>CAVVGT010000001.1:0-493640 GCA_963747775.1 uncultured beta proteobacterium
CATGAGATGGAGCTGGGTGGGCAGCCGGCCTGCCGTGTCGGCGATCACCACGTCGACACCGCGCGCCCGGGCCGCGGCGATTGCGTCGAAGATCACCGCCGCGGGATCGCCGCCTGCCTGCGCGACGACGTCAACGCGATTGCGCTCTCCCCAGGCGACGAGCTGCTCGCGCGCCGCTGCACGGACGAATCGCCTGCGGCGAGCAGCACCGAGAGGCCATTTCCCTGGAGCCACTTCGCGAGCTTTCCGATGGACGTGGTCTTGCCGGCACCATTCACGCCCGCGATCATGATCACGAACGGCTTTTGCGCCGTCGCGTCGAAAGCGCGCTCAAGCGGCGCGATGAGCGCGGCAATTTCGTCGGCGAGCGCGGGGTTCTTCAGCGCCTGCGGGGTCTCCAGGCGGTCCCGCTTCGCGCGCGCGCGAAGCCGCTCCAGGAGGTGCTGCGTCGCGTCGAGCCCGGTGTCGGCGGAGATTAGGGCGCCCTCGAGCTCTTCGAAGAGTGCCTCGTCGACACGGTTCCCGCCGAATACGCCGGCGAGCTGCGATCCGGTCTTCCTCAGGCCCAGACGGAGGCGGGCGATCCACGGAAGCCTCCTGGGCAGCGTCGACGGGCTTCTTGCGGAAAGAGAACACGGGGCGCCGGCGCGGTGAGCTGCAAGACAGGGCGACAATTGCGGCCGATTCTAGCAGAGCGCCTCCCGTGCTCCACCCGCACGCCGCACACCGCCCGCGCGCCCCGGCCGCGTGCGCATCATTGCCGGCGCGTGGCGCAGCCGAATCGTCACTTTCCCCGCGGAGCCTGGCTTGCGGCCCACGCCGGATCGCGTGCGTGAGACCTTGTTCAACTGGCTCGGCCAGGACCTCGCGGGCAAGCGGTGCCTCGACCTCTTCGCAGGTTCCGGCGCGCTCGGGTTCGAGGCGCTCTCGCGCGGCGCTTCCGAAGTCGTCTCGGTCGAGCGCTCGCGTCCCGTCGCGGCAGCGCTGCGCGCGAACGCGGCGCGCCTCGACGCACGTGGATTCCGGCTCGTCGACGGCGATGCGCGACACTTCCTCGCCGCGCCGGGCGCCGGCCGGTTCGACATCGTGTTCGTCGACTCGCCGTACGCAAGCGGCAACCTCGTCGCCGAGGCCGCCGAGGGCTCGCGCGCGTGCTCGCGCGGCGCTCGTCGCTTACGTCGTAGAGCGATGCGGCGGCGGCGGTGAATGGTCTTGCGCGTGCGCAAGGATGGTCGCGCCGGCGCCGTGCACTATCAGCTCCTGGAGAGGGGAGACCAAGGTGATCAAGGCTGTCTACCCGGGGACGTTTGATCCGCTGACGCGCGGACACGAGGATCTCGTGCGGCGCGCGGCCGCGCTATTCGGCAGCCTGGTCGTCGGAATCGCCGATAGCCGCCTCAAGCATCCGTTTTTCGCCGCGGACGAACGGGTGCAGATGGCCCGCGACGTGCTCGGGCCTATCCGAACGTGACCGTGCTCAGCTTCAGCGGCCTGCTGGCGCGACTTCGTCCTCACGCAGAAGGCGCGGGTGATCGTGCGCGCCGCGCGCGCCGTGTCGGATTTCGAGTACGAATTCCAGATGGCGGGGATGAACGAGCTCGATTCCCGACATTGAAACGGTCTTCCTGACGCCCGACGAGAACTACCAGTTCATTTCCGCGACGATCGTGCGGGAGATCGCGCTGCTCGGCGGCGACGCCTCGAAGTTCGTCCACCCGATCGTCAACGAGCGCCTGCGCGCCAAAGTGACGCAGCTCGGCGGGTAGCGGGAGGCGGGCGCAATGGCGCTGCGCATTACCACGCAGCCAAATCATCTGTGATGTGTGCGAGCCGGAGTGTCCGACGGTGTCATTGCTGGTGCAGGGCACGGAAATCTACGTGATCGACCCCCACCGGGTGCACAAGTCACCCAGCGCGCGGTGCATCCACGTGCCCGCAGTGCCGGAAGGTCTGCCCGGTCGACTGCATCCCGCTCGATCCGGACTTCATCGAGACGAATGACCAGCTGTTCGAGAAATACCTGCGGTTCGACCGCGGAGAGGAAGCTGGCAGCCGCGCCTGATCGCGGAAGAAAAGCGGATTGCAGGCGCCTGATCGGGCCTGCCTAGAGGCTGCCTCTGGCCAGGGGGGCTTCCGGCGGCGTTGAAGCACGCGATCGATGTCCGCAGCGAGGTGATGGATCGTGTCGAGCTGGTGCATCAGAGTGGTTTCCACCTCCTCCAGCTCTCCCACCCGGTCCTCGAGCGTGTCGGTGGCCTGGTGGATGCGCTTGATCGAACGCAGCCGGCGCCGCACGGATCCTGGTGCTCGCGCACCTGCAGTTCCATCGGCGACATGATCGCGCGCAGCCAAGCCTCGGACTCCTTGTTCGCGTACTGGTAGATGCGCGACCCCGCTCGCACACGTATCCAGAACTTGTGCGTCAGCGTGAGCTGTCCGTCCGCATCGTATAGACGGTGTCGAACTGGACCTGGAAAGCGCGCTCGACCCGGTCGAACTGCTTCTGGAATCGCAGCAGCGAGAAGCCCTGCGGCGCGGCGAGGCGCAACCCGTGCTCCGCGGCGAACTTCCGGTACATCGCCTGCATCATGGTCTGGATCTCGCGATCACGTCGCTCGCACGCTCGAGCTTGCCGCGCACGCCTCGAAGTAGCCGCTCGGCCCGGCGCGACGCGGTCGTGATCGGTCGCGCCGACGCTCGCGCGCAAGGCGCGCTTCGATTCGTCGTTCAGGGCGTCCATGCCGAGGCGGGTGAAGAGCGTGTCGGTGAGCTTCGGGAGCACCGACCGGGTGGCCTGGGTCGCGCCGCTCGCGTCGAATTCGTCTTCCAGCGCACTTGCGATTATGTGCTCGAACATGATGGAGGTTGTTACCGCGCAGGCTGCGCTGATCGGCGAGCTGCTCGGCACGCCGGTCGCGGCGCCGGCAGGATCGAGCGCGTGTTGAGCAGGAGGTCGACGACCTCGTGACGGGACGTCTCCCGCACGATCGCCTGCTTCCCGGGAATCAGCTGTGCCGATAGGGTGCGCTCGAGCACGGGCAGGCGGCTGGGCCGAGCAACCGGTCGTCGTCGGTGACCTTGGCGACCAGGCCCTTCTGCGCCGACACCGGGATCACCTGGTGCTCCTGCGGACGCCCAGGATCTCCGCCGATGGTCCGCGCTGGCGGTCGATCTGCGCCTGCACCTGGGACCCCGTGCGCAGGCGCGTCCCACATGGTGTCGATCTTGTTCAGGACGACCAGGCGCGATTCGGTGTCCTGGTCTTCCGCGATCAGGTGCTCGCGCCAGATCGCCAGGTCGGACTTGGTCACGCCGGTGTCGGCGGCCAGGATGAACACCACCGCGTGCGCCTGCGGGATCAGGTTGACCGTCAGCTCGGGTTCGGCGCCGATCGCGTTGAGGCCCGGCGTGTCGAGGATCACCAGCCCCTGCTTGAGCAGCGGGTGCGGCGATGTTGATCAGCGCATGGCGCCACTTGGGCACTTCGACCAGGCCGTCGGCCCGGCATCGGGTTGTCTTCCGGCGCGTCGTCGTGCCAGAGGCCCAGGGCCCGGGCCTCGTCGATCGTGACGCGGCGCACTTCGGCGACCTTCTCGAAGGCCTTGGCGAGCTGCGCGGGGTCGTTGACGTCGAGGTCCACGCGGTCCCACTTCTCCGGCACCATGCGCCATTCCATCAGGGGCTGGGTCTGCAGCCGGGTCTCGATCGGGCAGCAGGCGCAGGCAGGGCGGCACTTCCGCGGTCGTAGCCCAGCTCGGTCGGGCACATGGTGGTGCGGCCGGCGCTCGCCGGCATGATGCGGCGCTTGTAGCCGGCGAAGAAGATCGCGTTGATCAGCTCCGACTTGCCGCGCGAGAACTCGGCGACGAAGGCGACCATGACCTTGTCCTCGTCCAGCCGCTCGAGCAGCTGGGCGATGCGCAGCTCCGTCTGGGCGTCGGCGAGCTCGTTCACGTGCAGCCAGCGCCGAAACGCGACGATCCGCGCCGCCACGTCGGCCCGCCAGGCGCTGTAGTCCTCGAAGCGCTTGACCAGGCTCGCGGCGACTTCCGGTGGGACGGCGGACGTGTCCATGCATGCTTACTGTAGCACGTGCACAGAATGCTGCAAGTGTTCGACTGGAAAAGGAAATATAGGTCGGAGGCCGGTTCCAGGACCTCAGCGGCGCTGGCAATCAGGGCAATACCAGGTCGAGCGTTGCCCTTGGGCGATGCGGCGCACGAGCGACCCGCAGACGCGGCATGGCGCGCCTTCGCGGTCATAGACGAACAGCCGTTGCTGGAAGTAGCCCGGCGACCCGTCCGAGCGCACGAAGTCGCGCAGGCTGCTGCCGCCTGCGGCGAGCGCGTCCTGCAGCGTGCCGCGCACCGCTTCCGCGAGCACGCGCGCAGCTCGCGGCGGAGAGCCGCCCGGCGGCCATAGGCGGGTCGATACAGGCGCGGAAGAGGCTTTCGCTCGCGTATATGTTGCCCACCCCCACGACCACCTTCTGATCCATCAAGGCCTGCTTGATCGCCACGCGCCGCCCGCGGGTTGCCGCGTGGAGGAGCCGCCCGGTGAACGCAGGGGAGAGCGGCTCCACGCCGAGATGCGCGAGGAGGGGATGGCGGGCAGGATCGCCGGCGTGCCAGAGCACGGCGCCGAAGCGGCGCGGGTCGCGCAAGCGCAGCGTGACGTCGCCGACCCTGAGGTCGAAGTGGTCGTAGGGCCCCGGCGGCTCGTCCGCGTAGAGGACGCGTAGGCTGCCCGACATGCCGAGATGGACGATCAGAGTCCCTTGCCGCAATCGAACAGCAGGTACTTCGCGCGCCTGCGGACTGCTTTGATCCGGGCGCCGAGGAGCGTCGCTCTAAGGCCGGTGGGCACGCGCCAGCGCAGTCGCGGTTCGCGGACGGTCACGGCGGTGATCGTGCGATTCCGGAGCACGGGGGAGATGCCGCGGCGGGTGATCTCGACTTCGGGAAGTTCGGGCATCGAACGCTCGTCGCTCTCGCAGCGGCCCTGCATTACTCCGCTCCGGCGGAGACGCTTTTCTTGTAGCGGCGGGGAAATATACTAAACTCGCCTGTCGATCGGCAGCACCGGCCACTCCTTATGACTCCGTTTCTTCCCCGATTCGTGATTCGCCGCGCGCTGCGCGTCCTCGCGCTCTCCATGCTCGTGGGGTTGCTCGCGGCCTGTGCGGGCCCGCGCTCGCGAACCGCGAGCGCGCAAGCAGCGGATGCCGAGGCGGCCGCACAGAAACCGTCGGCCGACGAGTCCGGCGCGACCGGCCCCCGCGAGCCGACGCTGCCGAAGCAGGAGCTCACCGACGAAACGGTGTACGAGTTCCTGTTGGCTGAGATCGCCGGCCAGCGCGGCAACGCGACGCTGTCGGCGCAGGCCTACTCCGATCTCGCGCGGAGGACGAAGGATCCGCGCGTGGCCGAACGCGCTACTCAGATCGCGCTCGAGGCCCGTTTGCCGGAAGCGGCGATCGAGTCGGCGAAGGTCTGGGCCGATGCGGCGCCAGACTCGCCGCGCGCGCTCGGGGCAGCGGCGAGCCTGCTCGTCAGCGCCAACCGGGTGGACGAGGCGCAGCCTTACCTGATGCGCATCCTCGCCGCGTCGGGCGAGAGCAGGGGCGACGGCTTCCTGCAGGTTAACCGCTTGCTCGCCAACAATCCGGACAAGGGCGCATCGCTGCGCGCGATGCAGAGCCTGGCCGCGCCGTACCCGACGCTCGCGCAGGCCCGGTTCGCGGTCGCCGCCAGCGCGGCCAACGCGGAGCAGGACGACATCGCGCTGAAGGAGATCCGCGCGGCGTCGCAGCTCAAGCCCGACTGGGAGCTTGCGGTGCTGTTCGAGGCGCAGTTGCTGCAGAAGAAGTCGAACGCCGCCGCAAGCGAGCGTCTCGCGCAGTACCTCAAGGAGTACCCGAAATCGCGCGAGGTGCGACTCGCGTACGCGCGCATCCTGGTCGCGGACAAGAAGTATCCGGAAGCGCGCCTCGAGTTCGAACGGCTGGTCAAGGAGTACCCCGACAACACCGACGTCGTGTTCTCCGTCGCCGTGCTGTCGATGCAGCTCGAGGACTGGCCTGCCGCCGAGACCAACCTGAAGCGCCTGCTCGACCTCGGGTACCGTGACCGCAACGCCGTGCGGTTCTACCTCGGTCAGGTGGCCGAGGAGCAGAAGCACTTTCCGGACGCGCTCCAGTGGTATTCGGAAGTGACGCGCGGCGAGCAGTTCATGCCGGCGCAAATCCGCTCGGCGCAGGTGCTGTGGAAGCAGGGCGACCTCGACGGGGCGCGCAAGTACCTGCAGCAGGTCAACGCGCAGAGCAACGATCAGCGGGTGCAGCTCATCCTCGCCGAGGCGCAGCTGCTGCGCGACGCCAAGCAGGAGAAGGAGGCGTTCGGAGTCGTCGACCAGGCGCTCGACAAGCTGCCGAACCACCCCGACCTCCTCTACGACCACGCGATGCTGGCGGAGAAGCTCGACCGCGTCGACATTATGGAGTCGAGCTTGCGCAAGCTGATCCGCATCAAGCCGGACCACGCGCACGCGTACAACGCGCTGGGCTACACCTTCGCCGACCGCAACCAGCGCCTCGAGGAGGCGCAGGAGCTGATCGACAAGGCGCTCAAGCTCTCTCCCGACGACGCGTTCATCATGGACAGCATGGGCTGGGTGCTGTTCCGCCAGGGCAAGGCGGAGGAAGGGCTCAAGTACCTGCAGCGCGCGTACGCGATCCGTCCCGACGCAGACATCGCGGCACACCTCGGCGATGTATTGTGGGCGCTCGGTCGTCGCGACGAGGCACGCAAGGTCCTGGACGAGGCGCTCAAGAAGACACCCGATAGCGAAGTCCTGACGAAGACCGTCCAGCGGCTCGGCAAGTAGCCCGACCATGCCGCGCGCGCGTGCGCGCGGAGCGCGATGCGTACGCACTCCATCTTCCTACTCGCCACAGTCGCCACGGCGCTCCTTGGCGCCTGCGCAAGCCTCCCGCCACCGGTCCCGCGCGCGGGCGAATTCACGGTGGTCGGGCGTGTCGCCGTGCGCTACGGTGACGAAGCCGCGAGCGGTCGCGTCGCGTGGCGACACAGCGACTCGGACGACGACCTCGTGATCTCGAGCCCGCTCGGGCAGGGCATCGCGGAGATCACCCGGCGCGAGGGCGTGTACACGCTCGTCAGCGCCGACCGGCAACGGTTCACCGCAAGCGATCCGGAGCGGCTCACCGAGCAGGCACTCGGATACGCCCTACCGCTCGAGGGCCTGCCCGACTGGCTGCGGGGACGGGCACAGCCCGGCGTTCCCGCCGAGGCTCGCTACGACGGCAGGCAGCTCGCCGAGCTGCGCCAGCAGGGCTGGACGATCGAGTATCTCGCGTACGAGGACGACGGACGCTTGCCCAGGCGCCTCCGGCTCACGCGCGGCACGCTCGACATCCGGCTCGCCATCGAAGAATGGCAGGTCGCGCCCCGATGAGCGCGCTGGGCCGCCCGAAGCGCGAATCCTTGGCGCGCAGCGCCACGGCAAGCCCATGAGCGCCGCGTGGGAGCGCCGCTGGCCGGCACCGGCGAAGCTGAACCTCATGCTGCATGTCGTGGGCCGTCGGGCCGACGGGTACCACTCCTTACAGACCGTGTTCCGGTTGATCGATCTCGCCGACACGCTCGCCTTCGCGCCACGCGACGACCGCGCGATCCGCAGCGCGGCGCCGCTTTCGGGCGTTCCCGAGGATACCAATCTCAGCGTGCGCGCCGCGCGCCTCCTCCAGGCGGAGACCGGGTGCGCCCTGGGGGCGACCATCGCGATTGAAAAGCGCATCCCGGTCGGCGGCGGCCTCGGCGGCGGAAGCTCGGACGCCGCCACCACGTTGATCGCGCTGAACGAGCTGTGGGGGACGGGGCTCGCACGCACGGAGCTTGCCCGCCTCGGGCTCGCGCTCGGTGCTGATGTGCCGCTTTTTCTGTTCGGCCGGAACGCCCTCGGCGAGGGGGTCGGCGAAGTGTTGACGGCCCTCGATTTGCCCCCCGCGTGGTACGTCGTCGTCGCACCGCAAGTCGCTGTCTCGACGCGGGAAATCTTCGCTGCGAGCGAATTGACACGAGATACGAAACCGCTCAGAATTACGGCCTTTTTCGCGGGGCTTGGGAGGAATGATCTCGAGCCGGTAGTGCGAGCGAGATTTCCGGAAGTCGCGCGGGCGATCGATTGGCTGGCGAGCCACGGCGACGCGCGGATGAGTGGCTCCGGGTCAAGCGTGTTCGCGGCGTTCGAGCACGAAGACGAGGCCCGGGCGGTCGCGGCAAAGGTTCCCGGGGAATGGCGTGCGTGGGCGGTCCGCGGATTGGACCGTCATCCGCTCGCCCCCGCGCAATGACTCTGATTCGGCAACTGGGGAGTCGCCAAGCTGGTTAAGGCAGCGGATTTTGATTCCGCCATACGAGGGTTCGAATCCTTCCTCCCCAGCCATTTTTTCAACCAGCCTTAGAGAGAATCCACGTCGCCCACGCGAGGCGTCTCGCGGCTGGCGATTTCTCCGACCCGAAGCGCGCGACGACACCGATGGCCTACGAGAACCTGATGGTGTTCACGGGGAACGCGAATCCCCTGCTCGCGCACAACGTGGTCAAGCGGCTGAACATCCCGATCGGGCACGCCGTCGTCGGCAAGTTCTCCGACGGCGAGGTGATGGTCGAAATCCTCGAGAACGTCCGCGGCAAGGACGTGTTCGTGCTGCAGCCGACGTGCTCGCCGACCAACGACAGCCTGATGGAGCTGCTCGTCATGGTCGACGCGTTGCGGCGCGCCTCCGCCGGCCGCATCACGGCCGCGATGCCGTATTTCGGGTACGCACGCCAGGACCGGCGGCCGCGTTCGGCGCGCGTCGCGATCAGCGCGAAGGTGATCGCCAACATGCTCGCCGCGGTCGGCATCGACCGCGTGCTCACGATGGACCTGCACGCCGACCAGATCCAGGGCTTCTTCGACGTGCCGGTGGACAACGTCTACGCCGCGCCGGTGCTGCTCGGCGACGTGTGGAAGCACAACTACGAGAACGTGATCGTGGTTTCGCCGGACGTCGGCGGCGTGGTGCGCGCGCGTGCGCTCGCCAAGCGGCTCGAGTCCGACCTCGCGATCATCGACAAGCGGCGGCCGCGGCCGAACGTCTCGGAGGTGATGAACATCATCGGCGAGGTCGAGGGCCGCACCTGCGTGATCATGGACGACATCGTCGACACCGCGAACACGCTCGCGCGGGCGGCGGAAGCCCTGAAGGAACAGGGCGCAATCAGCGTGCTCGCCTACTGTACCCATGCGGTGCTGTCGGGGAATGCCGTGACCCGAATCGAGGAGTCGTCGCTCGACGAAGTGGTGGTGACCGACACGATTCCGCTGCGTCCCGATGCCCAGGCATGCAAGAAGATCCGCGCGCTCTCGGTTGCCGGCCTGCTGGCGGAGACGATTCTCAGGATCTCGAACGAGGACTCGGTGTCCTCGCTGTTCATGGAGTAGAAAGTTTTCGCAACACCGGCTGTGCCTGGTCGCGGGTCTGTCGGCTCAACTTAGGAGCAACACATGAAGATCGAAATTGGCGCTGCGAAGCGCACGGTGCAAGGCACGAGTGCGAGCCGCCGCCTGCGCCATGCCGGGCGGGTTCCCGGCGTCCTCTACGGCGGCAAGGACGCACCGGTCAACATCGACCTCGACCACAACGAGCTCTTCCAGGCGGCGCGCAAGGAAGCGTTCCACGCTTCGGTGATCATGCTCAAGCTCGACGGCCAGCCGCAGCAGGTGCTGCTGCGGGCGATGAACATGCATCCGTGGCGGCTCGAGGTCCAGCACGTCGATTTCCAGCGTGTGCTCGCTGACCAGAAGATTCACATGCGCGTGCCGCTGCACTTCGTGAATCAAGAGAACTCGCCCGCGGTGAAATCGGCTGGCGCGGTCGTGAACCACGTGTTGAACGACCTCGACGTCTCGTGCCTGCCCGCCGATCTGCCGGAGTTCATCGAGGTGGACCTCTCGAATCTCACCATCGGCCACTCGGTGCACGTGAAGGAGCTGAAGCTGCCCGCGGGAGTCGAGCCGGTCCTGCATCGCGGCGAGAACCCGGTGGTCGCGTCGGCGAGCATCCCGCGCGCGGCGGAAGTCGAGGAAGCGGCCGTGGCCGAGGAGGTCGTGCCGGCGTCGATGGTGCCGGCGGCGAAGCAGCAGCCGGAGAAGCCGGAAACGGCCGTGCCCGAGAAAGGCGAGAAGCCCGCCAAGGAAGAAAAAGAGAAGAAGAAGTAAGGCGGAACGCAGCCAAGAGGGCGCGGCGGGCGACCGTCGCGCCTTTTTTCTATGTCGATAAAACTCATCGCAGGTTTGGGCAACCCGGGACGCGAGCACGCACGCGACCGGCACAACGTCGGCTTCTGGCTGGTCGACCGGCTTGCCGCCGCGCACGGTGCCGCGCTGCGGAAGGACGCGAGGCACCAGGCACTGGTCGGGCGGATTGCGGCCTCGGCCGGCGACGTGTGGCTGTGCGAACCGCAGACGTACATGAACCTGTCGGGGAGGAGCGTCGGCGGCCTTGCGCGGTTCTACAAGATCGAGCCGGACGAGATCCTCGTCGTTCACGACGAGCTCGACTTCCCGCCGGGCACGGCGAAGATGAAACTCGGCGGCGGGGTGGCCGGGCACAACGGCCTCAAGGACATCCAGGCGCAGCTCGGCACGCAGGGATTCTGGCGGCTGCGGATCGGCATCGGCCATCCGGGCGACCGCGACGTGGTTGCCGACTATGTGCTCAACTCGCCGACACCGGACGAGCGTGCGCTCATCGAAGCGTCGGTCGAGTGCGGACTGGAGATCATGTCGCTCGTGCTCGCCGGCGACATGCAGGGCGCGATGCATCGTTTGCACAGCAGCAACCGGGAAACGGGAAACGACAAACAGGACCCGGGCGACCCGCCCGGGCCTAAGGAGTGAGTTCGTGGGTTTGAGATGTGGAATCGTCGGCCTGCCGAACGTCGGCAAGTCGACCCTGTTCAATGCGCTGACCAAGGCCGGCATCGCCGCCGAGAACTATCCGTTCTGCACGATCGAGCCGAATATCGGCATCGTCGAGGTGCCAGACGCTCGCCTCGCGCAGCTCGCTGCAATCGCCAAGCCGCAGAAGGTCATCCCCGCCGCGGTTGAGTTCGTCGACATCGCCGGCCTCGTTGCGGGCGCGTCCAAGGGCGAGGGGCTCGGCAACCAGTTCCTCGCGAACATCCGCGAGACCGACGCAATCGCGCACGTCGTGCGCTGCTTCGAGGACCCGAACGTCGTCCACGTCGCGGGGAAAATCGATCCCGTGTCGGACATTGAAACGATCAACACCGAGCTCGCCCTCGCCGACTTGCAGACCGTCGAGAAGCAGCTCGCCCGCTACCGCAAGGTGGCGAAGACCGGAGGCGACCAGGAGGCACAGCGCCTGGTCGCCGTGCTCGAGAGGGTGCTGCCCGTCCTCGACGAGGCGAAGCCGGCGCGCACGGTGGATTTCTCGAAGGAGGAGTTGTTCGTCCTGCGACCGCTGTTCCTGCTCACGATGAAGCCGACGATGTACGTCGCGAACGTCGGGGAGCACGGCTTTCACGACAACCCGCTGCTCGCGCGCGTCGCCGCGCATGCGGGGAAGGAAGGCGCGCCCGTCGTGCCGATCTGTGCGGCGCTCGAGGCACAGATCGGAGACCTCTCCGACGAAGACAAGAAGGTGTTCCTCGCGGACATGGGCATGGACGAGCCTGGCCTCAACCGCGTCATCCGTGCGGGCTACACGCTCCTGGGCCTGCAGACCTACTTCACCGCAGGGCCGAAGGAGGTGCGCGCGTGGACCGTCCAGGTTGGCGCGACGGCGCCCCAGGCCGCCGGCGTCATCCACACCGACTTCGAGCGTGGCTTCATCCGCGCCGAGGTGATTCCGTTCGATGACTACGTCGCCAACAAGGGCGAGGTGGGCGCGAAGGAGGTCGGCAAAATGCGGGTGGAGGGCAAGGAGTACGTCGTGCATGACGGGGATGTCATGCATTTCAGATTCAACGTCTGATATTCCGACACGCGGAGAGGTGCCGGGGCTCCGTGAGGTGCGGTGACGCGTGACGTAATATCTGCCCGCGTTCGAGCAGACAGAAAGCCGCGGCTCAACGCGGGCAAGGGCAGCGTGCCGGAGCTTCCAGACATAGCCGTCTACATCGAGGCGCTCGAGAAGCGCGTCGTCGGGCAACCGATCGAGCGCATTCGACTTGCCAATCCGTTCGTGCTGCGCACGGCTGTCCCGCCGATCGCATCTGCTGAAGGCAAACGAGTTCTCGGCCTGCGGCGCATCGGCAAGCGCATCGTCCTCGCGCTGGAGGGCGAGTTGTTCCTCGCGCTGCACCTGATGGTCGCGGGCCGGCTGCGCTGGCTCTCACGCTACGCGAAGCCGCCCGGACGGCTCACGCTCGCGACGTTCGAGTTCTCCGACGGTCAGATCGTTTTCACGGAAGCGGGTACGAAGCGTCGCGCCTCGCTGCATCTCGTGCAGGGCGAGCCGGCGATTGCGGCGATGGACCCCGGTGGCCTGGACGTGATGAACACGGACCTCGCGATATTCACCGCGCGTCTCAAGTCCGAGAACCACACCCTCAAGCGCGCGCTCACCGACCCGCGGCTCTTCAGCGGCATCGGCAACGCCTACTCGGACGAGATCCTCCATCGCGCGCGCCTCTCGCCCCTCGCGCTCTCTGCCTCGCTGGACGAGGCAGCGGTCGCGCAGCTCTACGATGCGACGCGTGCCACGCTGTCGGATTGGACGGCGCGGCTGCGTGCGGACGCCGGCGATGAATTCCCGGAGAAGGTGACCGCTTTCCGCGACGGGATGGCCGTCCACGGCCGCTACCGCCTGCCGTGCCCGGTGTGCGCGGCCCCGGTCCAACGGATCGTGTACGCGGAGAACGAAGTGAACTACTGCGCGCGCTGCCAGACCGGCGGGAAGATCCTGGCCGACCGGGCGCTGTCGCGACTGCTCCACAAGAGCTGGCCGCGGAACATCGACGCGCTGGAGTGACGCGTCAGACGACGCGCGCGGTGCGTCCGCGCGGGCGTCGCGCGCGGGCGACGGAGGCTCCCGCGGTCTCTTCGGCGATCGCCGCGCGCACCAGCGAGCGGGCCACCCATTCGGCCACCTGGGCCACTTGCGGTCCTTCGAGCCCGAACATGTCCTTCAGCACGACCATCGTCTCGGTGCCGAACACGATGGCCAGCCCCTGCACGAGCCGGTCGAACGCGCGCTTCGGGAGGCGCCGCGCGAGCGGTGCGAGCGCGAGCCGCAGCAGGCGGATGCGGTTGCCGCGCACGATTCGCGGCTCGGCGCCGATGGTCCCGGCGCGCTCGCGTGCCCACTGGTCGAGCGCGAGGCGCAGCGCCGCCCGCAGCGGCGCCTCGTAGTTGTCCATGCGCCGGAAACCGAACCCGAGGAGCCGGCCGACGCGCTCCTCGGCGTCGTCGGACTCGGGCACCCAGCGCCAGATCGGGCCGAGGGCCTCGATCACCATGGCCTGCACGAGCACGCTCTGGCTCGGGAAGTGGCGGTATGCGGTTGCGCGCGACACCTGCGCTTCGGCCGCCACGTCGGTCACCGAGGGAATGATCCCGCGGCTCGAGATCGCGATCGCCGCGTCGATCAGCGCCTTGCGCATGCGCGCGCGCGGACCGCGCGGGGGCGTCTCCCGCGCTGCAACGGCGGACTTGCCCCTCTGCACGATAGGCCTTCTTGCTCCAGACACGCGCGTATTGACCTGAGACACGCGTCTCAATATAGTCCTCCGCTCCGGAAGGTCGCAAGCGTCGCGCACACGCGCGGCGCAACAAGAGGACCCCGCGCGCACCGCCAAAGGAGAACCTGCGTTGAGCACGCAGATCATCGAGCGCATGGCCGTCGAGATCGACGGCGCGGGCGAAGCGCTCGTCATGGTCCACGGCCTGGGCGGCACGTCGAACGTCTGGTCGCCGCAGATGCCTGCATTGGCGGCACGGTTGCGAACCATTCGGCCGGACCTGCCGGGCGCCGGCCGCTCGCCTGCAGCGGCGTCCGTCTCCATTCAGAGCCTCGTCGACGCGGTCGTACGCCTGTGTGGCGTGCTCGGCTTGGCGCGTGCCCACTTCGCCGGTCATTCGATGGGCACCATCGTCTGCCAGCACCTCGCGGTGCAGCATCCGTCACTCGTTCAGAGCCTGGCCCTGATCGGCCCGTTGCCGGCGCCGCCCGACGCCGGCCGTCAGGGGTTGCGCGACCGTGCCGCGAAGGTGCGTGCCGAGGGGATGTCCGAGGTCGCCACGGCCGTGCTCCAGGCGGCTACGTCAGCCGACACGCGCACGAACCAACCCGTTGCCGCAGCGTTCGTGCGGGAACTCCTGATGCGGCAGGACCCCGAGGGTTACGCGAAGCTGAGCGAAGCACTCGCGGCGGCCGAGGCCGCAGACCTCGGGCAGGTGCGCTGCCGGGCACTGCTGGTCACGGGGGACGAGGACCAGATCGCCTCGCCCTCGAGCGCGCGCGCGATGGCTGGCATGATGCAGGACGCGCGCGTCGCCGTCTTCAACCGCTGCGGCCACTGGACGACGATCGAGCGCGCGAACGAGGTGAGCGCGGAGCTGCGGGAGTTCTACTTCGGGCGGCGCTGAGATGCCCACGCGCGACCGCCGGGAGAACGCGATGCACCGCCCTGACCGCTCACTCGCCACGATGAAAGATGGCGTCTTCCACGGGACGCCGGAGACCGAGGTCGCGCGCCGCCCACTGGCGCGCTCTGCATAGGAGAAACGCCGTGCCCAACATCCTCTACACGAACGTACGCATTCTCGACGCTTCGGGGCAGCAGCCTTTCACGGGCGAAGTCCTGGTCCAGGGCAACCGCATCCAGCGCGTCGGGCGCGGCCTGCGCACGCTACCCACCGCGGGCGTGACCGTCATCGACGGTGCGGGGGCAACGCTGATGCCGGGCATGTGCGAGGCACACACCCATTTCGGCTGGACCAACTCCAAGACGCTCGATGCCATCCAGAAGCTGCCGCACGAGGAGCACACGCTTTGGGCCGCGAGCGTAGCCAGGCAGTACCTCGACTACGGCTGGACCTCGTGCGTCGGGGCGGCCACCCCCAAGCCGCGCCTCGACTGCGTGATCCGGGAAGCAATCAACTCGGGGCAGATCCCGGGGCCGCGCTATCTCGCCGCCAGCCAGGAGATCACGGTGACCGGGTCGCTCGGCGACGACATGCTGCCGCATCTGCCGTACCCGGAAATGTCCTTCGGTCTCGTGGTCGACGGGCCCGAGGAGATGCGCAAGAAGGTGCGCATGTTTCTGAAGTACGGCGTGGACACCATCAAGCTCAACCTGTCCGGGGACAACCTGGTCCCCGGGGCGGACGCCACGACGAACTGGATGAGCGACGAGGAAGTGGCGATCGCAGTCCGCGAAGCCAAGATCCGGGGCAAGCGCGTTTCCTGCCACGCGCGCTCGACCGGCTCGATCAAGCAGAGCATGCGCCACGGCCTCGACATCGTCTACCACGCCAGCTTCGCCGACGAGGAGGCGCTCGACATGCTCGAAGCGGCGAAGGACCGCATCTTCGTCGCCCCGGGCATCTCGGTGCAGATCCGGTTGCTCAACGAAGGCGAGGTCGTCGGCATCGACAACCAGCAGGCAAAGCGAATGGGCTACGAGCGGGAGCTCGAGGCCACCGTCAACAGCATGAAAGCGATGCTCAAGCGCGGCATCCGCGTGCTGCCGGGCGGCGACTACGGCTTCGCGTGGGCGCCGCACGGCGAGAACGCCAAGGACCTCGAGTACTTCGTGAAGTATCTCGGCATGACGCCGATGGAGACGATCATCTCGTGCACCCGCTGGGGCGGGCAGATGATGATGAAAGGCGGCGAGCTGGGCGAGATCAGGGAGGGCTATCTCGCGGACCTGCTCCTGGTGGACGGCGACCCGCTTTCCAACATCTCGATCCTGCAGAACCGCGACAAGCTGCTCGCGATCATGAAGGACGGCGCCTTCCACAAGATGCCGGACGTCGGGGCGGCGCAACGATTTGCCCGCTCCGTGGCGTGAAAACCGCCTATCGCGGAGGTGCGCAGAGCGCGAAGGAGACCTTGAGCTTGTCTCGATCCTTCGAATCTCCGCGTCCTCCGCGTCTCCGCATCGAAGAGGTCTGAGTGGCGCGATTCTGGAAGAACGCCCTGTGGACCGTGCTCGCCGCGGCCCTCGCGCTGTTCGCGATCTGGGCGATCGCGGACAACGCCCGCCTGTTCTTCGTCACGATGCTGAACGGACTGACGCTTGCATCGCTCTACTTCATCGTCGCGAGCGGGTTCACGCTGGTGTTCGGGCTGATGCGCAACGTCAACCTTGCGCACGGGTCGCTCTACCTTCTCGGCGGCTATCTCGGATATACGATCGCCGAGCACACGGGCTACTTCGTACCCGCCCTGGCGTGCGGATTCTTGGGCGCGGCGCTGGTCGGGCTCGTCATGCAGATGACGATCTTCCGCTTCATGCAGGGCCAGGACCTGCGCCAGACGATGGTCACGATCGGGTTGTCGATCGTGATCGCCGACCTGCTGCTCTGGTTCTTCGGTGCGCAGGTGCATCAGCTCTCGCCGCCCGACTGGCTGAGCGGCCCGATTCGGGACATTCCGGTGATCCGCGCCTATTCGTCGTACCGGCTGTCGCTGCTGCCCGTGGGAATCGCGATAGGCCTCCTGCTGTGGCTTTTCCTCAACCGGACGCGCGTCGGGATGATGATCCGCGCCGGGGTCGACGACCGGATGATGCTCGCCGCCTCGGGCATCAACGTGAATCTGGTGTTCGCGGTCACGTTCGCGATCGGAGCGGGACTGGCTGGCTTCGGCGGGGTCATCGGCGCGGTGGAGCTGTCAATGGTCCCGGGGGAGGACGTCCGACTCTTGCTGGCGTCGCTGATCGTCGTCATCGTCGGCGGCATGGGCAGCGTGACCGGCGCGGCCTTGGGTGCCACGCTGCTCGGCCTCGCCGAGACGTATGGCCTCGCCTACGCATCGACGTACAGCGTCGTGTTCACCTTCGTGATCCTCGTCCTCGTGCTCGCCTTCCGGCCGCGCGGGATTCTGGGACGGCCGGCATGAGCGCGGTCTGGCGCAAGGCGGTCAATCTCGGCGCCGCCCAGCAGGCATGGGCCCGCTCGACGTGGGGCGGCAGCGGCGACGCCGGGCCTCCGGGCGCGCGCGCGGACGCATGGGGCGGAAGCGCGCCGGAGCGCCTGACACCCGAAGGGCTGCCCGACTACTCCGGGCAAGACGCACCGGGCTGGCTCAAGTGGATCTGGCAGCGGGCGTCCGCGCGGCACGTCTTCGTGCTGGCGTTCGTGCTGATCTTTCCCTGGGTGGCGACGCCATTCTTCACCTTCCAGATCGGCGCCCAGTCGCTCGCGCTCGGGCTGATTGCCCTCTCGCTCACCTTTCTCGCCGGGTACGGCGGGATGGTCTCGCTCGCGCAGATGACAGTCGCCGGGATCGCCGGCTACATGGTCGCGATCTTCGGCTCGAGCGGTACCGCCGACATCAGCCTCAACTGGCCCTGGTGGGTCGTGATTCCGCTAGCGATCGCGATCGCGACCGTGTGCGCGACCTTCATTGGCTGGCTGTCGGTGCGCACCGAGGGCATCTACACCATCATGATCACGCTGGCGATCGGCACCGCGTTCTACTACCTCGCGCTGCAGAACTACAGCGTCTTCAACGGATTCCAGGGGCTGCAGAAAGTCCATCCGCCGACCGTGCTGGACGTGAACTGGCGGGATCCGCTGCCCTTCTACTACTTGGTGCTCTTCTGGTCGCTCGCGGGCTATTTCTTCGTCAAGTACCTGGTGCGCGCGCCGTTCGGCGTCGCATTGCAGGGGATCCGCGACAACCCGCGCCGGATGAACTCTCTGGGCTACAACGTCACGGCGCACCGCGTCGCCGCGTACGCCGTCGCCGGCCTCCTGGCCGCGATCGCCGGCGTGCTCGTCGTCTGGTACAACGGCCTCATCACGCCCGGCTCGGTCGGCACGAGCTGGATGATCAACATCCTCATCATCGCGGTGCTCGGCGGGATGCGGCACCCGATCGGGCCGTTCATCGGCGCGATCGTGTTCGTGCTGCTCCAGACGTTCGCAATCGACCTCGTCGACCGCGAGCGGTTCAATCTCCTGATCGGCGGGGTATTTCTCGCCATCGTGCTGTTCTCCCCGGACGGTCTGCTCGGTCTGTGGTCGCGCCTGCGCGCGCGACTCGCGGCGGGGCAGGCGCGCACGGGCCCGCCGGCGAGGCGCTGAGCCGGCGAAAAGACCGTACCAAGAAATCGCGGCGAGCAAGCCGCATCACCCGAAGGAGGAAGACATGAAACACAGCAGGAGAACGTTCACGCGCACGCTCGCCGCGGCCGCGGTGGTCGGCGCATTCGGCGCGACGCTCGCGGGCGGCGCGCATGCGCAACAGGTCGTCAAGATCGGGGTGCTCGCGACCCTCGAAGGCCCATTCGCAGCCGGCGGCCAGGACGGCATGCGCGGGGCGGATATGGCGGTCAAGGAGCGCGGCGGCATGGCGGGTGGCAAGAAGATCGAAGTCATCAAGGCCTCGAGCGACGCCAAGCCCGACGTCGCGGTGAACGCGACCCGGAAGCTCGTGGAGCAGGACAAGGTCGACATCATGGTCGGGCCCCTGTCCGGATCGGAAGGCATCGCGGTCAAGGAATACTCGAAGACCCAGCCGAACATCACCTTCATCAACGGCTCGTCGGGGGCCCAGGCGACCACGCTCGAGAACCCGTCGCCGAACTTCTTCCGCTTCAACACGGACGGGGCGCAGTGGATGGTCGGACTGGGCGAGGAGGCGCTGAAGCGCGGCTACAAGCGCATGATGGTGATTGCCGAGGATTACGCGTTCCCGTACTCGCAGGTACAGGGCTTCATGGTCGGCTACTGCAAGGCGGGGGGAAAGGTGCCGGTCAAGGCGTGGGTGCCGCTCGGCGGCAAGGACTATTCCTCGGTCATTGCCAAGATCCCGAAAGACGTCGACGCGCTGCTCGTCGTGCTCGGCGGCGCCGACGCGGTGAACTTCCTCAACCAGTACGAGCAGGCAGGCGGCGACAAGCCGATCGTCGGCGGCTCGATCACCGTCAGCCAGGACATCCTGAACTACAAGGGCAAGCGCCGCGAGTCGCTGCTCGGGACGCTGTCGGCCGGCCCGATCGCCGACGCCTACGACACGCCCGAATGGAGGAAGTTCGTCGCCGACTACAAGGCGAGCTTCAAGGACGGCTTTCCAAGCCCGACGCTCTTCGCATTCGTCTACTACGTCAACATGAAGGCGGCGCTGGACGGACTCGACGCGGTCAAGGGCGACCTGTCCGGCGGCCAGAAGAAGTATCGCGACGCGCTCGCGAAGATGACGGTGAAAACGCCAGTGGGCGACGTGAAGCTCGACGAGAACCGGCAAGCGATCGGACCCAGCTTCATCACCGAGGTCGCCAAGGACGCGCAGGGCGGCTTCTACAACAAGGTGGTCAAGAAGACCGAAAACGTAAACCAAATGCTCGGAATGAAAAAAGAGGAGTTCAAAATCGGCTCGCGCGACGTGCCGAACTGCCCGTAACCGCAGCACCGCCGGGGATCGCATGGCTACCGCCGCCGTGCCGCTTGCTTCGGGCGACGCCCTCACCCTCGAGGGCGTCACCCGGGCGTTCGGCGCCCTGCGCGCGATCGAGGACATTTCGTTCTCGGTCGGCGCCGGTGAGCGTCGCGCGATCCTCGGTGCCAACGGCGCCGGCAAGACGACGCTGTTCAATTGCATCACCGGCGACTTCCCGCCCACCGCGGGTACGGTGCGCTTCTTCGGCGAGGACGTGACGCAGTTCCCGCCTTACGAGCGCATCCGCCAGGGTATCCGGCGGACCTACCAGTCGTCGCTCCTGTTCCGCGACCTCACGGTGCGGGACAACCTTTTCCTCGCCGTGCGCGGTGTCGCGCGCGGCCGCTTCAGCTTCTTTCGTCCGCGCGCGTCGCATCCTTCGCGCGCAGCGACGCAGGACCTGCTCGAGCGCGTGCGGCTGACGCACATCGCCGACCGGCCGGTGTCCGCGCTCGCGCACGGCCAGCAGCGCCAGCTCGAGATCGGCATGGCGCTCGCCGGTGCGCCGCGGCTGATCCTGTTCGACGAGCCCGCGGCCGGGCTTTCGCCCGCCGAGCGCCGCGAGCTGGTGGCGCTGCTCGGTGCGTTTCCCGAGCACATGGGCTTCGTGCTGATCGAGCACGACCTCGACATCGCGCTGCGCGTGGTCGAGCGCGTGACCGTGATGCACAACGGGCGGGTGCTCAAGCACGGTACGCCGGACGAGATCGAGAACGACGCCGAAGTGCAGGCGATCTACATGGGCGAGCAAAAGCACCACTGATAAGTATGGCGATCTTCTCCCGGACCCGGCCGAGCGTTCCCGACGCGCCGATCCTCGCGATCGACGGGCTCGACGTGTACTACGGCCAGGCGCACGCGCTCCAGGACGTGTCGCTCGCGCTCACTCACGGGGTGCTCGGCGTGGTCGGCCGCAACGGCATGGGCAAGTCGACGCTCTGCAATGCGGTCATGGGACTGGTGCCCGCCGCGCGCGGAAGCGTGAAGATCGCGGGCGTCGAGATCTTCGGCCTCGCGCCGAACCGCGTCGTCGAGCACGGCGTGAGCTATGTGCCGCAGGGGCGGCGGGTGTGGCCCTCGCTCACCGTCGACGAGCATCTGCGTCTCGCGGCGCGGCGCCCGAGCGCCGACCGCAAGGGCGACCCGTGGACCGTCCAGCGTGTCTACGCGACCTTTCCGCGGCTCGCCGAGCGCCGCGGGAACGGCGGCGCGCAGCTCTCGGGGGGCGAGCAGCAGATGCTCGCGATCGGACGTGCGTTGCTTGCCAATCCGCGGCTCCTCGTGATGGACGAGCCGACCGAGGGCCTGGCACCGGTGATCGTCGACCAGGTCGTCGCGATGCTGAAGAGCCTTGCCGCCGACGGGTCGATCTCGGTGCTGCTGATCGAGCAGAACCTCGGCGTCGCCACTTCGGTCGCCGACCGGGTGCTGGTGATGGTCAACGGTCGCATCGCGCACGACACGAGCGCGGCGGAGCTCCGTTCCGACCGCGACCTCCAGCAGCGCCTGCTCGGCATCCGCTCGGGCGATGCCGAGGAGGAGGCCGCGGAGGTCGCCGCGCCGCCGCCGCGCGAGGCGCCTGCACAGGTCTTCCAGGTGCGACGCGGGAGCCAGGACGCCGCCGAGAGCGCGCCGCCGGAGAACCTCAGGCCGTATTCGCGCCGCGACGCGCCCAACGCCTGGAGCACCGACACCCCGCCCGCCGCCGCACCGGCGCCGGCCGCCCAGTCCGAGGCGGCGCGCGAAGAGGCGTCCGCTCCGGCGACGATTCCGGTGTCTGCCATCGTCGGCCGGAACGCCTACGTCGTCGGAACCTTCGACACGAAGGGTCGCGAGCTCGCGTACATCAAGAGCTGCCTCGAACGACTCGGCGTGCGCGCGATCACTGTCGACGTCGCGACCACGCAGCGGCCGTCGCCGGCGGACATCGGGCCCGGCGAGGTGGCGCGGCACCATCCGCAGGGCGCGCGCGCCGTGTTCACCGGCGATCGCGGGTCAGCGGTCAGCGCGATGGCCGAAGCCCTGGAGCACTTCGTGCTCACGCGACGAGACCTCGCCGGGGTCGTCTCCGCCGGCGGGTCGGGCGGCACGTCGCTCGCGACCGCGGCGATGCGCGCGCTCCCGGTGGGCGTGCCGAAGGTCATGGTGTCCAGCGTCGCCTCGGGCGACGTGAAGGGCTACGTCGGCCCCTCCGACATCTGCATGATGTATTCCGTCGTCGACGTGCAAGGCATCAACCGGATCTCCGAGCAGGTGCTCGCGAACGCCGCGCATGCACTCGCCGGCATGATCGCGCACTCGATCGCCCCGGGCCGGCGCGGGGCGCGGCGCGAGACGCGCCCCGCGGTGGGGTTGACGATGTTCGGCGTCACCACGCCCTGCGTGCAGCAGGTCGTGAAGCAGCTCGAGGACCGGTACGACTGCCTCACCTTCCACGCGACCGGCACCGGCGGGCAATCGATGGAGAAGCTGGTCGACTCCGGTCTCGTCACGGGCGTGATCGACGTGACTACGACCGAAGTGCCAGATCTCCTCGTCGGCGGAGTGTTCCCCTGCACCGAGGACCGTTTCGGCGCGATGGCCCGCACCCGCGTTCCGTACGTGGCGTCGTGCGGCGCGCTCGACATGGTGAACTTCGGCCCGATGGACACCGTGCCCGCCGAGTTCCGGAACCGCAATCTGTACAAGCACAACCCGAACGTGACGCTCATGCGCACCACGCCCGCGGAGAACGCGCGGGTCGGGCGCTGGATCGCCGAGCGCCTCAACCGGTGCGACGGGCCGGTGCGCTTCCTTGTTCCGGAGGGCGGGGTCTCGGCGCTCGATGCGCCCGGCCGGCCGTTCCACGACCCGGAAGCCGACGCGGCGCTGTTCCGCGCGATCGCGGAGACCTTTCGTCCGGGACCGAACCGGCAGCTCGTGCGCCTGCCGTACAACATCAACGACCCGCACTTTTCGGACGCGCTCGTCGCGGCGTTCAACGACGTGTCGCGGGACCGGCTGGCAGCTTGAGGGGCATTCCGATGGCGCGCGTCCCCAGAAAGAAGATCCTGAGGAAGTTCCGCGAGATGATCGAGGCGCGCATCCCGATCGTCGGCGGCGGCGCCGGCACCGGCCTCTCGGCGAAGTGCGAGGAGGCGGGCGGCATCGACCTCATCGTGATCTACAACTCCGGTCGCTACCGCATGGCGGGCCGCGGCTCCCTCGCCGGGATGATGGCCTACGGCAACGCGAACCAGATCGTCGTGGAGATGGCCGCCGAGGTGCTGCCGGTGGTGAAGCACACCCCCGTGCTCGCCGGCGTCAACGGCACCGACCCGTTCGTGCTGATGGAGCCGTTCCTGCGGCAGCTCGGCGAGATGGGCTTCTCGGGCGTGCAGAACTTTCCCACCGTCGGGATCATCGACGGCAGGTTCCGCGCGAACCTCGAGGAGACCGGCATGGGCTACGGACTCGAGGTCGACATGATCCGCAGGGCGCAGGCGCTCGATCTTCTGACCACGCCCTATGTCTTCAATCCCGACGAGGCGCGCGACATGGCCAGGGCCGGGGCCGACATCATCGTGTGCCACCTCGGCCTCACCACCGGCGGTGCGATCGGCGCGGAGACCGCGTTCACGCTCGCCGATTGCGTGCCGGTGATCGACGCGTGCGCCGAAGCCGCCCTGAAGGTGAGGAAGGACGTGATCGTGCTTTGCCACGGCGGGCCGATCTCGATGCCGAAGGACGCCGAGTACATCCTCGCGAACTGCGCGACCTGCCACGGCTTCTATGGGGCGAGCAGCATGGAGCGGCTGCCCGCCGAGGCGGCGCTGACCGAGCAGACGAAGAAGTTCAAGAGCATCAGGAGCGGCGGAGCGAAGCGCATCCGCCGCGTTGCATAACGAGGAGAGAGCTATGACCGGCGCCACCATCGGCTGGACGATCCTGGGCATCATCGTCGCCGCGATCGTCATCGTCGTCGTCTTTTACATCCTGTCGTGGCTGTACCGGCGTTCGACGAAGGAGGTCTCGTTCGTACGCACCGGCTTCGGCGGGCAGAAGGTCGTGATCAACGGCGGCGCGCTCGTGCTGCCGGTGATCCACGACGTGATTCCGGTGAACATGAACACGCTGCGCCTGGAGGTGCGGCGCGGGCGCGAGTCGGCGCTGATCACCAAGAACCGGATGCGCGTGGACGTCGTCGCCGACTTCTACCTGCGGGTGAAGGCGACGCCCGGAGCGGTGGCCGACGCCGCCCAGACGCTCGGCACCCGGACGATGCAGCCCGACCAGCTGCGCGAGCTGCTCGAGGGCAAGTTCGTCGACGCCCTGCGCGCCGTCGCCGCCGAGATCACGATGGAGCAGATGCACGAGAAGCGCGGCGAGTACATGAAGCGCGTCCGGGCGGCCGTCGCCGAGGACCTGCTCAAGAACGGCCTGGAGCTGGAGTCGGTCTCGCTCACCAATCTCGACCAGACGAGCATGGAATTCTTCAACCCCTCCAACGCGTTCGACGCCGAGGGCCTCACGCAGCTCACCGACGAGATCGAGCGCCGCAAGAAGATCCGGAACGACATCGAGCAGGACACGATGATCCAGATCCGGAACAAGAACCTCGAGTCCGAGAAGCTCGCGCTCCACATCGATCGCGACAGCGAGTACGCGCGCCTCGCGCAGGAGCGCGAGCTCGAGGTGCGGCGTGCCGAGCAGCGCGCCGAGCTCGCTCGCAAGCGCGCCCAGAGCGATCGCGAGTCCGAGCAGGCGCGGATCGAGGCGACGCGCGAGGTGGAGCTCGCAAAGATCACCCAGGAGCGGGCGGTCGAGGAGCAGCGGATCGCCCGCGAGCAGCAGATTCAGGGGCTCGAGATCGAGCGGCGCAAGACCCTCGAGCTCGCCGAGCAGACCCGTGCGATCGAGGTCGCCGAAAAGTCGCGCGCCCAGTCGGAGGCGCAGGCGGAGGCCGACCTCGCGCGCGCCCAGGCTGTGGCCGCCGAGGAGAAGGTGTTCACCGCGCGCGAGCTGGAGGTCGCACGGCGCAGGAAGGACATCGAGCTGATCGGCGCCGCGCAGGAGGTCGAGAAGGAGACCCATCGCATCCAGCGCATGGCGGAAGCCGAAAAGCAGGCGGCCGGCGACCGTGCCGATGCGCGCCGGCGCACCGCCGAGGGAGACTCGGAAGCCGAGAAGATCCGCGCGCTTGCCGCGAAGATCCGCTACGAGATCGACGCCGCCGGCACGAAGCAGATGAACGAGGCGCAGAACGTCCTCACGCCGGAGGCGCGCCAGTCGGCGTTCCGGATGCGGCTCGTCGACAAGGTGGACTCGATCATCCGCGAGAGTGTGAAGCCGATGGAGAAGCTGGAGAGCATCCGCATCCTGCAGGTCGACGGTCTCGGCGGCGGCAACGGCGGCGGCAACGGCGGCGGCGGGGACGGGTCGGGGATCGCCGACAACGTCGTCAACAGCGCGCTCCGCTATCGCGCGCAGGCGCCGATCGTCGACGCGCTGCTGAAGGAGATCGGCATCGTGGGCGGCGACATCACGAAAGTCGCCCCTCCGCTGGTCCAGCCGCCCGCGGCGAAGGCCGAGTGACCGGGCAAAGCTAGATGGTCAAGGTTTACACGTCCTCGGTGATCGACGCCCCCGACCGCTGGAACAAGGGGGCACGCCCCCTGTAGATCCTCCGATCCAGAAGGCGTCCAGGTTGGTAGGCCGTACGCTCCCGCCAAAGTCTGGGGCCACGTCCGCGACTTCAACGGCCTGCCGCGATGGGTGCCGGCGGTCGCGGACAGCCGGATCGAGAACGGGCTGCCCGCCGATCGCGTCGGCTGCATCCGCAACTTCAACCTGAAGGACGGCGGAAACATCCGCGAGCAGCTCCTTGCGCTCTCGGACTACGAATACAGCGTTACGTACTC
Organism: uncultured beta proteobacterium; assembly: GCA_963747775.1. Taxonomy (GTDB): domain Bacteria; phylum Pseudomonadota; class Gammaproteobacteria; order Burkholderiales; family SG8-39; genus JAGVSZ01. The sequence continues at coordinate 25,609 of CAVVGT010000001.1, forward strand.
GATCCTCGCCTCGCCGATGGGCGTGGACAACTACGTCGCGACGCTCAAGCTGACGCCCGTCACCGATGGCGAGCGCACCTTCGCGGAATGGACCGCCGAATTCGAGTGCGAGCTCGGGCGCGAGCAGAACCTCGCCGACCTCGTCGGCCAGGGCGTGTTCCAGGCGGCGTTCGACAACCTCAAGCGCCAGCTGCAGCGCTAGCGGCACGCCGTCGTGCCGAAGGTCATCCGGTCCACCATCGTCGACGCACCGATCGAAGCGGTGTGGGCGGTGCTGCGGGACTTCAACGGCCACGACCGCTGGCACCCGATCGTCGCGGAGAGTCACGTCGAGGCCGAACGGGCCTCCGACGAGATCGGAGCGGTCCGTAATTTCCGGCTCCGCAACGGCGCGCAGTTGCGCGAGCAGCTGCTGGCGCTCGACGACCGCGGCCACTCGTTCACGTACTGCATCCTCGACTCGCCGATCCCGCTGATCGGCTATGTCGCGAAGGTCACGCTCAAGCGCATTACCGACGGCAACCGCACGTTCTGGGATTGGCGCTCGCAGTTCGCGACGCCGCCCGGCCTCGAGGTGCAGCTCGCGCGCATGGTCGGCGAGGAGGTGTACGACGGCGGGATCGCGGCAGTCCGTGCGCTCGTCGAGGACCGGCGCGTCACTGCGCCCGCTGCGGCCTCGCGGGCAGCCGCGCCGCGACCCGGCCGTGCGGCGCTGGAAGGGCAGGGCATCGTGATCGCGCGGCACGGCGGGCCCGAGACGCTTGCGATGGCGCGCGTCTCGGCCGCCTCGCCCGGGCCGGGCGAGGTGCGGCTTCGCCACACCGCCATCGGCGTGAACTTCATCGACGTGTACGTGCGGACTGGAGCCTATCCGCTGCTGACCCCGCCGGGCACGCCCGGCATGGAGGCCGCCGGGCAGGTGATCGACGTCGGCGAAGGCGTCGTCGGCATCCTCCCCGGCGATCGCGTCGCCTACGCGTGCCCGCCGGTCGGCGCCTATGCGCAGGTGCGCACCATGAAAGCCGATCAGCTCGTCGTGCTGCCGCCGCACGTGAGCGACGAGGCGGCGGCAGCGGTGATGCTGAAGGGGATGACGGCAGAGTACCTGCTCCGTCGCACGGTTCGCGTCCGTCGCGGCGACGCGATTCTCGTGCACTCGGCCGCGGGCGGCGTCGGACTGTTCCTGTGCCAGTGGGCGAAGCACCTCGGCGCCACCGTGATCGGTACCGTGTCGAGCGACGAGAAGGCGCGCGTCGCGCGCGCGAACGGCTGCGACTATCCGATCGTGCACGCCGCGGGCGACTTCGTCGCCGGGGTGAAGGAGATCACGGGCGGCCGGGGCGTACGGGTCGTATATGACGCGGTCGGCAGGGATACGTTCGCAAAGTCGCTCGAGGCCCTCGCGCCGTGCGGCCACCTCGCGAGCTACGGGCAGGCCTCGGGCGGCATCGATCCGATCGATCCGGGCGCGCTCTCCACGAAGTCGACGACGCTCTCGCGGCCCGTGCTGTTCCACTACACCGCCAGCCCCGAGGATCTGCGCTCGATCGCGGGCAGCGTGTTCGACATGCTCGAACGCGGCGCGCTCAGGGTCGCGATCAACCAGCGCTATGCTCTCGCCGACGCCGCGCAGGCGCACCGCGACCTCGAGTCGCGGCGTACGACCGGCGCGTCGATCCTCGTTCCCTGATTCCTGTGGAGGAGAGACCCTTGAAAACGACGCTTCGCTCTCTTGCCGCGCTCGCCGCCACGCTCCTGCTCGCGGCGGGTGCGCACGCCCAGACCTGGCCGGCGAAGCCGATCCGCTGGATCGTCCCGTACACACCCGGCGGCATCACCGACACCGTGACCCGGCTCGTGACGCAGCGCGTGAGCGAGGCGCTCGGGCAGCCGATCGTCGTCGAGAACCGGCCCGGCGCGAACTCGATCCTCGGTGCCGACCTCGCGGCGAAAGCGGCGCCCGACGGCTACACGTTCCTTACTGTCATCGCGGCGCACGCCGCCAACGCGACGCTTTACGCGGGCAAGCTCCCATTCGATCCGGTCAAGAGCTTCGCGCCGGTCTCGCTCGTGGCGAGCGCACCGCTGATCATCACGGCGAGCAACGCGTTCCCGGCGAAGGACATGCGCGAGCTGATCGCCTATGCGAAGGCAAACCCAGGGAAGATCTCGTTCGGCTCGAGCGGCATTGGCGCCGCCGCGCACCTAACGACCGAGCTGCTCAAGCAGACCGCCGGCGTCGACATGGTGCACGTGCCGTACAAGGGCACCGCGCCTGCGCTGCAAGGACTGATGGCGAACGACATCCAGATCCTCGTCGACGTGCCGAGTTCGCTGATGCCTCACGTGCGTTCGGGCAAGATCAAGGCACTCGGGATGTTCTCCAAAGCGCGCGTCGCCGGTGCCGCCGAGGTGCCGACCGTGGGCGAGGCCGGCGGCCCGCCGATCGAGTCGGCGACCTGGGTGGCGTTCCTCGCGCCAGCGGGCACGCCGCGCGAGATCGTCGCGCGCGTCGCGCAGGAAGTCGCGAAGGCGGTGAACGCCCCCGACCTTCGCGACAAGCTCGTGCAGATGGGCATCGAGCCGGTCGGGAACACACCGGACCAGCTCGCCCAATTCATGAATGACGAGATCGCCAAGTGGGCGAAGGTGATCAATACCGCCGGCGTGAAGGCAGAGCAGTGACCCTGGCGAGCGCCGCAGTCGCGCCCGTCTGATCCGGAAGCCGCCGCCGGCATGCGACCCGGCATGGCGGCGGCCCCGGGGAATGTGCCCCACCGAAATTCAACAACCTGGCAGTGATTACCTCCCATGAATGAAGCCGCAGCCCGGGAAGTCGCGCTCGTGCGCGCGGTCGAGTCGACCGAAGCCGGCCGCGCGCTCTGGAGCGACGAGGACCGGGCGTGGGCGAGCCGCGCCGCCGCGGAAGTGGTCGGCGCCGGCGCGCCGCTCGACCGATTCATCGTTCGCCGCGCGTCGCTCGCGATCGAGCGACTCTCGGATGCGCACGCCGCGATCGGACGAGCGCTGCGCGCGGCGACCTGGCGTCCGTGGATCGGGTCGGCGCTGGTCTTGGTCGCGTTCGCCGCCGGCTTCGCGGTGGACCGGATCGGCACGCCGCAGCGGGTCAACGTGCTGGCGTTCCCGCTTCTCGCGGTGCTCGCGTGGAACGTCCTCGTCTACGCCGCGATCGTTCTGCACGGCGCGTGGGGCGCCTTGCGCCGGAATGAGCAATCGCTCGGCCCGATCGCCGGCGCGGTCGCGCGTCTCGCGCGCGGTGTACCGGCGCTCGCCGACGCGGCGCACGACGCGCGGGTCGGCAGCGTGCTCGCGGCGTTCGCGCAGGACTGGTCGCGCGCCGCCGCCCGCTTGCACGCTGCCCGGATCGCGAGCGTCCTGCACCGGGGTGCCTTCGCATTCGCGCTGGGCGCGATCATCGGTCTGTACGTGCGCGGGCTGGTGCTCGAGTACCGAGCCGGCTGGGAGAGCACATTCCTCGATGCGGAGGCGGTGCGGGTCGTCCTCGGCCTGGCGCTCGGGCCTGCGGCCGCGATGACCGGGATCGAGTTGCCCGACGCGTCCGGACTCGACGCGATCCGGTTCGGGGCCGCGGGCAGCGGGGAGAACGCCGCTCCGTGGATTCATCTCTACGCCGTGACCATCGCAATCGTCGTGCTCGTGCCGCGTGCGCTGCTCGCCGTCGGCACCGGGTGGTCGGCGCGCCGGCGCGCGCGCAACCTGCCCATGCCGCTCGGCGACGTGTATTTCCAGCGGCTGGCGCGCCAGATCTCCGGCGACGCGGCGCGGGTCCGCGTGGTGCCTTACGGGTACCAGCTCTCGCCGCAGGCCACGCTCGGGCTGGAAGCCGCGCTCCGACGCGTGTTCGGGACGCGTGCGGAGTTCTCGATTGCGCCAGGCGTGGCGTGGGGTGGCGAGGACGCGATGCCCGACAGTCTGATTCCCAAGGGGCCGCTCGCCTTGGCGGTGGCGCTGTTCAATTTCTCGGCCACGCCCGAGCCCGAGAATCACGGCGCGTTCCTCGCCGCGCTCGCGGTCGCGCTCGGCGGCGGCAGCCCGCTCGTCGCGCTGCTCGACGAGTCCGGGTTTCGCGCGCGGTTCCCGGCCGAGTCGGTGCGCCTCGTGAAGCGGCGCGACGGCTGGCGCGCGCTGGCCGAGGCGCAGGGGATCACCCCGGTGTTCGCTGATCTGGAGCATCCGGAGCTCCCGGTCGTCGAGGGCGACCTCAATGCGGCGATCGACCGCGCGCTCCGGATCGCGAGCGTCCGGTGAGCGATGCCGCACGGATCCAGCTGAGCCTCATCTCCCACACGAACGTGGGCAAGACGACGCTCGCGCGCACGCTCCTCGGGCGCACGCTGGGCGAGGTCCGCGACGCGCCGCACGTCACGGCCGTGGCGGAGGCTCAGACGATGATCGATACGCCGGAGGGCGACGCGCTGGCGTTGTGGGACACCCCCGGCTTCGGCGACAGCGTGCGCCTGGCGAACCGCCTGCGGGAGTCGGGCAATCCGATCGGCTGGTTCGTGTCGCAGGTCTGGGATCGCTGGCGCGACCGACCCTTCTGGTCGAGCCAGGAGGCGGTGCGCAACGTGCGCGACCAGGCGGATGTCGTGCTCTACCTCGTCAATGCCGCGGAGAATCCGGGCGATGCGGGATACGTCGCGCCCGAGATGCAGATCCTGGAGTGGGTCGGCAAGCCGGCGATCGTCCTGCTGAATCAGGTCGGTGCGCCGCGGCCGCGCGCCGACGAAGCCGCGGAGGAGGCGCGCTGGCGCTCGCACCTCGGCGGGCACCGGATCGTGCGCGCCGTCCTCACGCTCGATGCGTTCGCGCGGTGCTGGGTGCAGGAGTTCGCCCTGCTCGCGGCGGTCGCCGAGGCGCTCCCCGACGGCAAGCGGCCCGCGTTCGACCGCCTGAGCGCGGCTTGGCGCGCGCGGCGCATGGCGACGTTCGATGCCGCGATGGGGCAGCTCGCGGCGCAGCTCGCCCGCGCCGCGTGCGATCGCGAGCCGGTTGCCGATCGCGGGGTGCGCGCCGCCCTCCGCGAAGTCGGTGTGGCGCTCGGCCTCGGGCGCGAGGGCGAGCCCACCGCCAAAGTGCTCGCGATGCAACGGCTCGCGGAGCGGGTGGACGCCGAGGTGCGCGCGACGACCGACCGCCTCATCGAGATTCACGAGCTCGAAGGCCGTGCCGCCGCGGAAGTGCTCGCGCGGCTGGCCGAGGACTTCGCGGTGCAGACGCGCGCGAGCGAGGGCAAGGCGGCGGTCCTCGGCGGACTGGTCACAGGCGCCCTCACCGGGCTCAAGGCGGACCTGGCGACCGGCGGGCTGACCTTCGGCGCGGGGCTCCTCGTCGGCGGCGTGCTCGGTGCGCTCGGCGCCGCCGGCATCGCGCGCGGCTACAACCTCGTCAGCGGCACGCAGGAGACGGCGGTGCGGTGGAGCGACGAGTTTCTCGAGGGGTTCTTCGCCTCCGCGCTCCTGCGCTACCTAGCGGTCGCGCATTACGGCCGGGGTCGCGGCGAGTGGTCGCAAAGCGAGCACCCGGCGTTCTGGAAGGATGCCGTCGGCGAAACCGTGATCCTGCGGCACGACGCGCTGCAGACCATCTGGGCGGAGCGGAGCGGGGACTGCGATACCGCGCGACTGAGCGTTGCGCTGCGTGGCCAGCTTGCCGAAGCGGCGCTGGATCTGCTCGTTCGGCTCTACCCGGACGCGGCGCCCGCGTTGCGCGCATAGGCCCCTTAGGGCGAGAGCGTCACCTCGAAGCAGCTCCCGCCGCCCGCGCGCGGCGTGCACCGCGCGTCGCCGCCGTGCTTGTGCGCGATCTGGCGCACGAGCGCAAGACCGAGGCCCACACCGCCCTCGGGTTCGCGCGTCCCGGTCGGACGATAAAAGGGCTCGAAGATCCGCTCGCGTTCGGACTCCGGCACCCCGGGGCCGCGGTCGCACACCCGCAGAACCGCGGGGCCGGCGCCGCTCGATAGCGTCACCTCGATGGGCGTGCCTGCGCCATAGCGGCGTGCGTTCTCCAGCAGGTTGCGGATGAGGCGCCGCAACAGGCGCGGATCGCCCCGCACGGCGACGGGCGCGCCGTCGAGCGCCGCATCCATGCGCGCGCATTCCTCGGCGGCCAGCGCGAGGAGGTCCACCTCCTCGCGCACCTCGAGGTCCGCCACCGCGTCGAGCCGGCTCGCGACGAGAATCTCGTCGACCAGGGCGTCGAGCTCCGCGATGTCGCGCTCGAGCTCCGCGCGCAGCGCCGGCTTCGCCTCGCGCTTCAGCAGCTCGGTCGCCATGCGGATGCGGGCGAGCGGCGAGCGCAGCTCGTGCGACGCGTTCGCCAGCAGCGTCCGGTGCGCGCCCACGAGGCTCTCGATGCGCGCGGCGGAGCGGTTGAAGCTCGCCGCGAGCGCGGCGACCTCGTCCCGCCCCTCGACTTTCACGCGCGCGGTGAAATCGCCGCTGCCGAGCGCGTCGACGCTCGCACGGAGCCGCTCGAGACGTCGCGTCGCGCCGCGGACCACCGGGTACGCGCCGACGGCCACCGCGAGCGCGATCAGGCCGAGGGTGAAGAAGAGCCCCCACGGCGCGAGCGGCGGCCGCTCGCGCCGCGGCAGCCGCGCGGCAAGCCAGCGCCCGTCCGGCAGCTCGAGCGTCCAGACGCGCCCCGGGTGCCACGGGCCGCTGAAGCGGCGGCGACCCTCGCGCGGGGCGAGCAGGTCCGGCCCGACCTGCGCGATCCGCGTGCCGTCGGGCGCGTACAGCGCGATGTTGATCCGTCCGTGCGCCGAGAGCCGGTCGAGCGCCGCCTGCTGGGACGGTAGCGGCTCAGTCGCAGGCGGCAGCGCGCCTTGCGCGACCTCGGCGGCCAGGTCGAGGCCGGGCGGGGGGGAGGCCGTGACGAGCTCGCGCCACAGGAACCCGGCGACGAGCACGAACACGACCAGGCTCGCGACGACCGTGAGGTAGAGCTTGAGATAGAGATGGCGCATCAGTCCCCGTCCTGCAGCTTGGCGAAGACGTAGCCGGCGCCGCGGACGGTGATGATCCGGCGCGGCTTCTTCGGATCCGCCTCGATCGCGGCACGGATGCGCGAGACGTGCACGTCGATCGACCGGTCGAAGGCCTCGAGCGTCGCGCCTTTCACGAGATCCATCAGCGTCTCGCGGGACAGCACCTTGCCCGCGTGTTCCGCCATGGCGACGAGCAGATCGAACTGGTAGCTCGTCAGCGGACGCTCCGCGCCGTCGACGCGCACGAGGCGCGCGTCGCGGTCGACCTCGAGCCGGCCGAAGCGCAACGTCCCCGCGCGCTTCTCGGCGCCGCCGCGGCGGCGCAGGATCGCGCGCAGCCGCGCGAGCAGCTCACGCGGTTCGAACGGTTTGGGCAGGTAATCGTCCGCGCCGAGCTCGAGCCCGACGATGCGATCGGTCGGTTCGCCGCGCGCGGTGAGCATCAGGATCGGCACATCGGAGGCGGCGCGCACGCGCCGGCACACTTCGAAGCCGTCGAGGTCGGGCAGCATCACGTCCAGCACCAGCGCGTCCCACGGCTCGCGCGCAAGCGTCGCGAGACCGTCCGCGGCGGTCTCGCGCACGCTGACGCGGAAGCCGGACTCGGCGAGGTATTCGCGCACCATGTCGCTGAGCCGCGCGTCGTCCTCGATCAGCAGGATGCGGTCGGTCACCGGTGCGCGCGCATGGGAACGAGGGGCGAAGTGTAGCCGCACCGCCGGCGGGAAAGATCGCGCCGCGGCCCCGAGGAGGAGCGGGCCGCGGCGCGGGGAGGCGCCGGGTGCAGGGGGACCGCACCCGGCGGACTGCACGGTGCGCTCAGCCGCGACGGTGCCCGCCGCGCCGCTGCTTCATCTTCTCGGCGAGCTGGGCGCGCTGCTCCGGGGTGAGCACTTCGGCCACGTCGGCGAGCGACTGGACGAAGCGCCGGGACATCGCGTCGGCCGACTGGATCTCCTGCGCGCGGATCGCCTCGATCGCGGCGCGGTCCACGTTGGGCTTCGTGAGCAGCTCCATGACCGCCCGCCGCGCCTCGCGATGCTTCTCGCGCAGCGGCGCCATCTCCTTCATCGTCGCCTCGACGATGCCGGCGATGCGTTGCTGCTGCGCTTCGGTGGCGTTCACATCGGCCAGCATCCACCGGACGCTCGCATCGATGCGACGCTTCATCGCCTCCGGATCCGCCTGTCCGCTCGGGCCCATGTGCCAGCCGCCGTGACCGAAGCCGCCGCCGAAGGGCCCAGCGCCGTGGGCAAACGCCTTGATGCCGACGCCGGCCACCAGGCCGCCGATCAGCGTGGCGAGCGCGATGCGGCGCCAGGGGCGACGCGGCCTGCCGGCGTCTGACTGGTTCGTCTCGTTCGTTTCTTGCGTCATGTCTTGCTCCTGAATCGGTGCGCCCGCACAAGCGCAGGCGATGGAGCGCAGTCTGGCCGCCACCCGTTTCACCGGTTTATCGGGGGCGTAAAGTTGTGTAAAGCTTAAGGTCGCAATGGCACAGATCGAGCTCCTTCCCCACGTCGTCATCCTGGGCTGCGGCTTCGGTGGGCTGGCGGCGGCGAAGGCGCTCGCAGGCGCGCCGGTGCGCGTGACGCTGATCGACCGCGAGAACCATCATCTCTTTCAGCCGCTGCTCTACCAGGTCGCGACCGCCGGACTCGCCTCGGTGGCGATTGCCGCGCCGATCCGCCACATCTTCCGGGGGCAACGCAACGTCACCACGCTGCTCGCCGAGGCGCTCACGATCGACGTGCCGGGGCGGCTCGTGGCGCTCGAGGACGGCAGCGCGCTCGCCTACGACTTCCTCATCGTCGCGTCCGGTGCGACGCACAGCTACTTCGGGCACGACGCCTGGGCGCGTTTCGCGCCGGGGCTCAAGACGCTCGACGACGCGATGGAGATCCGGCGCCGGATCCTGCTCGCATACGAGCGTGCGGAGCGCGCGACCGACCCCGCGGAGCAGCGGCGTCTGCTGACGTTCGTCGTGGTCGGCGGCGGCGCCACCGGCGTCGAGCTCGCCGGCACGCTCGCCGAGATCGCGCGGCACACGCTGCGCGACGAGTTCCGGCGCATCGACTCGCGCACCGCGCACGTCGTGCTCGCGGAGGGTGCCGAGCGCGTGCTGCCGACCTATCCGCCGGACCTCTCCGAAAAGGCGCGCCACCAGCTCGACCGGCTCGGGGTGGAGGTGTGCACGAATTCGATCGTCACCGCCATCGACGCCGACGGCGTGCAGTTCGGCAACGTGCGCATGGCGGCGGGCACGGTCGTCTGGGCGGCGGGCATCGCGGCCTCGCCGCTCGGGCGAGCGCTCGGCGTGCCGCTCGATCGTGCTGGGCGCGTGGAGGTGGCGCCGGATCTCTCGATCCCGGGCCATCCGGAGGTGTTCGTGATCGGGGATCTGGCAACCGTCACGAACGACGGGAAGCCGGTGCCGGGCATCGCGCCTGCCGCGAAACAGATGGGCCGCTGCGCCGCGCGCAATATCCTCGCCCGCTTGCGCGGCGCGTCGGCGCAGGCCTTCCGCTATCGCGACTACGGCTCGCTCGCGACGATCGGCCGGCACGCCGGCATCGCGGTGATCGGCCCGTTTAAGATCTGGGGCCTGCCGGCCTGGCTTTTTTGGCTGTTCATCCACATCTACTTCCTGATCGGGTTTCGCAATCGCCTGATGGTGCTTGCCGACTGGGCGTGGTCGTACATGACGTTCGCGCGCAATGCGCGGATCGTCATGACGCGCGAGGCGGACAAGGAGGCGCGCGGCAGCTGATCGAGGGGTAGCGTCCGACCGCCCGACGCAAAAGCGCCGGGCGGTCCTTGTTGGCGGTCCGCTACAATTGACAACAGCGCTTCCCTCGAATCCGCGATGCCCTCCGCAGGCTCCTACCCCCGACTCTGGCAGGCCAAGGTCCCGATCCTCATGGTCTGCGTGGTCGTGCTGCTCGTCGTGCTGACGCTGCGCGCCAACGATCAGCGGGAGTGCAAGACGGTGTGCGTGAAGCATGGGTTCGCGAGTGGCGTCTACACGCGCGAGTGGTTTTCCGAGGGCGCCTGCCAGTGCGTGACCCCCGCCGGCAACCTGGTGCCCGCGCCGCGGTTGGACCGTTGAACGGTTGAGCCGGGCGGCCCCGGGCCGACCGTTTGCTTGACACAGTCTCTGGTGGGCGCACTCTCGGCGCGGCCGCACTTCGTCGGTTCGCCTCGCACGCCGGGCAGAATTTCTGCCCTCAGTATTCGCATCGGTCGCTAACGCATGGCCTCTCCAGCCTCGAAAGCGTTGCCGGCGCTGCCGCACGGCACGATCGTGCGCAGCGATATCCCCGCCCGGCTCGACGCGCTGCCGTGGTCAGCGTGGCACTGGCGGATCATCATCGCGCTCGGCGTGAGCTGGATGCTCGACGGGCTCGAGGTGACGCTGGTGGGCTCCCTCGGCGCCGTTCTGCAGCGCGACGACACGCTCGGCCTCTCCGCGACCGAGATCGGGCTCGCGGGCTCGAGCTATATCGCGGGCGCGGTGCTGGGTGCGTTGTATTTCGGCCGTCTGGCCGACCGCCTCGGGCGCAAGCGCATCTTTCTCGTCACGATGGCGCTGTATCTCGCCGCGACGATGCTGAGCGCGTTCTCGGTCGATTTCCTGACCTTCGCGGCGTTCCGCTTCATGACCGGGTTCGGAATCGGCGGCGAGTATGGCGCCATCAACTCGGCGATCGACGAGCTGATCCCGGCGCGCGTCCGTGGGCGCGTGGACCTTGCGATCAACGGCAGCTTCTGGCTCGGTGCCGCGCTGGGCGCCGGGCTGAGCCTCGCATTGCTCGACCCCAGGGTTCTCGGGCCGCAGCTCGGCTGGCGCGTCGCGTTCGCGCTCGGCAGCGCGATCGGCATCGCCATCGTGCTCGTGCGGCGGCACGTGCCCGAGAGCCCCCGCTGGCTGCTGACGCACGGCCGCGCGGCGGAAGCGGAGGCCGTCGTCGCGGCGATCGAGTCGCAGGTCCGGGGTGGAGCGCGGGCTCCGGTGAGCGGCGGTTCACACGTCACGCTCACGCTCAGCATCGGGGAACTGCCCTCCTGGAAGGAGATCGCGCAGATCCTCATCAATCGCTCGCGCCGCCGCGCGCTGCTGGGTGCCGCGCTCATGATTTCCCAGGCGTTCTTCTACAACGCGATCTTCTTCACTTACGCGTTGGTGCTCACCCGGTTCTACGGCGTGCCTGATGTGCGCGTCGGCCTCTACATCTTCCCGTTCGCGCTGGGAAACTTTCTCGGCCCACTCCTGCTCGGGCCGCTCTTCGATGCGATCGGCCGGCGCGCCATGATCGCGGCGACGTATGCGCTCTCGGGGATCGGCCTCACGGTGACCGGCTATGCGTTCACGCGCGGATGGCTCGACGCAACGACGCAGACGGCATGCTGGGCGGCGATCTTTTTCATCGCGTCGGCGGCGGCGAGTGCGGCGTACCTCACGGTGAGCGAGATCTTTCCGCTCGAAATGCGCGCCGTTGCGGTCTCGCTCTTCTATGCCGTGGGCACCGGCGCCGGCGGCTTCGTCGCGCCGGCGCTGCTCGGCGTGCTGATCGAGAGCGGCAGCCGGGAGGCGGTGTTCGGGGGTTACGCGTTGGGCGCCGTCCTGATGCTGCTCGCTGCCGCGGTTGCATTGGCCTATGGTGTGGCGGCCGAGCGCAAACCGCTCGAGGCGGTGGCCCCTCCGCTCGGTATGGTCAATGGTCGGGAGGACTTTCGCGGCTGAATGGCGACGGAGTGCGCGGCCCGACCCGCTAGGGGAAAACATCTCATCGGCGCTTTCGAATCTTCGATGGAGGCCCCAGCCCGCGGCGGCCTAAGCCTTCCCGCCGACCCCTCCCTCCGCCGAAGGATGTAATGACGCGCGGACGGCGGGCGACTACTGTAGAGCGCGTTGAACGTCGTGCGCACTGGAGCCGCCATGCAGAGATTGCTACCCAAGGGACACGTCTCCTGCCTTTCGCAGGGGTTCCGGTACACGCCTGCGGCGGTGACGGACGTCGCGAAAACCTTCGCGCGCATCCGGCGCCAGCTCAAGGCCGAGGCCAAGGCGCCGACCAACGTGCACCCGCTGCGCAAGTCCGGCCAGTAGGCCGCCTCCCGCTTAGACGGACATGCAGAGGTACTTGACCTCGAGGTAGTCCTCGATCCCGTACTTCGAGCCCTCGCGGCCGAGGCCGGATTCCTTGACCCCGCCGAACGGCGCCTCGGCCGTCGAGATCAGGCCGGTGTTGATGCCGACGATCCCCGACTCGATGCCCTCGGCGACGCGCCAGACCCGGCCAAGGTCGCGCGCGTAGAAGTACGCCGCGAGCCCGAACTCGGTGTCGTTCGCCAGCCGGATCGCCTCCGCCTCGTCCTTGAACCGGAAGAGCGGCGCGACCGGGCCGAAGGTCTCCTCCCGCGTCACTTTCATCGACGGGTTCACGTTCGCGAGGATCGTGGGTTCGAAGAAGAGTCCGCCGAGCGCATGGCGCTTGCCGCCCGTGACGACCTGCGCGCCTTTCGCGACCGCGTCCGAAACGTGCTCCTCGACCTTCTTCACCGCTGCCTCGTCGATCAGCGGGCCGATCGTGACACCTGGCTCGAGACCGTTACCGATCTTGAATTTCGCGACGCGCTCGGCGAGCTTTGCCGCGAACGCTTCGTAGACCTTGTCCTGCACCAGGATGCGGTTCGCGCAAACGCAGGTCTGGCCGGCGTTGCGGTACTTCGAGGCGATCGCCCCGTCTGCCGCCGCATCGAGATCGGCGTCGTCGAATACGATGAACGGGGCGTTGCCGCCGAGCTCCATCGAGGTCTTCTTCACCGTCCGGGCGCACTGCTCGAGCAGCACCTTGCCGATCTCGGTCGAGCCGGTGAACGTGAGCTTGCGCACGAGCGGGTTCGACGTCATCTCGCCGCCCACCGCTCTCGCGCTGCCGGTCACGACGCTGAACACGCCCTTCGGCACGCCGGCGCGCTCGGCCAGCTCGGCCAGCGCAAGCGCGGAGAAGGGCGTCGCCGAAGCGGGCTTCGAGACCATCGTGCAGCCCGCGGCGAGCGCGGGGCCGACCTTGCGCGTGATCATCGCCGCCGGGAAATTCCACGGCGTGATCGCCGCGCACACTCCCACGGGCTGCTTGATGACGACGATGCGCTTATCGGGCAGGTGCCCGGGAATCGTGTCGCCGTAGACGCGCCGGCCTTCCTCGGCGAACCACTCGATGAACGAAGCCGCGTACGCGATCTCGCCGCGCGACTCGGCGAGCGGCTTGCCCTGCTCGGCGGTCATGATGATCGCGAGGTCTTCCTGGTTCGCCATCATCAGCTCGGCCCATTTGCGCAGGATCGCCGAGCGCTCCTTGGCAGTCTTCGTGCGCCAGGCCGGCCAGGCCGCGTTTGCCGCCTCGATCGCTCGGCGCGTCTCGGCTGCATCCATGTTCGGAACCGTCCCGAGCGCTTCGCCGGTGGCGGGATTCGTGACGGCGAGCGTCTTGCCGCTGTCCGCGTCGCGCCACGTACCGTCGACGTAGCACTGCTGTCGGAAGAGGGCGCGGTCCTTCAGGTTGAGGGTGTCAAGCTCGGAAGGCGCATTCATCGGGAACCTCCGGGAAAAGAGCGCGGCCGGGCGCCGCCCGGCCTCAGGGTTTGCGCGGCTTGAAGAGTGCGGCGAGCTCGCCGACGATGCCGCGCCGGAAGGCGAGCACGCAAAGAACGAAGATGCCGCCGGTAATGACCGTGACCCAAGAGCCGGCCTTGTCGGCAAGCTCGTTCTGCAGCGTCACGATGAGTCCTGATCCGACCACCGGCCCCCAGATCGTGCCGAGGCCGCCGACCAGCGTCATCAACACGACTTCGCCCGACATGTGCCAGTGGACGTCGGTGAGCGTTTCGAAGCCGAGCACCAGCGTCTTCGTGGCGCCGGCCAGCCCCGAGAGCGCCGCGGAGATCACGAACGCGACCAGCTTGTACTTGTCCACGTCGTAGCCGAGCGAGAGCGCGCGCGGCTCGTTCTCCCGGATCGCCGTCAGCACCTGGCCGAACGGCGAATGGATGGTGCGGTGAATGAGCCAGAATCCGAAGATGAACACGGCGAGGACGAAGTAGTAGAGCGTGAGATCGTCTTTCAGGCTGATCAGGCCGAAGAGACTGCCGCGGGGCACGCCTTGCAGGCCATCCTCGCCGCCGGTGAACGGCGCCTGCAGGCAGATGAAATACACCATCTGCGCGAGCGCCAGCGTGATCATCGCGAAGTAGATGCCCGCGCGCCGGATCGCGAGCGAGCCGATGACGAAGCCGAGCGCCGCGGCGATCGCCGCACCGAAGGCGAGGCCGACCTCGGGGGTGAAGCCCCAGACCTTCATCGCGTGTCCCGCCGCATACCCGGCGGAGCCGAGGAACACGGCGTGGCCGAACGAGAGCAGGCCGGTGAAGCCGAGCAGCAGGTTGAAGGCGCACGCGAACAGGGCGAAGCAGAGCACCTTCATGAGAAACACGGGGTAGCCGACGAACGGCGCGCCGAGCGCCAGTGCGAGGACCACCAGATAGACGACGGTCTGCCGGCTCATTTCTCGCGCCCGAAGAGACCGGCCGGCCGCACCATCAGCACGATCGCCATGATCACGAAGACGACCGTCGCGGACGCCTCGGGATAGAAGACCTTGGTGAGACCTTCGATCACGCCGAGCCCCAGCCCGGTGACGATCGACCCCATGATCGAGCCCATGCCGCCGATCACCACCACCGCGAACACGGCGATGATGATGTTCGATCCCATGAGCGGGTTGATCTGGATGATCGGGGACGCGAGCACGCCGGCGAACGCGGCGAGGGCGACGCCGAAGCCGTACGTCAGCGTGATCATGAGCGGCACGTTGACGCCGAACGCCTGCACCAGCTTCGGGTTCTCGGTGCCCGCGCGCAGGTATGCGCCGAGCTTGGTGCGCTCGATGACGAACCAAGTGGCGAGGCAGACCAGCACCGAGGCGAGCACCACCCAGGCACGATAGTTCGGCAGGATCATGAAGCCGACGTCGGTCGCGCCGCGCAGGGCGTCGGGCACCGGGTAGGGCTGGCCCGACACGCCGAACCGCTCGCGATAGATGCCCTCGATGATCAGCGACAAACCGAAGGTGAGCAGCAACCCGTAGAGGTGGTCGAGCTTGTAGAGCCACTGCAGCAGGAGGCGCTCGATGAGGATCCCGAACGCGCCCACGATGAGCGGCCCGAGGACGAGGCTCCACCAGTAGTTGAGGCCGAGGAGTTCGAGGAGGAGATAGGCGCAGTACGCGCCCATCATGTACAGGGCGCCGTGCGAGAAGTTGATGATGTTGAGCAGGCCGAAGATCACCGCGAGCCCGAGTGAGAGGATCGCGTAGAACGACCCGTTGACGAGCCCGAGCAGCAGCTGCCCGAGCATCGCCTGCAGCGGAACGCCGAAGATCTCCACGCGGTCCCCCCTCTCCGCTCGCGCCCTCCGGGGCCGTGCGGCCCCGGAGAAATCACGACGCTATTTCTTCACCAGCGGGCAACGCGAAGCCGCGAGCGGCTGGAACGCCTCCGCCGCCGGAATCGTCGCGCGCACGTTGTAGTAGTCCCACGGCGCCTTCGACTCCTCGGGCTTCTTCACCTGCAGCAGGTACATGTCGTGCACCAGGCGGCCGTCCTCGCGCAGCACGCTGTTCTTGCCGAACATGTCGCTGTGCTTGTTGGCGTGCAGCCACTTCATCACGGTGTCGGCGTCGTCGGTCCCGGTCGCCTTGATCGCGTTGAGGTAGTCATGAGCGTGCCGGAGTACACGCCGGCGTGGATCATCGACGGCATCTTCTTCATCTTGTCGAAGAAGCGCCGGCTCCACTTGCGCGTCTCGTCGTTTAGGTCCCAGTACCACGCCTCGGTGATGTACATGCCGCTGGTCGACTTCAGGCCGAGCAGTGGATGTCGGTGATGAACACGAGCAGGCCGGCGAGCGCCTGGTTCTTGGTGATCCCGAACTCGTTTGCGGCCTTGATCGAGTTGATCGTGTCGCCGCCGGCGTTCGCGAGCCCGACGATCTTCGCCTTAGAGGACTGCGCCTGCAGCAGGAACGAGGAGAAGTCCGACGCGTTCAGCGGATGGCGCACCTGGCCGAGCACCTTGCCGCCGTTCGCCTTCACCACGTCCGCGGTGTCCTTCTCGAGCGAGTGCCCGAACGCGTAGTCGGCGGTGAGGAAGAACCAGGTGTCGCCGCCCTGCTTGACGACCGCGCGGCCGGTGCCGTTGGCGAGCGCCTAGGTGTCGTAGGTGTGGTGGATCGTGTAGGGCGTGCAGTCCTCGTTCGTCAGGCGCGTCGACGCCGCGCCCGTGTCGATGAGGATCCGCTTCTTCTCCGCGACCACCTTTGCGGTGGCGAGCGCGACCGCGGAGTTGAGGCCGTCGGTGATCATGTCGACGCCGTCGCGGTCGATCCACTCGCGCGCCTTGCTGCGCGCCGACGTCCGCTTTGTTCTGGTGGTCGGCGCCGACGACCTCGATCTTCTTGCCGAGCACTGTGCCGCCGAAATCCTCGACCGCCATCTGCGCCGCGACCACCGAGCCCTGGCCGCCGAGGTCGGAGTAGAGGCCCGACATGTCGGTCAGGACGCCGATCTTGACGATGTCGCCGGAGATCTTCGCCGCGGGTGCGCTGCTTGCCTTGCGCGACGGCATGGCCGGCCGCGCCGGCGAGCGCCGCCGCCACGAGAATCGATAAAGCTGTGCGTTTCATTGCAGTTCTCCTTCCTCTCTCGGTGACTCGGATCAGATACCCAGGTATTCGTGCAGCATGTCCATTTTCGCGTCGAGCTCGGCGGCGGCGAAGCTCTCGACGATCCGGCCGTGCTCCATCACGTAGAAGCGGTCGGCGAGCGGCGCGGCGAAGCGGAAATTCTGCTCCACCATGACGATGGTGTAGCCCTTCTCGCTTGCAGGTGGCGGATCATGCGGCCGAGCGCCTGCACGATCACCGGCGCGAGACCCTCGGAGATCTCGTCGAGCAGCAGCAGCTGCGCGCCCGTGCGCAGGATCCGCGCCGACCGCGAGCATCTGCTGTTCGCCGCCCGGAGAGCCGCGTGCCCTGGCTCGTGCGGCGCTCCTTGAGATTGGGGAACATCGCGTAGATCTCGTCGACGCGACATGCCCGCCCGAGCCGACCGGCGGCGGCAGCAGCAGGTTCTCCTCGCAGGAAAGGCTCGCGAAGATGCCGCGCTCCTCCGGGCAGTAGCCGAGCCCGAGGTGCGCGATGCGGTGCGGCGGCAGGCCGATCGATTCGCGCCCGTTGATCATGATCGACCCGGTGCGTCGTCCGACGAGACCGAGGATGGACTTCAGCGTCGTCGTGCGGCCCGCGCCGTTGCGCCCGAGCAGGGTCACCACCTCGCCGCGGTTCACGCGTGAAGTCGACGCCGTGCAGGATGTGCGACTCGCCGTAGAAGGCGTGCAGGTCGGTGACGCGCAGGTATTCGCGCCCGTCAGCCATGCGCGCCTCCCAGCTCGGCGGTCGCGGTGCCCATGTAGGCTTCCATCACCTGCGGGTTCTTCGACACCTACTGCGTACGGGCCTTCGGCGATGATCTGCCCGCGCTGCAGCACCGTGATCGTGTCCGCGATGGTCGATACGACGTTCATGTTGTGCTCGACCATGAGCACCGTCCGGTTCGCCGCGACCTTCTTGATCAGCGCGGTGACGCGGTCGACGTCCTCGTGCCCCATGCCCTGGGTCGGCTCGTCGAGCAGCATCAGCTCGGGCTCCATCGCGAGCGTCGTGGCGATCTCCAGGGCGCGCTTGCGACCGTACGGCAGCTCGACCGTGACGGTCGACGCCAGGTCCTGCAGATCGACCGAGGCCAGGAGCTCCAGCGCGCGCCCATTGAGCTTCTCGAGCGATCTTGGCCGACTTCCAGAAGTGGAACGACGTGCCGAGCTTGCGCTGCAGGCCGATGCGCACGTTTTCCAGCACCGAGAGATGCGGGAACACCGCGGAGATCTGGAACGAGCGGATGATGCCGCGGCGCGCGGTCTGCGCCGGCCGCTCGTGGGTGATGTCGATCCCGTTGTACAGCGATCGTGCCGCGCGTCGGGACCAGGAACTTGGTCAGCAGGTTGAAGACGGTGGTCTTGCCCGCGCCGTTGGGCCCGATTAGCGCGTGGATCTGCCCGCGCTTCACCCGCAGGTCCACACCGGTGACCGCGACGAAGCCCTTGAACTCCTTGGTGAGACCTGTCGTCTCGAGGATATAGTCGGTCACTGTCACTGGGCGCCGGCGGTAATCGCGGGCGGGGAGCGCATTATATAGACGCCCGCCCCTCGGCGGGGCGGGGCGTGCAAGAATTCGCGTGTTCGCCGCCCTTATGACGACCCCCGCCCGCATTCGCGATCTGCTCGTCGCCCAGCGCGTCGTTCCGGTACTGCGCTTCGGCTCGGCCGCGACCACGATCCGCGCCGTCGATTGCCTGCGCGAGGCGGGTTTCGGCACGTTCGAGATCACCCTCACCACGCCCGGCGCGGTGGAGCTGATCGCGGAGCTGCACGCGCGCCTCGGGACGACCGCGACCGTGGGGGCCGGCACCGTCACCGACCTCGACGCGGCGCGCCGGTGCGTTGACGCCGGCGCGCAGTTCCTCGTGTCGCCGTGCGTCGTGCCGGGGCTCGCCGCCGTTGCGCACGAGGCCGGACGCGCCGCGCTGATCGGCGGCCTCACGCCGACCGAGATCCTCGCCGCGCACTGCGAAGGCGCCGACATCGTGAAGGTCTTCCCCGCCTCGATCGGCGGGCCCGGGCATCTGGGTGCGCTGCATGCCGTGTTCCCCCACGTGCTGCTCTGCCCGACCGGTGGCGTCACGCTCGACAACATGAAGCGTTACTTCGCGGCCGGCGCGGCGCTGGTCGGCGTGGGCAACAATCTCCTCGACCAGGAGGCGCTCGACGCCGGCGACATCGCGCGCGTCATCGCGGGCGCGCGGTGCTTCCTCGATCCGACCGTCTCGTCGGCGTGACCGCACGGCGCACCGCGCCCGGTCAGTGCCCGCCGGCGTGGTTTCGGCTTGCCGCGAGGTAGGAGTCTTCCGTCGAGAGAACGTGCTCGCGCAGCGTTGACTCGGCGCGGCGCACGTCGCCCTCGGCGATGCGCGAGACGATGCGCGCGTGGTTCTGCTGGCAGTGCTCCACCTGCTCGTCGCCGACCGGAAGGCGATAGCGCAGGGCCTCGATGCGGTGACCCACGAGGGCGTACGCGGCGACGAGGTGGCGGTTGCCGCAGGCATTCACGATCGCCTCGTGAAACTCGGTGTCGAGCGCATGGATGCGGCGGGGGTCGAAGCCCTTGCCTTTGGGCATCCGGGCGAGATTGGCCTTGAGCGCCTCGACGAGACCGCCCCGATCGCGGCGCATCGCCAGCCCCAGCGCCTCGGTCTCGATGATCTCCCGGAACGCGGTCAACTCCTTGACCTCGTTCGCATCGAGCGTGAACACGAAGGTGCCGCGCTGGGGCTGGATGTCGACCAGCCCGTCCATCCTGAGCCGGAGCAGCGCCTCTCTGACGGGAGTCTTGGAGATGCCGAAGTTGACCGCGAGCGCGGCCTCCGAAAGCTGCTCACCGAAGTGGAGCCGGCCCTCGACGATCGCGGCGCGGATCCGCTCGACGGCGAGGTCGGTGAGGCTCTTCGGGCGGTCGAGCTTCGATTCGAGGGCCATCTTGCTTCAGCATCCTGATATCTGATATCTTAGATGCCAACGGCGGCGGACGCAAGGCCCGCGTGCCGAGGAGGAGGGACATGGACGACGCCCAGGCGGCGCGGGGGCGGAGCGGCGCGCTCGCCGTCGCGGAGGACTGGTTCGTGAGGTTGAACCAGTGGCTCGTCATCGCGCTCATGGGGACGATGGCGCTGCTCGTCTTCGTCAACGTCGTCTCCCGCTACGTTTTCAACTTCTCGATCATCTGGGTCGAAGAGCTGACCCAGTACCAGATGATCTGGATCGCCTACCTCGGCGCCGGACTCGCGCTGCGCGAGGGGCGGCACGTCGCGGTCGACACGCTTCAGGACCTGCTTCCCGCGCAGCTCCGACGCTACGTGCGGCTCCTCATCTGGTTCGCGATCGCAGCCTTCCTCGTCGCGCTGACGATCCTCGGCTTCCAGATCGCCGCGTTCACCTGGAACCAGGAGACGCCGGTCATGAACATCCCGACCGGCATCCCGTATCTCGCGATCCCGATCGGCGCCGCGGTGTTCCTGCTGCACGCGTGCCTCTTCTGGCGCGACTTCGTCGCGCGCCGCTTCGAACACTGGGAAGACCCGGCCGCGGAGGAGCTGCATTAGATGGCGTTCGCGCTGTTCGCGGTCTTCGTCGTGGGCCTGCTCGTCGGCCTGCCGATCGCGCTCGCGATGGGCGGTGCGGGCCTCGTCGCGCTGGTGGTGGAGGGCAAGCTCTCGCTGCTTTCGGTCCCGCAGCGGTTCTTCGACGGCATCAACTCGTTCCCGCTGATGGCGGTGCCGTTCTTCATTCTCGCGGCCGATCTGATGACCGCCAGCGGGATCACGACCGCGCTCCTGCGCTTCTCCAACTCGCTGGTCGGGCACATCCGCGGCGGTCTGGGGCACGTGAACGTCGTAACCTCGATGCTCTTCGCGGGCATCAGCGGCTCGGCGCTCGCCGACGCGGCCGGCCCCGGCGCGGTCGAGATGCGCATGATGGAGAAGGGCGGCTACGACAAGTACTACGCCGCCGCGCTGTCGGCCGCGACGGCCACGATCGGTCCGATCATCCCGCCGTCCATCATCATGGTGATCTATGCGCTGACCGACAGCCGCGTCACGGTGGCGGGACTCTTCCTCGCCGGTGTGATCCCCGGAATCCTGCTCGGCCTGGCGTTGATGGTGATGAACCACTGGATCTCGATCCGCCGCGGCTATGGCGCCGCCCACGATCGCATGGACTGGGGCGAGCGGATGGTCGCGCTGTGGAAGGCGACGCCCGTCCTGCTGATGCCTGCGATCATCATCGCCGGCATCCTCACCGGATTGTTCACGCCGACCGAGGCCTCGGCGGTCGCGGTCTTCTACGCGCTGTTCGTGGGTGTGTTCGTCACCCGAACGCTGAACGCACGCATCATCTCGAAAGTCCTGCTGCAGAGCGGGCTGGTTACTTCGGCGGCGCTGCTCATCGTCTCGATGGCGTCGCTGTTTGCGTGGATCCTCACGTTGCTCCAGATCCCGCAGACCATCGCCGCGGCCATCGGCGGACTCACGAAGGATCCGGTCGCGATCATGCTGATCGTGATGGTGTTCGTGCTCATTTGCGGGCTGTTCATCGACACGTTGCCGGCGGTGATCATCCTCGTGCCCGTGCTCGCGCCGCTCTCCGACCAGTTCGGCATCAACCCGCTGCACTTCGCAATGGCGATCGTGCTGAATCTGACCATCGGGCTCGTCACCCCGCCGGTCGGAGGCGTGCTGTTTGTCATGACGTCGGTGGGACGATTGCGCTTCGAGCTGCTCTCGAAGGCGATCCTGCCGCTGCTCGCCGCTGAAATCGTCGTTCTGCTCGCAGTCGTACTATTCCCTGCCCTGAGCACCACCGTGCCGGGGTGGTTCGGCTACATCCGTTGAACCCTGCCAGAGGAAGCCAAGGAGGACCCATGAAGCTCAAGCCTGCAGCCCTGATCGCCACGACGATCGCCGCCCTCGCGCTCTGCGCGCCGCTTGCGCACGCGCAAAAGACCCTGAAGTACGCCCACTTCCAGCCCGCCAAGGACGATCAGCCCAAGCACGTCGCCGCGCTCGCCTTCAAGGAGCACGTCGAGAAGGCGACGGGCGGCTCGATCAAGGTGGAGATCTATCCGGCCGGCCAGTTCGGCAAGGACCAGCCCACCATGGAGGGGCTCAAGCTCGGGACGCTCGAGCTCGCCGTCGCGCACGACGGGGCGATCGCGACCGTCCACAAACAGATCGGCGTGCTGGGCATCCCGTTCCTCTACGAGAGCCACGAGCACGCCTGGCGCGTGTACGACTCGAAGTGGAAGGAGGATTTCTCGGCCGACATGATCAAGAAGACCGGCATCCGCATGCTCGGCGTGGCCGACAACGGCGTGCGGCACTTCACCAACAGCCAGAAGCCGATCCAGACGCCCGCCGACATGAAGGGCATGAAGATCCGCATCCAGCCCTCGCCGGTGTTCAAGGCGCTCGTCGAATCGCTCGGCGCCTCCGCATCGGCGATCCCCTGGGCCGAGCTGCCGACCGCGCTGCAGCAGAAGGTGGTCGACGGCCAGGAGAACGGGGTGACGAACATCCTCGCGGCGAGCCTCTACCAGCACCAGAAGTTCGCGACCCTCGACGGCCACGTGTGGTCGATCCACGCCTACCTGATTAACGAGCGCTTCTACCAGGGGCTGACGCCGACGGAGAAGAAGGCCGTGGACGAGGGTGCGCAGAAGGCCATCGCGATCCACCGGAAGATGACGAGCGACCAGGACAAGAACGCGAAGCAGATCCTCGAGAAGGTCGGCATGCAGGTCTACACGCCGACTGGCGCGCAGATCGGCGAATTCAAGAAGCTCGCGCAGCCTCCGGTGAAGCAGTGGGCGGAGAAGGAGATCGGCAAGGAGTACGTCGACAGCCTGTTCAAGGCGATCGACTCGACCAAGAAGTGACCCGTCTCGTCGTCGTCGTCGACAGCGGCTACGACTCCTACGACATCGAGCGGCGCATCCTCGCGCCGTTCGACGCCGAGGTCGTCCTGCGCGCCTGCGACCGCGACGAGTCCAAGGTCGTCGAGGCGGTGCGCGATGCCGATGCCGTGCTCGTGCGCGAGTCGCCGGTCACCGCGCCGGCGATCGCGGGCATGACCCGCTGCAAGGCGATCGTCCGGTACGGGATCGGGGTGGACAACATCGACCAGGCGGCGGCACGCGAGCGGCGCATATATGTCGCCAACGTACCGGACTACGGCGCCGAGGAAGTGAGCGACCAGGCCGTCGCGCTCCTGCTCGCGGTCGTGCGTCGCGTCGCGGCGCGCGACCGGGCGGTGCGCACCGGCGCGTGGAACGTCTCGCGGAACGAGAAGATGTACCGCGTCGCGGGGCGCACGCTAGGGCTGGTCGGCTACGGCCGCATCGCGCGCACCTTCGAGCGGAAGATGCGGGGAATGGGAGTCGAGCGGGTGCTGGTCTACGATCCGTTCGTGCGGGATGCGCCGGGTGCGGGGGTCGTCGGCCTGGATGCGCTGTGCCGCGACGCCGACTACGTTTCGATCCATGCTCCGCTCACGCCGGAGACGCATCACCTGATCGACGCCGGCCGGCTCGGCCTGATGAAACCCACCGCGATTCTGGTGAACACCGCCCGCGGTCCCCTTGTCGACGAGGCGGCATTGGTCGAGGCGCTGCACGAGCGGCGCATCTTCGGGGCCGGAATCGATGTCTACGAAAGCGAGCCACCGCGCCCCGACCACCCGCTGTTCCAGCTCGACAACGTTGTACTGTCCGACCACAACGGCTGGTACTCCGAGGAATCGGTGGCGGAGCTCCAGACCAAGGCCGCGCAGGAGGTGGCGCGCGTGTTTCGCGGGGAGCCCCCGCAGCACTGGCTGAACCGGTGGGTCTGGTGAACCCGCATGGCCATCGTGTCGCCGACTTGCGTCGGACCGCTTCACGCGATCGCTCACGCACGCCGTTCTTCATTACTGTCATGAGGAGTCTCGAATGAACCTGCAGGAACTCGTCGCCGGCTTCCGCACCGTCGCTATTGCATCGATCGCCGACAGCGTGGACAAGGTCGCCGGCCGCCGCGGCTACCTCGACCATGACATCCGGCCGCGCGTGAACGACCGGCGGGTCGTCGGCCCGGCGGTCACGGTGAGGGAGGGACCCGAGCCGAATGCCGGGCCGCCCCAGCACGCGCTCGACCTGATCGACGCCGCCGAACCCGGCAGCGTCATGGTGATCGCGATCGACGGCGAGCCGAACGTGGCGATCTGGGGCGGACTGATGACCGCGGGAGCGTTTGCGCGCGGTTTTGCCGGCGCGATCCTCGACGGCGGCGTGCGCGACGTAAGCGAGATCAGGCGCGACTACGACTTCCCCGTGTTTGCGCGTTCGATCTCGCCGGGCAGCACCGTGGGACGATTCAAGACGCTCAGTGGCAACATTCCGGTGAAGATCGGCCCGGTCGAGATCGGTCCCGGGGACATCATGGTGGCCGACGGCGACGGCGCGGTCTGCGTGCCGCGAGCGCACGCCGAGGCGGTTCTCAAGATGGCCCAGGAAATCGACGCCCGGGAGGCGGAGCAGGCGAAGCTGATCGTGCAGGCCAAGTCGCTCAAGGAGGGACTGGCGAAATACGGCCGCATCTGAGGGCACCGCGATGAGTGCCGTAGACATCGTCTCGATCGGCGAACCGATGATCGAGTTCAACCAGACGAAGCCCGGCGATCCGCACTACCTGCGGGGCTTCGGCGGCGACTCGTCGAACATGATCATCGCCGCGTCGCGCTCCAATGCGCGCGCGGCTTACTTCACCCGCCTAGGCGACGACGAGTTCGGGCGCATGTTCCTCGCCCTGTGGAAAGCCGAGAGCGTGGACTCGTCCGGCGTGGGGATCGACTCGCAGGCGCACACGGGGGTCTACTGGGTGAGCCACAGCCCGCAAGGACACGTGTTCAGCTACCTGCGCGCCGGCTCGGCGGCCAGCCGGATGCAGCCCGCGGATCTTCCGCTCGACACGATTCGAGCAGCCAAGTTCGTCCACGCCTCGGGGATCAGCATGGCGATCTCGACCAGCGCGGCGGACACGGTGCTCGCCGCCTTCGAAGCGGCGCGCGCCGCGGGCGCGAAGGTGTCCTTCGACTCAAACCTGCGGCTCAAGCTCTGGCCGATTGCGCGCGCGCGGGCGATGATCGGCGCGGCGGCTGGCCTCGCCGATTATTTCTTTCCGAGCCTCGAGGACGCGCGCGCCTTGAGCGGTCAAGAGCCGCCGGACGCGAACATCGATTGGGCGCACCGCCTAGGCGCGCGGACGGTGTTCCTCAAGCTCGGAGCGGAGGGAGCGATCGTCAGCGACGGCACCAAGCGCGAGCGCATCGCGGGCCACAAGGTGAACGCGGTGGACGCAACCGGCGCGGGCGACTGCTTCTGCGGCGCGACGCTCGCGCGTCTTTGCGCGGGCGACGACGCGGTCACGGCCGCGCGCTACGCGAATGCGGCCGCGGCGCTCGCCACCACCGGATTCGGCGCGGTCGCGCCGCTGCCGCATCCCGAAGCGGTGCGCGCGCTGCTCGAGGGCGGCTGAGAAGCGCGGCCGGTATGATGGCACCCGCCAGATCGCGGGAGACGCCCCCATGAACGCGCCGTTTGTCCTGCCCTCCGCCGGAATCCAGCCCGAAATCGCGATCAAGGCGATTCCCGACGACGAGCGCGTCTGGGTGCCGCAGGCGAAGGACGTCTGGTTCCGCCCGCTGCTGCTCAACACCGTCACCGGCGGCTGGTGCAACCTGCTGCGTGTGCGCAAGAGCGGCGTGCTCCATCGCCACCGGCACCCGATGCTCGTCGTCGGCTACGTGATCAAGGGGAAGTGGCGCTATCTCGAGCACGACTGGGTGGCGACCGAGGGCAGCTTCGTCTACGAGCCGCCGGGCGAGATCCACACCCTGGTCGTGCCCGACGACGTGGCGGAGATGATCACGTTCTTCAACATCTCGGGCGCGATGATCTACCTCGACGAGCAGGGACGGCAGACCGCGTACGAGGACGTGTTCTCCAAGATCGAGATGTGTCGCAGGCACTACGTCGAGGTTGGCCTCGGCGGGGGCTACGTCGACCAGTTCGTCCGTTGAAGCTCGGCATCCCGAATTTTGCGAAGGCGCTCGACGCGGGGCTGCTCAAGACCGTCGAGGCGCTGCTGCGCGCCGGCCAGTTCCATCGCGTCGCGAACCTCGTTGCCGCCAGCGAGCCGCTCGCGAGCTTCGCGTTGCGCCGGATGCGCGAACTCGTCGACGACCCGCTGCTCGTCGCACGCGATGGCGGTCTGCAGCTCACCAAACGCGCGCAGCGCCTGGCGGCGCCGTTCCGCGATCTCTTGGAGCGCATCGGCGAAGTGCTCGCGGGGCGGGACGTCTTCGACCCGGCGTTCTGCGAGCAGACGTTTCGCATCGCCGCGAGCGACTATGCGTCGTTCGTCCTTGGCCCGGCGCTCGTCCGCACGCTGTCGCAGGCGGCGCCGCGCGCCGCGCTCGCATTCGAGCCGTTCGAGCCGGTGCAGGCGCGAAGGGAGCTGGAGAGCGGTGCGCTCGACCTCGTTGTTTCCACGGGGCTGCGCAGGGGGGCCGCCAAGCTGAATTCGGAGACCCTCTTCGCCGAGCGCTTCGCGTGCATCGCGCGCAAAGACCATCCGCGCGTCGCCAGGCGGCTGACCGCGAGCGCGTACGCGTCCGAGCGCCACGTCGTCGTCCAGGCGGGCGCTGGTGCGGCGAAGGTCGATCCGGCGCTTGCAGACCCAGGGCGCAAGCGGCGCGCGGGCGCAACGGTCACGCACTTCCTGCTCGTGCCCGCCATCGTGGCAGAGTCTGAGTTGATCGCGACGCTCCCCGAACGGGTCGCGGAACGGTTCGCAGCGCGCTATCCGCTCGTCGTGCATCGATCGCCGGTGCGCCCGGCCGGCTTCACGCTCGCGATGACCTGGAGCGCGCGCGGCGACGACGAGCCGGCGCAGCACTGGCTGCGGGGGCTCGTCGGCGAGGCGGCGGAGGGGGCGTGAGCCTCCGGCGCTGCACGTCTTACCGATACCCGCCGTCGACGATGAAGTTCTGCCCGTAGGCGTACGAGGCGCCCGAGCCGCACAGGAACGCGGCGAAGGCGGCGATCTCGGACGGATCGGCGAAGCGCCCGGCCCAGATCTTGGCGAGCTCCTTCGCGCGCTCGTCCGCCGGCAGCGTGTCGTTGAGGCTGGTGTCGATCCAGCCCGGCGCGAGGCCGTTGATCCGGATGCCGGCGCCCGCGTAGTGCTCGGCGAAGATTTTCATCATGTGACTCTGGGCGGCCTTCGACGCGTCGTAGTGGGCCGAGATCTGCGACTGCGAGTTGATGCCGTTCGTCGAGGTGATCAGCAGGATTGCGCCGCGCACGCCGCACGCCTTCATCCGCTCCGCGATCGCCCGCGTCGAGGCGAAGCTGCCGAACACGTTCACTTCGAACACGTTCCGCCAGCCGTCCCGCCCGTCGAGGGTCTGCTGCTCGATCGGGACGTTGGGCGAGATGCCGACGGTGTTGACGGCCACCGTGATCTCCCGCCCGCCGGCAGCCACCGCCGCGTCCTCCAGCAGCTTCGTGACGGAGGCCTCGTTCGTCTGGTCGAGCGGCGCGATGAAGGTCCCGACGCCGAGCGCGCGCAGCTCGTCGGCGAGCCGCTCGGCCGCCGCGCGGTTGCGCCCGTAAGTGAAGGAGACGAACGACGCGCCGTTGGCGGCCAGCGCCCGAACCACCTCGATACCTAGACCGCCGGAGCCGCCGAAAACGAGCGCGTGGCCGTCGAGGCGGCCGAGGTACCTGGAAGGGGTCATCGCTCGCGCGTCGTCCGCTAGAACGCCGAATCCGGCTTGAAGTTCGGCGCGCGCTTTTCCTTCAGCGACGCCATCCCCTCCTTCACGTCGGGGCCCGTGAAGCCGAGGAACTCGAGCGCGAGCGAGGCGTCGAAGCTCGGCCCCGCCATGCGCAGCCAGTTGTTGAGGCTGTACTTCGTCCAGCGGATCGCCGATTGCGCGCCGAGCGCGAGCTTCTTCGCTACTTCGAACGCTTTCGGCACGAGCTCCGCGTCCTCCACGGCGAGCGACACGAGCCCGATGCGCTCGGCCTCCACGCCGCTCACCGTCTCGCACAGCAGCAGGTAGTACTTCGCCTTCGCCATCCCGCAGAGGAGGGGCCACACGATTGCGGCGTGATCGCCCGCCGCGACGCCGAGGCGGGTGTGGCCGTCGATGATGCGCGCGGTCTTCGTCGCGATCGAGATGTCCGCGAGCAGGCCCGCGACCAGTCCCGCGCCGACCGCCGGCCCGTGCATCGCCGACACGATCGGCTTGGAGCAGTTGATCACGTTGTAGACGAGGTCGCGCGCCTCGCGCCACACGCGCACGCGCGCGTCGAAGTCGCCGACCATGTCCTCGATCAGCTTCATGTCGCCGCCGGCGGAGAATCCTTTGCCCTCGCCGCGCAGGATCGCGACGCGCGTCTCCGGATCCTTGTCGACGTCGAGCCACACCTCCGCGAGCTCGCGGTGCAGCACGTGGTCGGCGGTCGAAAGCTCGCCCGGCGCACCCATGACGATCTCGAGGATGCCGTCGGGGTGGCGCTTGATCGTGAGCCGTTCGAAGCGTGCGTAGGGATCAGCCATGGCGAGTTGTCACCTATCAGTTGAGCGTCGCCGGCAAGTGCCGGAATCCGCGGAATCGGACCCGCCGGTCGCGCTCCGGCGCGCCGTCGAGGGCGATGCGAGGGTAGCGTTCAATCAGCCGCCCGAACGCGATCCGGCCCTCGAGCCGCGCGACGTTCATGCCCGCGCAGGCGTGCGCGCCCTGTCCGAACGCGACGTGGCGGTTCGGACTGCGGCCCACGTCGAGACGGTCCGGATCGGGGAACTGCGCCGGATCGCGGTTGGCCGCGCCGACGCCGAGCGTCAGGAAGGTGCCGGCCGGGAACTTTCGCCCGCCGATCTCGATGGCCGCCGTCGTCACCCGGTTGTTGAGCTGCAGCGGGCTCTCAAAGCGGAGCAGCTCCTCGACCGTGGTGCCGATGAGCGACGGATCGCCCGCCAGGCGCTCGAGCTCGCCGCGATGCGTCAGCAGCGCGTGCATGCCGTTGCCGATCAGGTTGGTGGTGGTCTCGTGGCCGGCGTTCAGCAGGAAGATGCAGTTGTGGAAGAGCTCTTTCTCGCTGAGCCGCTCGCCGTCGGGCTCGCCCTGGATGAGCCGCGTGAGCACGTCGACCTCCGGATCGCCGGGATGCCTGCGCCGCTCCGCGCACAGCACCCCGAGGTATTCGAGGAATTCGGTCGTCGCCCGGTTCGCGCGGTCGAGGATGTCGGCGCTCGGGGCGGGCTCGAGCGCCGACAGGATCGCGAGCGACCAGCCGCGCAGGGGATCGCGCTCGGGCTTCGGGACGTCGAGCAGGTTGCCGATCACCTCGACCGGAATCCGCGCGGCAAAGTCCTCGATCAGGTCGACGCGGCTGCGCCCCGCCATGCGGTCGAGCAGGCCGTCCACGAGCGCGATCAGTCCGGCTTCCATGCGCGCGATGGCGCGCTGGTTGACGGCGCCCACGATCAGCCGCCGCACGCGCGTGTGCAGCGGCGGGTCGTTGAAGACGAGGCTGGTGGTGTGGTGCTCGTAGATCGGGCCGTCGCCGAGCTTGGGCTTGAACTCGCGCTTCTTGTCGGAGCTCGCGTGCGGATCGCGGTAGACGGCGACGATGTCCTCGTAGCGCGTCAGGAAGTAGGAGCCCGGACCCAGCTCGTGCACGGGGTCGTGCGCGCGCAGGGCAGCATAGTAGGGATACGGATCGTCGATGAAACCGGGCGGGACCTCCGTGAGCCGGAAAGCGCGTGCCTCCTGGGCGGCGAGCGTCATCTCAGATTGCCGCTCTAGAACGTCCCGGGATACGCGCCGCCGTCGATCAGGAAGTTCTGGCCCGTCACGAAACCCGCCTGCGCGCTGCAGAGGTATGCGCAGGCGTCGCCGAATTCCGCCGCGTCGCCTTGCCGCCCTGCAGGAATCGTCTTGATGCGTTCGGCGAGCGCATCTTCCACTGAAATGCCCCGATCTTTGGCGATGGCGGACAGCGTCGAGCGGTTGCGATCGGTTGAAAAGAATCCGGGCAGAAGGTTGTTGATCGTCACGTTGTGCTTTACGGTCTGGCGCGCGAGCCCGGCGATGAAGCCCGTGAGGCCGGCCCGCGCGCCGTTCGAAAGCCCGAGTACCTGGAGCGGGGCCTTGACCGCGCTCGAGGTGATGTTGACCACGCGGCCGAATCTCTTCGCGATCATGTGATCGACGGTGGCCTTGATGAGCTCGATCGGCGTGAGCATGTTGGCGTCGATCGCCCTGAGCCAGTCCTCGCGCGACCAGTTGCGGAAATCGCCCGGCGGCGGTCCGCCCGCGTTGTTGATCAGGATGTCCGGCTGCGGGCAGGCCGCCAGGAGCTGCGCGCGCCCTTCGGCGGTGGTGACGTCGAGCGCAAGCGCGGTCACCTTCACGCCGAACGCATTGCGGATCTCGCCTGCCGTCTGCTCGAGCGTTTCCTTGCCGCGCGCGCAGATCGTCAGCTCGACGCCCTCTCTTGCGAGGGACCACGCGCACGCGCGGCCGAGGCCCTTGCTCGCGGCGCAGACGATTGCGCTCCTGCCCTTGATGCCGAGATCCATTGCCGCTCCTGATGTGGGTGGGTGTCTACCGGCGCTGGTTTCTATCGCCGCTGGTTTCTATCGCCGCTGGTTTCTATCGCCGCTGGTTTCTATCGCCGCTTGCCGCCGAGAATCGAGCCGAGGATGCCCCGGGTGATCTCGCGGCCGAGCGAGGAGCCGACCGAGCGCGCCGCGCTCTTCGCCGCGGCGTCGAGGATGCCCGGCTTCTTGCCCCCGCGCGGCCCGGTCGAGCCGAGCAGCACGTCCGAGAGCACGTCCATGAGGCCGCCGCCCTTCTCGGCTTCCGCGGGCGCGCCCTTCCCGCCGGCGGACGGCTGTCCCTGCGCACCCGTCGCCGCCTGCAGCTTCTCGAAGGCCGACTCGCGGTCCACCGCCTTTTCGTAGTGTCCGGCGACGAGCGACGATGCGACGATCTTCTTGCGGTCTTCCGGCGCGATCGGCCCGATCTTCGAGTGCGGCGGGGCGATGAACGCGCGCTCGACGACGCTCGGCCGACCTTTCTCGTCGAGCATCGACACGAGGGCCTCGCCGACGCCGAGCTCGGTGATCGCCTTCTCGGTGTCGATCTTCGGGTTCTGCCGGAGCGTCTGGGCGGCGGTCTTCACCGCCTTCTGATCCTTGGGCGTGAACGCGCGCAGCGCGTGCTGCACGCGGTTGCCGAGCTGGCCGAGCACGGTTTCCGGGATGTCGAGCGGATTCTGCGTGACGAAATACACGCCGACGCCCTTGGAGCGGATCAGCCGCACCACCTGCTCGATCTTCTCCACCAGCGCCTTCGGGGCGTCGTTGAAGAGCAGGTGCGCCTCGTCGAAGAAGAACACCAGCTTCGGCTTCTCCAGGTCGCCGACCTCCGGCAGGTGCTCGAACAGCTCGGAGAGCATCCACAGCAGGAACGTCGAGTAGAGCTTCGGCGAGTTCATCAGCTTGTCGGCGGCGAGGATGTTGACCATGCCGCGTCCCTTGCCGTCGGTCTGCATCAGGTCGTCGATGTCGAGCATCGGCTCGCCGAAGAACCGGTCCGCGCCCTGCTGCTCGAGCTCGAGCAGTCCGCGCTGGATCGCGCCGATCGACGCGGTCGAGATGTTGCCGTACTCGGTCTTGAACTCGGCCGCGTTGTCGCCGACGAACTGCAGCATCGCGCGCAGGTCCTTCAGGTCGAGGAGCAGCAGGCCCTTGTCGTCGGCGATCTTGAAGACGAGCGTCAGCACGCCCTGCTGGATGTCGTTCAGGTTGAGCAGGCGGCCGAGCAGCAGCGGGCCCATGTCGGAGATCGTCGCGCGCACCGGATGGCCCTGCTCGCCGAACACGTCCCAGAAGATGACCGGGCAGCCTTCCCACTTCGGCTCGTCGAGCTCGAGCATCGCGAGCCGCTCCTTCATCTTCGGCGACGCGGACCCCGGCGCGGAGATGCCGGAAAGATCGCCCTTCACGTCGGCCATGAAGACCGGGACGCCGATGCGCGAGAAGCGCTCGGCGAGGACCTGCAGCGTCACGGTCTTGCCGGTGCCGGTCGCGCCGGTGATCAGGCCGTGGCGGTTGGCGAGCGCCGGCAGGAGCGCAAGCTCGGATCGGCGGTCTTGGCGAGGAGAATCGGATCGGCCATGGCGCTCCTGGCGTGCGAAAAGTGAGGGGGCGGGACTGCGAGGCGCTAAAATTACCGTCTTTCAGCGAACTCCGCTGCAGTCGGCACGCTACGACGGGGCCATGCCCTTCCTGCTCGCCCGAATCCGGAGAAACGACACTCTTCGCATCGAGACGCCATGGCCGGACATTCCAAATGGGCAAACATCAAGCACAAGAAGGCCGCCTCTGACGCCAAGAAGGGCAAGGTCTTCACGCAGCTGATCAAGGAGATCACCGTCGCCGCGCGCCTCGGCGGCGGCGATCCGGCGATGAACGCCGCGCCTGCGGCTCGCCGTCGACAAGGCGCACGAAGGCAACATGCCCAAGGACAACGTCGAGCGCGCGATCAAGCGCGGGACGGGCGAGCTCGAGGGCGTGGCGTACGAGGAGATCCGCTACGAGGGCTACGGGATCGGCGGTGCGGCGGTGATGGTCGATTGCCTCACCGACAACCGCACGCGCACCGTGGCCGACGTGCGCCACGCCTTCACGCAAGAACGGCGGCAACCTCGGCACCGACGGCTCGGTCGCGTTCCTGTTCAAGCACTGCGGCCAGTTCGTCTTCGCGCCCGGCGCACCAGCGAGGACAAGCTGATGGAGGCCGCGCTCGAGCCGGGCGCCGAGGACGTGGTCACCGAACGAGGACGGCTCGATCGAGGTCGTGTGCGCGCCGGGCGATTTCGAGGCGGTGAAAGCCGCGCTCGAGAAGGCCGGCCTCAAGCCCGAGCTCGCCGAGAGTCACCATGAAGCCCGCGACCGAGACGCGCTCAGCGGGCGACGACGGCGCGAGGATGCAGAAGCTGCTCGACGCGCTGGAGATCGCTCGACGACGTGCAGGACGTCTACACCACGGCGGTGATCGAGGAGTGACGGTCGGCGGCCGCTATAATCGGGCCATGTCGGCGCCCGCCCTCCGCATCCTCGGCATCGACCCGGGCCTGCGCGTCACCGGCTTCGGCGTCATCGAGAAGACGCGGCCAGCAGCTCGTGTACGTCGACGAGCGGCTGCATCCGCACGCCGCAGGCCGGGAGCTGCCCGAGCGCCTCGCACGTCATCCTCGACGGGCTCGCGCGAAGTGATCGCCGCGCACCGGCCGGAACAGGTCGCGGTCGAGAAGGTCTTCGTCAACGTCAATCCCGCAGTCGACGCTTGCTGCTCGGCCAGGCGCGCGGCACGGCGATCTGCGCCGCGGTGATCGGCGGCCTGCCGGTGGCCGAGTACACGGCGCTGCAGGTGAAGCAGGCCGTGGTCGGCAACGGCCACGCGCAGCAAGGAGCAGGTGCAGGAGATGGTGAAGCGCCTGCTGCGCCTCTCGGGCGCGCCGAGCGCCGATGCCGCCGACGCGCTCGCCTGCGCGATCTGCCACGCGCACGGCGGGCAGGGCCTGGGCGCGATCGCCACCGCCGGCTACCGGGTGCGGCGCGGGCGGCTCGTGGGACGGGCGGTCGCACGATGATCGGCCGCATCCAGGGCGTCCTGCTGGAGAAGAACCCGCCGCAGATCCTCGTCGATGCCAGCGGCGTCGGCTACGAGGTCGAGGTGCCGATGAGCACCTTCTACAACCTGCCGGCGACCGGCGAGCGCGGTGACGCTGCTCACGCATCTGCTGGTGCGCGAGGACGCGCACCTGCTCTACGGCTTCGGCACCGAGGGCGAGCGCGCGCGCGTTCCGCCAGCTGCTCAAGATCAGCGGCGTGGGCGCGCGCACTGCGCTCGCGGTGCTCTCGGGCCTGTCGGTCGCCGAGCTCGCCGAGGCGGTGACGCTGCAGGAGAGCCGGGCGCCTGATGAAGATCCCCGGCATCGGCAAGAAGACCGCCGAGCGGCTGCTGCTCGAGCTGAAGGACAAGCTGCCGAGCCGATCGACGCGGCGTCGCCGCGAACCGCGCCGGCGCCGGCGACGAGCGATATGCTCAATGCGCTGCTCGGCGCTGGGCTACAGCGAGAAGGAGGCGGCCGCCGCGGTGAAGCAGCTGCCCGAGGGCTGTCGGTGTCCGACGGCATCCGGCAGGCGCTGAAGTTGCTGTCCAGGGCGTAGGATTCCGCCATGGCCATCGAAACCGACCGTCTGATCGCCGCCGACGAAGGCCTCGGCGCAGGAAGAGGCGATCGAGCGCGCGCTCGCGCCCGAAGCACCTCGCCGAGTACGTCGGGCAGGAGAAGATCCGCGGGCAGCTCTCGATCTTCATCGAGGCGGCGCGCAACGCGCAAGGAAGCGCTCGACCACGTGCTGCTGTTCGGGCCGCCGGGCCTGGGCAAGACCACGCTCGCGCACATCATCGCGCGCGAGATGGGCGTGAACCTGCGCCAGACCTCGGGCCCGGTGCTCGAGCGCGCCGGCGATCTCGCCGCGATCCTCACCAACCTCGAGCCGAACGACGTGCTGTTCATCGACGAGATCCACCGCCTGCTCGCCGGTGGTCGAGGAGATCCTCTATCCGGCGCTCGAGGACTACCAGATCGACATCATGATCGGCGAGGGTCCGGCGGCGCGCTCGGTGAAGCTCGACCTGCCGCCCTTCACGCTGGTGGGCGCCACCACGCGCGCCGGGCATGCTCACCAACCCGCTGCGCGACCGCTTCGGCATCGTCGCGCGCCTGGAGTTCTACACGCCCGAGGAGCTCGCAGCGCATCGTCGACCGCTCGGCGCGGCTGCTCGAGGTCGAGATCGCGGACGAGGGCGCGCTCGAGATCGCGCGGCGCTCGCGCGGCACGCCGCGCATCGCCAACCGCCTGCTGCGGCGCGTGCGCGACTACGCCGCAGGTGAAGGCGCAGGCGGCGCGATCACGCGCGAAGTCGCCGACGCGGCGCTGACGATGCTCGACGTCGACGCGATCGGCCTCGACGTGATGGACCGCAAGCTGCTGCTCGCGGTGATCGAGAAGTTCGGCGGCGGGCCGGTCGGCGTCGAGAACCTCGCCGCCGCGATCGGCGAGGAGCGCGACACCATCGAGGACGTGCTCGAGCCCTTCCTGATCCAGCAGGGCTACCTGCAGCGCACGCCGCGCGGCCGGGTCGCGACGCTGCTCGCCTACCGCCACTTCGGCCTGGCTGCGCCGCGCCGGCCGGCTAGGGAGAGCTGTTCGCGATGTGACCCGGATCGCGGCGCGCAAGCGTCGACACGCTCGGCAGCGCCGAGCTGGGACGTCCGGTCGTACTTCGTGGCCGGTGCGCGTGTACTACCAGCACACCGACGCCGGCGGCGTCGTCTATCACGGCGACGTACCTCGATTTCCTGGAGCGCGCGCGCACCGAGCTGCTGCAGTCGCTCGGATACGACCTCGCGGACACTCGCGCGCGAGCACGGGTCCTGTTCATGGTGTACGGCGCGGCGATCGACTACCATAAGCCCGCGCGGCTGAACGACCGGCTCGCGGTGAGCGCGCGGCGATCGCGCGGCAGGGCGCGTCCGCGCTCGTTTCGCGCAGCGGTGCAGCGCGGAGACGAGGTGCTGGTGTCGGCGCGGGTCACGGTCGGCGTGCGTGACCGCGCAGACATGAAGCCGGTCGCGATGCCCGAGGCGCTCACGCAGAGAAAATGGAAGAAGCGCATGATCGTCACCCACGACCTCTCGATCCTCTCGATGATCCTGCAACGCGAGCGTCGTCGGTGCAGGTCGTCATGGCGCTGCTGCTCGTCGTGTCGTTGCTGTCCTGGTACCTACATCTTCCTCAAGTTCTTCACCATCCGGCAGGCGCGCCGCCAGACCGAGCAGTTCGAGCGCGATTTCTGGAGCGGCACCGACCTGAATGCGCCTGTACCAGAGCGCGGTCGAGCGGGCGCCACTCGACCGGGGCCTGGAGCGCATCTTCGAGGCCGGCTTCCGGGAATTACCTCAAGCTGCAAGACGCAGCGCGCTCGGACCCGGCGCCTGCGTCGACGGCACGCGGCGCGCGATGCACGCGACCTACCAGCGCGAGATGGACCGTGCTCGAAGTCGCATCTCGCGTTCCTCGCCTCGGTCGGCTCGGTGAGCCCGTACGTGGGCCTGCTCGGCACCGTGTGGGGGATCATGCATTCGTTCCGCGGCCTGTCCAACGTGGCGCAGGCGACGCTCGCCGCGGTCGCGCCCGGCATCGCCGAGGCGCTGGTCGCCACCGCGATCGGCCTCTTCGCCGCGATTCCCGCGGTGGTCGCGTACAACCGCTTCTGCCACGACATCGACCGCCTCGCGGTGCGCTTCGAGAGCTTCATGGAGGAGTTCTCGAACATCCTGCAGCGCCAGGCGCACGACGGCGGTGACGCGGCGATGCGGCCGGCTGAGCGCCCGCGCCTGATGAACCAGATCAACGTCGTGCCCTACGTCGACGTGATGCTGGTGCTGCTCGTCATCTTCATGGTCACCGCGCCCCTGGTGACCCCGGGCCAGGTCGACCTGCCGAGCGTGGGCAAGGCCTCGCAGCCGCCGGCGGCGCCGCTCGAGGTGCGTGATCCGGACCGACCCGTCGATGCTGCTCCGCGAGCGCGTCAAGGGGCAGGCGGTCGACCGCAACGTGAGCATGGCGCAGCTCGTCACGGCGGTGCGCAGCAGCAGGCCAATCCCCGACCAGGCGGTCGTCATCGCCGCGCGACAAGGACGTGCGCTACGAGGCGGTGCTGAAGGTCATGGACGAGCTGCAGCGCGCCCAGGTCCGGCGCGTCGGCCTGCTGGTCAAGCCGGCGCCGATGGAAGCGAAGTAGCGCGTGCCGGCGATCCCGCGCCGCGATCCGGGAACGAGCGCGTCGGCCGTGCTGGCGGTCGCCGTGCACGCTGCTTCTTCGCCGTTCTCGTTCTTCGGCGTCCGCTGGCGCAGAAGCAGCCCGAGCCGGTCATGGCCGAGCTCTGGGACAAGCTCCCTGCCGTCGAGGCGCCGCGCCGCCAAGCCGCCGCCGCCCCGGTCGCGCGCCGCAAGCCCGAACCGAAGCCGGAGCCCGACCCAAGCCGGAGCCCAAGGCCGAGCCGAAGCCGGAGCCGAAGCCGGACATCGCGCTCGAGCAGGAGAAGAAGCGCAAGGAGGAGACCGAGAAGAAGAAGCGCGAGGAGCGAGGCGGCGAAGAAGAAGCGCGACGACGAGCTCAAGGCGAAGGCCGAGCAGGAGCGCAAGGACAGGGAGTCCGCCGAACAGCGTCGCCGCGACGAGCAGGCGGCCGAGCGCAAGCGGATGCAGGACCAGCTCGCGCGCGAACTGTCGGGGGCCGCCCCGAAGGCAGCGCGCCCGCCGCGGCGCAGGGCGTGCCCGTAGCGTCCGCCGACGCGAGCGTAGTCGCCGCCTGGACGGATCAGATCCGCACCAAGGTCAAGGCGAACATCGTGCTGCCAGCCGACCTCTCGGGCAACCCCGAGGCGCAGTTCGACGTCCTGCTGCTTCCGACCGGCGAGGTTCAGAGCGTCAAGCTCGCGCAACTCGAGCGGCAACCGGGTGCTACGACGACGCATGGAGCGGGCGATCCTCAAGTCCTCGCCGCTGCCCGAGCCCGCCAAAGCGGAAGTCTTCCGCCGTGACCTGCGGCTCAAGTTCAAGCACGCGAGCTGACCGCATTCGCCCACGTGTCTCCGCGTCCCGACACAATTCGCCATGAGCCCGCCCCGGACCGGCCGGTATAATCCCGCAACGCACGAATACCCTACGCCTTGAACCGAACTCTCCGTGCATTCCTCGCCTGCCTGCTCCTCGCGACGGCAGGCGCCGCGCAAGCCCAGCTCACCATCGAGATCACCGGCGGCGGCGGCACCCAGATTCCGATCGCGATCGCGCCATTCCAGGGCGAAGCGCAGCTGCAGCCGGGGCTGAGCGACGTGATCGAGGGCGATCTCGCGCGCAGCGGGCGCTTCCGCACGCTCTACACCGGCCCGCAGAACCTCAACGAGGCGAGCGCCGGTCAACTTCGCCGACTGGCGCAGCCGCAACGCCGACGCGCTGGTCATGGGCGGCGTCTACCCCGCCGCGGGCGGGCGCTACGAGGTGCGCTTCCGGCTGTTCGACGTGCTCAAGCAGCAGTCGCTCGGCGGCGTCGCGTACACGATCACCCCGCAGCAGGTGCGCGCCACCGGCGCACCGGATCGCCGATTTCATCTACGAGAAGCTCACCGGCGACAAGGGCGTGTTCTCGACGCGCATCGCCTACGTGGTGAAGAGCGGCCCGCGCTTCGAGCTGCAGGTCGCGGACGCCGACGGCGCGAACGCGCAGACCGCGCTCACGTCGAACGAGCCGATCATGTCGCCGTCCTGGTCGCCCGACGGCACGCGCATCGCCTACGTGTCGTTCGAGGCCAAGAAGCCGGTCGTGTACGTGCACAACCTCGCCACCGGCCAGCGTCAGGCGGTCGCGAACTTCCGCGGCTCGAACAGCGCGCCGGCGTGGTCGCCGGACGGCCGCAGCCTGGCGGTCGTGCTCTCGAGGGACGGCGGCTCGCAGCTCTTCGTGATGAACGCCGACGGCGGCGAACGTGCGTCGTCTCACCAGCTCGGCGGCAATCGACACCGAGCCGCAGTTCTCGCCCGACGGGCAGTCGATCTACTTCACGTCCGACCGCGGCGGCGCGCCGCAGATCTACCGGATCGCGACGACGGGCGGCGACGTGCAGCGCGTCACGTTCGACGGCGGCTACAACGTCACGCCGCGCCTCAGTCCCGACGGCAAGACGCTCGCGTTCGTGCAGCGCAATGCCGGGCGGTTCCAGGTCGCGGTGATGGATCTCGCTACGCGCCAGACGCAGGTGCTGACCGACGGCAATCGCGACGAGTCGCCAAGCTTCGCGCCGAACGGCAAGATGATCCTGTACGCAACCGAGGTCGGCGGGCGCGGCGTGCTCGCCGCCACCTCGAGCGACGGGCGCGTGAAGCAGCGCCTGTCCGTCCCGGCCGCGGATGTCCGCGAGCCGGCGTGGGGCCCGGCCCCCGCCAACTAAGGAGGAGCCAGAACCATGAAACGAATCCTTGCAATCGCGGCGCTGGCCGCGTTCGTGGCCGGGTGTTCGAGTACTCCCGACACGGAGCAGACCCCGGCACCGGTCGAGGAAGGGAAGCCCGGCGGGCCGTCGACCGCCCCGGTCACGCGCCAGCCGATCGAGACCACGCCGATCGGCGGCGACCCGAACAAGGACCCGCGCCTGACCGATCCGAAGAGCATCCTGTCCAAGCGCAGCGTCTATTTCGACTTCGACTCCGACGCGATCAAGGCCGAGTTCGTGCCCCTCGTCGAGGCGCACGGCGCGTTCCTCCGCCAGAACGCGCGCGCCAAGATGCTGATCCAGGGCAACGCCGACGAGCGCGGCAGCCGCGAGTACAACCTCGGCCTCGGCCAGCGCCGCGCCGACGCGCTCAAGAAGCGCCTCGTCCTGCTCGGCGCGCAAGAGAGCCAGATCGAGTCGGTCAGCCTCGGCGAGGAGAAGCCGGTCTGTACCGATCAGACCGAAGAGTGCTTCGCGAAGTGTCGCCGGGACGATATGCTCTACGGGGGACAGTTCTGATCGGGCGCCGTACGGAGCGGCGCCGGGGGAGAGGCGCGATGAAGGTCCAGCACATTCTTCTCTTGGTGGCGGCGTTCGCGCCGCTCCCGGCGTTCGCGATCTTCGGCGACGACGAGGCCCGCAAGGGCGTCGCCGACCTGCAGAAGCGCGTGGAGGCGCAACAGCGCGAGCTCCAGCGCATCGAGCGCGAGGTGACCGACAAGCGGGCCGTGATCGAGCTCTCGAACCTGATCGACGGGTTGCGGCAGGACATCGCCAATCTGCGCGGGCAGATCGAGGTGCTGTCCAACCGCATAGACGGTCTCGACAAGCGCCAGAAGGACCTGTACGTCGACCTCGACACGCGACTGCGCAAGTTCGAGCAGGGGCAGGCGGACAAGGACAAGGCCGCCCAGGCTGCCGCGGCCGAGCAGCAGGCCTACGAGGCCGGGCTCGCGCAGTTCAAGGCGAACAACTACGGCACGGCGATCCAGAGCCTCCAGTCGTTCCTGGCGAGCTACCCGCAGAGCTCGCTCGCGTCGTCGGCGCAGTACTGGATCGGTAACGCGTACTACGCGCTGCGCGACTACAAGAACGCGATTGCCGCGCAGCAGAAGGTGATCGCGAACTGGCCCGACAGCGCGAAGGCCCCCGACGCGTTCCTCAACATCGCTTCGAGCCAGGCCGAGGCGGGCGACGCCAACGCCTCGCGCAACACGCTGCGCACGCTCGTCTCGAAGTACCCCAACAGCCCGGCCGCCGAGCAGGCGAAGCAGCGGCTCGCAAAGAAGTAGCCCCGCGATAGACCCCCGCTATCCCGCGCTAAGCAGATTCGCTTGGCGCGGCGAACGCGGTCGGTGAGAATGCCTCTCCACAGCGTGGGGAAGGACGGATGAGCGAAGTCAATCCTGCGAGCCTCGTGCCGGCAGTCGCCTGGGGCGGCTTCCTCCTCGCCTTCGTCTTCGGCTTCGTCGGCAACAGGACGAACTTCTGCACCATGGGCGCGGTCTCCGACGTCGTCAACATGGGCGACTGGAACCGCATGCGCATGTGGCTGCTCGCGATCGCGGTCGCGATCGTCGGCGCGAACGCGCTGGAGTTCGCGGGCGTGGTGAAGCTCTCCAACTCCATCTACACGACGCCGAACTTCACCTGGCTCTCGTACGTCATCGGCGGGCTCGTCTTCGGCATCGGCATGACGCTCGGCTCGGGCTGCGGCTCGAAGACGCTGATCCGCGTCGGCGGCGGCAACCTCAAGTCGCTGGTCGTGCTCGTGTTCATGGCGATCGCGGCGTACATGACGCTGCGCGGGCTGTTCGGCTCGTTCCGCGTCGGCGTGCTCGACCCGGTGAGCGCGCAGCTCGCCGGCGGGCAGGACCTGCCGACGCTGTTCGCGAAGTGGTTCGGGGGCGAGCGGCGCACCATGGTGATCGCCGCGACCGTGATCGTCGCCGGCGCGCTCCTCGCGTTCACGCTCGCGAAGCGCGAGTTCCGGCAGTTCGAATACCTGCTCGGCGGCATCGTCGTGGGGCTGGTGATCGCGGGCGGGTGGTACGTGAGCGGCAGGCTCGGCTACGTCCACGAGCATCCCGACACCCTGCAGGAGGCGTGGGTCGCGACCAATACCGGCCGCATGGAGTCGCTCTCGTTCGTCGCGCCGCAGGCGTTCGGGCTCGAGCTCCTGATGTTCTGGACCGACAAGTCGAAGATCGTCACCTTCGGCATCGCCTCGGCGCTCGGCGTGATCGCGGGCTCCGCGGCGTACGCGCTCGTCTCGAAGAGCTTTCGGCTCGAGGCCTTCCGCGACGCCGGCGACATGATCCGCCACATCGTCGGAGGGATCCTCATGGGCTTCGGCGGCGTCGTGTCGCTCGGCTGCACCGTCGGGCAGGGCATCGCCGGCTTCTCGACGCTCGCCCTCGGCTCGATCGTCACCTTCCTCGCGATCGTGGCGGGTGCGGCGGCGACGATGAAGGTCGAGTACTGGAAGATGATGCGCGAGGGGTAGATCCGCGCATTGCTGCGCCGCGTTGACGCCCGTTCGGCCGGGCCTGTAAAATCCCGCCTCTTCCCGGGGGCGTTAGCTCAGTTGGTAGAGCAGCGGACTTTTAATCCGTTGGTCGCAGGTTCGACCCCTGCACGCCCTACCAAACCGTCAAGGGCTTAGCGAGAGCTAGGCCCTTCGTCTTTTCCGGGCTGTGCCGAATTCGTATCGTCGAGCATGGCCGAGAAGACTTCAGCGTGCTTCGCCAAGGGCGACGGCGCGAGATGGGCGCTTAAGACGCCAAAAGATCGCGAAGCGCATTCCGTAGACCCAAGCTGCTCTACGCATGCGACCTCGATTACTGGCTCAAGGCAGGTGAGCGTTTTCTCTCCGCAGCGACGGCGGTGCGTGCAGAACCAGGCACGCGGTACCTGCGCCGATAGACGCCGGGGGCTACGCCGGCGACGCGTCTGAACAGCCTGCGGAAGGAGGCGGGGTCCTCGTAGCCGACCGCCCAGCTGACCTCGTCGATCGCCGCATCGGACTGCTCGAGCCGTCGCTTCGCGTATTCAATGCGCACACGCTGGACATACTCGAGAGGCGAGACGCCCGTGGCTTGGGTGAACCGGCGCTTGAAGCTGCGTTCGGCAACGCCCGACTGCTTGACCATCTCCTCGACGGGGTTCGCCGTAGAGAAGTTTCGGTCGAGCCACGCTTGCACGTTCGCCACGGCGGCATCCCCGTGCCCGGTGGGCGGAGCGAAGCCGATATAGGGCGACTGGCCGTCGTCGTGCCACCGCATGGCGAAGAAGCGCGCGATCGATTGCGCCGACGCCGTGCCGACATACCGGTCGATGAGGTAGAGCACGAGATCGTGCCAGGCCATGGCGGCGCCCGACATGACGAGCTCCTCCCGCTCGCCCGCCGTCACCAGCATCTCTTCCAGGCGCAGCCGGATATCGGGGAAGTTGCGCCGGAAGGTCTGCTCGTAGGCCCAGTGCATGGTCGCCTCTCGGCCGGCGAGGAGACCGGTTTCCGCCAGCAGCAGCAATCCCGAACACGCCGAGCACAGCGTGGCGCCGTTCTCGTGCATCCTCCTCAGCCATTGCACTACGTCCGGATAGCGGCCCTTCGCCCATTCCCCGCCTTCGACCATGACGGACGGGATGATCACGAGGTCGGTGCGGCCGATCTCCATGATGGAGGCGTGTGTCTGGACCGACAGCCCGCTCGCCGTCGGGGCCGGGCCGCGCGCCGGCGCCACCATCTCGACGCGGAACGGCGGTTCGCGCGGCAGGGCATAGTCGTGCGTACTCAGCGGGCCGAACGAATTGAGGACGTCGTAGAGACCGTTCAGCGTATAGGTCATCGCCTCGGGGATGACCAGCAGGCTCACCCGGTAGGGACCTTGCGCAAGCGTCATGGTGCTCACCTCGTGGCACGAATGCACCGTTTTTGGCAACTGTGGCACTCGCGTCCAACTTTCGCAACGCTCATGATTCACTCCGCGGCGGTGCCATG
This sequence comes from uncultured beta proteobacterium, assembly GCA_963747775.1. Taxonomy (GTDB): domain Bacteria; phylum Pseudomonadota; class Gammaproteobacteria; order Burkholderiales; family SG8-39; genus JAGVSZ01. The sequence goes on from CAVVGT010000001.1 coordinate 68,621, forward strand.
GGAGCATGGATATCGAGCGCGTGGAGCGGAGCGCCGGCCGCAGCGATCGAGGTTCGACCAACGGAGGTGACACGATGATCAAGCTCTATTCCTGGCCGGGGAGCTCCGGCACGCGCATCGCCTGGGCGCTCGAGGAGCTCGGCCTCCCCTACGAGTACGTTGCGCTCGATCCGAAGAAGGGTGAGCACCGGTCGCCCGAGTACCTCAAGGTGAACCCCCACGGTAAGGTGCCGGGGCTCGTCGACGACGACGAGCGCCTTTTCGAATCCGGTGCGATCCTGCTGCACCTCGGCAATAAGTACGGGGTCGAGAAGGGCTTGTGGCCCGCCGGCAAGGGCCAGGCCCGCGCCGACGCCGTCTGCTGGACGGTCTGGACGATGACCGAGCTGGGGCCCTACATGATGCAGTACCTGTACCACGGGCTCGACACCCCGGTGTCGTTCAAGCCCGCCGACCGCAGCAAGGCGGCGGCCGAGTACAGCCATTCCCAGTTCGACCGCATGCTCGCCACGCTCGAAGCGCGCCTCGAGGGACGCGAATACCTGCTCGGTGCCTTTTCGCTTGCCGACGTCGCGGCCGCGAGCTGGCTCGCACTCGGCACCATGTTTGGGCTCACGCTCGATCACCACCCGCGCGTCGCCGGCTGGTGCAAGCGCTGCATGGAACGCCCCGCGTTCAAGCGGGCACGCTGACGCGGACCAGCGGGCGCCTGCGCGCGTCGTTTGCACAGAGGAAAACCCATGGCCCATGCGCTGAAGGGCGACCTCGGTACCGCGCTGGCCGACAGACTGGTCGCCGGCCTGCCGGTGATCGACGGCGAGGCGGACGCCGACTTTCTGTCAACGGCGCTGGGTCGCGCCGGGCGGCCGGGGAGGGTCGACCGCCTCGAGGCTGACCGGCTCGACGGCGGGAGGATCTCGGCAAACGTCTTCTCGCTGCGGAGCGACGCGGGCGCCTTCGTACTGAAGAAGTTCGTGCCCGAGCCCTGGCGGGTCAAGCTGTTCGGCACGGCCTTCAATGAGCCCGCCCTATGGTCGCGCGGGCTGACCCGGAATCTTCCGGCGCCGCTGTCCTGTCCGACGATCGATATCGCCTACCATCGCCAGCGCCGCGAGTGCTGGATGCTGATGGATGACGTATCGCACGGCGTCGCGCCCCGTGGCACCTTCGACGAGGGCGCCTTCCGCCTGCTTCTCGACGGGCTCGCGCGCCTGCACGGGCGATTCTGGGGACAGACGGCGCAACTGGCCGAGCTGCCGATTCTGACGCTCGACCAGCACACGGCGATGTTCACCGAGCCGTGCGCGGCGGCCGGCGGACGGAAGGTATCGGCCGATTGGGTGGCGGGGGTGCTCGATCAGGTTTTCCTGTTTCGCACCTATGTGCCGGTCCTGCTCGACGTACTGGGATCGGCGGACGGCGATTGCTACCTCGACCTCTGCGAGCACCGCGGCCGCTGGCTCGCCCCGCTGTCCCGACTGTCGCAGACCGTCGTCCATGGCGACCTCCGCCGCGCCAACATCGCCGTCCTGCCCTCCGGCAGGATTTCCCTGTTCGATTGGGATTTCGCCGCCCGGGCACCGGCTGCGGCGGACCTCGCCTGGTACTGGTTGCTGCATTTCTGGTGCTATCCCCCTGCCGATGGAAGGCCGCCGGAAGATCGAGACCCCCTCAAGCACTACTACATGGAGCGCCTCGGTGAGACGCTGGGCACGCTCGACCGCAGGGAATTCGAGGTGGCCTGGGACCTCTCCTGGCTGAAGGCGTTTGCGCAGGTCGGGTTCTGCCTCGCCGATCCGCTAGTAGGCGAACATTCGGCGCAAGACGTTGCGCGCGTGCGAGCGCTGTGCCGCAAGGCCATCGATCGCGCGAAGCGGATCGCGGATGCACATGCCGGCTGAGGAAGACAGCCGACGGGACGACTGGACGCGTCTCGATGCGCCCGAAGCCGCGGCTGCGGCGATCGCAAAGCTCCAAACGCTGGGCCGTTCCGCTGCGGAAGTCTGCGCCCGGGAGCGCTATCTGTTACGCCCCCAGCCGGCCACGTTGGCGCCCGGCACGGACAGCGATCCGCGCTCGCGCGATGGGATGTCGCCGGATGTTCTATCCTTCGCACGCGGAGGAGTGAGTGCGCGGGCTGTGGGCCGGGACGTGTTGCTGAAGCGTCGCGGACCGACGACTCAATTCCAATAACCGTCCCCATCGCCTTTCAAGCCGCACGTCCGACCGGTCGACCGTCCGGTTCGGGATGTCGAGGGTTCCAGGAGGAGGTGCCATGAGGAAGCTGCTTGTCGTCCTGATGTCGATGTTGGCCGCGGGCACGGTCGCGGCACAAGGGTATCCGAACAAGACCATCCGGCTGGTATCCGGCGTTTCGCCGGGAAGCGCCTCCGACACCATGGCGCGCGTCCTGGCCGAGAAACTTGCCACCAGTCTCGGCCAGCCGGTGATCGTGGAGAACCGCCTCGGGGCCGGTGGTGCGATAGCCGCCAAGTACGTGGCGAGTGCCGAGCCCGACGGCCACCTCATCAGCGTCTACACGTCCGCGTTCACCATCGCGCCGCTGCTGAACCCGGGCACTTTCGACCCGAAGGACCTGATGCCCGTGGCCGCGCTCGGCACGGTCCCGACCATCCTCATCACGAACCCGGGCAAGGGATACAAGACGCTTGCCGACCTCGTCGCGGCGGCAAAGGCGAAGCCCGGCCAGGTGGTGATCACGACCGCCGGGATCGGCAGCTCGACGCACATGAACCTGGAGCGCTTCCGGCTCGCCGCCGGAATAGACGTGCTCCAGCTCCACATGAAGGGCGCCCCGGATGCAATGAGCGAGGTACTCGCGGGACGCGCGGATGCGTACTTCGCGCCGGTTTTCTCGGTGCGCAAGCACATCGCGGCCGGGACGCTGGTTCCCCTCGCGGTCGGCTCGCCCAAGCGCACGTCGATCTACCCGGATCTGCCCACCACTGTAGAGGTGGGCTATCCGAACTCCGATTACAACTTCTGGGTCGGCGCGCTGGTGTCGTCCAAGACGCCGCGCGACATCGCGCAGCGGCTGAACCGCGAGTTCAACGCCGCGCTGGCGTTGCCCGACGTGCGGGCACGGGTCCACGAGCTCGGTGTCGAGCCGTTCAACCTGTCGATCGAGGAGTTCGAGGCGCTGATCAAGAAGGAGCTCGCGGACAACGCGCAGCTCGTGAAGACGGCCGGCATCAAGGCGAACTGACTGGCGCACTGCAGCACGGCCGGGCCGCGCGCGGCCCGGCCAGGCCCAGTCGACCGTGCCCGTGGCGCGGGATAACATCGCCCCGACCAGGAGGAGGCCCAGCATGAAAATCGAACCTGTCCTGATTACCGCTGTACTGGCTGTCGCGTCCGCGTCCGCGCTCGCCGATTTCAACGACAAGAAGCCGATCACCGCGACCGTCACCGGCGCGACGCCGAGCGGGCTACCCGCGCACCATGGTCGAGGGACTGAACGCGGTGGTGCGCGACGCGTATCCCGGGCTCGTCGGTTTCGTTCAAGCCGAACTCGCCCGGCGGCGGCGTGCTCGCGATCGCCGAGGGCCAGGCCGACTTCACCGCCACCGCGACCGGCACCGAGGTCCGGCTCGCCAACGAGGGCGCCGTCGCCCTTCAAGGAGCCGCTGAAGGGCAAGTTCAGCTACGTCATGCAGCTCTACGACAACCAGTTCATCCACTTCCTGATGACCAAGGAGTGGGCGGACGCGAACGGCATCAAGTCGCTGGGCCGACATCGCGGCGAAGAAGCCGAAGATGCGCCTCGCCATCAACCGCCCGGACAACCCGCAGACCACGATCGGCGGGCCGTACGAGGTGATGAAGGCCTACGGCTTCACGCATCGACGACATCGAGAAATGGGGCGGCAGCTACGTGCTCGGCAACAGCGCGATCGGCCTCGACGCGATCACCGACGGCAAGGCCGACGTGTTCATGAACGCGCGCAACCTCGGCGACTCGCTGGTCAAGGACATCGCCGGCAAGCGCGCCGCTGCTGTGGATCGACGGCGACCGGCCACGGTGCAGAAGGCCGCCGACACGTTCAACAACAAGGCCGACATGGTGCCGAAGGGCACCTACCCGTTCATGGAGAAGGACTACCCGACGGTGCGCATGTGGGTGTCGCTGCTCGCCGGCGCGCACGTCCCCGACGAGGTGGTCTACAAGTACGTCAAGGCGATCGCCGAGAACGAGGCGCGCGTGCAGTCGATCGGCGGCTCGCTCAAGACCTCGTTCACCACAGCGAAGATGGCCACCAACCCGGCCAACCTGCCCTATCACCCCGGGCGCGCTGCGCTACTACAAGGAAAAGGGGCTGGTGAAGTAGGCTTTGCCGCGACGCTTCCTACCTGCGCGAAGGGCGCCGGCACCGCCCGGGCGGCGCCTGGGCGGTGCTGATCCGCGCCGGCTCGGTCGCCGCGGCGCTCTACGTGCTGTGGATCGGCGCGCTCGCCACGATCACCGGCAACGCCGCGCTGTGGCTCGCCGTCACGCGGGCGGCATCGACCCGTGCACGGCCTGCTGTCCGCCTTCGCCACCTGGGCGCGCGCGTTCACCGCGAACTGCCACCTCGACATCTCGATCTTCATCGCGATCACCTTCCCGATCGCGTTCCTCACCACCACCGCGCGGCCCGAGCGCAAGCGCGCTCGCCTGGACCGACGTGCGCTCGCCGCGCTGTCGCTCGCGGTGGCGCTCTACTACATCGTCCTCGACGACAAGTTCCTCAACTGGAGCCGCGGCTTCTCGCAGCCGAACGCCGCCGACGTCGCGGTCGGCTTCACGCTGGTCGCGCTGGTGATCGAGCTGTGCCGGCGCTCGCGTCGGCTGGGGCCTCACCTCGCTGGTCGCTGCGTGCTGCTGCGTCTTCACCGTCTTCGGCAAGTGGATGCCCGGGCGCGCTGCACGCACGAGAACTTCGGCGTCCCGTACTTCATCGAGATGATGACGATCATGGAGAACGGCATCTTCGGCGCGCCGCTCGAGGTGGCGGCGACCTATGCGTTCCTGTTCGTGCTGTTCGGCAGCTTCTACGAGAAGTCGGGCGGCGGGCAGCTGTTCTTCGAACTGGCGAGCGCCGTCACCGGCCGCATGCGCGGCGGCGCGGCCAAGGCCTGCGTCACGGCGAGCGGCCTCTACGGCTCGGTTTCGGGCAGCCCGACCGCCGACGTCGCGACCACCGGGCCGCTCACCATCCCGATCATGAAGAAGATGGGCGTGCCGGCGGCGCGCGCCGGCGCGATCGAGGCGACCGCCTCGAGCGGCGGCGCGATGCTGCCGCCGGTGATGGGCGCGGTCGCGTTCATCATGTCGGACATCACCAACATCCCCTACGCGAGCATCGCCTGGGCGTCGCTGCTGCCGGCGCTGCTCTACTACTACTCGATCTACCTGCTGGTGCACAACGAGGCGGTGCGCAACGACGAGCCGCGCATGCCGGAGGACGCAGATCGTGCCGCTCGGCCGCGCGCTGCGCGGCGGCTGGCGCCACCTGCTGCCGCTCGGCGCGCTGATCGGCCTGCTGGTCGCCGGCTACACGCCGGTCTACGTCGCCGCCGGCGCGACCGCCGCGGTGATCGTGCTGTCCTGGTTCCACCGGCCGACCGCCATCGGGCCGCGCCGCTTCGTCGAGTGCTGCACCGACACCATCACGCAGCTCGTGCCGCTGGTCGGCGCGGTGGCCGCCGCGGGCGTGGTGATCGGCGCGATCGAGATCAGCGCGCTCGCCGGCAAGTTCACGCTGCTCATCAGCACGCTTTCGGGCGGGCTGCTGGTGCCGACGCTGGTGCTCTCGGCGGTGTTCCTGATCCTGCTCGGCATGGGCATGCCGACGCCCGGCGGTCTACATCATGGGCGCGGCGCTGCTCGCGCCGGTGCTGCGCGGCGTATTCAACCTGCCGGAGATGCAGGTGCACCTCTTCATGCTGTACTTCGCCTGCCTGTCGGCGATCACGCCGCCGGTGGCGGTGGCGAACTTCGCCGCCGGCGCGATCGCCGGCGTCAACCCGATGGCGCTCGGGCCCTACGCGGTGAAGCTCGCCATCGGCGGCTTCATCCTGCCGTTCTATTTCCTGTTCAATCCCGGGCTCAACATGGAGGGCGGCCCGCTCTACATCACTGGAGTGCATCGTGTTCGCCGTGGCGATGGTCACCTTCGCCTCGTTCGCGATGCAGGGCTATCCTCGGCTTGCGGTCGATCGCCGTGGCCGCTGCGGCTGGTGCTGATTCGCCTGCGCGGTCGCCACGGTGTCGCCGCGCTTCGACATCACGCTCGCCGCGACCCTGCTCGGCGCGTCAGTACTGGCATTCGTCCGGCTCCGACGCATCCCGACGAAGGTCGACGTGTCCGCCTGACGGGATTGCGCCGCCCGAACGTCTGAACACGGCACTGCCGACCGTCCGGGGTAGGCCGAAAGGGAGATTGCCGTCGCTGGGTCTGTCGCTAGAGTGGCCGCAATGCGCCACTCGCCGAGGTCCCCCATGTCCCGTCGGAATCTGCTCATCGCGATGAAAGACGCTGCCGTGCTCGTCCCGGACACGGAGATCGAGGTCTCGCTCTACGCGGCGTTCTGCCACGGGCTCCGCGTGCTAGAGGCGCTCAAACTCGAGCAGCGCGCAGCGCTCGATGCCTTCCGCACCGCCTATCACGCGGGGTGGGTCGACGGTACGGCCTTCGTGACCGAGGGCGAGGCGGTGTTCGTTCCCGCCGCCGCGTGGTGCACGGGGCGTCCGGAAGTGCTCGCACTGCGCGTGCCGCTGACCGATGTTCTCGCGGTCGAGGTGGACCGTGCACTCTGGCGCGACGCGCTTACCGTCAGGACCGTCAAAGGGCGGCTCAAGCTGAGCGCCTTCATGGCTCGGCACTTCGGGGCGCGCCTGGAGCGAGCGTGCGTCGCGCGGCTTGGTCGAGTCACAGCGGGCGGGCTGCGCCCACAGGTGGCCTGAGCGCAGGCCGCTGCGCGCCCGGCGCGATCACCGATTGGCGATCCGCCGACGGTTCTGCGGAGCCGAACGGTCCGCTGCGCGCGCGGGTGCGTTCCAAACCGCCGTACCGTCACACCGCGACGCGATCGATGCTGCAACTGCAAACTCCGTCACGTCAATGGGTTGCGCGTGCGCTCGCGGCCGTGCACCACGCCACGCCCGCGAACGTGACGTCCTACGCGAGACGCGCTGCAATTCGGTATCGTTCTTGCTGACTAACCTGAGTCCGCGGGAGGGGCGGTGAGGCGTTTAGCCAAAGTCAGCTAACCTCCCTGCCGTCCCCCGCGTGACACCAACCCACTTGCCGGACGCCGCGCGCGCCCGGCGCATGAACCGGAGCCAAGGGTGCCCCCTTCCTCGCTCGTCTCGTCGCTCGGATTCCGCCGCGCCAAGATGGGCGCGGACCCGGACGCGAACGCCATGAGCGACGACGATTACATTGCCTGGGGCAAGCAGTCGAACAACACCGAGCTTTCCGGCACCGAAGGCGAGCCGATCTTCCGCCTGCTCGACGAGGACGACGACTTCGACGGGCTGTTGGAGGTGCCGTTCGGGCTGAAGCACGTGAAGGACGTGCGCGTGGTGATGCGCCACTCGGTCGCGGTGGCCGGCGAACGGCGCGAGGAGCTGACGCACAACCCGCTGTTCTGCCCCGCGTTCGCCGCGTTCGCGCTCGGATTCGCGATCGGCCTCGCGCAGGCGCACCGGCTCAAGCACCTGGGCGTCCGCGGGACCGTGGCGCGGATGTCGCGCAAGCAGGCCGAGCTGTGCGACGCGTGGGGCGTGGAGGTCGCGACCTACTTTCTCGCCACCGTGGACGAGGACGGCGTGTTCGGCAAGGCGACCGACTTCGACCTCTACGGTATTCCGCACCGCTGGCGCCTCGTTGCCGACGACCGCCGGCTCGAGACGTTCGGCCTGCTCAAGGAGTGCGTCGAGAGCGGCAGGCGCGCTGCGAACGCCTGGTTCGAGGACGAGACCGCGGACGTGCCGCCGCACTTCCTCGATGCCCTCGCGAACTTCGTCGACGCCTACCCGAACCAGAACTTCGAGTAGGCACCCCGTCTCGTCTTAGCTCAGTCCGTAACCCCGGCTGTACAGCTCCCAGCGTCCGTCGGGCCGTCGGCGATAGTGCCGGTCGTCGGCCTGACCGACGAGATGGATGCACCAATCGTGCGCCGCGTCGTTGGCCGCTACGCGGCCCGCCTCGCGCACGGTCATCTGGCGCTCGAGGTCGCCGAACTCCGCCTCGTACACCGCCACGCCGTCGCGCGTGAGCGCGGCATAGCCCCCGCCCGCAGCGATGAGCGCATCCGGTTCCAGGGTGCTCTCGTCGACGCGGCGGGGATGATCGAGTTCGCGTTGGACAGCGCGCAAAACGGCGTGCTCGATTTCCATTCGATCCTCCTTGCAAGATGCGCCGCGGCAGCGCGGCGCCCGGGACTGCAGACCTTGGTCGAAGGTACTGCTTCTTGATGACACCGTCTTGACGGGCGAAGTTCCCGCGTCGCCAATGGACGACATCCGCCGTACAATGCGCGGCTTGCGCAAGTCCCGCGCGCCGCAGCGCAAGAACGTGCTCCTCGATTCGTCCTTCCCCCCGCCGTGCCGCGCGGGACGTCCATGACCCGTCCGCCCGCCTGGCTCTCCGAGGCGCTCGTCGTCGATTACACCAGGCTCCTGCCGCTGCGCGCCGCGGAACGCCGCTTCGGCTGGGTGGCGCCCGAGTTCGCGTCGACGCTCGCACGCTTTCCCGAAGCGTTCGCCTGCGAGCCGGAGCGGATCGCGCTCGCCGAGGCGCTCGTGACCGCGGAGGCGCGCACGCGCGCCGTGGCGCAGGCGCTCGAGGTCCTGCGCGCCGAAGGGCTCGTCACGGGCTGGCGCGACGAGCAGTACGAGGTATACGCGGAAGCGAGCGGCGAGCCGCTGTTCCGCATCGAGCGCGCGGCGGTGAAGCGCTTCGGCATCCGCGGCCGCGCGGCGCATCTCAACGGCATCGTGCAGACGGGCAAGGGGCTCGCGATGTGGATCGCGCGCCGCGCGCACGACAAGGCCACCGACCCCGGCAAACTCGACAATCTCGTGGGCGGCGGCATCGCCGCCGGGCGCGATGCGTGGCAGACCCTCATCAAGGAAGGTCGCGAGGAGGCCGGCATTCCCTTCTTCGTCGCCGAAGGCGCGCGGCTCCGGGACACGCTCGCGTTCGACTACCTGGTGCCCGACGGGCTTGACTCGAACGAGGTCGACGTGTTCGATCTCGTCCTGCCGTCGGGCTTCGTGCCGCGCAACGAGGACGGAGAGGTGACCGGATTCGAGCTCGTCGAGTTCGACGAGGTCCGCGAGCGCCTGGCGATGCCGCACCTCTTCACGGTCGACGCGGCCCTGGTGGCCTGGAACTGCCTCCAGCGGTGGGACGGCGCCGACGCAACCTGAAGGACCCCCCGCCCGCTCGTTTTTGACCCCACTGGGTCCCCTGCCCGACCCCGGGGCGGCAAGCCAAGTTGTACCGCGCTCCGCGAATCCCGCTCGCATATACTTGCCGCGCCACAACAATTTGCCCCCGGCGGCGGCGCCGCGGGGTACAGGGACACCGTGCATAGGCGGCGATGCGAAACCGAGGCGCGAAGGCTCCTCCCGCACCCCGGGCGGACGGCGAGGCGCGCCGCGAGCCCGCCGGGCCGCCCCAAGGGCGAGCCCCCGAGCGCCCTTCGCGCGAGGGTCGTTCCGTGAGCATGCAGGTCGGCTCCTGGGGGAGCGCCGGCAGGCCCTACCGCATCGCGGCCTTCGTCACCGCCGCGTTGTGCCTGTTCGGCGGTTGGGGCTACCTGTACGTCAAGTCGCGCGCGGTCGATCTTCGCGCCGCGACCGAGGCGCTCGCGTCGCTCCGCGAGCTGAAGGAGACCGACAGCCGCTGGAATGACTGGCTGATCGGGATGCGCTTGTCCAGCGGCGCGGGAACCACGGCGGGAGCGGCGACGCCCGCGCGCGTCGAGCCGACCCGGATCCAGCGCGTCCTCGCTACGCTCACGTTGCAGAACGCCGCGCTCGACAACGCGCTCGCGCCCGCGACGCTGGCGAGCCTCAAGCAGGCGCTCGACGACAAGTCCAAGGCGATCGACGCGTTCGGCGCGGCGCGAGCCGCCCACACCACTGCATTTGCGGCGTTCGACCAGGCCGCAGAGGGCTTCGCGACCTTCGCGCGCGAACGGTCGTCCGGCGTGCCGCCGGGCGCCTCGCGCGACGCCGATCGCATGCGCGAGACGGTGCTCGCGTTCGAAGCGCAGCCGACGATTCCCGCGGAGAAGTCGGCGCGCGAGGCGATTGCGCAGTTCATCGCGGCCGACGCACCCGAGTCCGCGCGCACCGAGCTCGATCGGCTCGCCGCGGCGGCGCGCCAGGCGCTCGAGACGAAGGTGCAGGATGACGCGCGCTTTCGCGACGCGTTCTTCTCGTCCACGGGGCCGCGACTCGAGTCGGCTACGCGTGCGGTGGAGCAGGCGTTCGCCAGCGCGGTCGAGGAGGCGGAGCGCTATCGCTGGTACCTGCTCGTGTACTCGGGCCTGGTGGTGCTGCTCACCGCCTGGCTCGCGCTGCGCCTCACCGAGACCTACCGCGTGATCAACCGCATCAACCACAAGCTGCGCGAGGCGAACGACTTCCTCGAGACCCGCGTGGAGGCCCGCACGAAGGAGCTGAAGAGCGCGCTCGACCAGTTGCGGGAGCAGGAGGCGCTGCTCATCCAGAGCGAGAAGATGTCCTCGCTGGGCCAGATGGTCGCCGGCGTCGCGCACGAGGTGAACACGCCCCTCGCGTACGTAAAGTCGAGCCTGGAGGCGGTTGCCGGCGGAATGCCGAAGGCGGGCGAAGCGCTCGCGCAGGCCGAGCGGCTCGTGCGGCTCCTGGAGTCCGAGCAGGCCGACGAGGCGCAGCTCGCGAGGCAGTTCACCGCGGTCAATGGCGCGCTGGCGGAGCTGCGCGGCGGCGGCCGCCTCGCCGAGCTCGACACGCTGGTGAAGGACGGCCTGTACGGGATCGCGCAGATCTCGGAGCTCGTGAACAACCTGCGCAACTTCGCGCGGCTCGACCGCAGCAAGGTGGCCGAGTTCGATCTCAACGAAGGCGTCCGGAGCGCGCTCACGATCGCCCGCAACCACGTGAAGAAGCGCACGGTGAAGCAGGAGCTCGGCCGGATCACGAAGGTGTCGTGCGCGCCGTCGCAGATCAACCAGGTGTTCCTGAACCTCATCACCAACGCCGCGCAGGCGACCCCGGAGGAGGGCGGCGTGATCGGGGTGCGCACCTGGCAGGCCAATCCCGGCATGGTCGCGGTCGAGATCTCCGACAACGGACACGGCATCCCGGCCGAAGTCCTGCCGAAGATCTTCGATCCGTTCTTCACCACCAAGGAGGTCGGCAAGGGTACCGGCCTCGGCCTGTCGATCTGCTACAAGATCGTGGAGGGCCACGGCGGCCGGATCGACGTGCAGTCCAAGCCCGGTGCGGGCACGCGCTTCACCGTGATGCTCCCGGTCAAGCCGGTGGCCGCCATGAACGAAGCGCCGGTGGCGTGACCTAGCATGAAACCGCTGCGCCAGACATCGCTTTCCCCGGCTTCGCCGAATTGACCATGGAACGCCCCGCGCGCATCGGCAAGTACGAGATCGTCGGCGAGCTCGGCAGGGGCGGGATGGGCGTCGTCTACAAGGGTCACGACCCGGTGATCCGCCGCGACGTCGCGCTCAAGGTCATCCGCAAGCGCGACCTCGACCCGCAGGACGCCGAGCACGCGCTCGAGCGCTTCAAGCGCGAGGCGCAGGCGGCGGGCAACCTCAACCACCCGGGCATCGTCTCGATCTACGAGTACGGCGAGGACGAGGAGAACGCGTTCATCGCCATGGAGTGCGTGCTCGGCCGCAGCCTCCGCGATCACCTGATCGCCGGCTACCGTCCGGAGCTCAAGGTCTTCCCCGAGATCCTGGTGCAGATCCTCGAGGGCCTCGAGTTCTCGCACTCGCGCGGCGTCATCCACCGCGACATCAAGCCCGGCAACATCCTCATCAGCGAGATGGGCGTGGCGAAGATCAGCGACTTCGGCATCGCGCGCCTGGAGGCGTCCCACCTGACGATGATGGGCGAGGTGCTGGGCACGCCGTACTACATGGCCCCCGAGCAGTTCGACGGCCACCCCGCCGACGAGCGCAGCGACGTCTACTCGGCGGCGGTCATCGTGTACGAGGTGCTCACCGGCCGCCGGCCGTTCGAGGGCCAGGGTGCGGCGCTGATGAAGCGGGTGCTCGAGGGCGACCCCGCGCTGCCGTCGTCGCTCGAGCCGCGCCTGTCCAAGGAACTGGACCGCGTGCTCCTCAAGGCGCTCGCCAAGCGTCCCGAGACGCGGTTCCGCAGCGCACGCCAGTTCCTCGAGGCGCTGCTCGCGGCGTTCGACAACGAGGCGCTGCCCACGAGCGACTCCGACGCCGGAGCGCGGGACGTCACCCAGACCGGCGGCGAGGAGACCCCGTTCGGGACGACGCGCCTCAGGCCGACCAACCTCAGCGCCCTGCGGCGCGCGATTGCGACGGCGCTGCCGCCGGCGTCCGAGTCGGACGCCGCGCCGCCGCCCGCGGCGTCGCGCGCTGCGGGCCCGAAGCGGCCGCGACTGCTCTTCGTCGACGACGAGGAGCGCGTGACCAACGCGCTCAAAGCGGTGTTCCGGGACACCTACGACGTCGTCACCGCTTCGAGCGGCGAGCAGGCGCTCGAGATCGCCCGCACCCAGCCGTTTCACGTGGTCGTGAGCGACCAGCGCATGCCCGGGATGCTCGGCGTCGAGCTGCTGCGCGAGCTGAAGCTCCTGCGCCCGAACGCGGTGCGGATGCTGCTCACCGGCTACTCGGATCTGGCCGCCATCGTGGGCTCGGTGAACGAAGGCGAGGTGTACCGCTTCGTGTCCAAGCCGTGGATCCAGGACGACCTCCAGGGCACGATCGCCGAGGCGGTCACCATCGCGATCGCCCTCGAGGCGAGCCCGCCGCCGCGGGTCGCGGTCAAGCCGAGCGACGACGTCGTCGCGCTGGTGCTCGACGACCCGACCATGGCGCGCGCGGCGGGCGAAATGGCGGGCGACCTGTGCCGCGTCGTGCATGCCCCGACGCTCGACGACGCGCTGCACGCGCTCGTGGTGAACGAGGTCGCGCTGCTGATCTGCGACCTGGAGTCGCAGCGCGTCGACATCACGGTGCTGCTCAAGCTGCTCAAGCAGGAGCACCCAGCCACGCTGGTGATCGTGACGACCAGTCGCTCCGACTCGGAGATGATCATCAGCCTGATCAACGAGGCGCGCATCTTCCGCTTCATCAACAAGCCGGTGAATCTCACGCTGCTCCAGAGTCACCTGGTCGCGGCGCTCGAGCGCTACTACAGCTTCAAGCAGTCGCCGCAGCTGATGGGCACGCAGCGCGCCCGGCCCTCCGCCGCGGTGCGCGAGTCCTCGGCCGCGCGCTCGATCCTCGACAAGCTGCGCTCGATCACGACGCGGATCACCGCGCCGTTCCGCAGCTGAGCCGTCCGCCGGCGGCGGTGGCGCGTCTCGCCCTTTATTTCGCGCCGGCCGAAGGCTCGGCCTGGTGGCGCTTCGGCGCGAGCTGGCTCGGCCGCGATCCCGCCACGGGCGCCGCGGTCCCCCAGCCCGTCGTTCCGGGCGTCGGCGCCGACGAGTTCCGGATCTTCACCGAGAAACCGCGCCGGTACGGCTTCCACGCCACGATCAAGGCGCCGTTCGCGCTGTGCGCGGGCACCACGCGGGACGCGCTCGCCGCGGCGCTCGAGCGCTTCTGCGCCGGGCGCACGGCGTTTTCCGTCCCGCCCCTCAACGTGGCGCAGCTCGACGATTTCCTCGCGCTGGTCCCGGTGGCGCGGGAAAGTCGCCTCAACGATCTCGCCGCCGACTGCGTGCGCGAGTTCGATCCGTTCCGCGCGCCGCTCGACGCCGCGGAGCTCGCGCAGCGCCGGCGCACCGGACTCTCGCCGCGCCAGGACCGCTACCTCGAGGAGTTCGGCTATCCGTTCGTGCTCGCCGAGTTCCGCTTCCACCTGACGCTCACCGGCAGCCTCGACCGCGCGCCGCCCCAGCACGTCGCGGGCATGCGCGCGGCGGCCGAACACGCCGTCGCGGCGCTCGCGGACGAGCCGCGCCAGTTCGACGCGCTCGCGCTGTTCGAGCAGCCTGCGCGCGAGATGCCGTTCCGGCTGGTCGCGCGCTTCCCGTTCCGCGGCCGGGCTGCCTGACGCGACCGACGCGCATCGCGGGTAGACTCTCGCCCCGGGGCGCACGGACGCGACCCCGCGAAAGGAAAGGACCCGCCATGCCAGGCACCTACATCGACATCACCGCCGCGGACGGCGGCAGGTTCCGCGGCTACCTCTGCCTGCCCCCCTCCGGCAAGGGCCCCGGCCTCGTCGTGGAGCAGGAGATCTTCGGCATCAACGAGAACGTGCGCTTCGTGTGCGAGGAGTACGCGAAGCAGGGCTTCGTTACGCTCGCGCCGGACCTCTTCTGGCGCATGCAGCCGGGCATCGACCTCGATTACAGCGAGAAAGGCTGGGCGCGCGCGTTCGAGTGCTTCCAGAAGTTCGACGTCGACGCCGGCGTGAAGGACATCGCCGCGACGCTCAAGGCGCTGCGCGCTCGCCCCGAGTGCGCCGGGAAGGTCGGCTCGATCGGCTACTGCCTCGGCGGCAAGCTCGCCTATCTCACTGCGGCGCGCACCGATTGCGACGCCTCGGTCGGCTACTACGGCGTCGGGCTGGATGGCGTGCTGGGCGAGAAAACCAAGATCAAGAAGCCGTTGATGCTGCACATTGCCGAGCTCGACAAGTTCGTTCCGCCCGAGGCGCAGGCGAAGGTGAAGGACGGGCTGAAGGGCATGGCGAACGTCGAGATCCACAGCTACGCCGGCGTCGACCACGCGTTCGCGCGGCACAAGGGCGATCACTTCGACGAGGCGGCGGCGGAGCTCGCCAACTCGAGGACGCTGGCGTTCCTGAAGAAAAACCTCGCCTGAGCGTTAGCGCTTGTGTGCTAGGCGAATCTCGCGAGGACTGCCGGTTTCGAGAAAGCGCTTCTCCAGCGCAACGAACAGCTGATCGGGAGTGCCGTTGCCGCCGTACCCGGTGCTTGCGAGGACGTCGCCGTCACGAATGACGGCGACCGCATCCTCGGCCTCGATGATCTTCTTGAATCGCACCGATCGCCTCCCCCGAAGCTTCCCCTGGTGCGGCGCAGTCTACGCGCATCTCCTAGTGCGCGCGGCCCTTCAACCTTCAGCTTCCCAGCAACTGCCGGGCGATGATCATCCGCTGGATCTGGTTCGTGCCCTCGTAGATCTGGGTGATCTTGGCGTCGCGATAGAGGCGCTCGACCTCGAAGCCGCGAATGTAGCCCGAGCCGCCGTGGATCTGCACCGCGTTGGCGGTGTGCGCCACCGCGGCGTCCGACGCAAAGCACTTCGCCATCGAGGCCTCGAGCGTCGCGCGCTCGCCGGTCGCGAGCTTCGCGGCGGCGGCGTGGACCAGGAGGCGCGCCGCCTGCAGGTCCTTCGCCATGTCCGCGACCATCCACTGCACCGCCTGGAACTCGGCAATGGCTTTGCCGAACTGCCGGCGCACCTGCGCGTACTCGATCGACGCCTCGAGCGCGGCCTGCAGGATGCCGACCGCGAGCGCGGCGATGCCGACGCGGCCCTTGTCGAGCACGCTCATCATCATGTGAAAGCCGCGGCCCTCGGGGCCGAGCATCGCATCGCGCGGCAGCGCCACGGCATCGAACGACAGCGCGCCGACCTGCGACGCGCGCTGCCCCATCTTGTGCTCCTTGCGTCCCACCTCGAAGCCCGCGGCGTCGCGGTCGACGAGGAAGATGCTCATGCCCCGATGCCCGGCGTCGGGATCGGTGCGCGCGAGCACGCACGCGAAGTCGCACACCGGCGCGTTGTGGATCCAGATCTTCTCGCCGGTCAGCGTCCAGCCGTCGGCGGCGCGCGTCGCGGTGGTGCGGAGGTTCGAGAGGTCGGAGCCGGCCTCGGGCTCGGTGAGCGCGTACGCGCAGCGCCGCTCTGCGCGCAGCAGCGGACGCAAGTAGCGCTCGTGCTGCGCGAGGGTGCCGTGCTCGGCGAGCAGCGTGCCCACGAGCTCGACCAGCCCGCACTGATCCGCCACCGACGCGTAGCCGCGCGCGAGCTCCTCCATCACGACCGCGTAGGCGAGCGCGTCCGCGCCCGCGCCGCCCATCGCCTCCGGCGCCGTGATGCCGAACAGCCCGAGCGCCGCCATCTCGCGGTAGATCT
The DNA here is from genome assembly GCA_963747775.1 of uncultured beta proteobacterium. GTDB lineage: Bacteria > Pseudomonadota > Gammaproteobacteria > Burkholderiales > SG8-39 > JAGVSZ01. The sequence goes on from CAVVGT010000001.1 coordinate 84,968, forward strand.
CCGCCGGGAACGCCTCGGCCGCGTCGAACTCTTGCGCCTGCGGCCGGACGCGCTCGTCGGCGAACTTGCGCACCGCCTCGCCGATCATTCGATGGCGATCGGACAGCAGCGGCGACGCGAGCGTCACGTTTCCCCCTTGCCGTTTTCCGCTTCCGGCTCTTCCGGGAGCCACTTCATGAGGTGCTCGCCGACCACCGCGAGCTCGCCGTCGCCCTTCAGGATCTCCACCTTCGATCGGCTGCGGCGCGTGGCCGGGTCGAGCTCCAGGATGGTGTAGCGCGCCGTCAGCGTCTCGCCGATGAAGACCGGTTTGAGGAAGCGGATCCGATCGTAGCCCATCGACACCGAGGTGCCGCGGCTGCCGCGCTCGCGGGCGCGCCGGCTGATCATCGCCGAGACGGTCGAGAGCACGGCCATCGAGAGGATGCCGTGCGCGATGCGCCGGCCGAACGGGGTCGTGTGCGCATGTCCCTCGTCGACGTGGATGGGATCGTAGTCGCCCGAGATCGCAGCGAACTGGGCGACATCGTTCTCGGTCAGCGTCTTCGAGAATTCAGCGGTCTCGCCGACCTTGACGAAGAAGTCCTGAGCCATGTCCGCTATGCGAACCCGTACAGCCCGGCGGGATTGTCCACCAGGATCTTGCGGCGCGTGGCGTCATCGGGCGCCCACTCGAGCAGCAGGTCGAGGAGATCCGCGTCGTCCGGCACCGCGTCCGTCGGCGCCGAGGGGTGCGGCCAGTTGCTGGCCCAGAGCATCCGCTCGGGGGCGTGCCGCGCCAGCGCTTTCGCGAGCCGGCCCACGTCCTCGTAGCCCGGCGCGCCGGTCCGCGAGGTCTCGTAGGGCGCGGAGAGCTTCACCCAGCAGCGCCCCGTATCGACTAGGCGCAGCAGCGCCTTGAACGCGGCGTGGTCCGGCGCGACCGGTTCGAGGTACTTGCCGGTGTGGTCGATGACGAACCGGCCGGGCAGGCGCGCGATCTGCGCCGCGTACTGCGGCAGCTCGCGCCCGTCGAGCTGGATGTTGGCATGCCACCCGAAGGGGTGCACCCGCGCCATGACCGCGTCCATCTGCGCGAACGAGACCGCGCCGTTGGGGAGATGGAAGATGCGCTGCGCGACGATGCCGCCTTGCGCGAGGCGCTCGATCTCCGCGTCGCTCACGCCGGGCTTCACCACGCCCACGCCCCGGGCGCCGGCGCCGATCGCCCGGATCGCATCGAGCGTCACGCGGTTGTCGTCCTGGTACGCATTCGGCTGGACAACGATCACACGCGCGAGGCCGAGACGCGCCTGCATCTCCCGGTATCGCGCCGCCGGGAAGTGGCCGGGTAGCGGCGGGCCGCCGGGCGCGCTCGGCACCGCCGCATCGTAGACGTGCATGTGCGTGTCGCACGCGCCCGGCGGCGCGGCGAGGCGCGGGCGACGCGCACTCACTTCTTTCTCTTGGCCTGGATCTTCGCCGCCGGTCGTACCGTCTTGCGTTTCGCAACCCGCGGCTTGGGCGGGGGCCGGCTCGGGTCGCCGCCGAACTCCGCCGCGACGAACGTGCCGCCCTGGTAGAGCTCGACGCGCGGGTCGGCGTGGTCCTGGTGCTTCGCCAGCATCTCGGATGCCCAGGGCTCGCTGTTGTCCTGCGGCTTGTAGCCGAGCCGGAACGCGTTCGCGTTGTCGTACCACGCGCGCTGGTTGCCCGAGATGCCGTACACGATCTCGAACTTGATCCCCGGATGATCGATGCCGATCGCGACGAGCTGTGCGAGGTCGCGCGAGCTGAGCCAGATCGAGAGGCGGCGCTTGTCCGCCGGCCGGTCGGCCGCGTTGCCGATGCGCATGATGTAGACCTCGAGCCCGTACTTGTCCGCATAGAGGCTGCCGAGCGCCTCGCCGAACACCTTCGACACGCCGTAGCGGCTGTCGGGCTTGGGGTAAACGCGATGGTCGATGGTCTCGTCGCGGCGATAGAACCCGACCGCGTGGTTGGACGACGCGAACAGCACGCGCTTCACGCCATTGCGGCGCGCCGCTTCGAACGCGTTATAGGTGCCCGCGATATTGGCCGACAGGATCGTCTCCCAATCGCCTTCCACCGACCACGCGCCGAGGTGCACGATCGCGTCGACGCCTTTCGTAACGCGCAGCATGTCGGCCATCTTCGCGACGTCGCCGCGCATGAAAGACTCGCCCGGGGCGAGATTCTTGATCGGCCTGATGTCCGACAGGCGCAGCTGGTACCGGCCCGCGAGCTCCCGTCGCAGCCGGGTGCCGACGTCACCGCCGGCGCCGGTGATCAGGACCGTTTTCATCGCTTGGTCACCTCCTTGACTCGACTTGCCTGCCGCTCCCGCACGGCCGGTCCGGATCATATACCTGCCGATTTGCCAGTCTCCACCCCATGTGCTAGAAATCGCCGCAGGCCATAACAAGAACGATCCAATCCGCTTTCCCGGTCATAAAAGGAGGACCTCGAATGCTCTCTCGTCGCACTCTCATCGTCGCGGCCATCGCCGCGCTCCCCGCCATGGCGCTTGCCCAGCAGAAGACGGTGCTGAAGGCGACCGACGTTCACGCGCTCGGCTACCCGACCGTCGAAGCCGTGGTGCGCATGGGCAAGAAGCTCGAGGCCCAGACGAACGGGCGGCTGTCGATTCAGATGTTTCCCGCCATGCAGCTTGGCGGCGAGAAGGAGATGATCGAGCAGGCGCAGGTCGGCGCGCTGCAGATCGCGCGCATCTCGGTCGGCCCGATGGGTCCGATCGTCGACGAGCTGAACGTCTTCAACCTGCCGTTCATGTTCCGCGACGAGGCCCACATGCGGAAGGTGATCGACGGGCCGATCGGCCAGGAGCTGCTCGACAAGCTGACCGCCGCACCGAACGCGAAGCTGGTCGGAATCGCCTGGATGGACGGCGGCACCCGCAGCGTCTACGCGAAGAAGCCGATCAAGGGGCCCGCGGACCTGAAGGGCCAGAAGATCCGGATGATGGGCAACCCGATCTTCGTCGAGACGATGAACGCGATGGGCGGGAACGGCGTCGCGATGGGATTCAACGAGCTGTACAACGCGTTGCAGACCGGCGTCGTCGACGGCGCGGAGAACAATCCGCCATCGCTCCTTACGCAAAACCACTATCAGGTCACCAAGTTCTACAGCCTCACCGGCCACCTGATCATTCCCGAGCTGCTGGTGTTCTCGAAGGCGAGCTGGGACAAGCTCTCGAAGGAAGACCAGGCGCTGATCCTCAAGCTCGCGCGGGAAGCGCAGATGGAGCAGCGTCAGCTCTGGGACGCGATGGTCGCGGAGTCCGTGGCGAAACTGAAAGCGGGGGGCGTGCAGTTCATCGAGGTCGACAAGAAGGTCTTCTACGACGCCACCAAGCCGATCCGCGAGAAGTACGGCGCGAAGCACGCCGCGCTGATCAAGCGCATCGAAGACACGAAGTAGCAGGATCCCGGCCGTTCAATCGCAGGCCGCCTAGCGCGGCCTGCTTTTTTGTGGGGAGCCGAATGGACCTCAAGGCCCGCTATCAGCAGGCGATGGAGACGCTTTACCTCGCCTGCATCGTCGTCTCCGGCGCCGCGCTCGTCGTCATCACGCTGATCATCCCGCTCGGCGTGTTCATGCGCTACGCCTTGAATAGCCCGCTCTCCTGGCCCGAGCCGGCGGCGGTGCTGATGATGGTGCTGTTCTCCTTCGTCGGGGGAGCCGCCGTCTACCGCGCGCACGTGCACATCGCGGTGGAGGCGCTCGTCAAGGCGGTCGGGCCCGGGACGCGCCGCGTGCTGAACGGGGCGGCGGACGCATGCATGATCGCGATCTGCCTGTTCATGACCGGCTACGGCACGCAACTCTGCCGTGCGCTGTGGCACCAGTCGATCGCCGAGTTCCCGGGACTGCCGGTCGGGCTCACCTATCTGCCGATCCCGATCGGGGGGGGCTTCACGCTGTTGTTCATCATCGAGCGGCTCTGGATCGGGGTGCCGCCGGCGACTTCGGTGATGTTCCGCGACGGCTCCACGGCGGTGGAGTAGGCCATGGACATGCTGATCCTCCTCGGCGGGTTCGCTGTGCTGTGCGCGATCGGCATGCCGGTCGCCTACGCGCTCGGCTTTGCCGCCATCCTCGCGGCGCTATATGTCGAGATTCCGCTCGAAGCGGTGATGCTCAAGATCTCCGACGGCACCGACGACTTCGCGCTGCTCGCGATCCCGTTTTTCGTGCTGGCCGGCGCGATCATGGCCGAGGGCGGCATGGCCATGCGCCTGATCAACCTCGCCAAGGTGTTCGTGGCGTTCATCCGCGGGGGGCTCGCGCTCGTGAACATCCTCGCGAGCACGCTGTTCGGTTGCATTTCGGGCTCGTCGGTGGCCGACACGGCCTCAATCGGCTCGGTGATGATCCCGCAGATGGTCAAGCGCGGGTATCCGAAGGTGTTCGCCACCAACGTCACCATCTGCGGCTCGGTCCAGGCGCTGATGATCCCACCGTCGCACAACGCGGTGATCTACTCGCTTGCGGCGGGCGGCACGATCTCGGTGGCGCACTTGTTCCTGGCGGGCGTATTCCCCGGCCTGCTGTTCGGACTCTGCCTGATCGGGCTCGTCCTCTGGACCGCGCACAAGCGCGACTACCCGAAGGAAGCAGCCGTGCCGTGGCGAGAGGTGCCGCGCATCGCGCTCGAGGCGTTCTGGGGTCTGATCACGATCGTGATCATCATGGGCGGGATCCTGTCCGGGGTGTTCACCGCCACCGAGTCGGCCGCGGTCGCTTGCGTCTACGCGTTCCTGGTCACGCTTTTCATCTACCGCGACTACCAGTGGCGCGACCTGCCGAAGCTCATCCACCGGGTGGTCAAGACGGTCGCGATGGTGATGATGCTGATCGGCTTTTCGGTCGGCTTCGGCTACATGATGGCGATCATGCAGATCCCGGCGAAGGTGACCGCGTTCTTCCTGACGCTTACCGAGAACAAGTACGTTCTCCTGCTGTTGATCAACATCCTGCTGCTGCTGCTCGGGACCTTCATGGACCTCGCGCCGATGCTGCTCATCTGCACGCCGATCCTGCTCCCGGTGGTGATGAAGTTCGGCGTCGATCCGGTGCACTTCGGGATGATCATGATCCTCAACCTCGGCATCGGGCTGATCACGCCGCCGGTGGGGCCGACGCTGTTCGTCGGCTGCGCCATAGGCAAGGTGACGATGGAGGAGGTCTCGAAGGAGCTCTGGCCCTTCTACGGCGCGATGTGCCTCGCGCTGCTCATCGTCACCTACGTCCCGGCGGTCTCGCTCTGGCTGCCGAGCCTGCTCAAGTTCTAGGCACGGGCTGATCAGACCTGCCGCAGCGCGGCCAGTCCGGCGGCAAGCGCGTCGCGCAGCAGGATGACGTCGATGCTGTAAGCCATCATCCGGAAGCCGCGCGCGCGGTAGTCGCGCGCCCAGCGCAGATCGCTCGCCATGAACCCGGGTGACTTGCCGTGGCGTCGGCAGGCCGCGACGATGCGCTCGACCGCGTCGAGATAGCGCGGATGGTCGAACTGGGCGGGGATCCCCAGGAAGTTCGTGAGATCGAAGTGCCCGAGCCAGCACACGTCGACGCCGGGCACCGCGGCGATCGCGTCCACGTTCTCGAGGCCGGTCGCGGTCTCGATCAGGCAGATGGTGAGCGTGCGATCGTGGATCGCGGCGATCTTGTCGGTCACGGGCCCGTCGCGATAGTCGTCGTGCGCGGCGACGCCGAACGCAGCGCCGCGCCGGCCCGCGGGCGGGTAGCGCGTCGCCTCGACGATCGTGCGCGCCTGCTCGGCCGTCTCGACCATCGGCACCATGACGCCGAGCGCGCCCGCGTCCAGCGCCCGGGCGATGAAGTGGTACTGCGTCGCGGGCACCCGGACCAGCGGGACGATCTCCAGTCCGCGGCACAGCGCGATCTGGGTCTTGACCGTCTCGATGCCGATCCCGCTGTGCTCCATGTCGAGCAGCAGGAACTCCGCGCCCGCCGCCGCGGCGACCTGCGGCAGCCCGGGCGTGAAGAACTCGAAGGCCATCGTGCCGTAGCTCGTGCCGCCTGCGGCGAGCCGGGTCTTGATCGGATTCGGGCGCATGTCGCTCCTCGCGTGAAGGCCTATCCCGCCGCAGCCTGCTCCCGCCGCGCGCGCACGATCGCCTGCCACACGCGGTGCGGCGTGGCCGGCATCTCGATCCCGTCCACGCCGAGCGGCGCGAGCGCATCGAGAATCGCGTTGACGACCGCCGCCGGTGCGGCGATCGTGCCGGCCTCGCCGCAGCCTTTGGCACCCAGCGGGTTGTGCGTGCAGGGCTGGCTCTCGTCGTTCTCGGACACCAGCTCGGGGAGCTCGTCGGCGCGCGGCACCGCGTAATCGAGGAACGACGCGGAGACGAGCTGGCCGCCCGCGTCGTACGCGCACGTCTCGCCGAGCGCCTGGCCGGCGCCCTGCGTCACCGCGCCATGCAACTGCCCCTCGACGATCATCGGGTTGACGACCGTGCCGATGTCGTCCACCGCCCAGTACCCGACGACGCGCGTGACGCCCGTGTCCGGGTCGGTCTCGACCTCGCAGAGGTGCACGCCATTGGAGAACGCGAAGTTCGACGGGTCGTAAAAGGCGTTTTCCTGCAGGCCGGGCTCCATGCCCGCGGGGAGATCGTGCGCGGTGTGCGCGGCCCGCGCCACCTCCGCGAACGCGATTCCGCGGTCGGTGCCTTTCACCACGAAGCGCCCGTGCGCGAATCCGACGTCGGCGTCCGCCGCCTCGAGCTGGTGCGCCGCGATGCGCCGGCCTTTCTCGATGATCTTGCTCGCCGCCGCGTCGAGCGCCGACCCGCCGACCGCGAGCGACCGCGAGCCGAAGGTCCCGGTGCCGTAGGGCACCGCCGCCGTGTCGCCCTCGACGATGCGGATCCTCGCGAACGGCACGCCGAGGCGCGAGGCGAGGACTTGCGCGAACGTGGTCGCGTGGCCCTGTCCGTGGCTGTGCGTGCCGAGCGACGCCTGCACCGCGCCGGTCGAGTCGATGCGCACCTCGGCCGACTCGAAGAACCCGGCGCGGGCGCCGAGGGCGCCGGCGAGCTTCGACGGTGCGACGCCGGACGATTCGACGAAGCAGGCGATCCCGACCCCGCGCAGGACGCCGCGCGCAGCCGCCGCGTCGCGCCGCGCAGCGAACCCCGCGTAGTCGGCGAGCGCGAGCGCACGCGCGAAGACGCGGGGAAAGTCGCCGCAGTCGTAGGTCGGCCCGATCGGCGTCTTGTACGGCATGGCGGAAGCGGGCACGAGATTGCGGCGGCGGATCTCCGCCCGATCGATGCCGAGTGCGCGCGCGGCCTCGTCCGCGAGGCGCTCCAGCACGAAGCAGGCCTCCGGCCTTCCGGCGCCGCGATACGCGTCCGTCGGGACCGTGGTCGTGAACACGCCCGTGACCGACGCGTGGATCGCCGGCGTCGCATAGACGCCCGCAAGCAGGGCGGTGTAGATCGCGCTCGGGATCGCGGCGCCGACGGTCGAAACGTAGGCGCCGAGGTTCGCGAGGGTCTCGACGCGGAGCCCGAGGAAGCGGCCGTCCGCATCGAGCGCGAGCGCGCAGCGCGTAACGTGGTCGCGCGCCTGGTTGTCGGAGACGAAGCTCTCGGTGCGCGTCGCCACCCAGCGCACCGGGCGGCGCACCCGGCGCGCCGCCCACGCGACGATCGTCTCCTCGGGATAGTGCTTGCCCTTGTAGCCGAAGCCGCCGCCGACGTCGGGCGCGATCACGCGGATCGCGAGCTCGGCAAGGCCGAGCTGCTCCGCGACGAGCCGGCGGACGAAGTGGGGTACCTGCGTGGCCACGTACAGCGTGAGCGAATCCCCGTCGGGGCCCGGGAGCGCGACTGCCGCGCGCGGTTCGATGGCGCAGCCGGCGAGCCGGTTGTTGTGGAGCTGCAGTTCCACGGTGTGCACGGCCTGCGCGAACGCACGCTCGACCGCTGCCAGGTCGCCGCGCTGCCAGCGGAAGCACACATTGCCCGGCGCGTCGGCGTGCAGCTGCGGTGCGCCGACCGCGAGCGCATCCGTCGACGCGGTCGACGCGGGCAACGGCTCGTAATCGGTCTCGACGAGCTCGGCGGCGTCGAGCGCCGCGCCGCCGCGCTCCGCCAGAACGATCGCCACCGGCTCGCCCACGTGCCGCACGCGCTCGCGCGCGAGCGCCCAGCGCGGAGGCTCGGCCATCGGCGCGCCGTCGTGCGACCGGATCGCCCAGAGCGCGCGCATCGGCCCGACGCCGTCCGCCGCCATGTCGGCGCCGACGAGGACTGCGACGACGCCGGCGGCCGACGCCGCCGCACCGATGTCGATCGAGCGGATGCGCGCGTGCGCGTGCGGCGAGCGCACGATCGCGCAGTGCAATGCATCCGGAACGGCGAGATCCGCAACGAACTCGCCGCGCCCCGTGAGGAAGCGCAGGTCCTCCTTGCGGAGCACCCGCGCCCCGATTCCCTCGTTCATTGCCGTTCGACCCGCGCGAGGTCGAGCGCCTCGTACACCGATCGGTCGGTGACGAGGAACAGGTCGGCCGGGCCGCCGGTCGCGGTGTGCGAGACCCAGGTCCAGTGAGGCACGGTGAAGACGTCGTTGCGCGACCACTCGAACGTGCGGCTGCCCACCGTCGAGCGGCCCTCCCCGGACACCACCAGCACGATCGCATTCCAGGTCGCGCGCAGCGGCTGCGTTGCGGCGCCGCTGGCGAGCCGCGCGGCGTAGCAGTCGAGCGTCGGCATCACCGGGCCGCCGGTGTGCGGATGCACATAGCGCAAGGTCTTTGCGCCGTCCGCGTCGGGGGTCATCGCGTCGAGCATCCGCCGCGTCTCCTCGCCCGGATAGCGGTACTTGGGCGAGTGCGACGGTCGTGGCGGTTCGGTCGCCGGCGCAAGGCCCGACGCGCGATACAGCCGCTCGTCCCCCTCGTCGACGTTCCAGAACTTCGCGTCGTCGCGCCGGCCCGGCTCGAAGAAGCTCGCCTCGAGGCCGCAGATGAGCGGCATGTTGGCCGCGTCGAACCAGTAGGTGCGACGGCCGGATTCGTTGACGTGCCCGTGCCAGCACATCGGGGGCGTCAGGACGAGGTCGCCGTCCCTCATCTCGCAGCGCCGGCCGTTCACGATCGTCACCGCACCTTCGGCGCGCGTCGCGAAGCGGATCGCCGCGGCGGTGTGCCGGTGCGGCACGGCATGGTCGCCGGGCTCCAGGATGGTGAACGCGCCGATGAGGTTCGACGTGGTCACCGTGTCGCCGCCGAACGCCGGGTTCGTCATGATGATCGCGCGCCGCTCGACGTCCTCGATCGGCACCTCCTTCGCCGCGCGGCTGGCGAGCGGCTCGAAATCGCGCCAGCGCCAGTGCATCGGCTTGTCCCGCTCGCGCGGCGCGATCGGCGTGATGCGCTTGTAGCGGTCCCACAGCGGGTGGTAGTGCGCACCCTCGAGCGCGCGGATGAGCTCGGCGTCGGGGCGCGTCGGGCCGGGAAGGGGCTCACTCATGTCCGGATCCTGCGGGGCAAGGCGTGCTAGTGTAGCTGCTCACGAACCACGCGCCGGACCATGCGGAACTTCATTCGCCATCCCGCCGACATCCCGATCGAGGTGACCACCGCCGATCAGGGAGGGGGCCGCGCCCCCCGCCTGGTCAACGTCGGTCTGGGCGGGCTCGCGTTCCGTTCCCAAACCGCCTTTCGCCCCGCGCACGTCGTAAAGGTGCGCATCCCGTTCGTGCGCCCGGCGTTCGAGACGACCGCCCGCGTCGCATGGTGCCGCGCGAGCGACGGCGAGTACGAGCTGGGGCTCGCGTTCATCGACCCCGACGACGCCTTCCGCGCACGCATGGTCGAGCAGGTCTGCCACATCGAGCACTACCGCAAGCAGGTCCGCGACGCCGAAGGGCGCGAGCTCACGACCGAGGAAGCCGCGCTCGAGTGGGTGGCGCGGAACGCGCCGCAGTTTCCCGAGACGGGGCCGACGACCTAGCCGGCGAGGTCCTCTTCCGGCTCGCGTCGCACGCACAGGCCGATCAGCGCGCGGCACCCGAGAAACGTCACCAGGCCGGCGAGCGCGACGGCGAAGAGTGCCGGCACAACGAGCAGCTTGGTGACGTAGGTGAGCACGATTCCCGTCCTTTCCAGGCGGTGTCGGCGCGACGCGCCTTCACCCTTCGGTCGGATCGCGGGCCGGCGAAATTACCGCCCGCCGCTGCGGGGAACTACTTAGAGCTGACGCGTCCGACGGCCCGGCGCCTGCATCGGGGGGGCATGCGGGGAGGCATCCCCTCGCCGGGTTTGGATGCCCTCAGCGCGCCACGCGCGCGACCTGCATTCCCGGATCGACGATCCTCCCGCGCTCGATGACGGTCCGCCCGTCGAGCGCCACGGTGCAATCGCGCATCGGCACGTCGTAGTGCCCCTTGGTGTCGCGCTTCCCGCCGCCCTGCGTATTCGGGCCGGTCGAGAAGAGGAAGTTGCCCGGGAACGTGCGGGCCGCGGCGCGGCTGCGCTCCGGCTCGTCGCCGTTCAGTGCGAGGCCGTACCAGCGCGCCTGGGGGTTCATGCCCCAGCCGAGATGCGACACCGCGTAGGGGTCGCGGTCGTCCGCGTTCTTCCTGCCGGCGTCGAGCCAGTCGCGCATGAGCTTCGCGTCGAGGCCGCCTTCGATCTTCACGACGTGCCCCGCGCGGACCTCGAGCCGCACCGGGTCGACCACGTACCGGCAGTACGGAAGGATCACGATATCGCCCGGCTGGAACACCACCGTGCCGTGCGCGCTGCCCTCGTCGGGGAAGGTGTGGATGTGCCCGCCGCCCCAGTGGTCGAAGTGGCCGGGCTCGTCGGCATAGCCCCACTGCGTCATCACCGGATACTGGCCGCACTCGTACGCGAGATCGGTGCCGGCGTCGCTCGTCACGCGCACTTTCCGGGTCGCGCGGTAGAGCTGCTCGGCGTGCTTCATCGCCTCCTTGAGCCCCGGCGGCGACATGAGCTGCTCGAGGTCGTCCGGCGCATCGATGATCATCAGCACGCGCGTGCCGCCGTCCATCACCTGCTTGAGCCATTTGGTGAAGAGCGGCACGTGGAAGATCACGACCATGTCGGCCGCGCTGACCGCCTCGAGCGTGCCCTTGCACTTGCCGATCGTCGGCACGCCGACCTTGGTCCACGACGGGATCGAGTTGACGCACAGCTCGTAGACGTCCGCGCCGAGGCTCTCGGCGGCGGCGAACGACGCCTGGACGTATTCGCGGCGCGTGCCGAGGTCGCTTACGACCGCAATCGTCTCGCCCTGCTTGACCTTGCAGAGCTCGAACTGCTGGCGGTACAGCGTCGCGAGCTTGGCCGGGTTCACCTCCTGCACGCGGATCGCGGCTTGTCCAGACATGGCGGTTTCCTCCAGAATGCGCGGGCCTATTCTATCCATCCCCCGAGGAGATCCCGATGCCCGCAGAGATCACGATCGTCAACCCCGACGGCCTGGGCAAACCCCTCGGCCAGTACTCGCAGATCACGCGCGTGAAGAGCGCGTCCGAGTGGCTGTTCATCGCGGGTCAGCTCGCCACCGACGTCGCCGGAAACGTCATCGGCGCGGACGACTTCGACGCGCAGTGCGGCCAGGTGTTCCGGAACATCGAGGCGGCGCTGAAATCCCAGGGCGCAGGCTGGAAGAACGTGGTTCAATTCACCACCTATCTCGTGCACTCGCAGGACATCCCGAAATTCATGGCGTTCCGCAAGCGCGAGTTCCCCAGGCTGTTCCCGGACGGCAAGTACCCGCCGAACACGCTGCTCATGATCGACCGGCTGGTGGGGGAGCCGTTCCTCGTCGAGGTTCAGCCGATCGCGGCGCTGTAGGGCAAACGCTGTGGATCAAAGGAGGCGGAGATGGAAGGGCTCATCGGGTTCCTGATCGTCGGTCTCATCGCCGGCTGGCTCGGCGGCAAGATCATGCGCGGCGGCGGGTTCGGGCTCCTCGGCAACCTGATCGTCGGCGTGATCGGCGCGCTCGTCGGCGGGTTCACGTTCGGCTTGCTCGGGCTCACCGCTGGCGGATTCATCGGGTCGCTGGTCACCGCGACGGTCGGCGCGGTGATCCTGCTCTGGCTCATCGGGCTACTGAAGCAGAAGTGAAGGGCGCGCGGCGCCGCCGCGCGGCGCATACTTCCCGTCCGGTCCCGAACGGCTTCCCGAGGATGACGACTCGGCCCGATTCCATTGTCTCGAGGGCGCCGCGCGCCGACGTCCGCGCGAGCGGACGCGCCTCATGAGCCGCAATCTCGCACGCGCCCCCGCCGCCGAGGTCGCGGTCTGGTTGCGCACGCGCGAGCTGCGCGCGATCGACGTCCTCGAAGCCGCGCTCGAGCGCATCGCCGCCCGCGAGCCGGCGATCCACGCGTGGGCATTCCTCGATCCGGAGCGCGCGCGCCATCAGGCCCAGGCCCTGGACGCCGGACCGGTGCGGGGACCGCTGCACGGCCTCCCGATCGGCGTGAAGGACCTGATGGACACGGCCGACATGCCGACAGCGTACGGCTCGCCGATCTACGCGGGCCACCGGCCGGCGTGGGATGCCGCGGTCGTCGCCGCGGCGCGCGCGGCGGGCGCGATCGTCGTCGGCAAGACCGTCACGACCGAGTTCGCGACCTTCACGCCGGCGGCGACGGTCAATCCCCACGACTTCGAGCACACGCCGGGCGGCTCGTCGAGCGGCTCGGCGGCGGCAGTCGCCGACGGCATGGTGCCGCTCGCGTTCGGCACGCAGACCGTCGGGTCGATCATCCGGCCGGCGAGCTTCTGCGGCGTGGTCGGCTACAAGCCCTCGTTCGGCACGCTCAGCCGCGCGGGCATCAAGCTCCTCGCGGAAAGCCTCGACACGGTGGGCACGATCGCGCGCACGGTCGACGACGCGGCGCTGATGGTCGGCGCGCTGTCGGGGCGCGGCGAGCTGGTCGAGCTCGCGAAGATCGATCGCCCGTGGATCGGGATCTGCCGCACGCACGACTGGCGCGAGACGCAGCCCGAGGTCGGGGAAGCGCTGGACGCGGCGGCGCGCGGCCTGGCCGCGGCGGGCGCGCGCGTCATCCAGGTCGACCTGCCGCCGGGCTTCGCGGCGCTCGGCGACGCGCACGGCGACGTCCTCGGCTACGAGCTCGCGCGCAACCTCGGCTTCGAGCACGCGAACCACGGCGTGCGTCTCAGCTCGCGGCTGCGCGAGCTGCTGGACGCAGGACTGCGCGTCACGGCCGAGCGCTACGACCGTGCTCGCGAGCTCGCGCATCTGTCCCGCGCCGCGCTGTCGGGCGCGTTCGACTCGTGCCACGTGTTCCTCGCGCCGAGCACGACCGGCGAAGCGCCCGCGGGCCTGGAGTCCACCGGGAACCCGGTGATGAACCGCGTGTGGACGTTGCTGCACGTGCCGTGCGTGACCGTCCCGGTCGCAACCGGGCCGAACGGGCTGCCGGTCGGGCTGCAGGTGATCGGCCGGATCGGCGACGACGCGCGCACGCTGTCGGCGGCGCGCTGGATCCACGAACGGCTGGGCGCGGGCTGAGGATGCGATCGCGGTATTGGCTGATCGCCATCGCGGCCGTGGCGGTCCTCCTGTCGGGCTGCAGCAAGCTCACGCCGGAGAACTACGCGAAACTGAAGTCCGGCCTCACTTACGCGGAAGTGAAGTCGATCCTGGGCGAGCCGGCCCGCTGCGACGACCTGGTGGGGTTCAAGAGCTGCCGCTGGGGCGACGACAGCCGCAACATCACCGTGCGGTTCGCCGGCGATCAGGTCGTGCTGTACTCCGCCGAGAACGTGCGCTGACGCCAGCCGGCTTCGAAGGGGCGTGAGCCTGATGCGGCGTTCCGCGGAGGGCCTACGCGATGGGCAGGCCGGCCGCGCCCGAACTCACGATCTCCCGCGCGATCTGCATCACGGTCCGGCATGCAAGCGTCAGCTCGCCGTGACGCGACATCGCCAGGGCGATGTGGCGAGTCACGGATGGATCGACGATCTTCGAGGACTGCAGGCGGCAATCTCGCGACGCGGCCGCCACCGCATAGGGCCCGAGCAACGCGTAGATGTTCCCGTCGGCCACGACGTGCGTCTGCAGGCTCAGTGAGTCGGCTTCCAGCACGACGTTGAGGGAAACGCCGTGCGCGGCGGCGAGCTCTTCGAGACGGTTGCGCCAGCTGCTGGGACGACAGAAGAGCACGAGCGGCAGCTTGTCGAGCGCCGCGAAGGGAACCGTTGGCTGGGACGTTCGCTCGTCGCCCTCGGCGCCGACGAGATAGGTCGGTGTCTCGACGAGATACGTGTCGCCGTTCCTGGGCGACGGGCCCGACCGATAGAGGATGGCGAGATCGACGCTCCCGTCCTCCAGCCAGGTCTCGAGCTGCGCACCCTGGCCTTCGCGCACCGAGAGCTGGACGAGCGGGTAACGCTTCTTCAGCCGGTAATACAGCGTCGTGACCAGCGGGTGCGCCGTCGAGGGCAGGCTGCCGATTCGCACGGTGCCGATCGGCGTTCCGGCCGAGGTGCGGACGTCGTTGGCGAGCTGCTCCGTGCTGGCTAGCCACGCGCGGATCTTGGGCGCGACGCGCTGACCGAGCTCGGTCAGCACCACCCCGCGGCCGGTGCGCTGGAACAGGCGCCCGCCGCACTCGCGCTCCAGGTCGCTGATCTGCCGGCTGATGTGCGGCTGGCTGGTGCCATGGGCGACGGCCACCTTGCTGAGGCTGCCGAGCTCCGCGGCATCAACGAAGAGCTTCCAAGCCGAAAAATCCATCCGGAGGGGCCGTGGATATACAGTGTAAGTATGTCTGAAATGTCAGTTCTGCGTCTTCCTGTATGTCTGCGGACTTCCTAAACTGGGTTCCGCATCGACAACCCACCGACCCCCACTGGAGGACACCACATGAAACCGCTCGATCTCAGAGGTCTCGTTCCCGCTCCCGTCACCCCGTTCACGCGCGAGGGCGCCGTCGACCACCCCGCAATCCAACGGTTGGGCGCCTGGCTCGGCAGCTTCGAAGGCGTCAAAGGCCTAGTCGTTCTCGGCCATGCCGGCGAGGGAACGTTCCTCAGCACCGACGAGCAGGCGGCGGTGATCGAGAGCTTCATCAAGTCGGTCGACGGAAAGATTCCGGTTATCGCCGGCATCACCCTGGAAGGCACCCAGGTCGCCGCCCAGGAGGCCAAGCGGGCCGTCAAGGCCGGCGCGGCGGCCGGCCTCGTCTACCCCTCCCATGGCTGGCTCCGCTTCGGTTACCAGAAGGGTGCGGCGCAGGATCGCTACCGCGCGATCTACGAAGAGAGCGGACTCCCGCTGATCCTGTTCCAGTACCCCGACGCCACCAAGGCGACGTACAACCTCGAGACGCAGCTCGAGATCGCGGCGCAGCCCGGCGTCTTCGCGATGAAGAACGGCGTGCGCAACATGCGCCGGTGGGACACCGAGATCCCGGTGATCCGCCGCGAGCGCCCCGACCTGCAGATCCTCACCTGCCACGACGAGTATCTGCTGCACACGATGTTCGACGTCGACGGCGCGCTGGTGGGTTATGGCGGAATTGCGCCTGAGCCGCTGATCGAGATGATCGCAGCCGGCAAGGCCAAGGACTACGCGAAGGCGCGCGCGCTCCACGACCGGCTGCTGCCGGTGACCCGCAACGTGTACCACCGCGGCTCGCACATGGAAGGCACGGTCGCGCTCAAGCACGCACTGGTCGAGCGGGGGATCCTCGAGCACGCCACGGTCCGCTCCCCGTTGCTGCCGCTCGAGCCCGGTGCCGATGTCGAGATCGCCAACGCCATGCGCTCTGCCGGTCTCGGGAAAGCGGTTTCGCGCAAGGCCGACGTGCGCGCAGCGGCGTAGCTGTGAACTGACGGAAGAACCTGCACGGCGCAACAGCCCGGGCGGCGGAGCGCAGCCGGCCCCGCCGCCCGATCTCCCGCCGAGTCCGTCGAACCCCACCGAAGGGAACAGAGGAAGAGTCATGAAGACGTTTACGAAGGCACTCGTCGGGGCCGCTGCCCTGGCGTTCTCGACGGTCGCAGCCAGTCAGGGCTATCCGAACAAGGTCGTCAGGATCGTCGTTCCGTATCCTCCGGGGGGAACGGTGGACACGGTGGCGAGAGTGATCGCCGCCCGTCTCTCCGAGAACCTCGGTCAGCAGTTCATCGTGGACAACCGGCCCGGCGCGAATGGAACGATCGGCAGCAACTCGGTCGCCAAGTCGGGTCCGGATGGCTACACCTTGCTCCTGCAGGCCTCCACGTTCGTGGCGACACCGCTGCTCATGAACAACGTGCCGTACGACATCCAGAAGGACTTCACGCCGATCACCAACCTGGGCTCGGTACCGCTGCTGGTGACGGTCAATCCCGGCATTCCGGCGAAGAACTTCAAGGACTTCATGAGTGCGATCAAGGCGGAGCCCAAGAAGTACATCTTCGGCACCTCCGCCGTCGGCTCGGCCAGCCACCTCGCGCAGGAGGCGATCAAGTACGACGGCAAGCTCGACTTCATGATCGTGCCCTACAAGGGGACCGCGCCGGCGCTCACCGACGCGATCGGCGGGCACATCAGCGCGATGGTCGATGCGCTGCCCTCGACGATGCCGCACGTAAAGAGCGGCAAGCTCAGGGCGGTTGCGGTGACGAGCGCCCGGCGTGTGCCGTCCCTGCCGGACGTCCCGACGGTCGCAGAATCCGGGCTGGCAGGGTTCGAGATGGTGTCCTGGTACGGGATCTGGGGACCGGCCAAGATGCCCCCCGAGCTCGTTGCGAAGATTCAGCAGGAAGTCGTGAAAGCGTTGAAGTCGGAGCAGGTTGGCAAGAGCCTCGGCGAGCACGGTTTCATGGTCTCGGGCGCCGGCTCGGATGAGTTCAAGGCCTACATCAAGCAGGAGTCGGACAAGTACGGCCGGCTCATCAAGGCGGCGAACATCAAGCTGGAGAACTAGGGGCGCACTCGCCCTTCCGACGCGTGTGCGCGGGGCCAAGCCGCCTGCGACGCGCTCGGAGCGGACCCTCCCGGCCGCGGCTACTTCTCGAACTTGATCGGGGTCACCTTCGCGGCGCGATCGTTCGCCGCGGGCGACATGTAGAAGCCGTCGCCGGTCCTGAAGATAAAGCGGCAGGACTTCCACTCGCGATTGATCATGATGTCCCAGCAATAGCGCCCGTTCTCCGAGACCGACCAGGTCCCGGTGCCGTCATAGCTGGTGCGCGGAGCCCGCGCAAAGACTCGGAACTTCGCGCCGCCGGGCGGGTTCTCCCAGCTGTAATCGACCCGCGCCTGCCCCGCCGCGCCCGTCGACCACTGCGTGAACTTGGTCGTGGTGCCCGGTATGAGGGCCTCCAGGTCCGCCTTGGTCAGCAGCGTCGCGCCCTTGTCCAGCAGTTGCCCGAGCTCGATTTCCTGGCCCAGCGTGAGCGCCGGCGCGAGGGCCAGCATTGCGACGGCGAGCCGTGTCGTGTGCTGCATGGCGCACCTCCTCGAACGGGTTCTATACAGACCAGATCCACGGTCGCGCGGCCTGGTCGCGCGTCTGGAACGCGCGGATCTCGTTGCGGCGCTCGAGCGTCAGGCCGATCGCGTCCAGCCCCGCCAGCAGCATCGCGCGCTCGGGTTTGCCCACCTCGAAGCGGAACGCGCGGCCGCCGGCGGCGGTCACGGTGCACGCCTCGAGGTCGACGTCGATCTCGAGCCGTCCCGACTCGGCGTCGCGGCCGAGCGCCTCGACGTCGGCCTTCGGCAGCACCACCGGCAGCACGCCGTTGCGATAGCAGTTCGCCTGGAAGATCGCGCCGAACGAAGGCGCGATCACGCAACGGAAGCCGAACTGCCGGATCGCCCACACGGCCATTTCGCGGGAGGACCCGCAGCCGAAGTTCTCGCCCGCGATCAGGATCTGCGCGCGGTCGAACGGCGCGCGGTTCAGCACGAAGTCGGGGTTCGGGGTGCGGCCGGGCTCGATGTAGCGCCACGACGCGAACAGCTTTTCGCCGAAGCCCTCCCGCGACGGCGAGGTGATCTCGCGCGACGGGATCATCACGTCGGTATCGATGTTCGGCCGCACGAGCGGCGCCGCAAGCGCCTTCAGTCGGATGAACTGCTCCATCGCGCGCCTCAGAGCAAACGTGGGTCGGCGATGCGGCCCGCGATCGCCGACGCAGCGACCGTCAGCGGGCTGGCAAGGTGCGAGCGCACGCCCGGACCCTGGCGTCCTTCGAAGTTGCGGTTGGTGCTCGTGATCGTGCGGCGCGCGGCGCCGAAGCTGTCGCCCCCGGAGTAGAAGCAGAGCGAGCAGCCGCTCTCGCGCCACTCGAACCCGGCGTCGCGGAACACACGGTCGAGGCTTTCGGCCTCCGCCGCCTTTTTAACCGACGTGGAACCCGGAACAACGAGCGCCTTGACGCCGGGCGCGACGCGCCGGCCGCGCAAGAGCTCCGCCGCCGCGCGCAAATCCGAGAGTCGGCTGTTGGTGCACGAGCCGATGAACGCGGCTTCGATCGGCAATCCGAGCAGCGGCTGGCCCGGTTTCAGATCCATGTACGCGAGAGCGCGCTCGAAGCCGGCGCGCGCGGCTGCGTCCGGCGCGGCCGCGGGATCCGGAACGACGCCGTCGATGCCGACCGCGTGGCCGGGGCTGGTGCCCCAGGTGACCTGCGGCGCGAGCGCCGCGCAATCGAGTTCGAGCCGCGAATCCCAGCGCGCGCCGGCGTCGGACGGGAGCGCGCACCAATGCGCGACCGCGGCATCCCATTGCGCCGCGCGCGGCGCGAACGGTCGACCGGAGACCCACTCGATCGTCGTGTCGTCGGGCGCGACCAGGCCGGTCCACGCGCCGAACTCCACTGCCATGTTGCACAACGTGAGGCGCGCCTCGACACCGAGCGCGCGCACTGCCTCGCCCCCGAACTCGAGCGCGTGGTTCGCGCCGCCGGTCGCGCCGTACTTGCCGATCAGCGCGAGAATCATGTCCTTCGCGGTCACACCGCGCGCGAGCCGCCCGCTAAAGTCGACATGCATCGTCTTCGGGCGCGGCCGGACGAGCGTCTGCGTCGCCACCGCGTGCTCGCCCTCGGTGGAGCCGATGCCCCACGCGAGCGCGCCGATGCCGCCTACGGTGCAGGTGTGGCTGTCGGGGCAGACGAGCGTGCAGCCCGGCAGCGCGATCCCCTGCTCGGGCGAGATCACGTGCACGATGCCCTGGCGCGGATCGTCGAGGTCGAAGAGGCGAATGCCGGTGCGCCGCGCGAGGTCGCGGAAGCTGCGGATGAACTCGTCGCCGCCCTTGAAGCGCGTGCGATCGGTGCGGCCGGGCTCGGTGTCGACGATGTGGTCGATGACGCCGAACACCAGTGCGGGGTTGGCGACCGCGCGGCCCGCCGCAACCAGCCCGGCCAGCGCCTGCGGGCCGGTGCGCTCGTGCAGGAACACCCGATCGACGTGCAGCAGCGATTGACCCTCGCCGAGCTCCGCGACGACGTGCGCGTCCCAGATCTTCTCGATGATCGACCGCGGCGTCACGCGAACCGCTCGCGCGCGAGCCGCGCGCCGGCGCCGAGCGCCGCGAGCTTGGCCATCGCCACGTCGCGGTCCATCGGCGCCATGCCGCAGTTCGTGCACGGGAGGATGCGGTCTTTCGGCACGAACCGGGCCGCTTCCCCGATGACGCTGGCGACCTCGTCGGCCGTCTCGACCTTGTCGCTCGCCACGTCGATCACGCCGAGCATGACCTCCTTGCCGGCGAGGAGCTTCAGCAGGCTCGCGGGCACCTTCGAGTGGATGCACTCGACCGACACCGCGTCGAGGCGGCTGCGCGCGAGCGCCGGGAAGATCTCTTCGTACTGGCGCCACTCGCTCCCGAGCGTGTCCTTCCAGTCGAGGTTGGCCTTGATGCCGTAGCCATAGCAGATGTGGACCGCGGTCCGGCACTTCAGACCCTCGGCGGCGCGGTGCAGCGCGTCGATGCCCCAGCGCGTGACGTCGCTCATGTAGACGTTGAACGCCGGCTCGTCGAACTGGATGAGGTCGACGCCGTCGGCGGCGAGCGCCCGCGCCTCCTCGTTCAGCGCTTCGGCGAAGGCCATTGCGAGCTTGACCCGGTCGCCGTAGTGCTTGTCGGCGATCGTGTCGACGATGGTCATCGGGCCGGGCAGCGTGAACTTGAGCTTGCGCGTGGTGTGCGCGCGGGCGAGCCGCGCTTCGGTCGCGTGCACGCGACCCTTGAGTCGCAGCGGCCCCACGACCGTCGGCACCATCGCCTTGTAGCGGTTGTTGCGGATGCCGAGCTCGACCTTAAGGTCGAAGTCGATGCCCTCCACCGCCTCGAGGAAGCCGTGCACGAAGTGCTGCCGCGACTGCTCGCCGTCGGTGACCAGGTCGATTCCTGCGTCCTCCTGCGCCTTGAGCCAGAGCAGCGTCGCATCGCCCTTCGCTTCGGCGAGCGCACCGCCCTCGAGCTTCCAGCGCGGCCAGAGCTTGTGCGTCTCGGCAAGCCAGCCGGGCTTCGGGAGACTGCCTGCGATCGTGGTTTCGAACATCACACCCACACCTGAAGGACGTACTCGTACGGCGCCTGGGCCAATCGACCGCGCCGGCTGCTCCGCACCCGCGCCGGCGCTGCCACCTCGCCGCTCCGATCAGACCCAGACTTGTAGGACATATTCATACGGCGCTTGGGAATTCACCATGTCCACGCGCTGAAGCTTGATCCGGAACCCGTCCTTGGTGAGCTTCAGTCGGTGGCGGTAGGTGCCGGCGAAATGGCGCAGCTCGTCGCGCCGCAGTTCCATCATGTGGAAGCGCGAGCGCACGTGCACCTCGCCCGTCTTCGGCTCGACGCGTTCGATGATCACGTTCGACACGACGTGGTTCGTGCCCCAGTCCGGGTGCTGCGACCAGGCGTGCGGGTGCTGCACGCGCTTCATCCGTACCGTCATCAGGTCGCGGTCCTCGATGAAGATCGACGGCATGCCTTCCCAAGTCGTGTAGTGCGGCGCCGGCGGCATCCAGTACATGCCGTCGTCGGCGAACAGGCCGATGAAATCGCCCCAGCGCTTCTCGTCGAGCGCCTCGGCCTGGCGGTAGAGGAACTGTTCGACCTCCCGCTGGAGCAGTCCTGCACTCTTGCCGTTCGCCTGCGCAGGCGCCGCCCGCTTCGCCGCGCGCTTTACCGCGGACTTCCTCGCGGCGACCTTCTTCCTGACGGTCTTCGCCATGCTCAAGTCCCGGCCTTCATGTACTTGAGCCACGCCTGGAACTGGGCGCGCATCGGCATCTCGCTGCAGCCGTTGGTCGAGCGCAGGGTATCGCCGTCCGCCTTGTCGCGGCCGTAATCGCGGTGGAAGCTCACCCAGTCGCCGCCTTGCGAGCTCAGGCCCCACTGCCCCTTCTGCCAGTTCTCGAGGTCGTCCGCGTTCACCATCGTCGCCGGGGAGTTGACGAGGTTGTAGTACCAGAGCGAGCGCCGATAGATCGGCTCCGGGACCCCTTTCAGGCGGAAATGCCAGATCTCCGAGAGCGTGCGGTCGGGTGCGAGCGGCCGGATCGCCCGCAGCTGCTGCAGCGGCGACTGGACCGATAGGCAGGGATACACGAGCACGTGGTGGATGTTGCGCGTGAGGTACTCCTCCTTCTTCTTCTCGCCGTACGCCTTCGCCAGGATGCGCTCGTGCTCCAGCGTGTCCGGGTCCTGCGGCCGCAGGCCCATGTAGCCGCCGAGGACAGTGTGCCCGTACGGGTAGCCGTAGGTCTCGAGCGAGTCCCACTTGTCGAACGGGATCGTGAACGCCGAGAGCATGTGGTAGTGCAGCGGCTTGTCGCCGGTGCGGCGCTGGATCTGGAATTCGACCTCGGAGGCGGCGCGGCCGGTCGACTCGTGCGTGACCGACGGGTGCACCGCGTCGAGCTGGTTTTCCATGAAGAACTTCCAGTTCGAGCGCTGGATCACGCGGTAGCAGTTCATGACCACCTCGACCTCGCCCACCGGCGAGCGGTCGCAGATGTCGTCGAACGCCACCTTCGCCGGCCCGAGCCAATCGACGAGCGCCGGGCCGTCGGCGGCGAGGCTCGCGAACACGAAGCCGCGGTACGACTCGACGCGCGGCGCGCGCCTCATGTTGCAGTCGTAGTCCTTGAACGTCGTGCCCTCGTAGCCGCGCGGCAGCGGCAGCGACTCGACCGTGCCGTCGTACTTGAAGCGCCAGGAGTGGTACGAGCAGGTGAGCGCGTCGCCGGCGTTCCCGTGGCGCGCGCCGCAGACCTGCACGCCGCGGTGCGGGCAGCGGTTGTAGAGCACATGGATCGGCCCCGGTCGCGAAGCGGCGGTGGACCCCTTCCTTTCCCCCGCGGGATGTCCGCGCACCATCATCATCGGCTGGCGCCCGATCTGGAACGTCCAGAAGTCCCCCGGGTTCTTCACCTGGGACTCGTGCCCGGCGTAGATCCAGCACTTCTCGAAGATGTTGCGGATCTCGAGCTCGAACACGTCCGGGTCGGTGTAGCAGAGGCGGTGGACGCGGTCGGGCTCGACGAGCTTCTCGAGGTTCGGGATGCGTTCGTGCAGCACGGATGGGGCTCCTTGAAGTGGCCGCGGCGCGTCTTGTGCCGCCTTCGGGAACCGGAACCTTATCCCCACCGCACCGGCGGATCAAGTGCGGGGCCGCGTGTACCATCGACGCCCTCGACGGGAGCGACGACGATGGGCAATGCACGGTTCGACTTCAGCGGCAAGGTCGCGCTCGTCACCGGTGGGGCATCGCTGCTCGGTGCGACGATCGGGCGCGCGTTCCACGCCGCCGGCGCCGCCGTCTCCATCGCGGACATCGACGCGGCGCGCGGGACGGCGGTCGCCGCGGAGCTCGGCGGGCGCGCGCTCTTCACGCGCTGCGACGTCACCGATGATGGCGCACTCGAAGCGCTGGTGAAGGCGACGTGCGACCGCTTCGGCGGGATCGACTTCCTGCTGAACAGCGCCGCGACCTTTCTCGACAACGGCCTCGAGTCGTCGCGCGAGGACTGGCTCAGGTCCCTGAACACGAACGTGGTGAGCGGTGTTCGCCTCGCGCGCCTGGTCGCGCCGGTCATGAAGGCGCGCGGCGGCGGATCCATCGTCAACTTCTCGAGCATCGCGGGACGCTTTGGCGCGGCGGGTCGGATCCTCTATCCCGCCTCCAAGGCCGCGCTCAAGCAGGTGACGCGCAACGAGGCGACCGAGCTCGCGCCGCTCAGGATCCGCGTGAACGCGATCTCGCCGGCGTGGACGTGGTCCGATCCGCTGAAGGTGCTGTCGGGCAACGATCGTGCGCGCGCCGACGCGATCGGCGCGAAGACACATCCGCTCGGACGCATCGGGGACGCGGAAGAGGTCGCCGACGTGCTGCTCTGGCTGTGCTCGGACGCCGCGTCGTGGATCACCGGGGCCGACATCCCGGTCGACGGCGGCTACGCGATGCTCGGTCCGGACCGCGGGCTCGGGCCGAAGGGATGGTTCGAGGAAAAGGGCTGACCTAGCGTCCGCGGCACTTCGCGAGATCGTCGTCCGTCATCGCCGGCTTGATGACGCACGTCGGCGGCGCGGACGCATGCAGCGAGCGCCGTGCTTCGCGCTCGCGTGCCTCGGCGGCGCGGCGCTGCTCCTCACGCTGCTCGAGCAGCTTGCGCTCGCCTTCGGCCGCCGCGGCTTTCTGACGCCTTTCCTCGGCCTGGCGGGCCTTCACGTCCTCGTCGAACTTCCGCTGCATCGCGGCGAGTTCCTCCGCGCGCTTGCGCTTCGCTTCTTCCGCCGCGCGGCGCGCCTCGTCGTCTGCGGGCACTGCCGCCGGCGCGGCGACCACGGCGCCGGGGTTCGCCGCCGCCTGCTGCGAGGACGAGGCGGACGACCGGGCGCGCGAGAGGTTGACGTTGACGCCCGAGCCCGCGCTCGAACCGGAGTCCGCGTCGGGGTCGGACTTCTTCGTCTTCTTGACGTTCTCGGCGCTGAACGCGGGCTCGTCGTCGCGCGCGGTTTTCTTTGCGGCGGCGGACGAGCTGCTGTTCGCGGCGCTCGAGCCGCTGCTCGACGAGGACTTCACTTTGACGCCCTTCGCGTCGGCTTCGGTCGCGACGATCGTCAGGCTCACGACCGCGAGCGCGACGACCAGGTGTTTGATGGCCATGATTGTTCCTTGCAGGTGGGTGCCGGCAATGCCGGTGTCATGGCCTTTCTACCTGCCCTCGCCGGGTGCGCCCAGACGGCACGCCGCGCGGAAGCGGCGATAGTTCCGGGTGAGCGGCGGGCCGCCCGGGAAAACGTGAGATTTTTGGCGCGTCGTGCGGGTGCGACGCGCGAATGACGTCGCTTCCGTGGCCGACGCCGCACGCGCAACGCCGTTCGTTTCCACAACCTGCATGCTCGCTCCCCTCGCCCGTCGGCCGCTGACGCTTAGTCGTCAGTCGGAGCGTGCGCTCTGGCACGCGCTCCTCTGGCGGAACTGTCACGTTGCGGGGGTACTCTGCAACGTGCCGTGACATAAGCTCACCCCCGCAACGCCATTCCTCGGGGAGGCGTGACGTCGTTCACGCGTGTAACGGCCTGTGACCTTCTGGCCCGGAAGCTGCTATGCCAGTGGCATCGCCCCGACCATCGGTCGTCGGGGCCGCCACCAAGGGGAAAAAAGTAAATGAACGCGCTTAGAGCATTTCTAAGAATGGGGCCAAGCCCCGACGAACAGGTGTCCGCAGTGGAGCTGTTGAAGCGAACGCCGCTGGATCAGCTCGAGGAGACGGTCAAGGCGCTCAAGCAACAACGGCCAGCCGGCGAGGTGCGCAAGGCCATGGTGGAGCGCATCGCGCGCGCGCCGCTGTCGGAGTTTGAAATCCTGAAGACGATCTATCTGAAGCACTGCGGGGACGCGACGAAGTAGGCGTGCAGAGAGGGCGCATGCCCTTGTGCACGTCTCGCGACAGCACGGGTCCGGCCTTCAATGCTGGGCTCTGACCGGCCCCCGCCCCGGGGCGGAGCCGGCCGACGCGTCAGTCGGCTCGGGCCCCGGACGCCTTGACGATCGGCGCCCAGCCCGCAACCTCGGCCTTCACGAAGTCCCCGAACTCCGCCGGCGTGGTGGCAACGAAGCGCGCGCCCTCGACCGGCAGGCGCGCCTGCACCTCCGGCGAGCGCATGATGCGCACGACCTCCGCGTTCAGGCGCTGCACGATCTCAGGCGGCGTGCCCGCAGGCGCGAAGAGCCCGATCCAGTTGTTCACCTCGAAGCCGGGCAGCGCGGCCTCCGCAACCGTCGGCAGCTCAGGCGCGGCCGTCGAACGGGTCTTGCCGATCGTCGCGAGCGCGCGGAGCTTGTCGGCCCTCGCGTGCGGCAGCACCGTCGGCATCGTCGCGAAGATGAGCGCGGTCTGACCGGCGAGGAGATCGGTGATCGCGGGTACGTTGCCTTTGTACGGCACGTGCACCATGTCGATGCCGGCGCGGGTCTTGAAGAGCTCGCCCGCGAGGTGGCTCGCGGTGCCCATGCCGGCGGAGGCGAAGGTGAGCTTGCCGGGGTTCGCACGCGCGAACGCGATCAGCTCGGGCACCGTCTGCGCGGGTACCGACGGATGCACGACGAGCAGGCCCTCGGCCTCGAGCACGAGTGCGATCGGCGCGAAATCGCGCACCGGATCGTAGGGCATCTTGCTGAACAGCGACACGTTCACGGCATGCGTGCCCACGCTGCCCATGCCCAGCGTGTAGCCGTCCGGGGGCGACTTCGCCACCGCGTCGGCGCCGATGTTCCCGCCCGCGCCGGTGCGGTTCTCGACCACGACCGGCTGTCCCCAGGCGTGCGTGAGCTGCGCTCCGATCAGCCGCGCGTAGATGTCGGCGATCCCGCCTGCCGGGAACGGTACGATGATCCGGATCGGTTTAGCCGGATACGGTTGCGCGCTCAGCGGCGCGACACTCGCAAGTGCGAGTGCCGTCCCGAGAAGAACGCGCGCGAGCGCGCCACGCACCGTCACCCGAGCGTTCATTGCCCGATCGCCTGCCGATAAAAGCTCGGGTCGTAGTACGCACCCGGCTGCGCGAGCGGCTTCTTCTTCTCGGCCCACTTCGTCCTGATCGCGAGCACGTTGGCGACGCCCTGCAGGTCGATCTGCGCGCGCCGCTGGAATCCGTCCTTCGGGTCGAGCAGGACGCGATACGCGGTTTCGGCCGACTGCTGCGTCGCGTTCGGCTGGTTGCGGACGAAGATCTGGAGCGCCTCGGCGCGGTTCGCCGGGTCGTACAGCCACTCGACCGCCTCCGCGTAGGCGCGGATGAAGGCAACCACTGCGCCACGGTTCGCTTCCGCCCACGACTTGCGCGCGCCAAGCACGAGGCCCTGGTACGGGCCGATGACCTTCACCGCGTCGGCGAGCACGTTGAAGCCGCGCGCCTGGGCCAGCACCTCGAATGGCGAAAGCAGGAGCGTCGCGTCCTGTTTCTTTTCCAGGAGCGCCTGGTAGCGCTGCAGCACGCCGCCGGCGCGCTCGACCTTGTACGCCGGCTCGCGCAGCCCGTTGCGGTCCAGGATCTCGAACAGCACGAACGCATAACCGGTCGTGCGCGCGTCGACCGAGACGGTCTTGCCGCGCAGCTCCGCGATCGTCTTCACCTCGGGCACGGAGGTCAGCCGCAGAAAGCCGTTGTCGCCGCCCATCACGGCGATGAGATCGGGACCCGGCTTGTCCACCTCGCCCTGGCCTTCGCGGTAGGCGATGAGATTGTCGATCGCGGTGAACGCGAGGTCGAACTTTCCGTCGATGAGGTTGGTGAGCTGGAAGACCGAGTTCGGCGTCGGCGTGACCTTCACGGCGACGCCGTACTTCGCGAACAGGCCCTTGTCCTGCGCGACCCAGACCGGCCAGTTGAACCCGCCGGGGAACGTGATCAGCTCGAGCGGCTTCTGCGCCGACCCCGGAGCGCCGGCCGCCGGCTTCGCGGGCTCGGTCGAGCAACTTGCGAGGCTGGCAAGCAGCACGAGCGCTACGGCAAGGGCCTTGGTGGCACGGATCATGATCGGTCTCCTCCTGATTCGCGCCGGCGTTCGAGTCGCGCCGGCCGCGGCTGCGCGATCATACGCCGCAGCTGGCGGCGCCAGCGGCTTGCGGGCATCATCGCGGCGTTTCGTGTATCGCCTCAACGCGCGGAATGCCCGACCCATGAGCGACCTGCCGCACGCCGATCGCACCCGCCGGCCATGGATCCTTCCGGCGATCGTGCTCTCGCAGTTCGCCGGCACATCGCTCTGGTTCGCCGGAAACGCGGTGCTCGGCGACTTGCAGGCGGCTTGGGGCCTCGCGCCCGGTGCGCTCGGCTACGCGACCTCCGCGGTCCAGCTCGGTTTCATCGCGGGGACGCTCGCCTTCGCGTTCTTCGCGATCTCGGATCTCGTCTCGCCGCGGATCGTGTTCTTCCTCTGTTCGATCCTCGGCGCGTTCTTCAACCTCGGCGTCTATGCGCTCGGCGAAGGCCTGCTGTCGCTGCTCGCATTCCGCTTCCTCACCGGATTCTTCATCGCCGGCATCTATCCGGTGGGAATGAAGATCGCGTCGGGTTGGTACCAGCGCGACCTCGGCAACGCGCTCGGCCTGCTCGTCGGTGCGCTCGTCGTCGGGACCGCTTTTCCGCATCTGCTGAGAGGCGCCGGGCAGACGCTGCCGTGGGGCACGGTGCTGCTCGCCGTCTCGGCCATCGCCGCGCTCGGCGGCCTCGCGATGCTCGCTTTCGTGCCCGATGGTCCGTACCTCGCCAAGGGCGCGAAGTTCGATCCCCACGCGCTCGCAGTGATCTTCCGCTCGCGGGATTTCCGCGCGTCGTGTTTCGGGTACTTCGGGCACATGTGGGAGCTCTACGCGTTCTGGGCTTTCGTGCCCGTCGTCCTGGCCGCGCATGCTGCGTCCGAGCTGAACGTTCCGCTGTGGGCGTTCGTGGTGATCGCGGCGGGCTTCGTGGGCTGCGCGGGCGGAGGGCTCGTTTCGCTGCGCGCCGGCAGCGCGCGCGTCGCGTTCGCGCAGCTCGCCGCCTCGGGCGCGTGCTGCATGCTCTCGCCGCTGGCGTTCAGCGCGCCTACGCCGGTCTTCCTCGCTTTCCTCGTGTTCTGGGGGATCGTCGTGGTCGGGGACTCGCCGCAGTTCTCCGCGCTCAATGCGCGCTACGCGCCGCGCCAGCTCGTCGGCTCCGCGCTCACGATCGGCAACTGCATCGGCTTCGCGATCACGATCGCGAGCATCCAGCTCCTCGGCACGCTCGCGACCAGCGTGAGTCCGGCGTGGCTGTTCGTCGCGCTCGCACCCGGGCCGGTCCTCGGCCTGATCGCGCTGCGTCCGCTGCTCGCCACTCCTCCATCCGGATGATCCGCGGGCCGCGCTCGTGTGACTTTTGTGGCGCGCTTGGTGTCTCCTGGTGAATAGGTCACCGGGAGCGCGGCCAATAGCACCCAGACGCAGGGCCGGTGCGCGGCACAAACTGGCAGCCATCGAGATACGGAGCTTTTCCCGGCTCGATGGGCTCCGAAAAGCGCCCTTAACCCTCAACCACCTGAAAAGGAGTGCCACCATGAAACGCAATCTGATCGGTCTCGCCGCTGTCGCCCTCGCGCTTGTCGCCAATGCCGCCCTGGCGGACAACAACTACGTGTTCGACGACGCCTACTGGAAGCAGGCGGAAATCATGACGTCGGTGCAGTCGACCGAGTCCACCCCGATGCGCTCGAAGTACGACTTCGTCGACAACTACAACAACTAATGTCAGGACCGTTGGTGCCGGGGCGAACCCTCCCCGGCACCGACATCTTGGACGAGATTCCTCGAATGAATTCCCACCGCACCCCTGCCGGCCGAGCGCTCATGGCCGCCGGCGCAGTGGCGCTGGTGCTTGCGACGGACTTCGCCTGCGCGGACAGCATGACTACCGACCGCCACGAGATCCCGGTCTTCGTGCTCGACCGCACCGAGATCGCGGCACGCCCGAACGCCGCAGCAATCGCAACGCCGGACGCGCTCCGATGAGACCCGTCGAACCCTTCCTTACGATTCCTTCGGCCGCATCGCCGGTCGAGCCCGAAGCGCATCGCGACGCGGCCAGCGGTCGCGCCGATTCGCCCGTCGTCCGCATCGTTGCCGCCGGCGTGGTCTGGGCGGCGGCCGCGTCGGTCGTCTGGTACTGCATCGACGCGGTGTTTGCGCTCTAGCGCGGAATCAGGTCGCGGCGCGCAGTCGCGTCGGCGCGAGCGCCTGCGGATCAACGCCTTCGTCGGCGAGCATTGCCGGAATGGCACGTCGCAAGATCAGCGCCGCCGCGAGCGTGGAAAGCGCGGGCGAGGTCTTGATCCCGTAGCCGCCCTGGCCGGCAAGCCAGAAGAACGTGGACTGCTGCGGATCGAACCCGCACACCGGCGTGCGGTCTGCCGCGAAGCTGCGCAGCCCCGCCCATTTCGCTGTCAATCGCTTCACCTCGAATAGCGTCTCGCGCTCCAGGCGGTCGATCAGCGTCGCGACGTCGAGCTCTTCCGGTTGCGCGTCGCAGGGCGGTGACGGCGTCTGGTCCGCGGGCGAGGCGAGAAAGCGGCCTGCATCAGACTTGAAGTAGAGCGTCTCCTCGGCGTTGACGGCCATCGGCCAGCTCCGCGGGCCGCCGAAGCGCGCGCACTCGAAGATTATCGCGGTGCGGCGGAGCGGCTGGATGCCGAGCGGTGCGACGCCGGCGATACGCGCGACTTCGTCTGCCCATGCGCCGCTGGCGTTCACGAGTACCGCGGTACGCATCTCCCCCGCGGTCGTGTCGAGCTGCCATCGGCCGCCCGAGAACTGGGCCACGCGGAGCTCGGCGTTCATCGTGAATGTCGCGCCGCCGGCTCTCGCGCCGCGCAGGAACCCCTGGTGCAGCGCGTCGACATCGATGTCCCGCGCGCCGGGCTCGAGGATGCCGACCTCCGCCACGGACTCGCGCAGCGGCGGGACGAGTGCGCGGACCTCCGCGCCGGAGAGCAGGCGCACTTCGGTACCCGTCCTGCGCCAGTCGTCGCAGCGCGCGGCGAGCTCGCCGCGCCGCGCGGCATCGCCGTAGACGAGGCTGCCGCGCGGCGCGAGGATCGGGTGCGCCGCGAAGCCCGCGGGCGGCGACTCGAGGAACGCCCGGCCGGCGCGTGCGAGCGCCCGCACCGGCGCATTACCGTAGGTCGCGGAAAAAAGCGCCGCCGAGCGGCCGGTCGAGTGATAACCGGGGCGCTCCTCGCGTTCGAGCACGACGACGCGTGCGTGCGGCGCCAGCGCATAGGCGGCCGATGCGCCGGCAATGCCGGCGCCGACGATGACGACGTCGGCCTCGATCACGCCGGAGTTGCGGCGTGCCCGCTAGGCGCGATAGTCGACGCCCTTGCGGTCGAGCATGCGCAGCAGCGCCGGCCAGTCCTTGTGCACCGACGGCCGCCCGGGGCGCTCGAACTGCTCGGCGGCGGTGCGGGCGGCCTGCTCGCTCATGAGCAGCACGTTCTCCGCGCCGCCGGCGAGCGCGTCGACCTGGATCTGGCAGGCGCAGTCGAGGTAGTACATCAGCTCGAACGCCTCGCGCACGCTGTCGCCCAGCGTGAGCAGGCCGTGGTTGCGCAGGATCATCGCCTTCGAGGTCGGCCCGAGGTCGCGCGCGAGGCGCTCGCGCTCGTCCATTTCCAGCGCGATGCCCTCGAAGTCGTGATAGGTGACCTGCGCCTGCACGCGCATGGCGTGCTGGCTCAGCGGCAGCAGCCCGCATTTCTGCGCCGAGACGCCGACGCCGGCGCGCGTATGGGTGTGGATCACGCAATTGATCTCCGGCCGGGCCAGGTGCACGCAGCCGTGGATGACGAAGCCGGCCTCGTTCATGCCCATGCCGGTCGCGTCGTCGAGGACGTTGCCCTCGAGGTCGATCTTCACGAGATTCGATGCGGTGATCTCGTCGAACATCAGGCCGTACGGGTTGATCAGGACGTGCTCGGTGCCAGGCACGCGCGCCGAGAAGTGCGTGTAGATGAGGTCGGTCCAGCGGAAGATCGCCGCGAGTTGGTAGGCGGCGGCCAGGTCGACGCGGACCTCCCACTCCTCCTTGCTGACCCGGCCCCGGGCCGAAGGCGTTGCGACGGATTTCAGGTTGGCCGACATCGGTGTCTCCCGGCGAGGTTCGAGATGCGGATCATACGCCCGGTCAAACGCCCAGATACCGGTGCCACAGCCCGCGGTCGGCGTTCAGCTCGGTGGAGTTGCCCTGCCACGCCACGCGCCCGCGCTCGATGATGGTGTGCCGGTCGGCGATGCGCACGAGGCGCTCGACGTACTTGTCGATGACCAGGATCGTCTGGCCGGCGGCCTTGAGGCCCGCGAGGCAGCGCCAGATCTCCTCCCGGATCAAGGGCGCGAGCCCTTCGGTCGCTTCGTCCAGAACGAGCAGGTGCGGGTTGGTCATCAGCGCGCGGCCGATCGCGAGCATCTGCTGCTCGCCGCCCGAGAGCTGGTTGCCCATGTTCTCGGCGCGCTGCTGCAGGCGCGGGAACAGCGCGTACACCTGCTCGAGGTTCCACGGCGCGCGCGCGCGGCAGCGGTTATCGGCGAAGGCGACGAGGTTCTCGCGCACCGTGAGGTTCGGGAAGATCTGCCGTCCCTCCGGCACGAGCGCGATGCCGGCGCGCGCGATTGCGTCGGCCGCGCGGCGCTCGATGCGCTCGCCGCGGAAGGTGATCGCACCGCCGCGCGGCGGCGTGAGGCCGAGGATCGAGCGGACGGTGGTCGTCTTGCCCATGCCGTTGCGTCCGAGCAGCGTCGCGACCTCGCCGACGCGGATCTCGAGCGACAGGCCGAAGAGCACCTGGCTCGCGCCATAGGCGGTCTCGAGACCCTCGACCTTGAGCAGCGCCTCGCTCATGCCGTCAGTTCTTCTCCCAGGTATGCGCGCTTCACCTCTTCGTTCGCCCGGATCTCGTCGGGCTCGCCGGTCGCGATCACGCGGCCGTTGACGAGCACCGAGATGCGGTCGGCGAGGCGGAAGACCGCGTCCATGTCGTGCTCGATCAGCAGCACCGTGATCCGCGCCTTGAGCCCGTCGATCAGCGCGATCATGCGCTCGGAATCCTCCGGCCCCATGCCCGCCATGGGCTCGTCGAGGAGCAGGACCTTCGGTCGGGTCGCGAGCGCGAGGCCGACCTCGAGCGAGCGCTGCTCGCCGTGCGCGAGGTGGCCGGCCGGCACGCCCTCGCGCCCGGCCAGGCCGATCTCGGCGAGCACGGTGCGCGCCTCGTCGAAGAGCGCGTGCTCCGTCGCGACCGGTGTCCAGAACCCGAGCGACGAGCCGCTGCGCGCCTGCACGGCGAGGGCGACGTTGTCGAGCGCGCTGAAGCGGCGGAACAGGCTCGTGATCTGGTAGGAGCGCGCGAGCCCGAGGGCGACGCGCTCGTGGAACGCGCGCGCCGTGACGTCGGCGCCGCCGAAGAAGACCCGCCCGGTGTCGGGCGCCATCGCGCCGGAGAGCAGATGCACGAGGGTCGTCTTGCCCGCGCCGTTGGGTCCGATGAGCGCGTGAATCTCGCCCGCGCGGACGCTCAGCGCAACCGTGTCGACCGCGACGACGCCGCCGAAGTGCTTGGAGACGCCCGCCACGCGCAGGATCGGCTCAGCCATCGCGGCGCCTGGCAAAGAGGCCGGCCAGCCCTTGCGGGGCGAAGAGCACGATCGCGAGCAGGATCACGCCGACGCCGAGCTGCCAGTAGACGGTATAGGCCGAGAACACCTCCTCGAGCGCGAGCAGCGCGATCGCCCCGAGGAGCCCGCCGTAGAGGTAGCCGACGCCGCCGAGAATCACCATGATCATCAGCGATCCGGACTGGGTCCAGTAGAGCAGATTCGGGTTGACGTAGGAGTTCTGGTTCGCGAGCAGCGCGCCGGCGAGACCGGCGACGGCCCCGCCGATCGCGAAGCAGACGAGCTTGTAGCGATAGGTCGGAAAGCCGATCGCCTCCATGCGCGTCTCGTTCTCCCGGATCGACTCGATCACCCGGCCGAAGCGCGCGTTCGCGACGCGGTGCAGGCCGTAGAGCCCCGCCGCGAGGACCGCGAGGACGACGTAGTAGAAGGTCGCGTCGTCCTTCAGGTTCAGCCCGAGGCCGAGGCTCGAGCGCGCGGCGAGATTGAGGCCCTCCTCGCCGCCGTACGCCTTCATGCCGACGGCGATGTAATAGACCATCTGCGCGAAGGCGAGCGTGATCATGATGAAGTACACGCCGCGGGTCCGCAGCGAGACCGCGCCGACCGCGGCCGCGAGCAGCCCCGCCACCAGGATCGCCAGCGGCCAGCTGATCCAGGCGCTCGCCACGCCCTCGGCCATCAGGATCCCCACGATGTACGCGCCGGCGCCGACGAATGCGGCGTGCCCGAACGAGAGCATCCCGCCGTAGCCGAGGATGAGGTTGAGACTGGACGCGGCGAGCGCGTAGATCATCACGCGGCTCGCGAAGCCGATGTAGAACTCCCAGCCGAGCGGTGCCGCGACGAGCGGGAACGCGATGGCCGCGGCGAGCGTCGCGAAGAGCAACGTTCTGCGCATGGGTCAGCCGCGCGCGGGGAACAGGCCCTGCGGCTTCCAGAACAGGATCGCCGCCATCAGGACGTAGATCAGGATCGACGCCAGCGCCGGACCGAGCGCGGAGGCGAACTGCGGCGGCAGGAATTCGCGCAGCGCCGCGGGGAGGAACGCGCGCCCCATCGTGTCCACGACGCCGACCAGGATCGCCCCCACCAGCGCACCGCGGATCGAGCCGATGCCGCCGATCACGATCACGACGAAGGCGAGGATGAGGATGTTCTCGCCCATGCCGACCTGCACGGCCAGGATCGGGCCGAGCATCGCGCCGGCGATCGCGCACAACCCCGCGCCGAAGCCGAACACGATCGTGAACAGGCGCTTGATGTTCACGCCCATCGCGATCGCCATCTCGCGGTTCGACGCCCCGGCGCGCACCAGCATGCCGGTCTTGGTGCGGGTCACCGCGAAATAGAGCAGGGCGGCGACCGCCAGCCCGACCGCGATGATCACGAGGCGGTAGGACGAGTAGGCGAGGCCGGGCAGCAGCTGCACCGGGCCCGACAGCGCCTGCGGCGTGTTGAGCGGCACCTGCGGTCCCCAGACGAGGCGCACCGCCTCGTTCGCGATCAGGATCAGCGCGAAGGT
The DNA here is from genome assembly GCA_963747775.1 of uncultured beta proteobacterium. Taxonomy (GTDB): domain Bacteria; phylum Pseudomonadota; class Gammaproteobacteria; order Burkholderiales; family SG8-39; genus JAGVSZ01. Next base: position 119,210 of record CAVVGT010000001.1, read on the forward strand.
GGCGAGCACCTGCGCGAGGTGATCCCGCGCGTAGAGCCGGCGCAGCACCGTCATCTCGAGCAGCATGCCGACGATCGCCGTGCCGACGATCGCGACCGCCACCGCGGCGACGAACGAGCCGGTCAGTTCCGCCACCGTCGCGGCGAGGAACGCCCCGACCATGTACAGGGATCCGTGCGCGAGGTTGATCATGTCCATGATCCCGAACACGAGCGTGAGCCCGGCGGCGAGCAGGAACAGCATCAGGCCGAACTGCAGGCCGTTCAGCGACTGCTCGAGGATCAGGATTCCGGACATGGCGCGGCGACGAGCCGGCCGGGCGCAGGCGCGCCGCCGCCGGCGACCCGTCAGGCGGACGACATCACTTCATCGCGCAGTCCTGCACGTACGCATCGCCGTGATTGGTGAATACCGTGCCGATCTTCTTGTTCACGATGCGGCCGTCGGCGTCCTTGGACACGACGCGCAGGTAGTAGGTCTGGATCGGGTACTGGTTCTTGTTGAACTTGAAGTCGCCGCGCACGCTCTTGAAGTCGGCGGCGCGGAATGCGGCGCGCAGCGCCTCCTTGTTCTCGAGGTTGCCCTTGGTCCGGCGCACCGCGGCCTCCATCATCAGCGCGGTGTCGTAGCCCTGCGCCGCGAACACGCTCGGCAGGCGCTTGTACTCCTTCTGGAACTCGGCCACGAACTTCCGGTTGGCGTCGTTCTCGAGATCGTAGGACCAGTGCGCGGTGTCGAAGAGGCCGAGCATCGGCTCGCCCACCGCGCGGATGATGTCCTGGTCGGAGCCGAAGCCGGGCACGATCAGCTGGATGTCCTTCGACAGGCCGGCGGCGACGAACTGCTTGATGAAGTTGATGCCCATGCCGCCCGGCAGGAAGGCGTACAGCGCCTCGGGCTTGGCCGCGCGGATCTGCGCGATCTCGGCGGCGTAGTCGAGCTGACCGAGCTTGGTGTACACCTCGTCGACGACCTTGCCCTTGTAGTAGCGCTTGAAGCCGGAGAGCGAATCCTTGCCGGCCTGGTAGTTCGGCGCGACGAGGTAGGCGTTCTTGAAGCCCTTCGTCGTCGCGTACTGCCCGGCCGCCTCGTGGTAGGCGTCGTTCGGCCACGAGGCGACGAAGAAGAGCGGGTTGCACTGCTTGCCGGCGAGCGGCGAGGGCGCGGCGTTCGGGCTGATGTAGAGCGTCTTCTGCTCGAAGGCCGCCGGCACGACCGCGAGCATGATGTTCGAGAACACGATGCCGGTCAGCAGATCGACGTGGTCGCGCTTGAGCATGCGCTCGGCGAGCTGCTTGCCGGTGTCCGGATTGAACTGGTCGTCGCCGATCACGATCTCGGCCGGGAGGCCGCCCACCTTGTTGCCGGCGAGTTTTAGGGCGAGATTGAATCCGTCGCGGATGTCGTTGCCGATCGCGGCGTTCGGCCCGGACAGCGTGCTGATGAAGCCGATCTTGATCTTGTCGGCCGCGTGGCCCGGGGTCGCCAGTGCGAGCGACAGGGCGGCGAGACTGAGAAGTCGTGTGCTCATGGATCTCTCCTGGGTCGATTCGTCGGGCGTCGCGCATACGCGGCCGTCTTCGCGACCGTCGCGTGCCGGGTCGCTCCTGCACGCGCGCAAGCCGCGACATTCTATGCGAAACGGCATCCGGCACAAGCGCGGCGCGCGCACGTTTCGCGCCCATGCCCGGGCGTAGAATGCCGCCGCGGAAAACGGGAGCGGCGGAATCTGCATGGCGATCGAGCTCTTCGAACTATACGGCCTGAACGGGCGCCGCTACAGCCTGTTCTCGTGGCGCGCGCGCATGGCGCTCGCGCACAAGGGTCTCGCGTTCGAGAGCCGCCCGGTGCGGATCACCGACAAGGCGGCGATCGCGTTTTCCGGCCAGACCCGGGTGCCCATCATCCGCGACGGCGCCACGGTCGTGTCCGACTCATGGAAGATCGCCGAGCATCTCGAGCGGTCCTATCCTGAAGCCCCCTCGCTCTTCGGCGGCGCAGGCGGACATGCGCTCGCGCGCTTCGTGAACGCGTGGGCCGACCGCCAGCTCGTCGCGGCCGTGGTGCCCTGCCTCATGCTCGACAACGTCGCCGCGCTCGAGCTCGAAGACGCGGCGCACCTCCGCGCCGGCGTCGAGAAGGCGTCCGGCAAGACCCTCGAGGCGCTCGCCGCGGGCCGGGAGGCGAGCCTGAAGAGCTTCGCAAGGCTGCTCGACCCGCTGCGGGCGACGCTGCGCGCGCAAGTCTTTCTCTCCGGGGCGGGCCCGGGCTACGCCGACTACATCGTCTTCAGCGTGCTGCAGTGGGCGCGCGTGGCCAGCGCGACGCCGGCGCTGCCGGCCGACGATGCGCTCGCTCCGTGGTTCGAGCGGCTGCTCGACGCGCACGGCGGCCTCGCGCGCGCCGAGCCGGCGCGGAGCTGAGCGTGGCCATCGAGATCCGGTCTGACGCGGAGCGCCTGGCGCGCTACCGCGCCGCGGGCTACTGGCGCGACGACACCCTGCGCGACTGGCTCGACGCGCATGCGCGCGAGCGTCCCGGCCACGACGCGCTCCGACAGGGCGACCGGCGCGTGACTTGGGACGAGCTGCGCCGGCTCGCGCGCGCGTTCCAGAGCGCGCTCGACGGGCTGGGGATCCGCAAGGGCGACGTGATCGCGGTGCAGCTCCCGAACATCGTCGAGTTCGTGGTCGCGTATCTCGCGATTGCCGGACGCGGCGCGGTCATGCAGACGCTGCACATGCCGTATCGCACGGCCGAGCTCGAGACGCTGCTCGGGCACAGCGGCGCGGTGGCCGCGGTGGTGCTCTCGCAGGCGAAGGACTACGCGGCGGCAGAGGTCGTGCTCGGGCTGCGGCCGAAGCTGCCCGCGCTCAAGCACGTGATTGCGGTCGGTGCGGCGCCGGCGGGTGCGCTCGCATTCGCCGACCTGGTCGCCGGCGGCGGAACGCGCGAGCCGGCGCCGGTCGCGCTGTCGGGCGCTGACCCGTTCCTGCTCCTCTACACCTCGGGGACGACCGCGGCGCCCAAGGGCGCGCCCCACGCGTACCAGGCGCTGCTCGGCAACGCCCGGCTGTCGGCGGAAGCGCTCGGCATCGGGCCCGACGACGTCCTGCTCTCGGCGGCTCCCTTCACGCATCTCTACGGCCTCTTCACGTGCACGCTGCCGATCGTGACCGGCGCGAGCTCGCTCCTTCTGCCCGCGTTCTCGCCGGCGGAGCTCGCCGAGCTGATGCACGCCGGCCGGCCGACCGCGGCGTTCGCCGCGCCCGCGCACATCGCGGCGTGCTTCGCGCAGAAGCTCTTCGACGGCAAGGACCTGTCCTCGCTCCGCTATCTGCAGATGTCGGGCAGCGCGGTGCCCGCGGCGCTCGCGCGTGCGTTCGAGCCGCTGATGCGGGGCGGCAAGGTGATGCAGCTCTGGGGCATGACCGAGCTGCAGGCGGGCGCGTACACACGGCTCGCCGACGCCGAGCCGGTGCGCGCCGAGACGACCGGCCGGCCCAGCCCGGGCACGGAGCTGCGCGTCGTGCGCGAGGACGGGTCGGCCGCGCCGCCCGGCGAGGAGGGCGAGCTGCAGGTGCGCGGCGCATCGGTTTTCACCGGATACCTGAACGATCCCGAGGCGACACGCGCGGCGTTCACCGTCGACGGTTGGTTTCGCACCGGCGATCTCGCGACGATGGACGCGGACGGCAACACGCGGCTCGCCGGGCGCACCAAAGACGTGATCAATCGCGGCGGGATCAAGTTCAACCCGCTCGACGTGGAGACGCTGCTCCTCAAGCATCCGGCGATCGAGCAGGCCGCGATCGTGCCGATGCCCGACCCGGTGCTCGGCGAGAAAGGGTGCCTCTTCGTCACGCTCAAGCCCGGGGCCACGCTCACGCTTGCCGAGGTGACCGGCTGGCTCGACGCGGCACAGGTCTCGAAGCTGAAGTGGCCGGAGCGACTGGAGATCGTCGACGCGATGCCGCTGACGCCGACGCGGAAAATAATCAAGGGGCAGCTGGTGAAGCGGCTTGCCGCTTTAACGGCTGACCGCTAGCTTGGGGGATCTACAAGGGGGCGTGCCCCCTTGTTGGATCGAAAATCAAGGGGCAGCTGGTGAAGCGGCTTGCCGCTTTAGCGGCTGACCGCTAGCTTGGGGGATCTACAAGGGGGCGTGCCCCCTTGTTGGATCGAAAATCAAGGGGCAGCTGGTGAAGCGCCTTCGGGTATAAGCTCGCCGGACCCCATCGGATCGGAGGGCCCATGTTTCTCCGGAACGCCTGGTACGTCGCCGCCTGGGACCACGAGGTGTCGTCCGAACGGCCGTTCGGCCGCGTACTGCTGAACGAGCCGGTCGTGCTCTATCGCACCCGCGACGGCAAGGTCGTCGCGCTCGAAGATCGGTGCTGTCACCGCCACTTTCCGCTGCATCGCGGCACGATCGCCGGCGACTGCCTCGAATGCGGGTATCACGGCTTCACCTACGACGCGACCGGGAAATGCGTGCGCGTGCCGGGACAGGAAAGCGTTCCGGCCGGGGCGCGCGTGCGAAGCTACCCGGTCGTCGAGCGTCACCGCTGGATCTGGGTGTGGATGGGCGATCCGGCGCGCGCCGACCCCGCGAACGTCTGTGATTTCCGCTGGCTCGACCATCCGGCCTGGCGGGCAAAGGGCGCAGTCCTGCACGTCAAGGCGAACTACGAGCTGATCATCGAGAACCTCCTCGATCTCACGCATCTCGCGTTCCTGCACCGCTCGACGATCGGCAACATGGCGACGGCCGAGCAGGCGCAGACGCGCGCGGCGCGCACCGAGGGCGACGTGACGGTCGCCCGATGGATGATCGACACGCCACCGCCGCCCACGTACGTCAAGGCCGGCGGCTTCACGGGCAATGTCGACCGCTGGCAGTTCATCAACTTCGTCCCGCCGGCGTTCGTACGGTTGGACGTCGGCGCGTGCGGCGCGGGCGCCGGTGCGCGGGCGCTCAAGACCGGCGCGTTCGTGGCCGAGGGCGCGATGCCGGGGGGCATCGAGATGCGCAATCTCAACGCGATCACCCCCGAGACCGACCGCAGCACCCACTACTTCTGGGCGCAGGCGCACAACTTCATGATCGACGACCCCAAGGTGACCGACCTGCTGTTCGAGCAGGTGAAGATCGCCTTCGACCAGGACGTCGCCGCGATCGAGGCGCAGCAGGCGAACATCGACGTCGATGCCACCGCGCCGCGGGTCGACGTGAACGGCGACGCGGGGCAGATCCAGGCGATCCGGCTCCTCCGCCGCAGGATCGCGGCGGAACGCGAGGCGGCGGGCCGGCTCGTCGCATGAGCGGCCCGGCGACGGCACAGGCAGCCGCGCAGAGACCGGACAGCGGCGCGGGCTGGGACGCCGCGCGGGTGAAGCAGCGCGCGAAGGCGCTCGGCGCCGATCTGGTCGGCATCGCGTCGGCCGACGCGCTCAACGCCTTCCCGCCCGATCCGCGCTGGCCGCAGACGCCGGAGCGCATCTCGCCGTACTGCCGCAGCGTGATCGTCGTCGCGAGCCGCATCCCCGTCGGCGCGTTCCGCTGCAAGTCCAACGTGCCGGTGCAGTACCTCGACATGCTGGTGCTGCGGAAGATGGACCGCCTTGCCTATCGCCTCGCCGAGGAGCTGGAGCGCGACGGGCACCCGACCTTCGTCACCGCGGCGCAGGAAACCGAGTGGGCGCTGAAGCGCGCGAGCTACGGTCGGCTCTCGACGCGGCACTTGGGCGTCGAGGCGGGCCTCGGGACGCTCGGACTGGAGGTCAACATCCTCAGTCCCGAGTTCGGTCCGCGCCTGTACCTCACGGGCATCCTCACCGAGCTCGAGCTCGCGCCCGACGCGCGCATCACCGAGCAGGTGTGCATCGGCGAATCCTGCAGCCGCTGCCTGCACTCGTGCCCGGTCGACGCGGTGCTGCACTGGGGCATCGACAAGCGCGCGTGCGCGACCGAGGCGCAGGAGTTCGGCTTCGCGCAGATGCTGAAGCTCTTCGACCGGATGATCGAGCGTCCGGACGAGGACCCGGCGCAGGTCTTCCGCTCGCGCGACTTCTTCGGCTTCTGGCAGGGGCTGCTGCGCGTGGTGGGCTCATTCGGCGACTGCCCGCGCTGCCTCGCCGTGTGTCCGGTGGGCAACGACTATCACGCGCACCTCGCCGACGTGCAGAAGGCGATTCCCGAGAAGACGCCCGAGAAGGTGGCGCTCGCCAAGGGCTACAAGGCGGCGCGCGCCGAGCACGATCGCAGCGCAGGCGAGAAGCTGGGCGGCCTGTCGGAGTGGAACGTGCGCTGGGTCGGCCCCGAGGGCTACAAGGGCATGGTCGCCAAGCAGCTGCAGGCGTTCAAGGCGCTGCAGCGCAGCCGCGCCGCGGCCGCCGACGAGGAGTGAGCGCGTGGTTGGCGTGTTCAGGAAGCCGCTGAGCGCGGCCGAGATCAAGGCGAAGGGGAAGGCGCTCGGCGCAGACCTCGTCGGCATCGCGGACGGCGCCGTGCTCGACGCGCACCCGCCGGATCCGCGCGACCCGCGCCGCCCCTCGGACATCACCGACCACGACGGCGGGCGCGTGATCGTGCTCGCGAAGAAGCTCTCGAGCGGCGTCGCGCGCATCGCCGCCTGGGGCGACCGGCACAAGTACTACAACGACGAGCTCGCGCTCACCGCGCTGGAGGAGGCCTCGCTCGAGCTGGTGTACTGGCTGGAGGACTGCGGCTACCCGGCGATCGTGGTGCCGCCGACGCACGTCGACCCGTGGCGCTACGCCGGCGACCCGCGGGCGCACCAGACAACGCTGCTTTCGCTGCCGCACGCCGCGGTCGAAGCCGGGCTCGGCACGCTCGGCCTCAATCTCCAGCTGCTCACGCCCGAGTACGGGCCGCGCGTGCAGCTCACCGCCGTGCTCTGCTCGGTCGACGTCGAGTGCGATCGCCCGATCGCGCAGGCGTTGTGCCGCGGCCCGTCGTGCGGGCGCTGCCTCAAGGCCTGCCCCGGGGACGTCGTGCACCACTGGGGACGCGACTGGGAGACCTGCGACGAGTACCGGTCGCCGTACGGCTTCGCGAAGCTCACCGGCCACATCGAGCGGATCGTGCAGGCGGACGACGCGCAGGCGCGCAAGGAGCTGCTCCGGTCGGAGGCGACGTTCAACCTGTGGCAGAGCATCCTGCGGGGCTCCGGCGTGATCACCGGCTGCCGCCGCTGCGCGGACGTGTGCCCGGTGGGCGCCGACTACGAGGCGATGCTGAAGGACGCGCTCGACGCGATCCCGGAGGACACGCCGGCGAAGGGCGTGCGGCTGACGCAGATGGCGCAGTCCGAGGCGCGCGGGGCGCCGGGCGAGGGCTACGCCGCGCAGCGCCGCTGGATCGGCACGCTGAACGCGCCCGAGGCGAAAGGCTAAAGTGAAACCGATGCCGCAGGCGTCGCTTTCCCCGATTTCGGGGAGCACGAGGGGGCGCCGCGCAGCGGCCGGGCGGGGCGGAGGGGCTCCACCCCCTCCTTTGCCCCCTCGTAGCGTGGAATACTGATATGCCGCTCGAGCTCCCGAGCTCGCGCGCGCAAATCGCGGCGCTCCAGAGCGAGCGGAAGCGGGTTGCGCTCGCGCAGGCGAAGCGCGCGCCGTTCTACCGCGGAAAGCTCGAGCACGTGAACGTCGATCGTCTCGACGATCCCGAGGAGTGGGGGCGCATTCCGATCCTCGACAAGGAGATGCTGCGCGCGCTCTCCGACCGGGAGTTCTACGAGTCGTTCTGCGTGAGCGCGCCCGACGGGATCGCCGAGTTCTGGCGCTCGGGCGGCGCGACCGGCAAGCCGCTCTTCTATCCGCGCAGCCCGACCGACCTCCGCTACGGCGTGCTGTCGTTCGCGCGGGCCTTCGACTGCATCGGCTGCGGCGCCGGGGCGCGCGTGCACAACTCGTTCCCGCTCGGCATCCATCCGGTCGGGCACGTGTTCGCGCGCGCCGCGCAGTCGCGCGGCATCGCGGTGAACTGGGCCGGGGCGGGCACGACGACGCCCTCCCAGCTCCAGCTCGAGCTCGTCCAGCGCCTGCGCCCGACGGTCTGGATGGGCATGTCGAGCTACGGTCTGCACCTCGCGAATCTCGCGGAGGCCGCCGGCGTCGATCTCGCCGCGTCGGCGGTCGATACGGTGATCTGCTCCGCCGAGCCGCTGTCGGACGCGAAGCGCGAGAAACTCGCGCGCGCGTGGGGCGCGCGCGTGTGCGACACGTTCGGGATGACCGAGGCAGGGATGATGGGCGCGGAGGACGCGGCGCTCGACGGCGGGAACCGCGGCGGCTTCCGCATCTGGAGCGACATGTATTGCGTCGAGGTCGTGCACCCGGAGACGCATGCGCCGGTGGCCGAGGGCGAGGTCGGCGCACTGGTCGTGACGCCGCTCTGGACGAACACCGTCACGCCGTTCCTGCGCTGGCTGTCGGGCGATCTCGTCACGCTGCGCGACGCGGACGACGGACACGGCCCGTTCTCGGTGTTTCCGCTGGTGAAGCACGCGCATCGCACCACCGGCTTCTTCAAGGTGCGGGGCGTGAACGTGGGCCACGCCGAGTTCGAGGACTTCATGTTCCGCGTCCCGGAGGTGAGCGACTTCAAGTGCGAAGCCGTGGCCACCGGCGGCCTCGATCGGCTCCGCGTGTCGATCGAGGTGAAGCGCAGCGCGGAGCCCGGGACGGTCGCCGCGGCGCTCGCGGACGCGGTAAAGCGGACCTTCGAGGTCACGCCCGAGGTCGTTTTGCTCGAGGCCGGCACGCTCGCCCGCGAGTTCGAGACGAGCGTGAAAGCGCCGCGCTTCGCCGACCGGCGCTGAGCGCACCGCGCTCCGCCCCGCTGCAGACGCGGGGACGCGGACGGACCGCTCACTTCATCTTGCAGTCCTGCACGTAGGCATCGCCGCGGTTGGCGAGCACGGTACCGATTGTCTTGTGGGCGATCTTGCCGTCGGCGGTCTTGCTGACGATCTGCAGGTAGTAGTTCTGCACCGGGAACTGGTTCGCGCCGAACTTGAAGTTGCCGCGCACGCTCTTGAAGTCCGCGGACTTGATCGCGGCGCGCAGCGCCTCCTTGTCCTCGATCCTGCCCTTGACCTTGCGGATCGCGGCATCGAGCAGCAGGCCGGTGTCGTAGCCGCTCGCCGCGTACCCGGTCGGCAGGCGCTTGTACTCTTTCTCGAACGCGGCGACGAACTTCTGATTGGCCGGGTTGCCGAGGTCGAGGGTCCAGTGGCCGAGGCTGAAGAGACCGAGCATCGGCTCGCCGACGGCGCGGATGATGTCCTGGTCCGAGCCCCACAGCGGCACCACGAGCTGGATGTCCTTCGACATGCCGGAGGCCACGAACTGCTTGATGAAATTGATCCCCATGCCGCCGGGCAGGAAGACGTACAGCGCGTCGGGCTTCGCGGCGCGGATCTGCGCGAGCTCGGCCGCGTAGTCGAGCTGGCCGAGCTTGGTGTACATCTCGTCGGCGAGCTTGCCCTTGTAGTAGCGCTTGAAGCCGCTCGCGGCGTCCTTGCCGCCCTGGTAGTTCGGGGCGAGGAAGACCACGTTCTTGAAGCCGCGCTCGGTGACGTACTGGCCGGCGGCCTCGCTGTAGGCCTCGCTCGGCCACGACGACGAGAAGAAGAACGGATTGCACTGCGCGCCGGTGTACTGCGCCGGCCCCGCGTTCGGGCCGATGAAGAAGGTCTTCGATTCGAGCGACCTGCGGCGCGATCGCCAGCACCACGTTCGAGAACACCGTGCCGGTCACGAAGTCGACGCGGTCGCGCTTGAGCAGGCGGTCGGCGTTCTGCTTTGCCACGTCGGGGTTCAGCTGGTCGTCGGCGACGATCACCTCCGCCGGCAGCCCGCCCAGGCTGCCGCCGGCGAGCTTGATCGCGAGGTTGAAGCCGTCGCGGATGTCGGTGCCGATCGCGGCGTTGGGGCCGGACAGCGTGCTGATGAAGCCGACCTTGACCTTGTCCGCGGCGTGCGCGGGGAACGCGAGCGGCACGGCTGCAGCGATCGCGAGCAGCGTTCTTTTCATCGTGACCTCCTCCTCATTCGAGCGCCCGAACATTCTAAGCCCAAAGGCTCCCGCCGCCGCCTCGGCGGCGATGGTTGCACGACCGTCATGCGCCGAGGCTAGAATCGCGCGCTCACCAGAGCACAAGGAGGAGGATCCGATGCGAACGACCTTTCGCGCCCTGACCGGCGTCGCGGCGCTTGCCGCGGCGAGCTTTGCGTCGCTCGCCGTCGCGCAGACGGCGATCTGCTACAACTGCCCGCCCGAGTGGGCCGACTGGGGCACCCAGCTCAAGACGATCAAGGAGAAGACCGGCATCACCGTGCCGCCGGACAACAAGAACTCCGGCCAGACCCTCGCGCAGCTCGTCGCCGAGAAGGCGAGCCCGGTCGCCGACGTGGCCTACTACGGCGTGACGTTCGGCATCCAGGCGAAGAAGGACGGCGTCGTCGCGCCGTACAAGCCGCAGGGCTGGGACGAGATCCCCGCCGGGCTGAAGGATCCCGACGGCAACTGGTTCACGATCCACTCCGGCACGCTCGGGTTCATGGTCAACGTCGACGCGCTCAAGGGCAAGCCCGTCCCGAAGTCGTGGAAGGACCTGCTCAACCCGACCTACAAGGGGATGATCGGCTACCTCGACCCGGCGAGCGCGTTCGTCGGCTACGTCGGCGCGGTGGCGGTCAACCAGGCGATGGGCGGCACGCTCGACAACTTCGACACGGCGGTCGGCTACTTCAAGGACCTGCAGAAGAACCAGCCGATCGTGCCGAAGCAGACCTCGTACGCGCGCGTGCTGTCGGGCGAGATCCCGATCCTGCTCGACTACGACTTCAACGCCTACCGCGCGCAAGTACAAGGACAAGGCCAACGTCGCGTTCGTGATCCCGGCCGAGGGCACCGTCGTGGTGCCCTACGTGATGAGCCTGGTGAACAAGGGCCCGAACCCCGCGAACGGCAAGAAGGTGCTCGACTTCGTGATGTCCAACGACGGGCAGGCGATCTGGGCCAACGCGTACCTGCGCCCGGTGCGCGCGAGCGCGATCTCCAAGGAGGCGCAGGCACGCTTCCTGCCCGCCGCCGAGTACGCTCGCGCGAAGACCGTCGACTACAGCCGCATGGCCGAGGTGCAGAAGGCGTTCTCGGACCGGTACCTGAAGGAAGTCCAGTAGAGCGGAACGGGTGGACCGGCAAGGGCGACCGGTGGCGCGCGCCGCGAGCGACGCGCGCCTGCACGCCTGGCTGCTCGCGCCGGCGCTCGCCGTCTTCACGGCGTTCTGGCTGCTGCCGCTCACGCGCCTCGCGGTCGTGGGCTGGAGCGGACCGCAGGGGCTCGGCGCGTATCTGGCGGTGATCACCAACGCGCAGTACTTCCGCAGCCTCGTCTCGACGGTCGTTCTTTCGCTCGGCGTCACCGCGGCTACGCTCGTCGTCTCGGGCGTGGCCGGCCTGTTCCTCACCCGCAACGAGTTCGCGGGCAAGAAGCTGCTCGTCGCGCTGCTGACGTTCCCGCTCGCCTTCCCGGGGGTGGTCGTGGGCTTCATGGTGATCATGCTCGCCGGCCGGCAGGGCCTCATCGGCGACATGAGCGGGTGGGTGCTCGACGAGCGGATCGTGTTCGCCTACTCGATGGCCGGCCTCTTCACCGGCTACCTCTACTTCTCGATCCCGCGCGTGATCCTCACCGTGATGGCCGCGGCGGAGAAGCTCGATCCCGCGCTCGAGGAGGCCGCTCGCTCGCTCGGCGCGAGCCCGTGGCGCGTGGTGCGCGACGTGATCGTTCCGGGGCTCATGCCGGCGCTCGTTTCCGCGGGTGCGATCTGCTTCGCGACGAGCATGGGCGCGTTCGGCACCGCGTTCACGCTCGCGACCAAGATCAACGTCCTGCCGATCACCATCTACACCGAGTTCACGAACTACGCGAACTTCTCGATCGCGGCGGCGCTGTCGATCGTGCTCGGCGTGATCACCTGGGCGGCGCTCGCGCTGGCGCGCTCGCTCGCGGGCGGGACGGTTTCGGCGGCCGCATGAGCCACCCGGCGAGGGGCCCCGTCGGGACGACGGGGATCGACGGAAGGGCGAATGCGGCTGGCCGCCGACGCCATGGCGGCCCAACTCGCGAAACCCATTCGGAGGCGGTGGCATGAGACGCAATGCCCGATTCTGGTGGCAGCTCGCGTTCACCCTGCTCGTGTGCGCGTTCCTGGTCGTCCCGGTCGTGCTCTCGGTGCTGGCCGGACTGTCGGCGAACTTCTTCGTCGGCGTGAAGAGCGGGCTCACGCTACGCTGGGTCGGTGAGGTATGGGCGCTCTATGCCGACACCGTGTACCGCTCGATCGGCATCGCGCTCGCGTGCCTCGCGTGCACGCTGGTGCTCGGGGTGCCCGCCGCGTACGTGCTCGCGAAGCGGCAGAATCGCTGGACCCGCGCGATCGAGGAGCTGCTGGTGCTGCCGGTCGCGGTGCCGGGCCTCGCGACCGCGCTCGCGCTGATCCTGTTCTACGGCGAGCTGCGGTGGTTCCGCCAGAGCTGGCTCTTCATCCTGGTCGGGCACGTGCTGTTCACGCTGCCGTTCATGGTGCGGTCGGTGGTCGCGGTGATGGCGGCGATCGACATGAAGACGCTCGAGGAGGCGGCGGCGAGCCTCGGCGCGAGCTTCCGCGAGCGGTTCTTCGGGGTGATCCTGCCGAATGCGCGGCCCGGCATCCTGGCCGGTGCGCTGATGGTCGTGACGCTCTCGATCGGCGAGTTCAACATCACCTGGATGCTGCACACGCCGCTCACCAAGACGCTCCCGGTCGGACTGGCCGACAGCTACGCGTCGATGCGTCTCGAGATCGGCTCCGCGTACACGATCGTCTTCTTCTTCATGATCATTCCGCTGCTGGTGGCGATGCAGTACCTGAGCAGCGATGGCGGAAGCGACAAGGGGGACACGGTGGAAGCCGGCGCGGTAAGGGTCCGCCTGGAGCAGTGCGCGAAGACCTTCCCGGACGGGACGAAGGCGCTCGCGCCGCTCGACCTGGAGGTGCACGCGGGCGAGACGGTCGTGTTCCTCGGCCCGTCCGGGTGCGGCAAGACGACGATGTTGCGGATCATCGCGGGGCTCGAATCGCCGGACGCGGGCGGGCGGGTGCGCTTCGGCGACGAGGACGTCACCGCCCAGCCGATCGAGCGGCGCAACGTGGGGATGGTGTTCCAGAGCTACGCGCTGTTTCCGAACATGACCGTCGCCGAGAACGTCGCGTACGGGCTCAAGGTGCGCAAGCTCGACGGCGCGGAGCGCGACGCCCGGGTGCGGGAGATGCTCGCGATGATGCATCTCGACGAGCTCGGACATCGGCGCGTCGACCAGCTCTCCGGCGGACAGAAGCAGCGCGTGGCGCTGGCCCGCGCACTGGCGGTGCGGCCCCGTGTCCTGCTCCTTGACGAGCCGCTCACCGCGCTCGATGCGAAGCTGCGCGAAGGGCTGCGCGTCGAGATCGACCGCCTGCTCCGGTCGCTCGAGATCACGTCGATCTACGTGACGCACGACCAGGCCGAAGCGATGGCGTTGGGCGACCGCATCGCGGTGATGGAGCAGGGCCGCATCGCACAGATCGGCACGCCGCAGGAGATCTACTACCGCCCGCGGACGGCGTTCGTTGCCGACTTCGTCGGGTACGATGAACCGCCTGGCGGGACGCGCCGACGGCGCGACGCTCGAGGTGCCGGGCGGCCGGCTGCCCTGGACGGGGCCCGCGCGCGAGCGGCAGGAACTGCTGTTCCGTCCCGAGGACGTGCACCTCGTCGACGGCGACGGCGTGCACCTCAGGGGCACGGTCGTATCGGCGTTCTTCCTCGGCGATCACACGCGGCTGATCGTGGACACCGGCGCGGCGCAGCCGCTGGTCGTCGAGACGGCGGAGCGCCGCACGTTCCGCCAGGGCGAGTCCCTGGCGCTCGCGGTGAACCCGGAGGCGCTGCTGGCGCTCGAACGGTAAGGAGTGAAGCAATGCTCATCGGCCAGATCTCGGACCTGCACATCAAAGCGAACGGGAAGCTTTCGTACCGGGTCGTCGACACCGCCGCGATGCTCGCGCGCTGCGTCGATCACGTGCTGGCGTTGAAGCAACGCCCCGAGGTCCTCCTCGTCACGGGCGACCTGGTGGACTTCGGCCGGCCCGAGGAGTACGCGACGCTGAAGGCGCTGCTCGCGCCGTTGCCGATGCCGTACTACCTGATCCCCGGGAATCACGACGAGCGCGCCGCGTTGCGCGAGGCCTTCCCGAGTCACGGCTACCTGCGCCAATGGGCGCCGTTCGTGCAGTACGCGATCGACGACTGGCCGGTGCGGATCGTGGCGCTCGACACGGTGATCCCGGGCCAGAGCGGCGGCGAGCTGTGCGGCGACCGGCTCGCCTGGCTGGAGACGACGCTTGCCGCGCAGCCGGGCAAGCCGACGATCGTGATGATGCATCACCCGCCTTTCCGGACCGGGATCGGCCATATGGACAAGATGGGTTTAGCGGATGCGAGCGGGCTTGCGGCGGTGATCTCCCGGAATCTGCAGGTGGAGCGCGTGCTGTGCGGTCACCTGCATCGACCGATCCAGGTGCGCTTCGCCGGCACGATCGCCTCCACCTGCCCGAGCCCGGCCCACCAGGTCGCGCTCGACCTCGATCGGGCGGCGCCGTCGCGCTTCGTGATGGAGCCCCCGGCCTATCAGTTGCACCAGTGGAACGAGGCGACCGGCGTCGTCTCGCACACCGCCTTCATCGGCGAATTCGCCGGGCCGTATCCGTTCTACGAGGGCGGGAAGCTCATCGATTAGGGCAGCGCGGCGCCGGAAGCTCGCCCAGCCAACTTGAACCGGTTCGAGCGCTGACCCGGCGCGACTCGATTGACGCCATAAAACCACCGGCGTAGCGTTTGTCCGGGGCCCGCTACCGCTCCGGCGACCTCAGAAGAACAATCATGCGAGGGACGAGCGGCGTTTGCCAGGGGGAGTCATCCATGAGCCATTTCCTTGCGGCGCTTCGCGGTATCCGCACGTTCGGCGCCACGCTTCTCGTCTCGCTCGCCGCCGTGCTGTTCGCGGCACCGCCCGCGGACGCGCGCATCACCCGTATCGAGATCGACACCGCGCGGTCGGAATCGCCGACGTTCGGCGGTTACTCGTGGCCGAACGTCGGCCAGTACGAGAAGGTCGTCGGCAAGGCGTACGGCGAAGTCAACCCGCACGACCGGCAGAACCGGGTCATCGTCGACATCGAATTCGCCCCGCGCAACGCCCGCGGCAACGTCGAGTACGCGTTCAACTTCTACATCCTGAAGCCGATCGATCTTTCCAAGGGCGCGGACAAGATGATGTACGAGCCGCCGAACCGCGGCGGCAAGACCTGGACGGCGCTCGGTCGCGTCAGCGGGCGGCGGCGACGATCCAGGCTCGATCACCGACCCCACGGTTCTGGCGAACTCGTTCCTGATGCCGCGCGGCTACACCATCGCGTGGAGCGGGTGGGAGGACCTGGGCACCCTCGATACCTTCAACGCGTCGGCCACCTTCCCGATCGCGAAGAATCGCGACGACTCGACGATCACCGGTCCGTCCTACGAATACATCGTGGTGGGGGCGGCGGCTGCGTCGGTCGCGCTGAGCTACCCGGCGGCGACGCTCGACAAGACCAAGGCGACGCTGACCCATCGCGTTCATCTGAACGACGCGCCGGAGGTCATTCCCGCATCCGGCTGGAACTACAACGCGACCGGAACGGCCATCAGCCTCGCCAGCGGGAGCTTCGTCGCGAACGACATCTACGAGTTCGCGTACACCGCGAAGGACCCCAAGGTGAACGGCCTGGGCTTCGCCGCCGTGCGCGACTGGATGGAGTTCCTGCGCTACAAGACACGCGACGACCTCGGCAACGCCAATCCGCTGGCCCGGCACGTCAAGCGCGTCTACACCGAGATCTCGTCGCAGCCCGGGCGCCTTCTCAACGACTTCCGGCACCTCGGGTTCAACGAGACCGAAAGCGGCAAGAAGGCCTTCGACGGCCACATGCAGTGGATCGCGGCGGGCAACGGCATCAACATGAACTATCGCTTCTCGCAGTCCGGCCGCACCGAGCGCAACCGCCAGAACCATCTCTTCATCGAAGGCCGGTTTCCGTTCGCGAACGTGATGACGCACGATCCGATCACCCACCAGACCGACAGCCGATACCGGAGCTGCGAGCGGACCGATACCTGCCCGCTCGGCATGGAGATCTACTCGGCGAACGAGTACTGGGTCAAGTCGGCGTCGCTGCTGCACACGACTCCGGACGGCACCCGGGACCTCCCGGATTCGCCGTACACCCGCAATTACTTCATGTCGAGCATGCGGCACGGCACTGCCAACCCCCCAGCCGGCTCCCCGC
This sequence comes from uncultured beta proteobacterium, assembly GCA_963747775.1. Lineage (GTDB taxonomy): Bacteria > Pseudomonadota > Gammaproteobacteria > Burkholderiales > SG8-39 > JAGVSZ01. Next base: position 135,653 of record CAVVGT010000001.1, read on the forward strand.
CCGGCACCCCGCCAGGCATGGGGCTCTGCCAGCAGGCCGACAATCCGCTGAATTCGGCGCCGGTGCAGCGCGCGCTGTTCATCGCCCTGGACGAGTGGGCGACGGAAGGCCGCAAGCCGCCGCGCAGCCGGGTGCCGAAGCTGCGCGACGGCACGCTGGTGCCGCCGCTGCCGCAGTCCGGGATGGGCTTCCCGAATATTCCCGGCGTCACCTACACCGGCCTGAAGACCACGCGCTACCACTTCGACTACGGGCGGCACTTCTACGAGACCGGGATCGCGACGATCAATCCGCCGGTGTTCCCGTTCACGACGCCTTCGTACCAGGACGATCCGCGCAACGGCCCGATCTATCCGAGCTTCATTCCGAAGACCGACAGCGACGGCAACGACATCGCCGGGGTGCGGCTGGCCGACGTGACGGTGCCTCTGGCCACCTACACGGGCTGGGCGCTGCGGCGGGGCGCGCAGGCCAACGACGGCTGCGAGGCCGCCGGGCAGTTCATTCCGTTCGCGAAGACCGAAGGCGATCGCGGCAGCGATCCGCGTCGGTCGGTCGCGGCTCGCTACCCCACCTTCGCCGCCTACCACGGCAAGGTGCGGCGCGCGATCGACGACATGGTCGCGGACCGTCTGTTGCTGTGCGAGGACGCCGGGACCGAGGAGGCGCGGCTGATGCAGGCCGGCATCACCCGCGGCGTGCCGCCGCCGGCAAGCGGCGTCTGCCGGCGGTCGAGCCGCTGAAGCGTGCAGCGGCAAGAAGCGACCACCACGACAAGAACGACCACCACGGCAAGAACGACCACGACGACGACAGGGATCGCGACGACGAGCGGCGCGATTGACGGGGTTGCTGACGAGATCCGAGAAACCGCGGGGAAGCGGTTCGCGCTTTGATCGATCGAAGACCGGGACGCGGAAGGGACCCGCGCCCGGTGCCTACTTGACGTACCCCAGAACCCGCGGCAGCCACAGCGTGAGGCCGGGGAACGCGACGACCAGCGCGAGCGCGGCAAGGGTCGCGCCGATCAATCCCCAGCTCTCGCGCACGATCTCGCGCAGCGGGATCTTCGCCAACGCGCTCAGCACGAAGAGCAGCAGGCCATACGGCGGCGTGACCAGCCCGATCGTGATGTTGAACACGATCACGACCCCGAAATAGACCGGGTCGATCTGCAGCGCGGCGACCGTCGGCAGCAGCACCGGCACCAGCACCAGCAGCATCGTGGTCGCGTCGATGAAGCACCCGAGCACCAGGAAGACGAAGTTGACTACGACCAGGAAGGCGAGCGGCGACAGGCCGAGCCCGCCGATCCAGGCCGCGAGCGCCTTGTCGAGCTGCTCGGCGGTGACCGCGTAGTTGACCGCGAACGCGCCGCAGATCATCACGATGATCACCGCCGTCTGCCGTGCGGTCGCGCTGAACGCCTCCACGGTCTTGCCCCATCCCAGCTCGCGATAGAAGAGCCCGGCGAGCAAGAGCGCATAGAGCGCGGCGACCGCCGCCGCCTCGGTGGGCGTGAACGCGCCGGAATAGATCCCGCCGAGCAGCACGACCGGCATGCCGAGGGCAAGGATCGCGCGCTTCAGGATCCGCGGCCGTTCGGCGGCGGGCGGCGGCGGTTCCGCCGGAAAATCGCGCCCCACCGCGATGACCGCGACCGCGATCATCAGCGCCGCCGCGAGCAGGAGCCCCGGCAGCACCCCGCCGAGGAACAGCGCCGCCACCGAGACGTTCGCCATCAGAGCATAGAGGATCATCGGGATCGACGGCGGGATGACCGGCCCGAGCACGGCCGAGGCGGCCACGATCGCGGCGGCGAACCCGCGCGGATAGCCGGCCTTGTCCATCGCCCGGATCGTCACCAGGCCCGGACCCGCGGCGTCCGCTATCGCGCTGCCGCTCATGCTCGCGAAAAGCACGCTCACCAGGACGTCGATCTGCGCCAGGCCGCCGCGGACGCGTCCGACGAGAAGGTGACAGGCGGCGAACAGCCGGTCGCTCATCGAGCCGGCGTTCATCAGGTTCGCCGCGAGCATGAAGAGCGGGATCGCGACCAGTACGTACGCGCCGGCAAGCGAGTTCATGATCTGGTCGGCCGCGAGCCCGATGTCGCGTCCGGCGGCGAGGAGATAGGCGAGCGCGCCGAGCAGCATGGCGATCGCGATCGGGATGCGGACGAGGGTCGCCGCGACGAACACGGCGACGAGCGCGAGAAACGCGGCGCTCATGGGCCCGGCGGGTCGAGCTCGTCGCGCCAGTCGCGGCCGCAGAGCCGCACCGCGCGCACCAGGAAGCGCACGGCCACCGCCACCACGAAGAGCCCGAAGCAGGCGTACACGAAGTCGAGCCGCCATTGCAGCGCGGGGGTGCGCTCGCGCCAGAGGAACAGGACGAAATCGATGATCTTGGGCGCCGCGGCCCCGAGCGCGATCGCGGCGGCAAACGCGGCGGCGGCGCCGAGAGCGCGCCGGCCGCCCGACGGGAGCATGCCCTCGACCAGCTCGAACGCGACGTGATCGCGGAGCGGGACGACGAGCGCCGCGGTCCAGAACACCGCCCAGAGGAACAGGACCGAAGTGAGCTCGTCGATCCAGACGATCGGTGCGCCGAGCAGATAGCGCCGCGCGACCCCGGCGATCACCGCGAGGAGGATCGCCGCGACGAGCGTCGCGCCGATCCAGTCGGCCGCGCGCGACCCGACGGCGAGGATCCGCTTCATCGCGCGCTGGAGAGCGTGGGCGCGCTGCGCTTCAGCGCACTGCCGACACCTCGTCCATCATCTTGCGGTCCCACGGCTTGGCCGCATCGGCGCCCGCGTAGACCTTGTCCGCGTTGGCGCGGAAGGCCGCGAGATCGGGGCGGGTGACGGTGACGCCCTTGCCGGCGAGCCCGTCGATGATCGTCTTCTCGTCGTTCAGCCGCTCGCCGTCGTTCCATCGTGCCGCCTTGACGGCCGCTGCGGTGAGCTTCTGGCGCTGATCCGGCGTCAGCTTGTCGAAGTACGGCTTGGCGATCGCGTAGAACACCGGCTGCACGAGGTGCGCGGTGAGCACGAGCTGCTTCGACACCTCATAGAACTTCGCCGCGTTGCCGATCGTCGGCGGGTTCTCCTGGCCGTCGATCGTGCCGGTCTGCAGCGCCAGGTAGACCTCTGGCATGTTCATCGGCGTCGGGGTGACGCCGATCGACTGGCCGAGCAGCAGCCAGTCGGGGCCACCCGGCATGCGCAGCTTCACGCCGGCGAGGTCGGCCGGCCCCTTGACGTCGCGCGCGGTGCGCAGGCTCACCTGGCGCGTGCCGAGATAGGTCGGCGCGAGAATCACCACGCCCATCTTGGCGGCGACCGCGTCGATGTAGCGCTTGCCGACCGCGCCGGTGAAGGTCCTGTAGGCCTGGTCGTAGTCGCGGAAGAGGTACGCCCGGTTGAAGAAGCCGAACTCGGGAATCTGCTGCGCGACCTCGAAGGTGGTCATCGTGCTCATCTCGAGGTTGCCGCGCTGCAGCGCCGGGACCTCGGTGCCCTGGCGGAACAGCTGGCTCCCCGGATAGACCTGCACGTCGAATTCGGGGGCCGCGACCTCGAGCTCGGTCTTGAACTGCTGGATCGAGCGGGTGAGGAAATCGGGCGGCGGCGCGGCGGTCGAGAAGCGCAGGACGGTCTTCTGCTGCGCGCCGGCGGTTGCGGAAACAAGCGCGGCGGCGAGCGCCAGCCAGTGCAGGGGCTTCATCTTGCTCTCCCGTTGGTTACTGGATCTCGACTTCGAGCGTGCCGATGTTCTCGATCGTCGCGTCGACGCGATCGCCGCGCTGCAGGAACGTCCGCTGCGGAAACGCCCACGCCCGCCGGCGTGCCGGTGAGTAGCACGTCGCCGGGGTCGAGGGTCATGATCGACGAGAGGAGGACGATCTGCTCGCGGATATCGAAGATCATCCCGGACGTGCGTGCGTTCTGTTTCGTTTCGCCGTTGACCTTCAGCTCGAGCGCGAGGTTCTGGGCGTCGCCGACGAGCGCGGCTGGCACGATCCGCGGGCCGAGCGGGCAGCAGGTGTCCTGCGCTTTTCCCGCGACCCAGTCGAACTTGTAGAAGGTCTCCGGCGCCTGGTTGAGGTCGCGCGCGGACAGGTCGATCGCCGACGCTGTAGCCGGCGACGCAGCCGAGCGCGTCGTCCGGCGACAGGTCCTTCGCGGTCCGGCCGATCACCGCGGCGAGCTCGATCTCCCAGTCGAACATCTGCGAGCGCGCCGGGTAGCGCACCGTCGCGGCCCGGGCCGACCAGCGCATTGCGCGGCGGCTTGAAGAAGAAGAACAGGCGCTGCGCTTCCTTGCGCAAGTCCTTCACACCCATCTCGGCGAGGTGGTCGTAGTAATTGGCGCCGGCGCAGAGGACCTTGCCGGGATACTGGAGCGGCGTCAGGATCCGCACGTCTGCCGCCGCGAGGCCGTCGCGCGTCGGATCGCACGCCCCTGCCGCGTGCTCGACAAGCGCCGCGTGGTCGGACCAGCGCGCGAACAGGGCAGCGAGGCTCCCCGGGAGTCCCGCGATGTCGTCGAGCGGGAAGAAGCGCCCGGATTTCTCGATGCAGCCGTGCACCCTGTCCCGATGCGCGACGGTCGCCAGCGCGTACATCTCTTTCGGCTCAGGCGGGACCGGGGATCACCTTCCCCGGGTTCATCAGGTTCTTCGGATCGAGCGCGCGCTTGACCGCGCGCATCGTCGCTACCGCGGCGGCGCCGTGCTCGGCCTCGAGGAACTCGAGCTTGCCGAGACCGATTCCGTGCTCGCCCGTGGACGTCCCGCCCATTCCGATCGCACGCGTGACCAGGCGGCGGTTGAGGCCCTCCGCGCGCTCCATCTCGTCGTGCACGGCCGGATCGACGTTGATGCCGAGATGGAAGTTCCCGTCGCCGACGTGGCCGACCAGGACGATCGGCAGCCCGCTCTGCGCGCAGTCGATTTCAGTCTCGGCGATGCAGTCGGCGAGGCGCGAGATCGGGACGCACACGTCGGTCGAGACCACGCGCGTGTTGGGCCGCAGGCCGAGCGTCGCGAAGTAGCAGTTGTGGCGTGCCGTCCACAGGCGCGTGCGCTCCTCGGGCGTCGCCGACCATTCGAAGCCGGTACCGCCGTGCTCGACGGCGATCGCCCGGACGCCGCGTGCCTGCTCCTCGACGCCCGCCGGCGAGCCGTGGAACTCGAAGAAGAGCATCGGCGTCTCGGGAAGGCTCGTCTTGCTGTGCCGGTTGATCGCGCGGATCGCGGCGGCGTCGACCAGCTCGCAGCGCGCGATCGGCACGCCGAGCTGGATCGTCTGGATGACCGCCTCGACGGCAGCGCGCACGTTCGAGAACTGGCAGGTCGCTGCGGAAATCGCCTCGGGCTGCGGGTGCACGCGAACGGTCACCTCGGTGATGATGCCGAGCGTGCCCTCCGACCCGACGAAGAGGCGCGTGAGGTCGTACCCCGCGGAGGACTTGCGCGCACGAGTTCCGGTGCGCACCGCCGTGCCGTCCGCGAGCACGACCGTCAGCGCGAGCACGTTCTCGCGCATCGTGCCGTAGCGCACCGCGTTCGTGCCCGAGGCGCGGGTCGCGGTCATCCCGCCGATCGACGCGTCGGCGCCGGGGTCGAGCGGGAAGAAGAGCCCGGTGCCCTTGAGGGCGTCGTTGAGCTGCTTGCGCGTGACACCGGGCTGCACGACCGCATCGAGGTCCTCGGCGTGCACCGCAATCACTTCGTTCATCTGTCCGAGGTCGATCGATACGCCGCCGCACACGGCGAGCACGTGTCCTTCGACCGAGCTGCCCGCGCCGTAGGGGATCATCGGCACGTCATGGGCGTGGCAAAGGCGCGCGATCGCGGCGACCTCGTCGGTCGACCGGGGGAACGCCACGGCGTCGGGCGGCATCGGCGCGAACGCGGATTCGTCGCGGCCGTGCAGCACGCGCACGCTCTCGCCGGTCGACACGCGCTCGCCCAGCAAGGCCCGCAGGTCGTCGAGCAGGGCGGCGGGCAGCCGTCGGCGGGAGGTCTCGGGCGCGTTCAAGGTTGGCAACCAAACCGGTTTGGCGCATTCTACGGGCCCGCAAACACCACTGCACCCCTACGTTCGGAGAACAAGACATGATCCGCATCGACAAGCTCTTCTGCGGCCTCGCTGCCGCCTGCGGCCTTGCGCTCGCCGTACCCGCGGCGGCCCAGACCGAGCTCACCGTCTCGCTCTGGATTCCGCCCACGCACATGATCGCCAAGGACATCATCATGCCGTGGGCGGCTGACGTGGAAAAGGCGACCAACGGCCGCGTGAAGTTCAAGCTGCTGCCGAAGGCGGTCGCGAACCCGATCCAGCACTTCGACGCGGTGCGCGACGGGCTTGCCGACGTGGGATTCATCTCCCACAGCTACACCCCGCAGCGCTTCCAGCTCACGCGCATCGGCGTGCTGCCGTTCAGCGGCGACAACTCGGTGTCGAACTCGGTGGCGCTGTGGCACATCTACGACAAGTACCTCACCGGTCCGAACGAGCACCGCGGCGTTCACGTGCTCACGCTTTACACGCACGGTCCGGGCGTGATGTGGAACACCAAGAAGGCGATCACGAAGATCGACGACCTGGCGGGACTGAAGTTCCGCGTCGGCGGCGGCATCGCGGCCGACGTCGGGACGGCGATCGGCGCGACGGTGCTGGTGAAGCCCGCGCCCGAGTCCTACGAGCTGCTGTCCTCGGGCGTCGTCGACGGCGTGTTCTTCCCGGGCGAGAGCATCGTGTCGTTCAAGCTCGAGAAGCTGGTGAAGTATGCGACCCAGTTCCCGGGCGGTCTCTACTCCGACAGCCACGCCGTGATCATGAACGAGGCGAAGTGGAACGCGTTGCCGGCGGCCGACAAGGACGCGATCACGAAGCTCTCGGGCGAGGCGCTCGCGCGCCGCGCCGGTCAGGCGTGGGACAAGAACGCGGAGGCCGGCTGGAGCGTTGCGAAGGCGAACAACGTGCAGGTCACCCGCGCCGACGCGGCATTCGTCGAGGCGGTGAAGGCCCGCACCGCGAAGTTCGAGCAGGAGTGGCTCACGGATGCGAAGGCGAAGGGCATCGACGGCCCGAAAGTGCTCGCCGAGTACCGCGCCGAGCTGAAGAAGCTCGAGTCGGGCAAGTAGGCGCCATCCCCCGCCCGCTCCGCCCGCTCCGCCGGCACCCCGCCCGGCCCGAAGCCGGGACGCTTCGGGCGTTCGCCGGCTCGCACGTGCGCAGGCGCGTGCTTCGAAACCCCGGCTCACCCTCGGGGCGGAGGGGAACGCTCAGCGACCGGGCTTGCGCGCGACCACGTTGAGGCTGATCGGCACCCCGGCATAGACGAGCCGGCTCGTGTCGTCGAATAGGCCGAAGTCCGCAACGCGCCCGACCTCGACGAACCCCGCCTCGCGCAAGAACGTCGCGAGGATCTCGAGGTCGAATCCCGTCTGGTGGTAGTCGTGCTTGTCGACGTGCCCGCCGAAGATCATCCGCACGACCATGAAGCGCTGCTCGAGGGTGAGCCCCGCCGTGAGGAACAGCTTCGCGAGCGTTGCGAGGTCCGGGACGCTGACGCAGAGCGTTCCGCCGGGCGCGAGGACCCGGTGCCACTCGCGCAATCCCGCCGAAAGCTCGCCCTTGTAGTCGAGGTGCTCGAGCACGTGCGAGCTGTAGAGCACCGTGAACGTCCCGTCCGGGAACCGCCGCAGGTCCGCGGCGTTCCCCACATGGTCCACGGCGCGGCCGGGGAGCGCGTTGAGGACTTCCCAGCCCTCGGTGCGCTCGACGCCGCCGATGTGCAGGCGCCGCTCGCCCGAAATCACCGCCGGGCGCTGCAGGCTCTTCAGGACGGATAGCAGCATGGATTTCTTGCTGGTGCTGGTCGTGCCGCACTGCAGGGTAGTGGATCCGAAGGCCCCTGTACAGGCTGTCCATTGCGCTGCAGCACCGCCGTGGAGCGTCACTGCATCGACACGGTGCGTCCTTTGCCCGTCGAGCTAGGCCGTTCCCGTCCCGGCGGACTACGCAGGACTACGCACCCGGCTTGATCCATCTGGTGGAAGCCGTCACATCCGCGAGCGACCATGATGAAAACGCGTGACATCGTTGCACTCCAAGTAGTGACACGGTACACGCGGGACCGCAAGCAGCCGTAATCGGGAACGGGGCTTGCTCGACTCACCCGGAAAGGCAAGGAACGCGTCCCCCCGAGGACGCAAGGAAAACGGAGGCGGCGCCATGAAAGTGATCGAGGCACGCGAAGTCGAGAAGCTGGTCCGGGCGACCTTCCCGGGCAAGCGCGGATTTTCCGCCGATTCGGAGCTCGGACTCGCCCCCGGTTCCCCGGCCGCGGTCGCTTTCGTGCACGGCGGCCCCGATCCCTTCCTCGACCGGCAGTTCGACTCCTGGCTCGATGGCGTCGCCCGCTTCGTGCCCGTCTATCAGATCCTGAATCGGCTTTGCCGCGCCGGCGCGCTGCCGCCCGGCGACTACGCGGTCACCCGGCGCGGTACAGCGTAACCAGCGCCGCGGGGTGATCCTCGCCCTGCCCGCGCGCGGCGAGCATCCGGAACAACTCGCGCGCCATGCCCGACATCGGTGCGGGCGTGCACGTATCGCGCGCGACCTCGGCGATCGTGTCCAGGTCCTTCAGCAGGATGTTCGCCGCGACCGGTCCGTTGTCGTAGCCGTTCACCATCCGCGGCGCCCAGATGCGCAGCGGCTTCGAGTCGGCATAACCGCCGGCGAGCGCCTGCGGCAGTAGGCTCGCGTCGACGCCCGAGTTCTGCGCGAGCGTCACCGCTTCCGCTATTACCGCCACGGTACAGCCGACGATGATCTGATTGCAGAGCTTCGTGATCTGGCCGGCCCCGGGCGGGCCCATGCGCGTCACGTTGGTCGCGTAGGCGCCGAACACCGGGCGCACCCGGTCGATCGCCTCGGGATGGCCGCCGCACATGATGGCGAGCTGCCCCGTCTGCGCCCCGCCCACGCCGCCGGATACCGGCGCATCCACCCACTGCATGCCGGACCGGCTCGCCAGCCGCTCCGCGAACGTGCGCGTCGCGTCGGGGCGGATCGACGAGTGATCCACCAGGATCTTGCCGCGTCCCTCGACCGCGGCGACGCCGTCCGCGCCGAACGCGACGTCTTCGACCGCCTTGGTGTCTGTCACGCACACGAACGTGATCTCGGCCGCACGCGCGGCCTCGCGCGGCGTCGCGGCCTCGATCGCGCCTTTCTCCAGCGCCGGGACGAGCTTCGCGCGGTTGCGGTTCCAGACGTGCACGCGGTACCCCGCCGCGAGCAGGCGCAGGGTCATCGGCACGCCCATGCGGCCGAGACCGAGGAAAGCGAGTGCAGGCTTCTCCATAAGTCCTCCTATTCGCGCGGCCAGTCGGCGTTCCCCGCGTGCGTTACCGCGCCGCGGTTCGCCGGGCCGACCAGCCTGGCGTATTTCTCGAGCACACCGGCCAGGCGCTCGGCGCGGCGCGGCTGCCATTGTGCGCGCCGGCGCGCGACCTCGGCGGCGTCGACGAGCCAGTCGATCGTGCCGGCGGACGCGTCGATGCGGATGCGGTCGCCGTCGCGCGCGAGCGCGATCGGGCCGCCGCTCGCCGCCTCCGGGCACGCGTAGCCGATGCACATCCCCCGGGTCGCGCCCGAAAAGCGTCCGTCGGTCAGCAGCGCCACCTGTTCGCCCATGCCCTGACCGTAGACGAGCGCGGTGATCCCGAGCATCTCGCGCATGCCGGGCCCGCCGACCGGGCCTTCGTTGCGGATCACCAGCACGTCGCCCGTCTTGTACGCGCGCGCCTTGACGGCGGATGCCGCGTCCTCCTCGCATTCGAATACCCGCGCGGGGCCCTCGAGGCGGAGCGACTTCAAGCCCGCGATCTTGATGAGCGCGCCATCGGGGCACAGGTTGCCCTTGAGCACCACGACGCCGCCGGTCGCGCTGAGGGGCGCGGACGCGGACCGCACCACCTTTCCGTCTGCACCGGGTTCCGCCGCGAGCGCCTCTTCGAGCGTGCGCCCCGAGAGCGTCAGGCAGTCGCCGTGGAGATATCCGCCGTCGAGCAGCGACTTGAGCACCGCCGATACGCCGCCGGCGTAATGCAGGTCGCGTGCGAGGTACTTGCCGCCGGGCTGCAGGTCGGCGACGAGCGGGGTGCGCCGGAACACGTCCGCGACGTCGTCGAGCGTGAATCCGATGCCGACTTCATGCGCGATCGCGGGCAGATGCAGCCCGGCGTTGGTCGAGCCGCCGGTCGCGGCCACTGCGGCACAGGCGTTCTCGAGGCTCTTGCGCGTGACAAGATCGCGCGGCAGCGGACCGCCGTCGCGCAGGATGCGGAGCGCGGTCTCGCCCGCGCGGCGCGCGAGCGCGAGGCGATCGGAGTAGGGCGCCGGGAGCATCGCCGAGCCGGGCAGCGCCAGTCCGAGCGTCTCCGACACCATCGCCATCGTATTCGCGGTGAATTGCCCGGGGCAGGAGCCGAGCGTCGGCGAGCACTCGAGCTCCATCGCGGCGAGGTCGGCCGCGCTCATCTCGCCCGTCAGCACCGCGCCGACGCCTTCGTACGAGTCGATCGTGCTGACGGTGCGCCCGCGCCACTCGCCGGGCAGCATCGCGCCGCCGTACATGAACACGCTCGGGCAGTTGAGGCGCGCCATCGCCATCATCATCGCGGGCAGCGTCTTGTCGCAGCCGGCGAGCGCGACCAGCGCGTCGTAGGCATGCGCCCGCATCACGATCTCGACCGAGTCGGCGATCCATTCGCGCGACACGAGGCTCATCCGCATGCCGCGGTGGTTCATCGACACGCCGTCCGAGACCGAAATGGTCGTCATCTCGAACGGCGTGCCGCCGGCCGCGGCCACGCCCATTTTCGCGGCTTCGGCCTGCGGTCGGAGCGACATCGAGCACGGCGTGTTCTCGCCGTGCGTGCTGATCACCGCGACGAAGGGCTTCGCGATCGCCGCCTCGTCCAGGCCCATTGCGCGCAGGAAGGTGCGGTGAGGCGTGCGATCGAGGCCGTCGACCGCCACGCGCGAACGGCGTCTGTCGCCAGGCTTGTCTTCCGGTGCCGACATGCGGTGCCCTCGACGCGCGCATGCGCTATGCTCACGCGCCGCGCCAGTATAGCGCCGCGAGCAGACGGCGCCGCGCGCCAACTTCCATGTCCGCATTGCATCTCGCCCGCACGCTCGACCGGCTTCTAGTCGCCACGGCGGCGGCCTCGCTCTTCGCGATGATGGCGTTCACGTTCGCGGACGTCGTGCTGCGCTATGTCTTCGCGCGGCCGGTGAGAGGCGGACTCGAGGTGGTCGAGCTGCTGATGGTCGCGATGATCTTCAGCGGGCTGCCGCTCGTCTCGCGCCGCGACGAGCACGTCACCATCGACACGATCGAGAGCCGCTTTCCCGACGTCATCAAGGCTGGGCTGCGCCGCGTCATGCACATCGTTGCGGCGGTCGGGCTCGCCGGCGCGTCCTGGCTCATGTACCGCAAGGCGACGACGCTGGCGGAGTTCGGCGACAAGACCCAGCTCCTCGGCGTGCCGATCGCGCCGTTCGTCTACTTCATGGCCGCGTTGCTTGCAGTGACCGCGCTCGTGCACGTCGCGAAGACCTTCCTGCCGGGCGAGCCCGGCGGGGAAGGCGCGAGCGTGGCCTGAGCGATCATGACCGAAGCGCTCCTCGGGCTGGCCGCGATGCTCGTCCTGGCGTTCCTGCGCATGCCCGTCGCGTTCGCCATGGCGATTCCCGGCTTCATCGGGCTCGGGCTGATCCGCGGCTGGCCGGCGGCGATGTCGTCGACGGCGTCGGTGATCTACGACGCCGGCTTCCAGTACACGCTGTCGGTCATCCCGCTCTTCATTCTCATGGGCAATTTCGTCGCGCGGGCCGGGATGGCGCACGAGCTCTTTCGCACGGCCTATGCGTTCATCGGCCATCTGCGCGGGGGCCTCGCGATGTCGACGATCGTCGCGTGCGCGGGCTTCGGCGCCATCTGCGGCTCGAGCATCGCGACCGCAGCCACGATGGCGAAAGTCGCCTATCCGTCGATGCGCAGGTTCCGCTATTCCGACCGGCTCGCGACCGGCAGCATCGCCGCGGGCGGCACGCTCGGCATCCTGATCCCGCCGTCGGTGATCATGGTGATCTACGGCATCATGACCGAGACGAATATCGGCGCGCTGTTCGCCGCGGGTGTGTTTCCGGGCATCCTCGCGACGCTGCTGCTGTGCCTCGCGGTCGCGTACGTGACCTGGCGCGATCCCGAGGCCGGGCCGCCGGGCGAGCGCTCGTCGTGGCACGCGCGCTTCGATGCGTTGCGCGGAATCTGGCCGGTGATCCTCCTCTTCGCGTTCGTGATGGGCGGGATCTACGGCGGCGTCTTCACCGCGGCCGAAGGCGCGGGCTGCGGCGCCTTCGGCGCGTTCGTCTTCGCGCTCGCACGGCGCACGCTCACGTGGAAGGTCCTCATCGAAGTGCTGGCCGAGAGCGCGCGCACCACCGCGATGCTGTTCCTGATCTTGATCGGGGCGTTCATCTTCGCCGGCTTCGTCAACTTCACCTCGCTGCCGGACGATCTCAAGCGCTTCGTCGCGCAGTTCGAGCTGCATCCGATGTGGGTGATCATCGCGATCTGCAGCATTTACGTGCTGCTCGGCACCGCGATGGAGGAGCTGTCGATGATCCTCCTTACCGTGCCGGTGTTCTTCCCGCTGGTGGTGCACCTCGGCTTCGATCCGATCTGGTTCGGAATCATCATCGTGGTGGTGGTGGAGATCGGGCTGATCAGCCCGCCGGTCGGGATGAACATCTTCGTGCTACGCACGCTGCTGCCCCACGTGCCGACCGGGACGATCTTCGCCGGGGTGACGCCCTTCATGGTCGCGGACGTGATTCGCCTCGGGATCCTGGTGGCCTTTCCGATGATCAGCCTGTGGTTGCCGAAGCTGCTGTTCTGAGCGGCGTGCTTGACAGCCCGGATAGCCTGACAGACGATCGATCCCACGTCGCAAAGGGAGTCCGGGCATGACATTCGTACGAGTATCGCTGGTGGGAATTGCGCTGGCGGTGGCAGCGACGAATGCGCTCGCGCAAGCGCAGACGAGTGCGTACCCATCGCGCGCCGTTCGCCTGGTCGTGCCTTACGGAACCGGCGGCGTGTCCGACATCATGGGGCGCGTGGTCGCGCAGAAGATGACGGAGCTGCTCGGTCAGCCGATGGTGGTGGAGAACCGCCCCGGCGCGGGCGGCATGCTCGGCACCGGCCTGGTGGCGAAGGCTGCACCGGACGGCTACACGATCGTGCTCTCGAGCTTGAGCGCTTATGCCATCGGGCCGAAGCTCGTCAAGGAGAGCCCTTACGATCCGGTGAAGGACTTTACCGCCATCGGCGGCGTGGCGATCGCGCCGACCATTCTCACGGTAAACATATCGACGCCGTTCCAGACGCTTCAGGAAGTCATCGCGTACGCCAAGGCGAACCCGGGGAAGCTGAGCTACGGCTCGTCGGGGATCGGCAGCGTCGGCCACATCTCGGGCGAGGTGCTGCGCGCGTCGACCGGCGTCGACCTGCTGCACATTCCGTACAAGAGCGCCGCGCAAGCGTATCCGGACGTGATTTCGGGCAGCGTGTCGATGGTGTTCGATGCGCTGCCCTCGGCGCTCCAGTACGTCAAGTCGGGCAAGGTCCGGCCGATCGCGATGATGTCCGACCGACGTGCGTCGCTGCTGCCGGATGTACCGACGTTCGCCGAGGCGGGCTATCCGGAGGCGACGCTGCGTCTCTGGGTCGCCCTGCACGGACCGCCGGACCTGCCGCCGGCAATCGTCCAGAAGCTGAACGACACGCTCGCGAAGGCACTCGCGGCCCCGGATCTGCGCGAGCGCTTCTCGGCCGTCGGTGCGGATCCATTCCCGACCACACCCCGCGAGCTCGCCGACCTCACGCGCAGCGACGTCGAGCGGCTCGCGAAGACGATCGCGGCGGCGGGCATCAAACCCGAGTAGCGCGGCGCGCGCGCCTCGCCGGGTGCGCGCCGGCCCATTCGCTTTAGGTCTAAAGCATCGGTGCGCCCGGCGTAAAATCCCGCCGGTCCGGTTGCGAGAGGCGAGGAGCTCCCCATGAAAGTCGACGTGATCGGCGGCGGTCCCGCCGGCCTGTACTTCGCGATCCTCATCAAGAAGAGCCGGCCGGACGCGCGCGTCGAGGTCGTCGAGCGCAACCGCCCCGACGACACGTTCGGCTTCGGCATCGTGCTGTCGGACGACACGCTCAACAACCTCCGGCAGGCCGACGAGCCGAGCTACCGCGACATCGCGGCGAGCTTCGCCTACTGGGACGACATCTACGTCCACTACAAGGGCCGCACGCTCGCCTCCTCCGGGCACGGCTTCTCGGGGCTCGGCCGGCTCAAGCTGCTGCAGATCCTGCAGGCGCGCGCCGCCGCGCTCGGCGTCGGCGTGCGCTTCCGGACCGAGGACCCCGGGCTCGCCGCGCATCGCGACGCGGACCTGATCGTCGGTGCCGACGGCATCAACAGCGCGGTGCGCAATGCGCTGAAGGCGGAGCTCGGCGCCACCGTCGAGATGCGCCCGAACCGGTTCGTGTGGTTTGGCGCGAAGATGACGCTGCCCGGATTCACCTACAGCTTCCGCGAGAACGAGCACGGCATCTGGAACCTCCACACCTACATGTACACGCAGGGGGAATGCACGTTCCTGGTGGAGACGACCGACGACGCGTTCAAGGCCGCCGGTCTCGAGGTCGAGAACGAGGACCGCTCCGCCGCCTACATCGAGCGCGTCTTCGCCGAAGAGCTGCACGGGACCCGGCTCCTCAGGAACCGCTCGTTCTGGCGCCAGTTCCCCGTCGTGCGCTGCAAGACGTGGCACCACGACAACGTCGTGCTGCTCGGCGACGCCGCGCACACCGCGCACTGGTCGATCGGTTCGGGCACCAAGCTCGCGCTGGAGGACGCGATCGCGCTGCACCAGGCGGTGATCCGCCACCCGGCCGACGCCCGCGCCGCGCTGCGCGCCTACGAGAGCGAGCGGCGGCCGGAGGCGGAGCGCATCCAGCACTCGGCCAACACCTCGCTCGTGTTCTTCGAGAACGTGCGCCGCTTCTGGCACATGGAGCCGGTGCAGTTCAATTTCGCCTTGATGTCGCGCTCGAAGCAGATCACTTACGAGAACCTGCGCAAGCGCGACGCTGCAGTGATCGGCGCGATGGATAACTGGTGGGCGAAACACGTCGCCGCCGCGGAGCGCATCAGGCTGGCGCGCGACTTCAAGGCGCCGCCACCGCTCTTCTCCCCCTTTCATCTGCGCGACATGCACGTGCAGAACCGCGTGGTCGTCTCGCCGATGTGCCAGTACTGCGCGGTCGACGGCACGCCGACCGACTGGCACTACGTGCACTACGGCTCGCGCGCGGTCGGCGGCGCCGGGCTGCTGTTCACCGAGATGACCTGCGTTGCGCCGGATGCGCGGATCACGCCCGGCTGCACCGGCCTGTACGCGCCCGAGCACGTCGCGGCGTGGCAGCGCATCGTGCAGTTCGTGCACGTCCACACCGACTGCAAGATCGCCCTGCAGCTCGGCCATGCCGGGCGCAAAGGCTCGACGCAGCTCGGGTGGGAGCAGATGGACCGGCCGCTCGCCAAGGGCAACTGGCCGGTGATCGGGCCCTCGCCGCTGCCGTACTTTTCCGACGTGTCGCAGGTGCCCAGGGAGATGACGCGCAAGGACATGGCGCGCGTGCGCGACCAGTTCGTCGCGGCGGCAAAACTCGGCATCGGGTGCGGCTTCGACATGCTCGAGCTGCACATGGCGCACGGATACCTGTTCGCGTGTTTCCTGTCGCCGGTCACGAACCGCCGCACCGACGACTGCGGCGGCAGCCTCGCAAACCGCATGCGCTTTCCGCTCGAAGTGTTCGACGCCTGCCGGAAGGTCTGGCCGAAGGCGAAGCCGATGTCGGTGCGCGTCTCGGCGACCGACTGGATCCCCGGGGGCAACACCGGCGACGACGCGGTCGAGATCGCCCGCGCCTTCAAGGCGCACGGCTGCGACCTGATCGACGTGTCGACGGGGCAGACCGATCCGGCGTCGAAGCCGATCTACGGGCGCATGTTCCAGGCGACCTTCGCCGAGCAGATCCGCAACGAGGCGGGCATCGCGACGATGGCGGTCGGCGCGATCACCACAGCGGATCAGGTGAACACGCTCGTCGCGTCGGGTCGCGCCGACCTGTGCGCGCTCGCGCGGCCGCACCTCGCGGACCCGTACTTCACGCTCCACGCGGCCGCCGAATATCAGGCGATGGGCTACCCGATCGAGGGCGTGTCCTGGCCGAAGCAGTACCTCTCGGGGCGCGACCAGCTCTACACGCTCGCCCAGCGCGCGCGCGCCGACGCGGAGAGCAAGCCGGGGCAGGTCAGGCCGCCGAAGCCCGACGTGCCGGGGAAGAAGGCGGCGTAGCGTGCAGCGCTAGCCGGCGCGGCGCCGCGACTTTGCGCGTGTCGTCGCCCGACCCGCAGGGTCCGCCGGCGCCCGCGCGCCGAGCGTGCGCAGGATCGCCTTCAGCGCCGCGACGTCCTTGGCCGGGAAAACGGCAAGCGTCGCGCGCTCGTGGGCCTTCGCCTGCGCGAGGAGCGGCGCCACCAGGGCGCGCCCGCGCGCGGTCTCGAACACCAGTGTCCGCCGTCCGTCGGTTTCGTCGCCGCGGCGCTCGACCAGCCCGGCGCGCTCCATCCGGTCCACGAGCTTGGTGAGGGTCGGCTGCTGGGCGAGGACGTCGCCCGCCAGCTCCCCGATGGTGAGCCCGTCGCCGTCGGAAAGCGTCGCGAGCACGCGCCACTCGGTCGACGACAGCCCCGCCGCGCGCACCCTGGCCTCGAAGTCCTTGTACACCGCGTAGTTCGCCTGCCCGAGCAGGTAGGAGAGGTAGTCGCGGACGAAGGTTCGGCCCGCGGCGGCGCGGCGCGATCGATGATTTTTCATGGAACCGGAGTTTAGCCCCGCAGGGCGCCGCGCGGGACGGCTTGATTTACATGAAATTTCATATAACATGCGGCAACCGGGCGCCGTGGCAGACGCCGTAGCAGAATGAGTCCCGGGCAGACCGGCCAGGAGGCCTCGATGGCGGACACCCCCGCCACCTTCGACGCGCGCGAGTACCGCAGGGCGCTCGGGACGTTCCCGACCGGCGTCGCGGTGGTGACCACGCGCGCGCCGAGCGGCGCGTTCGTCGGGCTCACGATCAACTCGTTCTCGTCGCTGTCGCTCGAGCCGCCCCTCGTGCTCTGGGCCCTGAAGCTCGGCAGCCCGAGCCTCGGCGCGTTCGATCGCGCGCAGTACTTCGCGGTGAACATCCTCGCCGAGGACCAGGTCGAGCTCTCGAAGCGCTTCGCCTCGCCGGTCGCGAACAAGTTCTCGCACCTCGAGGTCCACGCCGGAATCGAGGGCGTCCCGCTCATCGCCGGCTGCGCCGCGCACCTCGAGTGCCGCGCCGCCGCGCGCCACAACGGCGGCGACCACGTGCTGTTCATCGGGCACGTCGAGCGCTTCGGCTACGATGCGCAGAAGCGACCGCTCGTCTTTTTCTCCGGCAAGTACCTGACCGCCGGCAGCGACATCACCTCCTGAGGTACCCATGCTCCGCGAACGCGTGGAAGGGAAATGGATCGACTGTTTCGCCGAGGTCTTCGGGCGGTGCGGCGCGAAAGCCGACGATCCGGTCGCGATCCTGTCGGAGTCTCAGTCGCGCCCGGTCAACGTCGAGCTCGCGGAGCTCGGGCTGCACCGGCTCGGGTGCAAGCCGTTCCACCTCGTGGTGCCGAGCCCGCGGCTGGCAGCGCCGGCACCGGTGCGCTCGACCGGCGCGAGCGATGCTTTGCAGCGGCTCGGCCCGGTCGTGAGCGCGCTCGCGCAGTCGACGTTCGTCGTCGACCTGACCGTCGAGGGGCTGCTGCATTCGGTCGAGCTGCCCGACATCCTCAAGGGCGGTGCGCGCGTGCTGATGGTCTCGAACGAACACCCCGAGATCCTCGAGCGCTGCATGCCCGATCCCGCGCTCGAGCCGAAGGTGCGCGAGGGCATGCGGCTGCTCAAGGGCGCGCAGCGGATGCGCGTGACTTCGCCGGCAGGCACGGACCTCGACATCGGCCTCGTCGGCGCGCGGGTCGGCGGCGTGTGGGGCTATACGTCGAAGCCGGGCACCATCGCGCACTGGCCCGGCGGCATCTGCCTCGCGTTCCCGTCCGCGAAGTCCGTCAACGGCACGCTGGTGCTCGCCGACGGCGACGTGAATCTGACTTTCAAGCGCTACATTCGCGCGCCCGTAACGCTCCGCATCGAGAACGACTACGTGCGCGCGATCGAAGGCGGCGGCATGGATGCCGACATGATGCGCGAGTACTTCGCGGCCTGGGGCGACGCGGACGCGTATGCGGTGTCGCACGTCGGCTGGGGCATGAACCCCGGCGCCCGCTGGGACGCGATGACGTTCTACGACCGGCGCGACTTCAACGGCACGGAGCTGCGCGCGTTCGCCGGGAACTTCCTGTACTCGACCGGCGCAAATGAAGTCGCCGGGCGCCATACGCTCGGGCACTTCGACCTGCCGCTGCGCCACTGCACCGTCGCGCTGGACGGGAAAGTGGTCGTCGACACGGGGCGGCTCCTGCCGCCGCTCGCATGAGCGTCCCCGCGCACCTCAGCCGCGGCGCCGGTGACACCGCCGTCGTGATGCTCCACGGCGTCGGCGGCGGCGCGGCAGCCTGGAGGCCGCAACTCGACGCGATCGCGGCCGCCGGCTATCTCGCGGTGGCGTGGGACGCGCCCGGGTACGGTGCAACGGCTGCGGTCGAACCCTATGACATGGCAAACCTCGCGCGCTCGCTCGAGAAGCTCCTCGACGCGCTCCCGGTGCGGCGGCGCGTGCTGATGGGACACTCGATGGGCGGCATGGTGGCGCAGGAGGCCGTCGCCGCGTTCGCGCGGAAGGTCGACGGGCTGGTGCTCTCCGCGACCAGTCCCGCGTTCGGCAAGGCCGACGGCGCGTGGCAGCAGGCATTCCTCGCGCAGCGGCTCGGTCCGCTCGATGCCGGGCGCGCCATGGCCGACCTCGCGCCCGCGCTCGTCGCCGCCATGGTGGGGCCCGATGCGGAACCCGCCGGCGTCAAGGTCGCGACCGAGACGATGGCGCGCGTTTCCGGCGAGACCTACCGCAAGGCGCTGCACGCGCTCCTGCCCTTCGATCGCCGCGAGGCGCTTGCCTCGATTCGCGTGCCGACGCTGGCGATCGCGGGCGAGCACGACTCGACCGCGCCGCCCGCCGTGATGGAAAAGATGGCCGCGCGCATCGCGGGCGCCGAGTACCGCGTGCTCGCCGGCTGCGGCCATCTCGCGAATCTCGAGCGCCCGCGCTCGTTCAACGACGTCGTGCTCGCCTGGCTCGGGCGGCACTTCGCAGGCTAGAACCCCAGGAGGTCCCGATGTCCGCCCAGCTCACGCCCCTCAGGCAATCCGCCTCCGGCTACGTCCCCCCGCCGATCGTCGGCGAAGGCTTCGCGCTCTCCGAGCTGCAGCGCGAGCTCCTCGCGACCGCGGCCAGGCTGGGGCGCGAGAAGTTCGCCCCGCGCGCGGCGCAGTACGACCGGGACGCGACGTTTCCGTTCGAGAACTACGACGACCTGCGCGCCGCGGGCCTGCTGAAGATCTGCGTGCCGAAGCAGTACGGTGGTCTCGGCGCCGACTTCCCCACGTACGCGATGGTCGCGGCCGAGATCGGCCGGTACTGCGGGGCGACCGCGCTCACCTGGAACATGCACGTCTGCACGACGCTGTGGAGCGGCATTCTCGCCGACGAGCTCGACCTGACGAGCGAGCAGCGCGAGGAGCACGAGCGCCATCGGAAGATTCACTTCGAGCGCATCGCCAGGGACGGGAAGGTCTACGCGCAGCCTTTCTCCGAGGGTTCGGCGGCGGCAGCCGGCAAGGCGCCCTTCGGCACGCTCGCCACGAAGGTCGACGGCGGCTGGGTGCTCAACGGCAAGAAGATCTTCGCCTCGCTGTCGGGTGCCGCGGACTACTACGGCGTCCTCTGCACCGAGGACCGGCCCGATCGCTCGATGCGCGACACGCTCTATATGGCGGTGCCGGCCGATGCGCCGGGCTTCTCGATCACCGGCGAGTGGGATCCGCTCGGCATGCGCGGCACGGTATCGCGCACGCTGCTCCTCAAGGACGTGTTCGTCTCCGACGACGCGCAACTCATGCCGCGCGGCGCGTACTACCAGGCCGCGTCGCGCTGGCCGCACATGTTCTCGACGCTGTCGCCGACCTACATGGGGCTCGCGCAGGCCGCGTACGACTTCACGATCCAGTACCTGCGCGGCGAGATTCCCGGCATGCCGCCGGTCAAGCGGCGCATGTATCCGACCAAGCAGATCGCGGTGGCGGAGATGCGGATCAAGCTCGAGCAGACGCGCGCGCTCTTCCTGCGCGCCGCGGGCGAGGCGAAGATCGATCCGACGAAGGACGAGCGCCTGCGCTGCTACGCCGCGCACTTCACGATCATGGAGAGCTCGAACGACATCGCGCGCCTCGCGATCCGCACCTGCGGCGGCCAGTCGATGCTGAAGAGCCTCCCGCTAGAGCGCATCTATCGCGACAGCCGCTGTGGCTCCCTGATGCTGCCGTGGACCGCGGAGCTGTGCCTCGACCGGATCGGGCGCGAGGCGCTTTACGAAACGGGCGAAGTCGACGACTGAGCCAGCGCGGGGTGTAAGGCGACGGGAGCGATGGCGACGAACGGGGGAGCGTCCTCAACCCGACCCCGAAAGGAACCGCCATGCTCGCGAAACTGACCGCCCTCTCCCTCGCCCTGTTCATCGGCGCGATTGCCGCGCTGCCCGCATCGGCCAGCACCGACGATCCGTCGAGCCCGTTCTACCTGCTCCCGACCAAAGCCCGCGGCACGACGCTGCAAGCCCTCGGTTCGCGCGAGTAGTACGGCACCACCGCCATCGCGCACTCAGTCGGCGCGATACCGCTCGATCACGCCCGGATCCGGATCGCACCCGAGGCCCGGGTCGGGCGGGACTGCGAGCGCGCCGTCGACCGGATCGAGGATCGCGCCGAAAAGCTTCGCCTCCGGCCAGAGATAGAAGCATTCGAACCGCGACGGCTCGCCGTACGCGGCGAGCAGGTGGAGCGTGGCGAGGGCACCCGGACCGAAGTAGGGCGAGTGCGGCGCGAGACGGACGTTCCGCGCCTCAGCGAGCGCCATCACCTTGAGGAACTCGGTGACGCCGCCGACTTTGGTCACCGAGGGTTGCGCGTATTGCACCGCGCCCGCGTCGAGCATGGCCTCGAATTGCGTCGCAAAGCAGAGGTTCTCGCCCGCCGCGATCGGGATGCCGCTCGCATTCCCGACTGCGCGCATCGCGCGGAAGTCCTCGGGCGGGAACACCGGCTCCTCGAGCCAGAGGAGCCCGTGCTCGCGCCAGCGCAGCGCCATGCCGATCGCCTCGCGCGCGCGCCACTCGCAGTTCACGTCCACCGTCAGCGGCACCTGCGGCGGCACCGCGTGGCGCCCCGACTGGACCGCGGCGTCGTCGACCTCGTGCAGCTTGATCGAGGTGAAGCCCTCGCCGAGCGCCCGCTCGCAGTACTGCGCGACCAGGCGTGGCTCGGCATACCGCAGCAGGCTCGCGTAGCACGGAATTCGCGTCCGGCGCGCGCCGCCGATCAGCCGGTGCAGCGGCACGCCCGCCGTTTTCCCTGCGATGTCCCAGAGCGCGATGTCGAGCCCCGAGAGCGCGAAGGCGGTGATGCCGAATCGCCCGAAGATGTGGAGCTGTCTCTGGACCTTCGCGTGCAGGCCGCCGATGTCGGCCGCGTCGTGTCCGACCGCGAGCGGCGCGACCATGTCGCGTACCGCCGCGACGACCGCGGCCCGGCAGGTGTACGCGAACGCCTCACCCCAGCCGACGAAGCCTGCATCGGTCTCGATCCGCACCAGGCAGAAGTCGAGCTTCTTCCAGCTGCCGGTGCCGAGCTTGAAGGCCTCGGCGCCATAGGTGAACGGGATCGCGAGGGGGATCGCTTCGACCCGAGTGATTTTCATGCCTGATTTTCTCCGCCGGACGTTTACGCGACCCGGTATCTGGCGATCACCGCCGGATCGGGCTCGGCGCCCAGCCCCGGACCCGTAGGGACCTTGAGGCGCCCGTTGTTCACCACCGCCGCCTCACCGAAGAGTTCCGCTTCGAAGTCGAGGTACAGCCGCTCGAACAGCGGCGGGCGGACCTCCGCGGCGGTGAGGTGGATCGTCGCGATCTGGCCCGGTCCGAAGATCGCGCAGTGCGGCGAGAACGTGAGCCCGTGCGCCTCGCAGAAGCGCGCGATCTTCACGAGCTCCGTGACGCCGCCCGTCTTGGCCACGTCCGGCTGTGCGATATCGATCGCGCCGGCCTGATGCATGGCGACGAAGTCGAACAGGCTGCCGGCGTTCTCGCCGGCGGCGATGCGGTGCCGTCCGGTGCTCCGGATTGCCGCGAGCCCCGGGTAGTTCTCCGGCGGCCAGACCGGCTCTTCGAACCAGTACAGTCCGAGGTCCGCGATCTCGGCGTCGATCCGGAGCGCTTCTTCGACCGACCACGGGCAGTTGACGTCCAGCATGACCTTCGCCTCGCGGCCGGCGGCTTCGCACGCCGCGCGGATGACCGGCACCGCGATGTCGTGCAGCTTGATCCATCGGTAGCCCTGGCCGACGGCGCGCCGCACCGCCGCAGCCACTGCGTCCCCGGTGCCGTAGCGCACGAGGCTCGCGTACACCTCCACCTCGCTCGTCGTCGCGCCGCCGAGCAGCTCGGCGAGCGGCCGGCCGCCGCGCTTGCCCGCCAGGTCCCAGAGCGCGATGTCGACGGCCGAAATCCCGTACATGATCCCGCCGGAGCGACCGAAGTTGTGCAGATTGAACTCGACGTCGTGCTTGATGCGCGCGATCTGGCGCGCGTCGCGGCCGACGACGAGCGGCAGGACGCGCGTGTCGATCACCTGCTTCAGCGCCACATCGGACATGCGCGAAAACGCCTCGCCCCAGCCGACCAGGCCGTCCGCGGTCTCCAGCCGCACCAGCAGCGTGTCGAACGTGCTGGCCGGTGCACCGCCCCACCCCCACGGCGGAAGCCCGCCGCTCTCGAACGGCACCGAGATCAGAATCGTCTCCGCCTTTACGATCTTCATTCTCAAGCCCTCGCGCTTCAGTTCTGGGACGAGCAAGCGCTCGGCGGGCGGGTGCGCTGGCTGCGCCAAGCTCGCCGGCCGGCACTCGTCCATGTGTGATCCGGCAGCATAGCGAGCTTCCCCGCCGGATGGTTCAATTGCGGCCGTGAACCTCTCTCGCATCGTCGCGCACTGGGCGCAGTTCCGCCCCGAGCGGGTCGCCGTGCACTTCGCCGGCGAGGACATCTCCTGGGCGGCGCTGTGGCATCGCGTCGAGGCAGCCACGCTGCGGCTCGCGAGCCTCGGCCTGAACAAGGGCGACCGCGTCGCGTACCTCGGTTACAACCATCCCGAGATGCTCGCGCTGCTCTTCGCGTGCGCGCGGCTGGGGGCGGTCCTGGTGCCGCTCAACTTCCGCCTCGCCCGCGCCGAGCACGAGGAGATCCTCACGCACGCCGAGGCATCGATGGTCGTCGTCGAGCCGGACTTCTACGAGTCCGCCGGCGCGATCCGTCAGCGGCTGCCGTTGCTGCGCCTCATCGCGCTGCGCGGCACGCCCGCCGGCTGGTTCGCGTGGGAGGGCCCGATGCCGGTCGGGTTCGAGCCGAAGCTCCCCGGCACCGACGCCGATCCGGTCCTGATCGTCTACACGTCGGGCACCACGGGCAAGCCGAAAGGGGCGGTCCACACCCAAGCCGCGCTGATCTGGAACATCGTCAATGCCACGCTTTACCAGGACCTCACCAGTCGCGACCACGTGCTCACCGTGCTGCCGATGTTCCACGTCGGCGGCCTCTGCATCCAGACGCTGCCCGCGCTGCACGCCGGCGCGACGGTCACGATCCACGCCCGTTTCGACCCGGGCCTCTGGCTGAAGGACGTGGGGACGCGCCGGCCGACGCTCTCGCTGCTCGTGCCCGCGACGATCAAGGCGGTCACCACGCATCCGGACTGGGCGAAGGCCGATCTCTCGTCGCTGCGCGAGCTGAACACCGGTTCCTCGACGATCGCCGAGTCGCTGTTCGTGCCGTTCCACGCGCGCGGCATTCCGGTCGCGCAGGTCTATGGCTCGACCGAGACCGGGCCGGTGTCGATGTACCTCCGCGCGGAGGACGCGCGGCGCAAGGTCGGCTCCGCCGGCAAGTCCGCGATGCACGCCGAGATCCGGCTCGTCGACGCCGACGGGCGCGACGTGAAGCCGGGCGAGGTCGGGGAGATCTGGGTGCGTGCACCCAACCTCATGTCCGGCTACTGGAAGGACGCCGACAACCCGGCGTTCCGCGACGGCTGGTTCCGCTCCGGCGACCTCGCGCGCGTCGACGACGAGGGCTACTACTGGGTCGTCGGCCGCTCGAAGGACATGATCATTTCCGGCGGCGAGAACGTGTATCCCGCCGAGCTCGAGAACATCCTCGCCGACTGTCCCGACGTGCTCGAGGCGGCGGTCGTCGGCGTGCCCGATCCGAAATGGGGCGAGGCGGTCGTCGCGGCAATCGTCCGGCGGTCCGGCGCTGCGCTCGACGAGGCCGCGGTCATGAAGCTCTTTGAAGGCAGGCTCGCACGCTACAAGCTGCCGCGCCGCGTCGCGTTCGTCGACGCGCTGCCGAAGAGCGCCATCGGCAAGGTGCAGAAGTTCGAGGTCCGGAAGCTGCTCGAGTCGCGCTGAAGCGCCGGGCGGTCACGCCGCTCCGGTCTTGCCGGCCGGATGCAGGATTTCGCGGTGCCGCGCCATCAACTCCGCCAACACCGCTTCACGTCCTTCCGGGTCCATCCCGGCGGCTTCCATGCCGACCGACACGCGCTTGAGCAGGCCCGGTAGCAGGGCGACCAGGCGCGCACGCTCGGCCGGCGCGGTGATCGGCTTCAGGCTCCAGGCCAGCTCCTGCATCGTCTTTGCAGCTTCGCCCCACGCCGCGCCGTCGTAGCCGCCGGCAGCGTATGCGCGCGCGAGCAGCCCGGCCCAGGTCTGCCGCAGGAAGAGATCGAGGAGCATCGGCAGGCTCGTGCCATCGAGTGCCGACGCCAATGCCCGTTCGGCCGCAGCCACGGCGGCGGGCGGGGGCGGCGGCGCCTGCGTGGGAGCGGGCGGCGGCGGTGGGGGCGCGGCGCGCGCCGCCGGCGCGCTGTGTGCGGGTCCGACGCCGTTCGACGCGAACGCGCCGTTCACGCCCTTGTACAGCCCGGCCACGGGTGCGACGAAGTGCTGCTCGAGCTCGGCGCGCACCACTCGCGTCGCGCGCCCGTCGAGCTCGAGCGCGCCGACGCCGGCGTAGACGCTCCGCGCGATCGTGAGCGGCCCGATCGGATTGTCGCCGTCGTCCACGACGCCGCGCCGGAACAGCGTCGCGAAGCGCGCCGAGAGCTCCGCGAGCTCCGCCGTGGCGTGCTGCTTGACGAGCGCCGCGAGCTTGCCGATCGCGACTTCGCTCTCGAGCACGTTGGTGCGCATCGCGGCGAGCTCGTCGCGGCTCGGCTCGCCGCCGAACGGGTCGAACGCGCCCTGGAGCGACTGCACGGCGGCGTCGAAGCGCCCGCCGAACTCCTTGCGAAAGCGGTCGAAGAACGCGGCGCGGCCGTTGTTGAGGCGCGAGAGCGCATTGGCGTACTGGTCGCGCTCGTCGTGTTCCTTCGCGCCGCGGTGGAGCTCTTCGATCTTCGGGGCGAGTGCGGCGAGCGCCGCCTCCAGCTGCTGGCATAGCCGCTTCTCGACGGCCGCGCGGCACTGCATCAGCAGCGCTCTGCGGTCGACGGCAGGCTGGGCGTCCGGCACGAGCATTCCTCGGTTCTGCTGACTGTACGACGGCCCGCCGTCGGCGCGAAGGGAACTTGCCGCAAAGCGCCCGGCAATGGCGTGTGCGGCGAGCTCAGCCCGGCTTGACGCCGGCTGCTTTGATGACCTTGCCCCAGCGGTCGGCCTCCTCGCGCATGAGGATGCGCAGCGCCTCGGGCGCCGTGCCGACGGGCTGGAAGTAGATCGCGATCAGACGCTGGCGCACGTCGTCGCTGCGGATGATCGCGACGAGCGCCTCCGAAATCCGGCGCACGATCCGCTCGGGCGTCTTCGCGGGCGCGACCGCGGCGATCCAGGCGGTGGAGTAGAAGCCGGGGAAGCCCTGCTCGGCGACCGTCGGCAGGTCCGGCAGCACGACGCTGCGGGTCGTCGTGGTGGCACCCAGCGCCTTGAGGCGGCCGCCTTGCACGAGCGGCATCGCGGTCGCGGGCACGACGAAGCCGCCCGCGATCTGTCCGTTGAGGATCGCCGTGTTGACCTGCGGGCTGCCCGGGTAGGGCACGTGCACGACGTCGATGCCGGCGAGCTGCTTGAGCAGCTCCATCGTGAGGTGCGACGCGCTCCCGTTGCCGACCGATCCGTAGTTGAGCTTCCCGGGTTGCGTCTTCGCGGCCGCGATGAACTCCTTGACGGTGCTCACGTTGAGCTTCGGATCGACGACGAGGACGTTCGGGCTGGCTGCGACGACCGTGATCGGCGCGAGCTCCTTGAACGGGTCGTACTCCATCTTCTGCAGGAGCACGGTGTTGACCGCGAGCGGGCCGGGGATCGAGATCCCGATGGTGTAGCCGTCGGGGGCCGACTTCGCGACCGCGCCGGTGCCCACCATGCCGCCCGCACCGGCGCGGTTCTCCACGACGACGGGCTGCCCGAGCGCCTCGCCGAGCCGGTCGGTCAGCATGCGCGCGACGAGGTCCGGCGAGCTGCCGGGCGGGAACGGCACGATGAGGCGGATCGGTTTCGCGGGCCACTGGCTTTTCGCGGTCGGGTCCTGCGCGGCCGCGGCGCCCGCGAGCGCGAGCGCGAACAGCGCGGTGGTCAGAATGCTTCGCATCCAGGCCATCTTCCCCTCATTCGACGAAGTCGCACTCGGCGGCGATCGGGGTGTTCCGGGCGGGCTCGGTGACGAAGTGCATGGCGGCGGGGCAGATACCGCAGGCGCGTCATGCGCGAAGCGCGAGCGCATGCTTAAAATCGCTCCTGTGGACAAGCCGTTCAACCAGGTCGCGCTGGAATCCGCTCCCGACAGGGCGCGCGGCGTGCGCGCGTTCTGGGGCTGGCTGACGAGCGTGGGGCGCGGGAAGGAGCGCCAGCCGATCTCCGGCGCGGAGCTGCGCCTCTCACGCACGACCTTTCGCGAGTGCCTCGCCGGCACGGGCGGCGAGGCCTCGGCGCGCCGGCGGGTGGAGACCCTCGCGGCGTTGTTTAGCGGCCTGAACGATGCGGGGCGGCAGAGCGTCCTCGGCCTGCTCGCCGAGGAGTTCGGGCCCGACGAGCTCGCCGTGAACGGCGCGATCCAGGCCTACCTCGATGCCGCGCCCGGCGCGTCGCGGCGGCACGCCGAATCGGAGCTGCGGCTCACGCTGGGCAGCCCGCGCATCCGCATCCTGAAGCAGTTCAACCTGCTGCACGACGGCGTGAAGTTCCTCGTCGACCTGCGCGCCGACGTGCTGCGCTATCTGCGCGAGCGGCCGGAGCTCGAGGTGCTCGACGAGGAGCTCTACTCGCTCCTCTCGAGCTGGTTCGACATCGGCAACCTCGAGCTGAAGCGCATCTCGTGGGGCTCGCCGGCGATGCTGCTCGAGAAGCTGATCGCCTACGAGGCGGTGCACGAGATCCAGTCGTGGCGCGACCTGCGCAACCGTCTCGACTCGGACCGGCGCTGCTACGCATTCTTCCATCCGCGCATGCCCGACGAGCCGCTGATCTTCGTCGAGATCGCGCTGGTGAAGGAGATGGCCGACAACATCTACCAGCTCCTCGACGAGGAGGCGCCGGCCATCGACCCGCAGGCGGCGCAGGCCGCGGTCTTCTATTCAATCTCGAACACGCAGGTCGGCCTCAAGGGCGTGACGTTCGGCGGGTTCCTGATCAAGCGCGTGGTCGAGGAGCTACTTGCCGAGTTCCCCAGGCTGAAGACCTTCGCGACCCTCTCGCCGGTGCCCGGCTTCCGCAAGTGGCTCGACGGCCGCGTCGCCGCCAAGGATCCGTCGCTTTTCGGCCGGCACGAGCGCGCGAAGCTGTGCCAGGAGGCCGAAGCGAAGGACCCGTGCGACGCCCTCGCGCAGTTGATGCTGCGTGGCTTCGTGGCCGAGGCGCAGCCGCCGGAGTCGGTGCGCGGCACGCTCATGCACCTGTGCGCCCGCTACCTCGTCGAGGAAAAGGAAGGCCCGCCGGAGAAGGCGCGGCCGCTCGATCCGGTCGCGCGCTTCCACCTCGGCAACGGCGCGCGCCTCGAGCGCATCAACTGGCTCGCCGACACGAGCCCGCGCGGCGTCAAGCAGGCGGGCGGGATGATGGTGAACTACCTCTACAAGCTCGACGACATCGAGGAAAACCACGAGGCCTTCGCGCGTGAGGGCAAAGTGGTCATGACCGACGCGGTGAAGCGGTTGCTGCGGAAGCCGGGCTGAGCGCGCCGGACCGGTTCCTGCATAATCGGTCGCGGGCGCCGCAAGAGCGTCCCGCAGACCAAAGGAGGAGCATATGAGGCTTGCCGTTGTCGTCGCGACGCTGGTCACGGCCGCCGCGATCCTTCCCGCCCACGCGCAGCAGTACCCAAACCGTCCGATCACGATGATCGTGCCGTTCCCGCCCGGCGGCATCGCCGACATCACCGGCCGCCCGCTCGCGGTGTCGATGTCGAAGCAGCTCGGCCAGCCGGTCGTGGTCGAGAACAAGGCCGGCGCGGGCGGCGCGGTCGGGCACGCCTTCGTCGCAAAGGCAAAGCCGGACGGCTATACGATCATGACCGCGCTCTCGTCGATCGTCGTGATCCCCGAGGCCGACAAGGTCAACGGCCGGCCCTCGACCTACCAGATGTCCGACTTCGCGTCGATCGCGCTCGTGTCCGCCGACCCGACGATCCTCCTCGTGCCGACCGACAGCCCGTGGAAGACCCTCAAGGACCTGATCGACGACGCGAAGGCGCGGCCGGGCAAGATCAGCTACGCCTCGTCGGGCGTGTACGGCACGATCCACACCTGCTTCGAGATGCTCGCGCAGGCCGCCGACGTGAAGCTCCTCCACGTCCCCTACAAAGGCGGCGGACCGGCGATGACGGCGCTCATCGCCGGCGAGACGAATCTCGGCGCGCAGTCCCCGGGCGTGTCGAACCCGCACATCAAGTCCGGCAAGATCCGGGTGCTCGGCTCGTGGGCCGGCACCCGCACGGCCGCGCTGCCCGACGTGCCGACGATGAAGGAGCAGGGCTTCGACGTCGAGTTCTACATCTGGGCCGGCGTGTTCGCGCCGGCCGGGCTCCCGGCGGACGTGCGCGACCGGCTCACCGCCGCGGTGCGCGCGTCGATGCAGGACCCGGAATTCCAGAAGGCGATGGCCAACGTGAACACGCCGATCAATTACAAGGAAGGCCGGGACTTTGACGCGTTTCTCGACGCGGACACGAAGCGGCTCGCCGAAGTGGTGCGCAAGATGGGGAAAACAGAGTGAAGATCGTCCGCTTCGATGCCGACGGCGCGACCCGAGTGGGCGCGCTCGAACGCGACCAGGTGGTCGAATTTCCGGGGGTGCAGACGACCCAGGCGCTCATCGCCGGCGGCGCCGCCGCGCTGGATGCCGCCCGCAAGGCGATTGCCTCGGGCGCGGGACGCCGCCCGCTCGCGGGCGTGAAGCTGCTCGCGCCGGTGGTGCCGGCGACGATCCTGTGCAGCGGCTCGAACTACACCGACCACAACAAGGAGAAGGCGAACACGCCGATCTCGGGCAAGGAACCCGAGTTCTTCGTGAAGACCGCCGACTGCGTGATCGGGCCGGGAGACACGATCGTGCACGACGAGCGTCTCGCGAAGAAGCTCGACTCCGAGACCGAGCTCGCAATCGTGATCGGCAGGCCGGGGCGCTTCATCCCGGTCGAGCGCGCGCTCGAGCACGTGTTCGGCTACACGATCGTCAACGACGTCACGGCGCGCGACCGCCAGGTGCGGCGCAACGCGCAGGGATTCACGTGGTACGAGCTCGGACGCGGCAAGGCGTTCGACTGCTCCGCGCCGCTCGGACCGTGCATCGTGACCGCCGACGAGATCCCCGATCCGCAGCGGCTCCGCCTGCGCACCCGGATCAACGGCGAGCTGCGCCAGTCCGCTTCGACCGGGAACATGATCTTCTCGTGCGCGCAGCTGATCCACTTCTTCTCGGTGAATTTCACGCTGCGGCCCGGAACGGTGATCATCACCGGCACGCCCGGCGGCACGGCGTGGTCGGTCGACCCGGAGCTCGGCGGCAAGTGGGTCGGCGGCGACGGCAGCGAGCCGCTCGTGCCGGCGAAGGGCTACCTCAAGCCGGGCGACACAATCGAGTGCGAGCTCGAGAAGATCGGCGTGCTGCGGAACGTCGTCGGCGCAGCGTAGCTCGCGGTCTGTTCCTCCCGCCCGGGAGGAGCGGAGTGCGGCGCCGGGACGGTTGAGCGATGGACCGCTTCGACGTCCTGATCGTCGGCGGCGGCGTCATGGGATCGAGCGTCGCGTGCTTCCTGCTGCGCGAGGAGCCCGCGCTGCGCGTCGCCGTCGTCGAGCCCGATCCGACCTACGCGCTCGCCTCGACCCCGCGCGCCTCGGGCGGGGCGCGGCGGCTCTTCTCCTGCCCCGAGAACATCGCGATGTCGATGTTCAGCATCGACTTCATCCGCGCGCTCCCGGAGGTCGGCTGGAAGCCGGACGGCTATCTCTTCATCGTGCCGGACACCGGGCGCGCGACACTCGAAGCGAACTGGCGTGCGCAGACCGCGCTCGGCGCGCGCGTCGAGATCCTCGACCGCGCCGGGCTCGCGCGGCAGTTCCCGTCGATGAACGTGACAGACCTCGCCGCCGGCGCGTGGTCGCCCGACGATGGCTGGTGCGACCCGTATGCGCTGCTGCAGGCGTTCCGTCGCGAGGCGCGCACGCGCGGCGCAAGCTACGTCAAGGACCGCGTCGTCGCGCTTACGCGGGCGGGTACGCGCGTGCGGACCGCCGCGCTCGCGGCCGGCGGCACCCTCGCCGCCGACCACTTCGTCGACGCCGCGGGCGCGTGGGCGAAGGCGATCGGGGCGATGGCGGGCATGCCGCTCCCGATCGAGCCGCTGCGCCGCTTCGAGCACTACTTCGAGACGCCGAACGCGATCGAGCCGCTGCCGTACGTCAAGGACCCCGACCGCCTCGCCTTCCGGCCGGAGGGCCGCGGCTACTCGGGCGGCCTGGTGAGCTCGGACGAGCCGCGCGGCTTCAACTTCGACGTCGACCACGACTGGTTCGAGACGGTCGTGTGGCCCGCGCTCGCGCACCGCTTTCCGGCGTTCGAGGCGGTGCGCTGCAAGCGCACTTGGTCGGGCCTCTACGATCAATGCGAGCTCGACGGCAATCCGGTCATCGGCAACTGGCCGGGAGCGATCGACAACTTCCACGTCGTCGCCGGCTTTTCGGGGCACGGCATGATGCATGCGCCCGCCGCCGGTCGGGCGATCGCCGAGCTGATCGTCTACGGCGAGTTCCGCACCATCGACCTCGCGCGCCTCGGCTATGCGCGCGTCGCCGCCAACGCGCCGTATCCGGAGCGCGGCATCATCTGAGCTCGGCCGGTTCGCGGTGCGCGATCCACAAGCCGAGCACGACGCAGGCGAGCCCGGCGGCGAGCAGCGGCGACACGCGCTCGCCCAGCAGCAGCGCGCCGAGCGCCGTCGCGGTGATCGGACTCAGGCCCAAAAACACGGTGACGCGGGTCGGCGTCGTGCGCCCCAGCGCCCACAGCCAGAGGTAATAGCCGATGCCGCTGCTCACGCCGATGAACAGGACGGCGAGCCAGCCGTGCCCAGTGAACCGCGGTAGACCGCCGAAAAAACCCTCCCCCGCGGCGAGCAGCGCCAGGAATCCGACCGACGCGAGCATCGCGAGCGCGCTCACCGGCAACGTCGGATAGCGGCGCAGGTACGGTCGGTACAGAACGCTGCAGACCGCGCCGACGAGCGCGCTCGCAAGGATCGCGAGCTCGCCCAGCCACTCGCCGGACGCATCGACCGGTCCGACCGCCTTCTCGCCGATCGCCAGGGCGACGCCGGCGATGGTGAGCAGGACGCCGATCGTCTTCGCCGCGGTCGGGCGTTCCTCGTCCAGCACGGTCGCGACCACCACCGTCAGCAGGGGGAAGGACGCGAAGATGAGCGCCGCCCGTGCCGCGGGGACGCGCGCGAGCCCGAAGTTGAGCAGCGCGATCAGCACGCCGAACTGGAGGATCCCGAGCACCGCGATCGGCACGAGATCGCGCGGGGCGATGCGAACGCGCGGCGCAAGCACGAGCGGTGGAACAAGGCACAGGAGGCCGATCGCGTAGCGCAGGAGCGCGAGCGAGGCCGGCGTGGTCTCGCCGATCACGAAGCGGGTGGCGACGATCGCCGCGCCGACCTGGATCCCGGTCGCCGCGGCGGCCACCGCGGGAAGCCAGCGGCGCATGCGGCGCGGGCTAGAGCCTGCGCTCCCAGTACTGGCCGACGAGGTCGTGGCCGAAGCTGTGATGCGGCTCAGCGCGGACGAGCCGATATCCGGCTTCCTCGTAGATGTGGCGCGCGGCGTCCAGGATATCGTTGGTCCACAGCACGATCTTCCGGTAGCCGGCGCGGCGCGCAAAGCGCTCGCATTCGCTCACCAGGCGCTTGCCGATGCCGAGCCCGCGCGCCTCGGGCTCCACGATCAGCAGGCGCAATTGGGCGATCGTTTCGGACTTGCGGACGAGGCAGACCGACCCGACGTTGCGGCCGTCGCGCTCGGCGATCCAGCAGCGCTCGCGCTTCGCATCGAAGTTGCGGATGAACCGCGCGGCGATCTCGGCGACCAGCGCCTCGAAGGTCTCGTCCCAGCCGTACTCCTGCGAGTACAGCGCCGCGTGCCGGCTGATCACCCACCCCATGTCGCCCGGCTGGTGCGTGCGCAGGAGGTACGGCGCGCCCGGCGCCGGCCGCGCGCCGAGGACCGTTTCGACGGTTTCCAGCGCGGACACGAGGCCGCGCTGGTGCGGCTCCGGCAGGCCCTCCAGCAGGGCGGCGACGTCCTTGTTCGACCGCGCGTTCAGCGTCTCGTACGCGCGGCGTCCTTTCGCGGTCAGCGCCAGGTGATGCTGCCGGCCGTCGGCGGCCGAGCGCGTGCGCGCGAGAACGCCGTTGCGCTCAAGGCCGTGCAGGAGGCGACTCAGGTACCCGGCATCCAGGGCGAGATCGCGCCCCAGCTCGGCCGCGGTGGGTCGGTCGCGGTGCGCGAGTTCGTAGATGAGCCGCGCCTCGGCGAGGGAATACGGGCTGCCGAGCAGGTCCGCCCGCAGCACCCCGATGCGCCGCGTGTAGAAGCGGTTGAACCGCCGCACGGTGTCGATGCGCCGCGCGAGCTCGCTGCCTGCCATGGCCGGCCTCCCCTGGCGTTCCCGGAAGACTGCCATTGTCAACGAGATACTTGCCGACAGCAAGTATCCGCCGCCGGCCGCCCCGCGCGCGGCGCCCGTGCGCTCTGCTACGATCCTCGGCACACCCGACGCGAGGAGGTGAGCCATGGCCTTCCGGATCGAGACCGACACGATGGGCGAGGTGCAGGTGCCGGCGGACCGGTACTGGGGCGCCCAGACCGAGCGCTCGCGCAACAATTTCCGCATCGGCCCGCCGGCGAGCATGCCGCGCGAGGTCATCCGCGCCTTCGCGTACCTCAAGAAGGCCGCCGCGCTCGCCAACGTGGAGCTCGGCGTCCTGTCGCGCGGGAAGGCCGACCTGATCGGGCACGTCTGCGACGAGATCCTCGCCGGCCGGCTCGACGACGAGTTCCCCCTGGTGATCTGGCAGACCGGCAGCGGCACCCAGAGCAACATGAACGTGAACGAGGTGATCGCGAACCGTGCGCACGTGCTTGCCGGCGGGAAGCTCGGCGACGGAAAGCAGACCCTCAACCCGAACGACGACGTCAACAAGAGCCAGTCGAGCAACGACACCTTCCCGACCGCGATGCACATCGCCGCCTACACGCTCGTGGTCGAGGTGACGCTGCCCGGCGTGCAGAAGCTCCGCGACACGCTCGCCGCCAAGTCGCGCGCTTTCGAGAAGATCGTCAAGACCGGCCGCACGCACTTCATGGATGCGACCCCGCTCACGCTCGGCCAGGAGTTCGGCGGCTACGTGCAGCAGCTCGACAACGGGATGCGGGCGATCCGGAGCGCGCTCGAAATGGTGCGCGAGCTGGCGCTCGGCGGAACCGCCGTCGGCACCGGTCTCAACGCGCCGAAGGGCTACGCAGTGCTCGTCGCGCGCAAGATCGCGGAGCTGACCGGCCATCCTTTCGTCACCGCGCCGAACAAGTTCGAGGCGCTTGCGGCCCACGACGCGATGATCGAGCTGTCGGGCGCGCTGAAGCGGGTCGCGGTGTCGCTGATGAAGATCGGCAACGACGTCCGCATCCTGAGCTCCGGGCCGCGCAGCGGGATCGGCGAGCTCGTCATCCCCGACAACGAGCCCGGCTCGTCGATCATGCCGGGCAAGGTCAACCCCACCCAGCCCGAGGCGCTTACGATGGTCGCCGCTCAGGTGATGGGCAACGACGTGGCCGTGACGATCGGCGGTGCGAGCGGGCATTTCGAGCTGAACGTGTTCAAGCCGCTGATCGCCGCGAACGTGCTGCAGAGCGCGCGGCTGATCGGTGACGCCTGCGTCTCGTTCGAGGAGAAGTGCGCCGCAGGCATCCAGCCCAACCTCCCGGTCATCGACCGGCATCTCGAGAACTCGCTGATGCTGGTGACCGCGCTCAACCCGCATATCGGCTACCACAAGGCCGCCGAGATCGCGAAGAAGGCCCACAAGGAAGGCACGACGCTGCGCGAGGCGGCGCTCGCGCTCGGCTATGTCACGCCCGAGCAGTTCGACGAGTGGGTGGATCCGGCGAAGATGGTGTCGGGCGGGTAAGGCGCGACCCTTTCCCTCCCCGTGGGAGGGAAAAGGGAGGGGGACCGGCGCACCGGGGTCGGGGCCGCCGGCTACTTTGCAGCGAAGCAGTAGAAGAAACCGTTGCCGCCGCTGCTCCGGAGATTGTCCTGGCTGCAGCCGCGCGACGGGTGGGAGTGGTTCCAGGACTTGGCGGGCGGGGAGTCGTTCAGGCCCTGCCGGTCATGGTGGCCGACCTGCGCCGAGCCGGCGCTGCTGCTCGTCCAGTTGGCGCAGGTGGTATCCGAGGTTCCGCCGACGAACGCCCGGCCCTGCGAATCCGACCCGGTCAGGATGTCGTGCATGTTCGGCTGGTCGCCCCGGCCGTTGACGACCGCGCCCTTCTCGGTAAGCGCGGTCTGCTTGGTGACGTTGCCCTTGTCGTGAAGGTCGTCGACGTTGCTGGCGATGAGCTCGCCCTTGGCGTTGTACCAGGGGCCGCGGCCGATGCGATCGCGCGCGTTGACCGCGGGCGCGCCGCCCGATGCGGTGGTGCTCAGGTAGGCGTGCCAGGTCCGGTTGCCCGCACCCGCGGCGGCCGCGAGCGACTGGCAGATCTTGTCCGCACCGGCCAGGCCGCCGAGATCGGCGCCTTTGCCGGACCCGGCGCTGGTGACGAAGAAGCTCATCGTCTTCGGCGCATTTGCCTTCTGCGCAAGGGATTCCGCGCTCATGCCCGCCACTGCGAGCGTACACGCGGCGAATACTGCCGATCTGGTGGTGACTTTCAAAGGAACCTCCTCGGTTGAAATCTGGGCTGTCGAGAGCGGACCGGAATGGGTCACGTCCGCCAGCGGCCGGCATTCTCACACATCGGCCGGACAGGGCTCGACGCGTTCAGTCGATCAGCGTGCGCCCGCTTTCTCCAGGATCTGCGCCATCTCCTTGTAGCCCCGTCCCCGCGCATGCGCGAGCGGGGTGATGCCGGCGCGATCGGGGATGTTCACGTTCGCACCGGCTTGCACGAGCGCACGCAGCGTTTCGGTGTGGCGCTTGCCTCCGTCGCCGAGGACGATCGACTCCATCAGTGCGGTCCAGATCAGGTTGTTCACGTGGTCGAGCGGCGCGTCGGCCTTGATGAGGATCTGGACGACTTCGATGTGGCCGAGGTGCGCGGCCGCGATCAGCGCGGTGCCGTCGTAGGGACTGGTGACGTTCTTCGCGCTCGCCCCGCCCTCCAGCACGAGCTGGAGCATCGGGACGTCGTCGGCGACCGCGGCGATCGTGACGACGTCGTAGCGCTGCCGGTCGAGCGCGTTCGCGTTAGCGCCTTTCGCGAGCAGCGCGCGCGTCGCGTCGTACTTCTTACGGTAGACGGCCACGTGCAGGGGCGTGCGCCCGTTGCCGTCGCGCGCTTCGCGGTCGGCGCCCGACGCGAGCAGACGCTCGATCTCGGCGACGCTGCCGGAAGCGGCTGCAGCGTGAAGCCCGGTGTACCGCGCGGCCTCGGCATCGCTCGGTGGCACCTGGGCGGACGCCAGCGGCGCCCACCCGGGCGACGCGAGCGCCAGCGCCGCCGCGATCACGCGTGTCCGCAATGTCGCGGCCTTTCAGTCGATCGACGTGTAAAGCTGCTCGTCGTAGAGGCTACCCGACAGCGGATTGATCACGAACAGCGGATCGGCCGCCACGCCGCTGCCGGGCGCCACGCCCGCCAGGCTGTCGCGGAAGCGCCTGGTGTCGGCGTGCATCGTGTGGGCCTCCTGGTCCTTCGCGCTTCCCCACACCTCAATGACGGTCATGTGGTTCGGGCGGTTGGCCTGGGTCAGCGCGTCGAAGCGGATGTTGCCGGCGTGCTTGCGGCTGTCGACGACCAGCTTCTCGACCAGCGCGATGCCGCACGGCCCGGTGTCGCTGACCTGGCGCTTGCAGGGCGGAATCTGCTCGGTCGGAATGATGTCGACGTGCGTCACCACGTACACCGCGCCGCGTCCGCCCTGGCCGCCGCCGGCAGCCGCCAGCCCGGCGTGCGGCCGCTCGTCGTACGGGCTGTGGAGGAGCGGCTGGAGTGCCTTGCGGAACGCGACCGTGCTTTCGGACTTGGCATGCGCCGCCCGCGCGGCCTGGTCCTGCCAGACCTCGAGCAGGACGAAGTGGTTCTTGCGCCCCGTCTCCTGCAGCGCCTCGGAGGCGATGTTCCCCGCCTGCTGCCGGGTGGCGGCGCTGTGCTTCTTGATCAGCGCGGCGGCCTTCTGCGCGTCGGCAGGCCCTGCCTCGATGTAAGTGACGATGAAGAAGGGCTTGTCCGGCAATACCGTGCCGTTGGCGAGCTTCACCTGGCCGAGCGCCGGGGCGGCGACGAGTCCCAGCAGCGCGACGCTGCCCAGAAACTTCCAGAACCACTTCATGATTCCCTCCTCCTGTGTTGTTCTCGCGGAATCCTCCGAGCTCACAGCTGCCTGCCGACCGCGTCCTCGAGCAGACGCCAGCAGGTGTCGCCGAGCTCCCGGCGCCACCGGCGGTAGAAATCCCCGGACAGCACCGCCCGGAAGCTCGCGGCGTCGGCCGTGTTGAAGACCATGCCGCGCTCGGTGGCGAGCCGCGTCTCGAGCTCGCGGTTGAAGCCGACAGTGTAGGCGCGCTGGCGCTCGACGTGCGCAGCCACCGCCCGGTTCACGATCGTCTGCACGTCCTCCGGCAGGCGGCGCCAGAACGCGAGGTGCCCGATCAGATTGAAGCCCGACCACATGTGCGCCGTGAGACTCACGTAGTTCGAGACTTCGTAGAGTCGGTTCACCTCGACGACCGCGAGCGGATTTTCCTGCCCGTCGACCCGGTGGGCGGCGAGCGCGGCGTATAGCTCGCGGATGTTCACGACGACGGGCGTCGCGCCGAGCGCGCGGAAGGCGTCGTCGAACATCCGACCGTCCGGAATGCGCATGCGGTAGCCGGCCAGATCGGTCGCGCTGCGCACCGGCCGGTCCACCGAGACGATGTGCCGGAAGCCGTTTTCGAGCACGCCGTCGCGGAATCCGTGGATCCCTTTGACGGCCATCTCCGCGCGCAAATGGTCCCCGAGCGCCCCACGCATCGCGGCGTGCACCTGCGCGGGGCTCGCGAACGCGAAGGGCAGTCCCTGGATCTCGGCGACCGGCACGATCTTGCCTAGGATGCCGCCCATGAGCGCCATGAATTCCAGCTCGCCCGACACGAGCATGTCCAGAGCGGCCGGATCGGAGCCGGCGATGCCGCCGTTCTGCGCATGCACCGTGACATCGAGCGCACCCCCGGTCGCGGCGCGCACTTCGTCCCACAGCGCAACGAGGAAGCCGTGGGTGTGGCTGGCCTCGGGCTGGTTGTGGAACTGGCGTCCGGCCCATCGTTCGGTCATGAGCGGTGCCGACGCCTCAGTTCTCGGCGAGGCCGGCGGCGTTCACGACCTTCTCCCAGCGCGCCCAGTCCTCGCGCATCACCTTGGTGAGCGCATCGGCAGGCGTGTCCCAGATCTCCAGCCCGCTCTTCGCGAGCCGGTCCGCCAGGCCGGGCGTGGCCATCGCCTTCGTGGCGGCATCCCGCAGCTTCGCGACGACTTCGGGCGGCGTGCCCTTCAGCGCGAACAGCGCCACCCACGACGCATAGTCGTAGCCCGGCACGCCGCTCTCGGCGACGGTCGGAATGCCGGGAAACGCCTTGCTGCGTTCGCCGCCGGCAAACGCGATCAGCTTGATGCGCTCGTTCGGGAGATACGGCAGCGCGAGCGAGTGCGCGACGAACATCACCTGGACGCGACCGGCGGCGAGGTCCGCGGTGGCCGCGGTGGCGCCCTTGTACGGGACGTGCGTGAGCTTCACGCCCGCCATCTCCATGAACATCTCGGTCGCGAGGTGCTGCGGACTGCCCGGACCGCCGGTCGAGTAGTTCAGGGCGCCGGGCTGCGCCTTCGCGAGCGCGATCAGCTCCTTGACGTTCGACACCGGCAGGTCCTTTGGCACGCCGAGGAAGGTCGGGATGTTCGCAATGCCGCGGATGGGCACGTAGTCGGCGAAGGAGTCGAACTTCACCTCCTTGCGCTTGATGTGCGGCAGGATCGTGAGGATGCTGTTGTTCATCGCCGCGAGCGTGTAGCCGTCCGGGCGCGCGGTCGCGAGGCGGTTCGCGCCGATAAGGCCGCCGACGCCGGTGACGTTCTCGACGACCACGTTCTGGCCGAGGATCTCGGTGAGCCGCTCGGCGACGACGCGCACCGCGATGTCGGAGGCGCTGCCGACCTGCAGCGGCAGGATCACCTGGATCGGACGGTTCGGATAGGACTCCTGGGCGACCGCGTGCGGCACAAGGCAGACCGCTGCGAGGGCGGCGCAGGCAAGACGTTGGATCATTTCGTTCTCCTGGTGAGTCGACGCGCGAGCTGGCCGAGCCGCTATTGCGGCTGGATGCCCGCGTCCTTGACAATCGCCTGGTAGGTGACGATCTGGTCGCGCACGAACTTCGCGAATTCGTCGGGCTTCATCGGCGCCGGCGTGATGCCGAGCTTGGCGAACTGCTCGCGCACCTCCGCGCCCTGCACGATCGCGTTCACCTGCGCGTTGAGCTTCTGCACCACCGCGGGCGGCGTGCCGGCGCGCGCCCACATCCCGAACCAGAGCGAGATGTCGAACGCGCCGAGGCCCTGTTCCGCGAGCGCCGGCACGTCGGGCAGCACGTCGGCGCGCCTGCGCGTCGACACGCCGAGCGCGCCGAGCCTGCCCTCCTTGACCTGGCCAATCGCCGTGTTAATCGGCGCCATGTAGAACGAGGTGCGGCCCGCGATCGTGTCCTGGATCGCTTCCGGCGAGCCCTTGTACGGGACGTGCAACATCTTCACGCCCGCTTGCTGCGCGAAGTACTCCGCCGCGAGGTGCGTCGAGCTGCCGACGCCCGCCGACGCGAACGGGATCGCGCCGGGCTGCGCTTTCGCCGCGTCGATCAGCGCCTTCAGGTTCGGATACGCGCCGCCCTTCGCGGTCACCATCACGTACGGCGTCACGCCGAGGATCGCGACGTCCACGAGATCCTTGAGCGGGTCGTACGGCAGGCTCTTGTAGATCGCGGGGTTCGCGGCGTGCGACGCCGACTGCACCAGCAGCGTGTAGCCGTCGGGTTCCGCGCTGACGACCGCCTGCGTGCCGATCTGGCCGCCGGCGCCCGGCCGGTTCTCGACGACCACCGGCTGCTTGAACGCCTCGCCCAGATGCCTGGCGACGATGCGTCCGGCGATGTCGGCGCCGGAGCCGGGCGTGAGCGGAATGACG
The DNA here is from genome assembly GCA_963747775.1 of uncultured beta proteobacterium. GTDB lineage: Bacteria > Pseudomonadota > Gammaproteobacteria > Burkholderiales > SG8-39 > JAGVSZ01. The sequence goes on from CAVVGT010000001.1 coordinate 176,104, forward strand.
ATGCGGATCGGCCGCGTCGGGTAATCCTGGGCCAACGCGGCCGGCGCGCAGAGCGCAAGGGCCGTCGCCAGGGCAAAGAGCGTCTTCTTCATTCACGTGGTCATCGTCATTTGAGCAGGCCGGCTTCGCGCAGATACTTCGCGGCCCCCGGATGGATGAGATCGGCGCGCGGCGCCGCGGCAACGGTGTGGGCGGCGGTGGTCTCGCGCGCCTGCGCGAGCTTTGCGCCCAGCGCTGCTTCCCCCTTGTGGAGGGCGCGCGCGATGCGGTACGCCGCGTCGTCCGAAAATCCCGGCCGCGCGAGCACGAAGCTCCACGAGCCGACGGTCGGGATGGCCGAATCCTGGCCCGCATAGCTGCCCGCCGGCATCGTTATCGGTTTCAGGAACGGATATTTCGCGAGGATGCGCCTCACTTCTTCCGCGTCCGGCGCGATGAAGCGCCCGCCGGCTTTGGCGACGGCCGTGAAGCCCGGCCAGCCCACGCCCGCGCCCCAAAGCGCGGCGGCACGGCCGTCGAGCACCATCGCGGGTCCGTCGCCCGCGCGCTCGAGGTAGATCGCCTGGACATCGCGATCGGGGTCGATGCCGATTGCCGCGAGGACGTTGCGGCCGAGGATCGTGAGGCCGGAGCCTTCCGCGCCGAGCGCGACCGGCTTGCCGCGCAGGTCGGCGATCGAGCGAAACGGGCTGTCGCCGCGGACCACGAACATCCCGGGCGAGGAGTACATCGCGGTGATGATGCGCAGCGGTGTATCGGGTTTCGCGAGCGCCGGGTTCGCGACCTCGCCCTGCACGAGCGCGATGTCGAGGCTGCCGGCCTCGAGCAGCGGCACGTTCTCGGTGCTGCCCTTGGTGTTGCGCGGCTCGATGCGCAGGGTTGGCTCGTTCGCGTTCACGACGTCCGTGAACGCCGCGCCGTAGATCGGAAAGCCGCCCCCGGGGGTCGCGGTGCCGAGGCTGATCGCCGTCTGTCCAGGCGCCGCCGCGGCGACGAGCGCGGTGGCCACGCCGGTCAGGATTCTGAGCGTCATCGTCATGGTCTCGGCACGTTCGGCACGCACATCGGGTTCTCCTCCGGTCTCGCGCGCCGGTGGGGGCCGCGCGGCGGGCTACTATGTTGGGAAGACCGGAGGGCGTCAAGCGCGCCGCGGCTTTGCGCGCGCCGCCCGTGCCGCGATAATCGGCGGCATGGCGCCGTCGCCCCCGCCCACCCCCCGCGAGCTCTTTCTCGGGTTCCTGAGCGTCGGCATCTCCGGGTTCGGGGGCGTGCTGCCCTACGCGCGCCGCCAGCTGGTCGACCGCAAGCGCTGGATCACCGACGTCGAGATGACCGAGATGCTCAGCCTCGCCCAGCTGCTGCCCGGACCCAACATCGTGAACGTCGCGATCATGCTCGGGACGCGTTCCTGCGGCGCGGCGGGGGCGGCCGCGGGCGTGCTCGGGCTGATGCTCGTCCCGCTCGTGCTGTTCCTCGTCCTGGGCGCGATCTACCAGGAGTTCGCCGACGTGCCGTGGCTGAAGGGCGCGTTCGCCGGCGTCGGCGCCGCCGCCGCAGGACTCATCCTGTCGGTCGGAATCCGCTTCGCCCACGCGCTCAAGCCGCGGGCGTGGGTGATTGCACTCGGTGTCGCGAGCTTTACGGCGATCGCGTTTGCACGGCTGCCGCTGCCGCTCGTCGTGGTCGCGCTCGCGCCGCTCGGCGTGTGGCTCGCCTGGCGGCGGGAGCGGTGATGGAGTCCTTCGCCGACGCCGGCACGCTCCTCGCGCACCTCGCACTGCTCTCGCTCGTTTCGGTGGGCGGCGCGCACGCGGTGTTTCCCGACATCTTTCGGCTCGTGGTGACCGAGCGCGGCTGGATGACCGGCACCGAGTTCGCGACGCTGGTGGCGCTCAGCCAGGCGGCACCCGGGCCGAACGTGCTCGTCATAGCGCTGATCGGCCAGCGCGTGGGCGGGGCCGCGCTCGGCGTCGCCGCGCTCGTCGCGTTCTGCCTGCCGTCTTCGGTGATCGCGTGGTTCGCGGCGCGCGCGCACTTCCGGGGCGCCGGCACCCGCTTGACGCGCGCCATCCGGAACGGCTTCGCGCCCGTCACGGTCGGGCTGGTGCTGGCCAGCGGATTCATTCTCGCGACCGGCAGCGCGGGTCAAAGGTGGATGTACGCGATGGCGATTGCGTCGACGGTGCTCGCCTCGACCACCCGGCTGCACCCGCTGTGGCTGATCGTCGCGGGCGCGCTCGTCGGTGCGTTAGCATAGCGTCCCGCGTCGCCGCCGCAGAAGCGCGCCGCGCCACTAGGAGGGATTCGATGTACGTCGCGGACACCAAGCGCCTCACGCTCGCCGGGGCGCGCAAGATGGCGGCCACCGCGGTCGCGCAGGCCGAGCAGGCCGGCATCTCGATCACGGTCGCGATTGCCGACGGCGGCGGCAACCTCGTCATGCTCGAGCGCATGGACGGCGGGCGCTTCCACACCGTGCACTCGTCGACGACCAAGGCGGTCTGCGCGGCGTCGAACAAGCGGCCGACCACGATGCAGGGCGCACAGGGGCAGCCCCTCGACACCACGCACGCCCTCGGCCTCGCGCTCGCGGCGGGGCCCGAGCGCTGGACGGCGATGGAGGGCGGATTCCCGATTCTCGTCGGCGGCGAGTGCGTGGGCGGGATCGGGGTGAGCGGCGGCGACTGGGAGACCGATGCGCGCATCGCGCGCGCGGCGGTCGAGTCGATCGGCGCGGCATGGAAGCTTTAGGCGGACCGTGCTATGGCTGAGCCCCTGAGAGTCGCCTGCCTCGGCATGGGCTGGTGGTCGGACGTACTCGCCGACGCGATCGTCCGCTCCCGCAAGCTCGAGATCGCCGCCTGCTACTCCCGCTCGGAAGAGAAGCGCGCGAAGTTCGCGGCGAAGTACTCGTGCCGCGCGGCACCGAGCTACGAATCGATCCTGGCGGACCGCTCGATCGAGGCGATCATCAACACCACGCCGAACAACGTGCACTTCGAGACGACGCGCGCCGCGGCCGAGGCGGGCAAGCACGTTTTCCTCGACAAGCCGATCGCCAACACCGTCGACGATGGCCGGGCGATCACGGCGGCGTGCCGCAAGGCCGGTGTCGTGCTCGCGCTCGGCTACCAGCGCCGGCGCGAGGGCCACTTCCGCTGGATCCGGAAGCAGATCGACGACGGAGTGTTCGGCAAACTCGTCAACGCCGAGGCGAACATCAGCCGCGACCGGCTCGGCAAGATCGACCTCGGCTCGTGGCGCTACACGGCCGAGGGCATGCCCGGCGGGGTGATGCTACAGATCGGCATCCACTACATCGATGTCCTCGAGTATCTCGTCGGCCCGATCAAGGCGGTGAGCGGCAGCCTCGCGCAACTCGTGCTGCCCGGCGACAACCCCGACGTCGCGAGTCTGCTCATCGAGCACCAGAACGGCGCGCTCTCGACGCTGAACGCGAGCTATGCGTCGGCGTCCGAGTATTACGCAATGAACGTCTACGGCAAGGATGCGAGCGCGTATTACGACTTCCACCAGGGCCTGCGCTTCCTCAGGCGCGGCGCCGAGCAGTCCGAACCCGTGCAGGTGCCGAAGGTCGACACGTTCGTCGACGAGCTCGAGGAGTTCGCCGCGGCGGTCCGCGGCGGTCCGCGGCCGGAAATGGGCGGCGAGGGCGGCACGCGCTCGCTCGCGGTTATCCGCGCCGGCATCAAGTCGGCACGCGAGGGGCGGCGGGTGCAGGTTGCGGAGATATTCGAAGCGAGGGACGCATGACCCCCTGGATCCGGAAGCTGTCGTTCGCGCTCTGCGCCGTGCTCGCGCTGCCCGCCGCGGCGCAGGAGCCGCCGTTCCCGCAGAAGGGCAACGTCGAGATCACGGTGCTCTTCCCCGCCGGATCGTCGGCCGACGTGACGGCGCGCCTGCTCGCCGAGGGGATGGCGAAGCACCTCGGTGCGACCGTCATCGTGGTCAACCGCCCCGGTGCCGGCGGGGCCATCGGCTACCGGTACGTCGCGGCGCAGAAGCCCGACGGCTACTCGCTGGTGTGGAACTCGAACTCGATCTCGACCACCTATCACTCCGGCCAGCTCGCGTTCGACTACAAGGCGTTCGATCCGGTGGCGCGCGTGCTCGTCGAGTCGCCGGTCGTCGCAGTGCGCGCCGAGGCCAAGTGGAAGACGCTGCCCGAGCTCATGGCCGACGCGAAAGCGCGCCCGGGCGTCATCACCGTCGGCAACTCGGGCATCGGCAGCCACACGCACATCTCGTCGGTGGCGCTGTTCCAGGCTGCCGGCGTGAAGGTGGTGGACGTGCCCTATGCCGCGGCGCAGACGGTGCCGAACCTGCTCGGCGGGCATGTCGACGTCCTCGTGCAGCTGCCGGGTGCGCTCGCCGCGCAGGTGAAGTCGGGCAACGTGCGCCTGCTCGCGGCGCTGATCCCGAGCCGCGACCCGGCGCTGCCCGACGTGCCGACCGCGAAGGAGCAGGGGGTCGACGTATCGCTCGAAGCGTGGCGCGGCATCGCCGTGCCGAAGGGCACCCCGAAGCCGACGATCGCGATGCTCGAAAACGCGATCCGCCTCACCGCCGAGAACCCGGAGTTCGCGAAGTCGAGCGACAAGCTCGGAGTGCGACCCGCGTTCATGCCGTCGGCGGAGTTCGCCGAGCTGATCGCGAAGGAGGACGCCGATCTCGCGCGGCTGATGAGCACGATCGGGCTGAAGAAGTAGGGCAGGTGCGTTCCGCGCGCAGCGCAAAGGGCGATAGCCATGCTTGATCTGATCATCCGCGGCGCGACGGTCTACGACGGGAGCGGCAGCCCCGCGCAGCGCGCCGACGTCGGTGTGCGCGACGGACGCGTTGCGGCGGTCGGCGCAACCGACGAGCCGTCGCGCGCGACGGTCGACGCCGGCGGCCTCGCGCTCATGCCAGGCATCGTCGACGTGCACACGCACTACGATGCGCAGATCACGTGGGACCCGAAACTGTCGCCTTCGCCGTCCCTCGGCGTGACGACCGCCGTCATGGGCAACTGCGGGTTCGGCATCGCGCCGAGCCCGCGGCGGCACCGCGATCTGCTGCTGAAGAACCTCTCGGTGGTCGAGGGCATGGATCTCGACGCGCTGCTCGCCGGCACGCGCTGGGACTTCGAGACCTTCCCGCAGTACATGGACGCGATCCGCGCCTGCAAGCCGTATGCGAACGTCGCCGTGCTCGCGCAGCACTCGACGATCCGCACCGCGGTGATGGGCGAGGCGGCGTGCGAGCGGAAGGTGCCGACTGCGGACGAGCTCGCGGCGATGCGCGAGACGGTGCGCGGTGCGATCCGCGCCGGCGCGATCGGCTTCGGGTCGTCCTTCTCGCCGAACCACAGCGGCTGGGGTTCGCGGCCGATGCCGTCGACGCTCGCCGCCGACGCGGAGCTCGCCGCGCTCGTCGGCGTGCTCGGCGAGGAGAAGCGCGGGATCTTCGTCTCGGCGACCGGGCCGCGCGCGACGCCGGAATACATGGAGAACATCGCCGCGACCACCGGCCGGCCCGCGTTCATCGTGACGGTGCTCACGATGTACAACGACGCGCATCCGGACCGCGCGCTGGCGCTCTACGAGCAGTGCCGCGCCGCGATCGGGCGCGGCCACGAGGTCTACATCCACTCGAGCTGCCAGCCGCTGTCGTTCGACTTCGGCCTGCGCGATCCGTACGTGCTCTACAGCCATGACGCGTTCACCCGCGTGAAGCAGGCGGCGAAGGAGGACTTGCCCGCGATCTACCTCGATCCGGCGTTCCGCGACGCGTTCCGCGCGAACCTCGCCGCGCCGAAGGCCGGCGTGATCTTCTCCGGCGACTGGCGCAAGGTCGAGGTTGGGCAGGCGGCAACCGAGCGCGGCCGCGCGCTCGAAGGCAAGACCATCGACGAGCTCGCGCGCGTCGCGGGCATCGATCCGCTCGACGCGTTCCTCGACCTCGCGTTCGCGGAGAGCCTCGACACCACGTTCGTGGGCAAGTTCTTCAACAGCGACGACGACGGCGTGCAGCCGCTCCTGCAGCACCCGGCGGGCGTCGTGGCACTGTCGGACGCGGGGGCGCACCTCAAGTTCCTGTGCGATGCCGGCTTCGGCCTGCACTTCCTCGGCCATTGGGTGCGCGAGCGCGGCGCGTTCACGCTCGAGGAGGGCGTGCGGCGCCTCACGAGCGATCCGGCGCGCAAGTACCGCATCCCCGAGCGGGGGCGCATCGCGCCAGGCGCGTGGGCCGACCTGCTGCTGTTCGACCCCGCGACGGTCGGGATCTCGAAGCTCGAGCGCGTCGCCGATCTTCCCGGCGGCGGCACGCGCATGATCCGCCGCCCGCGCGGCGTGCACGGCGTGTGGGTGAACGGCGTATCGGTGTTCGACGGCGAGCGCTACGCCGCGCTCGAGGCGGGGCCGGGGCGGGTGCTGGATCGCTTCGATCAATAGACGAGGCTGGAACCGACCGCGAGCGGGAATATCCCGCGAAGCCCACACGTATACGTCCGCGCCGGCAGCGCGGGCTCGGTCCCGCGGGCCGGGTTCTGCGCTTCGCTACCGACACCAAACGGAGGGGGAATTAATGATTTGGATCGCTCAGTCCATCACCGCACTTGCAGCGCTCTCGTTGCTCGGGTTCGCCCAGGCCCAGCAGCCGGCCCGGCCACCGATCCAGACGACGAAGGTCGACGGTACCGAAGGCGTCTACATCTTCCGCAACGTGGGCCATCAGGCGATGTTCATCGTCACGCCGGAGGGCGTCATCGCCACCGATCCGGTCGCCTACGGGCGTCCGACGGGCGGCCAGGACTACCTGAACGAGATCCGCAAGGTGACCGACAAGCCGGTCAAGTACGTGATCTATAGCCACCATCACTACGACCACATCGCAGGGGGCAAGGCGTTCAAGGACGCCGGCGCGACGTTCGTCGCGCACCAACGGGCGAAGGAGCGCCTGGAGATGCTGAAGGACCCGAACACCGTCCTGCCCGACGAGGTGGTGAGCGACAGGGGCCGGACGATCACGCTCGGCGGCACCACGCTCGAGCTGAGCTACCACGGCCTGAACCATTCGGATTCGACGCTGGTGATGCGCCTGCCGAAGGAGAAGATCATTTTCGTGGTGGATACCCTCCCGGTCGGCACGGTCCCGGGGCGCGGGATGATCGACTTCTATCCGCTCGAGACCGAAGCGTTCATCCAGAAGGTGTTGGGAATGGACTGGGACCGGCTGATTCCCGGCCACCCCGCCCCCGGCGATCGGCTCGGCACGAAGAAGGACGTGCAGGATCAGCTCGCGCTGCTACAGGCCGCCTCGGCCGAGATGAAGAAGCTCGCGCAGGAAGGCAAGTGCTGGGACGCCGGGGAGAAGGAATTCAAGCTCTCGGGCTACGAGAACTGGCCCGGCTACGCGAACGGCCTGCCGTTCATCGCCCGCCGTTACTGCGGATTGTGGGGGCGCGGCACCTGAGCCGACACCGACCGAAACGAGAACGCCCCGCGAGGGGCGTTTTTGTTTATAGCTGGCGCTGCAGCGGCTCCGTGACGAATGCCCCTTCACTATGACCGCGTGTGAGCGCACGCTTACCGTTTTGGCGACGGGAACGTAAGCGTGCAGACGCTGCTCAGCATCCTGGCCGGCATCGCGCTGCTCGTCTGGGGCACGCACATCGTGCGCTCGGGGGTGCTGCGCGTGTTCGGAGGCAACCTGCGCGGCGTGCTTGCCCACAGCGTCAGCAACCGGCTGCACGCGTTTCTGGCCGGTGTCGGCGTCACCGCGCTGGTGCAGTCCTCGAGCGCGACCGCGCTCATCGTCGGCTCCTTCGTCGGAGCCAACCTGATGGCGCTCGCCCCCGCGCTCGCGATCATGCTCGGCGCCGACGTGGGAACGAGCCTGGTGGTGCAGGTCTTCTCCTTCGACCTGTCGTGGCTCGCGCCGGTGGCGATCGGCGTCGGCGTGATCCTGCATCTGTCGCGCAAGGCGACGCGCGCCGGTCAGATCGGCCGCATCGCGATCGGCGTCGGGCTGATCATCCTCGCCCTGCAGATGATCCTGCAGGCGGCTCGCCCCCTGACCCAGGCCGCCGGCGTCCAGGTGATCTTCGGCTCGCTCTCCGGGGATCCGCTTCTCGACTTGCTGATCGGCGCGCTCTTCACGATGCTCGCCTGGTCGAGCCTCGCGGTCGTGCTGCTCACCGCGGCGTTCGTCGCGAGCGGCCTGATCGGCATCAAGGTAGCGCTGTTCCTGGTGATCGGGGCGAATCTCGGCGGCGGCCTGCTGGCGGTGCTCGCCACCTCCGGCGCCGGTCCGGCCGGCCGACGCGTCGCGCTCGGCAACCTTTTCTTCAAGGTGATCGGGTGCCTGCTCACGATCCCGCTCCTCGGGCCGATCGAAGGGGGCCTCGCCTGGCTCGACCCGGATCCGCAGCGGCTGGTGGTGAACTTCCACACCGCGTTCAACCTGCTGCTCGCGGCCACCCTGATCTTCTTCACCGAGCCGGTGGCGCGGCTCGCCGAGCGCCTGCTGCCCGACGATCCGCAGAAGGCGGCCGCCGCGGGCGCCCGCAACCTCGATCCGGCGGCGCTCGAGACGCCGGCGCTCGCGCTCGCCAACGCGGCGACGCGAGGCGCTGCGGATCGGCGACGTCGTGGAGCGGATGCTCGGCGGGGTGCTCGAGGCGGTGCGCACGAACGACGGCAAGCTCGCGCGCGAGATGAAGCGCATGGACGACGTGGTGGACGAGCTGTACACCTCGATCAAGCTGTACCTGACGCAGATCAGTCGCGAGGCGCTGGACGAGCGCGAGAGCCGCCGCTGGGCCGAGATCATGTCCTTCACCATCAACCTCGAGCACGTCGGCGATATCGTCGAGCACATCGTCGACGACCTGGAGGAGAAGAAGATCTCGAAGGGACGCTCGTTCTCCGAGGCGGGCATGAAGGAGATCCAGGAGCTGCACGCACGGCTCATGGCGACGCTGCGTCTTGCGCTGAACGTGTTCATGAACGGCGATCTCAAGAGCGCGCAGATGCTGATCGCGCAGAAGGCGGAGTTCCGCGACCTCGAGCGCGCCTACGCCGGCACGCATCTCGATCGGCTCGCCTGGCAGACGCCGGAGTCGATCGAGACCAGCTCCCTGCATCTGGACATCATCAACGACTTCAAGCGCGTCAACTCGCACTTTTGCGCGATCGCCTACCCGATACTCGAGGAGGCGGGGGTGCTGGCGCGCACCCGGCTGCGCGAAGACCTGGCGGGTGTCGCCGCCAAGAACGGCCGCGGAATGCGGCGAAGCGCGAAGCCGGGGAAGATCTAGACGGGCTTGCCCGCGCAGCGGAGGGTCTCCGTGCGCGACTATTCGACCGACAGCGTCAGCACCTTCTTGCCGCGTCCGTGACCGCGCTGGCTCGCGGCGTACATCGCCGGCGCATTTTCGAACGCATATAACTGCTCGACGCGCGGCTTCAGCACGCCGGCGCTTGCCCATTCGACGATGCGACCCAGACGCTCGCGGGTCGCCGCGATCGGCCCGTTGAGCACCTGGATGTCCGTGCGCGCGGTGCGCTGAACCCGATCGGCGAGGATATAGACGAGCCTCCCGCCGGGCTTAAGCGCCGCTGCGGACCGGGCGTGCACGTCGCCGCCGAGCATGTCGAACACGACGTCGCAGTCGCCGGCGGCCACCGCGAAGTCCTCGCGGGCGTAGTCGATGACTCGATGGGCGCCGAGGCTCAGGCAGAAGTCGGCGTTGCCGGCGCTGCACGTCGCAATGACTTCGGCGCCCAGATGGCGCGCGATCTGGACCGCGAGATGCCCTACGCCGCCCGCGCCCGCGTGAATGAGCACACGCTCGCCGGCCGCCAGCCGCGCGAGCTCCACCAGCGGGATGTAGGCCGAAAGCCCCGCCACACCGAGCGTCGTCGCCGCTGTCATCGGCAGCGCGACCGGGCGCCGGATGACGGCGTTCGCATCGAGGCACGCGTATTCGGCGTGGGTGCCGTCGCGGTCGGGCGCGCCGACCCCGAGAATCTCGTCGCCCACCGCAGGGTCCGCAACGCCCTCGCCAACCGCGACGACGGTACCTGCGCAGTCTCGACCGACCGTGCGCGGGAAGGTTACGGCGAACGCTCGGTGGAGCTGACCTTCGCGCAAGCGCCAGTCGCTCGGGTTCGCGCTGGCGGCTGACACGCGGACCAGCACATCACCCGGGCCCGGGTCGGGGACCGGCGTCTCCTCGAGCGCCAGGACCTCGGGGCCGCCGTAACGGCGGATGCGCCACGCGCGCATCGCTCAGTCGTCCTGCGCCAGTCCCGGCGGCTTCAGCATGCCGAGCTGCCGCAGCGTCGTGAGCTGGCGGCCGAGCGCCTCCCGCCGGTACGCCGGAACGTCGATCGCCTTCCAGTCGTAGAACCCCTGGCCGGCGCGGAGGCCGTCGCGTCCCTCGTGCATGTAGCGATTCACGATCTCGGGGGAGGCGTAGCGCGCGTCGCCGGTCGACTCCGCGAGGTAGCGGCTCGCGTAGTAGAGGATGTCGAGGCCGCCCACGTCGATGAACTCGACCACGCCCATGTTCGCGTAGCGAAAGCCGAGGCCCCAGCGCACCGCGCGATCGATGTCCTCCGCGCTCGCAACGCCCTGCTCGATCATGCGCGCGGCCTCGTTCATCATCAGCGCCTGCATGCGCGGCACGATGAAGCCCGGCGCCGGCGCGCAGATCACGGGTACCTTGCCGATCGCCTCCAGCAGCGCCCTCATGCGCGCGACGATCGCAGGCGCGGTGCCGGGATGCGGGCTCAGCTCGACGAGCGGCACCAGATACGCCGGGTTGAGCCAATGCGCATTCAGAAAGCGCTCGGGGTGCGTGACGAAGCCGGCGAGCTGGGTGGAGAGCATCGTCGACGTGGTCGAGGCGACGATTGCGTCGGTGCGAAGATGCGTGCAGGCCCACTCGAATGCCGCCTGCTTCGCGTCGAGCACTTCAGGGACGCCTTCGAACACGACGTCTGCGCGCGCCAGCGCAGCGGGTGCATTACGTCTCGGGACGAAGCGGATGCGCGCGAGGATGCCCGGCCGCGCACCGTCGTCGAACGCGCCGAGCGAGGCGAGCATCGCGAGGCTCGTGTCCACCTCGGCCCGCGCCGCGTCCGCCAGATTGCGCGCGGCCTCGGGTGTGCGGTCCTTGAGGTCGACGAGCAGGACCTCGTGGCCGGCGTAGGCGAACGCGTGCGCGATGCCGCGACCCATGCGTCCGGCGCCGAGCGACGCGATCACGGGTAGGCGAGAGGTCACAGGCCTTCGCTCAACAGCCGGCGCATCGCGGCCCGGTCGAGGTGCGCGAGGCCGAGCGATTCGAGCGTCCGGGCACCGAGCCGGAAGTCGATCGCGCACACCGCGGAGGCGAGCGCGAGCAGTCCGCGCGCGACGGGACACGGCACGCCGGCCCACTCGGCGACCGAAACGAGAAACGCGAGCCCGTACGCCACGTCCTCGCGCATGTAGCGATGCGTGGTCAGCGCGATCTTCTCGCGCCAGTCGCCCGATTCGGTCAATCGATCGTGAGCGTCGCCGTACATCCACTTGTCGGTCGTGTAGTGGTCGCGCAGCGGGAAGTGGTACGGCGGGTAGCCGAGCGCCTCGCGCACCGCGATGCGCTCATCGTCGAGCGCGTCGGTGACGCGGCGGATCGCGGGCTGCGTACCTTCGTTGTGGATGTCCCATTTCTGGAAATGCTCGAGCGGCCCCGCGTTCATCAGGATCAGCGGCGGGTGGATGATCGGCCCCGCGTTCATCAGCGCGCCGGAAAGCGCGTCCTCGATCGGCTCGACCGACGGGTACGCGCGCCGGAGCACGTCGAGCGCGTGGGCGCCGCGGCTCGCCGGGAACGCGCCGGTCGGCAGCCGCTTGGCGCGGATCGTGATCGCGATCTCCGCCGGGCCGTGCTTGCGCGTGAGATAGGGCAGGGTGCCGGTCTCGGCGAAGATGACCGCCGCGCGGCTGCCCGCGTCGCGCAGGGCTTTGGCCATCACGTAGCTGCCGAAGGTGCCCGGCGGCAGGAACACAACCTGGCCGTCGGAGACGTGCAGCGCGATCGCACGGGCGATGTCGACTTGAGCGAAAGCGGGCGTCGGCACAACGAGCAGTTCTGCCCCGCGCACCGCTTCCCCTACGTCAGCGGTCGCGCGCGCAAGCCTCACGTCGCGCCGGCCTTTGATGTCCTTTAGCGCGATCGACTGAGTATCGAGGACGGGCGCGAACGCCGCCGCGTCGCGCCGCCAGAACCGCACCTCGTGACCCTGCTCGGCGAGATCGGCGGCGGCGGCGTACGAGCCGTTGCCACCGCCCAGGACCGCGATTCGCACGGCTACGGCCGAAATCCAGCGTCCGACGCGGCCTCCTGCCGCAGCCGGAAGCGCTGCAGCTTGCCGGTCTCGGTGCGCGGCAGCGCGTCGCGGAACTCGATGGCACGCGGGTACTTGTAGGGCGCGATGGCCGCCTTCACGTGATCCTGCAGCGCCTTCGACAGCGCCGCATCGCCCTTGAAACCAGGTTTGAGCACGACGTAGGCCTTCACGATCATGCCGCGCTCCTCGTCGGGCGCGCCGACCACGCCGCACTCGGCGACCGCCTCGTGCGCGAGCAGCGTCGACTCGACTTCCGGGCCGGCGATGTTGTAGCCCGCCGAGATGATCATGTCGTCGGCGCGCGCCTGGTAATAGAAGTAGCCGTCCTCGTCCATCGCATACGCGTCGCCGGTGACGTTCCAGCCGTGCTGCACGTAGACCGTCTGGCGCTCGTCGGCGAGGTACTTGCAGCCGGTCGGCCCCTTGACCGCGAGCTTCCCGACGACCCCGGGTGCGCACGGGTTGCCTTCGTCGTCCAGCACCGTCGCCTTGTATCCCGGGATCGCGTAGCCGGTCGCGCCGCGCCGCACGCGGTCCGGTGCGTGCGCGATGAAAATGTGGATCATCTCGGTCGAGCCGAGGCCGTCCAGAACCTCGATGCCGGTTGCCTGTTTGAAGAGCTGCCGCGTCGCGTCGGGCAGCGCCTCGCCCGCCGAGACGCACTTCTTCAGGCTGCGCAGGTCGTATCCTTTCACCGCCGGCGCCATCATCCGGTAGAACGTCGGCGCCGTGAAGCAGACGGTGGCCTTGAAGTCCTGGATCGTCTGCAGGAGCGACTCGGGCGTGAGCCGTTCGATGAGGACCGTCGACGCCCCCACGCTCATCGGGAAGCACAACATGCCGCCGAGGCCGAACGTGAACGCGAGCGGCGGCGTGCCGCAAAACACGTCCTCCTTCACAGGCTTGAGGCAGGAGCGGGGGAACGCGTCGCACATCGCGATCACGTCGCGGTGGAAGTGGATGCAGCCCTTCGGCTGGCCGGTCGTGCCGGACGTGAAGGCGATCAGCGCAACGTCGTCGCCCGCCGTGCCGACATTGGCGAACTCGGCGGGTTTGCCCTCGAGCAGCGCCTCGAGCGAGCCGGGGCCGGCGTGATTGAACCAGAGCGCCTGCTCGAGGCTCGGACACTGGGCCTGCGCGAGCTCCATCTCCTCGCGGAGCCGGACGTCGCAGAGCGCGGCGCCGACCCGCGCCTTGTCGATGATCTGCTTCAGTTCCTTCGCGCGCAGCAGCGGCATCGTGCCCACCGCGATGCAGCCGGCCTTGATCACGCCGAACCAGCACGCGGCCATCATCGGGTTGTTCGGGCCGCGCAGCAGGACGCGGTTGCCGGGGACGAGCTTCAAGTCGTGCACCAGCGCGTGCGCGATCTGGTTGGCGCGCACGAGGAGCTGTCGATAGGTGCACGAGTGCTTCTTCCCGTCGATCATCGTGTGGATGACCGGCCGCTCCCCGTGCCCCGTCGCCACCATCCGGTCGAGAAGCTGCGCGGCGCAGTTCAGGCGGGCCGGGTAGCGGAACTCCGGGCGCTCGAACAGGAACTCGGGCATCTGCCCGGGCGGCGGCAGGTTGTCGCGCGCGAACGTATCGATGTGTGCCGTGTAGGCCATGGCTCAGCCCTTCAGCGTTTCCCTGGCGATGATCAGCTTCTGCACCTCGGTCGCGCCCTCGTAAATGCGCAGGCTGCGGATCTCGCGGTAGAGCCTCTCGACCGCCTGCCCGGACACCACGCCGAGGCCGCCGAAGATCTGCACCGCGCGGTCGATGATTGTCTGCGCAGTCTCGGTGGAGACCATCTTCGCCATCGCGGCCTCGCGCGTGGTGCGCGCCTGCTTGACGTCGCGCAGCCACGCTGCGCGGTAGGTGAGGAGGGCGGCGGTGTCGATCCCGGTCGCCATGTCGGCGATCGCGGCCTGGGTGAGCTGGAAATCGGCGAGCCTCTGGCCGAACATCTGGCGCGAGGTGGCGCGCCCGATCGCCTCGTCCAGGGCACGCCGCGCGAACCCGAGCGCCGCCGCCGCGACCGAGGCGCGGAAGATGTCGAGCGTCTGCATCGCCACCTTGAAGCCTTCGCCCGGCGCACCGAGCCGGTTCGCGGCGGGGACGCGGCAGTCCTCGAACGCCAGCGACGCGAGCGGGTGCGGCGCGATGACGTCGATCCTTCCGGCGACGCTCAGGCCGGGCGTGTCGGCGTCGACCACGAATGCGCTGATCCCCCGCGCACCGGGGGCGTCCATCTCGCGCGCGAACACGCAGTAGAAGTCGGCGATGCCTCCATTCGAGATCCAGGTCTTCGAACCGTTCAGGACGACCGAGTCGCCGTCGGCGCGGGCGCGCGTCAGCATCGCGGCGACGTCGGAGCCGGCCTCGCGCTCCGAAAGCGCGAACGCGGCGATCGACTCGCCATGGGCGACGCACGGAAGGTAGCGGGCGCGCAGCTCGTCGGAACCGGCGATCGAGATCGCGCCGGAGCCGAGGCCCTGCATCGCGAACGCGAAGTCGGCGAGCCCGTCGTGGCGCGCGAGCGTCTCGCGCGCGATGCACAGGCTGCGCGAATCGATGCGGTCGAGCCGGCCGCCCGAGGCCTTCGGCACGCAGTACTCGAGCCAGCCCGACTCGCCGAGCATCGCGACCAGGTTGTGGCAGGCGGCATCGGTGTCGACGTGGTCGTGTCCGCCGGACAGGCGCTCCGTCGCCCAGGCGTCGAGCTCGGTGGCGAGCGCCCGGTGCGCGCCGTCGAAGAAAGGCCAGTCGAGGTAGGTCTTGTCGCTCACGATCCCGGCTCCTCAGTCGCCGTCGCGCTTCGTCTGGGCGAGGGTGACGCTGCGCTTCAGCTTGGCGAGCAGCTCGAACAGCTGCTTGCGCTCCGGCGCCGATAGGCCGGACACGAGCCTCACCACCCACGACTCGTGCGACTCCGCCATGCGCAGGAAGCTTCTCCGGCCCGACGAGGTGAGGCGGACGACGAACGCGCGGCGGTCGTCGGGCGGCGCCTCGCGCGTCACCAGGCCCTCACGCACCAATTGGTCGGTGATGCCGGTGACGTTGCCGCCGGTCACCATGAGGCGCCTGGAGAGCTCGCCCATGCGCAGGCCGTCCGGGTTGCGCTCGAGCTGCGCCATCAGGTCGAAGCGCGGCAGCGTGCAGTCGAAGTCGCGCCGCAGCTCGGCGCGCACCGACGCTTCCATCAGGCTCGTGCAGGTGAGCAGCCGCAGCCACAGGCGCAGCGCCTCGTGGTCGGCCCGCGAGGCACGCGATTCGCGATCGACCGGCTCGGTGACGGCATCGTTCATGGCATCACCTCTCCACCTGCGACGGGAATCGCCTGGCCGGTGATCGATCCAGAGCCGGGCAGACACAGCCACAGCACCGTGGCCGCCACCTCGTCCGGTTGGATCATCCGGCCCTGCGGGTTGCGCGCGACGAGCGCCGCGCGCGCCTCGAGCTCGCTCTTGCCCGTCTTGGTCACGATGTTCGCAACGGCGTCCTGCACGATGTCGGTCTCGGTGTAGCCGGGGCAGACGGCGTTCACGGTCACCCCGGACTTCGCCGTCTCGAGCGCTGCCGCGCGGGTGAGGCCGACGACGCCGTGCTTGGCGGCGCAATACGCGGAGACGTACGCATAGCCGGCCAGGCCGGCGGTGCTCGCGACGTTCACGATCCGGCCGCTGCCGCGCTTGGTCATCTCGGCGATCGCCGCGCGCGTGCAGAGAAACGTGCCGGTGAGATTGACGGCCAGCATACGCTGCCAGAGTGCGAGCGCGGTCTTCGCGAGCGGTGCGCTTTCCGCCTGGCCGGCGTTGTTCACCAAGATGTCGATGCGCCCGAATCGTTCACGGACCGCGGCGAACGCATTGCCTACCGACGTCTCGTCCGTCACGTCCACGCCGACCGCCTGGGCCTTGGACGCGCCGCCGAGCGCCTCGACCTGCGCCGCGAGCCGCGCCGCGTCGCGGCCGAGCACCGAGACCGTGGCGCCCTCGCGCGCGAGCGCCTGCGCGATCGCCGCGCCGATGCCGCGGCCGCCTCCGGTCACGATTGCGTGCTGCCCGGCCAGTTGCGACATCGAGAAAAAATTGAGGCCTCAATAGATGAGGCCTGAAATGATCGGCCGATCGGCCGGGTCAGTCAACGATGCGTTGCCGCAGCCCTCAGGCCTTGATCCGATCGTAGAACTTCGTGAGAGCGGCGTCGAACGCCGCCGGCTGCTCGACGTTCGAGAGATGCGAGGCTGACGGGATGACCACCAGCTCGGAGCCGGGCAGGTTCTCGTGGATCGCCTGCGCCATCGCGGGCGGCGTCCCGGCGTCCTGGTCGCCGACGATCACGAGCGCCGGCACTTTGACGTCTCTCAGCCGTGCGGTGAGATTGAGCTTCGGGATCGCCTGGCAGCAACCGACGTAGCCGGAGACGGGTGTCGCGCGGATCATGTCGCCGACGCGCTTCATCTGGTCCGGCTGCGCGCCGCGATAGGACGCGGTGAACCAGCGCTCCAGCGTGGGCTGCACGAGCGGTTCCATCCCCTTCGCCTCGGCGATCTTGATCCGCTCGGCCCACATCGGCGCGGCCTCCTCGGGGATGCGGCTCGACGTATCGGCGAGGACGAGACTCTTGAGCACCCCGGGGTACTTCAGCGCGAAGGTCTGTCCGATCATGCCGCCCATCGACAGGCCGGCCCAGTGCGCTTCACGGATGCCGAGCGCGTCGAGCAGCCCCTTCGCGTCGTCGGCCAGCTGCTCGAGCGAGTACGCGCCCGCCGGCGCGTCGCTGCCGCCGTGACCGCGCGTGTCGAAGCGCAGCACCTTGAAGCGCTTCGCGAGCAGCGGCATCTGCTCGTCCCACATGTGCGAGTTGCATGCGAGCGAGTGGCTCATGGCGAGCCACGGTCCGTTGCCCTCGACGGTGTACTCGAGCTCGATGCCGTTCGTTCTTGCCTTCATCTCTCCTCCTGGGGAAGTTAGCGCGCCGTCTGATCTCTCAGCCGGGTGATCCGGACCACCTCCGGAATGCGGCGCAGGGTCTTCATCAGCCGGGCGAGGTGCAGGCGGTTCTGCACCTCGATGGTGAAGTGCAGCGCGGTGTAAATGCCGCGTTCCTCGTCCATGCTGACGTTGTCGATGTTGGAGCCGGCCTCGGCGATCGTCGCCGCGACCTTCGCGAGGACGCCGCGCTGGTTGGCGGCGAGCACGCGGATCGCGACGCCGAAGGTGCGGTCGGTGTCCGAGGCCCAGTCGACCTCGATCCACTTGTCGGGGTCGCTACGGGACTTGAGCGCGGTCGGACAGTCGTGGGTGTGGACCACGAGCCCCTGGCCCTTCTTGATGAAGCCGATGATCGGATCCCCGGGAATCGGCCGGCAGCAGTTCGCGAACTGCACCGCCATCCCCTCGGAGCCGCGGATCACGATCGAGCCGGCGGGTCTCGCCTCGGCCGGCGCGTGATCGGCCATCGCCAGGAGCTGGCGCGCCACGATCGCGGCGAGCCGTTTGCCGAGCCCGACGTCGGCGAGGATCTCCTCGCGCGACTTCGCGCCGGAATCGCGCACCAGCTTCTCCCAGCGCTCCGGCGTGATCTTGAGGGTGTCCGCGTCCAGGTGTCGCAGCGCCTGGCCGAGCAGCCGCTCGCCGAGCGCGGTCGACTCCTCGAACTGCATCGTCTTGAGAAAGTGCCGGATCTGCGAGCGCGCTTTGCCGGTCTTCACGTACGACAGCCACGCGGGATTGGGGTGCGCGTGCGATGCGGTGATGATCTCGATGCGGTCGCCGTTGCGCAACTCGGTGCGCAGCGGCACGAGCTCGTAGTTCACCTTGGCGGCGACGCAGCGGTTGCCGATGTCGGTGTGCACCGCGTAGGCGAAGTCGACCGGCGTCGCGCCCCGCGGCAGCGACATGATCTTGCCCTTGGGGGTGAAGACATAGACCTCCTCCGGGAAGAGGTCGACCTTGACGTGCTCGAGGAACTCGGTCGAGTCGCCGCTCGCGTTCTGGATCTCGATGAGCGACTGCAACCACTTGTGCGTGCGGCTCTGCACCTCCGATAGCGTGCTCGCGTCGTCCTCCTTGTAGAGCCAGTGCGAGGCGACCCCGGTCTCGGCGACGCGGTTCATCTCGCGCGTGCGGATCTGCACCTCGACCGGGATCCCGTGCGGCCCGATCAGCGAGGTATGCAGCGACTGGTAGCCGTTCACCTTCGGAATCGCGATGTAGTCCTTGAATTTGCCGGGCACCGGTTTGAATAGGCCGTGCAGCACACCGAGCCCGAGATAGCAGGACGGCACGTCCTTGACGATCACCCGGAAACCGTAGATGTCGAGCACCTCCGAGAACGACAGGTGCTTTTCGTGCATCTTCTTGTAGATCGAGAAGATGTGCTTTTCGCGCCCGGTCACCGAGGCCTCCAGGCCCGCTTCCTTCAGTCGCGTCTTGAGCGCGTCGAGGATCTTGTTCACCACCTCGCGGCGGTTCCCGCGCGCGCTCTTTACTGCTTTTGCGAGCACCCGGAACCGCAGCGGGTGGAGGTGCGTGAACGCGAGCTCCTGCAGCTCGCGGTACAGCCCGTCGAGGCCGAGACGGTTCGCGATCGGCGCGTAGATCTCAATCGTCTCGCGCGCGACTCGATGGCGCTTCTGCACGCCGACGGCGTCGAGCGTGCGCATGTTGTGCAGGCGGTCGGCGAGCTTGATCAGGATGACGCGCACGTCGCGCGCCATCGCGAGGAGCATCTTGCGGAAGTTCTCGGCCTGCGCGTCCTGGGCGTTCTGGAACTCGATGCGATCGAGCTTGGAGACGCCGTCGACGAGCTCGGATACGGGCTTGCCGAAGCGCTCGCTGATGTCCTCTTTCGAGACGGTGGTGTCCTCGAGGACGTCGTGCAGCAGCGCGGCGACGAGCGTCTGGGTGTCGAGCTGCCACTGGGACAGGATCTCGGCGACCGCGACCGGGTGCGAGATGTACGGCTCGCCCGACTTGCGGAACTGCCCCTGGTGGGCGGCGTCGCTGAAGTGGTACGCCTCCTCGAGGCGGGAGAGGTCGGCCGGCTTGAGGTAAGCGGCGACGCTCTGCTTGAGGCCCTCCAGGGAGGCGACTGCGGTCGTCACGCCGCCTCCCGTTCGCCCGTCCGCGCCGGGAGCCTGCTGGATGCGGTCAGGTCACGGGCGCGGTGCGGCAAGTGTCCGGGTCAGTTTTGGTGGACGCGGTTCAGCATCTCCAACCCGACCTTGCCGGCAGCGAGCTCGCGCAACGCGAGCACGGTCGGCTTGTCGCGCACGTTCTCGAGCAGCGGCGTGCCGCCCTGCGCGAGCTGGCGCGCGCGGTAGGTCGCGACCAGCGTGAGCTGGAAGCGGTTGGGGATGCGCTTGAGGCAATCGTCTACGGTGATTCGGGCCATCGATCGGGTTTCTCTCGTTTGAGGATCTGCAGCGAGGCCAAGGCTTGGCCCCTATGCTCGCACCCTCATTATGCAGGGTTATGCGGTCGGAATAAGTCGGGGTAGCGCGCGCTCTGTCGCGCCAAGCTCAGACGCGCGGCCCGGATCACCGCCGCCAGATCCCGACGCGCCTCATCGAACTCGTTGTTAATTATAGCGTAATCGAACTCCACCGGCATGACTCATTTCGTCCTCGGCGGCGGCGAGGCGACGCTGTATGACCGCGGCGGAATCCTGGCCGCGCGCGACCAGGCGGTGCCGGAGCGCCTCGAGCGACGGCGGCAGAATGAAGATGCCGACCGCGTCGGGAAAAAGGCGTCGCACCTGCTGTGCGCCCTGCCAGTCGATCTCGAGCAATGCGTCGTGGCCGCCCGCGCGGATCTGCTCGATCTGTCGCTGCGAGGTCGCGTAGAAATTGCCATGCACCTCCGCGCTCTCCAGGAAGTCGCCCGCGGCCGCCATGCGGAGGAACGCGTCGCGCTCGACGAAGTGGTACTCGCGGCCATCCGCTTCGCCCGGCCGCGGCGCGCGCGTCGTATAGGAGATCGAGAGGCGCAGCCCAGGGTCCTCGGCCAGGACCGCGTTGACCAGCGAGCTCTTGCCCGCGCCCGAGGGCGCGGCAACGATGAAGAGGAGCCCCTGCATTCGGTCACTCCAGGTTCTGGACCTGCTCGCGCATCTGCTCGATCGCGAGCTTGAATTCGAGCGCGGCGGCGGAGAGCTCCTTGGACACGGACTTCGACCCGAGGGTGTTGGCCTCGCGGTTGAGCTCCTGCATCAGGAAGTCGAGGCGCTTGCCGACCGCGCCGCCGGCGGCGAGCACGCGCTCGACCTCATGGAGATGCGTCGCGAGGCGCGAGAGCTCTTCGGCCACGTCGATCCGCACGCCGTACACCGCGATCTCCTGGCGGATGCGGTCCTCGTCGCCCGCGCCGAGCACTTCGCGCAGCTTGGTCGCGAGCTTTCTCCTCGTAGGCCGCGATCGCCTGCGGCACGAGCGGCTCGAGTTCGGCGAGCCGCGTGCGGATGCGCGCGACCCGCTCGCGGATCATCGCCGCCAGGCGCTCGCCTTCGCGGGCACGCGCCGCCGCGAGCTCCGCAAGAGCGGCGCGCATCGCCTCCAGCGCCGCCTCGCGCAGCGCCTCGGCGCCCGCGAGCTCGTCGCCCATCACGCCTGGCCAGTGCAGCACGTCGTTCACGCGCAGCGGCTGCGCGTCGGGGATCGCGTCGCGCACGGCCTGCGAGAGGCGGGCGAGCCGCGCGAGCGTGTCCCGGTTGAGGGCAATCTCGCCGCGCACGAGCGCGGCGGCAGTGAAGTTGACACGGCAGTCGACTTTGCCCCGACTCACCGCGGCCGTGACCAGGTCGCGGAGGCCCGGCTCGGCGGCGCGCAGGTCCTCGCTCATCCGGAACTGCACGTCCAGGAAGCGGCCGTTCACGCTCTTCAGCTCGAGCGTGAGGGTGCCTTGCGCGAGCTCGCGCGCGACGGTGGCGTAGCCGGTCATGCTGCTTACCATGGCTTCTTGTACTCCAAGGGGCGCCCGGTCGCTCATCTCGCAGCTCGCGCCCGGGAAAACTGCCGGATCGGCCGCTCGCGAGCGGGCGCGGCCGCTTTACATTGGCGGGGCAAACACAGAGAATCGACGACGCTCTTCCGCTATCTTAACAAAGCCTCTCCCCCGTCCCGAAGCTATGCCGTCGCAAGCGAACATCCCGCTGCCCGAGGGCTATCAGCTCCAGAACTACCGCGTCACGAAGGTCCTCTCGGCGGGCGGCTTCTCGATCGTGTACCTCGCGCACGACGAGACCGACCAGCCGGTCGCGATCAAGGAGTACCTGCCGTCCTCGCTCGCGCTGCGGCACGAGGGCGACGTGCTGCCGTCGATCGCCGACGACAACATTGCCACCTTCCGCTACGGGATGAAGTGCTTCTTCGAGGAAGGTCGCGCGCTCGCGAAGCTCTCCCATCCGAACGTGGTGCGAGTGCTGAACTTCTTCCGCGCGAACGAGACGGTGTACCTCGTGATGCGGTACGAGCGCGGCCGAACGCTGCAGGAGCACATCCAGGCGCGGCGCGGTGCGATGAAGGAGAACTTCATCCGGCGCGTGTTCACGCTGCTCCTAAACGGCCTGCGCGAGGTGCACGCAAACAAGCTGTTGCACCTGGATATCAAGCCGGCAAACATCTACATCCGCAACGACATCACGCCGGTGCTGATCGACTTCGGCGCCGCGCGGCAGACGCTGACCGCCGAGGGCTTCAAGCTGAACCCGATGTATACCCCGGGCTTCGCCTCCCCGGAGCACTACCAGAAGCGCGAGATCCTCGGTCCGTGGAGCGACATCTATTCGGTCGGCGCGAGCATCTTCGCGTGCCTCGCCGGCGCGGCGCCGCAGGCCGCCGACCTGCGCGTCGACAAGGATCGCTACGTCTCGGCCACCAAGATCTTCGCCGACAAGTATTCCGATCAGCTGCTCGAGACCATCGACTGGTGCCTGCAGCTCGACCATTCGAAGCGCCCGCAGAGCGTGATGGCGCTGCAGAAGGTGCTGCTGCGCGAGAAGGACCCGGAGGGCCCGAGCAGGCGGTCGTTCGTGACCAACCTGCGCGGGGCGCTCGGCCGGCTCGCGCGGCGGTGAAGCAGAGAGGATGCGGTAGGTCCGCTCGGGGGCGGAGTGTGCGATGAAGTTCTCGGTCTACCAGGAGAGCCGACAGGGACCGCGCAAGTCCAATCAGGACCGCGTGGCCTACTGCTACAGCCGCGACGCGCTGTGCATGGTGATCGCTGACGGAATGGGTGGCCACTTGCACGGCGAGGTAGCGGCGCAGATCGCGAGCCAGTTCATCGCCGAGGCGTTCCAGCGCAATGCCCAGCCGCGGCTCGCCGATCCGCTCAAGTTCCTCCTCGAGTCGATCACCAACGCGCACCACGCGATCGTCGACTACGCGAATGTCCGAAGCCTGCTCGAGACGCCGCGCACGACCTGCGTCGCATGCATCGTCCAGGACGGCCTCGCGCACTGGGCCCACGTCGGCGACTCGCGCCTCTACCTGATTCGCAACGGCCGTATCGAGGGGCAGACCAAGGACCACTCGCGGGTGCAGATCCTGGTCGACGCGGGACGGGTGCGCGAGGAGGCGGTCGCCGCCCACCCCGACCGGAACAAGATCTTCAACTGCCTCGGCCAGATGGGCCCGCCCAAGGTGGATCTCTCCCGCCGGATCGCGTTGCGGCACGGCGACGTGATCCTGATGTGCACGGACGGCCTCTGGGGGCCGCTCACGAGCCGGCACATCTGCGAAGAGCTGCTGCGCGCCGACGTCATGCACGCGGTGCCGAAGCTGCTCGACATGGCCGAAGTGCGCGCCGGCAGGGAAGGCGACAACGCTTCGGTGGTGGCGATGACCTGGTTCGAGGAGACCGGGGCCGCCGGTGCGGAAGGCATTTCGACGCTCAGCATGGACCCGACCGACATCAAGACGACGGTCGAGCAGTTCGGGAAGTCCACGCCGCCGGCCACCGGCGGCTATCTCACCGACGACGAGATCGAGCGCGCGATCGACGAGATCCGCAACGCGATCCAGAAGCACTCCAAGTAGGAAAGGGGGAAGGGTGCCGCGGGAAGGGTGGGCGAGGCCGAGCGGCCGCGCGCCGGACGACCTCCGTCCGATCCGCATCACCCGCGGCTACACCAAGCACGCCGAGGGGTCCGTGCTCGTCGAGTTCGGCGACACCAAGGTGCTCTGCAACGCCAGCGTCGAGGAACGAGTCCCGCCGTTCCTGCGCGACCGCAATCAGGGCTGGGTCACGGCGGAGTACGGGATGCTCCCGCGTGCCACGAACACGCGCACCGACCGCGAGGCGGCGCGCGGGAAGCAGTCCGGCCGCACGCTCGAGATCCAGCGGCTCATCGGGCGCAGCCTCCGCGCGGTGACCGACCTCGTGCCGCTCGGCCAGCGCACGATCCAGGTCGACTGCGACGTGATCCAGGCCGACGGCGGCACGCGCACGGCGAGCATCACCGGTGCGTTCGTCGCGGTGCATGACGCGGTCGAGAAGCTGCGCGCCGCCGGGCTCGTGACGGGCGCGCCGATCCGGGACTTCGTCGCCGCCGTCTCGGTGGGCGTCTACCAGGGCGAGCCGGTCCTCGACCTCGACTACGCGGAAGACTCGGCGTGCGACACCGACATGAACGTCGTGATGACCGGCGCCGGCGGGTTCGTCGAGCTGCAGGGGACCGCCGAAGGCCAGCCGTTCACACGCACGGAGATGGACGCGCTCGTCGCGCTCGCGGAGAAGGGCGTGCGCGAGTTGATCGCGCTCCAGCGGGCCGCGCTCGGCCTTGCGCCGTGAAACGGTTCGTCCTCGCTTCGTCCAATCCCGGCAAGGTCCGCGAGTTCGGCGAGCTGCTCGCGCCGCTCGAGCTCGAGGTCGTGCCGCAAGGCGAGCTCGGGATCGCCGACGCCGAGGAGCCGCACGCCACGTTCGTCGAGAACGCGCTCGCCAAGGCGCGGCATGCCTCGAGACACGCACACCTGCCGGCGCTCGCCGACGATTCGGGCATCTGCGTTGCGGCGCTCGACGGCGAGCCGGGTGTCCATTCCGCGCGCTTCGCGGGAGAACCGAGATCCGAGACACGCAACAACGAGAAGCTCGTGCGACTTCTCGCCGGCCAACCCGACCGCCGCGCGCACTACTACTGCGTGATCGTGCTGGTGCGTCACGCCGAAGACCCCGAACCGCTGATCGCCGAAGGCCGCTGGCCCGGCGAGGTGATCGCGGCGCCGCGCGGGGCAAGCGGCTTCGGCTACGACCCGCATTTCCTCCTGCCGGATCTCGGACGCACCGCGGCCGAGCTCTCGCCGGAGGAGAAGCACGCGGTCAGCCACCGGGGGAAGGCGCTTCGGCGGCTGCTCGTCTTGCTGCGCGAGCAGGACTGACGCTCCCCGACTCGCGCCGCAAAGGACCGGGCGCCCGGCCCCGAGGGGAAGCCGGGTCGCCTACTCGTACTGCGCGGCGAGCCCTTCGTTGCCGTCGCGCACCTCGCCGACTATACTCGCCGGGCGTGCCTCGCCGCGCCGTCGGCGCGGCCTCTGCTCTATCATCGAGCCGCGTCCCGACGTCATGTCCAGCACCGTCGTCCCGTCCCCCGCTGCCGGCCACCGGCTCCCCCTCGCGGCGCTGCCGCCGCTCGCCCTCTACGTTCACCTGCCCTGGTGCGTCCGCAAGTGCCCGTACTGCGACTTCAATTCGCATGAGGCGCGCGACGCGCTCCCCGAGGACGACTACGTCGACGCTCTGATCGCCGACCTCGAGTCGACGCTCCCGAGCGTGTGGGGGCGGCGCGTGCATTCGATCTTCTTCGGCGGCGGCACGCCGAGCCTGTTCTCCGCACGCTCGATCGACCGCCTGCTCGCCGCGATCCGCGCGCGCCTGCCGCTCGAGCCCGACACCGAGATCACGCTCGAGGCGAACCCCGGCACGTTCGAGTCCGACAAGTTCCGCGACTTCCGGGCGGCGGGCGTGAACCGTCTCTCGATCGGGATCCAGAGCTTCAACGCGAAGCATCTTGCCGCGCTCGGCCGCATCCACGACGAACGCGAGGCGCACCGCGCGGTGGAGATCGCGCACGCGCACTTCGAGAACTTCAACCTCGATCTGATGTACGCGTTGCCGGAGCAGACGGCGGAGGACGCGGATCGCGACGTGGAGGCGGCGCTCGCCGCACGCGCGCCGCATCTGTCCTTCTACCATCTGACGATCGAGCCGAACACGGTGTTCTTCACGCGCCCGCCGCCGCTTCCCGACGAGGATGCATCCGCCGAGATGCGGGGACAGGGTAGAGCGGCGCCTGGTCGGCGCGGGCTACGAGCACTACGAGACCTCGGCCTATGCGCAGCCCGGCAGGGCGTGCCGCCACAACCTCAACTACTGGCGCTTCGGCGACTACCTCGGTATCGGCGCCGGCGCGCACGCGAAGCTCTCGTTCGCCGACCGCATCGTGCGCGAGGCGCGCACGCGCACGCCCGCCGAGTACATGCGGCGCGTCAGCGCGGGCACGCAGGTCGTCGAGCGGCGCGAGCTGGGACGGAGCGACCTGCCGTTCGAGTTCATGATGAATGCGCTGCGGCTCGCGGCGGGGTTCTCGGTGTCGATGTTCGCCGAGAGGACCGGGCTACCGATTGTCGCGGCCGAGCGCGCGCTCGCGCAGGCCGAAGCGCGCGGACTCCTCGCGCGCGATCACGAGCGCATCCAGCCGACCGCGCTGGGTCGGCGTTACTTGAACGATCTCCTCGAGCTCTTCCTGCCGGAGGAGCGGGATATACGGAAAGGAAAGCGAGCAACGTGAAGAACGCGCTACGCGGGGTCAATGCACTTGCGTTCGACGTGTTCGGCACGGTCGTCGATTGGCGCGGGTCGCTGATCGAGGAGGGGAGGCGTCTCGGACGGCGCAAGAAGATCAAGGCGGATTGGGCGGCCTTCGCCGACGCCTGGCGTGGCGGGTATCGCCCGGCGATGGACCGCGTGCGGCGCGGGGAGTTGCCGTGGACGAACATCGACGGTTTACATCGGATCATTCTCGACGGGCTCCTCGCCGAATTCGGGATTGCGGGACTCAGCGAGGCGGAGAAGGAGCATCTCAACCGGGCCTGGCATCGCCTCGCGCCGTGGAAGGAGGCGGTCGCGGGGCTGAAGCGACTCAAGAAGAAGTACGTGATCGCGACGCTTTCGAACGGCAACGTCGCACTGCTCACCAACATGGCGAAGCACGCCGGCCTGCCGTGGGACTGCGTCCTTTCCGCGGAGCTCTTCGCGCACTACAAGCCCGACCCCGAGTCCTACCAGGGGGCCGCGCGATTGCTCGGTTTCGCGCCGGGCGAAGTGATGATGGTGGCCGCGCACAAGGACGACCTCGACGCGGCGGCGCGCGCGGGCCTGCGCACGGCGTTCGTTCAGCGACCGCTCGAGTTCGGCGATCCGGCGAAGAAGGATCTCGCGTTCGAGCCGCGCTTCGACGTCAACGCGAAGGACTTCGTGGACCTCGCGCGGACGCTCGGCTGCTAGAGGGCGGCTAGGCCCAATCGCGCGGCACGAGGAACACCTCGTACAGCCGCGCCTCGGGCGTGCCCGGCTCCGGGCGCCAGTCGTAGCGCCACTTCACGACCGGCGGCAGCGACATCAGGATCGATTCGGTCCGGCCGCCCGACTGCAGTCCGAACAGCGTGCCGCGGTCGTAGACCAGATTGAACTCGACGTACCGGCCGCGGCGGTAGGCCTGGAAGTCCCGCTCCCGCTCGCCGTAGGGAAGGTCGCGCCGTCGCTCCACGATCGGTCGATAGGCATCGATGAAATGGTCGCCGACGCTGCGCGTGAGCGCGAAGCAGGTCGCGAAGTCCGGCGCGCTCAGGTCGTCGAAGAAGATTCCCCCGACGCCGCGCGGCTCGCTGCGATGCTTGAGGAAGAAGTAGCGGTCGCACCACTCCTTGAAGCGCGGGTGCCACTCGGGCCCGAACGGCGCGAGCGCCGACTTGCACGCGCGATGGAACTGCGCCGCGTCCTCCTCGTAGCCGTAGTACGGCGTGAGGTCCATCCCGCCGCCGAACCACCAGACAGGCGCCGCGCCTTCGCCGTGTCGCGATGAAGCAGCGCACGTTCATGTGCACCGTCGGGACATGCGGGTTGCGGGGATGGAGCACGAGCGACACGCCCAGCGCCTCGAAGCCGCGGCCCGCGAGCTCGGGGCGCCCCGCGCTCGCCGAGGGCGGGAGGCTCGCTCCCAGGACGTGCGAGAAGTTCACGCCACCGCGCTCGAAGAGCGCGCCGTCCTCGATCAGCCGGCTCACGCCGCCACCGCCCTCCGCGCGCGTCCACGCGTCGCGGCGGAACGTGCCGCCGTCGAGTCGCTCGAGCGCCGCGACGATCGCGTCCTGCAGGCCGGTGAAGTAGTCCCTGACCGCCGCAACGTCCATCGGCGTCAGGCTTTGCGCGCCGCGATCGCCCGGAAGCCGATGTCGCGCCGATACTGCATGCCGTCGAAGCGGATGCCACCGATCGACTTCATAGGCGCGCTTCTGCGCCATGCGCACGCTGTCCCCGAGCGCGGTCACGCACAGCACGCGCCCGCCGCTCGTGACGACCTTGCCGTCGCGCAGCTCGGTGCCGGCATGGAAGACGCGACAATCCTCGCTTGGCGCCGGGAGGCCCGCGATCTCGTCGCCCTTGCGCGGCGTGTCGGGATAGTTGGCCGCGGCCAGCACCACGCCGAGCGCGGTGCGGCGGTCCCACTCGGCCTCGACGGTGTCGAGCCTTCCGTCCACCGCGCGATCGAGGAGCTCGAAGAGGTCGCTCTTGAGCCGCACCAGGATCGGCTGCGTCTCCGGATCGCCGAGGCGGCAGTTGAACTCGAGCACCTTCGGGTTGCCCGCGGCGTCGATCATCAGGCCCGGCGTACAGGAAGCCGCGAATACGGAAGCCCGTCCTTCGCCATTCCGCGGATCGTGGGCGTGACGATCTCGCGCACGACGCGCGCGTGCAGCGCCGGCGTGACGACCGGCGCCGGCGAGTACGCGCCCATGCCGCCGGTGTTGGGACCCTCGTCGCCGTCCTTCAGGCGCTTGTGGTCCTGGCTGGTCGCGAGCGCGAGGACATGCTCGCCGTCGCACATGACGATGAAGCTCGCTTCCTCGCCAGCGAGGAACTCCTCGACGACCACGCGCGCGCCGGCATCGCCCATCCGGTTCTCGACGAGCATTGCGTCGATCGCGGCGTGCGCCTCGTCCTTCGTCGTCGCGACGACGACGCCCTTGCCGGCGGCGAGCCCGTCGGCTTTCACCACGATCGGCGCACCGCGCGCATCCACGTATCGATGCGCGGCCGCCGCGTCGCTGAAGCCTTCGTACGCGCCGGTCGGGATGCCGTGACGCACGAGAAAGCGCTTGGCGAACTCCTTGGAGCTCTCCAGCTGCGCCGCGGCGCGCGTCGGGCCGAAGATGCGCAGGCCGCGCGAGCGGAAGAGGTCGACGACGCCGGCGGCGAGCGGTGCTTCCGGTCCGACCACGGTGAGGTAGCACCTGCTCGCG
Organism: uncultured beta proteobacterium; assembly: GCA_963747775.1. GTDB lineage: Bacteria > Pseudomonadota > Gammaproteobacteria > Burkholderiales > SG8-39 > JAGVSZ01. The sequence goes on from CAVVGT010000001.1 coordinate 205,021, forward strand.
CGCGGCGAAGTCGACGAGCTCGCCGAGATCGGTGATCGCGACGTTCTCGACGCCCGGCTCGCGTGCCGTGCCGCCGTTTCCCGGCGCGACGAACACCTTCTGCACGCGCGGACTGGCCGCGAGCTTCCATGCGAGCGCGTGCTCGCGGCCGCCGGAGCCGATCACGAGGAGCTTCATCGCGGTCAGTGCCGGAAGTGCCGCACGCCGGTGAACACCATCGCCAGGCCGCGCTCGTCGGCGGCAGCGATCACTTCGTCGTCGCGCATGCTGCCGCCCGGCTGGATCACGGCCCTCGCCCCCGCATCGGCGACCACGTCGAGGCCGTCGCGGAACGGGAAGAACGCATCGGAGGCGACCACCGAGCCCGCGAGCGAGAGACCCGCGTTCTGCGCCTTGATCGCGGCGATGCGCGCGCTGTCCACGCGGCTCATCTGGCCCGCGCCGACGCCGAGCGTCATCCCGTCGCCGCAGAAGACGATCGCGTTCGACTTCACGTACTTCGCCACGCGCCACGCGAACAGCAGGTCGCGCAGCTCCTGCTCGGTCGGCTTGCGCCGGGTGACGACCTTCAGCTCGGCCGCGCCGACGTTACGGGCGTCCGGCGTCTGCACCAGCAGTCCGCCGCCGACGCGCTTGAAGTCGTAGCGCTGCACCGCGTTCGCGAGCGGCACCGCGAGGACGCGCACGTTCGCCTTGCCCGCGAGCACCGCGCGCGCCTCGGCGTCGATCTCCGGCGCAATGACGACCTCGACGAACTGCTTCGCGACCGCGTCGGCGGTCGCGCCGTCGAGCGGCCGGTTGAACGCGATGATTCCGCCGAAGGCCGACGTCGGATCGGTCTCGAAGGCGCGCGCGTAGGCGTCGAGACAGCGGTCGCCTCGGCGACGCCGCAGGGGTTGGCGTGCTTGATGATCACGCACGCGGGCTGCTCGAAGGTCTTGACGCACTCCCACGCCGCGTCGGCGTCCGCGATGTTGTTGTACGAGAGCTCCTTGCCCTGCAGCTGCTCGTAGCGCGCGAGGCTGCCCGCGAGCGGCTCGCGATCGCGATAGAACGCCGCCGCCTGGTGCGGGTTCTCGCCGTAGCGCATCGGCTGCGCCTTCTCCCACTGCAGGGTCAGCTTGTCGGGGAACAGCGTCGGCTTCGCCGCGCCGTCGAGCGCCGTCAGGTAGTTCGCGATCGCCGCGTCGTAGGCGGCGGTGTGAGCGAAGGCCTTCTTCGCGAGCGCGAGCCGCGTCGCGGCGCTCAAGGCGCCACCGCTCGCGCGCATCTCGTCGAGGACGTGCGCGTAGTCGCCGGGATCGGTCACCACGGCGACGCCGCCGTGGTTCTTGGCCGCGGCGCGCACCATCGTCGGCCCGCCGATGTCGATGTTCTCGACCGCCTCCTCGAGCGTGCACCCCGGCTTCGCGATGGTCTGCTCGAACGGATACAGGTTGACGACGACGAGGTCGATCGGCTCGATGCCCGCATCCTTGATCGCCGCCATGTGGTCGGGCAGATCGCGGCGCGCGAGCAGCCCGCCGTGCATCTTCGGGTGCAGCGTCTTCACGCGGCCGTCGAGCATCTCCGGGTAGCCGGTGTAGTCGGCGACCTCGGTGACCGTGATGCCGTTCGCCGCAAGCAGCTTCGCGGTGCCGCCGGTGGAGAGGAGCGAGACGCCGGATGCGCACGAGCGCCGCGCGCGAGCTCGACGAGGCCGGTCTTGTCGGAGACGCTGATCAGCGCCTGCCTGATCTTGATCTTGTCCATGAGCGCGAGCCGGACCGGGTTGGGCGTGACCTGCGCGGGCAGCGCGGCGGCGATTCTCGGCACTGCGAAACGCGATTCATTCGGAGCGAGCACGGCTTCTCCGACACGGGGTCGAGTATCCCCCTCGCGCATTCAGGGCTTGATCTTATGCTCGTGGATCTTCTTGCGCAGGGTGTTGCGGTTGATGCCGAGCATCTGGGCCGCGATGGTCTGGTTCCCCTCGGCCTGGTCGAGCACGACCTCGAGCATCGGTTTCTCGACGTTCTTGAGGACCATGTCGTAGATCGACCGCGGCTTCGCGCCGTCGAGGTCCTTGAAAGTAACGATCAAGCGATTTGCGCACCCACTCGGCGATCTCTCCCGTGGTCTGCTTCATGCCGCCAGCTCCTCTTTTTCGTCATAGCGCAGTCGTTGTTGTTGTTGCGCCAGTTCTCCGAAATACCCGTCCACCGCACCGAGCTGCGCTTCGCAGGTCTCGAGCCCATTCAGCCGCCGACGGAATGCGTCGGCGCCGGGCAGCCCCTTGGTGTACCAGGCAATGTGCTTGCGCGCGACCCTGAGACCGGTCTCGCGCCCGTAGAAAGCGTAAAGCTCGTGAAGGTGCTCGATCAGCACCTCCCGGATCTCGTCCGTGAGCGGCGCGGGCAACTCCCGCCCCGTGGCGAGGAAATGCTCGATCTCGCGGAAGAGCCACGGACGCCCCTGCGCCGCGCGGCCGATCATCACGCCGTCGGCGCCGGTCGCGTCGAGCACCTGCTTGGCGTGCCGCGGGCTCGCGATGTCGCCGTTGGCGACGACCGGCAGCCGGCGTCGCCGCCTTCACCGCGCGGATCGTGTCGTACTCGACCGCGCCGGCGTAGCCGCACGCGCGCGTGCGGCCGTGGAGCGCGAGCATCCGGATGCCGCTTTCTTCCGCGATTTTCGCAATGCGGAGCGCGTTCTTGTGTTGCGGATCCCAGCCGGTCCGGAACTTCAGCGTCACCGGCACGTCGACCGCCTGAACCACTGCGTCGAGGATCCGCGCCACGAGCGGCTCGTCGCGCAGCAGCGCCGACCCGGCCGCCACGTTGCAGACCTTCTTCGCCGGACACCCCATGTTGATGTCGATGATCTGCGCACCCTCGGCGACGTTGTGGCGCGCGGCCTCGGCCATCTGCGCGGGGTCCGCGCCTGCGATCTGTACCGCGATCGGCTCGGCCTCGCCGGCATGGTCGCGCCGCCGCAGGCTCTTGACGGTGTTGCGGAGCCGCGGGTTCGACGCCGTCATCTCCGATACCGCGAGCGCGGCGCCGAAGCGCTTGGCGAGATTGCGGAACGGCCGATCGGTCACGCCGGCCATCGGCGCGACGAAAAGATTGTTCCGCAGCACGTGAGTGCCGATCCGCATGCCTTGCCTTAGGGGGAGGATCGATCGAGAGGAGCGCGATTCTACTCTCAAAGTTTTTCGTCAGGGAACGAAAATGTCACTCGAATCCAATTCCGCGTTGGCGCGTGACGACGCTCATCGCGAGCGCGCGCGATGCGAGTGCGACGCGTGAAGGTCGATGCGCATCGTGAACGCGCGCCGAAGCAGAAATCCGAAGCGCGGCCGGGGCTTCCGCGCGCTTCGCGAGGTCGTCTTGAGGTTCGGCGCGGAAGTGCTCGTCGCAGCGGTACTCCGCGGCGATCGGCGAGCCTTACGGCAACCCGCGCGCGCCGAGCATCATTCGCCGCGCGAGCAGGCGACGTGCCGGTGGAAAGAGGTCGAGCGCGGCGAGCCCGAGACCGCGCGCGAGGCGCAGGGGCGCGTCGTCGTTGGAGAAGACGCGCACAAGGAAGTCGGTCACGCCGATCGTAGCGTAGCGATCGATTCGCCGCGCCGCGCCGAACGCCGCCACGAACGCGGCGTCGCCGATCCGCGCCGGATCGATGCGCCCGACCCGGTCGGCGAGCTCCGCGGCGTCGCGCAAGCCGAGGTTGAGGCCCTGTCCGGCCACCGGGTGCAGCGTCTGTGCCGCGTTGCCCACCGCCACGGTGCGCGGCCCGAAGCTCGCCGAGCGCCGGAACCAGAGCCGGAGCGGATAGCTCGCCCGCGGACCGACGTCGATGAAGCGTCCCAGCCGACGGCCGAACCGTTCGCCCAGCGCGGCGCAGAACCGGTCGTCGGACAGCGCCGCGAGCCGGGGCGCGTCGGCCGCTTGAACCGTCCAGACCAGCGCGTATAGATAGTGTGCGTCGTCCGCCGTCGCACCGAACGGCAGCAGGGCGAGCGGGCCCTCCGCGGTAAAGCGCTCCCATGCTCTGCCGCGGTGCATGACCTCGGTGCGTACCACGGCCACGATTGCGGTCTGGCCGTAGTCCCGCAGCGCGAGGTCGTCGCCCGGGAACTGCCCGCCGTCCGCCACGACCAGCAGCCGGGCCGTGATCCGGTGCGGCGCGCCATCGCTCTCGACCGTGACGGTCACGTGCTCGCCGTCCGCGCGCCAGGTTGCGACGCGTCCGGCCAGGCGCTCGGTCATCACCGCGTCGAGCAGCGTCGCCGCGACCTGCGACGCGTCGGTCACGTAGCCCAGCGCAGGCAGCCCGTGGTCCTCGCGACGGATCAGCGTGCGCCCGAACCCGCCGGCCTGCGACACGTGGATCGCCTCGATGGGCGTGGCCCGGATCCGGTCGAACGCGCCGACCCGATCGAGCACGAGGCGACTTCCGTGCGAGAGCGCCACCGGCCGCAGCGGGCCGCCCGGCTTCGCCTGGGGTTCGACCAGCACGACCGAACGCCCGCTCCCGCGCAGCGCGAGCGCGAACGTCGCGCCGACCGGCCCACCGCCGGCGACGACGACGTCCGCAGTCTCAGGTGCCGCGTGCATCGCGCATCAGGCCCTCGATGTCGTCGGCGCGCTTGGGGGCTCCACTCGTGACGATCTCGCAGCCGTTCGTGGTGACCAGCGCGTCGTCTTCGATGCGCACGCCGATGTTCCAGAAGCGCTCGGGCACGCCGTCCGCCGGCCGGATATAGCAGCCCGGCTCGACCGTCAGCGTCATGCCCGGCACGAGCCGCTTCCACTCGCCGCGCTCCTTGTAGTCGCCGGCGTCGTGCACGTCCAGCCCGAGCCAGTGTCCGGTGCGGTGCATGTAGAACTGCTTGTAGAGCTCCTTCTCCAGCACCTCGTCGAGCGTGCCGCTGCAGAGCCCGAGATCGATGAACCCTTGCGCGAGCACTTTCACGGCCGCGTCGTGCGGTGCGTTCCAGCCGTTGCCCGGCTTGATCTCCGCGATCGCCGCGCTCTGCGACGCGAGCACGAGATCGTAGATCGCCCGCTGCGGGCCGCTGAACTTGCCGTTGACCGGGAACGTGCGCGTGACGTCGGAGGCATAGCCGTCGAGCTCGCAGCCGGCGTCGATCAGCAGCAGGTCGCCGTCGGCGAGCGGCTGCGAATTGTCGCGATAGTGCAGCACGCAGGCGTTCGCGCCGCCGGCGACGATCGGCCAGTACGCCGGGAACTGGGCGCCATGGCGGCGGAACTCGTAGAGCAGCTCGGCCTCGACCTCGTACTCCATCGTGCCGGGTCGCGTCGCGCGCATCGCGCGCACGTGCGCGCCCGCGGAAATGGCGGCGGCGCGCCGCATGGTCGCGATTTCATGCGCGTCCTTGACCAAGCGCATCTCGTCCAGCGCCACTCGCAGGTCGCGGATCTCGACCGGTGCGGTAACCCCGGTGCGCGCGTGTGCGCGCACCTCGTTCAGCCAGCGGAGGATGCGCACGTCCCATCCCGGGTCGAGCCCGGGGGCGTAGAACAGCGCGGGCTGATTCGCCATCAACCTGGGCAACGCCTCGTCGAGCGCCGCGTACGGCTGCGCGTCGTCGAAGGCGAACGTCTTGCGCGCGGCTTCCGGTCCGTGGCGGAAGCCCTCCCACAGCTCGCGTTCGGGATGCTTCTCGCGGCAGAAGAGGATCGACTTCGGCTCCGCGCCCGCGACCAGCACTAGGACTGCCTCCGGTTCGGGAAATCCGGCGAGGTAGTAGAAGTAGCTGTCGAACCGGTACAGATAGTCGCTGTCGCGGTTGCGGAGCCGTTCCGGCGCGGTGGGGACGATCGCGATGCCCGCGCCCATTCGATCGAGCAGCGCGACGCGGCGGGCGCGGAAGGGCGTGACGTCGGGCATCGGGATCAGCTGGATCGAATTCGGCGGGTCGGATCGGAGCAGGCATTGTCCTCGTCGGATGCGCGCCGATCAAGGAGTGCCGCCCATTCGTTCGCGCGCCGTGCCGTCTCGTCGAGCGCGGCGGTGCGCAGGCTGGCAAGCGCCGCGCGGAACGCCGCCGCGTCCTCGCCCGTGACCTCTTGCGCGACAGTCTCGAGCGCTTCGAGCGCCTCGCGCAGGGCGAGCGCCGAAGCGAGAGCGTTCTTCAGCCGCTCGCGTGGCTGCGGAATCCACGCGCGATCGGCGCATAGCGCACGCAGCCGCTCGCCCGCGTCGAGCACTTGCTTGCGCAAGCGCGGCAGCGCGCCAACGTGCGGACCGCGCATGACGCCGAAAACCGCGGCTGCGGCGAGGTCGAGCCACAGCGCCCGCAGTCGCTCGGCCCAGGCGGCGTCGAGCGCGAGCGCCCGATCCACTTCTGCCGCATCAAGCATGACCGGCTCTGCGCAGATCGGCGTCGAGCGCGGCGAGCCGCTCGAGGGTGCCGACGTCGACCCAGCGGCCACGGAAGTGCACGCCCGAGACGCGCCCGGCATCCGCGGCGCGGCGCAGGAGCGGTGCAAGCTGCGCCTTCTCGCCGGGCGCAACTCCGCCGAACAGCGCGGAGTTGTAAACGCCGATACCACTGAACGTGAGCATCGGCGCGCCGGCATTGCGCACGCGTCCGTCGGCGAGCGCGAAATCACCGAGCGGATGATGCGGCGGGTTGTCCACCAGCACGAGGTGAGCGAGGTCGTCGCCGCGCAATGCCGTGCGCAGGGCGGCAAACGGGTAGTCGGTGTGCAGGTCGGCGTTGATCGCGGCGAAGGGCCCCGCACCGAGCAGCGGCAGGGCCTGCGCGATGCCGCCCGCCGTCTCGAGCGCCGTCGCTTCGGCCGAGTAGCGGATTCGCACGCCGAAGCGTGCGCCGTCGCCCAGCGCCGCCTCGATCCGGTGGCCGAGATGCGCGTGGTTGATCACGAGGTCGCGGAAGCCCTCCCGGGCGAGACGCTCGATCAGGCCCGCGACGAGCGTGCATCCGCCGACCTCGAGCAACGGCTTCGGCGTCGCGTCGGTCAGCGGGCGCATCCGTTCGCCGCGCCCGGCAGCGAGGAGCATCGCTTTCAATTTGGAACGCCACGAGAGGGCAAAGCCGCTGCGCAACGCCCCCTCGTGCTCCCCGAGGTCAGCGAAAGCGATGCCTCTGGCATGGGTTTCATCCTATTTCAGTACGACACGAGAGGGCAAAGCCGCTGCGCGGCGCCCTCGTGCTCCCCGAAGTCGGCAAAAGCGATGCCTCTGGCATCGGTTTCATACTGGGTCATCTCAGAACGTATAGCCGACCCGCGCCCCCCGCCCCTCGAGCTCGTCCACGAGCAGGAGGAGGGGCTTCAACGCGTTGTAGCGGCGACAGACCGCGCGGATGTACTCGATGAAGCGCGGCGTGTCTTCGAGGTATCCGCGCTTGCCGTCGCGGTGCGCAAGTCGCGCGAAGATCCCCGCCACCTTGAGATGGCGCTGCAGGCCCATCCACTCGAAGTCGCGGTAGAAGGTGCCGAAATCCGGGTCGACCGGCAGACGCGCGCGCTTCGCTTTCTCCCAGTACTGGATTGCCCCGTCGAGCACGCGCTCCTCTTCCCAGCTGATGAAGGCGTCCTTGAAGAGGGAGACGACGTCGTACGCGATCGGCCCGTACACCGCGTCCTGGAAGTCGAGGACGCCCGGGCTCGCCTCGCAAACCATGAGGTTGCGCGGCATGTAGTCGCGATGCACGAAGACCTTGGGCTGCGCGAGATTCGAGGCGATGATCAGTGCGAAAGTGCGCTCGAGCATCTCGCGCTGCGAGGGTGCAAGGGTCGCGCCAAGGTGGCGGCCGATGTACCAGTCGGGGAAGAGCTCGAGCTCGCGTCGCAGCAGCGCCGCATCATAGGGCGGCAACGCGGCGGGCCGGCTGGCGAGCTGCCACTTCACGATCGCGTCGGTCGCATCGGAGAAGAGGCGGCGCGCGGTCGTCTCGTCCGCGGCGCGCAGCGCCTCGAGATAGGTTGTGGTCCCGAGGTCCGTGAGCAGCAGGAACCCCCGCGTCAGGTCCTGCTCGAGCACGCGCGGCGCGTTCAGGCCCGCGTCGGCGAGCAGGCCCGCGACGTGCACGAAAGGCCCGCAGTCCTCTTTTTCCGGCGGGGCGTCCATCGCGATGAGCGAGGGCGCGTCGCCGCGCGTGAACGACACGCGGAAATAGCGGCGGAAGCTCGCGTCGGCGGACGCGGGTGCGAGAGCAAAGTCCCGGTCGGGGAGGCGCTCGGCGAGCCAGCGCTCGAGCTCGGTGAGTCGGTCCATGGAGTGGAAGCTCGGGGGGCGGGATGTCGGTGCGACGACGTGCGCCGGTGGCGTTGCCTTGCTTGAGCGGATGTGCGATTTTACGGGATGCTTCGGCGGACGAGCGTTCCGAAGCCGTCCGACCGCGAAAATCGTCCACAAAACAAGAGCGCCCGGCCGTACACCCGATGAACCCTGCCGCTCCCGCGGTCGTCGCGGCCGCATCGTGCGCGCTCGCCTGCCTGCTCCTCGCCGGTCACGCGCAGGCGCAGGGCCAGGGCCTGCGGCTGCAGCGCTCGCTCGGCGATCCCTCCGCCGCGCGGGGCGAGGACGTGCCGACGTTCGTCGCGGCCGACCGCATCGAGGGACTCGGCGGCAACGAGGTCGAAGCGATCGGCGACGCCGAACTGCGGCGCGGGGACACCCGGCTGACGGCGGACCGCCTCAAGTACTTCGCCGACACCGACGAGGTCGAGGCGACCGGCAACGTGCGGTTGCGCGTCGCCGGCGACGAGACGAGCGGACCGCGGCTGCGCCTGCGGATCGGGGACACGACCGGGATCTTCGATCAGCCGACGTTCCGGCTCGGCGAGCGTTCGGTCAAGGTGCGCGGCGAGAAGCAGCGCGGCCCGACGCTCACCGCCGCGGTCGGCGCATCGACGCGGGCCGAGACGTACGTCGAAACGCGCGGGACGGCAAAGGCGCTGCGCTTCGACGGCGACGAAGAGTACCGCATGACCGACGCGAGCTTCACCACCTGCAAGCCAGGGCAGGACGACTGGTTCATCGAAGCGGGCGAGATCGACATCGACATGGGGCGCGAGGTCGGCACGGTGCGCGACGCGCGGCTCACCTTCATGGGGGTGAGTACTCCGCGCATCCCGTGGTTCGATTTCTCGCTCAACAACCAGCGCAAGACCGGCTTTCTTCCTCCGGTGGCCGGCTCGCAGAACACCACCGGTGTCGACGTCGCGCTGCCGTTCTACTGGAACATTGCACCCGACTACGACGCGACGATCGTTCCGCGCTACATGACCAAGCGGGGCCTGCAGTTTCTCAACCAGTTTCGCTTCCTCCGGCCCTGGGCCTCCGGCGAGGTGCGCTACGACATCCTCCCGCAGGACCAAGCGCTCGATGACGAACGGCGCTACGCATTCGCCGCGAACGGCAACCTCAATTTCGGCAACGGATGGTACGGGCTGGTCAACTACAACAAGGTCTCGGACGACAACTACTTCCGCGACCTGTCGAGCCGGCTCTCCATCGCGACGCAGACCAACCTGACGCAGCAGGGGCTGCTCGGGTACGCTTCGCCCTCCGGCCAATGGAGCGTGTACGCGAATATGCAGCGCTTCCAGACGCTCCAGGATCCGCAGAACCCGGTGGCCGTGCCGTACTTCCGCGAGCCCCAGGTGGTGTTCAATGGCCTGCGGCAGACGCTCGGCGGTTTCGATGCGGGGCTATCCGCGGAGTACGTGAACTTCACGAACAACGCGCTCGTGCCGACCGGCGCACGAACCACCGCGTACCCGAGCCTCGCGCTCCCAATCGTGAAGAGTTACGGCTACGTGTTGCCGAAGGTCGGTGTGAACGCCACCTGGTACAACCTGTCCAACCCCGGCACATTCGTTGAAAACACGATCTCGCGCACGCTGCCGATCGCGAGCGTAGATTCCGGGCTCTACCTCGAGCGCGATGTGCGCTGGTTCGGAAGCGATCTCCTGCAGACGCTCGAGCCGCGGATGTATTACCTGTACGTGCCGTTCAAGAACCAGGACAACATCCCGGTGTTCGACACGACGACCTCTGACCTGAACTTCAGCCAGCTTTTCCAGGAGAACATCTTTTCCGGTGGCGACCGCATTGCGAACGCGAACCAGCTTTCGATCGCCGCAACCTCTCGGCTCATTCGGCCGAGCGACGGCCAGGAGCTGGTCCGGGCCGTGATCGGACAGCGTTACTACTTCGCGGATCAGGAGGTCACGATCCCGGGCCAACCGGTACGGACCGGCTCGCAGACCCCGCTGATCCTCGGCCTCGGCGGCCGGATCGCGCAGAACTGGTCCGCCGAGCTCGGCGTGCAGTACAAATTCAGCGGTGGCCAGAACATCGAAAAATTCACCTCCGCCGTGCGCTACTCCCCCACGCCCGGGGCGGTCGCCAGCATCTCGTACCGCTATATCAATCAGGCGTACACCGCGGGAGCCGGGACGATCAACACGATCGACGCCGCGGCGCAGTGGCCGCTGGGCGGCGGCTTCTACGGCGTCGGCCGGGTGAGCTACGACATCGAAGGCAACAAGATCGTCGAGTCGCTCGCCGGTCTCGAATATAATGCCGGCTGCTGGATCGTTCGCGCCGTGGCGCAGAAGTTCCAGACTTCGACCGCGCAGGAGACGACCAACTTCTTCATTCAGCTCGAGCTGAATGGCGTCGCGCGCATCGGGACCAATCCGATCGAACTGCTCCGGCGCAACATTCCCGGCTACACGCTGCTCAACACGGCGACGCCGGCGGGCGGCATGAGCGACCTCGCGCCGATCGGCGGCCAGCCGCCGCTCGGTGCCGCGAGCCCGGCGCCGATCCCCGGCGGAGCGTCATCGGCCTACCGTTATTACGATTGATGAAACGAACCCTGCTTCTGCTCGTTCTGGCGGTTGCCGCGGCCCCGGCCGCGGCCCAGTTCCGCGTGCCCGGCACGCCCGGAACCGGAGCCGGCCCGCAGTGGCCGGGATCCCAGCCGGAGAAGCCCGCGCCCGCGCCCGCGCCGGCGCCGCGCGGTGCGCCCGCGCGCGGACCGGTGCTGATCGACCGGATCGTCGCGATCGTCAACAAGGACGTGATCACGCAGCGCGATCTGGAGGAGCGCGTCGCGCTGGTGATCTCGCAGCTGAAGCGCCAGAACACGCCCCTGCCGGCGGCGGACGTGCTCGAGCGGCAGGTACTCGAGCGCATGATCACCGACCGGGTCCAGGTGCAGTTCGCGCTCGAGACCGGCGTGCGCGTCGACGACCTGCAGCTCGATCGCACGGTGGGAATGATCGCCGAGCAAAACCGCATGTCGCTCGCCGACTTCCGCCACGCGCTCGAACGAGAGGGCGTGCCGTTCGAAAAATTCCGCGAAGACATCCGCCGCGAGGTCATGATCTCGCGTCTCAAGGAGCGCGAGGTCGACAGCAAGATCCAGATCGGCGAGAGCGAGATCGACAACTTCCTCGAAGAGGTGAAGTCGACGCCGCAAGGCACCGAGTTCAACATCGCGCACATCCTGGTGAGTGTGCCGGAAAGCGCTTCGCCGGAGCAGATCGAGGTGCGGCTGAAGCGCGCGCAGGAGGCGGCCGCGCGCGCGAAGAGCGGCACGGACTTCGCGCAGGTCGCGGTGAGCTTCTCGGATGCGGCCGAAGCCCTCGCGGGCGGCGGCATGGGCTGGCGCCGGCAGGACCGCCTGCCGGAGCTCTTCGCGTCCACGCTCGCGAAAATGAAGCCGGGGGAGGTGAGCGAGGTGCTGCGCAGCCCGGCGGGCTTCCACGTGCTCAAGCTCGTCGACCGACGCGGCGGCGAGGCGGGCAGCGCGCTCATCGTCGAGCAGACGAACCCGCGGCACATCCTCGTGCGGGTGAACGAGGTCGTGTCCGAGGCCGAGGCGCGACGCAGGATCGGCCTGCTCCGGCAGCGCATCGCCGACGGCTCGAACTTCGCCGAGATCGCGCGCCTGAATTCCGACGACACCGGCTCCGCGACGCGCGGCGGCGACCTGGGCTGGGTGGTCCCCGGCGATCTCGTACCGGAGTTCGAGCGCGCGATGAACGAGCTCAAGCTGAACGAGCTCTCGCAGCCGGTGCGCACGCCGTTCGGCATGCACATCATCCAGGTGCTCGGGCGGCGTACCGCGGACGTCTCGGCCGACCGCAAGCGGCTCGAGGCGCGCAAGGTGCTGCGCGAGCGGCGCTCCGACGAGGCGTACCAGGAGTGGGTGCGACAGCTGCGCGACCGGGCGTACGTCGAGGTACGGCTGGACGAGCGGTGACGCAGGACGGGAGGCGCGCGGTCCGTCACGCCCCGCGCAAGCGCTTCGGGCAGCACTTTCTTCACGACCCGCGTGTCATCGCGCGGGTCGTCGCGGCGATCGACCCGCGGCCGGACGACGCGCTCGTCGAGATCGGACCGGGCCTCGGGGCGCTCACGGCACCGCTCCTCGAATGCGTCGCGCGGCTCCACGTCGTCGAGATCGACCGGGAACTCGCGGAGCGCCTGCGCGCGGCGTACCCGCCCGAGCGCCTGGTCGTTCACACCGGCGACGCGCTCGCGTTCGACTTCGCCGCGCTTCCGGCGCCGCTGCGGGTCGTGGGAAACCTGCCCTACAACATCTCCACGCCGCTCCTGTTCCGGATCGCCGCGTTCGCGCCGCGCCTGCGCGATCTGCACTTCATGCTGCAGCGGGAGGTCGTCGACCGGATGGTGGCGGCGCCGTCGACGCCCGACTACGGGCGGCTGTCGGTGATGCTCCAGTACCGCTTCGAGATGGCGAAGCGCTTCGACGTCGGGCCGGGTGCGTTCCGGCCTCCACCCCGAGTCGACTCCGCGGTTGTGCGCCTGGTCCCGCGCCCCGCGGCGGGGCTCGGCGCACGCGATGCCGACGCACTGGCTCGCGTCGTGACGACCGCGTTCACGAAGCGGCGCAAGACGCTCAGGAACGCGCTGGACGGTGTGATCGACGAAGCCGGCCTGCACGCGCTCGGCATCGACTCGCAGCTGCGCCCCGAGAACCTCGGGGTGAACGAGTACGTCCGGATCGCGAACGCAATCAATCGCGTTGGATGAGCTCGATCTTGTAGCCGTCCGGATCCTGGACGAAGGCGATGACCGTCGTGCCGCCTTTCACCGGGCCGGCTTCGCGCGTGACCGTGCCGCCGCGTTTCCTCACTTCCTCGCAGGCCTTGTGCGCGTCGGGTACGGCGATCGCGACGTGGCCGTACGCGGTGCCCATATCGTACCGGTCCACGCCGTAGTTGTAGGTCAGCTCGAGCACCGCGGCGTCCTCCTCGCCCTCGTAGCCGACGAAAGCGAGCGTGTACTTCTGGTCCGGCCGGTCGCTCCTCCGCAAGAGATGCATGCCGAGCACGTCGGTGTAGAACTTCACCGCGCGGTCGAGATCGCCGACGCGGAGCATGGTGTGCAGGATGCGCATCGCTTGAATCTCCTCTCAAAGATCGGGGAGCAGGTGTCCGCGCTCGCGCAACGCCCGTCGCGCGGCGCGATGGCCGGGGTACACCGCCTCGACCAGGCGCCAGAACGCGGTCGAGTGGTTCATGTGTCTCAGGTGCGCGAGCTCGTGGGCGACGACGTAGTCGACGAGCGGCGCCTCGAAATGCACGAGCTTCCAGTGCAACAGCACCCGGCCGCGGCCGTCGGCCGAGCGCGTGCAGCTTCCCCACTGTGAAGCGGCGGACGACAATCCGATCTCGGGCGGCTCGACCCGGAGCGCCGGCGCGAAAATCGCGATCCGTTCGTGGAAGAGCGCGAGCGCCGCCGATCGCAGCCAGGCCGTCACCACCTCGCGCAGTGCCGACGCTGCGGACGCGGCGCGCGCGGGCACCTCAAGCCAATCGCCGGCGAGGACCGGTGCGCCGCCGCGCATCGCCCCGGCAATCACGATCTCGCGCCCGAGGTAGGGCAGTCGCGCACCCTCCTGCCACAGGAAGGGCGCGCGGGCGCGACGCCGCGGGTCGTCGAGGCGCCGGAGAATCCAGCGCTCCTTCTCGCGGATGAACGCTTCGACCTCCGCGACCGTGGCCCATCGCGGCGCCGCCGCGGCGAGGCCGCGCTCGTCCACGACGATCCCGATCGTGCGGCGGCGCGCACGCCGAAACCGGTAGGGCATCACGCGCCCGCCGAGCTGCACGTGCCGCAGCCGGCCTTGCGCCTCGCGCGGGGGTTCAACGAGGAACGGCAGCTCGAGCTGCATGGAACCCCTGCACTGCCGCAGACGGCGTCAGCCGCTCCATCTCGCCTTCGATCCACTCCTCCGCACGCCGCATCACCTGCTCGGCGGTGAGGCCCTCGGTCGGGATCGGCGGGCCGATCACCACGGTCACCTTGCCGGCCTGCTTCGCGAAGGAATTGCGCGGCCACAGGAGTCCGGCGTTGTGCGCGACGGGCAGTGCGACCGCGCCGTTGTTCACCGCGATTACCGCGCCGCCCAGCTTGTAGATGCCCCGCCGGCCCACCGCGATGCGGGTGCCTTCGGGATACACCATGATCGAAAAACCCTGCGCGAGCCGCTCGCCGCCGAGCTGAATCAAGCGCTGCATCGCGTTCTTGCGGTTGGCGCGGTTGATCGCGATCGGGCTCATCATCCCGAGGCCCCAACCAAGGAACGGCAGCCACAGCAGCTCGCGCTTGAGCACATAGACGTGCGGCGGAAAGATCGTCGTGTACGCGATCGTTTCCCACGCCGACTGGTGCTTCGAGAGGACGACGCACGGCCTGGCGGGGATGTGCTCCCGGCCGTGCACCTCGTAGTCGATGCGCAGCAGGTGGCGAGAGAGCCAGAACGCGAACTGCGGCCAGGCGGCGATGATGCGCCAGCGCACGAGGCGCGGAAGAGGCGCGGTGCAGAGGACCAGTCCGGAGTAGGGGATCACCACCGCGACGAGGATGAGCTGGAAGAGCGCGGACCGGAGGTGCGTCATGCGGCGAGCGCCTCCGCCACCGCGGCGAGGTCGGGATACACCTCCGTTCCGTCGGGCAGACCGCCGGCCTCGAGCGTCTTCTGCCCCTTGCCGGTGAGCACGAGGAGGGGCCGGGCCTTGGCCGCCGCCGCCGCCTGGAGGTCGCGCAGACTGTCGCCGACCGCAGGCACGTCCTCGAGCGGCATCGCGAAGCGCTCGGCGATGTCGAGGAACATGCCGGGCGCGGGCTTGCGATAGGCCGACTCCGATTCCGCGGTGTCGGGGCAGTAGAAGATCGCCTCGATGCGCCCCCCGACCTGCGCCAGCGCCTTGTGCATCTTCGCGTTGATCGTGTTCAGGGTCGCCATGTCGAAGAGGCCCCGGCCGATGCCCGACTGGTTGGTCGCGACGACGACGGTGTAGCCGGCCTGGTTGAGGCGTGCGATCGCCTCCAGGCTGCCCGGGATCGGTTTCCACTCGTCGGCGCTCTTGATGAACTGCGCGCTGTCGACGTTGATCACGCCGTCGCGGTCCAGGATCACGAGTCTCATGGGGGGAATGGTAAGGGGAAGTGTCAACCCGCGAGGCGGGAGATGTCGGCCACCCGGTTCAGCACGTGCTCCAGCTCCGCGAGGAGCCGCAGGCGGTTGGTGCGGAGCAGCGGATCCTCGGCGTTGACGAGCACGTCCTCGAAGAAGCGGTCGACCTCCGGCCGCACCTGTGCGAGCAGGCGCAGCGAATCGGTGTACGCGCCGCCGACGGCCTTCGCCTCGACGTCGGACCGGATGCGCCCGAGCGCGGCGTGGAGCGCCCGCTCGGCCGCCTCGGCCAGCAGCGCGGGATCGGCGCGCCCCGGCGCAAACTCGGCCTTGCGCAGGATGTTGCGCACGCGCTTGTTGGCCGCGGCGAGGCTCTCGGCTTCCGGCAGCGCGCGGAATGTGCGCACCGCCTCGACGCGTGCCACCACCAGGTCAAGCCGCCCGGGCCCGTCGGCGAGCACCGACTCGATTTCGTCCGGCGCATAGCCTTGCTCGCGCAGGTACGAGCGCAGGCGGTCGAGGACGAACGCGTGCAGCTCGGTCGCGACCGCGCCAGGTGCGGTCGGCGCGAACGCGGCGGCGGCATCCTGCAGCAACGCGATCGCGTCGAGCGGCAGCCGATGCTCGACGAGGATGCGTGTGAGCCCGAGCGCCGCGCGGCGCAGCGCGAAGGGGTCCTTGTCGCCGGTCGGCGCGCCACCGACCGACCAGATGCCGGCGAGCGTGTCGAGCTTGTCGGCGAGCGACACGCAGTCGCCGATGCGGTCCTCGGGGAGCGCATCGCCGGCGAAGCGCGGGCGGTAGTGCGCCTCGATCGCGCGCGCGACCGGCTCCGGCTCGCCGTCGTGGCGCGCGTAATACTCGCCCATTACGCCCTGCAGTTCGGGGAACTCGCCAACCATCCCGGTAAGGAGGTCGGCCTTGCAGAGCCGCGCAGCGCGGCCCGCAAGCGTCTCGTCCGCACCGAGCTTGCGCGCGATCAGCGCGGCGAGCCGCTCGATGCGCTCGACGCGCGCGAGCTGCGTGCCGAGCTTGTTGTGATACACGACGGCCGCCAGGCCCTCCACGCGCGAGGCGAGCGTGCGGCGCCGATCCTGGTCGTAGAAGAACTTCGCGTCGGAGAGTCGCGCGCGCAGCACGCGCTCGTTGCCGCGGACGACGTGGTGCGGGTGCGCGAGCGCCATGTTCGACACGACGAGAAAGCGGTTCGAGAGCCGCCCTTGCCCGTCGACGAGCGGGAAGTACTTCTGGTTCTGGCGCATCGTCAGCATCAGGCACTCCTGCGGCACCTCCAGGAACGCCTTCTCGAAATGGCCCTCGTACACGGCCGGCCATTCGACGAGCGCGGTGACCTCGTCGAAGAGCGCATCGTCGGCGGCGATCGTGGCGCCGCCCGCCGCGGCCGCGAGCCGCTCGCGGATCGCACGGGCGCGGAGCTCGAAGTTCGCGAGCACCTTCCCCTCCTGCTCGAGGACGCGCTCGTAGTCGTCGGCGCGCGCGAAGGCGATCTCGCCCTTTCCGAGAAAGCGGTGCCCGCGCGTGGCGCGTCCGCTCTCCAGTCCGAGCACCTTGCCCGGCACGATGCGCTCGCCGTGCAACATCACGAGTCCACGCGCCGGGCGCACGAACTCCACATCGAGGTCGCCCCAGCGCATGATCTTCGGGATCGGCAGCTTCTTGAGCGCGGCCGCGACCTTCGCAGCGAGGGTCTCGTCGAGCGCGGCGCCGGCGGCGACCGACCGGAACGCGAACACCTCCTGCTTGCCGTCGCTCATGCGCTCGAGCCGGTCGACCGACACGCCCAACTTCTTGGCGAAGCCGAGGAGCGCCGGCGTCGGCGCGCCGTCGGCGGAGAGCCCGGCCTTGACCGACGGGCCCTTGGCGAGCACCTCGCGGTCGGGCGCTCTGGCGGTAACGCTGCGCACGAGAACGCCGAGCCGGCGCGGAGAGGCGTAAACCGTGAACTCGCCGTCGCTCGGTGCGAACGCGTCCGCGCGCAGATCCTTTACCAGCGTATCGGCGAAGGAATAGCCGAGTGTGCGCAGCGCCTTGGGCGGCAGCTCCTCGGTGAGGAGCTCGACGAGGAGCGAAGCGGTCGCGCTCACGTCAGGACGGCTTCTTCAGCATCGGGAATCCCAGCCGCTCGCGCGACTCGTAATAGGCCTGCGCCGCGGCGCGGGCGAGCGCGCGCACGCGCGCGATGTACCCGGCGCGCTCGGTGGTCGAGATCGCGCCGCGCGCATCGAGCAGGTTGAACGCGTGCGAGCACTTCATGACCATCTCGTAGCCCGGCAGGGTGAGCCCACGCTCGAGGAGCCGTTTCGCCTCGCGCTCGAAGCCGTCGAACTGTCCGAGCTGCCACTGCGGGTCGCTCTCCTCGAAGTTGTACCGGGACTGCTCGACCTCGTTCTGGTGGAACACGTCCCCGTACGTCACGCCCGGCGCCCACACCAGGTCGAAGACGTTCTCCACGCCTTGCAGGTACATCGCGAGTCGCTCGAGGCCGTACGTGATCTCGCCCAGCACCGGTTTGCACGGCAGCGAACCGACCTCCTGAAAATAGGTGAACTGCGTCACCTCCATGCCGTCGAGCCACACCTCCCAGCCGAGTCCCCACGCACCGAGGGTCGGCGACTCCCAGTCGTCTTCCACGAAGCGGATGTCGTGCTCGGCGGGATCGACGCCGAGGGCGCGCAGGCTGTCGAGGTACAGATCCTGAATGTTGTCGGGCGAGGGCTTGAGCACCACCTGGTACTGGTAGTAGTGCTGCAGGCGGTTCGGATTCTCGCCGTAGCGGCCGTCCTTCGGGCGGCGCGACGGCTGCACATAGGCGGCGTTCCAGGGCTCGGGGCCGATCGCGCGCAGGAACGTCGCAGTGTGGAACGTCCCTGCGCCGACCTCCATGTCGTAGGGCTGGAGGAGCACGCACCCCCGGTCGCCCCAGAAAGTCTGGAGGCGGAGAATGAGGTCCTGGAAATTCTGCATGATCGACCGGGGCGCCCGTACCGTCGGGCGCCGGAAAGGGCGCAATTCTACAGGCAGGCGCGGTGCGCGCTATAGTCCGCGCGACCCGGCGGCTGACTCACTTCGGAGGGACGACGTGTCCGCGCTGCCTCTCACGCTCGCGATCGGAGACTACGACCACGTGCGCGACCTCGCGCTCGGCGTGGTCCGTCCCGAGGGCATCGATCTCAACGTCCTCAACCTCCCGGTCGAGGAGATCTTCTTCCGCTTCACCAAGCATCGCGAGTGGGACGTCTCCGAGATGTCGTTCGCGAAGGTCGTCTCGCTCCTGTCGCAGGACGACCGCAGCATCGTGCCGCTGCCCGTGTTCGTCTCGCGCGTGTTCCGGCTGTCGTCGATCTACGTCCGGGCCGAAGGGCCGGTGCAAGCCCCGGCGGACCTGCGCGGCAAGCGCATTGGCGTGCCGGAGTGGGCGCAGACCGCCGCGATCTACAGTCGCGGCTATATCGTTCACGAGCTCGGCATTCCGCTCGCGTCGATCGAGTGGGTGCAGGCGGGCGTCCACGAATCCGGGCGCATCGAGAAGGTTGCGCTCAAGCTGCCCCCCGCCGTGCGGCTGCAGCGCGAGCCCGATAAGACGCTGAACGGCATGCTGCTCGCGGGCGAGCTCGACGCGGTGCTCTCCGCGCGGCCGCCGCCCGCGTTCGCGGAAGGGCGGATTGTGCGGCTCTATCCGGAGTACCGTGACGCCGAAGAGGCGTGGTTCCGCAAAACCGGCATATTTCCGATCATGCACGTCGTAGCGCTGCGCCGCGACGTGTTCGACCGCGATCCGTGGGTGGCGATGAACCTGGTCAAGGCCTTCGAGGATGCGAAGCGCCGCTCACTCGCGCGGCTCGGCGACATCACCGCCTCGCACGCGCCGCTCGCCTGGCTCGGCGACTACGTCGCGCGCCTGCGCGAGCTCTTCGGCGACGATCCGTTCCCCTACGGCGTCGAACCCAACCGGCGCACGCTCGACGCGTTCCTGCAGTACGCGTTCGAGCAGGGCGTCTGCCACCGCCTGCTCGAGGCCGAGACGCTCTTTCCCGAGCAGGTCCGTACGCAGTTCCGCATCTGAGCACAGCCATGGACATGGACAAACGCGCAGTTTCGAGCCCGATCCAGGAGGAGAAGCCGGCGCCGACGACCGACGCGCCGAGTTATTGGGGCAGCGACGCAGTTGCGGCGGCGATTCGCGCGCTCGACATCCCGTTCATCGCGCTCAATCCCGGCGCGAGCTTCCGGGGGCTGCACGACAGCCTCGTCAACTATCTCGGCAACGAGCGCCCGCAGATGCTGCTGTGCTTGCACGAGGAGCACGCGGTCGGGATCGCGCACGGCTACTACCGGGTGACGGGCCGCATGATGGCAGCGGCGGTGCATGCGAACGTCGGGCTGATGCACGCGACCATGCCGATCTTCAACGCCTGGTGCGATCGCGCGCCGGTGCTCGTGCTGGGCGCCACCGGACCGGTGGACGCGGCGCAGCGCCGGCCGTGGATCGACTGGATCCACACGGCGCGCGACCAGGGCGCGCTGGTGCGCGACTACACGAAGTGGGACGACCAGCCCGCGTCCGCGGCCGCGGCGCAGGAGTCGATCTTGCGTGCGGCGCTGCTCGCAAATACGGCGCCGCGCGGGCCGGTCTACGTCTGCCTCGACGCCGGTCTGCAGGAGGCGCGGCTCGCAGCGCTGCCCGCCGTGCCCGATGTCACGCGCTTCGCTCCGCCGCCCGCGGCGCAGCCTGCGCCCGAGACGCTCGCGCACGCCGCGCGGCTGCTCGACGGTGCGCGGCGCCCCGTGATCCTCGCCGGCCGCGTCGGCCGCGGCGAGCGGGCGTGGCACGAGCGCGTGGCACTCGCCGAGAAGCTCGGCGCGCGCGTGCTCACCGACATCAAGCAGGCGGCGGCGTTTCCCACCGACCACCCATTGCACGCAGTTCCCGCGGCGACGTTCCTCTCTCCGGCGGGGGCGGAAATTCTGCGCGCGGCCGACGTGATTCTCAGCCTCGACTGGAACGACCTCGCCGGAACCCTGAAGACCGCCTTCGGCGCCGCACCGGTCGCTGCCAGGATCATTCAAGCCTCGGTCGATCTTCACGCCCATCGCGGCTGGAGCATGGACCACCAGGGGTTGCCGCCCGTCGACAGCCACCTGCTCGCGGAGCCGGACGTCGTCGTGCCGTTGCTGCTCACCGCGACGACGCGCACCACGCCGGCGTCGGTGCCGGCGAAGCCCGCGGCGCCGGCGGCCGCGCCGGCAGGCGGCGAGATCACGGTCGCGAGCCTCGCCGCCGCGTTGAACGGGGCCCTCGGCGACGCGCCGGCGTGCTTCATCCGCCTACCGCTCAGCTGGAGCGGCGAGTACCGGCACTTCCGCCACCCGCTCGACTTCATCGGCTACGACGGTGGCGCCGGCATCGGATCCGGGCCGGGAATGGCGGTCGGCGCGGCGCTCGCGCTGCGCGGGTCGGGACGCATCCCGGTCGCGCTGACGGGCGATGGCGACTTCCTGATGGGCGTCACCGCGCTCTGGACCGCGACCCACTATCGGATTCCGCTGCTTGTGGTGGTGGCCAACAACCGCTCGTTCTTCAATGACGAACTGCACCAGGAACGCGTGGCGCGCACTCGCGGGCGGCCCGTCGAGAACCGCTGGATCGGGCAGCGGATCGCCACACCGGACATCGACCTCGCGGCAATGGGGCGTGCGCAGGGCGCGCTCGGCTTCGGTCCGGTGACGGAGCCCGCGGAAATCGCTAACGCGCTGCGCGAGGCGATCGATGCGGTGCGCGGCGGCGCGGTGGCGGTCGTCGACGTGCGCGTCGCGGCCGGCTACGCGGGCGCCATGGCGGCCGGCATGATGCGCACGGGAAAGGCCGAAGGCAAGTCGTGACGATTGCGCGCATCGCCGCCGCCGCGCTCGCTAGCGTGCTGCTCGCGTTCGCCGCCGTTTCTTCCGCGCAGTATCCGACGCGGACCGTGCGGATCGTCGTGACGATCCCGCCGGGTGGCGCGCCCGACCTGACCGCGCGCATCGTCGGGGAGAAGCTCTCCACCGCGTTCGGACAACCCGTGGTGATCGAGAATCGCCCCGGCGCGAACGGCAACACCGCCGCCGAGCAGGTAGCAAAGAGCGCACCCGACGGGTACACGCTGCTCCTCGCGGCGGACTCGCTCCTCGCGATCAACCCGCACGTCTACAGCCGCATGCCGATCGACGCGCTGCGCGACCTCGTGCCGGTCGCCTCGCTCGTGTCGAACATGTTCGTGCTGTCGGTGAACCCGGCGCTGCCGGTCGCCACCTTTCAGGAGTTCATCGAGTACGCGCGCAAGGCGAACCCGCCGCTCACCTACGCGTCGGGCGGCAACGGCAGCCAGCACCAGTTCATGATGGAGGCGCTGAAGCAGCGCGCGGGCGTGAGCCTAGTGCACGTGCCCTACAAAGGCGGCGCGCCCGCGACGACGGCGACGGTGGCCGGCGAGGTCGCCGCGATGTTCGCGGGCACTTCGACGGGGCCTCAGATCCGGGCGGGTAGGCTGCGCGCGCTGGCCGTGACGGGCGCGCATCGATCGGACCTCTTCCCGGAGCTCCCGACGATCGGGGAGTTCTACCCCGGCTACGAGATGACGATCTGGCTGGGGTTGTTCGCACCGGCCGGCACTCCGGAGGCGGTCCTCGCACGATTGCGCGAGGAGATCGCAAAAACGCTCGCGTCGCCGGACGTGAAGGAGAAACTCGCCCGGGCCGGCGGCCTGCAGCCGTTCGCCACGTCGCCCGCCGAGTTCTCGGCGCTGATCCTGCGCGACTACGACAAGTACGGAAAGCTGGTGCGCGAGATTGGCATTCGCGCGGACTAGGGAAAGACCGGGTCACGCTCGGGGTTTCGCGAGGCAGCGCAGCTGGATGAGCGCGGACAACAACCGACAACGCGTTAGGCGACCCGAATTCGCGCTAGCGTTCGCCGAAAGGCGCGGAGAGTTTCTCCAGCTAGCCGATGTGCTGCCTGAAGAAAGCGAGCGTGCGTTCGCGCGCGCGCTTCGCGCTTTCGGCGTGATACGAGCCGCGCTGGTCGCAGTTGAAGCCGTGCCCGGCCGGGTAGATGTGGAACGCGAGCTCGGGCCGCGCCGTCTTTAGCGCCTGCACCTGGTCGATCGGGATCGCGTGGTCGGTCTCGCCGAAGTGGAACAGGACCGGGCAGCGCGGCTCGAGGTCCTTGTTCGCGAGTATCCCGCCGCCGTAGTAGGGCGACGAGCAGGCCAGCCCGTCGAGCTTTGCGGCCGACACCCACGCCACCGTGCCGCCCCAGCAATAGCCGACGATCCCGATCTTGCCGAATGAGGCAATCGTTTTCATTGCCGCGGCGACATCCTTGAGCGCATCGTCCATCGACATCTTCTGCATCAGCGCCCGCCCGCGCTCGATCTCCGGCTGCGAATAACCGATGTCCAGGCCGCGTTCCACGCGGTCGAACAGAGCTGGCGCAATCGCCACATAGCCGTCCGTCGCGAAGCCGTCGGCCACGCTGCGGATATGGCTGTTGACGCCGAAAATCTCCTGCACCACGACGAGGCCGCCGCGCGGCTTGGCGGGCGGGTCGGCGCGATAGGCGGCGAAGCGATGGCCGTCGGCGGCCGCGAGCTCGAGAGAGGCGCCCATGGGAACAGCGCTCCGCGCACGCGGACGCCGCGGCGTCGCGTGCGCTCAGGGGGAGATTGAGGAAACGGGCTAGTGGTGCGAGTCGGGCACGAGCTTGCGCTCGAGCAGGTTGATCTGGTCTTTCAGGAACAGCTTCTTCTTCTTCAGTCGGTGCAGCTGCTCGTCTTCGAAAATCTTGCTTTCTTCCATCCTACAGATTGCGGCGTCGAGATCGTGGTGTTCCAGTCGCAGCGTGGTGATCTTCTCCTTTAGCGACTCGATCTCTGTCTCGGTCATGGCGCCTCCTCTAAAACGAATGGGGGAAGGGAACGGGCCCGCAGCGTACACCGCCGCACCGCGCGAATGAGTGTACTCCTCGTGCCTCCGACCGGGGCAAGCCCGATCGCGTTTTGCCACCCCGGGGCCACGGCCCGGGCGGTGGCAATCCCGCCCATGCTGCACCGCCCACCCGCTGGCCACGCGCAGGCCGACGTGCGCAAGTCCTCGACTTATTTTGGATTTTTCGGACTGTGGCGGGCGAAGCCGACCGCCGCCGCAGCGACGAGCAGGGCGGCCGCCACCACGGGCAGGTTGCCGGCGCGGACGTACGGTGTTGCGCCCTCGTATCCCTGGACGCTGGCCTCCAACACACCCGCGCTGAAGGAAGGGAGCCGCCCGACAACGGCGCCGCGCGGGTCGATGACCGCGGTCACCCCGGTATTGGTCGCGCGGAGCATGGTCCGCCCGGTCTCGATCGAGCGCATGCGCGCGATGCGCAGGTGCTGCGCGGGCGCGAGCGAGTCGCCGAACCAGGCGACGTTGCTCACGTTGGCGAGCAGCGTCGCCTCGGGGAGCTGGCGGATGATCTCCGGCCCGAACGCGTCCTCGTAGCAGACGTTCAGCGCGACGCGCTGGTGCGCGAGCTTCAGCGGACGCTGCCCCTCCGACCCGCGCGAGAAGTCCGAGAGCGGAACCTTGAGCACCGCCACGATCCAGCCGAACCCTGGCGGCACGAACTCGCCGAACGGCACGAGGTGCGACTTGGCGTAGCCCTGAGTCGGCGACGTCCCGAGGCTGACGACCGCGTTGTAGTAGCCCCGCTCGGCTTCCAGTACCGGCACGCCCAGCAGCAGATCGCCATCGCGTGCTGCGGCACGCCGCTTCAGGCGCGCGACGTAATCCGGGTCCACCTCGTGGAGAAAGCGCGGGATCGCGATCTCCGGCAGGATGATCAGGCGCCCGGTGGACCCCTCGACCAGCCGGGCGTAGGTTTCGAGCGTGGATTCGTAGCGCCCGTCCACGAACTTCAGTTCCTGCGGGATGTTCCCCTGCACGAGGCTCACCGCGAGCGGCTCGCCTACGGGCATCGTCCACTCGACCCCGCGCAGTGCCCAGCCCGACGCGCCGATCACGACCAGCACGCCGGCCGCCACGGCCCGGGCGCGCCGCGCGCCGGCGCACGTGAGCGCCGCCAGTGCGCCCGCCGCGACCGCGGCGAGACAGGACACGCCGAGCACGCCGAGGATCGGCGCGAACCCGGCGAGCGGGCCGTCGACCTGCGAGTAGCCGAGCGCGAGCCACGGAAAACCGGTGAAGAGCCACGAGCGCACCCACTCCGCGAGGGTCCAGAGCGCCGGTATTACGAGCATGAGGCGCAGCGGCAGCGCCGCCGGAAAACGTGCCTGGAGGTAACCGACGGCCGCGGGAAACAGTGCCAAGTAAAGACAGAAAAGCAGCGTCGCGGTCGCAGCGAGCGGCGCGGGCATCAGGCCGAAGTCGTGCAGGCTGACGTAGACCCAGCTCACGCCGACGAGAAACAGTCCCGCGCCGAAGGCGAAGCCGAGCCCGGCGGCCGTCCGCGGCGCGCTCGTCCGCGCCCAGGTGACGAACAGCAGGCCGAGCGCGAGCAGCGGGAGCGGAAACAGGTTCCAGTCGCCGAAGCCCGCGACCGACCCACCTCCGGCCACCGCAGCAGCGACCAGCCAGCGCGGGCCGGCGCCGGGACCGGCGGGCACGCCACTCACACTGCCGACTCCGGAACTCTCTCGACCTGCAGCACGTACAGGCGGCGGCTGTCGGCGCGCAGCACGGTGAGCTTCAGCCCCTCGATCACGATCGTCTCGCCGCGCTTCGGCAGATGGCCGAAGCGGTGGATGACGAGCCCGCCGATCGTGTCGTACTCCTCGTCCGGGAACGTCGTGCCGAACACCTGGTTGAAGTCGGCGATCTCGGTCGGCGCCTTCACCCGCCAGCGGCCGCCCTTCTCGCGGCGCACGTTGTCCTCGAGCTCGTCGAAGTCGTACTCGTCCTCGATGTCGCCGACGATCTGCTCGAGCACGTCCTCGATCGTGACGAGACCCGCGACGCCGCCGTACTCGTCGACGACGATCGCCATGTGGTTGCGGTTCTTGCGGAACTCGTGCAGCAGCACGTTCAGGCGCTTGGACTCGGGCACGAACACCGCGGGCCGCAGCATCTGGCGCACGTTGAACTCCTCCTCGCCCGCGTAGTAGCGCAGCAGGTCCTTGGCGAGCAGGATACCGATCACGTCGTCGCGGTCGCGGTCGATCACCGGGAAGCGCGAGTGCCCGGTACCGATGACCGACGGGATGAACCGGTCCGGCGTGTCGTTGATGTCGATCACGTCCATCTGCGCGCGCGGGATCATCACCTCGCGCACCTTCATCTCCGAGACCTGCAGCGCGCCCTCGATCATCGACAGCGCCTCGCCGTCGAGCAGATTGCGGCTGTGCGCCGAGCGCAGGAGCTCGACCAGATGCTCGCGATCCTCCGGCTCCCGCATCAGCAACGCGCCGAGGCGGTCGAGCCAGGAGGGCTTGCGATTAGGCGGCGCGTCGTCCATGCGGATCCCCGAACCCCAGCCGCGCGAGGATTGCCCCCTCGCGCGCCTCCATCCGCCCCGCATCGCGGTCGCGCTCGTGGTCGTAGCCCTGGAGATGCAGCGCGCCGTGCACCGCCAGGTGCGCGTAGCGCGCCCGCCGGGCCAGCCCGTGCGCGCGCGCTTCCCGCGCGATCACCGGTGCGCAGAGGACGATGTCGCCCTCGAGCGCGCCCCCGCGCGCCGCGCTATAGACGAAGGTCAGCACGTTGGCCGGATAGTCGCGGCCGCGAAATTCGCGGTTGAGACGCCGCCCCTCCGCAGCGCCGACGAAGCGGACTGTGATGCGCGCGCCGCGCTCCAATGCGGCACCGAGCCAGTGTGCGATGCTGCGTCTCGCCGGCAGCCCGGCGCGGGGCGCCGCGTACTGCACGGCGAGCTCGAGTCGGGCGGGCGCATCAGCCTTCGTCACGGTCGCGCTGCGTGCGCGAGGCGTTCGCGCGGGTGTACGCCTCGTAGGCGGTGACGATGCGTGCGACGAGCGGGTGCCGCACGACGTCCTCGGCGCCGAACTCGGTGAAGGCGATGCCGCGCACTCCGGCCAGGATCCGCCGCGCCTCGATCAGCCCGCTGCGCTGGCCGCGCGCGAGGTCGATCTGCGTGACGTCGCCGGTAATGACGGCCTTCGTGCCGAAGCCGATGCGCGTGAGGAACATCTTCATCTGCTCCGGGGTGGTGTTCTGCGCCTCGTCGAGGATGATGAACGAGTGGTTCAGCGTGCGCCCGCGCATGTAGGCGAGCGGCGCGATCTCGATCGCGCCGCGCTCGAACATGCGCTGCACCTTGTCGAATCCCATCAGGTCGTAGAGCGCGTCGTACAGCGGCCGCAGGTACGGATCGACCTTCTGCGCGAAGTCGCCCGGGAGGAACCCGAGGCGCTCGCCCGCCTCGACCGCCGGCCGCACCAGCACGATGCGCTTGACCGCGTCGCGCTCGAGCGCGTCCACGGCGCAGGCGACCGCGAGGTAGGTCTTGCCGGTGCCGGCCGGGCCGACGCCGAAGGTCACGTCGTGGCCGAAGATGTCGCGAAGGTAGTCGCGCTGGTGCGGCGTGCGCCCGTGCAGGTCGGCGCGCCGCGTCTGCAGCACCGGCTGCTCGGACTCGTCGCGTTCGCGCGGACCTTGCGCCTCGATGAGGCCGAGCTGGATGTCGTCGACCGTGAGCTCGCGCTTCGCCTGCGCGTAGAACTTTTCCAGCAGCTCGACCGCGCGCGCCGTACGCTCGGCGTCGCCGCGCACGGTGAAACGGTCGCCGCGGCGCGCGATCGTCACCTCGAGCGCGATCTCGATCTGGCGCAGGTTCTCGTCGAGCGCGCCGCACAGGTTCGCGAGGCGCTGGTTATCCGGGGGCGCGAGCGTCAGCTCGACGGACTTCGGTTTCAAGGCAGATCGGGGAGGCCGGGGGTCGCCCATTCGGACGCTAGGATGCCACTGCTGCCGGCGGCGCGTGCTCGACCCCGCGGGCCGCCCCGCGCAGGCTGTGCGCCAGCGCGCGCTCGACGACCACGTCGACAAACTCGCCGATCAAGCGCCGCGGTCCGGCGAAGTTGATCACGCGGTTGTTTGCGGTGCGGCCGGCGAGCTCGTTCGGATCCCGCTTGGCGGGGCTCTCGACGAGCACCCGCTGCACGGTACCCACCATCGACTCGTCGATGGCGCGCGCGTGCGCGTCGAGCAGGACCTGCAGGCGGTGCAGCCGCGCGACCTTTTCCGCCGGCGCCGTGTCGTCGGCGAACTCCGCGGCCGGCGTGCCCGGCCGGCGGCTGTAGACGAACGAGTAAGAAGCGTCGAAGCCAAGGTCGGCGACGAGCTTCAGGGTCTGCGCGAAGTCCGCCTCGGTCTCGCCGGGGAAGCCGACGATGAAGTCGGACGAGATCGAGATCCCCGGGCGCGCGTCCCGCAGCCGCCGGATGATCGACTTGTACTCGAGCGCGGTGTAGCCGCGCTTCATCGCCGCGAGCACGCGATCCGAGCCCGATTGCACCGGCAGATGGACGTGCGGCGCGAGCCGGGCGAGCCGCGCGTGGGCATCGACGAGGCGCTGCGTGAACTCCTTCGGATGCGAGGTGGTATACCGGATGCGCTCGAGGCCCGGAATCTCCGCCACGTACTCGAGGAGCAGGGCGAAATCGGCAGTTTCGCCCTCGGCCATTGCGCCGCGGTACGCGTTGACGTTCTGCCCGAGCAGCGTCACCTCCTTCACGCCGCGGTCGGCGAGATCGGCGACCTCGGTCAGCACGTCGTCGAACGGCCGCGACACTTCTTCGCCGCGGGTATAGGGCACGACGCAGAAGCTGCAGTACTTGCTGCAGCCCTCCATGACCGACACGGATGCGCTCGGGCCGACGACGCGCGCCGGCGGCAGCGCGTCGAACTTCTCGATCTCGGGGAAGGAAACGTCCACCTGCGGCGTGCCGGAGCGCCGCCGCGCCGCGATCAGCTCGGGCAGGCGATGCAGGGTTTGCGGGCCGAACACGAGATCGACGAACGGTGCGCGTGCGACGATCGCTCTGCCTTCCTGGCTCGCGACGCAGCCGCCCACGCCGATGAGGAGGTCCGGATTCGCGCGTTTGAGGTGCCGGACCGTGCCGAGATCGCTGAACACCTTCTCCTGCGCCTTCTCGCGCACCGAGCAGGTGTTGAAGAGGATCACGTCGGCTTCCTCGGGTGCGGCGACGAGCTCGTACCCGTCGGCGGCGGCCAGCAGGTCGGCCATCTTGTCCGAGTCGTACTCGTTCATCTGGCAGCCGAACGTGCGGATGTAGACGCGGCGAGTCACGGTGCTTTCGGGGCTGTCGACCGAGCCCGCATCGCTACGGCAGGAGGCGGCCTGCTATTGGTTCGTGGACTGACCCGGGCCCGGCGGGATGATCGTGCTCGGCGGTTGCTCGCCCGGCCGCAGCCCGATCCGGCTCGCCGGCTGGTTGCCGAGCATCTGGTCGACCGAACGGCCCTGCTCGGGGGACGTGCTCCAGGGAAGCGCCGGGGCGGCGAACTTGTCCGGTTGCGCGGCTTCCTGCGCGCTGAGGATCCATGCCCGGAAGAGGTTCCCGCCACCGTCCAGCTGGTACTTCACCAGGGCGTTCGGCGGGAGTTGCGTCGGCAGGACCAGCAGGTTGTTGGCACCGCGGATCTGCGCGCCGGGAGCGAGCTTGATCTGCTTGCCGTCGAGGGAAACGACATTCTCCTGGACGAACGAGAGATAGCCCCGCCGCGCGTCCTCCGGCAGCGTTCTCACGCTCAGTTGCGCCGACACCGCAGCCGCAGCGAGTCCGAGGACGATCGCGGCGAAAAGGTGAGGCAATTGGCGACATGACGACATGGGCCGAATCCTTTGATCTTGCGACATTCTAGGCCAGATGCGGAACCCGGTTAAACGCCTGTGCTCGGGGACCTGATCAGCGCGGCATTTCCGCCAGCACTTCTCCGAGAGAGCCCCGATCTTCAGCGGCCAAGCTCGCTGGGCCGGTAGAAGCGGCCCGCATCCACGGCAAGGCATGTGCCATCGGACCCGATCCATCACCACAAACGTGCACAGCGTCACACAAGAGGGGAGGGCAATAGCCCCGTCCGTTCGGGGAGTCCCCATGACGCCGGCGGAGTTGGTCCTCGAGCTTGACTGAATGGCATCGTTGCCCTGGTGACGCGATGTCTGTCGCCGAGGAGCGACAGATGCGAAATGCCATCGAATGGGGACGCCCGACCCGGGCAACTCGTCCACCACCCTTGCTCCGCTAGAGACGCCGTGCAGTGCCGACGCGCGTGATTTATGCACGGGCGGGCGAGCACCCCGGGGCGGCACTGTGGTACTTTTGCCGTCAAGCGGTTAGGAGGTCCGACAACATCCGCTCCAGGTGCGCCGTACCCTGCGAGCGAGGGCCGATAAGTCTGCTTCACTGTCCCTGAGGATGGCGCGCCCCGTGAGGCGAAGCTGCCCGCGTAATCACAACATGGCGCTCGCCGATTGACTCACGGGTGATCTCCTCGCGAATGCGAGACCTCGTTCGCTTAGGCTTAGTTCCTGTGTCGATCGCTCATATGAACCAACAGTCCACCATAGCGCAGAGACGCCTCGTCGCTGCTGGCAGGAACGAATGCGCAATGCCTCGCGCAAAGTCCAAGGATCCGCGCAGCCGCAGCAGCGGGTTCACTCTGATCGAGGTCATGGTCGTCGTCGTCATTCTTGGCTTGCTTGCCGCGATCATCGTGCCCAAGGTGATGAGCCGCCCCGATGAGGCGCGCGCAGTCGCCGCGAAAGCTGATATTGCCGCTATCACGCAGGCGCTCAAGCTGTATCGGCTCGACAACACCATCTATCCGAGCACCGAGCAAGGGCTTGCGGCGCTCGTTCAGCGCCCGACCACCCAGCCCGCGCCGTTGAATTGGAAGCAGGGTGGTTATCTCGATCGAGTGCCGAAGGACCCGTGGGGCCGCGAGTACCTTTACCTCAACCCCGGCACACGGACCGAAATCGACGTGTTCAGTCTCGGCGCGGACGGCCAAGCGGGCGGAGAGGGCAGCAATGCGGACGTTTACAACTGAGCCCTCGACTGCGGGCGCGGCCGGAGCTTGCCCCTCCGCGCCACAGGCGGCGTGACGACGCCGATGCGTCTGCGTCAGCCCTGCGCCCCTGCGGGCCGTGTTGGCGGGTTCACGCTCCTCGAGCTCTTGGTCGTGCTCATCATCCTGGCGGCCATGGTATCGCTGGTGGGCGTTAATCTCGCGCCTGATGCGCGCCAAAAGCTGCGAGAAGAGGCGTCCCGGCTAGCCGTGTTGCTGGGGCACGCGCGCGACGAAGCGATTACTACGGGTATACCGATGGCGTGGCAAGGTACCGACGAGGGCTATCGGTTCGTACGCCGCGCCGCCGATCGCACTTGGCAACCGGTCGTTTCCGACGATGCGCTGCGTGCCCGGACGCTCCCGGCTGGGGTGAGCTTTGCGCAGATCGACGTGACGATGCAGAACCCCGGGACAGCACCGGTGATTGTCCTCTCTCCGAACGGCATCATCGAGCCGTTTCGCATCACGCTTGCGAACGGCGAGTATCGGGTGAGCGTGAGCTCCGATGGCTTCGGTGCACCGGTCCTCGAGGATGGCGGGCGGTGACGAACGATGAGCGCGCTCGGTCCGCGAGGATTCACGCTGATCGAGGTGCTGGTCGCACTCGCCATCCTTGCCGTCGCGCTCGCGGCTGGGGTGCGTGCAACGGGTTCGGCAGCAGACAGCACGCGCGAGCTCAAGGAGAGGCTTGTGGCGACGTGGATCGCGCAAAACCGGCTCGCGGAATATGCCGTGCGCCCGTTGTTCCCTGATGCCGGCGCGCGTCAGGGCAGCGCAGAGCAGGCCGGCATGCAGTTTACTTGGCAGGAGACGGTGAGCCAGACGCCGAATCCTCGTTTCCGTCGCGTGGAGGTGCGAGTGTTTCCGGCTAGCGCGCCGAACCACGTCGTCGCGACGCTGGTCGGCTACGTGGTGCGGAGCGATTGACATGCGTGCGTCAAGTGGCCGCGCGATTCCGAGCCGGGGGTTTACGCTCCTTGAGATGCTGGTCGCCGTCGCGATCTTCGGGGTGCTGTCGGGAATGGCATACCGCGCGCTCACGGTCGTCTTGGACAGCCGTGACCGCATCGAGCTCGAGACGCGCAAGTGGCGCGAGCTGGCGCTCTTTTTCACCCGACTCGAGCAGGACGTCACGGCCATCGCGCCGCGACCGATTCGCGACGGCCAAGGAGCGCGCTCGCCGGCGGTCGTCGGCAACTCGACGAGCGCTGTGAGCAACGACGCCGCGCTCATCCTGACGCGCACCGGCTTCGCGATGGAGCCGGGCGGCGTGGCGCCGCCGCAACGGCTCGGATACCGACTCCGTGCGGGCGTCCTCGAGTTGCTCTCCTGGAACGGCCTCGACCAGAGCCCGCAGGCCGCACCGCGTGTCAGCGCGCTGTTGCGCGAGATCACCGCTTTGGATCTTCGCTACCTCGACCGCCGGGGGCAGTGGTCCCTCAACTGGCCGCGAGCCGACGCCACGGCGGCCGTGACTGCAATTCCGGCCGGCATCGAGGTGAGCCTGACCCTGGCTTCGGGTCAGCGCATCACGCGCCTCCTCCCGACGGCTGCGAGGTTGCCGGAATGAGGCCCCGGAGAGCCCAGAGCGGAGTAGCTGTGATCGTAGCAGTGTTGGTCGTCGCGCTCGCGACGAGCGTCGCCATGTACCTGCTGTGGCAGCAATCCCTCTGGATGCGCCAGATCGAGAATCTCACCGCTCGCGCTCAGGGCGACGCGCTCGCTCGTGGCGCTGCGGCGTGGGCGGCCGCGATCCTAGCCGAGGACGACCCTGCGATCGATCACCTCGGCGAACTCTGGGCGCGCCGAATGCCGGCGTTCTCGGCCGAGGCCGCCGAGCTCGTGGGTATCGTCACCGACGAACAAAGCAAGTTCAACGTCAACAACCTCGCTCGAGAGGGCGGCGTGGCTCCTCAGGACCTGGTCGCTTTTCAGCGGCTCTTGACGGCCGTGGGTCTACCCGTCGGGTTAGCCGAAGCGGTGGTCGACTGGTTGGACGTCGACGATGACGTGATGGCGCCAAACGGGGCAGAGGATCCTTACTACCTCGCGCTCGACCCGCCTTACCGGGCTGCAAACCATCGCGTGATCGACATCGCTGAGCTTGCGCGCGTGAAGGGTTTCAATGCCGGTATCCTGGTTCGGCTGGCGCCGTTCGTCACGGCGTTACCGGAGGACACGACTGTCAACGTCAACACGGCGCCTGCGCAGGTGCTGCAGGCCCTAGTGCCCGGGCTCAGTGCCGAGGACGCAACGCGGCTCGTGGAGGTGCGCACGAAGCGTCCGTTCGCGAGCCGGGACGACTTTCTGAAGGCGCTGACTCAGCGGCCGTCGGCCCCGATCGACGCGCAGATCGACATCAAGAGCCGGTTCTTCAGTGCCGAGGCGACCGTACGCCTCGGTCGCGTCGTCGCGGGCTATCGCGCGCTGCTTCGCCGCAGCGAGCGCGGCCTTCCCGCGGCGATCTCGCTCTCGCAGGTTGCGATCTGAGGTCCCGGATGGCGAGGCGCGAGACGGACCGGGTTCTCCAGATCCATCTTTCCGAGCGGTTCGGCGATCTGCTCGCCCTCGATGTGCCGGTCCGCTGGACGGTGCGGACACCCCGCCGTGTCGTATCTGGAGTGGCGCCCCTCGCCAAGCTGCCGCGCGCTGGCGAGGTGATCGTCGTCTTGCCGGTAGCGCGCGTTGGGTTCGTGCGCGCTCAGTTGCCGGCCGGGCCGCCTGCCAAGCTCGCCAAGCTCGCGCCGTTCGCCATCGAGGATCTGATCGTCTCTGCTCCCGAGGACATCCACGCCGCCGTGCTGGGCGACGCGCGCGACGGCGCGCATCTGATTGCGGTGCTCGATCGGGAATGGCTTACATCGGCCGTCCGCGTGCTGGAGGAGGCAGGGTTTGCCCCGGACCGCGCGATCGTCGAGAGCGCGCTCGTCGATGGCGAGCCAGGCATTTGGACGGTGATCTGGTCGGGGCGAGGAGGGTTCGCAGTGCCCGACGGGATCGAGGCGATCATGCTCGACAGGTCGGTAGACGGTCGGCCGCCGCTCGCGCTGAAGCTTGCTGCCGATGAGCGACGGGTGCGGGACACGGGGCCTCGTGCGGTGCGGGTACTGTTCGCAGACGAGGACGATTCGGTCGACGTCGCCAAATGGAGCGAGTCGCTGCACGTTCCGGTGACCGTGGGCGGGCAGTGGGAACCGGAGAAGGTCGACGCGCGCACGGCCGCATGTCCCGATCTTCTGCCCAGCGCCTACGGCGGCACGTGGAAGAGCAGTGAATGGCTTACGCGTCTCAAGCCCGCCGCGATATTGGCAGGAGCCATCCTGACGCTGAGCGCGTTCCTGACAGTCGGAGATTGGGCGCGACTCGCGTACGAGGCGCACGGCCTTCGCAGCGGCATGGAGAGCGCCTTTCGCGAGGCGTTCCCCGATGCAAAAAGCGTTGTGGATCCAGCGCTTCAAATGCGACGGAACTTCGCGGATTTGCGGCGGGCCGCCGGTGAGGCAGACGCGAGTGACCTCGTGCCGATGCTGGTAAAGCTCGCCCCCGCGCTCGCTGCGATCGGAGCGAAACCGCAGTCACTGCGATTCGACCGGGGCGAGATCGAATTGGATCTTGCTCTCGGCGCCGGCGCGCCTCGTGGGCGCGAGGAGCTTGCGAACCGGCTACACGTACCCGGGCTGAGCGTTCGCGTCGAGCGGGTGGCCGCTGGCGCCGCGGGGCCACTCGCGACGGTCCGCGTCGCCCCGGGGGCGTAGAATGCTGGAACAGCTCCGCGAGTGGTGGCGGGCGCGAAACGCGAGGGAACGCTGGCTGATCGGCGGCGGGGTTGTTGTGCTCGTGGTGTCCGTGCTGTGGGCGTATGTTTGGGCGCCCATCGCTTCGGAGCGGGCGCGGTTGGTCGCGTCGCTGCCGGCACTGCGGGCCCAGGCGCAGCACGTGGCCCAGCAAGCCGCCGAAGTGGAACGCCTTCGCACCGCTGCGCGGTCAAGGACGGAAATTGGGCCGCCACAGCGCGCGATCGAAGAAGCGATGAAAGCGGCGGGCTTCGCTGAAGGCTTTGCCGGCGTCGCCACCCTTGGTGGCGGTCGCTTCCAGGTGAGTCTAGGCGTCGTACCTTTCGACGCATTGCTGCGTGTCGTCGCGCAGCTGGCCGAGACGCACGGGCTCGCAGTGGAAACGATCGCGCTGAAGTCGACAAACGAACCCGGCAAGGTTCGCGTGGAATCATTGGTTCTGCAGGGAGCACGGAGCGGATGAGAACAGCAAGATCAGGAAGGACGGGGCTGCGCTGGTGGCATGCGTTGCTGTTCGTCGTTGCATTCGGCGCGACCATTGTGGTCATGCTGCCGGTCCATTGGGCGGCCAGTGCCCTTGAGCATGCAACCCGCGGCCGGGTGGAAATCGTCGGAGCAACGGGCAGCCCGTGGCGAGGGCACGGAGAGCTGGTCGTGCGTATCGACGGCGGCGAAGTCGCCTTGGGCGGCGCCTCCTGGCGCTGGCTGCCCGGACGGCTCCTTGCCGGCGAGTTCGCGATGGCGCTGCATTTCGATGGGTTGGCGACCGGCGATGCAATTGTCGCGCGGCGGATCTCGGGCCTCGTTCTGCGTGATGCCCAGGTCACGCTGCCGGCCGCGGCGCTCGCCGCCCGCGTTGCGCAACTTCGCGACTGGAGCCCCGGCGGAACGCTCATATTTCGCACGCCTGCACTTGACCTCGGCCCGCGGGGCGCCGCCGGCGGCGCGGAGCTTGTGTGGACGGGCGCGTCGACTGCGTCGGCACCGCTTGGCGATTATCACTTTGTCCTTCAGGCAACGCCCGGCGCGGCGGCCCAGGTCACGATCGACACGCTGCGCGGCCCGCTGCACTTGACTGCGGCCGGAGAAGTCGGAGCCGGAGGAGCGCTTCGGCTCCGCGGTACCGCGATGCCCGAGCCGGGCTCCCGCGATCGGCTCGGCCCGCTCCTCTTGGCGCTGGGCACCGATCGGGGTGATGGCGCGGTCGCCTTCGAAATCGCGCTGCCGCGCGGGGGGCGTGCGTGACGCTGAATCGCGCCAGGCGGATGCTCGGCCCGTTCGTGGAGAACGCGCCGCTGCTTGCGGTCCTGGCGCTGCTCCTCATCGCGGGTTGGCTCGCGGCGCGATGGTTCCTGTATTTTCTTGCGCCGGTCGAGGTGCCGCCCGGACACCCCCGCGAGCAGGTGCAATTCGGTCCGGCTGCCCAGGCGCTTGCCGACGCGCATCTATTCGGTGTCGCGCCCACGCGCGGGGGCGGCCAGGTAGTCAGCAACCTCAATATCAAGCTGAAGGGAGTGTTTGCCGGCGGCGCGAGCGGCGCTGCGATCGTTAACGCCGGCGGCAAGGACGAGGCCGCACGGGTGGGCGGTGAGATTGTCCCGGGCGTCATCCTCGAGTCCGTGCATCCGCAGTACATGGTCCTGCGCCGCAACGGTGCGCTCGAGCGCGTGAACATTGAGGAGCGGCAACAGGTTGCGGGGGCGGTTTCGCCCGTGCTGCAACGCCGGGCGCGTGTGCAGGGCGCAGAGCCCGCGCCACCGAGCCCTGGGTCCAGGTTTGAGCGTCCCCAACCCTATGCCCCGGTGGGTGATGTGCCGACGGAACCGCCTTCGGCGTCCGCACTACCGCCCGCGGCCGTTGCGGCCCCGCAACCGCCGCCCGCCCCAACGGGCGCTGCTCCAGGGCTTGCGATCACGAGCGTTCCGCCGGGCGGCATCCTTGAGCGGCTCGGGCTGCAGCCCGGGGACGTGATCCGGTCGGTGAACGGCGAAGCCGTCATGAACGAAGCCGACGTCGCCCGTATCGTGCAAGGCCGAGGACTGCAGGGGCCGGTCACGGCGGAGGTGCAGCGGGGCGGGGCCACGATACCGATTGTCGTGGGCCAGCAGCGCTGAAGGGACTCGAGGACGCAACCCATATGGTCGACGACACGAAGGGGTTCGGGCATCGGGTGCTGATCGGATTTGTGCTCGCCTTGCTGGTTGGGACGGGCGCGGTGCGCGCCCAGGAACCGCAGCAGCAACCGGAAATCGCGGGCGAGGACACCGTGACGCTGAACTTCGTGAACGCCGACATCGCGGCGGTAGTGAAGGCGGTCGCGGAGATGACCGGGCGCAACTTCCTGATCGACCCGCGGGTGCAGGGGACGGTGAACATCATTGCCCCCAAGCCAGTGCCCCGCAACCTGGTGTTTCCGATTCTGCTTTCGGCGCTGAGGGTGCAGGGCTTTGCGGCGGTCGGCGGCGACCTCGGCTACATCAACATCGTCCCGGAGTCCGACGCGAAGTTCTACGGCGGTCTGCGCGCCGCGCAAGCCCGCGGTGACCAGATCGTGACCGAAGTATTCCGGCTGCAGTTTGAATCGGCGCAGCAGCTGGTGGCGACGCTGCGCCCGCTGGTTACCCCGAACAACGTAATCAACGCGTTCCCGGCCTCGAACAGCATCGTGATCACCGACTACGCTTCGAACCTTGCGCGCATCCGCAAGGTGATTGCGACCGTGGATCAGCCGCAACCGGCGCAACTGACCGCGATCAAGCTACGCTTTGCCGCTGCGATCGATGTGGGACAGGCGGTCCAGCGGTTGATGCCCGAGCTCTCGCAGCCGCCTTCCCCAGGCGCTGCTCCTCGCGTGACAGTCAGCGTCGACACCCGCACCAACAGCCTGCTCGTGCGTGCCGACAACCCCGCGATTACCAAGCGCATGCAGGAACTCGCCGAGAAGATGGATCTGCCAACCGCCGCCGGAGGCAACATCCGGGTGGTCTACCTCAAGAACGCGCAGGCGGATCGACTTGCCGAGGCGCTCCGCGCGATCGTTACCGGGCAGCCCGTCGCGGCGCGGGTGGCAGGGACGACGCTTGGGGCGCCCGGGGTGCCTGGGGCACCTGCGGCACCGCCCCCGCCGCCGGCCGCCATTCCGACGGCAACCACGGCAGGCCCGGGTGCTTCTTCGGTGGCCGGTGCGCTCGCGAGCGCCTCGATCCAGGCGTACCCGGAAACGAACTCGCTCGTGATCATCGCCCCGGATGCGGTCTACCAAGCGCTGCGGGGCGTGATCGATCAACTCGATGCGCGACGCGCACAGGTGTACGTCGAAGCACTGATCGTCGAGGTCACGGGAACCAAGGCGGCCGAGTTCGGGATCCAGTGGCAGTCATTCCCCTCGAACGCGGGAGCCAACGGAACGCAACCCTTCGGCGTCCAGAACTTCAACAACAGCCCCGGCTCGAACATCGGCCAGGTCGGGCAGGAACCTACGACGCTCGGCCAGGGCCTGAGCCTTGGTCTTATCCGTGGCAAGATCACGCTGGGTGGTTTGGAGATCCTCAATATCGCGGCGCTGATCCGTGCGCTCCAAACGGATGCGACGGCCAACATCCTGTCCACCCCCACGCTGCTCACCCTGGACAACGAGGAGGCGAAGATCCAGGTCGGGCAGAACATCCCGATCGTTACCGGCAGCTTCTCGACCCTCTCCGGGGCGGGAGGTGCGGTGGTGAACCCGTTCCAGACCTTCGAGCGCCGCGACATCGGGGTCACGCTGAAGATCCGCCCGCAGATCGCCGAGGGCGGCACCGTCAAGATGACGCTCTACCAGGAGGTCTCCAGCATCTTTAACGCCACCAACCCGACCGGGATCATTCTCAACAAGCGCTCGCTCGAGAGCCAGGTGCTGGTCGACGATGGTCAGATCATCGTGCTCGGGGGACTCATCTCCGATGACGTGCAGTCCAGCAAGCAGGCCGTGCCGGGGCTCGGGGACATCCCGGTTCTCGGCTTGCTATTCCGTTACGACACGCGTCAGCGTACGAAGACGAACCTCATGGTCTTCTTGCGGCCGGTCGTGCTGCGCGATGCGCCCACCACGGCGGGCTTGACTGCGGACCGCTACGACGTGATCCGCAATCTGCAGGGTGCCCAACAAGTCCCGAATCAGTTTCCTTTGCCGCCGATGCCCGGGCCGCAGCTGCCTCCCCAGCTTCCACCGCTTGCCCCCAGCCAGCCTGCGGTGCCGCGGCTCGTGCCGGAGGCATCCGCCGCAACCCCGCCGCCTGCCCCCCAACCTGCGCCGCAGTGAGCACACCCGCAATCAGTGTCTTCGGCGCGCAAGGCCCTTCGACGGTGCTCGGCGGGCAGCTCGACTCGAGCCTTGTCCGGACGATCCCCTACCACTTCGCGCGCGCCAAAGGCCTGATCGCCGCGCGTCGCGTGGGCGAGGTGGTCGAGCTGTGGGTGCGGCCCGGGGTCACCGCCGCGGCGATTAGCGAGGCGCGGCGCGCGCTGGGCGCGCCGGTGAAGGCGGTGATGCTCGCCGCGGAAGTCTTCGAGCGTCGGCTCGCGCAGCTCTACACGCGCGATGCGCAAGGCGCCGCGGAGATGATCGACGACCTATCCGAGCACGTCGACCTCAAGAGCCTCGCCGAGGGGCTCCCGGAGGTCACCGACCTACTCGAGACGGAGGACGACGCACCGGTCATCCGCTTCATCAACGTGCTGCTCACCCAGGCGCTGCGCGAGCGCGCTTCGGACGTCCACCTCGAGGCGTTCGAGGGACGCTCGCTCGTGCGGTTCCGGATCGACGGCAGCTTGCGCGACGTGCTCGAGCCGCCGCGCGCCCTGCACGCGGCGCTCGTCTCGCGCGTGAAAGTGATGGCGAGCCTCGACATTGCCGAGAAGCGCCTGCCGCAGGACGGGCGCATCACGCTGCGCATTGCCGGCCGGCCGGTCGACGTGCGCGTGTCGACGCTGCCGACCGGGCACGGCGAGCGAGTCGTCCTCCGCCTGCTCGACAAGCAGCAGGGGCGACTCGAGCTCACCGCCCTCGGTATGAGCGAGACCACCCGCGACAAGGTCGGCGAGCTGATCGGCCAGGCGCACGGCATCGTGCTCGTCACCGGGCCCACCGGATCGGGCAAGACGACGACGCTCTACGCCGCGCTCTCGAAGCTCGACGCCGGCAAGCTGAACATCATGACGGTCGAGGATCCGATCGAGTACGACCTCGATGGCGTCGGCCAGACCCAGGTGAACCCCGCGATCGAGATGACTTTCGCCCGGGCGCTGCGAGCCATCTTGCGCCAAGACCCCGATGTCGTGATGATCGGCGAGATCCGCGACCTGGAGACCGCGCGCATCGCGGTGCAGGCGAGCCTCACTGGCCATCTCGTGCTCGCCACGCTGCACACGAACGATGCCGCCGGCGCGGTGACGCGCCTGATCGACATGGGCATCGAGCCGTTCCTGCTCGCCTCCAGCCTACTTGGCGTGCTCGCGCAGCGGCTCGTGCGCAGGCTCTGCCCCGATTGCCGCAAGCCCGACCTTCCCTCCGCCGCGGAGGCCGCCGCGATGCCGCCGCGCCTGCGAGGCCGTCCGGTCAAGACCGCGACCGGCTGCGCGCGCTGCAAGTGGACCGGGTATGTCGGACGCAGCGGCATCTATGAGCTTCTCGTCGTCGACGACGAGATACGCCGGCTCATCCACGACGGTGCCGCGGAAAGCGCGATCCGTGAGCGGGCGCTCGCGCGCGGCACGACCATGCTGCGCGACGACGGATTGCGGTGGGTCATCGCGGGCGAGACCACGCTCGCGGAAGTCCTGCGCGTGACCCGCGCAACCGACGAGGAGCTCGCGAGCTGACGCTCGCCGCCCGGGCCGAAGCCATGTCCGGTTACCGCTTTGAAGCACTAGCGCCCGACGGCAAGATTCGCCGCGGTGTGCTCGAGTCCGACAGCCCCCGCCAAGCGCGGGCGCGGCTGCGCGAGCAGGGCATGCTGCCGGTCGAGGTCGAGCCGATCGGCGGGAAAGAGACCACTGCGGCGCGCGGCCTTTCTCTCGGGCGCCGGCGTCTTAGCGCCGCGGCGCTTGCGCTGCTCACTCGCCAACTCGCGACGCTGCTGGCCGCCGGGCTTACCGTCGAACAGGCGATGAACGCCCTGATCGAGCAGTCCGACAAGCAGATCGAGCGCCAGCTGCTGGCCGCGGTTCGCGGCGACGTGCTCGCCGGCCAGTCGCTCGCGCGCGCGCTTGCGCGCCACCCCGGCTCGTTCCCGGACGTCTATCTCACGCTCGTCGAAGCGGGTGAACGATCGGGCAAGCTCGCCGACGTGCTTGCGCGGCTTGCCGACTACACCGAAGATCGCGAGCAGTTGCGCGGCAAGGTCATGCTTGCGTTCATTTACCCCACGCTCGTCACGAGCGTCGCCGTCATTGTAGTGACGAGCCTGCTCGTGTATGTCGTGCCGCAGGTGGTGCAGGTGTTCAGGAACACCAACCAGGCCCTCCCGCTGCTCACTCGCGCCCTGATCGCGTTGTCCGACTTCTTGCGTGGATACGGTGGATTTCTCCTTGTCGTGCTCGTCGCGGCGGCGTTCGGGGCCCGCGCCGCCCTTGCCGTACCGAGCATCCGCGAGAAGTGGCATCGCTGGCTGCTGAGGCTCCCAGTATTCACGCCGCTCTATCGCGGCCTCAACACGGCGCGGCTCGCGTCGACGCTCGCCATCTTGGTCGGTAGCCGAGTACCCTTGCTCACGGCGCTGCGAGCCGGCGCGGGCGTGGTGTCCAACTTGCCGATGCGCCGCGCCCTCGAGGAGGCTGCTGAGCATGTACAGCAGGGCTCGACGCTTTCGCGTGCACTCGGCGCCTCGAAGCTCTTTCCCCCGCTCATGGTGCACATGATCGCGAGCGGCGAGGCGAGCGGTCGGCTAGCCGAGATGCTCGAGCGCACCGCTGAGCAGCAGGGCCGCGAGCTCGAGCGGCGGGTCGCGACGTTCGTCGCGCTCCTGGAGCCGCTGCTGATCCTGGTGATGGGTGGGGTCGTGCTGGTGATTGTGCTCGCGATCCTGCTGCCGATCTTCGAGCTGAACCAGATCATTCGCTAGCATCGGAGATGCGCACCAAGGGCCTCCCGCGGGCTCGTAGCGTGTGCGCAACTCGTCAGCACGCCAAGCAGCGCGGCCGATTCGGCCTGATAGCGAAGTCGCTGCTGCCATTCGCGCGCTCTTAGGCGTCCCCTCTTGACGTCGCCAACTCGAGGTTGTACCTGCGAGAACTGCCCTGCGTTCAGAATCCGACAACCGCGGGGGCGGCAAATCGCACATAGCACGTCGTGCCTCTGCAATAATGATTGTCTCCCCGACGGAGGCGGGTACGATCGTCCCGATGGCATTTTCTTTCCGAGCATCAGCCTTGCTCATGTTCGCGCCGGCCATCGCGTTCGCAGCCGACCTGGGCCGGCTCACGGTCCTGTCGGGCGTTGGCGAGCCGCTCCGCGCGGAGATCGAGATCCTCTCAGTGCAGCCGAGTGAGGCGGGGTCTCTCGCCGCACGAATTCCGCCGCCTGACGTTTTCTGGCGAGCCAATCTGGAGCCGTCGCCGCTGCTCGACCAGCTTCGCGCTCGCATCGAACGTCGGCCGAAGGGGCGCTACGTGGTGACCTTATCGTCCACAACTCCTATCGAGAGTCCATTCATTCAGATCCTCGTGGAACTGGATTCTGCGACTGGACGGGTCGTGCGCGAGTATCCGTTCCTCCTCGAACAGCCCCGCGCCACCCCGACCACACCCGCATCGCCGATTGCAACGGCGCCGACCGTACCGGAGCGGCGGATTTCGGAGATCACGGCTGAGGGTACGTACGTCGTTAAGCCTGGGGACACGCTCGCTTCGATTGCGCGTGCGATGAGGCCCCCGGACGCCACCGTGGAGCAGACGGTGGTTGCCCTTTATCAGGCCAATGAATCGGCTTTCATCGACGGGAACATGAACCGACTGCCCGCCGGCGCAGTGCTCGCTTTGCCGCCGGCCGGCACTGCCACGGCGATCGAGCTCGCGGAGGCGCGTCGGATAATCCTCCTACAACAGGCCGCATCGCCGCCATCCGCTCGGGGGGCCGGTGCCACCGGAACGGGCGAAGGCCCGGCGTCCGCGAAGCCCGCTGGCGCGACAGCCCCTTCGCAGCCGGCGTCTGGCGATCAGCTTCGCCTCACGCCCTCCCGGGAGACCGGGAGCGCTGGCCGGTCGGCTGACTCGGCGTACGGTGATGACGTCGTCGCCCTGCAGCGCGCGCTCGCGGAGGCACAGGAGCGCGTCGCGCTGCTCCAAAGGGATCTCGAGGACGTCCGCAGCAGAGTGCTCGCATTGAAAGGGCAGCCGCTCGGGAGCGTCGACCAGCCGGAACGTAGCCCCGCCGAGTTACCGGTGCGAATCCCCGGCAACGGGGCAGCCGCTGGGCGGCACAGCGAACGAACGGGTGAGAACGGGACGCTGGGCAATCTTGTTCGCGCGCATGGCGCTTGGCTTCTAGCGACGTTCCTCGTCGGGTTCGCGTTGTGGGTTGTCATGCCCGTGAAGACGACACGGGCGTGGCTGAAGAGGCGGCGGCGCCAGGAAGCAGAGGCGACTCGCTTCGAGCGATTCCTCCGCTAAGCCGCTGGATCTCGGCGCATCGAGCCCCCGAGAGCGAGCGGTCGCAACAGGCCAGGTTGTTAGAATCATGGGGCAGGTTTGTTGGAAGATCGGAGTCGGTCCTGCTCCCCGTAGCTCGCACGCGATCGACGAACCGCAATTCGAGCGGGCGGCAGTTTGCCCAAGCAGGCCCTTCGCATCTACGGGACGCCGGGGCGGAAGGGGTACCGCGTCCGTGCTTCTCGTCTCGACACATGCGCGCGCCAAGCCAGCCTTCACTTGTTGAGCACAGCGTGCGTCCGCTCTGGCTAGTATTGGGCTGGATGTTGGTGTTGCTCGTCATCTACCTCTCCCTCACGCCGGCCCCCATCACGCTACCCATTCGCGAAGGAGACAAGCTCTCGCATGCATTCGCGTACTTCGTACTCATGTCGTGGTTCGCCAATCTCTACCCGAGCTTGTCCGTGCGCGCGCGGTTTGCCGCTGGATTCATCGCGCTGGCCGTCGTCCTGGAATTCGTTCAGCTGTGGACCGGGTATCGGTCATTCGAAGTGGACGATATGACGGCAGGCGCTCTTGGCGTCGCGGCCGGCTGGGCAACCGCTCCGCCTCGACTGCCGAATTATCTCGCGCTGGCCGAAAGGCTTTGGCGTAACAGATAAGTGGCGAAGTCTCGATAAGTGGTCAAACACTGGCTCTCCTCGCCGACGGCGCACGCCTAGAGGCGGAGCTTGCGCGGACATCCGAGTGAATCGTCGGTTCGCGTCAAGGCGGCGCGCACGGTGGTATGGTTCGTCCTGTATGGCGAGCAACGACCGGAATACCGGCGAACTAGACATCTCCGCTGGGCACGACTGCAGCTGCTTGAATAGCGCAAAGATTGGCTGCAGAGCGGCAGGTAGTGTCGCTGAACCACGACGATCGCCGGATGCATGACGGCATCCGCTCGAATCTATTGCATGCGACTGTCGTGTTTATGACATTAGCATTGCCCGAGCAAATTGCACATCTCGACCATGACGTGTATGGAACGGCCTTGATCCGTATGTCAGGCTTTAAGGCAATGTGACGGTCATCGCCGATAGCAGGATAGTTCTACAAAGCCTTTGCCGACGGGCATCAGGCGGCTTCATCTGCAAGGGGAGGGGACATGACGTTTGGCGATCTCTGGCGCTGCCGTGTGCGTGCGTGTTCGCGCCTGGCGCGCGTCTTGGTCCCGCTGGTCGCTCTGATCGCTGTTAGCGAAAATTCGCTTGCGGGGCAGTTGAAACTCGCTTGGGATGCGGTGTCGGGCGCTTCCGGGTACCGGTTGTACTTCGGCTCGAGCAGCGGCAACTACTCTTCGAGCGTCGATACCCAGAACCAGACAAGCGCTACGGTGTCCGGCCTGACCGATGGAGCGCGTTACTACTTCGCTGCAAAGGCATACAACAGCACGACCACAAGCAACTTCTCGAATGAGGTGAGCGCGGTCGTCCCAGCGTCTGCGGGCACGTCCAACCCGTTCACACCCGACACGACGCCGCCGGCGGCGCCGCGAGGTTTGCGCATAGTCGTGCCGTAGGAGCGCACATGGCAAAGAGAGTACTTCGGCAGCTTTTCTTCCTCGCTACAACAGTCATGTTGGCTGCCTGCGGTAGCGGTGGCGGTGGCGATGGCGGCACGCCGAACGCAAGCGCGTTGCCATCCACGGCGACTTCGCCAGCGCCGCAATCGACCGGGACTTCGCCAGCGCCGCAATCGGCCGCGACTTCGCCGGCGCCGCAGTCGACCCCCACTTCGCCGGCGCCGCCGTCGACCCCGACTTCGCCGGCGCCGCAGTCGACCGCGTCCGTGACGCTCGCGTGGACCCCCAATACCGAGCCGGACTTGGCGGGATACAAAGTCTACAGGGCGACATCGTCGGGATCTTACGGCGCAGCAATCGCGACTTTGCCCGCCAACACAACCTCGTTTGTCGCCACCGGG
The DNA here is from genome assembly GCA_963747775.1 of uncultured beta proteobacterium. GTDB lineage: Bacteria > Pseudomonadota > Gammaproteobacteria > Burkholderiales > SG8-39 > JAGVSZ01. Next base: position 249,952 of record CAVVGT010000001.1, read on the forward strand.
CTGCAGCCCGGGGTCACTTACTTCTTCGTTATCACCGCATTCGATTCCTCGGGCAACGAGAGCGCTCGATCGCCCGAGTTGCGCGCGACCGCGTCACTGTAAGTCCCGGCCTGTTCGTGAGATCGCGCCTGGCCTATTGCACTTCTTGAAGGATGCGCCGGCCAGGCGAGAGGTCGACCTGTCTTCCGAGACCCCGGGGTGCGCACACGCGACCGCCTTCAAGGGTCTCGTTTGAGAAGAAAAAAGAAAACTCTCTTCGCGTCTAGCGGCCAGTTGCCTCGAAGCGCCGTGCCATTGGACGTGCGTTCAAGGCCACATCCAAGCCACACCGGGCCGTTGAACGTCCCTGTTGTCGCTGAATCACGACGATGGCCCTCGCGCCCTTTCCCTCAACGCATTGATTTTCTGCAAGTTCGAGTTGTGGCACGGCATCTGCTTGCGCCTCCCCGTCGGGACTATGACGTTGGCATGATCGAGGCACATCTCGACCAGAGAATGCAGGGAAAGACTTGATCTGCGTGCCGGGTTGTATGACAATGGCATTGAGCGGTCGCCGGCGCAGTCATCGCATCGCCCGGAAACTCGACTTTCTTGGCCGGCATGTATTGGGCGGCCTCATCTCATTGGGGGGGACATGACATTAGTCGATCTCTCGCGCTGGCGTGCGCAACCGCGTTCGCTCTTGGTTCGCGGCTTGCTCGTGTTGGTTGCCCTGATCGCTGTTAGCGAAAATTCGCTTGCGGGGCAGTTGAATCTCGCCTGGGATGCGGTGTCGGGCGCTTCCGGTTACCGGTTGTACTACGGCACGAGCACCGGCAACTACTCTTCGAGCGTCGATGCCCAAAACCAGACAAGCGCTACGGTGACCGGCTTGACCGATGGAGCGCGTTACTACGTCGCTGTAAAAGCATACAGCGGCACGACCACGAGCAACTTCTCAAATGAGGTGACCGCGGTCGTTCCAGCGGCAGCTCCTGTTGCGAGCTTTACCGCAAGCCCGACCACGGGAACCGCGCCACTGGTCGTTACCCTGACCGATACGTCGAGTGGCAGCATCACTGGCCGGACCTGGAAACTGGGGGACGGCACCACTGCCACGACTCAAGTCGTGGCCAAGACCTATTCGAGCCCCGGGACCTATGGCGTCACGCTCACGGTCACCGGCGGCGGCGTGAGCACCACCGCGACCCGATCGATCAGCGTGGCGGCTGCCCCGGTTGTGACTGCGCCGCCGCCCACGGGCACCGGCGGCACCACGGGCGGGACCACGGGCGGCACCACGGCGGCACCACCGGCGGCACCACCGGCGGCACCACGGGCGGCACCACGGGCGGGCCTGCGGCGCCTACGATGGGCTTGGTCGCGGCCTACGGCTTTGAGGAGGCAAGTGGTGGCTGGGCTGTTGACGCATCGGGAAGGGGAAGCGCCGGATGGATTACTGGCGCCACGCGAGTCACGACGGCCTTCTTCGGACGAGCATTGCGGTTCAACGGTAACAACAATTGGGTCACGATCGATGACAGGCCTTCGCTAGACCTCACCAGGGGGATGACGCTGGAGGCGTGGGTCTACCCGACCGCGCGGTTGAGCAACTGGGCCACCGTGCTTCTGAAGGAACAGTCTGGGGGACTGGCTTACTCTCTCTACGCGAACTCCGATAGGGGTAACCCCTCGAACACCATCAACGTGGGGGGCGCAAACAGAGCGCTCTCCGCCGGACCCCAGCTGCCAGTCAACACCTGGACTCACCTGGCTGCGACCTATGACGGCTCGACGCAGCGGCTCTACGTGAACGCTCAGCTGGTCGGCAGCCGACCGCAAGCCGGGGACATATTCATGTCCGGGGGCAAACTGCGGATCGGTGGCAACAACTCCATCTGGGGTGACTTCACCGGCTATATCGACGAGGTGCGCGTCTACAACCGCGCGCTCACGCAGGCCGAGATCGCCTTTGACTCCAAGGTCGCAGTCGTGGGTTTGCAGGTGAGCAGGTTACCGGACCGGTCCAACGCCGTCCCGTTGAACGGGCTGACCGTCTCGGGGAAGATCTACGTCTACTATGCGCTGATCGGTCCGAACGCTGCATCCAACCCGGTGCGAGAAGTCGCGTTCTGGTTGGATAATCCGACCCCAACTAACCCCAGCGGGAGCCCGAGAACGATTGAGAAGGTTAGTCCCTTCGATTTCGCCGGGACGACGGGGCCGTCTGGCAGTGCCGCCGGGTTTGACACCACCGGACTGAGCAAGGGCATCCATACCGTCACCGCTAAAGTAACGTTGAGTAACGGCACTGTCCTGCCCTTTGTCATCGGTACCTTCAGGATCCAATAGCGACGGCTTGAGATTCTTCTAGGATTTGGCCGACAAGATCCGGAACGGCTCTCGAAGCCAGGGAACCGTGGGACCAGGGGACGCCGCCCGAGGATTTCCTCTACGCGCTTTCTTGCATCGGCCTGCGCGCGGCGACGAGATCCTCCGCCTCTGGCCTTATGACATTTACGCGACGACCGAGCGGATCAGGGCACAGGTCGAAGCAAGGTCGGCTGAATCAAGAGCAAAGCACGGGACATGCTCAGCGACACGCACGACTGCGTCCAGCCCGTGATTGGGATGCGCAAGCACGTTCAGCGCCGTGACGTACAGGCGCGCACTCGCTTCCGCGGGGCTTAACTTGCGCAGATCTGGTACGTCGAGGCTGGGGCGATGCCTGAGGAGGAACACCGCCCCAATCGACCGCCGCGTTGACGCGGCAGGACCGGACAGAGGTTCCGCCGGGACATGAATAGTGCGCCCGAGGTGAATCGCTCGCTCGGGCAGCTCATAGGGGGCCGGCGGGGGCTGCTTCAAGCATAGGGCGTGGGAATAAGGAAGAACCACCAAGGAATCAAGATCAATGGGACTCAATTCATCACTGAGGTACCGGAACCCGTGATGTAGCAGCGCCCATGTGGTGGTTGACTTGCCGTTGCCCGCTTCCGCGGCGAATAAGTAAGCCTTGCCGCCCCATTCGACGGCCGCCGAATGCAGAAAGAGAAGCTCGGACCGCCGCCTCTGCAGCTCCACGGTCACGTCCTTTTCCAGTAGGAACAGCAGGTCGCTGAGGCCCTCTCCGGTGAGAGGATCGTGACCCTCTCGTGCGATGGAGTACGCTCCCGCGGTGCAGCTGACGGTGTACTGAAGGTCGGGCGGCTCATCCAAGTCAGCCACAGCCATGGCCCCGAAATTGGCTGTCAACAACGTTCGTACGGCAGGAACGACGCAGTCGATCCGCACGTGCTGCCCCAGAATGACGAAGGAAAGCGACTCCTCGCGGAGAACACTCGGGGCGTGGCTCACTGGCCCAACCTCATCGAATTCATCGAAGATTGAAATATGAGGCGCGCTACGGCCGCGTCTCAACCGTGCGCAATGCGGCATGCCGCCCACGCCGCCACAGGCGTTTCGAAGATGTGAAGCTGGGAGATTCTAGAAGGATCCGTAGAATCGCAATGGCGACTACGGAACCCGCTAAGGTTTCCTGATCGGCCTGATCGGCGGCCTGACCGGTTTGACGGAACCCGCCTTTGCGAAAGCAGGCGCTACCGCGAGGCTCAGAATGGCTGGGGCGACGTACGCGACTCTCTTGACGAATTTTCGACGAGAGGGTTCGTGACCGGATCTATCGCGCGCCATTTTTCGGCCCTCCTATGGATGACTTCCGTCCGCACTAATCTGCGCATGATCCTACACCAGGCGTTATTTGTTCTTCAAGCCTCGACAACCAAGTTCAGGGCCCTGAGCCGCTTCAACGCTTCTAGCACGTCCCTTTGTGCAACCTGCTCGTCGACATCGAACGCTTCTGCGAGCAACCCTGCTAGTCTCTCTGGTGAGGGCGCTTCCTCGACATGCCGCCAGATAAAGGTCGCCGTCTGATTGAGCTGATGAATCCGATCCGCTTCCGTGTCCAACAGGAGGAGATCGCTGTCCAAATCGCGGACCATCATGCCCACCAAGCGTCTACGTAGCGAAGCCAAGACTACCCTCATTGAGGAGCACCGGAATCGCGCGCTCGGTGCCTGGAATCTGGATCAAGACCGCCCGGCACGCGCGCATTGCCGAGGCGAAAGTGTGATCAAAGTCCATCCTGGAGTGGTATTTTGCGATCCTGTGACAATTGAGTCCGATCTGTAAGCGGGGCGGTCTCGGACACCCGACCGCTCGCGCATAGCGCCCCAGCACGCCACGTGCTGGCCGCCGATCAACTTCGAGAACGCTTCCCGAAGATCGGCTCGCTTATGGCGCCGTTGGAGGGCTACTGAGAGGGCCCAAATGCCCGGGAAAGCCTCCGCGATTTGCAGAGGAAGCTCCGGTAACAACGGCGCGTATCGTCCGAGGTAGGTTCTGCGACGTGCGAAAAACTGCCCTTCTAATCCGGCTATTCAAGTACGCGGCAGCAGCGGAGCAAGACTCCGCAACTCGAGCCGTTTGCCCGCTTGACGACGTCGACGACCGCGAGACTCAGTGGGTACTAGATGCCGGCCTCGGTGCGCTGCTCTACCGCGCCACTCGTGACTGCGTTGACCGCGTGCCCGTAGCGTGGCGCGACGTATTGCTGAGTTCCGACCTTACAGCTAAGGTGAAACATGGCAACTTGGTCGACACCACCAACGAAATCATAGAGATCTGTCAAGAGAGGCAGATCAGCCCGACGCTCCTAAAGGGGATCTCGATCAGCGATCAACACTATCCGATCGCGCACCTTCGGCCTATGGGCGACATTGACATTTTGATCCCAGCGGATGCGCACGAGTCGATCGAGTCGGCGCTTCTGCGCCGAGGCTACATTCGCCAGGCTGACTACAGCGTTAGCAAAGGTGCCAAGCACGGAGTCCCCTTGGCTCACCCGGAACGGCATGTCTGGGTTGAGTTGCACACCGCGTTGTTCGACGAGGGTTGGTTGGTGGCCGACGTTCTTGGCATTGCGAACGTGGCTGCACAGCGTGTCGCTTCGACATTCCACGGACGGCGCGTGTACCGCCTCACGGACGAATTGCAGCTGCTCTACATCGCGTCTGGCTGGATCGGCGATCTCGCCCGCTACAACATCGAGATCCACCCGAGCTGTGTGCCCCCACTGCTGGATGTTCTGTACCTACTCAAAGCGTCGGGGAAGATGCTGGACCCCTCCCGACTGGCCGTGGGTGCGGGCAACGAAATGGCAGTCGCGTCGCTTTACGTAATGCTCGCCTACCTCGCTCGGCACGATCTCAGTTCGGATAGTCACCGACTCTCACGGGTTCTGGCGTCCAGCCAGAAGATCGTGGGCCCAGTACAGCTCAGGATCATCCACGCGGTGCTTGATCGGTATCTGATTGGCGGCAGGCCTTGGAATCTTCCGGTGCCTCTACCCGTCCCTGGCCGCTACAGTGTGCGGCATCAGCTTCCAAAGCGACTGCGCGGTGCCTGGCAATAGCTCCGCGCCGGCTTCGAGGTCGCGCAATTCTCGAAGTGGGGCCCGGAAGTGAGACTCGTCGAGTCCCCGATCCGAAAGGCGTGACGGTCGACTTGTCACACGGTGCAAATTCCCCCTACCGCACGGACTTAGTTCACGCACTGGCCGGGTGAAGCCGCGCATCCCCGGCGGTCTTAGTCCAGATTACTGCGGTCGGAGCTTCATCCTGATGGGTGTCTGGATCGGGTGCTAGGAGCGTCGAATTAATTTACAAGGAGCCCACGGCGGTGTCCCTAACTCGGTGTTATAAGAGGGATAAGTCACTGGGCATGACAGTTGCTTGAACAAAATCAGGGACATACTCCATCAAACTTGGAAGTCCCGGGATATTAGATAGGCGGAGGGCACCAAGAGGCACGGGAAGATTTATCGGGGTATGGAGGATTCTGTCTCCTCATGGCGGCCGCCGCGTGCAAGCATAGCGACTCGCGCGGTACCTCACAGCTACGCCTCCTGTATCCACGATTCCTGAACTGACAGTGCATGCAAGCTCGGGCAGGCGCCCGAGTAAGGGTAATTCGTCTCTCGGTCGGAACGAGCGGTGACAAGCTGCTGCGCGCCGATCGCCCTGCTGGCGAGCTGGTCAGGATAGTGCAATAAGTACCCCCTATCTTCTGTTTGCGTGCTGCACCAGGGTGCGAGATGCACTATGAGCCACGACGAGCTGCTAGTTGACGTCGCCGATTCAGCCCGGGCCGGGACGGCTCGGGCTGCACGGCGCCTGCGGGACGCTTCGCGCGATGCATCAGGGCGCGAACGTGTCATCGAGGAAACTCATGGGCCGGGCATCGCTGCACTTGGATCGTCCCGGCAGGCGAGCCGCCAGTTGCGGCGGGATGACGTCCTGCCGAGGCACTATTTCCTGAGGCAACTGGAGCGCGAGAAGCGGCGGACCGATCGGTCGAAGGCGTCGCTGTCTATCGTTCTGTTTCGTTTCGACAGTAAGAGCGGCGATCACATTGACAACGTCGATAGACTGCTCAGGGTGCTTTCCAAGAAGAAGCGGGAAACCGACATCATTGGATACCTCAGCGACGATTTCATTGCAGTGCTCCTTACGGATACGGAAGAGCAAGGGACCCATGTCTTGACGCAAAAGGTGGTTGCTCACTTGGGCTCGACGCCTTACTCCACGGTTGCGGCAACCTATCCTGACCGCCTGTTCGATGACCTGACAGGCAAGAATCAGACTACCCAGGACCCCAACCCCTTCTTCCTCGAGCGATTCCCGGGTGCTAGCGATAGCACGGGCTCGTACGCACTAAAGAGAAGTCTTGATATCGCCGGAGCGATCATCGCCCTGCTCCTCCTCTCACCCCTTATGTTTGTCATTGCAATCGCTGTGGCGGTGACCTCACCAGGGCCCGTCATTTTCAAGCAGGTTCGCCTTGGGAAACGAGGCGTGCCGTTCAACTTCTATAAGTTCCGCTCCATGTACTGCAACGCCGACGATCAAGTTCACCGGGACTACGTCGCGAAGCTGATCGCGGGTGACGTCCATGGCGTCAACCAAGGAGACGAAACAACTCCGCTCTACAAGATGAAAGACGATACGAGGGTCACCCGGATCGGAAGACTCATCAGAAGAACAAGCATGGACGAGCTTCCTCAGCTGTTCAATGTCTTAAGAGGCGATATGAGCCTGGTCGGTCCGCGGCCGCCCCTGCCGTACGAAGCAGAGAAGTACCAGTCTTGGCACCTCAGGCGCGTACTTGAAGTCAAGCCCGGGATCACGGGCCTCTGGCAGGTGAACGGCCGAAGCAAGACGTCCTTCGATGAGATGGTGAGGATGGACTTGCGATACACGCGGAACTGCTCTCTGGCGCTCGACCTGAAGATCTTGATCAAGACGGTCAAAGTAGTGGTACGCGGGGACGGAGCAAAGTAGCCGTTGTTCTCCTCTGATGTCCTGTCGGCGCCTGACAGGGATTGCGCGACGGCTGATGGTACGGTTGCAAAGTGAGTTTCGACGCACGTTTCATTAGCGTCGCACATTTTGGCGATCATGCTCCCACTGCGCTGCGCGCAGTGGTCAACTGTCAAACACTTTCACAATACTCCTCATAGAGCACTTCTTCACGGACGCGTCGAGGAAAACGGGCGAACCTAGCGCGCGAGACGTCCGCACCGGGGCCGATTGCACGTTCCCGCGCAGATCGTATCGTCGACATTGACGGCGGAGGGAGTTCAACTATGAGAGATCCGACGCTTACGCGCGTACTCGTGACCGGCGGTGCAGGCTTCCTCGGCTCGCATTTGTGCGATCGCCTGCTTGAAGAGGGCCACGAGGTCCTATGCGCGGACAATTTCTATACGGGGAGTCGGCGCAACGTCGCTCATCTACTCGACCGGCAAGACTTCGAGTTGATACGCCACGACATCACCTTCCCCCTGTACGTCGAAGTCGATCAGATCTTCAATCTTGCTTGCCCCGCGTCGCCCGTCCACTACCAGCTCGATCCGGTCCAAACCACGAAGACGAGCGTGCACGGGGCAATCAACATGCTCGGCCTCGCGAAGAGAGTCAAGGCGAAGATCCTGCAAGCCTCGACCAGCGAGGTGTACGGGGATCCCGACATGCATCCGCAGTCGGAATCCTATTGGGGCAGAGTAAACCCCGTCGGGATTCGCTCGTGCTACGACGAGGGAAAACGCTGTGCTGAGACGCTGTTCTTTGACTACCATCGCCAACACAGACTGCGAATAAAGGTTGCCCGTATCTTCAACACCTACGGGCCCCGGATGCATCCCAACGATGGCCGGGTGGTGTCGAATTTCATCGTACAAGCGCTGACAAATCAGCCGATCACGATCTACGGCAACGGATTGCAGACACGTTCGTTCTGCTACGTAAAGGACCTGATCGAGGGGTTGATGCGTCTGATGAAGACGGCGGATGATTTCACCGGGCCCGTCAACCTCGGTAACCCTGACGAGTTCACGATAGCCGAGCTTGCGGAGCGCGTTATCGCTCTGACGAATTCGCGCTCAACTATCGTCAAGAAGCCATTGCCGGCGGACGACCCGCGTCAGCGCAGACCAGACCCGACCCTCGCGGAGTCGCAATTGGGTTGGCGGGCATCCACGCCCCTGGTCGAGGGGCTGCGGCACACGATTCAGTATTTTGATCAGCTGTTGGCGCACGAATCAAGAGACCGGCATGTTGAGGGAGCCGGGTCGCAGATACGTGTTGTCCGCTCATGAAAGCGGCGCGGAAACGTAGATTCCGCGAACCCAATCTCGCTCGCACGTTCATCGCCCCGGGCATATAACTACGACAAGCATGAAGACAATCCTTATCACAGGTTCGAACGGCCTGATTGGCTCTGAAATGGTCAGGCACTTCCACGATCTTGGTTGGAAAGTGCACGGCCTCGACAACAACATGCGCGCCGATTTCTTCGGTCCGCCGGGGGATACCCGCTGGAACCAGGCGCGCTTGGTCGCGGAGTGCCCGAGGTTCAGCCACAACGAGGTCGACATACGCGCTCGCGATGCTGTGCGAGGCCTTGTCGAGTCAACGAGACCAGACGCCATCATCCATACAGCCGCGCAACCGAGTCATGACCTCGCCGCCAGTCGACCGCTTGACGATTTTGATGTCAACGCCGGCGGCACGCTCAATCTGCTCGAGGCGGCGAGGCAGTACTGCAAAGATGCCCCTTTTGTTCACCTCTCCACCAACAAGGTGTATGGGGACGCACCGAACCGCATTCGCCTGCGCGAGCTGAAGGACCGCTGGGACTATGACGATCCGCGCTTCGCGGAAGGGATAAGCGAGGAGTTTGGGATCGACCAGTCAATGCATTCGATTTTCGGCGCGTCGAAGGTGGCAGCCGATGTGATGGTGCAAGAATATGGGCGTTACTTCGGAATGCCAACGTGCTGTCTGCGCGGGGGCTGTTTGACGGGGCCGAGTCATTCGGGCGTCGAACTGCACGGTTTTCTCAGCTTTCTCATCAAGCAGAATATCGCGGCTGGGACGTACCGGGTCTATGGGTATAAGGGAAAGCAGGTACGAGACAACATTCATTCGTATGATGTGGCCCGCTTTGCGGAAGCCTTCATTGCCTCGCCGCGGTCCGGGGAGGTCTACAACATCGGGGGCGGAAGGGCGAATTCCTGCTCGATTCTCGAGGCCTTTGGAAAAGTCGAGGCGATTACGGGCAAGGCAATGCGATGGGAGTACGTGGATAAGGCTCGTGATGGCGACCACATTTGCTACATTAGCGATCTGACGAAGATGCGCACACACTATCCGGAGTGGTCGATCACCAAGAATCTCGATAGCATCTTCGAAGAGATCGCGGCCGCCTGGAAGCATAGGCAATGACGCTACCACGCATCTCGGGGTGCCTCTCAATGCTTGGCGGTTTCCGGTAGCGAGAGTTTAAATTGTCGTAGCTCGATGTCCTCTCAGGCGCCTGTTACGTCGAGCGGCAACGACAATCTGCGCTCGAGCCAGCTCAGTCTCCCGCCCTGTCCTCGTGGTGGAGCATGACTTCGCTGAGCAGCTTATTAAGGGAGCTCGCGACGGCCGAGGGTCCGTACGCATCCTCCGCTGCCCTTGGTGCCGTGCGCTCGAACAGTCGCTCACCAATCACGCGCTGAAACGTGTCGGCGATCGTCTCGGGCCTGTTATCCGACATGTATGTGATCCCACGTTCGAACTCAGGTTCCAGGATACCCATGGGAGTAGTGATGACATGCGCACCGGCCGCGAGGTATTCAATAATTTTGAAGGCGAAGACGTTGCCGGGCGTCTCGCTAAGGTCGTGGGGATTTATTCCGATCTTCGCCTCACTAAGGAAGCGCGCATTCTCTCTACGGTCCAGGAGCCCGTGAAAAACGATGCTCGAGTTGCCGCTCGCCATCTTGTGCAGCTTATCCGCGAGTTCGCCGTGTCCTGCGATATGTAGTTCCCACCCGGGAAGATGTGCCATGTCCCAGGCCGTGATCAGCGGCTCCAACCCCTTGCCACGGAAAAGCGTGCCCGAGAAAGCAACCCAATTCCTCTTCCCTTGGGTTTCCTTCTTCCGAAAGCTGAGGATCTCCTCACTCACAACTCCGCGCAGCAGGAGTCTGGGAATGGACACAGAGAAACGGGAGAGAAGAAGTGGTGATACGCCTATGCAGCCCGCAGCCGAATCCAAGATTCTCTTTGCGCGACGAAGCTGCCAACGCACTCTTAGCCCCTGTGTGCTCTGACCGGCCAAGTCGACGAACGCGTCGTCCTCATACTCCACCACTACAGGCAAGCCAAGGTGGTCCATTGCATAGCGCGCGCATTCCACCTGGGGCCGCTTCAGGTTATAGATGATGACCAAATCAAAAGGCGAGACGCGATGGCGCTCCCGAAACAACGCAAGCATGTCCCGGCTAGACCACCATCCGTTCACGAATCGGACCGGCAACGCTGACGCGTAGTGCACGGGAATCCTGGAATCGAACCGTCTCGTCTCGCTGAAGGCAGGGTAGTACTTGAGGCGCCGCTCAACCACTTCCCCTTGGGATAAGACTTCCACATCGTGCTGATGACGGCGCAAGAGCTCGGCGATGAGCTCGATCTTGACGTTTCCGGCTAGCGCAAGGTTCTGCAGCGTCGGGCGGCAGTCCTGAAGCCCCGGCCCTTGGTAGGGAGCAATGTAGGCAACTCTCATAATGGAAGAGGGAATCGATCGGGCCCAAAGCCCTGTACACGGCGCGTATGCGCCTCATTTCAAGAGTTGGGACAGTTTCCGTCATCCCATCTTCTTGCTTCGCCAGAGCGAATCAGGCGGATCGAGATTGTCAACGGAATGTCAACCGGTCTTGCATTGACCGAGCTGCCGATAACGTCGATAGTTCGCGGCGACTATACCGGATCTGCCCTAGTGCGCACTACGGATGACATCGTCTTTCAGTCTCATCGCCATGCGAAAGAGACGGCAACCATGCAACAAGGTGCATCAATTCTCAATGTCCCTCGCACAACGCTTTACGAAGTGCGCTAACGCCGAGACACTTGATTGTTTCGGTGAAAGTCGATGAGTCAATCAGAGAAGCCCTCACAATTTTCCAGCACCGACGCTGTCCGTCTCGAGCTGAGGACGAGGTCGGTTCGTGGAGCAGCGGCGCTGGCGCTTGGCGCAGGCGGTGAGATTGCCATCCGGCTTGTTTCAATCGTTGTCTTGGCAAGGCTCCTGGTACCCGAGGATTTCGGGCTGATCGGCATTGTTACCGCGCTGACAGCGATCGCAGGGATGTTCAGTGGGCTCGGACTGTCGACAGCCACGGTCCAGCGTCGCGATATCAATCACAAGCAAGTCACCAATCTCTTTTGGATAAATCTAACGATAGGCGTGGTCCTGACGGCAGCCTTTTGGATGCTCTCCCCACGGATCGCGGCGTTCTACGACGACCCCCGGCTCACGCCAATCATGTTGGTGATATCGACGACCTTTCTTTGGGGAAGCTGTACTGTACAGCACGAGGCGCTGTTGATTCGGCAGATGCAGCAGACCCGGACGGCGAGTGTTCGCTTGGCGGCGAGCTTCTTGAGCGTAACCGTTGCGGTTGTGTTGGCCGCCGCGGATTTCGGCTATTGGGCACTGGTCTGGCAGGAAGTTGCGCGCGTGTTCTTTATCGCCGTGGGCGTGTGGCTGCTTTGTCCGTGGCGCCCGGGACTTCCCTATCGCAGCGAGGACGTCAGCAGCTTTGTGCGTTTCGGCGTGGCGCTGACGTTGTCTCAGCTTCTCTACGTAATAACCAGCAACGTGGACCGGCTGGTAGTAGGCAAGCTCTTCGGGGCGAGCGCCCTAGGCCTCTATCGGCAAGCTCAACAGCTGATCATGGTACCGATCGAGCAGTTAAATCAGCCGATCGCAAGTGTTGCACAACCCGGCCTCAGCATTCTCCAGAACGAAGCCGGCCGCTATCGAAGATACTACGAGAAGATAGTCTTCTTGATCGGGCTGGCCACCATGCCCGTCAGTGCCTTTACGATGGTCTACGCGCCCGAGATCACGACGGTGGTTCTGGGTCCTGCATGGACCGGGGCCGCTCCCTACATCGGAATATTCGCCGCGGCCGCCTTCGTTCGACCCGTCCTAGGATCGGCAAGTTTGGTATTGATCACCCTCGGCAAGTCCCGACGGCTGGTTGCCGTGACGACTCTCAGCAACTTGACGCTGATCGGACTCATCAGTGTGGGCGTTGTTGGAGGTCCCGAAGGGGTTGCCCTTGCCCAACTTGCGACCCCCGCACTACTCTTGCTGCCGAATCTATTTCTGTGCTTCGCCGGAAGTCCCGTCACGGTCGGGGCGTTCTTCCGCGCTGTCCGCATCCCGGTTGTCGCGAGCGCCGTTATGATCGCTGGGCTGGTTGCGTTTCGCATGTTCGCGCCGATTCCCGACAGCCTGGTGTCGCTTGGCTCCGGTATCGGCCTAGGCGCGCTCCTATATGTCGCGAGCTGCCTGTTGCTCCCCGGGGGACGGACGGAAGCGAGCAGCCTGCTTGCTGAAGTGGCGAAACTGTTGCCGGCTGCGCCGTGCCAGACCTGGAATAGGAATCCTCGGTAACGAGGCTCGACTAACCCCGATGGGACGAGTGGTCTGGAGGACTTCTATAAGCAATGATTGCTATGATGGCGGAGGGGGTATCAATCATGGCAATCATCGTTCCAACTGTTCTGCGTGAAGGATGCGGCAAGGAGTTCCTTGACCGCGCTCGTACGATGGTACGCACGTTGCGTAATGCGCTGATGTGGGTGGTGGCCCGGTCCGACTACCGACGGTGGACATCGGTAGACGGCCTGGAGGAGTGGTGGAGCGCCCGCACGGACTTGATTGCCCAGCTCGTTCCGCCCGACTCGCGGGTGATCGAGTTCGGGGCCGGTCGACGACACCTGGAGCAGCACCTGCCGTTAGGTTGCACGTACACGGCGTTGGATCTCGTGGATCGCGGGCCCGGCACGATCGTCTGTGACCTCAATCGTCGCCCGCTCCCGGATCTGCGCGACGGTGCGTTCACGGTCGCGGTGTTCGCTGGCGTCCTGGAATACCTCAGGGACGTTCCTTCGCTCATAGCATGGCTAGGCTCGATTGGAGTCGTGACCGCGATTGTGTCCTTTGATCCGGTGCCCGCCCGACTGGGGTTGATTGGTCGCGTCAGGGAGCAGTTGCGGCGCCTCTATTTCGGCTACATGTGCAATTTGACCGAAGCGGAACTCGTTCGTTGCTTCGAGACGGCGCGCATGCAGTGTGTCGAAAAGCGTCCGTGGACGCACCAGGTGATCATCCGGTTCGAGAAACAGCCTTGATGCGCATCGTCGCTCCGTTCGGGTTCTACGGTTGGGGCAATATCGGCGACGAAGCGACGTTGAACGGCTTTGCGCGACTGCTGGCGATCACCGGCGTGCGCGCACAGGCGTGGATCGGTAGCCGCAATCCGGCACACACCGCCCGGGCCGAACCGGCGTTTCGTTACTTCGATGTCTCGAGGCGCGACCCCCGGCGCTGGTGGGCAAAGCTGCGGGGGTCGGTCCATGCCGTCGTGGGAGGGACACCAATCCAGGACGTATTGGGCGACTGGCCGTTGCGGGACCTGACGCCTCTCGTGCGTTCGATCGACCGGTGGAAGGTTCCCTTTGTCTTTGTTGGGGTCGGAATTGAAGATCTTCGGCTCGACGAATCGCGTCGTCTTGTTGTCGCCGAGATCGCCCCGCGGGTGCAAAAGTGGAGCGTGCGCTGCGATCGTGACCGGCAGCGGCTCGAGCAATGGGGCGTCGTCCCCGAAGCCATTGCGGTCGCGGCAGACATGGCCTGGCTGATCGAGCCGGTGACGGCCGAGTTCGGACGTACACGATTGCGCCGTCTCGGCGTTGGCCTCGACCGACCGCTCATCGGCGTGAACCTGGTAAACGAGAACGCTTGCTTCGATCAAGATCCGAAGATGGTCGATGCGTTGGCCAACGCGCTGGACGAAGTCATCGAGCAATTGGATGCCAGGGTAATCTTCCTCGCGAATGAGGTTCGTGACGACGCCTCCTTTGACAAGGCCGCGGCGATGAAGGTCTTGGGCCGAATGAGGTTCACAGAGCAGGCGGTGCTAGCGCCCAGCGAGTATTTTTTGCCGCGAGAAATGATGTCGATCGTAGCTAATTGTGCCGTGACGATTAGCATGCGATATCACTTCTGTATGTTCAGCGCACTCCAGGGCGTGCCGTTCATCGCGATCGAGCGGTCGACAAAAGTGTCCGATTTGTGCTCGGATCTAGATTGGCAGGCAAGCGTCTTGCCGCAAGAACTCGATTCGTCCGCGATCGTGTCGCGTGTAGGGCGACTGATGGACAATGACTCCACGGCAGAACAACACCTCAGCCAGAGCGTGCAGAGACTGAGAGGGAGAGCGCTTCTCAACATCGCCGCGCTGACCGCGACGAGCGACCGTGAGCGCATCCCATCGGCGCCGAATCTCAGCTTTCCAGGCAAATCATGACCAACGCGCATCACAAGACTCGGATCGCTATTCACATCGATGTCGCGCCCGGAATTGCTGGCGGTACCGCTCAGTCAACGCAGGGTCTCGTCAGTTCCTTGGGCCAATTGGATGGCCCGGAACAGTACCTGTTGTCAGTGCAAACATCCCAGCAAGCGGAGTGGATTGACCAATACCGCGGACCGAACCAAAAGGTCGTTGTCCGAGCCTCGAAACGCCACCGGCAGAGATTGAATGACCGCACGCATCCGAATACAGGCGGTTGGCTCAAAGCAGCGCTTCGACCATGGGTCGAAGAGATCCGCTGGTTCATGGGTCGGTTGACGCCCCAGTCGCCACGCGTCGCCCTGTCGGACGGCTATTACGAGAGTCTCGGCTGCGACGTGCTGCACTTTCCCACGCAGCCCTTTGTTCTTTGTGCGATTCCAACAATCTACAATCCGCACGATCTGCAGCATCTGCATTACCCACAGTTTTGGACGGCAGAGGAGTTGGCCCGGCGCGAAACCGTGTATCGTGCGGCGTGTCAGTTTTCGAATACGATCGTTGTTGGGTCGGACTGGATCAAGCAAGACGTTGTCCGGCAGTACGCAGTGCATCCGGACAAGGTGCAAGTCATCCCATGGGCGCCGCCGACGGTGCAGTTCCGGCCGATTGGGCCCGCCCAGATTGACGAGGCTAGGCGAAGGCTCGCATTGCCGGACACCTTTGCGCTGTACCCAGCTGTTACCTGGCCCCACAAAAATCACCTTCGACTTTTTGATGCGCTGGCCGAGCTTCGCGATCGTCGTGGCCTGATCGTCAATCTTGTTTGTACCGGCGCGCGATTCGAAAGCCACTGGCCGCAGGTCGAGCAGCGGCTGACAGCCCTTAAGCTCGATTCGCAGGTGAGATTTCTCGGCTTTCTGCAGGAGGCCGACCTTCGCGCGGTGTACCGCCTGGCGCAGTTCCTCGTGCTGCCAACGCTGTTCGAGGCGGACAGCTGCCCGGTCTACGAGGCTTGGTCCGAAGGTGTTCCGGTCGCAAGCTCGAACCACACGGCCATGCCCGACCAGGTGGGGGACGCCGGGTTGCTGTTTGATGCGATGAGCGTTACAGCCATTGCGGACGCTCTCCAGAGAATGACCATGGACGACCGACTCCGGCATGACCTTGTAAATCGAGGCTACCGGCGGGTGAAGGACTTCGATTGGATCCGCACAGCTAAGGCCTATCGAGCGGTTTATCGCCGCGCGGCGGGCGTCCCACTGGATGACGAGGACCGGTGGTTGCTGCGCTGGGACTGGATGAGAGAACCCACCAAGCCCCTTGGCCGCGCGGTAACGGCGTAGGGACCGTTTCGGAGAGGCTAATTTGCAACAGTGTGATCCCACCCTTCGTCAACTTCGACTCCAAGACCTCCAGGCCTCCTGAACGGGCCGCCAACGTTGAATGAATCCAATGGATACCAACACCGCAAAACAGATCCCGTTGTCGTCCCCTTCGCTCGGCCGAAAAGAGCTCGAGTACGTTGTCGACTGTCTCGAATCGACGTGGATCTCTTCCGCGGGCAAGTATGTCGATCGATTCGAACACGCGTTCGCCGAGGTTGCCGGCACCAAACACGCAATCACTTGTTCGAACGGAACAGTTGCCCTGCACCTTGCTCTGGTTGCGCTGGGGTTGCGGCCGGACGATGAGGTGCTCGTGCCGACGCTCACCTTCGTCGCCTGTGCAAACTCGGTCGCCTATTGCGGCGGCAAACCCGTGTTCGTCGACGTGGACCGGGATATTTGGAGCATCGACGCCTCCAAACTGGAGGCGCAGATCACGGACAAGACGCGCGGGATCATCGCCGTTCACCTCCGAGGCCATCCGGCGGACATGGATGCGATAGTGGGCATCGCACGTCGCCATGGGCTATTCGTCGTCGAAGACGCAGCGCAGTCCCATGGCGCACAGATTCGCGGGAAGCCGGTCGGGTCGCTTGGCGACATCGCCACCTTCAGCTTCTATGGGAACAAGATGATCACGACCGGAGAGGGGGGAATGATCACGACCGACGACGACGCCCTGGCCAAGCAGATCCGATTGCTCAAGAACCAAGGGATGACGAAAGAGCATCGATACTGGCATCCGGTTGTCGGTTACAACTATCGCCTCACGAACCTTCAGGCCGCCATCGGTGTTGCGCAACTCGAGCGCCTCGCTGAGCTGCTTGCGCGTCATCGCGAAGTCGCGTCCTGGTACCAAGAGGAGCTGGCGGGTGTGCGAGGCCTGTGGTGGCAGCAGCAGAAGGAGTGGGCCCGGCACGCCTGGTGGCAATTTGTCGTAATCCTCGACGACGAGTTCGGCGCCGATCGCGATGCAGTGATTGCCAGTCTGCAGGAGAACGGTGTCGATGCGCGCCGTCTTTACTATCCGATGCATCAGCAACCGATCTACCAGGAAAGCGCACGGAACCGCCAGTATCCGGTTGCCGACTATCTCGCGGCCCGGGGGATCTGCTTGCCCACGTGGAGCGGCTTGAAGCGCGAGGACGTGCACTACGTCTGCGAACAATTGCGAGGGTGCGCGCGCCCCTAGTGTGAAGTTCCATTCATGTAACTGATCTTTACAGATCGACGCCCCATCGAGCGGGTATTCTTTGAGATCGAGTACTCGCCGATGGCGTACTGACAGGCGCCACCCTGTCCGGCAGGGGGTACCTGCTGGCGACCAAACGAGCGTCCATGTCGCAAGGTCCGCGTGCCTCGCCGGGATGGGGCGAAGCTGCAGGGTTGGGCGAGCTGAAAGGGAACGTGAGCTATCTGTCGAACGCCACGGCGGTCATTCTGGCCGGCGGGCTTGGTACACGACTCCGGAGCGTCGTCGCGGATCGACCCAAGGTCCTGGCCGAGGTCGGTGGACGACCCTTCATCGAGATTCTCCTGGACCAGCTCGTCGTGGAGGGCGTGAAATCGGTCGTGCTTTGCACCGGATACCTGGGCAACCAGGTGCAAGACCGACTCGGCGCCAGCTACCGGGCAATGGCACTGCGCTACTCACGGGAACCCCAGCCGCTCGGCACCGGGGGGGCTCTTCGGCTCGCATTGCCAATGCTGGAGACGGACCCCGTGCTCGTCATGAACGGGGACTCCTATTGCGAAACGCGACTCGACGCATTCGCGAACTGGCACGCCAGCCAAAACGTGCCCGCGACGATCCTGCTCATGGAGACCGACGACACGCGCCGCTACGGACGAGTGGAGGTTGACCACGAAGGGCGCGTATTAAGCTTCTCCGAGAAGTCCGCCGACGTGGCTCCTGGATGGGTCAATGCGGGAATCTACCTGCTGTCACGGGCTCTGATCGGGTCGATCATGTCCGAACGCGCGGTTTCTCTCGAGCATGAAGTCTTTCCCGAGTGGGTCGGACGCGGACTATGCGGCTTCCGCAGCCGAGGGCGGCTGTGGGACATCGGCCTCCCAGAGTCCTATGCCCGCGCCGGTGCCGAGCTGGGCGCGAACGCCTCCCGATGAGCACCTCGAGACGGTACGTCCTCCTTGACCGCGACGGCACGGTGATCGTCGAGCGGAACTACCTCTCGGACCCGGACCAAGTCGAGCTGATCCCCGGGGCAGCTGAGGGCCTGAGGAGCTTGTCGCGGTTGGGGCTCGGTCTACTGATCGTGACGAACCAGTCCGGCGTCGGTCGCGGGTATTTCGACGAAGCGCGCCTCGCCGCGATCCACGACCGAATGTGCGGAATGCTAGCTGACCAGGGTGTCGCACTCGACGGCATCTATGTCTGTCCGCATAGACCGGAAAACGGCTGCGCCTGCCGCAAGCCCCGGACGGGCTTGGTCACCCAAGCGGCGGCTCTGCATGGTTTCGAGCCTGGTGAGGCGTTCGTGGTCGGCGACAAGGCATCGGACATCGCTCTCGGCCGGCGAATCGGAGCTTGCACCCTTCTCGTTTGCACGGGGTACGGTGCGCAATACGAGGTAACCGCCGAGTCCCCTCGACCGGACTACGTGGTGGACGACCTGTTCGAGGCAGCGCGGATCATCGGCCGACTTGTGCGCATCTCCTCTGCCGCTGACACCATACCTTGCGAATAGCCGTCTCGCGACAGCGAGACAGGAGCTCCTCATGATCATTACCAGAACGCCGTTTCGGATTTCCTTTCTCGGGGGGGGGACCGACTACCCCCCCTGGTATCGAAAGCACGGCGGCGCAGTGCTCTCGACGACGATCGACAAGTACTGCTACATCACCTGTCGGAATCTTCCGCCATTCCACGAGCATCGCATCTCGCTCGTCTACTCCAGGATGGAGCAGTGCAACACGGTCGCGGAGATCAAGCATCCGGCGGCAAGGGAGGTTCTGCGGTTTCTGAAGGTCGACCGTGGCCTCGAGATTCATACGGATGCTGATTTGCCGGGCCGCAGCGGCATGGGATCGAGCTCGGCCTTTACGGTCGGCTTGCTCCACTCGATTCACGCGCTTCAGGGCCGGATGGTGAGCAAGCAGCAGCTCGCGACGGAAAGCATCCACCTCGAGCAGGAGGTCCTCAAGGAAGCCGTGGGCTCGCAAGATCAGGTCAATGCCGCGTACGGTGGGTTGAACCACGTCCTGTTTCATCCAAACGGCGAGATCTCGGTCCGGCCGGTCACGATCTCCCCGCAGCGGATGTCCGAGTTCAACGCGCACCTGATGATGTTTTACACGGGCATCCGGCGAACGGCGTCCAACGTCGCGGGAACGTTCATAAACGGCATGGAGGAGCGGAAGCGCCAACTGCGGATCATGAAGGACCTGGTTGACGAGGGCCTGGCGATCCTCAATTCGGACCACGATATTGCCGATTTCGGGGACCTGCTCAACGAGGCCTGGCAGGCAAAGCGCAGTCTAAGCGCGGCGGTGTCGAACTCCGAAGTGGACGCGCTCTACGGCCGAGCTCAGGCTGCTGGCGCAATCGGTGGAAAGCTCACGGGGGCTGGCGGAGGGGGCTTCTTGCTCCTGTTCGCGAAGCCCGAAAGACAACAGGCCGTGCGCGATGAGTTCAAGCACCTGATCCACGTGCCGTTCAAGTTCGAGTTCTCAGGAAGCCAGATCATTTACTACGAGCCGGACCAGGACTATTCGGAAATCGAGCAGTCCCGTGCATCTCAGGTGATTACGCCGTTCCGGGAGCTGGAAGTGCAGGAAGCGAAATGGAACAAACCGGACGGCACCGCTTTTCAGGGAGTAGGTAAATGAGAATTCTCGTCACGGTGGGGCAGGTTACATCGGTTCGGTACTGGTGCCGAGCTTGCTCGACGATGGGCACGAAGTGACCGTCGTGGACTCATTCATGTATGGGCAGACGTCACTGCTCGATTGCTGCGTCAATCCCAGGTTGAAAATCGTCCGTGGCGACACCAGAGACATGAGCTTGATCTCCGGCCTGGTCGCGAGTGCAGACGCGGTGCTGCCGCTGGCGTGCCTGACCGGTGCACCGATCTGTGCGAAGGACCCGTCGGCGGCCAGAGCGGTCAACTTCGACGCTATCCGCACGATCGCCGAGCAGATCAGTCTCGAGCAGATGATGGTTTTCCCCTCGACGAACAGCGGCTATGGGGTCGGCGAGGGCAGCATCGATTGCGATGAGGAAACGCCGCTTCGTCCGGTCTCGCTGTACGGGCGGTTGAAGGTCGAACTGGAGCAGTACCTCCTGGATCGGGGCAACTGCGTCACGTTCCGATTCGCGACGCTGTTCGGCACGAGCCCGAGGATGCGGCTGGATCTGCTCGTGAACGACTTCACCTACCGGGCGATCGTAGACCGTTTCGTGGTGCTGTTCGAGCCGCACTTCAAGCGCAACTACCTGCACGTTCGCGACGGGGCAGGTGCGTTTCGGCATGCGTTGGCCAACTATGGATCCATGAAGGGCCGACCCTACAACGTCGGCTTAAGCGATGCGAACATCAGCAAGTGGGAGCTTTGTCAGGAGATTCAAAAGCACATTCCGGAGTTCACCTTCGTGGTGGCGGAAGTGGGGAAAGATCCGGACCAGCGCAATTATGTCGTGAGCAACAAGCGGATCGAGTCCACGGGGTATCGCACGACGATCGGTCTGAACCACGGAATCCAGGATCTGATCAGGGGATATCAAGTGGTCCGCCGAAATCAGCACGCAAACGTCAGCTAGAGAGAGGGTCATGCAAAGAGACGCTGCACTCGCACACGTCGTCGCCGGACTTCGCGAAGGAGCCGAGCTGCGCATCCAGCTGGCCCAGACCTTGGGTCCGAAGATCGTTGATGCCGCGCAGCTGGTCGCGCAATGCCTGAAGGACGGAGGGAAAGTCCTGCTCTTTGGCAATGGCGGCAGTGCGGCCGACGCTCAACACCTCGCCGCAGAGTTCGTCGGGCGATTCGTCCTGGAGCGCAACGCCCTTCCGGCAATCGCATTGACGACCGATTCCTCGATTCTGACGGCCATCGGCAACGACTACGGATTCGATCAGGTGTTTGTGAGACAGGTTCTGGCGCTGAGCCGCCCGAAGGATGTGGCGATTGGAATCAGCACCAGCGGGAACTCGCCCAACGTCATCAAGGCAGTTCAGGCCGCCGCCGAGCGCGGCTTGCGCACCATTGGTCTGGCAGGACGGGATGGTGGGGCACTGGCGAAGGCGGTCGAGCTCGCTATCACCGTCCCATCCACCAACACGGCGCGTATCCAGGAGTGCCACATCGCCGTGGGGCACGTCCTCTGCGAATTGGTTGAAGACGAGCTGTTCGGTCGTGGCGCCCGGTAGGCTTGGTCGCAGTACGCCTGCGTCTGTGCCTGAGACACCAATTGGAGCACCGCTGGCGTCCGCCACGCTGGCGTGACGACGCGATGACGATACTGGAGCAGCACCCGGAAATGGTGCTGCGGCCGAACGACTTCGTTGCCATGGAAATCAATTGGCGGGACAAGGCGGCGAAGATGATCGAGATTTCGCGGCAGCTCGATCTGGCTCCCAGCAGCTTCGTATTCGTCGACGACAGCCCTCAAGAGCGCGAGTTGATCCGGCAGGCGCTCCAGTTTGAGCCGAGGTCTCTTACTCGAGCGACATGTGTGTATCCACAGCGCCGCCCGCGGAAGGCTGCTTGCCTTAGCTTATGCGCCTATTGAACGATCCGCAGGTTTGATGGTGCTATTAAGGCGCTGCTTGCGGGTTCACCGCTTCCACCACCCCCGCTTCCACCACCCCTAAGGGGATGCGGATAGGCGTATTTCGAATAGCCCGGCCTCGCTCCGCTGTTCACGAAGATGTCGCGGTTCAACTGAACCATGTTCACCCACGCATTCTGAACGCCCCACTTGTAAGCGTTCGCGCCGGTCTGGTTCCAGATCCGGATCGGATCGCTTATGCTTGTCGTCCCGTTGTGCCCGTACCCGGGCTGTCGCGCCTGCGGATAGGAGCCAGGGTTGGTGTTGTCGCCGATATCCGTCTGGACGGGAGAGCCCCACTCGCTCGGATTCGATGCGTTCTGAACTTCGTTGTTGGTGAACACCCCGGTCCCCGCACGTATCCAGAAATATCTTCCAGCGATATTCCGATTGTTGTGCGAGACCTTGAACGTGTTGTCGTAATACTCGAAGTGCCTCCCGCCCGAGTTCGACGTAAACCCGTGGGTCAGGCCCCACGTCCCATCGAGAACACAATGCCTCATGACCATGCGACCGTTGTCGTCAATATCTGGCCATTGACTGACATTGATGAAAGTGCTGTCTTCGATGTAAACGTTGACTGTGCCGTTGGTGTCGAGCGTTCCCATCGTTGACGTAGTTGTCCACGCCCGTGGACTCTTGATCAGAAATCCACCATTTACCGTCCCAACGCCTCCAGTCGGATTGCTTGCAGCACTACCATCCGCCACCAAGTTCCATACAACCCCGCCCAATGCATTCCAAACGATCGGCTGTTGCGTTGGCCAACCGCGATCCTTGACCGTCATGTAAATGTCATTGACCAGGGCGACTTTCGATCCAGACCCATTAATCGAGAAGTGCGCTCCATTACCTGTGCCCTCAAGAAATGCGATCCCAGATAACCCTACGCTAAAGTTATTTCCCGTCGTGAGGTCGAACAGCGCCGTAGATGAGTTGTTCGTGATGGTAACGTTTCTGGATTTAGCCCCTGGTCCAGACGTTCCTGCTGGTGTCGGGGCGTAATTCTGCGCCTCGATCCTTATTTGCTTGGTCGTGTCGATGCCGCCAGCCCATGCGCACGAGCCGTTCGGGATGACAACCTTGTCGCCATCCACGGCCGCGTTCACCGCTGTTTGTACGTGGGTCAGAGAACAACTCGCCGCGTTGATCGTCGCCGCTTCAGAATAGCTTGCCGCGCCCCACATCGTGCCCGCTATTAGCACGATGACTGAGGCGTCAACCACCTTGACGTGCACCGATGCGAACTTCATGGACTTTCTCCTTGTCTCTCGGCCTACAATATCAACTCAGATAGTCTTGCGAGTCAGGTTGACTCTCGCATGGCGTCTGCCCACAACGCGGAGGCGTAGCGATCACGGAACAATCCGAAGGTTCGTTGGCGCGCTGAGCTGCTGAGTGGAAACCATCGGGCCGATGTAGGACGTGGCTGCGACTACGTTGTCGTACCATTTCTTGGCCACGCCCAGGGTGTTGCTTCGAACGTGCAGATCAAGCCCGAAGCGATCGATCTTAAGCGCATTGGTTTCGCGTAGCCGCAAATTCGGGAAAGTCGGCGATCAGCTTTCCGTCCAGCCACATGGCGATGCGGCCGTCGCGCTGGCCAGGAGTGTTGGCCTTGACCATCAACTCGTAACAGTACCAGCGCCCTAGCACAGGTATTACCTCCGGCCGACCGACGAACTCTGGGCCGAAGTCACCAGGGGTTCGATCGAACGGTAGGACGCGACCTGTGGGATAGAAGTGATCGCCGTACACATCGCGTTGGTCCGGATGGTAGACGTAGATGTTGAGGCTGCCGGGGTTGGCCGTGCCTGCTTCCCACCGCCCGGCCTCATAGCTCACAAAGAATTTGTTGTATCCGTCGGCCCGTACGCCGGGACAACAGTAATGCGCCGAGATGGTGCTTCCATTGTGGCTCGATCCCAGGACGTTGAACGCCGCATCGAACTTTGCGTAGTAGCGCGAGAAAGAGTACGTCGCGCTCCGGGCTGACATACTTAATGGCTTCGTTGCTCACTTCACTGCTCTGCTTCGGTACGGTGAACTCAAGCGCCTTGCTGCCACCATAGAAATTGCCGGACTCATTCGCGATTCGGATGTTGGCGGAGTGGAAAACTTCGTTCCATCGGCTCGATAGCCCGGCCGCGCTGCCATAAGATTCGAAGTCATCGGAAAAGATAACAGCGGGGTCTGAACTGATCCCCACGTCCCCTGGATATCGTGCAGCAATTCCGCTATTTCCCTCAGGCAGCGGCTCGCTGCTTGCCGGACCGGCTACCCCCAAAGCGGATGCAAGGCAAATCAGCAATAGTGCTGTGCGCATTTCCATACAAAGTTAATTATGCAGTTGTCATAGAAAGATGACATACAAGATAGTTGCGGTCAAGCGTCGGCAGTGTGTGATTTTCCCCCGAAACACACACACAGCTGTCGGAGCCTCGTCAACGTTCGGGCGAGCGCACCGAAGGGACACCATTCGGCCGAACATGTCGGGCTTCTACGACACCAGGACGATGGCAGTCTTCAAACTCCTCGGATATTTGTGGCTCGACGAAATCGCTGATCGAACGCTTGAGCTCGGCGGCGTCGGAGTTGAGTGAGCCGCGGCAGATGGTGCCCTTGACCCCGAGCATCCTTCGGACGGGAAAGAGCGGAAGCGATGAAACAGTCGCGCTTTACCGAGGAGCAGATCCTGTTTGCGCTCAAGCAGGGTGAAGCGAGCAAGCCTGTGGGCGACGTGTGCCGACAGATGGAGATCTCCGAGGCGACGTTCTACCGTAAGCGACAACCTGTGGGGTGGACGGCGGTTTCGGACCGTCAACGTGCTCGATGAAGGTGTGTGTGAGGGACTGTCGATCGAGATCGACACCTCATTGCCGGCCAAACGGGCGATCCGCGTGTTTCAGCGGCTGGAGAGCTCGCGCGGATCGTCCCTTGCGATCGGGATGGACAACGGTCCGGAGCTGCCCGGCCTGGTGCGAGAAGCGGCACATTGCGCTGCCCTACATCCAGCCCGGCAAGCCCAATCAGAACGCATACATCGAGCGGTTCAACCGTTCAACCGGACTTACCCGGAGGAGGTGCTCGGCGCGTACGTGTTCGCGTGTTCGAGGATCTCGAGCTGGTGCGCACGATCAGCGTGTTTATTTGACGGGGGAGCTTACGAAATTGCTAAACGACGTCACTCCGAAACCTCGCCGATGGGTTGTTTCATAGAGAGGTCCTCTAGTATGGCTCGCGCGCCACACAGTGTCGTGCCCGGATTACAGGAGTGCGCGTTCTCGCGCTTACGTTTTCCGACCACCAACCAGTGGGGACGTTGCCAGCAAGGAGCGATAGACACCCACCGTGATCGACGCAACCTTCGACCAGGAGTACTGCTCGGCGGCAAACGCCCGGATCGCGGACCGCCGGCTCTCAAGTGCTCGGTACACCTCGCTCACGAAATAGCGCTTGATCGCTGCTGCCAGTGCGCCTGTATCGTGAGCGTCGCACATGAACCCCGTCTGCCCCTCGATTATCTCCTCTCTTAGCGCGCCGACGTCGGTAGCAATCACGGGAAGGCCGAAGTTATACCCCAGGAAGAGGACCCCGCTTTGAAAGACGTGGACATAGGGCAAGACGAGTACATCGGCGGCCTTGAAGTAGACTTCGATATCCTCGTCAGGTACATACTGAATCTTTGGGATAACAATCTCTTTGAGCACA
Source organism: uncultured beta proteobacterium (assembly GCA_963747775.1). Lineage (GTDB taxonomy): Bacteria > Pseudomonadota > Gammaproteobacteria > Burkholderiales > SG8-39 > JAGVSZ01. The sequence continues at coordinate 275,792 of CAVVGT010000001.1, forward strand.
GGAGAGGATATGCCCCGTTCGATCCTTGCCCAATAAGCCTCTGCTCCCTTTGGCCTTCCGGCGATGATCAGTCGAGAGTGTGGAATCGCCGCTGCGACTTCCTTCATGGCATCGACCAGGTACTCCAAGCCCTTGTAGGGGGCGATGTTGCCGAAGAAGAGTAGTACCGGTTGCGAGCTATTCAGCCCGAGCCGCCGTCGCGCATCCGCACGCGTGAGAGAGGTGACTGGTACGGTGTCGTTAACGCCGAATGGAATGACGCTTATCTTGTCCTCCCGAACGCCGAAGTCCGCCTGCAACTCGCGCTTCATCTGCTTCGTGTGGACGAATAGGTGATGCGCGAGTCCGTACTGCGCTCTGAGGGTCAAACGATTGAGCAACCCATCGTTTCCATCACGCTTGCGAATATTGACATTGTGCACCGTCAGAACGAGACGCTTGCCAAAGAGCCTGTAGTAGATCAAGAGCAGAGTTCGATCGAAGATCTCGAGCTTGTTGTTCCAGAGGATGTGGAAGATCTGCGGCTTGGCTTCCACCGTGTACCTTAGGAGCCGCAGATAATAGACTAGTAGACGGACGGCCTTGCGTATTGGTGACGCATCTGGTCCGACGTCGCCGCGCAAGTTGAGCACCTTCGCGAACGGAGACTCACGCAGTTCGGGTGCTTCCAGGAAATCACTTCCAATGAAGTCGAGCCTTACTTCCTCTCGAAGCAGACTAAGGGCGAGGCCGAGCGCGTAAGGACGATCGCCGCCCCCCGTTAGGATCGCCACCTCGGAGTCGGCAGATTCCGGACGGGTCGCCTTCAGATTAGCTCCCAGAGCAGGCTTCGGCTCTAGACGCACGCGGGACAGCAGTCGATCGCATCTGCGCGAAGATTGAATCCATGATCCTCGCGGTCAACAGAATTTCCCGGTACGGGATCGGCGGAGCGCCACTCTGCGCGATGCTTGCGTGAAACCGTTCGATCAACTCCTTCATTCCCGAGTCGTGATGCAAACGCCATCGGACAATATCCATGGCGTTACGCGCTCCGTTGCCGAGGTATGCTCGCGCCATGTCCATCTGTGGCACCAGGAAGGTAAGGTAGCTCTTATGGCTCCTTCCTTGATGTCTGATCAGGCTTCCGCTCATCTCATCAACCGTGATCGAGTTGGCGCCACCGAGAAGGCGAAACTGATTGACGCTGGGTTTCACCTGCGTAGAAAAGCCAAAGGAGGCCGTCGTGCCCCCTTTGTCCCGGACCATGACACGCAGTTCGTCCATCGGGCCTTGGGGACAGACCTTTTCCAGGTACGCGCTCTGATTCGCCCACGCAACAAGGTCCGGCACGTCGTCGAGCAGCCATTCCGCGAGCCTGGCGATGCCATGGCTGATCACGTTATGGAACAGCTGCCCCGGCAATCGGCGAACCCAATGAGTGGGGTCTGCGAGCATGGGTCCAACGTAAGACAGGTCGCCCAGGTCGTATGACCAGAAGGACTCGAGATGTACGGGTCGACCTCCGAGATACCCCTCCCGCACAAGTCGCCGCATCTCGAGCATTTCTCGGGTGAACTGATAATTGTGTCCCGCGGTGACTCGAAGCCCCTTACGTTCTGCTAGATCAATCAGCGACTCCGCCTCGCCCGCGGTTACCGTAAACGGTTTCTCGACGTATACGTGGGCACCCGCCTCAAGGCATTGGCGTGCAAGCGGATAATGGCTCTGCGGCGGAGTCGTCAGATGCACGACATCTGGGGACGAGCCCATTAGCATCTCCCCCAGATCTTCGAACCGCTCCTTGATGCCGAACCTCTCTGCCAACTGCTCGGCCATCAGAGCTTCCCGATCGCAGACCGCAACTACCGTGCTCCCCGGGATTCGCCGAATGGCCTGTACGTGCTGATCGGCGATCTTTCCGCATCCAACAATTGCGACCCGCACCATCGCTCAGTTTCCCCCTGGCGGAAACTGCGCTAGAAACCGCGACATGCCGTCGCTGATCCCGACTCTTGGTCTCCAACCCAACTGCTCACGCAGCTTCCGGTTCGGGAATCGATTGCCTTTCCACTCCGCGGCGCAACGACGTCTGTTGAAAGCCGGCGGTAGCTGCCCTTGCGACAACTTTGAGTATCTCTCCCACATCGCGCAAAGTGCATAAGCGAGTCGATAGGGAATCGTCAACGAAAAGAATGATCCCGCGCGCTGCTTGTATGCCCGGAGGAATTGCCTGCTTGTGAGTAGTTCGTCATCGACGACGTTGTACGCCTCGGAGTCTGCCCCGGGAACCAGTCCTGCCAGCACAATCGCGTCCGCGCAGTTATCGACATACGTCAGCGGCAGGAGGTTCGAGCCCCCCAAGTGAATGAAGAATCCGAACGTGCCAATTCCAACCCTCCCTGAGAGATCCCGCTTGCCGGGTCCGTACACTGTTCCCGGTCGAAGAATCACGTAGGGCAGTCCACGAGCCGCGCCATATTCGCGAACAAGCTGTTCCTGCTTCAACTTGCCGAACGCGTACGCGTCATACCTCTCCTGTGGCGCGTTCTCCAATGGGCAATTTTCGTCAAGTGGTGCACCCCGTTTCAACGTCAGGGTTGAGTAGACCGCGAAAGAGCTCACATTGACGAAACGCTTTGGCTCGCCAAGCTCAAGAAAGGCGTCCATCAGATTTCGGGTCGCGAGCGCCGAATTCATGAAGGCGCCCGCGAACGACTTGTCGAAGCCGGCGGCAAGATGGTAGATCACCGAAACGCCGCGCGCGGCCCGTGCACAATGCTCGCGTGACACCAGGTCGCCGCGGACCGTTTCTACATCGCTTTCGGCCGAGAACCGCCGAAGTACATGGGTAAGCCGCTCCGTCTGGCTGAATGGGCGAACAAAGCAGCGCAGATTACGGAAGCCCTCTTCGAGGAGCCTCTGCACGACCGAGACGCCGATGAATCCGGCTGCCCCAGTCACTAGGATCAGGTCGTTCTTGTCGACCGTGTAATTTTGAGCCATCTCTTCTTCTCACCCAAATGCGAACTCGTCTTGCGACATGTGCCACGATCCTCATCCCGCCTGCTCAGCACGCCGATCCTCCACGCGACGATAAGCCCGATCGTACGCTGCGTGGAGAGCCTCCTTGGAGTGTTCCCAGGTCAGTCCGTGAAGCACGCGCTCTCTGCCTCTCGCGCCCATCGTTCGTCGCAGATCTTCGTCGCTCAAGAGAGCATTGACCTTCGCCGCAAATTCGTCCTCGCCACCTGATTCCGCGTAAAGCGCCGCGTCGCCCGCCGACCGACGCACCTCCTCGAGGTCGAATGCGACGAATGGCTTTCCCAGGCTCATGTACTCGATCGACTTGACCAGCGAGCACTTGTCACTGAGCGGTGTCTTCGGATCCGGACAAAGGCACACGTCCGCAGAAGCAATGCTCTCCAGCACCTCCCGATACTGCATCCGCCCTGTAAACGTCACGATTGACTCGATCCCCAGAGCCTGTGCGTAGCGTTGCATCTGCTCAAGTACAGTTCCCCCACCGATGATACGCACGTGAAAGTCCTCCCGTCCGTGCCGCACTGAGAGGTGACGGATCGCCCTAAGTAGAACGTCGATTCCATCTTGTGGACCCATCATCCCGACGTATACCAACAGATATCGCCGTCCTTCCCTAAGCGCCGGGACGGGCTGGATCTCGAGGACGCTGTCTCTAGGCGGGCCGTTTCGAACCACGAAGACGTCCGCGGAACGCATGGCGCCTCGCGAAAGGGCAACGCGCCGGCAGGACTCGTTGACCACCATCACGACATCAGATAGGGCGTAGGTCAGTCGCTCAAAGAACAAGAGCGCTCTCAGAACAAGGCTGCGGTCGTGCTCAGCCATATTCTTCTGAGCCTGGTATATCTCCGGGCAGACATCGTGTTGGTCGAAAATGATTCGCTTACCGAGAAGCCTGAAGGGAAACGCGACGAGAATGAGAAAGTCGGGCGGGTTGCAAATCTGGATCACGTCGAAACCCTCACGGTACAAGACGACAACCGTGAGCCAGAAGGACATCAACAACGCGACGAGGTATTCGAGAACGTAAGATGCGAATCCACCATCGGCATGGAACGCCGAGTAGCGGTAGACCGACACTCCGTCAACGATTTCCCGGGACGGCTGGCCGGCGTCTCTTGGTGCGATGACCGACACGCGATAACCGGCCTCACGGAGCGCCTGAGATTCACGCCACACCCGACGATCGAAGGGGACCGGCAGATTCTCGACAACGATCAACACTTTGCGGCCGGTGGCCGCCGCGCTTGCGGCGCGGCTTGCTTTAGACGTGGACAACCCGGATCTCCCTCCAGTCCGCCCGAGTTCCGTCTCGGACCAAGCTCCGACCGGGACTGAACTGGCGTTGGATCAGCTTGCAGACTCCGCACGTTCTGGGGACGGTTCCGTCTCGGCCCTGGAAGACCGGCCCATTCCAAAGTACAGAATTCCAGCACGCTCGACCACGGACTGATCCCATAGATTGCGTCCGTCGAGCACTGCCTCGACTCCAAAGGCACGCCACTCGTCGAAGTTCGGCCTCGAGAACTCTTCATGTGCAGTGTTCAGAATGACCAGTCTGGCGTCCTCCGACCTTCCTGGCGTGAAACCCGCACGCCGAATCTCGGTATCCGTATACAGCGGATCTTCGAGCGTGACCGAGGCATTCCGGCGCTGCGATTCCTCCCCGAGAGCGTAGGCTGGACTGAGCGTGTCCACCTTGACACCTGGGCGGAATCCGAGACCAAGCAGGTGGACCCGCTGTCCGGCAAGCGACCGCCAGCCTGCCGCCACTCTGGCCAGCTGGCGAGACGGCTGAAGGTCATTGATCTCACGGGCCGTCTCCGACATGCGCTGCGTCATCCCCCTGCGGCGCGACTCGCGTATCAGGAAGTGCGGGTACACGGGAGTACAGTGCCCACCCACGCCAATGCCCGGCGCTAGGAGGCTGGCTTCGCCATCCCGGTTCGCTGCCGCGCGCACGCGCTCAAAATGAACTCCGGCGATCTCACAGAACGTTGCGAGCTCGTTGGCGAGCGCTATGTTCACGTCCCGATAGAGCATGCCTACCAGCTTCGTCATCTCGGCCGCTTCGAGACTGCCTACGTCATCGATCGGTGCACCAAGGTAGGTTCGATACAGTTCCGCAGTCCTGTGCCGCGCCCCATCATCCAGGCCGCCCACCACTTTCGGCGTGGTCTCGAGGCGTGACAGAACGAAATTGGCCTTGACTCGTTCGGGACTGTAGCCGACCGCGAAGTCTGAGCCGGCTCTGAGCCCGCTATGCTCCTCAAGAATGGGGATGAGACTGCGGCGCGTCGCCCCAATAGTCACGGTCGTCTCATAGACAACTAGCGTCCCGCGCCGCAACCCACGCCCTATGTCGGCCGACGCCGCGCGCAGAACGCTGAGGTCGATGTCTCGTTCCGGCGTGAGATGAGCGGGCACGATGACAACCACCGCATCTGATTCGGAAACTGCACCAGCGGAATCCGTCGTGGCACGCAAGCGACTCGCCCGGTGAAGTTGCGTGATCAGTTCCGGCAAACCCGGCTCGTGATAAGGGCAATGGCCGATATTGACTTGATCGACAAGCGATGGATTGATATCGCTGACGGTCACCGTTGCGCCGCGCTTGCCGAATGCGCACGCCAGCGGCAGCCCCATTCGCCCCCCACCAACGACCGTTATCCTCATGTTCTCTCCCATTCCCTATCAACTGACCGGAGTCGCCAAGGGACGAAATGCAAAGCTCTCGTACTCACGCGCTCGCGAGCGCCAGTAGTCGTTGATCCCCGCTCCGTCAGTGGCGAGGCCGTTCGTCTGCTTCACTCGATCCACCATGCGCCAAAACAGATCGCCGAAGCCCGGGTCGCGCGCTCCACCGAAAACAATCGGATGCCAGACCACAGATCCGCAGCCGCCAATCTTGCCCAAGGCCTCCAGCTGCTTGCTGATCGGCTCCCACGCCTGGTTCGCGTTGAGTTTCATGTAGCTTCGCAGGGTTACATCCATAACCAGAAGCCCAATCTGTACCACGTTGTAAGGCCTGTCTTCATCGAAACAATACGGAAAGTAGGGATACGAGAACCCTACACGCGGTCCGGTACGATCGGGAAATCCCATCGACATGTCGTACTGGATACCGGCCATTTCCTGCGCACGGAACAAGACGTCGTAATCAAACGAGAGGAAGTGCTGGCGCGACCCCCTCGGGGTACCGAGTTGCCTCTCGAGCGTGTTGACTTCTTCGATATACCACGCCGCATTCTCCGTCGACCTGTAGCTGCCATGCAGGCACAAATCGAAGTCCGCGTGCCGAATAGCCTGCAGATAGTTACGGGTCCGCTCGTTCTCTATGTCGTAGTTCACGTCGAGCGGGTGTCTGCGCGCCACCGCGATCTGGAACGATGCCTGCACCCCGAGTGCCCGCTCGCGCTCGATAAGCTCCGGTACGCATCCATAAGGGTCTCGCCGACGCACCAGCGCCTTGGCCAGCCCGGCCATCGCGCGTAGCGCCTCCACTGGTGCTCGCTCTCGAACCAAATGTCGAAGAAGCGTCTTCGCTCCTTGCTTTGCGACGTCCCAAGCATGCCGCGGCAGAAAATCCACATCATGCGAAAGCACGACCGCGTATCGCTTCTCATCGGGCCACTTTGGACGTCTCCACATCGGTACGCCCAAGCGATCGCAGAGCTTCCGCAGCTCAGCAAGCAGGCGCTCGAGATACAAATCAACGATGTTCTGTGGAATCGCAAGCTGCGCGTAGATGCTGTTACGGTAAAGCCGTCTTGTGTCTCGTCGGTTGCTGGCTATGCGTTCAGACCAGGACGACAGAAAGAAAAACGCGTTGGCAGGCAGATCAAACACCACACTCCACGTCACCCCTGCTTGAGCCGGACGCTCGCCGAACACAGTTCGCAGCCCGTCAACGTCGCTTGCGCGTACGATGTCGTGTGTGCCCTCGAGGGCGTGCCATGCCTCAGGACAGTGTGCGATCGCACAGCAGCGATGAAGCGGCCAAGATGTCTCACGGGGCTGACCGTAGAGGATCCAGGGTCCATCGTCTGGGGGTTCGCTGCAGTACCTCGCCGGGATCCCCGCCGCCATTAGCAGCGTGTCAAACACGTATCGGACCCGATTGGTCGGCGCGTCAGCGCAGCCGAGGACGATGGAGAGGTGTCGATTCACGCGATGTTGCATTGACGTCCTTGAGGCGCTGTGGAGACACTCCACGGCTGCCTTCTGCGACCGAAAGCCGTCGCTGCTCAACTGCGCCGGCCTTGGCGTAGTCAAGTGCAATGATGCAGAAAATGGTCCAGACGAAATGAACTCCCTTGAATGCTGCTTCGGTGTAGTTAAAGGCAATAATTGCGAGGAGCAAGGCGAGGCGGAGGCGAGCAAAGTCGAAATCCGTTGTCAGCTTCTTCGAGATCTTGCGAAATGTTGAAACCAGGAGACCGAGCAGAATGAACAGGCCAATGAGACCCAGGTTCAGATACGTCTCTATGTAGCCGTTGTGAGCCTGGTTCGGTTTCCACCACCATTTCGCCCAGAGTGCCTCAAGTCGAGGCCCTAACCAGAAACTCTCGAAACCAGTTCCTATCAAAACGTTCGGTTGCAGCGCGAGGACGTCTGCCCAGACTGCCGTCCTATCGGTCAGGGTTGGGTTTCGACCGAGCAACTCGATAACGCGAGCGTAGGGGTCAAACAATAGCTGAACCACTCCCGCCACGATGACGACGAGAACAACATATGAGCCGATGAATCGCCTATTGACGATCTTCAGTCCCACAATTGCCAGTGTTGCAGCCCCAAGAACGAGTCCAACGAGCGACGTCGCACTGTCTGCCATCTGAAACAGCCAAGCGATCATTCCCAGGAAGATCACGCATAGTCCGATCTCCGCCCGCCGCTCGAACGAGTTGCGAGGTTTTTTTCTTGGAGTTAATAACTGCCAAAAGAAGTACAGCCCCAAGACCATGCATGTATAGCCGAGGTCATTCTTCGATAAACCGACTCCCCTATTGAACGGCGTTCCTGTCCATGCGTCGAATCCTCGGCCATACTCCGGGTAGTACTTGATAAAGAGTACAGAGAATGGAAGCAGGAAGTACGCGCATCTCCTCAAGACCACCCCGAGCGCTTTCGGTGGATCAGGATCCGTGAGAATGATAAGTGCCATGATCGGATGTCCCAGCGTCTTGAACCACCGCTTAAATGCGGTGAAGGGATCGTCCGACCACGTAACCGACAACAAGCAGAACAAGAAGAATCCGATGAGCCATGCATTTTGGCGAATCAGTCTCGCAAGAACGATGCGCCGGCGCGCCAGCACCACCAGGCCTGCCAAGATCAAAATCAGAAAGTAGAGCGCGTCTACAGGGCTACCTTCGGTGTAGCCGCCGAGGTCTGAAGCGCCGAGGTTCATCCATTGCGACAAAAACCTTGATGCAGTGATGGCCATCCAGAGTACTGGCAACCAGAGCGCACCGCTCACAGGTGCGTATCGCCGGCTGTCCCACATCAGCAGTGAAATCGCGAAGAGCGTCGTGAGGACGGCTGCGAGGACCGGTGGCATCGGTGGTGCGGATCTACAAACGATCTAATTGGGTGCGCGCACGCTATCCATGGCGGTCTCGGCGCGATGCGAGGCCCGGTGTCGAACCCTGGCGGGAGATCGCCGGCACATGCCATGCCGCAAGCAATTTCGGCCACCCGTCGATCACACCGCGACCCTTTCAAGACAGTTCATCACCGCGTGCACGACTTCGTCCATACCAACTGCTGTCGTCGCCCGTGGATCGAAATCTCGCTTGTAAAAGTACTCGCTGAGGACTGGGGACACGAGCTTCGTCAGCAGACCGTAGTCGTATATTTCCCACGGACTGGTGCAGTTGAAGATGGAAACGCAGCGCTTTCCGAGGCCGAGCGCCAGATGCATGGGGAGACTGTCGCCGCCAACGATGCAGCCGTGACTGTCGATATCGCCGAGATGTTCCAGGATCGACTGCCGGTGCGGTAACACGTTTACGCACAATCCTTTTGCCTCAAGCGCAAGACCCAGTCTTTCGTAATAGGCCCAGGTCTTCATGGGCCAGACTGGCCCAGCGGCCGACGCAATTGCCACATCACCTTTGAGATCGGTCTTGACGGGCGAGGGCAGGACGTAAGGCTCACCACGGAACTCGAGACCAAGGCCTTCGAAGATCAGCTCCTGATACGCGCGGCGGTTATGCAACTTTAGCTCATCGGCCCGCACGCGCCCGAATCGGCTGATCAGACTCAGATTGAACCAGCCTCGCGAGTCCTCTGTGTAGGTGACCCTTCCCTCTTGGTCGAGGAAGGCACCAAAAATACGGTCGTGCTTTACCGTGCGAGCGAACGCTGCGATCTCCGCCTCGTCCTCCAGATTGATGACCAAGTCGTATTCCGAGTCGGTCGCCTCCTGCCTTCGTTCCCAGGCCAGACATCTGAGGTTCTCGGTCGTTCCGTCGAGCAACGGCAGATTTCTCTGAGCGGTTACCCACGTGATTCGACCGGGGAGCTTACGCAGCAGGGGCGTCGTACGCACGACGTCCCCTGTAGCATTCAGTTTCAGTATCAGTGTGTTCATTCAGTGCTCGGCTAAGGTCGCTGGCAGAAAACTTTGATCGGTGACGCCCTGGTGGAAAAGCGTTCGTTCCACCGCATCCAATGCAAGGACTGCGTGAATCTCGCGCAGGCGATTGCGGCGACCACTCGCGTGATCCGACGCAATCCGCATGAGTCCGTCAGCACTCCAGAACGGGTTTCGCCTCGTACGAGGATCCGTCAGGACCTCCTGCATATGAGTGCGCAGCTCGTTTCGAAACCAGGCTCTGTAAGTAAGATACTTGTGCTGACCCAGCAGTCCTAAGTGACTTAGCGTCTCCAGTATGGGGGCCGCTAGCAAGAGTCGGTTCGGCAATCCGTCCGAGTGCCAGTAGTCAAGCTTGAACGTCACGTTGCAGTACAACCGGCGCGCCAACTCCCTGAAGGCGCCGTCTCCTGTCACCGTACGTCCCTGGTCGGTCGGGATGGCTGCGAGCCGTTCATTCATAGTGCGGATGAGGCTGAACGCCACAGACGGAGACCGCCGCGCGCTGCTCGGTGCCCTGTATGCCAGCTCTACGAGGTGATTGTCGAGATACGGAGTTCGGACGGTTAGCTCCGAACGGGCGGCAGCGAGTGTCCCGAAGAGATGCCAGGGTATCTCCATAAAGGCCGCCTGTGTGACAGGATGATGACCAGCGAGCGGCATTTTCACGGAATCGATAAGCTCGCGCAGTGCGGGGGCGAGCAGGTGTTGAGCCAGTCCCAATTGTTTGAACGTGGACATGCTTCGGAGAACCTCGCTTCCGAAGTTTCCCGTCAGGCGAACCGGCGCTAACCCAGAAGCGAGATGCGAGAGGTAGATCTCGTGTGCGTGCAGCGGTCCAGCGCATCCGTCGGTCGCGTAAACGGTGCGTTCAGCGTACTTGGGAAAGTCCCGTAGGAAGTCTTCTCCGACCCTCAGAACGTGATGTTTCAAGCCGCAAGTTTCAGCGACCTTTCGTCCCAGGCGCACGTCCAGCGTCTCACCTTCTCGGCCTGCGTACGTGTAGCAGATGGCCTTCACAGGGTCTTCGGGCAGGCAGGCCATGATCATCCGGGTGTCCAGCCCACCGGTGATAGAGATTCCGAGCGTCTTCTCCGCGACAAGGTATTTTGGGAGTCTCTCTCTGAAAGCCTCGCAGAAGCGCCGCTCGAAGGTGTCCTCGTCGAGAGGTTGCGCGCTTTCCCACGCGCCAGGATCGAAGTACCGATCCTGGCGCAATCTCCCCGCCTCGAAGCGCCAGAGCGAGCCCCCGGGAAGAATGCGGATTCCGCGAAACAGCGTTCGCCCGTCGATGGTGCTGCCAAACTTGAGAAACTGAGCGACCCCTTGCTCGTCCCACGCGCGAAGCTCCGGGAGGATGCTGAGGAGAGCTTTGGCTTCGCTGGCGAAGAAGAGAGTGTCGCCTCCCTCGTGCACGTATATTCGCTCGATGCCGTAGCGGTCGTTCAAGAGGAGCGCTCGATTTCGTAGCTCATCCACCAGAAGAACACTAAAGAGCCCATTCAGGTCTTCGCCAAATCCACTCCCTTTAGCCTCGTAACGATCAAGAAGTAGGTCTTGGCGTGGGCGGGTACCAGCCGGTATCTCCCCCTGTCGCCCATCACCTTCGTCTGCCGGAATCAGTTCGCCTGAGACGAGTGCCCATCGAGGCCCTTGCCTGCCGCAGCATTGCTTTGCCGCGTATGAGTCCCTGTGCGCTACCCACCCTGCATGCAGCCCCAGGCCACGTGCGGAGCGCACCCCTGAAACGAAACGATCGTCGTACGCCATGGTCTGAATCATGGTCCTGACAAGTCGCTCGTGAGCCTCCGGCGGGCCCTGCCCAATGATTCCCGCGATTCCTGGCATGCTTTGAGTGGTTAGGAGCAGAGAGGCGCGCCTAGCGTCTTTCGCTGTGTTGCGCGGCAATGGGTTATGAACGAGGTGGCCGGCGGTGTTCCCTGTCCGCCCTGCCGATTGCGCTAGCGGCAAGAAGCGCCGCCGATGCAAAGTTACTCGTGTCGGGACTCATACCAAGAAGCTCTAACGCGTTTGAGCTGATCCAACACGCGCTTCGGAATCATCGCCCGCCATCCGCGGTGCGCTCCGCATTTCAGCGCAAGCTGCCCTTTCCTGCTCAATGGAATGTAATAGCGTGGAACACTCACTTTCTCGAAGCCACACCGCCTCTTGAACTCTGTAAGGGAGTCGTCCCCCCAGTGGAAGTACGCCAGATGAGGCCAGCCGCGCTGAGCGCAAATCTCGACAGCCTTCGCCATCAACGCGTTGCTGGGTGATTTGTCGCGATGCTTGGTGCTCGAGATGATCTGACCGGTGAGCGCGAAGCGCCCGGCGTCGGCCAGCATGACGAAGCCGACCACCCGGCCTTCGAAGTACGCGCCGATCATCGTTTCGCGATGAACGTAGCGCGAGAACTGCTCCTTGACAGTCGCGAAGTCCTTGCCATAGTGCCAGAAACGCCGCCCCTGCCTGAAGGGCGTCTCGTTGAAAATGTCCGTCATGCCCTGGACGAAGTCGTCGTCATAAGCAGCCGCTCGAACAACGAGGCCATCCTTCTCGGAATTCTTGATGAGGTTCCGTACTCGGGACTTGATCTGCCGCTTCCACCAGTGGTCGTAGGAAGTCACTGCGAGGACCGCAAGATCCTCACGCTCCATGTGGAAGTCGTATCTTGGCTCGACGTCCGGCACGCGCTGCCAGAACGTGAGCAGATCGGCGTTCGCTTCGCGGTTCTCCTTGAGCGTCTCGATGACGGGGGTTGGATCTTCGAGGTCCTCGTACCACTCGTCCTCGAGCCTCGCGATGCGAAGAGGCCCCTTGCTGAGCGAGTAGCACTGCCCGCCGATCTCCACACACTCGATCTCGGCCGGGCTGCCGCTGACTAAGGTGTCTTTTCTGAATACCCGAGTGGTACGAACGGGCCGCTCAATTGCGTGAAGCATGACGTGCAATCTTTACCGTCTATGTGTTAGCAATGTAGGACGTCGGTTGATGCTGGCTTCCGCCCATCCGCTCAGCCGTTGGGTGCGCCGGGACAAGACATGGCATCACTTGCGGTAGGACTCCACCTGATTAGTTTCGTTGGGTTGACGCTTGAGCCCGAGCCGTTCCGGGATGAGCCGCTTTAATCGTGCGAGCTGCTCGCCGCGATGGAATCGCATGAGCTCCGGCGACACTGCCCGCTCGTGCCCGGTCACCCAATACCAGACGTAACCCAAGAGCAAGAAGAAGCCGCCCAGCACGTATGGACGCTTCGTAATCTGAAAGCCGCTTCGAAATATCTGCCAGAGCGGATGGCCGCCGAGGAAGTAGTCCTTTTTGCCGTAGTGAAACCTTGCTCTGAGCTCGCTTCCTCCGGCGGTGCCCATCTTTCGATGATGGTTGAAGGTCCGCTCTCCGAAAGAACGGGTCGTCCACCCCTTCATGCGCGCGGTCGTGACGGCAACCCAGTCGATCCCGCCCCCCTTTATTGGTACATATCCCCCAATGTCCTCGAAGCACTGGCGGCGGAATAGCTGGCATTGCCCGTTTACGTGCTCCGGATTGATGTAGCTGTCCCTAAAGGAATGGAAGTCGCCTTCGATATAGTCGGTCCCGGCCACGCCCAGCCTGGGCATCGCCTCGAACTTGCCGAGCAGAAACTCGAAGAAATCCGGACCGAACGACACATCGGCGTCAACGTTGCCGACTACGTCGAAGGTAAGCCCCTTGACGCGTTCGTACGCTGCTTTGAATGCGTTCACCTTTGCGGCGAAGTGGCGCTCGTGTCGCTCCGGCATGCGTACGAGCTCGAGCCATGGCCTGCCGCCACGGTACTTCGCTACGATCTCATCCGTCCCATCCGTCGAGCCGTCGCTCACGATCACCCATCGTTTGGGCAGGACCGTCTGGGCGATCACCGACTGGATCGTCTTTTCGATGAACGCCGCCTCGTTTCGCGCGGGGGTGATGATCACGTACTCGAGCGCCATGGTCTTAGTATCGTCAATACCTTCTGAATCCGTCACGTTGAGCGCATATCCTGTCAGGCTGCGACACCAACTCTCTCCACCTTCCCCGAGCGAAGCCATTCCTCGAGCACTACCAGGCTGAAGAGGATCTTGTGGTTGTCCCGCTTTCCGGTCCGGTGCTCTTCGAGCAGGTGGCGAACCGCCGGCGGCCTTAGCAACCCGAACATAAGTGACGAAGGGTCCTGCAGATAAGTCGCCAGCTTGCTGTCCAGCGATCCGTCGAACCATTGGTCCACGACGTTCACGGCGAACCCGCGCTTTTTCCGCTTGAGGATCTCCTTGGGCAAGAATTGCTCGCTCACCCTTCGGTGGAGCCACTTTCTCTGTCCCGCGCGGACTTTGAACGAAGCGGGGAGCCGCTCGGTGTATTCGACAAGCTCCTTGTCCAAGTACGGCACCCGGGCCTCCAGGCCGTGCGCCATCGAGAGCTTGTCCGCGTACATCAGCAGTTCGTCCGGCAGGGAGGAGCGAATTTCGAGCACCTGAAACGCACCGAGCTCATCGGTGCCCTCCATTTCGGGCTCGAGCTCCCTCCAAATATCGCGGATGGTATCGCCCGCGCCCGTTGGCAAGGCCCCGTCCTGGAACAGTCCGTCGACCGCCTCCCCGGGCATGATCGAGAAGGTGTTCTGATAGCGCTGCATGCGATCGCTGGTGTTCAGCGCGTAGACGCCTCGCTTGAGCGTTTCGTTTCGTGGAAGCTTCTCAACGCCAGTTTCCACACCCCTGCGAAGCCACCCTGGAACGTCGCGCCAGACTTCGCCGTACCGGATTCCGAGGTGACGCTTATAACCGCCGAAGAGTTCGTCGGGTCCCTGGCCGACCAAAACCACTTTTACGTCCTGACGCGCGCGCTGGCACACGAAGTACATCGGCACAATCGACGAGGCGGCAATCGGTTCTTCGAGCACCGACACGATCCGGGGCAGCGCTCGCTCGAAGGTCTCTCTGGATAGCGTTACCGCCGCGTTCGTTGCGGAGAACACGCGCGCGGTCTCAGCCGCCTCAGCGAGCTCGTCGTCTTTGAACGCGGCTTTGCCATAGCCGACCGTATAAGTCGGCCAGGATTTGCCGTAGAGGCTCATCAGGCCGAGAAGCAAGCCGGAGTCGAGGCCGCCGCTCAGGAGCAATCCGACGGGCACATCGCTCAGCAGATGTCGCTTCAAGACGCGCTTGTAGATATCGAGGAGCTCTTCCTGCGCCTCCTGATCCGTCTTGGGCGGCGAGAAAAGATGCGGCCGGAAGCGATACCAGCGCTCGACCCTGAAGGTCTGATTCTCGAAGACCGCCATCGTGCCAGGCGCGAGCTTGCGCACGCCGTCGTAGAGCGTGAGCGGGGACGGCGTGTATCGATACCTGAGGAAAAGGTTGAGTGCCGTGGGATCGATTCTCGGCCGGTCGGGTAATGCCGCAAGTACTGCGCGAAGCTCGGACCCGAAGATTACCGACCCGCCTTGGACCCTGTAGTACACAAGCTTGATGCCCATGGGATCCCGGGCGAGGATCAGCCGCTTGCGCCGCTCATCCCAGATCGCCAGGCCGAACATGCCGTTCAGCCGGTTCAGGACCTCCGCTCCCCATTGCTTGTAGCCATGGATGATCACTTCGGTGTCCGAGCGGGTTCGGAAAACATGCCCGGCGTTCTCGAGCTCCTGGCGCAGCTCCGGGAAATTGTAGATCTCGCCGTTGAACACGACCCACACCAACTCATCCTGGTCGGACATCGGTTGGTGACCGCCTGAGAGGTCGATGATCGAGAGGCGACGAAAACCGAGACCCACGCCCTCGGAGAAGAAATAGCCTTCATCGTCCGGCCCCCTGTGCGCAATGGACGCTGCCATCGCGCGGATCGTGGCCGGAGAGACCGGTCTTAGGCTCGTAAAGTTGTACTGGCCGCAGATGCCGCACATGGGTCTAAGGGGCGGCGATCTCTTGAAGGCGGAATACTCTGGGCTGATCAGCCATCGTATTGAGCGGGGTTTGCGATTTGCAGTAGCGATGCATCAGGAGAACTCCGGGACACTGCGCATTCTCCCGAGCAGGAAGCACAGACTGCGGAAGAGCTGCGCCTGCGCCCAGCGATGCATGGGAACGTTGTCCCATCCCAGGAGCAATTTCCTCGACCGAAACGCCCCGTCGTTCTTCTGCCAATGCTGCAGGAGGTCGCTCACCGTGCTACCCAGTCGCTCGTCGAGTGCCGGGAACCGCCCCTCGAGCAGCACAGCGAGATTGATGCACTCGGCATAGTCATACAGCTCGTGACGATAGATCGTCAGACGAGGGGCCTGCGAGAACGGCCTTGGCAGCCCGCTCATGTCGAAAAGGTTCCGTACGTAGTATTCGACACCCCTCTCGATCGCGCGACGGACATCTTCGCGGCCCGACAGGCGCTCGAGCTTGGCCAGCGCCTTCAAGACGAAGCACGTGTGGAAATGATCAACGAAATCCCGAACGCCGTCCATCGCGTAGGGCCACGAACCATCGGGCCGCTGAGATTCCAGAACGAAGTTTACGTTGCGCTCCGCGATCCGGAGGTAGTCGATGCGCGAGAACTGTCGGCTGGCGCTCGTCAGCAAGTAGGCCCGGTAGGCGCTTGCGTTGACCACGCCGCCTTGCGTGTCGCCAGGGTTGTAGCCTGCAGTCGCCGAGCGCGTTGACAGCGCCTTGTCCTGAATGTCCGTCGCAGCGTGCTCGGCCGCCGATTGCATCACGTCCAGCCAACGCCTGTTGCCGTCGATCTGATGGACGTACGAAAACGCCTCGTAAACGTACGGGGTCGTCGTGATCAGGGGGGTGCCGGCTGCCATCACGCCAGTGCGCGTGACCCAGTCAAACGGATAGCCCCAGCAATAATGCCGGTAGCCGGGACAGCGCGTTTCCTCTAGCACTTCGAGGAAACGGACGGCCCGGTCGTAATGGATCGACTCACCCGTCTGCCGGGCGAGCATCGCAAATCCCATCGCGTAATGCGCGTCTGCAATCGGAAACCGCTGCTTGCGCGAGAAGAGCTTCCTCCCGGCCGGGAGAAACGCCTCGCTGAGGATCATCGGCGCCACGGCAAGCGTGCCCAGGAATTTCTTCCGATAGTAGAGCTGCTTCGCCCGACCACCGATCGGTCCCGCGAAGTAACTCTGGTGGTCGAACGACGTCTCACCGTATCGGTCCAGCCACGCGATGAAACGAACGACGGCTGATTGGACGATGTCGGTCTGCAACCGGGTCTCGCAAGTCATGCGGTCGTGCTCTTGACGCTCCAGCAGAAGCGCCACAGTCGGCCGTCTAACAGCAGATGAACACCTAGTGACACGCGTTTCCAACCCTGCCCTCACATTTGCGATTAGTGGCAAGTTCCGTTCACTCTGTCGGAGTTGAGTCTGCTCACGTTCGTTCAGGCTCAACCACTCCTAGAGCGAGGCGCGTCCGAAATCTTGCTCAAATCCGGAAAATTCGAGGAGAGCCGGTCCGTACGAGGCACCAGAGTGTCCTCGGTCAGGAGCCGTCGCGGTGTGAAAAAGTGTTGACCCGCTGGGCATTGTTTCAATAGTTGACATTCCACCCATCGAGCTAGTGGCGTCGCCGCAGTGTGACGGAATAGGATACTGCACTGTGTCCAACGGTCCTCGTGGCGCTTCGAAGCATGGCGGCGGCGCTCAACGGAGCCATATCGGAAGTATGCGTGAGCGCGAGCACCGACCGGTGCCTCGGGAAAGGCTCGCGCCGCCCCCCAACAACCGGTAGCCTTGTCCCAATTTCTGATCACAGGACCCGAAACCATGTCCCGTAAGCTGCGAAATCTCCTCGTTGCTTGCTTCTTGGCAGTCCTCGGCCCTCTTGGCGGGGGAGACGCGGTCGCTCAGGTCCCGCCCGAATCGAAGCCCGCCCCCCTATCCACGCAGGTGCCCGGAATTGACCTCTCCACTTATCGGGTAGGCCCCGAGGACCTGCTGGAGATCTCGGTCTGGCGTGAAGACGCGCTTAAGAAGGAAGTTCTGGTGCGCCCCGACGGCGGCGTGTCGTATCCGCTCATCGGCGAAGTGAAGGCCGCAGGCAAGACCGTGCTCGAGATCCGTCAGGAGATCGAAAAGCGTCTGGAGAGGTTCATCCCGGACCCCGCCGTGTCGGTCGCAATCCTCAAGGTCGGGAGCCAGCGCATCTACGTCATCGGCAGGGTGAACAAGCCAGGCGAGTTCCCGGTCGGCCGCTACGTGGACGTGCTGCAGGCACTCAGCATGGCGGGCGGCCTTACGCCGTTTGCAGACAGCAATGCCATCCGCGTAATGCGCCGCGAAGGTGACCGCCAGATCGTGCTGCCATTCGAGTATGGCAGTGTCGTCCGCGGACAGAAGGTCGAGCAAAACATCCAGTTGCATGGAGGCGACGTGGTCGTCGTCCCGTGAACTGCGTGCGGATTGCGACAAGCAGTCGATCGATGATGCTGCGGCTCGTCGCCACGCTGGCGGCAGTCGTACCGTCCGTCGCCGCGGCTCAAGCGTGGTTGGTCCAGAGCGGGGTCGCGGCTCGAGGCGAGTTCAACGACAACTACTTTCTCACCTCTAGCGATCCGCAATCGGCCTTCACCGCATCGGTCTCCCCGTTCGTCACGGCGGCGCGTCGAACGGAGACATCCGATTTGACCGCTCTCCTCGCGGTAGGCTTGAACCAGGTCTGGGGTCCCTCTCCGACGACTGACTACCTCAGCGGCCGCGCGGGCCTGAACGGATCGGTCAACGACGAGCGCTCCACCTGGACTGGCGCCGTTTCCTTTGTCCGTGCCCCATTGCTGCAGAGTGCCCAGACTCAATCGGGTGTCACGCTCGTGCGCGCTTACACCAACGCGGCGAACGTGAACGGCACCTATTCATACGCGCTCACCGAGCGGTGGTCGGTCGGTGCCACCGCCGGCTGGTACTCGAACTCCTATGACGCCGTAGAGGAGGGAAGTTCACTATCGGACAACCGCGGCTACAACGCGGGGGCCACCGTGGGCTATCAATTCTCGGAACGAACCCGACTTACGGCCGCAGCTGTGTTCTCGCATTACACGAGCGATATCACACGAAGCGATGCCGTAACGACGACGCTCGGCGTTGTCCACGAGTTCTCGCCGCAGCTAACGGTGTCGGCCTCGGTAGGTGGTTTCTGGAGCAATATCGAAGCCGAGCAGACCGCGCTCGTGTGTCCCACCACCCCGATTCTGTGCGACACGGGCGTCGCGCAGCGCGTGCCGGTCACGAGCGGCGAGCGACGGCGCGACAGTGGTCCGCTGTTCGGCGGAGGCATCAACTACGCCTATTCGGAACGAACGCGGCTCTTCGCCACCCTCTCGCAGGGTATCTCCCCGGACAGCACCGGCACCGTCACCAGAACCAATAACGCCGCGGCCGGACTCTCGCACCAGTTCTCGGAGCGCCTCATCGCACGGCTTGGAGTCGGCTATACGCGCACCACGTTCCCCACCGCCCTCTCGGGTTCGTTCGCGAACCAGACCTACCTGGGCGAAATCGGTGCGTCCTACCGGCTTGCTGAGCGGTGGACCCTCGATGCGGGCTACCGGTACACACGCGCCGACTACGCGGACAATCCGTCGCAGCCGACCTCGAACGTCGTGTTCGTCAGCATCGGCTACAACTGGCCCGGAACGTCGTTCACTGACTGGGTGGGCACGCGCGTCGGCATGGACAACATTCCAGGGGCGGGTCCGGTCTCGCTTCCGGAGCGGAGACCAGCGCCAACGGGCGCGGCATCCCCCTCAGCGGCGCCGGAAAGCTCCCTGTTCGACGCCTTGCCGATCCCGTGAGACCGATCCGCGACTTCGAGCACGTGTGACATACTGCCGTCTCGGGGCAAGGATTTGCAGGATTTTGCCGGGAAGTGGGCGAGGGTCACGCTACCCGCGCTAACATCGTCGGTCTATGGACGAAGAAGCAGAAAGCGGCAAGGATTTTCGCGAGTATCTCGCCCTGTTACGACGGCGCAGGGGCCAGATCCTGGCCGTCGCGGCTGCGCTCGCCGCCATCACGATCGCCCTGGCGATGGCGCTGCCGCCGGTCTACCGGTCGTCGGCGACCATTCTTGTGCAGGAACAGGAGATCCCGCCAGATCTCGTGCGTTCCACCGTCACGAGCTTCGCCGACGAGCGAATCCAGGTAATCAGTCAGCAGGTGATGACGCGCGCCGTGCTGCTTCAGTTGGCGGAGAAATACGGCCTGTATGAGAAGTACCGCGAACGCGGGATGACCGAGGAGATCGTTGAACGGATGCGCCGGCACATCCAGCTCTCGACCGTCGATGCTTCGGTCTCGGACCGGGGCAGCGGCCGGCGGGCAAACACCACCATCGCCTTCCGCATTTCCTACGATGCCCCGGATCCCGAGCGCGCGCAGAAGGTCGTGAACGACCTCGTTGCGCTCTACCTCGATGAAAACGTGAAGGCGCGCCAGCAAAGCGTCGCCCAGACGACCGCCTTCCTCGCCGAGGAAGCGGACCGGCTGGCCAAGCAGATCCAGGAGATCGAAACGAAGCTGGCGGCGTTCAAGCGCCGCTACGCGGGGCGCCTGCCTGATTCCACGGCGGTCAACATGCAGCTCGCCGAACGCACGCAATCCGAGCTTATGCGCGTGGAGCGTGAGATCAACATGCTCCAGGAACGGAAGCTCTCCGTGGAAGCGCAGCTTCCGCTAGTCAAGCCGAATGCCCCGCCACCCACCAACGTTGCCGGGGAGCGCGTCCTCTCGGCTGAGGACCGCCTGCGCGAGCTGCAGGCACAGTACACGAGCAGCGCCGCACGGTACGGCGCCGACCACCCCGATCTCCGACGCATGCACCGTGAGATTGCGGCGCTCAAAGTCGAGGTCGGAGCGTCGAGCAGTGGCACTGACGCGGCGGAGAGGCAGAAGCTCGAGGCCGAGCTCATTGCGCTCAAAGAACGTTACTCGGAAGATCACCCCGACGTGCAGCGGGTCAGGCGCTCGATTGCGGCCCTCAGAACCGCGAAGGGCACCGAAGCCGCCCGGCCCAAACTGACTGGAAGCGATCGCGCCGTCGCCGGGACTCAGCGGCCCGACAATCCCGTCTACGTGGCACTGGTCTCGCAACTAGAGAGCGCCAATCGCGAGCTCGCGCAGCTCTCCGCGCTGAGGCAGGATCTTCGCACGAAGCAACGCGAGTATGACGGTCGGCTGCTCCAGATTCCCGAGGTCGAACGCGAGTACCGCGATCTGACCCGGGACTATGACAATGCCCAGACGCGCTACCGCGAGGTAAAGGCGAAGCAGATGCAGGCCGAAGTCGCGGTGGAACTCGAGAAGGACCGGAAGGCCGAGCGCTTCACGTTGGGCGAGCCAGCCAACCTCCCGGAGAAGCCGGTCAGCCCTGACCGTCCGCGCATCGCGCTAGTCGGCCTTGTGGCCGCACTGGGCGGCGGACTTGGGCTGGCTTGGCTGCGCGAGCTGTTCGATCGCTCGGTCAAGGGACCGTGGGAACTCGCGCGTATCGCCCAGGTGCCGATCCTGACCCCGATTCCCTACATCTACACGGAGGGCGAGCTTAGACGAAACCGTCGGCGCGCCTGGATCATCGGCTGTCTCGCGGTCTTGGCCGCAGTCGCATTCCTGGTTGGCGTTGATCTGTTTCTCAGGCCACTGCCCGACCTTTGGGAAGCCGTGATGCGTCGCATCGGCACCTGGTAACCGCCCATGGACAAAATCGCGGTCGCGCTGCGGCGCACCCTGAGCACCGAGGCACCGGGAGATGGCATGTTCGGGCTCCTGGACGACATTCTTCCGGCGGGCCCGGCTTCGGTGCGCGTACCCGTACCAAGAGCCATTGACTACCCCCCTGGCCAAGTGGTCGAGATTCCCCCGGACGTGCTGGAGCGCCACCGGGTGGCAGTCGTTGCGAACGACTCGAGCGCCGACGCCTTCCGGATGCTGCGCACGCAACTCCTCATGGAGTTCCGCAAGAACGGCTGGCAGACGCTCGCCGTAACCAGCCCGAACAAAGGCGCGGGAAAATCGACCGTCGCACTCAACATCGCGATCAGCTTCGCGATGGAAGTGGATCATACCGCGCTGCTGGTGGACGCCGACCTCCGCGATCCCGACCTGCGCCACATTCTTGAGCTCGAGCCGGGGCCGGGTCTCGCGGACTACCTGGTCGGCGACGCGGCGCTCGAGGATCTGCTCCTCCATCCGCGAATCGGGCACCTGGCGCTGCTACCGGGTGGGAAACCGGTTGCAAACACGTCCGAGCTGATGCGCTCGCCGAGGATGGCGAACCTGGTGCACGAGTTGCGCGGCCGGTATCCCGAACGTGTCGTGGTCTTCGACGTGCCCCCGGTGCTCTCCGGGGCGGACACTCTTGCACTTTCCGCTTACATGGACGCGACAATCCTCCTCGTGGAGGAGTGCAGGACCGCCCGGGACGATGTTGCGCGCGCATGCGAGCTGCTGCGAAACTCGAATCTGTTGGGGATTGTCCTGAACAAGTCGCGCGAGTTACCGAAGCCCGACCCCATAAGGTGGCCGACGCCGGGGTTCTTCCGTCGCATTTTCGGCGCTGAAGGATAGCGTCCTTTCCGTGTACGAAACGTTCTACGGGTTCAAGGTCAAGCCGTTCGCGCTGGCGCCGCAAGAGGAGTTCATGTTCCTCTCGCGCCAGCACCGCATGGCGCTCGAGCTGCTCGTCTATGGTCTCCGGAACCAGGCGATGTTCTGCGTCGTCACCGGCGACATCGGTACCGGCAAGACGACGCTGATGCGCTACCTCCTGAGCCGGCGGGGGGCTGGCAACGCCGTGGCCATGATCACGGGAATGAACGGGACGTTCACGGAACTGCTGCAGTGGGTCCTTTCGGAGTTTGGCGTCGAGCACCAGGGACTGGACAAGATCGCGTTGCAGCAGGCGCTCGTCCAGCAGCTCAAATGGGTCATCGCCCGCAACAAGCGCGTCGTTCTCGTCATCGACGAAGCGCAGTCACTCGCGCCGGATGTGCTCGAGGAGCTGCGGTTGTTCTCGAACGTCAACGCCGGCGGCGCGATGCTGCTGCAGACGGTTCTGGTGGGACAGCTGGGATTGCGACACACGTTGCGTCGCCTGGACATGCGGCCGTTCGCCCAGCGGATCGGCGTCGACTACGTGCTTGCTCCGTTCGACAACGAGCAGACGCGCGCGTACATCCGCCATCGGCTCGGTGTGGCCGGCCCTGGTCGGGAGGGTCTCTTAACGGACGGCGCCTGCGATGCCATCTTCGCAGCGAGCCGCGGCATTCCGCGCGTCATCAATCTCTTCTGCGACACCGTGCTCGTCTACGGGTACGCCGACCAGAAGGAGACGATCGATGCAATCACCGTGAGCCAGATGCTTGATGACAAAGCACGCGACGGGGGCTGGCTCTTTCAGCCGTCTCGCCCCCCGCGTCGGTCGCAGGCATCGGACAAGGCGCCCGCATCGGATCAGGCACCCGCGGAAAACCGGGCGGGTCCAAACGCGTAGTCGCGCGCGGCTCGAGCGCCAGCCGCTATGCGACTGCGCTCCTCGCACTTACGATTTCTAGCCGAGGATCTCGACAGCCGTACCGACTTCCTCAGTCTGGCCTACCTGACACAGCGCTCAGCCCGACCAGAGATTTCGCGCTCAAAGCTCGCTTCGGGCAGCGTTTGTTCGGTACTAGCTACTTGCTCCGTTCGTTGTCGGGGAGGACCGGGTTGCTCCGCGCGTCTTGCCGAGAGCATCGCGATTCGCGGGGGTGATGAAATCGGCAAATAACCGATGGCCATGGACCGTGAAGTGACCGTCGAGCTCAAAGTAGAGTGGCGGATCTGGCTGGGATATGCGGAACTGCTCTGTGACAGGAACGAATGGGATCCCTGCAGCCGTCACCGCTAGGCGAATCGCTTCGTCCATCTCGTTGGAGACGAGAACACTCTCGTCGAGCTGGAAACCGAGTGAGCGACGAGTCTCGAGGCCCCGTTTGGTCACGTAGGCTCCGAACGGCACCGCCACCACAATCACCTCGGCGCCATTCGCTTCTGCGAGGCCGCGGATTTTCGCCAGGCACGACGCCATGTTGTCGACAAGGGACTGGCGTTCCGGGCCCGGCAACATCGTCGTCATGAAGTACGCGGGGGACTTCAGAGATGACGAAAGCACGGCAGGATTCAATTCGCCGCGACGAAAGGCCTGTTTCACGCGCTCATCCAATCCGTCGAATCGCCCTTCGATCCGACTCACTGGCCCCGCTCAATGTGGCTTCTACTTCTCGTTGCCACTCGGAAGTGACCGCCGCGCCGAATTGGCCCGGTTGCGGTCCGGGTCTTACGAGTTGAGCCAGGTTTGGGTATAGGCGCCGCAAGCGCGAGCGCCACGAGAGCGCGTGGTGCGGCGCGCATTTCGTCGAGTCGTATCCGGCCATCTGGGCCAGGTCGTCTCCCTGAAGTATCGCGACGACCACGAGGTCCGGGCGAAGACTTGGAATCGCCCTCACAGCGATCTCAGCGTAGTCGTCGGGATCCGCTCCCGGCAGGCCAAGATTTGCGACCTCGACCGACAACTTCTCTGTACGGAGATTCGCCTCGAGGAGCTTGGGCCAACTCTCCTCGGCTGCGACCCCCAGCCAAAGGTGAAGGAGTCTCCCCGGGGCGACGATCCGAAGGCTCGATGTGCGGGCAGCGCTGAACTCGCGGTCGCGGAACCCCAGGGCATTGGTCGCCGCTTCGAACACGAACTCCGGAGTCCGATACGTCACGCGGTAACCTGTCGGCAGCACGAGCCCAACGGTCGGCACGACCTCGATGACACCCAAAAACTCATCAATCAGGAACAGCAGGCCGATGGCCACGACGACAGGGATCCCGACCAAACCAAATCTGGACAGCAAGCAGGCTCGGCCCCAATCTTTGTCGCATGACAGCGGGCGTTGGTGAAGGATGCGGAAATTCAACCTCCGCACATCGCTCGAATTCGATCGCATCCTGTTACCGGGTTGGGTCAGGTGGACGAGCGAGCGCGATTTTCTGCAGGAGACTCGTCCTCAGGACCTCCTCAACCAGCGCGTGCCCACGACGGTTCCAGTGGATCTCGTTGGCCGGCTGTTCGAGGAAGAGGCTTGACGGATCTTGCTGGGCTCGAAAGGCTTCAGTCATCCGAAGCACATAGACGCCCGGTCGCTGTTCGTACCTGGTCCGCAGCACTTCCTCCAGCCGGTTAGCTCTCGGGTACGGCCCGGGGACCACCAGCGTCGTTCGGGGCCGCGCGGACGTTTGATACTCCCACGGATTGGCCGTCAGGAAGAGCGGGACGCGGTAATACTGACACAGCGTGGCTATTGCATCGAGGTGCCGCAGGGTCAAAGCCTCCATTTCCCTCGTCACGTCAGCGGCCGGCGCCAGCTCGAACTGTCTGATCAACTCCGCACGGCTCGCGTAGCTGAGGTGTACGTAACGATAGTGCCGGCTCTCTTTTGAAAAGGAGCCCAATAGTGACGACGGCGGCACGATGAGGTTAAACGTCGCCAAGCGACGGGGGCTCGTTCGCGAGGACATGTCGCTCCGGATGCGCATGGCGGTCTCACGAATGAGGCTCTGTCGATCTCGCATCGAGTCAAGGTCGAACAGTCGGAAGGGTTCCTCCTGAAGAACGTCGATCTGATAGATCAGGTCGTCGGCCGGATCAGTCTGGTCGACGAAGACAGCAACGGCCTTATACGGAGCGATGGCAAGGGCTCGCCTGACGATATTCTCGTAGATGACCGGCGAGTAGGAGGATACAGCCAGAACATCGACGTTGATGTCCTCGCCAAGAGTCTTCTGAAGGAGAGCGCCGAACCGATCCGCTTCGCCGACGCCGTGACCCATGGCGAACGAGTCGCCGACGATCATCACCCGCCCCGATCCGTCGGGTGTCGAGGCGAATCGGAGGGCAAAGATCCCGTCTCCAACATGGTGAAACTCCCGATCGGGACGTTGCCAGCCGTTCTCTTCTGAGTCGAGCCGGTAAAGAAGCGCCGAACGGGTGGCCTCCGGATGCGCAATTCGCACTATGGCCTCGATCGAGGCAAGGCCGGCGACTAGCAGGGAGGCACTGATGAGAATCGTCAGCCACCACTTCCTCCAAACCGTCATGGAGCCTCCCTTCGCGCGTGTCGTGCGGAGATCGATTCCGCCTCAATCGAGCTCGAACGCTTTCTCGTAGTTCTTGCGGAGCGCCATGTTCTGGTCTTCCTTCCGCAAGTAACAGTTGCCCACCGCGAGAACTTCGACCTCGGTCCCCATGAAACAACGGAAGGCGTCTTCGGGAGTGCACACGATCGGCTCGCCGCGCACATTGAAGCTCGTATTGACGATGACGGGGCAACCCGTCAATCGCTCGAACACAGAGATCAGCGCGTGGTAACGCGGATTCGTATCCGGATGGACGGTCTGTATCCGCGCCGAGTAATCGATGTGGGTCACTGCCGGGATATCCGATCGCGGCACGTTGAGCTTCTGTATACCGAATAGAGCTCGTTGGTCCGGCGTCATCTCCAGGCGCCGCTTCTCCACGACATCGGCGACGAGGAGCATGTACGGGCTGTCGTAGTCGAGTTCGAACCAGTCGGCGACTCGCTCGCGCAGTACCGAGGGCGCGAACGGCCGGAATGACTCGCGGTACTTGACCTTGAGGTTGAGGATCGACTGCATGGTCGCGGATCGCGCATCCCCCAAGATCGAGCGTGCGCCCAGCGCGCGCGGTCCGAACTCCATCCGCCCCTGGAACCAACCTACAGCTCGACCATCCGCCAGATCGCGGGCGCAGGCGTCGATCATGGCGTCATCGCCCAGTACCGTGAGACGGGCACCCGCGCCACGCAGCCGCACCTCGGACTCCTGCTGGCTGAAGCTGGGTCCGAGGTAGGCTCCCTTCATGCGATCGCCCGAGCCGTTCGCGGCCGATCGAGGCCGATCCTTGTACAAGTGATAGGCGACGAGCGCTGCGCCGAGCGCCCCTCCAGCGTCCCCGGCAGCCGGCTGGATCCAGAGATCCTCGAATCTGCCGTCACGGAGGACCATGCCGTTCGCCACGCAATTCAGCGCAACCCCGCCGGCCAGGCACAAGATTCCGCAGCCCGGTCTCC
Organism: uncultured beta proteobacterium; assembly: GCA_963747775.1. Taxonomy (GTDB): domain Bacteria; phylum Pseudomonadota; class Gammaproteobacteria; order Burkholderiales; family SG8-39; genus JAGVSZ01. The sequence goes on from CAVVGT010000001.1 coordinate 302,535, forward strand.
GCGGCGATCGAGCGGGTCAGCCGGAGAACGATCTCGTCCGTCACCGCCTGGATCGACGCCGCAAGGTCCATTTCCCGCTGCGTCAGGCGCGCCTCGGGCTTTCGCGGCGGTCCGCCGAACAGCTCGTCGAACCGCCCGTTCGTCATCGTGAGGCCGGTGCAGTAGTTGAAGTACTGCAGGTTCAGCCGGAACGTCCCGTCCGGCTTCAGATCGATGAGGTGGTCGAAGGATCAGTTGCGCGTACTTCGGCTCGCCGTATGGTGCGAGGCCCATCACCTTGTATTCGCCGGAGTTGACCTTGAACCCGGTGTAGTAGGTGAACGCCGAGTAGAGCAGACCCAGGGAGTGCGGAAAGTGAATTTCCCGCAGGACCTCGAGTTGATTCCCGTGCCCATGCGCGAGCGACGTGGTCGCCCACTCGCCGACGCCGTCCATGGTCAACACCGCTGCCTCGTCGAACGGCGAAGGGAAGAACGCGCTGGCGGCGTGGCTCAGGTGGTGCTCGGAAAAAACCAGTCGATCCTCGACGATCCTTTCTGGATCCGCGCTTCTTGAGCTCTCTCGTAAGGAGATCCTTGAGGAACAGCTTTTCGCGAAGCCACACCGGGATCGCCATGCTGAACGACTTGAAGCCGCGAGGCGCGAACGACAGGTAGGTTTCGAGCAGTCGTTCGAACTTGAGCAACGGCTTGTCGTAGAACGCGACGTAGTCGAAGTCATCCAGAGACACCCGCGCTTCGCGCAGACAGTAGTCGACGGCGTTGGCCGGAAACCGCGCATCGTGCTTCTTGCGGGTGAATCGCTCTTCCTGTGCCGCCGCAACGATTTCACCGTCCTGCACGACCGCCGCGGCGCTGTCGTGATAGAAGGCCGAGATCCCAAGGACGCGCATTCAGAGCGAATCAGAAGAGCGTATAGATGAACGGCGCGACCGCCGAGCCCTGTGCCAGGATGAGCAATCCACCCAGCAGGAACATCACGATCAGGATCGGCAGCAGCCAGAACTTCTTACGTACGCGCATGAAGCGCCACAATTCGATGATCAGGTTCATGGAGTTTCTGTTTAGAACTGGTTATTGAGGGTGTCCGGCGCCGGCCCAGGGGGGCGTCGCTCGATCCAGTAGGTCCGCGCAGCGGGATCGAAGCGCAGACGGAGCGGATCCTTGCCCAGGGCACGCATGATGAGCCCCATCGGGGTGACGACGCCAAAGAACATCACCCCAAGGACCACCGGGCTTACGATCCGGTGAAGCAACAGCCCGAAGCGCGTCCATACCCGGTTCAGGGGCGCCAGCACGGCTGGCCACAGCAGTGCCACCACCAGGAAAGCCGCGCCTATCGCCATGCTCCAGATGCGGACGTGGCCGCCGAAGAGCCATGGCCATAGTCCGATGACTGCGAACACCATAGCGAAGACTAGTCCAAACGCCCGGTCGGACGAACTCGAAACTGACTCCTTGCGCTCAAAGGATTCGTGACCCATATCCGGCGATGTGAGGGATAAGATGCTTCACAAGGTAGCGCTTCCCAAACTGCCGGGCAAGAGTGGAAGCGTGATATCGACGGTCGCACATGAAATAGTCGCGCATTAGTAAGCGTTGAGACGTTCCGCCGCTCATTAACAAAAATTTGCCGATTCCCTAACCCGAGGGCCTCTGAGGGTGCCATCAAGTCACACCCACCGGAAGGCGAGGCTTACGCGAGGAATGCCACGGGCCTCTGCCACCCGCCACATCGCAGGGAGGCACTTTCTTGGTGACCTTCCCGAGTGCTACCGATGACAGAAGGTGACCGGCAGGTTTCCAGCAGTCAATCGAAAGGCCGACACCCTTAGATGGGTTCTTACGCTCACCGCGGCAGATTTGCCCCTGCATGATTGACGACAGCGCGGTATGGTCAGTCATCGCAGGGACAGCTATTCGGGATCCAAGGCCGGAGCATTGTAGTCGGGACGGGCTTAGTGGCGTGCTGTATGCACGCGCTCGTGCCTCTTCACCCTTCCGGGCGGAGCAGTGCATTTGGCTTCCGGGTCACGTAGTCTTCCCAAGCGAACACCTGGAGATCACGCGGCTTCCTCCGGCGAAGTGCCTCGATGACGGCGCGAGCAAGCTGAAGGTCGGTGACAAGTGGGATACCTGCATTGACAGCGGCGCGACGGATGTGCACACCGTCGGGACGCCCGAACGCGTCGTATTCTCGGGGTACGTTGATGACGAAATCCACGTCTCCTCGATCAATCAGATCGATAGCATTGAACTGATCCCCAGGCTGCTTCTCGACAACGGTGCAATCGATACCGATCTCGCGCAGCATCTCGCCGGTGCCTTGCGTTGCGTAGATGGGAAGGCGGAGTTCCTCGGAGATCACCCGCGCCTCGTCGGCGAACCAGTACTTGTCAACAATCGGTCCAAGGGACAGCAGGACGCCGCGTGTAGGGAAGCAGAAGCCAGTGGCAAGCAGCGCGTGCAGAAGTGCCTCGTGCAGACCGTCGCCGAAACACCCCACCTCCCCAGTGCTCATCATCTCTACCCCGAGCATGGGATCTGCGCCAACCAGTCTGGAGAAAGAAAACATCGGCACCTTGACCCCGACATGGTCCAGATTAAGGCTGTCGTTCTTGATAGGACCAACGGCACCCAGCATCCGGCGCATGGCTTCGCGGGCGAAGTTGACGCCAGTGACCTTGGACACGAACGGGTAGCTCCGCGAGGCACGCAGATTGCACTCGATTACTTTGACCGCGTTGTGCTTGGCGAGGAACTGGACATTGAACGGCCCGGTGATCTGCAGCGCCCTCGCGAGCTCCATGGCAATTCGGCGGATGCGGCGGATGGTCGAGATGTAGAGCATCTGCGGAGGCGTAACAAGTGTTGCGTCGCCGCTGTGAACGCCAGCGTCTTCGATGTGTTCGCTGATGGCCCAAAGGACGATCTCTCCCTTGTCCGCGACCGCGTCGATCTCGACTTCTCTTGCGTGCGTCTCGAACGCTGAGATCACCACAGGATGCTCAGGCGATACGTCGCGGGCGCGCGCAAGAATCCGCCGCGAGCTCGTTCGGCTCATGCGCCACACTCATCGCTGCGCCGCTCAGCACGTAACTCGGACGAACGAGCACTGGGAAATCCGCCGAGTCGGTCGACCGACGGTATTGACATCCGTGACGTCCGTGACGTGGAACCAGCGTGGTTGATCGATGCCAAGCTCATCGAGCAAGGCACTGAACTTGCTACGGTCCTCGGCCCGATCGATGTTCTCGGGAGCTGGTCCCGAGCACCTTCACCCCAGCGCGATGCAACTGGATCGCGAGGTTGTTTGGAATCTGGCCACCCATGCTCACGACCACACCCTCTGGCCGCTCCCGCTCGTAGAGGTCGAGAACGGCTTCCAGGCTCACCTCGTCGAAGATCAGACCGGTCGCACACGTCGTAGTCGGTGCTCACGGTCTCGGGATTGTAGTTGAGCATGATGGTCTCGTAGCCCGAGCGCTGCTGCCGCCTGCGCGGCATTGACGCAGCACCAGTCGAACTCGACGCTTGAACCGATTCGGTACGCACCCGAGCCGAGCACCATGATCTTCTTACGCCACGAGGGGCCACGTCGCTCTGGCTGGCATGAAAGGTCGTGTAGAGGTAGTTGGTTTCGGCCGGAAACTCGGCGGCGAGCGTGTCAATCTGAGCAATCTGGCGCTCGATACCTTCCCGGATTCGCAATTCGCGGACTGTCCGCGTGGCGACCTTCGTGAGTGCCTCTATGGCATGGTCGGAGAAGCCCATGCCCTTGGCCTCGCGCAGCACGTCCGGGAGACAGCGGCCAACTCACACTCGCCAGCTGCTCTGTGCATACGAACGACGGAATCGATCGACTTGAGGAACCATCGGTCGATCCGGGTGAGCGAGTGCACCTCGTCGATGGATCATGCCGTCGCGCAAGGCCTGCGCGATGGCAAAGATTCGCAGCGGCGTTGGGTTCTGAAGTGGTCACGCACGTCGCTGAACTGATAGGCGTCCGGATCCAGCCCATGCACGCCAATATCGAGCATGCGCAACGACTTTCTGAATCACCTCGGGGAAGCTGCGGCCTATGGCCATGACCTCACCGACGCTTTTCATCTCGCTTCCGATGCGGGCCGAGGCGCCCTGGAACTTGGCGAGATCCCAGCGCGGCAGCTTGCACACGATATAGTCGAGAGCCGGCTCAAAGAATGCCGTCGTGCGCCGCGTGATGCTGTTCGGGATATCGAGCAACGAGCGGCCAAGCGCGAGCTTCGCCGCCACGTAGGCCAGCGGGTAGCCGGTCGCCTTGCTCGCAAGCGCACTTGAACGCGACAGCCGCGCGTTGACTTCGATGACGCGATAGTCCGAGCTCTCCGGGTCGAGCGCGTACTGGATGTTGCACTCGCCGATCACGCCCAGGTGACGGATCGGTGCGGATCGCGACGGTGCGGAGGAGCTGGTACTCGTCGATCGTTCAGGGTCTGGGACGGTGCAACAACGATGGACTCACCCGTGTGGATCCCCATCGGATCCATGTTCTCCATGTTGCACACGGTGATGCAGTTGTCGCGCCCATCGCGCACGACCTCGTACTCGATTTCCTTCCAGCCACGCAGGCATTCCTCGACCAACACCTGGGGCGCACCGCCGGCAAATGCGCGCTTACCGCGGCATGACGAGCGCCTCGACGGTTTCCACGATCCCGCTGCCCTTGCCGCCCAGCGAGTAGCCCCACGCAGCATCACGGGCAAGCCGATGGTGAGCGCCGCCTCGATGGCTTCGCTGGGCGAACGGCACGCCTGGCTGCGAGCGGTCTTGACGCCGATCTCCGCCAAGGCGTTTCACGAACAGGGCCCGATCCTCGGTGTCCCGGATCGTCTCGATCGGGGTGCCGAGCACTCGCACGCCATAGCGGTCGAGGACGCCTGCATCGTGGAGCGCAAGTCCGCAGCCGAGCGCCGTTTGGCCGCCAAAGGACAGCAGGATTGCGTCCACTTCTTCCTTGACGATGATTCGCTCGATGAACTCCGGGATGATCGCGACGAAGTAGACGCGGTCGGCGAGATCCTCGCCGGTTTGGATGGTTGCGATGTTGGGATTGACGAGGACCGTGGCGACCCCTTCCTCGCGCAGTGCTTTCAGCGCCTGCGATCCGGAGTAGTCGAATTCGCCAGCCTGACCCGATCTGCAGCGCTCCCGAGCCGAGCACCAGCACCCGGCGGGGCTTCCGGGGTAGATATGCGCCATACATGACATGAGTCGCTCTACGAGATTTGCAGCTTGTCTAGCGACAGAAGCCGGCGAAGCGTCGTTCAGCTACGTCTCGTCGCGCCCATCAGTCTGAGAAAGTCGTCAAACAGGAATCCTGTGTCCGTCGGTCCGGGGTGTGCCTCAGGGTGAAACTGCACGCTGGCGTGGGGCTTCGACCGCGAACGAATTCCTTCGTTGGTTCCGTCGTTCACGTTTACGAACCAAGGCTCCCAGTCCGGTGGCAGGGATTCGTCCTTCACTGCGATAGCCGTGGTTCTGACTGGTGATGTAGCAGCGACGCGTCAGCAGGTCCTGAACCGGCTGGTTCACGCTGCGGTGCCCGTAGGGAAGCTTGTAGGTGTCGCCACCCGCCGCGAGCGCCAGTATCTGGTTGCCAAGGCAGACCCCCAGAATGGGCTTGGTGCCATCGCCAAGCAGCCCGCGAACCTGCTCGATGAGCGGACCAAGGTCCTTCGGGTCTCCCGGTCCGTTGCCAATCAGAATGCCGTCTGACTTGCCTGGCGAGAGGCGCAGAGGCAACGTGCCAGGGCGCTCGGATCACACGCACGTGCCGCTCGAGCAGTGAACGCACGAGATTGTCCTTGGCCCCGGCGTCGACGAGCAGCACGGTGAGATCCCCGGAACCGTACGTCACTGGCTTCGGCCGGCGCGACGCGATAGAACACTTCCTTGTGCATGTCGACCGATGCTGCCTGTGCCTTTGCTTCATCAAGCGACATCGTGGCGGATACATCCACCCCTGCATCGTTCCGTGTTCACGAAGCAGCCGCGTCAGCGTGCGCGTGTCCACGCCCGTGACCGCCGGTACGTCCTCATCCAGGAGCCATTCGCGCAGCGTCCTGGCTGCCGAGTGATGACTGTAATCATCGACGTAGTGTTGAACGACAAGCCCTGCACTTGGATCCGGTCGGACTCGTATGGCCGTGCGAGCGCCGTTGCCCGGCGCGTGGTTCGGGCACGCCGTAGTTCCCGATCAGCGGATAAGTCAGCACCAGGATCTGTCCCGCGTAAGAGGGGTCGGTCAGAGTCTCCACGTAGCCGGTCATCCCGGTATTGAAGACGACCTCTCCACAGACCACCCGCGGAGAGCCAAACAGGCGGCCCTCAAAGACCGTTCCATCGTTGAGCACGAGCTTCGTACGCATGTCCGGGGGTTGGGACGGCGGCGTTCCAGCGGCAATCTGCAGATTGAAAGGAGCCTTGCTGGTAAGTACGAAACTGCGGAGTTTGCCGACCTAGCGATTCAAGGGGGAGACACAATCGCGCGTCTTACAGGAGTATGAGAACCGGTAGTCGTGCCCGCGGGCATGGCAAAGCCGAAGCGTGTATCGCCGCACTCGTTGAAGCGTTCGACTACGTGCTCCCCAACCGCGCTCCGCAGCCATCCCGCCTCGCGCAACCGCTTTGCGTGGCCCGTCGCGCACTGCGATCGCGCGCTTGCGAGCGGACGGCATGGCGCTCGTCGAATGTCAGCGACCACAAGAGCTCGGAATCCGGTTCCCAAGGAATCGCGCGAGGTCGCCCATGATCTGGTCCGTCGCACGTTCATTATAGTGCGCGTCGTCAGGTCCGACCCGCCAATCATCGATGGTTACTGGAATGTTAGTGGTGTCGAACCCATCGTGAACGTAGCGCCAGTTCTCGTTAAACTGCTGTTTGGCGACGCGAAAGTACTTTCCGTTCAAGACGTACACTTGCTCTTCGTTCGACTTGAAGTGATGATCATCCACCTGAAAGATCGCGAACTTGCTTTGGTTGGAAGCAGCGAGGTCTCGGATCCTCTGCAAGAGCGCGCGCGTTAGATCCAGCCCATATTGCATTCGTGGGCTCCGCGGGGTCAGCATGACAGCCAAATGGCTCTTTTCGGTCATGAGATTCTCATCGCGCATGAGACCACGATTGGTGTCCCATCGCGCTTGCCACTCCGTATTGGCCACACCATCAGAATGAATCAGCGGGGAGTAGGCCTCCGGTAATTTGTTCTCCCACTGTTGATCTCGGTACGGAAGACCGAACACGCGTTGCCACAAGGTGACGACAACAATCGATGAATCTGCGAGCGGCTGCCCCATGGACTCCGTGGGACCGTGCAATCCCGATCCGTCGAGCCAGAAGGTGGGCTTGGGATTGCGGTTGTACATGTGTGTTCGGAAGACGTTATTCCATAGGTCGTTGCGCGGCTCCTGCCACAGCACCACGAGGTCGGCACGGTATTTCTGAAAGTACTCCTGGAGGGCAAGAAGCTGCTGATCCTGTCCATATCCCCAGGTACCCACGGTGAAAACCTTGACTCTCCTCCCCTGGGCGTTTAGGTGAGACTCCAGGCGTCGTGCCGGCATGGCCTCGTGGCGTAACGCCTTTGCCTCCACGTTCGAATCGCCCAGCAAGACGATGACACATTCGGCGTCGGCATAGTCGATGCGGATGCCGCGAAACCCCAGTTCGTTCAGCTCGGACGCCTGCACGGACGATTTCCATCCGGCGACAAGCCTAGGCGGTGCGTAAGCGACTTGCAATGCCAACGCTCCGAGGAACGCGGAAAGCACGCCGACGAGTGCAAACGCGCTAAGGTGAATGATGGTGATACTTGGCTTCTTCATGAGAAGGTACAAGCCCAACCCAATGAAGAGGAACCCGATGGAGTAGAAAGCAAATCGCCGATTTCTCGACTCGATTAACGCCTCCGGGAGAATCGTCGTGCCGAGCACCGCCACGCCGAGCAGAAGGCCCATCATGACCAACAGGATGCCCAGGGGAACCGCCAAATTCCTTCTCGGCACCTGCATCATGTGGTTATCCCGAACGTCGCCGCTCCTCGAGCAAGTGGGCACAATCCGTGAGCGGTCGTCCACTCAGCGCAGGAGCTGTTCGCCCACCACTGCCGCCACCGGTTCGGAAGTACGCCCGGGATTAGCCGCGGAGGAATCTCGGTTTGGCTTTCGCAATAGGCGAAGAACGGTCGTCAGGCTGAGCTCGCCACGGTCGGCGATTCCAAGCGCTCGGCCACGAGGCCTCTGACCGCGCGAGCGACGACCTCGCATTGCTCGGCCGTCAACTCGGCAAACATCGGCAGCGATAGCACTTCGTTCGCCGCTTGCTCGGAATGGGGAAGTCCCCGGGCGCGTAGCCCAGATCGGCAAACGCGGGGAGCAGATGAACGGGGATCGGATAGTGGATTCCGGTCTGGATGCCTTGCGCGTGCAGCGCTTCCTGCCATTGTTGCCGGCGAGCTGCGTTCGTATCGCATAGACGTGATAGACGTGTCGCGCGTACGACATCGCCTCTGGCGTCGGCACTCCGCTGCCGGCCAGTAGCCTGTCGTAACGAGCCGCAGCGGCACGACGCGCTTCGGTCCACGCTTCCAGATGCCGTAGCTTGACCCTCAGCACCGCGCCCTGAATCCCCTCCAGGCGGATAGTTGTAGCCCTTGAGGACGTGCTGATACTTCTTCTCCGCGCCCCAGTCGCGAAGCATCCGAATCGTACGCGTGTAATCCGCATTGTTCGTTACGACCATGCCGCCTTCGCCGTAGGCGCCCAGGTTCTTGCCCGGGTAGAAGCTGAAGCAGCCCATGTCACCAAGGCTTCCGGCGCGTCGTCCCTTGTACTCCGCGCCGTGCGCCTGCGCCGCATCTTCGATCACGAGCAAACCGCGCCGCCGCGCGATCTCCAGGATCGGGTCCATGTCCGCCGGCTGGCCGTACAGGTGTACGGGAAGGATCGCCTTGGTCTTCTCGGTAATCGCGGCCTCGATGCGCGCTCGACGTCCATCGTGAACGTTCGCGGATCGATATCGACAAAGACCGGCGTCGCTCCCGTGTAGTGGATCGCGGACACCGTTGCGACAAAGGTGAAGGGCACCGTGATGACCTCGTCGCCCGGGCCGATGTTGGCGGCGAGCAGGGCGAGATGAAGGGCGCTGGTCCCGGTGTTGACGCCAATGCCATGCTTCGCCTGGCAGTAGGCCGCGAACTCCTCCTCGAATGCGGCCACTTCGCTCCCGAGCGTGAACTGGCAGCTGTCAAGAACGCCCTGGATCGCGGCGTTCACTTCAGTCTTGATCGACGCGTACTGCGCCTTGAGATCGACGAATGGAATCACGATGTTTTCCCCTGACGTTGATGTATACAGTTTCGCCCTTTCCCCGCATCGAACTGGTCGCCGCTTCGATCAACTCGACGACGCGCAGGCCGAGATGGCCGTCGGTCTCGGGCACCTTGCCGTGCTCGATGCAGTCGACGAAATGCTCGCTGCCCACGCTGAGCGCCTCTGTTCCCGCGAGTTTTGGCGCCCACATGTCTCCGGTCCGGTAGCCGACACGCATCTCATGGATCTGCTTCGGATCGTCGGTGAAGCTGACTCCCTTGTCGTACACCTTGATCTTCTCGCTCGGCTCGAGATCGTCATAGATGATCATCTTCTTGCTGCCGCCGATCAGGATCTGGCGCACCTTGACCGGGGCCAGCCAACTCACGTTGGTGTGGGCGATGGTCCCTGAGTCGTAGAACAGCGTGATATACGCCAGGTTCTCAGGCGTGCCCGGAAAATGATTGGTGCCGCTTGCCGACACCGCGACCGGATGTTCATCCAGCAGATAGTCGAGGATCGAAAAGTCGTGCACGGCAAGGTCGGCGATCACGTTTACGTCGCGCTGGAACAGACCAAGATTCACCCGGGTGGAATCGTAGTAGTACGACGCGACCGAGTTCGCCGCTCTTGATGATCTCGGCCATCTTGCGGACTGCACCGGTGTAGACAAAGGTGTGATCGACAAACAGTACGCGCTGGCGCCGCTCGGCTTCGTCGATCAGTTTGCGCGCCTGGAACGAGGTCTCGGTCATCGGCTTCTCAAGCCATAGATGCTTGCCGGCTCTAAGAGCCGCCATGCCAAGTTCGAAGTGGGTGCTGACCGGCGTGGCGATCGCAATGGCGTCGATTGACGAATCCGCAAGCAGATCCTGGAAGTCGGTGGTCGTCTTCACCGCGGGATAGCGTCGCTGAACGATCTGCAAGCTTCGCCGTGTCCAGGTCCGCGACCGCGGCAACGGTGGCCCCCGGCGTCTCCGCGAAATTTCTGACGAGATTGGGACCCCAGTAACCATAGCCGATGATGCCGATGTTGATCATTGCGTGCCTCCCTGTTGGACATCCTGTCCTGTCGAATCGCGACAGACGCTGATTTCGAGTCACGTGCGAGTGGATGTAGCCCCTATCGGGTTCGCTTGCGCGTGCTCCCAATGACCCGCGCAGGCACGCCTGCGACAATCGCGTAGTCCGGCAACGTCTTTGGTGACGACTGCACCCGCACCGACCAGCGCCCCTTCGCCGATCGTCACCCCGGAGACGATCGTGGCATTGGATCCGATCGAGGCCGTGCGCTTTACTCGAGTCGTGTTCACCTTCCAGTCCGCTTCGGTCTGAAGGCTGCCATCCTCATTTGTCGCGCGGGGGTAACGATCGTTGGTGAACATCACACCGTGCCCGATGAAGACCCCGTCATCGATGACAACGCCTTCGCAAATGAACGTGTGTGAAGATATCTTGCACCGGGCGCCGATCACCGCGTTCTTCTGAATCTCGACAAACGCACCGATCTTGGTTTCGTCGCCGATCGTGCACCCGTACAGGTTGACCAGCGACGGCTGAAGGATATTTACGTTCTCTCCGAGAAACCGTATCGGAGATGGGCATGACGCCAACCTTTGTCTCTGTTCTGATCCGACCGGTCTAGTACTTGGGTAGAACCTGCTACGCGTGAGGCGTGATGCGCGCATTGCGCTCGGCATCGCGTTCTTAGCGCAGCCACCGGTCTGGTTTTCGATTTCGCGGATCCGCACTTCCACTTTGTGGCTGATCGATCCGAACGCTTCCGGCCGTTCATATCAAGGATTCACCCCATCTCGAATTCCCGACAAGTCTAAGACTTCCCCCGGTGGAACATTCACAACTGGAATGAACACCAGGCATTACTTGCTAAGGGTTTGCAATTATTTGCAATCACTGCGCTCAGGCTCCGCCAAGCCCGCAACCGGGCGGATTTTCGCTCGACAAGTGAGAGCTCGATGACGCGGCCGCCAATGATCGCCGCTTCCATCGGACGATGACGTCTAGGCGCACAGGCTTGGTGTCCACGTTCTATTCTGGCCGATCATGATGACGCTGCCGAGACGCGAAGCATTGCTATCAGCGACGGCAATTGAGGGGGAGCCTCGCTCACGCGCCATAGTCCGAGCGAAGTGTCAGTCTAGCGTTTATCGGCGTCGGTTTGTCATAGCACGTCGTGGTATCCAACCGGTCCTTGGGAGGCCGTGATTTTTAGATACCATCTCAAGAATCGGTTGTAAGAGGTTGCAACGCATGAGGGAATTACTTTCCTACCGGATCCCCGACGCGACCGGCTGGCATGCCGAGGAACAGGCCGCCGAGCAGCGGGCGCTCCTCTGGCGGTCGTGTCGGATTACGTAAGACGGCTCGCGGCTCGACGAACGCCCAGCTGGTCAAGGCATCGAGCGAATCACGAGATCCCATTCCCCGGCGATCCGGCAATTGCGGTGCGGGGAGCGTAACGCGTCGATTGGCAGGGTGGCCCTGCCTGGATTCGAACCAGGGACCCCAGTCCAAAGCTCAACGCGTAACTTGTTGTTATTCGGCACGGCCTTTCCCGCCAGTACGGGCCACGACCCGCAGAGATCGCCACGTTTTCTCTCACATCGCGGGCGTCATGCGCTGCCCAACGTCCGCGAAGTTCTTCCGCTTGTTCTTGCCGCTCGCGTCGCGCGTGGCGACGTCGATCCGGATCGCACCTGGGGTCGGGGGCGTCCAGACTCCACTTATGATCGCCATCGCTGACGGGGACCGGTCAGCTTCGCGGGATATCCAACGCGAACGCGCCAATCAGGAACCAGATATCACCGGCCGGGCGCACTGGCTCGGTGCTCCTACAACCGTGTCGTCGCGACGTTGCGTCCGCACGTCGCGCCGCGCACTGGCAAGACTACCTCCGCGTAGGGAGCTCGCAACTTGAGGCGATCGCGTAGGGGTTTGTGCACACTAACCTGTCGTAACGTTGACGGGCGGGCCGAAAGCAAAATTGTGAATTCTTGTCTCACGTGATGGATTCTCGGTCGCATCAGGGCTGGCTTCATTCAATCTGCGAACGGTTATCCCCGGTGCAAAGGCTTGTCCTGTTGGGTCACTACCGGAGCAACGCCTTTGTCGTGCCGCACGTTAGCGGGAACCAGCTCGTGGCGCTGACTTTTCACCGTCGCGTTCGGGCCATGATCGTTATTCGGCTCTGAAGAGATGACATTGATAAGAGCACAACGGAAAGCGCATCCGGAGCCGATCGGTCAGATCAGCGATCACTCCTCGCGCACGGTCTCCGATCGCATTGCTTTCTCGTCGCTGCTACGCAACTGGAAGTTGTTGGCCTTTGGGCTGCTGTGGCTGATCTTCGTATGGGGTAGAGAGTCCGGCGCGCAGACACTGCCCTCTGGCTTTAGCGAGCAAGTGGTATTGAGCGGACTTACCGAGCCAACCGCCGTGCAGTTCGCCCCCGATGGTCGGGTCTTCGTTGCCGAGAAGAGCGGACTGATCAAAGTCTTCAACAAGCTAGGCGATGCGACACCAACAATCTTTGCCGACCTACGCGCGAACGTTTACGACTTCGGCAAGAGCGGGCTCCGCGGCTTGGCGCTCCATCCGAACTTCTCGTCCGTGCCGTATGTGTACGTCCTCTATACCTATGATGGCCCCGTCGGAGGGACTGCTCCGACGTGGGGAGACGCATGCCCGTCTGCCAACGGCGATTGCGTAGTGAGCGCACGGCTGTCGCGTCTACTCGCCAACGGCAACGTGATGACCGGCGCTGAACAGGTATTGGTCTGGGACTGGTATCAGCGGTATCCGGACCAGCCCGTCGGCAGTCTCGCGTTCGGTCCCGACGGCGCTCTGTACGCGAGTGCAGGCGACGGCGCCGGTTCCACGTTCGTGGATTTCGGTCAAGGCGTCGGCCAGAGTCCCGATCCGCCGAATCAAGGCGGCGCCCTGCGGAGCCAGGACCTACGGTCCCCGGCGGATCCGGTCGCTCTCAGCGGTTCCGTCATCCGAGTCCATCCGGACACTGGCCAGCCCCTCCCGCAAGCGACCTCGATGTTTGTAGGGCCGCCCACGGTCGGACGCGAACGGCGTGAAGAGCTATCCGGTGACTTCGGTATTCCAGGGTGCCGCAGCCCACGATGGTGCGCGTCCTGGAACCCACTAACCCCGCACCTGGCATGCCGCGTCGATTCCTGTATGTGCTGCCGGTTCAACGCCGGCGTCACCGACTTGAGTTCGCCCCATAGCGACGGCCTTGAGGAATTGCAGCTGCTCGATGTCCACAACCGATACAACCTGACGCTGATCGCACCTTCCTTCCACATCGAGCCTTGGTATGGCGACCATGACAGCAACTTCGACCGGCGGCTCGAAAGCTTCATAGTCAGGGATCTCGTTCCGTTCGGCGACAGCTTTGCGGCGCCGGGCACGATTCCGCAACGCTGGGTGCTGGGATTCAGCAAGTCCGGCACCCCGGGCGCTCTCAGCTTGATCCTCAGGCATCCCAACGTGTTCAGCGCGGCCGCGGCGTGGGACGCCCCGGCTCAGTTCACCGACATGTCCGCCTTTCCAGGCATGGCGGAGAACTTCGGCACCGAGCAGAACTTCGATCGCTACGAGATTCCCACCCTGGTGATCAAGAACGGGGAAGCGCTGCGTAGTCGTAACCGTGTCTGGATCAGCGGAGACGAGAGCGCCTGGACGTTGCACATGATCCAACTGCATGACCAGACTGGTGCAGGCCGACGATACCCCATACCTGGGTTCAGAGCGGCCCCCGTATCCACAGCTGGTACAGCGGTTGGCTCGAGGGCGCCGTTGCGGCACTGAATGCGAACGCGAGTGCCGAGGCCCCCGTCGATGTCAATGCACAGCGGATCATCGCCTATGGCCTGCGAAACCCGTCCCGCTTCGCTTTCCGGCCAGGGACCAGCGAGATCTGGATCGGCGACGCGGGTTTGAACGAGTGGGAAGAGATAAATCGCATCGCGAACGCAGTCGATGGTTTCGTCGAGAACTTCGGATCGCCGTGCTACGCAGGCACCGCGACGACCGCTTACGCGGGTCTCGGCATGTGCACCGAGCTGTACGCCGAGCCGGCAGCCGCGACGCCGCCCGTCTACGCGTACCAGCACAACCAACTGGTTGTCACGGGCGAGTCCTGTGCCTGCGGGTGGAGGATCGATCTCTGGCCTCGCCTTCTACGCGACGGGCACCTATCCGACCAGCTATCAGGGTGCGCTCTTCTTCGCTGACAACGCGCGCAATTGCATTTGGGTGATGCCCAAGGGCGCGGACGGATCTACCGGATCCGTCCGCGCGATCGACGTTCATGGTGGGCGCGGCGAGCCCAGTGGATCTGAAGATCGGGCCGGGTGGTGACCTGTTCTATGTGGATTTCAGCGGCGGCACGGTCCGGCGAATCACGCACACTGGTGCGCCAGCCGACACCACGCCGCCGGTGCGCATCAACGGGCAGCCGAGCGGGGCGCTGGCGGCCGGGACGACGCAGACGACGCTGAGCTTGAGCACCGACGAGAACGCGACCTGCCGGTATGCGACGACGGCGGGGGTGGCGTACGGGTCGATGCCGAACACCTTCACCACCACCGGCGGGACCAGCGCATTCGACGACGGTGACGGGCTTGGTCAACGGCGGCAGCTACAGCTATTACGTCCGCTGCCAGGACACGGCCGGCAATCCGAACACCAACGATTTCACGATCAGCTTCTCAGTGGCCGGTGGCACACGTGCGCACCAGCAACTTCTCCGGGATAGAGAATCCTGCTGTCGGAAGGCGGCGATCTGGGATACGCCGGGGTCGATGGGCCGCGCTGCGCAAGAACAATGGGGCCTATTCGTCGATTCGTTGGCCCAGGCGCGGCTGGTGACGCCCACGATCGGCGCCGATCAGTATTCGGAGATCACCTACGATCAAGATCCCGGCGCGTCGGCCTGGGCGGGCGTTGCGACACGCGTGCAAGGCGCGAGCAACGGCAGCGGTTACCTGGCCATTGCCTATGCAGGGGAAGTGCGACTGTACCGGACCGAGATACGGGTTCGCTGAGCTTCACGCTGTTGGCCTCTGCGAGCGCGAGTGTCGGCACGGCGCCGAGGCGGCTGCGGCTGGAATCCCAGGGCAACAACCATCGGGTGTATTTCAATGGTGTGCAGATGATCAGCTACACCGCCAGCGGGACGCTGTACTCGAGCGGTCAACCCGGTATCGCCGCTTCCATCTTTGGCGGACCGACGGTAAAGATCCTGTCGTTCGCCGCCGGGACCTCGTTGCGCCGTGAGCCGACACCACGCCGCCGGTGCGCAGCAACGGGGCGCCGCGCGGGACGCTGGCGGCCGGGACGACGCAGACGACGCTGAGTCTTGGCACCGACGAGAATGCGACCTGCCGGTATGCGACGACGGCGGGGGTGGCGTACGGGTCGATGCCGAACACCTTCACCACCACCGGCGGGACCGCGCATGCGACGACGGTGACGGGCTTGGTCAACGGCGGCAGCTACAGCTATTACGTGCGCTGCCAGGACACGGCCGGCAATGCGAACACCAACGACTTCGCGATTGCGTTCACGGTGGCAAGTGGGCGCACGGTCACCGCGACGAGCAGCTTCTCCGGCGATCGAGAATCCGCTGTCGGAAGACGGCATGCTGGGATACGCCGGGGTCATGGGCCGCGCTGCGCAAGAACAATGGGGCCTATGCCGTCGATCTGATCGCCCAGGCACGGCTGGTGACGCCCACGATCGGCGCCGATCAGTATTCGGAGATCACCTACGATCAAGATCCCGGCGCGTCCGCTGGGCGGGCGTCACGACCCGCGTGCAAGGCGCAGGACAACGGCAGCAGCTACCTGGCCATTGCCTATGCCGGGGAAGTGCGACTTTACCGGACGCGATCGATACGGGTCGGCTGAGCTTTCACGCTGTTGGCCTCCGCGACTGCGAGTATCGGCACTGCGCCAAGACGACTCCGCCTGGAATCCCAGGGCAACAATCATCGAGGTCTATTTCAACGGAGTCCAGGTGATCAACCACACCGCGAGCGGGACCGCTCTACTCGAGCGGTCAACCCGGTATCGCCGCCTCCGTCTTCGGCGGTCCGCAGGTAAAGATCCTGACGTTCAAGGGCGGGATCCTCGATGCGCCTCCAGCCGACACCACGGCGCCGGTGCGCTCGAGCGGGTCGCCGTCCGGGACGCTGGCTGCCGGGACGACGCAGACGACGCTGAGCTTGGCGACCAACGAGAACGCGACCTGCCGTTACGCCACGACGGCGGGGGTGGCGTACAGCTCGATGCCGAACACCTTCACCACCACCGGCGGCCAGGCGCACAGCAGGACGGTGAGCGGCTTGACCAACGGCGGCAGCTACAGCTACTTCGTGCGCTGCCAGGACGCGGCCGGCAACGCCAACACCAACGATTTCACGATCAGCTTCTCGGTGGCCCAGCCGACCACTGTGGGTCTGGTCGCCGCCTACAGCTTCAACGAAGGCAGCGGAACCAGCGCTGCGGATGCCTCGGGAAACGGCCACAGCGGCGCGATTTCCGGGGCCACCTGGAGCACCCAGGGCAAGTTCGGCAACGCGCTGGCCTTCGACGGGGTGAACGACTGGGTCACGGTCAACGCGACCAGCCTGCTCAATCTCACCACCGCCATGACCCTGGAGGCCTGGGTCTTTCCTACCACCACCAGCGGCGTGCGCGACATCCTCATCAAGGAAGGCACCAACGCCGACATCTACAACCTGTATGCGCGCAACTGGCGCGGCCGGCCCGAAGCGAACGTCTTGGTCGGGGGCGCGAACCGTGTCGCCGAAGGCACGGCGGCGCAGGCTCCTGCCGCCAACGTCTGGACGCATGTGGCCGGCACCTACGACGGCACCACCTTGCGGCTGTTCATCAACGGGGTGCAGGCGGCGAGCGTCAATCGCAGCGGCCCGATCGCCACCTCGACGGGGCCGCTGCGCATCGGCGGCAACAGCCTGTGGGGGGAGTTCTTCCAGGGCCGCATCGACGAGGTGCGCATCTACAACCGCGCCCTCACCCAAGCCGAAATCCAGACCGATATGAATACGCCGGTGGGCGGTGGGTCATCGGACACGACACCGCCGCTGCGGACGAACGGCTCGCCGTCCGGGACGCTGGCTGCCGGCACGACGCAAGCGACGCTCAGCTTGACGACCAACGAGAATGCGACGTGCCGTTACGCGACGACGCCGGGGGTGGCATACGCTTCGATGCCGAACACCTTTAGCACGACCGGGGGCACAGCGCAGTCCACCACGGTCAGCGGGCTGATTACTGGAGGCAGCTACAGTTACTTTGTGCGCTGCCAGGACTCGGCCGGCAACGCCAATCCCGACGACTTCACGATCAGCTTCTCGGTTGGGCAAGGCACTCAAGACACGGTTCCGCCCACTGTCGTGATCACTGCCCCACCCGACCTCGCAACGGTAGCTGGAGTTGTAACCATTACAGCGAATGCTTCGGACAACGTTGGCGTCGTGGGCGTTCAGTTCTTGCTGAATGGCGCAAACCTCGGGCAAGAAATCACGACCGCGCCGTATTCGCTATCGTGGGACACCACAACAGTTCCTGTGGGTCAATATACGCTCACGGCCAGAGCGCGAGATGCTGCTGGAAATACTGCGACCTCGACGGCGGTGTCGTGGCTGTCACAAACAACCCTGTTCCAGCCGGCTTCCGCGACGAGGTGGTGATCGGCAGCGGTCTGACTTTCCCGACCGCATTCGAGTTCCTGCCCGATGGCCGGATGCTGATCACGGAATTTCGCGGTCGACTCCTGGTCGTTCAACCCGGAGCGAGCTCGGCCGATCCGACGCCGGTGATCGCAGCTTCCCAATATCTTCCTCGAAGACGTCACGGCCGGCGGAGAGCGCGGACTCGTCAACGTCTTGGCGGATCCGGACTTCGCGAACAACGGCTTCATCTATCTCTTCTATACCGCTGCGACACCCGCAGCGCGATCGCGTCTCGCGCTTCACCATGAGCGGAAATACGGCCTGCCCCGGCGTCCGAGCTGGTGGTCTGGCAAGGCGTCGCCGACTCAACCAGCACCGATCACCACGGCGGCGGCCTGGCATTCGGGCCCGACGGCAAGCTCTATATTTCCACGGGCGACAACGGCGCTCCGTCCAGTTCGCAGCCGCTCACATCGGATCACGGCAAGATTCTGCGCGTCAACAAGGACGGCACGATTCCGAGCGACAACCCGTTCGTCGACGGCGCTGGCCCGAACATCGACGCGATCTGGGCTCGAGGCCTGCGCAATCCGTACCGCTTCTCCTTCGACCCCGCCAACGGCCGGATGTACATCGGTGATGTCGGCCAGAGCTCGACGGAAGAAGTCAACATCGGCGTCGCCGGAGCCAACTATGGCTGGCCGACCTGCGAGGGGCCGTGCGGTAACGCCGGAATGACGAACCCGCTCTTCACCTACTCGCACAATGGTCGCGACGCCGCAATCACCGGCGGGTTCGTTTACCGCGGCAACCAGTTCCCTGCGAGTTACCAAGGCGTGTACTTCTACGGGGACTTCGCGCAGAACTGGATCAGGTATCTCACCCTCGATGCCTCCGGTAACGTCACCGGCAGCCAGAACTTCCTGCCCGCCGATGGGTCGCTGGATGGACCTTACGATCCGGTCATGCTCAAGCCCGGGCCGGACGGGTCTCTGTATTACGTGGATTTCGGGTGGGGCTGGCAAGGCTCGGTCAACCCGGCAGCCATTCGTCGGATTCGATACATCGCGGGGAACCAGCCACCCGTCGCAGTCGTCTCGGCGGCGCCGCGTAACGGTCAGGCGCCGCTTTCCGTCAGTTTTTCTTCCGCGGGTTCGTATGATCCCGAGAATCAGCCCTTGTCGTATACATGGACTTTCGGCGATGGCACCACGTCCAACGCGCCGAACCCCGTCCATGTGTATGCGCAGAGCGGTGTGTACAGCGCGCAGCTTGCGCTTTCGGATGGCAGTTCGACGACGCTTTCGGATGTGGTCACGGTCTCTGTCGGGACCCCACCGCAGGGCAACATCACTTCTCCGATCAATGGTCGGATTTTCCGCGCCGGCGACGTGATTGGCTTCTCGGCGACCGCGACGGATTTGGAAGACGGTGCGCTGCCGGCATCGGCATACACCTGGACGATCCTGTTTCACCACGATAGCCACGTTCACCCGACGCTGGGTCCTGTTTCCGGCCTGACGTCCGGCACATTCGCGATTCCGACTAGCGGCCACGATTTCTCCGGAAACACCAGGTACGAGATCATTCTCACGGTCAGAGACTCCACCGGTTTGCAGCACACAAGCTCGGTGTTCGTGCTGCCACACAAGATCAATGTGACCGTCGAGACTAATCCGGCCGGACTGACGATCAACATGGACGGTATCAGTCGCACGGCTCCCTTCGTCAAGGACACGCTCACGGGCTTTCAGCACACGCTCGATGCGCCCGGCCAGACGCAGGGCGGGATCACCTACGCCTTCGTCTCGTGGTCCGATAGCGGTGCACAATCTCACGTTGTCACTGCAGGAGAAACGGCGACGACCTACATCGCTACGTATCAGGCGAGCGACGCCACGGCGCCGGTGCGCTCGAGCGGGTTGCCCTCCGGGACGCTGGCTGCCGGGACGACGCAGGCGACGCTGAGCCTGGCGACCAACGAGAACGCGACCTGCCGCTACGCCACGACGGCGGGGGTGGCGTACAGCGCGATGCCCAACACCTTCATCACCACCGGCGGCCAGGCGCACAGCAGCACCGTGAGCGGCTTGGCCAACGGCGGCAGCTACAGCTACTTCGTGCGCTGCCAGGACGCGGCCGGCAACGCCAATCCCGACGACTTCACGATCAGCTTCTCGGTGGCCCAGCCGACCACTGTGGGTCTGGTCGCCGCCTACAGCTTCAACGAAGGCAGCGGAACCAGCGTTGCGGATGCCTCTGGAAACGGCCACACCGGCACGATTTCCGAAGCCACCTGGAGCACCCAGGGCAAGTTCGGCAACGCGCTGGCCTTCGACGGGGTGAACGACTGGGTCACGGTCAACGCGAGCAGCCTGCTCAATCTGACCACGGCCATGACCCTAGAGGCCTGGGTCTTTCCTACCACCACCAGCGGCGTGCGCGACATCCTCATCAAGGAAGGCGCCAACGCCGACATCTACAACCTGTATGCGCGCAACTGGCGCGGCCGGCCCGAAGTGAACGTCTTGGTCGGGGGCGCGAACCGTGTCGCCGAAGGCACGGCGGCGCAGGCTCCTGCCGCCAACGTCTGGACGCATGTGGCCGGCACCTACGACGGCACCACCTTGCGGCTGTTCATCAACGGGGTGCAGAGGGCGAGCGTCAATCGCAGCGGCCCGATCGCCACCTCGACGGGGCCGCTGCGCATCGGCGGCAACAGCCTGTGGGGGGAATTCTTCCAGGGCCGCATCGACGAGGTGCGCATCTACAACCGCGCCCTCACCCAAGCCGAAATCCAGACCGATATGAATACGCCGGTGGGCCCGTAGCTCGCTATGTCATTGATAGATGCCTTGTTCCACGGCTGGTATCGCGAGACCGCGACGACGATCATGGGCGCGCGCGAGGAGCTCTGCCAAGGACCCGCGTGCGCCCAATACTCGCGAGCTGCTTGGCTTCGTGAAGGTCCTTCGTTCCGAGCGAACGCTTGATCTCGCGTCGCCCGTAGTGCGCGAGAAGGTCGCGGGGAACGCGGTGGCGGTAGTCGGTGGCGGTAGTAGTAGACGGCTCCGACACGCACCAGACCACTTTGCAGACGAACCTTGAGCGGTATCCTGGAACGCTAGGCCGCGCACACTTGTGGCCAGCCTTGTGGCCCACGAGGACTAGCGGGAAGCCGCTGAACTGCAAGAATTTTTTGCCGCTCAACCCGTTAGAGGGTTGATGGTGGCGAGTCAGGGATTTGAACCCCGGACCAACGGATTATGATTCCGCTGCTCTAACCACTGAGCTAACTCGCCAGGGAAGGGGCGCGATTATCCGGGGCGGCGTCCGGAGCGTCAAGCCGGAGGCCACGCCCGTCCGGCCGGTTGATCCCCGTCAATCAGGCAGCACAGCATATCTTCTTATCCTAACCCGATCAGCGCACTCACCCACTCGACGCTCATGGACATCGCCTCCGCAGGCCTCGACGCAGCAGTCCGCCTCCATCGTGATCGACACGCCGGTGCGCGAGCACCCGGCGGCTGTGCCAGTCCAACACCGCGGCGAGGAACACGAAGCCGCGCGCCATCGGGATGTAGGTGATGTCCATCGCCCAGACCTGATTGGCCCGCTCGATGGTCATGCCGCGCAGCAGGTACGGGAACACCGGGTGCTCGGGGTGCTTCTTGCTGGTGTTGGGCTTGCGGTACAGCGCTTGGATGCCCATGCTTGCGCATGAGCGTGGCCACGTGCCGGCGCCCGACCGCAAAGCCTTCGGCGTTGAGCAGGTCGCGCAGCATGCGGCTGCCGGCGAACGGCATGCTCCAGATGCAGCTCGTCGATGCGTCGCATCAGGGACAGATCGGCGTCATTGATCGGCTCGAGGCAGGCAGTACACCGTACCGCGGCGCTGCCCACCAGCTCGGCCTAGCGCTTCACTGGCAGCTGCGTGCGTGCGGTCGATCATCTCCTTGCGCCATGCCAGTTTCCGCCGACGCGCGAGCTCGCGGCGGCGATGATGCGGGAGGCGGAGAGCGTCGCGAACGCGCTCGGCATCGCTTTCCGCGTCTCGCTCGAGAAGCGCATCGCCGGCGCGGAGTAGGTCGGCAGGCACAAGACTTCGATGCTCCAGGACGTCGAGTCGGGTCGCGACCCGGAGATCGACGCCCTCGTCGGCGCGGTGATCGGGCTCGGGCGGCCGACCCGCACGCCCACGTCGCACATCGAGGCGGTCTTCGCGCTGGTGAAGCTCCTCGGCCGCACCGTGCAGGAGGAGAAGGTCTACATCCGCGCGCATCCGTTCCTGGGGTGAGCCGTAGAATGCGCGCGTGACTGAAGCACGGGCATCCTTCGACATCGTCATCATCGGCGCCGGGCTCGTCGGTGCTAGCCTCGCCGCCGCGCTCGCCGGCAGCGGCCTGTCGATCGCGGTTGTCGAGCCGGCTCCGCCGTTGCCCCCGACCGACGAGTGGGACAGCCGGATTTACGCGATCAGCCCCGCGTCGAGCGATTTTCTCGCGGCCTTCGGCGCGTGGCGGCGGCTCGATCCGATGCGCGTGCAGGCCGTGGCCGGCATGGAGATCTGCGGAGACGAGCCCGGCGCGCGGCTCGCGTTCTCGGCATACGAGACCGGCGTGGCTGCGCTCGCGCACATCGTCGAGAGCGGGCGGCTGCAGCACGCGCTGTGGCAGACGCTGCGGGACGGCGACGTGCGGGTGATCGCTCCGGCGCAGTGCGCGGGCCTCGAGGTCGGCGAGCGCTCGGCGACGCTCACGCTCGCGGACGGGACGACGCTCGACGCGCGGCTCGTCGTCGGTGCGGACGGCGCGCAGTCGTGGGTGCGGCGGACCGCGGGCGGTCACGCGCGCGCCCGCAGCTACGGCCAGCTCGGCGTGGTGGCGAACTTCGCGATCGCACGACCCCACCGGGGCATCGCGCACCAGTGGTTTCGCGCCGACGGCGTGCTCGCGTACCTCCCGCTCGCCGGGGCGCGCATGTCCATAGTGTGGTCGACGCCCGAGGCGCATGGACGCGAGCTGGCTGCGCTCGACGCGGCAGAGTTCTGCCGGCGCGTCGCCGCAGCGGGTCACGAGGTTCTGGGAGACCTCGACCTCGTCACGGCGCCGAAGGCGTTCCCGTTGCAACTCCTGACCGCCGAATCGATGATCGCGCAGCGGGTCGCCCTCGTGGGCGATGCGGCGCACGTCGTCCATCCGCTGGCCGGGCAGGGCGTGAACCTCGGCTTCGGCGACGCGCGCGTACTCGCCGAGGTGCTGCGGAATCGCGGAGCGGCGGATCCGGGAGACCGGATATTGCTGCGCCGATACGAGCGCTCACGCGCGGAGGCTATACTCGCGATGCGCACCGTCACCGATGGGCTCGTCGGGCTGTTCGGTCGGCCGGGCGCGATTCCGTCACGGTTCCGCAACCTCGGATTGAACCTGACCCACCGCTTGCCGGTCATAAAGAACCTGCTCGTTCGGCACGCCGTCGGCTGACCGGACGGCCCCTTCCGGAAGGACATCATGCTGAGACCCCTTATTGCGCTTCTCGCCCTCGCAGCCGCGCTGTTCGCTGGCGCCGCTGGTGCGCGCGACGAGGCCACCATCCGCAAGGGTGCGGAGGCCTTCCTCGGCGAGGACATGAAGATCGAGGGCATCGCGCGCGCCGGGTTCCTCGGCCTCTGGGAAGTCCGGATCGCGACGCCGGAGGGCACGCGCCTCCTCTACACCAATGACGATGCGACGCACTTTTTCATCGGCACGATATTCGAGGGCAAGAGCCAGACCGATCTGACGGAGCAGCGGATGCGCCGGCTGAACGCGGTCCGCTTCGCCGACCTGCCGCTCAACCAGGCCTTCAAGATCGTGCGCGGCAAGGGTACGCGGCAGTTCGCCTACTTCTCGGATCCACGCTGCCCCTACTGCAAGAAGTTCGACCAGGAGCTCGTCAAGATGGACGACGTGACGGTGCACGTCTTCATGCTCCCGATCATTTCTCCCGAATCGGGGCCGCTCGCACGCGCGGTATGGTGCTCGCCCGATCGGGCCAAGGCCTGGCTCGATCTGACGCTCAACAACGTAACGCCCACGGCGAGCGGCAACTGTCCGAACCCGATCGAGAAGAACCTCGAGCTCGGCAAGAAGTTCCGCGTCAACGGCACGCCCACGCTGATCCTCGCGGACGGCCAGCGCATGTCCGGCTGGAAGCCCGCGCCGCAGCTCTCGAAGCTGCTCGACGAAGCCCAAGCCAACAAGCAGTAGCGGGCTCAGCGGGTCGCTTCGTCCTTCGGCACCGGATAGCCGAGCGGCAGCAGGACCCACATCCGGCCCTGCTGGCGCATGCGACCCGCCAGCAGGCCGGCATCGGGGCCGGTGCCCCAGTAGAAATCGGCGCGCACCGGGCCGCGGATCGCGCCACCCGTGTCCTGCGCCACCATCAGGCGTTCCAGCGGCACGCTCGAATTGGGATGTGTCGTCGCGAGATACACCGGCGCGCCGAGCGGAATGAAGCGCGGATCGACCGCGATCGAGCGCTCCGCGGTGAGCGGGACGCCCTGCGCACCCGGCGGTCCGCCCGGGCTCGGCGCGCAGCTCGCGGAAGAACACGTAGCTCGGGTTCTGGTTCAGCAGCTCGACGACCCGCGCCGGATTCGCGCGCGCCCACGCCTGGATGCCCTGCATGACTCGCCTGCTCGAGCGCGAGCTCGCCCTTGTCGACGAGCCAGCGGCCGATCGACTGGTACGGATGCCCGTTCTGGTCCGCGTAGCCGATGCGCAGCTCCTCGCCGTTCGCGAGCCGCACCGCGCCCGGAGCCCTGGATCTGCAGGAAGAACGCTTCGATCGCGTCGTCGACGTAGACGAGCTCCTTGCCGCCGACCGGCGCCTTGCCGTCGCTCGATTTCGGCGCGCGAGCAATAGGGCACCACGCGCCGCCCGTCGAGCCGCCCGCGCAGCCGCATGTTTTGCAGTGTCGGGCTCGACCGACGCGAGGTCGATGATCAGCAGGTCCTCGGGCGGCGCGTAGAGCGGGTAGCGGTAACGGGGCGCTGCGCTCGCGGCTGCCGCGCAGCACCGGTTCGTAGTAGCCGGTGACGAGACCCTGCGTGGCGCCGTCGCCGTTGGCGACGCGATACGGCACGAAGTGGGTCTCGAAGTACGCGCGGATCGCGGCACCGTCCGGATCGTCGAGCGCCTCGGCGCGCGCGCACGCCTCCCGCCACGCGTCGCGAAAGCGCAGCGCGCGGCAGCTCGCGCGGAAGGCGGGCCAGGCCGCGACGAGATCGTCCTGGCCCCAGCCCGGCAGATCGGCGAACGCAACCGGGGCGAGCGTGGAGACCTTCGGCTTCTCGGGGGGGACGCCCGGGCAGACCGGACACGCCGGGCAGGGCTTCGTTTCGGGGCACCCCTGCGCGGCGGGCGACGCGGGCGGCTTGGTCGCGCATCCGGCGAGAATCAGCGCGGCGAGCACCGCAGCGGCGACGCCGGCGATCCTCCGCGCTATCATCGCGCGCCGCGGTGTTGGCGCGCTCATTGCCTCGACTTCACGTTCTCGACTTCACTTCGCCGGCCACCAGGCAAGTATAGCGACCACCAATGCAGGGGCTCTGGATCTATCTCCTCGAGATGGCGGTCGCCCTCGCGCTCTTCGTCTTCATCGTCTGGTGGACGATGAAGAAGTAGCGCGCTTCGCGAGCGTGATCGACCGGAACCACCCGCCCGCCAGCACCGGCGCGTCGGATTCCACGGCGAGTCGAGGCGCGGCGGCGAGCGCCTCCTCGAGCACGACATCGAGACGGGTCGCGACGTGCCGCGAGAGCGCGTTCAGCGCCCGACGCACCGGCGCGCGCTCGCCCGGGCGCAGGAACTTGTCGAAGACGAGTGCGCGGCCGCCGGGTTTGAGGACGCGCTCCGCTTCCGCCAGACACCGGTCCGGGTGCGGCACGACCGCGACGATCAGGTGCAGCACCGCGAAGTCGAACGCATCGTCCGCGAACGGCAGCCGCATCGCGTCGCCGCGCACGAGTGCGAGGTCCGCGCGGCGCGGCACGCGCGCGAGCATCGCGGCGGTGAGGTCGATCCCGACGTAGGCGTTGCCCGGCGGCAGGTGCGGCGCGTCGAGCCCGGTGCCGATCCCCACCACGAGGACCCGTGCTCCGGCGCCGGCCGGCAGCCGCGCGAGGCTCGCGGCGCGCGCCGACTCGCTCGCCCGGCGAATGAAGAGGTCGTAGACCGGCGCGAACAGCCGGTAGCTTCGATTCAATGCCAACTGGAAATGCGTGCTAGTGCAGCACGCGCGGGATGGAGAGCGTGAACTCCGGGATGGGCGCGTCGAACTTGGTGCCGTCTTCCGCGACCATCTGGTAGCTGCCGCGCATCGTGCCGACCGGCGTGGCGATCGCCGCGCCGCTGGTGTACTCGTACGACTCGCCCGGCGCGAGCTTCGGCTGCTCGCCGACCACGCCGAGGCCCTTCACCTCCTGGACCTTGCCGTTCGCGTCGGTGATGATCCAGTGCCGACTGAGGAGCTGCGCGGTCGCGGCGCCCGTGTTGAGGATCGTGATTGTGTAGGCGAAGACGTAGCGGTCCGCCGCCTCGTCCGACTGGTCGGCGAGGTACTGCGTCTTCGGCTTGACCGTGATCTCGTACCGGGCGGACATGGGCGCGCGTATTGCACCCGATTTCGCGACCGTGCACAAGGGCGGCGCGCGGCTACACTCCGATCGGACAGTCTGGCGGACCCGACGCGGCACATGAATCTGAAACCGCTCTTCGATCCCCGCGCCGGCACACCGGTGCGCGTCGGCCTCATCGGCGCCGGACAGTTCGGCGCATCGCTCATCAGCCAGGGCGGCGCGATCCCGAACTTCCGGGTCGCGGCCGTCTGCGACGTGATGCCCGAGCGCGGCGTGGAGGCGTTCGCGGCCGCGGGGGTGCCCCGCGACGCCATCCGCGTCTGCGGCGCGCGCGCGGACGCCGCTGCCGCGATCGAGGCCGGGCGCTGGGTGGTGGTGCCCGATGGTGGCCTGCTCGCGACGCTTCCGCTGGACGTCGTCGTCGAGGCGACCGGCGATCCGGAGGTCGGCGCGGCGAATGCCCTGGCCGCGATCGACGCCGGCAAGCATCTCGTGATGGTCACGAAGGAGGCCGACAGCGTGATCGGCCCGCTGCTCGCCCGGCGCGCAGCCGCCGCGGGCCGCATCGTCACCCCGGTCGACGGCGACCAGCCGAGCCTCACCATCGGCCTCAAGGCCTGGGCGGAGCTGCTCGGGCTGCGGGTCGTGGCGGCCGGGAAGGCGAGCGAGTACGACTTCGTCTGGGATCCGCGCGCGGGGACGGTCACGTCGGCGCACGGCAGCGTGGCGGTGCCGGGGTTCGAGTCGCTCTGGGCGTTCGGCGATCGCGACCCCGCGCGCGTGCTCGCCGAACGCGGCGCGGTGCTGGCGGCGCTGCCGCAGCGGACCGTACCGGACTACACCGAGCTGTGCGTGATCGCGAATCACACCGGGCTCGTGCCCGACCGGCCCGACCTCCACGCCGCGGTCGCGCGATCGCTTGAGGTGCCCGACATCTTCTCGCCCAGCGCCGACGGGGGCGTCCTCGCACATATCGGCGTGCTCGACGTTTTCAACTGCCTGCGCCGCCCCGACGAGCTGAGCTTTGCGGGCGGCGTGTTCGTAGTGGTCGAGTGTAGCCACCGCCCGACCTGGGAGGTGCTGCGGGAAAAGGGCATCCCGACGAGCCGCTCCGGGGGCCACGCGCTGCTCTGGAATCCGCAGCACCTGCTCGGGCTCGAGGCGCCGCTGTCCATTCTCGCCGCCTGCCGGCTCGGCGTGTCCTGCGGCGCGCCGCAGCCGCGGCCGGCGTGCGACGTGGTCGCGCGCGCGCACCGTGCCTTCGCGGCCGGCGAGCGGCTCGCGATCCACGGCAACCGGCATGCGATCGAAGGGCTCGACCCGCTGCTCGTGGACGCCGCGCCGGTGCGGCCCGGCAATGCGGTGCCGTATTACATGCTGCCGGGTGCGCGGCTCAAGGCGGCGGTGCCGGCCGGCGCGATGCTCTGTGCCGAGCACGTCGAAGCGCCCGCGGGATCCGTTCTCTGGAAGCTGCGCGCCGAGCAGGACATCGCCTTCTTCACGCGCTGACCGGCTAGAATCGGGCGCAGCCATGCCCCAGCGCCCCTACCGCATCGCCCCGAGCATCCTGTCCGCCGACTTCGCGCGCCTCGGCGACGAGGTCACGAGCGTGATCGCCGCCGGTGCGGACATGATCCACTTCGATGTGATGGACAACCATTACGTCCCGAACCTCACGATCGGGCCGCTGGTATGCGAGGCGATCCGGCCGGTCACCCGGGCGCCGATCGACGTCCACCTGATGGTGAAGCCGGTCGACCGCATCGTCCCCGACTTCGCGAAGGCGGGCGCGAACATCGTCAGCTTCCATCCGGAGGCGAGCGAGCACGTCGACCGCACGATCGGGCTTATCCACGAGTGCGGGTGCAAGGCGGGCCTCGTGTTCAATCCCGCGACGCCGCTCGACTACCTGGATCACACGCTGCAGGAGCTCGACCTCGTGCTGATCATGTCGGTGAACCCGGGCTTCGGCGGTCAGAAATTCATTCCGCAGGCGCTGGAGAAAGTGCGCGAGGTGCGGCGACGTATCGATGCGAGCGGACGCGACGTGATGCTCGAGGTCGATGGCGGGGTGAAGATCGACAACATCGGCGACATCGCACGTGCCGGCGCCGATACGTTCGTCGCCGGATCGGCGATCTTCGGCGCGAAGGACTACAAAGCCACGATCGCGGCGATGCGGGCGGCGCTCAAGAGCGCCAGCTAGGTCGCACTCCTCCCGCACCAGCCGGTCGGCGGAGATCCGGTTTCAAATACGGCTGCTGTTCCCGAAATGACCTTGAGCCGTACGCACATCCCGTAAGGAATGAAGCTCCGGACGCGCGAGGGATTCGGGAAGTAAGACGGGGGGCGGAGAAGTCCTTACTTCGGACGCGCAAGCTCGCGCAGCTTCGCGCCGGCCTGCGACGACTGATCGGCGCAGACCTTCACGCCGGCGCTCGCGAGCACCTTCTCGAGCTCCGATCGACGGCGCAGCGCGTCGTCGACGCGCGCCTTCTCGGAGATTTCGACGTAACGGGTCCCGGCCGGCAGCTCCCAGGCCTCGACGACCGGCTTCTCAGTCTTGCTGCGGTAGGCCAGGATGCGGACCGGGCCCAGGCGCTGCAGGCCGGGCGGCAGCGGCCACACGGACGCGCCCGCGCGCAGGAACCGGACCTGTGCAGCGCTGAGCGCTTTCTCGAGTGGAACGCGATCACCGAGGAGCGCGCGCGAGGTCGCCTCGTCCAGGCGACGGCTCAGGGACACGGCACCCTTGAAATCGCTGCCGTGCAGGTCGTACTCGCACTTGCCCTCGCGCGCCGGCAATAGCGCGGGCGGCACCTGCTTACAGTCCTGATCGGCGGCCTTGAGGGTCAGCTCTGCGCCGCGCCCGGTGAGTCGCAGGCGGAACACGAGCCCGCGCCGGAAGAGCGCGAGGTCGGGGGTGTCGAAATACCAGGACTCGCGTGGAGTGGCGCTTTCGGCATGCAACGCTAGCGCCCGCACGATTTCGGCTGGTTCGGCGCACAGATTGATCTGCACCTCGGCTCCTGCTGCGCTGCTCGCCGGCGCGACGTCCGCGCCCGCCGCAGCACCGATGTACGCAGCGAGCAGAAGCGCCAGGGCGGGGCACAGCGCGCCGCGCCGCTGTTCCGCTCTCCAAGCCTCGTGTCGCCCCATTTCGGTGCCGCCCAATGTGCGCGTGTCCGATACGTAGTCGCCGATTCTCGCTCCCCCAGTACTCGGGGCGCAACGCCGATGAGCGGGCGACGTACGTGGTGCCACCTCTCCCCGTACGTGGCCGCCAGCGTGGCCGGGCCGCCGTTTTGTCACCCTGAGCGCGGCCGCATCGCATTGACCGGGTGCTATCCTTCGCGCCGCCGCAATTTCGCGGCGCGCAGCCTTCGTCCCGCTTGAGCAAGAAGCACGGTTCACGCCGCAAGGCGAAAGCGCAATCGCCCGGTCCTGCGGCGCCGCCGCCCGCACCGCCGGTGGCGCCGAGGTCCGACAAACGGCACTTCCGGCGCGTGCTGGGCGTCGCGGCCGCTGCCGTCGCTGCGATCGTCGCCTACTCGATGCTCGCGGACCGCAAGGCTCCGCTCCCAGCGCAGACCGCGACAGCGCCTGTCGCCCAGACGCTTCCTGCTGCGACGTACGTTGGCGCCCCGGCGTGCGCGTCGTGTCACGCGAATGCGGCCGAAGCATGGCGCGGCTCGCATCACGACCGCGCGATGGAAGCGGCGACCGAGAAGACCGTGCTCGGCAACTTCGCCGGCGCGACATTCAGCCTCGCCGGCGTCACCTCGACGTTCTTCAGGCGCGACGGCAAGTACTTCGTCAATACCGACGGCCCGGACGGGAAGCTCGCCGACTTCGAGATCCGGTACACGTTCGGCCTCTACCCGCTGCAGCAGTACCTGATCGAATTCCCCGGCGGGAAACTGCAGGCGCTGGGGATCGCGTGGGACGCGCGGCCGCAAGCGGCGGGCGGCCAACGCTGGTTCCATCTCTATCCCGATCGAAAGCTCAAGGCAGGCGACCCCCAGCACTGGACCGGTCTCGACCAGAACTGGAACTACCAGTGCGCCGACTGCCACTCCACCAACCTGCGCAAGGGCTACGACGAAAAGACGAAAACGTTCCACACGACCTGGACGGACCTGAACGTCGCCTGCGAGGCGTGCCATGGGCCGGGCTCGAACCACGTTTCCTGGGCGAAGAAGGAAGGCGACTGGAAGCGCTTCGACGCGGGCAGGGGTCTCGTCGGTGCGCTCGACGAGCGCAAGGGCGTTTCCTGGGCAATCGACCCTGCCACCGGCAACGCGGCGCGCTCCAAGCCGCGCGACTCGAACCGCGAGATCGAGGCGTGCGCGCGCTGCCACGCGCGGCGCGGGCAGTTCTCCGACGCGTGGCACGCGGGACAGCCCTTCGCGGACGCGTTCCGCGCATCGCTGATCGAGCCGGGGCTCTACTACGCCGACGGCCAGATGCGGGACGAGGTCTACAACTACGGTTCGTTCCTGCAGAGCCGGATGCACGCGAAGGGCGTGACCTGCTCGGATTGCCACGACCCGCACACGCTCAAGCTGCGCGCGCCCGGCAACGCCGTCTGCGCGCAGTGCCACGCCGCCGCGAAGTACGACACCGCCGATCACACCCATCACGCGACGGGGTCGAAGGGCGCCGAGTGCGCCGCGTGCCACATGCCGACGACGACTTACATGGTCGTCGATCCGCGGCACGATCACAGCTTCCGCATTCCGCGGCCCGACCGCACGGTCGCGCTCGGCGTACCCAACGCGTGCAGCGGGTGTCATGCGAAGCAATCGCCGCAGTGGGCCGCCGCTGCGGTGGCGAAGTGGTTTCCGCAGCCGAAGCCCGGGCTCCAGACGTTCGCCGAGGCGCTGCACGCCGCCGAGCGCGGCGCGCCGGAGGCGCAGGGTGCGTTGATCCGGGTCGCCGAGGATCGCGACCAGTCCGGGTTCGTGCGCGCCGGAGCGGTGGAGCGGCTGGGGCGCTACCCGAGCCCCGTGACGCTGCCGACGGTGCGCAACGCATTGAACGATCCCGATCCGCTGGTGCGCGCGGCGGCCGCGCGCGCGCTCGCGAACGCCGACGTCCCGACGCGCGCGCAGCTCCTTCCGCGGATGCTCGACGACCCGATTCGCCAGGTGCGCCTGGATGCGGCACGCTCGCTCGCGGGACCGGCGGAGGCCCGCCTGTCCGCTGACGATCGCACGAAGCTTGCGCGGGCGCTCGACGAATACGTGACCGCGCAGCGCTTCAACGCGGACCGCCCGGAATCGCAGCTCGTCCTCGGCGCGCTCAGCGCGACGCGCGGCCAGACGAACGAGGCGATCGAGGCCTATCGCGCCGCGCTGGCCCTCGATCCCACCTTCGTTGCAGCGGCGCTCAACCTCGCCGACGCGCAGCGCTCGATCGGCCGCGAAGACGACGCCGAGCAGACGCTGCGTGCAGCGCTGAAGCGCGCCCCGCAATCGGCGCCGGCGCATCACGCGCTCGGGCTTGCATTGGTGCGGCAGAAGCGTACCCAGGAGGCTCTTGCAGAGCTCGCGGCCGCCGCAAAGCTCGCGCCCGATGACGCGCGCTTCGCCTACGTCTATGGGGTCGCGCTCTACGACACCGGCAAGCGCGCCGAAGCAGTTAAAGCGCTGGCTGGGGCACTCGCTCGGCATCCCTACGACCGCGAGATCCTGTTCGCGCTTGCAACGTACGAGCGCGCGGGCGGGAACCTGACGGGCGCGCGTGAGCACGCCCGCCTCCTGCGCGAGCTGGAGCCGGAGAACCGGGACTTCGCGCGGCTCGCGGCGGAGCTCGGGGCGATGCAATAGGATCGCTTCGCGATGGCAAGCTCGGACCGAACAGGCGCCGGCTAGCGGTGCCTGCAACCC
Organism: uncultured beta proteobacterium; assembly: GCA_963747775.1. Lineage (GTDB taxonomy): Bacteria > Pseudomonadota > Gammaproteobacteria > Burkholderiales > SG8-39 > JAGVSZ01. The sequence continues at coordinate 335,130 of CAVVGT010000001.1, forward strand.
TCCCACGCCGGCCGGGCGTGCGGACGTCCTCTCCGGCCCGCCAGACCGCGGTTGCGCTATAAGTCAATCGTCGCGTAGAATTTGTTGACTTTTGAGTCAATCGCCATCATGCAAACCGTCCTCTCGGCCCTGCGGCGGGTCGCCCGCCGCCGCGGGCTCAACGACTCGAGCTGGGCCGCCGCGGCCGGGCTGCGGAAGGAGACACTCTCGCGGCTACGCGGGCGCGCGACCTGCGACTTCGCAACCCTGGAGGCGCTTGCCCGCGCGGTCGGCGCAACGGTCACGGTGGCCCCCGGGGCGCCGGTGCAGACGACGCCGGACGGGCATTTCCCGGCAGCCGTCGACCGCGACTACGAAGCGCGGCTGCTTGCCCTGTGCGCCTCCGGCACTCTCGATCCGGGGGAGTGGCGCGGCGCCGGGCCGCCGTTCTTCATGGCCGGTCTCGCGGTGATGCTGGCCGGCGTACGCGGGTTCGACCGCCACCGCCTTCTCGCGGTCGCCGAGGCGCTGCACCCGGGTAGCGGGGCGCCGGAGGTGTTCGCGCTGTGGCTTGCGCGCAGCCCGCTCCGGCCATCCCGATTCCTGCCGATGCTGAAGGCGCGCCGACGTGCGGCCTGATCCGCGCGCGCGGGGGCCTTATCTCGATGCGTTTCGCGAGGTGGCGTCGCGGATCGCTCGCGCGCTCGCGGACGTGCCGAAACGGGCGCTGCCAGTCGCGATGTACGTCGCCGGCGGGGCCGCGCTCCACTTCTATACCGGCGCCCGGATCTCGGAGGACGTCGACGCCGTGTTCTCGCACCGCGTGGCACTGCCCGATGACCTGGAGGTGGCGTACCGGGACGCGGACGGACAGGCGCGTCTGCTCTACTTCGACCGCCAATACAACGACACCTTCGGTCTGCTGCACGAAGCGGCGCACGATGACTCGGTGCCGCTATCCCTGGAAGGCGTCGATCCCCGGGTCCTCGACGTCCGGCTGCTCTCGCCGGTCGACCTCGCCGTGTCAAAGATCGCGCGTCTCTCCGATCAGGATCGCGAGGACATTGCGGCGCTGGCGCGCGCCGGTCGGGTCAAGCCGGCCGCTCTGCGCCGTCGTGCGGAGGAGGCGCTGAGCGGTTGCGTCGGCGATGTCGGGAGGGTCCGAACGTCGATCGACATCGCCTGCCGCATCGCCGACGACGCGGCACGCACCCCGCGGCGGGGCCGGCGCCCATGATGCGGCAACGGTCGCCGGGCTCGCCGCTTTCTCCATACCGTCAATGCATATGTATTGAAATCGGCGTTCGCGGCATCGAGTTGACGAAGGCCTCGCTTCTCGCGCCGGAACTCGAGGACGACGAGATCGCGCGGAAGCTTGAGCGTTGCGAGTGATTGTGCCCTCTCTGCAGGGGTTCGCCGGCGTAGCCTGGCTGACGACCATCGCTACCTGATGCGGCCGCGCGCCGTCCTCTTCGACCTCGACGGCACGCTGCTCGACAGCGCGCCCGATCTCGCCGCGGCGGCGAACGCGATGCTTGCCGAGCTTGGAATGCCGTCGCGCGATCCCACGGTGATCGCGACCTACATCGGCAAGGGCATCCCGAGGTTGGTCGAGCGCACGCTCACCGGTTCCCTCGACGTGGCGGCCGATGCCGCGTTGTTCGCCCGCGCATTACCGATCTACGAGCACCACTACGCTGCGGAATCCGGACGGCGCTCGGTGCCGTTTGTGGGCGTGGTCGAGGGCTTGCGCGCGCTCCACGACGCGGGTCTGCCGCTCGCGTGCATCACCAACAAGGCCGAGCGGTTCACAGTCGATTTGCTCAAGCGCACCCGGCTCGACGGCTACTTCGGCGTGGTCGTCTGCGGCGACACCGTCGCGCGGAAGAAGCCCGATCCGGAGCCGGTGCGCACCGCCTGCGCAAGGCTCGGGGTGCAGCCGGGCGACGCGGTGATGATCGGCGACTCGGCGAACGACGTGCAGGCGGCGCGGGCGGCGGGCTGTCCGGTTTGGTGCGTGCCCTACGGTTACAACGAGGGGCAGCCGGTGGAGTTGCTCGACTGCGACGCCATCGTGCCGGACCTCGCCGAGGCGGCGCGGCGGATTCTCGCAATCGAGCACCGGATCAACGCGCCGGTTCCACCCGGTCGTCAGTGAACTCAGTCGTCAGTGAACTCTGTACGCGGGTACGTCAATGCTGCAGAACACGACGGAAATCATGGGCTTGCCTCGAATGGACGATTCGTGGCTCGGGCTGATCCGCGCGCTCCCTTCCTCACGAGTCCGCCCGAAGGCGTGTCGCGGACGACGCGCCGTCCGCAGCGGGGATGAGCCCGCGCGGAAACGGGGAACGAAAGTGCATCGCGAAGATTCTGCACCGCGACCTTTCCGTAACCAGGGCTGGCGTGGGGTTCATCCCCGCCGATTGTGCGCACGGAACGGCCGGTGCTATAGTCGGCGCCGATCTACCTTTTCGAACGCACGAGTCCTCGACACATGAGCTGCGTGTTCTTCGGTCTCCAGCGGGAGTGGGCGAGCTGGCGCTGCTGGCGCTAGTTCACTGCGCGCGCAGTGGCACGCGCGCACCCGGCAGCACCGAAGAGATTCACACGAAAGCAGCTCATGACCGAAACCGACTTCAAGCGCCTTGCGGCGCAGGGCTTCAACCGCGTTCCGCTCGTCCTCGAGACGTTCGCGGACCTCGACACGCCGCTCTCGATCTACCTCAAGCTCGCGAACCGTCCGTACTCGTATCTCCTCGAGTCGGTGCAGGGCGGCGAGCGCTTCGGCCGCTACTCGTTCATCGGCCTGCCGGCCCAGACGCGCATCGTGGTGCGCGGGCACAACGTGCTCGTGCTGCACGGCGAGGCGGTGGCCGAGGACGTTGAGAGCTCCGACCCGCTCCAGTTCATCGGCGACTACGTGAAGCGCGTGTCGGCCGCGCCGCTCGCCGGGCTGCCGCGCTTTGCCGGCGGCCTGGTCGGGTACTTCGGTTACGACACGGTGCGATACATCGAGCCGAAGCTGGCGAAGCGTCCGGAAAAGCCCGACCCGATCGGCACGCCGGACATCGTGCTCCTCCAGTCCGAGGAGATCGCGATCGTCGACAACCTCGCCGGGAAGCTCTACCTCGTCGTCTACGCCGACCCGCGCAACCCGCTCGCCTACGCGCACGGCAAGCAGCGTCTGCGCGAGCTGCTCGAGGCTCTGCGCCGGCCGGCCGAAATTCCGGCGCACGGGCCGACGGTCGCGCACCAGGCGCAGTCGGGGTTCGGCGAGGCGACCTTCCTGCAGGCGGTGGCGAAGGCGAAGCGGCTCATCTTCGACGGCGACATCATGCAGGTGCAGGTCGGCCAGCGCCTCTCGCGGCGCTACGCGGGCGAGCCGCTGGCGCTCTACCGGGCGCTCCGCACGCTCAACCCGTCGCCGTACATGTTCTACTTCGACTTCCGCGACTTCAACGTCGTCGGCGCGTCCCCCGAGATCCTGGTTCGGCTCGAGGGCGACAAGGTGACGCTGCGGCCGATCGCCGGCACGCGGCGCCGGGGCGCGAATGCCGAGGAGGACCGCGCGCTCGCCGAGGAGCTGCTCGCCGACCCGAAAGAGCGCGCGGAGCACGTGATGCTGATCGACCTCGGGCGCAACGACGTCGGTCGCATCGCGGAGATCGGCTCGGTGCGCGTCACCGAGGAGATGGTGATCGAGCGCTACTCGCACGTGATGCACATCGTCTCGAACGTCGAAGGCAAGCTCAAGCCGGGGCTCGACGCGCTCGCCGTCCTGCGTGCGACGTTCCCGGCGGGGACGGTGACCGGGACGCCGAAGGTGCGCGCGATGGAGATCATCGACGAGCTCGAGCCGGTGAAGCGCGGCGTCTACGCCGGCGCGGTCGGCTACATCGGCTATCACGGCGACATGGACCTCGCGATCGCGATCCGCACCGGCGTGGTGAAGGACGAGCTGCTGCACGTGCAGGCGGCGGCGGGGATCGTGGCCGACTCGGTCGCGGAGAGCGAGTGGACCGAGACCAACATTAAGGCGCGGGCGCTGTTGCGCGCGGCCGAGATGGCGACCGCCGGCTTGGACTCGAAGGTGGAATGATGGCGACGCCCGGCGTCCGGCCGTCAGCGCTTGATGTGGAGCGCGCCTTCCCAACCGCAGCCCATCGCCCGGCACCGATAGCGCCGGCGCGGGGAGAGGAGGCTCAGCAGCCGGTCGAACGGCTTGCGGCGCACGCGCACGAGCACGCTCCCGCAACGCGGGCAGCCCAACGCGGTGTCCGGTGCGTGCGTGTACAGGTTCGATGGGGTGGCCATGCCGTTCGGTGCCGGCAGGGGCTGATGCCTACAGGATATAACGGGTCGGGGCAGGCATGGTCTTGATGATCGACAACTACGACTCCTTCACCTACAACCTCGTGCAGTACCTGGGCGAGCTGGGGGCGGCGGTGACGGTGGTCCGGAACGACGAAGCCTCCGTCGACGAGGTCGCGCGTCTGCGGCCGGAAAAAATTGTCATTTCGCCCGGGCCGTGCTCACCGAACGAGGCGGGCATCTCGCTCGAGACGATCGAGCGCCTGGGCGGCAGGATCCCGCTCCTCGGCGTGTGCCTCGGCCACCAGGCCATCGGTCAGGCGTTCGGCGGGAAGGTCGTGCACGCGAAAGTGCTGATGCACGGCAAGACCTCCGCGATCCACCACGTCGGCGCGGGCGTGTTCCGGGACCTGCCGAGCCCGTTCGTCGCGACGCGCTACCACTCGCTCGCGGTCGAGCGCGGCTCGCTGCCCGACTGTCTCGAGGTGACCGCCTGGACCGAGGACGGGGAGATCATGGGCCTGCGCCACAAGACGCTCGCGGTGGAGGGCGTGCAGTTCCACCCCGAGTCGATCCTGACCGAGCACGGTCACGCGCTGCTCAAGAACTTTCTGGATTAGAGGAGGACCCATGGCCATGACCCCGCAGGAGGCGCTCCAGCGCACCATCGAGCACCGCGAGATCTTCCACGACGAGATGCTCGATCTGATGCGCCAGATCATGAGCGGGCAGATGTCGCCGGTCATGATCGCCGCGATCACCGTCGGCCTGCGCGTCAAGAAGGAGACGATCGGCGAGATCACTGCCGCCGCGCAGGTCATGCGCGAGCTCGCCGCGAAGGTCCATACCAAGGATCCCGACAACCTCGTCGACGTGGTCGGCACCGGCGGCGACGCGCAGCACACGTTCAACATATCGACCGCGGCGACGTTCGTCTGCGCTGCGGCCGGGGCGCGCGTGGCGAAGCACGGCAACCGCGCGGTGTCGTCGAAGTCGGGCAGCGCCGACGTCATGGAAGCGCTCGGCGTGAAGATCGATCTGACCCCCGAGCAGGTCGGGCGCTGCATCGACGAGGTCGGCGTCGGGTTCATGTTCGCGCCCAACCATCACGCGGCGATGAAGCACGCCGCCCCGGTGCGCCGCGAGCTCGGCGTGCGCACGATCTTCAACATCCTCGGGCCGCTCACCAACCCGGCGATGGCGCCGACGCAGCTGATGGGCGTCTTCCATCCCGATCTCGTCGGCATCCAGATCCGCGTGTTGCAGCGCCTGAACGCGCGCCACGCCATGACGGTCCACGGCGTCGAGGGCCTCGACGAGATCTCGATCAGCGGCCAGACGCTGATCGGCGAGCTGAAGGACGGCCGGGTCACCGAGAGCGTGTTCCATCCCGAGAAGGTCGGGCTGCCGGTACACGACCCGCGCACGCTGCGCGTCGAGAACGTCGAGGAGTCGCGCGCGCTCGTGCTCGCCGCCCTCGAGAACAAGCTGGGCGCCGCGCGCGACATCGTCGCCCTGAACGCCGGCGCGGCGATCTACGTCGCGGACAAGGTGCCGACGCTGGAGGACGGCGTCGAGCGCGCCTTCGAGACGATCAAGAGCGGCGCGGCGCGCGCGAAGCTCGACGAGTTCGCCCGGTTCACGCAGCAGTTCTCGAAGTAAGCGCTCGCTGGCTCATGCTGACGCAGCGGGGCTACGACGAGCTCGTGCACCACGCGCTCGCCAGCATGGCGGCGGGCCGGTTCGACGAGGCCGAGCAGGCGCTCGGGCAAATCACGGCGGCGAACCCCCGCGAGCATCGCGCCCGGCACGCGCTTGCCGTGGTCGCCCTGCAGACCGGGCGGCCCGAGCTCGCGATCGAGCACGCGCGCGGCGCGCTCGCCCTGGATCGCCGCAACCCGGAGTATCTCAACACCCTGGGCATCGCCAGCGGGGCGTGCGGGCGGACCGAGGACGCCGTTGCGGCGTTCCGGCGCTCGCTACGAGAGCGGCCCGCTTACGCGGACGCGCACTGCAACCTGGGTATCGCGCTGCGGCGGATCGGCCGTTTCGACGAGGCGGCGGGCGCCCTGCGCCGCGCAGTTGCGCTCGCCCCGGAGAGCGTTGAGGCGCGCATCAACCTGGGCAAGGCCCTCGTCGAGGGAGGAGATCCGCAGGCGGCACGCGCGTGTCTCGAGGAGACCGTCGCGCTCTATCCTGCCAGTGCGGCCGCGCAGGACACCCTTGGCATCGCGCTTCAGGCCGGTGGCCGCCTCGACGAGGCGATCGGCGCCTTTCGCGCGGCCATCGCGATCGAGCCGCGCGACGCGGACGCGCACAACAACCTTGGCATGGCGTTGCGGCTCAAAGGACGCGACGCAGAAGCCGCGGCGTCGTTCCGCGACGCTCTAGCGCTCGAGCCCGGCAACGCCCTGGTTGCGAACAATCTCGGACTCGCGCTGCTTGCGCTCGGACGGCTGGACGAGGCGCGCGAGCGCCTTCATGCCGTGGTCACGGCGCAGCCCGAGTTCGCCGAGGCACACGCCAACCTCGGGCTCGTGCTGCAGCAGCAGGGCCGGCTGGATGATGCGGAAGCCGAGCTATCGCGTGCGCTCGCCCTCCGGCCGCGCTCCGCCGACTTCCTGACCAATCTCGGAACGGTGCTGGAGGCGCGGGGCCGGCCGGCTGAGGCGCTCGCGCTGTTCGAGCAAGCGCGCGCCGAGGATCCCGCTCACGAGGGAGCCCTTGCGAGCAGCGGCCTCGCGCTGCTGTCCGAGGGGCGGGTCCAGGAGGCGCTCGACTGCCTCGAGCGATGCGCACGCTTGAGACCCGACTCCCCCTCGGCCGCGAACAACCTCGCCGGTGCGTATCGGGTGCAGGGCGACATGGCTCGCGCCGTGGAGTGGTATCGCGCAGCACTGGCGATCGATGCGGATTTCGGACCCGCGCACAGCAATCTGCTGGCCTGCCTCAACTTCCTGCCCGACACGTCGACCGCCGAGATCCTCGCCGAGCATCGACGCTTCGGCGCGCGGCTGGAGGCGCCACTGCAACCGCACTGGCGTGTGCACGACAACTGGCGGGACGCCGACCGGCGGCTTCGGATCGGCTACGTATCGGGTGACTTCCGCAAGCACGCCATGGCGTTCTCGATTGCGCCGGTGCTCGCTCGCCACGACCCAGAATCGTTTGAGGTGATCTGCTATGCCAACAATGCGCGCGAGGACGAGGTCACCGCACGCCTGCGACGCAGCGCGCACGAATGGCACCGGGTCGTCGGGATCAGCGACAACGAAATGGCCGATCGGGTCCGGCGGGATGGCGTCGACATCCTGGTCGACCTTTCCGGTCATACGGCGCTGAACCGACTGCCCGTGTTCGCGCGCAAGCCGGCGCCGGTCCAGGCTGCCTGGCTGGGTTACGTCACGTCGACCGGGCTGGCGGCGATGGACTACAGGCTGACCGACGCCCGGGCCGACCCGCCCGGCGCGGACGAATCGGGCTACACCGAGACACTCCTGCGCCTTCCGTGGGTGACCGTGTTCGAGCCGGCGGCCGACAGCCCGCCGGTCGAGGTGCTCCCCGCGCTCGCGGCCGATCGGTTTACGTTCGCCTGCCTCAACCAACTCTCCAAGTTGACGGCCGAGGTCGTCACGCTGTGGGCGCGGTTGCTGCGGGCCGCGCCCGAGTCCCGACTCCTATTCGGAAACGCTGGCGACCCGGGTGTGCAACAGCGTCTGGTCGATGCATTCGCCGTACACGGCATTGCGGCAGCACGGCTGGCGTTCCGCCCGAAATTGCCGGTGCGCGACTTTCTCGCGCTCCATCGCGAGATCGACCTGGCGCTCGACACGTTCCCCTACAACGGCGGCGCGACGAGCTGCCACTCACTGTGGATGGGCGTGCCGTTCGTGACCCTCGCGGGCGACCGCTACATGGCCCGGATGGGGCTGAGCCTGCTCGAGCAGGTCGGCCTCGGCGAGTTCGTCGCACGCACGCTCGACGCGTACGTGGAGCTGGCCGCCCGAGTCGCCGGCGATCGGGGCCGCCTCGGCGCACTGCGCGCGTCATTGCGGGCCCGCGTCGCCGCGTCGCCGCTCCTCGACGCGCAGGGGTTCGTGACCGGCCTCGAGGCCGCGTACCGGGCGATGTGGCGCGCGTGGTGCGAGGATCCGACCTTCGGCTTCGCGCGGCGGGCCCGGCGCCAATGATGAGGTCGGCAGGCAGGGTGACATGAGCGACATCCTCGACAGGATTCTCGCGCTCAAGACGCGGGAGATCGATGCGGCGCGCGGCGCGTGCTCGCTCGCGACGATGCGCGCCGAGGCCGAGCGCGCGGGGCCGCCGCGCGGATTCGCCGCCGCCCTGCGCGCCCGGATCGCGGCCGGCGGCGCGGCGGTCATCGCCGAGGTCAAGAAGGCGAGCCCGAGCAAGGGCGTGCTGCGTGCCGAGTTCGATCCGGCGGCGATCGCACGGGCCTACGCCGCGAACGGGGCTGCGTGCCTATCCGTGCTCACCGACCGGCAGTTCTTCCAGGGCGCGCCCGAGCATCTGGTCACGGCCCGCGCCGCCTGCACGCTGCCCGTCCTGCGAAAGGACTTCATCGTCGATCCGTACCAGGTCTACGAAGCGCGGGCGATGGGGGCGGACTGCATTCTGCTCATTGTCGCGGCGCTTGACCTGTCACGCATGAGCGCACTCGAGGCCGCCGCGCGCGCTCTCGGGATGGATGTCCTGGTCGAGGTGCACGATGCAGCGGAGCTCGGCATTGCGCTCGCGCTCCGTACGCCGCTGATCGGGATCAACAACCGCAACCTCCGCACGTTCGAGACCCGGCTCGAGACCACGCTCGACCTTCTGCCCCGGATTCCGGCCGAACGACTGGCCGTGACCGAGAGCGGCGTCCTGGCGAAAGCGGACGTCGCGCGCATGCGCGCCGCCGGCGTGCAGGCGTTTCTCGTCGGGGAAGCGTTCATGCGCGCCCCGGACCCGGGACTCGCCCTCGCCGACCTGTTCGGGCGTTAAGGGTTCGATACGTTCGTGCTCCGAGTCACGATTTCTGGCTGGGAATCGTCTGGGATCGATTCAGCGGCCGTTGCGAAATTCGAGAGTTCGCCAACTCTCGGCTCTAACCTACTGATACAAAATATTTTTCTTTCCGGCGCCCAAGTGTTGCATCGAAGCAACAGAATCGCGTCCAAAGGACCGGAAATCGAGAAGAAACATTGCCCTGAGCCATGGGCGGGTTGCAGAATCCCTACAACTTCCCGGTCTCACGGAGGAGTGACGGCGGCCCTCTCCGGGCTCCCGGTTGTCAACGTTCAGAGGAGAACTCTTTGATGAACAAGAAAGTGATGGCACTCGCCGTTGCCAGCGTGCTCGCGGCTCCCGCTGCGCTCGCGCAGTCGAGCAACGTGCAGCTGTATGGCCGTGCGGTGCTCGGCATCGACAACTACAGGGCGGATGGCGCGCGGGACCAGCAGGCGCAAATAGGAACTATAGTTCCCAATCCCTTTCCCCCGCCCCCTGCCAATACCGCCACGCTCGCGACGAACCCGAATCCCGGCGCGGCATGTTCGGGCGCCTTGGGTCAGGTTTGCACCTCCGGCAGCAGCGTCGATCGCAAGAGCCGCATGCGCATCTTCGACAACAGCTCGCGCGTGGGCCTGCGCGGCACGGAGGACCTGGGCAACGGCCTGAAGGCGATCTTCCAGATCGAGACCGGCGTCAACATCGACAACGGCAGCAGCACGGGTCAAGGTGGCCAGACGAATGCGTCGTCCGGCTTCTGGGCCTCGCGCGACTCGTTCGTCGGCCTGGATTCGAACTTCGGCCGTCTCACCTTCGGTCGCCAGTCGGTCTATTGGGCCAACGGCGTGAACGCGCAGTTCGCCGCGAACTACATCAACACGGAAATTCCGTGGACCAACGGCACTTCGATGGGCCGGATCAGCGCGCAGGGATCGACGCCGGCGCGCATCAGCAACATCATTGCGTATACGACGCCGACCTTTGCCGGGATCAACGGCACTCTTAGCTACGGGCCAGGCTGGGGGGGCCCCGCACAGTCGCAGGAAAACGCACAGGGCGAGGGCGCCGGCTTCAAGGCAGACGGATACCTGTGGGCCGCTACCCTTCGCGGCGAGTGGGGTCCGTTCTACGCGCAGATTGACTATGCCGACGTTAACGGGAACACCCCGACGGGTGGCGCGCCGCGTGGCGACGGGTCGGCGTGGAAGGCCGGCGCCAGCTGGGGCTACCTGCCCGGCGCGCGCATCGGCGTGATCTGGGTTTACACCGAGAACAACAACGCCTTTAACCCGACGTTTAACGCCGCAACGGGTCTCTATACCTTTCCAATTGCCACGCAAAACGGCTTTGTTGCCGGCGACAAGGTGAACCAGCAGGGCTGGACGATCAACTGGGAGCACACGTTCGGCAACTTCCAGGTGATGGCGCAGTACGGGCAGACCGGCCAAATCAAGAACTGCGACAGCGCGATCATCGACTGCGGCGACTCGAAGGCGATCGGCTACATGGTCGGCGGCCGGTACTTCCTGTCGAAGCGCACCTGGGTCTTTGCCTCGTGGAACCTGGTCGACAACAAGTCCAACAACTTCATGGACTACAACGGTGGCGCGATTACCTCGGTCAACGCTACCGCGGGCAACGTGCCGTTTGGTGCGGATCCGCAGATCTGGGCGCTGGGCATTTTCCACAACTTCTAATCCGACCCAAGTCGGACTCGAAGGTAAACGGGCGCTTCGGCGCCCGTTTTTTTTGCCCATACCCGAGGCGTATCATCCGGTCAGCCACCTCACCGAACGAAAGCCGGCGCGTGATCGACGTCGACCGCCTGATCATCGAGCTCGACAAGGGCGTGCGCACGCTCGCCGGCACCCCGCGGGCCGCGCGGCCGATGCCGGGCGAGGCGCTCGCGGAACCCGATCTCGCGGCCGACGAACGGCGCGAGGCGGCCGCGCTGATGCGCGTCAATCACTGCGGCGAGATCTGCGCGCAGGCGCTCTACCAGGGCCAGGCGCTCGCGTCCTCCAACGAGGGGCTCAAGCGCGCGCTCGACCAGGCGGCGCGGGAGGAAGAGGACCATCTCGCCTGGGCCGAGCAGCGCATCGCCGAGCTTGGCGGTCGCACGAGCCTCCTCAACCCACTGTGGTATGCGGGATCGCTCGCGATCGGCTTCGCGGCTGGGAAAGCGGGCGACGCATGGAATCTCGGCTTTCTCAAGGAGACCGAGCGCCAGGTCGAGGCGCATCTGCAGGGCCACCTGGACCGCCTCACCCCGAAGGATGCGCGCACTCGCGCGGTCGTCGAAGCGATGCAGCGCGACGAGGCGCAGCACGCGCGGACGGCCGAGGCGCTCGGCGCGCGCGAGTTGCCCGGGTTCGTCAGGACCGCGATGCGGGCGGTGGCGAAGGTGATGACCCGCGTCTCGTACCGCGTCTAGCGTCCCCCCCAACGGGCCGCGAGGCGGCCGTTCCGGAGGCGCCCAAGAAAAGAAAAAAAAGGCGGGGCTCCTTGCCCCGCCCTGCATGCGGCCGGCTGGTCGGCCCTGCGTGCGGCCGACCCGTGCCGGGACTCAGAACTTGAACGAAACCTGCGCCGCGAGGACCTGGACGTTGGCCTTGTACTCCCCGACCAGCGTGCCCGGGACGGGGCCAACGGGCCGCAACTCGCTCGTGGCGTTATCCAGCCAGATGTACGTGTAGCCGAAGTCGAGCCACCACGTCGGGCTCGGCTGATACCGGGCGCCGACCGCGAGCCAAATCCGGTCGCTGTCCGGCAGGCGCGGCGTCCGGAAAGCATCCTGCACCGGGGTCGTGTCATACGCGAGGCCCATGCGAAGCAGCCACGGCTGGTTGATCTGGTACTCGGCTCCCACCCCCATGCGCCAGCTGTTCTTGAACTGGAGGTTGGTGCTGGAGAGCGTCACGCCGGATCCCTGGCTCTGGATGTCCAGGGTCTGGATCGAGTCCCAGCCGGTCCACGTGTAGTCGGCAAGGACGCGCCACTGCGGATTGAACCGGTGCGAGAGGCCGACGGAGAAGGTGTCCGGCAACTTCACCGCCGCCTTGATCGACTGATCGGGCAGCGGGATTCCCTGGAATATCAGGTCGCCCTTGATCGTGTAGTCGATGGCCGAGCGATACGTCAGGCCGACCCGCGTCCCTTGCCCGAAATCGAACATCGCACCGAGGTTCCAGCCCCACGCCCAGTCATCGCCTTCCACTTGGCCCTGGCTTCCGGGGGCGAGGGGGCTGATCGCGTTCGTGAGCGTCGCCTTCAGCTGCTGATAGCTCACGCCCGCGCCGAGCGAAATCATGTTGTTGACCTTGAACGAGACCGTGGGATTGATGTTCAGGGTCTCGACTTCGGACTTGATCGCGTGGAACTGCCCCGCCCACCTGCTATCCCACTCGGTGGCGAGCCCGAACGGCGCGTTGATCGCCAGGCCGACCGACCACTGCGGATTGATCATCCAGGTGCCGTAGAGGGCCGGCACGAATGCCGATTCGCCGCCCTGTCCGCCATTGCCGAAAGCGTTGTATGTCGACCCGCCCGGGAGCGGACCCGCGCTGGTGAATTTGGTGCTCGGCATGACGTAGTGCAGCGCCGCCGCACCCTGTATGCCCGGCAGAAGCGACATGCCCGCGGGGTTCCAGAACGCAGTGCTGGCGTCGTGCACCGCGGCGGCCTGGCCTGAATACGCGACCCCGAGCCCGCTCGCGCTCTGCTCCTGAAGCTGGAAGCCGGCTGCGCTCGCAGTTCCTCCCCAACCCGCGAACGCCGTGCCGACGATCGCTGCGATGGTGCTCTTCCTCCAAGCCGTTCCTTGCATAACTCCCCCCTTCTAGCTGATGCACTAATCGAAACTATCCCACTCGAAACCGCCCCACACAGGAGTGCAGTATAGGAAGAGCGTTGCCTGGATACAACGCAATGGAACAAGGTCTTAGCATTGCAGTGATCTGAGTTGCGGAAACGCAACAATGCACCGGAATTTCAAGCCGGCCTGCTCGAATCTAGTAAACGACGCTGCTCCAATCGAGGCAACGACCCAAATGCTGGGTTAAGTCGCCTGCGGGGTATCCCGCTCTTCGACGATCTCGTATCCGTGCGTAATGAGTGCGGTCTTGCCGAGCATTGCCGAAGCGGAGCAGTACTTGTTGTGGCTCAGCTTGATCGCGCTTTCGACCAGGGAGGGCTTCAGGTCCCGTCCGCGCACGACGAAGTGCATATGGATCTTGGTGAAGACTTTCGGATCGGTCTCGGCCCGTTCGGCCTTCACGTCGACCTTGCACGCGGTAACGCCCTGACCACTGCGCTTTAGGATCAGCACCACGTCGAAGGCGGTGCACGCGCCGGTTCCGGCGAGCACCGTTTCCATCGGTCGCGGCCCAAGGTTGCGACCGCCGGCTTCAGGCGCGCCATCTATTACGAAGGCGTGCCCGCTGCCGGTCTCCGCAACGAAACTCATCCCCCCATCGATCCATCTCACAGTGCATTCCATGATGGGCTCCAGAATCTAGAGCCCGGATTCTACGCTTCCCCGTCGTTCCGCCCCAACGCCCCGCCTCCCCCTCAACCCCTTGATTCATAGTGAAGTCTGCAGGTCGGTTCGTTGAGATTGCCGGCCTTTGATTGGGCTGTTTGTGGCGCCGCACCAAAATTTTCTTGCATTGCACAACAGGCATCTGGATAATTCGTGGCGTAGTGAGCGTCAGCGAGCCGTTCGGCGCTCCAGGATTTGTCTCCTCCACCCTCCTCCTTTGGTGGATTCAGCGCAGCCGCAAAGCTGCGCTTTTTTTTGCCGGCTTTCCCGGCTTGTCTGCCGCTCAAGCTTCTGATTTGACGGGGCTAGGAGCCGACCGTTAGAATCGCGGTCTTTCGTCCGAACCCCCCGCTTAACGCCGCGTGACTGCTGGATCCCCAGAAATGAAGACGTTCACCGCCAAGCCTCACGAGGTTCGCCGCGACTGGTTCGTGGTCGACGCCTCCAACAAGGTGCTGGGCCGGCTCGCGGCCGAAATCGCCCACCGCCTGCGCGGCAAGCACAAGCCCGAGTTCACCCCGCACGTCGATACCGGGGACTACATCGTCGTCGTCAACGCGGCCAAGCTCCGGGTCACCGGCAGGAAGGCGCAGGACAAGACCTACTACCGGCACAGCGGCTACGTCGGCGGCCTGAAGGAAACGTCGTTCGAGAAGCTGCACGCGCGTTTCCCCACCCGCGCGCTGGAAAAGGCGGTCAAGGGCATGCTCCCCAAGGGACCGCTCGGCTACGCGATGGCACGCAAGCTGAAGGTCTACGCCGGGGTCGACCATCCGCACAGCGCGCAACAGCCGCAAAGCCTGGAGATCAGCTGATGATCGGCAACCATTACTACGGCACCGGACGGCGCAAGAGCGCCGTCGCGCGCGTGTTCATGAAGCCCGGCAAGGGCAAGTTCGTCGTCAACGACAAGCCGATCGACGAATACTTCGCCCGCGAGACCGGCCGCATGGTCGTGCGCCAGCCGCTCGCGCTCACCAACCACCTCACGACTTTCGACATCATGGTGAACGTCGACGGCGGCGGCGAATCCGGTCAGGCCGGCGCGGTGCGCCACGGCCTCACGCGCGCCCTGATCGAGTACGACGCCGCGCTCAAGCCGGCGCTGTCCAAAGCGGGCCTCGTGACCCGCGATGCGCGCGAAGTGGAGCGAAAGAAGGTCGGTTTCCACAAGGCGCGCCGACGCAAGCAGTTCTCGAAGCGCTGATGCAGCGCTAGGGAAACCGACGAAAGCCGCCTCCCGGGCGGCTTTGTCGTCTTTGGGGGCACACGGGTCGGCAGCGGGCGACAGCAATCGTTCCTGGAGAGGGAGGTCCGGTGATGATCAAGATCGGAATCGTCGGCGGTACGGGGTACACCGGCGTCGAGCTGCTGCGGCTGCTCGCGCAGCACCCGCACGCAGAGCTCGCGGTGATCACGTCGCGCAAGGAAGCGGGCACCCGTGTTGCCGACATGTTCCCGAGCCTGCGCGGCCACGTCGACCTCGCGTTCGCCGAGACCGGCGGGGCGAGCCTCGAGAACTGCGACGTCGTGTTCTTCGCCACGCCGCACGGCGTGGCGATGAACGACGCGCGCCGCCTGCTCGACGCGGGCGTGCGCATCGTCGATCTCGCGGCCGACTTCCGGCTACAGGATCTCGCCGAGTGGAAGAAGTGGTACAGGCTCGACCATGCCGCACCGGAGCTGGTGCGCGAATCGGTCTACGGCCTGCCGGAGATCAATCGCGAAGCGATTCGCACGGCACGCGTCGTCGCCAACCCGGGCTGCTATGCGACCGCGGTGCAGCTCGGCCTGGTGCCGCTCGTCGAGTCTGAGACCGTCGACCTCGACCACCTGATCGCCGACGCGAAGTCGGGCGTGAGCGGCGCCGGGCGCAAGGCCGAGTTGAGCCTGACGTTCAGCGAAGCCTCCGACAACTTCACGGCCTACAACGTCGCCGGCCATCGCCACTGCCCGGAGATCCGCGAGAGCCTCGAGCGCATCGCCGGCCGGCCCGATCGGACTCACGTTCGTGCCGCACCTCACGCCGATGATCCGCGGCATTCACGCGACGCTCTACGCGCGGATCACGCGGGAGGCCGACTTCCAGGCGCTCTTCGAGAAGCGCTACGCGTCCGAACCTTTCGTCGACGTGCTGCCGCCGGGCCGCCATCCTGACACGCGCTCGGTACGCGCAGCCAACACGTGCCGCGTCGCCGTCCACCGGCCGGCGGCGGCGACACGCTCGTCGTGCTCTCGGTCATCGACAATCTGGTGAAGGGCGCCTCCGGTCAGGCAGTGCAGAACATGAACATCATGTTCGGGCTCGACGAGACGTCCGGCCTCGGCCAGGTTCCAGTTTTGCCCTGAGCGCGATCTCGGGCCGCACGGAATGCCGTTCTCCTTCCGCGCACTGCGTCGTCGCTGGGGCATCTCTGCCCCCAAGATGACGGTGCGCACGCACGTTGCGTGGTACTGGCGTGCGCTCGGGCTGGTGGCGGTGGTGACGATCTCGCTCACGCTCGCGCTCTGGATGTACGACGCCGGTCGCCGGTTCGCCGGCTTCGATGCGACTGCGGTGAGCGAGGAGCTGGCGCATATGCACGGGCGCA
Organism: uncultured beta proteobacterium; assembly: GCA_963747775.1. Lineage (GTDB taxonomy): Bacteria > Pseudomonadota > Gammaproteobacteria > Burkholderiales > SG8-39 > JAGVSZ01. The sequence goes on from CAVVGT010000001.1 coordinate 351,564, forward strand.
TCGCGCAGCTCGAAGAGGAGGCGAAGCGGCTGCGCTCGGTCGTCGCCTCGAGCGAGAGCCGGGTGCAGATCGAGAAGACCGCGCAGGAGCAGCTGGTGAAGCAGCTGAAGACGGTCGAGTCCGAGAACGCGCGCCTGCGCGAGGATCTTTCGTTCTTCGAGAATCTCGCTGCGGGACGAATCGAGGACCGACTTGCGGTCTCGCGCTTCAAGGTGGAAAGCAACGCCGTGCCTGGCGAATACCGCTACCGGCTGCTCGTCACGCAGGGCGGGAAGGACCGCGAGTTTCATGGTCGCCTCCAGCTGATCGTGTCGATGCGGCAGGGCGGGCGCGAGCTGACGTTGATGATCCCGGACGAGCGATCGCAGGAAAACGCCGCCTACCGGGTAAGCTTCCGGCGCTTCTTCAGCACCGAGGGGACGTTCAAGGTCGATCCCGCGGCGACCGTCAAGTCGGTGCAGGTGCGCGTGTTCGAGCAGGGCGTCGGCCAGCCGCGGGCGACAGAGAATTTCGACCTTTCCTGAGTGACGCAACTAGAGGGAGAATCCCCGCCAAGGCGGCGATTCTGCTGAGATGGGGAGCACGAGGGGGCTGTGCCCCCTCGAATCGTGACGACAAGCAACGGAGGAGGGGCCATGTTCGGAAAGAAACCGCCCAAGCCACAGACCCGCATCGACAGCCTGATCGGGGCAGGGACCCGCATCGAGGGCAACGTGATCTTTGCCGGAGGGCTGCGCATCGACGGCGAGGTGAAGGGCGACGTGCGCTGCGCAGAGGGCCAGGCGGGCACGCTGGTCATCAGCGAGCACGCCCGCGTCGAGGGCCAGATCGCGGTCGCCCATCTCGTCGTGAACGGCACGATCGCCGGCCCGGTTCACGCCACGGACTTCGTCGAACTGCAGCCTCGCTCGAGCGTGACCGGAGACGTCCACTACGCATCGATCGAGATGCACCTCGGTGCGGTCGTCGACGGGCGCCTGGTGCACAAGAGCGCCGCGACCGAGCCGAAAGCCGTGGAGCTGAAGCTCGCCAAGACTCAATGACCCTGTTTGCACTCGGGGATTTCCGTGAAATGCCGGGTTGTGTCGGCGGGTGATTGACCCCATCTTCCCGGGGCCAGATAATGAATCAAGACTTCGTTCGGAGAGCCTGATGAATGCCGTGACAGAGATGCCCGCGCCCCTGGTCTTCACCGACAACGCCGCGGCCAAGGTCAAGCAGCTGATCGACGAGGAGGGCAATACCGACCTCAAGCTGCGCGTGTTCGTGAGCGGCGGCGGCTGCTCGGGGTTTCAGTACGGCTTCACGTTCGACGAGGTCACCAACGAAGACGACACGGTGATGCAGAAGGACGGGGTCACGCTTCTGATCGATGCAATGAGCTACCAGTACCTCGTCGGCGCCGAGATCGACTACACCCAGGGCGTCGAGGGCGAGCAGTTCGTGATCAAGAACCCGAACGCCACGACCACCTGCGGGTGCGGGTCGTCGTTCTCCGCCTAGCCGCGACCGATCTCGATCCACAGCGGGGCCGTCAGGCCCCGTTCTCATTTTCCGGCGCGCGGCGCAGAATCCGCCGCGGTCCTTCTCTGCCGTGGCGGCGCTCCTCTCCGGAGGAGAGGTCGAGTCTACTCGAGCGCGGCGAGGCGAACTTCGGCGAGGAGTTCGAGCTGTGCGGCGAGCGGCCGCGCCGTCGCGGCGAACGCGGCCATGCGCTCGACCGGGACCGGCTCGGCCGCGGGCATCGCGATAGTGAGCGGGTTGCGGTGCCGGTTGTTGACGCGGAACTCGTAGTGCAGATGTGGACCGGTGGCCCAGCCGGTCGCGCCGACAAAGCCGATCGCGTCGCCTTGCGCGACGCGCGCGCCCTTGTGCACGTCGCCCGCGAATCCGTTCAGATGCGCGTAGGCGGTGGTGATTCCGCCGTGGTGCCTGAGGATCACGACCCTTGCCATAGCCGTCCTGAACCCCGGCGAAGTTCGACGACGCCGTCGGCGGTCGCCCTGACGCGCGTTCCCGCGGGCGCACCGTAGTCGACGCCGTTGTGCGCGCGCCACTGCTGCAGGATCGGGTGGAAGCGCATCGCGAAGCCCGAGGTCACGCGCGAGAACTCGAGCGGGGAGCGCAGGAACGCCTTGCGCAGGTTCTTCCCGTCGGGCGCGTAGTAGCCGCCGCGGCCTTCTTCGGCGTCGTCGAACCAGACGGCGCGCAGCGACTTCTTGGCGTTGATGAACTCCGCGGCCAGCACGCGCCCGGACTTGAGGAGTCGGCCGTTGTGATGGAACGCCTCGTACGCGACGGCGAACCGGTCGCCCTTGCGCAGATCGCGGTGGAAATCGATGTCGCCGGAGAAGATGTCGGCGATCTGCATCGTGATCGGGTCCGGCATCCCGACTTCGTCGGCGGCCGCGAACAGCGACGAGCGGATCTCGCCCGACTTGAGCACCACCTGGCGCGCGAGCGTCGCGGGCTCGTCGATCACCCGAAACCCGTCGCCCTCGCGCGCGAAGCCGAGAACCGTGTCGCGGCCGGAGATGAACCGCAGCGCGAGCAGTGCGCCGTAGTCGGTCGTCTCCGCCTGCACGGTCATGCCGGGGCGCAGCACGCGGAACGGCTTCGCCTTCCCGTGCTGCTTGACGAGTCGCACCGCATCCGCGCCATCCACGCCGAGGCGCGTGAGGAGCGTGGCGAACGTGTCGCCGCGCTCGAAGCGTTCCTCGTGGGCGTAGGGCTGAACGGACGTCGACATCACGTCGGCAATCGGAAGCGCGAGCGACTCGACCACGGTCGCGCGCGCGACCGGCGGCTCGGGCGACTCGCTGACGGTGCCGAACGCCGCGACCCCGGCGAGCAGCCCGACGGCGCCCACAACGATCGTTGCACGCTGCTTGAATGGAAGCTCGCGCAATCGCCACCCCTGCGTTAGAATCTCGCTCTTCCCCAAAGGACTGTTTTTATAGGTTTTTCCAGCTCTTAGCGGCGCAATATATCAGGAAGCTTCAGCTCGTCCAAGCAGAAAATCACGGGAATTCGATGGACATCGACCATCAGCTGGCCGCGATCAAACGCGGCTGTGAGGAATTGCTGGTCGAGGAGGACCTCGTCCGGAAGCTGAAGACCGGACGCCCCCTCCGGGTGAAGCTCGGCCTCGATCCGACCGCCCCCGACCTGCACCTCGGCCACACGGTGGTCATCAACAAGCTGCGGCAGTTCCAGGACCTCGGTCACCGGGTGCAGTTCCTGATCGGCGATTTCACCGGCATGATCGGCGACCCCTCCGGCCGCAACGCGACCCGCCCGCCGCTCACCGACGAGCAGATCCAGGCCAATGCCAGGACCTACCAGGCGCAGGTCGTTCAAGATCCTGGACGCCGGGAAGACCGAGATCCTCTTCAACTCGAAGTGGTCGAACGAGCTGGGCGCGCAGGGCATGATCCGGCTCGCGGCGCGCTACACCGTCTCGCGCATGCTCGAGCGCGACGACTTCTCGAAGCGCTTCCGCGGCAACCAGCCGATCTCGATCCACGAGTTCCTGTACCCGCTCATGCAGGGCTACGACTCGGTCGCGATGAAGTCCGACGTCGAGCTCGGCGGCACCGACCAGAAGTTCAACCTGCTGGTCGGCCGCGAGCTGCAGAAGGACTGGGGCCAGGAGCCGCAGGTCATCGTCACCATGCCGTTGCTCGAGGGCCTCGACGGCGTGAACAAGATGTCGAAGTCGCTCGGCAACTACGTCGGCATCACCGAGCCGGCCGAACGAGATCTTCGGCAAGCTGATGTCGATTTCCGACACGCTCATGTGGCGCTACATCGAGCTGTTGTCGTTCCAGCCGCTCGAGAGTCGTGCAGCAGTGGCGCGCCGAGATCGACGCCGGCCGGAATCCACGCGACATCAAAGTCGGATTCGCGAAGGAGATCGTGGAGCGGTTCCACGGCAAGACCGCCGCGGAGAAGGCCGAGGCGGACTTCAACGCCCGGTTCCGCGAGGGTGCGATGCCCGAGGACATTCCGGAGGCGATGGTGCCGGCCGGTCCGGACGGCATCGCGCTCCCGCAACTCCTCAAGCAGGCCGGGCTCACGGCGAGCACCGCGGAGGCGTTGCGAATGATCGAGCAGGGCGGCGTGCGCATCGACGGGGAGCGCGCCGCCGACAAGGGCGTGCGATTCGCCGCCGGCGCCACCGTCGTGCTGCAGGTCGGCAAGCGCAAGTTCGCGCGCGTGACGCTGAAGTAGAGAGGAAACCGATGCCCGCGGCATCGCTTTCCCTGGCTTCGGGGAGCACAAAGGGGCGCCGCGTAGCGGCATTGCCCCCGCGTGGCGTATCAAGCTAGCGCGGCGATGAACGCCGCCGACCTCGGCCGCCTGGTGCTCCTCGCAGCCGTCTGGGGGCTCGCGTTCGTCTTCATCCGCGTCGCCGTGATGCCGCTCGGGCCGGTCGCGCTGGTCGAGCTGCGCCAGGTGATCGCAGGCCTCGTGCTCGCGCTGTACGTCCGCTCCCTCGGCCTGTCGCTCGACTTGCGCGGGCGGTGGCGAACCTATCTCCCCATCGCGCTCCTCAACTCCGCCGCGCCATTCGTGCTCATCGCCGCCGCGCAGCGCGAGCTGGCCGCCTCCTACACGGTGATTCTCGTGTCGACGAGCCCGCTGTTTGCGGCGCTGATCGCCGCGGTGGCCCTGAAGGACCCGCTGACGCTGCGGAAGGTGGCGGGGCTCGGTCTGGGGATCGCCGGCGTCGCGCTGCTCATCGGCTGGAACCCGGCGGCCCTGGACCTGCCGCCGCTCTGGGCCATCGCCGCAGTGCTCGCGGCGGCGCTGCTCTACGCCGTCGCCGGGGTGTACACCCGCCTCTTTGCGCAGGGCATCCCGCCGATGGCCATCGCCGCGGGTAGCCAGCTCGGCTCGGCACTGCTCGTCCTTCCGTTCGTCGCGGCGGTACCACCCGGTGCGATGCCCACGCCCCTCGAGTGGCTCAATGTGCTCGCCCTCGCGCTGCTCTCATCGGCGCTCGCATTCATTCTCTACTTCCAGTTGATCCGCAATGTCGGGCCGGTCAAGACGCTGACCGTCAACTTCCTCACGCCGCTTTTCGGCGTGGGCGGGGGTGCGCTGCTGCTCGGGGAGCGGATCGCCGCCAACATGGTGGCGGGCGCGGCGGTGATCCTGGTCGGCACCGCGCTCGTGCTCGGGGCCGCTCGGTCACGCGCGGAGTGATCCGGCGCTTCGACGGGGAACTGCCGCCGGGGGTGCAGCTACCGCCAGAAGCCCGCGTGTGGCGCGGCGGCCTCGTCCTCGAGGAAGGGCCCGATGACCTCGATCGCGCGTTGTCCGCGCGCGAACACTTCGCGGCACGGCAGCCGCAAGGTGGGATTCTCCGGATGGTTTCCGGTCAGTGCGAGCAGCCGCTTCTCGGACAGCCCGTAGACGACGCGGCCGATGCCCGACCAGTAAATCGCGCCGGCGCACATGGCGCACGGCTCCGCGCTCGAGTACAGCGTCGCGGCGGCGAGCGCCTCCGGGCTGTGGTGGCGCGAGGCGGCGCGCACCGCTTCGAGCTCGGCATGTCCGGTCGCATCGCAATCGGGTCCGGTGGCACGGTTCTCGGCTGCGGCCAGCACCTCGCCAAGCGGCGTGATGACCAGAGCCCCGAACGGATGCCGCCCGTTCGCCCGGGCGCGTTCGCTGAGCGCGATCGCGCGCCGCAGGTAGAGCGAATCGGCGTCGCGCAAGGGACCGGCCACGCGTACCGGCCCGCGTCAGCCCGGCGTGTTCATGCCGCGCGTTGCCCAGCCGGTCATGCGCCGCTCGAGCGTCGCGAAGGCCACGTACATCGCCATCGCCATGACGCTGATGACGATCAGTCCGGCGAACATGAGCGGCACGCGCATCGTGGAGCTCGCGGCGAGCATGAGCTGGCCGATGCCCTCGTTCGCGGCGGTCAGCTCGGAGACGATCGAGCCGACGAAGGCGAGCGTGATCGCGACCTTGAGCGAGGCGAAAAAGTAGGGCAGGGACCGCGGTAGCCCCACTTTGAACAGGATGTCGGCGCGCGAGGCCCCGAGCGCGCGCAGGACGTCCTCGAGCTCCGGCTCGAGGGTCGCCAGCCCGGTCGCGATGTTCACGGTGATCGGGAAGAAGCAGATCAGGAACGCGGTGAGCGTCGCCGGTACCACGCCGATGCCGAACCAGACGATCAGGATCGGGACGAAAGCCGCTTTCGGGATGGCGTTGAATGCGACCAGCAGCGGGAAGAGGCCGGCGTACATGAACGCCGACGAGCCGATGATGATCCCGAGGAGCGCCCCCACCACGATGCCGAGGCCGAAGCCGACCATCGTGGTCCAGAAGGTCGGCCAGGTGTTCTTCATGATCGGCCCGAAGTTGTCGTACAGCGCCCGGAACGATGCGCTCGCGCTCGGCAGCACGAACTCGTCGATGCCGAAGACTCGTACGCCGAACTCCCAGAGGGTGAGCAGCGCCGCGAGGAAGATCCACGGCGCCCAGCGGTTCAGGTTGCGTCTCGCGGCCATGTCGCTCCGCTCCTCTTCTTCAGCCCTTGCGCACGCGCCCGATGTGCGCGCGCAGTTCGTGGACGATTTCGGTGAAGCGCTCGGAGTAGGTGAGCTCGAGGTCGCGCGGCCGCGGCAGGTCGATCTCCCTCGTGGCGATAATCCTGCCTGGGCGCTTGCTCATGCAGTACACGGTGTCGGCGAGGAACGTCGCCTCGCGGAGGTCGTGAGTGACGAGCACGACGGTAAACCGCTGCGCCTGCCAAATGTCGCGCAGCACCTGCCACAGCTCCTCGCGGGTGAACGCGTCGAGCGCGCCGAACGGCTCGTCCAGCATCAGCAGTTCCGGCTCGTGGATCAGCGCGCGGCAGATCGACGCGCGCTGCTGCATCCCGCCCGAGAGCTCCCAGGGGAACTTGCCCTCGCTGCCATCGAGCCCGACCGTCTCGAGGAGCTTGCGTGCGCGGATGACGTACTCGTCGCGCTTCTCCTTGAACCTGGAGCGGTACGGCTGAACGATCTCGAGCGGCAGCAGCACGTTGTCGAGGGTCGTGCGCCACGGCAGCAGGTTCGGCGCCTGGAACGCCATGCCGACGATCTTGAGCGGTCCGGAGACCTTCTTGTTGTCGACGTGCACGGTGCCCTGGGTCGGGGCTTTCAGGCCCGTGCAGAGCTTCATGAAGGTCGACTTGCCGCAGCCCGACGGTCCGACGATGGCAATGAACTCGCCGGGACGGATGGAAAGCGTGATGTCCTCGACCGCGTAACCGCTCGCCTCGTCATAGGCGAGCGAGACGCGGTCGAAGCTGACGAACGCCGGGTGGCTCACTCCCTTGTCCCTGGTCGACGCGGCGCGTGTCGGTCGGGCGCGGCGAAGAGCCCCTGCGCGAGAGCAGGGGCCCTCTGCGCGTGCGCCTACTTCGCGAAGATCTGCCGCTCGGCGCGGCTCGGCAGGAAGCTCGAGTTGAAGATCGCGTCCGGGTTGGGCGTCACCTTCAGATCGAAGGCCGAGACGACCTGCGCGACGGTCTCCTCGAGCTTGACCTTGTTGACCGCCCCGATCCCGTTCGACTTGAACTCCGGCGTGGCGATGACCATGTCGATCGCAAGCTTGAGCCGGCGCTGCTCGAGCGCATCGTTGATCAGCGCATCGCGGTCCTTGACGTACTTGATCGCCGCATCGGGGTTGGCGACCACCTCGCGAATGCCCTTGGTCAGCGCGCGCAGGAACCCGGCGACCGCCTTCGGGTTCTGATCGATGAAGCGCTGGCTCGCGATCACGGTGTTGCCGTACAGCTTGACCCCGTAGTCGGGGTACTTGAACGCGGTGACCTCCTCGTCCTTCACGCCGCGCGCGTTCAGGTTGAGGAGGCTCGTGAAGTAGAAGCCGGTGATCGCGTCCACCTCGCCGCGGGCGAGCATCGTCTCGCGCAGCGGCGGATCCATCGACTGCCACTTGAACTTCGACGCGTCGAGGCCGTTCGCCTTGGCGAAGATCGGGAACGCCCTGCGTCCGGCGTCGAACACCGGCGCGCCCATGACCTTGCCGTTGAGGCCGGCCGGGGCCGAGATGCCGGACTTCTTCAGCACGAACACCGCGGCCGCAGTGTCGCTGTAGGTCATGTATACGGCCTGCATCCTCGCCTGCGGCAGGTGCTGGTTGGCGGCGAGAAACTCGATCATCGCCGCGATGTCGGCGAAGCCCATGTCGTAAGCGCCGGACGCGACGCGCGTCACTGTCCCGCCCGAGCCGCCACCCGCATCGATCGTGACGTCGAGCCCTTCGTCCTTGAAGTAACCCTTCGCTGCGGGCAGCAGGAAGAGCGCCGCCGGGCCTTCGAAGCGCCAGTCGAGCTGGAAGCGGATCTTGGTCGGCGCCTGCGCGCCGGCCGGCGCCGCGGCGGCCGCGATCAGGCAGGCCGCCGTTGCCGCGGCGATGGTCTTGAGCGCGCTCCGGCGCGACGGCGTCGAGCGTGTGGTCATCCTGAGATTCCTCCTCGTAACGGTGCGCGTGTCGCGCAAGTGCGGCACGGTCGCGGCGGTTCGAGAAGCAAGTCGCGTTCCGTGCGCTCCGGAGCGCGCAGCCAGTGGGGAGCGCCGCGGTCCGGCGGGCGAATGTGACACGATTGCTGCACCAAGGCAAGCCGCCGAGCGCGTGCACACGCCGCACAGGGGCTTGCACAACCCGCGCCACGCCGTTGTTCGGCGGGGGAATCGCGTGCGGCTCAGCGCCCGCCGCGGTTGGGGGTCGAGACCTGCCGGGTCATCGCTGGCGGCGGGCCCGGCTGCGTCGGCGGCGCGAAGGCGCCGTACTCACGCACGCGAAGATCGAACGGCACCGGCGGCGTAGCCGGTCGAGTGATCGTGTGCGCGAGGTCGTGACCCATCGGGTGTATGGGTGGCGGCACCGTTGCAGCCGGCGCGGCAACGTGCGAACGCGCGGGTGGCGGGCCGACAACGCCCCCGCGCTGGTGTTCCCAGGCGTGGGCGGCGGTGGTCAGCAGTGTCATGAGCACCGCGAAGGTCGGGGGGAGTGGGCTCGTCAGTCGTCCTTGGGATCACCAACTTGGGGCAGAGTGTGCGCGGCTCGCTCCATGCGCGTGCGCACCTATCGAGAACGCCCCTGCCGCCGCCGCTAGAATCGCGCTGAAGGGACCCGATGCCGATGAAGACCCCATTGCGACTGCTGGCGGCGCTCATGTTTGCGGGCACCGGGCACGCGCAGCCGCCCGACAAGCTCGTGTTCGGAACGAACTGGTACGCCCAGGCCGAGCACGGCGGGTTTTATCAGGCACTCGCCGAGGGCACCTACCGCAAGCACGGCCTCGACGTGAGCGTGCGCATGGGCGGCCCGCAGGTGAACGGCTTGCAGCTCCTGCTCGCCGGCCAGATGGACCTCTTCATGGGCTACGACCTCCAGACCCTGCAGGTCGTCGCCCAGGACCTGCCGGTCGTAACCGTCGCAGCGACCTTCCAGAAAGACCCCGCGGTGATCATCGCGCACCCCGGCGTCGCGAAGCTCGAGGCGCTGAAGGGCCGGCCGATAGCGATCAGCGCGGCGAGCGAGACCACCTTCTGGCCCTGGCTGCGTGCGCGCTATGGCTTCACCGACGATCAGAAACGCCCCTACACGTTCAGCGTGCAGCCCTTTCTTCTCGACCCACGGCTCGCCCAGCAGGGTTACGTGACCTCGGAGCCGTACTCGATCGAAAAGGCCGGCGTGAAGCCGGCGCTCTTCCTGCTCGCCGACCTGGGCTACCCGCCCTATGCGCAAACGATCGTCGCAACGCGCGACACGCTCGCGCAGCGACGCGACGCGCTCCGCCGCTTCGTTCAGGCGACCGCGGAAGGCTGGAAGAGCTACCTCGCGAACCCGGCGCCCGGCAACGCGCTCATCCGGCGCGACAACCCGCAGATGGAGGACGCGCTGCTCGCCTATGGCCTCGCGAAAATGAAGGAGTACGCGATCGTCGCGGGCGGCGACGCCGCGCGCGCCGGCCTCCTGACCATGACCGACGCGCGCTGGAGGCGTACGTTCGAGTTCATGGTCGCGGCGAAGATGGTGAAGCCGGACCTCGACTACCGGCGGGCGTACACGCTCGAAGTCGTGCGGGACGTCAGGGTCCTGCCGTAGCTTGGCTTCGCGACGCGAGGGGCCACACCCCCTGGCACACCCCGAAGTCGGGAAATCCGCTGCCGGAGGCGGCGGATTTTTTCTCTAGTTTTCACGACGCGAGGGTCACACCCCCTCGCACACTCCAAAGTCGGGAAATCCAATGCCGGAGGCATTGAATTTCTCTCGAGGTTCAGTGCAACCGTCGCCGGTTCGACGGCGCGAGCGTCGGGGCCGTTGCCTGCGGCGCGCGCCCGGCGGCGGTGCCCGGTGCGGTGCGCTGGAAGAGCTCGTTGAGTTGCGCCACGACCTCGCCGATCTCGCTGTCGCCGAACTGGCGCGCGAGGATGTGCGAGACGTCCTCGATCATCGCCTGGCGCTGCGCCTCGTGGATGGCCTCGGGCGTCGGGCCCACGAACACGATCCCGAGCTCGTCCTGGCCGTCGTCGTGATAGTAGGTGACCTCGATCTCGGCCGCGCGCTCGGTGTAGGGGTTCAGCGCCTGCAGCGCGACTTCGACCGCCTCGCGGAACGCGCGGCCGACGTCGCCGGTCCAGCAGATCTCGAGCAGCCGCTCGCGCGCGTCGAACGCGATGCCGGGCTCGTCCTCGTAGACCGAGCGCGCGTCGGCGAGCGAGTCCTCGTCGATGTACTCGAGCCACGGCTTGAGCGCCGCCTCGATCTGCGCGCTGGTGACGCCGGCGCGCAGCGGAATGTTGCCGTGGACGTGGACTTCGATACGCATGGGACTCTCCGACGGCCGCGAACGCGGGGCCGAGACCGTATTGTCCTACGGTTTCGGTGGTTGCGCGGCGGACGCGCGATTGCGATGCTCGAGCAGGAAGGGCAGCACCGTCGCGTTGAACGCCTCCGGCTGCTCGAGGTTCGACAGGTGGCCGGCACCGCGGATCACGGCGAGCCGCGCGCCGGGGATGCGGCGCGCCATTGCTTCGGCCAGCGCGGCGGGGTACAGGCGGTCCTCGTCGCTCGTCACCACGAGCGTCGGGGCCCCGATCGCCTCGATGCGCGCGCCGCGGTCCTCGCGCGTCGAGGCCTCGATCGTCTTCAGGTACGAATCCTTGCGCAGCGCCGCCATCGCGGCGAGCAAGCGCGCGTGGGCGCCCGGCACCGCCGCAGGGCTGATCAGATTGCGCGCGAGCTCCGGGGCGAGGTCGCGGGGCGTCCGGCCTGCCTCGAGCGGGCCGCGGCGGCTGCGGATGAACGCCTCGACCTGGTCGGGCGTGAGGGTGTCGAAGCCGGCGGTCGTGTTCGCCAGCACGAGGGTCGCAACGCGCGCCGGGTGCCGCAGGGCGAAGTCGCGCGCGATGCGTCCACCGAGCGACAGACCGACGAGGTGCGCGCGCTCGGCGCCGAAGCAGTCGAGCACCCGCGCGAGATCGGCGCTGAAGTCGGCGAACGCCAGCGGGCCATCGCAATCGTCGGAGTCGCCGTAGCCGCGCGCATCCCACGCGGCGGCGGTGAAGCGCGCGCCGAAGACCCGCAGCTGGTCGTCCCAGTGCTGGCGGTGACCGCCGATGCCGTGCAGACACACGACGAGCGGTCCGGCGCCCGCAACGCTCAGCGCGAGACGCGGCGCCGGGCCGACGAAGACGGTCTTCACTCGGCCTTCGCGCCGGAGAGCTTCACCGCGCGCCCGCGCGCCTCGCGGTCCGTGAGGATGAACGCGGCAAACGCCTCGGGCGAGCTGGCGACGAGGTCGTAGCCCTTCTGCACGATCTCCCTGTCGCGGAAGCCCGGCTCATTGAGAACAGCGGCGACGTCGCGGTGGATGCGGTCGACCGCCGGGCGCGGGGTGCCCGCGGGCACGAACAGGCCGAACCACGCGTGCGTCTCGACCTCCGGATAGCCCTGCTCGGCGAACGTCGGCACGTCGGGCATGAGCGGCGAGCGCTTCGGCCCGCCGATGGCGAGCGCCTTGAGTCGGCCACCCTGCACGTGCGCGCGGGAGGACGCGATGCCCGAGAAGGTGAGCTGCACCTCGCCGGCGATCGCGGCCGGCACCGCGAACGGAATGCCCTTGTAGGGTATGTGGACGATGTCGATCCCCGCCTTCCACTTGAGCGTCTCGGCGGCAAGGTGCGGCTGACTGCCGGAGCCGTACGACCCGTAGTTGAGCGTGCCCGGCCGCGCGCGCGCCAGCGTCACCAGCTCGATGACGTTGTTCGCCGGGACCGCCGGGTGCGCAAGCAGCAGCTGCTGCAGCAGGATGAGCTGCGTGACCGCCACGAAGTCCTTGTCGGAGTAGGGGAGCTTCGCGAAGAGATGCGGGTTGATCGAAAAGGTCGAGTCGGTCGTCAGCAGGATCGTGTGACCGTCGGCGGGCGACTTCGCGACGAGCTCGGTGGCCGGGATCGTGCTGCCGCCGGGGCGGTTCTCGACCACCACCGTCTGGCCCCATTGCGGCGCGAGCCGCTCGGCGAGCTGCCGCGCCATGATGTCGATGCCCCCGCCGGGCGGATACGCGACGACGATCCTCACCTGGCGCGTCGGATACGCGCCTTGTGCGAGCGCGGCAGGCGCCGACGCGAGCCCGCACGCGAGCGCCGCAACGAGTGCCGCCGTAAGCCCCGCAGTGAGCCCGATGGTGTGCTTCACGGTCTTCCTCCCCTTCACGTCGCGCCGAGATAGGCACGCTCGAGTGCGCCGTCGGCCGCGATCTCGGACGCTCCGCCGGAGGCGACGATGCGGCCGCTCTCCATCACGTACGCGCGATCGGCGAGCGTGAGGGCGAGCCCGGCCATCTGGTCCACGAGCAGGATTGTCGCGTCCTCGCCGCGCAGCCGGTCGAGCACGCCGAAGAGATCGGTGATCACCGCGGGGGCGAGCCCGAGCGAAGGCTCGTCGAGCAGCAGCAGCTTCGGCCTCGCCATCAGGCCGCGCGCGATCGCGAGCATCTGCTGCTCGCCGCCCGAAAGCAGGCCGGCGCGGCTCATCGCGCGCGCGCGAAGCCGCGGAAAACGGTCGAGCATCGCCTCGATCTCCGCGGCGGGCGTCTTTCCGCGCAGGAACGCGCCGAGGCGGATGTTGTCCAGCACCGTCAGCTCGGGGAACACCTGCCGGCCCTCGGGCACCAACACCACGCCGCGTGCAACGATGCGATGCGCCCGCATGCGCGCCAGATCGGCGCCGGCAAACCCGATGCTCCCGCCGACCGGTCGCAACAGCCCCGAGAGCGCGCGCATCAACGTCGACTTGCCCGCACCGTTGGCGCCGAGCACCGCCACCATCTCGCGCTCCCGCACGCGCAGCTCGACGCCATGAAGCACCGGCTCGGCGCCGTAGCCGGCCGAGAGTCCGGAAACCTCCAGCATTGCCGTGCCTACCGCGCCCGGCGCGCGGCGCGCGACGGCGGCGCGGCCGGCCGAGTCGCCGAGGTAGGCGCGCTTCACCTCCGGGTTCTGCTGCACTTCGCGCGGCGGTCCTGCCGCAATGCCGGTCCCCGCGTCGATGACCGCGACTTCATCCGAGACGCCCATCACGAGCGACATGTCGTGCTCGACGAGCACCACTGCGATGCCGCGCGCGGCGATGCGCTGCAGGAGACGCCCAAGACGGTCCTTGTCCTCGCGTGCGAGACCCGCGGCCGGTTCGTCGAGCAGCAGCACGTCGGGATCGGTCGCGAGCGCGCGCGCGATCTCGACCAGCCGGCGATCCACGTGGGGCAGGTCGGCGGCGTGGCGCAGGAGATCGCCGCCGTAGCCCACGAACGCCGCGAGGGTTGCGGCGCGGCCGATCGCGCGGCGCTGACTGGCGCCGGCGATCGGCCCGATCACCGGGACGCCGAGCCGTCCCTTCGTCTGCGCCACGACCAGGTTCTCGAGCACCGACATGCCGCCGAACAGCTGCGAGGTCTGGTAGGTGCGCGCGATGCCGGCCCGCGCGATGCGCCACGCGGGCCGGCCCTCGAGGGCGAGGGCGCCGAGACGGATCGTGCCGGCGTCGGGCGCGTAGAACCCGCCAAGCATGTTGAGCACCGTCGTCTTGCCGGCACCGTTCGGGCCGATCAGGCTCGTGACGAGGCCGGGCGCGGCGCGGAACGCGAATCCCTGCACTGCCCGGATGCCGCCGAATGCGATCGCCAAGCCGTCGGCGGCAAGGGGCGCGCGGGGCCGCGCCTGTGCGGTCAGGGCCTCGGTGTGCTCCGGGTCGGCGATCCAGGGCGCGCGCCGGCGCGCGAGAAAGTGCGTCGCTGCGCCGACGATGCCCTCCGGCGCGATCCAGAGCACCGCGAGCAGCAGCGCGCCGAAGAACAGCAGGCGGTACTCGGCGAGCGCCGCGAGCAGCTCGGGCAGGAGCACGACGAGCGCGGCACCGACCACCGGGCCGGCAACCGTGCCGGCGCCGCCGACGATCACCACCAGCACGAACAGGATCGACTGGAGAAAGGTGAACGTGGACGGCGTGACGAATCCCGACAGCGGCGCGAACATCGCGCCGGCGAGACCGGCGCACGCGGCCGAGAGCGCGAACGCCATGGTTTTGATCGTGACCGGGTTGAGGCCGATCGATTCCGCCGCCGTCTCGGAGTCGCGGACGGCGCGCATCGCCTTGCCCCACGGCCCGGCCGAGAGGCGCCAGAACGCGTAGACCAGAACCGCGGCGACCGCAATCGCGAGGAGCGCCACCCCGCGCTCGCCGAAGCCCGCGCCGAATGCCGTGGGCGAAGGGATGCCCATGATCCCGTTCTGCCCGCCGGTGAGGTCGCGCCACTCGACCGCGGTGTGTTCGACGATGAATCCGAATGCGATCGTCACCATCGCGAGGTAAGGGCCGCGCACGCGCAGCGCCGGGAGCGCGAGCAGCGCGCCGATGACGCCGGCGAGCAGCGCGGCCGTCGGGGCCGCGAGCCAGAAGCTCACCTTGTGCGTCGTGAGGATCGCGACCGCATACGCGCCGATCGCATAGAAGCCCACGTGCCCGAACGAGACCTGGCCGGTGAGGCCCAGCAGCACGTTCAGACCGACGCCGACGATCACCGTCAGCGCGACCGTGCCCAGGATGTAGACGTAATAGCTGTTCGCCGTCGCCGCGAATGCGGCGGCCGCAAGAAACGCGAGCGCGAACCCGGCTGTCGGGAGCAACGCCAGGCGCGGCGCCGCGGCCGGGCTCATACCTTCTTCACCTCGGCTCGGCCGAACAGCCCGTTGGGCCGCAGCGCGAGCGCCACGATGACCAGCGCGAAGGTGAGGATCTGGGTGTAGCCGGAGCCGAGCAGGGCGGTGATGAGGGCCTCCACCACGCCGAAGATCAGCCCGGCCAGCATCACGCCCCATGCGCTGGTGATGCCGCCGAGGATCGCGACCGCGAAGGCCTTGAGGCCGAACACCGTTCCCATGTCCGAGTGCACGTTGAACAGCGGCGCGATGAGGATGCCCGCGACGCCGGCGAACACGGTCGACACCGCGAAAGCGGCCGAAATGGCGAGCGACACGTTGATGCCCATCAGGCGCGCGGCGTCCGGGTTCTGGACCACCGCGAGCAGCGCCTTGCCGAGGCGGGTGCGCTGCGAGAACACGTGGAGCGCGGCCGCCAGGCCGAGCCCGGCCGCGGGAATGACGAGCTGCAGCGGCGCGACCCCGATGCCGAGGATCTGCATCGAGCCGGTGCCGAGCGGCATCGCAAAGCCCCGCGGCTCCTTGCCGAACGTGAAGAGCACCAGGTTGTCCACCACGATGCCGATCGCGACGGTGGCCATCAGCCACGCGTTGGAGCCGCGCTTGGCAAATGGGCGGATCGCGACCAGCTCGACCACGATGCCGTAGAGCGCGCACAGCGCGAGTGCGAGCGCCACGGCCGCCCACAGCGGCCAACCGACGGTGACCGCGAAGGTATACGCGAGGACGGCGCCGAGCATCATCGAGCTGCCCTGCGAGAAATTCACCGTGCTCGACACCGAGTAGGTGATGTAGAACCCGAGCGCGAGCAGGCCGTACATGCTGCCCAGGGCGAGGCCGGAGATGATGGCGGAGGCGATGAGCATCGTAGGCGTGAAAGCGCAACGGCCGCCCGGGGCGGCCGTTGCGGGAGCGGTGATTCTAGACTGTTACTTCTTCATCCCGACCGGCAGGATCTGGTTGTCGATGAACTGCGTCCAGACGTAGTCGTTCTCGTTGACTGCGTCGTGCGTCTCGGCGTTGAACGGCTTGGCGTACTTCTTGATCAGGCCGTCGTAGCCGTCGATCTTGTAGAAGCCTTCGCGGATCGCGGGGCCGTCGATCTTGCCGGCCTTCTCGATGGCCAGAGCCGTGAGCATCATCGCGTCGTACGCGTTCGCGACGCCGACCGCGGGCGTGACGTCGCCCGGGCCTTTGACGTCCGGGTACTTCGCCATCAGCGCCTTCAGGACCTTCTCGCCCACCGGCGACTGCTTGCCGAAGAAGCTGTAGGTCTGCACGAAGTGTACGTCCTTCGCGTTCGGCCCTGCGAGCTCGCTGAAGCGGCCGCCGGCCGGGCCCCAGTGCGACACGATCGGCACCTTCCAGCCCATGCGGTCGAGCGACTTCACGACCTGCGCCGACGGGCCAACGTTGCCCACCAGGAACAGGCAGTCCGCGCCGGCGGCCTTGAGCCGCGTGAGCTGCGGGACGACGTCGACGTCGTTCGCCTCGAACTTCTCGATGCCGGCCGGCTTGAGCCCCTTGGCCGAGAGCGCCGCCATCAGGCCCTTCTCGTTCGACTCGCCCCACGGGTTGTTCACCAGGATCATTCCGCAGCTCTTCGCGTTGAACGTCTTCTGCGCGTACTGCAGCATCGCCTTGTCGACGATCTCGTCCACCGCCGAGACGCGGAAGACGTAGTTCGGGTTCGCGCCGTTCTTCGTGATCGGCGTACCGGCGGCCCACGGTCCCATGAACGGGACCTTCTCCTGGTTCACGATCGGCACGATGGCGAGCGACACCGGCGTGTCGAGGCCGCCGAACAGCACCGCCACCTTTTCCTTGAAGATCAGCTCGCGCGCAGCGGTCGCTCCCTTCGCCGGCGTGGCCTCGTCGTCGCGGCGCACCAGCACGAACTTGCGGCCGCCCGAGCACGCCGCCTTTCGCGTTCAGCTCCTCGATGGCGATAGTGAGGCCGCGCGTGATCGCCTCGCCGGCCTGCGCCGACTGCCCGGAAAGGGCGGTGACGAGGCCGATCTTGATCGGCTCCTGTGCGGTCACCGGCGCGGCGCAGGCCGCGGCCAGCGACACTGCCGCGAAGCCCTTGAGCAACGTGCGCCGAGACGCGGCGCTCCTGGTGCGGTGATTCATTCTCGATCCTCCTCTATGGCATGGCTGGAAAGGGCGGCGCGGGACCGCTGGAGCCAGAGACTGCCACACGCCAGCAAAGCGTGTGCCACGCGCCAGGCGTGGCGCGGCGCGCCCGGCCTGCTAAGCTCCGGGCCGTCTTTCGGAAACCGCCTGGAAGGCCGCGCGCACGCCGGTGGTGCTTCGTGCACCGCGATCGCGCGCGGACGACGCGATGCGCCCGCTCGAGAGCCACAACCGCTACGACTACTCGCCGATCACGCGCCGCCCGGACTACAGCTGGCCGGACGGCAAGCGACTCGCCGTCTACTTCGGCTTCAACATCGAGCACTTCGAGTTCGGCCGGGGCCTGGGAGCGAAGCTCGCGCCCTCCGGGGAGCCGGACGTGCTCAACTTCGCGTGGCGCGACTACGGCAACCGCGTCGGGGTGTGGCGCTGCCTCGAACTCTTCGAGGAACTCCGGCTGCCGGTGGGCGTGCTCGTCAACACCGCGCTGTACGACTACTGCCCCGAGGTCGTCGCCGCGTTCCGGCACCGCGGCGACGAGATCATCGGTCACGGCCATACCAACGCCGACCGGCAGGGCGACCTCGGCGAAGCCGACGAGCGCGCGCTCATCGCGTACTGCACCGAGCGCATGGCGCGCGAGGAGGGTCGGCCGCCGCGCGGCTGGCTCTCGCCCTGGATCTCGGAGAGCCACACCACGCCCGACCTGCTGCGCGAAGCGGGCTACCGTTACACGCTCAATTGGTGCCACGACGACCAGCCGACGCGGCTGCGCACGCGCGCGGGCGACCTGTGGTCGATCCCCTATCCGCAGGAGATCAACGACATTCCCGCGATCGTGGCGCGCCAGCGCTCGGCCGAGGCGTTCGCGGACATGATCGTCGACTGCTACGAGGAGATGGTCGCGCAGTCGGCGCGGCAGCCGCTCGTCATGGGCATCGCGCTCCACCCGTACCTCGTCGGCCAGCCGCACCGGCTGCGCCACCTGCGCCGGGCGCTGCGGCACATCGTGCAGAGCGGGCGGGCGTGGTGGTGTACCCCCGGGGCGATCCTGGACCACGTCGAGCCGATCCTCGCTGCGGCGCGTTAGTCGTTCCCGGACGTGAAGCGGTGCTCGCGGCGCGCGTTCCCGCAGGACTATGATTGTTCACAGCGATGATTCCCGAGCCGACCATCGAGCGACGTCAAAGCGGCGGCGGCGCGCGGCGCCCGCGCCGCTCGCTCGCGCAGATCTTCTTCGGCACGACCGAGCAGCGCGTCGAGGCGGTGGCGATCGCGATCCTGATCCTCGCCGGGGTCGGGTGGTGGACGTGGACCGGCGTCAAGCGTTCGGTCGAAGACGCGCGCCGCAGCTACCTGCACGCGGTGCTCGACGCGAAGGTGGCGGCGCTCGAGGTCTGGGTCGGCGCGAAGCGCGCGGAGGCCGAGCGCTGGGCCGGGGTGCCCGATGTGGTCGGGGCGGTGCGCGTGCTCGAGGCGGCCGCGCGTGCGGGCGCCACGCGCGACGCGCTCGCGACGTCGCCCGCGCAGGCACAGTTCGTACGCCTGCTCGCGCCGGCCATCTCGACCGACCCGGAGCGCGTCGCCGCGAATGCGATCGATCCGCGCGGGCGGATCATCGCGGCGCGCGCCGCGCCGCAGGTCGGCCTGTTGGTGGGACCGAGCATGCGGGCCGACCTCGCGCCGGTGTTCGCTGGCGCGAGCCGGTTCCTGGCGCCGCGCCCCGAGTCCGAGCGGCTGCCCGGCGCCGGCACGGAGGCGTTCCAGCGTCCCGTCACCTGGTTCGCGGCACCGGTGCGCGATTCCGAAGGAAAGGTCATCGCGGCCCTCGAGATCGGCTCCTATGCGGACACACGCTTCTCGCGCATCCTCGCCCCGCCCGCCGAGTTCGCCAATCCCGAAACGTCCAGCGACGTCTACGCGTTCGACGAGCACGGCCTGCTGCTCACGACCAGCCGGTACCGCGAGGTGCTGCGGGCAGCGGGACTTCTCCCGCCCGCCGCGCGGACCGCGGCGTTCAACGTTCGCCTGCGCGATCCCGGCGCCGACCTCCGCGGCGACGAGGTCGCGCCCTCCGACTACGCCGAGCGGGGATTCACACGGCTCGTCGAGACCGCGATCGCGAGCCGGCGGGCCGAGGACCCGACGCTGCGCCGCGGCGAGCTGCTCGAACCCTATCGCAACTACATCGGGCGCGAGGTGATCGGCGCGTGGCAATGGCTGCCCGAGTACGACATGGGCGTGGCCTTCGAGCTTGCGGCCTCCGAGGCCTACGCCCCCATGCGCTATCTCCGGATCGCCGTGCTGATGATCTTCGGGCTGCTGGTCCTCGCGGTGGGCGTCGCGCTCGGATCGACCTTCTCGCTGGCCCGGCTCGACCGCGAGGTGCGGCAACTCGGCCAGTACCGCATCGCGGGGAAGATCGACGAGGGCGGCATGGCGACGGTGCACCACGCGGTGCACGCGCTGCTCAAGCGCCCGACCGCGGTGAAGATCCTGAAGCCCGCGCTCGCGACCGACGAGCTGATCGCGCGGTTCGAGCGCGAGGTGACGCTCGCGAGCCGGCTCCAGCATCCCGCGACGGTCGAGATCTTCGACTACGGCCGCACGCGCGACGGCACGTTCTACTATGCGATGGAATACATCGACGGGATCACCCTCGCCCGGCTGGTCGAGAAGGACGGCGCGCAGCCGCCGCCGCGCGTCGCCCACATCCTCAAGCAGGTGTGCGAGAGCCTGCGCGAGGCGCACTCGAAGGGTCTCGTGCACCGCGACATTAAGCCCGCGAACATCATGATCTGCGAGCGCGGCGGCGACTCCGACGTCGCCAAGGTGCTCGACTTCGGCCTGGTCAAGGATGTGCGTGCCACCGACACGCGCGATATCACGCAGTACGCGCGCATGCTCGGCACGCCCACCTACATGGCGCCGGAGCGGATCCGCAACCCGGCGGAGGCGCACCCGACCGTGGACATCTACGCGGTCGGCGCGGTGGCGTTTCTTCTGCTCACGGGTAAGCGCGTGTTCGACGCGCCGAACGAACTCGAGCTCGCACGCCTCGTGCTGGAAGTGGAGGCGCCGCGAGCGTCCGCCGTCGCGAGCCAGCCGATCCCGCGCGCGCTCGACGCGCTCATCGCGCGGTGCCTTGCCAAGGAACCCTCCGCGCGCCCGCAGCGGATCGAGGAATTGATCGAGGCGTTCTCCGCGGCGCTCGCGGCGCATCCGTGGACGCACGATGACGCGGCGCGGTGGTGGCAGGACTACAACGCGACGCGCGAGATGGCGGCGGTCTAGGGCGCGCCGCGGATCGCGGCGACGACTCGGTCGAACTCCGCGCGATTGCCGCAGGTGTCATCGCGCGCGATCGCGTTCATCTGCTCGAGCGACTGCTGCGCGAGCACCCAGCCGAGCGCGGGCTCTTCCTTGCCTTTGACCTTGCACAACTTGAAGTGCGCCCGGCGCGTCGCGGGGACGGCCGCCAAGAACTCCTTGTACGCGAGCAGGCCACGCGCGTCGCGGGTCTTCAGGAGCGTGAGCGGCGGGCTGAGGCCTTCGTTCTCGAACCAGTTAGCCTCGCCCTCCGGCGGTCCGGCCGCGCGGTCCACTTCGAAGTCGTCGGAGCCGAGGCCGGGATCGTTGCTGATCTGGATCAAGAAAGGGTCGGCCCACTTTCCCGCTTCTCCGAGCGCCCGGCGCGCCGCGAGCAGCGCCTCGAGCGCGGTGACTGCGCCGAAGTTCTCGAAGTACCCGCCGTCGACGATGTGCCCGATCCTCTTGTCGTTGCGCAGGAGAGTCCCCGCGGGGCTGACGTATGGAAAGCGTGCGCTGTTCAGCGCCGCAGTGCTGACGCGGATGTCGCCGGACGCGAGCGTGAAGAAATCGTACGCATCGGGAAACCGCGTCCCATCGAAGCGCACGCTCGACGTAATAATGCGCCGGCCCGATTCCACGTGCGTCCCGTTCAGCAGGAGTGCCGGAACCCAGGGTCCGTCGCGGGTCCAGAGTTGCGTGAAGGTGCGGCGGGTCCAGGTGTCCGGCGCGAGCCCGGCGAGCCCCCACGCCCGTTCCCAGGACTTCTCCAGGGCGACGGCGCGATCGTCCTTCGCGCGGTTGTCTGCGGCGCGGTCGAAAACGATCCCGTACGGCACGAACCGTTGCACCAGGTCGGGAAAGATCAGCGACGCCGCAGTCGGCGCCAGAAAATCGCGGGCGAGCACGGCCTGCCCAGCACATTCGTATGCCCTGCGCGCGCCGGGGCCCTGCGCGCACGCGGCGGCCGGCGCGCCGGCAGGACCGTCGGCGAGCAGCGTTGCGAACACCGCTGCTCCGACGCTTCCGCCCGATACGCCGCTGATCGCAAACACGTGCGTGCCGAAACCCGGCGCCTCGTCCTGGAGCGCGCCGAGTAGGGTCGCGGTCCAGTAGGCGGCGCGCAAGCCGCCTCCCGCGGTGGCGATCACGACGAGCGGCGGGCGCTCGTGCCCGGAAGCCTTTGAAGCGGCCGCGTGCCAGCGGAGCGCCTCCTCGGACACGCTCGGGCGCGCGGCGGGTCCTCCGGCGCCCGGAGGCACGGGCACCGTGCGCACCGCGTGGTTGTCGATGAACAGGCCGACAACCAGCGCCCAGAGCAGGAGCATGGTGACGACCGGGTATCCCCTGGCGTCGGCCGCGCCGGACTGCGCACCGCCTAGTCGGAACCAGTACACGAGGAAGCTCCCGACCGGAACGATCAGGGCGAACCCGAGAAACGGCACCGCCGCAGCGCCGAGCGTCCACCCGAAGTCCACCGGGTCGAGCACGACGCGCACGATCGCGATGATCGACAGCGCGATGCTGCCCCAGAGCACCGCCTTGGAGAACGGCGGCAGGTCCCACAGCGAGGCGATGACGCGCGGCTCGCCCGCAAGCGCCTTGAAGGGCCGGCCGAGCATGGCGTGCAAGCGGTCCGTGAACGCGATGCGCTTCACGAGCAGCCAATAGAAGAGCACCCCGATGGCCGCGAGAATTCCGAATTGAATCCCTGCGCTCGCGAGGCCGACGGCGATGGCGGCCACGACGTATGCGGCGGCTGCGATCACCCGCGGTCCGTTGCGGATCGTCCACGCCACGTGTGGCGCAAAACCTACGCCGAGCGCGTTGCGCTTGCGATCGAGCCCGTAGGTCACGTCGAGCATCAGCCGCGACCAGTACCAGCCCTCGAAGGCCCACAGGAGTACCGCGAGATGGAACGCGATCTGCGCGAGAATCAGGGCGCCCGGCAGTCCGACTGCCAGCTCCCGGCCTTGCGCCGAGGCGAAGAGGAGCGCGCCGCCCGCGAGTACCATGAAGACGCTGAAGCGGCACGGGTGCAGCACGGTGGTAATGTCGCACGCTGCCTGCCACGTCCGCGCGCAGAAGAGCCTAGCGCGGCTCCAGAACCCGAGCGCCTGGGAGCGTGAGGGGTGCGTCGTTTCAGGCACGAACGGATCCGAGCGGGCCATGGGTGCCTCCTGTGGTTTCGGCATTGTCCCGCCGAAGGCCCGCACGGCAAATCCGCCCGATGGCTTAGACGGGGAAGAATCCCCGTCGTCCGTCCCGTACCGCTCCTGGCGCGACCGCTCGATCCGCGCGCGCCGCGCGCCCTTCTAGCCCGAGAACGCTTCCTTCACCTTGCGCCAGCCGTTGACCGCGGCATCGCGCGTCGCCCGGCCGAACGAGCGCGCGCCGTCGCCGATGGCGTGCCCGGTCTTGCGAACGCCGGTGCCCGCTTCCGACCACGCCTGTTTCACGTCGCGCTTGAAGGAACCGCTGCTCGAATGCTGCGCGGGCTGATCACGCCCGCTCTCCTGCGATTCGGCGGAGACCGGTTCCGAAGGCGCGCTGCGCGGCGTTGGATCGGCCGACGCGGCCGTTGCAGCGAGCAGGACGCCGGCGAAGATGACGAGTGCCGGGTGCTTGGCCATCAAGCCTCCTCCGATCACGTTGTGCGATGACCCGAGCCTAGCAGCGCGCCTGCGCGATTGCATCCTGTCGCCGTCACCCGACAGAACCCCTTGTCAAAGGGCTCGCGAAGCGGCAGCGTAGCGGGTGATTTCAACCGCGGCCTCATGGTGAAGGATCTGCGCACCGCGCTGGACTTGGCGCACGCGTCCGCGACGCCGGCGCCGCTCGACGGTCAGGCCGATCGATGAACATAATGGTGCTCGGTGGCGGCGTGGTCGGGCTCGCCGCCGCCTACTACCTCGCGCGCGACGGGCACGAGGTCGCGGTCGTCGAGCGCAATGCCGGCGTCGGGCTCGAGACGAGCTACGCGAACGGCGGGCAGCTCTCCTACAGTTACGTTGCGCCGCTCGCCGGACCGGGCGTGCTGCCGAAGATCCCGCCCTGGCTCCTGCGCCGGGACGCACCGCTGCGCTTCCGCCCCGCGCTCGACTGGCAGCAGTGGCGCTGGTGCCTCGAGTTCGTCCTTGCATGCAACGGGCGCCAGGCAGACCTCACGACGCGTCGGCTCCTGCGGCTCGCGTACTACAGCCGCGGGCTCATGCACCGCTTCGTCGCCGAGGAGCGCGTCGACTTCGACTACGTCCGCAACGGGAAACTCGTCGTCCACGCGGACGCCGCCTCGTTCGAGTCCGCCCGGCGTCTCGCCGAATACCAGGCGAGCCTCGGGTCCGAGCAGGAGGCGCTCGACGCGGACGCCTGCGTCGCGCTCGAGCCGGCACTCGCCGCGATGCGGGCGCGGCTCGTTGGCGGGATCCACACGCCGAGCGAGGACGCCGGGGACTGCTACGCCTTCTGCCTCGGGCTCGAGCGCATCCTGCGCGCGCGCGGTGCGCTTTTTCTGCTGAGCACGGAGATCCGCCGTCTCCTGCGCTGGCGCGGCCGGATCATCGGCGTCGAGACGACGGCAGGCGTGCTCGAGGCCGACCGCTATGTTCTGGCGCTCGGCGCCGCGAGCCCGTGGCTCGTGCGGCCGCTCGGCGTGCACCTCCCGATCTATCCCCTCAAGGGTTACAGCCTGACTCTGCCGGTCGGATCGACGCATGTCGCGCCGCGCATCAGCATCACCGACTTCAAGAAGAAGATCGTCTACGCGCGAATCGGCGACGAGCTGCGCGTCGCCGGTATGGCGGACCTCGCGGGGCACGATGCGACGATCGACGAGGCGCGGGTCGCGACGCTGCTCGAGGAGACGCGCGCAGCGTTTCCCGAGGCGTCGGATTACACGCGGCTCAAACCCTGGTGCGGACTGCGCCCCGCAACGCCGAAGGGCGCTCCGATCCTGGGCGCCACGCCGTATCCGAATCTCTTCCTCGACTGCGGTCAGGGAGCGCTCGGGTTCACCCTCGCGCTCGGCTGCGGGCGTGTGGTGGCGGACCTCATGGCCGGCAAAGCGCCGGAAGCCCCGCTCGACGGCATGCAGCTCGGCGGCGCTTGACGTACGTCAACGCCGCCGGCCGGCCGGCAGGCATTCTTGGTTCGATGATTGGAGGCCCGGCATGACGGTCAAGCATCTCGTTTGGGTGATCGCGGTCGCGATCGCGCTCGGCCTGGTGTTGTTCTTCTTCACGCCGGCGGTCGGCGCGGGCGACTTCGACCGGGGGCAGCTTCTTTACCAGGCGCGGTGCGTCGGATGCCACGACAAGAGCGTGCACAACCGCGCCGTGCGCAAGGCCGTGTCCGTGGAGGCGATCCGGGCCCAGGTGAAGCGCTGGGACGGCGCGATGGGCGGTGCCTGGAAGGATATTGAAGTCGACGATGTCACCACCTATCTGAACGAGCTCTACTACAAGTATCCATGCCCGCCTTCGATCTGCCCGGAGAAGAAGGCCGGCGGAAGCGACGGCTCGTCCAGCGTCGCGCGGCGTCAGTAGCTAACCGTCGCGACGCGAGAGGTCGCACCCGCTCGCGCTCCCCGGATTCGGAAACTGCGCCGCCTTCGGCAGCGGTTCCGCTAGGCGTCGGTCGCGCGTAGCAGGCGCCGCGCGAGCGCCAGCGCGGTAATGATCGCCACGCTTCCGGCGCCCCACATCAGCAGCTCGAACGGCCATAGATTGTGCGAGGTCGGGTCGCGCGCCGTGTCGACCACGATCCGGAGCACGACGAACGCCACGATCAGTGCCGGCGCCGCCGCCGCGACGCGCCAGCCGCCGCGCCACTTCCACAGCGCCCACGCGGGCGCTCCGAGTCCGCCCAGAACCAGCCCAAGCATGACGAGCATGAACCCCGACACCAGCGCAGTGTCGCCGGCGCTCGCCGGGCGGGACGCCTGTTCCCGCTGAGCCTGCTTGAACGCGGCGTCGGCTTGACGCTGCAGCTCGCCGACCCAGGGCTCAAACGTGCGCGTTGCGGGCGCCTGGCCGGTCCAGGCGAGCTTCACGGGATAGCTTGCGACCTCCCGTTCGCGATACGGGCTGCCGCCGCCCGCGCGGATGCGGATCTCGTCGACCTCGGTGGCCTCGGTGAACTCGACCCAGCCGAGCGCGTAGCCGGAGCCCGTGTGCTTCGCCGACGGATTGGTCCGCGCGCCCCGGTCGACCGGCTTTCCATTGCGATAGGGTCGCGCCCAGAGGCTGACCGGCTCATCGGTGTCGAACTGGATTCGCATGTAGAACGGCTCGAATCGACCGAGTGTCGCCTCGGCGGGCGGGTCGGTCGCGACCACGCGTGCGCGCACCTCGGCCGCGACCGAGGCGGCGGCGAGGGCGAGCACGAAAGCGAGGAGAGCGCGCACGCGCCACCGTAGCATCCTGGTTGCGCGCACCGGAAGGCCGGCGTGGCCGCGGCCTGCGACCTTGTACCTCGTGCGCGCTAGAATCCACGCACCTCTTCCGGAGCTCCGCCATGCGCCGCCTGTTGCCGCCCGGTCTTGCACTCATGCTACTTGCCGCGCCGGCGACGGTGCTTGCGCAGAGTTTTCCGTCCAAGCCGATCCGGTTCATCGTTCCGTTTGCCGCAGGCAGCGCGACCGACACCGTCGGGCGACTGATCGGCGAACGCATCACCGACGCGACGAAGCAGCCGGTCATCGCCGACAACCGTCCCGGCGCGAGCGGCTTTCTCGCCGCGGAGGCCGCCGCCAAGGCACCCGCGGACGGCTACACGCTGCTCATCAGCACCAACACGCTGCACGCCGCGAACCAGAGCCTGTTCAAGAAGCTGCCCTACGACCCGATCAGGGATTTCGCGCCCGTTTCGCTCATCGGGACCGCGGCCATGATCGCGGTCGTGAATCCGTCGGTGCCGGCGCAAAGCATCGCCGAGCTCACCGCGGCGGCGATGCGCCAGCCGGGCAAGCTCAATTTCGGCTACGGCAGCTCGTCGTCGCGCGCCTCGGTCGAGATGTACCGGCAGATCGCGGGTCTCGACATCGTCGCCGTGCCCTACAAGAGCAATCCGCAGGCGGTGACCGATCTCATCGGGGGGACGGTCAACCTGATGATCGCGGACATGACCACGCTGCTGCCGCAGGTGAAGGCCGGCAAGGTCCGGGCCCTGGCGGTCTCCAGCGCCAGGCGCGTGCCGATCGTTCCCGATCTGCCGACGATGCAGGAGGCGGGCGTGAAGGGCTACGACATGACCGTGTGGTTCGCCGCCTACGCGCCGGCCGGGACGCCGCCCGACGTGGTCAAGCGGCTCAACGAGCTCTTTCAGGGCGCGCTCGCGAGCGACAAGCTGAAGGAGTACTTCTTCAACACCGGCGGGCAGGTCGCCCCGTCGACGCCCGGCGAGCTCGCGAAATTCACCCTGGCGGAGACCGACAAGTGGGCCCGCATCGTGAAGGCGGCGAAGATCGAGCCCGAGTGAAGCTCGACCCGAACGTCTGCCTGCCTGCCGACTGGCACGCCGCCAGCCTCGTGGGTCGCGCGTGGATCCCGGGCGCGAGGCCGGGTCCGGCGCTCGTGGCGATCCGCGCCGACGGCGTCTACGACATCAGCTCGATCGCACCCACCTCAACCGATTTCTGCAACCTTCCCGACCCGGTGGCGTCGCTGCGCTCGACGCCGGGGGTGCGCGTCGGCGCGGTCGAGGAGGCGCTCGCGAACAGCGCGTGCGATCGCGCGGGTCCACGGGTTCTTCACTTCCTCGCGCCGTGCGACCTCCAGTCGGTGAAGGCGGCCGGCGTGACGTTCGTGCGCAGCCTGCTCGAGCGCGTGGTCGAGGAGCAGGCGCGCGGCGACTGGAGCAAGGCGGACGAGATCCGCGCCCGGATCAGCCGGGAGATCGGCGCGGACCTCGCGCGCGTCAAGCCCGGATCGCCGGAGGCGGCGCGCCTGAAGGAGACGCTGGTCGCGATGGGGCTGTGGTCGCAATACCTCGAAGTCGGCATCGGACCGGACGCCGAGATCTTCACCAAGGCGGCGCCGCTGTCCGCCGTCGGCGTCGGCGCCGAGATCGGGCTGCATCCCGCGTCGCAATGGAACAACCCCGAGCCCGAGCTCGTGCTCGCGGTGAACGCGCGCGGCGAGATCGTCGGCGTGACGCTCGGCAACGACGTGAACCTGCGCGACTTCGAGGGCCGCAGCGCGCTGCTGCTCGGGCGCTCGAAGGACAACAATGCCTCCTGCGCGATCGGGCCGTTCATCCGGCTGTTCGACGGCGCGTTCACGCTCGATCGGGCGCGCCGGCTCGAGATCGCGCTCACCGTCGCGGGCGAGGACGGATTCGTGCTGCGCGGCGCGAGCTCGATCGCGGAGATCAGCCGCGATCTCGCCGATCTGGCCGCACAGGCGATCAGCGCGACGCACCAGCATCCGGACGGACTCGTGCTCTTCACCGGCACGCTGTTCGCGCCGACCGAGGATCGCGGTGCACCCGGCATGGGATTCACGCACAAGATCGGCGACGTGGTGACGATCGCGGCGCCGGAGCTCGGCGCGCTGGTGAACCGGGTGACGACGAGCGATCGCGCGCCGCCGTGGACGTACGGCGCGGCGGCGCTCATGCGCCATCTGGCGGCGCGAGGACTGCTGAAGGGATAGCGCCGAGCCGCCGGCGCGTCAGCGGCCGGCCACCGCGTGCCGCTCGCCCGAAGGCATCTCGTCGTAGCGCACGACCTTGTTGCGGCCGGTCTGCTTGGCGGCGTAGAGGGCCTGGTCGGCCTCTTCGATCAGCGTCTTCAGGCCCGGCGCGCCGAATTCGAGCGACGAGAGTCCGAAGCTCGCCGTGACCCGGAGCCCCGGAATCGAGCGGATGCCCGGGCCAGCCTGCGCCTCGACGCGGAACCGGATGCGCTCGGACACCACGGCGGCGCGCAGCGCATCCACGCCCGGCAGCAGGATGCAGAACTCCTCGCCGCCGTAGCGGCACATGACGTCGGTCGGTCGCAGCGCGGCCTTGAGCACGCGCGACACCTGCACCAACACCTGGTCGCCCACCGCGTGACCGTAGGTGTCGTTGAACGTCTTGAACTTGTCGATGTCGGTCATCAGGCAGCAGATGTGGCCGCCCTCGGCCCGGGTCTGCGCGATCATCTGCTCGGCCACCTCGAAGAACGCACGCCGGTTCATGGAGCCGGTGAGCGGATCGATGTTCGCGAGCAGCTTCAGCTCCTCGTTCTGCGCTTCGATCTTCTCGCGCGACGCCTCGAGCTCGGAGAGCGTGCGCTCGAGCTCGACGTTCTTGCGGTCGAGCTCGGTGACGTCGTTCAGGGAGACGAGGCAGCCGCGCACCGCGCCGCGTCCGTCCGTGATCGGGCTGGCCGCGAGCTTCGCCTTGCGGCTGCCGTCGGGCAGGTGCGTGAACTCGAGCATCTCGCCGACGACCGTCACGCAATCGCGCATTGCGATCGTCCACGGATGGTCGTCGGGCTCGCGCTCGCCGAGAGAGGCACGCAGCCACGGAATCTCGGAGGCCTTGCGTGCGGAGAGACCGACCTTGTCATCCTGGTTGTTCAGCTCGCGGAACGCCTCGTTCGCGAGCACGATGCGGCCGTTGGTGTCGAGGACGATCACGCCCTCGGTGAGCGTGTCGAGCGCCTTGCGCACGCGGTCCGGGATCGCCTTGGTCGGATCGAGATGCTCCAGCACCCGGCGCATGTACCAGTAGTAGAGCAGGAACCCGCCGATGATCATCGTGCCCAGCATCAGCACGAGCGGGTGGCGGATCCAGCCGAGCCAGGTCTTCGGCACCACCGGCCGGAAGCTGATCTCGACGTTGCCCCAGACGTCCTTGCCCGCGTGAATCGGCACGGACACGTGGGTCGTGGTCGACTTCGCGTCCTTCAGGGGCACCCAGTGCTTCGCGTGATCGACGCTCTCGACTTGGATGTCGCCGGAATTGCGCCGTAGTCCGACCGACAGGATCTCGCCGCCGCGTCCGCTGATCGCGTCGATCGTGCGCTTGAGCGACTCGCCGTCGTCTTTCTGGAGGAGGACGGCGAGCTGGATGGAGAGATCCTCCGCGGCGAGCGTGCGCGCCTGGCGCGCCATCTCGACGTCGTCGCGCAGCACGCCGAAGAAGGACACGATGAGCAGCAGGCCGATCGTGATCGACACGAGGCCGATCGCGATGCGGGAAATCGGGCCGAAGAGCTTCATCATCGCGCGTCAGCGCTCCCGGGGATCAACGGCGGGACTCCCCCCCTTCCAGCACCCAGGCCGCACGGTGTTCCTCGTCCTTTTGGTCCTTGTCTTCGGCGGACTCGTCCCATACCTCTTCTTCGTCCTCGTCCCGCCCCAGCACCGGGAGCGGATCCACGTGCCGCCACGCGGGGGTCGACGCCAGCAGGCTCGCCACCAGGCCCGCCGCCCGCGCCGCCCACCAGACCGCCCCCACGGACAGGGCCAGACCGGTGATCCGGACGGAATTTAGCACTACCTCGATACGCTGACGCTCTTCTTCGCTCAGGTCAAGCTCGTGCCGGGTCGGAATGACCTGCATTTCGGCCCGCATCGGCTCGATCTGGATCTCCGTGCGCATTGGTGTAGTTTCGATCACAGTTGACTGGACCCGCACCTGGGGGAGGCTGTCCAGGGTGGCTACGCGATCGGTCACGACTAGGGCGGCCGGCACGGGTCGGACCTCGATGAAGTTTACGTCGTCGCCTTCTCCACCATCCCGGCTCCCGCCCGGGCGGAAGAAGGTCGCCAGCGACGCGGTCGGCAATCCCGTCGGCGTGGTGGAACTCACCGGCGGCGTCGTCGGCGGAGTCACGACCGTGCCGCTGCCGCCACCGCCGCCCGGGGTCGATGCGGGAGTGCCGATCCCGGCGCCGATGAAGGTGATGTTGGCCGCAGCGGGTCCCACGTTCGAGGTGCCGTCGGACACGTAGAGAGTAAAGGCCGGCGGCGCCCCCGAACCGTTGTGCACAAACCGCACATCGCCATTGGCGATCTGCTGCTGCGTAAAGGTTGTCACCGGAACGCCCGGGCTCGCCGCGAGCTCGAAGTAGCCGTTCGTGACGCTAACGACGCTGAACACGAGCGTGCCGACAGGGGTATCCGGATCCGTCGCGCTCACGTTAGTGGGCGTGACCGAGAGTGTGCCGCCGTTGACGATCGTCCAGGCGTTGTTCTGGAGCGAGGGGGTGTCGTTCACCGCGGTGACGGTCACCGTGACCGTGGCCGTGTCGGTGTCGCCGTTGCTGTCGGTGAAGGTGTAGGTGAAGGTCTCGGTGCCGCTCACCCCGGGCGCCGGGGTGTAATTGATGCTGGTGTTGCCGGCGGCGATGGCGATGGTGCCGCCCAGGCTGCCCGCGCTCACGCTGGTGATGGTGCCCAGGCCGCTGCCGGTGTCGTCGTTGCCGAGGACCGCGAGGTTGGTCAGGCCGCTGTCCTCGTCCACCGTGTAGGCGTCATCGACCAGGTCGGGCACCGCATCGATGGTGACGCTCACCGTGGCCGTGTCGGTGTCGCCGTTGCTGTCGGTGAAGGTGTAGGTGAAGGTCTCGGTGCCGCTCACCCCGGGCGCCGGGGTGTAATTGATGCTGGTGTTGCCGGCGGCGATGGCGATGGTGCCGCCCAGGCTGCCCGCGCTCACGCTGGTGATGGTGCCCAGGCCGCTGCCGGTGTCGTCGTTGCCGAGGACCGCGAGGTTGGTCAGGCCGCTGTCCTCGTCCACCGTGTAGGCGTCATCGACCAGGTCGGGCACCGCATCGATGGTGACGCTCACCGTGGCCGTGTCGGTGTCGCCGTTGCTGTCGGTGAAGGTGTAGGTGAAGGTCTCGGTGCCGCTCACCCCGGGCGCCGGGGTGTAATTGATGCTGGTGTTGCCGGCGGCGATGGCGATGGTGCCGCCCAGGCTGCCCGCGCTCACGCTGGTGATGGTGCCCAGGCCGCTGCCGGTGTCGTCGTTGCCGAGGACCGCGAGGTTGGTCAGGCCGCTGTCCTCGTCCACCGTGTAGGCGTCATCGACCAGGTCGGGCACCGCATCGATGGTGACGCTCACCGTGGCCGTGTCGGTGTCGCCGTTGCTGTCGGTGAAGGTGTAGGTGAAGGTCTCGGTGCCGCTCACCCCGGGCGCCGGGGTGTAATTGATGCTGGTGTTGCCGGCGGCGATGGCGATGGTGCCGCCCAGGCTGCCCGCGCTCACGCTGGTGATGGTGCCCAGGCCGCTGCCGGTGTCGTCGTTGCCGAGGACCGCGAGGTTGGTCAGGCCGCTGTCCTCGTCCACCGTGTAGGCGTCATCGACCAGGTCGGGCACCGCATCGATGGTGACGCTCACCGTGGCCGTGTCGGTGTCGCCGTTGCTGTCGGTGAAGGTGTAGGTGAAGGTCTCGGTGCCGCTCACCCCGGGCGCCGGGGTGTAATTGATGCTGGTGTTGCCGGCGGCGATGGCGATGGTGCCGCCCAGGCTGCCCGCGCTCACGCTGGTGATGGTGCCCAGGCCGCTGCCGGTGTCGTCGTTGCCGAGGACCGCGAGGTTGGTCAGGCCGCTGTCCTCGTCCACCGTGTAGGCGTCATCGACCAGGTCGGGCACCGCATCGATGGTGACGCTCACCGTGGCCGTGTCGGTGTCGCCGTTGCTGTCGGTGAAGGTGTAGGTGAAGGTCTCGGTGCCGCTCACCCCGGGCGCCGGGGTGTAATTGATGCTGGTGTTGCCGGCGGCGATGGCGATGGTGCCGCCCAGGCTGCCCGCGCTCACGCTGGTGATGGTGCCCAGGCCGCTGCCGGTGTCGTCGTTGCCGAGGACCGCGAGGTTGGTCAGGCCGCTGTCCTCGTCCACCGTGTAGGCGTCATCGACCAGGTCGGGCACCGCATCGATGGTGACGCTCACCGTGGCCGTGTCGGTGTCGCCGTTGCTGTCGGTGAAGGTGTAGGTGAAGGTCTCGGTGCCGCTCACCCCGGGCGCCGGGGTGTAATTGATGCTGGTGTTGCCGGCGGCGATGGCGATGGTGCCGCCCAGGCTGCCCGCGCTCACGCTGGTGATGGTGCCCAGGCCGCTGCCGGTGTCGTCGTTGCCGAGGACCGCGAGGTTGGTCAGGCCGCTGTCCTCGTCCACCGTGTAGGCGTCATCGACCAGGTCGGGCACCGCATCGATGGTGACGCTCACCGTGGCCGTGTCGGTGTCGCCGTTGCTGTCGGTGAAGGTGTAGGTGAAGGTCTCGGTGCCGCTCACCCCGGGCGCCGGGGTGTAATTGATGCTGGTGTTGCCGGCGGCGATGGCGATGGTGCCGCCCAGGCTGCCCGCGCTCACGCTGGTGATGGTGCCCAGGCCGCTGCCGGTGTCGTCGTTGCCGAGGACCGCGAGGTTGGTCAGGCCGCTGTCCTCGTCCACCGTGTAGGCGTCATCGACCAGGTCGGGCACCGCATCGATGGTGACGCTCACCGTGGCCGTGTCGGTGTCGCCGTTGCTGTCGGTGAAGGTGTAGGTGAAGGTCTCGGTGCCGCTCACCCCGGGCGCCGGGGTGTAATTGATGCTGGTGTTGCCGGCGGCGATGGCGATGGTGCCGCCCAGGCTGCCCGCGCTCACGCTGGTGATGGTGCCCAGGCCGCTGCCGGTGTCGTCGTTGCCGAGGACCGCGAGGTTGGTCAGGCCGCTGTCCTCGTCCACCGTGTAGGCGTCATCGACCAGGTCGGGCACCGCATCGATGGTGACGCTCACCGTGGCCGTGTCGGTGTCGCCGTTGCTGTCGGTGAAGGTGTAGGTGAAGGTCTCGGTGCCGCTCACCCCGGGCGCCGGGGTGTAATTGATGCTGGTGTTGCCGGCGGCGATGGCGATGGTGCCGCCCAGGCTGCCCGCGCTCACGCTGGTGATGGTGCCCAGGCCGCTGCCGGTGTCGTCGTTGCCGAGGACCGCGAGGTTGGTCAGGCCGCTGTCCTCGTCCACCGTGTAGGCGTCATCGACCAGGTCGGGCACCGCATCGATGGTGACGCTCACCGTGGCCGTGTCGGTGTCGCCGTTGCTGTCGGTGAAGGTGTAGGTGAAGGTCTCGGTGCCGCTCACCCCGGGCGCCGGGGTGTAATTGATGCTGGTGTTGCCGGCGGCGATGGCGATGGTGCCGCCCAGGCTGCCCGCGCTCACGCTGGTGATGGTGCCCAGGCCGCTGCCGGTGTCGTCGTTGCCGAGGACCGCGAGGTTGGTCAGGCCGCTGTCCTCGTCCACCGTGTAGGCGTCATCGACCAGGTCGGGCACCGCATCGATGGTGACGCTCACCGTGGCCGTGTCGGTGTCGCCGTTGCTGTCGGTGAAGGTGTAGGTGAAGGTCTCGGTGCCGCTCACCCCGGGCGCCGGGGTGTAATTGATGCTGGTGTTGCCGGCGGCGATGGCGATGGTGCCGCCCAGGCTGCCCGCGCTCACGCTGGTGATGGTGCCCAGGCCGCTGCCGGTGTCGTCGTTGCCGAGGACCGCGAGGTTGGTCAGGCCGCTGTCCTCGTCCACCGTGTAGGCGTCATCGACCAGGTCGGGCACCGCATCGATGGTGACGCTCACCGTGGCCGTGTCGGTGTCGCCGTTGCTGTCGGTGAAGGTGTAGGTGAAGGTCTCGGTGCCGCTCACCCCGGGCGCCGGGGTGTAATTGATGCTGGTGTTGCCGGCGGCGATGGCGATGGTGCCGCCCAGGCTGCCCGCGCTCACGCTGGTGATGGTGCCCAGGCCGCTGCCGGTGTCGTCGTTGCCGAGGACCGCGAGGTTGGTCAGGCCGCTGTCCTCGTCCACCGTGTAGGCGTCATCGACCAGGTCGGGCACCGCATCGATGGTGACGCTCACCGTGGCCGTGTCGGTGTCGCCGTTGCTGTCGGTGAAGGTGTAGGTGAAGGTCTCGGTGCCGCTCACCCCGGGCGCCGGGGTGTAATTGATGCTGGTGTTGCCGGCGGCGATGGCGATGGTGCCGCCCAGGCTGCCCGCGCTCACGCTGGTGATGGTGCCCAGGCCGCTGCCGGTGTCGTCGTTGCCGAGGACCGCGAGGTTGGTCAGGCCGCTGTCCTCGTCCACCGTGTAGGCGTCATCGACCAGGTCGGGCACCGCATCGATGGTGACGCTCACCGTGGCCGTGTCGGTGTCGCCGTTGCTGTCGGTGAAGGTGTAGGTGAAGGTCTCGGTGCCGCTCACCCCGGGCGCCGGGGTGTAATTGATGCTGGTGTTGCCGGCGGCGATGGCGATGGTGCCGCCCAGGCTGCCCGCGCTCACGCTGGTGATGGTGCCCAGGCCGCTGCCGGTGTCGTCGTTGCCGAGGACCGCGAGGTTGGTCAGGCCGCTGTCCTCGTCCACCGTGTAGGCGTCATCGACCAGGTCGGGCACCGCATCGATGGTGACGCTCACCGTGGCCGTGTCGGTGTCGCCGTTGCTGTCGGTGAAGGTGTAGGTGAAGGTCTCGGTGCCGCTCACCCCGGGCGCCGGGGTGTAATTGATGCTGGTGTTGCCGGCGGCGATGGCGATGGTGCCGCCCAGGCTGCCCGCGCTCACGCTGGTGATGGTGCCCAGGCCGCTGCCGGTGTCGTCGTTGCCGAGGACCGCGAGGTTGGTCAGGCCGCTGTCCTCGTCCACCGTGTAGGCGTCATCGACCAGGTCGGGCACCGCATCGATGGTGACGCTCACCGTGGCCGTGTCGGTGTCGCCGTTGCTGTCGGTGAAGGTGTAGGTGAAGGTCTCGGTGCCGCTCACCCCGGGCGCCGGGGTGTAATTGATGCTGGTGTTGCCGGCGGCGATGGCGATGGTGCCGCCCAGGCTGCCCGCGCTCACGCTGGTGATGGTGCCCAGGCCGCTGCCGGTGTCGTCGTTGCCGAGGACCGCGAGGTTGGTCAGGCCGCTGTCCTCGTCCACCGTGTAGGCGTCATCGACCAGGTCGGGCACCGCATCGATGGTGACGCTCACCGTGGCCGTGTCGGTGTCGCCGTTGCTGTCGGTGAAGGTGTAGGTGAAGGTCTCGGTGCCGCTCACCCCGGGCGCCGGGGTGTAATTGATGCTGGTGTTGCCGGCGGCGATGGCGATGGTGCCGCCCAGGCTGCCCGCGCTCACGCTGGTGATGGTGCCCAGGCCGCTGCCGGTGTCGTCGTTGCCGAGGACCGCGAGGTTGGTCAGGCCGCTGTCCTCGTCCACCGTGTAGGCGTCATCGACCAGGTCGGGCACCGCATCGATGGTGACGCTCACCGTGGCCGTGTCGGTGTCGCCGTTGCTGTCGGTGAAGGTGTAGGTGAAGGTCTCGGTGCCGCTCACCCCGGGCGCCGGGGTGTAATTGATGCTGGTGTTGCCGGCGGCGATGGCGATGGTGCCGCCCAGGCTGCCCGCGCTCACGCTGGTGATGGTGCCCAGGCCGCTGCCGGTGTCGTCGTTGCCGAGGACCGCGAGGTTGGTCAGGCCGCTGTCCTCGTCCACCGTGTAGGCGTCATCGACCAGGTCGGGCACCGCATCGATGGTGACGCTCACCGTGGCCGTGTCGGTGTCGCCGTTGCTGTCGGTGAAGGTGTAGGTGAAGGTCTCGGTGCCGCTCACCCCGGGCGCCGGGGTGTAATTGATGCTGGTGTTGCCGGCGGCGATGGCGATGGTGCCGCCCAGGCTGCCCGCGCTCACGCTGGTGATGGTGCCCAGGCCGCTGCCGGTGTCGTCGTTGCCGAGGACCGCGAGGTTGGTCAGGCCGCTGTCCTCGTCCACCGTGTAGGCGTCATCGACCAGGTCGGGCACCGCATCGATGGTGACGCTCACCGTCGCGGTTTCGGTCACCCCGCCGCTCGTGACCGTGTACGTGAAGGAGTCCGAGCCGTTGAAGTTGGCATTGGGCGTGTACTCCACCGTGCCGATCGCGCCGTCCAGAATCGCGACCGTTCCGTTGGCGGCGCCGGATACCGAGGTGACGGCGCGCCCAGGGCTCTCGAAGCTGTCGTTGGCCAGGACGCCGAGCACCACCGCGGTGTCCTCGTTCGTGGAGACGGCGTCGTTCGCGATGTCGCCGACCGGGTTCACTGTGATCGTGACCGTCGCGACGTTGGACAGGTTCGCCCCGTCGCTTGCACGGTACGTGAAGGTGTCGGTGCCGTTGAAATCGGCGTTGGGCGTGTAAGTGAAGGTGCCGTCCGTGCGCAGGGTGAGCGTGCCGTTGGAGGGGCCGGCGACCAGGCTTGCGGTGAGGCGCGCGCTGTCCTCGTCGGTGTCGCTGGCGAGCACGCTCGTCGACGGGACTCCGAACGTGACGAACTGGGTGCGCATCGAGAGATACTCGGCGTAGTTCCACGCCGCAGTGCGGTTCGTCGTCGCGAGGCGCACCTCGTCCATCATGCCGTCGAAGCGGTTTGTCGCCGAGCCGTCATCCTCGCGCCCGAGCGAGGCGAACTGCGAGTTCGTAGCGGCGACGTTGTTCGCCGTGAACGCTGGCGTCCCGGTCGCGATCCGGATGCCGTCCACGTAAAGGTCGATGCGGCCGTTCGGCGTCGCGTAGTCAATTACTGCGGTCACGTACTGCCATGTGTCGAGGGCGACTTGGTTATTCGCGGTGAAGACGCTGCTGGAGCCATCCAGGTCGCCGGTGCGTCCGAAACCCTCGATGGCGCTCGTGCCGGTGTGCAGGTTAATTGAGGCGCGGCTCGAAGTACCCGCCCCCGGGCTACCGACAGACGCGCCGAAGATCTGCGCCACCTCGGCGAGCGACTCGGTGTTGATCCATGCGGACACGGTGGCGGCGCCCGCGCCATTCACGAAGTTGCGATTGGTACCGAGATTGATCCAGTCGCCCTGGGTCAGCTCGAAGTCCTGGCCGCCGCCGATCACGCCCGTGACGCCGGTCGTGCCGATGCTGGCGCCGTCGTTGTTGCTCGCCGACGAGTCGTTGATTGCTCCGCCGCCGGCCTCGTTGAGGTGATACACGCCGGTGTAGCCGCTCGACCACACGGCCGCCGGGTTCTGGCCCGCCGCGGCCGCGGCGTTGCCGTAGTACATCCAGATGTGGTCGGCTGCGGTGGCGTCGATCTGCGGGACCCTGACCCAGACGAACGAGTCGCCTGTCTCGTCCCAGCGTTCGATCTCGTATGCGAGGGCGGTGCCGTCCGGATCGAAGAACCGCAGGTCCTGCCCGGCGTTTTGAATCTGCGCGTAGTCAACGTTGCCGCTGTTCAGCGCCACGAGAACCGGGAAGTCGACGAGCGTTTGCGCGGTGACCGCGCTGCCCACGCCGTCGGTGAACGAGAAGCTGTTGTTGAACGTCAATTGCGCCCGCTGTGTCCACGTGGGAAGGAGCCAGCCGTCTGCGATTGCGCCGTCCTCGGCCGTGGCGTAGGCGTCGTCGGCGGCGGTGGGCGCGTCGTTGACCGGGGTGCCGGTCATGGTCTTGGTGCCGCTGAGCGGGGCGGCCACGCCATCGCTCACGCTGGTGGCGATGGTGAAGTTGGCGTTGTAGTTGAGCGCCGGGGTGAAGGTGAGTCCGGCGAGCAGCGTGTTCACATCGGCCAGGGCGCCCGCGGCAGTCCACACCCCGCCCACGAAGGTGGAGGTGACCGCCCCCGAGGTGGCGGTGTTCAAGGCGCCGGCGGCCACATCGGAGAGCGTGAGGGTGACCGTGACGTTGGCGCTGTCGACGTCGCTCACCACGATGTTGGTGAGGTTGAGCGCGGTGTCCTCGGTGTAGGTCTCGGCGGCCGACAAGTTGGTGGCGGTGGGCGCGTCGTTGACCGGGGTGACGGTGATCGTCACCGTTGCGATATTCGAGTCGATCGCACCGTCGTTCGCCCTGTAGGTGAAGGTGTCGGTGCCGAAGAAGTCCGCGTTCGGGGTGTAGACGAATGTGCCGTCCGGATTGAGCGTAAGGATGCCGCTGGAAACGCCAGACACAAGCGTCACGCCGAGGGGATCGTTCTCGGCGTCGGTGTCGTTACTCAAGACTCCGCCGAGGGCGGGCGCGATTTGCGCGGACCCGAACGAAACGAACTGCGTCCCGGCCTGGTTTAGCATCGCGCGGTACTCGGCCTGGATCCAACCGGCCGTGCGCGCGACGGTCGCTACCCGTGCCTCGTCGATCCTACCGTCGAAGTACGGCGCAGCGCCGTCGTCGCTTGAACCGATCGTGGAGCTGGCCGAAGGGGTGTTGGGGAACACAGGCGCCGGAAGGTTGATTGCACCCGTGAGGGCACGGACGGTCCCATCCACGTAGACAGTGACCTCGTCCGTGGCGAGATTGACGACGCCTGTCACGTAGTGCCAGGCGCCCGCCGTCACCGGCGTGGTCGTAAAGACGGTCGTATCGACCCCATCACCCGAGCGCACGATGAACTTTATTTCCCCCCCGGGGTCCAGCTCGATCGCCATGCGCGAGGTTCCCGAGGGTGCGCCGCTGGTGATGCTCGCGCTTAGGATGAGGTTCGGGTTGGAAAGGTCGTCAGCATTGACCCAGGCCGAGAAGGTCGCCGCGGTGGCCCCGTCGATGAAAGATCGGTTCGCGCCCAGATTGATGTAGTCGTTGACCCCGTCGAATCCGTATGCGAGCCCGATCTGGCCCGGCTGGGCGCCCGACGCGCCGTTGATGGGCGTGCCGTCGTAGTTGGTCGAGGTCGCATCCTCGATCACACCTCCGGCGTCGTTGAGGTGATAGACGGACCGGTATCCGGTCCCCGCCCAGACGATGCTCGGGTCTTCGCCGTCGGCGGTAGCGGCGTTGCCGTAGTACATGAGGATCGAGTCCGAGGCCCCGATGTCGATCTGCGGGACGTTCACCCATACGTAGGAGTTCCCCGTCTCGTCCCAGCGCTCGATCTCGCACGCGAGCGACGTGCCGTCGGCGTCGAAGAAGCGGAGGTCGCCACCATCGCCCTGAGTGAACGCATAATCAATGCTCGAGGAATTCAGGACAACCAGGACCGGAAAGTTTGTGAGCGTCTCGGCCGGATCGAAGCCGCCGACGTTCGTATTGTTGAACGTGATTTGCTGACGACGTGTCCAGTCGGTGTCCCACCAGCTGACCGTGAGCGTGTTGTCCTCGGCGACGGTGTAGGCGTCATCAACGGCGGTGGGCGCGTCGTTGACCGGGGTGCCGGTCATGGTCTTGGTGCCGCTGAGCGGGGCGGCCACGCCATCGCTCACGCTGGTGGCGATGGTGAAGTTGGCGTTGTAGTTGAGCGCCGGGGTGAAGGTGAGTCCGGCGAGCAGCGTGTTCACATCGGCCAGGGCGCCCGCGGCAGTCCACACCCCGCCCACGAAGGTGGAGGTGACCGCCCCCGAGGTGGCGGTGTTCAAGGCGCCGGCGGCCACATCGGAGAGCGTGAGGGTGACCGTGACGTTGGCGCTGTCGACGTCGCTCACCACGATGTTGGTGAGGTTGAGCGCGGTGTCCTCGGTGTAGGTCTCGGCGGCCGACAAGTTGGTGGCGGTGGGCGCGTCGTTGACCGGGGTGCCGGTCATGGTCTTGGTGCCGCTGAGCGGGGCGGCCACGCCATCGCTCACGCTGGTGGCGATGGTGAAGTTGGCGTTGTAGTTGAGCGCCGGGGTGAAGGTGAGTCCGGCGAGCAGCGTGTTCACATCGGCCAGGGCGCCCGCGGCAGTCCACACCCCGCCCACGAAGGTGGAGGTGACCGCCCCCGAGGTGGCGGTGTTCAAGGCGCCGGCGGCCACATCGGAGAGCGTGAGGGTGACCGTGACGTTGGCGCTGTCGACGTCGCTCACCACGATGTTGGTGAGGTTGAGCGCGGTGTCCTCGGTGTAGGTCTCGGCGGCCGACAAGTTGGTGGCGGTGGGCGCGTCGTTGACCGGGGTTACCGTGAGGCTGGCCGTATCGGTGACACTAGAGAAGGCGGTGGTGCCGCCGTTGGTGGTCGTGTTGGCGGTGCCACCGTTGGTCCCGCTGGTCCGATCCCAGGCGCGGAAGGTGATGGCGCTGCCGAGCGTGCCGTTGAAATCGGCGTTCGGCTGGAAGTAGATGCGGGTGTTCGCGTCGGCGGCGAGCAGCTGCGAGTTGGCCACGCTGGGGGTGAAGGCGGTCCAGTTGGTGCCGTTGTTGATCGAGTAGAACCAGCTGCCGTTGGTGGTGTCGGCGGCGGTGATCGCGATGCCGAGCAGCGCGGGGGAGTCCGCGTCGGTCACGTTGTTGAGGCCGCCCCCGCCCGGAAAGTCGACCAGGCTCGAGACGAGCGTGCCCACCGCGCCCGAAGGCGGGCCCGCATCTTCGTTGATCGCGTTGAGCACCGGACTCGTCCCTGCGTCCAGCACCGGAGCCCGCCCGGGGGCGAGCGCAATCGTCATGCCTGCCCAGCGCGACGAACCGGAGAGGGTCGAGGTCGAAGCCGCGTAGCTCCCGGCGGTCGCCCTTATGCCCGTCGCCATCGAGATGGTCCCTTGGCTGCCCAGAGCATGACTGGCCTGGTAGCGATCGGTCACGCTCGAAAGGCCCGCGTTCGCCCAGGGGCCGAACATGTCGGCGTCGTCGTCGCTGCTCCCGACCATGACGACAAGGGTGTCCGCGACCGTCGTCGTGGCGGTGGCAAGGGATACAGCCGCACTGTTGCCGGTCGATTGGCTCGTGATGTTGATTGGAGTACTCGTGTTGACGCCCCGGAATGCGGCGATGAAGCCGGAGATGTGGTTGCCCGGGTCATTCGTTGTCGGGTTGCCCTGCGTGCCGTTGTAGACGCTCCAGAAAACCGTGAGACGCGTCGAATTGTCATTGGTGTTGATGTTCGGGTTCGCGAGCAGGTTCCACGCCCCGCCGTTCTGGTTCGTGAACGATACTGCCTGACCACCTTGGCTCTCGAAAACGGCGAGGAGCACGTCGCCAGCCTGGATTCCCGCCGGCAATGCGGGCGTAATCGTCCCGGTGCCTGAGGCCAACGTTCCGTATCCGACGTAGGTTGGCTCGGCGAGGATGTGGTTCCAAGCGCGCTGCTCGTCGGCAGAAACGACAATCTGCGCCTCGATCGAGCCGGTCCGGAACTCGAGCTCCCAGTCCCCTCCCTTGGCCGCCGCGCCGGTCCGATCCTCGCTCGCAGCCACATCGGCGCCGGTTAGGCGCGAGAGCGCCTCGATCAACGATCTGCCCTCCTGACTGCCGGCGAGGTCGCACCCGTAGAGCAGGATGTCGCCGTCGTCGGCGAGCGCTTCACCCCACTTCTTCACGCTCGCCGTGCGCTTGAGCAGCGTGTCGAAGTCGAGCTTGGTGGAGCCCAGCTGCACCGCCCCGTCCGAGGCGTGGCTGATGATGTGGATCGCGTCGAGATCGGACTTCTGGGCGAGCGTGTCGGTGATCTTGCGGATACCGTCGCGCTCGGCGTCGATCAGCACGAACTCGAGGTTTCGACCCTGGCCGACCGCGGCCTCGCGCATCGCGTCCACGAGTGCCTGGTACTCGGGCGTGGCGGTATCGACGAACACCAGTTCGTTGGTGCGCTGGATGGGCGCCACCTGGGCACTGGTGACCACGGTCGGCACGGCCGGCTCCGCGAGTGCGCGGAATTCCGCCCCCTGCATCGAGGGGGTGGCCAGCAGCGTGTCCAGGGCAGCGGGGTTGAGATCGGCCGAGAGCAGCAGGCGCGCCTCCAGCTCCTGGAGCACGGGCTTGCGCACGAAGGGGGCGGGCTGGGCACGGGCAGGGGTTTTCCTGCCGGGACCGACCTGCGCGTGCAAGGTCTCGAGCGAGGAACGCAGTGAGCGCTCGGTGGAAACAGGCGAGGACCGGATCGGCAACGTGCGCCGGCCCTTCGGCTTCGAATGCTTCACCGCAGGGCCGGCGGGAATAGTTAGCGGCGCGGGGGCCGCCTTCGACGGTGCCGCGTCAGGCGCAGCAGCGCCCGCGTGTGCGCCGGACGTGTGTAACCGCGCCGGCTCGGCTTTCGCCGTGTCGGCGGCAGAAAAAGGGGCTCGCCTGATGCTGGCTCCCATCGGCCGACCGCGCTGCTGGGCGCGGGTCCTCCTGGTTGTTGTTCGGATTACGACGGGATTGCAAGATGCACG
Organism: uncultured beta proteobacterium; assembly: GCA_963747775.1. Lineage (GTDB taxonomy): Bacteria > Pseudomonadota > Gammaproteobacteria > Burkholderiales > SG8-39 > JAGVSZ01. The sequence continues at coordinate 394,232 of CAVVGT010000001.1, forward strand.
CCTGCGCAGGATTTGAACTTTCCATCAGAAGTGTCTGACGGGAATAGAGAAATCACTATTCTGGCTGCAAATTTGCCACAGTTGGGCGCATCTTGAAGTCTGCAGCCCCGGAAAGGGGGGCCTGCCGCCGGGGATCTGCTGCCGCTGATTAGGAACTTGTGCCCGTCCTCCGGGAAGGAATTGACAATTCTGTAACAATCTTGCTGGCGGGTCGTCACTCCTGACGCCTCTATCCAGGGCTAGACCGGAATGTAAGTGTGGACTAACACACCGTCGCCGGGTTTCGGCCGGTCAGGTCCCCGCGTTCCGTCGAGGGCAACTTCCCCGTGGGCGACGAGGCCAGGCTTTTTGGGAGCAATTCCCGCTTCGCGGTGCCCTAGGCGCCGTGGATTTGACACGGCTGTAACGGGGCTGCACCTGGGTGGATCTCTAGGTCAGGCAGGCGTCTGAATGTGAGGGCTTGCTAACGGTGTCGCGAGAGCTCGGGGCGACGTCAGTCGTGGGTGGACCGTCGTCCCGGCGAACACCGGAATCGCGCCGGCTAGGCGGGTGATTCGATCGCGAGTTCGAGCAGCGCGTAGGAGAGGCTCTTGCCGTGCGGATCGAGCGCGAGCGAGGTGGTGACGCCGGTGTCGAGCGCGCGCCCGCAGACGAACTGCAGCGCGTGGAGATTCGGCAACTCGTAGCGCCGCACCTCCCCGCGCACGATGTGCGCGAGATGGCGCTGCACTGCAGCCGCGGTGACTTGCGCGACGAGCAGCGGGTAGTCCGTGTCGCGCAGCGCGAAGAGCGACAGCGTCAGCGTGTCGCCCTTGTCGCCCGCCCGGGCGTGCGCGAGCTCATGCAGCTTGCGTTTCACGGTCGCGCTCGAGGACGGTGACGCCGCTCTTCACGCGGCCGCGGTCGAGCAGCGTCGAGACGATGCCGACGCGCTCCTGGAGGAATTTGCGGAAGCCGCCGCCGCCCGCCGGGCCGTTCGTTCCGAGCGCCTCGACCTCGTCGCCGACGCGCTCCGCAAGCTCGCGCGTGGCCGCGCGCGCGGCCGCGCGCACGCGCACCTCGTAGGGCGCATGCGGGTGACCGAAGTCGGCGTGGTGGGTGCTGTCGATGCCGACGTACTCGACGCGCACGTCGGGCAGATCCTCCTGCAGCCGCTCGCGCAAGACCGCGCCGGCGAGCCGCGCGCGCTCGCGCGCCCGCACGCCCGCGTACGAGATCTCGCCCTCGCCGACGTAGCCTGCGAAGTAGCCGACGCTCGTCTTGAACGTGCCGGTGCGCGCGCGCCCGGTCGCGCCGGTAACCGCGACGCGATCGGGCCCGACCTCGCGCGCGTGCACGCCGGAGAAGTCGGCGACCACGTCCGGCGTCACGTAGCCGGTCGGATCGGTCACCTCGTAGAGCAGCTGCTCCTTCACCGTGCGCAGCGTGATCAGTCCGCCGGTGCCCGCGACCTTCCCCAGCACGCCGTCGCCCTCGGCGTCCACGTCGCAGAACGGGAATCCCAGATGCGCGAGGTTGGGGACGTCTTTCACGCCGGGGTCGGCGAAGTAGCCGCCGGTGACCTGGCCCGCGCATTCGAGCAGATGGCCGATCACCGTGCCGCGGCCCAGGCGCGGCCAGTCGTCGAGCGCCCAGCCGAACTCATGGACGAGCGGCGCGAGCACCAGCGACGGGTCGGCGACGCGGCCGGTGATGATCACATCGGCGCCGGTGGCGAGCGCGGGCACGATCTGCTCGGCGCCAAGGTACGCGTTTGCGCTGACGAGCTTCCCGTACTCGGCGAGCGGCGCCCCGCGCGACTCGATCGTCTTCAGGTCGGGCGTGAGCAGTCCGAGCACGTCGTCGCCGGTGACGACCGCCACCTTCACCGCGACGTCGAGCTCGCGCGCGAGCGCGATCACCTTGCGCCCGGCCGCGAGCGGATTGGCGGCGCCCATGTTGGTGACGATGCGGACGCCGTTGCGCTTCGCCGGCGCGAGGAGCGAGCGCATGCGCCGGTCGAGCAGCGGATCGTAACCGGCGGCCGGATCGGCGAGCCTGCGCAGCTGCGCGAGCGCGATGGTGCGCTCGGCGAGGCACTCGAGCACGAGGTAGTCGAGCTCGCCCTGCGTGGCCAGGATCACGGCGGGCTCCAGACGATCGCCCTGGAAGCCGGCGCCGGAGCCGATGCGGATCGTGCGCCTCATGCGCGCCCGACTATACACCCGCTAAACTTCGGCCAATTCTCGACGTTCTCTCATGGCCACGCGGAAGAAGGCGAAGACACCCGCGCGCGCGAGCTCGGCGCCGATACCGGCGCCGCTCGCGAAGCTGACGCGCCCGCGGCTCTATCGCGTCCGCCCGCGCGAGCGCCTGTTCCGGCTGCTCGACGAGCGGCGCGAGCACCCCGCGCTCTGGATCACCGGTGCGCCGGGCGCCGGCAAGAGCGCGTTGCTCGCGAGCTACCTCGATGCGCGTCGGCTCACCGCCGTCTGGTACAACGTCGATGCGAGCGACCGGGATCCCGCGACGTTCTTCTATTTTCTCGGTCTCGCGGCAGCGCCGTTCGGCGGACCGAAGGCCGCGCCGCTGCCGCTCTTCACCGACGAGTACCGGCGCGATCTCACCGGCTTCGGGCGGCGCTGGTTCCGCGAGTTCTTCGCGCGCCTGCCCGCCGGCGCCGTCGTCGTGTTCGACAACCTCCACGAAGCCGAGGGTCGGACCGAGGCGCGCGCGGCCGTGATGGAGGAGATCCCAGTCGGCTTGAACGTGATCCTGGTGAGCCGCCTCGAGCCGCCCGCCGGGTTCGCGCGTCTCGTTGCCAACCAGACCGTCGCCCGCATCGGCCCGGAGGACCTGCGCTTCACGCGCGAGGAGGCCGCGGCGCTGCTGGACGGCGCGGGCGACCCGGCGATCGTCGATCGCGCCTGGACCCGCGCCGACGGCTGGGGGGCCGGGCTCATCCTGATGCGCGAGCAGATCCAGCGCGGTGCGGCGCGCGCCGACAACGGCGATCGGATCACGCCCGAGGCGGTATTCGCGTATTTCGCCGGCGAGATCTTCGACCGTATCGCGCCGGAGGATCAGCGCCTGCTCATGCTGATGGCGCTGCCGCCGCGCATCCGCGCCTCGGTCGCCGTCGAACTCACTCGCGAGAGCCGGGCGCCCAAGCTTCTCGAATACGGCTACCGCCGGCATCTGTTCGTCGCGCGGCGCGACGGCCCCGAACCGGTGTACGAGTTCCATGCGCTGTTCCGCGAGTTTCTGCTCGAGCGCGCAAGCAAGCTCGTGCCGCCCGGCGAGCTCGCCGAGGCGCGCGGCCGGGTCGCCGCCCTCGGCGAGGCACGCGGACTCACCGACAAGGTGTTCGAGCTGTACTGCGACGCGGAGGACTGGCCGAACGCGGTCCGGGTGCTGCTCGCGGAGACGCCGCCGATGCTCGCGCAAGGCCGCTTCGAGACGGTGGTCGCGCGCATCGACGCGCTGCCCGCGCGGTTGCGCGCCGAGGACCCGTCGGTCGCGTACTGGGAGGGCGTCGCGCGCATGAACGTCGACCCGGTGGCCGCGCGCGCCAGCCTCGAGCGCGCCTACGAGCGGTTCGCGGCGCGCGGGGACTCGGGCGGACAGATCCGGGCCGTCGAAGCGGAGATCGTCTCGCACTACCTGTCGCGGGCCGACTGGCGCCCGGTCGACCGCTGGCTCGACGTGATGGAGCGGCTCCTCGAGCGCGCGCGCAGCTTCGACAGCCCGGAGGCGGAGGCCCGCGCGGTATCGAGCCTCGCGATCGGGCTCGTCTACCGGCAGCCCGGGCATCCGCAGCTCGCCGCCTATCTCGACCGGCTCGATGGCGTGCTCGACGCCGTCGCGGACCGCAATGCGCGCGTCGCGGTCGCCGCGCGCCTGATCGACGGCTTCAACAAGGTGGGCGAGCTCGCGCGCTCGGAGCGCGTCGCCGAGCGGATCCTGCCGATCGTCGAGCACCCCGACGTGCGGCCGGTAACGCGCGCGTGGTGCCGGGTGTGGCTGGCGCACCTCGCCATGCATCGCGCCCGCATGGACGACTACGACGCGATGCTCGACGCCGCGCGCGCGATCACGCAGGCGCACGGCCTCGGCTTCTTCGAGCAGGTGATCGACCTCTTCCGCACCTGGGGCCTGCTCGCGCGCGGCCGCCTGCCCGAGGCCGCGCGGCTGATCGCGGACATCGCGACGCGCATCGACGCGAGCCGCAAGCTCGACCTCGCGTTGCTCCACTATCTCAAGTCCTGGCACGCGTCCCTGGCCGGCGATCCGGTCGAAGCGGTGCGCGAGGGCCGTGCGGCCGCACAGATCTCGCTCGAGACGGGCTCGATCAACTCGACGCTTACGTGCCACACCGGCCTCGCCCTCGCGCTCGACCTCGCCGGGAACCGCGCGGCGGCGCTGGGCGTGCTCGAGCGCATGAAGGCGCTCGTGCCGGACGTTCGCGGCGGGATGCTGCGGTTCCATACCAACCTCTGGGAGGCTTATCTGCGGCTCCGCGGGGAGGATCCCGGCCACCGCGCGCCGCTCGAGGAGGCCTTCGCGCTCGGGCGCCGCGAGGGGTACCTCAACAACTACACGTGGTGGCCGCCGATGATGAGCCGGCTGTGCGCCGCCGCCCTTGAGGCGGGCGTGGAGCCCGACTACGTCCGACGGCTGGTTGCCGCACGGGAGCTCCCGCCGCCCGAAGGCGCCGCGCCCGAGGCCTGGCCCTGGCCGCTCCGCATCCATGCGCTGGGCACGTTCCACGTCCTGCGCGACAACGCGCCGCTGCGCTTTTCCACGAAAGCGCAGAAGAAGCCGCTCGAACTCGTCAAGGCGCTCGTGGCGCTCGGTGGCGACGGGGTCGATGCGTCGCGCCTCGCTGCGATCCTGTGGCCCGACGCGAGCGGCGACGCGGCCAAGGTGTCGTTCGACAGCACGCTGTACCGCCTGCGCAAGCTGATCGGCCACGACGCGGCGCTCGTGCTGAACGAGGGCAAGCTCTCGCTCGACCCGCGCCATTGCTGGGTGGACGTGGAGGCGTTCGAGCGTGCAGCGCGCCACGCCGACGCGGTCGCGCAGGATGCCGCGGCCGCGCCGGAGCGCGTTGCAGCCGCGGCCGCGGGACTGCGGGCGGCCTATCCGGGCCACTTCCTCGCCGGCGACGAGGACCACGGCTGGCTCCTGACGATGCGCGATCGCCTGCGTGCCAAGCTCGTGCGCACGGCGCTCGCGCTCGGCCGGCGGTTGCAGACGGCCGGCCGACTCCGTGACGCGGCCGACCTGTACGAGCGCACGCTCGAGCTCGACAACCTGGCCGAGGATCTCTACCGGCAGCTCATCGTCTGCCAGCGCGAGCTCGGCGAGCGCGCCGCGGCGCTGCGGACCTACCGCCGCTGCAAGGAGCTGCTGTCGGTCGTGCTCGGGACGAAGCCTTCGCCCGAGACCGAGGCGGTGCGCCGCTCGCTCGACGCGGCCTAGCCGTCAGTCATCCGTCAGCCGCCACCCGGCAATCGGCGGCCCCACCCCGAAACGGCCTCGCCGCCCGGCCCCGGCCGACCATTCGATCCCCTGAAACCCAGCGTTCATGCGGGTCTCCGGGCAACGCCTCGCATCCGCGCGGCGCGCTCGCGCATCGGTCAGGCATCCGCCAGTGCGCGCCCTACAGACTGCGTCCCGTCAACAACGGGAGCAGCACATGGATGCCACTGCGGTTCGAATCAACCTTAACGGGCTCGAGTCCTCTGCGCATGGGTCAATCGCCGACTTCGCCGCGCGGACCATCGCCCGAGTGCGGGCACGCATTGCGGTCGCGCGCCAGGCGCGCGAAGCGCACGCGCTGCTGCTCGACATGAACGACCGCGAGCTGCGCGACATCGGGCTGACGCGCCTCGAGGTGCAGCGGTTCCACAGCGACGGCCAGGTTTGACGGGAGAGTCACGTTCCTTGCGGTCGGCTGAGGAAAAGGAGATGGGCGATGCGATCCGACGCGATTCCCGCTGATCCGGTGTTTTGATGGAGCGCTTTCCCTGCCTCGTCACCGCGCGCCTCGTGCTGCGCGCGTTCGTGTCCGCCGACGCGGCCGAGGTTCAGCGCCTCGCCGGCGACCCCGCGGTGGCCGAGGGCACGCTGCTGCCGCATCCGTACGCGGACGGGATCGCCGAGTCGTGGATCTCCGGACGCCGCGCCGCGCACGACCGTGGCGAGGAGACGAGCTTTGCGATCGAGCGCGTGCACGATGGCGCGCTCATCGGTGCGATCGGACTGGCGTTCGAGCCGCAGCTCGCTTGCGCCCGCCTCGGCTACTGGCTGGGGCGTCCGTACTGGGGCCGCGGCTACGCGACCGAGGCCGCAACAGCGGTTGTCGCGCATGGCTTCGAAGCGCTCGGGCTCGAGCGCATCTGGGCGCCCCGGTTCCGCGCCAACGCGGCCTCCGGTCGCGTGCTCGAGAAGGTGGGGCTCGCGCACGAGGGCAGCCGGCGCCGGTTCGTGCCCGAGCGGGCGCGCGCCGAGTGCGTGGAGCGGCACGGATGCCTGCGCTGGGAGTACTTCGCGCGCGTCGCGCATTGCGGATTCGCGAACGCGCCGCCAGGCAATCCCATAGGGATCCCGGGCTGCTAACTTCAAAAGGAGATTTCTCATGACACTGACCGACCGGCGGGCGATGCCCGTCTCGAGCACGCGGCGCGACGCGATCGACGCCTGCGACGACGCGATCGAGCTGTTCCACGGGTACTACGGCAACCCGATCGAGGCGCTGGACAAGGCGATCGCGCTGGATCCGGGCGCGGTGATGCCGCGCGTGGCCAAGGCCGGCATCCTGTTCACCACGTCCGAGAAGGCCTTCCAGCCGCTCGCCGCGGCGGAGATCGACGCCGCCGTGCAGAACAGCGCCCGGGCGAACGCCCGCGAGCTCGGCCACATCGCGGCGTGCCGCGCCTGGCTCGACGGCGACTGGCGCCGCGCGGTGCGGCTGTGGAGCGACGTGCTGCTCGACCACCCGCGCGACACCCTCGCGCTCCAGCTCGCCCATCTCGGCGATTTCTTCCTCGGCCAGTCCCAGATGCTGCGCGACCGCGTCGCGCGGGTGCTGCCCGCACTGGCGCGAGTCGATACCCGGGTTCAACTACGTGCTCGGGATGCACGCCTTCGGCCTCGAGGAGACCGGCGACTACGCGCGCGCCGAGCAGACCGGCCGGCATGCGCTCGAGCTGAACGCGCGCGATCCGTGGGCGGTGCACGCCGTCGCGCACGTGATGGAGATGCAGGGGCGGCTCGCCGAGGGCATCGCGTGGCTCGAGTCGCGCGCCTCCGACTGGTCGCCGGACAACGGCTTCGCATACCACAACTGGTGGCATCTCGCGCTCTACTACCTGGACCTCGGCGAGCACGCGAAGGTGCTCGAGGTCTACGACACCCGCATCCGGCCGGGCCGCTCGCAGGTGATCTTGGAGATGATCGACGCGACCGCGATGCTGTGGCGGCTAGGCCTGCGCGGGGTCGACGTGGGCGACCGGTGGAGCGAGCTTGCCGATGCCTGGGAGCCGCTCGCCGCCGACGCGCATTACGCGTTCAACGACGCGCACGCGATGATGGCGTTCGTCGCCGGCCGGCGCGAGTCGGCGGCGCGCACGCTGCTCGCCGCGCTACGCGCCCGCGCCGATCACGACGCCGGCACCAACACGCTCATGACGCGCGAGGTCGGGTTGCCGGTGTGCGTTGCGCTCGCGGCCTTCGGCCGCGGCGACTGGGACGTCGTGATCGAGATGCTGCGGCCGGTGCGGCTCGTCGCGCAGCGGTTCGGCGGCAGCCACGCGCAGCGCGACATCCTGTCGCTCACGCTGATCGAGGCGGCGCTGCGCGGCGGCGAGGCGAAGCTCGCCCGTGCGTTCGCGGCCGAGCGCACCCAGGTGAAGCCCACGAGCCCGTTCAACTGGCGGCTGACGGCGCGGGCCCAGGCCCTTCTCGGCGATCATGCCGGCGCGACGCACGCCCGGGCCTGGTCGCGGACGCTGATCAGCGCGTCCGCGGCGCGCATCGCTGCTTAGGCGCGGCATTCATTCAGTGAGAACTCTCATGAAGGTCAAATCGATCGAGGTTCCCAATCGGGTGACGCTCCAATACGTCGAGCAGGGACGGCGCGACGGGCTCCCCGTCGTGCTGTTGCACGGCATCACCGACTCGTGGCGCTCGTTCGAGCCCCTCCTGCCGCACCTGCCCGACTCGCTGCACGCGTTCGCGCTCACGCAGCGCGGGCACGGCGATTCGTCGCGCCCGGCGTCGGGCTACCGGATCGAGGACTTCGCGGGCGACGTCGCGTCGTTCATGGACGCGATGGGGCTCGAGTCAGCGGTGGTGGTGGGCCACTCGATGGGCACCGCGGTCGCGCAGCGCTTCGCGATCGACAGGCCCGGGCGCGTGCGCGGGCTCGTATTGCTCGGCGCGGTCGCCACGCTGCAGGACAACGCCCCGGTGCAGGAGCTGTGGAACACGATGGTCTCGACGCTCGCCGATCCGATCGACCGCGAGTTCGTCCTCGACTTCCAGCGCAGCACCGTCGCGCGGGAGATCCCGTCGGCGTTCCTCGAGGCGGTCGTGGACGAGAGCTTAAAGCTGCCGGCGCGTGTCTGGCGGGACGCCTTCACCGGGCTGCTTGAGGCCGATCTCACGCCGTCGCTTGGGCTGATCGCCGCGCCGACGCTCCTCCTGTGGGGCGACACCGACGTGATCGCGGACTTGGGGCAGCAGGTGGTGCTCGGGGAAGGGATCGCCGCCGCCGAGCTACGCGTGTATTCGGGCGGCGGCCACGCCGTCCACTGGGAATCGCCTGAGCAGGTGGCCGTGGACATCGCGGCCTTCGTCACGGCGCTGTGCGAGCCCGCCTGACGGGATCCCGTCATGGACGCCGTCGCCATCGCCTGGTCCGCAACGCTGGACCGCGTGCGGCCGCAGTGCCGGCGGCTCCGCCCGCTCGTGCCGTACCTGATCGCGCTGGCGTTGCCCGGCTCCTTCGTGTGGCTGCCCCTGCTCGCCTTGTGGCGGCAGCGGCAGCGCACGGGGGTCTGACCCCTCAGCGCCCCGTCCGCTCGAATGCCTCGATGCGACGCATCGACGCCGGGGTGAACTCGTTCTGCGGCGCGTCGCCGCCGATGACGAAGAGCAGCAGGTGCTCGGCGTCGGGCTCGCCCGGCGTGATGTTCTCGAAGCGGCGCGCGCAGCCGGGCGGGAACGAGATCGTGTCGAGGTGGCCGACCTCGAGCGACTCGGTGTGCGGCGCCTCGTTCCACTGCACCAGCCAGCGGCCCGACATCACGACGAAGGTCTCGTTCGTGTCGTGGTTGTGCATCAGCACGCCCTTGCCGGGCCGGCACTTGACGAATCCGAGGTTGAAGCCTTCGGAGATCTTGATCGCGCCGTTCATCGACGCGCTCTGGCCAACCGGCGAGTTCACCCCGCCCTGACCGGCATGTTCCGGGGTCTGGAAGCCGATCACGTTGAAGGTCGTCTTGAGGCTCTCCGGCACCTTGGAGTCCTGCAGGCCGTCGCTGAATCCCTTGAGGTCGGCGAAGCGCGCGACGCGCTTCATCATCGCCTCGCGCGTCCAAACGCGGACCGGCGGGATCGCCGCCGGGGCATCGGGTGCGTTCACGCGGCCTCCTTGACGGAGGGCAGCCCCGCGAGCGCCATTGCCAGTTCCCCCTCGTCGTAGTTCTGGTCGACCAGCTTGCCGGCGAAGTAGTCCATGTACGCCTGCATGTCGAAGTGGCCGTGGCCGCAGAGGTTGAAGAGGATCGCGCGCGACTTGCCTTCGGCCTTGCACTTGAGCGCCTCGTCGATCGCACCCTTCACCGCGTGGTTCGCCTCGGGCGCGGGCAGGATGCCTTCGTTGCGCGCGAACAGCACGCCCGCGTCGAAGCACTTCGTCTGGTGATACGCGACCGCCTCGATCAGGCCGAGCTCTTTGATGTGGCTCACCAGAGGCGCCATGCCGTGGTAGCGCAACCCGCCGGCGTGGAAGCCCGGCGGCGTGAACACCGACCCGAGCGTGTGCATCTTGACGAGCGGCGTCAGGTGCGCGGTGTCGCCGAAGTCGTAGGCGTACTTCCCGCGCGTGAGGCTCGGGCACGCCGCCGGCTCGACCGCGACGATGCGGACCTTCTTTCCGCCGCGCAGCTGCGCGCCGAGGAACGGGAACGCGATGCCGGCGAAGTTCGAGCCGCCGCCGGTGCAGCCGACGATCACGTCGGGGTAGTCGTTCGCCATCTCGAGCTGCGCCATCGCTTCCTGGCCGACGACCGTCTGGTGGAGCAGCACGTGGTTCAGCACCGAGCCGAGCGCGTACTTCGTGTCGTCGCGCTGCGCGGCGACCTCGACCGCTTCCGAGATCGCGATGCCGAGCGAGCCCGGGTGGTCCTTGCGCCGCTCGAGGATCGCGCGGCCCGATTGGGTCTCGTTCGACGGCGATGCAATGCAGCGCGCGCCGTAGGTCTCCATGAGCGCACGGCGGTAAGGCTTCTGGTCGTAGGAGACGCGCACCATGAAGACCTGCACGTCGATCCCGAACAGCGCGCCGGCGAAAGCGAGCGCGCTGCCCCACTGGCCCGCGCCGGTTTCCGTCGAGAGCTTCGAGATGCCGGCCTGCTTGTTGTAGAAGGCCTGCGCAACCGCGGTGTTCGGCTTGTGGCTGCCCGCGGGGGAGACGCCTTCGTACTTGTAGTAGATCCGCGCCGGCGTCTCCAGCGCCTTCTCCAGCCGCCGCGCGCGATAGAGCGGCGACGGGCGCCACTGGCGGTACACCTCGCGCACCGGCTCGGGGATCGGCACCTCGCGTTCCTGCGTCACCTCCTGGACGATCAGCTCCATCGGGAACAGCGGCGCGAGATCGTCCGGGCCGAGCGGCTTCAGCGTGCCCGGATGCAGCGGGGGCGGAAGCGGCTTGGGCAAGTCGGCCTGCAGGTTGTACCAGTGCTTCGGGATGCGTGATTCGTCGAGGACGTACTTGACCGGGTCGGTCATGAGGCTCCTCCTCAGGGGCGGGTATCGTGAGCTTCCGGCGGACCGGCCGGTCCGCGGCGCCTTTGAAGTCTAGCGCCGCGTCAACTCTGGCGCAGCCGCGCAGCGGCGGATTTGATCCCGCTCACGGATATCGCGTCGCGGGCGTGCGTTTCGCCGCTTTTGAGCGGCGGGTGCAACCGCTTGCGTCCCGGTCGGTGGACCCGCTACCTTCACGCCCTCGACGGAGCCGCCCGCGCATGTTTCGATTGCTCGCCCTCACCGCAGCGTGCCTCGCCCTCGGCGCGGCGCCGGCGCGCGCACAGCTCGAGACCTTCAACCAGCCCCCGGTCGCCGGCGGCAAGGACGTGATGTGGGTGCCGACGCCCGACGCCGCGGTCGACCGGATGCTGTCGATGGCGAACGTGGGTCCGCACGACCTCGTCTACGACCTCGGGTCGGGGGACGGGAAGATCGCGATCATGGCTGCGAAGCGCTTTGGCGCGCGCGCCGTCGGCGTCGAGTTCGACACCGACATGATCGAGCTGAGCCGCGCGGCGGCGCAGAAGGCGGGCGTAGCCGACCGCGCCAAGTTCGTGCAGGCCGACATCTTCGGCTACGACTTCCGCGAGGCGACGGTGGTGACGCTCTATCTGCTCACCACCCTGAACGTGAAGCTCCGGCCGAGGATCCTCGACCTGAAGCCCGGGACGCGCGTCGCCTCGCACATGTTCCGGATGGACGAATGGGAGCCGGACGAGCACGTTCGTGTCGGCGCGAGCGACGTCTATTTCTGGGTCGTGCCGGCGAAGGTCGCCGGGACCTGGGTGATCTCACGGGCCGTTGGCGGTGCCGCCGAACTCGTCCTCGATCAGCAGTTCCAGCGCATCTCCGGTTCGGTGCGGATCGCCGGGGAAACGCTGCCGCTCACGCAGGCGGTGCTGCGTGGTGAGGAGATCCGTTTCGCTTATGCCGGCGAGGGTGGCGCGCGCGTCGCGCTCACCGGCCGCGTCGCCGGCGACCGGATCGTCGGCAGGAGCGGTGCGGAAGCTTGGACCGCGGTGCGCGTCCGGACGCGCTGACGCCGGTGGGCATCGCCGACCGTTGTCCCATGCCATGCGAGTCAAGTCTGCACTCCTCATTGCCGCTGTCGCGGCGTACTCTTCGGTGCACGCAAACGACGTGCGCACCGGTGTTGGCGGCGCGATCGGTGGCGCCGGCGGCGCGGCGATCGGCAACCAGGTGGGCGGCTCGACCGGCGCCATCATCGGCGGCGCGGTCGGCGGCGCGGCGGGCGGCGCAGTCGGTGCGAGCGGCAACGCGCGCACCGGCGCGATGATCGGCGGTGCGGTCGGCGGTGGCGCTGGCGCGGCGATCGGCAACGAGGTCGGCGGTGCGAACGGCGCAGTCATCGGCGCAGGCGTCGGCGGCGCTGCGGGCGCGGTGGTCGGCGGCGCGGTGACCGCCGACTCGAAGCCGAAGACGCAGGTGTCGGGCGCGCCACAGGCGATCAAGACCACCGGAGCACCCGGTTATTCCGACTCCGCCAGCTGCAACCGCAACAACCCGGGCAAGGGCCGCGCGCTCGGCCACTGCAAGCACTGACCAGCGATCCACGCGCCGGTCGCGCTCTGGCACGGGGAGGCGGACCGCATCGTTCCGGCCTCCGCCACGCGTCACCTGGTCGCCGCGATCCCGGGTGCGCGCGCGGAGGTGTTGCCCGGACACGGGCACTTCATGATCTTCGACTGCTGGGGCGGGGTCCTCGACTGGCTCATGCAGTAGCGGGCCGGGCGCGCAGCGCGTCGAGCGCGCGGAAGACCGGCTTCGCGATCTCGATCGCAACCAGCACCGACGCTGCCGCGGCGGTACAAAACGCCCAGTCCGCGAGCGTGAGCGGGAAGGTGCCGAACGCCTTCTGCATGCCGGGCAGGTAGAGCACGAGAAACTGCAGCGCGACGCCGAGTGCGAGCGCGAGCCACAGCCAGCGGTTCGAGAACAGGCCCTTCAGGAAGCTCTCCCGCTCGTTGCGCAGTCCGAGGATCGCGAACAGCTGCGCGAGGACCAGCGTGTGGAAGGCCATCGTGCGCGCCTCGGTGATGCTGCGGTCCCCGCCGAAGAGCCCGCCCGGGTCGCCGGCGTCGAGAACGAGAAGCGTCGCCACGCCGGTGGTCACCGAGACCACGGCGATCATGCGCCACATCGCGCGCGTGATCACCCCTGCGCCCGGATCGCGCGGCGGGCGGTCCATCACCGCGGGATCGGCCGGGTCGACGCCCACCGCGAGCGCGGGCGCCGAGTCGGTGACGAGGTTGATCCACAGGATCATCGTCGCGAGCAGCGGCAGCACGAGCGCCTCGCCCGGCCCCGGCCGCAGGCCGAGCACGCCCGCGAGCACCACGCCGAAGAACATGACGAAGACCTCGCCCAGGTTGGTCGAGATCATGTAGCGCAGGAACTTCTGGATGTTCGCGTAGATCGAACGGCCCTCCTCGATCGCGGCGACGATGCTCGCGAAGTTGTCGTCCGCGAGGATCATGTCGGCGGCGCCCTTGGAGACGTCGGTGCCGGTGATCCCCATCGCGATGCCGATGTCGGCCGCCTTGAGCGCCGGCGCGTCGTTCACGCCGTCGCCGGTCATCGCAACGATCGCGTGGTGGCTCTTCAGCGCGCGGACGATCTGCAGCTTGTGCTCGGGTGACACGCGCGCATAGACCGAAACGGTGCGCACCGCCTCGCGCAGCGCCTCTTCGCTCATGCGCGCGAGCTCGACGCCGGTGACCGTGCGATCCCCCGGCCCCGCGATGCCGAGCTCTTTCGCGATGGCGTGCGCGGCGCCGGGGTGGTCACCGGTGATCATGATCACGCGCACGCCGGCGGTCTGCGCGCGGCGCACCGCATCGATCGCCTCGGGGCGCGGCGGGTCGATCATGCCGACGATGCCGAGCCATACGAAATCCTGCTCGTGCGCCTCGGCGACGCCTCCGCCCGCCGGCAGCCGGCGGTAGGCGAACCCGATCAACCGCAGCGCCTCGCCGGCAAGGGCGTCGATCGACGCGAGGATCGCGGCGCGGCGTGCGTCGTCGAGCGGCATCTCCGCCTCGCCCGCGCGCAGGCGCGTGCAGCGCGCGAGCAGCACGTCCGGCGCGCCCTTCGCGAACAGCACCGGGATCTCGTGGCGCTCGTCGATGTGCGCCGTGCTCATCATCTTGCGCTCGGAGGAGAACGGGATCTCGCCGACGCGCGCGAAGCGGCTCTGCAGCCGCTCGGCGGGGAGGCCGATCTTGAGCGCCGCGGCCTTCAGCGCGCCCTCGGTCGGGTCGCCGATCACGACCCAGTGGCCGCTGCGCTCGGCGAGCGTCGCGTTGTTGGCGAGGAAGCCGACGGCGAGCGTGCGCTCGACCTCCACTCGCTGCGGCCCCGGCGCGAGTGGCCGGCCGCCGGCGAGCAGCTCGCCCTTCGGCTCGTAGCCGGTGCCGGTGAGGTCGGCGCGGCCGGACGCGGTCATCACCACCCGCACCGTCATCTCGTTCTTCGTGAGCGTGCCGGTCTTGTCGCTGCAGATCACGTTGGCCGAGCCGAGCGTCTCGACGGCGGCGAGCTTGCGCACGATCGCGTTGCGCTTGGCCATGCGCTGCATGCCGAGCGAGAGCACGACCGTGGTCACCGCGGCGAGACCCTCGGGCACCGCCGAGACCGCGAGCGCCACCGTGTACAGCAGCACCGCCGTCAGCGCCGTCGGGGAAAAATCGCGATGCAGGAGCAGGATCGTCGCCGCGATCACGACCGCGATCGTGATCACCACTGCGCCCAGCACCTTGCCGAGGGTGTCGAGCTGGGCCTGGAGCGGCGTCACCTCGGCGTGCGTCGTCCGCAGCAACCCGGCGATCTTGCCGACCTCGGCGCGCGCGCCGGTCGCGACCACCACCGCGCGCCCGTGCCCGTAGGTCGCGGCCGTGCTGGAATAGAGCATGTTGGCGCGATCGGCCAGCGTCGCGTCGCCCGGCACCGGCGCGGGGTCCTTCGCGACGGGCATGCTTTCGCCGGTCAGCGCGGCCTCCGCGGTCTGGAGCGAAACCGACTCGATGACGCGTGCGTCGGCCGGGATGGTCGCGCCTTCCTCGACGACGATCACGTCGCCCGGCACCAGCTCCGAGGCCGGGACGGTGATGCGTTCGCCGTCGCGCACGACGATCGCGCTCGCCGCGGTCATCTTCGCCAGGCTCGCGACGGCGTGCTCGGCACGCTCCTCCTGGATGAACCCGAGGATCGCGTTCGCCACGACGATCGCGAAGATCGTCAGCGCCTCGTAGGGCCCGCCGTGATGGCCTTCAAACCACCAGACCCCGAGCGAGATTCCGCCCGCGGCGACGAGCAGCAGGACGAGCGGGCTTTCGAACTGGGCGAGGAGCTTGCGCCACCGGGGCACCGGCGGGGCGGCGGGCAGCTCGTTGCGCCCCGCCCGCGCGAGCCGCGCCTGCGCCTCGGCCGCGGACAGCCCGCGCACCGGGTCGGTTGCAAGCCGCGCGGCCACCTCCGCGGCCGACAGCGCGTAAGCCTCCTCCAAGGCGAGCGTCGGGTCCATTCCGGACATCGTTTCTCCTCGCATTGTCGGGGACGGCGGCCGCGCGCGTCTGACCCACGTCAAGGCCGCGGCTTTTCGGTCCGCGCACGATTGAAGTACTCTCTAAGAGGAGGAGCGGTACAACGTGCCTGCAGCCAAGAGACTCGCGGTCATCGCGGCGATCGCGCTCGCCGGCTGCGCGGTCACGCCGGAGCAGCCCGCCGAGATTCCCCTTCCGGCGATCGGCAAGTTTTCCGCCGAAAAGCCGGGCGAGACGCTGCCTTCGGGGTGGCGCGTGTGGCGGCTTTCCGGCCTGAAGCGCCCGACCGAATACAAGCTCGTCGATCACGAGGGCCGCACGGTGATCGTGGCGCGGGCGCGCGGCTCGGCCTCCGGGCTCGTGTTCCCGATCTCGATCGATCTCAACGAGTATCCGCACCTGCACTGGCACTGGAAGGTGCCCGCGCTCATCCATGGCGCCGACAACACGCAGCGGCACCTCGAGGACTCGCCGGTGCGCATCGTGATCACCTTCGACGGGGACAAGTCGAAGCTCCCGTTCGACGACCGCCTGTTCGCCGACCAGTTCCGGATGTTCACGAAGCAGGAGTTTCCGTACGCGATCCTCATGTACATCTGGGAAAACCGCGCGCCGGTCGGACGCGTGATCGACAACGTGCACACGTCGCGCATCAAGATGATCGTCGCCGACACCGGCGCCGAGCACCTCGGCACGTGGCGCTCGGAGACGCGCAACGTGTACGAGGACTTCAAGCGCGCGTTCGGCGAGGAGCCGCAGCGGATCCGCTCGATCGGGATCATGACCGACTCGGACAACACCGGCGGGGACGCGGAAGCGTATTACGGCGACATCTCGTTCCAGCGGCGGGACGCGCTGGCGAGGTGACGATCGGCACGGGCGCGGTGTATCGTTCGCCCCGAGCCGAACCGATGACGCGAATCCGCCCGTCCTTCCCGCGCGCCGCGGGTTTCACCCTCCTCGAGCTGCTCGTGGTGATGGTCATCATCGGCCTGCTCGCGGGCTACGTCGCGCCGCGCTACTTCTCGCAGGTGGGCAAGTCCGAGGTCAAGGCGGCGCAGGCGCAGGTCGTCGCGTTCGAAAAGGCCCTCGACACCTACCGCCTCGACATCGGCCGTTATCCGACCACCGAGCAGGGCTTGAACGCGCTGATGCAGCGGCCCCAGAACGAGGCGAAGTGGAGCGGGCCCTACCTGCAGAAGGCGGTTCCGCTCGACCCGTGGGGCAAGCCGTACCAGTACAAGTCGCCGGGCGAGCACGGGGACTTCGACATCTGGTCGTTCGGCAAGGACGGGCAGCCGGGCGGCACCGGCGAGAACGCCGACGTCACAAGCTGGTAGCCGGCGCTGGCCGGCCCGCACCGCCTTGACGACGCCGGGGGCGCCGCCCAGAATGCGCCGGGCGCCGCGTCCGATCGCGGCGCTTCGCACAGCAGCGTCCACGGTTCTTTTCCAGGAGGGGGAGAACTCGTCATGGCCTTGCAACGCTCGTCGCCGTTTGCGTTCAGCACCCGTACCGGGCTCGCACTATTCGCCGCGCTGTCGTTGCTTGCGGGCGCCGCGCCCGCGATCGCCGACAACGACGACGACACCGAGGACCTGCTGCGACTCATCAAGAAGTCAAGAATCGTCGATCTCTCGTTCCCGTGGGAGATCCAGTCGCCGGTCGCATCGGTGAACCCGTTTTACTCGTTCGCGCTGAGCGCCACGCACGCGAACACACGCGGGACGTTCGGCGATGGCGGGCAGCTCTCCT
Source organism: uncultured beta proteobacterium (assembly GCA_963747775.1). Classification (GTDB taxonomy): domain Bacteria; phylum Pseudomonadota; class Gammaproteobacteria; order Burkholderiales; family SG8-39; genus JAGVSZ01. Next base: position 411,565 of record CAVVGT010000001.1, read on the forward strand.
TCGCAGCCGAGGTCCAGCACTGGAGCGGCCAGCACGGCGCACCGACCATCGATGCGATCGGACATATCGGGCGCGACGGCAAGCTCTACGGCGGCGTCGACGCGGCGGCCTCGACGAGCAACCCGGACGGCATCGGTGCCAGCCCCCCCGGCGTCGGCGCGACACTCGCGATCGATGCGTTCCCGAAGGACCTGCTCGTCAACCGTGGCGTGCTGCTCGATGTGGCGCGGATGATCCAGGGCGACTGGAGCCCGCTGCCGGCCGGCTTCGAGATTACTGCCGCGCATTTGGAGCAGGCGGCGAGGCGGCAACACGTTCATCTCAAGAAGGGCGACACGGTGTTCATCCGCACCGGTTGGGGGCAGCACTTCACGGGTAATCCCGGGCTGTACTCGGGCGCCTCCTCGCCCGGGCCCAGCCTCGACGGCGCCGAGTTCCTCATCAAGCATGGCGCGCGCATCGTCGGCAACGACACGCTTACTTTCGAGAAGCGCCCGCCGATCGTCACCACGCCGAAGTTCCAGGTCTTCCCGGTGCACATGCGCCTGATTGCGGACAGCGGCATCTACATCATCGAGAACCTCAATCTCGAGGAACTGGCGCAGACCGGCCACCACGAGTTCGTCGTCGTCATCCCGCCGTTGAACGTGAAGGGTGGCACCGGGTCCGCATTGCGCGCGTTCGCGCTCGTGAACGAGAAGCGTCACGGCGATCGTCACGATCGGGACGACGACTAGTCGCGCACGCACGATGACGAAGCGGCGCGGCCCGAGCACGGTGGGCCGCGCGCTGCGCGGCCTGGTCGCGCTCGCCGCGATCGGGCTGTGCCCTGCGGTCGCTGTCGCGCAGACCGAGGCGGACACGGAGCTCAGGCAGCTCGACGCGGCGCTCAACCGCATCCAGCAGGCGCAGCAGGGCGTCTATCAGCAGTTCCAGATGGTGCAGGAGCTGCGCCGCGCGGACCTCGCGCGTCCCGACCCGTTCGCGCCGCAGTCGAACGTCGGCATCGCGCCGCCGCCGCAGGACTACAACGAGCTCCAGCGCCTGCGCGAGCAGCGCGAGAACCGGATCAGGGACCTCACGAACGAGCTCGAGCGCCTGTACGCGCGCTATCAGGATCTGGAGGAACAGAAGCGGCCACTGCTCGAGCGGATGGGGGAGTTGGGCCGAGGGCGGTAGGCCGATCGGTGACCCGCCGGCTCCTCACCGACCCGAGTTTGCGCAAGCCAACGCGATTTTCGCGTTTATCGACTCTCCGAACAGTTCAGGAAGAAGCTTCTTGCCTAGACCGCGTAGTCCCTCCTTGCCCGGCGCTGCAAGGCCGAGAGGATGAAGAAACCGCAGGGGGTCGTTGTTCGCATAGCTGAACGGGTTGATTCCTCCCGCCAGCCCGATCGGATCCGACTGCAGGTAGCGCCCCGTCTGCGGACCGTAGTCTCTGAAGTAGTTGATCGCGAGCCCGGTTTCCTTGTCGAAGTATTGGTCCGGCAGTATCCGAATCGTTCCTTCGCCCAGAGTACGCTCTCTCACTCGAACAGGTCTGCGTGCGTGCCGGCGCGGATGAAGATGATCGCGCCGTCCTCGCGGATGAGGTAGATCAGCAGGAAATCCCCGCCGACATGGCACTCGCGGAAGCCCTTCCAGTCGCCGGTCAGCTCGTGGTCCAAGTGCTCCGGCGGAAGCGGTCCGTCGTTCGCGATCAGAAGGAGCATCGCCTCCTTGAGGCGGCGCATGTCATAGCGGCCCGAGTGCGTAAGACGCTCCCAGTCTTTGCGGAACTGCTTGGTCTTATCGCTGCTTCTTGGCGGGTTTGCCCGCTTTTGCTGCGCCGGCTTTTTCGAGGTCATCGAAGAGTCCCTGTGCGGACCTGAACTTTGCTCTTTTCATCAAACGGGCCTCGCGCATCGCCGCGACCGTCGCGGCGTTCGGCGCCTTGACCTCGAAGGGCAGGCCCTGCTGGGCCACGACCTGGTGCAGGAACAGGCGGATCGCGTCGCTTAGGTTCAGGCCGCAGGCGGCGAGCACCTCGGAGGCGCGATCCTTCAGGTCCGGTTCGATCCGGGAGCGGACATCGGTGGACTTCTGCGTCGTGACAGCGGTCATGGCTTTCCCCGCACTGAAGACGTAGCGCAATTGTAGCTACACTGGGGGCCGGGGGTCAAGGCTGGGATTGGTCGGCTTCGCTCCGCGCCGAGCAGTCTTGCTTGCGCGGATGGAACTTCGCGTGCATCGCTCGCAGATCGTTGATCGTGACGCGCGTGTAGAACCGCGTCCTTGCGAGCGAGGCTGTCCGCCGCCGCAGGACTACAACGCTATCAGGACCTGGAAGAGCAGAAGCGGCCGCTGTTCGAGCGGATGGGGGAGTTGGGGCGGGGAAGGTAGGCCGATCGGCGATCTAGGTGCAAGTTGCGGAATGTAAAGAAGAGAGACGGTGATTCTGCAAGAGGGGCTCGCGTAAGCGTGCCCTTGGCCTGCCAACGACACTTGATCACAAGTGATTGTAGTAGCTGCGCGAGCACGCGTTGTGCGCCTGCAGCATTGGAATCGGTTGAGGTCGACGCGCGCGTACTGCGCCCCCGAAGAGCGATTGCACGCGGCGGTCCTGCTCTTTCACAACCACGCAGTCGACTGGGTTCGGGCGCGCGAACCTTCAGCCGCTCCGGAGGAGACGTTCGAGGACGCCCGCAGGCTGACCACCTGGCATTACCAGTGGATGATCGTGCACGAGTTTCTGCCGTTGTTCGTCGGGCAGGAGCTGGTTGCAGAGGTTCTCAGGCGCGGAACGCGGTTCTACCGACCCGAGGACGGTGAGGCGCTGATCCCGGTGGAATTCCAGGGGGCGGCCTACCGCTTTGGGCACAGCATGGTGCGGCCCTCCTATCGGGCCAACCTTGCAGGAGACTCGGGCGGGCCGTTCTTCGGGTTCGTCTTCGACCCGACGCAAGGCGGGAAGCCGGATCCCGACGACTTGCGCGGCGGCGCCCGGGCGCCGCGGCGCTTCATCGGCTGGCAGACCTTCTTCGACTTCAAGGATGGCCAGGTCAAGCGCAACAAGATAATCGACGCGAAGATCTCGACCCCGTTGTTCAACTTGCCCCGCGGGACGATCCCCGGGCTGGGCGGCCCGACGTCGCTCCCGCAACGTAACCTGCTCCGTCACCTGACTTGGCAATTACCGTCCGGCCAGGACATCGCACGGCATATCGGCGTGCCACGGCTGAGCAGCGCCGACCTGCACGAACTGAGTGTGTTCGGTCTGCATCTCGATACGTCGACGCCGCTGTGGTACTACGTTCTCAGGGAGGCGGGGATCATGGCTAAGGGCCTCCACCTGGGTCCGGTGGGCGGACGCATCGTCGCCGAGGTGATCATCGGGCTCCTGCAAACCGACCGGGCGTCTTTTCTGCGGGCCGATCGGCATTGGATGCCGACGCTCCCCACTGCGACCGGCAGTGGTCAGGACTTCCGGATGACCGACTTTCTTACCTTCGCAGGGGTTGATCCCGGTCATCGGGGCCAGTAGCGACGTGCCGAAACGGCGAAATCGCACAGGAGCTGGTACGCGCCTTGCACACCCGTAACCTTTTGGCGTAAAACTCATTCCCCGACCCGTCGCAACGGGCTATCCAGCCGCCTTTTCGCGCGGCGCAGCGCAACATCGCCGATGCAGTACGAGATCCGCGCCATCAAGGGAACCGAAGGGATCGTCCGCCTCGCGCTCGACGCGGCGGACGAGGCCGCCGCTCGCGACCAGGCGCACGCGCAGGGGTTCACGGTCCTCTCGGCGCGGCCGCGTGGCGTCCTCGGCGGCTTCGCGCTCCCGTGGCGCCGCGGGTTTCCGCTGCTTCTCTTCAGCCAGGAGCTCCTCGCGCTGCTCTCGGCCGGCCTGTCGCTCGCCGAGGTGTTCGACACGATGGTCGCCAAGGAAACGCGCGCGGAGAGCCGCAAGCTGCTCGCGGGCGTGCGCGACCGGCTGTTCGAGGGGCGGTCGCTCTCGGCGGCGCTCGGCGAGTATCCGCAGGCGTTTCCGCCGCTCTACGTCGCGACGGTGCGCGCGGCCGAGCGCACCGGCGACCTGACCGAGGCGCTCGCGCGCTACATCGCCTACCAGGACCGCCTCGACCTGGTCAAGAAGAAGGTGCTGAGCGCATCGATCTACCCGGTCGTGCTGCTCTTCGTCGGCGGACTGGTCACGCTGTTCCTGCTCGGCTACGTGGTGCCGCGGTTCGCGGGCATCTACGACGAAGTCGGGCGCGAGCTGCCGTTCCTCTCGCGCCTGCTGATCGAATGGGGCAAAGTGCTCAACGCGCACGGCGGACTCGTCGCCGCGGCGATCGTCGCGCTGCTGCGTCGTCGCGGTCGCGCTGCGTGCGCAAGGGCGGCGCGTGTTCACGGCGTGGCTCACGCGCGTGCCGGCGATCGGCGAGCGGGTGCGGGTCTATCACCTCGCGCGGTTCTACCGCACGGTGGGGATGCTGCTGCGCGGCGGCACGCCGCTCGTCACGTCGCTCGGCATGGTGTCGGGGCTGCTGCCGCCGGCGCTGCGCGAGCGCCTCGCGCGCGCGACGGTGCGCATCCGCGAGGGCGCGAGCATCTCGACCGCGATGGACGAGTGCGGGCTCGTCACGCCGGTCGCCAGCCGCATGCTCAGGGTCGGCGAGAAGAGCGGGGACATGGCCGAGATGATGGAGCGCGTCGCCATCTTCCACGACGAGGAGCTGGCGCGCTGGATCGAGTGGTTCACGCGCCTGTTCGAGCCGCTGCTGATGGCGCTGATCGGCGTCGTCATCGGGGCGATCGTCGTCCTGATGTACCTTCCGGTGTTCGAGCTGGCAGGGAGCCTGCAATGAGCGCGCGTGGCGGAGCTGACCTTCACGCCGGAGGACGTGCGTCGCGCCCGCGCGGCCGCCACGGCGCGCCAGACGAGCGTCGTCGGCGCGCTCGAGGAGGCCGCGGGACTCGCCGCGCCCGAGTTCGCGGCGCGGCTCGCCGCGAGCTTCGGGTATCCGCTGGCGTCGATCGACGACCTGTACCGCTGGGAGCCGGCCTTCGATCTACTGCCGTTCGCCGAAGCGCTGAAGGCGCAGGCCCTGCTGTTTCGCGACGAGGCGGGGTCGCTGCGACTGGTCATCGGCGACCCGTTCGACGCCACGCGCCTCGCGTGGGCGGAAGAGCGCGTCGCGGCGCCGTTCGAGCCGTGCCTCGCGCATCATGCGGACATCGCCGCGTTCCTGTCGCGCCAGGAGGAGGGGGCCTCCGCGATGGCGAGCGTGCTGCGCGAGGCGGGCGGCGTGGCGCGTCTCGACGCCGGGGTCGAGGACCTCTCGTTCAAGGCGATCTCCGAGGACGCGAGCCCGGTGGTCAAGCTCGCGCGCTCGACGCTGTACGACGCGCTGAAGACGGGCGCCTCCGACATCCATCTCGAAACCGACGCTGTGGGTCTCACGATCAAGTACCGGATCGACGGCGTGCTGAACACCGTCGGCACGCTCGCGGGCCTCGAGCTTGCCGAGCAGGTCATCTCGCGCGTGAAAGTCGTTGCCGAGCTCGACATCGCCGAGCGACGCGTGCCGCAGGACGGGCGATTCAAGGTGAGCGTGCGCGGCCGCGAGATCGACGTCCGCGTCTCGATCATGCCGTCGATTTTCGGCGAGGACGCGGTGCTGCGCATTCTCGACAAGCAGGCGCTCGCCGACGAGGTGCGCGGCCTCACGCTCGACAGTCTCGGCGTCGACGCCGCCGACCGGACGCTCGTGCGCCGGCTCGCCACGGAGCCCTACGGCATGCTGCTCGTGACCGGCCCGACCGGCAGCGGCAAGACGACGACCCTTTACGCGACGATCTCGGAGATCAACCACGGCCGCGACAAGATCGTCACGATCGAGGACCCGGTCGAATACCGCCTGCCGGGCGTGCTCCAGATCCCGGTGAACGAGAAGAAAGGACTCACCTTCGCGCGCGGCCTGCGCTCGATCCTGCGCCACGATCCGGACCGCATCATGGTGGGCGAGATCCGCGACGCGGAGACCGCGCAGATCGCGATTCAGGCCGCGCTGACCGGCCACCTCGTGTTCACCACCGTGCACGCGAACAACGTGTTTGACGTGCTCGGGCGCTTCACGCACATGGAAGTCGACCCGTACAGCTTCGTGTCAGCGCTGAACGGTGTGGTCGCCCAGCGCCTGGTGCGCGTGAACTGCCCGCACTGCGCGGTCGAGGACCGTCCGGGCGAGGCGCTGCTGCGCGAATCGGGGCTCGACCCGGACAAGGTTGCCGGCTTCGATTTCCGCTCCGGGCGCGGCTGCGGGCAGTGCCGCGGCACCGGCTACAAGGGCCGCCGCGCGATCACGGAGATCATGACGCTCACCGACGAGCTGCGCGAGATGATCGTCGCGCGCGAGCCGATCCGCGCGCTGAAGGACAAGGCGCGCGCGAACGGCACGCGATTCCTGCGCGACTCGGCGCTCGCGCTCGTGCGCGCGGGCGTGACCAACCTCCAGGAGATCAACCGTGTCACCTTTGTGGCGTGACCGGATCGAGATCTTCCTCGCGCCGGATCGCGTAGATCTCACGCGCGTCGCGCGGGGTTTGCGGCCGCAGCCCGGGCTCACGCACTCGCAGCCCTGCGAGCCGCGTCCGGCTGGCGACGAGGCGAGCGCGGTCGAGGCGCTCGGGCGCGCGCTCGGCGCGCTCGCGTGGAAGAGCGCCGACGCGTCGGTCACCCTCTCGAATCACTTCGTGCGGCTCGCGCTGGTTCCCGGCGCGGGCGAGGTCGCGCGTGGCGCCGAGCGCCTTGCGCTCGCACGGCATCAGTTGCGGCTCGTGTACGGCGAGCGCGCCGACGCATGGGAGGCGGTCCTCGGCGAGCCGGGCGGCGGTTCGGGCGTCGCCGCCGCGATCGACTCGGCGCTGGTTGTCGCGCTGCGCGACGCACTCGCGGCTGGAAACATCGCGCTGCGGGCGATGCGGCCTTTTCTCGCGGAGGCGTTCAACAGCGCGCGCGCGTTCCTCGCGCCCGGCCCGGCTTGGCTCGCGGTCGTCGAGCCGGGTCGCGTGTGCGTCACCCACCTCGACGGCACGCGCTGGCTGGCGCTGCGCAGCCAGCGCGTCCAAGGCGCGCCGGAGGCGTCGCTGCCACTCGTTCTAGAGCAATGCCGGCTCGCGGGCGGCATCGAGGCGGACACCGCGGAGGTCTGCGTCGTGGCGCGGGACGCATGGCCGGGCGATCTCGCGCCGGCGGGACGCTGGCGCTTCCGCACGATCCCGGCGCCGGCGGCGCGCGAGCGGGCGAGCGCATGAGGCCGCGCCTGCACCTCGACTTCGTTCGGCCGCACGCGCCGCGGATCTGGCTCGGCGCAGCCCTCCTCGCCGCGGGCGTATTCGCGGCGGTCGCGACGCTCGCCGAGTACCGCATGCTCGCCGGGGAAGCCGTGCGTCTCGAGGCACGCATCGCCGACACGCAGCGCATGGCGCGGCGCGAGCTGCCGCGCCTGCGTCAGGCGGCGCTCGATCCGAAGGCGCTCGCGGACGAAGTGCGCAACGCGAACGTGGTGCTCGCACAGCTCACGATTCCCTGGGACGCGCTCTTCAGCGAGATCGAGGCGGCCGGCGACCGGACGATCGCGCTGCTCTCGATCCAGCCCGACGCGGGAACGCGCGCCCTGCGCGTCACCGGCGAGGCACGGCGCTTCGAGGACGTGCTCGCGTACGTGGGCCGGCTCGAGCAGCGCCCCGGGATCGCGAACGTGTTCCTCGCGAGTCACGAGCTGCGCCAGGGCGGCGCACAGCGGCCCGTTGCGTTCGCGCTGATCGCGCAGTGGGTCGATGGAAGCGGGAAGCAGGACGCCGGAAACGGAGAACGCGCGGGCGATGGCAAGACTCAGTGACCTGCTGAAGCTCGGACTGCTGCGCGAGGAGCTGGAGCGCCTCGGGTGGCCGGGCATCGTCGGACTCGGGCTGCTCGCGTTCGCGGCAATGATCGCCGTGTCGGCGCTCCTGCCGCTGCAGGGCGAGGTGGCGCAGCTGCGCGATGCGGCCGATGCGCTCCAGCGCCGCATCGGGGGCGGCGAGCGCGCGGGCGGGCGCCCCCAGGCACAGGAACAGCTCGCGACCTTCTACGCGTTCTTCCCGCCGTCCGATTCGTCGCCCGACTGGCTCGGCCGCATCCATGCGATCGCGCAGGCGAAAGGCGTGCAGCTCCAGTCGGGCGAGTACCGGCTGGAACGCGCCGCGAGTCCGCGCCTGCGGCGCTACCAGATGACGCTGCCGGTGCAAGGCACCTACGCGCAGATCCGCGGGTTTGTGGGCGAGGTGCTCGAGCAGGTGCCCGCGGCCGTGCTCGAGGAGGTGAGCCTGAAGCGCGAGAACGTGGAGACCCAGCGCGTGGAAGCGCGCGTCCGGCTCACCTTGTACCTGGGGAGCGCGTGATGGCCCTGCCCCCGCGCACCCGCTGGTTCCTGCTCGGAATCGCGCTCGCGCTCGCCCTCGTCGCGGCGCGTCTCGTCGGGCGCGAGGACGAAGGCCCGCCGCCGGCAGCGCCTGCGGCGCACACACCGGGCACGGCGAGCGAACGGCCGGGCGAGCGGGTCGAGATCGATCTCGACCGCCTCGCCGCGCGCAAGGGCGTCGCGCCCGCGAGCGACCCGTTCCGTGCGCTCAAGTGGCAGTCGGTCGCGCAGGAGGAGGCGCGCAAGAACGCGCCGCCCCCGCCTCCGCCGCCCCCGCCTCAGGCGCCGCCCCTGCCGTTCACGTACATGGGCAAGCTCATCGAAGACGGCCGGATCGTCGTGTTCCTCACGCAGGGCGACCGCAACCACATCGTGCGTCAGGGCGACACGATCGACGGCACCTATCGGGTCGACGCCGTCACCGAGCAGAGCGTCGCGCTCACCTACCTGCCGCTCAAGCAGAAGCAGGAACTCGCTCTCGGAGGCGCTCAATGAGACCGTTCAAAGGGGTCGAGCTCGCACTGTGCATGCTGCTCGCCGCGTGCAACACCATCCCCGCCGTCGACGACGCCAAGAAGCTCATCGCCGACGGCCGGACCGAAGAGGGGCTCGCTAAGCTCGAGCAGGCCGTACGCGACAACCCGAACAACGCGCAGGCGCTGGGCACGTACCTGAACGCCCGCGAGGCCTACGTGATCGAGCTGGTGCGGCAGGCCGATGCGGCGCGGCTCTTCGGCGACATCACCTCGGCCGAGGTGCTGTACCAGCAGGCGCTCCGCATCGACCCGGGCAGCGCGCTCGCCCGCAGCGGGCTCCAGACCCTCGAGCGCGATCGGCGCGCTGCCGCCCTCGCGACGGAGGCGGAGACCGCGCTCAAGGCCGGGCGAACCGCCGACGCCGAGACCCGGGCGAAGACCGCTCTGGCGGAGAACCCGGCCAACCGGACCGCCCGCGCGGTGCTGCGCCAGATCGCCGAGCGGCAGGCGCAGATCCAGGTCGCGGCGCCCGAGCTCAAGGCGGCGCTCGACAAGCCGATCACGCTCGAGTTCCGCGACGCCAACATCCGCTCGGTGTTCGAGGCGATCTCGCGCTCGCTCGGCATCAATTTCGTGCTGGATCGCGACGTACGCCAGGATCTGCGCGTGACGATCTTCGTGCGCAACACGAACCTCGACGACGTGCTGAAGATCCTGCTCACGACCAACCAGCTCGATCGCAAGGTCATCAACGACAACTCGCTGCTGATCTATCCGAACACGCCGGCGAAGCAGAAGGACTACCAGGCGCTCGCGGTGCGCGGGTTCTACCTCACCAACGCGGACGTGAAGCAGACCGCGGCGATGATCCGCGCCATCGTCAAGACGCGCGACCTCTACATCGACGAGAAGCTGAACCTCCTGGTGATGCGCGACACGCCGGATGCGATCCGGCTGGCCGAGCAGCTCGTGGCGACCCAGGACCTCGGCGAGCCCGAGGTGGTGCTGCAGGTGGAGGTGCTCGAGGTCGCCTCCAGCAAGCTGCAGGAGATCGGCTTGCGGTATCCGGATGCGATCCGTTACGGCCTGCTGCCGACCGATCCTGCCACGACGACGATACCGGCGCTCATCAACCTGCGCGACATGAGCGGGCTCACGTTCTTCACCACCAACCCGCTCGTGGTGCTCAACCTGCGCCAGACCGACGGCGCGACCAACTTGCTCGCCAACCCACGCATCCGCGTGAAGAACCGCGACAAGGCGAAGATACACATCGGCGAGAAGGTCCCGGTGATCACCACGACCTCGACCGCGAACGTCGGCGTGTCGTCCTCGGTCAGCTACCTCGACACCGGCCTGAAGCTCGACGTCGAGCCCAACATCTACCTCGACGACCAGGTGGCGATCAAGGTGCAGCTCGAGGTGTCGAACATCATCGAGCAGCTCAACGTCTCGGGCACGATCGCCTACCGGCTCGGCACCCGCAACACCGCGACCACGCTGCGCCTGCACGACGGCGAGACGCAGGTGCTCGCCGGCCTGATCAGCGACGAGGATCGCCGTGCGGCGAACAAGCTTCCGGGCCTCGCCGAGCTGCCGCTGCTCGGGCGGTTGTTCTCGAGCAACCTCGACGAGCGCAAGAAGACCGACATCGTGATGCTGATCACGCCGCGCGTGGTGCGCAGCCTCGCGCGCCGTGACGGCACGGCGGCGGAATTCCCCGCCGGCACCGACGCCAACCCCGGCGCGCCGGCGATGCAGCTCCGGCCGACCGGGGCGCGTTCGCTTTCGCTCGCGCCGGGCACGGGCGCGGCTGCTTCGCCCGCAGCGCCGGGTGCGCCCGCAGCGGCAGGTGCGCCCGCAGCGGCGGTCACGCAGGGCCGGTCCGTGAGCCTGCTGTGGGCGGCGCCGTCGCAGGCGGTCGTCGGTCGCGAGTTGACGATCAACGTCGGCATCCCGCCCGGCGCGGAGGCGCGCGCCGCACGGCTCGAGATCGCATTCGACCCGAAGGTTCTCCAGGCGCTCGGCGGCGCACCGCTCGGCGAAGGCCGGATCGCCGTCGACGTGCAGGGCCCGGTCGCGGCGGGCGCGTCGGCGGCTCCGACGGAGCTGCGCTTCCGCGTGCTCGCGACGGCCCCGACCTCCACGCAGCTGCGCATCGAGGGCGCCGGCGGGATCGACTTCGGCGGCGCGCCGGTCAGCGTCATCACGCCCGGCGCCCATACCGTAAACGTCGTTGCGCAGTGATGGCATTCGCTTCGAAGCCGCGCGGCTTCACGCTCATCGAGCTGGTCGTCACCGTCGCGATCATCGGGATCCTCGTCTCGGCGGCGCTGCCGCTCGCCGAGCTCACGGTCCGGCGCGCGAAGGAGCACGAGCTGCGCCAGTCGCTGCGCCAGATCCGCACCGCGCTCGACGAGTACAAGCGCGCCGGTGACGAGGGGCGCATCGTGCGCAAGGCCGACGAGTCGGGCTATCCGCCTTCACTCGACGTTCTCGTCGAAGGCGTGCCGGACGCGAAGGACCCGGGGAAGAAGCGGCTCATCTATTTCCTGCGCCGCGTGCCGCCCGATCCGCTCGGCGAGGATGCCACGCTTCCCGCCGCGCGAAGCTGGGGCCTGCGGAGCTACGAGAGCACGCATGACGCGCCGCGCGAGGGGAAAGATGTGTACGACGTGTATTCGCTCGCGCCGGGCGTGGGGCTGAACGGCGTCGCGTATCGACTGTGGTGATGCGGGAAGCGGGGATCGCGAAGCGGAATGCCGGCGCAAAGCGGTCGCTTCGCGGGTTCACGCTCATCGAGCTGCTGGTCGTCATGGCGATCATCGCGACGCTGCTGACGATCGCGCTGCCGCGCTACTTCGGCAGCGTGGAGCGGTCGAAGGAGGCGACCCTCAAGCAGTCGCTCGCGGTCATGCGCGACGCGATCGACAAGCACTACGCCGACACCGGCCGGTATCCCGATGCGCTCGAGGAACTCGTGTCCAAGAAGTACATCCGCGCCTTACCGGTCGATCCGGTCACCGAGAGCGCGACGACCTGGGTTATCGTTCCCCCCGCCGAGGGCGTGAAGGGAGGCGTCTACGACGTGAAGAGCGGCGCGCCCGGGAAGGCGGGCGACGGCACCGCTTTTGCCGATCTCTAGGATGGCAGCGGAGCGCGGATTCACCTACGTCGGGCTGCTCATCGCCGTCGCGCTCGCGGGCGTCGCGCTCGCCGTGGCGGGAACGCTGTGGAGCACGACCTCTAAGCGCGACAAGGAGCACGAGCTGCTCTTCGTCGGCGACCAGTATCGGCGCGCGATCGGCTCGTACTACGAGGGCACGCCCGGCGCAAAGCGCTATCCGCAGCGGCTCGAGGACCTGCTCGAGGACAAGCGCCTCGCCGTCACGCGGCGGCATCTGCGCCAGGTCTACCCCGACCCCATGACCGGCCAGCCCAATTGGGAGCTGGTGCGCCTGCCCGACGGCGCGATTGTCGGCGTGCGCAGCCGGTCGGACGCGAAGCCAATGAAGGTCGCGAACTTCGCGCCGAGCGACGAGTCTTTCGCGGCCGCCGCCTCCTACCGCGACTGGGTGTTCGCGTACGCGCCGCAGGGCGGCGGCGGCAAGCCGGCCGCGCCGGTGATCCCGGGGGGGACCTCCTCCTCGACTACGGCGCCCGCTTTCGGCGCGCCGGCGGCGGAGGTTCCGCTGCCGCGGCGACAAGCGGCGCAGGTGCCCCGCGATCCCGCTGTGTGCGGCGCCGCGCGCGCGAGCGACCTGCGCGACTGCAGCCGCGCCGGATTCACCGACGAGACGCTGCTCGAGGAGTGCCGGCAGGTCGCCGCGCGACGCTATCGCGCGTGTCTCGCCGGTGGCACCGCCGAGTAGTCAGGCGACGAGCAACGCGAGCTTCGCGAGGTGGCGGACTCGCCCCTCGATCGCGTCGGGCGGCTGACCGAGCGCCGCGGCGAGCGCGGCAAGCGTCGCGCGTGCCGTCGAGCAGCGGCAGCAGTCTCCGCACGACCTCGTCATCGAGCTTCACGGCGTCGTGGCGCAGGTTGGTGACGGAGTCTCCGTGCTCGAGCTGGGCCCGGGCCACCGCGCTCGCGACCGGCCGCTCGCCGGGCGTCGTCGCCAGGCGCGGCACGTGCACGTGCAGTTGGACCGCCCCGGCGCAGCGCCGCGGCCCAGGCCAGCCGCTGCAGGTAGTCGCCTTCGGACCCCGGGACGCGCGCGCCGAGCTCGGCCAGCGTCAGCATGCCCGGCGCTGCGTCCTCGAGCGCGTCGAGCATGGCCTGGGGCAGCGCTTCATCGCCCTGCAGTGGCGGTGCCGCGGACGGGTCGCCGATCTGCACGCGGCGACGCGCCGACAGGCGGAACGCCGGGACCTTCTCGGGGCCGAGCCGTCGTTCGATCGCGACATCCTCGTGACAGAGCAGGGTCTGCCGGAAGCGGCGGCACTTGGCGAAGTCGAGGTACTGCTCGCGCGCGAGCGGATCGAGCGCGTCGAGCACGCGCTTCGCTTCCGGCGTCAGTCCGCCGTACGCCATCGCCACGAGCTCCGCTTCGCACAGGAACTGCAGACGATGCTTTCCGGCGTGCGCGATGAACTCGTGGAAGTAGACCGGTTCGTTCAGCTCGGCCAGGTCGTCGTGGAACAGGAAGCCGGCGTCGCGCGCGGTGAACCGCTCGAGCTCCGCCTTCATGAGCGCCGTGTATTGGTCCTGCACGGTCCGGCCCTCGGCGAGGAGCCGCGCGAACCCTTGCGCCTCCGCGATGCGCTCGGCCGGCGTGCCGAGCTGGTCGGTGTGGAAGCGCAGCATCTCCCACACCATGCGGCGGATGTAGCAACCGGGGTAGACGTTGTAGCTCACGAACGCCACGCCGCGAGGCGCAACGTGCCGCGCGATGAGCGCGAGCAGTCGATCGCGTGCATCGGCCGGGATCCACGAGTACAGGCCGTGCGCGATGATGTAGTCGAACGTGCCGGCGTCGGCGGGAAAGTCCGCGAGGTCGCGCTGCGCCAGCGTGATGTTTTCAAGACCGAGGCGCGCCACCATCCGCTGGCCGATCTCGATCGGCTGCGCGGCGAGATCGAAGCCGGTGAACGTGCTGCCCGGGAGCGCGTAGGCCATGGGAATGAGGTTTGCCGCGTCGCCGCACGCGACCTCGAGCACCCGGCAGCGCTCGACGGGCGCCGGCGTCATGCCGAAGAGCGTCGCCATCGTTGCCAGCCGCTCGGGGTGCGAGTCGGCGTACGGGTGGCCGGTGTAGGGAACTTCGTCGTAGGCGGTCACGGTCGGCGGATGCGTCGGGTTCCTTGGCGGGGCCCCGACTATACGACGCCCGACCGCGGTGCCGCGCTGCAGGTGTCAAACCGTGACAAATGACCGGCGGGCGATTGAAACCCCTGCTGCGCTGATCCAGAATGGCTTCGCATCCGCCGCTCGGCGGATCACTTTTATCTAGGGGAGGACCATGCCAGAGACCGACAGCAAGCGCGGCGTTGCGGCAATGATCAAGCGCCCGCTACTCGCCGGTGCGCTCGCCGCGACGGCCGCGGTAGCACCCGGCGTCGCCGATGCGGCGACCGACATCTTTCTCAGGCTCGACGGAATCGTGGGCGAGTCGATGGACGCGAAGCACAAGGACCAGATCGAGATCCTGTCCTTCTCGCTCGGGTTCGTGAACCAGTCCACCGGCGGCGTGGGCGGCGGTGGGGGGACAGGCAAGGTCTCCTGCGGCGACGTGGTCCTCACGAAGAGCATCGACAAGTCGAGCCCGTCGCTGATCGGGGCCGTGATGACCGGGAAGCACATCAAGTCGGGCGTGCTCACGTTCACCATGGCGGGCGGGAAGGCGACGCAGGACTACTACACGCTCAGCCTGGCCGATCTGTTCGTGACCTCGATCCAGCAGTCGGACTCGGTGGGCGGGCCGAAGGTGACCGAGCAGGTGATGATCAGCGCCGCGACCTTCAAGTTCCAGTACCGGGCGCAAAGCCCGAGCGGGTCGCTCGGGACGCCGCAGACGTTCACCTTCGACTGCAAGGCGAACAAGGCCGGCTGACGAGCGACCTGCCCCGGCCCGCGCCGCGACGGGAAACCGTCGCGGCGTTTTGTTTTCACGAAACCGTCGCCGGATCGTGGCAGAATCGGCGCGCATCGTTCAAGGAGAGTCTCCATGCGCATTCGCCATTTCGTCGAATTCTCATTCCTTCAGAACCGCCCCGGCGAGAGCCGGCGCGTACGCCGCGGCAGCTTTGCACAAGATTGGCACACCTCTTTCACTGTTGTCTGATCGGCCCACATGAATTACCCTCACGCCACCTTGGAAGGAGGGAGGAGCTCATGAAACGATTCAATTTGCTCACGCTCGTCGCGGTTTTCGCTGCGTTCAACGCAACAGCGGTTTTCGCGCACGATGACGACGCGCCAATCATTCGCGGCAGCGTAAGTGTCACCGTCTATGACGGTGTTACGGATGACCTTCTGTCAGCGGGCCTCAACTTGGCCGGCCTCGAAACGACGAATCCAGCGGTTCCCGCACCCGGCTTCGTCGATCCGCTGAACCCGACGCCGGCGGAGCTCCGCAAGCGCGCCATCTATGGCAACTATCGCGGCATCGTCGATACGGTTGCTGCCGGCGGAATGGGTCTCTTGTGGGGTCCGGGATCGCCCGGAGCGCCGACGTTCGCCGCGCCGGTGCAGCCGGGTCTGATCCCGGGAGTGGAGTACAAGGCGTATCTGCGCAGCCCCGACTGGCACGGGCACGTCAACAACGTGCCCGCCGCGGTGCAGATTCCGCGCCACTTCAACAAGAACAAGCCGTGCATCGTGGCGGCGGTCCCCTCCGGCTCGCGCAGCCTGTACGGCGGCATCGCCGTCGCCGAGTGGGCGTTGTTCAAGGGCTGCGCCGTCGCCCTTCCCGGCAAGGGCACCGACACCGGCTTTCACCTGCTCGGCGCGGAAGCCGCAGCGTACGCAGTCGACGACATCAACGGCGTCTTCGGTCCGGCCGACACGATCGGCGACGACGCGCAGTTCGCAGTCAGGGACTCGCGCCGGCTCGACGAGTACCTGGCCGCGAACCCGCATCGCATCGCGATCAAGCACGCGCATTCGCAACTCAACCCCGAACGCCTCTGGGGGCAGTATGCCCTCAAGGGAATCGAGTTCGCGTTCTGGGCACTGAACGATCATTTCGGAGCGAAAGGCGGCAAGCGCTTCGATCGCAAGAACACCCTCGTGATCGCGGCGGGCGCGTCGAATGGCGGCGGGATGGCGCTGCGCGCCCTGGAGGACGACGAGAAGGGGCTGATCGACGGTCTGGTCGTAACCGAGCCGAACATCGGACCGGAAGACGGTCGCTTCGTAATCCGCTTCGGCAATGACCCGCCCTTCGATCCGGCCGGGCGCAGCATCTACGACTCGATGACGCTGATGAGCGTCTATGCAGCGTGCGCCGCGCTCGCGCCGGGCGCCGCGGGCACGCCGCTCCTTCCTCCTCCGGCATTGGCGGCGAACCGCTGCCTGTCGCTGAAGGAGAAAGGACTGGTCTCCGGAACGACGACCGCCGAACAGGCCGCCGCCGCGCTGGCGGTGATCCGTGCGCACGGCTACGCCGCCGCGCAGGACTGGGGCATCGCTTCCCATGACGCACTGAACCTCTGGCGTTCGCTGCAGGTCACTTATGCCAACGCGTATGGTCGCTTCGCGGTCCAGGACAACCTATGTGGCATGAGCTTCGCGGCGACGGACGCGGCGGGGCTGCCGACGGCGATCGCGGAGGCCGTCGCGAAGCGGCTGTTCGCCGACAGCTCGGGCGTCCCGGCGACGGGCGGTGTCAACCTCATCGCCGACCGCGCGAAGCAGGGACCGATCCTGGAGAACCTGGCCATCTCGCCTTCCACCAACCGGATGGACCTGAATATCGACGGCGCCCTGTGTTTCCGCTCCCTGCAGACGGGGCAGGGTCTGACCGACGCGCGCACGTGGTTCGATCACGCCCGCGTGAGGCACGGCACGCGCGAAATCGAGACCACCGGGCGGCTGCACGGCAAACCGGCGATCGTCATTCACGGGCGCCGCGATGCGCTAGTGTTCCCCAACCTCCAGTCGCGGGCCTACTACGGCCTCAACCAGCAGAAGGAGGGCAAGGAGAGCCGCCTGAGGTACATCGAGGTCACGACCGGCCAGCACTTCGACGCCTTCATCTCGACGTTCTTCGTCGGCGCGACCGGCGCGCAGTTCGCGCCGTTGCACTACTACTTCGTGAAGGCGATGGACAGCATGTACGCGCATCTCACGAGCGGCGCGGGTCTGCCGCCTTCGCAGGTGGTGCGGCCGACACCGCGCGGTGCGACCCCGTACTCGAGCGCCAACGTGCCGGCGCTGCTGCCGCTACCCTCGCTCACGCCGGCGGCCGGCGACCGCATCATCTTCACCGACGGGGTGCTCTCGATTCCCGAATAGATACGCGTACCTTGCGGGCGGCTCGCGAATAGCGGCAGCATGCAGAAACGACAACGCCGCCAGTGGGCGGCGTTCTCTTTACGGCGGTGTGCGGCTACCGCTCGGGCAGCCTGATCCGCGACACGGTCCAGAGCTTCACGTCCTCTTCGACCTCGTCGCCGGGGTCGTCGGTGAGCGGCAGCGCGAGATTGGTGACGTACATCCAGTCGTCGACGATCACGAGGCTGGCGGGAAAAAGGAGTCCGCGCGGCGCGCCATGGCGATCGATGCCGCGGAACTCGCCGAACCGGCGGATCACGCGGCCCTTGTCGTTGACCGAGACGACCTCGTCGTTCTGGTTCGCTGCGACCCACAGCCGGCCGTCGTCGTCGAACGCGACGCCGTCCGCGCCGTTGATGCTTTCGGTGAAAACGCTCACCTTCTTCGCGCCGAGTCGACCTTCAGGACGCGATCGTCGCCCGTGTTGGCCACGAAGAGGGTCGCCCCGTCACGGCTGACGGCCACCCCGTTCGCGCCGAACGGCGGGAAGCCGGCCGTCGCGAGCAGCGGATCGTGGCCACGAGCGTCATGACGGCACAGGGCTTCGTGCAGCCGGCTGCGTTCTCGATGTAGTAGATCGCGCCCTGGAAGGAGTCCGACATGTAGAGCCGGCCGTGGCGGTCAAAGGCCATCGCGTTGGGCGCGGAAACGTTCGGCCCGAACGTGATGGTATCCGTGCTGCCGTCGGGATTATTGGTTTCGGTGCGCGTCGCGGGGGGCCGATGACCTTCGGCATCGTCGGCGACGTCTTCGATCGGCGATGCATCGGTGAAGTCGGCCGCGATGCGCTGGATCTTCGACGCGCCGAGGCCCGCGAGATTCCTGACGTTCGCGATGTACACCTGCGGTGGTCCCGGATCGAACGCGAGCCCGAGCAGCGGCTGGCCGCCGAAGTCGCGCGCGGCGATCAGCGTGCCGTGACGCGAGTACCGCAGGAGCTTGTTCGGCGCCCCGAAGTCGAACGTCGCGACGTAGATCTCGCCGGTGCGCGGATTGGCGGTGATGCCCTCCGGGAACCTCACGCCGGCGGGCAGCGTGACGAACTCGTGCACGGCCTCCCGCCGGTCCCAGCCGTCGTCGTCGTCGGCCAGGGCGAGCCCGGACGCGAGCACTACCGCTCCGACGCATGTCAATGCGATCTTCTTCACGGTCTCCTCCTTGTTGT
This sequence comes from uncultured beta proteobacterium, assembly GCA_963747775.1. Taxonomy (GTDB): domain Bacteria; phylum Pseudomonadota; class Gammaproteobacteria; order Burkholderiales; family SG8-39; genus JAGVSZ01. Next base: position 430,150 of record CAVVGT010000001.1, read on the forward strand.
CCCGCGCCGAGAAACGCGCGCCCGGCAATTGTAAGCACCGCAGCCGGCGCGGAGGAAACGATCGACGCAACGGCGGCGCGGCGCGGGCCGCGCCGTTGCGGCGCACAAGGCCGGCGTCAGTCGTCGTCCGTGCGGATCTGGCCGCGGATCTCGCCCGGCGGGAACAGCGATGAGTGGACGTTCGCGTAGGTCGTGCCCGCCCGGATGGCCCGCAGCAGCTCGCCGAACTCCCCGGCATCGAGCCCTTGCCCGGTGGCGGCGAGGACCTGGGCGGGCGTGATCGTCCCGGACACGGTGCCTTCCTGCACGCACTGCGGCGTGAGGGCCGCGACCGCAGCCGGCGCCGGCGTACCGGCGGTCTGGCAGAGCCAGACCGTGATGCCGCCGACGGTATGGTGCTGGCCGAAGTGGATGTGCGCCTGGGTGACGGTGCCCTCGAGCCCGTCGTAGGTCAGCTTGTAGTGGATCGCCTCCGCGCGCCGGTCGAGCGTGGCGCGGAAGGTGCCGCGCCCCGTGCTCGAGACGGCGCCGCGCAGGGTGGCCGGCGGCCCGGCCGAGAAATGCACTTCGTTGAAGCCGGAGAGCCGCGCGCGAAAGCCGCGGTCCTTGTCGTCGTCATCGGCCGCCGCGGGTGCGGCGGTCAGGGCGAGCCCCAGGGCGGCGAGCGCTACAGGCAGGTTGCGGGTACGTGTCATCGGGGTGTCTCCTCCTGGAGGGGAAGGGCGGGCGGGGCGTGCGCCCCGCGCGGAGGAAACACCCGTGCGCCGTCCAATATTCCCTTCCCGCGCCGGCCCGGCGGCCGGGGCGGGAAGCGGGCGCGGAGCGCCCGCACTACGTCCGGATGCGCGCCCGCTCCAGGATCGTTTCGACCTCGACCCGTCCGGGCAGCGTGCCGAACGACTTCCCGCCGTCGCGGCCGAGCCGCGCAGTGCAGAACGCGTCGACCACCTCCTTCGTCGAATGCTGCACGAGCAGCGCGGCCGAGACGACCTGCGCGAGCAGCTCGGTGATGCGCCGGGCGCGGCCCTCCAGCCCGTGGGCGTTGCCGAGCTCGGTGCCGATCACGTCCAGGTAACGCGACACGCGGCCGTCGGCGGCGATCGCCGGCCCGAGCTCGCGGAACAGCGCCTCGCGCGCGTTGGGGGTCTTCTCCATCGCGCGCAGCACGTCCAGGCAGATCACGTTGCCGCTGCCTTCCCAGATGCCGTTCACGGGCGCCTCGCGGTACAGGCGGGCGACCGGGTGCTCGTCGACGTAGCCGTTGCCGCCGATGCACTCCATCGCCTCGCCCACGAACATCGGCAGGCGCTTGCACAGCCAGAACTTGGCGACCGGCGTGAGGATGCGCGTGAGCAGCCGCTCGTGCTCGTCGTCCTGCTGGCGGTCGAAGGCGCGCGCGAGCCGGAACGCGAGCAGGGTCGCGGCCTCGGCCTCGATCGCGAGGTCGGCGAGCACGTTCTGCATCAGCGGCTGCGCGTCGAGCGCGCGACCGAACGCGACGCGGTGCGCGCAGTGGTGCAGCGCCTGGTTGAGCGCGGCGCGCATCATGCCGGCGACCGCGACCACGATGTCGAAGCGCGTGAGGTGCGCCATCTCGATGAGCGTGGCGATGCCGCGCCCCGGCTCGCCGACGAGCTGCGCGAGCGTGCCGTCGTACTCGATCTCGGCGGAGGCATTGGAGCGGTTGCCGACCTTGTCCTTCAGCCGCTGGATCAGGAAGCGGTTGCGCTGGCCGTCGGGCATCACGCGCGGCACGAGGAAGCAGGTGATCGCGCCTTCGAGCAGCGCGAGGGTGAGGAAGCCGTCCGACATCGGCGCCGAGCAGAACCACTTGTGGCCGCGCAGCTCGTACCAGTCGGCGCTCAGGCGGCGCGCGCGAGTCTGCGTGGAACGCAGGTCCGAGCCGCCCTGTTTTTCGGTCATCGCCATGCCGACCATCGCGCCGAGCTTGTCCGGCACCGGCACGAGTCGCGGGTCGTAATGGTCCGCGGTGAGCTTCGGCTCCCACGTCTTCGCCAGCGCGGGCGTGCCGCGCAGCACCTGCACCGACGCGAAGGTCATCGTGATCGGGCACGCGGTGCCGTTCTCGCCCTGGTTCCACAGATAGTTGAGCGCGGCACGCGCAACAAAGCCGCCGCCGCGCGCCGCGGTCCACGCCGTGGAGTGCAGCCCGTTCGCGAGCGCGAGGGTCATCAGCTCGTGGTAGGCCGGGTGGTACTCGATCTCGTCGATGCGGTGGCCGAACGCGTCGTGCGTGCGCAGCTCCGGGGCCACCCGGTTCGCCTGCGACGCGAGCATCTGCAGCCGTTCGCTCCCGACCAGCTCGCCGAGGTCGTCGGCGCGGCCCGCGATCCAGCTCCCGCCGGCGCGCTGGACGGCATCGCGCAGGATCGCGTCGCCGGACCAGGCGTTGTAGCCGACGAGCGGCGGCGGCTGGTTGGTGACCTGGTGGGTCGGCCGGGTAAAGCGGATGGTGTCGAGGTCTTCGAGGCGGTCGTTCATGCGGGCCTCCGAGGGTGTGTCTGCCATGTTACGCGCGGGTCCGCCCCGCTGCCCGGCGGGTTCGTGGCGGTTCCATGACCTACTGCCGCCGGCGGGCGTTGCTCACATTCGGAAGCGCGAGCTGCGGCCATTCGAGCTGCGGGACGCGGCCGCGCGCTAGGCACGCCAGCTCAGCAGTGCCGCCCGCGCGATCTCCTCGCCCCACTCCTGTGCGAAGTGGCCGGCCTGAGCATGCACGAAAGGCTCGGGACAGCCGCGGATGAGCTTGCGCAGCGCGCTCATCACCGGCGGCCCGAGCACCGGGTCGGTCGACCCGATCGCCATGAACGACTGCCCGCGCCACTCGCGCTGCCACCAGTCGCGCGCGCGACGCGAGAGCGCAGCCCCGTCGGCATCGGGATGCTCGGGCACGAGGTTCGGGAAGCGCCGCACGCCTGCCTTGTAGCTCACGTCGGGATACGGCGCGGCATAGGCCGCGGCCTCTGCGTCGCTCAGATGCGGACACGAGCGCTTCATCAGCTTGGCGACGTCCATGTCGGGGTTCTTGTTGGCCCACGCGCGCCACGCGAGAAAGCCCTCGCTGAGCGGGACGTCGCCGGTCGCGAGCGCGGTGTTCATTACGAGCAGCCGCCCGAACCGTTCCGGCATGTCCATCGGCAGCGTGAGTCCGAGCAGCCCGCCCCAGTCCTGCACGACCAGCGTCACGCCGCGGAGATCGAGGGCCGCGACGAATGCGAGGAGCGACTCGCGGTGGCGCGTGAACGTGTACCACGCCTCATCCGCCGGCTTGTCGCTGCGGCCGAAGCCGAAGAGGTCGGGCGCAACGACGCGCGCGCCGCTCTCGGTGAACACCGGGATCATGCGGCGGTAGAGGTAGCTCCAGGTCGGCTGCCCGTGCAGGCAGAGGAACGTGCGCGCCGCGTCGCGCGGCCCCTCGTCGAGGTAGTGCATCCGCAGGCCGTCGCAACCGGGCAGGCGCTCGACGTAGTGCGGCGCGAACGCGAACCCGGGCAGCGCGGCGAAGCGCCCGTCGGGCGTGCGGAGAATTTCGGACATCTTCCTGGGCCCCTTCGATGCAGGCGCGGATTGTCGCGCAACCGGCGGCGCGGGTGGTGACAACCGGACGCCGGCCGGGCGATACTGCCGCGCCCCCAAGGAGGAGACCGAGTCATGCGAGCAGGAAGAATACTGTTGAGGTCCGTCGTCGGCGCCGCGCTCGCCCTGGCGGCGTCCGGCGCGTTCGCACAGGCTTTCCCGTCCAAGCCGATCAAGATCATCGTCCCGTTCCCGGCGGGCGGCACCACCGACATCGTCGCGCGCCTCGTGGCGCAGCGGATGAGCGAGACGATCGGGCAGCCGGTGCTGGTGGAGAACCGCGGCGGCGCGGGCGGCCAGCTCGGCGCGGAAGCCGTGGCGAAGTCCCCGCCCGACGGCTACACGCTGCTGATGCACAACGTCACGTTCCCGCTCGCGTCGGCGGCGGCGCAGTTTGCCGGGCGCCCGCTCTACAACGTCGACACCGATTTCGCCGGCGTCTCGATCGCCGTCTACGTGCCGCTCGTGATCACCGCGAGCCCCGCGGTCCCGGCGAAGGACCTGCGCGAGCTGGCGAAGCTGCTGCAGGGCGATCGCAACCTGCACTACACCTACGGCTCGACCGGGCCGGGCTCGTTCATGAACGTGATGGGCGAGGCCTTCAACCGCGAGGCCAAGGTCCAGATGACGCACGTGCCGCTGAAAGGCGCGGCGCCGCTGAAGCAGGAGCTCCTCGCCGGCCGGTTGCAGGTCGGCGGCGACCAGCTCTCGTCTTCGCTCGCGGACATCCGGAGCGGCAAGCTGCGCGCGCTCGCGACCAACGCGTCGAAGCGCATCCCGGAGCTGCCCGACGTGCAGACGGTGCGCGAGCAGGGCTATCCCGGTCTTGAGGCCGACGGCTGGAACGGCCTGTTCGTCCCGGCGAAGACGCCGCGCGACGTGATCGACCGCCTGCAGCGCGAGGTCGCGGCGGCGGTGAAGCATCCGGAGACCGCCAAGCGCCTCGCCGAGAACGCCGCCGAGCCCGTCGGTTCGACGCCGGCCGAGCAGGACGCGATCCTGCGCCGTCAGCTCGAGCAGTTCCGTCCGGTCATCAAGGAGATGAAGCTGGAGTAGCCGCCGGCCGGTCGGCGAAGACCCGCCGCAGCGTGGCGCGGAGCGGACGGATCTCGGCACCCTCGAGAATGCCGTGTGCCGCGAGCGCGACGTGCAGGCGCGGCAGGTTGTAGTGCGGCACCGCCGGATAGAGGTGGTGCTCGACGTGGTAGTTCACGTGGTGCGGGAACATCGCGTAGCGCACCCAGAATGGAACGAGATTCGTGCGCGCGGCGGTGAGCGGCGAACCGTAATCGGTCACCGCGCCGTGCTCGCAGATCGCGCGCAGCCGCAGGATCGCCTGCAGCACCGTCACCAGCGGCAGCATCCACAGCACCGCGTATTGCCAGCCCCAGCCGGTCGCGAACGCGACGACCGGCGCGATCACGTGGAAGCCGAGCACGGTCCAGCGGTCGCGCCGGGCTGCCGCGCGCAGGCGGGGGCTCGTGTCGTCGAGCGGCCGTTCGGCCTTGCCGGTCTCGGCGTTGAGCGACGGCGCGCCGAAAAAGTACGCGAACGTCTTGAACGCCGTCAGCCCGACGAGGTCTTTCGCGAGCTTCTGCGCGAGGTACGCCTTGCCGCGCGGATAGCCGCCGTGCAGCGCGATGTCGGGGTCCTGCGGGCCGTACAGGTGGTTGTGGTGCAGCCGGTGAATGACGCGATAGGTGCACATCGAGACGCCGGCGATCGTCCCGCACAGGCGGCCGACCGCGTCGTTGACCCAGCGCATCTCGTAGAGCCGGTAGTGGGCGGCGTCGTGCGCGAGCACGAACAGCGCGTGCTGCAGCGGCGCGATCAGCACCACCGCGATCGCCGCGGCCCACCACGACCAGAACGCCACCGCGAGGCCGATGACGAGCGCGAGCAGCGCGAAGGTCTGCACCACGGCGAGGGTCGAGCGCACGGGGTCGAGCCGCGTGAGCGGGGCGAGCGCGTCCGGCGGGAGCCGCTTGCGGACGTCGTCGCGGAACTCTTCGCCGGTGGCGGAGGCGATTGCGACGGTCATTACCGCGATCCTACCCCCGCCGCGTCAGATCGCGCCGAAGTCGCCGTGCCGGCCCTTCCCGCCGGAGAACCGCGCCGCGCCGCTCACCGCCTCGATCATCGTCGGCATGCCGTTCAGCCATTCGCGCTCGAGTCCCTCGCGCACCGACAGGCCGTGCGTCTCGTAGGCCGAGCGCCGGTCGGCGCGCACCGCGCCCTGCGGAAAGCGCGCGATCTCGCGCGCGATCGCCTCGGCTTCCTCGCGCGCGCGCCCGCGCGGGACGACGCGCTCGGCGAGGCCGATGCGCAGCGCTTCCGCGGCGTCGACCTTGCGCCCGGTGAGGATGAGGTCCAGCGCGCGGCCCATGCCGACGATGCGCGGCAGCCGCACCGTGCCGCCGTCGACGAGCGGCACGCCCCAGCGCCGGCAGTAGACGCCGAAGAACGCGTCCTCTTCCATCACGCGCATGTCGCACCACAGCGCGAGCTCCATGCCGCCCGCAACCGCTGCACCCGCGACGGCGGCGATCACCGGCTTGTCGAGCGCGAGGCGCGACGGGCCCATCGGGCCCCGGGGCGGCGGCGCCGATCCCGGCGGAAAGTCGAGCGCCAGCTCGGCGCGCACGTCCTTTCCGGCGAGCGATGCGCCGTACTTCAGGTCCCAGCCGGCGCAGAACGTCCCGTGCGCGCCGAAGAAGACCCCGACCTTCGCGTCCGGGTCGCGGTTGAACGCTTCGAACGCCGCGACCAGCGCATCGGCGGTTGCCGGGTCGACGGCGTTGCGTGCCTCCGGCCGCTCCAGGATCACCGTGGTGACCGGGCCGCTGTTTTCGACGTAGACCGCCATGTCGGTCTCCTTATCAGATTGCAGAAGCCTCGAGCCGCGCGATGAACCCCTCGAGCTGCTCGGGCGGCAGGTTGTCGATGCCCGCGGCGCCCTCGCGCCCGCCGCCGGTCGGATACTCGCGGCACAGCGCGTCGGCGCTGCGCGGCCCCGCGCCGGGCGCGCGCACGCTCACCGTGTAGCCGCCCTGCGAGTTGGGGACCGCTACCGCGTACGCGCGGTAGCGGTCCGCCGCGGCGAGTCGGTTCGCGAACGCGCCGATCACGCGCCGGCTCCACGGCGCGTCGGGCAGCAGATAGATTGCGGAGAACTTCGACGCGCGGTAGGGCGGCATCGCCGCAGCCGCGGCGAGGTCGGCGTAGCGGCCCTCGTCGAGCTGCGCGGCCACGCGCTCGCGCGCGATGAATTCGAGCGGGTTCGCGTACGGCTGGATCAGCCGGTAGAGCGCCGCGGGCGGAAGGATCAGATCGGCCTCGGTCTCGCCGTACGCGGCGTAGTTCAAGCTCTCGCCGAGATCGCGCAATCGTTCCACGTTGGGCCCGTCGAGTCCCAGCGGCCCGGCGAGCGCCTCGGCCGCCGGCGCGAGGTTGTCGCCGAACGCCGCCACGATGGCCCAGGCGCGGAAGCGCCCGCCGAGGTGGCGGTCGACGAGCAGGCTCGTGCAGACGTCCCGGGCGGTCTCGATGTGCGGCTCGAACAGCGGGTGGGACGGGATCGCGCCCGGGAAGTGGTGATCGAACCAGCGCACCCGCACACCGCGCGCGAGCAACTGCTCGAGCGCGGTGCGGTTGCGATCGAGCGACACGTCGAGCACCGTGACCTCGTCCCCCGACTGCGCGGCGACGCGCTCGACCAGCGCGATGTCGCGCTTCGGGCCGGTGACGAGCACCGTCTCCGCGGGCTCGGCCAGGCGCAGCTGGTGCAGGGCGCAGATGCCGTCCGCGTCGCCGTTGAAGACGTCGATGCGTTGCATGCCGCCAGCTTACCCGACGGCGGCGAGGCGTTCCTCGAGTGCGCGGGTCGCCGCCGCGAGCGCCTCCGCGCCGCCGTCCGTGCGGAAGACGGCGGCGTCGCGCCGTTCGTCCGCGTCGAGCGGGTCCTGCGTCGCGAGCTGGCGCTCCAGCACCGCCGTCGTTGCCTCGGACGCGTCGGCGCCGGCCCGCTCGCGCGCGGCCACGCGCGCGCGCAGGACCGCCTCCGGAGCCTCGCACGTCGCGATGGCGAACGGCACGCCGAGGGCGTGCGCGAGGTCGCGGAAGGCGGCGCGGTCCCCGCGACGCAGCGACGCGGCGTCGACGATCGCCGGCAGGCCCGCGTCGACGATCGCCCGCGCCGCCGCGGCGAGCCGGTCGTAGGTGCGCCGCGTGGCCTCCGGGCCGTACACCTCGGTGTCGATTGGTGCGTGCGTGCGCGTCAGCGCACCGAGTCCGTGCAGGCGCTTGCGCTCGACGTCCGAACGCACGCGGATGGCGCCGAGCCGCTCGAGGAGCGCCTGCGCGACGGTGGTCTTTCCGGAGCCGGACAGGCCGTGCATCAGCACCAGCGCCGGCCGCGCCGATTCCGCGAGCCGGCGCGCCAGCTCGAAGTAGCCGCGATACTCGCCCGCGACGCGCGCCTGCGCGGCCGCGGCGAGGCCCGGCTGCTGCGCGCGGATGCAGGCGACCTTGGCGCGCACCATCGCCCGGTAGACGAGATAGAAGCGCAGGACCGCCAGCCCGTCGTAGTCGCCGGTCCGCTCGAGATAGCGGTCGAGGCAGCGCCAGGCGAGCGCGTCGAGCCGGTGGTCGAGGAGATCCATGACGAGGAACGCGACCTCGCTCAGCACGTCGATCCAGCGCAGGTCCGCGTTGAACTCGATGCAGTCGAACGCGACCGGCGCGCCGTCGATCAGCGCGATGTTGCCCAGGTGCAGGTCGCCGTGGCATTCGCGCACGAATCCCGCGCGCCGGCGCTCGGCGAAGCGCTCGCGCCGCGCCGTGAACTCGTGCCCGGTCCACGTGCGGAGCCGCTCGAGATGCTCGACGTCGGCGGGCGCGGCCGCCAGCGGATCGATGTGGTCGAAGTTCTGCTCGGCGAACGCCACGACGCGCTCCGGCGCGCCCCAGGCGCTGTCTCGCGGTGCGCGCTCGACGCGCGCGTGGAAATCGGCGACGGCGGCGGCGAGCGCGTCGATGTGCGCCGGCGCGAGCGCGCCGCGCTTCGCCACGCGGTCGAGCAGCGCGTCCTGCTCGAACCGGCGCATCTTCACCGCGTACTCGATCGCGGGCGTCGCGCCGAGGCGCGGGTCGTCCGGCGTGCCGCCGATCGGGACGACCTCGAGGTACAGCGCCGGCGCGGTGCGCCGGTTGAGCCGCAGCTCCTCGTCGCAGAAGCGCTTCCGCGCATCGAGCGCGGTGAAGTCGAGGAACCCGAGGTCGACGGGCTTCTTGAGCTTGTAGGCGTATTCGCCCGCGAGCAGCACCCAGGAGATGTGGGTCTCGATCAGCTCGACGGGCGCGGCCGGATGCGGATAGCGTGCCGGATCGCGCAGGCGCTGGACGAGCGCGCTCATCGGATTACCCTCGCGCCAACCGCGCTCGGGACTGCGCCCGTGGGGCGGACCGGCGGGATCATGCCGGCTCGTAGTCGATGCGCCAGCGCTTCGCGACGTAGCGGATCACGTGCGTATCGCATCCGGGCGAGCGGTAGGTCCAGACCGGCTGGCCGGTCGCGAGCTTCGCGAGCTTGCGCGGGCGAACGTTCACCGGCAGCACGGCGAGCTCGCGCTCGCGGAGCGCGGCCGCCTCGGCGGCATGGACGGGATCGTCCCCGTAGAACAGCCACTCCCGTGCGAACGCGTCCTGGAGCCGCTCGAGCTCGTGGCACTGCGGCTCGGGAACCGGGATCGGTGGATCGATGCGCACTTCGGCCGTGTGCGTTGCGATGAGCCAGTCGCCGTAGACGTCGTTCTGCAGGGAGCGGTAGGTCACGGTCTCCTGCGTCGCGTAGTAGCGCTCGAGCATGAAGAAGCTCGCGGGGAACTCGTGGCCGCGCGCCCCAGTGAACCAGCCGAAAACGTGGTCGTCCTGCGTGAAGTAGAAGAGCCCGCAGAGGAGACCGGCGCCGCGCGGCGCGTACGCGATGTGGACTTGAGATTCGATCATGAGCGCTCCGCGGTCCGCCTCGGGGCGAGCCAAGTGTGCTCGATCGCGGCGATCGCCTCCATGCGCTCCAAGTTACCCGGCACCCGGGGCGGGGCGTTGACGCAACGCAAGTCGGCCCCGCCATGGGCGGCGGGGCCTGGCACGAGTTTCGCTAGAATCCCGGGATGCGACACGGCACAGCGTTCCTTCTGGAAGTTCAGCCGAAGATTCCCCGCCGGCTGGCGCGGCTCCGGGATCTGGCCGGCAACCTCTGGTACGGCTGGGACCGTGCGACACACGAGTTGTTCGCGCGTCTCGATCCCGAGCTGTGGAACGCGGTGGGCCACAACCCGAAGGCGCTGCTGAAGCGCATCGACGAGCAGCGGCTCGTCGATGCGGCCGACGATCCGGCGTTCCTGAGCGCGTTCAACCGCGTCCTGTCGGCCTACGACACGTACCACTCGGAGCCGCTGCGGCGCAACGGGGCCGAGTGGCTGCGCGCGACCGACCAGGTCGCGTATTTCTGCGCCGAGTTCGGATTCCACGAGAGCCTGCCGATCTACTCGGGCGGTCTCGGCATTCTCGCCGGCGACCACTGCAAGGCGGCGAGCGACATGCTGCTGCCCTTCGTCGGGGTGGGGCTGCTGTACCGGCAGGGCTATTTCTTCCAGACGATCGACGCCGAGGGCAACCAGCACGCGCAGTACTTCGACTCCGACTTCGACGACATGCCCGCTGCGCCGGTGACCGACGAGCACGGCCACGACCTGCGCATTCCGGTCGAGCTGCCGGGGCGCACCATTAAGGTGAAGGTGTGGCAGGCGCGCGTGGGGCACGTCACGCTCTACCTGCTCGACACCGACCTCGAGGAGAACGGCGAGCGCGACCGCGACATCGCGCACCGGCTGTACGGCGGCGACCGCACCACGCGCATCGAGCAGGAGATCGTGCTCGGCGTCGGCGGGGTGCGCGCGCTCGCGGCCGCCGGCGTGAAGCCGACGGTGTGGCACATCAACGAGGGCCACGCGGCGTTCCTGATCCTGGAGCGCATCCGCGACGCGATGGCGCAGGGGCCCGACTTCCGCACCGCGCTCGAGGCGGTGGCCGCGAACACCGTGTTCACCACGCACACGGCGGTGCCCGCGGGGCACGATCACTTCGCCGAGGACGTGATCGGCACTTACTTCGAGGGCCTGTGCCGCGAGCGCGGCATCGCCGCCGAGGACATCCTCGCGCTCGGCCGGATGCCCGGCAGCCACGAGTTCAACATGACCGCGCTGGCGGTGCGCGGCTCGCGTCATCACAACGGGGTCTCGCGCATCCACGGCGGCGTCTCCGCGCGGATGCTCGAGGCGCTGTGGCCGCAGGTGCCGCCGGAGGAGAACCCGGTCGACTACGTGACGAACGCCGTGCACGTGCCGAGCTTCCTCGCCAACGAATGGGTGGACATCTTCGACCGCACCCTCGGGCCGGACTGGACGCAGCGCCTCGCCGACCGGCGCACCTGGGAGCGGATCGCGGAGATGCCCGATCACATCTTCTGGAGCGTCCGGCAGCATCTCAAGGCGCAGATGCTGCACCTCGTGCGCTGGCGCGTCCGCCAGCAGCACTTTCGCAACCAGGGGAGCGAGGCGCACCTCGACCGGATGCTGCGCCTCGCCGACCCGGACAACCCGAACGTGCTCACGATCGGGTTCGGGCGCCGCTTCGCCACCTACAAGCGTGCCGGCCTCCTGTTCGAGAACCTGGACTAGCTGCGCAAGATCGTGAACGACCCCGCGCGGCCGGTCGTGTTCGTCTTCACCGGCAAGGCCCATCCGGCCGACGGTCCCGGCCAGGACATCATCCGCCAGCTGGTGCAGGTCGCGCGCATGCCGGACTTCGAGGGCAAGATCCTGCTCGTCGAGGGCTACGACCTGCGCCTCGGCCGGCGCCTCGTGTCCGGCGTCGACGTCTGGCTCAACAACCCGATCTATCCGCTCGAGGCCTCGGGCACCTCGGGGATGAAGGCGGCGATGAACGGGGTGATCAACCTTTCGGTGCTCGACGGCTGGTGGGACGAGGGCTACGACGGCGACAACGGCTGGGCGATCAAGCCCGCCGCGCAGACGCTCGAGCAGTACAAGCGCAACCGCGAGGAGGCGCAGACGCTGTACGAGCTCCTGCAGGACCACGTGATCCCGCTCTACTACGCGCGCGGCAGCCAGGGCTTCTCGCCCGAGTGGGTGCGCCTCGCCAAGCGCTCGATCGCGACGCTGCTCCCGCGGTTCAACACCTCGCGAATGCTCGACGAGTACGTCGCGAAGTTCTACCTCCCCGCCGCGCAGCAGGGCCGTCGGTACGCGGAGGAGGGGTTCGCCGCCGCGCGCACGGTCGCCGAATGGAAGGCGCGCGTGCGCGCCGCGTGGCCGAAAGCCGGGATCCGTCGCCTAGATTCGCCGCAGAAACGCATCGTCCTCGGCGCGAGCCTGCGCATCGAGGTCGCGCTCGAGCTGGACGGCCTCTCGCCCGCCGACGTGGTGGTCGAGCTCCTGCTCGCGCGCGACGGGCCCGGATACCGCGCGGGGCGCGTGCGCCACGAGCTCGCGCCCGACGGCACCCGCACCGAGCGCGGCGAGCACCGCTTCGCGCTCGACCTCGCGCCGGAGCTGTGCGGGAGGCTCGACTACCGCATCCGCGCCTATCCCTGCCACGAGCTGCTCACCCACCCGTTCGAGCTCGGGTTGATGCTCTGGATCTAACCCGGCGGAACCCGCTCGGCCTCCCGCCGCCGCAGAAGTCCCGCATACACCTCCGCGTACTTCCTCGCGGCGGTGTCCCAACCGAAGTCCGTAGTCATGCCGGTGCGCTGGATCTGGCGCCACTCCTTCGGCTCGCGGTAGAGCTCGATCGCGCGCTCGATCGCGGCGAGCAGCGCCACCGGGGTCTCTTCCTCGAACAGGAACCCGGTCGCCGTGCGGTCGGCGAGCGTTGCGGGCGTGGCGTCGACGATGGTGTCGGCGAGCCCGCCGGTCGCGCGCGCCACCGGCGGGGTGCCATAGCGCTGGCTGTACATCTGGTTCAGCCCGCACGGCTCGAAGCGCGAGGGCATCAGGAACAGGTCCGCGCCGGCCTCGATCAGGTGCGCGAGCGGCTCGTCGAAGCCGAACCGCACCGCGATGCGCTGCGCGCTCGCCTTCGCGACCGCCGCGAGCGCCTCCTCGAGCGCCCGCTCGCCGCTCCCGAGCACGACGAGCTGCGCAGGGAGGCCGACGATCTCGCGCGCGACCTCGATCGCGAGGTCGATGCCCTTCTGGTGCGTGAGCCGGCTCACCATCCCGAGCAGCGGCACGCGCGTCTCCTGCGGCAGCCCCAGCCGCTCCTGCAGCGCCTCCTTGTTGAACGCCTTTGCGGTGAGCCGGTCGGCGTCGTAGCGCTGCGCGATCAGCCGGTCGGACGAGGGATCCCACTCGGCGACGTCGATGCCGTTCGCGATGCCGTGCAGCACGCCGCTGCGCGCGGCGAGCAGCCCGTGCAGGCCGAAGCCGAGCGGCTCGTCCTGGATCTCGCGCGCGTAGCTCGGGCTCACGGTCGTGATCGCGTCGGCGTACTGCAGCCCGCCCTTGAGGAACGACAGGCGGCCCCAGAACTCGACGCCGTCGATCGCGAAAGCGGCGGCCGGCAGACCGAGCCGCGACGCCTCCGCGGGCGGGAAGAGGCCCTGGAACGCGAGGTTGTGGATCGTCATCACCGTCGCCGCCCGCGCGCCTCCCTCGAAGCGCAGATACGCCGGCGCGAGCGCGGTCTGCCAGTCGTTGCAGTGGAGCACGTCCGGCCGCCAGTCGAGCGGGCTCGCAGGGCCCGCGAGCAGCGCCGCGACGCGTGCGAGCAGGCCGAAGCGCAGCGCGTTGTCTGCCCAGTCGACGCCGTCGCCGTCCTGGTAGGGCCCACCGTCGCGCTCGAAGAGCTCGGGGCAGTTCAGCAGCCAGGCCGGCACGCCGCTCGGCAACGGCGCCTGGTGCAGCGTGCACGCGGGAAAGTGCGCGGTGGCGGGGACCTCGAAGAACGGCGACCGGTGCTCCGCGGCCGCGAGCACCGACGGGTACGCCGGCAGCAACACGCGGACGTCGTGCCCCAGCGCTTCGAGGGCGACGGGCAGTCCGGCGCTCACGTCGGCGAGCCCGCCGGTCTTCACCCATGGCGCGCATTCGGGCGTGGCGAAGAGGATGCGGAGGGGTTGCAAGGGCGGGGCGGCTTTCCGACAGGCATCGTAGGATAGCAGCGCTTCGCAGCACGCCCCTCGCATGCAATCCGCCGCCGCGCAACCCGATCCGCCCCCCGACCCCGCGCCGGACGCGGACGACCTCGCGCGTCGCGTGCTGCAGATCGTCGCGGCGCTGGTCGCCGAGTCGGCGCCGGCGGGACGCGCCCCGGTCGTACCGACGCTCGACAGCCAGCTCGAGCGCGACCTCGGCATCGACAGCCTCGCCGGCGTCGAGCTCGGGCTGCGCATCGAGCAGGCGCTCGGCGTGCGGCTGCCCGAGGCGACGCTGACCGAGGCGCGGACGCCGCGCGATCTGGTGGGCGCGGTCCTGCGTGCGGCGGGCATCGCGCACGGCTCGCAGGCGACCGGCGTGGTCGCGCTCGTGGCCGAGCGCGAGATCGCCACGCCCGAGGCCGCGACGACGCTCGTCGCGATGCTCGAATGGCACGCCGAGCGCCATCCGGACCGCACGCACATCACGCTACTCGAAGGCGACGACCGAGCGACCGCGTGGACGTATGCGCGGCTGCTCGAAGAGGCGCGGCGCACCGGCGCGGGGCTGCAGGAGGCGGGCATCGAGCCCGGCCAGTCGGTCGCGATCATGCTGCCGACGAGCCTGGAGTTCTTCGCGTCGTACTTCGGGATCCTCCTCGCGGGCGGGGTGCCGGTGCCGATCTACCCGCCGGTGCGGCTCGCGCAGCTCGGCGATCACATGCGCCGGCAGGCCGGCGTCCTTTCCAGCGCCGAGGCGCGGCTGCTCCTCACCGTTCCCGAGGCGAAGCCGCTCGGCGCCCTCCTGAAAGGCCAGGTGCCGACGCTGAAGCGCGTCGTCACGTTCGCCGACCTCGCGGAGAGCGGGGCGACGCTCACGCCGGTCGCGCGCACGCCCGACGACATCGCGTTCCTCCAGTACACCTCCGGGTCCACGGGCAACCCGAAGGGCGTGATCCTCACGCACGCCAACCTGCTCGCGAACCTGCGCGCGATGGGACGCGCGGCGGGGGCGACCGCGGGCGACGTGTTCGTGTCGTGGCTCCCGCTCTATCACGACATGGGATTGATCGGCGCCTGGCTCTGCACCCAGTATTTCGCGATCCCGCTCGTGGTGATGTCGCCGCTCGACTTCCTCGCGCGGCCGAAGCGCTGGCTGTGGGCGATCCACCGCTACCGCGGCACGATGTCCGCCGCGCCGAACTTCGCCTACGAGATCTGCGCGACGAAGCTCGACGAGCGCGACCTGGAAGGGCTCGATCTTTCCTCGTGGCGCTGGGCGTTCAACGGCGCGGAGCCGGTGAGCGCCGAGACGATGGAGCGCTTCGCCGCGCGTTTCGTGCCCCACGGTCTCGATCCCGCGACGCTCGCGCCCGTCTACGGGCTGGCCGAATGCGCGCTCGACCTCGCCTTCCCGCCCCGGCGGCGCGGGCTCGTCGTCGACCGCATCGACCGTGCCCGGATCGCCCGCGACGGAGTCGCGGCGCCCGCGCCCGCGGACGACCCGCAGGCGCTGCGCATCGTCGGCTGCGGCCAGCCGCTGCCGAGTTACCAGGCCCGCATCGCCGACGAAGGGGGGCGCGAGCTCCCCGAGCGCGCGGTCGGCCGCGTCGAGTTCCAGGGGCCGTCGGCGACCCGCGGCTACTTCCGCAACCCCGAGGCGACGCGGGCCCTGTTCGACGGCGACTGGCTCGACACCGGCGATCTCGGCTACATCGCCGCGGGTGAGCTCTATCTCACCGGCCGCTCCAAGGACCTCATGATCCGCGGCGGCCAGAACCTCTACCCGTACGAGCTGGAGGAGGCGGTCGGAAACGTGCCGGGCGTGCGCAAGGGCTGCGTCGCCGTCTTCGCCGTGCCCGATCCCGGCAAGGGCAGCGAGCGGGTCATCGTGCTCGCCGAGACACGCGAAGGCGACGCCGCGAAGCGCGCGCAGCTGCGCCAGGACATCAATGCCCTCGCGGTCGACCTGATCGGCGGCCCGGCGGACGACGTGGTGCTCGCGCCGCCGCACACGGTGCTCAAGACCTCGAGCGGGAAGATCCGCCGCGCGGCGAGCCGCGATCTGTTCGAGCGCGGGGCGATCGGGCAGAAAGCCGCGCCGGTGTGGGAGCAGTTCGCCGGCCTCGCGCTCGCGTCGGCGCGCGGGCGGCTCGCGCAGCTCGCGCGCACCGCTCGCGAGCTGGCGTATGCGTGCTACGTGTGGACGATGGTCGGCCTGCTCAGTCTCGTCGCGGTCGTCGCGGCGCTCGTGGTGCCGACCGCCGGGTGGCGTCGCGCCACCCTGCACGGCGTCGTGCGGCTGATGGCGCGCCTGTCGGGACTGCCGGTCAAGGTGACGGGCCAGGAGCGGCTGCCCGAAGCCGGCCCGGTCGTCGTGGTCGCGAACCACGCGAGCTACGTCGACGGGCTGCTGCTCTACGCGCTGCTACCGCAACGCTTCGTCGTCGCGGCGAAGGAGGGCTTCGCGCGAAACTTCTGGACGCGTCGCCTGCTCGGCGCGGCCGGCGCGCATTTCGTCGAACGCTTCGACCCGCAGCGCGGCGTCGAGGACGCGCGCGCGCTGGCGGCGCTCGCCGCGAGCGGGCAGGCGCTCGCATTTTTCCCGGAGGGCACGTTCACGCGCTCGCCCGGCCTCGCGCCGTTCCGCATGGGGGCGTTCGTCGTCGCCGCGCAGACCGGTGCGCCCGTGGTGCCGGTGGCGTTCCACGGCACGCGTTCGGTGCTGCGCGCCAACACCTGGATCGTGCGGCGGCGCCCGGTGAGCGTCGCGTTCGGCGCGCCGCTCGCGCCGACCGGCACCGACTGGGCCGCGGCGGTGCGCCTGCGCGATGGCGCACGGGCCGAGATCCTGCGCCAGTGCGGCGAGCCGGATCTGGCATAGCGCGACGGACGGCGGGTCACCGCTCGGCGGCGCCGCCGCGCTGCGTTGCACCACTTGATGGCTGTCAACGCCCGGTAGCACAATCGGCGTAGGGTTTTCTTATTACTCCTACAACAATCGGTGAAGGAGACCCCATGAGCGCACGCGCCGCCGTTCACGCGAAGTTGGTACCGGTCCCTGCCGTAGTCGCCGCCGCAGCAAGCGCGCTGCGCGGCGCCGGGGAGACCGAGCTCGCCCCCGAAGCGCGGAGCCGCATGATCGCCGAGGCCGCCTATTACCTGGCCGAGCGCCGCGGCTTCGATCCGGGCCACGATCTCGAAGACTGGCTCGCCGCCGAGGCCGAGGTCGATCGCGATCGGGAGACGGCCAAGCTCGCCGCCGCCGCGACGTAGTCCCGCGCGCGACTCCGTGTCGATGCGGTGAGGCGCCGCGCCGGCGCCGGGCTCACGTCGGCGTGAGCACGAGGCCCGCGAGCGGCGGCAAGGTCAGGGCGATGGACCACGGCTCGCCGAGGTGCGCGATCGGCTCGGCCGCGATCGCGCCGCCGTTGCCGAGATCGGTGCCGCCATAGTGACGCGAGTCGCTATTGATGAGCTCGCGATAGGCGCCGGGGCCGGGGACGCCGATCCGGTATCCCGTGCGCGGCACCGGCGTGAAGTTGAGCACCACCACCACGAAGGCGCCGTCACGCGCGATGCGGCGGTACGTGAGCACCGATTGATCGGCATCGTGGCAGTCGATCCACGCGAAGCCTGCCGGCTCGTGGTCGAGCTCGTGCAGCGCGCGGCAGTCGCGATAGAGCCGGTTCAGGTCGCGCGCGAGCCGCTGCTGGCCCGCGTGCGGCGCATGCGCGAGCAGCCCCCAGTCGAGTTCGCGGCGCTCGCTCCATTCGCGCGTCTGCGCGAACTCGTTGCCCATGAAGGCGAGCTTCTTGCCCGGGCAGGTCATCTGGTAGGTCGCCAGCAGCCGCGCGTTGGCGAAGCGCTGCCAGTCGTCGCCCGGCATCTTCGCGACGAGCGAGCCCTTGCCGTGCACCACCTCGTCGTGCGAGAAGCGGCAGCACGAAGTTCTCGGTGTAGGCGTAGAGCTGGCCGAAGGTGAGCCGGTCGTGGTGATAGCGCCGGTGCACCGGGTCGTGCCGGACGTACTCGAGCGTGTCGTGCATCCAGCCCATGTTCCACTTCAGCGAGAAGCCGAGCCCGCCGAGGTAGACCGGGCGCGATACCATCGGCCACGCCGTCGATTCCTCCGCGATCGTCAGCGCGCCGGGAAACTCGCCGTGCACCATCACGTTCAGCTCGCGCAGGAACTCGACCGCCTCGAGGTTCTCGCGGCCGCCGTAGCGGTTGGGCAGCCATTCGCCGGGCTTGCGCGAGTAGTCGAGGTAGAGCATCGACGCCACCGCGTCCACGCGCAGCCCGTCGAAGTGGAACTCCGCGAGCCAGTAGTGCGCGCTCGAGAGCAGGAAGCCTTCACCTCGTTGCGGCCGTAGTTGAAGGTCGAGGTGCCCCAGTCCGGATGCACCGCCAGGCGCGGATCCTCGTGCTCGTAGAGCGCGGTGCCGTCGAAGTGCGCGAGCGCCCAGGCGTCGCGCGGAAAATGGCCCGGCACCCAGTCGAGGATGACGCCGAGGTCCGGCGGCGTGGCAGGCGTCGATGAAGGCGCGCAGCTCGTCCGGCGCGCCGTAGCGGCTGGTCGGCGCGAAGTAGCCGGTCGTCTGGTAGCCCCACGACTCGTCGAGCGGATGCTCCGAGATCGGCATCAGCTCGATGTGCGTGTAGCCCATGTCGGCGACGTACGGCACGAGGTGCTCGGCCAGCTCGCCGTAGGTGTAGCAGCGGCCGTCCGGATGGCGCCGCCACGAGCCGGCGTGCACTTCGTAGATGGACATCGGCGCGTGCAGCCAGTCGCAGCGCGCGCGCCGCGCGAGCCAGTCGCCGTCGCCCCAGGCGTAGCCCGATGCGGCCGCGACGCGGCCGCGGTGCCGGGCGCAGCTCGAACCGTCGCGCGCGTAGGGATCGGCCTTCACGAGCACCGCGCCGCTGTCGCGGTTGCGGATCTCGAACTTGTACAGCGTCGCCGGGCCCGACGCCCGGGACGAACAGCTCCCAGACGCCGCTCGCGCCGCGCGACTGCAGCATGTGCGCGCGGCCGTCCCAGCGGTTGAAGTCGCCGACCACGCTCACGCGCTCGGCGTTCGGCGCCCACACGCGCGAAGCGCACGCCCGCCACGCCCGTCGAGGGTCATCGGCTGCGCGCCCAGGGCGCGATAGGCTTGATGCAGCCGGCCCGCGTTGAACAGATAGAGGTCGTCGTCGGGAATCGTCGGCGGGAAACGAGTAGGGATCGAGCACTCGCGCGTCGCGTCCATCCTCGACGCGCAGCCGGCAGGGCCGCGGCGGGCGCGTCGCGGCGCAGCTCGAACAGCCGCCGAGCCGTCGACGCGCGCGAGCGCCTCGGTCGCCGCCGTCGGCGACGAGCGCGACGCGCTCGGCGTGCGGATCGAGCACGCGCAGCACCCAGCCGCCGCCTTCCGCGGTGCCAGCCGAGGCAGGCGAACGGATCGTGCGGCGCGCGCCTCGACGAGCAGCGGCGATCGGTGCGGCGCGAGGCGCGCTGCGGACGCTGCGGACGATGGCCGAGGTGAACCATGAAGGATTATAGCGACGCCGCCGCCGATGCCGCGCCGATCCATTCGCACATGGAATACGGCGACGAGATGCCGGAGCAGCATCCGCCCGACGATGCGGCGCGCGCGGAGGCGACCCGACGCGACGAGGCGGGCCACGCGCAACATTTCGCAGCTCACGCGCCAGACGCTCGCGATGGTGCTCGCCGGCGGCCGCGGCCGCGCCTGCGGCAGCTCACCGACTGGCGCGCCAAGCCGGCGGTGCCGTTCGGCGGCAAGTTCCGCATCATCGATTTCACGCTGTCGAACTGCGTCAACTCCGGCATCCGGCGCATCGGCATCTGCACGCAGTACAAGGCGCAGAGCCTGATCCGCCACGTGCAGCGCGGCTGGAGCGTTCCTCGACGGGCGCTTCGGCGAGTTCGTCGAGCTGCTGCCGGCGCAGCAGCGCATCACCGCGGACTGGTACCACGGCACCGCCGACGCGGTGTACCAGAACCTCGACATCCTGCGCCGCCACGCGCCGCAGTACGTGCTGGTGCTCGCCGGCGATCACGTCTACAAGATGGACTACGGCACGCATGCTCGCCGACCACGTCGCGCAGCAGCGCCGACATGACCGATCGCCTGCATCGAGGTGCCGCTCGCCGACGCGCACGCAGCTTCGGCGTGATGGGCGTCGACGCGGACTGGCGCGTCACGGCGTTCCAGGAGAAGCCGGCGCAGCCCGCCGCCGATGCCCGGGCAGCCCGGACCGCGCGCTCGCGAGCATGGGCATCTACGTCTTCAACGCGGCGTTTCTCTACGAGCAGCTGATCCGCGACGCCGACGACGCCGCGCTCGAGCCACGATTTCGGCAAGGACATCATTCCCGCAGCTGGTCGCGCGCGGCTACCGCGTCTTCGCGCACCGCTTCCGCGACAGCTGCGTCAACATGAGCGAGGGCATGCCCGTACTGGCGCGACGTCGGCACGGTCGACGCCTACTGGGAGGCGAACATGGAGCTGACGCAGCGTCACGCCCGACGCTCAACCTGTACGACCAGCGACTGGCCGATCTGGACCTACCAGGAGCAGCTGCCGCCGGCGAAGTTCGTGTTCGACGACGACGGCCGGCGCGGCATGGCGATCGACTCGCTGGTGTCGGGCGGCTGCATCATCAGCGGCTCGACGGTGCGGCGCTCGCTGCTGTTCTCCAACGTGCGCGTGCACAGCTACTGCACGATCGAGGACTCGGTCATCCTGCCCGAACGTCGAGATCGGCCGCAACGTCGTGCTGCAGCGCGCGATCGTCGACAAGCGACTGCCGCATGCCCGACGGGACTCGCGATCGGCGTCGACCCGGACGAGGACCGCAAGCGCTTCCACGTCACCGACCGCGGCATCACGCTGGTGACCCCGGAGATGCTCGGCCAGCACGTGCACCACGCTCGCTAGACGCGATGCAGACCAGCGGCCCCTCGATCTGGTGCTGCGTGTGGCACATGCACCAGCCGGACTACCGCGACCACGCCACGCGGCGAGTTCACGCTGCCGTGGGTCTACCTGCACGCGATCAAGGACTACACCGACATGGCCGGCGCACCTCGAGCGCCATCCGCGGGATGCGCGCGGTGGTGAACTTCGTGCCGGTGCTGCTCGATCAGCTCGAGGACTACGCCGACCAGTTCGCGACGCGGCACGCTGCGCGATCCGCTGCTGCGGCTGCTCGCGCGCGATCGACGGCGACGCCGCTCACCGCCGAGCGAGCGCACGCTGGTGCTGGACCGCTGCTTCCACGCCAACCACGAGAAGATGATCGAGCCCTATCCGGCCTACAAGCGGCTGCACGAGCTGTTCCGCGTGCTCGAGGCGCAGGGCGCGCACGGCGCTGCGCTACCTGTCGGACCAGCTACTTCTACGATCTCGTCACCTGGTATCACCTGTGCCTGGACCGGCGAGACGGTGCGGCGCGAGTCCGAGCTCGTGACGCCGGCTGATGGCGAGCGGGCAGGGCTTCACGCACGCCGACCGCAGCGCGCTGCTTCACGCTGCATCGGCGACGCTGGTGCGCGGCGATCGTCCCGCGCTACGCGCGCTCGCGCGAGGCGGGGCGGATCGAGCTCTCGACCACGCCGCACTACCATCCGCTCGCGCCGCTGCTGCTCGACTTCGCAGTCGGCGCGCGAGGCCGAGCCCGACGCTGCAGCTGCCCGAGCGCGCGCGGCTATCCCGGCGGCACGCGAGCGGGTCGCGGCCCAGCTCGCAGTCGGCGCTCGACAGCCACGCGCGCCGCTTCGGCGCCGCGCCGCGCGGCGTGTGGCCGGCCGAAGGCGCCGTGTCGGCGGCGCTCCTGCGGCTGCTCGCGCGGCACGGCGTGCGCTGGACCGCGAGCGGCGAAGCGGGTGCTCGCGCAACAGCCTGCGCGCGCGAGCGTGCGCGCCGCCGACGCGCGCGCGCTATCTGTACCGCCCGTACCGCGCTCGGCGGCGCGCCGGCATCGCGCTGTTCTTCCGCGACGACCGGCTCTCGGACCTGATCGGATTCGAGTACTCGAAATGGCACGGCAGCGACGCGGCGGCGAATTTCGTCGGCGAGCTCGAGGCGATCGCCGCCGACGCGCGCGCCGGACGAACGGCCGCTGGTCAGCGTGATCCTCGACGGCGAGAACGCCTGGGAGCATTACCCGTACAACGGCTACTACTTCCTCGACGATCTCTACGAGCGCGCTCGAGACGCATCCCGACGATCCGCACCGACGACGTTCGCGCGATCACGCTGCGCGGCGAGCGAGCCGCGGCGCGGCCGCGCGGCCGCAGCCGGGCACGCTCGCCGCGCCTGGTCGCCGGCAGCTGGGTGTACGGCAACTTCTCCACCTGGATCGGCTCGCGCGACAAGAACCGCGCCTGGGATCTGCTGTGCGCGGCCAAGCAGAGCTTCGATCTGGTGGGCGACGAGCGGCCGGCTCGACGCGCGCGCAGCGCGCGGCGGCGCTCGCGCCAGCTCGCCGTGTGCGAGGGCTCGGACTGGTTCTGGTGGTTCGGCGACTACAACCCGGCGCACGCGGTGGCGAGCTTCGACCGCGCTGTTTCGCGCCAACCTCGCGCGATCTCTACGCGCTGCTCGAGCCTGCCGGCGCCGCCGGCGCTCGCCGAGCCGATCGCCACGGCGGCGGGCGAGCCCGAAGGTCGGCGGCAGCATGCGCCGCGCGGCGCGCATGACAGTGAGGCGGCAATGAGCGCATCGCGCTGCGCTGCTGTTCGGCGTGCACGCCCACCAGCCGGCGGGCAACTTTCCCGAGGTGCTGGACGAAGGCGCATGAGCGCTGCTACCGGCCGTTCCTGCAGACGCTGCACCGCTATCCCGGATTCCGCTTCGCGCTGCATTTCAGCGGGCCGCTGCTCGACTACCTGCTGCGAGCGCTATCCCGAGGACATGGCGCTGCTCACCGAGATGGTGGCGCGCGGCCAGGTCGAGTTGTTCGGCGCCGGCGACACCGAGCCGGTGCTCGCGGCGATTCCCGATCGCGACCGGCTCGGCCAGATCGCGCGCGCTCTCCGCAAGCTCGAGCGCGCAGTTCGGCGCGCGCCCGCACGGCGCGTGGCTGACCGAGCGCGTGTGGGAGGCGACCGTGGTGCCCGCGCTCGCGGAGTGCGGCATTCGCTACGTGACCGTCGACGACTACCACTTCCTCTGCGCCGGCAAGAGCGACGGCGGAGCTCGACGGCTACTTCACCACCGAGGAGGACGGCGCGCACGCTCGATCTGTTTCCGATCTCCGAGGCGCTGCGCTACCGCGATGCCGTTCGCGCCCGGCCGCGGAGACGGTCGCCTACCTCGAGAGCCTCGGCGCGCGGGGCCGGCGCGGCGGCGATCTATTTCGACGACATCGAAAAATTCGGCATCTGGCCGGAGACCTACGACTGGGTGTACGGCAAGGGCTGGCTGACGCGATTCATCGAGCGGCGTGCTCGCCTCCGACCGCATCGCGACCGCGGACCTTCCGCGAGTTTCACGCCGCGCACGCGCACGCGCGGCATCGTCTATCTGCCGACCACCTCCTACATCGAGATGAACGAGTGGACGCTGCCGGCGCCGGCGGCGCACGCCTACGCCGACGCTGGTCGAGCGCGAGAAGCGAGGCGGGGCGCTACGAGCGCGAGCAAGGCGTTCCTGCGCGGCGGCATCTGGAAGAATTTCGTGTCGCGCTATCCGGAGGCGAACTGGATGCACAAGCGCATGCTCGGCGCTGTCGGCGCGGCTCGCGCGCGCTGCCCGCGGCGAGCGCACCGCGGAGATGCAGCACGCTCTGCATCGCGCCCAGGCGAACGACGCGTACTGGCACGGGCTGTTCGGCGGGCTCTACCTGCCGCACCTGCGCCGCGGCGGTGTACCGCGCGCTGCTCGACGCTTGAAGCGCGTGCTCGACGCGCGTCGATCCGCGCCCGCCGCGCGCGCTGCGCGACCTCGATCTCGGACGGCGTCGACGAGTTGTTCCTGCAGCAACGCCGAGCTGCAGGCGGTCGTGCAGCTCGACGGCAGCGGCGGCGATCGTCGAGTTCGACGCCTATGCGCTGGCGCAGAACTTCGGCGACACGCTGCGCCGGCATGCCGAGCACTATCACCGCCGGGTCCTCGCGAGGCGCCGCGCAGCACACCGGCGAGCGGCATCGCCTCCGCGCACGACCGCGTGACGTTCAAGCACCCGATCGTTCCGGGCGACCTCGACACCGATGCGCACGGGCGGACGATTTTCCGCGACGCGTGGGTCGACGCTGACGGCGTGGTTCATCCGATCGACGGCTACGTCTTGCAGCCGCACGACGCATTCGAGTACGCGGTGCGGTTCCGCGCGCCGTGCGGCGGGGGCGCCGTCGACAAGCAGATCCTGATTCAGGGCGGGCGTGTCACTGCGTGGTACAGCTACGCGGGGTTGCCCGGCGGGCGGTTGCGCACGGAACTCTGTCTTGCGATGCCGAGCTGCGATGGGTTTGCGGGGCGCTACATCCTGCGCGGCGAGATTCCGGGGGGCTTCGGCCAGGCGCTCGACGTCGATGACGTTACCGAGCTGGTCCTCGACGATCGGTTCATGCGGGGATCGGTCGGGATTCTCACCAGCCGTCCCGCGCGCGTGCGTGCGCGGCCGCTGCACACCGTCTCGCAGTCGGAGGACGGGTTTGAGAAGGTCATGCAGTGCGCGGTGGTCGAGCTCGAGTGGCCGATCGGGGCGAAGCCGGGGGAGGTGTCGGTGACGTTGAAGGTTTCGGCGGATGGGTAGTGCGGCCGGCGGGCGCTGAAAATCAGGCGAGTGCGTTGCGCGGGCGAGTCTTGAACTGGAAAGATCTGCCAATTCGGCGGAGCGTTCCGACCGGCTACATTTGCCCGGCTATGCCTGCCAATTTCCTTCCGTCCGTGGAAAGATCCGGCTGTATCTGCCAAGCTTTCGCGGTGTATACATCTAGTTCGGCGTCACAAGCAACGTGATCATGTTCATCCTCGCGATCGGCACCATCCCGGGCGCATCCGCGCGCTCCACACTCGCGGCCTTCTGCGCCAGGTCATGCGCGCCTCCTGGCGGCATCGAAGAGAACGAATGGCGTGCGGTCGTCAGTAAAGGGGTAAGTCTATGAATAAATCGATGCGTGAAATGATGGGCATCCTCTCGGGCGCTATCGCCTTCCTTGGTGTGATGCTGAGTGGAGCCCCGGATGTCTGGGCGCAGCAGACGGCCAAGGAGCTCAAACAACAGATTGTGGGAACGTGGTCGCTCGCGGAGCAGTGGGCGGAGCAGGATGGTAAGAAGACTCTACGTTTTGGCCCGAATCCAAAGGGCATTGCAATATTTGAGGGCAATGGCCGCTTTGCGCAGATTCTGCAACGTCCAGATCTCCCCAAATTCGCGTCCAACAACGCCATGACGGGGACGGCGGACGAAAACAAAGCGGTCGTGCAAGGGACCGCGGCCTTTTACGGCAGATGGTCCGTCGACGAGAAAGACGGCTCGCTAGGTACACATCTCGAAGGCAGCACCTACCCCAACTGGGACGGCCTGGATCAAAAGCGGACTGTCTCCATTTCGGGAGATGAGATGAAATTGTGCGTTCCAGGCGCACAGATTGGCGGAACCGCCTGCGCCATCTGGAAACGCGTCAAGTAGGCAGCCAAGAGAAGGACGGGGTGGTGTCGCCGAACCAGCGGTTCGAGCGGACCCGTTCCGGCGGGCTTCGCCCGCCTACACGGGCCGCTCAACCGCGGGCGTTAGCCGTCTCGAGGCCACAGTGCTAGCATCCCTCCCATGATCGATTGGTCAACCTGTGCCGCAGTCGAGCGGGACCCCGACCGCGTAAGCGGAGCATGGGTTTTTCGAGGTACTCGAGTACCCGTTGCGGCGCTTTTCGAGAATCTCGAGGACGGAGCGTTAGCATCCCAGTTCGTCGAATGGTTCCCCGGCGTCACCCTTGAGCAAGTGCGCGCCGTCTTGGAGCACGCGAAGCGGAGCGCCCTGGCTCCGGCTTAAGTGCGCATCCTGTTCGACCAGGGTACCCCGGTCCCGCTGCGCGAGTCCCTTCGGCAGCATGAAGTTTCCACCGCGTTCGAACGCGGGTGGTCAGAGCTAAAGAATGGCGAGTTGCTTGACGCCGCGGAACGCGACGGCTTCG
Organism: uncultured beta proteobacterium; assembly: GCA_963747775.1. GTDB lineage: Bacteria > Pseudomonadota > Gammaproteobacteria > Burkholderiales > SG8-39 > JAGVSZ01. The sequence continues at coordinate 456,116 of CAVVGT010000001.1, forward strand.
CGGTCTTCGTCACGACCGACTCCAAAATCAAGTTCCAACAGAACCTCAGTAGTCGGCGCATCGCAATCGTCGCGCTACTGACGACGAGCTGGCCGCGGATCGAGCGGGCAATTCCCGTGGTGGTGAATGCCATCTCTGCTGCGGCGCCGGGCAGCTATACGGAAGTCGAGATCCCGTGAGAAAGACGGCTAACCCGCGGTTCGACCCGACCCGTTCCGGCGGGCTTCGCGGAGTCGATCTCAACGCTGATAAGGTCTGTGATGAAGTCACTCGCGCACTTACCCAGATCAAGGAGAGCATTGAAAGACTTCGCTCTAGCGCCGAAGCCCTCAACCGTTCCCTCCCGCAAGAGGCCAAGAACGCGATCGACAGGCGCCGCCGACCGGAATCTTGTCGGTGCGCTCGGATTCCCGATAAAGGAGCGCCTCCACTCGGCGCGGACGTTTGTGGCCCCGGAGGTAAAACGAAAGATCGCAACCACCCTGCCGCAGGCCGGGAGTGCGCCTTATAAGCCAGAGCCGACATTATCCGACGCTGACTACGAGCACGTTCTCGGTGTAATGCAAAACATGGCGCACGTCATGGAGCGGAGCTCATGCGCATTCGCCTCGATCAACGAGGAAGCCCTGCGATCCCATTTCCTTGTTCAACTGAATGGTCATTTCGAAGGCCAGGCAACCGGCGAGACCTTCAACTACCAAGGCAAGACTGACATCCTTGTCCGATCCGGAGACCGCAACATCTTTATTGGCGAGTGCAAGTACTGGGGTGGCCCGAAGAAGTTGTCCGAAACTATCGATCAACTTCTCGGGTACAGCTCATGGCGCGACACCAAGACAGCAATCATCCTCTTTAATCGCAACAAGGAATTCTCCCGTGTTCTCGAAGCCATCCCGCCGCAGGTGAAGGCACACCCAAAATTCAAGCGCGATCTGGGAAAGAGCTCGGAGACAGTGTTTAGGTATATTTTCGCGAGTACGGACGACTCAAATCGCGAGATCTACTTGAGGATTCCGGCCTTCGACGTGCCTGGATAGCACCGTGACGTCCAACCATGCGATGGAGCGGCCTCTCATCGCAAACGTACGGCAAACGCAGAATATTGACTGAAAGCGTCGGAAAGATGCAGATTCAACTTGGCGACGTCCTCGCTAATCTGATCGCCATAGCGCTAATCGTCGGCGTGATCATCTACGTGATCCGCGGCTTCTGGAAACGCCTCGATAACCTGCGCAATCGTGATAACCCAGGCTCGACCGAGATTCCACCGAAAGATCAATCTACGACGCCGACAGCTCCGACTACTCTCACATCGAACCAACTTAAGTTTAGGGTGTTCCTCTCCTATCGGCGAGCTGATAGTCCTGACGTGACTGGCCGGATTTATGATCGTCTCGTTGCCACCTTTGGCAGAGAAGCCGTGTTCAAAGATGTAGACGATATCCCGCTGGGAGTTGATTTTCGGTCTCAAGTCCAAACGGCAATTTCACAAACGAACGTCTTGCTCGCGATAATCGGTCCGCGATGGCGTGCTACGAGCGATGACGGGAAGGCCCGCCTTAGTACGCCGGGAGATCATGTTCGAATCGAGATTGCGTTTGCCCTTCAGCAAGATACTCCCCTCATTCCCGTCTTGGTCAGTGGCGCCTCCATCCCCGCGGAGCAGGAGCTCCCCGAGGACATAAAGCCCCTTATCTATCGAAACGCAGTCCAAGTACGACCGGACCCAGACTTCCACAACGATGTCGACCGGCTCCTCAAGGGAATCACAACACTTCTCGACAAATAGACCTCGAGATTACATAGCTATCTTCGAGGTGTCGTCGCCTTATCGCGCTGCACGGCATCTGGATGGCGTGCCTGGTTGAGCGGTCGGGAAGATGGTTAACATGGGAGTCCGGGGACATGGGTTACACGTCTCACCCAGGGAATGCATCATGAGCCCTGACGAACAAGCCATCCGCACCCTCGTCTCGCTCTGGCACACGGCCACAGCCGCCGGCGACGTCGACACCGTGCTCACCCTGATGTCCGAAGACGTCGTGTTCCTCGTCCCCGGCCACCCGCCCATCCGCGGCCGCAGCACTTTCGAGCGTGGCCTGCGAAGCCTGCTCGCGCAAAACCGGATCGAATCGACGAATGATGTTCAGGAAGTCGAGGTCTCCGGTAATCGGGCGTACTGCTGGACCAACCTGACGGTGCGCGTCGTTCCTCTCTCCGGCGGCGCTGCGACGGTCCGCACCGGGAGCGCGCTCTCTATTCTCCGCAAGCAAGCCGATGGCCGGTGGGTGGTGGTGCGCGACGCGAACCTGCTGACGGTCAAATCCTGAGCGCCGGCCCTTGAACGCGTGAGCACACAACGAAATCTGCCTACAATATTCCCGCTTGCGAGAGCCCTCGCGGGCAAACCAAGGAGGGGATCATGAATCGCATCCCGTCGCCCGGCGCGATTGCTCGCGACCTGCGCCGTCGCCGCAGTATTCGCCGCCGGCGCCGTCCAGGCCCAGCAGCGCTGCCAGACGGCTTCCAAGTTCGGGCCGGACGACCAGATCGGCAACCTCAACCACGTGACGCCGGCGAAGACGCTCGCCGCCTCGAAGCTCGTGACGCGAGGCAAGGCGTACCGCCTCGGCATCGAGACGAACAAGGACACGCCCGCCTACCCGCCGCGCACCTTCTCGATCACCGATCGTGCAGCCGGGCCAGGCGGCGGGCGGCACGCTCGGGACCGACCAAGACCACCTACAACGACGACATCATCACCGGCTGGGTCGGCATCGGCTCGCAGCTCGACGGCCTGGGCCACGTCGGCATCGACAATCTCTACTTCAACTGCAACAAGGCCGCCGACTTCGCCATGACGGACGGCCTGAAGAAGCTCGGCATCGAGAACGTGCCCGCGATCGCCACGCGCGGCGTGCTGCTCGACATGGCCGGCTACTTCAAGACCGACATCGTCAAGGAGGGCACGGCGTTCAACCGCGCGGAGATCGAAGGCGCGATGAAGCGCCAGGGCATCAAGTCGATCGAGAAGGGCGACGTGGTGCTCTTCTACACCGGCTGGATCAAGCTGATCGGCAAGGACAACAAGCGTTACGGCTCCGTGGAGCCCGGCCTCGGCGTCGAGGGCGCGAAGTACCTCGCCTCGCTGGACGTGGCGATGGTCGGCGCCGACACCTGGGGCCTCGAGGTGATTCCGTTCGAGAAGGACGCCGGCGTGTTCGAGGTGCACCAGATCCTGCTTCCGCTCAACGGCATCTACATCCTCGAGAACATGAACACCGAGGAGATGGTGAAGGACCAGGCCTGGGAGTTCCTGTTCACGCTCGGGCCGTCGCGCATCACCGGCGCGGTGCAGGCGATCATCAATCCGATCGCCATCAAGTAGCGCCACCGCCCAAGCTCTCCGGCGCCGCGACGCCGGAGAGCGCGACGTCGAGGCTGCAGGGAAAGCCGACGACCCAAGGACGAAATCGATGGCAAAGGCTAAACGCAATATCGGGTTGGAGATCCTCGAAGTCGCGTGACACCCGGCGCGACGCGAACCTGCTTGCGAGCGATCTGAATTTCTCGCGCCCGGCGTATCATTTCCAACGATGACACTGCAGCAACTCCTGGGAATCGAGCTGCCCATCATCCAGGCACCCATGGCGGGCGTGCAGGGGAGCGCTCTGGCGGTCGCGGTGTCCAACGCGGGCGGGCTGGGCTCACTGCCTTGCGCGATGCTCGGTCTCGACGCCCTGCGCAATGAGCTGGCGGCGATCAAGGCGCAGAACCGCCAGGCCGTTCAACGTGAATTTCTTCTGCCACGCGCCGCCCGCGCCCAGCGCCGAGCGCGAGGCGGCCTGGCGCGCCGCGCTTGCGCCGTACTACAAAGAGTATCGGAATCGACCCAGACACCATTCCGGTCGGGCCGGGGCGCGCCCCCTTCAGCGCCGCAGCCGCTGACCTGCTGGACGAGTTCAAGCCCCCGGTCGTGAGCTTCCATTTCGGTTTGCCATCCGCCGAATTGCTGGCGCGAGTGAGAGCATCGGGCGCGAAGATACTGTCTTCGGCAACCACCGTCGAAGAGGCGCGCTGGCTCGAAGCACGAGGAGTCGATGCAATCATCGCCCAGGGCGTCGAGGCGGGCGGACATCGTGGGATCTTCCTCTCGGAGGACCTGAGCACTCAGATCGGCACGTTTGCGCTGTTGCCGCAGATCGCGCGGGAGGTGAAGCTCCCGGTGATCGCCGCGGGCGGCATCGCCGACGCAAAGGGTGTCGCGGCCGCAATGGCGCTCGGCGCAGCCGGCGTACAGATCGGGACGGCTTATCTGCTCTGTCCGGAAGCCACCACCAGCGCGGTGCATCGCGCTGCGCTGAAGAGCGAGGCGGCCCGCCATACGGCGCTCACGAACCTCTTCACGGGGCGCCCGGCCCGCGGGATCGTGAACCGCGTCATGAGAGAGCTTGGCCCGATCGGCGCGGCGGTCCCTGCGTTTCCCCTCGCCGTCGGCGCGATCGCCCCCTTGCGCGCGAAAGCGGAAAGCCGGGGCTCCGGCGATTTCACGCCGCTGTGGTCGGGCCAGAACGCGAGCGGCTGCAAAGCGGTGCCCGCCGCCGATCTGACGCGGGAACTGGCCGCCGATCTCTAGCAGGCGGTTGTCGTACGCCGCCCATGCGCTTGGCGCCGGCGCCTGCCATCGATCGACGCCGCACCCCGGTGTAGACTCTCGCGCGCTCCCTGCGGGAGCGTGACAACGAGCGTCAGCGCGCGCAGCCGACCCGCAGCGCAGGTTTCGGTCCGCAGAGACCGTTCTCGACGGTGCGCCCTGCACGGCTCTGCTTCGCAGCCAACAAACCAAAACGGGGGAATTCATGAAAACCGAGCTTCTGTATCTCGTCCTGGTGACCGTTCTGACTGGCCTGATCTGGGTGCCCTACATCCTCGACCGGATCGCAACGCGTGGCCTCATGGAGGCCGTCGGGTACCCGGACAACCCGAAGCCGCAATCCGCGTGGGCGCGGCGCATGATGAAGGCGCACGACAACGCGGTGGAGAACCTGGTTGTCTTCGCCGCGCTCGTGCTCGCGGCCAGCGCCCTCGGCGTGAGCAACGGCGCAATCGCCACGGCGAGCATCGTGTACTTCTGGGCGCGCGTCGTGCACCTCGCGGCCTACACCTTCGCGATCCCGTGGGTCCGCACGCTCGCGTTCGCGGTCGGCTTCTGCGCCCAGGCGACCATCGCCTGGCAGATTCTCATGAAATAGCCGGCGACCCGGCCGGCGCTCGAAAGGAGACGAGATGAGCACGCAGACCACGGTGATCCTCGGCGGCGGGTTCGGCGGCATCGCCGCGGCGAACACGCTGCGCCGGCTGGCCCCCAAAGACCACGCGATCGTCCTCGTCGACCGCACGCCGCGCTTTTACGTCGGCGCCGGGAAAACCTGGATCGCACTCGGCGAGCGCACGTTCGAGCAGATCTCGCAGGTGCGGTCGGCGCTGCTCGACGCGGGCGTGCGCTCTGTCCAGGCCGATGTCACGACGATCGATCTTGCAAACCGGAAGGTCGTCACGAGCGCGGAGACCCTGGCCTGGGATTACCTCGTGATCGCGCTCGGCGCCGACGTGAACGAGGCGGGCCTGCCCGGGCTCGCCGAGGCCGGGCACACTTTCTATAGTGTGGCGGGCGCGGAGCGCCTGAAGCCCGTGCTGGAGACCTTCGCTGGCGGCGAGGTCGCGATCCTGATCCCGAAGGCGCCGTTCAAATGCCCGCCCGCGCCGTACGAGGCGGCGATGCTGCTGCACCACGCGTTCGAGCGCCGCGGCCTGGGCGGCAAGGCGCGCATCGCGATCTACACCGTCGAAGGCATTCCGATGGCGACCGCCGGCGCGGAAATGGGGAACCACATCAAGGCCGAGCTCGCGCAGCGCGGCATCGCGTTCCATCCGCAAAAGAAGCCGGTGCGCGTGGAGGCCGCGACGCGGCGCATCGTCTTCGAGGACGGCTCCGAGGCCGGCTACGACCTGCTGATCTCGGTCCCGCCGCACGAAGCGCCGAAGGTCGTGCGAGAAGCCGGACTGGTGAACCCGTCAGGCTGGATCCCCGTCGACCCGCAGACGCTCGAAGTGAAGACGACGAACGCAGCGGGCCGGGTCTACGCGGCGGGCGACGTGACGGTGGTGCCGCTGCCGGGGCGCTACAAGCCGGACATGCCGCTCTCGCTCCCGAAAGCGGGCGTGTTCGCGCACGCCCACGGCGAGGTCATCGCGCACCAGATCGCGGCGCAGCTGACCGGCGCTAAGCCGGACGCGACGTTCGGCGGGGTCGGCTTCTGCTACCTCGAGACCGGCGGCGGGCGCGCGGTCAAGGCCGACGGTTCGTTCTTCGCGCTGCCGCACCCGGTGATGCGCAAGCAGCCCCCCGACGAGGCGCAGTTCCGCGACAAGCTCGACTGGGTGGCGCGACAGCTCAAGCCGGTCGCATAGCGCCGTCGCCGGGTTGACCCCGACCTCCGCCCGAACGGCCGCGCTCGCGGGCACGCTGCTGATGGCCGCGGCGGTCGGCATCGGGCGCTTCGCCTATACGCCGCTGGTGCCGCCGATGCAGGACGCGCTCGGGTGGACGGTGGCGCAGGCCGGCGATGTGGCGAGCGCGAATTTCCTCGGCTACGCGATCGGCGCGCTCGTCGCGGCGAGCGTGGCGCACCGCCCCGATCGCGGGCGCTGGATCGCGGCGGCATTCGTCGCGAGCGCCGCGACGACGCTCGCCGGCGCAACGATCGAGTCGTTTCAGGCCTGGCTCGCGGTGCGACTCCTCGCCGGCGGCGCGAGCGCGTTCTGCCTGGCGCTGGGCACCGCCGCCGTCATCGAGTGCCTCGCGCGCCGCGGCGAGCCGCAGTGGGGCGCGCTGCACTTCGCCGGCGTCGGCACGGGGATCGTGATCTCGGTCCTCGTCATCGAGCTCGCGCGCGCGGCCGGCGCATCGATGTTCGCGCAATGGGGCGCGCTCGGCGTCGCGTCCGCGGTCCTGTTCGCCGGTGCGTGGTTCGTCGTCCGCACGCTGCCCGCGGCGCCGCCAGCCGCGCCGCGCGTGGCGGATGCGCCCGCGCGCGCGTCGGCGCCGCTCCTGCGGCTGATCGCGGCCTACGGGCTGTTCGGCTTCGGCTACGTCGTCACCGCGACCTTCATCGTGGCGTTCGTGCGCCCGCTCGAGCGCGCGGCCGTCTTCGAGCCGCTGACGTGGATCGTCGTCGGCCTGCTCGCGGCCCCGTCGATCCTCGTCTGGCAGCGCGTCGCGCAGCGGCTCGGGCTCTACGCGACCCTGCGGCTCGCGTTTGGGCTCGAGGCGGCCGGCGTGCTGCTGGCCGGGTTCGGGTCGGGCCCGGTCGCGGTCGTGCTCGGCGGCGCGCTGCTCGGCGGGACCTTCATGGGCATCACCGCGCTCGGCCTGGTCGCGGGGCGGCAGCGCGCGGGCGCGCACCAGGACCGCGTGATCGGCTGGATGACGGCGTCGTTCGGCCTCGGGCAGTTCCTCGGGCCGGGCATCGCCGGCCGCCTGGCGCAGCTGACGGGCGGCTTCGAGTGGCCGTCCGCCGTCGCGGCGGCGCTGCTCGTCGTCGGGATCGCGCTGCTGCGCGGGCTCGAGCGACGCTGATCGCTACGCCGGCTTCGCGACCCAGAACTGGTACATCCCCGCGAACACCTCCGGGTGCTCGTCCTCGAAGCGCCCCCAGTTCTCGAGCGACGTCGCGGTCGGGTCCTGCGGGAAGCGCTGGCGGTAGGCGGCGGGGACGCTCGGGTCGCCGAACTCGAAGCCGAGCAGCTCGAGTCCGAGCGCGCCGCAGCAGCTCGCCGAGCTGCGCGGTCGTGAAGCGGTGCTCCTGGACGTGCATCGCCAGATCGCGGGCGCCCGAGGCGGAGTAGAAGTCCCGGCCGAGCGTGACGATGCGCGCGGGGCTGCCTTCGGGCGCGGCGAACACGAGCTGCCGCGCCGCGCGGACGCCCTCGATGTCGGCGCCGAGCCCCTGCCGCGCGATCAGCTCGCGCGCCGCGACCACGCCCTGACGCGCCCGCTCGCTGTAGAGCGCGAGCTTCATCACGCCGCCGGGCTTCAGCAGCGAGCCGAGCACGCGGGCGCCCGCGAGCGGGTCGCGCAGGTGGTGCAGGACGCCGGCGCACTCGATCAGGTCGAAGCGCTCCGCGAGAACGCCGAGCTGCAGGATGTCGGCCTGCGCGAAACGCAGCGTGCCGATGCCGAGCTCGCGGGCGCGGCGGAGCGCATAGGCTAGGCTCGTGCGGCTCAAGTCGACCGCGAGGACCCGCGCGCCGGGGTTGCGGAGCGCGGTGATCGCCGCCTGGTACCCGGTGCCGCACCCGGCGATGAGGATCTCCGGCGCTTCCGGCACGCGCAGGCGGGCGAGGTCGACGTGCGGGACGAGCTCGCGCAGCGCGCGCCGCAGCGGGTACGGCGAGGCGAGCGACGCGGGCAGGCGATGCCAGCGCGGGTACGGGTTCTCCTCGTACTGCTGGCGCACGGCACGCGACGTCGCGTCCTCGATCGGCGTGAGCGCGTCGAGCGTCTCGCGCAGCCGGCGCTCCTCCGCGGGCTCCTCGACCTGGCGCTGCCAGAGCCGCTTGAGCGACTCGCCGGCCTCGGCGGGGCGGGCGAGCCCAGGAAACGCGCCGAGCGAGCGGTACGCGCCGAGCAGCGCCGTCTCGAGCGCGCCGGGCGCGGCGCGCACCGCGTCGGCGAGCCGCGCGACCTCCGCCGCCTCCGCGGCGCTCTCGGGCCAGACGTACTCGTTGAGAAAGCACTGCTGGGCGAGCGCGCAGGCGAGGTCGATCGCGCGCGCCGTGGCGGCGAGCGTGCCGGTGCACCATGCCGCGAGCAGGCGTCGCCGCAGCGTGCGCAGGAACGCCTCGAACGCCGGGTCGGGCACGAGCGCGTTCTCGATCAGCGCGAGCAGCATCGGATGCGCGAGCGCCGGCAGCGTCGCGCCGTCCGCGGGCGGATCGCGGAACAGCGGGGCGAACGTCGGGTCGAGCACCAGCAGGCTGGCCGCGGCCTCGGCAAGCGCGCCGGGATCGATCGACGGGTGCAGCAGGACGCGCGTCAGGTCCGCGGCCGCCTGCGCGTCCCAGGCGCGGAAGCGCGCCTTCGCGAAAGCGTCCGCGAACGCCTGCCACGCCGGCGCGAAGCCGGGGCCGACCTGCACGGCCTGCCGCAGCGCTTCCATGGCGCCGTCGTCGTCGCCGAGTTCGCGCAGCCCGAGCCCGAGGTTGAACCACGCCGGCGCATAGCGCGGCTCCGCCTCGATCGCCTTGCGATAGGCCGCGATCGCGCCGCGCACGTCGCCCGCGGCGTTCAGCGCCGAGCCGAGGTTGTTGTGCGCGACCGGGTTGCGCGGCTCGCGCCCGACCGAGCGGCGGAGCCACTCGATCGCCTTCTCGATCGCGCCTTGGGCGAGCAGGCAGTTGCCGTAGTTGCTGGCAAGGTGCGGATCGTCGGGCGCGAGCGCGAGCCCCGCTTCGTACGCGGCCGCCGCGTCCGCGAGCCGGCCGAGCTGCTGGCGGACGATGCCCAGATAGTTGTGCGAGGTGGCGTTGCCCGGCTCGAGGTCGATCGCCGCCGCCAGCTCGCGCTCCGCGGTGGCGGCGTCGCCCGTCTGCGCGAGCATGAGCGCGTAGTTGTGTCGGAACCGCGCCTGCCGGCCGAGCGCCTGCATCGACTGCGCGAGCGCCGCCAGGCCTTCCTGCGGGCGCCCGGTCTGGATCAGGCACACGCCGAGAAAGTGCGTCGCGACCGGATGCCCCGGCGCGCGCCCGAGGATGTCGCGATAGATGCTCTCGGCCGCCTGATGGCGCCCGGCCTGCAGGTGCTCGGACGCCTGCAGCAACAGCGGCTGGTACGGATCGGGCGGGCTGCTCATCGCGTCTTGCGCCGGGCGGCGCGCTTGAGCAGGTACGCGGTGATCGCCATGTTGATCACGCTCCAGGCGACGCCGTTCGCGAACGCCGCCTTGTAGGAGCCGGTGAGGTCGAAGATCGCGCCGGACATCCAGCCGCCCAGCGCCATGCCGAGCAGGGTGGCCATCAGGACCGTGCCGACGCGCGCGCCCGCCTCCTTCGGCGTGAAGTATTCGCGCACGATCATCGCGTAGGAGGGCACGATGCCGCCCTGGAACGAGCCCGAAGAGCGCCGAGATCACGTAGAGCGAGACGAGCCCGTCGAACGGCAGGAACAGCAGCAGCGCGAGGCCCTGCAGCCCCGACCCGAGCAGCAGCGTGCGCAAGCCGCCGATGCGGTCGGAGATCCAGCCCGAAGCGAGGCGGCTGATCACGCCGACGCCGAGCATGAGGGAGAGCATCTCCGCGCCGCGCGCGGCGCCGTAGCCGAGGTCGCCGCAGTACGCGACGATGTGGACCTGCGGCATCGACATCGCCACGCAGCAGGCGATGCCGGCGGCGAAGAGGATGCCATTGCAGCGTGGCCGGCGAGAAGCCGAGCGGCCGGTCCGACCCGTGGCGCCCCGCGCGTCCCGCCGAGCGCCAGCTCCGAGCGCCGGCGGCCGGCGGCGCAGCGCGAGCGCGAGCGGCAGCATCGTCGACCAGGCAGAACAGGCCGACCCCCAGGTAGGCGGTCCGCCACCCCGCCGTCTCGACGAAGTGCTGGATCACGGGCGGCCAGATCGCGCCGGCGACATAGTTGCCGCTCGCGCAGATCGCCACCGCGATCCCGCGGCGCCGCGTGAACCAGAGCGAGGTGTCGGCGACGAGCGGCGCGAAGCTCGACGAGCTGCCGAGCAGGCCGATGAGCAGCCCCTGCACCGCCGCGAACTGCCACAGGCTCGTGGCCGCGCTGGCGGCGCCGAAGCCGAGCGCGAGCGCGAACGCGCCGACTACGACGGGCACCACGATGCCGAAGCGATCGGAGAGCCTGCCCATCAGGATGCCGCCGAAGCCGAAGCCGAGCATCGTGAGCGTGTACGGCAGCGACGCGGCCGACCGCGCGACCCCGAACTCCGCCTGCACGGCGGGCAGCACGACCGCGACCGACCACATGCCGACGCCGCCGATGCTCGAGAGCGCGAGCGAGGCGAGCAGGCGCATCCACGCATAGGTGGACTCCGCCTCGCCGCGCGCAGCCCTCTGCGCGCCCGCCGCACTCGCGGCCGCCTGTGCTCTCGGCATGGTTGTCTGGGTTTCCGGGACCTGCGGCCCGAAGGTACCTCAGTTTCGCCAACCGTTCGGCCGCCGCGTTGGCCCGCCGGCGGCGGGCCGATTCAGCAGGTCCGCGCCAGCCCGCGCGGGAAAACCCTCTCCGCGCGTTGAGAGTAGTCTCCGGGGTAACTAGCGCTGCAGTCCGCAGCGATCGCGAAGGGAAGCACTATGCAATGGTGGGGCTATAGCAAGGAGCACGGCTGGGTCGTGCTCGATCGAAGCATTTCGGCCAATCGGCCCGGCGTCAAAGGCGACCTCCTGTTTTTCCGCTGCCGGGATTCCACGACGTATCTCGCGAAGCGGGCGAGCTGGGAGGTGCCGGCCTACACGTTCGCGAAGAACTACCTGCGGGGACTCTCGCCCGAGGACTCGGCCCGGGAGACGGCGGAGCTCGAGGCGCTGGAGTCGCGCTGGCCGGAGTTCGAGCTGGAGATCGGGCGTCAGCAGCAGGAGGCCGCGGCGCGCGCCGAGGCGGTCCGGCTGGAGGCGGAGCAGCGGCAGCGGCAACGCGAGCTCGAGGAGCACCGGGACGACGCGATCGCGAAGCATCGCGGGTACCTGCAGCGCCTGGGGCTCCCGAATGGCGGCATCGCCGAGGCGTCGCCCACGAAATCCCGCCGCGCGTTGAAGTGCGCCGCCTGCGGGAAGACCATCGACCGGGCGCTCGGCGTGCAATGCGTGACCTGCGTGGAGCTCGTCTGCGGGTCGTGCGGCGCCTGCGGTTGCGGGAGCAAGCCCAAGCCGGCGTAATTCCGCGGGCCCGCCGTCGCGTGTCTGTCGAGATGTTCGTCCGCAGCGCCGGCAGCGGGATGCCGGAACTGGTGCTGGTGCACGGCTTTGCGTGCGACCACACCGACTGGGCGGCCCAGATCGACGAGTTCGGCACCACGCAGGCCGTGCTCGCCTGCGACCTGCGCGGTCACGGGCGGACGCCGGGCGACCCGGCCGACTGCTCGATCGAGACGCTGGGCGCCGACGTCGCGCGGCTCGTCGTCCAGCGCGACTTGAAGGAAGCGATCCTCGTCGGCCACAGCCTGGGCTGTCGCGTCGTGCTCGAGGCGTATGGCGGCGCAGCGGACCGCATCGCTGGGGCCGTGCTGATCGACGGCAGCCGGCTCGGCACCGGCGACCCCGCGCAGGCCGAGGAGGCGATGCGCGCGGCGATCGACTTCGTCGGATTTCCCGCGTTCGCGGATGCGCTCTTCAGCGGGATGTTCTTCCGCCCCGGCGCCGACGCCACGCGCATCGTGGCGCGCGCGAAAGGCCTGCCGGCCGAGATCGGCGCGGCGCTCTTTCCCCGGATGGCGCGGTGGGACGCCGCGCGCATGGACGCGGCGCTCGACGCGATGCGCGTGCCGCTGATGGTGATTCAATCGACCACCCTGAACGCCGACCGCAAGCGCGTACCGCTCAAGGAAGGCGAGACGACGCCCTGGCTCGACCTGGTGCGCAAGCGCGTGCCGACCGCGCGCATCGAGGGCATCGGCGGCGTCGGGCATTTCCCGCAGATCGAGGTTCCCGAGCGCGTCAATGCGCTGCTCGCCGATTTCGTCGGCTCGCTCGCGGAGTTCTGATCCTCGCCTCGGTTTGACGGAGGTCAACAGGCCGGTCTCGCGGGGGCCTAGGCTGGCTTCGAGGAGCATAGCGATGACACCGAAGATGCCGGAAACCTCCGCCAACGACGACCGCGCGCGCATCATCGAGCGGCCCGACGGCTTCTACTGGCAGTCGCAAGAGGACGACAAGGAGTACGGCCCGTATCCGACCCTCGTGGCTGCGGTCGCCGATTTGCAGGCCGCCGCGGAGACGGGCTACGAGCCGGGCGAGTCGCTCGCGGAGGCCGAGTCCGAGATCGGCATCGCCGACTGGATCGACGCGGAGACCGGTGCGCCGGCCGAGGAATCGGTGCCGCGCATCGAAGACCACTGAGTCGGCGGGCGGCGTCGTCGCTTGACGAAGCTCAACGCGCTGCGCGTTGAGCGGAGGCACAGCGCCACGCCGATCGGGCGAGTTCACCTTGAACGCCGCCGGCAGCGGCGGTCGCGACGCCGCGGAAGCCGTCGGAACTACCCCAGCGCGCCGTTTTCGGGAACCGCGCACCCCATTGGCTCGGTCTAATTCAGTGGCCGTTGGACATCAGAGGAGGGTAGCCATGCCGACTTACGCGTATCGCTGCGAGCAGTGCGGGCACACGTTCGAGCGGCAGGAACACGTGTCGGAGCATGCGGGGCACCAGACGAACCCGATCCCGTGCCCGAAGTGCGGCCACACGCGGACGACGCCCGTGATATCGGGGTTCTTCGCCAAGACGAACAAGAAGAGCTGACGCGGAGGCGCGACGGCGCGGTGGAATAATCCGCGCGTGACCGCCGCGCTGGTATCCCGCCTCCGACGCCACGTCGAGACGCTCGCCGGGAAGATCGGCGAGCGGCACGTGGGGCGGCCGGCGGCATTGCACGCGGCCGAATCCTTCATTTCCGGCGAGCTCGCGTCGCTGGGGTACGACGTTGCACGCCAGACTTACGTGGCGGAGGGCGTCGAGTCGTCGAATCTCGAAGTGGTCATTCCGGGTGGTTCGCGCCCGTCCGAAATCGTGCTCGTCGGGGCGCACTACGACACGGTGCCGGGGTCGCCGGGGGCGGACGACAACGCGAGCGGCGTGGCCGGAGTAATCGAGATCGCTCGGGCTTTGCGCGATTCGCGGCCGGCGCGGACGGTGAAGCTCGTCGCGTTCGTGAACGAGGAGCCGCCGTTCTTCTATTTCGGGGAGATGGGGAGCCGGGTGTATGCGCGGGCTGCGCGGGCGCGCGGGGACGACATTCGGGTGATGCTGTCGCTCGAGATGCTCGGGTGCTACAGCGATGCCGTTGGGAGCCAGGCGTATCCGCCGTTGTTGGGCTTCTTCTATCCCGAGGCGGGGAACTTTATCGCTTTCGTTTCGAACTTGCGGTCGCGGCGCACGCTGAGAGAGGTGGTGCGGGCGTTCAAGGGCGGGTCGGATTTTCCGGTGGAGAAGCTCGCGAGTCCGGGGATCGTGCCGGGGGTGTCGTGGAGCGATCAGCTGAGTTTCTGGAGGGAGGGGTATCCGGGGGTGATGGTGACGGATACGGCGTTCTATCGGTATCGGCACTATCACAGTGCGACGGATACGCCGGAGCGGATTGATTATGCGAGGATGGGGAAGGTGGTGGAGGGGTTGGGGAGGGCGGTGCTCCGACTCGCGGAGGGCGGGGACTAGGCCAACTAAGCCTGTCAGGAGTTTTGTGTGTGAGGCATACCATGGCAACTGAAAGGAACAGGTATGCCAAAGCCAGTCAGGAAGATGCAGAGAGCCAACGCTGCCGCGCAAGCGGCGGTGTTGCCCAAGATACCGGCGGAGTTGCTTGACCAGTTGGTGACGGGTCCGATGACCGCGGAGGCGGTCGACGAGGCCTCCCGGGCGTTCAAGAAGGCGCTGATCGAACGCGCCCTGGGCGCCGAGATGAGCCACCACCTGGGCTACGCCGCCGGCACGGAGAAGCCCGAGGCGGCGACCAACCACCGCAACGGCAAGAGCGGCAAGACGGTTCTGACCGACGACGGGCCGTTGCGCATCGAGGTGCCGCGAGATCGGGAAGGCGAATTCGAGCCCAAGCTCATCGGCAAGCACGAACGGCGCTTCACCGGCTTTGACGACAAGATCATCGCCATGTACGCCCGCGGGATGACGGTGCGGGAGATTCAGGGGTTTCTGGCCGAGATGTACGCCACCGAGGTGACCCCGGAGTTCATCAGCATCGTCACCGACGCGGTGCTCGCGGAAATCACCGCCTGGCAGGCCCGGCCGCTGGAGCCGATGTACCCGGTGATCTTCTTCGACGCGCTGCGGGTGAAGATCCGGGAGGACAACGTGGTGCGCAACAAGGCAGTCTACCTGGCCCTGGGCGTGCGGCCCGAGGGCACCCGCGAGATCCTCGGGCTGTGGATCGAGAACACCGAGGGGGCGAAATTCTGGATGAAGGTGTTCAACGACCTGAAGACCCGCGGTGTCCAGGACATCCTGATCGCGGTCACCGACGGCCTGAAGGGCATGTCCGAAGCCCTGGCGGTGGTCTATCCGGCCACCACCCTGCAGACCTGCATCGTGCACCTGATCCGCAACAGCCTGGACTACGCCACCTGGAAGGAGCGCAGGGCGCTCGCGGCGGCAATCAAGCCAATCTACACGGCCCCGAGCGCGGAGGCGGCCGAGGCCGAGCTGACGGCCTTCGAGTCCGGGCCATGGGGCCAGAGATTCCCGACCGTCGTGGCCGCCTGGCGGCGCGCCTGGTCGAACGTGATTCCGTTCTTCGCGTTTCCGCCGGCGGTGCGGCGGGTGATCTACACGACGAACTGCATCGAGAGCGTGAACGCGCGGTTGAGGAAGATCATCAAGACACGCGGCCACTTCCCATCCGACGACGCCGCCAGCAAGCTGATCTGGCTGGCGCTTCGCAACATCACTGCCGATTGGAGCCGCGCGGCACACGACTGGAAGAGTGCAATGAATCAATTCGCAATCCTGTACGCTGATCGCTTCTCGACGAGGGCTGCGTAAAATGATCCGGTTCATCGTCCGGGGGCGCGCCCCCGGACGATGAACCCAAACCTGCCTTACACACAGAAATCAGGACACTCCCGGCCAACTCTCGGTTTCTGACAAGCATTCCCCGTCCGGTGGCTGCACTCGCTGATGCCTCGACCGACCACGTGTTCACCCGGTACTTACGTCCTAGTCCTCGAGGGTCCCGCGCGCGCAATCGTTGCGGTAAGCCGGCTAGGCCGGATTGACCTTCGCCCCGGCCTCTACGCCTACGTCGGCAGTGCCCTCGGCCCGGGCGGCCTCCGAGCACGCATCGCCCGCCACCTCGACCGCACGCGCCCGCTCCACTGGCACATCGACTACTTGAAGGGCGCGACGCGCATCGTCGAGGTCTGGTACCTCGCCGATCCCGTACGCCGCGAGCACGCGTGGGCGAAAGCAGTCGGCAGGCTCAGCAACGCCTCGATCCCCATGCTGGGATTCGGCTCAAGCGACTGCAACTGTCCCGCGCACCTCTTCTACTTTTCGACCGCCCCCAAGCTCGCGACCTTTACCCGCGCCCTCGCCCGCACCCGCGGCGCAGGCACGGGCCCTCTCCAGATCTTCCGCCCGCCCAACAACTGACCTACCTCTCGCCCCCAACCGGATACCGCGGCGCCCCACCGGTACTAGATATATGGAGCAGCGCGATCTGATCAGCAGCCATGGCCAAGCCTCCAGCCGCGGTAGCGCCCACTGCAGGAACTCGGGACGGGCGCGATCGCTCACGCCGCCGCCCGCGCCATCTGCTCGGCGTAGATCGCGCGCACCGCGTCGATCGTGTCGGCCTCGTCGGCGCGCTTGTCCGGCCGGTAGCGCTTCACGCGCGCGAAGCGCAGCGCGAGGCCGCCGGGATACTGCGGGCTCGCCTGCACGTCGTTGAACGCGATCTCGACGACCAGCTCCGGCCGCACGTACACGGTGTAGCTCGTCGCGCGCGATCTCGCGCGCGAGGAGCTCGCGCGTCTGCCACGCGAGCATCTCGTCGGTCATGCCCTTGAACGTCTTGCCGAGCATCACGAACCCGCCGCGCCGGATCGCGCGCGCCGAGGTGCAGGTTGCGACAGCCAGCCCGCGGCGCCGGCCGCTGCCCCACTCGGCCGCGAGCACGACGAGGTCGAGCGTGTGCGCGCGCTTGACCTTGAGCCAGCTCGCGCCGCGGCTGCCCGCCTCGTACGGCGCGTCGAGCGCCTTCGCCATCACGCCCTCGTGCCCGCGCCGCGAGCGCGTCCGCGTAGAACGCCTCCGCGTCGGCGGCGTCGCTCGGTGACGAGCCGCGGCACCGACCAGCGCCGGCGGCAGCGCCTCGCCGAGCGCCGCGAAGCGCTCGCGCGCCGGCCGGTCGAGCAGCGCCTCGCCGTCGCGCCGCAGGACAGTCGAAGAAGAACGCCGACAGCGGCAGCTCGGCGCGCAGCGCGCTCGACGTCGAGCTTGCGGCCGAAGCGCCGCATCGTGACCTGGAACGGCAGCGGCGCGCCGCCCGGCCGAGCGCGATCGCCTCGCCGTCGAGGATCAGCTCGCGCGCCGGCAGCGCGCGCACCGCCTCGACGATCTCCGGCACCGCGGCGGTGACGTCGTTCAGGCTGCGCGTGTACACCCGCACCTCGTCGCCCGCCTTGTGCACCTGGACGCGCGCGCCGTCGAGCTTCCACTCGAGCGCCGCCGCGCCGAGCCGCGCGAGCGCATCGCCGACGTCCTCCGCCGGTTGCGCGAGCATCGGCTGCACCGGCTGCAGCGGCCGGATCGAGAACCGCGCGAGCCCTGCCGCGCCCTCGGCGAGCGCGGCGCGCGCCACCGCGCCGAGGTCGCCGGCGAGCATCGCGGCGCGCCGCACCGCGCCCACCGGCACGCCCGCCGCGCGGCGATCGCCTCGACCATCACCCCTTCGAGCGCGCCCTGGCGCAGCTCGCCGAGCAGCAGCCGCACGAGGAAGTCCTGCTCCTCGCGCGTGGCGCGGGCGAAAAGCTCGCCGAGCAGCCGCGCGCGCTCGCCCGCCGCGCCCTTGCCGCGCGTCGCTGCGACGCGCGCGAGCGCCGCGTCGACTTCGGCGAGCGCGAGGGTAGACGAGGGCGACGCGCTTCCGCCGCGCAGGTCGGTCAAGGTCGCGTAGCCGACCCCGAGCTTCCCCTGCCGCGTCTCGCCGGAGAGGAACGCCACGGCGATCGCGATCTCGTCGGGCCCCGCCGCGCGCAGGCACGCCGCGATCGCGTCGCGCTTCGCGAGGCGGCTGCCCGTCCCCGCGGCACGGCGGGAGGCATCGACCACGCTGGTCAGCTGCATCATGAGGGGCACCTCGCATGCACCGGGTCGGCGAGAATCTACGCCATGGCGCGCCGCAAGCGAATCCCGTGATCGAGATCGACGGTGCGTACGGCGAGGGCGGTGGTCAGCTGAATCTGATGCGCCAGTACCGGCCGTGCTACCGCGCTGAAGAGTATCCCGAGCTCGACCGAGGAATCACGCGCGACGAGTACGAGGCGGCACTGGCGGCCGCGGAACGGCACGGCATTATGCGGCTCGATCACCGCGTCCAACGGCTGCAGCACGCACTCTGAACTTCACCACACCGGACACTGGCCCGCGAGCACGTTCGTCCACAGGCCGTGAATGCCGCCCAGCTCGTCCTGCGCAACGGTCTCGATTCTCGCGCGCAGGCTGGCAAGCGCCGCCGGGTCGGCGAGGCGCAGCTTCACGTCGAACACCTGCGGCGTGTCGATGGGCTGGCCGATCTGGCTGAGCAAATAGCAGTGCGCTTCGGTCACGCCGGGCACGCCCTCGACGACAACCTGCGCGATCCGGTTCGCCATCAGGTTGTAGAGCTTCCCGACGTGCGTCACCGGGTTCTTGCCGGCGGCCGCCTCGAGGCTCATCGGCCGGTAGGGGGTGATGAGTCCGTTCACGCGGTTGCCGCGCCCGACCTGGCCGTCGTCGCCGCCCTCCGCGGACGTGCCGGTCACGGTGAGGTAGACGCTCTCCGCGCTCTCGCCGTCGGCCGTATTCACGTCGGCTTCGACCGCGGGCGTCCCGGCGGCTTCGCGCGCGGCCTCCAGCGCGAGCGCACGAACGCGCGCCTTCGCGGCGAAGTAATCGGCGAGGTCGCGCACGTGCCGGCCCACCATCGCGCAGGCGACCGTGATCCGCAGCGCCGCGCCGGTGCGCGCGCCCATCACCTTCACGTCCGGACCGATCTCGGGACGGGCGGCCCGCGTCGCCGGCGCGTTCAGTCGCCGCTCGACGGCGAGCACGGCGCGCTCGAGCGGATCGAGCGGCGCGAAGCCGACGCCGAACGAGGTGTCGTTTGCGAGCGCGACGCCCGCGGCGCGCTGCCGCTCGAAGAGCGCGACGAGGTCGGGCGAGCTCGGCCGGATCAGGGTGTGGATGCGCACGTGCCGCTCGGGATCGAGCGCGGGCAGGTGCGCGCGCAGCCACGCGCGGCTCGACTCGACGGCCAGCGCCTCGATCGGCACCGTCACGCCGCGCGCGGCGCGCGTCGCGCGGCCGGCGATGTAGATCTCGATCGGCTCGAGCACCTCGCCGCCGCCGAACGCGGGCCGCGCCGCGCCGCCCCAGAGCAGCGCCTTGTCGACGTTGTGATGGAGAATCAGCCCGAAGCGCTCGATGTAGAAGCGGCAGAGGGCATGGCTCAGCTCCTCGGTCAGCGCGTCGCAGATCGTGTCCGGATGGCCGACCCCCTTGCGCTCGACGATCTCGAACGGCGCGGTGGCGGGCGACGGCGACTCGAGCAGGCTGAGCTGGACTCGCATGGCAGGCGACACTTCCGGTCAAGCGTGCACCCGCCGTCGCGGCGGGGCTGGACTGCGGTCAATGGCGCGTGATGCCGTCGCCGCTCACCGCACTGCCAGGGCCGACCAGGCCGGCGAGCTCCCACTCGCCGGACCCGCCGTCGTGACGCAGGATGAACTGCCGCCCGTCGTCGACGCGCACCTTGAAATAGCGATGTGCGGGATGCAGCCAGCGGTCGACGAGCTCGCGCACCTCGAAGCGCCGCTCGCCCAGCGTGAACGCCCGCGGCTCCTGCTCGCCCCGGTACCCGGCATAGCATTCGACGGCGATGCGCATGCGTACATAATAGTCCTGATTGTCGTCCCGTTCCGCCGCCCGCCCCGGCCCGCTTCGCGATGCGCTCCATCCTCGATGCCCACCTCGTCAACGAGCCCTTCGGCGACCCGGGGGTGTACGTCGACTTCCGGTTCGAGCGGCGCGCGCTGCTGTTCGACCTCGGCGACAACGCGCGGCTCGCGCCGCGCAAGCTGCTGCGCCTCACGCACGTGTTCGTGTCGCACACGCACATGGATCACTTCATCGGGTTTGACCGCCTGGTCCGCATCTGCGTCGGGCGGCACGCGGGCATCCGGCTCTTCGGCCCGCCGGGCTTCGTCGACCAGGTCGAGCGGCGGCTCGCGGCGTATACGTGGGACCGTGTGGACCGCTACGACGTCGAGCTCGTCCTCGACGCGACCGAAATCGACGGCATGGGCGACACGAAAAGCGCGCGTTTCCGCACGAAGACCGGATTCGCGCGCGAGCCGCTGCCCGGCGGGCGCGCGCAGGACGGCGTCCTCGTCGACGAGGCGTCGTTTCGCGTGCGCTGCGCGCTGCTCGACCACCGCACGCCGTGCCTCGGCTTCGCGGTCGAGGAGAAGACGCACGTCAACGTGTGGAAGAACCGACTCGTCGACATGGGACTCAAGGTCGGTCCGTGGGTCGGCGAGCTGAAGTCCGCCGCGCTCGCCGGCGCGCCGGACGAGCAGCCGGTGCGCGCGTGGTGGCGCGAAGGCGACGGCGTGCACGAGCGGGTGCTCGCGCTCGGCGAGCTGAGACACGCGCTCGAGTCCGTCCGCGGGCAGAAGCTCTGCTACGTCACCGACGTAGTGTTCCACGAGACGAACGTCGCCCGGATCGCCGCGCTGGCGCGCGATGCCGACCTCCTGTTCATCGAGAGCGTTTTCCTCGAGGCAGACATCGCGCACGCCGCGCAAAAGCAGCACCTCACCGCCCGGCAGGCGGGGACGATCGCGCGGCTCGCGCGCGCACGGAACGTCGTGCAGTTCCACTTTTCGCCACGGTACGCGGAGCGCGAGGCCGAGCTCCGCGCGGAGCTCGAAACCGCTTTTCGCTTCGGTGACGCGCATAATCCTCATGCCGCGCACGGAGTTGCAGTCGATCCGGCCGGTTTGATGGAGGTCAAACACCCGCCGCGACCCGGGCAGTAAGGTGAAATCAGGGCGGAAGCCTTCCGCCCGCATCCGATCGAGAGAACCATGCAAGTTCCGCTCCAGATCAACTTCCACGATGTTCCGCAGTCCGAAGCGCTCGAGGTCCGCATCCGCGAGAAGGCCGCGCGGCTCGAAGCCTTCTACCCGCGCATCATGAGCTGCCGCGTGGCGGTGGAAGCGCAGCATCGGCACAAGCACCAGGGCAAGCACTTCGCGGTGCGGCTCGACGTGCGCGTGCCGGGCAAGGAGATCGTCGCCAGTCGCGACCATCACGAGGACGTGTATGTGGCGCTGCGCGAGGCGTTCGACGCGGCCAAGCGCCAGCTCGAAGAGTACGCGCACGTGCAGCGCGGCGATGTGAAGGCGCACGAGGCGCCGTCCGCGGTGCCTCCCGAGGGGGCCTGAGACGCGCGGGCTCGCGTTACCGGAAAGGAGTGCAATCATGAAAGGCGAACGCGGAGGATGGCGGCCGCTAAAGCGGGAGCAGATGACGCAGGAGCTGGTGCACGACAGCTACAAGTCGAAGAAGAAACTTCCCGAACCGACGCGCTGCCCGGACTGCGGCGCGGTGTACGGCGGCGGACACTGGACCTGGGGCGCGGCGCCGGCGGGCGCCCACGCTGCGCGCTGCCCGGCCTGCCACCGCATCCACGACAAGTTCCCGGCCGGGTACGTGACGTTCAAGGGCGAGTTCATCGGCGCGCATCGCGACGAGATCGTGCACCTCGTGCGCAACCGCGAGGCCACCGAGAAGGCCGAGCACCCGCTCCAGCGGATCATGGCCATCGAGGACGCCGGCGGTGACATGCTGGTCACGACCACCGACACCCATCTCGCGCGGAACATCGCGGAGGCGGTGCAGTCGGCCTACAAGGGCGAGCTCGACTTCCACTACAACCGGGAAGAAAATTTGCTGCGCGCGACCTGGTCGCGGTGACTCGGGGGATCTACAAGGGGGCATCGCCCCCTTGTTGCAGCGGGCCTGCGCGCGACCTGGTCGCGGTGACTCGGGGGATCTACAAGGGGGCGTCGCCCCCTTGTTGCAGCGGGCTTGCGCGCGACCTGGTCGCGGTGACTCGGGGGATCTGCAAGGGGGCGTCGCCCCCTTGTTCCAGCGGAAAGTCGTGCAGCGCGGCGCGCGCGACACGCCGTCGTAGTCGCCGCCGGAGCGTGCAGCGACGCGCGTTCGGACGGATAATCGAAACGGGTTTGCCGTGAGAGAGTCCGCATGCGCCGCACCACTACCGCAGCTTTGTTCGCGGGGCTCGCCGCCGCCGCGGCGCCGGCGGCTGCGCAGAAGGACGTCGGCGATCCGCTCGAGCACTTCTTCACCATCAAGGCCGTGGACGGGCAGGGGCGCCACCTCGACGACCCGGTGGCCCGCCTCGTCGACGATTTCAACGCCGACGGAATGCCCGACGTCGCGCTCTGGCAGGCGCGCGAGCTCGTCGGACCGCACGGCGGGCCGGTATTCCTCTATCTCATGCGCAAGGACGGGCGGTTCGCGGCCGCGGGCTCGATCCTCGCCGATCCCGACACGCTCTTTCGGATCGTGACCGCGCCCGGGGGCGGCGCACGCCTGCTGGTGTGCCATTCCGGCGCGGTGACACGCGGCTACGAAGTGAACGGCACCATCGTGACCGAGCTCCCGTGGGGCGGACTGCCGCGGGAATGCGGCGCCGAAGAGGTGCCCGCGGTAGAGCGGCTCGACATGGCGCGCTATCGTGCGAACGGCATGCAGGCCTGGATCAAGCGCTGACGGGCGGGAAGCGTCGAGGAGGAAGCGGGAATCGTGGATCAATTCGCGGAAGAGCTGATCGCCGCGCTCGGCACGCCGCAGGCGATCGCGCCGTTCACGGCGCGCGACCCGTCGTTCGACGTGGCGCGGGCCTACGACGTGGCCGCGAGCGTGCACGCGGCACGGCTCGCGCGCGGCGAGCAGGCCGTCGGACGCAAGATCGGGTTCACCAACCGCGCGATGTGGGACGAGTACGGCGTGCGCGAGCCGATCTGGGGCTTCGTGTACGACACGACGCTGTTCCGCCCGCGCGGCGGGCGGCCGCGGCTGCGCTCGCGAGCTTCGCCGAGCCTCGCATCGAGCCCGAGATCGTGCTCCACTTCAAGGCGCCGCCGCCCGCGACGCGCGACGAGGCTGCGATTCTCGACTCCATCGACTGGATCGCGCTCGGCTTCGAGATCGTGCACAGCCCGTTCCCGGGCTGGAAGTTCAAGGTCGCCGACACGGTCTCGGTGAACGGCCTGCACGGCACGCTCGTCGTCGGCGACTCGGTGCCGGTCGCGTCGATCCCGGATTGCGCGAAGCGGCTGCGCGAGTTCCGCGTCGCGCTGCGCAAGGGCGACGCGGTGGCCGCCGAAGGGAGCGGGGCCAACGTCCTCGATTCGCCGCTCCTCGCGCTCGCGCATCTCGTCGACGTGCTCGCGCGGCTGCCGCAGTTTCCGCCGCTCGCGGCCGGCGACGTCGTGACGACCGGCACGCTGACCAGCGCGTTGCTCGTCGCGCCGGGCGAGACCTGGAGCACCACGCTCTCGGGCATCGCGCTGCCCGGTCTCGCGATCACGTTCAAGTAGGAGCGCAGGCATGCCGAGCCGTTTCTTCGTCCGCGGCGCCGAGGTGCCCGGCTATCACCCCGTCAATCACACCGGCACCACCAACCGCCGGCTGATCGGCCCGGAGAACGTCGGCGCGAAGGGCGTCGAGATGGTGCTCGGCACGATCGAGCGGGGTCAGGGCGCGCTGCCGCACGCGCATCCGGGCATCGAGCAGGTGTGCTACATGCTGGAGGGCACCGCGGTCGCCGAGGTGGGCGGCGAGCGCTGCGAGCTCGGCCCGGGCGACGCGTGCTACTTCCCGCCGGATGCGATGCATGTATTCACCGTGACGAGCGACACGCCGGTGCGGGTGCTGGTCGTCTACACCCCGCCGTACGGTGAGAATCCGAAAAACGTCGTGCGCGGTTGATCGAGGGGAACCAGGGAGCATGATGCGAATGATCCGGACCGTCGCCGCGCTCGCGCCCGTACTCGTACTGGCAGCCGCGACCGCCGTCGCGCAGGACTTTCCGTTCAAGCCGATCACGCTGGTGGTGCCGTTCGCGGCCGGCAGCGGCACCGACGGCGTGGCGCGCATCGTCGGCCAGAAGCTCGGCGAGCGGCTCAAGCAGCAGATCATCGTCGAGAACCGGGCGGGCGCGAGCGCGCAGATCGGCGCCGAGTACGTCGCGAAGGCGAAACCCGACGGCTACACGCTGTTCATGACGACCAACACGTCGCACTCGGCCAACCCGAGCCTCTTCAAGTCGCTGCGCTACGACCCGATCAAGGACTTCACGCCGATCGTGCGCGTCGGCGAGCTGCCCTTCGCGCTCGCCGTGAACCCGAAGCTGCCGGTGTCGAGCACGAAGGAGCTTCTGGCCTACGCCAAAGCGAACCCCGGCAAGATCTCCTATGCGACGCCCAACAGCACGTCCCTCGTCGCGTCGGAGACGATCAAGCACCAGGCGAAGGTGGACATCGTCGGCGTGCAGTACAAGTCGAGCCCGCAGGCGCTCACCGACCTCGTCGGCGGGCAGCTCGAGATGTACGTGGTCGACGTCGGCTCCGGCCTCTCGATGCTCAAGGGCGGGAAGGTGAAGACGCTGGCGGTGACGCCCGCGCGCGGGACGAAGATCCTGCCGGGCGTGCCGCCGATCGCCGACACGCTGCCGGGGTTCGACCTCACTTCGTGGAACGGCATCTTCGGTCCGGCCGGGCTGCCGCGGCCGATCGTGGACAAGCTGAACGCCGAGGTGCTCGCGGTGCTCGCCGAGAAGGACGTCCAGGAGAGACTCGCCAACGTCGGGTTCGAAACCTGGCCCTCGAAGTCGCCCGACGAGTTCGCGAAGTACGTCGGCGACCAGCTCGCGCTATGGACGCGGCTGATCAAGGAAGCCGGGATCAAGCCCGAGTAGCGCGCTCCCTCCCCGCGCAATTTCCCCGGTCGCATGGGACCCCTCGCAGGCATTCGCGTCCTCGACCTGACCACGGTCGTGCTCGGCCCGTACTCGACGCAGCTCCTCGCCGAGCTCGGCGCGGAGGTGATCAAGCTCGAGCCGCCCGAGGGCGACAACATGCGCCACGTGGGCGAAATGCGTCATCCCGGCATGGGGCACATCCACCTCAACCTCAACCGCGGCAAGCGCAGCCTCGTCCTCGATCTCAAGAAGCCGGCCGCGCGCGAGGCCGCGCTGCGGCTCGCGGCGCAATCGGACGTGCTCGTGTCGAACGTGCGCCCGGCGGCGATGAAGCGCCTCGGCCTCGGCTACGAGGACGTCGCGCAGCGCAACCCGCGCATCATCTACGTGAGCGCCTGCGGCTTCTCCCAGAAGGGACCGTACGCCGACAAGCCGGCGTACGACGACCTCATCCAGGGCGCGACCGCCATTCCATGGCTGATGGAGCGCTACGGCGAGCCCGAGCCCTGCTTCACCCCGGTGCTGGTCGCCGACCGCGTCACCGGCCTGCATGCCGCGTTCGCCATATCCACGGCGCTGTACGCCCGCGAGCGCACCGGCAGGGGCCAGGCGGTCGAGGTGCCGATGTTCGAGTCGGTGACGCAGTTCGTGCTCGGCGACCACAGCGGCGGGCTCACCTTCGTCCCGCCGACCGGCGAGCCCGGCTACGCCCGCGTGGTGTCGCGCCATCGCCGTCCCTATCGCACGAAGGACGGCTGGCTCTGCGTGCTGATCTACAACGACAAGCACTGGAAGAACTTCTTCGCCGCGACCGGCGACCCGGGCCGTTACGAGCGCGACGAGCGCTTCTCGACGCACGCCGCGCGCGGGCGCAATTTCGGCGCGATCTACGCGTGGGTCGGCGAGCAGATGAAGACGCGCACGACGGCCGAGTGGCGCGCGCTCTTCGACGCGGCCGACATCCCGAACCAGCCGCTCAACTCGCCGCAGGCGCTGCTGGACGATCCGCACTTCGCCGCCACCGGCTTCGTGCGCGAGGAGCACCATCCGACCGAGGGCACCCTGCGCGTCCTCGGCGTGCCGAGCGGCTGGTCGGCGACCCCGCCCGAGGCGGTCTTCCCGGCGCGGCGGCTCGGCGAGGACTCGCACGCGATCCTGCGCGAAGCCGGGTTCAGCGACGCCGAAATCGACGCGATGGCGGCAGACGGCGCGACGGTTCTCGGCGCGCGGTAGAGAGACAAAACCGGTGCCGCAGGCAGCGGTTGTTCCGACTTTGGGGAGCACGAGGGGCGGTGGCCCCTCGTATGGAAGCAGATAGCATGGACTTCTCGCTCACGCCCGAGCAGGAGCAGATCCGCGACGCGATCGGGAAGATCTGCGCGCGCTTCCCGGACGAATACTGGCTCGCGCGCGACCGCGAGGGCGGCTTCCCCGAGGACTTCCATCGCGCGCTCGCCGCGGCCGGCTGGCTCGGCATCGCGATGCCCGCGGAGCACGGCGGCGCGGGGCTCGGCATCACCGAGGCGGCGCTCATGATGCAGGCCGTCTCCGAGTCGGGCGCGGGCTTCTCGGGCGCCTCCGCAGTGCACATGAACATCTTCGGCCTGCACCCGGTGGTGGTCACCGGCACCGCGGAGCAGCAGCGCCGCTGGCTGCCGCCGCTCATCGCAGGGGAAGACCGCGCGTGCTTCGCGGTCACCGAGCCCGATGCCGGACTGAACACCCTGAAGCTCAAGACGCGCGCGGTCCGCGACGGCGACCATTACGTGGTGAGCGGGCAGAAGATCTGGATCTCGACCGCGCAAGTCGCGACGAAGGTGCTGCTGCTCGCCCGCACGACGCCGCTCGAGCAGTCGAAGGGGACGCGCGGGCTGTCGCTCTTCTATACCGACCTCGACCGGCGCTTCGTCGAGGTGCGCGAGATCGAGAAGATGGGCCGGAAGTGCGTGGACTCCAACCAGGTGTTCTTCGACGGCCTGCGCGTGCCCGCCGCCGACCTGATCGGCGCCGAAGGGCGCGGGTTCGAGTACATCCTGCACGGCATGAACCCCGAGCGCATCCTCATCGCGGCCGAGGCGGTCGGGCTGGGGCGCGCGGCGCTGCGCCGGGCCGCGAAGTACGCGGGCGAGCGCATCGTGTTCGACCGGCCGATCGGGCGGAACCAGGGCGTCCAGCATCCCCTCGCGCGCTGCTGGATGGAGCTCGAGGCGGCGCACCTCATGGCGCTGAAGGCCGCCTCGCTCTACGACGCGGGGCTTCCCTGCGGGGCCGAGGCGAACGCGGCGAAGTACCTCGGCGCGGAAGCGTGCTTCCGCGCGTGCGAGCAGTCGATCCTCACCCACGGCGGCATGGGCTATGCGAAGGAGTATCACGTCGAGCGCTACATGCGCGAGGCGTGGGTGCCGCGCCTCGCGCCGGTGAGCCCCCAGCTCATCCTGTGCTTCATCGCCGAGAAGGTGCTCGGCCTGCCCAAGTCGTACTGAGGGCGCGCGCGGTGACGGCGGACGTCGCGCGGTCGCGCGGGTCGCGCCGCCGATGCCTTAAGGCGTCGCGACCCGATCAGCCGATCAGATTAGGGACCCGGATTACGCGTTCCTACGGATTTCCGGCCGGAAGAGCTGCGCCGATAGTTGAGCCGTCATCCCGCTTCGGGGTGATCCGCGCAGAAGGCGCCCGCCGGGCGCACCGCGCGGCAACCGCACCAGCCTGACCGAAAGGAACTGCCATGCTGAAACGCATCATCGCTGCCATGCTCGCCGCCCTCGCCCTCGCCGGCACCGCGTCCGTGTCCGCCGGCACCGACGAGGATTCGAATTCGACCGAGGCGCGCAACCGCATGCTGAACGGCTACAACAACTGAGTTGTCGGCCATCGACGGCGCGCACCGTCCGCACGCTGCCGAGCTCCTTCACTCCAACCGCTGCAACCCGTGAGGAACGGCACGATGGCAACCGACAAACCACCGGCGGTCCTGGGACTGCCGGTGGTCATCTTCATGATCCTGGGGGTGCTCCTTGCCGCGCCGGCGGAGGACCCGGGCGAGTGCATCACCACGTGCGCCGACATCCCGCCGTTCGTGGCGACGCGCACCGAGCTGCTGATCTACGACCCGCCGCCGCTGCTGCCGCCCGGGCCGCGCGACTAGCGGGTCACCACGCCCCACGGCAGGGTGCCGACGGGGATGTCGGCGAGCCTCGTGTAGCTCGCCGTGTCGATCACCGACACGCTGTTCGAGCGCCCGTTCGCGACGTAGCGCTTCTTGCCGTCCGGCGTGATCGCCATGTTCCACGGGCGCGCGCCCGATCTGGATGGTCGCGACCTGGTCGCGCTTCGCGACGTCGATCACGTCGACCTGCTCCGCTTCCTCGGCGCTTACGTAGACCAGCCGGCCGTCGGTGCTGAACACGGCCTGCTCGGGGTTCTTGCCCTTCACCTCGACGGTGAAGGCTCGAGCAGCACCGCGACCGCGGCGTGCTTCTCCTCGGTCGCAATCTGCGCCGCGGTCTTGCCGCGGTTGTCGACCGCGGCGGGGTCGGCACCGCGTGCAAGCAGGAACCGCACGGTGTCGGCCTGGCCATACGCGGCCGCCCACATCAACGCCGTCGCATCGTTCGCGTCCCGCTGGTTGACGTCGACCCCGGCGCCGAGCAGCGCCTCGACGCACGGCGTGCAGCCCTGCCCGGCGGCGTACACCATGGCGGTCTTCTGCACGCGGTCGGCGGGCGTGACGTCGGCCTTCGCCGCGAGCAGGAGCTTCAGGATCTCGGTGTGCCCGCCGAACGCCGCGCTCATCAGCGGCGTCACCCGGGCGAGGTTGGCGAGGTTCACGTCCGCGCCGCGCTCGAGCATCAGCTTGACGAGCCCGAGGTTGCCGTTGCGGGCGGCGGTGTTGAGGGCGGTGTCCCCGAGGCGGTTGCGCGACTGGAGATTGGCGCCTTGATCGAGCAGCGCGCGCACCGTCGCCTCGCTGCCGGCTCGCGCCGCCTGCAGCATGTCGAAGTTGATGTTGCGGTTTTGCGCCGCAGCAGCCATCGCGACGACGAGGAGCGCGCCAAGCAGGACGATTCGGGTAAGTGGCATGTAGGTGCGTCGGCCGCGACGCGCGGCGGTTGCCGCTCGTCGAAGCGAGGCATATGATGCACGCGGCCGCAGAATAATACGTGAATCGCGCCAAGGGGAGTTCAGACCTGCACGGCAGCCGCCGTGCGCGCCTCCTTCCCGCGCGACCACGCGGTTCGTTTGGTCGACCTGCTGAGGAGGCACACATGCACAACAACACATTCGCTCTTGCACGCCACGCGCTGCTCGTCGTCGGGGTCGCGTTGGCGCTCGGCGCAGGCGCCCAGGAAATCCAGAGGGGCGCAGCCGCCACCGGGGCGGGTGTGCCCAAGAACGTCAGCGTGTCCCAGGAGGCGCTGACGAAGGCCGGCGGACAGGGCACCAACTGGCTGCACACCAACGGCAGCTACGACCAGGCGCGCTACTACCCGGGCAACCAGATCAACGCGCAGAACGTCAAGAGCCTGCGTCCGGTGTTCGTCTTCCAGACCGAGGTGGTCGAGTCGATGGAGACCGCGCCGATCGTCGTCGACGGCGTCATGTTCCTCACGACCTCGTACAACCACGTGTACGCGATCGACGCCGTCACCGGCAAGGAGTTCTGGCACTACAAGCACAAGATGGGGCCGGTGACCACCTTCTGCTGCGGCCCGAACAACCGCGGCGTCGCGATCTCCGGCGGCAAGGTCTTCATGGGCACGCTCGACGCGAAGCTCGTGGCGCTCGACGCCAAGACCGGCAAGCTGCTGTGGGAAACGCAAATCGCCGATCCCGAGAAGGGCTACAGCGAGACGATGGCGCCGACCGTCATCGACAACAAGGTGCTGATCGGCACCAACGGCGGCGAGTACGGCATCCGCGGGTTCGTGAAGGCGTTCGACGCCGATGACGGCAAGCTGCTGTGGACCTTCTACACCATTCCGGAGAAGGGCCACGAGGGCGTGTGGGCGGTCAACGATGCGACCGGGCGCAACATGAAGCGCGACATCGCGGCCGAGAAGGCGGCGTTCGCCAAGGACAGCTCGTTCTACCAGACGCTCGGCGGCGGCGTGTGGATGAACCCGTCGGTCGACCTCAAGAACCGCACGCTGTGGTTCGTGGTCGGCAACCCGTCGCCCGACCTGTACGGCGCGGAGCGGCCCGGCGACAACCTCTACACCGACTCGCTGGTCGCGATCGACCTGGACAAGGGCACCTACAAGTGCCACTCCCAGTACGTCGCGCACGACGTGTGGGACCTCGACGCCGTCAGCCCGCCGATCCTGGTCGACGTGAAGGACAAGTCCGGCAAGATGATCCCGGGCGTGATCCACGGCGGCAAGACCGGCCACGTCTACGTGCACGACCGCAAGGACTGCGCGCTGATCCGGTTCTCCGAGGCGATGATCCCGCAGGAGAACATGTGGGTGCTGCCGACCGCCGAAGGGGCGCGCATGCTCCCGGGCGCGAACGGCGGCGTCGAGTGGTCGCCGATGGCGTACGACGCGAAGTCGCGGCTCGCGATCGCGCTCAATCTGCACCAGCCGATGACCTACCACGTCGAAGCCGCCAAGTACCCCGGCGGCTCGAAGCTCTGGCTCGGCGGCGCGTTCAAGGCGATCGCGAGCGAGAAGCAATGGGGCCGCGTCTCCGCGGTCAACGTCGACACCGGCAAGGTCGCGTGGAAGTACGACACCGAGCAGCCGCTGATCGGCGGCGGGCTCGCGACCGCCGGGGGGCTCTTCTTCTTCGGCGAGGGCAACGGCCTCTTCAAGGCGCTCGACTCGAAGACCGGCAAGCTGCTCTGGAGCTTCCAGTGCGGCGCCGGCGCGAACGCGATGCCGGTGTCCTACATGGTCGGCAAGAAGCAGTACGTCGCGATGGGCTGCGGCGGCAACACCCAGCTCGACTTCAAGCGCGGCAACAGCGTGTTCGTCTACGCGCTGCCCTGATCGGTCGCGTCCCGACTGACCTCGAGGCCGCCCGCGGGCGGCCTCGCTTTTGAGTGAAGGGGATGCGAGTGCATCCGAGGTTCGCAATCGGACTCACTGCGACGCTCGCCGCGGCGCTCGGAGCCGCGCTGGTTCCCGCGGGCGCCCGGGCGCAGGACGTGGAGAAGGGGCGCAAGAAGGCCGAGACCTGCATCGCCTGCCACGGCCCGAACGGCAACTCGACCCAGCCGCAGTTTCCGATCCTCGCCGGGCAGACGTCCCGCTATCTGTACCTCCAGCTCAAGGACTTCAAGGAGGGTCGCCGGACCCATCCGCAGATGGAGCCGTTCATCAAGGATCTATCGCGCGACGACATGTTCGACCTCGCCGCGTTCTTCGCCGCGCAGAGGCTGCGGACGGCGGCGGACTTCAAGCCCGACCCGGTCAAGGTCGAGCGCGGGAAGAGGAAGGCCGACGAAGTGCTGTGCACCATGTGCCACCTCGGAGGATTCATGGGCCAGAACGAGATTCCGCGCGTCGCCGGACAGCACTACGAGTACGTCGTGAAGCAGCTGAAGGACTTCAAGACCGCGAAGCGCACGAACGACGCGGGCAACATGGCGAGCGTGTCGAAGACGCTGTCCGACGGCGACATCGACGACCTCGCAACCTATCTCGCCGGGCTCTACTGACCCCGACGCGCCCCATGCGGGGCCGCGCCTTACTCCCACTCGCGGTCGCCGGCGCGGCTCGCGCGCGGATCACGCTGAATCGGGCCGCGTCATTCGAGCAGGCCGTGCTGGAGCGCGATCCAGACCATCTGCGCGGAGGTATCGGCCTCCAGCTTCTGCTTGACGAGGGACTGATAGTTCGCGATCGTCTTCTGGCTGAGCGAGAGGATACGGGCGATGTCGGCGATCGACTTGCCCTCGGCGAGAAGACGGAACACCTCGAACTCGCGTGGCGAGAGCTCCTCGAAAGGCAGCGGTTGTCCCGGCAGGCGCTGCGTCGCGAGCTTCTGCGCGATGTCATGGCTCAGGTACGGCCGTCCCGCGGCGACCGCCCGCACCGCTTCGACCATCAGCTCGGGCGCGCTCGATTTGGTGATGTAGCCCCGCGCACCGGCCTGCAGCGCCCGCGAAGCGAACACGACGTCCTCGTGCACGCTGAACACCAGCACCCGCGCCGAAGGCTCCCGGGCGATGATGCGACGTGTCGCCTCCACGCCGCTGACACCGGGCAGCGTGATGTCCATGACGACCACGTCCGGCGTGGTGTCGCAGAAGAGTCGATAGGCCGCATCACCGTTCGCTGCCTCCGCGACCACCTCGATGTCCGAGGTGCGCTCGAGCAGGCGCCGGTAGCCCTCCCGCACGACCGCATGGTCGTCGACGAGCAGCACGCGCAGCGCCATCTGCGAATTCATGGCTCGACCGGGATGCGCGCGCGGATCTCGACGCCGTGCGGTGTGCCCTCGGCGACCTCGAAGCGGCCGCCCAGCGCTTCGACGCGTTCACGCAGCCCGACGAGCCCCAGTCCTGAACGTCTTCCCGACACGGCCGGCATTCCCGCACCGTCGTCGCGTATGCAGACGCTCAACTCGCCGTGCAAGCCGTCGACGCTAACCTCCACGGCGGAGGCGCTGGCGTGCCGGGCCACGTTGGTGAGACATTCCTGGACGACCCGGTAGACCGACATATTGATCTGCTCACCCAGCTCGTCGAGCCGGCCCTTCAACTCCAGCGTGCAGCGCACGCCCGGGTTGCGCCGTTGCCATTCGCTCACCTGATGTCGCAATGCGTCCGCGATCCCGAGCTCGTCCAGAGCGACCGGGCGCAGCCGCTCCATCAAGCCGCGCGTCACGTCGTACACCCGGCTCGACACGTCGATGATCGCCTGCGCGCTGTCCACGATCTCCCGCGACGGTGCGCCCGGATGGTTGCGGATCGCTGTGGCGTCGAGCTTGATTGCATTCAGGCACTGGCCGAGTTCGTCGTGCAGCTCGCGAGCGAGGCTGCGCCGCTCCTCTTCCTGGGCGAGCAGGTACTTTTGCGACAGCCGGCGGTTCTCAGCGAGCGCGTCGCCGAGCTCGCGCTCGGCGGCCAGGCGCCGCGCGAGCTCGCGGGTCGCCTGGTGCCAGCGCCGCCATGCGAACCAGACGAGCGCGACCGCGAGCGCCAGCAGCGTCGGCACGAGCTCGTCGACCTGGAACCGCTCGAGCGGCCGCGCGAGCTGGGCGATCCGTTCCTGAAGATCGAGGTGCGAGGCCACGAGGAAGGCGAGTACCGTCACCGCGCTGACCACCATCGCGTCACCGCCGGCGCCCAGGCGCGAAACAGGCGTGGCAGCGGGCGAAGACGGAGAAGAGGCCTTCATGGAGCTCGATCTGCGGCGACGATTGATTGTAGCGCCAGCCCCGGAGACGGTCCCGAGCAGAGCGGGAGTTTTTCCCGACGGTCCGGAGGTGGCCTACGTTAGCGTCTCCCCAGGACAAGAGGACGGGAAATGCGACGCCGGAGAACCGGGCGGACGACGATCGCAAGACGCAGCCTGCCCGGAATGCTCGTGTGCGGGGCTTGCATGACGATACCGGCTGCCGAGGCGCAGGAGCGGGCCACACAGGCCCCCGCCGTTGAGGTGGTTGCCCCGACGCCCATCCCGGGGCTGGGGGTCCCGAAGGACAAGGTCCCCGCGAACGTCCAGACGGGCGATGCCGAGGACCTGCGCAATCCCGGCACGATGACGCTCCCGGACCTCATGGAGCGCAGCTTCGACAGCGTGAACATCAACCAGTCGCAGGGGAATCCCTACCAGCCGGACATCAATTTCCGCGGCTTCACCGGCTCGCCGCTGCTCGGTACGTCGCCCGGGCTCTCCGTGTTCCAGGACGGTGTGCGCATCAACGAACCGTTCGGCGACGGCGTGAACTGGGACCTCATCCCGAACCCCGCGATCGCCACCATCACCCTCATGCCCGGCTCCAACCCCGTGTTCGGGCTCAACACGCTCGGTGGCGCAATCTCGATCACGACCAAGAACGGGTTCGACTTCCCGGGCCTCGCGGTGCAAGGCTACGGCGGGTCGTTCCGGCGGGCGGCCGGCGACATCGAGTACGGCGGTTCCGCCGACCGGGTGGGCTACTACGTGACCGGCAACGGGTTCTACGAGCGCGGCTGGCGGGACAACACGAGCACGCACATCTGGCAGGGGTTCGGCAAGCTGAGCTTCCGGGATCGGGACACCAGCCTGGATTTCAGCTTCACGGGCGCGAACAACACGTTGAACGGGGCGCAGGCGATCCCAATTTCCTTCCTTGAGCAGCAGCGGTCCCAGAGCTATACGTTCCCGGATACCTTCAAGAACGAGCTCACCGCGTTCACGCTAAACGGCAAGCACTCGGTCTCCGAGCGCAGCCTGCTGCAAGGCACGCTGTACTACCGCGGACTCCGCAGCAAGAGCTTCAACACCAACGTCAACGACGACTTCGATCCCACGCAACCGATCGCGTCCGGCAACACGGAAGGGACGAACGCCGCGATCGACCTGAACACGAACGGCTGGGGCTTCGGGGCCCAGTTCAGCTACCTCGGCAACCTCGGCGCGGCGCCGAACCAGCTGACGCTGGGCGCGAGTCTCGACGCGGGCCGTACCGATTTCACCCAGAGCGAGCAGGAGGCGAACTTCGCTTCGGACCGCTCGAGCGTTCCGTTCGGCGGTTACGTCACCACGACCCAGGCGCGCACCACGAACCAGTACTGGGGCGTCTACGTCACCGACATGCTGTCGCCCGCGCCGTGGCTGGACATCACCCTGGCCGGCCGCTACAACTGGGCCCAGGTCAAGATCAATGACACCTCGGGGACCAAGCCGGCGCTCGACGGCAACAACAAGTTCAACCGGTTCAATCCGGCCGTCGGCGTGACCTTCAAGCCCGTGGCCGCGCTGACGGCCTACGCGGCGTACAACGAGGGCATGCGCATTCCCACGCCGGTCGAGCTCACGTGCGCCGATCCCTCGGCACCGTGCTCGCTGCCCAACGCGTTCCTCGCCGACCCGCCGCTCGATCCGATCATCGCGAAGACGGTGGAGGCGGGCTTGCGCGGGCCGATCATGCCGGGCGTGCGATGGCATGCAACCGCGTATCAGACCGCGCTCGAGAGCGACATCCTCTTCGTCAGCGCCTCGGCGAGCGCGCCAAACACCGGTTTCTTCCAGAACGTGGGCACGACGCGTCGCCGGGGCGTCGAGCTCGGCGTCTCCGGCACGGCGGATCGGTGGCGTTTCGGCGCCAGCTACAGCTACATCAACGCCCAGTTCCGCACGCCGTTCACCGAATTCAGCCCCAACAACAGCTCGGCGGACCCGATCGGCGACATCCAGGTGCAGTCCGGCGACCGGATTCCCGGAATCCCGACCAACATCTTCAAGCTGCGTGCCGCCTATGCGTTCGGAGGCGGCTTCACCCTGGGCGGAGGAATGTTCGCCCAGAACAGCCAATACGTGCGGGGCAACGAGAATAACCAGGACCCGAACGGGAAGATTCCGGGCTATACGGTGTTCAACGTCGACGCGCGCTGGAACTTCGCCCGCGGCTGGGAGCTCTTCGGCATGATCAACAACCTCTTCAACCGGAAATACGAGACGGCCGGCGTCCTCGGGCTGAACTTCTTCAACGGTTCCGGCAACACGTTCGATGCGACGAATACCGTCAAGGAGGTCTTCCTGTCGCCGGCGGCGCCGTTCGGCGCCTGGATCGGCGTGCGCTATGCCCTCGGTACGCGGGGGTCGTGAGCCCGTGGCCGCCTGCTACGCCGCCTGGCCTCTCGAGCGCCGACTCGGCACGGCTGTGATGGCATCGCTCGCCGTTCACGCGGCGGCGATGTTGTTTTCGTTCCCCGCGCTGCGCGTTTCGCCGTTCGAGCCGAGTCCGGTGCTGGAGGTGACCTTGCGCGACCTTCACGTGCCGCCTGCGGTCGCGCCGGAGCCGGGCGGACTCGTATCGCCGGCGCCGGTTCCGGAGAAGCGCGTCAGACCGGAGCGCCGCAGCCGCGAGCCCGTCCCGATCGCTAGGAAGAGCGAGCCGCCCGTGCCGTCGCCGGCGGAGAGCGTCGAAGAAAAGCGTGTTGGACCGCCTGCGGTGGAAGTACCCGTCGATTCACCGGTTCCAGAGCCGCAGCCGGCATCGCCGCCGCTCGCGGCCAGCGCGCCGACGCCCCGGGTGCCCCAGTCCGAACTGCTCTTCAGCTACGGGCAGGCGATCTCCCAGGCGCTGGCACGCTACAAGGAGTACCCGCGGATCGCGCAGATGCAGGGCTGGCAAGGTTCAGTGACGATGCGCCTGCGAGTCTCGCCGTCCGGCCGCCTGATCGATGCTCAGGTGCACGCTTCGAGCGGCCATGAAGTGCTCGACCGGCAGGCGCTTGCGATGGCGTCGAAACCCGAGCGCTATCCGGCCCCGCCCGAGGCGCTGCACGACCGCGAGATCGCGGTGCTCGTACCGGTCGTCTTCCGGCTCGAGCGCTAATCCCGATTCACTCGAAGATCGCCACACCCCAGGGCGTGTCGCCGACCGGGATCTCCTTGAGGAGGACGTTCTTCGCCGTGTCGATGACCGACACGCTATTCGACCTGCCGTTTGCGACGTACAGCTTCGCGCCGTCGCGGGTCAGCGCCATGTTCCACGGCCGCTTGCCGACCGGGATCGTCGCGACGACCTTGTCGGTCGCGGTGTCGATCACCATGACGTTCGCGTCGCCGCCGTTGGTGAGATAGAGCCGCTTGCCGTCCGGATGCATGGCGAGGCCGTTGGAGCGCAGGCCCGCCTTGATCGTGCGCAGGATCTTGTGCTGGCGCGCATCGATCACGTACACCGTGTCGGCGCGCTCGCACGCGACGTAGGCCTTGGCGCCGTCCGGCGTGAAGGCGATGCCGCGCGGCCGCGTGCCCACTTTAAGCTGCACGATGGCCTTGCGCGCGGCGACGTCG
The DNA here is from genome assembly GCA_963747775.1 of uncultured beta proteobacterium. Classification (GTDB taxonomy): domain Bacteria; phylum Pseudomonadota; class Gammaproteobacteria; order Burkholderiales; family SG8-39; genus JAGVSZ01. The sequence continues at coordinate 493,083 of CAVVGT010000001.1, forward strand.
ATCACCTCGAGCTTGTCGTCCTCCTCCGCGCTGACGTAGACGAACCGCCCGTCGGGGGAAAACACGGCGTGCTCGGGGTTGTCGCCGCCGATCTTCACCCTGAATGCCACCGCATCGGTCGCCGTGTCGACGAAGACGACGCTGTTCGTGAGCTCGACCGCCGCGGCAATCAGCTTGCCGTCGGGGGAGATGTAGATGCCTTCGGGCGATTCGCCGAGATCGACGCGTTTCGTCGCCGTGCGCTTGTCAAGATCGACCACGAGCAGCGCGTTCGCCGGCTGGTCCGACACGTACGCGATCCGGCGCGCTGCGAGGATCGCCATGCCGCGCGGCTTGCCGCCGGTCTTGATCTCGCCCACGACCTCGTCCCGCGCGGTGTCGATGAGGGAGATGGTGCCGCCGTTCTCGTTGCCGACGAGCGCGGTCCCGGCCAGCGCCGGTGCAAGACCGGCGAACGCGAGGGTGAGGGCGAGTGCTCCTGCGGATGCGAGTTTCGTCATTCGAATGTCTCCCGTGGCCATCAGATCTGTGACTATCAAAGTACCGCGAAGTTACGCA
>CAVVGT010000002.1:0-132399 GCA_963747775.1 uncultured beta proteobacterium
CGACGAGCCCGAGTACGAGCCCGACGAGGATGCCGACGATGACATCGTCGACGAGGACATCGAAGACAAGGACGACGAGGTTGCCGACGGAGACATCGAGGACGAGGTCGTCGAAGACAAGGACGTCGAAGCCGAAGACAAGGACGTCGAAGACAAGGTTGCCGACGAAGACAAGGACGTCGAAGACAAGGTCGTCGAAGACAAGGTTGCCGACGAAGACATCGAGGACGAGGACGCCGACTCTGAGGTTTCCGACGATGAGGCTGCCGACGACGAGGAGCTCAACGCAGAGCCCGACGACGAGCACGCGGAGCCGCCCGCCATCCACCTACCGCTTGCCGACCCGAACGAGGCCCCGGAGGGTTACCTGGTCAAGGGCCGCATGTCGTCGGGCACCTACCACACACCGGACAGTGCGATGTACGACGACGTTGTCGCCGAGATCTGGTTCACCGATGCTGCGCACGCCGAGGCGAACGGATTCACCCCGGCGGACTGAGCCGCCGGGGTTCCGCTAAATCTTGCGGATGACGGTCACGACCTTGCCGAGTACCGCGGCGTCGTTGCCCGGAATGGGGTCGAACGCGGGGTTGTGCGGCATCAGCCAGACCTGACCACCGGTGCGCTTGAAGGTCTTCACGGTGGCTTCGCCGTCGATCATGGCCGCGACGATGTCGCCGTTGTCGGCCACGTTCTGCTGCCGGACGACCACCCAGTCACCGTCACAGATCGCGGCGTCGATCATCGACTCGCCGACGACCTTGAGCAGGAACAGCGATCCCTCGCCGACCAGTTCGCGGGGCAGGGGGAAGACGTCCTCGACGGCCTCCTCGGCCAGGATCGGACCACCGGCGGCGATCCGGCCGAGCACCGGTACGTACGTGGGCTTCGGTAGGGCGTCGGAGCCGGCGACATCGGTCTGCACGGCATGTTGCCCGTCATCGGCGCCGCGCACGTCCACGGCCCGTGGTCGGTTGGCATCGCGGCGCAGATAACCTTTGCGCTCCAGAGTGCGCAGCTGGTGGGCCACCGACGAGGTGGAGGTCAGGCCCACGGCGTCGCCGATCTCACGAATGCTCGGCGGGTACCCGCGGCTGGTCACCGATGCGCGGATGACGTCCAGAATTGTGCGTTGCCGTTCGGTCAGAGTGGTGCCTGCCGGCCGGATTCCCGGGTCTGTGATGTCGCCCATGGGCCGAATGTAGTCGCCCCCGCCGCGATAATCAAACATGTGTTCGATGCGCGTGTCGCCGGTGCAGGTGTTACGCGTGGGTCGGCTGTTCTTGTCGGTGCCCCGGTTTATTGTTCGGCTACGAATCGATCACATGTTCGGTTCTGATGTCGCAATCGAACATGTGATCGATTATCTTTCGAACATGCGAGCGAACGTCATGCGGGGCCGAACACCGGAAGGAACGGATATGAGCGACAAAAACACAGTCCTGAACGCCTGGGACCTGGAAGATCTGGTGCTCTGGGAGCAGCTGATGACCACCCCCGCGGTACCGCAGCGGCGGTCGCGCCCGGCGCAGGAGCGCTCGCGACGCCGCCCCGCGGGGTCGGCGCGACCGGGCGGGGCGCCGTTGCACCATGGCGGCACCGGCGTTGCGCTGTCGCGGGCCCGGGGTCCGCACCGGCGCCGCCCCATCACGCCGGCTACCACGGTCGGGCTGGCGATGCTGGCCGCGCTGATCACCGTGTGGCTCGGGCTGGTCGCGCAGTTCGGCGACTCCGTGCGGGGTGCCTCGGCGCCGCTGCCGGACCGGCTGGCGGTCGTCCAGGTCCACTCGGGTGAAACGCTCCAGCACGTCGCCGCACGGGTGGCGCCCGATGCGCCCGTGGGCCAGGTGGTTGAGCGGATCCGCGAACTCAACAAGCTCGGACACCGTCTCACTCGACGCCGGACAGACGCTGATCGCTCCGGTGGGCTGACATGCTCCGCCGGGCACCGGCGGCGCAGGTAGTGTCTGTGTCGTCCGGGTCAATCCGTGGTCGGCGTGAAGGAGAGGTCATGCACTGTCCTTTCTGCCGGAATCCGGATTCGCGCGTGGTCGATTCGCGTGAGACCGACGAAGGCCAGGCGATCCGCCGCCGTCGATCCTGCCCGGAGTGCGGGCGCAGGTTCACCACCGTGGAGACCGCGGTGCTGGCGGTCGTCAAGCGCAGCGGCGTCACCGAACCGTTCAGCCGCGAGAAGGTCATCAGCGGCGTGCGCCGCGCCTGCCAGGGCCGCCAGGTCGACGACGACGCGCTGAATCTGCTGGCGCAGCAGGTCGAGGACACGGTGCGGGCCGCCGGATCACCGGAAGTGCCCAGTAACGAAGTCGGGCTGGCCATCCTCGGGCCGCTGCGGGAACTCGACGAGGTCGCCTATCTCCGATTCGCCTCGGTGTACCGGTCGTTCACCTCGGCCGACGACTTCGAGCGCGAGATCCGGGCGCTGCGCGAGCACCGCGAGATCCCCGCAACGGGCTGACCGGATTTTCAGTCGATTCTCGTCGGCCCGTCGCTGACCACGCGGCCTGCCACCCGCACCCACCCCTCAGGGCTCCACTGTGTTTCGATCCGCGACCCGCGTCCCTGGGTGATGACGAGGTCACGGCTGAGGTAGTCGGTCATCCGGACCGCCGCCGCCCCGGTCGCCTCGTCCTCCCGGATTCCGAGGTGGGGTGCGAACATCCGCGCACGGATTTCTCCGGCCGGCTCGTCCGTCCACGCCCACAGATAGTGTTCGATGTCGTCGGAGTAGTCGTCGGGGTCCGCGGCCGCCAACTTCGTCAACCGACGCCAGGTCGTGAATCGCGAACTCCGGGGCCCACTCCGAGCGGGCGCTCACGGCGGTGAGGTCCCCGTCGTAGGTCACCTGAACGATGCCCGCCGGGACCTGCAGGGTGTTCACCGGCGTGCCACGCGAACTCAGGAACCACGCCGCGCCCACCGTGGGATGACCGGCGAACGGTAATTCGGTGGCGGGGGTGAAGATGTGCGCGCTGGCGGTGGCCGCTCCCGGTTGCGGCAGATCGATGAAAATGGTTTCGCTGTAACCCAATTGAGTGGCGAGCTGTTGACGCTGCGGAGGCGGTACGGCGCTCGGCGTCGACGACACCGAGGGGGTTGCCGAAGTCGCCCGCCGAGTCGGTGAAGACACGTAACACCGTCAAATCGATACCCATGTACCGACTCTACGTTGACGGCAGGGGGCGCAGGGGCGTCCCAGGTCAGGTGGCGCTGCGCTCGTCGGCGCCCATCGCGTCCAGGACCGCGACCCTGGTGTCGATCGACCCGGAGATGGTGCCCTCGCTGATGCCGTCGCGGAGCAGCTGGCGAAGCGCGCTCGGGTCGTACTCGGCCGCTGCGGTGGAGTCGATGAACTGCTCGACCACCTCGACGAACCGGTCCGGATCGTCGTGGAACGGGAAGTGCCCGGAACGCTTGAAGATCTCGAGCCGCGAACCGGGCATCGCGGAATGTGCCATCAGCGCGTGACTGACCGGGATGACGGCGTCCTGTTCGCCCCAGATGAGTTGCACGGGAACGGATTCCGTCAAATAACATCGGTCGAGCATGGTGACCACCTGACCGCGCCAGTCCACCACGGCCCGTAGCGTGCGCGTGAATGCCGCCGACGCGGTCGGCTCCGGAAGGTCGCGCAGGATCCGCAGCACATCGGGCAGGTCCCGGCCGATCCTGGTCGAGCCGAGCACCGCACCGGCCAGCTTGCCCGCGAACTGGACCGCGGGCAACACAAACGGCAGTCGCAGCAGTGCCAGCGCCTCGCCGCCCATCGGCAGGGAGGCGAACCGCAGCGCGATGTTGACGTCCTTGGTCACCCCGCCGGCGCCCACCATGATCAGCCGCTCGACCAACTGTGGAAACTGGTATGCGAACTGCATCGCGACACCGCCGCCCAGGGAGTGGCCGACGACGGTCACCCGCTCGATTTCGAGCACGCTGAGCAGATCGCGCATGCCGTTCGCGTACGCCGCCACCGAGTAGTCGGCGCGGGGCTTGTCCGACTGGCCGTGGCCGAGCAGGTCGGGTGCGATCACGGTGAACCGTTGGGCGAGCTTGGCCTGCACGGTGTTCCACGTCGTGGAGTTGTCGCCGACTCCGTGGATCAGCAGCAGCGCCGGGCCGGAGCCGGCAATCCGGTACGCGCGCCGGTAACCGTGAATGGTCCGGAACTCCAGGGTGGGGACGATCTCGCGGACAGGGCGCAGTCTGGTCGTGCGTTGCGTCGATCAGCGTGACGCGCAATGGCGGAAAGAGCTGGCAGCGTCTCGATGCCGGCTTGCCGGAGCGCCAGGCCTGGTGGACGGTGAAGCGCCAGGCGATGACCGGGGACGCGCAGGATCCCGTCGGGCTCTACTTCGGGACGACGAGCGGAGAACTGTGGATGAGCCGCGACGAAGGCCGACGGTGGACGTGCATGGCCCGGCACCTGCCCGAGATCTACGCGGTCCAAGCGGCGGAGCTGGCATAGCTGCCGGTTACGGCGAGCGAGCGTTCCATCGCCGAGGCCCTGCGAGAGTGCGGTTCCGATGAAAGTGCTGATTCCGGGCGCGCTGCTTTCCTACACCGCGCAACGCGAGGTCGAGGCGAGCGGCCCGACGCTCGCCGCCGTCCTCGCCGAGCTGGATCGGCAGTTCCCCGGCATCCGCTTCCGCATGATCGACGAGCAGGACCGCGTGCGGCGTCACGTCCGCTTCTTCCTCAACGGCGACCAGGTCTTCGATCTGTCGCAGCCGCTGCGCCCCACCGACGAAGTGGTGATCGTCCAGGCGCTGAGCGGTGGCTGAACCAGGAGCGGCCATTCGACCTGTCGATTTCGCCACCCTCCATTCGACAAGTGGGCGTAGCGCCCCGTTTCGGCGCGCGGAGCATGCCGGGCGTGCCGGCTTCCCACAAATCACCAGGAGCATCGCGATGCGATTCATGATCATTGTCAAGGCCACGAAGGACAGCGAAGCGGGCGTCATGCCGGAAGAGGAGCTCATCGCCAAGATGGCGGCGTTCCATGAGGAGCTCGCCAAGGCGGGCGTGCTGCGCGATGCATCCGGGCTCCAGGCGAGCTCGAAAGGGTGGCGCATCCGGTACAGCGGCGAGAAGCGCACCGTCGTCGACGGTCCCTTCGCCGAGACGAAGGAGCTGATCGCCGGCTACACGCTCATCGAGGTGAAATCGAGAGAGGAGGCGCGGCAATGGACCGAGCGCTTCCCCAACCCCGCGGTCGACGGCAAGGCGGGCGAGATCGAGGTGCGCCAGCTGTTCGAGCTCGAGGACTTCGGCCCGAGCGAGGCGGTCGATCGCTTTCGCGAGATAGGCGCCGGAACGAAGAAGTAATCGTGGCGCGTGCGCGTCGAACCTGACAGAGAAAGGAGCAACGATGCAAGTTCAAGCCTATCTGTTCTTTGACGGCCGCTGCGAAGAGGCGGTCGAGTTCTACAAGAAGGCGCTCGGCGCCAAAGTGGAAATACTCATGCGCTTCAAGGAGAACCCCGAACCGCCGCAACCGGGAATGGTTCCACCCGGATCGGAAGACAAGATCATGCATACCTGCTTCCGCATCGGCGATACGAGCGTGATGGCTTCGGACGGTCACTGCACGGGGAAGCCGAGCTTCCAGGGGTTCTCGCTCTCGATCTCGGCGCCGAACGCGGCCGAGGCCGACCGGCTGTTCGCCGCCCTTGCCGACGGCGGGAAGGTCCAGATGCCGCTCGCCAAGACCTTCTTCTCCCCGCGCTTCGGCATGGTCGCCGACCGATTCGGCGTCTCGTGGATGATCATCGTGGCGTCGTGAACACCCTATCGGAGGATCGATGCTGAAGACCATCTCAATCGTCGTCGTCGTGCTGCTCGGGGCGCTGCTCGCCTTCGCCGCGACCAAGCCCGACACTTTCCGGGTGCAGCGCTCCGCGAGCATCAAGGCGCCGCCCGAGAAGATCTTCCCGCTCATCAACGACCTCCGCAGCTGGGGTGCGTGGTCACCGTGGGAGAAACTGGACCCCGCGATGAAGCGCGCCCACAGCGGCGCGGCGAGCGGCAAGGGCGCTGTGTACGAATGGGCGGGTAACGGAGAGGTCGGCGCCGGACGCATGGAGATCCTGGAGGCATCGTCCCCGTCCACGGTGAGGATCAAGCTCGATTTCCACAAGCCGATCGAAGCTCACAACTTCGCCGAGTTCACGCTGGAGCCCAAGGGGGAGGCCACCAACGTCACCTGGGCCATGTACGGTCCGAGCACTTACGTGTCGAAGCTGATGAGCGTCTTCGTCAGCATGGACAGCATGGTTGGCAAGAGCTTCGAGGCGGGTCTCGCCAACCTGAAGGCGGCCACGGAAAGGTAGGGGCGGGGCGACCGGAGCTTCTTTCCGCCTAGGCGGCGATCGACGACCGATCCGTACCGCGTCTCGCCGGCTGCGGCGGACTACCGCGCCGGAATCGTCCAGAGATAGATCGTGTCGTTGGGGAGCCGCAGGGCGCGCTCGGCGGGCCAGTCGTCGCCCATGGTGAAGTCGTGCGACACGACGCGCGAACCCGGCTTGAGATCGCTTCGCAGTTTCGGTTTCAGCCGCACATTGACCTCGGGCAGGAGGTAGAGCGTGACGACGGTCGCTTCGCGGATGTCCGCATTGAAGAGGTCGCCGAGGTGGAACCGGGTGCGGTTCGCGACGCGGGCCTTCGCGGCGTTCTCGCGCGCCTCCTCGATGCGCCTGGGATCGATGTCGACGCCCACGCCGCGCGCGCCGAACTTCTGCGCCGCCATGACCACGATGCGACCGTCGCCGCAGCCGAGATCGTAGACGACGTCGCCGGCCTCCACGTTCGCCATGCGCAGCATCTCCTCGACGACCTGCTCGCGGGTCGGCACGTAGGGTACGTCGAGCTGGCGCGGAAACTGGTACGGCTCGAGCTTCTGCGCCGGCTGCGCGCCGAGCGGACGGGTGGCGCCGAGCGCGACGGCACCGAGCAGGAACGAGCGCCGATCCATGTCAGGCCCTACCGCCCGCGGGCGCGCGGCGCCCGAGGTTCAGTGCGAGCAGCACCACGCCGACGGCGAGGACGCCCAGGCCCGCCCACGCGCCACCCTTCACGTATGCGATGCTCGAATAGAACAGATACGCGCAGGTGAGGACGAAGATCACCGGCGTGAGCGGGTAGAGCGGCACCTTGAACGGCCGCGGCGTTCCCGGGTCGCGCACGCGCAGCACGAAGAGACCGATGCCGACCAGCATGAAGAAGAACCAGAACACCGGCATCGTGTAGTCGACCATCGTCTTCACCTTGTCGGTGAACGCGCCGGCGACGATCAGGATCAAGGCCACCACGCACTGCACGTACAGCGAGTTGCGCGGCGCATCGGCGCGGGTGTCCCAGCGCCCGAGCCAGCGGAACACCGGCCAGTCGCGCCCCAATGCGTAGTTCGAGCGCGCGCCGACGATGATCGTCGCGTTGATCGAGGTGAGCGCCGACACGGCGACGATGAAGCTGATGAGCTTCGAGCCGAGGTCGCCGAACTGCAGCTTGAGGACGTCGGCGGCGACCGTCTGGCTCTTCGCCACGCCCTCCAGTCCGAGCGCGCGCACGTAGGCGAAGTTGATCGCCAGATAGAGCACGGTCACCAGCGCGAGCGAGGCCCCGAGCGCGATCACCATGCTGCGGCGTTCTTTCAGCTCGGCGGAGATGTACGCGGCCTCGTTCCATCCGCCGTAGGTGAACAGGATGAACAGGATCGCGAGCGGCGCGCCGGCCGTCCACGATTTCGCCTCCGCCGGGGCGGCCGCGGGCGCGGCGGGCGCGACGAGCAGGATCCCGGTGACGATCACCGCCACGACGCCTAGCACCTCGAGCGTCGTGAGCCAGTTCTGCGTGCCCTTGGTTTCGCGGATGCCCGCGATGTTTATCGCGGTGAGCGCGAGCACGGCGAGCGCCGCGTAGATCGCCGACGAGTTCGGGCCGAGCCGCAGCAGGTTCGAGGCGTACTCGCCGAAGGTGTAGCCGAGCACCGCGATCGCCCCCGTCGTGATCACCGCGATGCGCGCCCACGCGAACAGAAACGACAGCGAGCGCCCGAACGCGCGCTGGATGAAGTAGTAGTCGCCGCCCGCGTTCGGGTAAGCGGTCGCGAGCTCGGCGTAGCAGAGCGCGCCGATGAGCGAGATCACGCCGCCCGCGATCCACAGCAGGTAGAACGCGCTCTCGCCGCTGCTGTTGCCGGCGACGAGCGGCGGGAGCTGGAAAATGCCCGCGCCGATCACCAGTCCGACGATGATTCCGATCGCGTCGCGCGTACTCAGGATTGCCTGGGGAGCGCCCTGGTGGGGTGTGTTCACGTCGTGTTCTCGCGGGTGAGGGGAGCGGCGGATTCTAGCGCGAGCCGCCGCCGGGGGCGCCCTCGCGGCAGGCCGGCGAGCCGATCGCGCGCGAACCGCGCCGCCGCTCAGCGGCCGCGCGCGCGCAGCTCCCGGTCGAACTCACGCCAGATCTTGTCGAGGCCCATGCTCACCGCGGTCGGCGGCGGGTAGTCGCGCCGGGGAAGCTCGAGGTCGAGCGGCGTGACCTCGTGCATGCGCATGGTGAGCGAGACCGTCGACGCCCCGCGGGTCTCAGTGACGGTCACGTTGACGACGATGTCGAGGCCTTTCGGTTCGAACCGGAAGTGGTCGGCCATCCACCCGACGTGCGGACGCAGGACGGCGCGCGCCTTCGGCAGGTCCGCCGCGTTGACCCGCTCCCATTCCTCCGACGTCAGGGGTAGGGGCGCCGGCGCGGAGAAACTCATGAAGCCGAGCGCGGGCACCTCGTCGTCGAGCCGCAGCTTGAGCCGCGTCATCGCGGCCTGGGCCGCCGCGACGGCCGTCTTGCGATCGGTCTGGAAGACCCGCGTGCCTTCCGTGGCGAGGATCCGCTCGTACTCGACCCGGAACTCGGCGTTGAGGGCATTGATCGCGTCGCGCTTCTGCTCGGGCGTCAGCGCGCAGCCGGCCGCGAGCGCGAGCGCGAACCAGAGCGTCGCGTGCCGGCATGTCGCGCACAATGCCCGAAAGCTCAAGACTCGCTCCCCCCGAATGCGGCGGGCGGCCCGCTCAGCCGCGCCTGCACAGGCCCGCGATCAGCTTCTCCGCCTGCTGGATCTCGGCCGGCTGCAGCCGCGGCTTGATGGCCTCCTGCTCCGCCTGGGCGCGGGCCGAACCCGCGCACGCCGCCGCACCGTACCAGATGTACGCGACGTTGGCGTTCTGGCGCACGCCGCGCCCGGCGGCGTACATCCCGCCCAGCATGAGCCGTGCGTCCCGATGTCCCTGGGTGGCGGCGCCCTCGAGCAGGCGCAACCCCTCCTTCTGGTCCTGCTCCACGCCGCGTCCCTCGAGGTACAGCTGGCTCAGCCGGAACTGCGCGGCCGGGTCACTCCGCTCGGCGAGGGGCTTCAGGAGCGCCGCCGCGTCGCCGAAGTTCCCGCGTGCGGCCGCCTCGTCGGACTGCGCGAGCACCTGCGCCGCGGTCGGGGGCGGCGGTTTCGCGGGCGCGGGCGGCGGCTCGGGCTTGCTGCGCGCCGCCGCCTTGGCGAGGCGGGCTGCCTCGGCGAGGCGGGCTGCCTCGGCGAGGCGGCTCGCGTCTTCCTCGGCCCGTTTGACCGCCGCCACGCGCACGCGCTCCTCGGCCTCGCGCTTCGCGTCCTCGGCGCGCGCGCGCTCCGCCTCGGCCGCTTGGCGCCGCTTGCGCTCGGCCTCGTCGCGCTGCTGCCTTTCCTCCTCGGCGCGCTGCCGCGCCTGTTCCTCGACCTGCTTCTCGAGCGCGGTGATCTTGCCTTCCATCACCCTTGAGGCCTCCGCCTCCGTCGTCGTCGGCGGTTTCGGTGGCTCGTCTGAGTTGCGGGAGTAATGCAGCAGGAGGCCGATGACCACCGCCGCACCGGCCGCGCCGGCGACCAACCACATGATCGGCGCCGGCACGTCGGGCCAGCGATCCGACAGCACGAGTGCGGCGACCGGCTGCGTGCCCTCGACCGGAGGTGCCGTCATCGTTCGGAGCCCCGGAACGCGCGTCTCGACGCGGGTCTCGGCGCGCGGCGCGGCGAGCGGCGTGCCGCCATTCCCGGCGAGTTCCTTCCGCCACTCGCTGATCGTCTGCGGGCGGTCCTTCTCGCTGAACGCGAGCGCGTGGTCGATCGCCGCGAGCAGGCGCCCCGAATACCGGCCCGCACCCACCACGCTCGCCGGGACGATCGCGTCGCGCGCGGCGCCGAGGATGGCCTTGCTGCGCGCGATCGCGTCGAGCGGGGCGCGGCCCGCGATCGCGCGATAGCAGGTCGCGCCTAGGCCGTAGATGTCGGTCCACGGGCCCTGGCTCTCGGAGCTGCTGTTGTACTGCTCGAAGGGCGAGTAGCCCGGCGCCACAAGGATGGTCAGGGTGTGCGCCTTCCCGACCGCGGTGCGCGCCGACCCGAAATCGAGCAGCACCGGGCTGCCGTCCGCGCGGATGTGGATGTTGTCGGGCTTGATGTCGCGATGGATGAAGCCCGCCGCGTGCACGAGCGCGAGCCCGTCGAGCACCGGCAGCAGGATCTTAAGCAGCTCGTCCTCGCCCAGGGTGCCGCGCGTCTCGAGGAAGTGAGCGAGGTTCTCGCCCGCCTCGAACCGCATCACCATGTAGGCGGTGTTGTTCAGCTCGAACACCGAGTGCACGCGCACGATGTTCGGGTGGTCGAAGCGCGCGAGCATGCGCGCCTCTTTGATGAAGCGGTCGAGGCCCCACCGGTAGCGCTCGCGGCTCCCGTCGGTCCGCGAGCCGACCGCCGCGTCGTGCCGACGCGAGGCGACGTCGACCGGCAGATACTCCTTGATTGCGACCCGCTGGTCGAGGTTGGTGTCGCGGGCGAGGTAGGTGATGCCGAAACCGCCCTGTCCGAGCACCCGCTCGATCACGTACCAGTGCAGGCGATGCTGCTCGGGCAGTGCGTCGGGATATCCGGGCTCGCTCACTGGCATGGGCCGTTCTCGCGCGGCGATTACGGTCAGCCTAAGCGAACTCCCGACGCGGGGCAAGCAGGCGTCCGTGGGGTGCCCGCGCCGGCGCCGCAAGGGCCGGGAGCGATGGGCCGACCGCGCCGGTGGCGGACGACACTCGTCGCCGCCCACGCCCCCTGCGCGCGGGCGCGTCGGTAAACGACGCGATGGCCGAGATGTTCGGCCCGATCGCGATCCTCGCGGCGCTGAGCGAGCGCGCGCCGACGGCGTCGTGAGTGATTCGCAGTGGAAGGTCTTCTGCGAGTTTTTCGGGCTCATGTTGCGATCCGGCCAACAGCGCGCTGCAGCCTGTTGGCGCCAGCCCACCACACAGCGCCTCGCGCCATGCGCTCGAAAATCCTCGCACCCGGTCGATATCTCGATTCCGTACAGGCAGTTACGGAGCGACTCGCGCGGCTTCGCGCGTGCTTGGCACACCCCGTGCTCTGTAGGTCACCGAGCACGGAAACTTGCTCAATGTGAATCGAGAACTTTTTTTCCCTTAACCTACTTAGGAGAACTGCCATGATGATCAAAGACCTGGAAGTCAGCAAAGAGTTGTCCCGCAAAGAGCTCGCCGCCGTGCGCGGCGGTTTCAATATCGGCATTCAAGGCGGCCAGACCGTGTCGCAGGCCGGGCTTCTGAACTTCGCGAGCCCCGTCGCTGCGATGAATGCGCCGTCGCTGCCGCAGAGCTACACGGACGTCGGCATCAACTCCGCCGTGATCGCGAACTCGCTGGCGCTGGTGGGCCAGTCGGCGTAAGTGACGCGCGAACCGTCGATTCCGCGGCCGTCAGGCCGCAGGAATCGACGGCAGACCCGAAGCGGCGCGAGAGCCGCACTTGGAGGGGAGCGACCCGTTCCCCTGCAAGTGCGGCTCTCCGCCGTTCCGGAACCCGATTTGATACGGGTTCTTATTCGACGCTGGTGAATAAGTCGCCGATCCCGCGGTAATCCGTGCCGGTCTCGCGGCTCGGCGACTGGGTAGAGTCGCCCCATCTCAGTTCCCCTTCGTTCCGTGTGGGCCAGGTAGAGACGATGACCGTCGATCGTGTTCGTCCCCGTGCGGGCCGTGTCGTCTACCAGGCGCTGCTCGGCGCGCTCCTCGCCGCTGGCCTCGCGAGCTGCGCCGATTTCGGAGGCCCGCCATACCAGCGCCCCGACGCACCGACGAAGTCGTCGTGGTCGGGGCCCGAGGCCCGGGTCTCGGCGTCCGAAACGATCACGCTCGACTGGTGGCAGGCGTTTCGCGATCCCACGCTGGACGCGTTGGTGAGCAAGGCCATCGCGGGGAACTTCGACCTGCGAGTGCTCGCCGCCCGGACGCAGGTCGCCGCCGCGCTGATCGGCGAGGCGCAGGCCGGGGGAATGCCGATCGTGGACCTCGGCGCCGGCGCGCTCTTCGAAAAGTCCACCGGACGGAAGACCTCGCAGCGCTACGACCTGGGCACCCAGGTCAGCTGGGAGCTCGACATCTGGGGCAAGTTCGAGAAGGGCGTCCAGGCGCAGACGGCGGAGTACCGCGCGACCGAGGCGGACTGGCGCGCGGGATACCTGATGCTCGTCGCCGCAGTGTCGACGACGTACTTCCAGATCCTTCAGCTCGACGAGCAGATCGGCGCGCAGCGCAAGGCGCTCGGCCGGAACCGGGAGATCCTCGCCATCTACGAGGCGCAGCTCGCGCACGGGCTGGCGCCGCGGACGCAGGTCGTGCGCCAGCGGGCGGAGATCAACCGGCTGACGGACGGTTTGCTGGAGCTCCAGAGATCGCGCGACCTCGCCGAGAACGCGCTGGCGACCCTGACGGGCGTGCCCGCGGGAGAGCAGAAGCTCCCCATCGGCCGCCTCCAGGACAGAGTCCACCTGCCGGAGGTGCCCGCGGGCCTGCCGTCCCAGCTGCTCGCGCGGCGGCCCGACATCGTCGCGGCCGAGTACCGCGTCCTGCAGGGCTACGACCTCGTGGGTCAGGCCAAGCTCGCGCAGCTGCCCTCGATCAACCTGGCCGGGCGCGCGGGGACCGCCAGCCTCGCGCTCGGCGACCTAATGAAGTCGTTCACGCTCAGCTTCCTCCCCAGCATCAACATCCCGCTGTTCGACCCGAGCATCAAGGCCCGCATCAAGACGACCGAGGCGCAGACCAACGCGGCCGAGGCGGAGTACCGGCGCACCGTCATGGTCGCCTTCGAAGAGGTCGAGAACGCCCTCACCAGCCTCGCGGCCCGGAAGCTTCAGCGCGCCGAGCTGTTGCAGCAAACCGGTCACCTGAAGGTCGTCGCCACCGAGGTCCAGGCGCAGCTGAAGGCGGGCGTCGTCTCGCAGCTCGAGGTGTTCGAGACCGAACGGCAGCTGCTGGCAGGTGAACTCGCGTTGCTTGCGAACCACCAGCAGATCCTCGCCGACACCGTGACCCTCTACAAGGGGCTGGGCGGAGGATGGCCGATCGTCGATGTCCGCAACGAGAGCCAGTAACCTGGCCATGGCCGCCGCCGCAACCCTGACGACCGATCTGCGGGGGCCCGTGTCGCAGCCGTTCGATGTCATGCTCTGGCCGATCTCGCACCCGGAGCTGGGCGAGATTCGCATCGCGGACGACCTCTTCGCCATCGGGCGGGCGGAGCCTCCTTTCGACTCGTACGGCGCCGACATCGTGGCCGGCCTGTCGCGCCGGCACGCCAGGATCTTCATCGAGGACGGCGCCGCCTACGTCGCCGATCTGGAGAGCACCAACGGCACGAACGTGAACGGCATCGCGGTGCGCGAGAAGCCCGCCAGGCTCGGCAACGCCGACGAGCTTCGCCTCGGCGGGACGCTGTCCTATCGGGTACAGCTCGTTTCGCGCGCGAGTGCGCCGCGCGGCGTCGCGCGGCTCCTCAGCCTCACGCTGACTCCCGTCCACGGCGACTCGGGCCTCGAGCCGATCGTGCTGGGCCACTTCCCGTTCCTGATCGGCAAGTCCGACAACACGTTCTCGCGCCATCAGGAGCGGCATCCGCACGCAGTGGGCTTCATCTCGCGCCGCCACGCGCACATCTTCGTCAGGGGCGCCACACCCTTCCTCGAGGACCTGGGCAGCAGGAACGGCACGTTCGTGGGCGGGAGACGGCTGGCGGAGCACGCCGTCGCGCTCGATGACGGAGAGGTCGTGGGGTTCGGCGGAAACCACTTCCTCTACAAGGTGAGGCTCGAGAGGTCCGTCGACGAGGCGACGTTGGCGAAAGAGGATTCGATCGCATCCGGCCCGGCGGTCGATGCCACCAATCCGGAGAGGACGACGTTCGTGACGGCCGCAGCCTCGTTCCTCGACATCTTCTGCGTCGATCAGTCCGCGCAGCCGCCCGAAGCGGTCGACGACGAGGCGTCCGGGGCAGTCGCAGAGGCCGCCCCGGACGCGGACGCACGGCGAACGCGCGGCCGCTTCGCGATCCTCCTTTCCGAGGTAACGACCGCCGTCGCGGGCAGCGAGCGTGCCGCGATGCGGGGAGTGGCCCGGTGGGGAATGTCGGTCCTGGCCGTCCTCGGGACGTTCGCGCTGGCGCTCCAGCTGTGGGGCGCGCCCGAGCGCGAGGTGAAAGACCTCTTCGCGCGCGGCGAGTACGCGCGCGCCGCGGCGGCGGCCAACGCGTACCTCGGGCAGCACCCCGACAGCGCCGAGATCAGGGCGCTCGGCACCGAGGCGTTCCTCAAGGGGCACGTGCCGACGTGGCTGGACCTCCTCGAAGCGGGCGATTTCGATCGCGCGCGGGCGGCTCTCGCCGCGGCGAATCGACTCAGCATGCACAACGCCGACCTGCAGTCGTTCCTCGGCGAGCTCGAATGGATCGCCGAGCTCCAGGAGTTCGTCGTCGCGCGGGGCGGCGTGGACGCGCCGGTCCGGATCTACGCGGACGAGGAAAAGATGCGGCTGCTCGTCAAGCGCTGGAACGACGACACGCCGCGGCACCAGCGCTCGCTCGCCACGATCGCGACCTACGTCCCGGAGTTCAGGGACGCGTACGCCGAGGCGCTCAGCCGCCTGCGCAAGCTCCAGAACGACGACTCGGTGTACCTCGCCGCCATCGAGCGCCTGAAGGCCACGGTCGCCGCCGAGCTCGAGCGGGAGAACCCGGCGGCGCTGGAGGCGGTCCTCAAGGACTACGCGGAGAAGTATCCCCGGCTCGGCGGCCTGGACGCGCTCCGCAGCGACCTGCGCCAGTACCTCGAGATCGACAGCGAGCCGCGCGCGCGCCGGCTGGGCCGGCCGATCGCGCTCCTCACCGGCGCCCGGTTCTCGACGCCGCCTTTCCAGGCCAAGTTTCGCGCGCTGACCTCGAGCGACCGGTTTCCCTCCGCGGAGATCGTCCAGCAGTACGACGCCGTATCCGAAGCCTGGCGACAGGGCGACGCGAAGCAGGCGTTCGCCGGTCTGCAGAAGCTGATCACCGGTCCGTGGGCCGATCCCGCCGCGCGGGAGCTGCAGCACAAGCGCGCCATCGCGGAACAGTACGCCGCGCTCCAACGCGCGCGCGGCGGCGCCGGATACGAGGAGCGGCTGCTCGCGTTCTACGCGTCGCTCGATTCGTACGAGGACGCGTACTTCATCCGGGCGACCGAAGGCGACGTCGGCCTGCACAAGAGCGAAGCGCTGGCGCGCGCCCGGGACGCGCTCGAGCACGCCGAGAGGCTGTGGCGTCGATATCGCGAGAACGGCGCGATCGACGGCAGGCAGCGGCTGAAGGCCGTGGTCTCGAACGAGTTCAGGACGCAGGCGCAGTCGCTCGCCGAGGCGCACGAATGCGCGCAGCGCGGCCTGCGGGTCTACACGCAGTTCAAGGAGGCCCCGCCTGCGCGCCTGAGCAAGGTCCAGGAGGAGATCGCGGCCGAAGCGGAGCTGCAGCGCAAGTCGCTGCTCGAGCTGCGCCACGTCCTGGAGCCGGGGCTGCTGAAAGCGAAACTCACGCTGCTCGGAGGCCGGAACGATGGCGAGAGAAGATCGTCTTAGGCCGTTCCCCCAGGCGCTCGGCGATCACGCTGCCGAAGGCATCGCGATCCTGACGGCGGAGCCCTCGCGGTTCACGCTGGCGGTGGTGGTGGCGATGGCGGCGCTCGTCGCCTCCGCGCTCGCATGGTCGTTCTTCGGGCGCGCCGACGTGCTCGTGACGACCCAGGGGGTGCTCCAGCCCGATTCCGAGGTGCGGCGCTTCTATGCGCCCGTCGACGGCGAGCTGGCGAATCTCTACATCGCCGAAGGCCAGCCGGTGTCGAAAGGCGACGTGCTGGCGCGGCTGAACGCGCGCGGGGCGATCGAGGCCGCCGCCAATGCCATGCAGGCTCAGGTCCGCCTCGAGGACGCGGAGCGCGAGTGGAAGGAGTTCCCGGACAAGAAGGCGCTGATGGAGCGCAGGTTCGCCGCGTTGAAGCAGGCGCTTGAGCTCGCGGAGCACCAGCACGAGCGGCGCGTCTCGGAAGGCACGGCGAAGTTCGCCGCGGCGCAGCGGGCGCAGCTCCAGGAAGCCCGCGCGCGGCTCGAAGATGGGCGTCGCGCGCGCGAGGCCGCCAGGCAGGAGGCGGACAAGTACACGCGCCTGTATGCGACGCCCGGCGGAGGCGGGGTGTCAGAGCTTCAGGTCGAGACGAGAAAAAACGCGCTGCAGGCGGCCGAGAACGCCCTTGTGGTGGCGCAATCGCGGCTGAGCGAGCTCGCCGCCCGACAGAGCCAGGAGGCGTCGCAGGTGACGGCGCAGCTCGAGACGGGGGGGCAGGAGCTCACCCGGCTCCAGGTCCAGTACGACGCCGCCACGAAGGAGATCTCGGACACCGAGGAGAAGCTGCGGCTCCAGCTCCAGACCGCCCGCCTGGTGGCCGAGGCGGCGGCGCGGATCCGGTTCGAGAACATCGACAAGGACAACTTCCTGTTGATCGTCGCGCCGGTCGACGGGCTCATCACCGATGTGACCTCCACCCAACCGGGGGACAAGGTCCACGCCAATACGCCGCTCGGCGGGATCGCGCCGAACAATGCCCGGTCGGTCCTCAAGATCGACATTGCCGAGCACGACCGCGCCTTCCTGCGCGAAGGCATGCCGGTCCAGCTCAAGTTCAACGCGTTTCCGTACTACCGCTACGGCCTCATCCACGGGACGCTGAGCTACATCTCGCCCGCAACGAAGCCGTCGGCGCAGACCAAGCAGCCCGTCTACGAAGGGCGCGTGACGCTCGAGCGGGACCACTACCTGGTGGCGGACACCCAGTATCCGCTGCGCTACGGGATGACGGCCACGGCGGAGGTCGTCGTCCGCGACCGGCGCCTGATCGACCTCGCGCTGGATCCCTTCCGGCAGATCGGCGGGTAGTTCGTCACCGCGCCCGCGGCGTTCGTACCTCCCGGGAAGGTGAATAAGTAGCGGATCGCGGGGTAATACTCGCCGCCTTTGCACCCGTGCCCCCCTCTAGACTGGGATCGAAGCGGTCGAGTTGGTTCCGCCGAGAGATCGTCAAGGAGGCTGTGATGCAGGCGATAGTGCGAATCGACGATGAAGTGATCGGGATCGAGCAGTTCGTGCGGATCTGGAAGCTGACGGGGCAATTCGAGAGCCTCGTCGAGCAGTTCGTCCGGGACCGGCTCACGGTGCGCGCGGCGAAGAAGCACGGCCTGCGCATCGCGCCCGAGGAGATCCAGGAACGGGCGGATCGCTACCGGCGGGTCAAGGGCCTGCACCGGGCGGCCGACACCAACCGCTACTTCGACCACCTGGGCGTCAGCCTGGACGAGTTCGAGGCGTTCGTCGCCGACGACCTGTACCAGGAAAAGATGATGGAGCAGGTGTGCAGCGCGAAGGCGGTCGAGCGGTATTTCGCGCTCAACTCTCCGCGGTTCGACGCGATCGAGGTGAGCCACATCGTCCTCGACGCCGAAGGCAAGGCGAAGGAGATGGTGTCGGTGCTGCGGGACGATCCCGACTGCTTTGCCGAGATGGCGCGCGAGCACTCGATCGCCAGCACGCGCGAGGAGGGAGGCGTCATCGGGAAGGTGCTGCGCGGCTCCCTGAAGACCGACGTCGAGGCCAAGGTCTTCAACGCGGCCGTCGGCGACGTGCTCGGGCCGTTCGCCTCCGCCGACCGGTCCTTCTACGAGATCTTCATGGTGAACGCGAAGCACCCGGCCACTTTGGACGAGGACACCGCGACCGAGATACGCCGCCTGCTGCGCGAGGAGTGGCTGGCGGCGCGGGCACAGGAACACGTCATCGAAGCGCGCTAGGCCGGGCCGATGAACGCGCCTTCGAACCTGGCAACGCTCGCCGACTTTCTCGCCTCCGTCGAGATCCTGTCGCCCTTCGCGCGGGCCGAGCTCGAGCGGCTCGCCCAGCACGCCGAATCCCGATTCTTCTCGTTCGGCGAGACCGTCTGCAACGCCGGCGAGCCGGCCGAGGGCCTCTTCGTGATCAAGTCGGGCTCGGTGCGCATCTTCACCGAGGAGCACGGCAAGGAAATCAGCATGGGAGTGCGCCGGGAGCGCGGCGTGTTCGCCGAGATCGCGATGCTGCGCGAGTGCCGGCACGAGTCGTCGGTGCGCGCCTCGGTGAAGTCCGAGCTGCTCTTCATCCCCCGCAACGTCATCGCCGCGGTGCTCGCCCGCAACCCCGCAGCCGAGTCCTTCGTCACCAGCTACGTCGCGATCAACTCCGCGGGCGGGTTCGTCGCGCGCTTGTTCGACCTGCGCGGCAAGGTGGACAAGAGCGAGATCGAGGAATTCGTCCGCAGCGTCGGTGCGAAGCGGGTCGCCGCCGGCAGGGAGATCCTGAAGCAGGACGCGCGCGAGGACCGGCGCCTCTACGTGGTGCGCCACGGCGAGGTCCGCATCGTGCGCCGCGAGGAAGGCGCGGAGTATCCGCTCGCGACACTGCGGCAGGGCGAGATCTTCGGCGAGAAGGCCTGCCTGATGCGCCAGGAGCAGACGGCGGCCGTGATCGCGACCACGGATGCGACGCTGCTGGTCATCCCGGAGAAGACCGTTCACTTCATCCTGGAGCGCAACCCGAAGCTGCGCGAGGTGCTCGAGGAGCGCATCCGGTTCCTGGAGCGGGAGCTGGAACGCCAGAAGCGGCTGGCGGAGAGGCGCCTCCTTCCGGTCAGGCTCGACCTCCAATCCGAACCGCAGATCGGCGAGAAGGTGCTCAAGCGCTTCGGACTGGTCGAGCAGGCCGAGGAGATGGATTGCGGCGCCGCCTGTCTCGCGATGGTCTGCAAGCACTACGGGATCGCGATGACCCTCGGCAAGCTGAGGGAACTGGCCAACGTCACCGCCCAGGGCGCCACGCTGGACAGCCTCGCGCGCGCGGGCGAATCGCTCGGGTTCACCGCGCGCGGAATGCAGTGCACGTACGAGTCGTTGCGGGGCTTCGAGCTCCCCCTCATCGTGCACTGGGAGGGCTACCACTACGTCGTGGTGTACGGCATCTCCAAGCGGCTCGCCTGGGTAGCGGACCCGGCGGTCGGCTTCAGGAAGATGAGCGTGGAGGAGTTCGAGCGCGGGTGGAGCGGCACCTGCCTCGTCTTCACGCCCGGGCAGAACCTCGCCCAGCTCGACGCGTCGCGGTCGCCCTGGGTCCGGTTCGCGGGATACCTGAAGCCCTACGGGAAGATCCTCGCGCACCTCTTCCTGGCGACCTTCGTGATCCAGGTGCTGGGCGTCGTCCCGCCCGTGATCATCCAGAACGTCCTCGACGGGGTCATCGTTCACCAGAACGTGAGCCTCCTGCATCTCCTCGTGATCGGCCTGGCCGTCTCCAGCGTCTTCACCCAGGTCATCTCGACGATCCGGGCGTTTCTCGCGAACTTCATGATGCGCAACATGGACTTCGCGATGATGGCGCACTTCTTCAAGCACACGATGTCGCTGCCGCTCGCGTTCTTCGCGAGCCGGAAGACCGGCGACATCTTCGCGCGCTTCCAGGAAAACCAGACCATCCGCGCCTTTCTGACCGAGTCGACCGTCACCACGGCACTCAACCTGCTGATGGTCTTCATCTACTTCACGATCATGTTCCTGTACAACGTGAAGCTGACCCTGCTGCTGCTCGCGTTCGTCATCCCGATCGTCGCGCTGACGGCGGTGGCGACCCCGAAGATCAAGAACTACGCGCGCGAGTCATTTGTCGCCGCGACCGACGCGAAGTCGTTCTTGATGGAGGCGCTCGGGGGCGCGGAGACGGTGAAGGGCATGGGGATCGAGCGACCCATCCGTCTCAGATGGGAGAAGAAGTACGCGAAGGCGCTCGACGTCCAGTACCGCGGCCAGCAGTTCAACATCCTGGTCGCGTTCGGAAGCCAGTTGCTCAACGCGGCGACGACCATCGCGATTCTCTGGGCCGGGACCCATCTCGTGCTGGCGCGGGAGCTGACGATCGGCCAGCTCATCGCATTCAACGCGCTGATGGGATGCGTCCTCGCGCCGCTGATGGGGCTGGTCGGGCTGTGGAACCTCCTGAACGACGCCAGCGTCGCCATGGAACGGCTCGGCGACGTGCTCGACATCGCGCCGGAGCAGAAGCCGGAGGCGCTCGCTTCGCGCATTGTTCTCCCGGAGGTCCGGGGCGAGGTCCGGCTCGAGGGCGTCTACTTCCGCTACGGCGGAAGCGAAACGCCCTACGTGCTCGAGAACCTCAGCTTCGACATCAAGCCTGGCGAGCTCGTCGCGATCGTGGGGCGCAGCGGCTCGGGGAAGACGACGCTCGCGAAGCTGCTGGTCGGCTTCTATGCGCCCACCGAGGGCAAGCTGACGGTGGACGGTTACGGCATTGGCGTGATCGACAAGGAGTACTACCGCGCCCAGGTCGGATACGTGATGCAGTCGAACCTGCTCTTCTCCGGCACCGTCGCGGAGAACATCGCGAGCGGCGAGGAGAGCCCGGACCGGCGGCGGATCGAGGAGGTGGCGAAGATGGCCGATGCGCATGCCTTCATCGCCAAGATGCCACTCGGATACGAGCAGGTGGTGGGCGAGCGCGGCGTCGGCCTGTCGGGCGGCCAGGTCCAGCGGCTCTGCATCGCGCGGGCCCTCTATCACGATCCGCGGCTGCTCGTCTTCGACGAGGCGACCTCCGCGCTCGACACGCAGTCCGAGAGCAACATCCTCGCGAACATGCACGACATCCTCAAGGGCCGCACCGCGGTGATCATCGCGCACCGGCTGAGCACGATCATGCGGGCGGACAAGATCCTGGTCCTGTACGAGGGCTCGATCGTCGAGCAGGGCCGGCACGAAGAGCTCCTCGACCGCAAGGGCATGTACTACCAGCTCGTCCACAAGCAACTGAGCGCGGCATGAAGATCCTCGATCAAAGCGACCCTGGCAACTCGGTGGTGTCCTACGCGGGACTGATCGAACGCATCGAGATTCTTCGCTCCACCCTGCGCTGGTCCACGAAGCTCGAGCGACCCGAGATCGAGCGGCTGCTGCGCCAGTCGAGCGCGCTGCGCGACGAAGTGATGCGCCTGTCGTACACGGCGCGCTTCGTGGCCGCGGCGGCCGCGCAGCCGGATGGCGCGGTGCGAACGAACGGCGAACGCCGCCAGGCATTGCTCGAGCGGAGCTTCGTCTTCGAGGGGGCCTTCGGCGACAACCCCAAGCTCCTCGAAGCCCTGGAGATCGCGGAGAAGGTCGCCCCCACCGATCTGCCGGTGCTGATCGACGGCGAGAGCGGCACTGGCAAGGAACTGATGGCGAAAGTGATCCATTCCAACGGGCCACGCGCCGACAAGCCGTACCTCTCGGTCAATTGCGGCGCGATCCCCGACAACCTGCTCGAGTCCGAGCTGTTCGGACACAAGAAGGGCGCCTTCACCGGCGCATCGCATGATCGCAAGGGCAGGTTCGAAAGCGCGCACACCGGCACCATATTTCTCGACGAGATCGGCGAGCTGCCGCTGTCGGGACAGGTGAAACTGCTGCGCGTGCTGGAGTCGCGAGAGATCCAGCGAGTGGGATCGGACGAGATGACAGCGGTCGACACCCGCATCGTCGCCGCGACCAACAAGAACCTCCGCAGGCTGTGCGACGAGGGCAAGTTTCGCGAGGATCTGTTCTACCGGCTCAGCGTCATCCACGTGACGCTGCCGCCGCTGCGCGAGCGCAGGGACGAGATTCCGCTGCTGCTCGAATTCTTCGGCGACGAGGCTGCGGAGGCGCTCAGGCGGCGGCCGCTCAACCTCGCGCCCGCGCTGCGGGAGTTCCTGCTGAGCTACGCGTATCCGGGAAACATCCGCGAGCTGCGCAACATCGTCTACCGGATCTCGTGCCTGGCGGGGGACACCGCGGGCCTCGAGCATCTGCCGCCGGACATTCGGGACGGCGCCGCTGCGCCGTCGCCGGCCGCCCAGCAGGTTGCGGCAAGCGGCGCCGCCGCGGCGGAATGGAGAGCGACTTCGCTCGGCGACGCGAAGCGCGTCGCGTGCGACGAGGCCGAGCGCGCTTTTCTCGAGCGCGGCCTGAGGGACGTCGGCGGCACCGTCACGGAGCTGGCGCGGCGGTGCGACATGAACCGCTCCCACCTGCAGGTGCTGCTGAAGAAGCACGGCATCCGGTCGCGGGACTTTCGCGGCCAGCGACCGGCGCCGAGCGAAACGCGGAATTGAAGCGGCGCGGGCGCTCGCGGCGCGATCTCAAAGGACGGGATTGAACGGGGCCTTGCGGCCCCGCTTCGTCCCGCCGCGGCGCGCCAAACGCTGCTACACGTTGAGACGCGGGCCGCCGTTGTTGAGCGAGCTGATGACGACGGCGGTGATGTTCGAGTTCGCGCCCTGGTTTGCGATGTCGACGATCTGGTAGTGGTTGACCATCTCCTCGACGTACAGGTTGTTCTGGATGTTCTGGATGTTGTTGACCTGCATGAAGTTGTAGGCCGGCATGACGCCTGGCGTCACCGGCAGCGCGAACGCGCCGTTGACCCACGAGAGGCCGCCGCGAATGGACGCCATTGCGGCTCGGTCCAGCGCCCGGTCGACGGGCAGGTCGGCGATGATGAGAGCAGCCATGATGTGTCTCCGATGTGGCGTTCGATGGGGCCGGATGGAGAGCCGCAACTCGGAGGATCGGCTTCCGAGTGCGGCTCTCGCTCCGTACACCACCACCACCAATTACGCCTGGCCGACGGCCGCGAGTGAGCCGAGGATGTTGGCAAGGTTGATGTTCACCTCGGTGTAGGTCTGGGGCATCGTCGGCACGTTCACCGCGGTGACCGGGCTCGCGAAGTTCAGAAGCCCGGCCTGGCCAACGTTCTGGCCGCCCTGAACACCGAAGTTGAAGCCCCCGCGCACGGCGGCGAGCTCTTTGCGGGACAACTCTTTGCTGACTTCCAGGTCTTTGATCATCATGGCAGTTCTCCTAAGTGGGTTAAGGGAAGAAAAGTTCTCGATTCACATTGAGCAAGTTTCCGTGCCCGGTGACCTATACAGCACAGGGTGTGCCAACCGCGCGCGAAACAGCGAGTCGCTCCGTAACTGCCTGTAGGGAATCGAGATATCGACCGGGTGCGAGGATTTTCGAGCGCCTGCCGCGAGGTGCGGCGTGGTGGGCTGGCGCCAACAGGCTGCAGCGTGCTGTTGGCCGGATCGCAACATGCGCGCGCCATCCACGCGAAATCCGCGCGTCCCGACCCGCGCCGCCGGGTCGTTTGGCTCAGGCGGCCAGGCGCGGCCGCGCCCGCGCGAAGATGCCGGCGATCCCTTCGCGGAGCCAGCGGTGCCCCGGATCGTTCTCGCGGCTGCGGTGCCACGAGAGGTAAACGCCGACGTTCGGCAGCGGGAGGGGTGGCGGAAAGATCCTGAGCCGCAGCTTCTCGGCGAGCTTCTCGGCGAGCGCGCGGCCGAGGACGCCGAGCAGGTCACATTCGCTGACCACCACCGCGAGCGCGAGCGTGTTCGACACCTCGAGCGCCACGTCCCGGTTGAGCTCGACGAGCCTCCGGCGCACCTCGAGCCGCGCTTCCTCCTCGCTCTTCGGTCGCAGCACGACGTGGCGCTCGGCGAGATAGCCCTCGAGCGTGAGCGGATCTCGCACCCGCGGATGCCCCTTGCGCGCGACGACCACGACGTCCGCATCCAGGAGGTGCTGCGAGACGAAGCCGTTCGCCTTCGGCGCCACCACGTCCACCGTCACGTCGACGCTGCCGTCGCGGAGCTCCGCCCAGACGGATTCGCGGTGCCCGATCAGGCGCCCCGAGATCCGCACCCCCGGGCCGTGGGCCTTCGCCCAGGCGAGGAAGTCGGGACCGGCGACGACTTCGAGGCCGTAGCCGGTCGCCACGACGAACTCGCGCTGCGAGCGGCGCGGATCGAACTCCTGCGCGCCGGCGAGCCCGCTGCGGATCAGCTCGAGCGCGTTGCCCACGGGGGCGTGCAGATGCCGCGCGTAGAAGGTCGGCGCGACGCCGCGGCCGGCCTTGACGAACAGCGGATCGCCCGTCACTGCGCGCAGCCGCGCGAGCGCGTTGCTCACCGCGGGTTGCGACATGGCGAGCCGCCGCGCCGCGCGCCCGAGGTTGCCCTCGGCGTACACGGCTTCGAACACGGTGAGGAGGTTGAGGTCGAGATTGCGGAGGTTGCGTGTCATGTCGGTGCGAATGACGCTCATCACGAAGATGAAGTGGCATGGTATGCCAACCTCGGGCATCGTCGCGTCCGCGTGCGAGCCGGGAGGGAACGGGTGCAGGGGAGGAGGAGCGAACGGTCCGGCGAGGCCGGGGTGCGTCCCGGTGCCGCTGGAGCCGAGCGGGGCCGAAGTGCGGCCGGGCCCTTCCGGCATCGCCGCACCAGCCACGAGGCCCCGATGTCCGAAGACCCCAAGCATCCGGCGACGACGAAGCACGCGGTCGAGCGCGCGGCGCGCCTGTTGCGCTTCCAGCTCGATCTCGGCCACTGCCGAGTCGCCACGATCGAGCAGGACGCGTTTGCCGCCGGCTACCTGTGGGGCTTCTGCGGCGGCACGCTCGCGGTCCTGGACGCGAAGGCGCTGGGGCTCTTCCCGATGTTCAGCATGGTCAGCCGCGGCTTGTTCGGCGAGCGCGACGGACCGCGTGTCCTCGCGACGATCCACCGGGTGCTGACCGATCCCGCCTTCGAGGACGGCGAAGCGGCCGGCCTCGCGGACGCGTGGCAAAGCTTCGATGCGGACCGCGCGCCGGTCGGTCTCCTCGTCCATCTCGCGGGCGGCGACTCGAATACCGCCTGAGCGCGGGGCGCCGCGGGCGCGCACTACCTCGCGATCGTTCCGCCTTGCGAATCCCGCAGGACGACGCGCGCCGCATTCGCACCCGCTGCACCCGCGACTCCCGCGCCCGGGTGCATCCCAGGCCCGCAGAGATACAGGCCTTGGACGGGGGTGCGGTAGCGCGCGAGCGCCGGCATCGGACGCATCCACAGCAGCTGGTCGAGCGACAGCTCCGCGTGGTGCGCTTGGCCTTCGGGCCAGCCGTGTGCGGCCTCGAGGTCGCGCGGCGAACGCACGACGCGCTCGACCACGGTCGCACCGAGGTTCGGTAACAGCAGTTCCTCCGCCCGCTGTCCCAGCGCCGCGCGGCGGGCGTCGTCCCACTCGCCATCGGCAAGGGCATGTGGGGCGTACTGGACGTGCACCATCACGCGGCCTCGTCCGTCGGCGCGCGCTTCGAGATACGGGTGCGACGAGACGCGGCGGTACTTCGCGTCGTCGTACGCGCGCTCGAGGTAATCGAGCGATGGCGCGACGACGAGCGTGCGCGAAGTCCGGCGCACGGTCGAGCGCGAGCGTCACCTGCGCGACGACGCCGCGGCGCGCGGATGCTGCCGCACCGCGCGCATCGTCTCCGGGTCGAGCCAGCCCGGCTCGACGAGCTCGAGCAGCGTGCGGCGCGGGTCGGCGCCCGAAACGACGAGCGCCGCGGCGATCTCCTCGCCGCTCGCGAGCACGACCCCGGCGACGCGCCCGTCGCGCACGACGATCCGCTCGACGCGTGCGCCGCCGCGAATCTCGACGCCCGGCAGCTCGCGCAATACGCTGCAGGATATTCGAGCGCGGAGGGCGGAACACGCCGGGCGGGCTGCCGACGTGACGATGGAGCAGTCGAAAAGCCGTTCCGCCCGAGCGCGGACCCTGGCGCAGGTGCATCACGCCGCCGGCGCCGAGAACGCCCTTCAGCGCGTCGCTCTCGAACCAGTCGTCGAGGAAATCGGCCACCGACATCGGCAGCAGTCGCAGCAGGTCGGTCATGCCCGCGCCGTCCGAGCGCGCGGACGTGGAGTCCGATCGCGGCAAGCCGCGCGAGTTCGCCGGCGCCCTCGGCGAGCGGATCGGGCGGCGGGGCGGCGTACAGCGGCTCGAGCACGCGCGCGAGACGCGCCATGCGCGCGCAGAACGCCGGGCCACTTCGCCGGCGTCGCGCGGGCTGATGCGTCCGATCGACTCCACCGAGCGCGCCAGGTCCTGCCACAGCTCGAGCCGCCCGCCGTCGGGGAGCGGCGCCACGGCCCATGGATCGGTCCGCGTCGATCCGCAGTCCGCGCTGCGCGAGGCCGAGGGCTCGGGCGATGCGCGGCGGGATCCAGCCACTCGCGTCGCGTCCGGATCCGCGCCGTGGCGATCGAGCACGACGACGCGGTTGCCCGCGCGCGCCAGATAGTGCGCGGCGACGAGCTCGTTCGTGCCCGCGCCGATGACGACGATCGGTGCGCTCATTCGAGCTTGAGGTTCGCGGCCAGCCGGATCGGCTTGCGCGGGTAGTCCTGCGCGACGGCGGCGAGCGGAAGCGCCGCCAGCAGCAGTGCCGGAAGGAGGCTGCGCCCGCGGTTCATGCGCCCTCCTTGAGGACCTCGAGCGCCGCCAGCCGTCCCGCCGCGCCCATCACGCCGCCGCCCGGATGCGTGCCCGAGCCGCACTGGTAGAGCCCGGGGATCGGCGTCCGGTACTTCGCCCACTCCGGCACCGGCCGCAGGAAGAACATCTGCTGTAGCGAGAGCTCGCCGTGGAAGATGTTGCCCTCGCGTCAGGCCGACGATGCGCTCGATGTCCGCCGGCGTGATCACCTGGCGGTGCAGGATCGCCGACTTGAGGTTCGGCGCGTATTCGGCGAGCGTGTCGATCACCGCGTCGCCGAACGCCTCGCGCTGCGCATCCGTCCAGCCGCCGTTCGAGATGGTAGGGCGCGTACTGCACGAAGATCGACATGACGTGCTTGCCCGGCGGCGCCATGCCCGGGTCGATCATCGAGGGGATCACGATGTCCATGTACGGGCGGCGCGAGAACTCGCCGTACTTCGCCGTCGTCGTAGGCGCGCTCGAGGTAGTCGACGCTCGGGCTGATCGAGATCGCGCCGCGCAGGTGCGGCCCGGCGCCGGGCAGGCAGGTGAAGTCCGGCAGCGCATCGAGGGCAAGGTTGACCTTGGCCGACGCGCCGCGGAAGCGGAACTGCCGGATCGCGTCGGTGAACTCCGCAGGCAGGTGCTTCGCGCCGACGAGCTCGAGGAACGTGCGCCGCGGATCGGCGTTCGAGACGCACGCGCCGCGCCCGGATCTCCTCGCCGCTCGCGAGCACGACGCCGGTCGCGCGGCCGTTCTCGACCAGCACGTTCGCGACCGGCGCCTCGGTGCGGATTTCCACGCCCAGCGCGCGCGCCGCGCCGGCGATCGCCTCGCTCACCGATCCGTTGCCGCCCTTCGCGAAGCCCCACGCGCGGAACACGCCGTCGAGCTCGCCCATGTAGTGGTGCAGCAGCACGTACGCGGTGCCGGGCGAGCGCGGCCCTAGCAGCGTGCCGATGATGCCGCTCGCGGACTTGGTCGCCTTGAGCGCCTCGGTCTCGAACCACTCGTCGAGATAGTCGGCCGAGCTCATCGTCAGGAGCTTGTGCAGCGCGTGGAACTGCTCGCGCCCGAGGCCGCGGAGCTGCCGGCCGAGCCGGCCGAGCGCGAAGAGCTCGCGCGGCGCGAACGAGCCGGGATCCGGCGGCACCATGCCGAGGAACGGCTTCACCGCGCGCGCCATCTGGTGCATCAGGCGACCGAACTCGTCGTAGGCCTCTGCGTCGCGGAGCGAATGGCGGGCCAGCTCGCGGCGATTCTGGTCGTGGTCGTTCCACTGCGCGAGGTAGTCGCCGTTCGGGAGCGGCGTCAGCGTGCTCTCGAGCGGCAGGACGTGCAGGCCGTGGCGCGGCAGATCGAGGTCGCGGATGATCTCCGGCCGCAGCAGGCTCACGACGTACGAGAACACCGAGAAGGTGAAACCGGGGAAGACCTCCTCGCTGAGCGCGGCGCCGCCCACGCGCTCGCGCCGCTCGAGCACGAGCACGCGCCGGCCGGCGCGCGCGAGATAGGCGGCGGCGACGAGGCCGTTGTGGCCGCCGCCGATCACGATCGCGTCGTACGCGGTCGCCATGGTTAGGCGCGTTTGCGTTCCGGGTCGAAGAACGGCTTCTTCACCACGCAGGCGGCGGCGCGCCGGCGTCGATGCTCCACGGTCACCTCCATCTCCAGCGCGGTGCCGGGCGCCGCCCAGCGCGACTGCACGTGCGCCAGAGCGATGTACTGCTTGAGCAGCGGCGACCAGCCGCCGCTCGTCGCGTAGCCGACCTGCTCGCCGCCCGCGTAGAGCGGCACGCTCGTGCGCCAGGCCGTACTCGGCACGCGCGGGGCGAGTCCTACGTCGGCGTACAGCCGCTCGAACGCGTTCCATTCGACTGCGAGGCCGACGAACCGCCACGCCGGCCCGCGCCGCGCCTCGGCGGCGAGCGCCTGCTTGCCGACGAAGCGCGGCTTGTCGAGCTCGACCGTCCAGCCGAGGTCGAGCTCGTAGGGCGAGGAGGTCTGGCTCTCGATCAGCGTCCGGTGCGCGGGGACGTAGTCCACGTCGAGCAGCATCAGCCCCGCCTCGATGCGCGCCACGTCGAGCGCGAGGATGCCGGCGGGCGTGATCCCGTAGGGCGTGCCGGCCTCGATCAGCGCGTCCCAGATCGCGAGCGCGTCCGTCGCGTCGAGCCAGATCTCGTAGCCCAGGTCGCCGGTGTAGCCGGTGCGCGAGATCGCGACCGGGATGCCGCGCGAGCTTCGCCTCGGTCACGCGGAAGTACTTCAGCGCCGCCGAGATCGCGATCGCTGAGCTGCTGCAGGATCGCCCGCGCGCTCGGGCCCTGCAGCGCGAGCGCCGCGGTGCGCTCGGGAGACATCCTCGATCGTCGACCTCGAACCCTGACGCGTTGTCCTGCAGCCAGCGCAGGTTCGGTTCGGCGGAGGTCAGGCGGAAAGTCGACTCGTCGAGCCGCGCGATCGTGCCGTCGTCGAGCACCTTGCCGCGACCGTCGCACCAGGGCGTGTACAGCACCTGGCCGACTGCGCACGGGCCACGTCGCGCGTCACCACCCGATCGAGCAAGCGCGCTGCGTCGCGACCGCGCACAAGGTACTTGTAGAGCGGCGAGACGTCGAACAGCGCCGCCGCGCTGCGGATCGCGTGGTACTCGCGCTCGTGCGACAGCTCGTAGGAGCTCGCGACGACGTGGCCGGCCCAGCGGCGCCAGGCGTGGCTCTGGCACAGCGCCGCGGTGCGCGGGTGAAAGGGCGTGTTCTTGAGCATGGCGCGGCGAGCGCGAAGTTTACCCGCGCCGTGCCGGCTTGACGGGGCGCGCGCCAGGCGGTTAACTCCCACGCATGAGTACGACAGATGACGTGCGCGCGACCGACGTGCTGGTCAGCGAAGTCGGCCCGCGCGACGGTCTGCAGAGCATCAAGCGGGCGATGCCGACCGCGGCCAAGCTCGACTGGATCCGCGCGCTCGCCGGCGCCGGGCTGCGCGAGATCGAGGTGGGCTCGTTCGTGTCGCCGAAGCTGCTGCCGCAGATGGCCGACACCGGGGACGTGGTGCGCGACGCGATGAAGATTCCCGGCCTCACCGTGCTCGCGCTGGTGCCGAACCTGAAGGGCGCGGAGCGCGCGATCGCGGCCGGCGCGCCCAAGCTCACGATGCCGATCTCGGCGTCGCGCGCGCATTCGCTCAAGAACATCCGCATGACGCCGGAAGAGGCGATCGAGGAAGTGCGCAAGGTCGCGCGCTGCGCGACAGCCTGCCGGCCGGACAGCGCCCGTGCGTCGAGGTCGGTATCTCGACCGCGTTCGGCTGCACGATGGAAGGGCCGGTGTCCGAAGACTGGGTGATGCGGATGGCGGTGCGGCTGGCCGAGGCCGGCGCCGATTCGGTCGGGCTCTCCGACACCGACCGGCTACGCCAATCCGGCGCAGGTCAAGCGCATGTTCACGCAATTGCGGCGCGAACTGGGCGACGAATGCGGGCGGCGCGCATCTGCACAACACGCGCGGCCAGGGACTCGCCAACGTCGTCGCGGCGCTGGACGCGGGCGTGACCACGTTCGACTCGTCGCAGGGCGGCCTCGGCGGCTGTCCGTACGCGCCGGGCGCCACCGGCAACATCGTCACCGAGGATCTGGTGTTCATGCTCGAGTCGATGGGCTCGCGCACCGGCATCGATATCGACAAGCTGATCGCGGCGCGCGCGATCGTCGCCGAGGCGCTGCCCGGCGAACCGATCTACGGCCATGTGCCCGAGGCGGGCGTCACCAAGGGCTTCGTGCCCGCATCGCGAGAGGAGCGCGCATGAGCGATCCGCTTCCGCTCGCCGGCATCCGCGTCGTCGAGTTCGTGCACATGATGATGGGCCCGACCTGCGGGCTGCGTGCTCGCCGATCTCGGCGCCGAGGTGATCAAGGTCGAGCCGGTGCCCGACGGCGACAACACGCGCCGGCTGACCGGCTCCGGCGCCGGCTTCTGGCCGACCTACAACCGCAACAAGAAGAGCCTCGCGGTCGATCTCAAGTCGCCGGAAGGCATGGAGATCGTGCGCAAGCTGCTCGCCACCGCCGACGTCGTGACCGAGAACTTCCGCCCCGGCGCGATGGAGAAGCTCGGCCTCGGCTACGAGGACGTGAAGCAGCTCAATCCGCAGACTCATCTACTGCTCGCTCAAGGGCTTCCTGCCCGGACCGTACGAGCATCGCACCGCGCTCGACGAAGTGGTGCAGATGATGGGCGGGCTCGCGTACATGACCGGGCCCGAGGGGCGGCCGCTGCGCGCCGGCGCCTCGGTCAACGACGTCATGGGCGGCATGTTCGGCGCGATCGCGATTCTCGCCGCGATCATCGAGCGCGAGCCGCACCGGCCGCGGCCAGTACGTGCAGAGCGCGCTGTTCGAGAACAGCGTGTTCCTGGTCGCGCAGCACATGATGCAGTACGCGGTCACCGGCAAGCCGGCGGCGCCGATGCCGAGCCGCCTCTCCGCCTGGGCGATCTACGACGTGTTCGACACCGCCGACGGCGAGCAGGTGTTCGTCGGCGTCGTCAGCGACACGCAGTGGAAGGTGTTCTGCGAGGCGTTCGGTATCGCCGAAGCTGCTGCGCCGATCCGTCGCTTGCGCTCAACAACCAGCGCGTGCATGCGCGCGAGCGCATCATGCCGCTCGTGCGCGAGCGCTTCGGCGCAATGACCAAGGCGGACCTGATGGATACGTGCGAGCGCGCCGGCCTGCCGTTCGCGCCGATCCGCAAGCCCGAGGACCTGTTCGACGATCCGCATCTCAACGGCGTCGCGGCGGCTTCACCGAGATCACGCTCGCCGACGGGCGCAGCGACGCAGGTGCCGATCCTGCCGTTCGAGATGGACGGCCGCCGCTTCGGCGCGCGACTCGACGTCCCGCGCTCGGGCAGCCATACCGCGGACGCTGCTGGCCGAGCTCGGCTACGACGAGGCGGCGATCCGCAGGCTCGGTGCCGACGGCATCGTCACGCTGCCGGTGCAGTGAGTGGGCGAGACGACGTGAAAGCCCTCGTCGCGGTCCTTATCGCCGTATCACTCGCGTTGGCGGTAGGCGTGGCCGTGGCCCAGACGCAGTATCCCAAGGGCCCGGTGCGCATGATCGTCCCGTTCCCGCCCGGCGGCCCCACCGACATCACCGCGCGGACCCTCGGCATGCGCCTAGGCGAGGTGCTCGGCCAGCCGATCGTCGTGGAGAACCAGCCGGGCGCACGCGGCTTCATCGGCATCGAGGCGGCCGCCAGGGCGCCGGCCGACGGCCACACGCTGCTCCTGGCCTCGATCGGCGCGATCGCCATCAATCCGGTCCTGTACCCGAAAGTGCCCTACGACGTGTTCCGGGACTTTGCGTCGGTGTCGCTCATCGTCACCGTGCCAATCGTGCTGGTGGTGAATCCGGGCGTGCCGGTGCGGACCGTGCCCGAGCTCATCGACGATGCGCGCAAGTACCCCGGCAAGCTGGCGTACGGCTCGGCGGGAAGCGGCGGCTCGACGCATCTTGTCGCCGAGATGTTCAAGTCGCGCGCCGGCGTCGACATCCTCCACGTTCCGTACAAGGGCTCGGCACCCGCCGTCGCCGACCTCGTTGGAGGGCAGGTGCAGCTCATGTTCGACACGCTGCTCACCGCGACGCCGCACATCAGAAGCGGCCGGCTGCGGCTCGTGGCCGCGGCGACTGCCGCGCGCCTCGAGGCGTTTCCCGACACCCCGACCATTGCCGAGGCAGGGCTTGCGGGCTTCGACGGTGCGTCGTGGTTCTGCCTGCTCGTGCCGGCGAAGACGCCGCCGGAGATCGTCGAGCGTTTGTCGCGCGACCTGGCGCGCATCGTGAGAGAGCCGGCGGTTCGCGCACGGCTGGTCGAGCAGGGCGCCGAGCCGGTGGGCGGCACCCCGGAGGAGCTCGCGGCTTTCATCCGCGCGGAGCAGGCGAAGTGGGGCGCCGTGGTGCGGGAGGCGAACATCAAGCCCGATTGAGAATCGACAGACCGGAGGTCGATCCGTTCGGTCTGCCCACGCGCCGACGAACGGCGCCAGAGCGCCGGCGAGCATGAGGGCAAGCGACGCGATCACGCCCCACTGCCCCTGCGCGCCGGGGAGATCGTCGGCTATCGTGACGACGAAGTAGAGCCCGAAGAAGGTCGGGATCAGCGCCGCGAATGCGGAGCTCGCGACGTCATAGAGCGCCCACGCGAGCACCGGCCGTGTGAGCCAGCGGCCACCGCGAGTCATTCGTCGATGCGCTCGCTGCCCGCTCGGGGCGGTTGGCTCGCGGCACCCCTGTACGCGTTCGCGCCGGTTCGACGGAGACCAAAGCCGCTTCGGTGTACGTCGCCTCGACCTGGTCGCCGACCTCCACGAGCCTGAGCTGCTCGGGATCGGAGACCTTGACGGTGACCGTCTGCTTCGGCCCGCGCAGCGTCGCGGTCCGCTTCTTCGCGTCCTTCGCGACCACCTCCGCGACCACGGTCACCCGACGCGCGGTATCGGCGGCCGCGCTGCCGGTCCGCGTCTCAGCGCGCTCGCGAACGTTTGCGGTGGCCCGCTTGAGCTCGAGCGACAGCGCCTCGAGATAGCGGACGACGACGACGTCGCCAATACGGATCTCGCCGAAGTTGCGGACCTCGGGCCCGGCGACGACCGGCAGGCTGTCGCCCGTGCCCTTCAACGTGAGCGTGCGGGTCGCTGCGTCGATCGCCTCCACCTGGGCAGTGACGAGCGCCACCCGTGCGACCGCGAATTTGCCCGGGCGGGCCGCCGCTTCGCCCGCGACTGCGCCGGGCTGCTGGGCGAACGCGGGCAGGCCTGTCGCGCCGATCAGCGCCGCCATCAATAGCCCGATCCGCATCGCGTCCGTCCCGTTGCGCGAGCGCTGTGTGCGCGCGCGCGCCACAGTACGTCGCCAGGCCCCGCCGGCGGTCACGGCGCGAGCCGCGCCTCGAACCTCGCGACCGGCGCGCCGTTTGCGCCGAGCAAATCGAGCCGGTCGCCCAAGATGCGGTAGAAGCGCGTCGCCGTGAGCGAGCGCATCAGCGCGGACTCGACCTCCATCGCCGGGGGCGGCCCCGCGCGGCGGGTCGATGCGATGCCGTTGAAGCGCAGGCGCGATCCGAGCCGGTCGATCGCGGTCCTGAAGTGGTTGACTGCGGTAAACCCGGCGGCGCGCTGATTGTAGAAGTCCACCTGGAGATGCGGCTCGGCGGCATCGGAGAGTCCCGCGGGGACGTGCTTGCCATCGACTTCGACGAGTCTCCAGTACGTGCTGCCCAGCGGAGTCATCGTTGGCGCCGTCATGCGATCCGTCCCATCGGTTCGGGAAGAAAAAGCCTCGGGAAGGTGGCCGCTCGCGCGGGCCTCCCCGAGGAGGAGGAGGGAACCCTTTGATTCGGGCGCAGCGTCCGGTGCGAGAGGAGCCTTGCATCGCCACCGGAACTCGGCGCTCGACGGTGAATCTAGCGTCCGCCGGCGATTCAGTCCTGACGGATTTCTGATCGGGCACGCGGCGCGGCGCGTCGCGCGTCGAACGTGCGCGGCGGCAGGCGAGTCACGCGACGCTCGCGCCTACTCGCATCGCGGTCTTTGACGTCACGCGCGCGGCGAGCGTCGGGCGTTCGCCTTTCGCCGGGTGGGAGCGCGCGCGCAGTGTCGAGGACAGGCGCGGCGCGGGACGGGATCCTGTTCCACGAAAGGAACGCAAGCCGTTCGTCGCATCGCGGCGGCTGCGCAGCGCCGCCTGCCCTCGACCGGAACACGGGTCTGAGGGCGTCCGTCAGCACGCGCCCTGAAGCACGACTTCTATCCGGAAAATCGGCGTTTCCGGCCAGGAGAGATATCTTGCAGAGAACTGTTAGGCCGAAAGGACTATTCAACACAATTGGACATGAGCTAGACGGATGCTTATCAATGCTGATAAGGTTGTGATGCAATTCTGATTGTTTTCCAGGTGAGTCCGAGAACTCCAAACACCGTCAGTTTTAGCGACTATCTGCTCGACGCCGAGAATCGCTTGACGCACGCCGGCGCGCTGATTCCCCTGCCACCCAAGGAGGGGGCGGTGCTGCGCCTGCTGGCCGAGCGCCCGGGGCGCACGGTGAGCAAGAACGAGTTCTTCGACCGGGTGTGGCCGGGCGCCGCGCCCTCCGACGAGAGCCTCACCCGCTGCATCTATGCGCTGCGCCATGCGCTGGAGGACGTGCACAAGCCCCATCGTTACGTCGAGACCGTGCACGGGCGCGGCTACCGCTTCGTCGGCGAGCTGCTCCCGGCCGCGAACCGCAGGCGCTCCGCATCGTGGATCGAGCGCGCGTCACAGGTGAGTCCGCGCGTGTACGAGGCATTCCTGCACGCACGGTGGCTGTGGGACGAACGCTCGCCCGAGCATATCGCGCGCGCGGTCGCGATTCTGAAGCAGGCGCTCGAGTGGGACCCGCACTATGCGCCGGCGCATGGCGCCCTGAGCGCGTGCTACGTGGTCATGATGTGGTGGGGACAGGGCTGGCCGCGCGAACTGGCGCCGATGATCACCGCAGCGGCCAGGCGCGCGCTCGAGCTCGATCCCGGGACCGCCGCCGCGAACGCGGCACTGGCGCATGTGCGCGGCCTGATCGACTGGATTCCTGCGGAGGCGGACGCCCTGTTCGAGCGGGCGCTCGAATCCGACCCGACGTCGTCGATCTCGCGGTATCTGGCAACACCGCACCTCATCGGGCAAGGGCGTCTGCAGGAGGCAGTGCAGAGCGCGAGCGCCGCGGTCGCGCTCGACCCGTTCTCGCTGGCCTTTAACCGCCAGCTCGCGAGCGCGCTTTATGTCTCCAGGCAGTTCGAGACCGCGCTCGAATGCGCGCGCCGCACGGTCGAGCTCAATCCCGCGCATGGACCCGCATACGGCCCGGTGGCGCTCGCCAGCCACGCGCTCGGGCACCACGACGATGCACTCGCCGCAGCGCGACGGTGGGTGGCGTTGTCGCCGGATGCGCCAGGCGCGCGGTCCGCGCTCGCCCGCGCGCTTGCGACGAAAGGCGAGCGTGCCGAGGCGGTCGCGATGCTCGAGCGCGCACGGCGCGATGCGTCGGTCCGATACATCATGCCCAGCACATACGCGGCCGCAGCAGTTGCCCTTCACGACCGCGCGGGCGCGTACGCGTGGCTCGACCTGGCGGTCGAGCAGCGCTGCTGCTGGCTTGCCCCGATCCTCGCCGATCCTCGTCTCGACCCGCTCCGCGAGGACGCCCGCTTCCATCGCCTGGTCGCGATGGTGCGCGAAAGTCCGAAGCGGGGACGGCCGCTGCCGATGCCTCGCGTCAGCGAGACCGCACAGCGCGTCGCGCGGTAAGCGGGCCCGGATTCAAGGCGCCGCGGCGGCCTGCGCCTGCCGGAACTCGCTCGGCGACTTCCCGGTCCACCGGCGAAACGCACGGTTGAAGCTGGAAGCCTCCGCGAATCCGAGCAGGTACGCCACCTCGCCCACCGAGTAGTCGCTGCGGCGCAGGTATTCGATGCCGAGTTCGCGGCGCGTCTCGTCCAGCAGCTTTTCGAACGACGTCCCGCGATCCGCGAGCCGTCGGTGCAGCGTGCGCGCGCTCGTCCCGAGCCCGCGCGCGATCGTTGCCTGGGTCGACGCGCCGACCGGCAAGCGACCGATCAGCGCGCTCTTCACCCGCGCCGCCACGTCGCCGCGATCGAGTCGGGCCAGGTAGTCGGTCATCAGCCGCACGCCGCGTCCCTCGTCCCGGACTTCGGCGCGCCAGAAGTCCGTGAGCACGCGGGTGTGGCGCGCCGCTCTTGCGACGGCCTCGCCGAGCGTCGCGCTCGCGAGCCACGCGTAGCCGAGCGCGTGCAGGGCGACCCCGCGCACCTGCTTCCCGACCTCGATCCCGAAGCACGGGTCCCCCGTCTCCCGCTCGGCGAGCTCGTACAGCCGCTGCTTGACGCGGTTGGAGATGCGCGTCTCGGGCACGTGCCGCAGCGCCGGATCGCAGCCGGCGCGACGGAACACCGCGGCTGCGTCGACTCCATGCGCCTCGAGCGCACGGAACACGTTGAGGGCGGGCGACAGCAGCGCGCTGGCCGCTGCGGCCGAGTTAGAACGCTCCATCTAGTGGCGTCCCGCACCAACTCGCTGGCGGCTGGGGACAGCGGCAAATCATGTCCAACGCCGTAAGGTGCGCAGAGTTTCCACGGACTGCCGCCGCGGCTTCACGAGAGCCGTCGCGCGGTGAACAGGAGCACCGAATGCGAATCGATCATTGCGACTGGACCCCGGAAGACGTCGCGGGCGACCTCGAGCACTGCGACGACTGGGAGAAGCTCGACGACGAGCGCCTTGCGCGGCTGGCCGGCATCGCGTTCTACGTCGCGGGCCGCGGCGAGGCCGAGCTCCATCCGCTCCTCGCGGCCTACTACCCCGAATACGCCAGGCGCGTCCCCGCCGACGAGCGCGCGCGGATCTTCGCGCGCATCCGCAACCAGGTGCGCGACGGCGTGCTCGCCGGCGACGTGCTGGTGCACTTTCTGCGCGGCGACCCGGAGCGCGGCATCGCCGCCGAGACCGCATTCGAGCTGGCATGGCTCGACGTGACGGAGTCGGGCGGCGGCGCGCACGGCGCCGACTACGTCCTGCGGCTCGTCGTCGACCGCGCGGTGGCCAATCCCGGCGCGGCCCTCGGCGGGCTGCTTGCGCTC
Organism: uncultured beta proteobacterium; assembly: GCA_963747775.1. GTDB lineage: Bacteria > Pseudomonadota > Gammaproteobacteria > Burkholderiales > SG8-39 > JAGVSZ01. The sequence continues at coordinate 37,514 of CAVVGT010000002.1, forward strand.
GCCAACCGCTGCGTCAACGCGAAGCTCGCGGTGCTGCGCCCCGCGCTCGCCCTCCCAGACGCCGACCCCGCGCTCGCAGAAATGGCGCAGTGCGCCCGCGGGTATGTTCATGCGGCGACGGTCGAGTTCTGGCTCGAATGGATGGAAGCGCTCGTCGCCGGCCTGCCCGGCTCGCGGCACGTGCTCGACCGCGTCGCCGAAGCGCTCGTGTGCCAGCGCGAGGAGATGGTCGAGCGGATCGTGCTCGACGGGAACCGGATCGTGCCGGCGCCCCGGCGCGGCGCCCTGCACGACGCGGGCACGCGGCAGATCCCGCTCGAGGTATACGCCGCAGTCATCGCGCCGCGCCTCGCCGCGATTGCCGCGTCGGTGCCCGAGTCGGGCAGCGTCCGGCGGGCGCTCGCGGCCTGGGGCCGTCCGCATTGAGTGGCCGCACATCGACTCGTACATAGACCGGGCTCGCACGGCGCGCACAGCGTCCGGAGTGCGGAAAGTCAAAGTAGCACGATACCCGCAAGACATTCCACCGCGGTCTGGCTCGCGCCGGATCGTCAAGAGTCCGCTTAGGGCGCTTCATCAGATCTCCATCAGGACTGGCCTCCCGCAACGCAGTAGATTCGCGCTGCGAAACGTCAGGGCGTAGCGACGTTGCGACGTGCCTGCGCCGCGCGCGAGTTGCGCCGGATCTACCGAAATACAGCCAATAAGAGGAGAGAAACACCCCATGTTCAAGCGAACAACTCTGGCGGCGGCCACAATGCTCGCGCTGGCCGCGCCGTTGACCGTGCAGGCGCAGTCGTCCGAGTGGTTTTCCACGCAGGAGACCTACGAACCGAGCCGCTACTTCGACCATCGCTGGTACCTCACGCCGTTCGGCACCTACACCTGGACCGACAACGAGCGCCGGGCCGATGACGGGTGGGGTGGCGGTCTTACGGTCGGCAGGCCCGTCCACCCGAACTGGAACCTCGAATTCCGCACCGCGTACGAGGAGCTCGACGGGAAATCCGGGGGGGCGGGCAACTGGAAGAACTGGACTCTGACGCTGGACGCGCTGTGGTTCCCGACGCGCCGCGAAGGCCTATCGATGTGGCAGGACCGGTCCTTGCATCCCTACGTCGTCGTCGGTGGGGGCGCCATCAACGACGACGTCGGCGGCCGCAACGCCTGGAGCTGGGCGCTAAATGCCGGTGGCGGCTTGGTCTGGCCATTCACGACCTGGGGCCGCCTAGTGGCCGACGTGCGCTACCGGTGGGACAGCAACAACGGCCATTACGGCGATGGCAACAACTTCGGGGATGTGATCGCGTCGGTGGGCCTCCAGATCCCGCTTGGCCCGGCGCCGCGCGTGGCCGAAGCGCCGCGCGCCGCGCCGCCCCCGCCGGCCCCGGCACCCGAGGTCAAGCCGGCGCCGCCTCCGCCGCCCCCGCCGCCTGCGCCGAAGCCGGTCGCGCGGAGCTTCACGCTCCCGGCTGACGGTTTGTTCGCGTTCGACAGCGCCAAGGTGTCAGAGGACGCGCGCCAGCGCGGCCAACGACGTAATCAGCGCCCTGCGCCAGACCGGCTTTACCGCGACCTCGGTCAAGGTGATCGGGCACACCGACCCGATCGGCACGGAAGCGTACAACCAAAAGCTATCGGAGCAGCGCGCGCGCGCCTTCGCCGATTTCCTGGTGACGGAAGGCGTGTCGCCCTCGATCATCACCACCGAGGGCCGCGGCGAGTCGCAGCTGAGGATCACCGAAGCCGACTGCAAGGCCAAGGGCCAGGCGAAGACGCAGCAGGCGCTCATCGCCTGCCTGGCGCCCGACCGTCGCGTCGAAGTCGAGGTGACCGGCACGCAACGGCCGTAACGCGCAAACCCCCATCGCCCGGTAGACACCCCGCCGTCCCTCCTCTTCCCGGCGGGGGCTCTTCCGGGCGGTGGATCTTCTAGGTTAGACGCACAACCCCGCCCATCGGCGGGGTTGTGCGTTTCCATGTCTCGAAACGGCCGGCCGTGCATCGAGCGCGTCCCTTCAGGGCCGAGCAACCGCAGTTGTCGTCCGCCGGACAAGTCGTTTGCGTGACCGCACCTAGTATGCACGGGTCGTCCCGGGCCCTCTCCGGGAGAGTCAGTGCGTTCATCGCACTCCGTTGCATCCCCAACAACCGCTCCCGCGACACGCAAAGGCGGGCAGACGAGTCAAAGACACGCCCTGAGGAGCGGGGCGCGATGGCCTGCTTGAAATGCTTACTTGAAGGAAAGAACCAAGGCAATGCCGAATTCGTCGGCACAGAATCGAGTGGCGACACTCCCGCGGTCCGTGCTGGCGGTCGCGATGGTTACGGCGCTCGTTGCCGCACCCCAAATCGCGATCGCCGGAGAAGGCGGCACGTCGCACATCCTGCCCGGCGCCAATGCGACGCTGGTGGATGTCCTGCCGACGGCCCCGGGGTGGTTCGTCAAACCGATGTACCTGAACTACACCGGCTCGGCGTCGGCGCAGATTCCGACGGCGGCCGGGATCGCCTCCAATCTGGACGCGACCGCGAACACCTTCGTTCTCGGCGGCGGATACACGTTCGAGCAGACGGTTCTCGGCGGGGCGCATTACTCCTTCTCGGCGTTCCTTCCGTACAGCTGGCTGAACGTCTCGGCCAACGTTCAGGCGTCGGTGGGCACGCTGCGGCGCCGGAGCAACGTGTCGGGCTTCGGCGACCTGACCGTGGTCCCCGTGATGCTGGCGTGGAAGAACGGCGACTGGCAGATCGACGTGCTGCTGCCGATCTTCGCCCCGACCGGCAACTACCAGGAGGGCAGGCTCGGCAACCCGGGGCTCAATTACTGGACGTTCGACCCCATGTTCGGCGTCGCATACAGCAACAAGCAGTCCGGCTTCAACGCGATGCTGCACGCCGGTTACGCGATGAATACCGAGAACCCGGACACGAACTACCAAAGCGGGTCGCTCCTGCACTTCGACGGCGCGATCGAGCAAATTCTCCCGGTGGGCTCGGGGTTCATGACGCTCGGCGCCGAAGGCTTTTATTTCCAGCAGCTCACATGTGACAGCGGCTCCGGCGCGGTGCTCGGATGCTTCAAGGGCCGGACCGCCGGCCTGGGCCCGCTGCTCGGTTACATCCAGCCGCTCGGCAAGCAAGCGCTGTCCGTCGAACTGAAGTGGCTGCCCGAGCTGGACACGAAGAATCGACTCAACGGTGACTACATCTGGCTGAAGATGGTCTACAAGTTCTGATGGCCGGGTTAGTGCCGTGCTCTTGCCGTGCTGACGCCGAGGGGCCTTCATGTGCCCCCGTCGCGTCGGATAGGAACCTCACGCATTCGCTGGCCACGGCGGCGGGCGATGCATCCACCGAAGGACATGCCATGAAGAGGACTGCTCTGACGACGCTGGCGCTTGCCACGGCCCTGTACGCGCAATTCGCATTCGCCGGCCCGCTCGACCCGGAATGCACGGCCGAGAAGGCGGCCCGGAGCGCGGCCACCAAGGCGACGGTTGGGGTCGGCGGTCGTTGCGATCCCAAGGAAACCGCGTCGGACACCGCCAAGCGCACGGCCGGCGTGGAGGACAAAGGGCCGATCGACAAGCGACGGGACGACGACAACAAGGGCGTGGACGCGGCCAAGGGCGCGGCGAACCGGGCAACGCGCTGACGCACCTCGCGTGCGCAGTCGCGGCGCCACCGGCGTAGATGAATGGTGTCGATCGCGCTACAGCGAGTCGATACGGTCGAGACCAGGGGAACCATGAGAGTCAAGCTTGCGTTCATTGCCGCGCTCTGCGCGTTCCTGCCGCACGCCGTTCCCGCCGCCACCCCGGCTGACGGTTCGGTCCTGCCCTTCCCGCCGGTGCCGTCGGCGAGCGTCGCCAAGCCGCGGCTCCAGGATTCGGTGCACAGGCGCCGCGCGCAGCCACAACACCTCAAGCCGGGCGCACCGAACGTGCTCATCATCCTGCTCGACGACGTCGGCTTCGGGCAGGCGTCGACGTTCGGCGGCGAGATGAACACGCCGACGCTGAGCAAACTGGCGAGCCAGGGCGTGAGCTACAACACTTTCCACACCACTGCCGATCTGCTCGCCGACGCGCGCGGCACTGCTGACCGGGCGCAACCACCAGCGCGTCGGCAACGGCACGATCGCCGAGCGGGCGGTCGACTGGGACGGCTACACCGGCGTGATCCCGAAGACCTCCGCCACGATGGCGGAGGTGCTGCGTCACTACGGTTACAAGACGGCCGCATTCGGCAAGTGGCACAACACGCCGGCCGACCAGACCACCGCGATGGGCCCGTTCGATCGCTGGCCGACCGGCCACGGTTTCGACTACTTCTACGGCTTCCTCGCCGGCGAGACCTCGCAGTGGGAACCCCGGCTGGTCGAGAACATGAACGCGGTGGAGCCGCCGCACGACGAGAAGTACCACCTGAGCGAAGACATCGCGCAGCGCGGCGTCGACTGGCTGCGCAAACATCGCGCGTTCTCGCCCGACAAGCCGTTCTTCATGTACTGGGCGCCGGGTGCGGCGCACGGGCCGCACCAGGTCTGCAAGGCCTGGTCCGACAAGTACAAGGGCAAGTTCGACGACGGCTGGGACGCCTACCGCGAGCGCGTGTTCGCACGCCAGAAGCAGCTCGGCTGGATCCCGGCCGACACCAGGCTCACGCCGCGCGCCGCATCGATGCCGTCGTGGGACAGCATTCCCGAAGCGCAGCGCCCGTTCCAGCGGCGCCTGATGGAGATCTACGCCGGCTTCGTCGAGCACGTGGATGTCCAGGCCGGCAAGCTGATCGACGAACTCGAGCGCCTCGGCATCCGCGACAACACCATCGTCATCTACATCTTCGGCGACAACGGCGCCAGCGCCGAAGGCCAGAACGGCACGATCAGCGAGCTGCTGGCGCAGAACGGCATCCCGAACACCGTCGAGCAGCAGCTGGCGGCGCTGGACAAGATCGGCGGCCTGGACGCGCTCGGCACGCCCAAGACCGACAGCATGTATCACGCCGGTTGGGCGTGGGCCGGCAACACGCCGTTCCACCACACGAAGCTGGTGGCGTCGCATTTCGGCGGCACGCGCAACCCGATGGTCATCTCGTGGCCGAAGGGCATCAAGCCGGACCGCACGCCGCGGCCACAGTTTCACCACGTCAACGACATCGCGCCGACCATCTACGAGATCGTCGGCATCAAGCCGCCGAAGGTGGTCGACGGATTCGCGCAGGACCCGATCGACGGCGTGAGCCTCGCCTACACCTTCGACGATGCGAAGGCGCCCACACGCAAGAAGGTGCAGTACTTCGACAACAACGGCAGCCGCGCCATCTACCAGGACGGCTGGGTGGCGGCCACGTTCGGCCCGCTGGTGCCGTGGCTGCCCGGCGCACCCGGCCTCGCCGACTGGGATTCGGCGAAGGACAAGTGGGAGCTGTACCAGATCACCAAGGATTTCTCGCAGGCCGACGATCTCGCCGCGAAGGAACCGAAGCGCCTGGCGCAGCTGCAGAAGACGTTCGACCAGCAGGCCAGGGCGAACAAGGTCTATCCGCTCGGCGCCGGCATCTGGCTGCGCCTGCACCCCGAGGATCGCATCAAGACGCCCTACACGAGCTGGCAGTTCGACGCGACCACCACGCGCATGCCCGAGTTCACCGCGCCGGGACTCGGCCGCGAGAACAGCACGGTGACCATCGACGCGGAAATCGGCGAGAACGCCTCCGGCGTGCTGTACGCGCTGGGCGGATCGGGCGGCGGCCTCACGCTCTACATGGACAAGGGCGCAGCTGGTCTACGAGTACAACATGATGATCATCGAGCGCTACATCGCGCGCTCGGCGTCGAAGATTGCGCCCGGCAAGCGCCGCATCGAGGTCACGACCACGCTCGCCAGCGCCAAGCCGCTGTCGCCGGCCGAGGTGGTGCTGAAGGTCGACGGGCAGGAAGTGGCGCGCACGACGGTCAAGCGCACCGTGCCCGCGGCGTTCTCGGCCAGCGAGACCTTCGATGTCGGCGTCGATCTCGGCTCGACCGGTGTCGCTCGACTACTTCGACCGCCGGCCGTTCAGGTTCGACGGCAGGATCGATGCCGTCAAAGTGCGGCTCAAGTAACCGGCATAAAGGCATCATGAATCCGATCCAGCGCCTGCAGTTCCTGTCCTTGTTCTGCCTCGGCATCCTCGCCGGGGCGCCTGCTGTCGCGGCGGACCGGCCGAACATCGTCGTCATCCTGGCCGACGACCTCGGCAATGCCGATCTCGGTTATCGTGGAAGCGACATCAGGACCCCGAACATCGACAAGCTGGCGATGGAGGGCGTGCGGCTCGAATCCTTCCACGGCATGCCGGTCTGCACCCCGGCGCGCGCGGCGTTGATGACGGGCCGATACCCGATGCGCTACGGGCTGCAGACCCTGGTGATCTTCCCGAACCACAGCTACGGCCTGCCGACCGACGAACGGACGCTGCCGCAGGCGCTGAAGGAAGCGGGTTATCGGACCTTGATGGTCGGCAAGTGGCACCTGGGTCACGCCGACCGAAAGTTCTGGCCGCAACAACCGCGGGTTCGAGCATTTCTATGGCAACACGGTCGGCGAAGTCGACTACTTCACCCATCATCGCGCCGGCGTGACCGATTGGCAGCGCAATGGCACATTCATCGCCGAGAAGGGTTACGTCACCACGCTGTTCGGCGACGAGGCCGTCAGGTTGATCGAGAAGCAGGACAAGAACAAACCGTTCTTCCTGTACTTCGCGTCGCTCGCGCCGCACGCCCCCTACCAGGCGCCGAAGGCCGACCAGGACCGCTACGCGTCCACGATCAAGGATCCGACGCGCCGCACCTACGCGGCGATGATCACGTCGCTCGACGACCAGGTAGGCAGAATCGTCGCCGCGCTGGACAAGCGCGGATTGCGCGAGAACACGCTGATCATCTTCTCCAGCGACAACGGCGGGCCCCGCAGCGCGGTCGTGGCGAGCGGCGCGCACTCGAAGGAGGAGCGCGACGCGGGCGGCGTCAGGCAGGAGTCGTTGCCGGCGAGCAACGGCGAGCTCCGCGGCGGCAAGGGCAGTCTGTACGAAGGCGGCGTCCGCGTGCCGACCCTCTTCAACTGGCCCGCCCGGCTCAAGCCGCGCGTCGTCGACGAGCCGCTGCACATGACGGACATCATGCCCACCGCGCTTGCGCTGTCCGGTGCCAAGGCGAACCCCGCCGACAAGCCGCTGGACGGAGTGGACATCTGGGCGACGGTGGCCGAGGGCAAGCCCTCGCCTCACGACGACATCCTCATCAACGTCGAGGCGTTCCGCGGCGCGGTCATCAAGGGCAAGTGGAAGCTGGTGAAGGTCGCGCTGTTGCCGGGAAAGACCGAGCTCTTCGACCTCGCCGCCGATCCGGGCGAGAAGAACGATCTCGCCACGCAGAACCCGGAAATCGTCCGCGATCTCGAGGGCCGCCTCTTCGCGTACGCCAAGCAGCAAAAGCCGAGCGAGTGGCTGAAGGCGCAGCCGGACTACCTCGGCGCGCAGGGGAAGACCCTGTTCGATCCGGACTTCGACATCGACGACGCGGGATTGCCGCATCTGAAGCCGGTCCTGCCCAAGAAGTGAGCCGCCGCCGTGGTGCGGGTGAGATGGGGTCCGCCCCTGTGTGCGAGCCGTGCCGCCACGCGCGCGCCAACCAGCGATCCCCCTACGGAGTTGTGGCGTCGCGTATAGATGCCCGCGGCGATTGAGCCTAGCATTGCGCTGCTGCACGATTCCCCACGCTCACCCGATGACGACTCACGACCCCACCCTTCCCGGCGACGGTCTCTCGCTCGTCCGCGACGACCTCCTGTACCGGATCCAGCGCCGCTTCGGGCTCATTCCTGCCGAGGGGCTCGGCCTCGTCCGGCGCGCGGTGTTCTGGTCGCTTTTCGCGTGGGCTCCGATCGCCCTGTGGGCGTGGTTCGCCGGTCGCGCGGTGGGCGGAGAGGGCCACGAGCCGCTGCTCGCCCATTTCGGCGTGCACGTGCGCTTTCTCGTCGCGGTGCCGCTGCTGATCCTCGCCGAGGGGCTGCTGCACTCGCTGACCACCCTATTGCTCCCCCAGTTCGTGCGCTCGGGGCTGGTCCCCGAAGCTGCGCTGCCCCGTTTTCGCGCAACGCTGGCGGGTATCGCGCGGCTGCGCAATGCGACGTTGCCATGGATTGCGATCGTCGCCCTCGCCCTGGCCATGGCGACGATCCCCGAGATGGCCAATCGGGCGCACGAGCTCGACTGGGCGGAGGAGACCGGCGGCGCCTCGCCGCACCTGGGATTCGGCGGGTGGTGGCTGCTGTACGTCGGCCGACCGATCTATCTCGTGCTGGTGCTGGGCTGGCTCTGGCGCGTCGTGCTGCTCGCGCTGCTCTTCGCCCGCATCGCGGGGCTCGGCCTGTCGATCGTGCCCACCCACCCCGACCGCCTCGGCGGCCTGGGGTTCGTCGAACGCATCCCGGTGGCGTTCGCACCGGTCGTTCTTGCGATCGGCGCGGTGCTCGCGGCCCGGTGGACGCACGACGTCGTCTACCACGCCGCCGATCCGCTGTCGCTGCGCGTCGAGATGGCCGCGTTCGTGGTCGTGGTGGTCGCGATCTTCGTCGCGCCTTCGCTCGCGCTCTCGGGCTGCCTGCGGCGCGCGAAGAAGCGGGCGCTGCTCGAGTACGGCGCGCTCGTCGCCGAGCACGGGCGCCTCGTGCGCGATCGCTGGATCGAGGGCAAGCCGCTCGCCGACGACGCGCTCCTCCGCGCGCCGGAGATCGGCCCGGTCGCCGACACGCAGGCGGTCTACGACGCGGTCAAGCGGATGCGCACGGTGCCGCTCGGCAAGGTCTCGATCGCGCCGCTCGTGCTTGCCGCCGCGGCGCCGATGATCGCCGTGCTCGCGACGAAGGTGCCGGTGAAGAGCCTGCTGCTGGGTATTCTGAAGGCGCTGATCTAGACCGTGCGCACGCAGGCCGACGGCAGCGTGCGCGAGCAGTTCGACGCCACGGGCGCCACCGCGCAGCGCCCGCGACGTCAGCCGTTTGCGTCGCCCCGCGCGGGATTGCGAAAGTGCCGCAGGAGAAACTCCTCGTCGAGCGGAGAGAGGTTGAAGCGGCGGCTCGCCTCCTCGATCGTCCGCAGATCGCGCGCCGGCTGCTCGGCCAGCCAGGCCACGGCGCGGCGCAGCCCTTCGCCTTCAGGCAGGAGGGAGTCGGCCTTCTTCATCGTCGGGCCCGGCCCGCGCCGCACCGGGAAGAAGCGCCGTGCACGCGCTGCGGAACCGGTCGCAGCGTTCGGTGAACTCGCGCGTGCTCTTGGGCATGGACACCCGGGCGCGCGTGACGTGGGTGATGAGGTCCTTGCCCTCGCGGATGAGCTGCAGGGCGTCGGACACCTCCCGCTTCGCCCGCGTCGACGCGTCGGCGGCGAGCCGCGGAGCGAAGTCGGCGAGGCGCTCGGCGGCGGCGACGAACGTCGTCCAGACCTCGAAGATGTCCGGATCGGTGCGGAGCGTCTCGGTCTCGACCTTGGCCGCTTCCGCGAGATTGCCGACGCTCGTCTCGATCCCGGCAAACGCAGGCAGGTCCGCGAAGGTTCTGATCAGCGCGTCGGCGATGGCGTCGATGTCGCGCATCGTCTCCGCGATCTTGACGTAGCGGCCTTCGTAGAAGCTCTCGAGCGGCAGCAGGAACGCCTTGAAAGGCTCCCCCCACAGCTCGTCGATGCCTTCTTCGCCGCTCCGGTGCCGCACCAGCTTGCCGAGCTCCAGCGCTTCCTTCAGGTGTTCGCCGCACGCCCGCATGAGCGGGTTGTCGGACTGGATCTCGATGCCGAGCTTCTGGATTTCCACCAGCTGGGTGAACACGCCCGTGGCCCGGTTGAACAGTGCGCCGGCCAGCATGGCGCCCTTGATCCGGCGCCGCGCGGGATCGGTTTCCTGCTCATAGGCGCGACGCGCCGCGTCGAGGCGCGTGCCGGGCACGTTCAAGCCGTGCTCGGTGTGGTTGAACAGCCGGCGCGTGAGCGCGGCGATCAGGTCTTTCTTGGCTTCCAGCGTGTCGGCGGGGACCGGGTAGGTCTTGACCCAGTATCCGTAGTAGTAGACGCGCGGCTGGCCGTCGATCACGCGCCTTGCGCCGAGCGGGATGGGGGCGTCCATGGTGCAGGCCGTCCTCTCCGGGGTGGAGATGGGATCGAACCGAACGGGGTTCGAAATGGCAAGGCTAACGCCGATGCTTTTGCGGCGCAACGTGCGCTACCCGTGCCTCGCCGCCCCCCGCGCACGATCTTTCTAGAAACCGTGCAACCCGGCGCCCCGCAGCAGCAGCGCGCACTCCGGTTCCGTCTCGTGCAGCTCGACCAGCGCCCACTCGATTCCGATCCCGTCGCGCGCGCGGCCATGGAGCTGCAGGCGCGCCTCGAGCTTCTCGAGGCACTTCTGCACTTCGGGCGTGCACGCACGCGGGAAGCTCCGGCCCCAGGGCTCGGTCGCCCAGGTGCCGCCGAGTCCCGGCGACGTGGCGAAAAGCAACGTCGCGACAAGCGCTGCGGGGATTCGGGTGAGGCTCATGGCGGCACATTACGCTCGCGCTGCCGCGCGGTCTGTGAACCGGAGCACCGACCGGATGTGACTTCTTTACGTTCGCCCGGTGCCGTGGACGTCCGGTCCCGGGCGATTCAGCCGGAATCTCGAAGCCGCAGGATGTCGTTGGTCGTGACCGGGCGCTGGACGCCTTCGAGCGCGAGTTTGCCCGTCTCCGATGGCACGAACGCTGGGCTATGATGGGCGCCCATCCGGGCCACGCTGCGCATGCTTTCCATCACCGAGTCGCTGAAGGCGGTTTCGCTCTTCTCCGGGCTCTCGCCGCAGGAGATCGCCGCGCTTGCCGACGCGGCGATCGTGCGCACGTTCCCGAAGAACACCATCGTGGTGACGGAGGGGGAACGCAGCGATTCGCTCTACGTGATTCTCTCCGGTCGCGTGAAGGTGTTCGTCAGCGACGAGCACGGGAAAGACCTCGTCATCAATGTCGAGGGCCCCGGCGAATATTTCGGTGAGCTCGCCCTCGACGAGGGTCCGCGCTCGGCGTCGGTGGCGACCCTGGAGCCGTCCAAGATGGCGGTGATCGCGAACGACGTGCTCCGGGGCTTTCTCGCCAGCCACCCCGAGGCGGCCCTGCAGCTCATCCGGGGCCTGATCGCCCGCACGCGTCACGCGACCGAAAGCCTCAAGGACCTCGCGCTGCTCGACGTGTACGGACGGGTGGCCAAATTCCTCCTCGAGCGGGCGAAGGAGTCCGGCGGTAGGCTGGCCATCGACGAGCGGCTCACGCAACAGGACATTGCCGATCGCGTGAGCGCGTCCCGCGAGATGGTGAGCCGCATCCTCAAGGACCTGACCACCGGGGGCTACATCGCCAACGAGGGCGGGAAGATCGTCATTCAGCGCCGGCCGCCCCGCGCCTGGTAGCGGGGTGGTCGCGCCTTCCCGCGCACCAAAGAAAAAGCCCGGCCGCAGCCGGGCTTCTTCGTCGTGCGGTCGTACGTTACTGGGGCGAGACGCCGCCGGTGCCGCGCGCGTAGAACGCGTCGGCGTCGTTGAGCGCCGGGGTACCCGCATCGCGCACGAAGTGGGTGATCTCGACGCCCTCGATCCGGCTGGGCATGAGTTCGAGACCGTCTTCGCTGGCGGTGGCGAGCGGCGCGGCGATGGCAAACCCGATGGCGGACAGCAGAACGGCAACTTTCTTCATGGTCGTACTCCTTCTCTCCTGGTGGGTGGATCAGCGGTCCTTCAGTCCGGAACCGTTTCCAGCGAAGCGCTGATGGAGCACATCGTCGCGCTTTCCGCGGGGAGAATCCGTGAACGGCGACGGTCCGATCTTGTGAACCCTGCACATTCGTCGGCCAAATGGATTAGGCCGCCCCCCGGGACGGCGGAGCCGTGTGCGCGAATCCGCGGTGGCCTCTCGCCGCTGGAAGGTCCGGACCCGCGACGAGGGTGCGCCGCCTTCCGCGCCGGGATGGAGTTCACACGAACGCTGATCTAAGATGGATCAGCCTCCATACAGGCCGAGGTCCGCGCCTCGACACCAGGCTGGCCTATGAAGCCTGAAACCCGATACGCCCGAAGCGGCGACGTTCACATCGCCTACCAGGTCGTCGGCGAAGGCCCGCTCGATCTCGTTTTCGTGCCGGGGTTCGTGTCGAACGTGGAGGCCGCGTGGGAGTCGCCGGCGCGCACGCGATTCTTTCGCCGCCTCGCCTCGTTCTCCCGGCTCATCCTCTTCGACAAGCGCGGCACCGGCCTCTCGGACCGGACCTCCCAGATCTTCACGCTCGAACAGCGGATGGACGACGTGCGCGCCGTCATGGACGCGGCGGGATCGGAGCGGGCCGCGCTGTTCGGCATCTCCGAAGGGGGCCCGATGTCGGTGCTCTTCGCCGCGACGTATCCGGAGCGGACCACGGCGTTCGCCATGTACGGCTCCTACGCCAGGCGGTCGTGGGGGCCGGATCACCCCTTCGGATGGCGCGACGAGGAGTGGTCCGCTGTATTCGCCAACATCGAACGGCATTGGGGCACCCCCAAGGGAATCGACACGACGCTCTGGGCGCCCAGCATCGCGCACGACCGGGCCCTGACGGAAAGCTGGGCGGCGTACTTGCGCGCGGCGGCCAGCCCCGGCGCCGCGCTCGCCGTGATGCGCATGAACCGCGAGATCGACGTCCGGCACGTGCTGCCGATCCTCCGGGTCCCGACATTGATCGTGCACCGGTCCGACGAGCGATGGATCAGCGTCGAGAATGGCCGCGACATGGCCCAGCGCATCCGGGATGCGAAGTTTGTGGAGGTCCCGGGCGTGGATCACGTTCCGTGGATCGGCGACGCCGACGCGATCCTCGACGAGGTCGAGGAATTCCTGACCGGCGTCCGCCGCGGCCCCGAGCCCGACCGCGTGCTGTCGACAATCCTGTTCGCGGACATCGTCGGATCCACCGAGCGGGCCGCGGCGCTGGGCGACCGGAACTGGCGGGACCTGCTTGAGCGCTACTACGCGCTCATACGCCGGGAGCTTGGCCGTTTTCGCGGCCTTGAGATCGACACGGCCGGGGATGGATTCCTGGCGATGTTCGACGGACCGGCGCGTGCCGTGTGCTGCGCACACGCAATCACCCACGGTGCGGAGCCTCTCGGGCTCCGCGTTCGCGCGGGCCTGCACACCGGCGAGGTCGAAACGGCGGGCGAGAAGCCGGGGGGAATCGCCGTGCACATCGGGGCGCGGGTGGCGACGCAGGCCGCCGCCGGCGAAGTGCTCGTCTCGAGAACGGTCAAGGATCTCGTCTCCGGCTCGGGAATCCGGTTCGAGGACCGCGGCGTGCACACGCTCAAGGGCGTTCCCGGCGAGTGGCGCCTGTTTCTCGCCGCGGGCGTCTGAGCGCCACGCGCCCCCGGCGTGCCTAGCGGCGGAGCCCGATTCCCCTCCGCGAGGCCATTCGCTGTCGGTCGAGTGGCGCCGCGCTAGTGGCGTGTCGTGATTGCGTAATCGCCGGGCGCGAGCGCGCCGGCGCGACAAAGCCGGTTGAGGAGCTGGTAGACGGCGATGAACTTCGACGCGCCCCCGAGCCACGCGTCGAATCCGCGGTCGAGGAACGGGTCGGGGCCGCCGTGGACGAAGGCCACGACCGAGCGGCCCGACTTCAGACCGAGGTCGGATGCGGCCGAAAAAAGGCGCTTCGCAGGGAATGTTTCCTGCACCAGGCGCTCAAGCTCGCGTGCTTCGAGGACGTTCATCCCCGATCTCCTTCATCGCCGCGCAGTTTCGGGCGCGGCCTCCGGTTGAGTTTGGCTGCGTGCGCGGAGCGGCGAATCCCGTCGATCGCGCGCAGGAACAGAATAGGCGCGCGGGCCAGGCCGGCTCTGCGAACCAATCCGGACGCGCGGAGTGAGAAATTCACACCAGCCAATGGCGAACGCCGGACGGCTGCACGCAGCTTTCCGGCGACCCGAGGCGCGTTGCGCCGCGGGGTCGTGCCTAGTAGTTGTAGCCGTCGACCTGCTTGTACTTGTCGAACTGCATGTTCACCGCGTTGCCGCTCGCCTGCATCGACGTCGCGATGCCGCTGAGGGCCGGGTTCTTCCAGTAAGCGTCGTCGAACGTCCAGTTGTTGTCCGCGAGGGCAACGCCCGATTGCGCGGCGATGACGGCGGCGGCGATGACGAGAGTGCGCTTGAGCATTTTCAGTCTCCTTTACGTTCAATGAGTTTTCGGTCGGGTTTTGACGGACCGCGATTGCAGCGCGCGTCCATCTGCAGCCAGATACGGCCGTGATCGCGGCCTGGTTGCACGCCCGGCGGACGATTTGTCGAATCGGTCACGCGCAGGCGGGGCGCCCGCGGCGGCGTTAAGGAATGCTCAGCGCGCGGCGTCGCCGAGGTAGGCGCAGCCGCGATAGGCACCCGGCTGCGCGTCGGCGCGCCAGGCGAAGGTGACCTCCGCCCGATAGGAGAGAACGGCGTTCGCGAGCGGATCCTCGCACCGCGCCTTGATCAGAACGACGTGGATGCGCGCGGCTTCCGTCTCGCTCTTGAACTCGAAGCCGTCGCCGCGCTTCTGCAGGCCGAGCGGCGGGAACGACGTCGGCGCGCGGTCGCCGACGCGCTGGAACGCAAGCCGCGTGTCGTCGAACACCATCGACCACGACGGATCGTGTCCGCCGGCCTTCGCGACGACGCGACGCAGATCCTCGGAGCAGCCGAGGCCACCGGTCTGGACGCGCGACACGGCGTCCACTCGGAACGCGTCGCCTTCGCGCCGGCCCGCGACCTCGACGACCATGCTGCGCACGTGGCCCGCCGCGAGGGTGGCGAAGTGCTGGCGCAGCTCGCGCGCCGCGTCCGAGTCCATCAGCTCGAGGCGCTTCCCCGAGCCGCACGGCACGATCCACGCGAGACCGCTCTTGCCCTCGGCGTAGATGCCGCGCACCGGCAGATCCGCGGCTGCGGCCGCGGTCGCGACGAGCGCGGCGAGTGCCGCCCCGGTGAGGCGGACGCTCATCGCTGCGCGCGGTCCTGCTCGTTGCGCGCCTTGATCATGTCTCGGGCGCGCTGCCAGTCGGCATCCGACCACTCGCGCAGGTCGAAGAACCCGCCCGAGCCCGCCAGATGGGCCGCGCCGTCGAGCGCAATCGTCTGCCCGGTCAGCCAGTCGCAGCCGTCCGCCACGAGGAACGTCGCCAGGTTGCGGATCTCCTGCATACGGCCGATGCGGCCCATCGGATTCTTCGCCGCGCCGCGCGCCTCGACGGTCTGGCCCGGGTTGAGGCGCGCCCCCATGCCCTCGGTCGGGAACGGACCGGGCGCGATCGCGTTCAATCGAATCCCGTGCCTGGCCCATTCGACGGCCAGCGACTGGGTCATCACGTGGAGGCCGGCCTTGGACATGGCGGAGGGCACGACGTACGGCGAGCCGGTCCAGATCCAGGTGACCAGGACCGAGACGACGCTGCCGCGATGCCCGCCCGCGATCCAGCGCTTCCCGACCGCCTGCGTCACGTAGAACGTCCCGTGCAGCACGATGTTGGCGATCGCGTCGAATCCGCGCGGCGAAAGATCCTCGGTGCGGCTGATGAAGTTGCCGGCGGCATTGTTGACGAGCGCGTCGAGCGGACCGCCGTCGTCCCAGATCGCCTGCGCCATCGCGTCGACTGCGGCCGCGTCGCGGATGTCCACCGCGTGCGTCCGCACCGTGCCGCCGTGCTGCGCCATCAGTGCGGACGCGGCCTCGTCGAGCACGGCCTTCCGCCGCCCGCAGATGTGGACGGCCGCGCCGAGGCCGAGGTACTGCTCCGCAAACTCGCGCCCGAGGCCGGTGCCACCGCCGGTGACGAGGATGCGCTTGCCTTTCAGTAGGTCTGGTCGGAACATCTGCGGCATCTCCCACGTGCGTTCCCGTTCATTCTAAGGTCATCCATGTCCCTGCCCGCGCCCGCCCTTCCCGGCCAACCGCTTGCGGACGTCGACACGCCCGCGCTCCTGCTCGATCTCGACCGCTTCGAGCGCAACCTGCAGACCATGGCGGACGCGGTGCGCCTTCTCGGGGTGCGTCTGCGGCCGCACGCCAAGTCGCACAAGTGCGCCGAGATCGCGCGGCGCCAGATCGCCGCCGGCGCGGTCGGTGTGTGCGTGCAGAAGACATCCGAGGCGGAGGCGCTCGTCGCCGGCGGCGTGCAGGACGTGCTGATCGCGAACGAGGTCGTCGGCCGCGGCAAGCTCGCGCGCCTCGCTGAGCTCGGCAAGTCCGCGCGGATCGGCGTGTGCGTCGACGACGCCGCGGTCATCGCCGATCTCGACGCGGCGGCGCGCGCGGCCGGCTCTCGCCTCGACGTCTACATCGAGGTGAACGTCGGCGCAAACCGCTGCGGCGTTGAGCCCGGCGCGCCGGCGCTGCGGCTCGCGCAGGTCGTGAGCGGCTCGAGCAACCTGCGCCTCGCGGGCCTCCAGGCCTATCAAGGCGCCGCGCAGCACTTGCGCACCATCGAGGAGCGGCGGGCCGCGATCGCGCAGGCGGTGGAGAACGCGGGGCGCTCGCGCCGGCTGATCGAGGACGAAGGCCTCGCGTGCGACATCGTCACCGGTGCCGGGACCGGCACGTTCATCTACGAAGGGGCGAGCGGCGTCTACGACGAGCTGCAGCCGGGCTCGTACGTTTTCATGGACGCCGATTACAACCGCAATGGCTGGGACGGGTTCCCGCGCTTCGAGCAGAGCCTGTTCATCTGGTCGACCGCCATGAGCGCGCCGACGCCTGAGCGCATCGTGCTCGATGCCGGGCTCAAGGCCCACAGCTTTGACTCCGGCATGCCGCAGGTCGTCGGGTTTCCGGGCGTGGAGTACGTGCGGCCGTCAGATGAACACGGTGTGCTGAAGGTGGCGGCGGGCGCCCGCGCCCCGCGCCTGGGCGGGAAGCTCCGGCTCGTTCCCGGCCACTGCGACCCGACCGTCAACCTCTACGACTGGCTCGTCTGCTGCCGCGGCGATCGGGTCGAGGCGGTGTGGCCCGTGACGGCGCGCGGCGCGTTCTACTGAGCGGGAGGCGGCTTGACGTTGGGACGGTCGCGCTCCAGAATGGCTCCAGTGGAGCCGTTTTGGAGCCATCATAGATGCCGGTCAATCTTTCCGTTAAGAACGTGCCCGACGCACTGGCCGACCGGCTGCGCGCGCGAGCGGAACGCAATCGACGCTCGCTGCAGCGCGAGCTGTTGAGCATTCTCGAGGCAGCGGTCGACCAGCGGGCCCCCCCTGCACCGCTCGCCCCGGCGGCGCCGCGAAACCTCTCCATCGAAGAGATGGCCGCGCGCGCGCGGAAGCTCTTTCCGCGCGGAACTCCAAGCTCGGTCGCATGGATCCGCGCGATGCGTGACAGCCGCTGACCGATGGCGGCCGATCGCGCGCGGCCGCGGCAACGCTCGCCCGCCACGCTCCACCTTGCCGAGCCGCCGTCGGCTTATTTGCGCCGGCCGCGCATCGTCGCCGATGCAACCGTGCTCGCGGCTGCCGCCTTCGGCGAGGAGGACCAGGCCCAGGCAGTGGCGCTGCTGCAAGGGCGCGCGCTTGCTGCACCACACCTCGTCGACTACGAAATGACCAACGTGGCGCTGAAGAAGCTGCGCCGCGCGGGCCTGACCGTTGATGCGGTGACCGCCTCGCTCGACGCGTTCGCGGCGCTCGCGATCGAGCGGCACGCGATAGATCCTCCTGCCGTGTTGGCGCTGGCGCAGCGCTACAAGCTGACCGCCTACGATGCCGCCTACCTCTGGCTCGCCGAGCGGCTGGAAGCGCCGCTGGCGACGTTCGACGCGGCATTGGCGCGCGCGGCGCAAGACCACCTGGCCGGGGGCGGGAGCGAGGGCAATTGAGCCGCGCGGGAGGCGGCTCCCGCGCTCGCTACGATCCCTCCCTCCCGCCCGCTCCATGAGCCGAGCGTACGCACATCCCGGATCCGGAGCGTCGAGGCGGCTGCGCTAGAGGCCGGCACTCATCGGCTCGCCGCGTCCGAGCATTCGGCCATCGGCCTGGTCGACACGCACTCATTGCAGAAGCGCCACCAGATGCGCAGGCTCGGATCGCATTCCGGATCGGGCTCGGTGCGGGCCTGGCTCCCGCGCCGCAGAAGCGCAGGCGTGCTCGCAGCCCCCGCATTCGAGAATTCCCACTCGAGGACGTCCTGCAAGCGTTCGGTAGTGTGGGCTTGCAGCCCCCATCCGGCGACCCCGAACGCCAGGATCGTCGGCATGTATCGCATCGGTCGGTTCGCATTGCGCATCGCGGAGCTCCGGTCGAACACAGTGGTGATGCGCGCGAGGCTCGCTGGCGCGGGAGACGCCGCGATGTCCGCGAGACCGGGTCGAATTTCATTCGTCGCGCGGGCGACGGTAACCGTCGCGGTGGCGCGACTACCGGCCATGCCGGCAGGAAGCAGACCCGTCGCATCCGCAACGCTCCGGCACCGCATCCCGACAACCGCATCCCGGCGGTTACTGATGCAACGCAAAACCCTCAACTGGACATGGCGCGGAGGCGCGGGAGCGTGACGATGACGGTGCGTCGTAATCGAACGATGCGCCCACCCAACCTCCTAAAGGAAGATGACCATGTCCAGGAAACTCGTTGTAACCCTCGCTTCGGCCGCGCTGCTCGCCGGTACCGGTTCGCCTGTCCTCGCGCACGGCGACTGGGCGTTCGACAACTCCTACTGGAAGCAGCAGCTCAACCGCGACGGCGAGCGCAACACACTTGGCAAGCTCGAGTCCGGGCCCTTCGCAGTCGGCCCGCGCGAGACCATGAGCGATGCGGGCAGCGAGTCGCGTGCTGCAGGCGCCGGGTTCGCCACGGCGAACGAGGCCGAGAAAGCGCGACTCGACGCCGCCGGATTCTCCCAATACAACCCGTAATACGACTGGCCGCGGGCCGGGCCTCAACCGGTGCCGCGGCCAGGGCCCGCTTCGGCCGGGTCTGATCGAAGTGGCCGCAAGAGGCTCGCGCCTCGTGTCCGCGGCGTGCGCACGGCGATCGCGCGCTGAGCCCGGCGATGAGAGAGCAGGCAGGGGAGGCTGCGCGCCGCGCGACTCAGCGCACGATCTCGACCGCCGCGGTGAACACGTACCCCGCGCCCCGCTCCGTGCGGATGAACCGCGGGCGCGCCGCGTCCGGCTCGAGCTTCTTGCGCAACCGCCCCACCTGCACGTCGATCGACCGGTCGTAGACCTCGTCATTGTGCAGGCGCGACAGATCGAGCAGCTGGTCGCGCGAGAGCACCCGCTGCGGAGCGGCGAGGAACGCCGCCAGCAGATTGAACTCGCTGTTGGTCAAGGCCACGGTCTCGCCGCCAGGTGTGGTCAGGCGACGCAACCGCACGTTGAGCTCCCACCCCGCGAAGCGGTACGCGCGGATCCGCGCCAGACCGTCGGCAACGGTCTCGTGGGCGCGGGAGCGCCGGAGCAGGGCGCGAATGCGAGCGAGCAGCTCGCGCGGCGAGAAGGGCTTCGTGAGGTAGTCGTCCGCGCCGAGCTCTAGGCCCATCACCCGGTCGGCCTCGTCCTTGCGGCCGGTGAGCATGATGATGGGCAGGTCCGAATCCTCTCGCAGCTTGCGGGCGATCTGCATCCCGTCCTCGCCCGGCAGGCGCAGGTCGAGCACTAGGAGGTCGATTGTCTCCCGGGCCATGACCCCGGCGATCTCCTGCCCGCTCGACAGGGTGGTCACGCGCACTTCGTTGTCACCCAGGTAGTCGGCGATCATCTGGCGCACCGACGGATCGTCGTCGACGGCGAGGACGTGCGCAGTCATCGTCGATTGGCCTACTTCCATCAGTCCGGTGGCTCCGTCGGGCATGGCGCTGCCACAGTAAGGGCCCCACGCCTCCCGGAAATGTAGCCGAGGGCGTCCGCGCGTGTCACTTGACACATTTCGACGTGCGATCGTCGCACTGCGGTGGCGGCCCGAATCCCTAATTGAAATCCATGCGTCGATGAGGGGCAAGCGGTGAAGCGAGACGGCTATATTCTTATCGTCGAGAATGACGATCTCATACGCGAGCTGCTCGAGGGCTGGCTCAGAGAGGCAGGGTACGCCGTGGTCGCGGGGTCATCCGCTGCAACTGCGCGGGGGGACGCGCCGCGCCTCGTCATCGCCAACGTTTCGAGCCCGCGCGGCGCCGGCGCGCTGATCCGGTCGCTGCAGGCGACGTATCCGGCACCAATCCTCGTGATCTCGGCGCGGTTCCGGCGCGGCCTCGGTGCGTCGAAGGTTGCGGCGCGGCAGCTGGGCGTGTGCAAGGTGCTGCCGAAGCCATTTGCGCGCGGCGAGCTGCTCGCCGCCGTCGGCGAGGCGCTCGAGGGCTCGTGACGCGCGCGGCCTGCGCTGGCCGGGCAACGCGACCGTGCTGCGTGCTATTCGTGGGGATGTTCGCTGCGATTCAAACATGATTAGCCCTCTCCGCTTTTCCCCTTCCAGACTGGCGCTTGGCTACATCGCGCTCAGCGTGCTGGCGCTCGCCCTGTTCGCGGTTCCGCTCTGGTATGCCTGGCGCACGAATCTCTCGACGCTCAAGGCATACGTTCAGGGAGAGGACCAGCAGAGGCTGATCGACGCCTTCGACCGGGAGGGTGCGCCGGGACTTGCCGCGGCGATCGCGTCACAGGCGACGAGCTTGCCTGGCGACGAGATCATGATCCTCGCCGACCCGTCAAACCGCCGCCTTGCCGGCAACCTGCCCGCCTGGCCGGCACAGGTCCCCGAGGCGCCGGGGACCTACGGTCTCGTGATCGACGTCGGCGGCGGAGCGACGATGCGGGTGGTCGGCTCGCACGTGGTGCTGCCGGGCGGATACCGCCTCCTGCTGGCGCGCGAGAGTGTCCTCTTCCACGCGTTCATCGAGCGCTTCTGGTTCGGGATTGCCGGCGCGGTTGCCATCGTTCTGCTGCTGAGTGCCGCAGCCGGCTGGCTGATCCGCCGCGGGTTGCTTTCCGAAGTGCGGGAGATCAGCCGTACCGCGTCCGCAATCGTCGAGGGCGATCTTTCACGCCGCCTGGCGACGCGTGGCAGTTCGCCAGAGCTCGACGCGCTCGCGCGGACCGTCAACGGCATGCTCGCGCAGCTCGCCAGCCAGAACGTGCAGCTGGAGGGCGAGGTCACCGTTCGCCGCCAGGCGGAGCAGGCGCTCCATAAGGCCTACGACGAGCTGGAGGGCGTGGTCGCGCAGCGAACGGCACAACTGGCGCGTGCGAACGAGTCGCTTCAGCTCTCCGAGGAACGCTACGCCCGCGCGATGGAGGCCTCGGACGAGGGCCACTGGGAAATGAACAGTGCCACCGGCGAAATATTCGTGTCGGTGCGCATGAACCAGATCTTCGGCTGGGCCGCCGACACGCGGTTCGCCGACCACGCGGAGTTCGTCGCGCGGGCGCCGTTCCATCCGGACGATCGCCAGCGCGTGCTGGACACCGTTCGGGGACTTGTCGCGGGCGAGTCGGAGCGCTACGAGCTGGAGTACCGCATCGTGCCTCGCCCGGGCGAGATCCGCTGGGTGCGATCGCGCGCAAAGGCATTTAGGGACGAGCGCGGCGCATTGGCGCGGTTCAGCGGCTCACTGACCGACATCACCGACCGCCGGCGCGGCGAGGAGGCGCTTGCCGAGTCCGAAGCGCGCTTCCGCAGCCTGACCAAGCTCTCGACCGATTTCTTCTGGGAGACGGACGTCGCGGACCGATTCACCTCGGTCGAGACCGGCAAGGCTTACCCCGGGGTCCGCAACGTCGCGTGGTCGAAGCTCGGCAAGACCCGCTGGGAGATCCCGCACGTCTCGCCTGACGAGGCGGCGTGGACTGCGCACCGGGCGGTGATCGCGGCGCGCCAGCGATTCGTCGATTTCGGTTTTTCCCGCATCGAGAACGGCGAGGAGCGGTTCTATGAGCACAGCGGCGAACCCCGCTTCGACGCCCAAGGGCGATTCCTCGGCTATCGCGGCGTCGGGCGCGACGTCACCGATCGCAAACTCGCCGAGAATGCGCTGCGCGAATCGGAGGACCGGTTCGTGCTCGCCGTGGCGGGCTCGAACGACGGCATCTGGGATTGGGACCTGACGACCGGCGCGATGTTCCTCTCCGAGCGCGCGCAGCGGCTGTACGGACTCGAGCCCGGGCCGACCATCCGACCACGCACCGAGTGGCGCGAGATGGTAAAGCTCTACCCCCAGGACGCGGAACCGCAGCGCATCGCCGTCGAGGACTATCTCGTGGGCCGCGAGCCTCGCTACGAGGGCGAGTGGCGCGTCCGCCATCCCGACGGAACCTATCGCTGGGTACGCATCCGCGGCCTGTGCGTGCGCGACGAGAGCGGCCGGGCCACCCGGATGGCCGGGTCGGTCAGCGATGTCGACCGGCAGAAGCGCGCCGAGGAAGCGCTGCGCGAGAGCGAAGCCCGCTTCCGCAGCCTGACCGAGCTTTCCTCCGACTGGTACTGGAAGCAGGACGAGAACCGGCGTTTCACGTACCTGTCGAGCGAGGTTGATGACCTATCCGGCTACTCGGCTGAATCCTCGATCGGCAAGACCCGGTGGGAACTTGCCAACATGGAGCCGCTGTCCTGTTCCTGGCCCGAGCACCAGGCCGTGCTCGAAGCGCGGCAGCCGTTTCGAGATTTCGAATGCTGCCGCGTGGGCGAGGACGGAACCGCCCGCTACATCAGCGTCAGCGGCGCGCCGATTTTCGACGAGCAAGGCCGCTTCAAGGGCTACCAGGGCGTCGGGCGCAACATCACCGAGCGCAAGCGCATCGAGGAGGCGCTGCGGCTCTCCGAGGCGCGCTACGCGCGCGCCATGGAAGCGACGGTGGAGGGCCACTGGGAGTGGGACGTTGTGACCGACGACATCTTCGTGTCCCGAACGGTGAACCGGCTTTTCGGTTTACCGGAAGATGCGCACTTCAAGAAGCGAGCGGACCTCATCGCCAATGCGCCCTATCACCCGGACGACCGGGAGCACATCGCGTCCGCGGTGCATGCCGGACTCACGGGGGCGTCGGATCGCGCCGATTTCGAGTATCGCATCGTTCTTCCGCCAGGACAGGTCCGGTGGCTGCGCGCGCGCTGGAAGATTCTGCGCGACCCGCACGGCGCGCCGTTGCGCGTCACCGGCGTCCTGACCGACATCACCGAGCGCAAGCGCGCGGAAGAGGAACTGCGTTCCCGCCAGGAGATGCTCGACCTCGCGCAGAAGGCCGCCCGCGCGGTGGCGTTCGAATGGCGCATCGGCTCAGGCGAGGGACAGAACCGCTGGTCGCCGGATCTCGAGGCGATGTACGGCCTCGCACCGGGCACCTACGACGGCACGTACGAGACCTGGAAGAAGCTCGTCTTCCCGGAGGACTGGCCGGCGGTGAAGGTCGCGATCAGGCGCGCCAACGAGACGGGCGACGTGGCCGCCGAATACCGCGTCATCCATTCGGACGGCACCGTGCACTGGCTGCAAGCGAAGGGTCGCATGTTTTTCGACGCCGAGAGGAAGCCCACGCGCATGGTCGGGTTCATGCTCGACGTGACCGAGCGGCATCAGGCCGAGGAGGAGTTGCGCCGGCTGGAGCGGCAACTCCGCCAGGCGCAGCGGCTCGAGGCGATGGGCACCCTCGCCGGGGGCATCGCGCACGACTTCAACAACATTCTCGGCGCGATCCTCGGCTACGGGGAGATGGCGCTGCGGGATGCGGCCAAGGGCAGCCGGCTGCGGCGCGACCTCGACAGCATCATGACCGCGGGCGAGCGCGGCCGCGCGCTGGTGGAGCGGATTCTCGCGTTCAGCCGCAGCAGCGTGGACGAACGGGTCGCGGTGCACGTGGAGCGGGTGGCCCGTGAGGCGCTCGACCAGCTTGCGGCCAAGCTGCCCGCGAACGTGACCATTGCACCGCGATTGCGCGCGGGCCGTGCAGCGGTGCTGGGTGACCCGACACAGGTGCATCAAGTGCTGATGAACCTGGCGACGAACGCCGTTCAGGCGATGCCTTCGGGCGGCACCCTGCGCGTGCTGCTCGAGCCCGTGCGGGTCGATGTGCGGCGCGTCGACGCCACCGGCACGCTCGAGGCCGGCGACTACGTGGTGCTGGAAGTCGCCGATTCCGGCATCGGCATATCGCCCGATGTCCTGGAGCGGATCTTCGACCCGTTCTTCACCACCAAGGAGGTCGGCGTCGGGACGGGACTCGGGCTCTCGCTCGTGCACGGCATCGTCATGGAGCTGGGAGGTGCGATCGACGTCTCGAGCAAGCCCGGCGCCGGCAGCGTCTTCACGGTGTACCTGCCGCGTGCCGGGGACGCTACCGAAGTCACCGAGAGCGAGACGCCGGATGTGCCACGCGGCAATCGCGAGCGCGTGCTGGTCGTGGACGACGAGGAGCCGCTGGTGCGCATCGCCACCGAGACGCTCGAGGGGCTTGGCTACCGGCCGGTGGGCTTCACCTCGAGTACCGATGCACTGGAGGCGTTTCGCGCCGACCCGCTCGGATTCGATGCCGTGATCACCGACGAGCGCATGCCCGGCATGGCGGGCTCGGCGCTCATCCGCGAGGTACGCGGCATCCGCGCCGGGATTCCCACAATGCTCATGAGCGGCTTCATCGGGGGAGTCGCGTCGAGCCGCGCCCGCGAGGTCGGCGCCGACGAAGTGCTGAAGAAGCCGGTTTCGGGGCGTGAGCTCGCCACGAGCCTCGCGCGCGTGCTGCACCGCGCACAGGTCGGCGTCCACTGACGCGCTTCGAGGGCCGGTTCGTCCGAGGGACGCCGCGTACGCCGCGAAACGGAGCGTGGAAATGACCGAACGGTATCTGGAGGACTTCGCAGCCGGCCAGCGATTCGGCGGCGCCGGCCGGGTACGGATCGAGAAGGAGCGAATCACGGCCTTCGCCACCGAGTTCGATCCGCAGCCGTTTCACCTCGACGAGCAGGCCGCTCGGGACTCGATCTTCGGCGGCCTCGCGGCGAGCGGCTGGCACACCGCGGCCGTCACGATGCGGCTGCTCGTGGAGAGCGATCTCAGGCCCGCGGGCGGCATCGTCGGCGCGGGCTTCGACGAGTTCCGGTGGCCGCGACCGGTGCGGCCCGGCGACGAGCTGCGCGTGGAGAGCGAGGTGCTCGAGGCGCGCCCGTCGAAATCGCGACCCGGGCAGGGCGTGATCAAGGTTCGCACGACGACGTTGAACCAGCGCGACGAGGCGGTCCAGATCACGGTCGGCAATCTCGTCGTCCCGCGTCGGCCGGCGTGAACCGCTCGATCGGTGCGCTTGCGGCCACCCCTGGCCGGGCGATCGCCGGGCGTCGTGCTCGCGGTCGGATTCATCGTGCTCGGGTTGCTGCTCGACTTCGCGCCTTTGAGGTACCCCTGAAGCGGGGGCACGGCCATGATTGACCTCGCCGCATTGGACGACCGCAACGCCTTCTGGCTCCTTGCCGCGAACACGCTGCTCCACGAGCTGGGCGTGCCGGTGCCGTTGATGCCGACGGCGCTCGTGATCGGGGCGCAGGCGGCGAAGGGTGGGATCGATCCGCTGTTGTCTCTTAGCGCGATCGTCGCCGCCACGCTGATTGGCAACGCCGCGTGGTTTGCCGCGGGACGCCGGTACGGGGCGGGCGTGTTGAAGTTGCTGTGCCGCTTTTCGCTTACGGCCGACATCTGCGTCGCGCGTACCGAAAGCGCGTTCGGGCGCTGGGGCTGGTCCTCGCTCGTCGTGGGCCGGTTCCTTCCTGGCGTCTCGCTCGTCGCGCCGCCGCTCGCGGGCGCGCTCGGCATGAGCTGGGCCAAGTTCCTGGTCCTCACCGCTGCAGGGGCGGCGATGTACGGCCTCGTCCTTCTCGGCGCCGGGATGCTGCTGCACGCGCAGATCGAGTCGATGCTGCGGTTGCTGGAGGAATTCGGCTGGTACACCCTCGCCGGTCTGGCGGCGGCCTTCGCGCTCTACGTCGGGTGGCGGTGGTGGCGTCGCCGCATGGCCCGGACGCGGGACGTCCCCCGCATCTCCGTCGACGAACTGCAGGGGCTGATGGCGGCCGGCGAAGCGCCGCTGGTCGTCGACGTGCGCGGGGGCAGCACCCGGAGCATCGACCGGCGGCAGATTCCCGGCGCGATCGGGGTTGCCCTGGACGCGATCGAGGCCGGGATCGATGCGCAGCCCCGCGACCGGCACATCATCCTGTACTGCGCGTGCCCGAACGAGGCATCGGCCGCGAAAGCGGCGCAATTCCTCCTTGCCCGCGGCTATACGCGGGCGCGCCCGCTCCTGGGCGGCCTCGACGCGTGGATCGTCGCGGGCCATCCCGTGGAGACGGCGCCGTAACCGGGCTCCGCGGGCGACCAGGACAGCTCGAGCCGCGCTGCTGTCAGTTGACAGAGACGGCGGTCGACGGGACATCGCGGGGACACCCGCGTGCGCCAGGATGCAGGCGTACGAACCGACTGCAGGAGGCTCCCGATGCGCGTGATCGACACCCGAGAGCTGGAGCGCCTGGTGCGCGCGAGCTTCCCCGCCAAGGAGCGTTTCTCGGCGGAGGCGGATCTGGGGCTCGACCGCCGGGGCCTGCCCGCGATTGCGTTCGTGCACGGCGGCCCCGATCCGTACCTCGACCGCCCGCTCGACGCGTGGCTCGCGGGCATTCCGTCCTTCGTCTCGCTGTACGCGCTGCTCAACCGGCTGTGCCGCGCCGGCGCGCTCGTCCCCGGCGTGTACGCGGTCAAGCGCGGTCTTTGAGCGACGAGCCGCCGTAGCGCTCCGTCTTGATCCGATCCGCCGGCACGCCGTCGGCGCACTGCGAGATCCGCTTACGCGTCGGCGGAAGGCGATTCATGTCCGTTGACACAATTCCGCCAGCCCACGACATGCGAAGGTCGGCGCTGTCGCCGAGGCTACCGGGGCTGAATGGAGCGTTTTGGAACATGAGCGATACGCCGGACCTGTCAGCTCCCGTTGTCGCGACCGACCACGTGCTGGGCGCGCCCCACGCCCCGCTGACGGTCGTCGAGTACGGCGACTTCGAGTGTCCGATCTGCAAGCAGACCGCGCCCGGGTTGAAGCTGCTGCTCCAGCGCTTCCCCGGGCAGGCGCGGCTCGTCTTTCGCCACTTCCCGCTGGAGGAAGCTCATCCGCACGCGCTGCTCGCGGCCGAGGCCGCGGAGTGCGCAGCCGCGCAGGGCAGGTTCTGGGCGATGCACGACCTCCTCTTCGACAACCAGGCGCATCTGAAGCGGAAGCATCTCGACGGTTACGCCGATCGCCTGGGCCTTGACATGGACCGCTTCGCCGCGGAGATGGACGAGGACGTGTACTTGCCGCGTATCCGCGAGCACATCGAGGGCGGCCGGCGCAGCCACGTTCACGGCACACCCGGCCTCTTTCTCAATGGCCGGATCATGGACGCGTCGTTCGGTCTCCGGGCCCTGTTCGAAGCGGCTACGGCGGCGCTCGCCCCGCGCTGAGAGTGCGATGACGGATCTGCGCGAAACCCGACGGGAGCAGATGTTCCCGAAGCTCGCGCCGGCGCAGATCGGGCGCCTCGATGCTTACGGCAAGCGGACGCGCATCCGCGCCGGCGAGGTGCTCGCCGAGCCCGGCGACCGGCACGGCCGCATACTCGTCGTCCTCTCCGGCGCGATCGAGATCGTACTGCCGGGCATCGCGGGCGAGACGCCGGTGACGGTCCACACCCCGGGCGATTTCGCCGGCGAGATGAGCGCACTTCGCGGCGCGGGCGGCGCGGTGCGCGCCCGCGTCCGCGAGGACGGCGAGGTCATCGCCATCGAGCAGGAGGACCTGCGCCGGCTCGTCCAGGTCGATGCGGAGCTTAGCGAGCTCTTCATGCGGGCGCTCATCCTGCGCCGCATGGGACTGATCCTGTCCGAGCGGGGCGACGTGGTCCTCATCGGCTCGAGCCACTCGGCCGACACGCTGCGCGTGCGGCAGTTCCTCGGCCGCAACGGCTTTCCCTATGTGAGCGTCGACGTCGATCGCGACCCTGACGTCGCGGCGTTGCTGGAGCGCTTCCGCGTCGGGGTCGAGGACGTTCCGGTCGTCATCTGTCGCGGCGAGCAGGTGCTGAAGAACCCGACGAACGAGCAGCTCGCCGATTGCCTGCGCATGAATCCGGAAGTCGACGATGCGGCCGTGCGCGATCTCGTCGTCGTCGGCGCTGGGCCGGCGGGCCTCGCCGCGGCGGTCTACGGCGCCTCCGAGGGGCTCGACGTGCTCGTGCTCGAGACCAACGCGCCCGGCGGGCAGGCGGGAACCAGCTCGAAGATCGAGAACTACCTCGGCTTTCCGACCGGCATCTCCGGGCCGGCGCTCGCCGGCCGGGCGCTCGTCCAGGCGCAGAAGTTCGGGGCCGATGTCACGGTCGCGAGCAAGGTGGTGCGCCTGGCATGCCACCGCAGGCCATACCGCATCGAGCTCGCGGGCGGCCGCGTCGTGCGCGCGCGGACGATCGTCGTCGCAACGGGCGCCGAGTACCGACCACTCGCGATCGACCACCTCGCGCGGTTCGTCGGTGCGGGCGTGTACCACGCGGCGACCCACCTTGAGGCGCAGATCTGCCGGGGCGAGGAGGTCATCGTGGTCGGCGGCGGAAACTCGGCGGGCCAGGCGGCGGTCTTCCTCGCGAGCGGCTGCCGCCACGTACACCTGCTCGTCCGCTCGTCGGGCCTGGCGGCGAGCATGTCGCGTTACCTGGTTCGCCGCATCGAGGAGAGCCCGAACATCACGCTGCGGCCGTTCACCGAGATCGCGGCGCTGGAGGGCAACGGCCACCTGGAGCGCGTGACGTGGCGGAGCGGGGGTGCGGAGAAAGCCGAGGAGCGGGACATCGGGCACGTGTTCCTCATGACGGGCGCCGTGCCGAACACGCGGTGGCTCGAAGGATGGGTCGCGCTCGACGACAAGGGCTTCGCGCGCACCGGGGCGGACTTGCGCGCGGAGGATCTCGCGGCGACCGACTGGCCGCTTGCCAGGCCGCCACATCTCCTGGAGACGAGCCGTCCCGGCATCTTCGCTGTGGGCGACGTGCGCGCCGGCAGCGTCAAGCGGGTGGCGGCGGCGGTCGGCGAAGGGTCCGCCTGCGTCCAGTTTGTGCACCGCGCGCTGGGCGAGATCTAGCGGCGCTGCGCCTAGTGAGTCGATCGAAAGCCATTGCAGTCGAAGCTCATGAACACCGTCGATGAGGGTGGTGCCAAGCCGATTGGGCATCAACGCCTGGCGCCCTCGAGGGGCGGGGAGGAGGTGACGCCTCCTGAAGCTTCAGCGGTGGCTGCGATGCGGTGGATTCGCCGCTACGGGTCACGTCGAGCGTCGCTGCGCTGGACGCCTTCCGCGCCGATCCCGAGGCGTTCGATGCAGTGATTACCGACGAGCGTATGCCCAGCATGTCCGGGTCGGCGCTGATCCGCGAAGTACGCCGCATAAGCCGCTCGATTCCCGTCCTGCTCGTCAGCGGCTATTTGGGCGGGATGGTGACCCATCGCGCCTACAACGCGGGCGCCGACGAAGTGCTGAAAAAGCCGCTGTCCGCGCACGAGCTGGCCACGAGCCTCGCGCGCGTGTTGCAGCTCTCGGCGCCACTCTTGTAAGTGGCAGCAGTAATGGCTCGGTGTCCGCTGACACTTGGCCGCTCCCGGACGACACCGACCCGTATGAACGGCGCCTGACACTGCCGCCGTGACAACCACCCGCCTTGCGGCGGTGACAACGGCGACAACGCCCAAGCAGGCAAACGCGTCGACCCCCCCCACCAGCACAGAGGAAACCACACCATGAGCACGATCACGACCAAGGACGGCACGCAGATCTACTACAAGGACTGGGGCACAGGGACAGCCCGTCGTCTTCAGCCACGGCTGGCCGCTGACGCGCGGACGCCTGGGAAGCGCAGATGTTCTTCCTCGCCTCGAACGGCTATCGCTGCATCGCGCACGACCGGCGCGGGCACGGCCGCTCCAGCCAGCCGTGGAACGGCAACGACATGGACACCTACGCCGACGACCTGGCGGAGCTGTTCGAGAAGCTCGACCTGAAGGACGCGGTGATGATCGGCCACTCCACCGGCGGCGGCGAAGTCGCGCGCTACATCGGACGCCACGGCACGAAGCGCGTGGCCAAGGCGGTGCTGATGGGCGCGGTGCCGCCGATCATGCTCAAGACCGCGGCCAATCCCGGCGGGCTGCCCATCGAGGTCTTCGACGGCTTTCGCGCGGCGTATCTGGCCGATCGCTCGCAGTTCTTCCTCGAACGTCGCCAGCGGCCCGTTCTTCGGCTTCAACCGGCCCGGCGCCAAGGTTTCCCAAGGGCTGATCCAATCGTGGTGGCTGCAGGGCATGATGTCCGGCCACAAGAACGCCTACGACTGCATCAAGGCGTTCTCGGAAACGGACTTCACCGAAGACCTGAAGAAGTTCGACGTGCCGACGCTGATCATCCACGGCGACGACGATCAGATCGTGCCGATCGGCGCCTCGGCGATGCTCTCGGCCAAGCTCGTCAAGAACGCCGACGCTGAAGATCTATCCGGGCGGGACGCACAGCCTGGGCGACACGAGCAAGGACCAGCTCAACACGGACCTGCTCGCGTTCGCGAGAGCGTAGGCGACCGGAAATCCATCATCGACCAAGGAGATCATCATGCCAGGACTTGCAACCGCAGCGGCCGTCAGCATCGTGCTCGTACACGGCGGCTTTGTCGACGGCTCCGGCTGGGAGGATGTCTACAAGAGGCTGAAGCGGGACGGCTACAGCGTGTCCATCGTTCAGCATCCGACGGTATCGTTGGCCGGTGACGTTGCCGCGACCAACCGCGTTATCGACGCGCAGCACGGCCCAGTGATCCTGGTCGGCCATTCCTACGGTGGTGTCGTGATCACCGAGGCCGGCAACAATCCCAAGGTGGCGGCATTGGTCTACATCGCTGCCTTCGCGCCGGACCGGGGCGAGTCGGTAGCCATGCTCATCAAGGATCCTGTGCCGGGTACGCCGGTGCCTCCGATCCTGCCGCCCAAGGATGGTTTCCTGGCCCTCGACAAGGCGAAGTTCGCTGCTTCGTTCGCCGCGGACGTGGACAAGGACAAAGCCGAGTTCATGGCCAACTCGCAGCTGCCATGGGGTGTCGATGCCCTCAACGGCGCGATCAGCGAGCCGGCGTGGAAGGCCAAGCCGAGCTGGTACCTGGTCGCCACCGACGACAGGATGATTCCACCGTCCGCTCAGCGCCTGATGTCGCAGCGCGTCGGTGCAAGTGTCGTCGAGGTCGCGGGCAGCCACGCGGTCTACGCTTCGCAGCCCGAGGCGGTAGCGGCGCTCATCAGGAGCGCTGCGGCGGTCGTGAAGCAGCGCGGAAGCTGAGACATCACGCGGCGGCGGCAGCGCGACTCAGGGAATCGAGCGCGCCTGCCGTGCGATCCGCGCAACTCTTGGAGAAGGAGCCTGACATGCTCGGCCTCACGCCGCTCGGCACGATCCACACCGCGATCAGCCTGATCGCGCTCGCTGCGGGCTTCATCGCGCTCGCACGCGACAAGGAGATCTCGACCTGCGGGCCCGCGGGAGTCGTCTTCGTCGCCGGGACCTTCGCCTCGGCGCTCACCGGGCTCGGTATCTTCCAGCACGGCGGCTTCGGCGTTCCGCACGTGTTGGCGATCGTCACGATCCTGGTGCTGGGCGTCGCCCTCTTGGCCGAGAGAAAGCGCGTCCTCGGCCGGGCATCCGTATACGTCGCGATGCTCGGCTACTCGCTCGTGTTCTTTTTCCACTTCATTCCGGGCACAGTGGAGACGCTGACGCGGCTGCCTGCGGGCATGCCGTACCTGTCGCACCCGGAGGACCCGAAGGCGCAGCCGATCATCGGCGCCTTCTTCCTTCTCTTCCTCGTGGGGGCGACGCTGCAGGTGCTGCGCCGGCGCGCGATCTCACGCGCGCACGCGGCTGTGCCGGCTGATGCGTAGTCCCGCGCTCAAGCGTTTGCCGGGACACGTGCCGTCAGATACTGCCAATGCGTGGCGGAGGGGCGCGTGGACCTTGATCCCCTTCGCGCGGTCGGGATTTCGCGCCGTTCCGGTGGCACGACCTGTCGATTCCGGGCTCTGCCCGACGACTAGAGGTGTCCCGGCGACCCTGGAGCCCGAGAGAATGCGACCCTCGCTCAAGCCGGCCACCGCGAATCGGCCGCGCCGATCCGATCCGCGGCGCGCCCGATTGTTCACCGGCGCGAACGGCTCAATTAATGAAGTCTTAGTCTTTCCTGGCGGATCAATCGGCTAAAGTGAGCCGGTTCGCGAATCCGTCAGTCATCTGCATACGCCGGCCGTCGAGAATCACCGGCAATCCGAAGGGACACCGTCGATGAACGCATCCGCCTTCGATCCCGCGCTGCGCGCCGCCGCGCTGGCCCTCGCCGCGGCCCTCGCGCTCGCCGCGTGCGGCGACGGCCGCGGCGATGCAAAAGCCCAGGCCGGCCCGCCGCCCGCGCCGCCGGTGAGCGTCGCCGCCGCCATCGAGAAGGAGGTGATCGAGTCCGACGAGTTCCCGGGGCGGGTGGAGGCCGTAGAGCAGGTCGAGGTGCGCGCGCGCATCAACGGCTACCTGCAGTCGGTGCACTTCAAGCCCGGCGTCGAGGTGAAGAAGGGCGACCTGCTGTTCACGATCGACCCGCGCCCGTTCGAGGCGCAGATCGCCGCCGCGGAGAGCCAGGTGGCGGGCACCCGCTCGCAGCTCGAGCTCGCGCGCACCGAGCTCGCGCGGAACGAGCAGATGTGGGCCGACCGCGCCACGTCGAAGCGCGAGTTCGACGACGCGGCCACGAAGGTGCGCACGCTCGAATCGCAGCTCAAGGCGAACGAGGCGGCGCTCGTCACAGCGCGCCTCAACCTCTCGTACACGCGCATCACTTCGCCGATCGCGGGCCGCGTCGGCAAGGCCGAGATCACCATCGGCAACCTGGTGCAGGGCGAGATGCCCCCGTCGCCGCTGCTGACCACCGTGGTGTCGATCAACCCGGTCTACGTCGCGTTCCAGGCGGACGAGGGCGCGTACCTGAAATACATCGCCGGCGCGCGGTCCAGCGCACTGGTGGTGGCCGTCGGCCTCGCCGACGAGGACGGTTTCCCGCACGCGGGCAAGCTCGAATTCGTCGACAACCGCGTCGACCCGGCGAGCGGCACGGTGCGGATGCGCGCGACGGTGGACAACAAGAGCGGGCGATTCACGCCCGGGCTGTTCGCACGCGTGAAGCTCGGCGACACCGCGAAGCCGCGCAAGGCGGTGCTCGTCACCGACCGTGCCATCGGCACCGACCAGAGCAAGCGCTACGTGCTGGTGGTCGACGCGGAGAACAAGGCGGTCTACCGCGAGGTGCGGATCGGCCGGCTGGCCGACGGCCTGCGCGTGATCGAGTCGGGCCTGAAGCCGGGCGAGGTGATCGTCGTGAACGGGCTCCAGCGCGTGCGCCCGGGCGCGCCGGTGACGCCGCAGACCGTGCCGATGGAAGCGGAGGCGCCGAACGGCCGCAACGGCGCGGCCAGCAAGCGGACGTGACGCCATGAACCTCTCGCAATTCTTCATCGACCGCCCGATCTTCGCGGGCGTGCTGTCGATGATCGTGTTCCTCGCCGGCCTGATCTCGATCTGGGTGCTGCCGGTCTCGGAGTACCCGAACGTCGTCCCGCCGTCGGTCGTCGTGCGCGCCGTGTACCCGGGCGCGAACCCCAAGGTCATCGCCGAGACCGTCGCCGCGCCGCTCGAGGAGCAGATCAACGGCGTCGAGAACCTCCTCTACATGGAGTCGCAGGCCACCACCGACGGCGTGCTGCAGCTCACCGTGACTTTCAAGATCGGCACCGACGTGGACCTCGCCGAGACCCAGGTGCAGAACCGGGTGCAGCGCGCGCTGCCGCGCCTGCCCGAGGAGGTGCGCCAGATCGGCGTGGTGACGCAGAAGAGCTCGCCCGACTTCGCGATGGTCGTGCACATCCTGTCGCCCGACGAGCGCTACGACGAGCTGTATCTGCGCAACTTCGCCGTCCTCAACGTGAAGGACAACCTGCAGCGCATCCCGGGCATGGGGCAGGTGCTGGTGTTCGGCGCGGGCGACTACGCGATGCGGGTCTGGATCGACCCGCAGAAGCTCGCCAGCCGCAACCTCACCGCCGGCGACGTGGTCAAGGCGCTGCGCGAGCAGAACAAGCAGGTGGCGGCCGGCGTCGTCGGCGCGCCGCCGGCGACGCGGCACACCGAATTCCAGCTCTCGGTCAACGCGCAGGGGCGCCTCGCGACCGAGGAGGAGTTCGCGAACGTCATCGTCGCGACCTCGCCCGACGGCGGCGTGCTGCGCCTCAAGGACGTCGCGCGCGTCGAGTTGGGCGCCGGGGAGTACGCGCTGCGCTCGCTCCTCAACAACAAGCCGGCGGTCGCGATCGGTATCTTCCAGGCGCCGGGGTCGAACGCTATCGCCCTGTCGAACCAGGTAAGGCGCGCGATGGCGGAGATGAAAAAGGACTTCCCCGCCGGGGTCGACTACGACATCGTCTACGACCCGACCCGCTTCGTGCTGCAGTCGATCGAGGCGGTGATCGAGACCCTGCTCGAGGCGATCCTGTTGGTGGTGCTGGTGGTGATCGTCTTCCTGCAGACCTGGCGCGCCTCGATCATCCCGCTGGTGGCGGTGCCGGTGTCGATCGTCGGCACCTTCGCGTTCATGCTCCTGTTCGGCTTCTCGATCAACACGCTGACGCTGTTCGGGCTGGTGCTCGCGATCGGCATCGTGGTCGACGACGCGATCGTGGTGGTGGAGAACGTCGAGCGCAACCTCGAGCTCGGGTACGACTCGAAGGAGGCGACCTACCGCGCGATGCGCGAGGTCAGCGGACCGATCGTCGCCATCGCGCTCACGCTGTGCGCGGTCTTCATCCCGATCGCGTTCGTGAGCGGCCTGACCGGACAGTTCTACCGCCAGTTCTCCCTGACCATCGCCATCTCGACCGTGATCTCGGCGTTCAACTCGCTCACGCTGTCGCCGGCGCTCGCGGCGCTGCTGCTGCGCTCGCACGATGCGCCGAAGGACCGGCTCACGCTCTGGATGGACCGAGCGTTCGGGTGGTTCTTCACGCGGTTCAACCGGTTCTTCAACCGCTCGGCGACGAAGTACCAGAGCACGGTCGCGCGCGTGCTGAACCGCAAGGCGCTCGCGTTCGGGGTGTACCTGGTGCTGCTCGGCGTGACCTACGTCGGCTTCAAGGCCGTGCCGCACGGCTTCGTTCCCGGGCAGGACAAGCAGTACCTCGTCGGCTTCGCCCAGCTGCCCGACGGCGCCTCGCTCGACCGCACCGAGGAGGTGCTCCGGCGCATGTCCGACATCGCCATGAAGACGCCCGGGATCAAGGATGCGGTCGCGTTCCCCGGCCTGTCGATCGCCGGCTTCACCAACGCGCCCAACGCCGGCATCGTGTTCTTCGGCCTGGACGCGTTCGAGAAGCGGCGCTCGCCGCAGCTCTCCGGCGGCGCGATCGCCGGGGCGGTCAACCAACAGCTCGCCGGGATCCAGGATGCATTCATCGCCGTGTTTCCGCCGCCGCCGGTGAACGGGCTCGGCACCATCGGCGGCTTCAAGCTGCAGGTCGAGGACCGCGCCGGCCTGGGCGACCAGGCGCTCTACGACGCGATGAAGGCGGTGCAGATGCGCACGTTCCAGACGCCTGAGCTCGCGCCCGCCTTCTCGAGCTTCCAGATCAACGTGCCGCAGCTCTTCGCCGACGTCGACCGGGCGAAGGCGAAGCGCATGGGCGTCGCGCTCACGGACGTGTTCGACACCATGCAGATCAACCTGGGGTCGCTGTACGTGAACGACTTCAACCGCTTCGGGCGCACCTACCGGGTGGTGGTCCAGGCCGACGCGCCCTACCGGTCGCGCGCCGAGGACATCGCACAGCTCAAGACGCGCAATGCGAAGGGCGAGCTGGTACCGCTCGGCTCGCTCCTGCGCGTCGAGCAGAGCTTCGGGCCCGACCGCGCCATCCGCTACAACGCGTTCCCCTCGGCGGACCTGAACGGCGGGGCGGCGCCGGGCTTCAGCTCGGGCCAGGCGCAGGCGGCGATCGAGCGCATCGCGAAAGAGACCCTGCCGCGCGGGATCACGTTCGAGTGGACCGACCTCACCTACCAGGAGATCCTAGCCGGTAACACCGCGGTGCTGGTCTTCCCGCTGTGCGTGCTGCTCGTGTTCCTCGTGCTGGCGGCGCAGTACGAGAGCCTGAAGCTGCCGCTCGCAATCATCCTGATCGTGCCCATGTGCCTGCTGTTCGCGATCGCCGGCGTCTACTTCACCGGCGGGGACAACAACATCTTCACGCAGATCGCGCTGTTCGTGCTGATGGGGCTCGCGTGCAAGAACGCGATCCTGATCGTGGAGTTCGCGCGCGAGCTGGAGATGAAGGAGCCGGCGCACGACCCGGTGCGCGCCGCGCTCGAGGCCTGCCGCATGCGGCTCCGCCCGATCCTGATGACCTCGTTCGCGTTCATCATGGGCGTGCTGCCGCTCGTCTTCTCGACCGGCGCGGGATCCGAGATGCGCCACGCGATCGGGATCGCGGTGTTTTCAGGGATGCTCGGCGTGACGTTCTTCGGCCTCTTCCTGACGCCGGTGTTCTACGTCCTGCTGCACCGCAGGTTCGGCAAGCGGGTGGTGAAGCCCGCGCCGGCGGCGGCCTGAGGAAACGGTGATGAAGCGATTCCTCATTCTCACGCTCGGTCTGCTGGCCGGCTGCTCGCTCGCGCCGAAGCTCGAGCAGCCCGAGGTCGACGTGCCCGCGCGCTACAAGGCGCTCGGCCCCGACGAGCCGCGCGGCGAATGGAAACCCGCGCAGCCCGCCGACGCCGTGCCGCGCGGCGCGTGGTGGAAAGCATTCAACGACCCGACGCTCGACGAGCTCGAATCCCAGGCGATCGCCGCGAACCAGACGCTGAAGATCGCCGCGGCGCGGCTCGCGCAGTCGCGCGCGGTCGTCGGCGTCGTGAACGCCGAACGCTTCCCGAGGGTGGACGCCGGGTTCGGGCCCTCGCGGATCAAGCAGACCGGCGTTTCGCTCGGGTTGCCGCAGGGCACCGACATCCCGGCCTATACCGTCTGGCGCGGGCAGCTCACCGCGAGCTGGGAGGCGGACCTGTTCGGACGCATCTCCGACAACGTCGCCGCCGCACGCAGCGACGCGGACGCCGCCGCCGCGCTGTACGGCGCGACGATGCTCGCGGTGCAGGCGGACGTCGCGCAGGCGTACTTCGGGCTGCGCCAGGCCGACGACGAGCTGCGCGTGCTGCGCGAGACGGTCACTTCGCGCGCGGAGACCCTGCGGCTCGTGCAACGGCGGTTCGACGCCGGCGACATCAGCGAGCTCGACCTCGCGCAGGCGAAGACCGAGCTCGGTCTCGCGCAGACCCAGGTGTACGGGCTCGAGCGCCAGCGTGCGCAGCTCGAGAACGGGCTCGCCGTGCTGCTCGGCAAGGCGCCCGCGTCGTTCAGCGTGGCGAGCGCGCCGCTGCCGGCCTCGCTGCCGTCGGTTCCGCCCGGGCTGCCGTCCACGCTCCTCGAGCGCCGTCCCGACGTCGCCGCCGCGAGCCGCACGATGGCCGCGTCGAACGCGCGCATCGGCGTCGCGAAGGCCGCGTTCTACCCGGTGCTCCGGATCACGGGCCTGGCCGGCTACGAGTCGAACGACCTCTCCGAGCTCTTCCAGTGGTCGAGCCGCACCTGGGCGCTCGGTCCGCTGTTCGGCACGATCCTCTCCATGCCGATCTTCGACGGGGGGCGCAACCAGGCGAACCTCGACCGCTCGTACGCGGTGCTCGAGGAGTCGGTCGGCGCCTACCGGCAGACCGTGCTCGGCGCGTTCGCGGAGGTCGAGGACAACCTCGTCGCGCTGCGCACGCTGGCGGGCCAGGCCGAGGCGACCCGCGACTCCGTCCAGTCCGCGACCCGCGCGCTGCAGATCTCCGAAACGCGTTATCGCGCCGGGGCCACGAGCTATCTCCAGGTCGTCGACTCGCAGCGCACGCTGCTCGTCGTCCAGCGACTCGACGTGCAGATCCGCGGCGCGCGCGCCGCGTCCACCGTCGCGCTCATCCGCGCGCTGGGCGGCGGGTGGGATCCGGCTGCGGACGTGTCGGGCAACTAGCCGGACAAGACCGACCCATGGCGCCGCTCAACGATCTCATCCAGCACTACGGGTACGCATTCGTGCTCGCCGCGGTGCTGGTCGAGCAGGTCGGCGTGCCGATCCCCGCGTTTGCCGTGCTGGTCGTCGCGGGCGCGCTGGCCGCGAACGGCACGATGTCGGCGCCGCTCGTCTTCGTGCTGGCGGTGCTCGGGGCGGTCGCGGGCGACCTGCTCTGGTTCCAACTCGGCCGACGCTTCGGCGCACGAGTGCTGCTGGCGCTGTGCGGCCTCGGGTCCTCGCCCGAGCGCTGCGCCGACGATCGCAACGCCCTGTTTGCGCGCTTCGGGCTCAGGTCGCTTCTGGTCACCCGTTTCTTGCCCGGGCTCGCGGCGCTCGGGCCGTCGCTCGCCGGGGTCGCCGGCTACCGGCGGCGGCACTTCGCGGCCTACGATGCGATGGGTGCCGTGCTGTGGGCGGGCACGGCCCTCGCGCTTGGCGTGGTCTTCCACCGCGAGATCGATCGCATGCTCGTCCTGATGCAGGCGGCCGGAGCCCAGGCGGCGGCCGTGCTCGGTGCGCTCGCGCTCGCCGTCCTGGCCGTGATCGTGTGGCGCACGCGCGACCGGCTCGGGCGGTTCGGCCGGACGCTGCTTGGCGCGCTGCGCGATCGGTCCTGTCGCTGCGGGTGCTAGCAAGAGCGTCGCAGCGGCTCCTGCGCGCCTCGCGAGGTGACTCTCCACGCGACTGACGGGACATAAGTCCCGCTGAAGAATCAGCGGCCTTTCCTCTCCTCCGGCGCAACGAACCCGATGGGCCTCTTCTTCGGCTCGGGCGACGTCATGAGCGCGCGCAGGGCATCGATCACTTCCCTGAACTGCGCGCGTGTGCTCGCGGCTAGTGTGTCCTGGCTTAGCGCGAGTGCTTCAGTCTTCCGCTCCAATTCTTCGAGCTTCCTCGCCAGCGCCTTGTGGGTGGCCAGCACCTCGCGCAGTTGGACGAACGCTCTCACGACGAAGTGACTCGCTTCGATGGCGCGACGTGAACTCAACACGTTCGCTGCCATGAGTGCGCCGTGCTCGGTGAAAGCGAGCGGCAGGTACTTGCGATGTTGCCCGCGGCCTGCCTCTAAGGTCGCAAAATGCGACCTTAGAGCTTCCCACGCGTCGGCAGTGAGGCGAAACGCGAAGTCGGGTGGAAACCGCTCGGCGTTGCGTCCAATCTGCTCGTTCAAGCGTTTGGTCGGGACGCCGTACAAGCGGGCGAGATCGACATCCAACATCACCCTCTGCCCGCGGACGCACAGAATCCGCGACTCGATCGGTGCGTTGGCAAGGATGGTGGGCGCGCCCATCAGGCGAAGGCTGGGACTGTCTCGATCATCGGCTCGGCAGCGGTGCCGAGGGTGCGAACCGAATTGGCGTGCATGGAGAGCAGTAGGGGCGCGCACGGTAGCTCGTCCCCCTTTATAGCTTGTGCAGGGGCTCATCCGGTGAGCCCGTATGGTTTCCGAGCGGAGACTCCGAACGGGCGAGACGCGCGTCCCCCGTTTGCCGTTATCCCACCGGCACCGGCTGCTTCGCCACCCGCTCGCCCGGGAAGGCCAGCGCTGAAACGAGGATGAGCGCCGCCAGCGCCGCCAGGATCGCGAAGAGCGGCTGGAAGTCGCCGTACGTGCGGTGCACCCAGGCGATGAGCGGCACCGAGGCCGCACTCGCGGCGAACGACACCACGTAGCGCACCGCGTAGGCGCGGGCGCGCCACTCCTCGGCGGTGTACTTCGCGACCATCGTGTCGTTGATCGGAATCTGCCCGAACACGAAGAACATCATCGCCACCGCGACCACGAGCATCGCGTAGCCCGAGAGCGAGCCGGCGGCGAACAGCAGC
This sequence comes from uncultured beta proteobacterium, assembly GCA_963747775.1. GTDB lineage: Bacteria > Pseudomonadota > Gammaproteobacteria > Burkholderiales > SG8-39 > JAGVSZ01. Next base: position 77,626 of record CAVVGT010000002.1, read on the forward strand.
GGGATCTGCAGCGCGGCGACGGCGACGAACACCCCCTTCACCGAGCGCCGGTCGATCCAGTTCCCGACGATGAGCTGCGCCATCGCCGCGATCAGGTAAGTGATGCACACCAGCACGCCGATGCCGAAGTTGGTGCTGGTGAGCGCCGCGAGCCGTTCGTCGAAGACCTTGGGCATCGACACGGTGGTGGCGTTGAAGATGATGCCGCCGCACGCGGTCGCGACCGCGACGATCAGGAACACTCGCGCGAGGAGGGCGCGCGGCACGCGCGTCTCGGCTTTCTTCGCGGTGCCCCGGGCGACCTCGACACCGCGGCTCACTACTACGAAGCCGATCCCGATCCCGATGCAGAGAAGCCCCGGAAGGACGAACGCGGCTCGCCAGCCGGCCAGGTCGGCGAGCGCGCCCGAGAACAGCGCCGCGAACGCGAGCCCGGTGTTGCCGAACACCCCGTTCACGCCGAGCGTGCGGCCGAGATCGCTGCGATTGGCAACCAGCATCGCGATGCCGACCGGGTGGTAGATGGCGGCGAACATGCCGATCGTCGCGAGGCCGGCGGCGAGCTCGGCGGGCGTGCGCGCGAATCCGGTCAGGAGCGTCGCCAGGCCGATCCCGAAGAAGAACACCCGCATCATCCCGGTGCGGCTCCAGTGGTCGGCGAGCCAGCCGGCCGGGATCGAGAACGCGCCGAACGCGATGAACCCGCCGAGGGCGAGCGGCAGGAGCTCGCCGTAGGACATCTGCCAGGCTTCCCCGATGGCGAGCACCGCCGTCGGGAAGATCAGCATGACCAGGTGATCGAGCGTATGCCCGATATTGAGAAACAGGTCGAGGCGGGACCGGTTGTTCATCGCGGCATGCTACCCTCGCGGCGCGCGCGGCGCAGCCATGCCGCCCGACGCGCCCGCATCACGACGCCCGTCGCCGCGAGCGCTGCCACGACCGCGAGCGGGTACGCAACCGCGGCGCCGAGCGTCTCGAGCGACGCGGCGACGACGAAGTGGAACACCGCAAACGCGAACAGCCCCGAGACGAATCCCGCGACGAGGCGAGCGGTCGCGTCGGCGCCGTACAGCGCGCGCGTGAACGCCGGGAGGACCGAGCCGGTGATCGGGAACGCGATCAGGACGCCGGAGCGCTGCGGTCCGAGGGCGGCGGCGCCGAGCATCACCGCGGCGGCGAGCGCGGCCGCGGCGACGATGCGCACCGCCAGCTCGATGCCGGGAATGTGCACCGGACCGCTCGCCGGCGGCACTCGCGGCAGCGTGCCGAGGAGGAGCACGAGCGCCGCCAGCGTGAGCGCGAATCCGCCGAGCGGCGGGAGCGGCACCGCGCCCAGCACCGGCGCCGCGATCACGAACGCCGCCCAGCCGACGAGCAGCGACGCCAGCCAGTTGAATCGCCGCGCCGCCCAGGCGTACGTCCAGCAGTGCAGCGCCGCCGCGCCGGTGACCTGCAGCGTGGCGGCGGCGGACGCCGCGGCGAACGCGGGACCGGGGTCGTGCGCGAGGAAGACGCTGATCGGCCCGGCGATGAGCGGGAGCCCGCTGATCCACCCGGAGACCGAATGACCCCAGCGCCGGCCCGCGACGCTCGCGAGCCAGACGACAACGGGGACGAGCGAGATTTTGAGGAGGACAGCCATCGCGGGCACGCCGGCGGGCGGCGTGCTCGCGACGGCGGGCGGAGCTTACTTCATGCTCGCGACGAGCGCGGCGAACTCGCCGCGGTCGAGCTTCCCGTCCTTGTTCACTTTGAACTTCGCGAAGCGCTCCGCGATAGCCGGGATCTTCGTCGCCTCGGCGCGCGTAATGAATCCGTCGCCGTCAACGTCGAGCCGCTGGAATTCCCTATCGATACTCCGACGCGTCGAGCTCTGGCCGAGCGCGGGCTCGGCGGTCATGCCGAGGGCGATAATGGACGCTGCGAGGAAACTGGGATTCAGCATCGGAACTCCTTTCTGCTGTCGAGGGCAGCCGGCGCGTGGCCGACCGGGTCTGTGACGCAGAGATCGTGCCCGAAGGGTGTTTCCCTATGATGAAGCGCGCGTGAACGTCGGCTTGCGGCGACGTGAATCGCGCGTGACGCGGAAACGCCCGCGATTTCAGCGCAGTGTGGTGTCGCCCGCGGACGACGCCGCGAGCGCGTCCGCGAGATGCGCGATCGAGGTGTTGCCGCCCGAGAGCACGAGCCCGACGCGCTGGCCGCGCAGCTCGTCGCGCATGCGGTGCGCCGCCGCGAGCACCGCGCCGGCCGCCGACTCGGCCAGCGAATGGCAGCACTCGATCCACCACGCCATGCCGCGGCGGATCTCGTCTTCGGTCGCGAGCCGGAAGTCGTCGAGCTGCGCGCGCAGGATCGCGAGCGTCAGCTCTGCGGCACGGCCGGTGGCGAGGCCTTCGGCGTACGTCTCGTTCGGCCGCGTCTCGATGCGGCCGGCGCGCCAGGAGTCGTGCACCGCAGGCGCGGCGGCGGCCTGCACCCCGATTACCCGGATGCCCGGCTTCACCGCCTTCGCCGCGATGCACGTGCCCGCGGCGCCGCTGCCGAGGCCGACCGGCACGACGATCGCGTCGAGCGCCGGCTGGTCCTCGAGCATCTCGAGCGCGTAGGTGCCGACACCGGCGATGAGGTGGGGCTCGTTCGCCGAGTGCACGAAGCGCAGCCCGTCGCGTTCGGCGATGGCGCGCGCGTTCGCCGCGGCGTCGTCGAATTTCGCGCCCCGTTCGGCGATCTCCGCGCCGAAGCCGCGGATCGCCGCAACCTTCCCGGCGTTCGCGCCCTTGGGCACGCAGATCACCGCGCGCACGCCGAACAGGCTCGCGGCAAAAGCGATCGACTGCCCATGATTGCCGGTGCTCGCGGTGACGACGCCGCGCCGGCGCTCTTCGGGCGCGAGCGTCGCGACGAGGTTCACGCCGCCGCGCACCTTGAACACGCCGATCGGCTGGTGGTTCTCGTGCTTGACCCAGGCCTCGCAGCCGAGCAGCGCGTCGAGCGCCGGGTAACGGAACAGCGGCGTGCGCGGCAGGTGCGGCGCGATGCGCTTGCGCGCGGCGAGAACGTCGACGAGGTTCGGCGGATTCATGGCGCGCAGGATAGCAGGGCCGCAGCCGCGCAAAGGCCGCGCTGAGGGTCGGGGAATTGACGCGTGACAATCCCGGCCGCTTGGGAAGAGAATGCGCTCCACGGCTGTTCTCACGCCAGGAGGATCGCCATGAGCCGAAACCAACGCCGCGCCCGTCCGCTTGTCCTCGCTCTCGCCGCGGTTTTCGCGACGTCTCTCGCCTGGATCCCGGCCGGGTACGCGCAGAGCGAGCGCGAGCAGACGCTCACCAAGAAGGATCCCGCCGAGGCGGAATTCGAGCGCAAGGTCGAAGAGATGTTCACCTCGATCGTGCGCGTCCGGATGAAAGCGGTCGAAGACGCGCGCTCGAGCGCGACGCTCGGGCCGGCGCGCGCGGGAAGCGGCATCGTGATCGAGCCGGGCTGGGTGCTCACCATCGGTTATCTCGTCATCGAGCCGGACTCGATCGAGATCACCGCGTCGAACCACAAAACGCTGCCGGCCACGCTGGCCGGCTACGACCACGCCACCGGATTCGGGCTGTTGAAGGTGCAGGGCGATCTCGGGGTGAAGCCGCTGCCGCTCGGCGACTCGGCGGCGCTCGCGCTGCGCGAGCCCGTCGTCGTCGCGCCGTTCGGTGGCCAGGACACGGCGAGCCTCGCGCAGGTGACCTCGAAGCGCCGCTTCACCGGGAGCTGGGAGTACCTGCTCGACAGCGCGATCTTCACCGCGCCCGCCACCGACGGCTGGGCGGGGGCCGCGCTCGTCAATCGCGACCTCAAGCTCGTGGGGGTCGGGTCGCTGCTGGTGCGCAACGCCGCCGAGCCCGACGCCCTGCTCCTCGGCAACATGTTCGTGCCCACCGATCTGCTCAAGCCGATTCTCGCGCAGCTCAAGGCGCAGGGCCGCGTGGCCGGCCCGCAACGCCCGTGGCTCGGCCTCGCGACCGAGGAGATGCAAGGCCGGCTGCTGGTGACGCGCGTGTCGCCCGAGAGCCCGGCTGACCAATCGGGCATCCTCCAGGGCGACGTCGTGGTGAGCGTCGGCGGGCAGGCGGTCAAGACGCACGTCGAGCTCTACGAGCAGGTGTGGAAGCTCGGCGCGGCCGGGGTCGAGGTGCCGATCAAGATCCTCCGCGGCGTGGACGAGCGCGACGTGCGGGTGAAGTCGATCGACCGGTTCGAATACTTCAAGGCGAAGAAGCCGTTGTGACGAGGGAAAGGGAACGCGTGACGACAGGAAGGATTCCGACTCCGCGCATCGGCGACGAGGGCGGGCTCGAGGCGGCGCGCGCGGCGCGCCGCAGGCTGCTCGCGGCCTCGGTCGCGGGTCTTGCGCTCGCGGGCGTGCCGTACGCCGGGCGCGCGCAGGCGCGCGTGCCGACGCCGCGCCAGACCGCCGGGCCGTTCTATCCGCGCGACTTTCCGCCCGACGACGACAACGATCTCGTGTCGGTCAAGGGGCAGCCGGGAATCGCGAAGGGCGAGCTGCTCCTGCTTGCGGGTGTCGTCGTCGACACGAACGGGAAGCCGGTCGCCGGCGCGCGCGTGGAAATCTGGCAATGCAACGCGCTCGGCCGTTATCACCATCCGGGCGACCACTCGAGCGCGCCGCTCGATCCGGCCTTCCAGGGCTGGGGCCAGTTCATTACGGGTGCGGACGGGGCCTACCGGTTCCGCACGATCAAGCCGGTGCCGTATCCCGGCCGCACGCCTCATATTCACTTCCGCGTCACGGGCTCGGGGTTCCAGGACCTCGTCACCCAGATGTACGTGGAAGGGGAGCCGGGCAACGCGCGCGACGGGCTGTACGGCTCGCTCGACCCGCGCGATCGGGCGTTGGTGACCGTGCGGCTGGACCGCGCCGCCGACGGCAAGGCGCTGGCGGGACGGTTCGAGATCGTCGTGCGCGTGTAGGTCGCGCCGCCGGCCGTCGGCGGGGCAATTGCTACACTGGCGGCCGCATGGATTCCTTCGTCGGCACCACCCCGGTCCAGGACCGCCAGCGCTTCGACGTCGGCGCGCTCGACGCGTATCTGCGCGAGCGCGTCACCGGATACCGCGGCCCGCTCGAGGTCGAGCAGTTCAAGGGCGGCCAGTCGAACCCGACATTTCTGTTGAGGACGCCGGGTGCGAGCTACGTGATGCGCGCGAAGCCCGCGCCGGCGGCGAAGCTCCTGCCCTCGGCGCACGCGGTCGACCGCGAATACCGCGTCATCACCGCGCTCGGCGGCGCCGGCTTGCCGGTGCCGCGCACGTTCGCGCTCTGCGAGGACGAGGGCGTCATCGGCCGCGCGTTCTACGTCATGGACTACGTCGCCGGCCGCGTGCTGTGGGACCAGGCACTGCCCGGGATGAGCCGCGACGAGCGGCGCGCGATCTACGACGAGATGAACCGTGTGATCGCGCAGCTGCACGCCGTCGACTTCAAGGCGATCGGCCTCGAGACCTTCGGCAAGCCGGGCAACTACTTCGCGCGCCAGCTCGACCGCTGGTCGAAGCAGTACCGCGCCTCCGAGACCGAAAAGATCGAGGCGATGGACCGGCTGATGGCGTGGCTGCCCGGCGCGATCCCCGCGGGCGACGAGACGACGATCGTCCACGGCGACTACCGGCTCGACAACCTCGTGTTCCACCCGACCGAGCCGCGCATCCTGGCGATCCTCGACTGGGAGCTCTCGACGCTCGGTCACCCGCTCGCCGACTTCTCGTATCACTGCATGAGCTGGCACATTCCGCCCGCTCAATTCCGCGGCATCGCGGGCCTCGACCTGCCCGGCCTGGGCATCCCGACCGAGGAGGCGTACGTCGCGACGTATTGCCGCCGCACCGGGCGCGACCGCATCGGCCACTGGGACTTCTATCTCGCCTACAACATGTTCCGGCTCGCGGCGATCCTCCAGGGAATCATGAAGCGCGCGCTCGACGGCACGGCCGCAAGCCAGCAGGCGCTCGACGCCGGCAAGCGCGCCCGCCCGCTCGCGGAGATGGGCTGGCAGTACGCGCAGCGCGCCGGCGCCTGAACCCTGGTCGTCCCCAATAACCCGGAGATCCTCGTGACCCTCAAGCTTTGCGGCTTCGCCACCAGCAACTACTACAACAAGGTAAAGATGCAGCTGCTGGAGAAGGGCGTCCCGTTCGAGGAAGTGCTGGTGTGGCCCTCGCACGACGAGGCGCACCTCGCGCGCTCCCCGCGCGGCAAGCTGCCGTACATCGAGGTCGACGGCCGCACGCTCGCCGAGTCGTCGGCGATCTGCGAGTACGTCGAGGAGGCGTACCCGCAGAAGCCGCTGCTGCCGAAGGACGCCTTCGAGCGCGCGAAGGTGCGCGAGCTGATCGTGTTTCTTGAGCTGCACGTCGAGCTGGTGATGCGGCGGCTGTACGCCGAGGCGTTCTTCGGCGGCAAGGTTTCCGACGAGACGAAGCAGCAGGTGGAGAAGGACCTGCCGCGCGGCCTCAAGGCGCTCGTGCAGCTCGCGAAGTTCGCGCCGTTCATCGCCGGGCCGGCGCTCACGCTCGCCGACTGCGCCGCGGCCCAGCACCTGCCGCTCGTCGCGATGGCCACGAAGCGCATTTACGGCCGTGACTTCGCCGAGCCATACCCGCAGATTGCGGCGTACCTGAAGGAGATGAACCAGCGGCCGATCATGCAGAAGATCGCCGCGGATCGCAAAGAGAACACGAGGCTGTACGCAGAGAAGAACGCCAAGCGTTGAGCCCCGTCGCATGACTGCGCCCGTTCGCAACGCCCTGGGCCAGCCGGTCGGCGCGCCGCTGCCCGACTGGAAGCCGCGGTCGCGCCCGCCGCGCACGCCGATGGAAGGGCGGTTCTGCCGCGTCGAGCCGCTCGAGCCGGACCGTCACGGCGCCGATCTGTACGCCGCGAACGCGCTCGACCGGGACGGGCGGAACTTCACCTACCTGTCGGGCGGACCGTTCGCGACGCGCGACGCCTATTTCGAGTGGCTGAACGGGTTCTGCCGCGGCGACGATCCGCTCTTCCACGCGATCGTCGATCGCGCGAGCGGCAGGCCGGTCGGCGTCGCGAGCTTCATGCGCATCGACCCGGGCAATGGCGTGATCGAGGTCGGGCACATCAACTACTCGCCGCTGCTGCAGCGCAAGCCCGCGGCGACCGAGGCGATGTACCTGATGATGAAGCGCGCGTTCGAGCTCGGCTACCGGCGCTACGAGTGGAAGTGCGATTCGCTCAACGCGCCGTCGCGCGCGGCCGCGCAGCGCCTCGGCTTCTCGTTCGAGGGCATCTTCCGCCAGGCGATCGTCTACAAGGGCCGCAACCGCGACACGGCGTGGTACTCGATCATCGACGGCGAGTGGCCGGCGCTGCGCGCGGCGTTCGAGCGCTGGCTCGATCCGGCGAACTTCGACGCGCAGGGCAGCCAGCGCGTGTCGCTGTCGTCGCTCACCGGGCCGCTGGTGAAGCGGCGCGGCTGAGGCCGTGATGCGCCGGGTCCGGTACTACGTCGCGTCGAGCCTGGACGGCTACATCGCGCGCACCGACGGCAGCATCGGTTGGCTGTTCCACGACACCGACTACGGCTACGCGGCGTTCTACTCGACCATCGACACGGCCGTCATGGGCCGGACCACCTACGAGCTGTCGCTGTCGTTCGGCGAGTATGCGTTTCCGCGCGTGAAGGTGTACGTCTTCTCCAGGACGAAGGCCGGGACGCGAGACGAGCGCGCGGAGTTCGTCGCGGGCGACGTCAGCAAGTTCGTTGCAGGCTTGCGCACGCAGCCGGGGCGGGACATCTGGCTGGTCGGCGGGGCGCAGCTCGCGCGCGAGTTTCTCGCCGCGGACCTGATCGACGAGTACATCGTGTCGATTCATCCGGTGCTTGCTCGGATCGGGGATTCCGCTGTTCCCTGTCAACGCGCGTGAGACTGTGCTGCGATTCGAGGGCGCGCGGACGTTTCAGAGCGGGCTCGTGCAGTTGCGGTACGAGCGAGTGGGCGGGAGCTGAAGGAGGAGCGGTGTCGGCGCCAGCGGCGTGACTGTCTACCGGCGCCCGGCTATCGATAGCCGGTTCCGTGTGCCCCTAGCCAGACCCGGCTGCAGCTGCCAAGCTTTGATGGTGTCGAATTCAAGTTAGCCGTCACGCCGAAGGGGAAGCGCAATGGCGAAGTTGCATCAGGTATTTGTAGGATGTCCTTTCGCGACGGAGATCCGAAAGGTCTACGATCGCCTCAAGAAGGAAGTCGAGGTCGAGACGCCGCTGTCCATTGTCTTGGCTGATACCGTGGGCGTAAGTTCATCTGACTATCTCCTAGAGAGCATTACTGAACTCATTCGAGATTCGGCTGGGTGCATATTCGACGCCACCGGTGGAAATCCAAACGTATCGCTTGAGGTAGGCATCGCTCACACGGTGCCAGTGGACTTCATGCTTACCCTCAAGACACGTCAAAAGCGGTCGAACGTAAGGCAACCAAAAGACACTCGTCTACGGAGATGACTATGGCTCCGGATCCCACTCCCGCTGCAGGTGCTAACTCGCGCTCGGAGACCGTGCTGCGTCGCCTCCTGGGAGGCATGTCGATCTTCACCTTGCTGATGACAGTTCCCCAGGTTCTGACAATATGGGTCGGTCAACAGGCGGCTGGAGTTTCGGTGTTGTCGTGGAGCGCGTATCTTCTGTCCGCGCTGCTCTGGTTCTGGTTCGGAATCCAGAAACGCGACAAGAACATCTATTTGCTGTGCGTGGGCTGGATCGCACTGAACAGTGCTGTGATCGCGGGCGCTCTAGTCTATGGATAGCCACGCAGTAATTGCACGCGCTTAGGGGAGGAAAACAATGCCCGCCTACGTGATCTTCGACGTCGACATCCGCGATCCCGACCGCTATCAGGACTTCATGAAGAAAGTGAAGCCTGCGCTCGACGAAGCCGGCGCGCGCTACCTGGCTCGGGGCGGGGCGCACAAGGTCTACGAAGGCGACTGGAGTCCCCGGCGCATCGTGCTGCTGGAGTTTCCCTCGGTCGCGGCCTGGGAGGCCTTCTACTACGGGCCCGTGTACCAGGGCGTCAAAGCGATACGCGATGAATGCAGCGCCGCCCGCCTGGTGAGCGTGGAAGGATTCGCGGCGTGACCGTGACTTCGGGCGTCGCGCAGGCACAAGCGCCCGATCCGGCATACGGCGTCGACGACGGCCCCACGCTCCGCCACGCCGACATCCACCGTCGGCCCGACGCCGCCCGCAAGCGCGCCGTCGTGGACGCCCTCCACAAATTCCTCCCGCCGCACTGCCTGCTCTACGTCGACGAGGACACCCGCCCGTACGAGTGCGACGGCCTCACCGCGTACCGCCAGACGCCGCTGTGCGTGGTCCTGCCGGAGACCGAGGAACAGGTCCGCCGCACGCTCGTGACCTGCCGCGAACTGGACGTACCGGTGGTCGCGCGCGGCGCGGGCACGTGCCTCTCGGGCGGCGCGACGCCGCACGCCTCGGGGGTCCTGCTGGCGCTCGCGAAGTTCAACCGCATCCTGCGCATCGATCCGGTCGCGCGCATCGCCGTCGTCCAGCCCGGCGTGCGCAACGTCACCGTATCGGAAGCGGCGGCGCCCTACGGCCTCTTCTTCGCGCCGGATCCGGCGTCGCAGCTCGCCTCGACCATCGGCGGCAACGTCGCTGAAAACGCCGGCGGCGTGCATTGCCTCAAGTACGGCCTCACCGCGCAGAACGTGATGGCCATTCGCGCAATCACGATCGAGGGCGATATCGTGGAGCTCGGCTCATCCGCGCTCGATGCGCCCGGTTACGATCTGACGACGCTGATCAACGGCTCCGAGGGAATGCTCGCGATCGCGACCGAAGCGACCCTGAAGCTGCTCCCGAGGCCGATGCTCGCGCGCGTGATCCTCGCCTCGTTCGCCGAGGTGGACGCCGCCGGTGACGCGGTCGCCGCCGTGATCGCCAACGGCATCATCCCCGCCGCGCTGGAGATGATGGACCAGGCCACCACCCGTGCGGTGGAAGAGTTCGTGCACGCCGGCTACGACCTCGACGCGAAGGCGGTGTTGCTCTGCGAGTCGGACGGCACGCCGGAGGAAGTGGACGAGGAGATTGCGCGGATGACGGCGGTGCTGCGGGCTGCCGGGGCCTCCGGGATCCACGTGTCGGGCAGCGACGCGGAACGCGCCCGGCTCTGGGCCGGCCGCAAGGCGGCGCTCGCGACGATCGGGCGGCTCTCGCCCGATTACTACGTGCTCGACGGCAGCGTGCCCCGCCGCCGCATTTCGGAAGCGCTGCGGTTCATTGCCGGGCAGGAGCAGAAGCACGGCTTGCGCTGCCTGAACATGTTCCACGCGGGCGACGGCAACCTGCACCCGGTCATCCTCTTCAACGCCAGCGATCCCGCCCAGGTGCACCGCGGCGAGGCGTTCGCCGACGAGGTGCTGCGCAAGTGCGTGGAGCTGGGCGGCACGGTCACCGGCGAGCACGGCGTGGGAATCGAGAAGCTCGGTGCCATGTGCGCCCAGTTCACGGCGGGCGAGCTCGGCACGTTCTTCGGGGTCAAGCGGGCCTTCGATCCGCCGGGGCTCCTCAATCCGGGCAAGGCGGTGCCGACGCTCGCGCGCTGCGCCGAGTTCGGCCGGATGCACGTGCGGCACGGGCAGCTGCCGTTTCCCGGGCTGGAGCGGTTCTGACTCCGGCGCCGGCATTCCGTCGCGTGGCGGAGCGGCATACAATCGTTGCGGCACAAGGGAACGCCATGAGATCGAGACGATCCGCGCTTTTCCTGACCGTCGCGCTGCTGGCGCCCGTGTCCGGCGGATGCGCGATGCAGGACGTGTCGCGAAACGTCTACGAAGGCGCCCGGCTCCGCAACGAGAGCCTGCGGGGGACGCCGCGCGAGACATCGGCGGCGCCGTCGATGAGCTACGACGATTACGAGACGGCGCGCAACAGCGCGGCGACCCCTAAATCTCATTGACAGCGATAGAGCGTGGGTCGTGAGCTCGCGCCGACCGTAGCAAGGAGGCAGGACGGTGTTCCCGGCACCGCGTACGCGCCGGTGCGATTGCAGGCGTTCGCCGTGGCATGATTCCGGGCGGCCGCGTGGTCGCGATGTCCGCGCACTGCGCGCGGTCTTCTTTCGGAGACGCGATGAAGTTCGAAATCCCGCGTCGCGCGTGCGCGACGTTTCTCGCAGCGGTGCTCGCCGGCGCCGCGTCTGCGGCCGAGTGGCAGCCGTTCGTCTCCGTCACGCCGCTCTACCAGGGCAAGGGCGATCTGGACGGCGGCGGCGACTTTTCGATGTGGGGCGCGATCGTGCGCGCCGGCGCGACGACCGACCTCGGCGGCGGCAACCGCGCCGGCGTGACGCTCAGCTACGACTACACCGACTACTCGTTCTCGAACCCCGTCGGCTTCGGCGGCGTCGCGCCGTGGAACGTCATCCAGCACTACGGCGTGGCGGTGCCGCTCTCGTTCGCGCTGCGCGACGACTGGTCCCTGGGCGTCGCACCTTCCGTCGACTGGTTCCGCGAGAACGGCGCCGATTCGGGCGACTCGTTCGGCTGGGGCGCGATCGTCTCCGCGACCAAGCGCTTCGCCGACGGCAACCGTCTCGGTCTCGGCGTCGGCGTGTTCGACCGCCTCGAGAAGACGAGCGTGTTCCCGTTCCTCGTCGTCGACGTGCGGCTCACCGACCGCTGGCGGCTGGTGAACCCGCTTCCCGCCGGCCCGACCGGCGGCGCCGGTCTCGAGCTCGACTATCGCTTCGACAGCGGCTGGAACCTCGGCCTCGGCGCGGCGTGGCGCACGGCGCGCTTCCGCCTCAGCGAGAGCGGGCCGGTGCCGAACGGCATCGGCGAGGAGCGCGGCGTGCCGGTGTTCTTCCGCGCCACGCGGAGCCTCGGCGAGCGCTCGTTGCTCAACCTCTACGCCGGGGTCGTGGTGGGCGGGCAGCTGATCGTCGAGGATCCTTCCGGCAACGAGCTGCGCAAGGTCGACTTCGATCCGGCGCCGCTCTTCGGCGCGACCTTCTCGACGCGCTTCTAAGCGCGCGGCGCGAGTGAAGGCGGATACGCTCGCAGCCCTTCTCGAAGATCGCGCGGGGCGGGCGCCCGACGCCGCCGCGCTGCTCGACCGGGACCGTCCGGTCGCCTGCGCGGCGCTCGCCGACGAAGCGGCGCGGCTCGCCGCGGGGTTGGTCTCGATCGGCGTCGGCGCGGGCGACCGCGTCGCGCTCTGGCTGCCGAATCTGCCCGCGTGGCTCGCCACGTTCTTCGCGTGCGGGCGGCTGGGCGCGATCGCGGTGTCGGTCAACACGCGCTTCCGCAGCCACGAGGTGCAGGACATCGTCGAGCGGGCAGGGTGCAAGGCGATCGTATTCTGGCCCGGCTTCCGGAACATCGACTTCGCCGGGATTCTCGCCGAGTGCGATCCCGGCACGCTCGGCACGCTGACGCACGTCGTCGCGTATGCGGAGGGTGACGAGCCTCTGCCCGACCGCGTCCACGAGCGGCGGGTCGTCTCGTATCGCGCGCTCGTCGAGCGCGAGCCCATGCGGGAGGCGGCGGGCCGGCCCGAATCGGGCTGCGTCATCTTCACGACCTCGGGCACCACGAAGGCGCCGAAGTTCGTGCTGCACGATCAGCGCACCGTCCTGCGTCACGCGCACGATGTCGCGCGCGGCTTCGGCTACGAAGCGCCGGACACGCGCGTGCTGGTCACGGCGCCGCTCTGCGGCGTGTACGGCTTCACCAACGCAATGGGCGCGCTCGCCGCCGGCGCGCCGATCGTGATGTATCCGACGTTCGATGCAGCGGAATCCGCGCAGGCGCTGCTGCGCCATCGTGTGACGCACACGCACGCGAGCGACGAGATGATCGGCCGCATGCTCGAGGCGGTGCCGGGCACGCCGGCATTCCCGGACGCGAAGTTCTTCGGTTACGCGGCGTTCTCGCCGGCGTATGCGGACCTCCCGCAGCGCGCCGAGGCGCGCGGGCTCACCGTCGTCGGCCTCTACGGCATGAGCGAGGTGCACGCGCTCATGGCGCGCCAAAGCGAGACGGCGTCGTTCGCCGAGCGCGTGCTCGCCGGCGGGCGCTGCGTCGCGCCGGCGGGGCGCGTGCGCGCGCGCGACCCGGAATCGGGTGCGATCCAGCCGCACGGCGTCGCGGGCGAGCTCGAGCTCAAGGTGCCGAGCTGCATGGTCGGCTACTTCGGCGACGAGGCGGCGACGCGCGCCGCCTTCACCGACGACGGGTTCCTGCGCACCGGCGACCTCGGGTACTCGACTGCGGACGACGCGTTCGCGTTCCTCGCGCGCCTGGGCGACGCGCTGAGGCTCGGCGGGTTTCTCGTGAGCCCGGCGGAGATCGAGGACGTGCTGCAGGAGCAGCCCGCGGTGGCCGCCGCGCAGGTCGTCGGCGTCGACACGCCCGCGGGAAAGAAGGCGTTCGCGTTCGTCATCGTGAAGCCGGGTGCGCGCTTCGACGCCGCGGCGCTGATCGACCATTGCGCGCAGCGCCTCGCGAAGTTCAAAGTGCCGGTGCGCGTGGAGCCGATCGACGCGTTTCCGGTGACGCCCGGTGCCAACGCGACCAAGATCCAGAAGTCGAAGCTGCGCGAACGTGCGCAGGCTTCCCTCGCGAGGAGAGACGGATGAGCGAAACGGTCAAGGTGGAGAAAGTCGGTGCGATCACGCAGCTCGTGCTCAACCGTCCGGCGGCGTACAACGCGCTCGACGCGGAGATGGTGGAAGCGCTCGCGTCGCGCCTGACGCTGCTCGCGCGCGACGGCACCGTGCGCGGCGTCGTGATCACCGGCGCGGGGAAGGCGTTCTGCTCGGGCGGCGATCTGCGTTGGGTGACTTCGCATCCGCAGGGCGCGGCGGGCGCGTTCCACGCGCTCGCGGCGCGCTTCCATCTGGCCGCGCTGGAGATCCGGCGCATGGCGAAGCCGGTCGTCGCTGCGGTCAACGGCGTCGCGGCCGGCGGCGGGTTCTCGCTCGCGCTGGCGTGCGACTTCCGCGTCATGGCGGAATCGGCAGTCCTGCGGCAGGCGTACACGTCGAGCGGGCTGTCGATCGACGGCGGCGGGACCTTCGCCCTGCCGCGTCTCGTCGGCGGCGCGCGCGCACTGGAGATCGTGGCGCTCGATCCGCCGATTCCGGCGCGGCAGGCGCTCGAGTGGGGGCTCGCGACGAAGGTCGTCGGCGATGGCGCTGCGGTTGGCGAGGCGATCGCGCTCGCCGAGCGCGTCGCCGCCGGTTCGCTGCACTCGTACGGGCTGTCGAAGCGGCTGCTCGGCGACGCGTTCGACACGCCGCTCGAGGCGCAGCTCGAGCGCGAGCGCGAGGCCCTCGCCGCGTGCGGCGCGCACGTCGACGGGCAGGAAGGGCTGCGTGCATTCGTCGAGAAGCGGAAGCCCGCGTTCTCGCGCTGATCTCCAAGCAGGCCGACATGCTGCGCCGCAAAGTCATGGCGGGCCTGCCGGGGACCGAGCAGCGCGCATTCGGGCCGCTTGCGGGTGTCCTTCAGGTGGAGAAGAATGCCGCCTCGTTCCGCACAACTCAAAGGGGGAGAAGCCATGGCAGTTGACCCGCGTCGCCGGCAGATCGTGCTCGGTTCGGCCACGGCCGCCGCGCTCATGCAACTCGGACTTGCGCCGCGCGCGTCCGCGCAATCGAATCGGCTCGCGAGCGTGCCCACCGTGGACAACCTGACCATCCGCGTGCTCACCGACTCGAGCTACGACACCCCGCGCGTGGGCACCTCGAAGTGGGTGAAGACCCGCCGCACCGGGCTCGTTTCGCCGACCGACGTCCGCAAGACGCTGCACAACGAATGGGGCCTGTCGCTCGCGATCGAGACGACGAGCGGCGGCGAGACGCGCAACCTGCTGCTCGACTTCGGCTACACGCCCGAATGCGCTCCTCAACAACATGGAGGTCATGGGCGTCGACGGCACGAAGATGCAGGCCCTCATCGCGAGCCACGGCCACTACGACCATTTCGGCGGGCTGATCGGGTACCTGCAGAAGTATCGCGACTCGCTCCCCGCCGACCTGACGATGTACATCGGCGGCGAGGATCTCTTCTGCCTGCGCAAGACGGGGACGGGCGCGCCCGGCCACTTCGCCGATTGGGGCGTGCTGGATCGCCGCGACCTCGAGAAATACCGCATCCGGGTGGTGAGCTGCGAGCAGCCGACGGTGATCCTCGGCCACGGGTTCACGACCGGCACGATCCGGCGCACCAGTTTCGAGCGCGTGCTGCCCAACACGATGGTCGAGTACTTCAAGCGGGACGGCGTCGGTTGCGACATTCCGTCGGCGAACGCCAAGGCGCAGGGCAAGCCGGTTCCCGACGAGCACATCCACGAGCACGGCACCTGCTTCAACGTGAAGGACCGGGGCCTCGTGGTCATTTCCTCCTGCGGCCACGCCGGCATCGTCAACTCGGTGCGCCAGGCCATGGAGGTCTCGGGCGTGAAGAAGGTGCACGCCGCGCTCGGCGGCTTTCACCTGTTCCCGGCGCCCGACGACTACGTGAGCAAGACCGTGGCCGAGCTCAAGGTGATCGATCCGGACGTGATCATCCCGATGCACTGCTCCGGGCCGACGATGGTCGCGATGTTGCGGAGCGACCTCTCCGACCGGCTGATCGTCTCGTCCACCGGCACCGAGTACGTCTTCGGAGCCTAGATGGACCAGGGTGGCGCGCGGCTCGGCATTCGCGCGCACGCCCTGATCGCGGCGGTCGTCGTCGCCGTCGCCGCGTCGACCGCATGGTTCGCCACGCGCGACCCGTCGCCCGCCGAGCGGCGCGCCGACGCCGCGCGGCTCATGAACGAGCTGATGTCGGGCAAGTTTCCCGTGGGCGGCGCGTTCGTCCTATCCGAACCGGAGGGACGGCGCGTCGCCCTCGCCGATTTCCGGGGCAAGCTGGTGCTGCTCTATTTCGGCTACGCCACCTGCCCCGACGTCTGCCCGACCGACCTCGCGATCATCGGCCAGGCGCTGCGCGATCTTGGCGACGCAGGCGACCAGGTGCAGCCGGTATTCGTGACGCTCGACCCGGAACGCGACACGCCCGTGGTGCTGCGCGAATACGCGGCGGCGTTCCATCCGCGCTTCGTCGCACTCACCGGCACGGAAGGCGAGATCCGGCGCGTCGCCACCGACTACAAGGTGTTCTTCGAGAAGGTGCCCCTGCCCGGCACGAAGACCTACGTCATCGACCATACGGCGTACACGTTCCTGCTCGACCGCGAGGGGCGTTTCGTCAGCCTCTTCCCGCCCGGCACGCCGCCCGCGCGAATGGCGGTCCTGCTGCGCGAGCAGCTCGCGGCGACGCCCCGTTGACGCACGAACAAAGCATTGTCTATTCCGGAAGTGCGGGAGCAGAATGCCCTCGAACCCGGGCGCGGCAAGGGTCGCGCTGGCCCGGAAAGCCCCGCGACCCGGGGCCAGAAGAAGGAGCGGGAGCGATCCATTTTCCTTTCATGTCGTTTCAACGCAGGGGGGCCGAAATGAAACGTTTGTCCGTCTTCACCGTGAGTTTTCTGGTGGTCGCGTCAGCCGTTCTGGGCTGCGCACAAATGTCCGGTTCAGACGCCGGGTGGACCACGCTCATCGACGGCGCCAAGGGCCTCGACAACTGGAACCGCATCGGCGACGCCAACTGGCGAGCGGAGGACGGCGCCATCGTGGCCGACCGGGGCAAGGGCGGCTATCTCGTCTCGAAGGGCTCGTACAAGGACTTCCAGATCAGGGCCGAGTTCTGGGCCGATCACACCACGAACAGCGGCATCTTCATCCGCGTCTCCGATCCCGCCAAGGTCACCGCCGCGAGCTCCTACGAGGTGAACATCTTCGACCAGCGCCCCGAGCCGGCCTACGGCACTGGTGCGATCGTGGATTTCGCCGCCGTATCGCCGATGCCCAAGGCGGGCGGCAAGTGGAACACCTATGAGATTACGGCCAAAGGCGCGCAGCTGATCGTCGTGCTGAACGGCGTCCAGACGGTCAACATCCAGAACGGCAAGTTCCCGCAGGGACCGTTCGCCCTGCAGTTCGGCAACGGTCCCAAGGACGCTCCCGGCGGCGCCATCAAGTGGCGAAAGGTGCAGGTCAAGGCGCTGTAATCCGCGCCGGCGGCGCGTTCGCCGCCGGATGTTTTCGTTCGAGCGGCCCTCGATCGGGGCCGCTCGAACGTCCGATCTCGGCCGGTCCGGGACTTTCGCGACCGCCGCTCAGATGATCCCGTCCCGCGCCATCGCGTCGAACACGATCCCGACGTACTGCTGGACGGAGGCCGCGTCGTCGGATTCGCCGTCGCGGTCGGTCGTGCCGATCATGCCGCTCCATGCAAGCGCGCCGGTCCGCGCGTCGAAGAGCCGCGTCTCGGAGACGGTGCGCGTCGGGCCGCTGGCCGTCGTCTGCGGCGGGACGTAGGTCGTCTGCCACACGCCGGCGTAGTAGCCGTAGAAGCCGCCCCACCCGTAGCCCACGGTGACGGTGTAGCCGGGCGAAGTGACGGTCGTCACGTCGACGCTGGTGGTGCGCGCGATGAGCATCCCATCGACGCGCGTCTCGGCGATCACCTTCCGCAACGTGGCTTCGTCGGCCGCGCCGGACGTACCGAGCGTGGCGTAAGCCGGCACGCCCTGGATGCCGCGCTGGCCCAGCAGCGCGACCATGCGATCCTCGAACACGCGCCCCAGCACGTTCTCGTGCGTGACCGCGACGACGAGCACGCGCTTGAAGGGCTTGCCGACGTACTCGGGGTTCGCGTGCTGCTGCAGGAGCCGGTTCGGCGCGCAGCTCGCCACGCAAGCCAGCGCAACGAGGGCGAGGGAGAGCGCGCGCAGCCGGCGCGCGATGGGGTGGGTCATGACGGAAACTCCTGGTGAAGTGGGCGAAGGGCCGGCACGGACCCTGCGCCGACGGTGTGGGATTCGCCGAACAGGATACCGGTAATTCCACAAGTGCCGTCGGGACACACCGCGATCGGCGGGCGAAGGGACGGGGGGTCGCTACTTCAGGTACTCTCCGCCCGCGCTGAGCAGGACCGCGCGAATCGTGTTGCTGCCTTTCTTCCCTTCCCTCCACTCCCCAATAAGAAGTTCCAAATGCCAGGAGGCTCCACATGAATCTCTTAAGACATCTCTCCGCAGGCGTGACTGCGATCGCCCTCGCCCTATTCGCGGCGGCGCCCGCGCTCGCCCAGGCGCCGGCCAAGAAGCCCAACATCATCCTGATCATGGGCGACGACATCGGCTGGGCCAATATCGGCGCCTACAACCAGGGCATCATGTCGATGAGAACGCCGAACCTCGACCGGCTCGCGGCCGAGGGCATGCGCTTCACCGACTACTACGCGGAAGCGAGCTGCACCGCGGGACGCGCCAACTTCATCACCGGCGAATTGCCCATCCGTACCGGGCTGACGACCGTGGGGCAGGCCGGGTCGCCGATCGGAATGCCGGCGAAGGCGCCGACGATCGCGACGGCGCTGAAGGCGATGGGCTACGCCACCGGCCAGTTCGGCAAGAATCACCTGGGCGATCTGAACCAGTTCCTGCCCACGCTGCACGGCTTCGACGAGTTCTACGGCTATCTCTATCACCTGGACGCGATGGAGGACCCGTGCCACCCCAATTACCCGCAGAAGCTGCGGGCGACGGTGGGCCCGCGCAACATGGTCCATTCGTGGGCGACGACCGTGGATGACGCGACCGTGCAGCCGCGCTGGGGCAAGGTCGGCAAGCAGAAGATCGAGGACGCGGGCGAGCTCTGTCCCAAGCGGATGGAGACGGTCGACGACGAGATCCTCGCCAACGCGCTCAAGTTCGTCGACAAGGCACGCAAGGACGGCAAGCCGTTCTTCCTCTGGCTGAACCCGACGCGGATGCACGTCGTCACGCACCTGTCGCCGAAGTACCAGGGCATGCGCAACTCGGACAACAACTGGACCATCCAGGAAGCCGGCATGGCGCAGATCGACGACATCGTCGGCGCCGTGATGAAGTACGTGAAGGACGCCGGCATCGAAGGCGACACCATCCTCGGCTTCACGACCGACAACGGCGCGGAGAACTTCACCTGGCCCGACGGCGGCCAGACGCCGTTCGCCGGCGGCAAGGGGACGGCGCTCGAAGGCGGCTTCCGCGTGCCGATGATCCTGCGCTGGCCGGGCAAGGTGCCGGCGGGCAAGGTCGAGAACGGCATCGTGTCGGGTCTCGACTGGTTTCCGACCTTCGTTGCGGCGGCCGGTGACCCCAACATCGCGGCGGACCTGAAGAAGGGCAAGAAGCTCGGCGACACCACGTACAAGGTGCACCTGGACGGCTACAACCAGATGGACCTGATTACGGGCAAGGGCCCCTCGGCGCGCCACGAGATCTTCTACTTCACCGAGGGCACGCTGTCGGCAGTCCGGATCGACGACTTCAAGTACCGGTTCACCGATCAGCCGCAAGGCTGGCTCGGCGGCACGATCAAGGTCGACTGGCCGATCCTGACCAACCTCCGCTCCGACCCGTACGAGCGCACGGGCATGCCGAACGGTGCGAACGGGTCACTGGCGTACTACAACTGGTTCGTGTACGAGTTCTGGCGCTTCCAGTTCGTGCAGAAGGAGGTGGAGAAGGTCGCGCGGACCGCGATCGAGTTCCCGCCGATGCAGGCGGGTGCGAGCTTCAACCTCGAGGCCGTCAAAGCGCAGATCGAGAAGGCCCGGGCGGCGCACGGCCAGTAAGCGCCCCGCGCGAGTCGGCTTCACGCCGCGCGGTTCGCCTTTCCGGCGGGCAGCGCGGCTTCGTTTTTTTGGGACGGGTGGGCCCTGGGGCCCCCCTCAGCGCGATTCGGAAAAAAACTCCTGCAGCATGAATTCCTCGAGCCCCGCGTTGTCGCTGGGGCGAGCCGAGAGGGTCAACTCGCGGCCCAGGCGAGGCGAAATCCAGACGAAGTCTCCGGACTCGTGATCGCGGATGATCGAGATCATCTTGCGCACCACCGCGATCCGGATGTCGCTGTTGGCGCCTTTCTCGACCTCGATCAGCTGCTTCGCCCTCCGGCGGATGTCCTTGTTCCAGCCGAAAAAGGTGAACTCGGCGCTGGTATAGCCGACGCGCTCGAGCTGGAAGATGCCGCCGCCTTTGCGCTCTTGGCCGTAAATCGGTGTGCGGTTCAGTCCGAGGTTTTCGGCGACGATGCGGTTGTGTCGCGCTCGCTCGTCCTCGACCGACGGCGTGCTCGCCGTGCTGCCTTCGGCCGAGGCGCCGCGCGCGCGGCGTCGCGCCTCGAGGTACGAGGAGAAATCCCCCTCGATCGGGGTGGGCGCAGGTGCAGGCGTCGTCGCAGCGGGCGGAACCGGCGGCGCGACGACCGCGGGCGCCGGTTCGTTCCTCGCGATGACCGGTGGCGGGGGCGGGGGCGCGAGGCGGCCCGAGTTGGCGGTGCGCGCTTCGCGGCGGGTGGGGGCGACGGGGGCGCCGGGGATGCGGACGGGGCGGGCGGGGCACGGCTCTCCGGGGTCGGCGGCGGCGCCAGGCGCACCGCCAATGCACCGCTTGCTTTCCCGCGCGCCGCGCGCGCCGAGAACTGGTCGGCCAGGTGCGGCACCAAGAGCCACAGCACCGCCGCGTGGATGAGCAGCGACAGCGCGAACGCGATCCGGATGGTGGGGATCGTTACGCTCGCGCCGTCGGTGCGAGGGGGTTCGTAGAGCGAGTTGCTCATCGGTCACCCGGAGCGGGCGCCTTGCACCACGGGCCTACGGGGAACCAGGGGGCGAGGGCGGTCCGGGAGTTACACGGGGGTCCGCTAGGTCGTCGGAGACTACTTCCAGCAAAGAATATACACGCGAAAATCCCACCCTTCCCGCCTTGTCGAACCGAGAGGGGATCTCCGGAGCCGGGCCGTTTCTTGCGTCACACCGTCGCCACCGGCGTTGTCGGCGAGCCGACCGCGCCGGGCAGCCGCAGCGGCGGCGCGGTGAGCAGGAAGCGGCTGCGCTGGTTCGCCCGCAGCCAGGTCGCGAGATCGCGCAGCCACCACAGCTCGCCGAGCGGGACGCCGAGCTTGAACAGGCAGTGCTCGTGCAGCGGCAGGTTGGCGCGAACGCCGTCCTTCGGTTTGGCCGGGTACAGCTCGACCGCGTAATTGTCGGCAATGATCGCGGCGACGCCGCTGTCGGTGATCCACTGCAGCAGCCTGTCGTCGCGGCCGTCCAGGCACGCGCACGAGTTCTCGAGCACCTCGAGGTCGGGATCGCGGTTCATCCGCAGGATTACCGCGCTGAAGCCGGTGTGAAGGCACAGCAGGTCGCCGGGCTCGACGGCGACGCGATCCTTCTCCATGGCACGCATCAGGTCGTCGTAGCCGACCGCGACGCGTGCATCGCCGCAGTGCGCATGCAGGTCGACCAGCACGCCGCGGCCCTGGATGCACTTCAGCGCGAGGTGCTCGACGCCGAGGTTCTTCGCGCCGACGTGCGGACCGCAGGGATCCTCGATCACCTCGCCGAGGTAGCGCACCGCGCCCACGACGTGCTCGTCGGCGCGGTAGCCGTTGTAGTAGACGCGCTCCGGAACCCCGTCGCCGTCGGCGTCGAACCAGCTCCCCACGTGCGCGAGCGAATCCCACTGCGTGGAGTACTGCAGGCACAGCGTCACCTGATCGTCGCTGATCACGTCGGTCGCCTGCGCGTCGATCTTGCGGAGCGGGAAGTTCATGAACGGCTTCCCGTCGCGGTACGTCGCGTCGAGCCGCGGTGGATGACGGCGGGGATTCAGCTTGTTGCCGCCGGGGTAATCGAGCGGGAGCGACAGGCAGAACGCGAGGCCCTCGCGCACCTCGGCGACCGCCTGTTTCACCTTCCCGGGCGTGAGGAGGTTGAGCCGCCCGATCTGGTCGTCGGGTCCGAAGTCGCCCCAGGTGGAACCTTCGGGACGGTGCTTCCAGCGGGGATTCATGCGCTTTCCTCCGGGGCAGGGCTGGGACAGAGTCTAGCGTGGCGCCGCACGGCGCCGAACCGCCGCGGTGCGGAGACGCCCGCAGTTGATACGCGATGGGCGCAGGGTATAGTCTCCGCCGCCTGCGGTTTCGAGGCGTCCTCTCGAGGCAAAGCCATGACAGCGAAAGTCAGTGAAGCCTACGTCACCGAAGTCCTGGCGATCCAGGGCGCTACCGTTGCGCCCGAGGCGCCGAAGGCGATCTCGGCCGCGCTGAGTGCCCAGCTCGCGGCGGCCGCGCCGGCCTACGCGGCGCTGCCGTTCGAGGCCGAACCGGGAACCTTTCTCGCGGTGCTGGCGAAGGAGCAGCCGTAATGGCCGCCGGCATCACCAGCCTCACCCTGACCGAGGTCGCCGCGCGCATCCGGGCGCGCGAGGTGTCCGCGACCGAGGTCCTCGACGCGGTGCTCGCGCGCGCGAAAGCGGTGCAGCCGAAGCTCAATTGCTTCCTGCGCATCGACGAGGAGCTCGCGCGCGCCGCCGCGAAGCTCGCCGACGCCGATCTCGCGCGCGGGCATCTGCGCGGGCCGCTGCACGGCGTGCCGCTCGCGCACAAGGACATGTACTTCCGCGCCGGCGTGCCGTCATCGTGCGGCTCGCGCGTCAAGGGCAAGGAGCCGGAGAAGGTCACGGCGACCGCGCTCAAGCGCCTCGACACGGCCGGCGCGATCCAGTTCGGCGTGCTGCACATGGCGGAGTTCGCTTACGGCCCGACCGGGCACAACTACCACGACGGGCACTGCCGCAATCCGTGGAACACCGCGCACGTTACCGGCGGATCGTCGAGCGGCTCGGGGTCGTCGGTCGCGGCGCGCGCCGGCTTCGCGGCGCTCGGCTCGGACACCGGCGGCTCGATCCGCCTGCCGGCGGCGATCTGCGGCATCACCGGACTGAAGGTCACCTACGGCCGGGTGAGCCGGGCAGGTGCGATGCCGCTCTCGTTCTCGATGGACACGGTCGGTCCGCTCGCGCGCAGCGCGCAGGATTGCGCGCTGTTGCTAGGCGTTCTCGCCGGTGCCGATCCCGCCGACCCGACCGCGGCGACCGAGGCGATACCGGACTATGCCGCGCGACTCGCGCTGCCTGCGAAAGGGATGCGGGTCGGCATCCCGATGAGCTACTTCACCGAGGACATGGACTCGGGCGTCGGCGCGGCGATGACCGAGGGCCTCAAGGCGCTCGAGTCGCTCGGGTGCGAGATCGTTCCGGTCAGCCTGCCGGCCGAGATGGCGGCGATCGACGTCGCGGGGACGCACGTCATCGCCGCGGAGGCCGCGGCCTACCACGGCAACTGGCTGCGCACGCGGCCGCAGGATTACTCGCCGCAGGTGCGCGCGCGCCTCGAGCGCGGCCTCGCGCTGCCGGCGACGCGCTACATCGACGCGCTGCGCCTGCGCGGCCACGCGCTCGCGGAGTTCTCGAAGTCGGTGTTCGCCAAAGTCGACGTGCTGCACGCGCCGTGCCTGCCGATCCCGTCGCCGACGATCGCCGAGACCGACGTGGGCGGCGCGCCGACCATGGACCGCACGCTCGCGCTGATGACGAAGTTCATGCGGCCGTTCAACTATCTCGGCCTGCCGTCGCTCGCGCTGCCGTGCGGCTTCCTCGCGAGCGGGCTGCCGGTGGGCATGCAGCTCGTCGGCCGGCCGTTTGCGGAGGACGTGATCCTGCGGCTCGGTCACGCGTTCCAGCAGGCGACCGACTGGCACAAGAGAGAGCCGCGCCTTTGAGCGCTCAGGCGGGAACCCCGAGTTTGAGCGGGCCGCCCGTCATCTTTCGCTGCCTCGCCGTCACGAGCACCGGGGGACCCGCGGCCATTGCCGGTGAAGCCGGCAGTCGCTGCATGACGGCCAGGGTGCACGCGCGGCGGGCGCGGGCGTTCGCCCGATCCCGGCAACCAACGTGGCCGTCGCGCTCGCAGTCCTGAGCGCCTTGTGCTTCGGCGTCGGGCTGGTGACCGCCCGAGTGGGCCTGCGTTGGCTCGACGCGCGCGCCGGCGCCGCAATCAGCATCCCGATTGCGGCCGCGCTGTTCGCCCTCGCGGCGCCGCTCGCGATCGATTTTTCCGCCTTCAGCCTTCGCGCCGCGCTGATCTTCGCCGCCATCGGCGTCTTCTTTCCGGCGCTGGTGACGCTCTTCACCTTCCGGTCGAACGAGGAGCTGGGCCCGACGGTCACCGGTGCGGTGTCCGGCACCGCGCCGCTGTTCGCACTGCTCGGTGCGGCGCTGGTGCTCGGCGAGCGAATCCCGGCGGAGGCGGCGATCGCGGCGATCGGCGTGGGGGCCGGCGTCGCGCTGCTGTCCTGGAACCGGCGCGGCGTGCGGCGCGGGTTTGCCGGCCGGGCGCTGCTGTGGCCGTTCGCGGGTGCGATGGTGCGCGGATTCGCGCAGGTCGGCGCGAAGGCGGGACTGCTGCTTTGGCCGAATCCCTTTGCCGCGGGCCTGATCGCCTATGTGATGTCGTCGGCAACCGTCGTCGGCGTCGACCGGCTCGGCCGCAGGGGGAAGCCGCGGCTCACTCCGCGCGGCTTCTGGTGGTTCGGCTTCACCGGGGTACTGAACGGCGGCGCGGTGCTGCTGATGTA
This sequence comes from uncultured beta proteobacterium, assembly GCA_963747775.1. Taxonomy (GTDB): domain Bacteria; phylum Pseudomonadota; class Gammaproteobacteria; order Burkholderiales; family SG8-39; genus JAGVSZ01. Next base: position 102,269 of record CAVVGT010000002.1, read on the forward strand.
CACGGCGCTGACGCTGGCGCCGGTGTCGACCGTCGCCCCGTTGGTCGCCACGTATCCGCTCGTGACCGCGCTGCTCAGCGCCGCCGTGCTGCGCGAAGAGCGCGTCACGCGCCGCGTGCTGATTGGCGCGACGATCACCGTCGCGGCGATCGCCTATCTGGTAGCGTCGCCGGGCGCGTAGGCACGAGGGCGGCTTGCGAACCAAAGCAGCTTCTTGACGAATCATAGGCCTGCAGGTGCGCGTAACTCGCGCACGTCTACACCGCCGTAGCGGCCTTTTGCGAGCTCCCTGCCTGAGTGTCTGCGATCGGCCCAACAGCGGCCGTCCGGACTTACCTCCCAATTCTCGTCAAAACGGCCGTTCGTAGGAACGCGGCATCTAGGGCCTCATCGGGGCTGTTACTGCCGTAGACAAGCGACGACGCTCATACGCCATTGAAGCTGGAGCGCGACTAATATCCGGCTTCATGGCCAAGATCTTCCTCAGCTATCGACGCGACGACACTCAAGGGGAAGCCGGACACCTAATGGCCGAGCTGCGCCAGCGCTATGGCCCTTCGAGCGTTTTCATGGACATCGGGGCGATCGAGCCGGGCGCGGACTTCGCCCACACAATCGAGCGGGCCATGCTGGACAGCGAGATCGTGCTGGTTCTGATCGGCAAAGCCTGGCTCGACGCGCGCGACGCGCGCAGTCGGCGCCGGCTCGAGGATCCACGCGACTGGGTGCGGCTCGAAGTCGAACTCGCACTGGCGAACCGGCGCCGCCTCATTCCCGTGCTGGTCCAAGGATCGCAGATGCCAGCCGAAGAGGCGCTGCCCGAGTCGATGCGTCCGATGGTACGGTTAAATGCGCATGAGATTTCGGCACGGCGTTGGGACTATGACTTTCAGGCGCTCGCAAGTGTGCTGGACCGGCTGTTTGCCGGGGGCGCGCCGGCTGATTCAGCCACCGCGGCGCAACCGACCGCCAAATTCCCGCGCAAGCTCCTGGTAGGCGGTGGTTTGATCGTGGCAGTCGCAACCTTAGTCACGGCGCTGTATTCCGTGGGTTGGATCGGGTCCAACAAGCCGGACGAATCCAAGCAAAATGTGGAAATCAACGCACAACGGAACTCGGGGTCAGACGTCCCCATGATTGAAGCGCTGCAAGCTCAAGTGGCTGAGCTTGAACGACAGGTTAGCAATCTCAAATCCGCCGCGACACAGAACCCAACCACGACCCCACAGGCTAAGGCACGAGAGTTACAGGACGGTCGAGACAAGATCATTCTTGAAATAGATGCAAGGATTGGGGACATAGATCAACGGAGGCGCGCCGCAGAACAAGCCCTCCCGTTGACGTCCGGTACGATCGAGAGGGCGAAGCTCGAGAACGAGATCCGCAATTTATCTCAAATGCGAGTGGCGTTAGAGAATTTGCGTGAGACTACGGAGGAGCTAAGTAAGGACGTCATAACGAAGATTAAGGGATAAGAGGCGATGACTGCTTCAGCCATTGTGCTTGATTGGTCGCCCAACAATGCACTCAACACGGACGCGCAATGGACGCGCGTCGGGTAGCTTAGCCGTTGAACGTCCGTACATGGACGCCCCGGGTTGCCAAGCGTTCAGTTCGCGATGGATTTAGGCAGGATCGCGACCTCCTCGCAAACGTTGATCTTCTTGAAAGAGCACCGGATGTTAAGCGCCGCCTAGACGCCGGGGGGCTGACGCCTGGGGTGGTGGTGGATAACATGTTGCGCAACCTAGCCTTGACCGCCTGCAATCATCGAGGGGGACGTTGGCGTGCATCGATACGAAGCCCGGATCACCTGGCAGCGCGACGGCGCCAAGTTCACCGACAACCGCTATAGCCGCGGCCACGAGTGGTCGTTCGACGGCGGCGCGACCGTGCGTGCTTCCTCGTCGCCTCTGACCGTGAAGGTGCCGTACTCGGTTGCGGAAGCGGTCGACCCCGAGGAGGCGCTCGTCGCGGCGACCTCGAGCTGCCACATGCTCTGGTTCCTGTCGCTCGCCGGCCGGGAGGGCTTCGTCGTGGACCGCTACTCGGACGACGCGTTCGGGGTAATGGAGGACAACGCGGAGGGCAAGCTCGCCTTCTCCCGCATCACGCTGCGCCCGCGCATCGAGTTCGCGGGCGAGAAGCGACCGTCCGCCGACGAGCTCGCGGCGCTGCACCACTCGGCCCACGAAGAGTGCTTCATCGCGAACTCGCTGAAGTGCGACGTCGTAATCGAGGGAAGCTAGACTGCGGCGATGCCCCGGCTCCTCGTCATCAACCCCAACACCACGCAGGCAATCACCGAGCTTGTCGCATGGCACGTGCGCAATGCGGTCGGGCCCGGGTTCGAGATCGTCGCGGCAACGGGCAGCTTCGGCTGCGCCTACATCAGCTCGGAGGCCTGCTATGCGATCGGTGCGCACGCGGCGCTCGACTGTCTCGAGAAGCACGGGGCCGGATGCGACGCAGTGCTGCTCGCGTGCTTCGGCGACCCGGGGCTTTTCGCGCTGAAGGAGACGAGTCCGGTGCCGGTGCTCGGCCTCGCCGAGGCGTCGATGACCGAGGCGGCGGAGACGGCCGGGCGCTTCTCGATCGTGACCGGCGGTGTGGTGTGGAAACCGATGCTCGAACGGTTCACGGCACAGATCGGCTATGCCGACCGTCTCGCGAGCGTGCGCACCGTTGCGCTCGCGGGCGGGCAGATCGCCGCCGACCCGGATGCGGCGCTTGCGATCCTTGCCGAGGAATCCCGCGCGGCGGCGGAACGGGACGGCGCCAAGGTGGTGATCCTCGGCGGAGCCGGTCTCGCCGGGCTCGCTGCGCGCATCGCCGACCGCGTGCCGGTGCCGGTGCTCGACAGCGTGCTGGTCGGCGCGCGGCGGATCGCTGCGCTGGCCGGAAAGTCGCACTGACCCAAAGGAGCGAAACGATGGCAGAGAGATTGCTCGCCGGCGACACGGCGCTCGTCACCGGCGGCGCGTCGGGAATCGGGCGGGGGGTCGCGACCGCCTTCGCGCGCGAGGGCGCGCGCGTCGTGCTCGCGGACGTGGAGGCGGCGCGGGGCGAGGAGGTCGCCGCGGCGATCCGCGCCGCGGGCGGCGACGCGCGCTTCGTGACCGCCGACCTGTCGACGCGCGACGGGGCGGCAACGCTGCTCGCGAACGCGCTGGCGGCGCTCGGATCGCTCTCCATCCTCGTCCACAGCGCGAGCCCGCGGCGCCTCGAAGCCGATACCGTTGCGGCGGTGAGCGACGAGACCTGGGACCGCATGCTCGCGGTCAACCTGCGCGCCGGCTTCCAGCTCGGCCGCGACGCGGCACGCCACATGCGCGAGCGGGGCATCAAGGGCCGCATCCTGTTCATGACCTCGCTGCACGCCGAGTCGCCGCGCAACCTGCCGCACTACAGCGCGTCCAAGGCCGGGCAGACGATGGTGATGAAGGAGCTCGCGCGCGCCTTCGGGCCGCACGGCATCCGGGTGAACGCGATCGCGCCGGGCGCGATTCCCGGCGGCGGTTTCGACGCGAAGGGCGCGGGCATCGAGCGGCTCACGCGCTGCACCAGCCTGCGGCGTCTCGGCACGCCCGAGGACATTGCGGGGATGGCGTTAGCGCTTGTGTGCGAGCGCTTCTCGGCTTACGTCACCGGAACGACCGTCGCCGTCGACGGCGGTCTGGCGTTGCACAACTGGATCGAGCCGCCGGAGCTCTGATTTCAGGCGACTTCAAAGCGGATTCCCTGGGTTGCGGCCCTCGAGAATGTCGCGCATGCGCGCCTCGACGGCCGGCAGGATGCGCGGATGCGTGAGCACGTAGAAGCGCTCGTCGCGGACCGCCTCGAAGACCCGCTGCGCGATGTCCGCGGCCGACAGCCGGCCCGACTGCACCGCCTTGCGCATGTTGGCGTCGCGTGCCAGGTCCTCGTCGCTCTTAGCGCGCGTCTCGCTCAGGGCGGCGGGGCGCGAGCGCTCCGACTCCGCGATGCCCGACGGGAAGTAGGCCGGGCACACGCACCGAGCACCGCACTTTCGCGCCGCGCGCGGCGAGGTCGTGGTGCAGCGTCTCGCTCAGCGCCACGACCGCGTGCTTCGAGACGTTGTACATGCCCATGCCGGGCGGCGCAGATCAGGCCCGCGACCGACGCGGTGTTGACGATGTGGCCTTCGTCGTTCTGCGCGAGCGAGGATCGGCGTGAAGACGCGCACGCCGTGGATCACGCCCCACAGGTTCACGCCGAGCACCCACTGCCAGTCGGCGACGGTGTTCTCCCACACGACGCCGAGCGGCGCGACGCCGGCGTTGTTGCAGACGACGTGCACCGCGCCGAAGCGTTCGAGCGTCCGCGCTGCGAGCGCCTCGACGTCGGCGCCGTTCGACACGTCGGCAGCGCACGCGCCACGGCCGCGGTACCCGCCGCCTTCAGGTCGGCTCCGCCTTGGCGAGTGCGGCCTCGTCGACGTCGGCGAGCACGAGCTGCATGCCTTCGCGCGCGAAGCGCAGCGGCGAGCGCGCGGCCGATGCCCGCTGGCCGCGCCGGTGACGACGGCGACGCGTCCGGCGAAGCGCTTCATTCCGGGAAGAACTCCTCCCAGCGTGCCGTCACGAGGGCGCGACCGTCCTCGGTCGTGAGAAACGCGATCGCGGCGGTCCCGCGCTGCGCGGCGACAAGGCCGCGCGCCTCGAGTTCCGCGAGCGCAGCGTCGATCTCGGTGGTGGCGAGCGGGCGGTTGAGCCAGTGTTCGAGCTCGCCGTGAATGCGGTGCGGGAGCGTGTGCTCGGGCGCGCACACCGCGAGCAGCGCGAGCCGCAGGGCGTCGATTTCCATCGAGGGCGATGATACCGCCGTCCCCCGTCAGCCGGCGCGGGCCGTCGCGATCCAGCCCTCGAGCGGGTCCACGTCGCGCGGCAGGCCGAAGTTGCGCGCGCGCCGACGCCAGCTCCATGCCGCCTGCAGCGCCGCCAGGACCGCGTCGAGCCGGTCGCCGCTCCCGTCGTCCACGAGCGAGCGGAGCAGGGCGCGATCGCCTTCGAGGCGCGAGCCGAGCAGCCCACCGTCGCGGCGCAGGGCGCGGACGATCGCGGCGCGCGTGGCGCGGCGCGCCGGCGTCTGCTTGCGCGCCTCGTCGCTCTTGTACGAATCGCGCGTGATCGCGCGCGCCGCGAGTCCCGGGTACGCCTCCACGGCCACGCGCTGCGGGTCGCCTCTGCGCAGGGTCGGGATGCTCACGCCCGCCGCCGCGAGGCGAGGCGCGCCTTCGAGGAACATCAGCGCGACCGGAGGGTTGACGAGCTTGATCGGCGAATGCGACGCGGCGGGGAGGTCGGTCGCGCGGTGCGGATACTTGTCGCCGACGGCGCGCGTTGCGCGGTAGGCGTCGAGCGTCGCCCGGAACGTCTGCCGCCCCATTTCCGCGCAGTGGCGCACGAGCGTGCCCCACTCGGGCGGCCATCCAAGATCTCGGACCGCGGCGCGTGGCAGGCCGAAGGGAAAGTCGAAGCCGCCGATCCACGGGCCGGGCGCCGCGAGCAGCCGCTCGAACGCGGGCCAGTCGTGCAGCGGCTCGATCGCCTCGAGCCGGAACGCGCCGGCCGACACGCGGCCGCGCGCGACCACGATCGGTTTCGCGCGGCGCGGCGCGGACGTGAAGTCCACCCCGAGCACCGAGCGACCGCGGGTGCTCAACGTTTCGCGTCCGCCTCGATCGCCGCGCCGATCCGCGTGCGCACCACCTCGAAGAACGGATTGGAGCGCAGGCGCGCGAACATTCCGAGCGGCACGACGATTGCGCCCGACTCGCCGCGCACGGCGAAGTCCCCGATCGTCCAGACGAGCGGGCCCGTCTGCTTCGGCGTCAGGCCGTAGACCGGGTCGTCGACGGGGAACGGCAGCGCGACGTGACCCACCGAGAACACGCTCGCGGGCCACTCGAGGCCGAGCGGCTCCGCCCGGAACTCGGTGCTGCCGGCTTCGCGCGTATTGCCGCCACCTCGCCCGACTCGGGCGCCCGGTTCGTGACGAGCGAGAGCCGGAACGGCAGCGCGGGCGCGTCGCGGATCGCGGCCAACGCCTCGCGCGGCCCGGGCGCCACGAGAGCGGTCCACTCGTCGCTGCGATTGACGTCGAACACGATGAGCTCGTTGCCCGGGCCGGGAGCCGCAGCAGGAATCCGCGCACCACGTCCGCCGCGCTCACCGTCGCGTCGACGACCGACTGGAACGCCGTGACCCGGGGCATGCGATCGAGCAGGCCTTTCTCCGCGGCCGCCGCGAGCTCGCGGTCGAGGGCGCGCGTGAGCCGGAAGACCTGGTTGCCCGCGTTCACGGTGAACGAGTTGTACTTGTACGGGTCGTACTCGGGCAGCACGTCGAGCCACTTCGCCTTCTCGAAGTACGGCAGGAAGGAGAGCGCGGAGGCGACGTTCGCGAGCGCGGCGAACTTCGACACGCCGATCGCGGCGGACAGGAAGAACAGGCGCTGCGGGCGCGGCAGCGTCGGGTCCTCGAGCCCGCGCACCGAGAGCAGCGCGAGGAGCGGCGCGCCCGTCGAGTAGCCGCCGACGTAGAACGGTTTGGTGCCCGCGCGTTGAGCGGCGTGGCGCGCGGCGAGCTCGACCACGGCGTACCAGTCGGTCCACTCGCCGTCGACGAGCCCGGCCGGCACGGTGCCGTGCCCGGGCAACCGGACAACGAGAACGTGGAAGCCACGCGCGTGGAAGACCTCGGCCAGCGAGCGCACGCTGTAGGGCGAGTCCGAGAGGCCATGGACGAGCAGCACCGCGCCGCGCGACTCCGGCGGAGCGAGCTCGTAGGAGCGGTTGTGTCGGCCGCCGAGCGCCAGCTGCGCGGGCACGCTCTTCGGGTTGTAGCGGCCGATCGACGCCCGGTCGGCGACCGCCGGGTCGTCGAGCACGCGCTTGCGCAGCTCGGCGAACAACCGCTCCTCGAGCGCGAGGTACTCGGGAAAGGTCTGCGGTGCCCCGGCGCGGCCGGCGTGGAACTCCTCGGCGAGCGCGATGCGGTGCCACGGCTGGAGATCGGGCAGGCGCAGGCGCGCCTGCACCGCGAAGACGACGACGATCGTCGCGAGGACGGCCGCGACGAGGCCGGCGAGGTAGAGCGCGACTTTCGCCGTGCGGCGCGTGGTCGCCTTGAGAAACCGCTCGATCCGCATCCCCGCAGTCAGCCCGGAGTCAACGCTCGGGCGGGACGCTGCGCGGCCGGCGATCCGCGTCGGTCGCGACATAGGTGAGCGTCGCCTCGGTGACCTTGTGGACCTCGGGATCCTCGGGATTGCGCTGCGCGTAGACCTCGACGTCGACGGTGATCGAGGTGTTCCCCACGCGCACGATGTCGGCGTAGAACGAAAGCAGGTCGCCAACCAGCACCGGCTGCTCGAAGACGAACTGCGTCACCGCGACCGTCGCGACGCGGCCCTTGGCGCGCGCGGACGCTCGCACGCCGCCCGCGATGTCGACCTGCGCCATGATCCAGCCGCCGAAGACGTCCCCGTGTATGTTCGCGTCCGACGGCATCGGCATCACGCGCAGCACCGGCTGCTTAGCGGCGGGAAGCTTGACGGGATCGGTCATGCCGATGATTCTAGCCGGAGTGCACAGGGAGAGGCGGCGATGAAGAAGCTCAAAGCGAGCGCGCGGGTGACGGTGGTCCGCGGCGGGCGGCTGCTCGATGCGGCGCGGCGCCGCGCGGACGCTGCGGACCTCCTGGTCGAGGGCGACACGATCGGCGCCGTCGGGCCCACCGGGATGAAGGCGCCGGCGGGCGCGACCGTCTTCGACGCGCGCGGGATGCTCCTGCATCCGGGGCTCGTCAACGCCCACACGCACGGCCACGGCAATCTCGGCAAGGGGATGGGCGACCGGTGGACGCTCGAGCTGCTGCTGACCGCGAGCCCGTGGCTCGCGGGGCACCGGACCACGCAGGACAAGTATCTCGGCACCCTGATCGGCGCGGCGGAGATGGCGCTGAAGGGCTGCACCGCATGCTACGACCTGAGCTTCGAGTTCCCGACGCCGAGCGTGGAAGGGATGAACGCCGCGGCGCAGGCCTATCGCGACGTCGGCATTCGCGCGGTGGTCGCGCCGATGGTCGCGGACCACTCGTTCTACGAGGCGATCCCGGGGCTGATGGAGATGCTGCCGCCGGCGTTGCAGAAAGACGTGGAGCGGTTCCGGCTCGCGCCGTACAAGACGACGCTGGCCAACATCCGCCGCGTGCTGCGCGGCTGGAAGGGCGATCGCGACCAGGTTCGTCCGGCCGTCGCGCCGACGATCCCGCACCACTGCAGCGACGCATTTCTCGCCGGGTGCGGAACGCTCGCGCGGGAGTTCGGCGTCGGGCTCCACTCGCACGTGGCGGAGTCCAAGGTGCAGGTGATCGCCGGTCTCAGGCGCTACGGGACCACGCTCGCCGCCCACATGGACGAGCTGGGCCTCGTCGGCCCGGACTTCACCGTGGCGCACGGCGTGTGGCTCGACGACGACGACATGCGGCGCCTCGGCGACAAGGGTGCCTCGGTCGCGCACAATCCGGGCAGCAACATGCGCCTGGGCAGCGGGCTCGCCGACATGCGCGGCATGCTCGAGCGCAAGGTCAACGTCGGCATCGGCACCGATGGCGCGAACTGCTCCGACAATCTCAACATGTACGAGGCGATGCGGCTCGCGTCGCTCGCCTCGAAGGCGCAGGGCCCGGATTGCGGGCGCTGGATCGGGACCGACGAGGCGCTGCGCGCGGCGACCGAGGGCAGCGCGCGCGCGCTCGGCTTCGGCGACCGGATCGGCCGCCTCGCGCCGGGATGGAAGGCCGACATCGTCTTCCTCGACCTCGGCCACGTGAACTGGATCCCGTTCAACGATCCGGTCAACCAGCTCGTGCATACCGAGGACGGCAACGCGGTGCACTCGGTGATGGTCGGCGGGCGGATGATCGTCGAGAACCGCCGGCTGCTGACCGTGGTGCCCTCGCGCCTCGCGCGCGAGGCCGAGGAGGCGCGGGCGCGTCTCGCGCGCCTCAACCGCGACAACCGGAAGCTATGCGACCGGCTCGCGCGGATCGTCGGGACCTACTGCCCGGGGCTGGCGAAGACGCCGTTGCACGTTCATCGATACGGCGCGAGCCGGCCGTACTGAAACGCAAGCGGGGCGCTTACGCGCCCCGCTTTGCCTGCTTCTTCCACAACGGGATTCAGGTGCTATCCGCGCGTCGCCAGATACTTCATCGGCCCGCCGCGGAACGGCGCGAAGCCGGTCCCGAAAATGAGTCCCGCATCCGCAAGATCGCCGTCCTCCACGATTCCCTCGGCGACGGCCTTCTGCGCTTCGGCGAGATACGGGTCGATGACGCGCTTGATGAGCTCGTCGTTGACCTGGCCGGCCTGGCCCTTTGCCGGCTTGCCCTTTTCCCAGCGGTAGAACCCCTCGCCGGACTTCTTGCCGAGCTTGCCGGCCTTGAGCAATTCTTCGAGCCGCTTCGGCGGTGTCGCGTCCGCGCCCGCAAGCGCCTTGCCCGCAGCGGCACAGATGTCGAGGCCGACGGTGTCGGCGAGCGCGATCGGGCCCATCGGCATGCCGAACTGCTCCGCGGCCTTGTCGATCGTTTCGGCGCTCACCCCTTCGTCGAGCATCCTGAATGCGTTCGCCATGTAGGGGCCGAGCACGCGGTTCACCAGGAATCCGGGCGCGTCCTTCACCGGCAGCGGTAGCTTGTCGATCTGGCGCGCGAACGCGGCGCCGCGCTTCGCCCACTCGGGATTCGTCACTGCGCCCGCGACGATCTCGACCAGCTGCAGCTGCGGCACGGGGTTGAAGAAGTGCAGACCGACGAGCCGCGACGGGTCCTTCATCGTCGCGCCGATGTCCGCGAGCTTCAGGCTCGAGGTGTTGGTCGCGAGGATCGCGTCGGGCTTGGCCTTCGCCTCGATCTCCGCGAACAGCTTCTGCTTGATCTCCAGGTTCTCGACGATGGCCTCGATGATCACGTCGGCGTGGCGCACGCCGTCGCCGCGCACGTCCGGAATGAGGCGGTCGAGCGCGTCGCGGACCCGCAGCTTGTCCTTGATGCGCTTGCCGAACAGCTCGCCGGCTCGCTTCAACGCCGGGGCGATGCGCTCGGGCGCGGTGTCCTGCAGCGTCACGGTGAGGCCGCGCAGCGCGCACACCGCGGCGATGTCGCCGCCCATGACTCCGGCGCCGATGACGTGGACGCGCCGTGCTGTGAAATCGGCCGCCTTCCCGGCCGCCTTCATGCGCTCCTGCAGGCCGAAGATGCGGATCAGGTTCTTCGTGGTCGGATGCTGGGCAAGCTTCGCGATCGACGCGTCGTCCGCGTGCGGCGGCAGGAACGGGTCGCCGCCCCATTTCTCCCATAGCTCGAGGATCGCGTACGGCGCCGGGTAGTGCTCGCGCCGCGCCTTCTTCTCCAGCTGCGACCGTGCCATCGCCGCGACGACGCTCTTGAGCGGCCCGTTCATCATGCGCTGGATGAAGGGGAGCCGGCGCGGCGCAGGCGCCTCCAGCAGCATCATGCGCGCCGCGTTCTCCATCACGCGCGGCGGCACCGACGCGTCGACGAGGCCGATCCGCTTCGCGCGGCGCGCGTCGACCGAGCGGCCGGTCATCATGATATCGAGTGCGGCCTGCGGGCCGACCAACTTCGGCAGCCGCAGGACGCCACCCCAGCCGGGCAGAATCCCGAGCATCACCTCCGGCAGGGCGAACCGCGTGCCCGGCTCGTCGACCGCGATCCGGTAGCGGCACGCAATGGCGAGCTCGAGACCGCCGCCCATGCAGAACCCGCGCACGAGCGCGAGCGTCGGGAAGGGCAGGGCGGCGAGCTTGTTGAACGCTTCCCAGCCGCGGCGCACGATTGCCAGCGCGCCTTCAACGTTCTCGACGCGCGTGAACTCCTCGACGTCCGCACCGGCGATGAAGCCGGAATCCTTGCCCGAGCGGATCACGAGACCGCGCGGCTGTTCCTGTGCGAGGCGCTCGACGATGGAGACGAACTCCGCCATGACGTCCGTCGAGAACGTGTTGGTCGAGGCGCCCGCCTTGTCGAACGTGAGCCAGACGATCCCGTCGGCGTCCTTGTCGAGTTGGAAGTGCCGGTATTCGCCGAGCGCCCGCTGATCCAGAACCGCGTCTGCCGGATTCATCGCAGTATCCCTTCGTTCGTGTTGATCCGCGCTCAGACGGTTTCGACCAGCATCGCGCCACCCTGACCCCCGCCGATGCAGATCGTGGCGATCCCGCGCTTCCCGCGGTTGCGCCTGAGTACGTGCAGCAGGTGCAGCACGATGCGCGCGCCCGAGGCGCCGACCGGATGGCCCAGCGCGATCGCGCCACCGTCGACGTTCAGCTTCTCCGGGTCGAGTGTGCCGAGCGCCCGCTCGAGGCCAAGCTGCTCGCGGGAATAGGCGTCGCTCTTCCATGCCTCGATGCAGCCGACCACCTGCGCGGCGAACGCCTCATTGATCTCCCAGGCGTCGAGGTCGTTCAGCCCGAGACGGTGGCGCTGCAGGATCGGGGTCGCCGAATGCACCGGGCCGAGGCCCATCTGCGCCGGATCGAGACCCGCCCACTGCGAATCGACGATGCGTCCGACCGGCGCCAAGTCGTGGCGCTTGACCGCTTCTTCGGTGGCGAGCAGCAGCCACGCCGCGCCGTCGGTGATCTGCGACGAGTTCCCCGCCGTCACGGTGCCGTACTTGCGATCGAAGAACGGCTTCAGCTTCGCGAGGTTCTCGACCGTCGAGTCCTTGCGCACGCCGTCGTCGTCCTTGTACAGCGTGCCGTTGCGCTCGTAGATCGGCGCGATCTCGGGCGCGAGGCCGTCGTGCGCGTCGAGGAACCGGCCGTTTTCCTGCGCGTGCACCACGCGGGCATGGCTGCGCGCCGCGAACTCGTCCATTTGCGTGCGCGTGATGCCGAAGCGGTGCGCAAGGTTCTCCGCCGTCTGGCCCATGATCAGCCCGACGTTCGGATCGGTGAGGCCCTTCATGATGCCGATGACCGGCGCGAGGTAGCCGAGGCGGAACTTCGCGAGCGCGGCGAGCTTCTGGCCGGCGCTGCGCGCCGCGAAGAAGTTGGCGAACCACAGCGTCATCGCGTCGGAGAAAAGCAGCGGCGCGCGCGAAAGCGCGTCCACGCCGCCGGCCAGCACCAGCTGCGACCGACCGGCCGCCATGTTGGCGATCGCCGAATCGAGCGCCTGCATGCCCGAGGCGCAATTCCGCATCACCGTCCAGCCGGGGACTTTCTGCCCGCAGCCCATGCGCAGCGCGACGACCCGGCCGATGTTCACCTCGTCGACCGACGGCGAGGCGCAGCCGAGGATCACCTCATCGAGTTCGGTCGGCTCGAACGGCTGCCGCGTGAGCACGGCGCGACCCGCCATTGTGGCGAGGTCGCTCGCGGCGAACGGGCCGGGCTTGTTGCGGGACTTGAGGAACGGCGTGCGCGCGCCGTCGATAATGTAGATCGCCTTGCTCATGCGTTGACTCCTTCCAGCGGGCTTACCTGCAGCTGTTCCGCGTGTAGTCCCACTGCGCCCTGGTGCACTCCGAGGTGTAGCCGCCCCAGATGTCGCTGTTCAGGGTCTTGTCGAGACAGTACTTGCTCGCACGCCGCGCCGCGGACACACACTCCGGCGAGGCATTCTCCGACACGGCCCACTTCTCCTTGATCGGGACCTCGTAGTCGCTGATTCCCCGGCCCTCGCCGCACCCGCCGAACGCGAGCGTGGCCACGGCCACCAGTAGCACTCTCATCGTGTGCGCTCCTCAGGCGGCGGCGCGCTGCGCCGCGGGCCGAGCGTCTTCGACGCGCGTCAGGTCCTGCGGGAAATCGTCGACCCGAATCACTTCGTCGCGGAGCACGGTCGCGCGCTGCAGCTGCGCCTGCTCCGCCGCGGTGATCACGCCCGACGCGACCGCCGCACTCGCCAGCTCGGCGCCGCCTTCGCCGGCAATGCGGCCCGCCTTCTGCGCTTCGCGCACCTTGCGCTCGATGGGTTCGGCCGCGACCGCTGCCTGCATTGCCGCCTCGAGCCTGCCCATGACGTCGCTCTCCGTGCGCGGAACGTACGCGCCCGCCGTGAGCCGGTCGCGCGTCGCGGACGGCTCGATCAGCAGCGTCGCCACTGCGTGTCCAAGCCGGTCCGACGGCACGACATAAGGTCGCCCGAGCGGAAGGATGATACGCCGCAGGATCCACGCGGCCGGGCGGCTCGGGTAGTTCGAGATCACGCCCTCGAACGCGTTCTGCGCCTTGAACATCGCGTCCCAGATGCTCCAGTCGAGGAGCGGCTTGTCCGCGCTCTGCCGGCCTTCGTCCTCGAAGCGCTTCAGCGCCGCCGACGCGAGATACATCAGCGAGAGGATGTCGCCGAGCCGCGCCGAGAGCTTCTCGCGCCGCTTCAGGCCGCCGCCCAGCACCAGCATCGAGACGTCGGAAATGAAGGCGAACGCGGCCGAGAACCGGGTGAGCTGCTGGTAATAGCGGCGTGCGTCCGGTGCGGCGCCCGCCGGGACACGCACCCAGTGGGAGCCCGTGATGCCCATGACGAACGCGCGCGCGGCGTTGGTGACGGTGAACCCGATGTGACCCCACAGCGCCGCGTCGAAGTCGCGCGAGGCCTTCGCGCGGTCGACCTCGTGTGAGGCCTGCATCTCCTTCAGCACGAATGGATGGCAGCGGATCGCACCCTGGCCGAAGATGATCAGACTGCGTGTGAGGATGTTCGCGCCTTCCACGGTGATCGACACCGGGACCTGCTGGTAGGCGCGGCCGAGGAAGTTGTTGGGCCCGAGGCAGATGCCCTTGCCGCCCTGGATGTCCATGGCGTCGTTGACGACCTGGCGGTTGCGCTCGGTGATGTGGTACTTGACGATGCCCGAGATCACCGACGGCTTTTCGCCGAGGTCGATGGCCCCGGCGGTCATCACCCGCGCGGCGTCGGTCATGTACAGGTTGCCGCCCATGCGCGTGAGCGCCTCCTCGATGCCCTCGAAGCGCCCGATCGGGGTTCGGAACTGGCTGCGCACGCGGGCGTAGGCGCCGGTGCCGCGCACGGCGAGCTTCGACATGCCGACGTTCGAGGACGGCAGCGAGATCGAACGGCCGGCCGCGAGGCACTCCATCAGCATCCGCCAGCCCTGGCCGGCCATCTTCGGCCCGCCGATGATCCACTCGAGCGGCATGAAGACGTCCTTGCCCCAGTTCGGTCCGTTCTGGAACACGGCGTTCAGCGGGAAGTGCCGCCGGCCGATGTTCACGCCCGGATGGCTCGTCGGGATCAGCGCGCAGGTGATGCCGATGTCCGACTCGGCGCCGAGCAGATGGTCCGGGTCGTGCAGACGGAACGCGAGCCCGAGCAGCGTCGCGACCGGCCCGAGCGTGATGTAGCGCTTGTCCCAGGTGACGCGCATGCCGATGACCTCGCGCCCTTCCCACGTGCCCTTGCAGACGATGCCGAGGTCGGGGATGGCGGCCGCATCCGAGCCGGCATGCGGGCTGGTCAGCGCGAAACACGGGATCTCGAGGCCCTTCGCGAGCCGCGGCAGGTAGTGGCGTTTCTGCTCCTCGGTCCCGTAATGCAGCAGCAGCTCCGCCGGCCCGAGCGAGTTCGGCACCATCACCGACACGGCGGCGGCGCTGCACCGGGTCGAGAGCTTCATGATGACCTGCGAGTGCGCGATCGCCGAGAAGCCTTTGCCCCCGTACGCCTTGGGGATGATCATCCCGAGAAACCCCTTGTCCTTGATGTACTGCCACACGTGCGGCGGCATGTCGCCGATCGCGTACGTCTCCCAGTCGTTGGCGATGCGGCAGAGTTCCTCGGTCTCGTTGTCGAGGAAGGTCTGCTCCTCGGGCGAGAGCTCCGGCTTCGGGAACGACAGCAGCTTCGCCCAGTCGGGTTTGCCGGAGAAGAGGTCCCCGTCCCACCACACCGTGCCGGCGTTGATCGCCTCGGCCTCGGTCTGCGACATGGCCGGCAGGACTTTGCGGAACGCGCGCAGCACCGGGTCGCTGAGGAGCTTGCGCCGGAGCGGCGTGAGGTTCGCGAGAACGGCGAACGCGACGAACGCGACCGCGAGCGCGGCCGTCGACCAGGCCGCCAGGGGCGCGAGCCACGCGAGGCCGGCGACGAACGCGCCGAGCGCGGCCGTCCAGACCCAGGCGGGTGCCGCGAGATACGCGGCGGCGAGGAAAACGAGAAGGGTTGCGGCGAGGAATGCGAACAGCATGGCGTCGTCTCCTAGGCGGCTCGACGGGCCGCCTTTGTAGAGGGAACCGTTGGGACCCTCGGCTTGTGGCTCGGCCCCCGGCTGCGGGCCCGACGGGTCGTCTCGAGCGACACGATCGGGTCGGCGCTCGTCAGGTCGGGCAGGGGCGCCTGAAGCCCCGCGATCAGGAACGGCGCCAGCCGGCGCAGCAGCAATTGGTCGTTTGCGGCGTCGGCCGGGTTCAGCGCGGCGATCAGCTTCCAGGCGTCGGCGCCGGCGAGCGTATAGGCAAGCGCGCCCATCATGAAGTGCAGCCGCCAGGTCAGCTCCCGCGGCGCGATTCCCGGCAGCGCGCGGGCGAACGCCTCCTTGAACCGGCCGATCGAGGGCGCGTAGCGCTCGGACAGGAACTCGCGCAGCGCCGGGGACGGGTCGACGTACGCGCGCCCGAGGAGCCGCAGGAAGTCCTTGCCGCCGCGCTTGGGCTCGCGCGCCAGGCGCAGCGCCGGCACGAAGAGCGCTGCGAGGATGCGCTCGCAGCTGAGCGCCCCACCGGAGGCGATGCGCTCGTAGGCGTCGAGCAACGCGAGCCGCTCGGCGTGCAGGGCGTCGAGCCGGCGCGCGAGCATCGCCTGGAACAGACCCTCCTTGCCGCCGAAGTGGTAGCTGACCGCCGCGAGGTTCGCGCGCGCTTCGGCGGTGATCATCCGCGCGCTCGTCCCGTCGTACCCGTGGGCGAGAAAGAGGCCCTCGGCGGCCTTCAGGAGGCGCTCGCGGGTCGCCTGGGTGGTGGCGCGCGATTCGGTGGCGGGCATCGGAGCAGGCCGGTTCGTGGCGAACACTAGTTTCAAACGCTCGTTCGAATCCTAGTCCGCGGCAAGGGCGTGTCAAGCGGGCGCGGGGTCGCCGGGCGGGACAAAAGCCGCTCGGGGCGGTCGTCCGGGGGCGCTAAGCGGCTGTCGGCGCTCGATTTCGAGCGCGGCCGGCCACGAAGTTAGAATCGCAGTTCTAGAGCAAGCAACCGCAGCGGCCCGCTCGCGCCGCCGCCCCCGAGAGTCCCCATGCGCCGACACGGCTCCGCCGCACTCCCGCGCCCCATCGAGGGGCGTGCCGCCGGCGCACGGCCGCAGCGCAACGAGTGGCGCGCGGTCGGGATGCTGCTGCCCTATCTCTGGGAGTTCAAGTGGCGCGTGCTGCTCGCGCTCGCGTTCCTGGTGACCGCCAAGGTCGCGAACGTCGGCGTACCCCTGGTGCTGAAGCAGATCGTCGACGGTCTCGATCGCGACACCGCGATCGTCGCCGTGCCTCTCGCGCTCCTCGCCGCGTATGGCCTGCTGCGCTTCTCGACGACCCTCTTCGCCGAGCTGCGCGACGTGGTGTTCGTGCGCGTCACCCAGCGCGCGATCCGGCGCGTTGCGCTCACCGTCTTCCGCCACCTGCACAGCCTGAGCCTGCGCTTCCACCTCGCGCGCCAGACCGGCGGGGTGTCGCGCGACATCGAGCGCGGCACGCGCGGCATCTCATCGCTACTTTCCTACATGCTGTTCTCGATCATCCCGGTGATCCTGGAATTCAGCCTGGTCGCAGCCGTGCTCCTGGCGAAGTTCGACTGGCGGTTCCCGGCGATCACGTTCGGGGCGGTCGCCGTCTACATCACGTTCACCGTCTGGGTGACCGAGTGGCGCATCGAGATCCGGCGTCGCGCGAACGAACTCGACTCCAGGGCCAACACGCGGGCGATCGACTCGCTGCTGAACTACGAAACGGTCAAGTACTTCGGCAACGAAGACTACGAGGCGCGCCGCTACGACGAGAACCTGCGCGGCTTCGAGACCGCCGCAGTGCAGAGCGAGGCCTCCCTCGGGCTGCTCAACATCGGGCAGAGCTGCGTCATCGCGGTCGCGGTCACCGCGCTGATGGTGCTCGCGGCGCAGGGCGTGATCGCGAAGACGCTCACCCTCGGCGATCTCGTGCTGGTGAACGCGCTGCTGATCCAGCTCTACATCCCGCTCAATTTCCTCGGGATGGTGTACCGCGAGATCAAGCAGTCCCTGATCGACATGGACCGGATGTTCCGGCTGCTCGAGGAGAACCGCGAGGTCGAGGACCGGCCCGGCGCGATCGATCTGCCGCCGGGCGCGGCGGCGCTCCGCTTCGAGCAGGTCGACTTCGCCTACGAGTCGAATCGCCAGATCCTCTTCGACGTCAGTTTCGAGGTCCCGGCGGGAAGCAAGGTGGCCGTCGTCGGACACTCCGGCTCGGGCAAGTCGACCCTCGCCCGCCTGCTGTATCGCTTTTACGACGTGAATGCGGGCCGCATCGCCGTGAACGGCATCGACCTGCGCGCGCTCAAGCAGGTCAGCCTGCGCGGTGCGATCGCGATCGTTCCGCAGGACACGGTGCTTTTCAACGACACGATCCGCTACAACATCCACTACGGGCGGCCGGACGCCGCCGAGACCGAAGTGATCGAGGCCGCGAAGAGCGCCCACATCCACGACTTCATCGCCAGCCTGCCCGACGGGTACGAGACCGGCGTCGGCGAGCGCGGACTGAAGCTCTCGGGGGGCGAAAAGCAGCGGGTCGCGATCGCGCGTGCGCTCCTGAAGGATCCGCGCATCCTCATCTTCGACGAGGCGACGAGCGCGCTCGACTCGAAGTCCGAGCAGGCGATCCAGGCCGAGCTGGACCGTATCGCCCGCGGGCACACGACGCTCGTCATCGCCCACCGCCTCTCGACCGTGATGGACGCCGACCAGATCCTGGTGATGGACCACGGCCGGATCGTCGAGCGCGGCACCCACCGGGCCCTCCTTGGGGCCGGCGGGGCCTATGCGCAGATGTGGGCGCTCCAGCAGCAGGAGGAGGAGGAGGGGGCGGGAGCGGCGGAGGCGGAGCCCGCGGACCCGCGCCCGGTGGCAGCGCCTCGGTGACGTTGTTAACTGTTGTCAACTCCTTCACCTATCCCCTTATTTTTGCTTGCGAATGACCCCGGGGTTAGCTAGACTTCGCCGTCCACTCAGGGGACGGGGGTAATGAGAACACTGCGACGCTTAGCGTCGATGCTCGCCGCTGCGGCGTTGACCGGCTGGGTTGCCGGCGCGATCGCCTCGGAGGAGCCCACTTTGCGTTCTTCGGCGGTGCTCGTCATCGACGCGGAGACCGGTGAGGTCCTGCACTCCAAGAACGCCGCTGCCGTCGTCTCGATCGCCTCGATCACCAAGCTGATGACCGCGATGGTGACGATCGACTCGGGGCTTCCGCTCGACGAGCCGATCACGATCACCGCCGACGACGCGCAGGCCGCTCAGGCCAAGCGCCGCGCGCGGGTTCCGGTCGGCGCGACGCTTACGCGCGCGGAGCTCCTGCAGCTCGCCCTGATGGCTTCGGAGAACGTCGCTGCGGTGGCGGTCGGCCGCGCGTACCCGGGGGGCATGGACGCGTTCGTTGCGGCGATGAACGCCAAGGCGCACGAGCTCGAGATGACCGGCTCCCATTTCGTGGAGCCCACGGGGTTGTCGAGCGAGAACGTCTCGACCGCCGAGGATCTTGCGAAGCTCGTGCGCGCCGCCAAGGATTACGCGCTTATCGCCGAGTACTCGACCACCCCCAACGCCGATTTCACGATCCGCGGCCGGCGCGTTGCGTTCGCGAACACGAACGGGCTGGTGCGCGGCCACTCTTGGGAGATCGGTCTCTCCAAGACCGGCTTCATCAACGCCGCGGGCCGCTGCCTGGTGATGCAGGCGACGGTGGCGACGCGCTCGCTGATCATCGTGCTGCTCGACTCGTGGGGCAAGTACACGCGGATCGGGGACGCCAACCGGATTCGTCAGTGGCTCGAGCCCGGCTTCCTGGCGCCGGCCGAGCCGAAGTCCGCGGCCGCCCGGCCGAAGACCGTGGCGCAGGCGCAGCCGCAGCGGGCCCCCGAGGCGCGCGTCCGCAAGCAGTACTCCGCGCCGACGCCGCGCTAGAGCGATGTCCGGGCGCCCCTCGTCGCGGCGCGAGGGCGTCGGCATCGTTCGCTATTACAGCATCCTCACCCGGGAAACCTCGTTCCTCGACGACGTCCTGCGCGGCCTGTCGCTCCCGCAGAAGTCGATTCCTCCCAAGTATTTCTACGACGAGCGCGGGTCGCAGCTCTTCGAGCGCATCTGCGAGCTCCCCGAGTACTACCCGACGCGCACCGAGATGGCGATCATGGCGCGCCACGTCGGCGAGATCGTGACGCTTCTCGGGCCCGACGCCCAGCTCGTCGAGTTCGGCTCCGGGGCGAGCGTCAAGTCGCGCCTCCTGGTCGACCGGCTCGAGCCGTCGCTCTACGTGCCGATCGACATCTCCGAGGTGGCGCTGCGCGAGGCGTGCAAGGCGCTCGCCCTCATGTTCCCGTGGCTCAACATCAGCGCAGTGATGGCCGATTTCAGCGAGCCACTCAGGCTGCCCGAGTTCGTCGGCATCCCGGTGCACCGCAAGGTCGTCTACTTCCCGGGCTCGACGATCGGCAACTTCGCCCCCGGCGAGGCGCTCGAGTTCCTGAAGGGCGTGCGCGACATCGTCGGCCCGGGCGGGATGCTGCTGATCGGGGTCGACCTGAAGAAGGACAAGCGCGTCCTCGACGCCGCCTACGACGACGCGCAAGGGCGTGACCGCCGAGTTCAACCTGAACCTGCTCCACCGGATCAACCGCGAGCTGGGCGGCGATTTCCAGGTCAAGCGCTTCCGGCACAAGGCGTTCTACGACGAGCGCGAAGGCTGGATCGAGATGCACCTCGAGAGCCTGTACGCCAGTTCGTCAACGTCGGCGGGCAGCGCTTCGAGTTTCCGGGCCGGGCGAGACGATCCACACGGAGATCTCCTGCAAGTACTCGGTCGAGGAGTTCCAGCAGCTCGCCTCGCGTGCGCGGTTCCACGCCGAGAAGGCATGGACCGACCCGGCGAATCTCTTCGCCGTGCACGCGATGATCGCGGTCTAGTGGTTGCTTGAACAAGGGGGATACCTCCCCCTTGGACCCCCTAAGTACGAGGAAGCTCTGATTCATCCTTCGAATGAATCAGAGCTTCCCCAGCTCAGTCGTTCAGAAAGTCCAGCGCGTCCTCGAACTCCGCGACCGCCCGCACGTTGAAGCCGCGGGCGGTCGGCGAGGTCGATCGACGCCTCGCGCGCGTCGGTGTGGAAGAACTCCTCGATTATGATGACGCGCAAGTCGAACCCCATGCGCGGCTCCTCGCAGGCTAAAGCGCCTTCACGATCGCGGCGGTCACGCTCGCCGTCGTGCCCTTGCCGCCGAGGTCCTGGCGTCATCTCGGCCGTGGCGGTCGTTCTCCTCATCGCCTGCATGAGGCGTTGCGCCCCTGCGTTCTCGCCGAGGTGCTCCAGCATCATGACGGCCGTCCAGAAGGTCGCGATCGGGTTGGCCACGCCTTTCCCGACGATGTCGAACGCCGAGCCGTGGATCGGCTCGAACATCGACGGGAAACGCCGCTCCGGATTCAGGTTCGCGGTCGGCGCCACGCCGAGGCTGCCGGTCAGCGCCGCAGCGAGATCTGGATGTCGGCGTGCAGGTTGGAGGCGACGACGACGTCGAGCGTGTCGGGCTTGAGCACCATGCGGGTGGTGGACGCATCGACCAGCTCGCGGTCGGTGGCGACGTCGGGATAGTCGCGCGCAACCTCGAAGAAGACCTCGTCCCAGAGCACCATCCCGTGGCGCTGCGCATTCGACTTGGTGATCAGCGTGAGCCGCTTGCGGGGCCGCTTGCGCGCCAGCTCGAACGCGAAGCGGTGAATGCGCTCGACGCCCCGGCGCGTGAAGACCGAGGTCTCGGTGGCGATCTCGTCCGGGGAGCCCGCGGTGCACGCGCCCGCCGCTGCCGGAATACTCGCCCTCGGTGTTCTCGCGGATGATGACCCAGTCGATGCCCTGGCCGTTCGCGAGCGGGCTCCTGAGGCCCGGAAGCACGCGCGCCGGGCGCACGTTCGCGTACTGGTCGAACCCCTGGCAGATCGGCAGGCGCAGCCCCCAGAGCGAGATATGGTCGGGCACCTTCGTCGACCCCACGGCGCCAAAGAAGATCGCGTCGAAAGCCTTGAGCGCCTCGAGCTCGTGCGGATCCGGCCGTCATGGTAGAGGCACATTGGCGAGGTAGTACTCACTTGACCAGGGGAACGCTCGACGGCGAGCCGGAACGCCGGACCGTCGCGGTGCGCAGCCGCTTCGAGGACCTCGAGTGCCGGCGGCTATGACTTCGGCTGCCGATGCCGTCGCCGGGGCGACGGCGAAGCACACCGGGAAGGTGGCGAGGGCGCCGATCCAGCGCGCGAGTCGCAGGGTGCGCATGTCGATGCTCAGCCGCGGTAGCCGATCGACGCGCGAGATGCTCTCGGCCGTTTCCTTCGCACGAGCGCACGCCCACGCCGTCTTCATGCGCTCGGCGGGCGCCGAGACCGACAGGCCCGCGACCAGCGCGCCGCTGTCGTCGCGCACGCCCGCGCCGATGCAGCGCACGCCGAGTTCGGCCTCCTCGTTGTCCACCGCGTAGCCCTGGCGGCGTACGCTCGAGCTCGCGCTCGAGCGCGCCGGCACGCTGGTGAGGGTGTTGCGGGTGAACTGCGGCAGGCGCGTCCTTTGCATAGTCGCGCAGGCCCGCCGGCTCCGTCCTCCAGCAGGAACAGCTTTCCTGACCGCGGTGATGTGCAGCGGCGCGCGCGCGCCGATGATGTTCACCACGCGCATCGTGCGAGCGGCCCGCTCGATGTGCGCTCGACGTAGACGATTTCGTCGTCGTGCCGCACCGAGAGGTTGACCGCCTCGCCGGTCTGCGGCGTGGAGCTCGCGCATGAACGGCAGCGCGTGCTCGCGCACGCTGATGCGCGCCTTCACCAGGTTGCCGAGCTCGAGCAGCCGGATGCCGAGACGGTAGCTGCCCGGGTCGACGCGCTCGACCAGGCGATCGTGCACGAGCGCCGCGAGGATGCGGTGCGCGGTCGACGGGTGCAGGCCGCCGATTGCGGCGAGCTTCTTCAGGCCGACCGGTTGCGGATGGCGCGCGAGCACGTCGAGCAGCTTGCATCATCCGCTCGATGACCTGGATCGAGTTCTTGGCTTCGGCTTTCGCTCACGGTCGCGTCGGGCGCGATGTCTGGAGCGGAATTCTACACCACGATATGAAACCGGGGGCGGCCACGTGCCGGCTATGCATCGCGCGCACGATAGAGAACGCATGCGCGTCGGCCTGTTCGTCACCTGTCTCGTCGATCTGATGCGGCCGCGCATCGGCATTGGCGGCGCTCAAGCTGCTCGAGGACGCCGGCTGCGAGGTCGTCGTGCCGCAAACGCAGACCTGCTGCGGCCAGCCCGGCTAGAATTCGGGCGACCGCGCCTCGGCGCTCGCGCTCGCGCGCAGAAGGTGATCGCCGAGTTCGAGGCCTGCGAGTACGTCGTCGCGCCGTCGGGCTCGTGCGCCGGCATGATCACGTACGCATTACCCGGACCTGTTTCCCGACGAGCCCGCCGAGCTCGCGCGCGCCGAGCGTCTGGCCGAGAACACCTACGAGCTGACCGACTTCCTGGTCAACGTCGCGCAGCTCGAGCGATCCCGGCGAACTTCGACGGCACCGTGACCTATCACGATTCGTGCTCGGGCCTGCGCGAGCTGGGCGTGAAGCGCCAGCCGCGCGCGCTGCTCGCGAAGGTGGCCGGGCTGAAGCTCGAAGGAGATGAAGGAAGCCGAGACCTGCTGCGGCTTCGGCGGCACGTTCTCGGTCAAGTTCGGCGAGATCTCGCGCGGCTGGCCGACAACAAGTGCGAGCACGTCGCACGCGAGCGGCGCGGAGGCGGTCGTGCTCGGCGATCTGGGCTGCATGCTCAACATCGAGGGCCGGCTGCGCCGCACGCGGCGACACGAGACGCGGGTGCTGCACGTCGCCGAAGTGCTGGCGGGAACGAGGAGCGCTGGTGCAGGTCCAGTCGATGCACTTCAAGGCCGCGCCGCCGCCGCGCTCGCCGACGAGACGCTGCAGGCGAACCTGAAGAGGTTCGGCAGCGGGTTGACTGCGCTGCGCGCCACGGCGGGTCGCGCCTTCGGTGCGGACGCATTCGAGAAGCTGCGCTCGGCGGCGCGCCGTACGCGATCGTGCCCTCGCGAACCTCGATGCTGCTGAGCGGTTCGAGCAGGAGGCGACGCGCCGCGGCGACGACGGTGCTCTGCGCGGAGAGCCGCGAGGAAGCGTGCGAGCTACTCCTCGAGATCTGCGCCGCCACGGCCTGAAGAAAGCGATCAAGTCGAAGTCGATGCTCTCGGAAGAGGCCGGCTCAACGAGGCGCTTTCCGCGGCGGGCGTGCAGCCGGTCGAGACCGATCTCGGCGAATACATCCTGCAGCTCGCGGACGAGCCGCCCTCGCACATCATCGCGCCGGCGATGCACAAGATCAAGGAGCGAGGTCGCCGATCTCTTCGAGAAGCACCACGCGCACGCCGCGCAAGACGACATTCCGCAGCTGACGCGCGAGGCGCGCGAAGTGCTGCGCGGCGCATTTCCTCTCAGCCGACCTCGGGCATTTCGGGCGGCAATTTCCTCGTCGCCGAGACCGGCTCGGGCGCGATCGTCACCAACGAAGGCAACGGTCGCATGGTGACGACGCTGCCGCGGGTGCACGTGCGCATCACCGGCATCGAGAAGGTGATCCCGACGCTGGAGGACTTGTCGACGCTGAATGCGGCCTGCTGCCGAGGTCGGCGACGGGGCAGGCGATCGCCAACTACGTGATCCTTCACCGGACCGGCGGAGCGGGCGACGCGACGGGCCCGGGCACATGTATGTGATTCTCGTCGACCACGGCCGCACGCGCCTCGTCGGCGGCGAGATGAAGGAGATGCTGCGCTGCATCCGCTGCGGGGCGTGCATGAATCATTGCCCGGTGTATCGGGTGGTCGGCGGGCACAGCTACGGCTGGGTGTATCCGGGCCCGATGGGCTCGGTGCTCACGCCGAGCTACATCGGACTCGAGAATGCCCTCGACCTGCCGCACGCGGCGACGCTGTGCGGCGCGTGCGAGGTCGCTTGCCCGGTGATGATTCCGCTGCCCGAATTGTTGCGCGAAGCTGCGCGAGCAACAGGTCGACCGCGGCTTGCGTCCGCGGAGCGAGCGGGCCGGCCTGAGGCTCTGGGGCTGGCTGCGCTGCATCCCAGCATCTATGTGCTGGGACGGTGGCGGGCCGCGCGGTACCTGAGGTTCATGGGCGGCGGCGTGAAGCGGATCCGCAAGCTGCCGCTCGCCGGGAAGGGCCTGGATGCTCACGCGCGAATTTCCCGCCCCCAGGGAAATCCTCCGCGAGCTGTATCGTGAGCGCAGCGGCGGAGCGTGATCATTCGGGAAGGAGGGCGGACCATGAGGCAGCAGGCGCGCGTCATCGCAGCGCGAGTGATCGGGACCCTTGCGCTCGCCGCTTTCTGCGCCGGCGCCGGCGCGCAGTACCCCAGCAAGCCGATCCGGCTCGTCGTGCCGTTCCCGGCCGGCGGCGCGGCCGAGCTCGGCGCGCATCTTCGCGCAGCCGCTCGGCCAGGCGCTTGGCCAGCCGGTGGTCGTCGAGGCGAGGCCGGGCGGCGACGGCGTCATCGCCGCCGACGCGGTGATGAAGGCCGCCCCCGACGGCTACACGCTGCTCTACGCGACTAACACCGCGTTCAATTGGGTGCCGGTGTGGAGCGCGGAAGCAGCCGCCCTACGATCCAGTCGCGGATTTCACGCCGGTGACGCTCATCGGCTACTTCGGGTTCTTCCTCTCCACCAACCTGAGCGTCCCGGCGATGACGGTCGCGGAGCTGCTCGCGTACGCGCGCGAACTGGTGGAGCTGAATGCTGCAACTGGGCAACAGCACCAGCCAGCTCCTCACCGCGCAGCGGCCTGCTGGTGGACCTGGAGTAGTCATCGCGCCGGTGCCCAACAGGCTATGCGCTGACCGTCCACCTCCTCGGCGGCCGCGCGGACACGGTGTTCGCCACCCCGGGGGAAGCGCCGCGCTGGAGGTGAAGGAGGAAAGCGGCCTGCGCCTGCCGCCACGTTCCCGAGCCCGCAGCTCGCTGCTGCCCTGGAAGTGCCGATCGGCCCAGGCCGGGCTGGGCAAGCTGTCGATCACGGGCTTGGGGTGGGGTCTCGCTGTGCGCGATGCCGGCTAGGCCTGGCCGACCGGCTGGCGCGCCAGCTGGTAGGTGACCCCCAGCGGCCCGACGTCCGCGAGGCCTTCGGCAAGATCGCATTCGCGCCGCAGAGCTCGACGCCCGAGGAGCTTGCGACTTTTCTCAAGGTCCAGATGGAGGCCTGGCGCCGCACCGCCGAGCTGGTCGGCATCAGCGAGCGAGCGCCGGGATAGCGCCGGGCGCGGCGGTCTGGCTGCGGCAGCGGCCGAGGTCGGCTGCGAGCCGCGGGCGGGGTGGTACAGAGTACGCTAATTCGGAGACAGTTCTGGCGGCATCACCGCCAGCCAATAGAGGCACAATAGCGGCCTTCAGCCGGTCCGGAATGCCGCCATGAACAAGCCCATCGAGCTCCAGACCCTTCCCCATTGGATCGGCGGCAAGCCGGTCGCCTCACAGAGCGGTCGGGTCGGCGACGTCACCAACCCGGCAACCGGCAAAGTGATCCGGCGAGTGCCGATGGCGAGCAGCGCCGATGTCGATGCGGCGGTGAGCGCGGCGCGGGCGGCGCTTCCCGCGTGGCGTGACACGTCGCCGCAGCGACGCGCGCGAGTGCTCCAGCAATTTCTCGCCCTGCTGCGTGCGAACGCCACCGATATCGCGCGCATCGTGTCCGAAGAGCATGGCAAGACGCTGCCGGATGCGGCCGGCAGTCTCGAGCGCGGGATCGAGGTGGTGGAGTTCGCCTGCGGCATTCCGCACCTGCTCAAGGGAGAGCATTCGGAGAACGTGGCCACTGGTGTCGACTACGTATACCCTGCGGCAGCCGCTCGGGGTGTGCGCCGGCATCACGCCGTTCAATTTCCCGGTGATGGTGCCGCTGTGGATGTTTCCGGTGGCGATTGCCTGCGGCAACACCTTCATCCTCAAGCCGTCGGAGAAGGATCCGTCGGCGTCGATGCGCTCGCCGAGCTGTTCGCGCGAGGCTGGTCTTCCTGCTGGCGTATTGAACGTCGTGCACGGCGACAAGGAAGCGGTCGACGCGATTCTCGAACCATCCGGGAATCGCCGCCGTGTCGTTCGTCGGCTCGACCCCGGTCGCCCACCACATCTACGAAACCTGCGCGCGCAACGGCAAGCGCGTCCAGGCGCTCGGGCGGCGCAAAGAATCACGCGGTCGTGCTGCCCGACGCGGATCTCGAGTTCTGCCGCCAACGCGCTGATCGGTGCGGGCTACGGTTCCGCCGGCGAACGCTGCATGGCGATCTCGGCGGTGGTCGCGGTGGGCGCGGTCGGCGGATCCACTCGTGGAGCGACTCAAGGCGAAGGCCGAGGCGATCAAGGTCGGGCCCGGTGACGTGGACGGCGTGGAGATGGGGCCGCTCGTGACTGGCCAGCATCGAGACCGGGTGGTCGGCTATATCGACAGCGGTGAGCAGGAAGGGGCGACGCTGGTCCACGACGGTCGCGGTCTCGAGTTCCCGGATGTGAAGACGGGTTTTTCGTCGGCACCACGTTGCTTCGACCGTGTGACGCCGCAGATGACGGTCTACAAGGACGAGATCTTCGGGCCGGTGCTGGTCGTCGTGCGCGTGGAGACGCTCGACGAGGCTATCGAACTGATCAACTCGCAATCCGTACGCCAATGGCACCGCCATCTTCACCGACTCCGGCGGCGCTGCGCGCCGGTTCCAGAACGAGATTGAAGTCGGAATGGTCGGCATCAACGTCCCGATTCCGGTGCCCATGTCCTTCTATTCGTTCGGCGGCTGGAAGAACTCACTGTTCGGCGATCTGCACGTGTACGGCACGGACGGCGTCAAGTTCTATACGCGAACCAAGGTGGTGACCACCCGCTGGCCGCACGCGGACGCCCAGGCCCGAACCTGCGCATGCCGACGCTGGGGTAGCGGAACTCAGCCGTCGCGCAGGAGAGGCAAAGCGAGCGCGTGCGCGTTCACGCGCGCCCCGATGCGCGCGAGCAGCAGGAACGAGCCCCCCAGCTTGCGGTGCAGGAACAGCGTCTCGGGCGGCGGGGCGCGCAGGAAGCCCTTGCGGAAGGTGAGATCGAAGCCGAGGCGCCGCACGCGCGCGGGCAGGTCGGAGGCGGCGAAATCGTACAGACCGCGGTGCCGCAACGGCTCGCAGCCCATCGGGATGAGATGCACGAGGGCCTCCACGCGGTCGCGCGAGTCGCTCGGCGGCGAGGTAGCCGATCTCGATCGCCCGCTGCCGGATCCGTCGCGGTGGCCGCGATCACCGCGCGCGAGATCGCGCGGAAACGCTCGACGAAGGCCGGGAGAACTCGCGCGTCGCGCCGAAGTCGAGCAGCACGATGCGGCCGGCGTCGCGATCGCAGAGGTAGTTGGCGAAGTTCGGGTCGGTCTGCATCGACGCGGAACTCGAACAGCTCGCGGAACACCAGCCGCTCGAGCAGCGCGCCGACCTCGTCGCCGCGTGCGCTGCGGGTGCGCGGCGCGCGAGCGCGTCGAGCGGCTCGCCGCGCACGAAGTCCATCGCCAGCACGCGCCGGGTGGTGAGGTCGTCGTGCACGCGCGGCACCACGCAGCCCGCGGCTCGTCGGCCACCAGGCGCCGGAAGCGGCGCGAGATGGCGCGCCTCGGCGCGGTAGTCGGCCTCCTGGTGCAGCTGCCGCTTCGCCTCGGCCACGATCCCCGACGACGTCGATCTCGACCGGCAGCAGGGTGAGCAGCCGCAGCAGCGACGGCGACGTTGTCGACGTCGCTGTCGATGCTGCGCGCGACGCCCGGGTACTGGATCTTGAGCGCCAGCTCGCGGCCGTCCGCGGCGCGCGCGCGGTGCACCTGGCCGATCGACGCGGCGGCGATCGGCTCCGACGTCGAAGCGCGCGAAACGCGCGCGCCCAGCCGCCGCCCCACTCGCGTCCGAGCACGCGACGCAGCTGCGCGCGCGGCATCGGGGTCGCGCCCGAGCGCAGCGTCGGCGAGCGCGCGCGGCGAACTCCGGCGGCACGAGGTCCTCGCCCTCGAGCGACAGGAGCTGACCGAGCTTCATGGCCGCGCCGCGCAGGCGTGCGAGGCGGGCGGCGAGGCGCTCCGCGCTCGCCGCGGTCAGGAACACGCTGCCGGCGCCGCCGGGTTGCGCGGACGCGAACCGGCGCAGCCCCTCGACCGCGCCGCCGACCGCGAGCTCGCCCGCGGCCAGCCCGAGGCTCACCAGCCGCCCGATGCGCGTCTGCGGCACGGCCGTGCCTTCGCGCCGGCGCTTCGAGGTCATTGATTACTTGGCGCTGCGGAAGGGTTCCCTGGGGCGCTCATGCGCCCCGTCCGCGTGCTATGTTCGCCGCTCCAAGCCTGACGGAGACCGACCTCATGGACGAGAAGGAACTGTACGATCGCGGCATGACCGTGCGGCGTGAGGTGCTCGGCGCGCCGTACGTCGACAAGGCGGTCGACGCGGCCGACGACTTCAACCGGCACTGGCAGGAGTATGTCACCAAGCACTGCTGGGGCGCGATCTGGACGCGTCCCGGGCTGCCGCGCAAGACGCGCAGCATGCTCAACCTCGCGATGCTCGCCGCGACGGGGCATCCGGAGGAGCTGAAGCTGCACCTGCGCGGCGCGCTCACCAACGGCGTGACCAAGGAGGAGATCGCGGAGATCTTCCTGCAGGTGGGCGCGTACGCCGGTGCGCCGAGCGCGCTCGAGGCGTTCAGGACCGCGAAGGAAGTGTTCGCCGAACTGAAGATCTGACGTCCGGTCGCCGCGCCGCCGCTGCGGAGGAGGCTATGGTCGAGGAGACGCACGATTCCGCGCCTGAAGGCGGGCGGCGGCAGCCCGAGTACCTGACGGTCACGAGCGGGCTGCCGCCGATCCGCACGGTGGGCATGGACGCGCCCTGGCGCTGGCTTCGCGCGGGCTGGGGCGACTTCCGCGCGGCGACCGGCACGAGCCTCTTCTACGGCGTCGCGCTCACGGCGATGGGTGTCCTGCTCACGCAGACGTGGGGCAAGGGCGCAATCGAGATCGCGTTCCTCACCGGCTTCCTGCTGATCGGGCCGTTCCTCGCCATGGGGCTGTACGACATCAGCCGTCGCCTGCACGCCGGGCAGCCGGTCGTAGTGGGCGACACGATGACCGCCTGGAAGGCGAACCGCGGCGCCATCGGCTTCTACGCCGTGATCCTCGCGCTCCTCCTTGCGGTGTGGCTGCGGGTTTCGGTGGTGGTGGTCGCGCTCTTCTTCCCGCAGGGCGTCCCGAGTGGCGCGGCGCTCGCCGAGCACCTGCTCGAGTCGCCCGATGCGCTCGCCTTCATCGGCGCGTACCTCGCCGCCGGCTGCGGGTTCGCGCTGTTCGTGTTCGCGACCTCGGTGGTGTCGCTGCCGATGCTGCTCGATCGCGAGAAGATGGATGCGCTCTCGGCGATGATCACGAGCTTCAACGCGCTGCGCGCCAATTTCGCGCCGATGCTGCTGTGGGGCGCGACCGTCGTCATTCTGACCGGGCTCGGGTTCGCGGCGTTCTACGTCGGACTGCTGGTCGCGCTCCCGGTCATCGGCCACGCGACGTGGCACGCCTACAAGGACGTGGTCGAGTGACCTCGCCTGCAGGCTGTCGAAGATCGGTTTCCCGATGCGAGGGCATCACTCATTGCGGTCCGGCCCCAGAAGGAAGCCTTCGACAGGCACCGACTTATGGGGGAGGGGGCTGTATCCCCCGAATCTCGATTCCCGCCCCTAGACTTCGCGACTCAAGCGCGCGGGCGAGAT
>CAVVGT010000003.1:0-799543 GCA_963747775.1 uncultured beta proteobacterium
GTTGCCGCCTGTCGTGGTCTAGAAGGCAGACCTTCGCTGATTTCACTGTTCGGCCATGAGAAGACGTTGCGCATGGCCCCAAGCCTTGGCCGTCGGTGCAGCCTAATGTATTCAGTTTAGACCGTCCGTCCAATTTTGATCGTTCCGGGCTTTCGGCATGCTCTCGATATTCTTATCAGTTCGCGGGAGTGCCATGTCGACACTGCGTCCGACCCTTCTCGTTGCTTGGCTCTTGTCCCCCGCCGCCGTGCTGGCCGACGGTGCCGAAGAATGCCTGTTTGAGGGCTGTTGCGCTTCCGTCGAGGCATGCTGCACAAGCTCCTCCGACGCTCGGGGATAGAGGACCGATGGTCGTCGCCGCGATCGGAGTGATCGCGCTCGTTGCGAGCGTCAGCTCATGGTTCCCGTCGGGCATCGCACTCGGTGTCGGGCTCCTCGTGCTCGGCGTAGCGCTCGAGCTCATACCCTCGAGGAATCCGTGAAATTCGGAGTGCCGACGTGTTGAGAGTCAACTTCTCGTGCGGAAGGCGCGGGACGTTAATGCTTCGCCTGGAAAAACAGGCGCGTAACTCTACGTCTCGCGAGACCTACAGCGCGTAGAGCCGCGCGCGACACCGCGCCATGCGCCGACTGACCCGCCGGCCGCGCCAGAGCTCGAACCACGCGATGAGATTGGAGTAGATCATGAGCGTCACCGATGCCGCGATGATGGTCGTCTACCGGCTCACGTTGATGGCAATGTTGCCGAAGACAATGTCCAATGTTGCCGAAGGGGGTTGCCTCGGGGTGTCGACGCCCTAAGTGCCACTAGCAAAGCAAAGGCCCGACTGGAGGTCGCCCGACCTCCAGTGCACCACGGCGAACGTTCCCCGTGATTTTCGGCAGTAGAAACACGTCCGAACCTCTGGCGTTCGCGAACGCCAGAGCTCCGCCCGCGCCGAGCGGATCGAGCACGATGTCCCGGCGGTCGCCCCCGAACGTGCCTTCCTGACCCGTTCGTAGCGGGGGCCAACAGGTCCTGCTGACCGATCCTCGACTGCGAACGGCTCCTCTGGGTCGATTGCGCCGTCGAGCGACCGCTTTCAGCAACGTGACCGTACAGCCGCTCTTGGCCGAAGAGCGACTCTGCGGCCCCTTCGTGAAAGCGACCGCTCGACGCCGCTATTGACGGCGGATTCAACCGGTCAACGCAACGGTGTGGCTGAACATCTCAGCCGGAGTCTGGTAGCCAAGTGTCTTCCTTGGCCTCTCGTTCAATTGTCTCGCTACAGCGTTGAGCTTGGCTTGTGAGTAGCTCGAGATGTCGATGCCCTTGGGCAGGTACTGCCTGAGCAGGCCGTTCGTGTTCTCGTTGCTGCCGCGTTGCCAAGGACTGCGTGGATCACAGAAGTAGACCTGGATGTCGGTGGCAAGCGTGAATCGCATGTGACCGGCCATCTCCTTACCTCGATCCCACGTGAGTGACTTGTACAGCTCCTGGGGCAGCTTGCGCGTGTTCTTGATCAACGCGTCGACGACCGTCTCCGTGTCTTTGCTCGCCACCTTAACGAGCATGACGTACCGCGTTTGGCGCTCAACCAGCGTTGCGATCTGGCTGTTGTGAGCGCCGAACATCAGATCTCCCTCCCAGTGGCCAGGCACAGCGCGATCCTCGGCGGACGCAGGGCGTTCGCTGATCGACACGGCACCGACGATCTGCCCGTGAACGTCAGTCTTCTGCGTGTGATGCCGAGACCGACGCATGCCGCGCGTGCGCCTCAAGTGCTGGAGGAGCTCCTTCTTCAGGGCTCCCCGCGCCTGGATGAAGAGGCTGCGGTAGATGGTCTCGTGTGACACGCGATGGCTCTCGTCGCGCGGATAAGTATGCTTGAGCCAACCGGCAATTTGCTCTGGCGACCACAGCATCCGCAGCTTGTCGGTCACGATGCGGGCCAACGCCCGGTTCTCCGCCAGCTTGCAGATCTTGGGACGGTGTCCTCGATCCCATGCGGCCTGGTCGGCTTGACTCGCCCTATAGAACTCTTGGCCACCGTTGCGCTTGATCTCGCGGCTGACTGTGGATGCAGCTCGGCCCAGAAGTGCAGCGACTGTTCGGATCGATTGACCTGCCATCACAGCGCGCGAGATCTCCTCACGCTCGGGCAGGGTAAGCGCCACTTCGGCACGGTGCCGCTCTGCTGGACGGATGCCGCCAGACGCACCCAGAATTCCTTGCACTGACGTGTGCGCCCGGTCAAACAGCTTGGCTATCTGGTGGAGCGTCCAGCCTTCCTTCCATCGCTCCCACATCAAGGCCTTCTGGCCCTCCGTGTAGTAGGTGCGCGTGCGGTACTTCATCTGCAACACTCCTTCTGCTTGCGCAGTGATCAGTGTGTTGCATCAACCGGTTGAATCCGCCACCCCAAGGAGACATTCGGGTTTCTCCATAGCGGTCATTCGCGCCAGCTATTCGATCACCTTGTTCGCACTGATGAGCAACGACTGCGGGATGGTGTACGCAGACCATACCGCGCGTCATGGGTGCGTCTCCTTCTCGCCGGGCCGCGCCGCAAGCTGGCGCAGGATACCGACCAGCTCGGTGTGCGCGGGCGAGCCGCGCTCGCTGATGACTTCGACCGGATTGGCCTCGGTCAGCCGGTTGAGCCGCGTGAGCAGGCGGATGCGTTGGCGCCTTGTGAGCTTGGCCTCGGACGAGTGCCAGCGCAGGAACAGTCGCGGCAGCTCGCCGTCGCCGAACAGCGTATTGAGCTCATGGGCCGTCACGTAGACGAGGAACAGCACCATCAGCCAGATCTGGATCGCCAGGAAGCGCGGCCACGAGAATTGCGCGACGAGGAAGCTCGGGAAGTCGTCGAGGGCGCCGCCGTCGCGCAGGAAATGGAACAGGCCTTCGGCGAGGCGGAACACGAACACGCACACCCAGTAGATCGTGGACTTGAACAGGATCGGCTGGATCAGCGGCGCACCGTCGAAGCGGTGCATGAAGCGCAGGTTGTCTACCACCAGCACCGCCTTGCCGACAAGCAGCGCGGCGAGCGTCGCGCCGAAGAAGTTGGTGAACGGAATGCCGTGCTCCTGAAGCGTCATCCAGCGCGTGAATAGGATCAGGTTGAAACCGAAGAAGAAGAAGATGGTCGGCGGCAGCACGTGCTTGACCTGCACGAGCCACCAGTCGAAGGCGCGTCGCCAGAGTGGCGCGGGCGCTCCCGAAGCGGGGGCAACGGACAATGTCATGGCTTCCCTCCGGCGATTGGGGCGCGTAACGCGTTTAATTTACCCACTACCCCCCGATCGCTCCCTTCGGAGGGAAGTGCAATGGGGACGCACACTTTTTCCGGCGGCTTGCATCCGGCAATCGGGTAACCGGCAGGTCATGGCCACTCTCAGCCAGGCGGACAAGGCATGCTTGACCGCACCCTATTGCGCGGGCTAGGGTAACCCCTCGTCTCAGCGCCCCTAATCGCGGGCGCGCAGATCGACCTATCCTCACCGGAGCTACGAGAGACGCAACGATGGCAAAGGTCTCCGAACTCGGTTATCTCGGTCTCGGCGTGTCGGATACGACGGCATGGCAGAACCTGGGTACCCAGGTTTTCGGTATGCAACTGATTCCGGGTGACGACAAGGCGACTTCCTATCTCCGAATGGATCGCCATCACCACCGGCTTGAACTGCGGTCGAGCGGGAGCGATGACCTGGAGTTTTCGGGTTGGGAGGTCCCCGATGCAGAGACTCTGCATAGTATCGCCCAACAGCTTGAGGACGGCGGCGTCGAGGTGACCGCGGGAACCCGGGATGATGCCGACCAGCGCCGCGTGATCGGGCTCATCAAGTGCGTCGACCCGAGCGGGATATCGACGGAGATCTTCTACGGGCACCCGGTAAACCCCGTGCCTTTCCTGCCGACCCGCGCAACCAGTGGCTTCAAGACCGAAGGAATGGGGCTGGGTCACATCCTCGTCCACGTACCAAACCTCGACGCGAGCGTGAAGTTCTACCGCGATCTGCTCGGCTTTCGAATCTCGGATTTCACCGACGTGCGTACGCCTGGCGGCACGATTCGCCTCGCCTTTCTGCACTGCAATGCCAGGCACCATTCGATCGCATTCATCGAAGCTCCAGGTGCTCCGAAGCGGCTCAACCACATCATGTTCGAGGGCAACTCTCTCGCCGACGTGGGGACCGGCCGGGACATCTGTCTCGTGCACGGCATCCCGATTGCCATCGATCTCGGGTGCCACATGAACGATCAAATGGTGTCGTTCTATCTCGGATGCCCGTCCGGATATGCGCTCGAGTACGGCTGGGGCGCGCGCATGATCGACGACGCCACCTGGCAGGTCGAGCACTATTCTTCGATCGACAGCATCTGGGGGCATCCCCAGCTCCGGACCTTGGCGAGCGGCGGCAAGTAACCGCCCACCGTCGGCTGAGCAAGCCTTCCGGCCGCTGCTCACTGGGGATCTGGCGCCACGCCAGCTAACAGGTAGGTACGCGAAGGTCCGGTTCTGGGCCGGTCAGCAACCTTCGCGCGACCGTCGCAGAGCGACCGAGGCTGTGTGGAAACGCGGTGGTGAGGCACTGACACAGGTATCCGGCGAGCTATCTGGACGCGGTTTTCGAGACAGAGCTGCGGATTAGACTTTGGCCTGCTTCGGCCTAGGTCTTCATGAACCCAATCAGCGTTTGCGTTCCGAAGATGTTCAACGCCCGCTTCAGGTTGTAGGCCAGGACGTGCAGACTCATCTCCGTTCGCACCCTCGATAGGGTCTTGGTCAGGAAGTGGGTCGACCCCATCCATGCCTTCAGCGTGCCGAATGGGTGCTCAACCGTCTGCCTTCGCAATCGCGAGGCCTCGGGCGTGCGATCCAGGCGCCGCTGCATGGTGTCGAGCACCTGCTCGTGTTCCCATCGCGTGATTCGCCGGTAGTCGCTGGGCGTGCACTGCGACTTAATTGAGCAGCGCGGACAGGCCGAGGGCCAATATCGGTGCAGCGTCAGACCATGCTCGACCGTGGTCATGCGCCAAATCGCTCGTTCCCCAGCAGGGCAGCGGTATTCGTTGCGTTTGGCGTTATAGATGAAGTCGCGCTTGTCGAAGCGCCCGTCAGCCTTGCTGTTCGAGGTCAGCGGCTTGGGAACCAGGGGTGTAATACCGTGCTGCGCACACTGCAGAATCTCCTCGCCCTTGAAGTAGCCGCGATCGGCCAGAACGGTCATCTTCTCCAGGCCCGTCGCCTCCTGTGCCGATTTGGCCATTGCCGCTAGCTGCGTGCGGTCATGGCCGACATTGGTCACCTCGTGGGCAACGATCATGTGGTGCTCGGTGTCTACCGCCGCCTGAACGTTGTAACCGACGATCCCCGTGCCCCGGCCACTGGTTGCCATCGAACGGGCGTCGGGGTCGGTGAGCGAGATCTGCTGATCGGGGGTCTGTAGCAGCCGCTTCTCGATCTTGCCGAGCTTGCCGATGTGCTCCTTGACCGAGGCGATCTTCTCCTTCAGCTGGGATACCCGGGCTGGCGGGACCGATGCCGGCTCGCGATCGGCGCGGTCAAGCTCGGCCAGGTAGCGCGCGATGCTCTGCTCAAGCTGCTGCACTCGCGCTTCCAGCTTGTGCGGGGTGAAGTTCTTGTCCCGGTTGTTGACCGCCTTGAACTTGCTTCCATCGATCGCGACCACCGCGTCGGTGAACAGCCCTACCTGGCGACTCAACTCGATGAACTGTCGGCACACCCTCCGGATCGCCTCGCCGTTGTCCCTGCGGAAGTCGGCAATCGTCTTGAAGTCCGGCATCAATCGGCCCGTGAGCCAAATCAGCTCCACGTTACGCTGCGCCTCACGCTCCAGGCGCCGGCTCGATTGAATGCGGTTCAGGTACCCGTAGATGTAGATCTTGAGCAGCGTCGCCGGATGGTACGCGGGCCGGCCGGTGTCAGCCGCTCTCGCGCGGTCAAATCCCAGCGCCGCCAGATCAAGCGCCTCGACGAAGGCATCAACGGCGCGGACCGGATTGTCCTCGGTGATCCAGTCCTCAAGCTGCTCCGGAAACAGCATGCTCTGCAATCGATCTTGCCCCTCGATGAATCGGCTCATCAGCGACCCCATCAACCCGACGAGCGATCTGACAAGCACAGCCAGAAATAGTTTTCACACGGCCTCGACCCGAAGCGGACATTTAAGAAAAAACCTGGCTCAGTAATCCGAATTCCATTAGCGCGGTCTACCGCGCCTGCGGGTTTCACGGCGCACAATTAACGTTCACACCCTTTCAAAGCCAAGAGCTTCTTCTACGGAGAATAGTCGTGCAATTTCCTTGCGCCTATGTCTGATCGCCGTTGACCACCTCGCTTTTCAGCCCCGCCGCGCCGCCTCGATCGCGGCGATGTCGATTTTTCTCATCTTCATCATCGCTTCAAACGCACGCTTGGCCGCCGCGCGATCAGGGTCGGAGATCGCGTCGGTGAGGGCGCGTGGCGTGATCTGCCAGTTCAGGCCCCACTTGTCTTTACACCACCCGCACGCGCTTTCCTGGCCGCCGTTTCCTACAATCGCGTTCCACAAGCGATCGGTTTCGGCCTGATCGTCGGTCGCGATCTGGAATGAGAACGCCTCGTTGTGCTTGAACTGCGGCCCGCCGTTGAGTCCGATGCAGGGAATGCCTGCCACGGTGAACTCGACGGTCAGGATATCGCCCTGCTTGCCGTCAGGATAGTCACCGGGTGCTCGCATCACCGCGCCCACGGCGCTGTCGGGGAAGGTTTCGGCGTAGAACCGAGCGGCGTCCAAAGCGGTGCCGTCGTACCACAGGCAGATCGTGTTTTTCTTGGCCATTTCCGTACTCCTATAAGAGTTAAGAGGATTCACCCTCCTGATCTTGTCGAACAGGGGCATGTGGAATCGACATCCGGTGAGAAAAAGAGGCGTGCTTCGAAGCCCAAACCGCAAGCGGCAGCTCCTGGCCGGTGAGCGCCCGTCAGCGAACAGCTTAAGTCGACCCAAAACGGTCATCGCTGACCGGCGCCCTTATAGGGCTAGCGTAGCCCGCTAGCCCCCGTCGGAACGCCAGTCACTTGAATTCGTGGGCGCGCCGGCGTACGCTTTGCGCGGGGGCATACAGGACCCCCGGGATTTTTCCCTCCAAGACGGTGCCCCGTCCAATCCTGTGAACGTCGCGTGACGGATGCGGGCACCGGAACACACCCGCAATCCGTCCCGGCGCATTTCACCATTGTGCTTGGAGGTATTGCCGTGCGCTATCAACTGAAGCAGATCTACTGCCGTCCCTGGACGCTAAGCGGGCTCTCGCTGAAGCTCATCGAGAGCCATTACGAGAACAACTACGGCGGGGCGCTCAGGCGCCTGAACGCGATCACCGAGCAGCTCGAGTCACTCGACTTCGCCACCACGCCGGGCTACGTGATCAACGGGCTGAAGCGCGACGAGCTGGTCGCGCTCAATTCGACGCTGCTGCACGAACTCTATTTCGCCAGCATGGGCGGCGAGGGCAAGGTGACGCAGGCGATGTCCGAGGCGCTCGCGCGCGACTTCGGCTCGGTGCAGCGCTGGCGCACCCAGTTTTCCGCCATGGGCTACGCGCTCGGCGGCGGCTCGGGCTGGGTGCTCCTGACCTGGATGCCGCGCGACGGGCGCCTGATCAACCAGTACGCGGTCGAGCACAGCCAGGCCGTCGCGGGCGGCGTGCCGATCCTCGCGCTCGACATGTACGAGCACGCCTACCACATCGATTTCGGCGCTAACGTGAAAGCCTACGTCGACACGTTCCTGCGCAACGTCGACTGGCAGGCGGTCGAGGAACGCTACGAGGACGCGACCAAGGTCGCGCCGCCGCGGCCGCTGGTGCAGCCGGAGTTCGGCGACCTGCCCGGCGTCGGCGTCGAGGAGGTGAGGGACATGCTGGCGGCCGGCAAGCCGCTGCAGCTCATCGACACGCGGCCGAAGCACTTCGTCTCGCGCCAGCAGGACATCGCCGAGGGCGTCACCTGGCGCGACCCGGAGCGCGTCGACGAGTGGAAGGGCGAGCTGTCGATGGAGGCGCCGGTGGTGGTCTATTGCGCCTACGGCTTCCACGTCGGCTGCCGCACCGCGATCGCGCTACGCGATGCCGGCTTCGACGCGCGCTACATGAAGGTCGGCCACTCCGGCTGGAAGGCCGTGGGGGCGCCTGTGAAGATGACTGCATAAGTCGATGAGAGGAACCATCATGGCGGCACTGACAGTCTTCGCGGCGCAGGCTGCGGTCGGGCAGACAGAGAACTTCGACAACAACCAGGCGGGCGCGATGCCGCCCGGCTGGCAGGCGGGCGTGACCGGGCGAGGCGCTGCGCGCTGGGCGGTGTGGCCGGAAGCCTCCGCACCGTCCGCGCCCCACGTGCTGCGGCAATCCGGCACGGGGGCGTTTCCGTGGATCGTGCGCATCGGCTCTTCCGTAGAAGACGGCTTCGTAGAGGTGAAATTCAAAGCACTCGCCGGAAAAGAGGACCAGGCGGGCGGCGTGGTGTGGCGCTGGAAGAACGGCGAAAACTACTACGTCGCGCGCGCCAACGCGCTGGAGAACAACGTGTCGCTGTATTACACGCAGGGCGGACGGCGCATCACGCTGAAATACGTCGACGCCCCGGTTCCTCCACAGGTCTGGCATACCCTGCGGGCCGAATTCTCGGGCACACGCATCGCCATCAGGTTCAATGGCAAGAAGACGATCGAAATGGAGGACGGTCACATCGCCGGTCCAGGCGCCGTGGGACTGTGGACCAAGGCGGACAGCGTCACCGTCTTCGACGATTTCGGCTACGGCTCGGCGCCGGCACAGAAATGATCCGCCTGATCCTCGCGGCACGCGCGCTGCGCGCGTTCGCCGACGGATTCGTCGCCGTGCTGCTGCCGGCTGACCTGCTCGCGCCAGGGCGTCACGGGCAACAATCGGGAACACGGCAGACATTCTGCGGTTACCGGCGCGTGGGAGGATGGCTCCATCGGAAGGAGGCGCACGATGAGGGTCCTCGAGGCGAGCGAGCTGGAGCGGATGGTGCGGCGGACGTTTCCCGCGAAACCGGGATTCACTGTCGGTCGCGACCTGGGGCTCACGCCGAACCGCCTGCCGGCGGTGGCGTTCATCCACGGCGGCCCGGACCCGTATCTCGACCGCGACGTGGATGAGTGGCTCCAGGGCCGGCCGAAGTTCGTGGGGCTGTACCCGCTGTTGAACCGGCTCTGCCGCGCGGGCGCGCTCGCGCCGGGCGCGTACGCGGTGACGCGGGGAAACTAGCTCGAGCCGTCGGCGCGCTGCGGCGTGCCGGCGACGGGACGCGGATGTCTCACTCGGGATCCGTGCGTAATCGCCCGAGCCGGCCGTGTCTTGCACGGGCAAGTATCCGGATTCAGTCGAGCAAGGTCCGCAGTTGGCCGCACTGAGACGGTCGCGACCGGCTGAGTTCGACCCAATCCAGCCGGCCGACGGCCCGCAAGTTAGAGTCGAAATCGTCGGTGGGCCGAAACAATTGCGCAACAAACTGTTTCCCAACTCGACGCATCGACGATACCGAGCTCTCTCACGATAGCGGCATGCGCTCGCCCTACACCATGAATACGCCAATCAGGAGACGCGGAATGCGAAAGGAATGGTTGCTAGGCGCAGCCCTCATCGCGGGTCTGATCAACGCGCCCATCGGGCGCGGTACCCGGCGACCTGGTAGCTGCGGTAGTCCAATCCACGGGTACCGGTGACGCCGCCGGCTTCGATGGCGTGGTGGAGGCCGTCCGGCAGACCGCCGTCGCGGCGCAGATATCCGGCGCCGTCGTCGCGCTCGACGTCAAGGCGGGGGACGTCGTAAAGGCGGGGCAGGTCCTGGTCAGGATCGACGCGCACGCGGCGGACCAGACGGTCGCCGCGAGCGAAGCGCAAGTCCAGTCCGCGCGCGCCGCGCTGGAAGCGGCGACCAAGGAATTCGAGCGGCAGAAGCAGCTACACGATAAGAAATACACGAGCCAGGCCGCACTCGAACGCGCCGAAGCGCAGTTCAAGGCCACGCAGGCGCAGGTCGCGGCACAGATCGCGCAGGCGGGGGCGGCACGCGCCCAATCCGGATTCTTCGTCGTCAAGGCGCCGTATGGCGGGGTCGTCGCCGAGGTTCCCGTGGCGCTGGGCGACATGGCCCTCCCCGGCCGGCCGCTGCTGACGCTGTACGACCCGTCGGCGCTGCGCGTGACCGTCGCGGTGCCCCAGACCGCGGTCGCCGTGCTGCCCGCCGCGCCCGCGATCAAGGTCGAGCTCCCGGGGTTTTCCGGCGGCCGGCAGTGGATCGCGCCTTCCCGCGGGGAGCTTCTGCCGACGGTCGACCCGGGCACGCATACGGTGCAGGTCCGGCTCGACCTGCCGGCCTCGGTCCAGGGCGTCAAGCCCGGTATGTTCGCGCGCGCGTGGCTACCCGGACAACGCGGCGTTGCCGCCCGATTCTTCGTGCCGGCCACGGCCGTCGTGCGCCGCGCCGAAATGACGGGCTTGTACGTCATCGACGCGAATGGCCGCCCCATCCTGCGACAGGTTCGCCTCGGACGCGCCGGCAACGACACGGTGGAAATCCTCTCGGGTGTGGCGGCCGGCGAGCGCGTCGCGCTCGAACCACAAGCAGCGGCGCGCCTGCGCTGAAGAACCCGTGATGAGCAAAGAGCTCGGCATCTCCGGCCGTATCGCGGCCTTCTTCCAGGCGGCACAAATCACGCCGCTGCTGGCGCTCGCGGCACTACTCCTCGGCGCATTCGCCGTGCTCGTCACGCCGCGTGAAGAGGAGCCACAGATCAATGTCACGATGGCCAACGTGTTGATCCCCTTCCCGGGGGCCTCGGCGCGCGACGTTGAGCAGATGGTCGCCGCGCCTGCCGAGCAGGTACTGTCGCAGATCGCTGGCATCGAGCATGTGATGTCCCTATCCCGTCCCGGCCTCGCGGTCCTGACCGTGCAGTTCAAGGTGGGCGTGCCGCGCATCGAAGCGCTCGTGCGCCTGTACGACACGGTCAACGCCAACGCCGACTGGCTGCCCAAGGGCCTGGGCGTGCTGGCCCCGTTGATCAAACCCAAGGGTATCGACGACGTGCCGATCGTCACCCTGACCCTCTACAGCAGGAACCCGGCGATCGGGGCGTTCGACCTGGAGCGCGTTGCGCATAGCATCGAGACGGATCTGAAGCGAGTCGGCGGCACCCGGGAAGTCACGACCATCGGCGGTCCCGGGCGCGCGGTCATGGTCGAGATCGATCCGAGCCGGATGGCGGGCAACGGCGTGACGGTCTCCGACCTGCGCGCTTCGCTGCAGTCGGCCAACCTCGGCCTGCCGGTGGGCGATCTCATCTCCGGCAACCGCGCCGTCGCCGTCGAATCCGGACCGTTCCTCAAGGAAGCCCGCGACGTGGCCGAGCTGGTCGTGGGTGTGCGCGACGGCAAGCCCGTCTTCCTGCAGGACGTGGCCACCGTCCGCGACGGCCCGCTGCCTGCAAGCCATTATGTCTGGCACGGCGTCACCGGCAAGGACGGCGGCGAGTACCCGGCCGTCACCCTCGCCGTGACCAAGAAGTCCGGAGAAAACGCCATCGACGTCGCGAACGCGGTGATGCGCCGCGTCGACCTGCTCCGCAATACCGTCATCCCGCAGGACGTTCAGGTCGCCGAGACCCGCAACTACGGCGCCACCGCCAACGACAAGGCGCAGAAGCTCATCCAGAAGCTGCTGTTCGCCACCGCCTCGGTCGTGGCGCTCGTGTTCGCCGCGCTCGGCCGGCGCGAAGCCGCGATCGTCGGCACGGCCGTGATCCTGACGCTGGCGGCGACGCTGTTCGCCTCGTGGGCGTGGGGCTTCACGCTGAATCGCGTATCCCTGTTCGCATTGATTTTCTCGACCGGCATCCTGGTCGACGACGCCATCGTCGTGGTCGAGAACATCCACCGACACCAGGGATTGTTCCCGGGCAAATCGCTCGTCGAGATCATCCCGGGCGCCGTCGACGAAGTCGGCGGACCCACGATACTCGCCACGCTGACGGTGATCGCCGCGCTCCTGCCGATGGCCTTCGTCTCCGGGCTGATGGGCCCGTACATGAGCCCCATCCCGATCAATGCCAGCATGGGCATGCTGCTGTCCCTGGCCATCGCCTTCGTCGTCACGCCGTGGCTCTCGCGGCTGTGGCTGAAGGCGTCGCCCGCCGCCGCCGGCCACGCGCAGCCGCAGGGGCTGTCGGGAAAGCTCGCCCCGGTGTTCGTCCATGTCTTCCGCCCGCTGCTCGACGACAAGCACGGTGCCCGCAACCGGCGGCTGATGGGACTGGGCATCGCGGTCCTGATCGCGATTTCGCTGGTGTTGCCGGGCATCGGCCTCGTGCAGCTCAAGATGCTGCCGTTCGACAACAAGTCGGAGTTCCAGGTCGTTGTCGACATGCCGGCGGGCACCCCGGTCGAGCAAACGGCAGCGGTGCTGCGCGAGCTCGGCGCCCATCTCGCCACGGTCCCGGAGGTGACCGACTACCAGGCGTACGCGGGCACGGCCGCGCCGATCAATTTCAACGGGCTCGTCCGCCAGTACCACCTGCGTACCGGCGGC
This sequence comes from uncultured beta proteobacterium, assembly GCA_963747775.1. GTDB lineage: Bacteria > Pseudomonadota > Gammaproteobacteria > Burkholderiales > SG8-39 > JAGVSZ01. The sequence continues at coordinate 12,612 of CAVVGT010000003.1, forward strand.
GAGGTCGGCGACATCCAGGTCACCCTCGTCGACAAGCACCGACGCGGCGAGCAGAGCCACGCCATCGCGATGCGCGTGCGCCCGGCGCTGCAGCAGATCGGCCGCCGCTTCGGCGCGAACGTGAAGGTCGTCGAGGTGCCGCCGGGACCGCCCGTGCAGGCGCCGATCGTCGCCGAGATCTACGGCCCCGAGGCCAAGGGCCGCCGCGAGGTGGCTAAAGCCGTGCGCGCGGTGTTCGAGAAGACCGCGGGCGTGGTCGATGTCGACGACAGCAGCATCGCGGACGCGCCGAAGACGCTGCTGCTCGTCGATCGCCGCAAGGCCGCCATGCTCGGCGTTCCGCAGCAAGCGATCGTCAGCACGCTGCGGGCGGGTCTGGCGGGCGAGGCGGCGAGCTATCTGCACGACGAGAGCAAGTATCCGGCGGCCGCGACGCTGCAGCTTCCGGCGGAGCAGCAGGGCGATCTCGACACCCTGCTCCAGCTCAGCGTTCGCACCGGCTCCGTCAAGCTGGTGCCGATCCGCGAGCTGGTCACGGTTAGCGATACCCTGCGCGAGCAGACCATCTTCCACAAGGACCTACTGCCGGTGAATTTCGTGGTCGCCGACATGGCGGGGCACACCGACAGCCCGCTCTACGGCATGTTCGCGATGCGTAGCAAAGTGGCTGCGATCACCACCCCGGGCGGCGGCTCGCTGGTCGAGTATTTCATCCGCCAGCCGGACGATCCCTATCGCGACTACGCCATCAAGTGGGACGGCGAGTCGCAGATCACCTACGAGACGTTCCGCGACATGGGCGCCGCCTACGCGGTCGGCCTCGTGCTGATCTACCTGCTGGTCGTGGCGCAGTTCGGCTCGTACCTCACGCCGCTCATCATCATGGCGCCGATTCCGCTCACCCTCATCGGCGTCATGCCCGGCCACGCGCTGCTCGGCGCGCATTACACCGCGACCAGCATGGTCGGGATGATCGCGCTGGCCGGCATCATCGTGCGCAACTCGATCCTTCTGGTCGATTTCATCAACCTGCAGGTGACGGCCGGCGTCGCGTTCAAGGACGCCGTCGTGCGCTCGGCGATCACGCGGGCGCAGCCGATCATGCTGACCGGCATCGCGGCGATGCTCGGCGCGCGTTTAATCCTCGACGATCCGATCTTCAACGGTCTCGCCATCTCGCTGATCTTCGGGATCCTGGTGTCCACGCTGCTCACGCTCGTGGTCATTCCCGTGCTGTACTTCATGGCCTATCGCAACCGCCTCGGGCCGACCCTACAACGAGCATCAACATGACGTCCTGGCCGATCGTCCGGCTCGTTGCGGGCATCTCCCGCCGGGACGCGACAACCGCATCTCGTCGGGCCGCCCGATTTCGAAACGACTATCCGTACACCGACCAGCCCGGTTGGCGGAAGTCGAGCCCGGGTGGCACCACATCGGCCTGCCGGGCGTGTTTCTCGCCCGCGACGCCAGCGCTCATTTCCGGGCGCAGAGGAGCAAGCCAACTGCTTCGCCCGGGCGATGGTCTCTCACGGCTGCGGCGCTTCGGTTCGCATCGGCTTGGTCGGCGCGTCGATCGGCTCGCGCCGGACGCGCTCGTACTCGGCGATGACCTGCGCGCCGAGGAGGAGGACGATGGCCCCGATCTCGACGCTCAGCAGCACGATGATCGACGTCGTCAGCGAGCCGTACACGAGCTGGATCGACGACATCGAGGCGTAGTACCAGACCAGGACGTGGCGGGTGATCTCCCATAACAACCCGGCGGTCACGCCGCCGATCAGCGCGTAGCGCACCGAGAGCCGGCCCACCGGCATCACGAGGTAGATCGCGGTCAGCATCAGGATCTCTCCGGCCACCCCGATGAGGTAGACGAGCGCGGTCGAAAGGCTGTCGAGCGAGCGCATCTCGCCGAAGACCTTCATTTCCCGCGTGCCGAGGGACTGGAGCGCGCCGGAGACGACGGTCACCACGAGAAAGCCGATTCCCAGGAAAAGGATGAAAAGATAGGGCATCAGGACCGAAGTGAGGAACCGCCGCCGCTTCACCGCGACGCGATGGAAGAAGATCACCGACATCGCGTTCTCGAGCACGGTGAAAGCGAGCGCGCTGAAGAACACCAGCGTCAGCAGCAGCACCGGGCCGATGACGTGGCGATGATCGAGGAAGGTGCGCAGCTCGTCCACGAGCGCGCCCGACCGGCCGGGCACGACGAACTCCAGGTACGCAGCGAGCGCTACCAGAAGCCGCTCGGCGTCGATGACCTGCGACAGCACGATCATCACGAGGATGAGCAGCGGTACGAGGGAAAGCAGCGTGTAGTAGGCGACGGCCCCCGCGAGGAGCAGGCCCTGGTTGGCGCGAAAGCCCTTGAGCACGCGCAAGCCGAATGCGCCGGGATGTTTGAGAACCGTTTTGGTGTTGGCAGCAAGGCGCATGATCGCGTTCCGCTCTTTGAGCTATTGCCGAGCGCCGCCCAACTCCGAGATCCAGACCCAGCGCATCCCCTCGCGTCAGGGGGCGACCGACGCGTCTCTATCGTCTCAGCAGGCCCGGCAGCATGCGTGCAAGCACGTTGTCCTTGCGGATGAAGTAATGGAACAGCGCCGCGGCGACATGGATCGCGACCAGCAGGACGAGCAGCCTTCCCAGCAGTCGATGCACGAGGAAGGCCGTGGCGGAGGCCTCCCGGTTCGGCGGGGCGACGCCCGGAAGCGAGAACAAGCCGAAGATGTCGAGGGCGGGATAGAGCGAGATTCCGATGTACCCCGCCATCGGAACGCATAGCAGCAGAACGTACATGCCCCAGTGATTGAGGCGGCTCGCGATCTTCTGCCACGGCTCGAGGGTCGGCTCGTCCGCCGGAGTGCCGTGCGTCAGCCGATAGGCGAGCCGGCCAAGAACGACCAGCAGGATCGTCACGCCGATCAGCTTATGGCTGGTGTAGAGCCCGCCCGTTACCGCATCCCAGATTTTCAGCGAGTTTCCGCGATAGGCCATATAGACCCCGAGCGGGGCCTGGACAACGATCAACGCCACGATCGACCAGTGAAAGAACCGCGCCGCGCGACTGTAGAGTTCCACACGTCCTGCCCTTGCGGCCGCCTTGTCCATGTCCAGCCTCCTCGCGCTTGCCGCCAGGTCGTCCAAGCGCATTCTCCGCCCGGCGCTTGAATTCGGCTTCTGCGCCGGCTCGCCTCGCGAAACAAGACATCGTCGGGCAACGCATGGGGCGAAGAGCAATCGGCGTGCCTCGACCTTCAATTACGCACGCGCCGGCCGCCGAGAAGTCCGCGTATAGCGTCGGGCGAAGGAAGTGAAGGCCAGGGAGAGGGTGCCGCGCGAGCGACCCGGTGACGCCGGGCCGAGTCCTCAGCCGTCGCGGCTCAGCGGCGTACGCGAAAATAGGCGAGTCCGGACGGCAGCTCCTTGCCTTCCCGCATCTGCTCGAGGCAGCTGTGCAGTCCGAAATTTTGGTAGTAGCCGGCGAGCGTCTCGGCGACTTCCTGCGCGTCGATGGGCCACCAGTCGACCTCCCAGTCGAAGCGCATCTCGAAACGCAGTCCGAGCGCACGGCGCACGAACGACATCACCTCGTCGGACGCGTTCTGCGTCGGCGGTGAGATCTCGATCGAGTCCTCAATCTGCATCGTCGGTTCTACGTCGTCTGCCTTCGGTCAGTCGGCATGCGTACCAAGGCAGAGAGCCTTCACCTTGCGGCCAGACCCGGCGGCGCGCCGTGACAAATCGCCGGCTCCCCGCGACGGCCGCCCGCGGGAGCGTGAAGCCGTTCACGCATGTAACGCCGTTTGACAATCTGGACCCCAAGCGGCCATGGCAGGCGCATCCAATCGCAACAAGGGGTTACCGGTCGAACCGCCGGAGGCCGGCGAGGCGCCGCCGCCCTCAGGGCTTCGGAATCCGCAGGGTCTTGCTGATCATCAGGGAGCCCGACAGGAGGAAGAGCAACACGGGCAGGTGAAACGCGACGCCGAGCACGTGCGCCGGATAAAGATCCTCGCGAGCGAACGCCCAGACCAGCACGCCGAGAGGAACGACGCTCGTAGGAATCGGCGTACCTTCGAAGTACTCGACCTTCCCGGTCCGGGTGGACAAGGTCTCGGCACCGATGTTGTAGCGGGCAAGGCGGCTCAAGCCGCACATCGCGAAGTAGATCAGGATCACCTGATCGAGGCCGCTGCGCATTCCGACCGCGAACGCGAGCGCCGCGGGGGCGACGCCGAAGGAGATCACGTCGGCGAGGGAGTCAAGCTCGCGTCCCAGTGCGGAAGCGGTGTGACGCCAACGGGCGATTCGGCCGTCCACAAGGTCGAACACAAGGGCCGCCACGATCAACCCGGTAGCGAAGTACACGTGACGGACGTTCAAGGTGTCTACGAACTTCATCGCTTCGAAGATCGCCGCCACCCCGCAGAAGCCATTCGCGAGCGTAAACAGATCCGCCAGGTGCAGATCGCGGATCAGAGAGAGGTGCCGAACCGAGGATCGTTCGTGCATGCCCATAGGATCTGGTGGTAAGAATTGCCCACACCGTCGCGCGGTGTCACAGCGAGGCGATAGTCGGGGTTCGGCGCTCGAACAGCTCCTGGCAGAAGCTGCATCGCTCCGCCGCGGGCAGCACTTCCAGCCGCGCTGGATCGATCTCGAGGTCGCAGTCGACGCACCGGCCGTAGCTGCCGTCTTCGAGCCGCTCGAGCGCGCGGCCGACCGCAGTCAGCTGGGTGACATCGCGCTCGAGCAGCGCGCCCCGCAGGTCGGTCTGCGCGATCGCCACCGAGGCGTCGCCCACGTCCTGCACCTCTCCGGCGATCCCATTGAAGGTCTCCTCAGGCTCGGGAACGATTTCCGCGGAGACTTTGGTCCGCAGTTCATCAAGACGGGCCTGAAGTTGGGCACGCATCACGCTGCGCCGTTCGCGATCGGTAGGGTCCATTCTTGCCATCCAGCAACGGACGTTCCCGGGGCGGGCTCGGCGGCGCAGCGCCGAATCGTGCCGCAGTCCCAGTCCAAGCAGCAGCCCGAGGTTGCTCCAGAGCAGATAGGCCATCCCGGGCTGGAGCAGGCGCTCCCGGTTCAAGCAGCAGTACCTCCGCGTGCGGAGGGAGTGGTCGCGCCGCGGGAGGAGGCCGTCACGAGCGCGCTTCTCGTGAATATTTTCCGCGCCTGTGTACCAATGCTCCGCTTCGCGGCGCAATCGGCGTCTCGACGGCACGGCACCATTCTTGCAGCTGGCCGCGACATGCTGGCCCAATCGGTTCGAGCAGATTTCATTCCCGCCTCCGGCGCGGCGGCTGCGACGCCGGACACGCTCTTCAAGGAGGGCGCGAACTGCGGCGCAGTCGTGCGCGCGGACCGGGTCGCGTTCCTCGTCGATGCGGACGACTACTTCAAGGCGTTCATCGAGGCTGCCGAGCGCGCCGAGCGCTCGATCATCATCCTCGCGTGGGACTTCGACAGCCGCACCGGACTGTGCTTCGACGCCGACGGCGCCTGCCGGGAGACGCTCGGCGATTTCCTGAACCGCCTGGCGCGCCGCCGCCGCAAGCTCGAGATCCACGTGCTCGACTGGGACTACCCGATGGTCTTCGGGCACGACCGCGAGTTCCCGCCCCTCTACGGCCTCGCGTGGAAGCCGCATCGGCGCGTCCACTTCCGGTACGACGACAGCCATCCCGTCGCAGGCTCGCATCACCAGAAGATCGTCGTGATCGACGAGCGCTTCGCGTTCGTGGGCGGCCTCGATCTCACCGCGCGCCGCTGGGACACGCCGCAGCACCGGCCGAACGACCCGCGTCGGGTCGCGTTCGGCCAGCCGTACCCCCCGTTCCACGACTTGATGGTCGCGCTCGACGGCGCGGCGGCGCGCGATCTGGCGGCGATCGCGCGCCGGCGCTGGCGCGTGGCGACCGGCGCGACCCTGCCGCCGGCCCAGCCCGTCGCACGTGATCCCTGGCCCCCCGGCCTGCGTCCGGACGTGACCGACGTGCGCGTTGCCATCGCCTGCACCGCGCCGGCGGTCAATGGCGAACCGGGGACCCGCCACGTCGAGCAGTTGTACCTCGACATGATCGCGCGCGCCCGGCGCTACATCTTCATCGAGAACCAGTACTTCACCTCGCGCACGATCGGCGCAGCGCTGGCCGCGCGGCTCGCCGCGCTGGACGGCCCGGAGATCGTGCTCATCACGCGCCTGCTCAGCCACGGCTGGCTCGAGGAGGCGACCATGCACGTGCTCCGCGCGCGCCTCGTCAAGGAGCTGCGCGCGGCCGACCGGAACGGACGCTTTCACGCGTACTACCCGCATATCGAGGGACTCGCCGAAGGCACGTGCATCGATGTGCATTCCAAGCTGATGATCGTCGACGACGAGTGGCTGCGCATCGGCTCGTCGAATCTCAGCAATCGCTCGATGGGCGTCGACACCGAGTGCGACGTCGTAATCGAGGCCCTGGGCCAGGCGCGCATCGCGGACACGATCCGCGGGTTCCGCGACCGGATTCTCGCCGAGCATCTCGGGGCCGACGCCCGCGAGGTCGCGGCGGCAATCGACCGCTCGGGATCGATCCACAGTGCCCTCCCGACGCTCGGGACCCCGGCGCGCTCGCTGCGTCCGCTGAACGGGCTGCTAGAGTGGTCCGAGACCGCAGTGCAGGCGGCGGCGCTCGCCGACCTGGAACAGCCGGTCTCGATCGAGCGGCTGGTGGAGCAGTTCGATCCGGATACGCGCGTCCGGCGAGCGCTACCGCTGTGGACGACCGTCGCGGCGGTCGCGCTGACCGTTGCGGGTCTCACCGCTGCGTGGCGCTACACACCGCTTGCGGCTTGGGTGACGCCGGAGAACGTGATCGATTGGGTCGATTCCTTCGCCCGCGCCTGGTGGGCGCCGCTCGCGATCGTACTGGCGTACACCCCAGCGAGCGTCGTGATGTTTCCGCGTCCCGTGATCACGCTCGCCGCGGTCGTCGCGTTCGGGCCGTGGCTCGGTTTCGGCTACGCGATGAGCGGAATCCTGCTGTCGGCGCTCGCGGGCTATGTTGCGGGCCGGCATGCGGGACGGGACACGTTGCGGCGGGTGTCCGGGCGAAAGCTCAACCGGCTGAGCGGGGCGCTGCGACAGCGTGGCATTCTCGCCGTGACGGCCGTGCGGCTCGTGCCGATCGCGCCGTTCGTGATCGAAAGTCTGGTTGCGGGTGCGGTGCGCATCCGGTGGTGGCACTTCATGCTGGGCACGTTCCTCGGCATGTTGCCCGGCGTGCTCGCTGCGACGGTGTTCGGCGACCAGCTAGAGGCCGCATTGCGCGACCCTGCGAGGATCAATTACTGGGTGGTCGGGGGCGTGCTGCTCGTCTTTGCCGTGCTGACGCTCGCGGTGCGCAAGTGGCTGGCCCGGCAAGCGGGGGTGCCGGCATCGTCCGGGCGCGCCGCGAACACCTTGACCTGACGCCGGGCGTCGCCCCTGGGCGCCACTAGTACTTCCGCGGAAAGTAAACGCGGAACGTGCTGCCCTTGCCGGGCTCGGTATGCAGCTCCATGCTCGCGTCGAGGAGCTCGCACAGGCGCTTGACGATGGCGAGCCCGATCCCCTCGCCGGGCGGCTCGGCGGGAGCCGGCGCGGAGAGGGCCGAGAGCAGCGGGGGCGGGTCGGCCGCAGCGGCCGCGGCGCTGCCGGGCGCGGCGCGCTCGCCCACCGCCTGCGCCTCGTCCGTTGCCTTCTTCAGCGCGTGCGCGATCGGCCCGCCCTCGCGGGCGGCCAGTCCGGGGCCGGTGTCCTGCACGCAGAGCATCCAGCGCCGGGCCTCGCCCGGTGCATCTTCCCAATCCCAGCTCAGCACGACGCCGCCGCGCACGGTGTATTTGAGGGCGTTCAGCAGCAGGTTCTGCGCGATGCGCCGCAGCTTGGTCGCGTCGCCCTCGACCGGGAGCGCCGCGCACCCTTCGGCGAGCAAGGCAAGCCCGCGCGACCGGGCGAGAGGCTGGAGCGTCGTGCAGAGCTCCCGCAAGGTCCCCGCGGCGTCGAACGGCGCGATCACCGGCCGCTCGTGGCCCGCTTCCAGGCGGGCGAGGCTGATCAGGTCGTTCAGCAGCCCCTGCATCGCCAAGACGCCCCGCTCGAGCAGCGAAAGCTTGTCCGCCTGCGCGGGCGGCGACGCGGGATCGATCTTCAGCGCCAGGGCGGCCTGATGCACGACGCCGAGGCTGCCGCGCAAGTCGTGCGCCGCCTCGCGGAGGAACTCCGCGCGCTCCGACTGCACCCGTTCGAGCTCGGTGAGCGCCGTTTCCAGATCGGCCAGTCGGCCCGCGGCTTCGACCTGCTGCAGGCGCGTGTACTGCGTCGCGCTCTCGCACACGCCGTCGGCGGCGAGCGCCGCCAGCTCGCGGCGGGCGTGCGCGCACGCGCCGGGGTCGAGGCCGGGGTCGGCGGTCGCGAGCATCTCCAGCTCGTCGACAAGAATGAGGTGCAGGTGCCGCCACTCGCGCATCAGCTCGCGCTGGCGGTAGCCCTGCTGCCAGCGCACGAGGCCATGACCCAGGGCGCCGTCGCGCTCGTCGCGCGCGGCTTCGGCGCGCTCGTCCGGACGGCGCGCGCGCAGCCGGCGCTCGAAGGCGTCGAGAACCTCCGGAATGTGGTCGAAGAACTGCGCGCGCGAGAGCGCCGAGACCGTCGTCAATTCCGGGTCGGCGTCGGCCGCTGCGCGCCACCGCTGCAGGACGGCGGCGCGACGGGCAGCAAGCGCCGCGGCAATTGAAGCCAGCGGATCGTTCATCGGATAGCGATAGATGGACCGGGGCGCAACGACAAGGCTGGCAGTCTACGACGAGTGTCGGACGCACGGTACGGAACTTGCCTCCGTGCGTTTTCGCGCTGGCGACCCTCCGGAAAACTCGCCGAGGCACTGTAACAACTACATGGCCGGGGAAATTCTTACCGGTATCCCCGGCCCGAGGCTCGCGCGAACAGGAGGCTAGGCAATGGCGAAGATCCTGCCCGCCGGTAGGGTTCTTGGTCGCGCCCGACGGACCGCTCGTCCGGTCCGTGCGTCGCGAGGCTGCGCGCCATTCGCATTCAGGCCGCCGCAGTTCCCTTCAGAGAGAAAGAACACCCATGCAGACCGCTGCTGAAGGCGTCGCGCCCGTACGTGCGGTCGCGGGCGATCGCCCAGTCGACCTCCGCGAGCTGCTGCGTGCCTTGCGGGCCGTACGCGATGGCGACTTCACCGTGCGCCTGCCCGGCGAGTGGACCGGCATCTCGGGGAAGATCGCCGACACCTTCAACGACATCGTCGCCACCAACCAGCGCCTCGCCGGCGAGCTCGAGCGGGTCGGTCAGGCGGTCGGCAAGCAGGGCCAGACGCGGCAGCGGGTGCGCGGGGAGCGGCGCAGCGGGGCGTGGGGCGAGATGGAGGCCTCGGTCAACGCGCTCGTCGACGACCTCCTCTGGCCGACGACCGAGGTCACGCGCACGATCGCCGCGGTCGCCAAAGGCGATCTCTCGCAAACCATGCGGCTCGAGGTGGAAGGCCGGCCGCTCGAAGGCGAGTTCCTGCGTTCGGCCACCCTCGTGAACACGATGATCGAGCAGATGAACGTGTTCACTTCCGAGGTGACGCGCGTCGCGCGCGAGGTCGGAACCGACGGGAAGCTCGGCGGGCAAGCGCAGGTGAAGGGCGTGAGCGGGGTCTGGAAGGACCTCACCGACAACGTCAACTCGATGGCGAGCAATCTCACGGCGCAAGTCCGAAACATCTCGGAGGTGACGATCGCCGTGGCGAACGGCGACCTCTCGCGCAAGATCACGGTCGACGTCCGCGGCGAGATCCTGCAGCTCAAGGAAGCCATCAACACGATGGTCGACCAGCTGCGCTCGTTCGCCTCCGAGGTGACGCGGGTGGCGCGCGAGGTCGGCACCGACGGCAAGCTCGGCGGCCAGGCGATCGTGCCTGGCGTCGCGGGGACGTGGAAGGACCTGACCGACTCGGTGAACGCGATGGCGACGAACCTCACGTCGCAGGTGCGGAACATCGCGGAAGTCACGACGGCGGTCGCGCGCGGCGATCTGTCGCGCAAGATCACGGTCGACGTCCGCGGCGAGATCCTGCAGCTCAAAGAGACCGTCAACACGATGGTCGACCAGCTGAACGGCTTCGCAGCCGAGGTGACGCGGGTCGCGCGCGAGGTCGGCACCGAAGGCAAGCTCGGCGGCCAGGCGCGGGTGCCCGGCGTCGCGGGGACGTGGAAGGACCTGACCGACTCGGTCAACGCGATGGCCACCAACCTGACCGGACAGGTGCGCAACATCGCCGAGGTGACGACGGCCGTCGCGCGCGGCGATCTCTCGCGCAAGATCGCCGTCGACGTGAAAGGCGAGATCCTCGAGCTGAAGAACACGATCAACACGATGGTCGACCAGCTCAACAGCTTCGCGGCCGAAGTGACGCGGGTGGCACGCGAGGTCGGTACCGAAGGCAAGCTCGGCGGGCAGGCCGAGGTCCCCGGCGTCGCGGGGACGTGGAAAGGCCTCACCGACAACGTCAACTGGATGGCGAGCAACCTGACCGGGCAGGTGCGCAACATCGCCGAGGTGACGACGGCGGTCGCGCGCGGCGACCTGTCGCGCAAGATCACGGTCGACGTGAAGGGCGAGATCCTCGAACTGAAGAACACGATCAACACGATGGTCGACCAGCTCAACGGCTTCGCGGCCGAGGTGACGCGGGTGGCGCGCGAGGTCGGCACCGACGGCAAGCTCGGCGGCCAGGCGATCGTGCCTGGCGTCGCGGGGACGTGGAAGGACCTGACCGACTCGGTGAACGCGATGGCGACGAACCTCACGTCGCAGGTGCGGAACATCGCGGAAGTCACGACGGCGGTCGCGCGCGGCGATCTGTCGCGCAAGATCACGGTCGATGTTCGCGGCGAGATTCTCCAGGTCAAGGAGACCGTCAATACCATGGTGGACCAGCTGAACGCCTTCGCGTCGGAGGTGACGCGGGTCGCGCGCGAGGTCGGCACCGACGGCAAGCTCGGCGGCCAGGCACAGGTGAAGGGCGTGAGCGGGGTCTGGAAGGACCTGACCGACAACGTCAACTCGATGGCCTCCAACCTCACCGCGCAGGTGCGGAACATCGCCGAGGTCGCGACCGCCATCGCCGCCGGCGATCTCTCGCGCAAGATCGCCGTCGACGTGAAGGGCGAGATCCTCGAGCTGAAGAACACCCTCAACACCATGGTCGACCAGCTCAACGCGTTCGCTGCCGAAGTGACGCGGGTGGCACGCGAGGTCGGTACCGAAGGCAAGCTCGGCGGCCAGGCGCAGGTGCCGGGCGTCGCGGGCACGTGGAAGGACCTCACCGACAACGTCAACCTGCTCGCCGCGAACCTCACGACCCAGGTGCGCGCGATTGCCGAGGTGACCACCGCAGTGACCAAGGGGGACCTGACGCGCAGCATCCAGGTGGACGCGAGCGGCGAAGTGGCCGAGCTGAAGGACTACATCAACGCGATGATCGGCAACCTGCGCGGCACGACGGAGCGCAATACCGAGCAGGACTGGCTGAAGACCAACATCGCCAAGTTCGGCGCGATGATGCAGGGACAGCGCGATCTGCTCACCGTCGCGCAGATGCTGCTCTCCGAGATGGCGCCGCTCGTGAACGCGCAGCAGGGCGTGATGTACGTGATGGACGACTCCGAAGAGCCGCCGTGTCTCAAGCAGCTCGCCGGCTACGCCGACCGGCCGGAACTCGGCGAGCCGCGGCGATTCCGGATCGGCGAAGGCCTGGTCGGGCAGTGCGCGCTCGATCGCCAGCGCATCCTGCTCGGCGAGATCCCGACCGAGTCGGTCCGGATCGGCTCCGGCCTCGTGACCGCGCAGCCGCAGAACGTGATCGTGCTGCCGGTGCTCTTCGAGGGCGAGGTGAAGGCGGTCATCGAGCTCGCGTCGCTGACGCGGTTCACCGCCTCGCACCTCGCGTTCCTCGAGCAGCTCACCGGCTCGATCGGCATCGTGCTGAACACCATCGAAGCGACGATGCGCACCGAGGGGCTCCTCAAGCAGTCGCAGGAGCTCGCCGCCGAGCTGCAGGCGCAGCAGCGCGAGCTGCAGCAGACCAACGAGGAGCTGGGGCAAAAGGCGCGCGAGCTGGCGGCGCAGAACGCCGAGGTCGAGCGCAAGAACCAGGAAATCGACCAGGCGCGGCGCGCGGTCGAGGAGAAGGCCACCGAGCTCGCGCTCACCTCCCGCTACAAGTCGGAGTTCCTGGCCAACATGTCGCACGAGCTGCGTACGCCGCTCAACAGCATTCTGATCCTCGGCCAGCAGCTCGCCGAGAACGCCGACCGCAATCTGACCTCGAAGCAGACCGAGTTCGCGAAGACGATCCACGGCGCCGGCACCGACCTCCTGAACCTCATCAGCGACATCCTCGACCTCTCGAAGATCGAGTCCGGGACGGTCACGGTGGAGAGCGAGGAGGTGCCGTTCTCCGGCCTGCGCGAGACGGTGGAGCGCAATTTCCGGCACGTCGCCGAGTCGCGCAAGCTCTCGTTCACCGCGGAATTCGATCCGCGGCTCGGTCGCGCGATCACCACCGACTCCAAGCGCCTGCTGCAGGTGCTCAAGAACCTGCTGTCGAACGCATTCAAGTTCACCGACGCCGGCGGCGTACGCTTCGAGGTCGCGGTGGCCGACAGCGGCTGGAGCCACGATCATCCGGTGCTCGGGCAGGCCGCGACGGTGGTGCGGTTCACGGTGAGCGACACCGGTATCGGTATCCAGCCGGAGAAGCAGCGGATCATCTTCGAGGCGTTCCAGCAGGCCGACGCCGGGACGTCGCGGCGCTACGGCGGCACCGGGCTCGGGCTCGCGATCAGTCGCGAGCTCGCGCACCTGCTCGGCGGCGAGATTCGGCTCCACAGTGTTCCGGGAACCGGCAGCACCTTCACCCTGTATCTGCCCGTGACCTACCTGGGTCCGGCGTTCGGCCTCAAGGTCGCCGCGCAGGGGCCGGGAGCCGAAGCGCGCGCGCCGTTCCAGCCCATCGTGCTGCCCGCGCCGCGCATCGAGCAGGTGCCCGACGATCGCGAGGCGCTGCTCCCGGGCGACGCGGTGCTGCTCATCGTCGAGGACGACCCGCACTACGCGCGCGTGCTCCTCGGACTCGCGCGCGAGCGCGGGTTCAAGGGCCTGGTCGCCATGCGCGGGACCGAGGCCCTGGAGCTCGCGCGCCGGCACCTGCCCACCGCGGTCTCGCTCGACATCTTCCTCCCCGACATGCTGGGCTGGACGGTCCTCAGCCAGCTCAAGCAGGACCCGGCAACCCGGCATATCCCGGTGCAGATCGTGACCGTCGAGGAGGAGCGGCAGCACGGCCTCGAACGGGGTGCGTTCGCGTACGTGAACAAGCCGCTGACCACCGAGGGCCTGTCGGATGCGTTCGATCGGATCAAGCGATTCGCCGCGCCGCGCGCACGCCGGCTGCTGGTGGTGGAGGACGATCCGGGCGAACGCCTGTCCATCGTCAACCTCATCGCTCACGATGACGTCGAGATCGCCGCCGTCGGCACCGGCGGCGAGGCGCTCGTGGCGCTCCGCCAGGGCGAATTCGATTGCGTGGTGCTCGACTTGCGGCTGCCCGACATCTCGGGTTTCGAGCTGCTCAACGCGATCCAGCAGGACGGAGCGTTGCGCGACATCCCGATCGTCGTGTTCACCGGCAAGGAACTGTCGCGCGACGAGGAGGTCGAGCTGCGGCGCATGGCGAAGAGCATCGTGCTGAAGGGGGTGGAGTCGCCCGAGCGCCTGCTCGACGAAACCGCGCTCTTCCTGCATCGGGTGGTCACCGACCTGCCCGAGGCGAAGCGGCGCATGATCGAGCGCCTGCACGGGAGCGACGAGGCGCTCGCCGAACGCAAGGTGCTCGTCGTCGACGACGACGTGCGCAACATCTTCGCGCTGTCGAGCGTGCTCGAGCGCCACGGCATGGAGGTGATCGCCGCGACGACCGGGGCCGAAGCGGTCGAGCGGATCGGACGCATGCCGGACCTCGCGCTCGTCCTGATGGACATCATGATGCCGGAGATGGACGGCTACGAGACGATGCGGCGCATCCGCGCGATGCCGCAGCACCGGCTGCTGCCGATCATCGCGCTGACCGCGAAAGCGATGAAAGGCGACCGGGAGAAGTGCCTCGAGGCCGGCGCCTCCGACTACATCGCCAAGCCGGTCAACACGGAGCAGCTGCTCGCGCTGCTGCGGATGTGGCTGTACCGGTGAGCACCGACGACCTCGAGCGCGTGAGCGTGCTGCTGGTCGACGACCAGCCGGCGCGGCTCCTGAGCTACGAGGCGATCCTTGGCGAGCTCGGACTCGATCTCGTGCGGGCGCAGTCGGGCACGGATGCGCTCGCCCGGCTCATGGAGCGCGAGTTCGCCGCGATCCTGCTCGACGTGAACATGCCGGGCATGGACGGTTTCGAGACCGCGACCACCATCCATCGCCATCCGCGGTTCGAGAAGACGCCGATCATCTTCGTCACCGCGGTCCACGTCACCGACCTCGACCGGCTGAAGGGCTACCAGCTCGGCGCGGTGGACTACGTGTATGTCCCGGTGGTGCCCGAGATCCTGCGCAGCAAGGTGCAAGTGCTCGCCGAGCTGCATGCGCAGCGCAAGAAGCTCGAGCGCCTCAACCGCTCGCTCGAGGAGGCACACACGAGCCTCCAGGCCGAGCGCGCACGCGAGCTTGCCGCGCTGAACGAGACCCTCGCGCACGCCAATGCCGAGCTCGCTCGCAATAACGCCGCGCTGGTGCGCGAGATTGCCGAGCGCGAGCGCGCCGAACGAGCGCTCCAGGACGCCGACCGGCGCAAGAACACGTTCCTCGCGACGCTTTCGCACGAGCTGCGCAATCCGCTGGCCGCGATCGCGAACGCGGTGCGGGTGCTCCACGTCGCCGCGCTGGGAGAGCCGCGCGTCGACGCCGCGCGCGACGTGCTCGAGCGTCAGATCGCCCATCTCGTCCGCCTCGTCGACGACCTCCTCGACGTGTCGCGCATCACCACCGGGAAGATCAGCCTGCGCCGGGAGCCGGTCGATCTCGCGAGCGTCGTCGAGCGCGCTGTCGAGACGGCGGTGCCGCACCTGACCGACCGCCGGCAGCGATTGTCGGTGCACACGCTCCCGGAGGCGCTCTGGGTGGACGGCGATCCGGTGCGCCTCACCCAGGTGGTGGCGAACCTGCTGGTAAACGCAATCAAGTACACCGGCGAGGCGGGGCGCATCGAGCTGCGGGTGGAGCGGCGCGCGGGTGCGGATGCGTCGGCCACGGAGGCCGTGCTGCGCGTCGTGGACAGCGGGATCGGAATTGCGCCGGAAATGCTGCCGCGGATATTCGATCTCTTCAGCCAGGGCGAGCACGGTCCCGAGCGCCACGAAGGGGGGCTCGGCGTGGGGCTCGCGCTCGTGCGGGAGCTGGTCGCGCTCCACGGCGGAACGGTGGACGTGTCGAGCGCCGGCGTGGGCGAGGGTGCGGAGTTCGTCGTCCGCTTCCCTGCCATCGAGGCACCGGCGCGCGCGGCGGACCGTCCTCCCGCACGCGTGCCGGAAATGATGGGTACGGGGCCGCGGCGCGTACTGGTGGTCGACGACAACCCGGACTCCGCGGAGAGCCTCGCCGCGCTGCTGGGCATCGTTGGCCACGAGGTGCACCAGGCGCACGACGGCCGGCAGGCGCTGGAGCTTGCGCGCAGGCTCGTACCGGACGTCATGCTGCTCGACATCGGCATGCCCGGAATGAGCGGGCACGAGGTCGCGCGGCGGCTGCGAACCGACCCCGGCATGCGGGACACGGTGATCATCGCGCTGACTGGCTACGGGACGGACGAGGATCGCCGCGCCTCCGGGGAGGCCGGATTCGACGGCCATCTGGTCAAGCCGATCGACTTCGAGGCGCTCGAGCGGATTCTCGCGGCATTGCCCGCGCGACGCCCCGAGGCGGCGTGAGTCGCCCGCCCGCGTCTCGCGGCGCCGGGCACGCTGGCTGCTTGACCGTATCGCCATGGCGAGCGTTCCGCATTCCTCCGGCGCCGTGGAAGGCCTTACGTCGCACGCGGTGCTCGCGGGCGAGCGGGTCCTCGCGGTCGATGACGATTACGATGCGCGCGACCTGCTCGCGACGCTGTTCGAAGGGGCGGGCGCGGAAGTGCGTACCGCCGCAAGCGGCGCCGAGGCGCTTGCGGCGCTGCGCGTCTGGTGGCCCACGGTGATCGTGTCCGATATCGGGATGCCGGGGCAGGACGGCTACGAGCTGATCGGCGCGATCCGGGCGCTGCCCGGCGGCGATCGCCTTCCCGCGGCCGCGCTCACCGCCCGCTCTCGCCAAGAGGATTGCGCCCGCGCGTTCGCGGCCGGCTTTCAGGCTTACATTTCCAAGCCGGCCGATGCCGATCAACTGATCGCGGCCGTCATCCACCTTGCGCGCGCAGCGCGCAAGCGCTGAACCCGGCCGCGGGGCCACGCCGCACGCTGCGCCTCGCACATGGCTGCCAAGGCGCGCCTCCGCAGCAGGCTAGGGCCGCTTGTCGAGGAATGCCACGACGCGCGGCATCGGTTGCGCGACCGTCAGCGCGAAGTAGAGCGCCTCGCTCTCGCCGAGCGCGCGACCGCGGAACAGGACCGCCGTGGTCTCCGCGCCGACTACGCAGCCTTCGCGGTGCAGCGCATGCAGCAGCGCGGCGAGCGCGGCGGGGAAGCTCTCGAGCGGGCCGCCGCGCGCGTAGATCCGGATGTCGCGCACGTCGCGGGGATCGAGCCCGAACGCACGGACGAAAGCGGCGCTTGCCAGTCGCGGGCGGTCGGTGTCAGCGATCGTGAGCCGCTGCAGCGAGCCGAGCGGGGGCCCCGCCGGCGCCCGCAGTGGAGCGCTCTCCGCAGGTGCGTCCGCGGCGCCGGGGGGCGCCGCATCCCGCGCGGTCGCCCGCGAAATCAGGTAGACCGCGAGCGCGAGGAAGAGCAGCAGCTCCAACATCGCCGCGTGCCGTCACACCGGACGGGAACGGCCCGCCCGGGCGCCTTCCACGCTACTGCTTGTTCTTGTCCGCAGCGCCCTGGATCTTCTCGCCGCCGCGCTCGACGTCCTGGCCGAAGCCGTGCATGGTATTGCAGCCGGCGAGGACTGCGGCGACAAGCACTGCCCAGATGATTCGCGTCATGATCGTGTCTCCTGTCCGGCGCGGATTGCGCCACGCCCCCTTGTGAGCAACCGGCGTGCCGGACGGCTCCCCGCCGCCGCGAGGCACTGGGCACGCTGCGTGCTCGATGCTGGGCGAGTACCTGGGACCGTCCTTCGCCCTTGCCTGCCTCCTCCTCCTCGGGTAAGGGATTCACGACCCGCCAATGGCGGGTCGCTTTTTCCGGGGTGCTGATGCAGCTCAGCGCCGCGCCTGATAGAGCGGCATCACCTTGTGGGCGTACTCCTGCAGGTCGCGCAGCCGGTCCTCCCGGGGCGGGTGCGTGGAGAGCCACTTCGGTGGCCCTCCCTGCGCGACCTGCGCCATTTTCTGCCAGAGCGCGACTGCAGCGTGCGGATCGTAGCCGGCGCGAGCCGCGAGCTCGACGCCGATGCGGTCGGCCTCGACCTCCTGGGTGCGGGAGTTCGGCAGGTTGAGCGTCACCTCGAGCGCAAGCTGGGCGACGTTCATCCCGGCGTCTCCGATGCCGGCGACTGCGCCGAGCACGCCGAGCGCCACGCCCTGGCCCACCGCGCGCGATGCGCGCTCCCGGCCGTGCTCGCGCAGCGCGTGGGCGATCTCGTGGCCCATTACCGCCGCGAGCTCGGCGTCGGTGAGGTGAAGCTGCTCGAGCAGCCCGGTATAGACCGCGATCTTCCCGCCCGGCATGCACCACGCGTTGAGCTCGGACGTGCTGAGCACGTTCACCTCCCACTTCCAGCTCGGCGCATCGGGCCGGAACGCTGCGGTTTGCGGGATCAGCCGCTGCGCAACGGTGCGCACGCGCGCCACCTGCGCGGCGTCCCGGTTGAGCGCGTTCTTGGCACGGGCTTCCGCCAGGACCTGTGCATACGCTTCGGTTGCGCCTTGGTTGATCTCTTCCTCGCTCACGAGCGGCGACATCGTCTGGCGGCGGTCGACCCCGACCGCGCCCGCCTGGGTGGTTTCGACCGTGGCGCATGCGCTGAGGCAGGCGACGACCGCGATCGGCGCCACGAGCCGGCGGCATGCAAGAAATGCCCCGCCCGGTAACTTTTTCGCCGGCATCAGATTCTCCCCAGCGCCATGAGCAGCACCACCGCGATGACGACCACGCCCACGATCCCGATGGGCCCGTAACCCCATGTGCCGCTGTACGGCCACGCCGGAAAGACGCCGACGAGAACGAGGACGAGCAGGATGAGAACGATTGCGCCGATGGACATGAGCACTCCCGGATCAAGCGCGGTGAACGGCGCCGCGATGCCCGGGACCGGGGCAGCTTTCGTGCCCGAGTGGCAGATCGATGGATCAACGCAATCCATTAGGAGGCAATTCCTACCGGCTGTGGCAATTCTTGCCGCACAGCAAGTCCCGCCGCTTCCTGAAATAACCGGGGAACCGCTCGGGTATGCGGATTGCGATGATCCGGGCGTCTGCTTGCGACGCCTGCGCGTCGATCGGCGTCGTTGCGCGCCGACACTACGAGCAGTCCACTCACAGGAGTAAGCGAATGCAAGGTCAGCAAAATCCCAATCGCGGCCCGAACAGCGATTCGGACGAGCTCGAGCGTACGCCCGGGCGGAACGAGGAAAACGACAAGGGCATGCCCTCTCCGGACCGGCAGCGCGATCCGCTGCAGCAGCCGGGGGATGTGCCGGATGTGAAGCCGGACGCCATCGCCGGCAAGCACGGTGGCAAGGGCGCCGGCTACGGGCAGGGTCCGGGTCAAGGTACCGGCTCGTCGGGGTCGCGATCCTCGCAGCGCCAGAAGCGCCAGAAGCAGTAGTCACCACGGCCGCGGCACTGCGCCAGCGCGGGGCCGCTCTTCGATGAAAGGAGTATTGCCATGAACAGACTTCGTACATCGCTCGTCACCGCAGCAGCCGGCGTCCTGGTCGCCGGTTTAGCCGCCTGCGATCGGCCCGCCGATCGCGATCGCACCTCGGCCGCCACGCCACCGGCCACGTCGCGTGCGCCGGCGACGACACCCGCCGCGCCCACTGCGCCGACCGCCGACCGCAGCGTCGGCCAGTCCATCGACGACGCGGGCATTACCGCGAAGGTGAAGATGGCCCTCGCCGCCGAGAAGGATGTGAGCGCGACCAGCATCAACGTGGACACCCTCCAGGGCAACGTAACGTTGTCCGGCCAGGTGACCAATCAGTCGGAGGTCGCGCGCGCGCTCGATGTGGCGCGCAGGATCGACGGCGTGAAGTCGGTCGACAGCAAGCTCACCGTCGGCAGCTAAGACGGTGCAACTCCAAGAGGACTCGCCATGAAACCTCAACGTTCCATCGTTCTCGCAATGCTCGCGGCCGCCATGCTGGCGGGCGGCGTCGCCTGCGCGCCCACCAGCACCCGGCAAGGCACCGGCGAATACGTCGATGACGCGGCCGTCACCGCACGGGTCAAAACGGCGCTTATCAAAGAACCCGGCATCAAAGCCAACGAGATCAACGTCGAAACGTATCGTGGCGTGGTCTCCCTGAGCGGCTTCGTCGACTCTCAGGACGCGGCAGAAAAGGCCCTTAGCGCCGCGCAGAAGGTCGGCGGCGTACGCCAGGTGAACAACGACATGCGGGTGAAGCCGGCCTCCTGATCGCGCCACCCGACGAGCGAGCTGACGTGCGGATCCGGGTCCTCTTGGCCGCCGTCAGCGTCGCCTTCGCGAGCTGCGCGGCGACACCCGTTGCGGATCGGCCGGAGGTCCCGGCGCCGCCGCTGCGCGTCATCGGCGCTAGCGGGCCGCTGGGGCCTGCCGCTGCGGCGCGCGTGGTCACGGGACTCGCTGGTGCGGGTGAGACGGATCTTCTCCCTTATCTGCGCGACGCGTCGGTCAGCGCTCCACTGGTCATCGACAACGACGCCCGGCTTCTGGTGGACGGGCCGACCACGCACCGCGCCATGTTCCGGGCGATCGCGGGCGCCCGCGACCACATTCATCTGCAGAGCTACATCGTCGAAGCCGACGAGATCGGCGAGCGCCTCGCCGAGCTGCTCGTGCTCAAGCGCTCGCAGGGCGTCAGGGTGCGGGTTCTCTACGACAGTGTCGGGTCGCTCGGGACGCCCAAGGAATACTTCGAGCGCCTGCGCGCCGCAGACATCGCCGTGTGCGAATTCAACCCGGTCAATCCCGCCAAGGCGCCGCGCGGCTGGCACATCAACAACCGCGACCATCGCAAGGTGCTCGTGGTGGACGGGCGGGTGGCGTTCACCGGCGGGATCAACATCAGCGAGGTGTACTCGTCCGGCTCCTTCGGCAGCCGGCCGTCCGCCGCACCGCGCGATTCCGGTTGGCGCGACACCCACATCCTGACGCGCGGGCCGATCGTGGGCGAGTTCCAGCAGCTCTTCCTGGATGCCTGGCAGCGCCAGAACTGCGGGCCGGTCGCGCAGCGGGCCGGGTATTTTCCGCGAGTGGCGCCCGCCGGCAACTGGGCGATGCGGCTGGTCGGCAACGATCCCGAGCGGGGCGCGAGCGAGATGTATGTTGCGTTGCTTGCGGCGCTCGGGCGCGCGCAGGCACGAGCGTGGCTGACGTACGGTTATTTCGTTCCCGACCCCGAGTCGGTCCGCGCGCTGAAGGATGCCGCCGCGCGCGGCGTCGACGTGCGGCTCGTGCTGCCGGGCGTGAGCGACTTCTGGGCACCGCTTCATGCGGGGCGCTCGCACTACGACGACCTGCTCGCCGCCGGCGTGCGCATCTTCGAGCGCCGCGATGCCCTGGTGCATGCCAAGACCGCGGTCATCGACGGCGTCTGGTCGAGCGTGGGCTCGACCAACCTCGACTGGCGGAGCTTCGTGCACAACTTCGAGGCCGATGTCATCGTCCTCGGCCCGGCGTTCGCGCGCAGCATGGAAGACCTGTTCGAGCGCGACGTCGATCACTCCACCGAGATCACGCTTGCCGACTGGCGCAAGCGCGGTCCGCTCACGCGGCTGCGCGAGTGGGTTGCGCGCGCGTGGGAGTACTACCTGTAAACCCCGACGAAAGGCACCCCATGTACGAGACCGCAACGGCTTCACCACCTTCCACCGAAACGTTCACCCTGCCGCCGCTGCCGTTCGAGGCGGGCGCGCTCGCACCGGTGATCTCGCGACAGACAATCGACCTCCACCACGGAAAGCATCACCGCGCGTACGTGGACAAGCTCAACGAGCTCATGGGGGACCATGAAAAGCTGTCGGGGCTGGCGCTCGACGAGCTCGTCAGGCGCACTGCGCGCGTGGCCAAGCTCGCGCCGGTGTTCAACAACGCCGGCCAGGCCTGGAACCACCAGTTCTACTGGCGCAGCCTGTCGCCCGATGCCGGGTCGCCGTCGGAAAGGTTGCGGCGCCTGCTCGACCGCGACCTCGGCGGCTACGATGCGTTCGTCGCCGCGTTCATCGCGGCCGCGACGGGGCAGTTCGGAAGCGGATGGGCCTGGCTCGTCCTCGACGGCGGCAGGCTCGGCATCGAGACCACCGCCAATGCCGACAGTCCGCTTGCGCACGGACGCACGCCGCTGCTCGCGGTGGATGTCTGGGAGCACGCCTACTACCTGGACTACCAGAACCGCCGCGAGGAGCACGTGCGCGCGGTCGTCGAAAAGCGTCTGAACTGGATCTTCGCCGACCAGAACGCGCAGCAGGCGGGGGGCTAGTCATCCCTGGGGAAGCTCGGATCTCTTCGCGGCATGCAGCAGAGCTTCCTCTGACTTGGGGATCGAAGGGGGGATTTCCCCCTTTCGTCCGGACGCGCCCTAGATCACCGAGGGCGCCTGCAGGCCGAGCTCTTCGATGAGGCTCAGCAGGTCGTCGGCGTGCTCCTCCTCGACCGCGAGGATGCCCTCGAGCAGCCGCCGGGTTGTGGTGTCGCCGTTGCCGAGGAAGTTCACCATGTCCCGGTAGCTTTCGATGGCGACGCGCTCGGCAACCAGGTCCTCGCGGATCATGTCGAACAGCGAGTCCCCCTCCACGTATTCGGCGTGCGAACGCGTGGCGAGTCCCTCGGGAGAGAAGTCGGGCTCGCCGCCGAGCTGCACGATCCGCTCGGCGATCTGGTCGGCATGCGCCTCTTCCTCCTTCGCGTGTTCAAGAAACTCGGCCGCGATGCCGGCGGAGGCCGGACCCTTCGCCATGTAGTAGTGACGCTTGTAGCGCAGCGTGCACACGATCTCGGTGGCGAGCGCCTCGTTGAGCAGCTTGATGACGAGCACCTTGTCCGCCCCGTAGTTCTCGGTCACCGCGCCTTCCTCGATGTGGCGGCGCGCTCGGTTGCGGATCGTCTGAACGTCGGTGAGGAACGGCTGGCCTGCCATGTCGGGTCTCCTTTGGGACGGGTCCGATCGCCTGCGAGGCAAGTCGCATGCCCGCGGCTCCCCTGGGCACGCGGGTTGCAGCTCTCGGGTATCCCCTGTGACGGAGGCTCAAATGGCACTGTGGAGATCGATCGCCGCCGCGGCGGCACTGACAGCGATGTCGGGATGCGCGAGCGGTCGGCGGCGTCATCGGGCACGAGGTCGGCGAGCGCAAGGACGAGCGCAAGTGATCCGCGCGTCGTCGACCGCCCTGGCGATCGCGTTCGGCGCCGCGCTTTGGGCAGGCACGGCGGCGGCGACGCTGCCGCCCCCGACGCCCGAAGAGCAGGCTGCGGCGCGGGAGAAGCGCGCGCAGGAGGAGGCGCAACTCGCGCGCGAGAAAGCGGCGCTCGAGCGCGTTCAGGACCAGGTCGTCGCGCGCTATCGGCGCGAGCACGCGAATGCGCCGCCCCCGGATGGCGGGGGCGGCGTCGCGGACAAGAACATGCCGTACCGGGCGCGCGAGTTGCCGGGCTCCGCCGGCCCGCACGGCGGCGACAAGCAAAGTGCCGAGGCGCACTCCGCGCCGGCGAAGTAACGCAAACTTCCAGGGCCTACCTATGCCGAAACCTCTTCTCTGGCTTGCGGCAGCGGCGGTTGCCGCCGCGCCCGCCGTTGCAGGCGCCGACGTGTACAAATGGACCGACGAACGAGGCGCCGCGAGCTACGGCGAGAGGCCGCCCTCGGGCGCTCGCAACGTGACCCGGCTCACGATGGAAGCAGGCAACGTGAGCATCATTCCCGTACCCAAGCTGCCCCGGCCGGCTGCGCCGCCGCGGCCGGGCGCCGAGTCCGCGCCGCTGGCACGGGTGGACAGCCTCCCGTCGGGCAGCGGGCCGATCGCGACCGACGATCCCACGCGGATTGCCGAGTGGCGGAAGCGGTGTTTCGCGGAGCGGCGCGTCGACTGCGACAGCCCGACCGCCGCGACGTTCGACGTGGCGCCGTCGTTCGCCCGTCTCGCTCCGTTCTTCTGAGCCGTGCGCGCATGGCGCGTCGGCTGAGGGGATCCAACGTGCGCGACCGGGAGCTTAGGCAGGTTTAGTTCCGGTAAAGACCCTTGCGCACGTGCCGCAAACATGTTGCGCCGGCCTCCTGCAGGTGGCAGGCCGCCCGTCGCCGTTCACGCGCGGTGGATGAGGTAGTCCTGGACCTCGATGGCGCGCACCCGCACCTCGCGCGTCGTGCCCTCACGTTGGATCGTCAAGCGCACGGTGGTGCCCGGAGCGCCCGCGCGCCAGATCCTGCGATAGAGCTCCGCATGCGTCCGGACCGGTGTACCGTCGATCGCGGTAATCGCGTCGCCCACTCGAAGGCCGGCGCTCTCGGCGGGACTGCCGGGCGGAACCTGGGTCACGACCAGGCCTGCGCTCGACGGCTGGGTGACGAGCCCGAGCCAGGGCCGGCGGGGCCCGCTACTCCCGTCGGCACGGGCCAGGTGGGACAGGGCGGGTTGAAAACGCTCCACCGGGATGAAAACATTTCCGGGGCCGAGCGCTGCATCGGGACCGCGAATCTCCTTCACGGCAAGCGCGCCGACCCCGATCAGCTTGCCGGTGCCGTCGACGAGGGCCGCGCCTGCGCACTCGTGGACGAGCGGGGCGGTAAAGATGGCGTCCTCCACGAGGTACTCGCGGTCGCCCGCGAAGTCGCGCTTGTCGACGACCGTCGCCACGGACACCGTGCGCTGAAGCGCAGCCGATGCGACCGACACCCACGCGCGCGGCTCGAGCGTTGCGGAGTGGCCGACGGGCAACGGACGGACGCCCAGGGGCGCGGCGGGGCGCAGCACCGCGATCCCGAGCGCCGGATCGTGCGCAGCCACGGCCGCCGTGACCGTACGGGCATCGAGCGTGGTGACGACGATCGCGTCGGCTTCCTGCACGAGCAGCGCGCTCGTGAGGATGAGCCCGCCCGGCTCGACCACGACACCGGTCCCGTGCCGTTCGCGACCGGCGCTCGACGCACTCCGCGCGTGCACCACCGTTTGGACCTGGACCCGCACCACGGCACCGAGGATCTCGGCGTTGCTGACGGCCTTTTCGGCCTCGGGCAGCGGCGCGGGCGGCGCCGCGGACACCGGAGTGCCAACGAGCGCCGCCCAGAGACACAGTGCGCCGAAAGTCAGCGCGCCGAAGGAACAGGGAGAGCGCCGCCCGACCGGTGCGCGCGGCACTGAGCCGAACAAAGCGTTGATCCGTTCGGAGAGACTGATTCGCATTTGGCTGCCCTTCGGCCGCACGACGCGCTCCAACTCCCTTCTGACCGGCGTCTCGGCTTCCCCAGGACGCTCTCGCTCGAATAGACAGCAAACAGCGTGCCCCGCGGCGCTCCCACGGTCGAATGCGCGGGCGATCGGCTCAGCGCTCGCCGGATTGCTCTACCGGCTCCGGCGGAACGCGCGGATCGAAGTCCTTCCGGGCCCCTTGGTGCCACTCGCCTTCGAATCGCCCCACCACCAGGGTTGCCATGCGCGCGCTCCGTTACGCTGCCGCGCTGCGTGCCATTGCCCGCCGCAACTCGACGCTCGGCACGTGCATCGCAGCGCGGTACTTCGTGATCGTGCGCCGCGCGACGCAAAGGCCCTGCCCGGCGAGCAGCCGCGCGAGCTGCGCGTCCGAGAACGGGTCGCGCGGACTCTCGTTGGCGATCAGCTCCTTCAGCACCGCGCGGATCGCGGTCGCCGAGCAGGCGCCGCCGTTCTCGGTGGCCAGCTCGCGCGAGAAAAATCGCTTGAACTCGAAGAGCCCCCGCGGGGTTGCCATGTACTTGCCGTTGGTCACGCGGCACACCGTCGACTCGTGCAGGCCGAGCTCGGTCGCAACGTCCTTCAGCGCGAGCGGCTTCATCGCCACTTCGCCGTAATCGAAGAAGCTGCGCTGCTTGGCGACGATCGCCTCCGCGACCCGATGGATCGTGACGAAGCGCTGCTCCATGTTGCGGATGAGCCAGCGCGCCTCCTGCAGCTGGCGCGACATTTGTGCGCCGCCTGCCGCACGGCTGCCCGCCAGATCGGCGTAGGCGCGGTTGATGCGGATGCGCGGCAGCACGGCCGGATTGAGCGCTGCGGTCCAGCGCCCGCGCACCTTGCTCACGATCACGTCGGCGACGACGTAGCGCGTCTGGTCCGGACCGAAGCGCTGGCCGGGATGCGGATCAAGCGTCCGCAGCAGGGTGCGCGCGACGTGCAGGTCGGATTCGCTGCAACCGAGAATCTGCTGCAGCCGGTTGAAGTCGCGGCTGACCAGCAGCTCGTTGTGCTCGCTTACCAGGGCGCGCGCAATGGCGAGCCCGGTCGTCGTCTCTGGCAGGGTCCGCAGCTGGAGCATCAGGCATTCTTGCAGGGAACGGGCGCCGACCCCGGCCGGTTCGAGGGTCTGCACGAGGCGCAGCGCGGCAAGCAGGTCCTCCGGCTCGACGTCCTGGTCGGTGCGGACGAGCGCTGCGAGCTCGTCGAACTCGATGTTGAGGTAGCCGTCGTCGTCCAGCGCTTCGATCACGAGGTGCGCGAGCGCGCGGTCCCGGTCGCCCATTTGGGACAGGAGCAATTGGCGCCTCAGGTGGTCGCGCAGCGTGAGCTGCGCCTCCGACCACTCCGTCCAGTCGTTATCGTCCTCGTCGTGGCCGCCGGCGGCGCGCGGCAGATCCTCGAAGCCAAGCCGCGCATCCGGCGGGTCGTCCTCGCCCGACACGGACGTATCCGGCTCGACCGTCACGGGCTCCGCCGGCGTTTCCGCCTCCTGGGCAGCGCGCGGCGCGTCTTCCGCTTCCTCTTCATCCTCGAGAAACGGATTCGCGCCGAGCGCGGCGCGCATCTCCTGCTCGAACTCGAGCGAGGAAAGCTGCAGCAACCGCAGCGCCTGCTGAAGCTGCGGCGTGAGCGTCAGATGCTGGCGCAGGCGCAGCTCCATCGTTTGACCCATGCTTGATCCTCCTTAAATTGCCCGCGTGGCGGGTGAGCACGAGGCGCATCCCGCAATCCGCATGCCTACCCGGGCACGAGAACCGGCGCCCGGCGTGAGTTCAGAATGCGCGCGACCGGACCCGTTGCAGTCCGGGCGCACGCGCCGTTGCGGGCGCTCTCGCCGCGTACTGGCCGCGGCGCGGGGAGCACGCGAGGCCTTCCTTCAACAGCACCCGCAGCGCCGCGTGGGTGGTTCGGCCCGGGAGCGGGTGCGCGGCCTTTGCGACGATCCAGAGCGGCGCCGCGCGCGGGTAGGTGCGGGCAAGGACCCGGTAAACGATCTCCACTTCGCGGGGCGACGGCGTCACTCGTTCACGTTCACCGCGAGCGTCAGATTCGGCCGGCGGCGTCGCCGCGACGCGGCGCTCACCCTTGCACCGTCTTCCGGCACCGCGACGTCTCGACGCTGTTTGCGGGATCGTCGCTCCGCTTCGGTGGTCGGTTTGAAGCCGAATCGACGCCACGTCGCAGCCACGTCCGTGTGCGCCGCGGGGATGTATTTGAACCTCGGGTCGAGCAGTCGCATGATGAGCCTCTCCCGCTTGATCCACGTCGGTGCAGTAAGCAGATTGCGTGCCCAAGCTTTTCGCATTGCAAAGCGACGGCGAAACAAAGGTTTTGCCGCGGATGGCGATCCACCCGAGGTCCGAGCATGCAAATTCGACACGCTGGGGGTTCAGACTAGGTAACGCCGGGCGCGCCCAGCCGGCTAGCGGCGGGAACGCCTCCATTTCAAGTAGGGACGTTGGCCGTTATAGCGATGGACACCCTCCGCTCAGGTCTCGTCGGCCAGTGATCCTTCTTGAAGTCCGGGGCGAACTGGAGTCGTTCTTAGGCGACATCGAGAACGAAGTGCTTGTT
This sequence comes from uncultured beta proteobacterium, assembly GCA_963747775.1. Lineage (GTDB taxonomy): Bacteria > Pseudomonadota > Gammaproteobacteria > Burkholderiales > SG8-39 > JAGVSZ01. The sequence continues at coordinate 40,004 of CAVVGT010000003.1, forward strand.
CTCGGGGTCGAGCGTGAGCGCGTGCCACGGAATCGAGAACAGGCGGTCCCGGGCGCGCGCAATTCGGGCACGCGCGCTGCTTCGCACCAGCACGGACATCGGGAACACCATGATCACTACGCAGACTCCCACGGAAAGTATCGAGGCACTGATGCGCGTCACGGCGCAGAGCGAGGCCGCTTTTCACGCGGCAGTCGCAATCGCCCACAACGACGAGGCGCGCGCGCTGCTGCTCGATCGGGCTTACCGCTTCGCCCGCGCGGCCGGCGTATTTCGGTTGATCGCACGCGCGCAAGGGGTGGCGATCGAGCAGCCGGCCCAAGGCGGCTCCGAGTCGCGTCTGGTCGGAGACGATCCGGACGATCTCGCGTTGCTCGCCGAATGCGAGCGCCGCGAGGATCTTGCGATCGTGGCGTTCCGGGATGCGCTCGAGGCGACGCTGCCACACGAGGTCCGTCGCGCGATCGAGCACGAGTTCGACGGCCTGCTGGCCTGCCTCGGGAGCCTGCGCGCGCTGCGCGAGCGACTGGCGCGCCGCCCGCAGAGGGCGCGGGCCCCGCAGGCGATGTAATGAGTGCGTCGGCTTGTATGCGTTACCCGCACATTCCCGCGCGACTGACTGCTACTGGAGCATCGTCAACATGACCACCTCCTCGACCCGTGTTCCCCCGGCATATCCCTTTCCCGACGCGGACGCTGCGGCGCGGCCGGAGAGTACCGAGGACGGTTTCGTTGCGGGCTCCGCCGAACGCGTGGCCGAGGTTGCGGCAACCGCGCGTGACCACCTCGCCGATGCAGCGCTGCACGCCCAGGCGCGTGCGGAGGATTTTCGCGAGTCCGCCGCGGGCTACATCCGGTGCTACCCGTTCCGGTCGGTCCTCGTTTCCGCCGCGCTCGGACTTCTCGTCGGGTTCCTCGCGACGCGGCTTCCCCGCTGAGCTCGCGCACGTCCCGTCCTTGAAGCGGCGCGCGCTAGCTCATCGCGCTTGCCCGTCGCGCGCGGGGCGGCGCGAGCAGCGTCGCATACGCGCGCGCGGCGTCGGCCGCGATGTGCCGCCAGGTGAAACCGGCGCGCATGCGCCGGATTCCGGCACGGCCATAGGCTCGCGCAAGCTCAGGATTGCGCCGCAGCCGGGAGAGGCGCTCCGCGAGCGCGGCCGGATCGTCGGGCGGCACGAGAAACCCGGTGACGGCGTCGACCACCACGTGCGCGATGCCGCCGACCGCCGCGCCGACCACCGGGATGCCGCACGCCAGCGCTTCGGTCGGCGCGAGCGCGAACGGCTCGTACGCGGGCGTCGTCACGAAGACGTCCGCCGCGCGGTAGTAGTCGCGCAGGACCGCGCGCGGCCGCGCGCCCGCGAACGTCACCCGGTCGGACACCCCGTGGCCCGCGGCGATCACGCCCAGACGGCCCAGCTCGGGCGTGTGCTGCGCATCGGGCTCCTCGGTTGCGCCGCCGACCACGAGAAGTCGCGCCTCGATCCCATGGTCCCGTCGCAGGTGCGCCAGCGCACGGATCGCGTTGTCGACGCCGTCGCCCTGCGCCAGGCGTCCCACGTGGAGCAGGACGAATTCGTCTGCGCCGAGGCCGAGGCGCGCACGCACGCCGCGGCTGCCGGGCCCGAACTCCGCGGGATCGAAGCCGGCCGGCACGATATCGATCCGGCGGGTCTCGGCGCCATAGAGCGTGACCAGATCCTGCCCATCCAGCTCCGAACCGGCGATCAGTTGGCCGGCTGCTGCCACGATCTCGTCCTCTATGCGGATGCGCTCGACTGGAAACGCGTCGCGGCATTCGGGGTGGCGACGCAGGGCGCGCCCGAGCGAGTGCAGGGTCGCGACGAACGGGATGCCGAAGCGCTCCTTGAGGCGCAGCGCCGCGACCCCGGACAGGAAGAAGCTCGCGTGCACCATGTCGTACCGACCGCTTGCCGGGGTGCAGTGCTCGGCGACGCGGGATGCGAACTCGCTCATGTGCGGCACGAGGGCCGCTGGGCTCGCGGCGCGCGGGGGCCCGGCCGGAACGTGCACCACCGAAGCGTTGGGCGCGAGCTCGACCACCGGGGCGGACCACAGATCATCGCGGCGCGTATACACGTCGACCTGATGACCAGCGCAGGCGAGTTCGCGCGCGAGATGGCGCGCGTAGCTGCCCTGCGCGCCCTCGGCCGGTCCACCGAGCGGTCCGAGGGGCGAGGCTTGAGCACTGATCAGGGCGATCTTCATCCGGGCCGGGCGGGCGAGGCGCGCAGCGCGCGCCTACTGCGACGATTGCAAACACCATGCCATGCCGTGGCATCGGAGAGCCGCGGCGATGCGCGTAAGTTCGTGGCATGCCGCGTAAAAACTTCCCGGGGTGCGGTCCCGTGCTTGCTTGCCTCATCAAACGATGGACGGACTCAGCGTATGGTTTCTGGCCGCGGGCATCCTGCTCTTGCTGATGGCGGTGATCGGCGCCGCGATCGAGCGGCTACCGGTGTCGGCGGCGATCGTTTACCTTGCCTTCGGTTTCATCCTCGGGCCGGGCGCGATCGGCCTGCTCGAGATCGATCTCGAGTCGCACCGCGCGCTCATCCGCGCGATCGCGGAGGTCGGCGTGGTGCTGTCGCTCTTCAGCGTCGGCCTGCGCCTCGGCGTCCCGATCGGAGATGCGGCGTGGCGGGTGCCGCTGCTCCTCGTCGGCCCGGCGATGGCCTTGACGATCGCCGCCGGCGCGCTCGCCGCGTGGGCGATCTTCGGTCTCGGCGTCGGCGCCGCGATCCTGCTTGCGTCGATCGTCGCACCGACCGACCCGGTCCTCGCCTCCGACCTGCAGCTCAAGCATCCGACCGAGCGCGACCGCGTGCGATTCGGGCTCACCGCGGAGGGCGGCATGAACGACGGCCTCGCCGCGGTCGGCATCGTGCTCGGGCTGGCGCTGCTCGACCCGGTCGAGCCGGTTGTGCCGGCGCTCGCGCGCGAGGTGGTGTGGTCCGTTCCCGCGGGGGTGGCGCTGGGCGCGGTGTGCGGCACCGCCTTCGCGCGCGTCGCCCTCGGCCTGCGGCGCCAAGATCGATCGACGCCGGGGCTCGAGGTGTTCCTGGTGCTCGGGCTCATTGCGCTCGCCTACGGGCTCGCGTCCGTCGTGCGCGCCGAGGGCTTTCTCGCGGTGTTCGCTGCCGGAGTTGCGGTGCGACGCATCGAGCGGCGCGCCACCGCCCGGGCCGGACCCGGTACTGCGGCCCAGGAGACGGCGGGTGCGCCTGCGGCGATGGCGCAGGAGCTGCTGGTGTTCAATCGACAGATCGAGCGCATCGCCGAAGTGGTCGTGGTGGTGATGGCCGGCGCGCTGCTCGACGTGGCCCTGCTCGACTGGCGCGCGTGGGCGTTCGCGGTCGTCATGCTGCTGGTCGTCAGGCCGGTGGCCGTCGCGCTCGGGGTCGCGGGCGCCCCGCTGTCGCCGCGCGAGCGGCGCTTGTTGCAATGGTTCGGCGTGCGCGGCATCGGCTCGCTTTACTGGCTCGTTTTTGCCCTCGACCGTGACGCTGCGGGGGCGGACGCCGCGGTCCTCGCCACGGCGACGCTGGCCGTGGTCGCGACGTCGGTGCTCGCGCACGGGATATCCGCGACCCCGGTGATGGAATGGCATTTGCGACGGCGGCGCGCCTGATGCGGGTCCGTCGAGGCACGCGGCGTGCTCCGGGGTCACCCGATGTCGGGTTCTCCGATCCTCCCTGCGACGGCGGCCACGGTGGCGACCAGCTCGGAGGGCTCAACGGGTTTTGAGACGTGCAGCAGAAAGCCGGCGCGCAATGCCCGCGTCCGGTCCTCGGAGCGCGCAAAAGCGGTCAGTGCGATCGCAGGGAGTCGTCCGCCCCGCGCCTGCCCGAGTGCCCGCACGCGCCGGAGCAGCTCGTAGCCGTCCACGTCCGGCATGCCGATGTCGCTCAAGAGCACGTGTGGGCGCTCTCGTTCCAGTGCGAGGAGCGCTTCACCGGCCGAGGCAACCGTGAGCACTTCCGCGCCGCAGTCCGCGAGCACCCGCTTGAACAGATCGCGCGCATCCGCTTCATCGTCGACCACCAGCACCTTGATGCCGGAGAGATCAGAGACTCTGAAGTCGGAGGAGAGCGCCTTCGGTGTCTGCGGAGGAAGTCGTTCCCCGTCGTCCGGCCTCCTGTGGACCGCTGTAAGGGGAAGATGAACGATGAAGACGGTCCCGCAGCCCTCGCCCAGGCTCTTCACCCGCACCGTCCCGCCGTGGAGCTCGACCAGCTGCTTGACAATGGAGAGGCCCAGGCCGAGACCGCCATGCCTGCGCGCGGACGAGGAATCGGCTTGCCGGAAGCGCTCGAACGCATGGGCGAGGAACGCGGGCGTGATCCCGATACCGGTGTCTGCCACGCTGATCTCGATGTGCGAGCCGACTCGTTGCAGCAGCACCTGCACCCTTCCGTCCCTCGGCGTGAACTTGATGGCGTTGGACAGGAGGTTCCAGATCACTTGCTGCAAGCGCTGGGGATCGCCTGAAATCGGCCCGGACGCAGGGTCGAGTATCTTTTCGAGCCGGATGCCTTTCGCGTCGGCCGCGGGTCTTACCGCTTCCACCGCGGCTTCGATGAAGGAGATCGGGTCGACCGGCTGGACGTCGAGCCGCACCTTCCCCGAAGTGATCCGGCTCATGTCGAGAAGGTCTTCGATCAGCTGGGTCTGCACGCGCGCATTGCGCTCGATCGTCTCGAGCCCCTGGCGAACCTCGGCGTCGTTCATCGCGCGGCGTCGGAGGACCTGCGTCCAGCCGACGATGGCATTGAGCGGCGTACGGAGCTCGTGGGAGAGAGTGGCGAGAAAGTCGTCTTTCATCCGGCTCGCCCGCTCGGCGTCCGCGCGCGCGAACCGTTCGCTCTCGAGGAGCTGCTTGCGCTCCTCTTCGGCGCGTTTGCGCTCGGTGACGTCCCGGAAGCTCCAAACGCGGCCGACGTTGCGCTCATCGACGAACTGGATCCTCGAGTAGCGCTCGAACACTCTGCCGTCGGCAAGCTCCAGCAGGTCGAATCCCTCCGGCAGCGAGGATGCGGACATGTCCTCGGTCCTGGCGAGGAACTGCGCCGGATCCCCGCGCTGGTGAGAGCTCATCTCGAGCAGTTGCCGGTGGTCCATCGAGGCCATGGCCTCGCGGGGGATCCCCCACATCTTCAGGAAGTTCTCGTTGAATCCCGTTACCCTGCCGCCCTCGTCCAGCACCACGATCCCGTCCGTGGCGCATTCGAGCGTCGCGCGCACCAGCCCAAGGGAGTGGGCGAGCTCCTGCGTCTTCAGCTCCAGGGCTTCCTTGGCTCGAATGAGTTCCTGTTCCGCACGCTGGCGCGCCAGCAGAATGGTGCTGGGCGTTCTGGATGGCGACCGAGCGCAGCAGTTCGTCTTCGTCGGCGTGCGGCATCACCTGCCTTCGATGAGCTGCGCCGCGAGCGCGGTGCCCAGCACACGCGCCCGGATCTTCGCAAAGGCAGTGTCGCGGCTCGTGGACGTATCGTCGCAGAAGGGCGAGAATCCGCAGTCGTCGGTCGTGCCCAGCTGATCGATCGGAATGTATTCGGCCGCTTCGAGCGTTCGGTCCCGGACTTCTTCCGGCGTCTCGATGCGCGGGTCGATCGGTGCGACGACGCCGATGAAGACTCGCTGAGCGGGCTTGCGGTAACGCCGGATGATCTTCAAGACGCGCACGCGATCGTTCTCGCCCGCGAGCGCGATGTAGAAATTGCCCGCCTTCAGCTCGAACAGGCTGGGCAGCAGCTCGGCGTAGTCGACATCCGCGCTGTGGGTCGAATCGCGGTCGCCGCCCGGGCAGGTGTGCACGCCGATGCGCTGCGCGCTCATCCGCGGAGAATCGCGACAGGGCGAGATTGTTCAGATCGATGAAGCTGTTGAGAAGATGCCCGGACGGATCGATCTTCATCGCCAGCCGTCCTTCCGTGAAGTCGATCTGTACGTTGTGCGCGCCGTTTTGCAGGCACCGGCGAATCTCGGTTTCGTGCTCGCCCAGCAGATCGTCGATGAACTCCTCGCGCGAATAGCCGGGAATTCCCTCGGCCGGGTACATGAGGCTCAGGGCCGAGGGGGAGATGACCGCTTGCTTCACCGGCACATGCGCGTAGCGCATCGCGACGTCGAGATAGCTGTCCGCGTACCGCTTGTAACGAAAGGGGCCGCTCGTGAGGCGCGGCATCCGGCGGGTGTGACCGGCCGCGAACGGGATCTTGAAGCCGTCGGGGGCGGTGTTCGGCAGCCCGTGCACGGAGTAGGTCCAGAAGTTGTGATACTTCCGCTGCTCGCCGTCGGTGATCACCGGAGAGCCGGTGGCCTCGAAGCGCTCGATCGTGTCGCGAATCGCATGCTCATAGAGAGCCGCCAGGTCCGGATCCTCGCTGTGTCCTTGCGCGAGTGCCTCGATCAGGCGCAGCGGTCTCGGGATGCTGCCAATGGGCTCGGTGGGGATAGGCATGGGCCGGCTCGCCGTTTTCGATTCACCCAACCTGATCATCCAGGAATTCGTGCACCCGCCCTCCGCGGTGCAACGGACGCGTCCAGCCGGGCGCCCCGCAGGGAGGAGATGCGGGGCGCCCGGCCCGGCATGACCCGCGCGCACGGCGCGCCGGACGCCCGCGGGGTCATGCAATGGTCATGCCCGCCTGTGAAGGGGGCGCCGGGTGCGAGGCGTTGCGGCGCGCCGGTCGGTCCGCGCCGGGACGCGGCCCGCGTACTCCGGCCGTCAGCCGCCGAGCGCCACTCGGGCCGGCTCCGGCGTGACCTGCGCGGCGCTCTGGGACGGGCCCGTGGGCACCGCGCCGCCCTCGGTCTCCCAGGCCTGAAGCGCGCGCTTCTGCTCGCGCCGTGCGCGCTTGTGCCGGGCGTAGTGCAGAATGTTCTGCGCGGCCAGCCCGAGTGCGAGCAGGCCGACGAACGCAATCTCGCGGGTCATGGCGGTTTCCTTAGAATGGGTGTTTGCCTTGGTATGCAAGTTGCATTCCCTTGCCGCGAACCCGCATCGGCCCATCCCCAGGCCTCCATGGCGTGCAAAATTTACAATCGGCCGGTAACGCCTACCGGCGTGCATCCCGAATAACTAAGACACACCCTTGAAGGAGGTTCCATGCCGCACGTCCTGCTCGTCGACGACGACGCCGAGACCCTCGACTGGCTCTCCGAGTTCGTGAAGGCGGAAGGGTTCACCGTCGCCACTGCCGATTCGCTGCGCGCCGCCCGCATCCAGCTTACGCGCTTGGTTCCCGACGTTCTGCTGTCGGACCTGCTGCTGCCGGACGGCCAAGGCATCCAGCTGCTCGAAGATCTCGAAAAGCGCGACGCGACCGAGTTCGTCCTGATGACCGGCCATGCGAGCGTGGAGAGCGCAATCGACGCGCTGCGCGCCGGGGCGACCGATTACCTGGTGAAGCCGGTGGACATCGACCGCCTCAAGGCCATCCTTCGCCGAGTCCCGCGGGCCGAGGAGCTGCGCGAGGAGATCGGCGCGCTGCGCACCGAACTGCGCAAGCTCGGCCGCATGGGGCAATTGCTGGGCAACTCGCCGCCGATGCAGCGGCTGTACGACCAGCTCTCGCGCGTGGCGCCCACCTCCGCGACGGTGTTGCTGGTGGGCGAGAGCGGCACCGGAAAGGAGATCGCCGCGCAAACCATCCACGATCTGAGCCGGCGCAAGCGCGCGCCGTTCCTGCCGCTCAACTGCGGCGCGATGTCGCCGCAACTGATCGAGAGCGAGCTCTTCGGCCACGAGAAAGGCAGCTTCACCGGTGCGGACCGCCAGCACAAGGGGTTCTTCGAGCGCGCGGACGGCGGCACGCTGTTCCTCGACGAGATCACCGAAATGCCGGCGGAGCTCCAGGTCAAGCTGCTGCGCGTGCTGGAGAGCGGCACTTTCGTGCGCGTCGGCATGAATACGCCGATCGCCACCGACGTCCGCCTCGTCGCGGCGACCAACCGCGTGCCCGAGAAGGCGGTGGCCGAGGGCAGGTTGCGGGAGGACCTGTTCCACCGCCTCAACGTGTTTCCGATCCAGATGCCGCTGCTGCGCGAGCGCGGAACCGACATCGAGCTGCTGGCGCAGCACTTTCTCGACGCCTTGAACAAGGCGGAGGGTACGAGCAAGGCGTTCGCGCCGGCCGCGGTCGCCGCGCTGTATGCGCACCGGTGGCCCGGCAACGTGCGCGAGCTGAAGAACTACGTGCAGCGTGCGTACATTCTCTCGGACAGCGTGATCGACGTGGAACTCGCGCCCGATACGTTCGTGGAGCCGGAGCCTTCGTCGATTCTGACCGTGCGCATCGGCTCGAGCCTCGAGGAGGTCAATCGGCGGCTGATCGAGGCGACCCTCGCCGAATGCGGAAACGTGAAGCGTCGAGCGGCCGAAACGCTTGGCATCAGTTTGAAGACGCTTTACAACCGTCTTGCGGTCTACCACGGCAAGAAGACGGGGGAGCCCCCGTTGGACGAGGAGGCCGAGGAGACTACGGACCCCGCGGCCCCGCCGTTCGCGAAGAACGGCTCTGCCGCGACCTCACCGCGCACTGTCTGAGCGCCGCGGATCAGCGTCACTTGCGCGCGGGTCGGCGCTGCAGCGCTCGCGCGCCTCGCCGCTCAGATCGTCGCAGTGCTCGCGCGCGCCGGCCCTTTTCGCATCGGCCAGACGGCGGAGCTCGGCGGCGGCGGCTTGGCCCCGCGCCCGCTCGGCCAGCGCGCGTTTGATACACGCGCCCCGGTCGTCACCCCCCAAGAGGCTCGCAACGCTGCCGTGCGGCGCGGTAACGCGCTTCGGCCTTGTCCTCGATCGCCTCGGCGCGCGCTTTGGGTGTGTCCTTGAACGCCGCGTAGGCATCGGCCCGCGCCGAGTCGCGCACCGCCTTCGCGTCTTTCACACAGACGTCGCGCGCGTTGCCGCCGAGCGACTTGCAATTCTCGAGCTCGAGCTTGTACTGCGCATCGGCGTTCTGCCGCGCCACGCTGTACTCGGACGGTGTGAGTGCGGCGGCCGGTGTCGCGACCACAAGCAGGAGAACGGAAAGGAGCGCGAATTTCGTGGAGGCGTTCATCGACCGTTTCTCCTGCCGCAAGGGCGGCGGGTAGGCTGCAATGCGCGTACCTGCCGCGTTCCGGCACGCAAGGTGCTTGGAGGAGGACGCACCTCTAGGAAGGAGGATTCAGCGATGCATCGCGACCTGAATTTCACCCGCGAAGACACGCTCGAGCAGGAATTACAACTGGCGCTGTTCGGAACGATCCTGCAGCTCGATCGCACGGCGCGACGTTTCGCGCAGCATCGGCGCCGCCACGGCTACGACTACGGATGCCGACGCTTGCTCGACGAGTTTCGCCTGTCGCGTTCACTGCTCTTTGCGTTAGCGGACGAAGTGCACACGGAGCGGGACGGGCGCGCGGCGCGCAACTGAGCGGCGTGCAGCCTCAGCGGCGCTTCGCGTAACGGGCTTGCCGCACGAGTGCGTCGGTCGCCATCGGTTCTGCGTCGTCGTCGAGTGGCCGTACCACGCACCCGGCTCCGGCCGGCAGATCGCGACGGGTATCGGAACGTGCGGTCGACGGCGTTCGGGTCTTCGGCCTGCGCGAACTGGCATTGGCGTATTTCCGGCGCTGCATGGCATTCCGAGAGGCAACCGGCGTGCCGCGGCGAGCGTTCGGCCTCCGGCCGTGCAGTCGTTGGGTCGTTTGAGTCAGGCATGCGGATTGCTGCGTCAAGAAACCACGCCTTTCACGCGTATCGATCCGGTGGAAAGCCATGAAGCAAGATCAGGTAAGCAAGGCGGTGTTTCCGGTCGGCGGCTACGGAACCGGCATCCTGCCCGCCACGAAGGCGACGCCAAAGGAGCTGCTGGCGGTGGTGGACAAACCCTTGATCCACTACGCGGTCGAAGAGGCGCTGCGTGCCGGCATGCGCCAGATGATCTTCGTCACTCACCGCAACAAGCGCGCCATCGAGGATCACTTCGACAAGGCGTACGAGCTGGAGAGCGCCCTGGTGATGCAGAACCGCTACGAGCTGCTTGCGGAACTGCGCCAGCTGTTCCCGCGCGACGTCACCTATCTCTTCGTTCGCCAGGCGGAGCCGTTCGGTCTGGGCCACGCGCTCGCCTGCGCGCGCGTCCTCCTGGGGGACGAACCGTTTCTCGTCATCGTCCCGGACGAACTCGTGGACGCGCCGGTGCCGGCGGCCGTGCAGGTCCTCGACACGTTCCGGCGCTGGGGTCAGCTGACCCTTGCGACGCTGCCGCCTACGGAAGGCGCGCCAGTCCACGCCTCCGTCGACAGTGTGCGCATGGCGCCGCGTGTTGCGCGAGTCACGCGCATTTACGGACCGTCCGAGGCGGGCGCCGGGACGGCGCCGATGGCGGGGCGGTTCGTCCTCACCCCGACCGTGTTCGACTACTTGGCGACCACCCCACCGCGGGACAGCGGCGAGATCGAGCTCGCCGATTCGCTCGCGGCCATGCTCGCAGTGCATCCCATCGTGGCGCGCGAGCTCGAGGGCGAGCGCTTCGATTGCGGTTCGCGCCTCGGATATCTTGCGGCGACAGTCCATTTCGGCCTGCGCCACCCGGTCGTGGGCGCGCAATTCGCCACGATCGTGCGGTCCGCCGCCGCGACACACGGCGCGATGGTGCCGGCGCGGCGAGCGCCGACCGCGCCGCGCGTCGCGGCGAACGATTGACGCGAGCGGGTCCACGCCGGTAGCGCGCGAACGACCTCCCCGTGTTTCGGCCCCCTCCCTGGCCGAGACCTTCGGCCCGCTCACGGCGGGCCGTTTCTTTTCGCTGCCGGGCGCGGGCATGGGGCTTGCAAACACCATCGTCATCCCCGCCGAGGGGTCGCCGTTCAACTTCAAACGAGGAGCTTCCCGATGCAATCCACCGTCCAGTCAACTTCATCCCTCGACCCCCGCGACGTGACGCAGCGTGCCCAAGCCGGGATCGACCGCGTCCGGAACACCGCGCACGACACCGTCGAGCGTGCCGCCGCCGCCGCGTCGTCCGCTGCCGACCGCCTCAGCGCGCGCAGTGAGGAGTGGATCGCGAGCAAGAACGAGTGGATGGATGCGACGCGCGGCTATGTGCGCGAGCATCCGTTCGCCGCGATGGGCATGGCGCTCGCAGCCGGCTACCTGCTGAGCCGACTGACCGGACGCTGACGTCGTGCAACCGGCTGCAGCATCGCCTGCCGGCGCCCCGGGGGCGCGGAGTCTGAGCGGGCTTGCCGCGATGCTCCTGCGCCACGCCCGGACGTTGGCCGCGGACTACGCGCTGCTCGCTGTTCTGGATGCGCGCCGCGCCGCGATCACCCTTGCCTGGCTGCTTTCGGGCGGGCTGGTGGTCGCGGTTCTCGCCGTAACGGCCTGGCTCGCACTCGTCACGGGCGCAATCGTTTGGCTGCTGGGGAGCGGCGCGTCCTGGCCTGCGGCGCTCGGTGCGGCCGCTCTTCTGAACATCATCGCCGCAGTCGCGTTGGCCATGGGGCTGCGCGGCTTCTTTAACGAGCTCCCCTTTGCAGCCACCCTGCGGCAGCTCAAGGGCGATCCGCCTTCCGCCGAAGCGACTGGAGCGACTCGTGATGCGTGACCTGGACGACGAGATCCGCGCTCTGGAAGCGCGCATCGCACGCGAGCGCAACGGGCTCGCGGTGCTCCTCGAGGACTGCGAGGAGACGGCGCGTGACGTGGTCGCTGCGCCGAAGAATCTGCTCGCGGTCGCGGGCTTCGGCTTCGTGTTGGGCGAGGTCTTGCGGCCACGCTGGGCGGCCGCCCCGGCACGCAAGCGGGGTTTCGGAGGGCTTCTGACCGGCGTGGCGATTGCGCTCATCCGCGCCCGTTACGGTTCGCCTTGGTCACTGGGTCGGCGCCTCTGGTCGGAGGCGCCGCGGCGCACCGAGCAGCGCGCCGCGAACGATCCCGTCCGGTCCGACGCCGGCGACTCTACGGCGCGGGCACGGTGAGGTCCGATTAGCGCGCCGCGCGTTGGGTGGATCCACCCGCGTCGTCGTTCTTATAGGCCCCGCGGATGTTCATCGCTGCGAGCGCGAACTGCAGCACGATGAGCGCCCTCGCGCCCGAGTGCCATCCCCAGAGGACCCAGAGCACATTGCTCGCGAGAAACACCCAGAAGCCGAGGCTCCGGCGCCGCTCGGATTGCGACGCCACGAGCCAGGTGGCGAGCACGGTGACGAGCATCGCCGGCCACTGGATGGCATCGAACCCGTCCACCGCGTCTAGCCTCGGATCCGGTTCACGGCACGTGCAGCCCCGACAGCTGCGCGAGTGACGCGGGCGCAGGCGCCGCGGCGGCAGCGCCCATGCAATGCGCAGGCCGCTTTTCGCACGCGCGGACGTGGAGAGCGCGACCGAGGCTCGCTACCGTGCTCTCGTCAACCGCCCCGGGGAACGCGCTCGGTGCCATACGCGCGGACGCGGGCAACTCGCGCGGTCGCACGGGGTGAGCACTCGATGGGGCTCGAACGAACGATTCCGCCAACGACCCGCGGAGATCCAGGCGTATGGCGCCCGCCGGCGGTGGAACGTTCCCGTAATGCACGCCGCCGCGATCGTCCACCCAGCGGTAAAGCTGTGCGCTGGCTCCGGGAGCGGACCCCAGCAGGCAGGCGATCAGAATGGGCGTGAGCGGTCGCATGCGCCGGGCACCGGGGGCGCCGCAGAGCGCGACGCCCCGGGTCATCACGGTGTTGCTACCGGATCGTGGTCGGCGAGGTCGACGGCGTCGCACCGCTTTGCGGTGACGGCAGGCGTTGTCATGGAAAATCCTTTCAATGAAAAGCTCACGCGAAGGTGCGTAACCTCGCTCGCGCAAGCGTCGTGCCCGCGCGCGCCGCGATCGGGACCGGGTACGTGCCCGGGATTGCGCGCCGATCTGACCGCCCGCTGTAACTTCTGCACGAGCGGCTGCGCAACGTTCAAGGCGTGCGTCGCCGGCGCCCTGTGCCGCGGCCGCGCGGGACGTTCGACGGCGTGCCGCGCGCCTCGGTGTCGACCAGCCCCCGTTCGATGTCGCGCGCGGCTTGGCGAATCTTGCTGCGCGGGCCCCGCACCGCGCCGGCCTCCGGCGTTGGGGACTCGTCGCGCTCGTGCGGCAGTTGCAACCCGACTTCCGACGGGAGGGGCGGGGCGCGGCGAACCCGCGGCGGGCGCGATCGGGCCATCACCTGCCTCGCTCCGAGCGTGCGCCGGGACTTCATCGGGGCGCGTTGCGGTCGCGGGCGGGGCCGGATTGCCGCTGCGACCCGTCCTTCGCACGCGCGAGCAGGCCGGCGCAGTCGCTCTCCTTCCCCGGGCCCGTCTCGATGAACGGCAGGAGCGCGAGCAGCGGGTTCACGAGCGCGAGCAGGGCGGCCGTCACGCCGCGCGTGGCGAGTCCTTTGGCGTCCGGCACGACCGTGGGGTCGCGCAGCGGCCCGCGAACGCGCAGTACGGTGCGCGCTGCGAGGGGACTCATGTCTTTGGGCTGAGGATAAACGGTGAGATCCAGCTGCTCGCGCGCCAGGTCCACGACGCCCGCCCCGACGACGAGCGTGTCTTCGGTATCGACCACCAGCACGTTCGAGGTGGCGATGCCGCCCCGCACGCCGAGATCGGCGACGGCGCAGTGGAGCGCGATCTCGCGATCCCCGGTCACGAGCAGCAGCGCGCTCTCGGCGACGTCGAGGCCCATCAGCTCGAGCACGCGCTGGCTGATCGTTCCCTGATCGACCGCGAGGGTAATGCGCCCGCTCGCGCCGCCGAGGAGCTCGGCCACCGAGCTGCCGGTTCCCGCGAGCCGCGCCCGACCGTGCGCGATGCCGCGCGCACTGCGCATCGCCTGCACGGTGGGAAAGAGCTCGCGCAAGGCGAGGCGGCGGATGTCCATTTCGGCCACCCCGCGCAGCGGCGGATTGCGCCCATCCAGCTCGATCGTTGCGACGATCTCACCGCCCGCGACGCGCAGGCGCAACGGCGCAATGCGCAACACCCCGTCGCGGATCTGTAGAGTGGCCTCGAGCGCCTGGATCGGGAGCGCCGGCGGGTGCACGATGCGCCGGCCGATGAGCGATAGGTCGACGTCCAGACGCTGCCAGCGCGTGAAGTCGAACGGCTTCTTCGGCAGCGCCTCTTTGCGCTGCTTCATGCGTTGCGCCTCCTCGCGCTGCTCGGCCGACGCCGTCTCGCCGGGGGTCGTCTTGGGGGGCGCGCCGATCAGCGGGCCGAGATCGTCGAAGTCCAGACGCTGGGAGGCGATTGCGAGCGTGAGGTGCGGGCGCGGCGCAGGCGAGTACGCCAGCTCGCCCGCGACGTCGCTGTCGCCGATCGTTCCCTCGACGGCGTCGAACGACCATTTCGCACCGGCGCGCTGGAGGCGCCCCTGCAGCGCATAAGGCGGCGTCGAAGGCGTGCCGACGCCGACCAGGCGCTGCAGCTGCGCGAGGTCGTCGCCCGAGACCTCGACCCGCAGGTCGAGCGCGCTCGGCGACGGCAACCCGGTCACCGTTCCCTCGAAGCGCGCGCGGGTCGTTCCGGCGCGCACGCTCGCTTCCAGCGGATAGGGCGTCGAGCGATCGGCGAGCTGCAGCACCGATGGTCCCTCCGCCTGCAGGCGAAACGGCTCGCCGCGGTACGTCCCGCGAGCGGACACCGTCACCTCGTCTCCGGACGCGTCGCCGCGCGAGGAGATCTCGGCCATGACTGCCGTGTTCGCCTCCGAATCGAGAAACTCGACCGCACCGTCCTCGATCCGGAGCCGGCCGATCTCCGGCGGTCGGCCCGCGCCTCGGCCACCGAAGGCCCAGGTCTTCAGGCCCTCGCGCTGCTCGAGCGCGAGCTGCGGCTCGAGCAGCTCGATCTCGTGAAACCGCACCGCGCCGCGCAACAGTGCCGGAAGCGAAAAGGACAGCGTTACGCGGCGCGCCGTGACCAGCGCGCGACGGCGCGCCCAGTCGGGGTTCCCGACGCTGACCTCGTACGCGATGACCCGGGGCGGCCAACCGAGCTGGACGTCGAGATCCCCCCCGATCACGAGCTCCCGCGCGGTCATCTCGGCGAACCGGCGCTCGATCAGGCCGCGGGCGGCGTTCCAGTCGAACAGCGCAACGAAGAGGGCCAATGCCGCAAAGGCGATCGGTACCAGTGAGAGTGCCGCCGCGAGCGGCCAGCGCCGGCCGGCCAGCACCCTGTGCGCGCGCTGCGACGCGTGAGAGAGGGCGTCGCGCGGCATGATTGATCCGATTGCCGTGGCCGAGCCTCGCACGCAGCCGTGGCTAGGACGCCCGCGCGGCCGTGAGCGGCAGACGGCGCGTCCGCCGGCGTGCGCGCACGCGCTCGAGCGAGGCGCGGCGGACGCAGTCGCGCACGTCGAGCCGTCCCAGCTGTCCGGGATCGACGCCGGCGCGTCGCAGGATGCGCCGAAGCAGTCGATACACGTCGCCCGGTGAGAACGGTGCGCCGCGCTCGGTGAGCGGAAACGCGCGGTCGCCGGGGATCTGCTCGCGCAGGCGCCGGTCGAGCCAAGCCCCGAGCGCTGCGCGCGTCAGGCGCGATCGCCCGGTCGACGCGGACCGGTTACATGCATCGTCATGCAGCCTGCGCGCCTCGTCTACGCGCAGCAGGGCGACCTCGGCGGGTCGCAGCCCCTCGGACAGCACGAGCAAGACGATCGCCCGGTTGCGCACCTGTCGCCACTTGCGCGGGACCTGATAGAACGTTTCCGCCAATGCGTCCCGCTGCGCGGGGCTGAGCACCACGGGCAGCGGACGCGCGGACGGTGGGTACCCCTGCACCAGGGGGGCGGCGGGATTGTCGCGCCGGACCCCGGCGGTGCGGATCGCTTCAAAGGCGAGGTCGAACACCTCCAGCAGTCGGCGGCAGCGGCGCGCACGTGCGTTCGCCTTGCCCCCGCGCTCGAACGTCGCGAGGAATGCTTTCAGCTCCGGGGTGGACGTTTCGACGACGTGGCGCTGGTGCGCGGTCATGAAGCCGCGCAATGCCGACCAGGCGCGCGCGGCGGGATACATCGATCCGGCCGCCTGGCGGAACGCACCGCGCATCCACTCGCGGAACGCCGCGTCGGGCGCCTCGATCCAGGGGCTGGTGCTCGCCATGCGTCCCTCCTTTTCGATCGGCGTGGGGCGAGGCGAGGGCAGCAATCGCCATGCCCGGCACTCCGCTGGCACGGTTCCTGCAAATGCCTTATGGTTCCTGCACCGCGTAGAATCGACGCGCACGTGATGGCTCCCAATCGGTCGGCGGATGCGCGCAGGGCGCGCGTGCACGTCGCGCTGCGACGGACGGCGACATTCGCCAACGCGAGCGCCGGCGTGATCGGTGTGCTCGGGCTGCTCGGCTGGGTGGCCAACAACGCCGCGCTGCGCACCTTCGGTGCGGATTTCCCGCTGCTGCAGACCGCGTCGCTGCTGTCGCTCATCGTGGGAGCGGCGGCGCTGCACGCGTCGCAACGCGGCCGATTGCGCCCGGCCATGGGGGGCGCGGTGCTGATCGTCCTCCTCGCGGGGGGCACGCTAGCCGCTCATGCCACCGGGGTCACGCTCGGGCTGGACTTTGCGTTCCTGGGGTTGGGCACGCCGGACGAGGCGCGGTTGATGTCCGTGCCTAGTGCGCTGGCCGCTCTCGGCGTCGCCATCGGCGTCGCGTTGCACTGGTACCGAACGCCGGTCGGCGATGCCTTGACCGAAGCGCTCGCCTCCGGAATCGCCGCGCTGGCGTTCGTGGCGCTGGTCGGAATGACCTTCCGCGTCCTGCTCTTCTACGCGCCGGCGCCGCTGTTGGGAATGTCGATACCGGGGGCGATCGGGTTCTTGCTGCTCGCGCTCAGCCTGCTTGCCGGGCGACCCGATCCCTGGCTGGAGCGAGTCCTCGCAGACCAGCGCCCGGGCGCGGTCGTGACCCGCTGGCTGATGCCGGCGGCACTGCTGGTGCCGCTGGCGCTCGGCTGGATGCGTCTGTTCGCCGAACGAGTGGGCGTCATCGATGAGACGCTCGGCGCCGGCCTGCTCACGCTGCTGATGACTGTCGTGCTCGGCGCGCTCGCGTTGTGGATCGCGGCGGCACTCGACCAGATCGACGCGTCGCGCCGTGGCGCTGAAGCGGATGCGCGCGCGCAGCGCGAGCGGCTGCAGGTTGTGCTGGCGAGCATCGGCGACGGCGTGATCGCAACCGACCGCGACGGGAACGTGCGGTTCGTGAACCCGGCGGCCGAGTTCTTCACGGGCTGGACGGCGACGGCGGCGAGCGGGCGACCCCTCGCCGAGCTGCTGGATGTCGTCGACGGGCATTCCGAGCAACCGGTGGAGTCGCCGCTCGATCGCGCGCTGCAGGAGCGCAGAACGGTCATGGCCGGCGGCGAACCGGCCGTGCGCGCGCGTGGCGGTGCGGTATACCCGGTCGAACTCGTGGCCGCACCGCTTCGCGACGAGGGCGGCGAGGTCGCGGGCGGGGTGCTGGTGCTGCGCGACGCCGCGATGCGGCGCGAGGGCGAGCGCGCGATGCGCGAGGCCTACGCCGAGCTCGACAGGCGCGTGGTGGAGCGCACGCGCCTGCTCGCGACGATCACCGCGAGCACCCCGGATCTGATCCATGCGCAGGACCTCGACGGCCGCATCCTGTTCGCCAACCCGGCCTGGCTCGAGGCGCGGGGTTTGACCGAGACTCGGGCGCTCGGGCGCAAGATGCTCGATTTGACCCCCGACTCGCGTGTCGCCCAGCAGAGCGACGCGGAAGAGCGGCGTGTCATCGGATCCGGCCAGTCGAGCGTGGTCGAGGAGCTGGTCGCGCACGACGGAGGCTCGCGCACTTACCTCGTCACGAAGTCGCCGCTGCGCGACGAGCACGGCGGGATCGTGGGCCTCATCGGCGTGGCGACCGACATCACCGACCGCAAGCGCGCCGAGCGCGAGCTCGAGAGCCTGTTCGCGACCGAGCAGCGCCTGCGCGAGGAGGCCGAGCGCGCGAACCGCGCGAAGGACGAGTTCCTCGCGATCGTGTCGCACGAGCTGCGATCGCCGCTGAACGCGCTGCGCGGGTGGGCGCATCTGCTCGCCAGCTCCCGCCCGCTCGACGCCACGCTCGTCGAGCGAGCGACCGCCGCCATCAAGCGCAGCGTCGAGCATCAGGCGCGGCTCATCGACGATCTGCTCGACACCGCGCGCATCATGAGCGGCAAGCTCACGCTCGAGCGCAGGTCCGTCGACCTGGTCGAGGTGGCCAACGCCGCGCTCGAGCTCGTGCGTCCGCTCGCGGCGACGAAGCACGTCGAGCTGCGCGCTGCATTCGACCAGCCGGCGATCATTGTCGTGGGCGACAGCGGACGGCTGCAGCAGGTCGTCACCAACCTGCTGTCTAACGCGATCAAGTTCACCCCGGAGAACGGCTTGGTCGAGACCCTCGCCGGGCGCGAAGGCAACCGGGTACAGCTTGCGGTGTGCGACAACGGCATCGGCATCGCCCCCGAGTTCCTGCCGCATGTCTTCGACCGGTTCACGCAGGCGGACACTTCGACGACGCGTCGAGCGGGCGGACTCGGCATCGGGCTCGCGCTGGTGCGTCATCTGGTGGAGCTGCATGGTGGCGCAGTCAATGCGCAGAGCGCGGGCACCGGACAGGGCGCGCAGTTCACGATCCACCTCCCGGCGGCACCGGATGTGGCGGCGCCGGCGCCGCGTCCGGGCGAGGCGCTGGCCGAGTTCCGTGCACGCGAGGCCGCGCTTGCCGGCCGCACCATTTTCGTGATCGACGACGACGCCGATGTGCGCGAGACGCTCGCCTTCGTGCTGCGCCAGACCGGCGCGGACGTCGAGGTGTTTGCGACCGGGCCCGAAATGGCGGCGCGGATCGCCGAATCGCTGTCCGCGGGAGACCCGCCGGACGTGCTCCTGCTCGATCTGGCGATGCCGGAGGAGGATGGCTTCGCCGTCCTCGCCCGCGTGCGCGCGGCCGAGGCGAGCGCTGGCGACGCGGCGCGCGAACACCTGATTCCCGCCCTTGCGGTCACCGCTTTCACCGAGTTCGATCGCGAGCGGCTCGCGGGCGCCGGCTTTCGCGGGCTGGTCGCCAAGCCGATCGACCGCGAACGGCTGGTGCGCGCCATCTTGTCGCTGTTCGAGGAAGAGACCGTACCGACCGGCGCGCCGGCCGGGTCGGGGGAGGGCGGCCGCGGCGAGCGGCGCAGCGACTTGTAAGACTTACAGCGCCTGCTGCGCGCGCGTGGCGACGCGGGCCCGGGCGCACGACTTGCTCGGTGGCGGGCGAGCGAAACAGGATGCGATACGCCGCCCTTGCCATCGACTACGACGGCACCCTTGCGACCCATGGCCGCGTCGCGACGGCCACGCTGCAAGCGCTGGAACAGCTCGCCGCGAGCGGGCGCAGGCTGGTGCTCGTCACCGGCCGCGAGCTCGGCGAGCTGCTCGGCATCTTCCCGGAGATCGGGCTGTTCGACCGCGTGGTCGCGGAGAACGGCGCGCTGCTCTACACGCCGGCGACGCGCGGCCGGCGTTCGCTCGCGGAAGCGCCGCCGCCGACGTTCGTGCGCGAGCTTGCGCGCCGCGGCGTGGCGCCGCTGTCGGTCGGCGAGACCATCGTCGCCACCGTGCATCCGAACGAGACCCTCGTGCTGGAAGCGATCCGCGACCTCGGGCTCGAGTTGCAGGTGATCTTCAACAAGGGCGCAGTGATGGTGCTGCCGGCCTCGGTCAACAAGGCGAGCGGGCTGATGGCCGCGCTCGACGAGCTGGGGCTGTCGCCGCGCAACGTCGCGGCGATCGGCGACGCCGAGAACGATCATGCGCTGCTGCGCGCCGCGGAATACGGGGTCGCGGTCGCGAATGCCGTGCCCATGCTGCAGCGTGAGGTCGATCGCATCAGCGCGCGCGAGAACGGCGCGGCGGTGATCGAGCTGGCGCGCGACATCGTCGCGCATGACCTGCAGGCCACGCCGCCGCGCGCGCCGCGCCGGCAGATCGCGCTCGGGACGCGCGCCGACGGCACCGTCGCGCATCTCGCGCCTGCAGCCGGCAACCTGCTGGTGGCGGGCTCGTCGGGCAGCGGCAAGTCGACGTTCGTCAGCGGCGTGCTCGAGCGGGTCGCGGTCGAGGGTTACCAGTTCTGCGTGGTCGATCCGGAAGGCGATTACGCGGGGCTCGCCGGCGCGATCGTGTTCGGCAACGGCGACCGCGGGCCCGGCGCGGCCGAGGTGTTCACCGCGCTCGAGAAGCCCGCGGCAAACGTCGTGATGAACCTGATCGGGCTGCCGCTCGCCGACCGCCCGCAGTTCTTCCGCGAGATGCTCCCGCGGCTGGAGGCGTTGCGCGCGAAGACCGGACGGCCGCACCTCATCGTGATCGACGAGGCGCACCATCTCCTGCCCGACGATCCGGCGCAGCGGGGCGACGGCGATCGCGGCGCGCTCAACGGCACGATCCTGGTCACCGTCCATCCCGAATCGGTCGAGGCCGCGGCGCTGCGGTCCGTGGACCGGGTCGTGGCGCTCGGCGAGTCGCCCGAGGCGACGCTCCGGCAGTTCGGCCAGGTTGCCGGCATCGGGCGGCTCGAACTCGAGGCCACGGCGCTGCGTCCTGCAGAGGCGCTGCTGTGGGTTCGGGACGCGGGTTCGCGCGCCGAAGTCATTCACGTTGCGCCGAGCGGCGCGGAGCGTCAGCGGCATCGGCGCAAATACGCCGAGGGCGTGCTGCCGCCGGAGCGCAGCTTCCACTTTCGCGGGCCTCACGGCAAGCTCAACCTGCGCGCGCAGAACCTCATGCTGTTCCTGCAGATCGGCGATGGCGTCGACGACGAGAGCTGGCTGCATCACCTGCGGCAAGGCGACTACTCGCGCTGGGTGCGGGCGGCGATCAAGGACGATGCGCTCGCCGACGCGCTCGCCGCGGTCGAGCGCGACGAGTCGGTCGACGTGCCCGACGGCCGGGCGCGCATCCGCGCGGCCGTCGAAGAACGCTACACGTTGCCGGCGACCAGGTGAAGGCGCGACCCAAGCGCAAAGGAGCGCGCACGGCGCGCCGTTCCAGTCCTGCGGGGCGCCGCGAAAGCGCGCCGCCGACCCGGATCCTCATCGTCGATATCGGCGGCAGCTCCGTGAAGGTGCTTGCGAGCGGGTACACCGAACCGCGCAAGGTGCCCTCGGGTGCGGACCTCACGCCGACCCGGATGGTGGAGCTCGTGACCGAGAGCTGCTCCGACTGGGAGTACGACGCGGTCTCCATCGGATACCCCGGGCTCGTGGGCACACAGGGACCGCGCGCGGAGCCGGGTAACCTCGGGCCGGGCTGGGTGGGCTTCGATTTTGCGGCGGCGTTCGATCGCCCGGTGCGCGTTCTCAACGACGCGGCCATGCAAGCGCTCGGCAGCTACGACGGCGGGCGGATGCTGTTCATCGGCCTCGGGACCGGTGTGGGTTCGGCGTTCATTGCGCAGCACGTGATCGTGCCGCTCGAGCTCGGCGGGCTGCCGTGGCGCGGCCGGCGCGCGCTCTGGAAGACGCTCGGTCGCGACGGGCTCGAACGCCTCGGCAAGCGTGCCTGGCGCAAGGAAGTGGTGCGCGCGCTGGGCATCTTCGCGAACGCATTCTCCGTCGACTACGTCGTGCTCGGCGGAGGCAACGCCAAGTATCTCAAGAACGTCGAAACCGGTACGCGAATTGGGCACAACATGGCCGCATTCCGCGGCGGCTTCCGTCTCTGGAACCTGCCGGACGTATCGACGCTCTCGACCGAAGGCGAAGCGCCGCTCGAGCGGGCACCGGTCGCTGACTGGCGCGTCATCTGACCCCCCGACTCCAAGTCAGACGGCTCGACCTGCAGGCTCGCGCCGTGGCGCACAGGGCACCCAGAATCGACCCGGGCCGGAAATCTTTACCCTGCGCCCGCGCCAACCCCTGAGCGATTGCCATCGTTTTCCCGAATTTGCCCGGGTACGCCGGTTGCGTATAGAGCGACAGCACCACGTTGGACCTACCGGTCCGCTTTGATGGACGCATTTACATAGGAGCCGAACCATGTTCTCTTGGGCTGTGTTGTTTCTGGTAGTGGCGCTGATCGCCGGGGTGCTCGGGCTCACTGGGGTCGCCGGCACGGCGGTCAACATCGCGTGGATCCTGTTCGTCGTCGGACTGATCCTGTTCCTCGTGTTCACGGTGATCGGCCGCCGCGGCCCCGGGATCTAGAGGACGCGCGGCCGTGTTCGTGATCGACGCCGAAGAGCTCGAGCGCATGGTGCGGATGACGTTTCCGCAGAAGCGGCGGTTCTCGGCCGATGGCGAGCTCGGCTTCTCCGCGCGTTCGCGCCTCTTGTGCGCGTATGTGCACGGCGGATGCGATCCGTTCCTGGAGCGCCAGTTCGAAGACTGGCTGGAGGGGGCGGCGCCGTTTGTCGCGCCCTACCAGCTGCTTAACCGCCTGTGCCGCGAGGGCTTGCTGAAGCCCGGCGACTACGCCGTCAGGCAGCGTCACTGACGCCGCGCCGCTGCACGAGCAGCGCGAGCGTCCTCCCCTGCAGCGGGTACGGCCGCTCCGGCGCCGAGCGCCAGCCTTCGAGCCGGCCGCCGCTATCGGTCGAGGTGTCCATCATGCTTTCCCACTCGCCGCGCCCGATTGCGGGCAGGCGGAAGTCGATCGCCTCGTGGTGTGCGTTGAACAGCACGACGAAATCCTCGTCGATGACCGGGCGGGCGCGCGCATCGGTTTCAGGGAGTCCGACGCCGGAGAGGTACACCCCGAGACAACGGGCAAAGTGCTGGTCCCATTCCTCGTCGGTCATCTCGGTGCCGTCGGGCTTCAGCCATGAGATGTCCTTCACCTCGCGCCCACGCAGCGGGCGCCCCTGGAAGAAGTGGCGCCGGCGGAACACCGGGTGCGCGCGGCGGAGCGCAATCAGCTGCTGGACGAACGCGCGGAAGCTTCGCTCCTCGCCGCGCAAGTCCCAGTTCACCCAGGAGACCTCGTTGTCCTGGCAGTAGGCGTTGTTGTTGCCGAGCTGGGTGCGGCCCATCTCGTCGCCGGCGAGGAGCATCGGGATGCCTTGCGACAGGAAGAGGGTCGCCAGCAGGTTGCGCTTCTGCCGCTGGCGCAACGCCCGCACCGCCGGATCGGCGGTCGGTCCCTCGGCCCCGCAGTTCCAGGACAGGTTGTGGTTATGGCCGTCCCGGTTGTCCTCGAGATTCGCGTCGTTGTGCTTCTCGTTGTACGAGACCAAGTCCTCGAGGGTGAACCCGTCGTGCGCCGCGACGTAATTGATGCTCGCGTAGGGTCGCCGGCCGCTGCGCCCGTAGAGATCGCTCGAACCCGTGAAGCGGCGCGCGAATTCGCCGATCTGGCCGCCGTCGCCTTTCCAGTACGCGCGCATCGTGTCGCGGTACTTGTCGTTCCACTCCGCCCACCCGGCCGGGAAATTGCCGACCTGATATCCGCCCGCGCCGAGATCCCACGGCTCGGCAATGAGCTTCACCTGGTTGAGCACCGGGTCTTGGCGCAGCAGGTCGAAGAACGCGCCCAGCCGGTCGACCTCGTGCAGCTCGCGGGCGAGCGCCGAGGCGAGATCGAACCGGAAACCGTCGACGTGCATGTCGGAGACCCAGTAGCGCAGCGAGTCCATCAGCAGCTGCAACACCCGCGGGTGACGCATGTTCAGCGTGTTGCCGCAGCCGGTGAAGTCGACGTAGTGTCGCGGCGGATCGGCGAGCCGGTAGTAGGCCACGTTGTCGATGCCGCGGAAGGCGAGCGTCGGCCCGAATTCATTGCCCTCCGCGGTGTGGTTGTAGACGACATCGAGGATGACCTCGATTCCGGCCGAGTGCAGCGTCTTGACCATCGTCTTGAACTCGCCCAGCTTGCCCGACGCCGAATAGCGCAGGTCGGGTGCGAAGAACCCGATGGTGTTGTAGCCCCAGTAGTTGGTCAGGCCGCGCTCGACGAGGAGGCGGTCGTTCACGAACGCGTGAACGGGCATCAGCTCGAGCGTGGTCACGCCGAGCTGCTTCAGGTGCTCGACCACGCTCTGGCACGTGAGGCCGGCGTACGTTCCGCGCAGCGCCGGCGGCACCTCCGGGTGCTGCATGGTGAACCCGCGGACATGCGCCTCGTAGATCACCATGTCGTTCCACGGCACGTCCGGCCGACGATCGCCGCCCCACGTGAACGCCGGGTCCGTGACCTTGCACTTCGGCATTCCGCCCGCGCTGTCGCGGCGGTCGAACGACAGGTCGGCGCGCTTGTGGCCCACCGCATAGCCGTAGTGCGCGTCGCTCCAGCGCAGCGCGCCGACGATGTCGCGCGCGTACGGATCGAGCAGCAGCTTGTGCGGATTGAAGCGGTGGCCCTCCTCGGGCCGATAGGGCCCGTGCACCCGGTAGGCGTAGAGCATCCCGGGCCGGGCCTCCGGCAGGTAACAGTGCCAGATCTGGTCGGTGTGCTCGTTCAGGACGATACGCTGCAGCTCACGGCGCCCGGCCGGGTCGAAGATGCACAGCACCACCCGTTCCGCGTGCTCGGAAAACAGCGCGAAGTTCACCCCTTCGCCGTCCCAGGTCGCGCCGAGCGGGTAGGGCCGGCCCGGCCAGACCACGGACACCGTGGCCGGCCTGGGCGTGCTGCGTTTCCCGTTCACCATTCGAGCGTGGCAACCAGAGGAAGATGGTCGGACGCGACGCGCGCGAGGGGACTCGCATGTACCGCGAGCCGCCGCAGGGCGGTGCGCGGCCGCACCCAGAGCCGGTCGAGCGCGAACACGGGCCGGTGCGCCGGAAACGTCGCCGGTGCTGGCGTGCGGGGGAACTGCACGTGCAGCCAGCGCAGCGGCCGACCCCAGAGGAACCACTCGTTGATATCGCCCATGAGGATCGTCGGCACGTCGGGGCCCGCGGCGAGCGCCGTGAGCAGCCGGCGGACCTGCCGCCGCCGCTCGTAGGGCCACAAGCCGAGATGCGTCGCAAGCACGCGCAGCGGCGTGGTTCCGGCGTCGAGGACGACGTCGAGCGCGCCGCGCGGCTCGTGCCGCGAGACGCTCAGGTCGAGGCGTTCGACGCTGCGCACCGGGTAGCGGGTGAGGATCGCATTGCCGTACTCGGCGTCCTTGCGGAGCAGGGTTACGCCGGATATCGCTTCGCCGCCCAGTCGGTCGCGGAACTGATGAATCAGCGCGCGACCGGTGCGACCGCTCTGGACTTCCTGCAGCGCGAACACCTCCGCGCCGATCTCGTCGAGCACCCTACCGACGCGCTCGGGGTCGAACACGCCATCGCGGCCGATCGCCCGGTGGATATTGTAAGTCGCAAGCGTCGCCGCGCCGGCCACGCTGAGCCGCGGATCAGCGTGGGCCGCCGGTGCCGTTGTCGCCCGGGTCCTCGCTCTCCGCGGCGAGCCAGTCCTCGAGCTCCTGGCCCGGAGCGAATCCGCGGGCTTCCGCGCGTCGATAGGCGCGCTCACGGATGCGCGCCTCGCGCGCTTCCAGACTGGAGGCGTTGCGGTCCACGGGATCGTTCGCGGCGGGCTCGAGCTGCGGCGCCGTCTCGGCGTGCAGGGCCGGGTCGTTGACGGCCGCGTCGGATTCCGGTTCGCGCGGCTCGCCCAGCCGATCGCCGGCCGCGTCCCGCTTCACTTTCAATCTTGCCATCGGGTGCTCCTTCGAAAGTCAACCGGTCACTCGTAGAGGTTCGCGTGCGCGGCAACCGGACCCATCGGGACGACGACCACGCCCGCGTCCGTCACGTGATAGCGCGCGCGGTCGGCATCCCGGTCGAAACCGATGCGCGCGCCCGCCTCGATGCAGTTATAGCGATCGACGATTGTGCGGCGCAGCCGGGCGCCGCGGCCGATCGAGCAGTGGTCCATGATCACGCAGTCCTCGAGCACCACGTCCTCCGCGATCACGACCTCGCGCCGGATGATCGAGTTGCGAATCGCTCCACCCTTCACGAAGGCGCCGGTCCCGATGTGGCTCGACATTATGTGCGCATCGAGGACGTGCGCCGCCGGCCCCTGGTGATTGCTCGACCGGATCGGCCAGCGCGGGTTGAAGAGGTTGAAGCGCGGCTCGGCGCCGAGCGTATCCATGCTGGCGGCAAAATAACCGTCCACCGTGCCCACGTCGCGCCAGTACGCGCGCCCTTCCTGATGGCGCACGCCGGGCACCCGGTTCTGGGTGAAGTCGTACGCGTAGACGCGGTGCGATGCGGCGAGCCGCGGCAGCACGTGCCGGCCGAAGTCCTTCTCGCCGCGCTCGCGCGACTCGCCGAGCGCGCTCACCAGCGTCTCGGTGCTGAAGACGTAATTGCCCATCGAGGCATAGGCGCGCGTCGGATCGCCCGGCATCGCCGGGGGATCGGCCGACTTCTCGACGAACTGGCGGATGCGCCCGCACGGCTCGCACGTGATCACGCCGAACGCCGAGGCTTCGGCGAGCGGCACCGGCACTGCCGCAACCGTCACGTCGGCCTGTCGTGCGCGGTGGAAGTCGATCATGTCGCGCACGTCCATGCGGTAGATGTGATCGCCGCCGAACACCACGACCAGCGTGGGCGCATGCACGCGCAGAAGGTCCAGATTCTGGTAGACCGCGTCGGCGGTGCCCTGGAACCACTCCGGGCCCTCGTGCATCTGCGGCGGGACGACCGTGACGAAGTGGTGCGGCAGGATGGGCGCGAGCACCCAGGCATTGCGGATATGCTCGATCAGCGGCTGCGACCGGTACTGCACCAGCATGTAGATCGAGTAGATCTCGGAGTTCACGAGGTTCGATAGCACGAAGTCGATGATGCGGTAGCGGGCGCCGAACGGCACCGCCGGCTTGGAGCGCACGGCGGTCAGCGGCGCGAGCCGGGTTCCCTCGCCACCGGCGAGGACCATCGCCAGCACGCGGTGTGCACTCATCGATGCTCCCATCTCCGGACGAGACCGGGTCGTCCGGCCCACTCGCATACTTCATGCCCGCTTGGAACGCACGTGCGAGCGGGGAGTTCTTACACGCTCGTGCCCCGACGGGACACGTTGCTTGCCAGTGTTGACGCGCTTATCGAGCGCGCACCGGCGGCGCGCGACGCCTCGACCTGTAAGGGTTGCCGCAGAGTGTAAGCGTTACGCAGTGCTACGCGCGGGCGGGGTCATCCCCGTTTTCGAGCCGGGCCGGTTAATTCACGATCAGCCGGTTGTCGACCGATTTCACGCCGTCGACCGCGCGCGCGACCTGGGCGGCGAGCGCGATCTGCTCGGCATCGGGGACGGTGCCGCGCAGGATGACTTTCCCCTGGAAGGCGTCCACGCTGACGTCGCTGCTCTTGACGTTCTTTTCAGCGAGGAGGGCAGTCTTTACGCGCGCCGCAATGGCGGAGTCGCCCGCCACCTGAATGGCGGTGTCGGCGGCTTTTTGCGTGCCTTGTTCGACTCTGCGCGCCGCGTTGCGTGCCGCTGTAGCGGTATCCTCGGCCAGCTTCTTCGTATCGGAGCGCAAGGCGCTTTGGTCGGTGCGCTCACAGGCGGCGAGCGCAATACTCGCGCCGAGCGCGAGCCCCACGATGAGAGAGATGCGATCGGGCATACGATTTTCCGGAAGGAACGCCGGACGCCGTGGTTCGCACGGCGTCCGGTTGCGGCCTCAGGACCTGCCGAACTTCGCCCTGACGTCACGCATGCAGGCGTCCTTCGCGTCGCCGGAGAACTGGTCGCAGCGCTCGCGCGCCACCCGGTAGTCGGCGTCGCGTGAGGCGTCGGCGGCGTCCTTGCGCGCATCTGCACTGCGCTCCTTCGCGTCGGTCCGCGCCTCGGCGACCCGGCCATCCGCCTTCGCCTCGGCTTTCGCCTTGGTCTCGGCCGCCTTGGCCTCCTTCACGCACACGTCCTTGGCGTTGCCGGAGAAGTCGTCGCACTTCTCGCGCGCGACCTTGTACTG
Organism: uncultured beta proteobacterium; assembly: GCA_963747775.1. Classification (GTDB taxonomy): domain Bacteria; phylum Pseudomonadota; class Gammaproteobacteria; order Burkholderiales; family SG8-39; genus JAGVSZ01. The sequence goes on from CAVVGT010000003.1 coordinate 67,950, forward strand.
CGCCTCGGCGCGTACCACGCGGGCTTTCTGCTGCGCTTCCGCAGTGCCCTTGTTCTTCGCGTCGAGGTCGGCGATCGCGATGTGCTGCTCCGCCTGTGCCTCGGCCTTGCAGATGTCCTCGGCGTTGCCCTTGAGCTTGTCGCACGCCTGCTTGGCCGATTTGTATTGCGCGTCGATCCGATCCTTCTCGGCCTTGTACGCGTCCTTGCTGAGAGTGTCCGCGGCGTACGCGGCCCCGGCCGAGCCGAGGCCCAGGGCGACGATCACGGCGGCGATGGGTTTGAGCGTCATCGCTGATCTCCTTATCCGGTGTACGAGCGATCGTTCACATCGCGGGTGGTCGTTTCCCAGTCCCGCACCTGGCGCTCGGCCTCGTCGCGCGAGATGCCGTAGGACTCCTGGATCCGTCCCACGAGCTGATCGCGCTTGCCGGCGATGACGTCCAAATGGTCGTCGGTCAGCTTGCCCCACTTTTCCTTGACCTTGCCCTTCATCTGCTTCCAGTTGCCTTCGATACGGTCCCAGTTCATGTCGGCTTTGCTCCTGCGGTTGGTTGTGGAATTGGCGACCTGCGCCTTGCGGGTCACGCCCGCTGTTCCCGCAATCGCTGTGCCCGGACGCGTGGCGAGGGTGACCGGGCACGTGGCTTGCTGCGGCAGAGCGTTTTCCTTGCTCAACATGGAGGAGAGAGTTGCCCGAGCCGCGGCACCCGAGCGTCCCCCCGGTCGCCGCGCGCTCGTTCGTGCTGCTCGCGAGCTTCGCGCTTGCGCTCGCGCTGCTCTATTGGCTGCGGCCGGTGCTCGTGCCGCTTGCGCTCGCAGTTCTTCTGACGTTCATCCTGAGTCCGCTCGTGACGCTCGTGCAGCGGCGCGCCGTCCCGCGCGTCGTTGCGGTCGTCGCGTCCGTCGGGCTCGCTTTCGCGCTGGTCGCCGGGCTCGGCGCGATGGTGGCGCGGGAGCTGAACACGCTAGTCGATGCGCTGCCACGGTACGAGCACAACTTGAAGTTCAGGATCGCCGAGCTGAAGGGCGACGATACCGGGCTCGTGACCAAGATCCGGCGGGCGATGAAGCGGATCAGCCGCCAGATGGAGGAGCCCGCACGGGCGCCCCAGGCCCAGACCCGCCGCCCGGTGGCGCAGAGCGATGCACCCGAGCCGGTGCCCCTGCCGGTGCGCACGGTCGCCGAACCGCTGGAAGTCGGCAAGCTCTGGTCGACTTACGGGCCAGTCGTGGAGACCGCGGCGGGCCTCGCACTCGCGCTGGTCCTCGTGTTCTTCATGCTAATCCGGCGCGAGGATCTGCGCGATCGGGTCATCGCCGTTTTCGGTCGTGGACGGCTGACCGTCACCACAAAGGCTCTGGACGAAGCCGGCGAGCGCATCAGTCGCTACCTCTACATGCAGCTCGCGATCAACGGCGGCTTCGGCGTGATCTTCGGAGCGGGGCTGATGCTGATCGGCCTGCCGTACGCGCTCACCTGGGGTCTCTTCGCCGCGGTGCTGCGCTACATTCCCTATCTGGGCGCCTGGCTAGCGGCGTTGATGCCGCTCGGACTCAGCGTGCTGATCTCGGAGAGCTGGACGCCGCCGCTGCTCGTGGCCGGCCTGTTCGTCGCACTTGAGCTCGTGACGAGCATGGTGTTCGAGCCGTGGCTGTATGGCCGCCGCGTCGGCGTTTCCGCGACGGCGACGCTGGTCATGGTGGGGTTCTGGACCTGGCTGTGGGGGCCGGTCGGCTTGATCCTTGCCACGCCGCTGACCGTCTGCCTGGTCCTGCTCGGCAAGTACGTTCCAGCCCTCACCTTCTTCGACACGCTGCTCGGCGACCGGCCGGTGCTCGAGCCCGGTCTGGCGTACTACCAGCGGCTGCTCGCGCAGGACCGGGATGAGGCGGCGGCGATCGCAGTGCGCCACTTGAAGGGCGGCGCGCTCGCGCAGACATGCGACGCCGTCCTGGTGCGGGCGCTGGTCAACAGCAGGCGCGATCTAATGAGCGGCCGGATCGACGAGGACGAACAGCGCTTTGTGCTGACCGCGACACGCGAGATCCTCGACGACCTTGTGCCGCGGGATGCTGAACGGGCCGTGGCGGTCGCAGCGGCCGGGGCCGCATCGCCGGCGCCGCCGCGCCTTGCCCTCCTCGGCTGTCCGGCGCGGGACGACGTCGATGAGGCCGGCCTGAGGATGCTTGCGGCGCTGCTGCGGGCTGAGCGCTGCGACCTGACCGTGGCAAGCCACGCGTTGTTGACGTCGGAAGTGCTCGAGCTGGTCGATGCGCAGGCGGCCCGCATCGTGTGTATCGCGGCGGTGCCGGCGGGCGGCGCGGCGCACGCGCGCCTGCTCTGCAGGCGGCTGCGCACCCGTTTCCCCGACCTGAAGATCCTCGTCGGCCGGTGGGGCCTGCCCGGAGGCGCCATGGAGGCGGGCGGGGCGCTGTTGGCGGCGGGCGCGGACGCCGTCGCCACGACGCTCGCCGAGAGCCGTGAGCAGATCGCAGCGCTCGTGCCGATCGTCTCCCATCGTTCGGCGTCTTCGACGCTGGCCATCGCCCGTGAGGCGGTCGGGGTGGCGCTCCCGGACACTGCGCCCGCCGCGTAGACCGACGTCGGCGGGCACGTCGTTTGCTGAGGCGATGAGGCTTCACCCAACCGCCGAAAGGAGACTCGCATGTTGTACTGGGCAGCCGTATTCCTCGTGATCGCGCTCGTCGCTGCGCTGCTGGGCTTTACCGGCGTCGCCGGCCTGTCGATGAACATGGCGTGGATCCTGTTCATCATCGGCCTGATCGTCGCCGTGGTGTTCTTCGTGATGGGGCGACGGCCCCGGGTATAGCGGGGGACGCCGGAGCGGGTGCGCGGGCGCAACGGCCCGCGCACCTCTTTTCGGGGGCGAGCGGGCAGGGCGGGCCGACCCCGACGCAATCGGCCCGAGTCGCACGCCCGGACAGGAGAACTTGCTTGCGGATTGCCGTCGTCGCACCGCTCATGGAGAGCGTTCCGCCGAAGCTGTACGGCGGAACGGAGCGTGTCGCTTCGTATCTCACCGAGGAACTGGTCCGCCTGGGTCACGACGTCACCCTGTTCGCCTCCGGCGACTCGGTGACGCGCGCCCGCCTGCGCGCAATCGTTCCGCAGGGCCTGCGGCTTGACCCGGGCTGCCGGGACCCGATGGCCTATCACGTCATGCTGCTGGACGAGGTGCTGCACGCCGCGGACGAGTTCGACGTGATCCATTTCAATCTCGACTACCTGCAGTTCCCGTCCGTGCACAAGCTCGCGGCCCCGAGCGTGACGACGCTGCACGGCCGCCTGGATGGCACCGAGACGGGGCGCATCCTGCGCCGCTTCTCGCATGTCCCGCTCGTGTCGATCTCGCATGCGCAGCGCTCGCCGGCGCCCGACGCGAACTGGATCGGAACCATTTACCACGGGCTGCCGAAGAATCTGTACCCGTTCCGGCCGCAACCGGAGGGCTACCTCGCCTTCCTCGGGCGCATCTCGCCAGAGAAGCGACCCGACCGCGCAATCGTGATTGCGCGCCGGGCAGGGGTGCCGCTGCGCATCGCGGCGAAGGTCGACAGGGCCGACGCGGCCTATTTCGAGGAGCGCATCCGTCCTCTGCTTGCGGGCCCCGGCGTCGAGTTCATCGGCGAGATCTCCGAGGGCGAGAAGGGCGAGTTCCTCGGCGGCGCGCTCGGGGTGCTTTTCCCGATCGACTGGCCAGAGCCGTTCGGCCTCGTGATGATCGAGGCGCTGGCCTGCGGCACGCCGGTGATCGGATACCGCTGCGGTTCGGTGCCGGAGATCGTGACCGAGGGCGTGACCGGGTTCGTCGTCGATGACGAGCCGGCGGCAGTCGCCGCCGTCCATCGCCTTGCGATCATCGATCGAAGGCGCTGCCGCGAGCGGTTCGAGCGGCACTTCACGGCGCAGCGCATGGCGAGCGAGTACGTCGCGGCGTACCGCCGCGTGGCCGAAGTCCGCACCGAAACCGCCGCCTGAGCGCGTGGAAGACGCGGTCCGCATTGCCGACCAGTGGTACGTGAGCGTCACGTCGTCGCTCGCCGACGAGCGGACGCGGGTGCTGAAGGCCGGCGAGACGTTCGCCGTATTCGACCGCTTCGGAGACATCCCGATCGCCGGCAGCGGCGTCCACGGGCTCTATCACCAGGGCACCCGTTTCCTCTCGCGCCTCGCCCTGCGGGTGAACGGCCGCCGCCCGATGCTGCTCAATTCGAGCGTCCGCGACGACGGCCTGCTGACGGCCGATCTCACGACGCCGGATCTACTCGACGGCGACCGGGTCGTCGTGCGCAAGGGCACGCTGCACTTCTTCCGCGCGCGGCTCCTGCAGCGCGGCGGAGCGCAGGAGCACATCCGCGTGACGAACTTCGGCACCGACGCGGTGACCGTGTGGCTCACGATCGCGTTTGCGGCCGACTACCGCGACATCTTCGAGGTCCGGGGGCTCGAGCGCGCCCAACGCGGCGAGGATCTCGCGCCCGAGATGCGCGGCGCGCGCGCGGTCCTTGCCTATCGCGGGCGCGACGGGGTCGTGCGCCGCACGGCGGTCGCGTTCGAGCCGGCGCCCGCGCGGCTCGACGCGCAGGAAGGGGCGTTCGCGGTGGCACTGAAGGCGGGGGGCAGCAGGACCTCTATGTCGCGATCGCGTGCGAGCCGGGCCCCGGGGTGGACGCCCCGGTCGACTACGTGGCCGCGTTTGCCGCGGTGGATGGGGCACGCGCGCGGGAGCAGTGCTGCGATCTGCGCTCCGGCCACATTCAGTTCGATGCGTGGGTGCAACGTTCGAGCGGGGACCTCGCGCTCCTCGCCTCCGGCAACCCCGAGGGCCCCTACGCGTACGCGGGCGTGCCCTGGTTCAGCACGCCGTTCGGCCGCGACGGCATCCTGACCGCGCTGCAATGCCTGTGGCTCCATCCGGAGCTCGCGCGCGGCACCCTGGCCTACCTGGCCCGCATGCAGGCCGCCGAAGACAGTGCCGAGCACGATGCGGAGCCGGGGAAGATCCTGCACGAGGTGAGGCAGGGCGAGCTGGCGGCAACCGGGGAGATACCGTTCGGACGCTACTACGGCAGCGTCGACGCCACGCCGCTCTTCATCGTGCTCGCCGGCGCCTTCCTCGAACGCACCGGCGATCTCGAATTCATCGGCACGCTCTGGCCGCACATCGAGCGCGCGCTCGAATGGATCGACCGGTACGGCGATGCGGACGGCGACGGATTCGTGGAATACCGGCGCCGTTCGAGCCGCGGGCTCGTGCATCAGGGCTGGAAGGACTCGGAGGACGCGATCTTCCATCGCGACGGGCGCAGCGCGACCGGCGCGATCGCCCTCGCCGAAGTGCAGGGGTACGTGTACGCCGCGCGAAAGGCCGCCGCAACGCTCGCGCGGGCGCTCGGGAATCCCGACCGGGCCGCCACGCTCGAACAGGCGGCGGAGACGCTACGCGGGCGCTTCGAGGCGGTGTTCTGGTCCGAGGCGCTCGGCATGTACGCCCTCGCGCTCGATGGCGACAAGCGGCGCTGCGAGGTGCGCGCCTCCAACGCCGGGCAGGTCCTGTGGAGCGGCATTGCGCGGCCGGACCGCGCACGGCGCACGGTCGCCGCGCTGCTCGGGCCAGCGTTCTTCTCGGGATGGGGCGTGCGGACGCTCGCCGAGGGCGAGCCGCGGTTCAATCCGATGTCGTACCACAACGGGTCGGTGTGGCCGCACGACAACGCCTTGATCGCGATGGGCTGCGCGCGGTACGGGCAGAAGCGCGCGGCGCTGCGCATCCTTGACGCACTGTGCGAAGCGGCGGCGCTGCTCGATTTGAGCCGGTTGCCCGAGCTGTACTGCGGCTTCATGCGACGACCGAGCGAGGCGCCGACGCTGTACCCCGTGGCGTGCTCGCCGCAGGCCTGGGCGAGCGCGGCGGTGTTCTATCTGCTGGAGGCGTGTCTGGGCATCACCTTCCAGGCCGACGCGCGACGCATCTGCCTTAGCCAGCCCGCGCTGCCTGACTTCCTGAACCGGCTGGAGGTGCGCAACCTGCAGTTCGCGAACGGGCGGGTCGATCTGGCCTTCGAGCGGCACACGCAGGACGTCGGCGTGTACGTGTTGAGCGAGGAGGGCGGCATCGAGGTGGCGGTGCTGGTCTGAGGGCCTTACCTGGCGGTCTCGGCAGGCTCGACGTAGAGCTTGCGCACCACGACCATCACGACGACAAGCAGCGGCACCGCGAAAAGCGCCCCGGGAAGACCGATCAGCACGCCAAACACGAGGACGGCGAGGACCGCGAGTGCCGGCGGCAGCGCGACTGCCCAGCGCTGCACGAGCGGCGTGAGCAGATAGCCCTCGATCTGCTGGATCGCGAGATAGAGCAGCGCCACGTAGAACGCCGTGACGGGCGACTCGCCGAACCCGACGAGCACGGCGGGGATCGCTGCGACAATCGGTCCGATGAAGGGCACGAACTCGAGCAGCGCGGCGATGACGGCGAGCGAGAACGCGAACGGCACGCCGAGGGCCCAGAGGCCGAGACCGGTGACGCCACCGACGGCGAGCATCGCGACGACCGCGCCCCCGAGCCACTGCCGCAGCGCGTCGGCCGTGGCGGCAAGCGTCTCGGCGACCCGCGCACGGTGGGCCGGCGGCACGAGCCGCAGCAATCCCCGGCGGTACAGGCCCGGGTCGACGGCGAAGTAGATGCCGAGCACGAGCAGCACCAGCGCGTTCGCGACGGCGCCGAGCGTGGTAAGTGCCACCCCGGCCAGGCGGGAGATCGATTCCATGCCGTTCACCGCGCCGAGCGAGCCGAGCACCGCGTGGCCCGCCGCGTGCTGCGCCAGCCAGTCCCGGACCTTGTCCAGTGCCGCGGGCAGGCGCGTCGCAAGCTGCCCGAGCTCTCCGACGAGCGTGTCGCCGACGAGCCACGCCGCGAGACCAATCGATGCGACGAGCACCAGGATCGCCCCCGGCAGCGCCGCCCGCTCCGGCAGCGGGGTAAAGCGCTCGATGAGGCGGGCGAGCGCCCGCAGCGCGACCGCGAGCAATACGCCGCCGAAGGCGATCATCACGACGTCGGCCGCGCGCCAGAGCGCGATGAGCGCCGCAGTCAGCCCGAGCGCGATGAGAACGCGCACGGCGTAGCGGGCACGCCGCTCGGGCTTCGGTGCCTCGCGGCTCGCGACCTCGCGTGGAGCGATCCGGCTGGCCACCGGCGGCGCGTCCGCTCAAACGTAGCTGCGCGAACGCTGGACCAGCTCTTCCCAGAGGCCGTCGGGCGACTTGCCGAAGAGGAGCTGGGCGTCGGGTTCGCGGACAAACCAAAAGCCGTTGCGGATTTCGTCTGCGAGCTCGCCGGGTCGCCACACGACCAGGCCCACCACGAAGCGCGCGGCGTTGCCGTCCCGTTCGATGATCCCGTCCACCACGTTGACGTCGAAGGCGAGAAAGACGTCGCTCGCGAACGGGATCGAACGTCCGCCCGGGCTCGCGTTCTTCTGGACGACCGCGAACAGCGTGTCCGTGTATTCCGGCCCGCCGAGCAGCACGGGTTTGCCGACCTTCTGGGACGGCACGTGCTTCGGGAAGAGGCTGCCGAGCGTGACGTCGATCGGCCGGTTGATGATGAAGCCCACATGTGCGCCGTCGCCGAGCGGTCGAACGAACAGCACCGTGCCGCGATAGAACTGCGCGAGCTGGGGCTGCGCCACGAGCACGACGGGCCCCCCCAGCGGATCGTCCGTTTCCGTGTTTGCGGCGAGTGGCGCCGCCGCGATCAGAGTCGCCGCGAGGGCGATGGCAAAACGTCGAAGCCTCATATCCCGCTCTCCCGCAAACGTTCGCGATCCCAGCCGCGGCGAGTAGCGCGAGCGCCTGGCCGGTTTCACTCGTGGTCAGCAAGAACCGATCCCAGGTGCTCACCGCCTCGGTCGGGTTCGTTCTCGCCTGCTCCCGATTCGGGAGATCGGGTCGTCGCGCAATGTGCGGGTGCACCGCGCATGTCACGGCGCCGGTAACTTCTACAACCTGTACCCGCTCATGGCCGCCACGCTAGACTGCGGCATGCCCCGACCCAGCCGTCCGCGGAGCATCCGCACGCATCTCATCGGCTTGCTGCTCGCGGGCCTGGTGCCGGTAGCGGCCTTCGCAGCGGTGCTGTTGTTGCAGCTGTGGGTCGGCCAGCGCGATCAGGTCCGTGCGCAGCACGAAGGCGCCGTGAATGCGCTCGCCACGGTGGTGGAGCGCGAGCTGGAAGGCGGCATCCGGCGCCTCGAGTTGCTCGCCTCCTCGCCGGTCCTGCGGACCGGCGCAATCGACCAGTACCGCACGCTCGCCCAGAATTTCCTCGCCTTGAGCCCTGACTGGGAGAACATCGTCCTGCTCGATCTCTCCGCCCGGCAGCTCTTCAATCTCGCCGCCCCGGCGGATCGCGCGTTGCCGCCGGCCACGGACCGCGCTTATGCGCGTGCGATCATTGATACCGGCCGCCCAGCGGTCTCGGACGTGTTCGTTGGCGCCGTAACGGGCAAGCCGGTCGTCGACCTGGCGGTTCCGGTGATCCACGCCGACCGCGTGCGCTATGTCCTCGCAGCCACGCTCGAGCTCGGGCAGCTGGAGGCAATGCTGCTCAAGCATGTCCACGAGAACGGCGTGGCGGTCGTGCTCGATCGGGAGCACCGCATCATCCGGCGTTCTCGCGGCGGCACGGCCTACGTCGGCAGGCCGACTGTCCCTGCGCTGCATGCTTCGATCGAGCGTGCACCACGCGGCTGGGGACGGTTCGTGGCCTTCGAGGGCGATGCCGTGTACACCGCCTGGGCGCCGGTGCCCGCATTCGGATGGACGGTCGCGGTCGGGATTCCGGCCGCGCCAATCGAGCAGTCGCTCACGCGCTCGCTGGCGCTCCTCGGCGGCATGGGGCTGCTGGTGTTCATGGCGAGCAGCTGGATGGCGATCGCTGCGGCGCGGCGCGGTGCCGCGGCGATCCGCGCGGCTGCGGATGCGGCGCAGGACGTGGCGGCGGGCCGGACGGTATCGATGCCGCGGACGCGCATCGCGGAGCTCGACGGGCTCGGCGATGCGCTGTGCGCGGCCGGCGCGCGCCTCGCACACGAGGCCGACATCCGGATCGCGGCCGAGAGCGAACGCAATGCGCTCCTCGAGCGCGAACGTGCGGCGCGCGCGCATGCCGAAGCGGAGAGCCGTGCGAAGGACGAGTTCCTGGCGATGCTCGGGCACGAACTGCGCAACCCGCTCGCCGCGATCAGCAACGCCGGACGCGTTCTCGAGCGCGTCGACCTTACGAGCCCGGCCGCGGGCCGCGCGCTGGAGGTGATCAACCGCCAAGCGGCGCATCAGGGCCGGCTGCTCGACGACCTGCTCGACGTGGCGCGCGTCATGCACAGCAAGATCGGCATCAAGCGCGTTCCCGTCGACGTCGGCGACTGTGCACGTCGCGCGCTCGCCGCGCTGTCCGCGGCGGGCAAGACCGGCGCGCACCGCTTCGAGACGAGTCTCGCATCCGTATGGGTGAGCGGCGACGCGACCCGCCTCGAGCAGATCATCGTCAACCTGGTCGGCAACGCGATCAAGTTCACGCCGCCCGGCGGCACCGTGAACATCGCCACCGAGCGCGAAGGGAACGACGCGGTGATCCGCGTTGCGGACAGCGGCGTGGGCATCGAGCCCGGCCTGCTGCCGCGCATCTTCGATCTCTTTACGCAGGGCAAGCAGCAGCCGGCGCGCGCCGCCGGTGGGCTCGGTATCGGCCTCACGTTGGTGCGGCGACTCGCGGAGCTACACGACGGTACGGCCGAGGCCTATAGCGCCGGTGCGGGACGCGGTGCGCGGTTTGTCGTGCGCCTCCGTGCGATCGAGCCCGTACCGGCCGCCGCGGGCGGAGATCGGCCGGTGCTTCAAGGACGCGCCCGCCGTGTTCTGGTGGTCGAGGACAACGCCGACGTGCGCGAGATGCTCGAGGCCACCCTCGTCGTCGAAGGGCACGAGGTCCGCGCGGTCGCCGACGGCGCCGCCGCTCTCGCGGCCGCGGCCCGGTTGCGGCCCGATGTCGTGATCATCGACATCGGGCTTCCGGTCATGGACGGGTACGAGCTTGCAGCTGCACTGCGAGCGCGCTTCGGCGACCTGCGGCTGATCGCGCTGTCGGGATACGGGCTCGCCGAGGATGTGCGCCGTTCGTCCGCCGCCGGCTTCGAGGCGCACCTCGTGAAGCCGGTCGATTCGGTACGTCTTGCGGCATTGCTCGGCGCGGAATCGGCGCCCCCGGTCAGGAACGAAGCGGCCTGACGGGGCGCGTGTTCAGCGCTTGTGCGCAGACCGTTTGCCGCGACCCTTCGGAGAGTCGCGCTCTTGCGCGCCCGGCGAGTGCGCGCTGCCTCTTGCTCGATCGAGGCCGAACAGCGGCGCGCGCGCAGCGACGGCGTGGCACGCGATAAGGAAGGTCGCCGCGTTCCACGACTGGCCGCGCATGCCGCTCGGGGCGAGCGTGCGGCCGTGCAACCACTCGTAGAAGCCCCAGTCGTCGAGCGCGTTCGCGCGCGCGAGCCGGGCGAGATCGCGCCGCGCCGCCTCGTGCAGTCCGCTTTCGGCGAGGGCGGCGACCCAGAAGCCGCCGACGAACGGCCACACCCCGCCGTTGTGGTACTGCCAGGCGAAGTTCTGGCGGTGGCGCGACATGTAGGGCCGCCACAGGAAGCTCTGCTCCTCGATCGGATCGCAGACGACTCGCACCGGGTACGGGTCGTTCACGCCGCGGCGCTCCAGGGCGCGCAGCGTGCGACGCCGGGCCGGACCGTCCGCGAGCCCGCAAAGCAGCGCGAGCACGTTGCCGAACGCATCGCCTTCATCGCCGCAAAACGAGAAGTTGACGAAGCTCAGATACAGCTCGCGATTGCGCGCGCCGCGCAGGACGTAGTGCGAAAGCAGGCGCGCGCGGCGGTAGTCGGCGATCGCGGCGGAAAACGGGTGGAAGAGCTGGTTCGCGTTGCGCCGCGTCTCGTCCGCCTGGGGGAGGCGGTACAGGCGCTTCACCAGGTGCCACAGCGCGTTCGTGTACAGCACGAAACCGGACCGCGGCATGATGTCGGCCCAGTCGCTCGCCTCGTTCTGTTGCAGCAGGAAGAACCGCTGATGCTCCTGGCACGCGAGCCAGTTCAGCGCTTTTGCGATCGCGCCTGCGAGCCGGCCCCGCAGTTCCCCTGCGGGCCGAGTGCGATCGAGGAACGCGAGCGCAACGAGCCACCAGAGCGTGGCGTCGATGCATCCGAGGTACCAGAAGTCGGCTTCGTCCTGCCGGACGTCCACGAATTTGGGTATCTGCCCATTTGGCGCCTGGTGCGCGGCGAGCGTGAAGAGCCCGGCCGGGGCGGCGCCGGCGAGGGCGGGATCGCCCGAGAGCGCCATGCCGATCGCGCACACCGCGGCGTCGCGGCCGAAGACCGCGGTGTAGCCGCGGCTCGCGGCGCGCCGGCCCGGCGTGGCGGCGAGGATGCCGGCGGGCGTGAGATTGCGGTGCAGCAGATCGATCGAGGCCGTGCGGCAGCGCTCGATGAGCTCACCGTCGGGGAGCGTGGCGGGGTCGGGCGACCGCATTCCGTCGGATGGTGCCGTCCGGCGTCGCTCGCGTCCAGCGGGGGTCGACCGCGCGGGCGGCGATCCCCCCGGCCATATTCCCGCTGGTCAACGCGGATCCGCGGTGTCGTAAACGAGCAGCGCTCCGGGAAAGTGCGCGAACGCGCGGGACAGCGGCAGCGCGCCGCCTTCCGTGATGACGGTCTCGCCGGTGAGGACGTTTGCGAGCGCCGCGCCCGCCGGGAGAAATGCGAGCGACGCCGTCGTGTCGCCCCACGCCGAGGCGCCAAGTGGCGCGACGCCGGTCGCCGGGCCGAGCGAGGCGAAGAGGCGCCCGACGATCGCGACGATGCCACGGGAACCGAGCCGGCGGGCGTACGCCACCGCGTGGTAGGACCGCGCGCCCTCGAGCGCGATCGGGTGGTAATCGCCGTGCGCGAAGAGGTCGGGCTGCTCGCGCCGCAATTGCAGGGCCCGCATGATCACCCACAGCTTGGCGCGGCCCTCGTGCGGGATCTCGAATAGCGCGCGCAGCCGGTCACGGAGCGTCGCCGCCGGACCGGCGGCGATGTCCTGAAGCCTGTCGAGCACCGCGCGCCGCACTGCGTAGTCGACCGGGCGGCGGTTGTCGGGATCGACGAGGCTGAAGTCGAGAAGTTCGTTGCCTTGGTACAGGTCGGGGACCCCCGGGGAAGTGAATTTGAGCAGCGTCATCGAAATCGAGTTGAGCAGTCCAAACCAGGCGAACGTCGGCAGCTGCGCGCGGAAATCGTCCAGGAAGAGATCGCCGTCGACGCGCGCCAGGAGCGCCTCGACGAAGCCCGACACTGCCGCTTCGTACTCGGCATCCGGCGTGATCCAGCTCGTGTGGACCTTGGCCTCGCGCACCGCCTTGAGCATGAAGGCCTGGATCCGCTCGCGGTAGGCCGCGATCGCGGCTGCATCCAGCGCACCGACCGGGAAGCTTCCCACCAGCGTCTGGTAGAGGAGGTACTCGTCGTTGCGCGAGGGCATGGGTCGGCGCCGCAGCATGCGCCGCTTGCTCCGGTTCATCCGGCTCCAGCGGCGCACGGCGAGCCGCCACAGGGCCGGCAGCTCGGCGATGACGTCGATCCGGGCGCGCACGTCCTCCGAGCGCTTGTTGTCGTGCGTGGAGGTCGCGAGCATCGTGTGCGGCCATTTCGCGGCACGGTCGGCGGCGGCGCCGTGGAATGCCGAGATGGTCATGCCGAAATGGTCCGGGTCGCCCCCGACATCGTTGAGCGAGATCAGGCGGTTGAACACGTAGAAGCTGGTGTCCTCGACGCCCTTCGCGGACACCGGCGCGGTGAGTTGCTGGAAGCCCATGGCGAATGCCCGATACGCCGCACCCAGGCTCGCGGCGGCGCCGGCGGGCGGCTGCGCGAGCAGGGCGGCGCGCACGAAGTCGAAGATGCTCGCGTCGGCCGCGAGGCTGCGGCGCTTCGCCCGCCCGATCGCCCAATCGACGTGGCGACGGTCCTGGGGGGTGGCGCGTTCGGCGAGGTAGGTGCGATAGACCGGGAAGCATGCGACCACCTCGGCAAGCGCCTGGCGCAGCGCGTTCGCGGTGTAATCGCGGGTGTGGCGCGTCGCGCGCGCGAGCGCGAGCAGCCGGTTCGCCGCCACCGTAAGCTGGCCCGCAAGCGCGCCGCGCAGAATCGCGCGCTTGCCCCGATACGCGGCCTCGTCGCAGTCGAGCGCCTCCTCGCGGACGAAGGCGCGCCAGGTGCGGTCGACGCGCGAGCGGGCCGCGGTGTCGACGAGGATGCCGTTCACCACGTTGGCGAAGCGGTAGCCCGTGGTGCCGTGCACGGACCAATTCTCCGGCACCTGCTCGTGGGGAGCGATGATCTTCTCGGCCACCACGTACAGCGGTCGCGGGCGCGCGGAATCGAGCGCCGCGCGGTCGATGCCGGCGCGCTCGGCGTAGCGCTCCTGCAGCCCACGGAAGTAGCGCGCCGGATCGTGCAGCCCGTCCGGATGATCGATGCGCAGGCCGTCGACGCGGCCGGTCGCCGCAAGGCCGAGCACGAAGCGATGCGTCGCCTCGAACGCCGCGTCGTTCTCCATGCGTAGCGCGGCGAGGTCGTTGATATCGAAGAAGCGACGGTAGTTGATCTCGTCGGCGGCGACCCGCCAATAGGCGAGGCGGTAGGCTTGGGCGTCGAGCAGCACATCGAGGAGGTCGAAGCTCGCGCTCTCGCCGGCACTGCCGTTGAAGCGGCGCACGGTGCGCTCGAGCGCCGCCGCAAGGGCCGGGTGGCCGCGAACGAGCCGTGCGAGGGCGGCCTTGTGCGCCTCCTTTTCGCGGGCTCGCTCGGCGACCGCCGCCGGCGCCGTGAGGATGCGCGGCGGCAGATGACGAAACGCCGCGATGAGGCGCTCGAACGCGCCGCGCGTGTCGGCGTCGACCCCGCCGGATTCGATGGCGGCCGCGGCACGCTCAAGCACCGTCGGGTACTCGCGCGGGTCGAGCGGAAAACGGTGCTCGTGATAGCGCACTGCAAACGAGCCGGCTTGGGCCTCGTATTCGAGCACGAGCTCGCCCCGCTCGAGCACCTCGCCGTAGTGGCCGGCGAGAACGGGGACCAGCACTTTGCCGGCGAGTTCCGGGTCGAGCGGCGACCAGTCGATGTCGAACCAGTCAGCGTACGCCGACGCGGGGCCGTTCTCGAGCACGTCCATCCACCACGCGTTGTCCGCGCCCATAACTGCCATGTGGTTCGGCACCATGTCGAGAATCTGGCCCATGCCGTGGCGCGCCAGCGTCGCGCAGAAGCACTCGAAGTCCGCGTCGCTGCCGATCTCGGGGTTGAGCGCACCGTGATCGACGATGTCGTAACCGTGCCGGCTGCCCGGCCGTGCGCGCAGGTACGGCGAGCAGTACACGTGACTGACGCCGAGCGCGGAGAGGTAGGGCACCAGCTCGGTCGCCTGGGCGAAGCCGAAATCGCGGTGCAGCTGCAACCGGTATGTTGCGCGCGGCACGATGGCGCTCGACGACGGGCGGCGCGTCCTGCCCCGGACGTCGGAGTGGGTCGCCGCGATGCCGTGGCGCTCCGCCAGCTGCTCGAGCGCGGTCTCACGCATCGATCGATTCCAGCGTCCACAGGACCGACCACGGCGCGAATCCATCGCCGGGCGGCCCGCTCGCGTAGATCGCCGCGCCGGGTGGCCGCACCGTGTCGGCGGGAAAGGCCGACAGGTTTGCCGCGAGATGCAGCCGCGCGCCACCCCCGAGCGTCCAGTGCACGGCGAGCGCGCCGGGCGGTGCGCACTCGAACGTTCCGCCGCTCTTCATTCCGGCAAGCCGCGGGACGACGTGTTTGCGACGCAGCGCGAGGAGGGCGCGGCAGAACTCCAGCCACTCGCGGTGGGGACTCCGTTCGGTCTCGCTCCACACCAGGCGGGAGCGCTCGAATGTCGCGCGGTCATTCGGATCGGGAATGGCCGCGCGCACCGCGGCGTCGGCGAAGCGCGCAAAGCGCCCGAACTCTTCGCGTCGCCCGCGCGTCACGGCGGCGGCGAGATCGGGTCCGAAATCGCAGAAATAGAGAAACGGCGTGCCGGCCAGAAACTCCTCGCCCATGAAGAGGAGCGGCACCGACGGCGCGAGCAGCACGCACGCCGTTGCCGCGGCGTGCGCCTGGGGCGCGGCGATCGCGCCGATCCGCTCACCAAAGGCGCGGTTGCCGACCTGGTCGTGCGTCTGGAGGAAGTCCACGAATGCGGTCGCCGGCAGGTGGGCGCTCGGCTCCCCGCGTGCGCCGCCGCCGCGATACGCCGAGCTCTCGCCTTGAAAGGCGAAGCCTTCGGCGAGCGCGCGGCCAAGCCGCCACACGGGCCGGTCCGCGTAGTCCGCGTAGTACCCGTCGCGCTCGCCGGCGACGAGCCTGTGCAAGGCGTGGTGCGCGTCGTCGTTCCACTGCGCGCTGGCGAGGAGCGGCGCCTGCCGCGCGTCGCGAACGAGATAGCGCGCTTCGTTCCGATCGTTCTCGAGCACGAGGTGAACATGGCGCTCGCGTCCCGGCCCGTCGCGCACCGCGCGCGCGACCGCTGCGACGATGTCCGGATCGCGCTCGTCCACAATCGCGTGCACCGCGTCAAGGCGCAGCCCGTCAAAGTGGTACTCCTCGAGCCAGTAGAGCGCGTTGTGAACGAAGAACTCGCGCACGGTGCGCGCGTCCTCGGCGTCGAAGTTGATGGCAGGGCCCCAGGGCGTCCGATGGCGTGCGCTGAAGAACTGCGGCGCGTAGATGTGCAGGTAATTGCCTTCCGGACCGAGATGGTTGTAGACGACATCCAGAAAGACCATCAGCGCGCGCGCGTGCGCCGCGGCGATGAGCGTTTTGAGGTCCTCGGGCGTGCCGTACGTGCTCTCGGGCGCGAAGGGCAGCACGCCGTCGTAGCCCCAGTTGCGCTGCCCGGCGAACTCGGCGAGCGGCATCATCTCGATGGCGGTGACGCCGAGCGCGGCGAGATGGTCGAGCCGTTCGATGGCGGCCGCGAACGTCCCTGCCGGGGTGAACGTCCCGATGTGCAGCTCGTAGATCACCGCCTCTTCCCATGGCCGGCCACGCCAACCGGCGTCGGGCCAGTCGAAGGCGAGCGGGTCCACCACCATGCTCGGCGCGTGCACGTCGTCCGGGTTGCAGCGCGATGCCGGGTCGGGAACCGGGGGGTGATCGCCGACGCGGAACGCGTAACGCGCGCCGGCGCCGCAGCGCGGAACGACCGCCTCGTGCCAGCCGTCCTCGAGCGCGGTCATCGGGAGCGCGGCGCGGGTGACGTCGCCCGCGAGTTCGAGCGCGACGCGCTCGGCCGCCGGCGCCCATAAACGGAAGCGCGTTGCGCCGTCGAGCGCGCGAGTGGCCCCAAAAGGCATCGTGTGTTGCCGCCTCATCGTCGCTCGTCGTCCTTCCGGCGAGGCCGCGGCCACCAGCGCTCGAGCCAGGCCGCCGCCCAATGCTGGCCGCCGAGTCCGAAGGCGAGCGCGAGCCCCAGGACTACGCCGCCGAGGATGATGAGGAAGCTCAGCCGCACGACGTTGCCCCCGATGTCCATCTGATCGAGGACGATGAGGACGACGAACGCGAGCACCGCGTAACGCGCGATGCGCGCGAGCAGGTCCGCGTCCTGGATCCCGACGCTGCGGCAATAAGCGAGAACGGTGTGGCCGACGAAACGAGCAAAGTAGGCGCCGAACGCGAGGATGACGAGCGCGAGGATCACCTTCGGCACGAACCGCACGAGCTCGCGCAGCAGGTCGGTGATGTAGGTGAGCCCGAGGCCGTTGAACGCGATGATCAGCGCGGCCAGGATCACCAGCCAGTAGACGAGCAGTCCGAGGATCTCGGTGGTGTCGCTGCGCACGCCGCCCTGCCGGACGAAGCCGTCCAGGCCCGCCCGCTCGGTGAGGACGTGAAAGTTGATTGCGCGCAGCCCGCGCACGACGGCGAAGCGGGCGACCTTCGCGCCGAGCCAGCCGACCCCCAGCACGACGACCGCGAGCACTAGCCGCGGCACGAATGCGCCGATCTGCACCAGCACCGCGCGGACCGGTTCGATGAGCATGTCGAGCTGTTCCATCAGGCCTCCTGGGCGGGATGCGCGAGCGCGCGCAGAGCGCCGAGCGGAATGCGCGCCCAGTCCGGCCGGTTCGCGAGCTCGTAGCGCAACTCGTAGATCGCCTTCTCGAGCTCGGCGAGCGCGACGAGTCCGCGCACCGCGTCGTACGACGGGTACAGGCCGGCGGCGACCGCGCTGGCGTCGTAGGCGGCGAGATACGCGCGGCGCGCTTCGGCCGCCCACGCCGCGGCGGCAGGCGCGAGTGCGGCGAGGTCCCGGTCGGTGCGCGCGGCGCGGCGCAAGGCGGCCCACCGGGCGTAGTCGAACGAGCGCAGCATGCCGGCCACGTCGCGCAGCGGCGAGTGCTTTGCGCGGCGCTCGTCGAGCGCGCGCGCCGGCTCGCCTTCGAAATCGGTGATCACGAAATCGTTCTGCCGGATCAGCACCTGCCCGAGGTGGAAGTCGCCGTGGCAGCGCTGCCGGTGGAGCCCCTCGGCCGGCGCTGCGCAGGCGTCGATGCGCGCGAGCAGGGCCTCGCGCGCCGCAACGAGCGCAAGCGCGCTCTCCTGGTCGGTGGCCGGAAGCGTGCTGCGCCCGCTTTCGAGCCCCTCGAGCTCGGCGGCGGCCGCCGCCCGCACGCGCCGCTTCCACTCCGCGAAGTCCGCTGGGGAGAACGGCTCCGGGTCGAACGCCGGGTCGCCCGTGCGCGTCGCAAGCGCGCGATGCAGTTCGGCGGTGCGCAAGCCGAGCGTGCGCACGAGCGCGAGGTAGACGCCGTGGACGTCCGGCGGCGCGGGGTCGGTCGCGGTGCGCCGGCCGTCGAGGAAACGCTCGACGTAGCCAAGCGTGTAGTCCCAGCCGTCACCTTCATTCGGCACGTAGGCCTGGAGCAGCGCGAGCGTGGTCAACGTCCCGTCCGCCGCCGCGTGCTCGACCGCGCCCGCGACCGCCACCGCGTGCGGAAAGCGCACCACCTCGGTCAGGAAGCGTCCGATCTCCAGCTCCGGGTTCACCCCGGTGCGCAGCCGCCGGTAAATCTTGAGGAAGAGCCGGTCGCCAATCGTGACGACGCTGTTGCTCGTCTGTGCCGGCGGCCGTGCGACCGCGAGCGTCGCGGTGCCGCCGCCGGCCAGCTCGGTGAAGGCGCCCGTCGGCATGAATCGCACCGTGCCCTGCGCGGTCGCGACCGAGTCGCCTGCACCGATCGCTGCCACCGCCGCGCGTGCGAACCCCTCGTCCGCGATGGCGTCGGCCAGCACGCCGACGGCCGCCTGCTGGCGCACCTTGGCCAGCGTGGCGGGCGCAAGGCCCCGTCCGCCCGCCTCCTCGGCGTCCTCCCAGACAAGTGCGAGCGGGAGGAAGTACCGGGCCGGCTCGTGCGCGCCCTCGAGGTCGAACTGCGCAAGCAGCCAGCTGCGCCCCGCGGTCTCCCAGAGGACGTGGTCCGCAAGGCGCGCGCGCGCGGGCTTGTCGCCCTTGCCCGCATACCAGCGCTGCGCCTCGAGGTATCGCGGCACGATCTCCTGCTCGAGTTGCGCGCGCACGCGCTCGGCCATGCCGATGCGCCAGGGCACCACGCGATCGCGAAAGAAGCTGGTCCAGCCGTCGAACAGCACCAGCACGGGCAGGTCGTCGCGGAGCACGCGCTCCTCGTGCCAATGCGGTGCTTCGACCTGCTCGGCGGACGCCAGCCGGAACCAGTAGAAGCCGTGTGCGGGGAGGGTGATGAAGTACGGCAGCTCCCCCACCGGCGGGAACGCGGTGCGCCCGAGCATCTCGACCGGCACGCGCCCGCGGAAGCGTGCGAGGTCAAGCTCGGCCGGCTGCGCCGACCGCGCGAGGTTCGCGATGCACAGGATCGCCTCGTCGCCGTACTCGCGCAGATACGCGAGCACCTTGCGGTTGCCGGGCCGCAGGAACGTGAGCTTGCCGCGACCGAACGCCTGCGAGCTCCGGCGCACCGCGAGGATGCGCTTCATCCAGTTGAGGAGCGACGAAGCGTCGCGCGCCTGGGACTCGACGTTGACCGCTTCGTAGCCGTAGATCGCGTCCATGATCGGCGGCAGGTACAGACGCTGCGGGTCGGCGCGCGAGAAGCCGGCGTTGCGATCCGGGCTCCACTGCATCGGCGTGCGCACGCCATTGCGGTCGCCGGCGAAAATGTTGTCGCCCATGCCGATCTCGTCGCCATAATAGATGATCGGCGAGCCCGGCATCGTGAGGAGCAGGCTGTTCATGAGCTCGATGCGCGCGCGATCGTTTTCCATGAGCGGGGCGAGCCGCCGCCGGATGCCGAGGTTGATCCGTGCCTGCGGATCGAACGCGTACATGCGGTACATGTAGTCGCGCTCCTTGTTCGTGACCATCTCGAGCGTCAGCTCGTCGTGGTTGCGCAGGAAGATCGCCCACTGCGCGGTGGCGGGGATCTCCGGGGTCTGCTGCATGATTTCCACGACGGGGTGGCGATCCTCTTGCGCGATCGCCATGTACATCCGCGGCATCAGCGGGAAGTGGTACGCCATGTGACACTCGTCGCCCTCGCCGAAGTACTCGCGCACGTCCTCCGGCCACTGGTTGGCCTCGGCGAGCAGCAGGCGGTTGCGATAGTTCGCGTCGAGCAGGGCGCGGACGCGCTTGATGACCGCGTGCGTCTCGGGCAGGTTCTCGTTGCTGGTGCCCTCGCGCTCGCAGAGGTACGGAATAGCGTCGAGGCGGAATCCGTCCACCCCCATGTCGAGCCAGAAGCGCATCGCTCGGAACAGCGCCTTCGGCACCTGCGGGTTGGCGAAGTTGAGATCGGGCTGGTGGCTGAAGAAACGGTGCCAGTAGTGGCTCTTCGCCACCGGATCCCACGCCCAGTTGGAGGTCTCGGTATCGGTGAAGATAATCCGCGTGCCGGCGTAGCGATTGGGATCGTCGCTCCAGACGTAGTAGTCGCGCTTCGGCGAGCCCGGCGGCGCCCGCCGCGCCGCCTGGAACCAGGCGTGCTGGTCGGAGGTGTGATTGATGACCAGCTCGGTGATCACGCGCAGGCCGCGCCGGTGCGCCTCGCGCATGAAGATCCGGAAGTCCTGCCGCGTGCCGTAGTGCGGATGAACGTTGTGGTAGTCGGCCACGTCGTAGCCGTCATCCTTGAGCGGCGAGGGATAGAAGGGCAGCAGCCAGACCGTGTTGACCCCGAGATCCTTGACGTAGTCGAGCCGGCTGGTGAGACCGCGGAAGTCGCCGATGCCGTCGTCGTTGGAGTCGGCGAACGCCTTGACGTGCAGCTGATAGATGACCGCGTCCCGGTACCACAGCGGGTCGTCCGCCGGCGCTTCCGCCGCGGGCTCGATCGCCGGGCGCGCGCTGTCGATTTCGCGTTTCATCCGGCCGCCGCTACAGGAAATAGTCGAAGTCGCGCTCGGTGCGCACGCGCCGCCGCAGGACGAAGAGATGCGCGGGCGCGCGCGCCGGGTCGAGCCGGACAAAGTTGCGCGGGCCGCTCCACAGGTAGCGCGCGCCGGTGAGCAGCTCGTGCATCTGATAGGGCGCGCGCGGGTCCACGCCAAGCGCGTCGAGGTCCAGCTCGACCCAGCCGCTCTGCACGTGATGGGGGTCGAGGTTCACCACCGCGAGCACGGTGTTCTCGGGTTCCGGCACGCTCTTTAGATAGGCGATGAGCTGCTCGTTATCAACCGGCACGAACCGCAGCGAGGCGTCGCTGTGCAGCGCCGGGTTCTCCCGACGGGCGCGGTTGACGCGCCCGATGAAGGCCGCGAGGCTGTCGGCCCGGTCGAGGTCCCAGCTGCGCAGCTGATACTTCTCCGAGTCGAGGTATTCCTCGCTCCCGGGCTCCCGGGGCACCCGCTCAGCGAGCTCGAACGCGGGACCATAGATGCCGTAGCTCGCGGCGAGCGTGGCGGCGAGCACCAGCCGTGCCATGAACGCGGGCCGGCCCCCGAATTGGAGATACTCGGTGAGGATGTCGGGCGTGTTGGGCCAGGCGTTGGGCCGGAAGTAGTCGCGTCCCGGACCGTGCGCCAGTTCGGTGAAGTAGTCGGTGAGCTCGCGCTTGGTGTTGCGCCACGCGAAGTACGTGTACGACTGGGTGAATCCGAGCTTGGCCAGCCGGTGCATCACCCTGGGGCGGGTGAACGCCTCGGCGAGGAAGATCACCTCGGGATGCGTGCGCTTGATCTCGGCGATCGCCCACTCCCAGAAGCCGAATGTCTTCGTGTGCGGGTTGTCGACGCGGAAGATGGCGACGCCTTCGCCGATCCAGAAATCGAGGATGCTCATCAGCTCGTGCCAGAGTCCGCGCCAGTCGGCGGACTCGAAGTCGAACGGATAGATGTCCTGGTATTTCTTCGGCGGGTTCTCGGCGTACTGCACCGAGCCGTCCGGCCGGCGCCGGAACCATTCCGGGTGCGCCGTGACGTACGGGTGGTCGGGCGAGCATTGAAAGGCGATGTCGAGCGCGATGGCGAGGCCGTGCTCGCGCGCCTTTGCCACGAGCCGCCTGAAATCGGCGAGCGTGCCGAGCTGCGGGTGGACGGCCTTGTGGCCCCCTTCGGCCGCCCCGATCGCCCACGGGCTGCCCACGTCGTCGTCAGTCGCGGTGAGCGCGTTGTTCCGGCCCTTGCGATAGGTGCGGCCGATCGGGTGAATCGGCGGCAGGTACAGCACGTCGAAGCCCATTGCGGCGACATGGCCGAGACGTGCCTCGCAATCGCGGAAGCTGCCGTGGCGGCCGGGCTCGGCGGCGGTGGAGCGCGGGAAGAGCTCGTACCACGCACCGCAGCGTCCGCGCTCGATGTCCACGACCAGCGGCAGCTCGGGTGACGTGGTGGCGAAGCGTCGATCCGGATGGCGGGCGGCGACGAGCGCGAGGGCCTCATCCAGACCGAGCGCCTTGAGCTCGGTCGCCGGCCGGTCCTGACGCAGTGCCTGCGCGCGTTCGACCAAGGCACCGCGTTCCGCGCCTGCGGCGCGCTCGGCTGCGGCTTCGATCAATGTCGCGCCGATGCGCGCGGCGACTTGGATATCGGCCGGGTCTCCGCGCTGTTGGAGCTCGCGACGCCAGGAAAGGAAGGCGTCGACCCATGCGGTCACGGCGTAGCGGTAGCGTCCCGGCGCATCGACCACGAAGCTCCCCCGCCAGCGATCGTTGCCGCGCTCGGACATCGGCGCCTCGCGCCAGCCGGTCTCCGCCTCGCGCTGCCACAGCAGGCGCGCGGCGAGCGCATCGTGGCCGTCGGCGAAGCAGTCCGCCTCCACGACGACCCGGTCGCCCACGATGCGTTTCGCCGCGAAGCGGCCGCAGTCCACCGCGGGCGCCACGTTCTCGATGACCGCCCGAACGCGACCGTCGACCGCGAGGTCAGGCATCGGCGACCTCCGGTTTGAAGTAGACGGTCGCAAGCGGTGGAAGCGTAAGTGCGATCGAGTGGTAGCGGCCATGCGCGCCGACCGGCGCGGCTTCGACTGC
This sequence comes from uncultured beta proteobacterium, assembly GCA_963747775.1. Classification (GTDB taxonomy): domain Bacteria; phylum Pseudomonadota; class Gammaproteobacteria; order Burkholderiales; family SG8-39; genus JAGVSZ01. Next base: position 90,607 of record CAVVGT010000003.1, read on the forward strand.
ACCGAAGTTCCCCTGGCCGCTGCCGCCGTAGTGGGGCGCATCGCTGTTCAGCAGTTCGCGCCACACGCCGGCGGCCGGCGTTCCGATCAGGTAGTTGGTGCGCAGGACCGGCGTGAAGTTGCAGACGACCAGCACCGGGGGGCCGCGCCGCGGCTTGCGCAGGAAGCTCACGACGCTCGCCTCCGCGTCGCCGCAGTCCACCCATTCGAAGCCCGCGGCGGCGAAGTCCACCTCGTGCAGCGCGGGCGTCGCGCGATACAGACGGTTCAGGTCCGCGATCCAGCGCTGCACCCCCGCGTGCTCCGCGTGCTCGAGCACCCACCATTCGAGCGCCGAGTCGTGCGTCCACTCGCGGCGCTGGGCGAACTCGCCGCCCATGAACAGGAGCTTCTTTCCCGGATGGGCCCACATGTAGCCGAACAGCGCGCGCAGCGTCGCGAACTGCTGCCAGCTGTCGCCGGGCATCTTGCTCACTAGCGAGCGCTTGCCGTAGACCACCTCGTCGTGCGAGAGCGGCAGCACAAAGTTCTCGGTAAATGCGTACCACAGGGAGAAGGTGAGTCGGTCGTGGCGGTACTTCCGGTGGATCGGGTTCGCGCTCGCGTAGTCGAGCGTGTCGTGCATCCAGCCGAGGTTCCACTTCATGCCGAACCCGAGGCCGCCCAGATAGAGGGGCCGCGAGACGGCGGGCCAAGCGGTCGACTCCTCGGCGATCGTTTGAACATCAGGTCGGTCGCGATACGCGGCCTCGTTCAGCCGATGCAGGAATTCGATCGCCTCGAGGTTCTCCTTGCCGCCGTGGCGATTCGGGATCCATTCGCCGGGCTTGCGGCCGTAGTCGAGGTACAGCATCGAAGCGACGGCATCTACGCGCAGGCCATCGAGATGATACTCGTCAAGCCAGTATAGCGCGCTCGACAGCAGAAAGGCGCGCACTTCGTGTCGCCCGTAGTTGAAGATCGACGAGTGCCACTCGGGGTGATATCCCTGCTTCGGGTCCGCGTGCTCGTAGAGATGCGTGCCGTCGAAGTAGGCGAGGCCATGTGCGTCGCTCGGGAAGTGCGACGGGACCCAGTCGAGAATCACGCCGATCCCGGCCTGGTGCAGCACGTCGACGAACCGCTTGAAGTCCTGCGGCGTTCCGTAACGCGCGGTGGGCGCGAAGTACCCGGTGGTCTGATAGCCCCACGATCCGTAGAACGGATGCTCGGTGACCGGCAGCAGCTCGACGTGCGTGAAACCCAGCTCGCGCACGTACCCGGCGAGCGCGTCCGCGGCCTCTCGATAGTTCAGGAAACGGTCGCCTTCGGCCCGGCGCCAGGACCCGAGATGCACTTCGTAGATCGAGATCGGCGCGTCGAGCGCATTCGCTCGGCTGCGCGACTTCATCCAATCGCCGTCACCCCATTCGTAGTCGGTCGACCAGGCGCGCGACGCCGTCTCCGGGGGCACCTGTGCGTAAACGGCGAATGGATCGGCCTTGTCGACGGCGTAATCGCGCCGCTGCGAAACGACGTGGAACTTGTACGCGTGGCCGTGCGCGACGCCCCGGCCGAAGCCTTCCCAGATCCCGGATCCATCGGGCCGGACCGTGAGCGGGTTTGCCGTCCGGTCCCAATCGTTCCATTCGCCGACGACCGCGACGCTGCGCGCGTTGGGCGCCCAGACCGCGAAGTGCGCGCCGCCAGTCGCAAGATGGCAACCCAGCTTCTCGTAGAGCCGGCCGTGCGAACCTTCCTTGAAGAGATAGACGTCGTGTTCGGTCAGCATCGACGCGCAGTCCCCTCGGGGTCGAATGGGTGCGCCGCGCGGAGGTAGCGCACCCTGGCGTTGGGCTCGTGCATCATGACGTAGTTGCCTACGGCGTGCCCGGAACGGGCGCGAAAAAGGCGCGAGGGCTCCCCGCGCCTGGTATCGGTCGGCCGCGCGGCCGGGAGCGGTGCGTTATCGAGCGGTCGTGCCGGTTCCGGTCGTCGACGGCGACGTTCCCGACTGCATACCCGGGGTCCGCGCAGGGTTCCCGCGATGGGCCGAGAACTCCGAGCGATCGAGTCGGCCGTCATTGTTCTTGTCCAGCGTCGTGAACGGCCCGGCCACGCCCGCGCGAGAGGCTTCCGCGCGCGAAATAAATCCGTCGTGGTCCGTATCGATCGCGTCAAAGTCCAGGGTCCCCCCCATGGCGCTTCGGCCGGGCGACGTGCCGCCTACACCGGGCGTGGTCGGGCCGGTGGCCCCGGGACTCGTCGTGGTGCCCGTCCCGGGTATCGTCGTGTTCGGGGGGAGACCCCCCGGCGTCGCCCCGGTGCCGGTCGACGGAGGGGTCGGGGTCGGGGTTTGGGCGATGGCGACGGTGCAGAAAGCCGTGCCGATTGCGAAAGCCAAAACGCTCAGTTTGCGAAGGTGCATGCTCGACTCCTGTTGTAAAGAGCGTGGTGGAGGCCGGCGTCGCGCGCGACGCCGGCCCGTCCCGCCTTAGCCGCCGCTGCGCGGGGTGGCGCCGCTGCTCGTCGATTCGGGCGACGGTGAGGTCTTGTCGCTCGACACCGCCGGGCTGCGGCTGGTGCCGAACGTGTCGCTGCGGGCCGCGTCCGAGGACGGAGCCGCATCGGTGCTCGGCGGGGTCCGGGCGGCGCGACCTTGCGCGGTGCCGCTGGTCTCGGTCTTGCCGCTTTGGGTGGATGACGGCGACGGCGAGGTGGCGTCGCTCGAAACGGTGGCGCCGGAAGTGCCCGGCACTCCGCGGCGGCCCGCGCCGGCGGACATGCCGTCACGTGAGCCGCTTGAACGCATGTCGGCCTGAACGCCCAGTGCCGAGAGCGTCTGCCGATCGAGGCGCCCGGAAGCCTTTAGACCCTCCGCCTGTTGAAACTCGCGCAGCGCTGCGGAGGTCTTCGGCCCCATCACGCCGTCAATTGGACCGACGTCGTGGCCTTTCTGCTGGAGGGCCTGTTGCGCTTCGCGCACGGCGTCCGAGCTCTGTGTCGGGCCGCCCATACCGCTCTGCGACGTCCCGGCGCTCCGCGCGGCATCACCGTGGGACGGGTTGCTCATGCTGTCCTGCGACCGCTGGCTGTGCTGCAAGTCGTCGGCGGCGAATGCCGGTGCGGCGAGCACGAACACGGCGGCCACGGCAACGGCGATCTGTTTCGATTGCATATCGGCTCCTTGGAAAAGAGTGGTGGATATGTCGCGTTCAAGCGACAACCGGCGAAGTCACCGGCAGTGCGGTCTGAGTAGCAGCGGCCGTGCCCGATGCGCGCCGGCTAGCGAGGCGTCGCGTCGTCCGCGCGGCGCGGCGCGTCGACGAGCCGCTCCCGCGCGCCGCGGAATCGAAGCTCGCCGCCCTGGGTGTCCAGGTGCTCCCACGGAACAACGACGTACCGGTCTCCGCCGCTCGGCAGGGCCCCTAGCGAGATCACGACGTTGCGCACGCCACCGTCCAGCCCGAACTCGATTTCGCGCACGGTACCCACGCGGCGGCCGTGAAGGTCCCGGACGGTTGCGCCGATCGGGTCGGCGCGGACGCTGGCTTGGCGATCGGCAGCAGCATCCGCATGGCACGTCGGGGCGCCGATCGTCACGGCCACCGCCAGCGCTACGAACGCGTTAGAGCCTCGCATTCGTGTCGCTCTGCAGTTGACGTGCCCCTGGAGCGGGCGGTGCCGCCGCTGCAAGTTCTGCACGCACGCGTAAGGCCTACACGCTGTCGGCGGGACCCGACGAAACAGGTTGCCGTGCGTGCGCGGTGGGTCGATCAGTCGCACCGGACGTCGCGTCCGAGCCACATGTCGGCGCCACGGGGAACGCGGGTTGCAGCTTCTTCCAAGCGCAAATGCGCAGGAGGACGGGATGTCGCGTTCGTTTTGGTCGTTCGTCGGGATCGCGCTCGGCGCAATGGCAATTGCGTTACTCGACCCGGTGCATGGACAGCGCCGGCGCGCAATGCTGCGCGGCCGCTTCCCGGGGCGTGCGGACCGGCGAGCGACCCCGGACGATCGGCTCGTCCGGCGCGTTCGCGCCACGCTGGGCCGGTTCACGACGCATCCGAAGTCGATTCACGTCGCCGCGACGCGCGGGCGCGTGACGCTGCGCGGCGCGGTGCTCGCCGGGGAACGGGCGGATCTCGTAGCGGCGGTGCGTTGCGTCGACGACGTCGACGCAGTTGACGACCGCCTGACCACGTACCTCGACTCGATCGGCGTTCCGGAGCTGCAGGGCGGCAATCCGCCCGCGTGAAGCGGATGCGACAGGAACGGGGGTTGCCTGTCCAGCAACCCGTGCCGCAGCATGGCGCGCGTGCGGCGCGGGAATTGCTTGCGGAAGTTGGCACCATTCGCTCATGTAAGCTCGTCTCTATGAATCAGCTACCAGCCAGTGGGAGCGAGCAGCATGCAGACGAACGATCGGTAAAAAATGCCGAAGAGCGCTTTCAACTACTGTTGGAAGCCGTTACCGACTACGCGATTTTCTTGCTCGATCCCAACGGGTACGTGCTGACTTGGAATTCTGGCGCGCAGCGCATCAAGGGCTACCAGGCAGACGAGATCATCGGCCAGCATTTCTCCCGTTTCTACCCCCCAGAAGCGGTTCAGGCCGGATGGCCGGAGCACGAGCTTCATGTTGCCGCTGAGCAGGGACGGTTCGAAGACGAGGGCTGGCGCATCCGCAAGGACGGCTCCCGATTCTGGGCCAACGTGGTCATAACAGCCTTGCCTCATGAGGACGGACGACCGCGCGGGTTCGCCAAAGTTACGCGCGATCTGACCGAGCGCAGACAACACGAAGAAGCGCTACGACAAAGCGAGGAGCACTTTCGCCTGCTGGTGGAAGGGGTGACCGACTACGCTATCTTCATGCTCGATCCCAACGGCTACGTGCTGACTTGGAATTCTGGCGCGCAGCGCATCAAGGGCTACCAGGCAGACGAGATCATCGGCCAGCATTTCTCCCGTTTCTATCCCCCAGAAGCGGTTCAGGCCGGATGGCCGGAGCACGAGCTCCAGGTCGCCGTTGAGCAGGGACGGTTCGAAGACGAGGGCTGGCGCATTCGCAAGGACGGCTCCCGCTTCTGGGCCAACGTGGTCATCAGCGCATTGCACGATGAGAGCGGGCGATTGCGCGGGTTTGCCAAGCTGACCCGTGACCTATCAGAGCGAAAGCGTGCTGAGGCTTCGCGACGCTGAAGGTACCGAGCGCGATGCAGATGCTGGATGCAGAGCGTAACGCGCGCATCGAGGCGCAACACGCAGCGCGGATGAAAGACGAATTCCTTGCCACCCTTTCGCACGAGCTGCGCACGCCATTAAGCGCCATTCTCGGCTGGGCACAGGTTCTCCGTAGACCAGGTTCAGGCTAACGCCGATGACCTCCAGCGCGGTGTAGAAGCGATTGAACGCAATGCCCGTGCACAAGTGGGTCTGATTGACGAACTCCTTGACCTCAGCCGCATCATGGCGGGACGAATCCGCCTCGATGTGCAGCGTGTGATGCTGTCCGACGTGATTCGAGGCGCGGTCGAATCGGCGGAGCCCACCGCCCAAAGCAAGGGCGTGCGCATGGAGACGATTCTCGATCCGCTTGCCGGGCCGGTATCGGGGGACCCGGCAAGATTGCAGCAAGTGGTGTGGAACCTGCTCAGCAATGCGATTAAGTTCACGCCGAAAGGTGGTCGCGTGCAAGTCTTGTTGGAGCGGGTCAACTCGCACGTGGAAGTGACGGTGAGCGACACGGGTATCGGAATACCGCCCGATTTCCTGCCGTACGTGTTTGACCGCTTCTCCCAGAAAGACACCTCGACGGCCAGACGCTACGGTGGTCTTGGACTTGGACTCGCCATCGCCAAGCAGCTCATCGAGTTGCATGGCGGCAGGTTGCACGCAAAGAGTGCGGGGGAAGGGCGTGGGGCTTCTTTCATCATCAACCTGCCGCTCACCATCCACTCAGCGGACGCCGAAGAGCCGCACCGGTTTCATCCGACCCGTTCGTCCGCTCCCGAAGCACTAACAGTTCTTCCGAGACTTGATGGCGTTCGGGTTCTTGCGGTCGACGACGAACCAGATGCCCGTGACCTCATGCAGCGCGTACTAGCAGAACACGGAGCAATCGTGATTACTGCTGGTTCCGGTGATGAGGCCTTACGCATCTTCGAGACAGTGCCATTCGATGTACTGCTGAGCGACATCGGGATGGCCGGCATGGACGGTTACCAACTGATACGCCGTATTCGTGCCACAGAAAGGAAAGGGCAGCATCTACCAGCATTGGCCCTCACCGCGTTTGCGCGTCCTGAAGACCGCAAAAAGGTGATCCTGTCCGGGTATCAGTCGCACCTGGCCAAGCCTTTTGACCTGGCAGAACTTGTGATCGTCATTGCCGGCTTGGTTGGTCGAACCGCAGACCTATGACTTCCAGCAGCGCCGCCCGAAGCGAAAGTCTGCGTGTGGTGTGGGCCGATCAGGGTCCATTCGCAGACATTGTCCCCGACTGCGACGAGACTGACGGCGAGCTGGCGATCCCGCGCCTTGCCCCGGGTTGCCTCGCCCGCAGGGGCGGACGGGAGAGCGATCAGGGGTGATGCGAGCCCTGGAGCGCAGGGACCGCGAGCTCCGCCGACGGCACGTCAGCGATCAAAGGCAAAGGTGTCGCGATAGCGGTGGGGCTTGTAGAACACGGCCGCCGTCAGAACCTCCGCGGCAATCGCGCTATAGGTAATGCCGTTGCCGCCATAACCCAGGGCGTAGTGAATCCTCGCGTCGCCGCCGGGACACGCGCCAATATAACCCAGGCCGTCTTTGGTCTCGCCGAAGGTCCCCGCCCAGCCGTAGGCGGGGTCCATCTCGATCCGCGGGAACAGGCGGCGCGCCTTGTCGATCAGCGCATCCGTCTTGGAAGACACGCGGGCATCGCGATGCGCCGGGTGGCGGAATGGAATATCTTCGCCACCAACCAACACGCGATTGTCGGATGTGGTGCGCAGGTAAAGGTAAGGCCGCGCCGACTCCCAGACCAGGCACCGCGCGCTCCAGCCATCGAATGCCTTGACCGGTTCGGTGATTAAGGCAAACGAGCTGTGCAGGTCAGCCACGCGTCTGGGCAAAAAGCGCTCGGCCTCGTAACCCGCTGCAACGATGACGTGCTTCGCGCGAACGCGGCCGCGTTCGGTGTGCACCTCCAGGCCAGCCTTGGTCGGCACGACGCCCAGGGCGTTCGTGCGGCCATACAGGGCGAAGTCACGCGTCGCGCATCTCGCCAGCAGTGCGTACGTCAGGCGCCACGGGTCGACCTCGCCGCCGACGTTGGACCAAAGGGCCACGGGAGCTTCGAAGTCGACGAGCTTGCCGAGTTCATTCGCCAGCAGCACCTCACACGGCAATTTTGCGCGTCGGCGCGCCGCACCCTCTCCGTGCAGCGGCTCGACGTCGCGCGAACGCGACGCGTAGTACAGGCTGGACCGGCGCCGGAAGCTGACGTCTTGCGTCAGCTCTCCGGCCAGCCGCCCGATCATGCGCACGCCTTGCAGACACGCCTGGTACGCGTCCACGGCACGCTCGCGACCCAGCTTATCGATCAGATCGCTCAGATGGACATCGATCTCGTACTGCAGCAGGGCGGTCGACGCGGAGGTGGAGCCATGCGCCGGATGCCGGCGATCGATCACGATCACGGATAGGCCTTGGGCGGTGAGTGCATCGGCGATTAGCGCACCGGTGATTCCGGCGCCGATGACGGCAACGTCGCAGCGTCGATTGCGAGATAGCGGGGGCGGTACCTCGCCAACGCCGTTGCGGATCAGCCAGAACGCGCGGGGCGAGGTCAAGTCCATGCAATTCCATCTCGCGGTGGAAGAATAATGTGGCTCACGGTGCAGGCGTTCCCTCGAACGCTACACCCCTGCAGCGATCGCTCGAAGTCGGTGAGCATCGTCAACCTTAGCGCCGGACTTGGAGTCAGCACCGGGAAACGACCGAACTTGCGGAACGCGGCGCCGGGCATAAGGATTGCGTTAGCCAGGAACGGATCCTTCGGGACAGATCAACTCTCAGGAGAACGCAAATGAAAGGCATCGGTCTTTGGTTGCTGGGCGTGCCCGTCATCGTCATCGTCGCCCTCTACGTTTTCGGCATCCTGTAAGCGCACCGGTACATCAGGCAACGATGGCTGCAGGCGTCCCGGTAGGCGCGCACTCCGGGGTGGCGGTCTTTCACGGCTGCGGCGCTTCGGTTCGCATCGGCTTGGTCGGCGCGTCGATCGGCTCGCGCCGGACGCGCTCGTACTCGGCGATGACCTGCGCGCCGAGGAGGAGGACGATGGCCCCGATCTCGACGCTCAGCAGCACGATGATCGACGTCGTCAGCGAGCCGTACACGAGCTGGATCGACGACATCGAGGCGTAGTACCAGACCAGGACGTGGCGGGTGATCTCCCATAACAACCCGGCGGTCACGCCGCCGATCAGCGCGTAGCGCACCGAGAGCCGGCCCACCGGCATCACGAGGTAGATCGCGGTCAGCATCAGGATCTCTCCGGCCACCCCGATGAGGTAGACGAGCGCGGTCGAAAGGCTGTCGAGCGAGCGCATCTCGCCGAAGACCTTCATTTCCCGCGTGCCGAGGGACTGGAGCGCGCCGGAGACGACGGTCACCACGAGAAAGCCGATTCCCAGGAAAAGGATGAAAAGATAGGGCATCAGGACCGAAGTGAGGAACCGCCGCCGCTTCACCGCGACGCGATGGAAGAAGATCACCGACATCGCGTTCTCGAGCACGGTGAAAGCGAGCGCGCTGAAGAACACCAGCGTCAGCAGCAGCACCGGGCCGATGACGTGACGATGATCGAGGAAGGTGCGCAGCTCGTCCACGAGCGCGCCCGACCGGCCGGGCACGACGAACTCCAGGTACGCGCTGAGCGTCACCAGAAGCCGCTCGGCGTCGATGACGTGCGACAGCACGATCATCACGAGGATGAGCAGCGGCACGAGGGAAAGCAGCGTGTAGTAGGCGACGGCCCCCGCGAGGAGCAGGCCCTGGTTGGCGCGAAAGCCCTTGAGAACGCGCAAGGCAAAGGTCCCTGGATGCTTGAGAACCTTTCTGGTGTTGTCCGCCAGACGCATGATTGCCTTCAGCTCATCGAGCGATTGGGTGGCGCCAGTGAATCCCGGGATCGAGAACAAGCGCACCCCTGCGCCGTTACAGAGAGCGACGCCTTTGGCACCTCAGGAGGCTCGGCAACATGCGGGCAAGCACGTTGTCCTTGCGGATGAAGTAATGGAACAGCGCCGCGGCGACATACGACCAGTAGGGCCCCGAGCGGGACCTGGACAGCGATCAACGCCACCATCGACCAATGAAAGTGCCGCGCCGCGTGACTGTAGATCTACACACGTCCTGCCCTTGCGGCCGCCTTGTCCAGCCTCCTCGCGCTTGCCGCCAGGTCGTCCAAGCGCATTCTCCGCCCGTCGCTTTGAGTTCGCCGGAGTTGGCGGTTATACGCTCGCCGAGCGCCTACGCAGCTCCACCCGCATCGCGGCATTCACCGGACGGGCCGGCCACAGGATGTCGCGCGCGGTCGTGCAGCGGGATTTGATGACCATGTCACCCAGTCGGTCGACGCCCGACGGCGGCGGCGGGTCGCCGCACTGCCACCGAGGCTCAGACGTCCCCGTAGCCGGTCCCCGAGCAGCCCGCAGACCGCGTCGCGGACTGGGAGATCATTCGGTGCTTGCCAGGATACGCCGGTAGATCGCACCCGCTGCTGTCTCGCCGAAAACGGCGAGGGACGCCGCTTCGTCCAAGGCATTTTCTGCCGCTGTCGGCAGAGGTTGCATCTCACGCCTCAGCCTGCAACGCTTCCTTGCGCTCTGCAAGCGCCTGTCCGAGCGCCTTCAGATCGATACGGGCCTTGCGAAGCTGCGGAAAGAGCTCGTTGTGCTCTTCCTTGACGTGGTGCTTGATGTACTCGCCGAGCACCATTACGCGGGCATCGAAGAGCTCGTCGCCGGGGCTCGCGCCCTCGATCTCCGCGATCAGCGCCTTGGCAGATTGGTGCTCGACCGTCGCCTCGTCGAGCAGGTCGTCATTGCGCAGCGCCTCCCGCGCGGCCGGATAGAAGATCTCTTCCTCGATCTGCGCATGCACCTTGAGCTCAGCGCAGATTTGCGCGGCGAGCAACGCCTTGCGATCGTCCGTGCGTGCCTTCTCGAACTGGTCGAAAAGGTCCGCAACTTTGCGATGGTCGTTCCTGAGGAGCTGAAGCGCATCGCGCGGCGTCGGGCTACGGCGTGCGGGCGCGCGTGTGCTGCTGGTCCTCGCGAAGGCGTTGCGGTTCGTGGAGGGCTGTGCGGGCATGGTGGGGCTCCAGTTCGTTGCTAAGGGGACGCGCACTAGAGGCAAGCGTTGTGCCCGAGGCGGAGGAAGAAGCATGAACGGGACCCGGGTGACGGCAGATCAAGGCTCGCGCTTCGGACGGCAGGTGTATCGCCCGACCGCGCCGCGAGCGCCGACGAGCGCGAGGCGCCGTCCCCTCAGGGCTTCGGGATCTCGGCGCGGTTTATGGGGCGATTCATCGCGTGCCGCTCTCCAGGCGTCGTCCGCAGCGCAGTCACCGGATGCCGCAAGTCTATGGCCCGATCGGACGGGTTGAGAGGAAACACGATTGCGGCGCGTGGCGCAATCTATCGTCGTTGGGCGACAAGCCAGGTTCGCGTTCGCGTCTTCTCCCGCGGCGTGTAACTTCTTCAACGCATCGTAAGCTTTCCTGGACGCCTGTTGGTCCGATCAGCGCGCAGTCCTGCACCGAGCGCTTGGCCCCTAGTCGTGCTAGGACTTCGGGCCGATCCCAGCACACGCGATGCCAATCTCCCCGCACCCAGCGCGACGCAAACGGGCCGGTACGCCACCCCGCGACCTGTGTCCGAGTACCGGCGTCGGACAAGCGAAGGCTGACGAGTCCCTTGCGCCCGCGCGGCAACGGTTCGCCGTCGCGGCGATAGGCCGGTGGCACGTAGACGTTCAGCGTCCGCAGGGGCGCCCGGCCGGTGTTGCGGACCTCGTGCTTCGCGCCGCGCTCGATGAGCAGCAAGGTGCCCGGCCGCAGCGGGTAGCTATCGGCGGCGCGACGGCGGGCTTACGTAGCGCGCAGGGCACGCGCATTGCTCTGCGTCCCAAACCCTTTCCTCGCGGTGAGCCATGGCCAAACGCAATACGCGCAACACCAAATCTTCTGTCGACTCGAACGGCCCGGCGAAATCGTCGGCGCGCGCGACGATCAGCGGCCCAGCCGCCCCGGGCGGTCCCACCACGGACCCTCTCGCCGCGAAGGTCGCGGCCGTCGAGGCCCTCGCTAGAGCGATGCCGTTCAACAAGATCAAGGCGCTCGAACACGGCGCAGCGGCAGCGGCCCCGCAGGCCGGCGAGTGCATCGAGCCGACCGGCACTGCTGCGACGGCCAGCACGCTGACCGAGGAAAACGCCTCGGACAAGGCCGGGGCCGGGCCGCGCCAGCCGGGGCACAACCCGAACAACGGCTCGCTCGACCGAGTCCGCGTCGACTCCGGCGGACGCGCGCTCACCACCAACCAGGGCGTCGTCGTCGCGGAGAACCAGAACTCGCTCAAGGCGGGGCTGCGCGGGCCGGCGCTGCTCGCCGACTTCATCCTGCGCGAGAAGATCACTCACTTCGACCACGAGCGAATTCCCGAGCGGGTGGTGCATGCCCGCGGTTCCGCCGCGCACGGCTACTTCGAGTGCGAGGAGTCGCTCGCCGAATACACCTGCGCCTCGCTGTTCGCGTCGGCGGGCAGGCGCACTCCGGTGTTCGTCCGCTTCTCGACCGTCGCCGGCGAGCGCGGCTCGGCCGACACGGTGCGCGACGTGCGGGGCTTCGCCGTCAAGCTCTACACCGATGCCGGCAACTTCGACATCGTCGGCAACAACATCCCGGTGTTCTTCATCCAGGACGCAATGAAGTTCCCCGACCTCGTGCACGCGCTCAAGCCGGAGCCGCACTTCGCGATGCCGCAGGCCTCCAGCGCGCACGACACCTTCTGGGACTTCGTATCGCTGATGCCGGAATCGACCCACATGCTGATGTGGGTCATGTCGGACCGGGCCATCCCCCGCAGCTACCGCATGATGCAGGGGTTCGGGGTGCACACCTTCCGGCTCGTGAACCAGGCCGGCAAGTCGAGGTTCGTCAAGTTCCACTGGAGCCCGGTGGCCGGAACGCACTCCCTCGACTGGGACGAGGCGGTGAAGATTTCCGGCGCCGATGCCGACTTCCACCGGCGCGACCTGTGGGAGGCGATCGAAGCGGGCGCGTATCCCGAGTACGAGCTGGGGGTCCAGATCTTCACCGAGGCGCAGGCCGAGAAGTTCAGCTTCGACGTGCTCGACGCGACCAAGATCGTGCCCGAGGAGCTCGTTCCGCTGCGCCACGTCGGGCGCTTGGTGCTAAACCGCAATCCCGACAACTTCTTCGCGGAGACCGAGCAGGTCGCCTTCTGCACTGCGAACATCGTCCCGGGGATCGACTTCAGCAACGATCCGCTGCTCGCGGGGCGGATCCACTCGTATTTCGACACCCAGCTCACGCGGCTCGGTGGGCCGAACTTCCACGAGATCCCGATCAACGCGCCGCTCGCGCAGGTGCACAACAACCAGCGCGACGGGATGCACCGTCAGTCGATCGCGCGCGGGCGGGTCGCCTACGAGCCGAACTCGCTCGGCGGGGGCTGCCCCTTCCAGGCCGGCATGCGCGGCTTCAGGTCGTTCCCCGAGCGCATGGAGGGGGACGCGGTGCGCGGGAAGCCGGAGCGCTTCGCCGATCACTACACCCAGGCGCGCCTCTTCTACAACAGCCAGACGGCGACCGAGCAGGCGCACATCGTGCGCGCGTTCCGGTTCGAGCTGACCCGCGTACAGACCCGGGCGGTCCGGGAGCGCGTCGTGGCGATGCTTGCCAACGTCGATGAAGGCTTAGCCTCGAGAATCGCCGCCGGCCTGGGCATGTCGATGCCCCCGTCGCTGCCGCCGGTGCTGGGAAAACCCGTGAAACCCGAAGTCGAGCGCTCACCCGCGCTGTCGCTTCTTGCGCGGCCGGGGGGCGGCAGCATCCGTACGCGCCGCGTCGCGATTCTCGTCGGGAACGGCGTGAAGCCCGCGAGCGCCGCGGAAATCCATCGCGCGCTGAGCGAAGCGGGTGCGGTGCCGCGCTACGTGGGAACCCGCCTGGGCAAAGTGAAAGGCGACGGTGGGGGCGAGCTCGACGTGGAAGCGAGTCTCGAGGCCGCCCCCTCGGTGCTGTTCGATGCGATGGTGCTGCCCGACGGCGAGGCCGGCGTGGGTGCGCTCGTCGCAGAGGGGCAGGTGATCGAGTTCCTTAAGGACCAGTATCGTCACTGCAAGCCGATCCTCGTCCTGGGCCGCGGCGCCGCGCTGCTCGAAGCGGCCGGAATCGCGGACGCATTGCCGAGCGGCGCACCCGATCCTGGTCTGGTGCTCGCGCCCTCCGGCGATGCACCCTCCGCGCTGCCGGCGTTCATCCAGGCAATCGCGAGGCACCGTCACTTCGAGCGCGAGACCGACCCCCCCTCGGTCTGATCACGCGGCCGCGGTCAGGGCGCTTACGTCCTCTCCCTATTCGCCGGGATGATCGGCGGAGGGATCGGCGCGAACCAGAAACACGCCGCGCTTTGGGCGCGGCGTGTTTGCGTCGAGGTCAGTCGGCCTCGGCAGTTTCGGCGGTCGCGACGCCCATTTCCTCGATCAGTTCGTCCTTGCGCGAGCGCATCCGCGCGCCCAGGTCCTCGAGGTCGAGCCCCGTCTTCTTCACCTTCGGGAACAGCTCGCCTTCCTCCTCCTTCACGTGGTGCTTGATGTATTCCGACAGCACGGTGAAGGTGGCGGCATAGTGCGGCTCCTCCGCGCCGAGGCCCTCGAGCCGGGCGATGAGCATTTTCGCCGTGTCGTGCTCGACCTCGGCCTCGTCGATGAGGGACGTGTCGTCCGCCTCGAGAGCGTCGCGGACGGCCGGATAGAACAGCTCTTCTTCCAGGGTGGCGTGGATCTTCAGCTCGGTGCACGCCTGCTCGACGATCTTGCTGCACGCCATCGCATCCTCGCGGTCGGCCTTCTCGAACTCGTCAAACAGCTTCTCCACCTTGCGGTGATCCTCGCGCAACAGTTCGATCGCGTCGCTCTCGGTCGCGCGCTTGCGGGTCTTGGTCGATCCCATCGGGGCATCTCCTTTTCGCGTGGGGTTGATCGGGCAACGCGCACCAGCAATCCGCGTACCGAAGCGGCGCTGCGTTCTTCGTGCCTTACGGTCGCCGAAGGGATGTAGGACCTGCGCAGGCGCGCAACTTCTACCGATCGGTGCGGGCCGACGCCGCAGTCAGATGGCGCCGACGCTCCCGGTGACGGGCAACACGATCCCGGTGATGTACGCCGAGCACACGGGCGACGCCAGGAAGACGTACGCCGGCGAAAGCTCCTCGGGCTGCGCGACGCGCTTCATATCGGTGTTGTGCCCGAACTCGGCGACCTTCTCGGCCGGCTTGTCGGCCGGATTCAGCGGCGTCCAGACCGGTCCCGGCGCGACGGCGTTCACGCGGATTGCCTTGCTCGCGAGGTTCTGCGCGAGCGACTTGGTGAACGCGTGGATGGCGCCCTTGGTCGTCGAATAGTCGAGCAGGCTGGGGCTACCCTCCAGGCCGACGACGGAGCCGGTGTTGATGATCGAGCCGCCGCGCTTGAGGTGGCGCAGGGCGGCGCGGGCCATGTGGAAATAGCCGTATACGTTGGTGCGGAGCGTTTCGTCAAAGCGCTCGTCCGAGATGTCCTCCAGCGAGTCGGCGTGCTCCTGGAAGGCCGCGTTGTTCACCAGGACGTCGAGTCCGCCGAGCTCGCGCACGACCCGGTCGACCGCCTTGCGACAGAACGTGCTGTCCTTCACGTCGCCGGCAATCGTCAGGCACCGCCGTCCTTCGGCTTCCACGTAGCGCTGCGTCTTTCGGGCGTCGGCGTGCTCGCTGAGGTAGAGGATCGCGACGTCGGCGCCTTCGCGCGCGAACAGCACCGCCACGGCGCGACCGATGCCGGAATCGCCTCCGGTGACGATGGCGACCATGTCCTCGAGCTTGCCGCTGCCCTGGTAGTCGGGCGCGAGAAACCGGGGCGCGAGCTCGAGGTCGGCCTCGTTGCCCGGTTTCGCGATGTGCTGTGCCGGAAGCGTAGCCGGCTGCTTGCGCCGACCCGCCTGCACCGGATTGCCGTCTTCGGATTTCTTGTGCTCCCGCGGCCGATCGCGCGCATCCTGATCGCGCTGGATGCGTCGCTGCTTTGCCGCGACCGCTTCGCCGTGCGATCGCGCCTTGTCCGGCTTAGCCATCGTCATTTCCGGACATCGTTCATCGCTCCGGTCGACGCGCTTCAGCGACGCAGCCGCGTCATTCCGAGGAATGCGGCGATGAGGATCATGCCGACGAGGAGGAACGCGTAGGCCGCGTCGTGCGATCCCGCCCCGCCCACGCCGGCATACCCGAGCACGCCGGCAATCCCCGCGAGGATGAGTGCTACCACCGCGCCCTGCAACATGGCGACCCTTCCGGTCAGGAGTCACTGCACCATTTGCAAACTACGGGCCCGGCTCGGGCCGGGGGCGTCTGCGCGGCACGCCGATTGCGAGGCCCGCGCATGGCGGGAAAAAGACCATCGATCTTCGGACGGTTCTCGCGCGGGGTGGCCAGCACGTGCGGGCGGCCGGGCGCCTTCGCCGCCGCGGTACTGGTGATTCTCGTCTGGGCTGTCGCCGGCCCGCTGTTCGAGTTCAGCGACACGTGGCAGCTCGTCATCAATACCGGGACGACCATCGTCACCTTTCTCATGGTCTTTCTGATCCAGAACACGCAGAACCGGGATACCGAGGCGGTGCACGTGAAACTGGACGAGCTGCTTCGCGCGATCGCCGGTGCGCACGCCGGGCTGATCGACCTCGAGGAGCTGGACGACGACGACCGCGCCCGGATACGGGCGGTGTACGCCCGCCTCGCAAAGGACGCCAGAGCGTCGGTCAAGGGCGGTGGGAGCGATACCGAAGTCCGGGACGTTTCCCTCTGACCGCCTTGGCGCGCCGCGCTCCTTCACTGGCACGCAGAGCCGAGAATCGGATGCCCATTGCGGCCGAACCAAGTGCAATGCGCGGAACGCGCGAGGGCGGCATCAAGCGCCTCTGGCACGCGCTCACCCAGCTGGCCAGCGCATGGTCGGAGGACCGCTGCAGCCGCAAGGCCGCGGCGGTGGCGTACTACACCGCCTTCTCCCTTGCGCCGGTCCTCGTCATAGTGCTCGCCGTCGCCGGCCTGCTCGTCGAGACGACCGCGCTGAGCGCAGCGATCCTCGACCAGACGCGCATGCTGATCGGGGAACCGGGCGCGGCGCTGCTCGGCGACCTGCTCGCCGCAAGCACGCGCAAGACCGAGCGCGGGTGGGCCGCGCTCGCGGCCTTCGCCGCGCTTCTGGTCGGAGCGACCACCGCATTCGCCGAACTGAAGGACAGCCTCGATGAGATCTTTCGCGTCGAACGCCGCAGACCCCCCGGCCTCTGGGGGCTGCTCCGATCGCGGCTGCTCTCGTTCGGTCTCGTCCTGGTGCTCGCTTTCCTGCTGCTGGTATCGCTGGCAGTCAATGCGGTGCTCGCGGTGATTTCGACCCGACTGATCGGCGCCGAAGCCGGCTGGCTGCTGACCGTCCTGTCGTGGGTGGCCACGCTCGTCGTGGTGATCGGGCTCTTTGCGGCGATCTACAAGCTGCTCCCCGAGGCGCGACTCGCGTGGCGGGACGTCCTGCTCTCCGCGGGCATCACCGCGCTGCTGTTCCTCGCGGGACGGCTGGCGATCGGCCTATATCTCGGGAACTCCGCCCCGGCGTCGGCGTTCGGCGCGGCGGGCTCGCTGGCCATCCTGCTGCTCTGGGTCTTCTATTCGGCGAGCATCTTCTTCGTCGGGGCTGAGATCACCCGCCTGTTCATCGCCCGACGCACGCGTTGAGGGACCCGGAGCGGCGAGCGCCTGCGCGGCCGGCCGCAACGTCGCGAGGGACGGGCACGCTGCTTGCGACTCCGCGGGCATGGCCCGAGCGCTCGCATTTGCGTTGCTTTGCACGTCACTGCTGGGTCTTGCCGGCTGCGGCGATCGCTCGAATCTGGCCCGCTACGCCGATACGGGTCCGCAACCGACGCTGCCGGAGCCCACCCGGACGCTATTGCCGACGGTGAACATCGCCCCGGCGAAGGGGTGGGCCGACGGTGCTGCGCCGATCCCGGCCGCGGGTCTCGCGGTCAACGCGTTCGCGACGGGTCTCGCCCATCCCCGCTGGCTCTACGTCCTTCCGAACGGGGACGTCCTGGTCGCCGAGTCGAACGCGCCGCCGCGACCCGAGAACGGCAACGGGATCAAGGGATGGGTCATGAAGCAGGTGATGAAGCGCGCCGGCGCCGCGGTACCGAGCGCCAACCGGATCACCCTCCTGCGCGATGCGGACGGCGATGGCGTCGCGGAATTCCGCGCCGTGTTTCTCGACGCTCTGAACTCGCCGTTCGGCATGGTCCTCGTCGGGAGCGATTTCTACGTTGCGAACACCGACGCCCTGGTGCGCTTCGCGTACAGCCCGGGGGCGACGCGGATTGCAGGCCCGGGCGCTAAGGTCGTCGATCTGCCCGGCGGACCCCTGAACCATCACTGGACGAAAAACGTCATCGCGAGCCGGGACGGATCGCGCCTCTATGTAACGGTCGGGTCGAACAGCAACGTCGCGGAGCACGGCATGGCGCAGGAAGTCGACCGCGCGGCAATACTGGAAATCGACCCGACGAAGCAGACCCGCCGGCTCTTCGCCTCGGGCCTGCGGAACCCCAACGGCCTCGGCTGGGAGCCGCGGACCGGCGCGCTGTGGACCGTCGTCAACGAGCGCGACGAGCTGGGCAGCGATCTCGTGCCCGACTACCTCACGTCGGTGAAGGAGGGCGCCTTCTACGGCTGGCCCTACAGCTACTTCGGCCAGCACGTGGACCCGCGCGTGCAGCCGGCGCGCCCCGACCTGGTCGCGAAAGCGATCGCGCCGGATTACGCGCTCGGTGCCCACGTCGCGCCGCTCGGTCTCGCGTTCTACGAGAGTACGTTGTTGCCGCAGCGGTACGCCGGCGGCGCGTTCGTCGGCGAGCACGGTTCGTGGAATCGCCGCCCGCTCAACGGCTACAAGGTGGTGTTCGTGCGCTTCGAAGGCGGCCAGCCCGTCGGCCCGCCGGAGGACGTGCTCACCGGTTTCGTCGACGCGAACGGCGCTGCGCTCGGGCGGCCCGTGGGCGTCGCGGTCGACCGCGCGGGCGCCGTGCTCGTTGCGGACGATATCGGAAACGTCGTTTGGCGCGTGACTGCGGCAGGGAAAGACTGAACCCGGGCCCGTTCTAGCTCGCGCGCGACAACTGCCGGCAATCCTCGGCGTACCGGCCGAGCCGCCCGATCGCGTGCGCCCGCTGGCTCGCGGTGAGCGTGCGGTCGAGCTCGAGGATCAGGTTCACGAAGCGTGCGTGGTACGCGCGTCGCTCGACGCTGCGCTCCGCTTCCCATTCGACGAAGAACGCGCGCAGCTGCTCCGGGTTCGCCGCCTTCGCCGACCCGTCGTCGCGCACGAGCAGCATCACCAGCTCCCGCTGCTTGCGGCTCCGGTGCTCCTGCGCCTGGCGTGGACGATCGGCGGTCGCCTGCACGAAACGCCGCACGCTGTCTTGCTGCGCACCGGAGAGCGGTCCCGTCCACTCCTCGATGCGCTTCACGAGAGCCAGCACGCGGGCGCGTTCGCGTTTCGCCGCGTCGCCCGATTGCGCCTCGCGAATGCGCTTCCGGTCGTCGGCGGCGAAGCGGCGTTCGAGCGCGGCGACATTCTCGGCGTCGAGCGCGTGCAGAAGCGGGGTGCTTTCCCGGACGGCGGCTTCGACGAGCGCGGCGTAGCGGACGCGCAGGCTCTGAATGCCCCACTCGACGTCCTCGCGAGTCAGTCCGCGTTCCACGCGGCCCGCCGTGCTCTGGAGCAACGCTGCATAGCGGGGCATCTCCGTCCGGCGATGCCAAGCGTGGAAGCGGCGGATCGCTCCACGCGCGAGCTGCCATTGCTCGCCCTCGAGATCCAAGTACCGATCCGTCATGACCAGCACCCAGGCGTCGCCGCTTTCGTAGGCCAGCCGGGTCGCACCGCCGCACGCGGCGAGCACCACGCTCAGCAGCAGCGCAGCAGCACGACGGATGGGAAGGCGCAGCACCTGCCCCGTGCCGCAAACGGCGTGCCCGTCGTGGCCGCACGCCGTCAGACACCGTGCCGTTCTCCGGCACGGCCCCACGGGCCGTCATGCCGGCATCCAGGCTCTCCTCCAGGCGGCGGATCGAGGTCGACAGCGGCGGCTGGGCGATGTGCCGGCGCTCGGCCGCGCGCCGGGAATTGAGCGTCTCGGCGAGGACGACCAGCCGGCGCAGCTGACGCAGGTCCATGGCGATATTCACCGGATATCAGACTCGAACAATCAAATATTGGACGAGTAACGCACGGAAATCTAGCATGGTGCCGTTCGTTGCCACCCGGAGCGCCGCCATGACCCGCCTGCCCCTCGAGGGCGTCCGCATCCTCGACTTGAGCTCGGTCGTGCTCGGCCCCTACGCGAGCCAGATCCTCGGCGACTACGGCGCCGACGTGATCAAGATCGAGGCGCCCGAAGGCGATTCGACGCGGCGCACGGGCCCGGGCCGCGAGGCGGACATGGCCGCGATCTTCCTGGGCGTCAATCGGAATAAGCGCAGCATCGTGCTCGACCTGAAGCGTCCGGAGGCGCGCGAGGCGTTGCTCGCGCTCGTGGACACCGCAGACGTGTTCATGCACAGCATCCGGCCGCAGAAGCTGCCCGCGCTGGGACTCGACCCCGAGGCGCTGATGGCCCGGAACCCGCGCCTGGTCTACGCCGGACTGCACGGGTTCGCACAGGACGGCCCGTACGGCGGGAAGCCCGCCTACGACGACATCATCCAGGGCCTGTCCGGGCTCGCGGCCCTGATGGAGCGCCAGTCCGGCGAGCCGCGGTATCTGCCGACGGTCGCCGCCGACAAGACCTGCGGGCTGGTGGCGGCGCACGCGATCCTCGCCGCGCTCTTCGCCCGCGAGCGCACCGGACGGGGCAGCTTCGTCGAGGTGCCGATGTTCGAGTCGCTCGTCGGCTTCGTCCTGGTGGAGCACTACTACGGCCGCCACTTCGAGCCCGCGCTCGCGTCGCCGGGCTATCCGCGCGTGCTCGCGCCGTGGCGCCGCCCGTACAAGACGCTGGACGGCTACGTCTGCATGATGCCGTACACCGATGCCCACTGGCGGCAGTTCTTCGGCGAGGTCGGCCACCCTGAGCTCGCGGCCGACGCGTGCTTCGTCGACATCGCGGCGCGGACCCGCAACATCGAGGCCCTGTACGCGCTCGCCGCGGAATTCATCGGCAAGCGCAGCACGGCCGCGTGGCTGGAGACGTGCGAGCGCCTGGATATTCCGGCCGCGCCGATGCACCGTCTCGAGGACCTGGAGAGCGACCCGCACCTCGCCGCGACGGGCTTCTTCCGCACGGTGCACGACGGCGCAGGCGGCGCCGTGCGCTTTCCCGGCGCCGGCGTACGCTTCGACGGCCGCCCGCTCGACCCGAAAATGCCGCCGCGCCTGGGCGAGCACACGCGCGAAGTGCTGCGCGAGGCGGGGCTTTCCGAGAACCGGATCGACGCGCTCGCGGCGCCAGGCGTCGCCCGGGACGCTCAACGGACCGCGAAGGAGATCGCCGCATGACCAAAGAGACCGCGCTGCCCACGCTCGGCCAGGGCTTCTACTGGCAGGACCTGCGCGTCGGCCAGCGCTTCCAGACGTTCCGCCGCACTATGACCGAGACCGACCTCGTCAACTTCATCTCGACGACCGGCATGCTCGAGGCGATCTTCATCGACGCGCACTACGAGCACGGCGCGATCTCGGGCCGCCCGGTGCCGGCGGCGCTGACCTACGCGATCATCGAAGGCTTCATCCTGCAGACGATGATCCAGGGCACGGGGCTCGCGATGCTCGAGCTTGCGCAGAAGATCCACGGACCGGTCCGGGTGGGCGACACCATCGGGGCGACGGTCGAGGTGACGGCGATTCGCCCCACGTCCAAGGGCGGGCGCGCGGTCGTGACCTCACAGATCGAGGTGACGAACCAGCGCAACGAGCCGGTGATGACCTACACCGCCACGCGCCTGCTCGCCGGGCGAGCGCACGGCGCCGCCGCGTAACGGACCCCAGACCCGAGACGGAGATGAACATGATTTTCACCAGACGCCGCTTCGTTGCGGTCGCCGGCGCGATCGCAGCCCTTGCCGCGCCGGGCTGGCTGCAGGCGCAGACGGACTACCCGAACAAGCCGATCAAACTGGTCGTCGCGTTTCCCCCCGGAGGGCCCACCGACCTCGTATCGCGCGTGATCGCGCAGAAGCTCTCCGAGCAGTTCGGACAGCAGGTCCTGGTCGAGAACCGGCCGGGCGCGAACGGCAACATCGGCGCCGAGGCGGTGGCGAAGGCGGCGCCGGACGGTTACACCGTGCTCTACAACACCTCCGCGATCACGCTCAGCCCCTCCCTCTACAGCAAACTGACCTTCGACCCGCTCAAGGACTTTGCGCCGGTCGTGCTCACCGCGGTCGTCCCGCTCGTGATTGCCGCCCATCCTTCGGTGCCGGCGGCGAACCTCAAGGAGTTCATCGCCTATCTGAAGGCGAATCCCGGCAAGGCGACCTACGGCTCGGCCGGAAACGGCAACGTGACGCACCTCGGGGCGTTCCTGTTTCTGCAGGCGAACGGTCTGGACGCCGTGCACGTTCCCTACAAGGGCAGCGCGCCGTCCCTCACCGACCTCGTGGGCGGCCAGACGCAGTTCACGGCCGAGACGATCAATGCGGCCTTGCCCTACATCCGGGACAAGCGGCTCAAGGCGTTTGCGGTGACCAGCCTGAAACGGAGCAACGTGCTGCCCGACGTCCCGACGCTGAACGAGTCGGGGATGAAGGGATTCGAGGTCGGCGCGTGGCAGGGCATCGTGATGCCGGCCAAGACGCCGCCGGCGATCGTGCAGCGTTGGAATGCCGAAGTCATGAAGGCCCTCGCCGATCCGGACGTGAAGGCGAAGCTCGCGGCGCAGGGCGCGGAGCCGCTCGGATCGACGCCCGCGCAGTATGGGGCCTACATCAAGTCCGAGCTCGAACGCTGGTCGAAAGTCGTCAAGGCCACCGGCGCAAAGCTCGACTGACGCGACGATGATCCCGGCGCTCGCGCTCACCGCAATCCCGGAGCAGGACGAGGCGCTGCGGCACGACGTGCGCGCCTTCGTCGCGGCGGCCGTCGCCGGGCTGCCGCCCGACGTGCGTGCGCGCTCCTGGATGGGGTTCGACGCGACGTTCAGCCGGAAGCTCGCCGCGCAGGGCTGGGTCGGCCTGACGCTGCCGGTGGCATACGGCGGCGGCGGGCGCAGTGCATTCGCGCGCTTCGTCCTCGTCGAGGAGCTGCTCGCGGTCGGCGCGCCGGTGTCGGCGCACTGGATCGCGGATCGCCAGAGCGGCCCGCTCATCCTCAAGTACGGCACCGAGTCGCAGCGGCGCTTCTACCTTCCGCGCATCTGTCGCGCCGAGGCGTTCTTCTGCATCGGCATGAGCGAGCCGGACACGGGATCCGATCTCGCGAGCGTGCGGACCCGCGCGACCCGCGTCGAGGGCGGCTGGCGGGTCAACGGTCGCAAAGTGTGGACCACGAACGCGCACCGGTCCCACTTCATGATCGCGCTCGTTCGCACCTCCGGGACGACGCAGGATCGGCAGCGCGGGCTGTCCCAGCTCATCGTCGACCTGGCCGCGCCCGGGGTGACGATCCGGCCGATCCGCGACCTCACCGGCGACGCGCACTTCAACGAGATCGCCCTGGAGGACGTGTTCGTCGCCGACGACGGCCTGCTTGGCGGAGAAGGCGCGGGCTGGGAGCAGGTGCTCAACGAGCTCGCCTACGAGCGCAGCGGGCCCGAGCGGCTGCTGTCGGCCAGCGTCCTGCTCGAGGAATGGGTCGCATGGCTGCGGGAACGCGGCGCGGCGAGCGGCGAGGAGGCGCAGGCGCTCGGGCGCGTCGTCGCGCACCTCGCGGTGCTGCGCGCCATGTCGATCGCGGTGACCACGCAGCTCGTGCGGGGCGAGGATCCGGTGCTCGCCGCGGCGGTGGTGAAGGATCTCGGGACCGAGGTCGAGCAGCAGGTGCCCGAGGTGATCGGACGGCTGATCGGCGCCGACCCGTTCGCGGCGCCGCCGGCGACGCTGCTGCGCACGCTCGCCTACGTGACGCAGATTGCGCCGACGTACTCGCTGCGCGGCGGCACGCGCGAGATCCTGCGCGGGATGATCGCGCGCGGGCTCGGGCTGCGCTGACCGGAAGGAACGAGAGATGAGAGCGTTGCTCGCGGAGACGGTGGAGCGCATCCTGGGGGACCTTTGCGCACCGTCCGTCGTGCGCGCGGCCGAGGCGGGCACGTGGCCGGAGGCCCTCTGGCGGCAGATCGAGGAAGCGGGTCTCCCGCTCGCGCTCGCGCGCGAGGCCGACGGCGGCGCGGGACTCGCCTGGCGCGACGTGCTGCCCGTACTCGTCGCCGCCGGCCGCCACGCCGCACCGGTGCCGCTCGGCGAAGCGATCGCCGCCCACGCGCTCGCGGCGTGCGCGGAGTGCCGCCTGCCGGAAGGCAGGCCGACGCTCGCGGTGTTCGAGGGCGAGAAGAGCGGTGCGGATCGTGGCCGGATGAGCGTGCGCGCGCGATCGGTGCCGCACGCGCGCGCGGCCACATTCGTTGTCGGGACGCTCGCCCGCGCCGGACAGCCGACCGAGCTCCTCGCGATGCGCACGAGCGATGCGACGGTCGAGCCGGATGTCCGGCTCGCCGGAGAAGGTCGATGCAGCCTCACGTGGAGCGATGCCGAGGCGACGCTGCGCGCGACGGTTCCGGCCGGCGTGTCCGCGCTCGAAGTCGGCGCGGCGGTCCGGTCCGCGCAGCTCGCCGGCGGGATCGGGCGCGTCCTCGAGCTCGCGGTGCAGTACGCGGGCGAACGCAAGCAGTTCGGCAAGGCCATCGGCAAGTTCCAGGCGATCCAGCAGCAGCTCGCGGTGCTCGGCGAGCTGGCGGCCGCGGCCGCGATGGCCGCCGAGCTCGCCTGCGATACGGCAAGGCTGGCCCTCGACCCGATGCGCGTGGCGTGCGCCAAGGCGCGGACGAGCGAGGCGGCGGGCGTGGCGGCCGCGATCGCCCATGCCGTCCACGGTGCGATCGGCGTGACGGAGGAGCACGACCTCCAGCTCTACACGCGCCGGCTCTGGGCGTGGCGGCTCGACTTCGGCTCCGAGGCGTTCTGGGCGGGCTTGATCGGCCGGCGCGTGCTCGCGGACGATCGTCCGGCCTGGCCGCAGATCATCGAGGCGTCGACGCCGCGGGCGTTGCACTCGGCCGCGTAGAGTCGCTCGGGCGGTCGGGTCGCCGAGCCCGGGTCTAGGAGGCTCGGAGCCGTCCTCGAGCCGACGACGGTCCGAGAATCCCGCGCAGGTCACAACGGCACACCCGTCTCCGCCCCGGTGCTATGAGCGGGGCGCCACTTTGCGGAAACCCGCGAATAACGCGACGTCATAAGCGATCTTCAGCAGCCCGCAGGCCACGAGCGGGGCGCTCAACAGCCCGGTCGCGAACATCGCGCCGGCGAGCGCGGGACTGATCGCGGATGCAAGGCTGCGCGGAACCGCGGTAAAGCTCGCCGCGGCGGCACGCTCGTCCGGCGTAACCACGGACATGACGTAGGCGCTGCGCGCCGGCACGTCCATTTGCGAAAGCAGGCTGCGCGCGAGCAAGAGCCCGAGTGCCAGCTCAAGCGATGACGCGCAAGCGGCGCCGATCAGGCACAGGCTCGCCGGAATGTGCGTGAACACCATGGTGTTGACGAGGCCAACGCGCCGCGCGAGCGCCGGTGCTGCCAATTGCGATGCGGCGCTGAACAACCCGGTCCAGAAGAAGAATGCGCCGGCGCCGGTGAGCGACATGCCGAATCGCTCGAACAGCCACAGCGCAAGCAGCGCGTTGATGACCAGCCCTCCGGCGAAGGAATCGACGCTGAACAGGCCGGCGAGCTTGAAGACGATGCGTCGCGATGGCCCGAGCGATAACGGCGGCCTGCCATCCTCGGCTCGCGGCGGCTGAGGCATGCGCAGATAGAGGACCCAGACCACCGCGCCGATGGCCGCGTACACCATGAACATGGCGCGCAACGCATCCAGCATCTGCCAGCCCGCCCGGCTCGCCAGCCAGTCGGGAATCGCTGCCGCGAGCGCCCCCAGCGCCGCGAAGACCGAACCGACGAAGCTGTACCGGGCGAACACGCTCGTGCGGACCTCCGCCGACGCGGACGCTGCGAGGACCGTGTGCTCGAGCGGCAGGAAAACGCTTACATCCCCACCGCTCGGATTGAGCGGGCCCATGAACGCAACGACGAGCAGGGGCCACAGCGACGTTATCGTGGCGAAGCCAAGGCCGGTCGCTGCCATCAGGACCGCGGCCGCCAGCAACAGGCGCCGGAGGGTGAAGCGATGTCCCCAGCGTCCCACCGCGAGCGTAGCGATCGCGGAACCGACGAGCGCGGCAGTGCTAAGGAGACCGACCTCGAGCTGGCCGTGGCCGAGCGCAAGCAGATAAGCAGGCAAGAGAACTGCCACGAAGCCGTCAGCGAGCGCGCGCAGCGCCCGCGCGGCGAGTACGAGACCAGCGCCACTTGCGGACATTTGGCCGATGCCCAACAGCCGCGGACGATGTCGTGCGACCCGTCCTGCAAGGTCATCGTTCATGGCTATGACCTTTCAGCCACACGGCGCCCATCGGCCAGGGACGATCCGCGCACGGCGCAGCGCTCACGTAAGCGGAGCGCCGGTCCCGAGCGAAGACGACAGTCCAGCCGCCGCGCGGCGTGCGCACGCACAAGTCGGCCGGCCGGCTGAGCGCCTGTTGGGCGCTGCGCGAGCGCACGGCGAGCCCGCACGCTTCCGGTATCGGCGCGGAGAGCGGAATCTTCTGCGCTCTATTCAACGACGGGTCGATTCTCCAGAGCGAGCCGTGGCTGTAGCTCGCCGCCAAATACCCACCGTGCTCGGATGAGTAGACGAGCCCGGAAAAGCCCACATCCTTGTCGGTATCGGCATCGAGCACCAGCGGGTGCAGGCTCACGGCGAGAGTGTCGGGATCGATGCGCCAAAGCGTCGGCAGGGTGTTGCTCGTGATCACCGCTTCTCCTCTGGGCCCCAGCGCCAGATCCGGCAGGCAGCCGTAAGGAGTGTCGACCGTCACCCAGCCCGGAAGAGACACCGCCACTCTCTCCGGCCGCGAGACGTCATAAACGAACACACCCTTCTGCGTCAGAAACCAAACACGATTGCGCTCGGAATCGATCTGATACCGTCCGTTGGGCAGTTGGACTTGCCGCGCGTCGTGCGCCACCGGTCGAGGCGCGGTGCCGATGTCGCATCCGCCGATCGAGACGATAGAGGCGGCCAGGGAGAACACTCCGACCGAGACTGCGTTTCCGTTCCACATAAGCGCTCCTATCCCGAAGGGAACAGAGCAGCGCTTGAGACGGACACGTCCTTGTGGACCGGGTGTCTGCGAAAAAACCCGGCTAGGGCGCGGCCGCCGTTGTTGTCGGCCAGGCCCTACATGGGTCGGCAGGCTACTTCGTCAGTCCCGGGATGTCAACATGTTTTTGTTGTATCTATCACATTATTGTGATAATGATAACAACCATGACAGTGCTGGATGCGTTGATTCTCAGTCTCCCGGCGCGCAATTCGACGATCCGGATGCGCGTTTGGCGGGCGTTGAAGGAAAGCGGCTGCGCGGTGCTTCGGGACGGTGTGTACGTCCTGCCCGCGGGTTCGACGCGCGCCGCGGTTCTAGCGCAGATGGAAGGGGCGGTTAAGTCCGTCGGCGGCTTCGCCATGACGGCCGAGCTGCGTCTCGGCAAGGACGAACATCTCGCGCAGCTCCGCAAGCTATTCGATCGGAGCGAAGATTACGGCACGCTAGTCAAGACAATCAGGGAAGCGCAGCTTGCATTGC
This sequence comes from uncultured beta proteobacterium, assembly GCA_963747775.1. GTDB lineage: Bacteria > Pseudomonadota > Gammaproteobacteria > Burkholderiales > SG8-39 > JAGVSZ01. Next base: position 117,820 of record CAVVGT010000003.1, read on the forward strand.
AGCGCCTCGGTCCGCGCAAGGCGCAAACGACGGTCCACCGGCTGCAGCGCTCGTTCGATAGGCTGGTGCAGATCGATTTTTTTCCAGGCCAGGCCAAACGCCAGGCTGCGGACGCGCTCTCCGCGCTAAAGCGAGACCTTCAGCAAGGGCATGCGTTCGGAGAGCCCCGCTCTTCCAAGGGGCGGGTGCGATCGGTCAACAGCGCAAGGTACCAAAAGCAGGTATGGGCAACCCGGAAGGATCCTTGGGTGGATCGCCTCGCCAGCGCTTGGCTCATCAAGCGATTCGTCGATCGGGATGCGCGGTTCGTATGGATCGATCGTCCGCGCGATCGTCCGAGGAAGGCCATAGGCTTCGATTTCGACGGCGCGGAGTTCACGCATGCGGGTAACCGTGTGACATTTGAAGTCCTGCTCGCAAGCTTCGGCCTCGAGAACGATCCGGCGCTGGTGAAGATCGGCACCGCGGTGCACTTTCTGGACGTGGGCGGTATTCCGGTCGCGGATGCCAAGGGATTGGAGACCGTGCTGACGGGAATCAAGGAGAAAGCCCGGAGCGACGGCGCACTGCTTGCCGAAGCGATGCGGATCCTGGACCTGTTCTATTCCGCTTATGCGCAAGCCTCGGAGCGAGCGACCGCTCGGTGAAGTGTCGGTGGGCTTCCTCACGTTTCTCGGACGGTTTGCTTAGCTTGCGAAGCTCGGTACGTCGGCGAATTCCTCCCTCTCCGCCAAACGTCACCGAGCAATGCGGGTGAGGAACGCGCCGGGGTCCCACAGACTCGCCAGTTGCAGCCCGACGAAGCCCGCCGCGATGGCGAGCGCGGCGACGAGCAGCACGCGTCGGCCCATGCCGGCGCCGCCCGTGATCCACGCCAGAACGCCCTTCGCGACCGAGTTCACGGCGACCGCGACCAGGATCGCCTGCGCTGCCGTCTCGGGCCCGAGCGTCGTGCGGGCGAGCCGGGTCATCGACAGCGTGAACGCATCGACGTCGGCAATCCCGGAAGCCGCCCCGAGCGCGTAGGCGCCCCCGGCGCCGTAGAAGCGGGTCAGCCCCTCCGCGAACAGCATCACGACGGCCAGAAGGGCCCCGAACTTCAGGACGGTCGCGAGCTCGAACGGGTTCGTCAGCTCGAGCGGCCTGCCCTTTCCTGCGTTCTCCTCCTGTGACCGGCGCGTGTGCCGCAGGATGAAACCGGTGGCCGCGAGCGAGGCGAGCCCGGCGCTGACGAGCGCGGGCGCCAGCCACCGCAGAAGCTCGACGTTGAAGAAGCCCGCGACGACGAGCACGCGCGCCATCATCGTCGCACCGGCAAGCGCGACCGCCCCCGAGAAGAACGCTTCGCGCTCCGGATGCTTCCGGGCGAGTCGCGCCATGTCCAGCGTCACGGCGGTGGACGATACGAGGCTGCCCGCTACCGCCGAGAGCAGGAGCCCGCGGCGCTCGCCGGCGACCTTGACCGCGACATAGCCCCCGAAGGAAACCACGGCGATTGCGATCGTCATCACCCAGAGGTCGTGGGGGTTCAGCGCGTCCCAGGGACCCAGGGGTCGGTTCGGGAGGATCGGCAGCAGGATGATCGTCATCGCCAGGAGCGCGAGACCCGCCCGGAGCTCCGCCCAGGTGAGGCGTTTCACCCAATCGTGCAGCGCGCCCTTGAGGGCGAGGAGCCCGGCCGTCGCCACCCCCGCAGCGCCGGCGACCACCATGTCGCCGAGGACCGCGAGCGCGCCGAGCGCGAACACGAGCATCGCGGCCACGACGGTCGTCGCCCCGTAGCTCTGCTCGCGCACCAGCTCGCGATACCGGAAGACGGCCACGACGGCCGAGAAGACCAGGAAGGCGACGGCAAGCGCAACCGCGCCACCGTCGCCAGCGGCGAGCGCGCCCCAGACCCCGCCGAGCAGCCCGGCCAGCGCGAATGTCCTGAGGCCCGCGGCGCGCTCGCCCTCGCGCTCGTCGCGCTCCGCCCAGCCGCGCTCGATGCCGACGAGCAGCCCGATCGCCAGCGCGGCTGCCAGTCGCTCGAAGAGCTCCATTCCGTCCATCGTGTAGAGGTGCCAGCGTACGCCGGGTCAGTCGCTCCGATCGGGCGAGCCGAGGGCCGTCGTGAGGCGCGCGATTGCCGCATCGAGGTCGGCGCCGTGGTTGATCACCTCGTCGAGCGCGAACGTGATCGGCATCTCCACGCCGAGTCGTCTGGCGAGCGCCGCCACACCCTCGATGGAGAAAGCGCCTTCGGTCACTTCCTTGCGCGCGGCGAGCACGTCGGCGAGGCGTTTGCCTTCACCGAGCGCGACGCCGAGCGAGGTGTTGCGCGATTGCAGGCTGTTCGCGGTGAGCATCAGGTCGCCGATGCCGGCGAGGCCCATGAACGTCTCGGCCTTTCCGCCCTTTGCGAGGCCGAGCCGGATCGTCTCGGCGAGCCCGAGCGTGATCAGCGTGGCGCGCGCATTCTCGCCGAGCCGCTTGCCCGCCGCGATGCCGCTCGCGATGCCGATCACGTTCTTCATCACCCCCCCGATGGCGGCGCCGATGACATCGTCCGACGGATGCACGCAGAACCGGGGATTCGCGATCGCGCGCGCGAGGCGTGCGCGTGTGTGATCGTCTGCGCAGGCGAGCGTCACCCCGCACGGCAGATCGAGCGCGATCTCGCGCGCGAACGACGGCCCCGACATCACCGCGATCTCGGCGCCGGGAAGCGTCTCGGCAAGCACTTCGGGCATGAGCGCACAGGTGCCGCGCTCGATCCCTTTCGAGCAGGTCACGACCGGGGTCCCGGCAGGCATGAGCGGCCGCATCGTCGCCGCCACGCCGCGCAGGTGCTGTGCCGGTACCGCGATCACGATGAACGCCTGGTCCCGTGCCGCGGTCGCGAGGTCGCTGGTGGCGAGAATCCCGGGCACGAGCCGCACGCCGCTCAGGAACAGCGGATTGATTCCATCGTCATTGATCCATGCGACGACCTCGGGCTCACGCGCCCAGACGATCGTCTCGTTTCCCGACCGCCGGAGCACGCAGGCCATCGCGGTGCCGAATGCCCCGCCGCCGATGATTCCCACGCGCGCCATAAGCAGATAGTGTGGCGCCTGCGCGGCCCGCTGTTGACCGGCGTCAAACCGGGCGCCGCGCCGGCCCCTACATTGATATTGCCGGCTACTATTCGCGGTCCTTTCGAGGAGGAGATGCCATGGTTCGACGCCTGAAGACGGTTGCAGCTGCCCTGGCGGGGCTGGTGATCGCGGCGGGGCCTGTCGCGGCGCAGCAGATCGAGAACGAGCTGGTCCTCATCACGCCGGTCGCCAAGACGCTCACGGATCCGTTGCTCGCCGCGTTCGTCAGCTACGCGAAGGAGCGCTGGAACGTCACGGTCAAGGCGAGCGCGCTCGCGGCCGGGACGCCGGTCGCCTACGGTCAGATCGTCGAGTGGAAGGGCCGGCCCCAGGCCGACATCTTCTGGGGCGGCGAGAGCGCGCTCTTCGACAAGCTCGCCGAGCAGAAGCTGCTGGCCAAGCTCGATCTGCCCAAGGCGGTCGTGGACGCGATCCCGACGAGCATCGGCAAGCCCAAGCCGATCGCGCTCAAGGATCCGAACGGCTTCTGGATCGGCACGGTGCTCGAGCCGTACGGCCTCGTGTATCACCCGCGGCTGTATCAGCGCCTCGGCCTGGAGGCGCCGAAGGACTGGGACGACCTGCTCAACCCGAAGCTCAAGGGCAACGTCGCCCAGTGTGCGCCGACCCGTTCGTCGAGCAGCCACGCCACCTACGAGGTGATCCTGCAGCGCGACGGGGACGACAAGGGCTGGGCCTGGTTGCAGCGTCTCGGCGGCAACACGGGAATCTTCACCGCCCGCAGCCGCGACGTGCCCTCGGTCGTGGCGAAGGGCGAGTTCGCCGCCGGCTTCGCGGTGCCGAGCTACATGGCGTTCGAGGACCGGCTGGCGGGCTTCGACATCAAGTTCGTCGCCCCGAAGACCGCCTGGATCACGCCGGAGCCGATCGCGATCCTGGCGGGCGCGAAGAACGCGAAAGCGGCCCGTGCCTTCATCGAGTTCGTGCTCTCCGAGCGCGGCCAGCAGGTGGCGATGGAGCGGGGCGTGTTCCCGATCACGCCGAAGTACCGCGTGCAGGGCGCCCCCGGCTCGCGGGCGGAGATGGCGGTCGAGTTCACCGGGGGGCTGCGCTCCTACTTCGACGTCGACGTGACCAACATCTACGACGACGACGTCGCGCAGAAGCGCTACGAGGCGGTGAACTCGCGCTTCCGCAAGGACATCGAGTCGATCGCCGAAGCGCTGAAGAAGAAGAACTGAGCCCCTGGCGGGGCTTCCGGAGCGCGGCCATGCGCATCGCCGTTCATGACCTCACCAAGCGCTTCGGGTCCCAGGAGGTGGTGGGCCGGGCGAACTTCTCCATCGGAGAGGGCGAGCTGTTCACGCTGCTCGGTCCCTCGGGGTGCGGCAAGACCACGCTGCTGCGGCTGATCGCCGGCTTCTACGCGCCGGACGAAGGCGAGGTCCGCTTCGACGACCGCCGCGTGAACGACATGCCGCCGCATGAGCGCGGCATCGGCATGGTGTTCCAGAACTACGCGTTGTGGCCCCACATGACCGTGTACCAGAACGTCGCGTACGGGCTCAAGCTGCGCAAGATCGGGCACGCCGAGATCGAGGACCGGGTGAAGGGCGCGCTGGACAAGGTGCAGCTCGCGGGGCTCGGCGACCGCTACCCGGGCCAGCTTTCGGGCGGGCAACAGCAGCGGGTGGCGCTCGCCCGGGCGCTGGTCCTCAATCCCAAGATCCTGTTGCTCGACGAGCCGCTTTCCAATCTCGACGCGAAGATCCGGATTCAGGTGCGGGCGGAGATCCGGAAGCTGCAGAAGGAGCTCGGGATCACCACCGTGTACGTCACGCACGATCAGGAGGAGGCGCTCACCCTTTCCGACCGGATCGCGGTGCTCAACAAGGGGAAGCTCTTCCAGGTCGGGGCGCCGCGCGAGCTCTACGAGCGGCCGGTCAATCGGTTCGTGGCCGACTTCATCGGCATCAACAACCTGATCGACGGCACGGTGCGCACGGTCGACGCCGCGGGCGGCCGGCTGACCGTGGCGAGCGTGCTCGGGGAGCTGGGGGCGTTGCCGAACGCGCAGCTGCGCGTCGGGGACAAGTGCGTGATCTGCGTGCGGCCCGAGAACGTCGCCTTCGGCGAGGTCGCCGGTGAGCGCAACCTCGTTAAGGGGACGATCGCGTTTGCCGCCTATCTCGGCAACACGTTGCGCTACGACGTGGACCTCGGGCAGGGCGTCACGTTCAAGGCCGACATCAAGGATCCGTGGCACCACGAGCAGCTGCCCACCGCCACTCCCGTGGCGTTGAGCTTTACGGTTGCGAGCACATTGGCGATTCAGGCCGCATGAAGCTCCCGCGCTCGTCGCTCGCGGCGCTGGGGTTCACGCTGATCTGGCTGTTCCTGATCGTCTTCGTCTTCTACCCGCTCACGCGGATCTTCTACGACGCCTTCACCAACGAGGCGGGCCGGTTCACGCTGACGAACTTCTACGAGTTCTTCACCGATGCGTTCTACCTGCGCTCCCTCTGGAAGTCGCTCGCCCTCGGCGTGGCGGCGGTGGTCACCACTTCGGTGGTCGGGATCGCGGTCGCGTTCCTCCTGGTCCGCTACGAGTTCCCCGGCCGGAACCTGTTCTCGTACCTCACGATGCTGCCGCTGATCCTGCCGCCGCTCGTGGGCGTGCTCGGCTTCGTCTTCATCTTCGGCCGCGCCGGCACGGTGAACGTGCTGCTCCTGGACTGGTTCGGGCTCGAGCACCCGATCAACTTCATGTACGGCGTGCACGGCGTGCTGCTGGTCGAGACCGTGCACCTGTTCCCGCTGATGACGCTCAGCATCCTCGACGCGCTCGCCAAGGTCGACCCGTCCCTCGAAGAGGCCGCGCAAGGCATGGGCGCCAACGGCTGGCGCAGGTTCCGCGACGTGACCCTGCCGCTCACCACGCCCGGCTACATCTCCGGCGCGCTGCTGGTTTTCATCTGGACCTTCGCCGATTTCGTCACCCCGCTGGTCGTGGGGGTGCAGGAGCTGCTCGCCCCGCAGGCCTACCTGAACATCGTGCAATTCGTGGACCGGCGGATCTTCCGCATGGGCATCGTGATCTCGGCGCTGCTCGTGCTGCTCGCGATCTTCTTCGTGCTCGCTGCGCGCCAGTACGTGGCGATCAAGGACTACAGCTCGCTCGCCTACTCGAAGGTCGAGCGGCGCCGGCTGGGTCCCGTCAAGCGCTGGGTCGCGGTCGGCTTCCTCTCGCTCCTGCTGTTCATCTCGTTCGTCCCGCAGGTCGGCGTGCTGCTCGCCGCCATCGGGCGCGGCTGGTCGCTCACGCCGTTCCCGATTCACTACACGCTCGAGTTCTTCGAGCAGGTGAGCGTGCAGACGCCGAAATTCATCATCAACTCGCTGCTGTTCTGCGGAATCGCCGTGTTCATGTGCATCGCGATCGGGGTCCCGATGGCGTGGATCATGGGACGGACGCGCGCGCCCGGGCGCGGCGCGATGGACGCGCTGACCACGCTGATGCTCGCCATCCCGGGGACCGCGGTCGGCATCGCCTACGTGCGCGCCTTCAATTTTCCGCTGCCGCTCGTCGATGTCCCGCTCACCGGCATGTGGCTCATCCTGCCGCTCGTGCTCGCGGTGCGCCGGCTGCCCTACACGGTGCGCGGCAGCTACTCGTCGCTGCTGCTGGTCCACAAGTCGATGGAGGAGGCGGCCGAGAACGTCGGCGCCACGAAGCTGCGCACGTTCTGGGACATCACGGTGCCGCTGGTGTGGAAGGGGATCTTCGTCGGCGCGCTGTTCTCGTTCATCACCTCGATCCAGGAAGCCTCGGCGACGATCTTCCTCACCCTCGGCGGTTACGAGATGATGCCCTACGCGATCTTCAGCTTCTACATCGCCGGGTCGCAGAGCCAGGCGGCCGCGCTCGGCGTGATCCTGATCGTCCTTTGCGCTCTGAGCCTCTTCGTCGTCAACCGCATCGCCGGCGCGCGCGTCGGCGGGCTGTTCGGCTGAGACATCTTTCCCGCGGTCGAAGCGAGCGTGCCATGTTCAAGCGCATCCTGGTTGCGATAGACGGCAGCGAGACCTCGGAGCGGGCCCTGCAGGAGGGCATTGCGCTCGCCAAGGAACACCGCGCGCGCCTGCGGCTGGTTCACGTCGTCGATGAGCTGACCGCGAAAGGCGAGACCCCCGCCACCCCGGCGGATTTCTGGAAGGCGGTCCGCAAGGCGGGCGCGCTCATCCTCGAGAGCGCCCGGGCGCGCGCGGCGCAGGACGGGATCGAGCCGGAGACGAAGCTGCTCGAGATCCGCACCTTCGGGAGCCTGGTCAGGCGGGTGCCCAGCCTGATCGTCGAGGACGCCCGGCGCTGGAATGCCGATCTCATCGTGATCGGGACGCACGGTCGCCGCGGGCTGAGCAAGCTCCTTCTCGGCAGCGTGGCCGACGGCGTGGTGCGGACCGCCGGCATGTCGGTGCTGCTGATCCGCAGCGGCGAGCGCAAGACTCGGCGGGCCCGGTAGATCCGCCGCGACGGCGCCGCCGGATGGGACTTCCACCTCTACAACGTCGTCCGCGTCAGCCGACCTTGCGTTTCAGGTAGGCGAGCAGGTCGTTCAGCGTGACGAGCTTTTCGTAGTCGGCCTCGGGGATCTCGACGGCGAGCTTCGCGTGCAGCCCGTCCAGCAGGTTGAGCCAATCCATCGAATCGAGGTCGACCTGATCGCGGAGCGGCGTCCCGGGCTCCAGATCGTCGAGCTTGATCTCGGGCGCGATGTGACGCAGGGCGTCGAACACGGCGCTGCGCAGGGTCTGTTCGTCCATTTTGTGTTCTTCCTTGTGTTCAGCCTGCATCTGCATCGAGCTTCTCGGGCTCCTGCAGCGCTCGCGCGAGCTCGATGAGAAAGAGCGCGCCGCGGTGCCCGTCGCTCGCGCGATGGTCGGCAGCGAGGCTCGCGGTGACGACCGGCGCCACGACGACCTTGCCGTCCTCGACCCACGGCCGGTCGGTGACCTTGCCGAAGCCGACCAGCGCGACCTGCGGCGGATAGATCACGCCGTGCACCAGGTCGACCCCTTGGTCGCCGAGATTGGTCACCGTCACGGTTGCGTCGCTCATTTCCGAGCTGCGGAGCGTGAGCGCGCGCGCTCGGCCGACGAGATCGGAGAGCGCGCGCATCAGCTCGTCGAGACCCTTCCGGTCCACGTCGCGGATCGCGGGCGCGATCAGCCCGCCCTGGCGCAGCGAGATCGCGACCCCGGGGTGGATGCCGGCCCCGGGAACGAACGCACCGTCGCGGAAGAACCCGTTCAGCTCGGGATACCGTTTCAGGGCGAGAGCCACCGCCTTGAGCAGCGGCACGGCCATCAGGACGCGCTCGGTCACCGACCGTTTCACGTTCCGCGCCGCGAGCCATTGGGCCGCACGGGCCAGCGGGATCTCGGTGGCGAGGTAGTAGTGAGGAATCTCGCGCTTGGAGCGGGCCATCGCGGCCGCGATCGCGCGGCGCATCTCCGTGGCCCGGTCCCGCGGCTGCGCCGCAGCGGCTGTTGCCTTGTCGACGTCCTCGATGGTGATCGCGCCGCGCGGACCCGTGCCGGCCACCGGCGCGAGATCGACGCCGAGCTCGCGCGCGCGCTGACGCGCGGCCGGCGAGGCGCGCTGCCGCGCGTCGCCCGCTCCGGGTGCACGGGCCGGCGCAGCGCCGGGCGTCGGCGCGGGGGAGGGGGCAGCGGGCGGAGCCGCCGCCTTGGCTTCTGCCGCCTTCCGGCGTTTGTCCGCCTCCGCGTGTTCGGCCGTCTCGCCAGGCTCCAGCAGGTGCGCGATGACCGTTCCCACCGGCAGCGTCTCCTTCGGCTCGTGCACGAGCTCGTAGATCGTGCCTTCCTCCCAGATCTCCACGTCGATCGCCGACTTGCTGGTGTCGACCACCGCAACCACGTCGCCCTTCTTCACGCGGTCGCCCGGCTTCACCTTCCACTCGAGCAGCGTGCCCTCGTCCATCTCGGCGCCGAGGGAGGGGAGCTTGAACTCGATCATCGCGCGACGCTCACGCCTTGCCGAGCAGCTGCTTCACCGCGGCGACGATCTTGGGGGCCTGCGGTAACGCGGCGTCCTCGAGGTGCTTCGCGTACGGAATGGGCACCTCCTCGCTGCAGACCCGGGCGACCGGCGCGTCGAGGTCGTAGAAGGCCTGCTCCATGATGCGCGCCACGACCTCCGCGGCGAGGCTGCCGGTCCGCCAGCCTTCGTCGACGACGACCGCGCGGCGGGTCCTGCGCACCGAGGCCATGATCGTCGCGTCGTCGAGCGGACGCAGCACGCGGAGATCGACCACCTCGGCCTCGATGCCTTCCGCTGCGAGCTGACTCGCCGCGTCGAGCGCCTTCCACACGGTGCCGCCGTAGGCCACGAGGCTCACGTCGCGCCCGGGACGAAGAACCTTCGCCGTTCGGATGTCGACGTCGCGCCAGGCCTCGGAGAGCTCGCCTTCGAAGTTGTAGAGCAGCGCGTGCTCGAAGATCACCACCGGGTCGGGATCCGCCAGCGCCGGCTTGAGCATGCCGCGGGCGTCGTCGACGGTCGCCGGGGCGAGCACCTTGATCCCGGGCACGTGCGCGTACCAGTTCTCGAGGCTGTGCGAGTGCTGTGCGGCGAGCTGCCGGCCGGCGCCGGTCGCCATGCGGATCACCAGCGGCACGCTGAACTGTCCGCCGGACATGTGCCGGTAGAGCGCCGCGGTGTTCACGATCGGGTCGAGCGCAAGCAGGCTGAAGTTGACCGTCATCACCTCCACGATCGGGCGCAGGCCGCCGAGCGCGGCGCCGATTCCCGCGCCGACGAAGGCGAGCTCCGAGAGCGGCGTATCCCGGATGCGCTCCGGGCCGAACTCCTCGAGGAAGCCCTTCGAGACGGCGTAACTGCCGCCGTACTTGCCGACGTCCTCGCCCATCAGGAACACGCGCGGGTCGGCGGCGAGCGCGTCGCGGAGGCCCTGCCGGAGCGCCTCGCGGTAGGTCGTCTTCATCGCGCCGTCTCCGTGTGCACGTGGCGGGCGAGATCCTCCACCGGCTCCCAGGTGCCCGCCTCGGCGAAGGTCACCGCCGCCTCCACCTCCCGCGTCGCCGCGGCGTCGATCGCGAGGAACTCGCCCTCGGTGAGCTTGCCCTCGGCCTTCAGGCGATTGGAGAGATTGTGGATCGGCCCGCGCTTCCGCCACGCCTCGACCTCCGCCTTGTCGCGGTACAGATCCGGGTCGAACATCGAGTGCGCGCGGTAGCGGTAGGTCAGGAACTCGACGAAGAACGGACCGTCGCCGCGACGCACGTGCGCGACGGCTTGCTGCGCGCCCTCGTGGACGGCGACGACGTCCATGCCGTCGACCTTCAGCGTCGGGACCCCGAACGCGGCGGCCTTGACGCAGAGATCGGTCTGGGATTCGGACCGCGCGAGGGCGGTGCCCATCGCGTACAGGTTGTTCTCGCAGAAGAAGGCGACCGGCAGTTTCCACAGCGCCGCGAGGTTCATCGACTCGTGAAACGCACCCTCGGCCACCGCGCCTTCGCCGAAGAAGACGGCGGTCACGCGCGGCCGCCCTTGCATCTTGTCCGCCAGTGCCAGGCCGATCGCGAGCGGCAGCCCGCCGCCGACGATCGCGTTGCCGCCGTAGAGCCGGGTCGCCGCGTCGAAGACGTGCATCGAGCCGCCGCGGCCGTGCGAGCAGCCCTCGCGCTTGCCGTACATCTCCGCCATGACGGCATTCGCGGTCACGCCGCGGGTGAGCGCGTGCCCGTGCTCGCGGTAGGTGCCGACGATCGCGTCCTCGGGCGCAAGGGCGTGAATCGCGCCGACCGCGACCGCCTCCTCGCCGATGTAGAGATGCAGGAAGCCGCGGATCTTCTGCTGCCCGTAGAGGTCCGCGCAGCGCTCCTCGAAGCGGCGGATGCGCACCATGTCCCGCAGCATCGCAAGCGCGAGCTCGCGCGGGACGGTGACCGGCTTCAGGCTCGTCGGCTCATTCATCACCCGGCCTCCAGCGTCGAAGTGTCGCCCTCGGGCAGTCCGAGCTCGCGCGCCTTGAGCAGTCGCCGCATGATCTTGCCGCTGCGGGTGCGCGGCAGCGTCGGCGCGAACGCGATCTCCTTCGGCGCGACCGCGGCGCCGAGCCGCTTGCGGGCGTGGCCGAGCAGCTCGAGTCGCAGGTCCTCGGTTTGCTCGAAGCCGGCCTTGAGCGTCACGAATGCCTTCACCGTCTCACCCACAACCGGGTCGGGCTTGCCGATGACGCCGGCCTCGGCGACCGCGGGATGCTCCATGAGCACGCTCTCCACCTCGAACGGCCCGATGAGATGGCCTGCCGACTTGATGACGTCGTCGGCGCGCCCCACGAACCAGAAGTAGCCGTCCTCGTCGCGTCGAGCGAGATCGCCGGTAAGGTAGAAGTCGCCGGCGAAGCACTTGCGGTACCGCTCCTCCTGGCCGAGGTAGCCGCGGAACATCGACGGCCAGCCCGCGCGCAGCGCCAGCTCGCCTTCCACGTTCGGCTCGCCGATCGCCTCGAAGGTCCCGTCCGCGCGCTTGCGCACGATGAATGCGTCCACGCCGGGCAGCGGCTTGCCCATCGAGCCGGGCTTGATGTCCATCGCCGGAGTGTTGGCGATCATGATTCCGCCCGTTTCGGTCTGCCACCAGTTGTCGTGGATCGGCAGCCCGAGCGCCTCCGCGCCCCACCAGACCGCCTCGGCGTTCAACGGCTCGCCAACGCTCGCGACGAAGCGCAGCGCGGGAAAACTGTGCCGCTGCGCGATCTCCGCGCCCGCCTTCATCAGCATGCGGATTGCGGTCGGCGCCGTGTACCAGACCGTGACCGCCTGCGTTTCCAGCAGCTGGTACCAGCGCTCCGCGTCGAAGTCGCCCTCGTCGACCAGGCTCGTCACGCCGTGCAGCAGCGGCGCGATGATCCCGTAGGAGGTGCCGGTGACCCAGCCCGGATCGGCGGTGCACCAGAAAATGTCGTCGGGGTGCAGGTCGAGCGCGTAGCGTCCGGTGGCGTAATGAGTCACCATTGCCCCGTGGACGTGGACGGCGCCCTTGGGCGTGCCGGTCGTCCCGCTCGTGAAGTGGAGCAGGGCCATGTCGTCGGGCAATGTACGCTCGACCTCGAAGGCCTCGGAGGCCTGGGCCATCAGCGTCGCGAGATCGCGCGTGCCCGGGACCTCCGTCCGGGCGCCGTCCTCGCCGATGAGCAGGATGTGCCGCAGCTGCGGCAGATCGCCGACGATGCCCGCCACCTTGCGCCGGTACAGTGCGTCGGTGGTGACGAGTACCTTGCCCGCGCCGATCGCGAGACGCGTCTTGATCGGCTCCGGCCCGAACGCGGAGAAGAGCGGCGTCACGACCGTGCCGTTCTTCAGCGCGCCGAGCGCGGCGACATAGAGCTCCGGCACACGACCGGCGAGCACGAAGAGGTGGTCGCCCTTGCCGATGCCCAGACCCCGCAGCACGTTCGCGAACCGGCTCGTGAGCCGCGCGAGCGCCGCGTAGCTCAGCTCGCGCTGCTTGCCGCCGCGGCCGAGGAAGCAGAAGGCAGTGCGATTCGCAACCCCGGTTCCGAGGTGCCGGTCGACGGCCGCGTAAGCGATGTTGACGCCCCCGCTCGGAAGAGTTCCGAGCTCCGCGCGCACGGCGTCCCACGAAAACCGCCGGCGCTCGGCTTCGTAGTCGGCGAGGTTCGGCGTCGGGTGCAACGTCGACAGCGACTTGCGGATGACCGCAGCGCGCATGCCCAACCTCCTCTTGGCGAATCGGTGACGGCCCCGTCGCCGGCGCCTCCTGCGCCCAGTATCGACTTAGGCAACGGAAGCCCCTTGACGGGAGTCAAAGGCGCCGCTGCCTCCCGGCTCCGCCCCTTCGCCACTCCCATCGGCGGCGCGGGTCGGTCGTCGCCCGGTACGCTTGCGGTCGTTGACCGAGATCAAGCGTCGCCAGGGCGACGCGTTTAGGTTCGCGTGAGCGAACGAGGAGGGCGACACGATGAGCACGGAACGCAGAGCGTGGTGTCCGGGGCACCAGGACCAGGCATGAGCGCGCAGCGAGAGGTGACGCGCGTCGTGATCCTGGGCGCGGCGGGACGCGACTTCCACAACTTCAACGTCGTCTACCGCGACGACCCGCGCTTCGAGGTCGTTGCATTCACGGCCGCGCAGATCCCGGAAATCACCGGGCGGCGCTACCCGACCGCGCTCGCCGGCGCGCGCTATCCGGAAGGCATTCCGGTCGTCCAGGAAGCCGAGCTGGAAGGCGTGTGCCGGACCCTCGGCGTGGACCAGGTGGTGTTCGCGTACAGCGACGTGCCGCATGCGCACGTGATGCATCTCGCCTCGCGCGCGCTCGCGGCGGGCGCCGATTTCGTGATGCTCGGGCCGCAGCGGACCATGCTCCGGGCGAGCGTGCCGGTGATCGCGGTGTCCGCGGTGCGGACCGGCTGCGGCAAATCGCAGACCGCGCGCTGGATCTCCCGACGGCTGCGCGATCGCGGCCTGCGGGTCGCGGTCATCCGCCACCCGATGCCCTACGGCGACCTCGAGCGCCAGGCCGTGCAGCGGTTCGCGGAGCGCGCCGACCTCGCCAACGGCCGGTGCACGATCGAGGAGCGCGAGGAGTACGAGCCGCACATCGCCGCGGGCAACGTCGTCTATGCCGGCGTGGATTACGCGCGCATCGTCGCCGCCGCGCAGGGCGAAGCCGACGTCATCGTGTGGGACGGCGGCAACAACGACTTCCCGTTCGTGCGCCCGGATCTGCACATCGTGCTGGTCGATCCGCTGCGGCCCGGCCACGAGACCGACCATCACCCGGGCGAGACGGTCCTGCGCATGGCCGACGTCGTCGTCATCGCGAAGACCGACGCTGCCGCGGCCGCCGACGTCCAGCGCGTCGCCGACACGGCGCGGCGCATCAACCCGCACGCGCCGATCGTGCGGACGGCCTCGCCGATCCGCCTCGACGATCCGGAGGCCGTGCGCGGCAAGCGCGTGCTCGTCGTCGAGGACGGGCCGACGATGACGCACGGCGGCATGGCCTACGGGGCCGGTTACGTCGCCGCGATCGTGGCCGGCGCCGCGACGATCGTGCATCCCCTGCCGTTCGCGGCGGCGGAGATCGCGCCGCTCTACGCCGAGTATCCGCACCTCGGCCCGGTGCTGCCCGCCATGGGCTACTCGCCGGTGCAGCTGCGGGCGCTCGCGCGCTCGATCGACGCGGTGCCGGCCGACGTCGTCGTCTCGGGTACGCCGATCGATCTCGCCGCGCTGGTGCGCCTCAACAAGCCGGTGGTGCGGGCGCGCTACGAGCTGGCCGAGGTCGAGACGCCGGGTCTCGGTGGCGAGATCGACCGCTTTCTCGAGCGCGCCGGGCTCGCGCACGCCACCGGAGCCGTTTGATACGCATCAAGTCGCCCCGCCGTGCAGCGGGTAAGTTGGGTACATGGGAGGCGTATCGGCTCGGGACGATCGGGGCTACGAAACCCGAAAGCGGAAACCGCAATGAGCGCGAAACAGATCCTCTTCCACGACGAGGCGCGGGCGAAGATCCTGCGCGGCGCAACGGTGCTGGCGGACGCCGTCCGGGGCACACTCGGGCCCAAGGCGCGTACCGTGATCCTGGAACGGGCGTATGGCGCGCCGACGGTGATCAACTCGGGGGTCGCGGTCGCCAAGGAGATCGAGCTTCCCGATCCGTTCGAGAACCTCGGCGCCCAGATGGTGCGCGAGGTGGCGGCCAAGACTTCGGAGGTCGCCGGGGACGGGACCACCACCGCGACGCTGCTCGCGCACGCGACGGTGCGCGAGGGCATGAAATTCGTCGCGGCCGGCATGAATCCGATGGACCTCAAGCGCGGGATCGATCAGGCGGTGGCGACGCTGGTGGAGGCGCTCAAGGGACTCGCGAAGCCGTGCGCGAGCCGGACGGAGATCGCCAACGTCGCCAGCATCTCCGCGAACAACGACCGGGCGATCGGGGAGCTGCTGGCCGACGCCATGGACAAGGTGGGCAAGGAAGGCGTCATCACCGTCGAGGACGGATCCGGGCTCGCGAGCGAGCTGAACGTCGTCGAGGGCATGCGGTTCGACCGCGGCTATCTGTCGCCCTATTTCATCAACCAGCCGGAGAAGCAACGGGCGGTCCTCGAGGACGCGCTGATCCTCATCCACGACAAGAAGGTCTCCGCGATCGCCGACCTGCTGCCGCTGCTGGAGAAGGTCGTCCAGGCCGGCAAGCCGCTGCTCGTCGTCGCCGAGGAGATCGAGGGCGAGGCGCTCGCCACCCTGGTCGTCAACAGCCTGCGCGGCGTGCTGAAGGGCTGTGCGGTGAAAGCGCCGGGATTCGGCGACCGGCGCAAGGCCATGCTCGAGGACATCGCCATCCTCACGGGCGGCGCCGTGATCGCCGAGGAGCTCGGCCTCAAGCTCGAGAGCGCGAGCCTCGACCAGCTCGGCCGGGCCAAGCGGGTGGAGATCGACAAGGACAACACCACCCTCATCGGGGGCGCCGGCGATCCGGCGCGCATCCAGGCGCGCGTCGCGCAGCTCAAGACCGAAGTCAAGGACGCGACGAGCGACTACGATCGCGAGAAGCTGCAGGAACGCGTGGCGAAGCTTGCCGGCGGCGTGGCGGTCGTCAAGGTCGGGGCCGCGACCGAGACCGAGATGAAGGAGCGCAAGGCGCGCTTCGAAGACGCCCTGCACGCCACGCGCGCGGCGGTCGAGGAGGGCATTCTGCCCGGCGGCGGCGTGGCGCTCCTGCGCGCGCGCGCCGCGCTCGGGGGGCTGCGCGGCGCGAACCATGATCAGGACTGCGGAATCGGGATCGTGCTGCGCGCCGTCGAGGAGCCGCTGCGGCAGCTCGTGGTCAACGCGGGGCTCGAACCGTCGGTCGTGCTCGACCGCGTGCTGGCGGGCAGCGGAGACTTCGGCTACAACGCCGCGACCGACGAATACGGCGACCTCGTCAAGATGGGCGTGCTCGATCCCTGCAAGGTCACGCGTGCCGCGTTGCAGAACGCGGCGTCGATCGCGGGGCTCATCCTCACGACCGATTGCATCGTCGCGCGTCTGCCCGAGAAGGAGAGCGCGCCCGCGATGGAGGGGCAGCAGTTCTGAGGGCAGCCCCCGCGACGGGTGACGGAAGATGAACCCGCTTTCGAGCCCGCTGCTCACCGACCTGTACGAGATCGCGCCGTCGCTGCGCGCGCCGGCCGCCGCGGTCGACGCCGTGACCGAAGGTGGGGGCGGCGCATGATTCGGGACAGCCTCCGCCCCATCGCGACCGAGCGGCTCGCGCGCCGCTGCGATCCCGCAACGCTCGGCTTCGAGACGACCGCCGAGCTCGACGGGCCCGCCCGCATCGTGGGACAGGAACGCGCGGCCGAAGCGCTGTCGTTCGCGATCGGCGTCGCCCACGAGGGCTACAACGTCTTCGTGATGGGTCCGGCGGGGAGCCCCAGTGGTCGTGCTGCTCTAGTGGCGCCGCCGGATCACGCCTTCTAGTACTTGGCGTGCCCCGGCGTGCGCGGGAACGGGATCGCGTCGCGCACGTTCGAGAGTCCGGTCACGTAGGCCACCGTGCGTTCGAAGCCGAGGCCGAAGCCGGCGTGCGGGACGGTGCCGTAACGGCGCAGATCCCGGTACCAGCCGTAGCGCTCGCGGTCGAGCCCGACCTCGGCCATGCGCGCATCGAGCACGTCGAGGCGCTCCTCGCGCTGGCTGCCGCCGATGATCTCGCCGATGCCCGGGGCCAGCACGTCCATGGCCGCGACGGTCCGGTCGTCGTCGTTCAGGCGCATGTAGAACGCCTTGATGGCCTTCGGGTAGTTGACCACGATCATCGGCTTTCCGACGTGCCGCTCGGTGAGATAGCGCTCGTGCTCCGACTGCAGGTCGATGCCCCATTGCACCGGGAACTCGAACTTCGCCTTGGCGCGCTCCAGGATGCCGATCGCCTCGGTGTAGTCCATGCGCACGAACTCCGAGTCGACGATGGCCTGGAGCTTCGCGACGATGCCCTTCTCGATGCGCTCGTCGAAGAACGCCATGTCGTCCCGGCGCTCGGCGAGCAGCGCCGTGAGAACGTGCTTCAGGAGCGCCTCGGCGAGGTCGGCGTCGGCCCCGAGGTCCGCGAACGCGATCTCGGGCTCGATCATCCAGAACTCGGCGAGGTGCCGGCTCGTGTTCGAGTTCTCGGCGCGGAAGGTCGGGCCGAACGTGTACACCTTCGAGAGCGCGAGGCAGTAGCTCTCGACGTTCAGCTGGCCGGAAACGGTGAGATAGGTCTCGCGGCCGAAGAAGTCCTGAGCGAAGTCGACCTTGCCGTCGGGCGTGCGCGGGAGGTTGGCGAGATCGAGGGTGGACACCCGGAAGAGCGCCCCGGCGCCTTCCGCGTCCGCGGAGGTGATGATCGGCGTGTTGACCCAGAAGAAACCGCGCTCGTGGAAGAAACGGTGGATCGCCTGCGCGAGGGTGTGCCGCACGCGCGTCACCGCGGCGATCACGTTCGTGCGAGGTCGCAAATGCGCGACCTCGCGCAGGAACTCGAACGAGTGCGGCTTGGGCTGGATCGGATAGGTGTCCGGATCGTCCACCCATCCGATCACCCTGATCGCCGTGGCCTGCATCTCGAACGGCTGGCCCTTGGCGGGCGAGGGCACGATCGTCCCGGTGGCCTCGACGGCGCAGCCCGTGGTCAGTCGCAGGATCTCGTCGGCGTAATTCGGCAGCGTGTTCGGGACCACCACCTGGACTGGATGAAAGCCGGAGCCGTCGGAGACGTTCACGAACGAGATGCCCGCCTTGGAGTCGCGGCGCGTGCGGACCCAGCCCTTCAGGGTGGCGGGGGCGTCGTCGGGCGCGCGGCCGGCGAGGACGTCGGCGCAGGAGAGCGATGTCATGCGGAGCTCGAAGTGCGTGGGACCAGACGCGATTGTGCCTCGTCCTGGCCGCGGTCGGCTGAAATGCGCTAGTTTCTGGGCCGGAAGGACGACCCCCGCATGCTGAACGCGATCCGCGAATTCTTCGAAGCGCACATGGGCGCGTCCGCCTCCGCGAGCGACGCGCAACACGCGATCCAGCTCGCCACTGCCGCGCTGCTGGTCGAGGTGGCCCGGCTGGACAGCGAGATCGACGCGGCGGAGCGCGCGGCGATGCTGCGCGCGGTGCGGCAAAAGTTCGGTCTGGGCGACGACGAGGCGGCGACGCTGATCGGGCTCGCCGAGGCGGAAGCACGCGCGGCGACCGACTACTACCAGTTCACCTCGCTCATCAACCGGCATTTCTCGCAGGAGCAGCGCCAGCGGGTCGTCGAGCTGATGTGGCAGGTCGCCTACGCGGACGCCGAGCTGAGCGCCCACGAGCAGCACGTGATGCGCAAGATCGCCGATCTCCTGTACGTGTCGCACGGGGCCTACATCGCGGCGAAGCTGCGCGCGCGCGATGCGGCGGGCGGCTGAACTCGTCGTGCGGCCTCACGGCGCGCTATCATGAACGGGGTCGATCACGAGGGCGGGTCCGTGCAACGCATCATCGTCGGCATCACCGGCGCGACCGGCGCCATCTTCGGCGTGCGCCTGCTCGACGCGCTGGCCGCCGCGCAGGTCGAGACGCACCTCGTGATGTCCAAGTGGGGCCAGCAGACGGTCGAGCACGAGACCGGGCTCGTCGCTTGCCGATCTGCGCGCGCGCGCGTCGGTGGTGCACGCGAGCGCCAACATGGCTGCGACCTTGTCCTCCGGCTCCTTCCGCACCGCGGGCATGGTGATCGCGCCGTGCTCGATGCGCACGGCCGCCGCGATCGCGCACGGCTACGGCGAGAGCCTGGTGCACCGCGCGGCCGACGTGGTGCTGAAGGAGCGTCGCCGGCTGGTGCTGGTGCCGCGCGAGACCCCGCTCTCCGAGGTGCACCTGGAGAATCTCCTGAAGCTCGCGCGCATGGGCGTGACGATCATTCCGCCGATGCCCGCCTTCTACAATAAGCCCGCAACGGTCGACGACATCGTGGATCACATCGTCGCCCGCGTGCTCGACCAGTTCGACATCGATGCGGCGTTCGCCAAGCGCTGGGACGGCAAGATGGGCCGCGCGGCGCCGGTGCGCCGGCTCAAGTAGCGGTCAGTTTTCGAGCCGATCCAGATTCCCGGTCATGCGGGCGATGACCGCCCGGAACACCGCCACGTCCCGCCGGCTGACGCCTTTCTCCGCCTCCCGGACGATCTGACGCGCTACCGGCAGCAGCTCCCGCTCGAGTCGTCGGCCGAGCGGCGTGAGCCACACGTGCGCCCGGCGGGCGTCCTCGCGGCTGCGCTCGCGGCGCACCAGGCCGGCCTTCTCCATGCCCTTCAGGGCGATCACCGTCGTCGGTTCCATCATGCCCACGCGCGCGCTCAGCTCGCGCTGCGTGAGGCCGTCCTCGATCCAGAGCACGCGCAGAAAGTACCAGTAGCCGCGCGTCACGCCGAACCGGGCGATGCGGCGCTCGAGGACCCGCTGGAATGCGCGGTGGGCATCGCGCACGAGATAGCCGGAGCTCCGCGAAGGCGGCAGCTCGAAGGCGCGCTTCGCCCGCTCAGGCGGGTTGCGTCGTGACAAGGGACCCTCCGGAGCGGGTCGCCTAGTGCGTCGCGACCGGTGCCGCTTTCTCCGTCCCCAGCGTGCGCCAGTCGGTGGCCTTTGGGACGACTCCTTCGAAGGACGCGAGCTCGACGTGCGGCACGCGCGGCTCGGTCGTGCCGATGGCCGGCCCGCCCTCCCGGAACGTCTCCGCCGCGGCGACCATCATGCGGCGGAAGTGGACCACGGCGAGATCGCTCGCCCCGGCGACCTCCTCGGCTCGATCGGTGATCGGTCCCATCGACTCCCACATTGCCATGTCCTGCGCGGGGATGCCCTCGATCCCGGTCCAGTCGCCGCGCCGCATCGCCGCGCGGTCCTGGAGAAAGCGGTTCCCGAGATTGCGCTTCTTGCGCCAGTTCTCGTCGAGATCGATCCCCGGCCGTGCGCAGCAGAACGCGCGCCACGCGTCCGGCGAAATGCCCTTTCCCGGATCGGGGTGCCAGGCGACCCAGTAGAACATCGTGTTCACGTCGTCGAGCGGCACCAGCATCTGGGCGAGGTTGTACCGATCGTTGGGCGGGATCAGCACGGTAAACGGCGCGACGAAGAGCGTGGTGCGGACGTACTGGTCGGTCTCGGGGTTGCGGATCGGCTTGCGGATCGCCGCGTAGCGGAACCCGTAGCTCGTCGCCTGGAACTGCAGCTTGGGCGCCTTGTCGTTCGAGGGGCGCAGCCAGGCCGAGTGGGTGGCGGTCGAGCCTTCCACCTCGGCCGCCGGCATGTTCGTGGAGTGCAGGCTGGAGCTGTGCGCGGAGTCGATCGAGCCCTCCAGCACCTGCGCCCAGTTGCAGGCGACGTGCATCTTGACGATCGCGATCCGCGTCTCGCGGTGAGGCCACCACGCGGGCGGGTCCCATTCGCGCAGCGCGCCGGACGGCCCCATCCATATCCACACGAACCCGCCGCCTTCGCGCACGGGGTAGGCCTTCGCCTTCTTGCCAAGCCGCGCGGCGGTGCCCGGGACTTCGGAAGGCATGTCGACGACGTTGCCGTCGACGTCGAACTTCCAGCCGTGATAGAGACACCTCAGCCCGCATTCCTCGTTCCGCCCGAACGCGAGCGACGCGCGTCGGTGCAGACAATGCTCGCCGAGCACGCCGAGGCGGCCTTCGGTGTCACGGAAGACCACCAGGTCTTCGCCGAGCAGGCGCGCGCGCACCGGCGTGCCGTCGCGCTCGGCGACTTCCTCGGACAGGCACGCGGGAAGCCAGTGGCGCCGCATGAGCTGCCCCATCGCCGCAGCACCTTCGACGCGGCACAACAGCTCGTTCTGCTCCGTGGTTAGCATGAAGTACCCGCATTAGACTTAGAAACCTAAGTATCGTAGCCTGCGTGTCGCGACCACACAAGCACGGCGTTCTCCATGGCGACCCCTGCGCGGCTCAAACTCGGCGTGGCCGGCCTCGGCCGTGCCTTCTCGCTGATGGTCCCGACATTCTCGGCCGACGCCCGCGTCGAACTGGTCGCCGCCGCCGATCCGCGCGCGGAGGCGCGGCGCCGGTTCGAGCGCGAGTTCGGCGGAAAGACCTTCGACTCGGTCGAAGCACTCTGCGCCGACCCGTCGGTCGACGTCGTCTACGTGGCGACGCCTCACCCGCTTCACGCCGATCACGCTCGCGTCGCGGCGGCGCGCGGCAAGCACGTGCTGGTCGAAAAGCCCATGGCGCTCACGCTGGAGGACTGCCGCGCGATGATCGCCGCCGCCGGCAGCGCGGGCGTGCGGCTCGTGGTCGGACCGAGTCACGGGTTCGACGCTCCGATCCGGCGTGCGCGCGAGATCATCGACAGCGGCGTGGTCGGGCGAGTGCGGATGATCACCGCGTTCAACTTCACCGATTACCTCTATCGCCCGCGCCGCCCCGAGGAGCTCGACACCGCCCGCGGCGGCGGCGCGGTGTTCAATCAGGCCGCTCACCAAGTCGACGTGGTGCGGCGGTTGGCCGGGGGGCGCGTCAGCCGCGTGCGTGCCCTCACCGGGCGGTGGGACGAGGCGCGGCCCACCGAAGGCGCGTATGCGGCCCTGCTCACCTTCGAGGACGGCGCATTCGCTTCGCTCGTGTACAGCGGCTACGCGCACTTCGATTCGGACGCGTTCGTCGGTTGGGTGGGCGAGGGCGGGCAGGCGAAGGACCCCGCCCGGTACGGCGCGGCGCGGAAGCTGCTCGCCACGTCGCCGGACGAAGCGCAGCTCAAGAACGCCCGCAACTACGGGAGTCCCGATCAGGCCCCGCCGTCCGACGGGAGAGTGCACGAGCACTTCGGCGTGGTCATCGTCTCGTGCGAGCGCGCCGACCTGTGCCCGCTTCCGCACGGCGTGATGATCCATGGCGACAACGAGCAGCGCCTCGATCCGCTGCCGCCGCCCGCCGTCCCGCGCTCGGGCGTCATCGACGAGCTCTACGAGGCGGTGGTGAATGGCGCCCCGCCGCCCCATGGCGGGGAGTGGGGGATGGCGACGTTGGAGGTGTGCCTGGCGATCCTGCGCTCCTCGCGCGAGCAGCGGGAGGTTGACTTGGACAACCAGGCCGGGGGTTGAACCGTTGCTTACACGCGCGACTTGAGCTTCGCGCTCGTGTCGATGCACGTGGCAAGCGGCCAGCGGCCAGCGGCAAGCGGATCGCAGACAATCGCGGTGTACTGGGGCGCATGTTGTCCGGAGACTGGAAATGAGAGTTGCGATTGCGACGGCGGCCGCGGTGCTGGTGCTCGCGTGCGACGGCACGCATGCGCAAACGTTCGATCCCGCGAAGAGCCAGATCGCTTTCGGGTTCAGGCAGGAGAACGTTCCCGGCGAAGGCAGGTTCCGTCGCTTCACCGCGGAGGTGAGCTTCGACCCCGCCCGACCGGAGGCGACGCGGGCGAACATCGAGGTCGACGTGACGAGCATCGACATCGGCGAGGCCGAGTGGAACCGCGACATGCAGGGCGCCTCCTGGTTCGACGCTCGCCAGTTTCCGAAAGCGACCTTCGTCGCCGCCGGCGCGAAGGCGGTGTCCGGCGGGCGGTTCGAAGCGCCGGGCAAGTTCACGCTGAAGGGCGTGACGCGCGACGTCGTGGCGACCTTCACCGCGAAGGCCGACCCGGGCGGCACGCTGCTCGAAGGTACGGTGCCCCTCAAGCGCATCGAGTTCCGGATCGGCGAGGGTGCGTGGGCCGACACCTCAGTGGTGGCCAACGAGGTCGCCGTCCGGTTCAGGATTTATCTCAAGAAATGACGTCCAACCACCAAGGAGGAGAGTCGATGAAACGCCTTGCCGCCGTTGTTCTCTGTTCCTTCGCGTTCAGTGCCGCCGCCGCGCCCGTGTCCTACACGCTCGACCCGGACCACACGGTGCCGCGCTTCGAGATCCTGCACAACGGCTTTTCGAACCACATCGGCATGTTCATCAAGTCGGCCGGAAAGGCCGTGCTGGATACCGACGCAAAGACCGGCAGCGTTGAGGTGACGATCGAGACCGCGTCCTTCCTGTCCGGCCACGCGTTCATGGAGAAGGTGGTCAAGGACAAGGATTTCTTCGACGTCGAGCGGTTTCCGACCATGACGTTCCGGAGCACGCGCATGCGCTTCGACGGCAGCCAGCCCGCCGCGGTCGACGGCGAGCTCACCATCCTGGGCGTGACTTGGCCGGTGACCCTCACGTTCACCCGCTTCGCCTGCGGCCAGCATCCGCGCAACAAGAAGGAACAGTGCGGCGGCAACCTGGTGGGCCAGATCAAGCGCTCCGAGTTCGGGATGAAGGCCTTCATTCCCGCCATCGGCGACGACGTGAGACTGCTCATCCAGGTCGAGGCGTTCAAGGACTGACGCCAATGCGCGTGCCGAAGGTCTTGTTGAGATCAACCCGCCGTTAGGCTATACGACGGCCTCTCACGCGACCCACGGCTTGCCGAACAGCGGTTCCTTGAACGGAGTCGGCGGCAGCTGCCAGGTGCCGGTGGAAGGCGGGCGCACTTCCGCATCCACGTGCACGTCGAGCACGCAGGGGCGCTTGTTCCGGATCGCCTGCTCGAGCGCGCCGCGCAGGTCCTCGCTCTTCGTCACCGTCACGCCGTCCGCGCCGCAGGCGCGCGCCCACGCGGCGAAATCCGGGTTGTAGGGCTTCTTGCGATCCTGGCCGCGGTAGAACGCCGTGCCGTGTTCGCGGCCCCCGAACATGCCCATCTGGATGTCGCGGATCGCCGCCCAGGCGAAGTTGTTCCAGACCACCCAGATGCAGGGCAGGTCGTACTCGACCGCGGTCATGACGACGTAGGGCGTCATGGTGAAGCCGCCGTCGCCGCAGACCGAAATGCAGGGCCGGTCCGGCGCCGCGAGCTGCGCGCCCAGCACGCTGCACACGCCGAAGCCCATCGACGAGAAGCCCCAGCTGTTCAGCATGCTCTGCGGGCGGCGCGGCTTCCAGAACTGCATGAACCAGTTGTGGTGCACGCCGGAGTCGAGCGTGAGGATGGCGTCCTCGGGCAGCACGTGCTGCAGCGCGTCCACCACGTACTCCGGCCGCAACGGCGTGGTCACGTCGGTGAAGTGCGGACGCACGAATTTTTCCCACTCCGCGGACCACCCGGCGACCTGCGCCCGCCACTCGGCGTACCGCTGCGCGTCGAGGCCGCGGCGCGTTGCGACCGCAGCCAGCAATTGCGCCGCGAACACCTTCGCGTCGGCGATGATGCCCAGCGTCGGCGGGTAATTGCGGCCCAGCTCCTGCGGGTCGATGTCCACGTGCACGAGCCTGGTCTTCGGGAAGTTCCAGGAATAGCCCGGGTACCAGCTGGACGACGAGCGGTCGTCGAAGCGCGTGCCGAGGGTGATGACGAGATCGGCGTGGCGCCCGGCCTGGTTGGCGGGATAGGCGCCGTTGCGCCCGATGAATCCGAGCGTGAGCGGGTCGTCGGCCGGGATGCAGCCCATGCCGTTCGGCGAGGTGATGACCGGGATTCCCAGCCGCTTTTGCACTGCGGCGATTTCCGGGCCCGCCTCGGCGAGCGTCGCGCCCTGGCCGATGAACAGCACGGGCTTCTTCGCGTTCGCGAGCAGGTCGACCGCTGCGGCGACATCCGCCTCCGACGCGCCGGGCCGGTGCGAGCCGAGGACGTGCGACGCGGGCGGGACTTCCACGTCGTCCTCTTCCTGGTACACGTTGTAGGGCACGTCCAGGTTAACTGGGCCGGGCCGGCCCGTGACCATCGTGTCGAACGCCTGGCGCAGCGCGAGGGGCAGCATATCCACGCGCGAGGGCTGGAAGGCGCGCTTCACCACCGGGCGCAGGACCGAGGGGAAATCGGCCTGGTTGTGCTTGTAGATTTCCTGGAACGGCGCGCGGTTCGCCTGCGACGTGGGCACGTTGGAGGTGATGGCGAGGAAGGCCGACGAGTCCGACAGCGCGGTGACGAGCGACATCACCAGGTTGGCCGAGCCGGGGCCGGTCGAAGTCAGCGTGGCCACCGGCTGGTGCTTGACGCGGAAATAGCCGTCGGCCATGTGCCCGGCACACTGTTCGTGGCGCGGCGAGATCAGCTTCACCTTGTCGCGCGCCTCGTACAGGGGATCGAGCATCCCCACGTTGCCGTGGCCGCAGAGGCCGATCACGTACGGCACCTTCTGCTTCACCAGGTATTCGGCGATCAGTTCGCCACCTTTCATCTTCGCCATGCTCGCGCTCCTGCTAAGGAATGTTTGAAAAAAAGGGGATACCTCCCCTTTTGATCCCCTGTTTCAGAGGAAGCTTTGAGCCATGCAGCGAATGAATCAAAGCTTCCCTAGCTCAATGAAAAAGTGACGATGCGTTCTTCGGTCATCTCGTGCACAGCATAACGCGGACCTTCGCGTCCGAACCCGCTGTCCTTCGAGCCGCCGTAGGGCATCAGGTCCACGCGCGAGCTCGAGGTCTCGTTGACGTGCACCCCGCCCACCTCGAGGCGTCGTGCGGCCGCGAACGCGTCGTCGAGGCGATTGGTGAATATTCCGGTCGCCAGCCCGTAGGGCGTGGCGTTGACGCGCGCGATGGCCTCGTCCAGCGACTCGAAGGGCACGATGCACACGATCGGCCCGAACACCTCGCGGCAGCCGACCTGCATCGAGGCGTCGATCGAGGCGAGCAGCACCGGCGGCACCACGGCGCCCCTGCGCGCGCCGCCGGCGAGACGCCTGGCGCCCTTCGCCACCGCCTCCTCGACCCAACTCTCGACGCGGATTGCTTCCTGCTCGCTGATCAGCGGGCCGACCACGGTGTCGGGGTTGCCGGGATCGCCGTAAGGGAGCGCCTGCACCAGCTTCGCCAGGCGCGACTGGACGTCCTCGACGATCGACCGGTGCACGAGCAGCAGCTGCACCGAGGTGCAGACCTGTCCCGCCTTGCGGTACCCGGCGTTGACGACCTTGGGCAGCGCGACATCGAGTCTTGCGTCGTCGCAGAGGATCGTGCAGGCAATGGAGCCGAGCTCCATCTGCGTGCGCCGCAATCCGGCCCGCTGCTGGATGCTGCGGCCCACCTCGGTGCTGCCGGTGAAGGCGAAAAAGCGGACGCGCTCGTCCGCGATCAGCCGGTCCGCGACCTGCGCGCCGCCGGGCAGCACCGACAGGAACCCGCGCGGCACACCGGCCTCGAGCAGCACTTCGGCCAACTTGCAGGCAGTGAGGGGGGTACTCGACGACGGCTTGAGGATCACGGCGTTGCCGGCGGCGAACGCCGGCGCGACCTTGTGTGCGACCGTATTCAGCGGCGAATTGAACGGGGTGATGGCAACCACCACGCCGAGCGGCACGCGCAGGGTGAAGCCGATCCGGCCGGCCTGCTGCGGCGCGCCGGCGAGCGGCACCACTTCGCCGGCGAGGCGCCGTGCCTCTTCGGCCGAGAGCTTCAGCGTCTGGACGCAGCGGCGCACCTCGCCTGTCGCATCGGATGCCGTGAATCCGGCTTCCATCTGCATCGTGCGCACGAATTCGTCGAGCCGCGGCTCCAGCAGCGCGGCGGCGCGGTCCAGGATGGCGCCGCGGTCGAAGGGAGCAGGCGCCCCGCGGCGAAACGCGGCGTGCGCGCAGGCCACGGCGTGCGCGACCTGCTCCGGGTCGGCGGTGCCCACATGGGCGCCGGGCTCCAGGCGGTACTTGTCGATGACAGCGAACGCGGCGCCTTTGCCGGCAACCCATTCACCATCCACCAGCAGCCCTTGCGTGGCAATGCGCTCATTCATGGGGCGTACTCCTTGTCTCCAGTGCTCAAAGCCATAGGATCTGCTTGCGATAGTCCAGGTTGGTCAGCAGGGGCCCGGCGGGTCCCTGGTGAAAGACCGCACCCCGTTCGAGCGCGAACACCCGATCGGCGAGCGCGAGCACCAAGTCCAGGTTGTGCTCCACGATCACGATAGAAGCCTGGCCGCGCAGTTGGTCGAACACGGTGAACAGCTCCTGCACGATGGTGGGCGCGAGGCCCTCGAACGGTTCGTCCAGCAGCAGCAGCTTCACGTTGCCCGACAGCGCGCGCGCCACGGCCACCATCTGCTGCTCGCCGCCCGACAGGTAGTCCGCGGCCACGTTCATGCGCTCCTTCAGGCGCGGGAAGTACTCGAGGATCTTCGCTTCGCTCCAGACGACGCCGTCGCGGCCATCGGTGGCCCGCGCCAGGCGGCCCAGCGCGAGATTGTCCGCCACCGTCATGCCCGCGAACAGGCCCCGGCCCTGCGGCACGTAGCCGATTCCGAGGCGCGCGATGTCCGGCGCCGGCAGGCCGGCGATTTTGCGCCCCGCGTACTCGATGGTCCCGGAGGCCGCGGGCACGAGGCCGGCCAGGGTCTTCAGCAGCGTGGACTTGCCCGCGCCATTGCGGCCAAGCAGCGCAACGATCTCGCCCTCGCGCACGTCGAGGGTCGCGTCGTTGAGGATGTGGCTCTTGCCGTAGAAGGCGTTCACGCGCTCGAAGCGCAGCAGCGGCGTGCGCTCGCTCACATCGCGGGCAACCCGGCCGCCGGCGCCGCCCTCGGCGCGCCCTCGGGTGGGCGGCGTCCCCGTGCCCGTGTACACCTCCTGCACACGCCGGTCGGCCCGCACCTCGCCGGGCGTGCCGCTCATCAGCACTTCGCCCTGGTTCATCACGGTAACCCGCTGGGAGAAGCCGAGCACGCGATCGATGTCGTGCTCCACGATCAGCACCGGGATGCTGGCGGCCACGCTCTTCACCAGATTCGACACGCGCTCGCGCTCGGCCGCCGCCAGGCCCGCGAGCGGCTCGTCGAGAAGCAGCACCTCGGGCCTGGACGCCAGCGCGATGCCGAGGTCGAGGAGCCGCTGCCCGCCGTACGAGAGCTCGCCGCCCTGGATCTCCTCGATGCCCTCGAGGCCGAGGAACCGTATCAGCTCCGCGGTCTGCGCATGGATCTCGGGATAGTTCTCGACGTCGCGCCAGGCATTGAACCGCCCAGAGTGCCGCGCCTGCAGGGACAGGCGCAGGTTCTCGTAGATCGACAGACCCTTGAACAGGTTGGTGATCTGGAACGAGCGCGCCAGTCCCTGCGAGCAGATGCGGTACGACGGCAGGCGCTGGATCTCCTTGCCGTGCAGGCGCACCGTGCCCGCGTCCGGGGCAAACATGCCCGACACGAGGTTGAACATCGTGGTCTTGCCCGCGCCATTCGGACCGATCAGCGCGTGCACCTCGCCGGCATTGATCACGAGACTCGCATTCGTGACCGCGCGGATGCCGCCGAAGTGCTTCTGCACGGCCCGGACCTCCAGCACCGTGCCCTGCCGCGCGGCGGGATGCAGGAACGCCGGCAGCGGCAGCCCGGCGCGAATCCTGCGCGCGCTCATTGCGGCGGCTTCTTCCGGTGGCGGCCGCCAGTGCCGCTGCAGCTTCGCCCAGATGCCCGCCAGTCCTTCCGGCGAATACAGCACGAAGCCGACGAAGACCAGCCCGAACCAGAGCAGCCAGTTGGCCGTCCACATCGAGAACAGCTCGCGGAACAGGATGTAGAACAGGGCCCCCAGCGCCGGGCCCAGGATGTGGTGCATGCCGCCGATCACCACCATTGCCAGCAGCTCGCCGGAGAAGGGCACGGAGACCGCCTCGGCCGAAACGAGGTAGTGCTGGAAGCCGAGCAGTGCGCCGGCGAGGCCGGTCACCACTGCCGAGAGGACGAACGCCGCGAGCTTGTACCGCTCGACGGGGTAACCCTGGAACGAGGCGCGCTGCTGGTTCTCGCGGATCGCGACGAGCACGTGCCCGAACGGCGAGCGGACCACTCGCAGCAGGACGTACAGCACGCCGAGGCCGATCACGGCGACCAGGATGTAGTAGGCGAGCGCGTTGTCGAGCGCGATCGGCCCGAGGGTGCCGCGCTGCAGGCCGCCGAGTCCGTCCTCGCCGCCGGTGACCTCGGTCCAGCGAAAGGCGACGGCGTAGGTGAGCGCCGCAAGCGCCAGCGTCAGCAGCGAGAAGTACACCCCGCGCCGGCGCAGGATGAGGATCCCCACGACGGTGGACAGCACGGCGACGAGGACCGACGAGATCAGG
This sequence comes from uncultured beta proteobacterium, assembly GCA_963747775.1. Lineage (GTDB taxonomy): Bacteria > Pseudomonadota > Gammaproteobacteria > Burkholderiales > SG8-39 > JAGVSZ01. The sequence goes on from CAVVGT010000003.1 coordinate 147,068, forward strand.
ATCGGGACCACGATCTGGTCCTGGAACCCGTGCCGCTGGACGAGCGCCGCGGCATAGGCGCCGACTCCGAACCAGGCGCTGTGACCGAAGGACGTGAGCCCGGTGAATCCCACCAGCAGGTTGAGGCCCATCGTTGCGATGGCGAGGATGACCACGACGGAGGCCGTGTTCACCGTCAGGCCGACGACGTGCATGGCGGGCGGTAACGCGACGAGCGCGATCGCCCCGATCACGAGCGGCCCGTACTTCGCGTTCGGGTTCGCGTATCGCCGGGCGTGCGTCATTCGAACTTCTCGATGCGCTCGCCGAGCAGGCCGCGCGGCCGGAACAGGAGCACGAGGAACATCAGCACGTACATCGACGCCTCGCCCGCCGCGGGGACGAAGTGGATGGTGATGCCGCGGACCACGCCGACCAGCAGTGCGGCGAGCACCACTCCCCAGAAGCTGCCCAGTCCGCCGATCACGACCACGACGAACGCGACGGTGATGATCTCCGCCCCCATGGCCGGATGCACCACCGTGATCGGCGCGAACAGCGCGCCGCCCAGCGCGGCCATGCCCACGCCCAGCATCACGATCGCCGCCATGTAGGGTTGCAAGCGGATCCCCAGCGCCGCCACCATGTCGGGGCGCTGGATGCCGGCACGCACGACGCGGCCGAAGGACGTCCGGTGCAGCAGCAGCCAGATGCCGGCCAGCACCACGGCCACTACAGCGAGCAGCAGCAGGCGATAGCGAGAGAACATGAAGTCGCCCAGCATGAGCTGCCCCTTGAAGCCCTCGGGCATCGACGCCGGCAGCGGCGCGGCGCCCCACACGATCCGGATGGCCTGCTCGGCCACCATGGCGAGCCCGAAGGTCAGCAGCAGGCTCAGGATCGGATCGGCCGCGTAGAAGCGGCGCAGCAGGAACCGCTCGAACAGGATGCCGAGCAGGGCCACGGCAATCGGGGAGAGGACGACGCTGGCGCCGAAGCCCAGGTGCGTGGCGATTTCGAGCGACGCGTAGGCGCCGAGTGCGTAGAACGCGCCGTGCGCGAGGTTCACCACGCCGCCGACGCTGAAGATCAGCGACAGGCCGAGCGCGATCAGGAGGTAGTAGCCTCCGAGCACGAGGCCGTTCACCACCTGTTCGAGCAGGAACAGGAGCTCCATGGTCAATCCGGGGATGCGGCGCACGGCGGCGGCGCCGTGGGCGCCGCCGCCCGCGGCCTGCTTAGAAGGCGCAGGTGTTCTGTGACTTCGGTGGCGCGAGGAGTTCCAGCGGCTGGTTCGGCCCCGGGACCGCCGCGCCCAGCACGAGGAAATCCCACTTGTCCTTCGCCTTGCCTTTGGGCTTGACCGTGAAGGGGTAGGCCTCCTGCATGAGCTGATGGTCCCAGGAGCGGAAGTACCCCTTGCGCGCCTTCAGGATGTCGAACTGCGTTTCCTTCTCGAAGTAGGCGATCAGCTTTTCCGTGTCGGTGGATTTGGTCTCGTTCATGGCCTGGGCCATCATCTTCAGCGAAACGTACTCGATCCACGCGTGGTTCTCGGGCGGCTTGCCGTGCTTCTTGGTGAAGGCCGCGGTGAACGCCTTCGAGCCGGGCGTGTCGAGGTCGTGCATCCACACCGTGGGCCAGGTTCCGCTCAGGTTGCCTTCGCCGGCGGCCCAGGCATCCGCGGTGTTGAGGTTGAAGCCCACCATCGGAAAGGGGAGGCCGAACTCGGCGTACTGCTTCACCAGATTGGTGACCTGGTTGCCGGCCAGGTTGGAGCAGACCACGTCAGGCTTGGCGCGCCGGATCTTGAGCATGTAGGCGCTGAAGTCGGTCACGTCGGTCGCGACGAGCTCGTCGCCGATCACCTTGCCCCCGTTGCCGTCGATGAAGGCCTTCGCCGCCTTGAGGAGATCGTGGCCGAAGAGGTAGTCGGCCGACAGCATGTAGAAGGTCTTGCCCTTCACCTTGTTGTCGCGCAGCAGGGACAGGCCGACCGCATTGACCATCACGGTGACGGGAATGTCGACGTGGAACGTGTACCGGTTGCAGTTCTTGCCGCGCAGCACGTCGGACCGCGCGCCGACCTGCATGAACAGGCGCTTGTTGCGCGCCGCCACCTGCATGATGGTCAGCGCGGAGGCCGAATTGATCTCGCCCATCAGCACGGTCGCGCCGTCGCGCTCGAGCATGCGCTGCGCCTTGGTCGCGGCCGTGGCCGGATTGACCGAGTCCTCCGACATCACGTCGAGCTGGCGCCCCATGACGCCACCGGACTGATTGATTTCCTCCTCGGCCATCTTGATGCCGAGGACGGAGTATTGGCCGAGCGCACCCAGGAATCCGGTCAGAGGCGTGAGATGACCGATCTTGATCTTGTCCGCCTGGCTGCGCACGATCGCCGGGAAGCCGAGGGCAAGGGCCCCCGCGGCGCCGGCTTTCAGGACGGTTCTACGTTTGTCGCTGGTCATTGCGGGTCTCCTCCGTTGGGTCCGTCACGCGGGCTCTTCGTCGTTGGCCGGGGTCGTCACCACGAGGAAGACGAGCCCGGACAATCCGGTATTGGTGAAGCTGTGGCGCACGCCGGGCGGCACGTAGACGTAGTCGTGCGGCCGCATCAGGTGCTCGGCGCGGTTCAGGGTGAGGAGGCCCTCGCCCTCCAGCACGTAGTAGATCTGCTCCTGCACCTTGTGGACGTGCTCGGCCACGTAAGCGTTGGGTGCATAGCGCGAGATGCGGAAGTCGATGCGGCTCGACCCGGCGTTGCCGGGGCCCACCAGGGCTTTCGATAGTGCGCCGCCGAAGTGGCCCGGAAATTCCTGCCACGGGATGCGCGCCATCTTCTCGACGAATGCCGACTTGCGGCGAACCGGCTTCTTCTTGGCCATGGGTGTGCTCGAGCTCCCGTTGCCGACGCGCACGACGCGCGGTGGCAGTCTAGGAACGCGACCGGTCCGCGAGAAATACTGTTTTACGACATGGGGTATAAGTTTTGGATATAGTCCCGAGGCAACCGGGGGAGGAGGGGACCGATGGACCTGCGACAGCTTCGCTACTTCACGCAAATCGTCGAAAGCGGAAGTCTTTCCGCGGCGTCGCGGCAGCTCTTCATCGCGCAGCCCGCGCTCAGCCAGCAGCTCTCCAAGCTCGAGAGCGAGGTCGGCAAGCCGCTGCTGAACCGCTCCTCCAAGGGCGTCGCGCCCACCGACAACGGGCTGGCGCTCTACCACCACGCCCGGTTCATGCTGCGCCAGCTCGACCAGGCGCTGTCGATCGCGCGCCAGGACTCCCGGGCGGTCCACGGCATGGTCTCGGTCGGCCTGCCCGCGACGACCGTCTCGGCCCTCGGCCTGCCGCTGGTGCGCGCCATCCGCGAGCGCTATCCGAGCATCCTGCTCAACGTGGTGGAGGGGATGAGCGGCCACCTCGGGCAGATGATGCGCATGGGCCAGCTCGATCTCGCGGTGCTGTTCGCGGCCGACGTCGCCCCCGATGTCGCCGTCGAGAGCCTGCTCGACGAGGAGCTGTTCGTGATGCTGCCCAAGCACAGCACGCTCGTCGCCCCGCGGCGTACCAGCCTCACCACGGCCGAGGCCGCCGCGCTGCCGCTCATCCTGCCCACCGGCACGCACGGCCTGCGGCGCCGGATCGCCGCCGAATTCGAGCAGCGCGGCCTCTCGGCGCACATCGTCGCCGAGATCGATTCGCTGTCGCTGCTGATGAACTGCGTCTACAACGGGATGGGCGCCACCATCAAGCCGATGGCCGCCGTGTATCTCGAGCGCGACCGCGGCAGGATGTGGCGCACGCTCTCGATCTCCGATGCGCGCCTGACGCGGCGCAACTACCTCTACTCGCTGGCGCCCGAGCGGCTGTCCACGGCCGCGGCGGTGGTCGCCGCCGAGCTGAAGGACACCGCGCACCGCCTCGTCGAGGCGGGCGACTGGTCGGGCGTGGAGACGATCGGCTCGACACGGCGGTCGCCGCAGGCCGCTGCGTCCGCCAGGCGTTCCGCCAGCCGATAGCGCCCGGCGCAAGGCATCTCGGAAGCCCGCGTTCGAGTCCGCTATGGTCAGCGCTGCGCGGCCCGCGCCGCGAAGCGCCCGTACACTTTGGCGACGTTCCGGTAGTAGATCTTCTCGCGGTCGGCCGCGGGCAGCCACTCGATCGAGTCGATGTAGCGCTTCGTGTCGTCGTAGTACTGCCCCGTCTCCGGGTCGATGCCGCGCACGGCCCCGACCATCTCGGAGGCGAACAGGATGTTGTCCGCCGGGATCACCTTGAGCAGCAGCTCGATTCCGGGCCGGTGATAGACGCAGGTGTCGAAGTAGACGTTGTTGAGCAGCAGCTCCTTGAGCGGCGGACGGCCCATGTCCTGCGCGATGCCGCGATAGCGCCCCCAGTGGTAGGGCACGGCGCCGCCGCCGTGCGGGATGATGAACTTCAGCGTCGGGAAATCGTTGAAGAGGTCCGACGTGATGAGCTGCATGAACGCGGTCGTGTCGCCGTTGATGTAGTGCGCCCCGGTGCCGTGGAAGTTGGGATTGCAGGAGGCGCTCACGTGGATCATCGCGGGCACGTCGAGCTCCACCATCTTCTCGTAGAGCGGGTACCACCACTTGTCGGTGAGCGGCGGATCGGTCCAGTACCCGCCGGCCGGATCGGGGTTCAGGTTGCAGCCGATGAAGCCGAACGCTTTCACGCAGCGCTCGAGCTCGGGGATGCAGTTGTCGGGACGCACGCCCGGGCGACTGCGGCAGCTGGCAGACGCCGACGAAGTTGTCCGGGTAGAGCGTGCAGACGCGATGGATCAGGTCGTTGCAGTGCTCGGACCAGTGCCGGCTCGTCGTCTCGTTGCCGATGTGATGACCCATCCCCATCGCGCGCGGCGAGAAGATCGTGAGATCGGTCCCGCGCTCGCTTTGGATGCTGGAGCTGCGCGCCTTCCAGGCTCTCGCGGATCTCGTCGTCGGAAATCCTGAGCGTGCCCTTTGCCGGCGCGTGGCCCGGCTTCCCGAGGTCGTCGATCTGCTGCTTGCGCCAGGCCTCGAGGGCCTTCGGGGCCGTGGTGTAGTGCCCGTGACAATCGATGATCATGCCGTTGTCTCTTTCTAGTTCCCGAGCGTGCGGGTCGTGTCGTCGAAGAGCTCATCGACCGCATAGCGACGCGGTATGAGGTCCTGCCTGAAGCAGCAGTCGATCGCCACCTCGAGGTTGCGGCGATTCGCCTCGACGCCGAAGGGGTTGAGATCGAGCTCGCCGGCCTTCGGCAGTCCCGCCGCCTGCTTGCTTGCGGCGAGCAGGCGATAGATCTCCCGCACCGTCTGCGGATCCGACGTCGAAAGCGAGTTCTTCACCACGACGAGATGGTTGACCTGGATCGCGCCGTGCTTCGCGTGCCAAGCCCGTGCCGCGGCGGCGGGATCGGGGAGCAGGGTCTTCAGGCGCGGGTCCGCGGGCGGGCCGTCGCCGACGATCGCCGCGTCGATCTCGCCCGCGAGGAGCATGTCGACGAGCTTCGCGCCCGCGGGCGCGCGCTCGACGTTGGGCGGGTCGCGGAATTCGGCAACGTGCGCCGCCTCGAACGTCACCCAGTTCACCTGCTCGGGCCGGATGCCGTAGTCGTCGGCGAGGATGCCGCGGATCCAGGCGCCGGTGGTGACCGAGTACGAGCGCACGCCGACGCGGCGGCCGGCGAGGTTGCCGGGCGCGAGCGGCCCGCGCGCGACGTTGTACAGGATCAGCGGATGCTGGAAGCGTCCCACCAGCACCGCGGGCAACAGCGTGAGCGGCTTCCCGTGCGCCTTCGCGATCAGGTACGTGACGATCGCGAGCTCGGAGACGTCGAACTCCAGATCGCGCACCACGCGCTTGAAGCCCGCGCTCACCGGCTTGACGTCCGCGAACTCGAGGCGGACGTGCGGTGAGCGGACCTGGCCCGATTTGAGCGCCGCGGTCACCGGGTAATCACCGATCAGGGCGCGCAGCGTGACGGTCTTCGGATCGGTCATCGTTCTCCCTCAGAACTGCGCGCGATATTGAGTCGGGTCGATGCGCGCCCCGACGACCAGCGGCCGGTCCTTCGGCCGCGCCTCCGCGAGCGTGCGCGCGAGTGCGGCCGCGCTGTCCACCATCACGCCCTCGCACCCCATCGCGGGCGCGAGGCGGGCCATATCGGTCGGCTCGAGCAGCGTGCCCCAGCTCGGATAGTTGCGGTTGGCCTGCTTGATCTCGATGCGGTTCAGGCTGTCGTCGCAGAAGACGACCACCAGTAGCGCCAGTCCGAGGCTCGCGGCAAGGCGGAGCTCGCTCTGAACCATCGCCAGGCCGCCGTCGCCGATGAAGCACACGACCGGGCGCGCGGGCGCGAGCAGCTTCGCGACGATCGCCGCCGGCAGCGAATAGCCCATCGAGGAAAGGCCATTCGTCATCAGCACCGAGCGCGGCGCGTATGCCGTCCAGCCCTGTCCGACGAGCAGCTTGTGCGAGCCGACGTCGCTGGTGGCGATCGCGTCGCGCGGCGCCGCTTCGCGCACGAGATCGACGACGTCGGTCGGATTGAGCTTGCCCGCGACCCGGCCGGCGTAGTACTGCGCGCGCAACCCATCGCGGTGCCGCTTCACCTCGGAGGCGGTCCATTTCGGCGCGCCCTTCCAGTCCGCGACGATCGCCTCGAGGGTCGCGGGGATGTCGCCGACCAGCTCCGCGTCCGCGGGGTAGATCTGATCGGTGTTCGGCGTGGCGTCGATGTGCACCGTGGGCACGGCGAGCTGCCAGGGCTTGATCAGCTCGACCGCGTCGAAGCCGACCGCGAGCAGCAGGTCGCAGCCCTTGAGGAAGTCCCACACGAACGCATTGCAGGCCATGTCGAGCGTGCCTGCGTAGTACGGGTGGTCCTCGGCGAGCACGCCCTTCGCCATCGGCGACACGACCACCGGCACACCGAGCGTCTCCGCGAGCCGCGCCAGCGCGTGATCCGCGCCGGCGCGCTGCGCAGCGATGCCGGCGAGCACGGCCGGCCGGCGCGCCGCGCGCACCCGTGCGGGAACACCCGCGGCGGCGGCGTCGACCGCGAAGACCTGCGGCGCGGCGGGCAAGGCTTTGAGCGGCGGCAGTGCGATGGACGCGTCCAGCGCTTCCGCGCCCACCACGTCGGCAGGCGTCGTGAGGTGCACCGGTCCGGGACGCTCGGCCATCGCGATCCGCAGCGCCTTGCGCATCACGGTCGCCACGGTGTCGGGCGCCACGTGCGTCGTCCACTTGCTCACCGGCGCGAAGAGCCGGTTGTGATCGAGGACCTGGTGGGTGAAGGTCTGCTCGCGCTTGCGCTCGATCTGGCCGGAGATCGCGATCATCGGCACGCGGTCGAGCCACGCGCTCGCGACCGCATTCACGAGGTTCGACGAGCCCGGGCCGAGCGTGGACATGCACACGCCCGGGCGCCCCGTGAGAAAACCGTAGGCTTCCGCCATCAGACCCGCCGTGCCTTCGCGCCGGCCGAGCACGAACTGCATCCCCGCGCGGCGCGCCGCCTCCATGAGTTCGATGTTGGGGTCGCCCGGATAGCCGAAGATGTGGCGCGTGCCGGCCGCGGTGAGGTACTGCACCATCACTTCGGAAACGTTCACCGCGGCTCCCCGGATCGCCGAACGAGCGCGCCGTTCAGCGTTGCAATGCGCCGCCAATCCTCGCATTTCGAGGCGCGCGCGCCAAGTATGCGCGCGCAGCGCATAGCAGACCTGGCCGCTTCGGCATGCGCCCGCGGCCCTGCGTTATCCTTGATTTCGTCGTCCCCTGGATGAGGCTGCCATCGTCCCCACTAGCGCAAAGCGCTATAACAGCTAGTCGGGAAATGCCATACCCGCGTGTTTCGACGCGACCTAGATTCGCGTACGCTCGCCGTGGCCGGGGTTCTTTCCGCCCGGCGCACCGGAATCGTGCCTGCGGGAGGGTAGCGTGAACGAATCAGTCGGCAGTAAACCAAAGCTTCTGATCCCTCAACTCGCGTCCTTCTATGACCGGGTCGAACCCCTGTCCTGGCTCCTCGTCCGGGTCACGGTGGGCCTCATGCTCATCCCGCACGGCTGGCCGAAATTGGCTGCGGGCATCGCCGCCACCGCGGCAGCCACGCTGGCGAAGCGCGGCATTCAGCCGGCCGAGCCGCTCGCGGTAGTGCTCATCACGCTCGAAACCCTGGGCGGATTGTGTATCGCGCTCGGTCTCTTCACCCGATTCTGGGCCGCCGCGGTCACGATCGAGATGGCGGTAATCACCTATCAGTACCTCCCGGCGGGCTTCGGGTGGACGAAGCCGGGCTACGAGTATCCGCTGATGTGGGGGCTCATCATGCTCGCTGTCGCGCTGCGCGGCGGTGGGCCGTACTCCCTCGATCGCAAGCTTGGCCGGGAACTTTGATGTCACGTTGGGGAGCGGTATGCTTTCCCGCCGTGATGATCTAGCCGCGCTCGCTTGAATGGAGGACGGCCACGCGGACAGGTGTGGCCGGGCTACGGGTCGCGCGTGCGCGCGTTTCTCACCCTTCCCCTTGCAAACCGATGACGGAGCCTGCGATGCCAGACCCAAAGACCGATCGTTCCGAAACCATGGTCCGGCTGACCGCATCGGATGGCTTCGCCCTGGACGCTTTCCATGCATCCGCAAGCGGCGATCGCGGCGGCGGCCTGGTCATCCTCCAGGAGATCTTCGGCCTGACCGACCAGCTCAAATCGGTCGCGCGCTTCTTCGCGCGCAACGGGTTCGACGCGATCGTGCCGTCCCTGATGGACCGGGCTTCGCCGGGAACGGTGGTGCCGTTCGACCAGCCGGACCGCGCCCGCGAGCTGATGTTCGCCATTTCCCCGGAGAAGATGGGGCTCGACATCGCGGCGGCCGTCGGCGCGGTCGAGGGCCGCGGTGGGGTCTCGGTGCTCGGGTTCTGCCTCGGCGGCGGCCTCGCGCTGCGCGCGGCGAGCGAGCTCACGCTGGCGGGCGGCGTGTCGTACTACGGCACGCGGCTCGGCGCGCTCCTCGACAAGCCGCCGCGCTGCCCGATGCTGTTCCACTTCGGCGCGACCGATACGCACTCGCCGCCGGACGTGATCGCGGCGGTGAAGAAGGCGATCCCCGCCGCGGAAACCTACATCTACCAGGCGGGGCACGCCTTTGCGAACGACGCCCGGGCGACCTACGTGAAGGACGCGGCCGAGGCCGCGCACGCGCGGACGCTCGAGTTCCTGCGCAAGGCTCACGCGAGATGAGCCGCTGACCGACGACCGACCAATCCGGAGAGGAGACCGCAGATGAAGAGGAATCATCCCGGCGCGCTCGCGCGTGTTGCGGCCACGGCTGCGCTAGCGCTCGCGGCTGCTGGCGCCGCCGCCCAGGGCTACCCGACGAAGCCGGTGCGCATCGTCGTGCCGTTCGGCCCCGGCGGGGTCGCCGACATCAGCGCGCGCGCGGTGGCGCAGAAGATGGGCGAGTCGATGGGTCAGCAGGTGATCGTCGAGAACAAGCCGAGCGCCGGCGGCATCCTCGCCTCCGAGATGGTCGCGAAGGCCGAGCCGGACGGCTACACGCTGCTCTTCATCACCAACGGAAACTCGGTCAGCGAGTCGCTGTTCAAGTCGCTTCCGTACAACTCGGTCAGGGACTTCGCGCCGGTGTCGACGGTGGGCTTCTTTGACTTCGTCTTCGTCGTCAAGAGCGACTCGGACATCAAGTCGATGGGCGATCTCCTCGCGCGCATGCGCGCGAACCCGGGCAAGTTCAACATCGGCACCATCAACCCCGGTAGCGGGCAGCACCTCTCCGCCGAGCTCTTCAAGTCGATGTCCGGCGTGGATGCGCAGATCATCACCTACAAGAGCACCCCGGAAGTGATCACCGCGGTGATCTCCGGGCAGGTGCAGGTCGGGCTCGACATCGTCGCGCCGGTGATGGCGCAGGTGAAAGGCGGTGCGCTGCGGATGATTGCGGTGTCATCGCGGCAGCGTTCGCCGATTCTGCCCGACGTTCCGACCGCCGCCGAGAGCGGCGTCCCCGGTTACGAGTCGGAGTCCTGGAACGGCGTCGCCGCACCGGTCAAGACGCCCCCCGCGATCGTCGAGCGGCTGAACAAGGAGGTCCGCACCGCGGTCGCGTCGCCGGACGTGAAGAGGCGCCTCCAGGACCTCGGCATCGACGCGCGCGCGGGCACGCCGGAGCAGCTGCGCGAGCGGCTCGTCGCGGACATCGCGAAGTGGCGCGCGGTGATCGAGAAGGCGAACATCCCGCGGCAATAATGCCGGGTCCGATGGTGCCGCGATGAGGCGCCGGCGCCGCGCCGCATCACCCCTTCAGCAACGGCGGCCCCATTGACTGCAGCAGGCGGATCGTCTCCTGCGCCATGCGCGTCAGCGGACGCTGCGCGGACGTCGCCACCGCCATCACGCTCCGCAACGCCGGGTGGACGATCGGCCGCGCGACCAGCCTCGCGCTCGCGCCCGCTTCGATGAGCGCATGCCTCGGGAGCACCGCGTAGCCGTGCCCGCGCTGCACGAGATCGAGAATCGCCCGGACGCCATCGATCTCGAGCGCGATGGTTGCCTTGAGGCCGAGCGCGGACAGGCGCGAGTCGACGAGCATGCGGATGGTGTGCGGGCGGCTCGGGATGATCAGCGGGTATTTCGGGAGCTGCCTCAGCTCGACGCTCGACGCACCGTCGCCGGGACGCCGTCCGCCCCGGCCGATCAGGAAGAGCTGCTGCTCGACGAACGGCTGCAGCTCGACCGCGGGAGATGCAGGCGGGTTGTAGACGATGCCGAGATCGACGCGCCCCATGGCCAGCCACTCGAGGATGTGGACGGTCAGGCCTTCGGCGATGCTGATGTCGGCGCGCGGAAAACGGCTGCGGAACTCCGCGACCAGCGGCCCCGACAACACCCGGCTCACGCTCGGCGGGACGCCCACCGCGACACGCCCGACCGGCGCGTCGCGCGACGCGTCGAGCTCCGCGCGCACGCGATCGACCTGCTGCAGGATGCCACGGGCATGCGCTAGGAGGCGGGCGCCCGGCGGAGTCAGTGTCACTCCGCGCCCATTGCGGAGGAACAGCGCCTGCCGCAGCTCCACCTCGAGCGCGCGGATCTGGCGGCTGAGCGCTGGCTGCGCGACGGAAAGCAGTTGCGCCGCCTTGGAGAAGCTGCTGGCGTCCGCGACGTGCACGAAGTAGTCGAGCTGTTTCAGGTCCATGGAAAGCGTGCTATGCCGCGTTGCGATAACGAGTAGGCCGCCGATGCCGTTCCATTGTCGACGGATTGCGCGGAAAATGCCAACTGCGAAACGAAGGAGTTGACCCCATGGCACGGATCGTCGGCGCGATCGCAACCTCGCACACCCCCACCATCGGCTTCGCGCTACGACCGGAAGTCGCCGGACGACCCGGTCTGGGGCCCGATCTTCGCGGCCTACGTGCCGATCCGGAAGTGGCTCGGCGAGAAGAAGCCCGACGCGCTCGTCCTCATCTACAACGACCACGTCACCTCGTTCTTCTTCGACCACTACTCCGCGTTCGCCCTGGGAATTGGCGAGTCCTACCCGGTCGCCGACGAAGGCGGCGGAGCGCGCGCGCTCCCCGCCGTGCGCGGCCACGCGGCCCTCGCGCAGCACATCGGCTTCAGCCTGGTGGCCGACGAGTTCGACATGTCCTTCTTTCAGGACAAGCCGCTCGACCACGGCGTGCTGTCGCCGCTCTCGATGGTGCTGCCGCACGACCCGGACTGGCCCGTGCCGATCGTGCCCCTGCAGGTCGGCGTGCTGCAGTTTCCCGTGCCGTCGGCGCAGCGCTGCTACAAGCTGGGTCAGGCGCTCCGCCGCGCGATCGAGAGTTATCCGGAACATCTCTCGGTCGTGATCGTTGCCACCGGCGGCCTTTCGCACCAGGTGCACGGCGAGCGCGCGGGCTTCAACAACACGCCCTGGGACATGCAGTTCCTCGAGCTCGTCGAGAAGGACCCGGTGCGGCTCACCGAGCTGACCCAGGCGGAGTACGCGCGCCTCGGCGGCATGGAGGGCGCCGAGGTGATCATGTGGCTCGTGATGCGCGGGGCGATGTCGGCCACCGTCCGCAAGATCCACCAGACCTACTACCTGCCCTCGATGACCGGCATCGCGACGGCGATCTACGAGAACGACGCGATCGACACGGAGGTCGACACGACTGCGGCGCACCGCGCGCACATCGGGCGCGCAGCTCGCCGGCGCGGAGAAGCTCGAGGGCACCTATCCCTTCACGCTCGCGCGCAGCGTCAAGGGCTACCGCCTCAACAAGTTCCTGCACGCGATGATCGAGCCGGCGCACCGCGAGCGGTTCCTCAAGGACGAGGCGGGCGCCATGCGCGAAGCCGGGCTGTCGCCGGAGGAATGCGACATGATCCGTCGTCGCGACTGGCGGGCGCTAATTCACTACGGCGCGAGCTTCTTCATGCTGGAGAAGCTCGGTGCCGTGGTCGGGATCTCCAACCTGCACATCTATGCCGCGATGCGAGGCCAGTCGCTGGAGGATTTCCAGAAGACCCGCAATGCGCCCGGTGCGCTGTACTCGGTCGCCGGTACCGACGCGAAGAGCGTGGCGTTCGACGACGCGTCGAAGAAGGCCTCCGGACGATGAGCACGAAGGTGGCCCGGCCCCCGGTCCCCAGGCCGAGCAAGCCCCGCTATCGGCCGCCGCCCGGCGCGTGCGACGCGCATTGCCACGTGTTCGGCCCGCCGGAACGCTTTCCCTACGCGGAAGGCCGGCCCTACACACCCTCCGAGCCCGCGCCCCGGGAGAGGCTCGCCAGGCTACACGCGCATCTTGGATTCGCGCGTGCGGTAATCGTCCAGGCGACGCCGCACGGTACAGACAACTCGGCGATGCTCGATGCGATCGCCGCAAGCGGCGGGGCATACCGCGGCGTCGCGCTCGTCGCACGGGACATCAGCGATGCGGGGCTCGAGGCGCTCCACGCCGGCGGCGTGCGCGCGGCGCGGTTCAATTTCGTCAAGCACCTGGGCGGTGCGCCCGACCCGGCCTACTTCGATCGCACGGTTCAGCGCGTGAAAGCGCTCGGCTGGCACGTCGAGCTGCACTTCGACGCGCAGGACATCGCGACCTATGCCGACATGCTCGCGCGCATGCCGGTGCCCTACGTCATCGACCACATGGGGCGCGTGAAGTCGGAAGGCGGCTTCGATCAGCCGGCGCTGCGGAACCTCATCGCGCTGCTCGAGGACGAGCGCTGTCACGTCAAGATTTCTGGCGCGGAGCGCGCCGCCTCGCTCGGGCGGCGGCCGTTCGACGACGCGGTGCCGATCGCCCGGGCGATCGTCGCGGCGGCGCCCGACCGGGTGGTGTGGGGTACCGACTGGCCGCATCCGAACGTGCCGAACGACATGCCGGACGACGGCGAGCTCGTGGATCTCTTCGCGCGGATCGTCGACGATCCGGCGCTGCAGCGAAAGATCCTCGTGGACAATCCGACGCGGCTCTACTGGAAGGACCGTGCATGAACGCGCTGCGGATCGGATTGGTCGGCTACGGCGAGGTGGGGAGAATCCTCGGTCGCGCCCTCGTCGAGCGCAAAGTGGCGTGGGCCGGAACGTGGGATCGGCTGCTGCCCGATCCCGCGGCCGGCCCGGCGATGCGCACGCATGCGACCGGCGCCGGCGTCGAGCCGATGCCGTCGCTCCCGGCCTTGCTCGAGCGGTCCGACGTGGTGATCTCGGCGGTCACCGCGTCGCAGGCCCACGCGGTCGCGGCGGAGGCGGCGCAATCGATCCGGCCGGGCACCTGGTTCGTGGATCTCAACTCGGCTTCACCCGGAACCAAGGCCGACAGCAGCCGGCTGATCGACGGCGCGGGCGGCCGCTTCGTCGAGTCGGCGGTCATGACCTCGGTGCCGCCCTACGGCATCAAGGTGCCCATGCTCCTGGGCGGGGTGCATGCGCAGGCGCTGCAGGCGCTGCTTGCCCCGCTCGATTTCAACATGCAGGTGGTCGCGGACCGCGTGGGCGTCGCCTCCGCGATCAAGATGTGCCGCAGCATCATGATCAAGGGCCTGGAGGCGATCGTGGTCGAGAGCTTCACGACCGCACGCCGCTACGGGGTCGAGGAATACGTGCTCGCGTCGCTGCACGAGACTTTCCCGACGCTTGACTGGGAGCAGCAGGGCGCGTATCTCTTCAGCCGTGTCGCGCAGCACGGCAAGCGCCGTGCGGAGGAGATGCGCGAGGTCGCCGTCACGGTGCGGGAGGCGGGGCTCGAGCCGCACATGGCCGCGGCGACCGCCGAGCGGCAGGACTGGATGGCCGGACTTCGCGCGGACGCCGGGCTCGGCGAGGTCGGGAAGGACGCGAACTGGCGCGAATACGCCGATCGCCTATTGCGTTGCGTCGAGCGCGCGCCGCACGCAGCGCGGAAGACGTGAACGACCAGAGTCAACGGCGCCATTGGCGCTCACCTGCTTTTTTCTCGATCTGTACGCGACGACGACTGAAATCCCGCGGGGCGCCCGGTCGGGCGCCCCGCCTACATCAGGAACACGCCTTTTCCGGCGGTCTGCTGGTCGAACTTCTGATACGCCTCGCGCGCCTGGTCGAGTTTCCACCGGTCGGTGAAGAGGTGGTCGACGTCGATCTTCCGGTCGGCAACGAACCGCGCGCATTCCGCCTGGATCACCGTCGAGAACGTCCACGACGCGATGAGCGTCAGCTGGCGGCGCAGCATGTCGGGGCTCACCTCCAGCGTGACCGTGTCGCCCTCGCCGACATAGCAGCAGGTTCCCCACGTCTTGGTGGTCCGCACGGCCTGCTGGCGCGCGGTCGGCGCCCCCGACGTTTCGAGCGTCAACTCGGCGCCCAGCCCGTGGGTGAGCTGCTTGATCGCGGCAATCGGGTCGTCGGCCTTGGGGTTGATCGCCGCCGCCGCCCCGAATTCCCTGGCGCGCGCGAGGCGCTCCGGGCTGACGTCGAGCGCGATCACGCGCGCGCCCATGGCTGCGGCGAGCTGGGTCGCCGAGAGGCCGACGGGGCCCTGGCCGAAGATCGCGATCGTCTCCCGGCCCGAGGTCTGCATGCGGCGGAGCGCGCCGTAGGCCGTTCCGGTTCCGCACGAGATCGCGGCACCGGTCTCGAACGAGAGCTCGTCGGGTAGCGGCACGAGCGTACTTGCCGGCGCTTTCATCCACGGGGCATGCGCGCCGTGCCCGGTCACGCCGTACACGACGATGCCCTCGACGCAAAGCTGCGACCAGCCGACGCGGCAGTGGTGACAGACGCCGCAGCCCTTGTAGTGGTGGCACATGACGCGGTCGCCGACCTTGGCCTGGCGCTCGCTTACGCCGGTGCCCACTGCAGCGACGACGCCGCACGGCTCGTGGCCGGCGATCACGGGTCCTGATAGCGCGCCCAGGCCGAGGGCCGAGGTTCCGCCGGTCTTGGAGGCCCGGTAGAACTTGAGGTCGCTGCCGCACATCCCGGACGCCTTGATCGCCAGCACGACCTCGCCCGGTCCCGGGGTCGGGTCGGGGAACTCCGTGAACGCCAGCTCCCGATCGCCCGTGAACACCACTGCTTTCATCGCGTCCTCCCGGTGAATGGCCGGCGGTCCAACCCCCAGCCGGTGCGGAGAAGAGGTTAGCATCCCGCCACCCCGGCCCGCCGGCGCCGTCGCCGAGCCCGGAGAAGGTGCTCGATGCCGCCCGCCAAGATCGCCGCGCCGACCCGCTCGCTCCTGGCGGAGCTCGAGGGGCTGCTCGCGGTTTTCACGGCCGGGACGGCAACACGCAAGCGCGCGTTGCTTGACGCTCTGCGCGGGCGCACGGTGCACACCGCGCGCGACCTGCTCGTGTTCCACCGGGTGGCGTGCTTCCTTGGCGCGTTCCCGGACGACCGTCGCGTGTACGATGCCGCGCGCGCCGTCGCGACGGGGTTCGGTGCGCGCGTAGCGCGGCTGCCCCGCCCGGAGCGCGCGAAGCTCGACGACAGCGGGCTCGCCGGCACGATCGTGCGGCACGCTTTCACCCATGCGGCGGCGCGCTGGCTGGCGCTGCGCTTCCCCGACGACGTTGAAATCGACTGGCGGGCCTACGACGCGCCCGACCGCCTCGATCCGCTCTTGGTGCCGCTGCTCGCGCGTGTCGAGGAGGACGCGTTCGACGACAGCCGGGCGGGAATCACCGATTGGATCCGCTGCGCGAAAGGCGCGTTCCCGCACTCGGACCTCGCCTGGCTCGTGCGACAGGAGCGGGGCGCCGGTCTCGCGCCCGCGCAATGGAGCCTCGCCTACGAATGCGCCGAGGTCCCGCTCGTCTGGCGGATCGGGGACGGGCGCGGCGCGATTACTCGCAATGCGCTGCGCGGGACCGATGTCGCCTTTCGCAAGGGCATGCGACGCCCGGCGGCGGACTCGAGGTCGGAGGTCGCCCGCCCGCTCCAGCGGATGGAGCTGCTTGCGCCGCGCGCCGCACGCCGGATCCTGGACGTATGGCGCGCAGCGCTCTTTGCCCGGACGCGCGGCGTCTATCCGGTGGAGCAGGCGAACGAGCGCGAATGCTACCTGGCGGACCTGGGCGAGGGCGTGCAGATCGCGGTGGTCGGCGTCCGCGCGCCGGCGCGCGCGGTGCTCGAGGTCAACTACGGCTTCCTGTTTCTTGCCAACGGGCGGCCGATGGGGTACGGCGGGTTCACGCCGCTATTCCGCCAGGCCAACACCGGCGTCAACATCTTCCCGGACTTCCGCGGCGCCGAGGCGGCGTTCGTGTTCCAGCAGTATCTCCGGATGATTCACACGATCGCCGGCTGCACGCGGTTCATCGTCAACCCGTATCAGCTCGGTGACGGGAACGACGAAGCGCTCGCGAGCGGCGCGTACTGGTTTTACTACCGCCTCGGATTCCGCTCGGTCGGCGCGGCCGAGCGCCGGCTGGCCGACCGAGAGTTCGCGCGCCTGCGTGCGGACCGGCGCTATCGCGTGCCGATCGCCGCGCTCCGCACGCTCGGGGCGGCGGACGTCCATCTCGAACTGCCCGGGGAGACCGCCGACGGGCTCTTCGAAGAGCGCTGGCTCGACGATCTGACGGCGGGTGCCACCGCGCTGATCGCGCGCGAGGGTGTCGCCGAGCGGCGGGTCGCGCTCGCGCGCGTCACGCGCCGGCTCGCCGGGGCGCTCGGCGTTGCGAGCGAACGCTGGTCCGCATCCGAGCAACGGAGTCTCACGGGCTTCGCGCCGATCATCGGGCAGATCGAGGACCTGCAGAAGTGGGCCGCGGAGGATAGGCGTACGCTCGTCGAGCTCATCCGCCTGCGCGTCGCACCGCTGGAGCGCGAGTTCGCCCTGCGCGCGCGCCGGCACGACGCGCTACGGCGCGCCCTTGCATCGGCCGCAAAACGTCAACGGGAGGCATCGGAATGATCGAGCGTTTCATGGTGCCGGGACAAGCGCAGCCCTACAGCCATTACTGCCACGTCGTGCGGGCGGACCGACACATCTGGGTCTCCGGTGCGGTCGGCGTGGCCGCTGACGGATCGGTGCCTCCCGGAACCGTCGCGCAGTTCAGGGTCGCTCTGGCGAGCGTCGATGCCTGTCTGCGTCAGGTCGGCGCGGGACCCCGGCACGTGGTCAAGGTCACCATTTTCATGACCGACATCTCGGAACGCGGCGCGATCAACCCCCTCCGCACGGAATACTTCGGGGAACACCGACCGGCATCGACGCTGGTCGAGGTGAGCGCGCTCGTCGATCCCCGCCTCACCGTGGAGATCGAGGCGGTCGCGTACTTGGACGGATGAGCCGGCGCCGCCGCGGCGCTACTTCGCGGCGCGGACGAGCTTCGCGGTGTCGTATCCGAGCGCCGCAGCCTGCGCGACGGCACGCTGGTAGACGTCGTCGTCGATCGTGCGCGTCTGCGAGAGGATCCAGAGGAGATCGCGATCGGTCGAGCCGAAGATCACGTAGCGGGCGTTGAGGTCGAGGGCGAGGGCGTAGTAGTCGCCCCACGTGAACGGCGGGACGGTGTACCAGAGGGACGTGAAGCGCACGCCAAGGGTCTGCGCTGGCGCGTTCTGCTCGAAGCGCCCCTCACCGATGGCCACCCCCCAGCTGCCGTCGGTCGTGCGGCACTGGTGGATCACCGAGATGTCGCCGTCCGTGCGCCGCAAAAACGTGGCTGCCACCTCCGGTCCGCAGTTCCGCTGGGACCAGTTGGCGAGCCGCGCGACCTCGTACCAGCGGCCTTCCCAGCGCGTGAAGTTATCGCCCGCCGCCGGTGCGGGGGCCTGGGCGGATGCGGGGCCCGCAAAGCAGGCGGCCATCGCGACCCCCAGCGAAATGGTCCGGATCTTCATTGCGAGGTTCCCTTCGTGATGTCCTCGAGGCGATTATGCCGGGTGCAGGGCCATTGCGCACCGGGCATTCGCCACGCTCGGCGGCGGGCCGCCGCGGCTACGCCCCCGGCGGTCGCCACAGGGGCGGCACGAGCCGACGCTTGCCGTCATGGGTCTTGCGCACCCCCGGCTCATCGAGTCCTGCGCGGTCCCAAAGCTGGCAGGTGACCTGCTGGTGCTTCTGGTCGAGCGCCTCGCAGTAGTTGGTGTATTCGCAAATGCGGACCGCCTCGCCGTGCCCCCGTCGGACCTTCTCGAACCAGTCGGGGTCGGCGAGACTCTGGCGCGCGAAGCCGATCACGTCGGCGCGGCCCGCGCGCAGCAGCGCTTCGGCCTGCTCGAAGCCGTGCATGCCGCCGGTGACGATCACCGGGGTCGCGAGACCCGCGGCGCGCACCGCTGCATGAATGCTCGCGGTCGGCTCGACGTTCCGGCCGAAGGGCCCGCGCTCGTCGGACACGTACTGCGGCATGCATTCATAGCCGCTCGGACCGGTGTACGGATACGCGGACCAACCGATTGCCGGCTGCCTTGCGTCCTCGAACTTGCCCCCGCGCGAGAGCGAGAGGAAATCCATGCCGGCGCGCGCGAACGCGACGCCGAACCAGGCGGTGTCCTCGACCGTGTTGCCGCCGTCCACGCAGTCCTCGCTCAGGAACCGGCAGCCGACGGTGTAGTCCGCCCCGACGGCTTCGCGTACGCGTCGATACACCTCCAGGGGCAGCCGCACGCGATGCTCGCGCGCGCCCCCGTACCCGTCGGTGCGGTCGTTCAGCCGCGAGAGGAACGAGGCCATCGTGTAGGCATGCGCGTAGTGCAGCTCGACGCCGTCGAAGCCCGCCTCGCGCGCGCGGCGGGCCGCCTGCGCGAACAGGTCCGGCAGCACCTGCGGCAGCGCGCGGATGTGCGGCCGCTCCGTGTCGGTCACGCGCTCGCGTTGGCCGAACCTCAGGGCCTCGAGTTCGCGGGTCTCGAGCACGCGCGCGAGCTCGTCGTCGGGAAGCTGAGCGAGATGGCGCCGGACGAGGTCCTCGGGCCAGCCTTCCGCGCCGAGTCGCTCCCGGTGCCACGGCTGGATCTCGAGGAAGCGCGCGAAGAACATCTCCGGATCGGGCCGACGGCGGATGGCGAGGAAGTCGATGATCTGGATCAGCACGCGCGTGCGCCCCGCGCTCGCGCGGCGCACCGCCCGCACGAGCTCGCTCAGCCCGGGCACGAAGCGGTCGTGGCCGATGCGCAGCAGAGGGCCGCTCGGGATGTCGCGGATCCCGGTCGCCTCCACGACGATCGCACCCGGCTTGCCGTGCGCGAAGCGCTCGTACCACTCGATGTTCTCGTCGGTGACGAAACCCGCGTCGGTCGCGCGCCAGGGCACCATGGCCGGCACCCAGGTGCGGCTCTCGAGCGTCATCCGACCGATCACGACGGGGCTGAACAACAGCGACCGCGCGGCCTCCTCGCGCGTCGGCCAGCGGCCAGGCGAGGGCTTCCACTTGATGCGCTGGGGCGGGCGCCACATACCGGGCCCAGTGTAGCCAATCGGCGTCGGCGCGGCGCTGCCCCGGGTAGGGCAAAATAGCGGCAAGGCCCAACGCCGTGTCGTTCTTCAACCTTTATCGTCACGACTTCGCGCGCGTCGCGGTGTGCGTTCCCGAGGTGCGCGTGGCCGACCCGGCGTTCAACGCGGCGCGCACGATCGAGCTCTTGCGGCAGGTGGTCGATCGCAAGGCGGTCATCGCCGTGTTTCCCGAGCTCGGGCTCTCCGCGTACTCCTGCGAGGACCTGTTCCACCAGCAGGCGCTGCTCGACGCCACCGGCCGCGCGCTGGAGCAGGTGGTCGCGGCGTCGCGCGAGCTCGCCGTCGTGGCGATCGTCGGCGCGCCGCTCGCGATCGACGCTCGGCTGTACAACTGCGCGGTGGTGATCCATCGCGGCCGGGTGCTCGGGGTCACGCCGAAAACCTACCTGCCGAACTACCGCGAGTTCTACGAGCTGCGGCAGTTCACGCCGGGCGAGGCGGGCATGCGCGCGACGATCGATGTCGCGGGGTGTCGCGACGTGCCGTTCGGCGCGCTGGTCTTCCGCGCGACGAACCAGCCGCTGCTCGCGCTGCACGCCGAGATCTGCGAGGACCTGTGGACGCCGATCCCGCCGTCGTCGTACGCGGCGCTCGCGGGCGCGACCGTGCTCGTTAATCTGTCTGCATCCAACGTCACGGTCGGCAAAGACGATTACCGGCGCCAGCTCGGCGCGAACCAGTCCGCACGCTGCCTCGCCGCGTACCTCTACAGCGCATCCGGGTTCGGCGAGTCCACGACCGACCTGGCCTGGGATGGACACGGCTTCGTCTACGAGAACGGGACGCTGCTCGCCGAGTCGGCGCGATTCACGTACCGGTCGCACCTGATCACCGCCGATGTCGACCTCGACCGCATTGCGCAGGACCGCATGCGCCAGAACAGCTTCGGCGAATCCGCGCGGCGCCATGCGCAAGAGGTCGCGCGCTTCCGCTCGGTCGGCTTCGAGCTCGAGCTGCCGGCCGACGGCGAGCTCGCGCTCGAGCGGAGCTACGAGCGCTTCCCGTACGTGCCCTCCGATCCGGCGACGCGCGACGCGCGCTGCCAGGAGGTGTACGACATCCAGGTGCACGGCCTGGTGAAGCGCCTGAAGGCGATGGGCGCGACGCAGGTGGTGATCGGCGTGTCGGGCGGGCTCGACTCGACCCAGGCGCTGATCGTGTGCGCGCGCGCGATGGACGTGATGGGGCTGCCGCGCGCGAACATCCTGGCGTACACGATGCCGGGGTTCGCGACCACCGAGCGCACGCTGTCCCAGGCGCGGCGACTCATGCAGGCCGTGGGCGCCAGCGCGCACGAGATCGACATCCGCCCGAGCTGCCTGCAGATGCTCAAGGACCTCGGGCACCCCTACGCGCGCGGCGAGAAGGTGTACGACATCACGTTCGAGAACGTGCAAGCCGGGGAGCGCACGAGCCATCTGTTCCGGCTCGCGAATCTGCACAACGCCCCGGTGATCGGGACGAGCGATCTCTCGGAGATCGCGCTCGGCTGGAGCACCTACGGCGTGGGCGACCACATGGCCCACTATCACGTCAACGCGAGCGTGCCGAAGACGCTGATCCAGTATCTCGTCCGCCACGTGGCAGGCGCGCAGCAGCTCGGCGCGCAGGCGAGCCAGGTGCTGATCGAGGTGCTGGACACCGAGATCAGCCCGGAGCTGGTGCCGGGTCACGAAAACGGGCAACCCGCCCAGACCTCGGAGAGCGTAGTGGGACCGTACGAGCTGCAGGACTTCCACCTGTACTACACGCTCCGGTTCGGCTATTCGCCGCGCAAGGTCGCCTTTCTCGCGTGGAACGCCTGGCGCGACGCGTCGCGGGGAAGCTGGCCGGACGGCGCCGCACGACGGGGGAGCTACCCGATCGGCGAAATCAAGCGCTGGCTTGCCGTGTTCCTGAAGCGCTTCTTCCAGCTCTCGCAGTACAAGCGCAGCGCGCTTCCGAACGCGCCCAAGGTCGGTTCCGGCGGGTCGCTCTCGCCGCGCAGCGACTGGCGCGCACCGAGCGACGGCGAGGCCGCAGCCTGGCTCGCGGAGCTCGACTCGATTCCCGAGCGCTGAACGATGACGCCAGCGCTCGCCAATCTCGGCAGCTCGGGTGCGGGGGGCGCGTCGAGTCCGCTCGCCTGGGCCCTCGCGGCGTCGGTTGCCTTTCACGTCGCGGTGATCGCCGGCCTGCCTGATCTCTGGACGTACTCGCCGACGCGGGCGACCGCGCTGCTCAATGCGCGACTCGAGCCCGGCACGCCGGCGAGCGGTGCACATGCCGTCCCGGCTGCGGAACCCGAGGCGCGGGCGCGCCCGACGACCGCGCGGACGCCCGAACCCGCGCGGGCGAAGCCGACGCCGCGCGCTGATCAGCGGGAGTCCGCGTCGGCCGTTGCGCCCGCGACGCTTGAGACGGCGCCCGCGCCGGCGCGCCCGCCGGAGCAGGCGGCGCTCACGCCTGCCCCGAGCGCTGCAGGTGCGTCCGGGCACGGCGAACCGACGCTTGCGCCGCGCCCCGGCGACGACGCACTCGATCTCGGCTCGCTCGCGCAGTACCGGCTTGCGCTCATCGGCGCCGCGAAGCGTCACCGGCTCTATCCCGAGAGCGCCGTCGAGCGTGGCTGGCAGGGGCGAGTGACGGTCCGGCTCGCCTTCGACGCGGACGGTTCGATCGCCGCGGCGCTGGTGCGGCGCTCGAGCGGCTACGGCGCGCTCGATCAACAGGCCGTGGAGATGCTTCGCAAGGCCGCCGCCCTCACGCCGCTGCCGCCTGCGCTGCGCAGCCGCGAGTTCTCGGTCGACGTGCCGGTGCTGTTCGAACTGCGCGGCGAGGGGTGAGGCGCGGGCGGGCCGCGCCTCAGGGCCCCTGCGGCGCGAACGCCACCACGTGGTCGACGTCGAGGCGAATGCCGATGCGCTCGCCGATGGCGTGGTTGTGATGGCTCGGCACGAGCGCGAGCACCTTGCGACCGCTCGTCAGTTTGAGCGTGTACAGGATTTCCGCCCCGCGGAACGCCTTCTGCACCACCTCGGCCCGCAGCGCGCTGGCGTCGTCGTGGACGACGTCGTCCGGACGCAGCAGCACCTCGACCTGGCAGCCCTTGCCGCACCGGTCGCAGCCGATCTCGCACATTTGCGGGATTTCGCCCGCGAGCGTGCCGAGCTCGATCTCGACCGCGCGCGAGCTGCGCACGTTTCCGGGCAGGAACACCCCCTGCCCGACGAAGTCCGCGATGAAGCGGCTCGCCGGGCGGTGGTAGAGGTTGTAGGCGGAGTCCCATTGCACGATCCGGCCCGCCTCCATGATTCCGATCTCGTCGGCGATCGTGAACGCCTCCTGCTGGTCGTGCGTGACGAGCACCGCGGTGGTCTGCGTACGCTTGATGATCTCGCGCACGTCCGCGCCCAGCCGCTCGCGCATCTCCACGTCGAGGTTCGAGAACGGCTCGTCGAGCAGCAGCAGCTCCGGTTCCGGCGCGAGGGCCCGTGCGAGGGCGACGCGCTGCTGCTGGCCGCCCGAGAGCTCGTGCGGATACTTGTGCGCGTGCCCGCCGAGCCCGACCGCCTCGACCAAGCCGGCGACGCGCCGCGCGCGCGCGCCGCGAGCAACCCCATGCAATCCGAAGGCGATGTTCTCCGCGACGGTGAGGTGCGGAAAGAGCGCGTAGTCCTGGAACACCATGCCGACGCGGCGCTTCTCGGGCGGCACCGTCAGTCCCGCAGTCGACACGCGCGCACCGGCGAGCCGGATTTCTCCGCGCGTCACCGGCTCGAAGCCGGCGATGCACCGCAGCGCAGTCGTCTTCCCGCAGCCGCTCTGGCCGAGCAGGCAGCCGATCGCGCCGCGCGCGAGGGCGAACGACAGGCCCTTGACGACCTCGAGGTCGTCGTAGGCCTGATGCACCTCGCGCAGCTCCAGGAGTGGGCCGGAATCCATGCGGCATAGATTATAGAGCGACCCGCGATGGAAACAAGAATCATTCTTGTTGGTATCGTGCGAGGGGGGTCACGTCCGATGACGAACGGTCTGCAGTCGGCAGAGGTACCGGCGGGGAGCGACGCGCCGCGGGCGTGGCGTTCGCGCCCGCTCGGCGCGCTCGGCTGGAGCGCGCTCGCGGTGGCCGTGCTCATCATCGCGCCTCTGCTGGCCGTCGTCGGGAATGTCTTCGCCCCCGGTGAGTCCACCTGGGCTCACCTTGCGTCCACAGTGCTCCCCGGGTACGTCGCAAACACCTTGCTCCTGCTCCTGGGCGTCGCCTGGGGGGTGGTATCGATCGGCGTCCTGTCGGCGTGGCTCGTCACGGCCTACCGGTTTCCCGGGCAGCGCGTGCTCGAATGGGCGTTGATCCTCCCGCTCGCGATGCCGGCGTACGTAATGGCCTACGGGTACACCGACTGGCTGCAGTTCAGCGGACCGGTCCAGTCGGCGCTGCGCGCGGCAACCGGCTGGCAGGCGCGCGAATACTGGTTCCCGGAGATCCGGTCGCTGTATGGCGCGGCGACGATGCTCTCGTTCGCGCTCTATCCATACGTATACCTCCTCGCACGCACCGCCTTCCTCGAGCAGTCGCGGAGCGCCCTCGAGGCCGGGCGTCTTGCCGGCCTCGGCGCGTGGGGAACCTTCTTCCGCGTCGCCCTCCCGCTGGCGCGGCCTGCGATCGCTGCCGGGACGGCGCTCGCGCTGATGGAGACGCTGGCGGACTTCGGGGTCGTCTCGTATTTCGCCGTGGAGACGTTCACGACCGGGATCTTCAAGGCCTGGCTGTCGATGGGCGACATCGTCGCGGCCAATCAGCTCGCGACCTGTCTGCTCGGCTTCGTGCTCGTTGTCGTCGCGCTCGAGCGCATCAACCGGGGCGCAGCGCGATACCACAATACGACCGCGCGCAAACCCCAACCGCCCCAGCGATTACGCGGGGCCGCGGCGCTGCTGGCGGTAGCGGCCTGTGGCGCGCCCGTGGTGTTCGGGTTCGTGCTCCCCGCCGCGATCCTGCTCAGGCTGGCGATCGTCGATGCCGACGCGCGGTGGGACGCGCACATGCTGGCGCTCGTGGCGAACAGCACGACCGCGGCGGGCGTCACGGCCCTGCTGGCCGTGACGATCGCCGTGCTGCTGGCGTACGCGGGACGCCTCTCGCGCAGCCCGCTCGTCGCCGGCGCGAACCGGGTCGCTTCGCTGGGCTACGCGATCCCGGGTGCGGTGATCGCGGTGGGAATCATGGTGCCGCTCGGCAAGCTCGACAATGCGCTAGCGGCGTGGCTGCAGCAGGTGTCCGGCGTCGATGTCGGGCTCATCTTCACCGGCACGATCGCGGCGCTGGTCTACGCGTACCTCGTGCGCTTTCTCGCGGTGGCGTTGCAGACCGTGGAAGCGGGAGTCGCGAAAGTCACGCCGAGCATGGACGACGCGGCCCGCAGCCTGGGCCTCGGCCCCGCCGCGACGCTGCGTCGCGTGCACGCGCCGCTGCTCCGGTCCAGCCTCCTGACCGCAGGTCTGCTCGTGTTCGTCGACACGATGAAGGAGCTCCCGGCCACCTTCGCGCTTCGGCCGTTCAACTTCGACACGCTGGCTGTGGCGGCCTACCACCTCACGAAAGACGAGCGGCTCGCCGAGGCGGCGGTCCCGTCGCTCCTGATCGTGGCAGTCGGCCTGCTGCCGCTCGTGTTCGTCTCGCGCCGCATCATGCGCGCGGCGGGTTGACGGACACGTGACGGGGTGCCGCGCGCTACTTCCACGCGACGCGGTCGTACAGCTTCTGCGACGTCGGCTGATTGCGGCCGAGTACCGCGACGTTGATCAGGTCGACCTTGATCTGCGCGATCGGGGCGAGAGCGGATTTGGCGACCTGCACCGACGCGACCGCCGGCCATTCGTTGTTGCCCTCGGAGAAGTAGCGCTGCGCTTCGTCGCTCGCGAGGTACTCGAGGAACTTGATCGCGGCGTCGCGATGAGGCGCGTTCTTCAGCACGCCGGCACCCGAGATGTTCACGTGCGTTCCCCAGGTCGACTGGTTCGGGAAGACGATGCCGACCTTGTCGACGAGCGCCTTGTCCTCGGGCTTCGCCGACCGCGCGAGCCGTGCCCAGTAGTACGTGTTCACGAGTGCGAGCTCGCACTCGCCGGCGGCTACCGCCTTGAGCTGGTCGGTGTCGCCGCCCTTGGGGTCGTGCGCGAGGTTGGCCTTCACGCCGCGCGCCCAGGCCTCCGCCTTTGCCTCGCCCAGGTGGTCGATCATCGCGCCCATGAGGGAGAGGTTGTAGACGTGCGCGCTCGAGCGAGTGCAAATTTTGCCTTTCCACCGCGGGTCGGCGAGGTCTTCGTAGGTCGCGATGTCGCCGGGCTTGACCTTGGTCTTGTCGTAGGCGATCACCCGTGCGCGCAGCGAGAAGCCGAACCACTGGCCGCTCGGGTCGCGGAAGCTCGCCGGAATGCGGCTGTCCAGCAGGGCGGACTTCACCGGTTGGAACAGTCCGAGCTGCTCGGCGCGCCATAGCCGACCCGCGTCGACGGTGATGAGCACGTCCGCGGGGCTCTTCGCGCCTTCGTTCCGGATGCGCTCGACGATGGCATCGTCGGAGGCCTCGATCCGGTTGATCTTGACGCCGGTCTGCTTCGTGAAATTGGCGTACAGCGCCTCGTCCGTCTGGTAGTGGCGGGAGGAGTAGATGTTCAACACGCGCTCCTGGCCGAATGCCGGCGCAAGCAGGAGGGGCAGAGCGAGGAGCCCGGCACCGCCCAGGTTCTTGAGGGTCGTCATGTGAACTCCCGATCGAATCGAGGTTGAAAGGCTTCGGCCGGGATACTAACGCGAATCGTTCTCATTTGCAATTCAACGATGCCGTCGCGATGCGTACGCCACGACCGTGCCGCGTTCAGAAGCTGAGCCGACGCGCCCCGTCGAACCGCTGGGTCCAGTAGCGCACGTCCATGTCCTCGATGCGCACCGCGCCGCCGGTGCTCGGGGCATGGACGAAGCGCGACTGGCCGAGGTAGATCCCGACATGCGAAAACGCGCGTCGCTGGGTGTTGTAGAAGACGAGATCTCCCGCCCGCAGTTCGCCCGGCGCCACTGCAGCACCGGCACTCGCCAAGTCGAAGGTGTTCCGCGGCAGTCGCGCCTGCGCAGCGCGGGCGAAGACGTAGGCGACCAGACCCGAGCAATCGAAACCGCTCTCGGGCGACCCGCCCCCCGCGGCATAGGGCGTTCCGACGAGCGAGACCGCCAAGATCGCGGCGTCGCTCGCCTCGACCGCAGTGCTGCCGACGAGGGTCGGATCGCCGGCTGCAGTCGTTGCGGAAACGACCTTGTGTGAAGTCGGGGGCCCGCTGGCGCAACCACCCATGGCAACAGCGAAGAACGACAGGATAAACATTGCGTTGAGGCGCATATCTCAGGTACTTTAGGAGAGCGTGGCCGGCCTGTAAAGCCACAGCGCGGTACCGTCGTGCGCCACGACCGCAGCGACGGGTGCTGCTTCCTGCCTGCGCTTCGCACCGGGGCGTGCACCCGCCCGGTGGTCGGCCGTTAGGTTGCGGGCCATCCAAACGCCGCTCGAGGCTTCCATGAAACAGTTGTCGGCCATTCTTCTGATCGCACTGGGCCTTTTCGGGCACGCCGTGGCGGACGAGGTCGAAGTCATCCAGCTCAAGTACCGTACGGCCGAGCAGATGATTCCGACGCTGCTTCCGCTCGTCGAGCCCGGCGGCGGATTGAGCGGCCGGCAGAGCATGCTCGTGATTCGTGCGAGTCGCGCCAACATTGCGCAGCTCAAGCAGGTGGTCGCGACCCTGGACACGATGCCGCGGCGACTGATGATCTCCGTGCGGCAGGATGCGGCGGGCAGCTTCGTGCAGCGCGGTGCAGGCGTGTCCGGCACCGTGGCCGGCGGTGACGTGAGGGTGGGGGTGAACGAGCCACCGCGGTCGCAGTCCGGCGTCAGTGCGGGCGTCTACGACTCGCGAGGGACGGGGGACGACCGCATGACGAGCCAGGTCCAGGCCCTCGAGGGCAGCCCAGCCTACATCTCGACCGGACAGTCGGCGCCGGTACGCGGCACGGTCGTCACACCCACACCGGGCGGCAGGAGCGTCGTGCAGGGCACCACGAGCTACCAGAACGTCGCAAGCGGCTTCTACGTGATCCCGCGCGTGTCCGGCGATCGCGTGTTCCTCGAAATCGCACCACAACGCGCGAGCCCGGGACAGCAGGGCCCGGGCAGCGCGAATTTCCAGCAGATCGTGACGACCGCGAGCGGGCGGCTCGGCGAGTGGTTCCAGCTCGGCGGTGTCGACCAGAGCGCGGCCGGATCGCAGTCGGGCATCCTCTACGGCGCGGGCGGCACGCGGTCGGGCAGCTCGAGCGTTTGGGTGCGGGTCGACGAGATCCGGTGAGCCCGCCGGGCCGCCCCAAGGGCGAACGCCCGAGCGCGGCGAGCGCGAGGGCCGTCGATTGAGCACGACCGACCTCGACGCCGCGCTCACCGCGATCTTCGCGCCGGAGGGTCCGCTCAGCCGGGCGCTCCCCGACTATCGCGCGCGTACGCAGCAGCGCGAGATGGCGGCGCGGGTCGGACGGGCGATCCGCGAGCGGCGGGTGTTGCTCGCCGAGGCGGGCACCGGCACCGGCAAGACGGTCGCCTACCTCGTCCCGGCGCTTCTCGCCGGCGGTAAAGTCATCATCTCGACCGGGACCAAGACGCTCCAGGACCAGTTGTTCCATCGCGATCTGCCCGCGGTCCGCGCGGCGCTCGAACTGCCGGTCACCGCCGCCATCCTGAAGGGGCGCGCGAACTACGTCTGTCACTACCACCTCGCGCGCAATCTGGGGGAGGCGCGCCTGCCTTCGCGCGCGGCGGTCGGAGACCTCCACGCCATCGCGCGGTTCGCACGGCAGACGCGGAGCGGCGACAAGGCTGAGCTCGCGGCGGTACCCGAGGACTCCCCGGCGTGGTCGGCCGCCACGTCCACGCGCGAGAACTGTCTCGGCGGCAAGTGTCCGGATTACGCCGCGTGCTTCGTCATGCAGGCCCGGCGGGACGCCCTCGCTGCCGATGTCGTCGTGGTGAACCACCACCTCTTCTTCGCGGACGTCATGCTCAAGGACGAGGGGATGGCAGAGTTGCTGCCCGCGTGCAACACCATCGTCCTCGACGAGGCGCATCAGCTGCCCGAGACGGCCACCGAGTTCTTCGGCGAGACGGTGTCGAGCGGACAGATCCTCGATCTGTGCCGGGACACGCTCGCCGAGGCGCTCGCGTCCGCAGCCGACGTCCGCGAGCTGCCCGATCTCACGCGTCGCGCCGACAAGGCCGCGCGCGACCTGCGCCTCGCGGTGCCGCGCAAGGAGGCGCGCATGCCGGCCACCGCCCTGGAGGGTGACTGCGAGTTCGCCAATGCCGTCGCGGGCTTGCGTACCGCTCTCGGGACGCTCGCCCGCGGACTGGCTGCGCTGGCGGAGCGCAGCGAAGGGCTCGCCAACTGCGCGCGTCGCACGGCGGCGCTTGCCGAGCGCCTGGAGCGCTGGTCGGATGCGACCGGTGGCGAGGTCGTACGGTGGGTGGAGGCGTTCACGCAGTCGCTGGCGCTGCGCATGACGCCGCTCTCGATCGCCGCGCCGTTTCGCCGGCAGCTGGACGGGGCGCCGCGCGGATGGATCTTCACGTCGGCGACGCTCGCGGTGCGCGGCGATTTCAGTCACTACCAGCACGAGCTCGGCCTGGAGGATGCGGACAGCGCGAGCTGGGAGAGCCCGTTCGACTATGCCGCCAATGCGCTGCTCTACCTTCCGCCGGCGCTGCCGCTGCCGAACAGCGCCGAGCACACCGACGCGGTCGTCGACGCTGCCGTGCCCGTGCTTGCCGCGAGCCGCGGCCGGGCCTTTCTGCTCTTCACGTCGCTGCGCGCGATGCGTCAGGCGCATGTGCGGCTCGCCGAGCGCCTGCACGCGATCGGGCTGGATCTGCCCCTGCTCCTGCAGGGCGAGGGCTCGCGGAGCGAGCTGCTCGAGCGGTTCCGCCGTCTCGGCAACGCCGTCCTCGTGGCGAGCGCTTCGTTCTGGGAGGGCGTGGACGTGCGCGGCGAGGCGCTCTCCGTCGTCGTGATCGACAAGCTGCCGTTCGCGCCGCCAGACGATCCGGTGCTGGCAGCGCGGCTCGAGCACCTGCGCCGTAGCGGCCGAAACCCGTTCCTGGAATACCAGGTGCCGCAAGCGGCGATTGCACTTAAACAGGGCACCGGCCGCCTGATCCGCGACGAGCGCGACCGCGGCGTGCTCGTGCTGTGCGACCCACGGGTGCTGACGAAGCCGTATGGGCGCCAGCTCCTGGACAGCCTGCCCCCTATGCCGCGCACCCGGGCAATCTCGGACGTCGCCGCGTTTTTCGCCGGTGCGTCACGGTAGCGGCGGCCGCTCGGCTAGAATCCCGCGCCAGACGCGCGACGTCGCGTGACATCGCGTGACGTCGACTGGACATGGGGGAGCGAGCGATGAAGGTCCTGATCACCGGCGGGGGCGGGTTCATCGGCTACCGGCTTGCGCGCAAGCTGCTCGAGCGCGGCACGCTTGCGGGGCCGGACAGCAAGCCCGCCCCGATCACACAGATCAAGCTCCTGGACGGTGCATTCCCGCCAAGCACCGACCCGCGTCTGGTGTGCATAAAAGGGGACCTTTCGGCGCCCGGGTTGATCGGGGAGGTGCTCGACCGGGATACCGCGTCGGTGTTCCATCTCGCGGCGGTGGTCAGCGCAGGCGCGGAGGCGGACTTCGATCTCGGCTATCGCGTGAATCTCGACGGGACGCGTTTCCTATTGGAGGCCTGCCGCCGGCTCGTGCGGCCTGCCCGCTTCGTGTTCGCGAGTTCGGTCGCCGCCTTCGGCGGGACTCTGCCCGACGTGCTCGACGACGCGACGACGCCGAACCCGCAGACGTCCTACGGCACGCAGAAGGTGATCGGCGAGTACCTGGTCACCGACTTCACCCGCAAGGGCTATCTCGATGGCCGCAGCCTGCGGCTGCCGACGATCGTCGTGCGTCCCGGCAAGCCCAATCTCGCGGCCTCTTCGTTCGCGAGCAGCATCTTTCGCGAGCCGCTCAATGGCGTGGTCACCGAGTGTCCGGTGCCGGAGAGCACCGGGATCTGGCTGCTCTCGCCGCGCAAGGTCGTCGACGCGTTCATCCATGCCCACGATCTCGCCTCGTCCGCATGGGGCACGAGTCGCGTGCTCAACCTGCCGGGGATCACGGTGACGGTGAGCGAAGGCGTGGGGGCGCTGCGCCATATCGCCGGCGACGCGGTTGGCGCGCGCGTGCAGCACAAGCTGGACGAGCGGATCGACCGGATCGTGCAAGGTTGGCCGGTGCGGTTCCGGACGCCGCGCGCGATCGCGATGGGGTTCGCCGCCGACCCGGATATCGAGACCGTGATCCGCGACTACATCGCGGACGAGGGAATTCGCATGCGCTAAAGATCAGCCGAGGACTACCTCCAGATCTCCCACCAGGCCTTGTTGCTGCGCACTTGCGTGCCGCTCAGCCACGGGCTCTTCGGGAAGTTCTTCACTAGGACCCGCTCGGCGTCCCCGCTCAGGTCCTTCATGCCCATCTGTCCGTACGCCTGGACCATGATGTAGAGCGCCTCTTCCACGGCCGGTGCTTCCGGATAGGTCTTCACCGCGAACTGCGCGCGGTTGGCCGCGGCAACGTAGGCCCCGCGCTTCATGTAGTACCGCGCCACATGCACCTCGTGCGAGGCGAGCGCGTTCACGAGAAAATTCATCCGTGCGATGGCGTCGGGCGTGTACTTGCTGTCGGGGAAGCGCGTGGCCAGATCCTTGAACGCGGCGAACGAGTCGCGCGCCGACCGGGGGTCGCGTTCGGTCGCGTCCTGGTCGGCGAACTGGGAAAGCAGATTCTGATCTTCGTAGAAGTTGACGACGCCCTTGAGGTAGTAGGCGTAGTCGACGTTCGGATGGTTGGGGTGGAGCTTGATGAAGCGGTCGCACGCGGCGACCGCTGAGGCCGGATCGTTGTCGCGGTAGTACGCGTAGGCGATCTCCAGCTGCGCCTGCTGCGCGTAGCGCCCGAACGGGTAGCGGGCTTCGAGCTTCTCGAAGTACTTCACCGCTTTCGAATAGTCGCTCTCGCCCATTGCCTCCTTGGCTTCGGTGTAGAGACGCTGGGCCGACCAGGTTGCGGTCTCGTCTTCGCTCGTGGTCAAGTTGCTGAACCACCCGCACCCGGAGAGCAGTACGGACAGAACAAACGCTACACTACCAAGCGCGATGCGGATCATGGCGGCAGGCGGGCGGAGTAATGCGGGTGATTATAGCGCCGCCGCCGAGCGGTTCGTTCCGCGCGAGCTGGCCGGGCTGCGCCTGGACCAGGCCCTCGCCCGCCTCTTTCCGGAGCACTCCCGCAGCCGGCTGCAGGCCTGGGTCCGCGCCGGGCGGGTGCTGCTGGATGCACGCCCCGCCGCCGACGTGAAGCGCAAGGTCTGGGGCGGCGAGCGGGTGGCGCTTGCCGACGTCGCGAGCGCCGTGGAGTCGGCTGCGCTCGCCGAGCCGATCCCCCTTGCGGTCGTCTACGAGGACGACGCGATCGCCGTAATCGACAAGCCCGCCGGACTGATCGTGCATCCCGGCGCGGGGAACCGGCAGGGCACGATGCTGAACGCGCTGCTGCACCACGCGCCGCAGCTCGCGAGCGTGCCGCGCGTGGGCATTGTCCATCGTCTCGACAAGGAGACGAGCGGGCTGCTGGTGGTCGCGAAGACGATCGAAGCGCACACCGATCTTGTCCGCCAGCTCGCCGCCCGCACGGTGAAGCGCGAATACCTCGCGCTCGTCCACGGGCGCGTCGCCGGCGACGGGACGATCGACGCGCCGATCGGCCGGCATCCGGTCGCGCGCACACGCATGGCGGTGACCGCGAGCGGTCGTGAGGCGCGCACGCGCTATCGGGTGAGCGAGCGATTCGACGTCGCGACGCTGCTGGCCGTGGCCCTCGAGACGGGCCGCACGCACCAGATCCGGGTGCACATGCGCGCGATCGGTCATCCGCTGGTCGGGGATCCGACCTACGGGAAGCGACGCGGCGCTTCCGGCAGGCTCCCGGACTTCCCGCGGCAGGCTCTGCATGCCGCGCGCCTCGGGCTGGCGCATCCGGTGACGCGGGCCCGGTGCGAATGGGAGTCACCGCCGCCCGCGGACCTGCGCGCGCTGATCGCGAGTCTGCGGTGACGGCCGCGACACCGCACGACTGGGTCGTTCCGGACTGGCCCGCCCCCCCGACGGTCCGCGCGTTGGTGACGACCCGCGCCGGTGGCGTCAGCCGCGGCCCCTTTGCCGCCCTGAATCTGGGCACCCGCGTCGGCGACGATCCCGCGGCAGTGGAGCACAACCGCGCGATCCTGCGCAGCCGTCTTCCCGCCGACCCGGACTGGCTGCAGCAGGTCCACGGCACCGCAGTGGTCGACGCCGAGTCTGCGGGTCCGCTCCCGCGTGCCGACGGCGCGGTTGCGCGCACGCGGCACCGCGTCTGCGCGGTGCTCACCGCAGACTGCGTACCGGTGTTGCTCGCACACCAGAACGGCAGCGTAGTAGGCGTCGCGCACGCCGGATGGCGCGGGCTCGCGGGCGGCGTGATCGAGGCGACGCTCGCGCGTATGGCGGTGCCGCGGGGCGAGGTGATCGCGTGGCTCGGTCCCGGCATCGGACCGCGGGCCTACGAGGTGGGCCGCGACGTGTACGATGCGTTCGTGGTGCCGGACGCCGCACTTGCCGCGACGTTCGAGCCACGCGGAAACGGCAAGTATCTGGCTGATCTGTATGCGCTGGTGCGGCGGCGGCTCACGGTAGCCGGAGTGACCGGGGTGTACGGCGGCGGCTTCTGCACCTTCACCAACTCCGCGCGCTTTTACTCGTATCGCCGCGAGAAGACGACGGGGCGGTTCGCGAGCCTGATCTGGATCGACCGATGACCCTGGTGTACATCTCCGCGGCGAGCCTGATCGGCGGTCTGCTGTCCGTCGGGCTCGCCGCACTGGTCTCGTTCGCGACGCGGGCGCACTGGGTGAGCTCGCTGATCAGTTTCGCGATCGGCGCGTTGCTCGGCGCGGCGTTCCTCGAGGTGTTGCCGCATGCCTTCGGAAACTCGACCAACATTCAGGGCACGGCGGCCACGGTGCTCGGCGGGATCCTCGCGTTCTTCGTCCTCGAGAAGCTCGTGCTCTGGCGCCATTGCCACGTGGAGGACTGCGAGGCGCACGGCGCGCACGAAGGCGAGCACGCGCACGTACCCGTGCAGCCGCAACACGACCATGGGCGCAGCGGGATGATGATCATGGTCGGCGACAGCTTCCACAACTTCGTCGACGGCGTGCTGATCGCCGCTGCGTTCATGGAAAGCACCGCGCTCGGGCTGGTCACGGCGACCGCGGTGATTGCGCACGAGATCCCGCAGGAAGTCGGCGATTTCCTGATCCTGCTGCACTCCGGCTACACCAAGGCGCGCGCGTTCCTGCTCAATCTGCTGTCCAGCCTGATGATGGTGGTCGGGGCAGTCGGCGCCTACTTTGCGCTGCAGTTGGTGGGGGAATGGGTCAACACGCTGCTCGCGCTGGCGGCGGCTAGCATGATCTACGTCGCGGTCGCCGACCTGATCCCGGGGCTGCACAAGCGACCGGAGCTCGCTGCGACCGCGCAGCAGGTGCTACTCATC
The DNA here is from genome assembly GCA_963747775.1 of uncultured beta proteobacterium. Classification (GTDB taxonomy): domain Bacteria; phylum Pseudomonadota; class Gammaproteobacteria; order Burkholderiales; family SG8-39; genus JAGVSZ01. The sequence continues at coordinate 181,729 of CAVVGT010000003.1, forward strand.
CTCCTGGGAATCGCGTCCGTGTGGGTCGTCGGAGAGCTCGCGCACGCCCACTGAAGGCTTGCGCCGCCGGCGGAACAGATAGACGAAGAGCGCGAGTGGGCCAAGGCCGTAGAAGAGAACGGTCAGGATGCCGCCGACCAGGCTCGGTTCGGTTGCGGCCATCAGGATCGTGACGTACAACCAGGCGATAACGATGACGTACACGGCTGCGGGCCTCGTGACCGGGCGCAGCGATTCTAAGGGGCTTGCGAATTGAGAGTTCTTGTGACCGGCGCCGCGGGATTCATCGGCGCTGCCCTTTGCGACCGGCTTCTCTCGCGCGGCGACGAGGTGCTCGGCGTCGACAACCTGAACGACTACTACGACGTCTCGCTCAAGGAGTCACGGCTCGCCCGGCTGGACGGACGCGCCGGCTTCCGCTTCGCGCGGACCGACCTCGCTGATCGCGAGGCGACCGCACGGGCCTTCGAGCTCGGCCCGTTCGAGGTGGTGGTGCACCTTGCCGCTCAGGCCGGCGTGCGGTACTCCGTGACGCATCCCGAGAAATACATCGACGCCAACCTGGTCGGATTCGGCAATGTGCTCGAGGGCTGCCGGCGCGCACGCGTGGGCCATCTGGTCTTCGCATCCTCCAGCTCCGTGTACGGATTGAACACGAAGATGCCGTTCAGCGAGCGTGACAACGTCGACCATCCGGCTTCGCTATACGCCGCGACGAAGAAGGCCAATGAGTCCATGGCCCACGTTTACGCGCATCTGTTCGGGCTGCCTTGCACCGGGTTGCGCTTCTTCACCGTCTACGGCCCGTGGGGCCGGCCGGACATGTCGCCGTTCCTGTTCGTGCGCGCGATTCTCGCAGGGGAACCGCTCAAGGTCTTCAACCATGGCGAAATGCAGCGCGATTTCACCTACATCGACGACGTCGTGGAAGGAGTCGTGCGGGTGATGGGCCGTCCTGCAGCAGGGGGCGCTGTGACGCCCGCGACGAGCACCGCACCGTGGCGCATCTACAACATCGGCAACAACCAGCCGGTGCAACTCATGCGGTGGATCGAGACCTTCGAGGAGTGCCTGGGCCGCAGGGCGCGCGTGGAGATGCTCCCGCTCCAGCCCGGCGACGTCGTCGCGACCGCGGCCGACATCGCCGATCTCGAGCGCGATGTGGGGTTTCGCCCGACCACGCCGGTCGGCGAGGGAGTACGGCGTTTTGTCGAGTGGTATCGCGCGTACTACGGAAGCTGAGCGGTCGCAGAGGTCGAAGTTTTCGTCGTGGATCGCGGCGCGCGGCGGCCGAGACGCCGATTGACACTCTGTTTGTGCAGTGCAATACTCACTTGTTTTGCTGAGTCGTTGCCCCCGCAACGTACGTGTCCGCCACCATCGCCGCCCCGTTCGATCCAACCTTCAACGCCGGACTCGCGGTGGTGCAGGGTTTCTTCGGTATGGTGGCCGCGCGCCCCGAGCTCGAGCCGGGACGGTTCGCGGCCGCACTGGCGGCGAACGCACCGCGCGTCGCCGAGCTCCAGGCGGACTATCAGCACGATCTGGCGCGCCTCTGGAGCGCGGCCCTCGCGCGGCAGTCCGGCAAACCCGCGGAACCGGTCGTCACGCCGGACCGCGAGGACCGCAGGTTCGCGGGTGCTGAGTGGCGCGACAGCCTCTACCACGACTATCTGAAGCAGCACTATCTGCTCGGCGCGCGCCTCATCGACGGAATCGTCGAGGCGGCAGAGCTCGAGCCGAGTGCCAAGCGCCGGCTGCGGTTCTACGCCCACCAGTTCGTCGACATGATGTGCCCCGCGAATTTCGCCGCGACCAACCCCGAGGTCATGAAGGCCGCGCTCGGCTCCGACGGCCTGGCGCTCGCGCAGGGGTTGCGCAATCTGATCGGAGACGTGGAGAAAGGCCGCATCTCGCAGACCGACGAGTCGGCGTTCGAGGTCGGACGCAACATCGCCGTCACGCCCGGCGCGGTGGTGTACGAGAACGAAGTGATGCAGCTCATCCAGTACGCGCCGACCACACCGACGGTGCGCGCGCGCCCCTTCGTGATGGTTCCGCCCTGCATCAACAAGTTCTACATCATGGACCTCGCGCCCGAGAACTCGTTCGTGCGCTACGTCGTCGAGCGTGGCAACACCGCGTTTATGGTGTCGTGGCGCAACGTCACCTCCGAGGTCGGGCACCTCGGCTGGGACGACTACATCCGAGACGGCGTCCTGCGGGCGCTCGAGGTCGCGGCCCAGATCACCGGCTCCGATCGCTTGAACGTTCTCGGTTACTGCGTCGGCGGCACCATGCTCGGCGCCGCGCTCGCGCTGCTCGCTGCGCGCGGCGATGACCGGATCGAGAGCGCCACGTTCTTCACCGCGCTGCTCGATTTCACTGACGTCGGGGACCTTGCCGTGTTCGTCGACCAGGCCGGCGTCGAGACGATCGAGCGGCAGCTCGGCCAGGGCGGCGTGAAGGAAGGCCGCGACCTCGCGACCGTGTTCAACATGATGCGCGCGAACGACCTCGTCTGGTCGTACGTGGTGAACAACTACCTGAAGGGCAAGCGCCCCGACGCGTTCGACATCCTGTACTGGAACTCGGACAGCACCAATCTCGCCGGCCCCTGGTACGCGTGGTACATCCGCAATACCTATCTCGAGAACAACCTGCGCGTGCCGGGGAAGGTCCGGACGTGCGGCGTGCCGATCGATCTCGGTACGGTGCGCGCGCCCGCTTACGTGCTCGCGACGCGCGAGGATCACATCGTTCCGTGGAAGGGCGCGTACCAGACGACCCAGCTGTTGACGGGCGAGGCGCGCTTCGTGCTCGGCGCGAGCGGTCACATCGCCGGCGTCATCAACCCGGCGTCCAAGAACCGCCGCAGCTATTGGACCAACACGCGGGTGCCGGCGTCGGCCGAGGACTGGCTCGCCGGGGCGACGGAGAATCACGGCAGCTGGTGGGGCGACTGGGACGCGTGGCTCGCGCGCTTTTCAGGCGGCGTGGTTCCGGCGCCGGCGCGGCTCGGAAGCACGAAGTACCCGCCGGCGGAGGACGCGCCGGGACGGTACGTAAAGCAGCGAGTAGTTTGAAGGATTTCGTGGGCGTGGGGCGCGGTATCACGCGCTCCGCGGGGAAAAGTCCGGAACGGGCGTTTTTTGAGGAAGCAAAGAATGAGTGAGCGAGTCGCGTTCGTAACCGGAGGCATGGGCGGCATCGGTACGGCGATCTGTCGCCGACTGGCGGCGAACGGCAACAAGGTCGTGGCGGGCTGTCTGCCCGGATACGAGCGCAAGGACGAGTGGCTGGACCGGTTGCGCACGCAGGGCCTCCAGGTCCACGCCGCCGAGGGCAACGTCGAGGACTACGAATCCTGCGCGGACATGATGTACCGGATCCGCGCTGCGCTGGGTCCGGTCGACATCCTGGTGAACGCTGCCGGCATCACGCGCGACGGCGTCTTCAAGCGCATGTCGCCGAACGACTGGTACGCGGTGATCAACACCAACCTCAACTCGGTGTTCAACGTCACGCGGCAGGTGATCGAGGGGATGATGGAGCGCGGCTGGGGGCGCATCGTGAACATCTCTTCGGTCAACGCGCTCAAGGGCCAATTCGGTCAGACGAACTACTCGGCGGCGAAGGCAGGCATGCACGGTTTCACCAAGGCGCTGGCGCAGGAGGTGGTCAAGAAGGGCGTGACGGTGAACACCATCTCGCCGGGCTACGTGGATACCGACATGGTGCGCGCGATCAAGCCGGAGGTGCTTCAGAGCATCGTCGCCTCGATCCCGATGGGGCGCCTCGCGAAGCCCGAGGAGATCGCGAGTCTGGTGGCATTCCTCTCGTCGGAGGACGCGGGCTACATTACCGGCGCCAACATTTCGATCAACGGCGGGCTGCACATGGAGTGACTGCGTGATCGTGATCGACGGCGCACCCGCGAGCGGCGAGTGCCCGTGCCATAATTTCCGCGGCGACCGGTACAACCGCCGCAACCATAGGAGGATGTCATGGCTCAGAGCAGGATTGCATTGATCACGGGCGGCATGGGTGGCCTGGGCGAATCGATCAGCACCAAGATGCACGACGCGGGCTTCCGTGTCGTCGTGACCCACTCGCCGAGCAACAAGGGCGCCGCGGCCTGGAATGCCGAGATGAAATCGAAGGGCTACGACTTCCATCCCGTTCCGGTCGACGTCGCCGACTTCGATTCCTGCCAGAAATGCGCGGCGACGATCCAGGCCGAGGTCGGACCAATCGACATTTTGGTGAACAACGCCGGTATCACCCGCGACATGACCTTCCGGAAGATGGGCAAGGCCGACTGGGACGCCGTGATGAAGACCAATCTCGACAGCGTCTTCAACATGACGAAGCCGGTCTGCGACGGCATGGTGGATCGCGGCTGGGGCCGGGTGATCAACGTGAGCTCGGTGAACGGGACCAAGGGCGCATTCGGGCAGACCAACTATTCGGCGGCGAAGGCCGGCATGCACGGCTTCACCAAGGCGCTCGCCCTCGAGGTGGCGCGCAAGGGCGTCACCGTGAATACCATCTCGCCCGGCTATATCGGGACGAAGATGGTGACGGCGATCCCGAAGGACATCCTGGACACGAAGATCGTCCCGCAGATCCCGGTCGGCCGTCTCGGCAAGCCCGAGGAGGTCGCTGGACTGATCATCTATCTTTGCTCCGAGGAGGCGGCGTTCGTCACCGGCGCGAACATCGCAATCAACGGCGGGCAGCACATGCAGTAACGCGGGGCGGCCCGGGCCGTCAGGCGGCAGCGGTTGAGGGGATCGCGCGGGTCAAGCCGCGACACGATTCCGAGCGACGCTGTCGCTTCGCGGCACGCAGACTTCACGGGTGCGGGCGCCGCGGCGGCGCGGGGTTCAGCGTTTGTCCACGCCCTTCACCATCTGCGCGGCCGCGGCCTTCATGGTCGCCTCCGACAGCTCGGCGAACTGCCGCGTCGTCTGATTGAGGCTCTCGATCATCGCGGACGTGGCGGCGAAGGTCGACTTGAGGGCGGCGCTCGAGACCTCGGACCCGGGCGCCCCCTTGCCGAGCGACTCCGCGCTCGCCGCCATCTCCCGGGTCACCCTGCCCATCTGCTCCTCGAACAGCTTGCCGAGGTGCGCCTGGGTTTGGCTGACGATCTCGTACACGCTCTGCGCATAGGTCGCCGCCTGCTGCATGTTGGTCTGCGCGAGCTGGGTGCGCATCGTCATGAGCTGCTGCGGGTCGCCCGAGGACATCAGCTCGCGCGTCGCTTTCGCGGCCTGATCGAGCGTCGCGCGTGCGGTCTCGAGGTTCAGCGTGAGCAACTGCTCCGCGCTCGCGAGGCTGGCACGCGCGTAATTCATCGCGGCCTCGTAGGCGGCCTGGTTCCATGCGGCGATCTGGTCGGTCGGTTGGGTCATGGTCGGCCTCGTTGGTCGGAGTGGAGTAGAATCGGCCTGTTGCGGCGCAACAAATTGGCGCCCCTTCCCTGCAACCCGTCGGGGTAGCGTTCGCGCTGCTGAAGCTTACAACTGTGCACTGCTAACTGCGGACCGAAAACACCATGGCAGATTCCGTGCGACTGATCAAGAAGTACCCGAATCGGCGGCTCTACGACACTCAGACGTCCTCCTACATCACGCTCGCCGACGTGAAGGACCTGGTCCAGAAGCAGGAGGAGTTCCAGGTCGTGGACGCCAAAACTTCCGAGGACCTGACGCGGCAGATCCTGCTGCAGATCATCCTCGACGAGGAGTCGGCGGGCGCGCCGATGTTCTCGCACGATGTCCTGACCCAGTTCATCCGCTTCTATGGCAACGCGATGCAGGGAATGATGGGTAGCTACCTCGAGCGGAACATCCAGGCGTTTCTCGAAATCCAGAAGTCGATGCAGGAACAGTCCAAGCAGCTCTACGGCGATCCGGCCAAGGCGACTGAGCTGTGGTCGCAGTTCCTGTCATTCCAGGGGCCGGCCATGCAGAGCCTGATGTCGACTTATATGGAGCAGAGCAAGAACATGTTCCACCAGATGCAGGAGCAGCTGCAGAGTCAGACGCGGACCATGTTCTCGGGTTTTCCCTTCGCCGGCACGGCGCAGGCCGGTGACGAAGGCGCGAAGTCGGGCGACGGCAAGCCGGATTCGAAGCCCTGAACCTGCGGCAGCGGCGCGACCGTACGCCTGCCGCACCGCAGCGAAGCCCCCCTGCACACACCGTGACGTATCCGCTCCCTCGCGTCGGCTTCGTCTCCCTCGGGTGTCCGAAAGCGCTCGTGGACGCCGAGCGCGTCCTCACCCAGCTGCGCGCCGAGGGCTACGCGATCGCCCCGACCTACGGCGGCGCCGAGCTCGTGATCGTCAATACGTGCGGCTTCATCGACGCCGCGGTCGAGGAATCGCTCGAGGCAATCGGCGAGGCGCTCGCCGAGAACGGCCGCGTGATCGTCACCGGTTGCCTTGGCGCGAAGAACGGAGTGGTCCGGCAAACGCATCCGTCGGTGCTCGCGGTGACCGGTCCGGACGACGTCGCCGGCGTGATGTCGGCCGTGCACGCGCACCTGCCGAAGCCACACGAACCGTTCGTCGACCTCGTCCCGCCGCAGGGCGTCCGGCTGACGCCGAAGCACTACGCCTACCTCAAGATCTCGGAAGGCTGCAATCACCGTTGTACCTTCTGCATCATCCCCTCGATGCGCGGCGACCTCGTGAGCCGCCCGGCCGGAGAAGTCATGCGCGAGGCCGAGGTGCTGGTGCGCGCCGGCGTCAAGGAGTTGCTCGTCATCTCGCAGGACACGAGCGCCTATGGCGTCGACCGCAAGTACCGCACCGACTTCTGGAACGGCAAGCCGCTCAAGACCCGGCTCGCGGATCTTGCGCGCGCGCTCGGCAGCCTCGGCGTGTGGGTCCGCTTGCACTACGTCTATCCGTATCCGCACGTGGACGACGTGATCCCACTGATGGCTGAGGGGAAGATCCTTCCCTACCTGGACGTGCCGTTCCAGCATGCCAGTCCCCGCCTCCTGAAGCTGATGAAGCGCCCGGCGTCGGGCGAAGCAAACCTCGAGCGCATCCGCGCCTGGCGCAGCGTGTGTCCGGACCTCGCGATTCGCAGCACGTTCATCGTCGGGTTCCCGGGCGAAACCGAGCGTGAGTTCGAGCAGTTGCTGGAGTTTCTCGAGGAGGCGGAGCTCGACCGGGTCGGTTGTTTCGCCTACTCTCCGGTGGATGGCGCCAAGGCCAACGCGTTGCCCGGGCGGCTGCCCGACGAGGTGAAGGAAGTGCGCCGCGCACGCTTCATGAAGACCCAGGCGCGCATCAGCACCCGGCGCCTGAAGGCGAAAGTCGGCAAGCGGATGCGCGTGCTGGTCGATCGCATCGAGGGCGGGAAGGCGGTGGCACGCTCCAGCGCCGATGCGCCAGAGATCGACGGAATCGTCCATGTCGCGGGTGCGGCGCGACTGAAACCCGGCGAGATTTCCGAAGTCCAAGTCAATCGGAGCGACGCCCATGATCTGTGGGCGGCTCCTGTCGCCAACTGAGCAGTCAGTCCAAGGAGGTCAACATGGCTCGTGAAGTGGTAGTGCTCTCCGGTGTTCGCACAGCGATCGGTGATTACGGCAGTGGGCTCAAGGACATGGCGCCGACCGCGCTCGGCGCGGCGGTGATCCGCGAGGCGGTGTCGCGGGCCAAGATCGAGCCCGGCGCGGTCGGGCACTTGGTCCTCGGCAGCGTCATTCACGGCGAGGCGCGCGACATGTACATCTCGCGCGTTGCCGGCATCGAAGGCGGGTTGCCGATCGGCACGCCGTGCCTCACCGTCAATCGCCTCTGCGGCAGCGGCCTGCAGGCGATCGTGTCCGCCGCCCAGCACATCATGCTCGGCGACACCGACTGCGTGGTCGGCGCGGGCGCCGAGTCGATGAGCCGCGCGGCGTACTTCATCCCCGCGGCGCGCTGGGGCCAGCGCATGGGCGACGGAAACATCGTGGACGCGATGGTGGGCGCGCTGCACGACCCGTTCGGCCACGGCCATATGGGCATCACCGCGGAGAACATCGCGGCCAAGTACGGATTCACGCGCGAACAGCAGGATGCGTTCTCGGTCGAGAGCCATCGCCGTGCGTCCGCGGCCATCAAGGAAGGCCGCTTCAAGAGCCAGATCCTGCCGCTCGAGCTGAAGACCCGGAAGGGCCCGGTCATGTTCGACACCGACGAGCACGTCCGCCACGACGTGAAGCCCGAGGACATGTCGAAGCTCAAGCCGGCGTTCAAGAAGGACGGCACGGTCACCGCAGGAAACGCGTCCGGGATCAACGACGGCGCCGCGGCGATCGTGATGATGGAGGCTTCAGCGGCGCAGAAGAAAGGCCTCAAGCCGATCGCGCGGCTGGTCGCCTACGGGCACGCTGCGGTCGATCCCGATTACATGGGGCTCGGGCCGATTCCGGCGGTCAAGAACGTGTTCGCGAAGGCCGGCCTGAAACCCTCCGACGTCGACGTCATCGAATCGAACGAGGCATTCGCCGTCCAGGCGATGGCGGTCAGCCGCGACCTCGAGTTCGACCCGGCAAAGGTCAACCCGAACGGCGGGGCGGTCGCGCTCGGCCACCCGATCGGCGGGACCGGTGCGATCCTGACCGTTAAGGCGCTCAACGAGCTGCAGCGCATCCAGAAGCGCTACGCGCTGGTGACGATGTGCATCGGCGGCGGGCAGGGGATCGCCGCGATTTTCGAGCGGATTTAGACCTGCGACGTGCGTCAGCCCGCGTTGGCGAGCTGACGCACGAACGCCTCGATTCCCCGCAGCAGCATCTCGACCGCGATCGCGGTCAGCACCAGTCCCATCAGCCGTTCGAGCGCTGCGAGCGTGCGCGCGCCGAGCGCGCGTGCGATGCGATCCGCGAATGCGAGCACCACGAACGCCACCGCGACGGCGATCGACACCGCGATCGTCCACTCCGGCCACCGCTGCGGCGCGCTCGAGGTGAACAGCACCACGGTCGCGATCGCGGTCGGCCCCGCGATCGAGGGGATCGCGAGCGGCACGATGAACGGTTCACCCTCGGGCAACTGGCCGAAGAGGTCGCCGCCGCTGCGGAACACCATCTGGATCGCGATCAGGAACAGGATCACCCCGCCGGCAATGGTGAGGGACGTCCCGGAGAGCCCGAACAGCCGCAGCGCCGCGTCGCCGGCGAACACGAATCCGAGGAGGACGCCGAGCGCGATCGCGCACTCGCGCGCCACCACGCGCACCCGTCGTGCCGGGTCCACGCGGCGCAGCAGCGAGACCGCGACGGGAATGTTGCCGATTGGGTCGACCACGAGCAGGAGCACCACGACCGCCGACGCGAAGCTGATGTCCATGGCGCAATCTTAGCGTCCCCGGCGCGCTGCGATCCACGCCCCGCTCAGGACGATGATTCCCATGCCGACGAGCGACCAGCCGTCGGGAAACTCGCCGAAGACGAGATAGCCGAGCGCGAGCACCGTCACGAGCTGGGCATATGCGAACGGCGCGAGCACCGAGGGCGGGGCGTGCTCGAATGCGCGGATGAGCACGAAGTGTCCGGCGGCGCCGAGCACGCCGAGCATCACGAAGAGCAGGGCGTGGAACGGGCTCTGCGGCAGGTCCCAGTAGAAGGGCAGCAGGAACGATACGATGAGCGTCCCGACCAGCGCGCCGATGAACAGCGTCGCCAGCGTGGAGTCGACACCGGCAAGACGGCGTGTGAGGAGCTGGTAGGTCGCGAAGCACACCGCGGTCGCGAGCGGCAGCGCCACCGCCGGCGAGAACACCGCGCCGCCCGGCCGGACGATGAACAGCACCCCGACGAAGCCGGCGGCGAGCGCCACCCAGGCGCTGCGCCGGACACGCTCCCTCAGGAAGTAGGCCGACATCGCGGTGACGAGCAGCGGCGCGAGGAACGTGATCGCGGAGGCTTCCGCGATCGGCATGAAGGCAAGCCCCGTAAAGAACAGCAGCGACGACGCCGCGAGCACGACGCCCCGGGTGACCTGCAGGCCGGGGCGCCGGCTCGTGACGAGGCGCCAACGCAGGCGCGGCGCGACGAAAAGCAGCATCACCACGACGTGCATCGCATAGCGCACCCAGACGATCAGCGGAACCGGATACGTGCGCGAGAGGTACTTGGCGATCGTGTCGAGCACGGCGAACGTGCTCACGGCCGCCATGATCAGCAGGATGCCGCGGACGTGGTGTTCGGAACCCGGGGAGGCATTCATTGGGGGAGCGCGCCGCGGCGCCGCGACACGCCGCCACCTGCGCGCGCCGTGGCGCACCGGAGGGCAGCGGATTATATCGGTACGCCCGCGCCGGAGTGTGCGGGAGGCGGAGGCTCAGTGCACCATGCGCGCCGCGGCTTCGAGCCGGAACGCGGGCGCGGCCGGGCGGAGCGACGCCTCGATGCGCAGCGCCTCGTTCCAGCGCGCGAGGCTCGCGCCGCGGCCCACCGCGCCGAGCTTCGCGTAGCCGGACTGCCACGCGGTGGCGACGTGGACGAGGCTCACGTCCTCGACTTCGATCTCGCCCGCTCCCATGAAGACGGGCCATTCGGCAATGCGCGCCGCGTCGAACGCGACGCGCAGCTCGCTGAGGGTGCCGGCCGCCTCGGGGCGGAGCACCACGCCGGAAAGCGTCCGCTCGCCGGCGGCCACGGCGATCCGCTCGGCATCGCTCGCGAGACTCTCGTCGCCGATGATGCGCACCCGCCCGCCCGCGAAGCGCGCGAACCGCGCGAGCGCCGCGCTCTCGGCGAAGGGCTCCTCGAGTCCCGCGATCGGATAGTGCTCGATCCAGCCGGCGAGGCGCTCGCTCCAGCCGTCGCTGTCGAATGACCAGTCCGGGCCGGCATACGCACCGTCGGTGAAGAGTCGCGCGGCGCCGACGTCGACGATGATCCCGACCTCTTCGCCGGGGACGAGGCCGGCCGCGTCGATGCCCGCAAGCAGCGCCTCGATCGTCACCTCGTCGTATTCGCCGGGCGCCATTGCGCCGCACGCGTCGAGGGCGGCACGCTGGATCTCGAGGCCGAGCTCGAGGGCGTGGTCGACGCCCTCGCCCGCGAACGGCACGATCGCGAGAGCGCGGATGGGACTCGCCTCGTTGCCGGCGGCGAAGACATCGATGACCGGCAGGGGCATGCGTGCGGGCTGGCCGTGGCGCAGGTAGCGGTGCAGCGGCACTCCGGAGGCGCGCGCGGCGGCCCGCGCCGTCGCGATCGAGCACGCGCACATCGCGGCGCGTCGTGCGCGTGCGTCGCCCCCGATCGTCAGCTTGAACAACGTCGAGTCGACGTCTTCCTGCCGGCGCGCGTCCAGGCCGTGCAGGGCCGCCGCAACCAGGCCGTTGATCGCCGCGACCGTCGCGCTCGGCGCGCTGCGTACATCAGCCGGGTCTGGCCGCGATGGCTTGACGGGCGCGGCGAGCGCGCGGCCTCGCGTGCCGCATGCGAGGAGGACCTCCGCCTCGAAGGCCGACTCGCCGGCGGCGGTCCAAACGCGCCGGCCGAGGACCTCTACGATCGTGGTGTCCTGCATGCTCAATCTCCTGCGAGGGCGTCCAACCAGGCGTCGCGCAGCGCGTCGAGGCCCGCGGGGGGCGCGAGCAGCAGGCTGCGTGCAACGTCGAGCGCGCTCGGCCGCCCGCTGCAGGCGTCATCGAATCCGGCGAACGGCGCGGACTCGAGCGCCGCCAGGCCGAGCGCGGGTATGAGCGCCGCAGCGCGCGCCCCGGCGCGCTCCGGCATCTCCCAGGTGACGTGCGCCGCATAGCTGCGGTGGAAGGCGTCCCAGCACGCGGTGTACTCGGCGCGCAGGCGGCAATGAGTGGCCATGCGCACCCAGAGCGCCGCGAGCAGCGTTGCGACATCGACGGCGGGATCGCCGTAGTGCGCGCAGTCGGCGTCGACGAGCACCGGGCCACGCGGGCCGGCGAGGACGTTCTCCGGCGTCAGATCGCCATGCACGAGCGCGACGCGTGTGGTCGAGATGCCGGCCTCGATGCGGTGCAGCGCCCAGGCGCAGTCCGGGCTTGCGGCCGCGATGCGACCGAATGCCGGCGCAACGCGCATGGCGTGAAACACCGTGCGCTGAGTGAGGTGCTGCGCGACCGCCGCGCTCTGGGCGGTCGCGGCGTGGAGGCGACCGAGCAGGTGGCCCAGCTCCGCTGCGACCCACGGTTCGACCTGACCGTTTGCGAGGCGTCGCTGCCAGGGCGGGTACTCCGTTGTGTCGAGATACTCCAGCGCCAGCCACCCGCCGGACGGGAGCGACCCGAGCACCGTCGGCGTGCAGCCCGGGACGGTGCTCTGCGCGAGTTTGAGCCAGCGGACCTCGGCGTCGACTCGCTCGATCAACATCGCGCTCCCCGGCGCTCCGGGTGCGGCCGCGGCGTGCTTCACGCAGACCGTTCCCCAGCCCAGGTCGGCGCGCATCACGCGCGCGTCGCCCTTGTCCGAAAGGAGTGTGAGCCGGGGGACGTCGCCCGGTGCCAGCAGGTCCATTGCGCGCAGGGCGGCGGCGATCTCTGACGGAACGTCGCCACCAGCGACGGCGCGCGCACGCAGCGCGGCCGCGGCCGGGGCGCGAGAGTGTTGCAAAGTGCCGAAGGTAGTCGCCAACGTCGACATCGCGATGCACCGCAATATGTTCTTGCAACGGGTTCAGCCAGAACCGTTCCAGCGCGCCAGGCCGTGCGCGGCCCCGCGTGATGTCGTTCACGGCGCGATCGGGGACCGCTAGTTCGTGAGGACTATTGGCACGCCGGCGTTCCGGGCCTATTCAAGAGGAGCGCCCGGCGCGGCGCACGGAGGCGGCAATGAGCGAGCGGGACCCTGAGGCGGTCGATCGGATCCTCGCCGAGGTGAGACGGTACATGGCGACGCATCCGACGGCGACGGACACCGCGGGGGGCATCATGCGCTGGTGGTTGCACGCCGACCCCGCTGCGGCCGGATCACTTGCCGACATCGAGCGGGTGTTGGACCGGCTCGAGGCGGACGGCGAGGTGGAACGGATCGCCGCGCAGAACGGGCGTGTCGCTTACCGGACCCGATTGCGTCCCTAAGGATTCCCTGATCAAGGGGGCCACAAGCCCTCTTGACAATCGCCCGATCCAAGCGAACGAGCCCGCCATGGCGGGCTCGCTCAGATCACTTCTAGGCAACGACGGCTATTGCTCCGGCCGCATGTGCGGGAAGAGAATCACGTCGCGGATCGACGGGCTGTTCGTGAACAGCATGACCAACCGGTCGATCCCGATGCCGCATCCCGCCGCAGGCGGCAAGCCGTGCTCCAGCGCGCGGATGTAGTCCGCGTCGTAGTACATCGCCTCTTCATCGCCGGCGGCCTTGGCCCGCGACTGCTCCTCGAAACGCGCCGCCTGATCCTCGGGGTCGTTCAGCTCCGAGAAGCCGTTCGCCATCTCGCGGCCGGTGATGTACAGCTCGAAGCGGTCGGTGATGTCCGGGTTGGCGTCGTTGCGGCGCGCGAGCGGCGAGACCATCGCCGGGTAGTCGACGATGTACGTCGGCTGGATCAGCATCTGTTCGGTCGTCTCCTCGAAGAGCGCCAGCTGCAGCTCCGCCAGCGCCGCACCCTTGAGCGCTTCTACGCCGACCTTGGCGAGCTCGCGGACGAGCAGCTCGCGATTCGCGAGGTCTAGTTCCGAGAAATGCGGATGGTGCGTCCGGATTGCTTGCGTGATCGTCAGCCGCGCGAACGGCTGCCCGAGGTCCACGACGTGCTCGCCGTAGGGCACCTGCAGCGTACCGAGCACCGTCTGCGCGACGGCGCGCAGTAGAGCCTCGTTGAACTCCATCAGGTGCCGGAAGTCGCGGTACGCCTCGTAGTACTCCATCATCGTGAACTCGGGGTTGTGGCGCGTCGAGATTCCCTCGTTCCGGAAGTTGCGGTTGATCTCGAACACCTTCTCGAACCCGCCGACCACCAGACGCTTGAGATACAGCTCGGGTGCGATGCGGAGATAGAGCGTCATGTCGAGCGCGTTGTGGTGCGTGACGAAGGGCTTGGCCGCGGCGCCCCCCGGAATCGGCTGCATCATCGGCGTCTCGACTTCGAGGAAGCCCTGCGCAACCATGAAGGCGCGCATTTCCTGGATCACGCGGCTGCGGATCTCGAAAGTCCGCCGCGTCTCCTCGCTCGTGATGAGATCGAGGTAGCGGGCGCGGTACTTCTGCTCCTGGTCGGCGAGCCCGTGAAACTTCTCCGGCAACGGGCGCAGGGCCTTGGCGAGCAGCCGCACCTTTGTCGCGTTGATCGTCAGCTCGCCGGTCCGGGTCTTGAAGAGGGTTCCTTCGACACCGAGGATGTCGCCGAGGTCCCAGTGTTTGAACGCCTCGTGCGCGTCGGTGCCGGTCGCGTCGTTCGATACGTAGACCTGAATCCTGCCGCTCATGTCCTGCAGCGTGGCAAAGCTCGCCTTGCCCATGACGCGCTTGAGCATCATCCGGCCGGCGACCGCGGCGCGGAGCGCATGCCCTTCGAGCTCCTCTTTGCTCATCGCGCCATGGGCGCGCTGAAGGTCTGCGGCCAGATGCTCGCGGCGAAAGTCGTTCGGAAAGGCGATGCCCTGGGCGCGCAGCGCCGCCAGCTTCGCGCGGCGCTCGGCGATGATCTGGTTCTCGTCCCCGCCGCCCTCGTTGTCGCTCATGAAACCCCCCTCACGCCGCCGCCCGCACGCCGACGCCCTGCTTGAGGCTCGCCTCGATGAAGTCGTCGAGGTCGCCGTCGAGCACCGCCTGGGTGTTGCCTTTCTCCACGCCGGTACGGAGGTCCTTGATACGCGACTGGTCGAGAACGTACGAGCGGATCTGGTGGCCCCAGCCGATCTCGGTCTTCGAATCCTCGAGCGCCTGCTTCGCCTCGCTGCGCTTGCGCAGCGCCTGCTCGTAGAGCTTCGCCTTGAGCATCGCCATCGCCTCGGCGCGGTTGCGGTGCTGCGAGCGGTCGTTCTGGCACTGGACCACGATGCCGGAGGGCAGGTGGGTGATGCGCACCGCGGAGTCGGTGCGGTTCACGTGCTGGCCGCCCGCCCCCGAGGCGCGATAGGTGTCGATGCGCAGGTCGGCGGGGTTCACCTCGATCTCGATCGACTCGTCCACCTCGGGGTAGACGAAGACGCTCGCGAACGAGGTGTGCCGGCGCGCATTCGAGTCGAACGGGGACTTGCGTACGAGGCGGTGGATTCCGGTCTCGGTGCGCAGGCTGCCGTAGGCGTAGTCGCCGGTCACCTTCAGGGTCGCGGTCTTGATGCCCGCGACCTCGCCCTCGGACTGCTCGAGGATCTCGACGCGGAATCCCCTGCGCTCGGCGTACTTCACGTACATCCGCTCGAGCATCTGCGCCCAGTCCTGGGCCTCGGTGCCGCCCGCGCCGGCCTGGATGTCGACGAAACAGCTGTTGGGGTCCAGCGGGTCGGCGAACATGCGCCGGAACTCGAGGTCACCGACGTTTTTCGCGAGGCCCGCGACGTCGCGCTCGATGGACACGAGCGTTGCGTCGTCGCCTTCCGCGCGCGCCATCTCGAAGAGCTCCTGCGCGTCGCGCAGACCGGAATCGATCGCCGCGACGTGCGCGACGACGGCATCGAGGGTCTTCTTCTCCTTGCCGAGCTCCTGGGCCCGCTTGGCGTCGTCCCAGACCTTCGGGTCTTCGAGCTCTCTCGCGATGGCGTCTAGGCGCGCGCGCTTCGCGTCGAAGTCAAAGATACCTCCACAGCTCGGCGGCTCGACCGGCGAGGTCCGCGAGCGTATTGGCGACGGCGTTGACGCGTTCGGCTTCCATGAGGGTGTCCCGGAAAGCGTCGCATTATACGCGCGGGCTTCGCGGCGCCGCCCGCGCCGCGACGGGCGGCTGCACGGACCGGTATCATTCGCGCCGCGATACACGATCCACCGACCCGATGCCCGACCCCCGCACTATCGCCGAGCGCAGCGGCCGCAGCTTCACCGCGATCTTCGTGGTCTGCCTTGCGCTGCTCGGCTTCGCGCTCTACCTCCAGCACGTCAAGGGCCTCGATCCTTGCCCGTGGTGCGTGGTTCAGCGGCTCGGTTTCATGCTGATCGCGCTGATCGCGCTGATCGGTGCCTTGCACCGACCGGGACTCGCGGGGACGGTCGCGTACTCGATCCTCGGTCTCGCCGTCGCGCTGGCCGGCGTCGCGGCAGGTGCGTATCACGTGTGGCTGCAGTCGGATCCCGCGCGCGCCGCGAAGTGCATCGGCTCGCCGGTCGAGCGCATCCTCGATCAGCTCCAACTCGGCCGCATCGTGCCTCCGCTGCTGCAGTACGACGGACCGTGCACGCTCAAGCCGTGGAGCCTGCTCGGACTCTCGATTCCGGAGTGGTCGCTGGCCTGGTTCCTGCTGCTCGCGCTGGTGTTCCTCGCGATCCCGTTCCTCTCGCGGCGCTGAGCGGGCTGATCTGCAAAGAATTGTGAAATCTCGCGCCGAACGCTGGCGCGGCGCGCGGCGCGGGCCGATGATCGGTTCCGCAGTGGAGGAGGGGAGAGGCGCAGTGCTGGGGCGGGACCCGAGGGTCTCGCCCCTTTTTCTTCAGCTATCGCCGCAGCACGCACTTCTCGTAGAGGTCCGGCAGGCGTCCTGCGGGGTCGTAGCGCGCCTTGAGCGCATCGTAGGCCACGCCGCCGTAGATCTCCCGGAACTCGTCGCGAGGAAAGTAACTGTCCGAGTAAAGCGACTTGATGCCGCCGAGCTCGCTCACCTTGCGCTCGAGGAGCCGATTGAAATGGCCCACCGGGCGCACCTCGCGGGTACGCACGACGTCCCAGAACCCGAAATTCACGTACAGGGCGTCGGGGCGCGTCGGAAACAGGGTCCACGCGGCTGCGGGCGCCCGCGAGCGAAACGGGCAGACCCAGATCGGCAGGATGCCGATCTCCCGCAGGAAGAAGTCGAGAAACTCGGGGGCGCGCTCGATCGGGATGTCCACGTCCTGGATCACGGACTCCGGGTGCAGCCCGAGCGCGCGATCGCGCAGGCGCGTCAGCCCGACGCGTGCGTTCCAGCGCATCACCTTCGCGTAGAAGACCGAGTTGAGCCGACGCGGGCCGAGCAGCCGCCGGACGAGCGGGTGCTGCGCGTACAGATTTCCCGAGCACCAGAACCAGTCGGTGTCCCAGCGCCACAGATAGTCGCGCGTGGCGAGGTAGTCCTCGTCGCGGCTGCGCAGGCTGCGGTAGTAGATGTGCTCGAAGGTGTAGTCGCTGACGTAGGGCGCCTCGTCCGTGAACCGGCCGACGGTCGTCACCATTTCCCGGGGCCCGAACACCACGCCGTCGACGAAGTCGGCCGGCGACGCGCACACCGCCGCGACGTTGCCGAAGAACGCCCCCGGGTCGGAATGATGGACGTGCTCGAGCCGCACGAAACGGCGGATCGGCACGGTCCGCGCCTTGACGCGCAGGGCGTAGCCGAGCGTGCCATAGGAGTTCGGGAAGCCGAAAAAGAGTTCGCGGTGTTCGTTGTCGGGTCGTGCGAGCACCACCGTGCCGTCGGCGAGGAGCACGTCGAGCTCGAGCACCGTCTCGTGCACCAGACCGTGCCGGAACGACGATGATTCGATCCCGACGCCGGCCACCGCCCCACCGAGCGTGATCGACTTCAGCTGCGGCACGACGCACGGCATCGCGCCCTGCGCAAGCGTTGCGTCGGCCAGGGCGGCGTAGGGCGTCATCGCCTCGGCATCGACCCAGCCAGCCGCCTCGACTTCGAGGACGTGGTTCAGGCCGCGCACGTCGAGCTTCTTGCGCGGCGCGGTGTCCCGGTCGCGGAACAGGTTGGATGTACTCTTATCGAGCCGCAGGGGACCGCCGGCGCGCGTCTCGCGCAGGCTGCGCACGAGATCGTTGCGACGGTCGGCGTAGCCGGTCATCAGTCCCTCAAGCGATCGCCGGCGCCGGCGCCTCGCGCACTGCCGCGGCAACCCGGCTCGCGTCGTAGAGGAACGCGCGGCTCATCGGGTATCCCGTCTGCGTGATGTTGCCCTTGCTGTAGACGATCTGGAACAGGTGGGTCTGGCCGTGTGGCGAGCGGAACATCTCGGCGCAACCGTAGAGGTATGCGCGCCAGACGCGCCGGAACCTCTCGTCGAAGCGCCGCGGATCGAGCGCGTGGATCCGCTCCCAGTTGCGATCGAAGCGCTCCGCCCACGCGTCGAGCGTGGGCGCGTAGTGGCGCCGGAGGTTTTCGATGTCCACCACTTCCAGCCCGGCGTCCTCCATCGCCGCGATCGTCTCCGCGAGGCTCGGGATCCAGCCGCCCGGGAACACGTGCTTGCGGATGAAGAACTCGGTGTCGCGCACGCCGACGTGGCCGATGAAATGCAGCATGCCGAGCCCGCCGGGCTTGAGAAAGTCGGCGTGCGCCTGCACGACCTCGCGCAGCTGGTCCCGCCCGGCGTGCTCGAGCACGCCGATCGACACCACTTTGTCGTACTGCCGGTCGACCTCGCGGAAGTCGGCCTCGCGCACTGCGATGCGGTCGGCGAGACCCCGCCGCGCGACTTCGTCGCGCAGCCAGTCGCACTGCTCGGTGGTCGTGTTGAGCGCGGTGCCGCGGATCCCGTGGTGCTCGATGGCATGGAACATGAACCCGCCGAAGCCGGTGCCGATGTCGACCACGTCCTCGCCCGGCCGCAGGCGCAGCTTCCGGCAGACATGCTCCACCTTGTTCGCCTGGGCCTCGTCGACCGTGCGTGTGCCTTCCTTCCAGTACCCGCATGTATACATCAGGAGCGGCGTGTCGAGCCACAGACGGTAGAAGTCTGCGCCGAGACCGTAGTGAAACCGCGCGTTCGCTTTGGCCTGGTCGATCGAGCGGTTGGAAAACCGGAACTCGTGCCAGCGATTGCGCGCCATGAGCAGCGGATTGCTCAGGGTGCCCGAGTCGAAGCCGGACTCCGAGGCGATGCGGACCGCCGCCGGCAGGCTGCCGTCGATGTCGATGTCGCCTGCGAAGTGCGACTCGAGGAACCCGATGTGCCCGAATAGCGCCATGTTCCACTGCGCTCGCGCGCTTCGGAACCGGAGCGTCACGGCTGGCGTCCCAGGGCGATTCTGATACGCGGCGCCGTCGGCCAGTTCGAACCGGACACAGGTGTCGGTGCGCGCGCCGATTGCGGCCGCGGCTTTCAGCATCCTTGCTTGCATCGGTGGGCGGTCTTGTTGTTTGGGCGGGGCGAAGTTTAGCCAAAACGCGCCGGTGCGCGCCGCTAGACCCGGCGGGCGGAGTAGTCGTCGGCGATCTTGTCCTCGAAGAAGCTGACCGGCGAGGGCGCCGCCATGAAGCGGCGATGGACCTCCGGGGACACGCCGCTGTAGGCCATCACCCGGCCGTCGTTGAACTCGATCTCAAGGACCTGCGAGCGCGCGTCATAGCCGATCGCGCGGATCTTCGCCGAGGTGATGCGTTTGCGTTCCATGATCGACACCGTCTAGTGCGCCGCGTCGATGGCCTCGACGCGCAGCGAGAGCGCTTCGGTGCCGTTCCACTCGTCGATTCCGAGCGCGTACACGGCCGTCACCCGCGCCGGGACCGGCTCCGTCCGCCGGAACATGATCGCATCGTACCGCGCGCCGTCGCGGGCGAGCCGCAGGCGCAGGTGGCGCTCGCCGACGAGGCGCTGGCTCTCCACCGCAAACTCGTCCGCGAACAGCGGCTGCGGGAACCCCTGCCCCCAGACCTCATTGCCCAGCATCCGCGCGACGTCCAGGCTCGCATAGCCGCGCTCGAGCGAGCCGTCGGTCTCGACCGTACGCCCGAGCGCGGCCGGATCGATCATCTCGCGCACCGCGGCATCGAACACCGTGCGGAACCGATCGACGTCGTCTGCGCGCAGCGTCAGGCCGGCGGCGGCGGCATGCCCGCCGAACCGGACGAGCAGCCCCGGCGCGCGCTTGGAGACGAGGTCGAGCGCATCGCGCAGGTGGAGCCCCGGGATCGAGCGGCCCGAGCCGCGCAGCTCGCCGTCGCCCGCCGGGGCGAGCGCGATCGCCGGGCGGTGATGGCGATCCTTCAGCCGTCCTGCGAGCAGGCCGACCACCCCCTGGTGCCAGTGGTCGTCGTAGAGGACGAGGCTCGCCGCGTCGCCCACGTCGATTCCGGCGAGCGCCGCCTCGGCGTCGCGGCGCATCGACTCCTCGACCTCCCGCCGCTCGCGGTTCAGGCGGTCGAGGTCTTGGGCGATGTTCAGCGCCCGACCATAGTCCGCGGTCGCGAGCGCTTCGATGCCGAGCCGCATGTCGGCCAGCCGGCCCGCGGCATTCACGCGCGGGCCGAGCGCGAAACCCAGGTCGAAGGCGCGTGCGCGGCGGGCATCGCGCCCGGCGACGCCGAACAACGCGGCGACGCCGGGCTGCAGCCGGCCCGCGCGCATGCGCTTGAGGCCCTGCGTCACGAGCACCCGGTTGTTGCGATCGAGCTTCACGACGTCGGCGACGGTGCCGAGCGCGACCAGGTCGAGCAGGTCGGCGAGGTTGGGCTCCGCGCGCGCGGCAAATGCACCGCGCCGGCGGAGCTCGGCACGCAGCGCGAGCATCACGTAGAACATGACGCCGACGCCCGCGATCGCCTTGCTGGGGAAGGTGCAGCCGGGCTGGTTGGGGTCGACGATGCAGGCCGCGTCGGGAAGCGCGTCGGCGGGAAGATGGTGGTCGGTGACGAGCGTCGCGATCCCGAGAGCGCGTGCGCGCGCGACGCCATCGAAGCTCGCGATGCCGTTGTCCACCGTGATGATCAGGGCCGGCCGCATCGGCGCGACCAGATCCACGACCTGCGGCGAGAGGCCGTACCCGGTCTCGAACCGGTTCGGCACGAAGTAGTCGACCTGCGCGCCGAGCGCCGCGAGCGCGCGCAGGCCGACGGCGCACGCGGTCGCGCCGTCGCAATCGTAGTCCGCGACGATCATCAGCCGTCTTCCGGAGGCGATGTGGTCGGCGAGGAGCGCCGCGGCCGCGTCGGCGTTCATCAGCTCCGACGGCGGGATCAGGGCGCTCAGATCGCAGGCGAGGTCGTTCGGCGTGCGCACGCCCCGGGCGGCGAAGAGGCGCGAGAGCAGCGGGTGGACGCCCGCTTGCGCGAGCGTGCGCTCGGCGGCGAGCGGCACCCGCCTTGCGACGATGGCGGCCGGGTCGGTCATGCCGGCGCCGCGTAGCCGGCGAGCGGCCGGGAGCGCCGCCAGAAATAGCGCAGATCCCGGCGCGTCGTCTCGACATCGAGCGCGCCTCCGGCACCGATCGCGTGCAGCGTCACCATGCCGATCCGGCCCGCGGCGAGCGCGGCACGCAGCGGTGCGAACCAGTCGCGTTCGAGCGCGGCGAGACGCTCCGTCCACGTCGCGGCATCGCCGTAGCTCGCGGGCGCGCGCAGCTGCTCCAGGACGATCAGTTCGAGCCCTTCGGCCGACGCCGAGCGGATCCAGCGCTCGCCGTCGTCGGGAAGCGGCAGCACCGCACTGCCCGAGGCCAAGGCGAGCCCCGCAGCGAGGGGTCCCGCCGAGCGCACGCGCGCGAAGGCGCGCGCGGCGGGACGCTGCAGCCGTCCACCACCCCACAGCCATACCGCGTTGATCGGCAGCGCGCCACGCGCTTCGCGGGCGTCGTTCACCGCGTGCTCGTGCAACAGCATCTGGATCTCGTTCGCCAATGCATTGAACCGCGCGTTCCCGCGGCCCGCCGGGCGCTCGAGACGCTGCCCGCGCGCGGCCGCGAGCGGACGTTCAGCGCCGTCGAGCGGCGCCGCGCTGCGCAGATACCAGCGCTCCGGTTGCTGCGGGAAGAACGCGAGCCCGGCGGCGCTGAAGTGAGAATTGAGGCGCGCGACGAGGGCTTCGGCCTCGGCGCGCGTCACGTCGAAGAGCGTGGCGTCGGTCGGCACGAGGTGATCGAGATTCACGCGCATGTGGCACGGCTCCGCGCACAGCCACCAGGCCTCGCCCGGCGCGCCGCCGTCCGCCAGCAACGCGTAGGGCGCGGGGCCGGCGTCCGCAACGCCCCATCGAGCGAGCAGCCACCCTTCCAGGTCGCGGCTGCGAGCGGTCGTCCGGCGACCTCGTGCCACCAGCGCCTCGAGCGCGGGAATCCGGTCGCCGCGCGTCGTGTGCGCCGACGCGGCGTCGGGCCAGAACAGATCGGGAACGGCGACGTGGACGTTCATTTGCTGCCGCGTTTCAGTCTAGCACGCGCGCGCAGGTATACTTGCCGCACCTTGCAGTACGAGCTCTTCATCGGCCTGCGCTACACGCGCGCAAAGCGCCGCAACCACTTCATCTCCTTCATCTCGCTGATCTCGATGCTCGGCATGGCGCTCGGCGTCGCCGCGCTCATCACCGTGCTGTCCGTGATGAACGGGTTCCAGAAGGAGGTCCGTGCGCGCATTCTGAGCGTGGTTTCGCACGTCCAGATCACCGGGCCGGGCGGACAGCTCGCGCAGTGGCAGCGCATCGCGGACGCGGCGCGGCGGAATCCCGACGTGGTCGCCGCCGCGCCGTACGTGAACGGGCAGGCGATGCTCGTCAACGAGGCGACGGCGCGCGGGGCGCTGGTGCGCGGGGTCGATCCGACCCTCGAGAGTCGGGTCGCCGAGGTCGCAAACAAGATGGTTGCCGGCCGGCTCGAGGCGTTGCAACCGGGCGAGTTCGGCATCGTCCTGGGCGCGGACCTCGCGCGCAGCCTGCGCGCGTTTCCGGGCGACCGAGTTACGGTCATTGCGCCGCAGGGCCTGGTGACGCCCGCCGGCGTCGTGCCGCGGCTCAAGTCCTTCCGCGTGGTCGGTCTGTTCGAGGTCGGCCACTACGAGTACGACAGCGGGCTCGCGCTGATGCACATGGCCGACGCGCAGCGGCTCTATCAGCTCGGGGACGAGGTATCGGGCGTGCGACTCAAGCTCGCCGATCTCTTCGAGTCGCGCCGCGTCGCGCGCGAGCTGTACCGCGAGATCGGCGGCGACATCCTGATCAGCGACTGGACGCGCAGCCACGCCAACTTCTTCCGCGCGGTCGAGATCGAGAAGACGATGATGTTCATCATCCTGATGCTCATCGTGGCGGTGGCGGCATTCAACGTGGTGTCGACGCTCGTCATGGCGGTCACCGACAAGCAGGCCGACATCGCGATCCTGCGCACGCTCGGCGCGACCCCGCGCAGCATCATGCAGGTGTTCATGGTGCAGGGCGTGATCATCGGCGTCCTCGGGACGCTGCTCGGGGTCGCCGGCGGTATCACCCTCGCGCTCAACATCGACGTCGTCGTCCCGTTCCTCGAGCGCCTCCTGAAGATGCAGTTCCTCTCCAAGGAGGTGTACTTCATCACCGAGCTGCCGTCGGATCTGCATGCCGGGGACGTGATCGCGATCACCGCCGTCGCGCTCGTGCTGTCGTTCGTCGCGACGCTCTATCCGAGCTGGCGTGCGTCGCGGGTGCGGCCGGCGGAAGCGCTGCGCTATGAGTGAGGCAGGCGCGGGCCAGCCCGTCCTCGCGTGCCGCGGACTGGAGAAAACGTACAGCGATGCCCGGGTGCCGGTGCGCGTGCTGCTCGGCGTGGACATGGCGATCGCGGCGGGCGAGGTGGTCGCGATTGTCGGCGCGTCGGGCTCGGGCAAGAGCACGCTGCTCCATCTGCTCGGCGGCCTGGACGCGGCCACGGGCGGCGCGGTGGAGGTTCTCGGCCGCCCCATGACTGCGCTCTCCGACGCCGAGCGCGGGCGGCTGCGCAACGAGGCGCTCGGCTTCGTGTACCAGTTCCATCATCTCCTGATGGAATTCTCGGCGCTCGAGAACGTCGCGATGCCCCTGCTGATCCGACGCATGCCGCGGTCGGCCGCGTACGAGCGGGCCGCCGCGATCCTGCGCGAAGTCGGTCTGGGGGAACGGCTCGATCATGCACCCGGGCAGCTCTCCGGCGGCGAGCGGCAGCGCGCGGCGCTCGCGCGCGCGCTCGTGACGCGGCCGGCCTGCGTGCTCGCGGACGAGCCGACCGGCAACCTCGACCGCCACACCGCGGGCGCGGTGTACGAGCTGATGCTCGAGCTCAACCGCGCGTACCGGACGAGCTACGTCATCGTCACGCACGATCCGGCGCTCGCCGCACGCGCGAACCGCGTGCTACGGCTCGATGACGGGCGGCTGGCCCCTGAGCGCTGACCGCGCTTAGAGCGCCTGACAAAATGACCACCAGGCGATCCGCAGCGCGTTGTCGAAGCGCCGCTGCATGTGCTGCAGGAGGAGTGGGCGCACCATCTCAGGCCGCGCTCCGCCGCCGCTTGCGGCGACGCCACTGCACGATCACCCACGCCCGCCATAGGACCTGCACGGCGACCCAGCCGAGCGCCGCGAGCGCGAGGGCGAGCGTCAGCAGGCCGAGCGCGAGCGGTCGCCCCAGCGCGAGCGCCCAGTCCGCGAGCGCGTGGATCCATTCGCCGGCGTGCGCCCAGCTGAACGCCGGCGGCTCGGCCATCGGCACGCTTGCGCCGCCCGTCATCAGAGCGCCGATCCAGTACGCCGCGAGGTACAGCGGGACGATCGTGAACGGGTTCGTATAGAGCGTCGTCAGCAGCGCGACCGGCAGATTCACGCGCAGCGGGATCGCGAGAAGTGCGGCCGTCAGCATCTGCAGCGGCCCAGGGACCAGCCCGGAGAACATCCCGACCGCCACGCCGCCCGACACCGACCGGCGGTTGAGGTGCCACAGGTTCGGGTGGTGCAGGAACCGAGCGAGCTTGCCGAGATACTTGTGGTTCCGGACCGATTCGTGGCTGGGGAGATACTTCCGGAAGAATTTTCTGGGCATCGGGGTCGCCGGCTCGAGCGGCCGGGCCTGCGGGCGCGGCGCACGCGAGGCCCGGGATTCTAACCATATTCAACCGCGCATAGCCGCGGCGCGTGTCCTATTCCGCGCTTCCGAGGGAGACTCGCCGCTCGTGCAGGGGACGAAATGGCAGAATTGAGCCGGCACAACGCGCGGCGCCGCACCTCATGATTGGCCACACCCTGGGCAGGTACGAGATCCTGGCCGAACTCGGTCGCGGGACGATGGGCATCGTCTACAAGGCGCGCGACCCGCTCATCGAGCGCCACGTCGCGGTCAAGACCTTGCGCACGGATTTCCCGCCCGAGGAGCACGCGGAGGTGCACGAGCGCTTCCTGCGCGAAGCGCGTTCGGCGGGGCGCCTCAGCCACCCCGCCATCGTCGTCATCCACGACGTGGGCGAAAGCGAGGGCACGGCGTACATCGCCATGGAGCTGCTGCACGGCGAGTCGCTGAAGTCCGCACTGGCGGCGAGTGCCCGGCTGCCCCTCGATGTGGTGGCCGAGCTCGCGGCGCAGATTGCCGACGGCCTCGATTACGCCCAACGCCACGAGATCGTGCACCGCGACGTCAAGCCCGCCAACATCATGGTGACGGCGCCAGGCACTGCGAAGCTCACCGATTTCGGCATCGCCTACGTGCCGTCCTCGTCCGGGACGCAGACCGACGTGCTCGGGTCGCCGAAGTACATGTCGCCGGAGCAGGTCATGGGCGAGGCGCTCGACGGGCGCTCGGACATCTTCTCGCTCGGGATCGTGCTCTACGAGATGCTGACGGGCAAGACGCCCTTCGAGCGAGCGTCCGATGCCAGCGTGTACACGCTGATGCAGCGCATCGTCGCCTCTCCGCACGAGCGCCCGAGCGAGGTCGACCCGCGGATTCCGCGCGGCTTCGACGTGATCCTCGCTCGCGCGCTCGCCAAGGATCAGGGCCGGCGCTACCAGCGCGCTGCAGAGCTCGCCGCCGACCTGCGCACGCTCCGCTCGCTATTGCTCGCCGCCGGCGCAGCGGCCGAGTCCGTCGACGGCATGACCGGCGTCCCCGCCGCGCAGCAGAGCGCGCAAGCGCTGAACGCCGATGCCGGTGGGGCGGCATTCGCTTTCGCGCCGACTGCCAAGAGCGGCGTGCTGGGCATGCTGCGTCAGAAGGCGGAAGCGGAAGCGGCCGCGCAGCCGACCCCCGCCGTTTCGGCCGAGACCATAGACGCCCGGATGCGCGCGGCGTTCCGTTACCTGAATGCGCTCGGGACCGAGATCAAGGCCGCGCGCCCGGCGTGCCAGCGGCGCTTCGAGCTGATCTTCCTCGGCACGCTGCCGGAGTTCATCTTCAGCTCGCCGTTCGTCGACTATCGCACCCGCGCGGGCTCCGAGGGCGGGCAGTGCGAGCGTATCCTCTTCACCGCGCGCCTCGAGGCGGCCGCGCCGCTGCGCATCGACCTGGTGCGCGACGAGATCCCGCTCATGAAGGCCGCGCTCGACCGCGCGCAGTTCAAGTACGAGTGCGTCGAAACGAAGAACGATTTCGGGGTCGTGATGCGCGGGCGCCTCACCATTGCCCCCGGGCTGCCCGTGAACGCGGACCTGCGCGCGGACTACCTCGCTGGCATCGTTCACGTCGACCTGCGCAACGTCGGAATCTGGGGCAGTGCGAAGCTTCAGCTTCCGGTCGCCGCGCTGGACGACGACTGGCTCGAGGAGTTCAGCAAGCTGTTGCTCGGCATGGAAAGCCGGCTCACCCCGGGGACGGAATCCAAGTCGAGCAGCCACGCCAGCGGGACAAACGCGAGTTTCATGGCACCTCCTCTCGAACCCGGAGCCGGGCAAGGACGATAGTACGCGCGGCCGCACCCACGGCGCAGGCGCGGCCCGTCGAGCCGAACTGGCATCAACCGCGCGCGCCGGTGCTGCGTTGAGCTGGAATCCCGTCCATTGCGTGACACCGTGAGAGTCGCGATCCTCGCTTTTGCCGCCGGCGTATGGACCCTGCAGCTCCAGGCCGAGCTCCCGGCTTGGAGCCGCCTGCTCGTGATTGCGGGCACCTGCATCGCTCTCGGGGCCGTGGGCGTCGCCGTGGCGACGCGGTCGGCGCACGCGGCCCGAGCGCTCGTCGCACTTGCAAGCCTCGGATTCGGCTTCGCGTTCGCCGCCGGTGCCGCCCAGCTTCGCATGGGAGATCGTCTCGATCCGGCCTGGGAGGGACACGACGTCACGTTGACCGGGGTCGTCGCGAGCCTGCCGCAGCCCTTCGAGCGCGGCGCGCGCTTCGAACTCGACGTCGAGCAGGCCGCGCCCGCCGGCTTTCGCGCGCCGTCCCGGGTCCTTCTGTCCTGGTACAACGGCCTCACGCCCGAGGAGTTCCAGGAGGTCCTGCCGATCCGCGCCGGCGAGCGCTGGCGGCTGACGGTCCGCCTGCGCCTGCCGCACGGCAATGCGAATCCGCACGGATTCGACTACGAGGCGGCGCTGCTCGAGCGCGGAATCGGCGCGACCGGCTACGTCCGGCCGCGCGGCGAGCGCACGAAGCTCGCCGCGATGGTGTGGACGCCCGGGTATGCGATCGAGCGTGCCCGCGAGGGCGTCCGCATAAAGCTCTGGGATGCGCTGCCGGAACACCGCTATGCCGGAGTGCTGATCGCCCTGGCCATCGGGGACCAGCGCGCGATCGAGACCGTCGACTGGGAGACGTTCACGCGCACGGGCATCGGCCATCTGATGAGCATCTCCGGCCTGCACGTGACGATGGTTGCAGGCCTGTTCGCGGCCTGCGTCGCCGCGCTGTGGCGCCGCTCGGCGCGCCTCGCGCTGCGGCTGCCGGTGCGGAAGGCCGCGGCCGCCGCGGCGGTGCTCGGCGCGGCGGGCTACACGCTGCTCGCGGGGTTCGCGGTGCCGGCGCAGCGCACGCTCTACATGGTCACGGTGGTCGCCGTCGCGCTCTGGTTCGATCGCCTGCAGTCCTCGTCGCGCGTGCTTGCGGCGGCGCTCGCGGTAGTGCTGCTCCTCGACCCGTGGGCGGTGGTGTCGCCGGGCTACTGGTTGTCGTTCGGTGCGGTTGCCCTGATGCTCTACGTCGGGTCGGCGGCAACGGGCCGACCGCACCGGCTCGCGCAGTGGGGGCGGATGCAGTGGGCGATCACGGTCGGTCTCGCGCCGCTCGTGCTGCTGCTGTTTCAGCAGGTGTCGCTCGTCGCGCCGCTCGCCAACGCGGTCGCGATCCCGGTCGTGAGCCTGGTGGTCACGCCGCTCGCGCTCGTGGGGGCGGTGACGCCCGGACCCTGGGTCGCCGAGGCCGGGCACGCCGTGCTCGCGGCCCTGATGCCGGCGCTCGACTGGCTCGCGCAGCTCCCGGGCGCCGCGTGGCGGCAACACGCCCCCGCGCCGTGGACCGCGGCGCTGGCGCTCGTCGGTGCGGCGTGGTTGCTCGCGCCGCGCGGCGTGCCCGCGCGCTTCGCGGCGACGCTGCTGTTCGTGCCGCTGTTTGCGGTGCGTCCTGCCGGTCCCGCGGACGGCGAAGTCCGGATCACCTTCCTCGACGTCGGGCAGGGCCTAGCCGCGCTGGTGCGCACGCGCGATCATGCGCTCCTGTACGACACCGGCCCCGCGTACAGCGTCGACGCCGACGCGGGCAATCGGGTGGTGGTGCCCTTCCTGCGCGGAGAGGGGCTCGACCGCCTCGACGCCGTGGTGATCACGCACAATGACCTCGACCACTCAGGCGGCGCGCGCTCGGTGATGCGGACGCTGCCGCCCGGCGTGCTGTGGTCGTCGCTCGCGCGGGATCACCCGGCGCAGGGCGATGCACCGTACCGCCTGCCGTGCAGGGCCGGCGTGCGCTGGAGTTGGGACGGCATCGCGTTCGAATTCCTCTATCCTCCGCAATCGAGCTACGGCGATCCTTTCGTCAAGGCGAACTCGCGAAGCTGCGTGCTCCGCGTGAGCGGCCCGGGCGGCGCGGCCCTGCTCACCGGCGACATCGAGGAGTCCGACGAGCGGTGGCTCCTCGGGAACCGGTCCGTGCGGCGCGCCGAAGTGCTGCTCGTGCCGCATCACGGGAGCGGCACCTCGTCGACGCCGGCGTTCCTCGTGGCGGTGCGGCCGGAGCACGCGGTCTTCACGACCGGCTATCGGAACCGGTTCGGCCATCCGAAGCCGGAAGTCGCGGCCCGTTACCTGACGGCAGGCGCGGCCGGCTGGCGCACCGATCGCGACGGCGCGGTGACCGTCACGCTGGCGACGGGGGACCTGCGGGTCGCGCGCTTTCGCGACGCGCAGCGCCGCTACTGGCGCTAGAGAATGCTTGGACAATGGGCGATACCTCCCCTTTGACCCATTGTGTCGGAGGAAGCGCTGCTTCATCTCTCGAATAGCGCCGCCGCAGCAGGCGGCGGTTGACGTCGTCATAATGCGGGCGGCATACTTGCGCACGTTCGGGAGCCCCCTGCTGCGCATGCCGAAGACCAAGACGAGCCCCGCCGCGAGCGCGCGCCGGCCGATGTACGGGATCACGCGGGTCGACCACGAGCGCTCCCGCACCCACGCGTGGCGGGTCACCATCCAGCGCCAGGGCAAGATCCACGTCGGGCACTTCTCCGACGGCGTGCTCGGCAGCCGCCAGAAGGCGCTTGTCGCGGCGAAGAAGTATCGCGACAACCTGCTCGCCAAGTATCCGCCGCTGACCCGCAAGGCGTACTGCTCGATCCTCCGGCGCAACAACCGCTCGGGTCTCGCCGGGGTGTCGTTCCACGCGGAGGTCATCGAGACCGATCACGGCCCCGTGGAGCGGCGATTCTGGATCGCGCGCCTGCCGCTGCAGCCGTGGCGCACGAAGCTCGTGAAGTTCTCGGTCGCCAAGTACGGCGCGGAGGAGGCGTTCCGCCGCGCGGTGAAGGCGCGCATGGACGCGCTGTCCGGCCTCTCGGGCACGTTCAACCCCGGTGCGCCGCTGAAGCTTTAGGGCTTGTCCGAACAACGGGGGATGCCTCCCCCTTGACCCCGTATCGCAACGGACGCTCGCGGCTCAGTCCCGGTGCGCGTAGCGCAGGTCGAGCGTGCAGGGAAAGTTGCGGTTCGGCGGCTCCGGCTTCACGACCATCGGCCCGGGCGTGTGGCCGTGGGCCCAGAAGCGCGCGAAGCGGCGCGCCTCCGCCTCGTTCGCGTTCACCGGAAAGGTCGTCGTAGCTGCGGCCGCCCGGATGCGACGACGTGGTACGTGCAGCCGCCGATCGCCCGGCCGCTCCAGGTGTCGACCACGTCGAACACGAGCGGCGCGTGCACGCCGATCGTCGGATGCAGCGCGGACGGCGGGTTCCAGGCCCGGTAGCGCACGCCCGCGACGAACTCGCCGTGCACGCCGGTCGGCGTGCAGCGGCAGCGACGCGGCCGTTGCAGGTGACCACGTGGCGCTCGCCGGTCAGGCCGCTCGACTCGCACCTGCAGGCGCTCGACCGACGAGTCGACGTAGCGCGCCGTGCCGGTGCCGCTCGATCTCCTCGCCGAGCACGTGCCACGGCTCGATCGCCTGGCGCAGCTCGAGCTTGACGCCCGTCGTAGTCGACCGTGCCGTAGCGCGGGAAGCGGAACTCGACGAACGGCGCGAACCAGTCGTCCTCGAACGGCGTAGCCCGCGCGCGCGCAGGTCGCGCGCCACGTCGCGGATGTCCTGGCTGCACGAAGTGCGGCAGCATCCAGCGGTCGTGCAGCTCGCGTGCCCCAGCGCACCAGCGGCCGCGGTACGGCTCCTGCCAGAAGCGCGCCACCAGCGCGCGCACCAGCAGCATCTGCGCGAGGCTCATCTGCGCGTGCGGCGGCATCTCGAACGCGCGCAGCTCGACCAGCCCGAGGCGGCCCGCTCGGACCGTCGGGCGAGTAGAGCTTGTCGATGCAGAACTCGGCGCGGTGCGTGTTGCCGGTGAGGTCGACCAGCAGGTTGCGCAGCAGGCGGTCGACCAGCCAGGGCGGCGTCGGCTCTC
Source organism: uncultured beta proteobacterium (assembly GCA_963747775.1). Lineage (GTDB taxonomy): Bacteria > Pseudomonadota > Gammaproteobacteria > Burkholderiales > SG8-39 > JAGVSZ01. The sequence goes on from CAVVGT010000003.1 coordinate 212,553, forward strand.
GCGTGCCGGCGGCAGGTGCGCGCCATCTGCTGGAAGGCGATCTCGAGCTCGTAGAGGTTGTCGTCGCGCGCCTCGTCGACGCGCGGCGCCTGGCTGGTCGGCCCGACGAACAGCCCGGAGAACAGGTAGGAGAGCGCCGGATGGTTCTGCCAGTAGGTGATCAGGCTGCGCAGCAGGTCGGGCCGGCGCAGGAACGGGCTGTCGGCCGGCGTCGCGCCGCCGAGCGTGACGTGGTTGCCGCCGCCGGTGCCGGTGTGGCGGCCGTCGAGCATGAACTTCTCGGTGCCGAGGCGCGCCGCGCGCGCCTCCTCGTAGAGCGCGGTGGTGTTCGCCACCAGCTCGTCCCAGCTCGAGGCCGGGTGGACGTTGACCTCGATCACGCCCGGGTCGGGCGTGACGGCGAGCCGTGCAGACGCGCGGGTCGTGCGGCGGCGGGTAGCCTTCGATGCGCACCGCGCGGCCGATCGCCTCGGCGCGTCGCTCGATGGCGGCGACCAGCTCCAGGAAGTCCTCGACGTGCGTGACCGGCGGCATGAACACGTGCAGCCGGCCCTCGCGCGCCTCGACGCACAGCGCGGTGCGCACGACCTCGCGCGCCGCAGTCGCCGCCGGCGCGCGCGTGCGCGCTCGCTGCTCGCTGCGTGCGTGCGCGTCGTGCAGATCGTCGCGCGGGTCGAACGGGTCGCGCGCGAACTCCGGTTCGATCTCCTCGGGCAGGCGCTCGGGCAACGCGGCGAGCGGCAGCCGGAGACCCAGCGGGCGAATCACCGGGAACGAGGTACAGGTGTTCGCGTCGCAGCGGCCACGGCGAGCTCTCCCATGCCGAGGCCCAGGCCGGCGCTGACCGTCGCTGCCGGCCGGCTTCGCGACGACCGCCGGAGGGCGCGCTCGCAACGGGAGCACGTAACCTGCGGCATCGCCGCGCCGCGCTCGAGGATCGCTGCGCAGCCGCGCGCGCTCGTCGAGTCCTTCAGCGGCACGCGTGCGCGGATCGACGTTCGACCGGCAGCCCGGCTTCCAGCTCGAGCGAGCGGCACGGATCCTCGTAGGCCGGGATGACGAGCGCCGCGTCGAGCCCCAGCTCGTGCGCGACGGCGGCGGCGAAGCGCGCGCGCGTGCTCGACCGTCGACGTCCCGCGGCGCCTGCGTCGCCGGCGATCAACGCGGGGTCGCGCCAGAGCGCGCGCGCCGTCGCGGCGCCAGTGGATCCCGAGCGCCCAGCGCGGCAGCGGCTCGCCGGGGTACCACTTGCCCTGGCCGAAGTGCAGCAGCCCGCCGGGCGCGAAGCGCTCGCGTCAGCCGCCATGCGAGCGCTCTCGGCGAGCGCCCGCTTGCGCGGCGACAGCGCGGTGGTAGTTCCACTCCGCGCCGTCCATGTCGTCGATCGAGACGAAGGTCGGCTCGCCGCCGTGCGTCAGGCGCACGTCCGCCGCGCCGCAGCTCGCGCGTCGACCGCGCGCCCGAGCGCGTCGATCGCGAGCCATTGCGTCGTCGGTGTACGGGCGCGTGACGCGCGGGTCCTCGTGCACGCGCGTCACCGTCATCTCGAACTCGAGCGTCGACTCGCACGGGCTCGGTGAAGCCGGTGACCGGCGCCGCGCTCGTCGGGCACGGCGGTCGCGGCGAGCGGGATATGGCCCTCGCCCGCGAGCAGGCCCGAAGTCGGATCGAGCCCGATCCAGCCCGCGCCGGGCACGTAGACCTCGGCCCACGCGTGCAGGTCGGTGAAGTCGGCCGTCGGTCCCGTGGGTCCGTCGAGCGGCTTGACGTCGGCGGCGAGCTGGACCAGGTAGCCCGACACGAAGCGCGCGGCGAGGCCGAGATGCCGCAGCATCTGCACCAGCAGCCAGCCCGAGTCGCGGCAGGAGCCCGCAGCGCAGGCGAAGCGTCTCGTCCGGCGTCTGCACGCCGGCTCCATGCGCACGAGATACTTCACGCTCGCTCTGCAGCCCGCTGGTTCAGCGCCACGAGGAAGTCGACCGTGTTGATGCCCGGCTTGAAGCCGCTCGCGCCGAAACTCGTCGAGCCACTTGGCGAGCAGCGGGCCGGCGGGCTCCGTCTCGCAGATAGGGCGCGAGCTCGGTGGCGAGCTGGGCCGGGTAGTCGAACGGGAAGCTGCTCGGCCCAGTGCTCGACGAAGAAGTCGAACGGATTGATGACGGTCATGTCGGCGACCAGATCGACCGTGCACCGACAGCGCCTGCGCTTGCTCCGGAAAGACGAGCCGCGCGATGTAGTTGCCGTAGGCGTCCTGCTGCCAGTTGATGAAGTGCTTCTCGGGCTCGATGCGCAGGGAGTAGCAGAGGATCGGCGTGCGGCAATGCGGCGCCGGGCGCAGCCGCACCTCGTGCGGCGAGAGGCTCGACCAGCCGGTCGAACGCATACCGGGTCTGGTGGTGGAGGGCGACGCGGATGGTCACGAGCCCTTCTCGTCCTCCCAATACGGATCGGGCAGCTGCGCGAACACCCGCCGCAGGCCTTCACCCCACTGGTGATGGATCATCGTGAAGTACGGGTCGGTCTCGCCGATGCGGCGCTTGAGCTGCACGCGCAGCGCGTTGTTCTGGTAGCAGACCAGGTCGATCGGCAGTCCGACCGACACGTTCGAGCGCATCGTCGAGTCGAACGAGATCAGCACGCACTTGGTCGCGTCGACGACGGTGGTCCATGGCTTGACCACGCGATCGATGATCGGCTTGCCGTACTTCGTCTCGCCGACCTGGAAGTACGGGGTTTCGGAGCTCGCTTCGATGAAGTTGCCCTCCTGGTAGATCATGAAGAGGCGCTGCGGCTCGCCGCCGATCTGGCCGCCCAGGATGAAGCTCGCGCTCGCGTCGATGTTGTGCTGCGTGAGGTACGGCCCGTCGCGCCGCTTCACCTCGCGCAGGCACTCCCCGAGCATCGACGAGACGTCGTACATCGAAGGCGCGGTCCAGATGCTCGGCGCGCCTTCCGCGCGCCGCGAGTGCTGCTCGAGGAGGTTGATCGCGTTCTGCGTGACCGACAGGTTGCCCGACGTCAGGATGACGATCACCCGATCGCCCGGCCGCTCGTAGACCGTCATCTTGCGGAAGCTCGACACGTGGTCGACGCCGGCGTTCGTGCGCGAGTCGGACGCAAACACCATGCCGCTTTCGAGCAGCACGCCCACACAGTAGGTCATCGCGTGAAAAGCCCGGGCAATGGAAGAGCCGTGATTCTACGGTAGAGCCGGTCGCCGCACGGCGGCTACTGGTAGGTCGGCACGAGGAAGTGCTTGTCGACCTCGGCGTTGAGCGCGCCGATCTTCTCGAGGAAGTCGAGCAGCCACTCGTGGAGACCGGCCTCGAAGATCTTCTCCGTCTTGCCGTAGTGCAGGAGAGCGTGAATCTCGCCGGCCAGGCGTTCGGGCTCCAGGCGACCCTCGTCCGACAGACCTTTGATGATCTCGTAGAGCTCGTTCATGCAGGCGTGCAGGCTGCGCGGGACGTCGTCGCGCAGGATCAGCACCTCGGCGACGCGGAACGGCGTGATGAGGTCGCGGTAGATCTTGCGGTAGATGCTGAACGCGGAGACCGAGCGCAGCAACGCCGACCACTGGTAGTAGTCGACCGCGCCACCGACGTCGTGCGCGCTCGGCAGCAGCGTGTGGTACTTCACGTCGAGGATGCGCGCGGTGTTGTCGGCGCGCTCCAGGAAGGTGCCCAGGCGGATGAAGCTGAACGCCTCGTCGCGGATCATCGTGCCGAAGGTGATGCCGCGGAAGAGGTGCGAGCGGTCCTTCACCCAGTCGAAGAACGGCGACACGCCGCCGCTGATGTCGGCGAACGTCTTGTTGCGCATCGCGAGCCAGGTGTCGTTGAGGCTCTCCCACATCTCGATCGTCACCGCGCCGCGCTGGGCCCGGGCGTTCTCGCGCGCGGTCTGCAGCGAGGAGAAGATCGAGGACGGGTTGGACGCGTCCAGCGTCATGAAGTGCAGCACCTGCTCGGCCTGGAGGTCCGAGTAGCGCTGGTAGTAGCTCGTGGCCAGCCCGTTGATGATGAGCGGCAGCGCCCACGGTTCGGCCCACTTCTCGCCGGGCTCGAGGATGCGATAGGGAAGCAGCGACATGCGGTAGGTGACATCGAGCATCCGCGCGATATTCTCAGCGCGCTCGATGTGGCGCGACATCCAGTAGAGGTCGTTGGCGGTGCGGGACAGCATGTCAGTTCATCACGATGCGAGGGGACCCAAGGAGGGGTTGGGGACCCCTCCGCCTCAACCCGGCCGCTGTGCGGCGCCCCCTCGTGCTCCCCGAAGTCGGGGACGGCGATGCCTGCGGCATCGGCTTCATCGGTCTCACCGCTCGAGCACCCAGGTGTCCTTGGTGCCGCCGCCCTGCGAGGAGTTCACCACCAGCGAGCCTTCCTTCAGCGCGACGCGCGTCAGGCCGCCGGGCACCAGCCGCACTTCGCGCCCGGACAGCACGAACGGCCGCAGGTCGATGTGCCGGGGTGCGATCCCGGCCTCCACGAACGTCGGGCAGGTCGAAAGCGCGAGCGTCGGCTGGGCGATGTACTTTTCCGGGTTGGCGATGATCCGCTCGCGGAATTCGGCGCGTTGCGCCAGCGTCGACGCGGGGCCGACCAGCATCCCGTAGCCGCCCGATCCGTGCACCTCCTTGACGACCAGCTCGTGCAGATGCTCCAGGACGTACCGCAGGTCGTCCTTCTTGCGCAGTTGCCAGGTGGGCACGTTGTTCAGGATCGGCTTCTCGCCGAGGTAGTACTCGATCATCTCCGGCACGTGCGGATACATCGACTTGTCGTCGGCAACCCCGGTGCCGATCGCGTTGGCGAGCGTCACGCGGCCGGCCTGGTAGGCGGAGAAGAGCCCCGCGACGCCGAGCAGCGAATCGGGCCGGAACACCTGCGGATCGATGAAGTCGTCGTCGATGCGCCGGTAGATCACGTCCACCCGCTTCGGGCCCCGCGTGGTGCGCATGAACACGGTCTGATCGCGCACCATCAGGTCCTGTCCCTCGACGAGCTCGATGCCCATCTGCTGCGCGAGGAAAGTGTGCTCGAAGTACGCCGAGTTGTAGGCGCCGGGCGTGAGCAGCACCACGGTCGGGTCGGTGACGCCCGCCGGCGCGACCTGGCGGAGCGTGTCGAGCAGCAGGTCGGGGTAGTGGTCGATCGGCGCGACTTCCTGCAGCGCGAAGAGCTCGGGGAACAGCCGCATCATCATCTTGCGGTTCTCGAGCATGTACGACACGCCCGAGGGCACGCGCAGGTTGTCCTCGAGCACGTAGAACTCGCCCTTGCCGGCGCGCACCACGTCGACGCCGGCGACGTGCGCGTAGATGTCGCCCGGCACCTTCATCCCCTGCATCACGCTGCGGTACTGCGCGTTCTCGAGCGCCTTGCGCGGCGGGATGATCCCTTCGCGCAGGATCGACTGCTCGTGGTAGATGTCGCGCAGGAACAGGTTGAGGGCGCGCACGCGCTGCACCAGCCCCTGTTCCAGCATCTGCCATTCGTCGGCGGGAAGGATGCGCGGCACGAAGTCGAACGGGATCAGCCGCTCCTCGGCCGCCTCGTCGCCGTACACCGCGAACGTGATGCCCACCCGCTGGAACAGGACGTCGGCTTCCTGGCGCTTCTGCGCGCGCACCTCGGGCGCGAGCTTCGCCAGCCATTCGGCGTAGCGGCGATAGTGCGGCAGCACCTCGCCGGCAAGGCCGTGCATCTCGTCGAAGCAGATGGGGAGTGTCGCGGTCATGGCGCGGGCGGGTGTCGATCTAGTGTAGCGCACCGCTTCGCGTGCAGGAGTAATGCGCGTGCCAGCCCGCGACCTGGCGGAAAAGCCTGCTTCGGTGCGCGCGCCGGCACTGCTGCGGTGCGTGGCGCCCGCCGGTGGTGCGCAACGCGCTTGCTATACTCGCCGCGGCCCGCATCCGCCTCCGCCGCCTCTTCTTTGCAATCCTGCGCATGAGCAACCCGATCACCGCAACCGTCGTCGTCGAGGGCGATCCGGCGCTGCTCGCGGGTTACCGGGCGCGCGTGAACGCGCTGCTCGATGCGGAGACGACCGGCCCGTACCGGGAGCTGCACACCGCTGGCCGGCTCGACTATCGCCTCAAGGCGAGCGGCGTGCCGTATCCGCCGTTCGTCGAGGCCTCCGGGGAGTTCCCCGAGCTTACGGTGCGGGTCGTGTGGCAGAACCCGCTCGGCGGCACCGGCGGGAACGCGACCATCCGTGCCGGCAGGCTCGTCGACCAGGCGACCGGGAGCACAGCGGAGGCGGGTCGCGGGCTCGAGTTGCGCGCCGAGCGCGACGGCACGATCGCGCTCGCGGTCGCGACGCGTCGGCGGCGCGCGGGCGAGTGGATCGGCTACGCGGTCACTGCGCGGCAGCACGGCTACTTCAGGGCATCGGGCGGCGCGACCGTGCTCGAGGCGGCCGACGGCGCCGAGCCCGAATGGGCCGAGCGCTGGATCGTTCGCGGCGACGATGCGACCTACGCGGAGCTCGACCCGCGCGAGCCGCTCGACGCGTCGCTCGCCGCGGAGCTCGAGCGCCTCGCGCTCGACTTCGCGGACGAGTGGCTCTGGTTCGCCGCGGCGCCCCTCGAGGACACTGCGATCGAGCGTCAGCGCTACGCGGACTACGGGTTCACGATCAACCCTGCCAATCTGCGGACCGCGAAGCTGCGCACGGTGCTGAAGGAAGCCCCTGACGGCGGGCGCGTGCTCGAGGCGACGGAGCCCGAGGCGCGCGCCGTCGTTGCACTCGTGGCGCGGCTGTGGCTCCAGGCCGAGCGTCACTGACATGAGCGCGAGCAGCCACCGGCATACCCTCACCGCCGCCAGCGCGAGCGGGCTGCATCGGCTTTCCTACCTCGAGTGGGGCGACCCGGCGAACCCGCGCGTGCTGGTGTGCGTCCATGGGCTCACGCGCTGCGCCCGCGACTTCGATCCGCTCGCGGCAGCGCTGTCCGACCGCTATCGTGTGGTGTGTCCCGACATGCCGGGCCGCGGCGAGAGCGGCTGGCTGAAGAACCCGATGGAGTACGGGCAGCCGACTTACGTGAACGACGCCGTAACGCTCGTTGCACGGCTCGGCGTCGACGCGGTCGACTGGGTCGGCACCTCGATGGGCGGGCTGCTCGGCATGGCGCTGGCCTCGCTCGAAGGCACGCCGATCCGGCGCATGGTCGTCAACGAAGCTGGACCGCTGGTCGCGGCGACCGCGCTGGAGCGCATCGGCACCTACGTCGGTAAAGCGCCCGATTTCCCATCGATCGAAGCGGCGGAGCACTACATCCGCACGATCAGCGCGCCGTTCGGCCCGCACACCGACGCGGAGTGGCGCTTCCTCACCGAGCACGTCGTGCGCCGGAAAGCCGATGGCACCTACCGCGTCCACTACGATCCGGCGCTCGCGGTGCCGTTCAACGCGGCGGCGCCGCACCAGGACATCGACCTCTGGCCGATCTGGGAGCAGGTGCGCTGTCCGACGCTCGTGATCCGCGGCGAGTTGTCGGACCTGCTCTCGCGCGAGACCGCCGAGCGCATGAAGACGAGCGGCCCACGTGCGCAGGTGGTCGAGATACCGGGCGTCGGCCATGCCCCGACGCTCATGCAGCCCGACCAGATCGCGATTGTCCGCGACTTCCTGTTGGCGGGTTGACCGCGACGGTCGTCAGGCCGGCGGCGGGAGCCGCGCAGCGGGATCCTGGCGATAGAAGAGCTTGAGCTGCTCGTACACGCCCGGGAACTCGTCGCGCAAGGCGCGCGGATCGGTGAAGAAGGCCTCGCTCGTCACCGCGAAGAACTCGGCCGGGTGCTCCGCGCCATACGGATCGAGCAGCGTCTCCTTGTCGCGGTCGACCATCCCGACGAAACGCGCGTACGCCGACTCGAGCGTGCGCTGCCAGACACCGGCGTCCATGTCTGCGTGCGGCACCGGGAAGCCGTCGGCCTCGCCCTTGAGCATGTCGATCTTGTGGGCGAATTCGTGGATCACGACGTTGTACCCGGGCTCGCCGCCGGCCTCTGCGGGCGTGGCGCCGAGCGCGACGTCTTCCCACGAAAGGGCGACCGGACCGCCGGGCCATGCTTCGCCCGACAGCTCGTCGTCCCACTCGTGCATCACCCCGTCCTCGTCCAGCTCCTGCCGGCGCACCCGGAACTCGCCGGGGTAGACGACGACCCCCACCCAACCGTCGTAGAAATCGAGCCCGAGATTGAGTATCGGCAGGCACGCCTGCAGCGCGATCGCGAGCCGGATCTCGTCGGTCAGCTCGAGGCCGCCGGCCGCGGCGAGCTCCTTCTCGTGCAGGAACAGCACCGCGAGCTCGCGCAGGCGGCGTGCGTCGTCGGCCGGCAGGCCGGCAAGAAAGGGCAGCTGCGCGACGACGCGGTTCCAGAGAGCCTCGTCGATCGTCGCGCGCTTGATCACGCGCTTGCGGCGCCAGGTGCGGAACACGGGATGCGGTGCGATGGAACGCGCGCGCCGATTATGACGCACGCGGTCGCGGCCGTCCGGTAACATTGACCGCGTTCGAAAGTCTCCCGCAGTGGTTTCCGTCGCATCCGCTCCCGGCGCCATCGTCGAGCCCGGCCTCGAGGCCGCACTCGCGGGGCTCGACGCGTCCGACCAGGCGGTCGTGCTGCGCGCGCACCAGTTCGCCTCGCCGCTTTACGCGGGCCGGCGACTCGACACCGGCGAGCCGGCGATCGATCACGCGCTGGGCCTGGCCGGGAACCTTGCGTCGCTCCGGCTGGGCGGCGCGGCACGCGCGGCGGGCCTCCTCTATGCCGTACCGGAGTACCTCGAGGATGCCGAGGAGCGCCTTGCGGCGCAGTTCGACCCCACAGTCGCCGCGCTCGTCGCCGGAGTGTGGAAGCTGAACCGCCTGCGGGTGGTGACGCGCGGCCTTGCCGCCCAGAGCCACAAGGAGGTGGCCCGGCAATCGCAAACCGAGGTGCTGCGCAAGATGCTCCTCGCGATGGTGGAGGACATCCGGGTAGTGCTCATCCGCCTCGCGAGCCGCACGCAGACGCTGCGCTTCCTCGCCCATGCGCCGGACGAACTGCGTCGCCCCATGGCGCGCGAGACGCTCGACATCTACGCGCCGCTCGCGAATCGTCTCGGCGTGTGGCAGTTGAAGTGGGAGCTCGAGGACCTGTCGTTCCGCTTCCTCGAGCCGGAGCTCTACAAGCGCATCGCGAAGATGCTCGACGAGCGCCGCGTCGAGCGCGAGACGTTCATCGCGGAGGCGATCGGCGCGCTGTCGCGTGCGCTCGCGGCCGCGGGCGTCCGGGCCGAGGTGAGCGGTCGCCCGAAGCACATCTTCAGCATCTACAGCAAGATGCAGGAGAAAGGGCTCGACTTCGCGGAACTGTACGACGTGCGCGGCCTGCGGATACTGGTCGACGACGTGAAGGACTGCTACACGGCGCTCGGCGTCGTGCACGACCTCTGGCAGCCGATCCCGCAGGAGTTCGACGACTACATCTCGCGCCCCAAGGGCAACGACTATCGGTCGCTGCACACCGCAGCGGTCGGTCCGGACGGCCGGGCGCTCGAGGTGCAGATCCGCACGCACGAGATGCACCGGCACGCCGAGCTCGGGGTGGCGGCGCACTGGCGCTACAAGGAAGGCAGGGGCGGGCGGGAAGAGCCGTTCGACGAGAAGATCGCGTGGCTGCGCCAGGTGCTCGCGTGGCGCGACGAGGTGGTCGATGCCGCGGAGTGGGTCGAGCAGTCCAAGCGTGCGGCCCTCGACGAGACCGTGTATGTGCTGACCCCGCAGGGCCGCGTGGTCGATCTCCCGCGCGGCGCCACGCCGATCGACTTCGCCTATTCGCTGCACACCGATGTCGGGCATCGCTGCCGCGGCGCGAAGGTCGACGGCGCGATGGTGCCGCTCGACTACCGGCTCCAGAACGGGCAGCGAGTGGAGATCGTCGCGGCGAAAGCCGGAGGCCCGTCGCGCGACTGGCTGACCCATCCGAGCTACCTCGCGAGCTCCCGGGCGCGGCACAAGGTCCGGCAGTGGTTCAACGCCGAGGAGCTGGCGCGCACCGTTGCGGCCGGCCGCCAGATGGTCGAGCGCGAGATGCAGCGCGAGGGCGGCGCCAAGGCGAACCTGGAGCAACTCGCGCACGGCCTCGGGTTCGACAAGTCCGAAGAGCTCTTTGCGGCGGTGGGTCGCGAGGAGGTCGGCACGCGGGCGTTGCAGATCGCGCTGCGTGGCCAGCCAGAAGCGCAGACGCCGGCGGAGGAGGTCGTCGCCAAGAAGAGCAAGTCGGGCGGCGCGGGCGGCGGCATCCTGTTCGTGGGCGTGGACCGCCTGATGACGCAGCTCGCGCGCTGCTGCAAGCCGGTGCCGCCCGACCCGATCATCGGGTTCGTCACGCGCGGGCGCGGGATCTCGGTGCACCGGCGCGACTGCGCGAGCCTCGCCCAGCTCATCGTCCGGCAACCGGAGCGGATGATCGAGGCGCAATGGGGCGCCGGAGGCGCAGAGGTCTATTCGGTCGATCTTGCGGTCCAGGCGCACGACCGGCAGGGCCTGCTGCGCGACGTTTCCGAGGTGCTTTCGAAGGAGCACATCAACGTCACCGCGGTCAACACGCTTACCCGGAACCACGTCGCGAACATGTCGTTCACCGTCGAAGTGAACGATCTCAGCCACCTCCGGCGGGCACTCGCGCAGATCGAAGAGGTCGCAGGCGTGCTCTCCGCGCGGCGACGGTGAATCGCGTCCGGCATCGATGGAAGTCGAGCTGAAGCTGCTGGTTGCGCCGGAGCATCTCGGGCGCATCGACCGTCACCCGGCCGTCCGGGCCGTCCGCCGGGGTGGCGCTCGAAAGCACGCGCTTGCCACCGTCTACTACGACACGCCCGAGAGCGACCTCGCGCGCGCCGGCGTGGCGCTGCGACTGCGGCGCGACGGCAAGCGCTCGATCCAGACATTGAAGGGTGGCGGCGACGCGGCGGCAGGTCTGCACGCGCGCGACGAGATCGAGTGGGACCTCGGCGGCAACTCGCTCAACGTCGCGCTGCTCGACAGCACGCCGTACGCCGAGCTCTTCGCGAAGCGCAAAGTGCGCGGCCGCCTGCGACCCGTTTTCGCGACGGATTTCGAGCGCGCCGCGCGGACGCTCGCCTTCCCGGACGGGACGCTCGCGGAGCTGGCGCTCGACCGCGGCGTGATCCGGGCCGGTCGGCACGAAGCCCCGATCAGCGAGGCGGAGATCGAGCTCAAGGGAGGCGATCCCGCGCGCCTGTTTGCGCTGGCACGAGCGATCGCGCACGACGTCCCGCTGCGGCTGGGGCACGCCAGCAAGGCCGCGCGCGGGTACGCCCTCGGGCGCGGTGCGGCGCCCCCGCAGAAGGCCCGGGCCATCCCGCTCGAGGAGACGATGACCGCCGGCGCTGCGCTGCGCTGCATTGCCCTCGCCTGCATCGCGCAGATGCAGGCAAACGAGGCTGGGCTCCGCGCCGGGCGCGGCCCCGAGTACCTGCATCAGTTACGGGTGGGCCTGCGCCGCTTGCGCTCGTGTCTCGGGCTGGTGGCGCTCGCGTCGTCCAGGGAGGCGGTGGCGCCGCTCGCAGAGGAGTTGCGCTGGCTCGGCGGCGCGCTCGGCCCGGCGCGCGACTGGGATGTCTTCATGACCGAGACCTTCCCGCCGCTCGCGCGGCGGTTCGCAGGCGCAGTAGGGCTGCCGAGCTTCCGCGCGCGTGCCGCGCGGGTGCGGCGGGCGCACGCTGCGGCAGCGCGCGATGCCGTGTCATCGCAGCGCTACACCGAACTGCTGCTGGCGCTCGGCGAAGCGTTCGCACGCGACGATCTGCCGGCGTTTTCCGGAGATGCCGGGCCCGCCGCGGCCGGAGAGGGTGAAGCGTCGCCGCGACTCGACGCGCCAGTGGGGACGTTCGGGGCATTCGTGATCGACCGGCGCGACCGACGGGTTCGCAGGCGCGGCCGCGCTGTTCCCGAGGCGCCGCCGGAAGAGCGCCATCGGGTGCGAATCGCCGCCAAGAAGCTGCGCTATGCCGCAGAGTTCTTCGCGGCACTCTATCCCGCGAAGCGCGTCGCGCGCTACGTGGAGGCGCTGGAAGACTTGCAGGACATCCTCGGCGCGCTCAACGATGCCGCCGTCGTCGACCGGCTCCTTGCCGAGGTTGCAGCGGGGCGCGGGCGTCCGACCGCGCCGGTCATCGACGGCCTCGTGCGCGGCTGGGTCGCGGCGGTCGCGCAGCACGAGCTCGTGCGCTTCCGCCGTGCCTGGAACGCGTTCGAGAACGCGAAACGGTTCTGGGAATAACGCGTCCTAGACCATCGCCGAGCCGCCGTCCACGACCACGGTCTGGCCGGTCATGAACGCCGCGTCGTCGCTCGCGAGGAAGCTCGCGGCGCCGACAAGATCGTCGGGGTACTCGTCGCGCTGAATGGCGCGGCTCTTCACCACCGCGTCGCGGAACCGCGCGACGTGCTGCGTGTTCTTGAGGACGTTCTCCGAGAGCGTGAACCCGGGCGCGAGCGCGTTCACTGTGATGTTGTGCGGCCCGAGCTCACGCGCGAGCGCGCGCGTGAGCGCGATCACCGCGCCCTTGCTCGTCACGTAGTGGAGCATGAACGGCAGGCCTTTGATCGGCGCGCCCGAGGCGAGGTTGATGATCCTGCCGGCGCCGCGCCGCCTGATCTCTGGAACGCACGCGCGGCACGCGAGGAAGACGCCCAGGGTATTCACGTCCATCGCGCGCCGCCACGCCGCCGGGTCGATCTCCTCGAACGGCGTGGGCTCGATCGACGAGAAGTACGCCGCGTTGTTGACCAGGATGTCGACGCCGCCGAACGCGCCGCGCGCCGCCTCGACCATCCGCGCGAGGTCGCCTTCCGACGTAACGTCGCCGGCGACGCCCAGGGCGCGGTGCCCTGCGGCCACGAGCGCACGTGCGGCCTCATCGGCTCCGGCGACGTCCAGGATCACGATCGCCGCACCGTCCTGAGCGAGCCGCGTCGCGAGGGCGCGCCCGATTCCCTGCGCGCCGCCGGTGACGACGGCGGTCCTTCCCGCGAGCTTCATGCGATCTCCCCGGTTCCCGGCGGCCCCATGCTAGGGGGCGTGGCCACGCGTGTCAAAAGCGGAGGTTAGGATTCGGGCCTGCCCATCGAGGAGGGGAGAGGATGAACCGGATCCGTCGCGCACTCGTTGCGCTCGCCGTCGCGACGGCCGCTGCCGGGGCCGCCGCCCAGGATCCGGCGGCACAGTTCCCGTCGCGACCGATCCGCATCGTCGTGCCGTTCCCGCCGGGCGGCGTGACCGACCGGCTCGCGCGGATGGTCGCGCAGAAGATGCAGGAGGGCTGGGGCCAGCCCGTGGTGGTGGAGAACCGGCCGGGTGCGAGCGGCATGATCGCCGCGGAAGCGGTCGCTAAGAGCGCACCCGACGGCTACACGCTGATGATGGGACACATCGGCACGCATGCCATCAACGTCAGCCTGTTCAGCAAGCTCCCGTACGACCCGGTGAAGGACTTCGCGCCGGTCAGCCTGCTCGTCAGCGTGCCGAACGTCCTGCTCGTGCATCCGTCGGTGCCCGCGAACAGCGTGCAGGAACTCGTCGCGCTCGCGAAGGCACGACCCGGCACGCTCAACTTCGCGTCGCCCGGTTCGGGGACCTCCGGCCACATGTCGGCGGAGCTCTTCAAGTCGCTCGCCGGCATCGACATCGTGCACGTGCCGTACAAGGGGCCCGGTCCGGCGCTGCAGGATCTCGTTGCCGGGCAGGTGAACATGCTGTTCGACACGGTCGCATCCTCCATGCCGCAGGTGCGCGGCGGCAAGCTCAAGGGCCTGGCCGTGACCACCCGCGAGCGCAGCGCGATCGCGCCCGACGTTCCGACGATGGCCGAGGCCGGCGTCGCCGGCTACGAGATCGCGCCCTGGTTCGCGGCCTACGCGCCGGCCGGAACGCCGCCGGCGGTGGTCGACAAGCTGCAGGCGGAGATGGCGCGCATCCTGAGCTTGCCGGAGGTCCGGACCGCGTTCATCGACCAGCAGGGCATGACCCTCATCGCGAGCAGCCCGGCCGAGCTCGGCGCCCATACGCAGCGCGAGATCGCGAAGTGGGCGGAGGTGGTGAAGGCCACCGGCGCTAAGGCGGAGTGACCGCCGGATCGATCAGTTCCGCGCGCTCACCAGAGGATCCGGACGCCGACCGAGATCCAGTTGAGATTCTCCGGGCTGGCGTGCTGCCAGCCGTAGGTCGCGTCGATCTGCAGTCGCGCCGGGATCGCCCAGTAGCGGAGGCCGACCTGATAGGCCGGTTTTTCGCTCGACACGCCATAGGTTTCGGCGATGCCGAACACAGGTCCGCCAAGCGCAATCTCCGCTCCGACGCCCCAGCTGCCGATCGTCTGGTGACTCGACGTGTCCCGCGTCGCGCCGGCGTTGAGATGAAAGACCACGGCATCGTCGAGCACCGAGACGCTCGAGATCGCGTTCAGGTAGGGGTCGTAGTGCGTCTTGGTCGAGGACTCTCCCGCCACGGTGACGGGACCGGAAGGGGTAAAAACGATCTCCTGCGCCGTACCGGGGTTGAGTCGGGTCACGCCGACTGTCAGCGCGAAGCCGACGCCATTCGTCTCGAGGGGCTTGAGCAGCGTCTTGACTTGTCCAAGGACGAGGTCGGCGTTGCCGTTCGGTTCGGACCGAATCACGTTACCGCCGAGCGTGAACTCGAAACGATCGAGCGCGCCGCCGAAGTTGGTGGCGGGCAGAAACCAGTATTCGGTCTCCTTGATCCCGCGCTGATCCTTTACGTAGGCCTCGATCTGGTAGCCGCCCGGGTCGACGACGCGGGCGTCGTCGGTGTTGAAGGGCCGAGCTGCGAGGGCTCCGCGGCCCGTGAGGACGGCCAGAAGCGCGAAGGCGAGTGGCGGTAGACGGCTCATTCTTATTCGTGGTGTCGTCGGCGTTGTGCGAGCGCCGGAGGGAACGGACTCGCCTCCACCGTCCTCCCTGCGTTCTTCTGATATGCGATGGCGCCGCGGGAATTTAGCATGCGGGATGGCATGCGGGTCGGCGCGTCGCGGAAGCGTTATGCGCGACACTATCTGGGCGATGCGACGGCCCCGTGGGTGTTCGCGCCGCCTGCATCGGCGCGCCGACCGCTTCTGGGCACTGCCGGCGTCTGCAGTGCGCCCGGCCGAATGGGAGTCCTGATGGCGAAGCACCTCGAACGCGACCTCGTCTCCAATCCGAGCGGCGACACGACGCTCCATGAACTGATCGCACTTGCCGCAACCCGGCGGCAGTTCCTGCGCGCCGGCATCGCGGGTGCGGTCGTTGCGCTGCCGGGCGCAAGCCTGCTCGCAGGGTGCGCGAGCGAATCGCTCGGCTCCGGACCGATGCTCGGATTCGCGGCGATCCCGCCGTCGACCGCGGACCGGGTCGTCGTTCCGCCCGGGTACCGAACGCACGTGCTATATCGCTGGGGCGATCCGGTCGGCGCCGCCGCCGGGAGCCCCGAGTTCAAGCCGGACGCGAGCAACACGGCGGCGGAGCAGGCGCTGCAGGCCGGCATGCATCACGACGCGATCGAGTACTTCCCTTTGCCGCGCGATTCGCGTGACGCCGGGCACGGGCTGCTCGTGATTAACCACGAGTACACCGACGACGGGCTGCTGCACCCCGACGGTCAGAAGACCTGGAGTGCCGAGAAGGTGCGCAAGTCGCAGGCGGCGCACGGCGTGTCGGTCGTCGAAGTCGAGCGGGCGGGCGCGCAGTGGCGCGTGGTGCGGCCGTCGCAGCACGCGCGCCGGATCACCGCAAACACGCCGATGCGCATTGCGGGTCCCGTCGCCGGCACGGCTTACGTCAGGACGAACGCGGATCCCGCGGGTACGACCGTGCTCGGTACGTTCAACAACTGCGCCGGCGGACGGACGCCGTGGGGCACTTACCTCACCTGCGAAGAGAACTTCAACGGTTACTTCGGGGGTGCGCCGACCATCACTGCCGCGATGGCGCGCTATGGCATCCGCCGCGAGGGCTGGGGCTACCGCTGGCACCACTACGACGCGCGCTTCGATGTCGCTCGGGAACCGAACGAGCTGAACCGCTTCGGCTGGGTCGTTGAGATCGACCCCTACGATCCGGTTTCGACGCCGGTCAAGCGCACCGCGCTCGGACGGTTCAAACACGAGGGCGCGATGCTGACGCTCGCAGCCGACGGGCGCGTCGTGGTGTACAGCGGGGATGACGAGCGCTTCGAGTACCTCTACAAGTTCGTCTCGCGGGACCGCTACAACGCATCCAATCGTGGTGCCAATCGCGACCTTCTCGACCACGGCACGCTCTATGTGGCCCGTTTCGCCGGCGACGGCAGTGGCGAATGGCGCGCCCTGCGTCACGGCGATCGCGGCCTCACCGGCGCCGAGGGTTTCGAGAGCCAGGCCGATGTGCTCGTGCGTGCAAGAGGGGCCGCCGATACCCTCGGCGCGACGAAGATGGACCGGCCGGAGTGGATCGCCGTTCATCCCCGCACCAAGGAGGTCTACTGCTCGCTGACGAACAACCCGCTGCGCGGAGGCGAGGGACAGGCGCCGGTGGATCCGGCCAATCCGCGCGCCAACAACATCTTCGGGCACATCATTCGCTGGCGCGAGGCGGGCAATGACCCCGCCGCGACGCGCTTCGCGTGGGACATCTTCGTGCAGGCGGGCGATCCCGCGCATCCGGATCCGGCGCGGCGCGGGACGGTGACGGGCGACGGTTTCGGGAGCCCGGACGGATTGCGTTTCGACGAACGCGGGGTGCTCTGGATCGAGACCGACGCTTCGGCGAGCGTGCTGAACAAGGGCGACTACGCCCGACTCGGGAACAACCAGCTGCTGGCGGCGAACGTGGCGACCGGCGAGATCCGCCGCTTCCTCGTCGGACCGGTGAACTGCGAGCTCACGGGGATCGCCTTCACACCGGATGGGCGGACGCTGTTCGTGAACATCCAGCACCCTGGCGAGACGCCTTCCGAGCGCAGCGACCCCGCGAACCCGCGTCAGTGGTCGAACTGGCCGGACTTCGATCCGGGCGGCCGGCCACGCTCGGCGACGGTCGCGATCACGAAAGACAACGGTGGCGTGATTGGCAGCTAGTCAAACTTCCCGAGGCGGCACAAGCCACTCCAGCAGGTCTTCTTGAACGCTGCGGCGCGATTTGCCCGGGGTCTTGCGCGCGTAGCTGCCGTCGGGGTTCATCTCCCAGGCCTGGACGTTGTCGCCGAGATAGGCGTTTAGGCCTTCCTTGATGACGCGCGCCTTGTGCTTCTTGTCGAGCACCGGGAAACACAGCTCGATGCGCCGGAAGAAGTTGCGGTCCATCCAGTCGGCGCTCGAGAGGTACACCTGCTCCTCGCCGTCCGCACGGAAATAGAAGACACGGTGATGCTCGAGGAACCGGCCCACGATCGAGCGTACCTTGATGTTCTCCGACAGCCCCGGTATCCCGGGCTTCAGTGCGCACACCCCGCGCACGATCAGGTCGATCTTCACGCCGGCCTGGGAGGCCTGGTAGAGCGCCTCGATCGTGTCCGGTTCGAGGAGCGCGTTCATCTTGGCCATGATCCGCGCGGGCTTGCCCTCGGTGGCGAGGCGCGTTTCGTTCTGGACCGCCTCGATGATGCGCTGGTGCAGCGTGAACGGCGACTGCCACAGGTAGTGCAGCTTGCCTGCCTTGCCCAGGCTGGTGAGCTGGTTGAACACCTGGTTCACGTCCGCGCACATCTGCTCGTTGCACGTGAACAGCCCGAAGTCGGTGTAGAGACGCGCAGTGCGCGGGTGATAGTTGCCGGTGCCGAGATGGACGTAGCGCCGCAACCGGCCCTCTTCGCGGCGCACGACCATCAGCATCTTGGCGTGCGTCTTGTGCCCGACTACGCCGTACACGACGTGCGCGCCGACCTCCTCGAGCCGCGCCGCGAGGTTGATGTTGGCCTCTTCGTCGAAGCGCGCCTTCAGCTCGACGACCGCGGTCACCTCCTTGCCGTTGCGGGCGGCCTCGATCAGGGCCTCCATCAGCACCGAGTCGGCGCCCGTGCGGTACACGGTCTGCTTGATCGCGACCACGTCGGGGTCCGTCGCGGCCTCCTGCAGGAAGCGCACCACCGGCGAGAACGACTGGTAGGGATGGTGGACCAAGATGTCGCCGGCGCGAATGGCTTCCATCATGTTGACGCGCTTGGCGAGCTGCGCGGGGAACCCGGGGCGGAACGGCGGGTACAGGAGGTCCTCGCGTTGCGCCTCGCTGGGCACCTGCATCAGGCGCACGAGATTCACCGGGCCGTTGACCTGGTACAGGTCGTCCGGGCCGAGCCCGAACTGGTGCAGCAGGAACTCGGCCGTCCGGGGCGAGCAGTCATCGGCCACCTCGAGGCGCACCGCGTCGCCGAAGTGGCGCTGCGGCAATTCGCCCTGCAGCGCGGTGCGCAGGTCCTTCACGTCCTCCTCGTCGACGAAGAGGTCGCTGTTGCGCGTGACCCGGAACTGGTAACAGCCGAGCACCTTGATGCCCGAGAAGAGCTCCTGGACATGCTCGTGCAGGATCGAGGTGAGGAAGACGAAGCAGGTGCGTCCCGCCCCCGCCAGCTCGGGCGGCAGCTTCATGACGCGCGGGAGGATGCGCGGCGCCTGCACGATCGCGGCGCGCGCATCGCGGCCGAATGCGTCGCGTCCCTCGAGCTCGACCGCGAAGTTCAGGCTCTTGTTGAACACGCGCGGGAACGGGTGCGCCGGGTCGAGCCCAATCGGGGTGAGCACCGGCATCATCTCGCGGAAGAAATAATCGCGCACCCAGGCGCGCTGCCGGTCGTCGAACTCCGTCCGGCGCAGGAACTTGATGCCGGCGCGCTCGAGCTCCGGAAGGATCGTCTCGTTCAGGAGCTGGTACTGGCGCGCAACCAGCTCGTGCGCGATGCGGCTGATCGACTGGAACACCTCGCGCGGCGGCATGCCGTCCGGACCGCTGCCGGGCACGTTCAGCCGGATCTGTTCCTGCACCCCGGCGGCGCGGATCTCGAAGAACTCGTCGAGGTTCGACGACACGATGCAGAGAAAACGCAACCGCTCGAGGATCGGCACCGCCGGATCTTCGGCCTGCGCCAGCACGCGCCGCTGGAACTCGAGGATCCCGAGCTCGCGATTGAGGAAATGGCTCTGGACGTGCCGGCTGATCGGGGCGGGGCGGGCGGTCATGGAGCGGGAGGCGGGAACGGCGTGGACCCGGATAGTACCGCTGTCCCGTGTGCGGCAGCCACCGTGAAATCGCGGCGCCTGGCGACCGCCGTGTGCCCGCGGGAGAGGCAACAAAACCGTCACATTGCAGGACTACCCTCGAATGCCTGGCCCCAACAGGCAGGATCGCCATGCAGCCCACCGCGCACATGTCCAAGGACTTCGATGCCGACCTGCTCGCGGTACGCGCGCAGGTGCTCGAGGCGGGCGGAATCGTCGAGTACCAGCTCCGATACGCGATCGAGGCGCTGCGCACCGGCGACAGGTTGCTCGTCACCCGCGTCATTGCCGATGAGGCGCGCATCAACGGGCTGGAGCGCGACATCGACGAGGCCTGCACCAGCCTCATCGCGCGGCGCGCGCCGGCGGCGAACGACCTGCGCTTCATCATGATGGTCTACAAGACGATCACCGATCTCGAGCGCGTGGGCGACGAGGCCAAGAAGATCGCCCTAGTCGCCCGCGAGGTACGGCTCAACGAGCGTCTCACCCCGGGGTTCGCCGAGATCAGGCTCGTCGCGGGACTGGTGATCGACATGCTGCGCCGCGTCCTGGACGGGATTGCGCGGCTCGAGGCGGAGGATGCCCCCGAGATCGCCCGCCTCGATCGTGAGGTCGACGGACACTTCCGGGCGATCGTGCGACAGCTGCTGACCTACATGATCGAGGATCCGCGCACGATCTCGCTCGCGCTCGATCTGGTGTTCGTCGCCAAGTCGCTCGAACGGGTCGGGGACCATGCGAAGAACATCTCCGAGTACGTGGTGTACATGATCAAGGGCCGGGACGTGCGCCATCTGCCGATCGAGGAGATGGAACAGGTCGCCCGGGCCTGAGGCGGCGGCGTTGCGGGGCGGGGGCGCGGGTGCTAAGGTGCCCGCCAACCCGTCCACCCGACTTGTTCTAGTGCAGTTCGACTCGCTCGCCGCCGTCGATCTCGGTTCGAACAGCTTCCACCTCCAGGTCGGGCGGGTCGTCGACGACCAGATCTATCTGCTCGACAGCCTGCGCGAGCCGGTGCGGCTCGGGGGCGGGCTGACGCGCGACAAGCGCATCGATCGCGCCACGCAGCTGCGCGCAATCGAAGCGCTCGCGCGCTTCGGCGAGCGCCTGCGCGGATTTCCGGCCGGGGCGGTGCGCGCGGTCGGCACCAACACGCTGCGCGTCGCGAAGAACGCCCCGCAGTTCATCGAGGACGCGCACGGCGCGCTCGGCTTCCCGATCGAGGTCATCTTCGGCCGGGAGGAGGCGCGCCTCATCTACCTCGGGGTGTCCCACAGCCTCCCGCTCGCGCCTCACCGGCGGCTGGTGATCGACATCGGCGGCGGGTCCACCGAGTTCATCATCGGCACCGGCTACGAGCCGGAGCTGATGGAGAGCCTGCGCATGGGCTGCGTGAGCTACAGCATGCGCTTCTTCCCGGACGGCAAGATCGAGAAGTCCGGCATGAAAAAGGCCGAGCTCGCCGCATCGAACGAGATCGAGCGTATCGCGCGCGACTTCCGCCGCGCCGGCTGGAAGGAGGCGGTCGCGTCCTCCGGCACCGCGAAGGCCCTCGCGGCCGTGCTCGCCGCGAACGGCTGGACGGAGGGGGACATCACCAGCGACGGTCTCGACCGGCTGCGCGCCCAGATGATCAAGGCGGGCGACGTCGACCGGCTCGATTCGCTCGGCGTGCGCGGCGACCGGGCGCCGATCCTGCCCGGCGGGGTCGCGATCATGCTGGCCGCCTTCGCGGAGCTCGGCCTCGAGTCGGTGCAGGTGTCGGAGGCCGCGTTGCGCCAGGGCGTGCTCTACGACCTGCTCGGACGCGTCCAGCACCACGACATGCGCGAGATGACGGTGCGCCAGTTCGTGCGCCGCTACCACGTCGACGGCGCGCAAGGCGAGCGCGTGCGCACGCTCGCGCTGCAGCTCCTCGGCGAGCTGTCGGACCGCCCGCGCGAGGCCGACCAGCTGCTGCTCGGCTGGGCCGCGCACCTGCACGAGATCGGTCTGTCGATCGCGCACGCGGCCTATCACAAGCACTCCGCGTACATCCTGTCGAACGCCGACATGCCAGGTTTCTCGCGGGACGAGCAGGCGCGCATCGCGCGCGTCGTGCTCGCGCACCGCGGCAAGCTGGCGAAGATCGAGGGACTTCCGGCGCGGAGCCCCGACTGGGCGCTCGTCTTCTGCCTTCGCGTCGCGGCGCTCCTCTACCGGAGCCGCGTCGATCTCGAGCTGCCGCGGGTCGGCTGCCGGGCTACCGATAGCGGCTACCAGTTCGCCGTCCCGGCCGCCTGGCTCGATGCGCACCCGCTGACGGCGGCGGCGCTCGAGGCGGAAGCAGAGGAGTGGCGCAACGTGGGCCTGAAGTTCGATGTGCGCGCGCCGGCAACCGATCGTACCCAGGCGACCGGCTGAGCGCCGTGCCCGCGCGATCCGGAACTCGCTCAGGGAAGCTCTGATCCATTCGAAGAATGGAGCAGGGCTTGCTCTGACAGTGGGGGTCAACGGAGGCGATTTCGCGCCGATACTCCCTAGACGAGGTCCGGCCCGATCACCGCGCGAAGAACGACCTCGACATCTCCATCCCGCGCTCGGCGCTTCAGCCACCAAACGGCGCCCTTCTTCACCGGCCAGTTCGCCTGCGCGCCGGTCAGCGCGAGCGCCGCGACCTGGCCGAGCGTTGGCTGGTGGCCCACGACGACCACCGTCCCGCCGCCGTCCGGCCAGCCGGCTGCGGCGAGGACGGCGTGCGGCGCCGCGTCCACGTCCACCCGGGGTTCGGTGTCCACCGCGAGTTCGAGCGCTGCGGCCGTCTGCTGGGCACGCGCCGCGGGACTCACCAGGATCCGGCAGTCGTCGGGCAGCCGCTTCACGAGCCAGCGCGCGACGGCGCGCGCCTGCTTGCGTCCGCGCGCGGTCAGCTCGCGCGCCCGATCGGGCGTTCCGTCCTCGGCCTCGGCGTGTCGCCAGAGAACGAGGTCCATCGCAGTGTCCTGGCGCGGCATGCGTTCTTCCCGGAACGGTGTGCCCCGGATGCTACCCGGTGCCGAGCAACGCGAGGAGGGCGGTGACGAAAAACAGGCCGGCGGCGATCTTCCGCACCGCGCCCATCCGGATCCGACTGGCGAGTTGTTCGCCGATGAGCACGGCCGGCACGTTCGCGATCATCATTCCGAGCGTCGTCCCGACGACCACGGTCCACAGCGCTTCGTAGCGCGCGCCGAGGGCGACGGTGGCGAGCTGCGTCTTGTCGCCCATCTCGGCGATGAAGAACGCGATTAGCGTCGTGACGAACGCCCCGCGGCCCTCGCCCGGGCCCGCGGACTCGTATTTGTCGGGCACCAGCGCCCACACGCCGAAGGCGCAGAACGCCGCGGCCGTGGCCCAGCGCACGGTCGCCGGCGCGAGAAAGCTCGCGAGCCATACGCCGGCGGACGCGGCGAGCGCGTGGTTCGCGAGCGTCGCGGCGAGGATGCCCAGGATGATCGGCCCGGGACGCCGGAGGCGCGCCGCGAGGATGAACGAAAGGAGCTGCGTCTTGTCGCCGATTTCCGCGACGGCTACGAGGATCGTGGAGGCGAGAAGGGTTTCCAATCCGCGCTACGGACAGCCGCGCATCGCGCGGAACGCGACGAGTCCATGCTGCGACGCTCGGATCACTTCTTGTTCGGACAGGCAGGCTTGGTGCAGTCGGCGTACAGCGCGAGCGAATGGTCGCGGATCGCGAAGCCGCGATCCTTCGCAATCCGCCCCTGGCGCTTCTCGATCTCCGCGTCGTAGAACTCCTCGACCCGGCCGCACTGCAGGCACACGAGGTGATCGTGGTGGCTCGAGTCATTGAGCTCGAACACCGCCTTGCCCGACTCGAAGTGGTGGCGCTTCAGGAGCCCGGCCTGCTCGAACTGCGTCAGCACGCGATAGACGGTGGCCAGGCCGACGTCGAGCCCGTCGGTCATCAGCAGCCGGTAGACGTCCTCGGCCGACAGATGCCGGACCGCGCTCTTCTCGAACAGCTCGAGGATGCGCAGTCGCGGGGTGGTTGCCTTGAGGCCGATCGTCTTCAGGTCGTGGGCGTTGGACATCGGTGGGGCGGCCGCGGAGGGCGTTCGACTATCATAGCGGCTTTGCAACATGTCGAGAACCGGTTCGCGATCTCCGATGCGCACGATCCTCCTCGCGCTTTTCCTGCCGTCCCTCCTGGCCGCCTGCAATCCG
Source organism: uncultured beta proteobacterium (assembly GCA_963747775.1). Taxonomy (GTDB): domain Bacteria; phylum Pseudomonadota; class Gammaproteobacteria; order Burkholderiales; family SG8-39; genus JAGVSZ01. Next base: position 236,031 of record CAVVGT010000003.1, read on the forward strand.
CTGCGCGCGCTCTCCGTCTACACGATGGAGATCCAGCAGGGCAATTACCTGAGCCAGGAGGCGGTGTCGAAGCTGCAGGCCGGCATGACGCGCGACCAGGTGCGGTTCGTGCTCGGCACGCCGCTCCTCATCGACATCTTCCACGACAATCGCTGGGACTACGTTTATAGGCGTCGGCGCGCGGACAGCCGCGAGGTCGAGGAGCGCCGGCTGTCGGTGTTCTTCGAGAACGATCGCCTCGTCCGGGTCGAGGGCGACGTGGTCACCGGCATGGGAACCGCCCCCAGCCCGGGCGAGACGGCGGAGCAGAAGCAATGAGGATCGCGGTCGCGGGCGCCGCGGGGCGCATGGGGCGAACGCTCATCGAAGGGATCCTGCGCTCGAGCGACCTGCAACTCGGCGCGGCGTTCGAGGCGGTCGGCCACCCGCGGCTCGGCAAGGACGCGGGCGAGGCGCTCGGCACGCCTTGCGGCGTCAAGATCGGCGCGGACGTCGCCGCGGCGGTCGGCGCGGCCGACTGCATCATCGACTTCACGCGGCCGGAGGCGACGGCGACGCACGTGGCGGCCTGCGTCGCCGCGGGGAAGCGGGCGGTCATCGGGACGACCGGCTTCACTCCCGCGCAGAAGGCGGAGATCGTCGCCGCTGCGCAGCGCATCCCGATTGCGCTCGCGCCCAACTTCGCGGTGGGGGTGAACGTCACTTTCAAGCTCGCGGAGATCGCGGCGCGGATCCTGGGAGACGGCTACGACGTGGAGATCGTCGAAGCCCACCACCGCCACAAGGTGGACGCCCCATCGGGTACCGCGCTGAGGCTCGGCGAGGTGGTCGCGGGCGCGCTCGGGCGCGACCTGAAGTCGTGCGCGGTCTACGGTCGCGAAGGGATCACCGGCGAGCGTGACCCGAACGCGATCGCCTTTCACGCCGTTCGCGGGGGAGACATCGTCGGCGAGCACACGGTGATCTTCGCCGGCGAGGGCGAGCGGGTGGAGGTGGCCGTCAAGTCGGGCAGCCGCATGACCTACGCCATGGGCGCGCTGCGGGCGGCGCGCTGGCTCGGCGACCGGGGTCCGGGCCTCTACGACATGTTCGACGTGCTCGGGCTGAAATAGTGGAGCGCGCGGTGCGGCGCTGGCTCCTCGTCCTGCTCGCCGCGCTCTCGTCCGTAGGCGCGGCCCGCGCCCAGCAGGGTGTCGGGGACGTCGTCTACGTGCCGACCCCTCAGGTCGTCGTCGACACCATGCTACGGATGGCGAACGTCGGGCCGGCCGACTATCTCATCGACCTCGGGTCCGGCGACGGGCGCGTCGTGGTCTCCGCGGCAAAGCGCGGCGCGCGTGCGCTCGGCGTGGATCTCGACCGTCACCTCCTTGGCCTCGCCAACGAGTCCGCGCAGCGCGAGGGCGTTGCCGCGCGCGCGACCTTCCGCGAGCAGAACCTGTTCGAGACCGATCTCGCCGGCGCGACCGTCGTCACGACGTACCTGCTGCCCGAGATGAACCTCAAGCTCCGGCCGAAGATTCTCGCGCTGCCTCCCGGAACGCGCGTCGTGGCGCACGACTACCACATGGGCGATTGGCTGCCGGACGACCGCGAGGTGCTGTCGGTGCCCGAGAAGAGGGTCGGATTGGTCGGCGTCAGCTACATCTATCTGTGGCACGTGCCGGCACCGGTCGCGGGGCGGTGGCGGGGCACGATCCCGTCCGGTGCGGGGACCGCCACGCTCGAGGTCGACTTCGAGCAGAAGTTCCAGGCGCTTATCGGGCAGGCGACGGCGGTCACCGGGCGCTCGACCCGGCTGAGGTCACCGACGATCCGAGGAGACGCGCTCGCGTTCCTCCTCGAGGTGGGCTCGACACAGAATCCGGTGCGCTATTCGTTCCGTGGCCGGGTCGCCGGCGATGCGGTGCGCGGCACGGTGGTGGTCTCCGACCCCGCGCGCGGCCAGCGCGAGCATCCATGGAGCGCGCAGCGAGTCGACCCGGCGCCGGCGCGAGCGGACTGAGCCCGCGCGTCTGCTGCGCTGCGGTATAATCGCCGCCCAATCGAACCGGACGGACGCGGACGTCGTGTCCGCGCCGTCGTCGCGCAGAGGTCGAATCCAGCAGTGTCCGTCGCGCCGTCGCCTGCCCTGCTCGCGCTCGCCGACGGATCGCTTTTTTCCGGACACTCCATCGGCGCCGCGGGCGTCACCATTGGCGAGGTGGTGTTCAACACCGCGATCACGGGCTACCAGGAGATCCTGACCGATCCCTCGTACTGCGAGCAGATCGTCACGCTCACCTATCCGCACATCGGCAACACCGGGGTGAACGACGAGGACGACGAGTCCTCGCGGCCTCACGCCGCCGGGCTCGTCGTGCGCGACGTGCCGTTGCGCGCGTCGAGCTGGCGGGCGCAGCGGACCTTGCCGGAATTCCTGCAGTCGCACGGCGTTATCGCGATCGCCGGCATCGATACGCGGCGGCTCACGCGCCTGCTGCGCGAGAAGGGCGCGCAGAACGGTTGCATCATGGCCGGGCGCGTCGTGCCGGCGGAAGCGCTCGCGAACGCGCGCGCGTTTCCGGGGCTCGCCGGAATGGACCTCGCCAAGGTCGTCACCGCAACGCGTCCCTACGAGTGGACCGAGGGCTCGTGGCAGCTCGGCAAGGGATTCGCGAAGCCGCGACGGCCGCGGTTTCGCATCGCCGCCTACGACTACGGCGTGAAACGCAACATCCTGCGGATGCTCGTCGATCGCGAGTGCGCGGTCACCGTCTACCCGGCGCAAACCCCGGCTGCGGAAGTGCTCGCGGCGAAACCGGACGGCGTCTTCCTCTCGAACGGCCCGGGCGATCCGGAGCCCTGCGAGTACGCGATCGAGGCGATCGGCCGGATCCTCGACACGACGCGCATCCCGGTCTTCGGGATCTGCCTCGGGCACCAGCTGATGGGTCTCGCGTCCGGCGCCCGGACCCTGAAGATGAAGTTCGGCCATCACGGCGCGAACCATCCGGTAAAAGACCTCGACACCGGCCAGGTGATCATCACGAGCCAGAACCACGGGTTCGCGGTGGATCCCGCGACGCTCCCGCCGACGCTGCGGCCGACCCACGTCTCGCTCTTCGACGGCAGCCTGCAGGGACTCGCCCGCACCGACCGGCCAGCGTTCTGCTTCCAGGGCCATCCCGAAGCGAGCCCCGGGCCGCACGACGTCGGCTACCTGTTCGACCGCTTCGTGAACCTGATGGAAGCGCGTCGTGCCTAAGCGCAGCGACATCAGGACCATCCTGATCATCGGCGCCGGCCCGATCGTGATCGGACAGGCGTGCGAGTTCGACTACTCGGGCGCGCAAGCGTGCAAAGCGCTGCGGCAGGAGGGCTACAAGGTCATCCTGGTCAACTCGAACCCCGCGACCATCATGACCGACCCGGAGATGGCCGACGTGACCTACGTCGAGCCGATCACCTGGCAGATGGTGGCGCGGATCATCGAGCGCGAGCGCCCCGACGCGTTGCTGCCGACGATGGGCGGACAGACCGGCCTCAACTGCGCGCTCGACCTCGCGCGCGAGGGCGTGCTCGAGAAGTTCGGCGTCGAGCTCATCGGCGCCTCGCGCGAGGCGATCGACAAGGCGGAGGACCGCGAGAAGTTCAAGCGCGCGATGGAGGCGATCGGGCTCGCCTGTCCGCGCTCGTCGCTCGCACACTCGCTCGAGGAGGCGATGCAGATCCAGGCCGGCATCGGGTTCCCGGTGGTGATCCGGCCGTCGTTCACGCTCGGCGGCTCCGGCGGCGGCATCGCCTACAACCGCGAGGAGTTCGTCGCGATCTGCGAGCGCGGCCTGGACGCCTCGCCCACCCACGAGCTGCTGATCGAGGAATCGGTGATCGGGTGGAAGGAGTTCGAGATGGAGGTGGTCCGCGACCGCGCGGACAACTGCATCATCGTCTGCTCGATCGAGAACCTCGACCCGATGGGGGTGCACACCGGCGATTCGATCACGGTTGCCCCGGCGCAGACCCTGACCGACAAGGAATACCAGCTGCTGCGCGACGCCTCGATCGCGGTGCTGCGCGAAATCGGTGTGGACACCGGCGGCTCGAACGTGCAGTTCGCGATCAGCCCCGTCGACGGGCGCATGCTCGTGATCGAAATGAACCCCCGCGTCTCGCGCTCTTCGGCGCTGGCGTCGAAGGCGACCGGGTTTCCGATCGCCAAGGTCGCGGCCAAGCTCGCGGTCGGCTACACGCTCGACGAACTCAAGAACGAGATCACCGGGGGCGCCACGCCCGCGGCGTTCGAGCCGACGATCGACTACGTCGTCACGAAGATTCCGCGCTTCGCGTTCGAGAAGTTCCCCCTCGCGAACGATCGACTGACCACCCAGATGAAGTCGGTCGGCGAGGTCATGGCGATCGGCCGCACCTTCCAGGAATCGTTCCAGAAGGCGCTGCGCGGCCTGGAGATCGGCGTCGACGGCCTGAACCAGAAAACCACCGACCGCGAGCGCATCGCACGCGAGCTCGGCGCGCCCGGCCCGGAGCGCATTTTTTACGTCGGCGACGCGTTCGAGAACGGCTTCACGTTCGACGAAATCCATCAGCTCACGCGCATCGATCCCTGGTTCCTCGCGCAGATCGAGGACATCGTGCGCACCGAGATGGCGCTCGACGATCGCGCGCTCGACGGCGTCGACGCGGACGAGCTGCGGGTGCTCAAGCGCAAGGGATGGTCGGACCGCCGGCTCGCCAAGCTCTTCGCCACGACCGAAGACGCAGTGCGCGCCCGGCGCCACGCGCACGGCATCCGGCCGGTGTTCAAGCGCGTGGACACCTGCGCGGCCGAGTTTGCGACCAACACCGCCTACCTGTACTCGACCTACGAGGAGGAATGCGAGGCGGCGCCGACGGACCGCAAGAAGATCATGGTGCTCGGCGGCGGGCCGAACCGGATCGGGCAGGGGATCGAGTTCGACTACTGCTGCGTGCACGCCGCCTTCGCGCTGCGCGAGGACGGGTTCGAGACCATCATGGTCAACTGCAACCCGGAGACCGTCTCGACCGACTACGACACCTCCGACCGGCTCTACTTCGAGCCGCTTACGCTCGAGGACGTGCTCGAGATCGTGCACGTGGAGAAACCGGCCGGCGTGATCGTGCAGTTCGGCGGGCCAGACGCCCCTCAAGCTGGCGCACGACCTGGAGCGGTACGGGGTGCCGATCATCGGCACCTCGCCCGACATGATCGACGCCGCCGAGGACCGCGAGCGCTTCCAGAAGCTCCTGCACAAGCTCGATCTCAAGCAACCGCCCAATCGCGCCGCGCGCGATCCGGTCGAGGCGATCCGGCTCGCCGAGGAGATCGGCTACCCGCTGGTCGTGCGCCCGAGCTACGTGCTGGGTGGCCGCGCGATGGAGATCGTCCAGGCGCAGGACGAGCTCGAGCGCTACATGCGCGAGGCGGTCAAGGTCTCGAACGAATCGCCGGTGCTGCTCGACCGGTTCCTGAGCGACGCGATCGAGGTCGACGTCGACGCGCTCTCCGATGGCACGGACGTGCTGATCGGCGGGGTCATGGAGCACATCGAACAGGCCGGCGTGCACTCCGGCGACTCGGCGTGCTCGCTGCCGCCGTACTCGATCCCGGCGCACGTCGAGCGCGAGCTGCGCAAGCAGACCGTCGCGCTCGCGCGGGGACTGAGCGTGGTGGGCCTGATGAACGTGCAGTTCGCCATCCAGCGCAGCGAGGTCTACGTCCTGGAGGTGAACCCGCGCGCCTCGCGCACCGTGCCGTTCGTCTCGAAAGCGACCGGAGTCCCGCTCGCGAAGATCGCCGCGCGCTGCATGTCGGGCCGCAGCCTGCGGGAGCAGGGCGTCGGCGGCGAAGTGCTCCCGCCGTATTTCTCGGTCAAGGAGGCGGTGTTCCCGTTCAACAAGTTTCCGGGCGTCGACACGATCCTCGGGCCCGAGATGCGCTCGACCGGGGAAGTGATGGGCGTCGGCAACCTTTTCGGCGAAGCGTTCATCAAGTCGCAGATCGCCGCCGGCGCTCGGCTGCCGCAGCGCGGGAAGGTGTTCGTGTCGGTGCGCAACGCGGACAAGTCGGCAGCGATGGAGATCGGACGCGCGCTGCACGAGCTCGGTTTCGAGCTCGTCGCCACCCGCGGGACCGGCGCCGCACTCGCTGCCCAGGGGCTCCCGGTCGCCATCGTCAACAAGGTGACGGAGGGCCGGCCGCACATCGTCGACATGCTCAAGAACGGCCAAATCGCGTTGATCGTCAACACGGTGGAGGCGAGCCGGAACGCGATCGCGGATTCGCGCTCAATCCGGACGACCGCGGTGCAGAGTCGCATCCCCTTCTTCACCACGGTCGCCGGGGCCCGTGCCGCCTGCGTCGGGCTGCGCCACCTGCACTCCCTGACGCCCTACGATCTGCAGGGCTTGCATCGCCGCCTCAAGGCTGCGTAACATTCCCATTGCGGCCCGACGACGGGGCCGCTGACCCCGCCCCGGCGCCCCGCCGGGGCGCGTCTTTTGGATCCCGAAAATGAGCAAGGTGCCACTGACCGTTCACGGTGCGGCGTTGCTGAAATCCGAGCTGCAGAGGCTCAAGACGGTCGACCGCCCGGCGATCATCCAGGCGATCGCGGAGGCGCGCTCGCACGGCGACCTGTCCGAGAACGCGGAGTACGCGGCCGCCAAGGAGCGGCAGAGCTTCATCGAGGGCCGCATCGCAGAGGTGGAGGGCAAGCTCGCCAACGCGCAGGTGATCGACCCGAAGCTGATCGACGCCGACGGACGCTGCGTGTTCGGCGCGACAGTCGGCCTTGAGGACGCAGACTCGGGGGACGCGGTCAGCTACCAGATAGTCGGCGAGGACGAAGCCGACATCAAGCAGCGCAAGATTTCGATCACCTCCCCGATCGGCCGCGCGCTGATCGGGAAGTACCCGGGCGACGCGGTCGAGGTTCAGACGCCCGGGGGCATCCGCGCCTTCGAGATCGTGGATGTGAAGTACGACTGATCCCCCGCGCTTTTATCGCGACCGGATCTTCGCGCGGCGCGGCGTCCGGCGCGGGCCAGACGGCTTGGCGCGGGCCGGGCGCCGGCGCCTGAGGGCCGGCGCCTTTTCCACGATCTCCGGGGGTCTTTCGCGATAGACGACCAGCACCTTTCCGATGTGCTGGACCGGGGCGCTGGCAGTGGCCGCACACACTTCGCCGAGCAACGCGTCCCGGGCATCGCGTGCCGCGCCCATCACCCGGATCTTGATCAGCGCGTGGGTGGCGAGCGCGCGCTCGATCTCGCGGACGACGGAGGCGGTGAGCCCGGCCTCACCGACCAGGACCACCGGCTTGAGCCGGTGCGCCCGACCCTTCAGCGACTGCCGCTCGGCCGGCGTAAGCTCTTTTGGCAATTGAAATTCTCCCGTTCGCCCCGATTCTAGCCGGCAGATGGCCCGCAGCAAATCCAGCCAGGCCTGGCTCAAGCGCCACGTCAACGACCCGTACGTGCACCGCGCCCAAGCGCTCGGCTACCGCTCGCGCGCCGCGTTCAAGCTGCTCGAGATCGAGGCGCGGGACAGGCTGTTCGCCCGCGGCCAGGTGGTCGTGGATCTCGGCGCGGCACCGGGCGGCTGGTCGCAGGTGGCGGCGGAGAAGGTCGGCCCCGGCGGCCGGGTGATCGCGCTCGACATGCTGGAGATGGCGCCGCTCCCGGGGGTCGCGTTCATCCAGGGCGACTTCACGACCGAGGCGGGGCTCGCGTCCCTCCAGCGCGAGCTCGCGGGCGCGACGGTCGACGTGGTCTTGTCCGATATGGCGCCGAATCTCTCGGGCATTGCCGCGACGGACCAGGTGCGCAGCCTGGCGCTTTGCGAACTTGCGATTGCGTTCGCGCTCGAACACCTCGGGTCGGGCGGCACGCTGGTGATGAAGGGTTTCCAGGGCGCGGGGTTTCCGGAGCTGCTGGCGCAGATGCGGCGCGAGTTCGCCACCGTCGCGTCGCGCAAGCCCGACGCATCGCGGAACCAATCGAGCGAGATGTACTTGCGGGCCCGTCGGCGATAGGGGCGCGTTGAAATAGGGGCGCGTCGAACAATGGGGACACAGCACTCTTCTTTCTTGGATCCCCTGATCCAGGGGCTCGCGAACCGTGCTTCCGTCCGGGTCGCGCGGTTCGCGAGCCTGAATTCCTTTCGAGGCATGTTGCGGTTTCTGCGGGGCTTTTCCCTACGTCGGGCGTCCCCTTTTGAGCGTAGAATCGCTCGTCAACGCGAGTCCCGAGGGAAGCTCCGGGGCGGCGGCTGAGTCAAAGGAGTTCAATTGAACAACCTGATCAAGAACCTGGTGATCTGGCTCGTCATCGGCCTGGTGCTGATGACGGTCTTCAACCAGTTCAACACGCGCGGCACCGCCCAGGCGCCGATCCCCTATTCGACGTTCGTGGACGAGGTCCGCGCGGGCAAGATCAAGAGCGTCCAGATCGAGGGCCGCATGCTCAAGGCGGTCACGACCGAGGACAAGCGCGTCAACACGTACTCGCCCGGCGACATCTGGCTGATCAACGACCTCCTCAAGTATGGAGTCAAGGTCGAGGCGAAGCCGGAGGAAGAGCAGTCGTTCCTGATGCAGATCTTCATCTCCTGGTTCCCAATGCTGCTGCTCATCGGCGTGTGGGTGTTCTTCATGCGCCAGATGCAGGGCGGCGGGCGCGGCGGGGCATTCAGCTTCGGCAAGTCGCGCGCGCGCATGCTCGACGAGTCGAACAACAACGTGACCTTCGCCGACGTCGCGGGCTGCGACGAGGCGAAGGAAGACGTCGCGGAGCTGGTCGATTTCCTGCGCGACCCGTCCAAGTTTCAGAAGCTCGGCGGGCGCATCCCGAAGGGCGTGCTCATGGTCGGCTCGCCCGGCACCGGGAAGACGCTGCTCGCGCGCGCGATCGCGGGCGAGGCAAAGGTGCCTTTCTTCTCGATCTCGGGCTCCGACTTCGTGGAGATGTTCGTGGGCGTCGGCGCAGCGCGCGTGCGCGACATGTTCGACCAGGCGAAGAAACATGCGCCGTGCATCGTGTTCATCGACGAGATCGACGCGGTCGGCCGCCAGCGCGGCGCCGGGCTCGGCGGCGGCAACGACGAGCGCGAGCAGACGCTGAACCAGTTGCTGGTCGAGATGGACGGGTTCGAAGGCACCACCGGCGTGATCGTGATCGCCGCGACCAACCGGCCCGACGTGCTCGATCCGGCGCTGCTGCGCCCGGGTCGTTTCGACCGCCAGGTGGTGGTGCCGCTCCCCGACATCCGCGGCCGCGAGCAGATCCTGCTCGTACACATGCGCAAGGTTCCGCTCGCGCCCGACGTCAAGGCCGACATCCTCGCGCGCGGCACGCCCGGCTTCTCGGGCGCGGATCTCGCGAACCTGGTCAACGAGGCGGCGCTGTTCGCGGCGCGCGGCAACAAGCGCCTGGTCGACATGGACGACTTCGAGAGCGCCAAGGACAAGATCATCATGGGCGCCGCGCGCCGCTCGATGGTGATGCCCGAGGAGGAGCGCCGCAACACCGCGTATCACGAGTCGGGCCACGCGGTGGTTGCAAAGCTTCTCCCGAAGACCGACCCGGTGCACAAGGTCACGATCATCCCGCGCGGCCGCGCGCTCGGCGTGACGATGCAGCTTCCCGAGCAGGACCGCTACAGCCAGGACCGCGAGCGCCTGCTCAACATGATCGCGGTGCTGTTCGGCGGCCGAATCGCCGAAGAGGTGTTCATGCACCAGATGACCACCGGCGCCTCGAACGACTTCGAGCGCGCGACGGAGATCGCGCGGCGCATGGTCACGCAGTGGGGCATGTCCGACGTCCTCGGGCCGATGGTGTACGGCGAGAACGAGGGCGAGATCTTCCTCGGCCGCTCGATCACGACGCACAAGAACGTGTCCGAGACGACGATGCAGAAGGTCGACGGCGAGATCCGGCGCATCATCGACGAGCAGTACTCGCTCGCGCGGCGCATGCTCGAGGAGAACCGCGACAAGGTCGAGGCGATGGCGAAGGCGCTGCTCGAGTTCGAGACGATCGACGCCGACCAGATCAACGACATCATGGCGGGGCTGCCGCCGCGGCCGCCGAAGCCGGCTTCGCAGGCGCCGCAGCAGCCGCCCAAGCCCGACGCGCCGGGCGCGGCCGCGCCTGCCGCCGCGGCCTGAGCCGTACGGAAACGCGAGCCCGCAGGCGCATGCCTGCGGGCTTTTTTCTTTGAGGGGGAAATGGCGAACACCCTGCGCTGCGGCCGTTTCCGCCTCGCGCTCGACCGCCCCCTCGTCATGGGCGTGGTCAACGTCACACCCGACTCGTTCTACGACGGCGGACGGCATGCGTCGACCGCCGCCGCGATCGCGCACGCCCGGTGGCTGGTGGAGGAGGGGGCCGATCTTCTCGACGTCGGCGGCGAGTCGAGTCGGCCGGGATCCGAGGCGGTGTCGCTCGACGAAGAACTGGCGCGCGTGCTTCCCGTCCTCGACGGGCTGCGGGACCTCGAGGTGCCGATTTCGGTCGACACGACCAAGCCCGGCGTCATGCGTGGCGTGGTCGCGGCGGGCGCCGCGATGATCAACGACATCACCGCGCTCGGGGCGCCCGGGGCGCTCGAAGCGGTCGCCGCGAGCGATGCTGCGGTGTGCCTGATGCACATGCGCGGCGAGCCGAAGACGATGCAGGCGGACCCCGTGTACGCGGACGTGGTCGCCGAGGTGCGCGACTTCCTCGCGGCGCGCGTTGCGGCGTGCGTCGCCGCGGGAATCCCGCGCGATCGCATCACGATCGATCCGGGCTTCGGCTTCGGCAAGACACTCGAGCACAATCTCGCGCTGCTGCGCCGCCTGGACGCGGTTGCGACGCTCGGCGTGCCCGTGCTCGCCGGCTGGTCGCGCAAGTCGAGCCTCGGCCGGATCACGGGACGCGGCCCGGAGGAAAGGTTGGCGTCGAGCCTCGCGGCGGCGCTAATCGCGGTGCAGCACGGCGCTAGACTTGTGCGGGTTCACGACGTCGCGGCGACGCGGGACGTTCTCGCCGTGCTCGACGCGGTGGAAGGACAGCGATGAGCAGGAAATACTTCGGTACCGACGGCATTCGCGGGCGGGTCGGGGATGCCCCGATCACGCCCGAATTCGTGCTGCGCCTCGGATTCGCCGCCGGGGAGGTGCTTGCACGGAGCCTCAGCGGGCACGATCGTCCTGCGGTCCTCATCGGCAAGGACACGCGCGTCTCCGGCTACATGCTCGAGGCGGCGCTCGAGTCGGGGTTCGCGGCCGCCGGGGTCGACGTCATGCTCTGCGGCCCGATGCCGACGCCGGCCGTCGCTTACCTCACGCGCGCACTGCGACTTTCGGCGGGGATCGTGATCAGCGCCTCGCACAACCCGTACGCCGACAACGGTATCAAGTTCTTCTCGGCGGACGGAGGGAAACTGCCCGACGCGGTGGAGCACGAGATCGAGGCTGCGCTGGAACGCCCGCTCATGTGCCGGCCCTCGGCCGAGCTCGGCAAGGCGCGGCGCATCGACGACGCGGCCGGGCGCTACATCGAGTTCTGCAAGAGCACGTTTCCCAACGCACTCGACCTGAAGGGCATGCGCATCGTGGTCGACTGCGCGCACGGGGCGGGTTACCACGTCGCGCCGCCCGTATTCCACGAGCTCGGCGCCGATGTTCACGCGGTCGGCGACGAGCCGAATGGATTCAACATCAACGACAGCGTCGGCGCGACCCATCCGCAGGCGCTTGCGGCCGCCGTCCGTGAGCACCGCGCCGACGTCGGGATCGCGCTGGATGGCGATGGCGACCGGCTGTTGATGTCCGATGCGTCCGGGCAGACGTACGACGGCGATCAGCTGCTGTACGTGATCGCCCGGCGACGCGCGCGGCGGGGCAGCCTCGCCGGCGTGGTGGGCACGCTGATGACCAACCTTGCGCTCGAGCGTGCGCTGGGCGAGCTCGGGGTGGGCTTCGCGCGCGCGAAGGTCGGCGACCGCTACGTCCTCGAGCTGCTGCACGAGAAGGGATGGGACCTGGGCGGGGAGAACTCCGGCCACATCATCTGTCTCGACAAGCACACGACCGGCGATGCCATCGTCTCGGCGTTGCAAGTGCTGGCAGCGGTGCGGGAGGAGGGCCGCGACCTCGCGGCGGTCGCCGGTACCCTGAGTCTCTACCCGCAGCGGCTGATAAACGTGCGCGTCGCGCGCGGCTTCGACTGGGAACGCGATGCGACGATCGGCCGGGCACGAGCCGAGGCGGCGCAGCGGCTCGGGCAACGCGGCCGCCTGCTGCTCCGGGCGTCCGGCACCGAACCCGTGCTGCGGGTGATGGTGGAGGGCGAGGACGAGGCGGAGGTCGCCGCCGTCGTGACCGAATTGGCGGCGCGCGTCGAGCAGGCCGCTGCCTGAAGCGCGCGAATCGGCGCGCGCACCGAGCCCGGCACATCGGCAGCGCGGATCCCCGAGAAGGCGGTCATTCGGAGGCCCCGCAAGGGTTGCCGCCGGAACGGCGAACGGCGTGCGAGCGGCGGACGGGTCCGCCGTCGGGAGGTGCGCCCCAACCGCATCGCTGCCGCCTGTCATGGGCGTTTCCCGTGACAGGCGGGCGTGTAACTTGGCTGTCACATCGGCTCACTACACTCCGGTGACTGTTCGTTCGACCCCGAACCGACGCACCAGGAACGCGTGAAGAGGAGCCATCGATGAGCTCGAGAGTTGCAGCCCTCCTATCCGGGATCGCGGCATACGCGATCCTTGCCACCGTCGCTGTCGCCGCGGACATCACCGGCGCCGGCGCGACCTTTCCCTACCCGATCTACGCCAAGTGGGCCGAGGCCTACAAGAAGGCGACCGGCACCGGCCTGAACTACCAGTCGATCGGCTCGGGCGGCGGCATCAAGCAGATCCGCTCGAAGACGGTCGACTTCGGGGCGTCCGACATGCCGCTCAAGGCCGAGGAGCTGGCCAAGGATGGCATGATCCAGTTCCCCGCGATCATGGGCGGGGTGGTGCCCGTGGCGAATCTCGAAGGCATCGCACCCGGCGAGCTGAAGCTGACGGGACCGGTGCTGGCCGACATCTATCTCGGCAAGGTCAAGAAGTGGAACGACCCGGCCATCGCTGCGCTGAATCCTTCCGCGAAGCTACCCGGCACCGACATCACGGTGGTGCATCGGGCCGACGGCTCGGGGACGACCTTCATCTTCACCAACTACCTATCGAAGGTGAGCGCCGACTGGAAGGCAAAGGTCGGCGAGAGCACGTCCGTATCCTGGCCGACGGGCATTGGCGGAAAGGGGAACGAGGGTGTCGCGGCCCAGGTGCAACGCCTCAAGGGCTCGATCGGGTACGTCGAGTACGCGTACGCGAAGCAGAACAAGATGGGCCACATGCAGATGAAGAACAAGAACGGGAACTTCGTGCAGCCGAGCGAGAGCAGCTTCCAGGCGGCGGCCGCGGGCGCCGACTGGAAGAACGCGCCGGGCTTCTACGAGATCCTGACCGACGAACCGGGCGCGGACAGCTGGCCGATCACGGGTGCGAGCTTCATCCTGATCCACAAGGCGCAGGCCGACCCGAAGCGGGCGCTCGACGTGCTGAGGTTCTTCCAGTGGTCGTTCAAGAACGGCGATAAGATGGCGTCCGAGCTGGATTACGTGGCCATTCCGGACAGCGTCGTGGCGCTGATCGAGAGCGAGTGGAAGGCAAACGTCAAGGACCAGGGGGGCGCCGCGATCTGGAAATGAGCGGGGACACCGCAATTTCCAGCATGGCCTCTCCACCGACCGCCGAATCGCTTCGGCTGCCGCAGCAAGCGGCTGAGACCACCGTCCGCGATTCGGCGAGGGCCGGGTGGGCGGCGATCGGAGGCGGGGCGGTCGGCCAGATTGGCGCGCGGTTGCGCCGGCAGGACACCGCGTTCCGGCTGATCACGCAGTGCGCCGCATTCGGAGTGCTGCTGGTGCTGGCCGGCATCATCGTCTCGCTAATCGTCGGGAGCTGGCCTTCCATTACGCGCTTCGGGGCGGGGTTCTTCTTCAGCAGCGCGTGGAACCCGGTCACCGAGGACTTCGGGGCGCTCGTGCCGATCATCGGCACGCTCGCGACCTCGGTGATCGCGCTTGCGATCGGCGTACCCGTAAGCTTCGGGATCGCGCTGTTCCTGACCGAACTTTCGCCGGTTTGGCTGCGTCGCCCGATCGGGGTGGCGATCGAGCTGCTGGCGGCGATCCCGAGCATCATTTACGGCATGTGGGGCCTGTTCGTTTTCGCACCGTTCGTCGCCGATTACTTGCAGCCGGCGTTGATCAATGTGCTCGGCCCGATCCCGCTGATCGGCGCCTTGTTTCAGGGCCCGCCAATGGGGATCGGCGTCCTCACCGCAGGAATCATTCTCGCCATCATGGTGATTCCGTTCATCGCGGCGGTGATTCGCGACGTTTTCGAGGTGGTGCCGGCGGTGCTGAAGGAATCTGCGTACGCGGTCGGATCCACGACTTGGGAGGTGGTGTGGAACATCGTGCTGCCATACACGAAGGTCGGGGTGATCGGCGGGATCATGCTCGGGCTCGGGCGGGCCCTCGGAGAAACGATGGCGGTCACGTTCGTGATCGGCAACGCGCACCAGCTCAGCAGATCGCTGCTCGCGCCGGGGAACAGCATTGCCTCGGCACTCGCGAACGAGTTCACCGAGGCCGTCGGCGATCTGTACTTTTCGGCACTGATCCAGCTCGGACTGATTCTCTTCGTCATCACCTTCATCGTCCTCTCGCTGTCCAAGCTGCTGCTGATGCGGCTCGCGCGGCAAGAGGGGCGGCAGACCTGACCGCGCGAGGGAGAGCAGGGTGATGGATATCTATTTCCGGCGTCTGCTCGTGAACCGGTTCAACCTGCTGATGTCGCTGCTCGCGACCGCCTTCGGGCTGTTCTGGCTCGGGTGGATCCTGTTCACGCTGTTCGATGCGGGGCTCGGAGCGCTGCGGCCGGTCGTTTTCACGCAGATGACACCGCCGCCGGGGAGCGCCGGGGGCCTGCTGAACGCCATCATGGGCTCGATCATCATGGCCGGGGGCGCGACGCTGCTCGGCACGCCGGTGGGCATCCTCGCCGGGATCTATCTCGCCGAGTTCGGGCGGCGCGGCTGGCTCGCACCGGCGACCCGGTTCATCAACGACGTCCTGCTCAGCGCGCCGTCGATCGTGATCGGGCTGTTCGTGTATACCGCGTTCGTCGTCCACATTAGGCATTTCTCCGCGCTCGCCGGCATCTTCGCGCTGTCGCTGATCGTGATCCCGGTCGTCATCCGCACCACCGAGAACATGTTGCGGCTCGTGCCCGACAGCCTGCGCGAGGCGGCCGCGGCGCTCGGCGCCCCGCAGTGGAAGGTGATCACCCTGATCACCCTCCGGGCGGCCCGTTCGGGCGTGGTGACCGGCATCCTGCTCGCGGTCGCGCGCATCTCCGGCGAGACCGCGCCGCTGCTGTTCACCGCGCTCAACAACCAGTTCTGGAGCCTCGACCTGAACGCGCCGATGGCGAACCTTCCGGTGGTGATCTTCCAGTTCGCGATGAGCCCGTACCAGGACTGGCAGAAGCTCGCCTGGGCCGGCGCGCTGCTTATCACGCTCGGCGTGCTTGGGCTCAACATCGTTGCGCGGGTGCTGTTCCGCAACCGGACCCCGTCCTACTGATCCGCGTCTCGAACGTCCTCGCGCCGCCAACAATGAACGCACCCGCGCCGATCGCTGCCCTGTCGAAGGAGAAGATCAAGATCGAGGTTCGCAGCCTCGATTTCTACTACGGCAAGTTTCATGCGCTCAAGGGCGTGAGTCTGTCCATCCCCGAGCGCAAGGTGACCGCGTTCATCGGCCCGTCCGGCTGCGGCAAGTCGACGCTGCTCCGGACGTTCAACCGCATGTATGCGCTCTACCCGGGCTTCGAGGCGAAGGGCGAGATCGTGGTCGACGGCGACGATATCCTGTCCCCGAAGCAGGACCTGAACCGGCTCCGGGCCAAGATCGGGATGGTGTTCCAGAAGCCGACGCCGTTCCCGATGTCGATCTACGACAACATCGCGTTCGGGGTGCGGCTCTACGAGAACCTGCCGGCGCGCGAGATGGAGGAGCGCGTCGAGTGGGCGTTGCGCAAGGCGGCGCTCTGGGACGAGGTAAAGGACAAGCTCCAGCAGAGCGGCATCAGTCTGTCGGGCGGGCAGCAACAGCGGCTCTGCATCGCGCGCGGCATCGCGGTTCGGCCGGAGGTGCTCCTGCTCGACGAACCCTGCTCGGCCCTCGATCCGATCTCGACGGCGCGAATCGAGGAGCTGATCAGCGAGCTGAAGAGCGACTACACGATCGTCATCGTCACGCACAACATGCAGCAGGCGGCGCGCGTCTCCGACTACACCGCCTACATGTACCTCGGCGAGCTGATCGAGTACGACGTGACCGACACGATCTTCATCAAGCCGGGCAGGAAGCAGACCGAAGACTACATCACGGGCCGGTTCGGCTGACGCCCCGCTCTCTACCCGAGACGCCCGCCCCGCGCGGGCGTCGTCGTTTCGGCACCCCGGTTTGACGCCCCCGGGCCGCCTCCGTAGACTACGCGCCTTCCGTTTCGGCCCCCCTCATTCTCCGTGTCCGCTGCCCTCTCCGGCGACCCTGGCGCACGCCGGCTCCTCGATCTCTATCGCGTCATGGCGCGCATCCGCGCGTTCGAGAACGCGGCCGAGGAGGCGAGCAAGGGCGGCGTCGCCGCATTCGGGGCGTCCCTGGGCATCGCCAATGTCCGCGGGCCGCTGCATCTCTCCACCGGCCAGGAGGCGGTTCCGGCCGGCGTCTGCGCGAACCTCTCGCGCACCGACTTGCTGACCTCGACGCATCGCGGCCACGGGCACACGATCGCCAAGGGTGCCGACACGACCGCGATGATGTGCGAGCTCTTCGGCCGCGCGTCGGGCTGCAATCGCGGCAAGGGCGGCTCGATGCACATCGCCGATTTTTCCGTCGGCATGCTGGGTGCGAACGGCGTCGTTGCGGCGGGCATCCCGATCGCGGTCGGCGCCGCGCAGGCGATCAAGCTGCGCGGCGGCGGCGCGATCGTGACGTGCTTCTTCGGCGACGGCGCGGTGAACCGCGGGCCGTTCCTCGAGGGGCTCAACTGGGCGTCGATCTACCGCCTGCCGGTGCTGTTCGTGTGCGAGGACAACCGCTACTCGGCGACCACGCCGACCGGCGAGATGACGGGCGGCGACGGCGCGGGCGCGCGCGCCGCGGCGATCGGCGTTCCCGCGTGCGCCGTGGACGGCAACGACGTCGAAGCGGTCGATGCGACCGCGCGCGCTCTCGGCGACGAGATCCGCGCCGGCGGGGGCCCGCGCTTTCTGCACGCGATCACCTACCGCGTGAAAGGGCACGTCTCGGTCGATGCCGCCGCCTACCGCGATGCGGACGAGGTGACGCGCGCCCTCGAACAGGACCCGCTGAGCGCCGCCGGAGAGCGGCTCGCCGCGCTTGGCGTCGGGCACGATGCGCTCGCCAGGATCCGCGCCGAAGCCGACGCGGAGATCGCGCGCGCGGTGGCCGCGGCTCACGCCGCCGCATGGCCCGAGGTGGCCGAGGCCTATCGCGACGTCCAGGACGTGGGCGCGGGGCGCTGGTACTGATGCCGCAGCTCTCCTACGCCCAGGCCGCCTGCACCGCGCTCGCCGAGGCGATGCGCGCCGATGCCCGGGTCGTCGTGCTCGGCGAGGACGTCGGGCGCGGCGGCGTGTTCGCACAGTACCGCGGGCTGCAGCAGGAGTTCGGCCGCGACCGCGTGGTCGACACGCCGATCTCCGAGGCCACGATCTTCGGCGCGGCGGTCGGGATGGCCCTGAACGGCCTCAAGCCGGTGGTCGAGATGCGCGTGATCGACTTCGCGCTCTGCGCCATGGACGAGGTGGTGAACCAGGCGGCGAAGGCGCGCTACATGTTCGGCGGCCAGGGCCGCGTGCCGCTGGTCGCGCGCATGCCGATCGGGCTATGGGCCGCCTCCGCCGCGCAGCACTCGCAGTCGCTCGAAGCCTGGTTCGCGCATGTGCCCGGGCTCGTGGTCGTCACGCCCGCGACGCCGGCCGACAACTACGCACTCCTGCACGCGGCGCTGGAGAGCGGCGATCCCGTCGTCTACATGGAGCACAAGGAGCTCTGGGGGCTGCAGGGCGACGTTCCCGAGGGCTATCGTGTCGCGCTCGGTGCTGCCGCGGTGCGCCGCGAAGGCCGGGACGCCACGCTCGTGACCTGGTCCCGCACCGTCCATCCGGCGCTCGAGGCGGCCGAGGCCGCGGCCCGGCGCGGACTATCGGTCGAAGTCATCGATCTCCGCACCATCTGGCCGTGGGACCGCGCGGCCGTGCTCGCCTCAGCAGCGAAGACGCGGCGCCTGCTCGTCGCCCACGAGGCGATCCAGGCGGGCGGCTTCGGCGCCGAAATCGCGGCAACGGTGGCCGAAGCGCTGGAGATTCCGGTGCGGCGCCTCGGCGCGCCGCGCGTCCCGGTCGGGTACTCGCGCCCGCTCGAGGACGAGGCACGCATCACCGCCGACAAGATCCTCACGCAGGTCGTCGCGCTCTGCGAGGCCGGCGGCCGGGAGCGACCCGCCGCGACGCGCTGAGCGCCGCAGCGCCCTGTTCACGTTCCATTCGAAGGAGATACCCATGCGCAAGACGTTCCTGGCGATCGCCGCAGCTGCCGCGGCGTGCGTCGCGTTGTCGCTGCCCGCGGCCGCGCAGACGAAGTACCGGCCCGAGTACCGGCTGTCCACCGTCGTCGGAACCGCTTTCCCGTGGGGGAAGGGCGGGGAGATCTGGGCGAACCTCGTGCGTGAGCGCACGAACGGCCGCATCAACATCAAGCTCTATCCGGGCGTGTCGCTCGTCGCGGGCGACCAGACGCGGGAGTTCACGGCGATCCGGCAGGGCGTGATCGACCTCGCGATCGGCTCGACCATCAACTGGTCGCCGCAGGTGAAGGAGCTGAATCTCTTCTCGCTGCCCTTCCTGATGCCCGACTACGTCGCGATCGACTCGCTCACCCAGGGCGAGGTCGGCAAGGACGTCTTCCGGATCCTCGAGAAGCAGGGCGTGGTGCCGCTCGCCTGGGGCGAGAACGGCTTTCGCGAGGTGACCAACTCGAAGCGGCCGATCCGTACGCCCGCCGACATGAAGGGCATGAAGTTCCGCGTCGTCGGCTCGCCGATCTTCAACGACACCTTCACCGCGCTCGGCGCAAATCCGACCCAGATGAGCTGGGCGGACGCGCAGCCGGCGCTCGCCTCCGGCGCGGTCGACGGACAGGAGAACCCGCTCACGATCTTTACCGCCGCCAAGCTGCACACCGTCGGGCAGAAGAACGTGACGCTGTGGGGCTACGTGGCCGACCCGCTGATCTTCGTCGCCAACAAGGAAGTGTGGGAGTCGTGGACGCCGGAGGACCGCAAGATCGTGCGCGACGCCGCCGTCGACGCCGGGCGCGAGATCATCAAAATGGCGCGCGCCGGCTTGGTGGCGCCCGACGAGAGCACCATCAAGACCGTGGAAGGGTTCGGCGTGACCGTCGTGAAGCTCTCGCCGCAGGAACGGGGCGCGTTCGTCAAGGCGACGCGCCCGGTGTATGACAAGTGGGCGAAGAGTATCGGTCCGGACCTCGTGAAGAAAGCCGAAGCCTCGGTCGCGGCGCGCAATAAGTAGGCCCGGGCGGCCGCGCGGCAGCGCGCCGGCGGCCGCGAGCGGAGCCGGCGCATGTGCCCGACGAGGCCCAGGTGAGCGGAAGCGACGATCCGCGGCCGGCGTTCGATCCCGCGACGATCGAGCGCCGCTTCCGCGTCGAGCGCGTCCTCGGCGCCGCCGCGATGGCGGCGCTGTGCGTCATCACGGCGGCGAACGTCCTGGTGCGGTATTTCACCGACATCTCGTTCGCGTTCACCGAGGAGATCTCGGTCTTCCTGATGGTCTTCATGACCTTCGTGGCCTCCGCGAAGGCGTTCCTCGACGGCAATCAGATCGCCGTGACTTGGTTTGTCGAGCGCTGTCCGCCGGCGTGGCGGCGCAGGCTGCTGGCGTTCTCGATCGCGACCTCTGCGTTCATGGCCGGGCTCCTCGTGTGGCTCGGCGGACGCATGGCATGGGACGACTTCCGATACGAGGTGACTTCGCCCGGCATCGGTGCGCCGCAGTGGCTCTACACCGTCTGGCTCCCGATCCTCTCGCTGCTCATTCTCCTGCGCCTCGTGCAGGCCCTCGTCGACCTGCACCGGAACCCATGAGCGCGACGATCCTGTTCGGGGTGTTCCTGCTGCTGATGGTGGCGGGCGTGCCGCTCGCCATCGGGCTGGGGCTCTCCGGCTTCGCGACTATCGTGTACGCGCAGATGGGCGTGATGTCGGTCCCGACCACGGTCTACGGCGGCATCGCGAAGTATCCGTTGCTC
Organism: uncultured beta proteobacterium; assembly: GCA_963747775.1. Lineage (GTDB taxonomy): Bacteria > Pseudomonadota > Gammaproteobacteria > Burkholderiales > SG8-39 > JAGVSZ01. The sequence continues at coordinate 256,518 of CAVVGT010000003.1, forward strand.
GCGTTGCCGCTCTTCATCCTCGCGGGGCTCGTGTTCGATCGGACCGGCATGGCGGCGAGCCTGGTGCGATTCGCCGCCTCGATGGTCGGCCGGCGGCGCGGCGGGCTTGCGGCCGCGGCGATCATCGTCTGCATGATCCTCGGCGGCGTGTCGGGCTCCGGAGCGGCGGACGCCGCCGCAGTGGGCGCGATCATGATCCCGGCGATGGCGCGCGCGGGCTATCCGAAGGCGTTTTCCGCGAGCCTGATCGCGGCGGGCGGGGTCACCGACGTGCTGATCCCGCCCTCCGTGGCGCTGATCGTCTATAGCATCCTCGTCCCGCAAGCGAGCGTGCCCGCGCTCTTCGCGGCCGGGATCGTTCCCGGCCTGCTCTCGGGCCTGGCGCTGATCGGCGCGGGCGTCTGGTTGAGCGTGCGCCACGGCTTCGGCGCGAACGATCCCGAGCCGGCGCCGCCGTTCTGGGCGAGCCTGCGCAACGCGGCCTGGGCGCTCGCCGCGCCGGTGGTCATCCTCGGCGGCATGCGCAGCGGGCTCTTCACCCCGACGGAGGCCGCGGTGGTGGCAGTGGCCTACGGGCTCGCGATCGGGATCTTCGTCTATGAAGGGCTCAGCTTCCGCGAGTTCTGGAACGTGCTCGCCGAGTCCGCGGAGATCTCGGCGGTGATCCTGCTGATCGTGGGGCTCGCGAGCGTCTTCGGCTGGGCAATCGACACCATCGGCGTTTTCAACGCGTTCGCGAAGAGCCTCACCGCCACCGGCGCGAACGAAGCGCTGGTTCTGCTCAGCATCACCGTGATGCTGCTCATCGCCGGGACCGCGCTCGACGCGATCGCGACCTACTTCATCTTCCTGCCGTTCCTCGTTCCGGTCGCGCTGGCGTACAACTGGGACCTCGTCTGGTTCGGGGTCATCATCACGCTCAATGTCGCCATCGGCGCCTGCACGCCGCCTACGGCGGTCAACCTCATGGTTACCTGCCGCCTCGCGGGCATTACGATCGAGTCCACGTTCGTGTGGATCACCTGGATGATCCTCGCCCTGACGGCCGTGCTCCTGCTCGTCACCTTCGTGCCGGAGCTCGCGCTCGCGCTGCCGCGCTGGCTCGGTTACTTGTGAAGCTCGCGTGATCGCGCTGCTGCAGCGCGTCGCAGAAGCCCGCGTTACGGTCGAGGGCCGCGTCGTCGGCGATATAGGCGCCGGGGCCCTCGCGCTCGTGTGCGCCGAGCGCGGCGATGAAGAGTCGAGCGCGAGCCGGCTCGTGGAGCGGATTCTAGGCTTCCGGATGTTCGACGACGCTGCCGGCAAGATGAATCGCAGCGTGCGCGACATCGGCGGCGGGCTGCTGATCGTTCCGCAGTTCACCCTCGCCGCCGATACGCGCAGCGGCAATCGCCCGAGCTTCACGCCGGCAGCCGAGCCCGAACGGGGACGTGCCCTCTACGACCACGCGGTCGAACGCGCTCGCGCGCTGCACCCGAAGGTGGCGACCGGCGAGTTCGGCGCACACATGCAAGTGCAGCTCGTGAACGACGGGCCGGTCACGTTCTGGCTGCGCGTTGATCCGCCTGGAGCGCGGGCTTGACCGGGGAGACCGGCGAGCTCCGGCTGGGCATCGGCGGACGCCTCGCCGGCGCGCTGTTGCGGCTGATAGGCTGGCGCCCGGTGTTGGTGCCGCCGCCGCGGCCGCAGTCGGTGATCATCGTTTACCCGCACACGTCGAACTGGGACTTCGTTGTCGGGATGCTCGGGCGCGCGGCGATCGAGCTTCGCTGCCACTTCGCGGCCAAGGACACGCTGTTCCGCGGGCCGTTCGGCGCGTGGCTGCGGCGGATCGGCGGGATCCCGGTAAACCGCCGCGAGCCCACCGGCTTCGTCGGCCAGCTCGCGCGAGAGTTCGAGCGGCGCACGGAGTTCCACATCGTGTTCACGCCCGAGGGCACGCGCGCGAAGACCGAGCACTGGAAGACCGGGTTCTACCGGCTGGCGCTTGCCGCGCGGGTGCCGCTCGGCCTGGCGTTCATCGACTACGCCCGCCGCGAGGTCGGGGTGGGTGGATGGCTCGACCTCAGCGGCAATCAGGAGGCCGACCTCGACCGCATCCGCGCCTTCTATGCGGGCAAGCGGGGGCGACGACAAGAGCGGGCCGGACCAATCCGGTTCCCGCCAAAGAGGCGGACGCGATGACCGCGATCGTCGTCGCGGCGAGCGTGACGCAACTCGGTCCCGAGGTGCGCGGCGCGGTGCTGGTCGCCGGCTCGCACGCGGGCGTGATCGCCGCCTACTACGCCGCGCGGGCCGGGGCGGGCGCCGTCCTGCTCAACGACGCGGGCGTGGGCAAGGACGGGGCGGGGATCGCCGGGCTCGCGTATCTCGACGGGATCGGCATGGCAGCGGCCGCGGTCGCGCACCATTCCGCGCGCATCGGCGACGGCGGCGACACCCTCGCGCGCGGCGTCGTGTCGCACGTCAATGTGACCGCTGCAGCGTGCGGCGTCGCGCCCGGGATGACCGGCCGCGAGGCAGCCGAGCGGCTGCGCGGCGCACCGGCGCCGCGCACGTCGCCGCCTTCCTATTGCGAAGGACGCTTCCTGCTGCATGCGGCCGCGGGGGCACGCGACGTGTGGGCACTCGACTCGGTCGGGATGATCGAGGCGGTCGATGCCGGGCGCGTGCTGCTCATCGGGTCTCACGCGGCGCTGCACGGCGCGCGCCCGGATTCGGCGCTCGCCGTCGATGCGCGCGCCGCGGTGTTCCACGACGCGGGAAACGGCGCTGCTGGCGTGACGCGCCTGCCGGTGCTGGGGGCGCGCGGCATTCCCGCCGTTGCGGCCGACGGCGCGACGGCGCGCATCGGCGACGGGCGATCGCTCTGGGACAGCGGCATCGTCGCGCACCTCAACGATCCGGCTGCGCGCGGCGGCGCGAAGCGCGGCATGATGGTGCGCGAGTTCGCGCTGCGCGCGGCGCAATCGTGATGCGAATCAAGGCGCTCGCAGGGTGGTCCGCACCTCGCTAAGCCACGGTTTTCATTGACCGGTTCGGCACCGGGCCGGTACAATCCAACAGTTTTGGACGGACTCGATGTGCGCACCCGGCTCGTCGCAGGAAACTGGAAGATGCACGGGAGCCGCGCGACCAATGCGCGACTCCTCGAGGCGGTGAAGGCGGGCGCGCGGCAGGCACCCGGCGTCGCGATCGTGGTGTGCGTGCCGTTCCCGTATCTGCAGCAGGCCGCCGCGGCGCTCGAGGGCAGCGCGATCGCCTGGGGCGGACAGACCCTGAGCGAGCACGATGCGGGGGCGTATACCGGCGAGGTCTCGGGCGGCATGCTGAGCGACCTCGGTTGCCGCTACGCGATCGTCGGGCACTCGGAGCGCCGCGCCCTCTATGGCGAGGACGACGCCCGAGTCGCGGCGAAGTTCGTCGCCGCGCGGCGGGCCGGACTGGTACCGATTCTGTGCGTCGGCGAGACGCTCGCAGAGCGCGAGCGGGGCGCGACCGAAGAGGTCGTCGGGCGCCAGCTCGATGCGGTGATCGGTGCAGGCGGTGCGTCCGGGCTGGCCGGCGCAGTGGTCGCGTACGAGCCCGTCTGGGCGATTGGAACCGGGCGGACGGCGAGCCCGGCGCAGGCGCAAGAGGTGCACGCGTTCATCCGGCGGCGCATCGGCGCGGCGGACCGGGCTACGGCGGCGGCGGTTCCGCTCCTGTACGGCGGCAGCGTGAAGCCGGCGAACGCGGCGGAGCTGTTCGCGCAGCCCGACGTGGATGGCGGGTTGATCGGCGGCGCAGCACTGGTCGCGGGCGATTTTGTCGCCATCTGTGCGGCGGCGGTTAAGGGAACGTAGGTGGAAACCGATGGCGGACGCATCGGTCTCACGGACATCGGGGTGGACGAGGGGGCGCCGCGCAGCGGCATTGCCCCTTCGTGTCGTGGAGGATTGACATGGATATCTGGCTCACACTGGCGCTGATCGTGCACGTCGCGGCGGCGCTGGGGATCATCGGGCTCGTGCTGCTCCAGCACGGCAAGGGCGCCGACGTCGGCGCGGCGTTCGGCTCTGGCGCGTCGGGCAGCCTCTTCGGCGCGACCGGCTCGGCCAACTTTCTCTCGCGTACGACCGCCGTCCTCGCGGTGGTGTTCTTCTTCTCGAGCCTCGGGCTCGCGTATCTCGCGAACCTGAAGCCGAAAGCGGGCGGAAGCGTCATGGACCAGGTGCAGACGGCGCCGGCGGCGCCGAAGGCGCCGCCGGGCGAAGTGCCAAAGCCCGCGGGCACCGACACGCCCGGGTCGAGGGCGAGCGAGGTTCCGAAGTAGAATACGCGCCGCTCGCGCGGGCGGTAGGCCGTTGCGGCGCGGCGACGCCGACGTGGTGAAATTGGTAGACACGCCAGCTTGAGGGGCTGGTGGCCGCAAGGCTGTGGGAGTTCGAGTCTCCCCGTCGGCACCATAGTGATTCGTCGGGGGGCGAGGCAGGGGCTGCGAGGCTGTCCGGGCCCATTGGATAGAAAGGCAAGCGGCCCGCCGGCCCGAGGCCGGAGCGCCGAACGCAATCGCGACATCAGACCGTGCTGGCCGACTACTTCCCGATCCTGCTCTTCATCCTCGTCGCGTTCGCCTTCGGCGGCGTGATGATCGGCGTGGGCTGGGTCCTCGGGCCGAACCGCCCGGACAGCGAGAAGCTCTCCCCCTACGAGTGCGGCTTCGAGGCGTTCGAGGATGCGCGCATGAAGTTCGACGTGCGCTACTACCTGGTCGCGATCCTCTTCATCCTGTTCGACCTCGAGATCGCGTTCCTGTTTCCGTGGGCGGTGACGCTGAACGAGATCGGCGCGTTCGGCTTCTGGTCGATGATGATCTTCCTGGCGATCCTGGTCGTCGGGTTCGTCTACGAGTGGAAGAAGGGGGCCCTGGAATGGGAATAGAAGGCGTCCTCCAGGAAGGGTTCGTCACGACCCAGCTCGACAAGCTGATCAACTGGACGCGCACCGGCTCGATGTGGCCGATGACCTTCGGCCTTGCCTGCTGTGCGGTCGAGATGATGCATGCGGGCGCCGCGCGCTACGACCTCGACCGGTTCGGCATCGTCTTTCGACCGAGCCCGCGGCAGTCGGACGTGATGATCGTCGCCGGGACGCTGTGCAACAAGATGGCCCCGGCGCTGCGCAAGGTCTACGACCAGATGTCCGAGCCGCGCTGGGTGATCTCGATGGGCTCGTGCGCGAACGGCGGCGGCTACTATCACTACTCGTACTCGGTCGTGCGCGGCTGCGACCGCATCGTCCCGGTCGACGTCTACGTGCCGGGCTGCCCGCCGACCGCCGAGGCGCTGCTGTACGGCATCGTGCAGCTCCAGAACAAGATCCGGCGCACCAACACGATCGCCCGGTGACGCGCTCCCGCGGATGACGACGAAGCTCGAACGGCTCAACGCGGCGCTCGCGACCGCGCTCGGCGCGCGCATCGCGAGCATCACGACTGCGCTCGGCGAGGTCACCGTGGTCGTCAACGCGGAGGACTATCTCCCCGCCGCGCGCATCCTGCGCGACGACCCGCAGTTGCGCTTCGAGCAGCTGGTCGACCTGTGCGGCGTCGACTACTCGTCCTACGGGGAGAGCGCGCACCCGGGGCCGCGCTTTGCGGTGGTCGCACATCTTCTGTCCGTGACGCACAACTGGCGCGTGCGCGTGCGCACGTTCGCGCCCGACGCAGGCTTTCCGGTGGTCGCGTCCGTCACCGGCCTGTGGCCGTCGGCCGACTGGTACGAACGCGAGGCGTTCGACCTCTTCGGGATCGTCTTCACCGGACACGCCGACCTGCGGCGCATCCTCACCGATTACGGCTTCGTCGGACACCCGTTCCGCAAGGATTTCCCCGTCTCGGGCCACGTCGAGATGCGCTTCGACCCGGAGCAGAGGCGGGTGATTTACCAGCCGGTCACGATCGAGCCGCGCGAGATCACGCCCCGCATCATCCGCGAGGACCGGTACGGGGATTTGGGAGGTATGCCGGAGCCGGAAACGCGCGGCACGAAGCACTGACCGATGGCCGAGATCCGGAACTACACACTGAATTTCGGCCCGCAGCACCCGGCGGCTCACGGGGTTCTGCGCCTCGTGCTCGAGCTGGACGGGGAGGTAATCATGCGGGCCGACCCGCACATCGGGCTGCTCCACCGCGCTACCGAGAAGCTCGCCGAGACCCGGACCTACGTGCAGGCGCTGCCGTACATGGACCGTCTGGACTACGTGTCGATGATGTCGAACGAGCACGCGTACTGCCTCGCGATCGAGAGGCTGCTCGGCGTCGAAGTGCCCGAGCGCGCGCAGTACATCCGCGTGATGTTCGACGAGATCACGCGCATCCTGAACCACCTGCTGTGGCTCGGGGCGCACGCGCTCGACGTCGGCGCGATGACGATGTTCCTGTACTGCTTCCGCGAGCGCGAGGACCTCATGGACTGCTACGAGGCGGTCTCGGGCGCGCGGCTGCATGCGGCGTACTACCGCCCCGGAGGCGTGTACCGGGACTTGCCGGACGCCATGCCGCAGTACCAGCCCACTACCTTTCGCAGCGCGAAGGAGACGGCGCAGCTGAACGAACCTCGGCAGGGGAGCCTGCTCGACTTCATCGAGGATTTCACCCGGCGCTTTCCCGGCTACGTCGACGACTACGAGACGCTGCTCACGGACAACCGCATCTGGAAGCAGCGCACCGTCGGCATCGGCGTTCTCTCGCCCGAGCGCGCGCTGGCGCTCGGCTGCACGGGCCCGATGCTGCGCGGCTCGGGCGTCGCCTGGGACCTGCGCAAGAAGCAGCCCTACGCCGCGTACGACCGGATGGCGTTCGACGTCCCGGTCGGCGTGCAGGGCGACTGCTACGACCGCTACCTGGTCCGCGTCGAGGAGATGCGCCAGTCGAACCGCATCATCCAGCAATGCGTGGCGTGGCTGCGCGCCAATCCCGGCCCGGTGATCACCGACAACCGCAAGATCGCCCCGCCCTCGCGGGTCGAGATGAAGTCGAACATGGAAGACCTGATCCACCACTTCAAGCTCTTCACCGAAGGCATCCACGTGCCGCCGGGCGAGACCTACGCGGCGCTCGAGCACCCGAAGGGCGAGTTCGGCATCTACCTCGTCTCGGACGGCGCCAACAAGCCCTATCGCCTCAAGATCCGCGCGCCGGGGTTCGCGCATCTCGCGGGGCTGGACGAGATTGCGCGCGGCCACATGATCGCCGATGCGGTCGCGATCATCGGCACCCTGGACATCGTGTTCGGCGAGGTGGACCGCTGATGCTCTCCGCCGAGGCGCTCGAGAAGATCGACCGGGAGTGTGCGAAGTACCCGCCGGACCGCCGCGAGTCGGCCGTGATGTCGGCGCTCGCAATTGCGCAGGACGAGAAGGGCCACCTCGGCGCGGAGGTCATGGCGTTCGTGGCCGAGTATCTCGGCATGCCGCCGATCGCGGTCGAGGAGGTGGCGACCTTCTACACGATGTACGACGTCGCGCCGGCCGGGAAGTACAAGCTGTGCGTGTGCACCAACCTCCCGTGCGCGCTGCGCGGCGCGACCGAGGCGGTGGCGCACCTCACGAAGAAGCTCGGCGTCGGACTGAACGAGACGACGCCCGACGGCCTGTTCACCCTCAAGGAGGGGGAGTGCTTCGGCGCCTGCGGGGACGCCCCGGTGATGCTGGTGAACAACAAGACGATGGCGAGCTTCATGACGCCGGAAGCGCTCGACCGGTACCTTGCGGAACTCGCGAAATGAACACCGCCCGGCCGCCGTTCGACCCGGCCGTGTACGGGCCGGACGCGCTCATCATGAAGGGCGTCAACGGCGCGAACTGGCGCTTGCACGACTACGCGGCGCGCGGCGGCTACCAGGCGCTTCGGAAGATCCTCGCCGAGAAGATCCCGCCGGAGGTCGTGATCGCGGAAGTCAAGAAGTCGGCCCTGCGCGGGCGCGGTGGCGCCGGCTTCCCGACCGGCCTCAAGTGGAGCTTCATGCCGCGCGCGTTCGCCGGCCAGAAGTACATGGTGTGCAACTCCGACGAAGGCGAGCCGGGCACGTTCAAGGACCGCGACATCCTGCGCTACAACCCGCATAGCGTGATCGAGGGCATGGCGATCGCGGGCTACGCAACCGGCGCGAGCGTCGGCTACAACTACATCCACGGCGAGATCTGGGAAACCTACCGGCGCTTCGAGGAGGCCCTCGCGGAGGCGCGCGCGGCGGGCCTGCTCGGCGCAAACATCCTCGGCTCGGGTTTCGACTTCGAGCTCCACGCCCATCACGGCTACGGCGCGTACATCTGCGGCGAGGAGACGGCGCTGCTCGAATCGCTCGAGGGCAAGAAGGGCCAGCCGCGCTTCAAGCCGCCGTTCCCGGCGAGCTACGGGCTGTACGGCAAGCCGACCACGATCAACAACACCGAGACCTTTGCCGCCGTCCCTTGGATCATCCTCAACGGCGGTGACAAGTATCTCGAGCTCGGGCGGCCGAACAACGGGGGCACCAAGCTCTTCTCGGTGTCGGGGGACGTGGAGCGGCCGGGCAACTTCGAGGTCCGGCTGGGCACGCCGTTCGCGCAGCTGCTCGAGATGGCGGGCGGCATGCGCGGTGGACGTACGCTCAGGGCGTGCATTCCCGGCGGCTCGTCGATGCCGGTGCTTCCCGGCCACGTGATGCTGCGGACCGACATGGACTACGACTCGATCGCGAAGGCCGGCTCGATGCTCGGCTCCGGCGCGGTGATCGTCATGGATGACACGCGCTGCATGGTCCGCTGCCTCGAGCGCCTCGCGTACTTCTACTTCGAGGAGTCGTGCGGCCAGTGCACGCCCTGCCGCGAGGGCACCGGCTGGCTCTACCGCATGGTCCACCGCATCGAGAGTGGGCGCGGCCGGCCCGACGACCTCGACCAGCTGACCCGCATCGCCGACAACATCGCCGGCCGCACGATCTGCGCGCTCGGCGACGCGGCGGCGCTGCCGGTCAAGAGCTTCATCCAGCATTTCCGCGGCGAGTTCGAGCACCACATCGAGCACAAGCGCTGCCTGGTGGGCGATCCCGCGCACGCCGTCCCCGAGAGAAGGGTGGCATGAGCGCCACGGCCAAGCTCGAGATCGACGGCAAGCCGATCGAGGTGCCGGCCGGCACCATGGTCATGGAGGCCGCGAGCCAGCTCGGCATCTACGTGCCGCATTTCTGCTACCACAAGAAGCTCTCGATCGCGGCGAACTGCCGCATGTGCTTGGTGCAGGTCGAGAAGGCGCCCAAGCCGCTGCCGGCGTGCGCCACGCCCGTCGCCGAAGGCATGAAGGTCTGGACGCACTCGGATACGGCGAAGCAGGCGCAGCGCGGGGTGATGGAGCTGCTGCTCATCAACCACCCGCTCGACTGCCCGATCTGCGACCAGGGCGGCGAGTGCCAGTTGCAGGACCTCGCGGTCGGCTACGGCGCTTCGAGTTCCAGCTACGACGAGCCGAAGCGGGTAGTGGCCTCCAAGCCGATGGGCCCGCTCATCTCGGCCGAGGAGATGACCCGCTGCATCCACTGCACCCGCTGCGTGCGCTTCGGGCAGGAGATCGCCGGAGCGATGGAGCTCGGGATGGTCGGCCGCGGCGAGCACGCCGAGATCGTGTCGTTTGTCGGCAGTGCGGTGTCCTCCGAGCTGTCGGGCAACATGATCGACGTCTGTCCGGTCGGGGCGCTCACCTCGAAGCCGTTCCGCTACACCGCGCGCACATGGGAGCTCGGCCGGCGCCGCTCGGTGAGCCCGCACGACGGCCTGGGCGCGAACCTGATCGTGCAGGTCTACAAGGAGCGGGTGATGCGCGTCGTCCCGCTGGAGAACGAATCGCTCAACGAGTGCTGGCTCTCGGACAAGGACCGGTTCTCCTACGAGGGTCTGAACGCCGCCGACCGGCTCACGCACCCGCTGATCCGCTCCGGCGGCCGTGGGCCCGCGGTCAGCTGGCGCGAGGTCGATTGGGAGCAGGCGCTGGCGTTCGTGGCCGAAGGGCTCAAGAAGGCGCGCGGCCCCGGCCTCGGTGCACTCGTCTCCCCGCACGCGACGCTCGAGGAGATGTTTCTCGCGCAGAAGCTCGTGCGCGGTCTGGGCAGCGAGAGCGTGGATTTCCGCCTGCGCCAGTCGGACTTCGCCGCGGACGGCAAACTCAAGGGCGCACCCTGGCTCGGAATGAAGGTCGCCGAGATCGGTGCCCTTGACCGCGTGCTCGTGGTCGGATCGTTCCTGCGCAAGGATCATCCGCTCCTAGCGAGCCGCATCCGGCAGGCGGCGAAGCGCGGGCAGCAGGTGAACGTGCTGCACGTCGCCGACGACGACCTCGCGATCAGGGTCGCGCACAAGACGGTCGTCCGGCCGGGCGAGCTGCCTGCGGCGCTCGGACAGGTGGTCAAGGCGCTGGCCGAGGAGAAGGGCGCGGCGGTCCCCCCTGCGGTCGCGGGACTCGCGGTCGGCGATGCGGCGCGCGCGATGGCCCGGAGCCTCGCCTCCGGGAAGGACAGCGGCATCTTCCTGGGCAACACCGCCCAGCACCACCCGCGTGCGAGCCAGCTCCACGCGCTCGCGCAGGAAGCCGCGAAGCTTGCCGGCGCCCGCTTCGGCTTCCTCGGGGAGGCCGCGAACAGCGTCGGAGGCTACCTCGCGAACTGTGTGCCCGGGGCGAACGGCCTGAACGCCGCGGCAATGCTCGCCCAGCCCCGCAGCGCCTATCTGCTGCTGAACGTCGAGCCGGAGCTCGACGGGCACCATCCGCGGCAGGCGCTCGCCGCGATGCACGCTGCAGGGTTCGTCGTGGCGCTGGCCGCTTACCGGGGTGCCGCGGTGGACTACGCCGACGCCCTGCTGCCGATTGCGCCGTTCACCGAGACCGCCGGTACCTTCGTCAACACCGAGGGCCGCTTCCAGGGCTTCAACCCGGCGGTCAAGCCGCTCGGCGAGGCGCGCCCAGCGTGGAAGGTGCTGCGCGTGCTCGGCAACCTCCTCGGGGTACGCGGGATCGAGTACGACCGCAGCGAGCAGGTGCGCGACGAAGCCTGCCCCGGCGGCGCCGCGTCGGCGCGGCTCTCGAACGCGGTCGAGGGCATCCGGATCGACACCACGGTCGCGCCCGGCGCGATCGAGCGGGTGGCCGACGTGCCCACCTACTTCGCCGACCCGCTCGTGCGCCGCGCGGAATCGCTGCAGCAAACCGCCGATGCGTCGGCTCCGCGCGCCTTCGCGAACGGCGCGCTGCTCGTCAAGCTCGGCGTGACGGCCGGGTCGCGCGTACGCGTGCAGCAGGACGGCGGCGAGGCCCTGGTCACGATCGAGCGCGACGACCGGCTCGCCGACGGCGTGGTGCGGCTGGCGGCCGCGCATCCTGCGACCGCCGGACTCGGCGGGATGTTCGGCGCGATCACGGCGGTGGCGGCGACGTGATGGCAGAGGTCTTCGACTACTTCGCCGGCTACTCCGCGGCGGTCTTCGGGCCCGACTGGGGTCCGCCGGTCTGGATCTTCGTCAAGACGCTGGTGCTGATCCTCGTGATCACGCTGCCGCTCTTCGGCTGCGTGGCGTACCTGACGCTCGTCGAGCGCAAGGTGATCGGATACATGCAGGTGCGCATCGGCCCGAACCGGGTCGGGCCGGCGGGGCTGCTGCAGCCGATCGCCGACGCGGTGAAGCTCATGTTCAAGGAGCTCATCATCCCGTCGGGGGCGAACAAGTTCCTCTTCGTCCTCGCGCCGATGCTCACCTTGATGCCGGCGCTCGCGGCATGGGCGGTGATTCCCTTCGATGCCGAGGTCGTGCTCGCCGACATCAACGCGGGCCTCCTGTACGTGATGGCGATCACCTCGATGGGCGTCTACGGCGTGATCATCGCCGGCTGGGCGTCGAATTCGAAGTACGCGTTCCTCGGCGCGATGCGCTCCGCGGCGCAGATCGTCGCGTACGAGATCGCGATGGGATTCGCGCTGGTGTGCGTGCTGCTGGTGTCGCAGAGCCTCAATCTCTCGGACATCGTGAACGCTCAGGGCAAGGGCTACTTCGCCGGCGAGGGGCTGAACTTCCTGTCGTGGAACTGGCTACCGCTCTTCCCGATGTTCCTCGTGTACTTCATTTCGGCGGTCGCCGAGACCAATCGCGCGCCGTTCGACGTCGCCGAGGGCGAGTCCGAGATCGTCGCCGGCTTCCACGTCGAGTACTCGGGCATGACGTTCGCCCTGTTCTTCCTCGGCGAGTACGCGAACATGATCCTCGTGTCGGCGCTCGCGACGATCATGTTCCTGGGCGGCTGGCTGCCGCCGATCGACTCTGCAGTCCTGAACGCGGTGCCCGGGTTCGTGTGGCTGGTGCTCAAGGTGGGTGCACTGCTCTTCTGCTTCCTGTGGTTCCGTGCGACCTTCCCGCGCTACCGCTACGACCAGATCATGCGGCTCGGCTGGAAGGTGTTCATCCCGCTGACGATCGTGTGGCTGGTGCTGATCGCGGCGTGGATGCAGACGCCATGGAACCCGTGGGCGTAGGCGCGACCGTGGTCGAGCGCATCCGCGACTTCTTCAAGACCTTCCTGCTCCTCGAGCTGGTGAAGGGGCTCGCGGTCACCGGGCGGCACCTGTTCGCGCGCAAGATCACCATCCAGTTCCCGGAGGAGAAGACCCCGGCCAGTCCGCGTTTCCGCGGGCTGCACGCGTTGCGGCGCTACCCCAACGGCGAGGAGCGCTGCATCGGCTGCAAGCTGTGCGAGGCGGTGTGCCCGGCACTCGCGATCACGATCGAGACGGCGGAGCGGGAGGACAAGACCCGCCGCACGACGCGCTACGACATCGACCTGACGAAGTGCATCTTCTGCGGCTTCTGCGAGGAGTCCTGCCCGGTCGACTCGATCGTCGAGACGCACATCCTCGAGTACCACGGCGAGAAGCGCGGCGACCTGTACTACACGAAAGACATGCTGCTCGCGGTGGGGGACCGGTACGAGGCCGAGATCGCCCGGGCGCGGGCGGCGGATGCCGCCTACCGATAAGCCCAGATGAACCTCGAGCTCGCCGTCTTCTACGTCTTTGCCGCGCTCCTGGTGTTCGCGGGGTTGCGCGTCATCACGGCGCGCAACCCGGTGCACGCCGCCCTGTTCCTCGTGCTCGCGTTCTTCACCGCCGCGGAGATCTGGCTGCTCCTGCGCGCCGAGTTCTTGGCGATCGCGCTGGTGCTTGTCTATGTCGGCGCGGTGATGGTGCTGTTTCTGTTCGTGGTCATGATGCTCGACATCAACCTCGATCGCCTGCGCGAGGGCTTCTGGCGCTATCTGCCCCTCGGCGCGACCGTCGGCGTGCTGATCGTGTTCGAGATGGCGCTGGTGGTCGGCGCGAAGTACTACTGGAGCGGGGCGCTGCCGATGCCGCCCGATCCCGGCCCGGGCTACAGCAACACCAAGGCGCTGGGCCGGCTGCTCTACACCGATTACGTCTATCCGTTCGAACTCGCCGCCGTGATCCTGCTGGTGGCGATCGTCGCGGCGATCGCGCTGACGATGCGCCGCCGCAAGGACACGAAGTTCCAGGATCCGGCCCGACAGGTGGCGGTGAAGCGGCAGGACCGCGTCCGCCTGGTGTCGATGCCGGCCGAGAAGAAGGAATAGGGAACGGGATTCGGATTGCCGGGTTCACGCGGCCGGCGCGGACGGCGCGGACGGCGCGGCCGCGCACCCGGACTGCCGGAGCCCGCATCCTACCGATAAGGGGAGATCGCTTGCTTTCGCTGTCGCATTTCCTGCTGCTGGGCGCGGTCCTCTTTGCGCTCAGCATCGTGGGGATCTTCCTCAACCGGAAGAACGTCATCATCCTGCTCATGGCGATCGAGCTGATGCTGCTCGCCGTCAACCTGAACTTCATCGCCTTCTCGCACTATCTCGGCGACATCAGTGGGCAGGTGTTCGTGTTCTTCATCCTGACGGTCGCCGCCGCCGAGTCGGCGATCGGCCTCGCGATCCTGGTGGTGCTGTTCCGCAACCTGCGCACGATCAACGTCGACGACCTCGACCAGCTCAAGGGGTAGGGGCGCCGCATGAAGACCATTTACCTGATCATCCCGCTCGCGCCGCTGTTTGCGGCGATTATCGCCGGCCTGGGCGGCCGCCTGATCGGCCGGGTCGGCGCGCACTCGGTCACGATCGCCGGCGTGGCGATCTCGTTCGTCGCCTCTTGCATGGTGCTCGCGGACGTGGTGGGCGGCAACGCGTTCAACGGCACGGTCTACACCTGGCTCACCTCCGGCGGGACGCGCTTCGAGATCGGGTTCCTCATCGACCGCCTCACGGCTCTGATGATGGTGGTCGTGACGTTCGTGTCGCTGATGGTGCACGTCTACACCATCGGCTACATGGCCGAGGACCCCGGCTACCAGCGGTTCTTCGCCTACATCTCGCTCTTCACCTTCTCGATGCTGATGCTGGTGATGGCGAACAACTTCCTGCAGCTCTTCTTCGGCTGGGAGGCGGTGGGCCTCGTCTCGTACCTGCTGATCGGGTTCTGGTACACGCGGCCGACGGCGATCTACGCCAACCTGAAGGCGTTCCTGGTGAACCGGGTCGGCGATTTCGGTTTCCTGCTCGGGGTCGCCCTGATCCTCGCCTACTTCGGGACGCTGGACTACGCCAGCGTCTTCGCCCAGGCGCCGAAGCTGGCGCTCGACACGATCGAGCTCCTGCCGGGCGTGCCGTGGCTCCTCGTCTCGGTGATCTGCATCTGTCTCTTCATCGGCGCAATGGGCAAGAGCGCGCAATTCCCGCTGCACGTCTGGCTGCCCGACTCGATGGAGGGTCCGACACCCATCTCCGCGCTGATCCACGCGGCGACCATGGTCACGGCCGGCATCTTCATGGTGGCGCGGATGTCGCCCCTGTTCGAGCTTTCGGACGCGGCGCTGTCGTTCGTGATCGTGATCGGCGGCATCACGGCGTTCTTCATGGCGCTCATCGCGGTCGTCGTCTATGACATCAAGCGCGTGGTGGCGTACTCGACGCTCTCGCAGCTCGGGTATATGACGGTGGCGCTGGGGGCCTCGGCCTATCCGGCGGCGATCTTCCACCTCTTCACCCACGCGTTCTTCAAGGCGGCGCTGTTCCTCGCGGCCGGATCGGTGATCATCGCCCTGCACCACGAGCAGGACATGCGCCGGATGGGCGGCTTGCGGAAATACCTGCCGATCACCTACGCGGTCATGCTGATCGGTGCATTCGCGAACGCGGCCTTCCCGCCGTTCGCCGGGTTCTTCTCCAAGGACGCGATCATCGACGCCGCGCGGCTCGCGGTGGTGCCCGGCGGGACGTTCGCCTACCTGTGCGTGCTGGCGTGCGCCTTCGTCACCGCGCTGTACAGCTTCCGGCTGGTGTTCTACGCCTTCCACGGCGAGGAGCGCTTCCGCCACGCCAGTGATCACGAAAAGGGCGGGCACGGGCACGCCGGGCACGGGCACCATGGACAAGATCAAGCGCCGCACGAGTCGCCCGCGGTGGTGACCGTGCCCCTGATCCTGCTCGCGATCCCGTCGATCTGCGCCGGCTGGCTGATCGGGCGGATCGTCTTCGGCGATTACTTCGGCGACTCGATCGTGATCGCCCCCGCGCATCCGGGGCTCGCGGAGATGGCGAGCGGCTTTCACGGCGTCGTCGGGATGATGACCCACGGGTTCTTCACGCTGCCGTTCTGGTTCGTGGTCGCCGGGATCGGCACCGCGTTCTACCTGTACATCCTGCGCCCCGACCTGCCGGGCGTGGTGCGCGCGCGGCTCGGATTCCTCGTGCGGATCCTCGAGAACAAGTACGGCTTCGACGACTTCAACCAGCGCGTGTTCGCGGACGGCGCGGTCAAGGTGGGCACCGGCCTGTGGAAGGGCGGCGACGTCGGCGTCATCGACGGCGTGCTGGTGGACGGGTCGGCTCGGACGGTCGGCGCTTTCGCCGCCATCGTGCGGCGCATCCAGACCGGCTTCATCTACCAGTACGCATTCACCATGATCATCGGCCTGGCGCTCGCACTCGCGTTCTGGCTCGCCCCCTGGTTCTGGGCAGTGTTCACGCGGACGTAGCCGGGAATGGAACCAGCGACCTACTGGCTGAGCCTGGCGATCTGGGTGCCGATCGTCGCCGGGATCGTCGTGATGGCGACCGGGGGCGACCGGAACGCGCACCTCGCGCGGCCGCTCGCGCTCGTCGGCGCGCTCGCAGGCTTCCTGGTCGCGATTCCGCTCTACACCCGCTTCAATGCGGCCACGAGCGCCATGCAGTTCGTCGAGCGCTCGCCGTGGATCGAGCGGTTCAGTGTCTACTACCACCTCGGCGTCGACGGCATCTCGGTGCTGTTCGTCCTGCTCAACAGCTTCATCACCGTGCTGGTGGTGATCGCGGGCTGGGAGGTGATCAAGACACGCGTGTCTCAATACATGGCCGCGTTCCTGATCATGTCCGGTCTCATGAACGGCGTGTTCAGCGCGCTCGACGGGATCCTGTTCTACGTCTTCTTCGAAGCCACGCTGATCCCGATGTACCTGGTGATCGGCGTCTGGGGGGGGCCGAACCGGGTCTACGCGGCGGTGAAGTTCTTCCTGTACACGCTGCTCGGGTCCCTCTTGATGCTGGTCGCGTTCATCTATCTCTACAACCAGTCCGGCGGCAGCTTCGCGCTCGCCGACTGGTACCGGGTGCCGTTGTCGATGACGGCGCAGGTGTGGCTGTTCTTCGCCCTGTTCGCCGCGTTCTCGGTGAAGGTGCCGATGTGGCCGGTCCACACCTGGCTGCCCGACGCCCACGTCGAGGCCCCGACCGGCGGATCGGCGGTGCTGGCGGCGATCATGCTCAAGCTCGGGGCGTACGGCTTCATCCGCTTCTCGCTGCCGATCCTCCCCGACGCCTCGCGCGACCCGTACGTCTCCGGCTTCATGATCGCCTTGTCGCTGATCGCGGTGGTCTACATCGGCCTGGTGGCCCTGGTGCAGGCGGACATGAAGAAGCTGATCGCCTACTCGTCGATCTCGCACATGGGCTTCGTGACGCTCGGCTTCTTCATCTTCAACGCGTACGGCGTCGAAGGGGCGCTGATACAGATGATCTCGCACGGTTTCGTCTCGGCGGCCATGTTCCTCTGCGTCGGCGTCATGTACGACCGGATGCACAGCCGCATGATCGCGGACTACGGCGGCGTGGTGAACACGATGCCGAGGTTCGCGGCGCTTATGATGCTGTTCGCGATGGCCAACAGCGGCCTCCCGGCGACGAGCGGGTTCGTCGGCGAGTTCATGGTGATCCTGGGCGCGATGAAGTTCAATTTCTGGATCGCCTTCCTCGCCGCGACCACGCTCATCTTCGGCGCGGCGTACACGCTGTGGATGTACAAGCGGGTGATCTTCGGCGCGATCGCGAACGACCACGTCGCGGCGCTCGAGGACATCGACGGCCGCGAGAGCCTGGTGCTCGGGTTGCTGGCAGCGGCGGTGCTCGCGTTCGGCATCTATCCCGCGCCTCTCGCCGAAGTGATGCACGTTTCGGTGACCGATCTGTTGAAGCACGTGGCGGCAGGCAAACTATGATTCTGGCGGACGCCGCTAACTTAGGGGATCTTCGAGGGGGCCCGGTTGGGAAAGGAAGGGTCCCACCCCGTCCTTCGAACCCCTTGTTCCACACCGCATGACCGACCTCCCGATCCTGCTGCCTGCCTACGCCGAGGCGCTGCTGCTCGTCATGGGCTCGGCGATTCTGATCGTCGATCTGTTCCTGCCGGAACGGCTGCGCGGCCTGACCTACTGGCTCTCGCTTGCGACGCTCGCCGCCTGTTTCGTCGTCACCGTCGAGGTGGTGCGTGCGACCGGCGGGCAGGCGGCCTACACGTTCGGCGGGATGTTCGTCGCCGACCTGATGGCTAACGTGCTGAAGCTCCTCACCTACGCCGCGGTGGCCGTTGCGCTCGTCTACTCGCGGCGGTACCTCGCGCAGCGCGGCATGCTGCGCGGCGAGTTCTTCGTGCTGGCGCTGTTCGCCACGCTCGGCATGGCGGTCATGATTTCCGCCAACCACATGCTCGTGCTGTACCTCGGACTCGAGCTGATGTCGCTGTGCCTCTACTCGATGGTGGCGCTCAACCGCGACTCGGCGCTGTCGACCGAGGCGGCGATGAAGTACTTCGTGCTCGGCGCGCTCGCCTCGGGGCTGCTGCTCTACGGCATGTCGATGCTCTACGGGGCGACGGCGACGCTCGACATCACGCAGATGGCGCAGGTCATCGCGACCGGGCGCGCGAACGGCGTGGTGCTCGTGTTCGGACTGGTGTTCGTGGTGGCGGGCCTCGCCTTCAAGCTGGGGGTGGTGCCGTTCCACATGTGGATCCCGGACGTCTATCACGGCGCGCCCAACGCGATGACGCTCTTCATCGGCACGGCTCCGAAGCTCGCGGCGTTCGCGATGGCGGTGCGGATGCTGGTCAATGGTCTCATCGACCTCGCGTTCGACTGGCAGCAGATGCTCGTGATCATGGCAGTGCTCTCGATGGGGATCGGCAACCTGGCCGCGATCGCGCAGACCAACATCAAGCGCATGCTCGCCTACTCGACCATTTCGCACATGGGCTTCATGCTGCTCGGCCTGCTCGCCGGCGTGACGGGCGGGAACCGGCTGTCCGCCCCGGACGCGTACAGTGCGGCGATGTTCTACTCGATCGTCTACGTCCTGATGAGCCTCGGGGCGTTTGGCATGGTGCTCGCGCTGTCGCGCGCGGGCTTCGAGGCCGAGGACCTCGAGGACTACAAGGGGTTGAACCAGCGCGACCCCTGGTATGCGTTCCTGATGCTGCTCCTGATGTTCTCGCTCGCCGGCGTTCCCCCGACGGTCGGCTTCTACGCGAAGCTCTCGGTGCTCGACGCGGTGGTGAAGACCGGGCAGATCTGGCTCGCGGTCGTGGCGGTGATCTTCTCGCTCATTGGCGCGTTCTACTACCTGCGGGTCGTGAAGCTGATGTACTTCGACGAGGCGAAGGACACCGCGCCGATCGAGGCCGGTGCCGACGTGCGTTGGCTCCTCTCGGCGAACGGCCTCGCGGTGCTGATCCTCGGCGTGATGCCGGGCGGGCTGATGGCGCTCTGCCTGGCGGCGATGCAGAACCTTTATCCCCTCGCGCGCTGACCCGGCCGGGCGCGCGCTCCGCATCCCCCTTCCGCATTGAAGACCGGCGACCACAAGGACCTCACCGAGACCCGCGTGAGCGGGGAGGCCGTATTCGACGGCAAGCTGCTCCACGTCCGGCGCGACGTGGTGCGCCTGCCGGACGGCGCGCACGCCACGCGCGAGTACATCGTGCATCCCGGCGCCGTCACCATCATCCCGGTCCTCGACTCCGGCGAGCTCGTGATGGAGCGCCAGTACCGCTACCCGGTGGGCCGCGAGCTCGTGGAGCTGCCAGCGGGCAAGATCGACCCGGGCGAGGCCACGCTCGAGACGGCGCGGCGCGAGCTGCTGGAGGAGACCGGGTACACCGCGGCCTCGTGGGCCTACGTGACCACGATCCACCCGCTCTGCGGGTACACGGACGAGCGCATCGAGCTCTGGCTCGCGCGCGGGCTGCGCCACGAAGGCCGGCGCCTCGACGACGGCGAGTTCCTCGAGACTTTTCCGCTCGCGCTCGCGGAGGCGGTCGAGTGGGTGCGGACCGGCCGCATCACCGACGTCAAGACGATCGTCGGGATCCTCTGGGCCGAGAAGATCGCCTCGGGCGCTTGGCCGGAGCCCGGCGGCGAACCGCCCGCAGCGGTCGGGTCGCCGCCCGGCGTCAGCGACTAGCGCGACCGGGCGTTACTAGCCGATCACTACAGTCCGGCGTGCAGCCGGGACCACCAGGGAGCCGTACCCCGCATGGCGCTTTACGCCGCCACCATCTCCGTCAGCGCGTTCCTGCTGTTCCTCGTCCAGCCGGTCATCGCGAAGCAGATCCTGCCGTGGTTCGGCGGGTCGTCGGCGGTCTGGACGACGTGCGTGTTCTTCTTCCAGTTCCTGCTGCTCGCGGGCTACGCCTACGCGCACGCGCTGGTGCGCTACCTGCCCGCGCGGCCGCAGCTGATCGTCCACCTGGCGCTGCTCGCGCTGAGCCTCGCCTGCCTCCCGATCGTCGCCGCCGTCGGCTGGAAGCCCGCCGGCAACGAGGACCCGAGCTTCCGCATCCTCGCCCTGCTCGTCGCGACCGTGGGCCTGCCGTACTTCCTGCTCTCGACCACGAGCCCGCTGGTGCAGGCCTGGTACGCGCGCCGCGTGGACTCCCCGTACCGGCTCTTCGCGCTGTCGAACCTCGCGTCCCTCGCGGCGCTGCTGTCGTATCCGGTCCTGTTCGAGCCGCTGATCGCGACGAAGATCCAGGCGTACTTCTGGTCGGGGGGCTACGCCGTCTTCGTCGTGCTGTGCGCCGCCGCCGCGATCTACAGCCTGCGGGGCGTCGTCGGCACGGGCGCGGCGGCGGTGCGGCTCGAGCCCGGGCCCGCGCCGCGCTTCGCGGCGCGTCTGCAGTGGGTCGCGCTGCCGGGCATCGCGTCGTTCCTCCTCGTCGCGGTCACCAACCACCTCACGCAGAACGTGGCTTCGATCCCGTTCCTGTGGATCCTGCCGCTCACGCTCTACCTGCTGACCTTCATCCTCTGCTTCGACGGCCGGGGCTGGTATCGCCGCGGGCTGTTCGTGCCGCTTGCCGCGGTCGCCGTGGTGGCGATGGCATGGGTGCAGCGCGACTTCAGCCTGACTCACAACCTGAGGCTCGCGGTGCCGATCCATGCGGCGGGCCTGTTCGTGCTCTGCATGCTCTGTCACGGCGAGCTGGTGCTGCTGAAGCCGCGGCCTGCGCGCCTCACCGAGTTCTACCTCCTGATCGCGCTCGGCGGTGCACTCGGCTCGCTCCTGGTTTCGGTCATCGCGCCGCGCGTGCTGCCGGGCGACTTCGAGTTCGCGATCGGGCTGGTGCTGGCCGGGATCGTCCTGGCCGCGCGCGTCGCGCCGGCCGGCCGGCTCGTGGCGCTCGGCGCCGCGGCAGTGGCCGCGTTCGTCGCGTGGGCGGCCTACGACTACGTGCACACGATCGTCGAGGACACCCGGGTGCTGAAGCGCAACTTCTATTCGAGCCTGCGTACCCGCGACGAGATGCGCAGCGAGGGCACGGTGCGCAAGATGATCCATGGCACGATCAACCACGGCGAGCAGTTCGTGGACGCCGACAAGCGCTGTCAACCGATCGCGTACTTCGGGCCGAAGGCGGGCATCGTCCTCGCGCTCGAGGCGCTTCGACACCCGGACATGAAGGTGGGAATCCTGGGCCTCGGCGCCGGGACGATGGCCGGCTGGGCGCGTCCCGGGGATCTGTACAAGTTCTACGAGATCAACCCCCAGGTGATCGAGCTCGCGCAAGGCGAGTTCACGTACCTGACCGAATGCCACGCGAGGGTGGAGCTGGTGCTGGGCGACGGCCGCCTTGCGCTCGAGCGCGAGCCGCCGCAAGGCTTCGATCTCCTCGCCGCCGACGCGTTCTCCAGCGACTCGGTACCGATGCATCTGATGACGCGCGAGGCGCTGAAGGAGTACATGCGCCACGTGCGTCCGGGCGGGGTGGTGGTGTTCAACGTGACCAACCGCTATCTCGATCTCGCACCGGTGGTGCGCCGGCTGGCCGAATCGCTCGGGCTCCACGCGCGCGTCGTGAGCCACCAGCCGACCGAAGAGGAGTACAGCCTCTACTCGTCCACCGACTTCGTGCTCGTCACCGCGGATCCGAAGCTCTTCGACCGGCTGCCGCTTGCCGGGGTGGCGGAGGTGATCGGGATCCCGCGCAATGTATCGGTCTGGACCGACGACTTCAACAACCTGCTCGAGGCGCTGCGCTAAGAGGAGCTTGCACCTACAGCGGGAACCGAGATCACCGAGAAAAAGCACAGAGGACACAGAGACAGCACTCGAAGAGCACCTTTCGGTTCTTTCCCGTGCCCTCTGTGTTCCTCTGTGTCCTCTGTGGCCGCTCTAAGTCTTTTCCAGCAGGAACGCCGTTAAAGCGTCGAGCACGTCGTCCGGCTTCTCGGCCATCATGTTGTGGCCGCTGCCGTCGATCTCGACGACGCGCGCGCCCTTGACGGCCTTCGCGCAGCTCGCGGCCGAGCGCGCCGGGGTCATGACGTCGCGCCGCGCCGAGCAGGAACAGCGCCGGGCAGCGCACCTGCGCCGCGCGCTCCGCGCCCGCCGCGTAGGCGTTGCAGGCGGCGAAATCGACGTGCATCACGCCGGGCTTCTGCCGCTGCATCAGGCGCAGGTTTTCGCCGATCACCCAGAAGCCCGGGCCCGGATTGCTCGGGTAGTGCGCGTAGGCCGCGTGCGACCAGATGTTGACCATGTCCTGCGCCAGCGGCTCGTCGTTCCTGCGTCGCGTCGAGCAGTTCGGCCGAGACGCGCATCGGAAACGCGGCGCCGAGCAGCGCGATCGGCTCACGCGCTCCGGATGGCGCGCGGCGCAGTCGAGCGCGACCAGCGAACCCATGCTGTGGCCGACGAGCGCCGCCTGCTCGCACGCCGGCCGCGTCGAGCAGCGGCGACGATCCAGTCGGCCGATCGCCTCGACGCTCGCGAGCGGCGGACCCGCGCAGCGGCCGTGGCCGGGCAGGTCGACGCGCGAGCACGCCGTAGCCGTGGTGCGCGAGATAGCGGCTCTGCAGCACCCAGACGCAGTGGTCGTGCTGCGGCGCCGTGGATGAAGACGACTGTGGGCAGGCGCGGATCGAACGCCTTGCCGCCGGTGTAGGCGTAGGCTGTTGCGGCCTGGATACGGTCAGTTCCATGGGCTCAGCCCTTCTGCGACGCGCGCAGGCCGCGCGCGAGGTCCTCGATCAGGTCCTCCGGATCCTCCAGCCCGATCGACAGCCGGATCGTGCCCGCGGTCCGATGCCGGCGGCCGCGAGCGCCGCGTCGTCCATGCGGAAGTGCGTGGTGCTCGCCGGATGGATCACCAGCGACTTGGCGTCGCCGACGTTGGCGAGGTGCGAGAACATCGTTCAGCGCCTCGATGAAGCGCCGGCCGGCGGCGCGGTCGCCCTTGATCGAGAAGCTGAATACGGCGCCGCAGCCGCGCGGCAGCAGCTTCTTCGCCAGCGCGTGGTCGGGATGCTCGGGCAGTTCCGGATAGGCGACCGACTCGACCGCGGGGTTGCTCCGCAGGAACTCGACCACCTTGCGCGTGTTCTCGACGTGGCGCTGCATCCGCAGCGGCAGCGTCTCGATGCCCTGCAGGATCTGGAACGCGGTGGTCGGGCTCATGCAGGCGCCGAAGTCGCGCAGGCCCTCGCGGCGCGCGCGCAGGCGGAACGCCGCGACGGTGGACTCCTCCTGGAAGTCCATGCCGTGGAAGCCGGCGTAGGGCTCGGTCAGTTCCGGAAATTTCCCCGAGGCCTCCCAGTCGAAGGTGCCGCCGTCGACCAGCACGCCGCCGATGGCGACGCCGTGCCCGCCGAGGAACTTGGTCGCCGAGTGAAAGAGCAGGTCGGCGCCGAGGTCGAACGGCCGCATCAGATAGGGCGTGGTGAAGGTCGAGTCGACCATCAGCGGCAGGCGTGCGTCGTGCGCGATCGCCGGCGACCGCGGGGATGTCGAGCACGTCGAGCCCCGGATTGCCGAGCGTCTCGCCGAACAGCAGCCGGGTATTCGGCCGGATCGCGGCGCGCCAGGCGTCGAGATCGCGCGGATCGACGAAGGTGGTCTCGATGCCGAAGCGCGGCAGCGTGTAGGCGAGCAGGTTGTGCGAGCCGCCGTAGAGCGCGCGCGAGGCGACGATGTGCGAGCCCGCGCCCGCCAGGGTCGCGAGCGCGAGGTGCAGCGCGGCCTGGCCGCTCGCGGTCGCGATGCGCCGCGACGCCGCCTTCGAGCGCGGCGATGCGCTCCTCGAGCACCGCGTTGGTCGGATTGGAGATGCGCGAATAGACGTGCGCCGCGCGCGCTCCATGTTGAACAGCGCCGCGGCGTGGTCGGCGTCGCGAAAGACGAAGGAGGTGGTGTGGTAGATCGGCGTCGCGCGCGCGCCGGTGTGCGGATCGGGCGCCTGTCCGGCGTGCAGGCTGAGCGTGTCGAACCGGAGATAGCTGGGTTGGGCCATCGGTCCTCCGCGGGGGAGGGCCGATTCTAGCCGGCGCGCCTTCTCCCCTCTTCCCCGAGTTTGGGGAAGAGGGGCCGGGGGAGATGGGGGAGCGCGCCGATCGGGTGCTCGCGAGGCGCGCGGTTTCCCAAAAAAAAGCGCCCGCGCATTGCCACGCGGGCGCGAGTGACCCAGTCGGAAGGGGGAGGAGTGACTGAGTCAGAGGAGCTTTGAGCGCCCCTTCGCCTGGCGCTCACCCGTGTTAGTCCATCGCCCGGGGTAAATGGTTCCCGGGCGCGACGCCCGGTAGCGATTCCGCCCGCGCCGGGTCCCGTCGCCGTCCGACGTCGAGATTGCCGGGCTGCTCCGCGGGCGCGGCGGGCCTATGATTCAGCCATGAGCAAGGCGTTCACAAAGGAAAGCGACGATGCACCGGACGAGGAACTCGAGCCCGACGCGGGGCAGGGCCTGCCCGCCGGCGCGAAGAACTACATCACGCCTGCCGGCTACCGCCGGCTGCGGGAGGAGTTCGCGCAGCTCTGGGAGGTGGAGCGTCCGAAGCTCATAGAGACGGTCGCCTGGGCGGCATCCAACGGCGATCGCTCCGAAAACGCCGACTACATCTACGGCAAGCGCCGGCTGCGCGAGGTCGACCGGCGCATCCGGTTCCTTTCGAAGCGGCTGGAGATGGCCGAGGTCGTGGACAACGCAGGGCAGGACCACGACCGGGTGTTCTTCGGCGCGACGGTGACCTACCTCGATCGCGCCGGCGCCGAGCGGCGGATCAGCATCGTCGGCATGGACGAGGTCGATCCGGCGCACGGGCGGGTGTCGTGGATCGCGCCGATCGCGAAGGCGCTGCTCAAGGCGCGCGAGGGGGAGGTCGTGACCGTCCGTGCCCCGGCGGGTGCGGAAGAGATCGAGGTCGTGGCGATCCGCTACGACCCCATCGAGTGAGCCGTTTCAGTTGGGTTTCGCTTCGGCGGCCTTCGCGGTGACCTTGTTGAAGTCGCCGGCTTTGACGATCGAGAGCTCGTCGAGCTTGAGGTGCCGGCGCAGCGCGTCGCGCACTTCGTCCGGCGTGAGGGTCGCGATCCGGGCTTCCAGCTGCCTTGTCCCACGCGAACGTCCGGCCGGCGACCGCATAGGCGAGCAGGCGGGAGGCGAGCGCCGAGTCGGAGTTGCGCGCCACTTTGCGCGCCTCCAGCAGGCCCTTGCGCGCGTTCTCGAACTCGCTCTTCGTGAATCCGTCGGCGAGCGCGCGCGCGACCTCCTCGCGCACCGCCTGCTCGATGCGCGCGCGGTTCTGCGGCGCGTAGATGGCGTAGACGCCGAATTCGCCGGCGTCGTCGAGCGCGGCCGGCAGAGCCACGAGCCCACGCTGTAGGACAGTCCTTCCTGCTCGCGTATGCGCCGCGACAGGCGCGCGTCGGAGGTCCGCCGCCGAGCAGGTAGTTGCCGAGCGACCAGCGCCGGGAAATCGGGGTCGTCGTCGCGCAGCTTCAGGTTCAATCCGGCGCGGAAGACCGCGTTGGCCTTGTCGGGTGTGTCGATGGTGCGGTCGATCCGCCGGCACCTGGAAGTAGCTGCTGCGGGATGCGCGCATAGGGCCGCGGGCTCTTCCAGTCGCCGAACAGTTCTCCGCCAGCCCGGGTGACCTCGTCCGGGTCGAAGTCGCCGACCACGGCGAGTTCGCTGTGGGAGGCGCCGACGAATTCGGCGTGGCAGCGCGGGCTCGTCGATCGTGGCCGCCTGAGGCGCGCCGTGCGCTCGTCCAGCGTCGGGGTGTACAACCAGTGCTCGGGCGGGTAGGGGTTGAGGTGGCGCGCCGATCGAGAGGCCCGCGAGCGCACTGCGGGTCGCGCTTCTGGGTCTCGATGCTGGTGAGCGATGACTGGCGCTTCAGCTGCTCGAATTCGCTTCTCGGGGAACGACGGCTCGCGCAGGATTTCGGCGACCAGGCGCAGCGCCCCCGGCAGGTTGGCGCGCATCGTTTCGATCGACGCGCCTTCGCCGCTGACGCCGACGTTCGCCTTGAGGCGGTCGAACTCGTCGCGCAACTGCTCGCGCGTGCGCTTCGTCGTGCCGCGCATGAGCATCGAGGCCGCGAGCCGCAGGCGGTGCTGCGGCCGCTTTCGCTCGCTCGTCGCCCCAGCGCAGACCGAGCTGCGCGACCACGGTGCCGCCGCGGGTCTTCTTCGGCAGCAGCGCGAGCTTCATGCCGCCGGGCAGGGTGCGCCGGATGACGCGCGCCTCGATGTTGTCGGGCGTCGGATCGAACACCTCGCCCGCCGCGACCGTCCGCTGCCCCGGTAGTCCTTGACCAGGGCGGCGACGTCCGGCGGACGGCGGGATCTCGGCGCGGTCCGGCTGCGCCGTCGGCGTGAACATCCCCAGGGTCCGGTTGGCGGTCTTGAAGTAAGGCGTGGCGACGCGCTGCACGTCGTCGCGCGTCACGCTGCGCAGCCGGTCGCGGTAGCAGGAACAGCAGGCGCCAGTCGCCCATCGCCACGAATTCGGACAGCGTGAGCGCGAGGCTGCGGGATTGGTGAGCGCGATGCTCGATGTCGTTGAGAGCTGGGTGCGCGCGCGCTCCACCTCGTCGTCGGTGACCGGGCGCGCGGCGAAGCCCTCCAGCGTCGCGATCAGCGCGTCGCGCGCCGCATCGAGCGGCAGCGTCTTGGCGCACGCTCGCGCCGAAGTAGCCGAACCCGCTTCGCGCGTCTGCTGCTCGCGCGCCGAACGTGGACTCGCCTTGCCGCTCTCGACCAGCGCCTTGTGCAGCCGCCCGACGGCTGCGCGATCAGGACGGCGTGACCAGGACGTCGAGCGCGGCGATAGTCGGCGTGCGAACCGGGCGGGATGTGGTACATCGCGGCGACGAGCTGCACGTCGCCGACGCGGCGCAGGGTCGACGCTGCGTTCGCCGTCCTGGGTGCGGCTCCGCCGTGTAGGTCGCGGCGCAGGGCGCGCTTCGGCCTGGGCAGCTTGCCGAAGTGCCGCGCCACCAGCCCGAGCGCGCTCGCCTCGTCGAACTTGCCGGCGATGAGGAGCACCGCGTTGTCGGGCTGGTAGTAGTGTGCGATAGAAGGCCTGCAGGCGCTCGATCGGCACGTTTTCGATGTCGGAGCGCGCGCCGATGACCGAGCGGCCGTAGTTGTGCCACAGGTAGGCGGTGCCGCCATCGCGCTCGCGCAGCACGCCGATCGGGCTGTTCTCGCCCGACTCGAACTCGTTGCGCACCACCGTCATTTCGCTGTCGAGGTCCTTGCCTTCGAGACGAGCGAATTGACCATGCGGTCGGCCTCCAGGCCGAGCACCAGCTCGAGGTTGCTTCGGCTGGCCGGGAAGGGTCTCGAAGTAGTTGGTGCGGTCGAACGAGGTCGTGCCGTTGAAGCGCGCGCCGTGCTTCTCGAACTCGCTCTTGATGTTGGGATGCGCGGCGTGCCCCTGAACAGCATGTGCTCGAGCAGGTGCGCCATGCCGCGCTTCGCCGTAGCCCTCGTGGCGCGAGCCGACCAGGTAGGTCACGTTGACCGTGATCGTGTCCTGCGATCGGTCGGGAAACAGCAGGACCTTCAGGCCGTTCGGCGAAGCTGGTACTCGGTGATGCCGGAGAGAGAGGGCCCGCGCG
Source organism: uncultured beta proteobacterium (assembly GCA_963747775.1). Taxonomy (GTDB): domain Bacteria; phylum Pseudomonadota; class Gammaproteobacteria; order Burkholderiales; family SG8-39; genus JAGVSZ01. Next base: position 284,292 of record CAVVGT010000003.1, read on the forward strand.
CGACGCCCGCCGGCAGCGGTGTCGGGATCGCCTGGGCGGCGGCGCAGGCGGAGAGGAGCATTACGGCGACGAGCGCCGGGCGGAACCACCGCATCGGTCGGGACCTCGGTTCGGGGAGGAGGCCGCGAGTTGTACCGGCCATCCGGGGGCCGGTACCGGGAATGGCCTACAGCCTGAGATCGATTTTGCGTCGGCCGGTTCCCGAACAATGTCTCTAAACCAGGAACCGCTCCGCCAGGTGGAGCGTGACCATCCCCGCGACGATCGTCGCCAGGGTGTTGCGGGTCCGCCACGCCACTGGCCCCGCCACGAGCGCGGCCACGAGCTTCGGGTTGTCGATCCCCAGGCTCAGGACGCCGCCGGCGAAGGCGATGTCGGGGACGACCAGCGCCGCGAAGACCGCCGCCGGGACGAACCGCAGTCCACGCTGCACTGCAGCAGGGATGGGCAGACGGGCCAGAAAGAGGATGAATGCGCCACGGGTCGCGAAGCTCGACACCGCGAGCCCCGCGATCAGCAGCCAGGTGGTCAGCGGGTCCATCGTTCCGAAACCATGCCCGCGGCGATTCCGGCGGCCGCCGCGACGATCAGCCCGACACGATAGGGCAGGCCCATCGCCAGGACCGCGGTGACCGCCGCAGTTGCGGCCGCGACCGCCAGCGCCCTGTCGCGGATGACCGAGATGCCGAGCGCGAAGAAGGTGAGCGTCACGGTGAACTCGAGCCGCCACGCGGCCGGGATGCCGGTGCCAACCGCGACGCCGATCGCGGTGGACGTCTGCCAGACCGTCCAGATCGCCGCGCATGCGCCGAGGTAGTACCCCACTTTGCCCGTCTCGTCCGGATGGGAGGCGTAGCGAGTGATGAAATGCGCGTAGCCGTTGTCCGAAAGCAGGTAGGCGTAGAGCCACTTGCGCGGCGTCGTGCTCGACCGGAAGTGGGGCGCCATCGACAGGCTGTAGAGCGCGAACCGCAGGTTGAGGACCAGCGCGGCGAAGAAGATCACCATCAGCGGCGCGCCGGCCGACTGGAGCTGCAGGGCGGCGAGCTGCGCCGTCCCGGCGTAGGTTGCGACCGACATCGCCATCGCGGCGAACGGCGTCATGCCGCTGCCGATCATCGCCACGCCGCTGATGAGACCGAAGGTGGCGACGCCGGGCAGCACCGGGAGCACGGCGCGGGCGCCTTGGGGAAGCGAACTGGGGTGGGGCAACGGACCGGGAGCGGCGTCGGGGCCGGCCGATTCTACCGGAGCGGCGCAGGGGTCTTGACCACCGGTCGCGGCGCCCCAATATGCGCCCCGCCGGTACGACTAAGGGGACACTGCACGATGACTGCGACCGCAGCCAAGGAGACGCTCGGCTTCCAGGCCGAGGTGACGCAGCTCCTGCACCTGATGGTGCATTCGCTCTACAGCAACAAGGAAATCTTCCTGCGGGAGCTCGTCTCGAACGCTTCCGACGCGGCCGACAAGCTGCGCTTCGAGGCGCTCTCCGACGCCGCGCTCTACGAGTCGGACCCCGAGCTGACGATCCGGGTCGCGTTCGATAAGAACGCGCGCACGATCACCGTGTCCGACAACGGCATCGGCATGTCGCGCGACGAGGTGATCGCGAACATCGGGACGATCGCGAAGTCGGGCACGCGCGAATTCTTCGCGCGCCTCACCGGCGACCAGGCGAAGGACGCGCGGCTCATCGGCCAGTTCGGCGTGGGCTTCTATTCGGCATTCATCGTTTCCGACCGGGTGACGCTGATCACGCGCCGCGCCGGGGCGGCAGCGGGCGAGGGCGTCCGGTGGGAGTCGGACGGCGCTGGCGAGTTCACCCTCGAGCCGATCGAGAAGGCGGCGCGCGGCACCGACGTCGTCCTGCACCTGCGTGAAGGCGAAGACGAGCTCCTCTCCGATGCCACGATCAAGGGCATCCTGCGCAAGTACTCCGACCACATCGCGATCCCGATCGTGATGCAGAAGCTCGAGTGGAGCGAGGCGCAGAAGGGGATGGTCGCGAGCGGCCTGGAGGAGGCCGTCAACCGCGCCGCCGCCCTGTGGGCGCGGCCGAAGGCGGAGATCAAGGACGAGGAGTACCAGGAGTTCTACAAGCACGTCGCCCACGACTTCGATGCGCCGCTCGCCTGGACGCATAACAAGGTCGAGGGGCGCCAGGAGTACACGCAGCTCCTCTACGTGCCCGCGCGCGCGCCGTTCGACCTCTGGGACCGCCAGCGTCGTCACGGCATCAAGCTCTACGTGCGACGCGTCTTCATCATGGAGGACACCGGCGACCTGATGCCGGCGTACCTGCGTTTCGTCCGCGGCGTGGTGGACTCGAACGACCTGCCGCTCAACGTCTCGCGCGAGATCCTGCAGCAGAACCGCGACGTGGAGGCGATCCGCGCCGGCTGCGCGCGGCGCGTTCTCCAGCTGCTCGAGGATCTCGCCGCGAATCACCCGGAAAAGTACGCCGCGTTCTGGAAGGAGTTCGGCCGCGTGCTGAAGGAGGGCGTCGGCGAGGAGGCGGCGAACCGCGAGCGCATCGCGAAGCTCCTGCGCTTCGCGTCGACCCATGCGGACAGCGACGAGCAGGGCGTCGCGCTGGCGGACTACGTCGCGCGCATGAAGGAAGGCCAGGATCGCATCTGGTACGTCACTGCCGACACGTTCCTCGCGGCGAAGTCGAGCCCGCATCTCGAGGTGTTCCGCAAGAAAGGCATCGAGGTGCTCCTGCTCGGCGACCGGGTCGACGAGTGGGTCGTCTCGCACCTTGCCGAGTACGAGGGCAAGCCGCTTGCGTCCGTCGCGAAAGGCGACCTCGACCTCGGCGCGCTCGAGAGCGAGGCGGAGAAGGCCGAGCACCGCAAGCAGGCCGACGTGGCGAAGGCGCTGGTCACGCGCATCAAGGAGGCGCTCGGCGAGCGCGTCAAGGACGTGCGCGCGACCGCGCGCCTCACCGCGTCGCCCGCCTGCCTCGTCGCGGACGAGTCGGATCCCGGTGCGAACCTGCAGCGCATCCTGCGCTCGGTGGGGCAGGACGTGCCGGCGTTCAAGCCGATCCTCGAGGTGAACCCGGAGCATCCGATGGTGCTGCGCATGCAGCACGAGGAAAAGCGCTTCGCCGACTGGGCGCAACTCCTCCTCGACCAAGCGCTGCTGGCCGAAGGCGGCCAGCTTGAGGATCCGGCCGGGTTCGTGCGGCGCCTGAACGAGCTCATGCTCGACCTGGCGGGCGGCGGTACGCGGATCTGGACGCCGGGCTGACGTTAAGATCGGGCGGTGAGGATCTACTACTCCGACCATTTCGTCCTGCCCCTCCCGGCCGGACACCGGTTTCCGACGAGCAAGTACGCGGCGCTGCGAGAGCGCGTGCTGTCGAGCGAGTACGCGGCGGGCTGCCGGGTGCCGGACGCGGCGCGCGACGACGAGGTCACGCGGGCGCACTGTCCTGCATACCTGGAGCGCGTGGTCACCGGAAGCCTGAGCGCGCGCGAGCAGCGTGCGATCGGGTTTCCCTGGACGCCGCAGCTGGTGGCACGGTCGCGGCGCACGAGCGGCGCCACCATCGCCGCGGCACGCACGGCGCTCCGCGACGGCACCGCGGCGAATCTCGCCGGCGGCACGCATCACGCCTTCCGCGATCGCGGCGAGGCTTTCTGCATCTTTAACGACAGCGCGATCGCGGCCCGCACGCTGCAGGCCGAAGGCGCGGTCGAGCGCGTGGTGATCATCGACTGCGACGTGCATCAGGGCAACGGGACCGCGGCGATCTTCCGCGGCGATCCGTCGGTCTTCACCTTCTCGATCCACGGCGCGAACAATTTCCCGTTCGCGAAGGAGCCGGGCGATCTCGACGTCGAACTTGCCGACGGCACGGGCGACCGGGACTACCTGGGGGCGCTCGAGCGCGGGCTGGCCGAGGCGCTGGCGCGCGCCGCACCCGATCTCGCGATCTACCTCGCGGGCGCCGACCCATACTTCGACGACCGTCTCGGCCGACTCGCGCTGACCAAGCAGGGATTGCTCAACCGCGACCGGATGGTGTTCGAGGCGTTCGAGCGCGCCGGCGTCCCGGTCGCGGTGACAATGGCCGGCGGCTACGCGCGCGACATCGCCGACACGGTCGAGATCCAGTTCAACACGATCGAGACCGCGGCGTGGTTCTGCGCGAACTGATCGTGCGGGGCCTTCGAACCGCGCAGCATTCTTCGGTTATCAATCGTGTACGCCCCTATTTCGACGCCACGATGGCCGGGGGCTTCCACGTGCCCTCGCCGGGCGGCAGGATCGACGGCGGCTTCGTCCTTCGGCCAGTACAGGCGCATCACCAGGTAGATCGGTGCCGTTGGGCGCGGGCAGCCAGTTGGCTTCCTTCGCCTGCCCGGCGAGTCCTTCTGGATGTAGAGCGTCAGCGAGCCGTCCGCGTTCTTCTTCATGCCCGGCAGCATCGGCGAGTTGATGAGGTAGCGGTTGATCGGGTTCTCGATCAGCAGCTGCGTCTTGCCGTCGTACATCGTCACCGACCAGAAGGCGTTCACCGGCGGGAGCTGCCCGGCGGGGAAGGTGAGCGTGTAGTTGTGCTTGCTGCCATCGAGCGTCTCGCCGGTCGCGTCCACGCGGGTCATCGGATACATGGCCTCGACGGCATCGTTGCCGTAGATGCCGCCCTTGGCGGCGGCGGCACGCATCAGCCAGTCGCCGTTGTAGAAGGCGCGGTCGCCGAAGAGCGAGCCGACCTTCCAGCCGTTGATGTCCTTCATTCCGGTGGCCAGGTACTTGTCCACCTTGTCGTCGCCCTCCTTCATCGCCAGCAGGACGGCGGCCTTGTGTTCCAGCCGAGAGATCCTTGAACTCGAAGCGTCTTGCCCGGCCCGATGCCGATGCTGGCCAGCCTGGCGCGAATCGCCTTGTCCTCGTCGGCGACTCGGGCACGAACTGCAGGGCGGCGTCGAGATACTCGTAGAAGTTCGTCCTTGATGCCCGCCGTGGTGGCCGGCAGGAAATCGATCTTCGGCGCGGCGGGCGGCGCGGGTTGCTTCAGGAACGCGGAAAGCGGCTGCACCTTGTAGCCCGCCTGCACCTTCACCACGTTCGGCATGTCCTCGGCGTTGAAGAGCTGGGTGCGGAAAATGGTGAGCGCGAACGGCGTCGTCGACTGGAAGACCTTCTTGATCCCCGCCGGCGTCTCGCCCTTCCAGTCGGGGCCGACCACGAGATAGTCGCCGGCCTCGGTGCCCGTGGCGCGGCTGCCGATGTAGCCGTAGTTGTAGGCATTGCCGTCGATCAACTGCACCGAGTAGTAGCGCTCTTTTTCCACCGCCGGCACCGAGATCACCATCGGCTCCGCGCGCAGGTCCAGCCAGAGCATCGAATACGGCGTGTCGCTGTTGGGCGTGACGACGGCCGTGTCCTTGTAGGTGAAGACGCGGGCTTCGTTGCTGATCGTGTTGAACGGCGCCTTGTATTGCCCCGAGTTCTTGTCCACGCAGAACTCGTTCATCACCGCGTAGTTCATCACGATCGGCAGGCCGTAGATGAAGCCCTCTTCGGCGATGGCCTTGGTTTCGGCGATGCCCGGCGCGGCTACGCCCGTGGCCACGTCCTTCTTCTCGGCCTGGGCAATCGGGTCGTCCTTCTTGCCGCAGCCCGCAATCAGCGTCGCCGCGACAGCGCAGAGCAAGCCCACTTTCAGGCAGTTTGAAGCTCCGGCTCTCATGTTGGCACTGCTCCCATGCTGGTCGAGAAGGATGCGACGCGCGCAAGCACGCGGCTGAGCAACCGCTGTGAATCATACCTGCCGCGTGACGCGGCGAACTAGGGGCGCCGCTCTCGCCCTAGCGCGCATGATATGGTTGCATCTCCGATCTTCGTCAGAGCCTGCGCCCGTGATCAAGATTCAGCAGGTCGACCACATCGGCATCCGGGTCACGAATGAGGCGCTCACGCTCGCCTTCTACAGGCAGCTCGGATTCGATGTCACCTTTCGCGCCGAAGGGGCCCCGGTGGTCATCGTTACGAATGCCGAGGGCGTCGAGATTAACTTCATCGTGAACGGCAATGAGTCGCCCGCGGGCGAGAATATCCTCATGGACGTGGCGGCCAAGCATCCCGGCATCACTCACGTCGCGCTTCGCGTCGCCTCGATCGACAAGACCGCTGCCGAGCTCCATTCGCTCGGCATCCCAATTACCGAAGGGCCAGTCCGGCTTGGGTCTGGGGTGAGCCTTTTCATCCGCGATCCGGACAAGAACGTGATCGAGTTGCGAGAACACGATCCCGCCTGAGCTGATCGAGCGTCTGGGCGGCGTGATGCTGCCCCGCGCTCGCACCACCACAGTACTGTTGAGCCCCATAGCCTCGCCCGCTTTGGCTGCTTTCGTCGCGGCCCATCCGCAGCTGTTAAGCGCCATCAGAAAATAAAAAGGCGTGCCGGTCCCAGCACGCCTTCTACCTGCGGCGGGCGACTAGAGCTTGCCGAGGATCGCCTCGGCGCTCGACACCTCGAACTTGCCTGGCGCTTCGACCGCGATGTCCTTCACGACGCCGTCCTGCACGACCATCGCGAAGCGCTGGCAGCGCACGCCCATGCCGCGCGCGGTGAGGTCGAGCTCGAGCCCGAGCTTCTTCGTGTATTCGGCGCTACCGTCGGCCATCATCCGCACCTTGCTGCCGGCTTTCTGGTCGCGGCCCCAGGCCGCCATCACGAAGCCGTCGTTGACCGCCATGCACCAGATCTCGTCGACGCCTTTCGCCTTGAGCTTCTCGAAGTTCGCGACGTAGCCGGGAACGTGTTTCGCGGAGCAGGTCGGCGTGAACGCGCCGGGCAGGCCGAACACGACGATCTTCTTGCCCTTGACGAGGTCGCTCACGTTGAGCGCCTGCGGGTTCATCGGGCAACCGTTCGCGGGATCGAACTCGGTGCACTCGGTGAGCTGCCCGTCGGGCAGTCGATCTCCTGGCTTGATCGGCATGGCGCGTCTCCTCGGTTCCGGAAAAAGGGGTGGAGGAGCATCGCCGAGAACGCCCACAAAGTCAAAAATCCGTCCGAAGAGGGCGGGGGAAGCCATTGAGACGTAAGGGTTTTGTAGCTATAGTCCAAAGTCCTCACCGGGAACCGGAATGGCCCTCGCAGCCGTCGCCAACGAAGAACGCCGCCTGACCGTCGCCGAGGTCATCAACGCCCTCATCGCCGACGGCATGGTGCCGCGCGAAGAGGCCCAACGCCTTCTCGCCGATCGGCGCGCGCACCGCGCCGGCACGGTCCATCCGCTCATCGTCGCGGCCGACCAGAAGTGGCGCTCGGCGGTGGCCCCGCACAAGCCGCTCACACTCGAGGCGCTCACCGAGTGGTACGCGCCGAAGACCGGGCTCCCGTACTTCCACATCGACCCGCTGAAGATCAACTTCGCCGGCGTGACCGACCTCATGTCGAGCGCCTACGCCGAGCGCTTCAAGATCCTGCCGGTCGAAGTGCGGGGCAAGGAAGCGGTCATCGCGACCGCCGAGCCGTTCATCCGCGAGTGGGAGCCGGAGCTGCAGCGCATCCACCGCATCGAGATCAAGCGGGTGTTCGCCAACGCGCTCGACATCCAGCGCTATATCGTCGAGTTCTACAACCTCGCGAAATCGGTCAAGGGTGCGAAGGGCCTCACCGAAGGGCGCGCGGCGATCTCGAACTTCGAGCAGCTCGTCGAGCTCGGCAGGTCGAACCGCCAGCTCGACGCGAACGACCAGCACATCGTCAACATCGTCGACTGGCTGTGGCAGTACGCGTTCGACCAGCGCGCGAGCGACATTCACATCGAGCCGCGGCGCGAGATCGGCCTCGTGCGCTTTCGCATCGACGGCGTGCTGCACGGCGTGTACCAGCTGCCCGCGCCGGTGATCGCCGCGATGACGAGCCGCATCAAGATCCTGGGACGCATGGACGTGGTGGAGAAGCGGCGCCCGCAGGACGGCCGGATCAAGACTCGCACGGCCGATGGCCAGGAGGTCGAGCTGCGCCTCTCGACGCTGCCGACCGCGTTCGGCGAGAAGCTGGTCATGCGGATCTTCGACCCCGAGGTGCTCGTCAAGGACCTCACCGAGCTCGGCTTCTCGGACGAGGACAAGGCGCGCTGGAACGAGATGACGGCCAAGCCGCACGGCATCGTGCTCGTGACCGGGCCGACCGGCTCCGGCAAGACCACGACCCTCTACTCGACGCTCAAGACCCTCGCGACCTCGGAGGTGAACGTCTGCACGATCGAGGACCCGATCGAGATGATCGAGCCGGCGTTCAACCAGATGCAGGTGCAGTCCGCGATCGACCTCACGTTCGCGGAGGGGGTGCGGGCGCTGATGCGGCAGGACCCGGACATCATCATGGTCGGCGAGATCCGCGATCTCGAGACCGCCGAGATGGCGATCCAGGCGGCGCTAACGGGCCACCTGGTGCTCTCGACCCTCCACACCAACGACGCCGCGAGCGCCGTCACGCGGCTGCTCGACCTCGGGGTCCCGCCGTACCTCCTCAACGCGACGATCCTCGGCGTGATGGCGCAGCGCCTGGTGCGCACGCTGTGTGCGCAGTGCAAGGAGAAGGTGCCCTACGGCGAAGGGCGGGCGGACGACACCACCTGGGAGGAACTGGTCACGCCCTGGAAGGCCCGCCGTCCCAACCGGATCTACCGCCCGGTCGGGTGCCTCGAGTGCCGCATGACCGGATTCCGCGGACGCAGCGGCATCTACGAGGTGATGCTCCTCACGCCCGGCGTGAAGCGGCTGATCAACGCCGCGGCCGACATCGGCCGCATCCGCGAGCAGGGTTACAAGGACGGCATGAAGTCCCTGCGCATCAGCGGCGCGATGAAAGTCGCCGCCGGCGTGACCACCTTCGAGGAGATCCTGAAGGTCGCACCGCCGCACCAGAACGAAGGGGCGTGATGAAGCGCTTTCTGCGCTACGCCGCGAAGGGCCTCCTCCTCGCCGCAGGGTACTTCGGCGCAGTGAAGGGGGGGCTTGCGTTCGCGGTGGTGCACGACTTCATTTCGCTCATCTGGCCGGCGTCGGGACTTGCGCTGGTCGCGCTGACGCTGATGGGCCTGCGCTACTTTCCGGCGCTCGTCGTCGGCGGCATCGCGGCCTACGCGTTGCACGGGCTGCCGCTGTCGATCGCGGCGGCGGTCGCGTCGGGGAACGCCCTCGCGGCGCTTGCGGGCGCATGGCTTCTCGAACGCTCGCGCGACTTCGACCCGTCGCTGGGCCGGGTGCGCGATGTGTTCCGGCTCATCTTTCCCATCGCGCTCGGCACGCCGGTGATCGCGGCGTGCGTCGGCGCCGCCAGCCTGCTCGCGGCGGGGCGCCTGGACGCGGAGAGCGTCACCCGGGCCGCGATCACCTGGTGGTCGGGCGACGCGCAGGGTGTGCTGTTGTTCGCGCCGTTCGCTTTTGCGTGGCTGCGACGCCGTCAGCCCGAGACGCGCATCGCCGAGGCGCTTGCCCATGCTGCGCTCATCGCGCTCGTCCTGCTCTTCGGCGCTTTCGTGCTCGAAGGTTACCTCGGTGCGGAGAAGACTCAGCTGCTGGCGTCATTCGCCTTGTTCCCCCTTGCTATCTGGCCGGCGGTGCGATTCCCCATGCGCGAGGTCGCGACTTTCAACCTCGCGCTGGCGGTGCTTTGCCTCGGCGGCGCCTGGTTCGGGATCGGGCCGTTCGTATCGGAGCGCGACCTCGGCAGCTTGGTCGCGCTGCACGGCCTGCTCGGAGCGGTCGCGCTCACCACGCTGCTGCTCGGAGCGCTGAGCAATGAGCGCCGCACGGCCACGGCCGGGCTCGTGGAGAGCGAGGCGCGCTTCCGCAGCCTCACCAGCCTGTCGGCCGACTGGTACTGGGAGCAGGACGAGTCGCTGCGCTTCACGCTGCTGTCGCCGGGGTTCGGGGCGCTACACGGCTTCGACGTGTCGGAGTATCTCGGCCGGCGCCGCTGGGAGATCCCGCACGAGGACATCGATACGGCAGCATGGGCCGAGCACCGGCGTCGAGTCGAGGCACACGAGCCGTTCCGTGACTTCCTCATCGTGCGGCGCGGCGCAGATGGCGCGCTCCACTACGGCTACACGAGCGGCGAGCCGGTGTTCGACGAGCGGGGCCGCTTCCGGGGCTACCGCGGAGTCGGGCGCGACGCCACCGCGCAGATGGGGGTCGAGAGCCAGCTGCGCGAGTCGCGTGAGCTGTTTGCGCGCATCTTCGGCGACAGTCCGATCCCGATGATGTACCGACGGCTGGACGACGGCGTGGTCACCGCGGTGAACGATGCGTGGTCACGCTTCTTCGGCCTCGGCCGGGACGAGGTGGTGGGCCGCCCGGTGCAAGAGCTTTCGTTCAACGTCGACCCCGAGGCGGCCCGGATGGTCCAGGCGCGCGTGAGCGAGGCGGGTCAGATCAGCAACCTCGAGCTGCAGGTACGCGTTCCCAACGGCGGGGTGCGCGACATCCTGTACTCCGCCCAGGCCGTCTTCGTCAATGGGCTCGCGTCGGTGATCAGCACGAGCGTCGACGTGACCGAGCGCAACCGCGCGGCGGCCGAGCTCGCGGCTTCGCGGGAGCGTTTCGAGCGCCTGTTCCGCGCGAGCCCGCTGCCGATCGCGATCTCGGGCGTGGACGACGGTGCGGTACTCGACGTCAACGATGCATGGACCCGCGCGTACGGCTACACGCGCGAGGAGATCCTCGGCCGGAACTTCGTGGCGCTCGGCCTCTGGGTCGATCTCGACGCGCGCCGCAGGGTGCGGGAAACCGTGCGCGCCGGCGGCGCGCTGCGCAACTTCGAGTGCCGGTGGCGCAAGAAGTCCGGCGAGATCGCCGACGTGCTGCTGTCGGCGGAACTGGTCGAGCTCGGCGGCGAGCGGGTCATGCTGTCGAACGGGATCGACGTCACCGAACAAAGGCACGCCGAGGCCGCGCTGCGCGAGACGCAGGCGCGGTTCGCCAAGATCTTCCAGTCGAGCCCGGTACCGGTGGTGATCAGCCGCCTCGAGGACGGGCGCTATCTCGAGGTAAACGACGCCTGGCTCGCGTGGTCGGGACACGTCCGCGACAGGACGATCGGCGCGACCTCCATCGATCTCGGCGTGTGGACCACGGCGGCCGATCGCGCGGCGTTCACGCAGCGGCTGCTTGCCGATACGGCCGTGCGCAATCTCGAGGCGCGGATGCGCAAGCGTTCGGGCGAAGTCGCCGACGTGCTGCTGTCGGCCGAGCAGCTCGTGCTCGGTGGCGAGGAGTGCATCGTCACCTCCGTCATGGACATCACCGAGCGCAAGCGCGCCGAGCGGCAGCTGCGGGAGTCCGAGCGGCGCTTCCGCGACTTCGCCGAGGCCGCTGGCGAATACGTCTGGGAGATCGACGTCGACGGCCGATTCACCTACGTGTCGCGGCGCGTCGAGCAGGTGACCGGCTACTCGCCCGAGGAGCTGCTGGGGCGCTCGCCGGTCGAGTTCATGCCGGCGGGCGAGGGCGAGCGCGTGCAGGAGGTGTTCGCCGATGCCGCACGCGCGAGAGAGAGCTTCCGCAACCTCGAGCACCGCACGATGTCCCGCACTGGCAGCCAGGTGTGGCAGCTGGTGAGCGGCGTGCCGATCGTCGACACCGATGGCCGTCTGCTCGGCTATCGCGGCACCGCGCTCGACATCACCGAGCGCAAGCAATCCGAGGCGCGCATCTCCGAGCTGGCGACGCGCGACCCGCTGACCAATCTCCCGAACCGGCTGCTGCTGGCGGACCGCCTCGCGCGTGGCATCGCAAACGTTCAGCGCGAGGGCGCATCGCTCGCGGTGATGTTCATCGACCTCGATCACTTCAAGCGCATCAACGACACGCACGGCCACGAAGTCGGCGACGGCTTGCTGCGCGAGGTGGCCAAGCGCATCGGTGGCCTGCTGCGCAAGGGCGACACGCTGGCCCGCCTCGGGGGCGACGAGTTCGTGGTGGTGCTCGAGGGCCTCAAGACGGCCGAGGACGCGGGCCAGGTCGCGCAGAAGGTCATCAACGTCCTGTCGCAGCCGTGCGAGGTGGCCGGGCATACGCTCAACACCGCGGGAAGCATCGGGATCGCGGTCTGTCCCACCGACGGCACCGATGCGGCCACCCTGATGCGCCACGCCGACACGGCCATGTACGTGGCGAAGTCGAGCGGCCGCAGGAACTACCAGTTCTTCTCCGCCGAGATGAACGTCCGCGCGACCGAGCGGCTGCGACTCGAGACCGGACTGAAGAGCGCGGTGGAGCACCGGGAGCTGCGGGTGTTCTATCAGCCGCGAGCCGACATCGAGACCGGGACGCTGACCGGCGCCGAGGCGCTGCTGCGCTGGCAGCATCCGGACCACGGACTGCTCGCGGCCGGCCGGTTCCTGCCGCTCATCGAGGAGACGGGCCTGATCCACTCGATCGGGGAATGGGTGCTGCAGAGCGCCTGCGAACAGGCACAGGGATGGCACGCGCTGAACGGGCCGGGGTTCGCGGTCTCGGTGAACATCTCGCCAAAGCAGTTCAATCGCGCGCTGCTCGGCCGCGTCCGCGCCGCGCTCGATGCGAGCGGGCTCGAACCTCGGATGCTCGAGCTCGAACTGACCGAGGCGGCGCTCGCGCGCAACCCCGACGACGCGCGCGCGGTCCTGTCGGGTCTGCGCGGCCTGGGCGTGCGGGTCGTGGTCGACGACTTCGGGACCGGCTACTCGTCCATGAGCCAGCTGCGGCGGTTCGCGATCGACGGGATCAAGATCGACCGCTCGTTCGTGCGCGGGATGCTGGGGAGCCCCGACGACCGCATCGTCGTGAAGGCGATGATCGACATGGCGCGCAGCCTGCGCATCAACACCATCGCCGAAGGCGTGGAGTCCGACGCCGAGCTCGCCCTGCTGAAGAACATGGGCTGCGAGGAGTACTCCGGCCACCTGCTCGCCGAGGCGGGATCGTCGGGGGAGTTCGAGCGCCGGTGGCTGCGGACCGAGAACGTGTTCGCGCTCAGGCCGCGGCGGTAGCGTGAGTCGTGGTCGCGCTCGGCGCGGTCACTTCGACAGGTAGCGCATCGCGCGCTCCAGTCCCTCGATGGTGATCGGGTACATGCGCGCCGTCCATGATCTCGCGCATGCACCGCGATCGACTGGCGGTAGGACCAGAGCTGCTCGGGCTCGGGATTGAGCCACACCGCCTTCGGGTAGACGTCGAGCATGCGCTGCATCCACACCGCGCCGGCCTCCTCGTTCCAGTACTCGATCGAGCCGCCCGGCTGCAGGATTTCGTACGGGCTCATGGTCGCGTCGCCGACGAAGATCAGTTTGTAGTCGTGCCCGTACTTGTGCATCATGTCGCACGGTCGCGTGCGCTCGGAGTGGCGGCGGCGGTTGTCCTTCCACACGAAGTCGTACAGGCAGTTGTGGAAGTAGAAGTACTCGAGGTGCTTGAATTCGGTCTTGCGCCGCGGAGAACAGCTCCTCGCAGCAGCTTGATGTGGTCGTCCATCGAGCCGCCGATGTCGAGGAACAGCAGCACCTTGACCGCGTTGTGGCGCTCCGGCCGCATCTGCAGGTCGAGCAAGCCGGCGTTGCTCGCGGTCGAGCCGATGGTGCCGTCGAGGTCGAGTTCTTCGGGCGCGCCGTCGCGGGCGAACTTGCGCAGGCGCCGCAGCGCGATCTTGATGTTGCGCGTGCCGAGTTCGACCTGGTCGTCGAGGTTGCGGTACTCGCGCTGGTCCCAGACCTTGACCGCGCTGCGGTTGCGCGACTCGTCCTGGCCGATGCGAACGCCTTCGGGGTTGTAGCCGTAGGCGCCGAAGGGCGAGGTGCCGCCGGTGCCGATCCACTTGTTGCCGCCCTGGTGGCGGCCTTTCTGCTCTTCGAGGCGCTTCTTGAGCGTCTCCATGAGCTTGTCCCAGCCGCCGAGGGCCTCGATCTTGCGCCTTTTCCTCGGGCGTGAGGTTGAGCTCGACCTGCTTGCGCAGCCACTCGATCGGAATGTCGGCTTCGACGCCGACGATCGCCTCGACGCCCTTGAAGTACTCGCCGAACACGCGGTCGAACTTGTCGAAGTTCGCCTCGTCCTTCACCAGCGCGGTGCGGGAGAAGTAGTAGAAGTCGTCGATCGAAGGCCGATGCACGTCCTTCTGCATGCCCTCGATGCAGCGTGAGGTACTCCTTGATCGAGACCGGGACCTTGGCGTGCCTTGAGCTTGAGGAAGAAGTCGATCAGCATGGCGTGTCGCGGTGCAGCGCTCACGATCGGTTCTGCCGCGCCATGAAGACCAGCCGCTCGAACAGGTGCACGTCCTGCTCGTTCTTGAGCAGCGCGCCGTGCAGCGGCGGGATGATGGTCTTGCGGTCCTTGCTGCGCAGCGCCTCGGGCGGGATGTCGTCGGCGAGCAGCAGCTTCAGCCAGTCGAGCAGCTCGGAGGTCGAGGGCTTCTTCTTCAGCCCCGGCACCTCGCGCACCTCGAAGAACACCTCCAGCGCCTCGCGCAGCAGCGTCTTCTTGATGCCCGGGAAGTGCACGTCGACGATCTTCTCCATCGTCTCCTTGTCGGGGAAGCGGATGTAGTGGAAGAAGCAGCGGCGCAGGAAGGCGTCCGGCAGCTCCTTCTCGTTGTTGCGAGGTGATGAAGACGATCGGGCGGTGCTTGGCCTTGACCAGCTCGCGCGTCTCGTAGACGTAGAACTCCATGCGGTCGAGTTCGCGCAGCAGGTCGTTCGGGAACTCGATGTCGGCCTTGTCGATCTCGTCGATCAGCAGCACCACCGGCTTGTCGGCGGTGAACGCCTCCCAGAGCATGCCCTTGACGATGTAGTTGCGGATGTCGTGCACGCGCGGGTCGCCCAGCTGCGAATCGCGCAGGCGCGACACGGCGTCGTACTCGTACAGGCCCTGCTGCGCCTTGGTGGTGGACTTGATGTGCCACTCGAACAGCGGCAGCCCGAGCGCCTCGGCCACTTCCTCGGCGAGCATGGTCTTGCCGGTGCCGGGCTCGCCCTTGATCAGCAGCGGCCGCTGCAGGGTGATGGCGGCGTTGACCGCGAGCTTCAGGTCGTCGGTGGCGACGTATGTGTCGGAGCCTTTGAAGCGCATTCGCGTCCTTTCGGGAACGGGGCGATTATACCGGCGCCATGCGCGCTCTCGCCGTCGCCGTCCTCTGCTCGAGTCTGTGCGCCGCGTCCACGGCGGCCCCGCTGATCGCGGTGGACGTCGGCCACTACGACGCCGAGCCCGGCGCGTCGAGCGCGCGCGGCCGGCCCGAGCTCGAGTTCAACCGCGACCTGGCGGTCGAGCTCGCCCGCGCCCTCGAGGCGCGCGGCATGGGGGCGAAGCTGATCGGCGCGGACGGCGACATGGCGGTGCTCTCGCGACGGACCGCCGCCGGGCGCGACGCCGCGCTCTTCGTATCGGTGCACCACGATTCGGTCCAGCCGCACTATCTCGAGGAGTGGGCGCACGCCGGCGAGCTCCGCAAGTTCAGCGATCGATTCGCCGGGTTCTCGCTCTTCGTCTCGCGCCGCAATCCGCAGTTCGAGCGGAGTCTCGCTTGCGCCTCCGCAATCGGAGCACGGCTGCGCGCCGCGGGGTTCGCGCCGTCCCTGTACCACGCGGAGTCGATTCCGGGCGAGTCCAAACCGTTTGCCGATCGTGAAAACGGCGTGCACTACTACGAGAACCTGGTCGTGCTGCACACCGCGACGCAGGCCGCGGTGCTGGTCGAAGCCGGCGTGATCGTGAATCGCGCCGAGGAGCTCGCGCTCCGCGACCCCGCGACGCAGCGGCTCATCGCCGCGGCGGTGGCGGAAGGCGCGCGCCGGTGCCTCGGCGCCCCCGCGCTTTGACCCTCATCGGTCGCTCGGGTAGAATCGCGCGGCTTTTTGCGGGCTCCGGAACACCACCTTTCTCGAGAAGCGACAGGGATGAAAACGACACTCGCCGCCACGCTCGTCGTCCTCGCGCTGGTCGCCGTCGCGCGCGCCGGGACGGCGCAGGCCCAGCAGGCCGCGCCAAAGGGCGACCCGGCACGGGCGAAGGGGAAGATCGCGATGTGCAACGGTTGCCACGGCATTGTCGGCTACCGCACCGCCTATCCCGAGGTCTATCACGTGCCGCGGATCGGCGGACAGAACCCCGGCTACATCATCAAGGCGCTCGAGGCTTACAAGTCGGGCGAGCGCGACCACCCGAGCATGCGCGGCGTCGCCGTGTCGCTCACGCCCGAGGACATGGCGGACCTCGCCGCCTATTACGGGGAGCAGCCCAAGTGAGGCCGACTATGCGCACGATCCTCGTTGCTCTCCTCGCAGCCGCGTTCGCGCTGCCCGGTTACGCCCAGGACGCCGTCAAGAAGGCCAAGGAAGTGTGCGCCGCCTGCCACGGCGAAGACGGGACCGGCAAGAAGGAGTTTCCCGACTATCCGAAGCTCGCCGGGCAGTACGCCGATTACCTTTACCACTCGCTCAAGGGGTACAAGAGCGGCGCGCGCAAGAACGCGATCATGGCCGGGATGGCGCAGCCGCTGACCGACGCGGAGATGCGCGCACTGGCGCAGTACTACGCGGACCAGCCGGGCAACCTGAAAGTCATCCGCACCAGCGCGGTGTTCATCCACGACTAGGCGCGCTTCAGGCAGTCCAGGTAGGCCAGCCCGTCCGGCGCCGCGCGATCGCGCTGCGCCCGCCAGACCATCTTCGCCCAGGCACTCGAGCACCGCGTGCAGCGCGTCGTGGCGGTCGCCGCGGCGCGCGAGGAGCGCTCGAACGCCGCCCGGATGCCCGGCGGCTGGTCGATCGACGAGCTGCTCCTCGATCGCCAGGTGCAGGCTCATGTGCAGGAACGGATTGGCCTCGCCCGTGCTCCGGCGATGTAATCGCGGTCGACGAAAGCGGTCGGGGTCGTCGAGCACGTGCGTGGTATTCGGGATGCAGCAGCATCACGTCGAGCGCGACCGTCTCGAGGCCTTCGAGCGGCGCACGCTGCGCGGTACTTGCCGCCAGGCGTCGAAGAAGAACTGGCGGACCTGATCGCGGCGACGGGTTGAACATCGGATCCTCAGGCCGCCCGGGTCTTGTCGCGGATACTCGCACAGGTCGCGGATCAGGCAGCCGGGGCAGTCGGGCTTGCGCGCCTTGCAGACGTAGCGCCCGTGCAGGATCAGCCAGTGGTGCGCGTCCTTGCGGAAGCGCTCGGGGACGAACTTGAGCAGCCGTTGCTTCGACTTCGTGCAGGTTGCTTGCCCGGCGCGATGCCGGTGCGGTTGGCGACGCGGAAGATGTGCGTGTCGACCGCGATGGTCGGCTGGCCGAAGGCGATGTTGAGGATCACGTTCGCGGTCTTGCGGCCCACGCCGGGCAGCTGCTCGAGCGCCTCGCGAGTCTCGCGGGCACTTCGCCGCCGTGTCGCTCGACGAGCAGCCGGCAGGCCTCGATGATGTGCTTCGCCTTGCGAGCGGTAAGAGCCGATCGTCTGATGTATCGGATCAGCCCGTCCATCGCCGAGCGCGAGCATCTTCTGCCGGCGTGTCGGCCACCGCGAAGAGCGCGGCGTGGCGAGGTTGACGCTCTTGTCGGTCGCCTGCGCCGACAGGATCACGGCGACCAGCAGCTCGAACGGGGTGCGGTAGCCGAGTTCGGTCGTCGGCGCGGGATTGGCGCGTGCAGGCGCGCGAAGATCTCCTCGCGCTTGGCCGGGATTCATCGGGAGCTGGCGGCTGCGAGAACGCCGCTCGCCGGGCACGTGCGCGCGCGACGGGCGGCATCGACCGCGGCCTGTTTCGTCTGCGGGCGTCGGCGCGTCGCGCAGCGCCGCCGCTCGTCGCGCCAGCCGATCCGCGCGCTCGCCGGCCTCGCGTGCCAGGCGAGCCTGGCGCGCGACGTAGCGCGCCCGCGCCGCGTCCGCCCGGTCCGGGCCGCGTTCGCGCGTCCGCACCGGCCGCCGGCGCGCGCGCTCGGAACCAGCGCGCTTGCGCACCGGCGCGCTAGGACCGCATCGCGATGCAGTCCACCGGGCAGGGCGGCGACGCAGAGATCGCAGCCGGTGCAGAGCTCGGCAATGACGGTGTGCATCCGCCTCGGCGCGCCGAGCGATCGCGTCGACCGGGCACGCCTGGATGCAGAGCGTGCAGCCGATGCAGTGCGCCTCGTCGATGAAGGCGACCTGCAGCGGCTGCTCGACGCCGCACGCCGGATCGAGCGGCAGGTAGGGACGCCGAGCAGCGCCGCGAGCGTTCGGATCCCGGCCTCGCCGCCCGGCGGACAGCGATTGATGTCGGCCTCGCCCGCAGCGATCGCTTCGGCGTAGGGCCGGCAGGCCGGGTAGCCGCATCGCGTGCACTGCGTCTGCGGCAGAGGCGCGTCGATTGCGTCGGCGAGCATGCCGGCTCACTATGCCGCGTTCGCGGCCGGCGCCGCGAGGCCGCGCACGATCTCGCCCACGAGGCCCGGCCCGCGATAGACGAGGCCGGTGTAGAGCTGCACCAGCGGGCGCCCGCGTCGAGCTTCTCGCGCGCATCGGCGGCGCTGACGATGCCGCCCACGCCGATGATCGGGCACGCGGCCCTCCGAGCGCGCGGCGAGTCTTGCGCACCACGGCGGTCGAGGCATGGCGCGCACCGGCGCGCCCGAGAGCCCGCCCGCTTCGTCGGCGTGGGGCAAGCCTTGCGACGCCTTGCGCGACAGCGTCGTGTTGGTCGCGATCACGGCGTCGATCCCGATGCTGCGCGCACCAGGTCGGCGATCGCGTCGATCTGCTCGTCGTCCAGGTCGGGCGCGATCTTCACCGCGAGCGGCACGCTGCGTCCTGCGCGGCCTGGCCAGCTGATCGCGTCGCCGCAGCGAGCTTCGCCGAGCAGCGCGTCCAGCTCGTCGGCCTGCTGCAGCTGGCGCAGGTTCTTGGTGTTGGGCGAGGAGATGTTGACGGTGACGTAGCTCGCGTCGGATAGACCTTGTCGCAGGCAGACGCAGGTAGTCGTCCGCCGCGCGCTCGATCGGCGTGTCGAAGTTCTTGCCGATGTTGATGCCGAGGATGCCGCGGTAGCGCGCGCGGCGCACGTTCTCGCACGACGCGCTCGACACCGACGTTGTTGAAGCCCATGCGGTTGATGATCGCCTCGCGCTCGGCAGGCGGAACAGGCGCGGCCGCGGATTGCCCGGCTGCGGGCGCGGCGTGACGGTGCCGATCTCGAGGAAGCCGAAGCCAAGCGCCGCGAGCGCGTCGATGTACTCGCCGTTCTTGTCGAGCCCGGCGGCGAGCCCGACCGGATTCGGGAATTCGAGGCCCATCGCGCTGACCCGGCCGCCGGGGATCGGCCCGCCGGCCAGGCGCGGGAAGGCCGCAGCGCTGCAGGAGCGTTCGAAGCGACGGCGAGGCCAGCTCGTGCGCCGTTCGGGGTCGAGGCGAAACAGGAACGGCCGGACGCGCGAGACCGTACAGCATCGCGCCGGGAGTTCTAGCCGCGGGCTCAACCGTCCACCGTCGGTCCGCGCCGAGGCGCCGCCACGCGCCGTCGACGAGGCCTTCGATCGGCACGGAACTGCGCCTTGTAGGCCATCTTGCGGCTGTCGCGGATCCAGTAGCCGAGGTAGAGGTAGGGCAGGCCCGGCCGCCCGGCACTGCTCGATCTGCCAGAGGATGTTGTAGGTGCCGAGGCTCGCGCCCTCGAGCTCCGGATCGAAGAACGTGTAGACCGACGACAGGCCGTCGGTGAGCTGGTCGACGATGGACACCATACGCAGCTTCGCCGCCGTCGCGGAACTCGACCAGGCGGGTGTTGACGCGGCTCTGCAGCAGGAAGTGCGAGTACTGGTCGCGGCTGTCCTGGTCCATGCCGCCGCCGGCGTGGCGCGCGGCCTGGTAGCGGAGGTAGAGCGCGTAGTGCTCGACGCGGAAGCGCAGCCCGAGCGCGGTGGCGGCGAGCCCTTCGTGCTTGCGGACCGCGCGCCGCTGATACCGCGTCGGCTCGAACTCTGCGACCGGGATCCGCACCGGCACGCACGCGCGGCATGATCGCAGTAGGGTCGGTAGGTGAAGATGCCGCTGCGGCGGAAGCCGAGGCGCACCAGGTCGCCGTAGAGGTCGTTTCCGATCAGGTGGCTGCGGCGTCGCGACCTGCGAGCGCGCCATCCGGCCCGGCAGGTAGCTGCAGGGATAGGGCGCCGTCACGTAGAACTGCAGGACGGCGTGCGGCAGATCGTTCAGCTGCGACATGCGGTGTGCTATGCGCTCCTGCCCGCGCGGGCCTGCGGCGATTGCCAGCGCCCCGGCGGGCGTTCGTAGTCTACCAAGTCCCTGAGGCGGCGTGAGAACTCCCGACGGGGGATCTCGCGTGCGCCGAGCGAGGCGAGATGCTCGGTATGCATCTGGCAGTCGATCAGGCCGAATCCTTCCGCCCGGAGGTGCTCGACGAGGTGCGCGAAAGCGATCTTCGATGCGTCCCGGCGGCGGCTGAACATCGACTCGCCGAAGAACATCCGCGCCGATCGCCACGCCGTACAGGCCGCCGGCCAGCTCGCCGTCGATCCAGGTCTCCGCGCGAGTGCGCGTAGCCGAGCTCGTGCAGGCGGCCGTAGGCGTCCGCATCTCCGCGGTGATCCACGTGCCGGGTTGGCCCGCCCGCGGCGCGGCACAGCCCCGCATCACGTCGTCGAACGCGGTGTCGAAGCGCGTCTCGTACGGTGCATTGCGCAACGTCTTCGCGAGCGAACGCGACACGCGCAGCTCGCCGGGCACGAGGACCATGCGCGGGTCGGGACTCCACCACAGAATCGGATCGCCTTCGGAGTACCACGGGAAGATGCCGCGCCGGTAGGCCTCGAGGAGCCGGCGCGGCGAGAGGTCGCCGCCGACGGCGAGCAGGCCGTTCGGCTCCTTCAGCGCGGACGTGAGCGGCGGAAAGGTCGTCTCGGTCCCGAGCCAGGGAATCAACACTTCACCTGCTGCCTGCAGTACTCCCCGAGCTCCGTCACGACGCACGCGTCCCGTACCGGCGCCTTTGCGCGGTCGCCGTGCTCGAGCGCAAGCCGCACCTCGTACTTGGCGAAGAAGTCGGCGAACATCTCCCCGCCGACCGTCCCGACGGCGTACAACTCGTCGGCGCCGCGGTCGTAGTCGAGCAGGATCGCCGCGAGCGGCTGCGGGGCCGGTCCCGCCAGCACACGGCCGCCATCGGCGGGATCGTACTGGCTGTGCTCCGAGCAGCAGTGGATCACGTGCGCGAAGCGGTTGCCCGGGGTCTTCTCGCCCCGGTAGCTGATGAAGCTGATCTCGCGCGTCGGATAGGTCAGCTTGTGCGCGCAGATCGCCGAATACGCGACGACGCCGCCGTTCGCCCCGGTGCCGCCGGCCCATTGGTAGCTGCGCGCGTCGGTGGTCTTGAGCGTCGCGCTCGTGCGCGTCGGCGCGCCGAGATTCAGGAGGAAGCAGGGCGTCCCGGCGAACGGATAGTGGAAGATCAGGTTTCGCCCCACCGGGATGGCCTTCGACTTGACCGGCCGCCCGTCCGCGTCCACCAGGCGGGCGCGGCCGTAGAGCCGCGGCTTCGCGTCTGCCTGCGCGAGCGCCTGACCGATCAGCTCCGGCAGCGATGCAGTCGCGCCGGCGAGGGCGCAGGCGCGCACGAAATCCCTGCGGTCCATGTCCTGAATCTCCTCGGCGCGAGGCTAGCCAGCGCTCCGCCGCCTGTCAACGCCCGGGCGCTTGCGCCGGGGTATGATCCGCCGGCGCCGCGACGGCGGCGCGGGAAAGCACAATCAGAGCGACGCGGACGGGCGCCAGCCGCGGTCCGCGTCGCCACGTAGAGGAGGGGTCATGGAAACGCTCAAGTCGGGCGCCGACGCGCTCTTCATACTCATCGGCGCGATCATGGTGCTCGCAATGCACTCGGGGTTTGCGTTCCTCGAGCTCGGCACCGTGCGCTCGAAGAACCAGATCAACGCGCTGGTGAAGATCCTGTGCGACTTCGCCGTGTCGACGCTCGCCTACTTCTTCGTCGGCTACGGCATCGCCTACGGCATCAGCTTCCTGACCGGCGCGGAGACGCTCGCGCAGAAAAACGGCTACGAGCTGGTGAAGTTCTTCTTCCTGCTCACGTTCGCGGCCGCGGTGCCGGCGATCGTCTCGGGCGGGATCGCGGAGCGCGCGCGCTTCTATCCGCAGCTCGTGGCGTCGATCGCGATCGTCGCGGTGGTCTACCCCTTCTTCGAGGGAATCGCCTGGAATCAGCAGTTCGGCGTCCAGGCGTGGCTCAAGGGCGCGTTCGGCGAGGAGTTCCACGACTTCGCCGGGTCGGTGGTCGTGCACGCGGTCGGCGGCTGGCTCGGGCTGGTCGCGGTGCTCCTGCTCGGCGCGCGCAGCGGGCGCTACAGCAAGGACGGCAAGGTGATGACGGCGCACCCGCCGTCGTCGATCCCGTTCCTTGCGCTCGGCGCGTGGATCCTTACGGTCGGCTGGTTCGGCTTCAACGTCATGTCGGCGCAGATGCTCGACAAGATCAGCGGTCTCGTCGCGCTCAATTCGCTGATGGCGATGGTCGGCGGGACACTCGCCGCGCTGGTTGCGGGGCGCAACGACCCGGGCTTCGTGCACAACGGCCCGCTCGCCGGGCTCGTGGCGATCTGCGCGGGATCGGACGTCATGCATCCGGTGGGCGCGCTCGTCACCGGCGCGGTTGCGGGTGTGATCTTCGTCTACCTCTTCACGCTCACGCAGAACCGCTGGCGATCGACGACGTGCTCGGCGTCTGGCCGCTGCACGGGCTGTGCGGGGCGTGGGGCGGCATCGCGTGCGGGATCTTCGGCGCCAAGGCGCTCGGCGGGATGGGCGGGGTGAGCTTCCTGTCCCAGGTCGCGGGCACCGCTCTCGGGATCGTCGTCGCGCTCGTCGGGCGGCGCGATCGTCTACGGTGCGATGAAGGCCTTCGTCGGGCTGCGCCTGGACGCGGAGGAGGAGTTCAACGGCGCGGATCTCTCGATCCACAAGATCACCTCGGCGCCGGAGCGCTGACGGCGAGGCCGTCACTCCGGCGCAAGCCGGAACCAGAAGGTCATTTCGACCGGAAGGATCTCGCCGGTGTGGAAGCCGTACACGCCGGCCTTCCGGTCGTCGTAATAGTGCCGCAGCGTGGTCGAGATGGTGCGGAAGGCGAGCTCCTTCCAGGGGATCTCGCCTTCGCCGAACAGTGCCACGTCCAGGCTCTCGGTGCCGGGCGCGAACTCGAGGTCGAGCAGGCGGCCACGATAGAAGATGTGCACCTGGTTGACGTGCGGGACCGAGAGCACGGAGTACATCGCCGCAAGCTCCACGCGCGCGTTGGCTTCCTCGAGCGTCTCGCGCAGCGCCGCCTGCGCCACCGTCTCGCCGTTCTCCATGAATCCCGCCGGCAGCGTCCAGAGGCCGTGACGCGGCTCGATGGCGCGCTTGCAGAGCAGGATCCGGTCCTCCCACTCGGCGATGCAGCCGATCACCATCCTGGGATTCTGGTAGTGGATCGTTTCGCACGCCGCGCAGACGTGGCGCGGCAGATTGTCGCCGGTGGGGACGCGGAGCTGGACGGGTGCGCCGCAGTTGGAGCAGAACTTCATCGGTATGGCGGGTGCCGTGCGAGCCTATGATAACCTGCCCCCGCACCGCCTCCACGCACGCGTCATGCGTCCCTCCGAGATCGCTGAAGTGATCGACCGCGAGTTCCGGGCCGCGGGTTCGGGCGCGCACACGCTGGCGATGCTCTGGGGGCCGCCGGGCGTCGGCAAGTCGCAGATCGTCGCGCAGGGCGCCGCGCGCCACGGCATGCAGTTTCCGGACGCCGCGCCCGGCTACCCGGTGCTGTGGCTCGTCAAGGGCAACTCGCCGGTGCCCTGGGGCGAGCGCGTCCAGCTCAACTGACGAGCTGCGGCAGCTCCGCGAGCGAGCGGAGCTCGTGATCCGGGCGCACGCCCATCTCGTCGACCGGCGCTCCCGCGCGGTTGATCCAGAAGGTTCGGAAGCCGAACGCCCTCGCGCCGACCGCGTCCCAGCAGTTCGACGACACGAAGCCGATCGCCTTGGCCGGCACGCCGAGGCGGTCGACCGCGATGCGATAGACGCGGGGGTCCGGCTTGAAGATCTTCACCTCGTCCACCGAGAGCACGTCGGTGATCAGGCCGTGCAGACCGGAATTGAACACCACCGGTTCGAGCATCGCGGGCGATCCGTTCGAGAGGATCGCGAGCCGGATGCCGCGCAGCCGTCCCAGCGCCTCGCCCACTTCGGGGAACGTGGTGAGATGCAGGTAGCACTTCAGGAGCTGCGCGCGCTGCGCGTCGTCGAGCGCGAGCTTCAGCGCCGCGCAGGCGTAGTGCAGCGCGCTCTCGGTGACGTGCGCGAAGTCCTCGTAGCGGCCCATCAGGCTGCGCAGCCAGGTGTACTCGAGCTGCTTCGTGCGCCAGAGCTGCGAGAGCGCGGGCCCCTTGCCCGGCCAGATCGACTCGGCGGTCGCGGTGACCGAGTGAACGTCGAACAGCGTGCCGTAGGCGTCGAAGACCAGGGCGGCGGGACGAGCGGTCATGGCTTCCTCGGGGCGGCAGCGCGGAGAGCAATGTTACGCGTCGGAAGTAAGGGAAACCATGCGAGAGGGGCCGGGATGGGAAAGGAAGGGTTCCAACCCTTCCTTCGGCCGCTCTCGCGACTCCCCAGTCCCGGGCGAAAAGGCGCTTCGAGCGGAGTTCCGCGGGGGTCGCTCAGCTCAGCGATCGCAGCGCGGCGGCGAGCGTCGGGTCGCCGCGGCGGCGCTTGTCGACCTTGCACTCGTGGGTGGGCTCCACCGTGCCGTCTTCGTTCGCCGTCTCGAGGCGGACCGTGAAGCCCCAGAGATAGGCGAGGTGCCGCAGGACGTCCTTGTACATCGGCGCGAGCGGGCGGCGATCCTGGCGGAAGTGCCGCAGCGACATCGAGCGGTCGCCGCTCACGTCCACGTTCACGATCTGGATGTTCGGCTCGCGCTCGGCGAGCGAGTACTGGCGCGCGAGCGTGTCGCGCACCTGGCGATAGCCCGCGTCGTCGTGGATCGCGCCGATGCGCAGGTTCGGCAGGTCCTCGTCGTCGATCAGGCAGAAGAGACGGAAATCGCGGATCACCTGCGGGCTGAGGAACTGCTGGATGAAGCTCTCGTCCTTGAAGTTGCGCATCGCGAAGTCGAGCGTCTTCACCCAGTCCGAGCCGGCGATGTCGGGGAACCAGCGCCGGTCCTCCTCGGTCGGGTGTTCGCAGATGCGCCGCAGGTCGCGGTACATCGCGAACCCGAGCGCGTAGGGGTTGATGCCGCCGTAGTACTCGCTGTCGAAGCCCGGCTGCGTCAGCACGTTGGTGTGCGAGTGCAGCACCTCAAGGAGGACGCTGTCGGCGAGCAGTCCCTCGTCGTACAGCGTCTGCATGATCGTGTAGTGCCAGAACGTGGCCCAGCCCTCGTTCATCACCTGGGTCTGGCGCTGCGGGTAGAAGTACTGCGCCAGCTTGCGGACGATGCGCGCCATCTCGCGCTGCCACGGATCGAGCAGCGGCGCGTGCTTCTCGAGGAAGTAGAGCAGGTTCTCCTGCGGCTCGGACGGGAACCGCATCTCGGCCTGCTCGGGCTCGTCGTCCGCCGCGTGGGGCAGGGTGCGCCACAGCTCGTTCACCTGGGTCTGGAGGTGCTCCTCGCGCTCCTTGAGGCGCAGCCGCTCCTGGGCCAAGGTGCGCTTGGGCGGGCGCTTGTAGCGGTCGACGCCGAAAGTCGCCAGCGCGTGGCAGGCGTCCAGGGTCCGCTCCACTTCCTCCTCGCCGTAGCGCCGCTCGCACTCGATGATGTACTGCTTCGAGAACAGCAGGTAGTCGACGATCGCGTCCGACTGCGTCCAGGTGCGGAAGAGGTAGTTGCCCTTGAAGAAGGAGTTGTGCCCGTAGCAGGCGTGCGCGATGACCAGTGCCTGCATCGGCATCGTGTTCTCCTCTAGGAGATACGCGATGCACGGGTTGGAGTTGATGACGATCTCGTAGGCGAGCCCCATCGCGCCGCGCTTGTAGACCTGCTGCGTGGCCAGGAACCGCTTTCCGAACGACCAGTGGTAATACCCGATCGGCATGCCGTTGGACGCGTACGCGTCCATCATCTGCTCGGCGCTGATGATCTCGACCTGGTTCGGGTAGGTGTCCAGACCGTACTGCTCGGCCACGCGCGCGATTTCGCGGTCGTAGCGTGTGATCAGATCGAAGCTCCACTCCGAGCCGGTGGAGAGCGGCTCGGCGGCACGGCGCCGCGACGGGTCGCGCGGCGGCAGCGCCACCGGGCCGTCGCCCTCACCGCCGCGATTCTTGAGGAACTCGGGGAGCGGGAGCGGCATCTGGCTTTTCTTGCCGGGCGGTCGCATCGACTTCGTCACGCCGCCGCTTTCTCCTTCTTTGCGAACAGCTCGCGCAGCACCGGGTAGATGTCGGTGCGCTCGCGGATTCGACCGAGGGCCATGTTCGGCTTCGCGGCGCGCGCCTGCTCGTAGTGCACCCAGAGGTTCTGCGGCTCGCCGGTGGTGATCTCGACGTAGGTGAAGTACTGCACCATCGGCAGCAATGCGTTCACGAGCAAGTCCAGGCAACGGGGCGAGTCGCCCTCCCAGTTGTCGCCGTCGGAGGCCTGGGCGACGTAGATGTTCCATTGGTCGAGCGGGAAGCGCTCCTTGATCTCGTCGATCGCCAGCGTGAGCGCGCTCGACACGACGGTGCCGCCGGTCTCGGTGGAGTGGAAGAACTCCTCCTCGTCGACCACCTTCGCGGTGGTGTGGTGGCGGATGAAGACGATCTCGATGCGCTCGTAGTGCCGCTTCAGGAACAGATGCAGGAGGATGAAGAAGCGCTTCGCGAGGTCCTTGCGCGACTCGTCCATGGAGCCGGACACGTCCATGATGCAGAACATCACCGCCTGGGCGATCGGCATCGGCTGGGTGACGCGGTTGCGGAAGCGCAGATCGAAGGTGTCGATGAACGGGATCTTCGCGACGCGCACACGCAGCTCGGCCTGCTCCGCGAGAAGCGCCGCGATGCGCAGATCCTCCGGATCGGCGTGGTCCCCGTCGCTGGCCGTGAACCCGCTGGCCGTGAACCCCAGCGCCTCCAGCTCTTCCTCGATTTCGCGCAGGCGAGCCGTGTGCGAGCCGCCGAACGCGATGCGGCGGGCGAGCGACTCCCGCATCGTCCGGACCACCGCGAGGTTGGTCGGCGTGCCGTCGGTCCGGTAGCCCGCGCGCACGCGCTTGTGATGCGGGATCGCCGTGAGCTGCGTCTTGATCAGCTCGGGCAGCGCCATGTCCTCGAAGAAGAAGTCCAGGAACTCCTCGCGCGACAGACGGAACCGGAAGGCATCCTCGCCTTCGCCGTCGTCGCTCGCGCCGCTGCCCTGGCCCCGGCCGCCTGACGGCGGGCGCTGGATCTCGTCTCCGGTGACGTACTCCTGGTTGCCCGGGAGCACCACCTCGCGCCGGCCGCCCGCACCGTGCTGGAACACCGGCTCGTTCAGGTCCCGCGCCGGGATCGACACGCTCGCATCGCGGTCGGCCTCGGCGATCTTGCGGCCCGAGATGGCGCGGGCGACCGCCTCGCGCACCTGGGCCCGATAGCGCTTCAGGAAGCGCTGCGCGTTGACCGCGCTCTTGTGGCGCGGATTCTCGCGCCGGTCGATGACGTCCGTCATACGACCGCGCGGCTTGCGAAGCACCCGATCGCCGCGCTGCTTAACGGCTCGTGCCTCACGCTGCGTGCCCTCGCGGCTCGCATGGCCGACTGCTGCTCATGCCGCGGTCAAGAGGACTTGCGCACTCGCAGGTACCACTCGATGAGCAGGCGCACCTGCTTCGGCGTGTAGCCCTTCGCCACCATGCGGTCGACGAAGTTCTGGTGCTTCTTCTGTTCCTCGGCGGAGGCCTTCGCGTTGAACGAGATCACCGGCAGCAGGTCCTCGGTGGTCGAGAACATCTTCTTCTCGATCACGGTGCGCAGCTTCTCGTAGCTAGTCCAGGACGGGTTCTTGCCCTGGTTCGCGGCGCGCGCGCGCAGCACGAAGTTCACGATCTCGTGGCGGAAGTCCTTCGGGTTGCCGATGCCGGCGGGCTTCTCGATCTTCTCCAGCTCGTCGTTCAGCGCTCCGCGGTCGAGGATTTCCCCGGTGTTTGGATCGCGGTACTCCTGGTCCTGGATCCACAGGTCGGCGAAGGTGACGTAGCGGTCGAAGATGTTCTGGCCGTACTCCGAGTACGCGTCGAGGTACGCGGTCTGGATCTCCTTGCCGATGAACTCGACATAAGGGGTCGCAAGGTATTCCTTGACGAAGGAGAGGTACCGCTTCTCGCCCTCCGGGGGGAACTGCTCGCGCTCGATCTGCTGCTCGAGGACGTAGAGCAAATGGACCGGGTTGGCCGCCACCTCCGTATGGTCGAAATTGAAGACCTTCGACAGCACCTTGTACGCGAAGCGCGTCGACAGTCCGGTCATGCCCTCGTCGACCCCGGCGAAGTCGCGGTACTCCTGCATCGACTTCGCCTTCGGGTCGATGTCCTTCAGGTTCTCGCCGTCGTAGATGCGCATCTTCGAAAACAGGCTGGAGTTCTCCGGCTCCTTGATGCGCGTGAGGACGGCGAACTGCGCCATCATCTTCAGGGTTCCCGGCGCGCATGGCGCGTACGCAAGCGAGGAGTTCTTGAGCAGCTTCTCGTAGATGTGGACCTCGTCGGTGACGCGCAGGCAGTACGGCACCTTGACGATATAGATGCGGTCGAGAAACGCCTCGTTGTTCTTGTTGTTCCGGAACGACTGCCATTCGCTCTCGTTGGAGTGCGCGAGGATCACGCCGTCGAACGGGATCGCGCCGAAGCCCTCGGTGCCCTTGTAGTTGCCCTCCTGGGTCGCAGTGAGCAGCGGATGGAGCACCTTGATCGGCGCCTTGAACATCTCGACGAACTCGAGCAAGCCCTGGTTGGCGCGGCACAGGCCGCCGGAATAGCTGTAGGCGTCGGGGTCGTCCTGCGCGTACTGCTCGAGCTTGCGGATGTCGAGCTTGCCGGTGAGCGAGCTGATGTCCTGGTTGTTCTCGTCGCCCGGCTCGGTCTTGCAGATCGCGATCTGCTGGAGCGTCGAGGGCCGCAGCTTGACGACGCGGAACTTGCCGAGGTCGCCGCCGAACTCCTTCAGGCGCTTGACCGCCCACGGCGACGGGATCGGGTTCAGGTAGCGCCGCGGGATGCCGTACTCGTCCTCGAGCGTCGCCCCGTCGTCCTCGGGGGTGAAGAGCCCGAGCGGCGACTCGTTCACCGGCGAGCCCTTGAGCGTGTAGAAGGGCATCTCCTCCATCAGCTGCTTGAGCTTTTCGGCGAGTGAGCTCTTGCCGCCGCCCGGAGGGCCGAGCAGGTAGAGGATCTGCTTGCGCTCCTCGAGCGCCTGTCCCGCGTGCTTGAAGTAGGCGACGATCTGCTCGATCGTCTCCTCCATCCCGTAGAACTCGCGGAACGCGGGGTAGACCCGGATGACCTTGTTGGAGAAGATGCGCGACAGGCGCGGATCGTTGCGCGTGTCGACGTTCTCGGGCTCGCCGATCGCCATGAGCATGCGCTCGGCGGCGGTGGCATAGGCGGCGGGGTGCGACTTGCAGAGCTCGAGGTACTCGCCGAGCGAGTACTCTTCCTCGAGGCGGCTCTCGTAGCGCGCCTGGAAGCGGGAGAGAACCCCGCCGCGGCTGTCGTGACTGCGTTCGGTGCCGGCGCGTTGGGCGACTGCGCCGCCCGCCTCGCCGAACGCCGAGAAGACTTGCGTCGGGTTTCCTTCCATGCGAGCCTCCGCTGCGAGGAAAGTGCGTTGAGTATCTGCTTCGCGCTCTCTGCTCATGTAGGAACTTGTAGCGATTTTCGGGCCTAACCCGCCCTTAGGACAAGGGGTGCGTGGCAAAGTTGCGACGCCATTCGGTTCTCCTCGAGTCTTCGCTACAACGCATTCTGCACCTGAAGCGATGACCGCGCAGGTCCGGGTCCCGATCATTCGGTCATGAGCGGCGATTTCGACCCGCGCCTGCTGCGCGCGGTGCGGGCCACCCGTCGCGTCGGGGTCCTCACCGGCGCCGGAATCTCCGCCGAGAGCGGCATACCCACGTTCCGTGACGCACAATCCGGCCTGTGGTCGCGCTTTCGCCCCGAGGAGCTGGCGACGGCGGACGCCTTCCGGCGCGACCCGCAGCTGGTCTGGGATTGGTACGCGTGGCGGCGCGGGCTGGTCGCAGGCGCGGCCCCGAACACCGCGCATATTGCGCTCGCGCGCCTGCAAACGCTCGTGCCCGTATTAACGCTCGTCACCCAGAACGTCGACGGCCTTCATCAGCGGGCCGGGTCGGTCGACGTGGTCGAGCTCCACGGCAACATCCATCGTAGCAAGTGCTTTGTCGAGGGCAGCGTCGTCGACGCGTGGCCCGAGACGGTCGAGCGTCCTCCACGCTGTCCGATGTGCGGGGCGCACTTGCGGCCCGACGTGGTGTGGTTCGGCGAGAGGCTCCCGCCGGACGCGATCGCCCGCGCGGAAACGGCGGCTCGCGAATGCGACCTGTACTTTTCGATCGGTACTTCGGCGGCGGTGTTTCCCGCGGCGCAACTGCCGATGACCGCGCTGCAGGGTGGGGCCACGGTGATCGAGGTCAACAAGGACCCGACGCCGCTCACCCGCGCCGCGACGTTCAGCCTGCTCGGCGCGGCAGGCACGATCCTGCCGGCGCTGCTCGACGCTGCATGGAGCGCGTGACGCTGGCACTCGCCAGGGTCAAGTGCTAATTTCGCTCGGGGAGGGGGCATGCGCGATCGTTACGACGAACTCTACCGCGCCTTCCGGTGGCAGGTGCCGGAGCGCTTCAACATCGCGGAGGCGTGCTGCCGCCGGCACGCGCGCGATCGCCACCGCTTCTGCCTCTACTGGGAAGACGAGTCGGGTGCGACCTCGGCGTGGACCTACTGGGACATCCAGCAGCAGGCGAACCGGATCTCAAATGCCCTCGCAGGGCTCGGGGTAATGCGTGGCGACCGCGTCGCGATCATCCTTCCCCAGCGCCCGGAGACCGTGATCGTGCACGTCGCGTGCTACCAGATGGGCGCCGTAGCGATGCCGCTGTCGATCCTGTTCGGGCCGGAAGCGCTCGAATACCGGCTCCGGAACAGCGAGACCAGCGTCGCGTTTCTGGATTCGGCCGCGCTCCCCAACCTCCAGCCCATCCGCGACCGGTTGCCCGACCTGAAGCACGTGGTCGGCGTCGCGGGCGCGCTCGAAGCGGGGGTGACGCCGTGGGAACGGTTGCTCGAAAAAGCCTCCTGGCGGTTCGCGCCGGCGGACACGGCTGCGGATGACCCGGCCCTGCTGATCTACACGAGCGGCACCACCGGCCCGCCGAAGGGGGCGCTCAAACCTCAGCGCGTGCTCATCGGCAACCTGCCGGGGTTCCGGTACTCGCACGACGAGTTTCCGCAGACCGGGGACATGTTCTGGTCGCCGGCGGACTGGGCCTGGACGGGCGGCCTGATGGACGCGCTGCTGCCCACCCTGTACTACGGGTATCCGATCCTCGGCTACCGCGGCCGCTTCGATCCCGAGCGGGCGTTCCGGCTCCTCGAGAAGTACCAGGTCCGCAACAGCTTCCTGTTTCCCACCGCGCTCAAGATGATGATGAAGGCGGTGTCGTCGCCGCGCGCGCGATACGACCTCGCGCTGCGCTCGATAATGAGCGCGGGCGAGGCGGTGGGCGAGACCGTGTTCGGCTGGAGCCGCGAGCATCTCGGGGTGACGATCAACGAGATGTTCGGCCAGACCGAGATCAACTACCTCGTGGGGAACTCGCACACGCTCTGGCCGGCCAAACCCGGCTCGATCGGGCGGCCCTACCCCGGACATCGCATCGCCGTCATCGACGATGCGGGCGCCGACGTGCCGCCGGGCGAGATCGGCGAGATCGCGGTCAATCGCAGCGACATCCACGGCGACGGCGACGCGGTCTTCTTCCTCGGCTACTGGAAGAACGAGAAGGCGACGCGGGAGAAGTTCAGCGGCGACTGGTGCCGTACCGGCGACCTCGCCAAGCGCGACGCGGACGGGTACTTCTGGTACCAGGGCCGGGCCGACGACATGTTCAAGGCGGCCGGGTATCGCATCGGTCCGTCGGAGATCGAGAACTGCCTGGTGAAGCATCCCGCCGTCGCCAACGCGGCGGTGGTGCCCAGTCCCGATCCCGAGCGCGGCAACGTCGTGAAGGCGTTCATCGTCCTCACGCCGGGCCACCAGGCCTCTCCGGCGCTTGAGGCCGAGATCCGCAACCACGTGCGCGGACGCCTCGCGCCCTACGAATACCCGAAGGAGATCGAGTTCATCGACGCGCTGCCGATGACCACCACCGGGAAGGTGCAACGGCGGGTGTTGCGGTTACGGGAGGAAGAGAGAAAGCGGGAAGCGGGACGGGGGCAGGGGGACGGGTAGGCGCCGCGCGGCACCCCGCACTCACGTGCGGCTCGCGACGAGGATCTTCCCCTCGGCCTCGACCACCACCTCGCCGTGCTGGTTGCGGCAGGCGCCGGTGAGCACGCAGATGCCGCCGTGGTGCTTCGGCTTGTTGAGCTTCTCGACGATCGTCCAGGTGGTCGTGAGCGTGTCGCCCGGGCGCACCGGGGCCTTGAAGCGGCAGGTGTGCTCCATGTAGGCGATCGCCGTGCTGTGGAAGTACATGCCGACCGGCGCCGAAACGAGCGCGCTCGTGAACGGGCCGTGCAGGATGCGTCCCCCGAACCGCGATCGCTTCGAGTGCTCCTCGTCGACGTGCAGCGGATTGAAATCCCCGAACAGGCCCGAGGCCATCACCAGGTGCGTCTCGGTCACGGTGAGCGACGAGCTGAACGTCTCGCCGACCTTGGTCTCGTCGTAGTGCTTGCCGGGGAACATCGGACGCCCTCCGTTGCGCAGGCGGCGATTGTTGCAGAGGGCGGTCGCCGTGCGCAAGGCGCCGGGGGGCGCAGTAGACTCGCGCTCCTACGCGCACCGATCCGGGTGACTTCGATGAGGCTCTACACCTACTTCCGCTCGTCGGCTTCGTATCGCGTCCGCATCGCGCTTGCCTACAAGGGCATTGCGCACGAGGCGGCCTACGTGAGCCTCGTGAAGGCCGAACACCGGGCCGACGCGTTCCGCGGCGTCAACGTGCAGGGCCTCGTGCCGGCACTCGAGGACGGTGGCCACGTCCTCATCCAGTCGCTCGCGATCATCGAGTATCTGGACGAGCGCCATCCGGTGCCCGCGCTGATGCCGAAGGACCCGGTCGAGCGCGCCTACGTCCGCGCGGTCGCGCAGATCATCGCCTGCGAGATGCATCCGCTGAACAACCTGCGGACGCTCAAGCACCTCCGCAAGGCCTTCAAGCTCGACGAGGAGGGGGTCAATGACTGGTATCGCCATTGGATCGCGGACGGCTTCGCGATGCTGGAGGCCTACCTGAATCGCGAGCGGCGCCACGGCGAGTACTGCCACGGCGACGCGGTCTCGCTGGCCGACTGCTGCCTCGTCCCGCAGGTGTTCAATGCGCAGCGCTACAACTGCGACCTTGCGTCGTATCCGACGATCATGCGGATCTTCGACGCGTGCATGCGGCTCGACGCGTTCGCTGCGACGCAGCCGATGCAGCAGGCAGATGCGGTCGCATAGGAGTGTCAACGCCGCCTTCGGGGCGCGTTCGCGAATCTAGCTACCAAGGGAGGCCCGCCGGCTCTGCCGGGGAGGCAGTAGAGGTTTGACATTTGAAGGAGTCCGTCCAGCCACGGAGACTTCCAATCGTGAGCCGCCAAGCACACGAAAGGGAGTTCCGCGGATGGACGAGTACGAAAGCCTAAGTCACACGAAGTGGGAGTGCAAATACCACGTGATCTTCATCCCGAAGTACCGCAGGAAGGCGCTGTACGGGCAGTTGCGGTCGCATCTGGGAGAGGTCTTCAGAGGGCTGGCCGGATACAAGGAGAGCCGCATCGAGGAGGGGCATCTGATGTCCGATCACGTGCACATGATGATTGCGATCCCGCCGAAGTACGCAGTCTCGCAGGTGATCGGGTACATCAAGGGGAAGAGCGCGATTCATCTGGCGCGGGTGTACGGGGAGAGGAAGCGCAACTTCGTGGGTCAGAATTTCTGGGCTCGAGGGTATTTCGTCTCGACGGTAGGCCGAGACGAGGCGCTCATCCGGGAGTACATCAGGAACCAGGAAGAAGAGGACAAGCGCCTGGATCAAATGAAGCTTTGGCAGTAGGGGAGCCACCTTCAGGTGGCTCAAAGAGGGCGGGCCGCGTTAGCGGCCCAGTTCAAGCCGCTTTGAGCGGCTCACACATTAAGGCCCCCGGCTTTGCCGGGGGATATTTACAATGTGTAAGTGAGGGCCTTGGCATCCGCCGAAGTACTCTGAGGGATTCCGGCTTGCCTTAACACGGAAGGCTAATGACCAGAAGCTCAGCTGCGAACCCGTCCATGCGGTCTGCCGCGTGCGCGTTTTGCGAGCGCATCAACCCGCCGGACTCGAAGTACTGCAACGCCTGCGGCGCGCCGCTAGACTTAGTCCCGTGCGCCCGCTGTGGAGCGGTGAACGATTCGACAGCGCCGAAGTGTCACCAGTGCGGTGCCGCGTGGCCGGGGAGCACACTGGGCGGACTCACTCGTTCGTCGTCCGCCACCGAAGCGTCGGACGCTACGGGATCCGGGGCGCGGACCGCTGAGGATAGAACGCAGCCGATCGCTGATGGACTCGACGGTCTCTTTCGTTGGTCGTCCGCCACCGAAGCGTCGGACGCTGCGGGATCCGGGGCGCGGACCGCTGAAGATAGAACGCAGCCGATCGCTGATGGATTCGACGGACTCTTTCGTTGGTCGTCCGCCACCGAAGCGTCGGACGCTGCGGGATCCGAAGCGCGGACCGCCGAACGTGGAACGCAGCCGATCGCGCAGCCATCTCTCGGCGCGGATGGACTCGATCGTGATGCCGGGCTTTTCGCCACTTCGCAGGAGCTGGCGCGGCGGATGGCCCATTCCGATTTGGGCGCGGTAGCCGGTCGGCCGAACGGGAATACCCTCGGCACCCATGCCGCGAACGCCGACGTGCGCACAGCGGTTATTCCCTTGGCCGATGCGTTGCGGTCGTACCCCGCGGCGGCAATCGCCGGATCCCTGGCAATCCGGGTTGCGCCACAAATCGTCCCTCGCCGGGGCCTGGCCGTGATCGTCGGTACGGTGGTCCTTGCCGTCGTTGCCGCGACCGCGTACTACGCGTACCGCGAGCGTCCAGTGCCCGACGTCCCGCAAATCCCTGCGGCGAGTGGCGCCGTAAGTGACGGTGGTAGCCCCGCCGCCACCGGTGCCCTCGTCAACCCGTCCGCGACCGCAGGTGACGGAGTGCCCACCACATCGACTTCGGCCCTCGCAGTCACGCCTCCCATTGCGGCCGACCCCCAGCCCATCGCGCCTGCACCCGAAGCCGCAATCCGTTCGGGAACCGCGGCCCCCGACGCTGCACGCTCACCGGCGACGGCTCCCCTTGCTCGTTCGTCCGGCGGAACCACCATCAGCGCGCGACGACCCGGTGTGGAGGCAAGGGATCCGTCGAAAGTTGCTGCCCCCGTGCCCGCAGGGGTCGCGCGCCCGCGCTCCGCCGACGCTGGCCCGGGGATCCTCGAGCGTCAACCCGCGCGCGTAGGGCCGTGCACCGACGCGGTAGCGGCGCTCGGGCTGTGCGTGCCAGAAGCCATTCAACGGAGAGAATAGTATGGCGGCGGGGAAACTCGCGGGAGCGCTGCTCGCCGCAGTGCTGTGTCTTCAGAGCGGGGCCGCGCCGGCGGCGTCGGCAGCATACATGATCGTGACCGCGTCGGAGCGCGGCACCTATTTCGCGATCGGTACGGATCTCGCCAAGTTTGTAGCGCCGGCGGTAGACATCGATCTGGAGGTCCTGCCGACGGCGGGGTCGGCAGCGAACATCCGCCTGCTTCGTTACGAGCCGGGCGTGAAATTCGCGATCGTCCAGGCCGACGTCTATCAGGCTGGCCGGATACAAGGAGAGCCGCATCGAGGAGGGGCATCTGATGTCCGATCACGT
The DNA here is from genome assembly GCA_963747775.1 of uncultured beta proteobacterium. GTDB lineage: Bacteria > Pseudomonadota > Gammaproteobacteria > Burkholderiales > SG8-39 > JAGVSZ01. The sequence goes on from CAVVGT010000003.1 coordinate 320,419, forward strand.
GCACAGGATGATTGCGATCCCGCCGAAGTACGCAGTCTCGCAGGTGATCGGGTACATCAAGGGGAAGAGCGCGATTCATCTGGCGCGGGTGTACGGGGAGAGGAAGCGCAACTTCGTGGGTCAGAATTTCTGGGCTCGAGGGTATTTCGTCTCGACGGTAGGCCGAGACGAGGCGCTCATCCGGGAGTACATCAGGAATCAGGAAGAAGAGGACAAGCGCCTGGATCAAATGAAGCTTTGGCAGTAGGGGAGCCACCTTCAGGTGGCTCAAAGAGGGCGGGCCGCGTTAGCGGCCAGTTCAAGCCGCTCTGAGCGGCTCACACATTAAGGCCCCCGGCCTTGCCGGGGGATATTTACTGTGAGAACTTGCAAGAGTAATGAACTCACGGCATCCGACGCGAATCTCCCGTGAGTTACTTCGCGTGAGGATTTTTTACTACGTCGGCGGCGGAAGCATCCCATTCGGCGAGCGTGCCTCGATGCTTGTGCCACGTGAAAGCTTCCCAACAAGTGCGAGCTCATTCTTGAAGGTTTGATAGGCTTTCCGAAGCGCCTCCGTCGGGCCCGAGTCTTTCCTGACAATAGATTTCCAGGGCTCGCGCATCGCAAGCTGCTTCGCGGCCCAAGTTACCCCTCGCCGGATCGCCAGGCTTCACTCGTCTCTCAATCTCCACGCGCATAGGGCCGCACTCAGGCGAAAGCGTTGTGCACCTTGAAAGTCGCGAATCAGCTTACTTCGCTTCATGCGTCAAAGGGTTACTGCACCTTGACGCGACGCGGGTGCATTCAGGGAGAGAATGCTAGTGGTCCCGCCGTCATGAGTCGACCCCCGCGCCGTTGCTGGCTCTCCGGATAGGTGCCCCCAGAATCCGCCGCTCCATCCGTCGCTGAATTCCGCAGAGGCGGGCCCCGGACCGTCGCCCGCTCCCGCCTCCCGCTCCCACCACCCGCACGGAAAGACGACGATGAGCCGGTGACGCTCGGACCACACGTGATGGCCGTCCTCGGTGCCGGGGCAACAGGTCACGAGTAGGTCCACTCCCGGACGACCGAGCCAGTCGAGTCCAGCACGCGCACGGTGCTTGGGGGATTCGCGGCAGCCCACATCTTCGCGTAGTCGATCGCGAGAGGACGGTCCGCGAAGGAATAAGGCTTTTTCGCGCCCTGCATTGAGACCTCCCACGAGAATCGAGAGCTCGGGCGTACCAGCACGAGCCGGCGCGACCGGATGTCAGAGCGAACGAATCCCTTAGCCACGCGCCTGTCCTCAACGCTTGAGATGAGCGGGGCCTTGCGCGCCTGGCGGGTATCGGCCTAGGTCTCGCACTCGCACTCGCGGCGGGTTACGAGATCACGCGCCACCCACGGTCCTCCTATGGGGCGCCTTACGACTACTGCCGCGCGAGTAGCGCCGCTGGCGGTCCACATGCCGGCCTGAGCGGGCCTGAGCGGTAGAACCGTTTAGCCCTTTCCCTTCTCCAGCCGCTCCACCTCCAGTGCTAGCTCGCGGAACTTCTTGGCGATGCGCTTGGAGGCCTCGCCCTTCTTCAACTCGATCGCGCAATAGGCGTCTCGATCGAATCTAAGACGCAACTGAAACGGTCCGTTACCGGCTGGCTGCATCACCCCGATCCCTTGAAGTGTCATGGGGTCCTCCTCCCTCACTTTCTCGTCGTTTCACAAGCCTTACTGACGCGTCACGCCTTGGTATCGTTCCCTAGTTTCGGCCGTCACTGCTCATGCCGTCCTCCACGACCCCCCAACGGCTCCCTTCCGCCGCCTTGGGGAGCGCCACGAGGCCCGTCCGACCGTTCTCGCGAATCAGAACGCGGGTCTCATCGACCCACCATAGGGTTCCCTTGTGCTTGTGTCCGTTCTCCTCGGCGATCCACACCTGGAGTCCGAGCCAGCGGCGCTTGGCCTTCATCGCAAAAATCCCCCACCCTCAAGTTATGCTTACATGGCATGTCGTTCCTCGACTGTGACAAAGGGTCACACTGCGTGGACGAATGCAAAGGGGGAAGTGAACGGGCGTCAAGTCGGTACGAAAAGTACCGAGCGATCACGCGACCGAGCCTAGCCAGCACGCTGGCTGGTCAAGTGGGCTACTGTACCGGTCGAACGGTAAGCGCAGGGTGGAGGAGATACCATCAACTTCTGCAGCTCTTTGTTCGATACAACGAGGGGACGGGGCAAGCGGAACTCGTTTACATCCTTCAGGATTTCGATGCGGACACCATCACGACGTTCGGTGCTGTCGCGCTTGCGTCGTTTGTTCCGGTAGGAGCAGATCAGATTACGCTCTTCATCGAGCGCCCCGATTCTGGGGCCCCAATGGGTGGCAGCTTTGCTTTCGCTACGTCCGGCCAGATGTTTCAAGGCGAAAATTTCGTCCGCGCACAGTTTTTTGTTGCGGAGGTTCGGGGATGTCGAGGGTTAGCCGCTTCATCTTTAGCGGGACACTCAGTGTCGTTGCCGATAACCACACGCCTGTACCGGACGGTGGGGGAACATTCACCACATTCAACCCCTACGCATCGATCGACGATGGAGCGGTCGCGTTCTCGACCGGCGCGGCAGTTTTCAGCAACTACGGCGGCCGGCTGACGAAAGTCTTTGACATAGAAGATTTCCGATCTCTGTTCCCGAACGAGAACGAGGCCGTATTCAGCGTGGCCGCTTTCTTCCACGAGGCAATGAGTGGCAATCAAATCACGTTCATCGTGTCGGGAGAAGACCCAGATGAGGAACGCTTTGTGGGACACATCATCCGGTCTACCGCAGCCATCGCGCCCGAACCCTCCTCTCTGGCCCTGTTGCTGCTCGGCCTCGCCCTCGCCGGCCTCGGCTTCTCCCGCCGCACGCTGCACTGAGTAGCTCGCAACAGGACCCCGCCCGCGTGGCACGCAAGCTCTCACGCGTTCGTTGACCCGTCGATTCCCGGGAAATTCGGGTTCACGGATTCGGCCGCGAGCCGCGCCCCGGTCGGAGCGAGCGCGCTATAGGTGGCCAGCGTTTCTGCTGGAAGCGGACCGACCCACTGCGCCAGGTCCGCGAAGCGCGCGCCTTGCCGCACGAGGAACGCGACGTAGGTGTGGCGCAGCGCTGTGGGCGTCACCTCGTCCACGCGCTCGATGCCGGCGTCATGCGCGGCGCACAGCAGCTTCGTCGCGAGCGAATCGAGGCTCGCAGCGTCGCCCGGAAGGTCGCACAGAACCGGCTCCTCGGCGCCGGCTGCACGGATCGACAGCAGCCGCACGAGACCTTCGTTGATCCTGACGGTCCTCCGCGGCGGGCCGCGAAGCTCGATCGCGCCTCGGACGAGGTCCACGTCGGCGCCGCGCAGGCCAACCGCCTCTTCGGGCGAGAGCCCCAAGAGGAGAAGGGCGATCGCAAGCCGTGTTTCCGAATCGGCTGCGCGCACCAGCGAGACGACGTCTTGCGGGCTGAGTTCGCGCGGCATGTCGTGCGGCCTCGCGAGCAGGCGCGGCCGTTCTTCTTCGAGCTGCGACAGTCCGGTCTGCCCGAGACCGAGCGGGGGCGCCCCGTGCAAGAGCCGCCCCGCCACGATCGGCTGCGCGATCACAACCGAGGGATGCGGCTCGGGTCGGTTGAAGAGTTCGACGAGCCAGACCGCGAGGAGCCCGAGCACCAACGATCCCGCCAGCACGAGCGCCGCATCGCGCCAATAGTGGGGCCGCCAGGGCTGCCTCGGGAGTGCAGCCTGCTCGAGCACATGCACGGCGGGCATGCGCGAGCGCTCGGTCGCGTCGAGCCGCGCCTTGCGCCGCAGCGCGTCTTGGTAGGCCCTCTCGAGCTGTCCGAGTTCGTCCTGAAGAGACTTGTACTGACTGAAGCGTGCCGCGAATGCACCAACTTCCTGCCGCCGAGACGCAATCTGCGATTGCAGGCGCTGCGCCGCCTCGCGGGCGCTCGCCAGCTCCTCGTCGGCCTCGGAAAGCGTGTGCTGCTGTCCGGTCTCACGCTGCGCTTTGATCTGCTGCTCAAGCTCGACGAGGCGCGCGCGAAGCGCACGGGCCTTCGGATCCATGGCAAGGTAGTCCGGCGTGTATACCCTCTCGAGGTCGCGCAGATCTTCGCGGGCCTGCGACGCGCGTTGCTCGAGGTTCGCCAGCGTCGGGTTGTCCCTGGAGCGCACGACGCTTCGGCCAGCGGCGGCGGACCCGCGAGTCGCGCGCACTTTGCCTTCCGCAGCGGCGACGCGCTCGTTCGCCTCCTTGAGCGCCTTGGCGAGGCCCTGCATCTCGGCGAGCACGTCGTTCTCCTCGCGCTCGGGTGACACGATGTTGCTGCGACGGCGGAAATCCTCGACTGCGCGACGCTTGTCCGCGACCGCGGCTTCCAGCTTGGCCGCTTCCTCGTCGGCGCGCGCTCGCGCCTCAGTCGTCGTGTCGCGATAGCTGCGTGCGACCGCCTCTCGATACGTCTCACTGATGCCGATGAGCAGCGCGGCGGGCAGCTCCGGGCGCGATCCCATGGCCGCCAGCTCGACGACATTCGTTCCGGCAAGCGGCGTCACGGTCAGCGAGGATTGCAGACCGAGGATCGGATCCGGCCCAAGCGGCGAGAGGTCATGACCTGCCTCGCGCAGGCGATTGGCCACCTGCTCGATCAGCGGGCGGCTCGAAAGCGCCTGCAGCTCAGTCAAAAAAGGCAGGTTCGAGTCCGGTGCCGGGCTCGTCGTCTGCGTCTCCGCAGGCAGCGAACCGCTCGCCGGCGTGATCTGCAGTCTTGCCGTCGCGCGGTACTCCGCGGGACGCAGGAAGTTCCAAGTCAGACCCACAGCGAGCGCGACGATGAATATGCTCAGGAAGGAGCGCAGGCGGCGGCGGTTGGCGCGGCCCGTTGCGGCTGCGCGCGCGAACAAATCCCGGGACTCGATCGTCCGCATGCCCTGGAAATCGTCAGGAGGACCCATGACGGCATTATCGCTCGTGCCGCGCGGGTGAATTGCAAAATCCGTACACCGACCGCTGCCCGCCTCAGTCTTCACGCGCTCGCCGGAGGGCGACCTCGGATTCTCAAGGCGGCCTTCGCCGTCCCCCCCGGACAGCGTCATCCCGTCATCCGATCGTCGCCCGGCCCCGACTCCCGCTCCCATCACGCCCGCCGCCGCAAGCTGCACTGAGTGGCACGGAGCGCAACCGGACCCCGCCCGCATGGCGGGGTTTTCAGTTGCGGGCCTACGGACTTATGGCTTATTAGCCCGCGAGGTCTTGCCGCGACTCGTCTTGATGCCGAAGTATCTGGCGCAATTCCCGGAGCATCCCCCGCGTGCCGCCCTTGTAGGCGTTGCGGCTAACGCGCGCTCTACCTTCCGGCGTCCGCGGCCCCGTCGAGTTCTCCCAAGGTCGCCATCGCCGGATGAGCGCCGATTGCCGCGCCCGACGTTCCGAAGTCCAGCCGTTCGCGATGCTGCGCCTCCAAAAGTCTGTTTGGCTCGATTTCGGTTTCCCGTGCGCGCGAGGGGATGCCGTTGTTGACCTGTTGCGGTCCCGTAGTCACGTTGGCCTGCTTGGCAAAGATGGCCGGATCGCGGCTTGTGGCGCCCGACTCAAGAAAGGATTTCCAGGGCTCGCGCTTCGAAAGCTGTGCCGCCGCCCATGCCACGCCCCGCGCCGGGTCATCCGGCTTGGCGAGCCGCTCTATCTCCACCACTAGCGCGCCTTGATTCAGCGCGGTCCATTTCGTTCCAGGCCCGCGACGCTTGCGTTCCGGGTACAGCTCTCTGGCAAGGGCGAGAGAAAGCTCATAGAACATTGCCGGACTCTCTCCGATGCCGTACCGCTTGCACAGCTTCAACAGCGAGGTGTGGTCCTCGTCGCTCCACTTTGCGACGCACCGCTGAATCGCCGCGTCGCTCATCAGTAACCCGACGCGACGGGCTTCGGGCCGCTGGAAATAGACCTCGGATTGCTTCTTCTTCATCGCGCGTCCCTTCGCGCCCTTGAGAGAGGGAGCCGCGCCAGCCGGGCAAGGGAACCCGGTTTTCGCCCCGTCGGGCTAGGCGCGGCTTGGTCGTTGCGCTGCCTTGGCGCTCGTGAAGTCGATAACGTTGCTCACCGCTTCTCGGCCTTCAAGGAACGCGGCCCAGGTGGCGAGCAGCCCCCGGCGCTCGGCTGCGAATTGTGCGCGGTTGTAGGCGGCGCGGATCTTGTCGCCCTCCCGGTGGGCAAGGCACGCTTCGATCACGTCGGGACGTGCCGCCGCTGTCTCGTTCGCCCAGGTGGAGAAGCTCGCCCGAAAGCCGTGAACGGTAATGTAGGCGCGCTTCATCCGCCTGAGCAGCACGAGCATCGCCATATTCGAAAGCGGCCGATCCTTGTCCATGATCGACGGGAACACGAACGGCGAGCCGATCGCCCGCATTTCGTCGAGGATCGCAAGCCCCCGTTCGGATAGGTGAACGGTATGCGCCTCGCCGCCTTTCATGCGCTCGCCTGGGACGGTCCATACAGCGCCGTCGATTTCCGACCACCTCGCGCCGATGCTCTCTCCGGTCCTTGCCGCCGTGTAGATCGTGAATTCCAGGCAGCGCGCGGCGATGCCCGCTTGAGTCCGTAGCCCCTCCACGAACCCCGGAGTCGCGGCGAAGGGTAGCGCGGCATGGGGCGTGACCCGCTTCGGCTTGTGCTCCCGGCGCAGCTTCGCGTGCAGCAGCGCCACGAGGTTAACGCCGATCGTGCCTTGCTCAACGGCCTGCTCGAATACCTCGTCGAGCCGTCGGCGTACTTGCTGCCCGGTGTCGGCCATGCGGCCTTGTATCTCGCGGAAGAATTCAAGCAGCTCGGGCCGGGTAATACCGGAATACCCAAGACGCGTTCGCGCCAGAACAGCGAAGCAGCAGCCCGCCGCCGTCCGACTTCTCGCCCTCGCGCGCATTCAGCACGTCGCGCACCGACAGCAGGTTGAGCTTCGCTCCAAGCAGTCGCGTTGCCATTTGCACTCCCTTTTCTATCCGCCTCTGTATCCGCCGCTCTATCCGCCTGAAACTCGCGCATAGGGCCGCACTTTGGCGAAAGCGTCCTGCACCTTGAAAACCGCGAAGCAGCTTACTTCGCTTGTCGCGTCAGAGGGATACTGCACTCTGACGCGACGCGGGTGCACCTTAGGGAGTAAGTCTAGGAGTCCCGCCGTCAGGAATCGAACCTGAATCTAGCGCTTAGGAGGCGCTCGTTCTATCCATTGAACTACGGCGAGAGCGGCGCGGATTCTACGCGATCCGACCGGCACGGAGGGGGAGGTCGCGGGCACGATCGAGGTGGACGGCGCAGGACGCCGACAGTCTGCTACCGTAGGGCCCATGCAACGACTGCGCGCGCTCTCGCCGTCGATCCTGAAGGGCATTCGGCGTGGCATCGAGAAGGAGAGCCTGAGGGTGCGACCCGACGGCTCGCTCGCCCTCACGCCCCACCCGGGCGCGCTCGGCTCGGCGTTGACGCACACCCACATCACCACCGACTTCAGCGAAGCGCAACTCGAGCTGATCACGGCCCCACACCCGAGTCCGGAGGCGTGCCTGGACGAGCTCCAGCGCATCCACCAAGTCGTCTATCGCGCCATCGGCGAGGAGTTGCTCTGGTGCGCGAGCATGCCCTGCCAGCTTCCGGCGGACGACGGCATCCCCATCGGCCGCTACGGAACCGCGAACGTCGGGCGCGCAAAGACCGTGTATCGCACCGGCCTTGCCCACCGCTACGGCCGGCGCATGCAGACGATCTCGGGCATTCACTACAACTGGTCGCTGCCGGAGGCGACGAGCGCGGAGTACTTCGCGCTCATCCGCAATTTCCGGCGGCATTCGTGGCTGGTGCTCTATCTCTTCGGGGCCTCGCCGGCGCTCTGCAGCACGTTCGTCGCGGGCCGCGAGCACGAGCTGCACGAGCTCGCCCCGGGCACGCTCTATCTGCCCCATGCCACGTCGCTTCGCATGGGGCGCCTCGGCTACCAGAGCGATGCGCAGGCGACGCTCGCGGTGAGCTATAACAGCCTCGAGAGCTATGCGGCGTCGCTGCACGACGCGCTCACCCGGCCATACCCCCCGTACGAGGCGATCGGGATCCACGACGGCGACGACTACCGGCAGCTCGCCACGAGTCTCCTGCAGATCGAGAACGAGTTCTACGGCACCATCCGGCCCAAACGCACAATCCGCCCCGGCGAGCGGCCGCTCCACGCGCTGCGGGAGCGCGGCGTCGAATACGTCGAGGTGCGGCTGATGGACCTCGATCCCTTCGTTCCGGTCGCCATCACGGCGGCGACGATGCGCTTTCTGGACGTCTTCCTGCTCCACTGCCTGCTCGCGGAAAGTCCGCCCGACACGCCCGACGAGATCGCCGCCATCCAGCGCAATCAGCAGCGCGTCGCCACGCGCGGGCGCGAGCCGGGCCTGAAGCTCGGCCGCGGCTCGCAGGAAGTCTCGCTCTTCGAGTGGGGCGGGCAGCTGCTCGTCGAGTGCGAGCCGCTCGCCGCGGCGCTCGATGTCGCGCACGGCGGCGGCACGGCCCACCGGGTCGCGCTCGCCGCGGCGGTGGCGGCGCTCAAACAGCCCGACAGCACGCCCTCGGCGCGCGTGCTCGAAGTTACGGCGCGCGAGTACGGCAAGTCCTACGTGCGCTTCGTGCTCGCGCTCTCCCATCTGCACGCGCGACACCTGCGCGCGTTGCCGCTGTCGGCGGACGTCGGGGCGAAGTTTGCGCGGCTCGCGGAGGAATCGCTCGCGGCGCAGCGTCGGATCGAGGCGGCCGATACCGTTCCCTTCGAGACTTTCCGGCAGCGGTACCTTTCGCCCGACCAACTAAAGGCTTGAGGCTCGGCATGAGAGCGGTGCGGTGCAAGACCTGGGGCGGCCCCGAGACGCTGGTCGTCGAGGAGGTGCCGGCGCCGCGCGCGAGCGCGGGCGAGGTCGTGGTGGACGTGAAGGCGGCCGGCGTGAACTTTCCCGACATGCTGATGATCCAGGGCAAGTACCAGATCAAGCCGCAGCTTCCCTTCACGCCCGGCGTCGAGCTTGCCGGCATCGTGAAGGAGACGGGGAGCGGCGTCACGCAGGCGAAGCCCGGAGACGCGGTGGTCGCAAACGTCGCGTTCGGGGCGTTCGCCGAGGAATGCGTGGTGCCGGAAGCGCGGCTCGTGCCGCTGCCGCGCGGCGTGGACTTCGCTGCGGCCGCCGGATTCACCGTCGCGTACGGCACGGCGTGGCACGCACTCAAGGACCGGGGCCAGCTCAATGCGGGCGAGACCCTGCTCGTGCTCGGTGCCGCTGGCGGCGTCGGGCTTGCCGCGGTCGAGCTGGGCGCGGCAATGGGGGCGCGGGTGATCGCGGCGGCCTCGAGCGAAGAGAAGCTCGCCGTCTGCCGCGCGCACGGTGCGGCGGAGACGATCGACTACGCCACCGAGGATCTGCGCGAGCGCGTGCGTGCGCTCGTGGGCGAGAAAGGCGTCGACGTCGTCTACGATCCGGTCGGCGGCGCGCTGAGCGAGCCGGCGCTGCGCAGCGTCGGATGGCGCGGCCGCTTCCTCGTGATCGGGTTCGCCGGCGGCGAGATTCCGCGCCTGCCCGCGAACGTGCCGCTGCTCAAGGGCAGCGCGATCGTGGGTGTCTACTGGGGCGAGTGGCTGAAGCGCGAACCCGAGGCGAGCCGGCAGGAGATGGCCCAGCTTGCCGGCTGGCTCGCCGACGGTCGCGTGCGACCGCATGTCTCGGCGCGCTATCCCCTGGCGCGGACCGGCGACGCCCTGAACGCGCTTTCGCAGCGCGCGGTGACCGGCAAGGTCGTGATCGAGCCGGAGGCCTGAAGGTCGTATGCGCGTCGCCTCCTGGCCAGACGTACTCGAGTTCTGGTTCGGCGCGCCCGATTCGCCCGAATTCGGGCGCCCGCGCGCGCCCTGGTTCGTCAAGTCCGCGGAGTTCGATGCGCTGATCCGCGATCGCTTCCTCGCCGTGCACGAGGCGGCAGCGGCCGGCGCACTCGACGCCTGGGCGAGCCGGCCGCTCGCGGCGCTCGCGCTGGCGGTGGCGCTGGACCAGTTTCCGCGCAACATGTTCCGCGGCACGCCGCGCGCGTTCGCCGCCGATGCGCGCGCGCTCGCGCTCGCGCGCGAGGTCATCGCACGCGGCTTCGACGAGGTACTCCTGCCGGTTCAACGCTGGTTCGTCTACCTGCCGTTCGAGCACTCCGAGACACTCGACGCCCAGCGTGAATCGCTGCGGCTGTTCGAACCGCTCGCCAGCGACGCGGCGGGCGCCGGCACATTCGCTTACGCGATGCGGCATTACGCGGTCGTTGCGCGGTTCGGGCGGTTCCCGCACCGCAATGCCATCCTCGGGCGCGAGTCGACGCCGGAGGAACTGGGGTTCCTCGCGCAGCCCGGGTCGTCGTTCTAGGCCTCCGGCGGATTTCCGCACAGATGCCAGCCGCGCAAGCCGCGCACGACATCGAGTCGCCCTCCTCGTGGGTCGTCCGCTGGGCAACGCTCGTCCGTCCTGGGAGCGAGGTGCTCGACCTCGCGTGCGGGGCGGGGCGGCACGCACGCTATCTCGCCGCGCGGGGCTGCAGCGTTCTCGCGGTCGACCGCGATGGAGCGGCGATCGCGAAACTGGCCGCGGTGGCGGGAGTCTTCACCCGTACGGCCGACCTCGAAGGCGCCGCGTGGCCCTTCGCGCCGTCGAGCTTCGACGCGGTCGTGGTCGCGAACTACCTGCACCGGCCGCTCTTCGGTCCAATCGTCGCCGCGCTGCGGCCCGGGGGGGTCCTCGTGTACGAGACATTCATGGTCGGGAACGAACGCTTCGGCAGGCCGTCGAACCCTCATTTCCTATTGCGGCCGGGCGAGTTGCTGGCAGCCGTTCAGGGCCAACTCGAGGTCGTCGCCTTCGAGCAGGGGGAGGTGGGCACCCCCAAGCCCGCGGTCGTCCAGCGGATCTGCGCCTTGAGGGGGGCGGCTGACCGCGTCAAGATCGGCTAAAGGTGCGTCCTGGCGGGGAAATCCGTTAAAATCGATCATTTCTTCAAGGGCGTGAGGCCATGATTACCGGAAGCCTGGTCGCCATCGTGACACCGATGCTCGAGGACGGCCGCCTCGACATCCCGCGGTTCAAAGCGCTGATCGACTGGCACATCGCCGAAGCCACCGATGGCATCGTCGTCGTCGGCACCACCGGCGAGTCGCCGACGGTCGGCTTCGACGAGCACAAGGAGCTCATCCACGTCGCGGTCGCGCACGCAGGGGGTCGCATCCCCATCGTCGCGGGCACCGGCGCCAACTCGACCGCGGAAGCGATCGAACTCACCGAGTCGGCGAAGCGCGCCGGCGCAGCCGCCTGCCTCTCCGTCGTGCCGTACTACAACAAGCCGACCCAGGAAGGGCTCTACCGCCACTTCAAGGCGATCGCCGACGCGGTCGATATTCCGAGCATCCTCTACAACGTGCCCGGCCGCACGGTCGCGGACCTCGCGAACGACACGACGTTGCGGCTCGCCCAGATCCCGAACATCGTCGGGGTCAAGGACGCGACCGCAAACATGGAGCGCGGCACCGATCTCGTCAAGCGCGCGCCAGAGGGCTTCGCGGTCTACAGCGGCGACGACGCCAGCGGCCTGGCGCTGATGCTGATGGGCGGGCACGGCATCATCTCCGTGACCGCGAACGTGGCGCCGCGGCTGATGCACGAGATGTGCGTGGCGGCGCTCGCAGGCGACCTCGCGCGCGCGCGCGAGGTCAACCACAAGTTGCTCGGGCTGCACCGGCACCTCTTCGTCGAGGCGAATCCGATCCCGGTGAAGTGGGCCGTCGCGCAGCTCGGATTGATCGAGGGCGGCATCAGACTGCCCCTCACGCCGCTGTCGGCGCAATACCAGGAGACCGTCAGGGAGGCCATGCGCGAGGCCGGTGTGCTCCAACAAGCAAGCGGCTTGCGCCTCGTGGAGGGTCGAGGGGCATGAAGAGATCGACGCGGGCACTCCTCGCCGCGCTCTCCGTTCCGTTGCTGCTCGCCGGGTGCGGCCTCGGCGAGATGGTGATGGGCGGCAAGAGCGTCGAGTACAAGTCGGCCGGAAAGCTCCCGCCGCTGGAGGTCCCCCCGGATCTGACCCGGCCGGGGCGCGACGACCGCTACCAGGTGCCGGACGTCACGCCCGGCGGCACGGCCACCTTCTCCGCCTACAACGCGGAGCGCGGCGGCGGGGCGCGCTCGGCCGAAGTGCTGCCGGCCTCGGCCAGCGTGCGCATCGAGCGCGACGGTAACACGCGCTACATCGTCCTCGCCGAGCCGCCCGACAAACTCTGGGTGCCGGTCAAGGAGTTCTGGCAGGAGAACGGTTTCCTGCTCAAGATCGACAGCCCGGAAGCTGGCGTCATGGAGACCGACTGGGCGGAGAACCGCGCCAAGATCCCGCAGGATCCGATCCGCAACCTGCTTGGCAAGGTGCTCGACCAGGCGTACTCGACCGGCGAGCGCGACAAGTTCCGCACGCGCCTCGAGCGCACGCCGAACGGCGGCACCGAAATCTTCATCAGCCACCGCGGAATGGTCGAGCAGGTGGTGAACAGCTCGCGCGGCATGGAAGGCACGGTCTGGGAGCCGCGCCCCGCGGACCCCGAACTCGAGGCCGAGTTCCTGCGCCGGATGATGGTGAAACTCGGCGTCGAGGAAGTCCGTGCGAAGGCGATGCTCACGCCGGACGGCAAAACCCAGGAACGCGCTCAGATCGTGAAGGGCACCGACGGCGGGAGCCTGTTGCGCGTCGACGACCCGTTCGATCGCGCGTGGCGGCGCGTCGGCGTGGCGCTCGACCGGGTGGGCTTCACCGTCGAGGATCGCGACCGCACCAAAGGCATCTACTTCGTGCGCTATGCGGATCCGCAGGAAGGTGCGAAAAAGGACAGCGGTCTTCTCTCGAAGCTGGCGTTCTGGCGGAGCACCGACACGGCGAAGCCCGCCGCGCAATACCAGGTCGTGGTCAATGCCGCGACCAACACGAGCCAGGTCCGCATCCTCGGCAAGGACGGCGGCCCGGACAACACCGGCGCCTCGCAAAAAATCCTCGGCCTTCTCTACGATCAGCTGAAGTGACGCTGCCGTCGCGCTCCGCGTCGCTCGCTCTTCCTCCTATCGCGCCTCTTCCGCTCCGCGCGTCGCGCGCGGAGCGGCGCATCTCCGTGTGCGCTCCCGTCGGTGCGCTTCGCGTCGCTCGGTAGCGGTTCGGGGGGCAACGCGCTCGTCGTCGAGGCGGGCGCGTCGCGGGTCATGGTCGACTGCGGCTTTTCCATCGAGGAGACCGAGCGTCGTCTCGCGCGCATCGGGCTGGCCGCCGGGGATCTCGCGGGCATCGTGGTGACGCACGAGCACGGCGACCACGCCGACGGCGCGATTCCCTTCGCGCGGCGCCACGGGCTGCGCGTCTGGATGACTCACGGGACGCTGCGGGCGACGGCCGACGGCGGCGGTCCGGACCCGGTCGTGACCGTGATCGATACCCATGCGTCGTTCGCGGTCGGCGACCTCGCGGTGGCGCCGTTTCCGGTGCCGCACGATGCCCGTGAGCCGGTTCAGCTCGTGCTCGGCGATGGCGCGCGGCGGCTGGGCGTGCTCACCGACATCGGCGCCTCGACGCGGCACGTCGAGTCGATGCTCTCGGGCTGCGATGCGCTGGTGCTCGAGTGCAACCATGACGAGCGGATGCTCGCGGACGGCCCTTATCCCGGCTGGCTGAAGGCGCGCGTCGGGGGGCCGTTCGGGCATCTCGCGAACGCTGCGGCGGCGCAATTGCTCGCCGCGCTCGACCGCTCGAAGCTGCGTCACGTGATTGCCGCGCATCTCTCGGACAAGAACAACCGGCCGGAGCTCGCGCGCGCGGCGCTCGCCGGCGTGCTCGGCTGCGCGGCGGACTGGATCGGAATCGCGGAGCAGACGAGCGGTTTCGACTGGCGCCAGATCTGAGCCGGCGGCCGGGCCGCAAAAAAGCGAAGGCCGGCTTGGCGCCGGCCTTCGAAGGTTGCTGGATCCCGGGATGCGCCGGGCACACCCGGCTAACGCGGGGTCACTTCTTCTCGTCCTTCTTTTCCTCGGCGGCTTTCGGAGCGTCGCCCGCGGCGGGCGCGGCCGGCGCTGCTGCAGCCTGATCGGCCTTCGGTGCGTCAGCCTTCGCATCGGCAGGTGCCGGGGCCGGCGCGGGAGCGGGCGCGGGCGCGGCAGCGGGTGCGGCCGGGGCCGCGGGCTTCGCTTCTTCCTTGCCACATGCCGCCAGGGCAGCCGCGGCCATTGCGGCGACGATTAGCGTGCGTTTCATAGCGGTTCTTCCTTTTCTGGTTGTGGGGAGGAGTCGGCCGGCGTCGTGACGCGCGGCAACGCATGCCATCGCGTCGGCCAAGCTGGGAAAGTATATCGCGCGCCCTGACGAACGGCTGACGCGCGTCCGCAAGACGGGACGCGGTGCTGCGCCGACCCGGCTACAGCCCGAGGGTCGTCGCCGGGATCGCCGGCACCGAGCTCTGCCAGATTTCGTCGAAGCGCTCGCGCATCAGGCGCGCGTCCTTGTAGTCGTTGAGCGTGTAGACGCCGCGAGGTTGCGCCGCGACCGACCGCCGGACGAAGTGCTCCATGTCCGCGAGCACGAAGCAGTCCTGCACGCGTGCCGCCTCGCCTTCGCTCTGATGGACGGCAATCGCGAAGCTGAAGTCGCGCACGAGATCGAGCATGCGCGGGCACCCGCGCTTCAGGTGCTCGGGGTCGTGAACCACGACGAAGAGACGATTGTCGGGACTCGCAAGCAGGAATTGGCGCAATGCCGCGTGGCGCACCGGAGCGTTGAGCTCGAGCTGGGCGCAGTCCGGATCGAACACGCGCAGCTCACGCCGCGCGGTTGCAAGCAGGCCGTCGAACGCTTCGAGGTACTGGCGTCGGCTGCCGATCAGCTCACGGCGCGGCTGCGGGATGACTTTTGCGAGATCGTCGGCGGCGCTGGGCATCGCGACTCCGCTCATCGAGGCGCGGGAGCAAGGTATCCCGCTCGGTACCAAGTGTAGAGGAGCGCCGCACCCGGCGGTGTGATGAAATTCCGGGCCGGCAGCACGCGCTGGTCCGCAAGCCGGGTCAGCGCGGCGCGTGTCCCGGGCGGCGCGTCGACCGACTCGCCGTTGATGAACAGGCGATTCGCACGGTAGAGCATCCCGGTCGCCGGCGCGAGTGCGACGCCTCGTTGCGCGCACGCGCGGGAGAACGCCGCCGCCGCGAGCGGTCGTCGTGGCGGGACGAAGCATACGTGCGGTTTGGGCTCGGAGAGGTGGCGGCCAAGGAACTCGAGGACTTCACCGCGCGACCACCGCACCCGCTCGAGCATCCGGATGCACCCGGCAACGAGCCGGTCGTCGATTCGCCCGGGCGCGCGAGTCGGGGCCAGATCCGGATCCGCGTAGAGCGTGTCGGGCAACGCGAGGCGATCCTGGAGGAACCCGAGGAACTCGCTGCCGAGTTCGCGCACCGAGAGTGCGCGGAAGCCGATCGAGTAAGTGAGGCACGGCTCCAGCGCCACGCCGTCGTGCGCCACGCCGGGCGGTAGATAGAGCAGGTCGCCCGGCTCGAGGATCCACTCGCGGTTCGCCCGGAAGCGTTTGAGGATCTTCAACGGGGCGCGCGGATCGAGCTCGCGCGTGCCCTGTGTCGCGATCCGCCACCTTCGCCGGCCGCGTCCCTGCAGCAGGAACACGTCGTACGAGTCGACGTGCGGCCCGACGCCGCCGTCGGGCGCCGCGTAGCTCACCATCACGTCGTCGAGACGCGCATACGGCGCGAACGCGAATCGCCGCATCATCCGGTCGGCCGCGGGTATGAAGTGGTTGAGGCCTTGAACCAGGAGCGTCCAGCGCCGGGCGGGCAGGGTGCGCAGGATCGCGGCGCGAAAGGGGCCGTGCCGCAGCTCCCAGCGCGTGCCGCGTCGCACGACGACGCGCGATTCGCAGTCGTCGCGCGCCGCGAGCCGAAAGAGATTGCTCACTGACACCGGATCCTGCAACCCCGGCCACGCGCCGCGCACCAGGAGCGGGCGTTTCTGCCAATAGCGGGTCAGGAACTCGCGCGCCGTGAGGCCGCCGAGCAGCGTGTGAATCGCGGGGACGTGCAAAGCGGCGGACACGGACGACCGGGAGGAGCGCAAAATGCATTATAGGAGGCGTAATCGCACGCGCGGTTGACAACACGGGAAAGAAGTTGGTTTAGAATCGCCGCGACTTGGGAAAGCCGAGACGATCGCGACGTGAGGGCGCGAGGCAGCGCAAGCGGGCCCCTTGCTCTGCGTCTCGGTGCATAGCTGGACGAGCGAGGACATCGTGCAAACACGGCTTGCAATGCTCGACCCTGCCGCGGGACCCGCCCCGAGCGCGCGCGCGGGGCTCTCCGCGATCGTTTGCGCGGCGCATTCCTAGAGACGCGCCCGCATGCTCCAGCCGGGCCAGCCCGCACCGCCGTTCTCCCTGCCGGACGCCGACATGGAGACCGTCGCGCTCGGCGACTTCAAGGGCAAGAAGCACGTCGTCCTCTATTTCTATCCGAAGGACGGCACGCCGCCCTGCACGCGGCAGGCAATCGAGTTCAGCGATCACGAAGAGCACTTCGCGCAGCACGACTGCGTCGTGATCGGCGTCTCGTGCGACGACTGCCTCACGCACGCGGAGTTCCGGGACGAGAACGGCATCTCGCTCACCCTGCTCGCCGACCCCGACGGCGACGTCTGCCGCGCCTACGGCGTGTGGCGCGACCCGGAAGCGAACGGGCAGCGCCGCAGCTGCATCGTCCGCTCCACCTTCGTCATCGACAAGCGCGGCAAGCTGCGGCATGCGCTCTACGGCGTGAACCCGAGGGGCCACGCGTCCGAGGTGCTCGGCCTGGTCAAGCAGCTCTCGTGAGCGCGGTCAGCCGCGATAGAGTCGTCGCGATCGACCTCGAGCTCGCGGACTTCCAGGGCAACCTGATCCAGCAGTCGGAGCGCCCGATCCGGTATCTCCACGGCGGCTACGGCGAAGTCCTGCCCGCGCTCGAGCGCGCGCTGGAGGGCAAGCCAGTCGGTGCCCGCGTGACCGCCCGGCTGGAGCCGGAGGAAGCGTTCGGCGATTACGACGAGACGCTTCTGCGCGTGGAGCCGCGCGGCGATTTTCCCGACGAGCTGCAGGTGGGCATGCGCTTCGAGGGCGTTCCCGGCGGCGCGGACGACGAGACGATCTATACGGTGACCGACATCGCCGCGGGCAAGGTGGTGCTCGACGGCAACCACCCGCTCGCGGGGATCGGCGTGGAATTCCGCTGCACGGTGCGCGAGGTTCGCATTGCGACTGCGGAGGAGATCGCGCGCGGCGCCGCGGACGATCCCGACGGGTTGTCGCTCGAGATCGGCTGAGCCATAGGCCGCTCAGGCCCCGGCGAGCGCCATCCGGTCGCCTTCCGGCACGAACGTCACGCGGCGCGCGTGGAATGGCGCGACCGTCGGGCGGTGTGCGATGCTCACGATCGCCGCGCGCGGCAGCCGCGCGGTCAGGAGCTCGTAGAGCCGCCGCTCCGCCGCTTCGTCGAGCGAAGCGGTCGCCTCGTCGAGGAACAGCCACTCCGGGGCATGCAGCAGCGCGCGGGCGATGGCGAGCCGCTGCTGCTCGCCGCCCGACAGTCGCATGCTCCAGTTCTCGCGTTCGTCGAGCCGCGCCGCGAGGGCGTCCAGCCCGACGTCGGCGAGCGCCGACCTGATGGCGTTGTCGGAAAACTCCCCCGCGTGTCCGGGATACGCGACCGCGTCGCGCAGCGGCGCGATCGGGATGTACGGCTTCTGCGGCAGGAACAGCACGCGTGCGCCGCGCGGCACGCGGATTCTTCCGCGGCCGTACGGCCAGATGCCGGCGAGCGCGCGGAAGAGCGTGCTCTTGCCCGCGCCCGACGGGCCGGCGACGAGCACCCGCTCGCCGGGATCGATCGTGAAGGCCGTGTCCGCGAGGATCGTCCGGCCGTTGGTTTTTCCCCCACTCGGAAGCGCGAGGTCGAGGTGTTCGGCGCGCACCGCGCGGCCGTCGTCCGATTGCACGTCGATCCCGCCGTGACGCGCCTGTTCCGCGGCCGCGTCCTCGAGCGCCCGATGGAACGTGAGCAGGCGGTCGACGCTCGCCCTCCAGTTCGCGAGCGTCGAGTAGTTGTTGACGAACCACGACAGCGAGCTCTGGACCTGCCCGAAGGCACTCGCGATCTGCGTGAGGCCGCCGAGCGGCACCGCGCCCGAGAAGTAGCGGTGCCCGGCGACGAAATAGGGGAACACGATCGCGACCTGGTTGTACCCGACCGTGAAGACGTTGAGACGCTTCGTGTAGCGCATCAGCCCCCACCAGTTGCCGCGGATCCACTCGATCCGTTCCAGCAAGGCCGTCTTCTCGGGCGCCTCGCCGCGATAGAGCGCGACGCCTTCCGCGTTCTCGCGGAGGCGCACGAGCGAATAGCGGAAGTCCGCCTCGTAGCGCTCCTGCATGAAATTCAGGCCGATCAGGCGGCGGCCGACGTAGTGGGTCAGCACGCTGCCCAGGACCGCGTAGAGCAGCGCCGCCCACAGCAGATAGCCGGGCACGGACATCGCGTTCGCGCCGAGCTTCAGGGGCAGCGCGCCGGAGAGGTTCCACAAGATCACCGCGAAGGAGGCGAGCGTGACCGCTTCGCGAATCAGGCCGAGCACGAGACTGAGGGTGCCGGAGGTGAACAAGCGCAGGTCCTCGGCGATGCGCTGGTCGGGGTTGTCGGTGCCGCGGCTCTCCAGCTCGAGGCGGTAGTACACCTGGTTGCCGAGCCAGTCGCCGAGATACTGCTTTGTCAGCCAGATCCGCCAGCGCATCTGCAGCATCTGCTCGAGGTAGGTCTCGTAGACCACCGCGGCGATGTAGAGCGCCGCGATGTAGCAGAAGTACACGAGGAGGACGAAAAAGTCGCGCTCGTCCTTCTGCTCGAGCGCGTTGAAGAACTGCCGGTTCCAGTCGTTGAGCAGCACCAGCAGGTAGACGGTGGAGAGCGACAGCGTCACGATCGCCGCGAGCAGCGCCCAGGCGCGCCACTTCTCCTCCGAGCGCCAGTAGGGCGACGCGAGCTTCCAGACGTTGCCGAGAAAGGTGCGTGCGTTGATCAGGACGCCGGTATCCATGCGGAGGAGGCTCCGAGAGAGAAAGGCAGGAAAAGGAAGAAACCGAACGGCGCGGCTAGGCCGCGCGCCCCGCGCGATTCGCCAGCTCGCGCGCGACGTCGATCAGCTCGCCCGCGGTGAGTCCGACCGGTCCCACGCCGCGCGCGACGAGCGCATCGGCCGCGGCGCCGTGCAGGTGCACCCCGGCGATCAGCGCGTCTTCGGGCGAAAGCCCCTGTGCGGCGAGTGCGCCGACCAAGCCGGTCAGCACGTCGCCCATGCCGGCGCTCGCCATGCCGGGATTGCCCGACGCGTTGATCCACCAGGGGCCGTCCGGTGCGGCGATCACGGTGCCGTTGCCCTTCAAGGCGACGTAGCTCTTCAACGCGGTCGCGAGCCGCTGGGCCGCGCCGATCCGGTCGGCCTGCACGTCCTGCGTCGCGACTCCGAGCAGCCGCGCGCATTCCGCGGGATGCGGCGTCAGCAGCGTCGGTTGCTTGCGCGCGTGCACTGCCGACTGGAGCACCGTGTATGTCGCGATCAGGTTCAGGGCATCGGCGTCCAGGACGAGCGGGACGTCCATGCGCAGCACGTGCGCAAGCAGGCGCTGGGCGGCGGCGTCGGTGCCCATGCCCGGGCCCGCGGCGATCGCGGTGAGGGGCACATCGGCGAGGAGCGGCTCGGGCTTGCGCAGCATGAGCTCGGGCTGCGCGGAGTCGACATTCGGCGGTTGGTCGGTCAGCAGGCCGAGGAACACCTTGCCCGCGCCGAGCCGAATCGCCGCTCGCCCCGCGAGGAGCGCGGCGCCGACCATCCCCGCGGCCCCGCCGAGAATGCCCAGGCTGCCGGCGAGCCCCTTGTGGAAGTTCTTCGGGCGGTCGAGGAGCGGAGCGGCGAGCAGCGCCTCGGTCACGAGATGGCCGTCCGGCGGGTGCAGCGCTGCGGCGTCGACTCCGAGCGTCGCGAGCGCGATCTCGCCGCAGCAGTCCGGCCCGTCGAGCGTGTAGAGTCCGGGCTTGCGCGCGATGAAGGTGATCGTGTGCGTGGCCCGGAACGCGGCTCCCGGCGCCGCGCCGGTGTCGGCGTTGACGCCGCTCGCGATGTCGAGCGCGAGCTTGCGGCCCGGCAGCGCATTCGCCGCGTCGATCAGGCGCGCCGACGCACCGCTCGCCGCGCGCGCGAGCCCGATGCCGAACAGCCCGTCGACGACGAGGTCGTAGCGCGCGCCTGCCGGGATCGATTGCAGCAGGCGTCCGTCGACCGCGCTCCACTTCGCGAGCGCCGCGGCGGCATCGTGGGAAAGCTTCGCCGCCTCGCCGGCGAACACGACGTCGACGCGATAGAACCAGCGTTTCAGGTGCGTGGCGACCTCGAACGCGTCGCCACCGTTGTTCCCCGGTCCGGCGAGTACGAGGACACTGCGACCGCTCGCGCCCGCGAGCTCCCGCGCGAGCTCCGCGGCGGCGAGGCCCGCCCGCTCCATCAGCGGCACACCGGGATCGTGCTTCAGCGCGGCCGTCTCGAGCGCGCGGACACCGGCGGTGAGATAGAGAGCGGGCAGCGCGGCGGGCATCGTCGCGCGCAGTTTAGCCGAGCGCCGCCTAGTCGCAGCGCTCGAGCGTCAGGCCTTCCAGGTCGATGCCCGGCTGCAGCCCGACGACGAGGCGAGCGAGAAGATGCCCGGAGCCGCACGCCATCGACCAGCGCTGCGCGCCATGCCCCACGTTCGGGAACTCGGCGAGGTAGTGTACGGTCGTCACCCCGATGATCCCCGCGCCGAGTCTACGAGGACTTTCATTCAGTCCAGAGCGCGCCTCGGAGCGACGCTGTGCCAGCCCGCCGCGCGGGTATGGGATGCGGCGGGCGGTCGATTGGCCCCGCGCCGAGGACGAGGACCTTCATCGCAACGCTACTTCGACATCATCTGCTCCGGCAGCCACGTCACCAGGCCGGGGAAGAAATAGGTCAGCAGAACCGCGACGATCATCAGGTAGAACATGGGCAGCGTGGCCTTGGCAATCCACGTAATTTGCCTCTTCGTCATTCCTTGCAGCACGAACAGGTTGAAGCCGACCGGCGGCGTGATTTGCGCCATCTCCACAACCAGCACGACGAAAATTCCGAACCAGATGAGATCGATGCCGGCCTTCTGGACCGTGGGCAGGATCACGCCCATCGTCAGCACCACCATCGAGATGCCGTCGAGGAAGCAGCCGAGGACTACGAAGAACACCATCAGCGCCATCAGCAGCCAGAACTTCGACAGGCCGAGCGAGCTGATCCACTCGGCAAGATGGCGCGGCAGGCCAATGTAGCCCATCGCCAGAGTGAGGAAGGATGCGCCGGAGAGAATGAGCGCGATCATGCAGTAGAGCCGCGTCGCGCCCAGCAGACTGACACGGAAAGTCTCCCACGTGAGCGAGCGCTGCGCCGCCGACACCACCAGCGAGCCGACCACGCCGAAGGCTGCCGCTTCGGTCGCGGTCGCGATGCCGGTGTAGATCGAGCCGAGCACGAGCAGGATCAGGATCACGACCGGAATGAGGTTGCGCGAGGCGTACAGCTTCTGCGCGAAGGTCGTCCGTTCGGTCGGCACCGGCACCTGCCCGGGGTTGAGCAGCGCCCAGACGATCACGTAGCCCATGAAGAGTAGCGCGAGCAGGATGCCCGGCACGATGCCCGCGATGAACAGCCGCGCGATCGACACTTCGGCCGTCACACCGTACACGATCATGATGATCGAGGGCGGGATGAGGAGGCCGAGAGTGCCCGCACCGGCGAGCGTGCCGATCACCTTTGTGTCCGGATAGCCCCGCCCCAACAGCTCGGGGAGCGTCATTTTGCCGATCGTGGCGCACGTCGCGGCCGACGAGCCCGATACCGCCGCAAAGATCGCGCAGCCGATGATGTTGGTGTGCAGGAGGCGACCCGGCAGGCGTTCCATCCACGGCGCGAGCCCGCGGAACATGTCCTCCGACAGCCGGGTGCGGAACAGGATCTCGCCCATCCAGATGAACAGCGGCAGCGCGGTGAGGGTCCAGCTCGACGACGAACCCCAGATCGTGACCGCCATCGCGTCCCCGACCGGGCGGGTGGTGAAGAGCTCCATGCCGATGAAGGCGACGCCGACCAGCGCGAGCCCGATCCAGACGCCTGTCCCCAGCAGCAGGAACAGAAATGCGATGAGCAGCGCGGTGATGCCGAAGTCGCTCATTCGATCCGCGCCGGCTCGTCGCCCGCCTCCTGTTCGTGACCGTCGCGCAGGACGGCGACGAACGCGTCCGCGAACGCGACGCAGAGAATCACCGTTCCAAATGCCATGGCGAGCTGCGGGATCCAGAGCGGCGTGGCGTCGTTGCCGGTGGAGATGTCGTTGAACGTGCGCGACTGCCAGGCGAGCCGGACGGAGTAGTACGCGAGGATCCCGGAGAGGGCGAGGGCGAACAGGTGGCACCAGATCTCGAGCGCTTTCCGCGCCGCGGGCGGCACGTGGCTCAAGAGCAGCGTGACGCGGATGTGCTCGTTTCGCCGCAGCGTGTAGGCGAGGGCGAGGAACCCGGCCGCCGCCATGCAGTAACCGGCGTACGCGTCGGTGCCGCGGACGTGGAAGTCGAGGAGGCGGCCGAAGATCCCGAGCAGCACAAACACGAGCGTGCCGATCATGAACACCGCGGCGAGCCAGCCGGCGGCTTCGTATAGGCGATCGAGCCAGGTTCGCATGAGCCCGCGTCTCCCTCCCTGAGTCACGACGAGCGCGGGCCGGCGTGTGCTGTGGGCTGCGACCGGCCCGCGGGGCGGCCGCAGCGCCCGGGTCCCGGCTTGCGCCCGAAGGACCCCGCTACATGCGGGTCACATCTTCCGGTATGCGTCGACGACGGCTTTGCCGTCGTTGCCCGCCTTGTCGAGCCACTCCTTCAGCATCACGTCGCCGATCTTGCCGAGATCACTCTTGAGCTGCGGGGTGGGCGGCGCGACGTTCATGCCGTTCTTCTTGAGCTGATCCAGATACCAGCCGGTCTTCTCCTCGGAGATCTTCCAGCCTCGCGTCTCGGCCTCGGCGGCTGCCTTGAGCAGGGCATCCTGCGTCGCCTTGTCGAGCGCGTCGAATGCCTTCTTGTTCACGATCACCGCGTTTTTCGGCAGCCAGGCCTGCGTGTCGTAGAAGTTCTTGACCTGCTCGAAGATCTTCGTGTCGTAGCCGGTCGAGCCGGAGGAAATCATCGAGTCCATCGCGCCGGTCGCGAGAGCCTGTGCGACCTCGGCGGCCTGGATGGTCACCGGCTGCGCGCCGACCAGCTCGCCGATGCGCGCCGTCTGCGGGCTGTAGGAGCGCCACTTGAGACCCTTCATGTCGGCGACGCTGGCGAGTGGCTTCTTCGAGTAGACGCCTTGAGGCGGCCACGGCACCGCGAAGAGCACCATCATCCCCTGCGCGCCGAGCTTCGCGTCGAGCGACTTGCGCGACGCCTTGTAGAGCTTCAGCGCGTCGCCAAAACTCGTCGCAAGGAACGGCACGCCGTCCAGGCCGTAGAGCGGGTCCTCGTTCGAGAAATTCACGAGCAGGATCTCGCCGGTCTGCGCCTGGCCGCCTTGCACCGCACGCTTGATTTCCTGCGCCTTGAAAAGCGAGGCGCCGGGGTGCACCGTTATCTTGAGCTTGCCGCCGGTCGCCTTGTCGACGTCGTTCGCGAACTGCTGGATGTTCTCGGTGTGGAAGTTGGCGGCCGGGTATGCGGTCGGCAGGTCCCATTTGGTCTGCGCCTGGGTCGCGCCGAACGTGGCGGCGAGCGCGGCGGCGACCAGAATCTGGCGCACTTGCATCGTAAGTTCCTCCTCAAGAATGCGGCGGCTAGGGTAACCGAATTTCCGACCCCTGCACAATTGGGTAGGATCGACGCGCCGCCGCCTCACAGCGCTGCAATGACCGTGGACTCCGCGCACCTCGCACTCGGCATCCTCATGCTGGACACCGCGTTCCCGCGCGTGCCCGGCGATGCCGGCAATCCCGCGACCTGGCCGTTCCCGGTGCGGACCAAGGTGGTGCGCGACGCCTCGCCGGAGCGCGTCGTGCGCGGGCGCGCGGAAGGGCTCGTCGACGCGTTCGCCGCGGCCGGTCGCGAGCTCGCGGCGGAGGGCGCGGCCGCGATCATCACCACCTGCGGCTTCCTGGCGCTGCATCAGCGCGCACTCGCCGGGCGCCTGCCGGTGCCGTTCGCGTCCTCCGCCCTGATGCAGCTGCCCTTGCTCGAGCGGCTCCTCGCCGGCGGGCGCCGGCCGGGCGTCCTCACGATCGACGCGGCCGCACTGACGCGCGCGCACCTGCTCGCGATCGGCGCGGATCCGGAGACGCCGGTCGTGGGCGTGGACCCCGACGGCGAATTCGTGCGCACGTTCCTCGGCAATCGGCCGACGCTCGATATCGCCGCCGCCGAGGGCGAGCTTCTTGCGGCCGGCGACCGGCTCGTCGCGCACTACGCCGATGTGGGCGCCATCGTTCTCGAGTGCGCCAACATGCCGCCCTATGGGGCTGCGCTGCGCGCGCGCCTGGGCTTGCCGGTGTACGACACGGTGAGCCTGGGGCGATGGCTCTACGCCGCTCAAGCCGACAGCAGCGCCGAGACGTGGTCCGCGATGGCGAGCGCCGCGGTCAGGCCCGGCGATTCGATGCCGTAGAGGTTCACCAGCCCCGGCACGCCGTGCATGCGCGGCCCCTGCACGACGAAGTCCGCCGCCTTCTCCGACGGGCCGACGATCTTCGGCCGGATGCCCGCGTAGCCGGGCGCGAGCTGGCCGTCCGCGAGACCCGGCCAGTAGTCGCGGATCGCGGCGTAGAAGCTGTCCGCGCGGCGCGGGTCCACGTCGTAGTCGATGCGGTCGACCCACTCCACGTCCGGACCGAAGCGGGCCTGTCCGCCGAGATCGATCGTGATGTGCACGCCGAGGCCGGCTTCGTTTGGCATCGGATACACCAGGCGCGAGAACGGCGCGCGGCCGATGAGCGAGTAGTAGTTTCCCTTGGCGTAATAGGTCGGCGGCACCTGCGCGGGCGGCAAGCCCTGGATCGACGCGGCCACGCGCGGCGCATGCAGGCCGGCCGAGTTCACCACCGTCCGGGCGAGCACCTGCATCGGCTCGACGCCGCCGACCTCGAGCATGATCCCGTTGTCGCGAACGCGGCCGCGCTCCAGCGGGCTCTTGAACGCGACGGCGGCGCCGCCGGCTTCGGCGTCGCCCTGCAGGGCGAGCATGAACGCGTGACTGTCGACGATGCCGGTCGAAGGCGAGAGATAGGCCGCGACGCACCGGAGCGCGGGCTCCATCGATCGCGCCTGGTCGGCGGTCAGGCGTTGCAGGTCGGTCACGCCGTTCGCTTCCGCCTGTGCCTTGAGCGCTTGCAGCTTGGGGACCTGAGTCTCCTCGGTCGCGACGAGGAGCTTGCCGCACCGGCGATGCGGAATGCCGCGCTCGGCGCAGTAGGCGTACAGAGCGAGCTTGCCGGCGACGCAGAAGCGCGCCTTCAGCGAGCCCGGCGGGTAGTAGATGCCGGCGTGGATGACCTCGCTGTTGCGGGAGCTCGTCTCGGTGCCGATGCCCTCGGCAGCGTCGAGGACAATCACCTCGCGCCCGGCGAGCGCAAGCGCGCGCGCGACGGCCAGCCCGACCACGCCCGCTCCAACGACCACTGCGTCCACTCGTTCCATCGCTGCTTGCGCTGTTCGCGTACCGGCTTGGAATTGTACCGGCGGCGCTGTAATCTCCCGCCTTCCACGCCAGGAGTCGTCGCATGCATCCCACCGAGCTCTTGTCCTCGCCGCGTGCCGCGCGGGCGGCGGTGCGCTCGGGCGAGCTGACCGGCAACACCGCCGGGGTTGCGTACGGCCACGTCCAAGGCAACGTCGCGATCCTGCCGCGGGACTACGCCGGCGAGTTCGAGCGCTTCTGCCAGCGCAACCCGAAGCCCTGCCCGGTGCTCGCGATCGGCGATCCAGGCGACCCGCGCCTGCCGACGCTCGGCGCCGACGTCGACATTCGCACCGACTGCCCGCGCTACCGCGTGTTCGAGGACGGGCAGTGCGTCGACGAGCCGAACGACATCAAGCGCTGGTGGCGCGACGATCTGGTCGCGTTCATCCTCGGGTGCTCCTTCTCGTTCGAGCAGGCGCTGCTCGAAGCCGGGGTCCCGCTGCGCCACATCGAGCAGCGCAAGAACGTGGCGATGTGGCGCACCAACATCGCGACCGCGCCGGCCGGCCGGTTCCACGGGCCGCTCGTCGTCTCGATGCGGCCGTTCAAGGCGGCCGACGCGATCCGCGCGATCCAGATCACATCGCGATTTCCGACGGTGCACGGAGCGCCGGTGCATATCGGCCTGCCCGAGGTCATCGGCATTCGCGACCTCATGCAGCCCGACTGGGGCGACGCCGTCGAGGTCAAGCCCGACGAGCTGCCGGTGTTCTGGGCGTGCGGCGTGACCCCGCAGGCCGTCGTTGCGGCGGCAAAGGTGCCGTTCTGCATCACGCATTTTCCGGGGTCGATGCTCGTCACCGACCTCCGCAACGCCGCGCTCGCAATCCTCTGAAGTCTTACCGGGAGAGAACGATGAAGAACACGCTTCGCTGCGCCGCCGTCGCTGCGACTTTCGCCGTGAGCGGTGCTCATGCGCAGAGCACCGTGACGATCGTCAGCCATCCGATCGCGACCATGCCCCAGTACACCAAGGTCGACGTTCCGCTGCTGCGCGACGAGCTGCCGAAGAAGGCGAAGATCAACGTCAATCTCGCGGCCTGGTCGGAGCGCAACGTCGCCGGGCCGGAAGTGCTGCGCCTGGTGCGCTCCGGACAGGTGGACATCGGCGCCGCGCCGCTCGCGACGGTGTCCGGCGACGTGCCGTTCCTCGACGCAGCCGACATGGCCGGGCTCAACCCGACGGTCGAGCAGGCGCGCAGGGCGGCGGCAGCGATGGTGCCGACCGCGAACAAGGAGCTGGAGCGCGTCGGCCTGCGCATCATCGCGACCTTCCCGTACACCGCGCAGGTGTTCTTCTGCCGCGGCAACGTCGCGAGCCTCGCCGATCTGAAAGGCAAGAAGGTGCGTTCGTTTGGCGGCTCGCTCAACGATCTCATCGCCGCGGTCGGCGCCCAGCCGGTCGGACTGCCGTTCGGCGAGGTGTACGGCGCGCTCGAGCGTGGCGTGGTGGACTGCGCGATCACCGGCACCGGCAGCGGCAACTCGGCGAAGTGGTTCGAGGTCGCGAACACGATGTACGTGCTGCCGGTCGCCTGGTCGACCGGCGCGTACTACGCGAACCTCGCGTGGTGGAACAAGCTCGACGCGGCGACGCGCGGCGCGATCGAGACGCAGTTCAAGGCGGTCGAGGACGGCCTGTGGAAGATGGGCGCGGATGCGACCGACGACGGCGTCCAGTGCAACATCGGCAACGCCGCCGGCTGCAAGATCGGCAGCACCGTGACCTCCAAGCCGATGAAGGCGAACCTGCCCACCGACGCCGACAAGGCCGAGATTCGCAAGGCGCTCAACGAGAAGGTCCTGCCGGCCTGGGTGCAGCGCTGCGGCGCGCGGTGCGGCGACGTGTTCAACGAAGTGCTCGGCCCGATCACCGGCGTGAAGTACGTCAAGTAGCCTCTACGCGGCACCTCGCGAGCCCGACCGGGTAGGGCCATCCTCTCTCGCGCGCGCACGAGTCTCGACCGCCTCGCCCGCTGGATGAACCTGGCGGCGGGTTGGCTCTTCGTTTTCTGCGCGTTCTTCATCACGCTGGAAGTCCTGGCGCGCAACTTCTTCGGTTTCTCCACCAAGTCCACCACCGAGCTCTCGGGCTACATGCTCGCGGTCGGGATCGCTTGGGGCCTCGCGCACGCGCTCGCCGAGCGCATTCACGTGCGCGTCGACGTCCTGGTCAACAAGCTGCCGGCGGGCGCGCGGTCCTACCTGCACGGGGTCGCGCTCGCGCTCCTGCTCGTGCTGGCGGCGGCGATGGCCTACGGCGCGTGGTACATCACGGCCGAATCGCTCGACTTTCGCGCCGCGGACATGAGCGGCCTGCGCACGCCGCTCGCCATCCCGCAGGGGCTCTGGGGCGCGGGGATCTTCGTGTTCGCGGCGATGTGCGCGGTGATGCTGCTCGAGGTCCTGGTGCTGCTCGCGCGCGGGCGCGGCGGCGAGGTGGAGCGCATGCTCGGCTCGCGGACCTACGAGGACGAGGCGCGCGAGGTGCTCGAGGCGCTCGGCGCGGACGAGCCGAAGACGTGATCGCGGTCGTCTTCCTCCTCCTGCTCGTCGGGGTGATGCTCGTCGTCGCCGCGTTCGGCGGCAACGCCGGGCCGCTGCCGATCGCGGAGCTCCTGGTGCTGATCGCGCTCTTCGTGCTCTTCTTCGGCGCGGGGGTCTACATCGCCGCGGTGCTCGGCGTGCTCGCGCTCATTCTCGGGTTCGCGTTCTCGGACCGGCCGTTCTGGCTCTTCATCGGCCAGATGCTGTGGAACCCGAGCTCGAACTTCCTGCTGGTCGCCATCCCGCTCTTCCTGCTCATGGGCGAGGTCATGCTGCGCGCCGGCCTGTCGGAGAAGCTGTACCGGTCGCTCAACGTGTTTCTGCATCGCATGCCCGGCGGACTGCTGCACACCAACATCCTGGCGTGCGGCGTCTTCTCGGCGGTGTCGGGATCGAGCGTGGCCACCGCGGCGACGATGGGCTCGGTCGCGCTGCCGTACTTCCGCAACACGAGCTACAGCCCGCGCTGGGTGCTCGGCTCGCTCGCCGCGGGGGGTGCGCTCGGCAACCTCATCCCGCCCGGGATCACGTTCATCATCTACGGGCTGCTGACCGACACCTCGGTCGGCAAGCTGTATCTCGCCGCGCTCGGGCCGAGCCTGCTCATGCTGTGCCTCTTCCTGGCGGTGATCCTGTGGCACGGCCTGCGCGAGGGCAAGCGTGCGGGTAGGGGGGAGGGCGCGGAAGGCCCGGCGAACCCCGGCTTCGTGCGCGTGGTGATCGACCTCCTGCCGACCGTGGTGCTCATCGGGCTCGTGCTGGGGACGATCTACGCCGGGCTCGCGACCCCGACCGAGTCCGCCGCGTTCGGCGTCGTGGGGGCGGTCGCCTTCGCCGTCGTCGGCGGGCGGTTCAGCTTCCGCATGCTGAGCGAATCGGCGGAAGCGGCGGCGAAGACCACGGCGATGATCGGCCTCATCCTGCTCGGCGCCTATTTTCTCAATCACATCCTCACGAGCATTCAGGTGCCGCAGAAGCTCGCCGCGATGGTGGCCGGGCTGCCCCTGCCGCCGTGGGCGATCATGCTGCTGATCGTCGGCTTCTACCTCGCCCTGGGGACGTTCATGGAGGGCTTCTCCATGATCATCACGACGATCCCGGTGATCTTCCCGATCGTGAAGGCGCTCGGCTACGACCCGATCTGGTTCGGCGTCATCATCACGATGCTGGTGGAGATCGCGCTCATCAGCCCGCCCGACGGCACCGTCCTCTACGTCCTGCAGGGGATGCGCCCCGACCGGGGGTCGATCACCGACGTGTTCTGGGGGGTGCTGCCGTTCCTCGCGGTCTACATCCTTGCGATCCTGCTGCTGATGATCTCCCCGCAGATCGCGCTCTGGCTGCCGACGGTCATGTCGTGATGCCCGACACGGCGCCGGCGCGCTGGGAGTTCTGGATCGATCGCGGCGGGACGTTCACCGACGTCGTCGCGCGCACGCCCGAGGGCGCGCTCGTGACGCACAAGCTCCTGTCCGACAACCCGGAGGCCTACGGCGATGCCGCGATCGCCGGCATCCGACATCTGCTCCGCGTGCCGCCGCGCGCGCCGATCCCGGGCGACCGGATCGCCGCGGTGAAGATGGGCACCACCGTCGCCACTAATGCGCTCCTGGAGCGCAAGGGCGAGCGCACGGTGCTCGTCATCACCCGCGGCTTCCGCGACGCGCTGAGGATCGCCTATCAGAACCGTCCACGCCTGTTCGACCGGCACATCGTCCTGCCCGAGCTGCTCTATGCGCGCGTAATCGAGGTCGACGAGCGCGTCGGCGCGCACGGCGAGCTGCTCGTCCCGCTCGACGAGGCGGCGGCGCGCCGCGACCTGCAGGCGGCCTACGACGCGGGGTTCCGCTCGGTCGCGATCCTGCTGATGCACGGCTACCGGCACACGCGGCACGAGGCCCGGCTCGGCGCGGCCGCGCGCGCGATCGGTTTCGCTCAGGTGTCCGTGTCGCACGAGGTGAGCCCGCTCATGAAGCTCGTCTCGCGCGGCGACACGACCGTCGTGGACGCGTACCTCTCCCCGGTCCTGCGCCGCTACGTCGATCAGGTGGCGGGAGAGCTGGCGGGCGTGCGCGTCCTGTTCATGCAGTCGAGCGGCGGCCTCACCGACGCGCGGCGCTTCCAGGGCAAGGACTCGATCCTGTCCGGCCCCGCCGGCGGGATCGTCGGGGTGGTGCGCACCGCGCAAGGCGCGGGGTTCGACCGCATCATCGGCTTCGACATGGGCGGGACGTCGACCGACGTGTCGCACTTCGCCGGCGAGTTCGAGCGCGCGTTCGAGACGCAGGTCGCCGGCGTGCGGATGCGCGCGCCGATGATGAGCATCCACACCGTCGCGGCGGGCGGCGGCTCGATCCTGCACTTCGACGGCGCGCGCTATCGGGTCGGCCCGGACTCGGCGGGGGCGAACCCGGGGCCTGCGTGCTATCGCCGCGGCGGTCCGCTCGCAGTGACCGACGCGAACGTGATGCTCGGCAAGATCCAGCCCGCCTTCTTCCCGTCGGTGTTCGGTCCGGAGGGAAACCGTCCGCTCGACGCCGAGGTGGTGCGGGCCAAGTTCGCAGCGCTCGCCGGCGCGATCCGCGCGGCGACCGGCGACGCGCGCAGCGCGGAAGAGGTCGCCGAGGGCTTCGTGGCGATCGCGGTCGGCAACATGGCGAACGCGATCAAGAAGATCTCGGTGCAGCGCGGCTACGACGTCACCGAGTACACCCTGTGCACGTTCGGCGGGGCCGGGGGTCAGCACGCGTGCGCGGTGGCCGACGCGCTCGGCATGCGGCGCGTGTTCATCCATCCGCTGGCGGGGGTGCTGTCCGCGTACGGCATGGGTCTCGCGGACATCACGGCGATGCGCGAGCAGGCGGCCGAGCTCCGCCTCGATGAGGAGGCGGTGCCGCAGCTCGAGGCAGTGCTCGAGCGGCTCGCCGCGGCGGCGCGCGAAGAGGTGCGGGAGCAGGGCGTGGCCGACGCGCGCATCCGCGTGGTGCGCCGCGCGCACCTGCGCTACGAGGGGACCGACTCCGCGTTGATCGTGGAGTTCGGCGCCTCCGCGGACATGGTCGCGCGGTTCGAGGCGGCGTATCGCCAGCGGTTCTCCTTCCTGATGCCGGACCGGGCGCTCATGGTCGAGGCGGTCTCGGTCGAGGCCAGCTCGACCGGCTCGGACCTCCCGGCACCCGCGCCCATCGGAACGGTTGCGGACGGGGCCGAGCGAATCGGCGCGGCGCGGCCTGCCGAAATTGTCGACATGTTCACCGGCGGCGCACGCCATCGGACTCCGGTCTACCGCCGCGAGGCCCTGCATCCGGGCGACGGTCTCGACGGGCCGGCAATCATCGCCGAGGCGAACGCCACCACCGTGGTGGAACCCGGCTGGCGGGCCGAGGTGACCTCGCTCGACCATCTCGTGCTGGATCGGGTGGCCCCGCCGGTGCGTACCACGGCGGTCGGGACGGGCGTCGACCCGGTGATGCTGGAGATCTTCAACAATCTCTTTATGTCGATCGCCGAGCAGATGGGGTTCGCGCTCGCGAACACGGCGTATTCGGTCAACATCAAGGAGCGGCTCGACTTCTCCTGCGCGCTGTTCGACGCGGACGGCAACCTGATCGCGAACGCGCCGCACATGCCGGTGCACCTGGGCTCGATGGGCGAGTCGATCAAGACCGTGATCCGGCTGAACGCGGGCCGGATGGGCGCGGGCGACGTGTACGTCCTGAACGCGCCGTACAACGGCGGCACGCACCTTCCCGACATCACCGTCATCACGCCGGTGTTCGACGATGCCGGCGCACGGGTGCTCTTCTACGTCGGCTCGCGCGGCCACCACGCCGACGTGGGCGGGATCACGCCCGGCTCGATGCCGCCCGACTCACGGACGGTGGAGGAGGAGGGCGTCCTCATCGACAACTTTCTGCTGGTCGAGCGCGGCCGCCTGCGCGAAGCCGAGACGATCGCACTGCTCGCGTCGGGCCGGTACCCCGCGCGCAACGTCGCGCAGAACATGGCCGACCTGCGCGCGATGATCGCAGCGAACGCGAAGGGCGTGCACGAGCTGCGCCGCATGGTCCAGCATTTCGGGCTCGATGTGGTGCACGGATACATGCGGCACGTGCAGGACAATGCCGAGGAGGCGGTACGCCGCGTGATCGAGGTCTTGCGGGACGGCGCGTTCGCCTACGAGATGGACTGCGGCGGCGTGATCCGGGTGCGCATCGCGATCGACCGGGCGGCGCGGCGTGCGACGATCGACTTCACCGGCACTTCGGCGCAGCTCCCGAACAACTACAACGCGCCCTCGGCGGTGTGCATGGCCGCGGTGCTGTACGTCTTCCGGACGCTGGTGGACGACGACATCCCGCTCAACGCCGGCTGCCTGAAGCCGCTCGAGGTGATCATCCCCGAGGGCTCGATGCTGCGGCCGCGCTATCCGGCCGCGGTGGTCGCGGGCAACGTGGAGACGTCCCAGTGCATCACCGACGCGCTCTACGGCGCGCTCGGAATCATGGCCTCCGCCCAGGGCACGATGAACAACTTTACGTTCGGCAACGAGCGCTACCAGTACTACGAGACGATCGCCGGCGGCTCGGGCGCCGGCGCCACCGCGCTCGCGCCCGACGGCACGGCCGTGGACGGTTTCGACGGGACGGACGTGGTGCAGACCCACATGACCAACTCGCGGCTCACCGACCCCGAGGTCCTGGAATGGCGCTACCCGGTGCTGCTCGAGAGCTACGCGATCCGTCGCGGGTCGGGCGGTACCGGACGCTGGCGCGGCGGCGACGGGGGAACGCGGCGCATCCGCTTTCTCGAGGCGATGACCGCATCGATTCTCGCCAACCATCGACGCATCGCGCCGCACGGCATGGCGGGCGGCTCGCCGGGTGCGGCCGGACGCAATTGGGTCGAGCGTCGCGACGGAGCGCGGATCGATCTCGGCCCCGCGGACCGTGCGGACATGGCGCCCGGCGATGTGTTCGTGATCGAGACGCCCGGCGGGGGCGGCTTCGGCCCGCTTGCGAGCTGAGCCGCACCGTCGTGCCGGCTCGATGGTCCGCGCACCTGACCTTTTCCCGCTACGGCGACAGGACGCGGGCGGCGACTGGGCGGCGCTGGCACTTTTCCACGGGTGGCTCCACCCGTGGGGTGCTAGGATTCGCAAGTTTCACGGCGGCATGACCATGGCATATTGGCAGGGTGCAAAAGGGGTCACAGCCCCTTTCGCGCATCCCCAATCCCGGCGCGGGACCCCCCGGCCGGGAGATCCCGCCGAGATTGCATAGGCATCCTCAGGGAGCATGGACAGAAGAACGGTTCTCACGAAGACCGCGAAGGGCCTCATGGAGGTCACGGGCAAGACGAGCCTCCTGCCCCGCGATCTGCGCAACGTCCTCTCGCAGGTAGACGGCAAGGCGACCGTCGGCGAC
The DNA here is from genome assembly GCA_963747775.1 of uncultured beta proteobacterium. Classification (GTDB taxonomy): domain Bacteria; phylum Pseudomonadota; class Gammaproteobacteria; order Burkholderiales; family SG8-39; genus JAGVSZ01. The sequence continues at coordinate 354,293 of CAVVGT010000003.1, forward strand.
CTGCATCAGAGGCTCGACAAGTTTTCCGAAGCCAAGCTGCTCGACACGCTCGGCAAGCTCGTCAAGGACGGGTTCGTGCGCGAGTTCGTCTCGGCGCCGGCGAGCGTCTCCCCGCCGTCTCAGGTTCCGATCGTTCAGGAGGACGCGGACCTCGACTTCACCGCGCTCATCACCAAGCCGCCGAGCCGGGCCGAGGTCACCGCGCAGAATTCCGCCGAGGCGGACGAGGTCTCGCGCCAAGTCGCGCAGGCGCGCGCCCGACAGGATACCGATGCGCGCGGGAAGGCCGAGGGGGAGGCGCGCGCGCGCGCCGAAGCCGAAGCGAAGGCGAAGCGCGAAGCCGAAGCGCGCGCGCGGGCCGAAGCCGAAGCGAAGGCGAAGCGCGAGGCCGAAGCGCGCGCGCGGGCCGAAGCCGAAGCGAAGGCGAAGCGCGAGGCAGAAGAGCGCGCTCGCAGGGAGAGCGAGGCGAAGGCCAGGGCGGAGGCCGAGGCTCGGACGAAGCGCGAAGCAGAGGAGCGCGCGCGCAAGGAAGCCGAGGCCAAGGCGCGGGCGGCGGACGCCGAAGCGCGTGCGCGGGCCGAAGCCGAGGCGAAGGCGAAGCGCGAAGCAGAAGAGCGCGCGCGCAAGGAAGCCGAAGCCAAGGCGCGGGCAGCGGAAGCCGAAGCGCGCGCGCGGGCCGAAGCCGAAGCGAAGGCAAAGCGCGAAGCCGAAGAGCGCGCGCGCAAGGAAGCCGAGGCCAAGGCGCGGGCAGCGGAAGCCGAAGCGCGCGCGCGGGCCGAAGCCGAAGCGAAGGCGAAGCGCGAAGCGGAAGAGCGCGTGCGCCGGGAGGCCGACGCCAAAGCGCGAGCGGAGGCCGAAGCCAAGGCAAAGGCCGCCGCCGACGAGAAGTCGCGGCGGGACGCCGAGGCGCGCGCCAAAGAAAGTGCCGAGGTCCGGGCGAAGCGCGAGGCGGAGGAGCGCGAACGCAAGCAAGTCGAGGACGCGGCGCGGCGCGAAGCCGAAGCCCGCAGTCGCGCCGAGGCGGAGGAACGCGCGCGCAAGGAGGCCGAAGCCCGCGCCCAGCGCGATCAGGAGGAGCGCATCCGGCGCGACCTCGAGGAGCGGGTGCGGCAGGCCGAAGAGCAGTCGCGCCGCGACGTGGAGGACCGGCGCCGCCGCGAAGCCGAGGATCGAGCGCGGCGCGACGCCCAGGACCATGCGCGGCGCGAGGCCGAGGAGCGCGCGCATCGGGAGGCGGAGGAGAAGGCGCGGCGCGAGGCCGAGGAGCGCGCGCGCCGCGAGACCGCGGAGCAGGCCAAGCGTGAGGCCGAGGAGGCTGCGCACCGCAAGGACGAAGAGGAGCGCGCGCGCCGCGAGGCGGAGCGCCGGGCGCGGGACGAGGAAAAGGGTCGCGCCAAGGCGGACGCCGAGGCGGCGGCGCGGGCGCGTCGCGAGGAGCGTGCACGCGAAAAGGCGGACGCGGAGGAGAAGGCCGCCGCGCGGGCGAAGGAGCGCGAAAAGGACGCGGCGGTCGTGGTTGCGCGCCTGGGGAAGATCCGCAGCGGCAAGGGCAAGGGCGGTTTCGGCAAGTACGTCGGCTACGCGGCGCTCGCGGCGGTGGTCGGCGGCCTCGTCTATCTCCACTTCATGCCGCTCGACATCGCCAAGTACGAGGCGCTCGCGAGCCAGCGGTTCGGCCAGCCGGTCAAGATCGGGTCGGGGAACATCTCCCTGATACCGTCGCCGGCCATCCGGTTCGAGAACGTGACGGTCGGTGCAGGCAAGAACGTCCGGCTCGCATCGGTCGCCGCGACGCCGGAGCTAGGAGCCGTGTTCGCCGATCCGCCGGTGCTGAGATCGCTCGAGGTTTCCGGCGTGACGCTCGACGCCCCCGGCCTCGCCGGCATCCTGTTCGGGCGCTCGAAGGGGACGGCGCTCGGCATCGAGCGCATCCAAGCGACGGGCGTCAAGATCGTGGCGTCGGGGCTCAACCTGCCCGAGCTCGACGCGACGGTGACTTTCCAGGTCGACGGCACGGTGGAGAAGATCGCCCTGTCGAATCCCGGCAAGACCCTTACCGCCCAGATCGAGCCGAAGAACGACGGACGGGCCGCCGTGGACGTGTCGATCGGCGGTGCGAGCGCGCTGCTCGGCCTGCCGTTCGAGGTGGAGTCGCTGAGCGCGAAGGGCGTCGCGTCCGCCTCCGAGTTCCTCATGAGCGAGCTCGACGCCAAGGTCTTCGGCGGGTCGACGCGCGGCAAGGGCACGCTGCGTTGGAGCGGGCCGCTTTCGTTCGACGGCACGCTCGAGGCACGCGGCCTGGAAGCGCGGCGCTTCACGCCCATCCTGACTGGAACGGTGCAGGGCCCGATGGCGATCGCCGCGCAGGGCGAAACCCTCGGGAAGATCGCGAATGGCGCCCGCCTCGACTGGAGTTTCACGGTCCAGAGCGGCCTGATCAACGGCATCGACCTGCCCCGTACCCTGCAGTCGGGCAAGAGCGTGGGCGGCACGACCAAGGTCGACGAGATGACGGGGCAGGCGGTGGTCGTCGACGGCAAGGCCGCGCTGCGCAACGTCCGCATCGTCGGCGGACCGATGCAGGCGAGCGGTGCGATCGACATCGAAGGCGGCAAGACGCTCGCGGGCCGGTTCAACGCCGACATGAAGACGCCCGGCGCGAGCTTGCGCGCCACGCTGATCGTGTCCGGCACGCCGACGCAGCTCTCGGTCAAGCGGTAGGGAATGTCTGAACCGAAAGGGATGCCTCCCCCTTAGACCCCCCTGCGTCATAGGAAGGTCTGCTGCCTTCTTCGAATCGCGCAGAGCCCTTCTAGCATTCGAGGTCGGCGCGCGCGGGCGCCGCCCGGCGGGGTCGTATAATCCCGGGCGTCATGCCCATCCTGAAGTTGCGCGGCGGCGTTGCGCTTTCCGCGTTCCGCCGCGCGAAGCTCGAGTCGGTCCTCCGGGCGCTCCATCCCGGCCTCTCCGTAGCCGCCGCGACCTACTGGCACTTCGTCGAGACCGAGCGCGCACCGACGCCCGGCGAGAGCGAGGTCCTCGGGCAGCTACTGCACTACGGCGAGACCCAGCAGGAAGACGGGGTGGACCCCGACGGCGCGCTGTATCTCGTCGTCCCGCGGCTTGGCACGATCTCGCCCTGGGCATCCAAGGCGACCGACATCGCGCACAGCTGCGGCCTCGCGCACGTCGCGCGGATCGAGCGCGGCATCGCCTATCGCATCGCCGGCGACGTCGCGCGCGATCCCCGTATGGCCGCAGCGCTCCACGACCGCATGACCGAGACGGTGCTCGACTCGCTCGCGGCCGCCGAAGGGCTCTTCCGCCACTTTGCGCCGCGGCCGCTGGCGACCGTGCCGATGCTGGCCGCGGGACGCGCCGCACTCGAGCAGGCGAACGCGGCGATGGGCCTCGCGCTCTCGCCCGACGAGATCGACTACCTGCTCGAGGTGTTCCGCCGGCTGGACCGCGACCCGACCGACGTCGAGCTCACCATGTTCGCGCAGGCGAACTCGGAACACTGCCGGCACAAGATCTTCAACGCCGCATGGATCATCGACGGCGTGCCGCAGGACGCGAGCCTCTTCGGAATGATCCGCACGACGCATGCCCGCAGTCCGCAGGGCACCGTGCTCGCGTACTCGGACAACGCGGCGGTGATCGAGGGACGCGAGGCGCGGCGCTGGTTTGCGCGACCGGACGGCCGATACGCCGAGCACCGGGAGCTGACGCACACGCTGATCAAGGTCGAGACGCACAACCATCCGACCGCAATCGCGCCGTTCCCGGGCGCCGCGACCGGGGCCGGCGGCGAGATCCGCGACGAGGGCGCGACCGGCCGCGGCTCGAGGCCGAAGGCCGGCCTTGCCGGCTTCTCGGTCTCGAACCTGCGCATTCCCGGCTTCGAGCAGCCCTGGGAGCGCGACTTCGGCCGCCCCGACCGCATCGTCTCCGCGCTCGCGATCATGCTCGAGGGGCCGATCGGCGCGGCAGCGTTCAACAACGAGTTCGGGCGCCCGAATCTCGCGGGCTACTTCCGCACCTTCGAGGCCGAGGCGGGCGGCGTCGTGCGCGGTTACCACAAGCCGATCATGATCGCCGGCGGACTGGGCAACATCCGCGCGGCGCACGCGTTCAAGGCGCCGATCCCGCCGGGCGCCGCACTCATCCAGCTCGGCGGCCCGGGCATGCTGATCGGCATGGGCGGGGGCGCGGCGTCCTCGCTTGACGCGGGCGCGAACATGGCCGACCTCGACTTCGACTCGGTGCAGCGGGGCAACGCCGAGATCCAGCGCCGCGCGCAGGAGGTGATCGACCGCTGCTCGGCGCTCGGCGAGGCGAGCCCGATCCTGTCGATTCACGACGTCGGCGCCGGCGGCCTGTCGAACGCGCTGCCCGAGCTCGTCCACTCGGCGGAGCGCGGTGCGCGGATCGACCTGCGCGCGGCGCCGAACGAGGAACCCGGCATGACACCGCGCGAGGTATGGTGCAACGAGGCGCAGGAGCGCTACGTGCTGGCGGTCGCGCCCGAGCGGTTGCACGCGTTCCGCACGATCTGCGCGCGGGAGCGCTGCCCCTTCGCGGTGGTGGGAACGGCGACCGCGAACGGCCATCTGACGGTGGCCGATCCGCACTTCGGCAACCGGCCGGTCGACGTGGATCTCGGCGTGATCCTCGGCCAGCCGCCGAAGATGGTGCGCGAGGTTGCCCGCGTGAGCCGACCGCTCGCGCCGCTCGCGCTCGATGCGATCGAGCTGAAGGAGGCGTGCTACCGGGTGCTGCGCGCGCCGGCGGTCGCCGACAAGACCTTCCTCGTGAGCATCGGCGACCGCACGGTGGGCGGGATGACCGCGCGCGACCAGATGGTGGGGCCGTGGCAGGTCCCGGTCGCGGACTGCGCGGTGACGCTGATGGATTTCGTCGGTTATGCGGGCGAGGCCTTCGCGATGGGCGAACGCACGCCGATCGCGGTCGTCGACGCGCCCGCGTCGGGCCGGATGGCAGTGGGCGAGGCGCTGACGAACCTCGCGGCGGCCCGCGTTCCGGACCTTGGCCGCGTGAAGCTTTCCGCGAACTGGATGGCGGCGGCCGGGTACCCCGGAGAGGATGCGGCGCTGTTCGACACGGTACGCTCGGTCGCGCTCGGGCTCGCGCCTGCGCTCGGCATCTCGATCCCGGTCGGCAAGGATTCGCTGTCGATGCGCACGACGTGGCGCGAGGGCGGCGAGACGCGCGAGGTGATCGCGCCGCTTTCGCTGATCGTTTCGGCGTTCGCGCCCTGCGAAGACGCGCGGCGCACGCTCACGCCGCAGCTGCGCGCCGAGGGCGGGGCGACCGAGCTCGTCCTCGTCGATCTCGGACGCGGAAAGAACCGGCTCGGCGCCTCGATCCTCGCGCAGGTATACGGGCAGATCGGCGACCGGACGCCCGACCTGGACGATCCCGCCGAGCTGAAGCGGTTCTTCGACGCGATCCAGGGGCTCGCCCACGACGGCCTGCTGCTCGCCTATCACGACCGCTCCGACGGCGGACTGTTCGCGGCGGCGTGCGAGATGACGTTCGCCGGCCGGTGCGGCGTGACGCTGAACCTCGATCTTCTCTGCTACGACCCGCTCGCGCACGACGTCGACGGCAACGAGCGGCGTCCGGAGCTGATGCGCGGGCGCGACCTGGAGCGGGTGCTCGCGGCGCTGTTCGCCGAAGAGCTGGGAGCGCTGCTGCAGGTGCGCGCCGACGATCGGAGCGCCGTGATGAGACGGCTGACCGAAGCGGGCCTGCACGCCCAGGTGGTCGGTACGCCGAACGACCGGGACGAGGTCCGGCTGGTGCGCAACGCCAAGCCGGTGCTCGCCGAGAAGCGCGTCGACCTGCAGCGGGCGTGGTCCGAGGTGTCTTACCGGATGCAGGCGCTGCGCGACCACCCGGAGTGCGCGCGCGAGGAGTTCGACCGGATCCTCGATGCGCTCGATCCGGGGCTTGCGGCGCACCTATCGTTCGATCCGGCCGAGGACGTGGCGGCGCCGTTCGTCGGGCGCGGGGCGCGGCCGCGCGTCGCGGTGCTGCGCGAGCAGGGCGTGAACGGTCACGTCGAGCTGGCCGCGGCGTTCGCGCGGGCCGGATTCGAGGCGATCGACGTCCACATGAGCGATATCCTTTCCGGCCGCACCGCGCTCGGCAGCTTCACGGGCGTCGTCGCGCCGGGCGGGTTCTCCTACGGCGACGTGCTGGGCGCGGGCGAAGGCTGGGCGAAGTCGATCCTGTTCAACGCGCGTGCCCGCGACGAGTTTGCGGCCTTCTTCGGGCGCCGCGACAGCTTTGCGCTCGGCGTGTGCAACGGGTGCCAGATGATGGCCGCGCTCGCGCCGTTGATCCCGGGCGCCGCGGACTGGCCGCGCTTCGTGAGGAACCGCTCGGAGCAGTTCGAGGCGCGCTACGTGGCGGTGGAGATCGTTCCCAGCCCGTCGCTCTTCTTCGCCGGGATGGCGGGTAGCCGCATCCCGGTGTCGGTCGCGCACGGCGAGGGCCGGGCGGCGTTCGACTCGACCGAGTCGCGCCGCCGCGCGCTCGTCGCCGCGCGGTTCGTCGACCACCGCGGCGAGGCGGCCGAGCGCTATCCCCTGAATCCGAACGGCTCGCCCGAGGGCATCACGTCGCTGACGACCGCGGATGGCCGCTTCACCATCCTCATGCCCCATCCCGAGCGCGTCTTCCGCACCGTGCAGTGCTCGTGGCATCCCGGCGAGTGGGGCGAGGACAGCCCGTGGATGCGAATGTTCCGGAACGCGCGGGCGTGGATCGGGTGAGGCTCGACGCCCCGTTCTACACCGAGGAAGAGCTCGACGCGCTGTACGAGACGGATCCCGTTGCGGCGCTCCGGATCTCGCGCGAGCAGCACGCGCTGAAGCAGCGGCTCGAGGCGACGGCGGGCGCGGATCCCGACTCGCCGCCGCCGACCGAGGCGCAGGCGCGCGAGGTGGTGGAGGAAGCGCGCCGGATCCTGCAGCGTGACGGCGGCGACCTCGAGCTCGTGTCGCTCGAGGCCGGCGTGCTGCGCGTGCGGATGCAGGGCGCCTGCGCGGGCTGCCCGCGCGGGCCGCTCGACCTCAAGAACGTCGTCGAGCGCCTCGTGCGGGCGCGGCTGCCCGCGATCCGGAAGGTCGAGAGCGGGTACTGACGGGGCGGACCGCTACTCGACCTTCGCCTTGGCGCGCAGGTCCTGGACGGCCTTCGTGAACTGCTGCTGCTGGAGCGCCTGGGCGATCTGCGGCTTCGCCTCTTCGAGAGTCGGGAGCTTGGTGTCGCGCACGTCCTCGAGCAGGATGACGTGCCAGCCGAACTGGGTCTGCACCGGGACCTCGGTGTACTTGCCCTTGGTGAGCTTCGTCATCGCGTCGGCGAACGGCTTGACGTAGCCGCCCGGCGCGTTCCAGTCGAGGTCGCCGCCCCGGTCCTTGGAGCCGGGGTCCTTCGACTGCTTGGCGAGTTCCTCGAATTTCCGGCCCTTCTTCAGCTCCGTGATGATCTGCTTCGCCTCGTCCTCTTTCTCGACCAGGATGTGGCGCGCCTTGTACTCCTTGTCCCCGCGCTGTGCCTTGACGCGGTCGTACTCGGCCTTGATCTGGGCGTCGCTGACCGGCGTGTTCTTGATGAAATCGGCGATATAGGCGCCCCACAGCACTTCCTGCCGCGACAGCTCGAGTTGCGCGACGACATCGGAGTTCTTCGCCAGGCCCTTCTTCGCCGCTTCCTGGGCGACGATCTCGCGGATGATGAGCTGCTCCTTGATTTCGGTGCGCATCTGCTCGCTGTCGGGCACGCCGCGCTGCGCCTGCGCCCGGACGACGACGTCGACGCGCGACTTCGGAATCGCGACCCCGTTGACGGTCGCGACGCGGGTCGACGTGGCGGGCGCGGCCTTGTCGGCCTTGTCCTGGGCCGCGGCGTGGTGGGCGGAGAGGCCCAGCGCGACGAGCGCGGCCAGAGCCAGGCGAGGGAAGGCGGGAATCATGCAGGTTCCTTTCGGGAGGGAGTCGTTTGCGTGCCCGACGCCTCGTCGGGCGTCAGTGCTTTGATGGCGAGCGCGTGGATCTCGCGCTTCATCATCGGGCCGAGCGCGGCATACACCATCCGGTGCCGCGCCACGGTGTTCTGGTCCTGGAAGCGCCGCGAGACGATGGCGAGGCGGAAATGCCCGCCGCCGCTCTGCGCGCCTGCGTGCCCAGCGTGCAGCGCACTCTCGTCCGCGAGGTCGACCTGCACGGGCTCGAGCGCGGCGAGTCGCGCGTGGATTGCGCGGGCAACCTCGCTCAAGACTTCTCCTCGACGTACTTCGCCAGGAACATGCCTTGGGCGAGCACGAACAGCAGCATCAGGCCGATGCCGCCGAACAGCTTGAAGTTCACCCAGGCGTCGGTCGAGAAGTTGTACGCGACATAGATATTCGCCGCGCCCATGAAAGCGAAGAACCCCGACCAGCTGCGATTGAGCGTGCGCCACGCGCGATCCGGAAGCTGGAGCTGCTCGCCGAGCAGCGTGCGGATGAGGTTGCGGCGGAAGAAGAGCTCGCCACCCGTGAGCACGGCGGCAAAGACCCAGTAGAGGATCGTCGGCTTCCACTTGATGAACGTCTCGTCGTGCAGGAGCAGGGTCGCGCCGCCGAACACGACGATGATCGCGAGGCTCGCCCAGAGCATCGTGTCCACTTTCCGGCCGCGGAGCTTCAGCCAGGCCACCTGTGCGATCGTGGCGGCGATGGCGACGCCGGTCGCGACGTAGATGTCGGCGACCTTGAACGCGACGAAGAAGAGGATGACCGGGAAGAGGTCGAACAGGAACTTCATGGACCGGGGATTATCCCACGGACGGCGCCCGTTGCGCGCTGCGGGGCGCCGACCGGTCGTCCGCCCCTGCCGGCCGTCCGGCAGGGGGCGCTCGCCTCATGCCTTGTCGAACTTCAGCGATGCGGAGTTGATGCAGTAGCGCAGCCCGGTCGGCCGGGGGCCGTCGTCGAAAACGTGTCCCAGGTGGGAGTCGCAGCGCGCGCAGTGCACCTCGGTGCGGCGCATGAAGAAACCCGAGTCCTCCTGCGTCTCGATGGCCTCCGGCGCCGCGGGCTGCCAGTAGGACGGCCAGCCGGTGCCGGACTCGAACTTGTGCGCGGAGCTGAAGAGCGGCTGGCCGCAGCCCACGCAGCGGTACATGCCCTGCTCGTGCTTGTTCCAGTACTGACCGCTGAACGCCCGCTCGGTGCCGTGCTTGCGCGCGACGCGATACTGCTCGTCGCTGAGCTGCTTGCGCCATTCCGCGTCGGTCTTGACGATCTTGTCGACGGTCTTTTCATTCATCGGATTCTCCTGGTTGCGATGCCCGCCATAGTCGCCCGGGCCTTGCATCGTCCGAGGGGTCGCGGCCGGGCGCTCGATTCTCTACGCATACAATAGCTCAACGGATTCAGGGAGGAAACGGCAATGTCGATGGTGAAGCTGGTCGAGTACGCGGACGCGTCGCCCGAAGCGCGGGCGGTTTTTGACGACATCATGGCGACCCGCAAGACCGACTGGGTCAACAACTTCTGGAAGGCGCTCGCCGCCCACCCGCCGACCATGCGGCGCCTGTGGGAAAACGTCAAGCAGGTGATGGCGCCGGGCGCGCTCGATCCGCTGGTGAAGGAAATGATCTACGTCGCCGTGAGCGTGACGAACGGCTGCGAGTACTGCATCCATTCGCATACCGCCGGGGCACGCGCGAAAGGGATGACGGACGCGCAGTTCGCCGAGCTGCTCGCGGTGGTCGGTCTGGCGAACGAGACCAACCGGCTCGCCGAGGGCTACCGGATGCCGGTCGATCCGCAGTTCGTGCCGAAGCACGGTTGAGCATGGACTGGGACTTCACGGGGCTGCCGGTGGCGCAGCGCTACAAGCTGCTCGTCGCGCTCGTTATACCGCGTCCGATCGCGTTCGTTTCGACGCGCTCGCCGGACGGCGTCGACAATGCGGCGCCGTTCAGCTTCTTCAACGTGATGGGCGAGGAGCCGCCGATCGTCGTGCTGAGCATGGACCGCCGCGCGGACGGCTCGCGCAAGGACTCGGCGCGCAACATCCTCGAGTCGCGCGAGTTCGTCGCGAACATGGTGGACGAGCCGCTGCTCGAGCGCATGCACCGCTGCTCGGTCGCTTTCCCGCCGGAGGTGAGCGAGTTCGCCGAGACCGGGCTCACGCCGGTGCCGGCGAGCAAAGTGTCCGCGCCGCGGATCGCCGAGTCGCCGGTGTCGATGGAGTGCCGGCTGCACACGCACCTGCCGTTCGACAAGCGCGACCTGCTGGTCGGCGAGATCGTCTGGATGCACGTGCGCGACGGGATCGTCGATCCCGCGACGCTGCGGGTCGTGCCCGAGTACGCGCCGGTCGGGCGGCTCTACGCGAACATGTACGCCTTTACGCACGAGCGGGTCGCGCTCGACCCGAACGCCTACGTGCAGGAGATGCGGCAGCGCGGGCGGTCATAGGCGGGATGGCAGGCGTGTCCGACCCCGGGGAAGCACGCGGGGATCAGGGTCGCTGACGCCTGTGTGGCAGATCAGCGCGGCACGCGCTCCAGAATGCAGTCGAGCGCTGCCGCGTTGTTGCCCTTGTAGAAGGCATTGATCGCGGTCACGTACTGCCGGGGCGAGATGCTCTTGTGGAACAGGCGCGAGGTCTGATTGAGAAAGAAGGAGTCGGAGGTGAGGTTCGAGATCTGCATGCCGCCGATTCCGTTCGGGTGGCACTCCCGCGAGATCTGCCAGAGGAAATCGTTGAACTCCGGGGCGCGCCGCCAGGAGTCAGGCGCGCAGGCGGCGAGCGCGGCCGCGCCGAGGAGCACTGCTATTGTGCCGCGGCCCACTCATCGACCTTGATGCGTGCGATGACGCGGAAGCCGTCATTTCCCGGCTCCACGACCGCCGCCTCGCCCTCGGCGAGATAAGGCGGCCCGGCCACTGCGATGAACGGGTTGCCGTGGCTCACGATGACGTCGTTCATTCCCCGCGCCGGCGGCTGTGCGAGCAGCTTGCGCAAGGCCGCGTAGCGCTCCGCGCTGTCGGGTTGCGCCGGGCCGCCGCGGACGGCCTGCGTCTTCTCTGCGTGGCCGAAGGCCAGCGTCGCGGTCTCGACGGTGCGGCAATAGGGGCTTGCGCGCACCTGTCCGATCGGGATCCCCAGCGCCCGGATCGCGGCGCCGATCGCGCGCGCGTCGTCGCGGCCGCGGTCGGTGAGGTTGCGCTGGGTGTCGCAGGCCTCGAAGCTCGCCATCTGGGCGTCGTTCTTCCCGAAGTCGGTCGCGGTGTGCCGGAAGTACAGCACGAAGCCGCCCCCACGCAACAGCGCGACGGCCTCGGTCGGCGTGAGTTGCGTTGCGGTTGCATCCGACAGCGCGAGCAGCGCGAGCGCGCATGCCGCGGCAATGATGCGCAGCGCGCTCATCGGGCCCGTTCCGCGCGGACCTCGGCCGAGCGATCCCAGAAGTTCGGCAGCACCGCGTTGTGGTAGCCGGACACGAACGGCTTCGGCGCGCCGGTGGCTGCGTCGAAGACGTGGCGGCTCACCGCGCCGATGTTCGCGCCGTACACGTGGATACTGATCGACGGGCGGTCGGTCAGCGCGTTCGCGACGACGTGGACGTCGCCGACGCGCGGCGAGACATAGTCGATCTCCCCCGGACGGACCGGATGGCTGCCGCGCGGTGTCATCGGCTGGCCGGCGACCGGGCTGCCGTACTCCTCGCAGCGCTCCTCGCCGCGCATCATGCCGACCATGCCCCAGACCGTGTGGTCGTGGATCGGCGTCTTCTGGCCGGGACCCCAGACGAAGCTCACCACCGAAAAGCGCTCGCGCGGATCGCAGTAGAGCAGGTACTGACGGTACGAGTCGGCGGCCGCCCGCGCGAACTCGTCCGGCAGCCAGTCGTCGTGCGAGACGAGCGCCGCGAGCAGCCGGCCGCCTTCGTCGAAGAGCCGTTGTTCGTCGGCGCCGTGCGCGTCCACCAGCGCGGAGAGCGCGGCGATGAAGTCGCGGAAGCGTTGGGGGTTGGTCATGGGGTCCTCCTGATCCCGAACTCGGCGAGCACCTCGTCCGTGTGCTCGCCCAGCAGCGGCGGCCGCCGCCGGATCGGCGCCGCCTTGCCGAGCGGCGAGCCGAAGGTGCGCGTGCGTGCGCCGTTCGCGAGCTCGAGCGGCTGCACCCAGCCATAGTGGGCCACTTGGGGATCGGCGAGCGCCGCCGAGTAGGTGTTGATCGGGGCGCACGGCACGCCCTGCCGGCGCATGATCGCGAGGCACTCTTCGGCGCTGTGGCGCGCAAACACCGCCTCGAGGATGTCTTTCAGCTCGACCTGGTTGCGCGCCCGCAGCGCGGTGGTCGCGAAGCGGGGATCGTCGGCGAGCTCGGGCCGACCGACGCCTTGACACGCGCGACGGTAGAGATCGTCGTTGCCGGCCGCCATCACGAAGTACCCGTCCTTCGCGCGGAACGCCTGATACGGGGCGTTGCGCGGATGCGCCGAGCCGAGCCTGACCGGGTCGCGGCCGTTGCCGAAGTACTCCGAGGTTTGCAGCGCGGCGATCGCGAGCGTGGTCCCGAGCATCGGCACGTCGATCCGCGCTCCTTCGCCGTGCTCGGCCGCGCGTCGCAACGCGGCGGCGATCGCGTAGGCGGCGTACAGCCCGGCCGCGAAATCCGTGAGCGGCACGCCCGACTTCACCGGCGCACCGTCGGGTTCGCCGGTCACGCTCATCACGCCGCCGATCGCCTGCAGCGTGACGTCGAACCCGCCTTCTTCCGCGCGCGGGCCGTCCTGGCCGAATGCGGAAATGGAGCAGTAGACGAGCCCCGGCCTCTCCCGCACCAGGGTCTCGTGGCCGAGGCCGAGCCGCTGCATCACGCCGGGCCGGAAGTTCTCCAGCACCACGTCGGCCGCGAGGCACAGCGCACGCGCCGCGGCGAGATCCGCAGGATCCTTCAGGTTGAGAACCACCGAGCGCTTGTTCCGGTTCACCGCAGCGAAGTTCTCGGAGTAGCCCGGCGCCGCCGGATCGGACGCCGGGCGGGTGAGCGGCGGCCACTGGCGCATGCCGTCGCCCTCGGGGGACTCGACCTTGATGACGTCGGCGCCCATGTCGGCGAGCAGCATTCCGCAGAACGGGCCGGCGGCGATCTGGCAGAACTCGATGACGCGGAGGCCGGAGAGGGGCTGCATGTCCGGATGGTAAATCGGGAAGCGGGAATCGGGAAACGGAAGCGGCGCGCGAGGCGCGCTACTCGGGCTTCAGGCCCGCCTCCTTCGCGATGCTCGCCCATTGGCGCACCTCGGCGGCGATCTGCCTGCCGAGGTCGTCGGGCGAGCTCCACTCCGCCGTCGCCCCTTGCTTGGTGAAGCTCTCGAGCAGGTCGGGCTGCGCCAGCACCTTGCGCAGCGCCTCGCTCAGCTGCGCGACGACCGGTTGCGGCGTCCCAGCGGGGGCGAGGACGAAGAGGCGCGGCGACGCGTCGAAGCCGGGCAGCGTCGCGGCGAGCGCGGGCCAGTCCGGCGCCGCGGCAAGCTTCACGGGGCTCGACAGTGCGATCGCCTTCAGCTTGCCGGCGCGCGACTGCGCGAGCGCCGGCGAGGCGCTGATGATCGCCAGCGGAATCTGGCCGCTGAGGAGATCGGGCACGATCGGCGCGGCGCCCTTGTAGGGGATGTGCACGACGTCCACGCCCGCCTGCTTTTTGAAGAGCTCGAAAGCGAAGTGCTGGACGGTGCCGAACCCCGGCGAGCCGTAGCTGTACTTGCCGGGGTTCGCCTTGAGCAACGCGATCAGCTCCGGCGCGGTCGAAGCCGGCACGGCCGGGTTGGCGACGAACACGAGCGGCAGCGAGACCACGTTGCCGACCGGCGCGAAGCTCTTCACCGGGTCGTAGGGGAGCTTCGCGTAAACGGCAGGCGCGATGAGGATCGCGGTGTCGGCGAAATAGAGCGTGTAGCCGTCGGGCGCAGCCTTGGCGAGCGCATCGGCGGCGAGCGTCGCGCCGGCGCCCGGGCGATTGTCGACCACGACCTGCTGGCCGAGCGCGTCGCCGAGCTTGGCGGCGACGATCCGCGCGAGGGCATCGGCCCCGCCCCCGGCGGCATAGCCGACGAGCATCCGGACCGGGCGATTCGGGTACTGCTGCGCGTGTGCCGTAGCAGCGAGCGCGACGCCCGCGAGCGCGAGAGCGATCCGCTTGATTGGGCGCATGACTTCTCCGTTCAAGCCTTGCCCTTGCCCCGCGAGGTCGGGCGCTTCGCCAGCTCGCGTACCGCGTCGGCACGCGGTGCAAAGCCCAGGCCGGGCGACTGCGGCAGTTCGAGCCAGCCGTCGACCGGATCGGCGAGGCCGTCGAAGATCTCGCGGCAGCAGAGCACCGCAACGTGGTGGTACTCGACGAGGGTGCCGTTCGCCAGGCCCGCGTGCAGGTGCATGTTGTGGTGCGGCCACGCGCCACCGTTCGCGACTGGAACGTTGAAGGCGGCGGCCATCCCGGCGATCCGCTGGCACTGCGTGAACCCGCCGCTGATCGTCACGTTGGGCTGGATCACGTCGACCGCCTGCGCGACGAGCATGTCGCGGAAGCGGAAGGCGAGTCCCTCGTTCTGCCCGGCGGCGATCGGGATGCGCGCCTGACGGCGGAGATCGGCCATCAGGCGCACGTCGTTGTGGGTGATCGGCTCCTCGAAGAACGCGATGTCGCAGTCCTCGATCAGGCGCGCGAGCTTCAGCGCGTGGTACGGGTCGAGGCTGCAGTTGGCGTCGACGTACAGCTGCACCCCGGGGCCGACGGCCTCGCGCACCGCGCGCACGCGCGCGGCGTCCTCGACGATGACGTCCGCGATCGAGCGCGGCTCGTCCCGTCGCTGGAGCGCGTGGTGGCCGACGACCATCTTGAGCCGCGGGTGCCCCTCCGCGACCCAGTGGCGCGCGGCGGCCGCGAGCTGGTCGCGGTCGAAGAAGCCGAAGCCGAACGTCGTGTACACCGGCACGCGATGGCGCGCCCCGCCGAGAAGGCGCCACACCGGCTGGCCGAGATGCTTGCCCTTCAAGTCCCAGAGCGCGATGTCGATCGCGGCGATCGCGTGGCTCGCGTAGCCGGTCTGGCCGCGCGGGGAGAGCAGCCAGTAGAGCTTCTCCCAGATGCGCTCGTGCGCGAGCGGGTCCTCGCCGAGGAGCGCGGGCGCCGCGACCTCGTCGATCGCCGCGGCGACGACTTCCTCCTCGGTGATCGCGGTCATGCCGTGCCCGACGAGGCCGGAGTCGGTTTCGACCTCGACGAGGCAGACCGAGAGCGAGGTCTCCTTGTCGAGACCGAGCAGCCGCACGCGGATGGGTACGTTGAGAGGAATGGCTTTGACGCGGGCGATCTTCATCGTGCCGAAACCTCGTGCGGACGGACGTGTCCCGCAAAGCCTTCGCGAGCGCTGAAAGAGCGTGGTGCGGTCGACCTTGTCGCGGCGCGCCGAGTCATCGCTGCGCGCCTGCGAGCATGCGAACGTCGAGCGCCGCCGCGGCCCGGGCGACCTCGGGCACGTGCATGAAGGGGATCTCGCCGAGAAGCGGCGCACCGAGCCGGTCTTCGAGTGCCGCGCGGTTCTCATTCGCTCTTGCCATCCCCGGGTCCACGCGGTTCGCCACCCAGCCGGCGAGGATTAGGCCTCGGTCCTTCACCGCGCGGGCCGTGAGCAGCGCGTGATTGAGACAGCCAAGGCGCAGCCCGACGACGATCACGACCGGAAGGGCGAGGCGCATGGCAAGATCAGCCGCATCCTCACGTTCGTTGAGCGGAACGAGAAATCCGCCGACCCCTTCGACGACGACCAGATCGGCAACCGCGCGCAGCCGCGCGACGCTGGCCTCGAGCACCGCGAGGTCGACGTGAATGCCGGCTTCGGCCGCGGCGATATGCGGCGCGATCGGCGGCGCAAAGAGGTAGGGATTGATCTGCTCGCGCGTCACCGGAAGACTGCTCGCCGCCGCGAGCGCCGCGACGTCGTCGTTGCCCCATCGGCCGGCGCTGCCGGACCTGCCGGCGGCGACCGGTTTCATTCCGACGACCCGTCGCCCCTGCTGGGCGAATCCCCGCAGCAGGGCGCAGGCGACGAGCGTCTTGCCGACCCCGGTATCCGTGCCGGTCACGAAGTAGCCCGTTCCCGCGCGGTCGGCGTTCATTCGAGCGCGTCGAGGAGCGCCAGCGTGCGTTCGATCAGGAACGCGGCCTCGTCCTGGCCAATGACGTACGGCGGCATGAAGTACACGGTGCGGCCGAGGGGGCGCAGGAGCAGCCCGCGCTCGAGCGCGGCGGTGGCGAAGCGCCGGGCGAACGCAGGGTCGGACGTTTCGACGTCGAACGCCCAGATCATCCCCGCGTTGCGGAAATGGCGAACCCGCGGATGGCGCGCGAGCCCCGCCGCCTGGCGGGTGATCCATGCCGACTTGACGCGGTTCGCCTCGAGCACGCGGTTCTCCTCGAAGATCGATAGCGTGGCGAGGGCCGCGCGGCAGGCGAGCGCGTTGCCGGTATAAGAGTGCGAATGCAGGAACCCGCGGGCAACGTCGTCGTCGTAGAACGCGTCGTAGACGGCGTCGGTGGCGAGAACGACCGAGAGGGGCAGGTAGCCGCCGCTCAAGCCCTTCGACAGGCACAGAAAGTCGGGCGCGACGCCGGCCTGTTCGTAGGCGAAGAATGTCCCGGTACGACCACAGCCCACCGCGATCTCGTCGGCGATGAGGTGGACGCCAAACCGGTCGCAGAGCGAGCGCGCCTGCCGCAGATACTCCGGATCGTGCATCCCCATGCCGGCCGCGCACTGCACGAGCGGTTCGACGATCAGCGCCGCGGTCTCGTGATGGTGGGCCTCCAGATGCGCCGCGAGAGCGGATGCGCAGGCCACTGCGTGTTCGCGCGGACCCGTGCCCGCGGCCGCGAGGCGCCAGTCGGGGCTGGGCACTCTCACTCCCTCGAGCAGCAGGGGGCCATAGGCATCCCGGAACAGCGCGACATCGCTCACCGCCAGCGCGCCGAGCGTCTCGCCGTGATAGGCGTTGACGAGACTCGCGAACCCCCGCTTTCCCCGGCGTCCGGCATTGCGCCAGTAGTGAAAGCTCATCTTGAGCGCGATCTCCACCGCCGAAGACCCGTCGGATGCGTAGAAGCAGTGCCCGAGCCGGTTCCCCGTCAATGCGCCCAGCCGTTCGGAGAGCTCGACTACCGGCTCGTGCGTGAAGCCTGCGAGGATGAGGTGCTCGAGCTGCTCGAGCTGCTCTTTGAGTGCGCCGTTGATCCGTGGGTTGGCGTGTCCGAACAGGTTCACCCACCACGAGCTGATCGCGTCGAGATAACGCCGCCCCTCGAAATCGTGGAGCCAGACGCCTGCTGCGCGCGCAATCGGAACCAGCGGATAGGTCTCATGCAGCTTCATCTGAGTGCACGGGTGCCAGACTGCGCCAAGGCTCCGCTCGACGATGGCGCGATTGCTCATGGCCGGTCCCTGGGCGCGCGCCGCTGGGAGACTCCGGTGGCGAGCTCGTGCAGCGCCTCGATCAAGCGGGTGACGTCCTCGGCCGTGTGCGCCGCCGAGAGCGATATCCGCAGACGGGCGGTGCCCGCCGGGACCGTCGGCGGCCTGATCGCGGGCACCCAGATGCCGCGCTCCTGCAATGCCTCCATGAGGGCGACCGCGCTGCCGCTTTCGCCGACGACGAGCGGCTGGATCGGGGTCGGAGACGGCAGCAGCCGCCACGGGAGCCCTGCGAGACCGGCCGCCAAGCGCTCGGCCAGCTCGCGCAGCTTCGCGCGTCGCCACTCGCCCGCCAGGATGAGGTCCAGGCTGGCCAGGAGCGCGGTCGCGAGCATCGGCGGGCTCGCGGTGGTGAAGACGTAGGTTCGCGCGCGCTGCACGATCCATTCGATAAGGTCCGCCGTCCCCGCGATGAACGCCCCGAATACGCCGGCCGCCTTTCCCAGCGTCCCCATGTAGACGATTCTCGGCGAAGCGACACCCAGATGGGCCAGGGTGCCGCGTCCGCCGCCTCCGAGGACGCCGAACCCGTGCGCGTCGTCGAGCAGCAGCCTTGCGTCGTACCGGTCGCAAAGCCTGACGAGGTCGGCCACCGGAGCGATGTCCCCATCCATGCTGAACACCGCATCGCTGATGACGAGCTTCGCGGCGTGCTGAGACGCGGCGAGGGCCTGCTCCAGCGCGTCGAGGTCCCGATGCGGATAGACGAGGATGTCGGCGCGGGAAAGCCTCGCCCCGTCAATCAGGCACGCATGGTTCAGCCCGTCGGAGAAGACTGCATCGCCGCGGCCGACGAGCGCCGGGACGACGCCCAGGCTCGCCATGTATCCCGTCGAGAAGTACAGCGCGCGCGGCATGCCGACAAATGCGGCGAGCGCGCGCTCGAGCATCTCGTGCGCCTGCGTGTGACCGCTGATCAGCGCCGAGGCGGCCGCACCCACGCCGTACCGCTCCGCGCCACGCTTGGCCGCGTCGATCAGGTCCGGCGCGTTGGCGAGCCCCAGGTAATCGTTGCTGCAGAAGGACAGCAGCCGCGCACCGTCGACGTCCAGGTACGCGCCTTGCGGCCCGTCGACCACGCGGCGGTGACGCAGCAGGCTCTGCGACTCGAGAACGTGTAGGCGCGCGGCGAGATCCTGCATTGGAGAACCTCATCAGCCAAGCGCGCCGTGCGAAGGCAACCCTTTCGGGGCGGGCACGCGCAAAGGGCTGGGTGGACGCGCGCTTCACCTCGACCGCCCGCACCGCCCGTGGCGGCCCGTCTGCCCGCGCGGGCCGGGCGCAACGCGCTCGCGCGCAAGGCATCCGGATCGTTGCGGCGCCCGAGTCACAGGTCGTCAGAATCGTACCATGCGCCGGTCGCGATCTCGGCGATGCCCGGCGTCAGGCGGTCACCGCTGACTACGCGAAGGTGAGGGATCGCGACTCTGGAAGTGCAGCGCGGACGTGCGGCGCGCGAAGTCCTCGATCAACGCATTGAACCGCTCCGGCTCGTCCACGAAGAGCGCGTGTCCCGCGCGCTCGAATAAGACCGTTTCGGTAGCCGGCCGGTTGCGCTGCAGGTGCCCGGCCTCCTCGGCGAGCTGCGGGGTTACGACGTAGAGCAGCGGCGCCCGAACGGCATGCGCCGCAGCACGCCAGTGCTCGCGCGGCACCGGGTAGGAGAGGAGCGCGATGCTGTCCTCCAGCCGCATCCGCAGCGCGCCCTCGACGAGCGCGGAGGCCTCGGACTCGGGCCGCGGCGTCTTGAAGATCGCGCGGACGAACTCGTTCAGCGCGCGACGCCGGTTGCCACGCAGCGATTCTTTGAACACCCCGGCCGGCGGCACGGGCGGCTCGCCGACCGAGCTGTCGACGATCACCAGCCCCGCGAGGCGGTCTTCGCCGTGCGCGCGAACGTGCTCGAGCGACTCGAGCGCGCCGAGCGACCAGCCGACGAGAATCGCGCGTGGATAGGCATCCAGGAACTCGCGGACATCCGCCGCGCGGCGCTCGAGCGTGTAGCCCGAGCGCGGGATCTCGGAGCGACCCTGGCCGCGCGGATCGAGCGCGGCCACGCGATAGCGCGCGCCGAGCGCCTCGAGCTGGAAGCGCCAGATGTCCGCGGGCATCGACCAGCCCGGGACGAACGCGATCACCGGCGCGTGCGGCGGGCCGCCCTCGAGCACGTGCAGCCGCACGCCGTCGGAGGTTGCGAAGAACCGACTGTCGAACGCGGACGCGGCGGCGGGCACGGCTCCAAGGATAACCGCGAGCGCGTGCGCCGCGACGCGGCGCCGCGGGCTCACGAGGGCTTTGCGGTGCCGCGCGCCAGGATCAGTCCGGAACGCCCGTCCTGCCAGTGGTAACCGAACGGGAACGGCAGCGCCGCGACCTTGCTGCTGGTGCGATAGGCGGCGGCGAGGTCGTGCTGGTAGCCGTAGTTGAAGTCACGGATCGGGCGCGCGTAGCGGCCGAACAGGCTCACCTCGAATCCGCGCTCGCGGAGATAGCGGTACGGGATGCCGGTGTCGTCCTGGACGAGGAGGTCGCTCGCCTCGAGCAGCACCTTGCGGGTCCCGGCGAACTCGTTGCCGTGCAGCAGGTATGAGGCCGACTTCAGGAAAGTGACGCTCGAGCCGAACTGGGCGAGGAACGGCAGGAACTCGGGGTTCGCGGCGAGCGCCTTGTCGGTCGCGTCGAGCGACAGGTAGTAGAGGGTCTGCGGCTTGCCGACCTGCGCGTGCGAGAACGTGACCTTCACCCCTTGCGCGCGGCGACCGACGCGGCGCGCGGCCTCCGACCCCGGCCCGAGATCGAACGGTTCGACCGATATGACGCGGACGTCGAGCAGACCCATCGAGGCGAGCATCAGCGGCAGCACGCCCTTCAGGCGCGGCGTGTGGAGCTGCTTCGCCATCCGGCTGGTGATGAAGTAGTTGCGCTCGAGGAAATCGGTGAGCGCGACGCGCATGTCCTTCAGGAGCAGCCCGGCTTCGTCGGCGCTCAGGCTTTCGAAGACCGGCACCGTACCGGGCGCCTCGAGCCCGAACATGACGTACGTGTCGCAGCGGGGGAAGAGCAGATACGCGTTCAGGAAATCGGGCCCGCTGAACGGGTAGAGCATCGTGCGGCAGTTCGCGAGGTCACCGCCGAGGACCTGGTTGCGCCAGGTCTCGATCACGCTCAACCGCTCGCGCTGCAGGCGCTCCCATTTCGGCGCGAGCGCGGCCCGGTGCGCCTGCCATGCCTCGAGCGCGGCAATGCGCTCATGCAGCGCAAAGTCGGTCTCGGCGCCGGCGAGCAGCCGCGCGGTGGAAGTGAGGCGCGCATCGGCTCCCGGCGACGGTGGCGTCGCGGCGGTTGCGGCGGTCGCGAAAGCGCACGCGGCCGCGAGCGCGACCAGGGCGCGGGTGAACGAAGAAATCGGGATGGCAGGCATGGGGCGCTCGTTTTCGCACGGCCGCTCAGGGGCGGCTTTGATGTGCGTTACGAGCAGAACGCGTGCCAGGCGCCGGCGTTGACCGGGCTAGAATGGAACGCCAACTATTCCGCGCACCGGACCACGCGGCGGCGTGGACGCACCGACACCTGACCGGATTCCGGCAGCGTCAGCCGAGCCGGACGTACTCGTACTCGACCGGCAGGTTGTTGATCCCGCGGTCGGGCGGCGCAATCCAGCCGGCCATCTTGCCGGGCTCGACGACGCGCTGCATCAGGCTCGTCACGTGCGCGCGGTCGCGCGCTCGAGGGCAGCCAGTCCGGGCAGGCGACGCGTCGAATTCCTCCGCGCTGATGATGCGGCCTTCCGGATCGGTCGGCACGCCGGCCCAGGCGCCGATCGAGCGCCGGAAGCGCGTCGACGGCAGCTTCAGTTCGAAGCGCATGGCCCGGCGCGCTTGATCTGCCATGTTCCAGCGCTTCAGGCCGATCTCGCAGTCCTTCACGTAGGCGCGCGCGCGTCACTTCGTTCATGGCGTTGCGCATG
Organism: uncultured beta proteobacterium; assembly: GCA_963747775.1. GTDB lineage: Bacteria > Pseudomonadota > Gammaproteobacteria > Burkholderiales > SG8-39 > JAGVSZ01. The sequence continues at coordinate 375,825 of CAVVGT010000003.1, forward strand.
GACCACCGACTCCTGCTTCACGGTCGCCTCCGGGCGTCTCGAGCTCGAAGGTCGCGTCGGCGCAGACGTGGTCCGCGTACTGCGACTCGTCCGGCCGGCCCTTGATGCCGTTCGCGAACGATCGTCGCGGCGTTCGAGGACACCTCGGAGCCGAACAGGTCGAGCGAGGACGAGAACCAGAAGTTGAGATAGCGCTGCAGCAGCGGCAGGTCGACCGCGCCGTGGCGGCGGATCGCCTCCGGGTCGTCGGTGCCGAGTTCCTTCATCACTTCGAGCGTGCGCTTCACCACGCGGCCGATGCCGGTCTCGCCGACGAACATGTGGTGCGCCTCCTCGGTCAGCATGAACCGGCAGGTGCGCGCGAGCGGGTCGAAGCTCGACTCGGCGAGGCTCTTCAGCTGGAACTTGCCGTCGCGGTCGGTGAAGTAGGTGAAGCAGAAGAACGACAGCCAGTCGGAGATCGGCTCGTTGAAGGTGCCGAGGATGCGCGGCTTGTCGGCGTCGCCGGAGTGGCGCGCGAGCAGTTCCTCGGCCTCCTCGCGGCCGTCGCGGCCGAAGTAGGCGTGAAGCAGGTACACCATCGCCCACAGGTGGCGGCCTTCCTCGACGTTCACCTGGAACAGATTGCGCAGGTCGTAGAGCGACGGGCAGGTGTGGCCGAGCAGGTGCTGCTGCTCGACGGACGCGGGTTCGGTGTCGCCCTGCGTGACGATCAGGCGGCGGAACTGGGAGCGGAACTCGCCCGGCACCTGCTGCCACACCGGCTGGCCGTAGGCGTCGCCGAAGCCGACCGTGCGGTCGGGCACCGCGTCGGCGAGGAAGATCCCCCAGCGGTAGTCGGGCATCCTCACGCAGCCGTAGCTGCGCCCAGCCCTGCGCGTCGACGCCGATCGCGGTGCGCAGGTAGACGTCGGCTGCGGCGAAGTCGTGCGGGCCCATCTCGCGCCACCAGTCGAGGAAGCGCGGCTGCCAGTGCTCGAGCGCGCGCTGCAGCGTGCGGTCGTTGCGCCAGGTTGACGTTGTTCGGGATCCGCTCGCTAGTAGTTGATGCTCATCCTCGCCCCGGGCTGTCGGTGTGAATTGGTTGTTCAGTACGTCTCGACGTGGTAGCGGCTCGCCTGGCCTTCAGCTCCGGCAGGAGCTGTGCCCAGTCCATGCCGTGCTGCGGCAGACGTCGGCGAACGCCTCGTTGACGCCGGCTTCCATGCCCTTCAGGCCGCAGATGTAGATGTAGCAGTTCTCGTCCTTGAGCATCGCCGCGACCTTGTCGCGCGCGCGCGCGGATCAGGTCCTGCACGTACTGCTTGGGCTGCCCCGGCACGCGCGAGAAGGCCAGGTTCATGTCGATGAACTCCTTCGGCAGCTTCATCAGCGGCCCGAAGTAGGGCAGTTCCCCCGGCGCGCGCGCGCCGAAGAACAGCACCAGCTCGCCGCCTTCCTTGAGCGCGATGCGGCGTCGCCGGCGCTCGGTCATCGCGCGCATCGGCGCCGAGCCGGTGCCGGTGCAGATCATCATGATCGAGGATCCGGGATGGTTGGGCATCAGGAAGCTCGTGCCGTAGGGCCCGACGACGTTGACCTTGTCGCCCTTCTTGAGGTCGCACAGGAAGTTCGAGGCGACGCCCGCGCACCGGCTTGCCGTCGCGGTCGCGCGTCACGCGCTTCACCGTGAGCGAGACGTTGTTGTAGCCGGGACGCTCGCCGTTGCGCGGGCTGGCGATCGAGTAGAGCCGCACGTGGTGCGGCTTGCCGTTTGCGTCGAGCCCGGGCGGAACGATGCCCGAGCGACTGCCCCTCGAGCACCGGGAACGCGGTCTTGCCGAAGTCGAGCACGATGTGGTGGATCTCGCTCGAGGCGTCCGTCGGCGGTGAGGCGGTAGTTGCCGGTGACGGTCGCGATCGCCGGCCGGGCGAGCGTGTACAGGCCGACGTACGGATGCGCCGCGGACCACGGCGGCGAGGCCGGCGCCGCCCTGGCCCGCGGTCGCGATCGTCGGTGATGCGCGCGACTTCGTCGGGAATCTCGCTTCGCCCGCCGGCCTCGGGCTCGGTCTCCGGCGGCAGCGAGTCCCACGAAAGCTGCTGCTCGAGCGAGTACGGCTGCGTCTTGGCAATCTGGCGCCAGCTGTCGATCGCGCCGGTGGGGCAGGGCGACATGCAGGCCTTGCAGCTCTCGCACACGTCGAAGTTGACCACGTAGTTGCGCGAGTCGTGCGTGATCGCCTTGACCGGGCAGGTCTCCTCGCAGGTGTTGCACCGGATGCAGATCTCCGGGTCGATGAGGTGCTGGCGCACGAGTTCGGCGGGAGCGTTCATGGCAGCACCTCGAGCAGACTTGGGGGATCAACAAGGGGGCGTGCCCCCTTGTTCCAGCGCGATCGGATCGATGAGGTGCTGGCGGACCAGCTCTGCGGGAGCGTTCATGATGCAGGGGTCACTTCCCTCAACCGAACCGCACGTACTCGAAATTCACCGGCTGGTTGTTGATCCCGCGCAGCGGCGGGGCGATCCAGTTGGCGAACTTGCCGGGCTCGGTCACGCGGCCCATGAGCGAGCTGCACGTAGGCGTGGTCCTCGTCGACGTCGGCAGCCAGTTGCGGTGCTGGTGCGTCCAGTCGGCCTCCGAGATCACGCTGCCCGTCGGGGCTGATGTGGTGCTCGGCGAAGAGGCCGATGCGGCGGTGGAAGCCCTTGTGCGGGAGCTTGAAGCGGAACGGGATCGCCGCCTTCTCCGGGATCTTGTTCCAGCGCTCGATAGCCGGCGTCGACGTCCTTCACCCAGTCGTCGCGCAGGCGCTCGTTGAGCGCGCGTGAGCGCCGGCAGCGTGCTTGGTCACGATGCCGTCGCCGACCACCTCCATCACCGGGTACTCGGCGCCGTGCGAGCTTGTGGTCGTCGGCGAGCTTCGTTTCCTCGAACCGGCCCTTGAGCCCGTTGGTGTAGAACGACGCGGCGTTCGACGAGATCTCCGACGCCGTAGAGGTCGCTGGTGACGCTGAAGTGGAAGTTGAGATAGCTCTGGATCGTCGGCAGGTCGATCACGCCGAGGCCGCGCAGCTTGGCCGGGTCGTCGGTCTTGTGCTGGTTCATCACGTCGCAGGTGCGCTGGATGATGCGGGCGATGCCCGATTCGCCGACGAACAGGTGGTGCGCCTCCTCGGTCAGCATGAAGCGGCAGGTGCGCGACAGCGGGTCGAAGCCCGACTCGGCGAGCGCGGCGAGCTGGAACTTGCCGTCGCGGTCGGTGATGAAGGTGAACATGAAGAACGAAAGCCAGTCCGGCGTCTTCTCGTTGAATGCGGTGAGGATGCGCGGGTTGTCGGCGTCGCCGGAGCGGCGCTCGAGCAGCGCTTCGGCTTCCTCGCGGCCGTCGCGGCCGAAGTAGGCGTGCAGCAGGTAGACCATCGCCCACAGGTGGCGGCCTTCCTCGACGTTGACCTGGAAGAGGTTGCGCAGGTCGTAGAGCGAGGGGCAGGTGAGGCCGAGATGGCGCTGCTGCTCCACCGACGCCGGCTCGGTGTCGCCCTGGGTGACGATGATGCGGCGCAGCGTCGAGCGGTATTCGCCCGGGACTTCCTGCCACGCCGGCTCGCCCTTGTGCGCGCCGAAGTTGATCTTGCGGTCCGGCTCCGGCGGGCGCGAGGAAGATGCCCCAGCGGTAGTCGGGCATGCGCACGTAGTCGAAGTGCGCCCAGCCCTCGGGCTCGACGCTGATCGCGGTGCGCAGATAGACGTCGAGCGCGGCCGACTCGTCCGGCCCCATCTCCTTCCACCAGTCGAGGAAGCGCCGGCTGCCAGTGCTCGAGCGCGCGCTGCAGCGTCTTGTTGCTGGCGAGGTCGACGTTGTTGGGAATCTGTTCGCCGTAGTTGATGACATCGATTTGCTTAAACCCGTTCCCAGTTGAATTTCGCCTTGCTGCCGGTGCCGAAGACTTTCAGCGCGCCTTGCTCGCCGACCGCGTTGGGGCGGTTGAAGATCCAGTTCTGCCAGGCCGTGAGCCGCGCGAAGATGCGCGTCTCCATGGTTTCTCGCGCCGGTGAAGCGCAGGCTCGCCTCCAGGCCGGTGAGCGCGTCGGGCGACAGGCTCGCGCGCTCCTCGATCGCGATGCGCACTTCCTCGTCCCAGTCGAGGTCGTCCGGCGTGAAGGTGACCAGCCCGAGCTCGCGCGCGACTTCGGCGCCGAGCTTCTGCGCCGATGCGGCCGCGCGCGACCTCGACCGGCTTCGCCTCCTCGCAGAAGCGCGTGAGCATGCGGGTCAGGCGGTTCACCATCGGGTAGGTGCCGAAGTTCAGCTCCGACAGCACGATGCGCGGCGCGCCGGCCTCGCGCGTCGGGCAGCTGCAGCATGTAGCTGCGGTCGGCGGCGAGCGCGAGCTCCAGCGAGCGTTCCGGCGAAGCACGAGCCCTGATCGACGATGGCGAACAGCGTGCGCGAGGTCACGTCCAGGCGCGCCAGCGTGCGCCGCAGCAAGCCGAGCGTCTCGCGCACGAACCAGTCGTCGCGGTGCCTTGCAGGGTCGCGTCGACCGCGAGCACCGCGTCGATGTCGCCGCGGGTCTTCAGCTGCCAGGTGCCGACCTCGAGTTCGTTGGTGCGCAGCATCAGGATCGCGTCGTCGAGCTCGCGCGCCATCGCGAGCGGCCACCAGCCGCGCCGGCGGCGAGGATGCCCGTCGACGTCGGTCGGCTGCGCGCCCTTCGGCGCGCGAGACGGTGATCGTGGCGGTGCGCGCCTTGCGGTCGATCGTCGACATCGACGTGCTCGTAGTGGTAGCCGGCATCGTCGATGGTGCGCTTGAGCGGCGTGAGCGTGATGCCCTTGCCGGCTGCCGGGGCGCGCGCTCTGCGCCATCAGCGCTGCGATGCGCTCCTTGACGGCCTGCGCGAAGGCCTGCGGCTTGGCGATGTGGTCGACCAGCTTCCACTGCTTGGCGCGGTCGGCGCGCACGCCTTCGCTGGTGGTGCAGAAGACGTCGGCCAGGTCGCGCCGCACCTTGCGCTTGTCGGTGACGCGGGTGAGGCCGCCGGTGCCGGGCAGCACGCCGAGCAGCGGCACCTCGGGCAGGCTGACCGCTGGAGGAGCGGTCGTCGATCATCAGGATCTCGTCGCAGGCGAGCGCGAGCTCGTAGCCGCCGCCGGCGACGGTGCCGTTCACCGCGGCGAGGAACTTCAGCCCGTCGCGGCTCGAGTCCTCGATGCCGTTGCGCGTCTCGTTGGTGAACTTGCAGAAGTTCACCTTCCATCCGTGCGTGGACAGGCCGAGCATGTAGATGTTGGCGCCCGAGCAGAACATGCGCTCGCGCGCGCTCGTGACCACGACGACTTTGACCTCCGGATGCTCGAAGCGGATGCGGTTGAGCGCGTCGTAGAGCTCGATGTCGACGCCGAGGTCGTAGGAGTTGAGCTTCAGCTCGTAGCCCGGCTTGAGGCCCTTCTCCTCGTTGACGTTCATCGCGAGCGTCGCGACGTTGCCATCGCATTTCAACTGCCAGTGCACATAGGTCTCGGGATGACGGTCGTAGGTGACCGGCGTGCGCGACGCGTCGGCGGATTGCGGGACGGCGCTCATGATTTCTCCTGGTGGGCGTGTGCTTGCGGGCGACCGCGCGCGCGAGCTCGTCGAGGCTCGCTTCGGCGCTGCGGTCGGCGGTATTGATCGTGACGTCGGCCTGGCCGTAGAGCTTCTCGCGGCCGGCGAGGATGCGACGCAGGTCGTCCATGGCTTCGCGATTGCCGGCCATCGGCCGGTAGTCGCCTTGCGCGACAACGCGCGCCATGTGCTCCTCCGGGGCCGCCTTCAGCCAGACGGTGTGGCAGGTCGAGAGCAGCAGGTCATAGGTCCCCGGCTCCGACACGAGGCTCCCGCCGGTGGCGATCACGCAGCGCTCGTTGCTCTCGAGCACGCGCTCGAGCGCGCCGCGCTCGTAGCGGCGGTAGCCCGCCTGGCCGTGCAGCAGGAAGATCTCGTGCAGGCTGGTGCCGGCCTCGGCCTCGATTTCGTGGTCGAGCTCGACGAATGGCACGCCGAGGCGCCGCGCGAGCCCGCCGCCCAGGGTGGACTTGCCGGCGCCGCGCAGCCCGACGAGCGCGATGCGATTCTCGCGGTTGCCGTACTTCGCGCCGAACTCGCGCATCAGCCGCTGGCGGACATCCGGGAGCTTGGCCGCGGGCAGGCGCTTGAGAAACTGCTCGATCAGCGTGAGCTCGACCGACTGGCCGTTTTCCTCGCGGACCAGGTCGTTGACCGGCAGGTTCAGCGCGTGCGCGATCTGGCGCAGGAGCAGTACCGAGACGTTGCCGCGCCCCGACTCGAGCTGGGCGAGGTAGCGCTCCGAGACGCCGGAGTCGCGAGCGAGGAGTTTGCGGGTCATGCCGCGCCGGGCACGGGCCTCGCGCACCCGGTCGCCTAGGCGCTGCAGGAACGCGGCGTCCAGCTCGACGACCGTGGTGTCGTCCTTGCGCGACAGCTTGCGGCCGGCCTCGTGGGCGCCCATGCGGTGTGCTCTCCTGGTTCCGCTGGTCGCCAGCGGTCGCGACGCTTGCTGCACTGCGATGAAATATAATGCTTGCAGGTGCGGTGAGCTGCATTATAATGCACATCAAGGAAAACGCAAGCTGTCCGTGCGAGATAGCTGCAACCAGGAACCGTGAATGCCCCTCGACCTCACGATCCTCGTCGGGACGATGACCGGGAACGCACAACTCGTGGCGCAGGAGCTGGAGCTCGTCCTGGACGACGACGACACGCGCGTGACGACCAAGCTGATGGATGGCCTCGATGCCGCGGTGTTCGATCGCGGCGGGCTGTTCCTCGTCTGCACCTCGACCTACGGCCAAGGCGACGTCCCGGACAACGCCAAGGCCCTCTACGCATCGCTGCACAACCGGCGCCCGGATCTGTCCGGCATCCGCTACGGCGTCGTCGCGCTCGGCGACCGCACCTACAAGGACACGTTCTGCAACGGCGGGCGGCGCTTCGACGCCATCCTCGCCGAGCTCGGCGCCCGGCGCGTCGGGGAGATCCTGTTCCACGACGCCTCGAGCGGCGTGCTCGCCGAGGAGGTGGCGAGCGAATGGGTCGGGCCGTGGGCCGACCTCGCGCGCGAGCAGGCGAGCACCGATGCCTGAGGCGCGCCGCGAACCGTGATCGCGCCACTCCGCATGCTGATCGAGCAGGTCACTCGGCACATCGCGGGCCGGCCGCTCGACGCGGCGCTCGAAGCCGAGCTGAACCGCGCGTTTCCGGCAGGCGGCGAGATCGTCCGCGCCATCGAGCGCGCGTGCCATAACGGCATTGCCGCCGGCCTCCTGTGCACCGAGGGCGGCGGCAATCGGAAGTTCGGGCGCGTCTTCGCGCCCGACGAGGCGCTTGCCCGATTCAGCGTCGACGTGGTGGACATCACGACGCTCGTCGGCAACCATCACAATCATCCGACCGGCGAGATCGACTTGGTCCTGCCGGTGGATCCGCAAGCGAGGTTCGACGGGCGCGGCGCGGGCTGGCTCGTCTACGGGCCGGGATCCGGCCACCGTCCGACGGTGACCGACGGGCGCGCGCTCGTGCTCTACCTGCTGCCCGAGGGCAGGATCGAATGGACCCGGACCGGCTGACGCCGGCGCAACATCTGGAGGAGGGCACATGGCCGGACTCAGCAAGATCGATCACAGCGTCAGCCCGCCAGCGATCGAGATTCCGCGGCGCTACAACGCCGCGCACGACCTGATCGAGCGCAACCTCGCGGCGGGCCGCAGCGCAAAGCTCGCATACATCGACGACGCGGGGCGCTACACCTACGCGGACCTCGCCGAGCGCGTGAACCGCGCGGCGAATGCGCTCGCCGGGCTCGGCCTCGGGTTCGAGGACCGCATGATGCTCTGCCATCTCGACACGATCGACTGGCCGGCGGTGTTTCTCGGCGCGATCAAGGCCGGCATCGTGCCGATCGCCGTCAACACGCTCCTCACTGCGGCCGATTACGAGTTCATGCTTAACGACAGCCGCGCGAAGGCGCTCGTCGTCTCGGAGGCGCTGTGGCCGCAATTCGCGCCGATCCTCGCGCATTGCCCGCACGTCAGGCACGTGATCGTGTCGGGGGCGAACGCGCAGGGGCGCCTGCGACTGCCGGACCTGCTCGGCAAGGCCGGCGCGTCGTTCGCGGCGGCGCCGACGAGCTGCGACGACCCGTGCTTCTGGCTCTACTCCTCGGGCTCGACCGGTACGCCCAAGGGGACCGTACACATCCAGTCGAGCATGATCTACACGGCCGAGCTGTATGCGCGACCGGTGCTCGGCATCCGCGAGAGCGATCTCGTCTTTTCGGCGGCCAAGCTCTTCTTCGCTTACGGGCTCGGCAACGGTCTCAGCTTTCCACTCGCGGTCGGAGCCACGACGGTGTTGATGCCGGAGCGGCCGACGCCGGCAGCGGTCTTCAAGCGGCTGAAGGAGCATCAGCCGACGATCTTCTACGGCGTCCCGACGCTCTACGCGGCGCTTCTCGCGGCGCCGGACCTGCCCCAGCGGACGGAGCTGAACCTGCGCGTCTGCACGTCGGCGGGCGAAGCGCTTCCCGCCGACATCGGGCGGCGCTGGACGGAGCACTTCGGCGTCGAGATCCTCGATGGAATCGGCTCGACCGAGTTGCTGCATATCTTTCTCTCGAACCGGCCCGGAGAGGTCCGCTACGGTACGAGCGGCAAGGCGGTCCCCGGTTACAAGCTGCGCATCGTGAACGAGAGCGGTGCGGACGCCGCGCTGAACGAGGTCGGCGATCTACTCGTTTCTGGGCCGAGCGCGGCGACGGGATACTGGAACAACCGCGAGCGCACCCGCTCGACATTCATGGGCGAGTGGACGCGCACGGGCGACAAATACACCCTCGACAAGGACGGCTATTACACCTACGGCGGGCGGTCGGACGACATGCTCAAGGTGGGCGGGATATACGTCTCGCCGTTCGAGGTCGAGGCCGCCCTATTGACGCATCCCGATGTTTTCGAGGTGGCGGTAATCGGGGTCCCCGACGACCAGCAGCTCATCAAACCAAAGGCTTACGTGGTGACGAAGCAGGGCGTACCGGCGACGCCGGCGCTCGCGGAGGCGCTGAAGCAGCACGTGAAGGACCGACTCGCGCCCTACAAGTATCCCCGCTGGGTCGAGTTCGTAGCCGAGTTGCCGAAGACGGCCACCGGAAAGATCCAGCGGTTCAAGCTCCGCGCATTGGAAGGGTCCCGCGGGTAACGGTTCGTACCCGCGGCCTCCGATGGTCGCTGCGATGAGGGAGGGAACTTTTGCGCTCAAAGGTTGACCAAAACGCTCAGGAATCGGTAAACTTGAGCAAAAGCGTCGGCTATTGACGGGCGCTCAACCCTTGGACCAGGACTGGAGGCAGTCAATGCGTCTCACGACTAAAGGCCGTTTTGCTGTCACGGCAATTCTCGATCTCGCCATGTCCCAGAAGGGCGGGCCGGTCTCGCTCGCCGGCATCAGCGAGCGGCAGGGCATCTCGCTCTCTTATCTCGAGCAGCTGTTCGGCAAGCTGCGCCGGAACGAGCTCGTGAGCAGCGTGCGCGGGCCCGGTGGCGGCTATCTCCTCGCCAAGAACCTCGAGGACGTGTCGGTCGCGGACATCATCCGCGCGGTCGACGAGCCGATCGACGCCACCTCGTGCGGCGGCAAGGAGAACTGCCACGACGACCAGAAGTGCATCACTCACGACCTGTGGGCGGGGCTGAACGAGCACATCTTCGAGTACCTGAGCTCGGTCAGGCTCGCGACCCTCGTCGCCAAGCAGAAAGAGCGCCGCGCCGGTCAGACCGGTCCGGTGCAGATCCTCGACATGCGCGACAAGCGCCCGACGCCGGCAGAGCCCGGGGCGGTCGCGGCGTAACACGGAGCGTCGCAGTGGCAATCACTCTTACCGAAAGCGCGGCGAAGCAGATCCAGACCTCGGTCGCCAGGTTCGGCGGCATCGGGCTGCGCCTGGGCATCAAGAGCGTCGGCTGTTCGGGGCTCGCGTACACCTTCGACATGGCCAAGGAAGTCGGGCCGGGCGAGCACCTCTTCGAGGGGCACGACGCGAAGCTCGTCGTCACGCCCGAGGCGCTGGCGGTCATCGACGGCTCCGAGCTCGACTACATCCGCGAAGGCTTCAAGCAGATGTTCACGGTGAAGAACCCCAACGTGAAGTCCACGTGCGGGTGCGGCGAAAGCTTCAATGTCTAGACGATGAGCGCTGTCCTCCAGAACCTGATCGACCAGCCGTACCCGCACGGCTTCGTCACCGACATCGAGTCGGAGACCGCGCCGAAGGGGCTGTCCGAGGACACCATCCGCCTCATCTCGCACAAGAAGGGCGAGCCGGAGTGGCTGCTCGAATTCCGGCTGAAGGCCTACCGCCACTGGCTCACGATGACCGAGCCGAGGTGGCCGAACGTCACGTATCCGAAGATCGACTTCCAGGACATCAGCTACTACTCGGCGCCCAAGGCGAAGAAGAAGCTCGCGTCGATGGACGAGGTCGACCCGGAGCTCCTGCGCACGTTCGAGAAGCTCGGCGTGCCGATGCACGAGCAGAAGGCGCTCGCCGGGGTCGCGGTCGACGTGATCTTCGACTCGGTCTCGGTCACCACGACCTACAAGAAGAAGCTCGCCGACGTCGGCGTGATCTTCTGCTCGATGTCCGAGGCGGTGCGCGACCATCCCGAGCTGGTGAAGAAATACCTCGGGACGGTGGTGCCGACGGGCGACAACTTCTATGCCGCGCTCAACTCGGCGGTCTTTACCGACGGGTCGTTCTGCTACATCCCGAAGGGCGTGACGTGCCCGATGGAGCTGTCGACGTACTTTCGCATCAACACCGAGTCGTCGGGGCAGTTCGAGCGCACGCTGATCGTGGCCGAGGAGGGCGCGTACGTGTCCTACCTCGAGGGCTGCACCGCGCCGCAGTTCGACACCAACCAGCTGCACGCCGCGGTCGTCGAGCTCGTCGCGCTCGACCGCGCCGAGATCAAGTACTCGACGGTGCAGAACTGGTATGCCGGCGACGAGAACGGCAAGGGCGGCATCTACAACTTCGTCACCAAGCGCGGCCTCTGCAAGGGCGTCAACTCGAAGATCAGCTGGACGCAGGTCGAGACCGGCTCGGCGATCACCTGGAAGTATCCGTCGTGCGTGCTCCAGGGCGACCACTCGACGGGCGAGTTCTACTCGGTGGCGCTCACCAACCACCTGCAGCAGGCGGACACCGGCACGAAGATGATCCACCTCGGGAAGAACACCCGCAGCCGGATCATCTCGAAGGGCATCTCCGCCGGCCGGTCGAACAACTCGTACCGCGGGCTGGTGCAGATCGGACCGAAGGCGGACGGCGCGCGCAACTACTCGCAGTGCGACTCGATGCTGATCGGCGACAAGTGCGGGGCGAACACCTTCCCGTACATCCGGGTGCAGAACAACACCGCGAAGGTCGAGCACGAGGCCTCGACCTCGAAGATCGGCGAGGACCAGCTGTTCTACTTCCAGAGCCGCGGCGTCGACATGGAGCAGGCCGTGTCGATGATCATCAACGGCTTCGTGAAGGACGTCTTCACGCAGCTGCCGATGGAGTTCGCGGTCGAGGCCGGGCGCCTGCTCGGCCTGAAGCTCGAGGGAAGCGTGGGATGATCAAACCAGACGCGCGCACGCTGCTCGAGGTCCGCAACCTCACCGCGAAGGTCGCGGGGGTCGAGATCCTGAAGGGCATCAGCCTGACCGTCCGCGCCGGCGAGGTGCACGCAATCATGGGCCCGAACGGGTCGGGGAAGAGCACGTTCGCCAAGGCGCTGGCCGGCCACCCCGCCTACGAAGTCACCGGTGGCACGGCGAGCTTCGACGGCGAGGATCTCTTCGGAATGGTCGCGGAGGAGCGCGCCCGCGCGGGCCTCTTCCTCGGTTTCCAGTACCCGGTGGAAGTGCCCGGCGTGGCGAACAGCCAGTTCCTGCGCCTCGCGTACAACACCGTGCAGGGCGCGCGGGGCAAGGACGAGCTCGACCCGCTCGAGTTCGACGACTTCGTGCGCGAGCGGATGAAGCTGCTGGAGATGGATCCGGCGTTCCTCGACCGCAGCGTGAACGAAGGCTTCTCGGGCGGCGAGAAGAAGCGGAACGAAATCCTGCAGATGGCGCTCCTCGAGCCGCGGCTTGCGTTCCTCGACGAGACCGACTCGGGGCTGGACATCGACGCGCTGCGCATCGTCGCGGGCGGGGTGAACAAGCTGCTTACCGCCGACAACGCTGTCGTGCTCGTCACCCACTACCAGCGTCTGCTGAACTACACCGTGCCGGACTATGTGCACGTGATGGACGGCGGCCGCATCGTCAAGACCGGCGACAAAGCGCTCGCCGTCGAACTCGAGAGCCGCGGCTACGACTGGCTCGACAAGCAGGCCGCGTAACCCGATGAGCACGAGCGCGACGACGGCTTTCCTCGAAAGCCTGCTGGCCGGGCATTCGGCGGCGCCGGCCGGGCCGCTTGCTTGGCTGAATGCGCTGCGTGGCGAGGCCCTCGACCGCGCCAATGCGCTGACGCTCCCGACGACGCGCGACGAGGACTGGCGGTTCACCGACCTCTCTGCGCTGTACAAGCTCGCGTTCCGGCCGACCGGTGGGGGGGCTTTCCCGACGCTGGCCACGATCGAGCCCTTCGCCGTGCCCGAGGTGTCGGCGCGGCTCGTATTCGTCGACGGCCGGTTCGCGCCGGGGCTGTCCAGCACCCGGGCGAAGACGGGCATCGAGGTCCACGATCTGGCAACCGCGCTTGCCCTCGATGACGGATTCCTGCGCGGTCGGCTCGCGCAGCTCGCCGATCACCGCGACGACGCATTTCGCGCCATCAACACCGCCGGTCTCGCCGACGGCGCAATCGTGCGCGCGCGCCGAGGCGCCGCGGCCGACGGCCCCGTCCAGGTCCTGTTCCTCAGTACCCAATCGGAGGCGGCGACGCATCCGCGGGTGTTGATCGTCGCGGAGGACGGAAGCGACGTCACGGTGCTCGAGGAGTACGCTGGCCTCGCGGCCGGCGCCTACTGCGTGAACGGGGTGACCGAGGTCGCCATCGGTCCAGCCGCCCGCGTGCGCCACGTGCGGGTGCAGCGCGAGGCGGCGGCGGGGTTCCACGTCGCGACCACCGCCGTGCGCGTGGAGCGGGACGCAGCCTACTCGTCGGTGTCCGTCGCGCTCGGCGCGCGGATCTCGCGCCACAACCTGAACGTCGTCCAGGCGGGCGAGGGCGCCACCATCGCGCTCGACGGTCTGGCCCTGATCCACGAGCGCCAGCTCGCCGACACGCACAGCTTCGTCGACCATGCGCGGCCGCACGGGACGAGCCGGCAGCTGCACAAGTGCGTCGTGGGCGGCCAGGCCCATGCGGTGTTCAACGGCCGCATCCTCGTGCGCGAGGGCGCGCAGCTCACCAACTCGGCGCAGCAGAGCCGGAACCTGCTGCTGTCGCGGCGCGCACACATCGACACGAAGCCGCAGCTCGAGATCTTCGCCGACGACGTGAAGTGCGCGCACGGCGCCGCGATCGGCCAGCTCGAGGCGGACGAACTGTTCTACCTGCGCACCCGCGGGCTGAGCGAGACCGCAGCCCGCAATCTGCTCACCTACGGCTTTGCAGCCGAGATCGTGGACCGAATCCCGATCGCGTCGGTCGCCGCGAGTCTGCGCAGGGCGGTGCTGGAGCAGACCCAGGCCGAGCTCGAGCCCATCGCATGAGCGCCAACCCTCTCCAGCGCCCCGCCGCGCGTCCGGCCACGCCGCTCGACGTCGAGCGCCTGCGCGCCGACTTCCCGATCCTCGGCAACGTCCGGCCGCACGGCAAGCCGCTCGTCTACCTCGACAACGGCGCCTCGAGCCAGATGCCCCGGCAGGTCATCGACCGGTTGGTCCGCTACCGTCAGTGGGAGCACGCGAACATCCATCGCGGCGTGCATACCCTCTCGCAGACCGCGACCGAGGCCTACGAGGAGGCGCGGCGCAAGGTGCAGCGCTACCTCAATGCCGCCGAGGACCGCGAGATCGTCTTCACGTCGAACGTGACCGACGCGATCAACCTGGTCATGCAGGGCTACGGGCGCAAGTTCATCGGCGCGGACGACGAGATCGTCCTCACGCACCTGGAGCACCACGCGAACATCGTGCCGTGGCAGATGCTTTGCGAGGAGAAGGGCGCGCGGCTGCGCGTCGCGCCCGTCAACGACGCGGGAGAGGTGATCGTCGAGGGATACCGGAAGCTGTTCAACCCGCGCACGAAGTTCGTTGCGATCACGCACGTCTCGAACGCGCTCGGGACGGTCAACCCGGTCAAGGACATGATCGCCACCGCGCACGGCCACGGCGTGCCGGTGCTCGTCGACGGCGCGCAGGCCGTGCAGCACATGAAAGTCGACGTGCGGGAGCTCGACGCCGATTTCTACGCCTTCACCGGTCACAAGCTCTTCGGCCCGACCGGCATCGGGGCGCTCTACGGCAAGGCGCGGCTGCTCGAGAAGATGCAGCCCTACAAGGGCGGCGGGGACATGATCCTGTCGGTGACCTTCGAGAAGACCACGTACAACACGATTCCGCACAAGTTCGAGGCGGGCACGCCGCCGATCGCGGAGGCGATCGGGTTGGGCGCGGCGATCGACTACGTGACGGCGGTGGGGCTCGATCGCATCGCGGCGCACGAGCACGCGCTGCTCGAGTATGCAACCGAGGCGGTGTCGTCGATCCCCGGCTTGCGCATCATCGGTACCGCGCGCGACAAGACCGCGGTGATCTCCTTCACTGTGGGCGACGTTCACCCGCACGACGTGGGCACGATCCTCGACCACGAGGGCGTCGCGGTGCGCACCGGTCACCACTGCGCGCAGCCGGTCATGGCGCGCTTCGGCGTGCCGGCGACCGCGCGCGCGTCGTTCGCGTTTTACAACACCTTCGACGAGGTCGACGCGCTGGTGGCGGCCATTCGCAAGGTGCAGAAACTGTTTGGGTGAAAGATGGATTCCAAGCAGCTACCCGTTGAAACAAGTGGGCACGCCCCCTTGTAGATCCCCCAATATGGATTCAAAACAACTCTATCAAGAGGTCATCCTCGACCACAACAAGAAGCCCCGGAACTACGGGAAGCTCGAGGACGCGACGCACCGCTCGGAGGGCCTGAACCCGCTGTGCGGGGACCACATCTGGCTGGCGGTCAAGCTGGGCGGCGGCCGGATCGAGTCGATCGCCTTCGAGGGTCAGTCCTGCGCGATCTGCAAGGCCTCCGCATCGATGATGACCACCACGGTGAAGGGGAAGAGCGTGGCCGAGGCGGAGACCCTCGTCGAGCACTTCCGCGCCATGGCCACCGGGCAGGAGGATTTCGCGACGAGCTCTCGTTACCTCGGCCGTCTCACGGTGTTCGCCGGGGTCAAGGACCTGCCATCGCGGGTGAAGTGCGCGATCCTGCCGTGGCACACCCTGCACGCGGCCGTGAACGCGGAGGCGAGCACGACCACCGAGGGCGACGCGGATCCCGTCGCGCAAGCCGCGCGATAAGCGCCATGCCCAAGATCGCCGAAATCGAGCCGACGCCGAACCCGAACGCGATGAAGTTCGTGCTCAAGGAGCCGCTCACGTGGGGGTGTCGCGCTCCTACGACTCGCGCGAGCAGGCGGGGGCCGACAAGCTGGCCGCGGCGCTGTTCGACATCCCGAACGTGACGAACGTCTTCTACGTCGACCACTGGATCACGGTGACGCAGGACGGCGGTGCGGATTGGGACGACCTGATGCGCAAAGTCGCGGTGCCGATCCGCGAGGCGCCCGCCGCCGACGCGCAATCGCAGGCCTATGCGGCCTTCGGCGCCGGCCACCCGGGCTCGACGACGAGACCCTGACCGACGAGCAGCGCGGCAAGCTCGCGATGATCGCCGACCTGATCGATCAGAACGTCCGTCCCTACCTGCAAGGCGACGGCGGAGACCTCTACATCGTCGGGCTCGAAGGCAACCTCCTCAAAGTCCACTACCAGGGCGCGTGCGGGAGCTGCCCGAGCTCGCTCTCCGGGACCCTGGCGGGGATCGAGAGCATGGTGAAGTCGATCGACCCCGAGATCGAGCTCGTGCCGGTCTAGCCGGCCCGTTTCCACCTCCTCCCCCGAATCGAGTCGCGGCCCGGCGCGAACGGGACCGCGCGCAGGGGATTTTCGGCCGCAATCGCCTCTGCTATCCTCCGCTCACGGCATGTGCCGGTCTTTGCAGAAAGGAGGTGATCCGGTGTCTAGTCGCTACTTGAGGATTGCTGCCGTGATCGCATTCATCTTCGCGAGCAGCGCTGCGTCGGCCTGTCCCGGCGCGAAAATGAAGTCGGCCGATGGCTCGCACGGCTCCGCCTCTTCCAGCAGCTCGCAGAAGGGTGGCTGAGCAAAGACCGGACGCACGGCTTCGTTCGCATCGCAGCTGACGCAAAGAACTCAGTACGAACGAAGCTTGACGGAATCGTCGCGGCCGCAGGGCGTGCCCTGCGGCCGTTTTCTTTTTCGACCGCGCGCCTCGCAAGCACCCGATCGGCGCGCTGGGTAAACCCGCTTCGCTGCCCACTCGACGCGCGTTCGAGGTCGCACTGCTAACGGGCAGACGCTTGCGACGCGATGTGCAGCCCGTTACCCTCCCGGGCGTGCTTTCGATCCGCGGTCTGGCGAAATCCTATTCGGGCCCGCGCTCCCGCACCGTCCTCGCCGGCATCGATCTCGATCTCGCGCCCGGCGAGTACGTCGCGGTCATGGGCGAGTCCGGCATCGGCAAGTCCACGCTGCTCAACCTCGTCGCGGGGCTCGACCGGCCCGACGCCGGCTCGGTCACGCTCGACGGGGCGGAGCTCACCGCGCTCGACGACGACGCGCTCACCCGGGTTCGCCGGACCCGCATGGGCTTCGTCTTCCAGGCGTTTCATGTCCTGCCCTACCTGACCGTCGCGCAGAACGTCGCGCTGCCGCTCCTGCTCGTGGGCGCCGCCGCGCCCGAAGCCGACGCGCGCGTGACGGCGATGCTTGCGGCCGTCGGTCTCGCGGACCGCGCGGCGAGTCGGCCGCGCGAGCTGTCTGGCGGCGAGCTGCAGCGCGTGGCGATCGCGCGCGCGCTCGTGCACGCGCCGCGGCTCGTGCTCGCCGACGAGCCGACCGGCAACCTCGATCCCGACAGCGCGACGCAGGTCCTCGCGCTCCTCCGGCGCGAGGTGAAGCGTGGCGACGCCGCGGGCATTCTCGTCACGCACTCGCACGCCGCCGCGCGGACCGCGGACCGCGTGCTCGTCCTGACCGCCTCGGGCCTGCGGCCGGCGTGAAGCCGTGACGCGCACCGCGCTCGCCCTGGCGCTCTTCGCCGGCCCGCTCTGGCAGAGCAAGGGGCGCTTCGTCCTCTCGCTCGCGGCGATCGCGCTCGGCGTCGCGCTCGGCTTCGCGGTGCAGCTCGTCAACCAGTCGGCGATCAACGAGTTCACGCAGGCGGTGCAGACGCTCTCCGGCACCGCCGACCTCCAGATCGTCGGCCCGCGCGCGGGCTTCGACGAGCGCGAATACGCGCGCATCGCCCGTTCGCCCGAGGTCGCGGTCGCGAGCCCGGTGGTCGAGGTCGACGCGCGCGTGATCGGCCGGCGCGAAAGCCTCCGGGTGCTCGGGCTCGACGTTTTCCGCGCCGCGCTGGTGCAGCCCGAGCTGGTCGCGACCGACGCCGCCGACTCCCTCGATACGCTGCGGCCCGACACGATCTTCCTTAGCTCTGCGGCCGCCGAATGGCTGGGGGTGGCGACCGGCGATGGCCTGCGGCTCCAGGTCGCGCTCGGCGAGACGACGTTCCGCGTCGCCGGCATCGTGCGCGGCGGCCAGGGGCGCGTGGCGTTCGCCGACATCGCCGGGGTGCAGGCGGCCTTCGAACGCCTCGGCCGGCTGAACCGCATCGATCTGCGCGTGCGACCGGGGGTCGACGTCGGCGCGCTGCGCTCGCGCCTCGCCGCCGAGGTGCCCGCCGGCGTTCGGATCGAGCGGCCCGAGGCAAGTGTCGAACGCGGCGCCGGCATTTCGCGGTCCTATCGGGTGAACCTGAACGTGCTCGCACTGGTGGCGCTGTTCACGGGCGGGCTGCTCGTGTTCTCCACCCAGGCGCTCGCGATCGTCCGGCGCCGCGCCCAGCTGGCGCTCCTGCGCACGCTCGGCGTGACGCGGCGGGCGCTGGTCGCGACGCTGCTCGGCGAAGGGCTGCTGGTCGGCGCGCTCGGCGCGACCCTCGGCCTCGCTGCCGGCTATGCCCTCGCGCAGGCGATTGTCCACGTCACCGGTCTCGATCTCGGCGCCGGGTATTTTCGCGGAGTGCGGCCTGCGCTCGCGCTCGATCCGGCGGCGGCCGGCCTCTTCTTCGCTCTCGGCATCGCCGTGGCGCTCGTGGGCAGCCTCTTTCCCGCGCTCGAAGCGGCACGCGCCGCACCGGCCGCAGCGCTCAAGGGGGGCGACGAGCAGCGCGCGTTCGAGCGGTTGACGCCGGTCTGGCCGGGCCTCGCGGTGCTCGTGGTCGGGGCGGTGGGGTCGGCACTGCCGCCGGTCGCCGGGTTGCCGCTGTTCGGCTACGTATCGATCGCCCTGCTGCTGATCGGCGCGATCATGCTCATGCCGCGCGTGGCCGTCGCGTTCTTCGGGCTGCTGCGGATGCCGGGCGCGGCCGGGCTGCGGCTCGCCGTCGCGCAGCTGCGCGGCGCGCCGGGCCAGTCGATGCTCAGCCTGGCGACGATCGTCGCGGCGGTCAGCCTGCTCGTCTCGATGGCGATCATGGTCGCCTCGTTCCGCGCCTCGCTCGGGATGTGGCTCGACCACGTCCTTCCGGCGGACATGTACCTGCGCACGACCGGCGCCGGCGACACGGGCTTTCTCACGCCGGACGACCAGGCGAACATCGTGCGCGTCCCGGGCGTGCGGCGCGCCGAGTTCCTGCGTGCGCAGAACGTGCTGCTCGCGGGCGATCGACCACCGGCCTCGTTGCTCGCGCGCAGCGTCGATCCCGGCGACCCGGGCCGCCTGCTGCCGCTCGTCGGAGCGTTCGTCGTGCCGGGACCGGGCGCGCCGCCGCCGATCTGGGTCAGCGAGGCGATGGCCGACATCCACGGCTTCGCGCTCGGGCAAGTCGTCGAGATCCCGATCGGTGGGCGCGCCGAACGGTTCACGGTGGCCGGGGTCTGGCGGGATTACGTCCGCTCAGCAGGGTGCGGTGGTGATGGAGCGCGATCGGTATGTCGCACTCACCGGCGACCGGAACGCCAACGACGCGGCGCTGTGGCTCGCGCCGGGGGTCGACGCCGGGACGGTCAAGGACGCGCTGCGCCACACCGTGCCGGGGGGCGAGAACCTCGACGTCGCGGACCCGGGCGAGATCCGGAGCCGCTCGCTGCAGGCGTTCGACCGGACCTTCGCGGTGACCTACGCGCTGGAACTCGTCGCTCTCGTCATCGGGCTGACCGGTCTATCGTCGAGCTTCGGCGCGCTGGTGCTCGCACGCCGGCGCGAGTTCGGCATGCTGCGGCACGTCGGCATGACGCGCCGCCAGATCGGCACCATGCTGGCGGCCGAGGGGATGCTCGTCAGCGCGCTCGGGCTCGTGGTGGGGCTGACGCTGGGATTCCTGATCAGCCTGATGCTGATCCACGTCGTCAACCGCCAGTCGTTCCACTGGACCATGGACCTCGCGGTGCCCTGGGTGCCGCTGGCGGTCTTCGGCGTGGCAATGCTGGCCGCGGCGTCGCTGACCGCGCTCTTCAGCGCGCGGCAGGCGATGACGGACGACGCGGTGCGCGCGGTGAAGGACGACTGGTGAGGCGGGACACGTGCGGCGCAGAGCGTTCCTGCTGACCCCGCTTGCGCTGCTCGCGGCGCGGGCGCGGGCCGCGGAAGCGTATCCGGCCGTGGCCCCCGGCCATGCGATGGAGTTCCCGCGCGATCACGGCGCGCATCCGGCGTTCCGCACCGAGTGGTGGTACGTCACCGGCTGGCTCGCGGGCGAGGGCAGGCGGGCGCTCGGCTTCCAGATCACGTTCTTCCGCAATCGACCGCGGATCGCGCGAGGCGAATCCGAGCGCTTCGCGCCGCGCCAGCTCGCTGTTCGCGCACGCGGCGCTCGCGGATCCGCGCGACGGCCGGCTGCTTGCACGACCAGCGCGCCGCGCGCGCGGGCTTCGGCCTCGCCGAGGCACGCGCGGACGTTACCGACGTGTGGGTGCGACGACTGGTCTCTGCGCGCGACACCGGACGGCTACGCGGCCCGCATTCCTGCGCGCGACTTCGCGCTCGACCTCGCGTTGCGCGCGACGCAGCCGATCCTGCTGCAGGGGGAGCGCGGCTTCAGCCGCAAGGGCCCGCGACCCGCGCCAGGCGAGCTACTACTACAGCCGGCCGCAGCTCGCGGTCGAGGGCACGGTCGCGCGGGGCCGCACGCACGGAACGCGTGTCGGGACGCGCCTGGCTCGATCACGAGTGGTCGAGCGAGGCGATGGCGCGCCGAAGCGGTCGGCTGGGACTGGGTCGGGCTCAACCTCGCCGACGGCGGCGCGCTGATGGCGTTTCGCATGCGCAGCACAGGACGGCGGCACGTTCTGGGCCGGCGGCGCGCTGCGCGGTGCCGACGGGCCGGGTGCGGACTTTCGCGCCGGAGGAGATCCGCTTCGAGCCGATGCGGCGCTGGAGTCGCCGCGCACCGCAGGTCGAGTATCCGGTGGCGATGCGCGTGCGGGCCGGCGACCTCGAGCCTGCGATCTCGAGCCGCTGATGGACGACCAGGAGCTCGATTCGCGCGCGAGCACCGGCACGATCTACTGGGAGGGCGCGGTGCGGGCGAAGACGGGCGAGCAGCGCCGTCGGGGCGGGGCTATCTCGAGCTGACCGGATACTGGAAGCCGCTCAAGCTGTGAGGCCCGTTCGGTCGCGAGCGATGGGTACAATCGCCCCACCCGTCGCACGCCGTCCTCCATGCATCGTCACGATCATTCGCATATCGAGATCCACGGCCGGCGCATCGAGGTTCGCACGATCGAGGGCGACCCGGCGCGTCCGACGCTCGTGTTCCTGCACGAAGGCCTCGGCTCGATCGCGATGTGGCGCGGGTTTCCCGCCCGGGTCGCGGAGGTCATCGGCTGCCCGGCGCTCGTCTATTCGCGCTACGGCTACGGCGGCTCCGACCTGCTCGAAGCGCCGTTCGCCGTGGACTACATGCACCGCGAGGCGCGGGAGACGCTCCCGGCGCTGCTCTCCAAGCTCGGCATCGAGCATCCGATCCTGATCGGCCACTCGGACGGCGCGTCGATCGCGCTGATCTACGCCGGTTCGCACGACGGCGCCGTTCGCGGATTGGTCTTGCTGGCGCCGCACATTTTCGTCGAGGACCTCTCGGTGCGGAGCATCGAGGAAGCGAAGGTCGCGTTCGAGACGACCGACATGCCGAACAAGCTCGCGCGCTACCACACCGATGCGCGGCGGACCTTCTACGGCTGGAACGACATCTGGCTGCATCCCGATTTCCGGCGCTGGAACATCGAGGCGTACCTGCCGCGCATCCGCTGCCCGGTGCTCGCGGTCCAGGGCCTCGACGACGAGTACGGCACGATGGCGCAGGTCGAGACGATCGCGGCGCGCGTCGCGGGGCCGTGCGAGCTCGTGAAGATCGAGGCGTGCGGGCATCGGCTGCACCGCGACCAGCACGACGCGGCCCTGGATGCGATCGCTCGGTTCGTCCAACGAATTGCGCCTTGAGGAGAGAGCGATGCGTGGATTGAAAGGCAAGGTGGCCCTCGTGACGGGCGCGGCGAACGGGATCGGGCGTGCGATCGCGCTGCGGCTCGCGGAGGAGGGCTGCACCGTCGGGATCTTCGACCTGGACGAGACCGGCGCGCTCGATTGCGCCGGCCAGATCCAGGCACGCGGCGGGCATTCGCACGTCGAGCTGGTCGACATCGGCGACCACGCGGCCGTCGCGCGCGCGGTCGGCACGCTCGAACACCAGCGCGGGCCGGTGGAGATCCTCGTGAACAACGCCGGCTGGGACCGCGCGGTGAACTTCATCGACAGCGACCCGGAGTTCTGGAAGAAGGTGGTGCGGATCAACCTGTTCGGGCCGCTGAACATGCACCACGTCGTGCTGCAGCGCATGGCCGAGCGCGGGCGCGGCTGCGTGGTCAACATCGCCTCGGACGCGGGCCGGGTCGGCTCGTCGGGGGAGGCGGTGTACTCCGCATGCAAGGGCGGCGTCATCGCGCTGACCAAGACCCTCGCGCGCGAGCTGGTCGGCAAGGGCATCCGCCTGAACGCCGTGTGCCCGGGCCCGACCGACACCGCGATCCTGCGCAGCTTCACCGAGGGCCCGGACGGCGCGAAGATCCTGGAGGGGCTGAAGCGCGCGATCCCGATGCGGCGCCTCGGCACGCCGGACGACTATCCCGGCATCGTCGCGTTTCTCGCGAGCGAGGACGCCGCCTACATCACCGGGCAGACGATCAGCGTCTCAGGCGGCCTGACGATGCACGGCTGATTCGGCCAGGAGGTGCGCGATCGAGTTCGCGTAGTACGCAATCAGGCGCGACTCCTCCGGCCGCGCGGAATACAAGCCGTCCACCTCTTCGACGACGTGGCGGAGCCGCAGCATCTCCAGGCCGGCCGAGATGGCGTAATCCCGGTCGGCGCGCGGGACGTAGAGCTTCGCGCCGCCGGCTTCCAGCGTCTCGATCAGCCGCTCGGCCTCGGCCTTGATCGCGAGCTCCGAGAGCGCCCGCCCCGAGTCGCGCGCGAACACCGTCGCGACGAGCGGGACCGGCAGCACCGGGACGAGCCGTCCGATCTCGTCCATCAGACGGTGTCCCAGCTCGCCGACGCGCGCGAAGCGGTCCGCTTTCGAAAGCCGGCGGAAGTCGAGGTCGCGCGCGGCGGCCCACTCGCGGACGGAGACTGGCGTGCCGACGTTCACGCAGGCGTAGCCGAAGCGCTTCCAGCGGCTGCGCACCATCAGCGCGAGCTGCTGTCCCGCGAAGCGCAGCGTCGTCCACGCGGCGCGGAGGGCGCCGGGCCGCGGGCCGCCCGGCTCCTGGGCGAGGAGCAGCGTGCGGTCCTCCAGAGTCCGGTCGTAGTTGATCCCGAGCGGGATGAAGACGACGTCGCGGTCGGCGTGCGGGTCGAATCCGCGCAGCATGTAATCGAGCACCCCGAGCCTCGGCTCGCCCATCCGTCCGTCGCGGGTGAGGCGGCCCTCGGGGTACACCGCCTGCGTGACGCCGTTCTCGGTCGCCATCGCGATGTAGCGCTCGAGCACGCGCCGGTAGAGGTCGTCGCCTGACCCGCGCCGCACGAAGTAGCCGCCCATCGCGCGGATCAGCTGCTGCAGCGGCCAGATGCGCGCCCACTCGCCGACCGCGTAGGAGAGCGCCGCGCGATCCGCGGCGAGGTAGGCCGCCACCACGTAGTCCATGTTCGAGCGGTGGTTCATCACGAACACCACCGTGGCGGTCGGCGGCACGCGCGCGAGGCCGGCATCGTCGATGTAGCCGATCCGCACCCGGTAGAGCGCCTCTGCGGTGCGCCGCGCGAGCCAGTAGCCGATGCGGAAGTAGAAGTACGCGTTGAACGCCGGGACGATCTCGGTCGCGTACTCGCGCACCTTCTGGGTCGCGAGGGCGCGGGGCATGTTCTGCGCGGCGGCCTGGGCGGCGGCCGCCTCCTGGACCTTCGCGTCGTAGACCAGCACGTCGATCAGCGCCTGCCGGCGCGTGCGCTGGAACGGGCGCACCTCGATCTTGAGCCGGCCCGCGACCTCGTCGAGCACGCGGTTCGCGCGGCTGCGCAGCAGCCAGCGCCAGCTCGGCCGCATCACCCGGTCGTAGACGCCGAGCGCGGCGAGAATCGCCACCGCACCGGCGAGCCAGACGGGCAGAGTGATCGTCATGATGGCGCGAGGCTACCGCCTCACGCGGGAAGGGGAAAGGGGCCAGGCCGAGTGGCGCTCGGTTCGGACCCGACGCCTTACGATCCTTCCGGCCTCGGCCATGAGCTGTCGGTTGAGATGCCCGACGCTACTACCGCTTCAGACTGGCTGCCGACGTTCACGTTCGGCCTGGCGAATGACAGCAGTTGCCTAAAGCGGCCGGCGAGAGTTTCTGGGGCGGAGGGCCGGTTTACCCGGCGGATTCAACCGGTTGATGCAACACACTGATCACTGCGCAAGCAGAAGGAGTGTTGCAGATGAAGTACCGCACGCGCACCTACTACACGGAGGGCCAGAAGGCCTTGATGTGGGAGCGATGGAAGGAAGGCTGGACGCTCCACCAGATAGCCAAGCTGTTTGACCGGGCGCACACGTCAGTGCAAGGAATTCTGGGTGCGTCTGGCGGCATCCGTCCAGCAGAGCGGCACCGTGCCGAAGTGGCGCTTACCCTGCCCGAGCGTGAGGAGATCTCGCGCGCTGTGATGGCAGGTCAATCGATCCGAACAGTCGCTGCACTTCTGGGCCGAGCTGCATCCACAGTCAGCCGCGAGATCAAGCGCAACGGTGGCCAAGAGTTCTATAGGGCGAGTCAAGCCGACCAGGCCGCATGGGATCGAGGACACCGTCCCAAGATCTGCAAGCTGGCGGAGAACCGGGCGTTGGCCCGCATCGTGACCGACAAGCTGCGGATGCTGTGGTCGCCAGAGCAAATTGCCGGTTGGCTCAAGCATACTTATCCGCGCGACGAGAGCCATCGCGTGTCACACGAGACCATCTACCGCAGCCTCTTCATCCAGGCGCGGGGAGCCCTGAAGAAGGAGCTCCTCCAGCACTTGAGGCGCACGCGCGGCATGCGTCGGTCTCGGCATCACACGCAGAAGACTGACGTTCACGGGCAGATCGTCGGTGCCGTGTCGATCAGCGAACGCCCTGCGTCCGCCGAGGATCGCGCTGTGCCTGGCCACTGGGAGGGAGATCTGATGTTCGGCGCTCACAACAGCCAGATCGCAACGCTGGTTGAGCGCCAAACGCGGTACGTCATGCTCGTTAAGGTGGCGAGCAAAGACACGGAGACGGTCGTCGACGCGTTGATCAAGAACACGCGCAAGCTGCCCCAGGAGCTGTACAAGTCACTCACGTGGGATCGAGGTAAGGAGATGGCCGGTCACATGCGATTCACGCTTGCCACCGACATCCAGGTCTACTTCTGTGATCCACGCAGTCCTTGGCAACGCGGCAGCAACGAGAACACGAACGGCCTGCTCAGGCAGTACCTGCCCAAGGGCATCGACATCTCGAGCTACTCACAAGCCAAGCTCAACGCTGTAGCGAGACAATTGAACGAGAGGCCAAGGAAGACACTTGGCTACCAGACTCCGGCTGAGATGTTCAGCCACACCGTTGCGTTGACCGGTTGAATCCGCCCCTGAAACTTGACGCTCGCCAGTCGTCGAGCAGGTGGCAGCCACCTGCCCTCAACGTTGACCGCCCAACGGCTGCATTCGAAGCCAGCGAACTGTCACTGTCGACCCTTTGCTGCCTGTTCTGCTTTAGGGAAGCGGACGCTCGGGGATTCTCTGAACGGCCAAAACGGTCGGTCAGATTCTACGCAAAAGCACCCACGCACCGATTACCGCAGCGACATGCGTGGCGCGGCGGTATCGGGCCGAGCCGTCGTACCGCGGCCGTTCGACGGCCGGCTGCTCGGATTCCGTTTCTAGGTCAGCGTGGAGAGGCGCGATGCGTTCACCCCGGAGACGCCCCCTGAGTAGCGGTGTAGACCGCGTAGAGCGACTGGCTTGCGACCATGAATAGCCGGTTGCGCTTGGGACCGCCGAAGGTGACGTTGCCACATATCTCGGGCAGCCGAATCCGACCGAGCAGCTTGCCCGCTGGGCTCCAGACCGTGACACCGCTGTAGCCGACCGCGCGGCCGGCATTGCTTGCGCACCAGAGATTACCGAAAACATCGGCGCGGAAGCCGTCGGGACCGCATTTCACGCCGTCGACCATACACTCGGTGAACACTTTCTGGTTGGACAGCTTGCTATCCGATCCGACATCGAGCACGTGGATGTCGCCTTTGCCAGCCGGGCCGGTGCTGGAAACATAGAGCTTCTTGAAATCGGGTGAGAAGCACAGGCCGTTGGGGTTCGGCACTTTGTCATCGGGGATCACTACATCGAGTCGGCCGCTTGGATCCCACCGATAAACCTGCGTAGGCAGCTCCTGCTTTGTGTCGCTAACGCCTACTGGCTGACCGACCCGGTTGTTGAGCTTGCCTTGCGGGTTGCTCTTGCCGCCTGCGGGATCGGGGGTGCCTTCGTAGAGCTGAGCGCCGTACGGTGGATCGGTGAACCAGATGCTGCCATCCGGATGCGGAGCCGCGTCATTGGGCGAGTTGAGGCGCTTGCCCTTGACGGAGTCGGCGAGCACCGTGATCGAGCCGTCGAGCTCGTAGCGGACGACGCGCCGGGTCAGATGCTCGCAGGAGATCTGCCGGCCCTGGAAGTCGAAGGTATTGCCGTTGCTGTTGTTCGAAGGCATCCGAAAGACGGAGACGTGACCGTCGTCCTCGATCCAACGCATTTGCCGGTTGTTGGGGATGTCGCTCCAGACCAGGAAGCGCCCGACTGAGTTCCACGCCGGACCCTCGGCCCACAACGCCCCGGTCCACAGGCGCTGAATGGGCGCGTTCGGTTGCGCAAGCCCATTGAAGGACGGATCGACCGCAAGAACGTCGGGATCCCAGAAGTAGACGTTTGGCGCGCCGTTCGGACCGAAATCACGCGGCGGGCTGGTTACCGTGCTCGGTGGCGCGGCGCCTTTGCCCTGGGCCAGCGCATCTCCCGCAGCTAACGCGACCGCGCTTGCGCCGAGGCCTGCAAGGAACCGGCGGCGCCCAACGCTGGCCAATAGGTCGCCTCGCTCCGGCTCGTTGAGACCGGACAACTCCTGCCTTGTCGTAGTGGCCATCCTTGTTCTCCCTTCGTTGACGCTGACAACCGGCGCCGATTTCTCGCCGCGGGCACCTTACGGCTGAAACCGTCGCCTCGTTACATCGAGCCGAACTTCAGAAGCAAGAAAAGGAAAACTCTTATCCCGGGATCCTGGTCGTGCGACCGGACCTCGGTTTCGTCGTCATGGTATTGGCGTGGGCGCCTCTCAGCAAGCTTGCGAGTGCAGATGTTTTTGCGTCGCCGCGCAGCGTGCTGAGCCCGCTCGACGATCCGCTGCCGGGTTCTGGCGGTGCCTGCAATGAATGTCCGCTTCGGAGCAAATTAGGAGACCGGGTCACGCGGCCGGTCCTGTGGCCGATCAGCGACCGTCAGCCGAAGGGCTCAGGTCGACCCACAACAGCCGGTCGCACTTCTCAAGAGCAGCCGTTCAAGCATCAAGCTAGCCGGCAATGGCGCAGATGCTCGATTAGGCGCGACCAGCCCGCAACGATCCATCACGGAATCACCTCATCGGCACGCAGCAGCAAGATTGCGGGATCGTGGGGCCGAGCGTTTCGCGGTGTTGAGGTTTATTCCAAGCACGTACTTGGTCGGCTGTTGGGATTCATGGGGCATCCCATCAGGTGCTCAGTCGATCTTTATCCCGAGCGCTTTGACGACTGGCGTCCAGAGTGCAACATCGGCTGCGAGGGACCGACGGAATTTTTCGGGATCTGAGTCGAGAGTGGGTTCGATACCCGCGTCGATCAACATCCGCTGGAAGGCCGGTTCGGCGACCGCCGTGCGCGTCGCCTGCGCAATCTGTTCGATGATCCCGATCGGCGTCCCGGCCGGCGCGAGCAGCCCAATGGAGCCTCTCACGGTCATGCCGGGGAAGCCCAGTTCGGCCGCCGTCGGAAGCTCAGGCGCAGCGATGAGCCGCGTGGGACTCGTCACGGCCAGAATCCGCAGCTTGCCGGACCGATGGAATTCGAGCACCTGCCCGGTCACGCCTGGCGTACCCATCGGAACTTGTCCGCCGATCAGGTCTGTGACCAATGGGCCGGTGCCCCGATACGGCACGTCGCACGATGCCGGGTGTTCCGGCGAGCGATTTGAACAACTCGCCGGTCAGATGCTGGATCGAGCCGACACCCGCGTGCCCGTAGGACAGCTTGCCGGGATTGGCTTTCGCATAAGCGATCAGCTCCTCTAGGGTCCGAACCGGCACCGAGGGATGCACTGCGATGCAGAGAACATTGGCGGCGATGCCCGCGATCGGATCCAGGTCTTTGACCGGATCGTAGAGCGGCCGACTCTTGAGCAGCGCCTCGTTGACGTGCGGCAGCGTCCCGCCGAGCAGGATCGTGTAGCCGTCAGGCTGGGCGCGTGCGACGGCGGCAGCACCTATCGAAGCGCCGCCGCCACCGATGTTTTCAACCACCACCGTGCCGAGTAGAGGCTTCATCTTCTCCGCCCACGGGCGTCCGACGGCGTCGAATGCGCCACCCGGAGGAAAAGGAATCACGAGCCGGATCGGTCGCGTCGGATAGGCTTGCGCCCGTGCGATGCGGGAGACGGCCGGCAGCGCGACAGCGCCCGCGGCCAGATGCAGAAATCGTCGGCGGGGAAGTTTCATGGCGTTACCTCCAGGAATGCAACCGGACGACGATACACGGCAGCGACGCGCCCATCGCTTTTGGCCTATCTCGGCCGGATGATGGGCACCGCGATCTGACACTAGCCGTCAGATCAAGTCCCGGTCACTACACATCATTGGATTACTTCGTCGACCAGTGGAAGTCCAACGATACTATTCGTTCCGTCGGGGGTTCGCACCCGCCGGCGGGTGACTGCGTATCCGGATATTTTCGCGTCGCCCTCGAATGTCTCCAGTCGGCCGGTCAGCGACCGTCAGCCGAAGGGCTCAAGTCGACGGCGGATTCAACCGGTTGATGCAACACACTGATCACTGCGCAAGCAGAAGGAGTGTTGCAGATGAAGTACCGCACGCGCACCTACTACACGGAGGGCCAGAAGGCCTTGATGTGGGAGCGATGGAAGGAAGGCTGGACGCTCCACCAGATAGCCAAGCTGTTTGACCGGGCGCACACGTCAGTGCAAGGAATTCTGGGTGCGTCTGGCGGCATCCGTCCAGCAGAGCGGCACCGTGCCGAAGTGGCGCTTACCCTGCCCGAGCGTGAGGAGATCTCGCGCGCTGTGATGGCAGGTCAATCGATCCGAACAGTCGCTGCACTTCTGGGCCGAGCTGCATCCACAGTCAGCCGCGAGATCAAGCGCAACGGTGGCCAAGAGTTCTATAGGGCGAGTCAAGCCGACCAGGCGAGCCTGTCAGGAGTTTTGTGTGTGAGGCATACGCATGGAACTGAAAGGAACAGGTATGCCAAAGCCAGTCAGGAAGATGCAGAGAGCCAACGCTGCTGCGCGCAAGCGGCGGTGTTGCCCAAGATACCGGGCGGAGTTGCTTGACCAGTTGGTGACGGGTCCGATGACGCGGAGGCGGTCGACGAGGCTCCCGGGCGTTCAAGAAGGCGCTGATCGAACGCGCCTGGGCGCCGAGATGAGCCACGACCTGGGCTACGCCGCCGGCACGGAGAAGCCCGAGGCGGCGACCAACCACCGCAACTCAGGGGCATCTGGCCGAGATGTACGCACCGAGGTGACCCCGGAGTTCATCAGCGTCGGTCACCGACGCGGTGCTCGCGGAAATCACCGCCTGGCAGGCCCGGCCGCTGGAGCCGATGTACCCGGTGATCTTCTTCGACGCGCTGCGGGTGAAGATCCGGGAGGACAACGTGGTGCGCAACAAGGCAGTCTACCTGGCCCTGGGCGTGCGGCCCGAGGGCACCCGCGAGATCCTCGGGCTGTGGATCGAGAACACCGAGGGGGCGAAATTCTGGATGAAGGTGTTCAACGACCTGAAGACCCGCGGTGTCCAGGACATCCTGATCGCGGTCACCGACGGCCTGAAGGGCATGTCCGAAGCCCTGGCGGTGGTCTATCCGGCCACCACCCTGCAGACCTGCATCGTGCACCTGATCCGCAACAGCCTGGACTACGCCAGCCTGGAAGGAGCGCAGGGCGCTCGCGGCGGCAATCAAGCCAATCTACACGGCCCCGAGCGCGGAGGCGGCCGAGGCCCGACCAGGCCGCATGGGATCGAGGACACCGTCCCAAGATCTGCAAGCTGGCGGAGAACCGGGCGTTGGCCCGCATCGTGACCGACAAGCTGCGGATGCTGTGGTCGCCAGAGCAAATTGCCGGTTGGCTCAAGCATACTTATCCGCGCGACGAGAGCCATCGCGTGTCACACGAGACCATCTACCGCAGCCTCTTCATCCAGGCGCGGGGAGCCCTGAAGAAGGAGCTCCTCCAGCACTTGAGGCGCACGCGCGGCATGCGTCGGTCTCGGCATCACACGCAGAAGACTGACGTTCACGGGCAGATCGTCGGTGCCGTGTCGATCAGCGAACGCCCTGCGTCCGCCGAGGATCGCGCTGTGCCTGGCCACTGGGAGGGAGATCTGATGTTCGGCGCTCACAACAGCCAGATCGCAACGCTGGTTGAGCGCCAAACGCGGTACGTCATGCTCGTTAAGGTGGCGAGCAAAGACACGGAGACGGTCGTCGACGCGTTGATCAAGAACACGCGCAAGCTGCCCCAGGAGCTGTACAAGTCACTCACGTGGGATCGAGGTAAGGAGATGGCCGGTCACATGCGATTCACGCTTGCCACCGACATCCAGGTCTACTTCTGTGATCCACGCAGTCCTTGGCAACGCGGCAGCAACGAGAACACGAACGGCCTGCTCAGGCAGTACCTGCCCAAGGGCATCGACATCTCGAGCTACTCACAAGCCAAGCTCAACGCTGTAGCGAGACAATTGAACGAGAGGCCAAGGAAGACACTTGGCTACCAGACTCCGGCTGAGATGTTCAGCCACACCGTTGCGTTGACCGGTTGAATCCGCCACCCAAACCGGTCATACGTGCTGCTTACAAGCAGCCGTTCGGGTCGCCTAAACGCTGGTGCTGAGTGCGACGAAGCAGGAGCGAGGGACGAGCGGACTTCGTCGAGCGTGACTGAGCGGTCGGGTACTGCGATGCGGCATTCGCAGTACCGCGAGCTGTGAAAAAAGAAGAGCGGCAAGACGGTTCTGACCGACGACGGGCCGTTGCGCATCGAGGTGCCGCGAGATCGGGAAGGCGAATTCGAGCCCAAGCTCATCGGCAAGCACGAACGGCGCTTCACCGGCTTTGACGACAAGATCATCGCCATGTACGCCCGCGGGATGACGGTGCGGGAGATTCAGGGGTTTCTGGCCGAGATGTACGCCACCGAGGTGACCCCGGAGTTCATCAGCATCGTCACCGACGCGGTGCTCGCGGAAATCACCGCCTGGCAGGCCCGGCCGCTGGAGCCGATGTACCCGGTGATCTTCTTCGACGCGCTGCGGGTGAAGATCCGGGAGGACAACGTGGTGCGCAACAAGGCAGTCTACCTGGCCCTGGGCGTGCGGCCCGAGGGCACCCGCGAGATCCTCGGGCTGTGGATCGAGAACACCGAGGGGGCGAAATTCTGGATGAAGGTGTTCAACGACCTGAAGACCCGCGGTGTCCAGGACATCCTGATCGCGGTCACCGACGGCCTGAAGGGCATGTCCGAAGCCCTGGCGGTGGTCTATCCGGCCACCACCCTGCAGACCTGCATCGTGCACCTGATCCGCAACAGCCTGGACTACGCCACCTGGAAGGAGCGCAGGGCGCTCGCGGCGGCAATCAAGCCAATCTACACGGCCCCGAGCGCGGAGGCGGCCGAGGCCGAGCTGACGGCCTTCGAGTCCGGGCCATGGGGCCAGAGATTCCCGACCGTCGTGGCCGCCTGGCGGCGCGCCTGGTCGAACGTGATTCCGTTCTTCGCGTTTCCGCCGGCGGTGCGGCGGGTGATCTACACGACGAACTGCATCGAGAGCGTGAACGCGCGGTTGAGGAAGATCATCAAGACACGCGGCCACTTCCCATCCGACGACGCCGCCAGCAAGCTGATCTGGCTGGCGCTTCGCAACATCATTGCCGATTGGAGCCGCGCGGCACACGACTGGAAGAGTGCAATGAATCAATTCGCAATCCTGTACGCTGATCGCTTCTCGACGAGGGCTGCGTAAAATGATCCGGTTCATCGTCCGGGGGCGCGCCCCGGGACGATGAACCCAAACCTGCCTTACACACAGAAATCAGGACACTCCCACGGCGTCTAAGATTCGTTGCAATCACCAGGAGGAGGAGCCATGATCCCGCGCTCTGTGCGCGTCGCGTCCGCGACGCTTGCTTGCCTTGCTCTGTTTCCCTGCGCCGCGTCTGCGGCTATGTCGTGCGCCGCGCTCGCGACATTGCAGCTTCCTGAAACCACCATTACGGCGGCGCATGAAGTGCCTGCCGGCACCTACACACCGCCTGGAACGTCAACCCCACTGCCCGATCTACCGGCGTTTTGCCGGGTAGCGCTTACGGTTGCGCCCGCGATCCACGTCGAAGTTTGGTTGCCCAAGAGCACCTGGAACCAGCGCTACCAGGGCGTCGGCGGGGGCGGCTATGCCGGCTCGATCTCGTACGGCGCTCTGGCCACTGCGCTGCGCGCGGGCTATGCCACGGCGAGCACGGATACCGGTCACGTCGGCGGCAGCGGAACCTTTGCTCTGAACCCCGACGGCACCCTGAACTGGGGCCTGATCGAGGACTTCGCCCGCCGCTCGCTGCACGAGATGGTGCTCAAGGCCAAGAGCATCATCAACGCGCACTACGGTGACGCGCCGAAGTATTCGTACTGGACCGGCTGCTCGACCGGTGGCCGGCAGGGGCTCATGGCCGTGCAGCAGTTTCCCGAGGAGTACGACGGCCTGGTGATCGCCGCGCCGGCGATCCACTGGGAGCGCTTCATCGCCGCCGAGATCTGGCCGCAGATCGTCATGCACCAGGAAGTCGGGGCACCGATTGCGCCCGCGAAGCTCAACGCCGTCAACAATGCCGCCGTCGCCGCCTGCGATGCCGCGGACGGAGTCGCCGATGGCGTCATCAACGACCCGCGCAAGTGCGACTTCGACCCGGCGACTTTGATCTGCCCCGGCGGCGATCCCAGCACATGCCTTACGCCGCAGGAAGCGAACGCCGTGATCAAGATCTGGAACGGCCCGACGGGCGCGAAAACCGGGAATCGGCTGTGGTTCGGCCTTGAGCCCGGGGGTTCGTTCGCCGGCCTTGCGGGAACGAGCCCCTTCCCCATCGCCAGTACGCACCTCGCGTACTGGGTGAACCAGGACCCGACGTTCGATTGGCACAGCGTCACGGAGGCGGGATTCGAAGCGCAGTTCAGAACCTCCTTCAATAAGTTCAACGAGGTGATCGGCACCGACGAGGACAACCTGCAGAAATTCCGCAAGCGCGGTGGCAAGGTGCTCATGTGGCACGGCGAAGCCGATCAGCTCATCTTCCCGCGCGGCACGGTGAATTACTACGAGCGCGTCGTCACAGGCAATGGGGGTCTGAAGCACGTCGACGATTTCATGCGTCTGTTCCTCGCACCGGGGGTCGCGCATTGTGCGGGCGGCGTCGGGCCGAACCCGGTTGGCACGCTGGAAGCGGTGGTGGACTGGGTGGAGAAAGACATTGCACCCGAGCGCTTGATGGCCTCGCGCTCCCTGCCCGGTGGCGGAGTGCGCACGCGACCGCTGTGCCCTTATCCCGACACCGCGATGTGGACCGGCGTCGGTAGCACGGACGATGCCGCGAACTTCGTCTGCGTAGACGGCGACCATGACGCGGACGATTTTAGGATCACTGGATTCGGCTCGAACTAGGGAAAAACCTTCTGGGTTGCCGGGTGTTGGCCGCGCCTGCCTGACCGGCTGCATCGCCGTGTAGGGAAGCCCAAACATGCGGCACGACGACGACTGAGGCGGCGGACCGCTGACTTCCGGAGTCAACGAAACGGCGGCATCGGGCCGCCGTTTCCATTTCAGCAGCGCAGAGACTAAGCGTGGACTATTGCGCCTCCCCGCTGAACGACCTCTCCTGGCCGGTCAGCGACCTTCGCCCGACCGTCGCAGAGCGACCCATTGCCGCCTGTCGTGGTGTCTAGAAGGCAGACCTTCGCTGATTTCACTGTTCGGCCATGAGAAGACGTTGCGCATGGCCCCAAGCCTTGGCCGTCGGTGCAGCCTAATGTATTCAGTTTAGACCGTCCGTCCAATTTTGATCGTTCCGGGCTTTCGGCATGATGCTCTCGATATTCTTATCAGTTCGCGGGAGTGCCATGTCGACACTGCGTCCGACCCTTCTCGTTGCTTGGCTCTTGTCCCCCGCCGCCGTGCTGGCCGACGGTGCCGAAGAATGCCTGTTTGAGGGCTGTTGCGCTTCCGTCGAGGCATGCTGCACAAGCTCCTCCGACGCTCGGGGATAGAGGACCGATGGTCGTCGCCGCGATCGGAGTGATCGCGCTCGTTGCGAGCGTCAGCTCATGGTTCCCGTCGGGCATCGCACTCGGTGTCGGGCTCCTCGTGCTCGGCGTAGCGCTCGAGCTCATACCCTCGAGGAATCCGTGAATTTCGGAGTGCCGACGTGTTGAGAGTCAACTTCTCGTGCGGATGGCGCGGGACGTTAATGCTTCGCCTGGAAAAACAGGCGCGTAACTCTACGTCTCGCGAGGCCTACAGCGCGTAGAGCCGCGCGCGACACCGCGCCATGCGCCGACTGACCCGCCGGCCGCGCCAGAGCTCGAACCACGCGATGAGATTAGAGTAGATCATGAGCGTCACCGATGCCGCGATGATGGTCGTCTACCGGCTCATGTTGATGGCAATGTTGCCGAAGACAATGTCCCATGTTGCCGAAGGGGTTGCCTTGGGGCGTCGACGCCCCGAAGTGCCACCTGCAAGACAAAGGCCTGACCGGAGGCCGCGCGACCTCCAGTGCCACCACGGTGAACGTTCGCCAAGTCTGTACCGTACCGCCGGCATCCGATTGAAAATAGGTTCTTTGAAGGTTGATGGCCGCTGCGGGCCAAACCCGAAAATGCCATCCGGCTGTTGCATTTGAGCCCCCGAAGCGGAGCGATCGGAGCGGGTTACCGGTAAGTAACACGGTTGGAGCGTCGGTCCGTGCAAGGAACCCCAACGTCCCGTAGCCGGGCGCCTCAGGGCCAGGCCCTGCGTGGAGACGCTGGAGCAGAGGTGGGCGAGCGGACCGGGTTACGCAGTCCCGATCAGCCCGGAAACAGTAACTGCAGTTGAAAGCGCAGCGCCCAGTCCGACCCGCCGTCCGGCCTTTCGATGTTGTAGTAGTAGCCGGCCTGCACGCTGACCGGCACCTCGCCGAAGCGCACGAAGCGGCCGATGCTGGCGCCTATCGGGACGGTCCACCTTTGGCCGCTCGGCGCCTGCCAGTCCGCGTTGATGACCGGCACGCTCGTGAGGTACCAGCCGTCCATTAGGTTGTAGTTGACGAACGGCTGGATCAGGAAGCCATTCGCGGTTCCGCGATCGACGTCGCCGGCGAGCGCGCACCGTTCCGAACCGAGCGCGCCGTACAGCCGCACGCCCTCAACCGCGAACGCGACGCTCGCGACACCCGCGCTCCAGGTGCCCGCGCTGAGAGGATCGTCTGAGGCCACGGGACGAACGATCTGCGGCCCGAGCTTCCAAGTCAGCGTCCAAGGGTCTGCGGGCAGATCGCCGATCCCGCCCTTGCGCTGCCGCGCGGTCCTAAGGGCCGCCTGCGAGACATCCGGCCGGAGCGCTTCAGCAAACAGGTTCCGGTCGGCGTGAACGCTGGTCGAACGGACGATGTACAGGGTCTTGTCCTGGTCCAGCGCAGCCGTTGTCTGCTCCTCGAAATCCTGCCCGAGCGCCGATGAGCACGCCTGACCAGCAAGCCAGCATCCGACCAACGCCCCGGCTTTGAAGCGACTCTGGTTCGGCAGCAGCATGAGGTTCGCTCGCGAGAAGTCACGACAATGGCGGAGCACTCTATGGGTGGTCCGAGCCTGGACAAAGGAAATTGGTCCCGACCCGCGGATATGAGTCGGGTTGCTTGAAGGCGTGTATGACGCGCGTCACATCGCGAGACCTGCAGGCGGGTGGACGGTAGCCACTACGCTTGACGCAAGCGGGAGCGCCGATTGCTCGGCATTGCGGTGAGGTGGGCTGCGTAGTCGACCGCGGCGGCCGGCGGCCGTACTGCCAGGCCCGTCCGTACATGCGCGAATCCAAGGAACCGCCGATGAAGCACAAGCTGATCAATGCCGGACCCGAGCGCACCTTCGCAGTGGTACTCGATGTCGGCGACGAACCGGTGTCGTGCCTGACCCGCTTCGCCAAGTACAATCGGCTCGACGCCGCCCGCTTCACCGGCATCGGCGCGTTCAGCGAGGCGGTGGTCGGCTTCTTCGACTTGCAGCGCAAGGACTACGACAGAATCCCGATCGCCGCGCAGGTCGAGGTCCTATCGCTGATCGGCGATGTGGCGCTTGGGCCGAACGGCGAGCCCAAGCTGCACGCGCACGTCGTGCTGGCCAAGCGCGATGGCTCCGCCTGGGGTGGACATCTGATCGAGGCGCGCGTGCAGCCCACGCTGGAGGTAATGCTGGTCGAATCACCGTCGCACCTGCAGCGACGCACCGATGCGGCGACGGGGCTGGCTTTGATTGTGCTATAGCCTTTGCACTGCGGCCTCGCAGTCACCTCTCGATGATCGACCTGCCCATCGCCGACTACGCGCTGATCGGCGACTGCCATTCGGCGGCGCTGGTCTCGCGCGGTGGCTCGGTCGACTGGTGCTGCCTGCCGCGCTTTGATTCGGACAGCTGCTTCGGCCGCCTGCTCGACCGCCGGCGCGGCGGCCACTTCGCCATCGCGCCGCTCGATCCGTTCCGGGGCCGGCGCGAATACCTCGGCGATAGCCTGGTGCTTGCCACGACCTTTGAGTCGGAATCGGGGGTGGTGCGGCTGATCGATTTCTTCGCGATGCGACGGGGCGGCCGCAAGCATCCGCGGCGCGAGATGGTGCGCATCGTCGAAGGCCTACGCGGCGCGTTGCGTCTGCGGGTGGAGTTCGCGCCGCGGTTCGACTACGGCGAAGTGAAGCCATGGATCTATCGCAGCGCGCCGACGGCGCATTGCGCGGTCGGCAGCAACGCCGGGTTGCTGGTGTTCGGAGACATCGCGCTTGAGCTGGTCGGCGCGCACGACCTGTGCGCCGAGATTGCGTTGCACAAGGGCGAACGGGCGCATCTTGCAATGCAGTTCGTGGCGCCCGAGGAACTGCACGCGGCGCCGGTCAAGGCCCATGCGCGAGAGGAGCTCGATAACCATCTCGACGAGACGCTGGCATGGTGGCGGGAGTGGGCGTCGAAGATGGTCGACGCCGGTCGGCCCGGGGTGTGCGTCGTCCGGTCGGCGATCACACTCAAGGCGCTGACCTATGCGCCGACCGGCGCGATCATCGCTGCACCCACCACGTCGCTCCCCGAGCACATCGGCGGCGAGCGCAACTGGGACTATCGCTACAGCTGGATCCGCGATTCGATCTTCACGACGCACGCGCTCGCCAACCTCGGCTGCATCGCCGAGGCCGACGGTTTCCGGCGCTTCATCCAGCGCAGCGCCGCTGGCAACGGCGAGCAGCTGCAGGCACTGGTCGGCGTCGACGGCAAACGGCGCCTGACCGAGATCACGCTCGATCATCACGAGGGCTGGCGCGGCTCGCGTCCGGTGCGCGTCGGCAACGCCGCCGACAAGCAATACCAGGCCGACATGTTCGGCCTGCTCCTCGAGCTCGCCCATCGCTGGAGCGAGCGCGGCAACCGTCCGGACGAGGACTACTGGGATTTCCTGGTCGAGACGGTCGACTGCGCGATCGACAACTGGCAGCGGCCCGACCGCGGCATCTGGGAAGTGCGCGGCGAGCCGCGTCACTTCGTGCACTCGAAGGTGATGTGCTGGGCGGCGGCGCACCAGGGCATCGAGCTGGCGCGCAAGCACGGCCTGCCGGCACCGCTCGAGCGCTGGCGCGCGGCGCGCGACGCAATCCGCGACGCGGTCGAGGCGCGCGGCATCGACCGCGAGCGTGGCAACTTCGTCGCCAGCTTCGATGCGAAGGATCTCGATGCGGCGCTGCTGTTGCTGCCCGATGTTGGCTTCGTCGCCTACGACGACGAACGCATGCTGCGCACAGTCGAGGCCATCCGGACCGAACTCGACGACAGCGGGTTGATCCTGCGCTATCGGGCGGCCGACGGCATGCGCGGCGCGGAAGGCGCGTTTCTGCCGTGTTCGTTCTGGCTCGCCGAATGCCTGGCGCGGCAGGGCCGCGTCGGCGAGGCGCGGGAACTGTTTGGGCGGGTCAGCGACTGCGCCAACGACCTCGGCCTGTTCTCGGAGGAGTACGCGAGCGCGAGCGGCGAAATGCTCGGCAACTTTCCGCAAGGACTGACGCACCTGGCGCATATTTCTGCGGCGCTGGCGTTGGACCAGGAACGGTCATTGCGCGCCGGAGGCAATGCAGAAACACCAACCAACTGAGCCGATGGCGGATCGCCTTTGCCCCGCGGCGGCGCGGATCGAATTCGACAGGCGCAGGGAAAACGTATGGAAGGTCTA
This sequence comes from uncultured beta proteobacterium, assembly GCA_963747775.1. Classification (GTDB taxonomy): domain Bacteria; phylum Pseudomonadota; class Gammaproteobacteria; order Burkholderiales; family SG8-39; genus JAGVSZ01. The sequence goes on from CAVVGT010000003.1 coordinate 414,441, forward strand.
CGTTTTCCCTACGGTGACAACAGAAAACGGCCTACCGTTTCGCTAAGCCATTGCGTGATCTAGCTCCCCTTCCTGAACACGTATAGAACCATGTGTCTAGCTACCAAGGGAGGCCCCCCGGCTCTGCCGGGGAGGCAGTAGAAGTTTGACATTTGAAGGAGTCCGCCCGCCCGCGGAAACTGCCAATCGTGAGCCGCCAAGCACACGAAAGGGAGTTCCGCGGATGGACGAGTATGAAAGCCTAAGTCACACGAAGTGGGAGTGCAAATATCACGTGATCTTCATCCCCAAGTACCGCAGGAAGGCGCTGTATGGGCAGCTGCGCGCGCACCTGGGAGAAGTCTTCCGCCGGCTGGCGGGACAGAAGGAGAGCCGGATCGAGGAGGGGCATTTGCTGTCCGATCACGTGCACATGATGATTGCGATCCCGCCCAAGTACGCGGTCTCGCAGGTCATCGGGTACATCAAGGGGAAGAGCGCGATTCATCTGGCGCGGGTGTACGGGGAGAGGAAGCGCAACTTCGTCGGACAGAACTTCTGGGCCCGGGGATATTTTGTGTCCACGGTGGGCCGCGACGAAGCGCTGATCCGGGAGTACATCCGAAATCAAGAAGAAGAGGACAAGCGGTTGGATCAGCTGAAGCTTTGGCAGTAGGGGAGCCACCTTCAGGTGGCTCAAAGAGCGCGGGCCGCGTGAGCGGCCCGTCCAAGCCGCTTTGAGCGGCTCACACATTAAGGCCCCCGGCTTTGCCGGGGGATATTTACCGCCAGATTCAAACTCTCGGCGCGTTCTTGGAGAAATCCGGGAGATGCGGCTAGGCGCGTGAGGCTCTACGGGCCTGGGCGCTCCAGTTCGTAGCTTGATACAAGGGCGAACATCGACAAGACGCCATCGGTTCCGCGACGCCGGGTCAGCCGCATGCGGATGGCGAGCGTTCCTTCGAGCGCGCGCTCGAGCACGACTCGGAGTCTTTGCCTGCGTCCGAAGGGTTCAAGTACATCAGGCGACGCCCGTCCCAAGGGCGTGGCGCCGACGCCGAGTTCCGCGAGGCTCCTCCAGGCGGGCACCGCGCCGAGACAGCCCGGCCGCACCGTTGGCACGGGGGAGTCGCCCTCTCCGCGGCAGCACTTCCGCGGGACGAGTGCCAGCGCGAGCGTGTTGCCGGATTGTTTGATCGAGCGTACTTTTTCCACTTCCGGTCGCCGAGGAGTAGGCCATGTACAACGTCGTCGTGGAATGGCTGGATGAGGAAAAATCGCGCGCCCGCTTCGCCCTGCCGGGAAGAGAGGAATGGCGAGCGGAGCATGTCACCGCCCTGATGCATGTCCTCGCGGAGATCCGCGCGCAGATGTCGCCGGCGGTCGCCGAAGAGCCGCCGTCGCTCCATGTGGAGGTGCTGCACGACCCGCGCTACGCTACGGCGCTGCACCCGTTCTCCGGCGGCACGCTGCTCGAGTTCCGCCATCCGTCGCTCGGCTGGATGGATTTCGTCCTGCCGAGCCGTGAGCGGGTCCGAATCTCGCGCCTGCTCATCGAGCAAGAAGAAGCCTGGCAGCGGTATCCGCGCTGACTGGCGGCGTCATGCTAGCCGCGACGCTGGCTCTACCTACTGTTATTCAAAGGGTCAAACGAAAAAGGCCCCCGAAGGGCCTAATTTGCAGGAGTGCTGCGGCTCGAATGACTCCACGTGTGGCGCTCATTGCGCACCTCCGGCCGAGTTTGCACGCTTCTTGGAGGCCTCGAACGCCTCTGGGGTAGGACTGTGCGCTAGGCCAATATCAAAGCGGACTTGAAGTAACGCGGCGAACGGCTGCTTTCCGGGGCCGGGCTAGCAGAGCGCGACCGTCTGTTATTGGCCGAGGCTGTGTAAAAACGATTGAGGCTCCATTGGTGCAGTGCATTTTCGGGCACGTACGTGCCCTATCGCGCGATTTGCTTTACTCGAATCACTCGCTATCGAACTTTTCGAAGGTCGTTTTTCTGTTTTTACACAGCTTCGGCCGAACTGAGACGTTGACGACGGGCCCCCGCCGCGATCGGCGCTGCATAGTTCTCACCGCACGTCGCGGCCGATCAACGCGGCGACGGACTGCGTCAGCGCGCGCGAACCCGCCTATGTGTTCCACATGCCCGGCATCGTCGACGTGCCATATCGGGGCACCGGCCCATTGTGTCATTAGGAATCCAATAATCCCCATCTGTGGGAATTGAATTTTCCCCACCCTCTGACGACAAGGAGATCGCAGATGGATGGGAAGGTGGTACTGGCCGACGCGGTCGGCCCGAGGGCCGACTGCGTCGGCGCGCCGGCTAACGTACCCGTGCCCGAGGTGGGCACGGAGGAGCCGGTGATCGGTAAGCAACGTTGGGAGGAGATCCGTCGGATGCGCGCGGACGGGCAGGCGGTGTCGCAGATCGCGCGCGCGACGGGGCTCGATCGCAAGACCGTGCGGCGCTGTTTGCGTCAGTGCGAGTGGACGCCGTATCGGCGCACGCCGCTGGTCGAGACGCTGCTCGCGGCGCACATGGGATGGCTCACCGAGCGCGCTCCGCAGGTCAACTTCTCGGCGCAGATCCTGTTCCAGGAACTGCGTGCGAGCCGCGGCTACGAGGGCGGCTACGACACGGTGAGGAACGCGGTGCGCCCGCTGCGTACCGAGGCGACGGCAGCGGCGCTCACGCAACGCCGTTTCGAGACCGAGCCGGGCCAGCAGGCGCAGGTCGACTGGGGCCAGGTGCGCACGCGTTTCGGCTCCGAGCCAGCCGAGGTGCACATCTTCGTCATGACGCTGGGTTACTCGCGCCGCGCCTGGGCTGAGGGCTACGAGAACGAGCGCCTGGCATCCCTGCTCGCCGCCCACGAGCACGCCTTCGCGCACTTCGGCGGCTGCACCGCCGAGATCCTCTACGACCGAATGCGCACGGTCACCCTCGGCACTACCGAAGGCAAGCCTCGATGGAACCCGACCTTCGAGGCCTTCGCCCGGCATTGGGGGTTCGAACCACGGCTGTGCCGACCCTACCGGGCGCAGACCAAGGGCAAGGTCGAGTCGGGCGTGAAGTACGTGAAGCGCAACTTCCTCCCCGGGCGCGTCTTCGTCGACCTCGAGGACTTCAACGCGCAACTCGCCGCCTGGCTCACCGAGATCGCCGACCTTCGTATCCACGGCACCACCCACGATCGCCCGATCGATCGCTTCGCCGGCGAGGCCGGCGTCCTGGCGCACGCCGCGAGCCAGCCGAGCTTCCTGCAGGCGATGCGCCGCGAGCGGATCGTGGCCGAGGACTGGCTCGTCTCGATCGACGCCAACCGCTACTCGGTGCCTTGGCGCCTGATCGGCAAGACCGTCCAGGTCGTGCGGGTCGGCGACCGGTGGCACATCCTGTATCGGGGCGAGCTCGTCGCCGAGCACCCGGTGCTCGCCGGGCGCCACCAGCTGTGCGTGTTGCCCGAGCACGGCCCCGGGGCGGCGACCAGGAACGCCCGCAAGCGCTTCTCCAATGCGCCGCCGGCGCCCAGGACGAGCGATCCGAGACCGCATCAGCTGCACGGGGTGGAAGTGCGCGACCTCGCCGTGTACGACGAGCTGCTGGAGGTCGTATGAACCCCGCCCAGCTCGAACGGCTCGCCGAGTTTCTTCTGAAGTTGCGCCTGTTCAAGAGCCGCGAGCGGCTCGAGGCGATCCTGCAGGAAGCCGCCGGCAAGGAGATGGCCTACTCGGACTTCCTCGAGCAGGTCCTGTCCGAGGAGGTCGCGGCGAAGACCAGCAAGAACGTCACGATGCGCACCTCGATGGCCCGCTTCCCGTTCGTCAAGCCCTTGGAGACCTTCGACTTCGGCTACCAGCCCTCGATCGACAGGAAGCAGGTCCAGATGCTCGCCTCCTGCCACTACATCGAGCACGGCGACAACGTTCTCGTCCTCGGGCCGCCCGGAGTCGGGAAGACGCACCTCGCGGTCGCCCTGGGTCTCAAGGCGATCGAGGCGGGCTACCGGGTGCTCTTCAGCACCGCCGCGCACCTGATCGCCACGCTCACCAAGGCGCACGCCGAGGGGCGCCTGGACGAGAAGTTGAAGCTCTACACCACCCCGCGCCTGCTGATCATCGACGAGATCGGATATCTGCCGATCGACCGGCTGGGGGCAAATCTGTTCTTCCAGCTGATCAGCCGCCGCTACGAGCGCGGACCGATGATCTTGACCAGCAACCAGAGCTTCGCCGCCTGGGGGGAGGTCTTCGGCGACCGAGTGATCGCCACTGCGATTCTCGATCGGCTGTTGCATCACGCGGTGACGCTCAATATTCGCGGCAACTCGTACCGGCTCAAGGAGAAGTTGAAGGCCGGCCTCGTCCGAGCCGAAGAGGCCGAAGCGTGAACTGGGTGGGGAATTTTCGATTCCCGTACCTGGGGAAATTTGGGATCCCCTTGACACATTGGTCACAGACCTAATCGGCGGACAAGTTCCGATGGGTACGCCAGGCGTGACCGGGCAGGTGCTCGAATTCCATCGGTCCGGCAAGCTGCGGATTCTGGCCGTGACGAGTCCCACGCGACTCATCGCTGCGCCTGAGCTTCCGACGGCGGCCGAACTGGGCTTCCCCGGCCTGACCGTGAGAGGCTCCATTGGGCTGCTCGCGCCGGCCGGGACGCCCATCGGTATCATCGAACAGATTGCGCAGGCGACGCGCACGGCGGTCGCCGAACCGGCCTTCCAGCGGATGTTGATCGACGCGGGTATCGAACCCACTCTCGACTCAGATCCCGAAAAATTCCGTCGGTCCCTCGCAGCCGATGTTGCACTCTGGACGCCAGTCGTCAAAGTGCTCGGGATAAAGATCGACTGAGCACCTGATGGGATGCCCCATGAATCCCAACAGCCGACCAAGTACGTGCTTGGAATAAACCTCAACACCGCGAAACGCTCGGCCCCACGATCCCGCAATCTTGCTGCTGCGTGCCGACGAGGTGATTCCGTGATGGATCGTTGCGGGCTGGTCGCGCCTAATCGAGCATCTGCGCCATTGCCGGCTAACTTGATGCTTGAACGTCTGCTCTTGAGAAGTGCGACCGGCTGTTGTGGGTCGCGTCCAGCCGGTCGCTGATCCCGAAAGCGGACGCACGCCGAAACGTCCGCTATCGGCGAGCGCTACCGGCGGGAGTCGGCCGAGGCTGTGTAAAAACTATCGAGGCACTTTTGATGCGGTGCATTTTCGGGCCCGTACGTGCCCTATCGCGCGATTTGCATTACTCGAATCACTCGCTATCGAACTATTCGGGGGTCGCTTTTCTGTTTTTACACAACCTCGGCCACTACCGGCCGGACGGCTCCCTCCCCTAAGTTGCTCCGAAGCGGACATCTTTAGAGACGTGCGTCGAGGGCTTCGTCGTACTCACGAAATCGGCGCTGGGTGGGCTGTATCACGAGTACTCGCTTGCGCCCGCGGGCGCGTGATGCAGTATTTGCGCACCACAGCCCCCCGGGGGACGCGCGGCCTCGCTAAACCGCGCATCCCCGTCGACGAAAGCGGTGAGCGCGCCAGTGTCGAAGGACAGGCCGATCCCCCGGTTCGATTACCTCATCGAGGCGCCACTGGATCTGCTCGGCTTCTTTGCGACGCACTAGAGGCGGCGGCGAAGAAGTAATCCGCAGACTCGGGGAGCCAGCAAAACACAACAGCTTAGCGACGCGCTAGGCCGTTTTCGTTTTCCGCCGTGCCGGGGCGAGTTTCGCGTGTCGGATCCGAACCAACAGTGTGTTGGATCCGGCCCCACCGCTCCGGCGCGACACGCGCTCCGCACGCTCCGCCAACCCCGCGGGCTCGACCGATTCCGAGAACTTGTTGGCGCGTTGCGACGCCCCTCGCACATTGGCACGCCTCGTGCTCAGCTCTGCACCGAGCAGAGCATGGCGCTCGCCTCGAACCCAGTGCAACCGTTAAAGGAGAGAACTCAGATGACAACGCTGCTGATCAAAGATCTATCGGTGTCCGAACTGCTGGCCCCCGCGCAGATGGCCGCTGTCCAGGGCGGAATGATCAACCTGGATCGACTGACGCCCCCTCCCACCGATCAAGGCGGGCCGGCGGGTGCCAACGTCCCAGCGATCTGGAATAGCGGCGTGGACGGGCCGATCATTATCTGGAACCGCGGTTAGGCGAGGCCGCAGCACCTCATCAACCGACAAGCGTCATGCGTCCGCACATCGCAAACGTCTTCCGCCGCGTCAGCGGCATGCCGTCGAGCATAATCGCGTGGCTCTATGGAGCCTCGGTCCCGTGCTCCGGCGACTTGCTCGTCGCCTTGGAGGCGCTTTGGAAGCGTGACCCGTCGGCACAGAACAACGTCATCGCCGAGGGCCGCAGGCTTCTGCTGTCAGCCTTCAAGCGCGTCGAACAGCGCGAACGGTGGATCGCCGAGCGAGAATGCGCGGCGTTTCTGGGGCGGCTGCAGCGGGTTTCACACTGAGGCGCGCCCGCCGCGGCGTAGAGACGCGCTGCGGCACCGCCGAATGCGAACGTTTGCGAACGCTTCGTAGGTTCGGCCCCTACTCGGGGAGCCAAAAATCATTAAGTTACGCGGCTAATGGCCGCCTTCGGGTGACGGAGAATGGCCGTTCAGAGAAATCCGCGAACGTCTGCTTCTTAGGGAGCGACCGGCAGCAACGGTCTTAACGGCGCCGACCGGCCGCTTTCACGAAAGGCGCTCGCAGTCGCTCTTCGGCCATTTGCTGACGATCGGGGTCGTCGGTCGAAGGACTGGAGCAGACTGGCTGCCGACGTTCACGTTCGGCCTGGCGAATGACAGCAGTTGCCTAAAGCGGCCGGCGAGAGTTTCTGGGGCGGAGGGCCGGTTTACCCTGAAACTTAACGCTCGCCAGTCGTCGAGCAGGTGGCAGCCACCTGCCCTCAACGTTGACCGCCCAACGGCTGCATTCGAAGCCAGCGAACTGTCACTGTCGACCTGTTGCGGTCACACGCTTGGCGCGAAAGCGGACGGTCGAGAATTGCGTCAGTCGCTGTATTCGCTTATCGGCGCAGAGCAGTTCACTTTCAGGTCCGGGGGGCGAGACCAGCCTACGACAACGCAATGTGCGAGAGCTTCTTCGCGACGCTGGAATGCGAGCTGATTGCGCGCCAGCGCCTTGCGAGGAAAGCCGAGGGCGCACGGCGATCTTCGAAGGCCGGTACAACCCCAGATCTCGCCGATTCGAGTTCGAATGTTGTCATTCGATGAAACCCGAGCAATACGATTACCCATAGCTCCGTGCGCTCAGCAGCGTGTGAAGCGCGCGCCGCACGCGGCCTGCGGATAGTCGCTTGTGCCCCAGGCGGCAAACCGCCACTCAGTCGGCCTTCATGCCCGATTTCCTTATGACCTCAGCCATTCGTGCAACGTCGGCCTTGACGATCTGCGTGAACTGCTCCGTCGGAATCCCATAGATCTCAAACCCAAGCGCCGCGAGCTTGTCGGTTACGTCCGGAGCCCGAAGCGCCTTGACCACCTCTTCACTTAGTTGTGCAACGATCTCACGCGGTGTACCGGATGGAGCGAACAACCCAGCCCATGTCGCAAAGTGCAGGGGAATGCCTTGTTCTTTGAGCGTCGGGACATGCGGCAGCGAAGCCAAGCGTTGGTCGCTTGCGATTCCCAATCCCAGCAGCCGACCGTCCTTGATGTATTCCGCGACGATCGGAACGCCTGCGAACGCGACCGGAATCTGTCCGGAAACGACGTCCATCGCGGCCTGCGGTGCGCCCTTGTATGGGACATGGGTGAGCTTGGTCGCGGTGAGAGTCATGAACATTTCCATCACCAGGTGCTGCGCACTGCCGTTCCCGCCGGTGGAGTAGTTGATCTTTCCGGGTTCAGTCTTCGCCATGTCAATCAGCTGATTGACGGAGCTGGCCCGAACGGAAGGGTGCGCGATCAACGCGAAGGGGATTCCAGCCATCTGCGCGATCGGTACGAAGTCCCGAATGGGATTGAATGGCACTTTAGCTTGAAAACTGGGCAAAACGGCCATGACGCCATCGGTTGCCGCAAGTAGCGTGTAGCCATCCGCCGGAGCGTGTGCGACGCGTTCGGTTCCTATCGCTCCTGCTGCTCCGGGCTGGGCTTCGATGACAAAGGGGTGCCCCATTGCTACAGAGAGCTTTTGCGCCACAAGCCGTGTGACGACCTCGACGGAGTTTCCTGGGCCGAATGGAATGACGATGCGTACCGGTTTAGTCGGGTAGGCATTCACGAAAGTTGGCGATGGCGTTTGCGCTGGCGCCTGAGGCGAAGCTAAGCATCCAAGCACGACGCACGCAGCGAGTAGCGTGCGCCGGCTCCGTCGCAGGACGAATTTGTTGGTAAGCGTACCGAAACGATTAAGCGAGCACATGTGTACCTCCTGGGATGAGGTGGTCGATTCGGGCGGGCGTGGCCGGTCGATCGCTTGTTAGGCGTTAGCGGTCACGACATTCACCTCTTCGGGAAATGCGACACCAGCGGCTTCGCTGTAGGCGGACAGCTGCCGCGCGACGTCGTGGCCCAGCGCTACACGCGCCGCATTACTCATGGCCCTTACTTCGGACGCGATCGGCGTTGCAGCGAGATGGCGGAGCACGAACTCTTCTAGCGACGGCAAGCGCACGATCATTCTCTGCACATGCAGCTTCACGTCTTGAAAGCTGGCGGCGTCGGCCAGGCGGAGGAGCTCTTCATCAGCCGGGACATCGCGCGATGCGCAGAAGCGTGAGGCTACGTCGGTCCCGACTTGCTGCCTGAGCGCCTTCCCCACAGCGGAGTTGTACGCACCGGTCGTCCGCCAAACGCTTATTGCTAGCCGTCCGCCTGGCACGAGCACGCGATGCATTTCGCTCAGCGCAGCTATCTTGTCGGGGAAGAACTGCAGTCCCTGCTGACAGACCACGACATCGAAGCTTCCGGCCGGAAGCCTGGTGTCGAGTGCGCTCCGTTCGATCCACGTGATTGCCGCCCCCGGCGGCGCTGGCAGAGATCGCGCTACTGCAAGCATGCCGGCGTTCAGATCGAGACCGGTCACACGGCCCGATGCGCCGACCCGTTCTGCAGCGACCCTGGCAACTGCCCCCGTGCCGCACGCCACGTCGAGCACCCCCTCGCCTGACCGTACGCCCGCGCGGTCGAGCAGACCTGGCACCCACGGTCCCAGAATGTGGCGGGCGACGTAACGCTCGTAGAGCTCGGCGGCGCTGCCGTCGAGTTGCCATTGCCCGTTCTTACTCATCGCCCAGCCCAACCCATCTTCTTCGAGATGTTGCGTGCAGCAGCCGTTACGGCGCGAATTTGCTCAGGCGACGGCGTCGCGGTGATGTACTGGACTGAACCGGCGATCGCGATGGCCCCGGCGTAACAGCCCTGGTGATTGAAAATGGGCGCGGCCAACCCGTTGACTCCGATCAGCACCTGGTTCGGAGCCATCGTCCAACCGCGCTTTCGTACCTCCGCCACAGCACGCTCAAGCGCCGGCCGGGTGCAGATGGTGTGCGGCGTCCACGCCTTCAGCGGTTTTGCGACACAGCGCTCAAAGAGCCCCGGAGGACCGAACGCTAGTGCCACCTTGCCGTGCGCGCTCGCGTGCAAGTCAAGCACTGTCCCAGGCCGCGTGCCGAACTCAACGATCGTGTGGCCATACGAGAGCTCCAGCACGACGACTTGGTCCTCGACGAGGGTGGATAGCGTGACTGCCTGTCCCGTCTCATCTCGTAGCTGTGCCATGTCGTCGCGCGCCGCAGTAAGGATGTCGAATCGCTCCCGCAAGCGCTCGCCCAGCATGAACAGCTTGATCCCCGCCTCGTAGCGTCGGGTCGCGCGGTCCTGCCGCACGAACGCGTGGCGAGCGAGCGTCTGGAGGTGCCGATACACCTTCGTTTTCGAGGTCCCAAACTCGCGCGCAAGGTCAGAAACACCGAGCGCCTCTCGCGACGCGGTGAGGCGCTCGAGCAGACGGAGCGACAAGTCGACTGTCTCGGTGGCGCCCGGCAACGCGGCGTCAGCCGGAGCAGAAAGCCTGGCGCGCCGAGCATGCGGACCACGAGGCATGATTCGAGTAACTGGCACGTGTTTCATTATATAAAACACCGTTGCGAATAACGCTACGCCGCGGTTAATGCCGTGTCAATAGCCTTTGGGACGTAGCAGGAAATTGCGCGGTTCTCGCAAGGTGACGTGATGTGCCCGACGCGCACGCACGATTTGCACCGATGAACCTCGTGCGTGCGTCTGCGCTACGGGTGGTCTACCTAAAGCGTGGTGTTACGCGCGGCTTTGTCGGTGGCGGGGCCTAAGCGCGCCTCACGTGCGCTGACGAGCGCCTCGGGCGGTTGCGCAGTTCTCCCAAAGCGCGAGGTGCTGAGCTCTCATATTCATCATTGCGACTCGATGCCTGCTGCCTTGATCGATACGCGCTGCGTCGTACGCTAGCAGCGCCGCTCGCGCAAGCGGGAAGCAAAGTCCCGCGGCTCGGGCAGTCAGCCGTCGGTTCGCGCGGCCGAAGCGAAGGTCGGCTATTCGGAACTCGGCACGACCGTCCGGAAGTGGCCGGTCAGCGACCGTCAGCCGAAGGGCTCAAGTCGACCCGAAGCGGAAGGTCAGGACTGCCGAGAGCGGAAATACAAAATCGAGAAAGCAGAGGTTGAACGTCTCAGTTCAGCGGCCCGCGCAGGCGGGCGAAGCCCGCCGGAGCGCATCCGCTTCAACTGAAAGTTGGGCGGCGCGGTGCTCGCCGCGGCGCGCTCGCCATGACTTTTTCTAGCTTCCAGTACCAATTTGTCGGGACAAGGTGTTCATCTCTAATACTGAGTTTCGCTAAAGCGGCGCGCAGCATCATGTGCACGAGCACCTTCGGCCCAGAAAACACGCATACGCCTCACCGTGCTCGCTGAGTGCTACTGCGTGTCCTGCTGCAGATATTTGTGGACGAAAGCGATCGCCATGCTGCCCTCGCCGACCGCGGAGGCGACGCGTTTGACCGGGCTCAATCTCACATCCCCACAGGCGAAAACACCGGGGACACTCGATTCGAGGAGGTAGGGATCGCGGCTGAGCGACCAGCGTCCGGCCTTCACCGCGTCGTCACCGGTAAGTACATACCCTCGTTTATCGCGCGCGATGTCTGCCGGCAACCATCCGGTCTCTGCGTCGGCTCCAATGAAAACGAAAAGGCCACCACAGTCGTGTGGGCGGACCTTTGCGCTCGCCCCATCGCGTATATCGATCGCTGTCAGATGGGTGTCACCCTTTGCGGCGACTACTTCCGACCGCAGCTGGACCGTCACGTTCGACTTCCCGCCGAGCTGCTCGATCAGGTAGCGAGACATGCTCTTCTCCAGGGAATCGCCCCGGATGACGAGCGTAACCATGCGTGCGTGATTGGCGAAGTACAGAGCGGCCTGACCGGCCGAGTTTCCGCCACCGATGAGGTGGACGTCGAGTCCATGGGTAGCGCTCGCTTCGCTGCGTGCCGCACCGTAGTAAATACCCTTGCCGATAAGCCGATCGAAGCCGTCGATCGCGAGGCGGCGCCACGTGACGCCAGTGGCAAGAATGACGGTCTGCGCCCGTACGACGTCGTCGCCATCGAGGTAAACCTGACGCGTTTTCGGATCGATTCGAGTGACAGAGCGTGTGACCAGAATCTCCGCCCCGAGCCGCTTTGCCTGCTGCAGTGCGCGGCTCGCGAGTTCGTCGCCCGAGACGCCGCTAGGGAAGCCGAGATAGTTCTCGATGCGCGAGGACGTGCCGGCCTGACCTCCAGGAGCCTCGCGCTCCACCACTACTGTGCGTAGTCCTTCGGACGCGCCGTACACTGCCGCTGCGAGTCCGGCTGGCCCGCCACCGATGATCACGGTGTCGTATTCAGCGAGGCGTGCCTTCGTTTGAAGGCCAAGGAGATGGGCAAGGTCGCGTGTCGCAGGTCTACTGAGGAGCGTCCCGTCGGCCAGCCTCAGCGTAGGGCAATCGTCATCGGACGGGCGCGTTCCGGGCCAACGCGTTGACAGTTCAGGCGCATCGGGCGTCATCCAGTCATAGCTGATCTGGTTGCGCGCGAGGAACTGGCGCAACGCGGTGCAGGCCGGGTCCCAGCGGTTACCGACCATCGTTACCCGCGGGTTGGGCGGTTCGGCAGCGATGCCCTGCAGGCCGCCGATGCGCTCGAGTGCGAGCGCTCCGACCTTCACAGAAACCGCCGGCGACACCGCCGCAACCGCGTAATACTGCTTCGGATCCACACGCAAGACGCGCGAAGGCTCTGACGCCCGATAGCCGCCCACAAACGCGGTGCCGAAGGTCATCGGCACTTCGCCGAAAATTGCGCCCGGAACGCGCCAGCCCAGTGTTCGTTCGATGCCGTCGATCAATCTTGACGACCTCGATTTTGCCGGCGAGAACCGCGTAGAGCGCGCGGTCTCCACCCTCGGAACGGCGAATTCTCCGGCACTTAGATGCAGGTCGGCGGACGTCTGCGCGAGACGCTCAAGTTCGGTCACGGCGAGCGTCGAGAACAGCGGAATCGCCCGGATTTCGTCAATTGTCAGCATCGTTTCGTCAAAAAGCAGGAAGGTGGAGTGGATCGCAGTCAAGGATACGCATCTAGTCTGGCCTAGCTAAGAAACTCGCGCACGATCGCTTCGCCGCCCAACGTCTTTTATCAGAACATGTCTTCAATTTTACCGGATTTGAGTTTCGAGTTAACTAGAGACTGCGGACTCCGTCGTCAACTCGGTAATCGCACCCGCAACGAACGTCCGCTTCGGGAGCAACTTAGGAAACGGGATCATGCGGCTGGTTGTGGCCGGTCAGCGACCGTCAGCCGAAGGGCTCAAGTCGACCCGTTGCGGTCGCCCGTCGCTCAGAATTGGGCCGCCGCAAAGCTGCCATTGACGGGACGTTGATGGCGCTCCTGCAGAAAGGAAGCGAGCGACGAGCCGTGTTCGTTTGGCGCCCGTCTGGGTAAACAGGAAGACGCGGTGGAGTGCGCCCTGCTATCGGTGCGCGCTGAGTCAATCCAAGGCCTGATTGGCGAGATCCAGGCGGGCCGGCTGCGGCCTTCGCCGTCGACAAAAGACCTGCATGCTGCCAAACGAATTCGCGGCGCCCCATCGGCGTGCTCGTCGAGCAGACAGCAGGCGCAAGGAAGCAGCCCCTGGAGGGCCGGGCTAACTCTTACGATAAACGACCCGCATCGTATCGAACAGGTTGAGGCGGATGCCAATGCTGCTGAGCAAATACGATTGACTATATGAGCTTGCGCGTCTACCCAGCATGCGCCCCAGCTGATAGAGGATCAGCGACAATGGCACGATTTTCCAGGGGTGGCCAATCTTCACGGTTGCCAAGCCATGCCGCTGCCCGAGGATCCTCAGGCTCTTCGGCGTGAAATAGAACAAGTGCTGTGGGGGCGTCATCAAGCGCCAGTGCGGGCCGGTGACACGCGCCACAACGGAGCTCCAATCGCCGGTCGTCAGCAAGACCACGCCCTTGTGCTTGAGCTTGCTCGTGAGCAGACGGAACGCCTCGTTTGGATCTGCGAAATGCTCGATCACGTCCAGCAGGACGATTACGTCCATGCTCGGCAAGTCGCGTACCGTCTCTTCGTCAAGCACCCCGTGGTGGACATCCGTAAGTCCGCGGCCACGGCAAAAGTGGACAGCGCTCTCGGCGATCTCGATGCCCGAAACGTCGAAGCGGCGCCGTGCTTCGAGCAGGAAGAAGCCGTAGGCGCAGCCGATCTCCAGTAACCGGCCGCGAGGAACAAAACGGCTCAGATACTCTACGGTTGCCTTGAACTCCCGCCGTAGAACCGCCTCCGAGCCGGCGTAATCGGCATAGCCATCCGCCTGGCGGCCCTCGAAATAGCCATCCGTGTAGTAAGCAGCGGGGTCAAAATTGGTAGTATCGGCTCGCCCGACCCCGCAGGCGCTGCAGGCCAGGACATCGCAGCCGTTCTTGCGGACGCAAAAGCGGTGCAGCGTCGGCACCCCGCAGACCGGGCAGAGCAAGGTGCGCTGGGTGCGTAAGTTGCTATCGTGGACCATAGGCGACGTCGCCTCGTCACTCATCGTCACCTCGAGGCGCACCGATAAGGACGTTCACCGTCCAAGGAGCGAGGAATGTCTCGCGAAATTCTCAACACAGTTGGTTTGTCGGGTGTCGCACTCATTCTCGCTGCCGGACAGTTCCTGTTCAAAATGACAGCGGATCGGTCGCCGGCCATCGGGCATTTCGCGGACGTGCGACACCTGCTGGGGGATCCGCTGCTTTGGCTCGCGCTTGCCCTCTACGGCTTGGGAACCCTGTTGTGGGTCTTCCTGCTGCAACGGGTGGCGCTGAGCCATGCATATCCTTTCGCCGCGCTCGCGTTCGTTCTCGTTCCCATCGGCGCCGCGACTTTCTTCGGCGAGCGACTTTCGGGCATGTTCCTCGTCGGAACAGCGCTGATTGTCGTCGGCATTTGCGTGACCGGACTCTCCCGCAATTGAGGATGGACATGTCGTCTATTCCGCGTCTCCACCTCGACGACGTTTATGTTGTGGTAGCGGCCTACTGCGAACCGGGCGTCATCACGGAAACGGTGAGCACGCTGGTCGACTGCTTTCCGCATGTGGTCGTTGTCGACGACGGCTCCCCGGATGCAACCGCAAAGCGCGCCTCCCGAGCGGGCGCCGTTGTCCTTCGGCATCCCTTCAATCTCGGTCAGGGAGCCGCGTTGCAGACCGGCATCGCGTACGCTCTGAAGCAGGGCGCGCGGTACGTGGCAACCTTCGACGCCGATGGTCAGCACGCGATCTCCGATCTCAAGAGAATGCTCGAGGTCTTGAAAGAAGACAATCTCGACATCGTGCTCGGAAGCCGTTTCCTCGGCGAGTCCCCAGACTTGCCTCGGCTGCGTTGGATCGGCTTGAAGGCGGCGGTGCTTTTCACCAAGCTCACGTCTGGCTTGCGGCTAACCGATACGCACAATGGCTTGCGAGCGATGACGGCAGATGCCGCACGCAAGCTGAAGATTACGCAAAACCGAATGGCGCATGCTTCCGAAATCATCAATGGAATCGCCCGCTTCAGACTTAGATACCGCGAGGTTCCGGTCACCATCCGCTATTCGGAATACAGTCTGAGCAAGGGCCAAAAGCTGACCGGTTCAGTGAATATACTCGTTGAACTCTTCGTGGGATGGCTCGTCCGATGATTATCAAATTTTTACTGATCACTTTGCTCGCGCTCCTGGCGGTGTTCGTTATTTGGCAAAAGATCACCTCGCCCGGCGTGCGCTCCACCGCTCTGATCATATTGGCGATCGGCGCCTACTTCGTCTGGCAACCGGAACACGCAAACGCTGTGGCGCACGTGGTCGGCGTGGGTCGCGGCGCCGACCTGCTGATGTATATCTGGGTGGTGGTAACGTTTTCCGCGGTCCTCGCGCTCTATCTCAAGATCGTCGAAATGAACGCGATGCTCACGGAGCTGGCGCGTCGCCTAGCGCTCAGCGAGCCCACATATCCGCCGGACCGCTCAAAGCCTTAACAGGCTACGTTCACTGGTTTCTGGGGGGCACGACCACATCGCAAGGGCCAACCTGCCCGTCGAGGATCGTGTAGGACCGCCCCGGATGGAAGGCCGAGGCGAAGAGGAAGGTGAACGGTTGCCAGCTAGAGTCGACGCAGACTACTGTGCCGTCTGAAATCGTCGCAACGCTGTCTTTGACACCTAGCGTGTCAATGACCGTAGTGACATTCGGGCCGATCGGGGTCACATAGCGCCCCTGTGTCAGGGATAACACCGATGTCAACGCAAGCATAATGATCGAGCCGAGAAGCGTGCTTGCTTTGGCACCGACGCGGATCGCACTATCGCGTTGATCGAAGACTACGATTAGGCATAGCGCGACGAGCACGATCATCCAGAACAAGTAGTACCGCAGCTCGTGTGACCGCGGCAGCAGGCACACCAAGAGCGTAGTGCCAACGAACGTCGCGATTAGAACGCGTCGATCCTCTCGCAGTTGCGAGGCAAGCCGCCAGCCGAGAAAGATTACGAGGCTCAGAACGTACGGCACGAAATAGCCGCCCATGCGGAACGAGGCACTCACCGGCCTCCAGCAGTCTTTCCAGGACAGAGCCGTCTCGCAGTAGCCCTGATCGTAGGTCCAGGGCAACTGGCGATAGTCGTATGCGCCCATCTCCAAGACTGAGGCTAGCCAGCGCAGTGGTGACGGAACAGAACGCCACGTTTCGGCGAGCGAAGCTTGGTCCGGTCCCAGCGCATCGATGGTTCCGTTCAGGACGAAACCGAGCAGCGCGAGACGAACAGGGTAAAACGGGTTCCCATGGGCGATCGCATTCTCGACGAGCTTGGCGCCCATGGCTGCGCCAGCGAGCACGAGCAGGCACAATAGCCCGAGCCAACTCGCACGTCGGGCCGGGATGAAAGGTCCAACCCGACGACCGGACGCAAGCGAAACGAACGCGATTATCCCGAACAGGACGTAGAGCGGTCCGACAACGCCCCACAGCTGTGGTTTGCTGTTTGCGGCAAACCCGAGACAGGCAATGAAGATCGCGAGCTTGCGCCAGCCAAACGTCTCGGGTGCGCGGGCGAGCACCGGCAGTGCGAGGATCGCCGCTGCGACTGCCAGATTCGATGGCAGATCGATATAGGTGCAAGTAGCATGGATCTGAATGAGCGGCACGGCAACCAGACCACAGAACGCCCAAGCAAGTGGAACTTGAAACCACCGCCGCAAAAACAGGCAAAAGAGCACAAGGGCGCCGACGTTGAGAACGTCGACAGCCTGCGCGAGACTGGTGATTCTCCAGACCAAGCCCTGCAAGCCATGAAGGAGCTTGGGAAATCCGTCATAAGCTGCCTCGAGATACTCGCCCATGCGATAGCAGCTCTCAGGACAAATCCCCGAGAGCCGCGCGGCGAATGGAAGGTGGTAGGCGAACGTATCGAAGTAGGGGTCGACCGTTAGAACCGCGCGCAGGAGCAAGAGAATCAACAGGAGGCACGCGCTCCCGGTCATGAGGCGGTGGACGACTAAGGCACTCATGAGTACGTGAACTTGTCCTCTGTCGCCCGGATCGCTGAGATTGTTGTGTGAGTTAGGGGCGATGTAGGATGCCCTTCTCTCCGCATTCCTGCAAAAGTTACGCCGCTCGCGCTGTTCGTAGCGTTCTTTACGCCGTCCTTAACTGATGCGCCACGGCCGAACGTTGACGCGGCGTTTGCGTCCGCCCGGCCTATCGTGAGGACGGTGGATTGCCGGCGCAGAGACCTCGCCTGAACGTAAGCGGTGACGCTCCGGCCATGCACATAGCAGCCGTTGGCGTACGACTGCATATGGCCGGTCAGCGACCGTCAGCCGAAGGGCTCAAGTCGACCCGAAGCGGTCGGGCGGTATTTTGCAAAGCAGACGTTCAACGCCGTGGTTCAGCGGCTGCTGGTCCGCGCCGCCGCTGAACCGGAACAATGCATGTCTGCTCTGCAAATATCGACCGACCGTTTAGGGTCTATTCCGTTGAAAAACCCGAAATTGGGAGGACGGCAAGTTTCCGCACGACGTGGATCCAACCGAAAATGCTATCCAATTTCCGCTTCTGGACCAATCAGAGGCCCTAGGTCGCGATATCAACTCCTCCGTGTATCCCCTCAGCTCGAATCAAGCTGCGCGCCCCTACAAGGCTCTCATTTTTCAATCGTCAGCAGAGTTCGAGTTTTTCAACAGAATCGGTCGCTATGCGACGGTCGCGCGAACGTCGCTGACCGGCCACAACCAGCCGGATGACCCCGTTTGCTAAGTTGCTCCGAAACGGGCGTTCGCCGCAGGCGCGATTACTGGAGCCAGTTAACTCGAAACCCAATCCCGGTTAAATCGACTTCAGGCGTACAGATCCACGCGCGTGAGCGGCACCCCGGAGGGGCCCTTCGAGCCGTGCTTGCTCGCGAGCACCTGGCAGATGTGCATCGAGCCGCTGTCGAAGCCGACCGAGACGCCGGCGAGGTAGAGCGCCCACATTCGGAACCTCTCGACGCCAACGAAGCGGATCGCCTCGTCGCGCCGCGTCATCAGTCGCCGGTACCAGTGCCGCGTAGTGAGCGCATAGTGCTCGCGCCAGGCCTCGACGTCGCGCACCTCAAAACCGCAGGTCTCCATTGTGTCGATGGTGTGGCCGACGTTGTCGAGCTCGCTGCCGGGAAACACGTATTTCAACAACATGCGCCGCTCCGGCCGGATCCGACGCGCGGCGCGGCGGCTCCGTTTGGCGCGGCGCGAAATGCCGTGGTTCAGTAGCAGGCCGCGATCGCGCAGCAGCGAGTTGAGCTTGCCGAAGTACTTCGGCATGTTGGCGATGCCGATGTGCTCGAACATCCCCACGCTCGCGATCTTGTCGTACTCGCCGTCGAGGGTGGCGTAGTCCCGGAGCTCGACGGTCACCCGGTCCGTGAGCCCGAGGCGCTGGATCTTCGCTCGGGCGTAGTCGAGCTGTTCCTGCGACAAGGTCACGCCGTGCGCGCGCACCCCGTAGTGCTGCGCCGCGTAACAGACCAGCCCGCCCCAGCCGCAGCCGATATCCAGGAACCGCTCGTCCGGCGCAAGCCGGAGCTTGCGGCAGATGATCTCCAGCTTGTCGCGCTGCGCCTGGTCGAGCGTGTTCCCTTGTTCGGTGAAATAGGCGCACGAGTACTGCATCGCCTCGTCCAGGAACAGCGCGTAGAACTCGTTGCTGAGATCGTAGTGGAAGCGGATGAAGGCACGGTTGTCCCGGCGCGACTCGGCCCGGCCGACCGCATCGTCAGCGTAGCCGTGCGCCAGCGCTGCTTCGTCCTTGCGCGCGAGGAGCAGCGGCAAGAGCTGCTTCAGGAGGTAGAGCCGGTCGAACTGCTTGAGCCTTTGGCGTGGCCGCTTCTCGCGCGCCACCGCGGCGAAGTCGATCAGATCGCCGTGGAGGTCGATGCGTCCCCGGACGTAGTGGGCAAGCAGATTCTCGTAGGTCGGCCGGCGCAGCAGCGCGCCGATCACCCCCGGCCCGTTGATCGCGACCTGGAAGTCGGTGTCGACGTTCCTACCGAGCGGGATCGTGCTGCCGTCCCAGAGCCGCACCGAGAAGCGCGCGTCGATGAGCGCGCCAACGTGCTCGACGATGCGGCGCGCCGCGTTCAGCCGGTCGTGGTCCGAGTAGAGGGGCATGGGCCAGGCCCGAGCGCCCTGGCCCGGAGGCCGCGAGGCGCGCTCGTGCGCGGCGGAGTATCTGTTGCACGATCCGCGCGGTCAAGCGCAGGGCCCGCCACCGCCTTTCTGCGCACGGCCGGCGATGAAGCTCGGAAAAGCCTGCGTGATGTCACTCGCGCGGGAGGGGGACGTCACCATCGTCGCGTATAGCTGCGGAGGCGGCGGCCGATTCTGGTAGCTGTCCGAATGGAACGGACAAACGTCGTTCGGCCCGCGAGCGACCGCTTTCAATCGCCGTCAATGTCAGCAACGGGTCGGGTGCGTGAGTCCGGCGCCGTGGGCAGCCGACATTCGATTGGTCTTCGATGCCCAATGGCCACGGCATCGATTGAGCTGGCGCTCTGGAAACCACCTCGCCACGCACATGCGGCGGGCTACGTCTGCACTACCTTGAGAGCGGTCATCGGCGTCACGATCTATCTGGCGCCTGGATGACCGGAATGTGGCCGAGACCGTGAGTTCACGCTGTGGCCGCGAATGACCGGACCCGCTGGCGGATTCAACCGGTTGATGCAACACACTGATCACTGCGCAAGCAGAAGGAGTGTTGCAGATGAAGTACCGCACGCGCACCTACTACACGGAGGGCCAGAAGGCCTTGATGTGGGAGCGATGGAAGGAAGGCTGGACGCTCCACCAGATAGCCAAGCTGTTTGACCGGGCGCACACGTCAGTGCAAGGAATTCTGGGTGCGTCTGGCGGCATCCGTCCAGCAGAGCGGCACCGTGCCGAAGTGGCGCTTACCCTGCCCGAGCGTGAGGAGATCTCGCGCGCTGTGATGGCAGGTCAATCGATCCGAACAGTCGCTGCACTTCTGGGCCGAGCTGCATCCACAGTCAGCCGCGAGATCAAGCGCAACGGTGGCCAAGAGTTCTATAGGGCGAGTCAAGCCGACCAGGCCGCATGGGATGGGAGTGTCCTGATTTCTGTGTGTAAGGCAGGTTTGGGTTCATCGTCCGGGGGCGCGCCCCCGGACGATGAACCGGATCATTTTACGCAGCCCTCGTCGAGAAGCGATCAGCGTACAGGATTGCGAATTGATTCATTGCACTCTTCCAGTCGTGTGCCGCGCGGCTCCAATCGGCAGTGATGTTGCGAAGCGCCAGCCAGATCAGCTTGCTGGCGGCGTCGTCGGATGGGAAGTGGCCGCGTGTCTTGATGATCTTCCTCAACCGCGCGTTCACGCTCTCGATGCAGTTCGTCGTGTAGATCACCCGCCGCACCGCCGGCGGAAACGCGAAGAACGGAATCACGTTCGACCAGGCGCGCCGCCAGGCGGCCACGACGGTCGGGAATCTCTGGCCCCATGGCCCGGACTCGAAGGCCGTCAGCTCGGCCTCGGCCGCCTCCGCGCTCGGGGCCGTGTAGATTGGCTTGATTGCCGCCGCGAGCGCCCTGCGCTCCTTCCAGGTGGCGTAGTCCAGGCTGTTGCGGATCAGGTGCACGATGCAGGTCTGCAGGGTGGTGGCCGGATAGACCACCGCCAGGGCTTCGGACATGCCCTTCAGGCCGTCGGTGACCGCGATCAGGATGTCCTGGACACCGCGGGTCTTCAGGTCGTTGAACACCTTCATCCAGAATTTCGCCCCCTCGGTGTTCTCGATCCACAGCCCGAGGATCTCGCGGGTGCCGTCGGGCCGCACGCCCAGGGCCAGGTAGACTGCCTTGTTGCGCACCACGTTGTCCTCCCGGATCTTCACCCGCAGCGCGTCGAAGAAGATCACCGGGTACATCGGCTCCAGCGGCCGGGCCTGCCAGGCGGTGATTTCCGCGAGCACCGCGTCGGTGACGATGCTGATGAACTCCGGGGTCACCTCGGTGGCGTACATCTCGGCCAGAAACCCCTGAATCTCCCGCACCGTCATCCCGCGGGCGTACATGGCGATGATCTTGTCGTCAAAGCCGGTGAAGCGCCGTTCGTGCTTGCCGATGAGCTTGGGCTCGAATTCGCCTTCCCGATCTCGCGGCACCTCGATGCGCAACGGCCCGTCGTCGGTCAGAACCGTCTTGCCGCTCTTGCCGTTGCGGTGGTTGGTCGCCGCCTCGGGCTTCTCCGTGCCGGCGGCGTAGCCCAGGTGGTGGCTCATCTCGGCGCCCAGGGCGCGTTCGATCAGCGCCTTCTTGAACGCCCGGGAGGCCTCGTCGACCGCCTCCGCGGTCATCGGACCCGTCACCAACTGGTCAAGCAACTCCGCCGGTATCTTGGGCAACACCGCCGCTTGCGCGGCAGCGTTGGCTCTCTGCATCTTCCTGACTGGCTTTGGCATACCTGTTCCTTTCAGTTGCCATGGTATGCCTCACACACAAAACTCCTGACAGGCTCCATGGGATCGAGGACACCGTCCCAAGATCTGCAAGCTGGCGGAGAACCGGGCGTTGGCCCGCATCGTGACCGACAAGCTGCGGATGCTGTGGTCGCCAGAGCAAATTGCCGGTTGGCTCAAGCATACTTATCCGCGCGACGAGAGCCATCGCGTGTCACACGAGACCATCTACCGCAGCCTCTTCATCCAGGCGCGGGGAGCCCTGAAGAAGGAGCTCCTCCAGCACTTGAGGCGCACGCGCGGCATGCGTCGGTCTCGGCATCACACGCAGAAGACTGACGTTCACGGGCAGATCGTCGGTGCCGTGTCGATCAGCGAACGCCCTGCGTCCGCCGAGGATCGCGCTGTGCCTGGCCACTGGGAGGGAGATCTGATGTTCGGCGCTCACAACAGCCAGATCGCAACGCTGGTTGAGCGCCAAACGCGGTACGTCATGCTCGTTAAGGTGGCGAGCAAAGACACGGAGACGGTCGTCGACGCGTTGATCAAGAACACGCGCAAGCTGCCCCAGGAGCTGTACAAGTCACTCACGTGGGATCGAGGTAAGGAGATGGCCGGTCACATGCGATTCACGCTTGCCACCGACATCCAGGTCTACTTCTGTGATCCACGCAGTCCTTGGCAACGCGGCAGCAACGAGAACACGAACGGCCTGCTCAGGCAGTACCTGCCCAAGGGCATCGACATCTCGAGCTACTCACAAGCCAAGCTCAACGCTGTAGCGAGACAATTGAACGAGAGGCCAAGGAAGACACTTGGCTACCAGACTCCGGCTGAGATGTTCAGCCACACCGTTGCGTTGACCGGTTGAATCCGCCCTGCATTGCTGTCGTTGGCACCGCGAAGCTCAACGGCAACAAGGGGTCGACTTGAGCCCTTCGGCTGACCGTCGCTGACCGGGGCCAGAAGCGGCCGCTCGATTACCTAGGCCGCGCGCAATTCTGCGACCTTGGAATTGGGTAGGCCGCCGAGGGGCGGCAGGCCTACCCGGGACTCTGTCGAGTGTCCGGCTATCGCGCGAGCGGATCGGGCCGGATCTGGATGTGCACGGCGCGGGGCTTCGAACCCTTGCCGCCTTCCATCAGCCAGGGCGTGCGATCGCCGCTCGTGCTCCACAGGCCGCGTCCCTTCCAGCCGGCATTCGGATCGTCGATGCGCCCGTCCAGCCCCTTGGCGAAGAAGCCCATCGGGTACGGAATCGTCAGCATGACCATCTTCCCGTCCTTGAGCGCGATGAAGCCGCCGTTCAGGTTGCCGGTGGCGATCGGGATGTTCTCGCCGAGGCCCACGGTGTTGTGCTGGTCGACCCAGGTGTAATAGCTCGCCTCGGCGCTGTTCTGCTCGAAGCCCTCGTGTCCCGGCCCGGGGAAACGGTGGTAGGCAAAGCCTTCCGGGCAATGGTTGCCGGTCGCGGTCGGTCCGTTGAGCGGCCCCTTGCACTTTCTCCGGTCGAAGCTGATGAAGCCGCCGTTCGAGCCCGAGCCCCAGACCACGCCGTTCCTGTCGATGTCGCCGCCGCGCAGGCCGACGAACCCCGCCGGGAGGGCGTAAAGCTCGGAGAGCTTGGTCTTCGGGTCGAAGCGCATGAACCCTGCGGTACCGGCGAAGACGTTGAACGTGTACCAGATCGAGCCGTCGGTCGGATGCGGCATCACGCCGTAGGGACCGGAGCCCGCGACGCGCATGTCCTTGCCGCTTTCTGCCGGCTTGCCGGGCTCGGTGTACTCGTCGACCTTGCCGTTGCCGTTGGTGTCGAGCACCCACGGCGCCCAGCCCTGCGCCTTGACCGCGTCGCCGGTCTCGTCGAAGACCTTGGTATTGAGCCACCCCGCCACGGGACCGCTGCCGGAGAACCACAGCGTATCGTCCGAGTCGTAGCCGAACTGCGGGTGATGGGTGCCGAAGCAGGTGTCGACGAGGGTGTACTTCATCGTCTTCGGGTCGAGCATCGAGACCTGGCGCTGCGACAGCTCGATCGGGAAGGCCCGCGCCGACGGATGATCCGAGCCTTTCTTGCAGAAGGCGGGGTTCGGGTCGCCGCGCACATTGGCTGCAAACCACACCCGGCCCTTCCGGTCGAACATGCCGTTGTGGTTGTTCGCTTTCTGCGACCAGATCTTCTCCATTCCCCAGTACGGCGAAGGCGCGAACGGCTTGTCCAGGGCCGAGGCGTGGAACGGCGGCCCGAACGACTCGGGAACGCTGTCGTTCAGGACCGACATCTTAAAGAACGTCACCGTGTGCGTCTTCGGGTCGAGGATCGGGATGTTGTCGCTCGAGTATTCGGATGAGCCGTAGAGCGGCCCGTAGGCGTTTACCGTGGGATTGCGCCGGTCCGAGGAGATGAGGTCGTGGAGGAAGGTCTTCTCCGTGCCCCACTCCCACAACGTGATGACGACGTTGCGCTCGACGCCCTGCGGGCGCGGGGGCGTCGCCTTGGGCAGCTCACCCTTTGCGATGCGGTCGGTCCATTCGCCGTAGTACGTGAACGGCACTCCGCCGAGCTGCTTGGCGAGACGGTCGATCATGAACGACCCGGTGTGGCCGGAGGCGACGCGGCGCGCCCAGGCTTCTTCGCCCGACTTGAATTCGCCGAGCGCGGCAGGGATCGTGCGCGTCGATTCCTGACCGAGTGCGTGGCAGCCGATACAGTCGGTATTGTTCATCCGACGGCGCCAGATCTCCTGGGTAATTTCCTTGGGAATGTTCGTCGTGCCGCCGAAGTCCTTCGCCGGCGGCATCTTCAGCATCGAATACCAGTAGATCGCCGGGTAATAGTGTGCCGCCGCCGCGGGCGTCGGCGCGGGCACCGCGCTGTGGTTGACGATCTGGCCGGGTTTTGCGCGCAGCCTCGGCGAATCGACGAGTCCGTAGCCGCGCACCCAGACCTGGTAGTTGACGCTCGGCGGCAGGTCCGGAATGACGTAGCGCCCCTGGTCGTCGGTGACCACGATGCGCGCGAACTTGGTGGGCAGCTCGGCCGTCTCCGCAATCACCCACATCCCGGCTTCCGGTCCTCGCGGGCCGCTGACGACGCCGCCGATGTCGACGTTGCCGATCGAAACTGCGGGTGTCTGCTGGGCTGCTGCCGGCGCTGCGATCAGAACGAGCGCGACGACCGCGCCAAGGCCAAGTCTTTGTCTGGCTTGCATTTTCGGGCCTCCATTCCTCGAATGCCAGTCCGTGCGAACGCCGACGGATTGGAATGCACCGCGTGGCAATGTACTACGTCCGCCGGGACATCGACAGCGCTTACTGGCCTGCATCGACTTCCGTACGTCCGCGTCGGGTCGACTTGAGCCCTTCACCTGACGGTGGCTGATCGGCCAGGAGCGGACGTTTGTAGACGGCCGAACCGGCGCGATCTTCCTCAGATCTCAGGCGTGCCGGCGGATGTGCTTGCGCCTTTGCGCTTCGGCCACAAACTCCTCTAGCTCAGGGTCGAGGGCCTTTCGCGCTGAGACCATTCCGACTGGCCGGCTGTTCTCAATCACCGGGGCGTGCCGAAAGCCGTGCTCATACATCATGAGCATCGCGTATCCGAACGATTCGTCTGGGGCGACAGTTTTTGGGTCGGGTGTCATCACCTCGGCTAGGCGGGTGGTGCGGGCATCGCGCTCCTTTGCGATAACGCGATAGACCGCGTCCCGCTCGGTGAAAATTCCGATGAGACGCCCGTCTTCCACGACCATCACTGCACTGACCTTCCTTTTCGCCATCAGCTTGGCGGCCTTGCTGACGCTGGTTTCGGGAGTCGCAATCAGAATCTTCTTGCGCTCCATAACGCTTCGGATCGGTAGACCAAACATCGCTCGTGCCTCCTCGAGGCTGGAGTCGACTAAAGCTATCCAAAGCGCACGCTTCGTCTCTTGACGGTGATCAAAAAGGTTTCTCCCGCGTCGGTTTGCGACCGCTCACGGGCTGTCATAAGTGGTGGTGCCGATTACGGAGAGCTGGTGGAACGATCGAACGGCTGGATACGGCCGAGGTTGTGTAAAAACAGAAAAGCGACCCCCGAATAGTTCGATAGCGAGTGATTCGAGTAATGCAAATCGCGCGATGGGGCACGTACGGGCCCGAAAATGCACCGCATCAAAAGTGCCTCGATAGTTTTTACACAGCCTCGGCCGTAAGGCGAAGATTTGACATGCGCGGCGTAGATCTGGGGCTGAGGCGGCCGCGGCAGTGGTGCGCCGATCGCTACCGCACGTTCGCGAGGAGCAGCAGCAGGCCACCAAGGACGCCGGTGTTGTTGAGCAGCATCAACCCCGGCTCAGGCGGACCGGGTTACGCAGTCCCGATCAGCCCGGAAACAGTAACTGCAGTTGAAAGCGCAGCGCCCAGTCCGACCCGCCGTCCGGCCTTTCGATGTTGTAGTAGTAGCCGGCCTGCACGCTGACCGGCACCTCGCCGAAGCGCACGAAGCGGCCGATGCTGGCGCCTATCGGGACGGTCCACCTTTGGCCGCTCGGCGCCTGCCAGTCCGCGTTGATGACCGGCACGCTCGTGAGGTACCAGCCGTCCATTAGGTTGTAGTTGACGAACGGCTGGATCAGGAAGCCATTCGCGGTTCCGCGATCGACGTCGCCGGCGAGCGCGCACCGTTCCGAACCGAGCGCGCCGTACAGCCGCACGCCCTCAACCGCGAACGCGACGCTCGCGACACCCGCGCTCCAGGTGCCCGCGCTGAGAGGATCGTCTGAGGCCACGGGACGAACGATCTGCGGCCCGAGCTTCCAAGTCAGCGTCCAAGGGTCTGCGGGCAGATCGCCGATCCCGCCCTTGCGCTGCCGCGCGGTCCTAAGGGCCGCCTGCGAGACATCCGGCCGGAGCGCTTCAGCAAACAGGTTCCGGTCGGCGTGAACGCTGGTCGAATGGACGATGTACAGGGTCTTGTCCTGGTCCAGCGCAGCCGTTGTCTGCTCCTCGAAATCCTGCCCGAGCGCCGATGAGCACGCCTGACCAGCAAGCCAGCATCCGACCAACGCCCCGGCTTTGAAGCGATTCTGGTTCGGCAGCAGCATGAGGTTCGCTCGCGAGAAGTCACGACAATGGCGGAGCACTCTAATGGGTGGTCCGAGCCCGGACAAAGGAAATTGGTCCCGGCCGGCCGATATACGTTGAGTCTCGCGAAGGCGTTCATGAAGCGCTTCACATCGCGAGACCACCGGGGCGTTGCGGTAGCCGCAAGACTCATCGCGCCCGACGTTGCGAAATCGGACGAATCGGTGCACCGTGCACCCGCTAGACCTACGAGCGTTTGCTGCTTAAGCTTCGTGGCAGTCACGCAAGGTCGCTCCTGAGCAGGGCGTGGAGAGCACCGAGTGACCCGAGCCGAGTCCGACGGACTGCTAGATCAGTGTTCTCACGGTGCAACCGTAGCCCGCGCGAGGCATGCAGAGGACTAGTATCGCGGGCATCCGTCCGTGCGATCCGTAACGGCGTCGTTCGCGAGAGCCGGCGCCTTGATTGGGCGCTGTACTTCAACCGGCAACAAGAGGAGGCATTCATGACAAAGCTCACCGCGCTCTTGGCCACCGCGACCCTGTTCCTGTCTGGCGCTGGTGCGGCCGCCGCCACGGATCTCTATCCGTGGCGGAATCACGCCGCGCCGTTCAGTTTCCTCTTCGGGAATGAGATCGATACCCACCAACAGACCCGACAGACGCAGGACCGGAATCTGTTCGGATTCTTCTATATCCACTTCACCGGAGTCATCACGAAGGATCTTTACCGCGTAGCGACACACGTGGACTGCAACGCGACATCGGAGTGCACCGTCGGCTGGGCACTAAACGGAAGACCGATTCGCGCG
Organism: uncultured beta proteobacterium; assembly: GCA_963747775.1. Taxonomy (GTDB): domain Bacteria; phylum Pseudomonadota; class Gammaproteobacteria; order Burkholderiales; family SG8-39; genus JAGVSZ01. Next base: position 441,842 of record CAVVGT010000003.1, read on the forward strand.
ACATTTCTGTATCAAGTGGACAACGATCACCCGGTGTTTCTCCTGAACCGTGCGGACATTCCACAGCCTGGCGCCTTCTCCCATTTCCATTGGCTAGGAAGTAGACCGGCGCCGAGCGTGACCGCGGATGGCTATTTGCTGCAGCTCACCGCGGTGGACAAGTTTTGCTTCATCCACCACGGCGCCGAGAACGCGACGACCGCCAAGACTTGCCGGGGCAACGGCGGCGTGAATGTCGACCTTGGCACCGATATCGCTACGCACCTTAATATCGTGACGAGTGCTCCTTCCGGCATGTGAGAGAGCTGCCGCGATCGCCGGTCTACGCGCGAGCGCGACCGCCGCCTACCGATTGTAGTTCTTACTCGTGCCGTGACCGCATCGAGCAATTCGTGCAATGTCACGCCGCCGACTGAGAAGACCGAATGGGAGTGATCAGGACGGGATGCTGCCCAAGTGAACGTAGGCGCGAGAGGAGAAGGCGCCAAGTAGCCAGATTGCGCCTTTAATCCGGTAGCTGCGAGGCGTCTCCTCTCAGTATTGCGAGCAGGCCCGCCACAGCGAGGGCTCCGTTGATAGGCACGGTCCCGGCGCTATGCGCGCCGGGCAGAGCGGAGGAGCAGCAAGGGGCGTGCCGGCCACAGTGGGCGCGCGGATTGCTGTCCCTTTGACGTCGTCACTCTATCCGTGAGCGCACAAATGGCGCAGCCCCAGGCAAACCGAGCAGAGCGTGGGAAACCTACGATCGTGGTCGTTCACCGCGGCCTGAGCCACGAATGGGAGGTCACCCCCGTAGGCCAATCAAGACCACAGTCCTTTTCGGATCTGGAACTCGCTGTCGGCTATGCACAGGTCTGGGCTGCGGTCCACCGCCCGAGTACGGTCAGGGTTGTCGCCGACGGTGGTGGGATCGCCGAGGAGTGGTCATTCAATTGAAGTTTGTTTCGCCGCAATGACACAAGCGGCTCTGCCGCAGCGCGCCGACTTGGGGTTTCGCAGCCCGCGACTACGAAGAGCATCAGGGGCCTTGAAGCCGAGCTGAGTGTCCAGCTCCTCCAGCGCACTACGCGCGGAATCGTCCTAACCCCATCGGCCGGATGCTCTTGGCACGGGCACGCGTGGTGCAGTCGGAAGTCGACAAAGCGGACCTAGGGGTGGCTGGCGCCTTCGTTTACGACCGGCCTTCTTACGCGCGCAGATACACCGCTGACGCCGATCGCGGGTGCAATGGCGAAAGCGCTCTCCACCGTCGCGCGTGATTTTGCACGTCGTCGTTCTAACGGACAGTTCTTACCGTATCGCAGCCACGGATCGGCGCGCCGCCATACGTCGTGCCATCGACGCAGGCCCGTGTGTCGCCGACGTCCAGCCCGCTTTTTTGCGTGCTGAAATGCAACACGAGATCCTGAATGGTGTCGCCGTTGACGTCCTCGATGTGTGCTCGTCCGTGCGCTTCCGTCGCGGCACCGGGACCAAAAGTCACCGAACGCGGATCGACCGAGGTCGCATCGAAAGCTGCAGTCGACAAGATCGCCACCGGGATCACGCCCTTGCTCCTCGTGTTAATCGAGTTCGGAACGCTGCCTGGCTTGATATCGATGTCTACCGTGATATGGCATTTCGCCGGACTATTCTCGTACAGGATCTGCTGACCGGTAGCGGTGTTGCCTGTCCATACTGAATGCGCTAGCCCATTGGAGACTGCCACGCCGATGTACTCCCCAATCCGCAGAGTCCGGGTCGGGGGAAATCTATCTGGTGCGCCTAAGTCAGGATCGAACGGCGCATCGTTAATCCGCGATTCAGAAGCAAAGGTCAGACCGCCATCGTTGCTGATTGTCGTAAACAGGTCCAACAAGAAATTGCCATCCACATTTGTCGCGCCATTCCGCGTGTCGTACCAATTGACCACAACGCATGCTGTCTTGTCGTCGATCGTCGCGGTGGGGAAGAACGAGTGGTTGTTTGCCGGGGCCCGGTCAATCCGATGTGGGCTGCTCCACGTGCTTCCCGAGTTAGTCGAGCGGACGATATAGACATTTAGGTCGTCGTTCGTGCCACCATGGGCCGTGTTGGTGGGATCGTCACCGGCTACGACGTAGACATTGTTGGCGTTGAGCGGATCTGGCAATACCCATGGCTGCGCGGCCCCTTGCGTCCACGACCGATTCTGGTTCAAAGTCCGAACGCCAATCTGAACATTGAACGTAATGTCGGCGTTGCCTCCTGTGTAGGCGGCATTCTTCTGCGGAAACAATGCGCCACCATCTGTGGATCGCAAGACAAATATCTGGCCGCTTGTCCCGTTAGGCGCGTTCGCGGCAAAAGTCGGCTGAGAGTGGTACGAAACATAAACGTCTCCATTGGCGGCCACAGCATTGTGGCTCGGCCAGACAAACCCCTCACCACTCGCCGACACCGTCAATGCCGGCGACCAGTTCGCGCCGTGATCGGTCGAGAATGTCGTTTGCACAACAGTTCCGCCGGTGGGCAGAAAGTTTGTCCAGACCACATAGATCCGGTCTTGGAAGGGACTTCCTACGAAGCGATCGATGGCGAGCCACTCCTTGTCGTTCCCATTACCGGCGCTGCCGGGAACGCCAGCGGCTGCAGTCACGTTGAAGGGCCCAGCGATGATGGCCCCGGTTAGCGGATTCACCTGAGCGATGAAAACGTCGATGCCACTACCAACGCAGCCAAGGAACGTCCAGAACAGACGCCCTCGACTGTCGAATGCCACCGAGGGATCTCCGCACCGAACATGCGTACCGGGTACCGGGGATGGTGTAGTGGAAGTGAACGTCACTCCGGTGTCGGTTGAAACGCGAATTTCAAACAGGCCGGCCACCACCACGTTGGCGGGATCCCATGGGTTGACCGCGACGGCGGGTTCATTCCTTCCGATCAGCGGAATGTCCGTCCCCCCGCGGCTCGGTACGTCCGCAGGCCGGGTGTTACAAGGCTCCTGGCGGCAGCCGCCGCCTCTCCCTCGTCATAATAGGGTGTCGCAGACCGTGCCCCCGCGGATTCGCCCTGAGCAATCGAAACTCCAACAAGAGAGGAAAACAATAGCGACGTACACGCAACGGCCAGCGTGATCGGCAATCGTCTACTTTGCTTCGTACCCATATTCGCCTCCACCTCTCTTTGTTCGATGAGGTATCGTTTCGTTCAGATTATTGCTTGCCGGTCCTCTGAAACTTAGCCAGATTTTCGAGTGTCGGTTCCTCTACATCGATTAGCTTGTAGACGTTAGCATTCTCACGGGCTGGAAGCATCACTGTCTTCAGATAGCAGATCTCCTCTCGTTGGCTCCTGTAGATAGGGATACCTCCTTCCGGCAGCAGCCGAGCTGCCACCTCGGCAAGGGCAATCTGTCCCTGGGCCTTTCCCCTCGGTGCTTTCCCAGCAAGGACCATTCGATAGCTGACGTGCGGCGGCGGGCCGTGTTGACAAACCCAACACGCGTCAACCCGACCAAGAACCGCGAGGTCCCATAAGACCGGCTGCTGCGCCGATTTCTGCTCTCCCTCATAAGGTGTCGCAGAGAGGCCCACAAGCGGTTCGCCCCGAGCTGTTAGAACGCCCAAGAACCAAAGAATCAGGAAGAGGTATCGGGCGGCCAACCAGAGTTGCCGGCTTGCCCGAGGGTTATTCATCGTTCTTGAGCACCATCGTGCTCAGCCTCAGCAAGTGAACTATCACCGTCTGCTGAGGATTGCGGTCAGACGATGCGCGTGCGATCCGGAATGGAGGAGACGGAAGCCGACCAATACGGACGGCCAGGCGGGGCCAAGACGCAGGTCGCTGGCGTGTGCCTCTAGAGCGCCACCGCAACGCGCGTCCCCTCGTCGATCGCGCGGAAGGCGTCGAGCTCAGCGGCGACGTGCGCGCCGCCGATCAGGTGCGCGCGGACCCCGCGCCCGGCGAGCTCGTCGTGCAGGCCGCGGACCGGCTCCTGGCCGGCGCAGAGCACCACGTGATCGACCTCGAGCACCTGCTCGACGCCCTCGTAGACCACGTGCAATCCGCGGTCGTCGATCCGCCGGTACTCGACGCCGGCGAGGACTTTCACCCCGCGGCGCGCGATTTCCGCGCGGATCGCCCAGCCGGTGGTCGCGCCGAGGGTCCGCCCGGGCGGCGTGGTCTTGCGCTGGAGCAGCCAGATCTCGCGCGGCACCGCTTCCGGCACCGGTCGCGCGAGGCCGCCCGGGGAGGCGCCGCTACGGTCCACGCCCCAGGCGTCAAGAAAGTGGTCGCCGCTCGGCGCGCTCAGGAACACCGCGGTGTCGAATCCGATGCCGCCTGCGCCGACGATCGCGACGCGGCGGCCGACCTTCTTTGTGCCGCTCAGGACCTCGTCATAGCGCAGCACTTTGGGATGATCGACGCCATCGAGCGCGGGTATGCGCGGAGTCACGCCGGTCGCAAGCACGATCTCGTCGAAGCCGCCGGACGCGAGATCGCTGGCCGAAGGCCGCGTCGCGAGCTTGAGCGTCACGCCGAGCCGCTCGATGCGGCGCGCGAAGTAACGCGTCGTCTCAGCGAACTCCTTGCCGGGAATCGCGGCGGCGAGGTTCATCTGCCCGCCGATCCCGCGTGCCCCCTCGTATAGCGTGACCGAGTGGCCGCGTTCCGCGGCGGTTACCGCGCACGCGAGCCCCGCCGCGCCGGCGCCGACCACCGCGACGCGCTTCGCGCGCGGCGCGGGACCGGTCGGGAACTCGAGCTCCCGGCCGGCGCGCGGGTTGACCAGGCAGGTCGCGGTCTCGTTGGCGAAGATCAGGTCGAGGCACGCCTGGTTGCAGGCGATGCAGGTATTGATCTCGTCGCCGCGGCCCTCGCGCGCCTTGGCGGCGAACTCGGCGTCGGCGAGCATCGGCCGTGCGAGCGACACGGCGTCCGCCACGCCGTCCGCGAGCAGCCGCTCCGCGACCTCCGGCGTGTTGATCCGGTTCGTCGCCATGACCGGCACGTCGACGGCGGCGCGCAGGCGCTTCACGGCGAAGGCGAACCCGGCGCGCGGCACCATGTACCCGATGGTCGGCACGCGGGCCTCGTGCCAGCCGATGCCGGTGTCGAAGAGATCCACGCCCGCCGCGGCGACCGCGCGCGCCTGCGCGATGGTCTCGTCGGCCGAAAGGCCCTGCTCGACCAGGTCGAGCGCCGAAATGCGGAACACGATCAGGAAACCGCTTCCGACGCGCGCGCGCATGCGGCGCACGATCTCGACCGGCAGGCGCAGGCGGTTTTCGAGCGAGCCGCCCCAACGGTCGGTGCGGTTGTTGGTGCGCGGGCAGGTGAACTGCGTGACCAGGTAGCCCTCGGAGGCCATGATCTCCACGCCGTCGTAGCCTGCCTGCTGCGCCAGCGCCGCGCAGGCGACGAACGCATCGATCGTGCGCTCGACCTCGGCGTCGGTCAGCACGTGCGGCTTGCGCCGGTTGATCGGCGACGGGAGGTCCGAGGCGCCGACGAGGTCGCTGCATTTCGCGTAGCGACCGGCATGCAGGATCTGCAGGCAGATCGGCGCGCCGGCAGCGTGCACCGCGTCGACGATCGGTGCGATGAAGGGGAATCTGCTCCGCCGAATCGAGGATGCTCGAGTCCTCTTCCATGCGGCCCGGGCTGTCCGGCGAGCACGCCGCCGGTGATGATCAGCGCCGGCGCCGCCGCGCGCGCGCGCCGCGTAGAACGCGGCGAGCCGCTCGGCGGGGCGGTCGGCGCGCCTCGAGCCGCGTGTGCATCGATCCCATCACGATGCGGTTGGCGAGCGTGAGGGGGCCGAGCTTCAGGGGCTCGAAGAGGCGGGGATAGGCGGGCATTTCGATCCAGGGGGGCGTTGCGGCGCGGCATTATCGGCCGCGGCGCGCGCCGCGGGCAACCGACTATCGCGGTGCGGAGGCGCCGTTGTCGACGCCGACGGCTTCGCTCACGTGCTTGAATCCGTCGCGCGCCAGCAGCGACACGAGCCCGCGCTTGATGTCCGCACGAGGCGCGGCCCCTGATACACGAGCGCGGTGTACACCTGCACGAGCGAGGCGCCCGAGGCGGATCGTCCGGTACGCGTCCTCCGCCGAGCCGATCCCGCCCGCGCCGATGAGCGCCAGGCGCTTGCGGTCGATGCGCCGATACCACTCGCGGATCGTGGCGTTCATCCAGTCGCGCGCGATGGGCGCCGAGACGCTGCCGCGCATCCGTGCGAGCTCGGCCGGGGGCGTCTTGAGCAGCGGGCGCAGGTTCCGTTCTTCGGATCGTAGAAGGAGAGGCCCTTCACGAAGCGCGAAGGGATCGATCGCCTCGAGCACCGCGTCGATCTGCGCGGGGTCGCGCGGCGGCGTGACGCGGATGAACACCGGCGGGAGTCCTCGATGTCGCGGTAGCGCCTCGAGCAGCCGGCGCAGGTTTGCCGGAGCGTCGAAGTGCGAGAACCCGCCGGCGCAGTTCGGGCAGTTGAGGTTCAGCGCGAGGTAGGTGGCGCGCTTCGCGAACGGCCGCGCTGCGTGCACCATCTCCCGCGATCACTTCGTCCACGCCGCCCGGCGTGCCGGAGTTGGTCTCGACGAGGCTGATGCCGAGCGGGATCGGCAGGCGCACGTGCGCGAGGCGCGCGGCGACGGCGACCGCGCCGTCGTTCGGGACGCCGTAGTAGACGATCAGGCCTTCGTCGGCGGGAATGCGGAAGAGGCGCGGCCGCTCGGGGTTGCCGGCGGAAGGCGCGCCGACACGGAACCGACGTCGATCGAGCCGAACCCGAGCGCGGCGAGCGCCTCGGTCGCGATCCCGTTCTTGTCGAAGCCCGCCGGCAGTCCGACCGGATTGGGAAAATCGATGCCCCCGACGCGTGTGCAGGCTCGGATGCTCGTAGCCGTAGATCGCCCGGATCAGCGCGCGCCCGCCTGCCGTGCGCCCGAGCGCCCCGCTCGCGCGCAGCGTGGCGAGATGAACGCGCTCCGCGTCGAAGCGGAACAGCACCGGACGCGCGCACGAGCGATACAGGCTCAGGCGCGGCACCCCCGAGTATTTCGGTTCGGGTGGGGCGCGGTCAACCGCCGGGCGGCTTGCCCGGGCTCGCACCGCAGGCGGCTTGCGGGCAGAATCCGACCTTTCGTTGGAAGGAGACCGAGCATGACCAAGAAATGGGACTACAAGGGCATCCTCCCGGCGATGCAGGTGCCGTTCAAGCCGGACTACTCGATCGACGAGCCGGAGCTGCGGCGGTTTACCGCGTGGCTGCGCGGGAACGAAGGGCATCACGGGTCTCGTCCACCAACGGCCATACCGGGCGAAGTGTTCGCCCTGAACGCCGAGGAGCGCGCCGAGGTGACGCGCATCGTCGCCGACGAGGTGAAGGGCCGCCTGCCGGTCGTGTCGGGCATCTGCGTGGAGGGCATCGGACGAGGCCTGCGAGCACGCGCTGCTCGCGAAAGAGGCGGGCGCCTCGGCGCTGCTCGTCATGCCGCCGCACCAGTGGCTGCGCTTCGGCATGCGGCCGGAGCACGTCGTGGAGCACTTCACCGAGATCGGGAAGGCCTCGGGCCTCGATCTCGTCGTGCACGTCTACCCGTCCTGGACGCGCGCCGCGTACTCGTGCGAGCTGCTCGCGCAGCTCGCGCGCCTGCCGTGGGTGAAGGTGTTCAAGGTCGGCACGCGCGACATGAACAAGTACGCCATGGACATGCAAGGCGATCCGCGAGGCCGCGCCGGAGAAGACGGTCCTCACCTGCCACGACGAGTACCTGCTGGCCTCGATGGTACAGGGCGTCGACGGCGCGCTGGTCGGTTTCGCGTCCTTCATCCCGCAGAAGATCGTGGCGCTGTGGGACGCGGTGCAGGCGGGCGACCTCAAGCGGGCGATGCAGCTCCAGTTCGAGATCAACCCGCTCAAGCAGGCGGTCTACGGCTTCGGCGAGCCGACCGGGGACGCGCACGCGCGCATGAAGTACGCGATGGTGATGGCCGGGCGCATGAAGTCCGCGCTGTGCCGGTCGCCGACGCGCATTCCCGAGGGCGAGGTCGCGAAGCGCATCGAGGACGCCGTCCGCAAGGCCGGCATGCTGGCGAAAGCGGCCGCCTGAGCGCGCATCGAACGACGGGCCGGCGAGGCGGCGCGCAGCCGCCCGCCGCACACCGGTCCACCCGAAGGAGGAGAGCATCGTGAGATTGAGAAGACTATTCGCCGCCGCGGCCGCGGCGCTCGCGCTCGCGGCGGGCGCCCACGCGCAGCAGGATCTCAAGTTCCAGGCGATGCCGCTCGGCTCGATCTGGTACGTCTTCGCGGCGAGCTTCACCAAGCACATCCAGCCCGCGCTCCCGGCCGGCGCGAAGGTCGACGTCGTGGCGCGCGGCGGCGGGATCGGCAACGTGATCCTGGTGAACGAGAAGAAGGCCGACCTCGGCTTCGCCAACGTCTGCACCTCGGCGTGGGCGATGCAGGGCGAGCAGGAGATCTACAAGGGCAAGAAGCACCCGGACATCCGCGCGCCTGCTCGGCGGCCTGAACGAGGTGTGGATCGTCGGCATGCTGACCGAGGACTACATCAAGCGCACCGGCAACGACACGCTGGAGAAGGCGCTGCTGCCGACCCAGCCGCCCGCGCGTGATCATGAAGCCGGCCGGCAGCACGGTGCCGCCGGCGGCGCGGATGGTGTTCGAGGGCGTCGGCCTCGATTTCGACAAGTACAAGGCGAAGGGCGGCCAGATCATCCAGGTCGACGTCGGCCAGATCCCGCAGCATGATGCGCGACGGCCGCGCCGACCTCTACTTCGAGAGCGCCTCGCCCGGGCATCCGGCCACGCACGGAGGTGTCGCTCGACCGTGCCGGTGCGCTTCGTCGACCTGCCGGAGAAGTCGCTCGCGGTGCTCGGCAAGAACGGCATGAAGGTCCACCCGATGCCGGCAGTCGTTCAAGGGCCAGAACGGCCCGACGCAAGGCGGTGGACTTCGGCACCAACCTGATCGTCAACAAGGACATGCCCGACGACGTCGCCTACGCGATCACCAAGGCGATGGTCGAGAACCGCGACGCGATCGTGGCCGACAACAAGGCGATGGCGGGCTTCGTGCGCGAAGGACGCGTGGCGGCCCGAGAACGTCGGGATCCCGCTGCATCCGGGCGCGATCACGCTATTACCGCGAGCGCGGCTGGATGCAGTAGCGAGCATCGGTGACGCGATGAGCGCTCCCGGCCGAGCATCAGACCTTCCCACCGACGGTGTCGCCGCCGCCCCGGCGCCGCGCCCGACGTGCCGCTCCTGCGGCGCGTGCTCAGCCCGCGCTGGCTCGTCGCGCTCGCCTGGCTCGCGTTCCAGCTCTGCCTGCTCTGGATCCGGTGCCGCTGCAGATCGCGCGGCCGCTGCACATCTGCCTCGCGCTCGCGACGGTGTTCCTGTGGTGGCCGCTGCGCCGAGGGCGAGGGCGCGCGCCTGGCGCGCCGCGCTCGACTGGCTGCTTCTCGCGCGGTACGCGGCCGCGGCGCTCGTCTACTACCTCGCGCGACTTCGACTGATCTGAACGACGCGCATGGAGAACGTCGACGCGGTGCTCGCCGCGCGACCTCGTCTTCGGGACGCTCACGCTGCGCTCGTGATGCGAGTGCGACGCGCCGCGTGGTCGGCTGGAGCCTGCTGTCGGTGATCGTCGGCTTCATCGCCTACGGCTTCCTCGGCCGCTGGTATCGCCGGGCTGGCTGCGTCGTTCCAGGGCTTCGACTACCCGCTCTTCATCGAGATCATGACGATGGCCGACGCACGGCATCCTCGGCATCACCACCGAGACCTCGGTCAACGTTCGTCTGGTACTTCATCGCGTTCGGCGCGGTCTATCGGCCACCGGCGGCGGACCAGCTCTTCATCGACTCGGCGCTCAGGCTGGTCGGGCGGCGGGCCGGCGGCGCCGCCAAGGCCGAGGTCGTCTCCAGCGCGCTGTTCGGCACGATCAGCGGCAGCGCGGTCGCCAACGTCATGGCGACCGGCATCTTCACCATCCCGCTGATGAAGCGCACCGGCTACAGCCGCGAAGCGGCCGCCGCGCACGAGGCGATCGCCTCGACCGGCGGCCAGCTCATGCCGCCGGTGATGGGCATCGCCGCCTTCGTGATGGCCGAGCTTCTCGGCGTGCCCTACAGCGGATCGCGCTCGCCGCCATCATTCCGGCGCGTCGCGTACTACTTCGGCGCTCTACATGATCGTCCATCTCAAGGCGCAGCGCTCCGGCATCGGCACCCTCCGGCGGCGGGATCTGCGCGATCGTCAAGCCGATCGTGCCGCGCATGCTACCTCTTCCTGCCGCCCGTCCGCTGATCGCGCGCCTCGCGCTCGGCTACGACGCCGCCATGGCTGCGGTCATCGGCTGCGTCGTCGCCTGCGGCGCTGCAGCTATCTGCCGCGGCGCCGAGTCGCGCCTCGGCCGCGCGGCTGCGTGGACATGATCGAGGAGATCGCGAAGCAGGCGGCCCAGGTGGCGGTCCCGATCATCGCGATCGGCATCATCATCGCCGTCGCGATCCAGTCGAACCTCGCCCTCAAGTTCTCGACCCAGCTCATCGAGCTCTCCGGCGGAACGCTGCTCGGCGCGATGGTGATGATCATCCTCGGCTGCATCGTGATGGGCATGGGCCTGCCGACGGTCGCCGCCTACATCATCGGCGCGATCCTCTTCGTGCCGGCGCTCGCGAAGCTCGGCATCGAGCCGCTCGCCGCGCATTTCTTCGTGATGTACTACTGCGTGCTGTCGATGATCACGCCGCCGGTCGCGCTGGCGTCCTACGCGGCGGCCGGGCTCGCCAAGGCCGACGCCATGAAGACGGGCTGGATCGCGTTCAAGCTGTCGCTCGTGCTCTTCCTCATCCCGTTCGCGTTCGCCTTCGATCCGGCCCTGCTCTGGACCGGATCGCTGGGCTGGATCGCGCTCGCATTCGCGTCGATGATGGCCGCGACGTTCGCGTGGGCCGTGTTCCTCGAGGGCTACTTCACGACGCCGATGAGCTGGATCGAGCGGCTGGCCTTCTGCGCGGTGGCGCTCGCCATCATCTTCGCGCCCACCGGGCACCCGTGGTGGTGGGCCGGTTGCGCGGGGTTCGTCGCGCTCCTCGGATGGGTGATGTTGATCCGGCCGCGCGCGCTCGGGACCGCGTCGTGAACCCCGGCGGCGGCGGAAAGGGCCGCACCTGGCCGGCCGAGGCACGCTGGCTCCGCGACGCGGCGACCGGCGCCCGCATCCGGCAGGTCACCGCCCATCCGTCGATCCACCACCATCCGTTCTTCTTCGTGCCGCCGTACGACGACGCGATGCGGCGGCTCGTGTTCGTCTCGCACCGCACCGGACGTCCGCAGCTCTTCGCCGAGGAACAGGCGAGCGGGCGCCTCGTGCAGCTCACCGACCGCGACGATCTGGCCGAATGGTCGTTTCATCCCGCGGCACGATGGCCGGCACGTCTACTTCGTCGCCGGCACCGGCGCCTGGCGCCTCGATCTGGAGACGCTCGCGGAGGCGCGCCTCGTCGACTTCGGCGACGCCGAAATGCGCGAGCGCGGCATGGTCGGCGCCGCGATGGGCACCACCACCGTTGCGCGCGACGATCGCTGGTGGGCCGTGCCCGTCAAGGTGGGAAAGGTCTCGCGCTTCATCGTCATCGAGACCGCGAGCGGCGCATCGAGCGTCATCCTCGAGCGCGACACGATCGGCCATCCGCAGTTCTGTCCGGACGATCCGACGCTGATCTTCTACGCCGGCCCGCTCACCGATCGCCTGTGGCTCGTCAACCGCGACGGCAGCGGCAACCGGCGGCTCTGGCAGCGCGAGCACCGCGACCAGTGGATCACCCACGAGAGCTGGCTCGCCGGCCGCCGCGAGCTCGCCTTCGTCGACTGGCGCAACGGCATGCGCGCGATCGACGTCGACAGCGGGGCGGTGCGCTGGATCACGCGCTTCCCGGCCTGGCACGCGCATCCGGACGACACCGGCCTCTGGATCGTCTGCGACACCAACTTCCCGGACATCGGGTTGCATCGCTTCCCCGCCACGGGCGAGGGCGCGCCCGAGCGCCTGTGCCTTCCGCGCGCGAGCTCGGTCGGCACGCACTGGAGCGGCCCGTTCCCGTACAACGACGGCCCGAAAGAGGTCTACGCGCCGCAGCACACGCACCCGCATCCCCGTCCCTCGCCGGACGGAAAGCGCGTCCTCTTCACCTCCGACGTCACCGGGCACGCTCAGCTGTACGAGTGCTGGCTGGAACGATGACCCCCGCCCAGGACGCCCGCCTCGCGATCCGCGAGAAGCGCCACACCGGCACCACGCGCGGGCTCGCGCTTGGCTACGCGCAGTGCAACCTCGCGGTGGTGCCGAAGGCCGACGCGTTCGACTTCCTGCTCTACTGCCAGCGCAACCACAAGGCCTGCCCGGTGCTCGAGGTGTGCGACCCCGGCGACCCCGAGCCGAAGCGCCTCGCACTCGGCGCCGATCTGCGCACCGACTTGCCGCGCTACGCGGTGTATCGGCAGGGCGAGCGTCTGCCCGATGTCACAGATCTGCGCGACCTGTGGCGCCCCGACCTCGTTGCGTTTCTGATCGGCTCCGGCATCACGTTCGACGACGCGCTCGAGCGCGCCGGCGTGCCGACCGACAAGCACCGCTGGGTCGTGCGCTCGACGCTGCCGACCGTGCCCGCCGGTCGCTTCCGCGGCGACCTGATCGTGACGATGCGCTGGCTGACGCCCCGCCAGGCGATCGTCGCGACCCAGGTGTCGAGCCGGTTCCCGCAGAACCACGGCGCGCCGATCCACATCGGCGATCCGGCGGCGATCGGGGCCGATCTCGCGCACCCGCTCTTCGGTCCCCCGGTGGCGCGCGTGCCCGACGGGCTGGTCGCCGTATTCTGGGCGTGCGGCGTCACGCCGCAGCAGGCGGCGCTCGATGCCAGGGTCGAGCTGTTGCTTGCCCACTCGCCCGCGCACGGCTTCATCACCGACCTGAAGGCCGACGCGCTCGCGGTCTCCTGACCGCGCCGCGCGGCCGAATCGCGCAGCCATAGCGTCCGCCGCCGGCTGAGCCGGGACTTGACGGCGGATGCAGGGGCCTGCGCCGACGGCGACCGACGCGGCGTCGAAGGCTTTGCGGAACGGCTTCCTTGGTGGCAAGCTTGATTTGGCGGCGCTCGGCACCCGAGCCCGGCCGATAACGATTCGCGTGGCGGCAGCCTTCAGTACTCAGAGGTCGTACACGAAGGGGCCGAACACGCCCGGCTTCACGCACTGGGAGGACGTTTCAATGCGCCGCAATGACTTCGCGGGAATGGATCGCAATGCGCGGCGCAGGGTCCGCCGCGATGCGGGAGTGCGCGTCCTATCGGGAATGTTCCTTTCCTTCGTGCTGATCGGCCTGCCCGGCTGCGGGGGCTCCATCAGTGGGCTGCCGGTCGAGTCCGGTGGCTCGCCGATCCCGCCCGGCGACCCCGCGTACCCGACAGCGGTGCAGGTCAAGTACCTGGGCGCCGGTAGCGTCCTGATCAAGCGGGGTGACGACAGCCTGCTCACGGCGCCCTTCTTTTCCAACCCGTCCATGCTGCGCGTGGCGTTCGGCGAGATCCGGTCGCTCCCCGAGCAGATCGACCGGTTCGTGGGTCCGACGGGCGGGAAGGACCTCGCGGGCGCGACGGCCGTCCTGGTGGGGCACGCCCACTACGATCACCTGATGGATGTGCCGTACATCAAGAAGAAGTACCTGCCGCACGCCAAGATCTATGGCAGCGAGACGACGAAGAACACGCTCGCGGGCGATTCCACCCTGAAGGCCGCACGACGTCGTGTCCGTCGAGACGGGCGCCTGGTCGGCAGCGTGCCCGAGCAGCCCGAGAAACCCGTTGAGTGGTGGCCCAAGGATCCCCGGCGGCTGCGCTTCATGGCCCTCAAGTCGGAGCACGCCCCGTCCTTCGCCGGCCTGAAGTTCTTCGAGGGGCACTACCGAAAACCCCTGCAGGCACTCCCGACCAGCGCCTGGGACTGGCGCGAAGGGCCAGACGCTCGCCTACCTCATCGACTTCCTGAGCGCGGATGGCAAAACGGTCGAGTTTCGCATCCACTACCAGGACGCGGCGAGCACGGCCCCGCTCGGTTTTCCGCCGCGGTTCAGCGAACCGCCGGATCGGCGGCCCGTCGACCTGGCCATCGTCTGCATGCCCGGATTCGACCAGGTCGAAGGCTATCCGGAGGAGATCATGAAGCGATTGAAACCACGGTCCGTGGTCATCATCCACTGGGAGAATTTCTTCGCACTGCTCCCGGACGATCCGCGCGACCTGCGCATCGTGCCGACGGAGAACGCCGACCGTTTCCTCGCCCGCCTGAAGTCGGCCCTCTCCGGAGGGGGCCTCTACAAGCTGCCGGCGCCCGGCACGTGGATGCGACTATGCGCCCTGAGGGGTCGGCGCCGGACGCCGTCGCCCCGCGCGTCGACAGCGCACGCATCCTGGTGGTCGACGACCAGGCGGACAACGTCCAGCTGCTCGCCGACCTGTTGAGCGTCCACGGCTACACGGTCGAGAGCGCGCTCAGCGGGCAGGGCGCACTGGACTCCATCGATCGATCCGCCCCGGATCTCGTTCTGCTCGACGTGGTGATGCCCGGTTTGTCAGGCTTGCAGGTCCTGCGCCGAGCTCCGCGCCGACCCGCGATTCGCGATGCTGCCGATCGTGCTCGTGACCGCGCTCGATCCCGAGGTCGAGCGCGATCAATGGCCTCGAAGCGGGGGCCGACGATTTCCTGGCAAAGCCCATCAACGGTCACGAGCTCCTTGCCCGGGTCCGCTCGCTGGTGCGGGTCAAGCGCCTGTTCGACCGGGTCGAGGCGCAGGCCGCCGAGCTGAAGCGGCTGAACGACGATCTCGAGCGGCGCGTCGCCGCCAAGGTCGCCGAAGTGGAGCGGCTTTCCAAGCTGAAGCGTTTCCTCGCGCCCCAGGTGGCTGCACGCGTGGCCGTCGACGGTCCGGATTCGATCCTCGCCTCGCACCGCACGGACATCGCCGTGGTGTTCTTCGACCTGCGCGGCTTCACCGCGTTCTCCGAGCGCAGCGAGCCGGAGGACGTGATGCGCGTGCTGCGCGAGTTCCACCACGCGATCGGGACTCAATCCCAGCGATTCTCCGGCACGATCGAGCGCTTCGTCGGCGACGGCGCCATGGTGTTCTTCAACGATCCGGAGCCGGTACCCGATCCGTGCGTGCAGGCGGCGCAGTTCGCGCTCGCCGTCTTCGAGGCCTGTCGGCAACCGCTCGACCGCTGGCGCCGCGAGGGGTTCGACCTGCACATCGGGTCCGGCCTGGCGTACGGGTACGCGACGCTCGGTGCGGTCGGGTTCAGCGACCGCTATGACTACGGCGTGGTCGGGACGGTCGCGAACCTGGCCTCGAGGCTGTGCGCCGAGGCGCGCGGCGGGGAGATCATCATGAGCAGCCGCGCCGCCGCGGCGCTACCCGAATCGTTCCGCAAGGAGCCGGTCGGACCGTTGGCCCTCAAGGGCCTTCGCGACCCGGTCGAGGCGTTCCGGCTCTCCGGCGTCGGTTGAGCCGGCCGGGAGCGGCGCGATCCAGCGCCGCTCATGCCGCGAGAAGCCGTCGGATCTTGGCGATCAATCGGGTGAAGTCGATCGGCTTCGTTTCGAAGTCGTCGCAGCCGGCCGCGAGCGCCGTGGCCCGATCGTCCTCCATCGCGTGCGCGGACAGGGCGATGATCGGGATGCGCCGCGCGCCCGCGCCGGCCTTGATCAGGCGCACGGCCTCGAAGCCGTCCATGCCAGGCAGATACAGGTCCATCAGCACGAGATCGGGCGCTTCGCGCGCTGCAAGCTGCACGCCCTGCGCGCCATCGGTGGCGACGATGATCTCGAGATCGCTCTCGAGCTCCAGCCACGCCCTGAGCATCGCGGCGTTGTCCTCGTTGTCCTCGACGTAGAGGATCCTGGCCATCGCGTCTCCCGTCGCCTACCCGACCGGGCGCGACTCGCCCCGCCCGGTCAGGTGATCGAGCGTGTCGACGAGGCGATCGAGGTCCACCGGCTTGGTCAGGCACGCGGCCGCCCCGAGCGTGAAGCCCTTGTTCAGCTCGCTGCCGAGCGCCGCGACGACGATCACCGGAATGACGCACAGCTCGGGGTCGGACTTCAGGGCCGCGAGGATCGACCATCCGTTGTATCCCGGCATCACGATGTCGAGCGTGATCGCGGCGGGGACGAGCTCCCGCGCGCGCCGCAACCCGTCCAGCCCGTCGGCCGCCGTGGCCGTCGCGTAGCCGCGGCGCGCAAGGCGATCGGCAACGAGCTCGCGCGCGGCGGGATCGTCGTCGATGACCAGCACGACCCCCGTCGTCGGGGCCGGCAGCTTCATTCGGATCTCGGGCGATGCCTGGCTCGGTTCCGGTGATCCCTTGTCGGGCGGCGGACGCTCGGGAAGCCGCGCGGTGAACGTCGATCCCTTTCCCGGCTCGCTGACGACGGTCAGGTCGCCGCCCATGGCGCGGCAGATGCGGCGGCTGATCGCGAGGCCGAGCCCGGTCCCGCCGAATCCCCGCTGCTTCCCGGCTTCGCCCTGGGAGAAGTCCTCGAACAGTCGTTCCTGTTGCGCGTGCGAGATGCCGATGCCCGTATCCGCCACCGCGACCTCGATCCACTTCCGCCCGTCGGCGAGCACCGGGGTGATCGAGATCTCCACCCGCCCGCGCTCGGTGAACTTGCAGGCGTTCGAGACGAGATTCAGGACGACCTGCGTGAGGCGCTTGGGATCGGTGCGCAGGAGGGGGAGGGCGGCGGGACCGTGGACGCTGACCACGTTTCCGGTTTGCTCGGCGAGGGAGCGCGTCGTTTCCACGGCGTCGCGCACCAGGGCCGCCACGTCCACGTCCTCGTACCGGAAGCTCGTCCGCCCGGCCTCGATCTTCGCCATGTCCAGGAGGTCGTTGATGAGATTGAGCAGGTGGCGGCCCGCCCGCAGGATGCGCTCGAGCGGATCCTTCGCGGATTCGGTCGCGAAGCGCGCGGGATGCCGCGTCATCAGCTCCGAATAGCCGATGATCGCGTTGAGCGGCGTGCGCAACTCGTGGCTCATCGTCGCCAGGAACAGGGATTTCGCACGGCTGCTTCTCTCGGCCTCCAGGCGCGCGCGGTCGGCAATCTCGATGAGCGCCTGGTTCTCGAAGCTCCGGCGGATGGACTCGTCGATCAGGCGGTTGATCTTGCGTCCGAAGGTGATGGACAGGAACAGCGCGATGATCAGCGGGACCGCGAGCTCGATCTGCTCCATCTCTCCGCTCGACAGCGAGCGCACGATGAACGGCAGCAGCACCAGCACGACCAGCGGATAGAAGGCGGGCGCAAACAGGGAAAGCGTCGGAATCGTGAGCGACGCGATGCCGAAGAGGATGAGGCAGAGATAGACCAGGGAGATCGTGGACTCCGGCACGTAGAACAGGAGGCCGGCGCTTCCCCAGATGCAGCCCGCGACGGTCGTGGCGACAATGTACCGACGTCCCCATTGGCGCGACTGCGAGGCATCCGGGTTGGCGGCGAGGTACCGTCGGTAGCTGTAGATGCGAATCGCCTGGTGAAGGGCCATTACGCCGCCCCAGGCGAGCAGGACGGCGTGCGGCACGGTGTTCCACATCACCGCGATCAGAAACAGGCTGGCGACGATGGAACCGCCGGTCGTCGTCGGCGAGTGCAGATACACCATGCGTATCTGCTCCGCGCGAACGCGCTCGGCGAGGTCCGGGTGGGCGAGATCAACCGCCGCCGCCGTGCTCGTCGCTGCGCGTTCCATGCGGGCCGCCGCTCCTCAGAGAACGGCCGATTCCGCCAGGCTGCCGGCCGCGGGCGTCGCGCTGCGGCGCGGCTCGAACACGACCCGCGAATTCCGCCACTGGGGCAGCAGCGCACCGGCTTCGTCGGTCACTCGCCACGGTTCGAGCAGCTCGCGGCGCTGCGCTTCCGAGTCGAAATCGGCGCTGGTCAGCGGAACCGATTCCGGAGGGGGCGCATCCGTGCCCGCAATGAACGTCCGGCCCGGGAAGTCGTATGCGTCCGGCTGCAGCATCGCCATGTCCCCCATGTCGATCAGCGCCGGAAGCCAGTGGCCCCTCGACAGGAAGGCGGGCACGTCCCGCGCGATCTTCGCCAGTCGCCGCCGCGCCGAGAACACCTCGCGAGTCACCTCGCGATACGCGGCGACGAACTCGTCGGCCGAGCATTTTCGAGGCCGGACCGCCAGCGTGTATCCCGCCAGGTCGCGCAGCAGCACGTTGGGCATGAACGCCGGCGGATGCTTTTCGCGCCCGAGCCGGTGGAAAAGGGGCGTCCCGGGTATCGGCGATTCGAAGGCGATGAAAGTGGGGACATGGAGTCCGCAGCGGTCCAGATTCTCCGGGATGGATCGAATGTCCTCGGGCGAATCGAGCAGCGGACTGACCATGAGTCCGGACACGATCAGGATGCCGGACTTACGACAGCATTCCAGCGCCGCGCGCATCTTGTGGATCACGTTCTGATGCTTGCGCATGCCTGTCAGCGTGGCGGGATTGAAGCTTTCCAGCCCGACGAACAGGCCGCGACATCCGGAGCGCGCCATCATGCGGACGAGGTCGGGGTTCGCAATCACGTTGAAGGTTGCGGCGCCGTACCAGTGGAGGCGCAGGGGCGCCAGAGCCTCGCACAGCGCGCGCAGGTACGCCAGGTTGCCGCCGATGTTGTTGTCGCAGAACCCGACGATGCGCCGCTGGTGGGCCGATACCGTGTCGGCCAGCATCCGCTTGGCCCGCGACGATGTCGCGCACGACCGCCTGGACCGGACGGGTCTGATGCCGCGTGCCCAGTCCCGTCAGCACGCAGAACTCGCAGGTGAACGGGCAACCGCGGGTCGCCTCGAAGCACAGGCATGAAGTACTTGTTCCCGCGAACAGGTCGAAGCGCGGCGTCCTCACGAGCTGCGGGCGCGTAGGGCGGCGAGACGTATCGCTTTTGCAGGGAACGGGCACGGAAGTCCGCATACACGCGCGGGACGGATCCTTCCGGGTCGCCGACGACCACGGCGTCGAACCATGGCTCGCAGAGCTCGGGATAGCTGCTCGCGAACGATCCGCCGATGACGGTCTTGGCGCCGCGGCGGCGCCAGTAGTGCGAGATCTGCCGCGCCCGGTCCATGTCCGGATGCAGCGACGAGATGAAGAGCAGGTCGTAGTCGCGCTTCCAGTCGAGATCGTGCGAGGTCTCGTTGACGATCTCGATCTCGATATCGCGCGGCAGGAGCCCCGCGAGCAGCGGCCCGATCTGGGGCTGAAGGGAGTTCGGATTCTTCCTTCCGCGCCGGTGATAGTCGACGAACACAGAAACGATCCCCACCCTCATTCCGCGCCCCCCGTCGTTGTTCTTGGTGCCGCTTGGAACTGGCTCGAGCTCTCCATACGGCCAATGGGTCAGGTTCGCACGATACCAGCTACCAGCATACGCGACGGCAATTCCGGGTAAGTCGTGCACCGGGTCGCTTGCGACGGACTCACGCGTTCCCGACCCTTGCCGCGCGGTAGAATCGCGCCTCGCCCATTCCGCACAAGATCCAATGAAACGAACGCTCCTCTTCGCGGCGCTTGTCGCGACCCTCCCGGACGCCGTGCTCGCGCAGGACAAGGCGCTCGAGGCGGCGTGCGGCGAGCTCTTCGGCGCCCGCCAGACCGCGATCCGGATGCGCGACAGCGGTTTCCCGCTGCAGACCGCGATCAACGAGACGCTCGCCCGCCCGGAGTGGCGCACCGCGTCGATGCAGCACCAGCAGCTCGCGGTCCGCGTCGTGCAGGAGGCGTACTTCGCGCCCGCGCTGAAGAGCTCGGAGGTCGTCCGCGAGGTGTGCCGGTCGGCGATCGACGGGCCCAAGTCGAACTAGCCGGACGGGCTCACCCAGGTGTCCACCGCCGCAGCCCCTTCGCTGAGGGCCGACGCCAAGGTCATTGGCCTCGTCGGGCTCGCGCACGGCCTCTCGCACTTCTTCCAGCTCGTCCTGCCGCCGCTGTTCCCGCTGGTCAAGGACGAGTTCGGCGTGAGCTACGCTGCGCTCGGCGCGGTGATGGCGGTGTTCTACACCGCGTCGGGGATCGCCCAGACCGCTGCGGGCTTTCTCGTCGACCGCCTGGGCGCGCGCGTCATGCTGCTCATCGGCTTGGGGCTCGTCGCCGCCGGTGCGATCCTCACGGGCCTCGCACCGTCGTTCCCGTGGCTGTTCGTGGCCGCGGGGGTCGGCGGCCTCGGCAACAGCGTCTTCCATCCCGCAGACTTCGCGCTGCTGAATGCCAAAGTGACGCCGTCGCGCCTCGGCCACGCGTTCAGCGTGCACGGAATCGTGGGCAATGCCGGCTGGGTCCTCGCGCCGGTGTTCGTGTTCCCGATCGCGCAGGCCTACGGCTGGCGCACGGCGGTGATCGCGGCCGGTGCGCTCGGCCTCGCGGCACTCGCCCTGCTCGCGACGCAGCGCGACCTCGACGGCGCGAGGGTGCGCCCGCACGCCGCGGGGCGCGTCGGCGGCGGCCTCGGCGCCGACGTCGGGCTCCTGACGTCGTGGCCGATCATGATGTGTTTCGCATTCTTCTCGCTGTACGCGATCACGCTCGTCGGCTTCCAGACCTTCGCGACGACCGCGCTCGCGCAGCTCTACGGCGTCCCGCTGTTCGTCGCGACGTCCGGGCTCACCGGGTTCCTGCTCGGCGGCGCGGCCGGCATCCTCGCCGGGGGATTCATCGCCGCGCACACCGACCGGCACACGCTGGTCACCGTCGCGGGGATGATCGTCCCGGCGGCGCTCGCATTCGTGATCGCCACCGGCGCGCTACCGACGAGCACGCTCGTCGCGGTGATGACCGCCGCCGGGTTCGGCTTCGGGGCGATGGGCCCGTCGCGCGACATCATCGTGCGCAAGATCGCGCCCGAGCACGCGCGCGGGAAGGTCTACGGGTTCGTGTACTCGGGCCTGGACGTAGGCGGGCTCATCGGCCCGCTCGTCTTCGGCTCGTTTCTCGACCACGAGCGCCCGGCGTGGGTGTTCACCGGTGCGGCGGTCATCATGGTGCTCGCCATCCCGACGGTGCTCGGCGTGGGCCGTCGGGCGGCGGCGGGGGTGCCGGCGCGCGCGTGAGCGCGCCGGCGCGAACTCAACTCACTCGGGTATGGCGTTCAGGTAGTACATCGCCTGCAGCAGCGTTCCCGGCGGACCGAACGCGCCGAACCAGCGCTTGTAGATCTCGACCATCCCCTCGCCGCGGTAGAGCCGGGCGAGCGCACGGTTGACGGCCACCCGGAACGACGTGTCGTTGCGGCGCATCGCGAGGCCGTACGGCTCGTACGAATAGTCGTCCTCGGTGATCGCGTACTTCTTCGCGTCGCGTCCCCTCACGACCGAGCCCACGAGCAGGATGCGGTCGTTCGCGTAGCCGTCGACCTTGCCCGCGTCGAGTGCCTCGAGCGCCTCCTCGGCGTTCTTCACCGTGACGACCTCGGCCGAGATCAGGCTCGCCTTGAGCTTCGCGCGGAACGCCTGCTCCGCGGTGGTGCCCGCGCCGACCGCGACCTTCTTGCCGCCAAGGTCGGCGATGCGCTTCAGGTTCGAATCGGCCCGCACCAGCACGCTGCCGCCCTCGATGAAGATCGGCGCGCTGAAGTCCACCTCGGCGAAGCGCGCGAAGGTCATGGTCGACGAGCCGCACTCGAGGTCGACGCGGCTCTGCGCGACCGCCTGGAAGCGGCTCTCTGCCGTCACCGCGACCCAGCGGATCGGCAGCGCCGGCAGTTTCAGCTGCTCCTGGATCGCCGCGACCACCGCCTTGCAGACGTCGATCGAATAGCCGGCGGGCAGCCTGTCGTCGCCGGTGAACGAGAACGGCATCGTGGTCTCCCGGTAGCCGACCACGATCTCCTTCGCGTTGCGGATCTTGGTCAGGGTGGGGCCGAGGTCCTGCGCGGCGGCGGGGAGCGCGACGGCAACGGCGGCGCAGAGGAGGGCGAGGCGCTTCATGTCGATGTTCTCGTTGTGGAAATGGCGCGGGAGTATACCCGGATAAACTGTACGACTTCGCGAGTCCCCCCATGAACGATTCTACCGACCGCCTGCGCATCGACAAGTGGCTCTGGGCCGCGCGCTTCTTCAAGACGCGCAGCCTCGCCGCGGAGGCGGTGGAGGCCGGGCGCGTGCGCGTGGACGGCGAGCGCGTCAAGCCGGCGAAGGAGTTGAAGCCCGGCGACGCGCTCACGGTGCGCATGGGCGAGCTCGAGTGGGTCGTGGGGGTGCGCGCGCTCTCCGCGCGGCGCGGCCCCGCCGCCGAGGCGCGCACTCTCTATGCCGAAGGCGGTGCGAGCCGCGCGCGCCGCGAAGCGATCACCGCTGCGCGCAAGCTCGAGCCCGCGCCGGGCTTCGGCCTGCGCGGCCGTCCCACCAAGCGCGACCGCCGGATGCTGCGCAAGCTGACTGGGGGCTGACCGGGAATCCGGTCCGCAGGGCCGGCGTCCCATCAGTGACGCGCCCCGCATTCTTCATCGCGATCTACTTCACCAACGGGTCGATGTCGATCTCCGCCTCCATGAAAGTCACTGCGCTGCCCGCCAGAACGACACGACCGCCGACGAGTTCGCAGTGAACGTCTCCACCGCGCTTGGAAACCTGGCGCGCGCTCAGGACCGACTTGGCAAGTCGCGATGACCAGTACGGCGCGAGCTCGCAGTGCGCGGAGCCGGTGACCGGATCCTCGGGGATCCCGAACTTGGGCGCGAAGAAGCGGCTGACGAAATCCACCGCGTCGCCCGGCGCGGTCGCGATCACCCCGCGCAGGTCCAGCTCGCGCAGCCGGGCGTAGTCGGGCGCGAGGCCGCGGATGGCGGCTTCGCTGTCGAACACCGCGACGTAGTCGTCGGCCGCGAAGACCTCGACCGGACGCCGGCCCAGCCCTGCGATCAACGCATCGGGTGCAATGCAGGGCTGCGGGGGAATGGCGGGGAAGTCCATTGCCAATCGTCCGCCCGTGCGCTCCACGATCAGGTCGCCGCTCCGGGTCTCGAACGTCACCGTTCGTTCCGGGTGGCCGAGGATCTCGAACAGGACATGGGCGGCCGCCAGCGTCGCATGACCGCAGAGGTCGACCTCCGCGACCGGTGTGAACCACCGCAGGCGAAACCCTCTCGACGTGGCGACGAAGAACGCGGTCTCGGAGAGATTGTTCTCCTCCGCGATCGCCTGCAGCACGCGGTCGTCGAGCCAGCCGTCGAGCGGGCAGACGGCCGCGGGATTGCCCTCGAATACGCGGGTCGCGAAGGCGTCGACTTGATACTGCTTGATCTTCATTGGCCCTCGGCTAGGCTGCGAACTTGGCGACCGCTTTCTCGTTCCACGCAATGCCCTGGCCCGGCCGATCGGGAATGATGAGCTGGCCGTCCTTGAGCGGGAAGGGCTCGGCCAGGATCGGGTCCGCCCAGTCCTGCCACTCCAGCCAGTGCGCGGTATCGGTGACGCGCATGAGGTGCGCGGCGATCTCCGGATAGAGATGCGTCGAAATCGGAATGCCCGCGGCGCCCGCGATCGCGGCCGCGCGCAGCCACCCGGTGACGCCGCCGATGCGCATGAGGTCGGGCATGACGTAGTCGCCCGCGCCGGCCAACACGGCCTGATAAAGGAGGCGCGGCCCGTAGAAGTTCTCCCCGAGCTGCACCGGGGTCTTCAGCTCACGCGCGAGCTGCGCGTAGCCCGGAATGTTGTCGTAGGTGATCGGCTCCTCGAACCAGTAGAGCCCCTGGTCGTCCAGCGCATGGCAGCGCACGAGCGCGTCGCCCAGCGACAGGCCTTGGTTGAAGTCGCACATGAGCTTCACCGTGGCACCGGCCGCCTCCCGCACGGAGGCGATCGCCGCCAGGTCGTCGGCCAGCTTGTCGCGCCCCAGCCGGAGTTTCAGCCCGGTGAACCCGCCTTCGGCCACGAGCGCCGCCGCCTCGGCGGCGAGCGAGTCCAGCGGCGTCAACCAGAGCCCGTTGCTGTTGTAGGCGGGCACCGGCCCGATCGTGCCGCCGAGGAACACGGCGAGCGGCAGGTCGGCGGCTTTCGCCAGAGCGTCCCATGCCGCCATGTCGAGCCCGGCGACCGCGATCAGCGAAATGCCTTCGCGCCCGACAAGATGCAGCGAGCCGATGCCGCGGCGATACGCATCGTAGGGCGCCACCGGGTGGCCGCTCGCGGCTTCGGCGAGGTCCTCGATCGCAGCGACGATGTAACGCATCGACTGCTTGAGATAAGGCTCCAGGTAGCTGTGCCCCACCACGCCCTCATTGGTGTAGAGGTCGATCAGGATCACCGGCCAGTCCCGGAACAGGCCGACCTTCGAGACGACGGGCCGCTTCAGGGGTACGACGACCGGTCGCGCTCGAATGCCCTTCAGCGTGAGCTGAGCTCGCGTCATGACGCGCCTCCTCTTATGCGTCCAGCACTAGCTGCGTTTGCGTGACGACGGCGCACAGTTTCCCTTCCGTAGTCCTGATTGCCGTCTGCCACACCATCGTCGTTCTCCCCAGGTGGAGCGCCACGCACTCACCGACGACGGTCGTGTCCACGCGCGCCGCGCCGATGAACTTGGTGCTCGAGTCCGTGGTCGTCGTGCGCTTACCTTGGGGCAGGTTCAGTACCGTGCCGACGGCGCCGAGCGTGTCGGCGAATGCCATGGAGGCCCCGCCATGCAGGACGCCGCCGGTGGTGCATAGGTCGGCGCGTACGACGAGCTCGGCGACGACGCGCTTGGGCGCGAGCTCGACGATCCGCACGCCCATGAGCCCCGGAAACAGCGGTGCGAGGACCTGTTGAATCGACTCGATCGAGTGCATTCAAGTCTCCTTGGACCCCTTACGTTTGGCACGGAGGACAGCCGCCCGCGGTTCGGTGGCTCTCCCATCGACGGAAGGTCTTAGGCACGGCTTTCATCGGGGCGTCTGCCGAGCCAACCGGCGAGTGCGTACACCACGAGGATTGCGACCAGCGAACTCGCCGCCATGGCCGTCACCGAGGGCGGAGGAGGTGCGACGGTCATGCCGACCACGGTGAAGACGAGTACGAGAAGCGACAGCACCGTGAGCGAGGCCCGCCGGGCGCGCGACAGGCCGGCGCCGGGCACGAAAAGGCAAAGACCCAGCACAAGGACGAACGCTTCGACGACGAGCGCTACAGGCATGCGCTGCCACAGCCCGAGCCCCACTTTCATCGAATCGGCGCCCGCCAGCGGCAACTCGGGCACATGGACGAGCGCATCGAGAAGCCAATGCGAGAAGACCGCCGCGCCGACGAGGGCGGCGGCACGCAACCTTCCCTCGTTCAGCCGCGGATACCAGAGGAACGTTGCGGCGCCTGCCAGCGCGGACCAACCGACGCTGGCGAGCAAACCGTGCGAGTAGGGAAAGACGAACGCCGGTTGATGCGTATCGGCGAAGTCGGCGGGGAGGGTGGCAGACTCCCCGCCGAGAAGGATAAAGAGCCAGAGCACGACGTCAAGGAGGAGGACGGCAAAGACGAACACGCCGACATTGACGCGCCGTTCGGCTCGCCCGATGGCCAGTGCCGCGCCTACATGACCTGCAAACGTAACGCCCCCTTGGCGGAAAGAGCCTCGCGCCGCTGCGTGGGCAGAATCGGCGCCATTGCAATGGTTCGAGCTGCCGACCGGGAGACTCGGCCTCGGTCGGGCTCGCCCTCGACGCTACCGTCAGTTCAGCTTCGCTCCGCTCTCCCTGACCACCGTCGCCCATTTGGTGAGGTCGGCAAGCATGAATTCACGGAATTCCTCGGGCGTGCTGCCGACCGGCTCCGAGCCGTCGGCCACGATGCGCTCGTGCACGTCCGGCTGGTTCAGGATCCTGACGAGCTCGTCATGCAGCCGCGCGACGATCGGCTGGGGCAGCTTCGCCGGGCCGATCACGCCGTACCAGCCCACCACCGCGAACCCGGGCAAGGCTTCCGCCACGGTGGGCACATCGGGCAGCGCACCCAGCCGCTTGGGCGTCGTCACCGCGAGCCCGCGCAGCTTGCCCGCCCGCACGTGCGGCTGCACCGCCTGCAGGCCGGAGAAACTGAATTGGTACTGTCCGGCGATCAGGTCCGCGAGCGCCGGCCCGCTGCCTTTGTACGGAATGTGCTCCGCTTTCACGCCGGTCATCAGCTTGTAGAGCTCCCCCGCGAGGTGTCCACCGCTGCCGATGCCGGCCGAGCCGAAGCTGAGTGCGCCCTTGAAATTCTTCGTCCAGTCCACGAACTCGGCCAGGGTGCTCGCCGGCGTCGTAGGGGTCACCACCAGCATCAGGCCGGCCGAGGTGAGTTGCGTGATCGGCGTGAAGCTGTCGACCGGGTGGTACGGCAGCTTGGGACTCAGCGCGGCGGTGACCGTGTGCTGGTGGTACGCGAGCAGCAACGTGTAGCCGTCGGCGGGCGCGCTCGCGGTCAGCTCCCCGGCGATCACGCCGGCGCCGCCTCCGCGGTTGTCCACCACCACCTGCTGCTTGAACGCTTCGGTCAGACGGGCGCCGAACGTGCGCGCCAGGATATCCGTCGTGCCGCCTGGCGCTGCCTGCGCGATCAGGCGGATCGGCCGGCTCGGATAGTCTTGCTGCGCGAGCGCCGGTGCGACGACCGCGAGGGCGAGCGGTACGACGCAGGCGGCGAAGGTGCGAGAAGGCGCACGACCGGTCTTCATGGAGTGGCGTCCTCCGTGAACGCGAGTGGGCAAGACGATCTAAGCCGAAACCGCTGGTTAGCTGAACCGCTCGGCTACGATGAGCAGCGCCGCATACGGAACCAGGTTGAAGAGAAGGATGCCTAGTTTGTAAAGGGCCATTGCTGCGTAATGAATGACGTCGAATTGGCCCGCCGGCATGCGAAACCATCGACCATGAAGCCGAAGCATCCAGTCGTGAGCAAATACAAAGACTAGAAACCAGCAAAGCAGCACGCCGTAGTTGATGGCTGCGCACCACAAGAGCAGGTCACGCGCTACGTCGAGGTTCATCGGCTTCTTCTCTCCACGGTTACGTATTGGGTGCGGCCTTCGACGTAGTCGACATTGGCAATCCAGTTGCGCCTGCGGC
The DNA here is from genome assembly GCA_963747775.1 of uncultured beta proteobacterium. Classification (GTDB taxonomy): domain Bacteria; phylum Pseudomonadota; class Gammaproteobacteria; order Burkholderiales; family SG8-39; genus JAGVSZ01. The sequence goes on from CAVVGT010000003.1 coordinate 468,966, forward strand.
GCGCGAGGCGGTCTCCTTCGCCTTCTCCCTCGAAGGTTGCCGATGCGCGCCGCAATAGGGAAGGCTCCACGCCTTCGAACGCGTTGACGCTGACAACGGCGTATAGGCGGCCGTCGATTTGGCTGGTGACCACCGGCACGACGCCGCACTTGGAGCAGATGTGGAACTGAGCCGTCTTCGTACCGAAAGCGTACTTGGAGACGAGTGACGGGTCATTCACGGTCACCTTGAGCGAGCCCGTCGGGCAGGAAGTCCAGACGCCGCCATGCTTGATGCAGAACGAGCATGTGCAGGCGCGAGCCGGAATTTCCGATGGCTCGGGCTCCCAGGCCAGCGCGAAGGAGATGTTCCCGCAGTGACAGTTTCCGGTGATCAGCATGGAGCACCTCCGATTCCTGCGGCACCTGACGCATCGACGCGATCCAGTTTCCGCGCTTGACGCCGGCAGGCTGCGTCGGACCGAAGTAGACCGTCGTGGAGAGTCATTTGTCAAAGCTATCGGCTTCGATCTCCAGGTACGCGCGGTTGATGTTCCTGCCGATGACATACGAGCGTTCCAGCGTGTCCCAGATCGAAAGGTCGAGCGACTTGCGGATCTCGCCCTCGCTCCGGCCGCTTCGGAAGCCCTCCTTGACGCCTGCATAGAAGCCAAGCATCGCGTCGCGCAGGGCGGTGACGTCGCGGAGAGTCATGAGGTCCCCGTGTCCGGGCACGAAATGCACAACGCCGAGCGCTTGCATCTCGTCGAGCGTTTGGATCCAGTTCTTGAGGAAGCCGTCCTGCAATGTCGGGACGACCCGGCTGACGAGCACGTCGCCGGCAACCAGCACCTTGTCGTCGGGCAGATGGACGAGCAGATCACCGATCGTGTGCGACCCTCGAGGCACCCAGAATGCGACTCGCACGCCATGGATGAACGTCTCGGCCCGCGTGCCCTCTGGGTAGGTGACCTCGGCCGCCACCGGCTTGGTTCCGGGAAGCTCGCGTCCGATATCGCGCTCCATGATCCCGACCCACTCGCGTCCGGTCTCGAGAACCATCCTGCGGCACATCTCGGAGCTGATGAAGGTGGCTCCCTCGAACACCGAATTTCCCAGATAGTGGTCGCCGTGGTGGTGCGTATTCACCACGTGCGTGACTGGCTTGTCCGTGATTCGGCGCACGGCCGTCGCAATGTGCCGGCCCACCTCGTTCGAGCCTCCGGAGTCGACGAGGATCACCCCCTTGTCGCCCACGATGACCGTCGAATTGATCATGTAGCCTTGGTTGAGACGATTCGCGTGTTGGATGGGACCCAGGAGAACGTACACCCTGTCGTTGATCCTGAGCGTCCGGGGTTCCGGAAACGTCTGCCCATACGCCGCCGCACCGAGTGCCATCAGGGCGATCAGAGCGCTGGGGCGTCGCATGAGCGTCTAGGGCCAACGTTTCAGGTCACCGGCTACCGGATCGCGAAGCGCGGAAGGACCCTGCAAGCGCAGCATGCAGGCGCTCCGGTTGGCCTCGATGCTAGACGCGACACCTGGTACCTGAACGATGGATTCACTGGCGATCGACCTTTGGAATGCCGGATAGATTCTCCGACCAAGGGACGGCCGAACGACACCAGATCTGCCTGCGTGGGGGAAGAAGCGCGCGTTGCTGGAGACAGCCCACGCGAAGCGAGTAGGTGGGAGGATTCTCGACGGCGCAGGCGTAGGTGGGCGTTCCGCAGTCGCCGCAAAAAGAGTGCGCGCGCTTGGCCCCGCTTTCTGCGGTCTTGACGTAGGTCTCGGGCTGGCCGCTGAGCAAGCGAAAGGTGGCGCTCGGAGCGCGCACGGATACGCGATAGGCGGAGCCAGTCAGCATTTGACAGTCGGTGCAATGGCAAGCGGAAACATCTTGGGGGTCGACTTCCGCCTCGTACGTGATGCGTCCACAATGGCATCTACCTTGAACTTGCATGTCCGGCTCCAATGGATGCGGCCTCCTAGGCACCTGACGGTTTATAGGAGCGGCCTACGAGGGGTTGTTCGATGGAAGGGGCAGGCGGCATTAGCGGTTGGCAGCCCCCTGCGTTGGCTGGCGCGCATAGCTGACTGTGAGCATTTCCCACTGGTGACCGTCGGGCTCGTTCCAGTAGACCATGCTGCCGCCGTACTCGGTGTTGATCTGCATGTCCACCGGCCCTCGGACGGCGCTACGGTACTTGATGCCGGCAGCTTTGATGCGTCCGAGGATTGCGTCGAAGGTCTCCTCGCTGACGCGAAAGCAGAAGTGATAGATCGGAAAGGGCTCGGCCGTCTCGATGAAGTCGAGGGTTAGACCCTCGTTGAGGTAGACCGGCGAGAACGGGCCAACCCCGGCTTCTGCCCAAGGCACGCCAAGAAGCTCTGCCAGAAGCTTCGCCGAGGCAGCTTTGTGGTGCGACGGAACAATGGTGTGATCCAGTTCGATCGGCATGGCGTTCTCTCCCGAGATGGCGCGGTCGGCGAGGGCAGGCCGCGCTCACGACGCGCCTCCGCTGGCGTGCAGCGCCAGGATGTCGGCGATGGCGCGGTTCAGCGGCGTGGGCACGCCCTTGCGCTGGCCCAGTTCCACCACGGCGCCGGCCAGCCAGCGCACTTCCAGCGGGTTGCCGCGTTCGAGATCGTGATGCATCGACGATGTCATCTCGTAGGCGACATCGTCGGCAAGCTTTAGCCGCACCTCGGCGTAGTCCTCGGGCAGATTCACGCCGTGCGCGCGACCGACCGCGACGACCTCGCGCATCACGTCGAGGAGGAGGCTGCGCGTCTGCGCATGCTCCCGTATCGGGCCGATGGGCCTGCGTATGGTCGTCGTCGTGCCTGACAGCGCGACCAGGAACACGAACTTCTGCCAGATCTCGCGCAGGATGTCCGTCGAGAGCTCGGCCTTGATACCGCCGGCGAGGCAGGCCTCGAGAAAAGCTCGACCGCGCGTCGATTGCGAGCCGTCGAACTCGCCGAACACCAGCCGCTGCATGGGCCCGGTCTGGCGAATCACACCCGGCCGATCGATGGTCGTGGCGACGTAGCCGACGCCGCCCATCACGGCCCCGGCGCCATAGGTGGCCTGCAGAGCCTGGTCCTTCAACACCCCGTTCTGGAACGAGATGATCGTGGTGTGCGCGCCGACCAGTGGACGGATCTGCTCGAGCGCCGCATCCGTGTCCCACAGCTTTACGCACAGCATCACCAGATCAGCCGTGCCGATCGAGCGTGCATCGTCGGTCGCATAGACGCGCGGGACTTGCATCGGTTCCGGCCCGACGATTCGCAAACCGCCTTCGCGCATGGCCTGCAGGTGCCTGCCCCTGGCGATGAAATGAACGTCGGCCCCGCCGAGGCACAGCCGTGCACCAAAGTAGCCGCCCAATCCGCCGGCGCCCATTACGGCGATGCGCATGCTCTGTCCCCAAAAATTCGATCAGGTCCGTGGACTCGCTCGTCGAACACCCGAATAGCGCCTCGCTGCAGAGAACGCGTCACTCGGACCCACTTGCGGCGCGTCCGCTGCAAGGCATGGTTCGGCACCAGAGCGCGCGCCCTCCCGAGGGGCGCGAATCCGTGGTAGCAGGCCCACCTCGCAGGCCTTTACCTGCAGTGCGAGATACTTGGAGTAGATGCGGCACTGGGCCAGACTGCCGGCGATAAACCAGAGGCCCGGCTGCGCGGTGCGCGTGAACATGTTTCGCAACTCCTGTTCATCGCCGAATCCCCAAATAGGACCGACGCGGGCAGCAACCTCGTCGCCAAACAGCTTGCGAACCAGATATTCCTGGCCTTTGTAGCCGGTCGCCAACACGACGAGGTCCGCGGCAAGCGTATCGCCGGTGCGCATCCGCGCGCCCTCTGCGACAAACTCGGCAATGTCGGAAAATTGCACCAGCCCTATTTGACCGTCGACGATCAAGTCGGAACAGCCGACATTGAAGTAGTAGCCGCCGCCGCGGGTGAGGTACTTGAACTGCCAGCCCGTCCCGTCTTCTCCGAAATCAAGCTTGAACCCCGCGCGCTCCAACCCATCGAGTAGTTCCCTGTCGAAGTTCTTCGCTTGTTCGGTCAACAGGATGTGGCTCTTCCTTGCCAGTGGAAGCGGGATCGAGGTCGTGATGAGGTCGCAGTCCTCCAGAGGAGGACCTTCGTCATACAACCCGTAGGCAAGTTGCGCGCTCGGCTCGATATTGACGATCAGACTCGAACTGCGTTGCACAAGAGTGACCTTTGCCCCGCTCGAGTACAGGTCCTGCGCAATATCGTGGCCGCTGTTGCCGGTGCCGATGACGAGGGCATTCTTGCCCTTCCATGCCTCGCCGTCGTCGTATTGGCTGGAGTGCAGAATCTTTCCGGCGAAGTTGCGCAACGTCGGGATATCCGGAAGGTTCGGAATCCCGCTGACGCCCGTTGCCATGACGACGTGCCGCGGGCGAAGCTCCCGCTCGGTGCCGTCCGCGCGGCGCAGCACGACGGACCATCGTCCCTCCGTTTGGTCGTACGCGCCGCCCGCGAATTCCGTGGCCGGCCAGTAGTTGAGCTCCATGCTCTCCACGTAGGCCTCGAACCAACCGGCAAGCTTGTCCTTGGGAATGTAGGCCGGCCAGTTCGGCGGAAAAGGCATGTACGGAAGGTGGTTGACATGCACCTGGTTGTGCAGGGTCAGCGCGTGATACCGGTTGCGCCAGTTATCCCCGATGCGCCGTTCTCGATCCACGATCAGCGTATCGACCTGCAATTGGGTCAGGCGTGCGGCGATCGACAGCCCGGCCTGCCCCCCGCCCACGACCAGCACATCCGGATCCCGCTCGACGTACTCGGCCGCGGATTTCCTGAGGTCCAGCCAGTTCGGGCCTCGAAAATCGCGCGAATAGGACTCGCCCGTGGGCCGGGATTTCCCGACCTGTTCCTCGAACCCCTTCAATTCGTCGAGCGCCGTAAGCAGCGTCCACGCTTTCAGCGTGTCGCCACCGTCGGGATCGGGGATAAGCCGTAGCACCCCGCTGCCCCGGCCTGCGGCGGTTTCAAATCTGAAGATCGCCTCGATCGCGTTGGTGCCCGCGCGCGCGACACGGCGGGGCGCGGTCCGGCGGGGATCGATCCTGAAGCCAGTCGGATTGGCTGGGCGGGCATGCGCTTTCAACTCTTTGAGAATCGCGTGCGAGCCGTTGACCGTCTTGATTTGCCAGGTCAAGGCCAGCACGTCGCGCCAATGGCTATCGGGATGAAACAGCCGCTTGAGCAGAACGTCGCCGGGTTCCGCAAGCGCCCTTTCGAACTGCGCAAGCCATTCGTCTGCAACCGTCGCGATGGTGTCTGATCCAGCCCGCATTCGCGCCCCCAAAGCTATCGATCTGCGCCGCGTCCTCGGGCTCGATAACTTACACCTATCTCTTTACCGACGCCGAACGAAGAAGAAGCGGGCGCGAGCCCGCTTCGAAGCGACCAATTCACGCCACGCTAGGCGGGCACCGCGACGCGAAGCGGCGCGGGTACCCCAGAGCGAGCGCGGCGACGCTATTGGGCCCACGCATACTCGGCTCTAGCCCGATTACTCACGAATTTCCGGCTCGACGAGTTTTGCGAGCAGAACGAGCGACTCCTGCCAACCGAGGTAACACATCTCGATGGGAATTACGTCGGGAATGCCTTCCTGAGCCACATTCAACTCGGTTCCGCAGGACACCGCCTTCAAGGACACCGTCACCTGCATGACGCCGGGAAGGTTTGGGTCCTCGAACTTGTCCGTGTAGCGGATCAGTTCGTTCGGTACCAGTTCGAGGTATTCGCCGCCGAAGGCATGGCTATGCTCCGTGGTGAAATTGGTGAAGGACATTCTGAACGTCCCGCCAACTCTGGCTTCCATGTGGTGCACCGTGGCGGTGAATCCGTTCGGAGGAATCCACTTGACCAGCGCATCGGCATTGAGGAATGCGCGATACACCCGTTCCGGTGGTGCGCGCAAAACGCGGTGGAGACGAACAGTGTTTGTGGCCATGATCCTTCCCTCCCTTTGCGTTAGGGCTGCGCGTTCAAAGTTCTCTTGAGAAAATCGAACATGCGGCGCGCCGAATCCTGCGTTGCGCCCCTGTCGTAGTAATAGGCAACTTGGTTGCCGCGGATATCGACCTTCGAAAAACCATTGAGGTTCTCGCAATCCCAGCAATGCGTGAGCCCTGGATACACGTGCCACTCCACGGGAGCGCCAGCGGCTCGCGCCGTCTCCAATTTCGGAACGCAATCCGCGGGCGGTGTCTCGGTATCCTTCTCCCCCATCAGCACCAAGAGCGGCCGGTCAATGTCCGTGTTCACGATCTCGTACGGGGCACCCGCGGGCGGCCGGATCGTGAAACATCCGGGATAGAATGAAACCACCGCAGCGAATCGCTCACCGGGGCTAAGCGTCGTTCCCCACTGCTGGCTGCTCGCGAGCACGCCGACCATGGCTCCCCAGGAGTAGCCGGCCAAGGCAATGCGTTTCTTGTCGACGAAGTCGAATTTCCGGAGATGCTCAGCGGCCTGCAGCGCATCCTTGACGCCGCGCGTGAAATTCACCCCACCCCGCGGCCCCATGCATACCGTCTCCACGTTGCGCGGACCGAGGCTATCGATCAGCAGCGCAACATACCCACGCGCCACCGCTTCTTTGGCCCAGGCGAGCATCGACGTGTTCTGCCAGCGCGAATTGCCCAAACCGCTGCATTGATGCTGCAGCACGAGTGCTGGGAACGGCCCCGGGCCTTCCGGCTTATAGAGCGCCATGCGCGGTGAACTCAAGAATGAAAGGCGAGACGGCTCGGCAGGAAATTCGAGGTCCTGGGCCTGGCTGGACGCACTGCGAAGCCGTTCGGCGGTCATTTGCGCAGACGCCGCCGCGCAGGTGAAAACAAGCAGCAAGAACATCGCGGCGGCCAACCTGTCACGCATGCTTTCCATTCGATCAGTCTATCGCAGTGGCGGGGCGAGTTTCGACGCCCAGCGTTGCGATTGACCAGCGGGCCCAGACGGGGGAAGCCCGCTGTAGCGGGTCCGGTGGAGTAGCCCGAGTCAACTGCTCTCGTCGACTCGAAGCGCACGTTATGCGTCACGCGGCTTTTTCGCGCGGGTCCGGGTCTTATGTTCTGTCTTTGCGCTTGTGATCTTGTCGCTTTGAAGCCAACTCCATCTTGCGCTTCCTCGAATGCGGCGGGTCTACACTGTTCGCATTTGAACTCAGGTGAGACGTCGGTATGACCAGCACGTGGGATCCGAATGTCTATCTCAAGTTCACCGACCACCGATTGCGGCCGGCGATGGATCTCATGGCGCGGGTACCGCTGGCCGAGGCGCGCATTGTTTACGATCTCGGTTGCGGACCCGGCAACGTCACACGGCTCCTGGCTGAGCGCTGGCCGCAGGCAAGCATCACGGGAGTCGACGCCTCGCCGGACGATGCTCGCCAAAGCCAAGGCGGTCCCGGGCATCGCCTGGCAGCAGGCGGACCTCGCAGCGTGGCACGCCGAGAGCCCGGCCGATCTCGTGTACTCCAACGCCGCTTTTCACTGGCTCGACGATCACCAGGTTCTCTTCCCGCATCTCTTGAGGCAGGTCGCATCCGGCGGCTTCCTCGCGATCCAGATGCCGCGGCAGCACCTCAATCCGACGCATCAGATCCTGTTCGAGCTGGTGCGCGAGCGCCCCTGGACGTCCTTGGCGGGCGCAATTCGGAAAATCCCTCGCACGCGCCGGGCGAGTACTACGGATGGCTGATGCCGCAGGCAAGCATGCTCGACATCTGGGAGACCGAGTATCTACACGTTCTCGAGGGCGACGATCCGGTGCTTGACTGGGTCATGGGCTCGGTGCTGCGCCCGGTGCTCGACCGCCTCGAGCCGTCCCGGCAACCCGAGTTCCTCCGGATGTACGGTGAGCGGCTTCGGGCTGCCTATCCGGCGCGTCCTGATGGCAAGACCTTGTTGCCGTTCCTGCGCGTCTTCATCGTGGCAGAAAAGAAGTAATCCGTGGGCTGGCTGAAAGGGCGCACCGAATCGATTCGCGGCGGAGGCGGCCATTCCGCTACTCGCCTATGACCTGACGTCCGCGATCAGCGGCGCGCCGCTCGCGGCGCGTCCGCTGGAACGGGTGGTTCGGCGCCAACTCCCACCGCTCGCAAGCAACAAGCTCGCGGCCCCCTTGTCAGGGGGCCGGATCGATCTACGCAGCTGCCGGCATGGCAGCGGGGCTGGCGAGGGAGCGGGCGAGGGCGCGCAGGAGCGAGGCGCCGTCGCCGCGCCAGGCGCTGCCGTGCATGCAGGCGAGGACCTGGGGCCGCTCGCGGGCGAGGCGCTCGAGGGTCGCGCCGGTCTGCGGGGCGTGCGCGTAGTAGTCCATCGACCGGCGGAAGGCCTCGCTCGGGCCGAGGATGTCGCCCTCGGTGAGCGCCACGGCGCCCGAGCCGCCCTGGGTGAAGAGGTCGCCGCAGAGCAGGGTGCGGGTCTCGAGCTCCATCATGAAGCCGCACTCCCAGCCGTGCGGCACGTGCGGCGTGTCGAGCCACTTGAAGGCGTGGCGGCCGGTGCGGAGCACCTCGCCGTCGGCGAGGGCGCGCGCCGGGCGGACGGCGACGTCGTCGACGGACACCATCGCGGCCACCTGGCTGCAGACGGGAACGGCGGCGGGCGCGGCGGCGAGGAAGTCGTTCAGCGACCCGCACTCGTCGGCCTCGTAGTGCGAGAACGCGACGTAGCGCAGCCGCTCGAGCGGCACGATCTTGCCGATCGCCTCGGCGGTGAGCGGGAACAGGCGCCGCGGGCCGGTGTGGAAGAGGAGCGGCTCGTCGTCGGCGACCAGGTACTGGTTGAAGTTGAAGCCGATCCCGCCCGGGATCTCGACCGGCGTGTTGATGCGGTAGATGCCCGGGGCGATCTCGTGGAGGTTGGTGCCGCTCGAGGTGTTGGTGATCATGGGTTTCTCCTGGTTGTGATGCGGGTTGGTAATGCCGGGGATGTGTAACGAGGCGCCGGGTCGTTACACATCCTGTGAAATGGTCGCTATGCTCGGCCCGTGCCCCAGGATTCCCGTCTCGTCGCGCTCGACGATGGCGCGCTCGCCCGGCGTATTGCCGAGGCCGGCGCGGCGCCCGATTCGGCAGCCGAAGCAGAGCTCTACCGCCGCCTTGCGCCGCGCGTGCGCCTGTACGGCCTGCGCCACCTGCGCGACCGGCAGGCGGCGGCGGACCTCGTGCAGCAGGTGCTGCTCATGACGCTCGAGCGCCTGCGCGCCGGGAAGCTGCGCGAGCCGGAGAGGATCGCCTCGTTCGTGCTCGGCACCTGCCGCATGACGGTGCTCGAGATGCGGCGCGGGACGCGGCGGCGCGAGGCGCTGCTCGAAACCTGGGGCGACGCCGCCGAGGCCTTCGAGGCGCCGGAGCCGCTGGCGCTCGACCCCGATCGCCTCGCCGGATGCCTGGAAGCGCTCTCCGAGCGCGAGCGCTCGGTGGTGGTGCTCAGCTTCTTCGCCGACAAGCAGGCGGACGAGGTGGGCGCGGAGCTGTCGATCAGCGGCGGGAACGTGCGCGTCATCCGCCACCGCGCGCTGGCGCGCCTGCGCGAGTGCATGGGTGCGGGGGAGGACGAACGATGACGTGCGAAAACCCGATCGGCTTCGAGACGCTCGTCGCCTATTGGCTGGGCGAGGTGCCGGAGAAGCGCGAAGCGATGCTCGAGGAGCACCTCTTCGGTTGCGCGTATTGCACCGAGCGGCTCGAGGGACTCGCCGCGCTCGCCTCGGGCGTGCGCGCGGCGGTGAAGGACGGCAAGGTGAGCATGGTGGTCTCCGAACCGTTCGTCGAGGCGATGAAGCAGGCGGGCCTGTGCCTGCGCGAGTACCGGCTCGAGCCCGGCGGCAGCGTGAACTGCACCATCCGCGCCGACGACGATGCCGTCATCTCGCGCATCCGCGCGCCGCTAGCCGGCGTGAAGCGCCTCGACGTCGTGCGCATGCGAGGCGGCGGCGAGCCGGAAGCGCGCCTTGCCGACGTGCCGTTCGATGCGGAAACGGGCGAGGTGCTCATGATCCCGTCGGCGGCGTGGCTGAAGACGATGCCGGCGTTCACGATGCGGATGCGGCTGATCGCGGTGGGCGAGGCGGGGGAGAAGCAGATCGGCGACTACACGTTCAATCATTCGCCGTCGTGAGAACCGGCCCAACGAGGCTGTGCAAAAAGCCGTTCTTGGGGACGGTGCGGAGCACGTCGTCGCTGCACGGTCGGAACTCGCATGGTGTCGGCCTTGATTTCGGACTTGGTCTCAACAGAGGCGGATTGCGCCCCGTTCCCCCTTCTTATCTCGCGTATCCATGATGCGCCAGCTTCTCGATGTTGTGAACCAGGCAGTACAGGCGCCACTGCGTGTTCACCTTCGGTCTTGAGCGGAGCGTGAAGCGGTCCAGCCGCTTGTTGTGCCGCAGGTTCGCGAACACCGGCTCCACAGTCGCGATGCGCCGACCGTAGAGCTCGCGCCCGCGCTCGCTGTCGATCGCCGCCTTCATCCGCTCGGTGAACTGGCAGCGGCGAAGCCTGGTTCTTCGCGAAGAACGCCACCTGGCGCGTCGGGGTGCGCTCCGGGTGGCGCAGACACCGGTCTCTCAGGTGGCAGGGCACGCAGTCGCGCTTTGCCCCCTGGAACTTGTGGTGCACCCGGCCGCTCGTCGTGCAGTGGCGCCCGGTCGAGTAGAGCTTCTTCCCGGCCGGGCAGATGCAGCGGTTGGTCTTCGGGTCGTAGTGGAAGTCCGCGGGCGTGAACTTCCCGTCCCTGGGCTTGGCCGTCTTGTCCCAGAGCGGGTCGGGCAGCCCCTTGTATTTCGCCTGATCCGCGAACCGCTCGTCGCGCCGGCGCATCAGGTTGTCGGCGATCAGGGCCGGGACGTCGCTCTCGTAGAGCTGCTTCAGGTTCTCCTCGCTGTGGTAGCCGGCATCGGCCGTGATCATCGTCTGCTCGGTGCGCAACGCCTCGGTGCTCTGGACCATCGGCAGGAGCACGCTCTGCTCGCTGCCCGAGCCGTGGGCCTGCGCGGCGACGATGATCTGCGCCTTGGCGTCCACCGCGGCCACCGCCGTGTAGCCCTGGATCACGCCCTTGGAGGTGGCCATCTTGGCGCTGTCGTTGTCGGTGAGGTTGCTCTTGCGGATCGCGCCCTTCTCGGAGCGTCGTTCCTCGTGCGTGGCGAGGAATTCCCGGATGCGCTGCGCCTCGGACTGCAGCCGCTCGATCCGGGCGTCGCTCCTTCGCCTGGTCCTGTGCCGGGGTCTTTCGTCCTCGTCGCGCGCGCGGTGGGCCTTCACCATCGTCGGCGACCGCAGCCTCCATCCGCTCGGCCTCGTGCCGAAGCTCGGCGTGCGTCCCGCTGCTGTCGCTTGTCGGCGTTGCTCGGGAGCTTCACCCCGTCGATCGCGAACATCTGCCGGCCGATCAGCCCCAGCCGGTCGCAGGTGAGCAGCACCTGGGTGAAGATCGCCGACAGTCTCCTCGCCCAGTTCGCGGACGAACGTCGCGATCGTCGTGAACCGCGGGGCGCTGTCGCCCGAGATCGCCATGAACAGCACGTTCTCGCGGCACAGCCGCTCGATCGCGCGGCTGGAGATGACGCCCCGGCTGTAGGCGAGCAGCACGATCTTGAGCATCACCGCCGGGTCGTAGGCGGGCGCGCCGGTCTCGTCGTTGCAGAAGCGCGCCGCCAGGCGCGAGAGATCGATCTCGGTGTCGATCAGCATGTCGAGCGCGTGCTCGAAGCTGCCGGGAATCAGTTGCGATTCAAGAACGATCGGCAGGAAACGGGGACTGCGATCGACCAGCTTGTAGCGCGCCACGCTCATTCTCCGTTCGAGAAGCTCCCTCGAACAACGATCGAACGGCGCGTTCGCGCACACGCGGAAGGACTTTTTGTACAGCCTCAACGTTGCGGTTGACCGGCCCAAGCAGGCGGGCGAAGCCCGCCGGAGCGGGTCGGGTCGAGCCGCGGGTCAGGCCGCATTCTTCCCCAGCCCCGCATCGTGCATGCAGTCGGCAACTGTCTTGAGGATCTGCAGAATGTGCCAGAACTCGGCGTCAGTCAGAACCACAAGATCATCGTTGTCCTGCTCAGTCAGAGCATCGATTACGTACTGGACTACGCTCGGCTCGGAAGTCAGCTCGGTTGAAAGTGTGAAGTGCGAACAGGTTTGACCAGCGGCCTTGAGGTCGTTGATGAACCCGAAGTTCTCCTTCCACGTCCGTTCGATCCGTCCGGCCTTCAGCTTTCGAAATTTCGCGCCGCTCCGACGAAACGCTTCAGTAACCACCAAATGGACATAAAGGGCGAGTCCTAGCGCCTCCGGTCGCAAGTCCGAGGTGAACGCGAGGACGAAGGCGGTGAGCTCCTCCTGATCCTTCCCGCACTGCTTCTGCATGCGCTGGACTGCCGCATCGGACGAAGCTCCGACCGCGTGCCACGTCTCCTCCATTACTGCTGCGCTAACGAGCGGCATGCGATGCGGCCAAAACGTTGCGGTTGACCCGCCCGTGCAGGCGGGCGAAGCCCGCCGGAACGGATCGGGTCGACCCGCTGGCTAGGCGTCATGGGTTGCACGTTGATGCACTTATCTCATGAAAGGCGCGCCTCAAGAGGTCTGCTGGCTCCTCAACACGTCGAAGACCTTCGGGTTCACCACGTTGATGGGAGTACCCGCTCCGTAGGCGATGATCTGATCGAAGACGTCGGAGAACTGGATTTCGTACTCCTCCCGCGTCACGTACCCGATGTGCGGCGTGCAAACCACGTTGTCCATCTCTAGCAGAGGGTGATTGGGATCGCGCAGTGGTTCTTCCTCGTAAACGTCGATAGCGGCCATCCCGGGCCGCCCTGCGCGCAACGCATCGACAAGCGCGCCCGGCTCGATGAGCGGCGCCCTGCTCGTGTTGACCAGGAGGGCGGTGGGCTTCATGCACGACAGATCGTTCCTGGTGACGATTCCTCGCGTTTCGTCTACGAGGCGCATGTGCAAGGAGATCACGTCGCACGATTCGAAAAACGCGCGCTTGCTCGGCGCCACCGCGTAGCCATCGGCGCGCGCACGTTGCAGCGATGCGTCGCGTGCCCAGACCAATACCTTCATCCCGAAGGCCTTCCCGTACCCTGCCACAGTGGCCCCGATCCTTCCATATCCGTAGATGCCCAATGTCCTGCCACGCAAGCTGCTGCCGACACCGAGCTGCCAGGTTCCGGCGCGTAGGGCGTACATCTGCTGGGGGATTTGCCGCATCGCAGCGATGATCAGGCCCCACGTCAGTTCGGCAGCGGCGTAGGACGGGCTGTCGGCGTGCTGAGCGGACGAGACGACGATCCCGCGACGCACACATGCTTCGACGTCGATATGAGGATAGACGCTGCGCTGACTGATGAACCGCAGCGCGTCGAGGCGCTCGAGCAACGGCGCGCGGACTTCCGTGCGCTCGCGAATCAATACGAGCACCTGCGTGTCCTTGAGTCGTGCGGCGAGCGTGTCGATATCCTGCGTGTGATCGTTCCAGACCGTTACCTGGTGTCCATCCAGCTTGCGGAAGCACGCTAGGTTGCGAAGCGTGTCGAAGTAGTCGTCTAGAATCGAGATCTTCATGATGGGTGTTCTTGTGAAGCCTCCGTGCTTTCGGTCCTACATTGTGCCGAGGGTGCGGTGCCAACTCACTCGGCTTTGAGACCAAGATCGGTCGCGACCTTCCGGTAGATCTGAATCTCCTTCTTGATCAGCCCCAGGAACTGCTCACCGATATGGCTAGCGCCACGGCTACGGCGACACTGCGCGTCAGACTCGTAGGAAATTTCCCCATGATCTCTCCCCGGGTGATTGGCTCGCGCTGGGGCGGCGTCTCGCATGGCGCCGAACGTTTGAGCTCACCCGCGCGTGGATGCTGGCGAAGCCAGACGTAGCGCTGGATCCTCACCCGGTTTCGTGGACACATTTGCTACGAACGCATGAGCTGCTCGAACTCGACCGGGGAATGGTACCCGAGGCTCGAATGCAGCCGCCTGAGGTTGTAGAACCGATCAATGTAGCCGGCGAGTACGGCGATGAGCTCGCCGTCGCTGCCGATCTCACGCCGGTGCAGGAGCTCAGCCTTGAGCGAGTGGAAGAAGCTCTCCATGTGGGCGTTGTCCTGAGAGGTATACGAACGGTTCATGCTCGGGACGATCGAGTGAGCGTGTAGCAGCCCTTGGTAGCGGTGAGCGGCGTACTCGACGCCGCGATCGGAATGGAACATCAGGCCAGAGGCGTTTCCCCGTGCAGCGATCGCCCGCTCCAATGCCCGCATCGTGAGTTTCATGCTCTTGGATCGGCCGACCGCCCAGCCCAAGAGCCTGCGGCTGTACAGATCCATCACCGCAGCGAGATAGCGCCACACTCGCCCGACCCGCAGGTAGGTGATGTCGCCGACCCAGACCTGGTCAGTCCGCGAGGGTGGCGGTTGATTCAGACGAAGGTTGGGGGTCTTGTCGAAGAAGCGGTGTAGCCCAGGTTGACGCCGATAGACCCGGACGATCCGGGCCTTCAGTCGAGCCTCACGCATCAGCCGTGCCACGCGCTTCTCGCCCACCCGAACCCCCTCGCGTCTGAGCGCCTGATACACCCGGGGACTGCCATAGGTTCCACGGCTGTCTTGGTGCACGCGCCTGATCTTGGCCTGCAGCTCCCGATCGGCCTTCACCCGCCGCGACTCGCCACGGCGTTGCCAGGCGTAGAAGCCGCTGCGCGAGGCGCTGTAGTAGCGGCACAAGAAGGCCACGGTGTATTGGCTGCGATGCAGCCCTATGAACTCGAAGATCGCTTGCGGCGTTCTAAGTTGAAGCGGATGGACTTTTTTAGCAGATCGTTCTCGATCTCCAGCGCTCGCAGCTTGCGCTCCAGTGCCCGCACCTTCGTCTGCGCCTCCACCTTGCGCTCGAGGCTGCGCACTTTGCGCTTGAGCATGGGCACCTGCCCGTCGGCATTCGGCAGCTTCGGCAAGCTCAGGCCGGGCACCGCAATGCCCGGCTTGAGCTTGCCCTCGCGGTAATGCTTCTTCCAGCGCGAGAGCATGAACGGATGGATGTCGAGCGCGTGTGCGACATCCTGCGTCTGGAAGTCCGGACTCAGCGAGAGCCGAACCGCCTGAACCTTGAACTCGTTGGTGTAGCGGTGGACCTTCTTCGGTCCGACGGGCTTGCCCATAAAACACCTCCTTCAGCGTTAGGTGGAGGTGTCCACATTATCGGGTGAGGTGCTGCTTCGGGTGCAGCGAAGGGTTAGGCGGCGGAGTCTGCCCCGGCTGACTCACTTGCGAACTCCGTTTCACTCGGCTCGAGCGAAGGGCTAGGTGCCCCTTCGGCTACTTGTACTTGGCCGCCGTGATGAACTGACCGAACGTTTCGCACCAGATGACCACCGTGTTGTAGCGCGTTGGGTCGACTGACTCGGGTACCGAGATCAGGAAGTTCCTGAAGGTCTTCACATCACCTACGCGGACCATGCTCGGCTTGAGGCGATTGAAGTCATGCTCGGTTTCGACAAACTCTGGCGACAAGTACAGCTTGTAGTCTGGCCCAGGCGCCAACTCTCCGGAAAGCGCGATGCTCTTGGCGCTGACGGAGACAGTTCCCTCTCCCCAATGCAGTGCGTCACTGTCTTTCAGATTGCGGCGGAACTGACCCTTGTAGGTGGCCTCGCTGGCCTGAGCCGAGACCTCGGCGGTAGTGGGCGCCGGCGGCGCGATGAGCACTGGGAGGAAATACACGCCAAGGCCAAAGCCGACGCAGACGGCCAGAGCATGCGACATCAGGAGCAGGAGTTTCTTCATGCGTGCTTAGTCGCCATCTGGCCGCAGACCTTTCCTGAGGCGCCTAACGAATGAGATGGACTCCCCCGACTCGGGCGGCATCGGATGTGCCAGATTGGAGGTGCATTCGTCACCAATCGAAGAGAGGGGGAGTCGGCGATGAAGGTTACTACCGTGGGGTCGGACCTGGCAAAGCAGGTGTTCTCGGTGCACGGGGTGGACGAGCACGGCAAGGCGGTGCTGAGGAACGCCGGTCGTAGCGTCGATGGACTGCGTCAATGGGCGCTCGCCCTCCAGCAGCGAACCAATCACAACAAGGCGACCTGCGCACTGGCCAACAAGCTCGCGCGCATCTGCTACGCGTGTCTACGCGACGGCACACCCTATGGGCAGGTGCGACGGCTCGAAAAGAAGATCGCGCGAACTGCCTCCCCGATCCCCGCCTGAGCACGAGCGATACGCGTCGCCCGAGGACTTCATCACACCACCGCTTGCGTAGAGACTGATCGCCCACCATGGCACCCAGGGTCACCCCCGCACCGACTGACGCCGACAACCCTTCCGGCAGCCACGCTGGCCACAGCGTCTTGCCCGCCGCAATGATTGGCGCGCCGGTGCTCGCAGATTCCATGTCGACACGGGCCACACAGCGCCCATTCACGATGCCGGATATACGACTGCAGGCGCTCCCGTCGTGTCAGAACTATCGGTCATCCTCTTCCTTGTTGGGGGGAGTCCATATGCGAAGGGTTAGGCGCCGGCGCATGACCGCGCCAATCGACGTAGCGTGCGGCAGTGCCTTGCAAGGTGACGGCCACGACCGAAACTACTCGGCGGTGCACGCGCCCAGGCGCGGCGCACTAATACGTTGCGACAGCGTCATGTTCTTGCCACCCATCTTGACGTGAAGCACCGCGTGAAATCCACCGGATTGCAGCGCGAAGTGTGCAGCACCCGTGGCGGCCTGCGGATTGTTGCAGCGCAGGGAGAAATGCGCCTCGGCCTCAGATGAGGACTCGTGTACCAGCGAACAGCCCGCAAAGGCCTCGTGACGCAGGAGCGGAAACAGTGCGGAAGCTTCTTGCGTACCCAGACATCGGCGAGAGCGTGTAGTGGCGTATCGGAGGCTCTCTTCCAAATGGGGCAAGACCGTCTGTGCAGTGAGTTCGTACAGACCGGGCTCGACGCTTACCGTGGAGGCCAGAGACGACGTACAAAGGCCGACAACAGCGACAGACCTGGCACCGACAAGGATTGACCTGGACGAACGCATCTCACGCCTCGATGGCCCCGGTGCCTAAACGACTGAGCTCAGGGGCGCGCCGCTTGCGGCGCGCCCCCTGGAGCGACGGGTTGGCCATTCAGGAGCGGTCCGATCGGGTTGAAGCGCTGAACACTACGGGTCTGAGCGGCCCGGTGTTCACATGCAGCTGAAAGATGTCTGGCCTCGAATAGTGCCCGACCGTATCCAGACTGCGCCGAGCAACCCCGACGCGTTCGAGGTCGATGTCCGCGTACAAGATCCCGAGCTCATTGTGCAGTGGCCCTGCCACGATCTTGCCGCCGGGGGCGACTACTACCGAATCGCCAGCGTTCACCCACTCGTCGGCGTTTGAATATAGCTCCGCCTTACCGGGAACGGCATCTGGGATGTGGCGCGCCTGAAAAGCGCAGCCGCTACCGAGTACCCAGCATCCACCTTCTCGCGCAATGTGTTGCATCGTGGCAATCCAGCGATCTCCGGTGTCGTAGGTCGGCGCGATGTAAATGTCCACGCCCTGGGCGTAAAGGGCGCATCGCGCAAGGGGCATGTAGTTTTCCCAACAAATGAGAGTTCCGATGCGTCCGCATGGCGTCTCGACTGCCCTGAGGCCCGAGGCGTCCCCGAAGCCCCAGACCATGCGCTCGGGATTCGTTGGCATGAGCTTGCGGTGGCGGTTGAGTATCGTGCCATCGGGCCCGATGATGACGACGCTGTTGTAGATCGTGCTCCGACTGAAATCGGTATCGCGTTCGTTGATGCCGCATACGACGGTGACCTTGTTCTGCCTCGCTGCTTCACGGAGAGGCGCCAGGTCGTCCCCGGACACGCGGACAGAATTGGCTAGTAGTAGGGAGTGCAATCGCTCGGAAAGCGTCATGTCCCCGCCGGGACGAAGCCGCCAAATCCATGCCGGATACCCCGGTATAAATGCCTCGGGGAATACCACCAACTGCGCGCCGGCGCCCGCGGCCTCACTTACGCTGGTCACCGCGGCGCCAGTCGTCTCGGCCCTATTCAGAAAGGTTGGAGGGCGTTGAACGATCGCAATACGTGACATCTTTCACCTCGGTTATTGAATGGCCAACGTTTGCGTTCACGGGCCGCGGAACGGCGGGCGGAAGCCCGCCGTAAGGCGGTCCCGTGCAACGCACGGTTCGGCGTCACCTTGCGGAAGAACTCAAGGTTGTAGCCGGCCAACACGTAGATGTGGTCACCCTCAAAATGAATGTGCTGAACGGTCTGTTCTCTTGCGTCGTCGTACAGGACGACGCAGGACGAAGGCCCTGACCATAAGACGCGATACGGACACCGTGTCACCTCACCTTCGAGCTCGGAATAGGAGAACTTCGGTGTGAACCGCAGAACGAGCTTGCCGAAAAGACGTTCGAACCAGCGGCGCTTCGCATCGGCGAGACGCTTGGGAAACACCCACTGCTTTACGGTCCGTTGTCGGTCCGAGCGCCACGCACCCAAGAGTCTCTTCTCGACGCCCCTCACGACGTGCTCACGGGCTGCTGTGCTCATGACGCCGAACGTAATGTGACCTTCCTAAATGGAGGTCAATTAGACACCGGACGACCCCCGTCTGTCATCCGTCCCTCAGGATCAGGCGTTTGGTTTACTGTATGTATGCACACTACCCGAAATCTCTGCCTCATTGAGGCGGATATCAGGGGAGATAGGCGGCTGGGGGAGGGATGAATGTCCACGAATTCAATCGAGTCGGGCGCGCAAGCGGGGTCCGAGATAGGACGCCCACGTCTTCTGCAGCGGGTGCATGAAGCGATCCGGGTGCGGCACTACAGCCGGCGCACGGAGGAAGCGTACGTGCACTGGATCAAGCGGCTGATCTACTTTCACGGCAAGCGCCACCCTGAGGCAATGGGCGAAGCAGAGGTGACGGCATTCCTCAATCATCTCGCGGTGGATCGGCACGTCGCCGCCGCGACGCAGAATCAGGCGCTGTCGGCAATCCTGTTCCTGTATCGCCAGGTGCTGGGGCGCGAGCTGCCTTGGCTGGACGGGGTACAGCGGCCAACGCGTCCGCCCCGCGTTCCAGTGGTGCTCACGCGCGCGGAAGTTGAGCGGCTGCTCGCCGGGATGACCGGAACGCGCTGGCTGATCGCGAGCCTGCTCTACGGCGCGGGGCTACGGGTGATGGAGGGTCTGCGGCTGCGCAGTGAAGGACGTGGATCTTTCCTATCGCCAGGTGCTGGTGCGCGACGGCAAGGGGGAGAAGGACCGCGTCACGATGCTGCCGGAAAAGCTGGTCGCGCCGATGCGCGGCCATCTGGAGCGTGTCCGGCTGCTGCACGCGCGCGACCTGCGCGAAGGCTACGGCGAGGTGCAGCTGCCCTATGCGCTGGCGCGCAAGTATCCACGCGCCGGGCGTGAATGGCATTGGCAGTACGTTTTTCCGTCGCAGCACCGGTCGGCGGACCCGGAGGACGGCGTGGTGCGCCGCCATCATCTGTACGACTCCGTGCCGCAGCGCGCGATCAAGGAGGCCGCGCGCGCGGCGGGCATCGCCAAGCCGGTGAGCTGCCACACGCTGCGCCACTCGTTTGCCACGCACCTGCTGGAGGGCGGCTCCGACATTCGCACGGTGCAGGAGTTGCTCGGCCACTCGGACGTGTCGACCACGATGATCTACACCCATGTGCTCAACCGCGGCGGGCGCGGGGTGCTGAGCCCGCTCGATCGCTGAGCGCACCTACTGCGCGGCGTCGCGCCGCGCCGTGCGCAGCATCTCGATCGCCTGGGCGATCGCCGGGCTCTTGCGCTCGGTGGTGAGGATCGTGAAGGTGATGGTGAGGTCGCCCGCGCCGAGCGCGCCGCGCGTGAGGTGCGCGGGCTCGCCGGGCTTCGCGCCTCGCGCGGTCGCTTCGAAGAGGAACCCGGCGCCGTCCTCCACCGGAAACTCCCGCAGCGGAAACTCGCGCTCCGCCGCGCCCGGGGCGACGTCCTCGGCCGCCTTCTGGACGAGCGCGCGCAGGCTCGCTTTCGTGCCGTAGGGCGAAGCGCCCGGCGGCGTCCACAGGACGGTGGTGGACATGTCGAAGCCGCGTGGAGACTCGATGCGGTCGAAGAAGCGGATCGAGGGAATGCCGGTCGGGCCGACCTTCGGCTCGTCGTACCAGTCCGACGGCACCTGCATCGTGAGCGTGCCGCGACCCGGGACGGCGTAGCGGCGCGGTTCGTCCTGCGCGAGCGCGGCGGCGGCGACGAGCGCCGCGGCCAGCGCGGCGGCGAGGCGGGTGCGCAGGCGGCGCGCCGTCACGTCGCTACGGCTCCTCGACGCGGTTGCGCGTCGCGGTGACGACCTTGCCGGCCAGGTCGAAATGGACGTGGTACTGCCACTTCTCGCCGCTGCCCTGCTCGAACTTCCACGACCACACTTCCTCTTTCTTGAGCGGGAAGGTCATCGTTTCCGCCGGCTTGCCGATGATCTTTCGCACCTCGTCCTTCGAGAGCCCGGGCTGGATCTTGGCGAAGTACGCTTCCTTCAGCACCTGGCGGATCTCCTTGAGCACGCCGTCGGGCCGAAGGTCGACCATGTAGGTCACCGAGCCCGAGGGCCCGCGCGGGAATTCCCAGGTGACGCTGCCGTCCGGCGCCTTCCACTCGTAGGTCGGCTGGCCCATCGCGCTCTTCACCTCCGTCGCGGTGGAGACGCCGGGCTTGAGATCGGCCATGCGCAGGTCACAACCGAAGAGGGCGAGGAGCCAGGCGAGCATCAGGCGGCGCGTGCGGACCATGGGTCTCGGATGGGATGCGGCGGCGCGATTTTACCCGGCAACGCGCGCAGCGCTCGCATCGTCCTCGCCGCGAATGCCGGGATCCGGAGGGTTGTAGACGATCCGCCCAGAGAGGGAGGCTCGGGTTGCGCGGCCTCCGGGTCTCTCGGGCGCTCGCGCCCGGGAGCCGCTGCAATTCCTGAACCGCGCGGTCGGGAATCCCCGTCGCGAAACCCGTCGATACAGGGTAGGGGAGACGCGCTAAACTTCCCCCGCACTCACAAATTCAATAATCGACCAGGACCATCCCGAGGAGGCAAGGCAATGAAGCACGGCAAGTTTCCGGGCGCGCTGCGCCGCAAGTTCCTGCAGGACGCCGCAGCGCTGGGCGGCGTGGCGGCGGCCGCGTGGCTGCCCTCGATCGCGCTCGCTCAGGCGCAGAAGGTCAAGGTCGGGCTGATGCTGCCCTACACCGGCACGTTCACGCAGCTCGGCATCGCGATCACCAACGGCTTCAAGCTCGCGATCGCGGAGAACGGCGGGAAGATCGCCGGGCGCGAGGTCGAGTACTTCACCGTCGACGACGAATCGGACCCGGCCAAGGCCGCCGACAACGCGAACCGGCTCGTGAACCGCGACAAGGTGGACGTGCTCGTCGGCACCGTGCACTCGGGGGTCCAGGCCGGCATGGTGAAGATCGCGCGCGAGTCGGGCGTGCTGTCCATCATCCCGAACGCCGGGCTCAACGCCGCGAGCGGGCCGCTGTGCGCGCCCAACGTGTTCCGCACCTCCTTCGCCAACTCGCAGACCACCTATCCGATGGGCAAGGTGATGGCGGACCGGGGAATCAAGACGGCGGTGACGCTGACCTGGAAGTACGCGGCGGGCGAGGAGATGATCCAGGGCTTCAAGGACGGCTTCGTCAAGGGCGGCGGCAAGGTGCTCAAGGAGCTGTGGCTGCCGTTCCCGAACGTCGAGTTCCAGCCATTGCTGACCGAGATCGCCGCGCTCAAGCCGGACGCGGTGTTCGTGTTCTTCGCCGGCGGCGGCGCGGCCAAGTTCCTCAAGGACTACCAGGCCGCCGGCCTCAAGGGAAAGATCCCGCTCTACGGCTCGGGGTTCCTCACCGACGGCGTGCTCGAGGCCGTCGGCGACGCGGCGGAGGGGGTCGAGACGACGCTGCACTACGGCGATGGCAATCGACACGCCGCGCAACAAGGCCTTCCGCCTCAACTACGCGAAGGCCTACAAGCTGCAGCCCGACGTGTACGCGGTGCAGGGCTACGACGCGGGGCTGCTCCTGATCGCCGGCCTCAACGCGGTGAAGGGCGACGTCGCGAAGAAGAAGGAGATCATCGCCGCGATGGAGAAGGCGCAGATCGACAGCCCGCGCGGGCGCTGGACGATGTCGAAGCGCCCACAACCCGGTGCAGGACATGTACCTGCGCAAGGTGGTCGGCAAGGAGAACAAGGTGACGGGCGTCGCGATCAAGCAGCTCGACTGGCCGCCTGCGGAGCGCTGCAAGATGCCGCCGCTCTCCTGAGGGAAGCCGGCATCCGGATGGGCCGGCGCCCGCGAGGGCGTCGGTTTTTTGTTGCTGAAGCGCAGGGCCGATGGATCTCTACACGTTCCTGATCCAGGTGCTGAACGGCATCCAGTACGGGCTGCTGCTGTTCCTGGTCGCGAGCGGGCTGACGCTGATCTTCGGCATCATGGGCATCATCAACCTCGCGCACGGCAGCTTCTACATGATCGGCGCCTACCTCGCGTGGTCGCTCGCCGTCAAGCTCGGCAGCCTGTGGCTGGCGATCGCGGTGGGCGTCGTGCTGTCGGTCGCGATCGGGATGCTGCTCGAGTGGCTGCTGATCAGCCGCCTGTACCACCGCGACCACCTGTACCAGGTGCTGCTCACGTACGGCCTGATCCTGATGTTCGAGGAGACTGCGCAGCGTCGTCTGGGGCGACGACGTGCACGGCGTGCCGATGCCGGACGTCCTGTCCGCCTCGATCCCGCTGACCGACACGCTCTCGTACCCGGTCTATCGGCTCTGGATGTCGGGCGTGTGCCTCGTGCATCGCCGCGGCGATGTACTGGCTGATCCAGCGCACCCGCCTCGGGCATGATGATCCGCGCCGGCGCGTCGAACCGCGAGATGGTGCAGTCGCTCGGCATCAACATCGAGCTCCTGTATCGCCTGGTGTTCGCGCTCGGCGATCGCGCTCGCGGCGTTCGCCGGCATGATCGCGGCGCCGGTGTCCTCGGTGTTCCCCGGCATGGGCAACCAGGTGCTGATCATCTGCTTCGTCGTCGTGGTGATCGGCGGCATCGGCTCGGTGAAGGGGGCGCTCGTCGGCGCGCTGCTCATCGGCCTCGTCGACACCTTCGGCAAGGTGGTCGAGGTGGAGATCGGCGACTTCGTCGTTCTCCCCGAGCTCGCCGGCATGATGGTCTACCTGCTGATGGCGGTCGTCCTGCTCTGGCGGCCCGAGGGCATCTTCGGGAAGCGCCGCTGACGGCGACCGCCGCGAAGCTCGCCGCTCTGGGTCACCCTGGCGGCCTGCCGCGGCGCTCCTCGCGCTGCCGCTCGTCGCGCGAGAAGTACTACGTCCAGTTGTTCACCAAGATGATGCATCATGGCGATCTTCGCCATGAGCCTCGACCTGCTGGTCGGCTACACCGGGCTGGTGAGCCTCGGCCACGCCGCATTCTTCGGGCTTGGCGCCTACGTTCTGGCGCTCCTCACGCCGCAGTACGAGGCGGCCGAGCCTGTGGTCGAGCCTCGCCGCTCGCGATGGGCGCGGCCGCCGGCTCGCTCGCGCTGGTCATCGGGGTCCTCGTGCTGCGCACCTCGGGCATCTACTTCATCATGGTCACGCTCGCCTTCGCGCAGATGGTGTTCTTCGTGTTCCACGACACCAAGATCGCCGGCGGCGTCGGACGGCATGTACATCTACGTCCGGCCGGTGGCGGAGATCGTCGGCTGGCAGCCGTTCGCGCTGGAGAACGTCACGCACTTCTACTTCGTGATGCTGGCCCTGTTGCCGCGGTGTCTACTTCGGGCTGCGCGTGCTGCTGCGCGTCGCCGTTCGGCCGCGTGATCGTCGGCATCCGCGTCAACGAGCACCGCATGCGCTCGCTCGGCTATCGCGACCTTCCGCTACAAGCTGGTGTGCTTCGTGATCGCGGGCGCGCTCGCCGGCCTCGCGGGCTACCTCGCCGGCGGCGCAGTACGGCTTCGTCAACCCGGACATGACTCGGCTGGCACCAGTCGGGGTCGGTGCTCATGATGGTGATCCTCGGCGGCATGGGCACGCTCACCGGGCCGATCGTCGGCGCCTTCGCGGTGCTGCTCGCTCGAGACTCCTGTTCCAGGGGCTGGCACGCAAGCACTGGCAGCTTCTGATGGGCGGGTTCATCGTGCTGGTGGCGTTGCTCCTTCCCCATGGGCTGGTCGGGCTGGGCGCGCTTGCCGTGCGCAGGAAGGAGCCGCCCGATGACTGAGATCGCCCTGGAGACCGTGGGTCTGACGCGCCACTTCGGCGGGCTCGCCGCGGTGAACGACGTGTCGCTCGACTGCCGCATCGGCAAGGTGCACGCGGTGATCGGCCCGAACGGCGCCGGCAAGACCACGCTCATCAACCTGCTGTCCGGGCGACCTCGCTGCCGAGCGACGGGACCGTCAAGCTGTTCGGGCGCGACGTCGACCGGCCTGCGCGCCGGAGCCGATCTCGCAGCTCGGCGTCGGGCGCAGTTACCAGAAGACCAACGTCTTCCTGCCGTTCACCGCGTTCGAGAACTGCCGCCTCGCCGCGCAGTCGCGCCTGCCGCACCTCGATGCATTTCTTCCGCCCGGCGACGGCGTACCGCGAGGTGGGGGAAGCGGCCGAGCGCGCGCTCGAGGAGGTCGGGCTGCAGGACCGCGGCGGGATCCCGGTCGCGGCGCTCTCGCACGGCGAGCAGCGCCAGCTCGAGATCGCGATGACGCTGGCGACCCGGCCGAGGGTGCTGCTCCTCGACGAGCCGCTCGCCGGGATGGGGGCGGAGGAGTCGGCGCGCATGGTGGTGCTGCTGCAGAAGCTCGCGCGCGAGCACGCGATCCTGCTGGTCGAGCACGACATGGACGCCGTGTTCGCGGTGGCCGACACGCTCATGGTGATGGTCAACGGCACGGTGCTCGCCTCGGGCAAGCCGGAGGAGATCCGCGCGAACGCGGCGGTGCAGGAGGCCTACCTGGGCACGGAGGAAGCGGAGGGCGCGGCATGAGCCACCCGGCGAGGGGCCCCGTCCGCAGGACGGGGATCGACGGAAAGGCGAGTGAGGCCGGACGCCGACGCCTTAGGGCGTCATCGCGCGTGGGCGTCGCGGAGGCGGCGGGATGAGCCACCCGATCGTCGAAGCGCAGGGCCTGCACACCTACTACGCTTCGAGCCACATCCTGCACGGCGTGGACTTCGCGGTGCGGGCCGGGGAGACCGTCGGGCTCATGGGCCGCAACGGGATGGGCAAGACGACGCTCCTCAAGAGCGTGCTGGGGCTGGTGAAGCCGCGCGGCGGCACGGTGCGCGTCAAGGGCCGCGAGATGACACGCGCGGCGCCGCACAGCGTCGCGCTGCAGGGGATCGCGTACGTGCCCGAGGGGCGCGGCATCTTCCCGAACCTGTCGGTGCGCGAGAACCTGGTGATGGCCGCGCGCTCCGGCGCGCACGGGCGGCGCGACTGGAGCTACGCGCGCGTGCTGGAGACCTTCCCGCGACTCTCCGAGCGGCTCGACCACGGCGGCGCGCAGCTCTCCGGCGGCGAGCAGCAGATGCTGACGATCGGCCGCGCGCTGATGACCAATCCGGATCTGCTGATCCTCGACGAGGCGACCGAAGGCCTCGCGCCGCTGATTGCGAAGGAGATCTGGGCGATCGTGCGGCGGATCAAGGAGGCGGGCATCGCGACGGTGATCGTCGACAAGAACTTCGGCGCGGTCTCGGCGATCGCCGACCGCACGGTGATCCTGGTGAAGGGCGCGGTCGCCTACGAGGGCACGAGCACGGCGCTCCGCGCGCAGCCGGAGCTGCACCACAAGTACCTGGGCGTCTGACCGCCCCGGCATTTCCGGCGACAGCAGGGGCGGCCTAACCGAGGCCGAAGAACGCGGCCGCGTTCGCGCCGCGGATCTTGCGCTTCGCCGACTCGCCCAGGGCCGCGGCGCCGCTGACCAGCGCGCCGACGCGCTGCTCGCCGAGCGGGAACGGGTAGTCGGACCCGAGCATCACCCGGTCCTCGCCCATCACCTCGACCAGCAGCCGCAGGGCGCGCTCGTCGAACACCGCCGCGTCGACCGAAAAGCGGTCCACGTACGCCGAGGGCGGCCGCGGGCAGTCCTTGCGCACGATGTCGCGGTGATGCCAGGCGTTCTCGACGCGACCGAGCAGGAACGCGAAGCTCCCGCCGCCGTGTGCGAAGCAGAGCTTCAGGGACTTCGGCAGGCGCTCGAAGCCGCCGGACAGGATGAGCGACAGGATCCCGAGCTGCGTCTCGGCCGGCATCGCGACGAGCCAGGGCAGCATCCAGCGCTGCATGCGCTCGCCGCCCATCATGTCCCAGGGGTGGACCAGGACCGGGATGCCCTCGCGCCCGCAGTGCGCGAGGAACGCGATCAGGCCCGCGTCGTCGAGGTTCTTTTCGGCCATGTGGTTGCCGATCTGCACGCCCACGTGCCCTGCGGCTTTCGCACGGCTCGCTTCGCGGCACGCGGCGTCGACGTCCTGCAGCGGGACCTGGGCCAGCGCTTTGAGGCGCCGCGGCGCGTGGGCGGCGAACTCGAGCGCGCGGTCGTTCATGCGCTGCGCCCAGGGGAGCGCGCGCTCGATCGGATACGCGTAGCCGAACATCACCGGGGTGGCGCAGAAGAGCTGCAGGTCGACGCCGTCGCGGTCCATCTCCTCGATGCGGCGCGCCGGCTCCCACAGCGGGACGTACACCGGGCGAAACGGCTGGTCGCCCTGCATGATGTGGCCGGTGCCGTCCGCGTTCGTGCGCAGCCAGGGGGCCTTCGCGGCGTCGAGCCGTGCGGCTTCTTCCCGCGCGATGCGCGGGAAGAAGTGCGTGTGCATATCGATCGTGGTCACGTCGAAGGGGCCATCATCCGGCGGCCCGCATCGCGTGCCAGGCCTTCGCGTCGCGGCCGGGGTGGATCGCGCCGCATTTCTCGCAGCGCCGGGCGGCCTCGCCCGATGCGTAGAACTGATCGTAGGCCTTCGGCAGGTCGTCGACGATGCTCGCCAGCTGCACGTCGATGCGATGGACGAGCGTGGCGCACTTCGCGCAGTACCACTCGAAGCCGTCGATCGCGCCTTGCGGTCGCGTGCGCTCGATGACGAGGCAGAGGCTTCCCGCCTCAGGCCGCTGCGGCGAGTGGCGCAGGGCGGGCGGCAGCAGGAAGATGTCGCCTTCCTTGAGATCGACGCGCGCATACTGCCCGCGGTCCCAGGTCAGCAGATGGGCGTTGCCCTTGAGCTGCCAGAAGAACTCCTCGTACGGATCGTCGTGGAAATCGGTGCGCTCGTTCGGCCCGCCGACCACCGTGACGATGAAGTCGGTGTCCTTCCAGACCTGCTGGTTGCCGACCGGGGGCCTGAGGAGGTGGGCGTGCGCCTCGATCCAGCGCTGGAAGTTGAACGGCGGCGTGTAGCGGGGAGGCAGGCTGGGCGCGACCATGGCGGTCAGGATACTCGACGCCCGCGCGGGGTCGCAACCGCGCGGTTGAGCCCGCCCGGCGAGTGATGCAAGATGGACGCTTCGCCCGCCGAGGAGTCGCGCCGTGATCCAGCTCAAAGACCTCCGCTACGTCCGCCTCGGCACGCGCGACCCGGACGCGGCCGCCGAGTACGCGCAGAAGATCCTCGGGCTCGAGCTCGTCCGCCGCGCGGGGGGCGCGGTGTACCTGCGCGGCGACGACCGCGACCACACGCTCGTCTATGTCAAGGGCGACCCCGCGACGCACGCGACCGGCTGGGAGCTCGCCGACGCGGCCGCGCTCGACGCGGCCGGCGCGGCGCTCGAAGCGCACGGCGTCGCGGTGCGGCCCGGCACGCGGCGCGAAGCCGAGATCCGCCACGTCGAGGACTTCCTCAGCTTCGTCGACCCGAGCGGCAACACCCACGATCTCGTGGTGCGCCCGCATCACAGCGGGCGGCGCTACTTCGCCTCGCGAGACTGCGGGGTGTGGAGCTTCTCCCACGTCGGCCTGCGCACCACCGACGCGACGCGCGACGAGGCCTTCTGGACGACGGTGCTGAACGCGCGGGTGTCGGATCGCATCGGCGCGGCGGCGCTGCTGCGCATTCACGAGGTGCACCACACGATCGCGCTGTTCCCGTCCGCGTACCCCGGCGTGCAGCACGTGAACCACCAGGTGCACGGCGTCGACGACGTGATGCGGGCCTACTACTTCATGCGCGAGCGCGGCGTGCGAATCGTGTTCGGCCCCGGCCGGCACCCGACCTCGGGCGCGGTCTTCCTCTATTTCGAGGGCCCCGACGGAATGGTCTACGAGTATTCGACCGGCGTGCGGCTGATCAAGCCGGAGGAAGAGGCGGCCTACCGGCCGCGCCAGTTCCCGTTCGCCGCGTCGTCGTTCTGCATGTGGGGCTCCAAGCCCGACATCCCGGAGTTCCGCGCGAAGGAAGACGCGGCCGCGGCGTGACGCGGCCGCTCAGCGCCGCAGCTCGATCTTGTTGCCGGTGACGCGGACCTTCTGGCCGGGCTGGACCTGCGGGCGCTTCTCGACGGTCACCACGCCGGTCGTGCCGTCGTCGTAGAAGACGGTGACCTCCCAGAAGTTCGACGCGACCGCCTTCTCGGCGTCGCCGCTCATGATCGAGTTGATGGCCCCCATGAGGCTGTCGCGGTTGTTGATGTCGCGGATCTTCGTTTCGCTGATCAAGGCGACCACGCCGTTGCGCGGCTCGGGATCGGGCGGCGGCGCGGCGGGCTTCTTCTCCGGCTGACTGCAGGCGGCGAGGAGCAGTGCTGCGAGCGCGGCGGCCCGGGCGAACTTGATCATCGGGTGCGGGGCGGAGGATCCGGTCAGTCGCGAGTCTACCGCGTCAGGCCGGCGCCGCGGACGTTGCGCGCGGCGGCAGGAAGAAGCGCCCCGGCCGTCCGACGAGCTCGCGCCAGAGCAGGCCGAGCAGCTCGCCGGTGCGCCTGAATTCCACGCCGCGCGCGCGCAGCGCGACCCACAGCGCGAGGGCGAAGCTGACGGCGAGATTGGTGAGGCCGATCAGCGCCACGCCGAGCGCGCACCACGTGACGGTGAGCCAGGGCACCGAGAACTCGAGCGCGACGAGCGCATAGCCGAGGTTGGCCGCGGCGAACGCAATGTGCCGGATGTCGATCGGCAGCCCGAAGAGCGCCGCGATCGCGCCGGTCGAGCCGAGCATCACGCCGAACAGGAAGTTCCCGGCGATGCCGCCGAAGTTGCGGCCGACGTAGGCCGCGAACGCGCCCGAGCGCTCCGGGCCGAGCGCCACGCGCAGCCAGCGCACCTGCGCGATGCGCTCGGGCACGCGCTCGTAGACCGTCCAGTTGTCCACCCAGCCGGAGATCAGCCCGGAGAGAAACAGCCAGACCCCGGCGACGGCGGCATGGGGGAGCGCGAGGCTCCGCAGCGGGTGGAGCTCGTGGAGCAGGTGCATGGCCTTGCCGGCCTCGATGAACGGACCGCCCTTCGCCGCGCCGAGTGCCCAGGCGATCGAAACCGCGGTCGGGAGCGCGATCATCACGTTGCCGAGGATCGCCGCGAACTGCGAGCGGGCCACCGCGACGATCAGGTCCACGAGCCGGGCGAGGTCGCCACGCGCCGGGTCGATCTCGCTCACCGTCGCCGCGATCGTCTGGGCGGTCATCGCCGGCTGCTTGGTCGCGATCGTGAAGTGCAGGAGATAGATCAGCACGAACCCGAGCGCGTAGTTCATGCTGTACACGAACGCCTGGTTGAGCGGCGCCCAGCCCAGCTTCGCCGCCAGGATCTTGTCGAGCGCCAGGACGCCGATGATCAGCCCGGCGCCCATCGCCGAGCGCCACATGGCGAAATACTCGGGCCGGCTGTCCGCGACGTAGTGCTCGCCGGTCTGCGCCGCGTTGTCGGTCACGCGCAGGGCCATCATGCCGAACAGCTGCTGGAAGTGCCGCCGGATGCCGCGGCGCCCGGTCTCGCCCCGGATCGCGGTGCGCATCAGGTCGACCCAGTGCGCGAGCGCCGCCTCGCCGGCGTCGGCCCGGAACCGCGCCGCGAGCACCGCCGCGAGCGCCTCGATCCGCCCGAGGCTCTGCCACAACCGCACGAGAATGTAAGTGAGGCCGAGGCTCGTGCCGCGGGTGAGCGCGGTGCGCCGGACGCGCGTCAGAACGTCGCGGCACTGCTCGACCAGGACGAGGAGATGCCGCTCGTCCTCGCACGGCGCGGCCGGATCGTCGAGCGAGCGCCGATATGCGGTCACGAACCGGGTGGATTCCACGCCCTGCGCGATGAACGGCGACTCGAACTCCAGCAGCTCGGGATGGTTGCGCACGAGCTCCGGCTCGAGCCCGAGCGCGCTTACTCGGTGCGAGACCACGAGCAGCGCCTCGAGCATCTGGTCGACGACGCGGCGCGTCAATTGGCGGTCGTCGTCGCCGGCGGTCGGATGGACGATGCTCCAGAACCGACGGGGCAGCTCCGGCGGGAGCGCCGCAAGCCACGCGGGGTCGTGCGCGGCGTGGAACACGAGACCGATGGCATCCTGCAGCGAGCCGGCGTCCCGGAGCGGCGGCAGCAGCGGCTCGGTGAGCCGCCGCGCGAGCTCGGAGAAAAAGCCGGCGTTCGGCAGGACGCCGCTGTCGGCGAAGAAATCGATCTGCTTGCGGTGCGTGAAGAAGGCGAGGAAGCGCGCCCGGACCGCGGCGCCGTACGCCGGATTGGCCTCGATGGTCCGCAGGGCGAGCGCGTAGTCGGCGCTGCCGCTCGCGCCCCGGCGGGGCCGGATCGCGTCGAAGAGCCGCGTGAAGCAATCGGCCGGATCGGCCTGCGGATCGAGGAAGCACCGCAACGCGGCGTCGATCGCCAGACTCTTGGGAAGATCGTTCACGATGGAGAGGGCACGGAGACGCGCGCGATTCTAAGGGAACCGCCGGCCCGCGCGTATCATCGCGGCTTCGTTCGGGGAAGGGCCGCGCCGTGAAGATCATCAAGAACAGCGTTGTCGCGCTGAAGTACGAGGTGTTCGACGGGAAAGGCGCGCTCGTCGAGCGGGGCAAGAGCCCCTACTACTACCTGCACGGCGGCTACCAGGGGATCTTCCCGTGTGTCGAGGAGGCGCTCGCCGGGAAGGACGTCGGCGAGAAGGTGCGCGTGCGCCTGGCCCCGGCCGACGGGTTCGGCGAGCGCGATCCGGCCCTGGTGCGCGTCGAGCCGCGCGCGAAGTTCGGCGGCAAGCCCAAGGTCGGGATGCGGATGCGCGGCGAGACGCCGGCAGGCGAGGGCGGCCACCCGATCGCGTTCCGCGTCGTGAAGGTCACCGACTCGGAGATCACGCTCGACGGCAACCATCCGCTCGCCGGCGAGGAGATCGAGTTCCGCTGCAGCGTCCTCGAGGTGCGCCCCGCCACGCCCGACGAGGTCACCCACGGCCACGCCCACGGGCCGGGCGGGCATCACCACTGATTTCGCCGCCTCTTTACGAGGGGGCGGCGCCCGCGCCGGTCGGCCCGCTACGCAGCCTTGGCGAGCAGCTCGCGCAACACGTACGGCATGATGCCGCCGTGCTTGTAGTAGTCGACCTCGATCGGGGTGTCGATGCGGGACTTGACCTTGATCTCGCGCCGCGTGCCGTCGCCGCGCTTGATCGCCAGCGCGAGCTCCTGCTGCGGTCGGATGTCGTCGAGGCCGAGCACGTCGATCTCCTCGTCGCCCTTGAGGCCTAGGGATTCGGCCGAGTCGGTGCCGATGAACTGCAGCGGCAGCACGCCCATGCCGACGAGGTTCGAGCGGTGGATGCGCTCGAAGCTGCGGGCCACGACCGCCTTGACGCCCAGGAGCTGCGTGCCCTTCGCCGCCCAGTCGCGCGAGCTGCCGGTGCCGTACTCCTCGCCGCCGAACACCACCGTCGGCGTGCCGTCGGCGATGTAGTGCATCGCGGCGTCGTAGATCGGCAGCTGCTGGCCCTTGTAAAGGGTCACGCCGCCCTCGACGCGTGATCCGTCGGGCCGCGTCGGGACCATCAGGTTCTTGATCCGCACGTTCGCGAACGTGCCGCGCATCATCACCTCGTGGTTGCCGCGCCGTGCGCCGTAGGAGTTGAAGTCGACGACCGGCACGTCGTGCTCGAGCAGATACACGCCGGCCGGCGAGCTCGGCTTGATCGAGCCCGCCGGGCTGATGTGGTCGGTGGTGACCGAATCGCCGAAGATCCCGAGGACGCGGGCGCCGGTGATGCTGCCGGGCTTGCCCGGCTGCATGCCGAACCCCGCGAAGAACGGCGGCTCGGCGATGTAGGTCGACTTCGGCCAGTCGTAGACCTGGCCCGACGCCGACGCGACCTTCTTCCACATGGGATTGGTGTCGGCGAGATTGGCGTAGAGGCGGCGGAACGTCGGCGCGTCCATCGCGAGCTTCATCAGCGCGACGACCTCGTCGTGCGAAGGCCAGATGTGGCCGATGAACACCGGCTGGCCGTCCTTGCTCGTGCCGAGCGGCTCGGTGCGGAAGTCCTTGAGCACGGTGCCGGCGATCGCGTACGCGACGACGAGCGGCGGCGAAGCGAGGAAGTTCGCGCGGATGTTGGGATGAATGCGCGCCTCGAAGTTCCGGTTGCCCGAGAGCACCGCGGCGGCGACGAGGTCGTTCTTGACGACCGCCTCCTCGATCGGCTCGGCGAGCGGGCCGGCGTTGCCGATGCACGTGGTGCAGCCGTAGGCGGCGACCGAGAAGCCGAGCTTCTCCAGGTACGGCAGCAACCCCGCCTTGGTCAGGTACTCGGTCACCACGCGCGAGCCGGGCGCGAGCGAGGTCTTGATGTGCGGCTTGACCTTCAGCCCGAGCTCCACCGCCTTCTTCGCGAGCAGCCCGGCGGCGAGCAGTACGCCGGGGTTCGAGGTGTTGGTGCAGGACGTGATCGCCGCAATCAGCACGTCGCCCGATCCGATGTCGATGCCGTTCGAGGTCTTGAAGCGGCGGTTGAGGTCTTCGGGCTTCTTGGCGAAGCCGTTGTCGGCCACCGGCTTGGAGAAGAGTGCGGTGACGGTGCTCTTGACGCGGTCGAGGTCGATGCGGTCCTGCGGCCGCTTCGGCCCGGCCAGGGACGGCATGACCTTCGAGAGGTCGAGCTCGAGCACCTGGCTGTAGTCGATGTCGCCCGCCTGCGGGATGCCGAACAGGCCCTGCGCCTTGAAGTAGGCCGCGAACGCGTCGATCTCCTCGGCGGTGCGGCCCGTGCCGCGGAAGTACTCGATGGTCTTCTCGTCCACCGGGAAGAAGCCCATCGTCGCGCCGTACTCGGGCGCCATGTTGGCGATCGTCGCGCGGTCGGGCAGGGCGAGGCTCGCGGTGCCGGCGCCGAAGAACTCGACGAATTTTCCGACCACCTTCGCCTTGCGCAGCATCTCGGTGACGGTCAGCACCAGGTCGGTCGCGGTGCACGCCGGGTGCAGCCGCCCCTTCAGGTGCACGCCGACGACGTCGGGGGTGAGGAAGTAGACCGGCTGGCCGAGCATGCCGGCCTCGGCCTCGATGCCGCCGACGCCCCAGCCGACCACGCCGATGCCGTTGATCATCGTCGTGTGCGAGTCGGTGCCCACGAGCGTGTCGGGGTAGTAGACGCCTTCGCCCGACTTGTGCACGCCGCGCGCGAGGTACTCGAGATTGACCTGGTGCACGATGCCGATGCCCGGCGGCACGACCTTGAACGTGTCGAACGCCTGCATGCCCCACTTCATGAACTGGTAGCGCTCCTGGTTGCGCTGGAACTCGAGGCTCATGTTCTGGTCGAGCGCGCTCTTCGTGCCGTAGTGGTCGATCTGGACCGAATGGTCGACGACGAGATCCACCGGCACGAGGGGCTCGATCACCTTGGGGTTCTTGCCCATCTTGTGCGCGACCCCGCGCATCGCCGCGAGGTCCGCGAGCAGCGGCACGCCGGTGAAGTCCTGCAGGACGATGCGCGCGAGCACGAACGGGATCTCGTCGACGCGCGCTGCGTTCGGGCGCCACCCCGCGAGCTGCCGGACGTGCTCCTCGGTCACCTTCTTCCCGTCACAGTTGCGCAGGACCGACTCGAGCACGATGCGGATCGAGACGGGCAGGCGCGAGATGCGGCCCAGGCGCGCCTTCTCGAGCGCGGCGAGCGAGTACAGCTTCCCGGTCTTGCCGCCGGCGAGCTTGAAGTCCTGGAGCGCGTTGAACGTGTTGTGCGGCATCTTTCTTCCTTGCGGTCTTGGGTGCGTAGCGGTGGCGGCGGCCGCGCTACTCGCGCAGCTTCGCGGCCTGCTTGAATGCGGCGAACTTCATCCTGGCGTAAGCGCCGCTCGCGACGAATTCACCGAGCAGCATGAACTCCTCGGGGGTGCGGATCTCGCCGTCCACGCGCGTGAGCGGCGTTCCGTCCATGCCGTAGAACATGATCACCGGCGTGTACTTCACGCCCTGCGCGAGCGCGAAGTCCTTCTCCCGGGTCGCCTTGCCGCCGAAATCGGTGATCGCGACCGAGCCTTTCGTGTCGATCGCGAGCACCGCGAAGCGCTGGCGGTACCAGGCCTGGACGTCCGGCCGCGAGAGGATGTCCTTCTTCATGCGCTCGCAGTACGGACAATCGTCGCGCACGTACATCACGAACGCGGCCTGCTTGCCCGCGCGCTTCGCGTCGTCGAGATCGGCTTTCAGGTCGCCGAGGGTCGGCATGAAGAAGTGCTGCATCGGATCGCGCGCGGCGCCGGCGCCTTGCGCGGCGGCGAGAGCCGGAAAGAGGAGCAGGGCGAGTACGACGAGTCGCCGGGTCGGGCGCATCAGGATCGAATCCGAAGAGCGCGCTGCCGGTCCCGCGGACGAGCAGCGCCGAGCGGCGCGTATTTTACGCGCCGCTGCGGGACTGCGTCGGGGCGCGGCGCGCGAGCGCGCGCCGCCGGGTCACCGGCTCAGGCGGAGGGCGGGAGGCGGAGGCAGTGATAGGACTCGGCGCCGCGCTTCAGCGACATCGCCGGCGTGCGCTGCCCGGACTGTCCGAGCGGCTTGACCAGGAACGGCTGACCGTCCTGGGGCTGGACCTGGATCCAGCCGTCCGCGGCCGCCGCGACGTTCGACAGGCCGTAGACCTGGCGCGCGAAGCCGTCGACGTCCACGGTCGTCGGGACGATCTTGCCCTCCGCGTAGGCGCCGCCGAACCAGACGATCGGCGGGGTCGTGGTCGGGGCGGCGCCGGGCACGCGGCACTCCCAGGTGCCGACGAGCAGCCCGGTGTCCTGGGCGCGGCCGGCGGCGGGCAGCACGGCGAGCGCGGCGCAGGCGAGCATGGCGAGGCGATTCATGGGGCCCCCTCGGATGTTCGAGTTATGACGAGGGCATGGTAGCGCAACTCCCCCGCCCGTGGTCAGAAGAATGCGCGCGCCGCCCCCTCCGGCAGGGGCACACCTGTGACCTTTGCCTTCTGCAGCACCTCCCAGTAGTACCGGTAGGTCGCCCGGTCGTGCAGCGTCCCCGCGTGCTGGATCGGGCCCCAGTCGGCCGCCTGGGCGGCGGCGAGAATCGCGGCGGCCTCGTCGACCTCGGCGTGGTCGGGCGCCATGGCGTCGACGATGGCGCGGATCTGCACCGGGTGGATCGACCACATGCGCAGGAAGCCGAACTCGTGGCGCGCGCGCCGCGCGTCCGCGTGCGTCTGGGCGCCGCTCGAGAGGTCGAGCGTCACGTTGTGCGCGGGGACGATGCCGTTCGCCAGCGCGGCCGCGACGACCTCGGCCTTGGCGCGGACGAGCAGGGCGTGCTCGAACTGGCCGGGGCTGCGCATCGCGGCGGCCGGGATCGCGCCGTGGTGGCCGGACACGAAGTCCATCAGGCCGAAGTCGAGCACCTGCATGCCCGGGAGCGCGGCGATCGCTTGGACGTCGCGCAGCGCGCCGTGCGTCTCGACCAGCACGTGGATCGGGATCTGGCGCGCGCACGCCGGCGCGCGCGGCGGTCTGCTCGATGTGGAGGATCGTCTCGGCGACCTGCGCGGCCGAGGTCGGCTTTGGGAATCGTGAGGTACGCGAGCACGCTGCCTGCGCCGCGCACCAGGATCTCGACGTCCTGCCTCCAGTGCGGGTGCGTGTGGTCGTGGATCCGCACGCCCGCCATGCGGTGGCGGTTGGCCTCCGAGTTGAGCACGGCGACGATCATCTCGGCGTGCTCCCGCTCGCGGCCGGCCGGCGCGCCGTCCTCGCAGTCGCAGGTGAGGTCGAAGACCGGCCCGAGGTTGTCCTGCAGCTCGAGCGCCTTGCGGATCAGCTTCTCGCTGCCGGCGAAGTGCTCGCAGGACGGGAGGACGGGGAAGGGCTTCTCGCCCTTGAACAGCGCGTCGTTCGGATGGACAGGCTTGCCCATCGGACTGCCCTCGCGCGAAGTGCGCTCGGGTGTTCGCCCTTGGAGCGGTCCTGCGGGCTCAGCCCGGCAGCAGGTGCTTCACGCCGTCGCGCTCCTCGAGGAGTTCCTTCAGCGTGTGGTCCATCCTCTGGCGGCTGAACTCGTCGATCTCGAGTCCCTTCACCAGGGTGTACTTGCCGCCGGCGCAGGTGACCGGCATGCCGTACATGATGTCCGCGGGGATGCCGTAGTCGCCGCTCGAGGGGATGCCCATCGTGACCCACCTGCCGCCGGTGCCGAGCAGCCAGTCGCGGACGTGGTCGATCGCCGCGTTCGCCGCGGACGCGGCCGAGGACAGCCCGCGTGCCTCGATGATCGCCGCGCCCCGCTTGCCGCACCGTCGGGATGAAGGTGTCGCGGTACCAGCCCTGGTCGGGCACGACTTTCGGGGCCGGCTGCCCGGCGATGGTCGCGAACCGATAGTCGGGATACATCGTGGGCGAGTGATTGCCCCAGACGATCATCTTCTCGATCGCGTCGACCGGCTTGCCGGCCTTGGCGGCGAGCTGGGAAAGCGCGCGGTTGTGGTCGAGGCGCAGCATCGCCGTGAAGCTCTCGCGCGGCAGGCTCGGCGCGCTCTTCATCGCGATGTGGGCATTGGTGTTGGCGGGATTGCCGACCACGAGCACCTTGACGTCGCGGCTCGCCGCCGCGTCGAGCGCCTTGCCCTGTGCGGTGAAGATCTGCGCGTTGGCCGAGAGCAGATCCTTGCGCTCCATCCCCGGCCCGCGCGGACGCGCGCCGACGAGCAATGCGATTCCGGCGTCCTTGAACGCGGTGTTCGGATCCGAATGCGCGCTCATTCCCGCGAGCAGCGGGAACGCGCAGTCGTCGAGTTCCATCATCACGCCCTTGAGCGCCTTCTGCGCTTTCTCGTCGGGGATCTCGAGCAGTTGCAGGATGACCGGTTGGTCGGCGCCGAGCATCTGGCCGCTGGCGATCCGGAAGAGCAGGCTGTAGCCGATCTGGCCGGCGGCGCCGGTCACGGCCACGCGAACGGGGGCTTTCGCCATCGGTAGGACTCCGCGAAGGACTGGGAAGGGGCATCGCGGCCGCGATGCTGCGGCGCAACGAGCCAGTCGAGTTTAGGCGGCGTGCGCGGCAGTGTCAACGCGAATGCTCGCGCGATTTCCGGAGGCGCATCAACGCGGCGACGGCGTCGTTTGCGCCGCGTGCGCCGCGTCGCAAGCGGTTTGTGCGGGCCACAAACGGAGGAGTCCGCTGCTATACTCACCAGGCTTGGGGAATGGCTTGGCGTCCGGGGTGATGACCGAGAGGAATGTGCTAGATGCCTGATGCTGCTCTGAAAAAGAAACGACCGCTCTGGTACAACCTCAACCTCCTCAACCTCCCGCTGCCGGGCGTCATTTCGATTTTGCACCGCATCAGCGGCGCGCTGTTGTTCCTCTTTACGGCCTGGCTTCTCTACCTCCTAGATTCGAGCCTCGCATCGGCCGAGGGTTACGCCGGCATCAAGGCGAGCCTCTCGCACCCCCTCGCGAAACTGGTGTTGCTCGGCCTGCTCTGGGCGTTCCTGCATCATCTGTTCGCGGGAATTCGCTACCTCTTCCTCGACATCCATAAAGGCGTCGACCTGCCCGT
The DNA here is from genome assembly GCA_963747775.1 of uncultured beta proteobacterium. Taxonomy (GTDB): domain Bacteria; phylum Pseudomonadota; class Gammaproteobacteria; order Burkholderiales; family SG8-39; genus JAGVSZ01. Next base: position 507,034 of record CAVVGT010000003.1, read on the forward strand.
CGCGCGCATGACGAGCGGTGCCGTGCTCGTCGTGAGCCTCGTCCTTACCGCGGGGTTGGGGGGATGGTTGCTATGGTGAACCGCATCGTCGTGGGCGCGCATTACGGCCTGCGCGGCTGGCTGGTGCAGCGCGTGTCCGCCGTGGTGATGGCGTGCTACACGGCGCTCTTCGCGGTCGCGCTCGCGGCGGCGCGCCCGGCCGATCACGCCGCCTGGAAGGCGTTCTTCGGCCACGGCTGGATGCGATTCGCGACGCTGCTGTTCTTCGTGAGCCTGTTCCTGCACGCCTGGGTTGGCATGCGCGACATACTGATGGACTACATCAAGCCGACGGGGCTACGCCTGGCGCTCGAGGTGCTCGTCATCCTCGCACTCGTCGGCTGCGCCGGCTGGGCGGTCCAGATCCTCTGGAGGACCTGAGGCGTGGCGCTCGTGGTCCGACAATTCGATGCGGTCGTCGTCGGTGCCGGCGGTGCGGGGCTGCGCGCCTCGCTCCAGCTCGCCGAGGCGGGACTGAAGGTCGCGGTGCTGAGCAAGGTGTTCCCGACCCGCTCGCACACGGTCGCGGCGCAAGGGCGGCATCGGCGCCGCGCTCGGCAACATGGGGCCGGATTCCTGGCAGTGGCACATGTACGACACGATCAAGGGGTCGGACTGGCTCGGCGACCAGGACGCGATCGAGTTCCTGTGCCGCGAAGCGCCCAAAGTCGTGATCGAGCTCGAGCACTTCGGCCTGCCGTTCGATCGCAACGACAACGGCACCATCTACCAGCGCCCGTTCGGCGGGCACATGCAGAACATGGGCGCCGGCCCGGCGGTGCAGCGGTCCTGCTGCGCGGCCGACCGCACCGGCCACGCCATGCTGCACACCCTTTACCAGCGCAACGTGCGGGCCAGCACGCAGTTCTTCGTCGAGTGGATGGCGCTCGACCTGATCCGCGACGCGTCCGGCCAGGTCCTCGGCGTCACCGCGCTCGAGATGGAGACGGGCGAGGTCTCGATCCTGCAGGCGCGCGCGACGCTGTTCGCGACCGGCGGGGCCGGACGGATCTTCGCCGCCAGCACGAACGCGTTCATCAATACCGGCGACGGTCTCGGCATGGCGGCGCGCGCCGGCATCCCGCTCGAGGACATGGAGTTCTACCAGTTCCACCCGACCGGGGTCTACGGTGCGGGGGTGCTCATCACCGAAGGCGTGCGCGGGGAGGGCGGCTACCTGCTCAACAAGAGCGGCGAGCGCTTCATGGAGCGCTACGCGCCGACCGCGAAGGACCTCGCCAGCCGCGACGTCGTGTCGCGCGCGATGGCGACCGAGATCAAGGAAGGACGCGGCGCCGGTCCCGACGCCGACTACCTGCTGCTCAAGCTCGATCACCTCGGGCCCGAGGTGATCGAGAAGCGCCTGCCCGGCATCCGCGAGATCGCGAAGAAGTTCGCCGACGTCGACCCGGTACGCGACCCGATCCCGGTCGTGCCCACCGTGCACTACCAGATGGGCGGCATCCCGACCAACTACCACGGCGAAGTCGTCGTGCCGGGCCGGGACGGCCCCAATACGGTCGTGCCGGGCTTCTACGCCGCGGGCGAGTGCGCGTGCGCCTCCGTGCACGGCGCCAACCGCCTGGGCACCAACTCCCTCACCGACCTGGTGGTGTTCGGCAAGGCGGCGGGCGACTCGGTGATCCGGTTCCTGCACAACCAACCGGGGCAGAAGTCGCTTCCCGCGGACGCCGCCGACCGGACCCTGGCACGCCTCGCACGGCTGGACGGCCAGAAGAGCGGCGAGAGCGTCCACGAGGTCGGCAACGAGATGCGCCGGACGATGCAGGCGCACTGCGGCGTGTTCCGCTTCCCGGACCTGCTCGCGGAGGGCGTCCGGAAGATCCGCACCGTGTCCGAACGCGTGGCCCGCACCGGCATCGCCGACAAGAGCCAGGTGTTCAACACCGCGCGGGTGGAGGCGCTGGAGCTCGACAACCTGATCGAGGTCGCGCGCGCGACGATGGTCTCGGCGGACGCGCGCAAGGAGTCGCGCGGCGCGCACGATCGCGCCGACTGCCACGACCGGCCCGGCTTTCCCAATGGCCGCGACGACCAGAATTGGCTCAAGCACACGCTCTGGTTCAAGGACGGCGACCGGCTCGAGTACAAGCCGGTGAACCTCAAGCCGCTCACGGCGGAGACGATCCCGCCGAAGGCGCGCGCGTATTGACCCGTTGAACGATCATCCCAGAAACCCGCGGCCGACGACTCACGCCATGCACATCCGGATCCTCCGCTACGACCCCGACCGGGACGCGAAGCCCTACTTCAAGGACTACGACGTCGCGCTCGAGGCCTCCGACCGCATGCTGCTCGACGCGCTGGTCAAGGTGAAGGCGATGGACGACAGCTTCGCCTTCCGGCGCTCGTGCCGGGAGGGCGTGTGCGGGTCGGACGCGATGACCATCAACGGCAAGAACGGCCTCGCCTGCATCACCAAGCTCGCCGACCTGAAGGGCACGGTCGAGCTGCGGCCGCTGCCCGGGCTACCGGTCATCCGCGACCTGATCGTCGACATGACGCAGTTCTTCAAGCAGTACCACTCCATCCGGCCGTACCTCGTGAACGACTCGCCGCCGCCGGAGAAGGAGCGGCTGCAGTCGCCCGAGGACCGCGAGGCGCTCGACGGCCTGTACGAGTGCATCCTGTGCGCGTGCTGCTCGACCGCCTGCCCCTCGTTCTGGTGGAACCCCGACAAGTTCGTCGGCCCGGCGGGCCTGCTGCAGGCCTACCGCTTCATCGCCGACAGCCGCGACCAGGCGACCAGCGAGCGGCTCGACAACCTCGAGGACCCGTACCGCCTGTTCCGCTGCCACTCGATCATGAATTGCGTGGACGTGTGCCCGAAGGGGTTGAATCCCACCCGCGCCATCGGCAAGATCAAGGAGCTGATGGTGAAGCGCTCGGTCTAGTGTCGACGGGGGCGGGTCGATGACGATCGCCGCTGCGGACCTGCGGCGGCTGCGCTGGCGCTGCCGGCGCGGGCTGCTCGAGAACGACCTGATGCTTGCGCGGTTCCTCGAGCGGCGCGCCGCCGACCTCGACGATGCGCGGCTCGCGGCGCTGAACACGCTGCTGCAATTTGGCGACAACGATCTGTGGGACCTGCTGAGCGAGCGCGTCGAGAGCGATGACGCGCGGCTCGCGCCGGTGGTGGCGATGATCAGAGACGCGTGAGTGCGAAGGCGCCCGGCGGAACGCGCGACGCGCAAGCCAAGAACGACGAGGAGAGACCGATGCGGCAGAGCGGCAAGGCGATTCTGAACTACGGGGACGGCAAGATCGTCGAGTTTCCGGTGCTCGGCGGTACGATCGGGCCGGACGTCGTCGACATCCGTGCGCTGTACGGCAAGACCGGGATGTTCACCTACGACCCCGGCTTCCTGTCGACGGCGAGCACGCAGTCGAGCATCACCTACATCGACGGCGACCAGGGCATCCTGCTCTACCGCGGCTATCCCATCGAGCAGCTGGCGGTGACCTGCGACTTCCTCGAGGTTGCGTACCTCATCGTGTTCGGCGAGCTGCCGAACCGGCAGCAGAAGGACAAGTTCGTGCAGACGGTGACCTATCACACCATGGTGCACGACCAGATCGCACGCTTCTTCAACGGCTTCCGCCGCGACGCGCACCCGATGGCGGCGCTCGTGGGCGTGGTCGGCGCGCTGTCGGCCTTCTACCACGACTCGCTCGACATCAACGACCCGCACCAGCGCGAGGTCGCGGCCTATCGCCTGATCGCCAAGATGCCGACGCTGGTCGCGATGGCGTACAAGTACTCGGTCGGACAGCCCTTCATCTACCCGAAGAACGAGCTGTCCTATTCGGCGAACTTCATGCGCATGATGTTCGGCGTGCCCGCCGAGGAGTACAAGGTCAACCCGGTGCTGGTGCGCGCGCTCGACCGCATCCTGATCCTGCACGCCGACCACGAGCAGAACGCCTCGACCTCGACGGTGCGACTCGCCGGCTCGTCGGGCGCCAACCCGTTCGCCTGCATCGCCTCCGGAATCGCGTGCCTGTGGGGCCCCGCGCACGGCGGCGCGAACGAGGCGGCGCTCAACATGCTCGGGGACCTGCAGAAGGAGGGCGGCGTCGCGCGCATCGGCGAGTTCATCGCCCGGGTGAAGGACAAGAACTCGGGCGCGAAGCTGATGGGCTTCGGCCACCGCGTGTACAAGAACTACGACCCGCGCGCCAAGCTGATGCGCGAGACCACCTACGAGGTGCTGGCGGAGCTCGGGCTGCAGGACGATCCGCTGTTCAAGCTGGCGATGGCGCTCGAGAAGATCGCGCTCGAGGACGAGTACTTCGTGAGCCGCAAGCTCTATCCGAACGTCGATTTCTACTCGGGCATCGTGCAGCGCGCGCTCGGCATCCCGACCTCGATGTTCACCTGCATCTTCTCGCTCGCGCGCACCGTGGGCTGGATCGCGCAGTGGAACGAGATGATCTCCGATCCCGACATGAAGATCGGGCGGCCGCGCCAGCTCTACACCGGCGCCGCGCGGCGCGACGTGGTGGCGATCGACAAGCGATAAGCGACCAGCGGTGAACGACCAGCGGTGAGCGCCCAGCGGTGAACGACCAGCGGTGAACAGGCGGAGAACGCAGCGGCCATGATGAAGGAACTGCTCGGCAACTCGCATCTCTTCGGCGGCAACGCGCCGTTCGTCGAGGAGCTGTACGAGGCCTATCTCGACAACCCGCAGTCGGTGCCGGAGGAGTGGCGGGAGTACTTCGACCGGATGCAGGTGCTGCCGGGCGGCGATGGGCGCGACGTCGCGCACGCGCCGATCGTCGAAGCGTTCGCGCAGCGCGCCAAGCAGGGCCGACTCCGTGCGCCGGCGGCGCCCGCGGAGCTCGGCGTCGAGCGCAAGCAGGTCTACGTGCAGATGCTCATCAACGCTTACCGGTTCCTCGGCAACCGGTGGGCGGAGCTCGATCCGCTCAAGCGCGTGCCGCGGCCGCCGATCGCGGAGCTGGAGCCGACCTACTACGATCTCACCGAGGCGGACCTCGAGACCGTCTTCAACACCGGCACGCTGGTCGGCCCCGAGCGCGCGACCCTGCGCGAGATCCTGCAGCACCTGCGCGAGACCTACTGCGGCACGATCGGCGCGGAGTACATGTACATCTCCGACCCGGGGCAGAAGCGCTGGATCCAGCAGCGCCTCGAGTCGGTGCGCGGCCGGCCGCAGCTCGCGCCCGAGACGCGCCGGCGCCTGCTCGAGCGGGTGACGGCCGCCGAGACGCTCGAGAAGTACCTGCACACCCGCTACGTCGGGCAGAAGCGCTTCTCGCTCGAAGGGGGCGAGACGATCATCGCGATGATGGACGAGCTGGTGCAGCGCGCGGGCGCGCACGGCGTCGAGGAGCTCGTGATCGGCATGGCGCACCGCGGGCGCCTCAACGTGCTCGTCAACACGCTCGGCAAGTCGCCGAAGGACCTGTTCGCGGAGTTCGAGGGCAAGGCCGAGAGCGCGGGCAGCACCTCGCTCGGGGACGTGAAGTACCACCTCGGCTTCTCGTCGGACGTCTCGACCCCCGGCGGCCCGGTGCACCTCACGCTCGCCTTCAACCCGTCGCACCTGGAGATCGTGAACCCGGTCGTCGAGGGGTCGGTGCGCGCGCGCCAGCACCGGCGCAAGGACCGCGCGGGCGAGAAGGTCATGCTCGGTGCTGCTGCACGGCGATGCCGCTTTCGCGGGGCAGGGCGTCGTCATGGAGACGCTCAACCTGTCGCAGACGCGCGGCTACTCCACTGGCGGCACCGTGCACCTGATCGTCAACAACCAGATCGGGTTCACCACCTCCGATCCGCGCGACGCGCGCTCGAGCATCTATTGCACCGACGTGGCCAAGATGATCGAGGTGCCGATCTTCCACGTGAACGGCGACGATCCGGAGGCGGCGCTGTTCGTCACCCAGCTCGCGATGGATTACCGCAAGGAATTCAAGAAGGACGTCGTGATCGACCTGGTGTGCTTCCGCCGCCTCGGCCACAACGAGCAGGACGAGCCGTTCGTCACCCAGCCGCTGATGTACAAGAAGATCGCCCAGCACCCGGGCACGCGCAAGCTCTATGCCGACAAGCTGGTGGCGCAGGGCGTGGTTCCGCCCGAGGAACCGGAGCGAGCTGATCCGCGACTATCGCCAGGCGCTCGACGAGGGCCGCCAGACCTCCAGCCCGGTGCTGTCCAATTTCCAGCGCAAGTACGCGGTCGACTGGGGGCCGTTCCTCGGCGCGAAGTGGACCGATGCGGCCGACACCTCGCTGCCGCTGAAGGAGATCGAACAGCTCGGCGCGCGGCTCACGACCATTCCCGAGGGCTTCAAGCTGCATCCGTCGGTCGAGCGCGTCGTGCAGGCGCGCCGCGAGATGGCGCGCGGCAAGCAGATGCTCGACTGGGGCATGGCGGAGAACCTGGCCTACGCCTCGCTGCTGGTGAGCGGGTACGGCGTGCGGCTCTCCGGGCAGGACTCGGGCCGCGGCACGTTCGCGCACCGCCACGCGGTGTTCCACGACCAGAACCGCGAGAAGTGGGACGCCGGCTCGTACATCCCGCTTTCAGAACCTCCAGGACGGCCAGGCCGATTTCGTCGTCATCGACTCGGTGCTCTCCGAAGAGGCGGTGCTCGGCTTCGAGTACGGCTACTCCTGCGCCGAACCGAACGAGCTGGTGATCTGGGAGGCGCAGTTCGGGGACTTCGCCAACGGCGCGCAGGTCGTGATCGACCAGTTCATCACCTCGGGCGAGGCGAAGTGGGGCCGGATGTGCGGGCTCACGCTGTTCCTGCCGCACGGCTACGAGGGGCAGGGCCCCGAGCATTCCTCGGCCCGCCTCGAGCGCTACCTGCAGCTCTGCGCCGAGCACAACGTCCAGGTGTGCGTGCCGACCACGCCGGCGCAGATCTACCACCTGCATCCGCCGCCAGATGGTGCGGCCGTTCCGCAAGCCGCTCATCGTCCTCACGCCGAAGTCGCTGCTGCGCAAGCGCGAGGCGGTCTCGAGCCTGAAGGATCTCGCCAAGGGCGGATTCCAGACCGTCATCGGCGAAGTGGACGCGCTCGAGCCGAAGGACGTCACGCGCATCGTCGCGTGCTACGGCAAGGTCTACTATGACCTGCTCGTCGCGCGACGCGAGCGGCGCATGGACAACGTGGCGATCATCCGCGTCGAGCAGCTGTATCCGTTCCCGCACAAGCAGTTCGCCGCGGAGATGAAGCGCTACGCGAACGCGCACGAGGTCGTGTGGTGCCAGGAGGAGCCGCAGAACCAGGGGGCCTGGTATCAGACCCAGCACTACCTGGTGGAGAACATGCGCTCGGACCAGAAGCTCTTCTTTGCCGGGCGGCCGTCCGCGGCCGCGCCCGCCGGCGGGTATCTGGCGCGGCACAACCAGCGCCAGAAGGCGCTCATCGACCAGGCGCTGGGAAAAGACAAATGACGTAGCAGTTCTCGTGTACGGTCGCCGCGGCGCGTCGCGGCGCAACCTCCGGCGCGTTACGCGCTCGGGTTTTTGCAGTCCACCGTCGGAAAGCTCAGCCGACCGCGGTGAAAAACCGAACGGAGTGTCAAATGCTGGTCGAAGTGAAGGTGCCGCAGCTGTCGGAATCGGTTGCCGAGGCGACGCTGCTCTCGTGGCACAAGCAGGAAGGCGAGGCCGTCAAGCGCGACGAGAACCTCATCGACATCGAGACCGACAAGGTCGTCCTCGAGCTCCCCGCGCCTGCCGACGGTGTCCTGATCAAGGTGCTCAAGGGCGACGGCGGCACGGTGGTTGCGGGCGAGATCATCGCGACGATCGACACCGAAGCCAAGGCGGCGGCCGGGGCCGCGGCGCCGGCGGTGCGCGCCGCGCCCGCGGCCGTCCCGCCTACGCCCTCGCCGCCGCCGGAAGCCGCGCGCCGGGATGCGCGGCTGATGCCCTCGGCCCGCAAGCTGGTCGAGGAGCACGCGGTCGATCCGACGCGCCTCACCGGCAGCGGACGCGAAGGGCGCATTACGAAGGCGGACGTGCTCGATCAGGTGGCGCGGGCGCAGCCGGGCGCGCCCGCCGCACCCGCGGCCCGCCCCGCGCTGGCGCAGGCGCCCGCTCCGGTGAACGTCGACAAGATCCTCGCGGGCCGCCCGGAGCAGCGCGTGCCGATGAGCCGGCTGCGCGCGCGCGTGGCCGAGCGCCTGGTCCAGTCGCAGTCGACGGCGGCGATCCTCACGACCTTCAACGAAGTCAACATGCAGCCGCTGATGGAGCTCCGCAAGAAGTACCAGGAGCGCTTCGAGAAGGAGCACGGCGTGAAGCTCGGCTTCATGTCGTTCTTCGTGAAAGCGGCCGTGCACGCGCTGCGCAAGTTCCCGGTGGTGAACGCGTCGGTCGACGGGAGCGACATCGTCTACCACGGCTATTTCGACATCGGCATCGCGGTCGGCAGCCCGCGCGGCCTGGTCGTGCCGATCCTGCGCGACGCCGACCAGCTCTCGTTCGCCGAGATCGAGAAGAAGATCGCCGAGTTCGGCAAGCGCGCCCAGGACGGCAAGCTCGGCATCGAGGAGCTGACCGGCGGGACGTTCTCGATCTCGAACGGCGGGGTGTTCGGCTCGATGCTGTCGACCCCGATCATCAACCCGCCGCAGAGCGCGATCCTCGGCATCCACGCGACCAAGGACCGGGCGGTGGTGGAGAACGGCCAGGTCGTGGTCCGGCCGATGAACTACCTCGCCCTGTCCTACGACCATCGCATCATCGACGGCCGCGAAGCGGTGCTGTCGCTGGTCGCGATGAAGGACGCGCTCGAGGATCCTTCCCGGCTGCTGTTTGACATCTAGAAGGACGACGGCAGCCAACGCGAGCGCTGCGGACACGGAAAGCGCCTCTGCTGTGCGTTCTCCGTGTCCTCCGTGGCCTCGCCCTCTGGGGTTCCCATGGCACAAATGTTCGACGTACTAGTCATCGGCGCCGGCCCGGCCGGCTACATCTCCGCGATTCGCGCGGCCCAGCTCGGTCTCTCGACGGCTTGCGTCGAGGCGTGGCGCAATCCGGCGGGCGAGCCCAAGCTGGGCGGCACCTGCCTGAACGTCGGCTGCATCCCGTCCAAGGCGCTGCTCGAATCCTCCGAGCAGTACGAACACGCGCTTACCGGTCTCGGCGAGCACGGCGTGACGGTCACCGGGGCGCAGATGGATGTCGCCAAGATGCTGGCCCGCAAGGATGCGATCGTCACGAAAATGACGAAGGGCATCGAGACCCTGTTTCGCAAGAACAAGATCGCGTGGCTGAAGGGGCATGCAAGGTTCGTCGGGCGCGGCGGCGCCGGGTGGCAGATCGAGGTCGGGGGCGACGGCGCGGCCGAGATCGTGGAGGCGCGCGCGGTGGTGATCGCCACGGGGTCGAAGGCGCGGCACCTCCCGGGCGTGCCGGTCGACAACGAGATCGTCTGCGACAACGTCGGCGCGCTCGCGCTGCGCGAGGTGCCGAGGCGGCTCGGTGTGATCGGCGCCGGCGTGATCGGCCTCGAGCTGGGCAGCGTCTGGCGCCGGCTCGGCGCCCAGGTCACGCTGCTCGAGGCGCTGCCGGGTTTCCTCGCCGCGGCCGACGAGAGCGTCGCGAAGGAAGCGTGGCGGCTCTTTACGAAGAAGCAGGGGCTCGATATCCGCCTCGGCGTCAAGATCGGGAAGGTCGAGGCGACGAAGAAGGGCGTCAAAGTCGACTACGAGCTCGACGGCAAGGCCGGAGAAGCTCGAGTGCGACCGGCTCGTCGTGTCGGTGGGGCGCGTCCCGAACACCGACGGGCTCGGCGCCGAGGCGGTCGGACTGAAGATCGACGCGCGCGGCTTCATCGAGGTCGACGACCACTGCCGCACGCAGCCTCCCGAACGTGTACGCGATCGGCGACGTCGTCCGCGGGCCGATGCTCGCGCACAAAGGCGAGGAGGAAGGCGTCATGGTCGCCGAGCTGATCGCCGGGCAGAAGGCGCACGTCAACCTGGAAACCATCCCCTGGGTCATCTACACCTCGCCCGAGATCGCCTGGGTGGGCAAGACCGAGCAGCAGCTCAAGAGCGAGGGCACGCCCTACCGCGTCGGGCAGTTCCCCTTCAGCATCAACGGCCGCGCCCTCGGGCACGGCGACACGAGCGGGTTCGTGAAGATGCTCGCGCACGCAGCGTACCGACGAGATTCTCGGCGTGCACATCATCAACACGCATGCCTCCGAGCTCATTGCCGAGGGGGTCGTGGCAATGGAGTTCCGCGCCGCGTCGGAGGACATCGCGCGCATCGTGCACGCGCATCCGTCGCTCTCGGAGGTGATGCACGAGGCGGCGCTCGCGGTGGACAAGCGCTCGCTCAACATGTGAGAAGGCGGCAACGGCGGGGAGCAGGGTAAACTCCCGCGCTCCGCACCCTTTCGTCCTCACCCATCGCCCTTCCCTGAATGAGGGACAGCGCCCACGAGCCCGCACACGGAGAGCCGCTGCCTCCGATCGGGGACAGCGTGTTCGACTCCGGGGAATACACCGCGCCGGCCAAGCGGCTCCGGCTGACGGTCGTCGAGTACTACCAGGAGACGCTGGCGCGGCGCGGCTTCGTCGCGGACGAGGCGCAGTACGCGGCCGTGCAGCGGCTGCAGCGGACCTACGAGCAGTGGGTGGACTACAAGTCGCGGCGCAGCAGCGCGCTGCGGCGCATGGTCGTGCGGCCGCCGCTCCCCCGCGGAGCGTATCTCTGGGGCCCGGTGGGGCGGGGCAAGAGCTTCCTCATGGACAGCTTCTACCTGACGGTGCCGCTGGTGCGGAAGCGCCGCGTGCACTTCCACCATTTCATGCGCGACATCCATCGCGAGCTGGCGCGCCTGAAGGGGCGCGAGGACCCGCTCGACGCGGTCGCCGGGCGCGTGTCGAAGCGCTACCGCCTGATCTGCTTCGACGAGTTCCACGTCAACGACATCGCCGACGCGATGATCCTCGGGCGGCTGCTCCAGCGGTCCATGGACCGCGGGGTCGTGTACTGCATGACCTCGAACTACCACCCGGACGACCTCTATGCCAACGGGCTGCAGCGCGAGCGCTTCCTGCCCACGATCGCGCTGCTCAAGGAGCGCCTGGACGTCGTGCCCCTGGACGGCCCGGTCGACTACCGGCGCCGCGCGCTCGAGCAGGTCAAGGTCTACCATGTGCCGCTCGGCCGGGACGCGGAGCGCGCGCTCGAGCGCGCGTTCCGCCAGGTGGCCGACGTGGAGGACGAGCGCCACGAGCTCGACGTCGAAGGACGGCTGATCCCGTACCGCAGGCGCGCGGGCGGCGTGGTGTGGTTCGACTTCGAGGCGCTGTGCGGCGGGCCGCGTTCGCAGATCGACTATCTCGATCTCGCACGGCGCTTCCACACGGTCGTGCTCTCGAACGTGCCGCGGATGAGCGCGCGCCAGGCGAACGAGGCGCGCCGCTTCACGCTGCTCGTGGACGTGTTCTACGACGCCGGTCAAGCTGATCGTGTCGGCGGAAGCCCGGCCCGAGGAACTGTACGTGGAGGGCGCGCTCGCCAACGAGTTCCAGCGTACCGCGAGCCGGCTGGTGGAGATGCAGACCCGGGAATACCTGCTGGAACCGCGGCGCGGGCCGGGCGCAGGCCCCGCGGCGCTGGTGGGAGACGACGCCGCCACCGCGATCGCGTCGACGTAAGCGCTGCGTCAGGCGCCAGAGCTATAAGGAGGCATCAAAATGGACAAGTTCAAGGTCTACCGGCTCCGCGAGGTCGAGAAGAAGGTCGTCGCCGCGTTCGAGCAGTCGTCGATCGACGAGCTCGACCCGGGCGAGGTGACGGTTCGCGTCGCCTACTCGAGCGTCAACTACAAGGACGCGCTGGCGGCGACCGGGACGGGCCGGATCATCCGTCGCTTCCCGTGCGTCGGCGGCATCGATCTCTCGGGCACGGTGATCGAGTCGAGCGACCCGCGGTTCAAGAAGGGCGACGCGGTGATCTCCACGAGCTACGACATCGGCGTCGCCCACGACGGCGGCTACGGCGAGTACGCGCGCGTCAAGGCGGACTGGGTGGTGCCGATGCCCAAGGGCATGAGCCTCTTCGAGGCGATGGCGCTCGGCACGGCCGGGTTACACGGCGGGCCTCGCGGTCGCGCGCTGGAGCACGAAGGCTTGCGGCCGGGCAGCGGACAGGTCGTGGTGACCGGCGCGACCGGCGGCGTGGGCTCGATCGCGATCGACATGCTCGCCGGCCTCGGGTACCACGTCGTGGCGATCACCGGCAAGGAACAGGAGGTTTCGTATCTGAAAGGCCTCGGCGCCAAGGACGTGACGCTGCGCGGCAGCCTGGACCTCGCGAAGATCAAGCCGCTCGAGAAGACGCTGTGGGCGGGGGCGGTCGACAACCTCGGCGGCGAGATGCTCGCGTGGCTCGCCAGCACGATGCAGATCGGCGCACCGATCGCGTCGGTGGGCCTGGCGGCGAGCATGAACCTGAACACGACGGTCGCGCCGTTCATCCTGCGCGGGGTGAGCCTGCTCGGCGTCGACTCGGTCAACTGCCCGATGGCGCAGCGCCGCGGGTCTGGCAGCGGCTCGCGACCGACATGCGGCCGCGGCATCTGGCGCAGCTCACGCGCACCATCCCGTTCGCCGACCTGCCAAGCGCGTTCGGCGATTTCATCGACGCGAAGGTGCGGGGCAGGGTAGTCGTCGACATGGCGGCGTGAGGCGGCGCGAGACCGTCCGACCCGAACGACACGAGAGACGCCCAGGAGCAACACCCCGAGCAAGGAGGAATCATGGCTGGCGAGAAATACCGTGCGTTCCACGCGCGTTCGCTCGCGGAGCGCGACGCGTTCTGGAGCGAGCAGGCGAAGCTCGTCGACTGGCACAAGCCGCTTCGAGCAGGTCCTCGACTACTCCCGCCCGCCGTTCGCGAAGTGGTTCGTCGGCGGCGAGACCAACCTGTGCCACAACGCGGTGGACCGGCACCTCGCGGCGCGCGGCGACCAGACGGCGCTCGTCTAGATCTCGACCGAGATCGACCAGGAGCAGCGCTACACCTACCGGGAGCTGCACGCGGAGGTGAACCGCTCCGCCGCGATGATGCAGTCGCTCGGCGTGGGCGCGGCGACCGCGTGCTGATCTACATGCCGATGATCCCCGAGGCGGTGTTCGCGATGCTCGCGTGCGCGCGCATCGGCGCGATCCACTCGGTGGTGTTCGGCGGCTTCGCCGCCGCACAGCCTCGCCGCGCGCATCGACGACGCGCGGCCGAAGCTGATGGTCACCGCGGACGGCGGCATGCGCGCCGGGCAAGGCGATCCTCTACAAGCCGCTGTTCGACGAGGCGATCGCGCTCGCCGAATCCCGCCGCGAGAAAGTGCTCATCGTGCAACCGCGGCCTCGACCACGACTGCAACGCTCGTCGCCGGTCGCGACCTCGACTACGCGGAGCTGCGCGCGAAGCACCTGGACGCGAAGGTGCCGGTGCCTGGCTCGAATCGAACGAGCCGTCGTACATCCTCTACACGTCCGGCACCACCGGCCAGCCCAAGGGCGTGCAGCGCGACACCGGCGGCTACGCGGTGGCGCTCGCCGCGTCGATGAAGCACATCTACTGCGGCGACGCCGGGCGAGACGATGTTCACCACCTCCGACATCGGCTGGGTGGTGGGCCACTCGTACATCGTCTACGGGCCGCTGATCGCCGGCATGACGACGATCATGTACGAGGGCGTGCCGATCCGTCCCGACGCCGGCGATCTGGTGGAAGATCGTGCAGGACTACAAGGTCGAGCGTGATGTTCTCGTCGCCGACCGCGATCCGCGTGCTGAAGAAGCAGGATCCGGCGTTCCTCACGAAGTACGACCTGTCTCAGCCTGCAGCTATCTGTTCCTCGCCGGCGAGCCGCTCGACGAGCCCACGCACGTCTGGATCTCCGAGGCGCTCGGCAAGCCGGTGATCGACCACTACTGGCAGACCGAGACCGGCTGGCCGATCCTCACCGCGTGCCCGGCGTGGAGAAGACGCCGATCAAGTTCGGCAGCCCGACGTTCCCGGCCTACGGCTACGACCTGCAGCTCCTGCGCGAGACGGACGCGGCCGAGTGCGGCGCCGACGAGAAGGGCGTGGTCGCGATCGTGCCGCCGCTGCCGCCCGGCTGCATGACCACCGTGTGGGGCGACGACGAGCGCTTCGTGAACACCTACTTCACGACCTTCGCGACGAAGCATGGTGTACTCGACCTTCGACTGGGGCATCCGCGACGAGGACGGCTACTACTTCATCCTCGGGCGCACCGACGACGTGATCAACGTGGCCGGCCACCGCCTCGGCACGCGCGAGATCGAGGAGGCCGTGCAGGCGCATCCGAACATCGCCGAAGTGGCGGTGGTCGGCGTCGCCGACGCGCTCAAGGGCCAGATGCCGCTCGCGTTCGCGGTCGTCAAGGACGCCGCGAAGGTCGCGACCGCCGAGCAGCGCGCGGCGCAGGAGAAGGAGGTCATGGCAGACCGTGGACCGGCTGCTCGGCGCGATCGCGCGCCCCTCGCGCGTGCACTTCGTGTCCGCTGCTGCCCAAGACGCGCTCGGGCAAGCTGCTGCGCCGCTCGATCCAGGCGCTCGCCGAGGGACGCGATCCGGGCGACCTGACGACCATCGAGGACCCGACCGCGCTCGAGCAGATTCGCGCAGCGATCGGGGCCAGGTGATGCGCACCCGGCCCGCCCTGACGCTCGCCGACGTGAAGAAGATCGCCGCCGCCGCCGAGGCGGAGGCGATCCGTCACAACTGGATCGTCGCGATCGCCATCGTGGACGACGGCGGTCACCTGCTCGGCTTCGAGCGGATGGACGGCGCCACGCCCGCCAACGCCCAGATCGCGGTCGAGAAGGCCCGCACCGCTGCGGTGTCCCGCCGGCCGAGTGGCGCCTGGGAGCAGCGCGTGAAGGACGGACGGCTTGGCATGCTCAAGATGCCGGTGCTGCCCGTGCAGGGCGGCGTTCCGATCAAGGTCGACGGCGAGTGCGTGGGGGCGGTCGGCGTTTCCGGCGTGCAGTCCCACGAGGACGAGCAGATCGCCCAGGCCGGCATCGATGCGGTCCTGAAGGAGTAATGCATGAGCGCTCCGGGCGTCGCCTGACTGGCGCTGGGGCTCGCGCTGGTGGCGGGCTGCACCGGCGATCCCCGCGACAAGCAGGGGCTCGAGTGGGACCAGTGGATCGCGGAGCAGAAAAAGCGCCTGGAGGCGGAGGGGTTTCCCCAGTACACCGGCGGAGGCGAGCGCTGAGGCCCTTGTGCGGACCACGACGTGCGGCGCGGTGCATCCGGCGACGGGCCGATCGCGTATGGAATAGCCGGTGCGGCACCTATGTTCACTCGGTGTCGTGGCACACCCCGATCAGGAGCTCCGAGATGAACTGCCGCCCGTTTTCGTCCCCGACCCTGAGGCTCGTCTTGGCGATCATCGCTCTGGGCATCCTCGGCGGCTGCGCCTCGGACCCGCGCTATAAGGAGGGCATTGCGTGGGTGCAATGGCAGGAGGCCGAGAGGCACCGGCTCCAGGCCGCCGGCTTCCCGCAATACAACCACGACTGATCCGCCTCTCGCCGGTGCCTCTGGAGAACCGAACCGATGAACGCCCTCAAGAAACTCGTGATCCTGGCGCTCCTCGCGGCCGGTGTCGCCGGCTGCGCTTCGGACCCGCGTTACAAGGAGGGTCTCAACTGGGTGCTGTGGCAGGAGGCCGAACGCAAGCGTCTCAACGACGCGGGCTTCCCGCAGTACAACTGGTTCTGAAGCGCGTCCTCGGTTCTCGGCGGGCCACGCGGCTCGCGAGCGCATTGCTCCTCACGGTTGCCGCCGGCGGGCTTGTCGCATGCGCTGCCGGGTCCGGTTCCGGTCAGGCCCTCAAGTGGATGGCGGAGGACGAGGCGCAGAAGCGCCGGTTCGAGGAAGCCGGGTTCCCGCAGTACATCGGCGAGTAGCCGCCCCGAGCCAGCGCCACTCGAGCGCGTTCGCGTAAAATCCGCGCCTCGATTCATGCGGGGCGCAAGGCGATGGCGCGGAAGAAGCAGGCGAAAGCGAACGGCCGGGGCGGGAAGCTCAACGGCCACTCCATCCGCAAGGCGAACGGCAGCGGGACGCCGTACCTCGTCAGACGATCGAAGATCCACGGGCGCGGCGTCTTCGCCGCGCGCACGATCCCGAAGGGCACGCGCATCGTGGAGTATCGCGGCAGGCGCATCTCGTACGAGCTCGCCACGGAGCTGTATCCCGACGAGGGCGGCGGGCCGACGCACACCTTCCTGTTCGAGCTCGACGATGACATGGTGATCGACGCCGGGCAGCGCGGCAACGCGGCGCGGTGGATCAACCATTCCTGCGAGCCGAACTGCGAAGCCGTCGACGAGGACGGACGGATCTACATCGAGGCGATTCGCACGATCCGGCCGGGCCAGGAGCTCGGCTACGACTACAACATCACGCTCGAGGACCCCCATACGCCGCAGGAAAAAAAACGCTGGCCGTGTCTGTGCGGCGCGAAAGGCTGCCGCGGCACGCTGCTCGGCCGGAAGCGCTGAGCCGCCCGCGATGAGCTACCCGTTCGCGCTGCGCAAGGTCTTCGTCGCAGTCGAGGAGATTCTCCTGGAGCAGGGGCGCGCATCCGGTCCGCCGGTCCGCAAGGTCGCCGCCGCGGCGGTGATCGGCAACCCGTTCGCGCGCGCGTACGGCGAGGACCTCGCCGAGATGATGGGCTGGGGTACGGCGCTCGCCGCGCTGATCGGCGGCCGGGCGGTTGCGGCGCTCGGGGGCGAGAAGCCGCAGAGCTTCGGCAAGGGCTGCATCGTCGGCGTGGACGGTGCGCCCGAGCACGGCGTCGCGCTCATCACCAATGCGTTCGGCGACGCGTTCCGCGGTCTCGTCGGCGGCAAGGCGTGGGTGCCCTCGAACGTGAAGCGCGGCCTTCTCGGCGCGACGATCGACATCCCGATTGCCCACAAGGACGCGCTCTACGTCCGGGACAACTACGACACCATGGAAGTGACCGTGCCCGACGCGCCGTTCCCGGACGAGATCGCCGTGATCTGCGTCATGGCGACGCGCGGGCGGATGAATGCACGCTTGGGCGGACTCAAGGCCGCCGACGCCACGGGCCACGACGGGTTGCGGTAGCGGCCCGGTGCAGATGATCTACACGCCCCCCAACGAGCGCCCGATCCCCGGACCCGAGTATCTCGCGGCGACGCGCTTCCTCGACCACGAGGCGCCGGCGCTGCAGGCGTTCGCGCGCGACGTCGTCGCCGGCGAGACCGACGCGATCGCGAAAGCGGTGAAGCTCTTCTACGCGGTGCGCGACCGCTGGCGCTACGACCCGTTTTCGATGACGCTGAAACCCGACGACTATGTCGCCAGTCACGTGTTCGCGGCGAGCGCCGCCTACTGCATCCCGAAGGCGATCCTGCTTGCGGCGGGCGCACGCGCGGTCGGGATCCCGGCGGCCATCGGGCTGTCCGACGTGGTCAATCACCTGACCACCGACAAGCTGAAAGCCTGGATGGGCAGCACGTACTTCATGCATCACGGGTACGCGGTGCTCTGTCTCGCGGGCCGGTGGGTGAAGGCCGCGCCCGCATTCAACATCGAGCTCTGCGATCGGTTTCACGTGCGCCCCACCGAGTTCGACGGCCATGGCGACGCGGTCTTCCAGGAGTACGACGCGCGCGACCGGCGCCACATGGAGTACGTCAAGGACCACGGCTGCTGGTCC
The DNA here is from genome assembly GCA_963747775.1 of uncultured beta proteobacterium. Classification (GTDB taxonomy): domain Bacteria; phylum Pseudomonadota; class Gammaproteobacteria; order Burkholderiales; family SG8-39; genus JAGVSZ01. The sequence goes on from CAVVGT010000003.1 coordinate 524,834, forward strand.
GACTTCCCGTTCGAGAAAGTCGCCGCGGACTTCCGGGCCTTCTATCCGGCGCGGCTGTTCGAGGGCGAGAAGCCGGCGGAGCGCTTCGAGGACGGGCGGCGGGTCGAGTGACAACCCCCTCTCCCCCGAGGTCGGGGAGAGGGCAGGGTGAGGGGACAGCGCGCCGATCGGGTGCTGCGCGACGCACGCGGTCGATTGACGATCAGCCCGCGGGCTCGAGCCGGATCAGCTTGCCGTTCGACTCGTCCGTCAGCAGGTAGAGCAGCCCGTCGGGGCCTGCGCGCACGTCGCGGATGCGGCCAAACGCACCCTTCAGCATCCGCTCCTCCTTGATCACCTTCTCGCCGTCGAGCTTCAGGCGCACCAGCAGCTCATCGCGCAGTGCGCCGATGAAGAGATCGCCCTTCCAGCGGGGAAAGCGCTCGCCGTCGTAGAACGCCATGCCCGACGGGGCGATCGAGGGAACCCAGTAGTGGATCGGCTGGGCCATACCCGGCTTCGCGGTGCCCTCGCCGATCTTCGTGCCGGTGCCGTAGTTCGCGCCGTAGGTGATGACGGGCCAGCCATAGTTGACCCCGGCCCGGATCAGGTTGACCTCGTCGCCGCCCTGTGGTCCGTGCTCGTGCGCCCACAGCGCGCCGGTGCGCGGATGCAACGCCGCGCCCTGCACGTTGCGGTTGCCGAGCGACCAGATCTCGGGCTTCGCGCCCGCGCGCTCCACGAACGGATTGTCCGCGGGGACGCGGCCGTCGTCGTGCAGGCGCACGATTTTTCCGGCGTGGTCGTCGAGCCGCTGCGCGCGGTCCTGCTCGCCGCGGTCGCCGAGCGTGATGAAGAGGTAGCCGCCCCGGTCGAACACCAGGCGGGAACCGAAGTGGCGCCCGCCGCCGGATTTCGGCTGCATGTGGAAGAGCGTCTGCAGCTCCGTCAGGCGGTCTCCGGCGAGTCTGCCGCGCACGACCTCGGTGCCCACCCCGGAGCCGTCCCTCGCGGCGTACGACAGGTACACCCAGTTGTTCTCGGCGAACCTGGGATGCGGCGTGACGTCGAGCAAGCCGCCTTGGCCGTGCTCCGCGAGGTTCGCCGGCAGGCCGTCGATCGGACGCGCGGCGAGTTTCCCGTCGCTTCCGACGAGACGCAGTCGACCGGGGCGCTCGGTGATGAGCATCCGGCCGTCGGGCAGGAAGGCGACGCTCCACGGGTGCGCGAGACCGGCGACGACCGTCACCGGGTGCAGCGTGTGCTCGTCGGTGCGGAGGGTCTGCGCGCCGGCGGCCAGCGCCAGCGCGCAGGCGGCCGCACCGAAGGTGGCACGCGCGACCGGTTGCCGAAGACCGCGCACGCCTTACTCGCGCGGCTCTTCGTGGTAGCGGACGCCGAGCACGCGGTCGGCGCCCGCGATCGCGAGCGCCGAGACGAGGAACGCGAGGTGGATGATGACCTGCCACATCATCTGCTTCTCCTCGATCTGCCCGGCGTTGATGAAGGTCTTGAGCAGATGGATCGACGAGATGCCGATGATCGCGGTCGCGAGCTTGACCTTCAGCACTGAGGCGTTCACGTGCGACAGCCACTCCGGCTGATCCGGGTGGCCTTCGATGTACATCCGCGACACGAATGTCTCGTAGCCGCCAATGATCACCATGATGAGGAGATTCGCGATCATCACCACGTCGATCAGCCCGAGCACACCCAGCATGATCTCGGTTTCACTGATGTCCTTGGCCGCGACGATCTGGAGGAGGTGCATCATCTCCTTCCAGAACTGCACGACGTAGATCCCCATCGCGAGGATCAGCCCGAGGTAGAGGGGCAGCTGCAGCCAGCGGGCCGCGAAGATCAACGCGGGGACGGGGCGGAGTCGTACGGGTGCTGCGGTCGTCGGCGTCATCGGCGGTGGGTGCGAGGCGGCGCGAAAGCGCGCGATTCTAGCATCGTGATCTTGCGGCGCTGTCGGGTCGAACCCGTTCCCGCGCCGCGTCATCGACTTAGCCCGATGCCGCGGCGCGCGGGCTCACCATCCGAAATGTCACACCGCATCCCGCGACTAATGGCTTGATTTCGCTTAGATTGATCGCTCTAGTTTCGGATGCCGGGACCTGTTGCGGTGCAGCAGGTCCGTGTGCAAGAATCGCTACGCGTCGCGGGTGACACCACGACGCTCACGATCGCGGCGCATCAACCGGTGGGCCGCGGCAGGGAAAGGCGCCGCATTACCCATGCGGACGTGCTTGGTTGTGCCGGACAGGATCTCCGGCCGCCCCCGTGAAACGACGAGGCCGGGGCTTCCGCCCCGGTTGCGTCGGGCTTCGCCCGCGCGCGTCGCGCACCGGAGGAACGCGCGCCGGCTTAAGCCGAGGAGGGGTTGGCGCGTGCGCCGGCTCAAGGCCAATTGCCTATTTGGGGAAATGAAGCGATGAGCAACCAAGCGCAGGAAATCGGCAGGATCGAGCAGGACTGGGCCCAGAACCCACGCTGGAAGGGGGTGAAGCGCGGCTACACGGCGGCCGACGTGTACCGTCTCCGCGGCAGCCTCCAGATCGAGCACACGCTCGCCCGGCGGGGGGCCGAGAAGCTCTGGCAGCTGATGCACGAGCGGCCGTTCGTGAACTCGCTCGGCGCGACGACCGGCAACCAGGCGATGCAGCAGGTGAAGGCCGGCGTCCCGGCGATCTATCTCTCCGGCTGGCAGGTCGCCGCCGACGCGAACGACAGCCTGTCGATGTATCCCGACCAGTCGCTCTACGCGGTCACCAGCGTGCCGACCGTGGTGAAGCGCATCAACAACGCGCTCCAGCGCGCCGACCAGATCCAGCACATGGAAGGCAAGGGCGATATCGACTTCTTCGCGCCCATCGTCGCCGATGCCGAGGCCGGCTTCGGCGGCGTGCTGAACGCCTTCGAGCTGATGAAGAGCGATGATCGAGGCCGGCGCCGCCGGCGTGCACTTCGAAGACCAGCTCGCCTCGGTCAAGAAGTGCGGCCACATGGGCGGCAAGGTGCTCGTGCCGACGCAGGAGGCGGTGCAGAAGCTCGTCGCCGCGCGCCTCGCTGCGGACGTGCTGGGCGTGCCGACGATCCTGCTCGCGCGCACCGACGCCGAGGCGGCCGACCTGGTCACCTCCGACGTCGACGAGAACGACAAGCCGTTCCTCACCGGCGAGCGCACCGCGGAGGGATTCTTCCGCGTCCAGCAACGGCTTCGACCAGGCGCTGTCGCGCGGCATCGCCTACGCCGAGTACGCGGACCTGGTGTGGTGCGAGACCGGCACGCCCGACCTCGACTTCGCGCAGCCGCTTCGCCGAGGGCGTCCAGAAGAAGCACCCGGGCAAGATGCTGGCCTACAACTGCTCGCCGTCGTTCAACTGGAAGCGCAACCTCGACGACGCGACGATCGCGAAGTTCCAGCGCGAGCTGGGCGCGATGGGCTACAAGTTCCAGTTCATCACGCTGGCAGGCTTCCACGCGCTCAACTACTCGATGTTCGAGCTCGCGTACGGCTACGCGCGCAACAACATGACCGCCTTCGTCGAGCTGCAGCAGAAGGAGTTCGCCGCCGCCGAGAAGGGCTTCACCGCGGTCAAGCACCAGCGCGAGGTGGGCACGAGCTACTTCGACGACGTCACCCAGGTCGTCCAGGGCGGGCAAGTCCTCGACCACCGCGCTGCACGGGTCGACCGAGGACGAGCAGTTCTTCGACGACAAGACGACGCAGAAGAAGGTCGCGTAACCGGCCCCGTCGCCGCCGCAACGCCGCGCCCCCGGGTGCGGCGTTTTTCGTTGGGGCGCCCAGTGAGGCACCCCGGGCCCCGCGTGTCGCGCCGCGTCATGGCGGGCTCCGCACCGCGCAGTGCCCCGATGTGAGCCCACCTTGCGCGCGGCGCTTTACAACCCGGTCGGACCGATGGTTCCATTCGGTGCGTAAGGCGTACGTAAGACTCGCCGGCCAGAATCGCGCAGCGTCACGCCGAAGCACGCCGAACCCCGAAGGCACAGCGTCCCAACCCGTTCGAAGGAGGAGTCCTCGCCATGTCCGCCACCATCGAGTCGGTCCTGCAGGAAACCCGGGTATTCCCGCCCCCTGCGGACCTCGTCAAGAACGCCAACGTCTCCGGCATGGCGGCCTACCAGGCGCTCTGCGACGAGGCGGAGCGCGACTTCGAGGGTTTCTGGGCGCGGCATGGCGCGCGAGCACCTGCTCTGGCACAAGCCATTCACGAAAGTGCTCGACGAGTCCAACGCGCCGTTCTTCAAGTGGTTCCACGACGGCGAGCTGAACGCCTCCTACAACTGCCTCGACCGGCACCTCAAGACGCAGCCCGACAAGGTCGCGATCATCTTCGAGGCCGACGACGGCAAGGTCACGCGGGTCACCTACAAGCAGCTGTATCACCGGGTGTGCCAGCTCGCGAACGCACTGAAGGCGCACGGCATCAAGAAGGGCGACCGGGTGCTCGTCTACATGCCGATGTCGATCGAGGTCGTGGTCGCCATGCAGGCCTGCGCGCGCATCGGCGCGACGCACTCGGTGGTGTTCGGCGGATTTTCGGCGAAGAGCCTGCAGGAGCGCATCATCGACGCCGGCGCCACGGAGGTCATCACCGCCGACGGGCAGTTCCGCGGCGGCCGCGAGATCCCGCTCAAGCCCGCGGTGGACGAGGCGTTCGCGATGGGCGGCTGCGAGAAGGTGCGCAACGTGATCGTCTACAAGCGCACCGGGTCGGCGGTGTCGATGCAGGCGCCGCGCGACAAGTGGTGGCACGAGGTGATCGAGGGGCAGCCCGACACCTGCGAGCCGACCTGGGTCAACGCGGAGCATCCGCTCTTCATCCTCTATACCTCCGGGTCGACGGGCAAGCCCAAGGGCGTGCAGCACTCGACCGGCGGGTACCTCCTGCACTCGATCCTCACCATGAAGTGGACGTTCGACTCACAAGCCGACCGACGTCTTCTGGTGCACCGCGGACGTGGGCTGGGTCACGGGGCACACCTACATCACCTACGGCCCGCTCGCCTGCGGCGCGACCGAGATCATGTTCGAGGGCGTGCCGACGTATCCCGACGCCGGCCGCTTCTGGAAGATGATCCAGGACCACAAGGTTTCGGTGTTCTACACCGCGCCGACGGCGATCCGTTCGCTCATCAAGGCGGGCGCGGACCTGCCGAAGAAGTACGACCTTTCGTCCCTGCGCATCCTCGGCACGGTCGGCGAGCCGATCAACCCGGAGGCGTGGATGTGGTACCACCGGACCGTCGGCGGCGAGCGCTGCCCGATCGTCGATACGTGGTGGCAGACCGAGACCGGCGGCCACATGATCACGCCGCTGCCCGGGGTCACGCCCACCAAGCCCGGCTCCTGCACGATGGCGCTGCCGGGCATCATGGCCGCGATCGTGGACGAGACCGGCCAGGACGTGGAGAAGGGCAAGGGCGGGATCCTCGTCATCAAGCGCCCGTGGCCGGCAATGATCCGCACGATCTGGGGCGATCCGGACCGCTTCAAGAAGAGCTACTACCCCGAGGACTTCAAGGGCAAGTACTACCTCGCGGGCGACGGCGCGAGCCGCGACCTCGACGGCTACTTCTGGATCATGGGTCGCATCGACGACGTGCTCAACGTCTCCGGCCATCGCCTCGGCACGATGGAGATCGAGTCCGCGCTGGTCGCCAACCCGCTCGTGGCGGAGGCGGCGGTGGTCGGCCGCCCGGACGACATGACCGGCGAGGCGGTCAGCGCCTTCGTCGTGCTCAAGCAGGCGCGGCCGACGGGCGCGGACGCGCAGCGGATCGCCACCGACCTGCGCAACTGGGTGGCGAAGGAGATCGGCCCGATCGCGAAGCCGAAGGAGATCCGCTTCGGCGACAACCTGCCCAAGACGCGTTCGGGCAAGATCATGCGCCGCCTGCTGCGCTCGATCGCGAAAGGCGAGGAGATCACCCAGGACGTCTCGACGCTCGAGAACCCGGCGATCCTGGAGCAGTTGAAGCAGACGCTATAACTCGCTTGACCCGCGGCGCGAGCCCGGCTCGCGCCGAGCGCCGTCCCCTTCCCGTGGCAACAGCCCCCGCCCCACCGCAGCTCGAGCGCGCGACGCTCGAGTTCCTGCGCCGGTATGCGCCGTTCAACGAGATGGACGAGACCGCATTGCGCCTCGTCGCGGGCAACCTGAAGCTCGCGTACTACGAAAAGGGCGCGCTCGTCGCCGACCCGTCGCAAGGGGTCGTGGCGAAGCTCTTTCTTGATCCAGCGGGGCGCGGTCCACTCCCGACCGGCCGCGGCGACCGACGACGACGTCGAGTACGAGTACTCCGCCGGGGAGATGTTCCCGCTTAACGCCCTGCTCGGCGCGCGCGCGACGACCGGGGTGTACCAGGCGGTCGAGGACGTCTTCTGCTACGAGATCGAGCGCGACGTGGTCGAGGAGCTGATGCGCGCGAGCCCCGGCTTCCGGCACTACGCCACCCGCCACATGGACAGCCTGCTGCAGCAGGCACACAGCGCGCTGCGCAGCTCCTACGGCGCCGAGACGATCTCCGACCGGCCGCTCGATGCGGCCGCTGTCGACGGCGATCAAGCGCGATCCGGTGACCTGTCCGGTCGACGCACCGCTGCAGTCGGCGCTGAGCGAGATGCTCAAGCAGCGCATCGGCTCGGTCGTGGCCGTCGCCGCGGACGGGACGCCGGAGGGCATCTTCACCGAACGGGATCTCGTGCGGCACGCGGGCAACGGCGCGCTCGACGTGACGCGGCCGTTGCGCGAATTCATGACGCCGCACCCGATCCACCTGCCCCCGACGGCGACCCTGTACGACGCCGCGCGAATCATGGCGCAGCACAGGATCCGCCACCTGCTGGTGTGTGACGCGGGCAGGCTCGTCGGCGTCATCTCGGAGCGCAGCCTGTTCGCGCTGCAGCGCATGTCGATGCGTGAAGTCGCGACCGTCGTCGATCTCGCCGGCGACCTCGCGGCGCTCCGCCGCGCCGCCGCGGAGATTCGCGGACTGGCGAAGACGCTGCTCGCGCAGGGCGTCAGCGCAGATGCGCTCACCGGGCTCGTCGCCACGCTCAACGATCGGCTCACCGAGCGCATCCTGGTGCTCGAGGCCGCACGACACGATGTCTCCGGGATCCCCTTCTGCTGGCTCGCCCTCGGGAGCGAGGGCCGCCACGAGCAGACCTTGAGCACCGATCAGGACAACGCGATCGTCTTCGACGCGGAGGGCGAGGCCGCACCGCTGCGTGCCCGGCTGCTGCCGTTCGCGCAGGCCGTGAACGTCGCGCTCGATGCCTGCGGGTTCCCGCTCTGCAAGGGCGAGATCATGGCGAGCAATCCGAAGTGGTGCCTCTCCGCCGCCGAGTGGCGCCTGCGATTCGGCGACTGGATCCGCAACCCCGATCCGGACGCGCTGCTCAACGCGAACATCTTCTTCGACTTCCGCCCGCTCTGGGGCGAGGCCAAGCTGGCGCACGACCTGCGCGCGTGGCTGAACGGCATGACGCAGGACGATCAACGCTTCCTGCGGATGATGGCGCAGAACGCATTGCAGTCGGAGCCGCCGCTCGGTTTCTTCGGCGACTTCCAGACTGGCGGGGAGGGCGTGCTGCGCGGCACGATCGATCTCAAGGCCCAGGGCTCCCGCGTGTTCACCGACGCCGCACGCATCTACGCGCTCGCCAGCGGCGCCGACGCGCAGAACACCGCCGAGCGCCTGCGTCACGCGAGCCGCGTGCTGCGAGTGCCATCCGAGGAGATCGAAGCGATGGTGGACGCGTTCTACTTCCTGCTGCTCCTGCGGCTGCGGCGCCAGCATCTCGACTCCACCGGCGGCGCGGGGAGCAACCGAATCGACCCGCGGGCGCTGAACGAGCTCGACCAGCGCATCCTGAAAGAGGCGTTCCGCCAGGGACGCAAGCTGCAGAAGCGGCTCGCGCTCGACTACCAGTTGCGCTAGGGCGAACGACTCATGAGCTGGCTGACGAAGCTGCTCAGTCGGACAGTGCCGCTCCCGCCGGAGGCGCGCGCGCGTCTCGACCGGTGGCGCGCGCTACCGGCCACGCCGCCGGACGAAGCCCCGTGCGACGCGAGGTTCGTCGTGGCGGACGTCGAGTCGACGGGCCTGGACATGCGGACGGATCGACTGATCGCGATCGGCGCGGTGACGGTCGAGGCGGGACGCATCGACCTCGGCCGCTCCTTCTACAGGGTGCTGCGCCAGCCCGCAGCGTCGAACCGCGACAACATTCTCGTGCACGGCATCGGCGGCACCCAGCAACGCGACGGCGAGGACCCGGTCGAGGCGCTCCTCGCCTTCCTCGAGTTCACCGCCCGGGCGCCGCTGGTCGGCTATCACGCGGCATTCGACGCGAGCATGATCGGCAAGGCGACGCTGGAGCACCTCGGCGAGGCGTTCAAGCCGCAGTGGATCGACCTCGCCTATTTGGCGCCGGAGCTGATTCGCACCGAGGGCAATCATCACAAGGGACTGGACGCGTGGCTCGATCGCTTCGGGATCGAAGCGTTCAGTCGGCATGATGCCGTGGCCGACGCCCTGGCGACCGCGCAGCTACTGCTTGCGGTCCTCGCGCACGCCGAGGTGAAACCCCGGCGCGTCGCGGAACTTCTGTGGGACCCCGAGGCGACGCGCTGGCTGCGGTAGAGTCGCGCGCGAGCAGGCACGCGCCCCGAATGACCGACGACGATCGCTCCGACGCGCCACCCCCCGACCCGGCAGGCGAGCCGCAGGACGTCCTATGGGTGCTCCAGTCGGGCGCCGGCGCCGATCGGTGGCTCGATCGTCCGCTCCTGGCGATTGCGACGCGCGACCCGGTCAGCTGCACGCCGGACACGCCGCTGCGCGCGGTGCTCGAGACGATGCACCGCACGCGCATCGGGTCGATGATCGTCGTCGATGCCGACCGCCGGCCGCTCGGCGTTTTCACGCTGCACGACGTGCTGGAACGCGTGGCGCTGGCCGCCACCGACCTCGGCACGCCGGTCGGCGAGGCCATGTCGCGCCAGATCTGGACGCTGCCGCCGCAGGCGCCGGCATTCGAGGCGGCGCTGCTGATGGCGCGCGAGAACATCCGGCACGTGCCGCTCGTGGAGGACGGCCGGCTCGTCGGGGTGGTTTCGGAGTCGCGCCTTTTCTCGCTCTGGCGCGGCGGGATCGACGAGGTTCGCGCAGCGATCCGCGCCGCCCGGGACGTTGACGCGACGATCGCCGCCGCGGCGCGGATCCGCGCGCTGCCCGGACGGCTCCTCGACGAGGGCATCGGCTCGGACGCGATCACGGGGCTCGTGACGGCGCTGAACGACCTGGTGACCGTCCGGCTCGTCGAACTCACCGGCGCGGGCGCCGTGCTGGCCGCGGCCAGCGCGTGCTGGATCGCGCTCGGGAGCGAGGGGCGCAGCGAGCAGACGCTTGCGACCGACCAGGACAACGCGATCATCTTCGCGGACGGTGCCGACCCCGAGGCGCAGCGGGCCGCTCTCGTGCCCGCGGCCGCCGCCGTCAATCGGGCGCTCGACGCGTGCGGGTTCCCGCACTGCCGGGGCGAGGTCATGGCGGGGAACCCGAAGTGGTGCCTCTCGGTGACCGAATGGCGCGAGCGCTTTGCGCAATGGCTGGACACGCCGGAGCCGCAAGCCCTCCTGAACGCGGCGATCTTCTTCGACCTTCGTCCGATCCACGGCGAGCGCGCGCTGGCGAGCGGGCTGCGCGAGTGGCTCGCGGCGCGCGCCGTCGACGCGGGCCGCTTCCTGCTGCTGATGGCGCAGAACGCGCTCGGCAACCAGCCCCCGCTCGGGTTCGTGCGCGAGTTCGTCCTTGCCACCGGCGGCGAGCATCCCGGGACCCTCGACCTCAAGGTGAACGGCGTGCAGCCGTTCGTCGAGTCGGCCCGCGTGCTGGCACTCGGATCCGGCGTGACCGCCACGAACACCCTGGAGCGCCTCGCACAGGCGGCGCGGGCGCGGCGGATGGCGGCGGCCGAGGTCGAGGCATGGCGGGAGGCATTCCGCTTCCTTCAGCTCCTGCGGCTGCGGCTGAACGAGGCCCAGCGCGCGCGCGGGGAGCCCCTTCACAATCATCTCGACCCGGACACGCTGAACGAGCTCGAGCGGCGTATCCTGAAAGAGGCCTTGCGACAGGCACGGAAGCTGCAGGGGCGCCTCGCCCGCGATTTTGCGGTGCATGGTGCCGGGTTTGGCGCCTGACTCGTCCGCGCGCGGCATTGACTCAGATCAGGCGGGGGGCGTCGAGTGACCGTAAGCTCGGGGTCAGCTTCGTAAGGCCCGCGTCAAGCGCGGGTCAGAGGCGCGTAAGGGAGCGCGCCTAGAATGCGGGCGTGCGCGGGGCACCGCGCGGTGGCGTCACACAACGGAGGAGAACCATGGCTGCTACTTCCATGAACTGGGCCGCGATCGACGCGGATCCGCGCTTCCAGGAGCTGCACGCGCGCAAGTCGCGCTTCCTGTGGAGCCTGATGGCGTTCTCGGTGGTCTACTACTTCCTGCTGCCGATCGGCGCCGCGTACTTCACCGACCTCTATCGCGTGAAAGTGTGGGGCGTGATCAACGTGGGGCTCCTGTTCGCGCTGTCGCAGTTCCTCGTCGCCTGGGGCATCGCGTGGTTCTACGCCCGCCGGGCAAGCCAGTTCGACGCCATGGCCGAAGCGATCGCGCGCGACGCGAATGCGCTCGGTCTCAGGGCCCGCTGAGGAGGCGACCATGAACGCCAAGAAACTCGTCCTTCCGGTGGCAGCGCTGCTGGCGCTCGCCGCGGGCCCGGCGCTCGCCCAGGCGGTCGCGAAGGAGTACACCTTCCTGACCTTTTCGGTCTTCGGGTCCATCATCGCCGTGACGATGTTCGTCACCTACCTCGCCGCGAAGCGCACCAAGACCGCGGCCGACTTCTACACCGCCGGCGGCGGCGTCTCCGGCCTGCAGAACGGTTGGGCGATCGCCGGCGATTACCTGTCGGCGGCCTCGTTCCTCGGCATCGCGGGCCTGATCAGCCTGTACGGCTACGACGGCTTCATGTATTCGGTCGGATGGCTCGTCGCCTACATCACGGTCCTGCTGGTGATCGCCGAGCCGTGCCGGAACATCGGCAAGTACACGATGGGCGACATTCTCGCCTTCCGCAACAACCCGAAGACCGTCAAGACGTTCATGGCGATCTCGACCATTACCGTGTCGACGTTCTACCTCACGGCGCAGATGGTCGGCGGCGGCGTGCTCGTCAAGACGCTCATCGGCATCGACTACGAGATCTCGGTGGCCGTGGTCGGCGTGCTGATGCTCGGGTACGTCCTGTTCGGCGGCATGGTCGCGACGACGTGGGTGCAGATCATCAAGGCGATTCTGCTGGTGGTGGCGTCGCTCGTGATGGTGGCGCTCGTGTGGGGTCAGTACGGCTTCAGTCTGCCGGCGTTCCTGCAGGCCGCGACGGCCGACCCCGGCATCCAGGCGCAGGCGGCGCGGCTGCTCGGTGATGCGTCGCGCAACCTGAGCGCGGCCGAGCTGGGGCAGCGCTTCCTCGAGCCGGGCCTGCTGTTCAAGAGCCCGATCGACCAGATCTCCCTCGGCATGGCGCTCGTGCTCGGCACGGCGGGGCTGCCGCACATCCTGATGCGGTTCTTCACCGTCCCGACTGCCCAGCAGGCGCGCAAGAGCGTGATCTGGGCGATGGCGATCATCGGCGGGTTCTACGTGCTGACCCTCTTCCTCGGCCTGGGCGCGGCGATGAAGGTCGGCGCGCCGGCGATCACCGAGATCGACCGCGGCGGGAACATGGCCGCGCCGATGCTCGCGCAGTACCTCGGCGGCGGGAAGGACTCGATCCTCGGCAACCTGATGCTCGCGTTCGTCGCGGCGGTCGCGTTCGCCACCATCGTGGCGGTCGTCGCGGGCCTCGTGCTCGCGGCCGCGTCGGCGATGTCGCACGACATCTGGGTCGGCGTCATCAAGGGCGATCATGCGACCTCGGAAGAGGAGCTGAAGGCCGCCCGCATCTGCTCCCTGATCGTGGGCGTCGTCGCGATCCTGATCGGGATCCTCGCCAAGGGGCAGAACGTGGCGCACCTCGTCGCGCTGGCCTTTGCGGTGGCCGCGTCGGCCAACCTGCCGGTGGTGCTGCTCACGCTGTACTGGAAGCGCTGCAACACCGGCGGCGTGGTCGCCGGCCTCGTGGTGGGCACGCTCTCGGCGATCGGGCTCGTGCTGGTCTCGCCGAACATGACCTATCCCCTGCAGGTGAAGGCCGCGCAGGAGAAGATCATCAAGGCCCAGGACGAGCGCGTCGCGAAGCTGAACAGCGAGCTGCCCGGCCTGACCGACCCGGCGGCAATCCAGAAGGCGCAGCAGGGCATTGCGGCGGCCGAGAAGGCGAAGACCGGCGCGCAGGGCGCGATCAAGGCACTGGGCGACTCGACCACTTCGCTGGTGGGCCTGAGCGAGCCGCTCTTCCCGCTGCGCAATCCCGGGCTGATCTCGATCCCGCTCGGCTTCCTGGCAGTGCTGATCGGTTCGCTGCTGTATCGTGACCGGCGTGCCGAGGAGATGTGGGACGAGCTGTACGTCCGCTCGAACACCGGCATCGGCCGGGCGGCCGCGTCCGCGCACTGACCGGGGCGGCTCCGCGCACCCCCTGACGGGCGACCGTCCGGGGGTGTGCCCGCGTCTGGAGGCGCCTGCGAGATGAAGAACGAAGGACCCGTCGCGCCGCGGCTCGTCGCGCTGCTCTGTGCGGGCGCGCTGGCGTTCGGGTATCCGCTCCTCGCGCTGTTCAACCTGCCCACGACCGTGCTCGGCGTGCCGGCGTTGTATGCCTACCTCTTCGGGGCCTGGGCGGCGCTCATCGGGCTCATCGCGGCGGTGGTGCCGCCCCGGGACTAGCGTGGCGCACGCCGCGCTGATCGCGGCGCTGTCGGTCGCCTATCTCGGCGTCCTGTTCGCGATCGCGTTCTACGCCGACCGGCGTGCCGACACCGGCCGCAGCCTCATCGCCAATCCGTACGTCTACGCGCTCTCGCTCGGGGTCTACGCGACCTCATGGACCTTCTACGGCAGCGTCGGGCGCGCCGCCGCGAACGGCATCGGGTTCCTCCCGATCTACCTGGGCCCGACGCTCGTCGCGGTCGTGTTCTGGCTCGTGCTGCGCAAGATCGTGCGCATCAGCCGCGCCAACCGGATCACCTCGATCGCCGACTTCATCGCCTCACGCTACGGCAAGAGCGCGGCGCTCGCCGGGATCGTGACGGTCATCGCGGTCGTCGGGATCGTGCCGTACATCGCGCTGCAGCTGAAGGCGGTGTCGGGCAGCGTTGCGCTGCTCGCGGCCGAGATGCCGCTTGCGCCGGGCGGCGTGCACGGCCCGCAGCCGATCCTGTCGGACACCGCGTTCTACGTCGCGCTGCTGCTGGCGGTGTTCGCGATCCTCTTCGGCGCGCGTCATCTGGATGCCGCCGAACGCCACGAGGGCCTGGTGGCGGCGATCGCGTTCGAATCGGTGGTCAAGCTGGTGGCGTTCCTCGCGATCGGCGTGTTCGTGACCTACGGCATGTACGGCGGCTTCGCCGATCTCTTCGGCCGCGCCGCGGACGATCCCCGCCTCGCGCGCCTGCTGACGCCGCTCGAAGGCCCGGCGGGCGGGTGGGCGAGCTGGGCCTGGTTGATCGTGCTCTCCGGCTTCGCGATTCTCTGCCTCCCGCGCCAGTTCCAGGTGGCGGTGGTCGAGAACGTCAACGAGTCCCATATCGCGACCGCCAGCTGGGCCTTCCCGCTCTATATGCTGGCCATGAACCTGTTCGTGCTGCCGATCGCGTTCGGCGGGCTGCTGCGCTTTCCGGACGGAACCGTCGACGCCGACACCTTCGTCCTGGCGCTGCCGCTCGCCGAGGGCCAAGCGTGGCTCGCGCTGCTCGTGTTCATCGGTGGGCTATCGGCGGCGACCGGCATGGTGATCGTGGAGACGGTCGCGCTGTCGACGATGGTGTGCAACGACCTGGTCATGCCGCTATTGCTGCGCCTGGGCGCGCTGCGACGCGGCGCGAGCGAGGATCTCTCGCGCATGCTGCTCGCGATCCGCCGCGGCGCGATCGTCGTGGTCCTGCTGCTCGGCTACGCGTACTTCCGCTTCGCCGGCGAGGCGTACGCGCTGGTTGCGATCGGCCTGATCTCGTTCGCGGCGGTGGCGCAGTTCGCGCCGGCGATGCTGGGCGCGCTCTACTGGCGACACGGGACCCGGGCGGGTGCGATCGCCGGGCTCGCCGCCGGGTTCGCGATCTGGACGTACACCCTTCTCCTCCCCTCGTTTGCGCGCTCCGGCTGGCTGCCCCACGCATTCGTCGAGCACGGCCCGTGGGGCATCGAGCTGCTCCGGCCGCTCGCGCTGTTCGGCCTCGGCGGGCTGGACGAGATCACGCATGCGATGATCTGGAGCATGCTCGCCAACGGCGGCGCATACGTGCTCGCGTCGCTCGCGTGGCGGCCCACGCTCACCGAGCAGGCGCAGGCACGGCGCTTCGTCGATGCGTTCAGGCAGGAGAGCGACCTGCCGGGCGCGTGGCGCGGCACCGCCTCGGTCGCCGATCTGCGGGCGCTGCTCGCACGGTTCCTCGGCCCCGAGCGTGCCGATGCGTTGCTCGAGGAGTTTGCCCGTCGGCGCGGCTCGGGCGTGGAAGCGCTGCGCGCCGATCCGGCCCTCGTTCGCTTCGCGGAAACCCATCTCGCCGGGGCGATCGGGTCGGCCTCCGCGCGGGTCGTCGTGGCCTCCGCCGCCAACGAGGAGGCGCTCGGCCTGGACGAGGTGATGAACATCCTCGACGAGACCTCCCAGGCGATCGCGTACTCGCGGGAGCTCGAGGAGAAGAGCCGGGCGCTCGAGGCCGCGACCGCGGAGCTGCGGGCGGCGAACGAGCGGCTGCAGGAGCTCGACCGGATGAAGGACGACTTCGTGTCGACGGTGAGCCACGAGCTGCGCACACCGCTGACCTCCATCCGGGCGTTCGCCGAGATCCTGAACGACAACCCGGACACGCCCGGCGCAAAGCGCCAGGAGTTCGTCGGGATCATCCTGAAGGAGACGGAGCGGCTCACGCGCCTCATCAACCAGATCCTCGACCTCGCCAAGATCGAATCCGGCCGCGTGCAATGGGCCGCGGAGCCGGTGGATCTCGGCGAGGCGGTGCGCGACGCGGCCAGCGCGACGACGGGGCTCTTCCGCGAGCGCGACGTGCGCCTCGAGCTGGCGCTGCCCGACGGCGTGCCGCCGGTCATCGCGGATCGCGACAGGGTGATGCAGGTCCTGCTGAACCTGCTCGGCAACGCAGTAAAATTCTGCGCACCCAAGGAGGGGCGCGTTCGCCTGACGCTCGCGGCAAGCGGCGAGGCATTGCGCGTCGACGTCGCGGACAACGGCGTCGGCATTGCACCCGAGCACCAGGCCGCGATCTTCGAGAAATTTCATCAAGTGGGCGACACGCTCACCGAGAAGCCGCAGGGCACCGGGCTCGGGCTGCCGATCGCGCGCAGGATCATCCGGCAGTTCGGCGGCGAGCTATGGGTGGAGAGCGCACCGGGCACGGGCAGCACGTTCTCGTTCACCATACCGCTCGCGCACGTGCGGGCCGAGGAGGCAAGATGGGCAAGCGCGTCCTGATTGCGGACGACGAGCCGAACATCGTCGCGTCGCTCGAGTTCCTGATGGAGCAGGCGGGCTTCGAGGTGATGCTCGCAGCGAACGGCCAGGAGGCGCTGGAGCTGGTCGCGTCGTTTCGTCCGGATCTCGTGCTGCTCGACGTCATGATGCCGGTGAAGAACGGCTACGAGGTCTGCCAGAGCCTCAAGAGCGACCCGGCGACGCGCGGCGTGAAGGTCGTGATGCTGTCGGCCAAGGGGCGCGATGTCGAGGTGGCCAAGGGGCTCGAGCTGGGCGCCGACGCCTACGTCACGAAGCCTTTCTCCACGCGCGATCTGGTGGCGCAGATCCGGGACATGCTGGGCGCTGCATGAGCCCTCGGGCGCGCCGGCTGGCGGCGGTTGCCGTGCCGGCAACGGTCGCGCTGCTCGTCCTTGTGCTCGGCGTGCTCGTCCTATGGCTCGATCTGGAGCCCGGAGAGCGAACGGGCGCGGCGGCGATTCTCCCTGCGCAGCGCATCGCACTCGCGGTCCTGCTTTCGCTCGTGCTCGCGGCGGCGGTCGCGGCACTCGCATGGCGGGTTTTTGCGCGCACGGCGGAACCGGCGCGCCGACTCGCCGAGAGCACGCGGCTCATCGTGCACGGGAACCCGGCGCATCGGCTGGGTGCGTCGGACCACGGCGATCTCGGCGACCTGGCGGCGGCGGTGGACGAGCTGGCAGCGGACCGGGCGCGCGCGTGCGCCGAGGTGGATGCCGCCGTGCGCGACGCGAAGGCGGGTGTGGAAGAGGAGCGCAAGCGCCTCGCCGCACTCGTGTCCGAGCTCGACCAGGCGGTGCTGGTGTGCAACCGCGACGGCCGGATCCTGCTCTACAACGCCGCGGCGCAGGGGCTGCTCGGCGGCGGCCCAGCGGGCGACGCGTCGCTGCTCGGGCTCGGGCGGTCGGTATTCGGCATCATCGACCGCAACCTCGTGCTGCACGCGGTCGAAAGCATGGAGCGGCAGCAGGGCGCGCACTTCGTCACCGCGACCGCCGCGGGCCGCCTACTGCGCGTCCAGGCGGCGCCGATCCGGGGAGCGGGGTCCGGCGACGCCTCGCTCGGCGGTTACGTGCTGCTCATCTCCGACGTCACCGAGGCGATCGATGTCGCCGCCGGCCAGGTCGCGCTCTTCCAGAATCTCGTCGAGGGTACCCGCAGTGCGCTTGCCAACATCCGCGCCGCCATCGAGACGCTGGTCGAGCACCCGGAGATGGATTCGGCCCGACGCGCGCGATTCACCGGCATCATCCGGGACGAGGCGGTGCGATTGTCCGACCGGCTGCACGCGATCACCGCCGATGTGTCCGAGCGCCTCAAGGTGCGGTGGCCGCTCGAGGAAATGCGCGGCGAGGACCTGCTGACGCTCGCGCGCAGCCGGATCGAGCGGCGCGCGGCGCTCCCGGTGAAGCTCGAGTCGGTCGACCCGGAGCTCTGGCTGCGCGTCGACAGCTTCTCGATGGCGCAGGGCCTCGCGTACCTCGCGCGGCGGCTGAAGGACGAGTTCGACGTGCGCGAGGTGCGCTTCCGGCTCGTGCCCGCGGCGGGACACGCGCAGCTCGACCTGATCTGGCGCGGCGCGCCGCTCGCGACCGAGACCGCGTTCGCCTGGCAGAACGACCCGTTCACGCTGGGCGGCGAGGACAGCCCGCTGTCGCTCGCGCAGGTGATCGAGCGGCACGGCGGCGAGGCCTGGCATCAGCGCGACCTGCCGGCGCAGCTCGCCTACTTCCGGTTCCTGCTGCCTCTCGCGCCGGCGCGCGGCGTGGGGCGCGAGCGTCCGCGCCTCGCGAGCCGCCCGGAGTTCTACGACTTCGATCTCTTCCGCCAGTCGCCGGCGACCGACGCGCTCGACGATCGGCCGCTCGCGGACCTCGCCTACACCGTGTTCGACACCGAGACGACCGGGCTCGATCCCGCGCAGGGCGACGAGATCATCGCCGTCGGCGCAGTGCGGATCGTCAACGGCCGCCTGCTCCAGGGCGAGACGTTCGAGAGCCTGGTCGATCCGCGCCGCGGCCTGAGCGAGGCGTCGATCGCCGTGCACGGCATCACCCCCGACGTGCTCGCGGGTCAGCCGCCGATCGAGCAGGTGCTGCCGCGCTTCCAGCGCTTCGCGGAGGAGACCGTCCTCGTCGGCCACAACGCGGCGTTCGACATGCGCTTCCTGCAACTCAAGGAGGCGCAGACCGGCGTGCGATTCGACCAGCCGGTGCTCGACACGCTGCTGCTCTCCGCGGTGGTGCATCCTGAGAGCCGCTCGCACAGCCTCGAGGAGATCGCCGCACGGCTCGGCGTGGCCGTGGTCGGCCGCCACACGGCGCTCGGGGACGCGCTCGTCACCGCGGAGGTCTTCCTCCGCCTCCTGCCGCTCCTCGCCGAGCGCGGCATCCGGACGCTCGCCGATGCGCGGACGGCCGCGCAGAAGACGTACTACGCGCAGATCACGTACTGAAGGGCCGACGCGGGACGCTACAATCGCGCCATGGCGCCCGAGCAGCTCCGCGCGCGGCTCTCCGAAATCGTCGGTGCCGCGCATCTCCTCACCGATCCGGTCGACACCACCCCGCACGCGACCGACTGGCGCAAGCGCTGGTTCGGCATCGCACTCGCGGTGGTCAAGCCGGGGACGACGGGGGAAGTGGCGGCGGTGGTGAAGCTGTGCGCCGAGACGCGCACAGCAATCGTCCCGCAGGGCGGCAACACCGGGCTGTGCGGGGGCGCTACGCCCGATGCCAGCGGGCGGCAGATCGTGCTGAACCTGTCGCGGCTCAACCGGATCCGCGCCGTCGATACCGTCAACAACACGCTCACCGTCGAGGCGGGGTGCGTGCTCGCGACGCTCCAGCAGGCCGCGGACGATGCCGACCGACTGTTCCCGCTGAGCCTCGCTGCGGAAGGCACGTGCGAGATCGGCGGCAACCTGTCGACGAACGCGGGCGGCGTCCAGGTGCTGCGCTACGGCAACACGCGCGATCTCACGCTCGGGCTCGAGGTGGTGCTGCCGTCGGGCGAGGTGTGGGACGGACTGCGCGGCCTCCGGAAGGACAACACCGGCTACGATCTGAAGCAGCTCTTCATCGGGGCCGAGGGGACGCTCGGCGTGATCACCGCAGCGGTCCTCAAGCTGTATCCGAAGCCGCGCGCCCAGACGACCGCGTTCGTCGCGCTCGCGTCGGTTCCGGACGCGCTCAAGCTTCTCACCCACATGCAGTCGCGTGCCGGTGACCGGTTGACCGCGTTCGAGCTGATCTCCGACTTCTGCATCCGCCTCGTGCGCAAGCACTATCCGAAGCTGCCAGCGCCCCTGGCGGCGGCATCTCCCCAATACGTCCTGCTCGAGCTGTCGGACACGCAGGGAGAAGGCGTGGGCGCGCTCGCCGAACAGGCACTCGGCGAGGCGATCGAACAGGGGCTCGCGCTCGATGCGGTGGTCGCAGCGAGCGGCGAGCAGTCACGGCAGCTCTGGGCGCTGCGCGAAAACATGTCCGACGCGCAGGCCCTCGAGGGGCCGAACGTCAAGCACGACATCTCGATCCCGATCTCGGGGATCGGCGACTTCGTCGACGCGTGCGATGCCCGGCTCGGGCGCGCTTTCCCGGGCCTGCGCATGGTGACGTTCGGGCACGTCGGCGACGGCAATCTGCACTACAACGCGGCGCACCCCGTCGGCGGCGATCCGGCCGCGTTCCTCGCGCGCGCGGGCGACATCAACCGGATCGTGCACGACACCGTAGCCGAGTTCGGCGGCTCGATCAGCGCCGAGCATGGGCTCGGCCAGTACAAGCGCGGCGAGATCCTGCGCTACAAATCCGCGGTGGAGATGGATCTGATGCGCGCACTGAAGCGTGCAATCGACCCGAACGGGATCATGAATCCCGGGAAGGTCCTCTGAGGTAAAATCGCGGCCCGCCGGAGAGGTGGATGAGTGGTTTAAGTCGCACGCCTGGAAAGCGTGTTTAGGTGATGAGCCTAACGCGGGTTCGAATCCCGCCCTCTCCGCCAGGTCGAAATAATCTAATACGCTGATATAAGAAAAGAAACTCAGTTAGTCTGCACCGCTTTTCTCTGGATTTACCCGGTTCTTACCCAAAGCGTTTCAGATTCGCGTGCCCTAGGACCCGCGCAGAGGTTGCTCCCGTTCGCGGCCTAGCCGAATTCACCGATCGCGCGGCCCAGGGCGGTGGGGGCTCGTCGATCTGCAGGAAGTGGCGGACAACGCCCTCCCTCACAGCGCGAGAGCGGCGCAGCACAGGCTCGCTGGAACGCAAAGGTCCGCGATGGTGGTTTGGGACCGTGCTTTTCGTCCACGCCTGTCACAAAAGTTGACAAATTCGTCGTTCGGAATTGCCGTAAGATTCATGCATAAGCGTCAGCAAATTGTCAGATTACTGCAACCAAAGAGTGACGACGCCCATGGATGAAGAAGGAACATCAAGCACCCAAGCCGGTCGCCGGGACTTCATCAAGAAAGCAGCGTACCTTGCGCCGGCGATTCTGACCTTGGCCGTTGCGCCGGCGTATGCGAAAGGGGGATCGGAAAAACCGGTCAAAATACCGAAGGAAAAACCGGAGAAAAAACCGAAGAAAGAAAAGTAAGGGAGAGAGCCTACCTTACCTGCAGGATGAGTAAACGAGCCCCGCTTCCGCGGGGTTTTTCATTTTCGCGACGGCTCGGAGTGTGGGATCAACGCGGCCGGCCCGCCGCGATCGGCCAGTTCCGGTGCCGCTCGCACTAGAGGTGCCAGCCGTCAGGCGTGCCGATCGCACCCCAGAGCCGCAGTTGCCGAAGGAAACCCGCGCAGCCGGGACCAGGGCCGTCCT
The DNA here is from genome assembly GCA_963747775.1 of uncultured beta proteobacterium. GTDB lineage: Bacteria > Pseudomonadota > Gammaproteobacteria > Burkholderiales > SG8-39 > JAGVSZ01. The sequence continues at coordinate 545,340 of CAVVGT010000003.1, forward strand.
GGCACTCCCGATGGTTTCGCGCCGTACTTTCGTCCACACCATTCACGAAAGTTGACAGTTTTGTCGTTGGGACTCGCCGTACGCTTTTCTTACGTGGCGCATCTTCGGCGCTTCCACTGTGCGATCACACGCGTGTAGATGGGGAAGTGCGCGCTCGCGCCGCTCGCATGAGGAGGAGGGGGAATGGACGAAAGGGTGTTCGAGCGGATGCTCCGCGAGGGGAAGATCACGGCCGAAGATATTTTGCGACAAACCGCCGCCAACAACGTTGACGGTATGACGGAGATGCTGCTGCACCACGTGCCATACGATGAAGTCCGTCGTGCCCTCTACGAGCGAATCAGCGGTGCGCCGCTCCGCGACTTCGAGATTCTGAAGATGGCTTACTTTAAGCACTGCGCGCGCTTCAGCAGTCGCTAAAGTGAGCCGGCCATCGCATTCAAATCCCAGGCTTCCGCTCCCACCACCCGCACGGGAACACGACCACGAGCCGGTGCCGCTCGCACCATAGGTGGACGCCGTCAGGTTGATCGATAGCGGCAGTGCGCGGTCTCGTTGACTGTCGAAGCGCTTTACAGCCAGCCTTGCGCCCGCTCCAAGGCACTCTGCGGCGGGTCAAGATACAGCGCCACGATGTCGGCGGTCTTCTGGGCAAAGTACGGTTCGGTACTGATGCACCAGCTGCGCCGGCGCTCAAGGGACACCCCGTGCTGGCGCAGCACTCGCCAGATCTGGTGCTTGGAGATCCCCGGCAGGTGCTTGGCGAGAGCAAGGTGCCGTTCCAGCGCGCGTAGCCTGCCGGCGAGGGCTCATCGAGCGCTTGCAGGATGCGCCGCTCGGTCCCCGCATCGTAGTGCGTCGGCCGACCGCTGCGCGTCCGGTCCTCCAGCGCCTGCAGGCGCGCGCTGGCAAAGCGCACCCGCCACTTGCTCACCGTGGCCGCGCGCGTACGCTGGCGCGCGGCCACCTGCTCGTTGCTCAGGCCCGCAGCCAAATCCAAGAATTGCCGCGCTCGCCGTTCGGGTGTCCAGCCGCTTCCCACCTCATGCTCCCATTAGTCCGAATCTCTCTGCTAGCAATTCATAAGTCATTGAACGGGCTAGAGTCGGAGTGACTGGCTCCCATTAAACAAACGGGCCCCTTCATGGGGGCTCGTGCCAGTCCGGTCACACGATGTCCCGGCGCACGATCTGTCGATAGAGCTCGGTGGTCTCGGGGCTCGCCGGGATGCCCAGCTCGCGGTTTAGCACTTGAATGCAGGTCTGGTACTGCCGCTGGGCGAGTTGCGGCTGCCCTAGGCGCGCGTAGCAGCGCATCAGCATGCGATGTGCTCCCTCGTTGCAGGCATCCACGGCGAGTATCTTCGCGCACGTTGTCGTGCAGTGGGGGACGTCCTGCCGGTCGAAATGGATCCGGCCAAGGCGGTCGAGGACGTGGAGATATCGATCGCGGAACTGCTGGCGTAACGGCAGCAGCCACTCGTCGTAGCCATGACAATCTTCCGCAAGCAGCTCGCCCTGATAGAGCGCGACACAGGCTGTGTACTCCCGGATCGCGCCGACCAGGTCCAGGTCCTGTTCCAGTTCGGTTGCACGCGTCGCGTGGGCGAGGAATGCGTCGGTGTCGATCGAGACCACCAGTTTCGGATTCAGAAGATAACGCCCGTCGGAAAACAGAACGAACGGAAACCCATCGCGTCCCAAGGCTCGCCGCAAGCGATGAATTGCCACGTTGAGGTTGTTGCGGGCGGCCTCCGGCTCCGCCTCGGGCCAGAAGCGCTCGATCAGCGCCTCCCGCGCGACCGGTTGCCTGCGATTGAGCAGGAGGTACTTGAAGATGGCCTTGCCCCTGCAGTTGGGCCAATCCCCGATCACCTGGTCGTTCAGCAGCGCCCGGAAAGGGCCGAGGACGCAGGCTGCAAGCACCGGAGCGGCGCCTTTCGCCGAGGAGGTTTCGTTTGCGGCCGGCAAGAGCAAACGCTCCGTAAGAACCTTCAGTGTGTGAGCCACTGCCGGCGCGGGGTGTGTTTTCGGCCTTGAACGCGGAGCGGCTCGGTGGCCGTCGGCAGCGGATGCTAGCGCGTCACGCATCGCGCCGACCATGCCGTGCAGCTGCCCGGCGACACGCGCCGCGTGATCGCGCGTTCCCGATAGTGCCTGCTCCTGCCGGCGTGCCCTGTCAAACAGTTCGCTCCATGCCGCGACGAGTCGTTGCGTCGCCTCCATGAGCTGCGCGACGATCGGACCGCCCTCTGCGCCGGTCGCGCCGTGAAGTCCCACAATCAAGTCGCGTACGGACGCCTGCCCGCCGACTTGCAGCTTTGCCAGCGTTGCTGCACAGAGCTCCGCGGTTTCGCGATCTGCGTCGGGCTGACGTTCCCAGCGGGCGTTCACCGGATGGATCCCTTATGGCTCACGAGTGTCTACGATTGGCGATCCGGTCGCTGCATGCAGCGGACCAGCCGGTCCGTCGGCAACCCGTTGGACGCCTGTCAACTCGCGATCCAAGGACTGCCGTGCGTTGTCGAGAACCTATCACCCGGCTGATGGGCACGATATTGTTCGAACGACCTACGAGAAAGCGTAGACCGAATGGGTTAGCACTTTCCCGCGCACTGCGCCAAAGTCGATCCGAGCGCAGTGGCGTAGACTCCCCTCGCGATCGCACCGAGACCGCGAGACCCATCCGAACTCGCACTCGCTCGAACGAGGAGCCGATATGTCTGATCCCGAGCGCCACGAAATGCAACTCCAGCAATCTTTCCCATCGGGCGCGCAGGAGTGGCTGTGCATTAAGTGCAAACGACGCGTTGTCATTGAACTTGGCGCGATCCGCGTGAAGATTATCGCGCTCGAAACGGGGGACGATCGCGCGATCCACTCGACCAGCAGCGGTGGGCTGCGCGTCGCTGCGAGTCAGGCACGCGAGTCCAATGGCATGCCCGACTCCGGTCGATCCGGCTGGCTGCACTGATCGACTGGGCATGCGTCGATCGCTTCCGAGGGTTAAGCGCTCCGAAATCGGCCGGTAAGCGGCGATTAAGTCCGGGCGCCTAGCCTGTGAGGGTGCAAGCGATGACTCGGTTCGACCCGAGGCTCGCCGAGGCACCAGCAGGATCGTGAAGCGCGATCCAACTCACCCTCACCCTTAGGAGAAGCAGCCATGGCAGACTTCAGCGTTCCACTCGGTACCGAGCCGGCGTACGACGGCACCATGCAAGCGACGGTGTTCGAGCTCGCCGCTCCCGACACCGCCGTTCCGACCAACCACATTCGCACCACGCAGAACTGGGGCGTCAAGGTGGACTGGGAGATGACCGGCGCTTTCACGCCGTTCCTGATCGACGAGTTCCGTCTGCGTGCGTTCGTCGAGTCGATCGGCCCAGGGGCCGAGATGGCCCTTCCGCTCGGCGGTCCGGTGATCGTGAATACGCTCGCGGGGGCGCTCGGCGTGGGTCCCAAGCGGACCTATTCGGCGAACATCAACATTCCCGCCGGGACGGTTCCGGCCGGCGTCTACAAGCTCGTCACGCTGGTTCAGCTGCACGACGACGGCGCCCCCGGCAACCCGTATCCGGTTGTCGCGACTGTCGAGGGCCCGATCGTCACGATCTTCCAGCCGGCGTAACGCCCCTCGGCTAAGCGATCTTAGCCTCGGAAAGCCCACCGGCGAGCTGCTGCTCGCCGGCGGCGCTTCCGGTCGAATGCAAGCGGTCGTGCGTTCCAGGGCGGGCGGCTCGTAACGGTCCCGTAGCCGGCGAGCGCCATCGGCACAGCAGGGTACGCCCCTTCGGCCGGGACATCGGCGAGAATACGTGCCCCGGTCTTGGATCCCCTGCTGGAGGCACCCCGATGGACTTCGCCTATTCCGACAAGGTCAAAGCGTTGCAGGACAAGGTCCTGCGGTTCATGGACGATCACGTCTACCCGAACGAGAAGCGATTCATCGAGGAGGTCGAGGAGAACACTCGCAAGGGGCAGCGCTGGACCCCGACCCGGCTGATCGAGGAATTGAAGCCGAAGGCGCGCGCGCAGGGCCTGTGGAACCTGTGGTGGCCGAAGGGCCACGGCGGCGAGCTCACGAACCTCGAGTACGCGCCGCTCTGCGAAATCATGGGCCGGGTGTTCTGGGCGCCGGAAGTATTCAACTGCTCCGCCCCCGACACGGGGAACATGGAAACGCTGATCCGCTACGGCAACGACGCGCAGAAGAAGCAATGGCTCGAGCCGCTCGCCGAAGGGAAGATCCGTTCGTGCTTCGCGATGACCGAGCCCGACGTCGCGTCCTCGGATGCGACCAACATCCAGGCGCGCATCGTTCGCGACGGCGACCACTATGTCGTCAACGGTCGCAAGTGGTGGTCGTCGGGCGCGATGGACCCCCGCTGCAAGATCTTCATCTTCATGGGCAAGACCAACCCCGACGGGCCGCGCCACCAGCAGCAGTCGATGATCCTGATCCCGCGTGACGCACCCGGCGTCAAGATCGTGCGCGCGCTCAGCGTCTTCGGCTACGACGACGCGCCGCACGGCCACGCGGAGACGACCTTCGAGAACGTGCGCGTGCCGGCCTCGAACATCCTGCTCGGCGAAGGCCGCGGCTTCGAGATCGCGCAGGGCCGGCTCGGGCCGGGGCGCATCCATCACTGCATGCGCATCATGGGCCAGGCGGAACGGGCGCTGGACCTGATGTGCAAGCGGTCGCTCGGGCGGATCACGTTCGGCAAGCCGGTCGCCGATCGGACGGTGACGCAGGAGCGCATCGCGGAGTCGCGCGTCAGAATCGACTCGGCGCGCCTGCTGACCCTGAAGGCGGCCTACATGATGGACACGGTCGGGAACAAGGCCGCGCGCCCCGAGATCGCGATGATCAAGATCCTCGCGCCGAATGTGGCGCAGCAGGTGATCGACTGGGCGATCCAGGCGCACGGCGGAGGCGGCGTGAGCGACGACTTCCCCCTCGCGTGGATGTATGCGTGGAATCGCACGTTGCGCTTCGCCGACGGCCCGGACGAAGTGCACCGCAACCAGCTCGCGAAGCTCGAGCTGGCCAAGCACATGCAGGTGCCGGCAAAGGGCTAATCGGCGTTCGCCACCGGCGCGCGCCTGCGGATGAGCGTGCGCAGGAGAAACCGACTCGGATGCAGTGCCTCGGCGACGCTGACCGGAAGCGGTGACGGCTCGCCGTCCAGGGAGGCCGCGAGCAGCTCGCCCGAGAGCGGCGCGGTGATCAGACCGCGCGAGCCGTGGGCAGTGTTTATAGAGAGCCCGTCGAGCCATGGCGAGGGCTCGTGAAGCGCGAGCGTGGCATCGTGCGATAGCCGCGCATAGACCTGCATGAACGCTGCGGCATCCACGACGGGACCGATCACGGGCAGGTAGTCCGGACTCGAGCAGCGCAGCCCCGCGAGACCCGCGAGTGCGGCGGCATCGAGCCGATCGGCCCCGAGCGCGGCGTGCAGCGCCGGCGCAAGGCGGCCGAGTCGCTCGAGGTTCTCGACGTGCTCGCCTGCGCGGACGTCGATCTCGCGGTCGCGGAACTTGTGGGTGGCGCCAAGGCTGTGGACGCCCGCGCGTGCCGGTGCGACGTAGCCTTCCCCGCAGAGCACGGTCCGCAACGCCGCACTCGCGCTCGTCGCCGGCACGAGCGTGATCTGCCCGCGGATCGTGCGTAGCGGCAAATGGCGGGTCTGCGGGAACCCTGCCGAGTCCGCGCCGCCCGCGATCACGACCACGGGCGCCTCTGCGACGATCGAACGCCCAGTGCGAACGGCCCATTGCGTCCCGGTTCGCGCAATCTCGAGCGCGTCGTGTGCGCTTCGCACGCGGATACCCGGATGGTCGAGCAGCGCAGCGCAGAGCGCCGGCGGGTGCACCCAGCCTGCCGCGGGGAAGAACAGCCCGCCCTGCGGTACTTCGAGTCCGGCGACCGCCGCGGCCTGGGCTCGATCGACGGCATGGAGCAGGGTCCGCGGAAGCGCGAGAGTCGCAACGCCCGCCTGCCGCCGGGTCTCGTGCGCGTCGGTGGCGAGCTGCAGGACGCCGCAGAGGCCGTAGTCGCGCCGGTCGGGCACGAGACCGGCGCGCAGGAGGTGGGCGGTGTGCTGGAGTCCGGCGAGCACGAGCTCGTTCAGGGCGGTGGGGTGAGGGGAAGGGCGCGCATAGAGCACGCCCTGGTGCATGGCCGCCGCCGCGGGCCCGGCGTCGCCGCGACGTTCCAGCACCTCGACGCCCCATCCGCGGGCAGCGAGGCTCGCCGCGGTCGCCGCGCCCGCGGGACCGCTGCCGACGACGATCGCCCGGCGCTCGCCGGTGCGCGCGGCGGGGCGTGCGAACCAGGGCGCGCGCCAGGGCGGCGCGCGGCTCGCGTGGAGTGTTCCCGCCAGCATCTCGCGCTTGCGTCCGAACCCGCTCGCCTTGCGGACGGAAAAGCCGGCAGCCTCCAGATGGCGACGGACCTCGCCCGCTACCGAGTAGGTTGCGAAAGTCGCGCCCGGTTGCGAGAGGCGCGCCACTTGGCCGAGCACTGCGGGCGACCACATGTCGGGGTTCCGCGCCGGCGTGAAGCCGTCGAGGAACCAGGCGTCGGCCGCCGCGTCGAGCCGTGGCAGCACTGCCGCGACGTCGCCCACAAGCAGCGTGAGGATCACGCGACCCGACGCGAACGCAAGGCGGTGCCACCCCGGCGCGAACGGCTCCCAGCGCGCGAGGAGCGCATCGCGGTACGGTGCGAGCTGAGGCCATAGCGCCAGCGCGCGAGCGAGCTCGTCGCGCTCGAGCGGGTAGGCTTCGACGCTCACGAAGTGGAGACGCGCGTCGCGCGGCGCGCTTTCATCCCAGAGCGCCCATGCGCACAGGAAGCCGAGCCCGGTGCCGAAACCGGTCTCGCCGACCACGAACCGCCCGCCCGCCGCCAGGCTCGCCCAGCGTTCGCGCAGCGCATTGCCGGCGAGGAACACGTGCTGCGTCTCGCCGATGCCGGAGTCGCGCGAGAAGAACACGTCGCCGAAGCGCCGCGAGAACGGCTGGCCGTCCTGCCATTCGAGCTCGCCGGAAGGGGAATCGGTCGGGTGCGTCAAGGAGCGGTCGGGGCGTGAGGAGGCGAGGCGGTACTCTAGCGCCGCGGGTGCACTCGCGGGCTAGACTAGCCGCATGGGCCTCGACCGGAACCCGCGTGCCGCGCCTGTCCGCTGGGGCAGGGCACTCGCCTGGGTTGCGGCGTGGGCGCTGGTAGCGGCGGCCGGGCACCTGCTGCCACTGTGGGCTGCCATTGCGGCCGCAATCGCGGTGTTCGGGGCGCAGCTCCTGCTCGCGCCCGGCCGTCCCGCCTGCCACTTGCCGGACGCCACGCGCGACGGCGTGACGAAGAACACGCCCGCGCGCGGCCCCTGATTGCATTTCCGCTCGCGCCGCGGGCGCCATGACGGTATCATCCCCTGCCGACAGACCCCTACATCTAGGGGCGACCCAGAGAATGGCAACGAAACCTAGGGCCTATAGCGCCGAGGACATCGAGATCCTCGAGGATCTCTCCCCGATCCTGCACCGGCCGGGGATGTACACCGATCCGGTCAACCCGAACCACGCGCTCGTCGAGGTCATCGACAACGCGTCCGACGAGGGGCTGGCGGGATTCGCGAAATACGTGTCGGTGACCCTCTACGAGGACGGTTCGGCGGAGGTCGTCGACGACGGCCGCGGCATTCCCGTCGATCTGCATCCGAAGAAGAAAGTGCCGGCGGTGCAGGTGATCTTCACGACCCTGCACTCGGGCGGGAAGTTCCGCAAGACCGACAAGGACGCGGTCTATCGCATCGCCGGCGGGTTGCACGGCGTGGGCATCTGCGTGACCAATGCGCTTGCCCGGCGCCTCGAGGTCGAGGTGACCCGCGACGGCGCGCGCCACCGCCTCGTGTTCGCCGACAACGGCAAGGTCAAGGAGCCGCTCAAGAAGATCGGCGCCGTCGGCCCGCGCGAGAGCGGCACGCGCGTGCGCTTCTGGCCGGACGCGAAGTACTTCGACTCGCCGCAGATCGTCGCAACCGACATTGCCGCGCTGATGCGCGCGAAGGCGATGCTGCTGCCCGGCGTGAAGTTCACGCTCGGCGTGGAGAAGAAAGGCAAGGTCGAGAAGACCACCTGGCACTTTCCGGAAGGGATCAAGGGCTACTTCGCCGCCGCGATCGCCGAACTCGCCCCGATTGCCGAGGCGTTCCTCGGCGAGCGCTACGTCGCCGCGCAGTCCGAATCCGACAGCTTTTCCGAGGGCGAGGGCGCGATGTGGGCGATCGCCTGGGCGGCCGAGGGCGACGTGGTCGCCGAGGCCTACGTCAACATGATTCCGACGCGGCACGGCGGCACGCACGTCTCCGGGCTGCGCGAGGGCGTCTACAGCGCGATTCGGAACTTCATCGACCACCACGCGATGGGTCAGCGCGGCCTGAAGATCGTGCCGGAGGACGTGTGGTCGCGCGCCTGCTACGTGCTGGCGGTCAAGATGCTCGACCCGCAGTTCAAGGGACAGGTCAAGAACGAGCTGATCTCGCGCGACGCGGTGAAGCTCGTCGGCCAGATGGTGCGCGACCCGTTCGAGCTGTGGCTGAACACCCATGTGGACGAGGGCAAGCGGATCGCCGAGCTCGTGATCGCGCAGGCGGCGGCGCGCACGCGCGCGGCGCAGAAGGTCGAACGCCGCAAGTCCTCCGGTGTCGCGGTTTTGCCCGGCAAGCTCACCGACTGCGCCTCCGACGACCCGGACCGCAACGAGCTCTTCATCGTCGAGGGCGACTCGGCGGGCGGCTCGGCCAAGCAGGCGCGCGACAAGGAGTTCCAAGCGGTGCTCCCGCTCAAGGGCAAGCCGAAGAACACCTGGCAGGACAGCGGCGACACGCTCTACTCGAACAAGGAGATCGAGGCGATCGCGCTCGCGATCGGGGTCGACCACCACAAGATCGAGGACGCAGTCGACCTGTCCGGCCTGCGGTACAAGAAGCTCGTCATCCTCGCCGACGCGGACGTGGACGGCTCGCACATCCAGGTGTTGCTGCTCACGCTCTTTTTCCGGCATTTCCCGAAGCTGATCGACCGCGGCCACGTGTTCGTTGCGCAGCCGCCGCTCTTCCGCATCGACGTGCCGGGGCAGGGCAAGGGCAAGCCGGCGCGCAAGCTCTACGCGCTCGACAAGCAGGAGCTCGCCGCGATCGAGGAGAAGCTCGCCGACGAGGGCGTCAAGGAAGACAGCTGGACGGTGAGCCGGTTCAAGGGCCTGGGCGAGATGAGCCCGGAGCAGCTCTGGGAGACGACGCTCAACCCCGACACGCGCCGCATGCTGCCGGTCCGGGTCGAGGACGGCATGCTCGACTCGGATCGAGAGGTGTTCAACATGATGATGGCGCGCGAGAACGCAACGCAGCGGCGCGACTGGATGGAGACGTTCGGCAACCTCGTCGATGCCGACATTTCGTGAATCAGCCGGCTCTGGGAATCTGCAAGGCGGCGTAGCGTCCTTATTCCCGCATGCCTCGTAGCAAGGGCGACATGGGTAACCAGAACGATCTGTTCGATGGATTGAACCCGCCTGCGGGCGCAACCGCCGCCGAAGCCGGCAAGGTGGTGAAGCAGGCGAAGGTCGCGGGCGACAAGGGTGCCGCGGGCGGCGGGGGCGGCGCAATGCCGCCGCACTTTGCGCCGCTGGAGGGCGAGTTCGGCGACAGCCTGCCGCTCGGCCGCTACGCCTCGACGCAGTACTTGCAGTACGCAATCGCGACGGTCAAGGATCGCGCGCTTCCGCGCGTCGGCGACGGCCAGAAGCCGGTCCAGGCCCGCATCCTCTACGCAATGTGGGACATGGGCGGGCGCTCGGGCACTCCGCGCAAGAAGTCGGCGCGCGTGGTCGGCGACGTGCTCGGCAAGTTCCATCCCCACGGCGACGCGTCGGTGTACGACGCGCTGGTGCGGCTGGCGCAGGACTTCACGATGCGCTACCCGCTCATCGACGGCGAGGGCAACTTCGGCTCGCGCGACGGCGACGATCCGGCGGCGATGCGGTATACGGAGGCACGACTCACGAAGTTCTCCGAGGTACTGCTGGCGGAACTCGATCAGGGCACGGTCGATTTCGTCGCGAACTATGACGGGAGCCTCGTCGAGCCGGCGGTGCTGCCGGCGCGCCTGCCGGCGCTGCTCCTCAACGGCGCGGCCGGCATTGCGGTCGGGATGGCGACCGAGATCCCCCCGCACAACCTCAACGAGGTCGCGCAGGCCGCGATCGCGATGATCCGCGACCGGGATCTGTCCGTCGCGGGGTTGATGAAGCACATCAAGGGCCCGGATTTCCCGGGCGGCGGCCAGATCATCACGCCGCGCGCCGAGATGAAGGACGCGTACCAGTCGGGGCGCGGCTCGATTCGCGTGCGCGCGCGCTGGACGATCGAGCGGCTCGCGCGCGGCCAGTGGCAGATCGTCGTGACCGAGCTTCCGCCGGGCACCTCGGCACGGAAGGTCCAGGAGGAGATCGACGCGATCACCAACCCGCAGCCGAAGGCGGGAAAGAAGTCGCTCACGCCCGAGCAGACGCGCGAGAAGCAACTCGTGCTCTCGATGCTCGACAAGATGCGCGACGAGTCCGACCGGGCGCATCCGGTGCGCCTCGTCTTCGAGCCGCGCACATCGAAGATCGACGAGAACGAGTTCGCGAACTTGCTGCTCGCCAAGACGAGCCTCGAGACGAATGCCCCGATCAACCTCGTGATGGTCGGGCTGGACGGCCGACCGACCGGCAAGAACCTGCGCGATGTGCTCGCGGAGTGGGTGGAGTTTCGCTTCACGACCGTGACGCGCCGGACGAAGCACCGGCTCGACAAGGTGCTCGACCGTATTCACGTCCTCGACGGACGGATGATCGTCCTGCTGAACGTGGACAAGGTGATCAAGATCATCCGCAATGCCGACGACCCGAAGGCGGACTTGATCAGGGCGTTCAAGCTCACCGAGCGGCAAGCGGACGACATTCTCGACATGCGGCTGCGCATGCTCGCGAAGCTCGAGCACATCAAGATCGAGCAGGAGCTGAAGGAACTGCAGAAGGAGCAGAAGGGCCTGGAGAAGGTGCTCAAGGACCGCAAGGCGCTCGAAGAGCTCGTGATCGACGAGATCGAAGAGGACGCGAAGACCTTCGGCGACAAGCGCCGCACGCGCATCGAAGAGGCGGAGAAAGCGGAGGTCGAGACGCCGGTGATCGACGAGCCGGTCACGGTGATCTTCTCGAAGAACGGGTGGGTGCGCGCGCGCCAGGGCTGGGGCGTCGACCCCGCGGCGCTCTCGTTCAAGGAAGGCGACGCGCTCGGGGCGCTGATCCAGTGTCGTACCGTCGATCCGGTTCTCTTCCTTGACTCCAACGGGCGGGCGTACACCGTCGAAGCGGCGCAGCTGCCGTCCGCGCGCGGCGATGGTGCGCCGGCGTCCTCGCTTGTCGACGTACAGGAAGGCGGCAAGGTCATGCATTGCCTGGCGGGCAAGGCGGAGACGCCGGTGGTGGTCGCGGCGACGAGTGGCTACGGCTTCGTGGCCAAGCTCAGCGACATGCTGTCCAATCGCAAAGCGGGCCGGGAGTTCATGAGCGTTAGGGAGGGCGACACCCCGATCGCGCCGTTCGCGTTCGAGGTCGCGCCGGGCAATTTGCTGGTTGCGGTGTCCTCCGGCGGGAAGATGCTCGCATTCGATCTGGACGAGGTCGGATACCTGGCGAAAGGCCGGGGCGTCACGCTGATCGGGCTCGACAAGGGCGAGACGCTGGTTGCGGTCGCGGTGACCCGCGACAAGGCGGTCGAGGTGACCGGCTTCGGGCGCGGACGCGAGAACACCGTCGAGGTCGCCGGAAAGGACTTCGGGCACTACGTCTCAAAACGGGCCCTGAAAGGTCGCGTCCTGCCGGACAAGGTGAAGAAGCCGAGCGGCTTGCGCGTGCTATCCTCAGGCGCGTGAATTCGCGGTCGGGCACCGGGGCGTTTCTCGGGTGCGCGACCGCCCCCCGCCAATGGCGGGCCTCCCCGCATTGCAGCGTGGTGAACCTGGTCAGGTCCGGAAGGAAGCAGCCACAGCTACTCACTGCAAGTGCCGGGGGCAAGGCTCGCCACCCCATGCCGCGCGTGCGACCGGCCCCTCTCCCGATCCGGGGGAGGGGCAAGATCCCCACCGGCGCCGATCCCCCGGGATAAAATCGCAGTCATGACGTACCAGGTGCTCGCCCGCAAGTGGCGTCCCCGCTCGTTCGCGACGCTCGTCGGCCAAGAGCACGTTGTACGTGCGCTTACGAATGCGCTCGAGCAGCAGCGGCTGCACCACGCGTATCTATTCACCGGCACTCGCGGCGTGGGCAAGACGACGCTCGCGCGGATCCTCGCCAAGGCGCTCAACTGCGAGACGGGGATCACCGCGACGCCGTGCGGGAAGTGTTCGAGCTGCCTGGAGATCGACGCCGGGCGCTTCATCGACCTGATTGAGGTGGACGCCGCGACCAGCACCAAGGTCGACGAGATGCGCCAGCTGCTCGACAACGCGGTGTATGCACCGTCACGCGGGCGGTTCAAGGTGTATGTGATCGACGAAGTGCACATGCTCTCGAGCTCGTCGTTCAATGCGATGCTGAAGACGCTCGAGGAGCCGCCGGAGCACATCAAGTTCATCCTGGCGACCACGGATCCGCAGAAGATCCCGGTCACCGTGCTGTCGCGCTGCCTGCAGTTCAATCTCAAGAACATGCCGGCGGGCGCGATCGCGTCGCATCTCGAGCGGGTCCTCGGCGCGGAGAACATTCCCGCGGAGAGTCAGGCGCTGGGCCTGATCGCCCACGCCGCGCGCGGGAGCATGCGCGATGCGCTCAGCCTTCTCGATCAGGCGATCGCCTACGCGGGCGGCAATGTCACCGAAGAAGCGGTCCGCGGCATGCTGGGCACGGTTGACACAGGACATCTCTTCGACGTGCTCGAAGCGGTCGCTTCGGGCGACGCGAGCCGTGCGCTCGCGGTCGCCGACGCCATGGAAGCGCGCAGCCTCTCGTTCGATGGCGCGCTCGGCGAATTGGGGCGGCTGCTGCATCGGGTAGCCCTTGCGCAGGCTTCCGCGGACGCGCTGCCGGAGGACTTCCCCGAGCGCGAGCGGGTCGTGGTGCTGTCGCGCTCGATCGACCCCGAGGATACGCAGCTCTACTACCAGATTGCGCTCCATGGTCGCCGGGATCTTCCGCTCGCGCCCGACGAGTACGCGGGCTTCTCGATGACGCTGATGCGGATGCTCGCGTTCGCGCCCGACGGCGAGGCGGGCGCGCGCGTACGGCCCGCAACGGCGGCGGGCGCGGAGAGGAAGGGCAGTACCGCGCCACGATCCCAAGGCACGCCCGCGCCTTTCGACGGCGATTGGCCGGCTCTGGCGCGCGCGCTCAAGATTGTCGGCGCGGCGAAGCAGCTCGCCGAGCGCAGCGAGCTGACGGCCTGGAATGGCACGCGCTTCGAGCTCGCCGTCCCGCAGGAATCGCGTGCGCTCACGGACAAGTCGTACGTCGAGCGGCTCAAGGCCGCGCTGCGTGAGCATCTCGGCCGACCCGTCGACCTGGCCGTCACGGTCGGCGCAGTCGCGGGGCTGACCGTCGCGGCGCTGGCCGAGGGTGAGCGCCGCGCCCGTCAGGACGAAGCGAGCCAGGCGATGGGCGCGGACCCGTTCGTGCGGGAGCTCGTCGCGAGCTTCGATGCGACCATCGAATCGATTCAACCCGTCGGAAAGGCTCTGCGGTCATGATGAACAAAGGACAGCTCGCGGGCCTGATGAAACAGGCGCAGCAGATGCAGGACAACATGCGCAAGATGCAGGAGCAGCTTGCGGCGATCGAGGTCGAGGGGCAGTCCGGCGCCGGGATGGTGAAGGTCGTGATGACCTGCCGGCACGACGTCAAGCGGATCGCGATCGACCCGTCGCTCCTCGCCGACGACAAGGAGATGCTCGAGGATCTCGTTGCCGCCGCGGTGAACGACGCGGTCCGCCGCGTCGAGACCACGGTCCAGGAGAAGATGGCCAGCGTCACTGCCGGGCTCCCGCTGCCGCCTGGCATGAAGCTGTTCTAGAGCGGCGGTGAAACCGGTCAACGCAGTCGACGAGCTGATCGACGCGCTGCGCTGCCTGCCGGGCGTCGGACCGAAGTCGGCGCAGCGGATGGCGTTCCATCTCCTTCAATACGACCCGGCCGGCGCGCAGCGTCTAAGTGCGGCGCTCGCGCGTGTGCTGACCAGCGTGCGTCGCTGCGTGCGCTGCAACACCTTCACCGAAGACGACCTATGCGCGGTCTGCGCATCGCCGAAGCGCGATCCCGCATTCCTCTGCGTCGTCGAGACGCCAGCGGACTTGGCCACGATGGAGCAGACCATGGCCTATCGAGGCTTGTACTTCGTGCTGATGGGTCGGCTGTCGCCGCTCGACGGCGTCGGGCCACGCGACATCGGCCTCGATCGGCTGCTCGCGCGCGCCACCGACGGCGCGGTAAAGGAAGTGGTGTTGGCGACCAATTTCACCAACGAGGGGGAGGCGACCGCGCACTACATCGGCGAGATGCTCCGAGATCGTGGCCTGAAGCTCACCCGGATCGCGCGCGGGATCCCGGTCGGCGGGGAGCTCGAGTACGTGGATGCGGGGACGCTTGCCCAAGCTTTCTACGAGCGGAGGCCGGCGTGACGGGGCACAGGCCGCTCGAAGGGGTCAAGGTCCTCGAACTGGGCCAGCTCATCGCCGGCCCGTTTGCGGGCAAGTTCTTCGCCGAGTTCGGCGCCGAGGTGATCAAGGTCGAGCCGCCCGACGGCGGGGACCCGCTGCGGCAGTGGCGGAAGCTCCACAACGGCACGTCCCTCTGGTGGTATGTGCAGGGCCGCAACAAGAAATCCTTGACGGCGAACCTGCGCACGCAGGAGGGGCAAGAGATCGTCCGCAAGCTTGCCCGCGAGACCGACGTCCTGATCGAGAACTTCCGGCCCGGCACCATGGAAAAGTGGGACCTCGGGTACGAGCGCCTTGCGGCGGACAATCCTGGCCTGGTGATGCTGCGGCTCTCCGGGTTTGGGCAGACCGGCCCGATGCGCGACCAGGCGGGGTTCGGCGCGATCGGCGAATCGATGGGCGGTCTGCGCTACATCACCGGGTTCCCGGATCGGCCGCCGGTGCGGTCGAACCTTTCCATCGGGGATGCGATCGCCTCGCTGCACGGGGTCATCGGCGCGATGATGGCCCTGCATCACCGCAACGTCCGCGGCGGCAAAGGGCAGGTTGTCGACGTCGCGCTCTACGAGGCCGTCTTCAACATGCTCGAAAGCACGCTTCCCGAGTACGACAAGTTCGGGGTGGTGCGCGAGCGCACGGGCAGCAACCTCACCGGGATCGTCCCCTCGAATACGTACTTGAGCCGCGACGCGCAGCATGTGGTCATCGGCGCGAACGGCGACAGCATCTTCAAGCGGCTCATGGCGCTGATCGGCCGTGCCGACCTGGCCGACGACCCCGCGCTCGCCGACAACGCAGGCCGGGCGCAGCGGGCGGAGGAGCTCGACCGCGTGATCGGGGCGTGGACGGCGTGCCACGACGCGGACGACTGCGTGCGCCAGCTCAACGAGGCGCAAGTCCCGAACGGGAAGATCTACAGCGCCGCCGACATCGTGCGCGATCCGCAGTACCTCGCGCGCGAGATGATCCGGCAGGTCACGCTGCCCGACGGCGCGTCGCTGCGCGTGCCGGGCGTGGTGCCGAAGCTGAGCGAGACCCCCGGCGAGATCGGATGGGTCGGGCCGAAGCTCGGAGAGCACACCGACGAGATCCTCGCGCGGCTCGGCTATTCGCCGGCCGACGTCGCCGTGCTGCGCGCGTGCGGCGTCATTTGAACGCGAAGCAGAGGTTCGTTGACAGCCCCATCACCCTATGTGAGCATCGCCGCGGTCCGGGTCGCCCGGGCACACCTTGGTTCCCAGAGGAGGATCGTGATGTGGTCGTTCAGATTTGCGCTCGTTCCGCTGCTCTTGCTCGCGTCGACCGCCGTGTCGGCGCAGGCGCCGGAGAAAAAGGACGTTCACATCGCGGTTGGGGGCAAAGCCGCGCTCTATTACCTTCCGTTGACGATCGCCGAGCAACTCGGTTACTTCAGGGACGAGGGCCTCGAGGTCAAGATCAGCGACTTCGCGGGCGGCTCCCAGTCGCTGCGTGCGGTCGTGGGCGGGAGCGCGGATGTGGTGTCGGGCGCCTATGAGCACACCATCAACATGCAGGCCCAGAAGCAGTCGATGGTCGCCTTCGTGCAGATGGGTCGCCTGCCGCAGATGGCCGTCGGCATCGCGGCCAGCCGGGCCGCGAGCTACAAATCGCCGAAAGACCTTAAAGGGCTGAAGGTGGGCGTGTCGGCGCCGGGTTCGAGCACGAACATCCTGTTCAACTACTTCATCTCGCGCGACGGGCTCAAGCCGGGCGACGTCTCGGTCATCGGCGTCGGGCTGGGGGCACAGGCGATCGCTGCGATGAAGAGCGGGCAGATCGACGTACTCTCGAACGTCGATCCGATGATGACGAAGCTCGAGCAGGACGGTGCGATCAAGATCATCGCGGACTGGCGGACCGTGAAGGGCACGGAACAGACGTTCGGCGGGGAACTGCCGGCGGCATCGCTCTATGCGCCGACGAAATTCGTGAAGGAGAACCCGCGGACCGTCCAGGCGCTCACCAATGCGATCGTGCGGGCGGACAAGTGGGTTGCGAACGCGAGCGCGACCGACGTCGTCAAGGCGGTGCCCGAGGCGTACGTCCTCGGCGACCGCGCGCTCTACCTGTTCGCGTACGACAAGGTGAAGGATGCGTTCTCGAAGGACGGAATGATCTCCGACGCGGGGGCGAAGGCGACCCTGAAGGTGCTCGCAGGTTACAACCCGAAGATCAACCCGGCCGAGATAAGGCTGTCCGAAACGTATACCAACGAGTTCGTCAAGAAGGCGAACGCGAAGTACAAGTGACCGCAGGGTAGTCACGGTTCTATCGCCCCAAGGAGGGAGGCGGCGGGATACTGATGGCAGTCGTGCCGGCTCTAACCCTCGAACGGATTACCTGCACGTTCGTCGCGCGCGACAACCCTGCGCAGCGCTACACCGCGGTCCGGGACACGACGCTGAGCGTCGCAGGGGGCGAGTTTGTGTCGGTCGTCGGCCCCACCGGTTGCGGCAAGTCCACGCTCCTGAATGTCGCCGCCGGACTGTTGGAGCCGTCTGCGGGCACGGTCGAGGTCTCGGGCGAGCGGCTGGTCGGGGTGAACCGGCACGCCGGCTACCTCTTTCAGTCCGATGCGCTCATGCCCTGGCGCAACGCGCTGGCGAACGTGACCGCCGGCCTCCAGTTCCGGGGCATCTCCCGTGACGAGGCCGCGGCGACCGGCGAAGACTGGCTGCGCCGCGTGGGCCTCGGCAGCTTCGGCGACCGGTACCCCCACCAGCTCTCGGGGGGAATGCGGAAGCGAGTGTCGCTCGCGCAGACGCTCGTCCTCAATCCGCAGATCCTTCTCATGGACGAGCCATTTTCGGCGCTCGACGTTCAGACGCGTCAGCTGATGGAGAATGAGCTCCTCGACCTGTGGTCCGCCGATCGGAAGTCAGTCGTATTCATCACGCACGATCTCGAGGAGGCGATTGCGCTCTCCGACCGGGTGGTGGTGCTCTCCGCCGGACCGGAGACGCATCCGATCGGCGAGTTCGCGATCGATCTGCCGCGTCCGCGCGATGTCGCGGAGATCCGCCTGACCCCGCGCTTTATCGAGATCCACGCGCAGATCTGGCACGCGATGAAGGAAGAGGTGCTCAAGGGTTATGCCAGGCAGCAGCGGCAATAGCGGGCTCTGGGCGTCGGTCGCGCCCGGACCGAAAACGCTGCGCGCGTATCAGGTGCTCCTGCTTGTGCTGGTGTTCGTGGCGTGGCACGTGCTGACGAGCCCGACGCTGTTGCCGCCCATCTACTTTGACGACGCCAACAAGGCGGCGTTCTTCTTCGGCGAGCCGCTCAAGGTCCTGTCGCGCCTATGGAACTGGTTCGCGACGGGTGAGATCTGGACGCATCTGTGGGTCACGCTGGTCGAGACGATGCTCGCGTTCGTCATCGGGACCGTCTTCGGCGTGATCATTGGGCTGTGGCTCGCCCTGTCGCCGACCACCTCGGCCATTCTCGACCCTTACATCAAGGGCTTCAACGCGATGCCGCGGATCATTCTTGCGCCGATCTTCGCCGTGTGGTTCGGCCTCGGCATCGCCTCGAAGGTCGCGTTGGGCGTGACCCTGGTGTTTTTCATCGTCTTTTTCAACGTGTACCAGGGGGTTCGCGAGGTGAGCCCCAACGTTCTCGCGAACGCACGGATGCTGGGTGCGAGCCCGCGGCAGCTCCTGCGGCATGTGTACCTGCCGAGCGCGATGAGCTGGGTGTTCGCGAGCCTCCACAATTCCGTGGGGCTGGCCTTCGTGGGGGCCGTCGTAGGCGAGTACCTCGGCTCGGCGTCCGGGGTCGGCTATTTGATCCTGCAGGCGGAGGGCGTGTTCGACATCAACACCGTGTTCGCCGGGATCCTGCTCCTCACGGCATTCGCGCTGGTTCTGGACGGGGTCGTGGGGCTCGTCGAGCGCCGCCTGATGGTGTGGCAGCCCCGTGCGGGGGAGACCGAGCGCGTGTAGGAGAGCGCGCGTCAGAACGGCGCGGCGCTCAATACTTGCCGTGCTGTTTGTAGATGTAGTTCTGCATCTCGATCGCCTGGAGGCCCATTCGGCGCATGAGTGAGTGAACCGTCCGCATGATGGCGCGCATGACCCGATAGACGAGCCAGGGATGCTTGTCGAGCAAGCTTTCCAGGTCGCGCCGGTCGAGACTGAGGATCTCGGTCGGCCCGGCAGCGCGGAGGGCCGAATAGTGCGGGGTCTCGTCGATGAACGAAAGCTCCCCGACCAGGTCGTTGGCAGTGAGCGTGTAGAGCGTGGTCCAGTCCGTTCCGCCCGGGACACGCCTGGACACGTTTATCGCACCGCTCACCACTACGTGCAGCTTGTTGTCCGACTCACCTTCGTCGCAGATAATCTCGCCATCCTGCAGCGTCCGGAGCTTGACCAGTCCCGACAGGATCTCGGACTCCGACTCGGAGAGCTCTTTCGCAAGAACCGTCCTGCGCACGATGTCCAACTCTCTCGTTCGCGACACTACGCGCCTCCGTCGAAGTACCGGTTGACGGCGCGGATGTTACCCCGCGCGATCACCCCCGGGGTCTGATCTGGGTCAGAAGTGTGCGCCGGAAGAGCCCTGCCGCCGTGGTCTCACGCGAAAACCTACGCAAGTATTGACGGGCGTGTGCGTGCCTGCCATAATCTTTGTCTCGACGGACGCGGGGTGGAGCAGTCTGGCAGCTCGTCGGGCTCATAACCCGAAGGTCAGAGGTTCAAATCCTATCCCCGCAACCAAGTCTTCCGTCATCGCTCTTTAACAAACTGAACAGCCGATAGGTGTGGGCGCTGGTGGGGCGTCCGGGACGTTCGCAGCTTTGCGGGCGGTCCGGAATCGCTCGACAAACGACCCGCGCTCACACCAATAGTCAAGATGGACGTCTCGCTAGGTCGCGAGACCTCCGGAATGACTTTGAGTGAGCGCATCCGGCATGCGGTGCCTTCGGGCCACGCGCGTCGGACAATCGCATTAGGCGATTAAACAGGATTGAACTGAAGAGTTTGATCCTGGCTCAGATTGAACGCTGGCGGCATGCCTTACACATGCAAGTCGAACGCGAAAGTGGGGGCAACCCTGCGAGTAGAGTGGCGAACGGGTGAGTAATACATCGGAACGTACCCAGTAGTGGGGGACAACCTCGAGAAATCGAGGCTAATACCGCATACGTCCTACGGGAGAAAGCGGGGGACCGCAAGGCCTCACGCTCATGGAGCGGCCGATGTCGGATTAGCTAGTTGGCGGGGTAAGAGCCCACCAAGGCTACGATCCGTAGCTGGTTTGAGAGAACGACCAGCCACACTGGGACTGAGACACGGCCCAGACTCCTACGGGAGGCAGCAGTGGGGAATTTTGGACAATGGGGGCAACCCTGATCCAGCCATGCCGCGTGAGTGAAGAAGGCCTTCGGGTTGTAAAGCTCTTTCGGCCGGAACGAAATCGCGTACGTGAATAACGTGCGTGGATGACGGTACCGGAAGAAGAAGCACCGGCTAACTACGTGCCAGCAGCCGCGGTAATACGTAGGGTGCGAGCGTTAATCGGAATTACTGGGCGTAAAGCGTGCGCAGGCGGTTCGCAAGTCAGATGTGAAATCCCCGGGCTTAACCTGGGAACTGCGTTTGAAACTACGGAGCTAGAGTACGGCAGAGGGGGGTGGAATTCCACGTGTAGCAGTGAAATGCGTAGATATGTGGAGGAACACCGATGGCGAAGGCAGCCCCCTGGGCCGATACTGACGCTCATGCACGAAAGCGTGGGGAGCAAACAGGATTAGATACCCTGGTAGTCCACGCCCTAAACTATGTCAACTAGTTGTCGGGGAAGCAATTCCTTAGTAACGAAGCTAACGCGTGAAGTTGACCGCCTGGGGAGTACGGTCGCAAGATTAAAACTCAAAGGAATTGACGGGGGCCCGCACAAGCGGTGGATGATGTGGATTAATTCGATGCAACGCGAAAAACCTTACCTACCCTTGACATGCCCGGAAGCCCGATGAGAAGTTGGGTGTGCCCGAAAGGGAACCGGGACACAGGTGCTGCATGGCTGTCGTCAGCTCGTGTCGTGAGATGTTGGGTTAAGTCCCGCAACGAGCGCAACCCTTGCCATTAGTTGCTACATTTAGTTGGGCACTCTAATGGGACTGCCGGTGACAAACCGGAGGAAGGTGGGGATGACGTCAAGTCCTCATGGCCCTTATGGGTAGGGCTTCACACGTCATACAATGGCGCATACAGAGGGTTGCCAACCCGCGAGGGGGAGCCAATCCCAGAAAGTCCGTCGTAGTCCGGATCGGAGTCTGCAACTCGACTCCGTGAAGTCGGAATCGCTAGTAATCGCGGATCAGCATGTCGCGGTGAATACGTTCCCGGGCCTTGTACACACCGCCCGTCACACCATGGGAGTGGGTTTCACCAGAAGCAGCTAGCCTAACCGCAAGGGGGGCGGTTACCACGGTGAGATTCATGACTGGGGTGAAGTCGTAACAAGGTAGCCGTATCGGAAGGTGCGGCTGGATCACCTCCTTTCTAGAGAAAGCTGCGTCTTGCCAGTGCCCACACCTATCGGTTGTTTGAAGGCAGGTCGATGGAACGCTGAGGCTTCAGGACCTATGCGCTGCGTGGTACCGGCCGGCACTGGCAATCGGTCGACTGCCGCTGATCCGGGCATCCTGAAGCCGGGTCTGTAGCTCAGTTGGTTAGAGCACCGTCTTGATAAGGCGGGGGTCGATGGTTCGAATCCATCCAGACCCACCAGATCATGCGGAGCGCGCCGTGGAGAGTCGGCCGGGGGTGTAGCTCAGTTGGGAGAGCGCCTGCTTTGCAAGCAGGAGGTCATCGGTTCGATCCCGTTCACCTCCACCAGCTTCGCCTGGAGTCAGAGGGATCAAGCCAGAGAGACAGCCGCGTCCAATCGGCCTCCAGTGGCTCTGGCTTTTACCGGCGAGTCATGGCTGTTCGCTTCTTTAACAATCTGGAGAGAAGTGTGAATGTGTGTCGCATCGCCCAAGATGCGATCACACGGGTTGTGATTGTATCAACGACTCTCGTTCCGTCTGAGGACGGGTGGTGTCGAAGCACAAGCACGAATTCCTGTAACTGCCGCTTCGGGCGCCGAGCTCGAGGCGCTTAAGGTTATAGGGTCAAGCGAATAAGTGCATGTGGTGGATGCCTTGGCGATCACAGGCGATGAAGGACGTAGTAGCTTGCGAAAAGCTCCGGGGAGCTAGCAAACAGGCTTTGATCCGGAATGTCCGAATGGGGAAACCCGGCCCGCAAGGGTCATCCTCTCCTGAATACATAGGGTGAGTGAAGCGAACCCGGTGAACTGAAACATCTCAGTAACCGGAGGAACAGAAATCAACCGAGATTCCGACAGTAGTGGCGAGCGAAATCGGAGTAGCCAGCAGGTTTTAGCCTCATTGTTAGCGAAGCGGTCTGGAAAGTCCGGCCATAGAGGGTGATAGCCCCGTACGCGAAAACGTGGTGTGGAACTAGGCCTGCGACAAGTAGGGCGGGACACGTGAAATCCTGTCTGAAGATGGGGGGACCATCCTCCAAGGCTAAATACTCGTGATCGACCGATAGTGAACCAGTACCGTGAGGGAAAGGCGAAAAGAACCCCGGAAGGGGAGTGAAATAGATCCTGAAACCGCATGCATACAAAAAGTCGGAGCCCGCAAGGGTGACGGCGTACCTTTTGTATAATGGGTCAGCGACTTACATTCAGTAGCGAGCTTAACCAAATAGCGCAGGCGCAGCGAAAGCGAGTCCGAATAGGGCGATTCAGTCGCTGGGTGTAGACCCGAAACCAGATGATCTACTCATGGCCAGGATGAAGGTGCGGTAACACGGACTGGAGGACCGAACCCACTAATGTTGAAAAATTAGGGGATGAGCTGTGGGTAGGGGTGAAAGGCTAAACAAATCTGGAAATAGCTGGTTCTCTCCGAAAACTATTTAGGTAGTGCCTCACGTATTACTGCTGGGGGTAGAGCACTGTTATGGCTAGGGGGTCATGGCGACTTACCAAACCATTGCAAACTCCGAATACTGGCAAGTGTGAGCGTGGGAGACAGTGCACCGGGTGCTAACGTCCGGAGTCGAGAGGGAAACAACCCGGACCACCAGCTAAGGTCCCCAATGCAGGTTAAGTGGGAAACGAAGTGGGAAGGCGAAAACAGTCAGGAGGTTGGCTTAGAAGCAGCCACCCTTTAAAGAAAGCGTAATAGCTCACTGATCGAGTCGTCCTGCGCGGAAGATGTAACGGGGCTCAAACCGTGAACCGAAGCTGGGGGTGCGTGCGCAAGCACGCGCGGTAGGAGAGCGTTCCGTAGGCCTGTGAAGGTGCACCGAGAGGTGTGCTGGAGGTATGGGAAGTGCGAATGCTGACATGAGTAGCGATAAAGCGGGTGAAAGGCCCGCTCGCCGTAAGCCCAAGGTTTCCTGCGCAACGTTCATCGACGCAGGGTGAGTCGGCTCCTAAGGCGAGGCAGAAATGCGTAGTCGATGGGAAACAGGTTAATATTCCTGTACCGTTATCTGATGCGATGGGGAGACGGAGAAGGTTATGCAAGCCGGGTGTTGGATGTCCTGGTTTAAGCGTGTAGGCGTGGCTCCTTAGGCAAATCCGGGGGGTCTAGCTGAGGCGTGATGACGAGTGGGGTTTACCCCGCGAAGTTGCAGATACCCCGCTTCCAGGAAAATCCTCTAAGCTTCAGTCAGATGATGACCGTACCGCAAACCGACACAGGTGGGCGAGATGAATATTCTCAGGCGCTTGAGAGAACTCAGGAGAAGGAACTCGGCAAATTGACACCGTAACTTCGGAAGAAGGTGTGCCGCTAGTAGGTGAAGGTGTACAACGGGAGCCCAATGCGGTTGCAAAGAATAGGTGGCTGCGACTGTTTAATAAAAACACAGCACTCTGCAAACACGATGAGTGGACGTATAGGGTGTGACGCCTGCCCGGTGCCGGAAGGTTAAGTGATGGGGTGCAAGCTCTTGATCGAAGCCCCGGTAAACGGCGGCCGTAACTATAACGGTCCTAAGGTAGCGAAATTCCTTGTCGGGTAAGTTCCGACCTGCACGAATGGCGTAACGATGGCCACGCTGTCTCCTCCTGAGACTCAGCGAAGTTGAAATGTTTGTGATGATGCAATCTACCCGCGGCTAGACGGAAAGACCCCATGCACCTTTACTGTAGCTTTACATTGGACTGTGAACCAATCTGTGTAGGATAGCTGGGAGGCTTTGAAGCGGGGGCGCTAGCTCTCGTGGAGCCAACCTTGAAATACCAGCCTGGTTTGTTTGCGGTTCTAACCTAGCCCCCTGATCGGGGGTGGGGACCGTGTATGGTAGGCAGTTTGACTGGGGCGGTCTCCTCCCAAAGAGTAACGGAGGAGCTCGAAGGTACGCTAGGTACGGTCGGACATCGTACTGATAGTGCAATGGCATAAGCGTGCTTGACTGCGAGACTGACAAGTCGAGCAGGTGCGAAAGCAGGACATAGTGATCCGGTGGTTCTGAATGGAAGGGCCATCGCTCAACGGATAAAAGGTACGCTGGGGATAACAGGCTGATTCCTCCCAAGAGTTCACATCGACGGGGGAGTTTGGCACCTCGATGTCGGCTCATCACATCCTGGGGCTGTAGCCGGTCCCAAGGGTATGGCTGTTCGCCATTTAAAGTGGTACGTGAGCTGGGTTTAAAACGTCGT
Organism: uncultured beta proteobacterium; assembly: GCA_963747775.1. Classification (GTDB taxonomy): domain Bacteria; phylum Pseudomonadota; class Gammaproteobacteria; order Burkholderiales; family SG8-39; genus JAGVSZ01. Next base: position 569,813 of record CAVVGT010000003.1, read on the forward strand.
GAGACAGTTTGGTCCCTATCTGCCGTGGGCGTTGGAAGTTTGAGGGGGGCTGCTCCTAGTACGAGAGGACCGGAGTGGACGTATCCCTGGTGTACCGGTTGTGACGCCAGTCGCATCGCCGGGTAGCTAAATACGGAAGAGATAACCGCTGAAAGCATCTAAGCGGGAAACTTGCCTCAAGATGAGACTTCCCGGAGACTTGATCTCTCTAAAGGTTCGTCAAAGACCATGACGTTGATAGGCTCGGTGTGGAAGGGCAGTAATGCCTTGAGCTAACGAGTACTAATTGACCGTGCGGCTTGATCCTATAACCCCAAGCGGAGAGCTCCGCGTGGGGCAGCGCTTAGCAATCGCAACCTCACACTTCTTTCAGATCGTCGGGTGCACGATCGCGCCGGCTGCGTGCCGCGCCTCGGGCCCCACAACAGAATTCCTGACGATCACAGCGCGCTGGAACCACGCCTTCCCATCCCGAACAGGACCGTGAAACGGTGGTGCGCCGATGATAGTGCGAGGTATATCGCGCGAAAGTAGGTCATCGTCAGGACCCCAAAGCAGACCCCCGGTTGCGTACGCGGCCGGGGGTTTTTGCTTTGGAGCAACGGGCAACCCGCTGGCCGTGATCGTGCGGCAGCCCGCCTGGAGCCCAAATCGGAACGGCCCAAGCCCTCCTGCCGAAGGTTTATTGGTTTGTCCGGCGCGCTCCGCAGGAAGCACAGCCCTAGCGCAAGACCTGCGGCGGCGCTCCCCTGAACCCAGGACGTCGAGCGTACGGGTGCCAAACGCCCGGTGCGCCTTCGAGATTGCGTATTTTTCCAGCCGAACACGGACTTAGGTCATCTCATGCCTAGACTTGGCGAGGCGACCGCGCTACGCTCATCAGATTACGAAAACAACACTGGCGGTTGCGAGCCAATGTCCCGTCCCCGGATCCGGGCCGTCCCGGCAATCAAGAACACCGTGCTGGTGGTCGACGACCAATCCACCGGCAGGGCCATCCTCGAGGAGGTGGTCCAGAGCATCGACACCAGCATCGCCGTCCAGCCTTTCGAGAGCCCGGTCGACGCGGTCCGGTGGGCCACGACGCATCCCGCGGATCTGGTCTTGGTCGATTATCAGATGCCGGAGATCGACGGGATCGAGTTCGTCCGTCGTCTCCGCCTGCTGCCGGAGTACTCGCACGTGCCGATCGTCATGGTCACCGTCCACGACGACCGGAAAGTCCGATACGCGGCGCTCGACGCAGGAATCACCGACTTCCTGACCAAGCCGATCGACACGCGCGAGTGTCTCGCGCGGTGCCGCAACCTCCTGACGCTGCGCCGGCAACAGCTTGCGCTGGAGGACAAAGGCCGGCTTCTCGAGGGAATGGTCCAGGATGCGACCCAGGAAGTGCGCAGTCGCGAGAAGGAGACACTGTTCCGGCTGGCGAAGGCAGGCGAGTTTCGCGATGAGGAGACCGGTAACCACGTGATCCGCATGGCCCGTTATTCCCGCCTGATCGCCGAGGCGATCGGACTCGACGCTCAGGAGTCGGAGACGATCGAGCTTGCCGCACCGCTCCACGACATCGGAAAGATTGGCCTTCCGGACCACATCCTGCTGAAGGCCGACAAGCTTACTGAGACCGAGCAGCGAGTGATGCAGCGGCACCCGGTGATCGGCTACGAAATCCTGAAGGACAGCCCGTCCAAGTACCTGCGGATGGGCGCGCTGATCGCGCTCGGCCACCACGAGAAGTTCGACGGAACCGGGTATCCCTATGGGCTTGTGGGCGACCATATCCCGCTGCCTGCCCGTATCGTCGCGGTCGCCGACGTGTATGACGCGCTCACTTCGCGACGCCCGTACAAGGCCGCGTGGCTGTCGGAGGAGGCGCTCAAGTACCTCCAGACGCACAAAGGTGCGCACTTCGACCCGATGCTGGTGGACGCTTTTCTGCGGGTTCGCGAAGAGGCCCTTGCGATCCAGGAGGAGCTCAAGGACACCGGTCCCGTGCAGCACGTCGTCGACCCCGGATGAGCGGCGGACTAAGAGACTACGTTGGCGCAATGCGGGCGCGGTTGCAGAGCCGGCCCGATAGCGAGCATGAGCAGGCCATCGTCCGCCTCGCGCTCGTCACGGTCATCGTCGGCTATCTCACCATTACCGACTGGACCGGGTACGAGTCAACGCGCGACTCGGTGCTCTACATCCTGTTCGGCCTGTATCTCGCCGTCGCAGTCGGACTCCTGATCGAGATTTGCCGCCGGCCCGAGGCGTGCCCGCGACGGCGCGTGATCGGGATGATCGGCGACAACGTCGCGATCGCGACTTGCATGTACCTGACGACGGACCTCGGGGCGCCGCTCTTTGGCGTCTTCCTGTTCGTCACCTTCGGCAACGGCTTCAGGTACGGACGCTTCTACCTTTTCGCATCGCAGGCGCTGGCGATCGCCGGCTTCGGCACCGTCCTCCTATTGAATCCCTACTGGCACGATCAGGTGGCGTTGGGCCTCGGCTTGATGTTCGCGATGGTGATCCTCCCGCTCTACGTCTCCACGCTGCTCACGCGGATCCAGCGGGCGCGCGAAGCCGCGGAGGCGGCGAACGTCGAGAAGACGCGCTTCCTTTCGACGATGTCGCACGAGATGCGAACGCCGCTGAACGGCGTCATCGGCATCAACGAGCTGCTGTTCGCGACGCCGCTCAGCCCGGAGCAGCGCGAGCTGTTGCACAGCTCCCAGGGATCCGCGCAGCTGATGCTGTCGCTCGTCAGCAACATCCTGGACATCTCCCGGATCGAGTCCGGACGGCTGCAGCTCGAGCACGTCGAGTTCGACCTGCACAAGCTGCTGCATACGACGCTGCGCACCCTGCAGATCGAGGCCGATCGCAAGAAGCTCTTGCTCAATTTGAGCGTCGCCGCGGACGTGCCCTATCGGCTCGTCGGCAGCCCCGTGTACGTCCGGCAAGTCCTCGTCAATCTCGCGAGCAACGCCCTCAAGTTCACCGAGAGCGGGTCGGTTTCCGTGCGGGTATCGGCGCACGCCGGCAGCGGCGGTAACGCACAGATGCGCTTCGAGGTCGAGGACACCGGTATCGGTATCGCGCCGGAGGCTCTCCCGAGGATCTTCGAACGCTTCTACCAGGCCGACCAGTCCATTACGCGCGTGTATGGCGGCTCGGGCCTCGGCACCGCGATCTCCAAGCAGCTCGTGGAACTCATGCGCGGCGAGATCGGCGTGAGCAGCGAACCGGGTAAAGGGTCGTGCTTCTGGTTCGAGCTGCCGTTCGCGCTTGCCGCGGCCGCGACCGACGCACAGCCCAACCTGCCGGGATTGCGTGTGAACCTCCTGGTTGCCGAGCCGGCCGAGGTCGCCGGGCTTACGGCCAGTCTGGCCGGATGGGGTGCGACGGTGGAAGTCTCGGCGGGAGCGCCGGAGTTGATCCGCGCACTGGCCGCGGCAACCCGGCAAAACCGCGCGTTCCATCTGGCGCTGATCGATGCGCGCGCTCTGCGGATGGATCCCATCCAGCTGGCGGCCACGGTGCGCGCGGAATTCGCGCTCCGTCCGCCGATGCTTATCCTGATCAACCCGGGCGTGAGCGGGCGCGCGCGCGACGCCCTGCTCAAGGCCGGCTACGCGAGCTTCCTGGATGCGCCGATCGACAAGGGCCGGCTCTTCAACATCGTGCACAGCGCGGTGGCGAAGGAAGACCTACCGCTTCCCGAGACGGTCATTCCAATCAGCGCTGGCGCGCGCGGGCGGCGCCCCTCCGGGCGCACTGTCCTGGTGGCCGAGGACAACCCGACCAACCGGCTCGTGGTCCAGAAGGTGCTGGAGGGCGCGGGACACGAGGTTACTGTGGTCGATAACGGCGAGCAGGTGCTCGATGCGCTCGAGCACGGCCGGTTCGATTGCGTGATCGTTGACTGGCACATGCCGGTGATGGGCGGTCTCGAGGCGCTGAAGCTCTTCCGCATGATGGAACCGCAGGGCGAGCGGACGCCGTTCATCATGTTTACCGCCAACGCGACCAGGGAGGCGATGGAGGAGTGCGGCGCCGCCGGTTTCGATGCGTTCCTTACGAAGCCGATCGAGCCGAAGCGACTTCTTGCCGCGGTCGCAACGCTGTGCCTGGAGCAGCGTGCGGTCGGACGCCGCGCGATGCTGACCCCAGAGCTGCCGAGTGCGTCCGAGGTCATCGATGCGGCACCAGACCTCGTCGACCTCGAAAAGCTGAGGGAGCTGGAGGGAATTGGGCGCAGCGGGTTCGTCGCGGATCTGGTGGCAGGGTTCGTGACCGACGGCGAGAAGCTGGTCACGGCGATGTCCGCGAGCGTGCGCGAGGCTGACTACAAGGGGTTTCGCGAACAGGTGCATGCGCTCAAAGGGAGCGCGGGAAGCCTCGGTGCGGAGGCGCTCTACAGAAAATGTCGGGAAGTCTCGCAGGTCGCGCCGCGAGAGCTTCCCGTAAGCGCTGAGAAGCTAGTGCAAGAAATCGAACGGAGCTTCGCGGCGACGCGCGTGGCGCTCGACGACTACGTCGCCAAGCATCTGCGCGCCGCCGGGTGACGCACGGCGGTCAGGCGGCCGCGCGGTGCGTGGCGCCGTCCACCTGCGCCATGCGCTTGCCCTGCGCGCGGACGAGGCGCTCCATCAGCTTGAGCTGCGTCTCGGTCAGCTCCATCGCCGCGTCGCACCAGATGTTCACGATCGACAGCAGGTCCTCGTAGCGAACCGGCTCGTGCGTGTCGCGAATGCGCTGCAGCGCGCGATGGGTGTTGGCTTTGCGGGAGTGCTGGCGCACGAAGTCGTGGAGCGCGGTCTCGCCCCGGCCGTCGTCGGCGAGCACGTCGACGAGGCCTTTCGCGTAGAGCTCCTCGCCCGTCCAGGTGGATCCGGACAGGATCATCTCCTCGGCGACCTTGCGACCCAGCCGGCGGCCGATCAGGTTGTAGGCACCCATCCCGGGGAACAGGCCGAAGAGCACCTCGGGCAGGCCGAACTTCGCGCTTCGCTCCGCGATCACCACCTCGCTGGAGAGCGCGGACTCCATCCCGCCGCCTAGGGCTTCGCCCTGCACGAGCGAGATCGTGGTCACCGGCAGGCTATAGTGGGCGACGTTGTGGTAGCAGACGTCTACGCACTCGCGCCCGTAGCGTTCGAGCGCGGCGCGATCGCGGTCGCGAATGAGCTGGATGAACAGACCGAGGTCGCCACCGAGGCTGAACACGCCGGGCACGCTGGAGCCGAGCACGACGTAGCGGAACGTGCACTCGGCACCGTTCACGCGCAAGCGGCCGCCCGAGGCCTCGATCGCGCGCTGGATGTCGCGCGCTTCGGCGAGCAGCGTGCGATTGAAGTTCGGAACCGGACTCCCGCGCATTCGCGCCCAAAGGATCTGATGCTCGCCGTCAAACTCGACGTCGAACTGAGAAAACCGCTTCTCGCCCAGCCAGTCGATCGGCTGTTCCTCCGCAGCCGAAAATACGCGGTGAATCTCCCTTGGAAGCGTCATGTCCATGGTTATGCTCCTCAGCAGTTCGTTTTCTAATTCGCCCGCGCGTGGGCGAGTGCCTTCAGCGCTGCCCGCGGGTTTGTTCTGTCGTTGGTGCTGGGCAAGACCGACTGTGAGGTATTTAACACGCCTCCAGGAAATTGTGCAATTCGTCAAGTGCCTGTGCATCGCTGTTCCAGCAGGTCCGCAGGTGTTGTGAAAAATGTCACAGTTGCCCGAAGCGGGCTCGGATGCCGCGCAACCGGGGTTGAGCCCCCGGCCGATTCGCCAGGCCGCACGGCAAAATCCTTCGTTTTCAGGGGCCTATGGGGCTGACATCGTGGCGCTGATTGACCTGTGTCAAACGCAGGTCCGCGGTGACTCCTAGGATCCGGACGGTGTCCGGCGCGGACCGCCTGCTCGGACCGTCCCAGGAGACCCGATCCTGCCAACCGCCGCCACCCACCGTGCGCACGTGACCGCAATCGCGGACACGCGGACCTGCTTCCACTGCGGTTTGCCGGCCACGGCGGCCGAGGCGCGCTCACTCCGGATTGCGGGCGAGCCGCGAATCTTTTGCTGCGCAGGGTGCGAGGCCGTCGCAGTTGCCATCAGCGGTGCGGGTCTCGACGCGTACTACCAGCTGCGCGACGAGGCGCCGGGCCGCCCGCCGGCCGATGCGCCCGGCTCGAGCGACCACGCCGCGTACGACGACCCGGTCTTCCAGGCTTCGTTCGTGGTCGCCGGCGCCGACGGCTGTCGCGATGCAGCCTTGCTGCTCGAGGGCGTGCGCTGTTCCGCCTGTGTCTGGCTCAACGAGCAGGTGATCGGCCGGCTTCCCGGTGTCGCCGGCGTGTCGATCAATTACGCGACCCGCCGCGCCCAGGTGAGGTGGGACCCGGCGCGGCTGCAACTGAGCGAGATCCTCGCGGCCGTCGCGCGCATCGGCTACCGCGCGTTCCCCTACGATCGCATGCGCGCCGACGCGGCCCACCAGCGCGAGCGCCGCGACGCGCTGTGGCGCCTCTTCGTCGCCGGCTTCGGCATGATGCAGGTCATGATGTACGCGGTGCCCGTGTACATCGCTGGCGGCGAAGGCGGCATGCCACTGGACGTCGAGGCGCTCATGCGCTGGGCCAGCCTCCTGCTCACCGTTCCCGTCGTGGCCTACTCGGCGCAGCCGTTCTTCTTCGGTGCCTGGCGTGACCTCAGGGTCCGCCGTGCCGGCATGGACGTCCCCGTCGCGCTCGGGATTGCGGTGGCGTTCGCCGCGAGCGTATGGGCGACCCTGCGGGGCGACGGCGAGGTGTACTTCGATTCGGTGACGATGTTCGTGTTCATCCTGCTCGCCGGCCGCTTCCTGGAGCTCGAGGCGCGGCATCGCGCCGGGGCGGCGCTGGCTCATCTGGGGCGCCCCGTACCGGCGCAGGCGGAGCGGCTGCGCGAGTTTCCAGGACCGATCGAGACCGAGCGGGTCGCGGCAAGCGCGCTGCGGCGCGGGGACTTTGTCCTTGTCCGGCCGGGAGAGCGCGTGCCGGCCGACGGCACGGTCGCGCAGGGCGAGGGCGCGATGAACGAGTCGCTCCTGACCGGGGAGAGTCGACCGGTCGCGAAGCGCTCCGGGAGCCGCGTCATCGGCGGCGCGGTGAGCGTGTCGGCGCCATTCGTCGTGCGCATCGAGCGCGTCGGTGCCGACACCGTGCTCGCCGCGATTGTGCGCCTGGTCGAGCGGGCGATGACCGAGCGCCACCGGCTCGTCGAGATCGCGGACCGCTACGCGCACGGCTTCGTTTTGGGCGTGCTGCTCCTTGCCGCCCTGGCCGCCGCGGCGTGGCTCGTACTCTCGCCCGAGCGCGCCCTCTGGGTGGCGGTGTCGGTCCTGGTTGTCACCTGCCCGTGTGCGCTCTCGCTTGCCACGCCCGTCGCGTTGACGGTTGCGACCGGAGAACTCGCGCGCCGCGGCGTGATCGTGACACGCGGTCATAGTATCGAGGCTCTCGCGCGCGCCACCGACGTGATCTTCGACAAGACCGGCACGCTCACGCACGGGGAGTTGAGGGTCGCAGCGGCGACTGCGCTCGGCGCGTGCCCGCTCGAGCAATGCGAAGCGCTCGCGCGCGCGCTCGAGACCGCCTCCGAGCATCCGGTTGCGCGGGCCCTCGTCCGCTACACCGAGGTGTCGCGGCTTGCCGCGGGTGTGGCCGATCGCGTCGCGAGCCATCCAGGGCGCGGCGTCGAGGGCGAGGTGGACGGCGTTCGGTATCGGCTCGGAACGCGCGCGTTCTGCGCCGAACTGGCGCACGTTTCCCGCGACGCCGATCCGGTGCCTCACGCCGCGTCAACGGTCGTCTATCTCGCGTCGCCAGGAGCGTGGCTCGCGCAGTTCGAGCTGGCCGATACGCTGAAGCCAGGGGCCGCCGGTTTGGTGCGCAGCCTCGAAGCGATGGGCAAGCGCATTCATCTGTTGAGCGGTGATGCCGAAGGGCCCGTTCGCGCCATCGCGCGCGCGCTCGGTATCGCGTCCGCCCGGCCGGAGGCCGACCCTGCGGCGAAGTTGGCTTATGTCGCCGCGCTCCAGCAGACCGGCGCGATCGTGGCAATGGTTGGCGACGGCGTAAACGACGCCCCGGTCCTCGCGCAGGCGAACGTATCGGTTGCGCTCGGAACGGGTGCGGAGATCGCGCAGACGCGGGCCGACGCGGTCCTGCTCTCGGGGGATCCGGCAGCGCTGGCGGAGGCGTTCGATCTGGCGCGCGCCACCATGCGCGTGATCCACCAGAACCTCGCATGGGCCGCCGTTTACAATCTCGCCGCGGTGCCTGCCGCCGCGGCCGGCTTCGTCACGCCCTGGATGGCGGGACTCGGGATGTCGGGCAGCTCGCTCGCAGTCGTGGGCAACGCGCTGCGGCTGAGAAGACGCGGCGCGCCCAAGGAAACCGAGGAGTAGACCGGTGGACATTCTCTATCTCCTTATCCCGCTCTCGGTCGTCCTCGTCTTCCTGATCGGTGCGGTGTTCTGGTTCGCCCTCCGATCCGGCCAGTTTGACGACCTCGAAGGGCCCGGGTTCAAGGTTTTGCTCGACGATGACGCGCCTCGCGAGGGACGCAAGCGATAGATAAGGCTTATCCATCCATGACTCGCGGGTTTCGCTGCAGTGCGGCGGTGGATTTGACCTGAATCAAGTGGAGCGCTGCCTGCTCTTCTAGCATTCGGTGGCGGTTGCCGACCGGGTAGACGCACGTATCTCGCGCGCCGCGAAAAAAATCGAGTCGGTCGAAAAGGGGAATGGATTTCATGACAGCCGGGACATACAACTACACCGTCGTGCGGCAGTTCGCCATCATGACCGTCGTGTGGGGGATCGTGGGCATGCTGGTCGGCGTCGTCATTGCCGCCCAGTTCATCTGGCCTGATCTCACCTACGGCATCTCGTGGCTGTCCTTCGGACGGCTCCGGCCCCTGCACACGAACGCCGTGATCTTCGCCTTCGGCGGCTCGGCGTTGTTTGCGACCTCCTACTACGTGGTGCAGCGCACTTGCCACACGCGCCTGTTCTCCGGTGCCCTGGCGGCGTTCACCTTCTGGGGCTGGCAAGCGGTCATCGTGCTGGCGGCGATCACGCTGCCCCTCGGGATCACCACCTCCAAGGAGTACGCGGAGCTCGAGTGGCCGATCGACGTGCTGATCACTCTGGTGTGGGTCGCGTACGCAGTGGTCTTCTTCGGCACGATCGCCAAGCGCAAGACCCCGCACATCTACGTCGCCAACTGGTTCTTCGGCGCGTTCATCCTCACCGTCGCGCTGCTGCACGTGGTCAACAGCGCGGCGATGCCGGCGACGCTGTGGAAGTCGTACTCGGCGTACGCGGGCGTGCAGGACGCGATGGTGCAATGGTGGTACGGGCACAACGCGGTCGGATTCTTCCTCACCGCGGGCTTCCTGGGGATGATGTACTACTTCGTTCCGAAGCAGGCCGGGCGGCCGATCTACTCCTACCGGCTGTCGGTGGTGCACTTCTGGGCGCTGATCTTCACCTACATGTGGGCCGGCCCGCACCATCTGCACTACACGGCGCTGCCCGACTGGGCGCAATCGATCGGGATGGTGTTCTCGCTCATCCTGCTCGCGCCGTCGTGGGGCGGCATGATCAACGGCATCATGACCCTGTCGGGCGCGTGGCACAAGCTGCGCGACGATCCGATCCTCAAGTTCCTGATCGTCTCCCTGTCGTTCTACGGCATGTCGACCTTCGAGGGGCCGATGATGTCGATCAAGACGGTGAACGCGCTGTCGCACTACACCGACTGGACGATCGGCCATGTGCATTCGGGCGCGCTGGGCTGGGTCGGGATGATCAGCATCGGCTGCATCTACTACCTGATCCCACGGCTCTTCGGCAGGCCGCAGATGCACAGCGTACCCCTCGTCACGCTGCACTTCTGGATCGCGACGATTGGCATCGTGCTCTACATCGCAGCGATGTGGATCGCGGGCGTCACGCAGGGCTTGATGTGGCGCGCGGTGAATCCCGATGGCACGCTCACTTACACGTTCGTCGAGTCGACCAAGGCGAGCATGCCGTTCTACGTCATCCGCCTGCTCGGCGGGACGCTGTATCTCTCGGGGATGTTCGTGATGGCCTACAACGTGTGGAAGACGGTTGCCGGTCACCAGGCGGTCGACGCGCCGATTCCGGCGCCCGCGCACGCTTAAGGGGGGAGGACCATGGCTTTCACTCACGCACACATCGAGAAGAGCAACACGCTGCTGATCGTCCTGGTGATCCTGGTGGTGGCGGTGGGCGGCCTGGTGGAGATCGTGCCGTTGTACTTCCAGCGCTCGACCACCGAGCCGGTGGCCGGACTCAAGCCGTACGCGCCATTGCGTCTGGTCGGACGCGACATCTACGTGCGCGAGGGCTGCTACAACTGTCACTCGCAGATGATCCGCCCGTTCCGGGCGGAGACCGAGCGCTACGGTCATTACTCGGTGGCCGGGGAGTTCGTCTACGACCGGCCGTTCCAGTGGGGCAGCAAGCGCACCGGGCCGGACCTGGCGCGCGTGGGCGGGCGCTACAGCGACGAGTGGCACCGCATCCACTTCCAGAACCCGCGCGACGTCGTGCCGGAATCGATCATGCCGGCCTACCCGTGGCTCGCCGCCACGCCGGCCTCGAGCGACGACATCGAGGCGAAGCTGCGGGCGCTGCGGCGCCTGGGAGTGCCCTATTCGGACGCCGACGTCGCCGGCGCGCGCAAGGAGCTCGAGGGCAAGACCGAGCTCGACGCGATGATCGCGTACCTGCAGGAGCTGGGGACCGTGCTCAAGAACAGGAACTAGACGCATGGACCTCAACGACATTCGTGCGGTGATCACGGTCGCGAGCTTCGCGACGTTTCTCGGGATCGTCTGGTGGGCGTACGGCGCCCGGCGCAAGGCGGCGTTCGATCGCGAGGCGCGCTCCATCCTCGATGAAAGCGACGACGTACAAAGCACTGTCAGGGGAGAAGGGCAATGAACGACTTCACCAGCGAGTTCTGGAGTCTCTACATCGCGGTGCTGACGGTGGTCTCGATCGTCGGATGCGCCGTACTTCTCTGGGTGCAGACGACCAGGCGCGCACCGGGCGCGAAGATCGACACGACCGGCCACGTGTGGGACGAGGACCTGCAGGAGTGGAACAACCCGCTGCCGAACTGGTGGCGCTGGTTGTTCTACATCACCGTGGTGTTCTCGCTGGTCTACCTCGCGTTCTACCCGGGGCTCGGCAGCTTCAGGGGTACGCTCGGCTGGTCGCAGTCGACGCAGTACGACGACGAGATGAAGAAGGCCGACGCGACCTACGGGCCGATCTACGCCAAGTACCAGGGAATGGACATCGAGAAGCTGGCCGCCGACAAGGAGGCGATGGCAATCGGCCAGAACCTGTACCTCAACTACTGTGCGCAGTGCCACGCCTCCGACGCGCGCGGGACCAAGGGTTTTCCCAGCCTCGCCGACGGGGACTGGCAGTGGGGCGGGGATCCCAAGACGATCGAGGAAACGATCCTCAACGGCCGTACCGCGGTCATGCCGTCACAGGGCGCCGCACTCGGTCCCGAAGGCGTGAAAGACGTCGCGCACTACGTGCTGTCGCTCTCGGGCATGACGAGCGACTCGATCCGGGTCGCGCGCGGGAAGGAGAAGTTTGCGCAGACCTGTGCCGCGTGCCACGGCCCCGACGGCAAGGGCAATCCGGCGCTCGGCGCGCCGAACCTCACCGACAAGGTCTGGCTGTACGGCGGCTCGGAGGCCGATGTCATGGCGACGATTCAGAACGGCCGTACCGGCCAGATGCCGGCATGGAAGGGGTTTCTCGGCGAACCGCGGGTGCACGTCCTGGCCGCCTACGTCTGGGGCCTCTCGAGCAAGCCGGGGAAGTAAGCCAGTGAGCGGGAGCACATGAACAACCCGCTCGAGGGCCAGATCGTCCGGGGCGAGTCCGTCGCCGCGGGCCGAGGGGACCCGGCGGGCGCCGCGCAGGAGGTCGAGCAGGCACTCTACGAAGTCCGCAAGAAGATCTATCCCCGCGCCGTGCACGGGTGGTTCGCCGGCTGGCGCTGGTCGATGGTCTGGCTCACTCAGGCGATCTTCTACGGGCTGCCCTGGCTCGCGTGGAACGATCGCCAAGCAGTGCTCTTCGACCTTGCCGCACGCAAGTTCTACATCTTCGGCGCCATCTTCTGGCCGCAGGACTTCGTCTACCTCACCGCGCTCCTCGTCATCTCGGCGCTGTCGCTGTTCCTGTTCACCGCAGTAGGCGGACGTCTTTGGTGCGGCTACGCATGTCCGCAGACCGTCTACACGGAGATCTTCATGTGGGTCGAGCGCCGCATCGAGGGCGATCGCGGCGCACGGATGATCCTCGACCAAGGGCCGATGAGCGCGCGCAAGCTCGGCCTGAAGGCGGCCAAGCATTGCGCCTGGATTGCGATCGCGCTATGGACCGGCTTCACCTTCGTCGGATACTTCACGCCGATCAAGCTCCTCTGGGGCGAGGTCGCCGCGCTCGCCACCGGGCCCTGGGAGACGTTCTGGATCCTGTTTTACGGCTTCGCCACCTACGGCAACGCCGGCTGGATGCGCGAGCAGGTCTGCAAGTACATGTGTCCCTACGCGCGCTTTCAAAGCGCGATGTTCGACCGGGACACGATGATCGTGACCTACGACGCGGCGCGCGGCGAGCCGCGCGGGCCGCGCTCGAAGAAGGCCGACCCGAAGGCGCTCGGCGTCGGCGACTGCGTGAGCTGCGGACTGTGCGTCCAGGTTTGCCCGACCGGCATCGACATCCGCCAGGGACTGCAGTACGAATGCATCGGCTGCGCCGCGTGCATCGACGCCTGCAACCAGGTGATGGACAAGTTTGGCTATCCGGCCGGCCTCATCCGCTACTCGACCGAAAACGCGCTCGCGCGCGGGTGGAATTTTCGCACCATGGTCCGCCGCGTCTTGCGCGCGCGCATGCTCGTGTACGCCGGTATCCTCGGCGCGGTCACCGTGGCCCTGCTCGTGGCGCTCTACGCCCGCGTGCCGCTGAAGGTGGACATCGTGCGCGACCGCGCGAGCCTCGGGCGGGAGGCCGAAGGCGGGCGGATCGAGAACGTCTACCGCATCCAGTTGATGAATACGCAGGAGATCGCGCACACGTACCGGATCTCGGCGAGCGGTCTGCCCGGCGCCGTCGTCGCGAGCGAGACGGAGGTCGAGGTCCCCGCAGCCACGACCCGGCAGGTGCCGCTGCGCATCCAGATCGAACCCGGCGCCACCCCGAAGGGCTCGCACCGGATCGCGGTCGAGGTGAAAGCCGCCGATGACGAGCGCATCGTCGCGCGCGAACAAGCCGTGTTCCTGGTTCACTGAGATGCGCGGCCCCGTGCACCCGTGGTATCGCGATCGCTGGCCGTGGCTGCTGATCATTCCGCCGGCGGCGGCGGTCGCGATGGGAATCGTCATGGTGACGCTCGCCCTGCGGAGCGACGATGGCCTGGTCTTCGACGACTATTACAAGCGCGGGCTGGCGATCAACCAGGTGCTCGATCGGGAAGCGCGTGCGGCGCAGCTTGACCTCCAGGCGACCCTCTCGTTCAATCCGCAGGGCGACCGGGTGCGGGTGACGCTCTCGGAGGGCGCATCCGGCGCGTCGCGGCCGACCTTGCGGCTCGTGCACCCGACCCGGGCCGGACGGGATCAGGCCGTGGCGCTCGCCTCCGGCGCCGGGGGGCTCCTCGAGGGCGCCCTTGAGCCGGTGTCACCCGGGACTTGGGGTCTGGTGCTCGAGGATGCCGGCGGGTTGTGGCGCCTCGCGGGCGAATGGCATACCGCGGATCGGCAAGTGATCCTGCGCGCCCCGCACCGGGAATAGCGAGGGAGGAGGAGGGATGTCAAACGGAAAGCGGCTCATGTACATCCTCTGGCCGGCGTTCATCGTGGCCGGGATCGCCGAAGGGGTGTTCTTCACGCTCTTCGATCCTACGGACCTGCGGCTCTTCGATCGCGAGATCGGTCTCAGCCGGACCGCGATCTACTCGATCGGCTTTTTCGCGTTCTGGATCTTTGCGGCCGGCTCGAGCGCGCTGACGTGCTTCTTCCAGCGCTCGAGCGCGGACCTCAACCGTCCGCCGGCCCAGCCGTTTGACGGGACGCAAGATTCGCCTGGCGCCCGGGCGTAAACTGGGAACAGGATCTCAAGGAGGTGAGCATGTTCAAACAAATCCTGATCCCGACCGACGGATCCGCGCTCGCGCGCAAGGCGGTCAAGGCGGGTATTGCGCTCGCCAAAGACCTGAACGCCAAGGTGACGGGCTATTACGCTCTCGAGGCGTTTCAGCCGTACGTCTATGGGGATGGTTATGTCATCGACACCGCGACCATCAAGAGCTTCGAAGAGCGCGCCCGAGAGGCGGGCCAGAAGTTCCTGGCCGAAGTGGAGAAGTCGGCCAAGGCCGCCGGCGTAAGCTGCGAAACCGTGATGACCAAGCCCTCGACGGCTTACCAGGGCATCATCGACGCGGCGAAGCGCAAGAAGTGCGATGTGATTTTCATGGCCTCGCACGGCCGCGGCGAACTGGCTTCGCTGATCCTCGGCAGCGTGACGCAGAAAGTACTCGCGCACTCCAAAGTGCCGGTGCTCGTCTACCGTTGAGCGCGGGGCCCGGACCCGGCGCTACGCCTCGCGATGGTCGAGGAGGTGCTTGAGGCCGTCCGTGTCGAGAATCCGGATGTGCTTTTGTTGCACCGCGATCAGCCCCTGCTCCTGGAACTTCGAAAAGATCCGGCTGACCGTTTCGAGCTTGAGCCCGAGATAGCTGCCGATCTCCTCCCGCGTCATCCGGAGATGGAACTCCGACGGCGAGTAGCCGCGCGCGACAAAGCGTTGCGAGAGGTTGATCAGGAAAGCCGCCAGGCGCTCCTCGGCACGCATCGTGCCCAGGAGCATCATCACCCCCTGGTCGCGCACGATCTCGCGGCTCATCACCTTGTGGAACTGATGCTGGAGGTTGCGCACCTCGCGCGACACCTCTTCCAGCCGCGAGAACGGGATCACGCACACCTCGCCGTCCTCGAGCGCGTGGGCGTTGCAGGTGTGCGCCTCGGTGCCGATGCCGTCGAGTCCGAGAATATCCCCGGGCATGTGGAACCCGGTCACTTGGTCCCGCCCGTCCTCGAGGATCACGTTGCTCTTGAAAAACCCGGTCCGCACGGCGTACAGCGAATTGAATCCGTCGCCGGCCCGATACAGGTTCTCGCCGCGCTTGACGCGCCGCCGCGTGTACACCAGCTGGTCGAGATGCTCGATCTCCTCGCGCGAGAGGCCCATCGGCAGGCACAGCTCGCGCAGGCTGCAGCTCGAACAGACCGTCTTCAGCTGGTGGATGTTTATGACTTTGCTGGTCGCAGGCTGGGGTTCCATTGATCGCAGCTCCAAGGACCGTTGATCCAGGTCAACATGCATCCAGTGCAGGGATCCAGACTCCCCTCACAGGGGAGTTTACCAGTGAATCAGACTGACCTCGTCATCGATCCGGAGCTCCTGCGCCGCTTCGACCGACCCGGACCCCGCTACACCTCTTACCCCACGGCGGACCGGTTCGTCGAGGCCTTCGACGCTGCGGCCTATCGTCGGGCGCTGGAGCGCCGGCGCGATGGCGCGAGTTCGCGACCGCTCTCGCTGTACGTGCACCTGCCGTTTTGCAGCTCGATCTGCTACTACTGCGGCTGCAACAAGGTCATTACCCGGGATCACGGACGGTCGGCCAAGTACCTCCGCTACCTCGAGCGCGAGCTCGACCTCGTGACTGAAGTGATCGGGACGGGGCAGCGCCTCGAGCAGCTCCATTGGGGTGGCGGCACGCCGACCTTCCTCAGTCCGCTGGAGTTGCGCGACCTGATGGGGATCATCCGCGATCATTTCGTCCTCGCGGAGGACGGCGAGTATTCGATCGAGGTCGACCCGCGCAGCGCCGACCCGCTCACGATCGCGCTGCTCGGCGAGCTCGGCTTCAACCGGCTCTCGGTCGGCGTCCAAGACTTCGACCCGGACGTGCAGCGCGCGGTGAACCGAATCCAGAGCTACGAGCTCACCGCCGATGTGATTGAGGCGGCGCGCGCGAGCGGGTTCAAGTCGGTGAATCTGGACCTGATCTACGGTTTGCCGCACCAGACCATGGAGAGGTTCGGTCAGACGCTGTTCAAGGTGTTGCACATCAACCCGAGCCGGATCGCGCTGTACAACTACGCACACCTGCCGACGGTGTTTAAGCCCCAGCGGCGCATCAACGAGGCGGACCTGCCGTCGGCCGCGACGCGGCTCGACTTGATGACGCTCGCGATCCGCAGCTTCACGCGCGCCGGCTACCAGTACATCGGGATGGATCACTTCGCCCGGCCCGACGACGATCTCGCGCAGGCGCAGCGCATCGGCCACTTGCACCGCAACTTCCAGGGCTACTCCACGCGCGCCGAATGCGATCTCGTCGCGATCGGGATCTCGGCGATCGGCGCGGTGGGCCCGGCCTACGTCCAGAACGCCAAGACGCTGGATGAGTACTACGATCGGCTCGACCAGCACGAGTTTCCGGTGCTGCGCGGCATCGAGCTGTCCGCCGACGACCTGGTGCGACGCGCCGTGATCATGGCGCTGATGTGCCAGTTCGAAGTGTCGATGGAGTCGATCGGCATCGCGTACCTGATCGATTTCGGTCGCTACTTCGCAGAGGAGCTCGCGGAGCTGCGCGAGCTCCAGGCGATGGGTCTGCTCGAGATCGACAAGGAGTGGATCACGGTAACGCCGCGCGGCCGTCTCCTCGTGCGGGCGATCTGCATGGTGTTCGACCGGTATCTCCGCGAGACGCAGAGCCGTGCGCGCTATTCCAAGGTAATCTGACCGTCTCGGGCGCGCCAAGCGCCCCGCGGCCCGCCTCGATGCGGGTCGCACGGCACCCGGAGCCAGGCATTGACTGAGATCGCGGCGAGCGCATTCCTCGTCGGGCTGCTCGGCGGCGTGCATTGCGTCGCCATGTGCGGCGGCATCGTCGGCGCGCTGAACTTGCATCGCCGCGCCGTCGATCCGTTGCGGCTCGAGCCGGGCGGGGTGGCGGTCGCCGCCCTCTCCACGCAAGCGCCGTTGCACCTTTCATACAGCATTGGCCGCATCGCAAGCTATGCCGCCGCAGGCGCGATCGCGGGCGGGGTCGGCGGGACCGCGGCGCTGCTCGACTCCGTTCTACCCGCGCAGATCGTGCTTGCGATCGCGGCGAACGGCCTGGTCGTGCTGCTCGGCCTCTACCTCGCCGGGCTCGGCCGCTCAGTGGCCGGCCTTGAGCGCCTGGGCACCGCGCTCTGGCGCAAGGTCTCGCCGCTCGGCCGTCGGTGGCTTCCGGTCGACACCGTTCCGCGGGCGCTCGGCGTGGGCGCGGTTTGGGGTTGGCTGCCGTGCGGGCTGGTCTACAGCGTTCTCGCGCTGGCGCTGGTGAGCGGCAGTGCGACCCGGGGGGCACTCGTGATGCTGGCGTTCGGCCTGGGGACGCTGCCGAATCTCCTGGCCGCCGGACTGGCCGTCGGCACGTTGCGGGCGGCGCTCGGCCGTCGCGGCATACGCCTTGCCGCCGGGCTCGCCGTCGCGGCGCTCGGGCTCTTCGGGGCGTTGCGCACGCCGGGCCTGATCGAGCACGTCAAGCAGGGGATCGCCTGCCTCGGCTGATCGAGCCCGACCCGGGCCCCACGTTAAGATACGGGGGAACCGCAGATCCTCTAGGAGGCAACGTGCTGAAAATCCTGCTTACCGTGGACGGCTCGGAGAGCGCCGTGCGGGCCACGCGCAAGCTCGTCGAGAGTGCCGCCGCATACAAGGAACCCCCGCAGGTCGAGCTGGTGACGGTGCATCTGCCGGTGCCTCCGATCGGGGGCTTTTCCGGCGTGGTGATCTCGCACGAGATGATCGAGCAACACTACCGGGAAGAGGGCGAGAAGGCGCTCGCCCCGAGCAAGCAGATCCTCGATCAGGCGAAGATCCGCTACACGCCCCACATCCTCGTCGGCGACATCGCACAGTCGATCGTCGAGCACGCGGACAAGTCGCGTTGCGACTTGATCTACATGGGCACACGGGGGATGGGCGCGGTGTCGAACATGCTGCTGGGGTCGATCGCCACGAAGGTCCTCCACCTTACCCGCGTGCCGATCGTGCTGATCCACTGATGAACGCACCGGCCGCGACGCAGCTCGTCGAGCTCGAGCTCGAGGGCATGACCTGCGCCGCATGCGCGTCCCGGATCGAGCGCACGTTGAACCGGCTCGACGGCGTCGAGGCGAGCGTCAACTTTGCCACCGAGACTGCCCAGGTCGCGTTCCGGCCGGGCGCCGCCAGCGTCGATTCGCTGATCGCGACGGTGGAGCGCGCGGGGTATGGCGCGCATCTGCACGAGACGGGCACGGTGACCGATCACGAGGCCGACCGCCGCGCCGCGTTCCGGCAGTTCCTGGTCGCTGCGGCGTTCACCGCACCGTTCCTCGCCGATATGGCGTGGATGTTCACCGGCGCGGCCCATCACCTGCTGCCGCCCTGGTTGCAGCTCGCACTCGCCACCCCGGTGCAGTTCGTGAGCGGCGCGCGCTTCTATCGCGGCGCCTGGCACGCGCTGCGAGGCGGCGCGGCCAACATGGACGTCCTCGTCGCCCTCGGGACCACGATGGCCTATGCGTTCAGCGCCGTCGTGACGCTGTGGGACCTCGATCAGCACGTGTATTTCGAGGCGGGCGCGGTCGTGATCACGCTGGTCATCCTCGGCAAGTGGCTCGAGGCGCGCGCGAAGGCGCGCACTTCGGCGGCGCTGCAGTCGCTCGCGCGTCTCCAGCCGCGCGTGGCGTGGCTGGAGACGCCGGCGGGTCTGAAGGAAGTGTCCGTGGAGCAGCTCCAGCGCGGCGACGTGTTCGTCGTGCGCCCCGGCGACAGCGTGCCGGTCGACGGCGAAGTGCTGGACGGCGGCTCCAGCGTGGACGAGTCGATGCTCACAGGCGAGAGCATGCCGGTGGCGAAGGCCGCTGGGGCGAAAGTGTTCGCGGCGACGGTCAACGGCACGGGGTTGCTCAAGTGCCGGGCGACCGGCACCGGGCGCGAGACGGTGCTCGCCGGGATCATCCGGCTCGTGGCGCTCGCGCAAGGCTCCAAGGCACCAGTCCAGGCCCTCGCGGATCGGGTTTCGGCGGTGTTTGTGCCCGTGGTCGTGACCCTTGCGGTCGCTACGCTCGCGGTCTGGCTCTTCGTCGGCTCGGTCGAGCTGGCGCTGGTACGCGCGGTCGCGGTGCTCGTCATCGCCTGTCCGTGCGCGCTCGGCCTGGCGACGCCGACGGCGCTCATGGTCGGGATTGGCCGCGCCGCGAAGGCCGGCATTCTCATCCGGAACGCGACGGCGCTCGAGCGTGCGGGTGCGATGACCACGCTGCTGCTCGACAAGACCGGCACGCTGACCGAAGGCAAACCCGGGGTGACGCGGATCGTGCCCGCGCCGAGCGTGACCGAGAACGACGTGCTGCGCGTCGCGGCCGCGCTCGAGCGCGGGTCGGAGCATCCAATCGCCCGCGCCGTTCGTGAGCGCGCGGCCGCCGCCGGGATCGAGTCGGCGCTGCCGGGCGAGTTTCATGCGGCCTCCGGAAAAGGCGTCGCCGGCGTGGTGGAGGGCGTGCCGGCGCGGCTCGGCACGCCGGAGTTCGTTGCCGAGATCGGTGTGCCGGTGGACGCCGCGGAAGTGGCGGGCTTCCGGCGCGCGGGCGAGACGGTCGTCGTCGTTGCGGCCGGGGGACGGCTGCTCGGATTCATCATCGTGGCCGATCGCCTGCGCGCGACCTCCAGGGAGGCGATCGCACGGCTGCACGCGCTGGGCGTCAAGCTGGTGATGATCTCCGGCGATCACGAGGCGACGGCGCGCGCGGTGGCGGAGCAGGCGGGCATCGATTCGTTTAAGGCGGGCGTGCTGCCGGCCGCGAAGGCGGCCGAGGTGGCCGCGCGCCGTCGGGCGGGCGAAGTGGTCGGCATGGCGGGCGACGGCATCAACGATGCGCCGGCGCTGGCGGCCGCCGACGTGAGCTTCACTCTCGCGGGCGGTACCGGTGTGGCGATCGACACGGCGGATGTCACGTTGATGCGCGACGATCTGCGAGCGCTTGCCGATGCGATCGACCTCTCGCGGCGCACGGTGGCGAAGGTGCGGCAGAACCTGTTCTTCGCGTTCGTCTACAACGTGCTCGGGATCCCGCTGGCGGCGCTCGGATGGCTGAGCCCGGTCATTGCCGGCGCGGCGATGGCATTCTCGTCGGTGTCGGTGGTCAGCAACTCGCTGCTCCTCGGGCGCTGGCGTCCAACAATCCGGAGATGAAAATGGAGACGGCGACCATCAAGGTGTCGGGTATGACCTGCCAGGGATGCGTGCGGAGCGTGATGCGTGTGCTCCAGGCGGTGCCAGGGGTCGACGCGGTGGAAGTGTCGCTCGAGAAGGGCGAGGCGCAGTTGCGGTTCGACCCGGTGCGCGCGGGAGCGACGGAATTCCGCAAGGCGGTCGAGGACGCCGGATTCGAGGCGGCCTAGGCTGTGCCGGACAGCAGCCCACGGTCGGAGTTTGTCGAGAACTGGATCCTCCTCGACGGCAGCGCCGCCACGCTGCGCCCGATCCGGGCGAGCGACATGGAGCTCGAGCGCGCCTTCGTCCGCAACCTTTCGCCGCAGTCCAAGTTCAAACGCTTCATGGGCGAGCTCAAGGAGCTGAGCCCCGAACAGCTGCACGCCTTCACCCATCCGGACCGCGAGCGCGAGTCGGTCTACGTCGTGATCCGCTCGACCGCAGCGGGCGAGGAAGAGATCGCGGTGGCGCGCTACATCCTGGAGGCGGATGGCCGGAGCTGCGAGTTCGCGATCACTGTGGCCGACGCGTGGCAGGGCAAGGGCGTCGCCGGTCGCCTGATGCGCGCGCTCATCCGCGACGCGAAGGCGCGCGGCCTGGTGAGCATGAACGGGTTCGTGCTCGGTGCGAACAATCGCATGCTCGATTTCGTGCGTAAGCTCGGATTCCGGATCGAGTTCGATCGCGACGACCCGGCGGTGCGGGTCGCGCGGCTCGACCTAGGGGAGCCCGTCTCGACCTGACCCGCGCCGCGCGTGCGGGGGAGGGAATTGGTGGGCAGTACTGGGATCGAACCAGTGACCCCTCGCGTGTGAAGCGAGTGCTCGTACCACTGAGCTAACCGCCCGGAGGGAGCGGATTTTCCCACAGCGCCTGGAACGCGGTCAAACCGCGTAACCGGCCACGAATGCACCCGGAGAGTCGAGGGATGCGGATCGGAGTCCCGAAGGAGACCAAGACCCACGAGTACCGGGTCGGACTCACGCCGGCAAGCGTGCGCGAGGCGCGGGCGCGCGGGCACGACGTGCTGGTCGAGCGCGGCGCCGGCGCCGGCGCCGGCGTATCGGACGACGAATATGTCGCCGCGGGGGCGCGGCTCGCGGGCAGTGCAGATGAGGTCTTCGCCGCGGCCGAGATGATCGTCAAGGTCAAAGAGCCGCAACCTCCGGAGCGTGCCAAGCTGCGCGCCGGCCAGGTGCTGTTCACCTTCCTTCACTTGGCAGCGGATCCCGATCAGGCCAAGGACCTCATCGCGTCAGGCGCGGTCTGCATCGCGTACGAGACGGTCACTTCGCCGCAGGGCGCGCTGCCGCTGCTCGCGCCGATGTCGGAGATCGCGGGGCGGATGTCGATCCAGGTCGGCGCGGCGAGCCTCGAGAAGGCGCGGGGCGGGCGGGGCGTGCTGCTCGCCGGCGTGCCGGGCGTCGCGCCCGGAAAGGTCGTCATTCTCGGCGCGGGCAACGTCGGCTCCAACGCGGCCTCTATTGCGATCGGGATCGGCGCCGAGGTCGTAGTCATGGACAAGTCGCCCGAGGCGCTAAGGCGGATCGCCGCGCAGTTCGGCGCACGCGTGAAGACCGTGATGGCGCTCACCGAGCTGACTGCCGAACACGTGGCGAGTGCACATCTGGTCGTCGGCGCTGCATTGATCCCGGGGGCCCGCGCCCCGCGCCTCGTCACCCGTCCAATGCTGTCCCGGATGAAGCAAGGCGCCGTCCTCGTCGACGTGTCGATCGACCAGGGCGGCTGCTTCGAGACCTCGCGGCCGACAACGCATGCCGATCCGACGTACAGCGTCGACGGCATCGTGCATTACTGCGTGGCGAACATGCCCGGCGGCGTGCCGCGGACCTCCACGTTCGCGCTCAACAATGCGACGCTGCCCTACGTGCTCGAGCTCGCGGATCACGGCTGGAAGGCGGCGCTCGTGCGCAACCCGCACCTGCGCGCGGGCCTGAACGTCTGCGCGGGCAAGGTCACGCACCGTGCGGTGGCCGAGGCGCTCGGCTACGGGTACGCCGATCCTGCGCCGCTCGTCGGGGCGTAACCGGGCTCAGAATGCGCGCCTCTTGAAACACGAATCGACATGATCCGTACCCGATTCGCTCCCAGCCCGACCGGCTACCTCCACATCGGCGGCGCGCGCACGGCGCTGTTCTCGTGGGCCTACGCGCGCAAACATCGCGGCGAGTTCATCCTGCGCATCGAGGACACCGACCTCGAGCGCTCCACCGAGGACGCCGTCAGGGCGATCCTCGACGGCATGCGCTGGCTCGGCCTCGACTGGGACGAGGGGCCGTTCCACCAGATGCAACGCCTCGCGCGCTACCGCGAGGTCGCGGAGCAGCTGGTCGCAGCCGGCACGCGCGTACCACTGCTACTGCGACGCAAGGAGGAGCTCGACGCGATGCGCGAAGCGCAGCGCGCGCGCGGCGAGAAGCCGCGCTACGACGGTCGCTGGCGGCCGGAGAATGCGCGCGCGCAGGACGCCGCCCGCCGGAGTGCCAGCCGGTCGTGCGCTTCCGCAACCCGCGACGAGGGCGACGTCGGCGTGGCACGACCTGGTCAAGGGACCGATCACGGTCGCCAACGCGCGAGCTCGACGATCTGGTGATCCTGCGCGCCGACGGCGTGCCGACCTACAACTTCGGCGTCGTGGTCGACGACATCGACATGCGGATCACGCACGTGATCCGCGGCGACGATCATGTCAACAATACGCCGCGCCAGATCAATATCTATCAGCGCGCTGGGCGCGCCGCTGCCGCAGTTCGCGCACGTGCCGATGATCCTCGGCGCCGACGGCGAGAGGCTGTCCAAGCGCCACGGCGCGGTCAGCGTCACGCAGTACGACGAAGACGGATTCCTGCCCGAGGCGCTGCGTCAACTATCTCGCGCGGCTCGGCTGGTCGCACGGCGACGCCGAGGTGTTCTCCGTGCGAGCAGTTCGTCGAGTGGTTCGACCTGGGCCACATCAGCCGGTCGCCGGCGCAGTTCAACCCGGAGAAGGTGCTGCTGGCTGAACCAGCAGTACCTCAAGAAGACCGAGACCGGCGCGGCTGGCGACGTTGATCGCGCCACGCATTGAGCGCGCGGGCGGCGATCTCGCGCGCGCGCCGGCGCTCGAGGTGTGCGACGGCGCTTCTGCGCGATCGCGCGACGACGCTGAACGAGCTCGCTGACGCGGCGCCGCGCTGTTCTACAGCGATCGCCAGCCGGCGCCGGAGTTGCTCGCGACGCATCTCACGAGCGAGTCACGCGCCGCGCTCCTGGGCTCGCGGACCGGTTCACCGCCGTCGATCCGTGGTCGAGCAGAGCGATCCAGGCGGCAGTTCGAGGGTGGTTGAAGGCGCACGGTCTGAAAATGCCGAAGCTCGCAATGCCGCTGCGTGCCGTCGTGTTCGGCACGACGCAGACTCCGGCGCTTTCACTCGACGCTCGCGGCAGCCGGCTAAGGTGCGCGTCCTTGAGCGGATCCGGACGCTACGCAAGTGCTGAAACTCGACGAATCCGCGTTTCCTTTACAAGGTCGTTGATCCGCCGCTATAATCCGCGCCGCTCGGTTTGGGGGTATAGCTCAGCTGGGAGAGCGCTTGCATGGCATGCAAGAGGTCAGCGGTTCGATCCCGCTTACCTCCACCAACCCGAAAGATCGCCGAGTCCCCATCGTCTAGAGGCCTAGGACATCGCCCTTTCACGGCGGTAACCGGGGTTCGAATCCCCGTGGGGACGCCAGAGCATTCTAACGCTCTGATTCCTCTGTCCACCGGTCCCCACACATGGGCTGCCGGTGTGCGCCTTACTGCCGCCACGGCTGGGCGCCAGGCTCTTCCGCCGAGCGGAAATAGCGGATCGAGGGCGCCGGACTTCTCTAAGCAATGCTCGCGTTGCGCCTTTGACGGCGTTATTGCTAACCGTTAACTTTCCTTCTAAGGACTTCGGGCCTGTTGACTTTACCTAAGGTCGCCAGCGCCAGATCAGCTCTCGTTGTCTCGCTCGGCGTTCCGGGGTCCATCCATTCGCCCTCGTGCGCCTCCAAGAGTTTGTTCTGCTCGATCCCGGCTTCCCGCGCGCGCGAGGGCGCAGACTTACTGAGTCGCCGGTGCCCCGCCGAGAAACATCCGGGAAACTGTCACTCGCTCAAAGGTCGCGCGGCGAGACGTTCAGAGCTTCAATCACCGAAGCTGCTCCTCCGATAGCCGGGACATCAAGTCGAGCGCAACGTCGGTGCCCGCCTCCCGCTCCCACCACCCGCACGGGAACACGACCACGAGCCGGTGACGCTCGCAACATAGGTGATGTCCGTCCGGCGTGCCGATCGAATAGCGGCAGGTGCGGTCACTGGCACGATCCTCATGCAGCCGGAGCATCCGTCGCGCGCACGGTGAAGACGGCTGGGAGCGTCGACCGCTCGGCGGCGCAGTGCAGGCTCGCTGGGACGCAAAGGTCCACCGATGGTTTTGGACCGTGCTTTTGTCTACGCCATTCACGAAGGTTGACAGTTCGTCGTTGGGACTCCGCCGTACCCTTTCTTGCGTCTGCGGCCCTTCCACTGCGTGATCCACACGCGCGTAGACGCTCGCATGAGGAGGAGGGAAACGAATGGGTGCTCGGATGCTCCGCGAGAAGAAGATCACGGCCGAAGATGCTTTGCGCCAAACCGCTGCCGAGAACGTTGACGGTCTGGGCCGGCCTTCAGCGCAAGAAATGTATCGGGAATCACAGGGAGAGGCTCGCGCGAGCGTGGAGATGCTCGCCTATGCAATCCTCGTCGCGTTTGCCGCTACCCTGGTGGGGGCAGTAATTCTCTAGGAATCTGCGATGCAGAAATCAGAGGACATCAAAGAACTGGCTGCGGCCGGTCGCCGGGACTTCATCAAGAAAGCAGCGTATGTTGCGCCGGCGATTCTGACCTTGGCCGTTGCGCCGGCGTATGCGAAAGGGGGATCGGAGAAACCGGAGAAAAAACCGAAGAAGAGAAAGTAAGGGAGAGAGCCTACCCTACCTGCAGGATGAGTAAACGAGCCCCGCTTCGGCGGGGCTTTTCATTTTCGCGACGGCTCATGCGCCGGCGAGCGGGGCCGGAGTGTGAACATTTGTAATGTGTTTGGAGTTTTCAGCCACTACGGCGCCACGGTCGCACACGTCTGCATCCGGATGTTCTAAATTCCCATTGTCTGTGACCACGAGGTACGGCCTGCCGCTGGGATCTGCGCTGACGCCTAGTCACTCCGGCTCAGTCGTTCGGTCGATGGTCACTACGGCGATTCCTGTTTACCGTACAGCGTCGGCAACGGAACGTTGAGGAGAAGCGATGCAGACATCGGCCACACAAGCGGCGCGTCGGCAACCCATAATGGTGCTCGTGCAATCGGCGCAACGACACCGTTGGGAAGTCGCAGTGGGGCACGGCAAGACATCGCAATTCTTCCCCAACCGCGACCTCGCACTCAGCTACGCGCAGATTTGGGCTTCGGTGAACCGACCGAGCATGGTGCGTGTTTACGGTACGAGTGGCACCATCGAGCACGAGTGGGCGTTCAGTTAGTGTTGCGCTGGACTGGCGCCAGAGCTTGGCCTCACGCGCGACATGAGGTGGCGCCGGCCGTCGAACACCGCTACGAAGTGACGCCTTTGAACCGGAGCGCCGAGCTTGAAGTGGCCCTTGACGTCGAGCACCAGCTCGAAGCGCTAGTCGTCAGCCTTCCCAGCCTCTCCGAGTTGCCGATCTGGCCGCTGCGTGGCGTGGACGATCTCGTTCGGCTCGAGCTTGCGCTTCGGCGTTTCGCGGAGATCCACCGCTCCAAACGCAGCAAGGTGCGCATCTGCGCGGTTCGGACGATCCTCGAAGCCGCACGGGCTCGCATACGAGATGCGGCTGCGACTGACCGCTTGGAACTGCGCGCGCATCAGGTCCCGTTCGGCGACACGCTGTCCCCTAGATAGTGGGGGCGACTCAGTCGCGTCTGTGACGCCTTGCACCCGATTCCACCACCCGCACGGGAAGACGACCACGAGCCGGTGCTGTTGGCACCATAAGTGAGCTCCGTCAGGTCGGGCCGCTACGCCGCGATCGGGGCGGGCAAGGATCGCTCCACGCGGTCCACCGTGTGAGCGACCGCGGAATCAGACTTCGCCTTTGACAATTGTCTTCTGTCGAGAAGCCTCGACTTCGCTAGGGTGCCGATCGGGCGAGTAGCTCAACGGCAGAGCGTCGGCGCCAGTGCTTACCGAAGGTTGATGGGTTCAAGTCCTTCTTCGCCTACCAGACACTCGTCGATGCGCGAAAGGCCGATCAACGCGATCAACGCGCGGGACAAGGCAGGTATGGTGAACCTATTTCGTGTCGAATCCGCTGAACCCTACATCAAGGGCAAGAGCGCGATTCATCTGGCGCGGGCATACGGGGAGAGGACGCGCAACTTCGTCGGGCAGAACTTCTGGGCCCGAGGGTACTTTGTCTCGACGGTGGGCCGAGACGAGGCGGTGATCCGGGAGTACATCCGCAACCAGGAGGACGAGGACAAGCGGTTGGATCAGCTCAAGCTGTGGCAATAGGGGAGCCACCTTCAGGTGGCCGACGAGTGCGGGCCGCGTTAGCGGCCCGTTCAGCCGCTTTGAGCGGCTCACACATTAAGGCCCCCGGCTTTGCCGGGGGATAGTTACTCAGAACCACGCCCCGCTTACGCGCCGGCCGGCGTACGCTTGAAGAGGCTATTTTTCGTCGGGCAGTCGAAAGCCGGTCTTGCCGAGCGTCATTGGAATTGACTTCGCCGGCAGCGGGGCGTTGCGGTATGGCTTCCGCCGGCGCGTCGCGAGGGCTGGCGTCAAGAAATAGAGCACGAACTTGAGAACGCCGCCTGGCCCGCGTAGAACGCGTTCGACGCGTCAATCGCGGGCCGGTCTATCCCTCAAGTTGTGCCAGCGAGCACCGGGTTAGGTGGCGCGTAGGGAATCCGTCGAGACAACCACGATATCCCGACGATCGGCTTTGTCGCCGACGACGTCGTCGTTCAGCCCCCACATGTCGCAAACATCGCGCGCCGACACCGGCCGATCGAACGCAACGCACCGCAGAGCGCCGCGATAGTGATCTGGCACCGCGTCGACGCATGTGCGGCAGCATCGTTCAACCACGGATACCATTTTCCCTCCCAAAGAAATGCGTGAGTGCGCGCCGTGCGCGCACTGTCCGCGGGCGACACGTGATCTGGCACGTTCGGTCCGCGTGATGTGAGCAAGTATGATCGAGCAGGGGCAAAGCCCGCAAGTGTCTCCAGGTAACGACAGGCTAGCGCGCCGCCCGCCCTACCGCGCTCAAGTCGGAGCGGTCGTCAGCAGAAACGCGAAAACGCTGAAGAGCACTGCAACGCGTAAAGATGGGTGCGGTCACTGGCACGATCCTCATGCAGCCGGAACATCCGTCGCGCGCACGGTGAAAAAGGCTGGGGGCGTCGACCGCCCGGCGGCGCAGTGCTAGGCTCGCAGGGACGCAATGGTCCGCCGATGGTTTTGGACCGTGCTTTTGTCTACGCCATTCACGAAGGTTGACAGTTCGTCGCCGGGACTCCGCCGTAACCTTTCTTGCGTCTGCGGCGCTTCCACTGTGCGATCACACGCGTGTAGATGGGGAAGTGCGGGCTCGCGCCACTCGCATGAGGAGGAGGGGGAATGGACGAAAGGGTGTTCGGGCGGATGCTCCGCGAGGGGAAGATCACGGCCGAAGATATTTTGCGACAAACCGCCGCCAACAACGTTGACGGTATGACGGAGATGCTGCTGCACCACGTGCCATACGATGAAGTGCGTCGTGCCCTCTATGAGCGGATCGGTGGTGCGCCGCCTGGCGACTTCGAGATTTTAAGGTCAGTTTACTTCAAGCACTGCGCGCGCCCCAGCGATCGCTAAGGTGGGACGGCCGTCGCCCTTGCCGCCGCCATCGGCTTGTTACACCACTGTCAAATTGCGCCAATCGTTTAGTTCTCCTCAGCCATGAGAGGCGGAGCCGAGTAAGGTCGAATGATGCGTGTCATGACCAAAGCGGTGTTCCCAGTGGCGGGGTTGGGCAGCCGGTTCCTGCCGGCGACGAAGGCGAGTCCCAAAGAGATGATGCCGATCGTCGACAAGCCGCTGATCCAGTACGCAGTGGAGGAGGCGGTCGCGGCCGGCCTCACCGAGATGATCTTCGTCACCGGACGGCACAAGCGTGCGATCGAGGACCACTTCGACAAGGCCTACGAGATCGAGAGCGAGCTTTCCAGCCGCGGCAAGAAGGAGCTGCTCGACCTGGTGCAGGGGATCCTGCCGCCGAACGTGAGCTGCATCTACATTCGCCAGCCGGAGCAGCTCGGCCTCGGCCACGCGGTGCTTTGCGCGAGGCCGGTGATCAACGATGAGCCGTTTGCGGTGATCCTCGCGGACGACCTGATCGACGGCAATCCGCCGGTGGTGAAGCAGATGGTCGACGTGTTCGCGCGCGAAGGGCGGTCCGTGCTCGGCGTTCAGGAGGTACCCCGGAGCCAGACGAAAAGCTACGGCATCGTGCGCTCGACCCGGATCGACGACCGGCTCGAGTCGGTGGAGGGAATTGTCGAGAAGCCGCAGCCCGAGGCGGCCCCGTCGACGCTTGCGGTTATCGGACGGTATGTGCTGACCCCGCGCATCTTTCATCACCTCGAGCACGCGAGGCCCGGGGCCGGCGGCGAAATCCAGCTCACCGACGGGATCGCGTCGCTCCTCGGCGAGGAACGGATTCTCGCGTATCGCTTTCAGGGTACCCGGTACGACTGTGGGTCGAGGCTCGGCTATATGCAGGCCACGGTCGCCCTCGGGCGCAAGCACCCGGAGGTGGGCCGAGAGTTCAACGCGTGGCTCGCCGCCGCAGGCTGCACCGAGTAGCACTTAGCGCGACAGGACCCCGCCCGTGTGGAGGGGTTTCTGTTAGACACGTTTTGCCGATCCAATAGGGGAGGTAGGCGCTTTTCCGTACTGTTACAACTGTGCGGGTCTAAGTTATGCCGCTTTCACAGCGGTAACCGGGGTTCGAATCCCCGTGGGGTCGCCAACTGATCCGGGTCCGGCCCGGACACATGGGTGACGGGCCGTACCTAAGACATAGGTGACAACCTCGGGCCGAACGGGTTGTCCAGGGGTTGCTGAGTCCTCTGTTCCAGGTCGATGTAGCCGAGATCGTAGTGCATGAAGCTCACGATCCAAATGCCCTCGTCGACCTCCTTGATGCCCACGCGCTGACCGGCGAAGACCTGCGAGAGGTTGACGCGTTTGCGGTGCATGCAGATGCGCCCGCAAGCGGTCACGAGGACATCGCGGTCGTGCAAGGGATAGCTGAGCTCGGGCAGGCCTCGGTAAGGTCGAGGGGAGGCCGTATAGACCTCGGCCGGTCTGTTCATGTCCAGGGCTTCGTGTGGCCGCTCGGTGTTGAATTCCCGAACGAAGGTATCGAAGCGTGCCTGCTGCTGAAGGCTGTTCATGCCCGGCGGGCGGGTGGCTTCCTTTTTGAGCGTGAGGTGCATGCGCTCGTGACGGGCGTTCTGCTGCGGGTGGCCGGGCCGGATGCGCTCGATCGCGATGCCCAGGCGCAACCACCAGACCGACAGCTTGGAGAGGTTGAACAGCGCGTTGGGGCTGGCGAAAGGCACGCCGTTGTCCGATCGGATTGCCGCGGGCAGGCCGCGCTCGCAGAACAGTTGCTCGAAGGCGGTGATGGCGGTGTCTTCGCGCGTGGATTCGAGGGCTTCGCACAGCAGCAGGAAACGCGAAGCATGGTCGGTGACGGTCAACGGATAGCAGTAGTGCCCGTTGCCGAGCTTGAACTCGCCCTTGAAGTCGGCGCACCACAGATCGTTCGGGGCCGCTCCGCTGGAGAGCGCGGTGCCGCTGGCGCGAGAACGAGGCCGGCCGATTCCCTTGACTAGGCCATGGCGGTGCAAGACGGCGTGGATGGTGCTCTTGGCCGGAATGCGCAGGTCCTGGTCCAATCGGCGCACCAGCAGCTCGCGAATCTTGCGCGCGCCCCAATGGGGCTTCTCGCGCTTCAGGGTGACGATCAGGCGCTCGATCTGGGGCGGCAGCTGGTTGGCATAGTGCACCGGTCGGCGCGAGCGCTCGCTCAGCGCCTCCAAGCCGCTCTCCTTGTAGCGGGCGAAGATCTTGTAGCCGGTCTTGCGCGAGATGCCGAATTCGCGGCAGACGTAAGTCATTGATTCGCCGTCGAGCAGCTTGGCAACAAAGCGCAGGCGCTCGTCCATTACCGAACACTCCTTCCACGGCATAGACACCTCCCGCCAGAGGGCGGAAAGTGTTACCCATGTGTCCGGTACGCCCTGTCACCCATGTGTCGGGCCGGGCACCGCCAATCCGTCCACCAATTCTGCCCGTCCATAGCCCCGCCGGCCGCGCGTAGCGGCCGCTCCGGGGTGATCGTCGTCAGATAGGTCTTAGGATCGGCCGGGCGCCCAGGCCACGAAGGCTTGCGGCGTAGCCGACACGAACTGCAACCGCGTTCGGCGCCGAAAACGGGCGCGGGGTGTCGTGGCTCAGGTGACGCTGACGAGGCGAGGATGTAGCCGCTTCGTCGACAGCGCGCCGCGCGCCAGTGCCGTGCTCAAAGCGTGAATCGTCTGCACCGCGAGGAAGCCGTGCTGCCATTGCACTGCCAGGCGCGGATGAATATGTGCGAATGGATTGTCTTGGAGAGAAAAATTGGCTTTTGACATCCGGCGGCCCAGGTCAAAAGCCTTGCGCTCCTGATCGGTAAACATCGTTGGAATCCTCCCCGAGTGCGTGCGTTGGTCATGCACCCCGAAGCTTAGGCGCGCGCTCGCGACAAGATCGTGAACGACTGTGAAAGGTGCAAAGTGCGTACGCCCATGACGAAGGCATGACAGCGTCCGCGGGCGGTCGGACCTTCACAACCCCGTCGAGCAACTTTGTCGAGCCGATTGTTCCGATGCGGATCACATCGCGCGGCCGGTCGAACGACCGGCGCGATACCCAACGTACTTGTCCAAACTGCAAACCCAGGAAAAAGGACAGGACTCA
Organism: uncultured beta proteobacterium; assembly: GCA_963747775.1. Classification (GTDB taxonomy): domain Bacteria; phylum Pseudomonadota; class Gammaproteobacteria; order Burkholderiales; family SG8-39; genus JAGVSZ01. Next base: position 601,289 of record CAVVGT010000003.1, read on the forward strand.
TTGCATTGCACTGGCATACGCAAAGGTTCGTGTCCTCGCATATCGCTAGTGGTCCTAAGTCGTCGGGTTTGACAATATTTTGCTGTCGCGGCGTGGTTACCCAACTAGCATGTGGCGCAGGTGAGTAGCTCGAAGTAGGGTGTGTGTGCGGAATAAGCTGAAGGTTGAGGAATCGAGTCCTTCTTGGACTGCCAGACCGTCGTCCTGTGTCCTCACCGCTACGTCGCACACAACGACCGACGCCCAAGTATTGCGTGTGCCCGAGCGATATTCCTCGCGAAGGTTTCGTAGGCCGGAGGGTCCGCCGATCTGCGCCCAGGCACTATCGCCGGCGAAGGCGTGGTCCGTGATCGCCGCCGGGGGCGTCGTGCGCTGGTGCACGCGGTGCAACCGTTTTCGCGCTGCGCCGGCTTGCGCGCAGAGCGGTCCGCAATCGTTGTGACCACATCGGGCGCCTCGGAACAGAGCGTCGGACCGAAGTGTCACCGACCGGCGTAATGGAACCACTCGCTGCACTCAACCTGCGCGACTTCATGGCCTGCCACCGAATGCGCTAGTCGCTTGTCTCTAGGGCTTTCTTGTCTCTGCTCGGAGCCCGCCCCCCGCTCCCAGCACCCGCACGGGAACACGACCATGAGGCGGGGCGCCGCCGCAGGGGTGGCAGTGCGGCGTACGGTGAGAACTTGGCGACTTCTATCGCGGCGATGGCGTTCGACGCCGAGCGCGACCGGGGCCTGTGCATGACGGCTCGCGCCTCTTCCGCGTAAACACCACGCAGATCGCGCTGCGCCGTGGCGCCCCGCGAGTGTTTACGCATCGAGCGCTTCGCTTCGCACCTGCGCCGCAAGGCCGTCGAGCGGGCTTTGGCCGGCGATCCTGCGGCCGCCGTCGCCGACAGCTACCAGATCTGCGCGTATAGCGCCGCAGCCTGCGCCCGTCCTGGGTCTTGAGCTTACGATTGGATCGATGCGGGGCGATCAGCTCCACGCCGTCGTTCTTCAGCTCCTCGTCCAGCGCGCGCACGGAAGCTACTTGCAAAGCCCGAGTATGTTTTCTTCGGGTGAGCACTTCTTGACGGGCTTCACGGGCACCTTCGACTTCGCGGCAACGCACGCGCGTATCTCCCGAGTCGTGGGCGGATAGTAGATCCAGCCCGGACCGAGTTCCGGCAGCTTCAGGTCGACCTCCCGCCACTTGGGGTGGCCCTGGGCCTGCAGCGTGGCAAAGTTCTGGCACAACGATCGCCCGAACCGGGCCAGGGAGTCGACCGTGCCCTTCAGGTTGTAGTCGTAGGTGACGAGGAACGCTCCAACCGAGATGGTGGTGAATTCTTCGGTGAGGAGGTTGGGGTAGCTGCTCACGCGAACGGTTGCTGGCGCGTAGGTTGTCAGGGGGAGCCTGCTCGTCGCGTGAGCGGGGTCGAACTTCAGCAGCTTGATCAGCTTCTGCGCTTCCGGCTTCATGTTCGCGACCAGCGGAGCCGGCTGCCCCGCAGCCACCACGACCACATCGACCGACTTGTCGGTGACCAGTTTGACCAGCGCTTCCTCGTTCGAGAGGTAGCTCGCATTCGCCTCCGGCATGGGGCCGCCGAACATCATCCGGTAGAGCGTATGGGTGATGAGCGCTGCACCACTCCCGAGTAGGCCCCCGTTGATCTTCGCGTTCTTGATGTCATGCAGGTAGTTCAGCTCGGAATCGGCTCGGACGATGTAGTGGATCTCGGTGTTGTAGAGCGGCAGGATGACCCGAAGGGGACGGATCAGGTTGGCCGCCTCTTGGTTCTTGTCCGCGGCCCGATCGATGAATGCCTGGAAGACATCCGCCTGGACGATCGCGAACTTCACGCCCAGGTCGTAGCGCAGATGCCGAACGTTCGCGGCCGACCCCGACGTGGGCAACACCTCGAGCTCGATGTCTGCCTCCGGCGCGACGAACTTCGCGAGATCGCCTCCGATCGCATAGTAGGTGCCCCGTTCCGATGCAGTGACGATCTTGTACTGAGCCGCTGCGGACGCAATCCCGCAGTGAATCCACAGCGCCGCGGCGACTACTGCCCCTACGACCTGCCGTCCCATGTTATTCCCTCCGTTGAGTGGGTTCTGGCGCACACAGCCCGAGGGCCGCGACGGCTTCCGTGCACGGCCCCAGGCGCGGCGGCGGCTCGATCCTCGTGCCGGCGCTCGGCGTCTGAGTGCGCGGGACAAGCACCGCAGCGGCCGCAGCCGCCTCCGGCGATCTCTCGGGTCCGCGTCCGGTGCGTTGCTGGTTTTCGGTCCCGCGCGTCGCAGCCGCCGATGGACGCTTTGCTGGCCCTGTCCCATCGCCGGGTGTCGCGTCCTTCATGTCGCTCCCGGCTGCCTTCGCATCGCCTGCTGCCGCGTTGTCTCCTCGGATGGCGGCGACACTGCGCTCGGGACCGGGCGTCACCGGTCGGGTGTTCGCAGCCGCGGGCGTATCGACGGGGTCTGAAGTCGATGTAATCGGCACCCGGCGAACCGGGTCGGCCTCCGGGCCGACGATGGCGCCGCCGCCGGCAGGACCGCCGCGCGCCGTGGATTCACCTCTTGCGGCAGGGATCTGGGCCGCGTCGACAGCCGAGTGCTGACGATAAAAGTAGTAGCCGACGACAGCGAAGACCGCGAGAACCACTATTGCGACGATCGCGCCGTAGCGTCGCCGGCGAGGCACCGTCCCGGAGGCAGCGGAAAGCGCTCGGGCGGGGATGACGGCCGATCCAGGGCGAGGTGGCCAGGCGTCCGCCAGGGGACCGACCGCATCGTTCGGCTCGACGCTTCCCGCCCGCGAGCCGAGGCCAACCCTCTCCGACTGCATTGCAGCCGCATCGGAGACGGGTGTTGCCATCATCCGCTGAAGCTCGCGCAGCATGTCCTCCGGATTCGCGGCCGTCTCGGCAAGCCGATCAGGCGCATCGCTTCCCGCTGACCGGCGTGCGCTCGGTTCGCTACCGCGCGCCGCGGCTGTCGCGACCGAGCCAGAACCGCCGATCGCTTGGGCGACGGGCGGTCCAGCGGCGAACGCGTTGGCCGAACGCGCCATCAGACCGGCGCGGCACTTATAGCAGTTCTTCGCGGCCAGGCCGTTCATGGCCCCGCACCGCGGGCATGGCGCCAGGTGCAACGGCGCGCCGCAGGCATTGCAGAACCTGGATTCCGCCGGGTTGACATGCTCGCAGACCGGGCATTCCGATCGGAACATCGAAAGTTGCGCGAATTCTGAAGGCGATTTTTCAATCATCACTCAAACGCCCGGCGGCATGGCAGGTCGCAAACCCAGGCCGCGCATCGGCGCGGCTCTCCGGCAACCGCTCGTCGAGTTTCGCCGCTCTTGGACAAGCAAAAGAATACGCCGAACCCGAATTGCCGTCCGTGGCGGAATCTACGCCGCAGGTCGCATCCGATCTGGTCGCGGTCGGAAATCTCGGACTTTGGAAGGCTCCAGAGCCGAGAACGCCGTGGGACAAAGGACGGTGTGGGCCGTGACTACCGCACTCGATTTACGGAGCTATTCACGACCTCCGGTAGGCGCATCTCGCTACCCTGCACCTATGGCCAACCCTCGCACCAGATCTGAGCAGCAGCGGTCGGTATACGTCGTGTACCCGGCTGCGCTACACGACGGATGGGAAGTCGTGAAAGAGCACAGCGATCGCGCGGAATTCTTCGACACACGGGAGGAAGCCACCTCTTACGCCAAGGCTCGAGCCGTGCAGGACGGCGGCGCCGTCGTCAAGCTGGAGAATTGGTTCGGCATTACGGAAGAGATCTGGGAAGTACAACCACAAGTGGGTCGACGCTTCGCACCGATCGCGTCTTGAGCCCCTCAATGCGGTTGGCGGGTCGCGCGGCGTCTGCGCGACATCGGCCGCGTCCTTAGCCGCGCCGGCGGCACTTTCGCAGCTTTACCTTGCACCTCACCGCACGATCGCCAGCCCCAATCGATACTGCGCCGGCCCCTTGACGTTGTAATCGAGCAGGCTCTCCCCATAGCCGTTGAAGTACTGAAAATAGAGATACCCGCCCGCATCGGCAAAGAACGGCTGGCGGATCGGATAGCTGAGGTCGAGCTGCACTGCGCCCATCGTCGACGTGCCTTTGCTGTAGTACGCCGACAGCTTGAACCCGTCCACGCGGCCCACCTGGAGATTCAGGTTGAAATAGCCGCGATACTTCTGAATGTCCGGGTTCTCCTCCTTGTCGAGATAGGCCCAGATCTTCGGGGCGACGAGGACGTAGTGGCGGTCGTCGAGGAACCGCCGCCAGATCGGCTTGACGTATGCGATGTTCAGGCTACGCGACTGGTCACCGTCGCGGCCGTTCGACTCGTGCTGCAGTCCGGTCTCGAGGCCGAGCGATTGCCGTCCATCCGGGCTCGACCACATGGCCGGGTCGAAGTAGAAGACGTTGGGCCTGTACGACGTGTCAGTGAACGGCTTCGAATCGCCGGTCAGGTTCCAAATCGAGGTTTGCGTATAACCGAAGTAAACCTTCGCGAGCGGCGGCGCGAACGCACCGATCGGCCCGCGCTCGTCGAACAGGCGGTACTTGAAGGACAGCTGGAACTTCGCCGTGCTCAACCCGTCGCGGCGTCCCGCCACGATGTACATCGGCTCGTAGGTCTGAAGAGCGGGCTGCGGTTCGGTCTCGGGTGGCCGCTCGCCGGCCTGCGGCGTCGCGCGCGGTCGGGCCTCGGCGATCGTCGTCCCGCCCACCGTCTCTGGCCGTTCGACGAGCAGCGTGAGACGCGCGGGCTCGTATTCGCCGATGAGTTCGAGGGTGACCGGGCCGTCGATGTCGGCGGGGAAAACGTACGAGTAGGTCCGCCGCGCGAAGTGCCCGGGGGCGATCGTGTCGGCGATCGTGCGATCGCCCGCGGCCACGAGGTCGGCGTCGAGCGCCCGGTCGCGGACCACAAGTCGCGCCCGCAGTCGCGCCGGAAATGCATACGACAGGGACTCCGCGGTGTCGTTGACGAAGAGCAGCGTGAGCTCGAATGGCTTGCCCGCGACCCCGTGGGGGGAATTCGGCTTGAGGATCCACTCCGCGCTTGCGGAGGTCGCGATGAGGTACAGCAGGAAGGCGGCGAGCGTTCGCATGGTGGGGGCTCCCGGAAAAGATCCGCTTCGTGCCCGGGGGCACGAAGGTGAGGCACACCGCAAGAGACAAGACAGAATGCGAAAGCACGGCGCGTGCCGGTCCGCACGGCCGCAAAGGGGAAGAGATCGACTACTTCAGCGTGAAGTATGCGGGATCGGGTGACTCGGCCTGAAACGGCCAGGCGCCTGAAGGGAAAAGCGATCCACGGCGTATCCTTGGAGACCCGGCTCCACCGGGCCCCGCCGGCGTCGTTCCGACGCGGGTGGGGTCCGTCAGCTGCGCAAGTTGGCGAGCGCCGCAGCGTCCGGGCGCGAGGGTAGCGATCGCATCACCTGCGCGAGGCGCTGCTGCTCCGCGAGCACTCGCTGCGCATAGCCGCGCGCCGGATCGTCCGCGGCGCCGGCGTAGAGCTGCAGGCCCGCCTCGAGGCTCCCGGTGCGCTGGATGTACTCGTCCAGGATCCGCGTGCCGACGAGGATGTTCGTGTGGGGCTCGAGGAGAGTCGCTTCCCCGCCGTGCCCGGCGAGCTTCTCGAGGTGAAAGCGCGGCACCACTTGCATGAGGCCGCGTGCCCCGTAGTCGCTCTCCGCGATCGGGTTGAAGCGCGATTCGACCGCGATGACCGCGAGGATGAGGAGGGGGTCGAGCTGTGCGAGGCGGCCCGCGGCGAAGGCCGCGTGGACGAGCTCCTCGATCGGCTCCGGGGCCACCCGGTAGCGCCGTGCGAGGTGGTTCGCCAGCACCTGCAGACGCCGATCCATCTGAATCGTCTCGACTTGGTGGGAATGCTGCGTCGAGGGCGCGGCCGTTGCGTCCGGACCGTCGGCGACGGGCGGACGGTCGCCCGGCCCGTGCCCGGTGAGAAGGCGTGTTCCCTCGATCGCCACGAACACGAGGACGATCACGCCGACCGCGACCAAGGCGCCGCGCACCGCACCCTTGAGCGCGTCCAGGGCCGCCGTCGCGCGCATGTAGCGCAAGTAGGTTAGGTTCATGCTGCCCTCCTTTGCCCGGTCGCGCCGCGCGCCCGGTTCACGGCACCACTTTATTCATGCTGCCCCGGCGCGGGGGCCAAGGCGCTGCGAAGCGTCAAAAACGCCGCGCATCAAGCGACGTTTGACAAGTGTTTGCAGGTCTTCGCCGCCGGTGAAACGACCTGCGGAAAACCCGACGCAATTCACGGCCCGAGCGCGACGGTTACGCCGTACTCGACCTCCAGGTCGACCTCCTGGGTCAGCGCCCAGCGCTCGCGGCCGGCGTACGAATCGGTGAGATCCCGCTGCGTCTCCTGGTCGGTGATCATCAGGAACGTCGTGTCGGGTGGGGCGAGCGGAAACCGGTCGAGGCTGTGCCACGTGCCGAGATGCAGCACGTAACCCTTCGACCCATCCAGCAAGAAGGCCCGGATCGCCTCGAGCTGCGGACGTGGTCCGTCCGGAGTAGGCGGGGCGACCGCGACCACGGCCGGGCCGCCGCCCAGCGGCACGAAGGCCTGGCTGACGTGGAAGTGGCGCTCCATCTTCGCAAACTGCAGGCCGAGGTAAGGCGTCTTCAACACCGACAGCAGCGGCTGGCCCGACTCGAACGCGACGTGCCATCCCTGTGTGCCGCTCGCACCTCGATAGTCGGGCGGCCCGTCGCGTGTGGAGATGAGGCGGCCGAAGGGCGCAAACATATCCTCGACGAGCGATTCGATCCGGACCTCATGCAATCGGGGCATGGCCGTAGTTCTCGCAATGTACGGATTGCACTATAGCGGTTGAACACTTAACGGGTTAACCACAAAAGCGTGAAGAAATGCTGGTCTCATCGCCCGATCAATCGTTAGAATCCGTGTCATGTCAAGGGCTTACCCAGTATTCCTGGGAACCGTTCTCGCTGCTGCGCTTGCTGTGGGACCCAGCTACGGCCGTGACTTTGACGGCCGAGTCGTCGGCATCCAGGACGGCGATACCGTTACGGTCCTGGACGCAGCAGAACAGCAGCACCGCATCCGGATCGCCGGCATCGACGCGCCGGAAAAAGCCCAGACGTTCGGCGCGGCCGCGAAGGAGAACCTCGCGCGCCTTGCGTTCGGACAGCGGGCGGACGTCCGGTGCAACAAGCGCGACCGCTACGGCCGCGAGGTGTGCAGCGTCTACGTCGGTGCGCGCGACGTCGGCCTCGAGCAGATCCGCAGCGGGCATGCCTGGTGGTACCGCGAATACGCCCGGGAACAGGCCCCGGACGATCGGAAGGTCTACGAGACGGCCGAGAGCGAGGCACGCGACGCGCGGCGCGGACTGTGGCACGACGCGTCGCCGACCCCGCCATGGGATTGGCGCCGTCACGTCCGCGGTGCCAACGTGGCGAGCCCGCGTACCGGCGGCCGCACCTAGCGCGGCGCTCCTTTCCGCTATTTCTGGCGCGTCAGCGGAACGAAGCGGACGGGGATCGTGCGCCGGGTGGTCGTTGCGCCGTCGGCCTTCTTCTCGACCACCAGCAACTCCTGGACCTCCCACTGCCCGCCGACCGGGATCACCAGTCGGCCGCCCGCCTTGAGCTGGTCGATCAGCGGTGCCGGGATCGACGGCGCGGCCGCAGTGACGATGATCGAGTCGAACGGCGCGGCGTCGGGCCAGCCGTTGTAGCCGTCGCCGATACGCGTGACCACGTTCTTGTAGCCGAGCTTCGCGAGCCCTTCGGCGGCGCGCCTGCCGACCGGCTCGACGATCTCGATCGAATGGACCTTCGCGACCAGTTCACCCAGCACGGCGGCCTGATAGCCCGATCCGGTGCCGACCTCGAGCACCACGTCGGTCGGCTTGGGGTCCATCAAGTCGGTCATCAGGGCGACGATGTAGGGCTGCGAGATGGTTTGCCCGTGCCCGATCGACAGGGGGCGGTTCTCATAGGCGTACCGCACCTGGTCTTCGGGGACGAGCAGGTGGCGCGGCACCTTGCCCAGTGCCGCCATCACCCGTGGGCCAAACGTTGGCCGACCTGTTTCGGCACCGGTGGCCCTGGCCATGGCGGCGATCTCGGCCACCATATCGGCACGACGCAGGGCAAATCCGTCCTGCGGGTCGGCGGATTCGGGCATAGCGCTCGCGATAAAGGTGGCAAGCAAGCCGAGGGTGCGGAAGGGCTTCACGCCCCGATGCTAGCGCCGATGGCGCGCACCGTGCCGGCGATCAGGCGTCCGCCGGGACGAGCCCGAACACTTCGGCGAGCGACTTCGGCGCTTCCGGATGCCGCAGGTTCAGTGCCTGTTCGAGATGCGCGATATGGTCGCGCATGAGGGCCGCGGCGCCGCGCTCGTCGCGTGCCGTGATCGCGTCGACGAGCGCGACGTGGTCGTCGCACCCGCATGGCGCGGGCGCCTGCCCGCGGTGGGCGAGCGCGATCAGCGGCATGCGCGACACCAGCTCATCGAGATAGCGCGACAGCACGCGGTTGCCCGCGATTTCGGCAAGCCGGCGGTGGAATTCAACCGAAAGGCGCACGCCTTCGCGCTCGTCGCCGCGCGCGTAAGCGGCTTCCTCCGACGCCACCCACTCCCGGAGCATGGCCGCGTCCCGCACCGAGGCGGTCCGGGCGACCTTCGCGACAATCGCCTCCTCGATGGCAGTGCGCGCCTCGAATACCTCCCGGCTCTCCTCGATCGAGGGCGTGGCGACGACGGCCCCGCGGTTGGGTCGAAGCTCGACGAGGTGCGCGTGGCCGAGCCGCGCGAGGGCGCTGCGGACCACGCTGCGACTCACCCCGAACAGTTCGGCGAGCGACACCTCCTTGAGCTTCGTGCCGGGAGCGAGCCGATGCTCGAAGATCGCGTCGCGGATCGCGTCGAATACTCGCTGCTCGGCGGACACCGGTGGAGCGATGCGTCGTTCGGCAGATCGGATGGCAGCCACCGTCTAGGGCTCCTCAGTCCTTGGAGAAATCAGACATATTGTTGACAAGATCGGCTCAAGTCACAAGCGTCTTGCTCGTGTCGGTCGGTCATCAGGCTCTGGATCGAACATATAATGTATAGGAAATACAGTTTTTTAAATACTAAAAGACAGGTAGCACTTTAATTCGGATTCACCTTTTTCGTCAACAAAAAATGTATTGTATTGTTGACAATATCCCGCATGCACGGGCAAGATTCGTTGCCCACTCCCGGCTTCACACAAGCAGCGACAATGCGCTGCACGGTTCGTCCCCTGGGACCGGACCAGAAACTGCGAGTGGCCCACCAGAGGAGGAGAGAAAGGGCATGACCGCGACCGGGTGTCTGCACGTCGCCGAGCGACCGTCCCGCGCGGCTCACCTTTCCTCGAGCCGTCTCGCGCAGAGCTGACCATGGCTGGCCAGAAGCGCGCCGCATCGGGTGCGGTCCGGTATCTGCTGGACGGCGAGTTGCGGATGGTCGAGGGGATCGATCCGACCCGGACCGTCCTCCAGCATCTGCGGGAGGATCTCGGGCGCACCGGAACGAAGGAAGGCTGCGCCGAGGGGGACTGCGGCGCCTGCACTGTGGTGCTCGCCGAGCTCGACGGCGGCCGGGTGCGCTATCGGTCCATCAACTCGTGCATCCAGTTCGTCCCGACGCTCGACGGGCGGGCGCTGTTCACCGTCGAGAGCCTGAAGGACCGTACGAGCGGCACGCTGCATCCGGTGCAACAGGCGCTCGCCGACGGCCACGGCTCGCAGTGCGGGTTCTGCACGCCCGGCTTCGTGATGTCGCTCTTTGCCCTGTACAAGACGCAAGCCACGCCCGATCGCACCGAGATCAACGACGCGCTCGCGGGCAACCTCTGCCGCTGCACCGGCTATCGCCCGATCGTGGAGGCAGCCCGGACGATGTACGGGCTTGGCGCCGCGATTCCGGCGGCTCAGCAGCACTGCCTGCGGTCGCCGGCGGGTTCCCGATCGCGCGCCGCAGCGCGCACCGAGGCCGACCTCGTGCGTGCGCTCAAGGGACTCAAGCGTCGAAAGGGACTCGAGCTCCACCACGAGAACGGTGCCTTCCATGCGCCGCGCACTGCCGACGAGTTCGCGGCCGTGCGCGAGCGGCTGCCCGAGGCGCGCCTGCTGGCCGGGGGCACCGACGTCGGACTCTGGGTGACCAAACAGCACCGTCGGCTCGGGGACATCCTCTACATCGGCAACGTCGCCGATCTGCAGGGCGTCGAAGTGACGCCGCGATACGTCGAGATCGGCGCCGCGGTGTCGCTCACCGACGCGGTCGTCGCGCTCGACCGGCACTACCCGGAGCTGCGCGAGCTCTGGCGCCGGTTCGCGTCCCCGCCGATCCGCAATGCCGGGACGCTCGCGGGAAACGTCGCGAACGGATCGCCGATCGGCGACGCGATGCCGCCGCTCATCGCGCTCGGTGCGACCGTCGTGCTGCGCCGCGGTGCGGTGCGGCGGGAGTTGCCGCTCGAGGATCTCTATCTCGCGTATCAGAAGACGGCCCTCCAGTCGGGCGAGTTCGTGGAGCGGGTGCGCGTGCCGCTCCCGCGCCCCAGCGTGCGCTGCGCCGCGTACAAGATCACCAAGCGGTTCGACCAGGATATCTCGGCGGTATGCGCTGCATTCGCGATCGAGCTCGACGGCGGTACGGTCCGGTCCGCGCGGGTCGCGTTCGGCGGCATGGCGGCAACGCCCAAGCGCGCCCCCGCCTGCGAGGCGGCTCTCGTCGGGCAGCCGTGGAGCGCCGCGACGAGCGAGAAGGCTGCCAGCGCGCTCGCGCAGGACTACACTCCGATCGCGGACATGCGCGCTTCGGGGGTGTATCGACTGACCGTCGCGCAGAACCTGCTCCGCAAATTCCAGCTCGAGACCTCGGGCGCGCTCGCCGGCGCGCCGAGCCGCCTCTACGACATGGAAATGGTCCCGACGCACAGCGGTGAATCGGAGGATCTACAAGGGGGCGTCGCCCCCTTGTTCCAGAGGGCGCCCTCATGAACGAGCCGCGTCCGGTTGGAGCCGAGCTGCCCGCGCACGGCGGCGTGGGCGTGGCGCTCCGGCACGAGAGCGCCCACCTTCACGTCGCGGGCGAGGCGGTCTACATCGACGACATCCTCGAGGCGCGCGGCACCCTGCACGCTGCGCTCGGCCTGTCGGAGCGCGCACACGCACGCATCCGCGGGCTCGACCTCGCCCCGGTGCGCGCCGCGTCCGGCGTGGTGGCGGTCCTGACCGCAGCGGACATCCCGGGCGAGAACAACGTCGGGCCGATCCTGCACGACGATCCGATCCTCGCCGACGGCGAGGTGCAGTACCTGGGGCAGCCGGTCTTCCTCGTCGTCGCCGATACGGTGGACCACGCGCGCCGGGCCGCGCGGCTGGCGAGGATCGACTACGAAGAGCTGCCGGCCGTCCTGACGATCGAGGAAGCGCTCGCGCAAGGGTCGTTCGTGATTCCCACGGTGACGCTCGAGCGCGGCGACGCGAAGTCGGCGATCGCCGGTGCGCCGCATCGCCTGAAGGGGTCGCTGCGAATCGGGGGGCAGGAGCAGTTCTACCTCGAGGGCCAGATCGCGTACGCCGTCCCGAAGGAGGACGGCGACGTGCTGGTCTACAACTCGACCCAGCATCCGGGCGAGGGGCAGATGCAGGTCGCGCACGCGCTCGGCATCGACGCGCACCGCGTCACCGTCGAGTGCCGGCGCATGGGTGGCGGCTTCGGCGGCAAGGAGACGCAGGGCGGGCTGCCCGCCTGCGCGGCGGCGATCGCGGCGCGCCACACCGGGCGGCCGGTCAAGCTGCGCTACGACCGGGACGACGACATCCTGATCACCGGCAAGCGCCACAACTACCTCGTCGAGTACCAGGTCGGCTACGACCGGGCAGGTCGGATCCTCGGTGTCGAATTCATGTTCGCGTCGCAGTGCGGGTTCTCCGCCGACCTGAGCGGCCCGGTGAACGACCGGACCGTGATGCATGCGGACAATGCCTATTTCCTGCCGCACGTGCGCATCGTCTCGCACCGATGCAAGACCCACACCCAGTCGAACACCGCGTTTCGGGGCTTCGGCGGGCCGCAGGGGATGGTCGCGATCGAACACGTCGCCGACGAGATCGCCCGGCACCTGGACCTCGACCCGGTCGCGGTGCGCCGGGCGAACTTCTACGCCCCGGGCCGCGACCTCACGCCCTACGACATGCAGGTCGAGGACTTCGTTGCCGACCGGCTATTCGACGAGCTGGAGAAGTCGTCCGGCTACGCCGAGCGGCGCGCGGCGATCCGCAAATGGAACGCGACGAGCCCGGTCGTGAAGCGCGGGATCGCGATGACCCCGGTGAAGTTCGGCATCTCGTTCACCGCGACGTTCTACAACCAGGCGTCCGCGCTGCTGCATGTCTATTACACGGACGGCAGCGTCCTGCTCAACCACGGCGGCACCGAGATGGGGCAGGGCCTGTTCACCAAGGTGGCGCAGGTCGTCGCGCACGAGTTCGGGATCGACGTCGACCGCGTGCGCGTCTCGGCCTCCGATACGGCCCGGATTCCGAATGCGTCGGCTACCGCGGCATCGAGCGGCAGCGATCTGAACGGCAAGGCGGCGCAGGCCGCGGCACGCGAGATCAAGGCTCGCCTCACCGCGTTCGCAGCCGAGCGGTTCGGCGTCGCGCCGGATTCGATCCGCTTCGTCGCCAACTCGGTCGAGATCGGCGACGTGAAGCGCATGCCGTTCGCCGAGCTGGCCAAGCTCGCCTACTACGCGCGAGTGCAGCTCTGGGCGAGCGGGTTCTACAGGACGCCCAAGATCCACTACGACCCCAAGACGCTAAAGGGGCGCCCCTTTTACTACTTCGCGTATGGCGCATCGGTCTCGGAGGTCGCGATCGACACGCTCACCGGCGAGACCAAGCTCTTGCGCGCGGACATCCTGCATGACGTCGGGCGGAGCCTCAATCCCGCGATCGATCTCGGCCAGGTCGAAGGCGGCTTCGTCCAGGGGGCGGGCTGGCTGACCTCCGAAGAGTTATGGTGGAATCCGCAAGGCAAGCTGATGACGCACGCGCCGTCCACGTACAAGATTCCGGTCGCGTCCGACGTCCCGGCGGATTTTCGGGTGCGCCTGTGGAGCCGGGGCGAGAACGTCGAGGACAGCATCCATCGCTCCAAGGCGGTCGGGGAGCCGCCGCTGATGCTGGCGATCTCGGTGCTGCACGCGATCAAGGACGCGGTCGCCGCGGTGGGCGACTACCGCCTCGCGCCGCGGCTCGACGCGCCGGCGACGCCGGAGGAAGTGCTGCGTTCGGTCGACGACTTGCGCGTGCGCTCGGCACGGGAGAGCACGGTGGCGGCAGCGTGACCGACTGGCTCCAGGCGCTGCACCGAATCGGCGAGCGCGGGCTCGACGCGGTGCTCGTGACGGTGCTGTCGGGCAGCGGCTCGACGCCCCGGGATGCGGGGGCCAAGATGGTGGTGGCGGTCGACGGCATCCACGGCACGATCGGCGGCGGCGAGCTGGAGTTCCAGGCGATCGACGTCGCCCGCGGCATGCTGCGCGCGCGCGGCGAGCGTCAGGCGCGGCGCTTTCCGCTCGGCGCCACGCTCGGCCAGATCTGCGGAGGCGCCGCGAACCTGGTGTTCGAGCGCGTTCCAGCCGACGCCGAGTGGGTGCGGGTCCTCGCGGCGTGGCATGAGGCCGGCACGCCCTGCGTGGCGGTGACGCCGAGCGGCGAGCGCGAGGAGGGGCATCTCCTCGTGAGCGCTGCGGCGACCTGGGGCACGCTCGGCGACGGTGCCCGCGACGCGCAGGCGCTGGAAGCGGCGCGCCGGATGCTCGCGGGAAGCGACGCGGCGCCGCGCGCGCTGCCCCTTGGCGACGGCGGCACTGGGGTGTTCGAACCGCTGCGGCCGGTCGATTTCAACGTCGTTCTGTTCGGCGCCGGTCACGTCGGGCGCGCGATCGCGCGCGTGCTCGGCGTTGCGCCGTGCCGCGTGCGCTGGATCGACGGCCGCGCGCACGAATTTCCGGCCGAAGTACCGGCGAACGTGCGGACCGTGGTCACGGACGCGGCGGTCGCGGAGGCAGCCGGGGCGCCGCCGGGCACCTTCTTCCTCGTCATGACCCACAGCCATGCCCTCGACTTCGAGCTGGTGGAGACGATCCTGCGCCGCGGCGACTTCGCATACTGCGGCATGATCGGGTCCGCGACGAAGCGCCGGACGTTCGAGAACGGCCTGACGAAGCACGGCGTCGTGCCGGCGGCGCTGGCGCGGTTGACCTGCCCGATCGGGGTCGCGGGCATCACGGGCAAGGAGCCCGGTGCGATCGCGATCGCGGTCGCAGCCGAGATCCTGCAGCGGCGCGAGCGGGCGGCGGCGCGCGCACCGGGCGAGGCCGCGCGGGCCTGACGGCCGGCGGCGGGGGGAGCAGGCATGCCAGACGCGACAGCGGCCGCGACGCCGCGACTGAGCCTTCGGGGCATCCGCAAGGCCTACCCGTCGGTGGTCGCGAATGACGGCATCGACCTCGCGGTGGTCCCCGGCGAGATCCACGCCGTGCTCGGCGAAAACGGCGCGGGCAAGTCGACGCTGATGAAGATCATCTACGGCGTGGTCAAGCCCGATGCCGGCGAGATCCTCTGGCAGGGCCGCCCGGTCGAGATCGCCAACCCGCACGCCGCGCGCAGCCTCGGCATCGGGATGGTGTTCCAGCATTTCTCGCTGTTCGAGACGCTCACCGTGACCGAGAACGTCGCGCTCGGCGATCGACGGCGCGAAGGACCTCGCGGCCCTCGCGCGGCGCATCGAGGAGGTGTCGCAGCGCTATGGCCTGCCGCTCGATCCGCGGCGACTCGTGCACTCGCTCTCGGTCGGCGAGCGCCAGCGCGTGGAGATCGTGCGCTGCCTGCTGCAGCAGCCGAGGCTGCTGATCATGGACGAGCCGACCTCGGTGCTCACGCCGCAGGCGGTCGCAGAAGCTCTTCGAGACGCTGCGCGCAGCTCGCGGCCGAGGGCTGCTCGATCCTGTACATCAGCCACAAGCTCGACGAGATCAAGGCGCTCTGCACCGGCGCGACCGTGCTGCGCGGCGGCAAGGTCACTGGCACCTGCGATCCGCGCAACGAGACCGCGTCGTCGACTGGCGCGGATGATGATCGGGAAGGACCTGCCGGTGTGCGAGCACGCCGGAGGCCGCCGCGGCGGCGAGCCGCGGCTGGTGGTCGCGGGCCTGTCGCACAAGTCCGACGATCCGTTCGGCACCGATCTCGAGGACGTGCACCTCACGGTGCACGCGCGGCGAGATCGTCGGCATCGCCGGCGTGTCGGGCAACGGCCAGGAGGAGCTGCTCTTCGCGCTCTCGGGCGAGGCGCCGCTCGCGGAGCCGTTCCGCGATCCGGCTGCTCGGCGACGGCGGTCGGGCGCATGCATCCCGGCCGCCGCCGCAAGCTCGGCCTGGCCTTCGTGCCCGAGGAACGTCTCGGCCGCGGCGCGGTGCCGAACATGTCGCTCGCCGAGAACGCGCTGCTCACCGCGCACCGCGCCGGCGACATGGTGCGCGGCGGCCTCGTGCGCGCCGAGCGCATGACCGCGTTCGCGCGCGACTGCATCGCGCAGTTCACGGTCAAGTGCGGCGGGCCCGAGGCCGACGGCGCGCAGCCTGTCCGGCGGCAACCTGCAGAAGTTCATCGTCGGCCGGGAGATCCTCCAGGCACCGAAGGTGCTGGTCGTCGCGCAGCCGACCTGGGGCGTGGACGTCGGCGCGGCGGCATTCATCCGCCAGGCGCTGATCGACCTGCGCAACGCGGCGCGGCGATCCTGGTGATCTCCGAGGAGCTCGACGAGCTGTTCGAGATCTGCGACCGCCTCGCGGTCATCGCCAAGGGCCGGCTCTCGCCGGCGAAGCGCGCCCGCGAGACCAACGTCGAGGAGATCGGCGTGTGGATGAGCGGAATGTGGCCCGGCGCGCATAGCGACGACCCGGAACCAGCCGTTCGAGGGGCGGCGCGATGCGATTCAAGCTTGAGGCCCGGCCCGCGCCGTCGCGGGCGATGCGTTATCTCTCGCCGCTGCTCGCGGCAGCGCTCACGATCGTCGTCGGATTCGTCGCTGTTCTCGGCGCTCGGCCAGAATCCGCTCGCCGCGTTCCGGGCGTTCTTCGTCCAGCCGTTGAGCAGCACTCAACGGTGTGGCCGAGCTGCTGCTCAAGGCCTCGCCGCTGATGATGATCGCCACGGGCCTTGCGGTCGGCTTCCGCGCCAACGTCTGGAACATCGGCGCGGAGGGGCAGCTCATCGTCGGCGCGATCTTCGGCGGCGGCGTGGCGCTCTACATGGAAGGCGCCGCGTCGAGCTGGCTGCTGGTGGGCATGGTGGTCGCAGGCGCGTTCGGCGGCATGGCCTGGGCCGCGATCCCGGCGTTGCTGCGGACCCGCTTCAACGCGAGCGAGATCCTGACGAGCCTGATGCTCACATACGTCGCCGCGCTGCTGCTCTCGTACCTCGTGCACGAGCCATGGCGCGACCCGCAGGGCTTCAACTTCCCGCAGTCGAAGATGTTCGATGACGCGCTGCTGTTCCCGATCCTGGTGGAGACCACGCGGCTCAACGCGAGCTTCCTGGTCGCGCTCGCCGTGGTGGCGGCCGGCTGGGTGTTCATCAACAAGAGCTTCGTCGGCTACCAGATGCGGGTCGCGGGGCTCGCCGATGCCGCCGCGCGCTATGCTGGATTCAGCGCCGCGCGGACGGTCTGGATCGGCATGCTCGCCGGCGGCGGCGCCGCCGGGATCGCGGGCCTCGCCGAGGTGGCGGGCCCGATCGGGCAGCTCACGCCGTCGATCTCGCCGGGCTACGGCTTCGCGGCGATCATCGTGGCATTCGTCGGCCGCCTGAACCCGGTCGGCATCCTGCTCGCGAGCCTGCTGATGTCGCTGCTCTATCTCGGCGGCGAGCAGGCGCAGATGGAGCTGCGCCTGCCCTCCGCGATCACCGGGCTCTTCCAGGGGATGCTGCTCTTCTTCCTGCTCGGGGCCGACGTCCTGATCAACTTCCGGCTGCGCGTGGTGCGGCCGATCCGCGTGGCCGGTGTCGCTTGATGGACGCGCTCGTTCCGATCCTCGTAGCAACCCTGGCGGCAGGGACCCCGCTCGTCTTCGCGGCCCTCGGCGAGCTCGTGGTCGAGAGGTCCGGGGTGCTGAACCTCGGCGTCGAGGGCATGATGCTGTGCGGCGCGATCGCCGGCTTCGCCGCCACCGTGGCGAGCGGCAGCATCGGGATCGGCGTCCTCGCGGGCATGGCCGCGGGCGCGGCGACCGCGCTCGTGTTCGCGGTGCTCACGCTCACGCTGCAGGCCAACCAGGTGGCTGCAGGGCTCGCCCTCAGCATCTTCGGCGTAGGCCTGTCGGCGTTCGTCGGCAAGCCCTTCGAAAGCGTCGCGCTGCCGCTCGGCCCAGGCCGCCGGCATCCCGGGCCTCGCGGACATCCCGTTTCTCGGTCCGGTGCTGTTCGCGCAGCAGCCGCTCGTCTACCTGTCGTGGGTGCTGTTCGGTCTGCGTAAGCTGGTTCCTCTATCGCACCCGGCCCGGTCTCGTGCTGCGCGCGGTGGGCGAGTCGCCCACCTCGGCGCAACGCGATCGGGTATCCGGTGATCGGCATCCGTTATCTCGGCGACGCTCTTCGGCGGGGCCATGGCGGGAGTCGGCGGCGCGTACCTGTCGGTCGTCTATACGCCGATGTGGGTGGAGAACATGACCGCGGGGCGCGGCTGGATCGCGCTCGCGCTCGTGGTCTTCGCGACCTGGCGTCCCGGCCGCGTACTGGCTGGCGCCTACCTCTTCGGAGGCGTTACCATCGCGCAGTTCTTCGCGCAGGGCGCGGGGGCGGCGATCGCCTCGCAGCTCCTGTCCAGCCTGCCGTACCTCGCGACCATCGTCGTGCTGGTGCTGATTTCGCGCAACCCGAACGTCATCCGGCTCAACGCGCCGGTGTCGCTCGGAAAGAGCTATCACCCGGATGGCTGAGCGGAACGGGAAGTGGAATTCGGGATTCGCAGCTTGCTCACCAGGAAAGGAGAGGCACCGATGTTCGAAGAAGGGATGGGGTGCGGCGCTGCTCGGCGTCGCGGCGGCGCTCGCGCTCGCCGGCACGGCGATCGCCCAGCAGCCGCTGAAGATCGCGTTCGTTTACGTGAGCCCGGTCGGGGACGCAGGGTGGACGTACCAGCACGACGTCGCGCGCAAGGCGATCGAGAAACAGTTCGGCAGCAAGATCGCGACGAAGTACGTCGAGAACGTGCCCGAGGGCGCCGACGCCGAGCGCGTGATCCGCGAGCTCGCCGCGGGCGGCAACACGCTGGTGTTCACGACGTCGTTCGGCTACATGAACCCGACGGTCAAGGTCGCGAAGGCGTTCCCGAAGGTGCACTTCGAGCACGCCACCGGCTACAAGCGCGACAAGAACGTCGGGACCTACAACGCGCGCTTCTACGAGGGCCGCTACCTCGCCGGCATCGTGGCCGGAAAGATGAGCAAGTCGGGCGTCGCCGGCTACGTGGCCGCGTTTCCGATTCCCGAGGTGCTGCAGGGGATCAACGCCTTCACGCGCGGCATGCAGAGCGTCAACCCGAAGGCGCAGGTGCGCGTGATCTGGGTGAACTCGTGGTACGACCCGGGCCGCGAGCGCGAGGCGGCGATGACCCTGATCTCGCAGGGTGCGGACGTGCTCATGCAGCACACCGACTCGACCGCACCCGTGCAGGCGGCGGAGGAGAAGGGGGTGTACGCGATCGGCTACCACTCGGACATGTCCAAGTACGGCCCGAAGGCGCACCTGACCGCCTCCACGCACGACTGGTCGGGCTTCTACGCGAAGGTCGTGAACGACGAGCTCGCCGGGAAGTATCAGCCCTCGAACGTCTGGGGCGGGATCAAGGAAGGGATGGTCAAGATGGCGCCGTTCAACGCGGCGGTGCCGAAGGACGTGCGCGACCTCGTCGCCAAAGCCGAGGCCGACATTGGCGCCGGCAAGCTGCATCCGTTCGCCGGTCCGGTGAAGGACCAGAGCGGCAAGGAGCGCGTGCCCGCCGGCAAGTCGATGCCCGACGACCAGCTCGCCGTGATGGACTTCTACGTCGAAGGGGTGCAGGGGCAGCTGCCGAAGAAGTAGTTATGCGCCGGCGGCCGCGCTCGCGCGGCCGCGACGCATAATTTTGTCCGCGTTGGAGGGGCGGAAGGCCGCCCCTCAACGCGGACGACGCTTTCCCGTCCTCCCGGTGAATCCGGGAATGACGTCCTTCAGGACTTGGGCCGCAAGTCGATCACCCGCTTCGCCTTCCCCTGCGAACGCTCGACTTTCCCGGGCTCCACGACTTTCACGTCGCTCGAGACCCCGATGTAGGACTTGATGTGGTGCTCGAGCTGCTTCGCCTCGGCGTCGCGCTCGGCCGCCGGCGCGCCCGCCAGGTCCGGGCGGATCTCCACGACGACCGTCAGCTCGTCGAGCCGCGCCTCGCGGCGCACCTCGAGCACGTAGTGCGGGGCGAGCTTCGGCTGCTTGACGATGAGCTCCTCGATTTGCGTCGGGAACACGTTTACGCCACGGATGATCAGCATGTCGTCGCTGCGCCCGGTGATGCGGGCCATGCGGCGCATGGTGCGCGCGGTGCCGGGGAGCAGCATGGTCAGGTCGCGCGTTCGGTAGCGGACGACCGGCATCGCCTCCTTGGTGAGCGAAGTGAAGACGAGCTCGCCCGGCTTGCCGTCGGGCAGCACCTCGCCGGTCGCCGGGTCGACGACCTCCGGGTAGAAGTGGTCCTCCCAGATCGTCAGCCCGTCCTTCGTCTCGATGCATTCCTGCGCGACGCCGGGCCCCATGACCTCGGACAGGCCGTAGATGTCGATCGCGTCGATGCCCATGCGGCGCTGGATCTCCGCGCGCATGCCCGTCGGTCCAAGGTTCGGCACCGAAGATGCCGATGCGCAGGCTGCACTCGCGTGCATCCAGGCCCTGGCGCTCGAACTCGTCGGCGATCGCGAGCATGTAGGACGGGGTCACCATGATGATGTCGGGGCGGAAGTCGGTGATGAGCTGCACCTGCCGCTCGGTCATGCCGCCCCCGACCGGGATCACGGTCGCGCCGAGCCGCTCGCCGCCATAGTGCGCTCCGAGGCCACCGGTGAAGAGGCCGTACCCGTACGCGACGTGGATCTTGTCGGTCGACCGGCCGCCGGCCGCTCGTATCGACCGCGCCATCACGTCCGACCAGGTGTCGATGTCGCGCTGCGTGTAGCCGACGACCGTCGGCTTGCCGGTGGTGCCGCTCGAGGCATGGATGCGAACGATGCTGTCCATGGGCACCGCGAACATGCCGAACGGATAGTTGTCGCGCAGATCGTGCTTGGTGGTGAAGGGGAACTTCGCGAGGTCCTCGAGCCGGCGCAGGTCGTCGGGACGCACGCCGGCCGCCGCGAACTTCTTCCGATAGTGCGGGACCGCCTCGTAGGCGTGGCGCAGACTCCACTTGAGTCGCTCGAGCTGCAACGCGCGGAGCTCGTCAGGGCTCGCCTTCTCGATGGGCTCGAGCTGGTCATACGGCGTCATCGGTGCCTCCTCCTGTGAACGGCGCTCCCGGCCGGTCACGTCGACCTCGCGATCCCGCGGCCGCCCGTTTCTCGCGGCGGGCGTGCCGCTCACTTGCCCTTGAAGCCAGGCGGGCGCTTCTCCATGAAGGCGGTCACGCCTTCGCGATAGTCCTCGGTGCGCCCCAGCTCGCGCTGCACGTCGCGCTCGAAGTTGAGCTGCGCGTCGAGCGAGTTGTGCGGCGAGGCGTACAGCGCCTCCTTGATTGCGCCGTAGGCCTTGGTGGGCCCCTTGCCGAGCGCGGCGGTGATGGCGCGCGCCTCGTCCATGAGCTGCGCGTCGTCCACGCACTTCCAGATCAGGCCGATGCGCGCCGCCTCCTCGGCCGGCAGCTTTTCCGCGAGCAGGGCGAGGCCCATCGCGCGCGCGGTGCCGACCAGTCTGGGCAGGAAGTAGGTTCCGCCCGAGTCGGGCATCAGCCCGATCCTGGCAAACGCCTGGAGGAAGCTCGCCGAGCGCGCGGCGACCACGATGTCGCAGGCAAGCGCGACGTTCGCGCCGGCGCCCGCCGCCACGCCGTTCACTGCGCACACGACCGGCTTCTCGAGCGTGCGCAGCGTGCGCACCAGCGGGTTGTATTGCGTGCCGATCGTCTGGCCGAGATCGGGCGCGGGCCCGCCGGGCTTCATCACGCGATCGCTGAGATCCTGGCCCGCGCAGAACGCGCGACCCGCGCCGGTGAGCAGGACCGCCCGGATGTCGTCGCGCGACTTCACCGTCGCGAGCGCCTCGCGCAGGCGCTGGTGCATCTCGGGGTTGAAGCTGTTGAGCTTGTCCGCCCGGTTCAGCGTGACGAGCGCATATCCGTCCTGGACTTCGAAGAGCACGCTGGCCTGGGTCATCTCCTGCTCCGGGGGCGGTTTCACCCGCGCGCGCCGCGCGCGGCCGCTCTGCTGAATGCGCTGGTAGGATACCCGAAATGGTCGCGTAGACGCCCGTGGCGGCGCAGACCGGCGCTGCGTTTGATCTTAGTTAAAGACGCGCCGTGCCGGACGTTGTCTTGTTAGGCCTCGCCCCGACAGAGCAGCGCGCGGTCGCGCGCAGACATGAACCGGAGGAGTGAGGAGACCCGATGAAGAACACCCGCAACGTCCTGATCGCGGCGACGCTCGCCGCGCTCGCAGTCCCGGCGGCCCAGGCCCAGATCAAGGTCGGCGTGACCCTGTCCGCGACCGGCCCCGCCGCCTCGCTCGGCATCCCCGAGCGCAACACCTTCGCAGCTCCTGCCGAAGGAGATCGCCGGCCAGAAGGTCGAGTACATCGTCCTCGACGACGCCTCCGACACCACCGCGCGCGCGCCAGAATGCCGAGAAGCTGATCAACGAGGACAAGGTCGACGTCATCATCGGCTCGACCACGACGCCGAACTCGCTCGCGATGATCGAGGTCGCCGCGCGCTCCGCAGACGCCCGATGATCAGCCTGGCCGCGTCGGCGCGCATCGTCGACCCGGTCGACAAGGACCGCTCTGGGTGTTCAAGACGCCGCAGACCGACGTCCTGATGGCCGACGCGATCACGAGCCACATGAGCGCGAACGGCGTGAAGACGGTCGGCTACATCGGCTTCACCGACGCCTACGGCGAGGGCTGGTGGACCGAGTTCTCCAAGCTCGTCGACGCGCGCAAGATGAAGATCGGTCGCCAACGAGCGCTACAGCCGCACCGACACGTCGGTCACCGGCCAGATGCTCAAGATCATGGCGGCGAACCCCGACGCGGTCCTGGTCGGCGGCCTCGGGCACGCCGGCGGCGCTGCCGCAGACGACGCTCAAGGAGCGCGGCTACAAGGGCAAGATCTACCAGACGCACGGCGTCGCCAACGCCGACTTCCTGCGCGTCGGCGGCAAGAACGTCGAGGGCACGCTGCTGCCCGGCCGGGCCGGTGCTGGTGGCCGAGCAGCTGCCCGACTCCAACCCGATGAAGAAGGTCGGCCTCGACTACAACGAAGGCCTACGAGGGCGCGCACGGGCCCGGCAGCCTGTCGACGTTCGGCGCGCACGCCTGGGACGCGGCGCTGCTGCTGCAGCGCGCGGTGCCCGGGGCGCTCAAGAAGGCCAAGCCCGGCACGCCGGAGTTCCGCGAGGCGCTGCGCGACGCGTTGGAGGCGGTCAAGGAGCCTGCGTGGCCGCGCACGGGACGTTCACCATGAGCCCGCAGGACCACCTCGGCCTCGACCAGCGCGCCCCCGTCATGGTGATCGTGCAGGACGGCAAGTGGAAGCTCTGCCGCAGCAATGAGCGTCTCGCCGCCGCGCGGCTAGAATCCGAGGGCTGGACGGCGCCGCCGCCCGGCCTTCGTCGTTCTTGAACAGGGAGGGGGAGGTCGCGCGCACGCGCGTGCGCGCGATCCGGGGGCGATGAATCTCGACATCGCCCTCCTGCTCGCGCAGGACGGCCTCACCAACGGCGCGATCTACGCGCTGCTGGCGCTGGCGCTGGTGCTGGTGTTCGCGGTCACGCGCGTCATCTTCGTGCCGCAGGGCGAGTTCGTCTCCTACGGCGCGCTGACGCTCGCGAGCCTGCAGCTCGGCAAGGTGCCCGGCACCGCGTGGCTGCTGCTCGTGCGCCGGCGCGTCATCGTGCGTCGCTCGACGTGGTTCGGCGCCGTGCGCGAGCGCAAGCCGCGCCGCCTGCCGCGGATCCTGCTCGCGAACCTGGTGCTTCCCGCTGGCGTTGCTCGGCCTGACCGGGTGGCTCGCGCCGCGGAAGCCGGCGCTGTGCGATCCAGGTCGCTGCTCGCGCTCGCGCTGGTCGTGCCGCTCGGCCCGATGCTCTACCGGCTCGCCTACCAGCCGCTCGCCGAACGCGTCGGTGCTGGTGCTGCTCATCGTCTCGGTCGCGGTGCACTACGCGCTGACCGGCCTCGGGCTGCGTGTTCTTCGGCGCCGAGGGCTCGCGCACGCCCGCTTTCTCCGACGCGCCGGTTCAACCTCGGCGCGATGACCGTCTCCGGGCAGAGCCTGTTGGTGGTCGGCGCGTCGGTTGCGCTGATCGTCGCGCTGTGTCTGTTCTTCGAGCGCACGATGTACGGCAAGGCGCTGCGCGCCACCGCGATGAACCGCGTCGGCGCGCGCCTGGTGGGCATCAGCGCCGACGCTCGCCGGGCAGCCTGAGCTTCACGCTCGCCGCCGCTGATCGGCGCGGTGTCCGGCATGCTGATCGCGCCGATCACCACGATCTACTACGACACCGGCTTCCTGATCGGGCTGAAGGGCTTCGTCGGCGCGATCATCGGCGGCCTGGTGAGCTACCCGCTCGCCGCCGCTCGGCGCGCTGCTCGTCGGCCTGCTCGAGTCGTTCTCCTCGTTCTGGGCGAGCGCGTTCAAGGAGGTCATCGTCTTCACGCTGATCATCCCGGTGCTGCTGTGGCGCTCGCTGCGCACGCACCACCTCGAGGAGGAGGAAGAGGAATGAGCAGGCGGGCACTTCGCTGCTCGTCGTCTTCCTCGCGGCCCTCGCGCTCGGCGCCGGCCGTTCCTGCCCGAGTTCTACGTCACGCTGCTGAACTACATCGGCCTCTACAGCCTGGTCGCGCTCGGGCTGGTGCTGCTCACCGGCGTGGCGGCTTGACTCTCGTTCGGCCAGGCGGCCTTCGTCGGCCTCGGCGCCTACACCACCGCGGTACCTCACGCACGGCGTACGGCGCTGTCGCCGTGGCTGACGCTCTTCGTCGGGCTCGCGCTCACCGGCGCGGTCGCGCTGTTCCTCGGCGCGATCACGCTGCGCCTCTCGGGCCACTACCTGCCGCTCGGCACCATCGCCTGGGGCATCAGCCTCTACTTCCTGTTCGGCAACCTCGAGTTCCTCGGCGGCCACACCGGCATCGCCGGCGTGCCGCGCGACTCTCGCTCTTCGGCTGCACGCTCGACACCGGGCGCAAGTATCTACTACCTGATCTGGGTGCTCGTGCTCGCTCGCGCTGCTGCTCGCATCCAGCAACCTGCTCGACTCGCGCCCCGGCCGCGCGATCCGCGCGCTGCGCGGCGGCGGCGTGATGGCCGAGAGCTTCGGCGTCGACACCGCGCGGCTCAAGCTCGTCATGTTCGTCTACGCGGCGCTGCTCGCCGGCCTCTCGGGCTGGCTGTACGCGCACTTCCTGCGCTTCGTCAACCCGACGCCGTTCAGCGATCAACGCCGGCATCGAGTACCTGTTCATGGCGGTGATCGGCGGCGCGCGCCACGTCTGGGGCGCGGTGATCGGCGCGGCGCTGCTGACGGTGCTCAAGGAGTGGCTGCAGGACCTGCTGCCCAAGCTTGTCGGCGCAAGCGGCAACTTCGAGATGATCGTGTTCGGCGTGCTGATGATGCTGCTGCTGCAGCGCGCGCGCGAGGGCCTCGATGCCGCTCTTCGCGCGCTGGCTCCCGCCGACGCGCTGGCGCGGAGCCGCCCGCAGCCGGCGCTGGCGCTGCCGCAGCGCGCGCGGCCGCGGCGGGCGAGACGCTCCTCGAGGCGTGCGCCGCGCGCAAGCACTTCGGCGGGCTCGTCGCGGTCAACGACCTGTCATTCGAGATGCGACGCGGCGAGATCCTCGGCCTGATCGGCCCGAACGGCGCCGGCAAGAGCACGATGTTCAACCTGATCACCGGCGTGCTGCCGCTGCGACGGCGGCGAGATCCACTTCCGCGGCGAGCGCATCGACCGGCCTGCCGTCGCGCCAGATCGCGCGCCGCGGCATCGCGCGCACCTTCCAGCACGTGCCATCCTGGCCGGCGCATGACGGTGCTCGAGAACGTCGCGATCGGCGCGCACCTGCGCGGCCGCGCACGGGCGTCGTCGCGCGCGATGCTGCGCGGCGACCGCGCGGAGGAGGCAGCGCTGCTCGCCGAGGCGCGCGCGCCAGATCGAGCGCGTCGGCCTGCGGCGCACATCTCGACGACCAGGCCGGCAGCCTGCCGCTCGGCCAGCAGCGCATCGTCGAGATCGCGCGCGCGCTGTGCGCCGATCCGGTGCTGCTGCTGCTCGACGAGCCGGCCGCCGGCCTGCGCTACGCGCGAGAAGCAGGCGCTCGCCGAACTGCTGCGCCGCCTGCGCGGCGAGGGCATGAGCATCCTGCTGGTCGAGCACGACATGGACTTCGTGATGAGCCTGGTCGACCGGCTGGTGGTGATGGACTTCGGCGAGAAGATCGCCGAGGGCCTGCCGCAGCGAGATCCAGGCCGATCCGGCGGTGCTCGAAGCCTATCTCGGGGGCGTCGAGCGTGACGATCGGCAGCGCCGTCGCTCGAAGTGACGCGACCTGCGCGTCGCCTACGGCAAGGTCGAAGGCGCTGCATCGCGCCAGCCTGCAAGTGTCGAGCAGGGCGCGATCGTCACCGTGATCGGCCCCAACGGCGCCGGCAAGACGACGCTGCTCGGCGCGGTGATGGGCCTGCTGCCGTGCGCGCGGCGAGGTGCGCTTACGCGGCGTGTCGCATCATCGACGCCGAAGCGTCGAGGCGCGCGTCGCGCACGGCCTGTGCCTGGTGCCGGAGCGGCGCGAGCTGTTCGGCGAGATGACGGTGGAGGACAACCTGCTCCTGGGCGCCTTCCCGCGCCACCGCGCGGCGCGAGCGCGGCATCGAGCGCCGACCTCGAGGCGGTCTACGCGCGCTTCCCGCGCCTGCGAGGAGCGCCGCGAGCAGCTCGCCGGCACGCTGTCGGGCGGCGAGCGCCAGATGCTCGCGCTCGGCCGCGCGCTGATGGCGCGGCCGCGCGCTGCTGATGCTCGACGAGCCGAGCCTCGGCCTCGCGCCGCTGATCGTGCGCGAGATCTTCCGCATCATCGCCGACCTGCGCGCGACCGGCGTCTCGATCCTGCTGGTCGAGCAGAACGCGCGCGCCGCGCTGCAGGTCGCCGACTACGGCTACGTGCTGGAGACCGGCGAGATCGTGCTCGAGGGGCCGGCGCGGGAGCTCGCCGACGAACCCGCGCGTGGTCGAGACCTATCTCGGATTCTCGGGCAAGACCGCGGCGTGACTCAGAACCGCATCCCGATCTGCATCCGCCACATGTCGTCGGGCGTGAAGTTCACCTTCGGGTCCCACGCGATGCGCACGAAGAAGCGCGGCCAGTCGTAGCCGAGCGCCGCGCCGACCTTGCCGATCGTCTCGCCGTCGACCGGGCCGTGCTTGTAGGAAATGTCCAGCGTCAGCCGGTTGCCGCCGGCGAGCGGCCGGCGGTAGATCGCGTGCACGACCTGCTGGTCCTGGTTGATGCGATCGCCGATGATCCACTGCAGCATCGCGACCGAGCCGTCCTCGCCGCGGTGCCCTGCCGAGACGAGCCACGCGTCGTTGGGGTCGAAGTTCAGATTGACGTAGGTCTTCTCGTTCGTCCGCCCGTAGCCGCCGCCGACGAACCACGGCCACCCGATTTCGGCCGCGACCGCGCCACCGAGGAACCCGCCCGACGCCCATTGCGCCGTCGGCAATACGCGCACCGGGTCGAGCACGAAGACGCGGTCCCAGCCGACGCGGCCCTGCCGCACGTCCGTGTCGTTGCTGTCGAAGTAGCCGGCCCAGAAATTCCCCAGCCACGAGCTGTAGCGCAGATTGACGTCGAAGCCGAGCGCACCGCCGGAGATGCGATAGATGCCCGCGGTCGCCTTGAACGGCATCTCCTCCGTTTGCGCCGCATGCTCCGCATCGGCCTGCGCGTCAGCCGCCTGGCCCGCGGCGAGCGCCGCAGCCGGCAGCGCCATGACCGCTGCGACCGCGAGCGCTGCGCGCGCGCGGCGCGTCGTGCCGGGCATCGTCTCCTCCCCTCCTCAAGGCAGCGTGCGGCCGGGACGAACAGTCTGTCAAGCTTGCGTTTCGACAATGCCGACGAACGCTGACCGGCCCCCTACGGGCCCGACCTCTGCGACGGTGCGCAAGGTGCCGGTGACGGCGCCGCTGCGCTGGCTCGCGCTCGGTTGGCGCGATTTCATACGCACGCCGGTCGCAAGCGGGTGCCACGGCGCGCTCGTGCTCCTCGGTGGGCTCGCGATCCTCGCGGTCACCGCGCGCTTCTGGTACCTGCTGCCGGGCGCGGTCTCCGGCTTCCTCCTCGTCGGGCCGATCCTCGCGACCGGGCTCTACGAGCTCAGCCGCCGCCTCGAGCGCGGCGAGCGCGCAACGCTGAGGGAGGCGGCTGCGGCGTGGCGGCGGGGCACGCGCCCGCTGGTGTGGCTCGGGTTGATCCTGGTGCTCGCGGGAACGCTTTGGGTGCTGGTGTCCGCAGTGCTCTTCGCGCTCTTCGTCAAGGCGCCGATCACCGGCCTCGAGAGCGTGCTGCGTCACGTCATCCTGTCGGAGGGCTCGAACCTGTTCCCGGTTTGGATCACCCTCGGCGGGATCGGCGCGGCCCTCATGTTCGCCGCGACGGTGGTGTCCGCGCCGCTGCTGCTCGATCGCGACATCGCCATGGCGAGCGCGCTCTTCACGAGCGTGCGCGCGGTCGGCGAGAACCCGCTCGCGATGGCGCTCTGGGCCACGCTCATCATGGTGGCGACGGGCCTCTCGCTCGCCACGTTCCTGCTCGGCTTCGTGATCGCGATCCCCGTCGTCGGGCACGCGACCTGGCACGCCTATCGCGACGTGGTGGACGCAACGGCGCTCCCGCCGCGCGCGTGAGCGGCCGGGTCAGATGTTCGGCTTCACCGAAGAACAGATCGCCGAGTTCGGGCTGACCTTCGGCCTGAGCGGCTTCATGCTGTTCATGCTCTTCATCATCTGGGACCTGGCGAAAAAGTCCGAGGCCGGACGCTTCGGCACCTTTGTTCTGTTCTTCGTGCTCGCCTTCGGGATCCTCGGCTTCATCGCAAAACAGCTCATCGCCTGGGCGGTGAGCTGGTTGCGATGAGCACGCGGTCTTACGCCTTCGTCTTGTCTTTCTCGAACATGGCTCGGGCACGCTTCTCGAGCTCTTCGGGCGTCAGGTCCTCCTTGTGCGTGGCGAGGTGCCAGACGTGTCCGAACGGGTCGCGGATCGTGCCGGTGCGGTCGCCGTAGAACTGATCCTGCACCGGACGCACGGGCTTCCCGCCGGCCTCGGTGGCGCGGCGAAAGCTCGCATCGACGTCCTTAACGTACAGATGCAGACTGACGGCGGAGCCGCCGTAGTGATCGGGGCTGCGGAAGTCCATCTCGGGACACTCGTCGGCGATCATCACGACCGCATCGCCGATCTCCAGCTCCGCGTGTCCGACCTTGCCACCGGGTGCGCTCAGGCGCATGCGCTCCTTCGCGCCGAACGCGCGCTTGTAGAACTCGATTGCATCGGTGGCCTGCCTGATCGCGAGGTACGGCGTCACGGAATGGTAACCAGCGGGAATGGGTTTGACGGGCATTCAGGACTCTCCTGGTGTGGTTGCGCCGCGCAGGCGCGCCTGAGATCCGGGTCCCCGACATCGGTTCGTGTCGGGGCCCGACGACACGGGGCTCGCTGCCAGCCCCTCTAGAACGACCACCGGCGCGCGAATTGGTTCGCGCGGATCAGCTCCCGTCCGCGCTGCGCACGAGTTCGGCCATCGCGAGTGCGGCGTCGCTGTGTTGCGCCTCGAGTCCCGCAACCACGCCGAGACGGTCGCGCGCCGGCCGATTCTGACTGACCTTCCACTTGCCGACGAGTCGGGTGACCGGCACCTCGATTCCGACGATTGCGGTGACCATCTTGTCGACGTAGTCCGCGGGCGCATCGGAGACGCGCCAGGGCGCGGCGCGCCCGGACTCGTGCCGATTCGTGAGCCGCTCGACGAACGCGCGGAGCCACGCTACATCGTCGATCGCCCGCAGCGGCCCATAGGCATGCACCACCGCGTAGTTCCAGGTGGGCACCACCTTGCCGCCGTCCTGCTTGGACGGGTACCACGACGGCGAAACGTAGATCCCCGGCCCCTGGAAGATCGCGAGCGCGTCCGCGCCGCGGGACAGCTCGCGCCAGACCGGGTTCGCGCGCGCGACGTGTCCGCGCAGCGTGCCGAAGGGCACCGGGTCGGGGTCGATTTCGAACGGGAGGTGGTTCGCCTCGAGCCCGCCGGCGCCGAGCGTGACCAGCGCGGCGAGCGGATGAGCGCGCACCAGCGCGTGCAGGACCTCGACGCGCATCTCCTCGAAGTGCTTGGGCAAATACATGCGAGTTCGGTCGGCGCCGTTCGTTATGCGAGCTTTGCGTTCCGCAGCGGCAGGCTGCGCGCCGGCTTGCCGGTGGCGGCGTGGATCGCGTTGAGCACCGCCGGCGCAACCACGCAGATCGTCGGCTCGCCGACCCCGCCCCAGAAGTCGAAGGTCGGCACGAGGACGGTCTCGACCTTCGGCATCTCGGCGAGGCGCAGGATCGGGTAGGAGTGGAAGTTCGAGCTCGACCATGCGCCCGCGCTCGACGGTGCACTCGCCGTGGAAGGTCGCGCTCAGGCCGTACGCTACCGAGCCTTCGACCTGCGCGGCGATCTGATCCGGGTTGACCGCATGTCCGCAGTTCAGCGCCAGCACCATGCGATGCACCTTCACCTTGCCGTCGGCGCCGACCGAGACCTCGGCGACCGCCGCCGAGTAGCTCGCGTACCCCATGAACTGGGCGATGCCGCGATGCACGCCCGGCGGCAGCGGCTTGCCCCAGTCGGCCTTTTCCGCCACCGCGTTCAGGACCGCCAAGTGCTTCGGATGGTCGTGCATGAACGCGCGGCGGAACTGGAGCGGGTCGGCGCCGGCCGCGCGCGCCACCTCGTCCATGAAGCACTCCATGTACACCGCGTTCTGGTTCGTATTGACGCCGCGCCACGGACCGACCGGCACGTGCGAGTTGCGCATGGCGTACTCGACGAGCAGATTCGGCACGGTGTAGCCGAGCTGCGCGTCGCCGGCTTGCTTCCACCAGCCCTGGAGCTGACGCTCGTCGTTGCCTTCCTTCGCCGCGGGCGGATTCAGATAGGCGTTGATCGATTGTCCCGACAGCCGGACGTGCAGCCCGACGAGCTTGCCGCTCTCGTCGAGCCCGGCGGCGAGCTTGCATTGGGAGATCGGCCGGTAGAAGTCGTGCGCCTGGTCCTCTTCGCGGCTCCAGATCATCTTGACCGGGACGCCGGGGAACTGCTTCGCGATCGCGACCGCCTGCCGCGTGTAGTCCTGCGTGCCGCCGCGCCGGCCGAAGCCGCCGCCGAGATCGAGCGCGCGCACCACGCCGTTGGCGAGCGGCACGCCGGCTTCCTCGGTGGCCGCGGCGAGCGAGGCCTCGGCGTTCTGCGTCGGCAGCCACACCTCGACCCGGTCGGGCGTGATGCGCGCGGTGCAGTTCATCGGCTCCATCGTCGCGTGCGCGAGGAACGGCGTGCTGTAGGTCGCCTCGACCTTCTTCGCCGCGCCCTCGATCGCCTTGAGCGCGTCGCCCTCGCGACGCCCCGCGTAGGCGGTCGATGCAGTCAGGCCTTCCTGCAGGCGCTCCGCGATGGTGGCGCTCGACTGGCCGGCGCCGGCGCCTTCGTCCCAGACGATCGGCAGCGCGTCGAGCGCGGTCTTCGCGTGCCACCAGGTGTCGGCGACGACGGCGACGGTCGAGTCGTTGACCTTCACGGCGCGGCGAACGCCGGGCCGGCCGGCGATCTTCGCCTCGTCGAAGCTCGTGAGCTTGCCACCGAAGACCGGGCACGCCTTGACGGCCGCGTGGAGCATCCCCGGCAGATTGAGGTCGATCGAGTAGATCTTGGCGCCGTTCAGCTTGTCGGCAGTATCGAGTCGCTTGAGCGGCTGGCCCGCCACCTTCCACTCCCGCGGGTCCTTGAGCTGGATGCTCTTGGGGTCCGGCGGCGTCAATTTGGCTGCGGCGGCGGCGACCTTGCCGTAAGTCGTCGAACGCTTCGATGCCGCGTGCGTGATGACGCCGTTCGCCACGGTCAGCTCCCCGATCGGCACTTTCCACTGCTCGGCTGCCGCCTGGAGCAGCATCACGCGCGCCACGGCGCCGCCGCGTCGCACGTAGTCCTGCGAGATGCGGATGCCGCGGCTGCCGCCGGTCGACATCTCGCCCCAGGCACGCTTGCTGGCAAGGTTCTCCTCGGCGTTGACCTTCTCCGTGGCGACCTTGCGCCAGTCGCACTCGAGCTCTTCGGCGACGAGCTGCGCGAGGCCGGTGAGCGTGCCCTGTCCCATCTCCGAGCGCGCGATCCGGATCACGCAGGTGTCGTCGGGCCGCACGACGACCCAGGCGTTGACCTCGGTGCCCGATTTGGCCGTGGTCTGCGCCTCGGCCACGCCGACGAACGGCAGCTGGAAGCCGAGCGCGAGGCCGCCTCCGGCGACCGCTGCGGAATCGATCATGAATTTGCGGCGAGAGAGGCTCGTGCCTTGGGTGCGAATCTGCTTTTTCATGGTGGAGTCCTCGCGCCTAGGCCTTGGACTTGCGATCGGCGCCGCCGCCCCGCGGCGTCGCCGCGGCCATGTGCACCGCCGCGCGAATGCGCTGGTAGGTGCCGCAGCGGCAGATGTTGGTCATCGCCTGCGTCGATGTCCGCGTCGCTCGGTGCCGGGTTCTTCCGGAGCAGGGCGGCGGCGGCCATGATCTGGCCCGACTGGCAGTAGCCGCATTGCGGCACGTCGAGCGCCGCCCACGCCTTCTGCACCGGATGCGTACCGGTGGGAGAGAGGCCCTCGATCGTGACGATCCGGTCGGAGGGCTTCACGTTCCCGACCGGGATGGCGCAGGAGCGCTGGACCTCGCCGTTGATGTGCACCGAGCAGGCGCCGCATTGACTGACACCGCACCCGTATTTTGTCCCGGTGAGGCCGATCTGTTCGCGGATCACCCACAAGAGCGGCGTGTCGTCCTCGACTTTGACGTCGCGCGTCTTGCCGTTGATGTTGAGCTTTGCCATGGGGCTCCTCCCGGTTTCGGCTGCCGGAGGATTCTACGCCCGCCGATGCGTGGAGCGGCGCGCGCTTGCCATGGACCAGGGTGCCTCTTGACGCGCTCGTCAGGGGCGAGAAAACGAGCCGGGACGTGGGCGGAGCAGAAGACCGGCTCGACGGCGCTCAGCGTCCGTCGACATCCAGCCTATGGTGCTTCTTCATCCAACGCAGCACGACGTAGGCCGTCAGCCCTGCCGAGAAGAGAAGGAGCCAGCCCAGGTCGACGCTCGAGTCCTGGCCGGCGAAGAAATCTCCGGCAAGCTCGAGGGCGAAGAACGTCGCGACCGTCGCGAACCAGGTCGAGTGTTCCCGCGCCAGCGTGGCGCGCCAAGAGAACGGAAGCCCGGGCGGCACCCAGTTGCGGAACGCGGGCAGGAAAGCGGGCGTTCGCTCGGCCCACTCTGAAAACGCCGCTCCGAATCGGGACTGCAGGAAGTCTTCCTCGGCGAGCATGATGCGCTCGTAATAGACCCAGAACGCCAAAACGGCGACCAGCACGACCCACGGGTCGTGCGGGAACAGGGCGATGCCCAACCAGATGAGGAAATTGCCCAAGTAGAGCGGATGCCTGACGATGGAATACATCCCTGTCGCATTGAGGCTAGCGGCCGCTTGCCGCTTCGTATTCCGGCCGGAGGTATGCGCGGGCACAAATCCGACGGTGAGCGCGCGGAACCCCAGGCCACACACCGCGACGGTCAGGCAAACCAGTTCCCAAACGACATCGAGGACCTCGCTGTCTCCCAGGTAGTGGAAATTCGCGAGTCCGTACGCGACGACGAGCAGGACGAACAAGGGTACGTAGCTTCGCCATCGGAATAGCGTGCGGCCGGAGCGCGCCATTTCGTCTTTCAGGATCATGTCAGCATTCTGTAAGGTGATGCGAACAGTGGTCGGCTCCTATAGTACGACGTGCGGGCCCGGATTTCCGCCTCATGCATCAAGAGATGTCGATTGCGGCGTGGGGAAGCGAGACCGCGTACGGAGTCCGCCTTGATTGAACTCAGGACGCTCGTCTTCACGGGCGCGTCCGCGCGGAACGAATCGTCGGACGACCGGTGCCGGGCGCGGATCCGAACCACCGCACGAGCTGATCGGACACTTCGGAGTGGCCGAGCAGGTCCAGATGGCTCATGCCGTAACCGATCCACTGCCGCGAATTCGGAAACGATAAGGACCGGTGGGAATCGTCGTGACGCCCGAGTGCGCTGCTCACCGGAACGAGTCCGTCGCCCAGGAGCCGATCGCGGAGATCGCCGGGCTTCTTGCCGGTCGTCGCGGCGATCGCGAAACTCAGCACGCCCTTCGGCAACGGCACGATGCGCCGGGTGTCGCGCGCGCGCGCGAACCGATCGCGGCCTTGCCAGTGCTCGTCCAGCACGTTGCCGTAGCGCAGGTCGGTGATGCCGGCACTGCGGATCTTCCCCAGACGGGCGAACGGGGCGGCATAAGGAGTCGCACCCAGAATGACGTCCACCCAGTTGCCGCCGCGCTCCAGCGGCGCGCCATGGTGGGGCGTACCGAGAAACGCGCATCCGGCGAAGCCGTCGCGGCCACGCGTGTCCGGCGAGCGCACCATAGTGGCAGGCGCTCCGGGTGACCAGGCCGCCCATGCTGTGGGCGATGATGACCAGCTCCTCGACCGGATGCGGCCACTGCGCGAGCGAGCGCCTCGAGCAGGCCGGCCAGCGTGCGCCCGTTGGTGGAGGTGTGGAGACCGGTGTTGTAGTGGAGGTAGAGCGGCGTGTAGCCCAGCGTCCCGCGCGAGGACCGCGCCGTGATCGTGCCCGTGCGCGATGCCACTGCAGATCGTTCAGGCACAGGCCATGGGCCAGCACCGCCAGCTTGCCGCCCGTGCGGGATCGCCGCCGCCAGCGCCGCCGTTTCGAGCACGAGCGGTCGGCCCTCGTGCCGCAGGCGCATGGGAATGGCGAGCGGGTTGTCGCTCGCGACGAGGTAGTCGCCGAGCACGCCGTTCAGCGCGGCCAGCATGGCCTCGCGCTGCGGCGAGGACGCCCGTCCCGCGAGCGTCGGCCGGAGCTGGGCGAGGAGCACGTCCATGCCGCCGCCCACCAGGCGCGTCACGCCGCGCACGCTCTTGTAGACGAGCCCCGTGATTCCGCGCGTGCGGCCCGGCGGTTGCCCCCGGCCGACGGGACGGGCGATCGTGTGATGCATGGCCTCCACGAGATCGGCCAGCCCGGCGGTCGCCTGCGTGGCGAGTCGCGCGAACCCGCGGAGATCGGCGGGATGAAGATGCGTCGTCCTGGTCATGCGCGCGCCGGGGGCTTCATTCCCGGCGCTCGAAGGCCAGCCGGACACCGAGCCCGATGAGGATGGCGCCGCTCGAGCGATAGAGCCAGACGAGGAATCCGGGGCGCGCGCGCAGCCAGGCGGACAGCTTGCCCGCGAAGTAGCCGACCGGTCCCTTGACGAGGAAGGTGAGCGCGGCGAACAGCAGGCCGAGCGCGAACACCGACAGCGTGGGATGCGTAGCGCCGGGCAGCACGAACTGCGGCAGGAAGGCGAAGTAGAAGATGGCGATCTTCGGGTTGGAGATGTTGGACAGCGCCCCGTCGAGGAACAGTCGCGCCAGCTGAGCGCTGCGAGGCGGCATGGACGGCAAGCTCGACCCCCCGGGTCCGCAGCACGGCGATGCCCAGGTAGATGAGGTAGGCGGCGCCGGCGAGCTTGAGCGCGACGAACAGCCACTCCGACGCGCGCAGGATCGCGCCGAGGCCCAGCGTGACGAGGATGGTGTGACCCACCAGGCCCACGCTCACGCCCGCGGCGGTGGCGACGCCTGCCGCCGCGCCCTGGGCAATGGAGCGCGACATGACGAGCACCATGTCCTGCCCGGGGGTGAGGATCAGGACCAGCGACGCGACGGTGAACAGCAGCCACGCGACTTCGAGCAGCGGGGATTCCATGGTGCGGGTCGACCCTGCCTCAGAGATCGAGCACGGCGTCCAGGCCGCGATGGACGCCAGCCAGCGTCGAGACCTTCCGAATGGCGAGCAGCGCCCCGTCCACGTAGGGACGTGCGCTGTTCCCCGAATCGTGACGGATGGTCAGCTTTTGATCGGGCAATTCCATGTCGGCACGGGCCACCCAGAGCCCACTCACGATGCCGGATATACGACTGCAGGTGCTCCCTTCGTGCCAGATCTATCGGTCAGCCTCTTCCCTTGCGGGGGGAGTCCATATACGGGGTTAGCCTTCACGTCGCATGAAAACTAAGCTGAAGTTGTTCGCCGGCATCTCGACGATCTCGGCCAGCGCGAATCCGGCGCGAGCAGCAACCTCGGACACCGCCTCCAGATCGCGAAGACCCCACTCCGAATTGTGCGCACGAAGATCCGAATCGAACTGTGCATTACTTTCCGAAGTGTGGCTACCAAAGCGACGGTACGGCCCGTATAAGAGGAGGACGTGCTGCGTCGGAAGCAAAGCCTTCGCGCCTTCGAACAGCGCTAGTGTCGCGGACCACGGAGCAACGTGGATCAGGTTAATGCACACAACCGCATCCACCGCCGTCTGCAAAGGCCAAGGAAGTCGGGTCACATCGAGGTCAATAGCGGGATTGACGTTTGCTAACTGTTCGGCTCGAACGCGCAGGGCAACAGACTCGCGAAGCTCCGCATCTGGATCGGACGGCTGCCACGTGAGCTCTGAGAGAGCCTTGGCGAAATGGATGACGTGCTGTCCCGTACCGCTGGCGATTTCTAGCACCACGCCCTGTCTGGGCAGAACGCGCGCAAGGACATCAAGTATCGGGCTCTTGTTCCGCTCCGCCGCCGGGATAAACCATTTCCCGTCAGCCAGCTTTTCGCCACGTTGCCGAAGCATCAATCCCCCGTGAAGGCTAACGTAGAAGTAACCGGCGCTGCGCGGCTTTATCGCGCAGCGTCCGGTTGACTGCCGGGTTGGGCGTCATCTCTGGGCACCGGGCTCTTGCGTCACCTGTCCAGGATCGCGCGAGCGAGCGCGATCGCCGCCTTCGCGCGATGACGCGCCTCCGTCGCGGTCGGATCGGGTG
The DNA here is from genome assembly GCA_963747775.1 of uncultured beta proteobacterium. GTDB lineage: Bacteria > Pseudomonadota > Gammaproteobacteria > Burkholderiales > SG8-39 > JAGVSZ01. The sequence goes on from CAVVGT010000003.1 coordinate 637,870, forward strand.
TGTCTGCTAGGCAAATCCCGATCATCGATAGAGTCCGGAGCCACCCCAGGTCCCAGGTCCGCTCGAACTCCCCGCGGTCGATCGCTTGCCCCAGCGCCGCCTCGAGTTCGGCCAGATAGAAATCGCGCAGCGGCGCACGGGCTTCGGGTGGCAGGCCGTCATCGGGCGGGTAGGCCCAGAAGTGCAGGAACCAATGATGTTGCAGATCGCATGCGGCAGGCGCGCGCGATGCGAACTCCCAGTCGAGCAGCGTGACCGTCTTGTCCGCGAAGGCGATGTTCGCGCGCCTGAGGTCGCCGTGGTTGAGCGTCGGCGTGGCGTCGTCGAGTCCGCGGTGCCATGAGCGCTCCGAAGCGACCCGGATGTAGAAGTCGGCATCGCCGGGATCGAGCATCTCGAGGAACGCCGGCAGCAGCATCCTGAGCGGCGTGAAATCCTCCACGCACCGGGGCACCCAGTCTGCCGACGGTGCCGCGCGCCCGGCAGCGAAGGCGACGGGCTCGGCAAAAGCGGCCGTGGTGCCGCGAACAGGGGCGAGCGGCAGAGCGTCGAGGCCATTGCTCCCGTCCCAGTAGTGCGCATGCAGGCGCGCGATCGCCGTCAGCAGCAATCGCTCGTCATGCTCCGTGAAGGCCCCGCGCGGCCGGATGCCATCCGACACGTCGCGCATCAGCATCCACCACTCGTCGTTGTCCATGTGGACCGCAACGTCGACCGTCGGACACGCAACCGGCGCGGGAAGCTCGCGCGTGGCGCCGCTCAGCCACAACGGCCCCTCTCCCGCGTCAGGAGCCTGCATGGCCGCAACCCGCCAGGTGTCGCGTGGCAACACTTTCAGCACGTAACCCGGCCGGATCGCGATGACCCGCGCGCCGGTGCGCCCGCCGGTCAGGGGCTCGAGGCCCTGGACACGGAACCCGGCAGGAACGGCCCCCCGCGCCTCCGCTTCGCGCAGGTAATCCGGAATCGAGCCGCTAGTGGGCGGTGCTCTTGTCATCAGGAAATGGTACGCCTCCACTTGCAGTCGCGGTGGCGTCGGGCAACGGGAGCCAATACAGGCGTCACCCTGCCCAACTCAGTTGCCTTGCCCTACTGGAGCCGCGTCGGGTCCGACCGACCCAAAGCGGAAGAAAGAGGCGGCGGGAAGCAGTCGTTCGGACTGATCCCGGAAGCGGACGCCCAACGACAAAGTTCACGGGCCGCGCGTAGGCGGGCGGTAGCCCGCCGGAACGCGGTACCGTGCAACGCAGGGTTCGGCGGCGCCATCCCGGACAGCCTAGAGGTCTTCGGGGGTGAGACCGGTGTGCTTGGCAATACGCGACAGCATACGAGGACCGATTTCTTCGCGATCGTGAAACGCGAACACGAAATCAGGCCAGCCTTGCCGCGATAGCGTCTTGTGGGAACCGGATTGGCGCTTGATTTGCCAACCGATGCGCTGAAGGGCAGACAGAATACGGGTGGCCTTCGACGAAGGTCACTGACTCATACCGTCGGGACGGAGATGTTGATATCTACGGGACGTGCCTCGCCATGTTCGAGGCGCTCGGCAAGAACGCGGAGCGCAAGCACTTGGGCTTTGCTCTGAGCCTCCTCAGGAGTGGTTCCGTAGGCGAGGACGCCCGGCAATTCGGGGACCTCGGCCAGCCAACGGCCGTCTTCCTCGCGTTCACACTCGATGCTGAACTTCATAGAGCCTCCTGCGGTTGAGGCAAAGGCATTCTAGCGAGTCCGCGCCTGCGACGCCGAACGTTCAGCGCCGCCGCGAAGCGGTCCGGTGTCGATGCGGTGGTTAGACGGCGCTCGGTACGGTCCGGAGACATCGTTGACAGTTTAGTCCAGGGACATGGCTGACAGTTTGACCAAACTGCGGGCACTGCAGGAGGGTGCCCGATGCCATGGAGTCAGACCACGCCTATGGACCAGAAGACGCAGTTCATCGCCGACTACCTTCGTGAGATCTTCTCGTTCGCCGAGCTGTGCGCCCGTTACGGGGTGAGCCGTGATACGGGCTACCGACTCGTCGAGCGCTACCTCGAACAAGGTCCTGCGGGACTCGAGGCAGCGATCGCGACGACCGCACACGAGTCCGAACGAGACTCCAGCCGCACATCGTCGAGGCGTTGCTCGAGCTTCGTCGTCGTCACCCGCGCTGGGGCGCGAAGAAGCTGCTCCCGCTGCTGGGCAGAGCGCCACCCGAGCTGGGATCTGCCGGCGCGCACGACGGTGTTCGAGATCCTGAACCGCCACGGGATGGTGCCGAAGAAGCGCCGACGTCGGGCGATCGGCCATCCGGGCCGGCCGACGAGCCGGGTGCTCGCGCCGAACGACGTGTGGTGCGCGGACTTCAAGGGCGAGTTCAAGACCGGCGACGGGATCTACTGCTATCCGTTGACCGTCACCGACGACCACAGCCGATTTCTCCTCGGCTGCCAGGGGCTGCTGTCGACGAAGGTCATCGAGGCGAAGCCGGTGTTCACGCGCCTGTTCAAGGAATACGGGCTGCCGAAGCGCATCCGCACCGACAACGGCGTGCCCTTCGCGACGAACACGCTGGCGCGGCTGTCGAAGCTGTCGGCCTGGTGGGTGCGGCTGGGGGTGCTGCCCGAGCTCATCGAACCGGGCAAACCGCAGCAGAACGGGCGTCATGAGCGCATGCACCGCACACTCAAGGCCGAGGCGACGCGCCCGCCGGCGGGCAGCTGTCGAGCGCAGCAGCGCAAGTTCAACGACTTCCGGGAGGAGTTCAACCAGGAGCGGCCGCACGAGGCGCTTGGACATGCAGACGCCGGCCTCCTGTTACGGGCTCTCGCCACGGGAGATGCCGACCAAGCTCCCGCCGCTCGAGTATCCCGGATCGGTTCGAGGTGCGCTACGTGAGCGCCAACGGCGGCATCCGCTGGAAGAAGCACGCCTGGGTGAACGTCTCCACGGTGTGCATCGGCGAGTACGTGGGACTGGAGGAGATCGATGACGGGGTGTGGGACGATTACTTCGGGCCGTTGCGCCTTGGGCGCCTGCACGACCGGCACATGCGCATCGAGGACGCCTACGGCCGGCTGCGCCGGCACAGCCCGCGGCGAACGACCGCGGGATGAGGGCAATTACAATGCCTCGCGCTGATCGGCGACTACGCTCCGCTTCGTCGCCGATCAGCGCAGCAGTGCGCAATCGACAGAGGAGAGAACCGTTTTTCGGGGCAGAAATCTGTCAGGCATGTCCCCGGACTGTTTTGTCAACTATCTCCCCGACCGCTCACATCCCGGACAGCCTAGAGGTCTTCGGGGGTGAGACCGGTGTGCTAGGCAATACGCGACAGCATACGAGGACCGATTTCTTCGCGATCGTGAAACGCGAACACGAAATCAGGCCAGCCTTGCTGCGATAGCGTCTTGTGGGAACCGGATTGGCGCTTGATCTGCCAACCGATGCGCTGAAGGGCAGACAGAATACCGGCGGCCTTCGACGAAGGCCACTGACTCATACCGTCGGGACGGAGATGTTGATATCTACGGGACGTGCCTCGCCATGTTCGAGGCGCTCGGCAAGGACGCGGAGCGCAAGCACTTGGGCTTTGCTCTGAGCCTCCTCAGGAGTGGTTCCGTAGGCGAGGACGCCCGGCAATTCGGGGACCTCGGCCAGCCAACGGTCGTCTTCCTCGCGTTCACACTCGATGCTGAACTTCATAGAGCCTCCTGCGGTTGAGGCAAAGGCATTCTAGCGAGTCCGCGCCTGCGACGCCGAAGTAGTAGTAGAGACCATGAAAGCTTGGCAGATACAGCCGGAACACTCTAGATCCAGCCGAAACTTGGCAGGGACGGCCGGGCGAATATCGCCGGTCGCGTCGCTCGCATCACCGGCCAGATCTAGCCGGGTCCGCCGGCCGATCCCGCTTGCTCCCCGACTACCCGGTCCCCGAGGGCAAGCCGGGTAACGAGCCACCGCGGGGCTTCCCACAACTTGATCTCGCGATGCCATCGTCCGCCCGCATCCAGCACCTGGCGGCGCAGCGCGCGCTCGTCGGGCGCTAGGCGGATCCACACCGGCGCCCACGCCGCGACGGCGTTCCGCGGAGGCGGAGCGCGCCCGCGAAGCGGATCGACATGCGCAATGATCTCGACCGTCGTCACGCGCAGCGCGTTCGCGTCGTCGTAGCGATGACGCACGCACACGAGCCGGTCGCCAAACTCCAGTGCGAGTCGCCGGGTGCCGTCGTGGCCCGGCGCGAAGGTTTTCGCGATGCGCAGTGCGCGCGCCGTTGCGCCGTGGAACGGCTCTCCGCGGCCGATGGCCGCGCCCACGCTGGGCCCGCTCAGACGGCGCGTGTCCATTACGCCGGAAGCGGCGACGGGGCCGCGGGGCTGCGTCTCGCACGCAGCAGCGGCGCCTCGCGCGCCGTCGGATGCGCCAGCACCGCGAGCAGCCCCGCGAGCGAGAGCAGGTCCTCGCGATTGTGGTCCAGGATGCGCGGCAGCGGGCTCGGCGTCGCCGCGCTGCAGCCAGCGCTGCCACGCGGCCGGCACGTCCGCGCCGGGAAGGTCGTCGGTGCGCGCGTAGCCGAGCGCGCGCTCCTCTGCGGTGCGCAGACGGCAGTCGGGCCAGCCTTCGCGCAGGCGGCGGCGCGTGACGTGCAGGAGGTCGAGGTGCTGCGAGCGGCTCGTCGGGCCACTCGATGCCGGCGAGCCGGGTGCGGGCGCGCAGCAGCGGCAGGTCGAACGACTTGCCGTTGAAGGTGACGAGGCAGTCGCGCGCTCGCAACGCCGCGACGAGTTGCTCGAGCAGCGGTCGCTCGCCGGCGAAGCCCGTCATCAGGAGCTGGCGCACGGTGAGCACGTCGTCCCGCACCGACGCAAGGCCAAGCACGAACGCGGTGGTGCCGGTGCCGCCCGCGAGCCCGCTCGTCTCGGTGTCGAGGAAGAGCATCCCTTCGGCGTCGCGCTCGGCATCGTCGCGGAGCGAGCGCCGCGCGCCTTCGGCCAATTCGCCCGCCCCGGCGACCCGCGTCGCGCCGTGCGCGAACGGCAGCGGAAAGCTCCGCTCGATCGCAAGGAGCGCCGGCGCGAGGACCGTACCGCCGAGCCGCTGCGCCAGCTCGCCGTCGGTCGGACGGCGCGCGTTGATTTCGGCCGAACGCGTACGGAGGCGCGCCAGCCGGTCGGCGAGCGACGGGGGCAGCGGGGCAGGGTCCCGCCGCTCGCCGGGAAGGCGGGACAGTCGGTCCAGCCGCGCGCGCAGGTCGCTCAACTCACGGGCTCCTCGGTCGCGCCGGCCGCTCCACGGAGTAGACGCAGAACGCGCAACGCCGCCGCCTTGGGCGTGAGATCGCTCGTCTCGTCGCTCGCCAGTACCGGGCCCACGCAGGCCGGGCAGCCGTGCTTGCAGGGGCAGTGCGCGACGAGGTCGACGGCGTGTTCGAGCACCCGGTCGCGCAGGTCGAACAGCGGCGCGGCGATGCCGATGCCGCCGGGGAAGTTGTCATAGAGATAGAGCGTCGGCCGGAACGGCCTGCCACCCGATCCGACGTCCACCGGCGCGCCGTCGAGCCCGCGCGCTTCCGTGCGTCCGTCGGCGCCTGCAGCGGCGGACCAGGCGCTCTCGGGGCCGCCGTCGCCTACCGCGCGGCCGATGTCGTGCGGCTCGGCGAGCGAGAGGAGGGCGGCGATCCGGTGCACCGCGCTGGCGGCGCCGAGGAAGCCGTCGAGCGCCGCCTGGCGCGTCGGAAACGCGCGATCGAGCGCCTGCGGCGAGGCCTCCCACCACGCCGCGGTGGTGTGCATCTCGTGGTCGGGCAGCCGCACGTGCCCGTAGCCGACGTTCTCGTGCGTGTAATAGCGGATCTTCTTGTAGCCGGCCACGCGCCGCACGACGTGCACCTCGCCATGTGCGGCGCGCGCATCGGCGTGCTCTTCGGCATCGAACTCGTCGAGCTGCTTCAGCTTTGTGTAGTCGATCGCGTCGGTGTAGTAGTCGGCGCTGGTCTCGCGCACGAACGCCTTGCGCCCGACCCAGTCGAGCTTCTCCACCTGCCACGGCGCGGCCTGCACGAGGTAGATCGCGCCCTCGTACAGAGTGAGCGCGGCGCTCGAGTAGTCGACCTCCGCGATGACGTTCGTCCTCCCGTCCGTGACGTCGATCACGACGAAGTTGCCCTCGGCGACCGAGCGCAGGCTCACGCTGTTCGCCGGGTAGCTGTCGGCGATCCAGTGCCAGCGCGCCCCCTCGCGATGCACGACGCCCTGATCGGCGAGGTAGCCGAGCGCCTCGTCGAGCTTCACGCTCCCGAAGCGCTCGGCTGCGTCGAACGGCAGCTCGAACGCCGCGCAGCGAATGTGGTCCATCAGGATGAGGAGCTGGTCCGGGTCGATGCGCACGTGTTCCGGGCTCGCGCCGAGGAAAAAGTCGGGGTTCCGGGCGAGGTACTGGTCGAGCGGGTCGCTCGAGCACACGAGTACGCCGACGGCCGTGCGCTGGCGGCGCCCGGCGCGTCCGAAGCGCTGCAGCGCGCCGGCGACGCTGCCCGGGTAGGCATTCAGCACGCACACGTCGAGGGCGCCGATGTCCATCCCCAGCTCGAGGGCCGAAGTGGACACGACGCAATCGAGCTGGCCGGCGCGCAGCTTCGCCTCCTTGTCGCGACGCTCGGTGGGCAGGTAGCCGCCGCGATAGGCGGCGACGCGCGCGGGCTTGCGGGGATCTCGGTCATAGACGTCTTTGAGGTACTTGGTCAGCACCTCGACCTCCAGGCGCGAGTTGGCGAACACGATCGTCTTGAGTCCCATCCTGATGGCGAGCCGGGCGATGCGCGTCGACTGCGAGCGCGCCGAGGCGCGGATCCCGAGCTCTGCGTTGAGCACCGGAGGGTTCCAGATAAGCAGGTGCTTGCGCCCGCTCGGCGCGCCGGACTCGGCGACCGCGGCGACGGGACCGCCGAGCAGCCGCTCGGCAAGCTCGACCGGATTCGCGATCGTGGCCGAGCAGAAGACGAAGGTCGGGCTCGAGTTGTAGAAGCGGCAGACCCGTTTCAGCCGGCGGAGGAGGTTCGCGACGTGCGAGCCGAACACGCCGCGGTAGGTGTGCAGCTCGTCGATCACCACGAAGCGCAGCGCCTCGAAGAACTGCGCCCACTTGGTGTGGTGGGGCAGGATGCCCTGGTGGAGCATGTCCGGGTTGGAGACGACGATGTCGCCTTTCGTGCGCACCGCCTTGCGCGCGTCGCCCGGCGTGTCGCCGTCGAAGGTGTAGGCGCGGATGCCGAGGTTGCCGGCCGCGTTCAGCTCCAGAATCTCGGCGACCTGGTCCTGCGAGAGCGCCTTGGTCGGGAAGAGATAGAGCGCCTTCGCGCCCGTCTTGAGCGCGGCGTCGATGACCGGCAGGTTGTAGCAGAGCGTCTTGCCCGAGGCGGTCGGCGTGACCACCACGGTATCGCGGCCGGCGGCGACGTGATCCCACGCCTCGCGCTGGTGGCTGTACAGACTGAGGATGCCGCGCTCGCTTAGCGCTCCAGCAAGCCGCGGGTCGAGCCCGGGAGGGAAGTCAGCGTGCCGAGCGTCGCGCGCGGGGACGACGACCTCGCCCGCGATCCGGGCGCGATCGTCGCGCTTCAGCCGGTCGACGAGCGCCTCGGCGCCGCGCGCCGCCGGCCGCAGCCGCGCGCGCGGGTCAGCCGTGTCGTCGAAAAGGTCCAGCGCGCTTTCGAAGAACGCTCCCATTCCCATCCTCTCCGTGTTTCGCCCGAGGAGAAGGATGCGGGGGGCGGTGGCTCACCCGGTGAGCCCGCTGCGGTGAACCGGCGAGGGGGGCGGAACTACCGGACGACGTCGCGGATGATGTCGAGCACCGTGGAGGTGCGGGCGTCGAGCATCACCAGATGCCGCCCGACGATCGCTCGCTCCACGCCTGACGGCACCGTCGAGAGCTGGTTCTCGAGCGACCAGGGCAGGGGCGCTTTGGCGACGTTGCGGGGCAGGCGATCGGTGGGCGCGAGCTCGCGGTCCACCTGCGGCGGCAGCTTTCCGTCGGGGTCGTATGTGCGGGTGACGTATTCGGGGTAGCGCTTGAACCAGGTGTCGATGCGTTGCCTATCCTGGCCGGAAAACCGGATCGCCGGCTGCAGCCACTGTGCCGGGTCCAACGGACGGCGCGCGGCGGCAGCGGCGGGATCGGCCGCGAGCAGCGCGAGCAGGGCGACGAATGGCAGCAGACGACGCATGTCTCTCGGGTTCGGTCCTGTCGGGCGCCGGCGACGGCGCGGGCCCGATGGCAGCGACGCCTGCAGGGATTACGGAACACTGCGCGGGGAACGGCGCGAATGCCTGCGGCGGCCTGAAAGTGGACTGGGGGAAGGCTCCGAAGTTCTCGTACTTACAAACTGAAACGTATTCAGCGGGCGAGGCAGATCATACCGGACCGGGACCGGGGCCCGGCGCGCCGGACGCGTCGGGGCGCGGAAACGGTCACGCGCCGGGCGGTTGCGGGCGCGCCGGCGGGGAATCCTCCACAGGGCTTGATTGCGCCGGCCGGGCATCCATCTACCAGCGAGCGAACAGGCCGACCGGCAACAGGACCGGAGCGACGAACCCATGCGATCGCGGGACCCGAACCAGTGGATGTGGGCGGAAGCCCTGAAGATGCTCGACGAGGCGAACCGCCTGCAGCGGCGCTTCTTCGAGGTCAGCGCGCGTCCCGAGGCGGCGCCCAAGTGGGAGCCGCCGGTGGACATCTTCGAGTCCGACGACGAGCTGTGGCTGTTCTACGCGCTCCCGGGCGTCGCGACCGAGCAGATCGAGGTCGGCCTGGAAGGCCCCGAGCTGGTGGTGCGGGGCGAGCGGCAGCTGCCGCGGGTCGCGCACACCACGAAGATTCGCCGGCTCGAGCTGCCGCACGGGCGCTTCGAGCGGCGCGTCGCGCTGCCGTCGGGCCGGTTCGAGCTCATCACAAAGCAGCTCGATCGCGGGTGTCTCGTGATCGGGCTGCGGCGGATTGCGTGAGGTGACAACAATGGAACTCGAAAAGAATCTCCCGGACGCCCCGAACGCGGCGCAATCCGGAGCGCCGGCCGCCACGACGGCGCGCGGCGCGGCCCAGGGGCTAGACATCCCGGACGACGCGCTGATCGTCGTGCCGGTGCGCAACCTCGTGCTCTTTCCGGGCATGGTGCTGCCGGTGACGATCGGTCGCGAGCTCTCGGTCGGCGCGGCGCAGGCCGCGGTCAAGGCCGACAAGCCAATCGGGCTGCTGCTGCAGAAGGACCCGACGGTCGAGAAACCCGGCCCGGCCGACCTGCACCCGGTCGGCACCGTCGCGCAGATCCTGCGCTACATCACCACGCCGGACGGCACGAACCACATCGTCTCGCAGGGCGAGGCGCGCTTTCGCGTCCTCGAGTTCCTCGACGGTTACCCGTTCCTCGTCGCCCGCGTGGCGCGAATTGCGGCGCCGGAGGAATCCGGCCAGGAAACCGAGGCACGCCTCGTGCAGCTCAAGGAGCGCGCGGTGCAGGCGCTGGAGCTGCTGCCCGAGACGCCGCAGGAGATGGTGCAGGCGGTGCAGAGCTACACCTCCGCCGGCCAGCTCGCCGACATGGTCGCGGGCTTCATGGACGTGAAGCCGGCGGAGAAGCAGGCGGTGCTCGAGCTCGTCGCAGTCGAGCCACGGGTCGACCGCGTGCTCGGAATGCTCGCGCATCGCATCGAGGTGCTGAAGCTCTCGCGCGAAATCGAGTCGCGCACCAAGGCGACGATGGACGAGCGCCAGCGCGAGTACGTGCTGCGCGAGCAGATGCGCCAGATCCAGAAGGAGCTCGGCGAGGGCGAGGGCACCGCCGCGGAGCTCGCCGACATCGAGAAGGCCCTCGAGACCGCCGGCATGCCGGAGGAGGTCCTCGCGCACGCGAAGAAGGAGCTGAAGCGCCTCGCGCGCATGCCCGACTCGTCGAGCGAGTACTCGATGGCGCGGACCTACGTCGACTGGCTCGTCGAGCTGCCCTGGAAGGCCGGCCCGCCGCCGGCAATCGACCTCACCGAGGCGCGCCGCATCCTCGACGAGGACCACTACGGGCTCGAGAAGGTCAAGCGCCGGATTCTCGAGTTCCTCGCGGTGCGCAAGCTCGCGCCCGAAGGGCACGCGCCGATCCTGTGCTTCGTCGGTCCGCCGGGGGTCGGCAAGACCTCGCTCGGCCAGTCGATCGCCCGCGCGCTCGGGCGCAAGTTCGCGCGCGTCTCGCTCGGAGGCGTGCACGACGAAGCGGAGATCCGGGGCCACCGGCGCACCTACATCGGGGCGCTGCCCGGCAACATCGTCCAGGCGCTCAAGAAGGCCGGCAGCCGGGACTGCGTGCTGATGCTCGACGAGGTCGACAAGATCGGCCAGGGCTTCCACGGCGACCCGAACGCGGCGCTGTTGGAAGTGCTCGACCCTGAGCAGAACCACACCTTCCGCGACAACTACCTGGGCGTGCCGTTCGACCTCTCGAAGGTCGTGTTCATCACGACGGCGAACGTGCTCGACTCGGTGCCGGGCCCGCTGCGCGACCGGATGGAAATCATCCACCTCCCGGGTTACACGGAGGAGGAGAAGCTCCAGATCGCGAAGCGCTACCTCGTGAAGCGACAGCTGGCGGCGAACGGCGTCAACGCCGATCAGGTGCAGACGGGCGACGCGCTGCTCGCGGCGATCATCCGCGACTACACGCGCGAGGCCGGCGTGCGCAATCTCGAGCGCGAGATCGGCTCGGTGCTGCGCCACGCGGCGGTGAAGATCGCCGAAGGCGCGCCTGCGCCGGTGCGCATCGAGGTCCCGCAGCTCGACGAGATCCTCGGTCCGGCCAAGTTCGAGGCGGAGCTCGCGAGCCGGACGAGCCTGCCGGGCGTCGCGACCGGGCTCGCGTGGACGCCGGTGGGGGGCGACATCCTGTTCATCGAAGCGAGCCGAACCCCGGGCGGCGGCAAGCTGATTCTGACCGGTCAGCTCGGCGACGTGATGAAGGAGAGCGCGCAGGCGGCGCTCACGCTGGTGAAGTCGCAGGCCGCGAGCCTCGGCATCGACGCCGCACTTTTCGACAAGAGCGACGTGCACGTGCACGTGCCGGCGGGCGCGATCCCGAAGGACGGCCCGAGCGCGGGCGTGGCGATGTTCATGGCGCTCGCCTCGCTCCTCACGGACCGGCCCGTCCGGCACGACGCGGCGATGACGGGCGAGATCAGCCTGCGCGGCCTGGTGCTGCCGGTCGGCGGGATCAAGGAAAAGGTGCTCGCCGCGATGCGCGCCGGCATCACGACGGTGATGTTGCCCGCGCGCAATCGCAAGGACCTACAGGACGTGCCCGAGAGCGCGCGCGAGCGCCTGAAGTTCGTGTGGCTCGAGACCGTGGACGACGCGGTGCGCGAGGCGCTCGGGCCGAAGACCTGACCGTCAACTCGGCGTAGGTCGGCTCGTCATCCCGGCTTCCCTCGGAAAGACGGCGGCCTGGCGGTGGTTGACCGCCGTCAACGGGGCTCGGCTGCAGGGGCGTAACCTCGTCCTCATGCCCGTCCACAACGCCGACATCGCGCGCGTCTTCGAGGACATCGCCGATCTGCTCGAGATCGGGGCGGCGAACCCGTTCCGCGTGCGCGCGTACCGCAACGCCGCGCGCACGGTCGGGGATCTGCGCCTCGACCTCGCGGCGGCGATCGGGTCCGGGAATGCGCTCCCGAAGCTGCCGGGCATCGGCGAGGATCTCGATGCGAAGATCCACGAGATCGTCGCGACTGGGACCTGTGCGCTGCTCGAGAAGCTGAAGAAGCAGCTCCCGCCCGCGATCACCGAGCTCCTGAAGATCCCCGGTCTCGGACCCAAGCGGGTGAAGGCGCTGCACGAGGCACTGGACATCGACACGCTGCCCCAGCTCCTCGAGGCGGCGCGCAAGGGGACGATCCGCGACCTGCCGGGCTTCGGCGAGAAGACCGAGGCGCACATCCTCGACGCGGTCCAGGCGCGGCTCGGCCAGGCGAAGCGCTTCAAGCTCGCCGTCGCCGCCCAATACGCGCAGCCGCTCGCGGCATATCTGAAGGGCGCGAAAGGCGCTCGGGAGGTCGCGATCGCGGGCAGCTACCGGCGGATGAAGGAGACCGTCGGCGACATCGACATCCTCGTCACCGCGGACACCGGCGCGCGGGTGATGGAGCGCTTCGTGAAGTACCCCGAGGTCCGCGAGGTGCTCTCGAAGGGCGATACGCGCGCGAGCGTCGTGCTGGCGAGCGGGCTGCAGGTCGACGTCCGGGTGGTGCCGCCGGAGAGCTTCGGCGCGGCCCTGCATTACTTCACCGGTTCGAAGGCCCACAACATCGCGATCCGGCGGCTCGCGCAGGACCGGGGCCTGAAGCTGAACGAATACGGCGTCTTCAAGGGCAAGAAGCGCGTCGCCGGGGAGACCGAGGAGTCGGTGTTCGCGTCGGTGGATCTGCCGTGGATTCCGCCCGAGCTGCGCGAGGACCGCGGCGAGATCGAGGCGGCGCGCCGCGGCGAGCTGCCGCGGCTCGTGGTGCTCGATGATCTGCGTGGCGATCTGCATTTGCACACTAAGGCTTCCGACGGACGGAGCTCGCTCCGCGAGATGGCGCTGGCCGCGAGAGCGCGCGGGCTCGAGTACATCGCCGTCACCGAGCACTCGCAGCGCGAGACGCAAGCGCACGGCCTCGATTCGGCCCGGCTCCTGAAGCAGCTCGGCGAGATCGACCGCGCGAACGCCGGGCTGAAAGGCATCGCGATCCTGAAGGGGATCGAGGTCGACATCCTGGAGGACGGGTCGCTCGACCTGCCCGACAGCGCGCTCGCGAAGCTCGACGTCGTGGTCGCCGCGGTGCACGCACGCTTCAATCTGCCGCGCGCGCAGCAGACCGCGCGCATCCTGAAAGCGCTCGATAACCCCTATGTGTCGATCCTCGCGCACCCGAGCGGGCGCCTTATCGACGAGCGCGAGCCGTGCGACATCGACATGCAGGCCGTCATCCGGCGTGCCAAGGCGCGCGGGATCGCACTGGAGCTGAACGCGCACCCCGACCGCCTCGATCTCGACGATACTGCGGCGCGGATGGCGAAGGAAGAGGGCGCGCTGGTCGCGATCAACTCCGACGCGCACAGCGTGCACGACTTCGAGAACCTCGCGTTCGGGGTCGGGCAGGCGCGGCGCGGGTGGGTCGAGGCGCGGGATGTGCTCAATGCCCGGTCGCTCGACGAGGTTCGCAAGCGGCTCGCCCCGAGGCCGACGGTTCCACGCGGGCGGCGCGCACTGTCCTAAGTGGGTCAGCGGTCGCGAGCGCGCGACGGGAGCCCCTGGCGTCGCGCCCAGGCCTTGGCCCTCGCGATCGCGACGCGGATCGCCAAGCCCTCGTCGTGACCCTCCGCCAGCATGGCGTTCGCGATTTCGATCGCCTTGGCGCGCACGAGCGGCGGCAGGCGCTTCATCGCGGCCGGGTATTGGGACTCTTTCCAGGGCATTGACGGATCCTCGGCGTCCAGGGCATTGAGACACCGTCAGGCGCCGCCGGGTTTGACCGGGGTCAACGGCCCGTGCCAGCCCGGGCATATCGTACTGATTGAGAGGCGCTCTTATGTCATTACAGCTCAAACTGATGTGGTTGTTTCTTATGGCCCTCGGCGTGGCGGGCAGTGCGGGCGCGCAATTGCCATTGCACAGCTCGGATGGCATCCGCTACGCGAGCGGGGGAATCGGCGAAGGCGAGCGGGACGAGCTCGTGCTCATGCTCCCGGACTACAACCTCAAGCTGGTGGTCGCCGCGCAGGGGACCGGGGCCTTCCTCGCCGACGTGAAGCTGACCGCGGTCGATGCGCGCGGAGCGAAGGTGCTCGAGACCACGCTCGACGGGCCGTGGTTCGTCGGGCGGTTCCCGCCCGGCCGCTACGAGCTCCAGCTCGCGTACGGGGGGGCGATGCAGAAGCGGTTGGTGACGATTCCCGCGCAGGGCCGTCGGGTCGAGTACGTCTACTGGACCGACGCCAGCGCCACGACGCTCAAATCGATCGAACAGGCGGAGAAACCGGCCCCCAGCGTCGCGAAGTGACTTCGCAGTGAGGAATCCATGAACCCCTACGATCTCGACAGCGAGCACACGCCGGTCCTCAACTTCGACCGGATGATGAACGTCGCGCTCTCGCCGTTGTGGCAGGGTGTCTCGCCGCTCGCGCTCGCCAAGTGCTACCTCGACTGGGGCATGCACCTCGGGATGTCGCCGGGCAAGCAGCAGTGGCTCGCGGCGAAGGCGGCGCGGAAGCTGCACCGGCTGATGCTCTACGGCGCGGACTGGGCGCGCGCGCAGATCGATCCCAAGGCTGGGCGGGTCGAGCCCTGCATCGCGCCGCTACCGCAGGACCAGCGCTTCCGCGACCCGTTGTGGCAGACGTTCCCGTACAACTTCTACTACCAGTCGTTCCTGCTCGCGCAGCAATGGGCGTACAACGCCACGAGCGGCGTGCGCGGCGTGTCGCGCGGCCACGAAGAGGTCGTGACGTTCGTGACCCGGCAGCTGCTCGACATCATCAGCCCGTCGAACTTCATCGGGTCGAACCCGGTCGTGACGCAGCGGACGGCGGCGAGCTGGGGCATGAACCTGTGGCAGGGCGCGTACAACTGGTGGGCCGACGCGGTGCGCATCGCGGCGGGGCGCCACGGCGGGGGCGAACGGCAGTTCGAGGTCGGGAAGAACCTCGCGCTCACGCCCGGGCGGGTCGTGTTCCGGAACAATCTGATCGAGCTGATTCAGTACGCGCCGGCGACGCCCGAGGTCTGGGCCGAGCCGGTCCTTGTCGTGCCGTCCTGGATCATGAAGTACTACATCCTCGACCTGCAGCCGGCGAACTCGCTCGTCAAGTACCTGGTGGACCGTGGCCACACGGTGTTCATGATGTCGTGGAAGAACCCCGACGCGGGTGACCGCGATCTCGGAATGGACGATTACCTGAAGGGCGGAGTGCTCGCGGCGCTCGACGCGGTGCGGCGGATCATGCCGGAACGGTCGATCCACGCCGCGGGTTACTGCCTCGGCGGCACGCTGCTCGCGATCGCCGCGGCGGTGCTCGCGCGCGAGGGCGGCGACGGCCGGATCGGCTCGCTGACGCTCTTCGCGGCAGAGACCGATTTCAAAGAACCGGGCGAGCTCGGCCTCTTCATCGACGAGTCGCAGATCGCCTACCTCGAGGACCTGATGTGGGAGCAGGGCTACCTCGACGGCAAGCAGATGACCGGTGTATTCCGCCTTCTCAACTCGAAAGACCTGGTCTGGTCGCGCATGGTGAACAAGTATTTCATGGGCGAGCGCGAGCCGGCGATGGACCTGATGGCCTGGAACGCGGATGCGACGCGCATGCCCTACCGGATGCACAGTGAATATCTGCGCAGCCTCTATCTGAACAACGACCTGGCGGAAGGGCGCTACGCCGTCGACGGCAAGCCGGTGGCGCTGTCCGACATCCGCGCGCCGCTGTTCGTGGTCGGCACCGAACGCGACCACGTCTCGCCGTGGCGCTCGGTGTACAAGCTCAACCTGATGACCGACGCCGAGCTCACGTTCCTGCTGACGAGCGGGGGGCACAACGTCGGTGTCGTCAATCCGCCCGCCACGTCGAAGCGGCAATATCGCGTCGCGATCCGGGCCGCGAGCGCAAAGTACGTCGATCCGGAAACCTGGTTCGCCGCCACGCCGGTGAAGCAGGGATCGTGGTGGCCGGAATGGTGCGACTGGCTGGCGGCGCGCTCGTCGGCGAGGGTCGAGCCGCCCGAGCTCGGCGCACCCGCGCGCGGATTGCCGCCGCTCGACGCCGCGCCGGGGCGCTACGTGCTGCAGACGTAGAAAAAAAAGACGGCCCGGAGGGCCGTCAACAGGGAGGAAGAGCGCGATGACCAGCGCTCTCGGAGGTAAGGGGCCGGCCGACGCTGTGCCGAACGGAGGGAATCCTGAACTCCGCGCATTGCAACGCCGTGACGGCGATCGATCTCACTATAGAAAAGTGGCAGAGCGTCTTCAACCATGACGTTGTCCTAGGCATTGCCGCCGATTTCCGTGCATCCGTCGGGGACATCCGCGCGATTGCGCTAACGCATTGCAAAGACGCGGGAAATCGACGCTGCAGCACGAAAGCCGAGCAAGCGCCTCCAAAAGGCATAGGCCATTCGGCCTAGCTATTTCCAAGCGCGCGGGTCGGCAACCGCGCCGGCCCGGGACCGGGAATCAGGCCGCCGCTTTTGCCTTCGGCGCGTCGCGCAGCTCGCGGCGCAGGACCTTGCCGACGGGGGTTTTCGGCAGCTCGGTGCGGAACTCGATCAGCTTCGGAATCTTGTAGCCGGTCAGGTGCGCGCGGCAGTGCTTGAGCACGTCTTCCACCATTAGGCCCGGATCCTTCCTGATGACGACCACCTTCACCGCTTCGCCGGACTTGTCGTCCGGCACGCCGACCGCGGCGCACTCGAGCACGCCCGGATGCATCGCGACCACGCCTTCGATCTCGTTCGGGTACACGTTGAAGCCGGACACGAGGATCATGTCCTTCTTGCGGTCGGTGATGGTGACGTAGCCGCGCGCGTCCATGAACCCGACGTCGCCGGTCTTGAGCCACCGGTCCGGCGTGAGCACCTTCACCGTTTCGGCCTCCTGCTTCCAGTACCCCTTCATCACCTGCGGTCCGCGGATGCAGATCTCGCCGGTGCACGGCTCCGCCGGTCCCTTGCCCCCGTACACCGGCAGCCGCTGCATGTTGTCGCTCATGATCGCGACTTCGGTGGAGGGGATCGGCAGGCCGATGGTGCCGTTGAACTCGGACCCGAGCGGGTTGATGCACGCGGCGGGCGAGGTCTCGGTGAGCCCGTAGGCCTCGACGAGGCGCGTGCCGGTGACCTTCTGCCAGCGCTCGGCGACCGCGCGCTGGACCGCCGTGCCGCCGCCGAGCGAGAACTTCACGCGCTTGAAGTCGAGCTGCTCGAAACCCGCGGTGTTGAGCAGGCCGTTGAACAGCGTGTTGACCCCGGTCAGCATCGAGAAAGGCTTGCCCGCGAGCGTCTTCACGAAGGCGGGCATGTCGCGCGGGTTGGTGATCAGGACGTTCTCGCCGCCGAGCTTCATGAACACCAGGCAGTTCGCGGTGAGGCAGAAGATGTGGTACAGCGGCAGCGCGGTGATGATGACCTCTTCGCCCTCCTTGAGGTCCTGTCCGATCCACGCCGAGCACTGCTGCAGGTTCGCGACGATGTTGCCGTGCGTGAGCATCGCGCCCTTCGCCACGCCGGTGGTGCCGCCGGTGTATTGCAGGAAGGCGGTGTCGTCGTGCGTGAGCGGCACCTCCTTCAACGGGGCGCCAGCGCCGCGGCGCAGCGCCGCGCGGAACTCGATCGCTCCATCGATGCGCCACGCGGGGACCATCTTTTTCACGTTCTTGACGACGTAGTTGACGATCCAGCGCTTCGGGATCGGGACGAGGTCGCCGATCTGCGTGGTGACCACCGTCTCGACCGCGGTCTTCTCGAGGACCTGCTGCACGGTGTGGGCGAAGTTCTCGACCACCACGATGGCGCGCGCGCCCGAGTCCTTGAGCTGGTGTTCGAGCTCGCGGGCGGTGTACAGCGGGTTGACGTTCACGACGGTCATCCCCGCACGGAGCACGCCGAACAGCGCGATCGGGTACTGGAGCAGGTTGGGCATCATGATCGCGACGCGCTCGCCCTTCGCGAGACCCGGCATCGACTGCAGGAACGCCGCGAAGTCGCGGCTCAGGCGATCGAGCTCGCGGTAGGTGAGCGTGACCCCGAGGTTCGAGTAGGCCGGCTTGTCGGCGAAGCGCTGGCAGCTCTTCTCCAGGATGTCCCGCACCGAGGAGAACGCCTTCATGTCGATCTCCGCAGGCATGCCAGCGGGGTAGCTCTTCAACCAGGGTTTGTCCACGTCTTCGCTCCCGTTGGTCCGACCGTCGGGCAGGCGCCCGCGGCGGAGGGGCGAAGCGTAGCCAAGTGGCCTGTCGGGTGCAACCGCCGGACCGGCGGTCAGACGCCCTCGGCGTCGAAGGGGCGCGGGTCGGCGGCAAAAAGGCGGGCGTTGATCCGGGCCTCGCGGGCACCGATAACCGCCAGAAACTCGTCGGCGCCGCGCATGCCGCGGAAGGCCCCGAAGCCGCGCGCGAGGAAGTCGTGCAGCGCGCCGAGGCCGGCCGCGTGCGCCGGCCCCTCCATCAGCCGCAGGGCGCCCGCGATAAGGGGTTTGCGCGCCAAGCGATCCAGCGCGGTCCCGATGCGCCCGGTGAGCCAGATCTGCCGCTCGCGCTCCGCAGCCGAGCCCGCGGCGCGGTACGCCTTCGCGTACGCGGTCTCCGAGACCTCGAGCGCGCGCGCCCCCGGCTGCAGTCGGCGCAGCGCCACGGCCACCTGCTGATCGAGGCCCTCGGCGAGCGCGTCCAGCTCGACCGCGAGGGCGATCGTCTCGAGCGCGCTCGCCGGGAGCATGCGCGTCATCGTCGGGATGATGCGGGCGACCTCCTCGTCGCGCGCGGAGAAGTCCTTGGGGCCGTACAGGTCGGACAGGAAGAACGCCGCCGCGGGGCCGTAGCGCGGGCTCGCGAGGAGGTCGGGGTAGGTCCGCGCGAGTCGGTCCGCCTGCCAGGCACGCACCAGCAGCCGGTCCTGCGCGAGCACGGGATCGGCGCGGGCCGCGTCGCGCAGCGCGCGCACCCGCGCGACGCCCACGCGCAGCCGCTCTGCGGGGGTGGCCGAACCGGAAGCGCCCGAAGTCATGCGGCGCGATTATAGGGAGGCGTGCGCGCCGCCAGGCGGCGCGCACCCGCATTAGAGCAAGGGCTCTACGGTCCGGCGCTAAAATCGATCGCGATTCCAGCCGAGTGCCGCGAATGAACGCCCCCAGCCCGCAGGCTCCCGCTTTCGGCGCCGTGAACCTCGCGCAGCGCTTCGACGCACAGCGTGTTGCGTTCGCGCGCGCACCCTACCCGGATGCGGCGGCGCGCGATCGGCGCCTCGCCGCGCTGGAGCGATTGCTGTACGACAACGCAGCCGCCATCGCCGACGCGGTGTCGCGGGATTTCGGACACCGCTCCACGCACGAGACGCGGCTGCTCGAGCTGTTCCCCAGCCTGGAAGCGGTACGCCACGCGCGCCGCCACCTGAGGAAGTGGATGCGGCCCAAGCGGCGTGCCACCTCGCTGTGGTTCCTGCCCGGGCGAGCGCAAGTGATCGCGCAGCCGCTGGGCGTGGTCGGGATCATCGTTCCCTGGAACTATCCGGTCTATCTCGCGATCGGTCCGCTCGTCGCCGCCTTGTCGGCGGGCAACCGTGCGCTCGTGAAGATGTCCGAGCTCGTGCCGGCGACGGGCGCGCTGCTTGGAGAGCTCGTGCGCGCTGCGTTCGATCCGGAGGAGGTCGCGATCCTAACCGGCGACGCCGAAGTCGGGCGCGCGTTCGCGGCGTTGCCGTTCGACCACCTGCTGTTCACCGGCTCGACCGGCGTGGGTCGCGCGGTGATGCGGGCGGCGGCGGAGAACCTCACGCCGGTGACCCTCGAGCTCGGGGGTAAGTCGCCGGCGATCGTCGGTCCGGACTACCCGATCGAGGCCGCGGCCGAGCGCATCCTGGTCGGGAAGCTGCCTGAACGCCGGTCAGACGTGCATCGCGCCCGACTACACGCTCGTTCCCGCGGCGCGGCTGCGCGAATTCGTCGACGCCGCGCGCCGAGTCGTCGCGGCCTGCTATCCGGATCCGCTGCGCTCCCCGGATTACAGCTCGATCATCGACGCGCGGCACTTCGGGCGCCTCGTCGGCTACATCGACGAGGCGCGCGCGCAGGGCGCGGAGGTGCTCACGCTCGGACCGACCGGCGTGGCGCCGGACGCCGGCACGCGGCGGATCCCGCCGACGCTCCTCGTCGGTGCCCCCGATTCGTGCCGCGTGATGCGCGAGGAGATCTTCGGGCCGATCCTGCCGGTGATTGCCTACGCGTCGTTCGACGACGCGCTCGCGTACGTCAATGCGCGGCCGCGGCCGCTCGCGCTCTATTGCTTCGACCGTGACGCATCGCGCATTCGTCGCGTGCTGACCGAGACCGTCGCCGGCGGGGTGACGATCAACGACACCATTCTGCACATCGCGCAGGACGATCTGCCGTTCGGCGGCGTGGGGCCGAGCGGGATGGGGCAGTACCACGGCTACGACGGCTTCGTCGCGTTCTCGAAGCAGAAGGGCGTCTTCCGGCAGGCGCGCGTGAACGCGATGACACTCTTCAAGCCGCCATACGGCAAGACCTTCGAGCGTCTCGTGGACTTCCTCCTGCGTTGATGGTTTCCCGCCGGCAGTTCATCAGGTTCGGAGTCGCCGGCGGTCTGCTGCTCGCCGCCGCCGGCGCCACGCGGGCGCAGAAAAGCGATCGCGCCGCGACCGGCGCCGACCCGCCCGAAGTGTTGACCGAGAGCGACCGCGAGGTGCTTGCAGCGGTCGCGCCGGCGATCCTCGCCGGCACCGGGGCGGCGGGCGCGGGCCTCACGGCGATCGTCGGCAGCATCGATCGCGCCGTCGCGGGACTGCCACCGCACCTGCAGGCGGAGGTGAAGGACCTTCTCGCGCTTCTCGCGTCGTGGCCCGGGCGGCGCCTGCTCGCGGGCGTGAGCGCCGCGTGGCCGCAGGCTTCGCCGGCCGACATCACGGCATTCCTGGAGCGGTGGCGGTTCAGCCGCTGGGCCCTGCTCCAGCAGGCGTATCACGCGCTGCACGAGCTCGTCCTCGCGGCGTGGTACGCGCGGCCGGACAGCTGGCCGGCGATCGGCTATCCCGGCCCACCGGCGCTCGGATGATCCGCGACCCGATCCGCGCAGGGCTCGCGTCGGGCTGGAAGATCATCGACGCTTCGGCACTCGAGCGCGACCTCGTCCTCGATGCGGACGTCGCGATCGTCGGCACCGGCGCGGGCGGCGGCGTGACCGCGGAGATCCTTGCGGCGGCGGGGCTTGACGTCGTGCTCGTCGAGGAGGGGCCGCTCAAGAGCTCATCCGACTTTCGCATGCTGGAGGCCGAGGCTTACCCGCAGCTCTACCAGGAGTCGGCGGCGCGCAAGACGCTCGACAAGGCGATCACGATCCTGCAGGGCCGCAATGTGGGCGGCTCGACGACGGTGAACTGGACCTCGAGCTTTCGCACGCCCGAGGCGACGCTCGCGTATTGGCGCGAACGCTTCGGTCTGAGCGAGCTCACCGCCCCGGCGCTCGCGCCGTGGTTCGAGCGCATGGAGCGGCGCCTGGCGATCGCGCCCTGGACGGTGCCGGCGAACGAGAACAACGAAGTGCTTCGCCGCGGCGGGGCGAAGCTCGGCATCGCGACCGCGACGATCCGCCGCAACGTCAGCGGCTGCCTGAACCTCGGCTATTGCGGCATGGGGTGCCCGACGAACGCGAAACAGTCGATGCTGGTGACGACGATTCCGGCGGCGCTCGATCGAGGCGCGCGCCTCGTCTGCCTCGCGCGCGCAGAGCGTCTGCACCTGAGCCGAGGGCGTGCGGACGTGCTCGAGTGCCGCGCGCTGGACGCGCGCGGCGTGCATCCGACCGGGCGGCGCATCACGGTGCGTGCGCGCCACTATGTCATCGCGGCGGGCGGCATCGGCTCTCCGGCGCTGCTCCTGCGCAGCGGGGCGCCCGACCCGTACCGCGTGCTCGGGTTCCGCACGTTCCTGCACCCGACGGTGATCTCCGCTGCGGTGATGCACGGCCCGGTGCGGGGCTATGCCGGCGCCCCGCAGACGGTCTACACGGACCACTTCCTCGAGCGCGGCCCCCTTGACGGCCCGGTCGGGTTCAAGCTCGAGGCGGCGCCGCTGCACCCGGTGCTGTTCGGCATGACGCTGCAGGGGTTCGGTGCACGGCACGCCGGGCT
This sequence comes from uncultured beta proteobacterium, assembly GCA_963747775.1. GTDB lineage: Bacteria > Pseudomonadota > Gammaproteobacteria > Burkholderiales > SG8-39 > JAGVSZ01. The sequence goes on from CAVVGT010000003.1 coordinate 659,777, forward strand.
GATGAAGTCGTTCCCCGATTCCCAGGTCCTGCTGGCGCTGCTGCGCGACGGATTCCATTCCGACAGTCCCGGTGGCAACGTCGGACTGCGCGACGACGGATCGCCCGTGCTCGCGTACCCGCTCACGCCGTATCTCTGGGACGGGGTCCGGCGGGCGCTGCTCGCCATGGCCGAGATCCAGTTCGCCGCGGGCGCGCGCGAGGTCCTGCCGGTGCACGAGCGTGCGGCGCCGTACGGTTCCTGGGCCGCGGCGAAGGCGGGCATCGACGCCTTGCCGCTCGAGCCCCTGCTCGCGCGTGTGGTGTCGGCGCACGTCATGGGTGGCTGCGCCATGGCCGACCGGCCGCAGCGCGGCGTGGTCGACGCCAACGGGCGGCACTTCCAGATCGGGAACCTCTCCGTGCACGACGGCTCCGTCTTCCCGACCAGCCTTGGGGTCAACCCGCAGCTCTCGATCTACGCGCTGATCGCGCGCAACGCTACGGTGCTCGCCGGTGCGCTGACCGCCAAACCCGTTCCCCAGGGCGCGTGAGCGGCACGCTCGCTCGCGCGCTGCGCCGCCTCCTCGCGCTGGAGCTCGGGCTCTATGTCCTCGTGGGCGCATGGCTCGTCGGCGCGTGGGACCGGAGCGCCGGAGACGCGGTGCTCCTCGCCATTGGGTGCGCGCTGGTCCTGCGCATCGGCTTCGGTCTCGCCACCTACGCGTTTGCATGGTGGTGGCACAGCGCGGTGCCCGCCGCGTTCCGGATCGGTCCGATCGCGCTGATCCGCCACGCGGTCGTGGAGATCGCCGCAATCGTCGCGGCCTACGCGATCCTGCAGCCATTCGAACGCTCGTGGATGGGCGCGGCGGGACCGTCGCCTCAATCCGGCACGCGGCTGCCGGTGCTTCTGGTGCACGGATACGTCTGCAACCGCGCGGTGTGGTGGCCCCTTGTGCGCGCACTCAATGCGCGGGGCGAGTTCGTCTACGCAACGAGCTTCGAGCCGATCTACGGCTCCATCGACCTGTGGGTGCCGCAGCTCGCGGCGTGCATCGACGAGTTGCTCGCCGTCACCGGGCGGCAACGGGTCGTGGTCGTCACGCACAGCATGGGCGGCCTGGCGGCGCGCGCGTACCTACGCACCCACGGCGGGGCGAAGGTGGCGCGCGCGATCACCCTCGGCGCGCCCCATCACGGCAGCCTGCATGCGCATCTCGGGGCCGGCGAGAACGCGCGTCAGATGGAGCCGGGTTCGCCCTGGCTCGCGGCGCTCGCGGCGGCCGAAGGCGGCGGGGTCGCGGCGCCGCTCGTCTCGATCTACTCGCATCACGACGACTTCGTCGCGCCGCAGGCGAGCGCCGCGCATCCGCAGGCGCGCAACATCGCGCTCGCCGGCGTCGGGCACCTTGCAATGCTCTTCTCGCATCCCGTGCGCGAACTGATCACGCGGGAGATCGACGCCGCGAACACCTCGCGCTAGGATCGACCTAGCTCGCATGGACGCGGTCCCGCATCGCGGGATCGCGGTGACCCGCCGGGGAGCGTTAGAAATGGATCCCGCGCATCAGGTTCGACACCGCGATCATGTCCGGTGTGGCCGCCGGCGTGGTCTCGTCCTTCTTGCCTTGTGCCGCGGACGAATCGGGGAACATGCGGAAGGTCGTGTTCATGATGATCTGGGCGATGCGCGGCAGCAGCGCGTGCAGCACCTCGCCGAAGACGCCGAGCCGCGTGGCGATCCGCACCGGCTTGTACACGATTCCCTCCACGACCATGTCGGCCGCCTCGTCCGGGTTGAGGGTCGGAACCTGGTTGTAGATCTTGGTCGGCGCGATCATCGGCGTCTTCACGAGCGGCATGTTGATGGTCGTGAACTGGATGCCCATGTCGGCGAACTCGGAGGAGGCGCAGCGCGTCCAGGCGTCCATCGCGGCCTTTGACGCGACGTATGCCGAGAAGCGGGGCGCGTTCGTGAGCACGCCGATCGACGAGATGTTGATCACGTGACCGCGGCGCTTCTTGATCATCATCGGCAGCAGGCCGAGCGTGAGCCGCAGCGCGCCGTAATAGTTCACCGACATCGTGCGTTCGAAGTCGTGGTAGCGGTCGAACGAGTTCTCGATCGCCCGTCGGATGGAGCGGCCCGCGTTGTTCACCAGGATGTCGACGCCCCCGTGGACGTCCTCGAGCTTGCGCACCAGCTCCTCGCACTGGCTCGCGTCCGACACGTCGGCGGAGTAGGTGACGACGGAGTGGCCTTTCGCCTCGATCTCCTTCTTCGCCGCGGCGAGCTTCTCGGGGTCGCGCGCGATAATAATCGTCGTCGCGCCGGCTGCGGCGACCTTGTGCGCGGTCGCGAGCCCGATCCCGGAGGAGCCACCGGTAATCAGGACCACCTTGCCCTTCACGGTGCCCTTCAGCGTGCGGTCGATGAGGAGGTCGGGGTCGAGATGCCGCTCCCAGTAGTCCCAGAGGCGCCACGCATAGGTCTCCAGCGCCGGGACCTCGATGCCCGAGCCCTTCAGCGCCGCGGCGGCTTCGCGGCAATCAAAGCGCGTCGGGTAGTTGACGAAAGTGAGAATGTCCTCGGGCAGGCCGAGATCCCTCATGACCGCCTTCTGGATCCGCCGCACGGGCGTGAGCGCCATGAGCCCCTTCTTGATGCCCTTCGGGATAAAGCCGAAGAGTGCGGCGTTCACGTACAGCGACATGGACGGCGCATGCCCCGCCTTCGCGAAGATGTTCAGAACCTCGCCGACGCGCTTCGGCGACGGGTCGACGAGATGAAAGCACTTGCCGTCGAGGCCCTTCTTGTGGGCGATGTGGTCCATCGCGTCGACCACGAAATCGACCGGGACGATATTGATCCGCCCGCCCTCCAGGCCCACCGTCGGCATCCACGGCGGGAGCAGCTGCCGCAGGCGCTGGATCAGCTTGAAGAAGTAGTAGGGCCCGTCGATCTTGTCCATCTCGCCGGAGCGCGAGTCGCCGACGACGAGTCCCGGGCGGTAGACCCGCCAGGGCACCTGGCAGTCCTGGCGCACCAGCTTCTCGGACTCGTGCTTGGTCGCGAAATAGGGATGGTCGAGACCCTCGGCCTCCTCGAACATGTCCTCGCGAAACGCGCCTTCGTAGAGGCCGGCGGCGGCGATCGAGCTGGCATGGTGAAAGCAGCCGGCGCCGATCTCGTTCGCGAAGAGGACCGTGTGCTTCGTCCCCTCGATGTTCGCGATGCGCTGGGACTCCTCGTCCGCCTTGAGGTCGTACACGGCGGCGAGGTGGAAGAAATGCTTGATCTTGCCCTCGAGCTTCTTCCGCTCCGCGGCGGTGATGCCGAGGCCGGGCAAGGCGAGATCGCCGCGAACCGGAACGGCGCGGGTCTCGTCCACGCCCCAGTAGTCGAGGAGATCGGTGCTGCGCTTGGCCGATCGATCGCGCACCAGGAAATGGACCACCGTGCCCTTGCGTTCGAGGATCTTGCGGACGAGGCGCTTGCCGATGAAGCCGGTCGCGCCGGTGACGAAATAATGCATGCTCGATCCTCCTTGTACCGCCCTGCGGCGGGGGTGCGCGGTCGCGGCGCCGCACGTGTGCCGCCGCGTGCGCCGGGGCGGCGGATTATAGATCCTGGGGAATCGGGTGGTGCCCGGGACGCAGACGGTTTTAGGGTGTCGGTTCTAGGCAGAGGACCTAGAATGGCTCTTGAGCGCCGGCGGCAAGACCGGCGCGGCGGCGGCCCCCGGTCGCCGGCCATCGAGAACGGGAGACACACATGGTCAAGAAGCTCAAGGCAATCGCGGAAGGCGCTGGCGACAACCAGCTCGCCGCGACGGTGCGCGAATCGGCGCAGCAGATCTGGCTGGCCGGACTGGGCGCCTTCGGAAAAACGCAGGAGGAGGGGGCGAAAGTGTTCGACGCCCTGGTGAAGGAGGGCCGCAACCTCGAGTCGCGGACCCGGAAGTTCGCGCAAACGCGAATGGGATCGGTCACCGGTCAGGTCGGCCAGGCGGCGACCAAGGCGACCGCCCGGGCGACCGCGACGTGGGACAAGCTCGAGCAGGTGTTCGAGGATCGCGTCGCACGCGCGCTGAACAAGCTCGGGGTCCCGACGAATCGCGACATCCAGAACCTCTCGAAGCGCGTCGAGGAGCTGACCGCGAGCGTGCGCAGGCTCGACGGCGCGCGCGCCAAAGGGGCGAAGCGCCCGAAGCGTGCGGCGAAGAAGTAGCCGCGAGCGCGCCGGTGGGATATAGCCTTCCCTGCCGCGTCGAACGCGGCGTGCCGGACGTGTGCCGATGACCGAGCGCACGCACCGAACGGGGTCGCCGGGCAGGCCCGCCAAAGTGGGCGTCGCGCTCGCCGGGGGCGGCCCCCTGGGCGGCATCTATGAAGTGGGCGCGCTCGCCGCTCTCGCCGAATGCCTGGAGGGGATCGATTTCACGGACCTCGACGTCTACGTCGGGGTCAGCTCAGGCAGCTTCATCGCGGCGGGTCTCGCGAACGGCATCGCGCCGCTCGAGATGTGCCGGATGTTCATCGAGAGCGAGTCGCATCGCGAGCCGTTCGGGCCGGACATCTTCCTGCGTCCGGCGTTCCGGGAGTTCGCGCGGCGCGCGGCCTCGCTTCCGCCCCTGCTCGTCGCATCGGCCTGGCGCTTTGTCACCCAGCCCGGCGCGCATGCGTTCATGGAGTCCTTCGCGCAGGTGGGCCGGGCGATCCCGACGGGGCTGTTCGACAACGACGCGATCGATCGCTACCTGCGCCGCCTTTTCGCTGCTCCCGGCCGGTCGAACGACTTTCGCACGCTGAAGCGCAGGCTGTTCCTGGTCGCGACCGACCTCGATTCGGGCGTTTGGGTCGAGTTCGGTGCGCCGGGGTTCGATCATGTCCCGATCTCGCGCGCGGTCGAGGCGAGCGCGGCGCTGCCCGGGCTGTTCCCGCCCGTGGAGATCGACGGACGTTTCTACGTCGACGGCGCGCTCAAGCGCACGCTCCACGCGTCGGTCGCGCTGGAGCAGGGCGTGAAGCTCCTGCTCTGCATCAATCCGCTCGTCCCCTACGACAGCCGCATTCCGGTCGTCGACCCGCACGCGCCGCGGCGGCTCGTCGACGGCGGCCTGCCGGTCGTGCTGGCGCAGACGCTGCGCGCAATGGTGTACTCGCGCATGCAGGTCGGGATGCAGCGTTACAAGCGCGAGTTCCGCGACGCGGACGTGGTGCTGTTCGAGCCGAACAAGCACGACGCGGACATGTTCTTCACCAACATGTTCAGCTATGCGAGCCGGCGCCACCTCGCGGAACACGCCTACCAAAAGACGCGCAAGGAGCTGTTCGCCCGTCGCCATGCGCTCGCGTCGATCCTCGCCCGCCACGGCGTCGGGCTCCGCATCGACGCCCTCACCGATCCCGACCGGCATCTCGTCCGGGGCATGCGCAGGCGCCGGCTCCTCAGCGCGGCGACGGCGACCACCGCGCGGCTTACCGAGTCGCTAGACGACCTCGAGCGCTGGCTCGCGAGCACCGCCACTGCAGCGGGCTGACCGCGCCGAGGGGCGTGCTATCCTTCGCGGCCCGCACGAGGCCCATGGAATGGAGCGCAAGCCGAAGCGCCGCACGCGCGAGCGCATCCTCGAGACGAGCCTGAGGCTCTTCAACGGCTTCGGCGAACCGAACGTCACCACCACCTTCATCGCCGACGAGCTGGACATCAGCCCCGGCAACCTCTACTACCACTTCCGCAGCAAGGACGAGATCGTCAACACGATCTTCGGCGCGTTCGAGCGCGAGATCGAGGGCGTGCTCGCGGCGCCGTCGGCGCGACAGGCCGACGTCGAGGACATGTGGCTGTTCCTGCACGTGCTGTTCGAGGCGGTCTGGAAGTACCGCTTCCTGTACCGCGACCTCAACGACTTGCTGTCCCGCAACCGGCTGCTCGAGATCCACTTCAAGCGACTGCTCGAGCAGAAGGTGCGAACCGCGACCGCGCTGTGCGAAGGTCTCGCCGCGAGCGGGGAGTTGCGCGCGCAGCACGGCGAGGTCGCCGCGCTCGCGACCAACATGGTCGTGGTCGCAACCTACTGGCTGTCCTACGAGTACGTGCGCAACCCGCGCAATCTGCAGGAAGGCGAGATGATCGCGCGCGGCGCCTACCAGGCGATGTCGCTCGTGGCGCCGTTCCTCGCCGATCGCTCGCGCGCGCTGTTCGAGCGGCTCGCCGCGGCCTACGTGTCATCCTGATAAGGAGGAGAGTCGATGGCGAAGTCGAGCTGGGCGAAATTTCCCCATCCCGAGAAAGCGTACGGCTACGACGGTCCGAACCTGAAGCGGCACTGGGATCGGCTGCACCGCGGGGACTGCGAGCCGTTCCCGAAGGACGAAGCCGTTCAGGATGCGTGGCGCGCCTATCACCAGGGTGATTTCGGGCGCGCGATCGAGGCGGGGCTGGCGGCTGGCGCCGACGGCGCCAACGTCGCGAACAAGTCGCAGGCGATCTACGCGACCTACCTCGAGAAGGCTGGGCCGCGGAAGGCGAAGCTATTCCAGGAGGCGATGGAGCGCGGCGAAGCGGCGATTCGGGAGCGGCCGCGCGACGCGAATGCCCACTACTTCTTCGCGATGGCGGCCGGCCGCTACGGCCAGGAGATCTCGATCGCGAAGGCGCTCGCGCAGGGCCTCGGCGGAAAGATCAAGGAAGCGCTCGACAAGGCGATCAAGCTCCAACCGAAGCACGCCGATGCGCAGATCGCGCTCGGCACATGGCACGCCGAGATCATCGGCAAAGTCGGCGCCATGGTCGGCAAGCTCACCTACGGTGCATCCAAGGATGCGGCCGTCGAGCACTTCCAGAAGGCGCTCAAGCTCAATCCGGACTCGGCGATCGCGCGCATCGAGTTCGCGAATGGACTCGTGCTGCTTTTCGGCAAGGACAGGATGAAGGAGGCGGAGAAGCTCTACGCCGAGGCGGCAAAGCAGAAACCGCTGGATGCGATGGAGCGCCTCGACGTCGAGGCGGCGAAGGCCGAGCTCGAGGACTAAGCAAACGCTGCAAGAAGGGCCACAGTCCCTCTTGCGTCGCCTCAAGCTCAGGCAGGAGCGCTCCTGAGAGCGGCGTTCTGCAAGGATTCGCTGAGGATCAGGCGGCGGATCTCGCCGACTGCCGTTTGACGGTGCGCTTCCCGCGCCGTGCCGCCGTGCCGAGTTCGCGCTCGACGAGCGCGGGGTCGCGCTGCATGTCCCACGGCTCCATCAGGATGGTCATCAGCAGGCGGTCGAATTCGGGCCGGAAGTGCGCGATGACGTGCTCCGGGTCGGGCACGCGGGCGGCATCGGTAATGAGGCCGAACTGCACGCCGCCGTTATAGGAGAGGATCGAGACGCCCATGCCGATGTCGCCCGACTGCGGCACCCAGAACATGAACTGCCGGAGCCGGGCCCCGGCCAAGTAGAGCTGCTCCTGCGGGCCGGGAACGTTGGTCATCACCGCAGTCGCCTTGTTCGCGAGCAGGTCGAGCATCTGCTGCTGCACGACCCTGGGCGCCAGGCCGGCCGCCCCGAGGAGCGCGAACGCGATCGCCGCCTGGTAGGAGCCCTTCAGCGCTTCCATGCGGTGATGCACCTCGTAGAGCCGCGCGAGCGGGTTGGCGATGCCGATCGGCAGGAGGAGGGTCACGAGCCCGAACCGGTTCCCGAGCTTGATCTCCGCCTCGTTGGCGCGCAGGTTGACCGGCACCATCGCGCGCAGCTCGAGCCCTTCGGTGGGGTCGCCCTTCTCGACGAGGTAGCGCCGCAGCGCCCCCGCGACCGTGGCGAGCAGCACGTCGTTCACGGAGCAGTCGAGCACCTTGCCGACGGCTTTCACCTCGTCGAGGGAGAGGGGGTCGGTCCATGCGACGCGCTTCTCGCCCCCCGCCTTGCCCTTGTAGCGGGTGCGCGAGTCGTCGGGCATCGTCGCGAGCTGCGCGACCTCCCCGGCGACGCTTCCGGCGACGCGCGCATATGCGACGAGCTTCTCCGGGTTGAGGAGAGCCTCCATCCCCTTCTCGGCGACCTCGCCGGAGACGCGCAGCGCCTGGCTCGCCAGGCCCGACAGCGGCTCGAAGAGCTGCCCGAGGAGTCCGCCGGGGTCCGCGCGCGGGGTGGAGCCCCGACGCGACCGGGCTTCGCCCGCCGCCACCGGCGTGTCGCGCGAAGTGTCGGTGAGGGAGAGCATGACGCGGATCAGGGCGATGCCGTCGGCGTAGCTGTGGTGGATCCGCGCGACCACCGCCGACCCGCCGTCATAGCCGTCGACGAGCGTGAAGTCCCACCAGGGGCGGCGCGCATCGAAGGGCCGCGCGACGAGCTTTGCGACGAAGCGTTTCAGCGCCGCGGCGCCGCCCTTGCCGGGGAGGCGCGTCCGCCGCACGTGTCGCTCCAGGCTGAAGCGCGGCGCCTCCTCCCACCATGCCCCGGTCGCGTCCTCGACGGGGCGGCAGCGAAAGCGGTCGAAACGCATGAAGCGCGCCGCGAACGTGGCCAGCAGGCGATCGTAGTCGACCGCCTGGTCGAACAGCAGCACCCCGACGATCACCATCCGGTTGGTCGGCCGGTCCATGCGCAGCCAGGCGGTGTCGACGCTCGACATGCGGCTGCGGCTTGGCATTTGACGGCTCGTCTACGCGATGGGGATCCGGGGGCTCCCTATAATAGCCGAGCGCGCGGGGCCGACCCCCCGGCGGATCGTCATGGAGGCGAGAGTGAGCGACCTGAAGAAGAAGTTCGAGGACGCCGCGGCCGCGGTGAAGAAGCTGAAGGAGGACCCGGGCAACGACGCGAAGCTGCAGCTCTACGCGCTGTTCAAGCAGGGCAGCGAAGGCGACGTGGGGGGCAAACGGCCCGGATTCACCGACATGATCGGGCGCGCGAAGTACGACGCGTGGGCGAAGACGAAGGGGATGTCGAAAGACGAGGCGATGAAGAAGTACATCGACTTCGTCAAGTCGCTGGGCGGGTAGAGGCCTCGTTCAGGTCCGTTTCTTTGCGGGCGCCTTCGCGGGCGCAGTCTTTTTCGTCGGCGCGCCCTTCTTACCAGGCGCGGCCTTCGCGGCGGGCGGGGCGAAGTACTTGTCGAACTGCTCGTCGATCTCCTGCTCGATGCGCGGCCGGAGGAAGGCGAGCAGGAAGCTGAGCTTGGCCTCAAGATGCACGTCGTGATCGGTGACGTGCAGCTCGCCGTGCACGCCGGTCCGCTCGAAGTGCAGGACGTGGCGTTTCCAGGCGTACTCGAGGTCGAAGTCCTTCTTCAGCCGTTCCGCGACCTTCTCGGCCGCCTTGCGCGCCTCCTCGAGCGGCAGCGAGTGGTTGCGGCGCACTTTGATGTCGCTCATTGCGGCGTCTCCGGACCGATGGCGCCCCGCCGGCGCCGAGGCGACCGATTCTAGATGGGCCGGCGACCCTCCGCCATCCGGCGGGCTGGTGCGCCGCGGGGGCCGGTGTAATATTGGCCGGTGAACCCCTGAGTAGACCCGCGTCCACGGGTTAGTTTCCTGAAGCAGAGGGGCCGTCGAGGGGGCCCTTGATCAGCGTCTCGTTAACGTGTCTGCCGGCAGGAGGTGGTCATGTTGCTTGAGAGCAGTCTTGGAAAGCTGGTGGGGAGCGTCCGCGGCGGTCGCGTCGTGGAGAGTCGTCTCGCCAGGGTCACCGAGCGCATTCGCTCGACCGAACCGGTGCCGTTGCGCATCCGCCTGTGGACCGGCCGGAGCTATGAGCTCGGGCCCGATCCGGCGGTGACGCTGACCGTGCCGACCCCGACCGCGCTTCGCTACTTCGGGTCCCCCGACCTGATGACGCTCGGCGAGGCGTACGTCGAGGGACACATCGGCCTGGAAGGGCGGATCTCGGAGGCGTTCCGGGTCTGCGAGCGCTTCACCCGTGCGGTCGGCCGGAGCAGCGCATTCGCGCCGCTGAAGCGGGCGATCCATACGCGGGGGCGCGACAAGAAGGCGATCGAGTTCCATTACGACGTCTCGAACGATTTCTACCGGCTGTTCCTCGACCGCAACATGGTCTACTCGTGCGCGTACTACCGCACCGAGGGAGACAGCCTGGACGCCGCTCAGGAGCAGAAGCTCGATCACATCCTGTCCAAGCTGCAGTTGCGGCCGGAGGAGCGGCTACTCGACATCGGCTGCGGCTGGGGCGCGCTGATCTTCCGCGCGGTCGAGAAGTTCGGCGCGCACGCGGTCGGCATCACGCTCTCCAAGAACCAGCACGAGCACGTGCGCGAGCAGATTCGCGCGCGCGGTCTGGCCGACCGTTGCGAGGTGCGCCTGCAGGACTATCGCGACGTCCCGGAGCAGGGCGGCTACGACAAAATCGCGAGCGTCGGCATGTTCGAGCACGTCGGGCTGAACAACTTAGTGGCGTATTTCAGGCAGATCCAGCGCCTCCTAAGGGACGGGGGGCTGGCGCTCAACCACGGGATCACCTCCGTCGATCCGGAGAGCCGCGTGGTCGGATTGGGCGCGAGCGACTTCATCGAGCGGTACGTCTTTCCGCACGGCGAGCTGCCGCACATCGGGCTGGCGCTGCGCGAGATGGCGGCGGCCGGGCTCGAGGTGGTGGACGTCGAGTCGCTGCGCCGGCACTACGCGAAGACCTGCACCGAGTGGGCAAGCCGCCTCGAGGCGCACGCGGACCGCGCGCGCGCAATCGCGGGCGAGCGGCGCTTCCGGATCTGGTCGATCTATCTCGCAGGCTGTGCGTACGGGTTCACGCACAACTGGATGAGCATCTACCAGGCGCTCGCCTGCAAGCAGGGTGGCCCCGGGATGAATCCGCTGCCGCTCACCCGCGAGTTCATGTACCGGGGCAGTTGACCGCATGGCGCGCGTTCGGCACACTGACGCCGTGAACATCCACCTCGTCATGGTCCGACGCCGCCCCGCGGCGTTTGCAACGCGTCCGTACGCGCGACGACGGTAGCTTCGGCGCCCAATCCTTCTGCGAAGGCCACAGGCGCTCCCTGTGGCCTTCGTCTTTTCCCCATTGCGACCGAGGATCCGACCATGCAACTCGCCGACTTCCCGCTGCATGCCCTGATGGAGATCACGGCGCGGCCGCCGCTCGTCTTCCTGCGCGGCGAGGGCGCATGGCTGTGGGACCACGAAGGACGCCGCTACCTCGACTTCGTCCAGGGCTGGGCGGTGAACGCGCTCGGGCACTGCCCGAAGGCGATCGCCGACGCGCTCGCGGCGCAGGCCGCCACGCTGATCAACCCGAGTCCCGCCTTCTGGAACGCGCCGAGCGCCCGGCTCGCGCAGCGCCTGGTCGACCATTCGTGCTTCGACCGCGTGTTCTTCGCCAACAGCGGCGCCGAGGCGAACGAGGGCGCGATCAAGCTCGCCCGGAAATGGGGCGCCCGGCACCGCGGCGGGGGCTACGAGATCATCACCTTCGACCACGCGTTCCACGGGCGCACGCTGGCGACCATGTCGGCGTCGGGCAAGCCCGGCTGGGACACGCTGTTCGAGCCCAAGGTGCCCGGTTTCCCGAAGGCGACGCTGAACGATCTCGGCTCGGTCGAGCAGTTGATCACCGATCGCACGGTCGCGGTGTTGCTGGAGCCCATCCAAGGGGAGGCGGGCGTGCTGTGCGCGTCCGACGACTTCATGCGTGCGCTGCGCGCGCTCACGCACGCTCGGGGGCTGCTGCTGATCGTCGACGAAGTGCAGACCGGCATGGGCCGAACCGGCACGCTGTTCGGATACGAGCACGCGGGCATCGAGCCGGACATGATGACTCTTGGCAAGGGCATCGGCGGGGGCGTGCCGCTCGCCGCGCTGCTGGCGCGCGAGGCAGCCTGCTGTTTCGAGCACGGCGATCAGGGCGGGACCTACAACGGCAATCCGCTCATGACCGCGGCCGGCGCGGCGGTGCTGGAGGCGCTGCTTGCCCCCGGGTTCCTGCAAGGTGTCGTGGCCCGGGGCGAGCAACTCGCGCGGGGCCTGGCGGCGCTGTCGCGCAAACGCAGCCTCGGCGAGGTGCGCGGTCGCGGGTTGCTGATGGCCCTCGATCTCGGCCGCGACGCGGGCGCGAGAGTCGTGGAGCATGCGCGCGCGAACGGGCTGCTGCTGAACTCGCCGCGGCCGGAAACCCTGCGCTTCATGCCGGCGCTCAACGTCACGGCGGAGGAGATCGAGCTGATGCTCGCCGGACTCGACGGGGCGCTCGCAGCGACGCTCGGTCAGTGAGCGCGGGCGCCGGGGCGGGCGAGCAGCGCCTCGAACCGCTGGCGGGCGTCGACGAGGTGCGGGTTCACCCGCAGCGCGGCGTCGAAGGCGAACACCGCGGCATCCGCTCGCCCGTTCGCGACGCACAGCTCGGCGAATGCGAGCATCGCGCCGTAGTGTCGGGGCTCGAGCACGAGGGTGCGGTGAAAGTCGCTGACGCTCTCGTCGTCGCGTCCCTGCAGGTAGTAGAGGGTGGCGCGCTTGTGCCACGCCTCGGCGAATCCGGGATGCAGCGCGACGAGCCGCCGCAAGATCGCCTCGGCGGTCGGGTAATCCTGGGCGACGATCGCCCGCGTGGCGCGCTCGAGCTCGGCGGCCGCCGCGACGTTCGGATACCGCATCCAGAGCGCCCAGACCGCGTCCTCGGTGCGGTCCGCGCGCGGTGCCGCCACGTCGGCGAGCCGGCGCAGCAGCGCGTCGAGCGCCCGCTGCAGGCGCGGCGACGGTCGTCGCCGCGGCCCGGTGGCGATGAGCTTGAGCGTCTCGGTATACATGTGCCGCAGTCTAGCCCCGGCGCCGGTTCTACTGCACGGGGCCGTCGCGCTCGTCCGAGAGTTCTTGCACGGCGGCGCGGATGCTTCCGAGGTGCGGGTTGACGCGCAGGGCCGCGTCGAAGGCGAACAGCGCCGCGGCGCGGTCGCGGTGCCGCAGGCAGATCTGCCCGAAGCCGCAGATCGCGCCGAAATGGCGCGGCTCGAGCTCCAACACGCGGCGGATGTCTGCAATGCTCTCGGAGTCGCGCCGCTGCAGGAAGTACAGCGTCGCGCGCTTGTTCCACGCCTCGGCGTAGTCCGGTTGCAGCGCGACTAGGGCGTCCAGGATCGCCTCGGCTTCGTCCAGCTCCCGGGCCGCGATTGCACGCGTCGCCTGCTGGAGCGCGTCCTCCGCGTCGGGATCGTCGTGCGACATCCAGACGTCCCAGATGACGTCCTCGATCTGGCTCGCCTCGACGGGGGCCGCGGCGGCCGCGAGACGGTGAAACAGCTCGGCCAGGCGCTTGGGCATGCAGCCTGCGGGCGCGCGCTCGCCGAGCGAGAGGATGAGCTTGAGGGTGTCGTCGAACACGGCGCCAGTTTACGCCGGCCGTTGCGGACGTTCGCCCTCTCCCTCGAAGGTGAGGGAGTGGGGGCAGCGCGCCGATCGGGTGCGGTGCGAGGCGCGCGCTAGTGGAAGTCGCGCGAGCGGGTGAGAAGTCGCCCGAGCAGCGTGCTGTGATCGGCCAGGCGCCGCGCAACGAGATGCACCACCGCGCCTTCGCGCTCGATCGTGCCCTGTACCGCCAGCAGGCGTGCCCCGAGCAGCTCGCGCCGCTGGCGCTCGACGAGGGTCGACCAGACGACCACGTTCACGTATCCGGTTTCATCCTCGAGCGTCACGAACACTACGCCTGAGGCGGTGTCGGGACGCTGCCGTCCGGTCACGATTCCGCACGCGCTCAGGGTCTGCCCGTGTGCCGCCGCGCGGACCTCCACGGCGGTCGCGAGGCCCATGCCGCGCAGCCGATCCCGCAGCAGCGCGAGCGGGTGGCGGCCGAGGGTGAGGCCGAGGCTCGCGAAGTCGGCGACGAGGTCTTCGCCCTCGGTGGGCGCCGCGAGCGCCGGCGCCGCCTCGCGGACCGGCGCCTCCCGCAGGAGGTGCGGCCGCGTCTCGATCCCGGCGACGTCCCAGTACGCGCGGCGGCGATGCTCGGCGAGCGCGTTGAGGGCGCCGGCAGCGGCGAGGCACTTCAGATCGCGCGCCTCGAGCCGCGCGCGACGGGCGAGATCCGCGACGCTCGCGAAAGGCGCCGCGGCACGCGCGGCGGCGACCCGGCGGGCGCCCGCCTCGGAGAGGCCTTTGACCATCAGCATGCCCAAGCGGACGGCGGGCGGCTCACGGCCTTCCAGCGTGCACTCCCACTCGCTCGTGCACACGTCCACCGGCCGCACCTCCACCCCGTGCCGCTGCGCGTCCTGCACGAGCTGCGACGGCGCGTAGAAGCCCATCGGCTGGCTGTTGAGCAGCGCGGCGAGGAACGCGGCCGGCTCGTGGCGCTTGATCCACGACGACACGTAGACGAGCAGCGCGAAGCTCGCCGAGTGCGACTCGGGAAAGCCGTACTCGCCGAAGCCGAGGATCTGGCGAAAAATCTGGTCGGCGAACTCGCCCGAGTAGCCGCGCTCGCGCATGCCGTCCTTGAGGCGGCGCTCGAACGGCTCCAGCCCGCCCTTGCGCCGCCACGCCGCCATCGCGCGGCGGAGCCGGTCGGCCTCGCCGGGGGTGAAGCCGGCGGCGACCACCGCGAGGCTCATGACCTGCTCCTGGAAGATCGGCACGCCGAGCGTCCGCTCGAGCACCGACCGGACCGCTGCGCTCGGGTAGGTCACCGGTTCTTCGCCGTTGCGGCGCCGCAGATACGGATGCACCATGCCGCCCTGGATCGGCCCGGGGCGCACGATCGCGACCTCGATCACGAGGTCGTAGAAGCGCGCCGGCGCGAGGCGCGGCAGCATCGACATCTGCGCGCGCGACTCGATCTGGAACACGCCCATCGTGTCGGCGCGCCGGATCATCTCGTAGATCGCGGGGTCCTCCGGCGGCACGTCGGACAGCGCGAACGGCCGGCCGTGCCGCGCGGCGATCAGGTCGAGCGCGCGCCGGATCGCCGAGAGCATGCCGAGCGCGAGCACGTCCACTTTGAGCAGGCCGAGCGCGTCGAGGTCGTCCTTGTCCCATTCGATGACCGTGCGGTCGGGCATCGCGGCGTTCTCGATCGGCACGAGCCGCGAGAGCCGGTCGCGCGCGATCACGAATCCGCCGACGTGCTGCGAGAGGTGGCGCGGGAAGCCGATCAGAGTGCCCGCGAGCTCGAGGAGCTGCACGACCTGCCCGCTCGCGGGATCGAGCCCGGCCTCACGCATGCGCTCGGGCAGCGCGCTGCGACCGTCCCACCACGCGAGCGAGCCGGCCAGGCGGTCGACCTGGTCCGCATCGAGTCCGAGCGCCTTGCCCGCGTCGCGCACCGCGCTCTTGGCGCGATAGGTGATGACGGTGGCGGCGATCGCGGCGCGGTCGCGGCCGTATTTCGCGTAGAGGTACTGGATCACCTCCTCGCGCCGCTGGTGCTCGAAGTCGACGTCGATGTCGGGCGGCTCGTTGCGCTCCTTCGAGATGAAGCGCTCGAACAGCATCGTCATGCGTGCCGGATCGACCTCGGTGATGCCGAGCGCGTAGCACACCGCCGAGTTCGCCGCCGAGCCGCGGCCCTGGCAGAGGATGCGCCGCTCGCGCGCGAAGCGCACGATGTCGTGCACGGTGAGGAAGTAGGGCTCGTAGGCGAGCTCGGCGATCAGCGCGAGCTCGTGCTCGACGAGCTGGCGGACGTTATCGGGCGCGCCCTGCGGGAAGCGCCATCCCAGGCCTGCCTCGGTGAGCTTGCGCAGCCACGACGCCGGCGTCTCGCCGGCGGGCACGAGCTCTTCCGGGTATTCGTAGCGCAGCTCGTCGAGCGAGAAGCGGCACGCTCGCGCGAGGCGCAGCGTCTCGGCGAGCAGCTCGGGCGGATAGAGCTTCGCGAGCCGCATCCGCAGCCGCAGATGGCGCTCGCCGTTCGGATGGAGCGCCCGGCCGCAGGCGGCGACCGGCCTGCCCAGGCGCATCGCGGTGAGCATGTCCTGCAGCCGGCGCCGCGAGCGCACGTGCATGTGCACGTCGCCGGCCGCGACGAGCGGCAGGCCGGAGCTGCGCGAGAGCTCGCGCAGGGCATCGAGCTGGGCGCGGTCGTTCGGGCCGCACAGAAGCTCCGACCGCGATCCAGGCGCGATCCGGGAAGCGCGCTGCGAGCCAGTGCGCATCCACCAGGCAAGCAGGAAGCAGGGAGGCCGCAGGGATCAACAGCGCGAGGCAGCCGGCCAGGCCGCCGTCGAGGTCGGCGCGGGTCAGGCGATAGCTGCCCTTGGTGCGCGCTGCGCCGGCCCGTGGTGATCAGCTCGGAGAGATTGCCGTAGCCGTCGCGGTCGGTGGCGAGCAGCACCAGCTTCGGGCCGTCGTCGAGCCGGATCTCGGTGCCGATGATGAGCGGCAGCCCGAGACTCCTTCGCGGCAACGTGCGCGCGCACCACGCCGGCGAGCGAGCATTCGTCGGTGATCGCGAGCGCCGCGTAGCCGAGTCGCATGCGCCCGTTCGACCAGTTCCTCCGGGTGCGAAGCGCCGCGCAGGAAGGTGAAGTTCGACAGGCAGTGCAGCTCGGCGTAAGCGGGGGCGGAAACACGGTTCCAGGCGAAAAGCCCGTGCGAGGATACGCATACCCACCGGCAGCCGTCGCGCGCGCGCGGTAGATCCAGACCAGCGCATCGCTCAGGCGTGCGCGCGACGAAGTAGTCGCGCGCGATGTCGTCGCCGTCCCACCAGCCGGACTCGATGCGCTCCGGACCGGCGAGCAGCGTGAGCGGGCCGTCGTAGTGCGGCACGGCTCCGACCTCCGGAATCGGCCGCGGCGCGTCGAGCAGCCAGAACGGCCGCGCGCCGACCTTCCCTCTTCCGCTTTCTCCCTTCCCCGCGCGAGCGGAGCTCGCACGCCCGCGACGCGTACTCCGGCCGATGCTCTGCGGCGCTGCCACGCCGTGCACCGCTTGCCGTGCCCAGCCGCGCCCGCAGGCGCTCGATCGAGCTGCTGCCAGTCCTGCCGGTCGTGCCGCGTTTCGTCGGGGAACAGGGCAAGCGGCTCGCCGACAAGCGGCACGATGTCTGCCGCGGCGAGGGCGAGGGCGCGCACCGGCTCGCGCGAGCGCCATCGCTCCCGAGCCGCTCGCGCGCGAGCAGGGTGAAGTGACTCGGCATCGCGGCAAGGCGCGACGAGGCCGATCGGCGATTACGGTCGGTGTCGCCTCGCGATGGAAGAGGCGCAGCTCGAAGCCGTCTGCACGCCGCCGGCGCGCGCGGCGAGGAAACCCTCCAGCTGCACGAACAGCCGCCGCGCCGCGAACAGCAGCGCTCTCGGCCTGCGTGACCTCGGCCGGCAGCTCGAGGCGGGCATGGAATCTCGGCGGCGGGACGTAAAACGCGCGCGGGTCGGGCGGTCGCCCGTGGGCGCGATCCAGGTCGTCGAGCAAGCGCCTGGCCGAAGCGGCGTGCGAGCCCGTCGCGCGGCAGCGCGGCAGATCGCCCACCGTCGCGGGCGCCGATTGCGTGCAACGCTTCGAGCGTGTCCGCCGCGCGCACGGCGATGCCCAGCGGGACGGCGGCGAGCGCGGACTCGAGGGATCGGCGTGCTCGATGACATGGTGCCACGCCGGCACGCGCCAGCCACGCGGCGCCGCGCGCGGTGGGCGCGCATGCGGCGAGGGCGGTGAAGCCCATCCGCGCGCAGCCCGCGAGGAGGGATGCGCGCAGGCGATCGACGCCGCCGAAGAGCCTCAGGCTGCCCGAGATCTCGAGCACGAGCGCATCGGGGGACTCGTGCGCCACATTCGGCGTGAACTGCACCGCCCAGCCGGCGACTCCGAGCAGCGCTTCGGTCTCCTCGGCCGAATCACGCGGCCGGACGACGAGGTCGTGCGCGAGTGCGCGCGCGGCGGGGACGGCGATGCCCGGCCGCACGCCGCGTGCGCACGCCTTCCGGTCGCAGGCCACGACCCGCTGCGTGCTCCGCGACCGCCTGCGGCTCAGGCGTCGCAAGGCTGCGCGGGAGTGCTTCGAGCGGCAGGTCGGGCAGGTGGAGCGCGATCCACTGCACGTGGTGTTCCGATGTTCACGAGGACAGGCCGCTCGCAGACGGCGCCGCGGCGTTTGAGGATCCGCACCGCCAGAGCGCCGGCGGCGGTGTGCGAGCGCGAGGCGCAGCGCCGCGGGCGAGGCTTCGCCGGCGACGTACGGCGTGCGGAACAGCACGACGAGCGCGCGCGCCTTCTTCGGCGGCGAGCTGCAGGCGGCGCAGCTCCGCATATTTGACCCTGCCGGGCCAGACGAGCACTGCCCCGCAAGCGGCGGAGGCGAGCGCCTGCTCGGCGGCCCACAGCGTGTCGCGCGCCGAGCCCGTCCTGACGATCAGAAGGTGGGTGAGGGCGATACCTGCGGCGTCGAGCGCCGGCGCGTAGGGAAGATGAGGCGGCGCGATCCAGGCGAGCCGCTTGCCTGTGCGCGAGAGTGCGGCGAGCGCCGGGCCGAGGATGCGCAGCTCGCCGATGCCTTCGTGCGCGGGCAGGATCTCGGTGAGGCAGCCGGTCGGCCAGCCGCCACCAGGCAGCTCCGCGTCGAGGGCCGCGAAGCCGGTCGGTACGCTCGGGCTCGCCACCGAGCGAGCGCGTCGCCGCGCCGGATGTCGGGTGCGGGCGAGCAAGAGCGGCGAAGCGGAGCGCCGGGGTCGGCGAGCCGACCATTGCAAGACCCGATGCGGGCGTGGGTGCGATTTCAAAGCGTGCGGTTGCGGATCACGCCGACGGCGATGCCTTCGATCGGCGAGCGGCGTCTCGCGCGTAGTCGATCACGATCGGCTTGAAGTCCGGGTTCTCCGGCAGGAGCTCGATGGTGGCACCGCGGCGGCGCAGGCGCTTCACCGTCACTTCGTCATGCAGGCGCGCGACGACGACCTGCCCCGAGCGCGCATCCACGGTCCGGTGCACGGCGAGCAGGTCGCCGTCGAGGATGCCGGCGTCGCGCATGCTCATGCCGCGCACCTTGCAGCAGATAGTCGGCGCGCGGTCGGAAGAGGTTCGGATCGACCGGGTATCGGCCGACGATGTGCTCCTCGGCGAGGATCGGCGAGCCGGCGGCGACGCGGCCGATGAGCGGCAGCCCGAGGGCCTCCGTGAGCCGTAGGCCGCGCGCGGTGCCGTCGAGGATCTCGATCGCGCCCTTGCGCTCGAGCGCGCGCAGGTGCTCCTCGGCCGCGTTGGGGGAGGCGAAGCCGAGCATGCGCGCGATCTCGATGCGCGTCGGCGGGAAGCCGGTCTCCTCGATCGTGTCGCGGATGATCTGGAGGATCTCGGCCTGACGGGGAGTGAGTTCTTTCATCGCGTGCTCCTAGGCGTGCGCCGAGTACTGCGGTCCGGCCGGCTCGCGCGCCTGCATGCCGTTGGCGATCGCCCGGACGCCGGCGGGCATCGGCACCCGTCCGAACCGTGCGAGCCGCGCCTCGATCGCGAGCCGGCTGCGCGCGTGCGCGCCGGCGAGATCGTCGATCGACTGGCCCCGGTCGAAGGCGCCGAGCAGGCGCTCGTCCTCGTCCTTCGACCACGGCTTGCCCGAATTGCCGCCCGCGGGGCGCGCGGCCTGCCGCTTCTGCGCGGCGACCGCGCTTTCCATCGCCCGCACCGCCTGGAAGAGCGCCCGTACGACGTCCGGATGCTGGTACGAACTGTCGGCGGGGAACGGCTTGCCGGTGAACGGATCGCTGCCGTTCGACAG
The DNA here is from genome assembly GCA_963747775.1 of uncultured beta proteobacterium. GTDB lineage: Bacteria > Pseudomonadota > Gammaproteobacteria > Burkholderiales > SG8-39 > JAGVSZ01. Next base: position 679,414 of record CAVVGT010000003.1, read on the forward strand.
GTTCTGCAGGATGCCCAGGGCTTTTTCATGATCCATGACTGCCTCCAGAAGCGGAGCTGTTATAGGTATCGCGGATTGAGCGACGGCTTGCCGTCCGCCCCAATCCGCGGGACTGGCGCCTCAATGTGCGCGGCGCTTTACTGCATTTATATACAGGCCTGAACAAAAATGCAAGGCCCCAGTCCCAGCCGGGCGGAAGTTTTTGTTTTTCAAAGGATCGCCTGCGTCGGTCGGCGTGCTGCCGGACGACGCGGTGCGGCAGCGAGCGCGCGTCCAAGCCGCATGCGCGGGTATAATCCGCCGCGTCCGTTCACCATCCCCTCACGACCATGTTCGGCAAGAAGATCAAGAGCGACTACGAGTCCGACGCGACGCGCCTCATCCGCGACCTGCTGCACGAGCAGCCGCAGCTCGCGGACGAGCAGGCGAAAGGCCGCGCGCTGTGGTGGGATCGCAAACTCGACCTCGACCAGCAGCAGCGTGTCCAGGACTCGCGCGTCCGGCAGAAGGGCTACGTCTATCAGAACGACTGAGCTCCGGCGCACCGCCGCGGCGCTCGTGCTGTTGGCGGCGCTTGCGGGCTGCATGTCGCCCGCGGCCCAGCTGTTGATCGGCCTCCTCCCCGAGGGCACGTTCACCACGCTGCTCAACAACATGAAGGGCGTGAGCGAGCCGAACCGCGACCGGCTCTCCGCTCTCGAGGAGAAGGGCGACTGGAACGGCATCGCGCAGTTCGCGCAGGAGAACATCGCGATCGACCCGACCAACCCCGACTGGCGCGTGGTGGCGGGCTATGCCTACACGCAGCTCGGGCAGTACGAGCGCGCGGCCGATCAGTTCCAGCATGCGGTGCGCGTCAGCCCGGACGACATCGCGGCCTGGAACCTGCTCGCGCAGTCCTATCGCGCGATGGGGCAGCCCGAGCGCGCGATCCGCACGCTGGACAGCGCGCTGCGCATCAACCAGGACTCGGCGGTGACCTACTTCCTGCTCGGCGAGAGCTTCAGCGACTTGAAGCGGCCCGACCGCGCGGTCGTCTTCTACGAGCAGGCGCTGCAGCGCAATCCGCAGTTCGCGGAGGCCCTCTTCGGCGCCGGGGTCGCGTACGCGCGGCTCGGCCGCCGGACCGAATGGGAGATCGCCGTGCAGCGGTTGCGCAAGATGAATCCGCCGCTTGCGGAACGGCTCGCCAGCCTGCCGCCGCAGGCCGCGCCGGCGACGGCGGGCGGGGTGCCGAACCTGCCGACCGAGCGGCTCAGCCCGCGGTGATTAGGGAAGGTCTGAAAGAGGGCCACGGGGTGTCGCGAGGCAGCGCGGCTGGGACGAGCGCGGACAACGCGAAGCAACGCCTTACACCGTAAAGAACTGGCGATCCCATTGGCCGATAGTCCTTATTCAGGGCTTTCTCAGAGGGTCAACCCGTCGTCGGCGGCGATGACCGCGCCGTTGACGAACCCGGAGTGCTCGGAGGCGAGCAGCAGCAGCAGCCCGTCGAGGTCCGCGGGCTTGCCGACGCGGCGCCGCGGCAGCATGCCGATCAGCTTTCTCCCGCCGTCGGTTTCCCAGTAGTCGCGGTTGATCTCGGTCTCGATGTACCCGGGACAGAGCGCGTTGACGTTGATCCCGTAGCGGCCCCACTCCAGGGCGAGCGCACGCGTCAGGTGGATCACCGCCGCCTTCGACATGCAGTACACCGACAGCTGGCCGAGCGCGCGCAGGCCCGCAGCGGAGGCGATGTTGATGATGCGCCCGGGCCGCTTGGTGGCGAGCATCGCGCGCCCGGCCGCCTGCGCCACGAAGAACGCGCCCTTCGCGTTGGTGTCCATCACGAAATCGTAGTCGGCCTCCTCGACCTCGCCGGCGCGCTTGGTGACGCTCACCCCGGAATTGTTCACGAGGATGTCGAGCGGACCGAGCGCCGCCTCGGCCGCGGCCACGCCGGCGCGCACCGAGGCGACATCGGTGACGTCCAGCGCCACGGCGTGCGCTCGGCCGCCGGTGCGTTCGATCTCGGCCTTGAGCGTCTCGAGGCGGTCGGTGCGCCGTGCCGCCACGGCGACGCGTGCACCGGCTGCCGCGAGGGTGGTCGCGAAGCGCCAGCCGAGCCCGGAGGAGGCGCCAGTGACGAGCGCGTTCTTGGCGTCGAGTCGCAGCTCCATGGGGATCTCCATGATGGGGTGCTGCGATTATGGCGCGCGCGGGCTACACTCGCGCGGCCCAGTTCGGCCGGACCTCCGCCAGATGACGCCCCTTCTGCGCACCTACGACCGCGGCGTGCTTCGCGTGACGATCAGCCGTCCGGGGAGCGCAACGCGCTGCTGCGGCGGAGCTGAGGCGGCGCCGCCTGCTCTTCAGGCCTGCACGCGCTTGTCGTTGCGGCACTCGACGAGGTGCCACATGCCGAGCGGCTTGACGCGCTCGTCGCGCAGCTTGGCGAGGGGCAGCCCGTCGAGCACCTGACCGACCGAGAGGTCGGTGCGGAAGCCGAGATGGATGCAGAGCGGCGAGACCACGCGCTCACACGCTGCGAGCACCGGCGAACCGTTGACGAAGTGGTTGAGCAGCAGGATGCGCCCGCCCGGGCGGACCACCCGCACCATCTCGCTCATTACGGTCCGGTGGTCGGGCACCGCGGTGACGACGTACGCCGCCGCCGCGATGTCGAAGGAGTTGTCGGCGAAGCTCATCGCGCCCGCGTCCATGCGCTCGAGCGTGACATCCGGCAAGCCGAGCTGCTCGACCCGCTCGCGCGCTTTGTCGAGCATCCCTGCGGACAGGTCGATGCCGGTGATGCGGCAGCGACCGGCATAGAGAGGAAGCAGCAGGCCGGTGCCGACCCCGACCTCGAGAACGCTCTGTCCAGGGCGCGCTTCGATCGCCGCGGCGAGCGCGATGCGCGAGTCCTGGAAGACTCGCCCGAATACGCGGTCATACACCCGCGAATACGCGGAGTAGACCCGCTCGATGTATTCGGCGTCCAATCGATCCTCCCTTGCAGCGGTGCGCGAGCCGCTAATGTTAAAGCGTCGGCAGCGTTTGTCTAGACTGGTGTGCGATCTCCGCGCACTGTCGGCAGTGCGTGACGCAACCACTGCGCGGTCAGCTTCTCCTGCAGCGAGTCTGCCGCAGCCGCTCGGAGAGGGCGTGGAAATCCACGCAGTCGAGCGGCTGGTCCTGGTTGAAGCACGAGAACACGTAGCGCGTCTCGCCGGTCTGCGGATCGCGGTGCGGCTGGAGGCACTGCGCGCAGATCTCCTTCATCATGCACTGCATCGGCGAGTTGATGGAGCCGATTGCGAAATGGTGCGGTTTGAGATACGGCTCCAGCACCGCATGGCGCGCGCGCGCCACTGCCGCCATCATGCGGTCCGATCCGATTGCGATGATCCGGTCGGCGTTGGCCATCTTCAGCGTTGTCGCACCCAGGCGGCCGGAGGCGTACGCCTCCATCGCCTGTACGATGTTGCCCACGAACGCGAGGTCCTGGGGGCGGCTCGGCTCGAAGCCGGGCGCCTCGTCGCAACACCAGATCACGACGTCCGCCGCCGCCTCGATCTCCTCGACCTTGTAGCGGTCGATGATCTTCTTGTAGCCGGCGAAGTAGAGCACTTTCGAGCCGGCCGCGCGAAACGCCTGGCCGATCGAGAAGAGCACCGCGTTGCCGAGGCCGCCGCCCGCGAACAGGACCGTCTCGCCCGGCGCGATGTGTGTCGGCGCGCCGGTCGGCCCCATGAGCACCACCGGTTCGCCGGGTTGCAGGATCGCGCACAGGTCGCTGGAGCCGCCCATCTCCAGCACGATCGTGGACACCAGGCCGCGCGCCCGATCGACCCAGGCTCCGGTCAGCGCGAGGCCTTCCATTTGCATGCGGGTCCCGTCCGCGACGGGCGCGAGCGTTTCGAAGTTCTGCAGGCGATAGAACTGTCCAGGCGCGAAGCGCCGCGCCGCGGCCGGCGCCTTGACCACGACCTCGACGATGGTGGGGGTGAGGCGCTTCACCTCGTGCACGGTCGGGCGCAGGTCGGCGTCCAGCCGGCGCAGGAAAGCGGCGTCCGACTCGGTGTTCGCGGGCGCGTGCTTCGCGAGCACGCGCGAGATCACGGGGAAACCCTGCTTGGTCGACCCGAGCGCCTTGACGACGTTGCCGAAGTACGACGGATGGAGATCGCCGAAGAAGGACACGAAGCGCCCGTCGGGCAGGCGCGACAGGAGCACGTCGGCCCGCGCCGGCTTCGACAGCGAGAACTCCGGCTTGACCGGGTTCCCGTCCTCGTCGCAGGCGCGGAAGTACTTGCCGTCGAGCTGAAAGTGCGCCGCGTCTTCGCGCGCGAGCACGGTGTTCGGCTGCGTGCCGGCGGCGATGAACACCGTGCAAGCGGGCAAGCGCAGCTCGCCCGCGCTCTGCCATTTTCCGTCCGCGCCGCGCGTCTGCCGGGTGAAGCGGATCCCGCTTACCGCGCCGTAGTCGTCGACCTCGACGGCGAGGGGCGTGAGCCCCTCGGCGAAGACGATGCCTTCCTCGAGCGCCTTCTCGACCTCTTCGTGGTTGAGCGTGTAGGAGGGGCTGTCGACGAGGCGCCGCCGGTAGCCGATCGTGACGCCGCCCCAGTGGCGCAGCAGCTCGGAGATGCGCGGGGCGCGGCCCTCCGCGGCCGCCTTGCGGCGCTCGCTGCGGATCGCGCGGGCGTGCGACAGGAACTCCTCGGCGATCTCGCGCTCCTCGGGGTTCCAGCGGTCGCGCACCGCGTCGTGCCCCGCGTCGAGCGCGAGCGCCTCGTAGCGCTCGAGGAACTTCTCGACCTGGACCACGTAGTAGGCGAGCGACTCGGTGGCCGTGTCGATCGCGGTGAGCCCGCCGCCGATCACGACCGCCGGCAGCCGCAGCTGCATGTTCGCGATCGAATCGCGCTTGGCGGCACCGGTGAGCTGCAGCGCCATCAGGAAATCCGAGGCGGTGCGCACGCCACGCGCGAGACCGTTCGGGATGTCGAGCGTGGTCGGCTTGCCGGCCCCCATGCAGAGCGCGACGTGGTCGAAGCCGGCAATTAACGCGTCGTCGAGCGTGAGCGTGCCGCCGAAGCGCACGCCGCCGAACAAGGCGAACTCGCGGCGACGCTGGAGCAGCAGCCGGATCAGCTTCAGGAAGTTCTTGTCCCAACGCACGGTGATCCCGTACTCGGCGACGCCCCCGAATCCGGCCATCGTGCGCTCATCGAGCGATTCGTACAGGTTCATTGCGTCGCGGACGGGCGCGAAAGGCGCGCGGCCGCCGTCGGCGCTCACGCCCGCGAGCTCGGCCGGCAGCGGCTCGATCTTGAGCCCGTCGATGCCGACCACCACGTGGCCGTCGTTCATGAGCTGGTGCGCGAGGCTGAACCCGGCGGGACCCATGCCGACCACCAGCACGCGGCGCCCGCTCCGCGGCAACGGCAGCGGCCGGCGGAAGTTGAGCGGGTTCCAGCGGGTGAGCAGGCTGTAGATCTCGAAGCCCCAAGGCAGCAGCAGCACGTCCTTGAGCGTGCGCGTCTCGACCTGCGGGATGTCGACCGGCTCCTGCTTCTGGTAAATGCAGGCCTTCATGCAGTCGTTGCAGATCCGGTGGCCGGTGGCGGCGACCATCGGGTTGTCGACGGCGATGATCGCAAGCGCGGCAATCGCCAGGCCCTGCGTCTTCGCGGTATGGAACTCGGAGATCTTCTCGTCGAGGGGGCAGCCGGCGAGCGTGACCCCGAAGGCGCTCTTCTTGTAGATGATCCGGTCGGGGGCATCGGCCGGCGGCTTTTCCTTCAGGCCCTTCGCACACGAATCCTTGCCCTGCGCATGGCACCAGATGCAGTAGTTCGCCTGGTCGAGCGCACCGACCAGGCTGGTACCGGAATCGGTGAGCTTGAAGCCCTCGCGACGCCGGAGGTGATCGGGCCTGATCCGGAAGGCGGGGGCGCCGTGGAGGTCGAACTGCTCCGCGTGCGCGAGCAGATGATAGGGGTCGGTCTTGCCGGGCGCCTTGAACAGCACGCCGGTGCGCACGTGCTCGCGGCCCTCGTCGGTGTGCAGCGCCCATGCCGCGTAGCGGAGCGCGAGGTCGAGCTCCCGCTGGTTGTTCACCGCGGGCTGGGCCTGCTCCTGCGCGAGCCAGCGCGTGACGTGCTGAGCGTAGGTGAGCTCGTCGAAGCGTCCGCCGAACAGGCGGCGCAGGTCGCGTTCCAGCGCGGGCCCGTCGAGCGCCCGGGCGTCCTCGGGCTTGATCTTGGTCGCGGCGCGGCGCTGCACGAACTGGCGTTTCACCGCGTAGAGCGGCGCGCTCTCGTCGTGACGGCGCGCGAGCGCGAGGACCTCGTCGCCGATGCCGAAGAGTTGCGCGAGAGAAGCGGTCGAGGTGTGGCGCGAGCGCCAGGATCAGCGCCGACTCGTCCTTGGATGCGATGGCGTCCGACGCGATGCGGGCGGCGGCCAACTGGTCGCGCAGCGTGGGGTCGGCCGTGCCCAGGACGTCGACGAAATGCCGGTCGAGCCGGACGAGGCCCTCGCGGCGGTACAGGTCCTCGAAGGCGAGTCCGTGAGCGAGCTTCAGCATGGCGTCCAGGTCACGGCGTGGAGCGCTGCCCTCCCGGCGGTCAGCGCTCGAGAAGCTGCTTCTTCTCGCGCACGTCCTTGAACGCTTCGGCCGTGGCGAGGGGGTCCTTCTTGTCGGTGAGCACCGGCCAGACCTTGGTGAGCTCGGCGTTGAGCGCGAGCCATTCCTTCTGATCCGCGGGCACGTCCTCCTCCGCGTAGATCGCGTTGACCGGGCACTCGGGGATGCACACCGCGCAGTCGATGCACTCGTCCGGGTCGATGACGAGCATGTTCGGCCCTTCGTGGAAACAGTCGACCGGACAGACGTCGACGCAGTCGGTGTACTTGCACTTGATGCAGCTCTCGGTGACGATGTGGGTCATCGCGGATCCTCGCGCGGGGCCATGCTCGCAAAGCCGCGCATTATACCGGCGCGCGCCCCCGCGCCGGTGTGCGCCGGCTCGAAACGTGGGCCCGACCGACGACGGCTCGGTCGATGCGGGTTTCAATCCACGCTAGTCTCAATCCACGCTAGTCTCAATCCACGCTGGTTTCAATCCACCTTGCTCTCGTCGCGATACATCACCTGGTGGCGTTTCTCGCGCACCCACTCGTCGATCTGCCCGGGCGTCATGTAGTTCGCGGCGTTGAACCGGTCCCAAGACATGATCTCGGGCAGGGACTTCTTCCAGCGCTTGTATGGCGGCTTCGCCGGCGGTCCGAAGCAGAAGATGTCGACGACGGCGAGGTCGTCGGGAATGCCGAGGAGCGGCTTCAGCGCATTCTGGGCGTTCTCCTGCCCGATCGCCGTGACCCACCAAACGTTGTACCCAAGCGCGGCGGCCGCCAGATGGGCCGACATGGTCGAAGCGGCCACCGACTGCAGCAGGATGCGCTCGGCATTTTCCTGGTACTGGCGGTCGAGGGCGGAGCCGTCGTTCAGCACCGGGAACGCACGCGTCCAGCGGAAGTCGCTCGCGATCACGATGAAGCCCGGCGCGGTCTCCAGCCCGCGATAGTTCGGCGTCGGGAACTTCATGTGCAGCTTCGCGCGGCTCCGCGCCTCGTCCACGAAATAGTCGGCGATCGCCCTCTTGATGGCCACCTCGGTGATCACGACGTAGTGCCAGGGCTGCGCATTGGCGCCGGACGGCGCGTGCCGCGCGGCCTCCAGAATGAGCTCGTAATGCTCCAGCGGAACGACGTACGACGGGTCGAACTGGCGCGTCGTCATGCGGTTGCGGACCACGTCCATCAGCGCGTCGTAGCGCGCGCGCTGGTCGTAACGGGCAGCGATTTCCATTCGGGCCTCCTCGAAGGTTCCGCATCGATGATCCGGGGTCGCGGCCCGGAGTGCAAGCGATGGCTAAAGGCGTGCCCGCTGGTTGTAGGGCCGCTGGTTGTAGGGGCGCTGGTTGTATGGCCGCTGGCCTTCGGCTACAGTCGGTCGACCCTTTGGCCACCGCCTGCGCATCGATGGGAAGCTACCTCCGCCCGAGCGTGCTCGACGACGCGCTGCGCGCCCGCGCGGCCGGGCCGTGCACGGTGCTCGCGGGCGGCACCGACTTCTATCCTGCACGGGTCGGCCGGACGATCGACGAGGATGTCCTCGACATCACCGCGATCGCCGACCTGCGCGGCGTGCGGGAGGAGTCCGCGCACTTCCGTATCGGCGCGCTCACGACCTGGATCGAGCTCGTCGCGGCGCCGCTGCCCGCATGGTTCGATGCGGTGAAGCTCGCCGCCCGAGAAGTCGGCGGCGTCCAGATTCAGAACGCGGGGACCGTTGCCGGCAATCTCTGCAACGCTTCGCCGGCGGCTGACGGCGTGCCGCCCCTGCTCGCGCTCGGCGCCAAGGTGGAGTTGCGGTCCGTGCGCGGCGCGCGGACGCTTCCGCTCGGCGAGTTCGTGCTCGGCAACCGGCTGACCGCGTGCGCGCCCGACGAGCTGATGACCGCGGTGTTGGTCTCCAAATGGGGCGGGCGCGCACGGTCGACCTTTCTCAAGCTCGGCGCGCGCCGGTACCTCGTGATCTCGATCGCGATGGTCGCGGCGGCGGCCGAGACCGATGCGCGCGGGGCGATCGCGCGCTGCGGCGTTGCCGTCGGCGCGTGCTCATCGGCCGCACAGCGCCTGCCGGCGCTGGAGGCCGCACTCGTGGGCCGCACTCTGGCGCCGGGCATCGGCGCAACGGTGGCACCGGCGCACCTTGCGTCGCTTGCGCCGATCACCGACATCCGCGCGAGCTCGGCGTATCGCGGCGACGCGGTTGCGACGCTCGTTGCTCGGGCGCTCGAGAGACTGGCGCATGAACAGGCCGCTTGATCTATCCACGGTCGCGTTCACGCTGAACGGCGAGCCGCAGCGCGTCGCCGCGCGGCCGGCCGAGCGCCTGTCCGACGTCCTGCGCGAGGCGCTGGGCCTGACCGGGACGAAGGTCGGCTGCAACGCCGGGGACTGCGGCGCATGCACGGTGCTCGTCGATGGACGCCAGGTCTGCGCCTGCCTGACCGCGGTCGCGCAGGTGGAAGGGCGGGTGGTGCAAACGGTGGAAGGCCTGGCGCATGGGGCGAGGCTCGATCCGCTGCAGCGATCGTTTCTCGCGCACGGCGCCGCGCAATGCGGCATCTGCACGCCGGGGATGCTGATGGCGTCGCGCGAGCTGCTTGGGCGCAATGCGAATCCGAGCGAGAGCGAGGTGTGCGACGCGCTCGGCGGCGTGCTGTGCCGGTGCACCGGCTATCGCAAGATCGTCGATGCGGTGCTCGCGGCGGGGCGCGGAGAGGCGGCGCTCGCGGAGCCCGCGGTCGGGGCGGCGGTCGGTGCTCGAGCCCCCAAGACCGACGGCGCACCGAAGGTCACCGGGAGGGAGCGTTACGGCGCCGACCACTGGCCCGACGGCGCGCTCTGGTTGCACGTGATCCGCTCGCCGCACGCCAAGGCGCGCTTCGAGATCGGCGATCTCGCGCCGCTGTTCGCGCGGCACCCCGGGCTAGTAGACGTCGTGACCGCGCGCGACGTGCCCGTGAACGCTTTCGGGATCTTCCCCGACGTCAAGGACCAGCCGGTGCTGGCGGACGGCCGAGTCCGCTTCCGCGGCGAGGCGGTGCTGGGCCTGGTCGGCGAGATGGACGCGGTGCTCCGGATCCCGGAGCCGGACATTCCGATCCGCTGGATGCCCGAGGTCGCGCAGACCGAGGTGGAGGACGCGCTCGCGCACGTCGCCGATCCCCTGCACGCGCGCAATCCCGACAACGTCCTCGTCCGCGGGCGCGTCGTGAAGGGCGACGTCGAGGCGGCGCTCGCCGCCGCGACGCACGTTGCAGAAGGCGAGTTCACGACCAGCTTCGTCGAGCACGCGTACATCGAGCCCGAGGCGGGGTTCGCAGAGCGGGTGGGAGAGCGCATCCGGATCTTCGCGTGCACCCAGACCCCGTACATGGACCGCGAGGAGGTGGCGCGCGTCCTCGGCATCGAGGACGTGCAGGTGCACATCGTGCCGTCGGCGGTGGGCGGGGGGTTCGGCGGCAAGCTCGACATCTCGATCCAGCCGCTCCTTGCGGTCGCCGCCTGGAAGCTGAAACGTCCGGTGCGCGGCGCCTATACGCGCCCGGAGTCGATGGCGTCGACGACGAAGCGCCATCCGGCACGCATGCGGCGCGCGCTTCGGGTGCGACGCCGAGGGCCGCCTCGTCGCGGCGGATTTCTCCGGCGACTTCAATACGGGCGCGTACGCGTCCTGGGGGAACACCGTCGCGAACCGGGTGCCGATCCACGCGTCGGGGCCGTACGCCGTGCCGAACGTGCGGGCGCTGACGCGTGCGGTGTACACCAACGGACCGATCGCCGGGGCATTCCGCGGCTTCGGCGTGCCGCAGTCGACGATCGTGCACGAGGCGCTGCTCGACGAGCTGGCGGAGCGGGTCGGCCTCGACAAGCTCGAGTTCCGTCATCGCAACGCGATCCGCGCCGGGCAGGCCACGGCGACGGGACAGGTCCTTAAGGCGAGCGCGGGGTTGGCGCAGTGCCTCGACGCGCTGAGACCGCACTGGCAGGAGGCGGTGCTCGGTGCAGAAGCGTTCAACCGCCGCGCGGGAGCGGCCGGCCGACTGAAGGGCACTCGACGCGGCGCCGGTCTCGCCTGCATGTGGTACGGGATCGGCAACACGGTGATCGCCAATCCGTCCACGATGCGCGTCGGCCTTAAGCCGGACGGTCGCGTGATGTTCTACAACGGCGCGGTCGACATCGGGCAGGGCTCGAACACAATATTGGTCCAGTTGCTAGCGGATGCGCTCGGCCTGCCGATGGCGGCGATCGACTATGTGATGGGCGACACGGATCTGACAGCCGATGCGGGAAAGACGTCGGCGTCGCGCCAGGCCTTCGTGTCGGGCAATGCGACGCACCTGGCCGGCACCGAGCTGCGGCGCAGGATGATTGCGCTCGCCGAGGCGCGTGCGAATGCGACGCTGCGACTCGAGGACGGGGCGCTGATCGCGAGCGACGCCGACGGCGAGCATCGTATCGACCTCGCCGAGCTGCCGCGTGACGGGCGCGGCGACGTGCTTTCGGCCGACGGGCACTTCAACCCCCCGACCGTCCCGCTCGACAAGGACGGTCAGGGCGTGCCGTACGCCACCTACGGCTTCGGCGCGCAGCTAGCGGAGCTGGAAGTCGACCTCGAGCTCGGCACGGTGCAGCTGCTGCGCATCGTCGCCGCGCACGACGTGGGGCGCGCGCTCAACCCGACACAGGTCGAGGGCCAGATCCACGGCGGCATCGCACAAGGCATCGGCCTCGCGCTGATGGAGGAGTACCACGCCGGCAAGACCGAAAACCTGCACGACTACCTGATCCCCACGATCGGCGACGTGCCTCCGCTCGAGGTCATTCTCGTCGAGGATCCCGAGCCGCTGGGGCCGCACGGCGCGAAGGGCGTCGGCGAGCCGGCGCTCATCCCGACCGCGCCGGCGATCTTCAATGCGATTCACCACGCGACGGGTGTGCGGCTGCGTCATGCGCCGGCCACGCCGGATCGCGTGCGCGCGGCGCTGCTCGCGGCGCAGGGATGAAATGACGGCGCGACCGCCCGTCGCATTCGTCACCGGTGCCCGGCGCGGGATCGGTCGCGGCATCGCGTATGCGCTGGCCGATGCCGGGTTCGATCTCGTTCTGAACGACGTCGTCGACGACGCGGCAACGGGCGAGACACTTCAGGCGGTGCGCGCAAGAGGGCGGCGTGTGACGTTCCTGCCGGGTTCGATCGCGGAGCTCGCCGGCCATCCATCGACGGTCGAAAAGGCGTTCGGCGCCTACGGCACGGTCGACTGCCTGGTCAACAACGCGGGCATTCAGGTCAAGGTCCGGGGCGATGTCCTCGACGTGCAGCCCGAGAGCTTCGATGCGTTGCTCGCGGTCAACCTCCGTGGCACCTTCTTCCTGACCCAGGCGGTGGCGAAGCGGATGCTCGCGGAGTCGCGGGGGGCGGGCGATCCGCTGCGCTCGATCGTGACGATCTCCTCGGCGAACGCGCGTATCGTCGGGCCGAACCGCGCGGAGTACTGCTTCGCCAAGACCGGGCTCGCGATGATGAACCAGCTCTTTGCGGTGCGGCTGGCGGATGCCGGCATCATGTGCTTCGAAATCCGGCCGGGCATCATTCGCACCGACATGACGGCCCCGGCGCAGGCGCGTTATGACAAGCTGATCGCCGAAGGTTTCACGCCGGTACGGCGCTGGGGCGAGCCCGCCGACGTCGGGCGCACGGTCGCCGCGCTCGCGAGCGGGGCGCTGCCGTTCAACACCGGCGACGCGTTCCACGTCGACGGCGGGCTGCACATCCAGCACTTCTGAGCCATGACGACGCACGCCGACCCGTTGAGCGAATCTCCCGGCGAGGACGCCCTCCGGGCGCAGCCGGGCAAGATCGTCTGCAACGCGTGCCCGGTGCTGTGTCAGATCAGCGCCGGTCGCGCCGGGGCGTGCGATCGCTACACGAACGTCGGGGGTGCGCTGACGCGCGTCGATCCGCTGCTCTTGATGGCGCGGACGCTGGACGAGCACGGCGCCGTGGTGCCCTTCGCCGACGGCCAGCCGTGGAACGGAAGCGTGACGGCGGAGGCGCCGCTGTTCGTGACCGGCGTCGGCTCGGGCACGACCTACCCGGACTACAAACCGGCACCGTTCATCGTGTCCTCGCAGCAGGCCGGCGTCGACATGGTGACGGTCGTCACCGAGGGGATCTTCAGCTACTGCAGCTTCAAGGTGAAGATCGACACCGACCGCTATCTCGGCCCGGAGTGCGCGCCGGTGCGCTGCCAGGGCGAGGTGGTCGGTCACGTCACCACAATGGAGTACGGCTCGCAGATGCTGTCGCTCGGCGGGGTGCACCACCTCACCGGCGGCAGTAAGAAGGAGGGCCGCGTCACCTGCGAAGTCATGCTCGCGCTCGGCAACCGCCAGCCGGTGGAGATGCAGATCGAGGGCGGCACGCAACTCGTCGTGCAGGCCGGCCGGGCCCCGGTGATCAACGACGTCGAGGAAAAGCGCATGCGTGTCGGCTGCGGGTCGGCGACGATCGGCATCTTCGCCCAGCAGTGGCACGGCCACGTCGACGAGGTGGTGGTGGTCGACGATCACATCACCGGCGTGCTCTCCGAGCACCAGGCCGGTCGCTTCCTCGACATGCGGCCGGGCGGAATCAAGGTGATCGGTCGCAAATCGACCCCGGGTCGCTACTTCCAGGTCGCGAATCCGGGCCTCGGCTGGGGCGGCACCGACGTCACCGATCCGTTGAAGATCATCAAGTCGATCGACCGTCGCGAGGCGTGGCCCGGCGAGCGCATCCTCATGGTCTCGACGACCGGCGAGGACTACGCGTACTTCGTGCTGGACGAGGCGCTGCGCATGGTGCCGGCGGAAATCCCCGCGCCGGTGATGAAGGTCGTCGAGCGCATCGGCGAGAACTGCGAGCCGGCGCTGTGCACCGTGCTCTTCCTCGGGGGCGCGGGCGGCAGCCTGCGCGCCGGCGTGACCGAGAACCCGATCGCGCTGACCCGGTCGATCAAGGATCTGCTCACGCGCGTGACCTGCGGCGGCGCCCCGGCGTACGTGTGGCCCGGCGGCGGGATCATGGTGATGGCGGACGTGACGCGCATGCCGGCAAACGCCTTCGGCTGGGTGCCGACGCCCGCGATCGTCGCGCCGATCGAATTCACGCTGCGCCGCGCCGATTACGCCGCGCTCGGCGGGCACATGGACCGCGTGCGCCCCTTCGCCGACATCCTGGAGCACGAGCGACATCGCGTCGTCGGCTGGGATGCGGCGAACCCCTGGCCGCTCGATGGGCCCGACGCGCGCGCGCCTTGACGCACGACGCTGGCACTTCCAGCACGGGCCGATCGACCTCGTGTTGGAGGCGTTCGGCGCCGAGGCGACCATCGACGCCGCATATGCGCGTGCGTGGCGGCGCTTTGCCACGGTGCTCGACGAACTGGTGTCCGAGCTGCCGGCGTTGCGCGGCGAAGTCGCGCGCGCCGTCGGCCTGAGGGGCACCGTCGCGCGCCGGATGGTCGCGGCCTGCCTGCCGTACCGCGACGTCTTCATCACGCCGATGGCGGCCGTGGCCGGGGCGGTGGCCGAGGAGATCCTGGATGCGATGATCGGCGTCGGCGAACCGACCAAGGCATACGTGAACAACGGCGGCGACATCGCGCTGCACCTCGGTGTCGGCGAGTCGACCCGGATCGGATTGGTCGCGGACGTCGACCGGACGACGCGGCACGGTCACCGCGTCGCCGTCGACGGGACCTTCGAGGTGACGCATGCATTGCCGGTGCGCGGTGTCGCGACGAGCGGCTGGCGCGGGCGCAGCTGGAGCCTCGGCATCGCGGACAGCGTAACCGTGCTGGCGGCGACCGCCGCGGCGGCCGACGCGGCGGCGACGATGGTCGCGAATGCCGTGAACGTCGATCACCCGGCGATCCGGCGTCGACCCGCAGGGGAGGTGGACGACAACACCGACCTCGGCCGGATGCCGGTGACCGTGGAAGTCGGCCCGCTGCCGGAGGACGCGGTCGCGGCGGCGCTCGCGAACGGCGCGCAGCGCGCCGAAGCGCTGCTCGCCCGCGGCCTCGTCTGGGGCGCAGTGATCGTGCTGCAATCGCGCGTGCGCGTCGTCGGCGGGGTCGCGGCGGCGGCGCGACTGCACTGACGACGGACACCGGCGCGCACACTATGTATAGTGCGGCCCTCGGGCGGCGGCGAAAGCGGAGGAGGAGAACATGATGGTGCGCAAGCAATGGCTGATCGGTGCGGGGGTCCTGGCGGTCGCGGCGAGCGTGACCGGGCCGGTCGCGGCACAGGGGTCGATCAAGCTCGGCGAGATGAACAGCTACAAGACGTTCCCGGCGTTCCTGGAGCCCTACAAGAAGGGCTGGGAGCTTGCGGTGGACGAGGTCAACGCGGCCGGCGGCGTGTTCGGCCGCAAGCTCGAGGTCGTCTCGCGCGACGACAACGGCAACCCGGGCGAGGCGGTGCGGATCGCCGAGGAACTGCTCACGCGCGAGAACGTGCACTTCATCATGGGCACGTTCGCCTCGAACGTCGGACTGGCGGTGTCCGACTTCGCGAAGCAGAAGAAAGTGCTCTTCATCGCGGCCGAGCCGCTGACCGACAAGATCGTCTGGGACAGCGGCAACAAATACACCTTCCGCCTGCGTCCCTCGACGTACATGCAGACGGCGATGCTGGTGCCCGATGCCGCGAAGCTGAAGAAGAAGCGCTGGGCGATCGTCTACCCGAACTACGAGTACGGCCAGTCGGCGACGCGCGCGTTCAAGGATCTGCTCAAGAAGGCCCAGCCCGACGTGGAGTTCGTCACCGAGCAGGCGGTGCCGCTCGGCAAGATCGACGCCGGCGCGGTGGTGCAGGCGATCGCCGACGCGAAGCCCGACGCGATCTTCTCTTCGCTGTTCGGTGCGGACCTGACCCGCTTCGTGCGCGAGGGCAACACGCGCGGTCTGTTCAAGGGGCGCGAGGTCTTCAACCTGCTCGCCGGCGAGCCCGAGTACCTCGATCCGCTCAAGGACGAGACGCCGAACGGCTGGTACGTGACCGGCTACCCGTGGAACGCGATCAACACGTCGGAGCACAAGAAGTTCCTCGCGGCGTACCAGAAGAAGTGGAACGACTACCCGCGGCTCGGTTCGATCGTCGGTTACTCCACCGTGATGACCGCGGTCGCCGCGATGAAGAAGTCCGGCAGCCTCGACAACGAGAAGCTCGTCGCCGCGATGAAGGGGCTGCAGGTGGACACGCCGTTCGGGAAGATCCTCTACCGACCGATCGACAACCAGTCGACCATGGGCGCGTACGTCGGTAGGATCGGCCTGAAGGACGGCAAGGGCGTCATGACCTCGTGGACGTACGCCGACGGCGCGAAATTCCTGCCCTCGGACGCCGAGGTGAAGAAGCTGCGTCCGGCGGACTGATCGCGCCGCGCCCGACTACAGAGGGACAGGTCCGCCTGTCCCTTTTTCGTTAACGAAGCTCTCACCAGGGTCTTCCGACGAATGCCGGAGCGAGTTCGCAGCGACGCAGATCGCTGCCTCATGTCGTCCACGCTCGTCCAGCTGCGCTGCCTCGCGATACCCCGTGGCCGAGATTCAGGCCTTTCCCGATGCTCTCGTCCATCTTCATCCAATTCCTGAACGGGCTGGCGAGCGCGTCCACCCTGTTCCTGATCGCGGTCGGGCTGTCGCTGATCTTCGGCGTCACCCGCATCGTCAACTTCGCGCACGGCTCGCTGTACATGCTCGGGTTGTACGTCGCCTACACCCTGATCGAGAAGCTCGGCGTGACACCGCTCGGTTTCTGGGGCGGCATCGCCGGCGCGGCGCTCGCAGTAGCGGCGGTCGGTGCCGCGATCGAGATCCTCATCCTCCGGCGCATCTACCACGCGCCAGAACTCTTCCAGCTCCTCGCAACCTTCGCGCTGACGCTCGTCATCAAGGACGCGGTGCTGTGGGGCTGGGGCGCGGAGGACCTGCTCGGGCCGCGCGCGCCGGGGCTGCGCGGGTCGGTGGAGTTCTTCGGCAAGCCGTTCCCGGAGTACGATCTCGCGCTGATCGCGATCGGTCCGCTCGTTCTGGGCGCACTGTGGCTGCTGCTCAACCGGACGCGCTGGGGTACGCTCGTGCGCGCCGCGACGCAGGACCGCGAGATGGTGGGCGCCCTCGGGGTCAATCAGAAATGGCTCTTCACCGGCGTCTTCGCGCTCGGCGCGTTCCTCGCGGGGCTCGGCGGGGCGCTCCAGATCCCGCGCGAGCCGGCGCAGCTCTTCCTCGACCTGACCGCGATCTCCGACGCGTTCGTTGTGGTCGTGGTCGGCGGCCTGGGCAGCATTCCTGGCGCGTTCCTCGCCGCGCTGCTGATCGGCGTCATCAAAGCCTTCTGCGTCGGCATCGGCACGGTCGAAGCGTTCGGCACGACGTTCTCCTTCTCCAAGCTCACGCTCGTGGTCGAGTTCCTCGTGATGGCGATCGTGCTGATCCTGCGGCCGCAGGGCCTCCTCGGTCGGCCGCAGGGCGTCCAGCGCGCCGCCGCGGAGTTCGTCGAGCAGCCGCTGCGGCCGGCCGGACGGGCGCTCCGGACCGGCGCGATCGTGCTGGTCGCGGCGCTTGCCGCGCTCCCGCTCGCCACCACCGGCTACACGCTCGTCCTGCTGATCGACATCCTGGTGTTCGCGCTGTTCGCGACGAGCCTGCACTTCATCATGGGGCCCGGCGGAATGGTGTCGTTCGGCCACGCGGCGTACCTCGGCCTCGGCGCGTACGGTGGCGGGCTCCTGCTGAAGGCCGCGGGCTGGCCCATGGAAGCGGCGCTCGTCGCGGCGCCGGTGGTCGCCGGGATCGGGGCCCTGGTCTTCGGGTGGTTCTGCGTGCGCCTCTCGGGGGTGTACCTCGCGATGCTGACGCTCGCCTTCGCCCAGATCGCGTGGTCGATTGTGTTCCAGTGGGACGGGTTTACCGGCGGCTCGAACGGCATCGTCGGCGTGTGGCCTGCGCCGTGGCTCGCGCCAAAGCCCGCGTACTACCTGCTCGCCCTCGTGCTGTGCGGCGGGGCGATTTGGCTGCTGCGGCGGATGCTGTTCGCGCCGTTCGGCTACGCGCTGCGCGCCGGACGCGATTCGCCCTTGCGTGCCGACGCGATCGGCATCGACGTCCGGCGCCTGCAGTGGGCCGCGTTCGTCGTCGCGGGGGCGTTCGCCGGCCTGGCGGGCGGCCTCTATGCCTTCTCCAAGGGAAGCATCTCGCCCGACTCGACCATGGCGGTGTCGCGCTCGATCGACGCGCTGGTGATGGTGCTCCTTGGCGGCGTGCAGACGCTCAGCGGCCCGGTGGTCGGCGCAGCGCTCTTCACCTGGCTGCAAGACACGATCGCCCGCGGCACGGACTACTGGCGCGCGGTACTGGGCCTCACGATCCTCGTGCTGGTGCTCGTGTTCCCGCAGGGGATCGTGGGCGCCCTGCGCGGCTGGTTCGACAAGAAGGAACCGGAGTGATGGCCGTCCTCGCGGTCGAGCACCTGGAAAAATCGTTCGGCGGAGTCCAAGCGGTCCGCGGCGTGAGCTTCGAGGTCGCCGCCGGGGAGCTGCTCGCCCTGATCGGTCCGAACGGCGCGGGCAAGACCACCTGCTTCAACATGCTGAACGGCCAGCTTCCGGCCGATACGGGGAGCGTCCGCTTCGAATCGCGCGAGATCCTCGGCATGCAGCCGCGCGAGGTCTGGCGCCTCGGCGTCGGGCGAACTTTTCAGATTACCGCGACCTTCGCGTCGATGACGGTGCGCGAGAACGTTCAGATGGCGCTGCTCGCCCACCACCGCCGCTTGCGCGAGTGGTGGCGGCCGGCCGCGCGGCTCCATCGGGACGAGGCCGATCGCCTGCTCGCGCGGGTCGGGATGAACGAGCAGGCGGAGCGCGCGTGCTCGGTGCTCGCATACGGCGATCTCAAGCGGGTGGAGCTGGCGGTGGCGCTGGCGAACGAGCCGCGGCTGCTGCTGATGGACGAGCCGACCGCGGGCATGGCGCCCAAGGAGCGCATCGCGCTCATGGCCCTCACCGCCGAGATCGTCCGCGAGCGCCGCATCGCGGTGCTCTTCACCGAGCACGACATGGACGTCGTGTTCGCGCACGCCGACCGCATCATCGTGCTCAACCGCGGGCGGCTCATCGCCACGGGCAAGCCGGCTACGGTCAGGGCAAGCGCGGAGGTGCAGCAGGTGTATCTCGGATCGCGGGGGGTGCTCTGATGCTGTCGGTCCGGAAGCTCGAGACCTACTACGGGCGGGCGCACATCCTGAGCGACCTGTCGCTCGAGGTCGGGAAGGGTGAAGTGGTCGTGCTGCTCGGACGCAACGGCGCCGGCAAGTCGACGACGCTGAAGAGCATCATGGGTCTGGTACGTCCGGCCCGCGGGGAGGTGAGCTTTGCAGACCGGCGCATCGACCGCCTCGAGCCCTACGAGATCGCGGAGCTCGGCCTCGGCTACGTTCCGGAGGATCGGCGCATCTTCACCGAGCTGACGGTGATGGAGAACCTCGAAGTCGGCCGGCAGGTGGCGCGCGCCGGTGCGCCGACCTGGACGCCGGAGCGGCTGTTCAAGCTGTTCCCGAACCTCGCCGAGATGACCGACCGCCCCGGCGGCCGCACCTCCGGGGGCGAGCAGCAGATGCTGACCATCGCGCGCACGCTGATGGGCAACCCGTCGTGCATCCTGCTCGACGAGCCGTCCGAGGGTCTCGCGCCGTTGATCGTCGACCAGATGGCCGCCGCGATCCGCGCGCTGAAGGCCGAGGGACTGTCGGTGCTGCTGTCGGAGCAGAACCTGCGCTTCGCGACCGAGGTCTCGGACCGCGCGTATATCATCGAGAAGGGCCGCATCCGTTTCTCCGGCACGATGGCGGAGCTGGCGGCGAACGAGGACGTGCGGGCGCAATATTTGGCGGTATGACCCGGATCGCAGGCATCGACGTCGGCGGCACCTTCACCGATCTCGTCCTCGTCGACGAGGCGACGGGCGAGGTGCGCCTCGCGAAGGTTCCGACGACGCCCGACAACCAGGCCTTTGGCGTGCTGGCGGCGCTGGAGCAGACGGGTGTCGGGCTCACGAAGCTCGGCGCGATCGTGCACGGCACGACGACGACCACCAATGCGATGCTCGAGCGCAAGATCGCACGCGTGGGCCTGATCACGACGCGCGGGTTCCGCGACATCCTCGAGCTCGGCCGGCGCACGCGGCCACACCCCTACGGCCTGATCGGGGCCTTCCACCCCCTGATCGAGCGCGAGCTGCGCCTCGAGGTCGACGAGCGCATGGACTCGGACGGCGCGGTGGTGCGTCCGCTCGACGAGGCAGCCGCGGATCGGGCCGCGCGGCGGCTGCTCGAGCTCGGCGCCGAGTCGCTCGTGATCCACTTTCTGCACAGCTACATCAACCCGGCGCACGAGAACCGCGCCGCCGAGATCGCCCGGCGTCTGTGGCCGAACGGCCACGTGACGGTCGGTCACGCGATCCTGTCCGAGTATCGCGAGTACGAGCGCGGCGTCACTGCAACCGTCAACGCGGCGATTCAACCGGTGCTCCATCGCTATCTCGAGCGTCTCCAGGGCGAGCTCGCGAAGCGCGGCTTCGGCGCCGAGCTGCTGGTCATGCAAGGGAACGGCGGCACCGTCGCCGCGAGCATCGCCGCCGAGGCGGCGGTGAACACCGTGATGTCGGGCCCCGCGTCGGGCGTCATCGCCGCGGCGTACACCGCGACCCGCTCGGGGATTCCGAACGTCGTCACCTACGACATGGGCGGGACCTCGACCGACGTCGCGCTCATCCAGGACGGCCTGCCGGAGGTCTCGACCGAACTCGAGCTCGAGTACGCGCTGCCGATCCACGTGCCGATGGTGGACGTGCACACGATCGGGGCGGGCGGCGGCTCGATCGCGCGCATCAACGAGGCCGGCATGCTCCAGGTCGGGCCGGAGAGCGCCGGCGCCGCGCCGGGACCGATCTGTTACGGCCGCGGCGGCGAGCGCGTGACGATCACCGACGCGAACCTGGCACTGGGCCGCCTCAACCCGAAGGGCCTGCTCGCAGTCGAACGCCCCGTTCCGATGGAGCGACTGCGCGCCATGATCGCGAGCCAGGTCGGCAAGCCGCTCGGCCTGAGCGCCGACCAGGCGGCCGCGGCGGTGCTGCGCATCGCGAACGACCGGATGGCAGGCGCGATCCGCATGGTGAGCCTCGCGCGCGGCCACGATCCGCGCGATTTCGCGCTGTTCGCGTTCGGCGGTGCCGGGCCGCTGCATGCGGTTGCGCTCGCGCGCGAGCTCGCGATTCCGAAGGTCCTGATCCCGGCGCGCCCGGGTCTCACCAACGCGCTCGGCTGCGCGGTCGCGGACGTGCGGCACGACTTCGTGCGCACCGTGAACCGCCTGCTGCCGGAGGTCGCCGACGATCTGGTGGGGCGCGTCCTGGACGAACAGGTCGCGGAAGGCCGGGCGACCATCGCGCGCGAGCGCGTGAGCGTCGAGCGCATCGACTTCGTGCACCGCGCCGACATGCAGTTCCAGGGGCAGAGCCATATCCTCACCGTGCCGCTGCCGGGCCGCGACGTCCCGCGCGAC
Source organism: uncultured beta proteobacterium (assembly GCA_963747775.1). Taxonomy (GTDB): domain Bacteria; phylum Pseudomonadota; class Gammaproteobacteria; order Burkholderiales; family SG8-39; genus JAGVSZ01. Next base: position 700,652 of record CAVVGT010000003.1, read on the forward strand.
GCGTTGCATCGGCTGTTCGAAGCGGCCTACTGGCAGCGATTCCAGGTCGAGCTCAAGGAGATCCGCCCGGTGCTGGTCAGCCTCCATACCGCCGCGATCGGGCGGCGGCGCCCGGTCTCGCTCGAGGCCGTCGCGCAGGGCGAGCCGCGCGCGACGTTGCGGGAGGCGGAGGTCGAGCGGCGCAGCGTGTGGTTCGACGCCGGCTGGACCGAAACGCCGGTGTATCGGCGCGAGTGGCTGCCTCCTAGCGCGACGTTCGACGGTCCTGCGGTGATCGAGCAGCTCGATTGCACGACCCTGATCGAGCCGGGTTGCCGGGTGGAGCGCGACCGGCTCGGCAATCTCATCATCACCGTCTGACGCACCGTGCCCGCAATCGATCCCGTCACGCTCGCCGTCATCCAGAACGGACTGCAGCAGGTCTGCAACGAGATGGACCTCGCGTTCTGCCGCGCGGCGTTCAGCCCGGTGATCTCCGAGACGATGGACCGCTCCGACGGGATCTACCACCGCGACTCGGGCGAGCTGATATCGCAGGGGGAGCTCGGACTGCCGGTGTTCGTCGGGACGATGCAGTTCTCGACGCAGGCCGTGATCGACCGGGTGCGCGCGGACCGCGTGAAGCTCGACGCGGGCGACGTGTTCATCGTGAACGACCCGTATCTGGGCGGCACGCACCTGATGGACGTGAAGTTCGTCAAGCCGTTCTTCTACCGCGGCGCGCCGTGGTGCTGGCTCGCAAACACCGGCCACTGGCCCGATGTCGGCGGCATCGTGCCGGGCGGCTTCTCGGCCAACGCCACCGAGGTGGAGCAGGAGGGACTGCGCCTGCCGCCGGTGAAGCTCTACAAGCGCGGTGAGCTCGACCAGGAAATCCTCTCGATCATCCTGTCGAACATCCGCATTGCCGACCAGCGCATCGGCGACATCAAGGCGCAGGCCGCGGCGCTCGCAATCGGCGAGCGCCGGCTCACGGCGCTGCTCGATCGCTACGGGGCGGACACGGTCGACGCCGCGATCGGCGAGCTCAAGGCGCGGGCGGCGCAACAGATGCGCGCGAAGATCGGGGCGATTCCGGACGGCGAGTACGAAGGCGAGGCGTTCGTCGACTCTGACGGGGTCGTCAACGAGCCCTTGCGCATCGCGATGAAGGTCGCAAAGCGCGGCGAGACGCTCACCTTCGACATGTCCGGTTCCTCGCCGCCGTGCCGCGGCCCCATGAACAGCGTGCTCGCGACCACCAAGTCGTCGATTTACCTCGCGATCAAGCACGTGTTCCCGGACGTACCCATCAACTCGGGAACCTTCGAGCCGCTCGAGATCGTCGATCCGGAGGGGACGTTCCTCTACGCGAAGTACCCCCGTCCGGTGTCGGGCTGCGCGGCCGAGGTGAGCCAGCGCATCGCCGAGGCGGTGTTCGGTGCGCTCGTCAAGGCGATCCCCGACCAGTTGTTTGCGGCGCCGGCGGGGACCTCCGGCAACCTGTCGGTCGGCGGATACGATCCGGTGCGCCAGCGCTCGTACGTGATGTACGTGATCTCGGGCGGCGGCTACGGCGGGTCGGCGCACGGCGACGGGATCTCGAACGGCTGCTCGACCATCGGCATCTCCAAGACCACCCCCATCGAGGTGATGGAGCAGTACTACCCGGTGCTGTTCGAGGAGTATTCGCTGCACGAGGGCTCCGGCGGGCCCGGCGAGCAGCGCGGCGGGTTCGGCGTCAACTACAAGTTCCGGCTCCGGCGCGGCGAAGCCCGCGCCTCGATGGTGATGGACCACGGCCGGTACGGCCCGCAGGGCGCGCGCGGCGGGCGCGACGGCGGGGTCAACCGGGTGCGGGTCCTCCACGACACGAGCGCGTACGAGCCGCCCCACCTGTCGAAAGACCAGGACATCCACCTCGACGCGGGCGATGTCATCGAGGTGTCGACGCCCGGCGGCGGGGGGTTCGGCGATCCGTTCCGTCGCGCGCTGGACCGCGTCGCACGGGACGTGGCGCGGGGCTACTACACCCGCGCGCAAGCGGCGAACTGGTTCGGCGTCGCGTTGTCAGAGGACGGGAGCGTCGACGCCGCCGGGACCGCGCGGCTGCGCGCCGGTGCCGTATGAACGCCGGCGGGGCTTGCCTTGCGGCGCGGTTTAGCCTAACTTCGCGCCCGCGCCGGGCGCCTCGATGTCCAGTGGCCTCCGCCACCGGGCGGTGACGCAGGCGCCCGGTCCCGCCGCACTCCCGGACCGTCCAAACCGATCCAGTACCAAGGAGCACGATGATCAACGTCGAGAACCTGACCCGCACGTTCGGGCCGAAGACCGCGGTCGACCGCGTGTCGTTCCAGGTCGGGCGCGGCGAGGTGCTCGGCTTCCTCGGGCCGAACGGTGCCGGCAAGTCCACGACGATGCGGATGATCACGGGCTACATCCCGCCGACCGCCGGGCGCGTCACGGTCTGCGGGTTCGACGTGGCCGAACGGCCGATCGAGGCGCGCCGCCGCATCGGCTACCTGCCGGAGTCCGCGCCGTCCTACCACGACATGAGCGTCGAGTCGTTCCTCGGCTTCGCGGCGGAGATGCGCGGGTTCCGCGGCGACGCGAAGAAGCACGCGGTCGGGAAGGCCGTCGAGACCTGCTTCCTGCAACCGGTGCTGCACCAGAGCATCGACACGTTGTCGAAAGGCTTCCGCCATCGCACCTGCCTCGCGCAAGCACTGATCCACGACCCCGAGGTGCTGATCCTCGACGAGCCGACCGACGGTCTGGATCCGAACCAGAAGCACGAGATCCGGTCGCTGATCAAGCGCATGGGGGCGAACAAGGCGATCGTCTTCTCGACCCACATCCTGGAAGAGGTGGAGGCGGTCTGCAGCCGTGCCATCATCATCGATCGCGGTGCGATCGTTGCGAACGGCACCCCGGACGAGCTGAAGGCGCGCTCGGATCGCGCCGGCGCTGTGTTGCTGACGCTGCGCGGGCCGCAGGCGGACGCGGTCCGCGAAGCGTTCGCCCGTCTGCCCGGCGTGGGGCGCGCGGAGATCCTGTCGGACGAGGGCGGCAAGGTGGCGGTCCGGGCCTACCCGGACCAGACGCAACTCGACTCGGCCTTCGCAGCGCACGTCGCGCAGGAGATCATGAGCCGGTGGAGCTGGACGATCGAGGAGCTGCACACCGAAGCGGGGCGCCTCGACGACGTGTTCCGCGCCATCACCCGGCCCGATACGCTCCGTGACGCTAAAGCGCCTGCGGAGGCGGCATGAGCGCCTGGACCAACATCCGTACGGTAACGAAGCGCGAGCTCGCGGCGTACTTCGACTCGCCGGTCGCCTACGTCTTCATCGTCATCTTCCTTCTGCTCGCGGGCTTCTTCACGTTCACCTTCGGCGCGTTCTTCGACCGCGGCGAGGCCTCGCTCGGGGCCTTCTTCATGTGGCTGCCGTGGCTGTTCCTCTTCCTCGTCCCGGCGGTGGGGATGCGGCTGTGGTCCGAGGAGCGTCGCAGCGGCACCATGGAGCTGCTGCTCACCTTCCCGATCACGACCTGGCAGGCGATCGTCGCCAAGTTCCTGGCCTCGTGGCTCTTTCTCGGCATCGCGCTCGCGCTCACCGTCCCGGTGTGGCTCACGGTGAACCTCCTCGGCGATCCGGACAACGGCGTGATCGTCGCCGGCTATATCGGGAGCTTTCTCCTGGCGGGCGCCTATCTCGCGATCAGCTCCGCGACCTCGGCGATGACGCGCAATCAGGTGGTGAGCTTTATCCTGTCGGTGGTGATCTGCCTGCTTCTCGTCCTGGTCGGGTTCCAGCCGGTGACCGATCTCGTCGGGCGCTGGGCCGCGCCGCGGTTCGTGGAAAGCGTCGCGTCGTTCAGCGTGCTCACCCATTTCGACGGCTTCCAGAAGGGCGTGATCGACTCGCGCGACCTGGTGTTCTTCGCGTCGCTGATCGGCTTTGCGCTGTTCGTGACGGGCGTCGTGCTGCGCGGCCAGCGCGCCGGATAGGTCGACCATGAAGAAAAACACGGAACGCTGGGTGTACTCGATCGCCGGCGTGCTCGCGGTCTTCGCGGGCATCGTCGCGCTCAACTTCATTCTCGGGGCGGTGCCGGCGCGGGTCGATCTGACCGAGGGCCATCTCTATACGCTCTCCGACGGGACGAAGAAGCTGCTCGGTAAGCTCGAGGCGCCGGTGCGGGTGCGCTACTATTTCAACTCCGGCGACGCGAACGTTCCGGTGCCGATCCGCGCCTTCGCGGGCCGCGTGGACGACCTGCTGCGCGAGTTCCGGTCGGCGGCGAACGGCAAGGTCCTGATCGAAAAGCTCAACCCGCAGCCGGATTCCGACGCCGAGGACTCGGCGAACGTCGACGGCGTCGAGGCGCAGGTGGCGCCCTCGGGCGAGAAGTTCTACCTCGGGCTCGCGGTCAGCCAGGCCGACCAGAAGATCGCCATTCCGGCCCTCGCGCCCGATCGCGAGCGGCTGCTCGAATACGACCTGCTGCGCGCGATCGGACGCGTGACCAAGACCGACAAGCCGGTGGTGGGCGTGATGAGCGGATTGCCGGTGTTCGGGATGCCGGCCAACCCGATGTTCGGCATGCAGGGTTCCGAGCCGCAGGTCTTCGTCCTCGAGCTCCAGCGCGACTTCGACGTGAAGCGCGTCGGGATGGACGTCGACCAGATCGACGACGCGATCAAGACGCTGGTCGTCATCCACCCGAAGAACATCGGCGAACAGGCCCAGTTTGCCCTCGACCAGTTCGTGCTGCGCGGTGGCAAGCTCGTCGTCTTCCTCGACCCGTACGCCTACTTCGACCAGCAGCCGGGCCCGATGGCCGCAATGGGGCCGAGCTCGTCCAACCTCGACCGGCTGCTCAAGGGCTGGGGGCTGCAGTTCTCGGCCGACAAGGTCGTGCTGGACATGAAGTACATGGCGGGGTCCGGGCCGCGCGCCGTGCCCACCGTGATCCAGCTCGACGGCGACGCGCTGAATCGCGACGACGTCGTTACGAGCTCGCTCGGAACGGTGCTGATGGCGTTCGCGGGTGTCTACAGCGGCACCCCGGTCGAGGGTCTGAAGCAGACGACGCTGATGCACACCTCGCCGCTGGTGAACCTCGTCGACACCGCGGACGCGATGAAGCGTGGCGAGGAGGCGGTGCGAGGCTTCAAACCCGACGGCAAGGCGCTCGCGCTGGCCGTGCGGCTCTCCGGCAAGTTCAAGACCGCGTTCCCGGACGGCCGGCCGGTGCGCAAGGACGATGGCAAGGGCAAGCCGCCCGCGCCCGCCCCCGACGCGGGACCGGCGCTGAAGGAAGCGAAGGAGGACAACACCGTCGTGCTGATCGGCGACACCGATCTCCTGAATGACGGCGCCGCCGTGCAGATCCGCGAGATCTTCGGCCAGCGGGTCGCAATCCCCATCAACGGCAATCTCGCGCTGATCCAGGCACTGGTCGAGCAGCTTGCCGGCGACCCGGACCTGATCGGGCTCCGCGGCCGCGCCACCGCGGCCCGCCCGTTCACCGTCGTCAAGCAGATGGAGGCCGAGGCCGCGCAGGCCTACCTCGGCAAGATCAAGGGGCTCGAGGAGAGCCTCGACGCCACGCGCAAGAAGCTCGAGTCGCTGCAGAAAACGACGGGCGGGGCCGCCACGGGCGCCATCCTCTCGCCCGAGCAACAGGCCGAGATCGAGAATTTCCGCAAGCGCGCGGCCGAAACGCGCCGCGAGCTGAAGGACGTCCGGCGCGAGCTGCGCTCGGAGACCGAGGCGTTGGAGTTCTGGACCAAGGTGGTCAACATCGGGGCCATGCCGCTGCTGGTCGCGATCGCGGGGCTCGCGATCGCGCTGGTGCGCCGGCGGCGGCGCGCCGCTCACTGACGGGCAGCGAACGATGAATGCCAAGCAGTTCATCCTGGTGCTCGTCGCGCTCGCCGCGCTCGTGGCGGGTGGTTGGGGCGTGATGACGTGGCAGCGCGGGAGCTACGAGGTCGCCGACGCCCGCGTCGGTCAGAAGCTGCTGCCGGGGTTCAAGGTCGACGAGGTTGCGGAAATCGCGATCGCCGAGCCCGGCGCCACACTCACGCTCCTCCGCGCCGACAAGGGCTGGACGGTCAAAGAGCGCGGCGGCTACCCGGCCAACGTCGACGCGATCCGGGCTCTGCTGGTGAAGCTCGAGGAGCTGAAGGTGGCCCAGGCCGAGGGCATCACCGACGTACTGCGCATGCGCCTGCAGCTCGGCGCACCCGGCGGAGCCGCGAAGCCCGAGGAGACCGGGACGGGGCTCGAGCTGAAGACGCGCGAGGGGAAATCCATCGCAACGCTCGTGCTGGGCAAGAAGTCGACCAAGCAGGTCAGCATGCCCGGACTCGCCGGCGAAAGCATCCCGTCGGGGCGCTACGTGCTGGTCGCGTCCGACCCGCAACGGATGAACGTCGTGGCCGAGCCTTTCACTGCGGTGGCGGCGAAGCCGCAGCAGTGGCTTGCGCGGGACTATCTGAAGGTCGAGCGGATCAAGTCGCTCACGGCCTTCGGCCCGGACGGCAAGGAGCGCTGGAGCATCGCGCGTCCGGACGAGGCGGGAGGCTGGGCATGGTCGGGGCCCGGCAAGCTCGACGGCGGCAAGGCGCAGGACGGCGCGAGCGCGCTGTACTCGATGCAGATCGCCGACGTCGCGGCGGGCGTGAGCGATGCGGACGCGGGGCTCGACAAGCCGGTCGCGGTGCGCGCGCAGACCTTCGACGGCTGGACCTACGATCTGCGTATCGGCAAGGCGACCCCCGAGGACCGCTACTACGCGAAGGGATCGGTGTCGGGCGCCGTGCCCGAGAAGCGCCTCCCGCGCCCCGACGAGAAACCCGAGGACAAGGACAAGGAAGAAAAGGTCTTCGCCGAGCGGCAGGCCGCCGTGAAGGCGAAGCTCGAGCGCGAACAGGCGCTCGGCGCGTTTACGGTGCTGCTCTCGAAGTCGACGGTCGAGCCGCTGCTGCGCGAGCGCAGCGCGCTGGTGGCGGTCGAGAAGAAGGACGTGAAGAAGGACGCGAAGGCGAAGAAGTAGTCGTCCGCCGCGGTCCGGCGGCATAATTCGAGGCTCGGAGGTACCAATCATGGCCGAGCCCGTCATCGTCGCCGCGGTCCGCACGCCTTTCGGCAAGCGCGGCGGCGCCTTCCGCGACAGCCGTCCCGACGCCCTGCTCGCGCACGCCTTGCGCGGCCTCGTGGGGCGAGCGGGCATTCCCGCCGAACGCATCGAGGACGTCATCTGCGGCACGGTCACGCAGGCGGGCGAGCAGGGGGCGAACATCGGCCGGCTCGGCGTGCTGCTCGCCGGCTTTCCGGTGTCCGTCCCCGCGGTGTCGCTCAATCGCATGTGCGGCTCGAGCCAGCAGGCCGTGCACTTCGCCGCGCAGGCCGTCGCCGCGGGCGACGCGCGCTACGCCATCGGCTGCGGCGTGGAAAACATGACGCGCGTGCGCATGTTCTCCGACATCGATCCGGATGGCCGGCACGGCGGCTTCGGCGGGCTGAACCCCGAGCTCTTCCAGAGGCACGAGATCATCCACCAGGGCGAGAGCGCCGAGCGCATCGCCGAGAAGTGGCGGCTCTCCCGCGCGACACTCGACGAGTTCGCGACCGAGAGCCACCGTCGCGCCTGGCAGGCGCTCGCGGGCGGCCGAAACCGGGAGATCCTCCCGACCCCGGGTGTGGACGAGGCGGGCGGCACGATCGAGCTCGCGCGCGACGAGGGCGTCCGCGAGCGCATCGACCCGGCGAAGATGGCGACGCTCAAGACCGTGTTCCGCGAGAACGGGATGATCACCGCTGCGAACTCGAGCCAGATTTCCGACGGTGCGTCCGCCGTGCTCGTTGCCGACCGCGACACCGCGAAGGCGGACGGCTTAAAGCCGCGCGCGCGCTTCCTGGCGCGAGTCGTGGTGGGCTCCGACCCGACGCTGCAGCTCGACGGCGTGATTCCCGCGACGCGCCTCGCGCTCGAGCGCGCGAAGCTCGCGGTGAAGGACGTCGACTGGTTCGAGGTCAACGAGGCGTTCGCCTGCGTGGCGCTCGCGTGGGCGCGCGAGTTCGGGCCCGCGCCCGAAAAGCTCAACCCGTGGGGCGGGGCGATCGCGCACGGCCACCCGCTGGGCGCGACCGGCGGCGGGTTGATGGCCAAGATGCTCGCCGGGCTCGAAGCCACGGGCGGCACGATCGGCCTGCAGACGATGTGCATCGGTCACGGCATGGCGACCGCGACGATCATCGAACGGATTTGAATCAACCAACCTAAGGGGCATCGAGATGGATCTCGCAAAGAGCACGTTCATCGTCACCGGCGGCGCATCGGGCCTCGGTGCGGGAACGGTCCGTACGCTCGCCGCAGGTGGGGCCAACGTGGTGATCGCCGACCTGCAGACGGACAAGGGCGAGGCGCTCGCCAAGGAGCTCGGGGCGAAAGCGCGGTTCGTGAGGTGCGACGTCACGAGCGAAGCCGACGGCAAGGCCGCGGTCGAGACCGCGCTGAAGACGTTCGGCGGGCTGCAGGGGCTCGTGAACTGCGCCGGGATCGCAATCGGGGAAAAGACCATCGGCAAGGAAGGCCCCCACTCGCTCGCCGCGTTCACCCGGGTGATCACGATCAACCTGATCGGGACCTTCAACATGATCCGGCTCGCCGCCGATGCAATGGCAAAGGGCCAGCCGAATGCGGACGGCGAGCGGGGGGTGATCGTCAACACCGCATCGGTCGCGGCGTTCGACGGCCAGATCGGGCAGGTGGCGTACTCGGCGTCGAAGGGCGGAGTGGTCGGAATGACGCTGCCGATCGCGCGCGACCTCGCGCGGAGCGGGATCCGCGTCTGCACGATCGCGCCGGGGATCTTCCTCACGCCGATGCTCGAAGGGCTGCCGAAGGAGGTCCAGGACTCGCTCGGGCAGCAGGTGCCGTTCCCCTCGCGGCTCGGCAAGCCGTCCGAGTACGCGGCGCTCGCCAAGCACATCATCGAGAACCCGATGCTGAACGCCGAGGTGATCCGGATCGACGGCGCGATCCGCATGGCGCCGAAGTGACCGCACCGGGCACGGTCGCCGATCGTCCAATCGAGGAGGGACCATGAAGCTCACGCAGGAGCAGCTCCAGCAATTCGACCGGGACGGCTATCTGTTCTTCCCGAGCCTCTTTTCCGCGACCGAGATCAAGGCGCTGAGCGACGAGGTGCCGGCGCTCTTCGCGCAGCGACGACCCGAGAACGTCCGCGAGAAGGCGGGAGACGCGGTGCGCACGAACTTCGCCGCGCACATGTACAACGCTACCTTCGCACGCTTGGGCCGCCACCCGCGGATGATCGAGCCGGTGACGCAGCTGTTCGGCGAGGACGTGTACATGCACCAGTTCAAGATCAACGGCAAGGTCGCGTTCGACGGCGACTTGTGGCAGTGGCACCAGGACTACGGCACCTGGCAGGCTGACGACCTGATGCCGGCGCCGCGCGCGATGAACATCGCGATCTTCCTAAACGAGGTGAACGAGTTCAACGGACCGCTCATGTTCATCCCGGGCAGCCACAAACTCGGAGTCGTCGACGCCCAACACGACACGACGACGACGAGCTACCCGCTGTGGACGATCAACCACGACACGATCCGGAAGCTCGTCGAGCGCGGCGGCCTGGTCGCGCCGAAGGGGCCGGCCGGATCGATGATCATGTTCCACAGTTGCCTCGTGCACGCCTCGACGGCGAACCTCTCGCCCTGGGACCGCTGGAACGTGTACCTGAGCCTGTGCGCCGTCTCGAACCATATCCGACGGTTCGTACGGCCGGGCTACATTGCACATCGCGACTTCACGCCGATCACGTACCTGCCCGACGACTGCCTGCTGCGCGACTATGAGGTGGATCTGCCGTGGAAGGACGGTACGCCGGACGAGGCGCTGAAGCCGATGCCGCTCGCGGCGTAGGGCAGCCGACGACAGGTCAACCCGCGCGGAGCGCGAGCTCGGCCCGGTACCGCCGCGCTTTCTTGACGTAGCTTTCGGCCGCCTCGCGGAGCATTGCGAGCTCCTCGGATCGCAATTCGCGCATGACCTTCCCCGGCTGGCCGAGGATGAGGACCCCGTCGGGGTAGGTCTTGCGCTCGGGGATCAGCGTCTTGGCGCCGACCAGGCAGTTCCTGCCGATTACCGCGCGGTTCAGGATCACCGCGCCGATGCCGATCAGGCTGCCGTCCCCGATTGTGCAGCCGTGCAGCATCGCCATGTGCCCGACCGAGACATTCGCGCCGATCGCGACCGGAATGCCTGGATCGGCGTGCACGACGCAGCCGTCCTGCAGGTTGGTGCGATCGCCGATCGTGATCAGCTCGTTGTCGCCGCGCACGACCGCGCCGAACCAGAAGGTGCACTCGTCGCCTACGATGACCGAGCCGACGAGCGAGGCGCTTGGCGCAACATAGGCGTCCGAACCGCGAAACTGGACGCGGTGCTTGCCTAGATCGTAGACCGGCATCCGGGGACTCCGAAGAAGGAGGGCGCGATGTTAGCATCGCGCGCGACACGAACGCGCCCCGATGAAACCGAGCGAATCCGTCTTCGTCGACATCCGCGGCCTGCGCTACCACTGCCGGACGTGGGGCGACCCCGCGCACCCGAAGCTCTTTCTGTTGCACGGCTGGATGGACGTGTCGGCATCCTTCCAGTTCTTCGTCGACGCGCTGCGCGGCGACTGGCACGCGATCGCGCCCGACTGGCGCGGCTACGGCCTGACGCAGTGGAGCGGGGCGGACAGCTACTGGTTTCCCGACTACCTCGCCGATCTCGATGCGCTGCTCGGACGGTTCGCGCCCGACCGGGCGGTGAATCTGCTCGGGCACAGCATGGGCGGGAACGTCGCGAGTCTCTACGCCGGCGTCCGGCCGGAGCGCGTCGCGAAGCTGGTGAACCTCGAGGGGTTCGGCTTGCGCGGCAACGACGCGGCTGAAGCACCGGGACGCTATGCGCGTTGGCTCGCGGAGCTCGACGAACCGCAGCACTTCCGCGACTACGCAAGCTTCGACGAGCTCGCCGCACGGCTGCAGAACGTGAATCCGCGGCTCACGCCCGAGCGCGCGCGCTTCCTCGCGCATCACTGGGGCATGCCCACGCCGGACGGGCGCGTCGGGCTGCGCAGCGATCCGGCGCACAAGCGTGTGAACCCGATTCTCTATCGCGTCGAAGAGGCGGAGGCCTGCTGGCGCGCCGTGACGGCGCCGGTGCTGTGGGTCGAGGGCGCCGAGTCCGAGACGATCAAGCGCCTGCGCATCGACGGGCTGGCGTACGCGGCGCGCAAGCGCGCTTTCGCGAACGTCACCGCGCACACGCTTTCGGAAGCCGGTCACATGCTGCACCACGACCAGCCCGAAACACTCGCCCGGATCGTGGAAGACTTCCTGCGCGGCTGAGCACGTGCGGGAACGAGAGGAATGGCGGCTGTTAGAATCGCCGCATGCTCGCCCCGGTCGCGAAGAACTTCGATCTGCACTGCCATTCCACCGCGTCGGACGGCGTGCTCACGCCCGCTGCGCTGGTGCGACGCGCCGCCGCGAACGGCGTCGGTGTCCTGGCGCTCACCGATCACGACGACCTGACCGGCCTGGCGGAAGCGCAAGCGACCGCGAACGAGTGCGGCGTCCGGCTCGTGCCGGGGGTGGAGATCTCGATCACCTGGGGCGGAATCACGATCCACATCGTCGGCCTGGGCGTCGATCCTGCGAGTGCCGCGCTCGCCAGCGGCCTGGAGCACGTGCGCGCGAGCCGGGCGCGGCGTGCGGTGCGGATCGCGGCGGAGTTCGACGCGCTGGGCATGCCGGGCACGCTGGAAGGCGCTTACTCCTATGCCGCCAATCCGAATCTCGTGGGACGCGCGCACTTCGCGCGTTTCCTGGTGGAGCGCGGCGTGGCCTGCGACGTGCGATCGGTGTTCCACCGCTATCTCGTCGCCGGCAAGCCGGCCTACGTGCCGCACGCATGGGCCGAGCTCGCCGACGCGGTGGCGTGGATCCGCGCGAGCGGTGGACGCGCGGTGGTCGCGCACCCGGGCCGGTACCGGCTCACGCGTGCAGAGCTGCGGCAGTTTTTCATCGAGTTCATTGCCGCAGGCGGCGAGGGGATCGAAGTCGTAACCGGCAGCCACACGCGCGCGCAGTACGTCGAGTTCGCACAGCTCGCTCGCGAGCTCGGTTTGCTCGCCTCGCGAGGCTCCGACTTCCACGGGCCGGAGGAGAGCGAGATCGATCTCGGCCGCCTGCCGCCGCTGCCTGCGGACCTCAGGCCCGTCTGGCACGACTGGGCGTAGCCCTCTCGCGCGTAGTAGTCTGGGCGCGGTGGCCCAGTACTTCGTCATCCACCCGACCCACCCGCAGCCGCGCCTGATTGCACGCGCGGCGGAGATCGTGCGCGCGGGTGGCGTGATCGCGTATCCCACCGACTCCTGCTATGCGCTCGGCTGCCACGTCGGCGACAAGTCCGCGATGGCGCGGATGCGGCGGATTCGCGGTGTCGACGAGCGCCATCACTTCACCATAATGTGCCGTGACCTTTCGGAGATCGGCACCTACGCGCGCGTCGACAACGCGCAGTACCGGCTGCTCAGGACGCTCACCCCCGGCAGCTACACCTTCATTCTCGAAGGCACCAAGGATCTGCCGCGCCGCATCCTGAATCCGCGGCGCAAGACCATCGGGCTGCGCGTGCCGGATCATCCGGTCGCGCTCGCTCTCCTCGCGGACTTGGGCGAGCCGCTGCTGTCGACGACGCTGATCTTGCCCGGCGACGACGCACCTCTCGAAGACGCGGGCGAGATCCGCGCGCGGCTCGAGCGCGACGTGGAGCTGGTGCTGGACGGCGGGCCGTGCGGCACCGCGCCCACGACGGTCGTCGATCTCACCGGCGCCGCGCCCGAGGTGTTGCGCGCCGGCAAGGGGCCGGTGGCGCCGTTCGTCGACTGAACGACGCCGTCGCGGCGAGGCGCAGGGGCGACTCTGTTAGAATTCGCCGCCGCACCACCGCTCGCCCGATGAATATCGAAAGCCTCGTCTCGACGATCGCGATCTACGCCCTCCCGGTCGTCTTCGCGATCACGTTGCACGAGGCCGCGCACGGATACGTGGCGAAGCATTTCGGCGACACGACTGCCTTCGTGCTCGGCCGCGTGAGCCTCAATCCAATGCGGCACATCGATCTGGTCGGCACCATCGTCGTCCCGCTCGTGATCCTGCTGGCGACTTCCTGGGCCGGCGGTCGCGGAATGCTGTTCGGCTGGGCGAAGCCGGTGCCGGTCAACTACCACGCCCTGCGGCGACCGCGCCAGCACATGATGTGGGTCGCGGCCGCCGGGCCCGGCGCGAACCTCTCGATGGCGCTCGGATGGGCGGTGATCGGGAAGCTCGCGGTCATGCTGCCGGAGAACTACTTCACGGTGCCGCTGTTCCTGATCAGCCGCGCCGGTGTCGAGGTGAACGTCGTCCTGATGCTGCTCAACCTGTTGCCGATCCTGCCCCTCGACGGCGGGCGCATCGTGGCAAGCCTGCTGCCGCCGCGCATCTCCGATCGCTACGCGCGGCTCGAGCCGCTCGGCTTTCCGATCCTGCTCGCGCTCATGTTCACCAACGTCCTGGGCGTGGTCATGTACCCGATGGTCGCCGGCTCGATCCAGCTGATCGCGAACGCCTTCCACCTGCCGCTGCTGGGTACGCTCTGACGATGGTCCCACGAGCGCGTCGTCTCGGGCATGCGCCCCACCGGCGCTCCTTCACCTGGGGCACTATCACGGGGCGCTCAAGAACTGGGTGCGGCTGCAGAGCGAGTACCCGTGCTTCTTCTTCGTCGCCGACTGGCACGCGCTCACCACGCACTACGACACCCCCGAGGTGATCGAGGAGAACGTGTGGGAGATGGTGATCGACTGGCTCGCGGCCGGCGTAGACCCCGGCCAGGCCACGCTGTTCATCCAGTCGCGCATCCCCGAGCACGCGGAGCTGCACACGCTCCTCTCGATGATCACGCCGCTCGGCTGGCTCGAGCGCGTGCCGACGTACAAGGACCAGCAGGAGAAGCTGGCCGACAAGGACCTGTCCACCTACGGATTCCTCGGCTACCCGCTGCTGCAGAGCGCGGACGTGCTGATCTATCGTGCCAAGTACGTGCCGGTCGGCGAGGACCAGGTGCCGCACATCGAGTTCATGCGCGAGATCGCGCGGCGCTTCAACCACGTCTACGGCCGCGAGGCAGGGTTCGAGGAAAAGGCGCTCGGCGCGGTCAAGAAGCTCGGGAGCCGCAAGGCGAAGCTGTACCGCGAGCTGCGCACCAAGTTCCAGGAGCAGGGCGACCAGGGGGCGCTGGAGTCGGCGCGCGCGCTCCTGGAGGACGCTCAGAACCTGGCGGTCGCCGATCGCGAGCGCCTGTTCGGCTATCTCGAGGGCGGCGGGCGCATGATCCTCGTCGAGCCGGACGTGCTGCTCACCGAGTCGTCCAGGCTGCCCGGGCTCGACGGCGCGAAGATGTCGAAGTCCTACGGCAATACCATCGGGTTGCGCGAGGACGCCGACTCCGTGACCAAGAAGATCCGCACCATGCCGACCGACCCGGCGCGCGTGAAGCGCACCGACCCCGGTGACCCGGAGAAGTGCCCGGTCTGGCAGTTCCACCTCGTGTACTCGGACGAGAAGACGTGCGAGTGGGTGCAGAATGGGTGCCGCACCGCCGCCATCGGCTGCCTGGAATGCAAGCAACCGGTCATCGACAAGGTGCTCGCCGAGCAGGGGCCGATGCGCGAGCGCGCGCAAAGGTATCTCGACGACCCCACCCTGGTGCGCAGCATCGTCGCCGACGGCTGCGACAAGGCCCGCGAGCTTGCGCGCGAGACCATGCGCGAGGTGCGCGAGATGATGGGTCTCAGCTACACCTGATCGGCAGATGCCACTAGAACTCGTCCACTCCAGCGATGCGCCGCACCCGGTGGCGAAGGTCCGCGGTCAGCTGCTGACCGAGCTTCCTGCAGACCTGTACATCCCGCCCGACGCGCTGGAGGTGTTCTTCGACACCTTCGAGGGCCCGCTCGATTTGCTGCTCTACCTGATTCGCAAGGCAAACGTCGACATCCTCGACATCCCGATGGCGCGGCTCACCCAGCAGTATCTCGCGTACGTCGAGGTGATGCGGCGCAAGAACCTGGAGCTCGCCGCCGAGTACCTGGTGATGGCGGCGATGCTGATGGAGATCAAGTCGCGCCTGCTCCTGCCGCGGCCCAAGCATGTGGCCGAGGAGGAGCTCGACCCGCGCGCCGAGCTCGTCCGCCGCCTGCTCGAGTACGAGCGCATGAAGCTCGCCGGACAGAAGCTCGACGCGCTGCCGCAGCGCGACCGCGACTTCTCGGCCGTGGAGGTGTGGATCGAGCAGTCGATCGTGCAGCGCCTGCCGCAGGTGCACGCCCACGACCTCGAGAACGCGTGGCGCATGCTGTTTGCCCGGGCGCGCCTGAGCCGTCACCACAAGGTGACGCGCGACGAGCTGTCGGTGCGCGAGCACATGACGATCATCCTGCGCAAACTCGCCGGCGCAGGCTTCTGCAGCTTCACGAGCCTTTTCGAGCCCTGGCGCGGAATCGGGGTTCTCGTGGTGAGCTTCCTCGCGTTGCTCGAACTCGCGCGCGAGGGGCTCGTCGAGGTCACCCAAGCCCAGGCCTACGCGCCGATTTACGCACGGCTCGCGGGCGAGAGCGGAGAGGCGCGGACCGACGCGCCGCGGAGCGCAACCTGACTGGCGGGACGAATTCAAGCGGACGAACGCACCATGCTGAGCCCCACCGACGTCAAAATCGTGCTCGAGACCGCACTGCTCTCGAGCCAGGAGCCGCTCTCGATCGCGGATCTGCGCAGGCTGTTCGACGCGGAGATCGGCGCGGACACGATCCGGCGGCTGCTCGACGAGCTGCGCGAGGCCTGGAGCGACCGCGGCGTCGAGCTCGTGAACCTCGCGAGCGGCTGGCGCTTTCAGACGCGGCCGGAGTTCCAGCCATACCTCGACCGGATCAGTGCGGAGAAGGCGCCGCGGTACTCGCGCGCCGTGCTCGAGACGCTGGCCATCGTCGCCTACCGGCAGCCCGTGACGCGCGGGGACATCGAGGACATCCGGGGCGTGACGGTGTCGCCGGGTGTGATCCGGACCCTCGAGGCACGCGGTTGGATCGACGTGGTGGGCCACCGCGATGCGCCGGGCAGGCCCGCGCTTTACGCGACCACCAAGGGCTTCCTGGACGACCTGGGCCTGCGTTCGCTGCAGGAGCTGCCCCCCCTTGAAGAGATCAGCAAGAGCCTCGAACTCGCCGCGACCGGCGAAACCCCGACGCCCGCCGCGACCGAGCACGCGCTCGACGAATCCGCCGGCGCGCCCCCCGTCGCCTCGGCCGCCTGAGCGGCGCCCGAGCGCGCTGCCGGCGCCGACCGAGAAGCTCCAGAAGGTCCTCGCGCGCTCGGGCCTCGGCTCGCGGCGCGACATGGAAACCTGGATCGCCGCGGGGCGCGTGACGGTCAACGACACGCCCGCCGCACTCGGCCAGCGCGTCGGCTCTGGCGACCGCGTCAAGGTGGACGGACGCCTGATGGCGCCCCGCTGGGAGACGCGCGTGCCGCGGGTCCTCCTCTATCACAAGCCTGCCGGGGAAATCGTCTCGGCCGATGACCCCGAAGGGCGCCCGACCGTGTTCGACCGGCTGCCGCGGGTGCGCGGGGGGCGCTGGATCGCGGTGGGCCGCCTCGACTACAACACGAGCGGCCTGCTCGTGCTCACCACCTCCGGCGACCTGGCGGCGCGGCTCATGCATCCGCGCTACCAGATCGAGCGGGAGTACGCGGTGCGGATCGACGGGCAGCTTTCCGGGGAGGAATGCGCCCGGCTCGCCGAGGGGGTGTTGCTCGAGGACGGTCCGGCTCGCTTCGATTCCCTCTCCGAAGAGGGCGGTGAGGGCCGCAACCGCTGGTACCGGGTGGTTCTGCGGGAGGGCCGCAACCGCGAGGTGCGCCGCATCATCGAAGCGCTGGGTCGACGGGTGACGCGCCTGATGCGCGTGCGCTTCGGACCGATCGCGCTGCCGCCCGGAATGCGCCGCGGGCAGCATCGCGAGCTCGATGCCCGAGACGTGAGCCGCATCCTTGCAGAACTCGACTTGGACGCACCCAAGACGCGTGCCGACCGGCCCCGTGAGCAGAGGCCCGGGCGCGAGCACCGGCCGCAGCAGGTCCCCGCGCGACGGCCGCCGCGGCAGCGCTGACGAACCCGACCCCCGACCGGGGGCGTCTATCCCGTTGTCTGGGCGGGCCTTCTTTGCTACACTCCCGCTGCTTTACGGGGATGGGCTGCGAGCCCATTTTTTGTTTGTGGCGCAAGGGACGAACATTCAGCAACTCATTGAATCGACGGCGATCGGGCTCGGGTACGAGTTAGTCGACCTGGAGCTCGGGCCGCGCGGACGGCTGCTGCGGATCTTCATAGACCGGCCAGTCGACGAGGCCGGGGCGGCAGGTCGCGTGACAGTCGACGACTGTCAGCGCATGACGCGGCAAGTGCAGCGCGTGCTGGAGGTCGAAGGCGTCGAGTACGACCGGCTGGAGGTCTCCTCGCCGGGGCTGGATCGGGTGCTGAAGAAGGCGGCCGACTTTCGCCGCTTCACCGGCGCGACGGCCGAGGTGCGCCTGCGCGTGCCGCTCAACGGACGCCGGCGGTTCGTAGGAGTCGTGCGGGCCGCGAGCGAGGTCGCGGTCGATCTCGAGGTCGACGGTGCGCTGCTGTCGCTGGCCTACGTGAACGTGGACAAGGCACGGTTGGTGCCGGAACTGAACAAGCGCGCGACGGGATCGACGTCGGGCGGAAAAGCTAGGGGAGCACGCGGGAATATGTCCCCGCGTGCTGTCAAGACGCCCTAAGAGGATCGAACGTAATGAGCCGCGAACTGATTCTGCTGGTAGACGCGCTGGCGCGCGAGAAGAACGTCAACAAGGACGTCGTCTTCGGCGCGCTCGAGCAGGCCATCGGCTCCGCGACCAAGAAGCGCTTCAGCGAGGACGTCGAGGTGCGGGTCGCCATCGATCGCAATACCGGCGAGTACGAGTCGTTCCGGCGCTGGCAGGTCGTGCCCGACGACGCGGTCGAGTTCCCCGCGCACCAGATCCCGCTGTCGAAGGCGAAGGAAGAATACGGCGACGTCGCCGTGGAGGACTACATCGAGGAGCCGCTCGAGACGATCGAGTTCGGGCGCATCGGCGCGCAGACGGCCAAGCAGGTGATCCTGCAGAAGATCCGTGACGCCGAGCGTGAGCAGCTCCTGCAGGACTTTCTCGCGCGCGGCGACAAGCTGGCCACGGGCGCGATCAAACGCATGGAGCGCGGCAACGGAATTATCGAGGTGGGGCGCGTCGAGGCGGTGCTGCCTCGCGACCAGATGATCCCGAAAGAGAACCTGCGGGTCGGGGACCGCGTGCGCGCCTACGTGCTGCGCATCGACCGCAGCCTGCGCGGGCCCCAGCTCGTCCTGTCGCGCACTGCGCCGGAGTTCATCGCCGAGCTGTTTCGCCTCGAGGTGCCCGAGATCGAGCAGGGCTTGCTCGAGATCAAGTCGGCGGCGCGCGACCCCGGCGTGCGCGCGAAGATCGCGGTGTTCACGAGCGACCGCCGCATCGACCCGATCGGCACGTGCGTCGGCATGCGGGGCTCGCGGGTGCAGGCGGTCACCCAGGAACTCGCCGGCGAGCGGGTCGACATCGTGCTCTGGTCGGACGACCCGGCGAAATTCGTGATCGGCGCGCTCGCGCCCGCAGACGTCTCGGGCATCGTCGTCGACGAGGAGCGACACAGCATGGACGTCGTGGTCGACGAGGAGAACCTCGCGATCGCGATCGGCCGCAGCGGGCAGAACGTGCGGCTCGCCTCCGAGCTGACCGGCTGGCAGATCAATCTCATGAGCCAGGAAGAGTCGCAGCGCAAGTCCGACGAGGAGTCCTCATCGGTGCGTGCGCTGTTCGTGGAGAAGCTCGATGTCGACGAGGACCTGGCGAACCTGCTCATCCAGGAAGGCTTCTCGACGCTCGAGGAAGTCGCCTACGTTCCGATCAACGAGATGCTCGAGATCGAGGGCCTGGACGAGGCGACGGTGAACGAGCTGCGCAGCCGCGCGAAGGACACGTTGCTCGTCGAGGAGATCAAGAGCGAGGAGTCGATCGAGGGCGTCGAGCAGGATCTGCTCGCGCTCGAGGGCATGGACACGAAGCTCGCGGCGAAGCTTGCTTCCGGCGGCGTGAAGACGCGCGACGACCTGGCCGACCTCGCGGTCGACGAGCTGGTCGAGCTGGGCGGAGTCGACGAGACGCGCGCGCGCGAGCTGATCATGAAGGCCCGCGCCCACTGGTTCGAAGGCGGGGAGTGAGGTAGCCGATGGCGATGACGAGCGTTGCGCAATTCGCCGGGGAGCTGAAGGTTCAGCCGGCGGTGCTGATCGAGCAGCTGAAGGCGGCCGGGGTCGAGAAGCGCCTCGCCGACGATACGCTCACCGAACAGGACAAGACCAAGCTGCTCGAGTACCTGCGCAAGGCGCATGGTGCGACCGACGCGAAGAACAAGATCACTCTGACTCGCAAGCAAACGAGCGAGATCAAGAAGGCGGATGCATCCGGCAAATCGCGCACCATCCAGGTCGAGGTGCGCAAGAAGCGGGTGTTCGTCAAGCGCGAGGCGGGCGAAGCGGCGCCGATGCCGGAGACGCCCGCGGCGCCCCCCGCGCCGATCCCGGCGGCAGCGCCGGTCGACGCGCGGGAAGCGGAGCTGCGCGAGCAGGAGCAGCGGCGCGACGCCGAGCTCGCGACGCGCCAGGCCGCCGAGCTCGCCGAGAAGCAGGAGCACGAGCGCCGCATGGCCGAGGTGCGGGAGGCCGAGCAGCGCGCGGCGGAAGAAGCGGCGAAGGCTGCCGCGCAGCCGGCCGCTCCGGCCGACACGACGCTGCACAAGGTCAAGATCGCCGAGGGCGCGGAGAAGAAGGCGAAGAAGCCGCAGGTCACCGTCTGGAAGGACGAGGCGGCGAAGAAGCGCACGATCAAGACTCGCGGCGACGTCGCCGGCGCGAGCGGGTGGCACCAGCCCAAGGGCGGCGGCCGGCACCGGCACGCCGAGGAGGCGCCGAAGGGCTTCGCCGCGCCGGCCGAGCCGACCGTCCGCGAGATCCACGTCCCGGAGACCATCACCGTCGGGGACCTCGCGCACAAGATGTCGGTGAAGGCGGCCGAGGTCATCAAGTCCCTGATGAAGCTCGGGCAGATGGTCACGATCAACCAGGTGCTCGACCAGGAGACGGCAATGATCGTCGTCGAAGAGCTGGGGCACAAGGCGATCGCCGCCAAGATCGACGACCCTGAGGCGTACATCGTGGACACGGTCGAGCACCACGAAGCCGAGCTGAAGCCGCGCGCGCCGGTGGTCACCGTGATGGGTCACGTCGACCACGGGAAGACCTCGCTGCTCGACTACATCCGCCGCACCAAGGTCGCCGCGGGCGAGGCGGGCGGCATCACGCAGCACATCGGCGCGTACCACGTGTCCACCCCGCGCGGGGTCATCACGTTCCTCGACACCCCGGGCCACGAGGCATTCACTTCGATGCGCGCGCGCGGCGCGAAGGTCACCGATCTCGTGATCCTGGTCGTCGCCGCCGACGACGGCGTGATGCCGCAGACGATCGAGGCGATCCATCACGCGAAGGCTGCGAACGTCCCGCTCATCGTCGCGATCAACAAGATCGACAAGCCCGAGGCGAACCCCGACCGCGTCAAGCAGGAGCTGGTCGCGCAGGCGGTCCTGCCGGAGGAGTACGGCGGTGAATCGCCGTTCGTTCCGGTGTCGGCGCGCACCGGCGAGGGCGTGGACAGCCTTCTCGAGAACGTGCTCCTGCAGGCCGAGGTGCTGGAGCTGAAATCGCCGGTGGATGCGCCGGCCAAGGGCACGGTCGTCGAGGCGCGCCTCGATCGGGGTAAGGGCCCGGTCGCGACGGTGCTGGTCCAGTCGGGAACCCTGAAGCGCGGCGACGTCGTGCTGGCGGGGGCGGTGTTCGGCCGCGTGCGCGCGATGCTGGACGAGAACGGCCGGCCGGTGAACGAGGCAGGGCCCTCGATCCCGGTCGAGCTGCAGGGCCTCGCCGACGTGCCGAACGCGGGCGACGAGATGATTGTCCTGGGCGACGAGCGCAAGGCGCGCGAGATCGCCCTGTTCCGCCAGGGCAAGTTCCGCGACGTGAAGCTCGCGAAGAAGCAGGCGGCAAAGCTCGAGAACATGTTCGAGCAGATGAAGGAGGACGAGTTGAAGGTCCTCCCGATCGTCCTCAAGGCCGACGTGCAGGGCTCGCAGGAGGCGCTCGCGCATGCATTGTCACGGCTCTCGCATGAAGAAGTGAGAGTCAACGTCGTGCACTCCGGCGTCGGCGCCATCACCGAGTCGGACGTCAACCTCGCGCTCGCGTCGAAGGCGGTGATCATCGGCTTCAACACCCGCGCCGACGCGGCCGCGCGCAAGCTCGCCGAGAACTCGGGCATCGACATCCGCTACTACAACATCATCTACGACGCCGTCGACGAGGTGAAGGCGGCGCTCGGGGGCATGCTCGCGCCCGAGAAGAAGGAAAACGTCCTCGGGCTGGTCGAGGTGCGGCAGGTGTTCCGCATCTCGAAGGTGGGCACGGTCGCAGGCTGCTACGTCACCGAAGGCCTGATCCGACGCGCCGCCAAGGTCCGCGTGCTGCGCGACAACGTCGTGATCCACGACGGCGAGCTCGACTCGCTGAAGCGCTTCAAGGACGACGTGCGCGAGGTGAAGGCGGGCTTCGAGTGTGGCCTTTCGGTGCGCAGCTTCAACGACATCAACGTCGGCGACCAGCTCGAGGTCTACGAGGTCCAGGAAGTCGCGCGCACGCTCTAGAGCGCGCCCACTCGAGTCGATCGGCCATGGCCAACCCGCAGCGGCTGCGCCGCGTAGCCGACCAGATTCAGCGCGAGCTGTCGGAGATCCTGCGCTCCGAACTGAAGGATCCGCGTGTCGGGATGATCACGCTGACCGGCGTCGAAGTCTCTCCTGACTTCGCGCACGCCAAGGTGTTCTTCACTTCGCTCGCCGAGGTGACGCAGCGCGACGAGGTCCGCGCGGGACTCAAGCGTGCGAGCGGCTTCCTGCGCACGATGCTCGGCGCGCGCCTGAAGATACACAACACCCCCGAGCTGCATTTCGTCTACGACGAATCGGTCGAATCGGGCATCCGCCTCACGCATCTCATCGAGGACGCCGTCGCGTCGGACGCCGCGCGCGGCAAGCCCCGCCGCCGGGGCGCCCGGACGCGCTGACCGCGGGGCGCGGTGACCGGGCCGAGGGGCGTGTCGAGAGCCAGCGCGCCGAGAATCGAGTGGCGCCGCGTCGACGGCGTGCTGCTCTTCGACAAGCCCCTCGGCCTGACCTCGAACGCGGCGCTGCAACGGGTCCGTCGCCTGTACCGCGCCGAGCGCGCCGGACACTCGGGTACGCTCGACCCGCTCGCCACCGGCCTGCTGCCGGTCCTGTTCGGCGAGGCGACCAAGTTCGGGGCCGAGATGCTCGCGGCGGACAAGCGGTATCGGGCGACGATCGCACTCGGCGCGCGCACGTCGACCGGCGACGCCGAGGGGGAGGTGATCGAGCGCCATCCGGTCGCCGTGGAGCGCGATGGCATCGAGGCGGTCCTGCGCCGCTTCGTCGGGCGCATCGAGCAGACGCCGCCCATGTTCTCCGCGCTCAAGCGTGCGGGACGGCCCCTGTACGCCTACGCGCGCGCGGGCGAGACCGTAGAGCGGGAACTGCGGAGCGTGACAATTCACGAGCTTCGCCTCGAGGCGTTTTCGGGAACGCGCATCGAGCTCGATGTCCATTGCAGCAAAGGCACCTACATCAGGACTCTGGCGGAGGACATCGGCGCGGTCCTGGGCTGCGGCGCGCACCTGGGGGCGCTCGTGCGCACCGAGGCGGGTCCCTTCCGGCTCGCCGATGCCTACGCGCTCGTCGATCTCGAGCGCGCGGAGGAGGCGGAGCGGCTGCGCCTGCTACTGCCTGTGGACCGGCTGCTCGCGCACTTGCCCCCGGTCACCCTGGATTCCGGCGCCGCGGAACGTTTCGCCCACGGTCAGCCGGTGACCGCGCCCGCCGGGCCCCCGTCCGGACCGCTGCGGATCTACGGTCCGGCAGGGACGCTCCTCGGGGTCGGGGACTGCGGCGCAGACCGCGTCGTGCGGCCCCGGCGCCTTGTCCGGCAGAATGCCAAGGCTTGTGAGCGTCCTTGATTCCGGGCTAAAATCTCACGTTTTCTGGGAGAGAATGCATGGCTGTAACCACCGCCGAAAAGGCGAAGATCGTCGAGCATCACCAGCGCAAGACGGGCGATACCGGCTCGCCGGAGGTGCAGATCGCGCTCCTCACGTCCCGCATCAACGGCCTGACCGACCACTTCAAGGCCCACGTCAAGGACCATCACTCGCGGCGCGGGCTGCTGAAGATGGTGAGCCAGCGGCGCAAGATGCTGGACTACCTCAAGCGGACCGACTCCGACAACTATCGCAAACTGATCGAGCAGCTTGGTCTCCGCAAGTAACTTCCCCGACGCCCACGCGGTCCACCCCGGTGGGCGTTCTGCTTTTCATCGTCCTGGCGTCTTCCGCCGCCCCGGTACATGCGCGCATTTAAGCGCGCGCCGCCGGCCGCGCGGCCGCTGAGCAGGAAAGGAGATGGATTTGAACCCCGTCAAGAAGACCTTCACATACGGCGCGCATCAGGTGACGCTGGAAACCGGCGAGATCGCGCGCCAAGCGAGCGGAGCGGTGCTCGTGAACATGGAAGACAGTGTCGTGCTCTGCTCGGTTGTCGGCTCCAAGCAGCCGCGAGCGGGGGTGGATTTTCTTCCGCTCACCGTCGACTACGGCGAGAAGTACTACGCCGCGGGCAAGATTCCGGGCGGGTTCTTCAAGCGCGAAGCGCGGCCGTCGGAGAAGGACGTCCTGACCTCGCGCCTCATCGACCGGCCGATCCGGCCGCTGTTCCCCGAGGGCTTCTATCACGAGGTGCAGGTCGTAGCGACCGTGCTGTCCTGCAATCCCGAGATCGATCCCGACATCCCGGCGATGCTCGGGGTCTCGGCGGCGCTCGCAATCTCCGGCCTGCCGTTCAACGGGCCGATCGGTGCGGCGCGAGTGGCCTATATCGACGGCGAGTACGTCCTTAGCCCGACCGCGACGCAACTGAAGTCGAGCAAGCTCAACCTGGTCGTGGCGGGCACCGAGCACGCGGTCCTGATGGTGGAGTCGGAGGCGCAGGAGTTGCCCGAGGACATCATGCTCGGTGCGGTGGTGTTCGGCCACCAGCAGATGCAGAAGGCGGTCAGCGCGATCAACGAGCTCGCCGACGAGGCCGGCAAGCCGGCTTGGGACTGGCAGCCGCCGACCGCGGAAGCGACGCTCGTGACGCGGGTCGCGGAGCTCGCCGAAGCCGATCTCCGCGCCGCGTTCGGGATCAAGCAGAAGCAGGCGCGGAACGCGCGCCTGGAAGCGATTCGCAAACATACGCTCGAGACCCTTGCCGCAAGCGAGAATCCGCCCGAGTCGAACCACGTCAAGGATCTGCTCTTCAACATCGAGGCGAAGATCGTCCGCAATCAGATTCTCGACGGTGAGGCGCGCATCGACGGGCGCGACACTCGCACGGTGCGTCCGATCTCGATTCGGGTCGGGGTACTCCCGCGTACGCACGGCTCGGCGCTGTTCACACGCGGCGAGACCCAGGCACTGGTGGTGGCCACCCTCGGCACTGGCCGCGACGAGCAGATCATCGACGCGATCCAGGGGGAGTACAAGGAGCGCTTCATGCTCCACTACAACATGCCGCCGTACGCGACCGGCGAGACCGGCCGCATGGGCGCCCCGAAACGACGCGAGATCGGGCACGGCCGCCTCGCGAAGCGCGCGCTGGTCGCGATGTTGCCGGCGCAGGAGGAGTTTGCGTACTCGATCCGCGTGGTTTCCGAGGTCACCGAGTCGAACGGCTCCTCGTCGATGGCAAGCGTGTGCGGCGGGAGCCTGGCGCTGATGGATGCGGGTGTCCCGCTCAAGGCGCACGTCGCGGGCATCGCGATGGGGCTGATCAAGGACGGCAACCGGTTCGCGGTGCTCACGGACATCCTCGGTGACGAGGATCATCTGGGCGACATGGACTTCAAGGTAGCCGGCACCGAGCGCGGGGTGACCGCCCTGCAGATGGACATCAAGATCGAGGGGATCACCAAGGAGATCATGCAGGTCGCGCTCTCGCAGGCGCGCGAGGGACGCCTGCACATTCTGGGCATCATGAAACAGTCGCTGGGCGGCTCGCGCGAGGAGATCTCGAGCTTCGCGCCGCGCATCATCAAGCTCAAGATCAACCCCGAGAAGATCCGCGACGTCATCGGCAAGGGCGGTGTTGTGATCCGCGGCATCCAGGAGGAGACCGGCACGACGATCGAGATCGGCGACGACGGCACCATCAGCATCGCCTGCATCAGCATGGAGGGCGGCGAGGCGGCGAAGAAGAAGATCGAGGAGATCGTCGCGGAAGTGGAGATCGGCAAGATCTACAACGGTACCGTGCTGCGCCTGCTCGACTTCGGCGCGATCGTGAGCCTGCTGCCCGGCAAGGACGGGCTCCTGCACATCTCGCAGATCAGCCAGCAGCGCGTCGCGAGCGTGGCCGACCACCTCAAGGAAGGCCAGCAGGTGAAGGTGAAGGTGCTCGAGGCCGACGAGAAGGGGCGCGTGCGCCTGTCGATGAAGGCGGTGGCCGAGCAGGAGAAGAGCGCCGCGGAGACCTCGCAGTAGGCGGGGCGTTGCAGAAGCAAGAAAGGGGCGCCGCGCGGCGCCCCTTGTTGCTTTGAGGGACGGCAGGCGCTACTTCGCGACCTGCCGCTCCCGCATCTCGTCCAGCGTCTTGCAGTCGATGCAGAGCGTCGCCGTCGGACGGGCCTCGAGGCGCTTCAGGCCGATCTCTGCACCGCAGCTCTCGCAGTAGCCGTAGTCCTCCGCGTCGATGCGGCCGATGGTCTCGTCGATCTTCTTGATCAGCTTGCGCTCGCGATCGCGGTTGCGGAGCTCGAGCGCCATGTCCGATTCCTGGCTCGCGCGGTCGTTCGGATCGGCGAAGACGGTCTGGTCGTCCTGCATCTGGTGCACGGTGCGCTCGATGTCGGCGGACAGTTCCTCGCGCAACGCGCCGAGCATCTCCCGGAAATGCGCGCGCTGGCGCACGTTCATGTACGTCTCGCCCTTCTTCGGCACGTAGGGCGGGAACTGCTTGCGCAGGGTTTCGACCGGCATTCGGACTACCCCCTAGGGCGCTCCGGAAAGAATGCGCTTGATACCAGAAGCAGGAGGGCCCGGCAAGGCAAATAATCTCCGCGCGGCGCGCCTGCGGCGGCGGTTTGACCGTCCCGCGCTGGCACGCGTAGAATTCCGCACCTTTCGGGGTGTGGCGCAGCCTGGTAGCGCGCTTGCTTTGGGAGCAAGATGTCGGGAGTTCGAATCTCTCCACCCCGACCAGGTTGCGATTGCGTACGTCAGGTCCGGTCAGGTGCCCGTAGCTCAACCGGATAGAGCATCGGCCTTCTAAGCCGGCGGTTACAGGTTCGAGTCCTGTCGGGCGCGCCACTTCCTGGTCACTCCGAACGACGGTGGCTATAGCTCAGGGGTAGAGCATTGGATTGTGATTCCAAGGGTCGTGGGTTCGATACCCACTAGCCACCCCAAACTCAAGCGCCTCCTCTGCGGTGGCGCGCCTGCACCGCAGCGCATTTCGGGAGATCGGCTGCGGTCGCGAGAAAGACCAGCCCGGTCCCGCCGGCGGTCGTCAGCCACGTAAGCCCCATGCGCGGAAACGCGCGCGCGACGACGCGG
This sequence comes from uncultured beta proteobacterium, assembly GCA_963747775.1. Lineage (GTDB taxonomy): Bacteria > Pseudomonadota > Gammaproteobacteria > Burkholderiales > SG8-39 > JAGVSZ01. The sequence goes on from CAVVGT010000003.1 coordinate 727,636, forward strand.
CGCCGGTCGCCGATTTCCACCACCACCACGCCGTTGTCTGTGAGCCGGTCGCGTACTTCCGCGAGCAGCCTCCTCACGAAGTCCAGGCCGTCGTGCCCGCTCGCCAGTGCGAGGGTGGGCTCGTGCCGATACTCCTGCGGCAGCCGGCGCATGTCCCGATCGGACACGTACGGCGGATTGCACAGGATGAGGTCGTAGCGCGTTCGCCCGAGTGCGGCGAACAAATCCGAGCGCACGAGCCGCACACGCCGCCCGAGGCGGTAGGCCAAGACGTTCTTGCGCGCGACCGCGAGCGCGGCCGCCGAAGTGTCCGACGCATCGACGCGAGCGCGCGGGAAGGCCAGGGCCGCGAGGATCGCAAGACTTCCCGACCCGGTGCAGAGATCCAGGATCCGTCGCGGTGCGCTTGCCAACCAGGGGGCGAGGCCAGCCGGCAGCAACTCCGCGATATGCGACCGCGGCACGATCACACGCCGGTCGACGTAGAAACGCCGGTCCTGCAGCCATGCCTCGCGTAGCAGGTAGGCCAGCGGGGCGCGGGTGGCAATGCGGCGCCTGACGAGCGCATCGATGCGTCGTGCGGCGGTGGTGCCGACAGCTCGATCGAGCGCACCCGACAGTTCGGCAAACGGGACGTGGAGCGCGTGGCAGAGGAGCCACGCGGCCTCGTCCCGCGCATTGGAGGTGCCATGACCAAACACGAGCTTTGCGCGGTTGAATCTTCGCGCAACCTCGCGCCACCAGTCGTCGACGTTTGACGGGTTGGAGACCGCCTTCAAGCGAGCAGCTTTTCGAGCACGCGCTGGTAGACCGCCCGCAGCGGCTCGATGGCGTCGAGCGCGACGTGCTCGTTCAGCCTGTGGATCGACATGTTCACCGGGCCGAACTCGACGAGCTGCGAGCAGATGCGCGTGATGAACCGCCCGTCGGAGGTCCCGCCGGTGGTCGAAACCGCCGGCTCCACGCCGGTGACTTCGCGAATCGCCGTCACCATCGTGTTGACCAGCATGCCCCGCGGCGTGAGGAACGGGTTGCCGGAGAGCGACCACTCGAGCTCGTAGTCGAGCCGATGCCGATCGAGGATCTCGCGCACGCGCACCGCGAGGCTCTCCGCGGTGCTGGCGGTCGAGAAACGAAAGTTGAACACGACTTCCAGTTCGCCCGGAATCACGTTCGCTGCGCCGGTGCCCGCGTGAATGTTCGACACCTGTAGCGTAGTGGGGGGGAAGTACTCGTTGCCACGGTCCCATTCAATGCCCGTAAGCTCCGCGAGCGCGGGTGCGAAGAGATGAATCGGGTTCCGCCCCAGCTGCGGGTAGGCGACGTGCCCCTGCAGGCCTTTCACGATCAGCCTTCCGCCGAGGGACCCGCGGCGGCCGTTCTTGACCGTGTCGCCCAGCCGATCGACGCAGGTCGGTTCGCCCACGATGCAGTAGTCGATGCGCTCTCCGCGCGCCTCGAGCCGGTCAACCACCTTCACCGTGCCGTCGGTCGCAACGCCTTCCTCGTCAGAGGTGATCAGCAGCGCGATCGAGCCGCGCGACGCCGGGTGGCTGGCGAGAAACCCCTCGATGGCGGTCACGAAGGCCGCGAGGGACGTCTTCATGTCCGCGGCGCCCCGCCCGTACAGCTGCCCGTCGCGCTCGGTCGGGGCGAACGGATCGGACAGCCATTGACCGAGCGGACCGGTCGGCACGACGTCGGTGTGTCCGGCGAAGCAGACGACCGGCGCGCCAGTCCCGCGCCGGGCCCAGAGGTTCGTGACCCCGTTGCTCTTCAGCGGCTCCAGAGCAAAGCCGAGGCGCGTCAGTCGCTCGCCGAGCAGGGACTGGCAGCCGGCATCCTCCGGCGTCACGGAGCGGCGCGCGATCAGCGCGCGCGCAAGTTCGAGGGTATCGTCCATCGGGGTTCGCAGGAGAGCGCCGTTCGTTGACGGCGCGGAGTTTACCCGCTCATCGAGCGGGGCAGGCGGTCAGGCTGCTTTCTCGTCCCCGAGCGTCAGCTTGAATTCGCTGAACGAGGCGCCGCTCGCCGCCTGTTCGACCTCCTGCTGGAGGGCGGGTTTCGGGGCGGGCGCGGCGCCGGACGAACCGATGGTCGGGTTGGTATTGTTCATCAGCCAGAGCAGGTTGGTGGCCGAGTCGGCGTTCGCGAGCGCCTCCTCCTGCGAGATGACGCCGTCGCGGTACATCTGGAACAGCGACTGCTCGAAGGTCTGTGAGCCCGGTGCGAGGCTCTTGTCCATCGCCTCCTTGATCCCGTTGATTTCGCCCTTTTCGATCAGATCGGCGACGTGGCGCGTGTTCAGCATCACTTCGACGCTGGCCGAACGCCCACCCTTCAGATTGCGAACGAGGCGCTGGGAGACGACGCACTTCAGCGAGGAGGAGAGATCCTGCAGCAGCGCCGGCCGGTTCTCCAGCGGGTAAAAGCTGATGATGCGGTTCAGCGCGTGGTAGCTGTTGTTCGCGTGCAGGGTCGCGAGGCAGAGGTGACCCGATTGCGCGTAGGCAATCGCCATCGTCATGGTCTCGCGGTCGCGGACTTCGCCGATCAGGATCACGTCGGGCGCCTCCCGCAGCGCGTTCTTCAGGGCCACGTGGTAGGACTTGGCGTCGATGCCGAGCTCGCGCTGGTTGACGATCGAGCGCTTGTGCTTGAACAGGAACTCGATCGGATCCTCGATCGTGATGATGTGGCCGGACTGCTGCCCGTTGCGATGGTCGATCATCGCCGCGAGCGAGGTGGACTTGCCCGAGCCGGTGGCGCCGACCATCAGGATCAGGCCGCGCTTCTCCATCACGATCTCTTTCAGCACTGGCGGCAGGCCGAGCCCGTCGATGGCCGGGATTTCGCCCGGGATGAACCGCACCACGATCGCCGGCGTCGTGCGCTGCATGAACGCGCTGATCCGGAAGCTGCCGAGACCGCGCATCGGATAGGAAGTGTTGAGCTCGAAGTTCTCCTCGAAGTCGGCGAGCTGACGCTCGGTGAGAATCTCCTTCATCAGTGCGCGGACCGTGTCCGGCGTGACGATCTGCTGGTTGATCGGCATCGTCACGCCGTTGATCTTGATCTGGATCGGCGCGCCGCAGGAGATGAAGATGTCCGAGGCCTTCTTCTCGGCCATCAGCTCGAGCAACCGCTTCATCGCCATCGTTGGAGTCCTCCGGCGCCTTTCGCGGGAGAGTCAGTCGCCCCGCAGGAGCTCGTTGATGCTCGTCTTGGCGCGCGTCTTGGCGTCGACCTGCTTGACGATGACGGCGCAGGAAAGCGCGTAGTGTCCGTCCGGGGCTGGGAGGGTACCGGGAACGACTACCGATCCCGCCGGCACCCGCCCGTACAGGGTTTCGCCGGTCGGTCCGGTTGTAGATGCGGGTGCTCGCGCCGATGAACACCCCCATCGAGAGCACCGCGTTCTCCTCGACGATGACGCCCTCCACGACCTCGGAGCGCGCGCCGATGAAGCAGTTGTCCTCGATGATCGTGGGATTGGCCTGCAGCGGCTCCAGCACTCCGCCGATGCCGACGCCGCCCGAGAGGTGCACGTTCTTGCCGATCTGCGCGCAGGAGCCGACCGTGGCCCAGGTGTCGACCATCGTGCCCTCGTCGACGTAGGCACCGATGTTGACGTAGGAAGGCATGAGCACGACGTTGCGGGCCACGAAGGCGCCGCGCCGGGCGCACCGCGCGGCGGCACCACGCGAAAGCCGCCTGCGACGAAGTCCGCGGCCGTGTAGCCGGCGAATTTGGACGGCACCTTGTCGTAGTACTGGGTGCAGGCGCCAGGCATCACGTGGTTGTCCTGCAGCCGGAACGAGAGCAGCACCGCCTTCTTGATCCACTGGTGCGTCTGCCACCGGCCGGCGATCTTCTCAGCGACCCGCAGCTCGCCGCGGTCGAGCCGCGCGATCACGGCGTCGACTGCCTCGCGAATCTGCGGCTCGGCGGAGGTCGGGGAAAGCGGCGCGCGGTTCTCCCACGCCTGGTCGATGAGTTGCTGGAGCGCCTGCTGCATGGGTTCTCTCAAAGTGAACGGGCGAACGCGGCGATGCGCCGTACGCCCTCGATGCATTCGTCGTACTGCGCGACCAGCGCGATGCGCACGTAGTTGCGGCCCGGATTCGTCCCGCCCGAGTCGCGCCCGAGATAGCTGCCGGGCAGGACCGACACAGCCTGATTGTCGGTACAGCTCGCCGCGCGAACTCCGTGTCGGGGACCGGGGTGCGCACCCAGAGATAGAAGCCGCCGTCCGGCATCGCGCTCGAGCGGCGGCTCAGGATCGCGAGCGCTGCGGCGAATTTCTCGCGGTAGAGCCGGCGGTTCTCGACGACGTGCGCCTCGTCGTTCCAGGCCGCTACGCTCGCCACCTGCACCGGGGGGCTCATCGCGCAGCCCTGGTAGGTCCGGTAGAGCAGGAACGGCTTGAGGATCTGCCGCGTCTCCGGCGACGAACCCCGAGCGCATGCCCGGCACGTTCGAGCGCTTGGACAGGCTCGAGAACACGATGAGCGCGCCGGAAGCCGGTGCGACCGAGCCGCTGCGCCGCCTCGAGCGCGCCGAGCGGCGGGCGCGCCTCGTCGAAGTAGATCTCCGAGTAGCACTCGTCGGAGGCGATCACGAAGCCGTGCGGTCGGACAGCTCGAACAGCCGCTCCCATTCGGCGAGCGTCATCACGTGCCCGGTCGGATTTGCGGGCGAGCACACGTAGACGAGCTGTGCGCGCGCGCCAGACAGCGTTCGGCACGGTCTCGTAGTCGAACGCGTAACCCTCGACCGGGACGTTGTTGAGGAAGTCGGGCGTCGCGCCGGCGAGCAGCGCCGCGCCTTCGTAGATCTGATAGAACGGGATTGGGGCAGACCACGACCGCGTCCGCGCGGTCGCGATCGATCACCGTCTGCGCGATCGCGAACAGCGCCTCGCGGCTGCCGTTGACCGGGAAGCACCTGGGTCGCGGGATCGACGCGCGGGGAGGCGCGTAGCGCCGCTTCAGCCAGGCCGCGATCGCTTCGCGCAACGCCGCCGTGCCCGCGGTCGGCGGATAGCTCGCGAGCCCGCCGAGGTTGCTCGGCGAGCGCACTGCTTGATGAATTCCGGGGTCGCGTGCCGCGGCTCGCCGATCGAAAGGGGGATGGGCTGCGCGAACGCGGCGCTCGGCGTCACGCCGGTCGAGCAAGCGCGGCGCAGCTTCTGGAACGGATAGCTCTGGAGCCGATCGAGATCGGGATTCATGGTCGTCGCGCCGCGTCGGCTCAGCGCGTGCATCGCTTGCGCGCTCGGCGGGCGGGCAAGTCGACGAGGCGGGGCGGGCTTCCAGCCCTGTCTTGCGTGCTCGGCCACGACGGTGGTGAAGATCCCGCCGCGGACGTAGAACTTCGCGGTGAGGCGCATGAAGCGCGGGCGCGTCGCGCGCGCGAGGTCGTCGAGAATGCGGTTGGTCACCGCCTCGTGGAACGCGCCCTCGTCGCGGAACGACCAGATGTAGAGCTTGAGGCTCTTCAGCTCGACGCACTGCCGGTCGGGAACGTAGTCGAGCAGGAGCGTCGCGAAGTCCGGCTGGCCGGTCTTCGGGCACAGGCAGGTGAATTCCGGGATCTCCATGTGAATCCGGTAGTCCCGCGCCGGCTGCCGGATTGGGAAAGTTCCGAGCGAGCGAGGCGGTTTCGCTGGCATTGTGGTTCGAACCTGATGTCGGGTGCGACGCAAAGTTGGTATTATATCGGCCGGAAATTCAGCTCCGGAATCTCTCCAAGAAATGCGGCGCGTTCGCGCCGCGCATCTCCAGGTTGGAAATTGCGACTCAAACAGATCAATCTCGCAGGATTCAAGTCTTTCGTAGAACCCACCCACATCCCCGTCCCCGGACAACTGGTAGGCATCGTCGGCCCCAACGGCTGCGGCAAGTCCAACGTCATCGACGCCGTGCGCTGGGTGCTCGGCGAGACGTCAGCGAGCCGCGCTGCGCGGCGAGACGATGCAGGACGTGCTCTTCAACGGCTCGGCGCAGCGCCAGCCGGTCAACCGCGCGAGCGTCGAGCTCGTGTTCGACAACAGCCTCGGCAAGGCCGCGGGCCAGTGGTCGAGCTACGCGGAGATCTCGATCCGGCGCGTGCTGCAGCGCGACGGAGAGTCGCCGTACTCATCAACAACACGCAGGTCCGCCGCCGCGACGTGCGGACATCTTCCTCGGCACGGGCGCTCGGGCCGCGCGCCTACGCCATCATCGAGCAGGGCATGATCTCGCGCGTGATCGAGGCGAAGCCCGAGGAGCTGCGCGTCTTCCTCGAGGAGGCCGCGGGGGTCTCGAAGTACAAGGAGCGGCGTCGCGAGACCGAGCACCGGCTCGACGACACGCGGGAAAACCTCGCGCGCGTGGACGACATCCGGCCAGGAGCTGGAAGCGCAGATCGAGAAGCTCGACGCGTCAGGCCGATCTGGCCCGGCAGTATAAGTCGCTGCAATCTGAGGCTGTCCACAAGCAGAACCTCCTGTGGTGGCTGCGCAAGCGCGACGCCGAGAACGAGGCGGCGCGCGCGTTGCGCGATGTGGAGCGCGCGGCGAACGAGCTGGAGGCTGAAACCGCCCGGCTGCGAGAGGTCGAACGGCGCGTCGAAGCGGCACGAGTCGAGCACTACGCCGCGGGCGACTCCGTCAGCGCGGCGCAGGGCGAGCTCTATGAGGTCAATAGCGAGGTCTCGCGCCTGGAGGCCGAGCTCCGCTTTGTGGCGGAAACGCGGCAACGCCTGGACGCGCAACTCGCTCATCTCGCGCTCCAGATCGAGCAGTGGGAGCGCCAGCGCGCGGAGCTGACCGAGGCCGCGGCGATGTGGCAGCAGCGCCGGGCCGAGGCTGCGGCCCGCATTGCTGCGGCGGAAGGGCAGCACGCGGACGAAGAGGCGCGGCTGCCCGAACACGAGGCGGCGCACCGGACTGCGCAGGCCGCACTCGATGAGGCGCGCGATGCGGCAGTGCGCAGCGAGCAGGCGCTGCAGGTCGAGCAGACGCACCTCGCGCACGCCGAACGGATGCTGGAGCAACTGCGCGTGCGCGAGGAGCGACTGGCCACCGAGCGCGAACAGCTCGTCGCACCCGAGCCGGCGCGACTTTCCGACATCGCACAAGGCATCGCCGCGGCCGCGGCCGAAGTGGACGGTGCCACGGGACGGATCCGCGAGCTGCAGGAGGACCTGCCGGTGCTCGAGGCGGCGCGCGGCGCGGCGCTCGCGCGCCTGCAGGAGATCGAGCGCGAGGCGAACACCCGGGAAGGCCGGCTCGCCACCCTCAGGCGCATCCAAGAGCAGGTTGAGGAAGGCGGCGAGATCAACGAGTGGCTCGGCAAGCACCAGTTGCAGGGGCTGCCCCGGCTCTGGCAGAAGATCACGGTCGAGCCGGGCTGGGAAACGGGGATCGAGTCGGTGCTGCGCGAGCGACTGCACGCGCTCCAGCTCGCCGATCCGAACCGCCTCGCGCGGTTGCTGGAGGATCCACCCCCCGCGAAACTGAGCCTGTTCACGCCCAGCACGGCAAGCGGCCAGCGCGTCACCGAAGCAGCGTTTCGGCCGCTGGCTGCACTGGTGCGGTGCACCGATGAGGCCGCTCGGCCGCTGATCGAGGACTGGTTGGCCGGCTGCTTTGCCCACGACGGCATGCCATCGCTCACGACGCGGCTTGGCCTTCCACCCGGTGCAGTACTGGTCAACCGCGATGGCCATCAGTTCACCCGCTACGGCGTGAGCTTCCACGGCCCGGATTCGGGCGACGCGGGGATTCTGGCGCGGCAGCGCGAGATCGAAGCCCTGGCTGCCGAGCTCGACGTGCTGGCGCACGGGGTTGGCGAGGCGCGCGAGGTTTACGCGGCCGCCGAGCGAGCGCTGGCACTGCGTCGCGACCAGATCGCCGTGCTGCAGGGACAGGAGGCCGAGCGACAGAGCGTCCGGCACGAGCTGCAACTCGAGGAGCTCCGCATCAACGAAAGCATCGCCCGGGTACGCGAGCGGGCGGAGCAGATCGATGTCGAGCGCCAGGGGATCGCTCGTGAACGTGATGTGGAGGCCGGAGCACGTTCGGAGGCGGGGGTCCGGATCGGTCGCTACCAGAGCGAGATCGAGTCCGTCCACGCACGGCTCGACAGGGCGCGGAGCGACTTCGAGGCGCGTGGAAGTGCGTTGAACGCGCAGCGAGAGGTCATTCAGACGGCCGCTCGCGAGGTCCAAGAAGCCTTGTTTGCTGAACGAGAATGCCTGAGTAAATTAAATGAGATAGAGCGATCTATTAAGGTTTTATCTGAGCAATTGACTCAGGCTCTCGCTGACCGCTCATCCACGCAGAGCGAGCTTGCCGGCCGGCGCGACGAGGGGCTGCGGGAGGAGCTTCAGGCCGGCCTCGCGAACCGCGTCGATCGGGAGCAGAAGCTGGCCGCGGCCCGGGGGCGCCTGGAGAAGATCGGGGAGACCCTGCGCGGGGCCGACGAAGAGCGACTCGCTGCCGAGCAGAAGCTCCCGCCGCTGCGCGACCGGATTGGCGAGTTGCGGCTGAAGGAGCAGGCGGCACGGCTGGGCGTCGAGCAATTCGCCGGGCAACTGGCGGAAGCGGGCGCCGACGAAGCCGCCCTCGCTCAGGCGTTCGAGGCGAACAAGGTCCGGCCGGGCGCGCTGCAGGCGGAGATCCAGCGCTTGCATCAAGCGATGGACGACCTCGGCGCGATCAACATGGCGGCGCTCGAGGAGCTGGGAATCGCGGCCGAGCGCAAGGCCTTCCTCGATGCCCAGGCGGCCGATCTGCGCGAGGCGCTCGACACGCTGGAGAACGCCATTCGCCGCATCGACCGCGAGACGCGCGAGATGCTTCAGCAGACTTTCGACGAGGCCAACCGGCACTTCGGGGAGCTGTTTCCGCGGCTCTTCGGCGGCGGCGAAGCGAAGCTCGTGATGACCGGCGAGGAGATCCTGGACGCGGGCATCGAGGTACGCGCCCAGCCGCCGGGCAAGCGCAACTCCACCATTCACCTGCTCTCGGGCGGGGAGAAGGCCCTCACCGCGATTTCCCTCATCTTCGCGCTTTTCCAGCTCAACCCGGCACCGTTCTGCCTGCTCGACGAGGTCGATGCGCCCCTCGACGACACGAACACCGAGCGGTTCTGCAATCTCGTGAAGCACATGTCGGAGCAGACGCAATTCCTCTTCATCAGCCACAACAAGATCACCATGGAGATCGCGGCGCAGCTCGTCGGCGTGACGATGCCGGAGCAAGGCGTATCCCGCGTGGTGGCGGTGGACATCGAGGAGGCGTTGCGCCTTAGCGAGGCCGCAGCGGCATGACGGCCAGCCCCTTGTAACGAGCGCCCGCGTGAGCGACCTTCAGCTCGGCCTGCTCGGGATCGGGGTCATCGTTGTGGTGGCCGTGATCGCCTACAACAAGTGGCAGGAGTTCAAGCTGAGGCGCCGTGCCGAGACGACCTTCGCCTCGAGCCACCACGACGTCCTTTTCGGTGAGCGTGCCGATGCCGTCGCGGGTGCGCAGGACACCGCTGTCCGGACGCCGGCCGGGGGGCGGACGCGATCGAACGGGTCGAGCACACGCTGGGCGATGCGGGCGCGGCGTCCGTCGCGGGGCGCCAGAACGAAGCGTTGCCATCGGCTGCGGCAGAGCTCGACGCGGCGGTGGATTTCATCATCGAGCTTGACTGCACGCCGCCGGCCTCCGCGCAGGACCTCGCGTATCACGCAGGTGGCTCGATCGACGAGGCGCTCGTCGAGGCGGTGCGGTGGGAGGGGAGCGATGAGACGCGCGGCGAGTGGTACCCCATCGATCCGGAGGCTGGGTACCGCCGGATACGGGCCGGCCTCCAGCTTGCCAACCGCTCGGGGGCGGTGAGCGAGCAAGATCTCGCGTCGTTTTCCCGCGCAGTGCAGGAAGTCGCGCGCGCACTCGGCGCGAAAGCCGACCTGCCGGACCTCGCCGGGGCCCTCGCCCGCGCGCGCGCGCTCGACCGGTTCTGCGCCGATGTGGACGTGCTGATCGGGTTGAGCGTGATCGGCAGCGAGAGCCACACGTTCCCGGGCACGAAGATCCGCGCGCTCGCCGAGAGCGCCGGGCTCGTCGTCGGGAAGGACGGCCGATTCCATCGCTTCGGCAACGACGGCATCGAGGAGTTCGCGCTCGCGAATCTGGAGCCGATGCCATTCCATGCCGAGACCGTGAAGACCCTGCAGACCCGCGGCGTCACGGCGTTGTTCGACGTCCCGCGCGTGCCGCCGAGCGATGCCGCCTTCCGCCGATTCCTCGATTTCGCGCACGAGCTCGAGCAATCGCTCGGCGGGGTGCTGGTGGACGACAACCGCACGCCGCTGAGCGAGGCGGCGCTGGAAGCGATCACGCAGCAGCTCGCTCGATCCACGCGAGGATGGACAAGCACGGCATGCCAGCCGGCGGTCCGTTGCACTGCGACTGTTTTCCTGAGATGGCGGTGCCCACGCGGTCGCCGCCCGGGCGAAGAAGCTGCGCGCAGAGATCGAGCGCGCCAATTACGACTACTACGTGCTCGACGCGCCAACATTACCGGACGCGGAGTACGACCGGCTGTTCCGCGAGCTGCTGGAACTCGAGGGTCAGAACCCGGCGCTCGTGACGCCGATTCTCCGACCCAGCGGGTAGGCGTGACCCCGCTCGCCGGGTTCGCCCGGTTCGCCCATCGCACCCCGATGCTGTCGCTCGAACAATGCTTTCGGCGATGCGGAAGTCGAGGCCTTCGACCGGCGCGTGCGCGAAGGTCTCGAGACGCAGGGTCGTGGAGTACGCGGCCGAGCCCAAGTTCGACGGCCTCGCGATCAGCCTGACTTACGAGCGAGGGCTGTTCGCCCAGGGCGCGACCCGGGGCGACGGCTATACGGGTGAGGACGTCACGGCCAATCTGCGCACGGTGCGCGCGCATACCGCTGCGGCTGCAGCGGCGGTCCCGCACCCGGCCTGCTGGAGGTGCGCGGCGAGGTGTTCATCTACAGGCGCGACTTCGAGGCTGAACCACGGCAGCGCGCGCCGGCGAGAAGGAGTTCGCCAACCCGCGCAATGCTGCCGCCGGGCAGCCTGCGCCAGCTCGACTCGCGGGTCACCGCGCCGCGCCGCTGCGATTCTTTGCCTACGGGCTCGGCGATGCCGCGGGGCCTGCTCGACGCGCAGACACAGCCGGCAGCTGGATGACTTGGCGGCGCTGGGCTTTCCGGTGTGCGCCGGAGCGCCGCGTCGTGCAGGGCCTGACGGGGCTGTTCGGCTACTATCGCGATATCGAGCGACAGCGCGCGGCGCTGCCATTCGAGATCGACGGCGTGGTCTACAAGGTGAACGATCTCGCCGGCAGGAGCTGCTGGGCTACGTGTCGCGCGCGCCGCGCTTCGCGGTCGCGCACAAGTTTCCGGCCGAGGAGACCACGACCAGGTGCTCGGCATCGACGTGCAGGTCGGCCGCACCGGCGCGCTCACGCCGGTGGCGCGGCTGGCACCTGTTTTCGTCGGCGGCGTCACCGTTACCAACGCGACGCTGCACAACGAGGACGAGGTGCAGCGCAAGGACGTCCGCGTCGGCGACACCGTGATCGTGCGGCGCGCGGGAGACGTGATTCCCGAGGTCGTGAGCGTGGTCCGGGAGCGTCGCCCGGCCGCGCGCGGCCGTTCCAGATGCCCGATGCATGCCCGGTCTGCGGATCGCGCGTCGAGCGCCTCGAGGACGAGGCAATCGCGCGCTGCACGGGCGGCCTGCACTGCCCGGCCCAGCGCAAACAGGCCCTGCTGCATTTCGCTTCGCGTCGCGCCATGGACATCGAGGGCCTCGGCGATAAACTGGTGGACCAGCTGGTGGACCCTGGCGTCGTCGAGACGCCGGCTGACCTCTACCGGCTCGACTCTGGAGACGCTCGCGGACCTGGAGCGCATGGGAAAGAAATCCGCGGCAAACGTGCTCGCTGCAATCGAGCGCAGAAACACGACGCTGGCGCGATTCATCTTCGCCCTCGGCATCCGCAACGTGGGCGAGGCGACCGCACGCGACCTGTCCCGGCACTTCGGCGCACTCGATCCGGTGATGGAGGCGGACGAAGCGGCGTTGCAGGAGGTGCCCGACGTCGGTCCGGTGGTGGCGATGTCATTGGGCGCTTCTTTGCCGAACCGCACAATCGCGAAGTGATCGATGCGTTGCGCAACCACGGCGTGCGGTGGGAAGAGAGCAAGGCGAAGGCCGCAGCCGGCGGGCCGCTCGCCGGCAAGACTTTCGTGCTGACGGGAACGCTGCCGCGCCTGACACGCGAGGAGGCGAAGGAGCGGATCGAAGGCGCGTGGCGGAAAGGTCAGCGGCACCGTATCGAAGAAGACGGATTACGTCGTGGCCGGAACCGAGGCGGGCACAAGCTCGCGAAGGCGAGAGCGCTGGGTATCGCGGTGCTCGACGAGGAGGAGTTGGTGAAACTGCTAAAGGGAGGAGAAGGCAAGATACGCAGATTACCAAGGCGGTATTTCCGGTGGCGGGCATGGGCACCCGCTTCCTGCCGGCGACCAAGGCAAGTCCCAAGGAGATGCTGCCGGTCGTCGACAAGCCGCTGATCCAGTACGCCGTGGAGGAGGCGGTAGCGGCCGGCATGACCGAGATGATCTTCGTCACCGGGCGCGACAAGCGCGCGATCGAGGACCATTTCGACAAGGCGGACGAGCTCGAAGCCGAGCTTGCCGAGCGCGGCACGACGACTTGCTGAAGCTGGTGCGCGACATGCTTCCGCGCCGACGTGAGCTGCATCTACGTGCGCCAGCCGCGCAGCTGGGACTCGGCCACGCCGTGCTGTGCGCGCAACCGGTGGTGAGGGATGCGCCGTTCGCGGTGATCCTCGCCGATGACCTGATCGACGGCCAGCCGCCGGTCGTCCAGCAGATGGGCGAGATCTTCGAGCGCCAAGGGTGCTCGGTGCTGGCGTTAGGAGGTGCCGCGCGAGCAGACGCGGCGCTACGGTATCGTGCGCTCGACCCGGCTCGACGACCGGCTCGATCGATCACCGGCATCGTCGAGAAGCCGCGAGCCCGAGGCTGCGCCGTCCACGCTCGCCGTGGTCGGCCGTTACCTGCTGACGCCACGCATCTTCCACCACCTGCGGCGGGTGAAGCCCGGGCTCCGGCGGCGAGATCCAGTTGACCGACGCCATCGCGGCGCTGCTGCGCGAGGAACGGATCCTCGCCTACCGCTTCAGGGGCACCCGCTACGACTGCGGCTCCAAGCTCGGCTATCTGCAGGCCACGGTGGCGCTCGGCCGCAAGCACGCCGAGGTCGGCGGCGAGTTCAGCGCCTGGCTCGCGGCCGGCGGCGGGTGAGGCCAAATCGGGCTCCACACTGCGGACCTTCCGCTATACTCGACGCGTTAGCGATCGCTAATATTCCGGAGGGGATATGGCCGACAAGCTCATGATCGTGATGGTGAACACCGATCCGCGAAACGGATCGGAGCTCGGGGCGCCGTTCTTCCAGGCGACGGTCGCCGCGGCGATGGAGTACGAGGTCGAGGTGATCATGACCGGGCGCGCCGGAGAGCTGGCGATCAAGGGCGTCGCCGAGAAGCTCAAGATCAAGGAAGACTCCCCCAAGAACGTCTACGACTTCATCAAGGATGCGCACGAGGCGGGCGTGAAGTTCAAGGTGTGCACGCCGACGCTCGACCTGTGGGGCAAGGAGCTGATCCCCGAGATCGAAGAGACGGTGGGCGGCGCCTACGTCATCTCGCAGGCGATGGACGACGACGTCGTCACCTTCACTTACTGAGGCGCCGGCGCCCGATGCTCACGGCCGAGCAGGCCTGGACGATGCTGGACGAGGCCGAGCTCGTCTGTTCCGCGGAGGAAGTCGATCGGGCCATCGAACGGCTCGCGGCGGAGATCACGACCCGCTTCCGCGACGCGTACCCGCTGGTCCTGTGTGTGATGAACGGCGCGCTTTTCTTCTGCGGCAAGCTCCTCCCGCTTCTGCGGTTCCCGCTGCACCTCGATTACGTCCACGCTTCGCGCTATGGCGCCGACATCGACGGGCGTCAGGTCAGATGGAAAGTGGAGCCGGGCGACACGGTGAAAGGCCGCGCAGTGCTGGTCGTGGACGACATTCTCGACGCCGGCGACACGCTCGCCGCGATCAAGGCCAAGGTGTGCGAGCGCGGTGCCGCTTCCTGTCAGGTGGCGGTGCTCACCGACAAGCTTACCGGCCGGCCGAAGCCGATCGAACCGGACTTCGTCGGCATGCGCATCCCCGATCGCTTCGTGTTCGGTTGCGGCCTCGATGCGTACGGCTCGTGGCGTAATCTGCCGGCCCTGTACGCCTTGAAGCCATGACGCTCGCAATCATCGGCGGCAGCGGGCTCACGCAGCTCGCGAGCCTCGGCATGACCCATCGCAAGGCCGTTCGGACGCCGTATGGCGAGCCCTCCGGCGCGCTCACCTTCGGTCGACTCAGGGATCGCGAGGTGATCTTCCTCGCGCGCCACGGCTACGGGCACACGATCCCGCCGCACGAGGTCAACTATCGCGCGAACATCTGGGCGCTGCGCGAAGGAGGGGCGACCGAGATCGTGTCGGTTGCCTCGGTCGGCGGCATCCGCTCCGACATCGGTCCGGGTACGCTGGTCGTGCCGCATCAGGTCATCGACTACACGTGGGGGCGTCGCTCGACGTTCTTCGAAGGTGGCGACGTGCCGGTCACCCACGTCGATTTTACGCAGCCGTACGCGGAACCGGTGCGACGGAAGATCCTTGCGGCCGCACGCGCCTGCGGCGAGGCGGTGCTCGATGGCGCGATCTACGCAGCCACCCAGGGCCCGCGCCTCGAAACCGCCGCCGAGATCGATCGGCTCGAGCGCGACGGCGCGGAGGTCGTCGGGCATGACGGGCATGCCCGAGGCGGTGCTCGCGCGCGAGATCGATCTGGCATACGCGTCGATCGCGGTGGTGGTCAACCACGCCGCGGGCCGGGGCGAAAGCGCCGCTGGAATCCGACTCGAGGGCATCGAGCAGATGCTCCATCAGACCATTGCGCGGGCGCGGAGAGTGATCGAGCAGCTGGTGACCTTCGAATGATTCGCCCCATACTGCGCATGGGCGACCCAATCCTGCTCGAACGGGCGCAAGCGGTTACGGCGTTCGACACGCCGGAGCTCCACGCACTGCTGGCGGACATGCGGGACACGATGGCGCATCTCAGCGGGGCGGGGCTTGCCGCGCCGCAGATCGGCGTCGGCCTGCGCGTGGTGATCTTCGGCGTGCACGCCAATCCGCGCTATCCCGATGCCGAGGAGGTTCCGGACACGGTCCTGATCAATCCGGTGCTCGATCCGATCGGCGAGGAGGTGATCGAAGGGTGGGAGGGCTGTCTATCGGTGCCGGGCATGCGCGGGCTGGTACCGCGCCATCGGCAGCTCCGATACCGGGGATTCGACGAGAAGGGTACCGCCATCGACCGGACGGTCGCGGACTTCCATGCGCGCGTCGTGCAGCACGAGGTCGACCATCTTGACGGCATCCTGTATCCGCGCCGCATCCGTGACCTGACCAAGTTCGGGTTTATCGAGGCGCTGTTCCCCGGACAGGATCTGGGCGAGGACTGAGCGCGCTATTGCAGCACCTCGAGCAGCTCCTGTTCGAGCTGCAGCATCACCCGCGAGTTGCTCAACGCTTCGCCGCTGACCAGGAACACGTCCTCGGCGCGCTCGCCGAGCGTGACGATCTTTGCGGTGTGCAGGTCGAGGCGGTACTTGCCGAAGAGGAGCGCAATCGCGTAGAGCAACCCCGGTCGATCGCCCGCGGTGATCGACAACGAATGGTAGAGCCCCTTCTCGTCGGGGCGGACGTGTACCTCAGGCGTGATCGGAAAGTGCTTGAGCTGCCGCGACACGCGACCGCGCGACGTGGGGCCGAGCGGTGCCCGCCGCACCAGCCGCTCGGCGAGGTCATGCTCGATCAGGCTGATCATCTCGCGGTAGTGGGGCGACGAGCCGGCGCCGAGCACGAGGAACGTGTCGAGCGCATAGCCGTGACGAGTCGTGTGGATCTTTGCGTCGGCGATCGAGTAGCCGATCGACTCGAAGTAGCCGCAGATGCGCGCGAACAGCTCGGGTTGGTCCCGAGCATAGATCATGACCTGCAATCCCTCACCGATCGGCGAAAGCCGCGCCTTCACGACCGGCTGGTCGGAATCGACGCGGAAGTGCAGGTTGCGGGTCTGCCAGGCGATCTCGTTCGGGTCGTGGCGCAGGAAGTAGGCGACGTCGAGTTCCTTCCAGAGCCGCTCCCCCACCTGGTCGGAGAGGGCGTACAGGCGCAACAGCCGCAGCGCCTCCGCCTGCTTGGTCTGAACATCAACGTCGTAGCCGATGCCGTCGCCACGCAGCACCCTTCGGGTCAGGCGGAAGAGGTCCTCCAGTAGCTTGCCCTTCCAGGCGTTCCACACCTTCGGGCTGGTGCCGCGGATGTCGGCGACAGTAAGGAGGTACAGGGCCACCAGTCGCCGCTCGGTCTGCACGACCGCCGCGAAGGCGCAGATCACGTCCGGGTCCGAAAGGTCCCGCTTCTGTGCCACCGACGACATCGCGAGATGGTGCTGGACGAGGAACTCGACCAGCCGCCTATCGTCGTGCGCGAGGCCGTGCGCGCGACAGAAACGCCGGGCGTCGAGCATGCCTAGCTGCGAGTGGTCGCCACCCCGGCCCTTCGCGATGTCGTGAAACATCGCGGCCACGTACAGCAGCCAGTGCCGTTCGAAATTGGCGATCAGGCGGCTGCACAAGGGGTACTCGTGCGCGAACTCGACCATCGTGAAACGGCGGACGTTGCGGATGACCTGCAGGATGTGCTGGTCCACCGTGTAGACGTGGAAGAGGTCGTGCTGCATCGCGCCGACGATGCGACCCCACGCTGGCAGGTAGCGTCCGAGGATCGAGTACTGATTCATCCGGCGCAGCTCGTGCACGACCCCGCGCGGCTGCTGCAACAGGGCGATGAACAGCGCGCGGTTCGAGGGATCGCGTCGAAACCGGCTGTCGATCCTCATGCGCGCGCGCCACAGCGCGCGCAGCGTCGGTGCGGTCATCCCCTTGAGTTCGGAGTGCTGCTGCAGCAGCAGAAAACCTTCGAGGATCGCGCGCGGCTCTTGGTCGAAGACCTGCGGGTCGCGCGCGTCGAGCAGCTCACGCACCACCTGGAAGCGCTCGTTGAGCGGTACGGGCGCGGCAGCCGAAGCCGGGAAGATTGCCGCGCCGAGGTTCTGGAGCAGGATCGTATTCAGCTGCGTCACCGCCTTCGCGGTGCGGTAGTACTTCTGCATGAACAACTCGCTCGGGCGCTTCGCGCCGGTCGCGCCGAACCGGAACGCCTCGGCGAGCGGTGTCTGGTAGTCGAACAGGATCCGATCCTCTCGACGACCGGCAAGGAGGTGAAGCCGGATGCGGATCCGGGCGAGGAACTCGGCGTGCCGACGAAGCTGGAGGGCCTCCTGTCGCGTCACGAGCCCCCGCGCCGCGAGCTCGCGCCAGTCGGCGCCGAGGCCGCTGGCACGGCTGACCCACAGGATCACGTGCAGGTCGCGCAGGCCGCCGGGGGCCTCCTTTAGATTCGGCTCGAGGCTATAGGGACTCTCCTGGAACTTCTCGTGTCGCTGCTCTTGCTCGAGGCGCTTGGCCTTGAAGAAGGCCTGGGGATCGAATTCGCTGCGGAGCACCTTCCGGAACTCGTTGAACGAGGCGCGGCTTCCGCCCAGAAAGCGCGCCTCGAGCAAGGCGGTCTGAACCGTGATGTCCTTCGCGGCCTCCTCGACGCACTGGCCGACCGTGCGCACGCTATGGCCGAGTTCGATCCCGACGTCCCACAAGTGCCCGACGAAACGCTCGATGGCCTCCTCGTCGGCGGCCGCAAGCGGGCCGGGTAGGAGGATCAGAACGTCCACGTCTGAGCGCGGATAGAGCTCGCCGCGTCCGTACCCGCCGACGGCCACGAGCGCAAGCGCCCGGGGCAGTGCAGCGCTGCGCCACAGGTCGCGCATCGCCGCATCGACGGCACGGCGATGTCCGCGGAGATACCGGCCAGCGTCCTGCCCCCCGTCGTACTCGACCCACAGTCGGGCCCGCTCCTGGGCGAGTCGCTGGCGGCAGGGCGCCAGCTCGCCGAGCGCCTCCTGGCGGCGAGCCGGCACGGAGGCCACTGGATGCGCCCCGTCAGGCCGCAAGCAGCGACTGGGGCATGGGCGGCGTGCCCGCCGAGACCGTGAGCACCTCGAAGCCGTTGTCGGTGACGAGCACGGTGTGCTCCCACTGCGCCGAGAGGCTGTGATCCTTGGTCACGATCGTCCAGCCATCCGCGAGCTCGCGGATTGCCGGTCGGCCGGCATTGATCATCGGCTCGACCGTGAAGATCATGCCGGGCTCGAGCGCGAGGCCGGTACCGGCTCGGCCGTAGTGCAGGACCTGCGGCTCCTCATGGAACCTGCGACCGATGCCGTGACCGCAGAACTCGCGCACTACGCTATAGCCGTGGCTCTCGGCGTGACGCTGGATGGCGGCCCCGATGTCCCCGAGGTTGGCGCCCGGTCGCACGGCGAGAATCCCCAGCCACATGCACTCGCAGGTGACATCGCACAGGCGTCGCGCCTGAATCGAAGGCTCGCCCACGTAGAACATCCGGCTGGTGTCGCCGTGATACCCCTCCTTGATGACGGTGACGTCGATGTTCACTACGTCGCCGTTCTTCAACACCTTGTCGCCGGGCACGCCGTGGCAGACCTGATGGTTCACCGAGGTGCAGATCGACTTCGGGAATGGCGGATATCCCGGCGGCGCGTAGTTCAGAGGCGCGGGGACAGTGCCCTGCACGCCGACCATGTACTCGTGGCAAAGTTGGTCCAGCGCGGCGGTCGTGATGCCTGCCTTCACGTGCGGCGCGATGTAGTCGAGCACCTCGGATGCAAGCCGGCCGGCGACCCGCATCTTCTGGATCTCGTCGATTGATTTGAGAACTACGGCCACGCGGGGAGGTGCCCAAAAAAGCGGGAAGAATAGTGGATCGATGTGTCTGAAGCAAACCGCCTAGCCGGGCACTTCGTCGGAGCAGTGCAGCCGAATAATCTGCTGTTTGACAAGGAGAATCTTGAGCAGGTCCACCCCCTCATGCTACACTCACAGGCTGTTTCGGCCTCAAGGTCGCGCGCGTTCGCGTGGCGGGGTTGGAACCCGGGCACGCTGGCGGCTATCGCCGCGCGGGCGCGCCCCAGACCGGCCTCCACCCCTTAGGGTGCTCCGCGGAAGCGGAGTGTTGCGGGTGGCAGGCTTCCTGGAACCCTAAGACGGAGCGAATGCATGTCGACCACGATGCGCCAGATGCTGGAAGCGGGCGTCCATTTCGGACATCAAACCCGCTACTGGAACCCGCGGATGGCCCCCTACATCTTCGGGCACCGCAACAAGATCCACATCATCAACCTCGAAAAGACGATGGTGATGTACAACGATGCGCTGAAGTTCGCGCGCCAACTCGCGGGGAGCAAGGGCACGATCCTCTTCGTCGGCACCAAGCGCCAGGCCCGCGAGATCGTCCGCGAGGAGGCGATCCGCTGCAGCATGCCCTTCGTGGATTACCGCTGGCTCGGCGGCATGCTCACGAACTTCAAGACGGTCAAGCAATCGATCAAGCGCCTCAAGGAGATGGAGGCGGCGGTCGAGGATGGCAGCGTGGAGCGCATGTCGAAGAAGGAGGGCCTGCAGTTTCAGCGCGAGCTCGCCAAGCTGCAGCGTGGCCTCGGCGGCATCAAGACCCTCGACGGCATCCCCGATGCCTTGTTCATCGTTGACGTGGGCTACCAGAAGGGGGCCGTGTTCGAGGCGCGCAAGCTCGGCGTCCCGGTGATCGGGGTGGTCGACTCGAACAACTCGCCGGAGGGCATCGCGCACGTGATCCCCGGCAACGACGACTCCAGCCGGGCGATCCGGCTGTATGCGCGCGGGATCGCCGATGCCGTCCTCGAAGGGCGGTCGCAGTCGATACACGAGATCGTGGCGGCCGGCTCCGACGAGTTCGTGGAGGTCGACGACGCGGACGGGCGCGGGAGCTGAAGGCGCTCCGCGCGACCGGATCGGGAAGGGGCGAGTAGCCCCTTTTTTTCAGGTGTTGAAGGCTGGGAGTAACGAAAGATGGCGGAAATCACCGCGGGCCTGGTGAAGGAGCTGCGCGAGCGCACCGGGCTCGGCATGATGGAGTGCAAGCGGGCGCTCGAAGAGGTGGGCGGCGACCTCGCAAAGGCCGAGGATCTGCTGCGCGTGAAGAGCGGGGCCAAGGCGAGCAAGGCTGCCGGGCGGGTTGCATCGGAAGGCGTAATCGGGGCCTATCTCGCGCCCGACCGCCAGCTCGGCGCGCTGGTCGAGGTGAACTGCGAGACCGACTTCGTGGCGAAGAACGCCGATTTCCTGGCATTCGCGCGCGGGCTGGCCGAGGTGGTGGCGAACGAGAATCCCGCCGATGTCGAGACGCTCGCCAAACTGAGCATCGGGGGTGAGAACATCGAGACCAAGCGACAGGCACTGGTGCAGAAGATCGGCGAGAATCTGGCGATCCGGCGTTTCGTGCGCACGCAGACCGACGGCAGGCTCGTGCAGTACCTGCACGGGGTGAAGATCGGCGTAATGGTCGACTACGAAGGCGACGACGAGTTGGGCAAGGGCGTCGCGATGCACATCGCGTTCGCCAAGCCGCAATTCATGTCGAAGGCCGAAGTGGCGGCCGACGTGGTTGCGCGCGAGCGCGCGGTCCAGGAGGCCCGCGCCAAGGAATCGGGCAAGCCGCCCGAGATCGCCGCGAAGATGGTCGAAGGCGCGCTCGGGAAGTTCCTGAGCGAGATCACGCTACTCGGCCAGCCATTCGTGCTGAACGACAAGCAAACCGTGGAGAAGGCGCTCGCCGAGAAGAAGACGAAGCTGCGCGGCTATCGCTTTCTCGTGGTGGGCGAGGGAATTGAGAAGAAGAGCAGCGATTTCGCCGCCGAAGTGATGGCGCAGGCCGGGGCGGGGCGCTAGGGGACGCGCACGATCCGCAAACGATGGCCGAGCCGAAATACAAGCGCATCCTCCTCAAGCTCTCCGGCGAGGCGCTGATGGGGGAGGACCTCTTCGGCATCAACCGGCAGACGATCGAGATGATCGTCGACGAGGTGGCCGGCATCGCCAGCCTGGGCGTGGAGATCGGCTGCGTGATCGGCGGGGGCAACATCTTCCGCGGGGTCGCGCTCGGCGCGGCCGGCATGGACCGCGCGACCGCCGATTACATGGGCATGCTGGCGACGATCATGAACGCGCTCGCTCTCGCGGACGTGATGCGGCAGAAGGGACTCAACGCGCGAGTCCAGTCGGCGATCAACATCGAGCAGGTAGTCGAGCCGTACATCCGCCCGAAGTCCATCCGGTACCTCGAGGAGGGAAAAATCGTCGTCTTCGCGGCCGGCACGGGCAATCCGTTCTTCACCACCGACACTGCCGCCGCGCTGCGGGGCAGCGAGATCGGGGCAGAAGTCGTGCTCAAGGCGACGAAGGTGGACGGGGTCTACACGGCCGACCCCAAAATCGACCCGGATGCGCGGCGCTACCAGCGCGTGACGTTCGATGAGGCGATCACGAAGCACTTGCGAGTGATGGACGCGACCGCGCTGGCGCTCTGCCGCGACCAGAAGCTGCCGATCATCGTATTCAGCCTGTACAAGCGCGGGGCGCTCAGGCGTGTGGTGATGGGAGAGGACGAAGGCACACTCGTCCACGTGTAGGAGGACAGGCCCATGGACGTCAATCAGATCAGGAAGACGACCGACGACAAGATGAAGAAGTCGGTCGAAGCGTTGAAGGCGGACCTCGCCAAGGTGCGCACCGGTCGTGCGCACACCGGTATTCTCGACCACATCAAGGTCGACTACTACGGCAACGAGACGCCCCTCAGCCAGGTGGCGAACATTACGCTGGTCGACTCGCGCACCATCGGCGTGCAGCCGTGGGAGAAGAAGATGGTGTCGGCGGTCGAGAAGGCGATTCGGGATTCCGATCTTGGGCTCAACCCGGCCACCCAGGGCGAACTCGTGCGCGTCCCCATGCCGGCGCTCACCGAGGAACGGCGCAAAGAGCTCATCAAGGTCGTCAGGCACGAGGGCGAGAACGCAAAAGTCGCGATCCGCAATCTGCGCCGTGACGCAATCCACCACCTGAAGGAGCTTCTCAAGAACAAGGCGATTCCCGAGGACCAGGAACGCCGTGCCCAGGACGAGGTGCAGAAGCTCACCGACCGTCACGTGGCCGAAGTGGACAAGCTCCTGCAGCAGAAGGAAGCCGACCTCATGCAGGTCTAGTCCGGCTGCGCCACCCCAACGCGAATGTTCGTCAGCTCCACCCAGGCTATCCCCGACGCGAGCGTCGTGCCGCGGCACGTCGCCATCGTCATGGATGGCAACGGGCGCTGGGCGAAGAAGCGGTTCCTGCCGCGCGTCGCCGGTCATCGCCGAGGCGTCGAAGCGGTGCGCGCGGTGGTGCGTGCGTGCGCCGAGCGTGGCGTCGAGTACCTCACGGTGTTCGCTTTCAGCTCGGAGAACTGGCGTCGGCCGGAAGAAGAAGTCTCGGTCCTGAAGCAGCTCTTTCATATGGCGCTCGAGCAAGAGGTCGAGAAGCTCCACGAGGCCGGGATCCGACTGCGCGTGATCGGCCACATTGCGCCTTTCGGCGAGACCATCGAGGGGCTGGTCCGGCGCGCCGAGACGCGTACCGCCGCAAACCGCAAGCTCACCCTTACGATTGCGGCGAACTACGGCGGGCGGTGGGATCTTCTTCAGGCGGTCAACGCCATGACGCGTGCGACGCCGGGCCGCGTCGGGGGCTACACGGAGGCCGATCTCGCGCCACACCTCGCGATGAGTTATGCGCCCGAGCCGGACCTCTTCATCCGCACCGGCGGCGAGCAGCGCATCAGCAACTTCCTCATCTGGCAGCTCGCTTACACGGAGCTCTATTTCACCGAGCTCCTGTGGCCGGATTTCGATGCCGCTGCCCTCGATGCGGCGTTTGCCTGGTACCTCCGGCGCGAGCGGCGCTTCGGCCGGACGAGCGAGCAACTCCCGCAGAGCGCGCTTCCGGGCGATTCGCCGGATGAGGCCGCGGTCGCCGTCCCGGCGCAGGGCTCGCCACGGCGCGCGCGCGGCCGGGCGTGAGCCGCGCGACCATCGCGCGACGACCGGACTCGGTAGCGCTGAAGCGTGCCATTCGTTGCGCTTGAACAACCGGCGCTGTACAGGATGCTGCGTCAGCGCGTTATCACGGCCGTCGTTCTCGCGGGGGCCTTCCTCGGAGCGCTGTTCGGATCGTCCCCACTCGGCTGGACCGTGCTCGCCGCAGGTGTGCTGGGCGCAGGCGCGTGGGAGTGGTGCGGGTTCGCACGCGGCGGTCGTTCGGCTCGGTTGGGATATGCCGTGGCCACCGCAGCAGTCGGGCTTTGGCTCGCCGCAGCCCTCGGGCTGGCGAGCGGTCGGCCCGGTGCCCTGGTGCTCATTCCGATCTACGGCGCGGCGCTGGCGTTCTGGGTGGTCGGGGCGCCTTGGTGGCTCGCCCGAAGGGGTACGCAGCCGGCTGCGGCCTGGCTTATCCTCGCCGTCGGCTGGGTGGTGCTCATCCCCACCTTCCTCGCGCTCGTGCATCTGCGTAACATCGGGCCGGTCACGCTGCTCGTTTTCATGATGCTGGTCTGGATTGCGGACATTGCTGCGTACTTCGCCGGCCACCGGTTTGGCCGTACCAAGCTTGCGCCGGCGATCAGCCCCGGCAAGACGCGCGAGGGACTGTACGGGGCGCTGTTGGCGACTGCGGCATTCGCGGTCGCGTGGATGCTGCTTCTGCCCGTCCACATTCCCGCGCTGATCCGCGATCTACCCGGGAGCCTCGCGTGGATGCTCCTGCTCGGCGCGGCGCTGACGCTCCTTTCGGTGGTGGGCGATCTGTTCGAGTCGGCGTTAAAGCGGCAGGCGGGTCTCAAGGACAGCGGTAGCCTGCTGCCGGGGCACGGCGGGGTCCTCGACCGCATCGACGCGCTCACGGCGGTGCTCCCGGCGGCGGCGCTGGTGAGCATGGTATGAGCAGCCCTGTGAACGTCGCGGTTCTTGGCGCCACCGGCTCGATCGGGCGCAGCACGCTCGACGTGATCGGGCGGCATCCGGACCGGTTCCGCGTGTTCGCGCTAACCGCGAACACGCAGAGCAAGGAGCTCTTCGATCTGTGCGTATCCCATCGGCCGCGCGTCGCAGTGCTCGGCGACGTGCGGGGCGCGAGCGCGCTCATGGCGCGCTTGGCTGCGGCGAACGTGCCGACCGAGGTGCTGGCCGGCGAAGGCGGGCTGATGTCCGCTGCCGCTCACCCCGAGGTTGACGTGGTGATGGCGGCGATCGTCGGGGCCGCCGGGCTGCCACCGACGCTCGCCGCGGCGCGCGCGGGCAAGAAAATCCTCCTCGCGAATAAGGAGGCCCTCGTCATGGCCGGCCCGATTTTCATGGGCGCGGTGCGGGAGCGGAGCGCACAGCTGCTGCCGATAGACAGCGAGCACAACGCGATCTTCCAATGCCTGCCGCCGCGCGCCGCGCTGGGGCTCGAAGCCTGTGGCGTGCGACGGATCCTCCTCACCGGCTCCGGCGGGCCGTTTCGCACCCGTGCGCTCGCCGAGCTCGCGGCGGTTACGCCCGACGAGGCCTGTGCGCACCCGACGTGGAACATGGGTCGCAAGATTTCGGTCGACTCGGCCACGATGATGAACAAGGCGCTCGAGGTCATCGAGGCGCACTGGCTCTTTGGCGCCCCGCCGTCCCGAATCGAGGTCGTGGTGCATCCGCAAAGCGTCGTCCACTCGATGGTGGAATACGTCGACGGCTCGGTCATCGCCCAGCTCGGGCATCCCGACATGCGCACGCCTATCGCTCAGGCGCTCGCGTATCCCGAGCGAATCGACGCAGGCGTTCCGTCCCTCGACCTCGGCCGGCTCGGCGCGCTCACGTTCGAGGCGCCGGACTTCAAGCGCTTCCGCGCGCTTGCCCTCGCCTACGACGTCCTCGCCGCGGGCGGCACCGCGCCGGCGATCTTCAACGCGGCGAACGAAGTCGCGGTCGCGGCGTTCCTGCGCGGCGAGCTGCCGTTCGTTCGCATTACCGACGTGATCGAGGCGGGGCTCGCGCGCGTCCCGGTTTCCGCGGCGGAGACCGTCGAGGACGTGCTGGAAGCGGATCGCCGCGCCCGGGCCGCTGCCGGAGCCACGGCCTCGCGACAGGTTGCGAGGTTGGCATGAGTCTGCTGCATACGATCGTGTCGTTCGTGGTGGCCCTCGGCGTGCTGATCGTCGTGCACGAGCTCGGTCACTACCTGGTCGCGCGCTGGTGCGGGGTGAAGGTGCTGCGGTTCTCCGTGGGGTTCGGGCGCGCGCTCGCAGCGCGCCGCTTCGGCCCCGACCAGACCGAGTGGATCATCGCGGCGGTTCCGCTCGGCGGCTACGTGAAGATGGTCGACGAGCGCGAGGGCCCGGTCGCGCCCGAGGATCTGCCCCGTGCCTTCAACCGCCAGGGCGTCTGGCGACGCTTCGCGATCGTCCTGGCCGGGCCTGTCGCGAACTTCCTGCTCGCGATCGCGCTCTATTGGGGCCTCTTCATGGGAGGCGTGCAGGAGGCGAAACCGATCATCGCGGCACCGGACCCCGGAACCGTGGCGGCGCGCGCCGGCCTCGTGCGCGGCGATACCGTCCGGGCGGTGAACGGCGAGCCGGTCGCGAGTTGGCAGGAGGTCCGCTGGCGCGTGCTCCAGCTCGCGCTCGATCGCAAGGATGCGCGGCTGGAGGTGCAAGGCGCATCCGGGACGCTGGACTGGCGGACGCTGGACCTCGCGCAAGTGAAGGCGGACGAGGTCGAGGGCGATCTGCTGGCGCGTCTCGGATTACGGCTCTATCGGCCGGAAGTGCCCCCGACGATCGGGCAGGTGGTGTCGGGCGGCGTTGCGGAGCGGGCGGGGTTGCTCGCGCGCGACCGGGTCTTGGCGATCGATGGCCAAACGATTGCGACCTGGGACGCGTTGGTTGGGAAGGTGCGCGGCAGTCCCGCGCGGCCGTTGTCGCTCGACGTCGACCGGGCCGGGAAGCGATTGCGCATCGAAGTGACGCCGGAGCCTGTCCCTTCGGGCGCCGAAACGATCGGCCGCATCGGCGCCGGCCCGTACGTCGAGCCCGGCACGATGAGCGCGTACCTGGTCGACGTGCGGTACGGCCCGGGGGAGTCGCTCGAGCGTGCGCTGGCCAAGACCTGGGAGATGTCGGTGTTCTCGCTGCGGATGCTCGGGAAGATGATCGTCGGTGAGGTGTCGTGGCGCAACCTCTCCGGACCGGTCACGATCGCCGATTACGCCGGGCAGTCCGCGCAACTCGGCCTCCTGCCTTATCTCGCGTTTCTCGCCCTCATCAGCATCAGCCTCGGCGTCCTGAATCTGCTGCCGATCCCTCTGCTGGACGGAGGGCACCTAATGTACTATACGATCGAGGTTCTGAAGGGGAGCCCGGTGTCGGAGCGCGTGATGGAGCTCGGGCAGCGCGCGGGACTGGTGGTGCTTCTGTTCCTCATGGCGTTTGCGTTCTATAACGATATAAACCGCCTGATTTCGGGCTGAGCCGCACGCCCTAGATGAACACGCGACTCGTCGCGGCGCTGTTCGGACTGTTGCTCGCTCGGGGCGTCTTCGCGTTCGAGCCGTTCGTCGTCCGCGATATCCGGCTCGAAGGCATCCAGCGCGTCGAGGCCGGCACCGTCTTCAGCTACCTGCCAGTCAAAGTCGGCGAGACCATGACCGACGAGAAGGCCGCGCAAGCCATCCGCGCGCTTTTTGCGACCAGTCTATTCCGCGACGTGCGCATCGAGGTCGAGGGCAATGTGCTCGTCGTCGTCGTGGACGAGCGTCCCGCGATCGCGCAGATCGACTTTGTCGGCATGAAGGAGTTTCCCGCGGATCAGGTCCGCAAGGCACTCCGGGAGAACGGCATCGCCGAAGGGCGCACCTTCGACAAGGCGGTGATCGATCAGGCCGAACAGGAGATCAAGCGCCAGTACCTGACGCGCGGACGGTATGGCGTCACCATAACCACGACCGTGACGCCGCTCGACCGCAATCGGGTCTCGATCAATTTCACCGTCGACGAGGGCGAGGTCGCCAAGATCCGCAGCATCAACATCGTCGGCAACCGGGTGTTTACCGAGAAGCAGCTGCTCGACCTGATGACGCTCCAGACGCCGGGCTGGATGAGCTGGTACACGAAGAGCGACCAGTACTCCCGCCAGAAGCTCTCCGGCGATCTCGAGACGATCCGCTCCTGGTACCAGAATCGCGGCTATCTCGACTTCAACATCGAGTCCACGCAAGTCTCGATCACGCCGGACAAGCGCGACATCTACATCACGATCAACGTTTCGGAGGGCGAGAAGTACACCGTGCGGGACGTGCAACTCGGCGGTCAGCTGCTGTTGCCCGAGGCCGAGCTCGCCCGACTCGTCACGGTGAAGCCGGGCGAGCCGTTCTCGCGCGAGAAGCTCGCCGACTCGACCAAGAAGATCTCCGAGCGCCTCGGCGACGAAGGGTATGCGTTCGCGAACGCCAACGCGGTTCCGGACGTGGACAAGGAAAATCGCACGGTCGCGTTCACGATCATGGTGGACCCGGGGCGGCGCGTGTACGTCCGGCGAATAAACGTCGTCGGCAACACGAAAACACGCGACGAGGTGGTCCGGCGCGAGCTGCGCCAACTCGAGGGCGCTTTCTACGACGCCCAGAAGCTCCAGCTGTCGAAGCGCCGCGTCGATCGCCTCAACTATTTTGCTGAAGTGGATCTTGACACCGAACCGGTCCCAGGAACGACCGACCAGGTAGACGTCACCCTGAAGGTCAAGGAGAAGCCGACCGGGAACCTGCTGTTCGGGATCGGGTTCTCTAGTTCCGACGGCGTGGTCCTGCAGGCCTCCGCAAACCAGCAGAACGTCTTTGGCTCGGGCAACGCGGTGGGAATTGCGGCAAACACGAGCAAGGTGAACCGCAACATCGGTCTCTCCTACACCGATCCGTACTTCACGGTCGACGGCCTGAGCGTTGGGGGCGACATCTACGACCGCCGCTTCGACGCCCAGCAGCTCGGCATCGGGAACTACATCACCGAGTCAAAGGGCATCGGTGGGCGCATCGGCTTTCCGATCACGGAGCTCGACCGTATCAACTTCGGTCTGACGCTCGAGCAAACGGACATCGAGACGTTCGACAACAGCCCCCTGCGCTTCCAAGAGTTCGTACGGCAGAACGGCAACGACCCGAAGGCGCTGATCACGACCACGTCCTGGGTTCGGGACCGCCGCGACAGCGCGCTCTGGCCGACGAGCGGGACCCTGCAGCGGGCGACCGCGGAGATCACGCTCCCGGTGCTCGACCTGCGGTACTACAAGCTGGGCTACCAGATCGGCTGGTATTACCCGCTGACGACCGACTTCACCTTGTTCTTGAATGGGGAAGTCGGATATGGCGCCGGCTACGACGACAAGCAACTGCCCTTCTACAAGGCCTTCTTTGCCGGGGGCCCGACGAGCGTGCGGGGCTATCAGCAGAGTACGCTCGGTCCGCGGGACATCAACGGCGTGCTCGGCGGGAGCCGCAAGGTGGTGGGCAACGCCGAGCTCCTGTTCCCGGTCCCCGGCCTCGGGCAGGACCGTTCGGCCCGCCTCGGGGTGTTCTTCGACGTGGGCCAGGTCTGGCTCGACCAGAACCCGTATACGCTGTCCGACATCCAGTTGCGATACTCTACGGGCCTTGTGTTCTCCTGGAACTCGCCGTTCGGCCCGCTCAAGTTGAGCATCGGCCAGCCGCTCAACAGCCAGCCCGGCGACCAGATCCAGAAATTCCAGTTCGTGTTCGGCCAGACGTTCTGAACGCGAATCGATGTGGCGTGAGGCGAGGCGGGGCGCCGCAAACAAACAGCAGGAGACGAAAGTGAGAAAGCTGCAACTGGTGGTCTTCCTGGCGTTGCTCGGCTTCGCGAGCGCGAGCGCCGCGCAGGTGGAAGGCAGGATCGGGTTTGTCAACCTGGACCGAATCCTGCGCGACGCGGCGCCGGCGCAGCGCGCACAGAAGAAGATCGAAGGCGAGTTCTCCAAGCGCGAGCAGGAGCTCGCGAAGCTTGCCGAGCAGCTCAAGCGGACGCAGGAGACGCTCGAGAAGAACGCCATGACGATGTCGGAGACGGATCGCCGCAACCGGGAGCGCGACTTCGGCGAGATGAACCGCGAGTTCCAGCGCAAGCAGCGCGAGTTCCGCGAGGACCTCAACCAGCGCCGCAACGAGGAGCTGTCGGGGATCCTCGAGCGCGCCAATCGCGTCGTGCGCCAGATCGCCGAGGCCGAGAAGTACGACGTCATCCTCCAGGAGGCCGTGTACGCGAGCCCGCGCATCGACATCACCGACAAGGTGATTCGCGCGCTCGACGACACCTCGCCGGGCAAGAAGTAGCGATCGGAGCGATGGGGTCCGGCCCGGTCAGGCTCGGCGACCTCGCGGCTCGGCTCGGTGGCGAGCTGGTCGGCGACCCCGGGGTCGAGATATCCGCAGTCGGGACGCTTCGCGGCGCTGGTGCAGGCACGATCAGCTTCCTGGCGCACCCGAGATTCCGCCCCGATCTCGCCATCACGCGAGCGTCGGCCGTGATCGTCGGGATGGACGATCGCGACACCTCCACGCTGCCCCGCATCGTCTGCAAGGATCCGTACGCGTACTTCGCGCGCGTCTCGGCGTTGCTCAACCCGCCGGCGCCGGTCAGGGCGGGCATACACCCCTCGGCGATCGTCGCCACCGACGCAGTGGTCGCGCCCACCGCGCAGGTGGGGCCCGGATGCGTGATCGAGGCGGGTGCGCGCATCGGCGTCCAGGTTTCGCTCGGCGCTGGCTGCATCGTGGGTGAGCGCGCGAGCATCGGCCCGGATAGCCGGCTGCACGCCCGGGTGACGATCTATGCGGACTGCGAGATCGGGGCGCGCTCCGTCGTCCACGCCGGGGCCGTCATCGGCGCGGACGGGTTCGGCTATGCGCCCGAAGGGGGCCGTTGGCTGAAGATCCCGCAGATCGGGCGCGTGCTGATCGGCGACGAGGTGGAGATCGGCGCGAACACGACCATCGATCGAGGCGCGATCGAGGACACGATCATCGAGGACGGTGTCAAGCTCGACAATCAGATCCAGATCGGCCACAACTGCCGCATCGGGGCGCATACCGCGATTGCCGGGTGCGTCGGGATCGCCGGGAGCACGACGATCGGACGCCATTGCATGATCGGCGGAGCCGCGATGATCGGTGGCCATCTCACGATCGTTGACCGAGTGGTCGTCGCCGGCAGCACCGTCGTGACGAAGTCGATCCACACACCGGGCACCTATCTGAGCGTCATTCCTGCCGAGGAAGCGCACGAGTGGCGGCGAATCGTCGCGCATCTGCGCGGCCTCGCGCGCGTGACCGAACGGCTGCGCGGGCTCGACCGGCGCGTGCGACACCTGGAGCAAGACGAATGAATGCGATGGATATCAAGGCGGTACTCGAGCACCTGCCGCACCGCTATCCCTTCCTGCTCGTGGATCGCGTGATCGAGATGGAGCCCGGCAAGAGCATCGTTGCGCTCAAGAACGTCACCATCAACGAACCGTTCTTTCCGGGGCACTTCCCGCATCACCCGGTGATGCCAGGCGTGATGGTGATCGAGGCGATGGCCCAGGCTGCCGCCATCCTTGCGTTCAAGTCGGGCGAGCGCCTGCCCGACGAGCATTCGGTCGTCTACTTCGTCGGTATCGACGACGCGCGCTTCAAGAGCCCGGTGATGCCGGGTGACCAGCTCATGCTGCACGCCCGTATCGACCGGCATCTCAAGGGCATCTGGAAGTTCTCTACCGAGGCACGGGTAGGCGAGCGCCTCGCGGCGGTTGCCACGATGATGTGCGCGCTGAGGGACGCGTAGGAGGCATGGCGACCATCCATCCCACGGCCATCGTCCATCCCGAGGCGCGGCTCGATGCGGGCGTCTCGATCGGGGCGTACTCGATCGTCGGGCCGCACGTCGAGATCGGCGCGGAGACGCAGGTCGGACCCCACACCGTGATCGAAGGGCACACCCGGATCGGACGCGACAACCGCATCGGATCGTTCACCGCCCTCGGTGGCCCGCCGCAGGACAGATCCTACGCGGGCGAGCCGACGCGTCTGGAGATTGGTGACCGCAACACGATCCGGGAGTACTGCACGTTCAACACCGGCACCCGCAAGGACGCCGAGGTCACGCGCGTCGGCGACGACAACTGGATCATGTCCTACGTGCACCTTGCGCACGATTGCCAGATCGGCAACAAGACCGTCCTCGCCAACAATACCCAGCTCGCGGGCCACTGTCACATCGGCGATTGGGCGATTCTCGGCGGGTTCTGCGGCGTGCACCAGTTCGTTCGGATCGGGGCGCACGTAATGCTTGGCGGGGGCACGATGTTGCGGCAGGACGTGCCGCCGTACGTGACCGTCGCCGGGAGCCCTCCGAAAGCGCTCGGGTTGAACGTGGAGGGACTGCGCCGCCGCAGCTTCACCGCCGCGGCGATCGCGGCGCTGACCGAGGCCTATCGCACCGTCTATCGGCGCGGGTTCACGCTCGCGCAGGCGCAAAGTGCGCTCGCGCTCCAGGCCGCGTCGAGCCCCGAGGTGGCGGCGCTGGCGGAGTTCCTGCGCACGGCTTCCCGTGGCATCGTCCGGTGAGCGGACGGACGTGAGCGCACCGGTCCGGATCGCGCTGGTCGCGGGCGAGGCGTCCGGAGACCTGCTCGGCGGCCGGCTGATCGAGGCGCTGCGCCGCCGGCTTCCCGAGGGGGAGTTCTGCGGCATCGGCGGGCCGCGCATGGTCGCGGCCGGGTTCGAGTCCTGGTTTCCCCAGGAAAAGCTGGCCGTGCGCGGGTTTGTGGAAGTGGTCCGGCACCTGCGCGAGTTGCTCGCGATTCGCGCCGAGGTATTTGGGCGGGTTCGCGCGCTACGCGCCGATCTGTTCATCGGCATCGACTCTCCCGAGTTCAACCTCGGACTGGAGCGCAAGCTGAAGCGGGCGGGGCTGGCCACCGCTCACCTCGTCAGCCCGCAGGTCTGGGCCTGGCGGCGGGGCAGGATCCGCCGCATGAAGGACCACGTCTCGCATCTTCTCGTGCTGTTCCCCTTTGAAGAGGCGCTCTACCGAGGCACCGGCTTGGACGTCACCTTCGTCGGCCATCCGCTGGCCGACGAGATTCCCGAGGACGCCGACCGGGAGGCGGCGCGCGAGCAGCTGCGCCTGCCCGCGCACGCGCCAGTGGTCGCGGTGCTGCCCGGCAGCCGGCAGTCGGAGCTGGACATGATGTCCGGGATGTTCATCGAGGCGGCCAAGCTCCTGCACGCACGGCTACCCTCGGTCCGGTTCGTCGTCCCGCTGGTGACGCGCGAGACGCGCGACCTGTTCGAGGCGGCCCTGTATCGTCACAAGGCGCGCGACCTGCCTATGGCGCTCCTCTTCGGTCATTCGCGCGAGGCCCTCGCCGCATGCGACGTGGCGCTCGCGACGAGCGGAACTGTAACTCTCGAGGCGGCCCTCACGCGGCGCGCTATGGTGGTCGCCTACCGCGTGGCACCGCTTTCCTATTCGATCGCGAAGCGCCTGATCCGGGTGCCCCACGTGGGATTGCCGAACATCCTCTGCGGCGAGGCGGTGGTGCCCGAGTTCATGCAGCACGATGCCACGCCGGAGAACCTCGCGCAGGCGGTGGGCAACATGCTCGTCGACGCGCCGTTCCGGAGGTCGATCGAGGAGCGGTTCCTGCGCCTGCACGCCGATCTGCGCCGCGACTCGGCCGAGTGCGCCGCCGACGCGCTGCTTCCGCTCGTGCGCGGCGCGACCCGCCGGGCCGCGCAATGACCGCCGGCCGTCGCATCGTGTGCGGCGTGGACGAGGCCGGCAGGGGACCGCTCGCCGGGCCGGTGTACGCCGCGGCGGTGATCCTCGACGCCCGCCGGCCCGTCCGCGGCCTCGACGACTCGAAGCGCCTTGCCGAATCCGCGCGCCTCGAGCTCGCCGTCCGCATCCGCAGCCGCGCGCTCGCGTGGGCGGTGGCGTCGGCGACGGTCGCCGAGATCGATGCCCTGAACATCCTGCGTGCCAGCCTGCTCGCAATGAAGCGCGCAATCGAGAGCCTCGCGTTAACGCCGCAACGGGTGCTCGTGGACGGACTGCACTGCCCGCACGTGGGCATTCCAGCCGAAGCGGTGGTCGGCGGCGATGCCACCGTGAAAGCGATCTCGGCCGCGTCGATCCTCGCCAAGACCGAGCGCGACGCGGAGATGGTGCGCCTGCACCAGCGTTTCCCGGCCTACGGCTTCGACCGCCACAAGGGCTATCCGACCCCGGACCATCTCGAGGCGCTCCGCCGCGTCGGACCCTGCGCAGTGCATCGAGGAAGCTTTGGGCCGGTCAGGGAAATGCTCCTCGTGCGAAGCGCGCCGCTGCAGGTGGCGCTGTTCGACGACGCGGACCGCTAGCCTACCGCCGGGCCGCTCGCTTCGCGCACGACCGCGAGGAGGCCGCGGCGCTCTGCGGCGGGCGCGAAGAGCTGCCGACGTGCTTCCATGCCCGCCTTGAGGCGGGCATAGAAGCGCGAGTCGGCGCTGGCCCGGCCGATCAGTCGCGCGAGGGCACGCTCGTCGCCGAGCGGGTAATAGCCGGGATAGCTCGGACCCAGCATGCCGACGTTACCCGGCACTCGCGAAGCGACCACCGGCACGCGGACGCGGCTCGCCTCGCAGATCACGTTCGCGCCGCCCTCCATCCGCGAGCTGACCACGAGCAGGTGGCTGCGCGCGAGCCAGTCGAGCGCCCGGGAGTGCGGTACTCCGCCCACCCACCGATAGCGCGCATCGGCACGCATCCGTCGGCGCGCCTCGTCCGCCATCTCCGCGCTGAGCGCGTCGCCCGCGTGCAGGATCTCGATCGGCCGCTCGTGGGACAGGTGTGCGAGCGCGAACGCGGCGCGAAACGGATCCTTTTCCTCGCGCAGGTGTCCGATCACGCAGACCCGGAACTGCCGCCGTGGGGGCGCCGGCGTGCGCGAGACGCTTGCCGACTGATAGACGACCCGCACCTTTTCCCGCAATCGGTGCTGAAGCTCGCGTCCCGCCTGGTCCTGGAGCGTGATCAGGAGCGTCGCGAGCTCGAGCGATTCCCGCGCCGCGGCGTCGCTACGGACGTCGCGATAGACATCCGTCCCAGTCAGCACGACGACGAGGGGGCGTGCCGGATGGCGCGCGTGAAAGCGGGCGATCGAAGCATGGCTCCTGCGCGCGTGCAAGGCGAGCAGCAGGTCGCAGTCGCCGCCATCCCACGATGACGCGACCTGCACCCGATGCCCCGCGGCGCGGAGAAACGTCGCGTAGCGTTGCGCGGTGTGCCTGTTTCCGGTGCGCGTGCTTGCCGCCGAGGGTGTGACGATTGCAATCCGCATCCTTCGCTCTGCTAGACTCGCGCCCGCGCCACGACGCCTCTTTTTCAACGCTCGCGCGATGTCCGAAGGCT
Source organism: uncultured beta proteobacterium (assembly GCA_963747775.1). Classification (GTDB taxonomy): domain Bacteria; phylum Pseudomonadota; class Gammaproteobacteria; order Burkholderiales; family SG8-39; genus JAGVSZ01. The sequence continues at coordinate 762,316 of CAVVGT010000003.1, forward strand.
CGATCAAGCGTATCAGCTCGCGCGACAACGCGCTGTTCAAGCGACTTGCGCGGCTCGCATCGTCGGCGCGCGAGCGCCGCGCGCAGGGCGCTACGCTCCTCGACGGACCCCATCTCGTCGCCGCCTACGGTGCCGCCGGCGGCGTCGCGGAGGCGGTGGTGGCGAGCGAGTCGGCCTATGCCCGCACCGAAGTCCGCCAGCGCTTCGACGCGGCACCCGCTGCCGTGCGGGCGCTCCTGCCGGATCGGCTCTTCGCGGCGATCGCGCAGGTCGTCGAGCCGGTGGGCCTTCTGGCGGTCATCCGGACGCCCGCCGCGCCGGCGCCGCCGGGGCGCACCGAGACCTGCCTGCTTCTGGACGGGATCCAGGACCCTGGGAACCTGGGCTCGATGCTACGGACGGCGGCGGCGGCGGGCGTGAAACACCTGTTCCTCTCGAAGGGTTGCGTCTTCGCCTGGTCCCCGAAGGTGCTGCGTGCGGGGCAGGGGGCGCACTTTTCTCTGGCGATCCATGAGCACATGGCGCTGGCGGAGGTCGCTGGCGCCTACCGAGGCACGGTCGCGACCACCGATGTCCGGGATGGGGCGTCGCTGTTCGAGGTGGATCTGCGCGGCCCGGTCGCCTGGATCTTCGGATCGGAAGGTGCCGGCGTGTCGCCGGAGCTGGCGGGAATGGCGGGCCTGCGCCTGCGCGTCCCGATGCCGGGTGCCGCCGAGTCACTGAACGTCGCCGCGGCGGCGGCGGTCTGCCTGTTCGAGCAGGTGCGCCAGCAGCACGCTAGTAGGCCCGCCGCTCGAGCTTGACCGCCTGCAGAACCTTGGTGGCGATCTCCTCGATCGAGCGCGTGGTCGAGTTGAGCCACTCGATGCCGTGCCGGCGCATGAGCTTTTCGGCCTCCTCGATTTCATAGCGGCAGTTCTCGAGGCGCGCGTAGCGGCTGTCGGGCCGTCGCTCCTGGCGAATCTCGCTCAGCCGCTCGGGCGTGATCGTGAGGCCGTACAGCTTGCCGACATGGGGCGCGACCGCCCCCGGCAGCTCGGCGCGCTCGAAGTCGTCGGGTGTCAGCGGATAGTTCGCGGCTTTGATGCCGAACTGCATGGCCATGTACAGGCAGGTCGGCGTCTTCCCGCTGCGCGAGACGCCGACCAGAATGACGTCGGCGCGGGCGAGCTCGCGGCTGCCCAGTCCGTCGTCGTGCGCGAGCGCGTAGTTGACCGCCTCGATCCGATCCTGGTACTCCTTGTCGTGCGCAACGCTATGCGACCGGCCCACAGCGTGGGAGGAGCGAACATTGAACTCCACTTCGAGGGGATTGATGAACCCCTCGAAGAAATCGAGCACCAGTGCATCGGCACGGCGCAACAGGGTGCGCACCGAGTCGTCGACGAGCGTGCAGAAGACGATCGGCCGCGCCTGGGAGCGGGCCTTGGCGTCCTCGATCCGTTCCAGGCACTCCTGGGCCTTTTCCGCAGTGTCGACGAAAGGCACCACGACCTGGGCGAATTCGATGCCCTCGAACTGCGTGAGCAGGCTGTGCCCGAGCATCTCGGCGGTGATGCCGGTGCCGTCGGAGACAAAGAACACGGTGCGGCTGCGTTTCGGCATGTGCGAAGGGCGGCGGTGGACGAGGGGCGCCGGTAAACTAGCGCCTTTCGCCGCTAGCGGCAACAGGACAGGTGCGCGATGAGGGCAGGCGATTACGTGGTGCGGTTCCAAGACCTGAGGATGAGCGACCTTGCGCGCGTCGGCGGCAAGAACGCTTCGCTGGGCGAGATGATCGGGCACCTCGCCGCGCGCGGCATCCGGGTTCCGGGCGGTTTCGCGACCACCGCCGGCGCCTATCGCGAGTTTCTCGAGGGTACCGGGCTTGCGAAGCGCATCGACGCACGCCTTGCCGACCTGGACCCGGACGACGTTGAAGCGCTCGCCCGCTGCGGGGCCGAGATCCGCCGCTGGATCGTCGAGGCCCCGTTGCCCGCCGCGCTCGAGGCCGCGGTCGCGACGGAGTACCGCGCGCTGATGAAGGAAGGCGAGTTCCCGGTCGCCGTACGCTCCAGCGCGACCGCCGAGGATCTTCCGGACGCGTCCTTCGCGGGGCAGCAGGAGTCCTTCCTGAACGTGACTGGTCTGGAGAGCGTCCTGGACGCCATCCGACACGTGTTCGCCTCGCTCTACAACGACCGCGCGATCTCCTACCGCGTGCACCAGGGCTTCGCGCACGCGGATGTCGCGCTTTCGGCCGGCGTGCAGCGCATGGTGCGCAGCGACCTGGCGTCGAGCGGCGTGATGTTCACCCTCGACACCGAATCGGGCTTCCGGGACGTGGTCTTCATCACCGCTTCCTACGGCCTCGGGGAGACGATCGTGCAGGGCGCCGTCAACCCGGACGAGTTCTACGTGCACAAACCGATGCTGGCGGCCGGCAAGGCCGCGGTGATCCGGCGCGGGCTCGGCTCCAAGCTCACCCGGATGGTGTTCGCCGACGACGGGCGCACCGGGCGGACCACGCGTACGATCGACGTTCCCGCGACCGACCGCCGCCGTTTCTGCATCGACGACGCCGACGTGACGGAGCTCGCGCGCTTCGGCGTGGAGATCGAGCGCCACTACGGGCGGCCGATGGACATCGAGTGGGGCAAGGACGGGCTCGACGGGAAGATCTACATTCTCCAGGCGCGCCCCGAGACGGTGAAATCCAGGGCGACGAAGGAGGGCCAGGAGAAGTATCGGCTGGCCGCCACCTCCGCGGTGCTCGCGTCGGGCCGCGCGATCGGGCAGAAGATCGGCGTCGGCCGCGTCCGCGTGGTCAAAGATGCATCGGAGATGTCCCGCGTGCAGCCCGGGGACGTGCTCGTCACCGACATAACCGATCCCAACTGGGAGCCGGTTATGAAGCGGGCGGCTGCCATCGTCACCAACCGCGGGGGCCGCACGTGCCACGCCGCGATCATCGCCCGCGAGCTCGGCATTCCTGCGATCGTCGGGAGCGGCGACGCCACGGTGCGGCTGCGCGACGGCGACGAGGTCACCGTGTGCTGTGCCGAGGGTGACACCGGAAACGTCTACGCCGGTCGGCTGCCGGTCGAGGTCACGACGCAGGCAGTTGGCGAACTGCCGCGCATCGCGGTGAAGATCAGCATGAACGTCGGCAATCCGCACCTCGCGTTCGACCACGCGGCATTGCCGAACGCCGGAGTCGGTCTGGCCCGCCTCGAGTTCGTGATCAACAACATGATCGGCGTGCACCCGAAGGCCGTGCTCGACTACCCGGACCTGCCCGCCGAGCTGAAGCGGCAGGTCGAAGAAGCCGCGCGCGGATACGCGAGCCCGCGCGCCTTCTTCGTGGAGAAGCTCGCCGAGGGGGTCGCCACCATCGCGGCCGCGTTCTGGCCGAAACCGGTGATCGTGCGGCTCTCCGACTTCAAGTCGAACGAGTACCGCAAGCTCGTCGGCGGTGCGCGCTACGAGCCCGAGGAGGAAAACCCGATGCTCGGGTTCCGCGGCGCATCGCGCTACATTGCCGCGGCGTTCCGGGCGTGTTTCGCCCTGGAGTGCGAGGCGCTGCGCCGGGTCCGCAACGACATGGGACTGACCAATGTGGAGCTGATGGTGCCGTTCGTGCGCACGCTCGACGAGGCACGGCGGGTGATCGAGCTGCTCGCGAGCCAGGGCCTGAAGCGGGGTGAGCAGGGGCTGCGCATCGTGATGATGTGCGAGCTGCCGTCGAACGCCGTGCTCGCCGACGCCTTTCTGGAGCATTTCGACGGGTTCTCGATCGGTTCGAACGACCTCACCCAGCTCACGCTGGGGCTCGACCGCGACTCCGCGCTCGTGGCGGGCGGCTTCGACGAACGCGATCCGGCGGTAAAGGCGCTGCTGCGAATGGCGATCCAGGCCTGCCGGCGACAGGGAAAGTACGTCGGAATCTGTGGCCAGGGCCCGTCCGATCACCCCGACCTCGCGCGGTGGCTGATGCAGGAGGGTATCGACAGCCTCTCGCTCAACCCCGATACGGTCGTCGCCACCTGGTTGCAGCTTGCGAAGGCGAGCTGAGAACGAGGACCGCGCGCTGCGCCCCTCGCGCGCGCCGTACCGGTCAGATCTTCACCCGCAGTAGCCGCTGCTTCTCCCGGTTCCACTCGCGCTCCTTCTCGGAGGCGCGCTTGTCGTACTGTTTCTTGCCCTTGGCGAGTCCGATCTCGAGCTTGATGCGGCCCTTGGTATAGTGCAGGTTCAGGGGTACGAGTGCGTAGCCGGCCTGCTCGACCTTGCTCATCAGGCGCGCGATCTCCTCGGCGTGGAGGAGGAGCTTTCGGGTCCGAGTCGGGTCCGGTTCGACGTGCGTCGAGGCGGCAGGAAGAGGGCTAATGTGCGCGCCGATGAGGAAGAGCTCGGCGCCCTTCACGACGACGTAGGCTTCCTTCAGCTGCGCACGCCCGGCGCGGATCGCCTTCGCCTCCCACCCCTCGAGCGCGAGTCCCGCCTCGTAGTGCTCCTCGACGAAGTAGTCGTGAAAGGCCTTCCTGTTCTCGACGATGCTCATGATGGGTTGTCGCTAAACTACGCCGATTCTATCCGTCGCACCGCAACGGCGTGCTCCCGAGAGGTTTCCGCGTCGCATGATCACCGTCTCGCGCCAGGCGCTCGTGGCGTACGGCGCCGCAGAGATGTACGAGCTCGTCGAGGATGTCGAGTCCTATCCGCAGTTTCTGCCCTGGTGCAGCGCGGCCGAAATCGCGCTGCGCGAGCCCGAGCGCATCGTGGCGACGCTCCACGTCGATTTCCGCGGCGTGCGCCAGACGTTCACGACCGCGAACGCGCTGCGCCACGGCGAGCGGATCTCCATGCAGCTGGTGCGCGGCCCCTTCCGACACCTGCAGGGCGAGTGGCGGTTCGTGCAGCTCGGCGAGGCGGGCTGCCGAATCGAGTTCGGTCTCGCCTACCAGCTGGCGAGTCCGGTGCTGGAGCGCCTCGCGGGCCCGGCGTTCAACCACATCGCCAACACGTTCGTCGACGCCTTTGTGCGCCGCGCGGACGCGCTGCACCTGCGCGCGCAGTGATGCCGCGGGTGGAGGTCGTCTTCGCGACGGCCGCGGCACAGCGCCGCTACGCGGTCGATCTCGCCGAGGGGGGGACGGTTCGCGAAGCGATCGAGCAGAGCGGCGTGCTGGGCGAATATCCGCAGATCAACCTCGTCCGCGACCGCGTGGGCGTGTATGGCCGGCTCGTGGCGCTGGACGACGTGTTGCGCGAGGGAGACCGGGTCGAGATCCTGCGGCCGCTCGTCGCCGACCCGAAGGCGGCACGCCGTCGACGCGCGCGGATCGCGCGCCGCCCGCCTTGAGCTACTTGCAGGTCGTGCCGATATCGCGCTGGATGCGCGATATCTCGGACTGGATCTGCGGGTCCTCGAGGTAGATTGTCTCGCCCTTTTCGTTGATCCTGGAGATGCGTGCGCCCGATTGCATGCCGGAAAGTTCGCGCCGCAGGTAGGTGCAGCGCTGCTCGGTTTCGCGATTCTCCTGCGCGACCTTCTCGTCCTTCTTGGCCTTCTCCTCAGCGTCCGCGCGGCGCTGCCGGTAGGCCTGCTCCTGATCGGCCGCGGTCTTCGGCGCGCCGGCCTTAGCCGCCTCCCCGCCCGTCGCGCCCGTCGGCCCAACGGTGCTCACGCGCGAGCTCGTGACCTTTTCCACGTTCTGCGCGCCCGGGGGCGGCCGGTCGGTGTACTGAATCCGGCCGTCCGGGCCGACGTACTTGTACAACTGCTGCGCACCGGCCGGGGCGGCGAGGAGCGCGACGATCGCGAGCGCGGGCAGGCGGCGGACGAGCGGGCGCATGACATTGTCCTTGACAGGAGCGTTGATCGACCTTAAAGGCTTTCATCGCCCCAGTCAATCGCCGGGATGACGCCGTGCAGGCCGTTTTACCGGGGCAGGGGGCACACGTATAATGCGTCTTTGCGTCTGCTGCCCGCCATGCGACCCATCACCAAGGCGCTCACGTTCGACGACGTCCTGCTGGTTCCTGCCCACTCCACGATCCTGCCGCGCGACGTCGCGCTGCGCACCCGCATCACCCGCAACATCGCGATAAGCATTCCGATCGTCTCGGCGGCCATGGATACGGTCACCGAGGCGCGCCTCGCGATCGCCCTCGCGCAGGAGGGTGGTATCGGCATCGTGCACAAGAACCTGTCACCCAAGCAGCAGGCGGCTGAGGTTCTGAAGGTCAAGCGCTACGAGTCGGGCGTCGTGCGCGACCCGATCACCGTTCCGCCCGAGATGAGCGTGCGCGAGGTCAAGGCGCTCACCGAGTCGCACCGCATCTCCGGATTGCCGGTGGTCGACGGCAAGCGCGTCGTCGGCATCGTCACCAACCGCGACCTGCGTTTCGAGACGCGACTCGACCAGCCGGTGCGCGCGATCATGACCCCGCGCGAGCGGCTGGTGACCGTCCGCGAAGGCGCTACGCTCGAGGAAGCGAAGGCGCTCATGCACGGTCATCGCCTCGAGCGCGTGCTGGTGGTGAACGAGTCCTTCGAGCTGCGCGGCCTGATGACCGTGAAGGACATCCTCAAGTCGAGCGAGCATCCGAACGCCTGCAAGGACGACCTTGGCAAGCTGCGCGTCGGCGCAGCGGTCGGGGTCGGCGAGGGGACCGACGAGCGCGTCGCAGCCCTCGTCGAGGCGGGCGTCGACGTGCTCGTCGTCGATACCGCGCATGGGCACGCCCAAGGCGTGCTGGATCGCGTGCGGTGGGTCAAGACCAACTTTCCGCGCGTCGAGGTCGTGGGCGGGAACGTTGCCACGGCCGCGGGCGCACGCGCTCTGGTCGATCACGGCGCCGATGGCGTGAAAGTGGGGATCGGCCCGGGCTCGATCTGCACGACGCGCATCGTTGCAGGGGTCGGTGTGCCCCAGGTCACGGCGATCGCGAGCGTCGCCGAAGGCCTCGCGGGGACCAACGTGCCGATCATCGCCGACGGCGGCATCCGCTACTCCGGCGACATTCCGAAGGCGCTGGCGGCCGGCGCGAACTGCGTGATGATCGGTGGGCTCTTCGCCGGCACCGAAGAGTCGCCGGGCGAGATCGAGCTGTTCCAGGGGCGCTCCTACAAGGCGTACCGCGGTATGGGCTCGCTCGGGGCGATGCAGCAAGGCGCGGCCGACCGCTACTTCCAGGATCCCGCAATGCACGCCGACAAGCTCGTGCCGGAGGGCGTCGAAGGCCGCGTGCCCTACAAGGGTTCGGTGGTGGGCGTCGTCGGCCAGTTGCTCGGGGGCCTGCGGGCCAGCATGGGCTATCTCGGATGCGGGACGATCGACGAGGTGCGCGACCGGGCCGAGTTCGTCGAGATCTCGAGCGCCGGCATGCGCGAATCGCACGTCCACGACGTGCAGATCGTCAAGGAATCCCCCAACTATCAGGTCGAGTGATCCGTGGCGCACGAGCGGATCCTCATCCTCGACTTCGGCGCCCAGTACTCGCAGTTGATCGCGCGCCGCGTGCGCGAGGCGCACGTGTATTGCGAGCTGCACCCGCACGATGTGTCCGAGGCTTTCGTGCGGGATTTCAAACCGCGCGGCGTGATCCTGTCGGGCGGTCCGGCATCGGTGTACGAGAACGAGACGCCGCGCGCGCCCGGTGCCGTCTGGGATCTGGGCGTGCCGGTCCTCGGCATCTGCTACGGCATGCAGACCATGGCAGCCCAGCTCGGCGGACGCGTGGAAGGCTCGAAGGTGCGCGAGTTCGGTTACGCCGAGGTGCGCGCCCGGGGCCACTCCAAGCTCCTCGACGGGATCCAGGATCGCACCAACGCCGAGGGTCACGGCCTGCTCGACGTCTGGATGAGCCATGGCGACAAGGTGATCGACGTCCCGGCGGGATTCAAGGTGATCGCGAGCAATCCTTCGTGCCCCATCGCCGGGATCGCGGACGAAGCGCGTGGGTTCTACGGTGTGCAGTTCCATCCCGAAGTGACGCATACGCGCCAGGGCGCGGCGATCCTGCGCCGGTTCGTGTACGACGTCTGCGGCTGCCGCGGCGACTGGAACATGGGGGACTACATCACCGAGGCGGTGGAGCGCATCCGCACCCAGGTGGGGAAGGAGGAGGTGATCCTCGGCCTCTCGGGGGGCGTCGACTCCTCGGTGGCGGCGGGGCTGATCCATCGCGCGATCGGCGACCAGCTCACGTGCATCTTCGTCGACACGGGCCTGCTCCGGAAGGACGAGGGCGCGCAGGTGATGGAAACCTTTGCCCGGCACCTCGGGGTGAAGGTCGACATGGTCGACGCCTCGGCGCGGTTCCTGCAGGCGCTCGAAGGTGTCGAGGATCCGGAGGAGAAGCGCAAGATCATCGGCCGCGAGTTCGTGCACGTCTTCCAGGCGGAGGCGGCGCGCCTCCCGAACGCCAAGTGGCTCGCGCAAGGCACGATCTATCCGGACGTGATCGAGTCCGCCGGCGCGAAGACCAAGAAGGCGCACACGATCAAGTCGCACCACAATGTCGGCGGGCTACCCGAGACGCTGCATCTCAAGCTGCTCGAGCCGCTGCGGGAGCTCTTCAAGGACGAAGTGCGCGAGCTGGGACTGGTGCTCGCGCTGCCCCGCGAGATGGTTTTTCGGCACCCGTTTCCGGGTCCGGGACTCGGGGTGCGCATCCTGGGCGCGGTCAAGCGCGAGTACGCCGACCTGCTGCGCGAAGCCGATGCCATTTTCATCGACGAGCTCCGCGCTGCGGGCTGGTACGACACTACCGCGCAGGCGTTCGCCGTTTTCCTGCCGGTGCGCTCGGTCGGCGTGATGGGGGACGGACGGACCTACGAGCATGTCGTCGCGCTGCGCGCGGTGCAGACCACCGATTTCATGACTGCGCACGTGGCGCCGCTGCCGCAGGAGCTTCTCGCGCGCGTCGCGAACCGCATCATCAACGAGGTTCGGGGCATCAACCGCGTCGTCTACGACGTCTCCAGCAAGCCGCCGGCCACGATCGAATGGGAGTAAACGGGCCTTGGTCCGCGCGATACCCAGTCACCCAATGCGCCACCTGCCCATCCTGCTGGCCCTGTGGGTGACCCTCCATAGCCCGGCCCTTCGGGCTGCCTCGGACAGCGTGTTCCTCGAGGAGTTGACCTCGTCCGAAGTGGCCGATGCGCTCAACGCCGGGCGCACCACGATCATCATCCCCGTGGGCGGCACCGAGCAGAACGGCCCTCATATGGCGCTGGGCAAGCACAACGTGCGCGCGCAGGCGTTGGCGGGCAAGATCGCGGTTGCACTGGGAAACGCGTTGGTGGCACCCGTGGTGGCCTACGTCCCCGAAGGCCGTATCTCGCCGCCCACCGAGCACATGCGCTATGCCGGCACCATCTCCATCCCGGAAGAAACCTTCAAGAGTGTGCTCGACGCCGCCGCGCGCAGCTTCAAGCAGCACGGTTTCTTGGACGTGGTGCTGATCGGCGACAGCGGCAACTATCAGACCCAGCTCAAAGCCGTGGCGGATCGACTGAATCGCGACTGGGCAACCACACGGGTTCGCGCCCATTTCATCGAGGACTACTACCGAGCTGCACAAGTCCCTTACGCCAGGGCGCTGCGTGCCAAGGGCCTGAGCGACGTTCAGATCGGCACGCACGCGGGCGCAGCCGACACCTCGTTGTTGATGGCGATCAATGCGGCGCTGGTCAGGTCTGATCGAATGCCCCGGGACGCTCGCGACGCCGCCCTGGTTGGCGTGGCAGGCGACCCCAGGGCCGCGACCGCGGAACTCGGACAGCTGGGCGTGGATCTGATCGTCGCGCAAAGCGTCGCGGCCATCCGCGCCGCCACCGCTGCGCGGCGCTGACCGCCCCTATTCTTAATAAGCCTCGAACCCCGTTTCAGTTTTCAGGAAATCATCATGCTTCACAAACGACACGTGATTAGCGCGGCTGTTGCCTTCGGCGGTCTAGCCTCGGCGGCCTTATGGGTTGCCGCGCAGCCTACTGTGCCCGCTGCACGCCCGCCGGCGCCGGCCCCCGTCACGGTGGTCACCGTACCCGGCATGCCCAGCGTGCCCGATCCCAGCAACCTGTACAGCGAAGCTGGAGCCAACCGCTTGAGCCCAGCGGTGGCCGGGGCTCTGGAACGGGTATATGTGCCCAATCACACTGCCAACACGGTCACGGTGATCGACCCCGCCACCCTCAAGGTGGTCGACACCTTCAAGGTCGGCATCAATCCGCAGCACGTGGTGCCGTCCTGGGACTTGCGCACGCTGTGGGTCGGGAACAACGCCGAAGGCCGCACCGACGGCAGCCTGACGCCGATCGACCCGCTCACGGGGAAGCCGGGCAAGGCGATCCCCGTGGACGACCCCTACAACATGTACTGGTCACCCGACGGCAAGTACGCGATCGTGGTGGCCGAGGCCTACAAGCGGCTGGATTTCCGTGACCCAGTCAGCCTAAAGCTCGCCTATTCGATCGCCACGCCGGGATGCAGCGGCATCAACCATGCCGACTTCTCCATCGACGGCAAGTTCGCACTGTTCACCTGCGAGTTCAACGGCTCCATCACCAAGATCGACCTGGTGAACCGCAAGGTCTTGGGTACCCTCAAGCTGAGCCAATACTTCAATCGGCCCGACGTGCTGGCCCTCATCGCCAAGCCCGGCAAGAAGCCCAAGTATGTGCCCGACCCGAGTCAGATCGGGGGCGAGATCTGCACCACGCCAGGCATGCCGCAGGACGTGCGCGCGTCGCCCGACGGCAAGCTCTTCTATGTCGCCGACATGATGGCCGACGGCGTGCACGTGGTCGACGGCGAGAGCTTCCAGCAGATCGGCTTCATCGCCACCGGAGTGGGCGCGCACGGCCTGTACCCCAGCCGCGACGGCAAGAGCTTGTACGTGGCAAACCGCGGCGGCAACGAGATTCGCGGCAAACCGAACGGCAAAGGCAGCGTGTCGGTCATCGATTTCGCCTCGGGCAAGGTCGTCAAGACCTGGCCCGTTCCCGGCGGTGGCAGCCCCGATATGGGCAACGTGAGCGCCGACGGCAAGTATCTCTGGCTATCGGGCCGTTACGACGACGTGGTGTACCGGTTCAACACCGACACCGGCGCGGTCGACAAGATCAAAGTCGGGCGCGAGCCACACGGCCTGACGGTGTGGCCGCAGCCGGGCCGCTACTCGCTGGGGCACACGGGGAATCTGAGGTGAGAGGGAGGGGATTGAACCGGAGATGGCGCGAAAATCCGCATCTGGAACGAGGTTCGCGGCGTGAACCGCGCCATCTACGACGTCTCGCGCAAACCGCCGGCCGCGATCGAGTCGTACTCCGTGCAGACATTGGCTCAACGCCTGGCCAATCGCCTTTTGATGCTGGCTGCGGACCATTCGGTGCCGACCGCGGCGGGGCGCAGGATCGAGCTCCGGCTCTCGCAGGAAACGCTGGCGCGGCTCATCGGGGCCACGCGCCAATGCGTGGCCCAGATCCTGAAGGCGTGGGAGCACGACGGGATCGTCAAGCAGCAGCTCGGGCGCATCGTGCTGCTGAAGCAGGCCCGGCTGGAGGCGTTCGCCCGGCTGTAAGAACCGGCTTGCCGGGATCTTCTCCGGCAGCCAGCGCTGCTCGGTATCCCGGGAATCCAGGACCATGGACGCTCGCGATCGCGGTACGATTACCCGCAATTCTCGGAAGGAGACCGTGATGAAGCTCGTCTCATCCCAGCCGAAGTCGCGCAAAGCCAAGGACATCCGGGTCGACAGCGCCGAATGGCGGATGCGGGTCGATCTGGCCGCTGCGCACCGGCTCGCCTTCGCGCACAACTTCAGCGAGGGGATCTTCAATCACCTCACCTGCACCGTGCCGGGCAAGCCGGGCCGCTATCTCCAGATCCCGTTCGGCCTGCACTGGTCCGAGATTATGGCGAGCTCCTTCCTGGAGGTCGGCTATGACGGCAAGGTCCTGCAGGGCGAGGGCGAGGCCGAGCAGTCGGGCTTCTGCATCCACGCGCCGATCCATCGTCTCATCCCCGACGCGGTGTGCGTGATGCACACCCACATGCCTTTCGCAAGTGCGCTCGCGCGGCTGGAGGATCCGACGATCAAGCCGATCGGGCAGACCGAATGCGGCCTGATGAGGCATGCCGTCTACGACGAGCTCTATACCGGGCCGGCGTTCGACCCGGCCGAGGGCGAGCGGCTCGCGCGCGTGCTCGGCGACAAGAAGGTGATGCTCATGGCGAACCACGGCGCGCTCACCGTCGGACGGTCAGTGGCGGAGGCGTACGACCTGCTCTACTACCTCGAACGCGTCGCCCAGGTGCAGCTCTACGCGATGTGGACCGGGCAGAAGCTGAAGACCCTGCCGCCCGCGGTCGTCGAGCAGACGATGCGCACGATCGGCGGACCGATGTACGGCGGCAAGCCGCACTGGGAGCATCACTTCGACGCCCTCAAGCGCATGCTCGACCGGCGCGAGCCGGACTATCGGAACTGAGCGCGAGAGAGGATCACCATCCGCGGCGCAGCCGACCGCATGCGCGTAGCCCTACGAGGTCCATGACGTGCGTGCCCGCGGTGACCGGCCGGCCGAGCCGCTTTACCGCTCGCGCTCGTTCTACCGGTGGACGGAGGCGCGCCGACTCGAAGATTGGGCGGCCGGGGGCGCGCAGGCGTTCCGCGACCAGCTCGGGAAAGCCTGCGAAGCGATCGGCCTCGAGATCGGAACTGAAGTCGACGCGCGTTTCGAGCGGCGCGGATGGAAGTGAGCGGCGAGTCCCCGGACGATGTCGGCTTCATGCGTGCAGCGCTCGCATTGGCGAAGGAGGCGCGGCGCGCGGGCGAAGTTCCGGTGGGCGCGGTGGTCGTCGCCGACGGTGCGATCGTCGGCCGCGGCTTCAATGCCCCGATCTCGCGCCATGACCCCACTGGGCACGCCGAGATCGCCGCGCTCCGCGATGCGGCCCGGACGCTCGGCAACTACCGCCTCCCCGGTTGCGACCTGTACGTCACGCTCGAGCCGTGCGCGATGTGCGCCGGCGCGATCCTGCACGCTCGCATCCGGCGCGTGGTGTTCGGCGCGCGCGACCCGAAGACGGGCGCATGCGGGAGCGTTGTCGATCTCTTCGCCGAACCGCGCCTAAACCACCACGCGACCGTGAGCGGCGGTGTGCTCGGCGACGAGTGCGGCGCACTGCTCTCCGGGTTCTTTGCGGACAAGCGCCGCGCCAATGCGGACGATGCCTAGCATCCGAATCTCGATTCCGGGCCAGCGGCTCGTGTTGCTCGACGACGCCGGCCGGACAGTGCGGAGCTACGCGGTCTCGACCGCGCGGAACGGTCCCGGCGAGCGGCGCGGCAGCCACTGCACGCCGCGCGGCCGCCACATCGTGCGCGCCAAGATCGGGATGGATGCGGCGCCGAACACCGTCTTTGTGGGCCGGCGGCCGACCGGCGAGGTCTGGTCGCCCGAACTCGCCGCGCAGCATCCGGGTCGCGACTGGATCCTCACCCGCATCCTATGGCTGTCAGGCTGCGAACCGGGGTTCAACCGCCTCGGCGACGTCGACACGATGCGGCGCTACATCTATATCCACGGCAGCCCTGACGCCGAGCCGATGGGCGTGCAGGGTTCAATCGGCTGCGTGCGGATGCGGAACGCCGATATCGTCGAGCTGTTCGACCTCGTGCCGGCGGGGACGCCGGTCGAGATCCTCGGCGACGACTAGCGTCAGGCCTCGAACAGGCGCCGGACGCCGTCCGCATCGACCGGCGACACCACCCCACGCTCGGTGATGAGGCCGGTCACGAGTGCCGCCGGCGTGACGTCGAACGCAGGGTTCACGACCATGACGCCCTCCGGCGCCCAGCGCTCGCCGCGGAAGCCGGTGACCTCCGCTGCGGCGCGCTCCTCGATCGGGATCGCCCCGCCGTCGGGCACATTCCGGTCGATCGTCGAGCAGCGGCGCCGCGACGTAGAACGGGATGCGGTGGCGCGCCGCGAGCACGGCGAGCGTGTAGGTGCCGATCTTGTTCGCGACGTCGCCGTTGGCGGCGATGCGGTCGGCGCCGACGACGATCAGGTCGACCTGGCCGCGCTGCATCAGGTGCCCCGCCATGTTGTCGGTGATCAGCGTGACCGGGATGCGCTTCCTGCACCAGCTCCCACGCGGTGAGCCGCGCGCCCTGCAGGAACGGCCGCGTCTCGTTGGCGATCACGCGAAATGCGCTTGCCCTCGTCGCGGGCCGTGCGGACGACGCCGAGCGCCGTGCCGTGGCCGGCCGTCGCCAGCGCGCCGGCGTTGCAGTGGGTCATGACCCGCGCCCCGTCGCGCACCAGCGCGGCACCGTGGCGGCCGATGGCACGGTTCACCTCGATGTCCTCGCGATGGATCGCGACGCTTCCTCGAGCAGGCGTGCGGCGATGCGCTCCGGAGGCTGGGCTCGGACCGCGCTCGACAGCGCGGCGCATGCGCTCGAGCGCCCAGAACAGGTTGACCGCCGTCGGCCGGCTCGCGCGCCAAGCACCGCGAACGCCTCCTCCAGCGCCGCGTCGAATTCGCCGATTGAGCCGCAGGTCGGCCGGCGCGGACTCGAGCGCGACCCCGTAGGCCGCCGCGCAGCCGATCGCCGGCGCGCCGCGCACCACCATGTCGCGGATCGCCGCGGCGACCTCCGCGGCCGTCGTCGCAGGCGACGTATTCGACGCGCTGCGGCAGCAGCCGCTGGTCGATCAGCTCGAGCCGGTCGCCCGCCCAGCGCAGCGTTTCGACCGGACGCGCCATCAGATCACCCGCTCGTTGCCGCCGTCGACCGGCACCTGCGCGCCGGTCGTCTTCGCGAACAGCGGGCCGCACATCTCCGCGGCCAGTTCGGCCACGTCGCGGCTCGTCACTTCGGTGCGCAGCACGTTGTTGGTCTTGTACTGCGTCGACCGTCATGCCGTAGTGGCTGCGCGCGCTCGGCGAGCACGTCCTCGGTCCAGATGCCGGTGTCGAACACGGCGTTCGGGTGCAGCGTGTTGATGCGGATGCCGTCCGCGCCCCACTCGAGCGCGGCGACGCGCGCGAGCTGGGTGAGCGCCGCCTTCGAGGCGGAGTAGGCCGCGGCGCCGGGGCCCGGCGCGGGCACGTTCTTGGAGCCGATCACGACCACGCGGCCGCCGCGCGGCGCGAGCTTGAGCAAGGGGTGGCACGCGCGCATCAGCGCGAGGTTGGCGTCGAGGTTGATCGACATCACCTTGCGCCACTCGTCTGCGGCGAGCTCGTCGATGCTCGCGGCCCGCGGCGAAGATGCCCGCGTTCAGCACCAGCATGTCGAGGCCGCCGAAGGCTGCGCCGTGCGCTCGAGCGCCGCGGCGATCGCCGCTTCGTCGGTCACGTCGCAGCGCAGACCGAGATAGTCGTCGCGACGGTGTCAGGTGCTCGACCGCGGGATTGACGTCGAGCCCGACCACCGCGGCGCCGCGCGCGAGCAGCGACTCGACGCCGGCCTTGCCGATGCCCGAAGCCGCGCCGGTCACCAGGGCGACCTCGCCGGCGAAGGGCGGCGGCGTGCCGCCCTTCTTGAGCTTGGCCTGCTCCAGGTCCCAGTACTCGACGTCGAAGATGTCCTGCGCGGGCAGGGCCTCGTAGCGCCGAGCGCCTCGGCGCGCAGGATCACGTCGATCGTGTGCTCGTAGATCTCCTCGACGATCCGGGCGTCCTTCGCCGTCCGCCCGAAGCTCGCAAGGCCGAAGCGCGGGTCGAGCACCACGCGCGGCGCCGGATCGAGCATGGTCCTTGCGCTCCTGGGCCTTCGGCTCGTGGCGCGCGAAGTAGTCGCGATACGCGGCGACGATACCCGTCCACGTCCGCGCCGAGCATCGGCAGGCGCTTGGTGCGGATGACATGGTCGGGCGTCGCCGGCCCCTGCTGCGACAGGCGCGCCGCTTCCGGATGGCGGGCGAACGCAATGGTCCGGGCGCGTTGGGCGCACTCGCATCACCAGCGGGAAACCGGCCGCGCCGCAGACGCGTCGGCGCAGCTCGCGCGAGCGCGACGGCGTCGACCTCGGGTCGTGCCTGCTCGGCTCGGGCCACGGCCTTCCACGCGCGCCGCGATTCGAGGTACTCCTCGGCCCGGTCCACCAGCTCGATCATCCGGTCGTAGGATTCGCGGGCGGTGGCGCCGAAGGAGAACATGCCGTGATTCATCAGCACCATGCCGATGGTCCGCGGCGTCGCCTGGCGCGAACTCGCGCGCGACGGCCGGGCGAGATCGAAGCCGGGCATGACGTAAGGGATGACGACGACGGCGTCGCCGTAGATCTCGCGGATGCGCGCTTCGCCGTCGGGCGTGTTGGTGATCGCGAGCACCGCGTCGGCGTGCGTGTGGTCGACGAACCTGTACGGCAGGCAGCCGTGCAGGATCGTCTCGACCGACGGCGCCGGCGCGGTCGCGCGCGTCATGTGCGTGGCGAGCTCGTTCACCATCTCGCGGGTCGGACAGGCGCTCGAGCGGCGCGAGCCGCAGCAGGTGCTCGAGCCGCACCGGCGCGAACCCGGCGGGCTCGATGCGTCTCGAGGTCCCAGCCGCTGCCCTTGACGTAGAGGATCGTCTCGTCGTCGCCGAACAGGTTGCGCTCGCCGATCTTGACCGAGGTGTTGCCGCCGCCGTGCAGCACCAGCGACTTGTCGCGCCCGAGCAGGCGCGAGGTGTAGACGCGCTTGCCGAGCTCGCCCCGGAAGCTGTCGGCATCGGCGTCGCGCCAGAGGTTCTGCATCCGATCGGTGTCCGGCAGAAGAGCTGCGTATTATAAGGGCGGGATATGAGCGAACCCCGCATCAATGGCCGTGTTCTCGTCCGCATCGTGGGCTGGTCGGACGCTCGCACCGAGGCTCGGCGCATTCGCGAAGCGGTGTTTGTCGCCGAACAGGGCGTTCCGTCCGAGATCGAGCTCGACGACTGGGACGAGCGCTGCGACCACGCGCTCGCGTTCGACGGATGCGGGCGCGCGATGGGCACAGGGCGGCTGCTACCCGACGGCCATATTGGACGGATGGCCGTATTACGCGCGTCGCGCGGGCAGGGTGTCGGCGGACTCATGCTCGAGGCGCTGATCGAGCGCGCACGCGCGCGGGGCATGCGCCGAGTAGCGCTGAACGCGCAGACCCATGCGGTGCCGTTCTACGCGCGGTTCGGATTCGCGGTCTCAGGCGAGACGTTCATGGAAGCGGGCATCCCTCACGTTGCCATGGCGCGCGGCCTCTAGGGCGCGGTGCGGAAGTTCTCGCGCACGACGCCCGACTCGGCGCCCGACGGGTCGAAGCTGCGCTCCAGGAAGTTGACCTCGCCATCCGCGGAAACCAGGAGCACGGTCGAAGATCGCGTGCCGTACCCGCCTGCCAGGATCCGCAGCGGCGAGAGCTGACGCTCCCAGTCGAGGCTCACGCCGGTGCGGGGCAGCTCGTCGTCAGGCGCCGCCTCCGTGTCGTCCAGGACTTCGAGCAGGCGCTCCGCGCTCACGCTGCCGTCCAGATGCGCAGCCAGGCGGGCCTTCCCGGCGCGCACCTTCGGCCACGGCGCGTCGAGGAGATGATTCGAGAGCCCGTAGACGCCGGCCGGAAGCTCGCGCACGACACCCTCGCGGTTCGAGAAATAGCGCACCGACTCGGCGTCCGCGACGAGCAGGCTGAACCCGTTGAAGCGTCCCGCCTCCGCGCGCAGCGCGCTGAGGTACTCGTCGGGAGCCAGCGCCGAACTCAGGAAGTCGCTGACGAGCGCGCCGCGGGAAGGCGCGTCGGGGCGATGGCCTCCGGCTTCACGGTAGTTGGTGAGCGCCGCGAACCGGCCGGTGCGCGTCACGCCGAGCCAGGTCCCCTTCGCCTCCAGGTCGCGGCCCGCGAATACCTGCGGCACGTCGGGCCAGAATGCAGCGGGTGCGGTGGGCCGAGCGAACCACTCGTCGCGATTGGCGGCCACGACCAGCCGGTACCGGCGGTGCGCGCGGTGAGCGAGCAGGATCAGGCACACGGGTCGCTCGGGGCGATAAATCGCTCGACGTGGCGCCGCGCGTCCGCCGCGAGCAGGCGGTCGAGCTCGAAGCGTGCAACCGCTGCAGCGAGGCTGTGCTCGAAGGCGGGCACGTCCTCCACCGGTTCGTAGACCTCCATCCACGTCGTCGGATCGTCTGCGCGGCGCATCAGGCGGCCAGCCACGCCGGTCTCCTGCGTGAGCGCCTGCTGCATCGCACCGACCGCGGCGCGCAGCGCGGCTTCCGCGGCCGAGGTACGGTAGTAGATGAAATAGCTGCAGGTCACGGCACGGCGTAGGGCAGGGGCCGGAAGCGCAGCGGTGCCCCCGCCAACGAACCGAGATGGACGGTGCCGGTGGCAGGCCTCGGCGTGTGGACCACTGCCAGGACGTCGAACCCGCCCTCGGGCGCAGGCGCCGCATTCACGATCATGCCGCTTGCCTGGTCGCCGAGGTCTGCGCTGAAGAGGGGATCGCCTGCCGCCGGGGCGGCCCCCTCGACCCGCGCGAGGAACATCCGGCGCTTGGCCTTACCGAGATACTGTAGCCGCGCGACCACCTCCTGGCCCGGATAGCAACCCTTCTGGAAGCTGACGCCGCCGAGCAACTCGAGATTGGCCATCTGCGGAACGAACTCGTCCTGCGTGCGTTCCGTGACTTGCGGTATTCCCGCGGTGATGTCGAGCCATTCCCAGCATGGCGTACCGACCGGACGCAGCACGCTCGACAATGCCCTCCAAAGCGCCTCGGCGCGGTCAGGGGGCACCGCCACCAAGAAGCGGTCCTGCGCAAGCCGGACCACCGTCGTACCGTCGCTTCGCGATAGGCGAAGCGGACGCGCCGGCACGGTGCCGAGAGCGGCATGCAAGATGGGCTCCGCCGCGTGGCCCGCTACGCCGATGAGCCGTCGGTCCCCAGTCCGATCGGCCACCACGACCTTCGAGCGCAGGACGAACCGACTCAGCCGATTCGCCGCCGAGCCGACGAGCGTCCGCGAGAGCGCCAGAAGGTATCCGCCCGCCTCCGGCCAGACCAGAAAGCTCGCGAGCATCCGGCCCTTCGGCGAGCAGTAGGCGCCGAAGCTCGAGGTTTCGGCACCCAGTGCTTCGATGTCGCAGCTCAGTTGCGCCTGCAAGAACGTCCGCGCATCTTCCCCGGTCACGCCCAGCAGGCCCATGTGGGACAGGTCCGCCATCACCTCGCCACTCGCGGCGGCGGTCAGTTCAGCCTCGGGCTCGCCGAAGTGGCGCACGACGCTCTCGTGGAGGATCGCGCCGCGTGCGTGCAGGAAGTCGGTCCAGTCGGAGGTCATCGGGAGGCGGTCCGGTGGGGCGGGCTATTATATCGACGGGCCCGCTGTGGCCGGCCTCCCGTCTGCGATGCTCAAGTTCATCAAGGCCCTGATCCTGTTGGTGATTCTCGCCGCGCTAGGCGCGGCCGGCTGGATTCATCAGTTCGCCCATGCGCCGCTTCGCCTGAAGGCTGACCCGACCGAGTTCACGATCCCGCCGGGCAGTTCGCTGCGGGCGGCAACTCGCCACATCGTGAGCGCCGGCGTCGATATGCCGAACTGGGCCTTCGAGGTGATTGCCAGAGTTGTGGCGAAACCGACCGACATCAAGGCCGGGAGCTACGAGCTTCGCGCGGGCGCGACCCCGCTCGATCTGCTCGGCAAGCTCACGCGGGGCGACTTCGCGGTGGCGGACGTGAAGCTGATCGACGGGTGGACGTTCCGCCAGGTCCGCGCCGCGCTCGACGCGCACGCGAGGATCCGGCACGACACGGCGGGGTTGTCGGACGCGGAAGTCCTCAAACGCCTGGAGCTGCCGATCACACACCCGGAGGGTTGGTTCTTCCCCGACACTTATGTATTTGCGCGTGGAACGAGCGATCTCGAGATCCTGCGCCAGGCCTACCGCGCCATGGAAAAGCGTCTTGGTGCCGCGTGGGCCGGGCGCCCGTCGGACGTGCCGCTCGGGTCCGCCTATGAGGCCCTCATCCTCGCGTCGATCGTCGAGAAAGAGACCGGCCGCCCCGAGGATCGTCCGTTGGTTGCGGCCGTGCTGACCAACCGGCTTCGGGTGGGGATGCGGCTGCAGGCCGACCCGACCGTCATCTACGGATTGGGGGCGGAATTCGACGGCAATCTCCGCAAGCGGGATCTGACTGCCGACACGCCCTACAACACCTACACCCGCGAAGGCCTTCCCCCGACGCCGATCGCGATGCCCGGCCTCGCGTCCATCGAGGCGACGTTGCGGCCCGCATTTTCGTCCGCCCTTTACTTCGTCGCCCGAGGCGATGGATCGAGCGAGTTCTCGCGTACGCTCGAGGATCACAATCGCGCCGTGACACGATATCAGCGCGGCGGCCGTCCCTAGTGGTGAGTGAGTCGATCCTCATGCGCGGAAAGTTCATCACCTTGGAAGGCATCGACGGCGCGGGCAAGAGCACACATCTCGAGTGGCTCGCCGGCCGGTTGCGGGGGGACGGCAAGCGCGAAGTGGTGGTGACTCGTGAGCCGGGCGGCACGCCGCTGGGCGAAAAGCTGCGCGCCTTGCTCCTGCACGAGGCGATGGACATCGGGACCGAAACGCTCCTGATGTTCGCAGCGCGCCAGCAACACCTCGCGCAGGTGATCCGTCCGGCACTGGACCGGGGCGCCTGGGTCCTGTCGGACCGTTTCACCGACGCGACGTTCGCGTACCAAGGCGGCGGGCGCGGGATGCCTGTGGCCAAGCTGGAGGCCTTGGAGGCATGGGTGCATGTCGGGCTCCAGCCCGACCTGACGCTGTTCTTCGATGTGCCGGTCGCGGTTGGGCAGAGGCGACTACAGGCCGGCGCTCCAGACGGGCTGGACCGGTTCGAACGGGAGGCGGCCCAGTTCCATGAGCGAGTGCGCGCGGCCTATCTCGAGCGCGCCGCCCGATATCCTGCTCGAATCCGCGTCATCGACTCGAGCCAGCCGATTTCTGATATTCGTAAAGAACTTGAACAAATTGTCAGAATAATTTGAATATTAAACTATTTCCTTGGCTGTCCAGCGCCTGGCACGAGCTCTCCCGACGGCGCCCAGCGTTGCCGCACGCGCTCCTGATTCATGGGCGGCCGGGGCTCGGGAAAACAGTCCTTGCGCGGACGTTTGCGCAGGCGTTGCTCTGCGAGGCGCCGGGTTCCGACGGTTTTCCGTGCGGAGCGTGCCTGGCGTGTCGCTGGTTCGAGCAGGGAAGCCACCCCGACTTCCGGCAGATCGAGCCGGAAGCATTGGTCGAGAACCCGGTCGGCGAGGGGGAGGGCCTGGCGAAAGGGGCGTCGGCGCCGAGCCGCCAGATCAAGGTCGATCAGATCCGTGACCTGCAGGACTTCCTGTCGATCGGGACCCACCGCGGTGGTGCGCGAGTGATCCTGGTTCGACCGGCGGAGGCCATGAACGCGGCCACGGCGAATGCGCTCCTCAAGAGCCTCGAGGAACCCCCGCCGGGCACGGTATTCTTGCTCGTCGCGAGCGCGCCCGATCGGCTGCTTCCGACCGTTCGCAGCCGGTGCCAGCGGGTCGCGGTGTCTGCGGCGGACACCAAGGACGCTTTGCCGTGGCTCACGGCCCAGGGCCTCAAGGACGCCGAAGCGGCCCTGCGACACGCCGGGAACGCGCCATTGGCCGCGCTGGAGGAGGACGGCGATAGCGTGCGCACGCGAGGCGCGCTCACCGCGTGCCTCGCGCGACGCGGCGCGACCGCCCTCGATCTGGCCGATGCCTGTCAAGGCGCGGCCCCGGAGGCAGTCATCGGCTGGCTCCAGAAGTGGGCGTACGACCTGGTGGCGGCGAGAGCGGGCGGCGCGATCCGCTACAACGTGAGGCAGGAGTCCGTTCTGCGCACGATCGCCAGTGCGCTCCCGGGACCTGCGCTGCTAAGATTCGAGCGGTCGCTTTCGGCAGCGCGGGCGGTCGCCTTGCATCCGCTCAATCCGCGCCTCTTCCTCGAGGAGATCTTCTTGCGCTACGCACAGCTTCGGGAATCGCCGCATGAATGAGGATACGAACGGGAAGGGCGGGATCCGCCCCAGCGTCCTGTCGCTGACGATCTCGCAAAAATCGGCGCTGTACGCCGCGTACATTCCGCAACTCAAGCGCGGCGGCATTTTCATCCCGACGACCAAGCGCTATCGCCTCGGAGACGAGGTGTTCATGCTGCTTACGATCATGGACGACCCGAACAAGATACCGGTCGCCGGGACGGTGGTGTGGGTCACGCCGCCGAACTGCCAGGGCAACAAGGCGCAGGGCATCGGCGTGCACTTTTCGGACGACGAGAGCGGCCACGGGGCGAAGCGCCGCATCGAGAGCCTCCTGGGCGGGCTGCTGCAATCGACGCGCTCGACCCACACGTATTGAATGCTGGTCGATTCGCACTGCCACCTCGATTTCGATGAGTTCCGCGACCGAATCCCGGAAGTGCTGGCGGAGATGGCCGGCGCCGGGGTATCGCACGCGCTCTGCATCAGCGTCACGCTGACCGACTTCCCGCGGGTCAAGGCGCTCGCGGACGCGCACGCGAACCTGTTCGCCACGGTCGGGGTCCATCCGGACTACCCCGATGCGGGCGCGGTGGCGGTCGGCGACCTGGTCAAACGGGCGGACCATCCGAAGATCCTCGCCATCGGCGAGACCGGACTGGACTATTACCGTCTGCGCGGCGATCTCGAGTGGCAGCGCGAGCGGTTCCGGACGCACATTCGGGCCGCGCGCGAGTGCGGCAAGCCGCTCGTAATCCACACGCGCGCGGCGGCCGAGGACACCCTCCGCATCCTGCGCGAGGAGCGCGCGGGCGAGGCGGGCGGTGTCTTGCATTGTTTTACGGAAACCCTGGAGGTGGCCCGCGCGGCGGTCGACATGGGGTTCCTCATCTCGTTTTCCGGCATCGTGACCTTCAAGAATGCCGGCGGTCTGCGTGAGACGGCGAAGGCGCTCCCGCCCGATCGGATCCTGGTGGAGACGGATGCGCCGTACCTCGCACCCGTGCCCTACCGGGGTAAGCTCAATCAACCCGCATTTGTCCGCTACGTGGCGGAAGAGGTCGCACGGGTCCGCGGGACGGACCTCGCGACGATCGGCGCGGCGACCTCGGCCAATTTCGCCGCCCTGTTCAAGCCCCCTGTAAAATTCAATCTAACACTTTAGATATGCGACTCTTTCGATTGATTATATGGAGTTTTATGGCTGGATCAGCGACCTTGGTCCAGGCCCAGGGGACCCTGGACGATTTGTTCAACGCCGCCAAGATCAACGACGTCGCCGAGGTCCGGCAGCTCCTCGATCGGGGGATGGATCCAAGCTCGACGGACAAACTGGGCTACTCGTTGCTCATGTACGGCGCCCGGGAGGGACATATCGAACTCGTGCGGCTCCTGCTCGACCGCAAGGCGAACGTGAATGCCCGAACGCCTTCGAACGAGACGGCCGTCATGTTCGCGGCCTTCAAAGGTCATGCGTCCACCGTGAAGCTGCTCCACAGCCGGGGCGCCCAGTTGAACAAGGACGGCTGGACGCCGCTCCACTACGCGGCATTTCAGGGCCATCCGGAGGTGGTGCGGTACCTCCTCGAAAATGGCGCCGAGATCGAGGCCAAGGCGCCCAACGGCGCGACAGCGCTGATGTTCGCGGCACGTCAGGGCCACATTGAGGTCGTGAAAGTGCTCCTCGCGCGGTCGGCGAGCGCCACCGTGCAGGCCGAGTCGGGTGCCACGGCGCTGAAATGGGCGTTGCAGACGCAGAACTCGGACATCGCGGCGTTGCTCCGCAAGGCCGGGGCGACCGAATAGGGCAGCGGCGTCTCCCCGATCCCATTCGTGAGCGCACGGTGCCCCGCCGGCGGGAAGTGAAACGGCCGAGCCGCAAGACCCCGGAGCTCCCCGGCCGGCGTGAGCAGAAGAAGCTCGAGACTCGGGAGCGCATCCGCGTCGCGGCCGCCGACCTCTTCACCCGCCACGGCTACGGCGCCGCCACGATGCGCGAGATCGCGCAGCGCGCGCACGTCGGCCTCGGCACGCTGTTCAACTACGCCGCGGACAAGCGCGACCTCGTGTTCCTCATCTTCAACGAGGAGCTGAACGCGGTCACCGATGTCGCCCTCGCCGCGCCGCGCCCGGGTCGTCCGCTTGTCGACCAACTGATTGCGGTGTTTCGCGTGCACTACCGATGGCTGGCGACGAAGCCCGTGCTCGCGCGCATCCTGTTGCAGGAGCTGACCTTCTACTCGAGCGGGAAGCAGGCCGCGACGTTTCTCGGCATCCGCAAGCGACTGATCGACGGACTCGAGGCGCTCGTGCGCGCCGCGCAGCGCGCCCGGCGGATCCGCTCGCCCGAGGATCCCGCCGTGATCGCGCGCCACATCTTCTTCGTCTACTCGGCGTCGCTGCGCTGGTGGATCGCGGCGCCGCGCCCGAATCCCGAGAAGGGCGTCGCCGACCTGCGACGCCTCCTCAAGCTCCAGGCCGACGGCCTGCGGTGACGCCCGCGATTGCCGCCCAGACGCGGGCCGGCGAGAAGGGGAAGTCGAGATGGTTGATCCCGAGTGGGCGCAGCGCGTCGATCACCGCGTTCGCGACCGCGGGAACCGCGCCGGTGGTTCCGGCCTCGCCTGCGCCCTTCACGCCCAGCGGATTGCCCGGCGCGGGCACTGAGTTGTCGTAGAGGTGGATCTGAGGCTGCTCGTCCGCACGCGGCATGGGGTAGTCCATGAACGTGCCGGTCTGCAGCTGTCCCGTGGCGGGGTCGTAGTGGGTGTACTCGCTCATTGCCTGCCCGATGCCCTGGACGATGCCGCCGTGGAGTTGGCCGTCGAGCAGGGTGTGGTTGACGATCCGGCCGCAATCGTCGACGGCGGTATAGCGCAGCAGCTGCACCTCGCCGGTCTCGGGATCGACCTCGACTTCGGCAACGTGCGCGCCGCCCGGATACGAGTGCGGCTGCGGGAGGTCGCCGCGCGCATCGAGCGGATGCGGGAACTGCCCGGCATGGCGACGAACGACCTCGTCGAAGCGGATCGTCAGGTCGGTTCCTTTCACGCGATAGTGGCCGTCGGAGAACTCCACGTCGGTCGCGGCGACCTCGAGCGCTTTTGCGGCGAGGTCCGTCCCCTTGCGCACCGCTTCCCGCACCGCCACCGCGACGGCGCCGCCCTGGGCCATCATCGAGCGCGAGCCGATCGTGCCGTCGCCGATCAAGGGCGGGCCCTCGGGATCGCTCGCCCGCAGCGTGATTCTCTCTGGGTCGATGCCGAGGATCTCGGCCGCGACCTCGGGGTACACGGTCTCGTGCCCCTGGCCGGAGTTGCCGGAGACGGTGAAGAGCTCGGCGTTGCCCGACGAGCCGAAGCGGATCTCCGCCTCCTCCTTCGGGCTGCCGCCGGCGCCGGCCGGCTCGACGAACACCGCGCAGCCGATCCCGCGCAGCTTGCCGCGCGCCCGGGCTTCGGCGCGGCGCGCCTCGAAGACCTGCCAGTCGGACTTCTCCAGGACCATGTCCACATGGCCGTGCGGATCGCCGCTGTCGTACTTCGACATGGGCAGCGGCGTCTGGTACGGGAACTCGTCCTTGCGGATCAGGTTGCGCCGGCGCAGCTCGATCCGGTCGACGCCCGTCTCGCGCGCCGCCTCCTCGACCAGGCGCTCGGCCAGGTACGAGACGTTCGGCCGCCCGGCGCCGCGATAGGCGGTCGTCGGCGTGGTGTTGGTCAGCACCAGCCGGTGGCGACCGTACAGCGCCGGGATCCGGTAGAGATTGGTGGCGTGAAACCCCGGCAGCAACGTGTTGATGAGCGGACCCGGGTGGGAGAGATAGGCGCCGGCGTTGACGATCCACTCCAGGCGCAGCGCCAGGAACGTGCCGTCGCGGTCGAGAGCGAGCTCGCCGATGAGTCGCGCGGCCCGTCCGTGGTGGTCGCTGACGAACGACTCCGATCGCGTGCCGACCCATTTGACCGGCTTGCCGAGCGTCTTCGCCGCGAGCATCAGCGCGCAGTACTCGGGGTACACGTCGGAGCGGATCCCGAAGCCGCCACCGACATCACGCGCATGGAGGCGGATCCGGTCGATCGGGTGGCCGATGATCGCACTCAAGCCGCCGAGCATGAGCGTCATCCCCTGGCTCGGGGCGTACAGGTCGAACGTGTCGGTCGTCGCGTCGTGGGCGGCGAGGCAGGACTTCGGCTCCATCGGGTTGCCGACGAGGCGCCGGCTTTCCAGCGCGATGCGCGTGACGTGGGCGGCCCCGGCGAACGCGGCCTGGACCTTGGCTGCGTCGCCGTACTCGAAGTCGAACGCGAGATTGCCCGGAATGGCGTCGTAAAGTTGCAGCGCGCCCGGCGCGAGTGCGTCGTCGACCTCGACGAGCACGGGCAGCTCGCGATACTCGATCTCGATCTTCTCGGCCGCATCCTGCGCGGCGGCGGGCGAGTCGGCCACGGCGAGCGCCACTTCCTGGCCCACGTGGCGGACGCGGCCGACCGCGAGCACGTCGCGATGGGGCTCGAGGAGCTTCATGCCGCCCCGGCCCGGGAACTTCACGAGCGGCGGCGCCTCCTTGAAGCCGGCCTTCCGCACGTCCTCGCCGGTGAGCACGGCCTTCACGCCCGGCGCGGCACGCGCGGCCTTCACGTCGAGCGAGACGATCTCGGCATGCGCGCGGTCGGCGCGCAGGAAATGGCCGTAGAGCTGTCCGGGCAGGTTCCAGTCGGCGGTGAACCGGCCCTGGCCGGTGATGAGCCGCTGGTCTTCGCGTCGTCCCTTGAACGTCTTGGTCACCCCTGCCTCCTCG
This sequence comes from uncultured beta proteobacterium, assembly GCA_963747775.1. Taxonomy (GTDB): domain Bacteria; phylum Pseudomonadota; class Gammaproteobacteria; order Burkholderiales; family SG8-39; genus JAGVSZ01. The sequence goes on from CAVVGT010000003.1 coordinate 789,130, forward strand.
CTTCCCGTGCCATTGTAATCAGTGGCTCGCGGCCCGGCCGCCGGTTCATGCCGCGCGCGCGAGAATTTCGCGCACCTTGGCTGCAGTCTCGGCGCGCGGGACGTCGAACCGGTCGCGGTCGGCGTCGCTCATCCAGCGCGTGACTGCGACGTCGAAACTCGGCCGCTCGCGCATGCGCGCGAGCCATGCGGCGACGTGCGGCCGATGTCCGGCCCACAGCGCGTCCATGCCGATCATATCGGCGCGGTTGACGTAGGGGGTGGCTGCGGCGTCGGCGAGAGAGTAGGCGTCGCCGGCGAGATACGGCGCCTCGCGGAGCGCCGCCTCCATCTCACCGACGAATTTGTCGTGCTGGCGGACCGCCACCGCGACGTGCGGCGCATCGAGGCCGTGCGCGATCGCAAGCCGCTGGCGCTCGCGGTAGGCCGGGTCGGGCATCCGCTGGAAGCGCGCCTCCAGCTCCTCGGGCGCCAGGCGCAGCAGCACCTTGCGGTTGGCGGTCGCGAAGGTCACCGTCGAACAGGCAGCGTGCAGACAGTCATCGATCTTCTTCATCCACAGCCGCGCGAGCGCCCGCCGGTAGGGATCGGCCGGCATCAAGGGCGGGACCGGGAACGCCTCGTCGAGATACTCGATGATCAGCGTCGACTCGATCACGATCCTTCCATCGTGGACCAGGGTTGGCACGACGTGGTTCGGATTGAGCTCCCCGTACTCGGGCCGATGCTGGTCCCCGCGCATGAGGTCGAGGAGCTCGCCTGACCACTCGAGTCCCTTCTCGGCGAGCGCCACCCTCACCTTGACCGAGCAGACCGAGGTGCTGCCGTGATACAGAAGAATCACGCGCCCTGCCTCGCCGCCGCCGCTTGCTCGCCGCGCCGTCCCGGCGACCCGGTCAATGCGCGTAGCGGAACACCAGGCTTGCTGCGCGCAGCGCCCGCCCGCCCTGGAGCGCCTTGAGCACTTCGTCCTTCGTGAGTCCGGGCGCGAGCGCGCCGGGATCAAGGTCGGTGGCGATCAGCGTGAAGACGTAATGCTGCAAGGCGTTGCCGCGCGGCGGGCAAGGACCGAGATATTGCAGTCCCAACGTGTTCCTGCCCGCAACGAAACGGCCCGCCTTGGGCGGCGCGCTCAGCTCGCTCTCGGCGAGCGAAGTCACGCTCGACGGGATTCCGTACACCACCGCGTGCGACACGCCAAGGCCCGCGCGACCGGCCTGGTCGTCCAAGAGCACCACGAAGCTGCGCGTCTTGTCGGGCGCATTCACCCATTCGAGCGCCGGCGACACGTTGTCGCCGACGCAGTTCGGATTCTTCTGGAAGTTGCCGGCGTGCTTGCGCGCGAGCACGGTGTTGTCCGGCATGCCGGGCGAGCTCATGCGAAAGGCCGCCGGCGGAGCCGCGGGCTCGTGGGTCGCGCATGCCGACAGCAGCACGCAGGCGAGGCCCAGCACAACGACACTTCGTGCAGATCGTTTCATCTTCTCCTCCCCCTCTTCACAATCCGAGAATCCGCTCGGCATTCTTATGGAAGATCTTCTCCATGATCTCGTCCTTGTACCCGAGTTCGCTCCACTCGCGCAGGATGCGCTCGTACGGCATGCTCGGGTAGTCACTGCCGAACATGATCTTGTCCTGCAGCCGCGCGCGCATGTCCACCTTAAGGTTGCCCGGGAAATACTTCGGCGCCCAGCCGGACATCTCCCAGTAGACGTTGCCCTTGTGCAGCGCGACCGCGGTGGTCTCGTCCACCCACGGCCAGCCTGGGTGCGCCATGATGACCTTGAGGCTTGGAAAGTCGGCGGCGAGCTGATCGATCGCAGCGGGATGGGCGTGGCGGATGACCGCGCCCATGCCGCCCGGCAGCCCGGCGCCCATGCCGGTCGTGCCGACGTCGATCATCACCGCGGCGCCGAGCGAGGCGATCTCCTCGAAGAGCGGGTAGTGCCGCCGGTCGTCCACCGCGAAGTGCTGCATGATCGGATGGAAGTGAAAGCCGATCAGGCCGAGTTCGCGGACGGCCTTGCGCACCTGGCGAATCGCGGTTTCGCCTTTGGCCGGCTCTACCGCACCCCAAGCCTGGATGATCCGCTGCGGGTGCCGCTTCCACATGGCGTGGACGTATTCGTTGGTGACCGGCGGCGTGGCAATCGTGGTCTCGAGGTCGAGCGCGACGAGCACGGCCTCGACGCCCGCGGCGGTGAAGTCCTTCAGGACCTCGTCCTCGGACTTTCCGACCCATTGACGATTCCAGTACCTGGCGAGCGCCTCGACGTACGGCCCCTGGCAGGCGATCCACTCCGTCGTGCCGGGGTAGCAGTGCAGGTCAATGATTCGCATCGCGCGTCACCATCTCCGATAGCGCTTTCTTCGACACCTTGCCGAACGTCGACATCGGGAAGTCTTCGACGACCTCCAACCGCTCGGGGATCTTGAACTTGGCGATCTCCCGCTCTTTGAGAAAATCGGTCAACTCGGCGAGGGACAGCGCGGCGCCCCGCCGCAGGATCACGCAGGCGCACATCCGCTCGCCCAGGTTCGGGTCGGGCACCGGCACGCACGCGACGTTCTGGACCGCCGGGTGCGCAAGGATGAGGTTCTCGATCTCCTCGGCGCTGATCTTCTCCCCGCCGCGGTTGATCAGGTCCTTCTTCCGTCCTTCGACGACGTAGTTGCCGGAAGGATGCAGGCGCATCAGGTCGCCCGAGCGGTAGAACCCGTCCGACGTGAACTGCCGCGCGTTGTATTCCGGCACGCCGTAGTAGCCGCGCAGCGTGTAGGGGCCCCGGCAGGTGAGTTCGCCCACTTCGCCGGGCGGCACCTCGCGTCCGTCGTCGTCGCACAGGCGCACCTCGTCGTCCGGACAGATCGGTCGGCCGCAGGTCTCGAGCTTGACCTCTTCGGGGTCGTCCAGGCGCACGAAGAAGAGCATCCCTTCCGACATCCCGAAGTTCTCCTGCACGAACGCATTCGGGATGAGCTGGTGGGTCTTCGAACGCACCTCGGGCTGCATCCGCTGCCCACCGCTCTGGATGACCTTGACCGAGGACAGGTCGTGCTTGCCGATCTCGGGGCTGTTGATGAGCCGGATCAGCAGTGCGGGAACGACCTTGACGTGCGTGACGCGGTGCTTCTCGGCCAGCGGGAGCATATCCTCGGGGCGCGTCGTCGGGCTGAGCACCACCTTGCCGCCGCTGAAGAAGTAGCCCTGGATGCCGGGGCAGGCGAGCGGCAGGTTGTGGGCGATCGGGAGCGCCAGCAGCAGCACGGAGTCGCCCGCCACGCCGCACACCGGCGCCGCCGTCTTGGAGTTGTACGCGTAGTCGTTGTGGGTTCGCGGGATGAGCTTCGGCACGCCGGTCGTGCCGCCGGAGAGCTGGAAGATGCACGGATCGGTCGGGTCGATCCGGATCTTCGCGAGCGCAGATCCGGGGAGCTCCGGCTCGCGCTCGATGAGCTCGCGCAGTCCGCTGAGGCTCACGCAGAGCTTCAGGCAGGGGCTTTCCTGCTGCACGCGGCGCACCATCGGCTCGAACTCGAAGTCGCTCTGCCGCTCGGGGTAGAAGCACGCGGCGGCCTGGGCAATCCGCACGAACTGGCTGACCTCGGCGTAACGATGGGTGGCGAGCGCGGCGATCGGGATCGCGCCGATCCGCTGCAGCGCGAAGTAGAGGATTACGAACTCGGCGACGTTCGGCAACGTGAGAACAGCGCGGTCGAGCGGTTTCATCCCAAGCGCAAGCAGGTTGAGCGCCAGACGAGCGCTCAGCCGCTCGATTTCGGAATAGGTGTACTGGCGGTCGCGATCGATCAGGGCAGTCCGACTCGCGTAGCGCTCGAAGACGGCTGCAAACTCGTCTGCGAGCGACTTGTCCTGCCAGTAGCCCTTCTCGCGGCAGCGCTGCGCGTACTCGGGAGGGAACGGGACGACGCCTTCGAGCATGGATCAGGTGGAGCTCGCGAAGCCGCCGTCGACGACGATCACTTCGCCGGTGACGAACCGGTTCGATTCAATGAGGCTCATCATGGTCTCGGCAACGTCTGCTGCCGTCACGACGCGCCGCAGCGGGGTGGCCTTCGCCCGCTTGCCCATCAGGTCCGTGTACTTGTCCTGAAGCATCCGCTGCATCCAGTCGCCTTCCATCCAGCCGGGCGCGACGGCGTTCACGCGGATCTCGGGCCCGAGGTTCCACGCCAGGGTCTTGGTGAGATTCACCACCGCCGCCTTGCTCGCCGCGTAGGGCAGGGGCTGCGGGCCCGGCCGCAAGCCGACGATGCTCGCGGTGTTCACGATGCACGGGCGCTCGCCCTTGCGCAGCAGCGGCAGCGCCGCCCGCGTCACCTGGAAGAGTCCACGCACATTCACCGCAAAAACGCGGTCCCAATCGTCGAGCGACAGCGTCTCCAGGTCCTTCGGTTTCCAGGCCGCGGTGACCCCGGCGTTGTTCACGAGGACGTCGAGGCGGCCGAAGCGCGCGCCGATCGCATCGATCATCGCGCGCACGCCCGCCTCATCGCTGACATCGCACTTGACGAGCAGCGTCTGTGCCCCGGCTTGCTGCGCTTGCGCCGCGGTCTCCTTCGCCTGCGCCTCGCTGCGGCTGAAGTTGATGGCGACGTTGAAGCCAGCGTGTGCCAGCGCCACTGCCGCGCTGCGCCCGATGCCCGTGGCCGCGCCGGTCACCAGGCTGACACGCTTGGTGCTCAAGGAAGCGCCTCCGTCCGTTTGGTGCGCCGCGCAAACGGCGCCGGCGACTTTTGGTGAACATGTTCATGTTCGAGTCAAACGTTGACGGCTGTCAAGGGCTACGAAACTTTGGACAATCGCGAGATGATGTCCTAGTGTTCGCATGCGGGATCAACTGGAGGAGGGGAACGATGAGAAGAATCGCCATCATGCTGCTCGCCCTGGTCGCGCTCGCCGGGACGGCCCAGGCCCAGCAGTGGCCGACCAAGCCGGTGAAAGTGATCGTCAACGTCGCCCCGGGCGGCGTGGCGGACATCACAATGCGCCTTCTCGGCGCACGACTTTCCGAGACCCTCGGGCAACCGTTCGTGGTCGAGAACCGCGCCGGGGGCGACGGCTATATCGGGTTCGAAGGCGTGGCGCGCGCCGAGCCCGACGGATACACCTTCGTGTACTCGCCCGGCTCCAGCATGATGATCGCGCCGTACATCGTAAAGCGCGCCGATTTCGATCCGACGAAGATGCTGACGCCCGTCGCGGCGACGGGCAGCGTGTCCCTGTACGTGATCGTGCGTCTCGACTTCCCGGCGAACAACTACCAGGAGTTCCTCGCTTACGCGCGGGCAAATCCCGGCAAGCTGAACTATGGCACGCCCGGCAACGGCACCTCCCCACACATCGCCGTGGAGGTCTATAACCGCGAGGCCAACGTCAAGCTGAACCACATTCCGTACAAGGGCGCGGGCCCGGCGCTCAATGACCTGCTGGGCGGCGTCATCGACCTCGCATTCGATCCGGGCGTCGGGCTGCCGCAGGTCAAGGCCGGCAAACTGCGGCTGGTCGCGATCGCGGGGCCGCAGCGCCATCCCGATTTCCCGGACGTGCCGACGCTGGAGGAGAACGGTATCAAGGGCGTGGACGGCGGCCCGTACTTCGGGTTCTACGCGCCAAACGGCACGCCGCGCGACATCCTCGAACGGCTCAACCGCGAAGTGCAGAAGGTCATGCAGGAGCCCGCGGTGCGCGAAAGGTTCCGGGTGCTTGCGGTCACCGTTGCCCCGCCGATGGCACCGGAGGCGTTCGCCGCGTATGTGCGCACCGAGAGCGCGCGTTACGGAAAGCTGCTCAAGGAGCTCGGCATCGACAAATGAGGATTGATTTTCACGTCCACATGCTCGACGAGCATGTGTTCAGGGCGGCGACGAACAAGACCGTGTTTACAGGCTTCGGCGCGAGCCCTGCGGCCGCGCCGCGGCCGGGCGCGCTGGAGCTGCTCCAGCGGATGATGCGACCGGAGACCGAGATCGAGGACCTCGACGCGCGCGGCATCGACATGGCGGTCGTCACCTCGAGCACCGTCCTGCAGGGCACCTCGTGGGCCGATCCGCAAACCGACCTCGATCTGTGCCGCCGGTGTAATGACACGACCGTGGAGTGGGTGGCGAGGTATCCCACGCGCTTCATCGGCTCGATGGCGTTGCCCTTGCAGGACGTGAAGCTCGCCCTCGGAGAGCTCGAGCGCGGCGCGAAGCAGCTCGGCCTGAGAGTTGTCAACGCTGGGTCGAGTTACGGCGGCGTCTATCTGGGCGACCCCGTGTACGACAGGTTCTGGGCCGCCGTGAACGAGCTCGGCGTCACGGTCTGGATTCATCCGGAGGGCGTGCGCGACCCCTGGTTCCAGCGCTACGCCTTGTGGAACTCCGCTGGTCAGTCGATCGAAGAAACGAAGGCGATGGCCTCCCTGATCTACGAGGGCGTGATGCACCGGTATCCGGGCCTCAAGGTGGTGATCGCGCACGGTGGCGGCTACTTTCCGCACTACTTGGGGCGCATGGACCGAAATCACGCCAACCGGCCCGACACCGTCCGGAACACCGGAGGCAAACGGCCGAGCGAGTTCCTGCGCTCGTTTCACTACGACACCTGCGTGTACGACCCGCAGGTGCTGAAAGTGCTGCTCCAGCGTGTCGGCGCCGATCGGTTGGTCATGGGCAGTGACTATCCGGTGGGGGAGAAGGACCCGATCGGCTTCGTCGAACGCAGCGGCGCCTCGGCAGCCGAGATCGCGATGATGTGCGGGGGCAATGCGGCCCGTCTTCTGGAGATCCAATGAGCACGGCAATGGCACCGAGCGGCGCGGAGGCGCTCCTGCGCGGGCTGCGTGCGATGGGAGTGGAGCGCATCTTCGCCTCGCCAGGCTCCGATTGGGCGCCAGTCTGGGAGGCGCTTGCAGCGCCGGACGCGGCTGCCGACTTTCCGCGATACGTCTCGTCGCGCCACGAGGAAACCGCGGTGGCGATGGCGATCGGCTACGCGAAGGCGACGGGGAAGCTCCCTGCAGTCTTTCTGCACACCACAGTGGGCGCGCTGCACGCGAGCATGATCGTGCGGGCGGCGCTGCACGAGCGCATCCCGATGATCATTCTGGCGGGCGAATCGATCGGTTTCTCCGAGCCGCCGGGACCGAAGGTGGGCCGGCAGTGGCTCCGGCTGCTCACGGACGTCGGCGGCCCCGCACGGCTCATGGAGCCGTGCGTGAAGTGGAGCTTCGCCCTGAACCGAAGCGCGCTCCTGCCGCACACCGTGCAGCGCGCCTGCCAGCTCGCGCTGGGGACGCCGCGCGGGCCGGTGTTCGTGTCGGTGCCGACCGAGTATCTGATGGAAACGATGATTGCCGGACCGCCCGCAGCGGCCGCGCCGCCGCGACCCGCGGAAGTCGCGCCGGCCGTCATCGACGAGATCGCCCAGGCGCTTTGCGACGCGAAGCACCCGGTGATCGTCACCGAGGAAGCGGGGAAGGATCGCGCGACGGTGAGTGCTCTCGTTGCGCTGGCCGAGACGCTCGGCGCGCCGGTGCTCGAGGCCTGGCAGCCGTATTACGTCAACTTCCCGCGCACCCATCCGCTTTACGGCGGCATCGTGGTCGAGGACATGCCCGACGCGCTGGCGCAGGCTGACGCGGTGTTCCTGGTCGAAGCGGTGGCGCCTTGGCATCCAGCGTCGGCGGCGCCGCGTGCGGGAACTCGCGTCCTCGTCCTTGGAGAAGACCCGCTGCATTCGCGGCTGCCGTTCTGGGGCTTTCGCGCCGATCTCGTGGCCGCGGGCGAGGTCGCGCCCTCACTCGAGCGGCTGGTCGATCGCGTGCGGCGGATCGTTCCGCCGCGCTCGCGAGCCGCGCAGCTCGCGCAATGGGGCGCGCGGCATGAGCGCGACCGGGCAACGCGTCGCGACGCGGCGCGCGCTGCGGGCCGCGGCCCCGTGCTCGAGAACCGCTGGATCGGGCATGAGCTGAGCGAGGTGCTGCCTGACGACGCCGTGGTGGTCAACGAGACGATTACGCACCGGCTCGACCTGGTTCGGCTCCACGAGCGGGCCGGCGCCGGGGGTTACTACGAGGCGAGCTACGGTGGCTTGGGCGCGGGCCTCGGGATGGCGCTCGGCGTCAAGTACGCGGAGACCCACCGGCCGGTCGTCTGCACGATTGGCGACGGCGCGTTTCACTACAACCCGGTCGTGGGGACATTCGGTGCGGCGCAGGAGCACCGGCTGCCGATCCTGGTAGTGCTTTTCGACAACGCGGGCTATCTCTCGCAGAAGGGGGACGTCGCGGCGTACTTCCCGGGCGGCGCTGCGATGCGGACCGGGCGCTTCGCAGGCACGTCGATCGCTCCACAGCCGGATTACGTCATGCTCGCGCGGGCTTTCGGAGGGACCGGCGAGAAGGTCGAACGCCCCGGCGAGGTGAGGCCGGCGTTGCAGCGGGGACTGGAGGCGATTGCGGGCGGGCAACTTACGCTCGTGCACATGGTGCTCGAGCCCGTGGGCGGCCGCTGAGGGCTGAGACTCAATCGCCCGGCAGATCAGCTAGAAGGGAGTCTTTATTTGACATAATATACATTCCCGATTTATTTAGGCTAGCCCCAGGACGAAGCACCTAGTGTGTCTCGCCGCGCGATGGTATCGGGAGCGACACCACCGGGATCCCCTCGTCCACCAGTTCGCGCGCTTCCTCCCGGGTCGCGACGCCGCGAATCGGGCGTCGCGGCGCCTCTTCGTAGTGGATTTTCCTCGCTTCCTCGGGGAACGCCCGCCCGACGTCCTCGGTGTTCGCCACGACCTGCTCGATGAACGAGGCGAGCGTGATTTCCCGCGACGATGAACCGGTGGACCTGCTGCCGGTGCCAGCAGCATCCGCTCCCGCCTGGGGCTTCGCAGCTGCGGTTGTACGCACCTTGGAGCTGGGGACCTTGCGCACAGTCGATGTCCCGCAAACCGGGCAGGCCAACATCCCGGTGGCGTCCTGGCGCACATACTCGTCGGCCGAGGCGAACCAGCCTTCGAATCGATGGTCTTGGGTGCAGGTGAGATCGAAGACGATCATCGTTGCATCGAGAGCCTTCCTCAGCTTGCCATTCTACGCCGCGAAGAGATCTCACCAGTGCGCTAACCGAGGGACGAAGCGGCGCCGGGTAGCGGCATTAGTCCTTTACAGTCATAGGTTTCGCGCGGAGAATTCGGCGCCTACCTGAGCTTTCCCGACCCCCAAAACCCGACCGCCAATGCGCTGCGCTCCTCCCTGCGCCCTGCTCGCTGCTGGTCTCCTTGTCAGCGCACCCAGCGTGGCGAACGAGTTCGATTGCATCATCGAGGCGCGGCAGATGGTCGACATCCGTAGTCCCGTAGAAGGGCTCATTTCCAGCGTCGCCGTTGAGCGCGGTGAGCCGGTGAAACGCGGCCAAGTGGTCGTCACGCTCGACTCCGGCCCCGAGAGGGCGGCGCTCGCGGTCGCCAAGCAGCGGGCCGACTCGGTCGGGCCGCTGAAGGCCGCCGAGGCGCGGCTGGACCTGGCGGCAAAGAAGGAAAAGCGGGCGGAAGAGCTGGCGCGCCAGAACTTCATCTCCTCGAACGCCCTCGAGGAGGCACGCACCGAGCGCTCGCTTGCGGAGTCCGAGGTGAAAGTCGCCCGCGAGAACCAGAAGATGGCCGAGCTCGAGGTCGCACGCGCATCCGAGGTCTTGAGCATGCGCACCATCAAGAGCCCGGTGAACGGCGTGGTCGTCGACCGCTTTCTGAAGCCCGGCGAGTTCGCGACGAGCAACGTGAAGGATCCGATCCTGAAGATCGCGGAGATCGACCCGCTCAACGTGGAAGTCATTCTGCCCGCGGCGCTCTACGGGCAGGTTCAGCGCGGCGACCGGGCCGAGGTCGTGCCGGAGACGCCGAAGCAGAAGCTCGTCGCCCGCGTCGCGGTGGTTGACCGGGTGATCAACGCGGCGAGCGGCACCTTTGGCGTCCGCCTTGAGTTGCCGAACGAGAAGCAGCTCAAGTACCACGGGCGCGAAGTGCAGGGTGCGGTTCCTGAAGTTCGGCCCCGAGCCCGCCGGCGCCCCGACTACGCCTGCCCGCCCGAACGCCTGAGCAAGCGGACGACTTGACGTTGTCCTGGCGGCCGTGGAGCCGCCGCTCATTCGCCCTTCCCCGCGAACGCGAGCAGATCACCAAGCTGCTCGTCCATCGAGAGCAACTCCCGCCGGATCGCTGCGTTGCTCCGCTCCGCGCGCCGCTGTGCGAGGCGCACGAGCCACCGCGCAATCGCAGATTGCGGCGCCGCTGTCAGCGCGCGCCGCGCCAGTGCACCGGCGACGCCTCCCAGGTAAAGTCGGCAGAGTTCGTCTTCGAGGGACACCAGCACCTCGAAGCTGCCAGGATCGCCCTGTCGGCCGGAGCG
>CAVVGT010000004.1:0-495624 GCA_963747775.1 uncultured beta proteobacterium
CGGGGGCCACCGTGCTGCCCGACGGCGTCAACTTCTGCGTCTTCAGCCGCCATGCGACCCGCGTCGAGCTCCTGCTCTACGCGGAGGCGGACAGCCCCGAACCCTTCCAGGTGATCGCACTCGCGCCGGAGGAGAACCGCACGTTCTTCTTCTGGCACGTGTTCGTCGAGGGCTTGCCGCCGCGCACTTGCTACACCTGGCGCGTCGACGGTCCGACCGATACGCAGTTGACCGGCCGGCGCTTCAACCCGCGCAAGGAGCTCGCTCGACCCGTGGGCGCGGGCGGTGAGCGATGCGTCATGGGACCGCCGCAGGGCCGCCGACCCGCAGGACGACGGGCACGCCGCGCTGCGCGCGATCGTGACCGAGCCGGCGCGGCGACCGCGCGACCCGATCGCTCCGCGCGGCCTGGAGGGCGCGATCATCTACGAGCTCCACGTCGGCGGCTTCACGCGCCATCCGTCGAGCGGGGTGAAGCACCCGGGGACCTTCGCGGGCCTGATCGAGAAGATCCCCTACCTCCGCGAGCTCGGCGTGACGCACGTGGAGCTCCTGCCGGTCATGGCGTTCGACGAGCAGGACGTGCCCGCCGCGGCGGCCGCGCGGGGCCTCGGCAACTACTGGGGCTACAGCACGCACAGCTTCTTCAGCCCGCACCCGCGCTATTGCATCGACCCGGCGCGCGCCGACGGCGAGTTCCGCGCGCTCACCGACGCGTTCCACGACGCGGGCATCGGCGTGCTGCTCGACGTGGTGTTCAACCACACCGCGGAGGGCGGCGAACGCGGCCCGGTGATCAACTTCAAGGGTCTCGCGAACGAGATCTTCTACCACCTCGATGCCGCCGACCGGCGCCGCTACCGCGACTACACCGGATGCGGCAACACGCGTCAACTGCAACCATCCCCTGGTGACCGCATTCATCGTGCACTGTCTCGAATACTGGGTGGAGGAGATGGGGGTGGACGGATTTCGCTTCGACCTCGCGAGCGTGTTTGCGCGCGACCAGCGCGGCGAGCTGATGGCCGACCCGCCGCTGCCCTGGGCGATCGAGTCTTCGCGCATCCTCTCGCACGTGCCGCTGATCGCCGAGGCCTGGGACGCGGCGGGCCTCTATCACGTCGGCGCCTTTCCCGGCATGGCCTGGGCGGAATGGAACGGCCGCTATCGGGATGTCATCCGCCGCTTCGTCCGCGGCGATCCGGGACTCGTCGGCGAGGTCGCCACCCGCATCGCCGGAAGCGCGGATCTGTACGCGGACGACGGCCGGCTGCCCGGAAAACAGCATCAACTTCATCACCTGCCACGACGGCTTCACGCTGCAGCGATCTCGTGAGCTACAACGCGAAGCACAACCAGGCCAACGGCGAGGACAACCGCGACGGCAGCAATGACAACCTGTCCTGGAACTGCGGCGCCGAAGGCGAGACGAGCGACCCCGAGATTGTCCGGCTGCGTCGCCGTCAGGCCAAGAACTTCATGGCCATCCTGTTCCTGAGCCAGGGCGTGCCGATGATCCTGGCCGGGCGATGAGGTGCTGCGCAGCCAGCGCGGCAACAACAACGCCTACTGCCAGGACAACGAGCTCTCGTGGTTCGACTGGCGACTGGTCGATACGAATCGCGACATGCTGCGTTTCGTACGCGAGCTGATCGCGCTGCGCAAACGCCACCCGAGCTTGCGCCGGCAGCGCTTCCTGACCGGCCGGCCGGCGGCGGGCGCGACGCAGCCGGACGTGGCCTGGCACGGCGAACGCTTGCACGAGCCACCCTGGCACGATAGGAGCGCGCAGTTGCTGGGCTTTACGCTCGCCGGCGTGCGCACGGCTGAGGCGCCGCTGCACGCAATTCTCAACATGTCCGATGTCGCTCGCGCCGTGGCCGTTCCCGTGCTCGCCGGCTGCCACTGGCGGCGCGCGCTCGACACCTCCCTCGCCTCGCCGCACGAGATCACGAGGCCCGAGCAACAGACCGCCGTCGACGGCGAGCATTACGTCGTGCGGTCGCGCAGCGTCGTCGTTCTAGAGGCGGGGTGACGTGCGCAGCGCCCGTGGGCGCGTTGGTCGGCGGCCTGATTCGCGTCGCCGCAGGGCGGCAGCGGACCGCCAAGGGATGTTCACCTTGTTGCTGAAGGAGAAGACCGGCATGGATGCATCTCGGGTTTCCACGAGTTTCCGGAGGAGACGCTGGTGGGGAGGGCTGCTCGTCGCATGCGTGGCGAGCATGGCCGCCGGCTGCGCCGTCAATCCGGTGAGCGGCCGGTCGGAGGTGGCGGTGCTTTCGGCCGACGAGGAACGCGAGTTGGGCGACGAGGAGGCCAAGAAGGTCGAGGCGAGCATGGGGCTCGTGGCCGACCCCGCGCTGCTCGGGTACGTTCGGGCCGTCGGCGACAGGACCGCCAAGCAGTCACCCCGGCAGGATGTCCCCTACACCTTCCAGATCGTGAATCAGCCGGAGCCGAACGCCTTCGCGCTTCCCAACGGCAACATCTACGTCTCGCGGGGGCTGTTGGTCCTGATGAACTCCGAGGACGAGTTGGCCGGCGTCCTGGCGCACGAGGTCGTCCACGTGGCGGCGCGCCACACGGTGCGTAGCGCGAACGTGGCCGTGGCCACGTCGCCCTTCCGGATCGCCACGGGGATCGCGGGACTCGCGGTGGGGATTGTCGTCCCCGGCGTCGGCGAAGGAATCATGGATTTGGGCGACGTCGCAACCGAGGCCTTCATGGCGCCGTACGGCCGGAATCAAGAGCGCGAAGCGGACGATATCGGCGTTGACCTCGCCGCGCGAGCCGGGTACGACCCCATGGGCTTGCCACGCGCCCTTCAGGCGCTGGAGCGGGATGAGGCGCTCCGGAGGGATGGCCCGCCCCGCCAGAGCTTCTTCGATTCGCACCCCACCACGCCCGAGCGAGTGCGACAGACCCAGGACCGGGCCGTGGCGCTTCGCCCGGCGCCGACCGCAGCCATCGCCAAGACGCACCGCGACTTTCTTGCGCGTCTGGACGGGCTGCTCGTCGGGGAGGACCCGGCCGACGGGACGTTTGTGGACTCACGCTTCTTCCACCCGAAGCTTGGGATCACCCTGCGCTTTCCGGCCGGGTGGCAGACGCGCAACACTCCGCGCGCAGCGATCGGCCACACGCAAGATAAGGAGGCAGCCCTTCTCGTCAGCGTGGCCGGAAAGGGTGACGATCCGGTCCGGGTCGCCCGCGACGCCGAGAAAGACGCCGGCGTCCGGCTGCTCGAGCGGGCCGTGGTTCTGGAGATCAACGGCCTGCGGGCGGTGCGAAGCGCGGTCGCCGTCCAGGGCTCACGCAGCCCGATGATTCTCGACTTCACTTGGATCGCCCACGGCGGGATTGTGTACCGAATCCTCGGCGTCAGCCCGACGCCACGCATTGACGCGTACCGTCCTCTCTTTGACCAAACCGGCTCGAGCTTTCGGGCGATGACCCCGGCGGACACGGCTCAGCTCCGGGAGACCCGCTTGCGGGTGACAACGGCACGGGACGGGGAGCGGCCCTCGGAGATCGCCCGCCGAACGGGGAGTGCCTGGTCGGCGGATGAGATCGTCGCGGCGAATGGTCTGGCCGCGGGCGCTCGCCTCGCGGCCGGTCAGCCGATCAAGGTGGCCGTCTCCGAGCCCTACCGGGGCCGCCGGTAGGGATCACGTAGGCTGAGCGGCGTCGACGTCACTGCCGCGACCTGTAGCTTGCACGTCCTTCGGCGTCAGTCCCGGAACATCCAGGTCCAGCCGTCTCGCCTTCCACTTCGGGACCGGCGCCGACGGGCCCGCTCAGCGAAGCGATTCGAGGTAGTCGAGCAGGCGCTCGAGTTCCGCCGGGTCCATCACAGCAATGGGCATGATGCTGTCGGGAACCTCGCGTCGCGGCACCGAGAGAAAGCGGCGTAGCGAGTCGCGGTCCCACACGATTCCGGAGTCGATCGCGGCCCGCGAGTGCACGCCGGAGACCTTCGTTCCCGCCTTCCTGCCCATGATGTCCGAGAGGCTCGGGCCGATCGGCGAATCCGCCGGCGCCGTGCCGCCATGGCAGGTCCGACAGTGGCGCTCGAAGAGCTGCCGACCCGATTGCGCGGATTCGCCCGCGGAGGCCGCTGCGATCAGACCGGCCAGAGCGAACGCCACGCACACCGACTTGCGAGAGTAGTTCATGCGTCTGCCACCGCGACCCATGCTAAGGCTCGCGCTCACGCAAGTCGTAAGCGAAACGTCGCGATTCGGTTCGAGCGTGGGTGATGATGCGCGTTCGGCCCCGGAATCGTCAGAGCGCGGGCAGGAAAGAGTCCTTGTTCCAAACCGCGCCGAGATCCTAGCTCAGGGCACCTTGAACTCCCACTTCTCGTGGCACTGGGCGCAGTAGTTCTCGCTCTTCGCGTGCTGGTGATGGCACAGGTTGCAGTCCGCGTCCTTGCCGTAGTGCGGCGAGTTGTGCGGATTCTTCGGCTTCACGCTCGCTGTTTTCTCCGCCAGCTTGGTCGTGTCATGGCAAGCCATGCACTTCTCGGGAGCGACTTCGGTCAGCTTCTTCACGTTGACGTGGCATTGCACGCAGCCGACGCCGCTCAGCTGGTGGAGATGCGAACCGGGCACCTTGCCGGCCAGGGCGTTGTCGGTCCCGCGCGCATGACATTGCGCGCATGCTTGGAGCTTCGTGCCCTTGGTGGCGGGATGACCGCTCGGGAGCACCTTCTCGCCCTTGTGACATGCGGCGCAGTCGCCCGGCGCGGCCTTCGGGTCGCGCGCGGGCGCCCCCTGTGCGGGCAGCGCGAGGCCGACCGCCAGCACGAGCGCCGCGAGGGTGAGCAACAGCTGTCTGACGCGGATGGTCGGCATAGCGGGCTCCCAAGGCGGGACGGCAAGCGAATCGATGCTCGCCCGGCGGGCATGCGGCACGCCGGGCGGGCGGCGCGCAAGGGGTGTCAGCCCCAAGCCTTCTCCGCAGCGGCATTCCGGCCCGCGATGCGACCGAAGACCACGCAGTCGGCCATCGCGCAGCTGCCGAGACGCACGGCGCCGTGGACGCCGCCGGTCGCCTCGCCTGCGGCATACAGGCCCTTCACCGACTTCAGGTCGAAGCCGATCACCCGCGCCTCCTTGCTGATGGCCAGCCCGCCCATCGTGTGGTGCACCCGCGGCCAAAGGCGCGCCGCGTAGAAAGGCGGTGTGACGTTCGCGGCCGCGTCCTTGAAGATCATGCAGTCGAGGTCCGGGTCCTTCTTCTGTTCGACGAAGCCGTTCCAGCGCTTCACCTGCTCGACGAAGGCCTCGACCGGCATGTTGTAGCCCCGCGCGAGGTCCTCGAGCGTATCGAATTTCTTCAGCGAGCCGTTTTCCAGCGCGCCCTTGAGCTGGCCGGGATCGACCATCTTGGTGGTATTGGTCGAGTCGGCCAGGATCAGCGCCGGGTGCCCGAGCAGGATGATGGCGTCCGCGCGTTCCTTGCGGTTGCCCGTTTCCTTGAAGAACCGCTTGCCGGTTGCCGGGTCCACCATCACTCCGTAGCCGACCACGCGCTCGACGAACTGCGGCACGTAGCCGAAGCCCTTCTCGTCCGGACTCGTCCAGGGGCCGAGCTGGATCCAGTCCATCTGAAGGTCCATGGCGCCGGCCATGCAAGCAGCCATGATCGCTTCACCAGTCGCCCCGGGCTGGTTCGTGGAGGTGAACTGGTCGGTCAGCCGCGGGTCGTACATCTGCCGCAGCTGCACATCGTTGGAGAAGCCGCCCGAGGCGAGCACCACGGCCTTCCTCGCCTTGATGTACGCGGTCGTGCCCGACTTCTCATCCGGGAAGCGATAGCCGCGCCGCACTTCAACGCCGACGATGCGCCCGTCCTTGTCCGCGACGAGCCGCGTGAGCTTGGTGCGCAGCTCGATCTTCGCGCCCAGCGCGCGCGCCTTCTCGAGCTGCTTGGTCACCAGGCCCGACCCGGAGCGCTGCACCGTCTGGTGCGCGCGCTTCACCGAATGGCCGCCGTGGAAGTTCACGCGGTCGAACTGGGCGCCGACATAGTTCTGCGACCATTCGAGCGCTGCCGCGGACTGCTCGGCGACCGTTCGCGCGAGTTCGGGATGGTTGAGATAAGCGCCGGCCCGCATCATGTCCTTGAACATGAGCTCGGGCGAGTCCTCGATGCCCAGCGCCTTCTGCATCGGCGTTCCGGCCGCGCCGAAGTCGCCGCCGTTGATCGTCGAGTTGCCGCCCGGGACCGGCATCTTGTCGATCACGATCACGTCGGCTTTCGCGTCGCGGGCCTCGATGGCCGCGGCCAGGCCAGCAAAGCCCGTGCCGACGATAAGTACGTCGGTCGTGATGTCCCATTTCGTCGGCAGCGGAGCAGCCGCTGCGACGGCGGTCCGTGGAACGGCGAGGCCGCCCAGCGCCGAGCCGGCCGCGATGCCGGTCGTCTGGAGGAACCAGCGGCGAGCGGACGAAGTCGTGCGCTTGTCGGATTTCATCCGTCATCTCCTTGTACATGGCCCAACAACTCACAACGTCAGACCCACGCCGACGGGGCAGCTTGATGGAAGTCAAGCAGGTGCCGGCCCAAAGGCAGTCGAAAGCGCTCTACCATCGGGGTCTACGGCTTGTTCGCAGGCTGAAGCATGACGGCCGTCGACTGACGAGTGGTCAGCGAAACGTCGGCATCCGGTCGGGCATTGGAAGGAGCCGGTCGGGCGATGGGCGGCGCCGGGGCCGCCGGCGCGAAACCGAGTTGGCTCGCGGGACGTCCCGCGGTCGTGGCGCTCGTATCTCGGCGCGAGCGCGAGCCCCTCCCGACACAATCCCGACGTTTCGGTGACGACTCGGCACGCGCGGCCGCTGCAATATCACGCAAGACGACCGCGAGGTGATTTCAGCTCGTCATCGCCGTCCTGCCCATGTCCGCAATCGCCCCCACCTCCCCGCCCCCACCCCGGCCGCTCGAGCGGTTCCTGCGCCTGTTCACCGATGTGCGGAACGGCGAGGGGCCGCAGCTTCTGCTGCTTACGTTCAACGTCTTCCTGATACTCACCGCCTACTACGTGATGAAGCCGGTGCGGGAGGCGCTGATCCTCGATCAGCCAGGCGGCGCAGAGCTCAAGAGCTACGCCTATGCCGCGCAGGCCGTTCTGCTGCTCGTGCTGGTGCCGCTTTACGGCGCACTGGCGACGCGGCTGCCGCGCAGGCGACTTATCAACGTTGTCACTGCCTTCTGCATCGCCTGCCTGCCGGTGTTCTATCTGCTCGCCGAGGCGACAGCGCCGGTCGGGCTGGCTTTCTTCCTCTGGATCGGCGTGTTCAGCCTCATAGGGATCGCCCAGTTCTGGGCGTATGCGAACGACATCTACACACCTGAGGCGGGCAAGCGGCTGTTCGCCGTCATCGCGTTCGGCGCTTCGAGCGGCGCGGTGTTCGGGGCGTGGATTTCGAGCCACTTGATCCGGGCGATGGGCGTCAACCCCTTGCTCCTTGCGGCGGCCGCGATCCTTGCAGTGAGCCTGATCCTGTTCAACATCATCGATCTTCGGGACCAGGCTGCGCGACACACCCGGACCGGGCCCGCGAAGGAGGACGTGCCGATCGGCGTCGGCAATGCGTTCGCGCTGGTGCTGCGCAACCGGTACCTCGTGCTGATGGCGCTGGTGATCTTTTTCCTCAACTGGGTGAATACGTCCGGCGAGTACATCCTGTCCTCCATCGTCAAGCATGCGGCCGACGCCGAGGTCGCGGCGGGACTCTCTCGGCAGGCGACGAGGGCCGATTCATCGGCGCGTTCTTCGCCAACTACTTCCAGATCGTGAACATCGCGGGGATGCTGCTGCAGCTCTTCGTCGTGTCGCGCGTGGTGAAGTATCTCGGCGTGCCGGTCGCGCTGTGCATCCTGCCACTGGTCGCGCTCGGGAGCTACGCGTTGGCAGCCCTGATCCCGTCGCTGGCGATCATGCGCTGGGTGAAGATCGCGGAGAGGTCGGTCGACTACTCGCTCATGAACACCGTTCGCCAGATGCTGTTCCTGCCGACGACGCGCGAGGAGAAGTACAAGGCGAAGCAGGTGATCGACAGCTTCGTCGTTCGAGCAGGTGATGTGCTCTCCGCCGGGACGGTCTACCTGGGGACGACGTTCTTCGCCCTGACAGTCTCGCAGTTCGCGTGGATCAACGTGGTGCTGGTCCTGGCGTGGCTCGCCCTGGCCGTCGCGACCGGCCTAGAGTTTCGGCGCTGGGTGCCAGCTCAGGAGGCGCGAAGGACGTGACCTCTACAGCTGCACCCGCCACGTCCTGCAATAGAGCATTCAGCTCAGTGAAGGATGCCCACAACATGCGCGGTTCGTCAATTTACCTGACAGCCATCGCCTTCACGCTCTTCGCAGCCGGGTTTGCCGGCGCCGCGCCCGCCGCGACCGACAGCGAGACGAAAGCCCCCGCCACCGGCCAGTACCGGAAATGGATCGCGGAGATGAAGGACGACGCGCGCGGTCCTTTCTCCTCGATCAAGTGGTTCTGCAAGGACGGACGGGTACTCGCGCCGCAGGATTACGCGTGCGCGAAGAAGGGCGAGGGCTGGCAGCACGGCGAATGGAGCGAGCGCACGAAGCAACTGCGTTCGCAGGGCTACAGGGTCGCCAACGTGCTCGCGGGCATCGAGGCGGCCAAGGCCGTCGAGGACCCGGCCTTCCCGGATGCATATGCGCAGCTTCTCATCGAGAAGTTCCTGGTCGCGACCGACAGCGGCTGGATCCTGCGCAAGGCGCAGTTCTACCGCGGGGCGATCCAGGAAGAGGACGAGCGCGAGGCGGCCCGCAACCTGCTCACGGCGATGGCGGCGCGCGAAGAGTGGATCGGCTATCGCTACCCCGCCCTGCGGGCCGGCGTCCGGCTTCTGCCGCACGGCGCCGACACGGCATCGGCGCAGAAGGTCCGGAACATGGCCGCTGCGATCGCCGATCGCGATCCGGCCTTCCAGCGGCTGCGGGTGAAGATCCACGGCACGCCCGACGCATCCGACGCCGCGAGCGTGCGTGAGTACGGGGCGAAACGCTCGGATCCCGGGCTGAGGCAGCAGGCCGACGCGCTCGCCGCCGAGATCGATCGCGTTTACGCACCACCGCCGCTCGGCGAACTCCTCGAGGCCAACGCGAAGGCCTTCTCCACCGCGCCGTGGCTGCAGGGCCTGCTGCGCGACGCCCGCGACGCCCTAGCGAAGGATGGCGGCGCGGTCAATCGCTACCTGGTCACGGCCAACCTGCTGGCGAGCCTGCGCGAAGCGCTGCCCAAAGTGAACTCGCCCGCGGCGCGGCTGCGCGTGCTCGACCTGTCGCTCGCCGCCGAGGCGGAGAATTTCCGCGCGGCGGTCGAGCTTCGGGTGGCGGCGGCGCGGGCGCCGCGCGGCGCGGACGTTCTGGTTCTTGCCGCGGGGGTCGAAGCGGCGTACGGGACCGGCGCGATCAACGGCCGCGAGCGGGCGGAGCTGCGTAAGTCCCTCGCGCGGCTCGCCGCCGACAAGATTCCCCTCGGCGACTACCTGCGCGAGCTGCGCTACCTCGGCCTCGCGCCGGGCTGGGGCACGCAGTGCCTGCGGCTCCACTTCAGCGAGGCGATGGAGAAGCTCGGCGAGATCGAGCCGCTCGCGGAGCTGTTCATCCAGGACCAGCTGCGCGGCAGCCCGCTGCTCTTCTACTCCCAGGTGCTCGACAACCTTTCGCGCGACGCGAACCGCCTGGCAGGCGCGCAGCACAAGCTCTTCGGGCGCGACATCGGCGCCGGGTTCAACGCGCTCAACCCCGGCCTCGCGCGCGGCGTGCTGCACGCAAATCCCGACATGAAGCGCCTCGAGGACTTCCGGCCCGACGGCATCTACGTGCTCCCGGAGAGCGTCGCCGACCTGCCCCCGCTCGCCGGGATCCTCACGGCCGGCGCGGGCAACCCGCTCTCGCATGTGCAGCTCCTCGCGCGCAACCTCGGCATCCCGAACGTCGCGGTGGACGAGTCGCTGCTGCCAGCGCTGCGCCAGAACGACGGGAAGCGCATCGTGCTCGCAGTCAGCCCTTCCGGCCTCGTGCAGATCGCCGGCGACGGCCCGCAGTGGGACGCGGTGTTCGGCAAGGAGGCATCAGCGGACGCGAACGTGATGTTCGAGCCCGATCTCAAGAAGCTCGATCTCTCGGCGCGCGGCTTCGTGAGCCTCGACGCGCTGCGCGCGAAGGACTCGGGCCGGATCGTCGGCCCGAAGGCCGCGAAGCTCGGCGAGCTGAAGGCGCACTTCCCGGACCGCGTCGCGCCGGGGGTGGGCATCCCGTTCGGACTCTACCGCGTGACCGTGCTCGACCGGCCCTACAGGAGCTCCGGGAAGACGGTGTACGAGTGGATGGTGGAGAGCTTCCGCAAGCTCGAGGCGATGCCGGCAGGCTCGCGCGAAGCGGCGGAGTTCGCCGAAAACCTGCGCGCGGAGATCTACTCGACCATCCTCAAGACCGATCCGGGCCCGCAGTTCCGTGCGCAGCTGCGCGCGGCGATGGCGAAGGAGTTCGGCGTGGACTTCCGCGGCGGCGTCTTCGTGCGGTCCGACACCAACGTCGAAGACCTCCCGGGCTTCACCGGCGCGGGCCTCAACCTGACGGTCTTCAACGTCGTCGGCTTCGACCACATCGTGAAAGCGATTTCCGAGGTCTGGGCATCGCCCTACACGCCGCGCGCGTGGGCCTGGCGGCAGTCGCACATGAGGGGGCCCGAGCACGTCTATCCGGCGGTGCTGCTCCTCAGGACGGTGCCTTCGGACATCTCCGGCGTGATGATCACTCAGGATGTCGACACGGGTGATCCGGGCGTATTGTCCGTCGCGGTGAATGAAGGCGTCGGCGGCGCAGTGGAGGGGCAGGCGGCCGAGTCGGTCCGAGTCGACCGGAAAAGCGGCACCGCGCGCCTCATGGCCACGGCGACGGCGACCAGGCGAACGGTGCCGCAGGCCGCGGGCGGGGTCGCGAAGCTGCCGGTCTCGGGGCGCGACACCCTGCTCACGCCCGGCGAGGTCAAGCAGCTGATCGCCTTCGCCGACGAAATCCCCCAGCAGTTTCCGCAGCTCGGCGAAGACGGGAAGCCCGTCGCGGCCGACGTGGAGTTCGCCTTCGTGAACGGCAAGCTGTGGCTGCTGCAGATCAGGCCGTTCAACGAAAGCCGCGCGGCGCGCGGGGCGAACCATCTGATCCAGATGGACAAAGCGTTGGAAGCCAACCTCAACAAGACAGTCAACATGCGCGAGGCGATACGATGAGTTTGTCGATTCGATGCGGAAAGCATTCGGGCGCAGTTGCGCTTGTCGCGGTGGCGCTCTCGTCCGGTTTGGCCTTTGCCTATCCGCTCGACGGTTACGAGGAGACCGGCATCCGCCGGCTGGAAGGCAGCCGTCTCGCCAACGAAGGCGTCGTGAAGGACGTGAAACAGCCGCCGGGTGCCCTGCTGCCGCTGAAGGACGTCGATCTGCGCCTGCTCGGCAAGACCTTCGACCTGCCGCCCCCCGACCCCGAGTTCACGCGCGAGGTCACCAGCGTCCTGGCGGCCGGCATGGACTCGTACGGCCTCGCCCTGCTGGACCTCTCCGATCCGGCGCACCCACGCTACGCCGAGCATCGCGGCGACTACAAGCAGAACGTCGGCAGCGTCGGCAAGCTCGTGGTCGTTCTCTGCCTGCTGCAGGCCCTCGCGGACGCCTACCCGAACGACATCGAGGCGCGCAGGCGCGTCCTCAAGAACACCGTCGTCACCGCCGACGCCTTCTCGCAATACGACTCGCACACGGTGCGCATCTTCGACCCCAAGACGCGGACGCTGACGCGGCGTCCGGTTCAGGTCGGCGACAAGGCGACGCTCTACGAGTGGGTCGACTGGATGCTGTCGCCCAGCTCGAATTCCGCGGCCGGCATGGTGATGCGCGAGGCGATGCTGGTGCGCCGGTTCGGCACCGCCTACCCGCCCTCGGAAGACGAGATCAAGCGCTTCTTCGACACGACGCCCAAGCCGGAGCTCACCGCGCTGTTCGAGAAGACGTTCCTCGAGCCGGTGACGCGCAACGGCTTGAACCTGGACCTGCTCCGCCAGGCGAGCTTTCTCACGGCCGGCGGCAAGCAGAGGGTCCCGGGCGCGGGCGACAGCTACGGGACCGCGCGCGAGCTGATGCGCTATCTCCTGCGCATGGAGCAGGGCCGGCTGGTGGATACGTTTTCGAGCCGCGAGATCAAGCGGCTGATCTACGTGACGGAGCGACGCATCCGCTATGCATCGTCGCCCGCGCTCGCCGAAGCCGCCGTGTATTTCAAGTCGGGGTCGCTCTTCGAGTGCGCGAAGGAACCCGGTTTCGTCTGCCGTCCGTACGCGGGAAACGTCAGGAACTACATGAACTCGACCGCGATCATCGAGTCACCCGCAGCCGGCCCCAGGCTCTACTACATGAGCACGCTGATCACGAACATCCTGCGCAAGAACTCGGCCGCCGAGCATCAGGCGCTCGCGACGCGCCTGCACCAGCTCATCGCATCCGACCACCGATCGAAGTGACGCCCTCCGGGCCCGGGCGTCAGCGCGCGCTTGCGACCTTGTGCGGCGATACGACGAGGTCGTGCATCGGTGCGGCAAGGCGCACGAGCCACTCCCCGCCGTCCTTGTGATGCGCGAGACCCACGATCACGAACTTGTGCGCGCCCGCCTCCACCAGCGCGCTGTCGGCGTGGAAGTCCTGCCAGGTGCCCGACTTGCGGTACATCTCCACGCCCGGTCGGCTCTCCAGCCCCTTGACGAACTTGTGCCGGATGCCCGGCTGCGAGAGCACCTGCTTCATCAGGGACGCGAGCGGCGGGGCGACGAGATGATCGTTGTCGAGGAGCCAGTAGAAGCGCGCGACCTGGAACGCCGTGGCCCCGTGCGAGAGGTGCTTGATCGGATCGGGCTGGTAGGCGTCCTCGCGGCCGTAGCTCTTGCCGACCCAGAGGCCGCCGTTGCGCTTAGGGTCGTAGAGCGCGATGGCCGGCGACTGCAGGATGGCGAGCAGGCGATCGCGGCCGACCCAATCAAGGACGCGCGTCGCCGCCTCGTTGCTCGAGAAGCGGATCATCCTGGTGATCTCGCCCAGATGCGTGTCGTCGAGCGGAATGCGCCCGCGCTCGGCCTCCACGAAAGCGCCGAGGAGGATGGCGATCTTCGGCAGGCTCGCCGCATAGACCATCTGGTGGCCGTTCAACATCGCGAGCCGCGGCGCATCGCGCTGCGAGAGGTCGACGAGCGCGAGCGACAACCGGCTCGACTCGACCTCGCCGGTGAGCCCGAGATCCCGGACGACGCTATTCAGGCCGCGCTGGAGCGCCGGATCGGTGCGGTCCTCGAGGTCGCGCGTCGCAGGCTCCGCCATCGCGACGCACGCCGACGCCGCCAGCGCGAACGCCGCGCAAAGTCGCGCGAGTCGGCGTGAGCGCTTCGTAAAGTCCGTTTGCATGCCTCAACCCGGGAGTCGTGTACAGTCTAGCAGACTTGCCCCACGGCGAGCCGCACCGATTCCCGAACGAATGCCGACGCATGGCTGACGACTCGCCGTTCGACTGAAGGGCGTTGCCATTCGCTCGTAGTACTCCTGGAAGTGCAGCAGGCGAGCCTTGCGCTGCATCTTGCCGCGGAGTACCTGGCAATATGGCAACGTATACTTGCGCGCGCGGCCTTCCAGGGTCTCGCGTTCCTTGCGCGAGAGATGGATCGTGAACGGACGCTCTCTGGGCATTGACAGCAAGCCTCGTTCTCGGCGACCCTCGTTGGGCGCACGATAGTCGAGAAGGCTCGGGCCAACAACGTAGATACGTTGGCATATTTAAGAACGGGGTACTAAGTCAGGCGGAGATTTGAGTCATGCCCCTCGACGTTCCACGGCCCGCGCTCGCGGGCTCGAAAGCACTTGTCGTCGGAGTCGCCAACCAACATTCGATCGCTTACGGCTGCGCGAAGGCGTTTCGCGAGCTGGGCGCAGATCTGGCGATCACCTACGTCAACGAGAAGACCAGGACCTACGTCGCGCCGCTCGCAAAAGAGCTGGAGGCGCCGATCTTCATGCCGCTCAACGTCGGAACGCCCGGCATGCTGGAGGCGGTGTTCGAAAGAATCACCGAGGAGTGGGGCCGGCTCGACATTGTGCTCCACTCGATCGCGTTCGCGCCGAGGGAGGATCTGCGCGGAGCGCTCATCGACTGCTCCGCCGAAGGCTTCAAGCAGGCGATGGACATCTCCTGTCACTCGTTCGTGCGCATGGCGCGGCTCGCCGCCCCATTGATGAAGAACGGCGGAACGCTTTTCGCGATGAGCTACTACGGCGCCAACAAGGTCGTGCCCAACTACAACGTGATGGGGCCGGTGAAGGCCGCTCTCGAAGCGTGCTGCCGTTACTTGGCGTACGAGCTGGGCGGCAAGGGAATCCGCGTGCATGCCATTTCGCCTGGGCCGCTCAAGACCCGCGCCGCCTCGGGGCTGAAGGATTTCGAGCTCCTGCTCAACGAAGCAGCGCAGCGCGCCCCGATCGGCGAGCTCGTGGACATCATGGACGTGGGCTTCGCCTGCGCGTACCTCGCGACGCCGTACTCGCGGCGCATATCAGGCGCAACGGTGTATGTAGACGGCGGAGCGAACATAATGGCCTGACCGCTCGCGCGCAACAGGCAAGCGCGATCCGGCGGCAGCTTGGATGGCGTGCGGACGAATACCGTGACCTGATGCCCGGCCGCCAACGCCTGGCGCAGCAGTTGGCGACCCAGGGACCCGGCCGCGCCAAGGATGATCAGGCGGGACACAGCATCACCCTCCCTTGGCGTTGTACGGATACTCACCGCGCGCCGGGTCGCGGAGCCAGTCCGGGCGCTCGGCGTCGTCCTGGTAGCTTGTGCTGCCCGCAGCGAATCGCTGCCTGGGATTTCCCGCCGCCATCTCGTGCAAAGCGGCGCGCGCCGTGGTGCCGGGCGAGACGCTGACGAGCCGCTGGCCCATTTGAGCGATCAGCTCGCCGGCCGTGGCAAACGGCATGAGCTGCTCGAGCGAGCGCAGCCGGGTGCGCACCGCCGCGCTCATGGGACCACCGGCGGATGGTACTGGAGCGTGAACGCGAGCGCCCAGAGGAGGAACAGCACCAGCGGCAGGTGCACGAGCAGCTGGAGAAACGTAAAGCCGACGATATCGCGCGCGCGTAAGCCCAGCACCCCGAGCAGCGGCAGCATCCAGAACGGGTTGATGAGGTTCGGCAGCGCCTCGGCGGCGTTGTACACCTGCACCGCCCACCCGAGGTGCACCTGCAGGTCGTTCGCCGCCTGCATGACGTAGGGCGCCTCGAGCAGCCACTTGCCGCCGCCGGAGGGAACGAAGAAGCCGAGCACCGCCGAATACACGCCGATCACCAGCGGATACAGGCCCTGCGTCGAGATGCTCACGAACGCGTGCGCGATCTGGTCGGATACCGACAGGCCCGCGCCGTTCTTCGCTTGCGTGAGGATCGCGGCAATCGCGCCGTAGAACGGGAACTGGATCAGCACGCCGCCGGTGGCCGGCACCGCTTTCGCCACCGCCGCGAGAAAGCGCTTGGGGCGCCAGTGCAGCAAAAGCCCGGACATGATGAAGATGAAGTTGTACGTGTTGAGGCTCGAAATCGCGATCATCCAGTGCTGGCGCGAGAACTCGAGGTAAATCCAGCCCCCCGCGAGCAGCGCGAGCAGCACCGTGAGCACCGGCCAGTGCTCCAGCAACTCGCCGGGCTGCTTCGGCGGCGCCACCTTGATTTCGTCTTCCTTCGCGAGATCGATGCCCATCGCCTGCGCCGTCAGCGCCGTGTCGCGCCCGGGCGCGGACCAGATGGCGATGAGCACTGAAACGGCGAGCAGGGTGAGCGTCACCACCACCGACTGCCACAGGAAGATTGTCTCGGAGAACGGGATCACGCCCGTGATCGGCAGCAGCGACTTCGGCAGGCTGGCCGGGTTCGCCTGCAGCTGCGCGGCCGACGACGAGAGCCCCATGGCCCAGGTGGCGCCGAGCCCGAGGTAGGCGGCGGCGGCGGCCGCCCGGTAGTCCATTCTCAGCTCGGCGCGTTGCGCGAGCGCGCGCACCAGCAGTCCGCCGAAGATCAGGCTCAGCCCCCAGTTGAGCAGCGAGGCGAGGATGCTCACGGCGGCAACGAGCCCGACTGCACCGACGCCGGTCTGTGGCCGCGCGGCGAGCGCGCGGATCAGGCGCGCCGCGGGCGCCGATGTGGCAACGACGTAGCCCCCGATCGCGACGAACGCCATCTGCATGGTGAAGGTGATGAGGCTCCAGAAGCCGTTGCCGAACGTCTGGCTCACCGCCGCGGGCGATGCGCCGTTGGCGAGCGCGGCGAGCGCGACGATCACCACGGCGATCGCCACGAAGACGAAGGCGTCCGGGAACCACTTCTCGGCCCACGCGGTGAAGCCGATGGCGAGGCGCGCGAGGGCGCCTTCCTGCTGCGTTGCTGCATCGGGTTGCGTTGCTGCATGCGACATGGCGCCTCCTCTAGACCTCCATCGGCCGGATTGCGAACTCTGTTTCAGTGGCTGCAACTACGGGCGGGACGTCGATCCCGCTCGGGCACCAGGCGGCCTCCATTCCGAGCGGCGTGCCGCAATACGGGTCCGGGGCGCTCTCTCGGGGCGCGGCAACGAGCTCGGCTGGCTTGCTGGTTGCGCGCATGGCGAACAGTCCTAGAGCGCCATCGTCGAAACGCGTTCGGACACCGCGAGCTCGGCTTCCGTGGCCTCGCGCACCTGCTCCACCGTGACGCCGGGCGCGGTCTCGAGGAGCGTGGCGCGACCGCCGGGGAAGCCGATCACCGCCAGCTCGGTCACGACGAGATCGACCGGCCGCACCGAAGTGAGCGGCAGCGTGATCTGCTTGACGATCTTCGGCTGGCCCTTGGCCGTGTGCTGCATGGCGACGATCACGCGCTTCGCCCCGGACACGAGGTCCATGGCGCCGCCCATACCCGGCACCATCTTGCCCGGGATCATCCAGTTGGCGAGGCGGCCCGCGCCATCGACCTGCAGGGCGCCGAGCACCGTCACGTCGAGGTGGCCGCCGCGGATGAGGCCGAACGACATCGCGCTGTCGAAGGTCGCGGCCCCGGGGAGCGCGGTAACGGGCTTGCCGCCCGCGTCGGTGAGGAGCGGATGGTGCATGCCTTCGGCGGGCGGGGCGCCGGTGCCGATGAGGCCATTCTCCGACTGGAAGTACACGTGCAGGCCGGCCGGCACGTATTTGGAGACGAGCGTCGGGATGCCGATGCCGAGGTTGACGAGCATGCCGTCGCGCAGCTCTTGCGCGATGCGCTTTGCGATGATGTTCTGGGCGTCCATGGGGTTCACGCGTGCGAGACGATGTAGTCGACGACCGGCGCGGGCGTCACCACGTTGTCGGGGGAAATGACGCCGACGGGCACGATGTTCTCGGCGTCCACGATCACGGTGTCGGCCGCCATGGCCATCACCGGGTTGAAGTTGCGCGCGGTCAGCGCGTAGTAGAGGTTGCCGATGTAGTCGGCGAGGAACGCCCCCACCAGCGCGAAATCGGCGCGCAGCGCCGTCTCGAGCAGGTACGGCTTGCCCGCAATCTCGATGCGCTGCTTGCCTTTCTCCACGACGGTGCCCACGCCCGTGGGCGTCAGCACGCCGCCGAGGCCGAAGCCGCCGGCGCGGATGCGCTCGACGAGTGTCCCTTGCGGCACGAGGTCCACCTCGAGCTCGCCCGCGAGCATCTTTTTCTGCGATTCGGGGTTGAGGCCGATGTGGCTGGCGATGGTCTTCTTCACCGCGCCGGCGCTGATCAGCTTGCCGATGCCGACGCCGGGCAGCGCGTTGTCGTTCGCGATCACCGTCAGGTTGCGCTTGCCCTGGCGCACCAGCTCGTCCACCAGGCGCTCGGGCGTGCCCACGCCCATGAAGCCGCCGATCATCACGGTTGCACCGTCCGGGATCAGCGCCACGGCGTCCTTCAGCAAAATGGTCTTCATTGGGCGGTCCAGCCTCCGTCGACGGGCAGCGCGATGCCGCGGATCTGCGCCGCGGCCTGCGAGCACAGGAAAAGCGCCGTCGCGCCGATCTGCTCCGGCGTCGCGAACTCGAGCGAGGGCTGCTTTTCGCCGAGAAGCTTCATCCTTGCGGCATCGGGAGCCAGGTTCTCCCGGGCAGCGATAGCGTCGATCTGCTTCTGCACGAGCGGCGTCAGCACCCAGCCCGGACAGATCGCGTTGCAGGTAATCCCGGTGGTCGCGGTCTCGAGCGCCACCACCTTCGTCATGCCGAGGATGCCGTGCTTCGACGCGACGTAGGCCGCCTTCTGCGCCGACGCGACCAGGCCGTGGGTCGAGGCGATGTTGATGATGCGTCCCCACTTCTTCGCCTTCATGTGCGGTATCGCCGCGCGGATGGCATGGAACGCGGCCGAGAGGTTGATCGCGATCACCGCGTCCCATTTCTCCACCGGAAACTCCTCGACCGGCGCGACGTGCTGGATGCCGGCGTTGTTCACCAGAATGTCCACACCGCCCAGCTCGCGCGCCGCCTGCGCCACCATGGCAGCGATCTCGGCGGGCCTGGACATGTCGGCGGCGCTGTAGGCCGCGTTTACCTTGTATTGGGACCCGAATTCCGCGAGGAGCTTGTCGATCAGCGCCTTGTCGCCGAATCCATTCAGCAGGACGTTCGCGCCAGCGGCCGCGAGCGCGCGCGAAATGCCAAGCCCGATGCCGCTCGTCGAGCCTGTGACCAGCGCGACTTTGTTGGAGAGGTTCATGACCAGAAGCGTAGCGGGGGGCGCTTCCGCGAGTCGTCAGCAAAGCGTCGGAATTCGGTTGCGATTTCGGCGGTGAGATGCCCTTCGGCGGCCGCCGCCGTGGTTTGCCGCACGCCTCCATCCATGAGTGGGCCTCGCTAAGTGAGAAAGAGCGTCGCGTGGACCACGCCTTGTCCGTGGCTTGTCCGCATGCGCAGTCCGCTGTTGCGCAATACCGCGAGCATCGGCGTGTTCGCGGCGAGCACGTCGGCCTCGAACCGCACGATCCCGTTGGCACGGGCGATGTCGACGAGTTGCTGGAGGAGCCGGCTTGCGATCCCGCGGCCCTGGAAATCCTCTTCCACCGCGAAAGCGATGTCCGCAGCTGCGCCGCTGCGCACGTATTCACCCAACCCCACGATGGTCTCCCGGTCGCCGCTTCCGACCGTGGCCACCAGCACGGCTTCGCTCACGCCGTCGCATTCGGTCACCCGCCGCAGCTCCTCGTCCTCCGGCTCCTTCTTGTAGGAGAAGAAGCGCAAATAGACGGAGCGTCGATCCAGCCCTCGAAACGCTTTGACGATGCGTTCCCGGTCGTCGGGCCGTACGGCGCGAATCGACACTTGCTCGCCAGGCTCGGGGCGTCTCAAGGAGAACGCCGGAAGTGCGGCTGCGGCGCGTTCGCGGCATCCGCGGCGCGGGCACTGTTGATGAGCTCCTCGATCCGGCGGGAGCGCACGGCGTCAGCCTCGATCATCACGCCGGGCTCGAGGATCCTCACCTGGCACAGGACCGCCAGCCTGGCGATCTCGCGATCGACTTCCTCGAGATCCTCGGCCCGCAACGCGCGACAGACCGGATCGATCGGAAAATCGCTCATGACCCCCCTCGGCGTTCGCCTCCAGGTCGCTCGCAATGGACTCGAGCAGCTCGCGCGCGGAAGCGAATTCCCGGCTCGCGCCGGTGACGAGGTTCTCGACACGGCCGGCCAGCTCGTCGGGTCTTGCGTCGCTCGGCATTTTCACCACGTACGCGCGCCGGCTGGTAATTGGCTTCAGGGTTGAGGGACATCGCAAGTCTCGGCGGACAGCACGCGCACCGCGTGGGACGCGGCGATCCATTCCTCGTTGGTCGGCTCGACCGCCACCAGCACCCGGCTTCCCGCACGCGATATGGTCGAGGCATGGCCGCTGTTCGCCGCGTGGTCGAGCCGTACGCCGAGCCAGCCGAACGCCGCGCAGATCCGCTCGCGCAGCACCGCGCTGTGCTCGCCGATGCCGGCAGTGAAGGCGAGCATGTCGAGCCCGCCGAGCACGGCAGTCAGCGCGCCGATCTCGCGCACGACGCGTCGCACCCAGAGCTCGAGCGCCGCGCGCGCGCGCGGATTCCTGGGCTCGGCTTCGAGCAGCACCTGCGGGCTCGGCGACAGGCCCGAGACGCCGAGCAGGCCGGACTCGCGGTACAAGAGACGCTCGAGTTCGCTTGCGCCGAGCTTTTCGGCCTGCATCAAATACAGGAGCACGCCGGGGTCGAGCGAGCCGCAGCGCGTGCCCATCATCAGCCCTTCGAGCGCGGAAAAGCCCATGGTGGTGGCGACGCTCTGCAGTTCTCGCATCGCACAGAGGCTGGCGCCGCTGCCTAGATGCGCGACGATCGTGCGCCCGCGTGCCGCGTCGCCGTGCCGCTCGGCAAGCGCGACGCTCATGTATTCGTAGGACAGGCCGTGAAAGCCGTAGCGGCGCACGCCGCGCTCCCACAGCGCATGCGGCAGCGGGAGCATCTGCTCGACCTGCGGCAATGTGCGATGGAACGCTGTGTCAAAGCACGCGACCTGCGGCATCCGCGGCAGCTCGGCAAGCAGCACCTCGATCGCCTGGAGCGCGAAGGGCTGATGCAGCGGGGCGAGCGGAATGTAGCTCTTCAGCACCGCGAGCACAGCGGCGTCGACGCGCATCGGCGTCGAGTACCGGGTTCCGCCATGCACCACGCGGTGGACCACTGCGGCGGGCGTCCGCCCGCCCGTCTGCTTTACCACGCTCGCGCGCAGCTCCTGCAGAGCCGCTGAATAGGGCTTGTCCTTGCCGATGGCGTCGACCTGTCCGGACCAGAGCGCCTTGCGCGCGAGCGGCTGGACGGCCGCGTCGAACAGCGCGAACTTGATGCTCGAGGAGCCGCAGTTGAGAACCAGGATCGGCTCACTCATCTGGCAACCTCGGCTGCTTCCTTGCGCGCCGGTACAACGGCGGCAACCGCGGGCTGCCCCAGCCGCCGCGCGACCACTACGGCAACGGCGCACGATGCGATACGCGCCTCGCGTGAATCCGCGCGGCTGGTGAGGATTATCGGCACGCGTGCACCGAGGACGATGCCGGCGCTCGCCGCGCCGCCGAGGTACTCGAGCTGCTTCGCCAGCATGTTGCCCGCTTCGAGGTCGGGAACGACCAGGATGTCGGCGGCACCCGCCACTTCGGAAACGATTCCTTTGGTGCGCGCGGCGGCCGCGGACACGGCGTTGTCGAAGGCGAGCGGCCCGTCGAGAATCGCGCCGGCGATCTGGCCGCGGTCGGCCATCTTGCAGAGCGCCGCCGCATCCAGCGTGGCCGGCATGTTGGGGTTGATGGTCTCGACCGCCGCGAGGATGGCGACGCGCGGCCGCGCGATGCCGAAGGCATGAGCGAGGTCGATGGCATTGCGGATGATGTCGGCCTTGTCCTGCAGCGTGGGCGCGATGTTGATCGCCGCGTCGGTGATGATGAACGGGCGCGGGTAGGCCGGCGTCTGAATGATGAAGCAGTGGCTCATGCGCCGTCCGGTGCGCAGCGCGCTCTTGACGACCGCAGCCATCAGCTCGTCGGTGTGCAGGCTGCCCTTCATCAGCGCCTCGACCTCTCCCTTGAGCGCGAGCTCCACGGCGCGCGCGGCGGCCGCCTCGCTGTGCGGCACGTCTTCGATCGCCACCTCCCGCAGGTTCGCGCCGGACTTCTGAGCGAGCGCCTCCAGGCGCGCGCGCGGGCCGATCAGGACGGGCTCGATCACCCCGGCGGTCCGGGCGTCGAGCGCGGCCGAGAGGCTCACCTCGTCGCAGGGATGCACGACCGCCACCTTGATGCGGCCAAGGGGCTTCACGTACTCCAGGACCCGCACGAGCTCGTCGCCGTGCTGTAGCGACACCCGTACCTGGGGCAGCGTGCCGCGCGGGCGCTCGATGCGCTCGGCGGGCGCGATCACCGTCGCCTCGCCGGAGATCACCGTCTCGCCGTCCTGGTTTGTGCACTGGCAGTCGAGCACCACGCGGCGCGTCGCCTCTTCGCGAAACTTCACCGTGAGGGTGATGGCGAGCGTGTCGCCCACGCGCACGGGCGCGTCGAATTTGAGCGTCTGGGCGGCATAGCTGGTGCCCGGGCCGGGCAGGCGCGTGCCGAGCACGGCGGAGATCAGCGCGGCGCCCCACATGCCGTGCGCGATGACCCCGGCGGGCTCGGCGCCGCTGTCCGGCGCCGCGGTGTCGCCCGACATCGCAGCGAAGAGCTGCAGGTCGGCCCCGGTCAGCGTGCGTTGGATGCTCGCACGATCCC
Organism: uncultured beta proteobacterium; assembly: GCA_963747775.1. Lineage (GTDB taxonomy): Bacteria > Pseudomonadota > Gammaproteobacteria > Burkholderiales > SG8-39 > JAGVSZ01. The sequence goes on from CAVVGT010000004.1 coordinate 22,375, forward strand.
CGACGACGATCTCGTCGAAGGTGCGGTTGCGGAGGACTTCGAGGTCTTCGTAGGCAAATGTGCTGGTCATAAAAATCTCACGCGAGGATGTGGAAACCGCCGTCGACGTAGTGGGTGTCGCCGGTGATGACTTTCGCGGCGTCGCTCACGAGGAAGGCGCAGAAGGTGCCGACGTCCGCGAGCTCGACCGACTGGCGCAGCGGCGCGCGTTTGCGCGCCTCGGCCAGCAGCTGATCGAAAGCGGGAATGCCCGACGCGGCGCGCGTCTGGATCGGACCCGGGGAAACGGCGTTGACGCGGATCGCGCGCGACCCGAGCTCGGCCGCTAGATAGCGCACGCTCGCTTCGAGCGCCGCCTTCACAGGGCCCATTACGCCGTAGTGCGCCACGACCTCGGCGGCGCCGAGGTAACTCATGGTCAAAAGCGAGCCGCCGCGGTCCATGAGCGGCTCCGCGAGGGCCGCCATGCGAATGAAGGAGTGGCACGAGATGTCCATCGCGCGCGCGAAGCCTTCGCGCGAGCTCTCGACGACCCGGCCGTGGAGGTCCTGCTTGGGCGCGAACGCGATGGAGTGCAGCGCGAAGTCGAGGCGGCCCCATTTTTCCTTGATGGCGGAGAAGACGGCCTCCAACTGGCCAGGCTGCTCGACATCGAGGGGCATGGCGATAGTCGCCGAGAGCGAGTGCGCCAGCGGCTCGACGTACGGTCTCGCCTTCTCGTTCAGCCACGTCACGCCGAGCTCTGCTCCCAGGTTACGGAAGACGCGCGCGCAGCCGTAGGCGATGCTGTTCTCGTTCGCGATGCCGACAATCAAGCCCTTGCGGCCCGAGAGGACCGTCGAAAACAGCTGCGAATGCGGGAGGTCCACGGGCGTTTCTCTAGTGAACGGCAGCCGCACCGGGCAGGCCGCTCAGGACCTCTCGCGCGCGCTCCTGGAACCGCTCGGTCGCTGCCTGCACCCGCTTCTGCAGCCCGCGGGTGATGGATTCGGAAATGTCGATACGGGAAAGCTTGTCGCCTACGTCCATGATGTCGGAGCCCCTTCGTCCGATTGTCGGGCCCGCTCGGACCCGGCAACTCTGCACAGAGATGTCATGGGGCGCACCTTAGCCGCCGCTCCATTTCGAGTCGTCAGCAAAGCATCGGCATTCGGTCAAAGTTGAGCCGGAACCTCCGTGACGTCCGCCGCGGATCCGGAGCGAATCGCGACGGTTCGCCGGCGACTTGACCAGGTCGATGTGCCCCACTACCCGGCCGGGTTCGGGCCACGTGCCCGGGTGATCGCGTACTCTCCCGGCGCGAGTGCGCCGGCGCGGCAGAGCCGGTTGAGCAACTGATGCGCATCCACGAACACCGGCGCGCCGCGCAGCCAGCCTTCGAACGGGCGGTCGAGAAACGGGTCGGCCCCACCATGCACGAAAGTGACGATCGGGTGGCGCCGCGGACCGATGCCGAGCTCGGCCTCGGCCGAGAACGTGGGCTTGCCCGGAAAGGTCTGCCGGACCAGCCGCTCGAGTTCGTTCGCCGGAAGGATCTGCATGGCGTCCTCGCTTTCAGCGCACCAGTTCCCAGTGCATGGCGCCGTTGATAGTGCGGCTGCGCCGGCAATCCGCGCAGGTCTTCGGAGCCATCAGTGCACCACGCGCGCGAAGGTGCGCCCACGCATGAGCTGCACCGCCTCCGGACGCTCCTCGGCGAGATCGACGACCGACTGCATCACTTCCTCGTACAGATCACGGCCGGCGGTGTGGCCGGGCCAAGTGAAGACCGAGAGCTCCGCCACCTCCAGGTCGGGCCGCAGCCAGAAGCCCGACAGCATCGGCAGGCGCTGGAATAGTTGGTGCACGTGCCGGGCGACGATCGCCTCGGTGTGCTGGCGACGCGCTTCGCTTAGGCGTTGCTCGGGGGGTCTCATGGGAGGCACCCTGCGTTAGGAATCGTTGAGGACAAGCCGCTCGCGCTCGAGCGTGGCAGCGAGCGCGCGGACGAGGTCGGCGACCGCGGCATCGCCGCGGCACAATGCCGTGAGCGCTGCCAGGGCGGGATGGCCTGGCCCGCCGGCGCCGTTCCGCTCGGCGGCAGCCGCGCTTTGCGAGAGCGCGCCAACCGGCGCGGCGATGAAGCGGTAGCCGCGGCGCGATACCGTCTCGATGTAGCGCGGCTGTTTGGGGTCGTCGCCGAGCGCCGCCCGTACTTCGCTGATCGCCGTCTTGAGCACCGACTCGGTGACGAACCGATGGCCCCAGACGGTGTCGAGCAAGGCGTTCTTCGTGACAAGCATCCGCGGTGTGCGCGCGAGCGCGCAAAGGACGGCGAACGGCTTCGGCGCGAGGGCTACGGGCTCGCCGACGCACGTCAGCCGTGCGTCGGCTTCATCTAATTCGAACCGGTCAAAGCGCAGGTGCGCACCAGGCAGATCCGATTTCATTGCGGGACTAAGCATCGCTCGCTCCATTGAAATGAAAGAAAGACCTCGCCACGCCCGGGACCCTCTTCAGGGAGGAGGGAGGAGGAAGGGGACGAGAGTCCCGGACTGCCGTGGCGAGGTCGTAGAGGTCACGATGCAAAGCCTAGGCGCATGCCGTTTGCCCTACCATTGCGCCGAGGTACACCGTTGATGTGCGCAGCGATTGAACGCTGACGCCAGAGGATCGCCGCCTAAGACCTTGGTATAGGCCCGCGCTGCGACTTCGCCAGCGCTTCGCGCACGCACTCGAGCAGGTCGTCGGGAGCGAACGGCTTGCTGAGGTAGCAGTTGATTCCCGCGTCGCGCGCGCGCGACTGCGTTCGCTCTTCCGGGTGGGCCGTGATGATCACAGTGGGAATGCGGTCGCCGGACGCGACGAGCGCCTGATACAGCTCGAGCCCCGTCATGCCGGGCATTCGCATGTCGGCGACCAGGCAAGCCGCGCTCGCGCGACTCGCCGAGCCGAGGAAACTCTCGGCGTCCTCAAACGTGGCGGTGGAGAAACCCGCCGCCTTCAATAGATCGCGTGTCGCGTTGCGGAGCGACTGGTCGTCGTCCACGATCACGACGAGCGGCCTCTCGGCCATGTCGCCTCCAGCAGTTGAGAGCCCAGCCTAGCCTGCGCGGCGGCCAACGGCCATTGCACCCAAGCGTGCCGCGCTAACACCTTGGTATAACGCGCTAGGCGGTGCCCGGCAGGCCGAGCCGGTCCGCCATGCGCACCAGCTCGGCAACGGATTTCGCCAGCATCTTGCGCATCACCTGCCCGCGGTGGACCTTCACGGTGACCAAGCTCAGCCCGAGCTCGGCTGCGATTTGCTTGTTCACCCGCCCCGCGACGACGAGCTTCATGACCTGCCGCTCGCGCTCCGTGAGCTCGCGGTAACGCGCCTTCAGCTCGGCGAGGCTGGCCGCGTGCGCGCGCCTTGCGCGGTCCCGGTCGATCGCCGCGTGGATGGCATCGAGCAGCACCTGGTCGTCGAAGGGCTTGGTGAGGAACTCGGCTGCGCCGGCCTTCATCGCGCGCACGGTCATCGGAACGTCGCCGTGTCCGGTGAGAAATATGATGGGGAGAGCGACCCCCGCTTTCGCGAGCTCCTGCTGAAACGTGAGTCCGCTCATGCCCGGCAGCCGCACGTCGAGCACGAGGCAGCCCGGTGCGTCCGGCCGCTCTGCGTGCATGAATTCGTGCGCCGCGGAGAAGAGGCGCACGTCGAGGCCTACCGACCTGAGCAGAGTGTCAAGCGAACGCTGCATGGACGGGTCGTCGTCGATGACGAAGACGACTGCCCGCTCCTCGCTCATGATTGTTCCTCCCCGGCAACCGGCAGCGAGAAATGGAAGACCGCGCCGCGACGCTCGTTCGAGCTCGCCCACAACCGCCCGCCGTGCGCCTCGATGATCGAGCGGCTGATCGACAGGCCGATGCCGATGCCTTCGGCCTTGGTGGTATAGAACGCCTCGAACATCCGCTCGGCGCCCTCCGGGTCGAGCCCCATGCCGGAATCGCGCACCTCGACCACTACGGCGTCCGGGGCGTCCTCTCGTGAAACGATCGTCAACTGGCGCGGGCCATCGTGGACGCCGCTCATCGCCTCGATCGCGTTCAAGATCAGGTTCAGCAGCACCTGCTGCAGCTGGACGCGATCGCCCGCCACGCGCCGCAGCGCCTCGCCGAGCTGCGCCTGGAGAACGATGTCGTGGCTGCGCAACTCGTGCTCCGTGAGCGCGAGGACTTCGAGAATCTTGCGGTTGATATCCAGCAGCTCCAGGCGCGGCGCCTGGTGCTTCGCGAGCGCGCGGATTCGCGCGATGACCTCGCGCGCCCGCTTGCCGTCGGCGGCGATGTTGTCGAGCGCCGAGCGCGCTTCCGCTATCTCGGGCGGATCGGCGGCCAGCCAGCGCGCGCCCGCCGCCGCGCTGGCGATCATCGCCCCCAGCGGCTGGCTGACCTCGTGAACGACCGACGTGGTCAGCTCGCCGAGCGTCGTCAGCCGCGACATGCGAGCAAGCTCCGTCCGGACCATCTGCAGCGCGTTGTCTTTCTCGCGCAACGCTTCCTCAGCCAGCTTGCGCTCGCTGATGTCGCGCACGAGGGCCAGGTAGAGGAGCTGCCCCGCCTGCTTGAACGTGCCAGTGCGTATCTCGACCGGAAATATGGTTCCGTCCTTGCGTCGATGGCGCGTCTCGAAGGTGACCCTTTGCCCGGCGCCGGCGCGCTCCGCGAGCCGAGCGATCGCCGGCTCGTCGAGCCCCGCATCGAAATCGCGGGGGTGCATACCGACCAGCTCCTCGCGGTTGTAGCCGAGGCTTTCGCAGGCCTGGCGGTTGACGTCGACCACGTTGAGCTGCTGGTCCAGCAGGAAAAAGCCGTCCATCGCATGGTCGACGAAGGTGCGGAAGCGCACTTCGCTCGCGCGCAGCTCCCGCTCCGCTTGCCGCAGCTTCGTAATATCCTGCGCAACGCCAAACTGGCGCGCAGGGCGCCCCGATTCGTCCCATATCACATCGCCCTGGCTGTGGACGACGCGCACCGTGCCGTCGGGATGCACCACGCGGTACTCCACGTCGTAGCGCGGCCCGCCGCGCAAGGCCGCTTCACTTGCCTCCGCCGCCCTGGTCCAGTCCTCCGGGTGGATCAAGGTCGGCAAGAGCCTTAGCCATTCCGCGAGATCGACTATTCGATCCGTCCGCGCGATTCCGTAAATCTGCGCAATCTCGTCCGAGAAAGTCATGCAACCGGCGACGTAGTCGCGCTCCCACCAGCCGACGCGCGCGATGCGCTGCGCCGCCTCGAGCCTGCGCTCCGTCTGTCGCAGTTCCGTGATGTCCTGCATGACACCGAACTGGAGAATGGGGCGGCCGGACTCCTCCCGCGTGACGTCTCCCTGGCTGTGCACCACGCGCACGGCACCGTCGGGCCGCACCACCCGGTATTCGACGTCGTAGCGCGGACCGCCGCGCAGCGCCAAATCGCTCGCGGCCGCGGTCTTCTCCCGGTCCTCGGGATGGATGAGGCTCAGCCAGCGGCCGTGCCATTGCGGCAGCTCGAGCGGCTGCACGCCGAAAATCCGGCAAGCCTCGTCGGATAGGGTCACGTGGCCCGTCGCGTAGTCGCGCTCCCACCAGCCCACGCGCGCAAGCCGCTGCGCCGCCTCGAGCCTCGCTTCGCTTTCGCCAAGGCCGCGGAAGGCGATGAGGCTGCCCAGCGCGTCGGTGAGCCGATGGCCGACCTCCTCGAAAAGGCGCTGCTCCTCCTTCGCCCACGTGCGCGGCCGCGAGCATTGGTGCAGGCCGAAGAGATACGCCCGATCGCCTTTCGGACGAAGCGCCATCAGGACTTCGGATTGGACGCCAAAGTGCGACGCGATCTCGGGCTTCACCTGGCGCTCGTGCCCGGGCCCGGCAGGCAAGGCACCGCTGGAACCGAGCACGGCGCGCGCCACTTCGGCAGAGTCCACTGTCATGGGCAGATCGCGTCCGCGGGCGGCCGCGCCCGGGAATTCCGGCCGGGTGCGCTCCATGACGGGCCTCCAGGAAGGAGCGTCGGGATCGCACGGATAAAGCAGCCAGGCGCGGTCGGCGGCGAAGATCTCGAGCACCGCGTCGAGCACGTCGCCCATCATCTGCTCCAGGTCGTTGGTCCCCTGCATGGCGCGGTTGATCCGGTCCATCGACTCGAGAAACCACACGTGTGCGCGGTGCTCCGCCTCGGCGAGCTTGCGGTCGGTGATATGGCGGCCGACGCCGCGGTAGCCGACGAACCGCCCGAATTCATCGAACACCGGCATCCCGGACACCGACACGTATCGCCTGTCGCCGTCCGGTGTGGGACGCGCCAGCTCGAAGTCGCGGAAGGGCAGGTGCGCGTCCAGCATCGCGCGGTGCTCGCGCCACGCCTCTTCGTCCGGCTCGAGATACGGAATCTCCCAGCGCGTCTTGCCGATCTCCGAGTTCGGCGGCGGGGCGTCCGTGAGCCGTTCGGAGAACTCCTGGCGAGTGAAGCGGTGCTCGGCGTCGCTCTCCCAGTACACGTCGAAGGAGAACTGCACGAGAGCGCGGAAGCGCTCCTCGCTCGCGCGAAGCGCGTGCTCGGCGCGCCGGCGTGCTCCGCTGAACTGGGTGAGCAGCAGGCACAGCGCGACGAAGATGGAGAAGCCCGGCGCATACTCGGGCGATATGTCCCACGAACGCACCGGAGGGATGAACCAATACCAAACTCCCGTGGCGCAGATCAGCGCGGCGAGCAAGCCGGGTCCCCGTCCGCCGTACCAGGCGCTCAGGACCACGGCGGCAAGCGGAAGCTGGTAGGTGCCGACGCCTTCCGGGTGCGGAAGAACGCCGCGCAGAGTCAGCGCGAGGCCCGCCAACGCCACGGCAATGCCATAGCGCTTGAGCGCATCCAGAAACCTGCCGTCCACCAGATCCCCCTTCCGATGCGTATATTAGGCACATGCGCGCCGAGGCGTAGCGCAGGAGGGGGCAAATGAGGCGTTCCAGGCGAAGTGCATTGAAGGCCGGTGCGACGCTCGCGCTGGGCGCGAGCATCCCCGGCGCGCGGCTCTTCGCCCAACAGCGGGCCGTGAAGATCGGCATGGGCATCGCCCAGACTGGCCCGCTCGCGGCGAGCGGCAAGGCCGCCCTGGTGGCGCTGCGGATGTGGGTCGAGGACGTCAACGCCCGTGGTGGATTGCTCGGCCGCAGAGTCGAGCTGATCGCCTACGATGATCAGGGCAGCGCATCGGCCACGCCGGTCCTCTACGCCAAGCTGCTGGACGTCGACCGAGTCGACCTGCTCATCGCACCCTATGGCACCGTGCCCACTGCGCCGCTCATGGGCATGGTGAAATCGCGCGGCAAGCTGCTGATGGGCAACTTCTCCTTCCAGGTGAACCATGTCGTGAAGCACGACATGTGGTTCAACAACGCGCCGTGGAACGATGCGAGCAGCTTTTCCCGTGGCTTCTTCCGCATCGGACAGGGGCAAGGCGCAAACAACGTCGCGTTCCTGGCTGCCGACAACGAGTTCGCGCAGAGCCTGGCGAACGGAGCCCGCGAGTTAGCGAAGCAGTTCGGGCTGAAGATCCTTTACGACCAGAACTATCCGCCCGGCACCACTGATTTTTCCTCGATGATTCGCTCCATCCGCGCCGTGCGGCCCGACATGGTGCTCGTGATGTCTTATCCGGCGGAATCGGTCCAGATCGTGCGCGCCGTCGGCGAGATCGGCGTCGGGGCGTCGGTCAAGATCTTCGGCGGCGGCATGGTCGGCCTGCAATACACGTCGATCATGGAGTCCCTCGGGTCCGCGTTGAACGGCATTCTGAACTACAACACCTATGTGCCGGGAATCGAGTACGAGGGCATTGAGGAGTTTTTCTCGCGCTATTGGAAGCGCGCGATTGAAGCCAGGGTGGACCCGCTCGGCTTCTACCTCCCGCCGTTCGAGTATGCGATCGGACAGATGCTCGAGCATGCGGTCGCCGCGACGCGGAGCCTGCAAGACCGCGCCATTGCGGATTATCTGAGAAGCAACGAAATGAAGACCATCGTCGGGCCGATCCGCTACGGACCCGATGGCGAATGGGCGCAGGCGCGCGTCATCACGACCCAGTTCCAGGGGGCGAAGGACAGGAACCTCGAGCAGTTCAGGAAGCCCGGCGTGCAGGCCATCCTCTTCCCCGAGGACCTGAAGAACGGGCGGCTCAAAGCGCCTTTCGAACGGGCGCGAACAGCCACTTAAGACCTATACCAAGTTCTTAGCCGTCGATCGCGCCGTCCGAGAGGGCGGCTTCAGGTCCGGCGCGTTGCTAGCGAAGAAGCATTCGGCGCGCGTGAGATCGGCGATCACCTTGAGCGCGTCTTCGTCCAGATGCACGAAGAAGATCTACCAGGGCCAGGCGGCGGGCTCCGACGAATACCTGAAGCGCCCGCCAAGGCAGGTGTCGACTTCCAGTTCCGGGATCTGCGCGCCAAAGCGGCGACCGATCTGGAGAACCTAGACTGGGCACAGAAGCTCCTGGGGCACGCGCAACGCGAGGTGACGGAGCATTACACGCGAAAGCGCGCCGGAGAGCACGTGACTCCCGTACGAAAGAAGCTCATCGGAGAAGATTGAGGCGCGGGTTCCTGCGTGCCCGCCCTTTCATCGCAAGGGCAGGTCGGAGCCATGCGTCCAACGAATATTCGATGTGGACGTCGCGGCGCAAACCAGCCCAGCCGTCCGCTACACGCGCCGCCTACGATGCGCCGCACAAGGCTTGCGTGTTACCACGCGCAGCGAACGCTTCATGCCGCAATGAGCCAGCGATGCCAGACAGAATAATTGGAGAACTTTCGAGAATTCCCAGCGGCGCGCTTGGCTATTTCTACTAGCGATAACTTGCTGATTCTGGCGGAGAGGGTGGGATTCGAACCCACGGTACGGTAAACCGTACAACAGATTTCGAGTCTGCCGCATTCGACCACTCTGCCACCTCTCCGGGGGCGCGCATTGTACCATCGGCCCCGCTCTCCTCCGTCCCGCGCGTGGCCCGGATGACGAACGATCCTGCTCAGACCGTCCGCGACTATCTCGCTGCGATGGAGCGGCGCGATCTCGCTGCGGCGAAAGCGCTGCTCGCGCCCGGATTCTTCATGCTCTTTCCGGGCGGCAAGCGCTTCGAGACGCTCGAGGCGCTCGTCGAGTGGGCGAAGCCGCGTTATCGACGCGCGCTGAAGACCTACGAGCGGTTCGACGTGGCGTCGTTGCCCGATGGCGCGTCAGCGGTGTACTGCTTCGGAGCGCTGCACGGGGAGTCGAACGACGGCGCTTCCTTCTCGGACATCCGATTCGTCGACCGATTCACCGTGCGCGACGGCCGGCTCGTCGACCAGCGCGTGTGGAACGACATGGCGGAGACGCTCGGCAAGCGCCGCTAGTGCGAAACCTGCGGCAGCCAGGTCGCGATCGGCGGGAAGGCGATGATCAGCGCGATCAGCAGCAGCACGCAAGTGATGAACGGCGCGCCGGCAAGGTAGACCTCGCGCATCGTCGTGCCGGGCGGCGCGACGCCCTTCATCACGAACAGCAGCAGCCCGAACGGCGGCGTGGTGTAGCCGATCTCGAGCGCGAGCAGCATGATCAGCCCGAACCAGGTCAGGTCGAAGCCGAGCGTCTTCGCCAGCGGAAAGAAGATCGGCGCGGTGAGCAGCATCATCGACAGCTGATCCATGAAGCAGCCGAGGAAGAAGACGATGCCGATCATCATGAGCAGCATGCCGAGCGGCGCGAGCTCGAAGCCGAGAAAGTGCTGGATCAGCCCGCTCGAGGCGCCGGAGAACGCGAGGAGTTGGGCGAAGGTCGCCGAGCCGAAGATGATCAGGAACGACATCACCGTCACGCGCAGCGCCCCGTCGACGGACTTCTTGAGCGACGCCCAGCTCAGGGAACCGTACGCCACGGCCAGCAGCGCGACGGACATCGCGCCGAGCGCCGCCGCCTCGGTCGGCGTGGCCCAGCCGACGATCATGATGATCACCGAGAAGACGATCACCGCGACCATCGGCACGATGTCGAACACGACCAGGCGCCACCGCTCCCGCTGCTCGGCCTGCTCGGCGACGTACTTCGGGGCGGCGGTCGGATCGACCACAGTCCAGCCCCAGATCAGGATTCCGTACATCACGGCCAGCACGAGCCCCGGGATCACCCCCGCGATCAGCAGATCGCCGACATCGGTCTGCCCGAGCGTGGCGAGGAGCACCGTGAGCGCCGACGGCGGAATGATCACCGCGAGGCCGCCGACGCCCATGATCGGGCCCATCGAGAGGTACTTGTTGTAGCCCCGCTTCATCATCTCGGGGACCATCAGCGAGCCGAGCAGCGCGCACGCGCCCATGCTCGAGCCGGCCGGACCGGCGAACGCGGTGCCGCCGATCAGGGTCACGTAGGCGAGCCGCCCGGGGACGTTGCCCATCAGCCGGTCGATCGCGTTGAAGAACCGCGTCGCGAGCCCGGTGTGATAGAAAAGCTCGCCCATCAGCAGGAACATCGGAATCGGCACCAGCGCGAAGGTCGTGATCGCGCCGAACCCGTTGTTGATGACCTGCCAGATCCCGCGCTCGCCGCCCATGAAGATCACGGCGCCGACGAGATTGGTGCCGAAGAACGCGATCGCCACCGGCAGCCCCAGGAACATGAGGAACACCGACAGACCGAAGAGCAGCCCGGCCGCCCAGTACCACTCCACCGGCTAGCGCTCCTTCTCCTGGTCGTGCACGACCACGCCGAGGAATCCGAGGAAGTTCTCCCCGCGGGCGAGGAAGCGCAGGAACTCGATCCCCATCATCAGGAACGACACCGGGATGCAGACGACCAGCGCCCAGCGCGGAGCGTCGAAGGAACGCACGTCCTTGTCGCCGAGCCGGAAATTGTGGGCGGTCACCTCGAACCCGTACCAGGCCATCACGAGGCAGACCACGACGCAGGCGACGCCGATGAGGAAGGTCGCGGCCTTGCGCGCGTCGCGCGAGAGGTACATCAAGAGGATCTCGACGAAGACGTGGCCCTTCTCGCGCACCAGCCACGGCGCACCGAGGCACGGCACCAGCAGCAGCGCGTACTCGGTGAACGTGAAGAAGTGCGCCGAGCTCTGGTACCCGAGATTGCGCGCCACCACGTCGATGCAGATGGTCAGCATCATCGCGACCATCAGGAACCCCGCGACCCACGCCATGCCGAACAGCACGGCGTCGTAGGCCTTGGCGAGCGCGCGCATCGGGGTTCCGGTTCTCAAAACGAGCGCGCCGCCAGCGGCGGCGCGCAACCGCGTCCGGCCGAGGTCAGCTGCCCGGCGCGAACAGCTTGATGAAGCGCTCCGCTTCCTGGCGGCCGCCGGCCTTCTCCATGCGCTCCTTCATGCGCTGGTAGCTCGCCTCGCGCGCGCCGTCGGAGAAGCGCTTGCCCGCGTCGGGCTTCATGCTCACCGCCTTCAGGCCGCGCCGCTCGAGCTCGGCGAACTCCTTGACGCGCAACGCCTGGAGCTCCTTGACGCTCGAGATCTCGTGCTCGATCGCGACCCGGCTCAGGATCTCCTTGGACTTGTCTGAGAGCCCGTTCCACTTGCGGATGTTGATGAGGATCCCCAGGTCGGTCGAGAAGAACGGCGGCTCGATGCGGTACCTGAAGAACTTGTCCCAGTTCGCGTCCATGATCCCGATCTGCGTCCAGCCGCCCATGTCGATCGTGCCGCGCTCGAGCGCGGTGTAGGTCTCGGTGGAAGGCATGTTGAGCACCTGCGCGCCGAGCACGTTGGTGAAGAACGCGTTGTAGATCGGATTGCCGCGCATCTTCACGCCTTTGATGTCGAGGTTGCCCTGGGCGTCGAACTTCGGCTCCTTCACGCTCCACAGGTTGAAGCGGATTCCGCTGTCGACCCAGGCGAGGTAGTACACCCCCATGCGGCGGACGTGCGCTTCCTTGAGCGCGTCGTAGGCGCCGCTCTTGCGCGCGGTCGGGCCATCGATCGTGCTCGCGCTCACCGCGTCGCACTCGGGGACGGAGGCGGCGTAGAACGCGCAGGGCGTGTAGACCATGTCGACCACGCCGTCGCGCGCCGCGTTCGGCTGCTCGAACATCCCCATCGCCTCGGGGCCGCCGCGCACCTGGATCGCGAACACGCCCTGGCCTGCGGCGTTGGCCTTCTTCACGAACTCCAGGAAGCTCTTCGAGTAAACCCAGTTCGAGGGAAACACGTGGGTCGCGCTGATGCGGTCCTGCGCGAACGCGGGCGTGACGGCGCTGGCGAGGGCCAGGGCCGCGACCGCGGCAAGCCTGAAGGTCGAGTTCATCTCCGTCTCCGTGGATGCGGCGGCGCCGCAGGATGTTGTCGGATCGTTATTCGCACCAGCTGTGCCCATCTTATCCGAGCCCCACGGCGCGGGTCGACATCGGGAAGTGCGTGACGCCGCCGGAAAAGCGCGGCAGGGACCGGAAGTGGGCGCGCATCTCGTGCCGGAGGGGCGATTCGAGCGCCGTCGTCAGCGCGGCCGGGTGGTCGAAGGCCACCTTGTTCCGCTGCATGCACGTCGCGCGTGCCCACGGCAGGTGGCTGACGCAGTCGACGCGCGTGTAGACCTCGAGCTCCCGGATCCCCGGCAGCTGCGCCATCAACGGCGTGTGACCGGCAAGATAGTCGTCGAGCCACGCATGCAGGTCCTCGGCCGGTCCGTCGTAGGCCACGAGATAGGTGCACCACGGCTCCGACGCTGCTGCCGCCGCGTGCGCGCGGTCCGGCACCGCGTAGGTGCGGACCGCCATGACCTGGTGCTCGACCACGGCGTTAGCCAGGGTAGGCAACGCCTCGGGTCGCACGAGCGCGTGCAGCGGACCTTCGCGTCCCGCGGCCGCCTCCAAGTCGAGGAGCGCGTTGAAGTACAGCTGCAACGCTAGCTGCGGGGGCGCGCCGTCATTGAGGAACGGGTCGTGCGCATGCGCGGGAGTGTGCACCAACGCCCGCGCGAGCCCCGGTACGCCCCCCAGGATCGCGGTGAGCCCAGCGTGCTCGACGTCGGAGATCCGCGCCGCCGGGTTCGCCCGGTCACGAAACACGATGAAGAGGCAGAAGCTCATCGGGGTGATCCGGAGCCGCCCGCCGCCCTTCTCAGCCGGGCGCGGGCGGGACCTGCTTCACACCGCCCACGTAGGGCCACAGCGCCTCGGGCACGTCGACGCCGCCGTCGGCGCACTGGTAGTTCTCCATTACCGCGACGAGCGTGCGACCGACGGCAAGGCCCGAGCCGTTGAGCGTGTGGACGAGCTCGGGCTTGCCCTTCTCGTTGCGGAAGCGCGCCTGGAGCCGCCGCGCCTGGAACGCCTCGAAGTTCGAGCACGACGAGATCTCGCGGTAGGTGCCCTGCCCCGGCAGCCAGACCTCGATGTCGTAAGTCTTTGCCGACGAAAAGCCCATGTCGCCGGTGCAGAGCACGACCACCCGGTAGGGCAAGCCGAGCCGCTTCAGGATGACCTCGGCGTGGCCGGTCAGCGCCTCGAGGTGGTCGTAGGACTGCGCCGGGTGCGCGATCTGCACCAGCTCCACCTTGTCGAACTGGTGCTGGCGGATCATGCCGCGCGTGTCCTTGCCGTACGACCCGGCCTCGCTGCGAAAGCACGGCGTATGGCAGACGTAGCGCAGCGGAAGCTTCTCGAGCGCGACGATCGTGTCGCGCACCATGTTCGTCACCGGCACTTCCGCCGTCGGGATCAGGAAGAAGTCTCCGAGCTCGCCGCGCGGCACGGCGAAGAGGTCTTCCTTGAACTTCGGCAGCTGGCCCGTGCCGTACATGCTCGCGGCGTTCACCATGTACGGCGCGTACACCTCGGTGTAACCGTGCTCGCGCGTGTGCACGTCGAGCATGAACTGCGCGAGCGCGCGGTGCAGTCGCGCGATCGGCCCGGTCATCACGGCGAAGCGCGAGCCGCTGATCTTCACCGCCGTCTCGAAATCGAGCCCGCCCGTCGCGGCGCCGAGGTCGACGTGGTCCTTCGGCGCGAAATCGAACTGTCGGGGCGTGCCGATGCGGCGCACCTCGACGTTCTGTTCCGCGGACTGGCCCGTCGGTACGCTCTCATGCGGCACGTTTGGGATGACCGCGAGGAAGTCCTGGGCGCGCCGCTGGATGTCCTCGAGGCGCTTCTCGAGCTCCCCCAGTTCGGCGTTGGCGGCGCTCGCCTCGGCCATCAGCGGTGCGGCATCCTCGCCCTTGCCCTTCGCCTGCCCGATTCTCTTCGCCAGCGCATTGCGCTTCGCCTGCAGCTCCTGGGTGCGGGTCTGCACGGCCTTGCGCTCGTCCTCCAGGGACCTGAACGCTTGAGCATCGAGGACGAAGGGGCGATCGGCGAGGCGCCTCGCCACGCGGTCGAGATCGGTACGCAGGAGTTGGAGATCCAGCATGACTTTCAGTCTTTCGGTTCGGTCTTCTTGCGCGCGGCGGCGTCGAGCGCGCGGAAGTGCGCGAGCTTGTCCGCGATCTTCGACTCGAGCCCGCGGCCGGTCGGGCGGTACCACTCGACCGGCGGCATGCCGTCCGGGAGATAGGTCTCGCCGGCCGCGTACCCCTCGCCCTCGTCGTGCGCATAGCGGTAGTCGCGGCCGTAGCCGAGGTCCTTCATCAACCGCGTCGGCGCGTTGCGCAGATGCAGTGGAACCGGCCGCGACTCGTCTTCGGACACGAACGAGCGCGCGGCATTATAGGCGACGTACACCGCGTTCGACTTCGGCGCGCACGCCATATACACGACCGCCTCCGCGAGCGCCAGCTCCCCCTCGGGCGTGCCGAGGCGCTCGTAGGTTTCGACCGCGTCGAGCGCGAGCCGCAGGGCGCGCGGGTCGGCGAGGCCCACGTCCTCCGCAGCCATGCGGATGATCCGGCGCCCGAGATACAGCGGATCGGCGCCGCCGTCGAGCATCCGCACGAGCCAGTACAGCGCGGCATCGGGGTTCGAGCCGCGCACCGACTTGTGGAGCGCGGAAATCTGGTCGTAGAACGCCTCGCCCCCCTTGTCGAAGCGGCGCAGGTTGCGCGCCGCCGCGTCCTGCACGAACGCCCCGTCGATCGCCTGCGCGCCGCGGCTGTGCGCCGCGGTCTGCAGGAGCTCGAGGAGGTTAATCAGCCGCCGCGCATCGCCGTCGGCCAGTCCGATCACGCGCTCGCGGGCCTGCGCGTCGAAGCTGAGCTCCGGCATCGCGCGCGCGGCCGCGCGGTCGAACAGCGCGCCGAGCTCTTCCGCGGTGAGGCTTTGCAGCACGTGCACCGCGGCGCGCGAGAGCAGTGCCGAGTTGACCTCGAACGACGGGTTCTCGGTGGTCGCGCCGACGAAGGTGAAGAGACCCCGCTCCACATAGGGCAGGAATGCGTCCTGCTGCGCCTTGTTGAAGCGATGCACCTCGTCGACGAAGACGATGGTCGCACGGCCGGAGGCGGCGAGGACCTCCTGCGCGCGCTGGACGGCGTCGCGGATGTCCTTCACGCCGGACAGCACCGCGGAGAGCTGGATGAACTCGGCGTTGAAGCTGTCCGCCATGAGCCGTGCGATCGTCGTCTTGCCGACGCCCGGAGGTCCCCACAGGATCATGGAGTGGGGCTTGCCCGAGTCGAACGCGAAACGCAGCGGCTTGCCGGGCCCGAGCAGGTGCGCCTGGCCGACGACTTCGTCGAGGGTTTTCGGACGCAGCAGCTCGGCGAGCGGCGCGTGCGGCGACGCGCCGGCACGGGGCGGAGCGGACTGCTCGAAGAGATCGGCCATCGGCCGAATGGTACAGGCGGGCGCCTTGACCTATTTGTCGCCGATCACGTCTGCTCCCGGGGGCGGGACGAAGCGGAACAGCCCCGGGTCCACGCGCGCGTTCCGCTGGAATCCGGTGAACCGCAACTCGGTCGCCTGGCCGAACGTGTCGGTCAGCTCCATGCGCTCCAGCCCGGAGAATCCGAAGCCCATGCGGATGCGTTCGAAGTTGGACTCCCTCTCGCGCGGGATCGCTTCGACCCACTCGAGGCCGTCCTTTGCGCCGTCGTCCTTGAGCACGAACGCCTTCAACGCGTCGTTCGCCCCCGCGAGCAGCGCCGCGGGCGTCGCGCCGAGGGCCTGGTCGAGCTTGCGCACGGTGACCTGCTTCAGGTCCTCGTCGTAGATCCAGACCCGCGCGCCATCGCCGACGATGAGCTGCGGATACGGCTTCACGTAGACCCACCGGAACTTGCCCGGACGGGAAAACGCGAGCGTGCCGCGCGACTCCTGCACCACCTTCCGGTCGCGGCCGTAGATGCGCTGCTCGAACTCGCCGGTGGCCGATTGGGTCGCGCTCATGAACTGGTTGAGGCGCTCGATGCCGCCGCCCTGTGCCGGCAGCACGATGACGAACAACGCAAGGGCGACCGCGCGCGCCGACCTTCCCCCTGCCCGACTCGTCACGCTTCACCCCGGCTCGGCACCAGCACCTCGCGGTTGCCGTTGGTCTGCATCGCCGACACGAGCCCGGCCTGCTCCATCTGCTCGATGAGCCGAGCCGCGCGGTTGTAGCCGATGCGGAGGTGCCGCTGCACGAGCGAGATGGAGGGCCGGCGAGTCTGCAGCACGATCTGCACCGCCTGGTCGTAGAGCGGATCGGCCTCGCCGCCGCCCTCGGCCGCGCCGAGTTCGCCCGCGGCGGCACCGCTCTCCTCCGCGTCGAGCAGGCCTTCGACATAGTCGGGCTCGCCCTGCTGCTTGAGGTAATTGACGACCTTGTGGACCTCCTGGTCGGACACGAAGGCGCCGTGCACACGCTGCGGGAGGCCGGTGCCCGGCGGCAGGTAGAGCATGTCGCCCTGGCCGAGCAGCGCTTCGGCGCCCTGCTGGTCGAGGATGGTGCGCGAGTCGACGCGCGAGGAAACCTGAAAGGCGATGCGCGTCGGGATGTTCGCCTTGATGAGCCCGGTGATCACGTCGACCGACGGCCGCTGCGTCGCGAGGATGAGATGAATGCCGGCCGCGCGCGCCTTCTGCGCCAGCCGCGCGATCAGCTCCTCGACCTTCTTGCCGACCACCATCATCAGGTCGGCGAGCTCGTCGATCACCACGACGACGTGCGGGAGCTTCGCCAGCGGGACCGGGTTCTCGGTCTCGATGGTCGTGGGGTCGTTCAGCGGATCGCCGCGCTTCTCCGCCTCGGCAACCTTGTGGTTGTAGCCGGAGAGGTTGCGCACGCCGATCCACGACATCAGCTTGTACCGGCGGTCCATCTCGCCGACGCACCAGTACAGCGCGGAGGCCGCCTGCTTCATGTCGGTGACGACCGGCGCGAGCAGATGCGGGATGTCCTGGTAGACCGAAAGCTCGAGCATCTTCGGATCCACCATGATCAGGCGGACCTCGCGCGGCTCGGCCTTGTACAGGAGCGACAGGATCATCGCGTTCAGCGCGACCGACTTGCCCGAACCGGTCGTGCCGGCGACGAGCAGGTGCGGCATCTTCGCGAGGTCGACGACCACCGGGTTGCCGCCGATGTCCTTCCCCAGCGCGAGGGCGAGCGGCGCGTGAAGGTCGTGGTACGCCGTCGACCCGAGGATCTCGGTGAGGCGCACCGTCTGCCGGCGCGGGTTCGGGAGCTCCAGGCCCATGCACGACTTGCCGGGGATGGTTTCGACCACGCGGATCGACACGACCGACAGCGCGCGCGCGAGGTCCTTCACCAGATTCACGATCTGCGCGCCCTTCACGCCGACGGCCGGCTCGATCTCGTAGCGGGTGATCACCGGCCCGGGGTACGCCGCGAGCACCCTCACCTCGACGCCGAAGTCCTTGAGCTTCTTCTCGATGAGGCGCGAGGTGAACTCGAGCGTCTCGGGGCTCATCACCTCCCGGTCCGCCGGCGGATCGTCGAGCAGCGCGAGCGGCGGGAGCGGCGTGTCGGGCAGGTCCTGAAAGAGCGGCGCCTGCTTCTCCTTGATGACGCGCTCGGACTTCGGAATCTCGCGCACCGGCGCCTCGATGCGGATCGGCTCGTGGTGCTCGATGATGCGCTTGCGGTCCTCCTCGACCGCCGCCTCGCGCTCGACGGTGGCAATCACGCCGGCCTTGCGGTCCGCGCGGCGTTGCCAGAGCTCCACCGCCTTGCGGCAGGAGAACTCCAGTGCGCCCCCGAGCTTCTCCATGACGCCGAGCCATGAGATGCCGGTGAACAGCGACAGCCCGATCATGCTCGCCGCGAGCAGGAGCAACGTCCCGCCGGTAAAGCCGAACGTCACGTTCCCGACTTCGCTCACGACCGCGCCCAGCATCCCGCCCGGCGCGAGCGGCAGGCTCGCCGTCAGCGTGTGAAAGCGCAGCGTCTCGAGGCCGGTCGAGCCGACGAGCAGGACCGAGAACCCCGCGAGCGCGATGACGAACGGCCGCTTGTCGGAGATCGAGCTGCCGTCGAGCCGCCGGTAGCCCCAGACGACCGCATAGACGAGCAGCAGGACCCACCACCACGCGGACACGCCAAAGAGGTACAGGAGCAGGTCGGCGAGATAGGCGCCGACGCGCCCGCCCGCGTTATGGATGCGATCTACCGCTACGCTGTGCGACCAGCCCGGATCGCCACGCTGGTAGGTGGAGAGAATCAGGACGAGGTATGCCGCGATCACCGCGATCGCGATCCAGCGGGATTCGCGCAGGAGCCGCGCGACCTTGCCGGGGAGCGGCGGCGCCGCGGCGGATTTCAGTACGGCCATCCTGGGAGGTGGTACGTCCGCCCGGAGACGCCGGGCGAACCGGTGCGGGGGAAGCGTCCGGGCGGGCTGGCGCAACCGGCCCGGGTATGCGCGCTGCGACGGGGCCGGTGCGTGCCCGCGGGCACTACGCGCGCGCCTCCGACATCAGCATCGCCTCGTGCAGGAAGATCGCCCCGGACTTGACCTCGATGTGGCCGCTCGTCTGCAGGTCCTTCATCACGCGGCTCACCATCTCGCGCGAAGCGCCGATCATCTTCGCGATGTCCTGCTTGGGCAGCTTCTTGACCACCACCCGCTGTCCGTCGACAGTCTCGGCCATCTCCATCAGCAGGCGCGCCACGCGCCCGTACACGTCCATCAGCGCGAGGCTGCCGATCTTCTTGTCGGCCTCGCGCAGGCGCTTCACCAGGCCCTTCATGACGCCGACGCCGATCTCGAAGTTCTCGGCCAGGCACTTCTTGAAGTCAACCTTGCTGATGGTGAGCAGCTCGCAGGGCTCGATCGCGATCACCGTCGCCGAGCGCGGCGCCTCGTCGATCAATCCCATCTCGCCGAAGAACTCGCCCTGCCCGAGGATCGCGAGAATCACCTCGCGGCCTTCGTCGTCGCTCATCATTACCTTCAGCCGCCCGGAGATGACGATGTACAGCGCGTCGGTCGGATCGCCGGCGTTGATGATGGTCGAGTTGCGCGGGTAGGACTTGCGTCCGACCACGCGCGTCAGCAGCGTGAGCTGGCCCTCGGGCAACGCGGAAAACAGCGGGACGTTGCGCAACAGAAGCGTTGAAACGCTGGCAGGACCGGCCATGTCATGTCCCCTCTAAATAATTGCGTCTAGCGACTGAATGGTAGCAGATTGGCCCTCCGGCGCGCCGTAGCGGCAGCCCCGTCGGACACGATCTCGCCGTTCCGGTCTCTTCTCCCTGCCTCGCACTAGAAGACCCGCACGAGACTGAAGTTTTGCCCGGCTGGTGAAGTCCGAAAGCGGCACCGCGCTGGTGATCTGCTTGACCGGACTCTCGTTGGCGAGTCGCAGTTCGCGTGCGCGCCGCGCGGTGCTGAGCGGCTGCCCACCGGCGAGCGCGGGCAGGCTGCGGCGGACGTTCGCCGCGTCGACGAAGCGGTTCCCTCCGATGCTCACGCCGCTCACACGCCCTTCGATTGCACGCAGTGCCGCGTCGATCTCCTCACTGGTGATGAGCGTTGTGCCATCGACCGCAAATCGCGTGATGGGAAGTCGCGACTCTCGCGCTTTCACCTGCCCAAGCGACGCCGATTGCCACCAAAAGCAAGGTGGCAAGCGCAATGCGACGAACCACGGTCGAGACGGCAACCTTCGATCGGCTTCCTGCGCACGTGGATAGTGGGCTCCCGCGGTGAAGTATAGAAGTCGATCCCCAAAAAAACAAGCCGTTAGGAATGAAACTTCAACAAGTCTTTAGGAACCACCGGCGTGGGACCCGTTTCCGTCGCCCGTATAATTCCGGCCTCCACGGATCAGCCCGGAAGCGCCCCTCGCGATGCCCGAAAAGCCCACCAAGCACTGCCGCCTCCTCATCCTCGGGTCCGGCCCGGCCGGGTACTCGGCCGCGGTGTATGCCGCGCGCGCGAACCTGCACCCGGTCCTCATCACCGGTCTTGCGCCGGGCGGACAGTTGATGACCACGACCGACGTCGACAACTGGCCCGCCGATGCCGACGGCGTGCAGGGCCCGGACCTGATGGCGCGCTTCCAGAAGCACGCCGAACGGTTCGAGACCGAGATCGTGTCTGACCAGATCCACACGGTGAGCCTCCGCGAGCGGCTATTCCGGCTCGAGAGTGACGGCGGAACCTACGCCTGCGACGCGCTGATCATCGCGACCGGCGCCTCGGCGCGCTATCTCGGCCTGCCCTCGGAACAGAAGTTCATGGGCAAGGGCGTGTCGGCATGCGCGACGTGCGACGGCTTCTTCTATCGAGGCCAGGACGTGGCCGTCGTCGGGGGCGGCAACACCGCGGTCGAGGAGGCGCTCTACCTCTCCAATCTCGCCCGCCGCGTCACGGTGATCCATCGCCGCGACAAGTTCCGCGCGGAGAAAATTCTCCAGAAGAAGCTCATGGAGAAGCCGAACGTCACGATCCGCTGGCATCACACCCTCGACGAGGTGCTCGGAGACGAGAAGGGCGTGGCCGGGATCCGCATCCGTCACGCGGAGACGGGCGCGACGGAGCGGCTCGACGTTCATGGCCTGTTCATCGCCATCGGCCACACGCCGAACACCGCACTTTTCGAGGGCCAACTGGAGATGGAAGGCGGCTACATCGTCACCCGGGGCGGCCGCAACGGTAATGCCACGGCGACGAGCGTGCCCGGTGTGTTCGCCGCGGGCGACGTGCAGGACCACGTGTACCGGCAGGCGGTCACCAGCGCCGGGTCCGGCTGCATGGCGGCGCTCGACGCCGAGAAGTACCTCGAAAGCCTCGCCTGACCGGCGCACCCGCTGCGATGCCGCGATGAAGCGACCACTCGATCCGCGCGTGCCCGAGGACGAGGTCGCGCTGTTCCGTGCCGAGGTGCGCGACGCGGTCCCGCTGCGTGCGCCGGCGCGCCACGAGCGTGCGAAGCCCGCGCAGCCGCCCGTCCCGATCCAGTCGCTGCTCGACGAGCATGCCGCGCTCGACGAGAGCCGCACTGGTGCGCTCGACGACGACACCGCCCTCGAGACCGGCGACGAGATCGCCTACGTGCGCGAGGGCGTCGCGCGGCAGGTGCTGCGCCGGCTCCGTCGCGGCCACTGGGTGGTGCAGGGCCACCTGGACCTGCACGGCATGAATCGCGCCGAAGCCTACGAGGCGATCGCCGCCTTCCTGAACCAGGCCGCCCGACACGCGCGTCGCTGCGTGCGGATCGTCCACGGCAAGGGGCTCGGGTCGAAGAACCGCGAACCGGTGCTCAAGGGCAAAGTGAAAGTGTGGCTCGCGCGGCGCGAGGAAGTGCTCGCGTTCTGCCAGGCGCCGCCCGCGCAGGGCGGGAGCGGCGCGGTGCTGGTGCTGCTCAAAGCCTAGGGAAGCTCAGATTCGCTCGAAGAATGAAGCAGAGCTTCCACCGTGATAGGGGGTCAAAGGGGGAGGTATCCCTCCTTTGTTCAGACACGCCCTAGATAGCCGACTCGTTGGTCTCGCCGGTGCGGATGCGCACGACCTGCTCGACGGCAGTCACGAAGATCTTGCCGTCGCCGATCTTGCCCGTGCGCGCGGCCTTCACGATCGCCTCGATCGCCGGGTCGACCATCTTGTCGACCACGACCACCTCGACCTTCACTTTGGGCAGGAAGTCGACCACGTACTCCGCGCCGCGGTAGAGCTCGGTGTGGCCCTTCTGCCGCCCGAAGCCCTTCACCTCGGTCACGGTGAGGCCGGTGACACCGACCTCGGCCAGGGCCTCGCGCACCTCGTCCAGCTTGAAGGGCTTGATGACGGCCTCGATTTTCTTCATGGCGCCTCTCCGCAGGTGATCGCACGGCTCGTCTGCGCGCGGGCGACGGCAATGACCGTCGTGCGAAACGCGGCCGAGTATAGCAAAAGCGACTTCACGCCAGACCGTTGCCGCCGTGGCGGCGTTCGCGAATAATCGCACCGCCATGGCCGGGTTCCTCGCAGCGCGCTCGCACTACTGGCGCGGACACTTCTTTGCGTTCTTCAAGCGCAACCGCCGTGCGATCCAGGAGTTCGAGCGCGCCCTTGCCCTCGATCCGGGAATGCTCGAGGCGTGGCGTTGCGTCGGCTTCATGTTCGCGCAGGAGAAGGACAGCGGACGGGCGGTCGCGGCGCTGCAGGCGGCGGTGCGACTCGCCCCGGACGACGCGGACACGCGTTTCAATCTCGGATTTCTCCATCACGAGCGGCGCGAGCTCGACGACGCCCTGACGCAGTTCAAGGAGGCGCTCCGCCTCAAGCCGTCGCTCGACCGCGCGTGGTACGGGCTTGGCCTGATCCACCTCGACCGCCGCGATCTCCCCGCGGCAATCGAGTCCCTGCGGGAGGCGGCGAAGCTGCAGTACTTCAATCCTCACGCCGGGCACCATCTCGCGATCGCCTACCACCGCGCCGGCGAGCACGACAAGGCGGTGGCGGAACTCAAGCGTGTGGAATCCTACGACCCGAAGATGGGCGCTAAAATCGCGCGCGATATCGGCGCGCGCTGAAGGCGCGCGGCGCGGCGGGATGCGCGAGCCTCTGACCCTTCGAGTCGTGACGGACCTCGGCGAAGTGCCCGCCGGCGAGTGGAACGCGCTCGCGGACGGCAACCCGCTCCTGCGACACGAGTTCTTCAGTGCCCTGCACGAGACCGGCTGCGCCTCGGAGCGCACCGGATGGTCGCCGCGCTTCATCACCCTGTGGGAAAGCGGCCGCCTGCGCGGGGCCCTGCCGCTCTACTTGAAGTCGCACTCGTACGGCGAGTACGTCTTCGACTGGGCCTGGGCCGACGC
Organism: uncultured beta proteobacterium; assembly: GCA_963747775.1. Lineage (GTDB taxonomy): Bacteria > Pseudomonadota > Gammaproteobacteria > Burkholderiales > SG8-39 > JAGVSZ01. The sequence goes on from CAVVGT010000004.1 coordinate 45,548, forward strand.
CTACGAGCGGAGCGGGCTGACGTACTACCCCAAGCTCCTGTGCGCGGTGCCGTTCTCGCCAGTGAGCGGCGCACGGCTGCTGGCCGCCGATCGCACCGCGCGCGACCGGCTCGTCGCCGCGGCGCTCGAGCTCGCGCGCGGCGTATCCTCCCTGCACGTGCTGTTCCCGCCGGAGTCGGAGGCGCAGGAGCTCGCGCACGCCGGGCTCATGCTGCGTCGAGGCGTGCAGTTCCACTGGACCAACGCCGGCTATGCGAGCTTCGACCACTTCCTCGCCACCCTGACGCACGACAAGCGCAAGAAGATCCGCCAGGAGCGCCGCCGGGTGCGCGAGGCCGGCGTCTCCCTCGTGCGCAAGACCGGGCGGGAGATCACGCGCGAGGACTGGAAGTTCTTCGTGCGCTGCTACACCCTCACCTATCGCGCGCACCACTCGACGCCCTATCTGAACCTCGCTTTCTTCGCGCGCCTCGGCGAGACGCTGCCTGACCACGTCCTCATGATCATTGCGGAGCGCGAAGGCCGGCCGATCGCCGCCGCGCTGGACATCTTCTCCGACGCGGCCCTCTACGGCCGGTACTGGGGCGCGGTCGAGCACGTCCCGTGCCTGCACTTCGAGGCGTGCTACTACCAGGGCCTGGAGTTCTGCATCGAGCGCGGCATCCGCGCGTTCGAGGGCGGTGCGCAAGGCGAGCACAAGCTCGCGCGCGGATTCCTGCCGACGCCGACGTGGTCGGCGCACTGGCTGCGCCATCCCCGCTTCGCGGACGCGGTGGATCAGTTCCTGGCGCGAGAATCGAAGGGCGTCGCGCGCTACCTCGACGAGCTCGCCGAGCACAGCCCGTTCAGGGCGGAGTGAAGACCCGCGGAGGGCGGGGGGCGTCGCCCGGGACGGCTACTGGCGCTTGAGTGGCGTGTCGGCAGCCGCGTCGCGCGCACGCTTTGCCTTCTCGACCTGCTCGTTGCGCTGGTCGACGATCGCGTCCGGCGAGGACCGCGTCGAGCTCGCCTCGCGCTGGCGCAGCGTCTGATCGAGCTGCGGCGCCTGGTCCGCGCGTTGCGCGTCGAGGCGCCGCTGGTTCTCCTCCGCGCGCGCCCTGCGCGCGTTCTCGCGCTCGACCCGCTCCGTGGAGTTCGGGTCGTAGCCGGAGCGGCCGGCCGGGGCCGGCGTGGCGATAGGCGGGATGACGGTGCCGTCGGGTCGCTTTACATCCTGCGCCCACGACGCTGCGGCAGTCGCGAGGAACCCGAGGATCACCACTGCCCGCACCGCGAAGCCCGAATCGCTGGGGATGCCCATCAGTGCCCTCCTGTGACTCAGAATACCGGCTTCTTCTTCGCCTTCTTGAAGAACGCGATGCCGGCCAGGATCTCCTTCTTGGCCTCCTCCGGCCCGACCCATCCGATGACCTTGACCCATTTCCCGCGCTCGAGGTCCTTGTAGTGCTCGAAGAAGTGCGAGATCTGCGCGAGCGTGATCTCCGGAAGGTCGCGCGCCGCCTGCACCCCGCGGTAAAGCGGCGAGAGCTTGTCGATCGGCACCGCCAGCACCTTCGTGTCGTCGCCCGCCTCGTCCTCCATTCTCAGCATGCCGATCGGACGGCATCGCACCACCGCGCCGGGAACGATCGGCAGCGGGCTCACGACCAGCACGTCCACCGGGTCGCCATCGCCGGACAGCGTGTGCGGGACGTAGCCGTAGTTGCACGGATAGAACATCGACGTGGACAGGAAGCGGTCGACGAACATCGCGCCGGTCGCCTTGTCGACCTCGTACTTGATCGGCGGCGCGTGCATCGGGATCTCGATGATGACGTTGAAATCGTTGGGCACGTCGCGGCCCGAGGTCACGCGGTCGAGGTTCATGCGAGCGGTGGCGGATTGAGAGCGCCAGGATTATAGATCCGGCCCCCGCGCGCCGGTTTGACCGATAATCAGGCGACTCAAAGGAGGACGTCATGCGACTGAAGAACAAGGTGGCGATCGTCACCGGGGCCGGTTCGGGCTTTGGAGAGGGCATAGCGAAGCGCTTCGCCGAAGAGGGCGCGAAGGTGATGGTCAACGACATCCATGTGACCGGTGCCGAGCGCGTCGCCGCAGCGATCAGGAAGGCCGGCGGGACGGCAGAGTTCGTGAAGGCCGATGTGGCGCTCGCGGCGGACTGGGCGGCGATGGTGAAGGCCACTCTCGGCGCGTACGGCCGCATCGACGTGGTCGTGAACAACGCCGGGTGGACGCACCGGAACAAGCCGTTCCTCGAGGTGACCGAGGAGGAGTTCGAGAAGGTGTACGCGGTCAACGTGCGCTCGATATTCCTGTCGTCGCGGCACGTGATCCCGGTGTTCCAGCAGCAGGGCGGCGGCTGTTTCGTCAACATCGCGTCCACCGCGGGCGTGCGGCCGCGTCCCGGTTTGACCGTCTACAACAGCTCGAAGGGCGCGGTGATCACGTTCAGCCGTTCGCTCGCGGCCGAAATGGGACCGCAGCAGATCCGCGTGAACGTGGTAAACCCGGTGTTCAGCCCGCTGACCGGATTGTCCGCGGACTTCGTCGGCGGGTCGCTCACGCCCGAGATTCAGGCCAAGTTCGTCGCGACCATCCCGCTCGGACGCCCGTCGACGCCGCTCGACATCGCGAACGCCTGCCTGTATCTCGCCTCGGACGACGCCGAGTTCATCACCGGCGTCTGCCTGGAGGTCGACGGCGGGCGGTGTGTCTGAGCGCTGGGTTGCTTCGACGTCGATCGAAAGGGGGATGCGCCCCGTTGTCGAAGGGGTCGCGAACCCCGGTAGCAGCCGAGGAGGCGAGGGATTGCTAGCCGGCTTTCTTGAAGCCGCCCAGCAGAGCGGCGACCTGGGGTGAGCGTTTCTGCGGCCCCGGCTGCGCGGCCGGCTTCGCCGCGGGCGCCATGCCGGGCTCGTAGGGCCGGGAGAAGATCGGGTCGGCCCCCGCCGCGGGCCGCGCCGGCTCGCGCCTGCGGTGACCGGTGAGCCGGTCCTCGTCCGGACCGCGTCGGCGCTCCTTGCGCGGCGGCTCCATCAGCGGCGCCTCGGTGCCGTGCGGCCCGAACCCCGGGACGGTCTCGCGCGGGATGCGCAGGCGGATGGTCTTCTCGATCTCGGCGAGCTTCTCGGTCTCCTCGCCGCACACCAGGGACACCGCAGTCCCGGCCGCGCCCGCGCGCCCGGTGCGGCCGATGCGGTGAACGTAGTCCTCGGGTGAGTTCGGCAGCTCGAAGTTCACCACGAACGGGAGATGATCGATGTCGAGGCCGCGGGCCGCGACGTCGGTCGCGACGAGGATGGCCACTTTCCCGGCCTTGAAGTCGTCGAGCGCCTGCTGACGCTCGGCCTGCGTGCGATCGCCGTGGATCGCAGTGGCGTGCACGCCCTCGCGATTGAGCTGGTAGGCGAGCCGGTTGCAGCCGATGCGGGTCGCGACGAACACCAGCACCTGCTGCATGCCGCGCGACTTGATGATGTGCACCAGCAGCTCGCGCTTCTTCTCGCGGGGCACCGGATGCGCGATGTGGGTCACCAGATCCGCGGTCGCCAGCTTGGGCGCGACCTGCACCACGACCGGGTCGCGCAGGAACGAGTCGGCGAGCTTGCGGATCTCGCCGGTGAGCGTCGCGGAGAAGAGCAGACTCTGCTGGCGGTTCGTCAGCAGCGCGAGGATGCGCCGCACGTCGGGGATGAACCCCATGTCGAGCATGCGGTCGGCCTCGTCGAGCACGAAGATCTCGACTTGCGAGAGGTTCAGCGTGCGCTGCTGCACGTGATCGAGCAGCCGCCCGGGCGTCGCGACGAGGATCTCCACGCCGCGGCGGAGGGCTTCGGTCTGCGGTTCCATCGGCACACCGCCGAAGATCTGGAAGCTGCGCAGCGGAATGTGCTTGCCGTAGGCCTTGACGCTCTCCTCCACCTGCGCCGCGAGCTCGCGCGTCGGCGTGAGGATGAGCGCGCGCACCGGGTGCCGCGCCGGCGAGACGCTGGTGCTCGCGTGGGGCGCGAGCCGCTGCAGGAGCGGCAGGGTGAAGCCCGCGGTCTTTCCGGTGCCGGTCTGCGCGCCGCCCATGACGTCGCGTCCAGCGAGCACGAGCGGGATCGCCTGGATCTGGATCGGCGTGGGCGTGGTGTAGCCCTGGTCGACGACGGCTTGCAGCAGCTCGGGGCGAAGGCCCAGGTCGGCGAAGGTGGTCAAACAGCGAAGCTCCGGAGAGCGTGATGCCGCCGGGTCGGCGCGCGGCGCGCGGGACGGGGGGCAGGACGGGAGGGTTGGAGTCGGGCGGCTCGAGAGTGCAAGGTGCCGCAAATTATAGCAGACGGCCCGCAGCGCCCTCCGCTACCATCCCCGCCCCGTGATTACGCTCCGCAAAGTCTCGCTCCGGCGCGGCGCCAAGCTGCTGCTCGAGAACGTCGACGCCGCCATTCACCCCGGCGAACGCGTCGGTCTCGTCGGCCCGAACGGGTGCGGAAAGTCCAGCCTGTTCGCACTCGTCCGGGACGAGCTGCATGCGGACGCGGGCGACGTGGAGATCCCGCCCGGCTGGGTAATCGCGAGCGTGGCGCAGGAGGCGTTCGGGCTCGACCGCCCGGCAATCGAGTTCGCCATGGACGGCGACACCGAGCTGCGGCGGATCGAGTCTGAGCTCGGGGCGGCCGAAGCGGCCGGCGATGGCGAGCGGCTCGCCCTCGCGCACGATGCGTACGCCCATATCGAAGGCTACGCCGCGCGCGCGCGCGCGGCCGCCCTGCTCGATGGCCTCGGATTTTCCCAGGACGAGTTCGCACAACGCGTCGGCGAGTTCTCCGGCGGCTGGCGGATGCGCCTCAACCTCGCGCGCACGCTGATGTGCCGCTCCGACCTCTTGCTCCTTGACGAGCCGACCAACCACCTCGACCTCGACGCGGTGGTGTGGCTCGAGGGCTGGCTCGCTTCCTATCGCGGCACGCTGATCGTGGTCTCGCACGACCGCGAGTTTCTCGATGCGGCCACGACCGTGATCCTGCACATCGACGCGCGCCGGCTGCGGCGCTACAGCGGCAACTACTCGGCGTTCGAGGCCCAGCGCGCCGCGCAGCTCGCGAACGAGCAGGCGATGTACGTCCGCCAGCAACGCGAGGTCGCCCGCCTCGAGCGCTTCGTCGACCGCTTCCGCGCCAAGGCGACGAAGGCGCGCCAGGCCCAGAGCCGGATCAAGGCGCTCGAGCGCATGGAGCTGATCGCCCCGGCGCACGTGGATTCCCCGTTCGCGTTCCACTTCCGCGAGTTCCCGGGCAGCCCCGATCCGGTGCTCGTCCTGGACGACGCCGCGGTCGGGTACGACGGTAAGCCGGTGCTGGAGGGCGTGAAGCTGACCATCCAGGCCGGGGCGCGCATCGGCCTCCTCGGCCGGAACGGCGCCGGCAAGACGACGCTCGTCAAGCTGCTGGCAGGGCAGCTCCCGGCGCTGGCCGGCGAACGCCACGAGGGAAAGAACCTCCGCGTCGGCTACTTCGCGCAGCACACGGTCGAGATCCTGCGGCCCGACGAGTCGCCGATCGCCCATCTCGCGCGCATCGACCCGCGCGCGCGCGAGCAGGTGCTGCGCGACTACCTCGGCGGCTACGATTTCTCCGGCGACATGGCGGTCGCGCCGGTGGCGGGTTTCTCCGGCGGCGAGAAAGCGCGGCTCGCGCTCGCGCTCATCGTCTGGCAGCAGCCGAATCTGCTGCTGCTCGACGAGCCGACCAACCACCTCGACCTCGACATGCGCGAGGCGCTCGCCCTCGCGCTGCAGGAGTTCGAGGGCGCGATGCTGCTCGTCTCCCACGACCGTCACCTGCTGCGCACCGCCACCGACTCCCTGATGCTCGTCGCCGATGGCCGGCTCGCGGCATTCGACGGCGACCTCGAGGATTACCGCGCGTGGCTCGACGCGCGCCGTGCGGGAGACAAGCCGAAGTCGACCACGGGATCGCTCAGGCGCGAGCAGAAGCGCGCCGCAGCCGAGGCCCGCCAAGCGCTCGCCCGGACGCGCAAGCCGCTCGAGAAGCGACTCGCCGCGGTGGAGGCGGACATTGCGCGCATCGAGCGCGAGAAATCGCGGCTCGAAGGAAAGCTCGCGTCCGCGTCGTTCTATCAGGACGGCGATCAGGAGGAGGTCGCGGCGACGCTGCGCGAGCAGACGAAGCTCGCGCAGGCGCTGGACAAGGCCGAGCGCGAGTGGCTCGAGCTGCAGGCGCAGATCGAGGCGATCGGTTGAAGGCGGCAGACGTCAGTTGATCGACGGGCGACCGCTCTCCTCGACCGGCGCCGACGCCATCCCGCTCGGCAGCTGCAGGGGGAGGTCCCACTCGGCGCGCGCCGCCGCATTCTGGATCAGCTTCACCATCCCGTGGAGCAGGTTGTCGTCGAGGGTCAGGTGCACTCCCTGCCCCACGGTCGGCAGCAATCCGAGAACGTGACGGCCCTGCTGGTCGCGCCGCGGCTGGATGCGAGTGACGAGGAGCGGATGGGTCCCGAGCGGGCGCTCGCGCGCGGCCTCCTCGTAGGGCTTGGAGAAGTCCGCCTGCCGAACCGCCTTCTCGTGCTGGAAGCCGAGCAATGCCCGGCGCGCTTCGGGGTTGGGTTGGACGACGATCTCGGGCGTCGCCTGCGCCATGTTGAGCAGGAGCGGCCACAGCCGCTTGACGCAGCGACGAGTGAGCCAGAGCGCCACCTCCGCGCCGTTGTCGGTGGAAATGCGCATCATCAGACGGTCGTGCTCGGGCACGAACTCGATCTTGAGCTGGTGTAAGCGCATGTTTGTGTTTACCGGGGCGCCGCGAAAAGTTTAGCCCCAAACCGGTGCCGCGGCCGTTTTCCCCGAAATCCGGCGTGCGCTTTCCCACGGCCGGGCCGCGCTAGACTGCGCCCCGATGGGAAGCGACCGCCCCGACGAGGAGCTCATGCTCGCCTATCGCGCCGGCGACGCGGCCGCGTTCGACGCGCTCTATGCGCGCCACCGCGGCGGCGTTTTCCGCTATCTGCGCCGCCACACCGGCAACCCCGCACTCGCCGACGAGCTGTTCCAGGACGTCTGGATGCGGCTGATCGACGCGCGCGGGCGCTACGAGCCGCAGGCGAAGTTCACGACCTGGCTGTACACCATCGCGCACAATCGCCTCATGGACCACTTCCGCGCCGCCGGCCGCGTGGTGTTCGCGAGCGCCGACGACCCGGACGACGATCCGCTCGACGATCTGCCCGCGGCCGACCCGCAGCCCGAAGACGTGCTCGCGCGCAAGCAGGCCGCCGCGCAACTGCTCGCGGCGCTCGACGCGCTGCCGGCCGCGCAGCGCGAGGCGTTCGTGCTGCAGCAGGAAGGCGAACTCAGCGTCGAAGAGATCGCCACGGTGACCGGCGTCACGCGCGAGACCGCCAAGAGCCGCCTGCGGTACGCCCTCGCGAAGCTGCGTGCGAGCCTGCGCGCGCCGGCAGATGCCGAACGGGAGCCCGGATGACCGAGCCTGACCCGCGCGACCCTCGCCTCGACGCAACCTATCGCGACGCGGCGACCGAAGAGCCGTCCCCGGCGAGCGACGAGCGCATCCGCGCCGCCGCGCGTCGCGCGGTGGCCGCGGGCCCACAGTCGCTCGAATCGCGCGCACGCGCCGAGGCGCAGCGCTCCTGGATCGCCCGGTGGCGGGTGCCCATGTCGATCGCGGCGTCGGTCGTAGTGGCGGTGACGCTCTCCTACATGGTCCAGGACGAGGCCATACAGAAGTCGCCGATCGACGGACTGCCGCGCAGCGCGTCGTCGCCAGCGGCGGCCGTCGCCCCGGCGGACGAGGCGAAGGCGCCCGTGCCCGCCACCACGCCAACGCCCGATCCGGCGCTGGCGGAATTGGCCGCGAAGGTCGAGGCGGCTCGCGCCGCAGCGACCGCCGCGCAGCCGGCGAACCTGCACCAGCGCGCGACCACGGAACAGGCTCCGCCCGAACCTACGTCCGCGGCAAAGGCGCTTGCCGGAGCGGACGCACCCGCTGCGAACGGAATGCTGGCGAAGGAGTCGGAGCGGCGACAAGCCGCGAGCGACGCCGGTCCGGCCGCGTCCCCGCCATCGCCACCGCAAGCGATAGGCGCGCCGAGGGAAATGCAGGCGGCGCCCGCTGCCGCGGCACAGGCACCCCCGCCTGCACCCGTGCCGATGGCGAAGCCCGCGCCGGCGCGCGGCCTCCCCGAATCGGCCGGTCGCGACCGGGCACTCGCCGATCGTCCGGATCGGATGGAGCGCGGCGCCACATCGGCCTCGGCGGAACAGAAGGTGCGCACGCCGGAGGAATGGGTCGAGGACCTCCGACGCCTGAAGGCCTCGGGACGCACGGACGAGCTCGTCAAAGAGCTCGTCGAGTTCCGCAAGCGCTTCCCCGATTACAAGTTGCCCGCCGACCTCCTGCCCTAAGCGTGACGCCCGTCACGCGCGGCTAACCCCTTTCGCGCCGCGCCGCCGTTTCACACGGCGTTGCCACCCCTGCGAAGGGAGCCCCGATGAACCGAATTGCTACCGCGCTCGCTGCGAGCGCATTGATCCTCGCCTCTGCACCGGCCATCGCCGGTCAGCTCGTCGACGTCGCCGTCATCAGCCGCGCGACCGGTCAGCGCATCCCCGTCTACTCGCACCAGGGCCGGCTATACGTGCCGGGCACTCCGGGCGAGCGGTACGCCGTGTACGTCGCGAACCGCGTCGGACAGCGTGTACTGGCGGTCGTGTCCGTCGACGGCATCAACGTCGTGACCGGCGAAACCGCGAGCCCCGATCAGAGCGGCTACGTGCTCGCGCCGGGGCAGTCGTTCGAGATCAACGGCTGGCGCAAGAACATGAACGAGGTGGCGTCCTTCTACTTCACCCGACTTCCGGACAGTTATGCGGCGCGCACCGACCGTCCGGACCACGTCGGGGTGATCGGCGTCGCCGCGTTTCGCGAGTGGCAGCCGCCGCGGCCGGCGGTGCTCCCCGCGCCGCGACCCCTTTCGCGGTCGGGCGACAATGCAATGACGCGCGAGGCCGAAGCAGGCGCGGCGGCGCCCCAGCCCCAGGCCGACGCTCCGGCAACAGCGGCCGAGTCGGCACGCGGGCGGCTCGTCGAGCGGGAGGAGACGATCGGAACGGGGCACGGCGCGCGCGAGCGGTCGGAGGTCCTGCACACGAATTTCCGGCGCGCGACGAGCCAGCCCGCCGAGGGGCTCACCCTCTACTACGACACTCGCGCGAACCTGGTCGCGCGCGGCGTCATTCCCGGCACCACGCCGGTGGTCGTGCCGAATCCGTTCCCGGGCGGGCGCTTCGTGCCGGATCCGAAGAGCTAGAGCGATGCGGGCCCGTGCCGCAACAGCGCCCAGGCGACGTGCTCGCGCACAAGCGCCGATCGGTCGTCCGCACGTGCACGCAGCGCCGCGAGCACGCGCGCCGAAGTCGGCGCATTGCCAAGGCCGACCGCGATATTGCGCAGCCAGCGCTCGTAGCCGATGCGGAAGATCGCGCTACCGGCGAGCCGCGCGCGGAACTGCGGCTCGGTCCAGGCGAACAGGTCGGCCAGCTCGACGTCGTCCAGGCCATTGCGCACGCGGAAGTCGAGTTCGCGCGTGACCTGGGCGTACCGGTTCCACGGGCAGGCAAGCTGGCAGTCGTCGCAGCCGTAGACGCGGTTCCCGACGAGCGGCCGCAGCTCGACCGGAATCGAACCCTTCAGCTCGATGGTTAGATACGAGATGCAGCGGCGCGCGTCGAGCCGGAACGGCGCCACGATCGCGCCGGTCGGGCAGGCGTCGATGCACTTCGCGCAGGTGCCGCAGTGCTCGCCGACCGGCGTGTCGACCGGAAGCGGCAGATCGGTGTAGATCTCGCCGAGAAAGAAGAACGAGCCGGCTTCACGCGAGAGCAGCAGCGTGTGCTTGCCGCGCCAGCCGAGACCTGCTCGGGCCGCGAGTTCGACCTCCATCACCGGCGCCGAGTCGGTGAAGACGCGATAGCCGAACTCGCCGACCTCGCTGCCGATGCGATCGGCGAGTTTCTGGAGCCGGGCCCGCAGCACCTTGTGGTAGTCGCGGCCGAGCGCATAGCGCGACACGAACGCTTTCGCGCCGTCGGCGAGATTCGCCGGGCTGTCGGCCGCGTCCGGCCGGTAGTCCATCCGCACGCTGATGACGCGCAGGGTGCCCGGAACCAGCTCGCCCGGCCGCGCCCGCAGGGCTGCGTGGCGAGCCATGTAATCCATTTCGCCGTGGTAGCCGTGCGCCAGCCACTCGGCAAGGCCGGCGGCCGCGGCGCGAAGGTCAGCGTCCGCGACCCCAATGGCCTGGAAACCGAGCTCCATCCCCCACGCCTTGATCGATGCGACGAGCGCCGCGAGGTCCCGCGTCGCCGCAGTCGTGCCATGTACCATCGGCCGCATGGTAGCGCCGCTGCACGTGCACCTTCCTGACGAAGCCGCGACGCGCGCGCTCGGCGCGCGGATCGCCGCGGTCCTGGAGCCCGGGATGTCGGTGCACCTCTGCGGCGATCTCGGCAGCGGCAAGACCACCCTCGCCCGCGGGCTCATCCAAGCGCTCGGTTTCACGGGCAGAGTGAAGAGTCCGAGCTACACATTGGTTGAACCTTACGAAGATTCTAGGTTAAGCTTGTACCATTTTGATTTATTTAGATTCCATGATCCAGCGGAGTGGCAGGACGCAGGCTTTCGCGAATGCTTCAACGAGCGCTCGATCTGCCTCGTCGAATGGCCGGAGCGTGCGGCGGAGCGCCTGCCTCCTCCCGATGTCCGCATCCGGCTCGCCGCCCCACCTCACGGCGGTCGCGACGCCGCAATCGATGCCGAAACGAATCGGGGCCGCCGGTGCCTGACCGCGCTCGCGCCGCTGCTACTGCCTGCCTGATGCGTCTCGCGGCAGTCGCCGCGGCCGCACTCCTCGCGACCTCCGTCTTGGCCGACGAAGCAATTCGTGCCGTACGCGTGTGGCCCGCGAAGGAGTACACGCGCGTCACGATCGAGACGGTCAACGAGCTGCGCTATCAGATCTCGTCGGTCAAGGGGCCCGAGCGGCTGGTGGTGGACATCGAGAACGCCGATTTCGCCTCGCTCGCCGACCAGATCGCGGCAAAGGTGCGGGCGGATGATCCTTACGTCGCGAGCATGCGCGTCGGGCGTCCGAAACCCGGCACCGTGCGCCTCGTCATCGATCTCCGCGGCGAGGTCAACCCGCAGGCCTTCCTGCTCAAGCCGATCGGGGAGTACGGCCACCGGCTGGTGCTCGACGTTTACCCGCTCGTGCCGCCCGATCCACTCGCGGCGCTGGTGCAACGCCTCCAATCGGGCGAGACGATGCCGGCGGACGCGCTGCCCCCCGTACGCGCCCAGGACCCCGCCCCGCGCGCGGATGGCGAGCGCAAAGGCGCGCCCGGCAAGCCCGGCATGAACCGCTTCTACACGATCGTCATCGACGCCGGCCACGGCGGCGAGGATCCGGGCGCGCGCGGGCGTGGCGGTACGTACGAGAAAACCGTCACGCTCGCGATCGCGCGCAAGCTCAAGGAAAGGATCGACGCCGAGCCGAACATGCGCGCCGTGCTCACCCGCGACTCCGACTTCTACGTTCCCCTCGCGACCCGGGTGGACAAGGCGCGCCGGGTGCGCGCCGATCTCTTCGTCTCGGTGCATGCCGACGCGTTCATGCTGCCGCACGCGCGCGGCTCGTCGGTGTTCGCCCTGTCCGAGCGCGGCGCGACGAGCGCCGCCGCACGCTGGCTGGCCAAGCGGGAAAACGAAGCCGACCTGATCGGCGGCGTGAACCTGGACGGAAAGGACCGCCACCTCGCCCAGACCCTGCTCGACCTGTCGCAGACCGCGACGATCAACGACAGCATGAAGCTCGGCAGCGCGGTGCTGGGCGAGCTGGGCGGCATCAACTCGCTCCACAAGCCGCACGTCGAGCAGGCCGGGTTCGCCGTGCTCAAGGCCCCCGACATCCCCTCGATCCTGGTCGAGACCGCCTTCATCTCGAACCCCGAGGAGGAGCAGCGGCTCGGCGACCAGGCCTACCAGGACAAGCTCGCGCGGGCGATCCTCACGGGGATCAAGCGCTACCTCGCCAAGCATCCGCCACCGGCGCGGCCGACCATCGCGGCGAACGAGGAGTCACGCCCGCCCCAGCGGCCGCCGGGCGCCCGAAGCAAGCCGATCTAGCGGCTAGGGAAGTTCTGAGGCAGGGGGATAGAAGGGCGACGTATCCCCCTTGGTTCAGACAAGCGCTAGCTCGCCTTGGCGGCGCGCAGGCGGAGCCGCACGAACTCGATCGCGATCGGCGCCACCGAGAGCGCCACGATCGCGAAGATGACGATCGTCAGGTTGTCCTTCACCAGCGGGACGTTGCCGAAGAAGTACCCGGCGGCGACCAGCGAGATCACCCACAGCAGCGCACCGGCGACGCTGAACGCAAGGAAGCGCAAGTAAGGCATCGTCCCCACCCCCGCCACGAAGGGGGCGAACGTGCGCACCAGCGGCACGAACCGGGCGATGATCACGGTGCGGCCGCCGAAGCGCTCGTAGTACCCGTGCGTCCGCTCCAGGGCCCGGCGGTTGAAGAGCTTCGAATCCTCCCACCGGAACACCCTCGGCCCGATGAACCGGCCGACCCAGTAGTTGACGTTGTCGCCGCAGAGCGCCGCGACAATGAGCGTCGCGGCGAGCAGGCGCGCATCCATGTCCGCCGCCGCCCACAGCGCGCCCGCCACGAAGAGCAGCGAATCCCCCGGCAGGAACGGCGTGACCACGAGACCGGTCTCGCAGAACACGATCAGGAACAGCAGCGCGTAGATCCACGGGCCATGCTGCTGCAGCAGCGCCGCGAGATGCTTGTCGAGGTGGACCGCGAGGTCCCAGAGAAAGGCGAGGAGTTCCATCAATAGCGCCGGAGAGCCGCAGGTCGGAGGGCGGCGTATTGTACCGGCCCCCTGTTAGACTTCAGGCTCCCTTGCTTGCAGTCCCGTGTCCGGTCCCGCTCGTCAGCCGTGCCCGAAGGATTGATCGAAAACCATCCTGCCGTCGACCGCGTCCGCGCCGCGCTCGCCGCCGCCGGCGTGCCCGCCTCGATCGTCGCGCTGCCGGAAGCGGCGCGCACCGCGCGCGCGGCAGCGGACGCGATCGGCTGCACCGTCGCTCAGATCGCGAACTCGCTCGTCTTCCGTTGCGAGAATTCCGGCGTACCGCTGCTCGTCATGACGAGCGGCGCGAACCGCGTGGACACCGCGCGCGTCGCGGCGCTCGTGGGCGAGCCGATCGGGAAGGCCGATGCGGTGTTCGTGCGCGCGGCGACCGGGTTCGCGATCGGCGGCGTCGCACCGATGGCGCACGTCGCGCCGGTGCGGACGCTGATCGACCGCGATCTCTTCCGGCACGACGAGGTCTGGGCGGCGGCGGGTCATCCGCACACCGTCTTCCGGCTCAGCCCGGAGGCGCTCGTGCGACTCACCGGTGGGACCGTGGTCGAGGTGGCATAGCGCGATGGCCGCCATCCGCCTCCTCCCCGACACGCTGGTCAGCCAGATCGCCGCCGGCGAGGTCGTCGAGCGCCCGGCCTCCGTGGTAAAGGAGCTGCTCGAGAACAGCCTGGACGCGGGTGCACGGACGCTCACCGTCGCGCTCGACGAGGGCGGTGTGAAGCGGATCCGCGTGACCGACGACGGGGCCGGCATCGAGCGCGCCGACCTCGCTCTCGCGCTCGCACGCCATGCGACCAGCAAGATCGCGACACTCGCGGACCTCGAGCGCGTCGCAACGCTCGGCTTCCGCGGTGAAGCGCTTGCGAGCATCGCCTCGGTTGCGCGCGTGACCGTGACTTCGCGGACTGTCGACGCCGAGCACGCTTGGCGTGTTGCCGCCGAAGGCGGCCCGCCGGGTCCGGTCGAGCCCGCGGCACACCCTCCGGGAACGACCATCGAGGCGCTCGACCTCTACTTCGATACGCCGGCGAGGCGGAAGTTCCTCAAGAGCGAGGCCACCGAGTTCGCGCATTGCGCCGAGGCTTTCGCGCGCGTCGCGCTCGCCCGCCCCGAAGTCACCTTTACGCTGCGGCACAACGCTCGGGTGAGCAACCACCTCCCCGCGACCACCGGACCGGGACGCATCGCCGCCCTCCTCGGCGTCGAGTTCGACCGGTCGGCGCGACGGCTCGACGCGGAAGCGCCGGGACTGCGGGTCACGGGGTTGCTCGGCGATCCGGCGCAGGCGGGCGGGTCGCGAGACACACAGTACGTGTTCGTGAACGACCGGTTCGTGCGGGACAAGCTCGTCGCGCACGCGTTGCGACAGGCGTACGCCGACGTGCTGCACGGCGACCGGCATGCGGCGTACGTGGTGTTCATCGATGTCGACCCCGGCGCCGTCGACGTGAACGTGCATCCCGCCAAGACTGAAGTGCGCTTCCGCGACTCGCGCGCGGTTCACCAGTTCGTGTTTCATGCGGCGCAGCGGGCGCTCGCCCTGACGGCCACCACGGCGCCCGTGCCGTTCGCGAGGGCCGAGACGGCAGGCGATCGATTCGTCCCCCGCGCGCCGTCGTTCCAGAGCTCGCTCGGCGTCGCGCAACCGGTGGTCGCCTATGCGGCGCTGTTCGAAGGATGGTCGCGCCCCTCCGCGGTCGCCCGCGCGCCGGAGCCGGCACCGGCCGCAACGGAGCAGCCGCTCGGGTTCGCCCTCGCACAGTTGCACGGCGTCTACATCCTCGCGCAGAACAGCCAGGGCCTGGTGCTCGTCGACATGCACGCCGCGCACGAGCGGATCGTCTACGAACAGCTCAAGTCGGCGCTCGACGCACGCGAGCTGAGTGCGCAGCAGGTCCTGATCCCGGTCACGTTCCACGCCGACGCGCTGGACGTCGCGACCGTCGAGGAGCACGACGATACCCTGCGTGCGCTCGGCTTCGAGATGGCGGCGCTGTCGCCGACGGCGGTCGTAGTGCGGGGTGTGCCCGGGGCCGTCGCCGCCGGCGACATCGCCGCCGTCGCGCGCGGCCTCCTCCACGACCTGCGCGAGTTCGGCGGAACCCGGGTCCTGACGGAGCGTCGCGACGAGCTGCTCGCCACCATGGCGTGCCATGGCGCGGTCCGGGCGAACCGGGCGCTCACCGTCCCCGAGATGAACGCGCTGCTGCGGCGCATGGAGGAGACGGAGCGCGCCGGCCAGTGCAACCACGGCCGGCCGACGTGGTACCAGCTCTCGCTCGCCGATCTCGACAAGCTCTTCCTGCGCGGCCGCTGAGGCGCCCCTGCGCCTGCTGATGGGGTCGACCGCCGTCCTGCTGATGGGTCCGACCGCCAGCGGCAAATCGCGCCTGGCGATGGAGATCGCGGCGCGCCTGCCCGTCGAGATCGTGAGCGTCGACTCGGCGCAGGTGTACCGTGGAATGGACATCGGCACCGCCAAGCCGGGCGCCGACGAGCGGCGCGCGGTGCCCCATCACCTCATCGACCTCCTCGACCCGACCGAGCCGTACTCCGCGGCACGGTTCCGCGCGGATGCGGTGCGTCTCGTCACGGAGATCGCCGCGCGCGGGCGCATCCCCCTGTTGGTGGGCGGCACCATGCTGTACTTCAAGGCGCTGCGCGACGGGCTCTCGGAGCTGCCTCCCGCCAATGCGGACGTGCGCGCCGCGATCGACGCCGATGCCCGCGGTCGCGGGTGGCCGGCGCTGCACGCCGAGCTCGCGCGCGTCGATCCCGAAAGCGCGGCGCGCCTGGATCCCGCGGACGCGCAACGCATCCAGCGCGCGCTGGAGGTCTTTCGCGTGACCGGCACGCCGATGTCGCGACAGCTGGGTACGCACGGCACGACGCCGCCGTTCGGCCTGCTCCCGATCGCTCTCGCCCCGGGGGATCGCAGCGCGCTCCACCGGCGCATCGCCGCGCGGTTCGATGCGATGCTCGCCGCTGGCCTCGTCGACGAGCTCGAGGGGCTGCGCGCTCGTTACGAGCTGCACTCCGCACTACCGTCGATGCGCTGCGTCGGTTATCGCCAGGCATGGAGCTACTTGGAGGGCGAGTACGACCGGGCCGAACTGCGCGACCGCGGTATCTTCGCGACCCGCCAGCTCGCGAAGCGCCAGCTGACGTGGCTGCGCGCCTGGTCGGGGCTGCACACGTTCGATTGTTTCGACCGGCAGGTCGCGCCCAAAGTGCTTGCCGCGCTGCAGCGGGCGGCTGAAGCGTAGCTCTGGCGCGCGCGGGGAATCCGTTCGCGCGCTCAGGCACGGTGGCGTACTCGGCGTCGTGGAGCACCCCGCGAACCCCCGGCCGCAGGATCCGATAGCGAAGAACGGCTACGTAACCGAGGGGCGCGTCATCGAGCTCGCGGAAGCCGCGGGGTTCAAGCTCGCCGCAAGGTCCGAGCTCAACGCGAACCCGAAGGACACGAAAGACCATCCGCGGGGAGTGTGGACGCTGACGCCGTCCTACGCGCTCAAAGACACCGACCGCGAGAAGTACGCCGCGATCGGCGAATCGGACCGGATGACGCTGAAGTTCGTGAAGCCGGCAAACTGAAGCCGATACGCTATTCCCCGCGCGCCGTGCCGTCGCGGCGCGGGTCCGCGGCGCCGACCCACGTGTCGCCGACCCGCAGGATGGCGTGCACGCCGCTGGCGGCTTCGCCGACGCGCACCGGATGCCCGAGCGCCTCGAGCTGTGGCTGCAGGCGCGCGACCGGTGTTCCCGATTCGAGCTCCGTCGGGCCGTTGCGGCTGCCGAAGTGCGGCGCATCCAGCGCCGCCTGGAGCGGCATGCCCCAGTCGAGCACCGCGACGATGACGCGCGCCACGTAGTGGATGATCGCGTGACCGCCGGGCGATCCCACGATCATCACCAGCCGCCCGTCCGCGTCGAACACTAGGGTCGGCGACATTGAGCTGCGCGGACGCTTGCGTCCCTCGACCCGGTTCGCAACCGGCCGGCCGCCCTCCTCCGCGACGAACGAGAAATCGGTGAGCTCGTTGTTGAGCAGGAATCCGCGCACGAATCGGTGGTTCCCGAACAGGAATTCGATGCTCGACGTGAGCGCTACGGCGTTGCCCTCGGCGTCGACGATGGAGAAGTGCGTCGTCGACGCGAGATCGGCCTCGACGCCGTCGGCGAATGCCTTGTGCACGGTGCCGACGGGGCGGCCCGGTGGGGCGCGGACGAGCGACTTGTCCGCGGCGACCAGGCTGGCGCGCTCCGCCAGATACGCGGGCGCCAGCAGCCCGGCGACGGGCACGTCGACGAAGTCCGGGTCCGCGACGTAACGGTCGCGGTCCGCATACGCGAGCCGGGCAGCCTCCGCAAAGTAGTGCACCGCCTGTACCGGGTCGCGCGCGAAGTCGGTCCGCGGCAGGCGCTCCAGGATCCCCAGGATCTCGAGCACCGCGACGCCGCCGCTCGACGGCGGGCCCATGCCGCAGACTTGGTAGGCACGGAACGCGCCGCAGACGCGCTCGCGTTCCTTCGCCCGGTACCCGGCGAGATCCTCGACGGCGAGATCGCCCCGACCGAGCGGGTGGTTCTGCACCGCCGCCGCGAAATCGGCTGCAATCGGGCCGTGATAGAACGCCGCGGCGCCCTGCTTCGCGATCTCGCGGAGCACCGCTGCATATTCGGGGTTGCGGAGCATCGCGCCCACCGGCTTCGGCCGCCCTGCGTCATCGTAGAAATAGCGCGCTGCGAAGGGGTCGCGTGCGAGCCACCGGTCCCATTCGAGCAGCGCATGCAGGCGCGGCGAGATCTCGAACCCGTGCTCCGCCAGGTCGATCGCGGGCGTCGCAAGCGCCGCCCACTCGATCCGGCCATGGTTGCGATGCGCGAGTTCCAGCACGGCGAGCGTCCCGGGAACCCCGACCGATTTCCCCGACAGCACCGCGTCGATGAACCCTATCGGCCGGCCGAACTGGCCGAGAAACCGGTCGGGCCGCGCGGCGGCGGGCGCGGTCTCGCGGCCGTCGTACGTCCGCACCCGCTTGTCCGCCGCGGAGTAGTAAACGATGAACGCGCCGCCGCCGACGCCTGAGGACTGGGGCTCGACGAGCCCGAGCACGAGCTGCACCGCGACCGCGGCGTCCATGGCGGTGCCGCCGCGCTTGAGCACCTCGTAGCCCGCATCGACCGCGAGCGGATGTGCGGCGGCCACCATGAAGCGCTGGCCGATGGCCGCGCGCTTGGGCGCAACGCCGGATGCCGGCTCCGGCGCAAGCTGCGCGCAGGCGGCTGCGGCCCAAAGCAAGAAGGGCAGCCCGCAGGCTGCCCTTCCAAGGCGCGCGAGAGCTCGCCGCGCCGTCACTTCGCCACGCTGATCTCGACCCGGCGCCCCTCGGCATCCTGGCCCGCGCCCAGGACCACCTGCTCCGGCTTCTTGAGGTTCATGCGGTCTTCCGCGATGCCTGCGGCCTTCAGCGCATCGCGGACGGCCGTCGCGCGCTGCTTGGCGAGCTCGAGGTTCTGCTCCATGTTGCCGGTCTTGTCGGCAAAACCGGAGACGTCCACCTTGAGATCGGGCGTGTCCTTCATCTTCTGCGCGACTGCGGCGACGATCTTCTGATTCTCGCTGCTCAGCGCCGCGCTCCCGGTTTCGAAATGCAGGCGCACCGGCCGTCCCGCGGCGGGCGCTGCGGTCGGTGCAGGCGCCGGCGCCGTCGCCACCGTGGGCGCCGGTGCTGCCGCCGTCCCATGATCGCTGCCACCCATGAGCGGCACGATCAGAAGCGCAACGATGTTGATGATCTTGATCAGCGGGTTGATCGCCGGGCCCGCGGTATCCTTGTACGGATCGCCGACCGTGTCCCCGGTCACCGCCGCCTTGTGGGCGTCGGAACCCTTGCCACCGTGATGGCCGTCCTCGATGTACTTTTTGGCGTTGTCCCACGCGCCGCCGCCGGTGGTCATCGAGATCGCGACGAAGAGGCCGGTCACGATCGTGCCCATCAGGACGCCGCCGAGCGCCTGCGGCCCGAGCACGAGTCCGACCACGATCGGGATCAGGACCGGCAGCAGCGACGGGACGATCATTTCCTTGATCGCCGCGCGGGTCAGCAGGTCGACGGCCGTGCCGTACTCCGGCTTGGCCGTGCCTGCCATGATCCCGGGAATCTCCTTGAACTGGCGGCGCACTTCCACCACCACCGAACCCGCAGCGCGCCCGACCGCCTCCATCGCCATGGCGCCGAAGAGGTACGGCACCATGCCGCCGATGAAGAGGCCGATGATCACCATGTGATTCGACAGATCGAAGCTCAGGTGCTGGCCCTGGGCCTCGAGGGCGTGCGTGTAGTCGGCGAACAGCACCAGCGCCGCGAGTCCGGCCGAGCCGATCGCGTAGCCCTTCGTCACGGCCTTGGTCGTGTTGCCGACCGCGTCGAGCGGGTCGGTGATGCGGCGCACCGAGTCGGGCAGTTTCGCCATCTCGGCGATGCCGCCGGCGTTGTCGGTGATCGGGCCGTACGCGTCGAGCGCCACGATGATGCCGGTCATCGAGAGCATCGCGGTCGCAGCGATGGCAATTCCGTAGAGGCCCGCAAACCAGTAGGAAAGCCCGATCGCGACGCAGACTGCGATCACCGGCCAGGCCGTGGCCTTCATCGATACGCCGATGCCGGCGATGATGTTGGTCGCGTGCCCGGTGGTCGACGCCTGCGCGACGTGCTGCACCGCCTTGAACTGCGTGCCGGTGTAGTACTCGGTGATCCAGACCATGAAGCCGGTGAGGGCGAGGCCGACGACCGACGCTCCCCAGAGCTGCCACACCGCGACGAACTTGCGTCCGCCAGCGACGTCGAACGGCACGTTCGCGAGCACGTCGCCCATGATCCACTGGGTGATCGGGTAGAACGCAACCAGCGCGAGGATGCCGGCGACCCACAGTCCCCGGTAGAGCGCGGGCATGACGTTCTTGTCGCCGGCCTTGGCCTTGACGAACCAGGTACCGACGATCGACGCAATGATCGAGAAGCCGCCGATGACCAGCGGGTAGATCACCGCAGCGGCGGACTCTGTCTTCACCATCAGCGCGCCGAGCAGCATCGTCGCAATCAACGTCACCGCATAGGTCTCGAACAGGTCGGCCGCCATGCCGGCGCAGTCGCCGACGTTGTCACCGACGTTGTCGGCGATCACCGCCGGGTTGCGCGGATCGTCCTCGGGAATGCCCGCCTCGACCTTGCCGACGAGGTCCGCGCCGACGTCGGCACCCTTAGTGAAGATGCCGCCGCCGAGCCGCGCGAAGATCGAGATGAGAGAGCCGCCGAAGCCGAGGCCGATGAGCGGTTTCAGCGTCTCTATGAGCGGAAGGCCCGCCTTGCCGGACGCGGCGAGCAGCCAGAAGTAGCCCGCGACGCCGAGCAGGCCGAGACCGACGACCAGCAGGCCGGTGATTGCACCGCCCCGAAATGCGACCGCGAGCGCCTCGTTCAGGCCCTTGCGCGCCGCCTCCGCGGTGCGAACGTTCGCGCGCACCGACACGTTCATGCCGATGACCCCGGACAGCCCCGACAGGATGGCGCCGATCGCAAAGCCCCACGCGGTCGGCCAGCCGAGCCCGGGCACCAGCCCGATCACGACGAAGAGCACGACGCCGACGAGGGCGATGGTGTAGTACTGTCGCCTCAGGTAGGCGACTGCCCCCTGGCGAATCGCGCCCGCGATCTCGCGCATGCGCTCGTTGCCTTCGGGCTGCCGCAGGATCCAGCCGATCGAGAAGAAGCCGTAGACGATCGCCAGGACCGCGCAACCGAGCGCGAATAGAAGAGCAGAGCTCATGGAATCCCCCGTGTAAGGCGGGCGTTCTTAGGGAAGCGCGGGGCGCGCGTCCACGCGCGCTCTGCCGGCCCCCCGGCCCGGTTTCTGGAAAGCGGCGGATTATAGCCCGGCCGCGTTCAGATCTTGAAGGTCGTGCCGAGCTTCTTCGGCACGAGCACATTCTTCAGCTTGACGTAGTCGGGCAGCCCGTCCTTGTAGGAGGGGTAGTCTTCGCCCTTGGTGAGCGGCGAAAGATAGCGCCGGCACTTGGCCGTGATGTGGAACCCATCCTCGGTGATGAAGTCGCGCGGCATCTTCTTCTCGACGTTGGCGACGTTCTTCAGCTCCGCCACACCGAGCTTCCACTTATAGGGCTTGTCCGACAGGCGGATCACCGTCGGCATCACCGCGTTGCGCCCCTCCAGGGCGAGCTTCACCGCCGCCGCGCCGAGCTGATACGCCTGCTCCGCGTCGACCGCCGAGGCGATGTGGCGGGCGGAGCGCTGGAGGTAGTCCGAGACCGCCCAGTGGTGCTTGTACTTCAGCCGCTCGGTGATCAGCTTGGCGATCTGCGGCGCGACGCCCCCGAGCTGGGCATGGCCGAACGCGTCGCGCAACCCGCTTTCGGACAGGAACTTGCCGTCGGGCCCGTGCAGGCCCTCCGAGACGACGATCGAGCACCAGCCGATTCGCTCGACCGTCGCCTTCACGCGGTCGAGGAACTTCGCTTCGTCGAACTGGATCTCGGGAAACAGCAGGATGTGCGGACCATCGTCCGGCCCCTCCGCGGCGAGCCCGCCCGCGGCGGTGATCCAGCCCGCGTGGCGGCCCATCACCTCCAGCACGAAGATCTGCGTCGAGGTGCGGAACATCGATGCGACGTCCATGCTTGCCTCGCGAATCGAGGTCGCGACGTACTTCGCCACCGAGCCGAAGCCGGGGCACGCATCGATGATCGGGAGGTCGTTGTCGATCGTCTTCGGCACGCCGATGCACTGCACCGGATAGCCGAGCTGCGCGCCGAGCTGCGAGACCTTCCACGCCGTGTCCATGGAATCGTTGCCGCCGTTGTAGAAGAAGTAGCCGATGTCGTAGGCGCGAAACACCTCGATCAG
Organism: uncultured beta proteobacterium; assembly: GCA_963747775.1. Lineage (GTDB taxonomy): Bacteria > Pseudomonadota > Gammaproteobacteria > Burkholderiales > SG8-39 > JAGVSZ01. The sequence continues at coordinate 67,436 of CAVVGT010000004.1, forward strand.
CCGCTCGTACTGAGACCGGTCCTTCTCGAAATCCCGAAGCTTGTACCGGCACGTCCCGAACGCACTTCCGGGCGTCTGGCGGAGCCGGGCGACCGCGCTCGCCGACTCCCTTCCGGTGTCGATCAGCTCTTCGGTGAGGATGCCGACGATGCCGTTGCGGCCGGCGTACAGCTTGCCGATCCTTCCGCGCGCCTTGCGCGCGGCCTCGATGACGCCGGCGGCTGAGGCATTGATCACCGCACTAGGGCCGCCCGACTGGGCGTAGATGGCGTTTGGGGCTTTGGAGGCTTTGGAGGTTTTCATGGCCGCTTCACGAACAAGGAACGCGAAAGCTTATCGCGCGGCGGCGCGACGCGCGACTTCCGCCGGAGGGACACCCTGGCGGCGCGCTCTAGTTCAGAGCGGCAAGGGCGCGCGCGCGGATTTCGTCCACCGAGCCTACGCCGGAGATCCGCCGATACTGCGGCGCTCGCGGGTCACCGGTCGCAGCCCAGCGCGCGAAGTAGTCGACCAGCGTCCGGGTCTGTGCGTGATAGACCTCCAGGCGCTTGCGAACGGTGTCTGCGCGGTCGTCGTCGCGCTGGATCAGCGGCTCGCCGGTCACATCGTCGCGGTCTGCGACCTTGGGCGGATTGAACCGCACGTGATAGGTTCGTCCCGAGGCGAGGTGGACGCGCCGACCGCCCATGCGCGCGATGATCTCCTCGTCCGGCACGTCGATCTCGAGGACATAGTCGAGCGCTACGGCGGCACTTTTCATCGCCTCGGCCTGCGGGAGCGTGCGCGGAAACCCGTCGAAAAGATAGCCGGAGGCGCAGTCGGGCTGGGCGAGACGCTCCTTCACCAGCGCGATGACGATGTCGTCGGACACGAGTTGGCCCGCGTCCATGACCTTCTTCGCCGCCACGCCGAGGGGCGTGCCCGCCTTGATCGCGACGCGCAGCATGTCGCCGGTCGAGATCTGCGGGATCCCGAAGCGATCGGTGATGAACTGCGCTTGCGTGCCCTTGCCAGCGCCAGGCGGGCCGAGGAGGATGAGTCGCATTGAGTGTCTGGCTCGTTCGGGGGCGGGAGCGTTGACGATAGCCCGTTGGCGGCGACGCGGTCAAATAGGCCGATCGCGCGAGTCGACTGCGCGGATGCCGGGCGAGACCGCTCAGGCCCGGGCGGCGAAGAGTCGTCGCGTTCTTTCCAGGTCCTCGGGGGTGTCCACGCCGGGCGGCAGCTCCGCCTCGGCGACGATGACCGCAATGCGGTGCCCGTGCCAGAGCGCGCGCAGTTGCTCGAGCGCCTCGAAGCGTTCGATCGGTGCGGGCGCGAGCTTCGCATACGCGCGCAGAAAACCGGCGCGATAAGCGTAGATGCCGAGGTGGTGATACGCGGGCAACCCGTCCGGCAGCACCGCCGCCGGGCCCCCGGCGGCGACCGCGTCGCGTGCGTACGGGATCGGAGCGCGGCTGAAGTAGAGCGCGTAACCGGCATGGTCGCACACGACCTTGACCACATTCGGGTTGCGCATCTTTTCCGGGTCGGTGATGGGAACGCAGGCCGTCGCCATCGAAGCCGCCGTCCGCTGCGCCAGCGCATGCGCGAGCCGGCCCACCAGCGCGGGCGGCATCAGCGGCTCGTCACCCTGCACGTTCACGACGATTTCGTCATCGGCGAGTCCGAGCGTTGCTGCGGCTTCCGCCAGCCGGTCGGTCCCGGACACGTGATCGGCGCGCGTCAGCAGCGCATCGCAGCCGTGCGTGCGCGCCGCGGCAACAATGCGCGCGTCGTCGGTGGCGATCCACACCGCGCCCGCACCGCCCGAGCGGGCGCGATCCGCGACGTGTACCACCATCGGTTTGCCGCCGATATCCGCGAGCGCCTTGCCGGGCAGCCGGCTCGACGCGTAGCGCGCGGGGATGAGAACGGTGAAGCGGAGGAGGCCGGGCATGGCGTAGTGCCGCCGGCGCCCTTAGCGCTTCGCGCGCCAGGACTCGATCTCGTCCGCGGAGAGGCGTCGGGCCTCGTCCTCGAGCATCACCGGAATGCCGTCCCGGATCGGGTAAGCCAGTCCGCTCTCGATCGACACGAGTTCCTGGGCCGGCTTGTCGTAGATCAGCGGTCCCTTGGTGACCGGGCAGACGAGAATGTCAAGCAGCTTCGGATCCATGGATGCGCGCCGAGACGAGTTCCGCAAGCCGCGGATCGACCCGCGCCTGCACCCGGAGGGCGACGAGGTCGTCGCGTCCGAATGCGCGGCATTTTACTGCATCCTTCTCCGTCATCAGCACGAAGTCGCATGCGGCGAAGTCGAGGTCGCGCGCCGTCCACGCATGATGGTCGGGAAACGCGTGCGGCACGAACTCGAGGCCTAGGGCCCGGAGCGTTGCGAAGAAGCGCCCCGGGTTGCCGATTCCCGCGACCGCATGCAGGCGCCGGTCCCGCAGTGCCGCGACGGGCACGCTCTCCTCGCCCCCGCCGACGCGGCGGAAGCCGTCCGGCGCGAGGCGCATCTCGAAGGCATCGGCACCCGCCGCCCCGTTGACGACGACTGCATCCACCCTACGTGCGGCCGGCTCGCGCAACGGGCCGGCCGGGAGCAGCAGACCGTTGCCGTGGCCCCGCTCGTCCTCGACCGCGATCTCGAAGTCGCGCGCGAGGGCGTAGTGCTGCAGGCCGTCGTCGCAGACCAGGACGTCGCGGTCAGGGTGTGCGGCGAGCAGGCCGCGCGCCGCAGCGACCCGATTCCGCCCGATCCACACCGGCACCCCACTCCGCTCGGCAAGCAGCACCGGCTCGTCACCGAGTTGCGCTGCGTCCCCGCCCGGAAGCACGCGCCGGGCGGGATCGTTGGCACCGCGGTATCCGCGCGACACGATTCCCGGCCGGAGCCCGCGGCTGCGCAGCACGTCGACGAGCCAGAGCACCAGCGGGGTCTTTCCCGTGCCGCCGACGACGCGATTGCCGACGACCACCACCGGGACCGGCAGACGATGCGACCGGAGGATCCCCGCGGCGTATCCGGCGCGACGGAGGCCGACGGCCAGGCGGAAGAGCAAGCTGAACGGAGCGAGCGCGACCGAGAGCGCGCTCAGCCGGTACCAGTGGCGCTCGGGGAAGGGGGCGGTTTCCAATCCTGACCTGCGCGTCACGGCCGCACGCCGCGCGGGCCGGAATCACTTCCCGGCCGATTGCTGGACCGCGAACGAGACGTTCGTGTAGCCGGCGAGTCGCGCCGCCTCCATCACGTTGATCGACACCTGGAGGTTGGACTTCGCGTCGCCGTTGATGATCACGATCGGGTCCTTGAGCCCGTCGCCCGCCTGCTTCAGGAGCCCGGTGAACTGCGCGACGCTCGTGAATTGCGCCGGTTTGCGGTCGATCGTGAGCTCGCCGGCGGCGCTGATGGTGACGTTGATCTCGTTCGGGCGCTCGGCCTGCTTTTCGGCCGAGGCGCTCGGCAGATTGATCTGGAGCTCGGCGTACTTCGAGTAGGTGGTCGTCACCATCAGGAAGATGAGGATCACGAGCAGAACGTCGATGAAGGGGATCAGGTTGATCTCCGGATCCTCCTTCCAGTGGCCACGAAAGTTCACCCCGGCCGCTCCGATCAGCGCCGCTCGCCGTGGACCATGTCGACGAGCCGCGAGGCTTGCTGCTCCATCTCGATCACGAAGCTCTCGGCCTTGCCGCGGAAGTGGCGGAAGAAGATCGTCGCGGGAACGGCGATCAGGATGCCGAAGCCGGCGTTGTAGAGCGCGATCGAGATGCCGTGCGCGAGTTGCGCCGGGTTCGCCCCGGTCGGATTCTGCGAGCCGAAGATTTCGATCATGCCCACGATCGTGCCGAACAGGCCCCACAGCGGACTGATCGCTGCGATCGTGCCGAGCGTAGTGAGGAACCGCTCGAGATCGTGCGTGATGGCGCGCCCCTCGTCCTCGATCGCTTCCTTCATCACTGGCCGGGGCGCCTTGTGGTTGCGCAGCCCCGATGCGAGCACGCGCCCGAGCGGCGAATCCTGATACAGGCTGTCGAGCAGCTGCGGCGTGACGCCCTGCTTCCGGTAAGCGTCGACCACTTTGTCGAGCAGGCCGTTGGGTACGATCTTCGAGTGCCGGAGCACGATCGACCGCTCGATGATGAGCGCGACGGCGATCACGGAGGCCAGCAGGAGGAACCAGATCGGCCATCCGGCCGCTTGAATGATTGCGAACACGCGTAAGTTTTCCGCGAAAAATCAAAGCACGAGACTTTATCTGCCGCGCTCTTGCACCGCAAGAAAATGCGTGAGCGCGCATCTTGCGCGCGCATGCTTTCGGCATGCGAAGTTATCCACAGTTGCTGTGGATAAGGTTGTGCATAGTGTGTCGACAGCCACGCTAAGTGGACTGTGCAGAAAGGAATTTCGCCCGCTGATCAATAAGTGATCGTACAGATTTAATTCATTGAATCAGCAAGTTACTGGATTCTCTAGAGAGAGGGGCGGCGCACCGGTCGGCGCGAGGGGCCCGGTGGGGGCACTTGTGGATAGGTTAAGATGCCGACATGCTCGGAGAGCCAGCATTCATGCGGGAAAGCACGCTCTCCGGGTCCGAGGTGCTGAGCGTTTCGGCGCTCAACCGCAGCGTCCACGACCTTCTCGAGCACCGCTTCCCGCTCCTCTGGGTCGGCGGCGAGATCTCCAACTTCACCCAGGCCCGATCGGGGCACCTGTATTTTTCGCTGAAGGATGACCAGGCCCAGGTGCGCTGCGTGATGTTCCGCGGCCGCGGCGCGTCCCTCGACTGGCAGCCCCGCGACGGCCTGCAGGTGGAAGTCCGTGCGCTCGTGTCGCTCTACGAGCCGCGTGGCGATTTTCAGCTCAACGTCGAGTTCATGCGCCGCGCAGGTCTCGGCGCGCTGTACGAAGCCTTCCTGCGCCTGCGCGATCGCCTCGAGCGCGAGGGGCTGTTCGATCCGGCCCTCAAGCGTCCGATCCCGGCGTACCCGCGTGCGATCGGCGTCGTGACCTCGCCGGCAGCCGCAGCGCTGCGCGACGTGCTGACCACGCTCGCGCGGCGCAATCCCTCGGTCGCGATCGTGGTCTATCCCACCGCGGTGCAGGGCGAGGGTGCACCCGCCGAGATTGTCGCCGCGCTCGCCGCAGCCGCCCGGCGCCGCGAGTGCGACGTGCTGATTCTGTGCCGCGGCGGCGGGAGCATCGAGGATCTCTGGGCCTTCAATGACGAGCGCGTCGCGCGCGCGATCCGCGCCTGTGCGGTCCCGGTCGTCGTGGGGATTGGCCACGAAACCGACTTCTCGATCGCGGATTTCGCGGCCGACGTCCGCGCGCCGACGCCAACCGGGGCGGCGGAGCTTGCGAGCCCGCCGCGCGACGAGCTGCTCGCGCGTCTCGACCTGCTTGCCGGGCGGCTGCACCGCCGCATCGCGCGCGACCTCGAGACCCGCCTCCAGCTGCTCGATCATCTGACGCGTCGACTCGTCCATCCGGGACGCCGTCTCGATGCGCAAACCGCGCTGCTCGCGCAGCTGCGCACGCGCCTTGCCCTCGCAGCCGAGCGATCGCTAGAGCGGGGGCGATGGCGCGTGCGCGATCTTGCCGACCGGGCGATGCGGGGCATTCCCGCCCTCGCACCACTGGAGGCGCGAATCGCCGGGTTGACCCAGCGCACGCGCTCGGCGGTGTTCCATGGCTCGGCACAGCGCGCGGCGCGGCTCGAGTCGCTCGTGCAGAACCTCGCGCATCTCGACCCGCGCGCGGTACTGGAGCGCGGCTTCGCCATCGTCCGGGACGGAGAAGGACGCATCGTGCGCCGCAGTGCCGGGCTCGCTCGCGGTGACCCGCTCGATCTCACGTTCGCCGAAGGCGGAGCGAGCGCCCGCGTCGAGCAGACGCGCTGAGCGCGCGATTGGCGGGACGCGCGGGGCCTGCTAAACTCCGCGCGCTCCAGGAGTCCCGTCGTCGGGGACAACAACAGACCTCAAAGGAGGCTTCCACATGGGCGCGATTCTCCAATCCCTCGGACGTACCGTAGTCGCCGGCGTCGTCGTCCTCATAGTCATTGTGATCATCGTCAGCACCGCCGCTGGCGGTGTTGTCAAGTTCGACCATGCCTGGTGGGCATTCTTCATGCGTTGGCTGCACGTCCTCTCGGGCGTGATGTGGATCGGCATACTCTGGTACTTCAACTTCGTACAGATCCCTTCGATGCCAAAGATCCCGGACGAGCAGAAGCCGGCCATCGGGAAGGTCATCGCCCCGACCGCGTTGTTCTGGTTCCGTTGGGCGGCATTGGCCACCGTCATCACGGGTCTGCTCCTCGCGTGGATGAACGGCTACATCGGCTCCGCGCTCGCGTTCCAGAAGCCGTTCACCGCGATCGGCATCGGCATGTGGCTCGCGCTGATCATGGCCTTCAACGTCTGGTTCATCATCTGGCCGAACCAGAAGAAAGCGCTCGGCATCGTGCAGGTCGAGGCGGCCGAGAAAGCCAAGGCGGCGCGCCTGGCCATGCTGACCTCGCGCTTCAACACGATGCTTTCGATCCCGATGCTCTACTGCATGGTCGCGCAGCAGAACGCCGGCCTCTAGGTCGATTCGCCGGCCGAAGCGCAGAAGGGGCCCCGCCGGGCCCCTTCTGCTTTACGGCGCACCTCCTCAGCGCGGCGGCGGTGCCTTGTCGAGCCCCCCGATCTTCGCGCCGGGCTTGATGCCCTTCTGCGCGAACCAGCCCTGATTCATCTCCAAGGCGAAGCGCGCGGGCTTCCGCGCGCAATGCGAGGTCTCGTTCTGGGGTTGCATGTCATGGATGCTCACGATCGTGCCCTGCTCGTCCATGAACGCAACCGAGAGCGGCACGTAAGTGTTCTTCATCCACATGCAGTGCGTCGACACGTCGGGAAACACGAACAGCATCCCGCTGCTGGCTCCGAGCGTCTTGCGGAACATCAGTCCCTGCGCGCGCGAGTCGAACGTGCTCGCGACTTCGGCGCGAATGAGATGAATACCGGCGCTGAGCTCGAGGGCAGGCAACTGCCCGATCGCCGGCCCGGAAGTCACGGACAGGGCGAACAACGCGCTCACGGCAGTCAGACGCAGGTTCATGGAATCGCGAGGAGGCGCAGGTGCCGGAATGAAAAAGGCAGGGGCATGCCCCTGCCTTCACTCGCCGCAGCAGCGACTACTTCTTCATCTGCTCGCAGCCCTTCATCTTCGGATCCTTCTTGCAATCGTCGGCGCTCGGCTTCTTGTCCTGCGCGACAACCTGGAACGACACGGCCGCGAACGTGGCGGCGAGAATCAGCGCAACGATCTTCTTCATTTCTGCTCCTCCTTGGGCGTCTCGGTCGGGATGCCCGCGTGGCGGCGGGCGACGATGCCCTGCGCCCGCTCTCCGGTCGTCAGGGCGCCGGCAGTTTAGCAGCGGCCCCCTGAAAAAGGAAAGGCAGGGGAACTCCCCTGCCTTTCGATCGCCAGCGGGGCGATTACTTCTTCGCCGGCTCGCAGCCCTTCATCTTCGGGTCCTTCTTGCACTGCTCGGCGGTCGGCTTCGTGTCCGCAGCCTTCTTGTCCTGCGCAACGGCCTGGAACGACACGGCCGCGAACGCGGCGGCGAACAGAACGGCGATCAGCTTTTGCATGGGTTTCCTCTCTCTGGATCAGTTTGATTGAAGTGACCGATATGCCGGTCAGGGCCAATAACGCCGCGCGAGTGGAGTGGGTTGACATTCTTCCTCATCCTCCGACATATTCCTTTAAAAAACAATTACTTAGATAGCGAGGGATACCAGGATCAGGCGGCGACGGCTTCCGGCTGCTCGCTCGGGGCACGGTGCTCGATGCAGAACCGGATCGCTTTCGGGTAAGGGTAGAAGTCTTCGACGTGACCGCCCTCGATCTGCGTCTGCGTTGCTTTCCAGAACTCCGGGCCGAGCAAGTCGGCGTGGTACTTCATGAACGCCGCCCGCACGCGCGGATCGGTGAGCAGGAAGGCTCCCAACTCCTCGGGAAATACGTCGTTCCGCGCCACCGGGTACCAGACCTCTCCGGACATCTCGAGCTCCGGATTCGGTGCCTCGGGGATGCGCCGGAAGCTGCACTGGGTGAGGTACTCGATCTCGTCGTAGTCGTAGAACACCACCCGGCCGAGGCGCGTGACCCCGAAATTCTTCATCAGCATGTCGCCGGGGAAGATGTTCGCGTACGCGAGCTCGCGGATCGCGTCGCCATAGTCACGCACGACGCGTTCGATACGATCGTCCGGGGCCTGATCGAGGTACAGGTTCAGCGGCAACATCCGCCGCTCGATGTAGAGATGGTCGATCACCACCTCCAATTCGTTCTCCGTCAGCACCGAGGCGCAGGTCAGGCGCAGCTCTTCGAGGAGCGCGGCGCTGAACCGTGCCTTGGGCAGCGCCACCTTCGAGAACTCATGGGTGTCGGCCATGCGCCCGACCCGGTCGTGCTGCTTCACCAGCAGGTACTTCGCTTTGACGGTCTCGCGGTCCGTCTCCTTCGGTGGCACGATCTCGTCGCGGATCACCTTGAAGACATAAGGGAACGATGGGAGCGTGAACACCACCATCACCAGGCCGCGCACGCCCGGCGCGACAATGAACTCGTCGTCGGAATGCCGCAGATGGTGAGCGAGCTCGCGGTAGAACATGGTCTTGCCCTGCTTCCCGAGGCCGAGCATCGTGTACAGCTCGGCACGCGGCTTGTAGGGCATCAGAGTCCGCAGGAACTGCACGTACGCCGAGGGCACCTCCATGTCGACCATGAAGTACGCGCGGTTCAGGCTGAACACGCGCCCGATATCGAGCGGATCTACGAGCAGCGTATCGAGGTAGAGGCGTGCGTCGCGGTCGTGCAGCACCGGGACGACGAACGGGTACTCGCGGTCGCCGTTGACGAGCTTGCCGCAGACGTAGGCCGCCTTGTTTCGGTAGAACGCCGAGGCCAGCACGCGGATCTGGCAGTTCGGTTCGGGGCGGAGCTCTCCGCCGGACGCCTGCCGTGCGGCCTCGAGCACGTAGCCGATGTCGCGTTCGAGGTCCGCGAACGGACAGCGCCAGTCGAGGTCGGCGCAGATCCGGCGCAGCGTCTCCCGCCAGCCGTGCCGCAGCGGGTAGTAGGTCCGGTAGGCGGGCGGATCGGACTCGATGTATTCGGTCGAGACTGCGGGACGGAAGAAGATGAACTCGTTGTGGAAGTACGTCCGGTCCATGATCCGGCAGAACACGGAGCTGAAGAACGTCTCGGCGAGCTCCGGCTGCTTGTGGTTCGTCAGCAGGCCGATGTAGAGCAGCTTGGCCTGCGCCCACGTGTTCTCGTCGCGTGACTCGGCGTGGAGCCGCCCGGCGGTCTCGCGCACACGCTGGTCGTAGAACGCGATCCGCTCCCGCACGGCGCGCTGCTGCCCGAGCCAGTCGCCCGACTCGAAGCGTGCTTTCGCCTCGCGGCTGGTCTCGCGAAACAGGCGGTAGTGCGTGTCGAACCCGTCGAGCAACGCCTCGGCGATCGCGACGGCGATGGGGTTCTCTCCCTTGGGCAGGACCATGGACGGACGCGGCCGCGGCGGCCGGGGTGTGGGCTTCGCCCCGAGGATAGCGGCAAACGGTCGAGGGCGGCAGCCGCCGGATCGCCCCGGCCGACCCGGATCATGGAAATTGCCCCCCGGGTTGACGCATAATTGCGCCCTATCGGCGTTTCAGATGCCTCAGGTCCGACGGCGATGGGACGCGCGCCGCCCGGCGAAAACCGACCCCATTCTCAACCTCATCGAGCCCACAACGGAGCAGCAATGGCCACGACTCACGCGAAAGTCCCGCAAGGCGGAAGCAAGATCGTCCCCGGCAAGTCGACGCCCGACAACCCGGTCATTCCGTACATCGAGGGGGACGGCACCGGCGTCGATATCACGCCGGTGATGCTCAAGGTGGTCGATGCCGCAGTCGCGAAAGCCTACGGCGGCAAACGCAAGATCCACTGGATGGAGGTGTTTGCGGGAGAGAAGTCCACCCGCCTCTACGGCGCCGACGTGTGGCTGCCAACCGAAACGCTCGACCTGCTCAAGGAGTACTCGGTCTCGATCAAGGGGCCGATGACCACACCGGTCGGCGGCGGGATCCGCTCGCTGAACGTCGCGCTGCGCCAGGAACTCGACCTCTACGTCTGCCTGCGGCCGGTGCGGTACTTCCGCGGCACGCCGTCGCCGCTCAAGGCGCCCGAGAAGGTCGACATGGTGATCTTCCGCGAGAACACCGAAGACATCTACGCCGGAATCGAGTGGCCCGCCAAGTCCGAGCAGGCGCAGAAGCTCATCAAGTACTTGCAGACCGAGATGGGCGTCAAGAAGATCCGCTTCCCCGGATCGTCCGCGATTGGGATCAAGCCGGTCTCGATCGAAGGCAGCGAGCGACTGATCCGCAAGGCCTTCCAGTACGCGATCGACAACGATCGGAAGTCCGTGACCCTCGTCCACAAGGGCAACATCCAGAAGTTCACCGAGGGCGGCTTCCGCGACTGGGGGTATGCGCTGGCGCAGCGCGAGTTCGGTGCGCAGATGCTCGACGGCGGACCGTGGTGCAAGATGAAGAATCCGAAGACCGGCCGCGAGATCGTGGTCAAGGACGTGATCACCGACGCGTTCCTGCAGCAGATCCTGCTGCGGCCCGACGAGTACGACGTGATCGCGACGCTGAACCTGAACGGCGACTACATCTCGGACGCGCTGGCCGCGCAGGTCGGCGGCATCGGCATCGCGCCGGGCGCCAACCTCTCGGACACCATTGCCTGCTTCGAGGCGACGCACGGAACCGCACCCAAGTACGCCGGCCAGGACAAGGTGAACCCCGGCTCGCTGATCCTTTCGGCCGAGATGATGCTGCGCCACATGGGATGGCGCGAGGCCGCCGACCTCATCATCAAGTCGATGGAAGCTGCGATCTCGGCGAAGGTGGTGACGTACGACTTCGCCCGCCTGATGACGGGCGCGACCGAAGTGTCGTGCTCGGGCTTCGGGAACGCGATGATCGAGCGCATGTAGCGCGGGCGCAACGCCGGCGGGACCGCGGGCCGCCTGCGGCTGGCTCGCGGTCGACAAAGCGCGGTCGACAAGACGCGTTCGATACAACAAAAAGCCCCGCACGCGGCGGGGCCTCGAAGGATCCGTGCTGGCGCGGGCTCAGCCGGCCTTCTGGATGTTCGATGCCTGCTTGCCCTTCGGGCCTTGGGTCACCTCGAAGCTGACCTTCTCGCCCTCCTTGAGCGTCTTGAAACCAGCCATGTTGATGGCCGAAAAGTGGGCGAACAGATCTTCGCCGCCGTCATCCGGCGTGATGAACCCATAGCCCTTGGCATCGTTGAACCACTTGACCGTACCGGTAGGCATAGCCCCCCTTCCCTTCTCGTTGCGACCCGAGGGTCTCCCCCCATTCCCATGCCTGTTCTCAAGCTAGCTTCAGGACGAGGGGATCACCGCAACGACCTTCCTACCGCTTGAAGAGCAAACACGCGCCTCTTTTACGCGCTTCGACGTAGCGCGTCAAGTGTCCACGCGGTGCCTCAAGCCCCTGAGAAATCCGTGCCTTGCGGGCGATTCAGGCGATTGCGCGGGGACGCAAGTCTGGCTAGGATACGAGCGAGTCCCCAGCGCACGAACTCGCGCGGCGAGACGTCATGAACCGAACGCGGAAGTGAGGTCGACGTCGGCATCGGAAGGCTGAAGCAGGCATGGCGACCCGGTCGCGTGATGGAACGGTCCTCGAGACCAAGAAGTCGAAGGTTAAGCCGCCGCCGCTGTTCAAGGTGGTGCTGATGAACGATGACTACACGCCGATGGAGTTCGTGGTGGTGGTGCTGCAGACGTTCTTTGCGATGACGCGCGAAAAGGCGACCCAGGTGATGCTGAAGGTGCACCGGGAAGGCATGGGAGTGTGCGGGGTTTACCCGCGGGACATCGCGACCACGAAGGTCGAGCAGGTAGTTGCATTCGCGCGCAAGCATCAGCACCCGCTGCAGTGCGTGATGGAGGAAACGTAATGATCGCCCAGGAGCTCGAAGTCAGCCTGCACATGGCGTTCGTCGAGGCGCGCCAGAAGCGGCACGAGTTCATCACCGTCGAGCACCTCCTCCTCGCGCTGCTGGACAACCCCACCGCGGCTGAAGTGCTGCGCGCCTGCGCCGCCAACATCGAGGAGCTGCGCAGGAGCCTCACCGAGTTCATCAACTCCCACACGCCCACCGTCGCCGGTACCGAGGAGATCGACACCCAACCCACGCTCGGCTTCCAGCGCGTGATCCAGCGCGCGATCCTCCACGTGCAGTCTTCGGGAAAGAAGGAGGTGACGGGCGCCAACGTGCTGGTGGCGATCTTCGGCGAGAAGGACTCGCATGCGGTGTACTTCCTGCATCAGCAGGGCGTCACGCGCCTCGACGTCGTGAATTACATCTCGCACGGCATCACCAAGGCGCCGCAGTCGCAGCAGCCGAAACCCGCCGAGAGCGACGAAGAGCAGCAGGAGGGCCAGCAGGCCGGCGGAGCACTGGAAACTTATACCGTCAACCTCAACGCCCAGGCGCTGGTGGGCAAGATCGACCCGCTGATCGGACGCGAGCGCGAGCTTGAGCGCGTGATCCAGACCCTTTGCCGGCGGCGCAAGAACAACCCGCTGCTGGTCGGCGAGGCCGGCGTCGGCAAGACCGCGATCGCGGAAGGCCTCGCGCGCCGCATCGTCGAGGGACAGGTGCCCGACATCCTCTCCAAGTGCCAGGTGTACGCGCTCGACATGGGCGCGCTGCTCGCCGGCACGAAGTACCGCGGGGACTTCGAGCAGCGCCTCAAGGCGGTGCTGAAGCAGCTCCTCGACAATCCGAACGGGATCCTGTTCATCGACGAGATCCACACGCTGATCGGAGCGGGCGCGGCCTCGGGCGGGACCCTCGACGCCTCGAACCTGCTGAAACCGGCGCTCTCCACCGGTGCGCTGAAGTGCATCGGCGCGACGACCTACAACGAGTATCGCGGCGTGTTCGAGAAGGATCACGCGCTGTCGCGGCGCTTCCAGAAGATCGACGTGATCGAGCCGTCGATCGACGAGACGGTCGAGATCCTGAAGGGCCTGAAGTCGCGCTTCGAGGCGCATCACGGCGTCAAGTACAGCGCCAATGCGCTCTCCTCCGCGGCGGAGCTCTCGGCGCGTTACATCAACGACCGCCACCTTCCCGACAAGGCGATCGACGTGATCGACGAGGCGGGCGCGGCGCAGCGCATCCTGCCGAAGTCGAAGCAGAAGCGCATGATCGGCAAGCAGGAGATCGAGGAGATCATCGCCAAGATCGCGCGCATCCCGCCGCAGACGGTGTCGACCGACGACCGCACCGCCCTCAAGAATCTCGACCGCGACCTCAAAGCGGTCGTGTTCGGCCAGGACAAGGCGATCGAGGCGCTCGTGTCGGCGATCCGGACCGCGCGCTCGGGGCTCGGCAATCCGCAGAAACCGATCGGGAACTTCCTGTTCAGCGGGCCAACCGGCGTGGGCAAGACGGAAGTGGCGCGGCAGCTCGCGTACTGCATGGGTATCGAGCTGATCCGGTTCGACATGTCGGAGTACATGGAGCGGCACGCGGTGTCGCGGCTGATCGGCGCCCCGCCGGGGTACGTCGGCTTCGACCAGGGCGGCCTGCTGACCGAGGCGATCACCAAGAAGCCGTACTCGGTGCTGCTGCTCGACGAGATCGAGAAGGCGCACCCGGACATCTTCAACATCCTGCTGCAGGTCATGGACCATGGCACGTTGACCGATAACAACGGTCGCAAGGCCGATTTCCGCAACGTCATGATCGTCATGACGACCAACGCCGGCGCCGAGGCGCTGAACAAGGCCGTCATGGGCTTTACCGCAAAGAAGGAGTCCGGCGACGAGATGGGCGAGATCCGGCGCATGTTCACGCCTGAGTTCCGCAACCGCCTGGATGCGACCATTTCGTTCCGCCAGCTGGACCACGAGATCATCCTGCGCGTGGTCGACAAGTTCCTGATGCAGCTCGAGGAGCAGTTGCACGAGAAGAAGGTCGAGGCGGTCTGGACGGACGCTCTGAAGGAGCACCTTGCGCGACGCGGATTCGACCCGGCGATGGGCGCGCGGCCAATGGCGCGACTGATCCAGGACACCATCCGCAAGGCGCTCGCCGACGAGCTGCTGTTCGGCCGGCTGCTGAACGGCGGCAAGGTGACGGTGGACGTGGACCCGGACGACAAGATCGTCCTGCGGTTCCCGGAGCCGGCCGAGGCGCCGCCGGCGTCGCCCGCGGCGCCGACTCCGACCGAGACTTGATCGGCACCGCACCGCCAACGAGGGCCGCCACGCGCGGCCCTTCGTCTTCCTGCATGCCGCGGCCCCACCTCCTGATAAGCGCGCCGGATGTCCACATGAGCGGCAATGACTTGACGCCTGCCGTCATGCGGGCAGACACTCCGCAGACGAGCGCACGGTCGGAACGGGGGCGCCCGGCACAAATATCAAGGAGGAGAAAATGCTGAAAGACCTGTTGCTGGGCGCGTGCCTGGCGGGCGCGCCGCTCGTCGCGGCAGCCCAGGCTCCGACCGCGCAGGAAACGCGCGACTACGCCGCGAGCTGCGCGATCTGCCACGGAACGAACGGCGCGTCAGCCGGAGGAATGCCGGTGCTCGCCGGTCAGTCCAGAGAGACGCTGGTGCGCCACTTGCGCGACTTCCGCGACGGTAAGCGCCCCTCGACAATCATGCAGCAGATCTCGAAGGGCTACAGCGACGCCCAACTCGACGCGCTCGCGGGGTTCTTCGCGGCGCAGAAGCTGAAGTAGGGGGAGGCGGGAATGAGAAACGACTACAACCGGCGCGACTTCATCAAGCTCCTTGGCGCGGGTGCGGGGACCGCTGCCCTGCCCTCCTTCCTCTCCGGGTGCGCCACCTCTTCCGAGCCCGCCAAGCCGGTCGGCCGCGTGATCGTCATCGGCGCAGGCTACGGCGGCGCCACGGCGGCGAAGTACATCCGGATGTGGAGCGAGCGTCGGATCGAGGTGTTCCTCATTGATCGCAACCCGCAGTTCGTCTCCTGCCCACTCTCCAACCTGGTGCTCGGCGGATCCCGCACGATCGAGAGCCTCACGATCGGGTACGACAAGCTGCGCGAGTATGGCGTCCAGGTGATCCGTGACGAGGTGACCGGCGTGAACCTCGAGCGCAAGCGCGTGCAGCTGAAGCGGATCGAGGATCTCCCCTACGACCGGCTCGTCGTCGCGCCGGGGATCGATTTCATGTTCGAGCAGATCCCGGGGCTCAACAACCCCGAGGCGCAGAAGACCGTCCTGCACGCGTGGAAGGCCGGCTCCGAAACTGTCGCGCTGCGCAAGCAGCTCGAAGCCATGCCTGACGGCGGCGTCTACGTACTCTCGATTCCGAAAGTGCCGTATCGCTGCCCGCCAGGCCCATACGAGCGCGCCTCTCAAGTCGCGCTGTACTTCAAGCAGGCGAAGCCGAAATCGAAGGTGCTGATCCTCGACGGCAACGAGGACATCGTCTCCAAGAAAGGCCTGTTTCTCGCCGCCTGGAACGATCTCTACAAAGGGATCATCGAGTACCGTCCGAACCAGGAAGCGAAGGACGTCGATGTCAAGGGGATGACAGTCAAGACGGAATTCGATTCGTTCAAGGGCAACGTGCTGAACATCGTCCCGCCGCAGAAGGCAGGACTGATCGCCCAGCAGTCGAAGCTGATCACCGCAAACAACCGCTGGTGCGGCGTCAACTGGCAGACGATGGAGTCGGTCGCGGCGCCCGGCGTGCATGTGATCGGCGATGCCACGCTGTCGGGTCCCGGAATGCCGAAATCGGGCAGCATGGCGAACAATCACGCGAAGATCTGTGCATCGGCGGTGGTCGCTATGATGACCGGCCAGCCGACCAACCCGATGCCGATCATCAATAACACGTGCTATAGCTACGTGAGCGACAAAGAGGCGATGCACGTCACCGGGGTGTACCGCTTCGACGCAGCGCAGAAAGTCGTTGCGCCGGTGCCGGGGGCGGGCGGCGTTTCCGCGCAGCGCAGCGAGCTCGAGAAGGGCTTCGCGGACGCATGGGCCGTCAACATTTGGGCGGACACGCTGTCCTGACCGGTCGGCGGTTTCGGACGCAAAACGGGCGGCGCTGCCGCCTGTTTTGCTCCCCGGGGACGCCTCAGCCCTTGCCGGAGCTGCCGAAACCGCCCGCGCCGCGCTCGCTGGCGCCGAACTCCTCGACGACATTCAGCGCGACCTGCAGCACCGGGACGATGACGAGTTGCGCGACCCGCTCCATCGGCTGGAGCGTATAGGGCTCACCGGACCGGTTCCAGAGCGAGACCATGATCTGCCCCTGGTAGTCGGAGTCGATCAGGCCGACAAGGTTACCGAGCACGATCCCGTGCTTGTGGCCGAGGCCGGAGCGCGGCAGGACCAGGGCGGCGAGCCCGGGATCGGCGAGGTGGATCGCGACCCCGCTCGGGACGAGCGCCGAGCCGCCCGGCCGGAGCTCGAGCGGCGCGTCGAGACAGGCGCGCAGGTCGAGCCCTGCCGCGCCCTTCGTCG
The DNA here is from genome assembly GCA_963747775.1 of uncultured beta proteobacterium. Lineage (GTDB taxonomy): Bacteria > Pseudomonadota > Gammaproteobacteria > Burkholderiales > SG8-39 > JAGVSZ01. Next base: position 84,033 of record CAVVGT010000004.1, read on the forward strand.
AGTACTTCGGCGGCGTGTCGTGCAGGCGTGGATCGAGGACCCGGACGTCGATGCGGTGCATGACGGGAACGGAGAACGGGCGAAGCGGAGACGCCGCGGCTACAGCATCCGGGCGATATGAGCGATCAGACGCCGCGCCAGGACGATCTTGGGCGCGCGATCGAGCACGTGCTCGCCGGCGTCATCGAACAGCGTGAGCGCGTTGTCGTCGCGACCGAAGGCCGCCTGGGCGAGATTCGCGGCGAGCAGCGGGATCTTCTTCTTCCTGCGCTTCGCCTGTGCGTACTCGACCAGGTTCTCGGACTCCGCCGCGAAACCCACGCAGAACGGCCGCTTCTCGAGCGCGGCCACGGACGCGAGAATGTCCGGGTTCTCCGCGAGTTCGATGCGCGGCGGACCGTCCCCCTTCTTCAACTTATGGCCCTTCGGCTGCACGACGTGATAGTCGGCCACCGCGGCGACGCCGATGAAGACGTCGGCGCCCTTTGCGCGCGCCATGACCGCGTCATACATCTCGCGCGCCGTCGTCACGTCCACCCGTGCGATGCCCGGCGGCGTCGGCAGCTGGGTCGGGCCAGCGATCACGATCACCTCGGCGGCGCCCGCCTCCGCTGCCGCCTGGGCCACTGCGAAGCCCATCTTTCCCGAGCTCAGGTTCGTGAGCCCACGCACGGCGTCGATCGGCTCGAACGTCGGCCCGGCGGTGAGCAGCACCCGCTTGCCAGCGAGCGGTTTCGGCCCGAGCGTGGACCCGACCTCGGCAAAGATCTGTTCGGCTTCCAGCATGCGCCCCATGCCGGTCTCTCCGCACGCCTGATCCCCTACCGTCGGGCCGAGGATCACGACCCCGTCCGCGCGCAGCGTCTCGACGTTGCGACGCGTGGCCGGGTGGTCCCACATTTGCCGGTTCATCGCCGGCGCGACGAGGAGCGGGCACTCGCGCGCGAGGCAGAGCGTAGACAGCAGGTCGTCGCCGAGGCCGTTCGCGACCTTGGCTAAGAAATCCGCGGTGGCCGGGGCCACGACGATCGCTTCGCGGTCACGCGACAGCTCGATATGCGCCATATTGTCGGCAATGCGCGGGTCCCACATGTCCGTGAACACGGTCTGGCCGGACAAGGCTTGCAGCGTCACCGGCGTGATGAACCGGCAAGCGCTCTCGGTCATCACGACCCGCACGTCCGTGCCGGCCCTGACGAACAGGCGACACAGCTCGGCAGCCTTGTAGGCCGCGATGCCCCCGGTAAGCCCGAGCAGGATGCGTTTTCCCTTCACGTCAGCCACAACGGATGTCGCGCGTTAGGTTCGACTGATTCTACGCGAACACGGGGGGGCGCCGTGCCGATCACCGACTGGCCGGAAGAGGAGCGGCCGCGCGAGAAGTTGCTCGCGCGCGGCGCGACGGCTCTCTCCGACGCCGAGCTGCTCGCGATCTTTCTTCGCACCGGCGTACGCGGCAAGAGCGCCGTCGACCTCGGGCGGGACATGCTCCACCGCCACGGCTCGCTGAATGCGCTGTTTGCCGCAGACGACCGCGAGATCGGCACGACCTCGGGTGTCGGCGCAGCCAAGTGCGCGCAGCTGCGCGCGGCGTACGAGCTCGCGCGGCGCGCGCTCGAAGAGACGGCGCGGACCGGCGATGCGCTTGGCTCGCCGCAGGCCGTGCGCCGCTATCTGCAGTTCAGCCTGGCACACCGTCCCCACGAGATCTTCGTCGCGGTCTGGTTGGATGCCCAGCACCGCGTCCTGAAGATGCAAGAGCTCTTCGCAGGCACGCTGACCCAGACGAGCGTATACCCGCGCGAGGTCGTAAAGGACGCCTTGCGCCACAACGCCGCCGCGGTGATCTTCGCGCACAACCACCCCTCCGGCCTGGCGGAGCCGAGCCAGGCCGATCAGTTGCTGACGGAGACCTTGAAGCGAGCGCTGGACCTCGTCGACGTCAAAGTGCTCGATCATTTCGTGGTCGGGCGCGGTGCGACGATTTCGTTTGCCGAGCGCGGCATGCTCTAGCCGTCCCTCGTGGAAGCGGTTGAGCCGAGACCGATTCTTGCCTATAATGCGCGCCTATCCCGATTTCGGAGCAATTTCAATGGCACGCGTTTGCCAAGTGACGGGCAAGAAACCGCAGACCGGGAACCACGTGTCCCACGCGAACAACCGGACCAAGCGGAGGTTCCTGCCGAACCTGCAGTCCCGCCGCTTCTGGGTCGAAGGCGAGAAGCGCTGGGTCTCCCTGCGCGTCTCGAACGCGGGCCTCCGCATCATCGACAAGAAGGGCATCGAGGCGGTGCTCGCCGACCTGCGTGCCAAGGGCGGGCGCTGAGAAAGGACACTGACCCATGCGCGAGAAGATCAAGCTCGAATCCACCGCCGGGACCGGGCATTTCTACACGACCACCAAGAACAAACGGACCACCCCGGACAAGATTGAAATAATGAAGTACGACCCCAAGGCCCGCAAGCACGTCGTCTACAAGGAGACGAAGCTCAAGTAGCGTGGCGCTTCGCCCAAAAACAAAACCCGCCATCCGGCGGGTTTTTTGTTTGCGGCGCGCCGCCTCAGGCGTAGCAGCGCAGCCGCATCGAGAACTCCTGGAGCGGTCGAATCCCGCTGCCCTCGGCGCGGTGGCACCAGTCCTGCAGCTGCGCGACGAGCTGCTCCCGCGTCGCGCTGGACCGGTTCCACAGCGCGGTGAGCTCCTGGCGCATGGAGTACGCGGTCTGCAGCGCCTTGCTCTTCTCGAGGCTCGCCGCGAGTGCGGCCCGCTCCGGGGCGGCGAGCTTCTTGTCGTCGCGGGTAAGCCAGCGCCGCACGCGCTTGAGGATCTCGGCGTCCTGCGGGGCGCGCGCCTTCAGCTTTGCCAGCTCCTCCGCGTAGGTCGCCTTGAGCGAGCTCGCGTACTTGGCCAGCACGTCGTAGCGATTCGCGATCACCGCGTGCAGGGTCTCCAGGTCGATCGCCGGCTTTGCCGCGCCGATGCGCGGGCGCGGGGCGACTTTCTTGACCCGCGCAAGGCGCAGCACCTCCAGGATGCGGATGTACAGCCAGCCGAGGTCAAACTCGTACCACTTGTTTGAAAGCTTCGCGGACGACGCGAACGCGTGGTGGTTGTTGTGCAGCTCCTCACCGCCGATCAGGATGCCGAAGGGGACGATGTTGGTGCTCGCGTCCGTCGTCTGCCAGTTGCGGTAGCCCCAGAAGTGCCCGATGCCGTTGATCACGCCGGCCGCCCAGAACGGGATCCACGCGATCTGCAGTACCAGGACCAGGAGCCCCGGCACAAGGCCGAACAAGGCCACGTTGATGAGCCCCATGGAAGTGAGGCCGGAGAGCGTAAAACGGGTGTAGACGTTGCGCTCGACCCAGTCGTCGGGCGTCCCGTGGCCGTAGCGTTCCATCGTCTCGCGGTTGTGCGACTCCTTCACATACAGGAACACGCCGCCCCACAGCACGCGGTTGATGCCGTAGATCTGCGGGCTGTGCGGATCCTCGGGCGTCTCGCACTTCGCGTGGTGCTTGCGGTGGATAGCCGCCCACTCCTTGGTGACCATGCCGGTGGTCATCCAGAGCCACCACCGGAAGAAGTGCGCCGGCAGCGGGTGCAGCTCGAGCGCGCGGTGCGCCTGGCAGCGGTGCAAGTAGATCGTGACGGCGGCGATCGTGACGTGCGTGAGTCCGAGCACGACGAGCACCATGCCCCACCAGGGCAGGTCGAAGACGCCGGCGAACAGCCAGGAAGCAAGGTCCATATGGGCGATTTTTTCGTTCTGGTTGGCGCGGAGACGCCTCCGCAACCGGCATTTTACGGGAAATCGCCCTACTGCCCCGTGTCGAACCCCACGTCGCGGGAATCCCGGGTCGGGCCGCCGCCCTCCGCCCCGGGCAGAATGCGCACGGTGCGCTGCGGGAACGGGATCTCGATCCCGCGCTCGCGGAACGCCCTGAGCAGGGCGAGTGCGATGTCGGAGCGGACATTGAGCGTCCCCTCTTCCGGATCGCGGATCCAGAAACCGAGCTCGAGGTTGAGCCCGTTGTCGCCGAAGCCGGCGAGCGCTGCGGACGGCGCCGGGTCGTGGAGCACGCGAGGATGGGTGCGCGCCACGCCCTCGCAGAGCCGCAGGACAGGCTCGACTTCGGTGCCGTAGCCGACTTGCACCTGGAGCGGCACGCGTACCCGGTTATCGGTGTAGGAGTGGTTGAGAACCGTCGATGTGATCAGCGTCTCGTTCGGGATGATCGCCTCGCGGCCGTCGAGCGCCTTCACGACCGTGTACCGGGTGGTCATCTCCTTGACGACGCCGTAGAAGTTGTCGGCGGTAATAACATCGCCGAGGCGGATCGATCGGTCGAGCAGCACGATGAAGCCGCTGACGTAGTTGCTCGCGATCTTCTGCATTCCGAACCCGAGACCGACGCCGAGGGCCCCCCCAAAAACCGAGAGCAGCGTGAGGTCGAGCCCTACGAGTGGCAGCGCGATCACCACTGCCAGGAACACCAGCAGCGTCTTGGTGATCCGTGCGAGCGCGACGCGAACGTTCCCGTGGAGACCCGCGGCGCGCATGATGCGCGCCTCGATCAGCCCGCCGATCCAGAGTGCGGCCAGGATGGTGAAGGCGACGCCGACGATCCCCCAGCCGAGGTCCCAGACGGATACGCGCGTCTTGCCGATCGGGAGCGCGATCGACTCGAGCGTCTCCACCACCTGCGGCAGCACCCCGAGGAGGTGCAAGGCGAACAGGCCCCACACGGCCGTCGCGATCGCACGCTCGAATGCCGCGATCACGCTGCCCGTTCCCAGGGCCACGCGCAACAGGTAGACGGTCCCGCGGACGATTGCAAGCGATCCAAGCAGCGGCACGGCGAGATCGAGGAGCGCCACTCGCACGAACCGCTCCAGGACCGCCCTGGCGAGCACCAAGAGGAGCACGGCCACCAGCGGGAACACGAGCCGACGCATACCGCCCACGCCGACTTCCATGCCGCGCGAGCCGCGCGCGCCCGAAGCGCGGCGGCTGACCGCCCGGTCGGCGACCCATGCGATCAGCAGGCAGGTGGCGATCGTCCCGAGCTGCCAGAGCACCGAGGGGTCGTGCAGGTCTGCCCAGACCTTCCGCCACAACGCCTGAATCTCGCCTTCCATCGAATGCCTCCAAATCGGGCCCGACGGCGTGCGCCGCGCCTCAAGCCCTCTCCATGAGCGCGCCGAAGAACGCGTCGGTCGCATGTACGTCCGGACGCAGGCGCAGAAAATCGTCGTCGGGTGCGTGGCCCGGGAGCTCGATGCGCGCGGCGGCGAGCGCTGCTGCCGGCGCCACGAGGGCGAAGTCGGGGTGCGCCGCGAGAAATGCCTGCACGACCTGCTCGTTCTCTTCGGAAAGGATGCTGCATGTCGCGTAGAGCAGGCGCCCGCCGCGCTTCACGAGCCCGGCCGCCGCCGCGAGGATCGCGGCCTGCTTGGCCGCGAGCTCGCTCACGGCCGGCTCGGTCTGGCGCCACTTCAAGTCCGGGTTGCGCCGCAGCGTGCCGAGCCCGGTGCAGGGGGCGTCGACCAGGACGCGGTCGATCTTACCGGAAAGGCGCTTGACTTTCGGGTCGCGCTCGGACGCGATCCGCTGGGGATGGATATTGGAGAGCCCCGAGCGTGCAAGCCTGGGGCCGAGCTTCGCGAGGCGTCGGTCGGACACGTCGAACGCATAGACCCGCCCGGTCGAGCGCATCAGGGCTCCGAGCGCGAGCGCCTTGCCGCCCGCGCCGGCACAGAAGTCGACGAGCATCTCGCCACGCCTCGGCCCCAGTAGATGGCACAGCAGCTGGCTGCCTTCGTCCTGCACCTCGATGGCCCCGGATGTGAACAGGCGATGCCGGTTGAGCGCCGGCTTGCCGAGGACGCGCAGTCCGACCGGCGAGTACGGGGTCGGCTGCGCCTCGATCCCGTCCGCGGCGAGCGCCGCCACCACTTCGGCGCGGTCCGCGACGAACAGATTCACGCGCAGATCGAGGGGCGCAGGCTGCGCGAGCGCGCGGGCAAGGCTGCGCAGGCTCTCTTCGCCCAGCGCCGGTAGCACCCGTTCGACCACCCAGTCCGGGAGGTCGCACTCGACGGCGAGCGGCAGCATCCCACGCGCCGCGCCCTTCACCGCCTCGAGTCGCGCGCACTCCTCTGGCGTGGCACCCCCCGCGATCTCGCGCAGGTTGAGACCGGAGACCCGCACCAAGGCCGCGAGCGCGAGCGTCCGCGCGTCAGGTCGTTGGATCCCGATCTCGGCGAGAGCGAACTCGAGGAGGCGCTTGCGCCGCAGCAGCGCATACACGGACTCGGCGACGAAACCGCGATCATGGGCACCCAGCCGCGGATGCGCACGGAAGAACGCCGACAGCAGCGTATCGGCCGGTTGGTCGAACCGCAGCACCGCCGCCGCCGCCGCGACGTACGCATCGACCAATGCCGGGGTCAGGCGCATCGCGGGCCGCATGCGATGCGGTGTCCTGACTGCGGGATCATGCGTCGGCGAACAGAAGCTGGCGCGCACCCGGCTCGGCGACGTGCACGCGCCCCGCCTCGAGCGCGAGCTGGTCGTCGAGGAACCAGCGCACCGCCTGGGGATAGATGCGGTGCTCCTGTGCGAGCACGCGCGCGGCGAGCGCGTCCTCATCGTCGCCCGGCCGCACGGGCACGGCGGCCTGGATGACGATCGGGCCGTGGTCGAGCTCGGGGGTCACGAAATGCACCGTCGCCCCGTGCACTTTCACCCCCGCGGCGAGCGCGCGCGCATGGGTATGGAGCCCCGGGAAAGCCGGCAGCAGCGAGGGATGAATGTTGAGCAGTCGCCCTTCGTAACGCCGCACGAACGTGGGCGTGAGAACGCGCATGAAGCCCGCGAGCGCAACAAGGCGCGGGCGGAACCGGTCGATCTCGGCGGCGAGCGCGGCATCGAAAGCGTCGCGGCTCGGATACGCAGTGTGGGCGACGACGACCGTCGGGAGATGGTGGGCGCGCGCAAATGCGATCCCGGACGCGGACGCCTCGTTGCTGATCACCGCTGCGATCGGGAGCCCTGCCTCGACGAGCGCGCGCATGTTGCTTCCGCGGCCGGAGATGAGAATGGCGACGCTCATGGAGCGATTCTAAGCGACGCGGGCGGTGCGCCTGTCGGCAGGCCGCGTGATTCAAGCACGACGGCGCACGAGAGCGAGGCCCGCCGCCACCAGCGCCAGCGCCACAGCCGCGATTCCGAACGCCGTTCCGAGCGACGTGAGCGCGACCACCGGCTCCAGGAGGAGTGGCGACAGGAATTGCCCGAGAAAGATGGCGGCCGTCAGCCCGCCTGCGAGGCGCCCGCGCAATCGCGGCGGCGCAAGCGCGAGCACCCACAGGCTGCTGTTGGGAAAGAACACTCCGACGCCGAACCCGGACGCCACGACGCCGACGATCACCGCCCAGTACGAGCCGGCGAGCCCGATCAGCCCGTAACCGATCGCCATCGCGGCGATCGCCCACGCATAGACCGCGAGCACGCCGTTGAAGCGCCGCAACCGTGGATATGCGGCGGAGCCGGCCGCGGCCGCGAGCGAGGAGACGGCGATCGCGGCGCCGGCGGCCGCGCTCGACTCGACTCCGATCGCGCGCACGAGGAACGGCAGCTGCACGGGCGTCATGTAGAACATCACTACTGCAAACAGCGTAATCGCGTACGCCGCTGCAACTCGGCCGACGGCGACCCGGTGTACGTCCCCCTCCTCGGGCGAGCGCGCCGCGCCGCGCGGCGGCTCGTCGAGGAACAATATCGCCGGGATCAAGGCCGCCCAGCCGCTCAGGTACAGCAGGAACGGCATGCGCCAGTCGACATCCGCGAGCAGCCCACCCAAACCGACCGAGACTACAGCGCCGAGCGACATTACGAAGCTCTGCAAGGCTGCGAAGCGCGCCCGCGCCTCACCCCGGTAGTAGTCGCCGACCAGCGCAGTGGTCGTGGTCATCGTGCCTGCGATGGCGACGCCGAGCGCGAAGCGGCTCGCAAGGATTGCGTGCAGGTCGTGCAGTACGTATCCCGCCGCGCCCGCGAGGCCGTAGAGGACGAGGCTGCCGCGCAGGAGAGTGAGCCGATCGAAGCGGTCGATGATCGCCCCGGCCGGCGGCGCGCACAGCGCGATCGCCAAGGCGGGTGTGGTGAGCACCAGCTTCGTCACGAGCTCGACGCTTGCGATCGTGCGGTAGGCGTCGGCCATCCGCGGCAGCGCCGGCGCGATGGTGGCAGCCGCCATCACGGTCAGGCAGGCGACGACCAGGAGGGCCGCCTTGCGGCCGGAAGCGGAGGTCAATGGGGGACCGGGACGGCGGAAGGCTGGGAGAATACCGGGACCCCGCGCCGCCGTCTGCGCGCGACCCCAAGGCGGATCAGGGCAGATCGAAGAGCAGGACTTCCGCCTGCTCGCCCCGCTCGAGCACGATCTCTGCGATCTCGGCGGCCTTGAGCGCATCGCCGGCAGCGAGCGACTGGTCGTTCACCGCCAGCTTGCCGCGCGCGACGTGCACGTATCCCTTTCGCCTCGACTGGAGTCGATGTGTCACCCGCTCCGCACCGTCGATCAGCGCTGCGTAAACGAACGCATCCTGGTGGATCGTCACCGAGCCTTCGCGCGCGTCGGGCGAAGCGACGAGGCGGAGCCTGCCGCGCTTTGATGCGGCATCGAAGTGTTTCTCCTCGTAACCCGGTGCGATGCCCCGGACCCCCGGCTCGATCCAGATCTGCAGGAAATGGACGAGCGCCTCCTTCGAGTGGTTGAACTCGCTGTGCTGGACGCCCCGGCCTGCACTCATGCGCTGCACGTCGCCGGGACGGATCACCGAGCCATTGCCCATCGAGTCCTTGTGCGCGAGCGCACCGTCGAGCACGTAGCTGATGATCTCCATGTCGCGGTGGCCATGCGCGCCGAAACCCATCCCCGGCATCACGCGGTCCTCGTTGATCACGCGCAGCGGTCCGAACCCCATGTGGTTCGGGTCGTAGTAGTCGGCGAAGGAGAAGGTGTGGAACGACCGCAGCCAGCCATGGTCGGCATAGCCGCGCTCGCCTGCTTTCCTGATCTCGATCATGAGTTTCTCCGGGTGTTCGCCAAGTGTTCGCACGGTCCGTGCGCGTGAACATGAGGTCGGATTCCGGTGATTCCAAGAGCGCCCGCCACCGCGCATGCCCACGCGCAGGGCACGGGTACAGCGGCGTCAGAACGAGTAGTACTGGTAGCGGTTCTTGCCCGCTTCCTTGACCCGATACATCGCCGCGTCGGCGTGCTTGAGCAGGGCCTCGGGCGTGGTCCCATCGCGCGGATAGATGCTGATGCCGATCGAGGCGCCGATCTCGAACCGTCGTCCGCCCGCGGCGACCGGCTCGGTGAGCCCGGCGAGGATCTTCTCCGCGACGAGGCTGGAGTCCTCCGGCACGCGCTGGCCGGAGAGCAGCACTACGAACTCGTCGCCGCCGAGGCGCGCGACGGTGTCGGACTCGCGCACGCACTCGCGCAGTCGGCGCGCGACCGTGCGCAGCGCATAGTCGCCCATCAGGTGTCCGAACTGGTCGTTCACCGACTTGAAGCCGTCGAGGTCGATCAGCATGACCGCCACCAGGGCGTCGTTGCGCCGGGCAAGGATGATCGACTGCTGCAGTCGGTCCTCGAGCAGGCGCCGGTTGAGCAGCCCGGTTAGCGCGTCATGGTCGGCGAGGTGCTGGATGCGCTGCTCGCGTTCCTTGCGGGCCGAAATGTCGAACATCACCCAGATCGAGCCTTCGTCGACCGCCACCGGATCGATCGCGCGCCCGCGCAGCTCGCACCAGAACGCCGATCCGTCCTTGCGCCGGACGAGCAGCTCGCAGTCGTACACGCGCGCCTGCGCCATCGCGGCGCTCGCCTGCCGCCCGATGTAGTCCCACTCCGCAGGGTCTGCGTAGAACGTGAGCGTGGGCTTCCCGGCGAGCTCGGCGGGGGTGTAGCCGAGCATCTCCGCGAACTTCGCGTTGCACTTCTGGATCATCGAATCGCGCACCAGCGCGAGGCCCTCGGACACCGTATCGAAGATCAGCCGCTGCTCTCCGAGCGCCTCGGACAGCTCGTGCTCCTTCGCCTTGAGCTCGGTGATGTCGGTGGCGGTCCCGGTGACGCCGACGATTGTGCCGCGCGCGCTGCGCAGCGGCGTCGCGTTGAGGCTCAGCACCACGTCTCCGCCCTTGCGGTCGCGGTGCAGCGTCTCGAAGTGCGACGCGGTGCCGTCGTTCATCACGCGCGCGAGCATCGCCGTCGTGCGATCCCGATCGGCCTCGGGCTGGGAGTCGACGAGGCGCTCGGTGAGCATGTCCTCGGGCTCGCAGCCGAAGATCTGGCGTGTCGCGCGAGGGCTCAGATAAGTCCAGCGGCCGTCGCGATCCACCGCCCACACCAGGTCGTTGGCGGTCTCGACGAGATGCCGGAAGTGGCCCTCGCTCTCGCGCAGCCGCTCCTCGACCGCCTTGCGGTCGGAGATGTCGATGATCGAGCCCGCGAATCGCACCGCGGTCCCGCGGGCGTCGCGTACCGCGCGCCCACGTCCGTGCACCCACACATAAGTGCCGTCGGCGCGGCGCAGGCGGTACTCGCAATCGAAGGGTTCGTCCGCATCGACGCAGCGGGCCATGCCGGTCATCGCCCGCTCGCGGTCCTCGGGGTGCAGGCGATCGGAGAAGAACAGCAGCGTCTGGAAGTCCGCATCGCCGGCATAGCCCAGGATTTCCTTGAAGCGGGGCGAAAAGTACGTCGCGCTGTTGGCGATGTCCCAGTCCCACAGCCCGCTCTGTGCGGCCTGCACCGCGAGGTCCAGACGCTCTTCGCTCGCGCGCAGCGCCGCCTCGGCGCGCTTGCTCTCCGTAATGTCGGCGCAGACGACGACCGCGCCGAGTTCCGGCCTGCCCGGGACAACCGATTGGCCGGACACGTCGCACCACACGAGCACGCCGTCCTTCCGTCGCAGGCGCATCTCGCTTCGATAGAGACGCCCTTCCAGTACCGCGCGATAGCTTTCCTCGATTTTCGCGTCCCACACGGCCTGATCCGGGAAAAACATCCGTACCGAATGCCCGATCAGCTCGGCGCGAGCGTACCCAACGATGCGCTCGACCTCGCGGTTGCAGTCCACGATGCGGAGGTCGCGAAGGAACAGGATCCCCGCGGTCGCCGCGTCGAACAGGCCCCGCTGCTCGGCGAGCAGGCGCTCGTTCTCGATGCCCCGCACGATATTCTCGAGGACCGTGCGGTGAAGATGGGCCGACACGCGCCACAGCGCGGCCAAGAAGACCACGACGAGCATCGCCATCGCAGCATTGAGCTCACCACCGCCAACCACGAAATCCGCGACGAGCGCCGCGAGCATGGGTACTGCAAACCAGAGGAACGCCCGGCGGCTCGCGGCGAAAATGCCCATCGCCGCGACGGCGAGCCCGCCGATCAGCAATCCGACGAACAGCTGGTGCGCCTGAAATCCGGAACTGATCGCGAGGACCAGGACGGCCCAGGCGCCCCCCATCGCCGCCGCACCCGCCACGAAGCGACTCTCCCAGAGCGCAGCCTCGGACGCGGGGCGGTCCGCAGCGCGATACCACCGCACCACCAGATAGCGCAAGGCCACGACGATGCTGGTCCCGGCGAACCACGCGAGCAGGGCGGCGCGGTCGGCGGCACCCCAGAACACCCACACGCAAATCCCCGCAACGACCATCGCCAATGGAAGCGTAGCCGGGGCCTGGCGATAGAGGAGCGCGACCCGGGCGGAAGCGACCGCGTCCGGGTGCGGCGCGGAGAAGCTTGCGCGGTCGTCGGCGTCCATAGCTGGGCGGGGGAGCCGAGAGTATAGAGGCGGCGGCCTACCGCCACGCGGCACTAGTTCCTTGATGCCCGGCCGACCGCGACCGGACGAAGCGGCAGGCTTAAGCGGGATCCGGCTCCGCGGCCTGCTGCGCCTCGACCTCGCGATGCACTTCCGCCATGTCGACCGCCTTGGCGCGCGTGATGACCTCTTCGAGCATCTGCGGCGGCAGCGCACCCGCATCCGCGTACAAGATCACTTTCTCGCGGAAAAACATCAGCGTCGGGATCGAGCGGATATTGAACGCCGCGGCGATCTCCTGCTCCGCCTCGGTGTTCACCTTCGCGAATACGACGTCGGCATGGCGCACCGAGGCCGACTCGAACGTCGGCGCAAAGGCACGGCAGGGGGCGCACCACGGGGCCCAGAAATCGACGATGACCATGTCGTGGCTGGTCACGACGCTCTCGAAATTGTCCTTGGTGAGCTCGACTGTCGCCACGCACGTTCCCAGGAAAGCGAGCGCGGACGAGTATAGCATCGCGATTTCCGCATTCTTCGTCTTGCGCCGTGCCGAACGCTCAACCGCGCTATCGCGGTCGCTTCGCCCCCTCGCCCACCGGCCCTCTGCATTTCGGCTCGCTCGTCGCCGCTCTGGGAAGCTATCTCGATGCGCGCGCGCATGGCGGCGAATGGCTGGTGCGCATCGAGGACCTCGATCCGCCCCGCGAGGCCCCTGGCGCCGCGGCGGACATTCTTCGCACGCTCGAGTCGCTCGGACTGCGCTGGGATGGCGCGGTCCTGCGCCAGAGCGAACGCGGAGACGCCTACTGCAAAGCGCTCGTCGACCTCGAGCGCAAGGGCGCAACCTACCCCTGCTCGTGCACCCGCCGGGAGATCGGCGATTCCGCATTCGCCGGCATCGACGGCAGCCTCGTGTATCCGGGGACGTGCCGCAGCGGACCGCCGTCCGTTCGCGCGGCGCGTGCGACGCGCGTGCGCGTCGACGCCGCGGTGATCGAGTTCGACGACGCCGTGCAGGGGCGGATGCGGCAAGAGCTCGCCACCGACGTCGGTGATTTCGTGCTGCGGCGCGCCGACGGGCTATTTGCATATCAGCTTGCCGTCGTCGTCGACGACGCGGCGCAAGGGATCACCGACGTCGTGCGCGGTGCGGACCTGCTCGACTCCACGCCGCGGCAGATCCTGCTACAGCACCTACTCGGCGTTCCAACGCCGCGCTACCTTCACTTGCCGGTCGCGACCAACGCGGCCGGCGAGAAGCTGTCGAAACAGACCCTCGCACCGCCAATCGACCGCGCACGGCCGAGCGCCGTGCTCGTGGCGGCGCTGGAGTTCCTCGGGCAGCGCCCCGAGCCCGGGTTCGTCGATGCCGCACCGGCGGAGCTCCTCGCGGTCGCAATCGCACGCTGGGACCCCATGCTGATCCCGCGCGTGCGCGCGGTACGGGCGCGCGACTGACGAGCGTCAGCGCGCGCGTTCGGCCAGAAACCCCGCGATCGGCCCCCAGAACTCGCGCTGTGCACCGAGATCGTTGTGACCGGCGTCCGGGATCGAAGTCCAGCGTTTCGGCCCTCCCCACGCCTCGTACAGCCGCAGCGAGTGGTCGGGCGGAATGATGCCGTCGCGCTCGCCTACGACCGCGAGCAGCGGCGCCGAGATCGCGGGCGCCCGCGCAAGCGAGTCGAACGGGTGCTTCAGCAGCAGCCGGACCGGCAGGAACGGGTAGTGCCGCTGCCCGATAGCGATCATGCTGTCGTAGGGCGAGATGAGTACCACGCCCGCGACCTCGCGCCGCGACGCGAGGTAGGTCGCGACGCCGCTGCCGAGACTGCGCCCGACCAGGACGATGCGCGCGCGATCGACGTCGGCGCGCGCGCTCAGCCTGTCGAACACGAGCTCGGCGTCGGCGAAGAGCGCTTGTTCGGAGGGCTTCCCTTCGCTCCGTCCATACCCCCGATAGTTGACGAGCGCGAGCGACCAATCGTCGGGCCAGGGTTCGCCCGCCTGCCAGGACACCTCTTCCGCGTTGCCCCCGTAGTAGATGAGGAGAGGTGAGCGCGTGTGGGCCGACCGGACGAGCCAGCCTCGCACGCTGACGCCTTCGGCGGCGGTGAACTCGAGCGGCTCGACCGCGCGCCCTGCGCGCGCCTGCGGCGGACGCGCCGGACCGGGCTGCGGGAGGAACAGCAGTCCGTCCTGCACGAGGTAGAGCGCGCCCGGCACCCCGAGCATCAGTGCCGCACCGAGGACGATCCAGGCGATCACGTCCACGCCGCCTCGGTCAGGAGCCGGCGGGCCGCTCGGCGGACGTCAGCGCCGCAGGCCGCTTGGCCGGAATGAGCACCGTAGCAAGCGAGCCGACGACCAACACCAGCGCCGTGTAATCGGTCCAGCGCGGCGTCTCGCCCAGCACCAGGGCGCCGCTGAACACGCCGACGACGGGAACCATGAGGGTCGACAGCCCCGACACCCCCGCCGGTGCGGCCTGCGCGATCTTCGTGAACGCCCAGTAGCAGAAGCCGAACGCGATGAACATGTTGTACAGGACACCGATCATCGGCCCCGGCGCGAGCGCGAACAGATTGAAGCTTCCCTCCTCCACGAACAGCGCGAGCGCGAAGATCGGGAGGCTACCTATTGCCATCTGCCACGCCGCGAAGCTCGTGGTCGGCAGCGTCGTCGGCCACTTGCGGATCAGCACGATCGCGATCGCCCAGACGATCGCCGCGCTGATCATGAACAAGGCGCCCGCCGGCGCGCGGCCGACCGCCTGCAGCTCGGCGCCGAGCAGAAGCAGCATGCCGGCCATGCCGAGCGCGACGCCGACCGTGCGGCGCCGGGTAAACGGCTCGCCGAGCACCCAGGTGCCGAGCAGGACGGTCCACATTGGCATGGTGTAGCCGAGGATCGCCGCCCGCCCGGACGCCATCAGCGCCACGCCGTAGACCGACAGGATGTTCCAGACGGTGATGTTCCCCAGCGCGATGATCGCGAGGCGCCGCCATTCCGCGCGCGGCACGCGCCACGGCAGCCGGCGCGCGGCGGCCATCGTGAACAGTACCGCTGCGCCCGACGCCAGGCACAGCGTGCGAAAGTGCATCGGCGCCATGCCTGCGATTGCAAGCTTGATCATCGGCCAGTTGAAGCCCCACGCCAGCGTGAGGGCTACGAGCACGCCGATCAAATGCGGCGGGAAGGTCTGGGACGCATCGTGCTTCATGCCGTGCCAAACCGCGCGCGGAGATCGGAGGCAATCTCCTCCGGCGTGAGCATCGCGAACCGTTCCTCCAGCAGAAGCTGCAGATACGAGGCGTCGGAGACGTGGAGCTTCGGGTTCAGGTAGAACCGGGGCAACAGCCGGGCGGTGAGCCAGTGCCGCGGCGGCGCGGCACCGAACGCGTCGGGCATGAGGCAGAGGTTGAAGCTCCAGAGCCCGCGCGCGGCGAACGCCCGCAGCACACGCACCAGGCTCGCGGCGAAATCGCCGATGTCGGCATCGTCGAGCTCGGTGAGCGTGGCGCGATCTCGGATCACGGCCATTGCGTCGCCGAGGACGCCGGTCGGCGTGAACGGCGCAAGCCACGCGACGCGCCCCTGGTTTCCGATCCAGCGCGCCCCCCGATGCTCGGCCTCGAGCAACGCTTCCGCATAGACGCGCCCGGTGCGCGCGCGGAAGGCTGCTGCCGCAGCAAGCTGGCGGCCGAGCGCATTGCCGGGCGTTGTCGTCACGATCACCTGCATGTGCGGGTGCACCTGCGTGCCGCCCGCAGCGGGCATGTAATTCCAGGTGACAATGCCGTACGCAGGCCGGTCCGCAACCCGGCTGGCCGCAGCCCGCATGAAATCGCGTGCGACGGCGAGCCCGTCGACGACCACGCGCTCGGGCATGGCGTCCATCCGCTGCACATGCTCGCTGCAGAGCACGGCGATCGCGGAGAAGTCATCGTACGGGAACAGATTCGGGATCAACGTCGCGTCCCCGCGCCGCAGCCTGCCCCCGGGGATCAGGTCGTCGGGGAAGCGCGGCGTGATCGACTCGATGCGCTCGGGACAGAATGGGCATCCCGGCCGACTGAGCGCGTCGATCGCAGCGAGATCGGGCGCCGGCGGCGCGCGCATCGCGAAATGGCAGATGCGCGCGGTGTCGCCGGTGAGCGGGTCGTGGCGCACCTCGCTCTCGATCTCTGCGAGGGCGAAGTCCTTGCGCGGATCGTGCAGCCGTGCGCGCTTGGTCTCGGTTTGGAACTCGATCATGGCGCGGCGGCGGGGTCGGATCGTCGGTGGCGGGCGCGACGCCCGGCGGATTCTAACGCGCTATGAACGTAAGACGAGCGCAACGCCGAGGACCGCGATCGCGAAGCCGGCGATGCCGATCGGACTTAGCTGCTCGTCGAACATCAGGAACGCGATGACCGCAGTGAAAGGCGGGACCAGATAGAACAGGCTCGCCACCTTGGTTGCGGCGCCACGCCGGATGAGCAGCGTCAGGAGCGATATCGCGCCGATCGACAGAACGAGCACCAGCCAGGCCATCGCGAAGACGAACTCGCCGGTCCAGCGGACTGGCTCGTGCTCGAAAAGGAGCGCGAACGGCGCCAGCGCGAGCCCCGCTGCGACAAACTGGATCACCGAGCCGGCCCGCAGGTCGAAAGCGCCGCAGAACCGCTTCTGATAAACGGTGCCCGCGGTAATCGACAGCAACGCGATCAAGATCATCGCGCCGCTGAACGCGGTGAGCCCTGCAAGGGTGGCGCCCTGGGCGACGACGAGCGCGACACCGCCGAAGCCGAGGGCGAGGCCCAGCCACTGACGCGGGGTGACGCGTTCCCGGAGAAGCGGCGCTGCCACGACTGCGGTTAGAACGGGCTGCAGCCCGACGATCAATGCGGCGAGTCCGGCCGACATTCCCGCGTGTATCGCGGTGAACACGCCGGCGAGATACCCGCCATGCAGCAGCACCCCCGCGACCGAGACGTGCACGACCTGAGCGGGCGTCGCGGGCCACGGCGCGCGCAGCGCGAGTGCAATCGGAAGCATCAACGCGAGCACGAACCCGAAGCGCAGCAGCAGGAAGGTCACCGGCGGCGCGTAGGGCAGCGCGAACTTCGCCCCGATGAATCCGGTGCTCCAGAGGAAGACGAACGTCCAGGGCAACCACCGCACCCAGACTCCAGCTCGCCCGCTCTCCGATTCGCGCTCCATGCTCCGCTTGGGTTCGAACTCGGAACTATTCTAAGTTGCTGTTCTTAAATCATTCCTGTGCACTCACACAGGGTTTATTGTGCGGAGCACAAAAAAGTCTTGACACCGATTCGACAATCCGTAAAATTCTGATTGTGCGGTGCAACAAGCCGCAACGAATTCAGGTTGAAGTGATCGGCTAACCCTCTCTCATTGGAGCCCAAAATGTACGTGACCCCGGAACAGATCGTCGCCAACAGCAAGTCGGGCGTGGAAATCCTCCTCGCCATCGCGAACAGCCAGTTTGCCGCCTTCGAGAAGCTCGCGGCACTCAACTTCAACGCGACCAAAGCCGCGTTCGAAGACGGCATGAATCACACCAAGGCGCTGCTGAACGCCAAGGACGTGCAGGAAGCCGTCAACCTGAACGTCGCCGCGGCGCAGCCCAACCTCGACAAGGCGATCGCCTACTCGCGTAGCGTGTACGAGCTCGCGACCCAGCAGCAAGCCGAAGCCACCAAGCTCTTCGAAGGTCAGGCGGGCGAGTACAACAAGACCGTCGTCGGCTTCCTCGACAAAGTGGCGAAGAACGCCCCGGCCGGCTCGGACGTCGCGGTCGCCGCGGTGAAGTCCGCGCTTGCCGCCGCCAACTCCGCATACGACAGCTTCACGAAGGTCGCGAAGCAGGCCACCGAAATCGCCGAGGCGAACATCGACTGCCGCCGCCACCGCGGTTGGCAAGAAGAAAGCCGCCTGAGCACAAGCGGTTCTCCTCTCTGCTTCAAGGCCCCCGGAAACCCCGGGGCTTTTTTGTCCCCTACGTGCCAGCGGGCTCGAACGTGGCGCCGGTCCCCGCCACGCCGTTCTTGAGCATCGCGATCGCCTCCGCGACCTCCGTCGGCTCGCCCCGGACGCCGAGCTCGATGTGGCGCCGCGTGCCGTCCTCTCCCACGTGCGGCAGGCTGAAGACCTTCAGCTTCTGGTACTTCGCCTCGACCTCGACCATGAGCGGCGTGAGCGTGCTCTCGGCCGACCCATAGACGATGATCGCGGCCTCGGCCTCCGGCGTGCGGTGATGCAGGTGCGCATACCGGGTGTCCAGCACCCCTTCCACCATCGGCCAGGCCATCACCGGGAAACCCGGCACGAAGTGGTGGTCGCGCACCGAGAATCCCGGAATCTGGTTGTACGCGTTCGGAATGATGTCCGCACCGGCCGGAAACTCGACCATTTTGAGGCGAAAGGGCGTTGTCTCGGCGCCGAAGCGGGTGCGAATCAGGCGCTCACCCTCCGCGTGCAGCACAAGGCTTACGCCGAGCGCCGCGGCGGCGCATTGCCGGGTGTGGTCGTCCGGGGTCGCTCCGATCCCGCCGAACGAGAAGACGATGTCCTGCGACGCAAGCGTGCGGACGAGCGTCGCGGTGATCCGCTCCGGACTGTCGCCGAGGTACTCGGCCCAATCCAGCTTCAGCCCGCGCGCACCGAGAATCTCGATGACCTTCGCCAGATGCTTGTCCTGACGCTTGCCGCGCAGGATCTCGTCCCCGATGATGATTGCGCCGAAAGGCATCCTTGACCGCTTGACGAACTGTGAGCGAGCACCGGGCGACGGCGATCACCGTTTGATAGTCTGCCACATCTTCTGCAGCCGCTTCACCGACACCGGCACCGGCGTCCTCAGTTCCTGCGCGAACAGCTGCACGCGCAGCTCCTCGAGCAGCCAGCGGAACTGATCGAGCTGCGGGTCCGCCGCGCCGGTCTTGCGCTGCTTCGCGTCCTCGCGCAGCCACGGCGTCTCGAGCGCGGCGAGCTCGCCGAGCGCGCGTGCGTCGCGCGCCGGATCGGCGCGCAGCTTGTCCAGCCGCAGCGCCGCCGCCTTGAGATAGCGCGGGAAAGTGCTGCAGCCGCTCCCACGGCGTCGCGACGACGAATCCTTCGGCAGCAGCCGCGCGACCTGCTCGCCGATGTCCCGCACCGCTTCCGGGAATGCCTTCGCCGCCTGCAGCTTCTTCTGCAACGCCTGATGCTCGGCGAGGATCCCGCCGACGAGCCGCGCCAGCTCCTGCGCGATCAGCGTCACCCGCGTGCGCCCTTCCTCGCAGCGCCGGCCGAAGTCTGCGCCGTGCGCGGCAGCGGGTCGGCCATGCAGGCCCGCTCGAAGGTCGCGGCGACGAGCTGCGCCCGGAGATCGCTTGCATCGCCGAGAGCGCGAACTGCAGCACCATGGCCTGCAAGCCGGGCAGGTTCTTCTCGATGTAGCGCGCCTGCTCCTTCAGCTGCAGCATGAACAGGCGGCGCAGTCCCGCGCGATGCACGGCCTGCGCCCGGTCGTGCGCGTCGAGCACTTCCAGATCGACCGAGTCGCCGCGGTCGACGAGCGCCGGATAGCCGATCAGCGTCTGCCCGCCGCGCTGGATCTCCATGATGTCCTCGAGCGGCCCGAACGACCAGTCGGTGAGACCCGTTGCGCCGCGCCCACGCCGGCGATCGCGGCGAACTGCTCGCCCGCTTCCCGGCCCAGTTCGGCGCGCAGTTGCGCGAGGTTGCGGCCCATGCCGAGCTGCCTGCCGTGCTCGTCGACCACGCGGAAGTTCATCGACAGGTGCGCGGGCACGGTCTCCGGCCGGAAACCGTCGAGCGGAAGGGCCAGATCGCGCTCGCGCGCGCATGGCGGGCGATGGCCTGGACGAGCGGCGTGTCGCTCGCAGCCACCGCTGCGACGAACTCGGCGGCGAACTCGGGCAGCGGCCCGAGCTTGTGGCGGAGCTTCTGCGGCAGCGACTTCGCGAGCAGCATCACCTTCTCCTTCAGCAGACCGGGCACCAGCCAGTCGCACCGCGCGGCATTGATCTGGTTGAGCGCGATCAGCGGCACGGTCATGCGTGACGCCGTCGCGCGGCGTGCCGGGCTCGTGCAGGTATTCGAGCGCGAAGCTGCGCCCCGCCATCTCGATCTGGTGCGGAAACTGCGCGGTGGTGATGCCCGCCGCCTCGTGGCGCATCAGGTCTTCGCGCTTCAGAAGAAGCAGCTTCGGGTCCTCGCGTTCCGCTTCGCCGCGCCAGCCGTCGAACGCGGCGCCGTTGTGGATGTCCTCCGGGATCAGGCTGTCGTAGAAGGCGTAGATCAGCTCGTCGTCCACCAGCACGTCGGGACGGCGCGACTTGTGCTCCAGCGGCTCGATGTCGCGCACCAGCTTGCTGGTTGTGCAGGAAGAACGGCGCGCGCGTCTCCCACTCCCCTTCGACCAGCGCCTGGCGGATGAAGATCCTGCGCGACTCCACCGGGTCCATCGGCCCGTAGTGGATGCGCCGATTGACGTACAGCGGCAGGCCGTACAGCGTGCCGCGCTCGAAGGCCGCGACGTGCGCGGGCTTCTTCTCCCAGTGCGGGTCGGTACTGGCGGCGCTTGCATCAGGTGCGCGCCGATCGTCTCCAGCCACTCCGGCTCGATGCTGGCCACGCGAGCGCGCGTACAGGCGCGTGGTCTCGGTGAGTTCCGCCGCCATGATCCAGCGCGCCGGCCTTCTTGCCCACGCCCGAGCCGGGATGGACCCAGAACTTGATGCCGCGCGCGCCGAGGTAGTTGCCCTCGTCCGGTCTTCAGCCGATGTTGCCCAGCAGTCCGGCGAGCAGCGCGCGGTGGATCTGCGCGTAGGCTGCTGTCCGTGCGCCGTCGGCCGACCTTCCAGCCCAGCTCGGCGACCAGCTCCTTCAGCTGCGCAGTGGATGTCGCGCCACTCGCGCATGCGGTTGAACGACAGGAAGTGCTCGCGGCAAGCCTTCGTGCAGCTTGCGGTTGGATTTCTTGTGCGCGAGCGCCGTCCTCGAAGAACTTCCACAGCTTCAGGTAGGCGAGGAAATCGGATCTTCTCGTCGTCGAACTGCTTGTGCGCCTCGTCGGCGCGCCTGCGCGCGCTCCATGCGGCCGCTCGCGCGGATCCTGCACCGACAGCGCCGCGGCGATGACCAGCACCTCGGCGCAGGCGCCCTCCGCGTGCGCCGCGAGGATCATGCGGCCGATGCGCGGATCGAGCGGCAGCCGCGCGAGCTGCGCGGCCGATGTCGGTCAGCTGCGCTGCGCTCGTCGACCGCGCCCAGCTCGTGCGAGCAGCGCGTAGCCGTCGCCGATCGCCTTCGGCGCCGGCGGATCGAGGAACGGAAACTCCTCGACGTCGCCCAGCCGCAGCGACTTCATGCGCAGGATCACGCCGGCGAGCGACGAGCGCAGGATCTCCGGATCGGTGTACGCCGGCGCGCTGGCCGAAGTCCTCTTCGTCGTAGAGCCGGATGCACACGCCGCTCGGCGACGCGCCCGCAGCGGCCGGCGCGCTGCTTGCGCCGCCGCCTGCGAGATCGGCTCGACCTGCAGCTGCTCGACCTTGTTGCGGTAGCTGTAGCGGTTGACGCGCGCGAGGCCCGGATCGATCACGTAGCGGATGCCGGGCACGGTGAGCGAGGTCTCGGCGACGTTGGTCGCGAGCACGATGCGCCGGCCGGCGTGCGGCTTGAACACGCGCTCCTGCTCCTGCGGCCGACAGGCGCGCGATACAGCGGCAGGATTTCGGTGCTGCGGGGGATGGTGCTTGCGCAGCGCCTCGGCCGCCTCGCGGATCTCGCGCTCGCCGGGCAGGAACACCAGCACGTCGCCCGGCCCCTGTCGCGCCGACTCGTCGACCGCGTCGACGATCGCCTCGTTCAGGTCGAGCTCGCCGTCTTCGTCCTCCTGCACGGGGCGGTAGCGCACCTCGACCGGATAGAGGCGCCCGGACACCTCGATCACCGGCGCGCCGCCGAAGTGCCGCGCAGAACCGCTCGGCGTCGATCGTCGCCGAGGTGATGATCAGCTTCAGATCCGGCCGCGCGGGCAGCAGCTGCCTGCAGGTAGCCGAGCAGGAAATCGATGTTGAGGCTGCGCTCGTGCGCCTCGTCGATGATGAGCGTGTCGTACTGCGCGAGCATCGGGTCGCCCTGGGTCTCGGCGAGCAGGATGCCGTCGGTCATGAGCTTGACGTACGTCGCGGGCTGGTCCGGTCGGTGAAGCGGATCTTGTAGCCGACCACCCGCCCGAGCTCGGTCTGCAGCTCCTGCGCGATGCGCGCCGCGGTCGCGCGCGCGGCGATCCGCCGCGGCTGCGTGTGGCCGATCAGCCCTGCGACGCCGCGCCCGAGCTCCAGGCAGATCTTCGGCAGCTGCGTCGTCTTGCCCGAGCCGGTCTCGCCGCAGACGATGACGACCTGGTGGTCGCGGATCGCCGCCGCGATCTCGGCGCGCTTCGCCGCGATCGGCAGCTCTTCGGGAAACGTCGGGCGCGGCAGCGCGGCGCCGCGCCTCGAGCTCGACCGACGAGCGGCGGCGCGCGGTCCCCGCGGTCATTCGCTCCCGGCGGCGAGCAGCCGCTCGATGTAACGCGCGAGCAGATCGACTTCGAGGTTGACCCGGCTGCCCGGCTTGAGGTGCTTCAGCGTGGTCACCGCGAGCGTGTGCGGGATCAGGTTGATCTCGAACTCGCGGCCCGTCGACGCGGTTGACCGTGAGGCTCACGCCCTGCACGGTGATCGAGCCCTTGCGCGCGATGTATTTCGCCAGCTCCGCGGCGCGCGCACCACGAGGCGATGGCTCTCGCCCACCGGCTCGAAGCGCACCACCTCGCCCACGCCGTCGACGTGGCCGGACACCAGATGTCCGCCGAGCCGGTCCGACAGGCGCAGCGACTTTTCCAGATTGACCTCGCCCGGCGCGTCCAGCCCCACCGTGCAGTGCAGGCGTCTCCTGCGACACGTCGACGTCGAAGCCGAGTCGTCCGTGAGCGCGATCACCGTGAGGCAGCACGCCGTTCACCGCGATGCTGTCGCCGATCGCGACGTCGTCCAGGTCCGAGCATGCCCGCGTCGATGGTGAGGCGCAGCCCCGCGGTCGCGCGGCTCGACCTTGCTGATCTTGCCGATTGCGGCGACGATTCCGGTAAACATTCGACACTGCCTTCTCGAGGCGCTCGGACGCGCGAAGCCGCGCGATGACGCGGATGATCGCTCGCCGACGCGCTGCACGTCGCGAGATCGAAGCGGCGGCTTGCTGCGCAAGGTCGGTCGATCGCCGGCAGGCTGAACATGCCCCGCCCGCTGTCGCCGATGAGGCTCGGGCGCGAGATAGACCAGCAGTTCGTCCACGCAGCCCTCGCGCAGCAGCGATCCGTTCAGCTTGATCCCGGCCTCGACGTGCACCTCGTTCAGTTCCGCGGCGCGCCAAGCTCGCGCATCAGCTCCGGCAGTTCGACCTTGCCGTGCGGCATTCGGCAGCACCACGCACTTCGGCGCCCCGCTCGCGCAGCGCGTCGATCCTGGCGCTCGTCCTCGCGCGCCGCCGCGACGAGCACGTTGCCGCCTGCGAGCAGCCGCGCGTCGAGCGGCACCTGCAGCCGGCGAGTCGACCAGCACCTTGAGCGGCTGGCGCGGCGTCTCGACCTGCGCGCACGTTCAGCTGCGGATCGTCGTCCTTCACCGTGCCGATGCCGGTGAGCACGGCGCAGGCGCGCGCGCGCCAGTGGTGCCCGTCGCGGCGCGCCTCCTCGCCCGGTGATCCACTGGCTCTTGCCGTTGCGCGAGCGCGGTCCTGCCGTCCAGCGTGGCCGCGATCTTCATGCGCACCCAGGGCCGTCCGCGCGCTCATGCGCGAGACGAAGCCGATGTTGAGTTCGCGCGCCTCCTCCTGCATGCAGGCCCGGCTCGACCTCGATGCCCGCGTCGCGCAGCCGCGCGAAGCCGTCTGCCGGCGACACGGCGGATTGGGGTCCTGCATCGCCGCGACGACGCGCGCGATGCCCGCGCCGCGATCAGCGGCATCGGCGCACGGCGGCGTGCGCCCGTGGTGGCTGCAGGGCTCGAGCGTGACGTAGATGGTCGCGCCGCCGCGCGTTCGCCGGCCGCCGCGCAGCGCATTGATCTCGGCATGCGGCCCGCCGGCCGCCTCGTGCCAGCCCGTCGCCGACGATCGCGCCGTCTGCACGATCACGCAGCCGACGCGCGGGATTGGGCGTCGTGGTGAACAGGCCGCGCTTCGGCGAGCGCAGCGCCTCGGCCATGAATGCTCGGTCGGCGCGGGCTGAACATGCGGACGCGCGGTGCCGACGGCCCGCCGCTACTGCGCCCTGCGCCCGCGGTCGCGCTTTGCGCCCGGGCGCTTGACCTGCAGGATGGCGTCGCGGAAGTCGTCCACGCGCTGGAAATCCTCGTACACCGAGGCGAAGCGGATGTAGGCGACGTCGTCCATCTTCTTCAGCTCGCGCATCACCATCTCGCCGATCGTGCGCGAGCTTGATCTCGCGCTCGCCGCAGCGCGAGGATGCGCTGCTCGATGCGGTTGATGGCGTCGTCGACGTAGTCGCGTCGGCACCGGGCGCTTGTGCAGCGCGCGCATGAAGCCGGTGCGGATCTTCTCGCGGTCGTAGGCGGTGCGGTAGCCGTTCGACTTCACCACCATCGGCATCGCGAGCTCGACGCGTTCGTAGGTGGTGAAGCGCTTGCCGCATTCCTTGCACTCGCGCCGGCGGCGCACGCTGTCGCCGTCCTCCGACAGGCGCGAGTCGATCACCGCGGTGTCGTCAGCCTTGCAGTACGGGCATTTCATCTTGGCGTCAGGCGGCGGGCTGATCTCGGCGGGCCGCGCCTCCACTGTCGCGCGGCGCGCCGGGTAGACGCGGGAAGCGGCGGCACAGGGCGCGCGCCTACTTCGCGCCACACGCGGCCCGACCGCCGCGTCGTCGCGGCGCGTCGAGCACGTCCGCGATCAGGGTCGCGACCTGTTCGGCTTCGTCTGCGCCGAATCCGCGCGTGGTCATCGCCGGGCGTGCCGATGCGGATGCCGCTGGTGACGATGGGCTTCTGCGGGTCGTTCGGGATGGCGTTCTTGTTGACCGTGATGTGCGGCGGCCCGAGCGAGGTCCTCGGCGTCCTTGCCGGTGATGCCCTTGGCGCGCAGGTCGACCAGGAACAGGTGGCAGTCGGTGCCGCCGGAGACGATGCGCAGGCCGCGTTCGGCGAGCACGCTTCGGCCATGACGTGCGCGTTGGCGAGCACCTGCTCCTGGTAGCGCTTGAATTCGGGCGCGAGCGCCTCCTTGAACGCGACCGCCTTGGCGGCGATCACGTGCATCAGCGGCCCGCCCTGCAGCACCGGGAAGACCGCGGAGTTGACCAGCTTCTCGTGCTCGCGCGCCGCGAGGATGAAACCGCCGCGCGGACCGCGCAGCGTCTTGTGCGTGGTGCTGGTGACGAAGTCGGCGATGCCGATCGGGCTCGGGTACAGGCCGGCGGCGATGAGGCCGGCATAGTGCGCGATGTCGACCATCAGGTACGCGCCGACGCTGTCGGCGATGTCGCGGAAGCGCTGCCAGTCGATGACGCGCGAATAGGCGGAGGCGCCGGCGACGATCAGCTTGGGCTTGTGTTCCTTCGCGAGGCGCTCGACCTCCTCGTAGTCGATCTCCTCGCGCTCGTCCAGTCCGTAGAAGAACGCGTGGTAGAGCTTGCCGGAGATGTTGACCGCGGCGCCGTGGGTGAGATGGCCGCCGTGCGCGAGCGACATGCCGAGGATGGTGTCGCCCGGCTTCAGCACCGCGGCATAGACCGCCTGGTTCGCCTGCGAGCCCGAGTGCGGCTGCACGTTGGCGTAGTCGGCGCCGAAGAGCTTCTTCGCGCGCTCGATCGCGAGCTCCTCGGCGACGTCCACGTACTCGCATCCGCCGTAATAGCGCTTGCCGGGGTAACCTTCGGCGTACTTGTTGGTGAGCTGCGAGCCCTGCGCCTCGAGCACCGCGGGGCTGACGTAGTTCTCGGAGGCGATCAACTCGATGTGATCTTCCTGCCGGCCGATTTCGGCCGCCACCGCGCGCCACAGCTCGGGGTCGGTTGTCGCGAGAGGCTCGCTGGAGAACATGGGGTGGCGCGGTCCAGAGTGGACGTACGCGTAGTCTATCATGCTGCACTGCACGAGCGGCGCAGCGAGGGCGTCGAATCATGAGTGAAGACCCCGAATCGAAACTCCGACGCGGGCCGCGCCTCGACCCTGCCGGCGCCGAATTCTGGGACGCGCGCTACCGCGAGGCGTTCACGCCGTGGGACGCCGGCGGCGTGCCCGCGGCCCTGCAGCGCTTCATCGCCGGCGAGCACGCCGCGCGCCGCGTGCTGCTGCCCGGCTGCGGTACGGCGTACGAGGCGCGCGCGTTCGCAGAGCGCGGCCACGACGTTCTCGCGATCGACTTCAGCGCGCTCGCGCTCGAGCGTGCACGCGCGTTGCTCGGCGAATGGTCGCACGTCCTCCGGTACGCTGACTTCTTCGCCGATGATCTCGGCGCGCCGTTCGATCTCGTCTACGAGCGCGCCTTTCTCTGCGCACTGCCGCGGCCGCACTGGCCGCGCTGGGCGGCACGCGTGGCCGAGATCGTGCGCCCGGGCGGCCGCGTGATCGGCTTCTTCTTCCGGAGCGACGACGAGCGCGGCCCGCCGTTCGGTCTCAAGGCGGGCGAGATCGAGACGCTGCTCGCGCCTGCATTCGACCGCGTCGCGGATGCGGCGGTAGAGGACTCGATCGCGGTGTTCGCCGGGCGCGAACGCTGGCAGGAGTGGCGCCGGCGCTGAAAGCGACGTCGACTCAAGCGATCAGCTTGCAGATCGCCTTAAGGTCGACGTTTCCGCCCGAGATGACCACGCCGACGCGCTTGCCGCGGACGTCGTGCGCACCCTTGAAGAGCCCCGCGGCCGCGAGCGCCCCCGTCGGCTCGACCACGATCTTCATGCGCTCCCACAGGTAGAGCATCGCATCGAGCAGCTCGCGATCGCTGACGGTCATCATGTCGTGGACGTACGCAAGCACGAGCGGAAAGGTCACCTTTCCCAGCGAGGGCGTACGCGCCCCGTCGGCGATCGTGTCGGGGTTGTGGACGGTCTGCAGCGTCTTGGTGCGGAACGACCGGGTCGCATCGTCGCCCGCCGCGGGCTCGACGCCCACGACCTTGCACCCGGGCGAGAGCTGCGCGGCCGCGATCGCGCAGCCGGAGAGCAGCCCGCCGCCGCCGCAACACACGAAGAGCCAGTCGAGTCGCCCGGCATCCTCGATCAGCTCCTTCGCCGTCGTGCCCTGGCCGGCGACGACGTGCGGATGATCGTAGGGCGGGATCACGGCGAGCCCGCGCTCGGCGGCAAGCGCCGCGCCGAGCGCTTCGCGCGTCGTCTCGTTCTTGTCGTAGGTGACGACCTCTCCGCCGTAACCGCGCGTCGCCGCGAGCTTCACCGCCGGCGCATCCGCGGGCATGACGATCGTCGTGCGGATGCCGAGCAGCGTGCCGGCGAGCGCGATCGCCTGGGCATGGTTGCCCGACGAGTACGTGAGCACGCCGCGCCGTTTCTCCGCGTCGGAGAGCTGGGCGAGCGCGTTGTACGCGCCGCGGAACTTGAAGGCACCCATGCGCTGCAGGTTCTCGCACTTGAAGAACACCTCGCCGCCGGTGCGCGCGTTGATCGTGCGCGAGGTCATCACCGGCGTGCGATGAGCCTGGCCAGCGAGCCGTTCCGCGGCGGCGGCGACGTCGGCGTACGCGACGGGCAAATCGTGGTCGGGTGCGTTCATGGCGCCATTTCACCGCATCCGCTATTCGTCGTCCAGCGCCGGGTCGGGCAGGTGCCCGACATCGGCCCATGCTTCGATGGTCCACCGCCGACCCTCGATCCGCACGCGGTTAAGCGCTGCGTTCGGCACGGCGAACGTGCGCGGCAGCTCCAGGGCGATGTGATGCGCGCGCCGATACACGACGCCGAGAACCCCGCCGTGCGTGACCACAGCGACGCGGGCCTCGCAGTGCAGTGCGGCGAGGCGGTCGAATGCGTCGAACACCCGGTTCCGAAACTGGATGCCGCTCTCGCCTTCCGGCACCCCGTAGTCTTGGTCGCGCGCGATGAGGCGCCGGTACGCGTCGGCGTGGCGGTGCTCGATCTCCGCCCAGGTCATGCCTTCGAGGATGCCGTAGCAGCGCTCGCGCAGCGCCGCATCGGGCCCGACCGGCAGGCCCAACCCGGCGGCGATCGGTGCGGCCGTCGCCTGTGTGCGGCCCAGATCGCTCGCCACCAGCGCGTCGATCGGCTCGGCCGCGAGGCGGGCAGCGACGGCGGCGGCTTGGGCGCGTCCGGACGCAGTGAGCGGGCTGTCGCGCCAGCCTTGCAGCCGGCCGGCGACGTTCCAGTCGGTCTCGCCGTGCCGGACGATGAGGAAGGTGGTCACGTGTGTTGCGCCTCGGCAACCCGCATACCGGCAATAGTGCCCGCGAGCGTCGCGCCGCGGCAGCGGCGCGGGCCCCGTTCGATTAGCTTATCGTCCCGACAGGTTCGATCCCCGCGCATGCCCGTCTCACTCGACGCGACCACCGGCCAGCATCTCGGCGACCGGACCGAGCAGCAGGATCGCGTCGCGATCATTCCGAGCAAGAAGCTCAAGGGCACGGCGCTCGTGATCGTCGCCGACGGCGCCGGCGGCTACAAGGGCGGCGCCCAGGCCGCCGAGCAGGTCATGGGCACCGCGCTCAGCCTGTTCGAGAACTTCTCGCCCAGGAGCGAGACGCCGCAGGATCTGCTGCGCCAGATCGCGCTCGAGGCCCATACCGTGATCCGCCTCAACCGGGTGCTCACCGAGGAAGAGCCGCACAGCACGGTCGTCGCGATGATCCTGCAGCCGGACCGTGTCGACTGGGGTTGGGTCGGCGACAGCCGGCTCTACCACTTCAACGGCGCGACCCTCAAGAGCCGCTCGAAGGACCACTCCTACGTGCAGCAACAGATCGACGAGGGCCAGTGGCGCGAGCAGAACCGGCACAAGCACCCGAACCGCAACCTGCTCCTCCAGGCGCTCGGCCACTCGGAGACCCCGGTCCCGAGCTTCGGCGCGACCGCGCCGCTTGCCGCGAACGACACCTTCCTCCTCTGCTCCGACGGGCTGTGGGACTACTTCGGCGACGCTGAGATCGGCTCCGCGCTCTCCACGCTTCCGCCGCGCAAAGCCGCCGAGATGCTGATCAGCGCCGCGCGCGTGCGCGCGAAGGGCCGCGGCGACAACATCTCGGTCGCGATCGTCAAGCTCACCCAGACGTGACGCGGCGCGCGTCACGGGTCAGCTTCCCTTCAGCCAGCCACGCCTGAGCCGCAGCGCTCCCGCGCCCGCTTTCTTACCGAGGCGCAGGACGCACGTGTCCTCGGGCGGGGCCGCGAGCCGAACCGTCATCTCGTACATCTCGTCGCGCCGGAAGGCATGCACGCGCACCGTGTCGCCAGGCCGCCAGGGCGCGAGCAGCGCATCGAGGGTCCTCGGCGTGGCGCGCAGCCCGTCGAGCGCGACGACGACGTCGCCCGCCGCGAGTCCCGCCGCCTGCGCCGGGCCGCCGTCGAACACGTGCGTGAGCCGCACCTCGTTGCCATCGCCCGCGGTGCGCGCACCCAGCGCGACGCGCGCGGCGAGCGCGGCGGTGCTCTTCGCCGCCGGCCGCCCGCCGCGATCCGCGGCCGACTCGGCCGGGCGGACTTCCATCTCGACGCCGACCACCGCGAGCATCTGCTCGAGCGGCAGCTCGGCGGTCGAGCGCAGGGCACGATCGAAGAAGGTCCGTAGCCGCACGCCGGTCACTTCCTCGGCCAGGCGCTCGACGCCGTCTTCGGGCACGCCCACGCCCGGCCGGCCATAGCGCCGCCACAGCGCACGCATTACGTCGTCGAGCGATCGGCGGCCGCCCGTGCGGCTGCGGATGAGCAGATCGGCGCAGAGCGCGACGAGGCTGCCCTTGCCGTAGTAGCCCACGATCGCGTTCGGCGCATTCTCGTCCTGCCGGTAGTACTTGATCCACGCGTCCCAGCTCGACTCGGCCACCGTCTGCCGGCGCCGACCCGGCGTGCGCAGTAGCTGGGTGATCGCACGGCCGAGCGTCTCCAGGTATTGATCGGGCGCGAGCAGGCCGCAGCGCACGAGCGCGAGGTCGTCGTAGTACGACGTGATCCCCTCGAACGCCCACAGCAGCGCGGTGTAGTTCTCGCGGTCGAGCGCATAGGGCGTGAACGCCTGCGGCTTGATGCGCTTGACGTTCCAGGTGTGGAAGTACTCGTGGCTCGCGAGGCCGAGGAAGGTACGGTAGCCCTCGGACGCCTCCTTGACGCCGCGCTGTGGAAGATCGTCGCGACTGCAGACGAGCGCCGTCGAGGCGCGGTGCTCCAGCCCGCCGTACCCCTCGCCCAGCGCGGTCACCAGAAATATGTAGCGATCCATCGGGGGCGGTCCGCCAAAGAACCGGATGTGCTGCTCGCACACGTGCTTCAGGTCGCGCACCAGGCGGTCGATGTCGCACCGCTGCCTCCCGGTGATTGCGATCGAGTGCGGTACGCCACCCGCGCTGAAGCTCGCGTGCGCGAACACGCCCATCTCGACCGGATGGTCGATCAGGTCGTCGTAGTCGTCGGCGACATAGGCACCGAACCCGAACGGCCGCCCCCCCGCGCGCGCAAGCGACGTCGCCACGCGCCACCTCGCATAGCGCCGGCCGGGCGGCGGCACGATCTCGACTTCGCTCGGCCGATCCTCTTTGCCGAGCACCTGCAGGAACACGGACGTGCCGTTGAAGAATCCGTGCGTCGTGTCGAGGTGCGCGCCGCGCACCGAGAGGTCCCAGGCGTACACCTCGGCGGTGACCGTGAGGGGGCCGCCGCAGGGCGCAGCGCGCCACGTGTGCTTGTCCATCTTCGCCAATTTCACCGGCACGCCGCCGGACTCGCCACGGATGGCGATGACGTGCTTCGCGAACTCCCGGATCAGGTAGCTGCCCGGGATCCACGCGGGCAGCGCGAAGCGCTGTCCCGACGGCTCCGGGTCGGCGACCACGCAAGCGACCTCGAAAAGGTGCGCTTCGGGATGACGCGGCTGGATGCGGTAGCGGATCGGTGGCCGGTTCTTCATTTCGTTCGTGGCGCTTTCCTGGAAAGGCCGGTACGCGGGCCTCGCGTGCCGGTGGCCTGATCGGCGGCCGCGGTCCGCAACCAGTCGACGAACGCCTGTGCCGCGGGCCGATCGGCCGCACGCGGCGCGACGATCGCGTAATAGGCGCGGGCCTGCCCCGGCGCGGTGTGGCGGCGCCCGAAGGGCGCGACGAGCCGGCCCGACCGCAACAGATCATCCGCCAGCGGCACGCTGCCGAGCGCGACGCCCTGTCCCGCAACCGCCGCCTGGATCACCTGGTCGGGCTGGCTGAACCGCACCATGCCCGCGGGCGTCGGCATGGCGACGCGCATCGTCTCGAACCACACGCGCCAGGTGAGCCATGGCGTGCGCTCGGCGTCGTCGTACTCGAGCAGCACGCAGCGCGCGAGATCTTCCGGCTCCTTGAGCCGCGCGGTCCGGACGACCTCCGGACTCGCGACCGGCAGCACGCGCACCCCGAACAGGCGCATCGCCGCGGGGCCTGCCATTCCGGGCGGGCAATAGCGAACGGCGACGTCGATGCGGTCGCGCTCCAGATCCTGGATGCGGTTCTCGGCGACGAGCCGCACCTGGACGCCCGGATGCGCCGCTTGGAACTGGGTCAGGCGCGGCACGAGCCAGAGCGAGGCGAACGTAACCGTAGTGGCAACGGTCAGAGTCGCCACGCCCTGCCCCGCGCGCACCGACGCGGTCGCCGCGCGCAGGTCGTCGAGCGCGACGCGCACCGCCTTGAAGTACCGCTGGCCCGCGTCGGTGAGAAGGAGCGCGCGGATGCGGCGCTGGAAGAGCTGCACGCCGAGCTGCGCCTCGAGCGCCTGCACCTGGCGGCTGATCGCCGATTGAGTGAGGAAAAGCTCTTCCCCCGCCTTGGTGAAGGACAGATGCCGCGCGGCGGCCTCGAAGCCCTTCAGGAGGTCGAGCGATGGCAGGTCGCGTGTGGCCACGTGGATTCCCGTTTGTCATGCATCGGATGCAGACAACTCGTTTGCCGCCATACGACGCGCGGCGGAGACTGCTCGCACGCGGCGGCGGGAAGCCATCCGTCGACGCATGACCAGGACGCATTATCAGGAGCAAGACGATGAACATCAAGGCCACCACCGCTCTGCTCGCGCTTTCACGCGGGAACGCTCTCACCCTGGACGATGCGCGCGGCGCGCTGGTCCGCGTCCTCACCGGGCGGCTGTGGATCACGCAGGAGCGCGACCGGAAGGATCACTTCGTGGACGCGGGCGCCAGCTTCCGCGTCGACCGGGACGGGCCGACCGTGGTCGAAGCGGCGCGCGACGCGCGGTTCGTTGTCGAAGCGGCGACCGCTGGCGCACTCGAGGCGTGGTGGCGCCCGGCGACGCGTGTCACCGGATGACAAGCGTGATGCGGTTGTCGCCCCGCAGCAGCGAGATGCGTAGCGGCTGCTCGGCGGCCCGCAGCGCCTCGAAGAACTGCTTGACGTTGCGGACCCGCACTCGGTTCACGCCATAAATCAGGTCGCCGGCGCGCAGGCCGTTCCCGAAGGCGGTGCTCGACGGCTCGACCGAGGCGACCACGATCGCCTCGACCTGGCCGTACAGCGGCATTCCCGGCGCGAGGTCCGCCACCCGCGCGCCGGTGAGCTGGGGCACCGCTTCGCCCGCCAGCGCGGTCACCTGGAACGGCTCCCCGATGCGGGCACGGATACGCACCTGCCGGCCGTCGCGCAGTACCGTCATGTCCACTTCCTCGCCGACCGGGGTCAGGCCGATGCGGTTGCGCAGCTCCCCCGAGCTGCGGACCGGCCGCCCGTTGGTCGCAGTCACCACATCCCGCGGACGCAGGCCGGCCTGCTCGGCCGTCGATCCGGGCTCGACCTTCTGCACCACCGCACCCTCGCTGACCGTAAGCCCGAGCTGCTTCGCTACCGCGGGCGTGACATCCTGGGTCGTAACGCCGAGGCGCCCGCGCCGCACCTCCCCAAAGCGCAGGATCTGGTCCATCACCGCGCGGGCCATATTGACCGGCACGGCGAAACCGATGCCCACGTTCCCGCCCGAGGGCCCGATGATCGCGCTGTTGATGCCGACCAGCTCGCCGCGCAGGTTGACCAGCGCGCCGCCGGAGTTGCCGGGATTAATCGAGGCGTCGGTCTGGATGAACTCCTCGTATCCGTCCAGGCTCAGGCCGGCGCGCCCGATCGCGCTGACGATGCCGGAGGTGACCGTCTGCCCGATGCCGAACGGATTGCCGATCGCGACCACGAAGTCGCCGACGTTGACGCGGTCGGAGTCCGCGAACGGAATCGCCTTGAGTCCCTCGGGCGGGATCCGAAGTAGTGCGATGTCCGTGCCGGGATCGCTGCCGACGAGCTGCGCCTTGAACACGCGGCGATCCTTCGTACCAACGACGATCTCCTGCGCGTCCTTCACGACGTGGTGGTTGGTGATCACCAGGCCGCGCGCCGCATCGACGATGACGCCCGAGCCGGCCGACAGCTCGCCCTGCTGCGGCTGATCGGGCACGCCGAAGAAGCGCCGGAAGAACGGATCGCGCAGCAGCGGATTCGCATCCATCGGCGCGCGCGCGACGACGGCGATGTTGACCACTGCGGGCGTGGCCCGCGCGAGCATCGGCGCAAGCGTCGGCAGGGGCTGGCCGTCGATTGCACCCGGCAGCGCGGTCTGCGCGGGGGCGGCCAGCGCCCCGGCCATTAGGCAGAGCGCCAGAGCGAGACGGACAAGCATGGCGAAATTCTACGTCGCGCGCTCAGCGGCGCGCGATGTCGGCGGGCGTGTCGATGTCTCGCACCACCCCTGGGTCGTCGACCTCGACGTGCACGACCGCCGAGGCATTTGCTTTCACAATCTCCCGCGCGCCGACGTCGCCGATGAGTTGTTCGAGCGCGGCGCGGAACGAGGCCGCAAACGCCACAGGATGGCCGCGCTCGCCGCGGTAGTCCGGCGCAGCGATTGCGCCCCCGGCTGCGACGGCGGCCGCGACCCGCCGGATCGAGTCCGGGCGGATGAACGGCATATCCGCGAGCGCGACGACCCAGCCCCCCGCCGGGCCGGCCGCGCGCACGGCATGCGCCAGCGTCACGCCCATCCCCTCGACAGCGCGGTCGCACACGGTCACTTCAGCGCCCGCCGCGCGCAGCGCGCGTTCCAGGTCCGGCGCGCCGGGCCGCACCACGGCGACGACGCGCGGGACGGCGGCGATCAGATTGCGCACGGAAGCGACGGCGATCGGGGTGCCGTCGGGCAGCGAATGAAGCAGCTTGTCGGAGCCGAACCGGCTGGCCGAGCCGCCGGCAAGCAGGATGCCGACGATGGGCCCGGCGCCGGTCCCTGCGCTCAACCCTGCGGCACCGCGCAGCTCGAGGGCGCGAAGTCGCTCGCCGGTTGCGCGAGCGTCTCGCCGACCCTCACGCCGCGGCGCACCGCGGTCATCTCGGCGAGGATCGCGACCGCGATCTCGGGCGGGGTCTTGGCGCCGATCTTGAGGCCGACCGGGCCGTGCAGCTTCGCGATCTCGCCTTCGGCGAGGTCGAAGCCGGCGAGGCGCTTGCGGCGCGCATCGTTGTTCTTCTTCGACCCGAGCGCGCCGACGTAGAAGCACGGCGCCTTGAGCGCCTCGAGCAGCGCGGCGTCGTCGAGCTTGGGATCGTGCGTCACCGCGACGACCGCGAGGTGCGGGTCCGGATTCAGCGCAAGGACGGTGTCGTCGGGGTAGCCGCGCAGCAGCGTCGCACCCGGGAGATCCCACTCTTCGGCGTACTCGTCCCGCGGGTCGCAGACGCTCACTTGATAGTCGAGCGCCATCGCCATCTGCGCGAGGTAGCGGCTCGTCTGGCCGGCGCCGATGATCAGCAGCCGCCAGCGGGGGCCGTGGACGGTCTTCAGCACCTTGCCGTCGAATTCGAGCACGTCGGACCACTTGCCGGGCTCGAGCCGCACGGCGCCGGTTTCCATGTCGACCGAGCGGGCCACGAGCTCGTGGCGCTCGATGATCTCGAGCAGCTCGCGGAGCTTGGACCCCGCGCCGACCGGCTCGAGCACGAGCTGCAGGGTCCCGCCACAGGGCAGACCCCAGCGCTTGGCCTCCTCGTCGGACACGCCGTAGGTGGTGACCTCGGGCTTGCCGGAGGCGAGCTGGTGGCGCTTCACCTTGTCGATGAGGTCGTCCTCGACGCAGCCGCCCGAAACCGAACCCATGACGTGGCCGTCGTCGCGAATGACCAGCAGCGCCCCGACCGGGCGCGGCGCCGAGCCCCAGGTGCGGGTCACCGTGCCGATCGTCGCGCCGTGGCCGGCCTCGATCCAGTTCACCGCGGCTTTAATGACTTCCAGATCCACGCTGTCCATAAGGCGCATCCCCGAGACAAGTTGCCCACATTCTAGGCGTGTCGCCGCACTGCGTCACGCCCCGGAAACCTTTGGGCGCAATCGCGCGTTTGCAAGGCCCGGCGGCCCCCCCTTGCCGTCGATCCCCGCGCCCGGTGCGGGCCGCGCGGTTGCCTCGGCCATGGCCATGGGCTAGCATTCCCCGCCTGACCGGACGTGCCTTTCTCGCACGCCCTCCCATCCAACGCGCAGGATCGAGAGGAGGATTTTCGCCGCAAGAACGATCGCCTTTCCTGCGCAACTGCGGGGCGCACGCCCCGACGACAACATCAACTCACACCGGAATCGAAGGAGGCTCTAATGACCGTCCGAGTGTCCATGACCGTGAACGGCAAGGCCGTGACCGGCGACGTGGAGGAGCGCACGCTCCTCGTCGAGTTCATCCGCGACAACCTGCGCCTCACCGGCACCCACGTCGGCTGCGACACCGCCCAGTGCGGCGCATGCACGATCCACATGAACGGCCGCGCGGTGAAGAGCTGCAACCTGCTCGCGATGCAGGCCGAGGGCGCGCAGCTCATGACGATCGAAGGCGTCGCCGCGGCCGACGGGACCCTGCACCCGATGCAGGAGGCGTTCCGCGAGCACCACGGCCTGCAGTGCGGCTTCTGCACCCCAGGGATGATCATGAGCGCAATCGACCTCGTGAAGGTGCACCCGAAGCCCGACGAGCAGACGATCCGCGCGGAACTCGACGGCAACCTGTGCCGCTGTACCGGCTATCACAACATCGTCAAGGCCGTCAAGGCCGTCGCAGCGAAGGCCTAGGAGGCGCGCCATGAGCACCAATATCATCGGCCAGTCAGTCAAGCGCCGGGAGGACTACCGGTTCCTGACCGGCGCCGGCCAGTACACCGACGACGTCCAATTCGCCAACCAGACCTACGCGTGCTTCCTGCGCTCGCCGCACGCGCACGCGAGGATCAAGGCGCATCCGCAAGGACAAGGCGCTCAAGGCGCCGGGCGTGGTCGCGATCTTCACCGGCGAGGACATCGCCAACAGCAAGGTGGGCGGGCTGCCCTGCGGCTGGCTCATCACCGACGTCAACGGCCAGCCGATGAAGGAGCCGCCGCACCCGGTGCTCGCGCAGGGCAAGGTGCGCTACGTCGGCGACCACGTCGCGGTGGTCATCGCCGAGACCTACGCGCAGGCGAAGGACGCCGCGGAGCTGGTCGAGGTCGACTACGAGGTGCTGCCCGCGGTCGTCGACGCCGCCGATGCGCGCAAGACCGGGCGCGCCCGCGCTGCACGACATCGCGCCGGACAACACCTGCTACGTCTGGGGGCTCGGCGACAAGGCGGCGGTCGACAAGGCGTTCGCCTCGGCCGCGCACGTCACCACGCTCGAGTTCGTCAACAACCGGCTCATCCCCAACGCGATCGAGCCGCGCGCGGCGACCGCGAGCTACAGCGCGCGCCGACGACAGCTACACGCTCTACGTCGCGAGCCAGAACCCGCACGTCGAGCGGCTGCTCATGACCGCGTTCGTGCTCGGGCTGCCCGAGCACAAGGTGCGCGTGATCGCGCCCGACGTCGGCGGCGGCTTCGGCTCGAAGATCTACCTCTACGCCGAGGACGTGGTCGTGACCTGGGCGCTCGAAGCAGATCAACCGGCCGATCAAGTGGACCGCCGAGCGCTCCGAGTCGTTCCATGTCGGACGCGCACGGCCGCGACCACGTCACCATGGCGGAGCTCGCGCTCGACAAGGACGGCAAGTTCCTCGCGATGCGCGTGCACACGACCGCGAACATGGGCGCCTATCTGTCGACGTTCGCCTCCTGCATTCCGACCATCCTCTACGCGACGCTGCTCGCCGGCCAGTACACGACGCCGGTGATCTATCTGCGAGGTGACCGCGGTGTTCACGAACACCGCGCCGGTCGACGCCTATCGCGGCGCCGGCCGTCCCGAGGCGACCTACGTCGTCGAGCGGCTCGTCGAGACCGCGGCGCGCGAGATGAAGATGGACCCGGCCGAGATCCGGCGGCCGCAATTTCATCAAGAAGTTTCCGTACCAGACGCCGGTCGCGCTGCTCTACGACACGGGCGACTACGACGCGACGCTCGACCGAGGCGCATGAAGCTCGCCGACGTCGCCGGCTTCGCGGCGCGCGAAGGAGGCCGCCGAAGCGCGGGCAAGCTGCGCGGGCTCGGCTACGCATGCTACATCGAGGCGTGCGGCATCGCGCCTTCGGCGGTCGCCGGCTCGCTCGGCGCGCGCGCGGGCCTGTTCGAGGCGGGCGAAGTGCGCGTGCATCCGACCGGCAAGGTGACGGTGTTCACCGGCTCGCACAGCCACGGCCAGGGACACGAGACCACGTTCGCGCAGGTCGTCGCCGATCGCGCCTCGGCATCCCGATCGAGGACGTCGACATCGTGCACGGCGACACGCGAGATCCTGTTCGGCATGGGCACCTACGGCTCGCGCTCGATCGCGGTCGGCGGCACGGCGATCGTCAAGGCGCTCGACAAGGTGATCGCCAAGGGCAAGAAGATCGCCGCGCACCTGATGGAGGCCTCCGAGAGCCGACATCGAGTTCAAGGACGGCGTGTTCCAGGTCGCCGGCACCGACAAGAAGGTGCCGTTCGCCGAGGTCGCGCTCACCGCCTACGTGCCGCACAACTATCCGCACGACAAGCTCGAGCCGGGCCTGAACGAGAACGCGTTCTACGATCCGACCAACTTCACCTTTCCCGCCGGCAGCCACATCTGCGAGGTCGAGATCGATCCCGACACCGGCCAGTCGCGGATCGTGAACTTCACCGCGGTCGACGACTTCGGCAACGTCATCAACCCGATGATCGTCGAGGGCCAGGTGCACGGCGGCCTCGCGCAGGGCATCGGCCAGGCGCTGATCGAAGGCTGCATCTACGACCAGGAGACCGGGCAGCTGGTGACCGGGAGCTACATGGACTACTGCCATGCCGCGCGCCGACGACGTGCCGTCGTTCAAGGTCGGCACCAAGGTGACGCCGTGCACGCACAACCCGCTCGGCGTGAAGGGCTGCGGCGAGGCCGGCGCGATCGGCGCGCCGGCGGCGGTGATCAACGCGATCACCGACGCGCTCGGCATCAGGGACATGCGATGCCGGCGACGCCCGAGACGCGTTTGGCGTCTGCGCTCAAGACGAAAAAAGCGGCCTAAGGAGAGCCAACATGTACGCATTCAACTATCAGAAGACCAAATCCGTCGCCGACGCCGCAGCGGCGCTCGGCAAGAACGCGGACGCCAAGCTGCTCGCCGGCGGCCAGAGCCTGATCGCGGCGATGAAGCTGCGGCTCGCGCAGCCTCCGACCTCGTCGATCTCGGCGACATCGCGGAGCTCAGCGGCATCAAGGTCGACGGCGGCAGCGGTCGACGATCGGCGCGATGACGCGGCACGCCGAGGTCGCCTCATCGGCCGACGTGAAGAAGGCGATCCCGGCGCTCGCCGCGCTCGCCGGCAGCATCGGCGACCGCATGGTGCGCAACATGGGCACGATCGGCGGCTCGGTCGCGCACAACGACCCGGCGGCGGACTATCCGGCCGCCGTGCTCGGCCTCGGCGCCACGGTCAACACCAACAAGCGCAAGATCGCGGCCGACGATTTCTTCAAGGGCATGTTCGAGACGGCGCTGCAGGCGGGCGAGATCATCACCGCGGTCACGTTCCCGGTGCCGAAGCGCGCCGCCTACATGAAGTTCAAGAACCCGGCCTCGCGCTACGCCATCGTCGGCGTCTTCGTCGCCGAAACGGCGGCCGGCGTGCGCGTCGCGGTGACCGGCGCTGGTCCGGGCGTGTTCCGCGTCGCCGAGATGGAGAAAGCGCTCGCCGGCAAGTTCGCGCCCGATTCGGTCGCGGACATCGCGGTGAAGTCGAGCGGGCTCAACTCCGACATGCACGCGACGGCCGAGTACCGCGCGCATCTGATCACGGTGATGGCGAAGCGGGCCGTGGCGGCAGCGCTTGCCTGAGCGGGTCCGCGCGAACTTCGGGAGCCACTGCGCATGACCGAGCCCCCGCGCTAGCGGGGGCTTGTTCACTTTTGGGCGCAGCCCATGCCATCGAAGCACACTGTCGCGATACTGGGTGGCGGCGTCGGCGGCCTCAGCGCCGCCCACGAACTGGCCGAGCGCGGGTTCGCGGTCACCGTCTACGAGCGGCAGGCCGCGTTCGGCGGCAAGGCGCGGAGCATGTCGGTTCCCGGCACGGGCACCGGGGGACGGAAGGACCTTCCGGGAGAGCACGGCTTCCGCTTCTTCCCCGGCTTCTACAAGCACGTCACCGACACGATGAGCCGGATCCCGTTCGGCGACCGCGGCGCGAGCTGCGCCGACAACCTCGTGCAGGCCACCCGGATCCTGCTCGCCCGCGCGGGCAAGGTCGACCCCGTCTGGATCGCCCGGTTCCCGGAAACGCTGGACGATTTCCGGACCGCGTTCGTCGCGCTGTTCGACGATCTCGACATCCCGCACGAGGAGATCGCGTTTTTCGTGACGCGGATGCTCGGGCTCGCGACCAGCTGCGAGGAGCGCTACCTCGCGGAATTCGAGCCCCTGCCGTTCTGGGATTTCATCGGGGCGAGGACCCGGTCGGAGAACTACCGGAGATACCTCGGACAGGGGATGACCCGATCGCTCGTCGCGATGCGCGCGGAGGAGAGCAGCACCCGCACCGTCGGACGCATCCTGCTGCAGCTCTTCTACGGCATCCTCGTGCCCGGCGGCGTCTTCGACCGCCTGCTGACCGGGCCGACCAACGACGTCTGGATCGATCCGTGGCGACGGCACCTGACCGAGCGCCTCGGCGTGGTCCTGGAGCCGAACGCGACGCTCCGGTCGCTCAATCTCGCGGGTGACAGGTTGCGCAGCGTGACGGTCGAACGAGACGGACGGCTCGACCGAGGTGACGGCGGACTTCTACGTCGCCGCGCTGCCGGTCGAGATCATGCGCGAGCCTCGTCACGCCGGAGCTGGCGCGGCGCAGCGCCGTCGCTGTCGAGGCTCGGGGAGCTGCGGACCGAATGGATGAACGGCATCCAGTTCTACCTCGAAACCGATCTACCGCTGGCCGACGGCCATGCGATCTACCTCGATTCGAACTGGGCGCTCACCTCGATCTCGCAGCGCCGGTTCTGGCGCGACTACGACCTCGTCGCAGTACGGCAACGGACGCGTCGGCGGCATCCTCTCCGTCGACATCTCGAACTGGACTGCCCCGGGCAACTTCAACGGCAAGCCGGCGCATGGAAGCCGCGACGCGCGACGAGATCAAGGACGAGGTGTGGGCGCAGTTGAAGGCGGCGCTGAACGGGCCCGGACGGCCGCAGATCGAGGACGACAACCTGGTGGACTGGTTCCTCGATCCGGACATCCAGCTTCCCAACCCCGGCGTCGTCACCAACGCCGAGCCGCTGCTGATCAATCACGCCGGCTCGCTCGCACTGCGCCCCGAGGCCTACACGGAGATCGGCAACCTGTTTCTCGCCGCCGATTACGTTCGCACCTACACCGACCTCGCCACCATGGAAGCGGCCAACGAGGCGGCGCGGCGGGCGACCAACGCCATCCTCGCGGTGTCGGGCGTCCGACGCACCGCCGTGCGCGCTCTGGGAGTTCGACATTCCGAAGCCGATGCGCCACGCGCAGGTGCTCGATCGCGTCCGGTTCCGGATGGGATTGCCCAATCTGCTCCTGGCCGCCTCGCTCCATTGAACGCATCGTCCAATCCCAATTCGAGACGCATGCCGAGGATCTTCCTCACCCACCCGCCCGAAGCGCTCGCGAACTACTACGGCGACCGGGCGGTCGCCGGGCTGCAGGCCCTCGGCGAGCTGCGCCTCAACACCGCCGGACGCGAGCTCTCGACGGCGGAGCTCATCGACGCCGCGCGGGGTTGCGAGGTCATCGTCTCGTATCGCCAAACGCCCGGCACCGCGGAGCTCTTCAAGTCGAGCCCGGACCTGGTCGCGTTCTCGCGCTGCGCGATCGACATCCGCAACGTCGACGTGCCCGCCGCGAGTGCAGAGGGCATCCTGGTCACCCAGGCAAGCGCGGGGTTCATCGCGTCCGTGAGCGAGTGGACGATCGGCGCAATAATCGACCTCGGGCGCAATCTCACCGCGTCGACCATGGCCTACCGCTCGGGCGTCGTGCCCAAGGCACCGATGGGGCTGCAGCTCGAGGGCTCGACGCTGGGGATCCTGGGCTACGGTCAGATCGGACGGCGGCTCGCGAGCCTTGCGCTTGCGCTGAACATGCGAGTGCTCGTCTACGACCCCTTCGCGAAGGTCGAGAATCGCGCGCTCGAGCAGCGCGACCTGCCGCAGGTCCTCGCCGAGTCGGACTTCGTGGTGTGCCTGGTGGTCGCCAACGAGGCCACCGAGAACCTGATGAACGCAGCGGCGTTCGCGCAGATGAAGCGGGGCGCGTACTTCCTCAACCCTTCGCGCGGGAACCTCGTCGACGAAAGCGCCCTGCGTACGGCGCTCGACTCGGGACATCTCGCCGGCTGCGCCATGGACGTCGGCCGCGCGCCCGACCAGATGCCGACCCCCGCTCTCGCCCGCCACCCGAAAGTCATTGCGACGCCCCACT
This sequence comes from uncultured beta proteobacterium, assembly GCA_963747775.1. Lineage (GTDB taxonomy): Bacteria > Pseudomonadota > Gammaproteobacteria > Burkholderiales > SG8-39 > JAGVSZ01. The sequence goes on from CAVVGT010000004.1 coordinate 126,023, forward strand.
CGGCGGGGTTGACGATGCCGGCCATCGAGCACCAGTCGCTCGAGACCGTTGCCCAGGTCGCGGAGATCGTGAAGGGTCGCGCGCCGAAGGGGTCGGTCAACGCCGAGCGGGCGAGCAGGCTCGCGCGGCGGCGCGGCTGACGCCGCGGCGGCCCGAGGCGTTTCTGGCACGCCCGCCCCGGATCAAGTAATCTCGGGCTCGTTTCCCTCCCGTCCGCCCCATGCCGCAACCGTTCCCGAAGTCGATCGACGACACCGCCGCCCTGCTCGCCAACGCCGACTACGTGGCCGAGCGCAGCCTCGCGACCGCGGTCTTTCTGGCGCTGCGGATGAAGCAAGCCGCTGTTCCTCGAGGGCGAGGCCGGGGTCGGCAAGACCGAGATCGCCAAGGTGCTGGCCTCGACGCTCGGCCGCAAGCTCGTGCGCCTGCAGTGCTACGAGGGCCTGGACGTCGCGAGCGGCGGTATACGAGTGGAACTATCCGCGCCAGATGATCGAGATCCGGCTCGCCGAGGCCGAGGGCGTGAAGTCGCGCGAGGGCCTCGAGGCAAGACATCTTCACCGAGAAGTTCCTGATCCGCCGGCCGCTGCTGCAGGCGCTCGAAGGCGACCTGCCGGCGCGCCGGTGCTGCTGATCGACGAGCTCGATCGCACCGACGAGCCGTTCGAGGCGTACCTGCTCGAGGTGCTCGCCGACTTCCAGGTGACGATTCCCGAGATCGGCACGGTCAAGGCGGCGGAGCCGCCGATCGTCGTGATCACCTCGAACCGCACGCGCGAGATCCACGACGCGGTCAAGCGGCGCTGCCTCTACCACTGGGTCGACTACCCGAATGCCGCGCGCGAGCTCGAGATCCTGCGCCGCAAGGCGCCGGGCGCCGCCGAGAAGCTGTCGCAGCGAGGTCGTCGGCTTTCGTGCAGCGCCTGCGCAAGATGGACCTCTTCAAGCTGCCCGGCGTCGCCGAGACGATCGACTGGTCGCAGGCGCTGGTCGCGCTCGACACGCTCGCGCTCGACCCGCGAGACGATCAACGACACGCTCGGCGCGCTGCTCAAGTACCAGGACGACATCGCGCGCGTGCAGGGCACCGAAGCGGCGCGGATTCTCTCCGAAGTGAAGGCGGAGATCGCGACGACTTGACGCGCGTCCCGGGAAGGAGGAGCCCGATGATCCGACTCGCCCTTGGCGTGGTGCTGTTCGCGCTCGCCGCCGGCGCCGCCGCGCAGGGGTTTCCCACCAAGCCCGTCACGCTGATCTGCCCGTGGCCCGCAGGCGGATCCACCGACATCACGATGCGCGCCCTCGCCGAGGCGACGGCGAAGTACCTCGGCCAGCAGGTCATCCTCGAGAACAAGCCGGGCGCCGGCGGCACGCTCGGGGCGGTCGCGCTCCTGAACGCGCGGCCCGACGGCTACATCGTGTCGCAGATCCCGCTCGGCGTCTTCCGCGTGCCGCACCTCGAGAAGACCCCTTACGACCCGCTGAAGGACTTCACTTACATCGTGGGCATCTCGGGCTACACGTTCGGCGTCGTGGTCCCGGCCGACTCGCCGCACAAGACATTCAACGATCTCGTCGCGTTCGCGAAGGCGAATCCCGACAAGATCGCCTACGGCACGCCCGGCCAGAACACGAGCCTGCACGTGACGATGGAGGAGATCGCCTGGAAGCAGGGCATCAAGTGGGTGCACATCCCGCACAAGGGGAACGCGCCGAACATGCTGGCGATCCTCGGCAGTCAGATCAACGCGGCGGCGGACTCGACGGGCTGGGGCCCGCATGTCGACGCCGGGAAGCTGCGGCTACTCGTGACCTGGGGCGACAAGCGCACCAAGCGCTGGCCCAGCGTGCCGACGCTGCAGGAGCTCGGTTTCGGCATCGTCTCGAACTCGCCCTACGGGCTGGCCGGGCCGAAAGGCATGGATCCCAAGGTCGTCCAGGTCCTGCACGACGCGTTCCGGAAGGGCGCCGAGGATCCGATCCACCTCGCCGCGCTGGAAAAGTACGACCAGGACCTGTGGTACCGCTCGGGCGAGGACTACGCGAAGTACGCGCGCGAGACCTTCGACGCAGAGAAGGCGACCATGGAGCGCCTCAAGGCGCAGTCGAAGTAGGCCGCGTCGTTCCCGCGACCGCGGCTAGAGGCCGGCGAGGCGGCGCACCTCGTCGCGCGGCAGCTTGACCTTCTCGCCCGCGTCCAGGATCTCTTCCCAGGTGGTCGCATCCACCGCAATCCCCGCCGCGAGCCGCTCCTTGCGCCGCGCGCGCTCGGGGTCGCCGGCGATCAGCACGCGCTCGACGCCGGCGGCCGGCGGGGAGGCCTTCTCCCACGCGATGAACGCCTCGGCCTGCTCCGCAAGGTACTGCGCGGTGCCGAGCGCCTTGGGATCGATGAGGATTGAAAGCATCCCGTTCATCACCCGCATCTTTCCCTGGTCGGGCATGTGCTGCGTCCCGCCGCCGGTCAGCGCGCCGCCGAGCAGCTCGCAGGCGAGCGCGAGGCCGGAGCCCTTGTGCTCGCCGAACGGCATGATCGCGCCGAAGGGCGGGATCACGCTGTAGCGCGGGTTGGTGGTCGGGTCGCCCTTGTCGTCGATCACGATCCCCGGCTCGAGCGGCTTGCCCTGGTTGTGCGCGACGCGGGTCTTGCCCTGCGCGATGCGGCTGGTGGCGAAGTCGAGCAGGAACGGCTCGCCGTTCGCGCGCGGGATGCCGACGCACACCGGGTTAGTGCCGAAACGCGCGTCGCGGCCGCCCCACGGCGCGACGATCGGCCGCGAGATCACGTTGACGAAGTGGAGCGACACGAGCCCCGCTTCGAGGCACTGCTCCGCCCAGTGGCCGATGCGACCGAGGTGGTGCGAGTTGCCGAGGGCGACGACGCAGGTGCCGTGCTTTCCCGCACGCTCAATGCCGAGCGCCATCGCCTCGCGCCCGATCACCTGTCCGTAGCCCGCCCTGCCGTCGAGCCGCAGCATCGACCCGGTGTCGAGCAGCACCTGCGGATGCTGGTTGACCAACAATCCGCCTTCGAGCAGCGACTTGACGTAGCGCGGGATCATGCCGACGCCGTGCGAGTCGTGACCGGTGAGGTTGGCCTCCACGAGGTTGCCGGCGACGAGATCGGCCTCGCGCGGCTCCGAGCCGCCTTGCGCGACGATGGCTGCGATCGCGGCCTTCAGGCGCGGTGCGCTGACGACGATTTCCTGTACGGCCACTGCGGTCTCCGGATGAATGAGGGCGCTACTCTCGCACAGCGCGAAGCCGCCCGCAAAGCGATGCCATAATCCCCCGCCATGGAAGGTCCGAAGGTCCACGTTCCCCCCGCAGGCGGTCCCGGCAAGCTCGCCGAGAACGTCATGCACTTCGCGCGCGTGCTGCGATCGGCCGGGCTGCCGGTCGGCCCCGGCAAAGTGCTCGATGCTCTTGCGGCGCTCGAGATCGCCGGAGTCGAGCGGCGCGACGACTTCTACTGGACGCTCGCCGCGGTCTTCGTCGACCGGCGCGAGCAGTTCGAGATCTTCGACCAGGCGTTTCACATCTTCTGGCGCGACCCGAAGCTGCTCGAGCGCGTCATGTCGCTGTTTCTCCCGCAGGTGCACGGGCGCGTCCAGGACGAGCAGCCGGAGATGTCGAACCGGCTCGCCGAGGCCCTGCTGCCCCGGGAGAAGCCCGGCGAGTCGCCCGAAGCGCCGCAGGAGATCGAGCTCGACGCGACCTTCACCGTCTCCGATCGGGAGGTGCTGCAGCGCGCCGACTTCGAGTCGATGACGAACGAGGAGCTCGCGCAGGCGAAAAAGCTGATTGCCAATCTGCGCTTGCCAATCCCCGAGGTGCGCACGCGACGGCTCGTGTCCGATCCGCGCGGGCGGCGCGTCGACCTGCGCGCGACGCTGCGCGCAAGCATGCGCACCGGCGCCGACATCATCCCGCTGCGGCGCCGCTCGCAGGAGTCGCGCCACCCGCCGCTCGTCGTCCTGTGCGACATCTCCGGCTCGATGAGCCGCTACTCGCGCATGTTCCTGCACTTCCTGCACGCGATCACCAACGATCGCGACCGGGTGCACACGTTCGTGTTCGGCACGCGGCTCACCAACATCACGCGCCACCTGCGCCACCGCGACGTGGACGTCGCCCTCGCCGGCGTATCGGCCGCGGTCGCCGACTGGTCCGGCGGAACGCGCATCGGCTCGAGCATCAAGGAATTCAACCTGCGCTGGTCGCGCCGGGTGCTGGGGCAGAACGCGGTGCTGCTGCTGATCACCGACGGCCTCGACCGTGACCTCGGCAAGGATCTCGGTCCCGAGATGGAGCGACTGCACAAGAGCTGCCGCAAGGTGATCTGGCTCAACCCGCTGCTGCGCTACGAGGGCTTCGAACCGCGGCCGCTGGGCGTGCGGGTCATGCTGCCGCACGTCGACGCGTTCCTGCCGGCGCACAACATCGACAGCCTGATCGCCCTCGGGCGCGCCCTCTCAGCCGGGCGAGTGGAGAGCGGCGCGCAGGCGGCGCGGCGGGCGGCGTGAGCCGCAAGTCAACCGAGGAGGCCCCCATGAGAGCCCTATTCATCGTCGCCGCGACGCTCGCCGCCGGCGTCGCGTTCGCGCAGCCGCCGCCTCCCGACTATCTCAAGCGTGTCGCCGACACCTACCGTGCCGCATTTGTCGCGGCGGACGCGGGCAGCAAGGGCTACATCACGCGCGAGGACTTGCAGGGCAATCTGATCCTGCTGCCGGTGTTCGACTCGATGGACACCAACCGCGACGGGCGTGTGACGAAGGAGGAGCTCGACCGCTTTCTCGCCAGCATGCCGCCGTCCGCGACCTGACCCGGCGAGCCGCGCTGCGGCGCGTATTTTCTCTCACGCACACGAAAGGAACGACGATGGAGATGACCGGGGAGCAGCTGATTCCGGTGCCGCAGCAGAAGGTGTGGGAGGGGCTCAACGACCCCGAGGTGCTCAAGGCCTGCATCCCGGGCTGCGAGACCATCGAACGGGTCTCGGACACCGAGTACCGCGTCGTCATGACGGCGGCGGTCGGGCCGGTGAAAGCGAAGTTCAACGGCAAACTGCTGCTCGCCGAGCTCAATCCGCCGAACTCCTACACGCTCTCGTTCGAAGGCTCGGGCGGCGCGGCGGGTTTTGGCAAGGGCGGCGCGCAAGTCGCGCTCGCGCCCGATGGCACCGGCACCAAGCTCTCCTACAAGGCGACCGCGCAAGTCGGCGGCAAGCTCGCGCAGGTGGGCTCGCGGCTGATCGACGGCGTCTCGAGAAAAATGGCGGACGAGTTCTTCCAGCGCTTCAACACGCGGCTCACCGGGCCGGCGCCTGCCGCGGCAGCGGAAGCGCTCGTGGTAGAGAAAGGCCCCTGGCTTACCGGCGTCTGGGTCTTCATCGCGGCGTTCATCCTCGCTTTCATCATCCTCTGGCTGGTGTCGTAGCCATGCTTTCGCGTGGGTGCGTCCCCGTCGTTCTCGCCGCAGCGCTCGCGCTCGCCGCGGCGCCCGTCCGCGCCCAATCGGATTATCCGACAAAACCGATCCGGCTCGTCGTCGGCTTCTCCGCGGGCGGCATCTCGGACGTCCTGGGTCGCGCGCTCGCCGCCAAGATGTCGCAGACCATCGGGCAGCAGGTGATCGTCGAGAACAAACCCGGCGCGGGCACCACGATCGCCGGCGACTTCATCGCCAAGGCTGCCCCGGACGGCTACACGCTCTGGCTGCAGGACATCACGACGCACGCGATCAACGCGACGCTCTACCCAAAGCTGCCGTACGACTCGGTCAGGGACTTCACGCCGGTCGGGCTGGTCGCCTCCACGCCGCTGATGCTGGTCATCCATCCCTCGACGCCGGCGAAGAGCGTGCCGGAGCTCGTCGCGTACCTGAAAGCGAGCCCGGGGAAGCACTCGTACGGCTCGTCGGGAACGGGAACGATCCTTCACCTGACGAGCGAAATGTTCAAGACGCAGGCCGGCCTCGACGTCCTGCACGTTCCGTACAAGGGAAGCGGCCCCGCAACGGCGGCAATCCTCGGGGGCGAGGTGTCGTTCGTGTTCTCGACGATGCCCCCTGCAGTGTCGAATGCAAGGGCCGGAAAGCTGCGCGCCCTGGCAGTCACGACGCCGAAGCGCGTCGGGGCGGTGCCCGAGGTGCCGACGATGATCGAGGCGGGCATGCCCGGATTCGAGAGCGTGCTCTACAGCGGCATCCTCGCGCCGCCCGGAACGCCGCCTGCGATTGCGCGTCGGCTAAACGCCGAGTTCGCCAAGGTCGTGGCCGACCCGGACATCAAGGCGGTCTACGAGAAGCTCGGCGCCGACCCGATCACCACGACGCCTGAGGAGTTTGCGATCATGCTGCAGAAGGAGATCGCCAAGCTCGCGCCGGTGGTGAAGGCATCGGGGGCGAAGGTGGAGTGATCGAGAAAGGGGGCACGCCCCCTTGCAGATCCCCCGATCCAGTGAGACCCAGGACAGCCGTGACCGACCGACCGCTGGTCCCGCAGCACGACCGCTACGACTACGTCCCGCTGCCGGAGCGCAAGGACTACAGCTGGCCCGAGCGCAGACGGCTCGCGTTCGTCATCACCACCAACATCGAGTGGTTCGCGTTCGGCGCGGGACTCGGCCACGATCCGGCCAAGACGGGCGAGCCGCAGACGCACCGCAATTACTCGTGGCGCGACTACGGCAATCGCATCGGCGTGTGGCGCTTCTTCGATCTGTTCGACGACCTGAATCTGCCGGTCGCCCACAACTGCAACACGCTGCTCTACCGCTACGCGCCGCAGATCATGGCCGCGATCCGCAAGCGCGGCGACGAGGTCGTGGCGCACGGCCGCACCAACGCCGAGAACCTGCGCGGGTTGTGGGAGGCCGACGAGGAGCGCCTGCTGCGCGAGGTCACCGAGACGATCGCGCGGCACGAAGGCGAGCCCCCTCAGGGCTGGATGGGCGCGGGCGCCTACGAGACCGGGCGCACGCCCGATCTGCTGAAAGAGCTCGGTTACCGCTATCTGATGGACTGGCCGATGGACGACCAGCCGGTGTGGATGCGCACGCGCGCGGGGCCGATCCTGTCGGTGCCCTACCCGATCGAACTCAACGACTCGCAGGTCGTGATCCACCGCAAGCAGGACGCCGCCGCATTCTGCGACATGCTCGTGGAGCAGTTCGACGAGATGATCGAGCAGAGCGCGCGCCACCCCCTCGTGATGAACGTATCGATTCACCCCTACGTGTTCGGGCAGCCGTTTCGGCTCCGCATGCTGCGGCGCGCGCTGCAGCATTGCGTCGGGCATCCGGAGAAGGAGCGCGTATGGTGGGCGCGACCGCGAGAGATCGCGAAATACTGCTACGGCCTTCCGCCGGGGATCATTCCCGGGAGCTGACGACCCGCGCGTAGACCAGCCGCGCCGCGCACAGATCCTCGAGTGCGGCGCCCACCGACTTGAAGACGGTGATCTCTCCACTCGTCTGTCGTCCCGCGTGCCGCCCGGTGCAGAGTTCCGACAGTTCCGCCCGCACGTGCTCGCGGCCGATCGCACCGCCCTCGATCGCGTGCACGAGGTCGCCCGCCTCCCTGAAGGCGCCGGCGCGCGTGTCGACGAACACGCTGGCCTTCGCGATCAGCGCGTCATCGCTCTCGCGCATTTCCGGCGTGAATGCGCCGACGAGGTCGACGTGGGTGCCGCGTGTCACCCGCGCGCCGCGCACGACCGGCTCGCGCGCGGTGGTCGCGCAGCACACGATGTCGGCCTCCGCGAGCCCCGCATCGAGATCCGCACACCATTCGGCCGGCATCCCCTGGCTTCGGAGCTCCCGAACCGCCGCCGCCGCCCGCGCGGGAACCCGCCCCCAGACCAGCACTCGCTCGATGTGGCGGACCGCGCAATGGGCGGCCGCCATGTGCGGCGCGAGGCGCCCCGGTCCGACGACGAGCAGCGTGCGCGCATCCGCACGCGAGAGGTAAAGGGACGCGAGCGCCGAGGCCGCCGCGGTCCGGCGCAGCGTGAGCGCCTCGCCGTCGATCAGCGCCAGCGGGTGGCCGGTGGCAACGTCCATGAGCAGGTACAGCGCGGAGACGCTTGCGAGCCCGCCCGCCGGGTTGCCGGGATACACGGTCACGATCTTCACGCCGAGGCTCGACGCATCCCACGCGGGCATGAGCAGGAGCCGATCGCCCTGCGCCGTCACGGGATAGCTCGCGCGCAGCGGGGCGTTTCCGCCCGCGCAGAACGCAGCGCGCAGCGCGTCGATCAGCGGGTGCCAGTCGAGGGCGGCGTGGACCGCCCGTGCGTCGATGAAGGGCAGCCCCCCGGGCGCCACGCCTTCAGCCCGAGCGTCCCGGCGAGGCGGTCCGCGTCGCGGCGGGGCGGCTCGCGAGGTCCACGAGCTCGCGCACCGCGGAGAGATAGTTCTCGTAGCCGACGCCGGTCGAATTGCCGTGATTGCCGTTCTCGATCAGGAGCAGCCGCTTCGGCTCGCGCGCCGCGGCATACAGCTTCTCGGTCATCGCCGGCGGCACGAAGCGGTCCGACGTGCCGTGCACGAAGAGAATCGGCGCTCTCACCGACGGCACTTTGGCGAGCGAGTCGAACCGCTGGGTCAGCAGGGCGTCGACCGAGAAGCTGGTGTAACCGAGCGCGTCGACCATGTCGCGGATCGACGTGAAGCTCGACTCCACGATCACTCCGCCTATGTCGTCGTTGCGCGCGGCGAGCTCGATCGCGACCGCCCCGCCGAGCGAATGCCCGTAGACGAACCGGCGCGCGGGATCGGGCTCCAGGCGACGCAGCTCGTCCCAGGCCGCCTGCGCGTCGGCGTACGCGTGCGCCTCGGACGGCAGGTCCCCGTCGCTGCGGCCGAACCCGCGATAGTCGATGGCCAGCACCGCGAAGCCCATCCGGTGCAACCGCCCGATCCGCTGGAGGTTGTTCGACAGGCTCCAGCGCGCGCCGTGGAGGTAGAGCATCGTCGGGGCACGCGCATCGGCAGCGGGAATCCACCAGCCGTGCACGCGCTCGCCCTCGGGCGCGGCGCCCGCCACGGTCAGCCACAGCTCGTCGTAGCGCAGCCCGACGTCCGCGGGCGTCGCCTGCGCGTCGCGCTGCGGACGGAAGATCCACTCGCGCTGCTTGACGTCGAGATACGCGCACCCGCCGGCCGTCAGCGTGATGGCCGCGAGCACGATGGCCACGCCGCGCGTGAAGCGACCGCTCATGGTGCGCGCCCGCCCGCGAGTCCCGCGGCCTCTAGCGCTTCGTCGCGGTCCACTTCGATTCGGGGCCGGTCTCGAGCTTCATCGTGCCTTCCATCGTGTTGCCGCTCACCTTGCCGGTGAAGTCGCGGCGCATCCCGCCTTGATCGACGAACGCGAAGCTGATCTTGTCCCCGGTGAGCTTGGCGTCGCGCAGACCGGCATTGACGGTGCCGAGTTTCACGGTGCCCTCGAGCATCTGGTACTTCTGTTCCAGCGTCACGTCGAGCCCGTCCGAACCCGACTGGAATCGCCAGGTGCCCGCCACTTTGGCGGGAATGAGCCAGAAGTAGGCGCGCCGGCCGTCGATGTTGGTGACCTCGTCGGGCTGCCAGTCGTCCATGTTGAACTGGTGCGAGACGATCCGCGTGCCCGGCTTCATGTCGAGCAGTTTCGGGCGCAGCTTCAGGTTGAGGCCCGGCAGAAGGTACATCGTGATGACCGTGGCCTGGCTGAAGTCGCTTTCGAAGATGTCGGCCTTGATGAAGCGCGCCTTGCCCGCGACGCCCTCCTTGGACGCGTTGCGGTTCGAGACCTCCACCATGTCGGGGTTGTACTCGATGCCCATCGAGCGGGCGTTGAACTTCTTGGCCGCCGCGATCGCGATGCGGCCGTCGCCCGACCCGAGGTCGATCACGAAGTCGTTCGGCGTGGTCTGCGCCATGCGCAGCATGCGCTCGACGAGCTCCTCGGGGGTGGGCACCCAGATCACGTCCTTGCCGGCCTGACCGACCTGCGGGGTGAATTCTTCCTTCTTCGGCGCCTGGGCGGCGGTGGTCGCCGCAAAGGCGGCGAGCGCCAGGACGACGACGGTCCGGCGGGCAAACGTGGTGGACTTCAAGACCTTCTCCCTTGGGTGATAAGCCGGCCTGGCCGGCGAAGGGCGCAGAGTTTAGCATCGACCTCCGCGAATCCCGATCGTTCCCGGAGTCGGGGCCCCAGGGGACAACGCCGCTGCCCCGCGCGGCGTTTACACGCGGCCCCGTCGGGCGCCAACGACGGCCGCTGCCCGTCGCGACGCTTCCCCCTTTCGCTCCGGCCGGGTCAAAACGGATACGGCGTCGCGCGATCCTGGATCGTCACCCACTGCCACTGGGTGAACTCCTCCCAGTTGGCGAGGCCGCCGTGGCGCCCGCCGTTGCCGGAGGCGCCGCTGCCGCCGAACGGGACCCAGGGCTCGTCGGCGACCGTCTGGTCGTTGATGTGGATGATCCCCGTCTTCAGGCGCGCGGTGAAGTCCATCGCGCGCTCCAGCGACTGGGTGATCACGCCGGCCGACAGCCCGTACTCGGTGGCGTTGTTGAGCGCGATCGCTTCCTCGTCGGTGTCGAACGGGACGACCGCGATCACCGGGCCGAACACCTCCTCGTCGAGCACGCGCATGCCGGGCTTCACGTCCTCGAGCACGGTGGGCTGGTAGAAGAGCCGGTCGTAGGTGCCGCCGGCGCGCAGCACCGCGCCCTTGGCGACTGCGTCCTTCACGATGCCGTCGACGCGCTCGAGCTGCCGCTCGTTGATGAGCGGCCCGAGCGCACACGGCTCCGCGTTCGGGTCGCCCACCGGCAGGTTCTTCGCCTTCGCCACCAGCCGCTCGGTGAGGTCGCGCGCGATCTTGCGGTGCGCGAGCACGGTGCCGGTGGCCATGCAGATCTGGCCCTGGTGCAGGTAGGCGCCCCAGGCGACGCTCGAGGCGGCGACGTCGAGGTCGGCGTCGTCCAGCACGATGGTGGAGTTCTTGCCGCCGAGCTCGAGCGTGACGTTCTTCAGGTGCCGGCTCGGCGAGCTCGCCGACGCGCCGGCCGGCGGCGGTCGAGCCGGTGAACGAGATCATCGCGCACGTCCGGATCGCTGATCAGCGCCTCGCCGGCCGCGGCGTCGCCCGGCAGCACGTGCAGCAGCCCGGCGGGCAGCCCCGCCGCCTCGAACAGGCGCGCGAGGATGAAGCCGCCGGTGACCGGCGTCTGCGGATCGGGCTTGAGCACCACGGCGTTGCCGAGCGCGAGCGCCGGCGCCACCGCGCGCGCTGGAGAGGATCAGCGGCGCGTTGAACGGCGAGATCACGCCGACCACGCCGTGCGGCACGCGCCGCGCGAAGCTCATGCGCTTCGGGCCCGAGGGCAGCATCATGCCGGGCGGCTGCGTGGCGATCGCCGCGGCCTCGAGCAGGATGCCGGTCGACGATGTGCAGCTCGAAGTCCGCCTTGGGCGGGATCGAGCCGGTCTCGCGCACGATCCAGGGGCGCAGCGCGTCGGCGTGCGCTTCCAGGAGCTGCGCGGCGCGGCGCAGCACCGCGGCGCGCTGGTCGGCGGGCGTGGCGGCCCACTCGACCTGCGCCGGCCGCGGCGGACTTGCACGCCTCGCGCACGTCCTCGGCGTCGGCGAAGCCGACTTCGGTGAGCACCTTGCCGGTGGCCGGCTCGATCACGTCGCGCGTGCCGCCCTTGGCCATCTGCCAGCGGCCGGTGAAGATCTTGCCCTTCCACGCGTTCTCGGCGGCGATGGTCACTGCGGTGGTCTGCTGTTCGGCCATGAACAGTCCTCCCTTCCAGTGATGCGTGCCCGGGTTGCGTTCGGCGCCGAGGTAGGCCTCGCGCAGGTGCTCCGATCGCAGCAGCTTGCCGCGCCGGCCCTTCATCACCACGCGCGCCGCGTTCGATCACGTAGGCGCCTCGGCGATCGCCAGCGCCTTGGCGACGTTCTGCTCGACGAGCAGCACGGTCACGCCGTCCTCGCGGATGCCGCTGCACGATGCCGAGCAGCTCGTCGACCATCTTCGGCGCGAGGCCGAGCGAGGGCTCGTCGAGCATCAGCAGGCGCGGCTTGCCCATCAGCGCGCGCCCGACCGCGAGCATCTGCTGCTCGCCGCCGCGACATGGTGCCGGCGAGCTGCTCGCGGCGCTCCGCGAGCTGCGGGAAGAGACGCGAACACGCGCTCGCAGGCGCGCGCCGCGCTCGCCGCGGGCGCGAGGTAGGCGCCGAGCTCGAGGTTCTCGCGCACCGTCATCTGCGGGAACAGCTGCCGGCCCTCGGCGCACCTGCGCGAGGCCGCGCGACACGATCGCCGACGGGCTCCGCGGCAGCGGCTGCGCCGTCGAACAGCGACCTCGCCGCGCGCGGGATCAGCCCCGAGAGCGCCTTCAGCAGCGTGGTCTTGCCCGCGCCGTTCGGCCCGACGACGACGGTGAGTCTCGCCGCGGGCGCCTCGAGGTCGATCGGTCGAGCACCCGGATGCCGCCGTAGCCGGCGGACAGCCCTGCGGACGGACAGCGCGGCGCTCATGCCGGCTCGCCTCTCCGAGATAGGCCTCGACCACCGCCGGGATCCTTCGCCACCGGCGCGCGGGCGCCGTCGGCGATCTTCGCTGCCCTGGTGCAGCACCGCGACGCGCTCGACGTAGTTCATCAGCACGCGCACCGCGTGCTCGATCCAGATCACGGCGAGCCCGAGCTCGTCGCGCACGCGGCGGATGAGCTGCGCGGTGGCATCCACTTCGGCGTGCGTGAGCCCCGCCGCCACCTCGTCGAGCAGCAGCACGCGCGGGCGCGCGCCGAGCGCCATGCCGATCTCGAGCAGGCGCTGCCGGGCCGGCGTCAGGCCGCCGGCGGGCAGCGCCGCCGCATCCGCCAGGCCGAGGAAGTCGAGGATCGCGCGCGGATCGTCGAAGGCGTCGTGCGCATGCTTGCGCGTGCGGCCGGCGAACTCCAGGCCGAAGCGCACGTTGTCGCTCGGCGGTCATGTCGCGGAACACGCGCGGCGTCTGGAAGGTGCGCGCCACGCCGTGCTGCGCGAACTCGTGCGCCGGACGGCCGGTGAGGTCCTCGCCCGCCACCACGCAGCCGCCCGCGCGGTGGGCGCCAGCACGCCGGAGAGGGTGTGGAAGAAGGTCGTCTTGCCGGCGCCGTTCGGCCCGATCACGCCGACCAGCTCGCCGCTGTGCACGTCGAGGTCGACGCCGTCCACGGCGACCAGCCCGCCGAAGCGCACGGTGACGCCCTCGCGCGGCGAGAGCAGCTCAGCCACGACGCATCCGCTTCTGGCCGGTGCCAGGCGCGCGCCGAGCCGGCGACCAGCGCCAGCGCAGAGGCCACAGCGACGCGAGGCCGCCGGGCAGGTAGAGCACCAGCAGGATCAGCAGCAGCCCGAGCATGATCAGGAACAGGTACGGGAACTGCAGCCGCAGGAACTCGGTGAGCAGGCTGAACACGACCGACGAGAGCGATCGGGCCGATGAGCGTGTGCGCGCCGCCCACCATCGCGATCAGCACGGTCTGGAAGCCGATGAACGGGTTGAACACCGAGGGCGGGTCGATGTAGGTCCAGCGCACCGCCATCGCCGCGCCGAGCGCGCCGGCGAAGAACGCCGACAGCGCGAAGCCGAGCGATCTTGGCGCGCCGCGCGTTCACGCCGAGCGTCTGCGCGCGCTCCTCGTCGGCGCCGATGCCGCGCAGCGCGAGGCCGAAGCGGCTCGCGCGCACCGCGGCGCGCACGGCGACCGCCGCGCACCGCGAGCAGCAGCACCGTGAGATAGACGCGCCGGACTCCGGCGGCTCGTCGATGACGCGGCCGACCGTGTCCTGCGTAGGCTCTTCTCGTAGTAGGTGATCGGCGTGGCGCACCAGCTCGCCCAGGCCGAAGGTGATCACCGCGAAGTACGCGCCGCGCAGGTGCAGCACCGCGGCGCCGACCAGCGCCGCGAACGCCGCCGCGACGCAGGCCGCCGAGCAGCACGACGACCGCCGTAGGGCAGCGTGCCCGAACCCCCAGGCCGTGACGTAGGCGCCGATCCCGAAGAACGCCGCGGTGGCGAGCGACAGGTAGTTGGTCGCGCCGCAGAACATCGCCCAGCTCACCGCGAGGCCCGCGTACATCAGGCAGGTGAGCGTCAGCGACAGCCGAAATCCGACAGCAGCCAGGGCATCGTCGCGAGAGCGCGAGCGCCGCCGCAGGGCGATGAGCGAGCGAGTCGGCATCGAGCGCATCGCGGCTCATCGGGCGAACAGCCCCTTCGGGCGCGCGAGCAGCACCGCGATGAACACCGCCGTAGGACAGCAGCATCTTCAGCGACGGGCTGGTGAAGTGCATGCCGAAGGTCTCCACCAGGCCGAGCAGGAGCCCGCCGAGCAGGCAGCCGGCGGCGCTGCCCAGGCCGCCCAGCGTGATCACGATCAGCGCGGTCACCGTGTAGGGCTCGCCCATCGCCGGGCGAGATCTCGTACACCATCGACAGCAGCGCGCCGGCGACGCCGGCCAGCGCGATGCCCGGCGCCGAACACCACCGGGTGCAGCACGCGCGTGTCGATGCCGACGAGCTGCGCGCCGGTGGGCGACTGCATCATGGCGCGCACCGCCTTGCCGATCAGCGTCCAGCGCAGCACCGCCGAGCAGCAGCGAGGCTCGCGCCCACCGCGAAGGCGAACACCACCAGCCGGTTGGCCATCAGCCGCGCGCCGCCGATCTCGACCGGCTCGGTCGAGGAACGAGTAGCCGCGCAGGTCCGCGCCCCAGACGAGGTAGGCGACGTTCTGCACCAGGAACATGAGGCCGAAGCCGACCAGCAGGCTGCGCGCCTCGATCACCTCGACCGACGGCGCGGTGCGCGCGATGCGCTGGAAGCACAGCCGGTAGACGACCGAGCCCGAGCACGAACAGCACGAGCGCCACCACCGGCAGGAACACGAGCGGGTTCACCTGCAGCACCGTGTGCGCGAGCCAGGTGAGGTAGGCGCCGAGCATCAGGAACTCGCCGTGCGAGATGTTCATGATGCGCATCAGCCCGTACTGCAGGTTCAGGCCGAGCGCGACCACGGCGTAGATGCCGCCGGTGATCAGGCCGGTCGCGGCGAGTTCGAACCAGAAAGCCATGGCGGTCGGTGCAGATGAAACGACGGCCCCGCGGTCGTCCCGCGGGGCCGTCCGGTCGCGCACGGCAGGCTACTTCCAGGCCGGCTTCGGAGTACAGCGCGGCGCCGGTGGCGTTCTGCGGCGGCCACACCACTTCGAACTCGCCGCTCTGCCACTGGCTGACCACGCCCGGGCGTGGAGATGTTCTCGCCGTTCTTGAAGCGGATCTTGCCGATGATGGTGTCGAACTCGCCGCTGGCGATGTAGTCGCGCAGCGCCTTGCGGTCGAGGCCCGACCTTCGCCACCGCCTGCTCGAGGATCTGCAGCCCGGCCCAGGCATGCGCGCTCGCCCAGCGGTCGGGCTCCTTCTTCCAGCGCGCCACGTGCGCGTCGAAGTAGGCCTTGGCGGCCGGGCTCGTCTTCGGGTTCCAGGTGCCCAGCCCCATCACGCCCTCGGCCGTCGGCCCGATCTTGTCGCGGTAGACCGGGAACGCGGTGCCGACCGCGGCGTAGAACAGCTTCGGGTTGAAGCCGATCGCCTTCGACTGCCCGGTGACGAGGAAGGTGTCCGGCGGGTAGCTGACAGGCGATGAAGGCGTCCGGGTTCTTCGCCTTGATGTCGTTCAGCACCGGCTGCAGGTCCTTCACGCCGAGCGGATAGCTCTTCTTCTCGACGATCTGGATGCCCTTCTCCTTCAGCGACGGTCTCCAGCGCCGCCGATCTGCTCCAGGCCGAACAGCTCGTCGACGTGGATCGACCGCCGCGGTCTTCACGCCGCGCGCCTACAGGAACTCGGCGAGCGCGTCCATCATCAGGTCGGGCTGCTGCAGCAGCGCGAAGAAGTACGGGTTCTTCATGCCCAGCAGCTTGCGGCCGGTCGCGGTGGGCGCGAGCATCGGGTAGCCGTGCTTCTGCGCGAGCGGCATCACGGCGAAGTTCGCGCCGGTGCCCCACGGCGGCAGGATCAGGTCGACCTTGTCGCTGCGCCATGAGCTTCTCGTAGGTGCGCACCATGGTCTCGACTGTCGCTGCGGTCGTCGAAGCCGATCAGCTCGATCTTGCGCTTCTTGCCCTTGACGTTGAGGCCGCCGGCGGCGTTCACCTGCTCGGCCCACATGATGTAGTTCGGCTCCTGCGAGACCTGCGCGCCCGCGGCGCCAGGGCCCGGTGCGGGCGATGGCGTAGCCGATGCTGCACCGGCGCGTCCTGCGCGAAAACGGGGGCCAGGGCAGCCGCGGCAACGGCGGCCGCGGCGATACGTGTCAACAGCGTCGTGAGCTTCACGGGGGTCTCCTCTCTCGTCGTCGTCGCTCGCCGCGGCGAGCCGGGTCGGGGCGGGCCGGCTGTTTTCGCCTTCTCCGCACCGCTCCTCCACCCGTCGCGCACGCGACGGACCGCCTTTGTCGCAGAAAACGCAATCGGTTGCAAGGCGCGCCCCCGAAAGCCTCCGCGGGAGCCCGGCGCCGCCCTCCGGCCCGGATGATCGCCGCGCGACCGGGAGATTTCCACAGAGCGCCGCGACGGGCATGGCGGGCCGCGCGCGCCGCGTTCCTATAATCGCCGGATGGGAGGAGACCACCCCGCGGTCACCCGGCCGCCGGTCGACGCGTTCGAGCTGGCCGGCACCGGGATGGCAGTCATCGATTCGTCCGGGGTCGTGCTGCGCGTGAACCCGGCGTACTGCGAGCTCGTCGGCCGCAGCGAGGCCGAGCTGGTCGGGCAGTCGCTGGTCGTCTCGTTCCCGAAGCCCCAGCAGGTGCTCGCACGGCGAGCCCTGAGGGCGGCTTTCGCGCCGTCCACCCTCCCGATGCCGAGCTACTGGACGCTGGTGCGTCCGGACGGCCGGTCGGTCGCGGCGCTCCTGACCGTGCGTCCGGCCGGCGCCGATGGCTCGCTCGCCGTCGTCACGGTCTCCGACGTCACCGCGCTCGCCGCCACCGAGGCGCGCCTCACCGCGGTGCTCGAGGAAAGCCGCCTGATCCTGGAGCATGCGCAGGTCGGCGTCCTGTTCGTGCGGAGCGGCCGCATCATGCGTGCGAACGCGACTTGCGCCCGCATGTTCGGCTACGGCGAGCGCGAGCTCGTGGGCGAGCCCGCGGCGACGCTGCTGGCCCCGGCTGGCGACGCTGCCGACGCTGCCGACCGTCCCGACCCGGCCCCCGCGCCGGCCACGCTTGGGACCCAGTGGAACAGCGAGCGCCTCCTCCGGCGCCGCGACGGGTCCGCGTTCTGGTGCGAGATCGACGTGCAGCCGTTCGGCGCGCCCGGCGCCCCCGAGCAGGCGATCCTCACGCTCCGCGACGTCACCGCGCGGCGACTCGCGCAGGACGAGCTCGGGCGCGTGATGCTCGATCAGCGGGCGCTGCTCGACAACGCCTCGGTCGGAATCATGTTCACCCGCGACCGCCGGGTGCTGCGCTGCAATCGCCGCGCCGAGGAGTTGTTCGGGTACGGCCCGGGCGAGTGCATCGGACAGCCCGGCGTGATCTTCTATCCCGACGCCGAATCGTATGCGGCGATCGGCCGCGAGGCGGGACCGATCCTGGCGCGCGGCGAGGCGTTCCGGACCGAGCTGCAGCTGCGCCACAAGGACGGCTCGCTGATCTGGTGCCGCATGCTCGCAAAGGCGATCAACCCGCAGGCGACCGGCGAGGGAACGATCTGGATCGCCGAGGACATCAGCGAGTCGCGCAGCGCGAACGAGTCGCTCGGCCGGCTGCTGCGCGAGCTGTCGACGATCTTCGACACCGCCAGCGTCGGGATCGCCTACACGCGCGAGCGCATCTTCCTGCGCTGCAACCGCAAGCAGGAGGAGTTGTTCGGCTACGGCCTCGGCGAGCTCGACGGGCAGAGCACCGCGGTGCTGTTCCCCGATACCGCCTCGTTCGAGGCCTTCGACGCGCGTGCCGAGGCAGTCATCGGGTCGGGCGAGACCTTCGAATCGGAGGTGGTGAACCGGCGCCGCGACGGCTCGACCATCCTGTGCCACGTCTCGGCCCGCGCGATCGACCCGGAGGATCTCGGCCAGGGCGTGATCTGGATCGTGCACGACGTCACCGCGGCGCGCGCGGCCCAGCAGGAGCTGCTGCGCGGCCGCGACCAGCTCGAGCAGCGCGTCGCCGAGCGCACGCATGCGCTCGCGCGCAAGAACATCGAGCTGCAGAGCGAGATCGGCGAGCGCCGCCTGGTCGAGGACGAGCTCCGGGTGCGCAGCGAGCGCCTGCTCTATCACCGCAACCAGCTGCTCGAACTGGCGCGGCGCGACCGGTCCGACTTCGCGCAGGCGCTGCGCGACGTCCTCGCGGTCGCTTGCACCACCCTGCGCCTCGACCGCGCGAGCTTCTGGCGCATGTCGCCCGACGCCCGCGCCCTGCGCTGCGAGGCGGTGTACCGCGCGGACGGCGGGACCGACGCCGCGCCGGTCCCGGCGTTGCTCGGCGCCGCGGACCACGCCGAGTATTTCCGCGCAATCGGGGCCAACGAGATCGTCGCTGCCGAGGACGCCGCGAGCCACCCGGCCACGCGCTCGCTCGACCCGGTGTACATGCGGCCGCTCGGCATCGCCTCCACGTTGGACCTGCCGGTGTGGCTGGACGGCCGCGTCGTCGGCATGCTCTGCCTGGAGGCGATCGGCGAGGCGCGTGCCTGGCAGCCCGAGGAGATCGACTTCGCTTCGGGGGTCGCGACCATGGTCGCGCTCGCGCTCGAAGCGTCCCACCGGCGCGACGCCGAGGGGCGTCTGGTGCGGCTCGCGCACTACGACGCGCTCACCGGGCTGCCGAACCGCAACCTGCTGCACGACCGCCTGCGCCAGGCGCTCGTGTTCGCCGCGCGGCACCGCACTCGCGTCGCGTTGATGTTCCTCGACCTCGACCGGTTCAAGACCATCAACGACTCGCTCGGGCACCACGTCGGGGACCGCGTTCTGAAGGAGGTGGCGGTCCGGCTCACGCACACGCTGCGCAGCGGGGACACCGTCGCACGCCTCGGCGGAGACGAGTTCGTGTTGGTGCTGCAGGAGGTGCGCGATCCGAACGACGCGGCGACCGTCGCGCAGAACCTACTGCGGGAACTCGCCCCGCCGTGCTCGGTCGACGGGCGCGAGCTGCACGTCTCGGCGAGCATCGGGATCACGGTGTTCCCGGACGACGGCCGCGAGGCCGACGTGCTGATGAAGAACGCCGACGTGGCGATGTACCACGTCAAGGAGAGCGGCCGCAACGGTTACCAGTTCTTCGCCTCGACGATGAACCAGCAGGCGAATCGGCGGCTGACGATCGAGAACGAGCTGCGCCGCGCGATCCGCCGCGGCGAGCTCGTCCTGCACTACCAGCCGCAGCTCGACATTGAGCGGCGCGAGGTGCGCGCGCTGGAGGCGCTGGTGCGCTGGATCCACCCGGAGCGCGGGCTGGTGATGCCGGGCGGGTTCATCGCGATCGCCGAGGACGGCGGGCTCGCGCAGGCACTCGGCGAGTGGACGCTGCGCGAGGCGTGCCTGCAGAGCCGGCGCTGGCAGCAGGCGGGCATCGCACCGGTGCCGATCGCCGTGAACCTTTCGGCGCGCGCGTTCCGCGAGCGCTCGCTGCCCGACACGCTGCGCGCCATCCTGCACGAGACCGGCGTCGACGCGCGGCTGCTCGAGATCGAGATCACCGAGAGCGCGCTGATGCAGCACTCGGAGACCACCGCCACCACGCTCGCCGAGCTCTCGGCGATGGGCATCCAGCTCGCGATCGACGACTTCGGGACCGGCTACTCGAGCCTCGCCTACCTCAAGCGGTTCCCG
Organism: uncultured beta proteobacterium; assembly: GCA_963747775.1. Lineage (GTDB taxonomy): Bacteria > Pseudomonadota > Gammaproteobacteria > Burkholderiales > SG8-39 > JAGVSZ01. The sequence goes on from CAVVGT010000004.1 coordinate 145,915, forward strand.
ATCGACAAGCTGAAGATCGACCGCTCGTTCGTGCGCGAGATCCCGGGCAACGCGGACGACGCGGCGATTACGCAGGCGATCATCTCGCTCGCGCGCAGCCTCGGCCTGCGCGTCGTCGCCGAGGGCGTGGAGACGCCCGCGCAGCTCGAGTTCCTGCGCCGCCACGGCTGCGACGGCGTGCAGGGACACCTCTTCTGCCCGCCGTGCGACCCGGGCGAGACCCAGCGTCTCTTCGGCCCGGCGGCCCTGCGGCGCGTGGTCTGACCTTCACCTGCCGGCCGAGGGATCCGCCCGGCTCAGCGGGTGCGGCCACCGTCGATCGTCACGCAACGCCGATCCGCGCAGGCGGCTCGCCGCGCTGGTGCCGCGCCCACATCGCCTCGTACACTCGCTCTAGCGAGCGCGCGAAGCGCGTCGTATCGAAGAGCGGTGCCGCGTGCCCGTTGCGGGCGATGCGCGCCCTCAGTTCGACGCGGCGCTCCGGTGCGCGGGCGAGACCGATCGCTGCGCGCTCGTAGTCCGCGAGCGTCGCGACGCTGAGCTCGGGCAGCCCGACCGCATGCAGCAGGCTGGTCGCCACGCGCCCGGGGAACGCCGGCGCGGGGCACGTCAACACCGGCAGGCCCGCCCACAGCGCATCGCACGCCGTGGTGTGCGCGTTGTAGAGATGCGTGTCGAGGAACAGGTCGGCCACGCGATGCCGCGCCAGGTGTTCCGCCTTCGAAGCGACGTGGGACGCGAACACGAGCCGCGCGGGCGCGACGCTCGCCCGCGCCGCCGCCTGCTCGAGGTTGCGGCGCGCGCCCGGACTCGCGCCCGACAACCAGAGCACGGAATCGGGCACCGCCGCGAGCACGCGCATCCAGCTCGCGAAGATGGCGGCGTCGATCTTGGCGGTCTGGTTGAACACGCAGAACACGACGCCGCGCTCGGGCAAGCCGCACTCGACGCGCGACGGCACGCGTGCGGCGATCGGCTGGGTGTCGTCGGTCGGCATGTAGCAGTCCGGGAGCCAGACGATCTGCTCGGAGCATGAATCCAAATCGCTTTCCGGCAGAACGATTCGGTCGGCGACCAGGTAATCCATGTACCCGCCGCCGGTCGTGCCCGGGAAGCCAAGCCACGTCGCCTGCAACGGGGCGGGCCGCAGCGCGAACACTTCCGGTCGGCTGCCGCCGGTGTGGCCCATCAGGTCGACGAGCACGTCGAGCCCGTCGGCCGCGATCCGCTCCGCGGCAGTCCGGAACGGCGCGCTCCGGAGGTCGACGAAGCCGTCGCAGGCGGCCGCGATGCGGCGCCGGTAGTCGCTGCCGTCGTCGTGGCCGAACGCGTAGCCGTAGAGCTCGAAGCGCGTGCGGTCGTGCCGCTCGAACAGCCCGACCATCAGGTGCGCGACGGCGTGGTCGTGAAAGTCGGCCGACGCGTACCCGATGCGCAGCCGCTTGCCGCGCGGACGCGGTGTGCGGTGCACCGGCGGGCCGGCGCGCGCGACGATCCGCCCGGCATGGTGGCGCGCGACCGCGAGCCGGAACGCCGGCGCGAGCGGCACCAGGAGCGACGTGTACGGCGTCGCACAGTCGAGCCAGGCGCCGGCGCCCTCCCGCGCCCAGCGCTCGGCGAGCAGGCGGACCTCTGCGTCGACCGCGTCCCACTCGCACAGGTCCATCAACGGCCGCAGGAGGTTCGCGCGCGCCTCGGCGTGGCCTGGATCGGAACGCAGCACCTCGCGGTAGTGCGCCACGCTCTCCTCGCGCCGCCCGGCCATGGCGAGGACGTTGCCGAGATTGAGCCGCGCATTGAGGTGCCGCGGATCGAGCTCGACTGCGCGCGTGAGGAGTGCCAGGCCCTCGTCGAGGCGGCGCTGGTCCCACACCACCATGCCGAGATTCCCGAAGGCCGGCGCGAAGTCCGGCTCGGCGTCGATCGCGGCGCGGAACGCGCGCTCGGCGCCGACGAGATCGCCGCCGTGCCAGAGCGCGAGACCGTCTTCGTTGAGACGCGCGGCGCGGCGCGGGCGCAGCGACCGGAGGAGGTTCTTCAGCATCGCGGCCGCCCGGCCGAACTATGCGCCAGCGATCGTCATGCCCTCGACGATGATCGAGCCGCAGGTGCGTGAGCCGCGCGTGAGTGCGTCCCCGCCGACCGCGACGACGTTGCGGAACATCTCGCGCAGGTTCCCGGCGATGGTGATCTCTTCGACCGGGTACCGGATCTTCCCGCCCTCCACCCAGTAGCCGAAGGCGCCGCGGGAGTAGTCGCCGGTGACCATGTTGATCCCGTGCCCCATCAGCTCGGTGACGAGGAGGCCGGTGCCGAGCTCGCGCAGCATGCCCGCGAAGTCGTGCGGGCCGGGCGCGAGGATCAGGTTCGCGTTCCCGCCGGCGTTGCCGGTCGACTTCATCCCGAGCTTGCGCGCCGAATACACGCCCAGGAAGTAGCCCTGCAGCACGCCCTCCTTCACCACGTCCCGGGCCTGCGTCGCGACGCCGTCGTCGTCGAAGCAGCCGCTCGCCAGGCCGCGCGTCACGAACGGGTCTTCGCGCAGGTTCACGATGCTCGAGAACACCTGCGTGCCGAGGCTGTCGAGCAGGAACGAGCTCTTGCGGTACAGGCTGCCGCCGCTGACCGCGGAGACGAAGTGCTGCAGCAGGCCGTTTGCGACCGGGGCCTCGAACAGCACGCGCCCCTCGCGGGTGGAGAGCCTGCGGCTGCGCAGCCGCGACAGCGCGCGGCGACCGGCGTAGTCGCCGATCGCCTCGGGCCGGGCGAGGTCGCCTGCCGCGCGCGTCGACGAATACCAGTCGTCGCGCTGCATCGAGTCGCCCTCGCCGGCGATCACGGCGCACGAGAGGTAGTGGCGCGAGCTCGGGTAGCCGTCGAGAAAGCCCGCGGTGTTGCCGGCGACGAACTGCGACTGCTGGCAGGAGACGGTCGCACCCTCGGAGTTCACGATGCGCTTGTCCAGGCGCAGCGCGGCCGCCTCGCACTCGCGCGCCATCACGATGGCCTGCTCGATCGGCAGATCCCAGGGGTGGAAGAGGTCGAGGTCGCGGCTCGCGTGCGCGATCAGCTCGGGCTCGGCGAGGCCGGCGCAGTCGTCGGAGGCGGTGAAGCGCGCGATCGAGAGCGCCGCGCGCACCGTTTCCTCGATCGCGCGCGCCGCGAGATCGGAGCTCGACGCATAACCGCGCTGCTTGCCGATGTAGACGGTGACGCTCAGCCCCTTGTCGCGGTTGTACTCGATGGTCTCGACCTCGCCGCGCCGCACCGTGACGCTCTGGCCGTAGCCCTCGGAGATGTCCGCCTCCGCCTCGGTCGCGCCGTGGGCGCGGGCAATTCGCAGGGAGCCCTCGACCATTGCGCGGAGCTCGTCGCGGGAGTACGTGAAGCGGGATGCGGCCATCGGCGGTCGGTGCGTGGGGAGGGGAACGGGCGCGCTATTATACGGGCACCCCTTCACGCCATCGTCGATGCAAGCGAACGAAGAACGGCCGAGCAAGTCCCAGCTCAAGCGCGAGATGGAGGCGCTCCAGGCGCTCGGCAAGCGGCTCGTCGAGATCAACGAGGAGCGACTCGCATCGGTCGAGCTGCCGGAGCGCCTGCGCGAGGCGGTGGTCGAGGCGCGGCGCATTCGCAGCCGCGAGGGACGTCGCCGCCAGCTGCAGTACATCGGCAAACTCATGCGCGACATCGATCCCGCCCCGATCCGCGCGCGCTTCGACGCGTGGGACGGGCAGTCGACTGCGGCCACCGCCGCCCATCATCACGCCGAGCGCTGGCGCGAGCGCCTGCTCGAGGACGAGAGCGCGTTGACCGAGTTCGCGCGCGAGTGTCCCGCCGCCGACCTCCAGCAGCTGCGGGCGTGCGTGCGCGCGGCGCACCGAGATCGGCTCGCCGGCCGCGCGTCGCGCCACTACCGCGATCTCTTCCGCCTCGTCCGGGCCGCGCTCGACGCGCGGGCGCCCACTTATAATCCCGCGCCATGAGTGCGCCGGATCGCCCGCTCAAGGTGGGGCTCGTCTCGATCAGCGACCGCGCCTCCAGGGGCGTGTACAAGGACGAAGGCCTGCCCGCGCTCAAGGAATGGCTCGGCCGTGCCCTATCGACGCCGTTCGAGGTCGAGGAGCGCCTCATCGCCGACGAGCAGCCGGTGATCGAGTCCACGCTCGCGGACCTCGTCGACCGGCGCGGCTGCGACCTGGTGCTGACGACCGGCGGCACCGGGCCTGCGCGCCGCGACGTCACGCCCGAGGCGACGCTCGCGGTCGCCGACAAGGTCATGCCGGGGTTCGGCGAGCAGATGCGCCAGATCAGCCTGCATTACGTCCCGACGGCGATCCTCTCGCGGCAGGTCGCGGTGGTGCGCAGGCAGGCGCTCATCGTCAACCTGCCCGGACAGCCGAAGTCGATCCGCGAGACGCTCGAGGGCGTCAAAGGCGCCGACGGCGCGACCGTCGTGCCCGGCATCTTCGCCGCGGTGCCCTACTGCATCGACCTGATCGGCGGGCCGTACATCGAGACGAATGAAGCGATCGTCAAGGCGTTCCGGCCGAAGTCCGCGCAGCGCCCGAAGCCGGCGGGCGCGCAATGAGCGAGTTGCTCGACGCGATCGAGATCGAAACGGGACCCCAGCCCGCGGCGAGCGTGATCTGGCTGCACGGGCTCGGCGCCGACGGCTCCGACTTCGTTCCGGTGGTCGACGCGCTCGACCTGCCCGAGGGGCCGATCCGGTTCGTGTTTCCGCACGCGCCGATGCAGCCGGTGACGATCAACCAGGGCTACGTCATGCGGGCGTGGTACGACGTTCTGAGCACGGACTTCGACCGCCGCGCCGACGAGCGCGGCGTGCGTGCGTCGCAGCAGCTCGTCGAAGGGCTTCTGGCGCGCGAGAAGACCCGCGGCGTCGCTGCGGACCGCATCGTGCTGGCCGGGTTCTCGCAGGGCGGCGCGATCGCGCTCCAGACCGGGCTGCGGCACGCGGAGCGGCTGGCGGGGATCATGGCGCTGTCCTGCTATGTCCCGCTCGCCGCTGCGCTCCCGGCCGAGCGGTCGGCGGCCAATCGCGAGGTGCCGATCTTCATGGCGCACGGCATGCACGATCCGGTCATTCCCGTGCGGCTCGCACGCGAGTCGCGCGACCTGCTAGGGCAGCTCGGCTATGACGTGGCGTGGCACGAGTACCCGATGGAGCACTCGGTGTCGCCGGAGGAAGTCGCAGCAATCGGCGCGTGGCTGCGCCGGGTGCTTGGCTAGCTAGGCGGCGTCCCGCACGAGGTGCCGGCAGCGCAGCAGCTCGTAGTCGGTGCGCCGCTCGGGCACGCCGACCGGCAGCAGCACGGTGTGGCGGCCGTTGAGGTCGAACGAGAAGCTCTGACCCGGCGCGTGCACGCCGGCGCGCACCAGGAGCTGCATCTCGCCGTTCGGGGTGGTCGGATTCAGGAGAATGCCGGTTTCGGTGTCGTCGCTCACGATGTGGCCGGAGTGGACCCGCAGCTGCACCGGCACCGCCCCGCGCGCAATCGTCTGAATCCCCACCGCGGCTTGCTGCAACGACGGCCGCGACAGCCGGCGCACGACGCCGATCAGCCAGTTCTCGCCGCCCTCGGGCTGCATCGCGAGCAGGCAGCCGATCCGCAGCCAGTCGCCGCGCACCTGCGGCACGAGCGTCCCGAACCCCCCGACGCTGACGTTCTCGACGATCCAGCTCTCGTACGCGTTGCCGTCGAAAGCGAGCGAGTTACCCGGCTGCAGCACCTCGAGGATGCCGTCGAAGCCCCACGCGATCGTCAGTCGCGACTTCACGCGATGTCGCGCGTGGCGGCGTTCCAGCAACTTCGGCGACCAGCACGACTCGACGTGCTCGAGCACGCCGAGCGCGGCCTCCTGGGTCAGTGTCTCGCCCACGCCGAGCGACGGCGGGAACTCGCGGGTGTTGCGGATCTGCTGCACCAGCGCGTCGACCTCGGCGAACGCCGTCCCCGCGCCGAAGAAGCGGAGGCCGGGACTCGGCTGCGGGGCACGCGCCATCCGGACCGGCGGCTGGGCGGCGGTCAGGTCGATCCAGTACGGGGTTTCGGGCTGGTGCTCGCGCGCAATCAGGAACCGCGGCGCCCAGCTCGCGATCACCCGCTCGGCAAGCTCGATCTCGTTCGGGAGCAGACTGTCGGGCGAACACGCGCTGAGCATCGCCGCGCGCAGGAACTCCTGCTCCACGGTCGACTCCGCCGGCACGCCGGGATAGACGGTCACTTTCGTGCGCGAGTGCTTGCGGGCCTCCGCGAGCGCGTAGACGCCGCTGATCATCGCCCAGACGCGCTCGTCGAGCGGTCCATAGCGCAAGTAGAGCCACTTGAGCTGCGTCGCGAGCGACCTCAAGCCGCGCACCGCGAGCAACGGCACCGCGCCCTTGAGCGCGTCGCCGCCCTTCGTACCGGTCGCGTACGCATCGAGACAGGTGACGTACCCCAACGCGGACGCCTTCCAGAAGGCGTAAATGACGCCCCATTGCTTGGATTCCTGGAGCTTCCCGAGCCGCGAGGCGCCGAGGTAGTCGCGGGCGAGCTTCCGCGCGGGGACCTGGCCCGCTTCGTCGATCAGCTGCACCAACTGCGCGCGCGTCTCGGGCTTGAAGGTCGCCTCGGTCGTGACCGACTCGAGCCAGTGCGTCAACTCGTCGAGCGCCTGATCGGGCTCGGAAGGCAGCGCGGTCAGGAGGCGCTTGGCCTCCTTCAGGTCCGCCATCGGATGGTCGGACCGCGTGCTGCTGAAGATCCCGATCATGGCTCCCCCTCGACTCCGGGTCGTAGTCCCCGACGTAGGAAAGCAATCCACGAGCCACCGCGGCAACGCGGTGTGAACTGCGTCGCAGTCGGGCCCAGTCCGGGCGTGGGCGCTAGCGCCACGCGCGCCGCGTCCTTGACGCCCGTTGGGGTTTCGGGAGCCGGCGCCGCGGGCAGAGGGGACGAACGGCGCTGAAGTCGGGATGGACGGGCGGGCGGGCTCGCCGCAGCGTGAACAATTCCGCATCGCGCGAGCGCGCGGAGCCGGACGCCCGGCGAGCACGTCACAGAGTCGACAGCTCCCTCGGGCCGACGAGTCGAACCACCGAGCGCGCCCTATTTGATCTGGCCGCGAATCTCCCCGGCGGGCGCAGTTGACAGGCGACTCTTAGCCGTGACTGCATACGCCTTGATCCGTCGCGCAGCGAGCCGAAGCGGACGTTGGTCAGCTAATATCGCGTCGGTGCGTGTGATTCAGCGCAACCGGAGGGCCATCATGAGATCCTTTCGCCCGCTTGTCCTTGTGCTGATGCTGTCGACCATCGCACTGGGAGGCTCAAACTGCTCCGGTGGAGGAGATGGTGGCACCGCGTTTCAGGCGGGTACGCTGACTGTCCAGATCGCCGGGTTGCCCTCGAACGCCGATGCGAACGTCACGGTGAGCTCCGGCAGCGTCAGTCAGCTGGTAACCTCGAGCCAAGCGCTCAACCTCACTCCGGGGCAGTACACGGTGAGCGCCGAGCCGGTGCTCACGGGACAGTCCGTGATGGGCCCGACCGCGCCGAATCAGTCGGTGACTGTCGCGGCGGGTCAGACCGCGACCGTGACGGTGAGCTATAACACGCTGCGCGCGCTCGCCTTGAGACTGGTGGAAGTGATCGGGAGCGGGCTCGATCAGCCGATCTTCCTCGCCTCGCCGCCAGGAGACACGAGTCGGATCTTCATCGCGGAGCGACCGGGCCGAATCCGCGTGTACCAGAACGGCACGCTACTCGCAACGCCGTTCCTCGATCTCTCCGCGCGAGTCTCGACCTCGGGCGAGCGCGGGCTCTTATCATTTGCGTTCCATCCGCAGTACGGGTTTAACGGTTGGGTGTTCGTCCATTTCACCAACCTCGCCGGCGAGATTGTCGTCGAGCGCTTTGTCGCCTCACCGCTGCCGAGCTCGAACGTAGCAGCTGCAGGGAGCACCCCAATCATTGCGATCCCGCACGCGACGTTCGACAATCACAATGGTGGCACGGTCGCGTTCGGGGCCGATGGCATGTTCTATCTATCGACGGGCGACGGTGGAGGGAGTGGCGATCCGTTCAAGAACGCTCAAGACAGGATGCAGCTCCTCGGGAAAATGCTCCGTATCGACGTGTCCGCCGCACCGTATTCGATCCCAGCCACCAACCCATTCGGTAACGAAGTATGGGCCGTAGGCCTTCGCAACCCCTGGCGGTGGGCGTTCGACAACCCGGCCAACCTGATCTACATCGCCGATGTCGGGCAGGACCGCTTCGAGGAAGTCGACGTTGCGGCCGCCAATGCTGCGGGACTCAACTACGGTTGGCCGATCACCGAGGGGAACGCGTGCTTCCCCGGCGACCCGTGTAACCAGTCTGGCCAGACACTGCCCGTCCTCGTGTACGACCATTCGGCGGGCTGCTCGATCACAGGCGGGTACGTTTATCGAGGGAGTGCGATTTCCGATCTGCAGGGACGTTACCTTTATTCCGATTTCTGCACAGGGTTCCTCCGCAGCTTGCGCTTAGTGAACGGCAAAGCAATTGAGAGGGTCGACTGGAACATCCTTAGCGTCGGCAACGTATTGTCATTCGGCGAGGACGCCAACCGCGAGATGTACGTCATCGCCGGGTCAAACAAGGTATACCGCATCGCACCCCAATAATCACTGGGGCTGATGTGGACGCCGGTCGGACTCGATCCCGACGGGACGGCCATGCTTGCGTGGTCGCTGCGTAATTGACGGCGATGCGGCCGCACTTCGCAATTCTTAAGGTCGTCGAGACGCCGCTCGGCGTCGTGGTCAAGGCCTTGAACTACGACCCGGCGCGCACCTTCGGCCCGTTCGCCACGTACGCGCACGCCGCGCGTCTGGTACACCTGCTGGGCCTGACTAGCAAGCTCGACCCCGCCGTCGCGCAATTCCTGCCCCATCCCGCCCGGGCCGAGCGCGCGCCGTGAACCCGACGCCGCGGACCCTCGGTTGGCTGCGCGCTCAGGGCTCCATGGCAGCGGCCGTCGAGCGTTGTCGCCCGCTCGTCTTACGCCCACTATCCTATCGCTGGTACCAGCGCCCTCAACACGAGGAGGACGATCATGCCGAGCTTTGAGTTCGTTGCAAGGTCAGCAACACTCTTCATCCAAGCCGGGGAAGGGCCCTTAGTTTCGCGGCCCCAACACAGCCTAGGCTTCCGCGTCGCGTTGAGCAGTGTCGACAGGATCCGCCTTGCAACGAACGAAAAATTTCAAGACCTCAAAGGATTCGTCGTTGTTAAGCCCGCGCCCATTACGGAGGCGATCGACAAGATTGTCGGCGCGATCCACTACCTCAAAGACAACGACGAGGTGCCGATTGGCGTCGATTACCCCCCGGCCCGTTATAGCGTGGAGGTCGAGATACCCATCCCGCAATTCGAAGCGCTTCTCGACTCGGCACGTTCCGGACGCGTTCCCGAATCCATCAACATCTCCGTCATGAAGGATAAAGGCATCAGGGAGCGCGACGGTAGCGGCATGGAATGGGATAACGTGAACGCTCCGAAGGTCCCCGTATCCGAAGTGACCTTCACCGTGCCGTTTGTGGTTCCCACCGATCAGGACGATCTGGAACAAAAACTCTTGCCGGACCTAGCACCACCGACGCGCGCCCAGCTCGATCAGCTGATGCAACAGCTGACGCAGCAATTTGAGAGTCTCAGTGCCGAAATAGCGAAAGTGCGCGCGTGGGTCCCCATCGCGATCGCCGTGCTCGCTGTCGTGCTGTGGTTTAGGTAGGGCGCGAGCACCGCGCGGCGGCTCGCCCCCCTAAACCTCGGCGACCTCTTGGTCGCGGCTGAGCACCACTCGGAGGCAACCCACGCAATCGTGGACTTGATCGCCGTGCGCTCTGCGCTGCTCGCGGCCCAGCTGACAGAGGGCGAGGCGTGAAGGGAAGCGATGTGGCCACTTCTCTGTTGAACCATCCTGCAAGGAAAGCCGCGCCTGGCGCTTGCGCGCGAGAACGCGGCGGGCCGCTAGACCGAGCGGGTCGACCTGGGCTGATCCCCTGAGCCACTGAGTCCCGCCGCGTGCGGGCTACGCTTGCGGATCGTTCGCCCCTAGCTCCCCGCAGTGCTTGAAATAGAGCGTTTTCAGCCGTGCAAATTCGCTCAGGGGCGCTCCAGTGATGCGATCGAGAAACAAAAGGCGGAGCACCTCTGCCGGTGCGTGACGCTTCAACATCGACAAAGTTTCGTCGAGATCCGCAAGCGGAGTGTGGAGCACCGCGTCCGCGACAGTGATCTGACGGGCACGCACGCGGTCTTCCAGCGCGTCAATATCCATAAGACCTCCCCCATGCGCTTCCCGCCCGCGTCTGACGCGCGGATCGCCTCGAATGGTAAGCCTGCGGGGGAACACGTGCAGGACTACTCGGGGCCCGATCGCCAGCAGCGGCCTGCTGGCGGGGGCTCCCCGGGACCCGTTAGACCGAGTCCCAGCAAGGCGAGCGTGCCGGGTTGGGGACTTGCGTGGTCCCACCACCACCACCGTCACCGATCCAGCCGCTCAAGCGGCCATCGGGCCCGATCCCCTGAATGTGCGCGGCTGCGAAGTACCCAGTCTTGCCCGCAGGTCATCCATATGGCGTCAAGCACATAACGAACGGGCACATCCTGGGGATGTGAAATGAGAACGGGGACCCAAGTCCCCGTTTTCGTTGGTGCTGGTGAGTGGACTCGAACCACCGACCTACTGATTACGAATCAGTTGCTCTACCAGCTGAGCTACACCAGCATCTTGCACCGCAAAGAGCGGCGCGGAGTATAGCAGCCCGGTCCTGCGCTCAGGCCGTGGCCGGGCGGGTGCGGATGATGACGTCCACGCCGTCGGTCACCGTACCGCGGCGGCGGCGATGGCAGCGCTTCCACCCGGTACCGCGTCGGCGGGGATGTCGGTCAGCCGCCCGTGACGACGTCGTAGAAATGGTGATGCGGCGTGGTGTTCGGGTCGTAGAACGACGCGGCTCGGGTCGACGATGAGCTCGCGGATGAGCTTCTTCTCGAGGAAGAGGCGCAGCGTGTTGTACACGGTCGCCTTCGAGGTCTCGGCGTGACGCGCATTCACGAGCGCGAGGATCTGGTCGGCCGACAGATGCTCGCAGCGTTCGAGGAGCACGAACGCGATCTCGATGCGCTGATGCGTCGGTGCGATGCCGTGAGCGCGCAGCCGCTCCGCGACCGCCTCGCGCGTAATGCCCTGAAATTCCATGCGATTGATGGTAACCCAAACGTCTGGACGCTGTCTAACGGCGCGCCTCGGCCGCCCAAGAGGCTCAGCCGCCGGTCGATGACCGGCGGCTGAGGGTCGAGGTCGCGCTTATTGGACCTGGAACTGGCGCCAGCCGATCCGGCGGGCGACGCCTCCGGCCCCAGGCGGCGGGGCAGGCAGCGACTGGATGGTCGTGTCGGCCAGGGGCACGATCGCCTTGACCACGCCACTCGGGAGCTTGATCACGGTCAGACCGACCGCGACCGCGCTGCCGATCCGAGTGCCGAGCGTGGTGCCGTTCAGCGAGTTGATCGCCGCGCGCGGGTTCTGGAAGTCGAACGCGTAGAAGAAGCTCTCGCCACCCGCGCTGCACGCGTCGGTATCGGGCACGTTGCTCGCGATGAGCAGGTTGCCCTGGATCAACTGCGGATCGATGTTGACGCGCTCGCCGGCCTGCGGCAGATCCACGCGCCATCCGAGCTGGGTGGCCCAGTCGACCGTCGTCGTCTTGCCGATCGTGACCGTCGTGCCCGCGAGCGAGGCCGTATTCGACACGATCCCGGAGTTCGTACGCAGATTTCCGAGGTTGGCGTTCGTGTCCTTGAACGCGTACACCGTCTGAACTGCCGTGCTCGAGAGGTCCGTCACCCCGAGGTAGGCGCCGGTGGCCACGTACAGCACGAAATCGCTGCCGATCCGGGTGATCTCCGGCTTCGTCGTGATCGGCTGCGTCGGCCCTGCGGTCTGCGCAATTCGCTTGGCCGCCGGTGTTGGCGCGGTCAGGTCGAACTTCCACACGTTGCCGAGCAGGTCGCCCCCGTAAACCGCGAGGGCGGTGTTGTCGACGGCGAAGTTGCTCGCAAGCGCGGTGATCTTGGCAAGCCCGCTCGGCGTGGTCGTGTCGCCTACGCCCGTGCCGTACTTGCCGGTCCCGACGGGAGCGCCGGTGCGCAGGTCGCGGATGTAGAGGTAGCCCTGCCCGTCGCCCGTGACCGTGTTGTTGTAGCCGGAGGTGAGAAGGACCACCCATTGGCCGCTCGGGAGCTTGGTCACGATCGGGTTCCCATACGTGAACCCGAGATCCTTGTCGGCCCAGGTGCACACGGCGGCGTCGTCGCAGAACTCCCAGAGCGGCAGGGGGTTGCCGGGGTTGGTGATGTCGAGCGCGTAGTAGCCGCGACCGCCCCCGTTGAGCCCCCCTATGAGCACCGTGTGCCACGCGCCGCCGAAGTACGCGTCCATCACCGTCGGCGAGCCGTCCACGAAGTACGGTGCTTGATCGCGTAGTTCTCGTCCGCGAGCACGTGCATCTTTGGCATCACCATGGTCGGGACGTACGCCCACAGCTCCTGGCCGGTCGCGCCGTTCAGGGCGTGCAGCATCCCGTCGTTGGCGCCGACGTACAGGGCGGGCGTGCGGGACGTGGCCTGGAACGTCAGGTAGTCGGGCGTCACCGCATCGCCGAACTGGAACTGCGGCTTTGCGACGTACGCCGGCGTGGCATTGACCGTGTCGCCCAGCGTGTTGTCGCGGGCCCTGAACAGCGTCGACTCGTTCGTCTTGTCCCCGCGCAGGAAGTCGACCAGCTCCGGCCCGTTGTCGACCGTCGTGCGCTGCGGCGCAGTCAGGTTCGTCCACTGCGAAAGATTGCTGCCCTTGCCCTTGAAGTAGGCCTGGAGCGACGTGGGAAGGTCGGTGAACGTGAACGGGAGCAGGGTCGATCCGCTGCGGAAGAGAATCTTGCGGGTGGCCGGCACGACGCCGTTGAGCTGACTCTGCGCCTGCCACACCACGGCCGGGAGTACGGCGCCGGAGATCACGTCGATCTCGCGTGCGACGACCTCGCCGTCCCACTTTGCGGTGCGGTAGGTCGTGGAGAAGACGAAGTTGTCGGTGGGCGTGATGTTCGGCGTGGAGGTCGCCGCCGCGGCCGCCGCGGCGGTCTGCGACACGATGTTGGACAGCGCGTTGCCGAGGCCGTCGCTCAGCGAGTTCGGGTCGCGGGCGAAGAAGTACTTGCCGCGTCCGTTCACCGCCGCGTGCCACAGATCGTCGAGGGCGGACTGGTTGTCCTCCTGGGGCAGCGGCCAGTTGCAGGTGCCGGCGCTCCAGAAGCAGCCGGGATTCCCCGACTTGATCCGCGCGAAGTCGCCGGTCAGCGCCGTGTCGTAGTCGGTCTGGTACTTCAGCAGGCCGTCGACCAGGCCAAGCGTGAACACCGACATGTGCTGGTTCGGGTTCGGGTCGCGCGTGGACGTCGGGACGTTGTTCTTGCAGACATCGGCGCCGGTCGCCCCGCTGGTGCAGTTGTTGAGCGACGTGTCGCGCAGGTCGGTCTTGTAATAGTAGAGCGCGGTGTCGGCAAGCGAGCCCTTCGCGCCGATGTTGCCGTCGTAGACGCCGTTCGAGCGCGCGGAGTACGCCGGCCCGGTGAGACCGGTCCCCGAGTCCACGTTGTCGACGTCCGTGTTTGCGCTGTTGCTGCCGTTGATGTCCACCGGGTCGCCCTGGTTCCAGTACCCGTCGGTCGTGAGCAGCACGAAGTTCTGCTGGCACGAGTACTCCATCGGGTCGTCGTTGATGCCGTTGTTGATGCCGTTGCGCTTGTACGCGAAGTAGCGGCCAGCGCGTGAGAGCGCCTCGCGGAGCGGCGTGGCCTGCCCCACGTCCTGGGCGTACAGGATGTCGAAGAAGGCCTTCTTCTGCGTGTTGTCGAACGCCTTGACCGGCAGGAACTTGGTCGAGCTCACCGGGTTGCCGGGGTGGATGGTGATGAAGCCGATGCGATAGCGGTCGTCGAGCGGCTGGAACGCCGCGCCGGTCGCCGTCTTCATCATCAGAATGCGCGTGCGGTAGTACGCGTACCAGTTCGCGTAGTTGGTCAGCTCCTCGTCCGCGGTGCATACCGGCGCCGCGGCGCAGTCCGTGCGGCCGGTCCGGCCGCCGTAGGTGACGGTGTTCCAGGTCGCGCTCTGCGACGGGGTGAGCAGGTCGACCCGCCGGAACTGGCCGTAGCGCGCGAACTTCCACGCCGTGATGCCGGACTGGCTCACGTACTTGCTGTTGCACTGCGGCACGGCGGTGCCGACGGGGTCGCTCACCACTGCCGTGCTCGTGGCTTGCGCCTGCGTGCGGCAGAAGCGCAAGGGGGCCGGGTTCGTGTAGATCCCCGACGGCGTGGTCGAGAGAATACAGTTCGTCAGGTTGGTGTCGCTGCAGTGCTCGAGCGGCTCGATCTCGTAGTAGAACGGCCCGAAGGTGCTGTTCTGGCGCTGGTTGTAATTGTTGTTGTTACCGATGCCCAGCGTCTTCGGGAATGCGACGTTGTTCGGATAGACGCCCCCGACCGGGGCGGTACTCTGCCAGAACTTGAACGGGTTGGAGGTATCGGTGCCGTTGCGCCTGCAGGGGTTGCCGCCGCTCTGCGGGCAATAGACGACGTCCGGCGTGTTCTGTGCGATGTTGAACTTGTTCCCCGGGTTCGTGAACGGATCGGTCTGCACCGACTTCCAGTCGTTCGTGAATGCGCGGTTCTGGGCTTGGTAAGGCGTACCGTCCCACTTGAGCGGCGGCCTATAAGTGGTCTGCGGGTTGTAGTAGACGCCGTTGAACTGGCCGGCGTGGTAGGGCGGGTCGCCCGCCCGGCAGTTCGTCAGGCCCGGCGCACTGCCCGGATTGTTGCTCCGGCAGTGGCCGGGGTTCGCGCTGCCCGAGTTGCCGTTGTCGTCGACGTAGTCGGGCAGGAAGTCCCGATCCATCGAGCCGGAGTCGTCCAGCGTGTACAGGAGGTTGGGCCGCACCTTGCTCGCGACCGAGGTCTGCAGCGGCACGGTGGCGAGGTCGGTGAGGCCGGCGAGCGTGGCCGTCGATGCGCCGAAGGCGGCGGCGGCAACGAGCAGCCGGAGGGCAACGGGCCGGAACGGGGAAGGGAGGCTCGATTTCATGGTCATCTCCTGCGTCAGGTCTGGAGGCCAACCACCGTCTGGGTGACCGTCCGGGTGTTGCGCGGACCGTCGACTCGCGTCGTGATCCGGAAGTAGAGCTTCGGGTTGCCGCTGATCACCGTGGCGCCGACCGCAGCGCTCGCGCCGGGCGCGCCGGCGGAGCCGACCCCGATCGTCAGTGCGCAGCTGTTCGCGACGCCGGTGGCGCTCGTGCCGTTGTAGGCGGTGTTCGCCTGGGTGCACATGCGGTGGACCTTGTAGAGCACGGTGTAGCCCGTGGTGTTCGCGATGCACGCGGCATTCCCGCCGCAGAGCTGCGCCGGTGTCGGGCAGGCCGCGTTGTTGCCGCACGTCCAGACCGCCGGGTCGGTCCAGTCCGGCTCCGTCGCCGGGATCGCGGAAAAGTACCCGTTGTTCTGGGCGTCGGCGCTGATCGTCGCACCGAGCGCGCGCGCCGAGATGTCGGTCGTTGCGAGCTGGACGCCCGTGTCGGCGAAGCTCAGCGCCGCCTGCCGGGAGGCGACGTTCGTGGCGACGAGCGTGGCGCCCATGCTGCCGCGGAACATGGCGAGCGCGCCCAGAGCGAGCGCCACCAGCACGATCAGGCTGATGAAGAGGACCATCCCCTGCTGGGAGGCCCGCGTCGAGGGAAGCGGACGGGTCATGAGGGCATCCAGATGATGTTGCGGAGGGGCACGATGGCTTCGAATTTCTTGTACCGGTAGCAGTCCCAGTCGACCGTGCCGGTCACGTCGAACTTCTGGTTCAGCGCCACGTCGCCCCACAGCGGTCCCAGTTCGGGCGAGGTCGCGGCCGTGGCGTTGCAGAGGCCGGTGCCCTTGTCCTTCGCCTCCATCAGGTTGCTGCGCGTCAGCACGGCGAGGCGGACGGCGATCACCAGCCCCGGGCTGGCGGGCGGGGTGACTTGCCACGCGCCCTGCCCGGCGGCCGGGTTGAAGACATCGGCGAAGCCGTCGGTCCCGGGCAGGCCGTTCGCGTCCCGGGTGTCGAGGCCGACGCCGTACTGCGCCTGCAGCGAGACCACGCCGTCGACCAGCGCCTGGTTGGTGTTGGTGAGCAGGTCGCTCCTCATGAGCTGGTTGTTCTGTACGCGGAAGGTCACAACCGACGGGTTGGCCCCGATGTTGTAAACCGACGCGGTGGTCCTGAAGAGCAGCCCGGCCGGGTTGCCGGCGGAGGCGCCGATGCCGGCCGGGCCGTTGAATCGCACGAGCCTGTTCTGGCCGGCGTTATCGACGTAGGTGCCCTGCACGTGCCGCACCGTTGCGAGGGTGGTCGGGCCCGGCGGGTTGGTCGGCGTTCCGGTCGCCTCGGTGAGCGCGCACACGATCGGCCCGGCCGCCTGGGGCGGGTTGAGCCTGTTCGGGGCGTCGGCCAGAATGAGCACGTCCCCCGGGTTGATCGAGAAGCGATTCGTCACCAGCAGGTCGGCGGTGGTGTTCGCCATGCCGGTGAGGAGGTTCACTGGCACGGTCGGAAACGCGAGGTCGCTGTAAACGACGGTGATCAAGTCCGCGTCCTTGCCGATGCCCGTGGCCGCGTTGTTGTCGGCGCCCTGCCCGACCGTCACCGGGGTGAGCCGGAAGTTGATGAACGCGCCCATTCCCGAGTGATAGCCTTTGACGTCGCAGCCGATCGGCGCGACGCCGTACACCGAGTCGAAGCTGGTGAGCCCGTAGCCGCCGTTGCGGATCGTGTCCTGCAGCGCGCCGATGGCGATCGCCGCGCTCATCTGGGCGTCGTTGCCCGCGACCGACGTGCGCCGCGTGCTCTCCGACACGACGAACATCTGGTAGACGACGATCATCACGACCAGGCCGATCACCATTGCGATCATCAGCTCGACCAGGCTGAGGCCGAGTTGGACGATCCTGCGCGTCATGTTCTTGCTCGTCATGGCTCTGTCTCGCGTCACGGGTTGTCGATGCGGGTCTGCACGACGACGTTGTTGGCGGGCGCGCCCGCGGGATGCCCCGGCGGCATCCACCGGACCGTGACGCTCACCAGCGTCCCGGTCGCGATCGCACCGGTCACGGTGATCGTCGGCGCCGTTGCGCCGGGCAGGCCCGCCAGCACCTGCGCCCGCCAGGCCGCCGCTTCGGGCGCGGCGAAGGTCGGGTAATTCGCGATGTTGTTCCGGTCGGCCCACATCTGGCCGATGATCTGGTCCGCGTAGTTGGTCGCCTCGATGCGGTACTTCGCGTCGCCCGCGGCCGAGAGCGACCGCGCCTGCAGCCCGACGAGCGCGAGGATGCCGAACGAGAGGATCAGCACCGACACGAGGATCTCGAAGATCGTGGCGCCGCGCTGCCGCCTGAGAGGTGTCGTCTGCATGGCCGCCTCTAGCAATGCCGGGGATCGCCGACCGGCACATTGGGGTGCGGATCGCACGACCGCGTGGATCCGCCCGGATTGATCGACGATTCGCAGCGGCCGGATGGCGGGCTCGCTCGCGCTCGGCCGCGGTCGCCGAATCGACGTCGACCTGGCTGACGATGGCGCTGCCGTCCGGATTGATCACGACGTTCCCGAGCGCGCCGAAGGTCACCATGTACGCGCCGGCTGGCGTGACCGCCACCGAGGCGCCCGCGGCGTCCTCGGCCTGGCTGTAGCGCCGCACTTCGTTGATGAGCGCCGGATCGGGCGCCCTGAAGTCCGGCGGCAGGTTCGAGGGGCTGATCGGCGAGTAGACGAGGTACCCGAGATCGCCGTCGACGGGGAAGACGAAGCTGACCTGCGTGTTGCGCGCGATCGCGGTGGAGCGGGCGACCTGCAGCCCGTTCTGGATCGACTCCGAAGCGCTGCGGATCTTCAGGTTCTGCATCCAGTCGGTGTAGGCCGGCAGCCCCACCATCAGCAGGATGCCGAGCACGACGACCGTGATCATCAGCTCGATCAGGTTGAAGCCGCGCTGGGTCAGCATGTGCCGCCCTTCGAGCGCACCCAGCACGCGGCGTTCGCCGTCCAGCCCGCGGGCACGGCGGTGGTCGCGCGCGCGCCTGCTTGGGTAATCGTGAAGGTGAAGCCCGTCGCGTTGCCCGAGCTGCCCGCCGCTTGCACCGTGTAGGTCGTGGCCGTAAGGGTCGGGCAGGTGAACGCGAAATGCTTCGGGTTAGCGGGCAGCGGCGCGACCGTGCCGGCGGCGCAGGCCCCCACGTAGGTGCGGTTGTCCTGGAAATAGAGCTCCAGCTTCGTCGACACGTCGGCGAGGTTCGTATACGCCTCCGCGAGCTGGCTGCGGGTGACGTAGTCGCGGTACGAAGGCAGCGCGACGGCCGCGAGGATGGCCACGACGACCACCACGATCATCAGCTCCAGCAGCGTGAACCCGCTAGCACCCTTCTTCATCGCACGTTCTCCAGTTTTTGCGCGACCGGGTTTTCCGGATCCCGGCCCGCGTTGAGGCCTCTACGCGGTTTGCGTTATGACATGCGGAAAGTCGCGGTGCATCTGGAGTACGACGAGCGGGCGGGAACCCCCGCCGAGCGGCGGCGCGGGGGGTTGCGGCGTGAACTATTGCCGCTCGCGCGGCCGTGAAATATGCCACGGCCGGGCGGCCGCGGCGGGAACCGTTTCAGCCCCGTCCGGACGCCGCCGGACCGGGGGGCCGCTGCTGGAGCCCCTTGGGCATCGGGAACACGACGTGCTCCTCGACCCCCGCGAGCTGCCGCACGCTCGCCGCGCCGAGCGCCTTGAGCCGGGAGACGACTTCCTGCACGAGCACCTCGGGGGCGGACGCGCCGGCGGTGACCCCGACGCGCTTCCGGCCCTCGATCCACGCGGGGTCGAGCTGCGCGGCGCTGTCCACCATGTGGGACGGCACGCCCATGTGCTCGCGCGACCTCGCGCAGGCGGTTGGAGTTCGAGCTGTTCGGCGAGCCGACGACGATGACCACGTCCGACTGCGGCGCCATGAACTTCACCGCGTCCTGGCGGTTCTGCGTGGCGTAGCAGATGTCGTCCTTCTTCGGCCCGACGATGTCGGGAAAGCGCGCCCGCAGCGCCGTCGACGATGGCGGCCGCATCGTCGACGGACAGCGTCGTCTGCGTCACGTAGGCGACCATTGACGGGTCGCGCACCGCGAGCTCGGCGACGTCATCGACGGTCTCCACCAGGTGCATGCCCGCCTCGGCCTGGCCCATCGTGCCTTCGGCCTCGGGATGACCGCGGTGACCGATCATCACGATCTCGCGGCCGGCGCGGAGCATCTTCTGCGACCTCGACGTGAACCTTGGTGACGAGCGGACAGGTCGCGTCGAACACGTGCAGCCCGCGCGCCTGCGCCTCGCGCTCGACCGCCTTGGCGACGCCGTGCGCCGAGAAGACGACCGTCGCGCCGGCCGGCACCTCCGCGAGCTCTTCGACGAAGACCGCGCCCTTGGCGCGCAGGTCTTCGACCACGAACTTGTTGTGCACGATTTCGTGCCGGACGTAGATCGGCGCGCCGTGGGCCGCCAGGGCGCGCTCGACGATCGCGATCGCGCGCTCGACGCCGGCGCAGAAGCCGCGGGGATTGGCGAGAACGAGTTCCATGATGTCCGGAGGGAATAGACGCAGCGTCGATCGCGCCGATTCTACGCCTCCCTCTTCGCCCTTCCGCCCTCCCGCTTGCCGAATATCCCGTCCCAGATCAGCAGCGCCGCGCCGACGGTAATGGCGGAGTCGGCGACGTTGAACGCCGGCCAGTGGTAGCCGTAGGCGTGGAGCAGGACGAAGTCGGCGACATGGCCGAGCGCGACGCGGTCCCAGAGGTTGCCGAGCGCGCCGCCGAGGATCAGGGCGAGGCCGGCGCAGAACAGCCGCTCCTCGGGGTGGCGTCGCAGCAGGTGAACGATGAGGACCGCGGCGGCGATCGCGATCGCAATAAAGAGCGCGCGCTGCCACCCGCCGGCGCCGGCGAGGAAGCTGAACGCAGCGCCGGTGTTGAACACGAGCACGAGGTCGAGGAACGGCAGCACCTCGATGCGCGCACCGGGCTGCAGGGCGCCCTGAATGACCGCCTTGGTCGTCTGATCCAGCACCGCTACCACCGCCGCGACGAGAAGCCAGGGCGCGAGCTGCCGCACGCCTGCGGCGGCGTCGCGGGTCATCCGACCACCTTAACGCTGCGCGCCAAGGATTCGCCCTTGGGGCGGCCCGGCGGGCTCATGCGAACCGCCGCGTCTCGCCGGCGCCCTCGAGGTTGGACACGCAGCGGCCGCAGAGCCCCGGATGCGCGGCGTGGGCGCCGACATCCGCGCGGTAGTGCCAGCACCGCTCGCACTTCGCGTGCGTGCTCGGGATCGCGACGACGGCCTGGTCCGCGTCCGATGCGGCCCGCGTGACCGTCGCCTCCGACGTGAGCAGCGCGAACCGCAGGTCGTCGCCGAGCGCGGAAAGCGCCGCAAAACGCTCGCCCGCCGCGCGCACTTCGACCTCGGCCGCGAGCGACGCGCCGATCTTCCCCGCGACGCGCAATGTCTCGAGCTCCTTCTGCACCTCGGCCTTCGCGGCCCGGATCGCCGACCATCGCGCGAGCAGGCCGGCGGCGTCGTCAACCGGCGGAAACGCGTGCCAGGTGTGGAAGAACACGCTATCGTCCGCCTTTCCGCGGATCACGCGCCACGCCTCCTCGGCAGTGAACGACAGGATCGGCGCCATCAGCCCGAGCAGGCTCGTGGTGATGTGCCACAGCGCGTTCTGCGCGGAGCGCCGCGGTGCGGAGTCCGCGCGGCAGGTGTAGAGCCGGTCCTTGAGCACGTCGAGGTAGAACGCACCCAGGTCCTCGGAGCAGAACGCCTGCAGCTTCTGCGTCACGAGGTGGAACTCGTAGCGGCCGTAATGCGCGGCCAGATCGTCCTGGAATCGTGCGGCCAGCGCCACGGCGTACCGGTCGACCTCGATCCATTCGGCCGCCGGCAGCACATCGCGCACGGGGTCGAAATCCGACAGGTTGGCGAGCAGGAAGCGCAGCGTGTTGCGGATGCGCCGGTAGCTCTCGACGACGCGCTTCAGGATCTCGTTCGAGATGAAGAGCTCGCCGGAGTAGTCGGTGGCGCCGACCCACAACCGCAGAATCTCCGCACCGAGCGAGCCCGATACCTGCTGCGGCGCGATGACGTTGCCGAGGGACTTCGACATCTTTCGACCTTCGCCGTCCACGACGAACCCGTGCGTGAGCAGGCCCTTGTAGGGCGGCGCACCGTTCAGCATGCACGAAACCAACAGGGAAGAATGGAACCAGCCGCGGTGCTGATCGGAACCCTCGAGGTAGAGATCGGCGGGGAACGCCGTGTCGGCGTAGTGCGAGCCGGCGCGGCGCTCGCGCCCGTCCGGCCCGCCCATCACGGTCTGGTGCGTCGAACCGGAGTCGAACCAGACGTCGAGCGTGTCCTTCACCTTCTCGTACCGGGCGGCGTCCGCGCCGAGCAGGTCCTCCGCCTCTACGCGCTGCCACGCCTCGATGCCGCCCTGCTCGACGAGCCTCGCCACCGCCTCCACCAGCTCGAGCGTGCGCGGATGCAGCGCGCCGGTCTCGCGGTGGATGAAGAACGGCATCGGCACGCCCCATTGACGCTGGCGCGAAAGCGTCCAGTCGGGCCGGTTGGCGATCATCCCGTGCAGCCGGGCCTGTCCCCAGCCCGGGTAGAACTTCGTCGCGTCGATACCCCGGAGCGCCGTCGTGCGCAGGGTCTCCCGGGGCTTCTTCCCGCCGAATCCGGGCACGTCGTCCATGCCGGCGAACCACTGGGTCGTGGCACGCAGGATCACCGGCGTCTTGTGGCGCCAGCAGTGCATGTAGCTGTGCACGTGATCGGCGTAGCTGAAAAGCGCCCCGACCTCGCGGATCTTCGCCACGATCTCCGCGTTCGCTTTCCAGATGAGTTTCCCGCCGAAGAACGGCAGGCTCGGCGCGTAGTGCCCGTCGCCCATCACCGGCACGAGAATCTCGTCGTCCTTCATCCCGTAGCGGCGGCACGACTCGAAGTCTTCCACGCCGTACGCGGGCGCGCTGTGCACGACGCCCGTGCCCTGTTCGAGCGTGACGTACTCGCCGAGGTACACCGGCGACGCGCGGTCGTAGAACGGATGCCGGAACACGAGGTTCTCCAGCGCCGCGCCTTTGGTCGTCGCCACCGTCGTTCCGGCGAGCGCGAATCGCTTCAGGCACGCCTCCTGGAGGTCGGCGGCGACAATCACGTAGCCGCGCGGCGTGTCGACGAGGTTGTAGTCGAGCCCCGGGTGAACGTTCAGCGCCTGGTTCGCGGGAATCGTCCAGGGCGTCGTGGTCCAAATCACCGCCCAGCCCGGTTTGTCGTCGAGCTTGCCGAGGCCGAACGCCTTCGCGATCTTCACCCCGTCGCCGAACGGGAAGCCGACGTCGATTGCCGCGTCCTCGCGGTCCTCGTACTCGACCTCCGCTTCGGCGAGCGCCGACCCGCAGTCGAAACACCAGTTGACCGGCTTCAGTCCCCGGTACACGTATCCCTTCTCGAGGAGGCTGCCCAGGGTGCGGATCTCGTCGGCCTCGTTTCCGTAGGCCATCGTGAGGTACGGATTGTCCCAGTCGCCGATGACGCCGAGCCGCCGGAAGTCGGCCTTCTGCTGCGCGATCTGCTCGGTCGCATACGCGCGCGAGAGCCGCTGGGTCTGCTCTGCAGGGATGTTCTTGCCGTGCTTTTTCTCGATCTGCACCTCGATCGGCATGCCGTGGCAGTCCCAGCCCGGCACGTACGGCGCGTCGAAGCCCGCCAGCGTGCGCGACTTGACCACCATGTCCTTGAGGATCTTGTTGACCGCAGTGCCGATGTGGATGGCGCCGTTCGCGTAGGGCGGGCCGTCGTGAAGCACGAACCGCGGGCGCCCCTTGCACGCTTCGCGCAGGCGCCGGTAGAGCCCGGTGTCCTGCCACTCCTTCACCCAGCCGGGCTCGCGCTTGGCGAGGTCGCCGCGCATGGGGAACGGCGTGTCGAGCAGATTCAGCGTGTTCTTGTAATCGGGCATCGTTTGATCGAAAGCTGGATTGGGGGATTTACCGGGGGCGGGCCGGGAAGAGAAGGGGCCGAAGCCCTCCTTGGCCCTTGTTCATGCGCGCTCGAGCGCTTTCAGGACGTCGCGGGCGGCGGCGCAGTCTCGGGTGATCTGCGCCTTGAGCGTGTCGAGGTCGGCGTATTTCTCCTCGTCGCGCAGCTTGGCGAGGAACTCCACGCGCAGGTGCGCGCCGTAGAGGTCGTCGGTGAAATCGAACAGATGCACCTCGAGCACCGGTTTCCCGCCCGCATGCACCGTCGGCCGGACGCCGAGGCTCGCGACACCCGGTCGCGGGGTCGCGTCGATGCCGTGCACGCGCACCGCGAAGATCCCGCTGAGCGGCGGGCGGTTGTGCTTGAGCTGGACGTTGGCGGTGGCGAAGCCCAGGGCGCGACCGAGCTTGTCGCCGTGCACGACGCGGCCGCTGATGCTGTAGGCGCGCCCGAGCAGCGTCCGCGCACGGCTCAGGTCGCCGCGCGCCAGCGCCTCGCGCACCGCCGAGCTCGAGACGCGCACGCCGCCGTCGGACACGGTCGGCATCGCCTCCAGGTCGAACCCGTGGCGTCGCGCCGCGTCGGCGAGGAACGCGAAGTCACCCGCGCGCTTCGCGCCGAAGCGGAAGTCATCGCCGACCAGCACCCAGCGGGCACCGAGCGCGCCAACGAGCATTCGCTCGACGAAAGCCTCCGGCGACAGCGCCGCAAACGCAGCCGAGAAGCGCTGGACGTGAACCCGGTCGACGCCGTGCGCCGCGAGCAACTCGAGTTTCTCCCGCAGGTTCGTGAGCCGGGTGGGCGCCGATTGGGGCGCGAAGAACTCGCGCGGATGCGGCTCGAAGGTGAGCACGGTGGCCGAAAGACCGCGTGCGCGCGCGGCCGCGACCAGGCGCGCGAGCATGGCTTGGTGCCCATTGTGCACACCGTCGAAGTTGCCGATGGTTAGTGCGACCGGGGCTAGTGCGACCGTATCCGTCCCGCGCGGCGCGAGGCCGCGGGTGACGGCGAGCTTGCGCCCGAGGCCGCGCGTGAGGAGCATGACGGTGCCGTGCTGCGGAAAAGCGTTGAATTTTAGCGATTTCACGCCGCTGCCGTGCGGATGCGGCGGCGCAACGCAAAGACGGTTCGATTACGCGTGCGAGACGCCGCTCGGAGCGGAGTCTTGCCCGGATTCGGGGCGTCGCAAGAGGGCTGTGGCCTCTCTTGCAGGTTTCCTTAGTTCAGCCGCGCGCTCGCAACCTTCAGTTCCGCGAGACGTGCGTGTATGTCGCCGGCGTCGGGAGCATCGGGACGCCGTCGCAGGTAGTTCTGCAGGTCGGCAGCGGCGGGTCGGAAGCAATCGAGCCGCGCGTACACGAGTCCGCGATCGCGCAACTCCTCGGGCGACTCCGGCACGACGAGCAGCAGCCGGTGCATCACGGCGAGCGCCGGCTCGAGCGCGCCGCGCTGCAGGTAGATTGCCTTCAAGTTGCGCAGCACGCGGGCGACGATCTCGCGCGGGGTTGCCGGCTCCAGGTACGGATCGGGATCCACCCGCCCGCCGCGACCCTTCGGCAAGGCCTGCTCGAGCCGCGTGCGCAGCGCCTGCTCGGACTGCGGCAGCCCGCCGCCGAAGGGGTCGAGCACGAGTGCGCCGCTCTTCAGGCGCACCTTCACCATGAAGTGCCCCGGAAACGCGACGCCCTGCGCCGCCAGTCCCACGCGGCGTGCGACCTCGAGGTACACGATTGAGAGCGTGATCGGGATGCCGACGCGCCGCTCGAGCACTTGGTTCAGGTAGCTGTTGCGGGGGTCGTAGTAGGCCTCGACGTTGCCGATGAAGCCGAGCTCGCCGAACAGGTGACGGCTGATCGCGGCGACCTTCTGCTCGGGAAAGGCGTCGGCCGCGAGGCGGCCGCGGACCGTTGACGCCATGGCGTCGAGCTGGGCGATGCAGCCGGCGACATCGAGGCCGGGGTACTCGTCCTGCGCGATCAGCAGGCACGCCTCGGCGAGCCCGAACTGCTCGCGGCTCACGAGCTCGGCGAAACGTTCCAGATTCGCACTCACGCGCTATGCCGCGCAAAGTCGCGCGGACGGAAACCGAAAGCCCATAGGCAGCCAAAGTACACCAGCGCACCCAGCGCCACCAGGCCGGTGAGCGCGGCGGCACGCAGGGGCAGGGAAGCGGCCGTCCACCAGGCCGCGGGGCCTGTCGCGACCCACAGGGCGATCGCCATCAACACGGTCGCGGCTGAGACCTTCGCAAGAAATGTCCTCCATCCGGCCTGGGGCGCGAAGATCTGGCGGCCACGCAGACCGCGGTAGAGCAGCGTTGCATTCAGGCAAGCCCCGAGCGCGATCGCCAGCGCCAGCCCGGCGTGCTTGAGCGGGACGATGAACGCCGCGTTCATAACCTGTGTCGCCGCGAGCGTGACGAGCGCTATCTTGACCGGCGTCCGGATATTCTGGCGCGCGTAGAAGGCCGGCGCGAGCACCTTCACCAGGATCAGTCCCAGGAGCCCGACGCTGTAAGCGATGAGCGCCTGCCGGGTCATCGCCAGGTCGGTCGCGTCGAACCGGCCGTACAGGAACAGCGTTGCGATCAGCGGCGTGGCGAGCACCGCGAGCGCGGCAGCCGCCGGCGCCGCGAGCAGGAACGTGAGGCGCAGCCCCCAGTCGAGCAGCTTGGAGTACTCCTCGCGCGCCGACTCGGAGTGGAACTTCGCGAGGCTCGGCAGGAGGATCGTCCCGAGCGCGACGCCAAGCAGCCCGGTCGGGAACTCCATCAACCGGTCGGCATAATAGAGCCACGACACGCTCCCGGTCTGCAGGAACGAAGCGAAGATCGTGTTGAGAAGCAGGCTGATCTGCCCCACCGAAACGCCGATCACCGCCGGGCCCATCAGGATCAGGATGCGCCGCACCCCCGGGTCGGCGAGCGCGAGCCGCGGGTGCGGCAGCATTCCGAGACGCGCGAGGTAAGGCACCTGCAGCGCGAGCTGCAGCACGCCCCCGGCGAGCACCGCCCACGCGAGCACCATCACCGGCGGATCGAAGTACGGCGCGAAGAAGAGCGCCCCCACAATGAACGCGACGTTCAAGAGCGTCGGCGTGAACGCCGGCACCGCGAACCGGCTCCAGGTGTTGAGGATCCCGGCCGCCAGCGCGACGAGCGAGATGAACAGGATGTACGGGAAGGTGACGCGCAGCAGCGCGACCGTCAGGTCGAACTTCTCCGTGGACGCCGCGAAACCCGGAGCGCTGACGTAGACGATCAATGGCGCGATCGCGATACCGAACGCGGCGGTGACGAGGAGCGCGAGCGCGAGCAGGGTCGCGACGCGATCGGTCAACAGCTTGGTCTCGGCGGCGCCGTTCCGCGTCCGGTACTCGGCGAGAATGGGCACGAACGCCTGCGAGAACGCGCCCTCGGCGAACAGGCGTCGCAGCAGGTTCGGAATGCGGAAGGCGACGAAGAAAGCGTCGGTCTCGAGCCCAGCGCCGAAGGTTCGCGCGATGACGGCGTCGCGCACGAAGCCGAGGACCCGCGAGATCAGCGTCATGCCGCTGACGGTGGCCATCGCCTTGAGGAGGTTCATGCGGGGGCGCGCGTTCGAAGGGGAGTCGTGGTGACGATTTCGCGCCCGGCTCGGGGCGCGGCGCATTATAGGGGCGGGATCCAGGCCCAATTCGGGCCCAGCGCGGGCCAGCACGGGCCCGCGGCGGGCGAGCGTGGGGCGGGAGCGGCGCTAAACCCTTGTTCCGCCTTGCGCAAAACCACGCCCTCGCCTACAATCCGCGCCTTTTCCCCTCCCCGGCTCCCATGGCCAACACCACTCAAGCCCGCAAGCGCGCCCGTCAGTCCGAGCAGCGCCGCAAGCACAACGCCGCGCTCAAGTCCACGCTCCGCACCGCGATCAAGAACGTGAAGAAGGCGATCGCCGCCGGCGACAAGGCCGCCGCGACCAAGACGCTCCAGGCGTCGACCGCCATCGTCGACCGCATCGCCGACAAGCGCATCATCCACAAGAACAAGGCCGCGCGGCACAAGAGCCGGCTCGCCGCGCAGATCAGGGCCCTGGCCTGAGCCGACCGAACCGCCCGCCCGCCGGCGCGCGGGCCCCACGGCCTCGGGTCGCGTAGCAGCGGCTTTCCCCGACGCCGGATCCGATGCGCAAGCCGGTCAGCCGCATTCTCGTCATCAACGACGAGCCGCTCGTCCTGCGCGAGTTCGTCAAGGGACTCAACGCGGCGGCGCGCTCGCTCGACAATGCCCTCGGCATCGTCTTCGCCGGCGTCGCCACGGCGCGCGAGGCGCTCGCTGCGATCGAGCAGGACGGCGACCTGCAGGCACTCATCGTCGACGACAAGCTCTACACCCTGAACGGGGGCAAGTCGCGCAAGCTCCAGATGTCGGCACTGGAGCTCGTGCAGCGGATCACTCGTCTGCGCCCCGAGCTCGACGTCTACATCCTGATCGCGCAGGAGACCGAGGACGAGGTGGTGGACACGCTGTTCGCCGAGGCGGTCGACGGCTACTTCTACCGCGAGGAGCGTGACTACCGTGGCATGTACCGCATCCTGAACGCGCAGATCCAGGAGCGCGCGCGCACGCCGTTCTACGATCAGCTCAAGAACTACGTCTGGATGGCGAAGGACCCGTGGCACACGCCGGGGCACTCCTCCGGCGAGAGCCTGCGCGGCAGCCCGTGGATCAACGACTTCTACGAGTTCATGGGCGAGCACATCTTCGACGCCGACCTCTCGGTCTCGGTGCCGATGCTCGACTCGCTGATGGAGCCGAAGGGCGTGATCGCCGAGTCGCAGGCGGTGGCGGCGAAGGCGTTCGGCGCGCGGCGGACGTTTTTCGCCACGAACGGCACCTCGACCGCGAACAAGGTCATCTTCCAGACCATCCTCGCCCCGGGCGAGAAGCTCTTGCTGGACCGCAACTGCCACAAGTCGGTGCACCACGGCGTGGTGCTCTCGGGTGCGCACCCGGTGTATCTCAATTCGTCGGTCAATCGGAAGTACGGCATCTACGGGCCGGTGCCGAAGAAGACGATCCTACAGGCGATCGACGAGCACGCAGACGCCGAGGCGTTGATCCTGACCTCGTGCACCTACGACGGATTCCGCTACGACCTGAAGCCGATCATCGAGCGCTGCCACGAAGCCGGCATCCGCGTGATCATCGACGAGGCGTGGTTCGGGTTCGCGCGCTTTCATCCCGCGTTCCGCCCGACGGCGCTCGAGGCGGGCGCCGACTACGCGACCCAGTCGACCCACAAGGTGATGAGCGCCTTCTCGCAGGCGAGCATGATTCACGTCAACGACCCGGAGTTCAACGAGCACATCTTCCGCGAGAACTTCAACATGCACACGTCGACGTCGCCGCAATACGCGATGATCGCGAGCCTCGACGTGGCGCGGAAGCAGATGGTGATGGAGGGCTACAAGCTGCTCTCCCGGACACTCGCGCTGGCGGCCGAGCTGCGCACCCAGATCAACTCGACCGGCGTGTTCCGCGTGCTCGAGCTCGAGGAGCTGCTGCCCGACGAGGTGAAGCACGACGGCATCCTGCTCGACCCGACCAAGGTGACGGTCGACATCTCGAGCTGCGGCTACACCGTCGAGGACCTGCAGCGCGAGCTCTTCACCCGCTTCAACATCCAGGTCGAGAAGTCCACGTTCAATACGCTGAGCCTGCTGCTCACGATCGGGACGACGCGCAGCAAGGTCTCGCGCCTCTACGATGCGCTGATGCGCATCGCCCGCGAGGGCCGCGCCCCGCGGCGCCTCTATCAGTTCCCCGAGATCCCCGAGTTCACGCGCCTGAAGTACCTGCCGCGAGATGCCTACTACTGCGGCGGCGAGGCGGTGGCGCTGCTGGACGACAAGGAGAACCCCAACCGCGCGCTCCTGGACCGGGTGTGCGCCGACCAGATCACACCGTACCCGCCCGGCATCCCAGTGCTCGTTCCCGGCCAGATGATCACCGCCGAAGTGCTCGACTTCCTCGTCGGCCTGCTGCGCTCGCAGAAGCGCATGGAGCTGCACGGCGTGCTCTACGACGGCTACCTGCCCTGCCTCCGGGTGCTGCGCTCCGGGGAGGAGCGCGGGCTCAAGAAAATCGGCTGATTCCCGTCCGTCCCCTTGTCCGGCGGTGGGGACTGGCCACCGCCGCACCAACGTCAGAAAGTTCCGGCGGGTGAGGCTGTTGCGTTGCCTTGCTCAATGAACTGTGTTATCTACACCCTAAGTGTCTGATCGGGGACGGGAATGATCTTCGCGCTCAATACCAGCAAGTACGCCTTCCGGATCCGGACCCGAACGGGAATGGTGGTCGAAAACCTCACCATCCACGGGCGCGAGGAGTCCGACGCACAGCGCAAGCTGTTCCAGATGTACCCGCACTGCCAGGTTCTTGAATGCCGGTCGCTAAATGTGACGGCGAAGCGCGACCCCGCCCCCTTCGACGAAGTCATTTCACTCGCCACGAAGTAGCGCGCGGCAGCCGGCGCGCGCATAAGCAGGTCGTTGAATTTTGGGGGACCACCTTCCGCTGACCCCTAAGTCAAGCACGCGCGGAGCGTCGGGAAACCGCCTTTCACCCGTCCGTCAGACCTCGAGAAAACCCGAGGCCAGCAGTTCCTCCAGCAGCGCTTCGTAGTCGCGCGCCCCGCGGCTCTTCTCGTCGTGGGCGAAGATGTCCTTGCGGTGGAACGGGCTCTCGGCGAGCGCAACGCTCTCCGCGATGCGCGTTTCGCACAGCTCCGCGCCGAACCGCTCCCGCAGCGTGGCCGCGATCTCGTGCGCCATCTTGCGCCGCGAGTCGAAGCGCGTAAGCACGTAGCGCCGCTCGACCCGCCGCTTGAGGACGTGCTCCAGCGCCTTGAGCGTGTGCTCGAGCGCGAGCGTGCCCTTCAGCGCGAGAAAGTCGGCCGAGATCGGCACCAGCACCCCGTCGGCCGCGAACACGCCCGAGAGCGAGAGCATGCCGAGCATCGGGCAGCAGTCGATGAAGACTCCGCGCGCAGCGTCCTCGGGCACGTACTCGTCCAGGCCCTCCCTGAGGCGGTACAGGACGCGCGGCCCCTTGCCGAACAGCGAATCGACCTTCATCAGCTCCGAGTGAGCTGGGATGAGGTCGCCGCGCGGTTCCCCGCAGGCGAGCACGACCGGCCGCGCGAGGCTGCGCAGCGGCTTGGCCTCGTTGTAGTACGCGAACACGCTGTCCGCGGACGACTCCGCCGGCGCGAGGATCTGCGAGAGGTGCGCCTGCGCGTCGAGGTCGACCAGGAGCGGCCGCAAGCCCCGCCGCGCGACCGCCGCGGCGAGGTTCAGCGTGGTGGTGGTCTTTCCCACGCCTCCCTTCTGATTGAACACCGCAAGCCGCGTCATGGGTGCGCATTCTACGGTCGCCTAACGATCGCTAGAGACACGCTGCAAAAGGGGCCTCGGCAAGCCAAGGTTTAGCAGCCGTTCCATCGGCGGCAAGCTCGGGGGAGCATGGGGGATGTATCCCCCTCTGTGGCCGGATGCGTTACGGGCGAGGCCACCGTGCTAACATCGCCATCACTTAGTCTTCCGGCGGCGTGAGCCGCCGTTTGCTTTTGTCGGGGCCATCGTCCGGTACCGTCCGCCATGTCCTCTCACCTCATGAACACTTACGCCCGGCTGCCGGTGTCGTTCGCGCGCGGCGAGGGCGTGTGGCTGTGGGACGAGTCCGGCAAGCGCTATCTCGACGCGCTCGCCGGCATCGCCGTGTCCGGGCTCGGACACGCCCACCCGAAGCTCGTACGGACGATCGCAGAGCAGGCCGCCCGCGTCATCCACACCTCCAACCTCTACGAGATCCGCACGCAGAGCGAGCTCGCCGATCGCCTCTGCGCGCTCGCGGGGATGGACGAGGCGTTCTTCTGCAGCTCCGGCGCGGAGGCGAACGAGTGCGCGATCAAGCTCGCGCGCTACTACGCCCACCACAACGGCATCCCGAACGCCGCAATCGTCGTAATGGAGCACGCCTGGCACGGCCGCACGCTCGCGACGCTTTCGGCTACGGGGAGCCGCAAAGCGCAGGCCGGCTTCGAACCGCTCGTCCCCGGCTTCGTGCGCGTGCCCTTCGCCGACGAGCACGCGGTACGGCAGGCCGCCGACGCCAATCCGAACATCGTCGCGGTGCTGGTGGAGGTGCTGCAGGGCGAAGGCGGGATCAACGTGGCGAGCGGAGACTACATGCGCGCCCTGCGCCGCATCTGCGACGACAAGCAGTGGCTGCTCATGATCGACGAGGTGCAAAGCGGCATCGGGCGCACCGGGAAGTGGTTCGGCTTCCAGCACGCGGGCATCCGGCCCGACGTGATCACGCTCGCCAAGGGGCTCGGCTCGGGCGTGCCGATCGGAGCCTGCGTGGCGGCCGCCCGTGCGCGCGGCGTGTTCAAGCCCGGCAGCCACGGCTCCACGTTCGGCGGCGGACCGCTCGCGTGCGCCGCCGGGCTCGCGACGCTCGCGGCGATGGAGGACGAGAAGCTGCTCGAGAACGCCGCGCGGATCGGCGAGCTCATCCGCTCGGGCTTCCGGGACGCCCTCGCCGGCGTCGCGGGGGTGGTCGAGATTCGCGGCATGGGGCTGATGATCGGCATCGAGCTCGACCGGCCGTGCGGCGATCTGGTGAAGCGCGCGCTCGAGGCTGGGCTCCTGATCAACGTCACGGCGGACCGCGTGGTCCGGCTCCTCCCGCCGCTCGTGATCCGGGAGGCCGAGGCGCGCGAGCTCGTCGCGACGCTCGCCGCGCTGGTCCGGCAGTTCCTCGGCAAGGGCGCCTGAGGCGCACCATCCGCGTGGCGAACCCGCAGCACTTCCTGCAGTTCAGGGACCTCGCGCGCGAGGAGCTCGAGCACGTCTTCGAGCGCACGCGCTGGATCAAGGCGAAGTTCAAGCGCTACGAGCAGTACTGGCCGCTCGTCGACCGCACGCTGGTGATGATCTTCGAGAAGCAGTCCACGCGGACGCGCCTGTCGTTCGAGGCCGGCATGCACCAGCTCGGGGGCGCGGCGATCTTCCTGTCGACGCGCGACTCGCAGATGGGGCGCGGCGAGCCGGTCGAGGACGCCGCGCAGGTCATCTCCCGCATGTGCGACATCGTCATGATCCGCACCTTCGAGCAGGACATCGTCGAGCGGTTCGCGCGCCACTCGCGCGTGCCGGTGATCAACGGTCTGACCGACGAGTACCACCCGTGCCAGATCCTCGCCGACATCTACACCTTCATCGAGCATCGCGGCTCGATTCGCGGCCGGACCGTGGCCTGGATCGGCGACTCGAACAACGTGTGCTACACCTGGCTGCAGGCGGCGCAGGCGCTCGATTTCAAGCTGCACGTCTCGACTCCGCCCGGCTATGAAGTCGTGCCGGCGCGCGCCGGCGTGACCGGCACCGGCTATCACGAGGCGTTCGCGGACCCGATGGACGCGGCGCGGGGCGCGGACCTGGTCACGACCGACGTCTGGACGAGCATGGGCTTCGAGGCCGAGGCCGAGCAGCGCCGGAAGGCGTTCGCGAACTGGCAGGTCGACGCGAAGCTGATGCGCAACGCCAAGCCGGACGCGCTCTTCATGCACTGCCTGCCGGCGCATCGCGGCGAGGAAGTCGCCGCAGCGGTCATCGACGGCCCGCAGAGCGTGGTCTGGGACGAGGCGGAGAACCGGCTGCACGCCCAGAAAGCGCTCATCGAGTACCTGCTGCTCGGGCGGGTCAGCCCGTAGCGGACGCCATTTCGGATCCGGGAATCCCGAGACAGATGAAGAAGAGAGCGCACCCCAAGGTCAAGAAGGTGGTCCTCGCCTACTCCGGCGGGCTCGACACCTCCGTCATCCTCAAGTGGCTTCAGGACGTGTACGGATGCGAGGTCGTCACGTTCACCGCCGACATCGGCCAGGGCGAGGAGCTCGAGCCCGCGCGCAAGAAAGCGAAGATGTTCGGCGTGAAGCAGATCTTCATCGAAGACTTGAAAGAGGAGTTCGTCCGCGACTTCGTCTTCCCGATGTTCCGTGCCAACGCGGTGTACGAGGGCGAGTACCTCCTTGGCACCTCGATCGCCCGGCCTCTCATCGCCAAGCACCTCGTGGAGGCCGCGCGCAAGACCGGCGCTGACGCGATCTCGCACGGCGCGACCGGCAAGGGGAACGACCAGGTCCGCTTCGAGCTCGGCGCGTATGCCCTGATGCCGAACGTCAAGATCATCGCGCCCTGGCGCGAATGGGACCTGACCTCGCGCGAGAAGCTGCTCCGCTACGCCGACAAGCACGGCATCCCGGTCGACTTCAAGAAGCGCAAGGGGGGCGCGCCCTACTCGATGGACGCGAACCTGCTCCACATCTCCTATGAGGGGGGCATTCTCGAGGACCCGAACTTCGAGCCCGAAGAGTCGATGTGGCGCATCACGGTGAGCCCGGAGAAGGCGCCGAACCGGCCCGAGTACGTCGAGCTCCGCTACGAGAAGGGCGACATCGTCGCGCTCGACGGCGTGCGCATGACGCCGGCCACGGTGCTCGCGAGGCTGAACAAGCTGGGCGGCAAGCACGGCATCGGCCGGCTCGACATGGTCGAAAACCGGTACGTCGGGATGAAGTCGCGCGGTTGCTACGAGACGCCCGGCGGCACGATCATGCTAAAGGCGCACCGCGCAATGGAGTCGATCACCCTTGACCGCGAGGTCCTCGCGCTGAAGGACGACCTGATGCCGCGCTATGCGCGGCTCGTGTATAGCGGGTACTGGTTCAGCCCGGAGCGGCGCCTGCTGCAGAGTCTGATGGACACGTCGCAGCAGACGGTGAACGGCTCGGTGCGCCTGAAGCTCTACAAAGGCACCGTCATGACCGTCGGCCGCGAGTCGAAGACCGATTCGCTGTTCGACCCGGCGATCGTCACCTTCGAAGAGGATTACGGTGCCTACAACCAGGCCGACGCGGGCGGCTTCATCAAGCTGAATGCGCTGCGGATGCGCATTGCGGCCAATTTGAAGCGCAAGAAGCGCTGATACTCCCAGCGCGGTGGCACGAGTGCCCGCACTTGCGCCGCATGCCCTGACGATGGTCAGCGCAGGAGAGGCCGGGCACGCGCAGCGCCGCTGATATGCGAATTCGCGTCCTGTCGGACCTGCACCTGGAAGCGGCGCCGTTCGATCCACCGGCTGTGGAGGCGGACGTCGTCGTGCTGGCCGGCGACATCCACAACGGGGCCGCCGGCGTCGAATGGGCGCAGCGCACTTTCAGGCAGCCGGTCCTCTACGTCGCCGGCAACCACGAGTCTTTCGACGCCGAGTTTCACGCGACCGCCGCGGCGTTGCGTGCCGCCGCCGAGGGCTCGAACGTCCAGGTGCTCGATTGCGGGGAGACCCTGATCGGCGGTGTGCGCTTCCTCGGCTGCACCCTCTGGACCGACTTCGAGCTCAACGGTGCGGCCGGGCGCGATGCCGCGATCGAGGCGATACGCCGCATCGCGCCCGACTTCCACATCATCGCGTTCGGCGCGCGCACCTTCGCACCGGGCGACTGGCTCGCGCTGCATCGCGCGCACCGGGCGTGGCTGGCGGAGCGGCTCGCCGTTTCATTCGCCGACGCCACCGTGGTGGTGACGCACTTCCTTCCCCATCCGCGCAGCATCGCGCCGAAGTTCGCGGGTCACCCGCTGAACCCGGGGTTTGCCAGCCTGCTCGAGCCACTCGTCGGGCGCGCTTCGCTGTGGATCCACGGCCACACTCACGCGGCGAGCGACTACCGCGTCGCCGGCACGCGCGTCGTCTGCAATCCGCGCGGCTATCGGGACGAGCCGACCGGCTTCCGCGCGGACCTCGTCATCGATCTCTAGCTTCGCTCCGGCCGGGGGCGCATGATCGCCGAGCGGCGCACCCGTCGCGGCGCCGTTTTCCGCATGCCGGAATCGCGCGCAATTTCTTGACACGTTTCTCGGAGTTCGCGTACCGTTTCATTATTCGCTCTTGTATTTCATAATCCGGAATAGTCCAGGAGGCCTTGCATGCCCAAGATGACCGCCGCAGAAGCCGCAGTCCGCGTGATGGAAAACGAGGGCGTCGAACTGGTCTTCGGCATTCCCGGGGCCGCGATCCTGCCGCTCTACGACGCGATGCGGCACACGAAGATCAAGCATGTCCTGGTGCGCCACGAAGAGGGCGGCGGGCACATGGCCGAGGGCTACACCCGCGCACGCGTTGGAACAAGCGCGGGACGCATCGGCGTGAACATCGGGACGTCAGGGCCGGCGGGGACGGACATGATCACGTGCCTCTACTCCGCGATGGCCGACTCGATTCCGATCCTGTGCATCACCGGCCAGGCGCCCAGGGCGAAGCTGCACAAGGAGGACTTCCAGGCGATCGACATCGCCGCGATCGCGCGCCCCGTCACCAAGTGGGCGGTGACCGTGCTCGAGGCGGCCCAGGTGCCATGGGCGTTCCGCGAGGCGTTCCGCATCATGCGTTCCGGCCGCCCCGGCCCGGTGCTGATCGACCTGCCGCTGGACGTACAGCGGG
This sequence comes from uncultured beta proteobacterium, assembly GCA_963747775.1. GTDB lineage: Bacteria > Pseudomonadota > Gammaproteobacteria > Burkholderiales > SG8-39 > JAGVSZ01. The sequence goes on from CAVVGT010000004.1 coordinate 181,680, forward strand.
AGCTGATCGAGTACAACCCCTGGTTCGACGTGCCGCTCGAGGTCTACAAGCCGCGCGCGCAGCGCAGGCAGATCGAGGCGGCGCTCGATCTCCTCGCCGAATCGAAGCGCCCGTTGATCGTGGCCGGCGGCGGCGTGATCAACGCCGACGCGTGCGACCTCCTGGTCGAGCTCGCCGAGCTCACGAACACCCCGGTGGTGCCGACGCTGATGGGCTGGGGCGCGATCCCCGACGACCATCCGCTGATGGCCGGCATGGTCGGGCTGCAGACGCAGCACCGTTACGGCAACGCCGACGTTCCTGAAAAGCGATTTCGTGCTGGGCCTCGGCAACCGCTGGGCGAACCGCCACACCGGCTCGGTCGAGGTCTATACCCGGGGCCGCAAGTTCGTGCACGTCGACGTCGAGCCGATGCAGATCGGTCGCGTGTTCGGCCCCGACCTCGGCATCGTGTCGGATGCGAAGGCGGCGCTCGAGCTCTTCGTCGAGGTGGCGCGCGAGCGGAAGAAGGGGAAGCTGCTCACCGACCGCACCCGCTGGGTCGCGGAGGTGCAGAAGCGCAAGCGCACGATGCTCCGGCGCACCGACTTCAAGAACACCCCGATCAAGCCGCAGCGCGTGTTCCACGAGATCAACCAGGCCTTCGATCGCGACACCACGTGCTTCGTCAGCTCGATCGGCCTCGGCCAGATCGCCTCGGGCCAGTTCCAGAAGGTCTTCAAGCCGCGCAACTACATCATCTGCGGCCAGGCCGGCCCGCTCGGCTGGATCATCCCCGCGGCGATCGGCGTGAAGCTCGCCGACCCGACGAAGGAAGTCGTCGGGATCGGCGGCGACTACGACTTCCAGTTCCTGATCGAGGAGCTCGCGGTCGGCGCGCAGTTCAACGTGCCGCTGGTGTTCGTGCTGATCAACAACTCGTACCTCGGGCTCATCCGCCAGGCGCAGAAAGGCTACAAGATGGACTACGAAGTGCAGCTGTCGTTCAAGAACATCAACTCGGCGGAGCTCGGCGAGTACGGCGTCGACTTCGTCAAGGTCGCCGAAGGCATGGGCTGCAAGGCGATCCGCGTCTTCGATCCGGAGAAGATCCAGGAGTCGCTCCAGGCCGCACGCACGCAGGCGAAGACGCTCCGGGTGCCGGTGGTGGTGGAGGTGATCACCGAGCGCGTGACCGACATCGCGATGGGACCGGAGATCGACAAGATCACCGAGTTCGAGGAGACCCTCGACGTCGAGGAGCCGGAGGAGTTCCTCGACCAGCTCGCGGCCTGAAATGCGGGCGCCGCCAAGGTTACGCGCAACCGGGATGACGCAGTTTCTCTGACAAGGAGACGAGCATGAAGATCGGATTCATCGGGCTGGGCATCATGGGCGCGCCGATGGCGGGCCATTTGATCAAGGGCGGCCACGAGGTGTGGCTCTCCGACATAAAGCCGGTGCCGCCCGCACTGGTCGAGGCCGGCGGCAAGGCCGCGAAGAGCGCGAAGGAGGCGGCCGAGAAAGCCGACGTGATCATCACGATGGTTCCCGACACGCCGCACGTCGACAGCGCGCTCTTCGGCGACCTCGGCGTGGCAAAAGGCCTCTCGAAGGGCAAGATCGTCGTCGACATGAGCTCGATCTCGCCGATCGCGACCAAGGAGTTCGCGAAGCGCATCAACCAGCTCGGCTGCGAGTACCTGGATGCGCCGGTGTCCGGGGGCGAGGTCGGGGCCAAGCAGGCGAGCCTCACGATCATGGTCGGCGGTGCCGACGCCACCTTCGAGAAGGTGAAGCCGCTGTTCCAGCTGATGGGCAAGAACATCACGCTCGTGGGCGGCAACGGCGACGGCCAGACCTGCAAGGTGGCGAACCAGATCATCGTCGGCGGCACGATCGCGATCGTCGGCGAGGCGCTGCTCTTCGCCGCCAAGGCGGGCGCCGATCCGGCGAAGGTGCGGCAAGCGCTGATGGGCGGCTTCGCGAACTCGCGCATCCTCGAAGTCCACGGAGAGCGCATGGTCAAGCGTTCGTTCGACCCGGGCTTCCGCATCGAGCTGCACCTCAAGGACCTCTCGATCGCGCTCACGGGCGCGCGCAGCCTCCAGATGAGCCTCCCGCTCACGGCGATCACCCAGCAGCTCATGAACGCCTGCGCCTCGCGCGGCGGCAGCGGGTGGGATCACTCGGCCACGGTGAAGGCGCTCGAGCAGCTCGCGAACTTCGAGATCGGCCAGAAGAGCGGCCACGAGGAACTCGGCTAGGCGGCGCGCCGCATGCCTGCGAACGACCGCGAGCTGCTGCTCGCGATGTTTCGCGCCGCGGTCGAGGCCGTGTCGCCCGCGCGGTGCGTGCCGCCGCGCCTGCCTGCGCCGCCGCGCGGCCGCACCGTCGTCGTCGGTGCCGGAAAGGCTGCGGCCGCGATGGCGCAGGCGGTGGAGGCGCACTGGCGCGGGCCGCTCTCCGGCCTGGTCGTGACCCGGTACGGCCACGGCGCGCCGTGCCAACGGATCGAAGTTGTCGAGGCCGCCCATCCCGTCCCCGACGCGGCCGGCCGACGCGCGGCGAGCCGGATCCTCGAGGCCGTTCGCGGGCTCACTCGGGACGACCTCGTCCTCTGTCTCGTCTCCGGCGGCGGGTCGGCCCTCCTCGCCGCGCCGGCCGAGGGCCTCACCCTCGAGGACAAACAGGCGGTCAACAAGGCGCTCCTCAGGTCGGGCGCGAACATCGGCGAGATGAACTGCGTGCGCAAGCACCTCTCGGCGATCAAGGGCGGACGGCTCGCCGCGGCCTGCGCGCCGGCGAAGGTCGTGACGCTGCTGATCTCCGACGTGCCGGGCGACGATCCGTCGGTGATCGCGTCCGGGCCGACCGTGCCCGACCCGACGACGTTCGCGGACGCGCTCGCGGTGCTCGCGAAGTACGACATCACCGAGCCGCGCGGGGTCCTGGAGCACCTGCGCGCCGCGCGCGACGAGTCGCCCAAGCCGGGCGACCCGCGACTCGCGCAGGGCGAGGTGGTCATGCTCGCCACGGCCCAGGATGCGCTGCGCGCCGGCGCAGACGTCGCGCGCGCGGCAGGCGTCGCGCCGGTGATCCTCGGCGACTCGATCGAGGGGGAAGCGCGCGACGTGGCGGCGGTGCACGCCGGCATTGCGCGCCAGGCCGCGCGCTACGGCGCGCAGGCGGGATCGATCGCCGCGCCGCCGTGCGTGCTCATCTCCGGAGGCGAGACCACGGTGACGGTGCGCGGCAACGGCCGCGGCGGCCGCAACGCCGAGTTCCTGCTGGCGCTCGCGGTCGCGCTGGACGGTCACCCGGGAATCGCCGCGATCGCCGCCGACACCGACGGCATCGACGGATCGGAGGACAACGCCGGCGCGCTTCTCGGTCCCGACAGCCTCGCGCGCGCCGCAGCGCTGCAGATCAGCGCGAAGCAATGTCTGGCCGCGAACGACGGCTTCGGATTCTTCGCGGCGGTCGGCGATCTCGTCACGACCGGCCCGACGCGGACGAACGTGAACGACTTCCGTGCGATCCTGATACGCACAGGCAGGTGAGGACGTGACCCGGATCCGGATCAAGTGGCCCAAGGGCGAGCTGATCGCGCAGCTCGCGGACACGCCGACCGCCAAAGCCGTGGCAGCGGCGCTGCCCGCGACGTCGCGCGCCAACACCTGGGGCGAGGAGGTCTACTTCACGCTCGGCGCCGATGTCGAGCTCGAGCGCGACGCGCGCGAAGTCGTCGATCCCGGCACGGTCTGCTTCTGGGTGCAGGGCCGCTCGCTCGCCCTGCCCTACGGCCCGACCCCGGTGTCGCGCGGCAACGAGTGCCGGCTGGTCACGCGCGTGAACGTGCTCGGCAAGATCGAGGGCGATCCGCGCGCGCTCGCCTCGGTGCGCGATGGCGACGCCATCGAAGTTGCGCTCGCCTAAGCACGACCGCGTCCACAAGAACAGGCCGGATCAGGATGGGGACATGGAAAGCGACATCGTCGACTGGCTGAACCTCGGCATCCGCTGGCTGACCCGTTCGAACAAAGGGGCAGACTCCCTTGTAGATCCCCCATTCCAGATCGATCTCGTGAGTGCCTAGGAGAAGGCGATGGATAACTACATCGTCGACTGGCTGAACCTCGGCATCCGCTGGCTGCATTTCATCGCCGGCGTCGCCTGGATCGGCGCTTCCCTCTACTTCGTCATGCTGGACATGTCGCTAGCGCCGCCGAAGAACCCCGCGGACGCGAAGCGCGGCGTGTTCGGCGAGCTCTGGGCGGTGCACGGCGGGGGCTTCTATCAGAGCCAGAAGTTCCTGGTCGGCCCGAAGGGCGAACCGCTGAGCGAGCACCTGCACTGGTCCAAGTGGGAGGCGTACACCACCTGGCTGTCGGGGATGGGGCTCCTCGCGATCATCTACTGGTACGGCGCGAATGCCTATCTCATCGACCGGTCGGTGATGGACCTGTCCGTACCGGCGGCGATCGCGATCTCGGCCGGCTCGCTGGTGATCGGCTGGGTGATCTACGACGCCCTCTGCAAAGCGATCAGCCACGAGCTCGCGCTCTCGATCATCGTGTACGTCCTGCTGGTCGCGGCGGCGTGGGGCTACGGCCAGGTGTTCGGCGGACGCGCCGCCTACGTCCACGTCGGCGCCCTGATCGGAACGATCATGGTGTGGAACGTCTTCTTCCAGATCATTCCGGGGCAGAAGCAGATGGTGGCCGACATCCGCGCCGGCCGCGAGCCCGACCCGAAGCCCGGCATCGTCGGCAAGCAACGCAGCGTCCACAACACCTACTTCACGCTGCCGGTGCTGCTCATCATGATCAGCAACCACTACCCGATGACGTACGGCAACAAGTACGGCTGGGCGATCCTCGCCGTCTTCATGCTCTCGGGCGCACTCATCCGGCAGTACTTCGTGCTGCGGCATGTCGGCAAGAACCTGGTCGCGCTGCCGGCCGCCGCGGTGGCGCTCCTGCTGGGCGTCGCGGTGGCGATCGCGCCGGCACCGCGCAGCGCGGCGCCGGCCGCAGCCGGCGTGAGCTTCGACGCAGTGCGGCCGATCATCGCCGAGCGTTGCGCCGTGTGCCACGCGGCCAAGCCGACCTTTCCGGGGTTCCAGCAACCGCCCGGCGGCCTGACCTTCGACACGCCGGAGCAGATCAAAGCCGCGGCACCGCGCATCCACCAGCAGACGATCGCCACGCAGACGATGCCGATCGGCAACCTCACCAAGATGACCGACGACGAACGCGCGCTGCTCGGCAAGTGGCTTGCCGAGGGCGCGCCGCTCAAGTAGCGCGCCGCGGCGATGAATAAGGGGAAGCGGCGCACCCTGCGTCGCGCAGAGTAGAAGGAGGCCGTCATGGCAACGCCGAACGACGCCGTAGTGCGGAACGTGCATCCGGTCGACGAGGTGCTTCCGACCGGCAAGCTCTTTGTACTCGGCCTGCAGCACGTGCTGGTGATGTACGCGGGCGCCGTGGCCGTGCCCCTGATCCTCGGCGGCGCGCTGAAGCTGCCGAAGGACCAGGTTGCCCTGCTCATCAACGCCGACCTGTTCGCCTGCGGCGTCGTGACCCTGATCCAGGCGCTCGGCGTCTGGAAGTTCGGCATCCGGCTCCCCGTGATGATGGGGGTGACGTTCGCGTCCGTCGGCCCGATGCTCGCGATGGGCGCGGCGGCCGGCGGCGGCACCGCGGGCCTGTTGCTCATCTACGGCTCGGTCATCGGCGCCGGGATCATCGGCATCCTGATCGCGCCGCTGGTCAGCCGCATGCTCCCCCTGTTCCCGCCGGTCGTCACCGGCACGATCATCGCGGTGATCGGGATCACGCTGATGCGCGTCGGCATCAACTGGGCAGCGGGCAGCCCGAACCCGGCCGCACCGAACTACGGCGACCCGTTCCACCTCGGCGTCGCGCTGGTCGTGCTGGTTTCGATCCTGCTGATCGTGAAGTTCTTCCGCGGATTCCTCGGCAACATCGCCGTCCTCCTGGGGATCATCATCGGCTTCGTCATCGCGCTCGGGGCCGGGAAGGTCAGCTTCGCCGGCCTCGAGGAGGCAAGCTGGTTCGCGATCATCAAGCCCTTCCAGTTCGGGGTGCCGCAGTTCGACGGATTTGCGATCCTCACCATGACGCTCGTGATGATCGTCGTCATGATCGAGTCGACCGGGATGTTCCTCGCGCTCGGCGAGCTGACCGACAAGAAGATCTCGCAGGACGACCTCACGCGCGGCCTGCGCACCGACGGCCTCGGAACGCTGATCGGAGGGATCTTCAACACCTTCCCCTACACCTCGTTCTCGCAGAACGTGGGGCTGGTCGGGGTGACCGGCGTGCGCAGTCGCTGGGTGTGCGTGGCGGGCGGTCTCATCCTGCTCGCGTTCGGCCTGTTCCCGAAGATGGGCCACGTCGTGGCCTCCGTGCCGCAGTTCGTGCTCGGCGGCGCGGGGATCGTGATGTTCGGGATGGTCGCCGCAACCGGCATCCGCATCCTCGCTTCGGTGGACTACAAGTCGAGCCCGGCGAACCCGTACATCATCGCCATCTCGATCGGCTTCGGCATGATCCCGCTCGTGGCCGGCAATTTCTTCCAGCACATGCCGAAGGCGCTCGCGCCGCTCCTGCACAGCGGCATCCTGCTCGCCTCGATCGCGGCGGTGGTGCTCAACCTCTACTTCAACGGGTACAAGTCGCGCGCGCAGGCGGAGGCCGAAGCGAAGGCGGCCGCGGCGCACGCCGAGGCGGGCTGATCCGCTCCGGACGCCGGTGACGATGCAGACGCTTCTGCTCCGGCATGCGCACGTCCTTTTCACGATGGACGACGCGCGCCGCGAGATCGCCGACGGCGCGGTGCTTATCCGCGGGAACCGCATCGAGCAGGTCGGGCCGACCGCCGCACTGCCGGCCGAAGCGGACGAGGTGCTCGACCTGCGCGGCCACGTGGTGCTGCCGGGGTTCGTCAACACGCATCACCACATGTACCAGAGCCTCACCCGCGCGGTGCCGGCCGCGCAGGACGCGGAGCTCTTCGGCTGGCTGAAGACGCTCTACCCGATCTGGGCGCGCCTCACGCCCGACATGGTCCGCACCTCGACGCTCACCGCGATGGCCGAGCTCATCCTGTCCGGATGCACTACGTCGAGCGATCACCTCTACATCTACCCGAACGGCTGCCGGCTCGACGACACGATTGGCGCGGCGGCCGAGATCGGCATGCGCTTCCACGCCACGCGCGGCAGCATGAGCGTCGGCGAGAGCGCGGGCGGGCTGCCGCCGGACGCCGTGGTCGAGCGGGAAGACGCGATCCTGCGCGACTCCCGCCGCGTGATCGAAACCTTTCACGAGCGCGACCGCTTCGCGATGCTGCGCATCGCGCTCGCGCCTTGCTCGCCTTTCTCGGTGAGCCGCGAGCTGATGCGCGAATCGGCCGCGCTCGCCGCGAGCTACGGCGTCGGCCTGCACACGCACCTCGCGGAGAACGTGAGCGACATCGCCTACAGCCGCGAGCACTTCGGAATGACGCCGGCCGAGTACGCCGAGGATCTGGGCTGGGTCGGCAACCATGTCTGGCACGCCCACTGCGTCCGGCTCGACGCGCCCGGGATCGCGCTGTTTGCGCGCACCGGCACCGGCGTCGCGCATTGCCCCTGCTCCAACATGCGGCTCGCCTCGGGGATCGCGCCGGTGCGGGCGATGCTCGACGCCGGCGTGAAGGTCGGGCTCGGCGTCGACGGGAGCGCGTCGAACGACGGCGCCGACCTGCTCGGCGAAGCGCGCCAGGCGCTGCTGCTCCAGCGCGTCGGCTTCGGACCCGCGGCACTTTCGGCGCGCGAGGCGCTGGCACTCGCCACGCGCAGTGGAGCGGGCGTGCTCGGACGCGACGACGTCGGGTGCATCGCGCCGGACATGGCGGCGGACATCGTCGCATTCGATCTGAACACGCCCGGCTTTGCGGGCGCGTGGCACGACCCGGTCGCGGCACTCGTGTTCTGCGCGCCGGCGCGCGTGTCGCTGAGCGTGATCAACGGACGCGTCGTCGTGCGCGATGGCCGGCTCACGGCGCTCGAGCTCGAGCCGCTGCTCGAGCGGCACAACCGCTTCGCTCGGGAGCTCGTCGATGCGAGCTAGGCGTCAGCCGCGAGTGGCGGAAAAGTGGGCGGCGATTGCGCCCGCGGTCGTGATCCAGACCGTCTCGCGTCGGCCCGCGATGTGCCGCAGTGCGCGGCGCAGGTGGCGGAGCCGGAACGGCTGGCCGACCACGTATGAGTGCAGCGCGATGCCCATGACGAGCGGTGCGTCGGCCGACTGCTCGAGCATCTCGTCGAACTGGTCGACGATCATGTTCGCGAACGCGTCGGCACCGACCCGACGCCCGACGATCGCGCTCGAGTCGTTCAACTCCTGCGGGTACGGGACCGCGAGGAGGCGTCCGGCCCGCGTCGAGATCCAGACCGGCTGGTCGTCGGCGCACCAGTCCAGGACATAGGTGTAGCCAGCCTCGCGCAGCAGATCGGGCGTCACGGTGGTCTCGGCGATCCACGGGCCGAGCCAGCCCGCCGGGCGGCGACCTTCGTGGCGCGTGATCGTCTCGGTGGCCTCGCCGATCAGCCCGCGTTCGGCGGCCTCGTCGAGGTCGCTCTGGCGCTCGGAGTTGCTCCGCCCGTGCGCGGCGATCTCGTCCCCGCGCGCGCGAAACGCGGCCACGAGCTCCGGACAATGTGCATAGAGGTCGGAGTTGACCAGCACCGTCGCGGGCAGATCCACTTCGCCGAACAGCCGGGCGAGGCGCCATCCGCCGACGCGGTTGCCGTACTCGCGCCACGAGTGGTTGAGCACGTCGGGTTGCGGCATGCCCGGCACCAGCTCCTCAACGAGCCCTTCCCCGAAGGCGTAGTGCTCAAGGTTGAGCGCGACGTAAACCGCGAGCCGCTTTCCGCCGGGCCAGTCGAACCGCGCGCGGCCGACGATCGGGGAATAGTCGTAGCGGCCGTGCGAGCGCAGCCGCCCGTTCGTGCGCGTGATCACTTCCCCGCCTTGCCGAACGAGCGTGCGATCGCCGGCTCCACGTCGACCAGCTCGCGGCCGCCCGGCGTGGCGTAGCTGCCGGCTCGGGGCTTCGGGAAGCGCAGCGCCGCGAGGACCTCCGCCTGGCGGACCCCGCACACCAGGCAGTCGACCATCGGCACCGGCACGTCCTTCTGCAGCCGCGCCGGCACGCCGGCCATCACCGCCCCGGTGACCAGGATCACTTCCGCGCCGTCGCGCTCGATCAGATCGCCTGCGGCCGCGACGATCTCGCGATCGAGTTCGGGATGCGCGCCGGGGCCGTACGCGGCCGTGCTCTCGAGGACGCGCCAGCCCGCAATGCGCGAGGCAAGGCCGTAGCTCGTCACCAGCTCCTTGTACAAGGGCAGCACGCGCCGACCGAAGGTCACGATCCCGATCGAGCCGCCGAGCATGCAGGCGGTGAGGAGCCCCGCTTCGGTCATCCCGACCACGGGGATGTCGAGCAGCTCGCGCGCACCGCGCAGGCCGGTGTCGTAGGACACACCGATGACGACCGCGTCGCATCCGGGTGCGTGCCGCGCCACGAGCGCGATGGTCGAGTGCTCGCCGATCGCGTGCTCGGCGCGAGTCCCGATCACCCGTCCGCCGAACGTCCCGGTGACGGCGACGATCTCGGTGCCCGGCGAGGCGCTCGCGCGCGCGGCGGCAGCGACCTTCTCGGTGACGACATCGGAGGTGTTGGCGTTGAGGACGAGGATGCGCATGGCCGGTACCCCTTTAGGCAAACGCCGCTTCGAGGTCGACTTCGCGCTCGCCGTCGCGATTGAGGTCGAGCGCGGCCTCGACGTGATTGAGATGCTCGATCATCCGTTGCGCCGCTTCGTCGGCGTCGTGGCGCTCGATCGCGTCGATCAGGTCGCTGTGCTCGTGGTACGGGCACGCGGGCACGAGCGGCGAGTCGTACAGGATGATCACGAGGCAGGTGAGCGACTCCAGCTCGCGCATGGTGCGCACGATGAGCGAATTGCCGACCATTTCCGCGATCAGCTGGTGGAAATCGCCCGAGAGCCGGATGATCGAGCGGCGGTCGTTCGCCGCGCGCGCCTCCGACTCGAGCGTCACGTGCGCGCGCAGCTTCGCGACCTGCGCCGGGGTGGCGCTGGCCGCGAGCTGCCGGATCAGCCACGGCTCGATCAGCCGGCGCGCCTCGAACACCTCGCGCGCCTCCGCCACCGACGGACTGGACACGAACGCACCCCGGTTGTGGAAGACGGTCACGATCCCGTCGTGCGCGAGACGCGCGATCGCCTGCCGGATCTTGGTGCGGCTCACGCCGAACACCGCGGCGAGCTTCTCCTCGACGAGCTGCGTCCCGGGCAGCAGCCGGCGTTCGCTGATCGCCGTGACGATGCGCTCGTGGATCTGGATGACGGAGATCGGTTTGGGCCGCTTCGCGCCGCGTGCGCGCACCCCGATCGGGCGATCGGCCCCGTCAGCGTGCATGCGTAAGGTCTTGGTCGACATCGTCATTCGCCCTCTAGGCCTTGCATCGGTGCGCCGCGGCAATTTCGTGCAATAACTTGGTGCACGCATTGTACACAGTCAAGCAGTCCAATAGCCACGCCAACCCCCTGCTACGATGCAACTTTTTACGGCGCACCGCAGTCCGTATCATTGACGGCGGTCAATGATACGGAAGATTGGATGCAATATGGTGCCGACTTCGTGCACTATTTCGGCGCGCCAGCCGGCGCACCTTTTTTGAAGGGGACTGCCTCATGACTGCCCGACTTGCCTGGACTCTCGCCGGAGTGATCGTTGCAGGGACCGTCGCCAGCACTGCGCTCGCGCAGGAAAAGCTCCGCATCGCCGGCAACTTCGTTCCCGACCACTCCTCCAGCATCGCGATCCAGCAGTTCAAGAAGGAGGTCGAGCAGGCCACCCAGGGCAAAGTCGTCATCGAGGTGTTCGACAACATGCAGCTCGGCGGCGCGCAGGAGAACGTGAGCCAGACGCGCGCCGGCACGATCGCGATGACCTGGGTCGGCATGGCGTTCCTCTCCCGCACGGTGCCCGAGCTCGAGGCGGTGAGCCTCCCGTTCCTCTTCCCGAACCGCGAAGTGGCCTACAAGGTCATGGACGGCCCGATCGGCGAGGCGATCGAGAAGCGCATGAACGACAAGGGTTTCGTGTCGCTGGGGTTCATGGAGCTCGGCCCGCGCCAGGTGACCAACAGCCAGCGCCCGATCAAGACCATGGCCGACCTCAAGGGCCTGAAGATCCGGCTGCAGCCGAACGAGACCCATCTCGCGACGTTCCGCGCGCTTGGCGCGAATCCGGTGGCGATGGACATCCGCGAGGTGTATTCGGCGATGGAGCAAAAGGTGATCGACGGGCACGAGAACCCGTACAACCTGATTCTCGCGAGCCGCTTCTTCGAGGTGCAGAAGTACGTCTCGAACACCGCCCACTTCTTCGACTTCATCGCGGTGGTCGCGAACAAGAAGAAGTTCGACTCGCTCCCGCCCGACGTGCAGAAGACGATCCGGACGGCGATGAAGAACGCAATCGCCTCGCAGCGCGCCGCCGCGGTCAAGGCCGACGCGGATGCGCTGGCCGAGCTGCAGAAGAAAGGCATGCAGTACGACGCCATGCCGGCGGCCGAACGCGAGGCGATGCGCAAGGCGACCGCGGGCGTCGTCGACGACATCAAGAAGCGCGTTGGCGCCCCGCTCGTGGACCAGGTGCTCGCGGAAACCAAGAAGGCCGGCGGCTGACCGACGGCGGAGCACAAGCGAATCCGCTTCCTCGGCCGCACGCCGGGGGAACAACCGGGAGGCGCGGTCCTCCAGTCTCACACGCAAGGAGAGGAGATGTCGGTTGAGCTGTCGTTCAATCCGGTCGCCGCAGCCGGCTGGCGCCGCCCGTATGCGCTGGCCCTCGCCGCGCTGGATTTCGCCGCGGCGTGGACCATCGTCGGTCTGGTCACGGTGATGGTCGTGGTCGTATCCGTGCAAGTGTTCATGCGCTATGCGCTCAACAGCTCGGTCGGCTGGTCGGACGAGATCTCGCGCCTGATGTTCGTGTGGTCGATCTTTCTCGCCATCCCGCTCGGCATCAAGCTCGGCGTCCACATCGGGATCGAGATGCTGACGGCCCGATTTCCGCCGCGCGTCCAGGACGTGCTCGGCCGCGCCGTCGCGCTCGCCAGCGCGGCCCTCATGGCGCTGGTCTGCTACGAAGCCGCGTGGATCACGTGGGACCAGTGGGACGAGCAGATGGCCTCGGTCAACGCCAGCGCTGGGCTGTTCATCCTCGCGCTCGCGCTCGGCTGCGGGCACTCGGCCCTCCACCTGCTCTGGATCGCCCTGACCGGCAAGCCCAAGGCGGACGAGGAGATCGCGAAGGAACTCGCCTGATGAGCCTGCTCATCATCCTCGTGTTTCTCGGCATCGCGCTGCTCGGCATGCCGCTCGCCTTCGCGCTCGGTACGGCCGCGGTGGTGGGCCTGGTCGCGAGCGACGTCGATTTCAACCTGCTGCCCACGCGGATGATGAACGCGGTGAACGCGTTTCCGCTCATGTCGATCCCGTTCTTCATCCTCGCCGGCGAACTCATGCTCAAGGCCGGCATGATGGAGCGCATCATCGATCTCGCGAACGCGGTCGTCGGCCGCGTCCGCGGCGGGCTGGCGCACGTCACCATGCTCGCCGGCCTCGGGCTCTCGACCGTGTCCGGCGCGGCGGTGGCCGACGCGAGCGCGCTCGGCAGCACAATGATCCCGTCGCTGCGGAAGGTCTACGGCGTCGGATTCTCCTCCGCGGTGGTGGCCGCGGCCGCGAACCTCGGGCCGATCATCCCGCCTTCGGGCGCGATGATCGTGTACGCCTTCATGGCCGGCCCGACCGTGTCGGTCGGCGGCATGTTCATGGCGGGCGTCGTCCCGGGGCTCATCCTCGTCACGCTGATGATGGCCGCATGCTCGTTCATCGCCATCAAGCGCAAGTATCCGTTCACCGGCGACTCGTTCTCGTTCAGCCGCATCTTCCATGAGCTCAAGCGCTCGATCATCATCTTTCTGATGCCGGTCGTCGTGATCGGCGGGATCGTCGGCGGCGCGTTCACCGCCACCGAGGGCTCGGCGATCGCGGTCGTGTACGCGCTCGCGGTGGGCTTCTTCGTCACCCGCAAGCTCACGCTCGGCGATCTGCCCAAGGCAGCGGTCCACACCGCGATCGTCTCCGCGGTGGTCGGCGCGATGATCGCGTTCGCGTCGGTCGTGACGTACATGCTGACGCTGGACCTCTTGCCGCAGAAGCTCTCCGCGCTGATGCAGGCGCTGACCTCGAGCCCGATCGTCTATCTGCTGCTGGTCGCCGCGGTGCTGTTTGTCGTGGGTATGTTCCTCGAGTCCAACGCGGCGTACATCATGCTGGTGCCGCTGCTGCACCCGATTGCGCTCAAGTACGGCGTCGACCCGCTTCACTTCGGCTTCCTGTTCGTTTTCAACCTCGTCATCGGCATGCTCACCCCGCCGGTGGGCGTGGTGCTGTTCGTGCTGTGCGGGCTGACCGGCCTGAAGCTCGGCGAGCTGACGAAGCACGTGTGGCCGTTCATCGCGATCATGTATGGCCTGCTGTTCGCGTGCATGTTCTTCCCGCCGCTGGTGCTGACCGTGCCGCGGATGCTCGGGTACTGACCGCGTGAAGCCGGAGGTCCCCGCTCGTTCCGACCCGGCCGCCGCGCTCGCGGCGCACCGGTACTTCGTCGGCACGATCACCCCGTCCGGCAACACCGTGGTCGAGCGCGTGACCCTCGCGGTGCTGGCGGACTTCCCCGAGGTGTCGCCGCATTTTTCCCGCACGCCGGTGCACGGCGAGCGCGATCCGTTCCCGGACGGCTACGACTTCGACAGCATGCTCACTGCCGCGCGGCTTCTCGCGCACGCGAAGCCGAATGTCATCGTGTGGAACGGCAGCAAGGGCGGCAGCATCGATTTCACGCTCGACCTCGAGCTCTGCCGCCGCATCACGACCGGGACCGGCGTGCCCGCCACCACCTCGACCTTGGCGCTCGACGAGGTGTTCAAGGCGACCGACGTGCGGGAGTACGCGCTCGTCACGCCCTACGAAACGAAGTACCAGGAAAAAACGATTGCGTGCTTCGAGCGCGCCGGCTACCGCTGCACGGCCCAGGCGCACAGCGGGCTCAAGGACAACCTCTCGTTCGCATCGGTCCCGGCTGACGCGATCGCGGCGATGCTGCGCGAGGTTGCGCGCTCGAAGCCCGCGGCGATCGTGACGTTCTGCACCAACTTCCCGGCGGCGCCGGTGGTGCCGGCGCTCGAGGCCGAGCTCGGGATCCCGATCTACGACTCCACGGTGCTCCCGGTCTGGAAGGCGCTGAAGCTATGTGGCGTCGACCCCCGGCCGGGGCGGCGGTGGGGCCGCCTCTTCGATCTCTGACCGACATGACCGGCTCGCTCGTCATCCGCAACGCCCGCGTGCTCGCGCTCGACGACGCCGACCGCGAATGGCCGCGTGCCGACATCGTGATCGAGGCCGGTGAGATCAAGGCGATCGGTCCCGACGCGGGCCGCGAATGGCCGCGTCCGGCCGACCGCGTGATCGAGGCCGACGGCCTGCTCGCGATGCCGGGCCTGATCAATGCGCACTTCCACTCGCCCGGCAACCTCATGAAGGGCATGCTGCCCGGGCTGCCGCTCGAGCTCTTCATGCTCTACGAGGTGCCGCCGCTCGCCGCCTCGGGCGACGAGAGCCGGCTCGCCTACGTCCGCACCCTGATCGGCGCGATGGAGATGCTCCGGCGCGGCATCACCGCGGTGCACGACGACGCCTACCACGTGCCGGTGGCGACCCCCGAGTCGGTCGACGCGATCATGCGCGCCTACGAGGACGTCGGGATCCGCGCGACCGTCGCGATCGACCAGCCGAACGTCGTGGAGTACGAGAAGTACCCCTTCCTCGCCGAGCTGCTCCCGGAGACTGAGCGGCGCGCCATGGAGCGCGCGCCGCGACAATCGGCCGAAGAGCTGCTCGCGCTCTACGCGCACCTGATCGAGCGCTGGCACGGCGCCGCCGGCGGGCGTCTCGCCGCGGCGGTCTCGTGCTCCGCACCCCAACGCGTCTCCGAGGAGTACTTCGCGGGCCTGGCCGCGCTATCGCGGCGCGCACGATCTGCCCTTCAACGTCCACGTTCTCGAGACCAAGTTGCAGCGGGTGCTCGGCGAGGTGAAGTACGGCAAGTCGCTCGTGCGTTATGTCCACGACCTCGGCCTCCTCGACGAGCGGATGATGGTGATCCATGCGATCTGGCTCGACGAACGCGACATCGAGCTCCTCGCCGCGGCCCGGTGCACCATCGCCCACAACCCGGTGTGCAACCTGCGCCTCGGCAGCGGCGTAATGCCCTACTACGCGCTGCGCGCGGCGGGCGTGCCGATCTGCCTCGGCAGCGACGAGATGAACACCGACGACACCGCCAACATGTGGTTCGTCGCGAAGACCGCGGCACTTCTCCAGACCGTCGCGCGGCCCGAGTACCGCGACTGGCCCGCGGCGCCCGAGATGCTCGCCGCGCTAACGCGCGGCGGCGCCCGCGCGCTGCGCCGCGCCGACCGGCTAGGCCAGCTCGCGCCAGGCTTCCGCGCGGACATCGCGCTGGTCGATCTCGATACGCACGCGTTCACGCCGCTCAACGACCTCCGCCGCCAGCTCGTTTTCTGCGAGGACGGCAGCTCGGTGCGTTACACGATCGTCGAGGGGCGCGTCGTCTTCCGGGACGGCCGCGTGACCACGGTCGACGAGAAGGCGCTGCGCGCCGAGGCGCGCGCGCTGGCCGATTCGGCGCACGGCACGTTCGCGCGCGCCGAATCGGAGGCGCGCCGCCTCGAACCGTACTACCGCCAGATGTACCTGAAAACCGCGGCGCGCGAGGTCGGATTCACGCGCTGGCTCCAGTAGCGATGCGCACCCAATCCCGCAACAGGAGGCTCCAATGAAAGGACTCGCCGTCATCACCGCCGCAGCGCTCGCCGCGGCCCCGATTGCAGCTGCACATGCCCAGGCTCCGACCGCCATGCGGGTCGCCGGCAACTTCTCGTCCAACACCAAGCACGTCGACTCGATCGAGAAGCCGTTCTTCATCGCGCTGCCGAAGCTCACCGACATTCCGCTCAACATCAACTACAACCCGATGGACGTGGTGAACGTCCAGGCCGCCGACGCGCTGCGGCTGCTGCGGTCGGGAACGTTCGATGTGATGAGCGTGCAAATCGGGATGGCCTCGCGCGACGACCCGTTCTTCGAGGGCATCGACCTGATCGGCGTTTCGACCAACATGAAGGACTTGCGCAAGGCGGTCGACGCCTACCGCGAGGTGTTCGACCAACGCCTGCAGGCTCGCTTCAACGCGAAGGTGATGACGCTCTGGCCGTTCGGACCCCAGGTGTTCTACTGCAACAAACCGATCAAGGGCGTGGACGACATCAAGGGGCTCAAGGTCCGCAGCTTCACCCCCTCGATGGCGGCGCTGATCCAGTACCTCGGCGGCACGCCGATCACGCTGCAGTTCTCGGAGGTCTACACGTCGCTCCAGCGCGGCGTCGCCGACTGCGGCGTGACCTCGCCGACCTCCGGCAACACCGGCAAGTGGCCCGAGGTCACTACCCACTTCCTGCCGCTCTCGGTCTCGGGCTCGGTCCAAGGCCACTTCATGAATCTCAACTACTGGAAGAAGTTCTCCCCGGAGCAGCAGCAGAAGATCGCCGCGGCGTTCAAGAAGATGGAAGACCAGATGTGGGACCTCGCGGAGCGCGTCAACGACGACGCGGTCAACTGCAACGTCGGCAAGGAGCCCTGCAAGGAAGGCGTGAAGTTCAAGATGCAGCTCGTCAACGTCACGCCCGAGGACTCGAACAAGATCAAGTCGGCGGTGACCGCGGCTGTGCTGCCGCTCTGGAAGCAGACTTGCAACAAAGTCGATCCGAAGTGCAGCGCGACCTGGAACGGGACCGTCGGCAAGACCCGCGGCTACAAGATCGACTGAAGGGAAGCGCCCGCGGGCGGGGCAGATCGGCCCCACCCGCGTCCAAGCCTGCGGGAGGACGCATGGACAATCCGATCAGCAAGGTCGTGGAACCGGTCGCGCGCTGGGCCGCAATCGCGTGCGGCTGGGGAGTGCTCGTGCTCTCGGCCGCGATCACGGTCGAGATCCTCGGCCGCAAGCTCTTCGCGTTCTCGTTCCACGGCATCGACGACATCGGCGGCTACGTCCTCGCGATCACCGCGACCGTCGGCGCCTCGTACACCATGGCGATGCGCGGCCATACGCGGGTCGACGTGTTCCTCGTGCGCATGCCGCCGGGACTGCAGCGGTTCCTCAATCTCCTCGCGATGGCAACGATGGCGTTGTTCGCCTTGTTCGCGACCTGGCGCGGCAGCGTCGTCCTGATGGAGTCGATCGAGTTCCAGAGCGTCGCCACCAACCCCCTGCAGACGCCCCTCTGGCAGCCGCAGAGCCTGTGGCTGCTCGGCATCGCGCTCTTCGCCGCCATCGCGGTCGCATACGCCGTCCACGCGGCGCTGCTGTATGCGCGCGGCTCGGCGCAACTCAACCGGCTGTACGGCCCGATGACCGCCCAGGATGAGCTCGAGGCGGAGCTCACCGCCCGGCTCGAGCGCGAGGCGCAGGCGGACGCGCAGGCCGGAGCGGGGGCCAAACGATGATCGACATCACCATTGCCGGCATCGGCTTCGTGCTGCTGCTCGTCTTCATGGCGATCGGGCTGCACGTCGCGTTCGTCATGTTCGCGCTCAGCATGCTCGGCGCCATGCTGTACCTCGGCTGGCCGGCGACCTTGGAGTTCGGCACGCAGTACTGGGGGGCGACGAACAACTTCGTTCTGGTCGCCATCCCCCTCTTCGTCCTGCTCGGCGAGCTACTGGTGCGCGGCGGATTCACTGACCGGATGTACCGGTCCCTCTCCGACTGGCTGAATCCGTTGCCCGGCGGGTTGCTCCACACCAACATCGGCGCCTCCGCTTTGTTCGCCGCCGTCTCGGGGTCGTCCGTAGCGACCGCCGCGACGATCGGCACGGTCGCGATTCCGGCGTTCAAGGGCCGGGGCTACGATCAGCGGCTGGTCCTGGGCACCATCGCCGCCGGCGCGACCCTCGGCATCCTGATTCCGCCGTCGATCAACATGATCATCTACGGCGCGATGACGAACACCTCGGTGGGGCGCCTGTATGCAGCGGGCGTGATTCCCGGGCTGCTGCTCACGGCGCTCTTCATGCTCATCATCGTCGTCGCCTGCTGGTGGAAGCCCGAGTTCGCGGGCGCGGTCGAGGCGCCGGCGCCACTCGGCGTGCGGTTGCGGCGGCTGGTCGATCTCGTGCCGCCGATCGTCATCTTCGTCGTGGTGATGGGCAGCATCTACCTCGGCTGGGCGACGCCGACCGAATCGGCCGCGCTCGGCGTCGTCATGTCGCTCGTCATCTGCGCCGCGTACCGGACGCTGTCGCTGAAGATGCTGCACGAGTGCTTCGTCACCACTGTCTCGGTCACCGCGATGATCATGCTGATTGCCGCGTCGGCGTTCTTCCTCAACTTCGTGCTCGGGCTGATGGGCGTACCGCAGGCGCTCTCGGCGTTCGTCGCGAAGCTGGGCACCTCGCAGGGTCAGATCATCATCGTGCTGACGATCTTCTACCTGATCCTCGGTTGCTTCCTCGATGCGCTGGCGATGATGATCGGGACGATCCCGATCGTTGTGCCGCTCGTCATCGCGCTGAAGATCGATCCGGTCTGGTTCGGCATCTATCTCGTCGTGATGGCGGAGCTTGCGCTGATCACGCCACCCGTCGGGATGAATCTCTACGTCGTGCAGGGCATCCGCAAGGAAGGCCTGATCACCGAGGTGATCGCCGGCACCTTGCCCTTCCTGTTCATGATGCTCTTGCTCGTGCTGCTGCTGTATCTCTGGCCCGATCTCGCCCTCTGGCTGCCGCGCGTCTCGTTCGACTGAGGCAGAGATCGAGCTCGCCGTCGTTTCGCATTCGGACCTTCACCCCAGGAGTTGCACATGACCACGGAAACGGACCGCAGGCAGTTCATCCAGGCCGGGCTCGCCATTGGCGCGCTCGCCGTCGCCGGTACCGCAACGGCGCAGGCGCAGAAGCTGCCGCCCAAGCTTTCCACTCACGCACTCGACACGTACACGGGCAAGCAGGCGGCCGGCATTCGCATCGACCTCTACGCGGTCGAGGGCGACAGCCGCAAGCTGCTCAAGTCGGTACGGGCGAACGACGAGGGCCGCGTGACCGAGAACCTGCTGAACGAGAACGACATCAAGGTCGGTCGCTACGAGATCGTGTTCCACGTCGCGGAGTACTACAGGCGCTCGGGCATCCAGCAGACCACGCCGGAGTTCCTGGATGTCGTGCCGATCCGCATCGCGATCTACGACGCGACCTCGCGCTACCACGTGCCGCTGTACTTCTCGCCGTGGGGCTTCATGACCTACCGCGGCAGCTGAGCACGCCCGACCGATCACGATCACTGGAGACCGCAATGACCATCGAAACGAACTCCCGCCGGGACTTCCTCGTCGCCGGCGCCGCGCTCGCCGCCGCGACGCTCGCCGCCGCGCCGCAGACCGCCGAGGCCCAAGCCGCCGGCGGGCGCGTGACCGCGCACGTGCTCGACCTCTACACCGGAACGCCGGCCAACGGTATCCGCATCGACTTTCTTGCCCTCGAAGGCAGTGCCGCCAAGGTGCTGAAGTCGGTCGTCTCGAATGCGGACGGCCGCCCGCCCGAAGGGCCGTTGCTCACGCCCGAGACGATCAAGGCCGGCCGGTACCAGGCGGTCGTGTATACCGGCGACTACTACAAGAAGATCGGCGCAAAAGTGCCGGGTGGCTACTACACCAAGCTCATACTCGAGTTCGACATCTACGACGCGAAGCAGCCGCACCACCTGCCGTTCCAGATCACGCCGTGGACGCAGTCTGCATCCGTGCTGCCGGGCTGAGGAGCATCGTTTGTTGACCTCTTCGTCTTTGCGGCGCCGCCCGGAGCCGCTTCGCCCCACGGAGCGGCGGCTCCTGGGCATCCTCACGCCGTCGTCCAACACGCGTCTCGAGCCGATCACGACGGCAATGCTCGCGGGCATCCCGGAGGCGAGCGCGCATTTCGGCCGCTTCCGGGTCACCCAGATCGCGCTCTCCGATGCCGCGAACGCGCAGTTCGTCGACGCCGAGATCCTGCGCGCCGCGGAGCTACTGAAGGATGCGCGCGTCCACACGATCGGCTGGAGCGGCACCTCGGCGAGCTGGCTCGGCTTCGAGACCGACGAGCGGCTTTGTCGCGGCATCACCGAGGCGACCGGCGTACCCGCGTGCACGTCGGTGCTCGCGCTCAACGAGATCTTCCGGCTGACCGGCGTGAAGCGGTTCGGGCTGGTCACCCCGTACCGGGACGATGTGCAGGCCCGCATCATCGCCAACTATGCGCGCGCCGGCATCGAGTGTGCGGCCGAGCGCCATCTGGGCTGGCAGGACAATTGGTCATTCTCCGAGGCGACGCCCGAAGAGATCGCCTTGATGGCGCGCGAGGTGGCGGCGGCGAAGCCGGACGCGATCACGGTCCTCTGCACCGGGGTCCAGGGCGCGCCGTTCGCCGAAGCGCTGGAGCGCGAGCTCGGTATTCCGATCTACGATTCGATTGCGACGGTGGTGTGGAAGTCGCTCAAACTTGCCGGGCTCGATCCGAAGCGCATCACCGGCTGGGGTCGCCTGTTCCGGGAAGTGGCGTAGCCCGCGGTGCGGCCGGACGATCTTCGTCATCTGCGCGCCACAATAGCGGTCTCGCGATCGGCGCGCGCGAACGGCAACGAGCCGTATGGCGCCGTGCTGGTCGACGCAGACGGGACAGTTCTCGCGTCCGCAGAGAATTCGCAAGTCACCGGACGCGACTGCACCGGCCACGCGGAGACGAACCTGCTGCGCGAGGTGTCGCCGCGCTTCGACCGGACGGCGCTCGCCGGGGCGACGCTGTACGCGAGCGGCGAGCCCTGCCCGATGTGCGCCGGCGCGATCTACTGGTCCGGCGTCGGCCGGATCGTCTACGCGCTGAGCATCGACTCGATGCTGGCGCTCGGTGGTCCGGGTGCGGACGAGCTGATACTCTCGTGCCGCGATGTGCTCACGCACGGCACGCGCAAGATCGAAGTTCTGGGCCCGATGCTGGAGGAGGAGGCCCGTCGGGTATTCGAGGAGCCATCGCAATGAGCGATTTCGACCTGGTCGTCCGTGGCGCGCACGTCGCGACCGCGGCCGATGTCTTCGACTGCGACATCGGCGTAAAGAACGGCACGATCGCGGCACTCGCGCGCGGTTTGCCCAAGGCAGAGCGCGAGATCGACGCCGCCGGCCGCTGGGTGCTGCCCGGCGGTGTCGACGGCCACTGCCACTTGGACCAGCCGATGACCGACGGCTCGAAGATGGCGGACGACTTTCACACCGGTACGGTGTCAGCGGCCTGCGGCGGCACGACCACCGTGATCCCGTTCGCGTGCCAGCTGAAAGGCCAGTCGTTGCAGTCCGCGGTCGACGACTACCACCGACGCGCCGAAGGCAAGGCCGTCATCGACTACGCGTTCCACCTCATCGTCTCCGACCCGACCGAGCGGGTGCTGAAGGAAGAGCTGCCGCGGCTGATCGAGGTCGGCTGCACGTCGTTCAAGATCTACATGACCTACGACGACCTGAAGCTGAACGACCGCCAGATTCTCGAGACGCTCGCCGTCGCGCGGCGCGAGGGCGCGATGGTCATGATCCACGCCGAGAACGCGGACTGCATCGCGTGGCTCACCGAGCAGCTCCTCGCCGCGGGCCACACCGCGCCGAAGTTCCACGCGACCTCGCGCCCGATGCTGGTCGAACGCGAAGCGACGCACCGGGCGATCGCACTCTCCGAGCTCATCGACATCCCGATCCTGATCGTGCACGTCTCCGGCCGCGAGGCGGTCGAGCAGATCCGCTGGGCCCAGGGCAAGGGGCTGCGGATCTACGGCGAGACCTGCCCGCAGTACCTTTTCCTCACTGCCGACCATCTCGAGGGCGAGGGCTTCGAAGGCGCGCAGTGCATCTGTAGCCCGCCGCCGCGCGACAAGGCCAACCAGGAGGCGATCTGGAGCGGGCTTGAAAACGGCGTGTTCCAGGTGTTCTCCTCCGACCATGCGCCGTTTCGCTTCGACGATCCGACCGGAAAATTGATTGCCGGCAAGACGGCGCCGTTCAGCAAGGTGCCGAACGGGATCCCCGGCGTCGAGACGCGGCTCGCCCTGCTCTTCTCGGAGGGCGTGCTCAAGGGCCGCATCGACGTCAATCGGTTCGTCGCCCTCACCGCCACGAACCCGGCCAAGATCTACGGCCTGCATCCGCGCAAGGGTACGATCGCGGTCGGTGCCGACGCGGACCTGGTGATCTGGGACGACAAGGCGCACCTCACGCTCGACAACGCGATGCTCCACCACAACGTCGATTACACGCCCTACGCGGGGATCGAGCTCGCCGCGTGGCCGGCGATCACCATCTCGCGCGGCGAGGTTGTCTGGAATCGCCCCGGCGTGAGCGCCGCAAAGGGGCGCGGCCGGTTCCTGCGCTGCGAGCGGCCCGCGGCGGCGAAGCCGCGCCGCGGCACCGCCGCCGCGCTCCCGTGGCTGCGCAGCTGAGCGGACATCGCCATGCGCCTGCTGGTCATCAACCCCAACATCTCTGCGAGCGTCTCCGAGCTGATCGGCAACGAGGCCCGCCGCGCCGCATCGCCGGGGACCGAGATCACGATGCTCACGGCGCCGTTCGGCGTCGCGTACATCGAGACGCGGTTCGAAGCGCTGATCGGCGCGTACGCCGCCGCCACGCTCGTCGCCGAGCACGCGCGCGGCCATGACGCCGTGATCATCGCGGCGTTCGGCGATCCGGGCGTGCCGGGAATCCGCGAAGTGCTCGACGTCCCGGTCGTCGGCATGACCGAGGCGGCGCTCGCGAGCGCCTGCCTGCTCGGCAACCGGTTCTCGATCGTCGCCATCTCGCGGCGAATAACTGCGTGGTACCGCGAAAGCGTGGAACACAACGGCCTCATCGGCCGTCTCGCGAGCATCCGCTCGCTCGACCGGCCGCTCCGCGACATCGGCGCCGTGCAGTCCGATCATGCCGCGCGGCTGCGGGAGCTGTGCACCGCGGTGGTCGAGGAGGACGGCGCCGACGCGATCATTCTCGGCGGCGCGCCGCTCGCGGGACTCGCGCGCAGCATCGCGGGCGAGCTCCCCGTCCCGGTGGTCGACGGCGTGTCGAGCGCCGTGAAGCATGCGGAGACGCTCGTAAATCTGAAGCCGGGGACGGCCCGGACCGGGAGCTTCGCACCCCCGCCGGAGAAGGCGAATGCCGGGCTCCCGGATTCGTTGCGCGAGCTGCTGCGGCGTCGCGCGGCCGAGTAACGGGGCACGAAGACCAGTGGGCATGACAACCAGCGGGGCATGACACCTGGCACGGCATGACGACCGACGCGGCCCCCGCCACCACCGCGCGCTACGACGCCTGGCACCCCGGCCTCCAATCGGATGTGCCGTGGGCGCTGCTGCCGTTCGCCACGATATTTCGCCCGGAGAACGTCCTCACCGGGCTCGATCACGTCCACGAGCTCGCCGACGTCGCGGGGCTCGACGTCGACGACCTGGTCGTCTTTCGTCCGGAGCGCCTCGTCGTCCACGAGCTGCTGATCCGCGTAACGGCCGACTTCTCCGTGCCCGACGGCCCCCGGCAGGAGGACCTCGGTATCGAGTTCCGTCGGATGGTCCACACGATCCTGACCCGGCACATCCAGCCGCACATGCCCGAGATCGTCGCCGCATACGGTGCGCTCCGCCGCGCGCTCGAGACGCAGATCGACGCCGAGCTGTCGCGTGCGCTCGCCGCGCTGGCGAGCGGCGGCGCGGTCATCGCGGCCCGGTCCGGCACAGGCGGCATCCGCGGATTCTTCCGGCGCGGACCCAAGACGACCACGCCGCGCCGCGTCGAGGACGACTGGAGTCGCGAGGAGCGGATCGTGCGGGAGTGGTCTGCGCAGGCGCAATCGGGCGACGATCCGCTGCGCCGCGCCGCCTGCCGCGCGCTCGCCCGCATCGCCTCGGCGGTGCGCGCGCGCCACGGCCGGATGTGGGGCGACCAGTCGCTGCTCGCGCCGATCGCCGTCGGCCTCGCGTGTAACGACCACGGCGCCGAAGCGATCGGCGCCCTCATCGAGCCGTTCGTTAAAGCGGCGGCGCAAGCCGAGGGCTATCGCCTGCTGCCTGCGCAGGCGCGACCGGTGGTGATGAACACGAAGGGCGCGTCGGCTTCGGGCAAGAGCACGATGCGGCCGCTGCAGCGCCGCCTCGCGTCCGAGCTCGGCGTCGAATGGAGCGATTTCGCCGTCGTCAGCCCGGACATCTGGCGCAAGTACCTGCTCGACTACGGCAGCCTCGGCGACGCGTACAAGTACGCCGGGGCGTTCACCGCGCACGAGCTCGCGATCGTCGATCAGAAGCTCGACCGCTACATGGCGCGCAAGGCCGAGCGCGGCGGGATGCCCCATCTCCTGATCGACCGCTTCCGCTTCGACAGCTTCGCACCCGACTCGGAGCACGCGGGCAGCAATCTCCTCACGCGCTTCGGGCGCGAGGTGTACATGTTCTTCATGATCACGCCACCGCACGAGACGGTCGAGCGGGCGTGGCGGCGCGGCCTGGAAGTCGGCCGCTACAAGGCGGTCGACGACACGCTCGCCCACAACGTCGAGGCCTATGCGGGCATGCCCGATCTGTTCTTCACCTGGGCGCTCCGCTCCGGGATGTCGGTGCACTACGAGTTTCTCGACAACAGCGTGCCGCCCGGCGAGCACCCGCGCACCGTCGCGTTCGGCCGCGGCGGCGAGCTGAACGTGCTCGACGTGAAGTGCCTGCTGGACGTCGACCGGTATCGCAAGATCGACGTCGATGCGTTGCGGCCCGCGGAGGTCTATCCGGGCGGCGCCGCCATGGCGCCGGAGAACAACACGCACTTCCTCGCCGAATGCGTCCGCAGGCTCCCGGCGGTGAACTTCGCCGACCGCGACACGGGCCGCATCTACGCGCGCACGGAGTCAGGACGGCTCGCATGGTGCGATCCCGGCGCACTCGAGCGTGCGGTCGCGGACCCGGGGACGCGCGCCGCGATTCTCGCCGTCGCACCGAACGCACTGGGCGCCGACGGCGCAATAAGTTCGGGCGCGACACTGCAGGCGGCCGATTTTCACACCTTGGGACGATGGGGCGGGACGAGTGCGACAGTCGGTTAGCGCACCTCGCTGGGCGATCGTCGTGCACGGCGGTTGCGGCCGGTGGGAGTCGAAGGACACCGCGAGAGCGCTTGCCGGCGTGCGCGCCGCGACGTTGGCCGCGCGTCGCGTGCTGGCCGCCGGTGGCCGAGCGCTCGATGCGGTCTGCGCGGCGGTGGTGGTGCTCGAGGACGACCCGCTGTTCAACGCCGGCACCGGCTGCGTGCTGAACCGCGAAGGTGCGGCGGAGATGGACGCCGCGGTGATGACCGGCGAGAACCTGCGCTGCGGAGGCGTCGCCGCGATCACGCGCGTGCAGCATCCGGTCCTCGTTGCGCGCCGGGTGATGGACGAGACGCCGCACGTGCTCCTGGCCGGCGCCGGTGCGACCGCGTTCGCGCGCGCGCACGGTTTCGCCGACTACGATCCGGTAACGCGCGCAAGCCAGCGGCGCTTCCGACTGCGCGCAGCCATCGCCTCCCCCGGCACGGTCGGCGCGGTGGCGCTCGACGCCTGGGGCGAGCTCGCCGCGGCGACGTCGACCGGCGGCGTCTCGCTCAAGCTCCCCGGCCGCGTCGGCGACACGCCGATTCCCGGCGCGGGAAACTACGCCACGTCGCACGCGGCCGCATCGGCCACCGGTACGGGCGAGCTGATGATGCGCACGCTCGCGACGAAATCGGCGTGCGATCTGGTCGCCGCGGGGCGCACCGCGCAGCGCGCCGCCTCAGCGGCGATCGGGGCGCTGCCGGCCCAGGCCGGAGAAAGCGGCGGAATGATCGCGCTCGACGCGCGCGGACGGGTGGGGATTGCCATGCGCAGCGGCCTGATGCCGCACGCCTGGTGCTCCGACCGCGTGACGCGAATTGCCGCGCGCGTGCGCGGCTGACGCGGTCAGGCGGCCTTCCGGCGGTTCCGGTCGAGCCAGCCGTCGACGAGCGCGACGATCTGGTCGACCGCGGCGGACCGCTGGCCCTTCTGTGCCGCGATGGTCTGCACCAGGCGGTCCACGCGCTCGATGTTGGTCGCCCCCGCGGCCAGCGCCCGCGCCGCCGACGAGGGGCTTTCCAGCGACTGCGCCGCGCTCGCGTACTTGTCGAACGGCACGAGGTCCTTCGGGTCGGCACCGAGGGACACGCACAGCGCGAACACCCAGTCGTAGATCGCGCGCGAGGCCGCGAGGTCGGAATGCACCGCCTCTTTCGCCGAGCGGATGCCGTCCTGCTGCACGCAGCGATAGTTCCCGGCGATCAACATGCTCCACTTTGCGAGCGGCACGAAGATGGAGTCGTGCACCTTGAGCTTGACCGGCAGCTCGATCTTCTCGCCCGCGGCGTCGAACCGCAGCGCCTCGATGTCCGACTGGAGCTGCCGCAGCATGGCGGTGTGCGCGTCCGAGCCGAATCGTGCCGCCTTGAAATTGGTCGGCAGCCGCACCTGCAGCACGTTGACCTTCTCCTCGGGCGGGCGGAACGCCTGCGGATCGGGACTGCAGAGCGTCATCAGCGCCGGATCGAAGGCGTCCCACACCGTCGGATCGGTGTAGCAGTCCCGGCACCCATCGGCGTTCACTCCCGGAATGCGCTTGAGGTAGGCGAGCGGCGGCATGTTCATAATCGACATGCAGGGCACACGCGCCCGCGCCAGCCGCGCCATGAGCTCGCGCACGCCGGGCGAGCGGTACTGCGGCTCCTGCATCGCCAGCCCGACGAGGTCGAAGCCGGCCGGATCGACGTCCCCGGCACCGCCGGCCGACATCGCGCCCGGCAGCGTGCGCGAATCGATCTCCACGAGGCCCGCGCGCCCCTTGACGGGCATGCGTACGCGGAACCCCTCCTTATTCATCAGCTCGGCCTCGGCGGGCAGGCACACGAGTCGCACGGTGTGGCCCGCCATGAGGAGCTTGCTCGCGAGCAGCGAGCCGTACGAAGCACCCAACAGCAGAATCTTGCGGGCAGCGGGCATGGGGCGGCGTCTCCTTCGGGCGGGGTGCGATGCGGCCACCATAGGCGTGCGTCCGCCTCGTGTCACGCCGCGAAGCAAAATTCCGGATAGTGGAAGAACGTCCAGAGGCGTCAGACGCGCAGCGGCTCGAGCGCCTTGAAGTCGAGCGCGACACCGTGGCCCGGCCGCTCGGGCGCGATCGCGCAGCCCTCGACGATGCGCGTCGACTCCGCCATGTAGCGGTCGAGCCCGAAGCCGTGGACCTCGAGGTAGGAGCGGTTCGGCACCGCCGCGAGGAGCTGCACGGTCAAGTCGTGCACGCCGTGCGAGGTGACCGGCAGATTGAAGGCCTCGGCAAGATGCGCGACTTTCATGAAGACGGTGACGCCGCCGCAGTTCGAGACGTCGGGCTCGGGAAACGTGACCCCGCCCGCCTCGATCATCTGCCGGAACTCCCACAGCGTCCGCATGTTCTCGCCGGTGGCGATCGGCACGCCGCCCTCGCGCACGATGCGCGCGTGACCGGCGACGTCATCCGGGATCGTGGGCTCCTCGAGCCAGACCAGCTCGAATTCGCGGATCCGCCGCGCAGCGCGGATCGCGTGGTCGACCGACCAGCGCATGTTCGCGTCGGCCATCAGCGGGAAATCGTCGCCGAGGTGCCGGCGCATCGCGTGGACGCGCTCGACGTCCTCGGAGAGCTTGTCGCGACCGACCTTCATCTTGATCGCCCGGAAGCCCTGCGCCTGGAAGTCGTCCGCCTGCCTGAGCAGCCGGTCGATCGGGTACTGGAGGTCGATGCCGCCCGCGTAGCACGGCACGCGAGGATCGAAGCCGCCGAGCAACCGCCATAGCGGCTGGCCGCGGCGCTTCGCGGCGAGGTCCCAGAGCGCGATGTCGATCGCGGAGATCGCGAGCACCACCGGCCCGCCGCGGCCGCCGTAGTGCAGCGCCCACCACATCTTCTGCCACAGCGGCTCGATGCGATCGGCCTCGGCGCCGACGAGGAGCGGGCGCAGGTAACGCTCGATGAGGACGTGAATCGCCGCGCCGTTGGTGCCGACGGTGTACGTGTAGCCGAGGCCCTCCGCGCCGTCCGAGTCGCGCACCCGCGCGGTCACGAGCTCGAAGTGCGTCATCTCGCCGTGCGTGCTGTCGGACAGCACGACCGGCAGCGGGACGCGATAGCAGCCGCTCTCGACCGACGCGATCGTCGGCATGGCCGCGCTCAGGCGCCGGCGGCGCGGTAGACCGCGAGCGCGGCGTCGATGCCGGCGCCGCGCGGCAACTTGTGGCCCTCCGCCGCGAGCACCGTCTCGAGCCCCGCGAGCGTGGTGAGCACGCAGTCCTTGCGGGCGTTGTAGCCCATCGCGCCGATGCGCCAGATCCGGCCGTGCAACGGGCCGAACGAGGTGCCGATCTCGATGTTGAAGTCGTTGAGCAGCGCGTTGCGAGCGCGGTCTCCGTTCACGCCCGCCGGGATGTGGATGCCGGTGACGTTCGGCATCTTGTGCGCCTTGTCGCCGAACACCTGCAGCCCCATCGCCTCGGCGCCCGCGACCATCGCCTGGCTCGCGAGGGCGTGACGGCGGAACACGTTCGCGTGGCCTTCCTTGACGAAGATACGGGCGCATTCCCGTGCGCCGTAGAGCATCGTGGTCGCCTCGGTGTGATGGTTGAGGGCAAGATCGCTCCAGTAGTCCATCAGCATCGCGAGGTCGAAGTAGTTCGAGCCGATCATGCGCCCCGCGCCGGGCGCGTAGTCCTTCGGCCGCAGACCCTCCTCGATGTGACGGCGACGGTAGATCGCTTCGGCCATGCGCTCGCTCAAGGTGATCGGCGCCGAGCCCGACGGGCCGCCGAGGCACTTCTGCAGGCCGCCCGTGACGCAGTCGATCTCCCAAGCGTCCGCGGCGAGCGGCATGCCGCCGAGGGTCGCCGTTGCGTCCACCTGGAGCATGGCCCCGTGGCGGTGGCAGATCTTGCCGATCTCCTCGAGCGGCTGCGCCATTGTGGTCGAGGTGTCGCCCTGGCAGGTGGCGACGAGCTTCGGCCGGAACGCCTTCACCGCCTCCTCGACCTGCTCGGGCGAGAATATGGTGCCCCAGTCCACCTCCACGACGCGCAGGTCGGCGCCGACGCGGCGCGCGATCTCCGCCTTGAGCTGGCCGAATCGGCCGAACGCGAGCACCAGCACGCGGTCGCCGGGCTCGACCGCCGAGACCATCGCGCACTCGATCGCCGCACGCGCGGTGCCGTCGATCAGGAAGGTCCAGCGGTTGCGCGTCTCCAGCACCCGGCGGTACAGCTCCATCGTCTCCTTCATGTAGACGCGGAACTGCGGGTCGAACTGGCCGAGGAGCTGGGCCGACATCGCGCGCAGCACGCGCGGGTCGGCGTTGATCGGCCCCGGCCCCATCAGCAGGCGCGGCGCGGGATCGAGGTCGTCGAAGATGCTCGCGTCGTCGGCGAGCGCGGCGAGCTTGGGCAGGTCGGCTTTCATGTGGGCATGTCACCCTCTGAGCCGGTCCGGTCTTGCGGACCGGCTCTCTGATCTTGGGGGTGAAGGGGGGTGTGGCCCCCTTCTAGAGTTTCCCGCAATGCTATCAGCGCCGGCGGTCAGCGCGGCGGGAATGTGGCGCGCCAGTGCCGCGCGATGTCGACGCGCCGGCACACCCACACCTTGTCATGCGCCTGGACGTGGTCGAGAAAACGCTGCAACGCGCGCACCCGTCCGGGCCGGCCGAGCAGGCGGCAATGCATGCCGACCGACATCATCTTCGGCCGGTCGGCACCTTCCGCGTAGAGAACGTCGAACGAGTCGCGCAGATAAGTGAAGAAATGGTCGGCCGTGTTGAAGCCCTGCGGCGTCGCGAAGCGCATGTCGTTCGCATCCAGCGTGTACGGCACAACGAGGTGCTGCAGCGCGCGTCCGTCGCCGGTCGCGACCGTCGTCCAGAACGGCAGCTCGTCGCCGTAGTAGTCGGCGTCGTACTCGTAGCCGCCATGCTCGACGACGAGGCGCCGGGTGTTGGGGCTGTCGCGGCCGGTATACCAGCCGACCGGCCATTGTCCCCGGGTCACGCGCCGCACGATCTCGGTACCGATGCGCAGATGCTCGGCTTCGACGGCGGGGTCCGCGCTCTGGTAGTGGATCCAGCGCCAACCATGGCACGCGATCTCGTGGCCGAGTTCGAGGAACGCCGCGGTCACCTCCGGGCAACGCTCGAGCGCCATCGAGATCCCGAAGACCGTGAGCGGCAGCCCGCGGCGTTCGAATTCGCGCAGGATGCGCCACACGCCGACCCGCGAGCCGAACTCGTAGATCGACTCCATGCTCATGTGCCGCGCCGGATACGACTGCGCGCCGACGATCTCGGACAGGAACATCTCCGATCCGGCGTCGCCGTGCAGCACGTTGTTCTCGCCGCCCTCCTCGTAGTTGAGGACGAACTGCACCGCGATGCGTGCCCCGCCGGGCCACTGCGCGTGCGGCGGGTTGCGGCCGTAACCGGCGAGGTCGCGCGGATAGGCAGTCGTCACTTCGCCTCCAGCAGATCGAGGAACGTCAGCGCCATCACTTCGGTCGCCTTGTAGAGGTCCTCGAGCACGAGGTTCTCGTCGGCGCGGTGGCCGTTCGCTTCTTCGAGCGTGCGCGGACCCGCCCCGTACAGCACGGTCGGGATGCCGGCCTCGCTGTAGTGTCGCGCGTCGGTGTAAAGCGGCACGCCGTGGGGCTGCACCTCGATGCCGAACACCTCGCGCGCATTCTTCTGGATCGCGTGCACCATGTGTTCCTGGCCGGGGCGGCGCACGAACGGATTGGCGAGCAGGATGCGGCGCACCTCGACCGTGATCCCCGCCATCCTGCGCACCGACTCCCGGATGAGCGCGGTGATGAAGCGCTCGGCCGCGCCGGCGGTCTCGTCCGGGATGATGCGGCGATCGAGCCGGAAGGTGACCTTGTCGGGCACGACGTTGGTGTTGATGCCGCCCTTGATCAGCCCGACCACCATCGTCGGGTGGCCGATGCCCGGGATCTGGGACTCGAGGGCGGTGAGCGCCTTCCGATAGGAATACAGGTCGTTGAGGATCAGCGCCGCGGCCTCGAGCGCATCGTCGCCCTTCTCCGGCTCGGCGGCGTGCCCCGACTTGCCCGTGACCTCGACTTCGAGGTGCAGGCAGCCGTTGTGCGCGGTCGTCACGCCGTACGAGAAGCCTGCGCAGATCGCGAAGTCGGGCTTCGAGAGCCCCTGCTCGAGGATCCACTTCGGGCCGATCTCGCCGCCCGCCTCCTCGTCGTAGGTGAGGTGCAGCTCGAGCGCGCCCTTCAGCTTTGCGCCGGAGGCCTTTACGGCCATCAGGGCCCAGGCATACGTCGCGAAGTCCGATTTCGAGACCGCGACCCCGCGCCCGTACATGCGCCCGTCGCGAATCACGGCGCCGTAGGGGTCGACGCTCCAGCCCGAGCCGGGCGGCACCACGTCGCCGTGCGCGTTGCAGGCGATGGTGGTCCCCCCGGCTGTCTCGTCGAGGCCGAAGCGCTCGCGGACGATCAGATTCGTGCAGCTGATCATTCCGTTCTGCTTCGCGAGCGCGTCGGGAACGGGATGCCGTTCGACCGCGAAGCCCAGCCCCTCGAGGAGCCGCGCCGCCTTGTCCGCGTGCGGCCGGCAGTCGCCCGGCGGGTTGTCCGAAGGCGTCTTCACCAGCTCGGCGAGGAAGCGCGTCTGCGCGTCGCGCTGCGCGGCGAGGAAGGCGTGGATCGCGTGGCGGGCGGTCATGATTTCCTGGACGGGTCGAAGTCTTCGATGAAGCGCAGGAACACGCGCGCGCCGACCTCGACGTCCTGCAGCGTGATCGCCTCCGCCGGGTTGTGGCTGATGCCTTTCTCGCAGCGCACGAACAGCATGCAGATCGGCGCGAGGTCGATGATCGCCATGCCGTCGTGTCCCGCGCCGCTCGGCAGCTCGCGCGCGCGCAGCCCCTCGGCCTCGATCGCCGCGGCCATCCGGCGCATCAGCCATGGCGCGCACGCGGCGGTGGTTCCCTCGTGCACCTTCGTGACCTTCACCCGCACGCCGCGCCGCTTGCAGATCGCGTCGAACTCGGCGAGCAGATCGAGCACCGCCTCGCCGCGCACCGAGTCGAGCAGCGCCCGCACGTCGAGCGAGAACCGGGCCTTCCCGGGGATGACGTTGACCGCGCCGGGCAGCGCCTCGACTTTCCCCACCGTCCCGACGAGATCGCGCGTGCGCGAGCAGATGCGCTCGACCGCGAGCACGCATTCCGCCGCGGCGGCGAACGCATCGGAGCGCAGGGTCATCGGCACCGTCCCGGCGTGTCCGGCCATGCCCTCGGTCTCGATCGTGTAGCGGTTGGCGCCGAAGATCCCGGAGACGACCCCCACAGGGAGCTTCTCGGCCTCGAGCACCGGGCCCTGCTCGATGTGCAGTTCGGCGTAAGCGAGCACCTCGCCCCGACGGCGGGCGGCCTTCGGAATGTTGGCGGGGTTGAGGCCGAATCGCTCCAGCGCGGCCCGCATCGTCACCCCGTCGCGGTCCGTCGATCCGAGCACCTCGGTGTTGAAGGTCCCGGCCACGGCGCGGCTGCCGAGCAGCGTCGCGTTGAACCGGACGCCCTCCTCGTCGGCAAACCCGACGACCTCGATCGCGAACGGCAGGCGCTTCCCGCGCGCGCTGAGCGCATGGACGCACTCGACCGCCGCGACGACGCCGAGCATGCCGTCGTACTTCCCGGCGTCGCGCACCGTGTCGAGATGCGAGCCGAGCATCAGGCACGGCAGTCCGGGGCGCTCGCCCTCGTAGTGCCCGACGACATTGCCGATGGGGTCGAGCCGGACGCTCATGCCCGCCTCGCGCATCCACCCGAGGACCAGCTCGTTCGCGAGCCGCTGCTCCTCCGACAGGAACACGCGGGTCAACCCGCCGGGTAGCTCGCTAATGCGCGCGAGCGCCTCGCAGCGGTCCCAGATGCGTTGCGCGTTAGGCACTGTGCTCATCGGACTCTCCTTCAAACCCGGGCCGCCGCGAGCGCGGAGCGAAGGTCGACGGCTCCGGCCTCCTCCTCACGCAGATCGAGACCCTGTTCGACGTGATCCAGGTGCTCGAGCATCACAGCCACAGCGCCCTTCGCATCGCGGCGCTCGAAGCGCTTGACGAGGTCCATGTGCTCGTCGGCGGAACACACGGACGCGGGGGCCGTCTGGTAGAGGAGCGTGATGAGCGAGGTCCGTGACACGAGCTCGCGCAGCAGTTCCGCGACGACCGCGTTGCCCGCCATCTCCGCGATCAGCACGTGGAACTCGCCGAGCAGGCGCGACCGGGCCCAGACGTCGTTGGCCGCCACCGCTTCGCGCTCGGCGGCGATGTGCGCGCGGACCGCGGCAAGCTGGGCGGCGGTCGGCGCCCGCGCGAACTGCTCGACGACCGCGCGCTCGAGGATGCGCCGCGCGCCGAAGACCTCCCGCGCCTCGCGCACCGTGGGCTGCGCGACGAACGCCCCGCGCGCCGGCAGCAGCGCCACCAGCTTCAGCTTTGCGAGCTGGAACAGCGCCTCGCGCACCTTGGTACGACTGACGCCGAACACCTCGCCCAGGCTTTCCTCGCCGAGCTTGGTGCCGGGCGGCAGGCGATGCTCCGTGATCGCCGCGGTCACGCGGCGCACGATGTCGTCGGTCGTCGCACGGCGTGCGCGGCGGACCGCAGGGTCGAAAGAAGTGGACGCGGCACGAGCCATGGGTGCAGGTCGTCTTATGAAAATGACTGTATACGATCTTTGACCACGCGGCAAGCCAGGCGCCCCTATGACCATGGAACGCGTGCGCCAGTCATGTGGCGCATGATCTCGCTTGACTGCATACACGGCCTTGGCTATCGTATGCACCTGCTCATGTCCGCGACTTCGCTCACCCACATCAATGGCCTCGACCGTGACGGCTTCGCGCGCCTGCTCGGTGAAGTGTTCGAGCATTCCCCGTGGGTCGCCGAGCGCGCCTGGTCGCGGCGGCCGTTCGCGTCAAGCGACGCGCTCCACGCGGCAATGCTGGCGACGGTGCGAGAAGCCGGAGCCGACGAGCAACTGGCGCTGATCCGCGCCCATCCCGAGCTCGCCGGCCGCGAGGCGGCGGACGGGACGCTCACGGCGGACTCGACCTCGGAGCAGGGCCGGCTCGGGTTCACTGCGCTGAGCCGCGCCGAGGTCGAGCGCGTCGAGCGCGCCAACCGCGCCTATCGCGAGAAGTTCAGCTTCCCGTGCATCGTCGCGCTGCGCCTGCACGCGACGCGCGAGGCGGTGATCGGCGAGATGGAGCGTCGCGCCGGCAACGAGCGTGCCGCCGAGATCGCCGCGGCGCTCGAGCAGATCGGACACATCACGCGCGGCCGCCTCGACAAACTCATCACCACCTGACTAGAACGCTCATGGGCCGACTCTCCACGCACGTCCTCGACACGGTGACCGGCAAGCCGGCGGCCGGCATGAAGATCGAGTTCTCGATCCTGGAGAAAGGCAAGTGGACGGGGCTCAAGACCGTCCACACCAACGCCGACGGCCGCACCGATGAGCCGGTGATGGCCGGCGACGCGATGCGCGCCGGAGAGTTCAAGCTGGTCTTCCACGTCGCGGAGTACTTCCGCGGCAAGAGCGTGCAGCTCTCCGACCCGCCCTTTCTCGACCTCGTGCCGATCCGGTTCGGCATCGCGGACACCGCCGGACACTATCACGTGCCGCTGCTCTGTACGCCCTGGAGCTACAGCACCTATCGGGGAAGCTGAGCGGGAAAGCCGAGCCCCGCGGGTAGAATCGGGGCGTGATCGCCCTGCCTCCACGCCGCCGCCTGCTGCTCGCGGGCGTCTCCGCGCTCGCGCTCGGCGCGTGCGCGAAATGGCGATCGCAGGCCCCGGAGCATGGGCCGGTTGCCGCGGCGTTCCCCGGACGCGTCGACGACGGCGGCTTCATCGAATCCGGTTATCGCGGCCTGATGCGCATCCGCGACGAGCTCGGCATTCCGGTGCGCTACGTCGACGGCATCGCCCCCGACGAGGAAGCCATGAAGGCCGCGTTGCGGGAGCTCGCCGATTCCGACGCGAAGCTCGTGATCGCGCAGGGCGGGCAGGCGAGCGAAGCCGTGCAGCGCGTCGCCTGGGAGTTCCCGCAGCAGCGCTTCGTGTCGATCCAGGGCCACCTCACCCGCCCCAATCTCGCGCTCTACGAGGTGCTCCAGGAGCAGTCCGCGTGGCTTGCGGGCGCGGCCGCGGGGCAGCTCACGAAGTCGAATGTCGTCGGGCACATGTCCGGCCTGCGCGTCCGCCCGGGGCTCAACGCCCGGGCGGCGTTCGCGGGCGGTCTCGCGTTGACCAATCCGCGCGCCCGGCTGCTCACCAACTTCTCCGGGACCCAGGACGACCCCGCGGTCGCCCGGCGCATCGCGCTCGCCCAGATCGATGCGGGGGCCGACCTCATCTTCACGATGCTCAATGCCGGGCGGATCGGCGCGATCGAGGCGTGCCGCGAGCGCGGGGTGAAGCAGATCGGCAACGTGCGCGACTGGGTCGTCGCGATGCCCGAGGTCTTCGTGGCGAGCGCGGTCGCCGATGCCGGATTCGCGGTGTTCCAGGCCGGACGCGACCTGAGCGACAACTTGTGGAAAGGCGACGTCGTGAAGCGCTTCGGGGTGCGTTATCCAGATGCGGTGCGGCTCGCGCTCGCGCCGACGGTGCCGCCGGCGGTGCGCGACCGGGCCGACGCCCTGACGAAGGAGATGGCCGCAGGCGCCATCGCGATTCCCGCGACGTACTCGGGCCCCGAGTTCATGCCGGCCTGAGGGCCGCAGAGAGGACGACCCCATGTCAGCCGGAGGCGTTTCCATCCATGTCGTGGACGTGTCGCGCGGACTCGTGGCCGCCTGGATGCGCGTCGAGGTCTACCAGCTGGACCCGGCCCGCAAGCTGCTCACGAGCGGCATCGTCAGCGCGAAGGGCCTCGTCGAGGAGCCAGCGCTGGCGAAGCGGTTCGCGCCCGGCTACTACGAAGCGGTTTTCCACGTCGGCGCCTTCTACCGGGCGGTCGGCATCGAGCTGCCGAAGGTGCCGTTCCTCGACGTCGTGACGTACCGCTTCGGGATCTCCGACCCGGAGCAGCACTACCACCTGCCGATGAAGGTCACGCCGTGGGGGTATTCGTGCTTCCGCGGCGGGGCATGAGCCCGCAGGACCGCTCCAAGGGCGAATCCTCGGCGCGCAGCGCCGAGGTAAGCCAATGAGCACCGCGGGCGCATGAGGCGCCCGGACCTCGCCGCCGCCGTCGCGCTGAACGGCGTGATGGCGCTCAGCATGGCCTCGGTGCTCGCGATCCCGGTCCTCGCCCCGGCGATCGCGGCCGAGACCGGCCTGCCGCCATCGCTCATCGGCGCCTACTCGTTCTTCATGTGGAGCGCGGCGATCCTCGCCTCGGGCGTTGCCGGGACGCTCATCGGCCTCCTCGGGGCGACGCGGGTGGTGCAGCTCTCGCTCGCGTTCTGCGCGGCCGGGCTCGCGGCCGCGGCAAGCGGATCGCTGGTGGCGCTCGCGCTCGCGCCGCTCTTCATCGGGCTCGGCTGCGGCGTCGAGACGCCGGCGAGCTCCGAGATCCTCGCGCGCGTGACGCGCCCGCAGCGCCGCGCGTTCATCTTCTCGCTGAAGCAGACCGGCGTTCAGATTGGCGGCGTTGCGGCCGGGATCGCGTTCCCGGCGACGCTCGCGACGATCGGCTGGCACGGCGCGCTCGGCGCGCTCGCGGCGATCCTCGCCGCCTACGCGATCGCGCTCGAGCCCATGCGCCGGCGCCTCGACTCGCGCCACGCGCCGACGCCCCGCGTGCGTGGCGCCGGACCTGCGGTCGCCTACGTGCTGCGCACGCCGGCGCTCCGCACCCTCTCGATCGCCTCGTTCGCGTTCCATGCGATGCAGGTGTGCCTCAACACCTTCCTCGTGACCTATCTCGTGAGCGAGCGCGACATCTCGCTGCCGGTCGCCGGCTTCCTTCTCAGCATCGCGCAGTTCGGCGGCTTCGTCGGGCGGCTCGGTTTCGGCCTGATCGTGGGCCCGCGCCTGCCGGTGCTGCGGCTGCTCGTGATGATCGGGTTCGGCATGACCGCGTGCGCGGCGGCGCTCGGCATCGTCGCGGACGCGCTACACGTGGTCGCGCTGGGTGCGCTCTGCTTCCTGTTCGGTCTGACCGCGGCGGGCTGGAACGGCGTGTTCCTGGCAGAGATCGCGCGCGAGGCGCCGCAGGGCGAGATCGCGCGCGTCACCGGCGGCGTGATGGTCACCGCCTACGCCGGCCTGATCCTCGGCCCGGTCGCCTTCGCTGCGGCGGCGGCCGCGGCGACCCTCGGCGCGGGATACGTTGCGGTCGCCGCCGCAACGCTGGCGGGATCGATCGCCCTCGGGCGCGCACGGCCCGCGCCGCCCCGGCCCGTATAATCCCGCTCCCCTGCAGGGAGTACCGCCATGCCGTCGTTCGACATCACTTCCGAAGTCAACAAGGTCGAGCTGAAGAACGCCGTCGAGCAGTCGAACAAGGAGATCCAGAACCGGTTCGACTTCAAGGGGTCGGACGCGCGCATCGAGCAGGCCGAGCTCGCGCTCACCGTCTACGCCGACGACGACTTCAAGCTCAAGCAGGTCATGGACGTCTTCACCGGCAAGTGCGCCAAGCGCGGCGTCGATGTGCGCGCCCTCGCGCCGCAGGACCTCGAGAAGGTTTCGGGGAACAAGGTGAAGCAGGTCGTCGAGGTGAAGAACGGCATCGAGACGGAGAAGTCGAAGGCGCTCGTCAAGCTGCTCAAGGACAGCAAGCTGAAGGTCCAGGCCTCGATCCAGGGCCCCGCGGTGCGCGTCACCGGCGCCAAGAGGGACGACCTGCAAGCGGCGATCCAGCTGCTGCGCAAATCCGTGACCGACATCCCGCTGCAGTTCGGCAATTTCCGTGACTGATTTAGGATCGCGCGCCTCGCCTGCACCCGATCGGCGCGCTGCCCCCCTCTCCCGTCCCTCTCCCCCAACTTCGGGGGAGAGGGCGACCGCGCAGGCGTCATCGGATGCCATCAGCCTCCACTGTCGCGTCTGAGTCGGCGCAAGACCGCCGGGTCTGGCTCGAGGTCGCGCTGAACGGCCCGTGGTCGCGCGCGCGGCAGCCACGCATCCCGATCGCGGTCCGCGAGATCGTCGCCGAGGGCATCGCCTGCGCGCAGGCCGGCGCCGCGATCGTCCACGTGCACGCGTACGACGAAGCCACCGGGCGGCAGAAGGACGATCCCGACCTCTACGCCGCGATCATCGAAGGCATTCGCACGAAAGTGGACGCGATCGTCTACCCCACACTGCCCTTCGCAGGATCCGCCGATGCCCCGGGCGAGTTGACCGCGCGCGCGCGGTTCGGCGCCGTCGAGGCGCTCGCAAATCGGGGGCTGATCGAGTGGGCGGTCGTCGACCCGGGCACAGTGAACATCAGCGACTTCGGGGAGCTCGCCGCCGGCCGCGAGGGCATCGTCTACGCCAATCCGGAGTCGCATATCCGCCACGGCCTCGCGCTCGCCGCCGTGCATGGTTTCACGCCGAGCTACGCCGTGTACGAGCCGGGCTTCACGCGGCTCGGCGCGGCGCTCGCGCGCGCGATCCCGCGCGTGCCGCGGCCGGTCTATCGCTTCATGTTCTCCACGGGATTCACCTTCGGCTTCCCGCCGGAGCCGTTTGCGCTCGACGCACACCTTGCCCTGCTCGACCGCGAGGCGCCCGGCGCGCCCT
Organism: uncultured beta proteobacterium; assembly: GCA_963747775.1. GTDB lineage: Bacteria > Pseudomonadota > Gammaproteobacteria > Burkholderiales > SG8-39 > JAGVSZ01. The sequence continues at coordinate 220,809 of CAVVGT010000004.1, forward strand.
GGATGATCGCCGGGCTGGCCGTCGATGTGCTGCCGCTCGCGTCCGCGGCGGTCCAGCGCGGCGGGCACCTTCGCGTCGGCCTGGAAGATGCGCCCTTCGGCTCCACGCGCACGAACGTCGCGTGGGTCGAGGAAGCGGTGCGCGCGATCCGGGTCGCCGGCGCGGAACCGGCGACCGCCTCTCAAGTGCGAGCAGCACTCGCGTGACCGGCGCGCCGGAGGCGCCGGCGCAGGAGTCTTTCGGCGCTGCGCTGGCGCGCACGACGCGGACGCCGCGCGTCGTCCCGGTCCTGATCGCGCTCAACGTCACGGTCTTCGTCGCGCTGGCGCTCGCGGGCGCCGGCATCCTCACGCCGCAGCCCGCGGTGCACGTCCGATGGGGGTCCAACTTCGGGCCGCTTACCGCCGACGGGGCGTGGTGGCGGCTCCTGACAAGCGCATTCGTGCACTTCGGCTTGGTGCACCTCGCGCTCAACCTGTGGGTGCTCTGGGACGCGGGCCGACTCGCCGAGCGGCTGTTCGGCCCGGCCGCATTCCTGTTCATATATGTTGTCGCGGCCGTCGTCGCGAGCCTCGCAAGCGTCGCCTGGAACCCGTGGGTGAACAGCGCGGGCGCATCGGGCGCGATTTTCGGCGTGATCGGCGCGCTCGCGGCGTACATGGCGGACCGATCGAACGGCGTGCCCTTCGCCGTGATGCAGGCACACCGCAACAGCCTGCTCGTGTTCGCCGCGTACTCGATCCTGTTCGGGGTGATCGCCACCGGCGTGGACAATGCCGCGCATCTCGGCGGACTCGCGGCCGGCCTGCTGCTCGGCGGGCTCCTCGGCCGGCCGGCGCTGCCCTAGCCCGGGCGGCGCAGCGCGGCCCGGTGGGGAATCGCGGTCGCGGCCTCGATGCTCGCGGCGCTCGCGCTGGCGGCCGGCATCCGGAACATGGGGCCCGAGTACCGCGCGGAGCAGGCATTCCGAGGCGCTCTCGACCGGTTCGCACCGGCCTCGCGCACGCTGCTGGAGAAGCGCGAGGGATTCGGGCGCGCCCTGCGCGAAGCGCAGCGCACGCCCGCGGAGGTCGCGGCGGCGCTCGAGGAGCAATCGAGGAGCTGGGATGCGCAACGCGAAGCCCTGGCCACCCCGCGCCTCGCCCCGGGCGGATCGCTTCCCGGGCTGCAGACGGGGTTGGTGCGCTATGCGACCCTGCAGCGGGACCTCACGCTGCTGATGGCCGAGGTCGTCCGCGACGGGCGCGCCGAGCGCGTCGCAGCCCTCAAGCAGGCGCAGCAGACCCTGCGCGCCGCGGAGACGGAGCTCGAAGCGGCGCTCGACGCCGCGCGCAAGGAGAACCGGGCAAAGTAGCGCCGCGCGCCGCTATGGCGTGGCGGCACGCATCCGCAAGAGGCGCCACACCAACCACACGGCCCAGGCGCCGGGGACGACTGCGACCGCGATCACGCCGGCCAAGCGCGCGGCAGGTGACGCGGGTGCTTCAAGTTGCGCCCATTTCGCGACCTGCTGTCTGACTCGTTCCATGTCCGCGAATACGTCGGTTCAATCCGTTCGGATTCGTCGTGGATCGTAGCCGGCGCCTTACGGGGTGCGAATAGCCCGGCCGGCCTAGGCAAGAGTCCTGGCGTGGCCCCGCGGGGGCGAGGCAGCGCAGCTGGACGAGCGCGGACCGCATGAAACAAGGCCTTACGCCGCCGCAACTCGCTTCGGCGTCCGCCGCAAGGCGTGGACAGGACCTCTATAGACTGGGTCGCGAGGCCAGCGGGTGAAATCGTGCGCCCCCCCGGGACGGGGCGCTCAGCGCGCTAGACCTTCGGCCCAGCGGTCGTAGAGGTGTGCGGCGACGGCGTTGAGATCGCGCACCCGCGTCTCGATTCTCTCCTCCATCTCCGCCGACGTCTGGACCGATGGTCCGGCGGCGCGGCCGATCTCATCGACGGAGTCGGCCGCCCACCTCCGGATCATGTCCGGCGTCATCTCGACGTGGCACTGCATGCCGAGGTGCGGCCCGAGCGCGAACGCCTGGTTGGCGCAGTAGGCGCTGCCGGCGAGCCGCGTCGCCCCTGCGGGGATCGTGAACGTCTCGCCGTGCCAGTGAAACGACAGGAACTCCGACACGTCCCCGAACCACGCGCGTGCCACGGGATCGTCGGCTACCCGCACCGGGCCCCAGCCGATCTCCTTGACGGGATTGGGCGCAACCGTGCCGCCAAGCGCCTTGGACATGAGCTGGCCGCCGAGGCAGTGCCCGATGACGGGCACCTGCGCCGCCACCGCGGCGCGGATGAGCGCGAGCGTCGGCTCGATCCACGGCAGCGGATCGTTGACGCTCATCGGGCCGCCCATGAGCGTGATGCCCGAGAAGGCGCGCGGGTCGGACGGTACCGGATCGCCCTCGCAGGTCGCCAGCAGGCGCCACGGAATGCCGCGGGCGTCGAGGTAGGCGGAAAAATACCCTGGACCTTCGGTCGGGCTGTGCCGGAAGATGGCAACGGGTTTCATGGGGCGGGTGTGCGGGTGAGGCTGGCGAATTCTATTGCGATCCTGACGTTGGCCCTTGCGGCTGCTGGGCCGACGGCGGCGGCCGACGTGAGCGTTGTGGGCTTGTTCGGCAACAAGGCGGTCGTCTCGATCGACGGCGGCCAGCCCCGCACGCTCGGACTCGGCCAGAAGACGGCCGAGGGCGTCGCGCTCGTGGCGGTCGACGGCGAGAGTGCCACCTTCGAGATCGACGGCAAGCGCCGGACGCTGAAGATGGGACAGGCTTACTCTGGGCGAGCCACCGGCAACGGCAACCAGCGCACCGTCCTCAGGTCCGACGGCCGGGGGCATTTCCTCGCCGACGGGCAGGTGAACGGCGCGGCCATCCGCTTCCTCGTGGACACCGGCGCGACGCTGATCGCCCTGCCCGCCAGCGATGCCAAGCGGATGGGCGTCAGCTACCTCAATGCGCCGCGAGGCGTGGTGAACACCGCGAACGGCAGCGCGGCGGCCTACAAGGTGAAGCTCGACACGGTGCGCGTCGGCGACATCACGATCAACAACGTCGACGCGGTGGTCATCGAGGGCGGACTCACGATCGCGCTGCTCGGCATGAGTTTCCTCAATCGCACCCAGATGTCGCACGAGGGCGAGACGATGGTCCTCGTGAAGCGCTTTTGAGGAAGCTCGGCACGAGGGGGCGCCCCCTGGCCACTGAGTCAGGGCTTTCCTAGAAATTCCGGCGCGTGAGCAGAAGCGTGTCGCCGACGCGCCGCATGTCCACGCCGTTCAGGAAGCTCATGCCGATCAGCGTGATCGGCAGCTGCTCCCGTCCGCCCTCCATGACCACCGCGTCGACGTTTTGGAGCGTGACCTCCCCGACGCGCACGGTTGCCAGGGTCACGCGGTAACCGGTCTTCGGACCGCCGGCGGTCGCGATCCGAATGCGCGCGAGCCCCGCATAGCCGATGCCCAACCGCTGCGCCTCGTCGCTCGACAATGCGATCGACGTCGCGCCGGTGTCGATGACCGCGCGCGTCTCGACGCCGTTGATGAAGGCCGGCGTGACGAACTGGCCCCGCGCGTCGGCCTTCAGTTCCGCCACCGCGACCGTCGACTGGCCGAGCCTGAGCGTCATCGACTTGCCGTCGACTTCGACGACCGCCTGGGTACGATCGGCGCTGACCAGCCGCACGCCTTCGGGCGAAGTCTGCCCGCCGCGCAGGCTGCGCACGACCGATCCGTTGAGGAGCAGCTGCGCACGGTCGTGGTCGAGCGACATCACCATGACGGTGGTCGCCTGCGCGGCAGCCGCGGCGAGCGCGCCGGCCGCCGCGGCGACCATGCGCCGCGCCGCGCGCGCGCCCCTCACGCGCGGGACTTGTCGCGCTCGATGCGCGCGTAGGCGGAGTGATTGTGGATGGACTCGAAGTTCTCGGACTCGACGACGTATCCCTCGATGCGCTCGTCGGCGTTCAGCCGCGCGGCGACGTCGCGCACCATGTCCTCGACGAACTTCGGGTTGTCGTAGGCGCGCTCGGTGACGAATTTCTCGTCGGGACGCTTGAGCAGGCCGTAGAGCTGGCACGACGCCTCGTCCTCGGCATAGCCGATGAGGTCCTCGATCCAGACGAAGCCCTTGGTGCGCGCCTCGATCGTCACGTGCGAGCGCTGGTTGTGCGCGCCGTAGTCGGAGATCTCCTTCGAGCACGGGCACAGGCTGGTCACCGGCACGATCACCTTCATCGTGAACGACTGGCGGCCGCGCTCGATCTCGCCGACGAACGTGACTTCGTAGTCGATCAGGCTCTGAACGCCCGAGACCGGCGCCGACTTGTTGACGAAGTACGGGAAGGCCATCTCGACGTGGCCGGTCTCGGCCTCGAGCCGCTCGATCATCTCGCGCAGCATCACCTTGAAGCTGTCGACCGAGATCTCGCGCTCGTGCGCGTTGAGGATCTCGACGAAGCGCGACATGTGCGTGCCCTTGAAGTGGTGCGGCAGGCCGACGTACATGTTGAAGGTCGCAATCGTGTGCTGCACGCCGCCGCCCTTTTCCGCCACCTTGATCGGGTGGCGGATGGCTTTGATCCCGACCTTGTCGATGGCGAGCCGGCGCGTATCGGCCGAGGACTGCACGTCCGGGATCGACTGGTCGACGCCGGGATCGCGAATGTTCATGCGAGGCCTTTCGTGGTGCCGCGGGCACGGCAAGCGGACTGAACGCATTCTAGCACCGGGGTGGCGCACGCTTTCCTTACCGCGAACAATGCTTTAATCGCGGCTCGCCACGCCACCGAGACCGCGGAGACCGCCTCATGAACCGCAGCACGCATCGCGTCCTGACCACCCACGTGGGCAGTCTGCCTCGCCCGCGCGACCTCCTGCAGATGACGCTCGCGCGGGACCGGGGGGAACCCTACGACGAACGCGCATACGAAGCCCGCCTCGGTCAGGCGGTCGCGGAAATCGTCGGCACGCAGGCGCGCGTCGGCCTGGACGTGGTCGACGACGGCGAATTCGGCAAGGCGAGCTTCATGCATTACGTGAATCAACGACTCTCCGGGTTCGAGCCGGGCGTCGGCCCGCGCACGGGAAATCCATTCGCCAACTCGCGCGAGTTCCAGACCTTTCCCGAGTACTACTCGTCGGTCGGGCTCGGGACGTCTGGCCCGGCGGCCAAGGCGCCGCACATGACCTGCACGGGCCCGATCGCCTACAAGGGGCACGCCGAGCTGCAGCGGGACATCGCGAACCTGAAGGCGGCGCTCGCACGGGTCGGCGTCGAGGAGGCTTTCATGCCCGCCGTCTCGCCCTCCAACGTCGAGGAGTGGCAGCGCAACGCCTACTACGAGTCCACGGACGCGTTCGTGCTCGCGATCGCCGAGGCGATGCGCGAGGAGTACCGGGCGATCGTCGACGCGGGCCTCGTGCTGCAGATCGACGACCCGCGGCTCGTGACCTATTACAACGTGACGCCGGGCGCGAGCGTGGCCGACTGCCGGAAGTGGGCCGAGCGCCGCGTCGAGGTGCTGAACCATGCGCTGCGCGGCTTGCCGCGCGACCGCATCCGCTTCCACACGTGCTACGGCATCAACATCGGCCCGCGCGTGCACGACATGGATCTAAAGGACATCGTCGATCTGATGCTCAAGGTCAACGCCGGCGCTTTCTCGTTCGAGGCAGCGAACCCGCGTCACGAGCACGAGTGGCGCGTGTGGCGCGACGTCAAGGTGCCCGCAGGCGCGGTGCTCATTCCCGGGGTGATCACGCATTCGAACGTGATGGTCGAACACCCGGAGACGGTGGCCGACCGGATCGTGCGATTTGCCGAGGTCGCAGGCCGCGAGAACGTGATTGCCGGCGTCGATTGCGGCTTCGGCACGTTTGCCGGCTCCGAGGAGATCCAGGAGCGGATCGTGTGGGCGAAGTTCGACGCACTCGCGCAAGGCGCCCGGCTCGCGAGCGAGCGCCTCTGGGGTCGCGCCGCCGGCTGACCCTCCGGCGCTACGCCGCGCGAACGCTCGCGGGCGGCGCGAGCGTAGCGATTCGCGCGCGGACGCTCGCGAGGACACCGTCCCGGTCGAGGCCGACCGCAGCGAGGAGCTGGTTCTGGTCGCCGTGGTCGATGAAGCGGTCCGGCAGACCGAGGTGCAGCAGCGGGACGACGATCCCCTGCGCGGCGAGGCTCTCCGCCACCGCGCTGCCGGCGCCGCCCATCACCACGTTCTCCTCGAGCGTCACGAGGAGCGCGTGCGTGCGCGCGAGCTGCGCGACGAGCGCATCGTCCAGCGGCTTGACGAACCGCATGTTGACCACCGTCGCGTCGAGCTCGATCGCGGCGTCGAGCGCGGCCTTCAGGAGCGTGCCGAAGGCGAGGATCGCGACGCGCCGCCCCTCGCGGCGCATCTCGGCCTTGCCGATCGGCAGCGCGCGCATCTCCTTCTCGATCGCGACGCCGGGCCCGGCGCCGCGCGGGTAGCGCACCGCCGCCGGCGTGTCGAGCGTGAAGCCGGTATAGAGCATCTGCCGGCATTCGTTCTCGTCCGACGGGGTCATGACGGTAATGTTCGGCAGGCAGCGCAGGTACGAGAGGTCGAAAGCGCCGTGATGGGTCGCCCCGTCCGCCCCCACCAGGCCGGCGCGGTCGAGCGCGAAAAGGATCGGCAGGTTCTGGATCTGGACGTCGTGGACGAGCTGGTCGTACGCGCGCTGCAGAAACGTCGAGTAGATCGCGACGACCGGCTTCATCCCGTCGCATGCGAGCCCGGCGGCGAAGGTGACCGCGTGCTGCTCCGCGATGCCGACGTCAAAATACCGGTTCGGGTACTGCTCCGCGAACTTGACCAGGCCCGAGCCCTCGCGCATCGCTGGCGTGATTCCGACCACCCGCCGGTCCAGCGCCGCCATGTCGCACAGCCAGTCGCCGAAGACCTGCGTGTAGGTCGGCTTGCCGCCGCTCTTCCCGCCGACGATGCCGGCGCTCGCATCGAACTTCGAGACGCCGTGGTAGAGCACCGGGTCGGCCTCGGCGAGCTTGTAGCCCTGCCCCTTGCGCGTGACGATGTGCAGGAATTGCGGGCCCTTCAGCTCCTTCAAGTTGCGCAGCGTCGGGAGCAGCGAATCGAGGTCGTGCCCGTCGATCGGCCCGATGTAGTTGAAGCCGAACTCCTCGAAGAGCGTCGAGGGCACCACCATGCCTTTCGCGTGCTCCTCGACCTTCTTGGCGAGCTCCCACAACGGCGGCACGTTCGAGAGGACGCGCTCCGCCGCCTTGCGTGCGGCCGAATAGAAGCGCCCCGAGACCAGGCGCGCGAGGTAGCGGTTCATTCCGCCGACCGCGGGCGAGATCGACATGTCGTTGTCGTTCAGGATGACGAGCAGGTCGCAATCGGCGACACCGGCGTTGTTCATCGCCTCGAACGCCATGCCGGCCGACATCGCGCCGTCCCCGATGACCGCGATCGCGCGGCGGTTCTCGGCTTTCTGCTTCGCCGCGATCGCCATGCCGAGTGCCGCGCTGATCGAGGTGCTCGAGTGCGCGGTGCCGAAGGTGTCGTAGGGCGACTCGCTTCGGCGCGGGAACCCGGAAATGCCACCGGCCATCCGCAGTTTGGCCATCCCCTCGCGGCGACCGGTGAGGATCTTGTGCGGATAGGTCTGGTGCCCGACGTCCCAGACGATGCGGTCCTCGGGCGTGTTGTACACGTAGTGGAGCGCGATCGTCAGCTCGACGGTGCCGAGATTCGACGAGAGGTGTCCGCCCGTCTTGCTGACCGACTCGAGCAGGTACGCGCGCAGTTCGTCCGCGAGCTCGCCGAGCTGCCGGCGGTCGAGCCGGCGCAGATCGGCGGGATCGTTGATCGTGTTGAGCAGGTCGTAGGTCACGAATGCGGCGAAACCGGGCGTGTGGACAGAGGGAATCGGAGCAAACCGTCGCGGGATTGTAACGCGTCCCGCTTTCCGTTTCCCCCGCTAGAACTCGCGCGCGACGATGAAATCCGCAAGATCGCCCAGCCGCGCCGCACGCGCACCGAAGTCCGCGAGTGCCTTGTGGGCATCGCGGCGCAGCTCCTGGGCAAGGTCCCGCGCACGGGCGGCGCCGAGGAGCGAGACATAAGTGGGCTTGTTCTGCGCTGCGTCCTTCCCCGCGGTCTTGCCGAGCGTCGCGGTCGAGGCCGCCGCGTCGAGCACGTCGTCGACGACCTGGAACGCGAGGCCGACGCACTTCGCGTAGTGGTCGAGCTGCGCGAGTGCGCCCTCGCCGAGCTCGCCACAGCGCGCACCGAGCGAGACCGACGCGCGGATCAGGGCGCCGGTCTTCATGATGTGCATCAACTCGAGCTCGGGCAGCGTCATCGCCTTGCCGATCGCCGCGAGGTCGGTCGCCTGGCCGCCGGCCATGCCGCGCGTCCCGCTGGCGACCGCGAGCGTGCGGAGCATCTCGAGCTGCGCGGCGGGGTCGTCGGCGAGCCGCTGCGCGCCGAGTACCTCGAAGGCAAGCGACTGCAGTCCGTCGCCGACGAGCAGCGCGGTGGCCTCGTCGAACTCGACGTGGACCGTCGGTTTGCCTCGCCGCAGCACGTCGTCGTCCATGCACGGCATGTCGTCGTGCACCAGCGAATACGCGTGGATCAGCTCGACCGCGCAAGCGACCGCGTCGAGCCGGCCGGGCGCCGCGCCCGCGGCCTCGCCCGCCGCGAACGCGAGCAGCGGTCGTACGCGCTTCCCGCCGCCGAGCACCGCATAGCGCATCGCGGCGTGCAGGCGGCGCGGCTCGTGATCGGCGCTCGGCAGGCAGCGCTCAAGCGCGGCCTCGACCCGCGATTGGATTTCCGCCATCCAGTCGCGGAACTCAGGTCTGGGCGTCGCCAACGGGAAAGACCTTGAGCGCTTCTTCCTCGAGGATGCGCACCTGCTGCTGGGCCTGCGCGAGCGTGGACTGGCAGTAGCGCGCGAGCTCGAGCCCGCGCTTGTGAGCGGCGAGCGACTGCTCGAGCGTGAGGCTGCCCGACTCGAGGCTGGCGACGAGCGACTCGAGCTCCGTCAGCGCCGCCTCAAAGCTCACCGGGACGTCGGCGGTTCCCGCGGCGTCGTTCTTCTTCGCCATGGCCTCAACCCGCCGCGCCCGCGCGCGCGAGCATGGCGTGCAGCAGCACGTTGCAGCCCGCGGCGAGATCCGCCGGCGTCGCGTCCTCGATCTCGTTGTGGCTGATGCCGTCCTTGCACGGCACGAAGATCATCGCTGCGCGCGCCACGCGCGCGACGTACACCGCGTCGTGTCCCGCGCCGCTGACGATCTCCAGGTGCGGATAGCCGAACGCCTGCGCGCCGGCCCGGACTGCCGCGACGCACTCGGGGTCGAAGTGGCACGGCGGGAAGTACACGACCTCCTCCGCCCTGACGTCGACGTTGCGCTCGGCGCCGACGCGAGCGCACGCGGTGCGCAGGGCCTGCTCCATCGCACGGAGGCCCGCGTCGGTCGGGTGGCGGAAATCGACCGAGAACTTCACCTCGCCGGGGACCACGTTGCGCGAGTTCGGCGCGACCTGCATGAACCCGACCGTGCCGCGCCCGTGCGGCGCCTGGTCGTGCGCGATGCGATTCACCTCGACGACGAGCGTTGCGGCGGCGAGCAACGCGTCCTTGCGCAGCGGCATCGGGGTCGGGCCGGCGTGTGCGTTCATGCCGGTCACGGTCACGTCGTACCAGCGTTGCCCCAGCGCGCCCATGACGACGCCGATCGTGTTCTTCGTGTCCTCGAGAATCGGACCCTGCTCGATGTGCGCCTCGAAATACGCCCCGACCGGCGTGCCGGTAGGCGCGCTGCCCGCATAGCCGATGCGCTGCAGCTCGTCGCCGACCGACTTGCCCTCGATGTCGGTGCGCGCGAGCACGTAGTCGAGCGGGAAGACGCCCGCGAACACGCCCGAGCCCATCATGACTGGCGTGTAGCGCGTGCCCTCTTCGTTGGTCCACACCGCCACCTCGATCGGCGCGTCGGTCTGCACGCCGTGATCGTTCAGCGTGCGCACCACTTCCAGGCCGGCGAGCACGCCGTAGTTGCCGTCGAACTTGCCGCCCGAAGGCTGCGTGTCGATGTGACTTCCCGCCACGACCGGCGGTCGCTTCGAATCGCGACCGGCGCGCCGGCCGAAGATGTTGCCGATCGGGTCGACGCGTACTTCCAGCCCGGCCGCCTTGAACCAGCCCGCCACTCGGTCGCGGCCCTGCCGGTCGAGGTCGGTGAGCGTGATCCGGCGCACGCCGCCGAGCGGCGTCGCGCCGATCTGCGCGAGGTCCATCAGCGACTGCCAGAGACGGTCCGCGTCGATCTTCAGGCCGGCGCCGACGCGCGGGGCGCCCGTTGCGACGTCATTCATGCGTGCCTCCAATGTGGTTGTCGCACCACGAGGGGGCATGCCCCCTCGTGCTCCCCGATTCCGGAGAAACGGCCACCATCTAACGTGTGGCGCGGATTGCCTTGCGCAGGTCGTCCGCCATCTTCGCGATTTCGGCTTCAGTGGAGATGAACGGCGGGCCGACCGCGATCGTTTCGCCGGTGAAGCGCGGCAGCTGCCCGAGCGTGAGCGCCTGCTCGAACACCCGGAGCGCACGCAGTCCCGGATTGTCGGCGACCGGCTCGAGGTCGATCGCTGCGGCGAGGCCGCAGTTGCGGATGTCCAGGACGCCCGGCTCGCCCTTGAGCGAGTGCATCGCGTCCTCGAGCACCGGCTCGAGGGCGCGCACGCGCGCGAACACGCCTTCCTCCTCGAGGATATCGAGCGTCGCGTGTGCGGCGGCGACCGCCATCGGGTGGCCGGAGTAGGTGTAGCCGTGGAAAAACTCGACCGTGTGCTCGGGCCCGGTCATGAACGCTTCGTAGATCTCCTTGCGGACGATCACGCCGCCGAGCGGGACCACGCCATTGTTCACGCTCTTCGCGAACGTGATCATGTCGGGCACCACGCCGAAGCGGTCGGCGCCGAACGCCGCGCCCATGCGCCCGAACCCGGTGATGACCTCGTCGAAGACGAGCAGAATGCCGTGCTTCGTGCAGATCTCGCGCAGCTTCTGCAGATAACCGACCGGCGGCACGATCACCCCGGCCGAGCCCTGCATCGGCTCGACGATGACCGCGGCGATCGTGGACGCATCGTGCAGCGCGACGAGCCGGCCGAGCTCGTCGGCGAGGTGCGCGCCCCACTTCGGCATGCCGCGCGAGAACGCCATCTCCGCCGCGTTATGGGTATGCGGCAGATGGTCGACGCCCGGGAGGTGCGCCGATGGGAACATCTTGCGGTTCGCGACCATCCCGCCCACCGAGATGCCGCCGAAGCCGACGCCGTGATAGCCGCGCTCGCGGCCGATGAAGCGCGTGCGCGCCGCCTCGCCTTTCATGCGGTGGTATCCGAGCGCGATCTTCAGCGCCGTGTCGACCGACTCGGAGCCGGAGTTGACGAAGAACACGTGATCGAGCCCCGGCGGTGCCATCGACGCGATGCGCTCCGCGAGCCGGAACGTGCCCGGATAACCCATCTGGAAGGCCGGGCTGTAGTCGATGGTCTCGAACTGGCGCTTGAGCGCGGCGCCGATGCGCGGGTGCGCGTGCCCGAGGCCGACGCACCAGAGCCCCGACAGGCAATCGAAGAGCCGTTCGCCCTCGACGGTCCAGTAGTACGCGCCTTCCGCCCGCGCGAGCAGGCGATGCGCGGGATGCTGCTTGAAATACCGGTTGTGCGAGAACGGCATCCAGTAGGGATCGAGGTTGGCGGCGACCTCGGTGACGCCCTTCGTGACGACTTCGTTCATGACGGTTCTCCGCGGGAAGGCTCGATTATCGCGCAGGCAGCCGCATGACAGGGCGCCATCCCGCGGCTATAGTCGATCGCAACCGTAACGGAGCCCGCATGCCCTACACGACCCTGGTCGACACCGACACCCTCGCCGGCCATCTCGACGATCCGTCCTGGGTCGTGTTCGACTGCCGCCACGACCTCGCCCGCCCCGATTGGGGCGCTGCCGAGTACGCCAAGTCGCACATCCCGGGCGCGCGGTTCCTGCATCTGGATCGCGACCTGTCGGCGCCGATGACCGGGAAAAACGGGCGCCACCCGCTTCCGGACCCGGAGGTGCTGGGGGCCAGGCTGGGCGCCGCCGGCGTCGGTCCGGAAACGCAGGTCGTGCTCTACGACGCGCAGGCCGGCGTGTACGCCGCGCGCGCGTGGTGGGCCCTACGCTGGCTCGGGCACGACGCGGTCGCGATCCTCGACGGCGGCTGGGGCAGGTGGCTGAAGGAGGATCGGCCCGAGACCGCCGCCGTCCCGACGCCGACGCCGAAGGTGTTCCGCACGCGCGTGCGACCGATGGCGGTCGACGCGGGCTTTGTGCTGGCCCATCTGCGCGACCGAGCGGTGAAAGTGATCGACGCGCGCGCGAACGACCGCTATCGGGGTGAGAACGAGACGCTCGATCCGGTGGCGGGCCACATCCCGGGCTCGGTGAACCGCGTGATCAGGGAGAACCTGGACGCCTCCGGCCGCTTCAAGTCGGCCGGGCAGCTGCGGGCGGAGTGGGAGGCGTTCCTCGACGGGCTCGCGCCCGGCCAGGTCGTCCACAGTTGCGGCTCCGGCGTCGCCGCCTGCCACAACCTGTTCGCGATGGAACTCGCGGGTCTCGGCGGCAGCCGGCTGTACGGCGGCTCCTGGAGCGAGTGGGTGGCCGATCCGTCGCGTCCGGTCGCGACCGGACCGGCCCCCTAAGCGTCGGCCGCGTGGACGCCCTCCTCGCCGACGTCGTCCTCGTCGTCCACTTCGCGTTCGTCCTGTTCGTCGTCGGCGGGTTCGCGCTGATCCTCGCCGGTGCCGCGCTCGGCTGGCGCTGGGTGCGGAACCGGGCATTCCGCTACGCGCACCTCGGGGCGATCGTGTTCGTGGCGGCGGAGGCGCTCGTCGGCGTCGCCTGCCCACTCACGGTCTGGGAAAACGTCCTGCGCCGCATGTCGCCGGACGGCCCGAGCTTCGTCGCGCGCTGGATGGCCCGGCTGTTGTACTACGACCTGCCCGAATGGGTGTTCGCGACCGGCTATGTCGTGTTTGCAAGTGCGGTAGCCGTCACACTTTGGCTCGTTCCGCCAGGGGGGGACCGCCCCCGCGAGAGGCTATGATGACGGCATTCGAGGCCCGACCCGGAAGGCCCCGCGCGCCGGCGCGAGCTCTCCGGCAACGCGGCCCGCTCGACACACCGCCCGCATGCGCATCCTCGTCATCGACGATTCCGCCGAGTTCCGCGACCAGGTCGCGCGCTGGCTCGCGGGCGCGATGCCCGACGCCGAGCTGACGCGCTGGGACCCGGTCGCGCAGGGCAAGCCGTCGCTCGGCTTCGACTGGCGCCGCTACGACGCCATGCTCCTCGACGACACGCCCGGGGACGGCATCGACGGCCTCGCCTGGCTGCGCGAGTTCCGCCTCGAGGGCAGCGTACCGCCCACGCTGGTCCTGTCCGAGACCGGCGGCGAGGACATGGCGGTGAAGGCGGTCAAGGCGGGCGCGGCGGACTACTTCCGCAAGGCCGACATCTCACCGGTGAAGCTGGCGATGGCGATCAAGGAGGCCGTGCTCGAATCCACGGCGGTCTCGCGCGACGTCGGTCGCCTGCGCATGACGCAGAGCATCCAGGTCAGCCTCGTCGGCCACCCGGCCGGCGAAGTCGGCATCGTCGCACAGGGATACCGCATCCTGCGCCACATCGGCGAAGGCGGGATGTCGCGCGTGTACCTCGCCGAGCGCGACGAAGACGGGTTGCAGCTCGTGTTGAAGATGCTCGACCCCCGGCTCGCACGCGACCCGGCCTCGCGCGCGCGCTTCGTGCGCGAGTACAAGATCATCCAGCGCATCCAGAACGAACACGTCGTGATGATCTTCGACCAGGGGTTCACCTCGGACACCCCCTGGCTCGCCATGGAGTACTTCCCGGGCGGCGACCTGCAGGCGCGCATCCGCAAGGGGCTCAGCTCGATGGGCGCGCTGAAGATCCTCGTGCAGATGGCCGAAGCGCTCGACGCGGTCCACTCGGCCGGCGTCGTGCACCGCGACCTCAAGCCGCAGAACATCATGTTCCGCGAGAACCACCGCCTGGCGATTCTCGACTTCGGCCTGGCGCGCGAGCTCGACGCGACCTCCACGCTCACGCAGAAGGGCATGGTGATGGCCACGCCCCTTTACATGAGTCCCGAGCAGTGCCTCGGTCACCCGCACGACGAGCGCGGCGATCTGTACTCCACCGGCGTGATCCTCTACGAGATGCTGACCGGCCAGCACATGTACGAGGGCGACAACGCCCCGCAGCTCGCGTACCAGCACGTCCATGGCCAGGTCCCGAAGCTGCCGAAGCGTCTCGCGGGCTACCAGTCCCTGCTCGAGCGGCTCGTGGCCAAGCGGCCCGACGACCGCTTCCAGTCGGCGCGCGAGCTCTTCAGCTACATCGCACATTGACCGCGCGCCTGCCCAACGACCGGGCGCCACATTCCGTAACCGCGCAGCGCCCTGCACGAGCGGCACCCGATCGGCGCGCTGCCCCCTCACCTGCCCTCTCCCCCTTGTTCCGGAGAGAGAGGGTCTGCGCCTCCCGAAGCTATACTTGGCGCCGTCATGGAAACCCAGTACCTGCAATTGATGCGCCACGTGCTGGAGCGCGGCCACCGCAAGGCCGACCGGACGGGCACGGGCACGCTCTCCATCTTCGGCTGGCAGATGCGTTTCGAGCTGCGCTCGAGCTTCCCGCTGCTCACCACGAAGAAGCTGCACTTCAAATCGATCGCCTACGAGCTCCTGTGGTTCCTGCGCGGGGAAACGAACGTGCGCTGGCTGCAGGAGCACGGCGTGACGATCTGGGACGAATGGGCCGACGAGCGCGGCGAACTCGGCCCGGTCTACGGGTATCAGTGGCGCCACTGGCCCGCGCGCGACGCTGGGGACCCGCGCGCCGAGATCGACCAGATCGCACGGCTGGTCGAGTCGATCCGGCGCAACCCGGACTCCCGCCGGCACATCGTGACCGCGTGGAACCCGGCCGACGTGGACCGCATGGCGCTCCCGCCGTGCCACGCGTTCTTCCAGTTCTACGTCGCGGGCGGCGAGCTCTCGTGCCAGCTCTACCAGCGCAGCGCCGACATCTTCCTCGGCGTACCGTTCAACATCGCCTCGTACTCGCTGCTCACGCTGATGGTCGCGCAGGTGACGGGCCTCAAGCCGGGCGAGTTCGTGCTCAGTCTGGGCGACGCGCATCTGTACGTGAATCACCTCGAGCAGGCCCGCGAGCAGCTCACGCGATCCCCGCGTGCGTTCCCGCGCATTCGCCTCAATGCCGCGGTGCAGGACCTCCTCGCGTTCCAGTTTGAGGACTTCACGCTCGAGGGATACGAGCCGCATCCGGGCATCAAGGCACCCATCGCCGTCTGAGAGAGCGGCGGTGGGGGGATATACCTTGTTCGTACGAAAGTCCCGGACTCTTTTTCTGCGCGCTTTGCGCGCAGAAAAAAAGCCCGCGGGGAGGGGTGCGGGCTTGAAATGGAGAGCTCTTGGGTATGCTTCGCTCGGAGGAGCTCTCCCGGGGAGGACGTGATGGAGTTTTTGTCCGGGGCGCGCCGGGCGCCCTAATCCTGGCTCCGCGCTAGTGATCCCTGACCACTGCACCTTCGGCGATGCGGACGCGGTCGCCGACGCCGACCGACGGCGGGTCGGGCTGGGCGAGCGTTCGATACGAACCGTCCGCCATCCGCACGGTGACTCGGTACGAGATGCGCCCGGTCGAATCACCGCGCGCATTCAAGGTGCGGACGGACGAAACCACGCCGCACATGGCGCAGCCCGCGCCCGCGTTCGACCCCGAGTCGCGCGCGACGCCATCCGCCGCCACCGCGATCTCGACGGGTGACTGCGCACGGCCGAGCAAGAGCCACCCGGCAAGCGCGGCGATGCCGGCTCCAATCACCAACGCGGTCCCCGCCACCGGGTGCATGCGCGTGCGGCCGGTCGCGGCGTTCATCGGGCGAGGTGCCGCGGGTGTGCCATGCATCCGTCCTCGCAACCACCGTGCCAGGGGCACGAACCACAGACGGATCAATATGATGAGAGAGGCGAGTGCGCGGATGCCGGGGACAAGCAGGGCTGCCTTGTCGCCGGACCCCGACGCCTCACTCGATGCGCGAATCGAGCGGACTCTTAATCAGTGACTTAGCGCTGTCGCCACGCGCCGACAGGCGACGTAGGTCAAACCGACGCGTTACTTCTTGGGGCGGCAATAGTCGAACCCGTCGCTCCAGCCGACTGCGTATTGCCCCTCGGCCTTGGGCCGCGCGGAGGCGTCGTTCGCGCGCGCGGCGGTGCAGCCATCGCCGAAGCCGCGACGGAACTCGGGGGGAAAGCCGGACAGGTTGATGGAGCTGGTCACCGTCTGGGGCTTTTCGGCCCCGGGACGCAGCGGCTCCTTAGTGGCGGCGCAGGCCGCGAGAAGGAGAACGGGAAAGAGGTATGGGGTGCGCATCGGCCTGGTCGTCGAGTGATGGGCGTCACTGGCTGAGTGTCGGCGCGGCTCAAGAAGTTCCCCGGGGCGCCCGCGCGCACCGCCCATGTCTGCCGGGGACGACACTAAACGTTTCGCCGCGGGGCAACCGGCTGGACGGCGCTCACGCCGCTCGCTCCGTCTTGGCGCCTTTGAACATCGACGCCTGCAGCTGGTGCCGATCGAGGAGCTTGTAGAACTCGGTGCGGTTGCGCTGGGCGAGTCGCGCCGCCTGCGTGACGTTCCCGGCGGTGATGCGCAGGATCCGGATCAGGTAGTCGCGCTCGAACGCGCGCTTGGCCTCGTCGAGCGGGGTCAGGCCCGACGGCTCGCTCTTGAGCGCCGCGGCCACCGACGCCGCCGGAACGACGGGGGAGGTCGCGAGCGCCACCGCCTGCTCGACGACGTTCGAGAGCTGGCGCACGTTGCCCGGCCACGGCGCGCCGAGCAGCATCTCCATCGCCTCCGGCGCGAAAGCGCGCACGTCCTTCGCGTAGCGCGCGGCGGTGGTGGCGAGAAAGTGCCGCGCCAGCGGCACGATGTCCTCCGGCCGATGCGAGAGCGGGGGGATCGCGAGAGAGACGACGTTGAGCCGGTAGTAGAGATCCTCGCGGAACTCGCCGCTCGAGACCCGCTCCTCGAGGTTGCGGTGCGTCGCCGAGATGATGCGCACGTCCACCGGCACGGACTGCGACGACCCGACCGGCCGCACTTCGCGCTCTTGCAACGCGCGCAGGAGCTTCGACTGCAGCGCGATCGGCATGTCGCCGATCTCGTCGAGGAACACGGTGCCGCCGTCGGCGGACTGGAACAGCCCCTTGTGGTCGTAGATCGCGCCGGTGAAGGAGCCCTTGCGGTGCCCGAAAAGCTCGGATTCGAGCAGCGCCTCGGGAATCGCCGCGCAGTTGACCGCGACGAACGGCGCGTCGCGGCGGCGGCTCGCCTTGTGGATCGAGCGCGCCACGAGCTCCTTGCCGGTTCCGCTCGCGCCGTGAATCAGCACGCTCGCGTCGGACTGCGCGACGAGCTTCGCCTGGGCGAGCAGGCTCTCCATCTGCGGACTCGCCGTGACCAGCTCGGCGCGCCAGTCCTCGGCCGCGCCGGGCGCCGCAGCGGTCGACGACAGCTTCAGTGCCTGCTCGACCTGCGCGAGCAGCTCCTTGCCCTCGAACGGCTTCGGCAGGAAGCCGAACACCCCCCGTCGGGTCGCATCGACCGCATCGGGGATCGTTCCGTGCGCGGTGAGAATGATCACGGGCAGTGCGGGCGACATCTTCTGGATCGCCTCGAACAGCGCGAGACCGTCCATGCCACCCATCTTGAGATCGGTGACCACGACGTCGGGCCGCGACACCGCGAGCATGGCGAGCGCCTTTTCGCCGCTCTCGGCCGCATGCACCGCATAGCCCGCGGCGCCGAGCCGCAGCGCGAGAAGCTTCAGAAGATCGGGATCGTCGTCGACAACAAGGACTGTTTTTCGGGTCATGGCTTTTTCGGTTGAGACTGCTGCCCGCGCTCGATGATCGAGCGTTCGACCGCGCGCAGCTGGTCGAGTTGCTCCCTGAGCTGGTCGGCGCGCTTCTGCACCTTCGCGCGCTCGGCGACCTGTGCGTAAACGACGCCCGCAAGCGCCTTCAGCGCGCCAGTGCCGCCCGTCACCGACTCAAGCAAGGACAGTGCCCGCGCGTCGTCCTGAATCGCGGCGCCGGGCAAGGCATAGAGCATCCCGAGCCGGACGCGGCTGTAGTTGGAGCGATCGCGATTGAAGGCCTGGACTGCCGTGCCGAGCTCCTTGCGCTGCTCGTCGGTGCCGAGCTGCGCCACACGTTGCGCGCTCGCGAGAATCTCCGCCGCCTGCCGGGACTCCTCGTCCTCGGCGGACGGAACAGGCCGCGGCGCCGGGGCCTGCGGCGCCGGAGCGGGGGCGGGAGCGGGATCGGGGGCGGGCGCGGGAGCGGTTGCAGGAGGCTCCGCCTCGCGCACGGGCGCAGGCGCCTGCTCGAGCTCGGCACAGCCTGCCGCAAGCAGTGCGATCAAGACGATGCGTCGACCCATTCCCCGTCCCCTGGAGGACCCCCCTGCGGCACTACGACGCGGAAGCGTCCGCCCGGCCCATCCCCGACCGCGATCGTACCGCCGTGCGCCTGAACGAGTTCGCGGGCAATCGCCAAACCGAGGCCGCTGCCCTTCACCCGCCCGCTCGACGGACGCGCGCCCTGGAAGAACCAGTCGAATACCTTGTCGCGGTCCTCCGGCGCGACGCCTACGCCCTGATCGGACACCTCGATGACGACGCCCGGTTCGTCCGGCCGCACGACGACGCGCACGGTCTCGCCCTCCGGCGAGAACTTGATCGCGTTGGACACGAGGTTGTCGATCACGACGCGCAGCTTCTCCTGGTCGACCAGTGCGATGGCCGGCAATGCGTGGAGCGCGAGCGTCACCGAGCGCCGCGCCGCGTCGAGCTTGTGGGTCTCGATCACCGCGCGCGCGATGTCGGCGAGATCGACGCGCGCGACCGCGAGGTGCCCGTCGCTCGCCACCGCCCGCTGATAGTTGAGCAGATCCTCGATGAGGCGCTGCAGGTGCGCGCTGTTCGACTGCAGGATCGCGACGATCTCGCGCTGCGCCGCCGTGACCGGGCCGGCCGCGCCGTCGGCGAGCAGATCGGAGCCTTCGCGCAGCGCGGTCAGCGGCGTCTTGAGCTCGTGCGAGACATGGCGCAGGAAACGCGTCTTCTGTTCCTCGAGCGCGGCGAGCCGCACGCGCAGCCAGTCGAGCCGCTCGCCGAGAAATTCCAGGTCCGTCGGGCCTTGAACGCGCACGCCCGCGGTGAAATCGGCAGCGCCGAGTCGCCGGATCGCGCGATCGAGCTGCCGGATGGGCCGCGCGATCAGGAACGCGAAGACGGCGGCGATCGCCAGTCCGAGCGGGAACGCGGCGAGCAGTTGCACGAGGAGCGAACGCTGCGCCAGCGCGGCGGCCTCGCGCATGCGCCCGATCTCGCGGTCGATCAGGAGTCCCGATTCGCTCAGCACGCCCTTCGCCAGCCCGGAAAGGTCGACGTAACCCTCGACGAGCTGGCGGCGCTCGGCCGCCTCCCCGGGCCGGCGCTCGAGCAGCTCGTAGAGCGCCTGCTCCTTGTCGATCGTGCGATTCACCTCCGCGAGCTGCAGGTCGTCGAGCGGGAGCAGCGACAGCTCGCTCGTCGTGCGCTTGAAGCTCGCCCGGACCTTTTCGTAGTCGTCGAGCAGCCCGGCGTCGTCCAGGATCACGTACTGCCGCACGACGCGCTCCATCGAAAGGACTTGCTCCATCAGCAGGCGCGATCCGCGCGCCGACTGCGCCGCCTGGTCGACCACGCTCTCGCTCATGCCGGCGAGCCGCTGCACCGAGAGCGCGGCGTTGATCAGCGCGACCACGAGCGGCGCCGACACGACGACGAACCCGAGCAGCAGGAGCTTCAGGAACGATTTCGGGTAGTAGAAATTCGCGAGCTTCAAGGAGTGGACCGATCGAATGGCACCTGCGATCATACCGTCGCCATAGCCCGCCCGGGCGCGCCCCGCGCATTCGCCGCCGACATGCCCCTCGTCTCCCTGATCGTGGCCGCCGCATCGAACGGCGTCATCGGCCGCGACGACCAGATGCCCTGGCACCTGCCCGAGGACCTCGCACACTTCAAGCGACTGACCCTCGGGCATCCGGTGGTGATGGGGCGCAAGACCTACGCGTCGATCCGCGCCGCACTCGGCAAGCCCTTGCCCGGGCGGACCAACATCGTCGTCACGCGCCAAGCCGGGTTCGCCGCGCCCGGCTGCATCGTGGCGGCTTCGCTCGATGCGGCGTTTGCGGCGGCGCGCGAGGCCGCCGCGATCTTCGTGATCGGAGGCGCGGAGATCTATCGCCTGGCCCTCGAGCGCGCCGACCGGGTGTATCTCACGCGGATCGACGCCGCGTTCGAGGGCGATGCGACGTTCCCGGCGCTCGATCCGGCCGTCTGGCGCGAGGTGGAATGTGAGAACCATTCGCCCGCCGGCGAACGCACCTTCGCGTTCGCCTTTCTGCGCTACGAGCGGCGCCGCTAGCCGCCCTGCACGCCTCGGCCCGCCGGCCGCAGCTCCGGCGTGTCGGGCTTGCCGGCAAGGTGGATCAGCGTCTGCAGCCCGAGCGCGCACACGGTCGAGCGGCCGTGCCTCAGCGCCGTGACCTCGAATTCGCAGATCGTCAGCGTGCGGCCGGTCTTCTTTACGCGCGCGCTCGCCACGAGCCGCTCGCCGTCGGCGGGGGCCACCAGATTGATCTTGTACTCGACGGTGAGGATCGAGCTGTCGGCGGGGAACAGCGTGAACGCGGCGTAGCCCGCGGCGGAGTCGGCGATCATCGCGATCATGCCGCCGTGGACGAAGCCGTGCTGCTGGGTGAGATCGGCCCGGTAGGGCAGCTCGATCACGACGTGCCCGGGCTCGACCGTCCTGAGCTCCGCCCCGATCAGCTTCATCGCCGCCTGCCGCGCGAAGCTCGCGCGCACGCGGGACTCGAAGCCGGGATCGACGGGATGGAATTTCATCGCTAGATGCGCGGCAGCGTCACACCCTTCTGACCCTGATATTTTCCGCCGCGGTCGCGGTACGACGTCTCGCAGACCTCGTCGGCCCCGATGAAGATCACCTGCGCCACGCCCTCGTTCGCGTAGATCCGGGCGGGCAGCGGCGTCGTATTCGAGAACTCGAGCGTCACGTGCCCTTCCCACTCCGGCTCGAGCGGCGTCACGTTCACGATGATGCCGCAGCGCGCGTAGGTCGACTTGCCCAGGCAGATCGTGAGCACGTCGCGCGGGATGCGGAAGTACTCGACGGTCCGCGCGAGCGCGAACGAGTTGGGCGGGATGATGCAGAAGTCGCCCTTGACGTCGACGAAGCTCTTCTCGTCGAAGTGCTTGGGATCGACGATGGTCGAGTTGAGGTTGGTGAAGAGCTTGAATTCGCTCGAGCACCGGATGTCGTAGCCGTAGCTCGACGTGCCGAACGAGACCACGCGCTGGCCCTTGACCTCGCGCACCATCTCGGGCTCGAACGGCTCGATCATGCCGTGCTCGCGCGCCATGCGGCGGATCCACTTGTCGGATTTGATGGACATGGAAGGAAGGAATAAAGGGGAAGAGAGTGGGCGCGAGTGTACCCCCGGCGACCGCATGGAGAACAGAATCCGGATCGCAAGCGGCCGCGCCGGGCGGCGCTCACGCGGCTCGCACCGCGACGCCGTGCGCTGGCCAAGCTTCAGCGTCGCGGCTTGCCGTGACGCTGCAAGCAGGCCCGGAAGACCGTTCCCTCTGTGGGATGCTTTACGTGTTTTGGACGACGATGCTCGGAAACTTCCCCGACATGTCCTTCTGCAAATCCCCGATCTTCACCGCCACCCGCCGCGCGATCTGCCGGTAGATCTCGGCCACCCGTCCGTCGGGATCGGCGACCACGGTCGGCTTGCCGCTGTCCGCCTGCTCGCGGATCTTGATGTCGAGCGGCAGCGCGCCGAGGAACTCGGCGCCGTAGTCCTTGCACATCTTCGCCGCGCCGCCGGAGCCGAAGATGTGCTCCTCGTGGCCGCACTGCGAGCAGATGTGGATCGCCATGTTCTCCACGATGCCGAGGATCGGGATGCCGACCTTCTCGAACATCTTGAGCCCCTTGCGCGCGTCGATCAGCGCGATGTCCTGGGGCGTGGTGACGATGATCGCGCCGGTCACCGGTACCTTCTGCGCGAGCGTGAGCTGGATGTCGCCGGTGCCGGGCGGGAGATCGACCACGAGGTAGTCGAGGTCGCGCCAGCGCGTGTCCTTGAGCAGCTGCTCGAGCGCCTGGGTCACCATCGGGCCGCGCCAGACCATCGGCGTGTCGACGTCGATGAGGAAGCCGATCGAGCTCGCCTGGATCCCGTGCCCGGTCATCGGCTCGAGGGTCTTGCCGTCGGTGGATTCGGGCCGGCCCGTGATGCCGAGCATCGTCGGCTGGGAGGGACCGTAGATGTCGGCGTCCAACATGCCGACCGATGCCCCCTCCGCCGCCAGCGCGAGCGCGATGTTGACCGCAGTGGTGGATTTGCCGACGCCGCCTTTCCCGGAGGCCACCGCGATGATGTTCTTCACGCCCGGGACCAGCTTCACGCCGCGCTGCGCGACGTGCGGCGCGACCTTGACTGCAACGTTGACCGTGACGCCGCCGATGCCGGGCAGCGCGCGCAGCCGCGCCGCAACCTGCTTGCGCATCGGCTCGATCTGCGTCTTCGCCGGGTAGGCAAGCTCGATGTCGACCGACACGTCGCTGCCGGAGACGGCGATCTTCCGCGCCGATTTCGTGGCGACGAGGTCCTTGCCGGTATTGGGATCGACGATCTCGGCCAGCACGGCCTTGACGTCCTGTTCGGTAACGGGCATGAGACGCTCCTCGGCACGCGCGAGAGCCGCGCGCGCGATGAATGGGGCGCCAGTCTAACAAACCGACTCCGGGGCCGTAACCCCGCTAAAATCATGGCTTTAGAAAAACACTTGCCAATGTCCCGTCGCCTGTTCGTCACCACCGCTCTGCCGTATGCGAACGGCTCGTTCCACATCGGCCACATCATGGAGTACATCCAGGCCGACACTTGGGTGCGATTTCAGCGGATGCAGGGGCACGAGGTGCACTTCGTCTGTGCCGACGACGCGCACGGCGCACCGATCATGCTCAAGGCGGAGGCCGAAGGTATCGCGCCGCAGGCGCTAATCGCACGGATCGCCGCCGAGCGGCCGCGCTACCTCGAAGGGTTCCACGTCTCCTTCGACAACTGGCATTCCACCGACTCGCCGGAGAACGTCGAGCTCTCGCAGGACATTTACCGCCGGCTGAAGGCGGCCGGGCTCGTGTACACGCGCCCGGTCGAGCAGTTCTACGACCCGGTGAAGGGCATGTTTCTCGCCGATCGCTACATCAAAGGCGAGTGCCCGAACTGCGGCGCGGCCGACCAGTACGGCGACGCCTGCGAGAACTGCAGCACGGTGTACTCGCCGACCGACCTGAAGAACCCGTACTCGACGCTGTCCGGCGCGCGGCCGCTGCTCAAGACCTCCGAGCACTACTTCTTCCGCCTGTCGGATCCGAAGTGCGTGGCGTTCCTGAAGGAATGGACGCAGCGCGGCCGCCTGCAGCCGCAGGTCGCGAACAAGGCGCGCGAGTGGCTCGAGGGCGAGGGCGACAAAGCGCTCGGCGACTGGGACATCTCGCGCGACGCGCCCTACTTCGGCATCCCGATCCCGGACGCGCCGGGCAAGTACTTCTACGTCTGGCTCGACGCGCCGATCGGCTACCTCGCATCCCTCAAGAACTATTTCGACACCGGGAAGGCGCGCGCCCGGGGCGAGGCGCGCAGCTTCACCGAGTTCCTCGCCGCGCCCGACACCGAGCAGGTTCACTTCATCGGCAAGGACATCATCTACTTCCACACGCTGTTCTGGCCGGCGATGCTCGAGTTCGCCGGGAAGCCCTACAAGGTGCCGGACAACGTGTACGTGCACGGCTTCATCACCGTGTCGGGCGAGAAGATGTCCAAGTCCCGCGGCACCGGGATCAGCCCGCTGCGCTACCTCGAGGTCGGCATGGACGCGGAGTGGCTCCGCTACTACATCTGCGCCAAGCTGAGCGCGAACGTGGAGGACGTCGACTTCAACCCCGACGACTTCGTGGCGCGCGTGAACGCGGATCTCGTCGGCAAGTACGTGAACATCGCGGCCCGCACCGCGGGCTTCCTGACCAAGCGGTTCGATGCGCGCGTGCGCGACGCCGGCCCGGACGCCGCCGCACAGCTCGACGCGTTCCGGTCGGCAGCGGAACGCATTGCCGCGCACTACGAGGGGCGCGAGTTCGGGAAGGCGCTCCGCGAAGTGATGCTGCTCGCCGATCTCGCCAACCAGTACGTGGACGGCCACCGGCCCTGGGATCTGGCCAAGGACCCCGCGCGCGCCGACGCCCTCCACGAAACCTGCTCGGTCGCGCTCAACATGTTCCGGCTCCTGACGATCTACCTCAAGCCGGTGATGCCCAAGGTTGCCGCCGACGTGGAGTCTTTCCTCGGCGTGCCGCCCCTCGCTTGGCACGATGCGAAGGCGCTCCTGCCGGCCGGCCACACCATCAAACCCTATCGGCACCTCATGACCCGAATCGACCCGAAGCAAGTCCAAGCGCTGTTCGAGGTGGAGAGTGCGCCCGCGACGCCCGTCGCGCCGGCGCCCCAGAAGCACGCCGAGCATCAGGAGCGGGTCGCGGCGAAGGCCGCGGAGAGCGCGGCCGACACG
This sequence comes from uncultured beta proteobacterium, assembly GCA_963747775.1. Classification (GTDB taxonomy): domain Bacteria; phylum Pseudomonadota; class Gammaproteobacteria; order Burkholderiales; family SG8-39; genus JAGVSZ01. Next base: position 245,681 of record CAVVGT010000004.1, read on the forward strand.
GCGGGCGCCATATCGATCGACGATTTCGCGAAGCTCGACCTGCGCGTGGCGCGGATCGTCGCCGCCGACGCGGTCGAGGGCGCCGACAAGCTCCTCAAGCTGACCCTCGATGTCGGCGGGTCGACGCGCACCGTCTTTGCCGGCATCAAGTCCGCCTACGACCCGGCGCAGCTCGTCGGCCGTCACGCCGTCGTCGTCGCGAACCTCGCCCCGCGCAAGATGCGCTTCGGCACTTCGGAAGGGATGATTCTCGCCGCGAGCTGGGATGCGCCCAGACAGACGGGCGCAAGCGGGGATGGCCCGGGCCTCTTCCTCGTCTCGCCCGACTCCGGTGCGGAGCCGGGCATGCGCGTCAAGTGAACCGGCGCGGTTCGGTGCCGCCCATGACCGAGCCGACGGGCAGCACCGCGACCGCGAGCGTCGTCTGCGTCGCGCTCGCCGACTTTTTTGAGCGCCCGGTCGCCGAACAGGCGCGCCTCAAGGCGCGCCTCGAGGGCCTGCTCGCACGCGCGATCGAGCCGCTCGCCGGGGCGGACCGGATCGTCGCGGACACGGCGGACGGCGCCGCGCTGATCGTCCTCGCGCCGCCCGTCGATGCCCTGCTGCTGGCGCATCGCACGCGCCGCGCCGCCCGCGAGGCGAGCGAGCCGCTGCCGCTGCGGGTCGGGGTCAGCCACGGGCCGATCGGCGTCGCGACCGACGCGTCCGGCGAAGTGCGGCTGATCGGGGACGGGATCGCCGCCGGCGCGAGCATCACGCCGTTCGCGGAGCCGGGCCAGGTGATCGCCTCGCGCGCGTTTCGCGACGCGCTCGCGGCGCGCGACGAGGAGCGCGCCGCGCGGCTGCGCCCCGCCGGCAGCGTCACCGACGCGAGCCTCCGGGCGCACGAGCTGTTTGCCTTCGCGCCCGCGATCGACACCGGTCCGGCCGAGGTCGCGGCGCCGCCGCGGCGCCGACTGCTTCTCGTCGCGGGCTTGAGCGTCGGCGGATTGCTCGGCGTCGGTCTGGTCGTGCGCGGCTTGCGCCGCGTCGCCGCGCGCGCGAAGCGCCCCGGCGCGATCGCCCTCGCGATCACGCCGTGGGGCGAGGTGCGCGTCGACGGCGAGACGAAGGGGCGCAGCCCGCCGCTGAAGCACCTCGAGGTCAACCCCGGCAGGCACACGATCGAAGTGCGGCATCCGCAAAACGCACCGCTGACGCTGGAAGTCGAGCTCTCGCCCGGCGAGGAGCTCACGGTGCGGCACGCGTTCTCCACGCCGCGCCCCGCGCCCGCCGCTACGCCCGCGCCCGCCCGGGAACCGCGCAAGCTCCCGAGCCCGGCGGAGATCTGGCGCAACTTCCGCCGGGAGAGCGGCCTGTGAGCCTGCAGGACCGCTCCAAGGGCAAACACCCGAACGCCCTTCGCGCGAGGGTCGTCCAATGAGCCCGCAGGACCGCTCCAAGGGCGAACACCCGAGCACCCTTCGCGCGAGGATCGTTCAATGAGCTCGCCGGGCCGCCCCAAGGGCGAACTTCGAGCGCGGAGCGCGAGGGCCCTGTAATGAGCGACCCGGCGCAATCCCTCGGGCGGTACCGGATCCTCGGCGAGCTCGGCCGCGGCGCGATGGGCATCGTCTACCGAGCCGAGGACCCGATGCTCAACCGCACGGTCGCGATCAAGACGATCAACATGGTCGCCGACTTGGAAGAGCGCGCGGAATACGAGAAGCGGTTCTACCAGGAGGCGAAGGCGGCCGGTGGCCTGAGCCATCCCAACGTCGTCACGATCTACGACATCGGCCACGCCGGCGAGCTCGTCTACATGGCGATGGAATACATCGAGGGAACCGAGCTGCGCGATCTCCTCCTGCGCGGCCGGCTCGATGCGGTCACGGCGATCGACATCGCCGCCCAGGTCGCCGAGGGGCTCGCGTACGCGCACGCGCGCGGCGTGGTGCACCGGGACGTGAAGCCCGCGAACATCATGGTGCCCCGCGACGGCCCGGCGAAGATCATGGACTTCGGCATCGCGCGCATGCGCGCCTCCGACCTCAAGACCCAGACCGGCATGCTGCTCGGCTCGCCGAAGTACATGTCGCCGGAGCAGCTGCTCGGCGGCGCGGTCGACCAGCGCTGTGACATCTTCTCGCTCGGCGTCGTGCTGTACGAGGCGCTCACCGGCGCGCCGCCGTTCTCCGGCACCGACATCACGCAGATCATGTACCAGATCGTGAACGCGGTGCCGCCGCCGCCGAGCGCCGTCAACTCGCGCGTGTCGCCGATGCTCGATCTCATCGTGGCGAAGGCGCTCGCGAAGGATCCGGCGGGGCGCTACCCGGATGCGCGCGAGATGGCCGCGGATTTGCGCGCGTGCCGCGCGGCGGTCGCCGATGAGGACGAGACGCTGACCCTGCCCCCCGGGCGGGTCGCGCCCCAGGCCCCCGACGCGAGCCAGACGCTGCGGATCGACCCTGCGCCGGCGCGAGCGCCAGGCACGACCACCCCGCCACGCGTCGAGCCCGGTCTGCGGCTGCGGATCTCGCGCCGGTTCGACTCGCTCGAGGCGACGCGCCGGCTCGCCGCAATGACCGACGCCGGACCGGCGGTGGACGCGTTCGCAAAGACGATGAAGCTCGACCTCGCCGCCGCGACCGGCGGCGACCGCGCGAGCCCGGCGCCGCTGTCCATACAGCGCGCGTCGGTGCCCGCTCGGGCGGCGACACGGTCGCGGGATCGCTGGATCCTGGTCGCCAGTGTTACCATCGCCGCGCTCGTAGCGCTTGCGATCGCGCTGGTTTGATGCCCTCAGTCGCTGATCCCTTGAAACACCCAGACGCCCAATGAGCGTCACGCCCCTCGCCGCCGCGCTCGCGCTCGCGGCGGCCTGGCTCGCGATCGCGGCGATCGGCGTCTGCGCGCCGCACGCGCTGCGCTTCGTGGCGAAGGTGCTCTATCCGCTCGGCGCCCTGGTCGGGCTCGCGCTCGCCGTCACCGCGTTCGTGGCGATCAGCCAGCCGCCGGACGAGACCGTCCTCCCGCTCGGGCTGCCCGACCTGCCGTTTCACTTCCGCATCGACGCGCTGTCGGCGTTCTTCCTGCTCATCCTGGGATCGGTCGCGGCCGGCGTGTCGGTGTTCGCAGCGGGCTATCTGCGGCCGGGCGAGGGCACGCAGCCGGGCGTGCAGTGCCTGTGGTACCACCTGTTCCTCGCGAGCATGGCGCTCGTCCTGCTCGCGAACGACGCCTACGCGTTCATGGTGACGTGGGAAACGATGGCGGTGTCGTCGTTCTTTCTCGTCACGAGCGACCATCGCATCGCCGAGATCCAGCGAGCCGGGTATCTCTACCTGCTGATCGCGCACGTCGGCGCGATCGCGATCCTGATGTGCTTCGGCGTGCTGAGCGGCTTCGGCGACTACAGCTTCGCCAGCATCCGCCAGTCGAGCTCACGCCGTTCTGGGCGACCGTCGCGTTCCTGCTCGCGCTGTTCGGCTTCGGCGCCAAGTCCGGCATCGTGCCGCTGCACGTGTGGCTGCCCGAGGCGCATCCGGCCGCGCCGTCCCCCGTATCCGCGCTGATGAGCGGGGTGATGCTGAAGACCGCGATCTACGGAATGCTGCGGGTGACGTTCGACCTCCTGCATACGCAGGTCTGGTGGTGGGGCGTGCTCGCGCTCGCAATCGGCCTCGCGACGGCGCTGTTCGGCGTCGTGTTCAGCGCGGTGCAGACGGACATGAAGCGCCTGCTCGCCTGGTCCTCGATCGAGAACATCGGGTTCATCGTGGTCGGCTTCGGACTGGGCGTCACTTTCGCCGCGTACCGGATGTACGGCCTCGCTGCGCTCGCGCTCACGGCGATGCTCTACCACTGCCTGAACCACGCGTACTTCAAGAGCCTGCTGTTCCTCGCCACCGGCGCGGTGCTGCACGCGACCAAGGAGCGCGGCCTAGGCAAGCTCGGCGGCCTCATCCATCGCATGCCCTGGGTCGCGTGGCTCGCGCTCGTCGGCGCGCTCGCGATCGCCGGGTTGCCGCCGCTGAACGGCTTCGTGTCGGAGTGGCTCCTGCTCCAGGCGTTCCTCTTCACGCCGAACCTGCCGGACAGCTACCTCAACATGCTCGTCCCGGTGGCGGCGGCGGCGATCGCGCTGGCCGCGGCGCTGTCGGCTTACGTGATGGTGAAGTTCTACGGCGTCGTGTTCCTCGGACAACCGCGCGAGGAGAAGCTCGCCCAGGCGCACGACGCCGGCCTCTGGGAGCGGGCCGGACTGATCTGGCTGGCGGCGGGCTGCGTCGTGTTCGGCGTGCTGCCGGTGCAGGTCATCACGCTCATCGATTTCGTGACCGGACCGATGCTCGGCACCAACCTCTCCGAGGCGACCGGCGCCACGCACTGGCTGTTCCTCGCGCCGATCAACGCCGAGCGCGCCAGCTATTCGCCGGTGCTCGTTCTCGTCGGCCTGGCCGTTCTGACCGGGCTCGCATGGCTTGCGGTGCGCCGCTTCTATCACGGCCGCGTCCGGCGCGCGCCGCCGTGGGATTGCGGCTACCCGCTGCTCAACCCGCGCATGCAGGACACCGCCGAGGGCTTCGGCCAGCCGGTGCGCGTGGTGTTCGAGCCGTTCTTCCGCACGAGTCGCGAACTACCCTCCCCGTTCGACGCCGCGCCGCGTTACCGGCTCACCACCGAAGATCACCTGTGGTACTGGTGCTACCTGCCGGTCGCCCGCGTCGTCGATCGGGTCACCGCGCTCGTATCGCTTCTCCAGCGCGGCCGCATTTCGGTGTACCTGCTGTACAGCTTCGGCACGCTGCTCGTGCTGCTCTTCCTGGTGCGATGAGCGCCCGATGCTGACTGAATTTTCCTGGGCCGGCGTATCCGCCCAACTCACCGAGATCCTGCTCGCAGTGCTGCTCGCGCCGCTGCTGCTCGGCTGGGTCAACCAGTGCCGCGCCTGGCTGCAGAACAAGAGCGGGCCGGGCGTGCTGCGCCCCTACCTGATGCTGCGCAAGCTGATGGCGAAGGATGCGGTGGTCGCGTACGGCGCCTCACCGCTCTTCCGCACCGCCCCCTACATCGTGTTCGGTTGCATGATCCTCGCCGCGGCGATCGTGCCCACGCTCGGCACCGACCTGCCCTATGCGCCCGCGGCGGACGCGATCGCCCTGGTGGGCATCCTCGCGCTCGCGCGCGTGTTCATCTCGCTCGCGGCGATGGACATCGGCACGGCGTTCGGCACGCTCGGCGCGCGGCGCGAGATGATGATCGGTTTCCTCGCCGAGCCGGCGCTGCTGATCGTCCTGTTCACCGCGTCGCTCATCAGCCAGTCGACCTCACTCGCGACGACGGTCGAGACGCTGTCGCAGCGCGAGCTCGCGATCTATCCGAGCCTCGCCTTCGCCGGCGTCGCATTCACGATGGTCTCGCTCGCCGAGAACGCGCGCATCCCGGTCGACAACCCGGCGACGCACCTCGAGCTAACCATGATCCACGAGGCGATGGTGCTCGAGTACTCCGGCCGGCACCTCGCGCTGATCGAGTGGGCGGCGAGCCTGAAGCTGTTCGTGTACTCGTGCATCGGCATCGCGCTGTTCTTCCCGTTCGGCATCGCCCAGGGCGGCGATGCCGCGGGACTTCTCCTCGCGCTTCCCGCACTGGCGTTCAAGCTCGCGATCGGCGGGTTTCTCCTCGCGCTGATCGAGACGGTCTCGGCCAAGATGCGCATCTTCCGGGCGCCCGAGTTTCTAGGCACGGCGTTCATGCTCGCGGTGCTGGCGCTGCTCATCCACGCGTTGCTCGAGACGTGAGCCAGCTCCTGACGCCGGCCCTGACGGGCCAGATCATCAACCTCCTCGCGGCGGCGCTGCTGCTCGTGTCGTTCGCGATGCTCGCGCAGCGGCGCATCCTGTCGCTCATCAACCTGTTCGCCGCGCAGGGCTTCGTGCTGACGCTTTCCACCGCGTTCGTGGCCTGGGCCACCGGGCAGACGCATCTGTGGTGGTCCGCCGGCCTGACGCTCGCCCTCAAGGTGCTGCTCCTGCCCTGGATCCTGCATCGCCTGATCCGGCGCCTGAACGTGAAGTGGGACGTCGAGACGCTGATCAACATTCCCACCACCATGCTGTTCGGCCTGCTGCTGGTGATCCTCGCCTTCAATCTCGCGCAGCCGGTCTCGGCATTGGCGGGCACGATCACCAAGGGCACGCTCGGCATCGCGCTCGCCGTGGTGCTGCTCTCGTTCCTGATGATGATCACCCGCTCCAAGGCGGTGCCGCAGGTGATCGGGTTTCTCGCAATGGAGAACAGCCTGTTCTTCGCCGCGACCGCCGCCACCTACGGCATGCCGATGGTCGTCGAGCTGGGCATCGCGCTCGACGTGCTGGTGGGCGTGATCATCCTCGGCGTGTTCTTCTTCCAGATCCGCGAGCGCTTCGACTCGCTCGACATCCATCACCTCGAGAAGCTGAAGGAAGAGTGACATGAAACCGCAGGTTTCCTGTTCTCGGGGAGCGCGAGGGGGTGTGCCCCCTCGCATCGTTGAAGAATGAACTGGGAGATCCTCGCCGTCCTCGGCACCCCGCTCGCGGGCGGTGCGCTGCTCGCGCTGTTGGGCCACTGGCGCACCGCGGCGGCGCTCAACGTCGCGCTCTCGACGGCCACGTTCGTCGCCGCCGCGGCGTTGACCGCCCGCATCGTCCGGGACGGTCCGCTCTTCGCCTTCGGCGAGCAGTTCTTCGTCGACTCGCTGAACGTGTTCCTCGTCGCGCTGACCGCTTTCGTCTCGATGACGACCTCGATGTTCTCGCGGCCGTACATGCGCATCGAGCAGGAGCACGGCAAGCTTACCGCGGCGCGGCTGCGCCTGTACCACAGCATGTACCAGCTGTTCGTGTTCACGATGCTGCTCGTGCTGCTCACGAACAACCTCGGCCTGCTGTGGGTCGCCCTCGAGGCCGCGACGCTGACCACCGTGCTGCTCGTGAGCCTGTACCGCACCCCCGCGAGCCTCGAGGCCGCATGGAAGTACTTCATCCTGTGCGGCGTCGGCATCGCGCAGGCGCTGTTCGGCACGATCCTGCTCTACATGGCCTCGCAGAAGCTCCTCGGGACGGGCGTCGAAGCGCTCTTGTGGACGCACCTCCTCGGCGTCCGCTCGCAGCTCGAGCCGACGATCCTGTCGATCGCGTTCGTGTTCCTGCTGGTCGGCTACGGCACCAAGGTCGGGCTCGTGCCGCTCCACAACTGGCTCCCGGACGCGCACGCGGAGGGTCCCACGCCGGTGTCGGCGGTGCTGTCGGGGCTCCTGCTCAACGTGGCGCTCTACGCGCTGGTCCGATGCAAGGTGCTCGCCGACGGCGCGCTCGGCACCGACTTCGCGGGCCAGCTCATGATGGGCTTCGGACTGCTCTCGGTCGTGGTCGCCGCATTCTTTCTGTCGCGCCAGCGCGACATCAAGCGGATGTTCGCCTACTCGTCGGTGGAGCACATGGGGCTCATCACCTTCGCGTTCGGCATGGGCGGACCGATCGCCAGCTTCGCCGGGCTGCTGCACATGACCGTCCACTCGCTCACCAAGAGCGCGATCTTCTTCACCGTCGGACACGCCACGCAGAAGACCGGGACGCAGGTCATGGACGACATCCGCGGTCTGGCCCGGGTCAGCCCGACCGTCGGGTGGGGCCTGATGCTCGGTACGCTCGCGATCCTCGGCCTGCCGCCGTTCGGCGTCTTCGCGAGCGAGTTCCTCATCCTCACGAGCGCCATGCGGCAGCAGCCCTGGGCAACGCCGTTGCTGCTCATATCGCTCGGCGTCGCGTTCGCGGCGGTGTTCCGGAAGGTCCAGCCCATGGTGTTCGGCGATACCACCGCGAAGTCCCTGCCGCACCGGCCCGCCCTCATCCCGGTGTTCGTGCACCTCGCGCTGGCGCTCCTGCTCGGCCTCTACATCCCGCCCTACCTCGCTGCCTGGTACCGCGAGGCGGCCAGGTTGATCGGGTAGAACATGACCCCCGCCAGCGCCTTCGACGGACTCGGCCTCGACCTGGCGCGGTTGCGCTCGGCAGTGCCGGCTTGGCGGGCGCGGATTGGGGCCGACAGGCTGCGGGAGGTGGGTATCGCCCTCGCGGCCCGGGACGCGCGCCTGGTCGCGTTGTGGGGCTCGGACGAGCGCGACCGCGACGCGGGCTTCGCGCTGCATCTCACCGTTGCGGTCGACGGCGCGATGCTCTGGCTGTCGGTACCGCTGCCGGAGGTCGCCCCGCACTACCCTGACCTCTCCGACGTGTTTCTCTGCGCGGGCCGGATGCAGCGTGCCACACACGACCTGCTCGGTATCCGCTCGAGCGTGCCCGACCCGATCGCTAACGATCCATTCACCAACGACCAGCGGCCGTGGCTGCGGCACGCCGCCTGGCCCGGCGATGTGTTCCCGCTGCGCCGGGACTTTCCGCTTTCGCGCACGTACGCGAACGGGCTAGACGACTACGCCTTCGTCTCCGTCGCGGGCGACGGCGTCCACGAGATTCCGGTTGGCCCGGTGCACGCCGGCACGATCGAACCCGGCCACTTCCGCTTCTCGATCGTCGGCGAGAAGGTGCTCCGGCTCGAGGAGCGGCTGGGCTACAAACACAAGGCCATCGACAAGCTCTTCGAGGGCCGCGACCTCCTCTCGGGCGGTCGCCTTGCGGGGCGCGTGTCGGGCGACAGCACGGTCGCGTTCGCATGGGCGTACGCGATGGCCGTCGAGGGCCTGGCGCGCATCGATCCGTCGCCGCGCGCGCTGTGGCTGCGCGCCCTGGCGCTGGAGCGCGAGCGCACCGCGAATCATCTCGGCGATCTCGGTTATCTCGGCAACGACGGCGGGCTCGCGTTCGGGCTCACGCAATTCATGCGCCTCAAGGAGGACGTGCTGCGGCTGAACGCCGAGGTGTTCGGCCATCGCTACCTGATGGACTACGTCGTGCCGGGCGGTGTCGCGCGCAACATCGGGCGCCACGGCTGCGATCAACTGGTCGAGCAGTGCGACGCCCTCGGGCGCGAGGTGCAGATCCTGAAGGACATCTACGACGACCACGCCGGCCTCCAGGACCGCTTCCTGACCTGCGGCCAGCTCGCGCCCGAACTGGCGAAGCGGCTCGGCGTGCTCGGCTTCGCCGCGCGCGCGAGCGGCCAGGCGCTCGACCTGCGCGCGCAACCGGCGTTCGAGCCCTACGACCGGCTCGGGGTGGAACCGCACGTCCACGAGGAGGGCGACGTCGCGGCGCGCGTGACGGTGCGCTTCGAGGAGATCTTCGAGTCGCTGCGCCTGGTGCGCGCGATCGCGGCGGACCTGCCGCTCGGCGAGATCGCGGCGCCGTTCGAGACGCTCGCGGGACCCGGCCGCGGGCTCGGGCGCGTGGAGGGCTGGCGCGGCGAGGCGATGATCGCGCTGGAAGCCGAGGGCGGCGTGATTCGCCGTTGCCACGCGCACGACCCGTCGTGGCAGAACTGGCCGGCGCTCGAGCACGCGATTCTCGGCAACATCGTTCCGGACTTCCCGCTGATCAACAAGTCGTTCAATCTGTCGTACGCGGGGCAGGATCTGTAGGACCGCATGCTCAAATTGCTCAAGCAGATCGCCGTCGTCGGCATCAAGACCGAGGCGCCGCCGCGCCCGGACGCGACCCTGCGCGTGACCGGCGAGCGGCTCAAGGACGAGATCCTGCGCGTGTTCGGCGGATCGCTCGCGATCCGGCACGTCGACGCGGGCTCGTGCAACGGCTGCGAGCTCGAGATCCACATGCTCAACAACGCCTACTACAACATCGAAGGGCTCGGCATCAAGTTCGTCGCGAGCCCGCGGCACGCGGACATGCTTCTGGTGACCGGACCGGTCTCGCGCAACATGGAGACGGCGCTGAGGCGCACCTACGTCGCAGTACCCGATCCCAAGCTCGTCGTCGCGGTCGGCGACTGCGGCTGCACCGGCGGCATCTTCGGCGAGAGCTACGCGAGCTGCGGGCGGGTGGCGAACGTGATTCCGGTCGACGTCGCGGTGCCGGGGTGTCCACCCACGCCGACGGCGCTGCTGCAGGGCATCCTCACCGCCATCGCGACGAAGCGTCCGGCCTGAGAGGTACGGGCATGGAACCGCTGCCGCTCGCGCTCGTCGGCTGGATCTTCACGCTGCTCAGCTCGGCCGCGCTGATCGTCGGCGCGATGTTCATCGTGGCGATGCACCGGGCCGGCGAGCTGCAGCGCCGGTTCCTCGCCAAGACGGCGTGGAACGACATGCTGCTCTTCGCCATCTGGGTGCTCGGACTCGCCGGCGGCCTGGGGGTGCTCGGGTTGCAGCCGTGGGGCCGGAACATCCTCGAGTTCTTCTGCTGGACGCTGATCGCGCTGATGCTGTTGTCGGCGGCGACACGCGTCTACAGCGCCAAGGCGCAGCCGCCCGAGGAGCGTGAAAGCTGGGTCGGTGCGATCGCCGGCGTGACGCTGGTCCTGGTTCCGATCCTCGTGCTCTGCGCCGTGACGATCTATACGCTGCGGAGCGAAGCCGCGCGCCAGGCGCTCGGCGGCTGACCGCCCTTCCCCACGTCTCCCCCCGCACGACCCGCGGCATCGCCGGGCAAGCCCTTCGGGGACTTCCGGTCACAGGACCCGGGCGGACGCCGAGCATCGGCGGCATCTCTTCACCTGGGAGAACCGCCGTGACCGCATCGCTCGCCCACCGCTTCACCGCCGTGAACGACACGCATTCCGCCCTGAACCCCACGCTCGTCGCCGGGGTCGTCCAGCCCCGATCGATCGAAGACATCCGGAACGCCATCCGCACCGCAGCGCAGGCCGGGCAGCCCGTTTCGATCTGCGGCGCGCGCCACGCGATGGGCGCGCAGCAGTTCGGCACCGGTGCGCTGCTGATCGACACGAGCCGCTTCGACCGCGTCGTGGCGTTCGACGCCACGCGCGGCCTGATCGAGGTCGAGGCGGGAATGCGCTGGCCGGCGCTGCACGACTGGCTGCGTGACGCGCAGGGTCGAGCAGCACCCGCGTGGACGTTCCGCCAGAAGCAGACCGGCGCCGACGCGTTGAGCATCGGCGGCTGCCTCTCGGCGAACGTGCACGGCCGCGGACTCGATCTGCCGTCGTTCGTAAGCGAAGTCGAGTCGTTCACGCTCGTCGACGCGCAAGGCGAGCTGCGCCGTTGCAGCCGCACCGAGAACGCGGCGCTCTTCCGGCTCGCCATCGGCGGCTACGGGCTGTTCGGCGTGATCGCGACGGTCAACCTGCGACTCGTCTTGCGTCGCAAGCTGCGCCGCATCGTGGAAATCCTCGACCTCGAGGGGCTCATGGCGGCGTTCGATGCGCGCATCGCCGCCGGCTTCGCGTACGGCGACTTCCAGTTCGCGACCGATCCGGCGGGTGGGCAGTTTCTGCGGCGCGGCGTGTTTTCCTGCTACGCACCGGTGTCCGATGCGACGCCAATCCCCCTCGACCAGGGCGCCCTGTCGTCGGACGACTGGAAGCGGCTCGTGACGCTCGCACACACCGACAAGCGAGCGGCGTTCGAGCACTACTCGCGCCACTACCTCGCGACGTCCGGTCAAGTGTACTGGTCGGACACGCACCAGATGAGCGTCTATCTCGACGACTACCATCGCGATATCGACCGCACGCTCGGCCACCGCGGCTCGGAAGTCATCACCGAGATCTACGTGCCGCGCGCCCGCCTCGCCGATTTCATGATCGAGGCCGCCGCCGATTTCCGCTGCGCGCGGATCGATGTGATCTACGGGACCGTGCGGCTGATCCGCCGCGACGACGAGACGTTCCTGCCGTGGGCCCGCGAGGACTATGCCTGCGTGATCTTCAACCTGCACGTCCGCCACGACCCGGCGGGGCAGGCGCATGCCGCCGACGCGTTCCGGCGCCTCATCGACATGGCGATTGCGCGCGGCGGCAGCTACTACCTGACTTATCACCGCCATGCGACGCGCGCGCAGGTCGAGGCGTGCTATCCGCGCTTCCGGGAATTCCTCGCGCTAAAGGTGCGGCACGACCCGGCGGAGCGGTTCCAGAGCGACTGGTACCGCTACTATCGTGACGCCTTCGCTACGGCCTGAGGTACGCGAACCCCTCGCGCTGCTGCTTCTTGGTGATCTCCGCCACCCCCGAAGGCACGTAGCTCACCTCCCCGATGAACTGGGACTTCGTCAGCTTGCGGTTGCGCAGCGTGATCTCGCACACCTCGAACGTCACGCCGCGCGACTCGAGCGCCTGCACCGCGACCTCGTAGGGGTTGCCGTTCTTGTCGCGGGTGTCCTTCATCAGGAAATCCACGCCGCGCGCATGCGCCACGACGACGATCTTCGCCTCGGGGTTCACCTCGAGGTGGTTGTTGATGTTGCGCAGGCCGTTGGTCGCCTGCTCGAGGCCGTCGCTGAAGTGGTACACGACCTTGTCTTCGGCCACGGTGCGGCCACCGGTGGCCGCGCAGGCGGCAAGCGTCAGCGCGGCGAGCAATGCAAGGATCGTTCTCATCGTCCCCTCCTTAGTATGATTACCCTTAATGGCAAAGCATCTCATCATCCGCGGTCGCGTGCAGGGGGTCGGGTTTCGCGAATCGATGCGCTGGGAGGCCGAGCGCCTCGGCGTGACGGGATGGGTGCGGAACCGGCGCGACGGGACGGTCGAGGCGGTCGTCGCGGGCGGCGCGGAATCCGTCAAGGCGATCGTCGCATGGGCGCATCGCGGGCCGTCGGCGGCGAAGGTGACAGACGTCACCGTAGCGGAAGTCGAGGGCTCGTTCCCGGCCTTCGAGGTCGTACACACGCTGTAGCGCGCTCCTGGATTCCGGGTCGCCCCTCGGGCGTCTGGAACGACGGCCAGCACGCTCAGCGATTCACCCGTAGACGATCTCGACGTTCTCCGGCTTCAACCAATCGCTCAGCGCGGCGATGAGCCCGTCGTCCGGCGTCACCCGCCATTCGTCCCCGAGCCGTACGTCCGCAATGGCGCTGCCGCTGCTGTAGCGCACGCACACGGAGCACGGGCCGTTGCGGTACGGCGCGAGCAGCTCGCGCAGCTTCTTCGCCGCCGCGGTGCTCGCCGCCGAGGCTTCGCCGTTCAGGGATAACCGCAAGCCGCGCGCGAACTTCGTCCGTGCCGCGGCGAGGTCGTAGAGGCGATCGGCGATCACGCGAAAGCCGCCGCTGAACTCGTCCTTGGACACCTTTCCCTGCACCACCAGCGGACGATCCTCCCTCACGACGTCGCGGTTCGCCTCCCAGACCTCGCTGTAGACCGACACCTCGAGCTGCGCCGCGCCGTCGTCGAGCAGCACGATCAGCATCTTGCCGCGCCGGGTCATCGCGGTGCGCGCCGAGACGACCATGCCCGCAATGAGCTGCGGCTCGTTGCGCGGCGCGATCTCGGCGAGCGTGCTGCGCAGGAACGGCGCGAACTCGCGCCGGAACGCGACGAACGGGTGCCCGGAGAGGTAGAACCCGAGCGCGGTCTTCTCTTCCGCAAGGCGCTCGCTGCTCGTCCCAGCGCGGCGCGTCGACCAGCGCGGGCCGGTGCGCGCCGCGCCTTCGGCGTCGCCGAACAGGCTCACCTGGTGCGCGGCGCGGCTCGCCTGCTCCGCGCTCTCGAGCGCGATGCCGACCGAGGCGAGCAGGCGCGCGCGGTGATCGTCGAGCGCATCGAACGCGCCGGCGCGGATCAGCGACTCGACCACGCGGCGGTTGACGAGGCGCTTGTCGACGCGCTGGCAGAAATCGAACAGGTCCGTGAAGGGGCCGCCCTCCTCGCGCGCCTCGACGATCGCGCCGATCGCCGACTCGCCCGTGCCCTTGATCGCGCCCAGGCCGTAGCGGATGCGTGCTTCGCGTCGACCGGCTCGAAGCGGTAGTTCGCCCGCGTTGACGTCCGGCGGCAGCACCTCCAGGCCGTTCGCGAGCGCGTCGTCGGCGAACTGCTGCACCTTGTCGGTGTCGTCCATCACCGCCGACATGTTGGCGGCCATGAACGCCGCGGCGTGATGCGCCTTCAGGTACGCGGTCTGGTAGGCGACCAGCGCGTAGGCGGCGGCGTGCGACTTGTTGAAGCCGTAGCCCGCGAACTTCTCCATCAGGTCGAACAGCTCGTTCGCCTTGCGCTCGCGAGACGCCGTTCTTCGCCGCGCCGCGCGACGAAGATGTCGCGGTGCTGCGCCATCTCCTCGGGCATCTTCTTGCCCATCGCGCGCCGCAGCAGGTCGGCGCCGCCCAGGCTGTAGCCGCCGATCGACCTGCGCGATCTGCATCACCTGCTCCTGGTACACCATGATGCCGTAGGTCGGGCGCGAGGATCGGCTCCAGCGCGCGGGTCGAGGTACTCGACGCGCTCCGGCCGTGCTTGCGGTCGATGAAGTCCGGGATCAGCTCCATCGGCCCGGGCCGGTAGAGCGCGACCAGCGCGATGATGTCCTCGAAGCGGTCGGGCCGCGCGCGCTTGAGCAGATCGCGCATGCCGCGCGATTCAAACTGGAACACGCCGGTCGTGTTCGGCGCTCGCGAAGATCCGGTAGGTCGCCGCGATCGTCGAGCGGAATCGTCTCCAGCGCGAGCGTCGACGGCCGGGTCGAGCCGCCTGCATGTAGCGCAGCGTCCAGTCGAGGATGGTCAGCGTGGTCAGGCCGAGGAAGTCGAACTTGACCAGCCCGACCGCCTCGACGTCCTTCATGTCGAACTGCGACACCACGCTCTCGGAGCCGTCGCGCCGCGTACAGCGGGCAGAAATCGGTGAGCTTGCCCGGCGCGATCAGCACGCCGCCCGCGTGCATGCCGACGTTGCGCGTGAGGCCCTCGAGCTGCTCGGCGAGCGCCAGCAGCTCGCGCGCCTCCTCCTCCTTCTCCTCGCGCTCCGCGAGCTGCGGCTCCATCTCGCGCGCCGTCCTCGAGCGTGATCTGCTTGCCCGGCTGGAACGGGATCAGCTTCGCGAGCTGGTCGCACGACGTGTAGCGCCAGCTCGAGCACGCGGCCGACGTCGCGCACCACCGCCTTCGCCGCCATGGTGCCGAAGGTGACGATCTGCGAGACGCGACTCGGCGCCGTACTTGCGCTTCACGTACTCGATCACGCGGTCGCGCCCGTCCTGGCAGAAGTCGATGTCGAAGTCGGGCATCGACACGCGCTCGGGATTGAGGAAGCGCTCGAACAGCAGGTCGTAGCGCAGCGGGTCGAGGTCGGTGATGCCGAGCGAGTAGGCGACGAGCGAGCCCGCGCCCGAGCCGCGCCCCGGCCCCACCGGCACGCCGTTCGTCTTCGCCCAGTTGATGAAGTCGGCGACGATCAGGAAGTAGCCGGCGAAGCCCATCTGGATGATGGTCTTCGATCTCGAACTCGAGCCGCTCGCGGTAGCGCGGCGCGTGCCGCGCGCGCTCGCCGCGTCGGGATAGAGCTGCGCGAGGCGCTCGCTCGAGGCCCTTCGCGCGGCGGCTGCGCGAGGTACTCGTCGAGGCTGACGCCGGCCGGCGTCGGGAACCGCGGCAGCTGCGATCTTGCCGAGCTCGAGCGTCGAGGTTGCAGCGCTTCGCGATCTCGACGCTGTTGGCGAGCGCCTGCGGGCAGGTCGGCGAACAGCTGCCGCCATCTCGGCCTGCGTCTTGAAGTACTGCGTCCGGCGTGAACGCGCGCGGCCGGCGCTGGTCGGCGAGCACGTAGCCCTCGGCGATGCACACGCGCGCCTCGTGCGCCGGAAATCGTCGCGGCTTCACGAACTGCACCGGGTGCGTCGCGACCACCGGCAGGCCCGAGCCGGCCGGCGAGCTGCGAGCGCGCGCTGCGACGTAGGCCTCCGTCCGCGGCGCACCGGCGCGCTGCAGCTCGAGGTAGAAGCGGTCCGGGAAGAGCTCCGCCCACTCGCGCGCCAGCCGCTCGCGCCTGCCGGCGATTGTCCTGCAGCAGCGCCGCGCCGACGTCGCCCGCGTGCGCGCCGGAGAGCGCGATCAGGCCCGCCGCGCCGGCCGCCGCGAACCACTCGCGGCGCAGCTCGGCGCGGCCGCGGTACTGGTTCTCCCGGTAGGCGCGGGTGAGCAGCTCGCACAGGCCGAGGTAGCCGGCGCGCGACTGGCACAGCAGCAGCAGGCGGTACGGCTTGTCGCGGTCGGCTTCGTTCGCGATCCAGACGTCGCAGCCGATGATCGGCTTGACCCCGGCCTCGCGCGCCGCCTTGTAGAACTTGACCATGCCGAACACGTTGGCGAGGTCGGTCAGCGCCAGCGCCGGCATGCCGTCCGCGGCGCCGCGCGCGACCGCCTCGTCGATGCGCACGATGCCGTCGACGATCGAGATATTCGCTGTGCAGTCGGAGATGGACGAACGACGGCGCGGCATGGTGGTGCGGGGGGCGGTTGGATTCTAGCGCCGTTCATCCTGCGCCGCGATTGCCTGGTCACGGCGCGTCGTGTACAACTCGACCTAACGGTCTCCCTCTCGAGCTCACCCATGCGCATCTCCCGCCTGTTTTTCGTCGTTCTCGCCCTCGCTGCCGCGAACGCCGCCGACGCGCAGAAGATCGGCCGCTATGTCTTTCCCGACGGTCGCGTCGTCTACTCCGATCAGCCGGTGCCCGGCGCGAAACTCGTCAACGAGCTTGCGCCGCCTCCGCCGCCTTCGACATCGTCGCCTCCACCTCGCGAGAGCAAGGCCGCAGCGCCCGGCGCCGATCCCGGTGCGGACCGCGTGCGCCGGCTCGACCGAGACGGATGCGGAAGTGCGCGCCGCCACCGAGGCGCTCGAGCGGGCGCGCGCCCAGCTCCAAGCCGGCATCGAGCCGTTCCCGGGCGAGCGCACCGGCACGGCGGGCGGCGGCAGCCGGCTCAACGAGGCCTACGACGCACGGCAGGCGGCGAACCAGCGCGCGGTCGCCGACGCCGAAGAACGGCTGCAACGCGCCGTCGCCGCGCGCAACGCGGCGCGCTGAGAGCGTGCGCACGACGTCGCGGCTCATTGCGGCGGTCGCGCTCGTCTGCGCGACCGCCGCGCCCGCTCAGACGATCTACAAGTTCCGCACGCCCGACGGCAGGATCGTCTACTCGGACAAGCCCGTTGCGGGCGCGACGCTCGAGGAGGAGTTCGACCGCGCGCCGGCGCCGGACCCTGCCGCCGTGGCCGCCCAGGAGCAGGCAGCCCGCGCGCGGGCGCGCGAAGTCAACGAGCGCTCGGCCGAGCGCAGCCGTGCGCTCGAAGCGGTCACCGCGGAGATCGCCGCCGCGACGAGCGCCCTCGAGCGCGGGCAGCAGGCGCTGGAAGCGGGCCGCGAGCCGCGCGAAGGCGAGCGCATCGGCACGTTCGGCGGCCGTGCGCGTCTCTCCGACGAGTACTGGGCACGCCAGGCGGCGAACGAGTATGCGGTCGCCGAAGCGCAGGCGCGACTCGAGCGCGCGCGCCGGGCGCTCATCGAGCTGCGCTGAGACGCGGCCGGTCGCCGGACGGTCCGCCGGATGAGCGCGCCCGCCGACACGCCACGCGCAGCAGGCACCGCGCAGACGGTCGCCCTCGCCGCACTGCTCCTCGGTGCGTGCTCGATCGCGTTCGCGCCGATCTTCGTGCGGCTTTCCGAGACCGGTCCCACTGCCAGCGCGTTCTGGCGCACGGCTTTGGCGGTGCCCTTCCTGTGGGCGTGGGCCGTGGCGACGCCACGCGGGGAGGGCGACCGCGCGAATCCGCTCGCGACCCCCATGCTCCTCGCCGGGCTCTTCTTCGCCGGCGACCTGGCGGTCTGGCATTTCTCCATCCTCTTCACCACGGTTGCCAACTCGACGCTGCTCGCCAACCTCGCGCCGATCTTCGTCACCGTCGGCGGGTGGCTGCTCTTCGGACAACGGGTCACCCGGACCTTCCTGACGGGAATGGCGATCGCGATGGGCGGTGCGTTCGTCCTGGTGGGCCCGAGCTTCGGGCTGGGAGAGCGGCAGCTGCTGGGCGACGCGCTTGGCGTGGTGACGGCGATGTTCTACGGCGCGTACATGCTCGCGGTGAAGCACCTGCGCGGAAGCGCGCTCGACCGCGCGCGTCATGGCGGTGAGCACGACGGTGTGCGCCGTCGCGCTCCTCCCGCTCGCGCTCGCGTCGGGCGAGACGATGCTGCCTGCGACAAGCGCCGGCTGGCTGATGCTCCTCGGACTCGCGCTCGTCTGCCAGACCGCGGGCCAGAGCCTCATCGCCTACGCGATGGCGCACCTGCCCGCGTCGTTCTCGTCGGTGAGCCTGCTGCTCCAGCCGGTGATGGCGACGCTTTACGCCTGGGCGATCCTCGGCGAGCGCGCGGGGCTCGCGCAGATCGCCGGCGGCGCGATCGTGCTGGCCGGGATCTGGCTCGCGCGAAAGGGGAGCTGACCGCTAGGTGCTAGCGAACGACGGTGGCCGCGCCGCCGGCCGGCCGCGGCTCGATGGCGCCGATCCGGTAGACGGTTTCCCCGGCGGAACGGAGCAGCGTCGTCGCACGATCGGCATCGCCGGGCGCAATGACGATGACCATGCCGATGCCGCAGTTGAACACGCGGTGCATCTCGTGCGCGGCGACGTTGCCCTGCTCCTGCAGCCACCGGAAGAGCGGCGGCAGCGGCCAGGCGGCGCTGTCCAGGACCGCGCGGACCGCGTCGGGCAGGACGCGCGGCACGTTCTCCGACGAGCCCGCCGCCGGTGATGTGGGCGAGGCCCTTGACCTTCACCTCGCCGAGCAGCTTCAGTACCGGCTTGACGTAGATCCGCGTGGGCTCGATCAGCACGTCGGCGAGCGGCCGTCCATGAAAGTCGGCAGCCAGGTCGAGCCCGGAAGACGGGGTGGGACCCTGCCCTTCCCACCCGGCGCGCTCGAGGATGCGGCGGATTAGCGAGTACCCGTTCGAGTGCGCGCCGCTCGATGCGAGGCCGAGCACGACGTCGCCGGGCACGATTGCGCGGCCGTCGATGACGCCGTCCTTCTCGACCACGCCGACGCAGAAGCCGGCGAGGTCGTACTCGCCCTCGGGGTACATGCCCGGCATCTCCGCGGTCTCCCCGCCGATCAGCGCGCAGCCGGCGGCCTCGCAGCCCCGCGCGATCCCCTTGATGACGTCGGCGGCGACGGCCACGTCGAGGCGGCCGCACGCGAAGTAGTCGAGGAAGAAGAGCGGCTCGGCGCCCTGCACCAGGATGTCGTTCACGCTCATCGCGACCAGGTCGATGCCGACGGTGTCGTGGCGGTTGAGCATGAAGGCGAGCTTGAGCTTGGTGCCGACGCCGTCGGTGCCCGAGACGAGCACCGGGTGCGCGATACCGCTTGGGGAGCTCGACGAGCGCGCCGAATCCGCCGATCCCCGCGAGGACCTCCGGCCGCATCGTGCGCTTCGCGAACGGCTTGATGCGCTCGACGAGCGCGTCGCCCGCGTCGATGTCGACGCCGGCGTCGCGGTACGAGAGGGAATCGGGCGGGCGGGACATCGATCGGTTCGGAGCGGGCGGCGCTTGCAGCTAGAATTGCGCGTTTTTCCCGCGTTCGATTCTACCGGAAAGCCCCGCCGTGACCGGCCAGCTGATCCTCGAGCTCAGCCCCCCTGCGCCGCCGACCTTCGACAACTTCGTCGCGGGCGCGAACGCGGCGGCGGTCGCGTCCGTGCGCGCCGCGGTGCGCGGCGAAGGCGAGCGCGCGGTCTACCTCTGGGGCGGCGCGGGCAGCGGTCGCAGTCATCTCCTCGCCGCGGCCGCGCGCACCGCGAGCGTCGTCACGTGCGACGACGTCCACCTGCGCGACGACGCGGGCCAGATCGACGCGTTCGACGCCTTCAACGGCGCGCGCGCCGCCGGCGTCGCTTTCATTGCCGCCGGGGATACGCCGCCGGCGCAGCTCGCCGTCCGCGCGGACCTGCGCACCCGGCTCGGGTCGGGTCTCGTGTTCCAGCTGCACGCGCTCGGCGACGAGGCCAAGGCCGGGGCGCTGCGCGCACAGGCCGCGAGCCGCGGCATGACGCTCCCCGACGACGTGGCGGGCTACCTGCTGCGCCGGCTGCCGCGCGACCTGGGAACGCAGCTCGCGGTGCTCGACGCGCTCGACCGCTACTCGCTCGCGCACAAGCGCGCGCTCACCGTGCCGCTCGTGCGCGAGGCGCTCGAAGCGCTCGGGTTGAAGTGAGGCGCGATGGAGCTCGTCCTCTTCGACCTCGACAACACGCTGCTGGCCGGCGACTCGGACTACGAGTGGGCGCAGTTCCTGATCGACCGCGGCCTGCTCGACCGCGCGACCTACGAGACCGAGAACGACCGCTTCTTCGCGCAATACAAGGCCGGCAAGCTCGACATCCACGAGTTCCTCGACTTCCAGCTCGCGCCGCTCGCGCGCTACCCGCGCGCGCAGCTCGACGCGTGGCACGCCGAGTTCATGGATGCGAAGATCCGGCCGATGATCGGGCCGGCGGCGCGGCGCCTCGTGGCGCGCCACCTCGACGCGGGCAGCCTGTGCGCGATCGTCACCGCGACCAATTCGTTCGTGGCCGGTCCGATCGCGCGCGAGTTCGGCGTCGCGCATCTGATCGCGACCGAGCCCGAGGCGCACGCCGGCGCGTACACGGGGAAGGTGGCCGGCATTCCGGCGTTCCGCACCGGCAAGGTCGCCCGCCTCGAGCAGTGGCTCACCGGGCTGGGACGCCCGCTGGCGAGCTTCTCCGCCAGCTGGTTCTACAGCGATTCGCACAACGACCTGCCGCTGCTCGAAATGGTCAAGCATCCGGTGGCGGTCGACCCGGACGAGACGCTGCGCGGCATCGCCACGACGCGCGGGTGGCCGCTCATTTCGCTGCGCTGAGGCAATGCGCCGACTCGCCGCGACAACGGTTCTTCTCGCTGCGCCGGTCTCCCTCGCGGCCGGGCTATGGTTCGGCAGCGTCGACGTGCCGGCCGGCGAATGGCTCCGCGCGCTGACCGGCGGCGGCACCGAGGCGAGCCGCGAAATCCTCTGGTCCCTGCGCGCGCCCCGCACCTTGAGCGCGTTCGCCTGCGGTGCGCTGCTCGCGCTCTCCGGCGCGCTGCTGCAGGTGCTGCTGCGCAACCCGCTCGCCGATCCCTCGATCCTCGGCGTGTCGGGCGGCGCATCGGTGGGCGCGCTCACCGCCATCCTCCTCGGGCTGCCCGGCTGGGCGGTGCACGGGCTCTCGTTCGGCGGCGCATGCGCCGCCGCGGGCGTGCTGCTCGCGCTCGCGGTGCGCCTGACGGGCTGGAACATTCACCGCGTGCTCCTCACCGGCGTCGCGATCGGTGCCGGCTGCGGCGCAGTCGTCAGCATGCTGCTCGCGCTGGCGTCGGCCGGACAGATCCAGGGGATGCTCTTCTGGCTCCTGGGCGACCTGTCGGGCGCGACCCGCCCGGCCGCGCCGTGGCTCGCGCTTCTCGTGGTCATCGCAGCGGCGCAACCGCTCGCGTTGCGCCTGGACGCGCTCACGCTCGGCCCCCTCAAGGCGCGCTCGCTCGGCGTGGCGGTCGGCGCGACGCAGGCGGTCGCCTTCCTCGCCGCGACGGTCGCGACCGTCGCGGCGGTGCTGGTCGCCGGGCCGATCGGCTTCGTCGGGCTGGTGGTGCCGCACGCGCTGCGGCTCGCCGGGTTCAGCGATCACGGCCGCCTGCTGCCGCTCACCGCGCTCGGCGGGGGGGCGCTGGTCGCGGGCGCCGACACGATCGCCCGCACGGCGGCCGCGCCGCTCGAGTTTCCGGTCGGCGCCTTGACCGCACTGGTCGGGGTGCCGGTGCTGCTTGCGCTGCTGGCGAGGACCCGATAAGGGAAAGCCTGTGAGACCGCACCGTATCGGCGCGAGGCAGCGCAGCTGGACTTGCGAGGACAGCATGCGACGACGGTTCACGCCGATCGAGCGGGCGGAAGCGCCTGCCGCGAATCCTTACCCGGAGCGCCCGTGACGCTGGCGGCGCAGGGGCTCAAGCTGGCCGTCCCCGGACGCGTCCTCGTCGACGGCCTCGGTTTTGCGCTCGCCCCGGGCGAGTGCTGGGCGCTGCTCGGGCCGAACGGCGCGGGCAAGACGAGTCTGCTCCATGCGCTCGCCGGGCTGCGCAACCCGGACGGGGGAACGGTGACGCTCGATGGTGCGCCGCTCGCCGCGCTCGCGCGCCGCGACCTGGCGCGCCGGGTCGCCGTCCTGCTGCAGGACGAGGGGGAGAGCTTCTGGGGCTCCACGCTCGAGTACGCGATGCTCGGCCGAGTCGCGCACGCGACGGGCCTGCTGGGGCCGGACCCGGCGGCCGAGGACGCGGCGCGTGCGGCGCTCGCCGAGCTCGACCTCGGCGTGCACGCGACGCAGCCCTACCGCACGCTCTCCGGCGGCGAGCGGCAGCGCGCGCGGCTCGCGCAGCTCCGGGTTCAGTCGCCGCAGTGGTGGCTCCTCGACGAGCCGCTCGCCCACCTCGACCTGGGCCACCAGCTCGCGGTCATGGAACTCCTCGCCCGCCTCGTGCGCGCCGGTTGCACCGTGATCATGGCGTTGCACGAGCCGCTCTGGGCGGCGCGGTACTGCGGTCACGCGCTCCTGTTGTATGATTCGGGCCGCTTCCGCCACGGGCCCGCGCAAGAAGTGCTTACGCAAGACCACCTCGAGGCCCTCTACGGCTGCCGGCTCGCGTCGGCGGCGGAGTCCGCGGCGCCTCTCTTCGTACCGACCCGTTGATCAAGCGCTTCATTCGCCGCGTCCTCCGCATCGGCCCGCGCCACGAGCCCGAGGTCTTTCCCGCCGCCGAGCACGGCATCCGCCGCGATTCCATCAGCTACGGCGCCCGCAAGGTGTGCGAGGTGCTTGCCGGCCACGGGCACAAGGCCTACGTCGTCGGGGGCGCGGTGCGCGACCTGATGCTCGGCGTGCAGCCGAAGGACTTCGACGTCGCCACCGACGCCTTTCCCGAGGATGTCCACAAGCACATGCGCCGGTCCCGTCTCATCGGCCGTCGCTTCAAGCTCGTGCACGCGGTGTTCCAGAACGAGGTGGTCGAGGTGTCCACCTTCCGCGCCGCGGCGCCCGGCGAGGTGGACGAGGAAACGGGGCGCGTTCTGCGCGACAACGTCTACGGCACGCGCGAGCAGGACGCCGCGCGCCGCGACTTCACGATGAACGCCCTGTACTACGACCCGGCCACCGAGACGGTCCTCGACTGGCACCGCGGCGTGCCCGATCTCCGCAAGCGCCGCGTGCGCATCATCGGCGACCCGTTGGTGCGCTTCCGCGAGGATCCGATCCGGATGCTGCGCGCGGTCCGGCTCGCGGCGAAGCTCGACTTTCAGATCGAGCCCAAGACGCGCGCCCCGATCCGCGAGATGGCGAAGCTGATCGACAACGTCCCGCCGGCGCGGGTGTTCGACGAGATGCTGAAGCTCCTCCTTTCCGGGCACGCCGCGGACGGCGTGAAGCGCCTGCGCACGGAGGGCCTGCACCACGGCGTCCTGCCGCTGCTCGACGTGATTCTCGAGCAGCCCCTGGGCGAGAAGTTCGTGAGCCTCGCGCTCGCCCAGACCGATCTGCGTATCCGCGAGGACCGTCCGGTGTCGCCGGCGTTCCTCTTCGCCGCGCTGCTCTGGCACGAGGTGCTCGCGGCGTGGAAGGCGCGCGAGAGCCGCGGCGATCGCGCGACCCCGGCGCTCTTCGCCGCGATGGACGACGTGCTCGACAAGCAGACCGACACGCTCGCCATCCCGCGCCGCTTCACCGCGACGATGAAGGAGATTTGGTCGCTGCAGCCGCGCTTCGACAGCCGCTCGGGCAAGCGGCCCTTTGCGCTGCTCGAGCATCCGCGGCTGCGCGCGGGCTACGATTTCCTCCTGCTGCGCGCGGAGAGTGGCGAGGCGCCGGGCGAGCTCGCCGACTGGTGGCGCCGCTTCATCGAAGGCACGCCGGAGGAGCGCACGGAGCTGCTGCTGCCCGCGGCGCCGGGCGAGCAGAAGCGCCGCCGCCGCCGCCGCGGGGGCGGCCGCCGCCCGCCGGACCAGGGGCCGCCGCCGGTTCTGGCGGACTAGGATGCCGCGCGCGGTGATCGGCCTCGGCGCCAATCTGGGCGATCCGGCCGCGCAGCTGCACGCGGCGATCGCCGCGCTCGGGCGGCTGCCCGAAACGCACGTTCTCGCCGTCTCGTCGTTCTACCGCACCGCGCCCGTGGGCTATCTCGCGCAACCCGAGTTCGTGAACGCCGCCGCGACCGTCGAGACGACCCTCGCGCCGCGCGCGCTGCTCGCGGCGCTGCAGGCGATCGAGGCCGCGGCCGGGCGCGAGCGGCGATTCAAGGACGCGCCGCGCACGCTCGACCTCGACGTATTGCTGTACGACGATCGCGTCACCGACGAGCCCGGCCTGACGATTCCGCATCCGCGCCTGCACGAGCGCGCGTTCGCGCTGGCGCCGCTCGTCGAGATCGAGCCCGATGCCGTCGTGCCGGGGCAGGGCCGCGCGGCGGAGCTGCTCGCGCGCTGCGCGGATCAGAAGATCGAGAAGGTCTGAGCCCGCATGTCGCTGTCCAGGTACCGCTTCATCGCCGTCGAAGGACCGATCGGGGCGGGCAAGACGACGCTCGCCCGGCGGCTCGCCGAACGGCTCGGCGGCGAGGCGCTGCTCGAAGACCCGGATGCGAACCCGTTCCTCGCGCGCTTCTACGAGGACATGGCGCGCTACGCGCTGCCCACGCAGCTCTTCTTCCTGTTCCAGCGCTTCGAGCAGCTGCGCGCGGTCGCGCAGCACGACCTCTTCGCACGCGTGCGCGTCGCCGATTTCCTGCTCGAGAAGGACCCGCTCTTCGCCGGCCTGACCCTAGCCGGCGACGAGCTCGAGCTCTATCAACGGCTCTACGACGCGCTCGCCCTGCGCGCGCCCCGTCCGGACCTGGTGATCTACCTGCAGGCCGGGCCGCGGACACTCGCGGAACGCGTCCGCCGCCGTGCGGTCGAATACGAGCGCTCGATCGAGGCGGACTACCTCGCGCGGATCTCGGACGCGTATGCGCGCTTCTTCCACCAGTACGATGAGTCGCCGGTGCTGGCCGTAAACTCCGAGCACCTCGATTTTGCGGCGAGCGAGCGCGATCTAGGGCTCCTGCTCGATCACCTCGCCGCGATGCGCGGGCGGCGCGAGTACTTCAACGTCGGAGACTGAAGCCATGTCCCGGATCACCCTGACCGAGCTTGCCGCGGTGCGCAGCCGTGGCGAGAAGCTGGTCATGCTCACCTGCTACGACGCGAGCTTCGCCGCACTGTGCGACGAAGCCGGCGTCGAGCTGCTGCTGGTGGGCGACTCCCTCGGCATGGTCGTGCAGGGCCACGACACGACGCTCCCCGTCACGCTGGACGACGTCGCCTATCACACGGCGTGCGTCGCGCGCGGGTCGAAGCGCGGCCTGGTGATCGCCGACATGCCGTTCGGCAGCTACCAGGCCTCGCGCGAGCAGGCGCTGGTGAACGCGGCGCGGCTCATGGCCTCGGGCGGACAGATGGTCAAGCTCGAGGGCGGGCGGCCGATGCTGGAGACGGTGCGCTTCCTCGTCGAGCGCGGGATCCCGGTATGCGGGCACGTCGGGCTCACGCCGCAAGCGGTGCACCAGCTCGGCGGCTTCCGCGTGCAGGGCAAGTCGGCCGACACGGCCCGCGCGCTCCTCGACGATGCAAAAGCGCTGCAGGACGCCGGCGCCGCGATGATCGTGCTCGAGGCGATCCCGTCTACGCTCGCCGCGCAGGCGACTGCCGCGCTCGCGATTCCCACGATCGGGATCGGCGCGGGCGCGGCCTGCTCCGGCCAGGTGCTGGTGCTGCACGACATGCTCGACATCTATCCCGGCAGGAAGGCGAAGTTCGTGCGCAACTTCATGGCCGGGGCCGAGGGGGTACGATCCGCGCTGCGCCGCTACGTCGAAGCGGTGAAGTCGGGCGAGTTTCCCGGGCCCGAGCACGGATTCTCGTAGGGCGCTTCTCTGAATTGGGGGATCTGCAAGGGGGCCTAGGTTGGGAAAGGAAGGGTCCCGACCCATCCTCGCCCCTTGTTCAAGACGCGATGAGAGTCATCGAGACCATCGGCGAGCTGCGCGCCGAGCTGCGCGGGCGCGCGGTGTCCTGCGTGCCGACGATGGGCAACCTGCACGAGGGCCACCTCGCGCTCATGCGCATTGCGAAGCGGCACGGCGACTGCACCGTCGCCACGATCTTCGTGAACCGCCTGCAGTTCGCCCCGACCGAGGACTTCGACAAGTATCCGCGCACCTTCGCCGACGACTGCGCGAAGCTCGAGCGCGAGGGCATCGAAGTCGTCTTCGCGCCCGGCGAGAAGGAGATGTATCCCGTCCCGCAGGGCTACAAGGTCGCGCCGCCCGCGGAGCTCGGCGACATCGTCGAGGGCGAGTTCCGCCGCGGGTTCTTCATCGGCGTCTGCACCGTGGTGCTCAAGCTCTTCAACGTCGTGCAGCCGCAGGTGGCGGTGTTCGGCAAGAAGGACTACCAGCAGCTGCGCATCATCCAGAACATGGTGTCCCAGCTCGCGCTGCCGATCACCATCGTGCCCGGCGAAACGAGCCGCGCGGACGACGGGCTCGCGCTCTCCTCGCGCAACAACTACCTCTCCGCGGCCGAGCGGATGGAAGCGCCGCGCCTCTACCGCATGCTGAAGAAGACCGCACGGTCGATCGCCGCCGGCGGGCGCGATTTTCCGCGCCTGGAGCAGGAGGCGATGGCGGAGCTCCGCAACTGCAAGTGGGTGCCGGACTACGTCGCCGTGCGGCGCCAGGCGGATCTGCAGCCGCCCGCACCGGGCGATCGCGACCTCGTGATCCTCGCCGCGGCGAAGCTGGGCAATACCCGGCTCATCGACAACATCGAGGTCGCGGCCTGACCCGCGGCGCTAGAGATTGACGTCCGTCCAGCGGGCCGCGCTGCTCGCGCGTGCCGACGGTTCGCCGAGCGCGTGCCACTCGCGCTCGATCAGGTCGCACTCCCGCAGGAACGCGGCGACCCCGTAGGCGAAAAGCATGACGATCAGGACGCTCATGATGGTTCTCCGTTGCAGTACGGCCATCGTAGGCGTCATCGCGACAAGCCCGCGTCAAAGGTCGCGGATGCCGGGTCAAGACCCCGTCAAGGCGGCGGGGCCTGGCTCACTCGGCGGCCAGTCGGTAACCGACTCCGAGTTCCGTCAACAAGTACCGCGGGCGGGCCGGCTCGCGTTCGATCTTCTGGCGCAGGCTCGCCATGTGCACGCGCAGCGTGTGGGTGTGCTCGACGTACGCCGGCCCCCAGACGTCGCGCAGCAGTTGGCGATGCGTGACGACCAGCCCGGCATGGCGCACGAGCACGGCGAGCAGCCGGTACTCGATCGGCGTGAGGTGCACGTCGGCCCCCTCCAGTCGAACGCGGCGCGCCGCGAGGTCGATCTCGAGGGCGCCGACGCGAAACGCCGGCTCGCCCTTCACCCCGCGCGAGGCGGCGTGCCGGAGCGCGACCCGCAGTCGCGCCAGCAGTTCGCCCGCCCCGAACGGCTTGGTCAGGTAGTCGTCCGCGCCCGCGTCGAGCGCGGCGATCTTGTCCTGCTCGCGCGTGCGGGCGGACAGCACGATCACCGGGACGGCCGACCATTCCCGCAGGCGGCGGACGACCTCCACCCCGTCGAGGTCCGGCAGCCCGAGGTCGAGGATCACCAGGTCGGGCTTGCGCGTCGCCGCCTCCACCAGGCCGTGCTCGCCGGTTTCCGCCTCGTGCACGTCGAAGCCCTCGGACGGCAGCACCGTCCGCAGGAAGCGGCGGATCTGGGGATCGTCCTCGACGACGACGATGCTAGGCCGCGGCCCGCTCACTCGCCTCCCCGGTCGACGCGCGCGCCGGCCTGTGCGCCGGAAGCGGCAGGCTGAACCGGAACACCGCCCCGCCCGCGGGCAGGTTCTCGACCTCGATCGTGCCGCCATGCGCCTGCAGGATCGCCTTGGCGATGGACAAGCCGAGGCCGACGCCGCTCTGCGCGCCCTCGGGCACCGCGCGGTGGAATTTCTCGAAGACGCGCTTCTCCTCGCCGGGTGGCAGCCCCGGCCCCTCGTCCGCGACCGAGACGCGCACCTGGTCCGCGGCGGCCTCCGCCGAGATCGAGATCCGCGTGCCCGGCGGCGCGTACTTGGCGGCGTTGTCGAGCAGGTTCGCGAGCACCTGCCCGATCAGCACGCCATCCACGTGCACGAGCGGGAGGTGCTCCGGCACGTGGACCGCAACGCGGTGCCCGGCGAGCCGGCGCTCCAGGCGCTTGAGCGTCGCCCCGATCAGCTCCTCGAGCGCTTGCCACTGCAGGTTGAGGCTCGCGGCACCCGCCTGGATGCGGGCCATGTCGAGCACGTTGTCGATGAGGCCCGTCATCCGCTGGGCCTCCTCGTTGATCGCGCGCAGGAGCTCGAGACGATCCGCCTCGGCGACCTGGGCGCCCCGCTCGAGCAGACTGGAGGAGGCGCCGACGATCGACGCGAGCGGCGTCCGGAGATCGTGCGAGATCGAGGCGAGCAGCGCGTTGCGCAGCCGCTCGGACTCGGTCGCGAGCTCGCTCTCGTGCGCGGCTGCGCCGAGCCGCGCCCGCTCGAGTGCGAGCGCGATCTGGCTCGCGAAGGTCTCGAGCAGCCGCTGCTGCTCCGGGATGAACAGTCGCCGGAGGCTCGACGGCTGCAGTGCCAGCACGCCGATCCGGCCCTGGCTGCCGGTGAGCGGGAGGTAGTGGGCCTGCGCCGCGGGCAGCGTCTCGGTCCCGAGCCCCGCCGGCTCGCCGCGGTCGAACACCCACTGCGCCACCGAAAGGTCGGCGCCGTGCAGCGAAGCGTTCGTGCTCGGGCTAGCGGGATGGCCGATCCGCCCGTCGGCGTCGGGCAGCAGGATGACCGCCTGCGCCTCGAACACCCGCCCGACATGCCCCACGGCCGTGCGCAGCATCTCCGCCAAGTCGTCGGCGCGCGCGAGCTCCCGGCTCATCTCGTACAGCGCCGCGGTGCGCTGCTCGCGGTAGCCGGCCACCCGCGCACGCGACCGGATATTCGCCGCCAGGTTGCTGATGATCAGCCCCACCGCGAGCATCACGGCGAACGTCACCACGAACTGGGTGTCCGAGATCGCAAACGAGAAGCGCGGCGGCACGAAGAAGAAATCGAAGGACACCACCGCAAGCATCGACGCGAGGACCGACGGGCCGCGGCCCCGCCAGACGGCCACCAGCGTCACCGCGAGCAGGTAGATCATCGCCTGGTTCGCGAGCTCGAAGAACGGGTCCGTGAGCGCGGCGACGCCGGTGGCGATGGCGACCGCGGCCACGCCCCACGCGTAACCCGGCCAGCGCGTCTTCCGGTGGTCGCTGCTCACGCCCAGGTACTCGCGGCTGCGGGCGAGCAGCGCCTTCGCCGGGGCGGCGACGTCCTCGACGTCCGCGCCGACCACCACGACCTCGAACTCGCTCGCCGCCGCGACGATCCGGTCCGCGGCGGAAAGGCGCAACGCGGCCCGCCAGCCCGGGCGCTTCTCGCGCCCGATCACCAGCCGGGTCGCGTTGCTCGCCCGCGCGTAGGCGACGAGCTCCGCCGCAGGATCGCTTCCGCCGAGCGTGATCGACGTCGCCCCGAGCTCCTCCGCGAGCCGCAGGTTGCGCAGGATGCGGTCGCGCTCGGGTTCCGACAGCCGCTGCAGGCGCGGGGTCTCGACGTAGACCGCGGTCAATTCCGCATGCATGCGCGCGGCCATGCGGGCCGCTGCGCGCACCAGCCGCTCGGCGTTCGGGCCGGGACCGACGCCCACGACGATCCGCTCGGTGACCGGCCAGGGGATCTCGATCGCATGCTCGGCGCGGTACTCCCGCATCTGCCGGTCGACGCGCTCGGCAGTGCGGCGCAGGGCGAGCTCGCGGAGCGCGATCAGGTTGCCCTTGCGGAAGAAGTTCCGGACCGCGCCCGCGGCCGCCTCGGGCATGTACACCTTGCCCTCGTTCAGCCGCTCGATCAGCTCGTCGGGCGGGAGGTCGACGAGCTCGATCTCGTGCGCCTCGTCGAACACGTGGTCGGGCACCGTCTCCCAGACGCGGATGCCGGTGATCTTGCCGACGACGTCGTTCAGGCTCTCGAGGTGCTGCACGTTCATCGCCGTCAGCACGTCGATGCCGGCATGGAGCAGCTCGTCGATGTCCTGCCAGCGCTTCGCGTGGCGCGAGCCCGGCACGTTGGTGTGCGCGAGCTCGTCGACGACGATGAGCGCGGGCTTGCGCGCGAGCGCGCCGTCGAGGTCGAACTCCTGGAGCTCGATGCCGCGGTAGGGGATGCTCCGGCGCGGCAGGATCTCGAGGCCCTCGAGGAGCGCGGCGGTTTCCTTGCGGCCGTGCGTCTCGACCAGGCCGATCACCACGTCGGCGCCCTCGGCCTTCTGCTCGCGCGCCGCCAGGAGCATCGCGTAGGTCTTGCCGACCCCGGCGCAGGCGCCGAAGAAGATCCTGAGGCGCCCGCGCACGGCGGCCGCCTCCTCGCGCTTCACGCGCGCGAGCAGCTGGTCCGGATCGGGGCGCTCGTCTTCCATCGGGGCCGACTGCAGCGCGAACGCTGCCGCCAGCCCCGATTATCATCCAGTGCGCGCCGGCACGGCGGCGGGGCGGTCCTCCCGGACGCGCGTCGCGAGGAGCTTGTCCACACGGTTGCGGTCCATGTCGAGGACCTCGAACCGGAAGCCGCAGCGCTCGAATCTGTCGCCCACCTGGGGAATCCGGCCGAGCTGCACCATCGCCAGCCCGCCGAGGGTGTGGTAGCTGCCGGGCCAAATCGACGGGCTTGTTTCGGTAGGCGTCGTCGAGCAGGGCCTTGGCGCGGACGATGCCGAGGACCGCACCGAGTCCGCCGCGGCGCACGACGAAGCGAGAGTGCCCGGAGCGCAGCAGCTTCTCGCGGTTGACCTCGAACGGTTCGCTCAGGTCGAAGTACACCATGTCCGCGCGCGGCGTCATGGCGCTGGCGATCCGCTCGTCGTCGAGCCGGAAGACCCGCGACACGAGCCCGGCTCGTGCTCCTTCAGGACGCCCGCGGCAGCGCCCTGCTTCATGAGCACGTTGATCTCCTCTTCGGTGACCGGCCGCGCGACGGACGATCGCACGCCGAGCGCGCGGACCACCAACTCGGTCATCGCAGCGAGCGCCGTCACGGCGGGAGCGCACAGACGGGAGGCGAGCTGCATCGGCCGTGCGATCGCGGCTGCGACAGCTTCCGGATCGAGCAGCGCGAGGCGCTTTGGCACGAGCTCGCCAAGAACGAGAGACACGACGCCCAGCACCGCGACTACGATCGCGAGCGCGAGCTCGCCGGCGCGCGCGCCGATCCACGGGACGCCGGCGAGCTGCGCCTCCAGGCTCTGCGCGACCGTCACCCCGCCGATGGCGCCGCTCAGCAGGCCGACGAGCGTGATTCCGACCTGCACTGTCGACAGGAAGCGGCTGGGGTCGGCCGCCAGCGCGAGTGCCGCGGCCGCCCCGCCGCGCCCCTCGTCGGCCCATTGCTGCAGTCGGCTCTTGCGCGCCGAGACGACCGCCGTTTCCGAGAGCGCGAGGACGCCGTTCAGCAGGACGAGCGCGAGCAGAACCAGGATTTCCATGTGTGCGCTAGACGACAGGATGACGGGCACGGGCCATGGGCGCGGCAGCGGCGTTCGCATCCGCGCGACGGCGTTTCCAGACCGATGCGAAGGCGCCCAGCTTGTCTGCCGGGGTCAGGCGCTCGTTCGACAACACCTCCAGCAGCTCGGACAGGCGCTTCGACTTGGCGACGGTGTACAGCGTCAGGGCCACCGTCGGCACGAACACGATCGCGAAGTAGAAGAGCTTCGTGCTCAGCGTATTCTCGGCTTCGGCAATCAGGTTCATGCCGAGGAAGCCGGTGGACACGGTGCCGATGAGCCCCAGCGTCGTCACCACGGTCAGCCGGATCACCGTCTCCGCCTGGCGCCGCAGCTGGTCGCTGTCCAGGTATTGCGTCATGTCCATGATGCGCTGCCGGACCTCGTCGTAGAGACCATCGGTGCCCAGGTGGATCGACCACATGCGGAACAGCTCGCGGGTCTGCGCCTGATCCGACACCTCGTGGAACCAGTAGCGGTGGGTGAAGCGCAGGAAGATCTCCAGCGTCTGGCGGATGCTGCGCTTGAACGTGCGGACCGAGTCCGGCCGGCGAATATCGAGCGGGGCGAGCGCGACCACCAGCCGATCCGAGAGCATCAGCAGCGCCGCCTTGTGGAGATGCGCGATCAGCCCGAGCAGGAAGTGCTGGTGGCGGAACTGGGCGAGCACGCCGCTCGCCTCGTCGGTGAAGAACGGCTCGTCGACATTGCCGACCACCACGAATGCATGACCGTTGGACATGAACCGCGTGTCGGGCCAGTCGTGGGCGCGAGCCTGGTCCCAGTAGCGGTCGTTGCAGTAGCGGTACTCGAAGTCCTGGAGGAAGCGCTCGGAATACGGCAGCGTCTCCGGATCGCCGGGGCGCGTGACCAGCCCGAGCCGGACCATGTCCCCGCGGGTAAGGCGTGAGGCGTCATCGAACGCGAGCCACGCCATCACCGGCATCCGCTGGTACTCGATCTCGCGGTAGCGGAGGTGGCCGCGCGCGCCCGAGTAGTGCAACACCAGCGGCTCGAGCAGGAAGCGCCAGTGCGACGCCACGCAGGGGATGCGGTGCTCGCCCACGAACGCGAGGTACTTGTGGCGCTCGGCGTAGTCCGACGCAGCGAGCACGCTGCCGTCGCGGCCGAGCCACTCGACGCGCTCCGCGCAATGGCCGCCGCGCCCGCTCGCCTCCCAGTGCGTCGGATAGGCGCGCCCGAACCGGTACATGGCGTTCAGGGCGGTCGCAAGGCTGAGGTCCTCCGCCGCGATCTCCACGGCGAGGATCGCCACGTCGATATCGTGAAAGAAGTAGAGATCGGCGTGAACGACCTCGAACACCGTGGGCTGCGCCTCGTTGGGGAACGCGACGCGCGCCTGCGCCACGTCCTTGCGCCGGAATACCCGCACGGAGGACTCGCCAAAGCCCGTGAGCTGCTCGTGCGCGGCGCCCGTGCCGTAAAGAAACCGCTGCACGTACGGCAAGAACGTCACGAACTCCTTGTAGTGACGCTCGCTGAACTGCTTCGGGTCGGCGGTGAACTCGTCGGCGACCTCCTTCCACGCCGACGGGTGGTCGGGCGGCGAGAGCGCTTCCCAGTGCCGTTGGATCGCAGCGCCCTCGTGGCGCGGGATGAGCTGCACCGGCCACAGTACGATTTGCCGGAACTTCCGGAGGTGCGGTCGCGGTGCGGCGACCCGTTCGTCTCCGGCCATGCGCGCTTCGGGCACGCCGAGCGGCGCGGTGTCGGTCACCGTGCCCGCGGCTTCCAATCGCCGCTCAGCGTCGACCCGTGCGCGCGGCGTGCAGCATGCCGGCCGCGCGCACGAGATCCGCGCCGGTCCGGGCGACGACCCAGGTGTGAAGAGTGGATGAAACTGGCACGCCCGCGGGCCGCGCGCGCATCCGCTTCCGGCGCTCCGATTCGCAGTCCGGCGAGCAGGTGAGCTGGCGGCCGTAGGCGAGCAGCGCTCGCACTTCGCGGACCTCGTGCGTTTGGCTGCAGATCGGGCAGGTGTGCGTGACCATTCCGACGCTCCTCAGGCCGCGCGGCGGGCGTAGCTCGCCAGCGCGATGGCAACCGGCTCGCCCGGGGCGGCGCCCCGGCCGCTGCCCGGCGCGAGCCGCTCCGGCCGCATCAGGATGACCTCCGCGTCGGGCAGCGATCCGAGCGCGAGCGCGAGGTTGAGCCCGCGACCGTTGTACGACGCCACGCAGATGCGCGGCGCCTGTGCGCGGCTGCGCACGAATTCCACCACCTGCGACGACTGCGCGCTTCCCGTCTCGAGCCGAGTGACGCTTGTCTCGCCCTCTTGCTTCATGGCAATGACGACGGATCCGTCGGCGCGCGGCTCGACGCCGAAACAATGCTCGCTCATGGGCATCAGCCGAAGACCGCGTAGTAACGGATGATCGTCGGCACGGCGGCGAAGCCGGCGCAGACGAACCCGACGAACAGGATCCGCGGGGACCACTTCTGGACGACCTCCGCGATCTCGCCGGCCGCCCCACGCAAATTTCGCTGTCGACTCACGACTGAACTCCTTGTTCCCGGTGCTCCTCCGGAATGGAGGAACGCACAGTCGTAATCTAGCGACGGCACCGGCAAGTCAGGGGCAAGATCGTCCGGGCCGGTATCAAGATCGTGTAAAGCCCCCGGGGGTCAGAACGTGCGGCCGACGAGCAGAACGGCGGTCGCGCCGTTGAGGTTCTTGGTTTCCGTGTTGGCGAACGACAGGCCGCCGACCGGCGGGCGCCAGTAGGTGTCGTTGCTCGCCTGCACGTAGTAGGCCCCGACGGTCCAGCCGCCCTCGAACACGTAGGTGGCGCCCAGCTTCCAGTCCCAGTAGCTCGGATTCACCGTGCCATTGGGACCGTTGTAGTCCTTGGTGAAGTTGGTGTAGCCCAGGTGCCCGTTGAGCGTGAGCTGCTCGGAGATCGGGAAATTGACGCCCAGATCGTAGTACTGGGTGTACTTGGTGTCGCCGGTGAACCCGAGGCTCGAGTCGGCGCCGAAGTAGTCGGTGAGCGCCACCGAGGCCTTGAAGCTCAGCCACTTCCAGGTGATGCCGGCGTTGAGCTCGAAGTTGTTGGGCGAGGCATCTGGACCGCACGGTGACACCACCCCACCGAATGCGGACGAGGGACAGGCCGATTTGTTGAAGTTCGAGCCGGGGTAGTAGTAATAGATCATGCCGAGCGGAATGGTCAGGTCATCGGACAGCTTGAAGTTCCAGCCGCCGTAGAAGTCCCACTCAAGGCTCCCGCCCGGGTACTCGTTGCCGCTGACGTTGGAGGCCCAGGTCCCGGCGAAGAAGCCGCTGTCGTGCGCGATGTCGGCCCCGCCCTGCACCGCCGGTCGTCCCCAGGTCTGCGTGATGCCGCGGAACCGGTAGTCCGAGACCAGATTGATGTTGGCCGTCGCCGTCCAGGGCGATTTCGGCGGCCGCGGCGCCGGCTGCTGCGCAACCGCGGCCGCGGGTGCCGCGACCGCGGCACAAACGGCAGACACAAGAAGAACTTTCCGCATGTGATGCCCCCTTCGTCTATGGAGTGGTATGGCGGCGCCCGGGTAGCGGGCGCCGCCGGATCGGCTGCGCGCCGGCGCGGATCAGGACTTCAGCGCATCGAGCGCGAGGTTCAGCTTGAGCACGTTCACCCGCGGCTCGCCCAGGAAGCCGAGCTGGCGCCCTTCGGTGTGCTCGGCGACGAGCGCACGCACCTTCTCGGGCGCGAGCCCGCGGACCTTCGCCACGCGATCGGCCTGGTACGCCGCGGCCGCCGGGCTGATGTGCGGGTCGAGGCCGCTCGAAGAGGCGGTGACGAGATCCACCGGCACTGCCGCCTTGTTGTCCGGATCGGCCTTTTGCAGGGCCTCCACCCGTCCCTTGACCGCGTCGGCGAGCGCCGGGTTGAGCGGGCCCTGGTTCGAGCCCGACGAGGCGCCGGCGTTGTAGGGCATCGGCGCGGTCGCCGACGGGCGGCTCCAGAAGTACTTCGGGTCGCTGAAGGGCTGCCCGATCAGGGCGGACCCCACCACCTTGCCGTCGCGCTCGACCAGGCTGCCGTTGGCCTGCGCGGGGAACGCCCCTTGCGCGATGCCGGTGACGATCAGCGGGTAGATCACGCCGGTGACGGCCGTCAGGACGACGAGCATCAGGAAAGCGTCTTTAAACGTGCGAAGCATGGCTCTCTCTCCAGGTCA
Organism: uncultured beta proteobacterium; assembly: GCA_963747775.1. Lineage (GTDB taxonomy): Bacteria > Pseudomonadota > Gammaproteobacteria > Burkholderiales > SG8-39 > JAGVSZ01. The sequence goes on from CAVVGT010000004.1 coordinate 281,472, forward strand.
GGCCGCGCCCAGCGCGACCAGGATCATGTCGATCAGCTTGATGCCGACGAACGGCAGCGCGATGCCGCCGAGGCCGTACACGAGCAGGAAGTTCCGCAGCAGCGGCGCGGCGCCCATCGGACGGTATTTCACGCCCCCCAGCGCGAGCGGAATGAGCGCGATGATGATCAACGCGTTGAAGATCACCGCCGAAAGGATCGCGCTCTGCGGCGTGGCGAGGCCCATCACGTTGAGCACGCCGAGCTGGGGATAGGTGGCCACGAACGCCGCCGGGATGATCGCGAAGTACTTCGCGACGTCGTTCGCGATCGAGAACGTGGTGAGCGCGCCGCGCGTCATCAGCATCTGCTTGCCGGTCTCGACGATCTCGATGAGCTTGGTGGGGTTGGAGTCGAGATCCACCATGTTGCCGGCCTCCTTCGCCGCCTGGGTGCCGGTGTTCATCGCCACCGCCACGTCGGCCTGCGCGAGCGCCGGCGCGTCGTTGGTGCCGTCGCCGGTCATGGCGACCAGCCGGCCCTCGGCCTGGTGCGCACGGATCAGCTTCAGCTTCGCCTCGGGCGTCGCCTCGGGCAGGAAGTCGTCGACCCCCGCCTCGGCCGCGATCGCCGCCGCGGTGAGCCGGTTGTCGCCGGTGATCATGATCGTCTTGATGCCCATCCGCCGGAGCTCGGCGAAGCGCTCCTTGATGCCGCCCTTCACGATGTCCTTGAGCTCCACCACGCCGAGCACGCGGCCGCGGCTCGCCGCTTCCGCGACGACGAGCGGCGTGGAGCCGCGGCGGGCGACCGTATCGACCATCGTCTGCACTTCGTTCGGGAAGACGCCGCCCAGGTCGGTGACCCACTGCCGCACCGCGTCGGCCGCGCCCTTGCGGATCTTGCGGTCCGGCAGGTCGACGCCGCTCATGCGGGTCTGCGCCGAGAACTTCACGAAGGACGCGTGCAGTGCCTCGACGTCGCGCTCGCGCAGGCCGAGCTTCTGCTTCGCCAGCACGACGACGCTGCGCCCCTCGGGCGTCTCGTCGGGCAGCGAGGAGAGCTGCGCGGCATCGCCGAGCTCGCGCTCGGTGACGCCGGGCGCGGGCAGCAGCGCGGAGGCCTGGCGGTTGCCGAGCGTGATCGTGCCGGTCTTGTCGAGCAGCAGCACGTCGACGTCGCCCGCCGCCTCCACCGCGCGGCCCGACATGGCGATCACGTTCTTCGCGATGAGCCGCCCGATGCCCGCGACGCCGATCGCCGAGAGCAGCGCCCCGATCGTGGTCGGGATCAGGCAGACGAGCAGCGCGACGAGCGTCGTGATCGTGATCGGCTCGCCGGCTTTCATCGCATCGACGGCGTAGAGCGAATACGGCAGCAAAGTCGCCGTCGCGAGCAGGAAGATCAGCGTGAGCACCGCGAGCAGGATCGCGAGCGCGATCTCGTTCGGCGTCTTCTGGCGCCGCGCCGCCTCGACCATCGAGATCATGCGATCGAGGAAGGTTTCGCCCGGATTGGACGTGACCCGGACGACCAGCCAGTCCGACAGGAGGCGCGTGCCGCCCGTGACCGAGCTGAAGTCGCCGCCCGCCTCACGGATGACCGGCGCCGATTCGCCGGTGATCGCGCTCTCGTCCACCGACCCGACGCCCTCGATGACCTCGCCGTCGGCGGGGATGAAGTCGCCCGGCTCGACGAGCACGACGTCGCCGCGCCGGAGCGTGGACCCGGTGACCTTGGCCCAGTTCGCGCCGTGCTTCGGCTCGTCGAGCTTCTTCGCCATCACTTCGCGCCGCGCGCCGCGCAGGCTGGCGGCCTGCGCCTTCGCGCGCCCCTCCGCGGCCGCCTCGGCGAAGTTCGCGAACAGCACCGTGAACCAGAGCCACAGCGTGACGTGCAGGATGAAGCCCGGCGACGCCTCGCCTTTCCCGAAGAGGGCCTGGAAGAACAGGATCGTCGTGAGGATCGCGCCGACGTAAACCACGAACATCACGGGGTTTCGCACCTGGTCGCGCGGCGAGAGCTTGCGGAACGAGTCGACGAGCGCTTCGCGCAGCGCCTCGCCGCGGAAGAGATCCCGCGTCAGGGTCAGCCGTTTGGTGGTGGTGGCAGTCATGGTCGTGTTCACCTATTTCGCTCCATACAGCATGAAGTCCTCGACGATCGGCCCGAGTGCGAGCGCCGGGACGAACGTGAGTGCGCCGACGAGCAGCACCGTGAAGATCAGCAGCACGACGAAGAGCGGCGTGTGGGTCGGCAGCGTGCCCGGCCCCGTCGGCACGCGCTTCTTCGCCGCCAGCGAGCCCGCGATCGCAAGCACCGGGACGAGCAGCCAGTAGCGGGAGAACCACATCGCCAGGCCGAGGGCGGTGTTGTAGAACGGGGTGTTGGCGTTCAATCCGGCGAACGCGCTGCCGTTGTTGTTGCCCGCCGACGAGAACGCGTACAGGATCTCCGAGAACCCGTGCGCGCCGGGGTTGGCGAGGCTGGACAGGCCCTGCGGCAACGACGCAGCCACCGCGGTTCCGGCGAGGACCACGACCGGGGGCACGAGGATGACGATCGAGGCCATCTTCATCTCGAAGGCCTCGATCTTCTTGCCGAGGTACTCCGGCGTGCGGCCGATCATCAGCCCGGCGATGAAGACGGCGATGATCGCGAACACGAGCATGCCGTAGAGCCCGGAGCCGACGCCGCCGTAGATCACCTCGCCGAGCTGCATCATCCACATCGGCACCAAGCCGCCGAGCGGGGTGTAGGAGTCGTGCATCGAGTTGACCGAGCCGTTCGACGCGGCGGTGGTGGCGGTGGCCCACAGTGCGGAGTTGGCGATGCCGTAGCGCGCCTCCTTGCCTTCCATGTTGCCGCCCGGCTGCAGCGCGCTCGCCGACTGGTCGACGCCGAGGCGGGCGAGCACCGGGTTGCCCCGGTTCTCCGCCCAGGCGGCAACCGCGAGCAGGGCGACGAACACGATCGTCATCGCGGCGAGCACCGCCCAGCCCTGCCGCGTGTCGCGCACGAGCTTGCCGAAGGTGTAGCACAGCGCCGCGCCGATCAGCAGGATCGAGAGCATCTCGACGAAGTTGGAGAGCGGCGTCGGGTTCTCGAGCGGGTGCGCGCTGTTGACGTTGAAGAAGCCGCCGCCGTTGGTGCCGAGCTGCTTGATGATCACCTGCGAGGCCGCCGGGCCGACGGCGATCGTCTGCTCCTTGGCGGTCGCGGGCTCGGTGACGGCGTTGCCCTTCTCGTCCTTGACCGGCTGGCCGTCGGCGTCGGTCTTCGGGTTGTCGTAGTCGACCGGCTGCACCAGCTGAACGGTCGGGTACGGGGAGAACGTCTGCACGACACCCTGCGAGACGAGGACGACGGCACCGACGATCGACAGCGGCAGCAGGATATAGAGGGTGGTCCGGACAAGGTCCATCCAGAAGTTGCCGATCGTGTTCGCCGACGCGCGCTGGAAGCCGCGGATGAACGCGACGAGCACCGCCATCCCGGTTGCGGCCGACACGAAGTTCTGCACCGCGAGGCCGAGCATCTGGGTGAGATAGCTCATCGTCGTCTCGCCGCCGTAGCCCTGCCAGTTGGTGTTCGTGGCGAAGCTCACGGCGGTGTTGAACGACGAGTCCGGCGAGACCGCGGCGAGGTCCTGCGGATTGAGCGGCAGCCCGCCCTGGAACCGCTGCAGGGCGTAGACGACGAGCAGGCCGAGGATGTTGAACGCCATCGCCGCGACGGCGTACTCGGTCCAGCGCATCTCGCGCTGCGGGTCGATGCCGCACACGCGGTAGAGCAGCCGCTCGAACGGCGCGCCGATGCGGTTCAGGACCGCCGGCTCGCCTTGGTAGATCCGGGCCATGTAGGTCCCCAGCGGCTTCGCGAGCGCGATCAGGACGACCACGTAAAAGCCGAGCTGCAGATAGCCGTTGGCAGTCATTCGAACCACTCCGGTTTCAGCATTGCGACGACGAGATAGACGAAGAGGGCCGCGGCGACGACGCCGGCGAGCGCATAGATCCAGCTCATGGGCGCCCCCGCAAGCGCTCGAGCCCGTAGACCAGGCCGAGGGTGACCGCGCCGAGCACAGCGATCAGGACGAGGAATGCGAGGTCCATGGCAGAACTCCTTCGGATGAACAGCGGGACGATACGCGGGGGCAGGTTACCGCCCTGTCAAGGTTGGCGCCGGCCGCATCAAGGCCGCATCAAGACGGCCGACGCGCCGACACCGGCCGTCGCCGCGATGACGCCCCGGGTCCGACCTGGGTACCGGGTTTCCCCAATCGGATCCCTCGCCTCCGTGGCACCGTTCACGGACGGAGCGGTCGGGGGCGAAATCCGTCACGCCTCGTATCGCGCGGCCTCTCGTCTCCCGCCCACTGGCCTGAATGTTGCAACAGGGCTGCCGTTAACCCGGATAACGGCAACAAGGAGGCTGCGATGCTCGAACTGATCCTGATCCTGGCGGTGGTCGTCTACCTCGTGTCCAAGCTCGACGCCCGCCATTTCGAGCAGGCCCGCGCGGAGCAGGGCCTGACGTCGCGCGACGCCGCGACCGCCCGCCCGGCGCCCCCGCCGCGCCCCGCCATGCGCCTCCAGATCGAGGGCACGCAGCGGCCGCTTCTCCGCAGCACCGGCTTCGTGAAGGGTTTCGGGGTCAACCCGCTGACCCTGCAGGACATCCGCGTCTACACGCATTTCGGCAAGCTCGAGCACTTCCCCGAGACGATCGCCGCCATGCTGCGCGACCTGTACGACCGCGGCACCGCGGTCGGCATCGAAATGATGGAGCTGCTCTTCCACGGCCGTGGGCTGCGCGAAGGCGAGGCGGTCTACTTCGCGCTCGTCGATGCCGCCCCCGAGCCGCGCGTCGTCGCGTTCGTGGACAAGCTGCGCCGCCAGTAACGAACACTCGTCGTAGATCCGACCGGCCCGCGGGCCGGTCTTTTTTTTGCCCACGGAACGTCGTACGAGCGGTCGCCCCCGGCGCAAGCCGAGGTTCAGCGCGACCCTCGACTGGATTCCGGCTTCCGCCGGAATGACCACACCGCCTTTCACAGCCCGTCCGAGTCGGATTCTCCCGCTGGCGTTTCGCCGCTCAGCGCCTCCTCGACGATCTTCCGCCGCAGGTGCGGCGCGAAGCCCGCGATGAAGTCGTAGGCGAAGCCGCGCAGGTACGTCCCCCGCCGCACCGCGATGAGCGTGATGCTCGACTTGAAGAGATGCGCGGCGTCGAGCGCGCGCAGGGCCTGGTCGCGCTGCGCGTCGAACGCCATCGCCGCGATGATCCCGATGCCCAGACCGAGCTCGACGTAGGTCTTGATCACGTCCGAGTCGATCGCGGTGAGCACGACGTCGATCGGCAGGCCGCGCGCCGCGAATGCATCGTTGATGTGCGAGCGGCCGGTGAACTCCGGGCTGTAGGTGATGATCGGGTGGCGTGCGAGGTCCTGCAGCGCGAGCGGCGTGCGCTCGATCAGCGCGTGCCCCTGCGGGACGACGACCACGTGGTGCCACCGGTAGCCGGGCAGCGCGGCCAGCTCGGGGAAATGATCGAGCGCTTCGGTCGCGATGCCGATGTCGGCCTCGCCGCGGATCACCATCTGCGCGATCGCGGTCGGATTGCCCTGCAGCAGTTGCAGCCGCACGCCCGGGTACCGGCTGCGGAAGGCCGCGACCACCTGCGGCAGCGCGTACCGCGCCTGCGTGTGCGTGGTCGCGATCGTGAGGTTCCCCGACGACTGGTCGGCGAAGTCCTTCCCGATCTGCTTGAGGTTGTCGAGCTCCTGCAGCACGCGCTCGGCGATCGCGACGATCCGCTGGCCGGGCGCCGTCACCCCCACGAACCGCTTGCCGCGGCGCTCGAAGATGTCCACGCCGAGCTCGAGCTCGAGCTCGCGGATCTGCTTCGACACCCCCGGCTGGGAGGTGAACAGGGCGTTCGCCGCCTCGGTCAGGTTGAGCCCCTGCCGGACCGTCTCCCGGATGTACCGGAGCTGCTGAAGGTTCATCGCGCCGACCCCATATAACTAATCCTTCTTTAGAAATAGCGATTCGTTCGTTTGGGATCATAACGCCAGTCGACTACCCTGCGCGAGCACGTCCGCAACGAAGGATCGAAGGACCCGCGATGTACCGCTACGACGAGATCGATCAGCGCCTGGTAGACGACCGGGTCCGCCAGTTCCGCGATCAGACCCGCCGCTTCCTGGCGGGCGAGTTGCCGGAGGACGAGTTCCGGGCGCTGCGGCTCCGGAACGGCCTGTACGTCCAGCGGCACGCGCCGATGCTGCGCGTCGCGATCCCCTACGGGCTGCTGTCCACCGCGCAGCTGCACCAGCTCGCGCACGTCGCGCGCGCCTACGACCGCGGGTATGGCCACTTCACGACACGCCAGAACCTGCAGCTCAACTGGCCGAAGCTCGAGGACGTCCCCGAGATCCTCGCCGAGCTCGCGACGGTGCAGATGCACGCGATCCAGACGAGCGGCAACGTCGTGCGCAACATCACCACCGATCATTTCGCCGGGGTCGCGGCCGACGAGATCGTCGACTCGCTCGCGTGGTGCGAGATCGTCCGGCAGTGGTCGACGCTGCACCCCGAGTTCCAGTACCTGCCGCGCAAGTTCAAGATCGCGATCAACGGCGCGGCGCACGACCGCGCGGCGACCTGGGTGCACGACATCGGCCTGCACGCGGTCCGCAACACCGACGGGGAAGTCGGCTTCCGCGTGATCGTCGGCGGCGGGCTCGGCCGCGCGCCCGTCATCGGGCACGTCGTGCGCGAGTTCCTGCCCTGGCGGCACTTGCTCACGTATCTCGATGCGGTGCTGCGCGTGTACAACCGCCACGGCCGGCGCGACAACATTCACAAAGCGCGCATCAAATTCCTGGTGAAGGAGCGCGGGCCCGAGGCGTTCCGCGACGAGGTCGAAGCCGAGTGGGCGCACCTCGAGGGCGGCCACTCGACGCTGACCGCCGTGCGAGGTCGAGCGCATCGCGGGGCGGTTCACGCGCCCGCCGTACGAAAACTTTCCGGACCACGACGACACGCTCGATGCGCGCCTCTCGCACGACAAGGCCTTCGCCGCGTGGCACCGGCGCAACGTGCACCCGCACAAGGTGCCGGGCTACGCCGCCGTCACGCTCTCGCTCAAGCGCGCCGGCATCCCGCCCGGCGACGCGACGGCCGACGAGATGGACGCGATCGCCGCCCTCGCCGACCGCTTCAGCTTCGGCGAGCTGCGCGTCTCGCACGAGCAGAACCTGATCTTCGCCGACGTCGCGAAGCGCGACCTGCACGCGCTGTGGACCGCGCTGCGCGGTCTCGGTCTCGCCACGCCGAACGTCGGCCTGCTCACCAACATCGTGTCCTGCCCCGGCGGCGACTTCTGCTCGCTCGCCAATGCGCGCTCGCTCCCGATCGCGGAGGCGATCCGGGCGCGCTTCGACGATCTCGACTACCTGTTCGACGTCGGGGAGCTGGACCTCAACATCTCCGGGTGCATGAACGCCTGCGGCCACCATCACGTCGGCCACATCGGCATTCTCGGCGTGGACAAGAACGGCGCCGAGTTCTACCAGGTGGAGATCGGCGGCAATCAGGGCGAAACCCGCCCCGGCGCCACCGTCGCGCTCGGAAAGGTCCTCGGACGCTCGTTCTCGGCCGACGAAGTGCCCGACGCGGTCGAGCGCCTCGTCAACCGCTACCTCGAGCTGCGCGACAGCGAGGCGGAGCGCTTCATCGACACCGTGCAACGCGTTGGGACCGAACCCTTCAAGGCATCCCTGTATGGCAACGCTGATCAAACACCGCAAACTCGCAGCCGACAGCTGGCGGCGGCTTGACCGCGATATCCGGCGCTGGGTGAGTCCCGGCGAGGACGGTTTCGTTCCCGATTTTCCGCGTGGCGCGGACCTCGTCGTCCCGCTCGCGCTGTGGCGGCTGCGTCGCGACGACTTCCTGCATCACCCGGGCGCCGTGGGCGTGTGGCTCGACGCGGGCGACGACCTGGAAGCGATCGCGCCGGACCTCGACCGGCTCGGCGTCGTGGCGGTCCACTTCCCGAAATTCTCGGATGGACGCGGATTCTCGACCGCCCGCCTGCTGCGCGAGCGTTACGGCTTCGACGGCGAGCTGCGCGCGATCGGCGACATCGGCCGCGACCAGCTGGCGTTTCTCGAACGGTGCGGCTTCGACGCGTTCGAGCTGCGCGAGGGCGTGGACGCGCAGCGCGCCCTCGCGGCGTTCGGCGAAGTGAGCGTCGTCTACCAGCCAGGCGCGCGCCTGCGCGTCCGGCAGGCAGCCGACGCTCTCGCGTGATGACTGCGGCGCGTTCCGGCAAGGTGTATCTCGTCGGCGCCGGCCCGGGTGCGCCCGACCTCCTCACGCTGCGCGCGGCGCGGCTCCTCGAGCGGGCCGACGTCGTGTTCCACGACGCGCTGGTGCACCCGGACACGCTCGCGATCGCCGGGCGTGCCGAGCGGTTCGCGGTCGGCAAGCGCTGCGGCCGGCATTCCACCGCGCAGCGCTTCATCAACAAGCGCCTCGTCGACGCGGCGCGCAAGCACGCCGTCGTCGTGCGGCTGAAAGGAGGCGATCCGATGCTGTTCGGACGGGCCCAGGAAGAGATCGACGCCCTGCGCGAAGCGGGCATCGAGTTCGAGGTCGTACCGGGCGTCACCGCTGCGCTCGCCGCGAGCGCCGAGCTCGGCGTGTCGCTCACGCAGCGCGGCGTCGCGCGGAGCGTGGCCTTCGCAACCCCGCGCGTCGCCCCCGGCGCGCCGGAGAACGCGTGGGCCGACGCGGTCGCGAGCACCGACACGGCCGCGATCTACATGGGCGCCGGCGAGGCGGTCGCGGTTGCCGACGCGCTGCGCAGCCGAGGCAAGCCGGGCAGCCTGCCGGTGATCGCGGTCGAGAACGCATCGCTCCCCGGTGCGCGGCGCTGGTACACGACGCTTGCCGGCCTGCCGCACCTTGCGGAGGAGTCGTTCGACGGCCCGGTGATGCTGCTGATCGGCGAGGTGTTCGCGGCGGCGCTCGTGCGGGAGCGGTTCCTCGCGGCGTCGCGAACGTACCTGTTGCAGGCGACGGGCTAGCCGCCTAGATCCCGAGCCACTTCGTCAGCTCGGCCGTGTCCGCCGGGTTCGGCCGTAGGTATCCCTGGAAGCCGAGCTTCTGCAGGATCGCCCGGCCGTCCTTCGTGGTTTCGAGACCCAGGAAGACCTCGCCCACCCGTTCGGCGTCTTCTTTCGACAGCACGGGCGAAACGATCACGTGCTTGATCGGGACCGGCCGGGACTCGAACAGGATCTTCCCGCCCTTCGACTCCCATTCCTTGACGACGCTGCCCGCCGCGGTGATGCCGACCTCGTAGAACCCGTGCTCCATCATGAACGGGATCCCGTCCTGATAGCGCGTCGCGCCGAGCGAGATCTCCTTGGGGTCCGCGCCCAGGTCGCGCAACGTGGCGCGCACCATCCAGGCCGTGATCGAGTCCGGGTCCGGCATCACCATCTTCGCGTGCAGCACGTCCTTCGGCTGCTTGTACGTCGCGTCCGCCTTGATCAGGAAGCGCGCCTTGTACTTGTCCCAGCCTTTGGTCGTCGCGACGAGCCGGTAGCCCTCGTCGCGGATGGCGCGATAGGAGTGGTGCGCCGGGTGAACGTAGGCAATGTCGTAGAACTTCGCCTCGAGGTTCTTGCGCAGCTTCGGGTAGTTGTCCTCGGGAACGATCCGCACCGGCCGCCGCAGCGCCTTCGCGAGCAGCTCGCCGAGCTCCTTGTAGCGCTCCCGGGTCTCGTGCGGGGTGATCCGGTAGGTGACGCCCTCGTTGACCCCGAAGACGAGCTCCTGCGCGAATCCCGGCGCGCACACGGCGATCGCAAATGCGAGCGTTAGCCCCGCGCGCGCCGCGACACCCGAAAACATTGTCGTTTCCCGCTATATAAGAGTTATGCGGAAATTATAGGCCGCCGGTCGGGCGCGGCCAATGCGCCGCCGGGCCGGGTCGCGCCGGCGACCGGGCGGGCGCCCGCTCGTCCGTGCCTTCGAACGTCCATGCCTGCGGCTTCGACGGCCAGACGCCGCGATCGATCGCCTTCGCGCCGTCGAACACCACCCAGCTCTGCCGCCCGTAGTGCGGCAGCGGGCGCGCGAGCGCCGCGAGCGCCTCGACGTCGCGCGCGGAGACCACGACCAGCGTTCGCCCGTCGCTGCGCGTCGCTGTCCACGCCTGCGCGGTGCCCTTCCCCGCCACGACCGCCGGCCGCGCGGGCAGGCCGTGCTTCGCCAGCCACGCGTCCAGATCGTCGCCGAGCCCGATCACGAGCAGCGGGCCGGGCGGCACCGGCGCGCCGCCGGTGAACGCCTTCGCGGGATGGTCGAGCAGCTGCGCCGCGAGCTTGCGTCCGACGTTCGCCGCCGGGCCGTCCGGCAGCACGGCGAGCGTCGCGGCCGGATGCACCATCACCTCGCGCAGGGTCGGCGGCGCCTCGTCGGGCGCGAGGCGCCGGAAGACCTCGAGGTCGGGATCGAGCAGCAGCCCGACCGGCCGCGCCGCCGTCTCGAAGCTCGCGACCGCGCGCTCGCCCTCGAGGTCCACGACGCGCGTGTCCTCCCCCCGCTCGGTGCGCACGCGCACCGGCACCCGCAGCTGATAGGCCGGCGCGCCCTGCGCGAGCGTTACGGTGACGCGCCACGCGTCGCCGCGCTGCGCCGCGCGCGCGTCGGCGAACCGCACCGAGGGCGCCCCGGCGCGGTCGAGCCACTGCGCGAAGAACCCGCCGAGGTCGCGCTTCGACGCCGCCTCGAACGCGCGCCGGAGATCGCCCCAGGACGCCACGCGAAACTTGTCGACGCGCCAGAACTCTCGGATGCCGGCGTCGAAGGCGTCCTTGCCGATCAGGTCGCGCAGCATGAGGAAGACCATCGCGGTCTTGTTGTAGCCGACGATCTGCGAGGCGCCGTGATAGCGCGCGACGAACCGGTTGAGCGGCCGGTCTTCACTCGCCGGGAGCGCCGCGAACTCGCGCAGCCACTCGAGCCGCATCTCGCGCGCCGCGGCCGGGCCCTGCCGTTCCCTGTAGTGGTAATCGGCCATGAAGGTCGTGAGTCCCTCGGACCAGTTGCCGCGCGCGTACTCCACGAACACCCCGTTGCCCCACCAGTTGTGGAGCACCTCGTGCCCGAGCGAGGTCGTGCGGATGAACGGCAGCCGCAGCACGTCGACGCCGAGGTAGGTCAGCGTCGGCATGCCGAACCCCGTCGGCGTCGGGCTCGAGACCACGCTGAACTCGGAGAACGGGTACTCGCCGATCCAGCCCTCGTAGAGGTCGAGGTAGCCGAGCACCGCGTCGAGGTAGCCCTCGGCGAGCGTGGCGATCTCCGGATGAAAGTACGTGCGGAGACGCACCGCCGTCCCGCCCGCAGTGCGCACCTCGCGGTTTTCCACACGATAGGGACCCGCGATGAGGTCGATGCCGTCGGACGGGTGCGCGAACTCGAAACGCGCACCGTAGCGCTCCGCGCTCTCGAGCTCCTCGACCAGCCGGCCGGGCACGAGCGCCTTCTGGCCCGCCGGCAGCGCGATCGTCACGCGGTAGCCCGACAGGCCGTGCGCGACGATCGGATGCCACAGCGTCGAGCCCGGCAGGAAGCTTCCACGCGCGCCGGCGACCGGCCGGCCGTTGCGCAGCGTGTCGCGGTGCGACAGCGACTCGTCGAGCGGGTCCACCGCGCCGTGCCAGGCGATCTCGACGCGGCGCGCGCGATCCGCTGCGGGCAATCGCCACACGTGCCGTCCGTCGCGCGTCGCGACCGGCACCGCGTCGCGCCGGCCGTCGACCGCGAAGGATTCCACGCGGTAGCGCGCAGCGAGCGCGATCTCGGTCGCATCGCGCCCCACCGCGAGGGTCCCGCGCGCGCGCAGCTCGCGCGTCGCGGGGTCGAGTGTCGCTTCGACGTCCAGGTGCGCGGGCGCCGCGGCCGCATGCCCCGCGACGAGCGCGAGCGCGGCGGCGAGCGCGCGCAGGCTCATTTCGCCCGCGCCGGAAACTTCGCGATTAGCTCGAGCGTCTCGCTCCCGCGCTTCACCTTCAGCGGCAGCCACGTGCCGGGCGCCTGGCGCTGCACGATCTCGATCAGGTCCGCGGCCTGCCTCGCCGGCACGCCGGCCATCTCGATCAGCACGTCGCCGTCGCGGATCCCGGTCGCTTCGGCGATGCTGCCATTCTCCACCTGACGGATGAGCACGCCGCCGTCGGGGGCCTTGTCCAGGTAGACGCCGAGCCGCGGACGCTCGCCGGCGCGCACGGCGGCCGGCGCCGCGACGCCGAACACGGCGTCGGCGAGACCCGCGACGAGGTTCTTGCACGGCGCGCCCCGATCCCACGGCAGCAACGCGACCGAATCGGTGACGCCGAGCGCCTTGAGCTGGTGCGGCACGCCGTAACCGTGATTGATGTGGCCGGTGCCCATCACGCCGACGACAAGGGGCGAGCCGGGCCGCTTCGTCGCGCTATCGAGCACCTCCGCCATCGCGCGATCCCAGGTCTGCTGGCTCTCGACGAAGCGGCGGAACTCGGGGTCATTGCGATCGGCCTTCGCGGGCTTGCCGCCCGGCCGCTCGTGCCCGGCCCAGATCGGCACGAGCCAGTCGAGGTACGCATCGGTCGGCGGCGCGGGACGGCCGACGCCTTCGCGCTTGTCCGCCGGCACCGCGTCGTAGCCCTTCTGCGTGATCTCGCGCGTGAGGCCCGACTCGACGTTCAGCGCGACCATCGGGATGCGGTTCATGCGCGCGAAGTGGAAGAGCGGCAGGTAGAGCTGCGGGTCCATGCGCCACACGTTGCGCCAGTCGGACTGCGCGAAGAAGTCCGCCTCGGACAGCTCGCCCGCCACCCAGCGATCGAGCGCCGGCTGGACGCGACGCGGGAACGATTCGAAACCGAGCACCATGTTCGGCCGCTGCGCGTACAGCGCGGCGATCATCTGCAACTGCCAGCGATGATGCTCGGCGCTGTCGTGCGCTTCGCCGAGCAGCACCACCGACGCCTTCGCCGCGCGCGCGAGCACGTCGCTCGCCGTGAGCCGTTGCCCGCCCGGCGCGACCCACCCCGCCACCGGCACGCAATCGTCAGCCGCGCGCGCCGGGGCGGCAGCAAGCAGCGGAACTAGAGCGAGGGCGACGAGAGCGGAGCGAGGGGACATGGTGCGATCCAGCAGTTGACGGCTACCGATACGGGCGACCGCGGCCGCCGGATGTCGGCGCGGGGGCGGGCGAATCCTAGCAGGCCAGGGCCCGCGCGCGCCGCGAGAGGTACTCCGTCACGACGCCCCCGACGCCCCGCCCCCTCCGAGGATGGACGGCGCCGGCCGCGAGGGTATGCTTCCGGCATCCGCGTGCCCCCTCCCATGGCCCACCCTCCGCGCCACGCCCGCGATCGCGACTTCGCCGCCTGGGCGCTCGGCCAGGCGCGCGCGATCCGCGAGGGGCTGTTCGAGGTGCTCGACCGCGAGATCCTCGCGAACGAGATCGAGCGCTTGGTCTCGCGCGAGCGGAGCGAGCTCAACCGCCGCATCGAGGCGCTCATCGTGCAGCTCCTGATGTGGACCGTGAACCCGGCCGTGCGCACCGAGTCGCTGCGCGCGGCGATTCTCGACAGCCGCAACGGGATCGACCTGATGCTGCGCGCGAGCCCGAGCCTGCAGGGCGCGGCGGAGGATGCGCTGCCGAAGAGTTATGCCGGCGCGCTCACCGCCGTGACCGAAGCCGGTATCCCCCGCGGCACCTTCCCCGCCGATTGCGTCTTCACCTTCGAACAGCTCGTCGACCGGCATTTCTGGCCGGGGAGCATGTTTGGGGGGAAGGCGTTCATGTTCTAGAGTGGATCGACGCTAAGGCACACGGCGCGGGGAACGACAACCGTGCGAGCACGTGTTGGACGTGATCCAGTTGTCCGCCGGCATTGGGATCTATTAATCTCCGACGACGTCTTGAGTTGCGGCGCTGTTTTCGCGGGAGCTGGATCAATGGACAGCCCAAAGATCCTTTGTAAAGGGTCTTTTGGGGGCTCTGTTTCTTGTTAGACCGCATCCATCGCGCCGAGGCGCATCTGCAAGGAGGAGAGTCTCAGCCATGAGTGAAAGCGATCGCCTTAAGTACCTGAAGTTCGCGCTCCGGGTATTTGCCGTGGTGTTCATTTTCGGCTTTTATCCCCTTACAGTTGTTTGGCCGTCAGGCTGGGCATGGCACGCGGGTCAATCCGAGTATCTCCAAATGATGATCGCAATCTATGCGACATTGGGCGTCTTCGTGTGGCTTGCCTCGCGCGATCCACAGCGGCACGTGGGCCTCATCTCCTTCACCATCTGGTCGAGCATCGTTCACGCTGCCACTATGGCTGTGCAGTCGGTTGCCAACGCGCAGCACTTCGGCCACCTGTATGGCGACGTTCCATCGCTTTTCGTTGTAGCGGCTGTCCTGGCCTGGTTGTCGCCTCAGGCTCTCACGCTCAGTTTCGCCAAGAATGCGGCCTAACCAGGAGCTCGAGGGGAGCGCCGAACAGCGTGCGCGCTGTTCGGTTCCCGTCGCGCTGCGCGCGCACGCCGACAAGCGACGCAGCGGGACGCACGCCGAGCTTCGGCACGAGGCCCAGAGGATGGAGGCTGCGGTGGCCACGATGATGGATGCCCACCGCACGCGCGACGAGCAGAAGGACCCCGCACAGGACCAGGCGAGCGACCGCGCCCGGCTGGAGCGGCCGCAGTCCGAGGCGAAGCGCATCGACTGTGTTCCCTGCCACCTCAGAGATCGCTGTTTACGCCACCCGGACCGCACCCCGACGCGCCAGGTCGCGTTCTTCGCGAGGAACCAGGCTTCGCCGCTGCCGTTCACCGAACGGATGAAGGCGGCGATCGATAGCGCGTGCGGGCGAGTGCTCTACGGCCGGCGCATCGCCACCGTGGAGCCGGTGTTCGCGAACCTGAGGCACAACAAGCGGCTGGACCGCTTCACGCTGCGCTCAACACCAAAGGTGAGCACGCAGTGGCGCCTGTACTGCCTGGTTCACAACATCGAGAAGCTGGCGCATCATGGATATGCGAGATAAGAAGGGGGAACGGGGAGCAATCCGCCCGCTGCTGAGACCCAATCCGAGATCGAGGTCGACGCGATGCGATTTCCGACCGTGCAGCGACGACGCGCCCCGCATCGTCTCCAAGAACGGCTTTTTGCACAGCCTCGTTAGGCGTCATCGGAGACCTCGCTAAACCTCGGGCAGGTCTTCGTGAATGCAGAGGTAGTTCCCCTCTGTGTCTTTGAACCACGCTGCCTTCTCGGCTCCGAGCACGCACACATGGTTCACCGTCTTCAGCCCGGGGAAGTCGTAGTCTTCGAACACCACACCTGCCCGCTTCATCTCCTCGATGCTGGCGGCAATGTTCGCTACTCGGAAGCTGATCGCGGTATGGTCTGCCTTGGTCCCTTCCGGCTTGGGGAAGAGCGCTAGCAAGCTGCCTCCCACCTCGTAGACGAACTTGCCATCTGGCCTGAATCGCCCTGGCTTCAGGCCCAAGCATCGCTCGTAAAACGCACGCGCACGCTCGATGTCCTTGACCGGTAGCATCGTTGTGACAGAAGCATCGGACAACATGAGAAGTCCTTTCCCTCAATTCGGCCCTGTTCCAGCAAACTGGCGAATGCCAGGCCGCCCGGCCGGCACTGAAGCTTATGCCCGCCGCCAGCGTCCCGCCAGTACGCGCGCTCGGCAGTCACCGGCCAGGAATGACGCCGTGCTCGTCCACCTCGTGCACCGAGAACACCTGCTTTGCCAGGTCCAACTCCACGGTAGTAACCTTCATCGCGGACTCCCCCTCTCTTCGATTGGTGACGAATGCACCTCCAATCTGGCACATCCGATGCCGCCCGAGTCGGAGGAGTCCATCTCATTCGTTTAGGCCGCACAAGCCTTTGTCACTCCTCACGGGAGTAGCGGGTGAGGCACCAACGAATCGTTGTCTACCAGTACGGTGGACCTGACGCCCTCCAGTTGATTGACGAGGACGTTCCGGAACCGAAGGCTGGCGAAGTACGGGTGAGAGTTCTTGCTGCTGGGGTTGCGATGCCTGACGTCATGGCGCGTGAAGGCATTCATCCCGAAACACCGCGAGTGCCGTACACACCTGGTTGGGACTTAGTCGGTGTGGTTGATGCTCTAGGAGACAAGGTCGCAGGCTCTAACCTCGGCCAGGTCGTGGCAGCAATGCCGATCAGTGGCGCCTATGCAGACTACGTATGCCTAAAGGTGGAGGAGTTGGTACCCATCCCGGGAGTGTCCTGATTTCTGTGTGTAAGGCAGGTTTGGGTTCATCGTCCGGGGGCGCGCCCCCGGACGATGAACCGGATCATTTTACGCAGCCCTCGTCGAGAAGCGATCAGCGTACAGGATTGCGAATTGATTCATTGCACTCTTCCAGTCGTGTGCCGCGCGGCTCCAATCGGCAGTGATGTTGCGAAGCGCCAGCCAGATCAGCTTGCTGGCGGCGTCGTCGGATGGGAAGTGGCCGCGTGTCTTGATGATCTTCCTCAACCGCGCGTTCACGCTCTCGATGCAGTTCGTCGTGTAGATCACCCGCCGCACCGCCGGCGGAAACGCGAAGAACGGAATCACGTTCGACCAGGCGCGCCGCCAGGCGGCCACGACGGTCGGGAATCTCTGGCCCCATGGCCCGGACTCGAAGGCCGTCAGCTCGGCCTCGGCCGCCTCCGCGCTCGGGGCCGTGTAGATTGGCTTGATTGCCGCCGCGAGCGCCCTGCGCTCCTTCCAGGTGGCGTAGTCCAGGCTGTTGCGGATCAGGTGCACGATGCAGGTCTGCAGGGTGGTGGCCGGATAGACCACCGCCAGGGCTTCGGACATGCCCTTCAGGCCGTCGGTGACCGCGATCAGGATGTCCTGGACACCGCGGGTCTTCAGGTCGTTGAACACCTTCATCCAGAATTTCGCCCCCTCGGTGTTCTCGATCCACAGCCCGAGGATCTCGCGGGTGCCCTCGGGCCGCACGCCCAGGGCCAGGTAGACTGCCTTGTTGCGCACCACGTTGTCCTCCCGGATCTTCACCCGCAGCGCGTCGAAGAAGATCACCGGGTACATCGGCTCCAGCGGCCGGGCCTGCCAGGCGGTGATTTCCGCGAGCACCGCGTCGGTGACGATGCTGATGAACTCCGGGGTCACCTCGGTGGCGTACATCTCGGCCAGAAACCCCTGAATCTCCCGCACCGTCATCCCGCGGGCGTACATGGCGATGATCTTGTCGTCAAAGCCGGTGAAGCGCCGTTCGTGCTTGCCGATGAGCTTGGGCTCGAATTCGCCTTCCCGATCTCGCGGCACCTCGATGCGCAACGGCCCGTCGTCGGTCAGAACCGTCTTGCCGCTCTTGCCGTTGCGGTGGTTGGTCGCCGCCTCGGGCTTCTCCGTGCCGGCGGCGTAGCCCAGGTGGTGGCTCATCTCGGCGCCCAGGGCGCGTTCGATCAGCGCCTTCTTGAACGCCCGGGAGGCCTCGTCGACCGCCTCCGCGGTCATCGGACCCGTCACCAACTGGTCAAGCAACTCCGCCGGTATCTTGGGCAACACCGCCGCTTGCGCGGCAGCGTTGGCTCTCTGCATCTTCCTGACTGGCTTTGGCATACCTGTTCCTTTCAGTTGCCATGGTATGCCTCACACACAAAACTCCTGACAGGCTCAGAAACTGATTTCTTCTTTATCGTCACGCTACAAGTCCTGGGCTTCAGCCAGAGCAGAAGCTCGCGAAAATGTCGTTCGCGTGCTAGCTGAGAATCCGCAGTTTCTTACTCTCGCCTACATTAACGTGGTCGCAGGGTTATTAATACATGTCTTGGCTGTGATCATGTATCTCGTTACCACTTTGTTCTTTGATGCGGGGCCACATGACGCGGTTTCAGGGGATGCACGTCGATTCATGATCTGGAAGATTCTCATGCCTCTCCTGGGCGTTGCTGCCACGTACGTTGGATTTCGGGCGACTGCCCGTCTATCTCTAGTCATTAGGGCGCTCAAGCTTTACCGCGAAGAAAATGGCTTCCCAAACCTGCCCTAACCCTCGTATATAGGACTCCCCCCAACAAGGAAGAGGCTGACCGGTAGATCTGGCACGAAGGGGAATCACTGACGGGGCCACCACCTCCCAGTCGATGCCCCGCCCGCGCAGGTGCCGGGCGATCGGTTAGATTCCCTGGACAACGGCAATGGCCCACGCACTGTCGCCCTTGTGTTCATTGTCTCTGCTGGTCGCCGGCTCGCTCCTCTGCGCGGCCGCGCATCCTGCCTGCGTAGGGACAACGGCGTTGCATGAGGCAACGTCGGCCTCAATTTCCACATTCGTTCAGAGGACAGGATTGAAGGTCTTGACCTTCACTGGCTACTCGGGTGCCGGCTACGAAGATGCCCAGACAATGCGAGAACACGCATCACGAATCCTTGCTGCCAATAGCCCGAGCAGAGTTCTGATCAACATCGGCGCGACCGCAGAGGGGATCGGCGAAGTGTATGAACTGGCCAAGAGTCGAGGCTTCACCACCACAGGCATCGTTTCTTCGCTTGCACGAGATGAGAGGGTTCCCATTTCGGCGTGCGTCGATCACGTGTTCTTTGTCAAGGACAAGACTTGGGGCGGGTTGTTGCCCGGTTCAAACAAGCTCTCTCCGACCTCGCAGGCCATCGTCGACAACTCGTCCTCGCTAGTGGGCATAGGAGGTGGTGATGTCGCGCGCGACGAGATGCTTGCAGCGCAGAGTCGCGGGAAGCCAGTTACGTTCATTCCCGCAGACATGAACCACCACGTTGCCCGCGCCAGGGCGGAGAAGCGCAATCAACCAGTTCCACAGGACTTCCGCGGGTCGGCGCACTCGGCGTTTGAGCGGTCGGGGAGATAGGTGAGGTCCTTCGAATGCTCCAGGACGACAGGTGGTTCTTGGTGGCCACGCGCGGGAGCCACCGCCAGTTCAAGCACCCGTCCAAGCCGGGACGTGTCACAGTTGCCGGAAAACCGAGCGATGATCTTGCCCCTGGCACTCTGAACAGTATCCTGAAGCAGTCGGGTCTCAAGAAGTAGGGGTCGAAAGAATGCGCTACGCGATCGTTATCGAAAAGGCCAACGGCAACTACTCGGCCTACGTGCCCGATGTGCCCGGGTGCGTCGCCACCGGCGACACCGGGGCCCAGGTCGAATCACTCATCCGTGAAGCAATCGAGTTTCATGTCGCGGGGCTTCGCGAAGATGGTGTTCCCGTACCTTCGCCGTCCAGCAAGGTCGCATACGTCGACGTCGCGGTCTAAACCGTGCATCGAGCCGACGGCTGCCAGCGTACCGCTGGCAGTACCTTCCTCGCTACGCTCGTCGGCCGCGGCCCAAGCTTTTCGTTGGGTGTCTTGATCGTCTTTTCAACGGTAGGCTGGTAGAAGCGCGGGGGAAAGGAGCGCCGTGGAAGAGGATCCCAAGCGTCAGCCATTGGCGCATCCGGAGCGACAGCATCGCCCGCTTCCTGAAGGTTATCGACAGGGAATCATTACGGCGATCACGGTCCTTCTGGGTTTCTCACTAGCTCTCTTCCGGTTCTGGGGCTTTGAAGCCCCAGGGGAGTGGACCTCGCGATCGATCATCGCAGCCGGGACTATGGTCATTGCCGTCTTGCTGCAGATCGTCGCGCTCTTTCGCTCTCTCCGGCTTGAAGATGACGATCCGACTGAGTATCGAAAGACCGTCATGTGGTTCACGACTTCGGCCGTCGTCTTGCTAGTTGGTTTGCTGTTCGCGACCGTAGTGTTTGCTGGTGCTCCTGAACCAAAATGACGACTGCCCCTCTGGTCGTGGGTGCGCAGACGCCCAACCGCCCGACGCGGCGGACCGGCTTCACAGCGGGCTTGCGCCCGCTGTTTCGCGGCCGCTGATCGGAAACGTTGGGTACCCAAGGGAGACTCTCATGAGGATTACTGGCGGTTGTCATTGTGGCGCGGTCACTTACGAAGCGGAGATTGACCCCGGTACAGTGGCCATTTGCCACTGCACGGATTGCCAGACGTTATCGGGCTCAGCATTCCGTGTCGTTGTGCCGGCCAAACGGGAAGCGTTCAAACTACTCACCGGCGAGCCGAGGATTTATGTGAAGACAGGCGAGAGCGGCAGAAAACGCGCTCAAACGTTCTGCGCAACTTGTGGCACGCCAATCTATTCCGCCGACGTTACGAATCCGCAAATCTTCAGTATTCGCGTGGGCACAGCGCAACAACGCACCGATCTGCCACCGAAGCTGCAACTCTGGTGCAGATCGGCACTCGATTGGACCATGCATATCGAGCCGATCGCGCAGATCTCTACGCAGAACTTCTGAGGCATTGGGACGGACTTCCGCGACGCTTGAGCCTTGCTCGTCACGTTGAGGCAATCCGGTAATTTCCTGTGGTCAAGAGAGCAACTGACAAAGATGAGTATAAACGGAGAAAAATTCATGCGGGGAATTCTGCTGGTCGCCATGGCGCTAGTCGCGGCAGCTTGCTCGCAAACGCCCACGCGTGAGGGGGCGGCCCGTGGCTACGCGGTGGATGCCGCCTGGCCGAAGCCACTGCCCAACAACTGGATCCTCGGCCAGGTTGCCGGCCTCGCGGTGGATGCACGCGACCATGTGTGGGTAATCCACCGCCCGAGGACGCTGATCGACGAGGAGAAAGGCGCGGCGCTCGCTCCGGTTCGCGCGAAGTGCTGCGTGCCGGCGCCGGCGGTCATCCAGTTCGACCCCGAGGGCAACGTGGTGCGCGCCTGGGGCGGGCCGGGACAGGGCTACGAGTGGCCGCACAGCGAGCACGGCATCTACATCGACCACCAGGGCAACGTCTGGGTCGGCGGCAACGACCCCAAGGACCACCAGCTCATCAAGTTCACGCCGGATGGCAAGTTCCTGCTGCAGATTGGCCGCGCGGGCCAGACCGGCGGCAGCAACTCGACGACGCTCCTCGGACGCCCGGCGCACATGGAGATCGACGCGCAGGGGAACGAGCTCTATATCGCCGACGGCTACGGCAACAAGCGCGTCCTGGTGCTCGACGCGGCCACCGGCACGTACAAACGCCACTGGGGCGCGTACGGCAAGACGCCGAGCGACGACAAGCTCCCGATGCACAACCCGCAGTCACCGCAGTTTGCCAACCCGGTGCACTGCGTGCGGCTGTCGAAGGACGGGCTCGTCTACGTCTGCGATCGCGCGAACAACCGCGTGCAGGTGTTCGGGAAGGACGGCACGTTCGTGAGGCAGTTCGCATTCGAGGAGAAGTCGCTCGGCTCGGGCGCTGCCTTCGACCTGGTGTTCTCCAACGACGCGCAGCAGAAATACTTCTACCTCGCCGACGGCACCAACGACCAGGTGCTCACGGTCGAGCGCGAGTCGGGACGGGTGATCTCGAGCTTCGGCCGACCGGGCCGCATGGCCGGCCAGTTTCTGGTGCTGCACAACATCGGCATCGACTCGAGCGGCAACCTCTACACCGCCGAAGTCGCCACCGGCAAGCGTGTGCAGAAGTTCAAGCCTCAATAATGCGAAGTGGCCGTGGAGCCAAGGACCAAGGCCGCAACGAGACCCTCTGGGAACATCAAGGCGAAGCGCTGATCACGTGGGGATATGGTGCGCCCGAGATGCGCTGCAAGAGGGGACAGCGAGAGGGGCGGCGAAGCAACCCAGATCATCCAGGTATGCTCGCGAGCGCTCGCCCGACAACGCGTTGCAGGGAATGCGACAAAAGCGGCGCGGCCATCACCGAGGAGCCCTGAGTGCAATCGCTTACGCCATTCTTCCGCGAAGTCGGCTCTGGCCCGGGCGTTGTATGCCTGCACTCCAACGCGAGCACTTCGAGTCAGTGGCGAGAACTGATGGAGCGCCTGGCCCCCAAGTTCCGTGTGCTGGCCGCAGACTCTTACGGCGCGGGCAAGAGCCCTGCTTGGCCAACGGATCGGCCGATCGGGCTGCGCGATGAAGTCGCTCTACTCGAACCGGTGTTTGCGCGCGCCGGCGATCCCTTTGCGTTGGTCGGACATTCCTACGGTGCCGCAGTGGCACTCGTCGCGGCGGTAAGGCAACCCAATCGCATCCGCGCCTTGGCCTTGTACGAGCCTACGCTGTTCGCCCTCGTTGACGCCGAATCGCCTCCGCCGAACGACGCCGACGGCATTCGCGGTGCCGTCGCGGGTGCAGTCCAGGCACTCGAAGCCCACGATCCGTCCGGTGCGGCCAAGTGCTTCATCGACTTCTGGATGGGCACAGGCGCTTGGGATCGCACGCCTGAACAGCGCAGAGGCCCAATCGCAGCCTCTGTCACCAATGTTCGCGGGTGGGCAAATGCATTGTTGGGTGAACCCACACCCCTGCAGGCATTTTCCGAGTTGAGCGTTCCGGTCCTGTACATGGTCGGAAAGAACTCGCCTGCGTCCTCGCGAGGCGTGGGACGGCTGCTGACGCGGGTACTGCCGCGGGCGGAGGTTATCGAGTTCGCGGCGCTGGGTCACATGGGCCCCGTCACTCATCCCGAGGTTGTCAATGAAGCCATTTGCCGCTTTCTCGAACGGGGCTAGCCCCTACCCACTCCAAGAACTTCCGGCACGGAGGATGGCGCAATGAACACCGAGAAGATCAAGGTCCGCACCGAAAACGGCCAGACCCTGGAAGTCGTGGTCCTCAGCAAGCGCGCCACCGGCATCCAGGTCGTGCTCGGCGAAGGCATCCACAGCGTCAAGTGCGAGCTGACCCCGACGCGGAACGGCCTCGCCTACGCCGGCAGCATCATGGGCCGGGAAATCATCTACGAGCGCAGCCGCGACCAGGTCCAGGCGGACATCGACATTCGCAACCCGAATATCCCCAAGTCCAGGCCTCGCTGAACGCGCGAGGGCGCGTCGTCGACGACGATGGACAAGCCGCCGGCTCCGCGCACGAGCACGACGGCGACTGGTCCGTCGAGTTCCAGAAGCGCCGCCGGCGCGCCTGGCGAAACGCCCGCTGGGCGGTGGCGACGCTGCTCGTGGCGTTTGCCGCAACGTGGTGGGACATGCGGTTCTTCATCCTCGCATTCGTCGTGATCGCCGGCGCGATTCTCTGGATCGTCTTCGTCTGGCGCCGGCACTACGTCTGCCCCGCGTGCGGCAAGACGCCGATGACCGACGGCCCGGCCTTCGGAACGGAAGGCATTTTCTACGACAAGAGCGTGGACCTCGACCCCGAGTTCTGCGCGAACTGCGGCGTGCCGCTCAAACCCGCGCCGGAAATCACGCGGCTCTTCTCCTAGGCCGCCCGCAGCGCGTCCACGATCTTCAGCCGCGCCGCGCGCACCGCGGGCAGGAACCCGCCCGCCAGCCCCATCGCGAGCGCGAAGACGAGCGACTTCACGACGATCTCCGGCGTGAGCGTGAAGCGGAACGCGAGCTCGGAGAACGACTGCCAGTTCATCGTCGAGATCTGCACGAGCTGCATCCCCGAAGCAAGCGCGAGTCCGACCACCCAGCCGATCAGCCCGAGCAAGAGCGCTTCGACCAGGAACGCGAGGAGGATCGAGCCGCGCCGGAAGCCGAGCGCGCGCAGCGTCCCGATCTCGGCGGTGCGGTTGGCCACCGCCGCGTACATGGTGATCATCGCGCCGATCATCGCGCCGATCGAGAAGATGATCGAGAGCGTCAGCCCGAGGTAGCTGATGAAGTTCGACATGACCTGCGACTGCTCCTCGTAGAAGGTGCGCTCGCGCTTCACGTCGAGGGTGAGCCGCGGGTCGGACTCCAGGCGGCGCTTCAGCTCGTCGAAGCGCGCCGGGTCGGAAAGGCGCGCCGACCACCGACGAGAACGCCTGCCGCCGGAACGCCTGCATCATCTGCTCGCCGTCGCCCCAGATCTCGGAGTCGAAGCCGACCCGCCCGCGTCGAACACGCCCACCACGATCCAGTCGCGCCCGCCGAAGCGGAGCCGCTCGCCGATCCCCGTGCCGTCGAAGCGCTCGGCGATGCTCCGTCCCACGACGATCTCGGCACTGCCCGGCCGGAACGTCCGCCCGGCGATCACGCGCACCTGCGGCCGCAGCGCGAGGCCCTCCGCACCCACGCCCCGCACCGTCACGTTGGTCGGCCGCCCGTGTCGCGCTTGGGCAGCGCGATCAGCACGACGACTTCCTTCGACACCATGCGACACGCCCCCGGGGCCGATCGCGATCTCGGGCTGGCTCTCGACGATCGCGGCCTGCGTGCGGTCGACGCCGCTCTGGATCTCGGTGCCCGCGGAGCGGCGCGTGACGAGGATGTTGTCCGGCTGCCCGGTCGCGACGAGCGTCTGCTTGAGGCCGGCGTCGAGCATCAGCACGGCGGCGAACACGAACACGACGAGCGCCATGCCCGCCCGCCGTGAGCGCGGTCGTGAGCTTGCGCGTCCAGAGATTGCGCAGGCTGTAGGCGACGGGGATCGGCATCGTTCCGGCTCGGCGCGGTCACCCGATCGCGCGCAGCCCGTCGACGATCCTCACCGTCGCCGCCCGCCGCCCGGGGACGAGCGCCGCGACGACGCCGACGCCGAGCGCGCACGCGATCTGCAGCACCACCGTGTGCCCGCTGACCTCGAACACCGGGAACAGCGTCCCCACCTGCGCCGCGAACCAGTCGCCGACCGGGAAGGTCAGCGCGATGCCGATGGCCGCGCCGATCGCCGCGATCGCGACCGACTCGCCGAGAATGAGCGCGGCGACGTAGGCCGGGCGCGAAGCCGAGCGCCTTGAGCGTCGCGTACTCCGCCAGCCGCTCGCGCGCGGTCATCGCCATGGTGTTGGCCATCACCGCGAGGATGATCACGATCACGACGTAGGACACGAGGCGGATCGCGACCACGAGCGCCTCGGTCTGCTTCACGAAGCCGATCTGGAACGCCTGCTCGGTCTCGGTGAGCGTCTCGGCGAGCGAGTTCTTGAACAGCGCGTCGATCGCGTGGCTCACCTCGGCCGCGCGATCGGCGTCGCACGACGTCGACGAGGTAGATGCCGACCTGGTCGGCGCGGTTGCGACTGCGCTTCTTCACCGACTCGTTCAGGTAGTCCCAGTGGAAGAACATCTGCGAGGTGTCCGTCTTCGCCTCGGCGCCGTCGTAGATGGCGCGCACCGTGAACTCCCAGGTGCCGGGGAAGATCGTCCCGCGCAGCGGCATCACGTCGCCGATCTTCAGACCGTGCGTGTCGGCGAGCTTGCGCCCGATCACGGCGCCCTTGCGGTCGCGCAGGAAGGCCGCGAACTCGTCGGGCGGGACGCGGAACTCGGGGTACATGTCGAAGTAGGTGCGCGGCTCGACCGCGAACTGCGGGAAGAAGTTCTTGGGATCCTGGTAGATGCCGCCGAACCAGTTCGCGTAGGACACCGCACGCACGCCGTCGACCGCGCGGATCTTGTCGCGGTAGCTGATCGGCAGCGGGAACACCAGCGATATGGCGTTGCGCGTCACGAGCCGCGTCGGCGCGGCGCTGTCGGCGCCGGCGTACCACGCGTCCACGACCGTCTGCAGCAGCCCGAACGCGAGGATCGCCACCACCAGCCCGAGCACCGTCAGCGCAGTGCGCAGCTTGTGGCGCAGCGCGTTGCGGAGGATGAGCTTCAGGAACTGCACGCCCGCCTACCTGACCGACCGCTCGCGCATGTCGTCCGCCGTGGAGAGCTCGCCCTTCTCGAGGTGCATGATCGCGTGCGCCCGGTCGGCGGCGCGGCGGTCGTGCGTGACCATGACGATGGTCTTGCCGAGGTCGGTGTTCAGCCGGTCCATCAGCTCGAGCACCTCCTCGGCCGAATGGCGGTCGAGGTCGCCGGTCGGCTCGTCGGCGACGATCAGCCGCGGGTCGGTGATGATCGCGCGCGCGATCGCGACGCGCTGCTGCTGGCCGCCGGAGAGCTCCGACGGATAGTGCTCCATGCGGTCGGAGAGCCCGACCAGCGCCAGCGCGGCCGCCACGTGCTCGCGGCGCTCGCGCGCGCGAGAGGCGCGTCAGCAGCAGCGGCAGCTCCACGTTCTCGAACGCCGTGAGCACCGGCATGAGGTTGTAGAACTGGAAGATGAAGCCGACCGTGCCGGCGCGCCAGTCGGCGAGCTCGCGCTCCGACAGCGCGGTGATGTCCACGCCGTCGAACGCGCAGCTCGCCCGAGTCGGGCTTGTCGATGCCGGCGATGAGGTTGAGCAGCGTGGACTTGCCCGAGCCCGACGGCCCCATCAGCGCGAGGAAATCGCCCGCCCGCATGTCGAGCGTGATGTCGGTGAGCACCGGCACGATCTGCCCGCCGCGCCGGTAGGACTTCGACGAGGTTGCGGATGCGGATCAGCGGAAGCGTCGAGGGGGCCGCGGCGTTCACGTGATGATCGCGCGCCGGCGGCGCTACTTCTGATCGACCTTGACCCGCGCGCCGTCGGCGAGCTTGTCGAGCGGCTTCAGCACCACCTTCTCGCCCGCCGCCACGCCGCTCACCTCCACCAGGTCGCCGAGCGGCGCGGCCGGTTTCGACCTTGGTGCGCACCGCCTTGCCGTCCTTCAGCACGAACACGAACCTCGCGCCGTCGCGCTCCACGAGCGCCTGCGGTCGGCACCGCGGTGACCGGCTTGCGGTCGGACGCCGGGACCTCGCGCGTCGAGAAAGGCGACCTTCGCGCTCATGTCCGGCAGCACGCGCTCGTCGCGGTCGAGGAACTTGATCTTCACGAGCACGGTCGCCTTCGCGCGGTCGACCGTCGGCACGATGCGATTCACGACGCCGCCGAAGCGCGTGTCGGGCACGGCGTCGAGCTGGATCTCGGTCGGCTGGCCGACCTTGATCTTGCCGAGCGAGGACTCGGACACGTCGGCCTCGACCTCGAGCGTGGCCATGTCGGCCATGGTCACCACCGCGCCCTTGGTGTCGATCGCGCTCGAGAACGGCGTGATGTTGTCGCCGACGTTCGCGTTCTTCGTGAGCACCACGCCGTCGAACGGCGCGCGGATGAGCGTCTGCTCGAACGACGACGTCCGCACGCCTTGAGGTTCGCGCGCGCCACGCCGAGCGCGGCGTCGTTCGACCGCACGCCCGCGCGCGCCTTGTCGTAGCGCGCCACCGCGGTGTCGAGCGCGGCTTCGCTGATGAACTTCTTGTCCAGCAGCTCGCGCGAGCGCGCGAGGTTGCGCTCGGCGTCGCGCAGCTCGGCCTGCGCCTGCTCGAGGTTGGCCGCGGCGACCTTGACGTTCGCCGCGGCCTGCTCGCGGCTCGCGCCCACGTCGCGGCTCTCGAGCCGCGCGATGACCTCGTCCTTCTTGACGCGGCTGCCCTCCAGCACGCCGAGCCACTCGAGCCGACCCGTCGCCTTCGACGCGACCGCGGCCTTGCGCTGCGCGACGACGTAGCCGGTGGCGTTGAGGACCGTCACCGCCTGCGAGGGATACGCGGTCGTCACGGCGGCCGTTTCCACCGTCACCGGGCCGCCGAGACCGCCGGAGAACCCGAGCACCGCCGCCGCCGCGAGCACCACGATCCCGGCGATCCACGGCCACACCCGCCGCCGCGCGCGCGTCGTGCGCGCGGCGCTGCGATCGATGCTCAGTTTCGACAGATCGGGGGTATTCAAGCGGGGATCCCGGAATGCGCGCGCTGCGAGGGACGGATCGTGAGGCGCGCGCGTCGGGATTATAACCGGGCGCGTCGCGGTTCCCCGGCGCAGTTGATCTCGGTCAAACGCCGGAGCGGGCGGTCCCGCAAGCTATGCGCGAGGCAAGGAGACCATGGGAAACGGAGATCCAGCAGTGCAGAGCGACGCGCCGAACGAATCGATGCGGCTCTACCTGGTCGACGACCACGCCTCGTTCCGACGCACATTCGCGATCGCGCTCGGGGCGGTGCCGGGATTCGACGTGGTGGGCGAGTCCGGCGACGTCGGGGAGTCCATTCGCGCGGTCGCCGCGCTGCGGCCGGAGGTCGTCCTCGTCGACCTACACCTCCCGAAGCGCGCGGCCCTGGAGGCGGTCGCCGCGATTCGCACCGCGTGCCCCGACGCGCGGATCCTGGTGCTGACCTTGTCCGAGCAGGCCGCGGAGCTTTCGGCCGCGCTGCACGCCGGCGCCGACGGCTTTCTCGTGAAGAACCTGGACGACGGTCTGCTCGTGACGTCGGTCCAGCACGCGCTCAACGGCGCGGTGGTCCTCGCGGCCGCTGCGGCACAAGACGATGCACTGCATCTGCGGCGCGAGGATGGCGAACGCACGCGACACCGGCCGCACCGCGGCGTTCCGCTATCGCCGCGCGAGCGGGAGATTCTGCTCCGCGTCGCGCGCGGCGACAGCAACAAGGAAGTCGGGCGGGAACTGGGCGTCGCGGAGAGCACCGTCAAGATCCACGTCCAGCACATCCTGCGCAAGCTCGGGCTCACGAGCCGCGTCCAGGCGGCGGTCTACGCCGCCGAGCATGGTCTCCTGCCCCGCGAGGCGTGAACTCGCTTTCCCTTCCTCCTCGGGAGGGAACACCCCAGTCTCAGGCAGCCCGCTTCAAGCCCTGGCCGGCCATCGACGCGAGCGAGGCGATCGACTGGATCATCGCCTGCTGCGATGCCCGCGCGGCCTCGAACGCGATCGCGAACGGCTGCTGCATCGACTCGGGCGCTGTGCCGACGGGAAGCGCGCCGCGCATGAAGCGACCCCACTCCTCGTAGCGAGCGGTGAGCAGCTTCGCGATCTCGGCGTTGGTCTGCTGGGCGAGCTGGGCCCAGGTCATCCCATAGCGCATTGCGCTTTCCATGTAGGCCGTGGCGAGGTTCGACTGCAGTGCGAGCAGACCCTGCACGTCGCGGCAGTCGCCGACGGCGAGCGCGGCGGTGCGGTTCCGGGTCTGGGTCTCGACGTCGGCTTCGAGCTGTACCATCTGCATACGCTCCGCGCCGGCGAGCGCCGCGTTGCTCAGCCCGAGCAGGGTATCGAAGCCGGCGCGATATGCCTTGAACCATTGCCCGGCCACGTCGGCCCAGTCGATACCCAGCGCGATGCCCGGCGCCGCAGCGGTTTTCAGTTCCGGTGTGCTGGTAGTCATGGCCAACCTCCTATGCGTCGGTGCAATATTCCGGGCGCGGTCGTTTCGGGGCGCCGCAATCCCTCAAAATCATGCTGCGCCTGCCGCGGGGAGCCGAGGTTGATGGTCGTCAAGGGATGGCGGGCATTACAGGCCGGAAAACGAGTGAAATGCGGGTGATGGCGCTCGATCGGCCGGGGACGCCGCTGCGGCGGGCCGAGGTACCGAAAGGCGCACCGGGGCCGGGCCAGGTCCTGGTGCGGGTGGCGGCTTGCGGGGTGTGCCGGACCGATCTGCACGTCTGCGACGGCGACCTGCCGCTCGTGCGGTCCCCGATCGTGCCCGGCCACGAGATCGTCGGCCGGGTGGAGTCCGCAGGCCCGGGGGCCGAAGGGTTCGTGCCGGGCGAGCGGATCGGGGTGCCCTGGCTGGGGTGGACGTGCGGCCGGTGCGGCTTCTGTTCGAGCGGCCGCGAGAACCTCTGCGATTCGGCCCGGTTCACCGGCTATCACATCGACGGCGGCTACGCGGACTACGCCATCGCGGATGCGCGTTACTGCTTTCGACTTCCCGACGCGTACGGCGACGCGGAAGCGGCACCGCTCCTCTGCGCCGGGCTGATCGGCTACCGCTCGCTCGTCGCCGCCGGCGACGGCCGCCGGCTCGGGATCTACGGGTTCGGGGCCGCGGCCCACATCGTGTGCCAGGTCGCCGTCTGGCAGGGACACGAGGTGTACGCGTTCACCCGCCCGGGCGATGCTGCGGCCCAAGCGTTCGCGCGCCAGCTCGGTGCGAGGTGGGCAGGCGACTCCGGTCAAGCCCCGCCCGCGCCGCTCGACGCGGCGATCCTGTTCGCGCCGGTCGGGGCGCTCGTGCCGGCGGCGCTGCGCGCGACCGCCAAGGGCGGCACGGTCGTCTGCGCCGGGATCCACATGAGCGATATCCCCGCGTTTCCCTACGAGATCTTGTGGGGCGAGCGCCGGATCGTGTCGGTCGCGAACCTCACGCGCAAGGACGGCGATGCGTTCTTGCGCATCGCACCCCAGGTGCCCGTGCGCACCGCCGTCGAGACCTTCCCGCTCGAGCACGCGAACGAGGCGCTCGCACGCGTGCGGGAGGGACGGATCACCGGCGCAGCGGTGCTTGTGACGGCCGCCTGAGCACGCCCGCGAGCGGCGTTTGCGCTGGATCAAGTCTCGACGACGCCCCGCCGCTATGGTTAGTTTGGGTCAGTATCGGCTTTGCGAAAGGAAGAAAAATGTACAAGCACGTCTTGCTGCCCACCGACGGATCGGCGCTCTCCGCCAAGGCGGTGCGCGACGGCATCCAGCTCGCCAAGGAGATCGGCGCGCGCGTCACGGCGGTGCACGTCACCCCGCCATTCTACCCGTCGGAGATGTCGCCATCGGCGCTGACCGCCCATGCGCACGAGCACGAGGCCCATTCCCAAGCGAGCGCGAAGCGCGCGCTGGGCGCGGTCGAGGAAGCGGCGCGCACCGCCGGCGTGCCCTGCGCAACCTTGCACCGGGTGAGCGACGGTCCGTTCGAGGAGATCATCCGGGTCGCCACCGAGAGCGGCTGCGACCTGATCTTCATGGCCTCGCACGGGCGGCGCGGCGTGAAGGCGCTGCTGCTCGGGAGCGAGACCAACAAGGTCCTCACGCACTCCACGATCCCGGTGCTCGTCACGCGTTAAGGTGCGATCGGTACGCGGCATGGGCTACGCCCTCGCCAAGCAGGTGCACCTGGCCACCATCGCCCTGAGCTGGCTGCTCTTCTTCGTGCGCGGGGTGTGGATGATCGCGGACTCCCCGCGCCTCGCGGCGCGGTGGGTGCGCGTGGTGCCGCACGTCAACGACACCGTGCTGCTCCTCGCCGCGATCTATCTCGCGACCTTCTACGGGCTCCAGCCGTGGATCGTCGCCAAGATCGTCGCGCTCGTCGCCTACATCCTGATCGGCACGGTCGCGCTCCGTCGCGGGCCGACCAAGCCGGTGCGGATCGCCGCATGGCTCGCGGCGCAGGCGGTCTTCGTCTACATCGTCGCGGTCGCGGTCACCAAGCATCCGCTGCCGCTGGGAGCCTGAAGCCATGTGCAGCATTTCCTCGCGGCCCGGATTCGACGACCCCCTCGAGCTGATGCGCGGGCTGCATCTGCGGCTCGAGCAACGCGCCGCGCTGCTCGACCGGCTGGCCGAGCACGTCCGGCATCACGGCAGCGACGAGGATGCGCGCGCCACCGCGGGACACGTGATGCGCTGCTTCGACGAGGACTGCCCGATGCACCACGACGACGAGGAAGTGGATCTCCTCCCGTTGCTGCGCTCGGAAACCCCGGCCGCGGAGCAGGGGCGGGTCGAGAACCTGATCGCCGCCGTGGTCGCGCAGCATCGCGAGATGCACGCCACCTACGACGCCCTGCGGCCGCAGCTCGCAGCCATCGCCGACGGCCGGCTGGGTGCGATCGACCAGGTGCTCGTGGACCGGCTGCACGGGCTGTGCGCACGCCACATCGAGCTCGAGGAGTCCGAGCTGTTCCCGTTCGCGCGCGCGCACCTCGACGCGGCCGCGCTCGAGCGCCTCGGCCGGGCGATGGCGGTGCGGCGCGGCGCCGCGTATCCTGACGGCCGCAAATAGCGAACCCGGGTGGCAACGACCCTTTCCCCGCGCGCCTTCCTCGCCAACCTCCCGCTGTTCCGGGAGCTGGCGCCGGAGCAGCTCGACCGCATGGCGACGCACACGCGCCAGGTGCGCGCCGAGCGCGGCGAGATCCTGTTCCACCGCGGCGACCCGGTGAGCGGGTTCCACGCGATCGTCTACGGCCAGGTGAAGCTCGCGTTCGTCTCGGCGGGCGGCGACGAGAAGGTGGTCGAGATCCTCGGGCCCGGCCAGAGCTTCGGCGAAGCGGTGATGTTCATGCGCCGCCCGCACGTCGTCACCGCGCAGGCGCTGGCCGACTCGCTCCTGCTCTACGTCGACCGCGAAGCGGTGTTCGACGAGATCAAGCACGACCCCGACTTCGCCGCGCGCATGATCGCCGGCCTCTCGCGCCGCCTGCACCAGCTCGTCGGCGACCTCGAGGCCTACTCGATGCGCTCGGGCACCGAGCGCGTGATCGGCTACCTGCTCTCGAGCGGCGCGGAGGGCGTGCCCGAGCAGGGCGCGTGCTCGGTCACGCTGTCCACGACCAAGGGCGTCGTCGCGTCGCGCCTCAACCTCACGCAGGAGCACTTCTCGCGCATCCTGCACGACCTCACCGCCGCGGGGCTCATCAAGGTGCAGGGCCGCACCGTCCACATCGTAGACGTGGAGCGGCTGCGGGGGCATTCGGCGTAGCCCCCGCGCGCCGAACAGAGCGAAGCGTCAGTCGTCGACGACGCCGGCCGCGAACCAGGCGCCCGGAGCGCCGTTCGCGAAGTTGCGGATCAGCAGCGTCGGCGGGTTCGTATCGTCGCCGCACGGATTGGGCGGCACCGCGTCGAGCTGTCCCCGGATGTCGAAGTCGCCGCCGACACTGAGGTCTGCCGGTGGCGAAGTGAATCCGACGTTGCTGCCGCAGAACAGCGTGGCGACCACCTGCCTGACGCCGCCGCGGGAGCCCGCATTGTCGGTCCCGACCAGCACGAGCCCCTCGCCCTTGGCCCGGATGCTGCCGTCGCGCTTGATCGTCGCCTTCAGATTCAGGATGCCCCAGGGCCGTCCGCCCGGCGCGACAAGGCGCACCGTGTTGACCACCGTCGCAGCGCCCGCCGCGCTGTTCCCCGCGACCGGATGCACACCGACGCCGCCATCGAACTTCACCAGCGTGTCGGACGCCATTGCCGGCGCCGCGACGACTCCCGCCGCGAACGTTGCGGCGATCATGACGGATTTGTTTCGCATTGCAGCCTCCTTGGTGATTTGCATGGGCGTGTCGTGTCATCACCGAAGACGTGACACGTCCCCGTGCGGCACGGCTGAGAGGTCGGCGCAACAGACGCGGAAAGTCCGAGTGCACGCCGACAGACGCGCAAACACGGTCGAACGGTGAACTATTCCGGCGTGCCGGCGGCTAGCCGCCGACCGGTGGCTTCGACTTGTCCCAGATCCGGATCTCGAACCGCCCGTCGTCGAAGCCCGTCGCCGTCCACGCGTAGCCGTTGCGCTCCAGCACGCGGTAGAGCGGGAACGGCTCGCGCGTGAGGATCAGCACGACGTCGTCGCCGGGCTTCATGTCGCAGAGCGCCTCCATCACGCGCTCGAACGGCTCGGGGGGTTCGAGGTCGCGCGCGTCGATCACGATGCCCATTGCGAGGCGCTCCGGAAAAGCATGCTGACGCCGGCCGCGAGCGCGACCGTCGCGACGATCTGCACGACGAGGCCCGCCAGCAGGTTCGGCGGCCAGGTGACGATGGCGGCGACCGCCAGGAAAGCGGCGCAGATGAGCACCCAGCCGAGCGCGCGCGTACCCGTGCCGGCCGCTTCGAGCCGCCCGGCGGCGAGGTAGAGCCACCACGCGAGCGCGACCATCGCGAGCCCGCCGAGCGGGTCGCCGAACGCGACGAACGGATGCGTCGAGGGCGTGAACCGCCCGAGGAACGAGAGCGCCACGCCGAGCGCGACCAGTGCAGCCGCGACGCCGCGCGACGCGCCGAGCGGGCGCAACCGGTCCCAACCGAAGATCGCGACGCCGATCGCGAGGACGAGCGCGGCACTGGCCGAGACTCGATGCGTGCCGCGCGCGACGTCGATCGCGAGTCCGCCGACCGCCGCCGGCTCCGCCAGGCGCAGGAACGCGCTCGCCAGCGTGACGACCACCAGCAACGCGAGCGTGAGCGCCGCCACGCCGCGCAAGCGGTTCCCGCCCGCCGTATCGGATGCGACCGTCGCGCTCACCGCGGCCTCCTGTGCATCGCCTGAAGCATGACCACGACGAAGAGAATGCCCCCCACGATCGCGATCAGGCCGCCGAGGCCCATCACGCCCATCCCGACGATCTCCTGCGTGGAGCGCAGCACCTGCGACGCGCCCGCCACCTTGCGTTGCACGCCGTAGCCGCCGGACCACACCAGTCCGACGATGTGCATGAGCTGCCCGCCGCCGTACAGGATCGGCTGCAGCGTCGCGAGCCGCGTCGACGGCGTTCCGCAGCCCGAGGCGCGGCGCAAGCGCGTAGACGAGCCCCATGAGCGCGAGCGTCACCCCGACGATCGAGCCGTGGTAGTGCGCCGGGATGCGCACGTCGCTGCCCTGGATCAGGAAGCCGATCGCGCCGCCGACGGCGAAGAGCGTCATCGAGGCGAACGAGCGCCGCCCGCAGCGGCCGCGCGTCCGCCTCGGCCGCTTTGCCACGCGCGAGCCCGATGCACCACGGCGATCGCCACCGGCAGGATGGCGAGGCCGCCGCCGAAGCGCATGAGCCAGCGTGAGGAGCTGGCGGTGCCGACTCGACGCCACGTCGCCAGGCGAGGTAGATCACCGGGGTGGCGAAGACCGACGCGAGCCCGATGGCGAAGATCAGCGTCGCGACGCGCGGCGACGAGCGGCACCCGCGCGCCGCACAGCGTCGCGAGCCAGAGCCACGCCACCAGCATGAGCAGCGTCCAGGTGAACTGCAGCACGTGGCCGCCGCCCCAGAACAGGAGCTCGTAGTACGGCTTGCGCGGCAAGATCCGCGGGCACCGCGAGCCAGGACCACGCGAAGGCGCAGCAGCGCGACCGCGCCGGACACGGCCGCAGCGTTCAGGCCGAAGCGCAGCGCATCGGCGCCTTCGAGCGCGAGGCCCACGCGGCCGGGCGCCGCCATCCGCGCAGGTCAGCACGCCGAACGCCGATGCCGAAGACGATCAGCCCGGCGAGGAACACCGGGTCGTCGAGCACCGGGATGTAGTTGGCCATGATCGGGCCGCCGCGGCCGACGAACGGCGCGAGCGCACATCAGCGCGGTGCCGACCGCGGCAAGCGCGAGCGCGAACCAGCCGAGGCCGGCGAAGCGCGCGCGCGCCGTTGAGCGTCCAGAGGAGGCCGGCGCACGCGACGAACCACACCAGCACCGAGAGGTCCACGTGCACCACCAGCGCGACGTGGAAGAAGTCGGCGACCGGGAACAGCGGCGCGAGGAACGGGGTGCGCGCGGCCACCAGCAGCACCGAGAAGACGCCCGAGGCGATGATCGCCAGCAGGGCGAGACCGAGCCAGCCGAGCGCGATCGCACGGCGCGTCGCGTCGACCGGGACCGGCAGCGCGTAGTCCGCATGCGCGGCGTCGAGGGCGCGCCCGAGCATCCCCGCACCGGCGCGAGGCAGGCGCAGGACCGCCGCGGGCCTCATCGGATCACCACCCCGCCCCGCTCGGCGACGAGGTCGATGAGCACCACCTGGCCGGGCTTGAGGTCCACGGTTGCGGCGTGCTCGTAGGTGAATCCCTGCGCCCGCACGTCGTCGTTGAACGCGATCTTGAGCGTGTGCCGGCCGGCCGGGATCGCGAGGCGGCGGTATCCGCTCGCGGCGCCGTCGCGCCTCAGGCCCGCGGCCGGAAAGGTCGCGTCGTACAGCGGCTTGCCGTCGAGCTCGACGACGGCGCGCACCGGCGAGCGCTCGCGCGGACACTCGGTCTTGTTGCGCAGCTGCGGCGGCAGTTTGGCGAGCTCCTCGGGCGTGCGCTCGCGGCAGTCGCCCACCGGCTTGCCGGGATGCTTGAACGAGAGCCGCAGCAGGGCCTCGTCGGGCTGCAGGTGCTGGTAGCGCGGGAAGGTCGAGAAATAGCCGATGACCGCGGCGAACGCGGCGTAGGCGAGCGCTTGGAGGCCGTACTTCATTGCTTTGCTCACCTGCTCACCGGCGATGCATAAATCGGCTCGACCGGCCGCGCCGCGGCACGCGCGGCGCGCGCACGAGCCAGGGCAGCGCGAGCGCGAGGACGGTCGCGGCCCCCAGCGCGAGCCAAACCCCGCCCGCCGACGTGGCGTACATCGCCGGCAGCGGGAAGAGATAGAACCAGTCGAGCGCGACCGCTGCGGGCACCTGGGCGAGATCGGCCGGCGCGGCCGAGACGGCGGGCCGCACGAGCGCGAGCGCGAGGAGCATCGTGAGGCTGCCCCAGGCGAGCGCCGCCGCCGGCTGCGTCCGCGGGCGCGTGATGCGCTTGATGTGGATCCACATCGCCGCGAGCAGGAACAGCGGCACGCCGAGGTGGAGGAACACGAGCAGCGAGAAGAAGCGGTCGGTCATCGCCTCGGCGGCGATGAAGTTCCGCACCAGGCCCGGTCCGAACCCCGGCAGCCAGCCGACCCACTCGGTGACGCCGACGCCGACGAACTGCGCGACCGTGTCCCACACCAGCCAGTAGCCGATGATGCCCGAGGCGAGCATGAACGGGAGCGTCGGCACGCCGCTCACCCACGCAAACCAGCGGAACCCTCTGAAGCGGCCGTAGACGAGCTCGCGCACGAGGTGCAGGACGGTGACCAGCATGAACGCATCGGACGCGTAGCGATGCAGGCTCCGCAGGACCCCGCCCGCGTACCGCTGGTCGCGCGTCAGCGACTCGACCGAGGCGTACGCGCCCGAGACGCTGGTGTCGAAGAAGACGTACAGGTAGACGCCGCTGACCGCGACGATCCAGAAGAACCAGAACGCGAGCGCGCCGAGCTGCCGCAGCGGATTCGCAACGGGGCCGAACGGATGATCGAACGCGCGCTCCACTGCGTGCAGCGCACGTGCTGCCGGATTGCGCGCGGCGGTTCCGGGAGCGGCCGGGACGCCGAGCGCGGGTCGAATCGGGATGCATGCCTCCATGGGAAACCGGGCGCGCAGCGGGCGGCCCTGACCCGATGATCGTTACGGGGCCCCCGGGCAACCTTGATGTGGCTCAAATGCGGATGGCCCGTCGTCTCGGCGTGCGCCGGGATGACGGGCCGTCACGCCGCCGCGCGACGCGATCGATAGAGGAACCAGCCGAGACCGGCGAAGGTGGTCAGCCCGGCGAAGAGCTCGAAGAACAGCGAATAGTTCAGGCGGTAGCCCCCGGTGCCCGGGTCGTACACCGTGCAGTAGAGCTTGACCTTCTCCCACACGTTCCCGAGCGTTGCCGTCTGCGCGGCCTGGCCCGAGCGCAGCTCCTTGAGCGGCCCGACGAACAGCGGCAGGTCGAAGCTGTCGCCGTACACCTGGCGGTAGACGACGCCGCCCGCATCGACGATCGTGGCCTGGGTGATGTGATCGAAGCCCTTCGGCGTCGCCTCGAAGCTGAAGCCGAACGCGCGCGCGAGCGCCCCGACGTCCTTCGGGTCGGGGCTGAGGAACGTCCAGCGGGGATCGGCGACGCGGTTCTGGCGCGCGAACGCGCCCATCGCGTCCGGCGAGTCGAAGGGCTGGTTGAAGCCGATGCTGACGACCTGGAAGGCGTCGGGACCGAGCGCTTCGCGGGCCTGCTTCACCGCCTTCGCGAGGGACTGCGTGGCGACCGGGCAGGCCTGGAAGCAGCCGGTGTAGACGAAGCTCACCACGAGCGGCTTTCCGCGATAGTCGGAGAGCTTGACCGGCCGGTTGAGCGGGTCGTGGAGCGTGAACTCGGGCAGCTCGCGGCCGATCGCGGCCTGG
Organism: uncultured beta proteobacterium; assembly: GCA_963747775.1. Lineage (GTDB taxonomy): Bacteria > Pseudomonadota > Gammaproteobacteria > Burkholderiales > SG8-39 > JAGVSZ01. The sequence continues at coordinate 319,120 of CAVVGT010000004.1, forward strand.
CTGGCGCGGTAGGCCTTCTCGGCGTCGGGTTGCTGGGCCGCGGCGATGCCCGCGACGGTCATCGCCGCTAGGGTGCACAGAACGCGAAGGGCGCGAGGGACTTTCACTGCCAGGCGTCCCGCGCGAGCGTCCGCTAGAGCACCGCTGCGTCGAGCATCGCGCCCAAGAGCAGCAGCGACAGTTGCGCGAGGGACGAGTGGAAGCACCGCATCGCCGTCTGCCGCGACGGTGCGGCGACGAGCCGCAGCGCCTCGCGGACGAACAGCGCGCCGCCGACGACGGCGAAAGCGAGGTAGATCCAACCCGGCCGGAACGCGGCGAGCCCCCACGACAGCGCGACCAGCAATACCGCGTGCGCCAGGATCGCGCGCGCGGCATACGCGTCGCCCTTGACCACCGGGAGCATCGGCACGCCGGCCTCGCGATAGTCGTCCTGGAACGCGATCGCGAGGCTCCAGAAATGCGGCGGCGTCCAGAGGAACAGGATCACCGCGAGGAGGATCGCCTCGGGCGAGAGCCCCGGCGTGACCGCCGCCGCGCCGGCGAGCACCGCGAAACTGCCCGCGAGCCCGCCGATCACGATGTTCCACCACGTGCGGCGCTTCAGCCACACGGTGTAGACGATCGCATACACCACCGCGCCGCCGAGGGTATACACCGCCGCCCAGCCGTTGGTCGTCGCCCAGGCTGCGGCGGTGGCACCCGCCGCGAGCGCGGCGATCAGCAGCACCCACGCGGGACGCCGCACCAGCTTGCCGGTGACGAACGGCCGGGTGCGCGTGCGGCGCATCTTCCGGTCGAGGTCGTGCTCCCAGTACTGGTTGAACGCGCCCGCGGCCGCCGAGGAGACGAGCACGGCGAGGAACAGCACTGCAAGGCGCCAGGCCTCGGGACCCGCACCCGGCTGCACCGCATACCCCGCCACCGCCGTGAGCGCGATGACGACGCCGATGCGCAGCTTGAAGAGATTGAAGATCAGCTTGAGCGCGCTCGACATACGGCTCCCTCTCCCCTGCCCCGCCCCCGCGAGGGGAGCAGGGAGGTTCAACGCTCCGCGTTCTGCATTCATCGTCGTGGATTCCGGCGGGTCAGCTCAGGCCCCACACCGTCGACAGGTACTTCCAGTTGACGAAGTAGTACAGGACGAATGCGCCCAGGAACACCAGCGCCACCACGAACGTCCCCGGCGCCGCGAAGCCCGCGTGGCCGTGTCCGGTCAGGGCGACCTCGACCGGCATCTTGAGCACGCCGCGCTCGGTGCCGTACGCGCCCGCATCGACCCGCTTGCCCCACAGGATCGAGCCGACCACGATCAGGATGTACGCCGCGCCGCCCACGAGCGCGACCACGCCGGCCACGCCCATGATGCCGAGCATCAGCCACGCCGCGCCCGGGAACTCGTAGGGCAGCGCCGCGCCGGCGAACGTGATGTCCCAGTGCCGCCGCGGCACGCCGAGCGTGCCTGCGCCCATCATGGCCAGCGCGAACACCGCCATGCTCAGGCCGAAGAGGTACGGCTGCCACTTCGCCAGCCCCGGCAAGATCATCTCGCGCTTGAACAGCGTCGGCAGCAGGAAGTAGGTGATCGCCATGAATGCGAGCGTCGTGCCGATCACCACCGTCGCGTGGAAGTGGCCCGGGACGTAGATCGTGTTGTGGATGAGCATGTTGAGCTGCTCGGTCCCCATCATCACGCCCGAGATGCCCCCGAGGAACCCGAACCCGAGCAGCGAGATCATCATGCCCGAGAACGACGGGTTGCCCCACGGCGCCTTGCGGATCCACTCGAACAGCCCCTTGGTGTAGCCCTTCTGGCGCTGCGCCAGCTCGATCGAGCCCGGGACCGTCAGGCCGTGGATCATCGACGCGAGCACCGCGAGGTACATGGCGTACGAGGTGTTGAAGACCTTCCATTCGGTGCCGAGCCCGGGGTCGGACAGCAGGTGGTGCGCGGAGGCGAGCTGCAGGAACAGGATGTACAGGAGGAACGCCGTGCGGCTCACCCGCTCGCTCATCGGCTTGGCGCCGAACACGATCGCGGCGATCGCGTACCAGATCGCCACGTGGGCGGCGACGTTGATCTGCTGCGACGAGTGCCCGAAGCCCCACCAGATGGTGCGGTACATCAGCGGGTCAATCGCCTTGATGTAGCCGACCGACCAGAGAAGAGTCGGGATCAGGATGATCGCGCCCGAGGCGATCGTGAAGATCGCGATGATCGCCGCGGTGAGGGCGCCGAACGTGACCAGCGGGATCGAGCCCTCGTAGGTGTTCTCCGCCTTGGCGATGACGAGCGTGCCGAGGAAGACGAAGCACCCGATCAGCGCGCCGACCGCGAACAGGATCAGCCCGAGGTAGAACATCGGGTTGGCGGGCAGCGGCACGTACGACGTGAACATCACCGTCGAGTCGCCCTTGAAGATCGCCACCAGGTTCACGACCGCGCCCAGAACCATCAGGACGAACGCCGCCCAGGCGATCCGCGGGGTCGCGAGCCGCGACTTGAGGAGCGTCGACGAGCAGAAGTACAGGACCGCGATCTCGAAGAAGATGATCCAGTAGGCGAGCATCGCCAGCCCGTGCGCCGTGAGGTACATGTAGAAGTCCTCGGCGCCGACCAGGTGCACCGCCTGCCAGCGCGTGAGCACCATGACGATGGCGAGCACGCCGCCGATGAGAAGCGCGACCACCGCGGCGACCGCGTTGACCCGCATCAGCGTCTCGGCGGGCTTGTGGTACTGGAGCCCGGTGCGCGGGCAGGTGCGGAAAAGATCTGCTGAAACGGCCATGGCCACGTCTCCCCTTTACTTGTCGACCACGTAGAGCTTGCTGACCATCTTGTGGTGGCCGATGCCGCAGAACTCGTTGCACACGATCGCGTAGCTGCCGGACCGATTCGGCGTCACGGTCAGCACGTGCTCGTAGCCGGGCAGGACCTGGACGTTGATGTTCTCCGGCTGCAGCGAGAAGCCGTGCTGGTAGTCCATGGCGGTGAGATGGAGGCGGTAGCTCTTGCCCTTCTCGAGCTCGAGGATCGGCCACCACGCCCACAGGCGCGCGATCAGGTACACGTCGCCGCCGGCGGGGGGCCGCACGACCGGGATCTTCTCGTCGGTTTCGGTGCGCACCGTGTACTTGTCGACCACCGCCTGCGCCTTCTTGGCGAACATGTCGGGCGTGGTGCGATAGGTCTCGGAGGCGAGGTTCTGCTTACCGTACACGTGCCAGTACGGCATCATGAAGAACATCACCAGGCACCAGGTGAAGGCGATCAGGATCCAGGCGAGCTCGACCTTGTCGAGCGGCTGCTTCCACCAGATCCGTTGTGCGGGCGGCTGAATCGCGCTCATGTCGGTCTCCGGCGCGCGGTCACTTGGCGATGGGGATGGCGACCATCTCCATCACCCCCCAGACGATGTAAAACACCGTGGGCATCGCGATGCCGATGAAGAGCAGCAGGAACGGGTTCTCGAGCAGGTGCTGCATCGCCGGGATGCGCTCCTCGCTCGCGTTCTGGGTCGGGTTGGCCATCGTCGTTCCTCCTCGCATGAAAGCGGAGATAAAATTTGACGCAGGCCAGAGTACGAATCGAGGCAGGAAAAGAATTTGATGCGTCTTAAAGGAATCGGGGGTGCGCGCGCCGAGAATTCCGCGCAGCCCGAGAGCGAGACCGGCATGGCAGAAGCGCTTTCCTATGCGCAGGGTGCGGCGCACGTACCGGAGGCGGCCGCGGGGCCCGCGCCCGGGCGCCGCGCCGTCGCCGCGTGGCTGCTCGCCTGCGCGGCGCTCGTCGCGATCATGGTGCTGGTCGGCGGGGTGACGCGCCTCACCCACTCCGGCCTGTCCATCGTCGAGTGGCAGCCGCTCGTCGGCACGCTCCCTCCGCTGAGCGAAAGCGACTGGCAGGTCGTCTTCGAGAAGTACCAGCAGACCCCCGAGTACCGGCTGGTCAACCTCGGCATGTCGCTTGCCGAGTTCAAGGAGATCTTCTGGTGGGAGTACGCACACCGGCTCCTCGGCCGGCTCATCGGGCTCGCATTTTTCGTGCCGCTCGCGTGGTTCTGGATCCGCCGCAGGCTGGACCGGCCGCTCGCCTGGCGGTTGCTGGGGGTGTTCGTGCTCGGCGGGCTGCAGGGCGCGCTGGGCTGGTACATGGTCCAGTCGGGCCTGGTCGACGATCCGCGCGTATCGCAGTTCCGGCTCACCGCGCACCTGGGGCTCGCGTTCCTGATCTTCGGCGCGATGCTGTGGACCGCGCTGGACCTCCTGCACCCGCAGCGCAGCGCGCCGACGGACGCCCCGTCGCGGCTGGCGGGATGGGTCGCCGCGCTCGTGTTCGCCCAGGTGCTGCTCGGCGGGCTCGTCGCGGGAATCCGGGCGGGCAAGGCCTACAACACCTTCCCGCTCATGGACGGCCACGTCGTGCCGCCCGAGATCTTCATGATCAACCCGTGGTGGAAGAACTTCTTCTACAACATGGCGACCGTGCAGCTCGATCATCGCATGGTGGCCTGGCTGCTGCTCGCGCTGGTCGCGTGGCTGTGGGCGCGCGTGGCGTGGGTCGAGGCCGGGCCCCGCGCCGGCACGGCGACCAACGTGCTCGCGCTCGCGCTGGTCGTCCAGTTCGCGCTCGGCGTGTGGACGCTGCTCACCGCGGTGCCGGTCGCGCTCGGCGCCGCGCATCAGTTCGTTGCGGTGCTCGTGTTCGGCGCTGCGCTCAATTGCGCGCACGCACTCAGGCGCGAATAGCCGCGGCGTCCGGGAAAACCTTCTGGTCGTCGCGGGTTCTCGCCCGGCGAGCGCCCGGTCTTTTCTGACTTGCGTCAAAGTCCCCTGGCAGCCGCGACGGCTACCGTCGGAACGTGCTGAAAGCGATCCAGTCTCTCGGCCGGAAGGCCTTTCTCGCAGTCGAGGCGCAGGCGAACCGCGTCTTCGGCGAGCGTCACAACCCGTTTCACCACCTCGGCGCGATCAGCTACTGGATGTTCTGGCTGGTGGTGGCGAGCGGTTTCTACGTTTACGCCTTCTACGACACGGGGATCGACGACACCTTCGAGTCGGTGGAGGCGCTGACGCACAACCAGTGGTGGGCCGGCGGCATCATGCGCAGCATCCACCGCTACGCCTCCGACGCGATGATCCTGACGATGCTGCTGCACCTCGTGCGGCACTTCTGCTTCGACCGCTATCGCAGCTTCCGGGCGTTCTCGTGGATCACCGGCGTGCTGGTGCTGTGGCTCGTCTACGCCTCCGGCGTGAACGGCTACATGCTGCCGTGGGACCGGCTTGCCCAGTTTGTGCTCACCGCGACCGCGGAGTGGTTCGACGCCCTGCCGGTGTTCCGCGGAAACCTGGTGCGCAACTTCGTGTTCCCGGAGGCGATCACCGACCGCTTCTTCACGCTGCTGCAGTTCCTGCACATCGGCATCCCGCTGGGGGTGCTCGCGGTGCTGTGGGTGCACACGCAGCGCGTGCCGCGTGCGAAGACCCTGCCGCCCCGGACGATCATGGTCGCGAGCACCGTCATGCTGGTGGTCCTGTCGCTGCTCAAGCCGGCGCTCAGCCAGGGCAAGGCCGACCTCCTCGCCTACCCGCAGTCGCTCGAGCTCGACTGGTTCTATCTCGCCGTATACCCGCTCATCTACAACTGGTCGCCGATGGCGTTGTGGGCGGCAGTCGGCGGAATGACACTGCTGTTTCTGCTCGCGCCCTGGCTCCCGCCCAAGCGGGCCGGCAAGGCAACCATGGCGGTGACGGTCCATCCCGGCAACCGGACCGTGAGCGCGCGACCCGGCGAGTCCCTGCTCGACGCGGGTCTGCGCGCGGGCGTCGCGCTGCCGTTCGAGTGCCGCTCGGGCGGCTGCGGCGTGTGCAAGGCGACGCTGCTCGCGGGGGAGGTCGACCGGGGCGACTACCTGGCGAGCGCGCTGTCCGCCGGCGAGCGCGCGCAGGGCAAGCTCCTCCTGTGCTGCGCGACCGCGCTCTCCGACGTCGAGGTCGAGTACGAGGAGGGCGCGGCGGTGCGCGAACAGCCCTTCGGCGTGTACGCCGCGCGCATCGAGCGCCTCGACCGGATCGCGCACGACGTGATGCTCGTCGCGCTGAGGCTCGTCGGCGGGAAGCGCATCGCCTTCGAGGCCGGGCAGTACATCAACATCATCCTGCCCGACGGCGACCGGCGGGCCTATTCGTTCACCACACCCTCCGGCGAGACCGATCTCGTCGAGCTGCACGTGCGCCGCATGCCCGGCGGGAAGTTCACCACGCTCCTCTTCGAGCACACGAAGGTCGGCGACCTGGTGCGCTTCGAGGGCCCGATCGGCGCGTTCATCCTGCACGAGCCGAGCGAGCGGCCGCTGATCTTCGTCGCTGGGGCGACCGGCTTCGCGCCGGTGAAGAGCCTGCTCGAGCAGGCGTTCCGGATGGGCATCACGCGCCCGCTCCACTTCTACTGGGGCGTGCGCAAGCGGCGCGACCTCTACTTCTCCGAGCTGCCGGAGCGCTGGCAGCAGGAACACCCGAACTTCAGGTTCGTGCCGGTGCTCTCGGAGGCGGGGCCCGAGGACGAGTGGACGGGCCGCACCGGCTTCGTCCACGAGGCGATCCTCGCGGATTTCCCGGATCTGTCCGGGTTCTCGATCTATGCGTGCGGCTCGGTGAAGATGGTGGAGGCGGCGAAGCCGGCGTTCGTCGCGCAGGGACTCGGCGAGGAGTACTGCTTTTCGGACGCGTTCACGCCGCAGAAGCCGGCGGTGGTGCCGACTTAGTCTGGCGGCTTCGCCGGGTACGAGCCTGGGGCTGGCTCGGCGGCTTGACGTTGCACCGTCGGCGCCTCGCGCAGCATGATCACGAACCGCCGCAGGTCGTCGAGGCGATGCAGGCGTTCGAGCGGCGTCAGCCCCAATCCCCGCCGGAGTTCCTCGGGCGAGATGTCGTAGTAATAGTCGCGTTCGGGCCGTCCGCCGCTCACGGCTGTTCTCCGCGACCCCGTTCCGCTTCCAGCGCGCGCAGCGCGGTGATGTCCGACTCGTCCTTTTGACGACCCGTCCCGGTCTTTGGCGCGATCAGGTCATCGACGCAGGCGATCGGGACCCGAACGCCGCCGAGGTCTTTCTCGATCCTGCGCGAGTACGCGTCCGCAAACGGCACCGAGGGTTGCATCAGCAGCTCGATTGTCGGATCCGCGTGCCCCGGCGGGCGTAGCGCGAATGCAAGCATGTGCTTCTCCTCGATCCAGCTGCGGACCTTTGCCGCGTCACCGAGGTCGGCGAGCGTCACCGGAACGATAGGCTTCAGACTCAAGCGCTGCGCGGCTCTTGCGAATCGAGAGAGGTTCTCGCCGTCCAGCGCGATGACGAGATCGACGTCCATCGTCAGACGACTCACGCCGTGCAAGTTGACGGCCAACCCGCCAACGACCATGTAGCGGACGTCGTCTTCCTGCAGCGCCCTGAACAGTTCAAGGTAGAACACGCGGCCGCAACCCGATGATCGTGGCCGTATCCTAGCACTCGCTCGCGCCGGGCCCCGGATTGACGATGCGGGAATTGCCAATCGAGTCTCGAGCAGATTTGCTTCCTCGACGCGCACACCGCGCAAAAGCCGGCGAGGGTGTCCGTCACGTCGGAAAGCTTGGCGGGGGTACGATTCCAGTGCGAACGCCGCGGCCTGCCGCGTCTCGTCGCTCTCATCGGAGATTGCCTATGCCCCCCGGCGCCGACACCGCGATCCGACCCTTTCGCCTCGCCGTCGACGATCCCGCGATCGCGGATCTGAAGCGGCGGCTCGCGCAGAGCGCGCTGGCCGGACGAGGCCCCCGAGGCGCCGTGGCGCTACGGCACGTCGGTCGGCTTCATGCGCGAGCTGGTCGATTACTGGGCGAATGCCTACGACTGGCGCAAGACGGAGGCGGCGCTCAACGCCTATCCGCAGTTCGTGACGACGATCGACGGCATCGACGTGCATTTCCTGAAGGTCGAAGGCCGCGGGCCCGACCCGCAAGCCCCTGCTCCTCTCGCACGGCTGGCCGGGGTCGGTGCTCGAATTCCTCAAGCTGATTCCGCTGCTCACCGATCCGGCCGCGCACGGCGGCGACGCCGCCGACGCCTTTACCGTCGTCGTGCCTTCGCTGCCCGGCTATACACTGTCGTTCCGCGCGAATCAGGAGCGCCGCGCGCTGCCGGCGATCGGCGCGATGTTCGACCAACTAATGCTGCGCCTGGGGTACTCGCGCTACGGCGCCCAGGGCGGCGACTGGGGCTCGTTCGTCACCGCCTGGCTCGGCGCGAATCGTGCGGCGCACCTGCTCGGCATCCACCTCAACATGATGCCGATCCGGCGCGATCCCGCGATGTTCGCCAACCCAACCGACGAGGAGCGCCGGTTCCTCAGCGAGCTCGAGATCTTCCTGAAGGAGGAGACCGGCTACCAGTGGATCCAGGGCACGCGCCCGCAGACGCTCGCGTTCGCGCTCGCGGACTCGCCGGTCGGGCTGGCCGCGTGGTTCGCCGAAAAGTACCGCGCCTGGACCGACTGCGACGGCGACCCGCGCAACGCCCTGTCGATGGACGAGATGCTCGGGAATATCAGCCTGTACTGGTTCACCAACTGCATCGGCGCGTCGTTCTGGCCCTACTACGCGCGCATGCACGGGCCGTGGCCGATCGACGGGAAGATCGGCGTGCCGGCGGGCTACTGCGAGTTTCCGCGCGAGATCCTGCGCCCGCCGCGCGCCGCGGCCGAGCGCGTGTTCACCGACATCCGGCGCTGGAGCGTGATGCCCAAGGGCGGGCACTTCGCCGCGCTCGAGCAGCCCGAGGCGCTGGCGCGCGAGATGCGGGCGTTCTTCCGGTCCCTCGCCTGACGTCAGCAGGAAAGCGAGCTTGAGAAGCTTCGGGGGGCGCATGCGGGCGACGAGAGCTGGCGCGAGGTGGGCCGTGGCGGCGATCGTGCTCGCTTGGTGCGGGTGCGTCGGGGCCGAGACGCAGGTGTACCTGCTGCGCGGCTGGTTCGGCGTGTTCTCCACCGGCATGGACGCCATCGCCGCGACGCTCCGGGGCAAGGGCATCGAGGCGGAGGCGCTCGGCCACCTGGAGTGGAAGTCGACGGTGTCGAAGATCCTCGACGCGCGCGCCGCCGGCAGGACCGGCCGGATCGTGCTGGTGGGCCACTCGCAGGGCGGGAACAACATCATCGACATCGCGCGCGAGCTGGAAAAGCACGGGGTGCGGGTGGACCTCCTGATCACGCTCGCGCCGTTCCAGCAGGACCCGGTGCCGGCGAACGTCGCGCGCGCGCTGAACTACTACCAGGCCGGCGGGTGGGGCTCGCCGCTCACCGCCGACCCCGGCTTCGCCGGCGAGCTCGCCAACATCGACGTCGGCGACACCGGCACCTTCCACGTCAACATCGACAAGAACGCGAAGGTGCAGGCGGCGATCGTCGCCACGATCGCTGCGCTGCCGCGCTAGATCATCTGTCCTTCGTCGCGCCAGTACGGCTCGCGCAGCTTTCCGCGCCGGATCCTGCGCCCGCCGCGCGCCGCGGCCGCGAGCGTCCGGCCCGCCAGACTGCTAGGCGCCCCCCACCGCCCGCAGCACCACGGGCTTGAGCGCCGCGGGCAGCTTGACGAGCGTCAGCGCCGCCTTGTGCCCGCGCGGCGACATCTTTGCCCAAATCTTGCGCAGGATTTCGGCGAGCTTCGCCTCGTCGTATTCGCGGTGCTCGGCGACGAAGCGCTCGAGGTAGTGCTCGAGGAACACCAGGCCGACGACGTCCTCGACGAGCTGCGAGTCGGCATCGCGCTTCAGGCGCTCCTTGCGCAGCAGCGCCTGGACGTGCGCGACGGTCTCTTCGTCGTAACCCGCATCGCGCAAGACGTGGCCTGCCGTGTCCGCATGGAAATCCATGAGTCGCTTGCGCCACGCCTTGTAGCCCTCGGGCGTGCGCGGGAACGCATCGCGCGGCACCTCCCACCGCCGCAGATGCTGGCAGCGCACCGCGAGGCGCACCGCTTCGGGGGCGTCCGGCGCGAAGCGCTCCAGCATCATGCTCATGCGCCGGGCGTAGACGAGCTCCTTCGGATGCTCGGCGCCGCCGTCGCGCTCGAGGTTCGGGTCCGCGCTGTTGGCGCTGTCGAACGCAGCGATGGCCGAGTTGAAGCGGTCGGGGTCGGCGATCACGGCCGCATTGTGGCGCATGCGCGTCGTCCTAGTGCACGGGAACATGGGGGCGACGCCCCCTTGTAGATCTCCCAGATCAGTGACCGACTCAATGGCTCGTGCCTTCGGACTTCGTAATCTTGTTGTGGACGTTGTACTTCCCGACCGGCTTCTTCATCGGGATGCGCTTCACCTCCTTGAGCGTCTGCGCGTCGTAGACGATCAGCGCGCCGTCCATCTCCCACAGGCTCGCGAGTGCGTAGCGTCCGTCGCGGGTGAACTCGACGTGCGCGAGCGTCTTGCCCGGCTCCGGACGCAGCTGCGCGACGATCTCCAGCGTGTCCTTGTCGATCACCGTGAGTGTGTCCCGGTGGATCGGGCTCATCATCGCGTCGACCCAGGCGTAGCGCGTGTTCTCGTGGCTGCGCATGAAGAAGCCGGGGCCGGGCGTGCGGATCTGGCCCACTGGCTTCCAATCCTTGATGTCGATGACGCTGACCACGCCCTCGCGCAGGTTCGGCGTCGCCATCACGCGGCGGCCCTTGTACATCCAGGTGATCCCCGACCCCAGGTGCGGCATCCCGGGCACGTCGAGTGCCGCGATCTTGCGGCGCACGTCGAGATGGACGACCTGGCCCTGCTTGCCCTCGCGCGAGGCGCCCATCAGCTCGTTGTAATCGGGCGTGAAGAAGAAGTCGTCGAGGTAGTCGTCGAGCACCGTACGACGCGCGTTCAGGAAGCCGGGAACGAACGCGCCTTCGCGATACTGGAAGTCGTGGATGACGCCGGCCGGGATCTCGGGCGCTTTCGGGTCGTAGCTCACCTCCCACAGCTCCTGCACGTCCTTCAGCGCGGCGACGAAGCTGCGGCGCGGCCCGGCATCGTACACCGCCGAGACGCGCGAGCTGCGCTTGCCGTCCTTGTCCTTCACCTCCATGACCTTCACGAGGTTCAGGTCGGCATCCAGGATGACGAGGCTGTGCGGCAGGTAGTTCGCGACCGCGACGTACTTCCCGTCGCTCGACACGGCGGCGTTCCGCGTGTTGATGCCGGCGCGCACCTCGCTCACCGTCTCGAGGTTCCACAGGTCGACCTTCGTGATCCACCCATCGCGCGAGGCGAAGAACACGTAGCGGCCGTCGGGCGTGAACTTCGGCCCGCCGTGCAGCGCGTAACGCGACGGGAAGCGGTGGATGCGCTCGAGCTTGTCGCCGTCCAGGACGCTGACGTGATGATCGCCGGTCTCCACGACGACGAACAGGTTGAGCGGATCCGCCTTGAACTTCGGTCGATCGGGCAGGCTGCCGGGCGCGTGCAGCACGACGCGCGACGCGCGGATCTCGGCTTCGCCCCAGCGCGGCTCGGGATCGACCTTCGCGTAGACGAGCTCGACCAGCTGCGCGATCTCCGCGGGAGAGAGCTTGTCGGCGAAGCCCGGCATCTGCGTGGCGACGCGCCCTTTGGCGATCGTCTCGGTCGCCGCGGGCTTGCGCAGCCGCTCGAGGTTCGAGGGCAGCAGGGCCGGCCCGATTCCGCCCAGCCGATCGGCGCCGTGGCAGCTCGCGCAGTGCTCCGCGTAGCGCTTCTGCGGGTCAGCGCCGGCCGGCGCAACGAGCGCAAGGGCGAGAAGCGCAGCGATCAACCTCATCACGCCGGTGCCCCTTCCTCTTTGCGCCAGCGCGAATACGGGGTGACTTTCAGGCGTTCCGTCTCACCGGTCACGCCGATCTCGTCGTCGTCGAGGTAGCAGCCGGGATCCTCCTGCCACGGATCGCCGGTGAGGCTGCGCGCGCGCGTACGGGTGTTGCCGCCGCAGATCGCGAAGAAGCGGCATTCGCCGCAGCGCCCCTTGATCGGGCGCGGACGCGCCCGCAAGCCGGCGAGGATCGGGTCGGAGAGGTCCGTCCAGATCGCCGAGAACGGCCGCTCGCGCACGTTGCCGAGCGTGTAGTCCCACCAGTACGTGTCCGGGTGAACGTTGCCCAGGTTGTCGATGTTCGCGACGTTGACGCCCGAGGCGTTTCCGCCCCACTGCTCGAGCTTCGCGCGGAGATGGCCGGCCTGCTCCGGGAAGCGCTCGGACGCCCACATGAGGAAGTACGCGCCGTCGGCGTCGTTGTTGCCGGTCACGAACTCCTTCTCGCGGCCGTCGCGCGCAGCGTGCCAGGCCGTATCGAAGACGAGATCCATGGCCTTGCGCGTCGTCAGGTGGAAGGCGTCGTGCTTGCGGTTGACATTGCCGCGTCCCGCGTAGTTCAGGTGCGACAGGTAGAACTTGTCGATTCCCTCCTGCTCCGCCAGCTCGAGCAGCCACGGCAGGTCGGCGGCGTTGCGCTCGGTCAGGGTGAAGCGCAGCCCCACTTTGATGCCTGCGTCGCGACACGCGCGCGCGGCGCCGATCGAATCGTCGAACGCGCCCGCCTTCCGACGGAACGCGTCGTGGGTTTCGCGCCGGCCGTCGAGGCTGATGCCGACGTAGTCGAAGCCGAGGGCGGCGATGCGCGCAACGTGCGCGGCATCGATCAGCGTGCCGTTGGTGGAGAGCCCGACGTAGAAGCCGAGCAACTTGGCGCGCGCGGCGATGTCGTAGAGGTCGGGTCGCAGCAGCGGCTCGCCGCCGGACAGGATCAGCACCGGCACGCGGAACGCCTTCAGGTCGTCGATGACGCCGTAGACCTCCGCCGTCGACAGCTCGCCGGGAAAGTCGCGATCGGCGGAGACCGAGTAGCAATGCTTGCAGGTGAGGTTGCAGCGCCGGATGAGGTTCCAGATCACCACCGGCCCCGGCGGGTCGCGCCGCGGGCCCGCCGGCGTGGGCGCCACGATCTCGCGCATGAACGGGCTCACCCGGAACATCGTTCACTCCGCGCCGAGGCGCATTCCGGTCTTTTTCAGGATCTTGGTGCTAAACAGGATGTCGCGCACGCGCACCGCGTCGCCGAGGAGGCCCGCGATCTCCTCGGCGCGCTCGACCACCTCGAGCCGCGTCTCGGCGTGCACCATCGCGAACAGGTTGTAGGGCCACGCGGGCTGAATCCGCGGGCGGCGGTAGCAGTGCGACACGAACTCGAGGGCGCCGACCTGCTCACCCAAAGCGTCGACGCGGGTGTCTTCGACGTCCCATACCGTCATGCCGTTCGCGCGGTAACCGAGCGCGTAGTGGTTGGGCACTGCGGCGATGCGCCGGACCGCGCCCCGCTCCAGCAGCCGCGTGAAGCGCGTCATCACGTCCTGCGGGTCGAGCCCGAGCCGGTCGGCGATCGCGTGGTACGGCCGCGGCACGAGCGGCAGTCCCGACTGTGTCGCCTTCAGGATGCGCCGGTCGATCGGATCGAGCCCGGGCGCCTCGGTCGACGCGTTCAATCGACTCTCCTCGCGCTGCCCGCGCTCGGAGGTTCGCCCTTGGGGCGGCCCGGCGGGCTCACTGGGTCGCCTCCAGGCGCAGGCCGACGTAGTACTCGCGGCGCTTCGGCAGATCGAGCACGCGGTAGCCCGACTCGGTCTCGATCTCCGCGAGCACCGCCCGGATCGCCTCCGGCCGCTCGGTCGCGACGACGAACCACATGTTGTAGGCGTGCTCGCGCCGGTAGTTGTGCGCCACTTCGGCGCGCGAGTTGACGATCGCGGCGACGCGGTCGAAATCGTGCGGCGGGACGCTCATCGCCGCGAGCGTGAACGCACCGCCGAGCGCGGCGGCGTCGATCATCGGGCCGAAGCGCGACAGCACGCTCTCGTCGAGCAGGCGCTGCAGGCGTCCGCACACCTCGGCCTCCGGAATCCCGAGCTCGCCGGCAATCGAGGCGAAGGGCCGTTCCATCACCCGAATGCCTCCCTGGAGCCGGTTGATCAGCAAGCGATCGAGCTCATCCATGGATCGCCTCCAGCACGAACGAGAAACGGGGCCCGGTCTGCTTGAAGCGTGTGCGGCTGAAAAGCACCGCGTGGGGAAACGCGTCGAGCCCGAGCGACTCGCCGAGCGCCTCGATGTGCGCCGCGACCCCGCCGCGCTCGGTCCCGTGGACCATGCAGAAGAGGTTGTACGGCCAGTCGGGCAGCGCCCGCTCGCGGCGGTATGCGAGCGTGACGCGCTCCGCGCCGGCAAGCCGGCCGCCGAGCCCCGCGACCTTCGCGTCGGGCACGTCCCACACCGCCATCGCGTTCGCGCGCCAGCCGAGCTCGTGGTGGCGGACCACGACGCCGAACCGGCGGATCAGCCCTTCGTCCTGCCAGCGCGCGAGGCGGTCGAGCACCGCCTGCTCGCCGAGCCCCGCGCGCGCGCCGAGCGCGGCGTAGGGGCGCGGCTCGAGCGCGAGCCCGTCCTCGAGCGCGGCGATGAGGCGACGCTCGGTCGCGTCGAGCACCACGCGCCGGGGTTGTACCGCGCCGGGCGCACGTGGTGCGTTCCCGCCGTCCAGCGAGAACCCCAGGTCGATGTGGTACTCCTCCAACAGCGGCAGCTTTAGCACGTTGATGCCGGTGAGCCGGGCGATGCGCGCGAGCATCGAGCCGAGCGCGGCGTCGTCCGCCGCCGTCGCCACGAACCAGAGGTTGAGCCGGTGCTCGCGTTCGTAATTGTGGTTCACCCCGGGGAAGGCCGACACGACTGCGGCGACTGCCTCGAGCCGCGCGGCGGGCACTTCCATCGCGGCGAGCGTCGAGGCGGCGAGCGCACCCGGGCGGAACACCGCGCCGATGCGGCCGAGCGCGCCGGCGGCGCGCGAGCGCTCGAACGACTGGATCACCATCGCCTCGTCCGTCCCGAGCGCCTCGGCGAGCGCGGCAAACGGCTGCGCGACGAGCGGAAAGACCCGCTGGAACTCGTTCAGTAGACGGAACTCGAAGGGGGTCACGTCACATCCCGATCCTCTTCGCGCGCCACTCGAAGAAGATCCCGCTCGGGCTCTTCGCCGCGAGCTCGGCGACGCGCCTGAACGTCGCGGTGTCGTAGATCACCACGCGGTCGTCGTCGCGCGCCGAGACCCAGACCTCTTCGCCGCCGGCGCTGAACTCCATGTGCAGGATCGTGCGGCCCGGCTTGAGCGTATCGACGAGCGCGAGGCGGTCCACGTCGATGACCTGCACGGTGTCGTTGCGCGGGAAGGCGAAGTTGACCCACACCTGCCGCCCGTCCGGCCGCGCCATCACGAACACCGGCTGGCCATGCACCGGGAGGCGCGCCACCTCCCGCCAGGTGGCGCGCTCGACGACGAGCACCTCATGGCGCCCGATCGCCGGCAGGAACGCGTAGCCCTGCGCCACCGCCCAGCCGCGCAAGTGCGGCATCTTGTAGACGGGCAGCTTCTCGCTGCCGCGGCCGTAGTTCGCGAGGATGCGCTGCGCGCCGGCGTCGACGTTGGCCAGGTCGACGAGCGCGAGCCCGTCCTCGCCGAACAGCCCGGCGACGTAGTGACGGCCGTCGGGGGTGATCAGCGCGTCGTAGGGTTCCCGGCCGACATTGGCCAACTTCTTCACCTGCGGCTGCCGCGGGCCGGTCACATCCGCGACCCAGATCTCCCCGGCCTCGAACAGGCTGAACACGAAGCGGTTGCCGGGGGCATCGGCGATCCCCACGACCTTCGCCCGCTTCCCCTCCGCGCCGTACGTCGCCGGGATCTCGGCTAGCAGCGCGAGCGTGTCGGCGTCGAACAGCTTCACGCCGCCCGGCTCGTAGTTCGCCACCGCGATGATCCGTCCGTCGCGCGAGATCGCACCGCCGATCGAGTTGCCTGCCTGCACCACGCGACCGACCACCTTCGCGGCAGCGACGTCGATCTTGGTGAGTCCGCCGTCGCGGCCGAACACGAACACGTGCCGAGCGTCCTGCGAGAACACGAGCGAGGCATGCGACAGGTCGCCCAGCCCCTCCACGCGGCCAAGCGTCGTCCGCTTCGCGTTGTCGACGAGCTGGACACTCCCGGTGGCCCGCTCGATCACGACACCGGTCTCCGCGCGCGCGGCATCCGCGAGCGCCGCGAGCGCGCCGATCGCCGCGATCGTCGCCACGGTCACGCTCCACCAGCGGCGGAAATCCGTGCCGTCAACGCTCACCGAGCGTGCCCTCCTGGAGTTGCCGGACGATCCACGCGGCCTCGGCCTCGTTCACGAAAGCGCTCCAAGGCGGCATCGCGGTCCCGGGACGCCCGTAGAGAACGGTGACGACGAGGCTCCCGGCGGGCTTGTCGCGCAGCGCGGCGCGCGTGAGGGCCGGGCCGAGTCCGCCCTTCAGGGTCATGCCGTGGCACGACCCGCAGTCCTGCCGGACGAGGTGCGTCAGCTCCGCCTGGCGCGGGCTTGCAGGTTCGGCGGCAAGCACCGTCGCCGCGTTGAGGACGCCGATCGCGCCCGCCATGAGCCGTGCTGAAAGTGTCGAGATCGCCCGCATCGATACGCATCCCGTTACGGTCGAATCTTCGACCGGCATGCGGCGGGGGACCTTGACTCACCTTAAACAACGAGCGGGGGCACCTGGCCCCCGCTCGTCCGACGCCACGGTGCTGCGTGCTCAGCTCTTCAGCACCCAGACGACCAGCTTCTTGATGTCGTCGTCCGGAACGGCCGCGTTGGGCGGCATCGGCACCGCCCCCCACACGCCGCTGCCGCCCTTCTTCACCTTCTCGGCGAGCTTGGCGGGCGCGTCGGCCTGGCCCTTGTACTTCGCCGCCACGTCCTTGTAGGCGGGGCCGACCATCTTCTTGTCGACCGCATGGCAGGCAGTGCAGTTGTGCTTCTTGGCGAGCGCCTCGTCGGCGAGCGCGGCGGGTGCGAGGACCCAGCCGGCGGCGAGCGCGAGACCGAATGCGGCAATACGGGCTTTCATGTGCGTCGCTCCCCTAGTACACGTCGTGCTGCGTGTTGTAGACATTGAACTTTCCGGTCGGCGTGACCAGGCGCTTGTCCTTGATCACCTGCTTCAGCTTCAGCGTCTTGTCGTCGACGATGACGATCGCCGACTCCTGCTCCTTGCCGTTCCAGACCGAGAACCAGACCTCGTCGCCTGCCTTGTTGAACTCGGGCTGCACCACCCGACGCGGGCCGTCCTTGATGCCGGACCACTCGGCGATCGGCAGGATCGCCGGCGCCTTGTCGAGGTCCTTGAGGTTGTACACGGCGACCGTCTGGCTGATCTTCGCGTCCGGGTTGAGCGTGGTGTCGACGTAGAGGTTCGTCGATTTCGGGTGAGTCTTGATGAACAGCGACCCGCCGCCCTGGCCTTTAAGGGTGCGCACCACTTTCCAGGCGTTCGCCTTGTGCTTCACCGGATCGGTGCCGATCAGCGAGATCGCCTCGTCGCCCAGGTGACCCGTGGCCCAAACCGGACCGAATTTCGGGTCGACGAAGTTCGCGCCGCGCCCGGGATGCGGGATCTTGCCGACGTCGATCAGGCCGGCGAGCTTGCCCTCCTTCGCGTCCACGACCGCGATCTTGTTCGACTGGTTCGCGGCCACGAGGAAGTACCGCTTCGTGGAGTCGAACCCGCCGTCGTGCAGGAAGCGCGCCGCGCCGATCTCGGTGATCTTCAGGTTGTTGATGTCCTTGTAGTTCACCATCAGGATCTTGCCGGTCTCCTTGACGTTCACCACGAACTCGGGATTGAAGTGCGAGGCCACGATCGCGGCCACGCGCGGCTCGGGGTGATAGTCCTGCGTGTCCACCGTCATGCCGCGCGTCGCGACGATCTTGCGCGGCTCGAGGGTATCGCCGTCCATGATCACGAACTGCGGCGGCCAATAGGTGCCGGCAATCGCGTACTTGTCCTCGAAGCCCTTGTACTTCGAGGTCTCGACCGAGCGCGCCTCCAGCCCGACCTTGATCTCGGCGACGTTGTCAGGCTTCTCCATCCACAGGTCGATCAGGTTGATCTTGGCGTCGCGCCCGATCACGTAGAGGTACCGGCCCGAGGACGACAGTCGCGAGATGTGCACCGCGTAGCCGGTCTTGATGATGTTGACGATCTGCTTCGTGTCGCCGTCGATCAATGCGATCTCACCCGAGTCGCGCAGCGTGACCGAGAAGAGATTGTCGAGGTTGTACTTGTTCTCCTTCTTCTTCGGCCGCTTCTCGGGTGCAATGAGCACCTTCCAGGAGGCCTTCATCTCCTTCATGCCGTACTCGGGCGGCGTGGGCGGCTCGTGCTGCAGGAACCGCGCCATGATGTCGACGTCCTTCTCGCTGAGCTCGCCCGAGGTGCCCCAATTCGGCATGCCGCCGGGTGATCCGTAGTTGATGAACACCTTGAGGTAGTCGGAGCCGCGCGGCTGGGTGATGTCGGGCGTGAGCGCCTTGCCGGTCGCGCCCTTGCGCAGCACGCCGTGGCAGCCGGCGCACCGCTCGAAGTAGATCTGCTTCGCGCGCTCGAACTCGGCCGCGGTCATCGGTGGCGCCTTCGGCGAGACGACGTCGGGCGCCTCGCCCGGCTTGATCGGAACCGGCGCGCCGCGGTACATCAGGTCCTCGGCGGGCGTGCCCGGGTGCACCGGTTTTGCGGGCGCCGGCTGTTGCGCGTGCGCCGCACCGATGACGAGCGCCGCGATTGCCGCGGCGAGTGTCGCGCGTGCGAGATCCTTGTGGCTCATGGGGGTTCCTTGTCAGGGCGATGGGATATTCGGTAGCCGCACTCTAAGCGTGGGATCCAGCCGTAGCTTTGACCCGAGTCAAAACTGGAGGCGCGCGCCCGGGCGCGGGACCCCTCACGCCCCGCCGGGTGGGAGACGCTTCTCGGGCCGCTCGTTCTCTTCAATCCCCTGGACGCCGGAGTGCGGTTCCATCGCGCGCACCACCTCGCGCGCGCGCGCCGCGCGCTGGTGCCGCGTGCGCCGCTCGAGCAGCGGCATGCACTTCGCCTCGTTGTAGTACGTCACCTGGCAGTCGAGGCAGTAGTGGCATTCGTTGGCATTGATCTCGCCCGTCGGCCGGATGGCGCGAACCTCGCACTCCGTGGCGCAGGTCTGGCAGGGTCGACCGCATTCGCGACGCCGGCGCAGCCACCAGTCGAACACCCGAAACCGGCCCGGGATCGCGAGCGCCGCGCCGAGCGGGCAGAGGTACTTGCAGAAGAACTTGCGGTTGAAGAGCGACACGACGATAAGCCCGGCCGCGTAAAGCACGAACGGCCATTCGCGCTGGAAGCGCAGCGTGACCGCGGTCTTGAAGGGTTCCACCTCGGCGTAGTGCACCATCTGGAGCGTGGACTGCAACGAGACGCCGAAGAGCAAGATCAGGATGAGGTACTTCACCGCGGAAAGACGCTCGTGCACCACGTCGGAGAACTCGAGCTGCCTGACGTTGAAGCGCCGCGCCGCCTGGTTGACGAGCTCCTGCAGCGCGCCGAAGGGGCACAGCCAGCCGCAGTACACGCCCCGCCCCCATAGGAGCAGCGTGAGCGCCACGAACCCCCACAGGATGAACAGCATCGGGTCGATCAGGAACGTCTCCCAGTGGAATTCGCGCGTCACGGCGTGCACGAACGTGAAGACGTGCACGATCGAGAGTTGCGCGAGTGCGTACCAGCCGATGAAGAACAGCGTGTAGATGAGGAAGCCCCGGCGCAAGTACCAGAGGAGCGTCGGGCGCCGCGCGAGCCAGTCCTGGAAAACGAGGATCGATGCCAGCACCGCGAGTCCGACGACGAGCAGCGCGATCTCGGCCTTGCGGTTGCGCCAGACGTCCACCCAGAGCGCTTCCTCGAGCGCTGCCTCCGCGCGCGCCGGCTCCGGCGTCTGGGCGCGCGTGCCGGGCTCGACCGCGACCGGTTGCGCTGGCGCCTTCGCCGCGGCCTTGGACATGGGACTTGATGCGCGTCTCTCCGGCTCGCCCGGCGCACCCACCTCGGGTGGCGCCGTTCCCGGCGGCGGCAAGACGGCGGCGGCGACAGGCGCCGTCGCCGCGGGCGACGCGGCCGCGCCAGGCGGCGACTCGACGGGCCGGGCTGCAGCAATCGCGGGGGTGAGCCCGCGCGACTCGGCGACGCGGCGGACGGCCTGCGTCACCGTCGCGTTTTGCACCATGACCGTGATGGTCGCGCCCGAGATGGTGTCGACGGCGACGTAGCCCTCGCGCGCCGCACCGATCGTCACGCGGTCGAACACCGATTTGCCGCGATACTGATTGGTGAACGCGTGCAGACGTTCCTCGCTGATGCCGGCCGCCAGGATCGGCTCCTCGTGATGGACGATCGCGAGTCCGGTGATGCGCCCCCCGAGGTCGAATCCGACCAAGGTGTTGATCGGCCTGCCCGAGTAGGCGGGGATGCGGACGACGTCGGCGGTGAGGAACACGTAGCCGAGTAACCGATCGCCCCGGAAAACGGGCGCAGCCGGCGGCGTGCCCTCGAGGGCGCCGAAGCGGTCGGCCTCGGGGAAGAAGCTCCGCGCCTGGGGATAGTCGGTGGCGATGTCGGCCGCGTGCGCGGCACCGACCGCGAGCAGTAGGGCGAGCAGCAGAGCGATGGCGGCGCGTACGGCGGGCATTGGCGGGGGACCGTGTGCCATTTCAATCGCGCAGGCACCGGCAGACCTTGACCTGCATCAATCGCACTGGCGCGGGACGAGACGGTCCAGGCTCCACGATCGGATACCCTATTCAGATGAGTGTTGCCTTCCCCCGGCTCCGATCACGCATGATCGTCGCTGCCCTCCTTGCGTCGTGCGCCGTCCACGCGCATGCCGCACGTCTCCAGGAGGCGCGCCCCCTGATGGGCACCGTTGTCGAGATCACCGCCGAAGGCGCGGACGAGCAGGCGCTGCACGCGGCCGTAAACGCGGCTTTTGGTGAGATGAACCGGCTCTCGGACATGATGAACCGCTACAACCCGGCGAGCGTCGTCAGCGCGATCAACGACGCAGCGGGAACCCGCGCCGTGCCGACTCCGCCCGAGCTGATGAAGGTGCTCGCGATGGCACACCGGATGTCGGCGCGCACTCATGGCGCCTTCGACGTGACGATCGGATCGCTGCAGGGCTGGCGGTTCCGCCCGGGAGAAGAGCGCGTGCCCTCGCGCGCTGAGATCGCCGCGCAGTTGCCGCTCATCGACTGGCGCAAGCTCGAGCTCGATGCACGCGTCGGCACTGCCCGGCTCCGCGTACCCGGTATGCGAATCGATCTGGGCGGCATCGCGAAGCTCTACATTCTCGACGCCGGCTGGCGCACGCTCGAGCGGAACGGCGCAATGCGTGCGCTGGTGAACGGCGGCGGCGACGTCCGCGTGGGTGGACCACCCGACGGCCCGCCGTGGCGGATCGGCGTGCGCGATCCGCGCACGCCGAGCGTCCTCCTCGGCGTCGCGGAGGTGGCGCGCGGTTTCGTCTCCTCGTCGGGCGACTACGAGCGCGCGTTCGTGCGCGACGGCAGGCGCTACCACCACATCCTCGACCCCCGCACCGGCTTCCCCTCCGAGGGACCGAGCGGGGTGACGGTGATCGCGGAGGAGATCGAGGCGGCAAACGGCCTCTCGGTCGCGATCATGGTGCTGGGAAAGGCAGCCGGCATCCGGCTCATCGCCGAAACGCCGGACGCCGACGGCTTGATCGTCGACCGCGACGGGAGCGTGTGGATGTCGGACGGGTTCCGCCGGCGGCTGGAGCCGGCGGTGACGCAGCCCGGCGCGCCCAAGTAAGTCCCTGCAAAACCTAGCGGCGGCGAGTTTCGACCGGAGGCCTGTCCGCACGTTCCCATTTCGGCGCAGTGGCACGACCCCGACACCGCTCGAGCCGGTCGAGCACCCAGGCTGCGCCCGGTGAGGTCCCTCCGCGACGCTTTAGAGCCCCCACGCGCCTCCGATTTGCCGAGCCGGGCAGGTGGTGCCGGCAGACTGTGGCAAACGCCACATCGGGCCGGAGGGCTGGCACCGTCCTTGCACCCCGTCTTGGCGCGCTTTTCGAACCATGGCTCAGGTGTCGAAAGTGCCCGCAAGGGCGGGCTGCGGAAGCCAGCGCCGCAGCCGGGGATGGAACGGCATGTTCAAGCTCTTAAGGTACTTCTCGCTCAGCGGATTGGTCGTCGTGCTCGTCGCCGCGGCACTGCTCGGCGGCGTGTATCGCCACGTCGCCGTCCAGTCGCTCGTCGAGATGGGCGAGGAGAACAACACGTCGCTCGCGCAGGCGATGGCGAATTCGCTCGGGCCGGCGCTTGCCGCCTATCTCGACACCGCTCGTGAGATGCCGACCGGCGAGCTGAACCGCCACCGCGGGCTGCCGGGGCTGCGCTCGTCCATCCTGGCGCACATGCGGCAGGTACCGGTGGTGAAGGTCAAGGTGTATGACCTCGCCGGGCGAACCGTGTTCTCGACCGAGGCGAAACAGATCGGCGAGGACAAGCGGTCGAACGCGGGCTTTCAGGGCGCCGCGGCCGGA
Organism: uncultured beta proteobacterium; assembly: GCA_963747775.1. Classification (GTDB taxonomy): domain Bacteria; phylum Pseudomonadota; class Gammaproteobacteria; order Burkholderiales; family SG8-39; genus JAGVSZ01. Next base: position 341,627 of record CAVVGT010000004.1, read on the forward strand.
CGCACCGCGAGCGAGCTCACGCACCGCGATCGGTTCAGCGCGTTCGAGCAGGTCATCGAGGACCGGGACGTCCTGTCGACGTACATCCCCCTGCGCGCCTCGCCGGTGCACCCGGTCGAGGCCGTGTTCGAGATCTACTCGGACGTGACGCCGTTCGTCGAGCGCATCGAGCAGACGCAGTGGTCGGTCAGTGCGGCGGTCCTGGCGGTGCTCCTGCTTCTCTACGCCGCACTGTATACCGTGGTCCGGCACGCGGAGCGGATCCTGCAGCGCCAGTACGCCGAGCGCGAGGCCGCGCAAGCGGCCCTTGCGGCCGCGCACAGCACCCTCGAGCAACGCGTCGAGGAGCGGACCGCCGCGCTCGCGACGTCGAACGCCGCCCTCGAAGCCGAGGTCCACGATCGGCGACTCGCCGAGGCGCGCGCGAGCTATCTCGCGCATCACGACGAGCTCACCGGGCTGCCGAACCGCGCGCTCTTCATGGACCGACTGCAGCAGGCCATCGCGCGCGCCGGGCGGATCGGCCATTCGGTGGCGGTGCTGTTCCTGGATCTGGACCGGTTTAAGAACATCAACGATTCGCTCGGCCACGCGACGGGCGACGAGATGCTCAAGCTGGTCGGCGCACTCTGCGCGAAGGATCTGCGGGAGGCGGACACGGTCGCGCGTCTCGGTGGAGACGAGTTCATCGTTTGCCTCGGCGACGTCGGTTCGGCCGAGGAGGCGGGCAGTGTGGCCCGGCGGCTGCTCGCGGAGATCACCCACGGTTTCGAGATCGGCGGACACAAGCTGCACGCCAACGCAAGCATCGGGATCAGTCTGTATCCGGCCGACGGCGCGGATGCGGAGACGCTCATCCGCAACGCGGACACGGCCATGTATCACGCCAAGGGCGACGGACGCGGGACGTTCCACTTCTTCCGGCCGCAGATGACCGAGCGGGTGAAGCGGCGCCTCGCGCTCGAGATCGGCTTGCGCCGCGCGCTCGAGCGCAAGGAGTTCGTCCTGCACTTCCAGCCGATCGTCCAGCTCGGAAGCGGGAAGCTCGTCGGCGCAGAGGCGCTCGTGCGCTGGAACCACCCCGAACGCGGGCTCGTGTCACCGGCAGAGTTCATTCCGGTGGCCGAGGACATCGGGCTGATCGTTCCGCTCGGCGAATGGGTCCTGCAGGAGGCGTGCGCGCGAGCCGCGAGCTGGCCGAAGACCGGCAACAGCCCGCTCTTCGTCGCGGTGAATCTTTCGGCCCGCCAGTTCCACGAGGGGAGTCTGGTCTCGGTCGTGGAGAGCGCGTTGGCGCGGTCCGGGCTCCCGGCATCCCAGCTCGAGCTCGAGATCACCGAGAGCATTCTGATGCAGCAGACCGAAGCGAGCATCCGGATGCTGCGCGATTTCGAGTCGCTCGGCGTGAAGCTGGCGATCGACGACTTCGGCACCGGTTACTCGAGCCTCGGCTACCTCAAGCGCTTCCCGGTGAGCACGCTCAAGATCGACCGCTCGTTCCTGCGCGAAGTGTCCCGGGACGACGACGACCGCGCCATCGTCACGGCGATCATGGCGATGGCCCGCAGCCTCGGCCTGACGGTCACGGCCGAAGGCGTCGAGCGCACGGAGCAGGCCGCTTTCCTGAGAGAGCTCGGCTGCGACCAGGTCCAGGGCTATCTTTATGCCCGGCCGGGCCCGGCGGAGGAGTTCGAGCGGCTCCTCAAGAAGCCCGTCTTGTCGAGCCTGTCGGTCGTCGGCGAGCGGGTCGCCTAGCACCGTTCGTCCGGGTCGTCACGGCCCGCCCGCCCTGAGGGTCGCAGGTCCGGAGTGGCAATCCGCCTCGATTGACGTCCCGCCCCGCCGCGGGAAGCGCGTTCTTCGGTACGATCCCGCGCGAAAGGATTTCCCCATGACCGAACGATCGCGCCTCCCGCCGCGGGCTTATCGCAACCGCGCGTTCCTGAACAGCAAGGAGGCGCGTGCCCTGCGCATCCTGGCCGAGTATCTCGAGCCGAAGGCCCGGTTCGAGCGGCTGCGCGTCGACGACACGATCGTCTTCATGGGCTCGGCGCGCACCCAGTCGCGCGAGCAGGCCGAGGCGGGGTTGCGCCGGGCCGAGGCGGGCGACGGCGATCCGGGTCGCGCGCGCATGGAGCTGCGCATGTCCGCTTATTACGAGGCGGCGCGGACGCTCGCGCACCGTCTCACGCTCTGGTCGAAGGACCTGGATCCGGAGGGCGAGCGGCGCTTCGTCGTGTGCACCGGGGGCGGCCCCGGCATCATGGAAGCGGCCAACCGCGGCGCCGCCGAGGCGCGCGGCATGAACGTCGGTCTGACGATCTCCATCCCGGTGGAGGAATTCGACAACCAGTACGTCACGCGCGAGCTCGCCTTCCACTTCCACTACTTCTTCATGCGGAAGTTCTGGTTCGCCTATCTCGCGAAGGCGGTGATCGTGTTTCCGGGGGGCTTCGGCACGCTGGACGAGCTCTTCGAGCTGCTGACGCTCGTGCAGACGCGCAAGATGACCAAACCGATGCCGATCGTGCTCTTCGGCACCGAGTACTGGCGCGAGGTGGTCGACTTCGACGCGCTGGTGCGCCACGGCACCATTTCCCCCGCCGACGTCAATCTCGTCTACCGCACCGATTCGGTGGACGAGGCCTACGAATGGATCGTCCGCCAGCTGGCCGAGCATGCGCTCGGGCAGCCCGGTCCGATGCTGTAGCGCCGCGAACGCCGGCTTCGAGCCGGGCCGCGTAGGCAGATCGTCGGCTTAGGGTCGACTTGAGCGCTTCGTCTGAGGATCGCTGACTGGCCAATTGCCGTCTCTCAGACCGGAGTTTCGGTTTGCCCGATAGCAGCCGTCGGTGCTTACCCGACTTTCCGGGGAAGTTACGAAACACGCGTTGGCCTCAAAAGGCGTACCAACCCCAAGAAAGTCAAGGCTCTGGGTCGACAGTGAAGATTCCGGTTAACGAGATTCGGAACTCCGGTTAAATTGAAAATGTATCTTGATAAGACACGTTCGGCGACAGAGAAGTGGGGTCCATGAATAGTCCCTGGCGCGGCGCCATCGCATGCCGCGGACTCGACGCCGAGCCAAGAGTCCCCTGGCATCTCCCGCGCGCCGACCGACAGCATCCAAGCAGCGCAAGGAGGAACACCATGAGCATCAGCCGAGTCGTTCCCGATATCCAGTCCGAGCACCTCGATGAGAGTCGGGAGTTTTATGTTGGTGTTCTCGGGTTCACAGTAGCGATGGACATGGGCTGGATCATGACGTTTGCGTCGCCAACGCACCCCATGGCGCAACTCACCGTCATGCGTCACGATGCCTCGTCGCAGATTGTGCCCCAGGTAACGGTCCAGGTTGCCGACGTGGACGCCATCCACGCCCAAGCAGTGCGGCGGGGCGTGCCGGTGGTGTACCCGCTGACGGACGAACCTTGGGGGGTCCGCCGCTTTTTCGTCCGCGACCCGAACGGCGTCGTCCTCAACATCATGTGCCACCGTCCACGGAGTAAGAAGCGCAGCGTGAAATGACATGACAAGCCAAGGGAGCCGTCTTGAACGAACTGGCTGTTGGCGTGACTGCAATGAGCAATGACCACACGGCGAACGCAGTCATCTGACCCCCGCAAAGTTGGCAGACGAACCTCACCGCTCCAGAGTGGGCGCCTGCCTCTGTTCCGCGGTCGTTGACCGCGGAAATGTCAGGTTGCACACACGTCCGCATGTCGTAACGTCGGAAGGCGCTACGACGAACCCCACTGCGAGGGGCACGGCTCGCACTCGCCGTCGTTGCCGTAGTCGTTAGTCTTCTGCTCTTCGTCCCCGCGAAGGGCGTTCACTATCGGCAAACCTGGGTGTATTTGTGCATCTTCAGGGGCGCGTCGGTCCTCGCGACGCTCCAGCTCATCAGAAAGAACCCTGCACTTCTTGAGAGTCGAAAGAGCGGAGGTCCGATGGCGCCCGGCCCATTCGATTGCCTCTTCCTTGGAGTTGGCCCGAATTAGTGTGAATCCGCCGACGAACTCCTTTGTCTCGATGAACGGCCCGTCGGTCACGATCAGCGTCGTTGCGCAGCATCGGACGTACCTAGCTTTTCTCTTCTCCATATTCTCTACTCCTGAATTGCCCAACGGCGTTCGTCTTTCTCGGACCGGCTCTCGCCATCGGACACCTCCAAGCCGCTTCGCTCAGGACAAGCGAGTGAGCTGTGCGGTTTCGATGCAGTCAAACGGGTCCTATCGTGGGCGGATGAGTGCAGCACGCATTCCGATCCGAACGGTACAAGCTTGCGTGGCCGCCGTCTTGAACAAACTGGCTGGTGGTTAAAGCCGCAACCGTTCCGGCGTAAGGCGGCGAGTCGACGCTCGATCGGCGAGGGTCAGTCTGCTCGCGGGCCAGGAGCCGTCGTAGAGTCTAGGCGTTGCAAGCGGTCGTTCGACGACGCAATCGACCGAAAACTGACCGCGCACACAGCGTTGGCTGTCGCCGCCGCTGGCCGGACTCACGACCATCTTGTTACTCCCCGCCGCGCTGCCGCTTGGGTAGATTGATCTTGCGGCGCCGCTCCGAAGCGCGCCGCAAGAAGCCAGGCGATGACCGGCTGTCGATTTCGCGCGCCGCCATTCGACCAGGCAGTGAAAGCCCCGATTGTGGGCATGCCAGGAATCAGGAGCCTCAAATGGATGTCTTCATCTTAGGATTGACGTTGTTACGCCGGTGGTTGCCGAGGCTAGGCCCCTACGTGCTCGTGGAAATCGCGTTGCCGGGTGGGACCCTGCTCGCGCTGCTGCTGTATCTCTACCGGCGCAGGAGCTCGAGCATCAGGGAGGCCTTGCCCCTGCGTGCCGCGATGGCGTCGAGCCCTATCCTCGCGAAGACCTGATGTCCGCGTTTCGCGCGAATCGATTCTCAAAGGAGAGAACCATGCTGCAAAGATCGCCGATGTACGCCTACATACCGGCCAAGGACGTGGCTCGCGCGCGAGCCTTCTACGAGCAGAAGCTCGGCTTCGAGCCCAAGGAGGAGGTGGCAGGCGGCGTCGTCTACGCCTTCACCGGGGGCACCGCGTGTTTCTTGTACCCGACGCTCAACGCCGGGACCTCGAAGGCGAGCCAGGCCTTCTGGCAGGTCGACGACGTCGAGCGCGAAGTCGCCGAGCTCAAGGCGCGCGGCGTGACGTTCGAGGAGTACGACGCGCCCGGCTTCAAGACCGTGAACAGCATCGTGACCGCCGGCGGCGCGAAGGCCGCCTCGTTCAAGGACAGCGAGGGCAACATCCTCGCCGTCGTGCAGAACCTCTAACTCGGTCAGGGGCAGGGGTCGAGGCGTGGTCGGAGGACTACGGGACCGCGCCCCGAAATGACACCCAACCGATGCAGCGAACCGCTTCACAGCGAACTTCTGCCGTTTGTTTCGCGGCCGCTGATCGAGCGCGTTTAGGCGCCCTTCTCTCCGGAGGAAATGATGGTTTACCAAGACACGTTCGTACAGCGGGATCAACATCGGATCCACGTCCGACAACACCCGGGAGACGAACCGACGATCATTCTGATGCACGGGTTCCCCGACAACCTCCACCTCTACGACCGTCTGACTCCTTATCTCTCGCCACCGCGTCGAGTCATCGCCTTCGATTTTCTTGGGTGGGGTACTTCGGACAAACCCCTCGGCTATCCCTATACCGCTTCCAGTCAAGTCGAGGACCTCGATGCCGTCATCACCCAACTGCGGCTTCAGCAAGTCATCCTCGTCGCGCACGACGCCTCGGGTCCACCGGCCATTGACTGGGCCCTTGACCAGTCCGAGCGGGTTGCGGGGCTGGTGTTGTTGAACACGTACTACTGCGCAATGCCGACGCTCCGGCCCCCGGAAGCGATTTGGTTGTTCTCAACACCCGTGGTTAGAAACATCGCACGGCCGGTGTCGAAGATGTTTGGTCATTGGATCTTCCGTCGCATGTATCAGTGGCAGGTGGGGAGATTCTTTAGAGACGCGGACGTCAGAGATAGATTCTTGCCACTGCTGTATCAACAGTTCGATGCCACGCCAAGCGCTCGTCCTGCCTTCTTTCGCTTGAACGAAGACTTACTGCCCACTATAAGGTCACGCACAAGAATGCTCCCGAAGCTGAAAGAGTTCAGACGGCCGGTCCGGATCATTTTTGGCGATGCGGATCCCTACTTGAACAAAGGCGTCGCCCAGCGCTTCCATGAACTTTTTCCATTGTCTGAGCTCTTTCTTGTGCCAGGTGCTCGACACTTCGTCCAAATGGATGAGCCTGCACAGGTGGCACGGTTAATTCTTGCTATGCCCCAGGTACAGGTAGCGAGTCGGTCTGATAGTGGGAATGAAATCGGCACCCTAATGAGAGCTTTTCAGCCGACCAGCAGCGGCTGAACCACCGCTTTCGACTACGGGTAGGGTCAGAGACGAGCCGATCACGGCTGGCCCTCGTCGATCCCTCCAAGGGCTATGCACGATGGCACCGGCAGTCCCAGCACGTTTGCCGCCTTCCTTCAACAGGCTGGCGTGGTCTAATCTGGCGGCGCAATCGGCGGAGCAGATCGCGGTTGCGGCGGCACCGATCGTTGTCGTCCTCGCCCTGGGCGGCGGGGCCGCCGAGACGGGACTCATCCAGACCGCGCAGACGCTGCCGTTCCTGCTGTTTGCCATCCCAGCGGGAATGCTGGTTGACCGCATCTCCCGTCGAAGCGTCATGGCCTGTGCCGAGGCGCTGCGTGTCCGCTCCCTCATCGCGATTCTCGCCCTCGCCGAATTGAGCCTGCTTACCTGGTCGCTGCTCGCGCTGCTTGGCCTCGTCGGGGCGTGCGGAACGGTTGCATATAGTGTGGCCACGCCGTCGCTCATGCCGGCGTTGGTGCCTGCTCGGGCGCTTGCCAGCGCGAACTCGCGCATCGAACTCGCGCGAACACTTGCCCGCCGCGGGCCCGGCGTTGGGTGGCGCACTCGTCGGCTGGTCCGGTGCCGCGCCCGCGTTCGGTGTTGCCGCTGCGCTCTCTGCCGGCGCAGTGGTGCTGCTGGCTGGACTGAAGGAGCCGCCCAGGCCGCCGCTTCCGCCCCGTCATCCCCTCGGTGACATCCGCGAGGGGGCCCGCTTCGTTTTTCGCCACCCGCTGCTGCGGCCGGTCTTCGTGACGCAATTCGTGTTCAACAGCGCGTTCTTCATTCTCCTAGCGGTATTCGTTCCCTACGCGATTCGTTCACTCGGCCTTTCGGCCTCTGCCGCGGGCGTCGTTCTCGGCACCTTTGGGGTCCGCATGGTCGTCGGCGCGCTTGTCGCCGGCCGCATCATTCGCCTGCTGCCCTTCGGCGCCGTCGTGGCGATTGACCCAATCGCCGGGCTCACGGCCGCCTTGGTGATGGTTCTCACCATCGCTATTCCTTCGGCCCTGCTCGCCGGGCTCAGCTTCTTTCTGCTCGGAGTCGGTCCTATCGTTTGGGACATCGGTACGACGACGCTGCGCCAAACGGTCACGCCGCCGGCCTTGCTTGGCCGCGTATCGGCGATCAACATCATGGCGTACGGCGCTCGGCCGATCGGCGCCGGGATTGGCGCGCTAATCGGTTGGTCCTACGGAATGGACCTCTGCCTGGTCGCGGCAGCGATCGGGTTTATGGTGCAGGCCGCCGTGATCCTGATCTCACCGGTCGTCTGTCTTGTGCACCTGCCGCAAATGGTCAACTATCCGACGAGTGCGTGACTGCGTGCCGAAGCGCGATCCACTTGAGCGCGCCCAAAGGGTCCCTCCCTTGAGTGCTCTCGCTGCCACCATGACGAGCGAATCCATGTCGCATCTGATGCCGTGATCGGCGCCACCAAAAAAACCCGTCACACTTGTTACTCCCCGTTCGCCGTCGCCGAAGCTACGCTGTACGTGGTCGACAACACTGTCGATTCGGACAACCAGTAAGGAGAATGGCAAATGGCGGATATTCTGCACAGAGTCGGAATCAAATCGTCCCTGGATGAAGTCTATAAGGCATTGACCACGCGCGAAGGCCTGGCCGCCTGGTGGACGAACAACACGCAAGGGGAAAGCAAGGTCGGCGGAGCGCTCAAGTTCCGCTTTAGCGCCGGCGGCTCCGAGATCGGCGGCTTCGACATGAAGGTTCTTGAGCTTCAGCCCGCCAAGCGGGTGCTATGGCAAGTGGTCGAGGGGCCCCAAGAATGGATCGGCACAAAGATAAGTTTTGATCTCAAACAATCAGGCGACCATGCCATCGTCCTCTTCAGACACCAGGATTGGAAGGAGCCGGTCGAATTCATGCACCATTGCAGTACCAAGTGGGCGATTTATCTGATGAGCTTGAAGTCGCTTGTGGAAACCCGCAAAGGTAGTCCCAACCCGAACGACACCCATATTAGCGGCGACGGGCCGGACTGAGGCACCACCGACGAAGGTCTTGAGTTCGCGAATGACAGACTGGTTTCGAGATTGGCCAGCGCTGCAGGTGACTGACTAACGGGCAGCGGAAGCTAGCCGCAACCGCCTCCGGATCCGCTACTCTTGCCACCCGGAGGCCGCGAAGATGAAAGTGTGCGTAATCGGTGCGGGCGCGATGGGGTCGGTGTTCGGCGGCCTCCTCGCGCGCGCCGGACACGACGTGACGTTCGTCGACACCTGGGCGGAAAACGTCGCCGCGATCAACGCCGGCGGCCTGCGCCTCGACGGCGTGAAGGGCACGCTGCAGCACCCCGCCAAGGCGGTCGTCGCGCCGCCACGCGGACTCGCCGCGGATCTGGCAATGATCTGGACCGACGCGAACAACACGCGCCGGGCCGCCGACACCGCCGCGGCCGCGCTCGCGCCGGACGGATACGCGATCACCTTGCAGAACGGCATCGGCAACGTCGAAACGCTGATCGAGGTGCTCGGCCCGCCGCGCGTCGCCGCGGGGTCGAGCATGTGCAGCGCCGCGATGCGCGGCCCCGGGCACGCGAGCTTCACCCACATGGGCATGACGTCGGTCGGCGAGGTCGACGGCCGCGCGAGCGCCCGGGTCGACCGCCTGCGCGACACGCTCGCACAGGCCGGCTTCGAGGTCCGCGTTCATCCGGACATCCTGTCGCTCGTCTGGACGAAGTTCGCGCTCAACTGCTCGATCAACGCGATCTGCGCGACGACCGGGCTGCGCCACGGCGAGTTCGCGCGCCTGGAGGCGCTCGACCGCTTCCAGGACCGCGTGATCGACGAGATCCTCGCGGTGACGAGCGCGAAGGGCCTCACGCTCGACGATCCGGACTTCCGGCAGACCGTCAAGGAGCACTGCTGGCTGAAGTTCAGCCGGCCCTCGATGCTGCAGCACATCGAGGCCGGCAAGCGCACCGAGATCGACGCGCTCAACACCCGCCTGGTCGAGGAAGGCCGCCGGCTCGGCGTGCCGACGCCGTACAACGATGCGCTCGCGTGCCTCCTGAAAGGCGTCGAACACAAGCGGCGCGAGGCCGCCGGCCGCACCGAGGCGGACTACGCTGCGCTCGAGGCGCAGGCGAGCCGCGAGCCGCGGCCGCGCAGGCGCCGCTGAACGCGCAACCGATGCCGGGCCCGAACGTCATCGCGCATCTGCTCCCGGCGCGCGGCGCGATCCCGAACCACCCGCGCTGGCCGCTGCTCGTGTATCCGGGCGCGGTTGCGCTCGCGGGATCCGATCCGGCCGCGGTCTTCGAGCAGCTGTTCGACCGCAACCGTTGGCCGGCGGCGTGGCGCAACGGCGTGTTTCCCTTCCACCACTACCACACCACCGCGCACGAGGCGCTCGGGATCTACAGCGGCGAAGTGACGGTACAGTTCGGTGGCGACGACGGCATGGTCGTCACGGCCCGGCCGGGCGATGTCCTCGTGCTGCCGGCGGGCACCGGCCACAGAAAGCTGGCTTCGAGCGGCGCGCTCGGCATCGTCGGCGCGTACCCCGAGGGACAGCATCCGGACACCTGCACGCCCGCCACCGCGAGCGTCCGTCGCAGCGCCGAGGCGGTCGCGCGCGTGCCGCTGCCGGCGTGCGATCCGGTGTTCGGCGCGGCGGGCCCCCTGTTCGACCACTGGCTTCGCTGACCGGCTGGCCCGGTTGTTCCGACGTGCGCCGAAACCTGGACTGCGCCGATGCGACGCGGCTTTAGGACGCATCAAAGTATCCCGGAGAGCCCATTCATATAGTCAGGTCATCGTCAGACCAGGCAGGACCCGATGGCCCGCAGACGTCGAGAACCCTTGCAGCGCTCGCTGTGCGCGGTCTCGCTCGATGAACGGCTGCTCCCCGCCGGGCGCGGGGAACGCGACGCGATTGCGGCCCCGGATGGATCGCGCTGGCACGCGGCGCCCTGGCGGCCGGCCCGCGGCGTCGTGTACCTCGTCGGCGCCGGTCCGGGCGACCCGGAGCTGCTGACGCTCCGCGCGGCCCGGCTGATGCGCGAAGCCGAGGTGGTCGTGTACGACTACCTGGTCAGCGACGCGGTGCTCGGCTTCGTCAATCCGCGCGCCGAACGGATTTACGCCGGCAAGCGGCAGGGCTGCCACGCGCTTTCCCAGGACGAGATCAACCGGCTCCTCCTTGCGCTCGCGCGGCGGGGCAGGCGCGTCCTGCGGCTCAAGGGCGGCGACCCCTTCGTTTTCGGGCGCGGCGGCGAAGAGGCCGAGTTCCTCGCCGACCACGGCGTGCGCTTCGAAGTCGTCCCCGGGGTGACTGCGGCGAGCGGCGCCTCGGCATACGCGGGCATCCCGCTCACCCATCGCGACCGCGCGCGCGCCGTCGTGTTCGTCACCGGGCACCTCAAGGACGGCTCCTGCGAGCTCGACTGGCCGATGCTCGCCCGACCGCGACAGACGGTCGTGATCTACATGGGCGTGACGCGAATCGCGGAGATTTGCGGACAGCTCGTGGCGCACGGCCTGGACGCCGCGACACCGGCGGCGGTCATCGAGAAAGCCACCACGCCGATGCAGCGGGTGGTCACCGCCACGGTCGGCACGCTGGCCGAAGTCGCGGCGGCGGCCCGTGTGCGGCCGCCGGCACTCATCGTCGTCGGCGAGGTGGTGGCCCTGCGTCCCGCCCTCGACTGGCTGGCGACGCGCGCGCCGGAGCTCGCGACCGCGGCCTGAGATTCCGCCCGGCCGCGCTCAGTTCGCCTGCGCGGTCTTCCGCTCGCCGATGTTCTGCTCGATCGGCGGCAGCGCGTGCGCGATGCCCTTGTGGCAGTCGATGCAGGTTTCGCCCTCCGCGAAGCCCTTCGCATGGCGCTCGACCGCGCGCCGCCCCTGCTCGGTGTAGTCCATGGACTCGTAGTGGTGGCAGTTCCGGCACTCACGGGAGTCGGTGCGCTTCATGCGGTCCCACTCGTGCCCCGCGAGCTCGAGACGCTTTTCGTTGAACTTCTCGGGCGTGTCCACGGTGCCGAGCAGATGGTGCCAGAGCTCGTTCGAGGCCTGGATCTTGCGCACCATCTTGTGATGCCACGCCTTCGGCACGTGGCAGTCGGGGCAGGTCGCCCGCACGCCGGTGCGGTTGGTGTAGTGCACCGTGTACTGGTATTCCTTGAAGACGTTCTGCTGCATCTCGTGGCAGGAGATGCAGAAGGTCTCGGTGTTGGTCAGCTCGAGCGACCAGTTGAACCCGCCCCAGAAGGCGATCCCGAGCGCGAACAGCCCGATCACCGTCCACGGCCCGATGCGTTTGACCCGCGCCCAGACGCTGCCGACCCAGCCCTTCTTCTCTGTGAACATCGTGCCTCTCCTCCCGGCTATCCGTGCCCCGCGGGGCGGGTCATTTCTTCGCCGCCAGTCCTTCGACCGGCTTGAACGTGTTCTTCACCAGCGGGTCCGCGTCGGTCTGCGGCACGTGGCACTGGGTGCAGAAGTAGCGCGCCGGCGAGACGTTCGAGAGCTCCTTGCCCTCGCGATCCTTGAAGTGCGTGATGCTGACCTTCGTCGCGCCGCTCTTGGGCGCCCGCGACCAGGCGTGGCAGTCCATGCACTTGTTGAAGTTCTTGGTGATCTGGTAGCCCTCGATCGAGTGCGGGATCAGCGGCGGCTGCTGCACGAAGTCGCGGCGGGATCGGCGCACGGTCGCCCTCCCACTTGTAGACTGTCGATGTCCGAGTTCTGCTCCGCGGCCTTGAGCGTGCGCACGCGGCTGCTTGGGCGCATCCTGCGCGGTGCCCGGCGCCGCAAGCGACGGCGAGCGCGAAGGCCGCGGCGGCCGCGGCCAAACGGGAAATCTCATGACGCTTCCCTCCTGTCGAACCGGTGGGTGAACCGGAACACTTTCGCGCTGGCAGACGTCGATGCAGCGGCCGCAGTTGGTGCAGTTCGCGGCCGATGATGACCGGCGTGCCGCGTCCCTTTGCGCTCAGCGCCGGCGTGATGACCTGGGCTTCGGGGCAGACCGCGAAGCAGTCGACGCAGTCGTCGCACGCGGCGCGTCGCGGCGCGGCGACGCGCAGCAGGGCAGGCCTTGCCGATCAGGCCGTAGAAGGCGCCGACCGGGCAGACGTGCCCGCACCAGCCGCGCGGCGCGACCAGCAGGTCGAACAGGAACACCGCCAGCACGACGAGCCACGCGAGGCCGACGCCGAACAGCAGGCCGCGATGCAACATCGACACCGGGTTGACGAACTCCCAGACGATCGTCCCGGTCGCCGTACGAGGCGGCGAGCGTGGCGCCGAGCAGCCAGTAGCGGAACTGCTTGGACGGCGTCGCGCCCGCCGGCGAGCCCGAGCCGCCGGCGCAGCCAGGCCGCGCTGTCGGTCACCATGTTCACCGGGCACACCCATGCGCAGTACGCGCGCCCGCCGACGAGCAGGTAGAACGCGACCACGATCGCCGCGCCGAGCGAGCGCGGTGTCGGCCGGCGCGTGGCCCGCGGCGAGCGACTGCGAGCAGGACGATACGGATCGGTGAGCGGCAGGACGCCGAGCGTGAGGCTCGACGACAGGTTGCCCTTGACGATCCACACGCCGGCGAGCGGTCCGAGCAGGAACGAGCGCGAGGAGGCCGAGCTGCGTCGCGCGTCGCGCGAGCAGCCAACCATGTCGAGCGCAGCCAGCCGCGATGCGCGCTCTCGATGCGTCCCGGCCATCGATGGTCGCACCGCTCATTGCGCGTCCGGGCCTCCGCGCCGGCAGCTGAATGCGGCTCGGGGATCAGCGCGCCGCCCGCCTTCTTCTTCTCCTCCCAGCCGAGCCGGTAGTGGTGGCCGAGCTCGCCCTTGGCCTGCTTCAGCGGGCAGCACCTTGATCGCGGCCTCCTCGAGCACGCACGAGCGCTCGCACTTGCCGCAGCCGGTGCACGCGTCGGAGTGCACCGTCGGGATGAAGAGCGCGTGCCTGCCGGTGCGCTCGTTGTGCCGCGGCTCGAGCGTGATCGCCTTGTCGATGACCGGGCAGACGCGATAGCAGACGTCGCAGCGCAGGCCGAGGTAGTTGAGGCAGGTCTCCTGGTCGACGAGCACCGCCAGGCCCATTCGCGCCTCGTCGATGTCGGTGAGTCGCCTGGTCGAGCGCGCCGGTCGGGCAGGCCTTGACGCACGGGATGTCGGCGCACATCTCGCACGGCACCTGTCGCGCGCCTCGAAGTAGGGCGTGCCGGTCGGCACGGCGCGTCGCCGAGCGCGGCGAGCTTCAGCGTGTCGTACGGGCACGCGCGCACGCACAGCCCGCAGCGCACGCAGGCGCCGAGGAACGCCTCCTCGGGCAGCGCGCCCGGGCGGACGCAGCGCCTGCGGCGGGCAGCGCTCCGGCCTGCCCGGCGTACAGCCCGAGGCCGGTGCCGACCAGCGCGGCCCCGCACGCGGCTCCCGCCATCCGGGCGAGGAACTGCCTGCGGTCGACCGGCGATCTGTCAGGTTTGCGCTTCACGTTTCGCGCTTCGCCGCTCCCGCGCTCAGCGTCCTACGCCCGGACCACCTTCACCGCCGCCTTCTTGAAGTCGGTCTCCTTCGAGATCGGGCAGGTCGCGTCGAGCGTGAGCTTGTTCACCAGGCGGCCGCCGTCGAAGAACGGGATGAACACCATGCCCGTGCGGCATCTTGTTGCGGCCGCGGGTCTCCACGCGCAGGCTGATCTCGCCGCGCCGCGAGGCGACCTTGGCGATCATGCCGCGCTGCAGGCCGCGCGTCCTTGGCGTCGTCCGGATTCATGAACACGACCGCATCGGGAAACGCGCGGTAGAGCTCGGCCACGCGCCGCGTCATCGAGCCGGTGTGCCAGTGCTCGAGCACGCGGCCCGTGCACAGCCACATGTCGAAGTCCTTGTCCGGCGACTCGGCGGCCGGCTGGTAGGGGAGCGCGAACACGACTGCCTTGCCGTCCGGCTTGCCGTAGAATTTCACGCCCTCGCCCTTCTTCACGTACGGGTCGTAGCCTTCGCGGAAGCGCCACAGCGTCTCCTTGCCGTCGACCACCGGCCAGCGCAGGCCGCGCGCCTTGTGATAGACGTCGAACTCGGCGAGGTCGTGCGCGTGGCCGGCGACCGAACTGGCGGTACTCCTCGAACAGGCCCTTCTGCACGTAGAAGCCGAAGGCCTTCGACTCGTCGTTCGCGTAGTCGCCGGCCGGCTTGTACTTCGTCGTGAACGGCGTTCGCGAACAGGACGTCGTAGAGCGTCTTGCCCTTGTACTCGGGCTTCTTGGCGACGAGCTCGGCGCGGCCACACCTCCTCGACCTTGAAGCGCTTCGAGAATTCGATGAACTGCCACAGGTCGGACCGCGCTTCGCCGGGCGCCTTGACCTGCTGGCTCCAGAACTGGGTGCGGCGCTCGGCATTGCCGAACGCGCCCTCCTTCTCGACCCACATCGCGGCCGGCAGGATCAGGTCGGCCGCGAGCGCGCTCACGGTCGGGTACGGGATCGGACACGACGATGAACGTCTTCGGGTTGCGCCAGCCCGGGTAGACCTCGCCGTTGATGTTCGGCCCGGCCTGCATGTTGTTGGTCGTGCTCGTCCAGTAGCAGAGCAGCGTGCCGTCCTTGAGCGCGCGACTCTGGGCCACCGCGTGCAGGCCGATCTTGTCCGGGAGCGTGCCGTCGGGCAGATGCCAGATCTGCTCGGTGACCTCGCGATGCTTCGGGTTGGTGACCACCATGTCGGCCGGAAGCCGGTGCGAGAAGGTGCCCACCTCGCGCGCGGTGCCGCACGCCGAGGGCTGACCGGTCAGCGAGAACGGGCCGTTGCCCGGCTCGGAGATCTTGCCGGTGAGCAGGTGCACGTTGTAGACGAGGTTGTTCACCCACGTGCCGCGCGTGTGCTGGTTGAAGCCCATCGTCCAGTACGACACGACCTTGAGCTTCGGGTCCGCGTAGACGTCGGCGAGCGTCTTGAGGTCCTTCACCGACACGCCGGAGAGCTTGGACACCTTCTCGGCGGTGTACTCGGACACGAACTTCGCGTACTCCTCGAACGAAATCGGGCTCGAAGCGTTCGGGTCCTTGGCGTCCTTCGCGTCCTTCTCGAGCGGATGGGCCGCGCGCAGGCCGTAGCCGATGTCGGTCACGCCCTTGTGGAAGTTGACGTTCCGCTGCACGAACTCCTTGTTCACCTTGCCCGTCTGGATGATGTGGTTCGCGATGAAGTTGAGGATCGCGAGGTCGGTCTGCGGCGTGAACACGATCGGGACGTCGGCGAGCTCGAAGCAGCGGTTCTCGAACGTCGACAGCACCACCACCTTGACCTGGTTGTTGCTCAGGCGCCGGTCGGTCAGCCGCGACCAGAGGATCGGATGCATCTCCGCCATGTTCGCGCCCCAGAGCACGAACGCATCGGCCTGCTCGAGATCGTCGTAGCAGCCCATCGGCTCGTCGATCCCGAACGTGCGCATGAATCCCGTCACCGCGGAGGCCATGCAGTGCCGCGCATTCGGATCCAGGTTGTTCGAGCGGAAGCCGGCCTTGTACAGCTTCGCGGCCGCGTAGCCTTCCCAGATCGTCCACTGGCCCGAGCCGAACATCCCGACGGCGGTGGGTCCCTTCTCCTTGAGGGCGGCCTTCCACTTCTCCTCCATGATGTCGAAGGCCTGCTTCCAGGTGATCGGCGCGAAGTCGCCTTCCTTGTCGAACTTGCCGTTGCGCATGCGGAGCAGCGGCGTCGTCAGCCGGTCCTCGCCGTACATGATCTTGGACAGGAAGTAGCCCTTGATGCAGTTCAGGCCCTTGTTCACCGGCGCATCGGGATCGCCCTGGGTCGCGACGACGCGGCCGTCCTTGGTGCCGACGAGCACGCTGCAGCCCACGCCGCAGAAGCGGCACGGCGCCTTGTCCCAGGCGATGTCCTGCCGGCCCGGCTGCGCCGCTGCGGGCGCAACCGGGAGGTTCACCCCGATCGTCGCCGCGGCCGCGGCGGCCGCGTTCGCCTTGATGAAGTCGCGCCGGTTGGTCGTCATGATTGCCCCTCCTGAAGGTCGAGTGCGTCGTCCGAGTACTGGTAAACGAGCGACGCCCCGAGGACGCCGTCGATGTTGTGCAGGCGGAGGTAGGTCTCGGCGGCCGTGGCCACGTTCGTATCCTCGACCGTCACGACGAGGCGCCCGTCCGGCGTCTCGGTGTGCAGCTCCACGCCCGGCAGAGCCGCAAGCCGCCGGCGCACGCCGCGGAGATGTTCGGGGCGCGTGCGGATCACTACGCTCGAAATGTTCATGCGGCGGCCTCCTGGTTCGGTTCGCGCATTGCAATCGCGTGCACCGGGCACGCGAGGACGCATCGGCTGCAGCCGTTGCACGCGTCGAGCGCGATCTGCGGCATGCTTACCCCGCCGAGCGCGGGCCGGAAGCGAATCGCGTCGGGTTCGCACGCCTCGCCGCACGAGCGGCACACCACCCGGTTCAGCGCGAGGCAGTTCGCGGCGATGACCGCCTTCAGTCCCGGGGTCGCATCGACAACACGGGACGCATCGGTGAGACGGGCGGTCAGAAACTGGCGTCTGGTGAGTCGGCTCATTGTTCTTGTGCAGTGCGGTACGTCGTTAGTAGACCGCAGGGACCGCGGGCACAGATTTGATTCACGCTAAAAAACGCTCCCCTGATGTTGATCCAAGACAAGGGCGTGTCGTGGCGTCCGGGTGTCCCCCCACGGTCGCACTACGACGCGATTCAGCGGCGGGGTGCGCGGCGGGTGGAGAACGTCCGCGAGCGCGGCGTCCGGGACTTGCGGGCCGCGCGCTTGGCCGGCGCTGCCGGCACGACCGCGGTCGCCTCGAGCTCGATCTTTCCCGGGTTGTCGAGGAGGTCGGACACGAAGATCATGCTCATCGCCGGAAAGTGCCGGCCGATGTACTGCACCCAGAGCTTGCCGAGCTGTCGCCGCGCGGCGAGGTACGCCGGCTTGTCGCAGCAATAGGCGGTCATCCGGCAGATGTGCTCCGGTCTGGCGCCCGCCTCGGCGAGCACCGCGACGATGTTCTTCAGCGCCTGCTCGAACTGCGGGACGATGTCCTCGGACTGGAACTTCTGCTGCTCGTCCCAGCCCACCTGTCCCGCGACGAACACGATGCGGCCCGGTTTCGCCACGATCCCGTTCGCGTACCCGATCGGCGGCGCCCAGCCCTTCGGCATCAAGACTTCCATCGCAAAGTCCCCCTTCCTGATTCCGGCCTCCGCCGAAGTTTCAGTCGACGTACCGCGGCGGATCGAGGTCCACGTCCCAATGCGCTTCGGGCCGCGGCACCTTCTTCATCCAGTCCTCGATCAGGCGCACGTGCTCGGCCTCCTCCGCCGCCATCTCCTTGGCCGCCCGCTTCACCTTGTCGGTGGTCGCGCGGCGCACGAGGCCGGAGAAGAACTCGAACGCGCGCTTCTCGTTGATGCAGCGCGATCTCGAGCGCGTGGTAGGGCTGCATGAGGTAGTGGAGGGTCGCGAAGTCCGCCGTCTCGGGCCCCTCCAGGCCCTGCCACTGGTAGCCGCCGATCGGCGACTTCGGCGGGGCCGTCCAACCCATCTCCTCCAGGATCTGCTCGGCGTGCTTGTGCTCGATGCGGGCGAGCTTGCGGAACAGCTCTTCGACCTCGCGGTTGTTGTGCGCTTCCATCGCGTCGGCGAACTCGGCGTAACGCTCCGCCGCCTCGATCTCGAGCGCGTACGCGTAGGCCATCAGCTCGTTCATGCTGCGCACCGCTGCCGTCGACGGCTTCGCGCCGCGCGCCGGCACGGCGCGCTTCTTCGCCGCGCCTTTGCGCGCGGCCTGCTTCATCGCGTTCATACCTCGAACCCCTTTTCGAGATCGACCGGCTTCTTCTTCCCCTTGCCCATCGGCGGCGCGTAGACCATGCGATCGCCGCGGTAGAGAATGCCCACGTTGAACCCGTCGTCGGTCAGGATCCGCCGCGCCGCCTTCCCCGGATCGTCGGTCGGCTCGACCGGCGCCGGATGGACCGCTTGCTTCCAGTTGCGCTGCTCGGGGCGGAAGGTGACGCACGGGCTCAGCACCTCGACGAACGAGAAGCCGGGGTGACGGATCGCCTCGGCGAGAATGGCCGCGACGCCGTTCGGATCGCCCGAGAACGCGCGCGCCACGAAGTTCGCGCCCGCGGCCAGTGCGACGACGAGCGGGTGGAACACGCGCAGGCCGGTTCCCGACGGCGAGAGCTTCGACTGCCAGTCGGGCTCGGTCGTCGGCGAGGGCTGGCCCTTCGTCATCCCGTAGACGTGGTTGTCCATCACGACGTAGGTCATGTCGACGTTGCGCCGGCACGCGTGCAGGAAGTGATTGCCGCCGATCGAGTAGCCGTCGCCGTCGCCGCCTGCCACCACCACGGTGAGGTCGGGCCGGGCGACCTTCAGCCCGGTCGCGGCGGCGAGCGCGCGCCCGTGCACGCCGTGGAAACCGTAGCTGGTGAGGTAGGCGGGGATTCGCGACGAGCAGCCGATGCCCGACACCACCGCGACCTCCTCGGGCTTCTTGCCGATGGTGGCGAACGCCTTGGTGAAGGCCGAGAGCACCGAGTAGTCGCCGCACCCCGGGCACCAGATCGGCTTGTAGTCGGACTTGAACGCCGCGGGCTGAAGTGCGGCGGCCGAGGTCAGGTCGTTCATGTGCGGCTCCATTCGATGATCTGACGGTGCACTTCGTCGGGCCGGATGGGGAGCGGGCCGGGATGCCGGTAGCTCCGCACCGCGCGCGGCAACTCGAACTCGGCGCGCAGGTAGCGCAGGAACTGGCCGCCGTGGTTCTGCTCCACGACCAGCACCCGGTCCACGCCCTCGAGCGCCGCGGCGAGCAGCTTCGGCCGCGCCGGCGCGAGCAGGCGCATGGACACCAAGCGCGCGTTGACGCCTTCGGCCGCGCGCGCGCGCGATCGCCTCGCGCGCCGCGCCGGTGCACGAACCGAAGGTCACGACCGCGATGTCGCCGTCGCCTTCGATGTCGGCCCAGTGCGCGCCGTAGTCGTGCGCGACGAGCTTGCGCTCGCGCTTGGCGAGCTGCGTGCGGTGATCGCCCGACGCCGCTCGACGGAATGCCGCGCTCGGAGTGCTCCAGGCCGTCGGCCGTGTACGCGAGACCGGGCGTGCCGGGGATCGCCATCGGCGAGATGCCCGACTCGGTCACCGCATAGCGCTTGTAGCCGTCCGCGCCCGCCTGCGCGACGAGCCGTTCGCCGACGACGCCCGTGTCGTCGGGCCGGTCGGTCACGGTGCGCGCTTGTCCGAAGAACTGATCCGAGAGCACGATCGCCGGGGACTGCAGCGCCTCGGCGAGGTGCACGGCCCACTGCGTGGTGGTCAGGCAGTCGGGGATCGAGTTCGGTGCGAGCACGAGCCGCGGCGCATCGCCGTGCAGGCCCCAGAGCGCGATCGACACGTCGCTCTGCTCGCTCTTGGCGGGAATCCCGGTCGACGGCCCGCCGCGCATCACGTCGACGACGACGATCGGGATCTCGGCGGCGACCGCGAGCCCGAGGGCCTCGGTCATCAGGGAGAGGCCCGGCCCCGACGTGGCAGTGAGCGCCGGCACACCGCCGTAGGAAGCGCCGATGATCATGTTGATCGACGCGAGCTCGTCCTCGGCCTGCACCAGCACGCCGCCGACCTGGGGCAGCGTCGGCGCCATGTATTCGAGCAGCTCGGTTGCCGGGCGTGATCGGATAGGCCGCGACGAAGCGCACGCCGCCGCGGATCGCGCCGAAGCCCGCCGCCTGGTTGCCGGTGATGAGCCACCGCCGGGCGGTCACGGGCGCGGGGCGCTGCGAGCGCGAGCGCGTCGCCCTGCTCCGCTGCCGCCGCGCGGCCGGCCTCGACTGCGGCGTAGGCTCGCGGGCAGCTGCTCGGCGCCCTTCTTCAGCGATTTCGCGACGACCGCCTTGACCTTGTCGGCGGGGATCCCGAGCAGCCCGGCCGCGTACCCGAGCACGATCATGTTCGGCCAGCTGCCGGGAATCGCCTTCGTCATCTGCTTCAACGGCAGCTTGACCGTCCGCGCACCCGTCTTCGATGTAGACCTCGGGCGCCTCGCCCTGGTCGGGGTCGCCGACGATCAGGCTCGCGCCGTCGAGCGGGATCTCGTCGGCGAAGCGGTGGATGTTCTGCCAGTCGACCGCGATGAGCGCGTCGAAACGGTCGTCCAGGCAGTCGATGGGATGCGTGGCGATGCGCATCAGCGCCGCCGCCTCGCCGCCGCGGATTTGCGGGCCGCTCGAGCGCACCATCAGCCCGTACCAGCCGGCCTGCGCGGCGGCCTCGAGGAGCAGGTTGCCGGCGGTCATCACGCCGGCGCCGCCCGACCCGCACAGCGCCACGCAAACACTGGTGCGTTTGGACGAGGACTTCGTCGTCACATCAATCTCCTCTCGTGTACGAGCGCTCCGAACCGCAGTCTCGGCCTCGCTCGACTCCCGGGGTTGATGTGGGTCAACCCGGTCTTGGCGACCTGGGTTGACTCGTTTTTCGTAATTTGGTACCGTAATGCTAATTTAACGCCCTGCCTGGAGTCAAGGGCAGGCGAAAAGCCACACCGCACCGCCAGGAGCCGCCCTTTGAGGAGGGGTCAGGCATGGCTTTGGCGGCTTACCGCTGGATGATGACGGCGCCCAACGCCCCGCTCGTCCGCGCCGCGTTCGATGTAGTTCCCCAGGCAGGCGAAGTGGTCGTCCAAGTGGCCGGCTGCGGCGTGTGCCACACGGACCTCGGCTACTTCTACGACGGCGTCCGCACCAATCACCCCCTGCCGCTCGCCCTCGGCCACGAGATCAGCGGCACGGTGGTCGCCGCGGGCGACGGTGCCGGCGGTTGGGTCGGAAAGACGGTCATCGTTCCCGCGGTCATCCCCTGCGGCGAGTGCGGCCCGTGCCGGCGCGGGCGTCCCGCCATCTGCCGCAGCCAGAAGATGCCCGGCAATGACATCCAGGGCGGCTTCGCCTCGCACATCGTCGTTCCGCAGCGCGGCCTCTGCGCCGTCGATCCCGCCCGGCTCGCACGCGCGGGGCTCGTGCTCGCCGACGTCTCGGTGGTCGCCGACGCGCTGACGACCCCGTACCAGGCGGTCGCCCGCGCCGGCGTCGGTGCCGGGGCGCTCGCGATCGTGGTCGGCGCCGGTGGCGTCGGCGGCTACTGTGTACAGGTGGCCAACGCGTTCGGCGCCAAGGTCGTGGCGATCGACGTCGACGCCGAGAAGCTCGCGGCAATCGCGCAGTGCGGCGCCGCGCTCACGCTGAATGCGCGCGAGATGGACGGCAAGGCGCTGAAGAGCGCGATCGGCGCGTTCGCGAAGTCGCAGGGCCTGCCGACGACCGAGTGGTTCATCTTCGAGTGCTCCGGCACCGCCGCCGGACAGCTCACCGCGTACGGGCTGCTCGTCCACGGCGCGACGCTCGGCGTCGTCGGCTTCACCATGGACAAGGTCGAGGTCCGCCTTTCCAACCTCATGGCGTACGACGCGCGCGCACTCGGCAACTGGGGCTGCCCGCCCGAGCTCTACCCCGCCGCGCTCGACCTCGTGCTCGAGGGCCGAGTCCAGCTCAAGTCCTTCGTCGAGCCGCATCCGCTCGACGACATCAACCGCGTGTTCACGGCCGTCCACCACCGCGACATCAAGCGTCGCGCGGTGCTAGTGCCGGCTCAATGATTCAGGAGAAGACCGCATGAACGCTGCCGCCCTGCCGAAGAACCACGATCTCGTCGAAGGCCACGTCGTCCCCGGCCTGAAGGTCGAGAAGCGCCCCGCCAAGACGCCGGACGGCAAGATCGTCTCCGGTCTCTACAACTGCTGGATCTGGCTCGACAACCCGTCGCAGTTCAACTCCTACACCACCGAGATGGTGAAGGGCGTGATCCTCGCCTTCCGGGCCGCGTCGAATGCGCGCGACGTCAACTGCGTGGTCTTCACCGGCGTCGGCGACAAGGCGTTCTGCACGGGCGGGAACACGAAGGAGTACGCCGAGTACTACGCCGGCCGTCCGCAGGAGTACCGCCAGTACATGCGGCTCTTCAACGACATGGTCTCGGCGATCCTTGCCTGCGACAAGCCCGTGATCTGCCGCGTGAACGGCATGCGCATCGGCGGCGGCCAGGAGATCGGCATGGCCTGCGACTTCTCGGTCGCACAGGACCTGGCCCGGTTCGGGCAGGCCGGGCCTAAGCACGGCTCGGCCCCGATCGGCGGTGCGACCGACTTCCTGCCGCCGGTGATGGGCGCCGACCGCGCCATGGTGGCGTGCGTGATGTGCGAGCCGTTCTCCGCGCACAAGGCCTACCACTGGGGCGTGCTCGCCGACATCGTTCCCGCCCTGAAAGTGGACGGGAAGTTCATCGCGAACCCGCTGGTCGAGACGCAGCGCTTCGCCGACGAGTACGGACGCATCGTGTTCGGCGACTTCAAGTCCGGCGACGCGGCGAAGGAAGGCAAGACGGTCATGGCGCGCGGCACCGTGGACCTGTCGATGCTCGACGCGAAGATCGAGGCGCTGTGCGCGAAGCTCCTCCTCACGTTCCCCGACTGCACGACCAAGACGATCGAGGAGCTGCGCAAGCCGAAGCTCGAGGCCTGGAACCGCAACAAGGAGAACCACCGCGCCTGGCTCGCGCTCAACATGATGACCGAGGCGCGCGCGGGGTTTACCGCGTTCAACGAGGGCACGAAGGACGACCGCGAGGTCGACTTCGTCGCGCTGCGCCTGGCGCTCGCCAAGGATGGCGCATGGACCGACGCGCTGACCGAGTCGATCCAGCCGCGGAACAAGAAGCGATGAGCGACTCGCCGCTCAAGGTCCACCTCGACCGTCACGCGTCGCTGCTGCGGCTGCGGCTCGCGCGGCCGAAGGCGAACATCGTCGACGCGGCGATGATCGGCGCGCTCGCCGACGCGTTCGCCGTGCACCGCACTCCCGGCCCACTGCGCGCCGCGCTGATCGACGCCGAGGGCCCGCACTTCAGTTTCGGCGCGAGTGTCGAAGAGCACCTGCCCGCGCACTGCGCCGCGATGTTGCGGGGCCTGCACGGCCTGCTTATCGCGATGCTCGAGTGGCCGCGGCCGATCCTGGTCGCCGTGAAGGGCCAATGCCTGGGCGGCGGGCTCGAGCTCGCGCTCGCCGGCAGCCTGATCTTCGCGGCCAAAGACGCGCAGCTCGGTCAGCCCGAAATGAAGCTCGGCGTGTTCGCGCCGGCCGCCTCGTGCCTGCTGCCCCTTCCGCGTCAATCAGCCGGCAGCCGAGGATCTACTCTTCTCCGGCCGCTCGGTGACCGCCGGGGACGCCAAAGCGATCGGCCTGGTGCACGGCGTCCACGACGATCCGGAGCAGGGCGCGCTCGAGTACTTCGACCAGCACCTCGCGCCGAAGAGCGCCGCATCGCTCGGTTTCGCCGTGCGTGCGGCACGCGAGGGAATGCTCCCGGAAGTGAAGCGGCGGATCGCCGCCGTCGAGACAGCTCTATCTGGAAGGCCTCATGACCACCCGCGACGCGAACGAAGGCCTCAACGCCTTTATCGCGAAGCGTCAACGCCGCGTGGGAGCACGTCTAATGACCAAGCTGACAGCAGATCGTCGCAGCGCTGCGAAGCGCTATTCGAGGACCTGCACTTCAACGCGGTCAAGGAGTGGAAAGCCGCGGTGCCCGGCCGCAAAGCGGTCGGCTACATGCCCTGGTACGTGCCGCGCGAGCTCATCCATGCGGCCGGGCATGTTGCCGGTCGGGATCTTCGGCGGCGGCGATCAGCTCGAGGTGATTCAGGGCGACGCCTACTACCAGAGCTACATCTGCCGCATCCCGCGCTCGACCATCGAGCTCGGTCTCACCGGCCGGCTCGACTGCCTCGACGGCATGCTGTTCCCGTCGATCTGCGACGTGATCCGCAACCTCTCCGGCATGTGGCAGATCATGTTCAAGGACAAGTACGTGCGCTACTTCGACGTGCCGCAGGAATATCAGCGACGCGGTGGGCGGCGAATTCTACGTGCACGAGATGCAGTCGCTGCGCGACGACCTCGCCAAGCTTGCCGGGCGGCCGGTCTCCGACGACGACTTGCGCAAGTCGATCGCCGTGTACAACGAGAACTCCCGCGCGATGCGCGAGCTGTACGCCTACCGGTCCGCCAAACCGTGGCAGGCACCGACCTCCGAGGTGTACCTCGTCTCGCGCGCGGGCAACGTGCTGCCGCCCGAGGCACACACGCTGCTCGTGCGCGACTACATCGCCGCGGCGGACGCCGAACCGCGTCCGAAGCGCGACAACGCCCGCGTGGTCGTCACCGGCTCGTTCTGCGAGCAGCCGCCGCTCGGTCTCATCAAGTCGATCGAGATGGCCGGCTGCTACATCGTCGACGACGACCTGATCCTCGTCAACTCGCTGGCTGCTCGACGACGTCGCGACCGAGGGCGATCCGCTCCTCGCGCTGTCGCAGGCTTTCCTGCACCGCTCCGCGTCGACCGCGTCGAAGTACGACGCACGCAAGGAGGACAAGGGCAAGTTCCTCCTCGATTCGGTGAAGAAGCACGCCGCCGAGGGCGTGATCTTCGCCGCACCCTCCTTCTGCGACCCGGCGCTTCTCGAGCGGCCGATGCTCCAGGAGGTGCTCGCGAAGCACAAGATTCCGTACACCGCGTTCAAGTACGCCGAGAACACCGGCCAGATGGCCCCGATCCGGGAGCAGGCCGGCACGTTCGCCGATTCGATAAAGCTGTGGTCCGCCGCCTAGGAGCCTCGCTCATGAGCACCCCCACGCCGCAAGTTGCCAAGCCCGCCGCCCCCAAGCCACAGGTCCAGAAAGAGGACGCGATGATGATCCAGAAGGAACTCATCAATCGCAATTACCACGAGCTGGCGACCGCGCATCAGACCGGTCGCAAAATCTCCGCGACCTTCGTGCCCGGCAACTTGAACGAGCTCCTGATGTGCTTCGACTTCGCGCGCAGCCTCCCGGAGACGAACCAGCTGCAGAACGGCATGCGCAAGAAGTCCGGCAAGTTCATCATGGACGCGGAGCGCGACGGCCATTCCGAGGACGTCTGCACCTACGTCAAGTCCGACCTCGGCATGATGCTAAACAGCGAGGTCGGCCCGACCGGCGAGGCGCTCCCGAAGCCCGACGTGCTGCTCCTCTCCTATACCGGCTGCTTCACGTTCATGAAGTGGTTCGAGCTGATCCGCCAGAAATACGGCTGCGAGACCACGATGCTGCACGTGCCCTACCAGGGCGACGGCAAGATCAGCCCGAACATGCGCGACTACGTCGTCAAGCAGCTCAAGGAGAACGTGATCCCCACGCTCGAGCGGGTGTCCGGCGTGAAGTTCGACATCGACCGGCTGCGCGAGTACATGAAGGAATCGCAGAAAGCCGAAGAAGATCTCGTCGCGGTGCTGCAGTCGGCGAAGAACCGCCCCTCCCCGATCGACGGTTACTTCGGCGCGGTCTACTACATCGGCCCGATCTTCACCGCGTTCCGCGGCTCGCCCGACGCAACGACGTTCTACCGCACCCTGCGCGGCGAGATCGAGGCGCGCGTGCGCGAGAAGAAGGGCCCGGTGACCCCGGACGGCGAGCTCGCCGAGGAGAAGTACCGCCTGGTCGTCGAGGGCCCGCCCAACTGGACGAGCTTCCGCGACTTCTGGAAGATGTTCTACGACGAGGGGGCGGTGGTGGTCGCCTCGACCTACGCCAAGGTGGGCGGGGTCTACGACTTCGGGTTCCGTCACAACTCCGACCGGCCGCTCGAGTCGCTCGCCGAGTACTGCCTGGGCTGCTATACCAACCTCAATTTCCCGCAGCGGATCGACATGATCTGCAAGTACATCGAGGAGTACCAGGCCGACGGGCTGCTGATCAACTCGATCAAGAGCTGCAACAGCTTCTCCGCCGGGCAGCTCCTGATCCTGCGCGAGGTCGAGAAGCGCACCGGCAAACCCGCCGCGTTCATCGAGACCGATCTGGTGGATCCACGCTACTTCTCGGCGGCGAACGTCAAGAACCGCCTGGAGAGCTACCTCCAGATGATCAACCAGAAGCGCACCCGCGTTGCGGCGCACTAGACGGGAGCCGACCATGCGTTGCTTCATCGGCATCGACCTCGGCTCGACGACCACCAAGAGCGTGGTCATGGACGAGAACTGCAATGTCCTCGGGCGCGGCATCACCAACTCGCGCTCCAATTACGACACCGCCGCGGCGATCGCGAAGCAGGAGGCGCTCGTCAACGCGCGCTTCCACCTGTTCCGCGAGGGCCTGTCGAAGGCCGGCGGCCTCAACGGCGGACTCGAGACCTTCCTCGGCCAGCTCGAGCGCGACTTCCGCCTCGAGCAGTTCCTCGAGCAGCTCGCCGACCTCGAGGAGGTGTGCGGGCGGAACAGCCTGGGCCCGCGCTTCGGCGCCGACGCAAAAGGCGTCGCAGGCGCGCTGGAAGAGGTGTTCAAGCGCCTGCGCATCGAGGCGCCGGAGATGTTCGCGCCGGGGGCGAAGCGCAAGAGCGACTTCTTCCGCGACATCGCCGGCAGCCGCTACCACGCGATCGGCGAGCAGGTCGCTAAGGAAGCCGACGTGCGCTACGACATGCTGCTCAACGTATTCGACCGCTCGATCATCGAGGTCGAGAACCACGTCTACGAGAATTCGATGCGCCCGCACCTGATGCAGGCGCTCGACCGGACCTTCAAGTCCCTCCCCGAGACGGCGGGTCGCGCCGACTCGCTGCTCGCCCCGATCAAGGAAATCCTCGACCGCGAAATGGAAGAGACCTACGTGGTCGGCACCGGCTACGGCCGCGCGCGGCTGCCGTTCTCCAAGGAGCACATCCGCTCCGAGATCCTGTGCCACGGCCTCGGCGCGCACGTGATGTACCCGGGCACCGCGACCGTGCTCGACATCGGCGGGCAGGACACCAAAGCGATCCAGGTCGACAAGGTCGGCATCGTCGAGAACTTCCAGATGAACGACCGCTGCGCCGCCGGCTGCGGGCGCTACCTCGGCTACATCGCCGACGAGATGAACCTCGGCCTGCACGAGCTCGGGCCGCTGGCGATGAAGTCGACCAAGACGATCAAGATCAATTCGACCTGCACGGTGTTCGCCGGGGCCGAGCTGCGCGACCGTCTGTCGATCGGCGACAAGCGCGAGGACATTATGGCGGGCCTGCACCGCGCGATCATCCTGCGGGCGATGTCGATCCTTGCGCGCTCGGGCGGCGTGCGCAACGAGTTCACCTTCACCGGGGGCGTGGCGAAAAACGAGGCGGCCGTGAAAGCGCTGCGCGAGCTGATCGCCGAGAACTACGGCGAGATGACCATCAATATCAATCCCGACTCGATCTACACCGGGGCGCTCGGCGGCGCGACGTTCGCCTGGCGCGCGGTGGTCGAGGAAGGCAAGGCGATCGAAAAACGGGAGAAGGCCCAATGACGTTCACCGTCGGCATCGACATCGGCTCGGGCGCGGTCAAGAGCGTCCTGTTCAGGAACGAGGGCGACCGGCACGAGTGGCTCGGCAAGCGCGTCGAGCGTATCCGCCGCCGTGATCCGCTCACGCTCGCAAGGGAGGGGTTCGACGCGGTGCTCGGGGAGGCCAAGCTGTCGCCGTCGGACATCGCGTACATCGCGACGACCGGCGAGGGCGAGAACGTGAAGTTCGCGACCGGGCACTTCTATTCGATGACCACGCATGCGCGCGGGGGCGTGTTCCTGCGGCCCGGCGCGCACGCGGTGGTCGACATCGGCGCGCTCAACGGCCGCGCGATCTACGTGGACGAGCGCGGCAAGGTCCTGCAGTACAAGATGACGAGCCAGTGCGCTTCGGGGTCCGGTCAGTTCCTGGAGAACATCGCGCGCTATCTCGGCGTCGCCGTCGAGGAGATCGGCCCGCTTTCGAAGACCTCCACGAACCCCGAGATCGTGAGCTCGATCTGCGCGGTGCTCGCCGAGACCGACGTCATCAACATGGTCTCGCGCGGCATCCCGACCCCCGACATCCTGAAGGGCATCCACCTGTCGATGGCGTCGCGGATCGTCAAGCTGCTCAAGGTCACCGGCATCAAGGACGGCGTCGCCCTCATGACCGGCGGTCTCGCGCTAGACTCCGGCCTGCTCGCGGCAATCCAGGAGGAGCTGGCCAGGGAGAAGGTCAAGGTCGAGGCGGTGAGCCACCCCGATTCGATCTTCGCCGGCGCGATCGGCGCCGCGCTGTGGGGCGCATTCCGGCACGAGAAGCTCAAGGCGCTGGACGAGCGCAAGGCAGCCTAGGACTAGGAGAGAGAGGAAAATGGCACTGCTCATCAACGACAGCTGCACCGCCTGTGACGCCTGCAAGCCGGTGTGCCCCAACGAGGCGATCAGCGTGGGGAGCCCCTACTACGTGATCGACCCGGCGAAGTGCACCGAGTGCGTCGGGGCCCACGACGAGCCGCAGTGCATGCTCGTCTGCCCGGCCGACTGCATCGTGCCGAACCCCGACTTCGCCGAGACCCCCGAGCAGCTCGTCGAGAAGTACAACTCGCTGCACGGGTGACGCCGTTCCGACGCGCCCCGCCGGGGCGCGGTCGTGACGGACGCCACGCCGCGACGACGGTGCGGCCGTCCGGCCCGCTGCCGCAGTGAACTATTCCTGACGTTCCCTCCGCGCGCGATTGCCCGGGGGCCGCGGCGCCCCGCATAGTGGCGCCTCGCGGCCCGACCGTCGGAGGGGAAGATGAGGTCACTGGCATTGGCGCTTGCTCTCGCTGCGGCGAGCACGGCCGCGGTCGCCCAGGCGTACCGCTGGGTGGACGAGAAAGGCAAAGTCCATTACGGCGACCGGCCGCCGTCGACGGCCTCCGCTTCGGTGCCCGGCACGCGCAGCGCGAAGCCGCGCGAAGGCGGTCCGGTAGAGCCGGGGATGAAACCGGACGAGGTCAAAGCCATGTTCGGCGAGCCCGACGAGGTCCGCACCGTCACGACGCGGATGGGCCAGGCGCAGTACTGGGCCTATCGCAAGCCGCCGAAAGGCCAGAAAACCAGCTTCACGATCAAGTTCGAGGGCGGGACGGTCACGGAGGTCGAGCAAGGCACGCAGATCGCCGCCGCGCAGGGTCCCGTCCGGACGGCGACCGCCGCGCCCGCACCCGCGGCCGGCGGGAGAGAGGGCGTTGTCGTCACGAGCGCCGACGCGTCCCAGCAGGTACGCCCGGATCCCGACGCCGCCGCGCGCGAGCGCGAATGCACGCGAGTTCGCGAGAGCGCGCGCGAGACCGATGCCAGGATGCGCGCCGGCGCCTCGGCACAGCAGATGGACCGCATGCGCGACGATCGCCGCCGCTACGACCAGAAGCTGAGCGAGCTCGGCTGCGGCTAGCCGGCGCGGCTCGCAACGCGCCTTCCGTTTAGGGCTCGCGCGCCGCGAGCCGGATCATCCGCCGGACGCGCTCAGGCGGTGCCCCACACCTCGCGTGCGGTGTCCACCACGAGCCGGATCTTGGCCGCCTGGGCCTCGCGCATGATCTCGTTGCCGTGCACCGTGCTCGAGAACCCGCACTGCGGGGAGAGGCACAGCTGGTCGAGCGGGACGTGCCGGGCGGCCTCGTCGATGCGTCGCTTGAGCTGGTCCTTGGTTTCGAGCTCGCTCGTCTTTGTGGTCACCAGCCCGAGGACCACGATCCTGCCCTTGGGGACGAACCGCAGCGGCGAGAAGTCGCCCGAGCGCGCGTCGTCGTACTCGAGGAAGTACCCGTCGACCTGCAGGTCGTTGAAGAGCGATTGGGCCACCGGCTCGTACCCGCCCTCGGCCACCCACGCGCTCTTGAAGTTGCCGCGGCAGAGGTGCACGCACACCTGCATGCCCGCCGGACGCCCCGCGATCGCGCCGTTGATGAGCCGCGCGTAGCGCTTAGGCAGCTCGTCCGGATCATCGCCGCGCGACTTCGCGCCCTCGCGCAGCTTCGGATCGCACAGATACGCGAGGTTGGTATCGTCGAGTTGCACGTAGCGGCAGCCGGCCGCACCGAGCTGCGCCAACTCCTCGCGGTAGGCGGCGGCGACGTCCTCGAAGAACCCCTCGAGGTCGGGATAGGCCTCCTTGCTGATCGCGCCGCGCCCGCCGCGGAAGTGCAGCATCGTCGGCGACGGGATCGTCACCTTCGGCACGCGCTTCGTGACCGACTTGAGGAACTCGAAGTCGGCGAGCTGGATTGGTTTCGCGTGGCGCACCTTCCCGGTCACCTTGAGCACCGGCGGGGCGAAGTCCACGTCGCCCGCGGCGCTGTGAAACTTGACCTGGATGCCGCCGGAGGTCTCGATGCCGTCGAGCTGCTCCAGGAAGTCGATGTGGAAGTAAGTGCGGCGGTACTCCCCGTCGGTGATGCCCTGCAGGCCGAGATCCTCCTGAAAGCGGACGACGTCGCGGATCGCGCGGTCCTCGACCTCGCGCAGTTGCGCGCGCGAGATCTCGCCCTTGCGCTGGCGCTCGCGCGCATCGAGCAGCTCCTTGGAGCGCAGGAAGCTGCCGACGTGATCGGCGCGGAACGGCGGGATGGTGCGTTGTGACATGGAGCCTCCTCGAATGATCGGCGGGTCGGCCCCTATGTTACCCGGCCCGAGCGCGCCTCAAGCCTGGACATCGAATCCGACGGCCGCCTCGCCCATTCGGAACCGTCCGGCGGCAACCGCGGCGAGCCAGCGGGCGCTGCGCGCGAAGCCGCCAAACGGGAAGCAGTGCAGCCCCGCAACCCCAAGCGCCGCACCGCCTTCGCCGATGCGCCGCACGACCTTGTCGGGACCGTGCTCGACGAGCAGGTGCGGAAGGGAGAGCGCGTGCGACCGCACGGCCCGGATCGAGTTGCCGATTCCGCAGCGCTTGCCGTAATTCAGGAGCGCGCGGATGCTGGAGGGTCCCGCCACGCCCACGCGGATCGGCAGCGTGACGCCGCGCGCGCGCAGGCGCGCGAGCCAGTCGAGGACGACCTCGCCCTCGAAGCAGAACTGCGTCACGAGGAACAGATCGATCCCGCGCCGCGCCGCGTCCTCGATCTTCCGGTCGAGCGCGATGGCCAACGCCGCGGCCGGGATGTGTGGATGCGCTTCCGGGTACCCCGCGATCCCGACGCTGCGGATGCCGTGCGCTTCGAGGAGCCCGGTCTCGAGGAACTGCGCGCTCGATGCGTAGGGCCCGACCGGCTCGCCGTCGCCCGCGACCAGCAACGCGCGCGTGACCTGCGCATCGTCGCGCAGGCGCCCGAGGAAGTCTTCGGCCGCCTCGCGGCTGGCGAGCTGCCGGGGTGTTACGTGGGGGACGGGGTTCATGCCCACCTGGCGCAGGCGCCGCGCGGTGCTCGCGACGTGGTGGTAGGGCATGCCCGGCAGCGAGGCGACGTAGACGTCGGTTCCCGCGGAAACGAGCGACGCATAGGTGTCGATCTCCGCCAGGTTCCGTGCGGAGGTCTCGATGGAAGCCGCGCGCGCGAGCGCTGCGATCGCGGCGTGCAGATCGCGCGTGACGGTCGCGCTGTCGCGGGTCGCGCTCATCGCCCGTCGCCGTTCAGTCGCGCCGCCGCGAGATCACGTACGACTCGTCCTGGAACCAGAGCCCGCCGTGCTGGAGCAGCACGTCGCTCGTCACCTGGAGGTAGCGACCGTGCCGGATCGCGTCCTCGAGCCGCGCGTCCTCGACCTGGCCCACGTAGATCGCCGCGTTCCAGGCCGCGAACAGCGTCGAGGTGCCGATCGAGCTCGAGATCTCGGTGGGCAGCGTGTGCATGTCGTATCGGAAGAGCGAGCGCGCGTCGGAGTAGGTGTTGAAGTTGAGATCGCGCGCCGCCGGGCCGAGCGCCTCCTTCACCGCCTTTAGCATCTGGTGACGGTCGTGCTGGAACGGGTTCTCGCCGGGCCACATCCCCTGCAGGATCTCGAGCCCCGGGTCGTGGCCGTGCGAGTGGATCGCGAGGAGGCGCCCGCCGCGCCCGAGGCTCTTCGCGAGCGGCGCGATCACGCGCGCGGCCTTGAAGTCGAGCGGCGCCCGCGCGCGGTACGGCTGCGACGCGATCACGAGGTCGTAGTCGGCCGCGGTCCCCCCGCGGCGCGGGATGATGGGGTCGAGCAGGAAGCGATGGTCCTCGCGGTAGATGACGAGGACGGCGGGACGCTCGTAGACCGGGTTGCCGCTCGTCGGGCTCACGTGCGCGCGCCAGTGCTCGGCGAGGAACGGCGCGAGGGCGGTGATCTGCTCCTCGAACTCGTGCCCGGTCGTGCCGCTCAGGGCGAGCTCGTGCCAGGCGAGCCCGGAGGCGGCGGTGAGGGAGCCCGGGACGAGCCACGGCGCCTCGCGGTAGTAGAGATTGGTCATCACGAGAACCGTCGCGGGATGCTCGAAGAATCGATCGGGCATCTTCTCGAGCGTGAGGCGCACGTCCTCGAGGCTGATCTCCTTGCCCACGATGTAGAACGGCATCGTCGCAAAGCGGTGGTGCATCGCGCGCATGACGCGCGTCAGCACGGTGCCGTCCCCGACGCCCGCATCGAAGATCCGCACCGCCGGCGGGCGCGGGTGGATGTTCGCGAGCTCCATCTTCACGCGCTGTGCGACCACCGCCTTCTCCGAGCAGGTGCTCACGAACAGCAGGTACTTCTGGCGGTTGTCGAAGAAGCGGAAGTTGCGATCCTGCGGTGCGGCCGGCCGCGACGCGGCGACCGGCCGCGGGGCGCCTCGGGTGCGCTCCGGCGCGTCGACCACGGTGTCCGTGGCTCCGCCGGCGATGTAGGAGCGCACGCGGTCGAACGTATTGGTGGTGATCCGCCCGCCTTCGCGCAGGCGGTTTACGAACTTGCCGTCGTTCACCGCGAGGCGCCCGAAGGTGGACTCGGCGACCCCCGTCTTGCGGCAGTAGTCCGTGATCTCGCGCAGCAGCCGCTCGGCCTCCATGCCTCCTCCGGTTGCGTCCTACGCCGCCATGATTTGAGGCCCGTCTAGGGTGGATGTCAACCCACACCGTGCGTGGGATGGATGTTGGGCCATTGCCCACTGTCGGGGTCGCACCAGAATGAGCCGGAGTCGCCACCGCAGTCGGCGCCACCGCCCAAACGGGCCTTAAACGGGCTTTCGTGGGATCGACCCCACCACTAGATGAAGGGCACTTGAGCCAGGCTAAAGACGGTCGCCACGGAGGGGCGGATGCTCGGCGGCATGGACTCGCATCGCCGTCATCCGATTTCCGAGGAGCTGCCATGAACTTCACCGACAAGATCGTCGTCGTCACCGGCGCCGCCTCCGGCATCAACCGGGCCGCCGCCGAAACGTTCGCCGCGGGCGGCGCGAAGGTGTGTGTCGCCGACATCGCGAGCGAGGCGGGCGAGGCGGCCGCTGCGGCGATCCGCGCCCGCGGCCAGGAGGCCGAGTACTTCGCGCTCGATCTCACCGACGCCGACTCGATCAAGCGGTTCGCCGCCGCCGTGCTCGAGCGCTTCAGCCGGGTCGACGTGCTGGTGAACGGCGCCGGATGGGGCAAGACGACGCCGTTCCTGGAGACCGACGACGCGTTCTGGGACAAGGTGATCAGCCTGAACTTCGTGGGACCGATGCGGCTCACGCGACTTCTGCTTCCGCAGATGCTGGAGCGCCGCGCGGGCAGGATCGTGAACGTGTCGAGCGACGCGGGACGCGTCGGCAGCCTGGGAGAGACCGTGTACTCCGGCGCAAAGGCGGGGCTCATCGGCTTCACCAAGGGCCTCGCGCGCGAGGCGGCGCGCTGCGGCGTCACCGTCAACTGCGTCTGTCCGGGCCCGACCGACACCCCGCTGCTCGCCGCGGTGCCCGACAAGTTCCGCGACGCGTTCGTGAAGGCGATCCCGATGCGGCGTTTCGGCACGCCCGCCGAGGTCGCCGACGCGATTGTCTTTTTCGCCAGTGATCACGCCGGCTATATCACCGGGCAGGTGCTCAGCGTGAGCGGCGGGCTGACGATGGTCGGCTGAGCGCTGCGCTCCAGGTTCGCGCCGCATCGCCAGTCATCGCCTCGCGGACGGTCCTGACGCGGCTCCGACGGCCCTCCGCAGGCGGACGGAATCGCGAGCGCATTGCAGTAAGCCTTCTCCACTGCGGTCCGCGCGTCGAGTTCCGCGACCTCGCGAAATCCCGTGGTCTCCGATCGGGCATTCCCTAGCCCGCGCGCCCCTTCGCTTGTTATAGTCCGCCTCTCGCAAGCCCCCGGAGGAGGAAGAGAAATGACCACCAAAAGACGTGCAGTTCTGACCGTCGCGACCGCGTTGTGCGCTGCAATGGCGGTCGCGGTTCCGGCAACCGCGCAAACCGTGAAGATCGGATTGATCAACACCTATTCCGGCGCAATGGCCTCGAACGGAGACCAGATCGAGAAGGCGATCAATCTCTTCATGAAGTCGGGCCAGTGCAAGCTGCCGCCCGGCGTGAACCTCGAGATCATCAAGCGCGACGACACGGGCATCAACCCGGAGACCGCCAAGCGCCTCGCGCAGGAGCTGATCGTGCGCGACAAGGTGCAGATGATCACCGGCGTGGTCTGGACCCCGAACGCGCTGTCCATTGCTCCGCTCGTCACCGAGGCGAAGGTGCCGTTCGTCATCATGAACGCCGGCACGGCAATGATCACCGAACGCTCGCCGTACATCGCGCGCACCTCGTTCACCCTGTGGCAGTCGAGCTACCCAATGGGCACTTGGGCGGCGAAACGCTTCAAGACGGCATACGTCGCCGTCGCGGACTTCGGGCCGGGCCACGACGCGCAGGAGGCCTTCACGCGCGCGTTCACGGCCGCTGGCGGGAAAGTCGTGGGCACGGTCCGCATGCCGCCACCGACCACCGACTTCGCGCCGTTCCTCCAGCGGGTGAAGGACGCGAAGCCCGACGCGCTCTTCGTGTTCGTTCCGGCCGGCAAGAATGCCACCGCGCTCATCAAGGGGTTCGGCGACCTCGGCCTGGCGCAGGCCGGAATCAAGCTCATCGGTCCCGGTGACATCGTCACCGACGAGGAGCTTCCGAACATGGGCGACGTGCCGATCGGCGTGCTCACCATGTTCCACTACTCGGCGGCGGGCGACCGGCCGGCGAACAAAGCGTTCGTCGAGGCCTACCAGAAGGAGTACGGCCCGAAGGCGTGGCCGAACTTCATTTCTGTCGGCGCGTGGGACGGCATGCAGGCGATCTGCGACGTCGTGCGCGCGCAGGGCGGCAAGGTCGATCCGGACAAGACGATGCTGCTGCTGCGCGGCTGGAAGAATCCGAACAGCCCGCGGGGCCCGATCGAGATCGATCCGCGCACGCGAGACATCGTGCAGAACGAGTATGTCCGCGAGACCAGGAAGGTCGGTGGCATCATGAAGAACGTCGAGCTCGAGACGATTCCGATGGTGAAAGATCCCTGGAAGGAGTTCACCCAGAAGTAACAGCGCCGGTCCGCTGGTGGCACGGCCCCCGCCGGCAAGCGGGGGCTTTGTTTATCCGGACGACGCGTGCCCGCCGTGGACGCCTTTCTCGCCAGCCTCTTCAGCATCGCCTTTCACGGGCTCGCGTACGGGATGATCCTGTACGCGATCTCGGTGGGCCTGTCGGTCACGATGGGCCTGATGGGCTTCGTGAACCTCGCCCACGGCGTGTTCGCGATGGCGGGGGGCTACCTGATGGTCACCGTGATGGACCGCTTCGGGTTGCCATGGCTGCCGGCACTGGTCGTCGCGTGCATCCTGGTGGCGCTCGGCAGCATGGTCCTCGAGCGGTTGCTCTACGCCCGGCTGTACAAGGCCGGCGAGCTCGAGCAGGTGCTGTTCACGATCGGCCTGATCTTCGTCGCGGTCGCGCTCGCGCGGCTCGCCTACGGGACGCTCCCGCTCGCGGCGCCCCTGCCCGAGTACATGAAGGGCCAGACCGAGATCTTCGGCCGCTCGTTTCCGACGTATCGCGTCGTGGTGATCGTCGTGAGCGCAGCGCTCACCGCGGTCCTGTGGTTCGGGGTCGAGCGCACCCGCTGGGGCGCGATGGTGCGCGCCGCGGTCGACAACCGCGCAATGGCGCAGGCGGTCGGCATCAACACGGGCGTCCTCTTCACGCTCACCTTCGCCCTGGGGAGCGGGCTCGCCGCATTCGGCGGCGCGCTGGGTGCGGACCTGATCGCAATATCGCCGACCTACCCGTTCGAGCAGCTCGTCTACTTCCTGGTCGTGGTCGCAATCGGCGGACTGGGCACGCTCCGCGGGCCGTTCCTCGGTGCCCTCTTCATCGGGATCGGCGACACCGCCTGCAAGTACTGGGTCCCGGAATTCGGCGCGTTCTTCATCTTCGTCGCAACTATGGCCCTGCTGCTGTGGCGGCCGCAGGGCCTGCTGGGGCGCGCGCAATGACCGGATCGTCCGCCGCCGCAATCGGGTACGCAGGCTCGGCGCGCCTGCGCTGGATCGAGCTCGCGCCGTGGCTCCTCGCGGCCGCGCTCTACTTCTTCGCACCGACGTACCTGCCGCTCGGCGGCTACGTCCTGATCATGATTCTCTTCGCGCTGTCGCTCGACCTCATCCTCGGCTACGGCGGCATCGTGACCCTCGGGCACTCCGCGTACTTCGGCTTCGGCGCGTACGTCGCCGGGGTGTTCGCGATCCGGATGAGCGGCGATCCGCTGCTCGGCCTGGCAGTGGCAGCGATCGCGGCCGGCCTGCTCGGCCTCGCGACGGGCGCGGTGATCCTGCGCACGCACGGGCTCGCGCTGCTGATGCTCACGCTCGCCATCACCTCGATCCTCTTCGAGGTCGCGAACAAGTGGACCACCGTGACCGGCGGCACCGACGGCCTGCATAGCGTCCCGATCCAGCCGATCCTCGGAATGTTCCGCTTCGACATGTTCGGCAAGGTGGCCTTCCTGTATTGCCTTGTCGTCGTGGCGGCCTGCTGGTGGCTGGTGCGCACCATCGTGCACTCCCCGTTCGGCGTGGCGCTCGCGGGCACGCGCGAGAACGACGTTCGCATGCACGCGATCGGCGCGCCGGTCTACCGGCGACGCCTGGCGGCCTACACGATCTCCACGTCGCTCGCCGGCACTGCGGGTGCCCTGCTCACGCAGACCACGCAGTTCGCCGGACTTTCGGTCCTCGGCGTCGAGCTGTCCGGCGAGATCCTCGTGATGCTGGTGCTCGGCGGGGTGCGGCGCATCTACGGCGCGTTCGTCGGACCGGGTGTCTACATCGTGGCCAAGGACTATCTCGCCAAGCAGACACCGGAGTACTGGTATCTCGGCATCGGCATCCTGCTGATCCTCATCGTCATGTTCGCGCGCGGCGGCATCCTCGGCCTGCTCGACCGGGCGCTCCAGCGGCTGCGGAGAGCGCGCGCATGAGCGGCTTCGCGCTCGAGACCCGCGGCCTGTGCAAGAACTTCGGCGGCCTCACGGTCGCGGCCAACATCGAGTTCCGCCTCGCGCCGGGCGCCCGCCACGCCCTGATCGGGCCGAACGGCGCCGGCAAGACGACCTTCGTGAACATGCTCACCGGCCGGCTCCCGCCCTCCTCGGGAAAGATCCTGCTCGGCGGGGACGACGTCACCGGCCTCGCCCCGGAAGCACGCGTCAAGCGGGGCCTGGGTCGCACGTTCCAGATCAACACCCTGTTCCGCGACATGTCGGTGCTGGACAACGTCGCGCTCGGGGTCGCCGAGCGCCTCGGGATCGCCGGCCGGATGTGGCGCGCGGCGAGCGCCTACCGGGAAGTGCGGGACGAGGCGATGGAGCTGCTCGCGCGCCTCGGGCTCGTGGAAGATGCGGGCGTGCGCGTGCTCGACCTACCGTACGGCAAGCAACGCCTGGTCGAGATCCTGATTGCGCTCGGCCTCAGGCCGAAGGTGCTGCTGCTCGACGAGCCCGCAGCCGGCGTGCCGTCGCTGGAGTCCGAGCGCATCCTCGAGGTCCTCGACGGCCTGCCCGGGGACATCGCGATCCTGATCATCGAGCACGACATGGACGTGGTGTTCCGCTTCGCGAAGCGGATCACGGTGCTGGTGCAGGGCGAGGTGCTGTGCGAGGGCACGCCGGCGGAGATCGCGGCCGACCGGCGCGTGCACGAGGTGTATCTCGGCGAGCGCCATCATGGCTGAAGCGCTTCGGCTCGAGGGCGTGCGCGCCGGCTACGGCGAGACGGTCGTGCTCGAGGACGTCGCGTTCGCCCTGCCCGAGCGCGGCGCGCTCGCGGTGCTGGGCCGCAACGGCGTCGGCAAGACCACGCTGCTCGCCACCGTGATGGGCCTCACGACCTTCCACGCCGGCGCGATCGAGTACCGCGGCGCGCCGGTCACCGGGCTGCCGACGCATGCGCGCAACCGGCTCGGCATCGGCTACGTGCCGCAGGCGCGCGACATCTTTCCGTCGCTCTCGGTGGAGGAGAACCTGACCGTCGCCGCGCGCGCCGGGCGCTGGGACCTCGCGCGCGTCTACGATCTCTTCCCGCGCCTCGCGGAGCGGCGCGCGCACCGCGGCAACCAAATCTCCGGCGGCGAGCAGCAGATGCTCGCGATCGGCCGGGCGCTGATGGGGAATCCCGCGCTGCTGCTGATGGATGAGCCGCTTGAGGGCCTCGCGCCGATCATCGTGGAGATGCTGCTGAAGGCGATGGAGCGGCTGATCCGCGACGAGGCGCTGACCGTGATCCTGGTCGAGCAGTCGGCGAAGCTCGCGCTCGAGGTCACCGACAGCGCGATCGTGCTGAGCCGCGGCCGCATCGTGCACCGCGGCCCGAGCGCCGAGCTGCTCGCCGACCCCGACCGCCTCACCGCGCTGGTCGTGGCGCAGTAGCGCGCCGCGCGGCGCCGCTCAGTTACCCTCGAACTTCGGCTTCTCCTTCTTGACGAACGCGTTGTAGGCGCGCTCGTAGTCCTTGGTCTGCATGCAGATCGCCTGCGCCTCGGCTTCGGTCTCGAGCGCCTGCTCGATGGTCATGCTCCACTCCTGGTGCAGGCACTTCTTCGTCATCGCGTGCGCGAACGCCGGACCGTTGGCGAGCGAGAGCGCCATCTCCTGCGCGCGCGCGAGGAGCCGGTCCCTCGGCACGATCTCGTTGAAGTAGCCCCAGGCGAGACCTTCCTCCGCGCTCATCGAGCGCCCGGTGTACAGGAGCTCGGAGGCGCGTCCCTGGCCGATGATGCGCGGCAGGATCGCGCACGCCGCCATGTCGCACCCGGCGAGCCCGACGCGCACGAACAGGAACGCCGTCTTGCACTCGGGCGTCGCGTAGCGCATGTCGGAGGCCATCGGAATGATCGCGCCGGCGCCGGCGCTGATGCCGTCGACCGCGGCGATCACCGGCTGCGGGCAATTGCGCATCTCCTTCACCAGGTTCCCGGTCATGCGCGTGAAGTAGAGCAGCTCGTCCATCTCCATCTTGATGAGCGGCCCGATGATCTCGTGCACGTCGCCGCCGGAGCAGAAGTTGCCGCCTTCGCCGGTGAACACCACGACGCGCACGTCCTCGGCGTACTGCAGCTTGTGGAACGTGTCGCGCAGCTCGGCGTAGCTGTCGAACGTGAGCGGGTTCTTCCGCTCGGGCCGGTTGAGCGTGATCGTGGCGACGCGATCCTTCACTTGCCAGTTGAAGTGCTGGGGGCGCCACTCGGCGGCTTTGAGCTTATACATCGTGACTCTCCGTGTTTGAGTGCGAATGGGTTGCGGGTCAGCCGCCCGAGCCGGGGGACGACGAATAGTCCGGCTGGCCGATCTTGAGTTCGTTGCGAACGGCGCGAACGCCGTAGATTTCCCTGGTGATCTTCACTGCCTCGTTGATGAGGTCCTGCGTCGGGACGTTGCCGCGCAGGGTGACAACGCCTTCCTTGGTTTCGACCTGGATGCCGGTGCGCCAGAGCTTCCGGTTGAACTGCAGCTTGCCGGCGACCTTGGTGGTGATTCCCTGGTCGCGCCAGTAGCCCGTCGGCGGCTCCTCCTGACGCGGCGGCTCGGCCTTCGGTGCGGGCGCAGATGCGCGGGCGGGAGCAGGCGTGATCGCCGCGGTGCGCTCGGGCGCGGTCGCCGCCCGCTTCGCCGGCGCGTTGTGTTCAGCCGGCGCTGGCGCCGCCTTCGCGGCCTTCGGGGGCTCGGGCGACGGCGCGGGACGCTCCACCATCGGCGCGGGCGCCGACTCGACCGCCTTCGCCACGCGTGGCGGCTGCTCGGCCTTCGCAGTCGGTTTCGCCACCGAGGCGACGGGTTCCGGCGTCCCGCGCCGCGCGACCCCGACCACTGCGGCGAGCGCGACGACCGCGGCGGCTGCACCCGCGAAGATCGGCCACCAGCGCCGGGCAGGCGGGGCGGCCATCTTGGGCGCTGCGGAGATCGGCCGCACGAGCGGCGGCGGCGTCTGGTCGGGGGACGTGCGCGCCGACGGACTGCTCGGCTCGAACACGCGGACCGGGCGCGTTGCCTCCGCGATGATTGTCTCCTCCGAAATCGTCGGGCTCACCGGTGCGGCATACGCCTCGAGGATCGCGGCGCGGAACGACTCGGCGGTCTGGAAGCGCGCATCGGGATCCTTCGCGAGCGCGCGCACGAGCACCGGGTCGTAGCGCTCCCAGCCGCGGCCCGGGTCCGCCTCCGACACCGACGGCGGCGTCACGTGACAGACCTTGTAGGCCATCTGCTCCGTGGTTCCCGAGAACGCGCGCACGCCGGTCAGCAGCTGGTACATCACGACGCCCGCCGCAAAGAGATCCGCACGCCAGTCGACCGCGCCGCCCGAGTACTGCTCCGGAGCCATGTAGCCGGGCGAGCCCATCACCAGTCCGGTCTGCGTGAGCTGAGACGTGTCGACCTTCGCGATGCCGAAGTCCGCGATCTTCACGCGCCCGCTGTTCATCACGATCAGGTTCGCCGGCTTGATGTCGCGATGCCAGACGCCCTGCTCGTGCGCGTGCTGCAGCGCCTCCAGCAGCTGCGCCATGATGCTGACGATGTCGTGCTCCTGGAAGCGCGTTCCGCGGTTGAAGTAGTCGCGCAGGCTCATGCCCTGCACGAACTCCATGGCGATAAATGTCCGGTCGCCCGTGTCGCCGTAGTCGTGGACGGCGACGATGCCGGGGTGCGAGAGGCGGCCCGCGGCGCGCGCCTCGTTCTTGAAGCGCGCGAACATCATCGCCGCCCGCTCCTGGTCGTCGACCAGCTCCTTGCGAATAGTCTTGATCGCGACGGTGCGGTGGATGTCCGGGTCGAACGCCCGGTAGACGACGCCCATCGCGCCCTTCCCGAGCACCTCGACGATCTCGTACTTCCCGAGCCGTTCGGGCGAGGTCATGGACAGGCGGATGCGCCGCAGCGCAGACGCGGTTGAAACAGAGGGAGCATCGGGGCGGCCTCCCACGCCGCCGGCCGCCCAATCTAGGCGGGTGCCCAAACCCCTGTCAAGGAAGCTCTGGGCACGGATCTACGGCAGGCTGATCGCGGGGTCCGGAAACACGTAATCGGGTGCGCCCAGGCGCAGCTCGCTGCGCACCTCGCGAACGCCATACACGTCGCGTGCCACGGCAATCGCTTGCGCGACCTGCTCGCGCGATGGCACGTGACCGCGCAGCGTCACGACGCCACCCACGGATTCCACCTGAATCTGGCTGCGGTAGAGATTGCGATTGAAACCCAATCTCGTCGCGACCTGGAACGAGATCGCCTGGTCCCGCCAGAAGCCGGTCGGTGCTTCCGGCGGCACCGGTTCGGCGGCGGGCGTCGCGGATGCCTGGGGCCCCGGCACGGCGGCGGCCTTCCGCTCCGCCGGGATGACGTTTTGCACGCTCGGCGGATCATTCGCAGCGGGCGCAGGCGGCACGGATAGCGCTTCCGCAGGCGACACCGGTCGCCCGGTCGGGGCACTGCTCTCCACCGTGCGGCGATCGGCTTGCGCGACTGCGCCGATGCCCCCGGAGGTCGCTCCGGCGACCGGCGCGCGCGGCCCGTCTCGGCCCGATGTGTCGGGCCCGGCCTCGCGCTCGGTCACAGGCGCCGGCCTCGCCGTCCTCGTGTCCGGAACCAGCGCCGGGGCGCGGTCGGATCTCGAGCTGCGCGGATCGAGTTCGGGCGCGGTCCAGTTCGCGAGCCCAGCGACGACCGCGAGCGCGATCACGACGACCGCCGCAACGAGGGCGACGCGCCAGCGCCCGTCGGCGGGATCCGTGTGCAAGGCGACCGGATCTTCGATGAGGTCGGTCCGGAGCTGCGCCTCCTCGAGCGCAACGCGCCCGGGCGCCCTTTGCGGGTGCGGCGGCGGATCGCCCGGTTCGAAGAGGTTGCAGGGCGGCGACGGTTCCTTGATGAGAACGTCCGCCGATACCGCCGCTAACGGCGCACCGTACGCGTCGAGGAGCGCTTGCCGGAACTCGCTGGCCGTCGGGAAGCGCTTGGCGGGATCCCTGGCCAGCGCACGGCTTACGACCTCGTCGTACCGCTCCCATCCTCGCCCGGGATCCGCCTGCGACGGCTGCGGCGTGCTGCCGCGGCTCACGCGGTACGCGACCTGCTCCGCCGATCCGGGATAAGCCGGCCGACCCGTGATCACCCGGAAGAACACAGCTCCGGCGGCGAAGAGGTCGGCGCGCGCGCTGATTCCCTCACGAGCGTACTCCTCGGGCGCGATGTATCCGGGTACGCGCGTCTCCTCGTCGAGCTCCTGGCTGCCGCCGTCCTCGGTTGGCGCGCAGCCGAAATCGGCGACCTTGGCGTCGCCGCTCCGCGTGACGAGGATGCTCGCCGGGTTGACGGCGCCGTGGCGTACGCCGTGCTCGTGCGCGTGCCCCAGCGCGTCCAAGACCTGAGCGACGACGCTGACCGCGTCCGCCTCGCCGAACCGAATGCCGCGGTCGAGATAGTCGCTGAGGCGATGCCCCTGCACGAACTCCACCGCGAGGTAGGCGACCGATCCCGACTCGCCGTAGTCGTAGACCCCGACGATGCCGGGGTGTGAGAGCCGCCCGGCGAGACGCGACTCGTTCCGCCAGCGAGCAAGCGCCCTGGCGGCGCGACCGTCGAGCTGGGCAAGATCCTTGCGGATCGTCTTTACTGCGACCACGCGATTGACGTCCGGGTCGAATGCGCCAAAGAGCTCCGCGTTGGCGCTCTCCCCGAGGGCCTCCACGACCTCGTACTTGCCGAGACGTTCGGGCAGCGTCATCGGCTGGTCGCCCCGGCGAGATGCGCCGCGAGCGGGGCGATCGCAGACCGCAGCACGGCCGAGGGCCGACCAGGGTGCAGCCAGATGGCGCAGCGGCGATCGAGCGGGCGCATCGGGGCGGCGGGGGTGCGTACGCCGCTAATCTAGGCGTCACGCGGCAGCGGTGTCAACCGCGGCGCACGGGGACGGGCATTGCTCGCAGCGCGGCTCAGAGCACCGGCCGCATGAACCCGAGGCGCTGGGACTGCCGGAACCCGATCGAGTAGAGGAACCCGAGCAGGTCGAAGTTCTCGCGACGCACGAGCGTCTCGACGCGCTCGATGCGCAGCGCCTCGAGGTTCACGAACAGCTGCGAGAGGAGCGCCGTGGCGACGTGGTGGTGCGCGTAGTCCGGATCGATGCCGATCGTGTCGAGCACCGCGACCGGCTCGCTGCGGCCGAAGTCGCCGAAGTCGGTGCGCGCCGTCGCGAAGCCGGCCACGATGCCGTCGACGCGTGCGGTCAGCGAGACGCGCACCGCCGAGTCGTCGAGCGCTTCCGCCACCAGCCCCTCGATGTAGGCGCGCCGTTCGCGCCCCATCAGGTGGCGGTCGATGCGAACGAGATCGGCGAGGTCGCCGGAGGCTAGCGAGCGGACGTCCACGCGGTCGCGCGCGAGCGTCTCGAAGTCGTTCGCGCGGTCGGCACTATAGTCGACCTCGGCGGAAAAGTGGTTGTGCTCGGGCGCGGCGACGCCCCGCTCGTGCTCCGCCCCGAGCCGGCCGGCGTGCACCGTGCACTCGAGGATCTGGTTCGGCGCGAGCTCGAAGCCCGCATGGTCGAAGAAGCGCAGGATGCCGTGATCACGCCACGACGCGCTGGTGCGGAGCGATGTCATGGCGCCCTGGCGGGCCTCGGCCTCGAGCGCGCCGAGCAGCTGCATGCCGATCCCGTGTCCGCGCTCGTCGGGCCGCACGCCGATGACCTCCAGCCGCAGCGCCGGCTCGGTGCGGCCGAACTCGCCCGCGAGCTTGCGCGCGAGGACGTAGCCGGCAAGCGCGCCCACATCGTCGACCGCAAACTGGACGTGCACGTCGGGCTGCTTCTGCGCGGCCTTGAGCCGGCGCTCGAAGTAGAAGCGGCGCGAACG
This sequence comes from uncultured beta proteobacterium, assembly GCA_963747775.1. Taxonomy (GTDB): domain Bacteria; phylum Pseudomonadota; class Gammaproteobacteria; order Burkholderiales; family SG8-39; genus JAGVSZ01. Next base: position 386,278 of record CAVVGT010000004.1, read on the forward strand.
GCCCGCGAGGCTCGCGTCGATCGCGACGACGGCGTCGAGGTCGCGCGGCGCGAGGCGGCGCACCTTGAGCTGGGCGGCGGATGCAGTGACGGCCATGGTCCCTCCTCGAGGACTCGCGCGAGTGCGAACACCCGCAGTGGACACGGCTCCTGGATGGCCCGGATGGGCCTTGTCGTAATTTGGTACGAAAATACCTAAATTGCGTCTCCACGTCAACCCGGGACGTCAAGTCGAAGGCTATCTGGTTGTCGGGACGGCACTTCCGACCGAAACTGGTAAACTGGTGCCGAAATGTCGGTTTCCAGCCCGAGCAGCAGTACCGTGGAAGTCACGCTCGCGGTCCGCCCGGTCGAGGTGCGCGACCTGGACGCGATCATCGCCCTCGATGCCGCGGTCACCGGGCTCGCCAAGCCCGACTACTGGTACGAGCTGTTCCATCGGTACGGCACACGCGGGCGGCAGCAGCGCTTCTTCCTGGTCGGCGACGCCGAGGGCGAGATCCAGGGCTTCGTCATCGGCGAGGTGCGCGACTGGGAGTTCGGCTCGCCCCCGTGCGGGTGGGTGTTCGGGCTCAACGTGCGCCCGAACGCGCGCCTGGGCGGGATCGGCACTCGGCTCCTCGAGGCGATCGTCGCCGCGTTCCGGCGCGCGGGCGTGACGAAGGTGCGCACCTTGCTCGCCCGCGACAACAACCTCGTGCTGTCGTTCTTCCGCAGCCAGGGGATGACGGCCGCCCCGTTCATCCCGCTCGAGCTGGATCTCGAGGGCGCGCCGCAATGAAGCTCCAGACCGCCACCAGCCTCGCTCTGGTGAGCGTCCTCGAGGCGGCCGGTCACCCCGAACGCCAGGTCTCGGCATCCGACATCGCCGAGAAGTACGGCGTCTCGATCCACCATCTCGCAAAGGTGCTGCGCGAGCTCGGTCGCGCCGGAATCTTCGAGGCCACGCGCGGCGCGGGCGGCGGCTATCGCTTCGTCGGCAACGCGAAGCGCCTCACCCTGCTCGACATAATCGAGCTGTTCGAGGACATCAGCGCCCGCTCGCCCGAGGCAGGCGGCGCGGACCCGGCGACCGAGGTCGGCCGCGCGCTGGCCCGCGTGCTCGGCGAGATCGACGAGATCGCGAAAGCGACGTTCCGCTCGATCACGATCGGCACGATGCTCAAGCTGCTCGAACGGGAGCGTGCGGCGGAGCCGCGCGCCGCCTGATCAGCCCGGCGCTTCGCGCGGCAGGCTGGCCGTGACGAGGAACCGAGCGAAGCACGCGAGATAGACCGCGAGCGCCCCGCTCCACAACAGCCCCGACGCAACGAGCAGCCCGACGCTCGGCGCAAACGCAGTGGCGACGCGCAGGGCCGCCGCGCCGACCATCATCAGATACGCCACCACCATCGCCGACGGCACGTCGAACGGCCGGCCGGTGTGGCGCAGCACCATGCGCGTCGCCAGTCCGAGGATGGTGATGCCCAGTGCGCCGACCGTGAACGCGTGCATCCATGCGAGCTCCGGCACGGGCCCGCCGAGCGCAGCCGCGGCGCGCAGCGCGAGCGCGGCGACGAGCCACGCGTAACCGAGGTGCAGGGTCCAGAGCAACGGGTCGTCGAGCACCCTCCAGCCCCGCCAGCGGACAAGGCGTACCGCGTTGGCCGCAGCGGCCACGCCCGCCAGGATTCCGCGCGCGGCGAGCGGCACCTCCAGAAACTCCGCGACCGCAAATGCGGCAACGCTCGCGGCCGCAAGCACGTCGACCGGGAGGTTGAACGTGACCGCCGGAACGCGGCTCCGGGTGAAGACCGGGATCAGCAGCCCGCCCGCGAGCGCGTAGAGCAGCATGATCAGCAGGAGCCCGGCTTCGAGCGCGCGTGCGACCCCGCGCATCTCGCCCGCGGCGGCTGCAACATGGAAAGTCACGTTCGCCGCCGCGAGCACCAAGAGGATCGCGAGCGGCGCCACGAACCCCTTACGGCGCGCGCGCAGCACGCTTGGCGCGAGCAACAGTGCGAGCGCTGGAAGGAACGCCGAATCCGCCGTGGCGCTGACCCATGGCGCCAGCGCGCCCCACGCGAACATCGCGATCCGGCCCGCGAGCCAGAGGCCTGCAAGGAGGACGAGCCGCGCGCCGGCAATCTCGTCGGTGAGCGCCCAGCCCGGAATGGCGGTCAGCAGCACGGCGGCCACGATGGCGACCGCGAACCCGAACAGCATCTCGTGGCCGTGCCACAGGGGTCCGGCGAGCGCGGGCGTTGCCGTCCACGCACCCGCGTACTCCGCCATCCAAGCGGGCAGGAGCAGCGCGCCCCACGCGAACCCGAGCAGGAGGAACGGCCGGAACCCGCTGGTCCACAGCGGCCCGCATCGGGAGCGCGAGTCGGTCACCGCGCAGCGCGCGCCCGGAGCGCCTGCTTGTCGGTCTTGCTCACGGTGGTCTTCGGCAGTGCCGGCAGGCACTCGATCGAGGCCGGGACTTTGTAGGGCGCCAGGTTCGCGCGGCAGTGGGCGACGAGATCCTCCGACGTCGCACGCGCGCCAGCGCGCAGGACCACGAACGCACGGATCACTTCGCCGCGATACGCGTCCGGCGCACCCACCGCCGCCGCGTCGGCCACCGCCGGATGCGTGAACAGCACCTCGTCGACCTCGCGCGGATACACGTTGTAGCCACCGACGATCGCCATGTCCTTCTTGCGGTCGCGAATGAAGAGGTAGCCGTCCGCGTCGAATTCGCCGATGTCGCCGGTGTGGAGCCAGCCCCCGCGCAGCGCCTCGGCGGTTTCCTGCGGACGGTTGCGGTAGCCGCTCATGAGCTGCGGCCCGCGCGCGCGGATCTCGCCGCGCGCGCCGACGCCGAGCACGCGCGTCCCGGTCTCGACGTCGACGATCTGGATCTCGGTCTCCGGCACGGGCACGCCGACCGAGCCGGATTTCACCGCCCCTCCGACGGGATTGAACGAGAGCACGGGTCCGGCCTCGGTCTGCCCGTAGCCCTCGTACACCGGCGCGCCCACGGCGTCGCGCCAACGCCGCAGCGTGTCCTCGGGCAGCGGCGCGGCGCCCGAGTAGCAGGTGTGCACGGTGCGCCAGTCGGTATGTGGGAACTCCGGGTGCGCCATCAACCCGACAAACACGGTCGGACTACCGGGGAAGATCGTGATTCTCTCCCGCGCGATCGCGGCGAGCACCTCGTGCGGCTGATAGCGCGCCAGCACGACAAGGCAGCTGCGCGCGTACGCGGCGAGGTAGAGGCCCATCGCCATCGCGTACGAATGGAAGAGCGGCATCACGCACAGCACGCGCTCGCTGCCGCCATGCGTCGGGAGCAGCGCCTCGCGCTGCGCGACGTTCGTCATGATCGCGCGGTGCGTCAAGTTGACGCCCTTGGCCCGCCCCGTCGTGCCGCCGGTGTACTGCAGGAGTGCAAGCGCGCCGGGATCCGGCGGATCCGGTAGCGTCCCCGCGCCAGCATCGAGCCGGCGCGACGAGCCGCCCACGACGATCACCTCCATCGCACCCGCGGACCGCGCGAGCGGGCCGACCCGGTCGGCGAGCGCCTCGTCCACGATCGCGATCCGCGGGGCCGCGTCGGTGAGAATCTCGCCGAGTTCGCGGTCGGTGTACAGGGGGTTGAGCGGAGCGAGCTGCGCGCCGGCCGCCTGCACCGCGAATTGGGCAACGCACGCTTCCAGCGAGTTGGGCAACACCGTCGCCACGCGCTCGCCGGCGGCGCCGAGCGAGCCGAGCTCGGTCGCGAGCGCACCGACGTAACCGGCGTACTCCGCGTAGCGCAGGCGCCGGTCGCCGCAGACCAGCGCCTCGGCCTCCGGCGTCCGGGCTGCCGCGTCCGCGAGGAGGTGGGTCGCCGTGGCTGGAACCGGGGGCAGCGCCATCGGGGTCACGCGGCGCAGCGCACCGCCGGAGCGTCCGCGTGCAGCCGCGCCAGAAGGCGCTCGCGATCGGCGCGTGCCGCGTTAGCGGCTGCGCGCTTTACCGGGCCGAATCCGCGGATGCGCTCGGGCAGCGCGGCGATCTCGATCGCGAGCGCATGATTGTCCGGCGTGAGCGCCGGGAGCAGCGCTCGGATCGTGGCTTCGTACTCGGCGAGCAGTGCGCGCTCGAGCCGACGCTCGCTGCTCAGCGCGAACGGGTCGAGCGCCGAGCCCCGCAGCCGCTTCAGGCGCGCGAGCGCTCGCAGCGCGCCGAAGGCCCACCCGCCAAATGCTCTCTTGCTGGGCGCGCCGAACGGCGCAAGGTGGACTCGCACGACGTAGTCGCCGTCGAATGCGTCCTCGACGGCCTGCCGAAAACGCCCGTCGGTATACAGCCGCGCCACCTCGTACTCGTCCCTGCAGGCGAGCAGCCGGAAGTAGGCCCGCGCGACCGCCTCGGTCAGAGGGCGCTCGTTGCCCCCGAGCGCGCCCTCGGCCTGGCGAGCCGCTTCCACGAGCGCGGTGTAGCGGCGAGCGTAAGCCGCATCCTGGTAGTCGGCGAGCTCGCGCGCGCGGGCCGCAACGAGGTCGTCGAGCGACACGCGCAGTGGGCGTGCGAACCCGGCAGCCTGCTCGACGCGCGCGAGGTCGCTCGCGGCGCGCCGGCCCCACGCGAACGCCGCCGCGTTCATCGCGACGGCGGTGCCGTTCAGCTCGACGGCCCGCAGGATCGAACCGCCGGCGAGCGGCACCAGTCCGCGCTGCCAGGCATAGCCCAGGAGGAGCATGTTCGTCGCGACCGCATCGCCGCAGAGGGCGGTCGCGAGCCGCGTAGCGTCGAAGAACTCGACGCCTTCCACGCCCACCGCGGCGCGGATCTCGGCCTCCATCCCCGCGACCGGGAAAGGCATCTCCGGCCGCGCGACGAACTCGCCGGTGATCTGACGCGCGCGATTGACGACCGCGCGCGTCAGCCCGGCACGCAGCCGCGCGAGCGCCTCGGTCGCGACGGAGGCGACGAGGTCGCCGCCGATCAGCGCGTTCGCCTCGCCGGTCGCGATGCGCGCGGCGTGGATCGCGTCCTGGCGGTCCGCGATGCGCACGTGGGCGTACACCGTGCCCGCCTTCTGAGAGAGCCCCGTCTGGTCGAGCACGGCGACGCCTTTGCCCTCGAGGTGCGCTGCCATGCCGAGGAGCGCGCCGATCGTCACGACGCCGCTGCCGCCGATGCCTGTGACGAGGATGCCGTAGGGCGCAGCCGTCGTCGGCAATTCGGGATCCGCCGGCTCCGGTCCATCCCAGGCGGGAGCCGGGGGCTTCCGACGTCGGGCGCCTTCGACCGTGACGAAGCTCGGGCAGAATCCGTCCACGCAGGCGAGGTCGTCGGTGCAGCTCGAGGCGTCGATGCGTCGCTTCTCGCCGAGTGCCGTGTCGACCGGGATGAGCGCGAGGCAGTTGGACTTCGCCCCGCAATCGCCGCAGTCGTCGCAGACGAGCTCGTTGATGAACGCATGCACCGCGGGCGCCGGGTGCGCGCCGCGCTTGATGCGGCGCCGCTTCTCGGTCGCGCAGAGCTGGTCGTAGATCAGCACGGTGACGCCCGGCACCTCGCGCAGCTCGCGCTGCGTGCGCTCGAGCGCTGCGCGCGGGCGGATCTCGACGCCCGGCGCGAACGCCGGGCGCGGGCCGTAGTGCGCCGGATCGTCGGCGATCACGACGATGCGCGCCACCCCCTCGTCGGCAAGCTGGCAGGTGATCTGCGGCACGGTAAGCGTCCCGTCGATCGGCTGCCCACCGGTCATCGCGACCGCGTCGTTGTAAAGCAGCTTGTACGTTATGGCCACCTGCGCCGCGACCGCGGCGCGGATCGCGAGCAGGCCGGAGTGGAAGTACGTGCCGTCGCCCATGTTCGCGAACACGTGCGGCGTCTCCGTGTAGGGCGCCGTGCCGACCCAGCTCGCGCCCTCGCCGCCCATCTGGCTGATCGTGAGCGTGTCGCGCCCCATCCACACTGCCATCAGGTGGCAGCCGACGCCGCCCAGCGCGCAGCTCCCCTCGGGCACTTTGGTGGACGCGTTGTGCGGGCAGCCGGGACAGAACCACGGCGTGCGTTGCAGCGGGAAGCGCGGGCGCGCGAGCGCGCTTTCCTTCGCGTCGAGGACCGCGAGCCGCTCGGCCACCCCGCTCGAGGTGTAGAAGCGACCGATGCGCGCCGCGATCGCGCGCGCGATCACCGCGGGCTCGAGCTCCGCGGTCGGCGGCAGGAGCCATTTGCCGTGATGCGCGCCCCACTCGCCGCGGTCGTCGAACTTCCCGATCACGCGCGGGCGCACGTCCTCGCGCCAGTTGTAGAGCTGCTCCTTCAGCTGGTACTCGACGATCTGTCGCTTCTCCTCGACGACGAGGATCTCCTCGAGCCCCTCGGCGAAGTGCCGCACGCCTTCGGCCTCGAGCGGCCAGACGAGCCCGGCCTTGTAGAGCCGGATGCCGATGCGCGCCGCCTCGGCATCGTCGATGCCGAGGTCCTCCAGCGCCTGCAGCACGTCGCGGTACGCCTTGCCGCAGGTGAGGATGCCGAACCGCGCGCGCGGCGAGTCGATGACCGTGCGGTCCAAGCCGTTCGCGCGCGCGTAGGCGAGCGCCGCGTAAACCTTGTACTCCTGCATGCGCCGCTCCTGCGCGAGCGGCGGGTCGGGCCAGCGCAGCCCGACGCCGTCTGGCGGCAGCGGGAACGACTCGGGCAGGCGCGTCACGACGCGCGCCGGATCGACCTCGACGGTGCCGGAGCTCTCCGCCACCTCGCCCGCGAGCTTGAGCGCCACCCAGCATCCCGAGTAGCGCGACATCGCCCAGCCGTGCAGGCCGTAGTCGATCACTTCCTGCAGATCGGCGGGGGCGAGCACCGGGATCGCGGCGGCGGAGAACTGATGCTCGCTCTGGTGCGCGACCGCCGAGGACTTCGCGCTGTGGTCGTCGCCGGCGACGACCAGCACGCCGCCGTGGCGCGACGTGCCGGCGTAGTTCGCGTGCTTGAAGACGTCGGCGCAGCGGTCGACGCCGGGGCCCTTGCCGTACCACATCGCGAACACGCCGTCGTGGCGCGGCGTGGGAAAGAGATGAAGCTGCTGCGTCCCCCACACGGCAGTGGCGGCGAGCTCCTCGTTGACCCCCGGCTGGAAGCGGATGCCGTGGGCGGAAAGATGCGGCTCAGCGTCGACGAGCGCGCGGTCGAGCGCGCCGAGCGGCGAGCCGCGATAGCCGGACACGAATCCCGCGGTGTTCAGGCCGGCCGCGCGATCGCGGTCGGCCTGCAGCAGCGCCAGGCGCACCAGCGCCTGCACGCCGGTGAGGTAGACGCGGCCGCGCTCGAGGGCGTACTTGTCCTCGAGCGTGGGAGCGGTCGCGGCCATGGGCAACCTCAGCGAATCAGACGCCACTCCCCGCCTTCGACGCGCACCATCACGCGGGCGCGCTCGTCCATGCCGTTGTGGTTCGTGGGCGACATGGAGTACACGCCGTGCGTTCCGACGACATTCTTGACGTTCTCGAGCGCCTCGCGCAGGGCCGCGCGGAACTCGGGCGTGCCCGGCTTCGCCTTCGTGAGGGCTTCGGGAACCGCCGCAGCGACGAGCAGCGTCGCGTCGTAGGAGTACGCCGAGAACGCATTGCGGGTGTTGGGACCGTACTGCGCCTCGTAGGCCTTGTTGAAGTCCGCGGCCACCTTCTTGATCGGGTTCGAGTCGGGCAGCTGGTCGGCCACCATGACCGGCCCGCTAGGCGCGATGGCGCCCTCGACGTTCTTGCCGCCGACGCGGATGAAGTCCTGCCCGATCACGCCGTGGGTCTGGTAGACGCGTCCCTTGTAGCCGCGGTCGGCGAGCGTGATCTGCGGCAGCGCGCCGGGCGTGCCCGAGCCGCCGACCATCACCGCGTCCGGCGCGGTTGCCATGATCTTGAGGATCTGGGCGTTGACGCTCGTGTCCGGCCGGTTGTAGCGCTCGTTCGCCACGATCTTGATCCCCGCAGGTTCGGTCGCCGCGGTAAGTCCCTTCAACACGATCTCGCCCCACGGATCGTTGTAGCCGATGTAACCGACGCTCTTCACGCCGTTCGCTTTCATGTTCTCCACGACGCCGGCGATCATCAGCGGCACGGGCTGCGCCACCCAAAACACCCAGGGATACTTGTCGGGCGGCGGCGCGACCGGCGCGAGCGCAATCTGCGGCGTCTTGGTCTCCAGGGCGACCTCCGCGACCGCCAGGCTCGTCGGGGTGGTCGCCGAGCCGAGGATGACGTCGACTCTGTCCTCGGTCGTCAACTTGCGCGCATTGCGCACTGCGGCCGTGGTGTCGGTCGCGTCGTCGAGCACGATGTAGCGCACCTTCTGGCCGCCCATCACGGTCGGCGTGATCGTGAAGGCATTGCGATACGGCACGCCGATCGATGCGGCCGGGCCGGTGGCGCTCACGGTCACGCCGATGGTGATGTCGGCCTGCGCGAGCGGCGCGGCGGCCGCGAGCGCGCATGCGCCCGCCAGAACGAATGACTTCCTCATTGCAGCGTCTCCTCTCATCTCGCGCGGCGAAGGCCGCGCCGGTTCGATTGACGACGCTCCTGGTGTCAGCGGCCCTCGGGTCTCGCGCCGGTGAGCGCGATGATCCGTCGGTACCGATCGATATCTAGTCTTATCCAGTCCTCCAGCGCTTCCGGCGTTCCCGGCGCCGGGTCCACGCCCACGCCCGCGAGGCGCTCCACGACTACGGGCGTGGCGAGCGCACCGACGATCGCGGCGTTCAGCTTCACGACCGCGTCGCGCGGCGTGCCCGTCGGCGCGAGGATGCCGTACCAGTTCAGCAGCACGAGCTCGGGATAGCCGGATTCGGCGAAAGTCGGCACTTCCGACGCGACCCCGGCACGGCTCGGGCCGGTCACGGCGAGCGCGACGAGCTTGCCGGCGCGCGCCTGGCGGATGCCGTTCGCCGCGACGATGAACATCAGGTTGACTTGTCCGCCGAGCAGGTCGGCGAGCGCGGGACCGCCGCCCTTGTACGGAACGTCCAGGATGTTCGCGCCGGCCATCCGCTTGAACCACTCGAAGCCCAGGTAGTGCGGGCTGCTCGTCCCGAGCGAGGCGAAGCTGAGCTTGCCCGGATTCGCATTCGCCGCGGCGACCAGTTCCTTCAGCGTCTTTGCGCTGGTCGAAGGATGCGCGACCAGCATCAGCGGCGAAGTGGAGACGCGCGCCACGAATGCGAAGTCCTTGAGCGAGTCGTACGGCAGGCCGACGCCGAAGGCGGCATTGATGGAGTGGAAGTCGGTCGTGAGCAGCAGCGTGTGTCCATCCGGCGCCGCCTTGGCGACCGCGTCGGTGGCGATGATCGAATTGCCGCCCGGCCGGTTCTCGACCACCGCCGGCTGGCCGAGTTCTTTGCCTAGGTACTCGGCGAGCGCCCGCGCTGCCACATCCGTCCCGCCGCCCGGCGGGAACGGCACCAGGATGCGGATCGGCTTGGACGGGAAAGCCGCGCCTTGTGCCAGCGCTTGCGACGCGCCGAGCGCAAGCATGCCGAGCGCAAAAATGATCGTCCTGATCGGCGCGCGGCTCATGCGATCACGCCCGCCATCTTGAGCGCCTCGACGTCTCCCTCGGCGAGACCGGCTTCGCGCAACACCGCGTGTGTGTGCTCGCCGTACTTCGCCGGAAACGGCAACGCGGTCCGCCCCTCCGGACGATCGACCGCCATCGGCTGCATGCGGATGGTCTTTCCGGCGGGCGTGACCGTCGTCGTCAGCCGCTCCTTCAGCGCCGGGTGGTCGCGCACCATCGGGATGTCGTGGATCAGCGTGTTGGGGATGGTGGCGCGCATCAGATCGGCGCCGATCTCCGCAGCCGGATACTTGCGCGTCACCGCCGCGATGTCGGCGTGGATCTGGGCGCGCTCCCGGTGGCGCCCCTCGTTCGTCTTGCGGACCTCGTTCGCGATGGATGCGAATCGCGGGATCTCGGTGAGCCGCTTCCACTGCACGTCGCTGCCGATCGCCAGGTAGACGAAGCCGTCCGCGCGGGTACACGTTGGTCGGGAATGAACTTGCGGTGCTCGTTGCCGGCGCGCGTGATCTCGTTCGGCTGGCAGTCGAAGTCGACCAGCGGCAGCGACGTGATCAGCCAGGACGCCGCGGCCTGCAGCATCGAGACGTCGATGCGCCGGCCGCGTCCGGTCTCGGCGCGCTCCAGCAGCGCGAGCATCACGTTCGCATAGACCTCGTCGCCCGCCTTGAGATCGATCACCGGCACGCCGGTCAGCATCGGCGGTCCGTTCGGGTCGCCGGTCAGCTCCATGTAGCCGCACATCGCCTGGATCACCGGGTCGTAGCCCGGCACGTCGGGGTACTCCGGCCCGATCGCGGAGATCCCCGCCCAGATCAGATCGGGCTTCGCCGCCGACAGCGTCTCGTAGTCGATGCCGAGCGCCCGGTAACGCGACGGCACGGTGTTGCAGCAGAACACGTCGACGTTCGAGCGCCGCAGCAGGCGCCGAAGCACCTCGTGACCGCGCGGGATCCTTGAGGTTGAGCGCGATCGCCTCCTTGCCGACGTTCGGCGCGACGAAGTAGCTGCGCCGGTCGTCGTCGACCACGCGCGCGCCGATGTAGCGGTTGGGATCGCCCGGCAGCCCTTCGCCCGACGACGTCGCCTCGATGCGGATCACGCGCCAGCCGAGCTGGGCGAAGCGCAGCGTCGCCGACGGCAGCGACAGCGCCTGCTCCATGCTGAGGACCGTGTACCGCTTCACCCTCGTCCCGATCTTCAGAACTTGATCGGCTCGCGGTAGCGGCCGTAGACGGCGACCAGCTCGCCGGTGATCTCGCCGACCGTCGCGTACGCCTTCACCGCGTCCATGATCGCCGGCATCACGTTGCGCTCGGCGGCAGCGTCGGCGCGCAACCGCTCGAGCGCCGCTTTCACGCGCGCGCCGTCCCGCTCCCCGCGCACGCGGTTCAGGCTCTCGATCTGCATCCGCGTATCCTCCTCCCGATAGGGATGGAACGCGACCTCGCGCTCCTCGGTCTCGTCGACCCGGTAGCAGTTGACGCCGACCTTGCGGAACTTACCCGCCTCGATGTTCCGCTGCATCGCGTAGGCCTGCGCCGAGACCTTCGCCTGAATCTCGCCTTCCGCGACCAGCTTGACGATCCCGCCCTGCGCGTCCACCTCGGCCATGACGCGCTCCATGTCCCGGCGCATCTGGTTGGTCAGCGTCTCGACGTAGTAGGACCCGGCGAGCGGATCGACGGTGTCGGCGAGCCCCATCTCCTCGATCAGGAGCTGCATCGTGCGCAGCGAGATGCGCTGGGCGTACTCGGTCGGGATGGTGTACGCCTCGTCGTAGCAGCACAGCGCCGTCGTCTGGCAGCCGGCGAGCGCCGCGGTCAGCGCGTAGTAGGCGCCGCGCACGATGTTGACCTCCGGCTGCTCGAAGGTGAGCCCGCCGCCGCCGCCGCCCGCGATCATCCGCAGCCACATCGAGCCGGGATCCTTCGCGCCGTACTGCTCCTTCATGATCTTCGCCCACAGCCCGCGCGCCGCGCGGAACTTGCAGACCTGCTCGAAGAGATTGCCGAACACGTTGAAGTTGAACGACAGTCGTCCGGCGAACTCGTCGATCGGCAGCCCGCGCGCGAGGACCTCGTCGGCGTAGGCCTTCGCGATGCAGAACCCGTACGCCATCTCCTGCACCGGGTTCGCCCCGGACTCGCGGATGTGGTAGCCGCACACCGAGACCGGGCTGTACTTCGGTGCGACTTGCGCGCAGTACTCGATCGTGTCGCCGACGAGCTTCACCGACGGGGCCACCGGGTAGATCCAGGTGCCGCGACCGACGAACTCCTTGAGGATGTCGTTCTGCGCGGTGCCGCGCAGCTTCTTCACGTCGTAGCCGCGCTTCTCCGCCATCGCGAGGTACATCGCGATCAGTTGCGGCGCCGCGCCGTTGATCGTGAGCGACACCGTGATCTTGTCGAGGTCGATCCCCTCGAACGCGATTTCGAAGTCGCGCGAGGCTGTCGACCGCCATCCCGACGCGCCCGACCTCGCCGACCGCGAGCGGATCGTCGGAGTCGATCCCGATCTGGGTCGGTAGGTCGAACGCGACGTTGAGCCCCGTCTGGCCGTTGGCGATGAGGTACTTGAAGCGCTCGTTCGTGTCGCGCGGATTTCCGAACCCGGTGTACTGGCGCATCGTGTACGGCCGGTGGCGGTACATGAGCGGATGGATGCCGCGCACGAACGGGTAGTCGCCGGGCATGCCGATGAATCCGTCGCCACCCGATTCGGCGACGTCGCGCGGCGTGTAAACCGGCTTGATCTCGATGCCCGACTCGTTCACGATCGGCCGGACGGACGACTGGAGCCTGTCGTTCATTGCACGTTCTCCCGGATGAATTGCACGATGTCGTCGAGCTTCGAGCTCGACGGGAAGATGCCCTTGAAGCCCAGCTCGCGCAGCCGCGCGTGATCCTGTTTCGGCAGGTTGCCGCCGATGACCCAAAGCTTGTCCCCGAGGCCCGCCCGCTCGAGCAGCGGCTTGAGCCGCTCGCAGAACGGCAGGTGGGACGCGGCCATCGACGACAGCGCGATCACGTCGACGTCCTCGTCGAGCGCGATGCGGGCGACCGCTTCGGGGGTCTGGCGCAGACCCGTGTAGATCACTTCCATGCCGGCGTCCATCAGTGCGTGTACGACCACCTTCGCGCCCTGGTCGTGGCCGTCGAGGCCGGGCTTCGCGAGGACCACCTTGATCCGTCGTTCGCTCATCCGGCGACTTCCTTCGCAATGACCAGCTTCAGGATCTCGCTCGTCCCGCCGCCGATCAGCGTGAAGCGGATGTCGCGCAGGTAGCGCTGAACCGGGTATTCCATCGCGTAGCCATAGGAGGCGAGGACGCGCGCCGCCTGGTCGCAGATCGACGCCGCCGTCTCGCTCGCGAAGAGCTTCGCCATCGCCGCCTCCTTGTGGTGCGGGCGATCGACGTCCTTGAGCCACGCCGCATACAACACCAGCCGCGTCCGCCGCCTCCAGGTCGGTCGCCATCTCGGCGAGCTTGTGCTGGATCGCCTGGTAGCGGTTGATCGGCTTGCCGAACTGCTTGCGCTCCGCGCGTAGCGCACGGCTTCCGCGAGCGCCGCGCGCGCGACGCCCGTTCGCCATCGCGCCGGTGATGATCCGGATTTCGGCGAGGAGCTTGCGCAGATGGCTCTCGCCGTCGCCCTCGGCCTTCGACAGGCGGTGGCTGTCGGGCACGAAGCAGTCGTCGAGCGCGAGCTCGGAGGTCGGCAGCGCCCATACGCCCATCTTCTCGATCGCGCGGCCGACGTGCAGGCCCTTGAACCCGCGCTCGACGAGGAAGATCGTGAGCTTGCGTTCCTCGCCCGCGCGCGCGAAAACGGTGAAGAAATCGGCCACCGGCGCCGAGGTCACCCAGATCTTCTGGCCGTTGAGCGTGTAGCCGCCCGTCGACCTTTTCGCGCGCGCGTCGCGATCGAGTCGAGATCGGAGCCCGCGTTCGGCTCGGTCATGCAGATCGCACCGATCTTCTCGCCGCGCAGCGCCGGCTTGAACAGCCGCTCGAGCACGTCGGCGTTGCCGAGCATGTGCAGGAACTTGGTGCCCATCAGCGACTGCATCGCCGCGCAGCCGGCGAGCGAGAGCGAGCCGCGCGCCATCTCTTCCAGCGCAAGGCAGAAGGTGACGAGGTCGAGCCCCGAGCCGCCGACCTCCTCCGGATAGCGGATGCCGAAGAAGCCGAGGCGCGCCGAGCTCGGCGAACAGCTCGCGCGGGAACGCGTGCGCCTCGTCGAGCGCGGCCGCCTGCGGCGCGATGCGCTCGTCGCAGAAGCGCGCGAACGCGTCGCGCACCTGCTTCTGCTCGTCGCTCAAGGCGAAGTCCATGCCCCTCAGCCTTCGAAGCCGTAGGCCTTCCGTGCCGTGTCGGCGGAGATCACGCCGTCGCGCACTTCGGCGGCGAGCTTCGCGCGATCGCGCTTGCGCGGGTCGCCGTAGCCGCCGCCGCCGCCCGCCTGCTGATGGTAGACGGTGCCCTTCGGCACGCCGGTGATCAGGTCCTTGTTCCGCGGCGTGACCTCGCGGCCGTCGGGATAGCGCAGGCGGATGAAATTGAGCGTGCCCTCGCCGCCGCCGAACAGGCCGAACGCGGGCTCGAAGTCGCCGTCGCCGAAGGTGACGAGCTGCGTGTCGTCGGAGCCGATCGCAAAGATCGTCTCGACGCCGAGGCCGCCGCGCCACTCGCCTGGCCCGGCCGAGTCGGCGAGGTACTCGTGCCGGATCAGCCGGTGCGGCGTCTGCTGCTCGAACATCTCGTAGTCCTGGTCGAGCACGCCGCCCGAGGCGTCGATCATGCCGATGTGGTCGTAGCCGTCGGTGCCCCGCATCGCGCCCGATCCGCCCTTGAGACCCATGAAGCCGATGTCGACGTACTTCTCGTTCTTGTGCGGGTCGATGCCGGTGGTCAGCGAGCAGAGCAGGTTGTTCCAGCCCGCGGTGACGCGGTCCGGCATCACCGGCGCCAGTGCGCGCTGGATCGCGTCGGCATTCGGCGGGCAGAGGTGGTTGCCGAACGTGGTCGCCTTCGGATAGGCCGCATTGAGGAGCGTGCCCTCGGGGATGACGATCTCGATCGGCTCCACCATCCCCTCGTTGTGCGGGATGTCCGGATTCACCATCTGCAGCAGCGTCAGGATCGTCGCCGAGGCGCTCGAGGTGAACGTCCCGTTGACGAAGCCGTTGGTCTGCGCGTCGGTCTCCGAGTAGTCGAACTTGATCCGCCGGTCCTCGACATGGATCTTCACGCGGATCTTGAAGGTGGAGCCTTCGTGCCGTCCGTCGTAGTAGACCGAGCCTTCGCCCCGGTAGACGCCGTTGGGGATCGTGGCGATCTCGGCCTCCATCATCCGGCGCGTCGCCTCGAACAACGCCTGCTTGTGCGCCTCGTAGCTCTCGAGCCCGTACTTCCCGAGCAGCTCCCGCATCCGCCGCTCCCCGACCGTGCAAGCGCCGATCTCCGCTTTCATGTCGTGCTGGACGATGTCGAAGCGGATGTTGGCGAAGATCAGGTCCCAGACGTCCTTGCGCAGCTTCCCCTTCTCGTACACCTTGACCGGCGGGATGCGCAGCGCCTCCTGCCACACCTCGGTCGCATTCGGGTTGTAGCCGCCGGGCACGTTGCCGCCGATGTCCGCCTGGTGGCCTTTCACCGCGGTCCATGCGACGAGCCGGCCGTCGAGGAAGATCGGCGTGTACGCTGCGACGTCGTTGTTCTGGTTGCCGAGGCTGAACACGTCGTTGTGGAAGATCACGTCGCCCGGGTGCAGGTCGTCGCCGAAGTAGCTGCGGATGTACTTGCACACCGGCGCGAGCGAGAACGCGAGGATCGGCAGGTTCTCGGTCTGCTCGAGCATCCGCCCTTCAGCGTCGTACAGGCCGGTGACGTAGTCCTTCGCCTCGCACAGGATCGGCGAGCGCGTCGTCTGGGCCATCGAGATCGACATCTCGTCGGTGATCGCCTTGAAGGTGCGGGCGTAGACCGACAGCAGGATCGGATCGATCTTCATGCTCATGCCCGCGCCTCCGTACACGTATCACGCGACCCGACCGCTGGGCGTCGGCGCTCTGTGGCATTCGCTTTTCCGTCGATCCCCGCCAATGCGGGGCCCCTCGCCGGGTAGCTCATGCCACAGCCTCCTCGTCCCGGAGCCTCACCAGGTCCTCGCGTCCCTTGCGAAAGACGGCGAACGACCCGTAAGCATCCACCGCGCAGTCGTACGCTTCGGAGACGAACACGGCGGTGGTCACCTCCTCGAGCATCGCCGGCCCCGCGATGCGGTTGCCGAATCCGAGCCTGTGCCCGTCGTACACCGGTACCGCACGGAAGGCGTTCGCCTCTGGAATGTAGACGCTGCGGCGGCCCTTGAGGGCGCGCGACGCGTCCTCGCCCGCCCAGGCTTCCTTGCGATAGCGCGGCTTCTCCACCGTGCCGATCGCCTGCACCCGCACGTTGATCAGCTCGACCGGCGTGCGCTCCGCCTCCAGCGAATAGCCGTACAGCCGGTTGTGCTCGGCGTGGAAGGCGCGCGCGATCGCCTCCGCGTCGCGCCGCGCGACGGGCTCGCGCGCGATCGGGACCGACACCTCGTGGTACTGCTTGATGTAGCGGCAGTCCAGGCGCAGCTCGAACCGGCGCCGGGTCTCCGGGATCCGCTCCTCGGCCAGCAGCCGCCCGCCCTCGGCGACCATCACGTCGGCGACGCTCTCGAGCCGTGTCCAGTCGAGCGACTCGAGGCGCGCCACGAACGTGCGCACGAAGTCGTGCTGCAGGTCCGACAGCAGCATGCCGAACGCGCACAGGACCGACGACTCGCGCGGCACGATCTGCAGCGGGATCTCGAGCTCGTTCGCAGATCAGGCACGAGTGGATCGGTCCGGCGCCGCCGGCCGCGATCATCGGGAACTCGCGCGGGTCGAAGCCGCGCTTGATCGTCACTTCGCGCACGCCCTGCGCCATGTTGTTGCACACCACTCGGTACATGCCGGCGGCGGCGTCCTCGACGGAGAGCTTCATGGGACGCGCGATGTGTTCCTCGATCGCACGACGCGCGGCCGCCGCGTCGAGCTGCATCTTCCCGCCGGCGAAATAGCCGGGATCGAGATAGCCGAGCACGACGTTCGCATCGGTCGTCGTCGGAAGCTTCCCGCCCTTGCCGTAGCACGCCGGTCCGGGATCGGCGCCCGCGCTCGCCGGTCCCATGCGCAGCATCCCGCCCTGGTCGAGCCAGCCGATCGAGCCGCCGCCCGCGCCGATGGTGTGGATGTCGAGCATCGGCAGCGCGATGCGGTGCCGCGCGATGGTGCCTTCGTTCACGACGACCGGCCGGTCGACCGCAACCGACGCCTCGAAGCTCGTCCCGCCCATGTCGACGGTGATGCAGCGCTCCTGGTCGTGCGCGCGCGCGTAGAAGAGCCCGGCGCCCGGTCCGCCCGCGGGTCCGGAGAGCAGCGTCAGCGCGGCGCCGGCGCGCGCGATGGCGGGCGTCATCACCCCGCCGTTCGACTGCATGATCAGCAGCACCCCGCGGAAGCCCGAGTCCTTCAGCCGCGCGACGAGGTGGTCGAGGTAGCGATTGAGCTTCGGCCCCACGTAGGAGTTGAGCGCGGTCGTGCTCACGCGCTCGTAGAAGCGGATCGACGGCAGCAGGTCGGTCGAGACCGTGAGGTAGGCGCCCGGCAGCTCCCGGCGCACCAGCTCCGCGGCGGCGCGCTCGTGCGCCGGATTCGCAAACGCGTTCATGAAACAGATCGACACCGCCTCGACGCCTTCGCGCTTGAAGAGCTCGATCGCCCCGCGCACCTCGTCGAGCGCCAGCGGCTCGAGCTCGCCCCCGTCGCGGTCGAGCCGTCCGCCGACGCCGGCGCGCAGGTAGCGCGGCACGAGCGGCGGCACGTTGGTGTACCGGTTGTTGTACTGCTCCTCGCGGATCCCGCGCCGCATCTCGAGCGCGTCGCGCACGCCGCGCGTCGTGATCAGCCCGGATTTCGCGCCGGTCGAGGTCAGCGTCGCGTTGGTGGTGACGGTCGTGCCGTGGACGATCGTGTCGATCGCGGCCGCGAACGCCGCCGGCGCCTGCCCCAGCGCCGCGGCGATCTCGGCGAGGCCCTCGACCACGGCGATCGACGGATCGGCGGGCGTCGAGAGCGTCTTGTGGATTCGCGGCTCGGCCCCTTCGCGCGTGACGATGAAGTC
Organism: uncultured beta proteobacterium; assembly: GCA_963747775.1. GTDB lineage: Bacteria > Pseudomonadota > Gammaproteobacteria > Burkholderiales > SG8-39 > JAGVSZ01. The sequence goes on from CAVVGT010000004.1 coordinate 404,014, forward strand.
GGTGAAGGTCCCGCCTACGTCGATGCCTACCTTGTACGCCATGGGAGCCGGCCTGCCGAAGGTTGGGTGTGTACTGTATACATTCGGCCTTTTAGGGCGTCAAGCCGCTGGCGCAAGGAACGTTCAATTTGCGGCCCGGAACGCGGCGCGCAGTTCGGCAGCGCGGGTCGCTGCCGCGTCGATCGAGCGCGCCTTCACGTGGCCGTACCCCCGGATGCGCTGCGGGACCTCGGCCAGCTCGACCGCGATCCCGTGGTTACCCCCGTTCAGCCCCGCCGCGAGCTCGCGCACGGTCACCGCGTACGCCTCCACCAGCGCCCGCTCGCGCCGGCGCTCCGCGGTCCAGCCGAACGGGTCGAACGGCGTACCCCGCAGGCCGCGCAGCCGGGCCAGGCCGGCCAGAACGGGCCGGATCCACGGCCCGTAGCGCCGCTTGCGCGGCAGCCCGGTGACGGGATCGCGGCGGGCAAACAATGGGGGCGCGAAGTGCAACCCGAGACGGAACTCGCCTTCGAACGCGCGTTCGAGTTCCGCGCGGAACTCGGGGAGCGTGTGCAGCCGTGCGACCTCGTACTCGTCCTTGTACGCGAGCAGCTTGAAGTAGTTTCGGGCCACCGCCCCCGCCAACGCGCCCTCGGCGCCGGTGCTCGTGCGCTCCGCATCGCGCGCCAGGTCGACGAGCGCGCGGTAGCGGGCGGCGTACGCCTCGTCCTGGTACTCCGCGAGGAATCGCGCGCGCCGCGCGACGACCTCCGCAAGCGAGGCCTCCGGAGCCGCCTCGTGAAGATATGGCGCCGCGGCGGCACGCACCGCGGCCGGATCGACCGCCGCGAGCCGGCCCCAGCGGAACGCGGCCAGGTTCTGGGCGACGGCGTTGCCGTTGACCTCGATCGCGCGCTCGAGCGCCGCACGACCCACCGGCAACAGGCCGCGCTGGCACGCGAGCCCGAGCAGCACCGGGTTCGCGTAGATCGAGTCGCCGAGCAGGGCGGCGGCGAGCGCAGTCGTGTCGAGCGAGGCGACACTCCCCGCCCCTGCGCCCGCAAGCGCGGCCTCGAGCGAAGCGAAATCGCACTGCGCGTCCGGATCGGCGAGCTGCGCCGCGGTCAGGGTCGGGTGGCTGTTCGCCACGATCTGCGTGTGCCCGGGCCGGGCTGCGCCGAGCATCGCCGGCGACGCGGCGACGATCAGGTCGCATGCGAGCAGCACATCGGCCGCCGCGTCGCCGATGCGCGGCGCATGGAGCTCGCCGGAAGTCCGCGCGACGCGCACATGCGTGGCGACCGCCCCGCCCTTGCGCGCGAGCCCGGTGTTGTCGAGCACGAGCGCGCCCTTGCCCTCGAGGTGCGCCGCCATCCCGAGCAACGCGCCGATCGTGATCACCCCGCTCCCGCCCACCCCGGCGAGGAGCACGTTGATCGGCGCGTCGAGCGACGGCTGCGCCGGCTCCGGGAGCTGCGCGTACGCGTCGGGCAGCGGGACCTCGCGGCGCCGCGGCGCACCGCCTTCGACCGTCACGAAGCTCGGACAGAAGCCCTCGAGGCAGGAGAGATCGACGTTGCACGCGGCCGGGTCGATCCGTCGCTTGCGGCCGAACGCGGTCTCGACCGGCTGCACGGCAACGCAGCCCGACTGCACGACGCAGTCGCCGCAGCCCTCGCACACGAGCGGGTTGATGAACGGCCGGACTTCGGGCGCGGGCAGCTCGCCGCGCCGCCGCCGGCGCCGCTTCTCGGTCGCGCAGACCTGGTCGTACACGATCGCGGACACGCCGCGGCGCTCGCGCAGCTCCCGTTGCACCGATTCGAGCGCATCGCGAGGGTGGGTCGTCACCCCCGGACCGCTCACGCCGGCGAAGCGCTCCGGCGCCTCGCCCACGAGCGCGACGCGTTCGACCCCCTCGGCGACGAGCTGGCGTGCGATCTCGTCCGCCGTCGGACTGCCTTCGACCGGCTGCCCCCCGGTCATGGCCGCGGCGTCGTTGACGAGGATCTTGAACGTGATTGACGTTCCCGCCGCGAGCGCGGCACGGATCGAGAGCAGCCCGGAGTGGAAGTACGTCCCGTCGCCCATGTTCTGGAACATGTGCGGCGTGTCGACGAACGGCGCGAGCCCGACCCAGTTCGCGCCCTCGCCGCCCATCTGCGTCAGCGTCATGGTCCGACTGCCGGGCTTCCAGATCGCGAGCGAGTGGCAGCCGATCCCCGCCATCGCGGTGCTGCCCTCGGGAACCGCGGTCGAGCGATTGTGCGGGCAGCCGGCACAGAAGTGCGGGACGCGTGGGATTGCCGCCGCCGCCGCGGCACGCGCTTCCGGCACGCGCGCGGCGACGCGCGGATCGCCGAGCCGCGCGGCAATGATTCGCGCCATCGCGAGCGGCGACAGCTCGCCGGTCGCCGGCACGAGTGCCGCGCCGCGCGCGTCGTGCTTGCCCACAATCACCGGCCGGCGGTCGGTCGGCCAGTTGTACGCGAGGCGCTTCGCCTCGCTCTCGATCACCGGCTGGCGTTCCTCGATTACGAGGAGCTCGGTCACACCGTCCGCGAACGCACGCAGGCCCTCGGGCTCCAACGGCCACACCATGGCGGGCTTGTAGATCGCGATGCCGAGCTCGCCGGCGGCGGCGTCGTCGATGCCGAGCAGTCGGAGCGCCTCGCGCACGTCGAGATAGCTCTTGCCGCCGGCAACGATCCCGAGGCGCACGTTGCGACCCCAGCGCAGCGCGCGATCGATGCCGTTCGCACGCGCGAACGCGAGCGCCGCAGGGAGCTTGTGCCGGTGCAGCCGCTCGTCCTGGCTCCAGCGGTCGTCGGGCCAGCGCGCGTCCAGGCCGCTTGCCGGCGCCGTGAAGTCCGCGGGCGTGAGAAACACGCGGTCCGTGTCCGGCAGCTCGATCGTCGCAGTGCTCTCGACCGTGTCGGCGACGGTCTTGAATCCGACCCACAGCCCGGAGAACCGCGACAGCGCGAAGCCGAACAGGCCGAACTCGAGGATCTCGGCGACGCCCGCCGGGTAGAGCACCGGCATGGCCGCGGCGATGAACGCCGGCTCGCACTGGTTGGGCAGCGTCGAGGAGGACGCGCCCGGATCGTCGCCGGAGACCGCCAGCACCCCGCCGTGGCGCGCGGTGCCGGCGGCATTCGCGTGCTTGAGCGCATCGCCGGCGCGGTCGACGCCGGGATTCTTCGCATACCAGATCCCGAACACGCCGTCGTAGCGGCTGCCGCCGAACACCTCGGTCTGCTGGGTACCCCACACCGCGGTCGCGGCGAGCTCCTCGTTCAGGCCGGGCTCGAAGCGAACGTGCGCGGCGTCGAGCACGCGCTGCGCTTGCCAGAGCGCGAGGTCGTAGCCGCCGAGCGGCGACCCGCGATAGCCGGAGACGAACCCGGCGGTGTTCAGGCCCGCGCGCGCGTCGCGGCGCCGCTGCTCGAGCGGCAAGCGCACCAGCGCCTGGGTGCCGGAGAGAAAAACCGTGCCGCGCTCGAGTGCGTACCGATCGTCGAGCGTGACGTCGCGCAACGCCCCCGCGCTCCGCTGCATCGGCGTCCTCAGGCGCGCGCCGCGCGTCGGGTGCGCTTCGGCGCGGAGCGCCGGGTCCGATCTCGCGCGGCCTCACCCACCTCGCGCAGCGCCTGTCGCGCAGCGGTGAGCTGATCGCGCATCGCGCGCGCCGTACCTTCGCCGTCCCCCGCCGCCAGCGCCGCGCTGATGCGCTTCATCCCGGCGAGCGCGACCGCGCGCACCCCCGGATCCGACAGCGTGATCAGGCGCAGGTGCTGGACGTGGGTCGCATAGCGCTCGATCGCGCGCACCAGCTGACGGTTGCGGACCATGGCGAGCCAGACGCTGCGAAAGCGCGCGTTGCCCGCCATGAACGCATCGGCGTCGCCCGCCCGGTCCGCCGCAGCGCATTCGCGCACCGCGGCCGCGAGCGGCGCGTGCGCTTTGGGGTCGCGCGCGATTGCGGCGGCCTGGCGAATCGCCGCCGGCTCGAGGAGAAAGCGCAGCTCGTAGATGTCCTCGACGTCGTCCGAGCTCACGCCGCCCGACACGTAGCTGCGACCTTCGACCGCGACCAGACCTTCGCTCGCCAGGCGCGCGAGCGCCTCGCGGATCGGGGTGCGCGACACGCCGAGCTGGGCGGCGAGCGGCACTTCGCGCAGGCGCTCGCCTGCGCCCATGCGCCCCTCGCGCAGCAGCTGGCGCAGCGTGTGGTAGACGCGATCGCTCAGCGCGAGCGGGCGGTCGAGCGGCTTGAGCTGTGGGGCCACGCGCGGTCTCCCGGTTTGCACACTGTATACAGTGTGCCGCGCGGCCGCGTCAAGACGAGGCGACCGCCTCCGCGTGCGCGCGCCAGGTCACTTTCGGCGCAACGCCTTGCAAGGCGCGGTAGACCTTCTCCGGCGTGAACGGCAGCTCGTAGATGCGCACGCCGGTCGCGTTGTAGATCGCGTTCGCGATCGCGGCGGCGATGCAGATCGCCGGCGCCTCGCCGACGCCCTTGGCGCCCTGCGGCCCTTCGCCGTCCATCGTCTCGATGAAGCGCGATGTCCATCTCCGGGATCTCCGGCGCGGTGACCAGCTTGTAGTCGCGGAAGTTCGGGTTGCGCACGACGCCGTCCTCGACCATCAGGTTCTCGGTCAGCGCGTAGCCCTGCCCCATCACGATGCCGCCCTCGATCTGGCCCTCGATGCCGAGCCGGTTGAGCACGCGGCCGACGTCGTGCGCGCCGGTCACCTTGAGCAGCTTGCACGATGCCGGTCTCGCGTGTCGACCTCGACCTCGACGACCTGCGTCGCCCAGGCGTAGGCGGCCGAGACGTCGCCCTTGAACTCCTTGTCCTGGTGCGCGCTCGGCGGCTCGTAGTAGAAGGTGGTCATCACCAGCTCGGCCTTGTCGGAGAAGTGCAGCGAGCGCAGGAGCTTGCGCGAGCTCGATCAGCGCCTCGCCGCTCGCGGCGCGCGACGACGCACCCGCCGCGCAGCTCGAGCTCGCCTCCGGCAGCCCGGTCACTTCGCCGCCGCGGCCGCGAGGATCTTCGCCTTGCGCCTTGCGCGCCGCGCCGATCGCCGAGTTGCCGGCGATGAAGGTGGTGCGGCTGGCGTGCACGCCGACGTCCCACGGCGTGATGTCGGTGTCGTTGTTGACCACCGTCACCGCCGACATCGGCAGCCCGAGCTCCTCGCAGACGAGCTGCGCCAGCACCGTTTCCGAGCCCTGGCCGATCTCGGAGGCGCCGGTCATCAGCGTGACGTGCGCGAAGTCGTCGATCTTGAGGATCGTGCCGCAGCCGTCGGACGGATAGATCTTCGCGCCGCCGCCGACGTGCAGCATCGAGGCGATGCCGATGCCGCGCTTGATCGCGGCCCGGCGCCGTCTGCGCGCGCGATTGCTCGCGCGTGCTTCGCGCGGAAGTCGCTGCGCTCCGCCGCGGTGGTCAGGCAGTCCTGGAAGCCGCAGCTCTTGAAGTCCATGCCCTGCGGCGTCACTTCGCCCGGGTCCTGCGCGTTCTTCAGCCGGAACGCGAGCGGGTCCATGCCGATCGCCTCGGCCAGCTTGTCCATGTGCGCTTCGACGGCGAAGGTCGCCTGCAGGTTGCCGTAGCCGCGGAACGAGCCGGCATAGGGGTTGTTCGTGTAGACCGCGCGTGGTGTGGTACTTGCAGTGCGGCACGCGGTACAGCGACGAGATCGTCTGCATCATCACGAACGGCGTGGTCGCGCCCCAGGAGGTGTAGGCGCCGTTGTCGTGCAGCGTCTCGACCGCGCGGAAGGTGAGCGTGCCGTCCTTCTTGCAGCCCGAGCGCAGCTTGCAGCAGCACCGGCTGGCGGGTCGGCGAGGCGAGGAACTCCTCCTCGCGCGTGAACACGAGCTTCACCGGCCGCTTCGTCGCGCGCGCGAGGAAGATCGCAGATCGGCTCGAACGGATAGATGTCGAGCTTCGAGCCGAAGCCGCCGCCGATCGGCGGCTGGATGATGCGGATGCGGCCCGGGTCCATGCCGAGGATCTCGGCGAACTCGCGCTTGTGCAGGAACGGCACCTGCGTGTTCGAGTACAGCAGCAGGTTGCCCGAGGCGTCGAACTCGGCGATCACGCCCGACACGCCCATGCAGCAGTGCGTCACGTAGTGCAGCCGGAAGCATGTCCTCGATCACCACGTCGGACTCGGCCTCGCCTTGCGCGACGTCGCCGTGCGCGTAGTCGAAGCGCATCGCGATGTTGTCGGCGTGCTTCGGCGTCGCCAGGGCCCCGGCTTCAGCGATCGTCCGGCGCCGCGCGGTGCAGCTCTCGTCGTGGATCAGCGGCGCGCCCGGCGCGAGCGCCTCCGCGGATCGGTGACCAGCGGCAGGTCCTCGTACTCGACCTCGATCAGCTGCAGCGCCGCCGCGGCGATCTCCTCGCTGTCGGCGGCGACCGCGGCGATCTCGTCGCGCAGGCTGCGCACCTTGTCGCCCTTGAGCGGCAGGTGGTCCTTGGCCACGCCGATCGGACGCTGGTCAGGGCACGTCGGCCGCGGTGATCACCGCGTGCACGCCGGGCAGCGCGCGCGCCGTCGACGACGTCGATGCGACTGATCCGCGCGTGCACGCGGGTCGAGCGCAGGATCTTGCCGTAGCAGCTGGCCCGGGCAGGTCGATGTCGTGGATGTAGCGCGTCTTGCCGCTCGCCTTCTCGGGCGCATCCATCTTCGGGATGCGCTTGCCGATCAGCGTTTCGCGCTCGATGACCGTTCATCGCGATCTCCTCATGGCTCCTGTGTCGCGCCGCCGCGGCGATGGCGTCGATGATCTTCTTGTAGCCGGTGCAGCGGCAGAGGTTGCCTTCGAGGCCGCGCTGGATCGTCGCGCGGTCGCGCGTGCGGATGCGTGCTCGAGGAGGTGGCTCGCCTGCATCACCATGCCCGGCGTGCAGAACCCGCACTGCACCGCGCCGTACTCGGCGAAGGCGCTGCTGCAGCCGCTCGGCCGCGCGCGTCGCCGGCGAGGCCTTCGATCGTCGTCACGCTCGCGTCCGTCGCAGTCGACCGCGAACATGAGGCACGAGTTGACGCGACGCGCCGTCGACCAGGATGGTGCAGGCGCCGCACTCGCCCTCGCCGCAGCCGTACTTGGTGCCGGTGAGGCCGAGCACGTCGCGCAGCATGACGAGCGCGCTCATGTCCGCCGGCACCGTCACGCGGCGTCCGCACGCCGTTCAGCCGGAATTCGATGTCAACGCTTGAGCGACATGGTCGAGCATCCTCTTGGTCATGTTGCGGACCAGTTCGCGCCGGTACCAGGCCGAGGCGCGCACGTCGGAGATCGGCCGCACTTCGTCGCGCGCCGCCGCGGCGGCCGCCTCGATGCGTCGTCGCGTCGAGCGCGCCGCCCTTCGAGGCGCCGCTTCGGTCGCGCGGCGCGCGGATCGGCGTCGGCGCGACCGCGCCGAACGCGACCCGCACGTTCGCGCAGCGCGCCGTCGCGCTGCACGCCGCCGATGCCGATCGAGATCGCGGAGATGTCGAGCGCCGGCCGCGTGCCGAACTTGAAGAACCGCCGACAGAATCCCGGCGGCGGCAGCGGCACGCGGACCGCGGTCAGCAGTTCGTGCGGGGCACGCGCGTGGTGCTGCCCGGGCCGGTCAGGAACTCGGCAACGGCATCGAGCGCGTCTCGAGCGCGCCGTTCGGCTTGGCCGCGAGCTCGACCGTCGCGTCGAGCACGAGCAGCGGCACCAGCATGTCGCCCGCCGGCGACGCATTGCAGATATTGCCGCCGACGGTGGCCGCGTTGCGCATCTGGTCGCTGGCGAAATGATCGCGGCCTCGGCGAGGATCGGCAGCCGCTCGCGCACCAGCGCGCTTTGGAGCAGCTCCGTGACGGTCGTGAGCGCGCCGATGCGGACCGCGTCGCCTTCGCGCTCGATCCCGGCGAGCTCCGGGATGCGCCGGATGTTCATCAGCGTCGCGCTCGAACTTCACCTTGCCGCTGTGCGACTGCGGCATCACGTCGGTGCCGCCGGCGACGATCGTCACGTCGCCGTCGCGCAGCAGCTCGAGCGCCTCTCCGAGCGCGCGCGGCGCCGCGTAGCGCTCGAGCGCCGTCATTCAGGCATCCCCGACCTCGAGCACGATCGCCATCGCCGTGTCCCCGGCGGCGCAGCCCGAGAAGAGTCCCCACCCCCCGCCGCGCAATGCGAGCTCCTCGATCAGCTCGACCACGGCGCGCATGCCCATCGGCGCCTGCGGATGGCCCCAGACGAGCGAGCAGCCGAAATTGTTCATCTTCACGACGTCGGCGCCGGTCTCCTTGGCAAAGAGCAGGTCGTTCAAGGCGAACGGGTTGTGCGTCTTGATCGCGTCCATCTGCTTGACCGTGCGGCCGGCCTGCGCGAGCGCGCGCGCCGCAGCGGGCGCCACGGCCTCGGGCATGTAGGCGAGCGCTGCGCGCGATTGGCCGAAACCGTGCAGCCGCACCGCGATCTTCGGGTTGGAGGCCAGCTCGCGTGCGCGCTCAGGCGTCGTGATGACCATGCCCGCGTTGCCGTCCGCCGGATGCGTCTGCCCGCCGAAGGTGACCGTCCCGCCTTCGACCACCGGCTTCAGCTTGGCGAGCCCCTCCGGCGTCGAGTGATTGATGCCCTCGTCGCCATCGAGCGTCGCCACCGACTTCTTGAGGTTGGCCGACGGCACCTCGAACGGCAGCGTCATGAACCGCTTGTGGAACGCCGCGCCGTCGGCGGTCGCCTCGCGGTACTGCGCCTCGCGTCTCAGCACCACTTCGTGCTGCTGCGCGGTCGTGAACCCGTGCTTCTTCGCCACGTTCTCGGCGGTTTGGACCATCGAGTGGCGCCCGAGCGGGTCATAGCCGAAGTTGTCGAGCACCCAGTCCTCGTGCCCGCCGGTCCCGCCGGGTGCCTGCGGGTTCGGGTAGTAGAGGTGCGGGCCGTTCGAGGTGCGATCGCAGGTGATCGCGAGCGCGGTCTGCGCCATGCCCGCCTCGATCTCCTGCGTCGCGGCGAGAATCGTGCGGACGCCGGTCGCGCACGCCTGCATCAGGGTCGGCCCGCCGACGCGCGGCATGCCGGCGAGCCCGGTGAACCAGGGCAGGCCGTAGAACGAGTGACGCTGCGGAACCGACAGTCCGAGCACCCCGTGGTCGAACGCCTCGGCGGGTAGCTTGCGCCGCTCGAGCTCGCGCTTCGCGACGTACGCGGCGAACTCGATGGAGTGCAGGTGCGCGAGGCTGCCCTGCCAGCGCGCGAACGGCGTGGACCAGTAAGCGCCGTAGGGAATCTGCGCCTTGTAAGTCATGGGGGGAATCGCTCCTTGTATACGGTATTCAGATAACCCGGCCGGATCAAGACCCGTCGGCCCAAGCGGGGCGGCTAACCGCGGATTTCTTGATCCATCTCAACTGGCGCGACGGTCAGGATGCCGGCGGCAGCGCCTCGTAGGCGGCGACGAGCGCCGGGTCGCGCCTGCGCAGGTCCTCGTGCGTGACGCGGCCGGTGCGCCGCATGTAGTCGTACGCGAACGCCACCGGGTGGAGATGCAATTTCGCGCGCACGGTCTCGTACCACTCGGTGCTCTTGATCGCGGCGGCCTGCAGCTCGTCGGAGCCCGGCCGGCGGGTGCGCTCGAACTCGGCGAGCGCGCCCGGCACGTCGTCGCCGCGCGCCTCGAATGCGCGGAACAGCGCGATCGAATCCTGCATCGCGAGCCGCGTCCCCGAGCCGATCGACGGATGCCCGGTGCGCAGCGCGTCCCCGAGCAGCACGACGTTGCCGTGGCGCCAGTTGCGATTGCGCACGATCGCGTAGTTAAACCACAGCGACTTGTTCGACAGCAGCGGCGCGCCGCCGAGGTCGTCCGCGAACACGCGTTCGCAGTAGCGCAGGCTGTCGGCCTCGCTCATCGCGCCGAGCCCCGCCGCGCGGAAGGTTTCGGGGTCGGTCTCGAGCAGGAACGTGCTCAGCGCGGGCGCGTACGTGTAGGCGTGCGCGATGAGCAGCCCGTCGGCGTTCTGCCGGAAGATGAGCGAGAGCGGATCGAACGGCCGTGCGGTGCCGTACCATGCGAAGTAATTCGGACGCACGTCCAGCGACGGCTGGAAATGCTCGTTGAGGAGCCCCCGGACGGTGCTGTTCGCGCCGTCGGCCGCGACGACGAGATCGCACCCGCCGACACTGCCGAGCTCGGTCACCCGCTGCCCGAACTCGATCTTCACGCCGGCACCGAGGCAGTGCTTCTGGAGGATCCGCAGCAGGTCGAGCCGGGACATGCGGTAGAAGGTGTTGTTCTCGAGGATCACCGCTTCACCGCGATGCACGATCCGCATCCGGTCGAACACCACCTGCCCTTCGGTCAGCGCCACGTGGAGCGGCGGGTCCACGTCTTTCACGAACGCGAGCGCGACGTTCGAGAGCACGACCCCCCAGCCGTAGGTCGCACCTTCGGGATCGCGTTCGACCACGCGGATGTCGTGCGACGGGTTGGCACGCTTCATCAGCGACGCGAAGAACAGCCCCGCCGGCCCGCCGCCGATGATCGCGATCCTCACCTGCGTGCCGCCTTCTCCGCGGCGAGCTGCGCGGTGATCTCCTCGCGCAGCGTGCGCTTGAGGATCTTCCCGGCCGGGCTGAGCGGGAACTCGGACCGCAGCTCCAGCCGCTCGGGCAGCTTGAAGCTCGCGATCTTCTGCGCTCGCAGGAACGCGATCAGCTCGTCGAACGTCAGCGTCTCGCCCGGCTTCGGGATCACGAAGGCGCACGCCTTCTCGCCGAACACCTCGTCGGGCATCGCGACCAGCGTTACCGTCTTCACCTTCGGGTGCGCAAAGATGTAGTTCTCGATCTCGTCGCAGCTGATCTTCTCGCCGCCGCGGTTGATGAGGTCCTTGCGCCGCCCCTCGGTGTAGACGTGGCGGCCGCGCTTGCGGACGATGTCGCCCATCCGGTAGAACCCGTCGGCGGTGAAGCCTTCCTTGTTCTTCTCGGCCGCGTTGTAGTAGCCGCGGATCGTGTACGGCCCGCGCGTCAGCAATTCGCCCGCCTCCCCGTCCGGCACCTCGTTGTCGTGGTCGTCCACGACCTTGATCTCGTCTTCGGGCGAGACCGGCGCGCCGGAGCTGTGCAGCAGCGCCTCCTCGTCGTCGTCGAGTCTCACGATGTTGATGAGACCCTCGGCCGTGCCGTAGATCTCCTGCGGCAGGCAGCCGAGCTCGTCGCGCACGCGCTGCCGCAGCTCGGGCCCGAGGCGCGCGCCGCCGTTCTGCATCACCTTCAACGAGGAGAGATCGGTGCGCTTGGGTACCGGCGAGTTCAGCCAGTTGGCGACCAGCGGGACCGCCGCGGCGATGACGCTGACGCGCTCGCGCTCGACGAGCGGGAATACCGTCTCGGCATCGGGCGAGGGCGCGAGGACGACCTTTCCGCCGTAGGCGAACGCGGCCATGATCCCCGGGCAGGCGAGGTTGTAGTTATGGGCGAGCGGCAGCACGGCCATATAGATAGTGTGCGCGCTGAATCCGGCGACCTGTCCGCACTGCGTGCAGTTGTAGACGTAGTCGATGTGCGTGCGGGGGATCAGCTTCGGCAGCGCGGTCGTGCCGCCCGAGAGGAGCATCAGCGCGACCTCGCTCGGGTCGGGACGCAAGCGCTTCAGAGCCGCCCGCGCCTCGCCCTCGTTCGCCGGCTCCGAGAGCATCGGACCGATCGCGGTCTGGCCGGGCTGTGCACTGCCCGCCACGAACACGTGCGTCAGCGTCGGGCAGTCGGCCTTGACCTCCAGCGCCATCGCGGGAAAGTCGAAGTTGCCGAACACGCCCGGGATGAACCATCCGACGGCCCCCGCGGAATTCACGAAGTGCCGGATCTCGGTATGCCGGTGCGCGCGCATCGCCATGACCGGGATGACGCCGATCTTCACCAGCGCGTAGTAGGCGTAGACGAACTCCGGGGTGTTCGGCAGCTGCAGGACTACGCGGTCGAGGGGCTTCAGCCCCGACTGGGCGAGCCGCAGCGCGAGACGGTCGATCCGCGCCCCGAGCGCGCGGTAGGTCAGGCGCTCGGCGCCGGACACGAGCGCCTCGCGGTCGCCCCAGCGGGCGATCGCCTGGTCGAGCTGCTCCCCGATGGTGATGTCGCGCCAGAAACCGCGCTCGCGGTAGCGCCGGGCGAACTCCTCGGGCCACGGCACGCAGCCTTGCAGCATGTCGTCCTCCTGCAGCGGGAGCGGGGAGTATCGGGCCAGACGCGCGCACTTGGCAACGCGAGGGCGCGCGGTCGTCGCGCTAGCCACTGGACAGCTCCCCGGCGTTGCGCTAACTTGTCTGACAAGTTGACGCGGGCGGGGAGCAGGGAATGCGGGCGCGCGCGCACCAGACGATGCGGACCTCGCCGCCGCGCGGGCGGGCGGCGGGCACCCGCGAGAGCCTCGCCGCGCACATCGTGCGCGGCCTGGGCGGGCGGATCCTCCGCGGTGCGCTCAAACCGGGCGACCGGCTGCCGAGCGAGCAGGCGCTGGGGGAATCCTTCGGCGTGAGCCGCGCGGTGGTGCGCGAGGCGATCACCAGCCTGAAGGCCGAGGGGCTCGTCGCCACCCGCCAGGGCGCCGGCGCTTTCGTCCTCCAGGCGCGCCGGGCCGAGACCTTTCGCGTCGCGCAAGCGGACCTGTCGACGCTCGAAGAGCTGATCCACATGCTGGAGCTCCGTGCGACCGTCGAGGCCGAAGCGGCGGGGCTCGCGGCGCTGCGCCGCTCCACCGCCCAGCTCGCCGGGATGCGGGAGGCGCTCGACCGGATGCAGCGGACCATCGCGCAGGGCGACGACGCCGTCGAGCCGGACTTCCAGTTCCACCTGCGCATCGCGGAGGCGACCGGCAACCGGCACTTCGCCGGCTTCATCCGCTACGTCGGCACGATGCTGATCCCGCGCACCCGCGTGAACGTCGTCGGCCGCGACCCCGCACGGCGCCGCGAGTACCTCGCTGGCGTGAACCGCGAGCACGAGGAGATCTACCGCGCGATCGCGACCCAGGACGCGGACGGCGCGCGCGCGGCGATGCGGCTGCACCTCACCCAGAGCCGGGAGCGGCTGCGCGCGGCGTACCGAAATCGGCAGCAGCACCCGTCGGACACCCGACCTACTACCCGGAGGAGAAAACCATGAAACTGCGTGCCAGCACATTCGCAGTCGCGATCGCATCGCTGTGCCTGATGCCGGCCGGCGCATTCGCCCAGACCGTCCTGAAGTTCGCCCATTACGCCGAGACCACGCACCCCGCGCACGCCTCGGCGATGCAGTTCGCGAAGAACGTGGAGGCGCGCACGAACGGCCGCATCAAGGTCGACGTGTTTCCGGCCAACCAGCTCGGCGCGCCGCCCGAGCAGCTCCAGCAGGTCAAGCTCGGCACGATCGACATCGGCGTACCGACGCAGGGGCAGCTCGACAAGTTCGACAAAGCCTTCGCCGCGGTGATGCTGCCGTTCATCTTCGAGGACCTCGCGCACGCGCACCGCACGCTCGACGGGCCCGCCATGGCCTGGTTCGGGCCGATCGCCGAGAAGCAGGGCTTTGTGATCCTCGGGAACTGGGAGTGGGGCTTCCGCAACCTCACCAATTCGAAGCGCCCGATCAACCTGCCCGACGACGTGAAGGGGCTGAAGATCCGCGTGCCGCCGGAGATCCAGCTCGAGGCGGCGATGGAAGCGCTCGGCGCGCAGGTGACCAAGATCGCGTTCCCCGAGCTCTACATGTCCCTCTCGCAGGGCGTGGTCGACGGCCAGGAGAACCCGGTGGCGGTGATCGCCTCGAATAAGATCTACGAGGTGCAGAAGTACTTGACGCTCACCCGGCACTCCTACAACAACATGGTGCAGGTGATGAACGCCAAGCGCTGGGCGAGCCTCTCGCCCGCCGACCAGCAGATCCTGCGCGAGGAAAGCAGGAAGGCGGGTGAACTGATGCGCACGGCGCTCGCCGCCGCCGAGCTCGACCAGCTCGCCGACCTGAAGAAGCGCGGCATGCTGATCGTCGAGCCGAATCCGGCCGCGTTCCGCGCGAAGATGGAGCCGGCGTACAAGAAGATCTCCGACTACGCTGGCGCGGAGAACGTGCAGCGGTTCCTGAAGATGGTCGACGAGACGAAGAAGAAGTAGCCCGCAACCGGATGCCGTGTCCCCCTCCCTCGCGGGAGGGGCGGCCCGACCGTTGCCATGACCACGCTCGCGATCTTCGCGCTGCTCGTGCTGCTCCTCGTGCTCGGCCTTCCGGTCGCGGCGGCGATGGGACTCACCGCGGTCATCGGGCTCGCCGCGCTCGGCGACCTGTCGCTCCTGACGATCGTCGGCCAGCGCGTCTACGCGAGCACCACCGCGTTTCCGCTGCTCGCGATCCCGTTCTTCATCCTCGCCGGCAACCTCATGAACACCGGCGGCATGACCGAGCGCATCTTCCGGTTCGCGCACACGCTGGTCGGACACATGAAGGGCGGGCTGGGTCAGGTGAACGTGGTGGGCTCGATGGTGTTCGCGGGGATGTCCGGTTCGGCGCTCGCCGACGCGATGGGGCTCGGCGCGATCGAGGTAAGGGCGATGACCGCGCGCGGCTACGAGGCGCGGTTCGCCGCCGCGGTGTCCGCGGCGTCGGCGACGGTCGGGCCGGTGATCCCGCCTTCGATCCCGCTCGTGCTGTTCGGCTCGATGACCGGCGTCTCGGTCGGCGCGCTGTTCCTCGGCGGGGTCGTCCCCGGCATCCTCATGGGGGTCGCGATGATGGTCGTCGTGGCGATCGTCGCGCGCCGGCGGAACTACCCTTCCGAGCAGCGCGCGTCGCTTGCCGAGGCCCTGCGCGGATTCGTCGACGGTCTGGCCGCGCTCGTGACGCCCGCGATCATCATGGGCGGGATTCTCGGCGGCATCTTCACCCCGACCGAGGCGTCGGTCGTCGCGTGCGCCTACGCGCTCGTGCTTGGGATGGCGGTGTACCGCGAGCTGAAGTGGCGCGACCTGCCGCGCATCCTCCTCGAGACCGCGAACCAGACCGCGCAAGTCATGTTCATCGTAGCGACCGCGGGCCTCTTCGGATGGTTCCTGATCTACATGCGGGTGCCCGACGCGCTGATCCAGGCGCTCACTGCGCTGTCGGCGAACAAGTGGGTGGTCCTCGCGATCATCAACGTGGTCCTGCTCGTGCTCGGGTGCTTCATGGAAGGCATCGCGATCATGCTGCTCACCGTGCCGATCTTCATGCCGATCGTCGGCAAGCTCGGGATCGACCCGGTGCACTTCGGCGTCGTCATGACGCTGAATCTGATGATCGGCCTGCTCACCCCGCCGGTCGGGATGGCGCTCTACGCAATGTCTTCAGTGGCGCGGGTCCCGGTGGTCGAACTCGTGCGCGAGCTGGTGCCGTTCATGATCTCGATCTTCGCCGTGCTCGTGCTGATCATCTTCGTTCCTGGAGTGGTGACATGGCTTCCCAGGCTGATCATGGGATGACGCCGCGCGCTACGCTCGCGCGCGCCGACCGGGCGATCGCCACCGCGCTGCAGGCGATCAGCGTCGCCAGCCTGTGCATGCTGTTCGCGACGGTCGCGCTCGTCGTGATCACCCGGGTGTTCGGGCTGCGCTCAGCTGGATGGACCGACGAGCTGATCGAGCTCGCCTTCGGCTGGCTGATCTTCCCAACCGCGGCGAACCTGTGGCGGACAAAGAGCCACTTCACCGTCGACCTCCTCGAGCAGACGATCGCGAGCCCCGCCGTGCGGCGCGCGCTCGCGATCGCGGTCGAGACGCTGTGCCTCGTCTTCCTCGTGGTGTTCGTCTACGAATCGGCGGTGTTCGTCGAGGCGAGCGTGACCGAGTCGTCGCCCGTCTTCGGCCTTTCCCGGGCCTGGTGGTACGGCGTCATGCCGATCACGGGAGCGATAATGACTTTGTACTCGTTTGCGCGGCTCGTTGTCGCCTTGCGCGGACGGGCGCTCGTTCTGAGGTGACGTCCGGGCACGCCAGCGTGAAATTCTGCACGTGAGACGCGCGGTGCTCCGCCTGCTCGGCGATGGCCTCGAACAGAATGGCGGCGCGACGTGGACGCGACCCGAGCGGGCTGCCCTCGCGCGATGCTTCGACGGCGGCGTTTCACGTGACCCGGCCTTCTGCCCGAGCGCTCCTTCCGCTACTTCTCCTCGTGCCGCTCGGATGCGCGCGGTGGCCCACGTCTCCGGCGGGTCCGCCCGCCGAGGGCTCCGCGCGGGTTGAGCAGCGCGCCCCCGCCGCGGCGCAGCCGGAACTCGCACCCTCGACCGAGCGGCGCCCGCCGACAGATCCCAATGAGGCGCTTCCCGCCATCGCCGAGCAGTGGGCCACGGCGTTCAGCAAGGGCGATCTCGACGCGCTGATGAACCTGTACGACGAGGACGCGCTCCTGTGGGGCACATCGTCCTCCGGCATTCGCAAGGGCGCGAAGGCGATTCGCCAGTACTACGCACAGCTGCTGAAAGCGTTCCCGGGTACGCGCGTATCGCTCCAGCAGACGAATCCCCGACGGTACGGGGACACGGGCGTCAATTCGGGCGCGTACACGATGCGCCGGACCGCGAGCGAAGGCCGGGTCGTCGTGACTTCCGCACGGTTCACCATGACCTACGTCAGTCGCGCTGGCAGGTGGCTCATCGTCGATCATCACTCGTCGCTCGCCCCGCGCTGAGGACGTGACGCGCTTGCCGCCATGAACCTGCCCGCGCTCCGTTTCCGCAGCCTGCAGGCGCGGATCGTCATCGTCTTTCTGCTACTGCTCCTCACGGTGCAGGTGGCGGGCTACGCGTTCATTCAGAACGCCATCCTCGCCAACGCGCGGCGTCACGCGCAGGACGAACTCGCCGTCGGCGCGCGCGTGTTCGAGCGCTTCCTCGACCAGCACGCTCAGCGTCTCACGCAGACCGGGCTCGCGCTGGCAGGCGACTTTGCCCTCAGGGAGGCGATCGCTACGCGCGACCGAACCGCCATCGGGGCGATCTTGAGCCGGCATCCCGAGCGGGCCACCGCGGACCTCGCCATGCTCGTCGGGCCCGATGGACAGCTGCTCGGCGAGCCCCGCGCGGCGCGCAGGCAGCCGCCGGCCCCGGTTGCGCGGCTTGCCGGGGGCGCAGCGCGTGGCGAGCGGGCGTCCGCGATCGGAATCCTGGACGGCGGCCTGTATCAACTCGTCGCGGTGCCGGTGCGACGCACCGCGCCGCTGGGCTGGGTGGTCATCGGGGTCGGTCTCGACGCGCGGGTCGTGGAGGACCTTGCCGCGCTGACGTCCCTCGATGTGTCGCTGGTTGCGCGGGAAGACGCCCACGGGTGGCGTCTCGTCGCATCCACGCGTCCGACGGACCGACAGACAGCACTGCTCGCCGCGCTTCCGGATGCCGGCGCCGGTGGATCGGCCGGAATGCCAGCCGCCGGCGACCGCGAAGCCGAGACCCTGATGCTGCCGCTCGGCTCCGAGGACGGCGCTGTCGTTGCGGCGGTCCTGCAGCGTTCCCTCGCTGCGGCGACCGGTCCGTTCAGGCGTTTGCAGACCGCGCTGCTGGCGCTCACCCTGATTGGCCTCGCCCTGTCGGCCATCGGCAGCGTCGTGATGGCGCGCCGCATCACGGGCCCGCTCGGTTCGCTCGTTGACGCCGCGCGCAAGATCCAAGCAGGCAACTACGAGCATCGCGTCGCGGTCGTCGCGGACGACGAAATCGGTGCGCTCGCGTCGGCCTTCAACCACATGTGCGACGGCATCGCGGCACGCGAGCAGCGCATCAGCGAACTTGCTTACTCCGATCCTCTGACCGGCCTGCCGAACCGTGCGCTGTTCAACGATCGCATCGCGCAGGCGGTCATCGCCGCGCAGCGTGGCCACGGCCGGCTCGCCGTGGTGACGCTGGATCTCGACCGGTTCAAGCACGTGAACGACACGCTCGGCCACCACATGGGCGATCTGCTCCTGCGCGAGGTGGCCGACCGCCTGCATCGCGCGCTGCAGCGCCGGAGCGATACCGTCGCACGGCTCGGCGGCGACGAGTTCGCGGTGCTGCTTCCGACCGAGGGCGTGGAAGGTGCGCGGCGCGTGGCGCGCAAGATCGTCGAGGTGCTGTCGGAGCCGCTCACGATCGAAGGCCATCTCGTCGACGTCGGCGCGAGCACCGGCATCGCCGCGTACCCGGAGCACGGTGAGGACGCGGATACCCTGATGCGGCGCGCCGACGTGGCCATGTACTCGGCGAAGCGCGCCGGCACCGGGTTCGAGGTGTACGACTCGCGCTTCGACCAGAACACGCCGGCACGGCTCTCGTTGCTGGGCGAGCTGCGCCACGCGGTCGAGCACGACCAGCTTCAGCTCGTCTATCAACCGAAGATCAGCCTGGGCGGCAAGGGAGCCACCGCGGCGGAGGCGCTCCTGCGCTGGGAACACCCCGAGCACGGCCTCATCCTGCCGGAAAGCTTCGTCCCCTTCGCGGAGCAGACCGGCTATATCAAGGCGGTCACCCGATGGGTTCTGGATAACGTGTTCCGGCAATGCGCCGCCTGGCGCGGGCGCGGGCTGGATCTGCGCGTGTCGATCAACATCTCCGCGCGGGATCTGCACAATCCGGACTTCCCGCGCACGCTGGCGGAGCTGGCGCGCGCACACAAGCTGAACCCCGAATCGGTGTCGCTGGAGGTCACCGAAAGCGCAGTAATGGTGGATCCCGCGCATGCCCTGGCGATCCTCGAGCGCCTGCACGCAATGGGTGTTGGCCTGGCGATCGACGACTTCGGGACCGGCTATTCGTCGCTCGCCTATCTGAAGCGGCTGCCGGTGGACGAGCTGAAGATAGACAAGTCGTTCGTGATCGGCCTCACGCGCGATCCCGACGATGCGGCGATCGTGCGTGCGACGATCGATCTTGCACACCACATGGGCCTCACCGTGACCGCTGAGGGTGTGGAGGATGCGGCGGTGCTGCAGACGCTGCGGCGCCTTGGGTGCGACCGGGCGCAGGGGCACCACGTCAGTCCACCCCTCACACCGGTGGAACTCGAGCGGTGGAGCCGCCAGGGGTCCGCAGCGCGCGCTGAAGCGACCGGAGTCCAGCTGCACTAGCGGACGTTCGCCGAGCGACCGCTCTGCGGGCCGGCTCCACCCTCACGAATAGTTGATCCATCTCAAACCGGCCCGGTCCGCACGGGGCCTAGGATGCTCCGGTCGCGCTGACACGCGCGGACGGAGGTATTCATGACCCAGCAACCGGGCGAAGCGCAGCTGCCCCAACTATTCAGGCCAGGTCGCATCGGCAAGTTCCCGACGCGCAACCTCATCAAGTACGGCGCCTGCTGCGTGTCCAACTACAACACGCGCGACGGCTTCATCACGCCGCGCGAGCTGGCGCGCACGCGCGTCATCGCCGACACCGGCTGCGGCATCATCACCAACCAGGGCGCGTATCCCGACCCGCTCGGCGAGGGCAAGGCCTACTTCCGCCAGGTCGCGCTCTTCGACGACAAGTTCCTGCCCGCAGTTCGAGACCATCGCCGCGCTACATCCACGACGCCGGCGCGGTCGCGATCCAGCAGATCCTGCACGCCGGGCGCTACGGCGGCATCGACCTGGGCTACTGCATCCAGCCCTCGGTGGTGCCGCAGACCCTGCCGCACTTCCGCCCGCCGCGCGAGATCACCAAGGACGCAGATCCGGCAGTGCATCCGCGCAGCACGCCGAGGCCGCCCAGCGCGCCGTCCGCGCCGGGCTTCGACGGCACCGAGGTCACCAGCTTCATGGGCTACCTGCTGGCGAACTTCAACTCGAGGTTCACCAACCAGCGCACCGACGAATACGGCGGCTCGATCGAGAACCGCGGCCGCTTCATGCGCGAGCTGATCGACGGCATCAAGCAGGCGACGCCCGACAATCCGCTGGTCGATCCGCCTGAACGGCGCGGAGCTGATGGACCAGCTGGGGCGGCAACACCGAGGACGAGTGCTTCGAGCTGATGCAGCAGGCGGTCGACTGCGGCGTGGACATGATCAGCGTCACCGTCGGCTGGCAGGAGGCGCCCGAGTCGTCGATCGGCCGCGACATCGCGCCCGGCCACTGGAACTATCTCGCCGCGCAGCGCGAAGAAGCTGTTCCCGAACACCCTGATCGCCTTCGGCAACCGGCTGCCCGACCCGGTCATGGCCAACGACTGCATCGCCGAGCGGCGAGTTCGACTTCTGGGAGGTCTGCCGGCCGCTGCTCGCCGACCCGGAGCTGGTGCACAAGGCGGCCGAGGACCGGCTGGACGAGGTGCGCCGCTGCATCGGCTCGCTCAACTGCCTGTCGCGCCTGTTCCGCGACCTGCCCTACACCTGCACGATGAACCCGGCGCTCGGCCACGAGGTCGAGCCCGAGTACGCGATCACGCCGGCGGCGGTGAAGAAGAAGGTGATGGTGATCGGCGCCGGCCCGGCCGGCATGGAATGCGCGATCACCGCCGCGAAGCGCGGCCACGCCGTGACCGTGTTCGAGAAGAGCGACCGCATCGGCGGCAGCCTGCTCGGCTACGCCGCGCACGACCTGGCGCGCCCCGACGATCTGCTCGAGCGTGATCCAGCACTACGAGGTCATGGCGCAAGAAGCTCGGCATCGAGCTGAAGTTCAACACCGAGGCGAACGCCAAGTTCATGCGCAGCATGCTGCACCAGTACGACGCGTGCGTGGTCGCCGCCGGCGCGCGCATCGACATGGCCGCGTACGAGCACGCTCGAGGGCGCGAGCGTGCTGGTCGACGCGCTGGACGTCGCCACGGGCCGGTGCAGCCGGGCAAGCGCGTGGTGGTGCTCGGCGCCGGCAAGATCGGCCTGGTCGCTCGCCGAATCGCTGCCAAAGCGCGGCGCACGAGGTCACCCTCGTCGAGGAGGAGAAGCGCATCGCCGGCGACGTCATGCCGTCGTTCAAGTGGCGCCATTCCGCCTGGGTCGAGGAACTGGAGATCCGCACGCTGACGCTCGTCGCGGCGTCACGCGCATCACGGCCGAGGGCGTGCACGTGGCGAACGCCAAGGGCGAGGAGACCTTCGTCGCGGCCGACACCGTGATCGCCGCGGGCCCGCGCAAGTCGAACCAGGAGCTGTTCCGCGAGTTCGAGTGGATGATCGACGAGCTGCACGGCTGCGGCGACGCGCTGATGCCGCGCGGGCTCGACGCGGCGATCCACGAGGGCTACCGGCTGGGCGTGCAGGATCTGAGATGGACGTCGCGGTCGCCGCGCTCGAGGACGTCGCTGCCTGGCAGCGGATGATCGACGGATACCAGCCGCTCTTCGAGCCGCTCGCCACGAGCGCGGCGGTCGGATTGGTCCCCCGGTTCTTTGTCGACGGGAATGGCGCGCGGCGCGGCGCGGCGATGCCCGCGACCCGGCCGTTGCCGATGATCGAATGGCGCAAGTGCGATGACCGCATGCGCGCGCAGCCCGGCACCTACAGCGGCCTCGAAGGCCTCGGCGTGGACCTGCTCTTCCTGGCCGGGGACGGCGCCCTGGAGGCGGTACTCGCGCGCGCGGAGCATCCGCTCGGCGAGATGAAGCGCCAGCTCCGCGCCGCGCGCATCCAGTTCTTCGTGTTCCGGACCAAGCGCGAGCTGCGCGACCTCGGCTACGAGGATTTCGTGGAGGCGCTCGGCCTCGCCTTCCTTGGGGCCTGCCGGTGATCTTCACCAACCCCGCCGGCGCGCCCGAGCTGGCCTGCGACGAGTGCGGCTGCCGCTGGTTCGACCGGATGACCGGCGCGTGCTACGAGTGCGGCGCCGAGGTCCCGGCTGCGGCGCGCGCCGAGTTCGAGGCCGCGCTCGCCGCCTTCGCGGCGTTACGCGCGTCCGCGAACGATCGCCGTGAGCAGGGTGGCGACGAAGACGACGAGCGCCAGCGCGCTCAGCGTCCCGCCGGCGGCCCGCACTGAGGGGTTCGCGACGAGATCGCCGACCACGCGCTCCGCGATCGAGACGTGCAACAGCGCGAGCGGCACGTAGAAACTCCAGTGGTACGGCACTTTCGCCCGCGCCACCGCGGGCACGATCACCGGTGCGTGCCCGAACACCATCGAGAACACGAAGCCGAGCAGGATCGCGTGCGCTGCCGCGTCCCACGCGAAGGTCGCATAGGCCGCACCCGGGCCGGCCAGCAGCAGCCCGCCGATCCCGAGCCAGACGTAGCCCGCGAGCAGGCACCGGCCGATATAGCCGGTGAGCCCGGGCTCGCGCGCGGTGCGGCGCGCGATGTCCTGCAGGAGCAGCCACACGGTCAGCGCGACGAGTGCGATGCCCATTACCCGCCATCCGAGCTCCGCCGTGACGAGCGCGATGGCACACCCCGCCAGCAGCGCTGCCACGATCGACGCAAATGCAACCTGCCGCGCGCGCGACGGTCGCATCAGTCGGGTGAGCTCGAGCCGCTCGCCGGCGATCGTGAGCACCAGGAACGCGATCCACCACGGCGCGAGCGCGGGGAAGCTCGTCCCCGCGAGCCACGCGACGTTTCCGACTGCCCAGCACGCGGCAGCGAGCGCGAGCGTGACGGTGAAGAGCGCCGTGGTACGCGCCGCCAGACGCACGGATGCGAACGTGAGCAGCAGGCTCGCGGCGAACAGCAGCGCCTGCGCGAGCCGCGGCGCGTCGAGCATGACCAGCGTCAGGCCGCCGAGCCCCGCCGCGAGCGGCGCCGCGTAGGCCCAGCGCGTGCCGAGCGCCACCGCGCGCTCGAGCGAGATCACGGTGCCGAAGAACGCGCCGATCATCAGCGGGCCGTGCCACGCCGCGGTCGCACCGGGCAGAAGCGCGTGCCCGCCGAGACGGGCGAGCCCTCCCGCGACGCCCGCGACCAGGGCGACCATGCCCAGGGCGAGGAGCGGCAGTCGGACCGCGAGACCGAAGCCGGCAGGCGTGCTGCTCACCACCCGAACTTCGCCCGCGCCGCGTCCGACATCCGGTCCGGGGTCCACGGCGGATCCCACACCAGCGCGACGTCGACCGTGCGCGCGTCGGGCGCCGCCGCACGGATCGCGGCCGCCGCGTTCTCCGCGATCACGTCGCCGAGCGGACACGCGGGCGAGGTCATCGTGAGCTCCACGCGCACGTCGGCGCCATCGACAGTGACGCCGTAAACGAGCCCGAGGTCGACGACGTTCATGCCCACCTCGGGGTCGTTCACCGTGCGCAACGCGTCCCACACCGCGTCGTCGGTCGGCAGCAGATCCGGCATCCATTCCTCCCGAACGTGCGCAAGGATGGCACACTCCGCGCACCTCGCCATGCTTCCGGTTCTCGCCCTCCTCGCGCTCGTCGGCATCGCCGGCTCGCTCGCCGCACCGCTCGTGGCGGACGCATCGGTCCCGGCGCGCGTGCATCTCACCTTCGCGATCGGGATCGCACCGCTCATTCTTTCCGCGCTGGGCTACTTCGTGCCCGTCCTCACCCGCAGCGCACCAGCGCCGGCGCCGGTGCTCGGTGCGCCGTTCGTTGCGCTGGCGGCCGGCGTCGTCGCAGTCGCGTACTTCGCCGCACCGGAGGCGTGGCCTCTCGCCTACGTCGCGGCCGCCCTGATCGAGCTCGCGGCGGCGGGCATCGTGCTCGCATGGATGCTGGGCCGCCTCCGCGCGTCGATCGGCACGCCGCATCCGTGCATCCGCTGGTACGTCGCAGCGACCGCGTGCCTCGCGATTGCGCTCGCGGTCGTGCTCGCCATGCCGCTCTCCCCGGAGCAGTACCTCGCACTCAAGCGCCTGCACCTGCACCTCAACCTGCTCGGCTTCGTCGGCCTCACCGCGGTCGGAACGCTGCAGGTGCTCGTGCCGACGGCGGCGGGCGCCGCCGACCCGCGCGCCGCGGCGCGCCTCGATGCCGATCTCAAGTGGGCGCTCGCCGGGACGCTGCTCGTCGCATTCGGCGCCGCTTGGCTGCCGCTCGTCGCGGCGGCGGGGCTGTTCCTGTGGCTGAGCCTCGCTATCCGGATCGCCCGCGACTGGTTCACGCTCTATCCGGACCGGCTGCTCGCCTGGCACGGCGCGCCACCCTCGCTCGCCGGCGCGCTCGCCGGGTTCACCATCGTCCTCGTGCTCGGCGCGCTTCACGGCGCCGGTTCGCTCGACCCGCGCGACGCCGTGTTCGCGTTCATCCTCGCCTTCCTCCTGCCGCTCGTGACCGGCGCGCTGTCGCACCTCCTCCCGATCTGGCTACGGCCCGGGCGGCAGACCGCGTGGCACGACGAGGTGCGCGCCGCGCTTGGCCGCTACGCGGGCGTGCGCGCCTGCCTCTTTGTCGCCGGCGGGACACTCGCGGGATTCGGCTTCCCGGCAGGTGCCGTCGTCGCGGCGCTCGGTCTCGCGCTTTTCGTCGTGCAGGGCGCCCGCGCCGTCGCTGCGATGCGCAGCTAGACGGCGCGCGGCACGCGCGCCAGCTCCGCGCGGTAGAAGCGCGCCGCGAGCACGAGATTTCTGAGCTGCACGAGGGCGGTCGCGCCGAGCGCCGCCGCCGCGATGTAGACGAGCGGCCGCGGCCACCACGCCGCCGCAACGAGGAACGCGACCGTCACGAGGTGCACCCTCAGATGGAGCTGCTGCGGCGAGTCGCCGAGGAATTTCTTCATGTGCGGCGCGCCTTTCGGCCCGATCGACGCCTGCAGGTGGAACCAGCCGAGGAACGGGACGATCTTGTAGAGCATCCCCGCGATCACCGAGACGGCGGCGCCCGCGAGCACGAGGACGCCGATCGTCAGGTCGAGCGCGTCCGGCGCGCCTTCCCACAGCACACGCACGCCCCACGCGGTGCATGCAGCGGCGAGCGACGCCATGCCAAGCTGCCAGAAGGCCAGCGTCGCATCCGGCACGCGGCGCCGGCGGCGGTGCTGAAGAACGAGCGTGGTGACCGCAAATGCCAGGTACGCCGCGGCAACCACGGCAGCGAGCGCGGCGGAAAGCGCCGGCAACCGGCCGGACCACGCCGCGGCCGACCACGCGACGAGAAGCGCGAACACCGTCGCGGGGAATCCGCGCGTCATCGCCTGCGGATACGGCGGCGTCATCTGGAACATCGGCACCACCTGGTACGCGACGCCCGCGACCAGCAGCCCGGTCCACCCGGCGAGCCCCCACGCCGGGTGCAGCGCGCGGATTGCGAAGCTCGGCGGCGCGACGCCCCAGCCGTGCATCGCGGCGAGCACGAGTCCGAGCACGACGGTGATCGCGAGCGCGATGGCGGCGAAGCCCATCCCGATCACCGTCGCGCTGCGCACCGCCACACGCAGGAGCGCCGCGGCGACCGCAGACAGGAACACGGCGAATGCCGCGCCGAGCGTCCACGCGGCGACCTGCGTGAAGAGCGGCTGCGCGAAGGCGAAGCCGCCCGCGAGCGCGGCCGTCCCGACGACCAGCAGCGCATGCGAGGTCGACGCCACGAATCGCGCGGCGGGCACCGGCGCGCCGGCGAGGACCGGCAGGATCTGGAGCATCGCGCCCTGCATCACCATCGCCATGTAGCCGAGGGTGATCAGGTGCGTCACGGCGAGCGCCGCGGGCGTCGCGCGCGCGTCGAACGCCTCGGCGCCGCTCCATGCGAGCAGCGCCGCGGCGAGCAGGAGGAACACCGGCGCAGTGAGGAAGAAGCGGAACGGCACTGCGATCGGCGGCGCCTGCTCGAGCGTGAGGCCGCCGGGATGCATCGGGCTACGGTGCCCCGCTCGCCGCGCCGTGGGGCGGGACCTGGAGCGGGGCCGAACTCAATAGTGGCCGAGCGCGGCGAGCAGGCCGTCGGCCTCGCCGCCGAGCGACTCGTCCATGAGCGAGTACAGCACCTGCTCTTCCTTCAAGTTGTGCTGCTGCATGAGCAGGTTGAGGGTCTCGGCGAGGCCGAGGAACTCGTCCGCGTCGTGCGCGGTGGCGGCCGCGTCCAGGCGCGCGAAGAGATCGCGCATCTCGGCGTGCTCCGCGCGCATCACCTCGGTCGGGCCCGCGGTCATCCCGGTGTGGCGCTCGAACGCCGGGAACAGGGCCTCCTCCTCCAGCGCGAAATGGCGCTCCATCGCCGCACGGTACGCGGCGAAGTCGCTCGCCGCGCGCAGCCAGTCGCCTTTCGCGGCGACCGCTTCGGCGGCGGCGAAGCGCGCGTCGCAGGCGCGGTGATCGCGTGTCATCGAGTCAAGGATGCTGGACATCTCTCCTCCGGTGGAGTCACGGTAGCGAGCATCTTCCCGGCCGCTCGGGGGGCAGGCTTTGATGCGCGTCAAGCGCGTCTTAGTCAGGCGTCCGACGGTCATTCCGTCAGGCGCGCCAAGCGACTCGGCGGCGCGTGAGCTACCAGCCCGGCTTCGCGGCCGGGCCGATGGGGCCCTTTCCCCGCACCGGGAGCGCGGGCAAAGCGAAACCCTGGTTGTGGGCGGCGCGGGTGATGAGCGTGACCTTGAAGTGCCAGCCGCAGACCACCGCGAGCGCGCCGGCGGCCGCGGCGAGCGCGGCTGCGAGCGGCCCCGGCGCGAGCAGCGACGCGACGACCGCGACCGGCGCCGCCACCCAGTTGCCGAGCCGGTCGAAGGTCCGCCGCCCCGCGTCGAGCGCGGCAAGCGCTGCCGCCGGCGCCTGCAGGCGCTTGCGGTAGCCGCGCCATGCGACGGTGCGCGCGACGAGCAGCACGGCCAGCGCGAGCGCCGGCCAGCGCACCGCGAAGCTCCGGTCCAGGATCGCGAGCACGAGGATCAGCAGCCCCGCCCCTTCGGCGAGACCCGTGACCATCATCAGCGCCACGATGCGCGGCTCGCGCCACGCCGGGATGCCCTTTGCCGCGTAAACGATCTGCGCCTGGCAGTAGAGATACCCCGCCGCGAGGAGCGCCGCGAGCGCGGCGAGCGCCGGGGTCTGATACCACGCCGCCGCCAGCCCGGCGGCGAACAGGAACGGCGCGACGATCGCCTCGCGCGTCATCCACGAGCGGCCGACGTGCGCGAGGACGCGCGGTGCGCGCAAGTGGCGGCCGATCTCCAGGAACACGCTGAACAAGCCGAGCGCGACGAACGCCAGCCCGAGGAGCGCGAAAGGCCGGTACGCCGCGCCCGCGGCGAACGCGGCGACGATCAGCAGCCCGGTGCCGCTGCCGCCGCCGATGAAGTTCCCGGCGGCCCGCAGGTCCCAGTTCGTCTGGATCCACGGCGCGACGCGCCCGGCTTTCGGCTCGACGAAGCTCACTTGGCGTCCACGATGTAGTAGATGCCCGGATCGGTCCCGAGCTCCTCGTGCATGCGGAACCAGTGGTTTCCGCCAGCAGCTTGGAGATGTTCGAGTTCGGGTCCTCAAGGTCGCCGAACACGTACGTCTGGGTGATGCACGAGTTGACGCAGGCCGGCGTCGCCTCCGGGATCGACGCCCGGCGTGAGCCCCTTCGCCAGCCCGGCGTCGATGCGATCCATGCAGAAGGTGCACTTGGTCGCCACGGACATGCGCTCGGGGTCGACGCGCGCGGCTTCCGACTCCATCGGTCCGTCGTCGCCGTAGGCAAACGTCTGCCGGTGGATGATGTGGCGCGCCTGGTAGGGACAGGCCACGGCGCAGTAGCCGCAGCCGATGCAGATGTCGTAGTCGATCGTGACCAGGCCGTCGGCGCGCTTGTGCGTCGCGGTCGTCGGACAGACGTGCTCGCAGGGCGGATCGGCGCAATGCATGCAGCCCACCGGGACAAAAGCGCGCCGCACGTCCGGATACTCGCCGGTCTCCATGTCGAGCACCTGGCGCCACTGCACGCCGCGGCGGCGTCGCGTTCGTCTGCGGCAGGCCGTCGTGCAGGTCTGGCAGCCGATGCAGCGGCGCAGGTCGACCGCCATGGCCCAGCGGGTCATCCGGCGCCTCGCACTCTGCGATACACCCACGCGCACGAGGTCGGCGGAGGAGCCGGTCGCGTCGGTGAGCGCCATCGACATCGCCAGCAGCGGGTTCATGCTCGGCGCGTTCATGTCCTTCGCATAGGGCGTCGCCCAGTGGTTGAACTGCCCGATCATCAGCAGCGTGTCCGGGACGTATGCCCTGCGCGCAGCACCGCCGGCCCCTGCGTCTTGCCCACGTAGGAGTGCACTTCGATGAGTGTCGCCGTCCTCGATGCCGAGTTCGCGCGCCCGCCGTGCATTGATGACCACGCCGCGGTGCCCTTTCAGGTTTCCGGCGACCTCGTCCATCAGCTGGATGCCGACGTTCGAGCCCCAGGCGTACTGCATGCTGCGCGCGGTGATCAGCCAGAACGGGATAGTCCTCGAGCTTGCAGCCCTGCGCCACGGTCTCCTTCTCCCAGATGCCGGGGAAATCCTTGTACGGGGGCAGGGCCTGATACTCGGTGAGCTGCGTGTCCCACCAGTTGATGCCCTGCTCGTGCAGGCGGTTGCCCGAGCTGCGCGCCGATCCGCAGCAGGCGTTCCTGATACGGCATCTCGAAGCGGATGCCCTGCTTGCGCAGCTCCGGGAAACAGGTACCAGGCGAGGCGCGATATCGGCCGCGTGCGGTAGCCGTGCTCGCGGTACCAGTCCAGCCCTTCGCTCGCTTCGCCGTCGGTGACCTCGGCGCTCGCGGCCCGGCACATGCGGTCCCAGATTTCCTCGGCCGAGTGCTTCACCGCCGGGTCGAGCGCGAAATCGTAATCCTTGCCCGCGAGCGCGGTGCAGGCCGCGCCGCGGTTGATCGCGTTGTTGTACTTCTCCAGCAGCCCGGTGCGCGCGGCCAGTTCGGTCGCGATATCGGTGAAGTCGCGCGTCTCGCCGCGCGGCTTGACCGCCGGCTGGCGCAGCGCGAAGCCCTCGTGGTCCCAGAACGACTCGATGAACTTGGTGCCGCCGATGCGGATGAGCTGCGTGCTCTCCAGGTCGGTGCACTCGGGCAGCAGGATGTCGGCCATCCAGTTGGTCTCGTCGAGCGTGTAGGCGAAGCCGACCACGAACGGGAACTCCGCGATTCGCTTGACGACCTCGGCCGTGTCCCAGAACGAGATCGACGGATTGGTGCGGTAGACGAACCACAGGTCGGGCGCCGTGACCGGCTTCCAGTGTTCCGGCGACTGCTTGCGGAACATCCAGGCGAAATGCGTCGGCCCCAGCGCCTGGCTCCAGGGCGAGTTCGCCGACAGCGGCACCAGCGTGGCGTGCGCGTTGCGCACCTTCGGGCTGGACTGCCAGTGTCTCGAGGTCGGTCGGGTTCATCGGGTAGTCCATGAATCCGTCCGGCCCATCTTGACGCTCGCCTGGCGCGAGGTCGCCGGACGGTTCAGGCGCACCGTGGTGCCGAGCGTGCCGCCCGGCACCTCGAGCGCCGCCGAGCAGGCACGGGATGAGCGTGCGCGCCCAGACGCATTCGTAGCCGCCCCAGCCGTTGTTGACGGTCCTGCCCGAGCGCGATCGACACCGGGCGGAACGGCAGCACTTCGCCGTCGATCTCGATCGTCTCGCCGACGCAGGCGTGCATCGAGGTACTCGCCGGTGATGCGCCGGATCGTGCCCGGCGCGATGTCGCACACCTTCTCCGCCCACTCCGGGCGTGTACTGCCGCATGTGCGTCGACCAGCTTGCCGAAGCCGGTCTTCGCCGTATGATCCCGGTGCGCCACTCCTGGCCGTCCGCGCCGACTCTCCAGCGCATCGAGCGTGAACGCGCCCTTCCAGCGCCGGATCGGCGTCGGGCGTGTCGAACGGCACCGCGGCGTTCCGCTCGCGGATCCCAGATGAGCGGTTTGCGGGCTGCGGATCGCGCAGGAAGATAGCCATTGGGACCGATCAGGTACGGCGAGCCGGTGTGTGCCTGAGGAAGAAGAGGTCGAGCCGCTCGCGCGGATGCTCGTGCAGCATCAGGTGGATCATGCGCGAACAGGAACGCCGCGTCGGTCTTCGGCTTGATCGGGATCCACTCCGACGAGCGGCGCCGGTGACCGACAGATGCGGCTCGATCTGCACCCGCTTCATGCCTCGCACGCGCGCGTCGGCATGGCGCCAGGATCGCCGACCACGCCGCCCGAGGCCTCGGTGTTGGCGCCGAAGGAGAGCACGTACTTCGTGGTCGGCGTGTCCGGGCAGACGGTGAACGCGCGATGCCAGAGTTCGCCGTACAGATGCTCGGAGTGCGTGCACTTGACGCCCTGGCCGCTGCCGAAGCAGAAGTCGACCGCGCCCCACGCGCCGAGGAACGCGGGGAAGGTGCCCATGTAATAGGTCGGGCATCCCGCCGCCGCCGAAGCTCGCCGCGACGCGCGGATAGCCGATCTCGTCGGTAAGGCCCTTGGCGCGGATTTCGTTCAGCTTGCCCGCGACGAGTGTCGAGCGCCTCGTCCCAGGAGATCGGCACGAACCCGGGATCGTGGTCGCGGCCCTTCTTCGGGTTGGTGCGCTTCATCGGCCGCAGCACCGGTTCGGGTTGTAGGTCTTCTGCACCAGGCCGTAGGCCTTGACGCAGCACTTGCCGCCGCCCGGATGCACTTCCGCGGCGGCGAAATTCGGCTCGATCTCGGTCGCGACGCCGTCCTCGACCTTGACCGTCAGCAGGTCCGGTCCCGCCACGCACTGGTAGCAGTACTGGGGAACCTTGCGCGCCAGCGCCGGTCATCGCGCGGCTCCCTACCCGCCGGCGGCCTTCGCCGCCTTGGCGGCGACGCGCGCGCGCAGCTTCTCCACCTCGACGACGAAGCGTCCGTGCTCGCCGCGGCTGATCTCCTCCGCGCCGTCGCGGGCGACGAGGTCGAAGCTGACCTTGCGGCCTTCGACCGCCTTGACCGTGAGCGCGATGTCGACGCTCATGCCGAGCAGCGTCGCGCCGCTGTGCGTCACGGTGATGCCGGTCCCGACCGAGTCCTCGCCCGCGTCGCAATGCCCGAGCAGGAACTCGCGGCAGGCGATCTCGAAGTCGCGAACGAGCTCCGGTGTCGCGTAGACGCGCAGGTTCTCGCCTAGGAAGTCGATCGTGCGCGGCTTGTCGATCGTGATGCGCCGCGTCGCGGTAAGGCCGGGCTTGAGGGTGTCCTTCATCGTTCCTCCGGGGGAGCGTCGATCTTACTCGCAGGAAACGGGCGCCGCACTGGTGCACCGCGCGTGTATGCTACAGAGTCTACAGGGGCGCCTCGGACACATCTCTTGATCCAGGCTAAAAGCCGTCGGTCCGCTTCTCCCTAGCATGGCCGAAATGAGCTCAGGCGGTCCCGACCCCGATCTCGACCCCATCGAGCGCGCGAGCCGCGACGAGTTGGCGCATCTGCAGCTCGAGCGCATGCGCCGGTCGCTCGCGCGCGCCTACGAGCGGGTGCCGCACTATCGCGCGGCGTTCGACGCGGCGGGCGTGCGCCCGGAGAGCCTCCGCACCCTCGCGGACCTCGCGAACTTTCCCTTCACCACCAAGCAGGACCTGCGCGCGAACTACCCGTTCGGGATGTTCGCGGTGCCGATGGACGACGTGGTACGGATCCATGCGTCCAGCGGTACGACCGGCAAGCCGACGGTGGTCGGCTACACGCGGGGCGATCTCGACATGTGGGCGGAGGTGATGGCGCGCTCGATGCGCGCAGCCGGCGTGCGCAGGTCCGACCTCGTCCACAACGCGCTCGGTTACGGGCTCTTCACCGGGGGGCTCGGCCTGCACTGCGGCGGCGAACGGCTCGGCGCCGCGGTCATTCCCGTGTCCGGCGGCCAGACCGAGCGGCAGGTCCAGCTCATTCTCGACTTCGAGCCCGACGTGATCGCCGCCACGCCGTCGTACATGCTCGCGATCGCCGACGAGTTCGAGCGCCAGGGCGTCGATCCGCGCTCGAGCTCGCTGCGCATCGCGCTGCTGGGCGCGGAGCCCTGGACGAACGAGATGCGCCGCGAGATCGAGGCCTACTTCGACCTCGACGCGATCGAGTGCTACGGGCTCTCGGAGGTGATCGGCCCGGGCGTCGCGATGGAATGCGCCGCGACCAAGGACGGCTGCCACGTCTGGGAGGACCACTTCTATCCCGAGATCATCGATCCGGTGACCGGCCGCGTGCTGCCCCGACGGCGAGTTCGGCGAGCTGGTGTTCACCTCGCTCACGAAGGAGGCGCTGCCGGTGGTGCGCTACCGCACGCGCGACCTCACGCGCCTGCTGCCCGGGACGGCGCGTCCGGGGATGCGGCGCATGGCCAAGATCGCCGGCCGCAGCGACGACATGCTGATCATCCGCGGGGTGAATGTCTTCCCGGGCCAGATCGAGGAGCTCATCCTCCAGGCGCCGGGGCTCTCGGCGCACTACCTGCTCGAGGTGTCGCGGCCGCGCCACCTCGACGAGCTGGCGGTGCGCGTCGAGGTCAAGCCGGAGTTCGCGGAGGCGGGCGATGCGGCCTGGTCGCGCGCCGCGCGCGAGCTCGAGCACCACATCAAGTCCTACGTCGGCGTCACGACGCAGGTCGTGCTCGTCGCGCCCGGGGCGGTCGAGCGCTCGGCGGGGAAGGCGAAGCGGGTGATCGACACCCGGCCGAAGGGGTCATGAGCAAGGCGTTCCTGATCTTCGCGGTCGTGCTGAACGTCGGCGTCGCGGTGCTGGTGTTCTGGTGGGCGTTCCGGGAGCTCCGGCGCAATGCGCGCAACAACCAGCGGCGGAAGGACTGAACCGCTCGCGGCACTTGACTCAAGTCAATGCCGGGCGGCTGGCGGGCCGGATCATGAACCGTCCATGAATGCGCGCGACCCGCTCCTGACCGACCTCCCGCCGTTGCGAATCAAAGGGCGCACCCTCCATCCGATCGTGCAGGGCGGGATGGGCGTCGGCGTCTCCGCGCATCGTCTTGCCGGAACGGTCGCACGGCTCAACGCGCTCGGCACGATCGCCAGCGTCGACCTGCGCCGCCACCACGCGGACCTCATGGCGGCAACCGGCACCTCGCGCGACAAGGCCGCCATCCAGCGCGCGAACCTCGTCGGGCTCGATCGCGAGATCCGCGCCGCGCTCGAGCTCGCGCAGGGTTGCGGGATGATCGGCGTGAACGTGATGCGGGCGGTCGGCCAGTACGCCGACTACGTGCGCCAGTCGTGCGAGAGCGGCGCGCATGCGATCGTCGCCGGCGCGGGCTTGCCGCTCGACCTGCCGGAGCTCGCCGCCTCGTTCCCCGACGTCGCGCTGGTGCCGATCCTGTCGGACGCGCGCGGCATCGCGATCGTGCTGAAGAAGTGGCAGCGCAAGAACCGGCTGCCCGATGCGATCGTGATCGAGCATCCGAAGCACGCCGGCGGCCATCTCGGCGCCGCGAAGATCGAGGACCTCGACGATCCGCGCTTCGCGTTCGCGCGCGTGCTGGAGGAGACGTTTGAAGTCTTCGCTCGCCTCGGACTGGAGCGCGAACGCATCCCGCTCATCGTCGCCGGCGGCATCGCGTCGCCTCAGGCGTTGCGCGCCGCCCTCGCGCTGGGCGCGGCCGCGGTTCAGATCGGCACACCGTTCGCGGTCACCGTGGAGGGCGACGCCCATCCGAAGTTCAAGCGCGTCCTGGCGGAAGCGCGCCCCGAGGACATCGTCGAATTCATGAGCGTCGCCGGGCTGCCCGCGCGCGCGGTGCGCACGCCGTGGCTCGCGCGCTACCTCGAGAAGCTTCCTTCCCTGCAGGCCCAGGCGCACAAGCGCCGCGAGTGCCTGCTTGCTTGGGACTGCCTGGAGATCTGCGGGCTGCGCGACGGAATCGCGAAGATCGGCCAGTTCTGCATCGACAACCAGCTTGGCGCCGCGCTGCGCGGCGACGTCGAGCACGGACTGTTCTTCCGCGGCAGCGGCCCGCTGCCGTTCGGCCGCGAGATCCGGCCGGTGCAGGAGCTGATGGCATTCCTGCTCGGCCCGCCTGCCGCGGCTTGAGCCGCGGCACCCTCCCCTTGCCCGCTATGCGGCGGCGCCCTCCGCGCGCCGGATGAGCGTCACTGGCTGCGTCTCCGGCTCGGCATCCTCATACGCAAGGCACTTCGCGCAGACCGTCCCGGCCACGTCCTCCGCCAGGTTCGCGCGCCGCAGCGCCCGGAATTTGTCCGAGTGCCAGGCTTGCTGGAAGGACATCGTATTCAGGTCACCCATGTCGAAGCGGCCGTCGTGGTCGAAGCAGCAGGCCGACAGGTGCCCGTCGTACGTGATGTGGCCCTCGGTGAAGAGCGACCAGCACGGCAAGGGCTTGCGGAGCGCGCCGACGCGGCCCTGATTGCCGGCGGTCGGCTTCGTCCCCTTCGCCCCGCTCGTGAGGCCCGCCTGCCCGTAGAGCGGCAGCCAGTAGTGCTCGTCGACGTACGGCAGGATCGCTTCGACCGCCTGCTCCATCTTCACCCGCTGCTCTCCGTCGTACAGGATGCTGGACGCGTAGAGGCCGCAGCGATGGCCGGTGGCAGCGGTGACCTCGTCGCGAATGCGATGCGCCTGCTTCACGTGCTCGGCGATGGACGCGAACGCGCTCGCCTTCACGCCGGTCACGTCCTGGAACTGCTCCGCGTCGGCAAAGTTGTAGCTGAATTTGAGGCTGTCGAGACCGGCCTCCATGCAATCGCGGAGGCGGTCGGCGCTCGCCATGCGCCCGTTGGTGGTCAGGAAGACGTAGGGATAGCCGCACTCCACCTTCGCGAACCGGATCGCCTCCGCGAGCCAGGGCACGAGGAACGACTCGCCGAGGTAGAAGCAGCCGAGCTCCTCGACGCCGAGGTCGCGCATCTCGCGCACGACGCGGCTGAAGAGGGTCCAGGACATGTCGCTCTTCTGGCGCAGCCGCATGTGCGAGGCGCAGAAGAAACACTTGAAGTCGCAGCGGGCCGTGAGCTCGATCTTGACGCTCTTCGGGATCGGCGGGGCTTCGCCGCGGTAGTCGTCGGTCAGCAGCGTGATGCGGTCGATGCGTTCGGTGATGCCCACGGCTTTTCTCCTGGTGAAAAAAATCGGCGGAACGCTTTCGGGTCTTGCGACCCTGGGCAGTTCCGCCAAACACCAGGAGTAGAGGTATGTTGCCAGCGTCCCCGCCGCGCACAGTGACCTAGATCAAACGAACGGCCGGGGCCCATCCGGATCGGGCACCCGGCGTGACCGGGTAGGCACGGACCCCGTGACAGAGTGCCGTCGCGGCGCCACCTTCCGCTTGGACAGGCGCTTCACCCCTCGTGCGCGCGCAGTCGTTCCGGGTCGAGAATGCGAATGATTCTTCCATGCACCTCGATGAGCCCGGCGCCGGAGAGATCGTGGAGGATGCGCGAGAAGTGCTCGCGCGTGATGTTCAGCCGCGAAGCAAGCACGCCCTTGCTGGTCGCGAGCGCGACCTCGACCGGCGCCCGCGGTTCGGCCTCCTCGGAGTAGTCCCGGAGCAGGTAACCGATCACGCGCTGGGTGCCGCTGCGCAGCGTGTACGCCTCGAGGTCGTGCACCAGCCCATGCAGGCGCAGCGCGAGGCCGGCGAGCATCTTGCGGGCGAAGCGCGGGTTGCGCTCGAGCTCCGCGAACACGCCGGCCTTGCCGATCGTGAGCAGCAGGGAGTCGGCGAGGGTCTCGGCAAAGACGACGTAGGGCTTCTCGAGGAACATCACCGCCTCCCCGAAGCTCGACCCCGGGCCGAGGATCTCCACCACCTTTTCCGCGCCGTCGGCCGCGCCGAAGGCGAGCTTGACCTGGCCGTAGACGATCACGTGGAAGCCCGAGCTGGGCTCGCCGCGCCGGAACAAGATCGTGCCCGCGGGCGCGCGCACTTGGGCCGTGCCCGCAGCGATGCGGTCGAGCTCGGCGTCGGTCAGCTCGCGGAAGAGCGGGACGTTCTTCAGGAACTCCTGGATGCGGATCGGCGCGGCGGGCACGCAGGCATGCTCGGCTCCGTCGGCCGGTTCGATCCTTGATGCGCGTCAAACGGCCCGGACGGGGCCGTCCGCGCGGCTAGAACTGCGGGGGATGCTGCTCGTCGGCGTGACCCTGCACGGCGATTTGCGCGGGCAGGTACCCCGCCTCGGACGCGATCGGGGCCGCCTGCGCGGCGGGTGCGACCAAACCGAGTTGCGCGGTCTTCAGGGCGAGCTGATGCGGGACGGCGAGCTTCGCGACGTCACGCGACGCGCCGCCGAAGGTCAACGCGAAGCCGACGGCGGCGATCGCCGCGACGGCGAGCACGAGCAGGGTCGAGCGGGGCTTGGTCATCGGAATGCCTCCTTGAGCGACGGCGGGAACGACCCATGGAGCGTACGCAGCCGTGGCCTACAGGCCGCATACGGGTTCGACAGTGGGCGCTCGGCCAATCGGCCTAATCCGCGCGCGGCCGCAAAAAATCGCCCCCGGCTGGAGGAGCAGCGAACGGCTCGGCCGGGGGCGCTGCTGAGGCGTTTCAGTGCAGCGAGAGCAGATCGAAGCGCGGGTGCGTGGCGTCCTCGGGCACGTCGCGGTGGAACCGCCCCCCGCCGAGCACGAGCGAGCCGCCGTAGGCGATGAACCCGAGCAGCGCAGCGACGACCGCGTACGAAACGACGTCCATGATCGATGTGAAGTCCACGGGGCACCTCCTTGCCGTGCGCGTCTGCACGGTCGACCGCGTCACCCTAGGCCGATCCGACCTACTTCGAGCATACGGCTCGCGCGCTGCCGGTCCGCCGTTTGGATGAGATGCCGGCGCGTCGTCAGTTGCGCACCATCCGGTGCAGCGCCTCGGTTTCCGGGGAGGGGCCGGCCGCCAGGAGGGCGGCAAGGAGTTCGCGGCAGCGCCCATAGGCTTCGATCGCCTCGGCGCGCCGGCCCTGCCGGTGCAGCAGGCGCAGGATGCGCTGATGGATGCGCTCGGACGTCGGCTCTAGGTCGACCGCGCGGTGATACCACGCGAGCGCGGCGTCGAAGTCGGCCGCGTGCTCCCAGCGCTCACCGGCGGCCTCGGCGAGCTCGACGAACCGCCGCCGCAGGCGCGAGCGTGCCGGACTGAGCCAGGCGTCATCGTCGGAGCCGCACAGCGGCCCGCGGTAGAGGCGCAGCGCCCGCTCGAGGAGCGCGACGGGCACCGCGCCCGGCGAGCGCGTGTTGCGTTGCATCTCGTCGATGCGCGCGGCGAGCCGCTCGAAGGCGAGGGCGTCCACCCACACGATGCCGGGGTTGAGGGCGAGCTTCCCGCCGTGCAGGGTGATCGCGTCGTCGCGTTCGAGCATCCGCCGCAGCCGATGCAGCGTGACGTCGAACGACCGCTTTGCCGCGTCGCCTTCGGCGTCCGGCCACAGCGCCTGCGCCACGGCGCCGAAGCTCACGTCGCGTCCCCCCGCCGCGATCACGTACTTCAGGAGCTCGATGGGCTTGCGCTGAGGCTTCGCCGCGCCGTCGAGCGCGGTCCCGTCCACCGCCAGCTCGAAGGCGCCGAGCGCACGCACGCGCACGCGCCAGGGCCAGCGCTCCTCTTCCGCGGTGGGCGGCGCCAGTTCGCGGCGCGCGATCATCTGGCGCACGAAGTCCCGCTCGATCCCGGCGCCGAGCGCGAGCGCGCCGAGCTGCGCGAGCGTCGCGGGCAGGATGTAAGGCATGTGCGGCACGCACCCGATCGAGCGCGCCGCCGTCAGCGCTTCGCGCAGCGGCGCCGTGGCGCCCTCGAAGTCGCCGCGCCGCCACAGGGCGGCGGCATACAGCAGTTGCGCCGACACCAGCATGCCCTCGAGACGCCAGCCGCGGGCCGTCGCGACCGCAATATCGATCTCGCGCAGCGCAGCGTCTATGTCGCCGAGCGCGAGCAGCGCCTGTCCTAGGTTCGCGTGCCAGAGTGGCCGGTAGTCCGGCATGATGTCGCCGGCGGATTCGAGCACCGCCCGCGCCTCGGCGACGGCGGTGGCCGGATCGCCTTCGAGCAGCGCGACGTAGACCGACAGCGTGCCGACGTGCATCGCGAGCGGCGCGGCCAGTCCGCCCGCCTGGCGCATGCGCCCCAGGCAGTCGCGCGCGCGCTCGACGTCGCCCGCGAGCACCGCTGCCCGGCAGGCGAGATACCAGGTCGACGTGAACACGTCGATGCAGCCGGTGGCGGCGGCCAGCCGCTCCATGCACGCGATCGTTGCGGCAGCGGCATCGGCGTCGCCGAACTGGATCTGGCAGTACCCGCGGAAGAGCAGCAGCGTCGCGAGGTCGCCGGGCGGGGCGTCCGCGCGGGCCGCGAGCGTCTGGGTCTCGGCGGTCAGGGCCGCAAGCTTGCGCAAATCGGCGTGCAGCGTGGGAATGCTCAGCGCGAACGCCGCCATGCGCGTGCGCTCGCCGACGCTCTCGAGGGTGCGCGACAGGATCTCGGCGCGCACCGCGAACCGCGTGAGCAGCGGATGATGGGGCGGAAGCTGGTGCACGAGCAGGAACTGCGCCAGCACCCGAACTTCGGCGGCGGGGTCGTCGAAGTGCGGGTGCGCGGCGGCGACGCGCTCGGCCGCCGCGATCCAGCGCGCCGCCTGCTCGGCGGAAACGCTCGATCGCAACAACCAGGCGCAGCTCGAAAACGCACCTTCCGCATCGCCCGCGCGCTCGAAGTCCGCGAACGCCGCTGCGAGCAGCGAGCGCGCGCCAGCCCCGCGTAGGGCGAGCCGGCAGCGACCGAGCCAGAAACCGAGCCACGGATCGCGGGCGCGCGCCTCCGGCGGGATGCTGTCGATCCAGTTCGCGACGGTCGCGTAGCGTCCGTATGCGGCGAGCTCGACGGCGGCGGTGCGCACGAGGTGCGCGAGTCCGGTCCAATCCTCGTTCGCGACGAGCAGCGGCGCTGCCGCTGCCGGGTCGCCTGCCGCGACGAGCGCATCGGCCGCGACCGCCCGAATATCGCGCCGCGTCGATCCCTCGAGCTGTCGCTCGGCCTCGCGCTGGAGAAACTCGCGGAACAGCGGGTGGAACTCGTACACCGGCGTCGGGCCGGCGCGCCGCTCGGTGAAGAGGTGCGTGCGATGGAGCATCTCGAGCAGATCGGCCGCTCCCGGCTCGCCGGTGACCGCGCGCGCGAGCTCGGGCGTCATGCGCGGCACGAACGCGGAGCGCAGGAGGAAGTCGCGCGTGCGAGCGGGCGCGCCGGCGAAGACCTCGGTCGCGAAGTAGTCGAAGACCGCTGCAGGAGGGACGTCGCGCGGCGCGCTCATCCCCGCCGGCGCGCGCGCGAGCAGAACGACGCCGGCCGCCCAGCCGCGCGCGAGATCGACGATCGCCGCGGCCGGCTCCGGCGCGACGCCGTGCCGCCGGGCCAATGCGATGCACTCCTCGGACGTGAGGCGCAGCGCCGGCCAGTCGATCCCGCAGAACCCGGCACTCGCCACGCGGCGCCCGAGACGCGCGGGCGGTCCGCTCCGGCTCGCGACCACGGCAAGTGAGCCCGGCGGTACCGCGTCGAAAAGCGCGTCGATCGCGGCGTGCACCGGTGCGTCGGGCGGCAGCGCATGGTAGTCGTCCAGGACCAGCACGAGCCCCTCTGGCGCCGCGGCAAAGAGGCGTTCGGCGAACTGCCTGGCGAAGACCGCGAGCTCGGTCGCGGCTGAAGGACGGTAGACGGGGAGATCGGATGCGCCGATCTCGCGACCTGCGGTCGCGAGGTAATAGAAGAGCGCGGCAGGGTCGGCGTCGCCGGGATCGATGCCGAGCCAGAGTGCGCGGAGCCCGCGCGCCTCGAGCCACGACGCCACGAGCGAAGTCTTGCCTCCGCCGCAGGGCGCGCTGACCCAGAGCAGCTGCCCCGCGCGCGCCCTGTCCATGAGGTCGAACAGGCGATCGCGCCTGAGCAGTTCGCTGCCCGCCGGTCGCGCGATCTTCGCGATGACCGGCCGCCGAGGTTCCGTCGGGGTCGTTTGATTGGCCGTGCAGGACATCGTGGCCGACCTCCTTTCAGCGGTGCGGTCGCGCCGCGTCGAGCGCGACGGCTGCTTCTCCGTTGCGCCGATCCTACTTGTGCCGGTTGCACAGCCACCATCCCCCGGGTGGATTAATGCGCGCTTCGGTGTGCGAGTCATTGCGTTCGGCCCGCGTCAGAACGCAAGGGGCACGGCGAGGGCGAGCAGCCCCGCGAGGAGCTCCGCGGCGCAATCCGCCGCAGCGCAGACCAGCCAAACCGTCATCGTTGCCTCTCCATGCGTGAGATTCGAGCGATGACGGATTCTTCCCGTGCACGCGACGCGCGGGTATCCGGTGGGCGAGCTAGCCCCGGCGGGCGGGCGGGCGGAGGTGGCTAATCCGGCCGAGCGAGGGGCTGCCGAGCGCGACCTGGCTCGAACTCGAATCGAGGCGGACTGGATCCCGGCTTACGCCGGGAGGGTTTGCGCGAGCGCGGCCAATGCCCGCGCCGCGCGGATCACTTCATGAAGCCGGGAAGGAAGGTGGCGACCGGCGGGAATGCGACGACGATCACGAGCATCGCCACGAGCGCGACGGTGAACGGGGTCACGCCCCGGAATACGGTGCTGATGCTCAAGTGCCGCATCAGGTTCTTGACGACGAAAATGTTCATCCCGACCGGCGGGCTGATCAGCCCGATCTGGACGACGATCACGACGATGATGCCGAACCAGACCGGGTCGTAGCCGAGCGCGGTGACCATCGGGAAGAACAGCGGCACGGTGAGGAGGATCATCGACAGCTCCTCCATTGCGGTGCCGAGCACGACGTAGATCACGCAGATCGCCGCGATGACGAGCCAGGGCGTCGACTTGAACTGGGCGGCGAAATCCTTCAGGTCGGCCGGCATGCTCGTGTAGTTGATGAAGTTGGCGAAGATGAGCGCCCCGATCAGGATCATGAAGAGCATGGAGGTGGTGCGGGTGCTCTCGATCAGCACCTCGATCAGGATCTTCCAAGTGAGCGCGCGGCGCGCCAGCGCGAACACGAACGCGCCGCCGGCACCGATGCCCGCGCCCTCCGTCGCGGTGAACACGCCGGCGTAGATGCCGCCGATCACCAGGACGAACAGCAGCACGACCGGCCACACCTGTTTCACCGCCTCGATGCGCTGCGTCGCCGTGGAACGCTCGCCCGGCGGGCCGGCGTCGGGATCGCGCCAGGTGATCCAGACCACCGCGAGGCAGAGCAGCGCCGTCGCGATGAGCCCCGGGAGGATCCCCGCGATGAACACCTTGCCGATGTTCGTCTCGGTCATGATCCCGTAGATCACCATGATGGTGGACGGCGGGATGAGGATCCCCAGCGTGCCGCCGCCCGCGATCGCGCCCGCTGCGAGCGCGTCCTTGTAGCCGAACTTGCGCATCGACGGATAGGCGACCTTGGTGAAGGTCGCGGCGGTGGCGATCGATGAGCCACAGATCGCGCCGAATCCGGCGCAGGCGATCACCGTCGACATCGCCAGTCCGCCGCGCAGATGGCCGAAGAACGTGTACGCGGCGCGGTACAGCTCTTCCGACATCCGCGCCCGCACGACGAAGCTCCCCATCAGGATGAAGAGCGGGATCACGGACAGGGTGTACGAAAGTCCGGTCTCGTAGGTGGTCTGCCCGATCATCGCCGCCGCGGCGTTGAGGTTCACCTTGTAGGCGAAGCCGACGAAGCCGACGATCCCCATTGCGAAAGCCATCGGCACCCGCAGGAACGCGAGCGCGAGAAACGCGGCGAAGCCGACCAGCGCCTCGATCACGCGCCGCCCTCCTCCACGAAGTGGCGCTGGGGCCGGCGAAACGCGAGCACGAGCAGGGCCACCGCGGTGAAGGCCATGAGCAGGCTCATCGAGTAGGTCAGGTAGGCGAGCTTGATCTTGAGCTGGGCGGTGGTCTCGCCGGCGCGGTCCATGTGCTCGGCACGCAGCCACAGCCGCCAGGAGAGAAAGCCGGTGCAGAGGAAACCGATCGCGCAGGCGATCACGTGCTGGATGCGGAACAGCCAGTCCGGCGTCACCGGGTCGAAGAGATCGACCGTGACGTGGTCGTTGCGCAGCGAGACGAGCGGCAACCCGGCGAAGATGAGCGCGGCGAGCAGCATCTCGGTGAGCTCGAACCCGCCCGCGACCGGCTTGTTCAGGAAATACCGGCCGAACACGTCGATGCAGGTAAGGAGCATCAGGCAGAACATGACTACCGCGGCGACGTAGCCGAGCGTCGGTACTACGGCGCGATCGAACCAGTCGAGCGGCTGACGGGGCTCGTTCATCGGGGACCTTCGCAGTACGGCGCGCCGCCGCCGGCGACCGCGGCGGCGCGGAGCTCGCGACCCGCCTACTTCTTCTGCAGGCTCGCGATTTCGGCGCGCAGCGCCTTCAGCACCGCGTCGCCGTCCACGCCCTTGGGCTTCGCCTTCTTCTCGACCCACTCGCGCTCGAGCGGGTCGGTCTTCGCCTTGATCTCGGCGATGAGCTGCGGGGTCGCGATGACGATCGGGATCTTCGCTTCGCGTACCGCGGCCTCGCCCTTGGCGTCGGCGGCGTCCCAGACCTGGCCCGCGCGGCGCGCGAGCGCCTCGCCGAGCAGCGGCTGGAGCGATTTGCGGTCCGCCTCGGAGATCTGGCTCCACTTCGCCGGGTTGGCGACCATGGCGAAGGCGACGTTGTACAGGCCTCCAGGAACGTAGGTGACGTGCTTGATCAGCGGAACGAGTTTGAACGACGCCGGCGATTCCTTCGGAAAGAAGACGCCGTCGGCGACGCCGGTGGACAGGATCTCATAGCTCTCCGGCGCGGGCTTGAGCATCGGCACCGTCCCGATCGCCTTCGCGATCTCGTTCACCAGCCCGCCGCCGATGCGGATCTTGAGCCCGTCGAGGTCCTTGAGCGAGTTGATCGGACGCTTGGTGTTGTAGATCTGACCCGGGCCGTGGGTGAACACCCCCAGCAGCACCACGTCCTTGTACTCGTTCGCCTTGGCGAGCATGCGGTCGTAGATTCGCTGGTAGGCGACCGACGTCACCTCGGAGGTGTCGCCCATGAACGGAAACTCCGGCGCGTCGCTGAGCGCGAAGCGCCCCGGCGTGTAGCCGTTCACGATGAACGACAGGTCCATCAGGCCGTCTTTCACGCCGTCGATCGTCTGGGTCGCGTTGACCGGGGCCTTGGGCAAGACGTTGCATTTCACTCGCCCCGCCGTTGCCTTCTCGATATCCGCGCAGAGTGGCACCAGCAAGCCGGCCGTGAGCGGATGTCCGGGCGGCACCCAGGAGCTGGCATTCAGCGTGACTTGGGCGGCGGCCGGGGCCGCCGCGGCGGCAAGCGCCGCGCAGGCCAGCGCCAGACCGAGGGTTCTGGAATTCTTGGTCATGGTCTTCCTCCTTGTGGACGCGAACTGTAGCCGGCCCGAGCGGGGCGCGCAAACCGCCCTGCTCCGGCATCAGGCGGCGCGGGCCGCCGCGACGCAGTCGAGCAGCACCTGCTGGTCGCCGACCTGGTTGGCGAGCAGGAACACGAGGCGCGCGTTCAGGGCCGCGCTCTCGGCGTCGGTGAGCCCTTCGTGCGCCGCGATGAGCGCGGCGTACAGGCCGTCGGGGTCAGGGATGTTGGGGTCGGTCAGCATTCGAGAGGTCAGCCGGCGGTTGGCAGTTGGCAGAGGGCCCGTTTCAGCATCGCCTCGGCGTGCGCCGGTCGCGCATCGGGAATGCATCCGGCGAGGTAGAGGTCGGGGCGGATGAGCGCGAAGCTGCCCGGTTCGGCGCCCAGCGCTTCCTTGAGCTTGCCGTCCGGATCGCCGATGCCGCCGGGACCGCAGACGAGGAATCGGAACGGTCGTCCGCTCGCCTCGAGCCACGCATAGGCCGCAACCTCGTCCGCGCGCGTCGGGGCGTACAGGATGCCGATGAACACGGTGCCCAGGCGCTGCGCGAGCGCGACGAGGGTCGCGTGCGACCCGTCCTGCAGCGTGAGCGGCACGTTCTGAACCGAGTGCCCGCCGTTGGTGACGGTCGGCGAGCCCGGATACGGGTTCGCGACCGACAG
The DNA here is from genome assembly GCA_963747775.1 of uncultured beta proteobacterium. Lineage (GTDB taxonomy): Bacteria > Pseudomonadota > Gammaproteobacteria > Burkholderiales > SG8-39 > JAGVSZ01. The sequence goes on from CAVVGT010000004.1 coordinate 447,839, forward strand.
GCGGCCGCTGTTCACCAGCGCGCGCGCGAACGGGTGCGCGCGCGCGAGCCCGATCACCGCATCGCGCAGCGTGCGCTCGGCGCGCGAGCGCGGCGTGAGGAAGCGATTGGTGCGGCGAGTGACCTCGAGGTTCTGCCGCGCCGCCGGCTGGCGCTCGGCATCGTAGGTGTCGAGGAGCGCCTCCGGCGCGCGCCCCGCGAGCGAGAGCGCGAGCTTCCAGCCGAGGTTGTACGCGTCCTGGATGCCCGAATTGCCGCCGCGCGCACCGAACGGGCTGACGACGTGCGCCGCGTCGCCGATGAAGAACACGCGGCCGTGCCGGAAGCGGTCGAGCAGGTGGTCGCGATAGGCGTACGGGCCCACCCACACGAGCTCGAACTCGATGTCGCCAAGGTGCGCGCGCAGCCGCGCCTCGGCGACCTCGCGCCGGCTCACGTAGTCCGGGTCGCTATCCGGATCCATCTGGTAGTCGAGCCGCCAGACGTCGTCGCCCATCGGGTGCTGCCACACCCCGCGGCCCTCGTTGAACGGCGCCTCGACCCACGTCCAGCGCTCGGCCGGGAATCGCTCCTTGAACCGCACGTCGGTGATGCACCAGCGGTCGGCGTTGCGCGCGGTGTGGGTCTCGAGGTCGAAGCCGCGGCGGATCGCGCTGTTCACGCCGGTCGCGTCCACCAGCCACTCCGCCTCGAGGGTGTACGCACCCGCCGGAGTCTCGACCGACACGGTGACGAAGCCGTTCCCTCGCTCGACCCGGGTGACGCGATTCTTCCAGCGCAGGTCGCAGTGACCGAGCACCCGGATGCGGTCGACCAGGAACCACTCGACGTAGAACTGCTGCAGGTTGATGAACGGCGGCTGCTCGGACGCGCTCGCGGACTGCAGGTCGAACGAATAGACGATGTCGTTGCCGGCAAGCGTCTTGCCCCTGGACCAGGTGACGCCCTTTTCCCGCACCCGCGGGTAGGTGCCGAGATGGGCGAAGATCTCGAGCGTCTTCTGCGCGTAGGCGATGCCGCGCGAGGACGCGCCGCGCACCCCGATCGTGTCGTCCTCGTCGAGCAGCACGCAGTCGACCCCGCGATTCGCGAGGTCGCAACCAAGCGTGAGCCCGGCGAGCCCGCCGCCCGCGATGACGATCGGATAGCGCCGTTTCCCGCCGCCCGCGAGCTCGGGGGGCGGGACGAACGGGTAGGTCGGCAGCGCGTAGCCGCCGGTCCACGCGTGCTGCTCGGGCGTGCCCATCGCGCCCCGGGGCCTCAAGAACGATAGTCGATCCAGTTCGGCCCGCGCATCACCCGCTCCATGCGCCGCACCGTCGCCTCGAACATGCGCCGGCACGTGCCGCCGTCCTGGTCGAAGTGCAGCGCGTCGTGCCGGCACGATTCGCGCACGGCGTCGCTGAGGGGGATATCGTACGCGCCGATTGCCCCCGCCTGGCACTGGACGTCGCAGGCACGCTGCAGCGTCCACAGGAGCGCGAACGCATGCGCGATGTCGCGCTCGGCGACGAGCAGGCCGTGGTTGCGCAGGATCATCACGTGCCGGTCGCCGAGGCTCCTGACGAGTCGCGGCTGCTCGTCGGCGTGCACGGTGATGCCCTCAAAGTCGTGGTACGCGACCCGGCCGATCAGCATCGCGCCGTAGAAGTCGTCGTGCAGCAACCCCTGGCGCCGGCAGGCGACGGCCATGCCGGTGGTGGTGTGGGTGTGCATGATGCAGTGCGCGTCGTCGCGCGCCGCGTGCACCGCGCTGTGGATGATGAATCCTGCGCGGTTGATCGGATACTCGCTCGGCGCGACCGGATTCCCCTGCAGGTCGACCTTGACGAGGTTCGATGCGGTCACCTCGTCGTACCAGAGGCCGAACGGATTGATGAGGAAATGCCGCTCCGGCCCGGGCACGCGGACGGTGATGTGGTTGAAGATCGTCTCGTTCCATCCGTACCAGTCGAACACGCGGTAGGCCGCGGCAAGCTCGATCCGCAGCGCCCATTCTGCGTCGCCAACATGTGCCGGCTTGCCCAGCACGTTCGTTTCCACGTTGCCCATGCCCTGCCTCCTTTCGGTCTTCCGACTAGCGATGCCGGGCGCGCTCGCGGATGAGCGCGTCGATGCCGTCGATCGTCGGCGTCGGCACGCCGACCTTGCGCCCGAGCTCGCTCACCGCGGTCACGATCGCGTCGATCTCGAGCGGCCGGCCTCGCTCGAGGTCCTGGAGCATCGACACCTTAACGTCGCCCAGCTTGCGCGCCAGCGCAAAGCGCTCGTCCAGCGACACGGTCATGCGGCAGCCGTGCGCCTCGGCGACCGCGATGCCCTCGAGCATCATCCGCCGGATCAGCTCGATCAGCGCCGGGTTGGCGTTGATATCGCTCATCAGCGCCCCGGTCAGGGTCGCGACCGGGTTGTACGAAGTGTTGCCGACGAGCTTCGTCCAGAGATCGTCGCGAATGCGCGCGGTCACCGGGGCCTTCAGCCCCGCCGACTCGATCGCCGCGGCCAGCGCCACGACCCGCGGCGTCACGCGGCCGTCGATCTCGCCAAGGATGAACGCGCCGACGCTCGTGTGATGCACCATGCCCGGCGCGACAACCTCCGCCGAGCCGTGCACGACGCAGCCGACGAGGTGTTTCGAATCGATCGCCCGCACCATCTCGCCGCCCGGATCGAGGCACTCGACCGGCAGGCCGTCGAACTTTCCCCCGGCGCGGCAAAAGTACCACCACGGGATGCCGTTGATCGCCGTGACGACCGCGGTGTCGGGCGTGAGCAGCCCGGCGATGCGCGTCAGCATCGGCCCGATCGAGTGGGCCTTGAGCGCGATCACCACGACGTCCTGGGGGCCGAAGTCGGTCGGGTCTTCCGCCGCAGGCAGCCGCGTGCTGCGCACGCCGGCGTCGTTCCGGATCGCGAGGCCTTTGTCGCGGATCGCCGCGAGATGCGCGCCGCGGGCCACGAGGCTGACCTCGTGGCCCGCGTCCGCGAGCCGCGCGCCGAGCAGGCCACCGATCGCTCCCGCACCGACGATACAGAGCTTCATAGCGCACGCATCCAGGCCGCCATGTCGTCGGCCACCTGCTCGACGAGCTCCGGCTGGCCGGAGAGATAGTGATTGCCGCCTTTCACGTCGACGTTGCGAATGCGGCCCCGCGCGGCCTCGAGCCACGCCTCTCGCGTGCTGGGAAAGGTCGACGCGTCGGCCGTATAGGTGAACAGCAGTACCGGCACGGACGTCTTCGCGAGATTCGCGGGCCCGTCGGCGCGCGAGCCCGAGGACCATTGCGACAGGAACGCGCGCAAGCTCGTGTAGCGAGCCATTGCGTTGGCGGCGTAGTTCACCTGCTTCGCATCGCCCCAGATCGATCCGGCCGGACGGTCGTTCGGGTCGAGCGCGAGATCGAGGCAACGCGGCTCGGCGTGCGTGCGGTACACGACGAACGCCTGGTCCTGGGGGCCCGTCGGGTTGGCGCGGAGGAGTCGCAGCCGCGACCACACCCAGTGCTCGATCCGGTCGCGCCGGCGCCGCTGGCCGGCTTTGAAGCGCTCCAGGAACTCCGGAGAGTACGGCGGCCCGTTCCGCACGTCGTACGGGTCGAGCGCGGGATCGGCGCTCACCGGATCCGCTTCATCGATCACCGACGGGTCGATCCACTCGAGAAAGAGCCGCGACCGGCCGAGGTGCGCGCCGCACAGCGCGATGCCGTCCACGCGCGGGAAGTCGGACGCGTCGAGCCCCGACGAATCGCCGTCGACCAAGCGCGTCGCGTCGAAGCCCTCCGCCTGCGCCTGGTAGTACGCCGCCAGCGACGCCCCGCCGGAGTTCCCGATCAGCGCGATGCGCTCGTACCCGAGGTCGCGCAGGAACTTCACGCCGGCGCCGAGGTCCTGGATCACGCGCTCCATGACCAGCATCGTGTCGTTGTTGACGAAGCGCGAGTTCAGGCCCATGCACGTGACGCCGCGCTGCGCGAGCGGCGCGACGAGATAGTGGCCCATGAAGTTCGACGTCGTGTGCATCACGATCGCCGCGACGCGCTTCGGACCGGCGGCCTCCATGTAGGCCCCGTAGACGCGCGGGCGGAGCATCGCGAGCCCGGACTGGCTCTCCATCGCCGCGCCGGGCTTGACGTCGATCACCGCGAGCTTGAGTTCGGACACGATCCGTCGCGGTTCGGTACGGGTCCCGTCGCCCGGAGGAGTCAGGCCTTGACGACGCCGAGTGTCCCGCCCCGCCGGCGCTCGGCCTTCTCGCGCGTCCAGTCCGCGCACTCCTCGTGCGCGCTGCGTTCCTTCTTCGCGACGTAGGCATCGGGCCCCGTGTACGCCGTGAGCTCCAGACGGATGCCGTTCGGGTCGAAGAAGTAGATCGACTGGATGAAGTGATGATCGGTCACGCCCAGCACGCTCACGCCCGCCGACTCCAGCCGCCGCTTGGCCTCCTCGACCGCACCGATCGAGTCCACGCGCAGCGCGATGTGGTTCACCCACGCGGGCGTGTTCGGGCTCGGCTCCGACGCGGCGTCGTCGCCCAGATCGAAGAACGCGAGGTACGAGCCGTCGCGCATGCGGAAGAAGATGTGGACGTACGGGCAGTACTCGCCAGTCGACGGGACGTTGTCGGCGCGGATCACGTGCACCAGCGGCAGACCGAGCACGTCCTCGTAGAAGCGCCGGGTCTCCTCGGCGTCGCGGCAGCGGTACGCCCAGTGGTGCAGGCCGTGGATCGGGACGAAATCGGACATGGCGGCGACTCACGCAAGCGGGAGCCCCAAGTGTGCCGTAAATCGGTGGGTGCGTGCCGCTGCCCCGGGACGCGCCGGCGCGGTCTCGCGTCCGGGGGCCTACAGTGCAGTTCGGCCGGTTTCGGGCCGCACTCGACGGCATCTGGAACGTCGGGCTCGTTTACAATTCAGCCCCCATGGCACGCCGTACCCGTTCCGCGTCCGTGTTCCATCAGGGCCCCGTCCTCCGGGTGCTCAAGGGGCTTGCGGCGTGCGGCGTCGGGGTCGGCCTGGCGGCGCTGCTTGCGCAGACGACGCTTTTCGACCGCCTGAACGGCTGGATCCATGACGCTGCGCAGCGCAGCTTCAGCCAGGCGATCGACGTCGAGCAGGTCGTCGTGTTCTCGCTCGACGAGGAGTCGCTGGGGCGGGTGCTCGATCCCGCCGCCCCCTGGAAGACGGAGCGGGAAGCGTATGCGCACGTGATGCGCTACCTCGAGAGCCACGGCGTGCGGGCGGTCGCGTTTCAGACGGTGCTCGCCGACGAGCACCCGGGTGACGAGGCGCTCGCCGCGACCCTCAGCCGTACCAGCGTGCTCGCCGCCGCCGGCCTCACGGTGCCGCTGAACCCCACGCCCGCCTATCAGCGACAGCTCGCCGCAAAGGCGGTTGTGCGCACCACGCTCGGACAGGATGGAGAGCCACGCGTCCCGTACTTCGGCTGGGCGCACGTGAAGCTGCCCGGCGAACGGCTCACGCGCGACAGCGCAGCCGCGATCGGCGTCGTGAACGTGATCCCGGACGACGACGGCGTGCTCCGCCGCATCAGGCTGTTTCACGGCGCGCAGGGTTACCTGATCCCGAGCCTGCCGGTCGCGGTGCTCGCCGCAGTCGACCCGGTGCTGTCGCCGCCGCGCGTCGTGGGTGAGGCGCTGCAGGTGCGTCGCGGCTGGATCCCGATGGGCGCCAAGGGCGACGTCGCGCTGCGCTTTCCGCGCAATGCCGACGACGTGCGGGTCATCCCGTTCTACGAGCTCGCGCTGGCGGCGCGCGGGGTGCCGGGCTCGGCGTGGGTTGCGCGCGATGTTGCGGGCAAGGCGGCGTTCATCGGGAGGACTGACGGGTCGCTCGGCGACCAGGTGTATACGCCGGTGGGTCGCATGTCGAGCCTCGAGTTCGCCGCCGTGGCCTACGCGGCGCTCGCGGCGGGCCAGGTGCTCGCCCCCGCATCGATGGCGCTCGACGGTGCGTTGCTGGCGGTCGCGTTGTTCATCCCGCTGCTGCTCCTGTGGCGCGGCGTGGAGGCGAGCGGACGCACCTACCTGATCGGATTCATCGTGATGCCGTTCGCGCTGGCGGCCACCGGCATCGCGCTCTACGTGTTCGGCTTCCAGTCGCGCTGGCTGTTCGCCACGACAGCAGGGGCGGCGACCCTTGCAGTCGTTGCCTCCCTGTGGCTGTACCTTCTGACCGACGAGCGGCGCAGGCTGCGTTACGAAACGCTCGCGGCACGCGAGGCGAACCGGCTCAAGACCGAGTTCCTCAACCACCTCACGCACGAGCTGCGCACGCCGCTCACGGCAATCACCGGGTTCAACAAGCTGAACCAGTTCACCGACGATCTCGGCCGTGACGCGCGGATTCAAAACAGCGAGACGATCGGCCGCAACTGCGAGCACCTGCTGCAGCTCATCAACAACCACCTCGACCTCGCCAAGATCGAGGCCGGCGCGCTCATCATCACGCCGGCGCCCGAGAGCCCCGAGCAACTGTGCCGCGACGCGGTCGCGACGATGATGCCCTCGGCGGAGGAAAAGCGCGTCCGGCTGCGCTTCACGCGCGCCACCGAGCTGCCGCCCGCGCTCATGCTCGACGGCGCGCGGGTGCGGCAGGTGCTCATCAATCTGCTCGGCAACGCACTCAAGTTCACGCAGGCGGGCTCGGTGGAGCTCACCGTCTCGTGGCATGTCGCGGCGCTGGTGCTCGAGGTGCGCGATACCGGACCGGGCATTCCGGACGACGCGATCGCACGCATCTTCGAACCGTTCGAGCAGGCGGACTCGAGCATCGCGCAGCGATTCGGCGGAACCGGGCTCGGCCTGGCGATCACGCGCACCCTCGTCGACCTGATGGGCGGCACGATCGACGTGGCCTCCCGGCCCGGAATCGGTTCGACCTTTATCGTGCGGCTGCCCGCCGAAACCGCGGCCCGTCCGCAAACCGTGCGGCCGATCACCGAAGCGATCGCAGCGCGCGAATCCCTAGACGGTCGCGTGCTGGTGGCCGAGGACAACGAGGATATCCGCGGGCTGGTCGAGATCCTGCTTGCGAAGCTTGGCGTCGAGACGAGCTCGGTCGCGAACGGCCTGTCCGCCGTCGAGGCGGCGCTCGCCGGGCGCTTCGACGCGGTGCTGATCGACCTCGAGATGCCGGTCATGAACGGGTACGAGGCGGTGCACGTGCTGCGCACGCGCAACTACACCGGCTCGATCCTCGCGCTGACTGCGCACACCACGGGCCCGGAGGTCGAGCGGGCGCGCGCCGCCGGATGCGACGGGGTGGTGACCAAGCCGGTGTCGCTGGAGTCGCTGCGCGCCGCGCTGCGGCCGATCCTGCGCGACTCGCGGCGGGCCCAGGGCGCGCTGCGCGCCGGCGACGGGGCCAGACGTTAGCGCGAAGGCGCGGCTGGAGCGGACATAGTTCCGCGCCGGGCGACCCTCGGCTCCGTACAATTGGTTTGATGGAGACCGTACGCCATAGCGTCCAGGTCGCCGGTGAGCTGCGCGATCTCATCCCGCGCTTCCTCGCCAACCGCCGCATCGAGGTCGAGCAGTTGCGGAATGCGGTGGCGCACGGCGATCTGGAGGCCGCACGTCGGATCGGCCACGTGCTGAAGGGCGTGGGGGGCGGTTACGGCTTCGACGAAATCTCCCGGATCGGTGGCGCGATCGAAGGCAGCGTACGCGCCGGCGGCCGCGACCTCAAGGAGCTCGCGCGCGAGCTCGCCGACTATCTCGACGGCGTCGAGATCACCTTCACCCCATGATGCGCATCGCAATCGTCGAAGACGACGTCTCCCAGGCCGATCTCGTACGGATCTGGCTGGTCGGCGCCGGGCACGCGTGCCACACGTTCAGCCGCGGGCGCGACTTCATGCGCGTGATGACCCGCGACAGCTTCGATCTGCTCGTCCTCGACTGGGAGCTGCCCGACGTCAACGGCGACGCCATTCTCAATTGGGTGCGCGCGAACGTGCGCGAGCCGATCCCGATCCTCTTCACCACCGCGCGCGATTCGGAGGCCGACATTGTCCAGGCGCTCAAGGCCGGCGCCGACGACTACCTGGTCAAGCCGCTGCGCAAGCAGGAGCTGCTCGCGCGCGTCGAAGCCCTGGGCCGGCGCGCCCGGCCGAAGCCGCGCGCCGCGGAGCACCTGCGCGTGGGCGAGTTCGATGTGGACGTCGATCGGCGCGTGGTGACTCGCCACGGCGTGGAGATGGACCTGACCCAGAAGGACTTCGACCTCGCGGTGTTCCTGTTCCGCAACGTGGGAAACCTGGTCTCGCGCGGCCACATCCTCGAGTCGGTGTGGGGTCGGACGTCGGATCTCAACACACGCACGGTCGACACGCATGTCAGCCGGTTGCGTTCCAAACTCGGCCTGGTACCCGAAAACGGCTGGAAGCTCACCGCGGTCTATCAGCACGGTTACCGTCTCGAGCAGATCGCGCCCGAGGCGAACTCGAACGGCGTCCGGTCTCCGACGGTTTGACCGGCGTCGGCCGCGCTGCGGCCAGGGCCGCCGAGCTGGCGTCGGAAAGTGAATCGACCCCTGCGCCGTTTCTGGCTCGTCCAGTAGCGGCCTATCGAATCCGCCGCAGAAAAATCCGCCGGTCACCCTCTCCACGAAGCGAAGCGCTGTGAGCCGCTGACTTACATATGCGGCCTCAGCGCTCCGGCAATCAGCGGCGCCGAGGCTCGCTCGAGTGAGACGCCATGGGAACTCAGCGGCTCACGAGTAGGTCCACTCGCGACCGACCGAACCACTCGAGTCCAGCACGCGCAGCGTGCTTGGAGCGTTTGCGGCCGCCCACGCTTTTCCGTAGTTGATCGCGAGGCGCCGGTCGATAAACTGATGCGACTTCTCCACGTCGCTGATCTTGACCTCCCAAAAATGCTTCGTGGTCGGCTGTACCAGGATCGTCTTCTGCGCCTGGATCCCCATCCGGATGAGTCTGGTCGCCACGTCCCACCCCCTTTCGGAACAGACAATCCAAGCAGTGGTCCTAGCGCGCCTCGGTCTCACGCCATCACCGCTAGCGTGAAGGCTGCGCGATCAACGCCGAGAGACCGAGGGTCTTACGCTCTTACGCGCCAGGTGCCGAGAACTATGCGCCCGCAGGTGGAGCCGGAGTGTGAACATTTGTTATGTGTTCAATGTTTTCACCCGCTACGGCCCTCGTTTGCATCGGGATGCTTTAGATTCCCAACGTCCGTGACCACGAGGTACGGCCCGCTGCTGGGATCTGCGCTGACGCCTAGTCACGCCGGCTCAGTCGTTCGGTCGATGGTCACTACGGCGATTCCCGTTTACCGTAAAGCGTCGGCAACGGAACGTTGAGGAGAAGCGATGCAGACATCGGCCACACGAGCAGCGCGTCGGCAGCCCGTAATGGTGCTCGTGCAATCGGCGCAACGGCACCGCTGGGAAGTCGCAGTGGAGCACCGTGAGACATCGCAATTCTTCACCGACCGGGACCTCGCGCTCAGCTACGCGCAGATTTGGGCTTCGGTGAACCGACCGAGCATGGTGCGTGTTTACGGTACGAGTGGCACCGTCGAGCACGAGTGGGCGTTCGGTTAGTCACACCGGCCGCCGGGATCAGCGCTTCGATTCGCCTACGGCTTCGCTACACGCCGATCCCCGTAATGCTCCGTACACCATGCCCTGGAACGCTAACGGATTAGCATTCCATCCAACAGGCATCAGGTTCGATCACGTTTCATGCCCAGATGGATTGTCCGAAATATTCCATCGCACCCAATCCAGCGAGCCCAGTTGCATGGCGAGCGCGTCCTCAAGAGCTCGGGTCGCTTCCGCCAATGAAGGCCCCCGAGCCCAGACGGTATGCTTTGCTGTCGTCCCGGACGGCAGTGATATAGCGGGATCAGGGTGGTCGAAGGCGCGGGCCATGCAGACGACAACGCCCGTCCAGTCCCGTTCGGCGAGCGCTGAGATCGTGTAGTTGCCGGTCGCGCCGATCATTGTGGCCACCACGTCCATGGCAATCTCGTCGCCCTCCAAGTCGAGCCGACCCTAACTGCGGCAGGAACCATTTTAGTGATGCAGTCGTGGTCACTTGGACATCCGGATCGTGAACTATTGTCACAGTGGCCTGGAGCCGGAACAGCACCGAAAGGCTTCCGACCCCTTCTGTCCGCGGCTGTCGGTTCTCGCGCGAGCCTCGGAAGCGGTAGACACTCGCCTCAATAGGGTCGGCGGTACCTATTTGCGAACCGGGGCGCGCTCGAAAGACCGCCTAGATGGCCGAACGCGGTACCGCTCTCTGGACTCGCCGCACTGCAGCGGCGAAATGCGGGAATACTCGCGCCACGTCCTCGGGTACAGTCGTGCCGAATCGAGTGACGAATCCCTCCGCGAGTCGGGCCATCGAGCTGTCAGCCATCTCGCGCAGGCGAGTGTCGCGCCGATACTTGTCCGCCTCCTCCCCGAGCAGTTCTGCCATCGCGATCGCCCGCAAGAGGTGTAAGCCGGCGTCGATTCGAGTCCCCGCCGGCTGGCGGCGAATGCCAGCATCCATCATAGCGACACTCCGCTCGACCAAGGTCAGCAGGTCCTCGCCCCGCTGCAGATGCTGCTTCGCCGCTGTGCTGAGCCCCAGGAGACCGAACTCGGCGCCACGCGGATCGCGGAGGCTGAGAATCGAGCCGGCATCCCCGACGAATCGGCTGCTTCGCATCAACGCCGTGGCGGCGCTAAGAGTCTCCACGGCAAAGCGCTCGAACATCCGTTCCTCTGCAGGCTCGGGCGTCCGGCGTCGTAGCAGCATCAACATGGCCATCCCCGTGCTGCGCGTCGTTTGTGCCGACCCTTGGCGCGCTGAGGAAAAACACTACGAGGCTCGCCGGACCGGGGCCATAGGTCGTTCGGCCTAAATGTAGGGAGCCGCGGTCGGTACTCGACGTATAGCGGACACCCCGAAGCTCATCGAAGCGGTAATGTGCCAATGTCCCAGTTGACGCAGTACGCGATCACGGCGGGTCTGGGGTGGCCAACGAGCGGGACACCCAGCCAGAGGGCACACTCCACGCGAAAGGGAAGCAGAACGCACGCCCATGCTTTGATGGGCACTCCGCGACCGCATGAACGGCATCACGCTCGTCGAGAGACCTCTTCCCACAGCCTAGCGGTTGGCGGATATGTCTCGCTCTCGACACCTCGAACCCTTCGGGCGAGAACTACGCCACGCACGGGACATGACGTTCTTCCTGCGTGCAGCCGCTGTCCACCGTTGGCTCAGAAGCTGCTAGATCCGGCATGGCCGCCGACTTACGGGGCGAGCCAGGAAAAGGATGTTGAGGAAACGCGTGAAGAAGCTGACCGAGCACGAGCCAAGCGAACGCAGCCGCGTTGAGGGTCGGCTCGCACTCGAACTTCTTGTTGAGACGCCGATCGAGCAGCGCGAAGAGCTTGTAGGGAGGGGCTATCAATATGAACGTCACGTTTGAGCAGAGGCGCCTATATGTTGCACCGCGAAAGAGCGTCCTGTTCTTCGCGCTGGTCGGCGAGCGACGTCTGCGCTGCTACGTTAAGCACGCGGCCCTCCTCGAACCCCAGAGCGTTCCGCGCGACGAGGCGGAAGCGTACAAGCACTACCTGTCCGCCTACGATCGAAACAGGGATCTGATCCAGGCCGCGGCGAGGCGCCTGATAGAAACCAACCTCCTGGAGCCCGATGGCGCGGTGATCGTGTCGAGTGTCGCGGTCGCACCAGAGGACGCGACGACGCTCGCACCAGCCGATCTGCCTGGATGACCGTCGGGTTGCTGCGAGCTGAAGCTCGAGCAGGTCAGCAATCTGATTAGGGTGCTTACCAGCGGCGGACCCGGAAACGGCAAAGCGGTCGGGCAGACCAAGTGGCAACGGTGCTTCGGTTGCTGGACCGCCGCGCTTCGAAGCCGCGAGCTCGAAACTAGCGAACCGGTGCGCTCCCCGGTCCGCCCGCGACGCGGCGATCCATGCGCCGGAGGCGATCGGCCATCACTTTCATCACCTCGGTGGCGAAGTACGGAGTTCCTCTGATTAGAGTGTGGAACTGCTCTTTGTTCAGGGGCGCCAGCCGGCAGTCCGTGGTCGCAACGACCGTGGCGGCGCGCGGGGCGGAATCAATCAACGCCAATTCCCCTAGTAGCGCGCCCGAGCCCGCTTCCTCGATTACCTCACTACCGACTACGATGTTGACCGTCCCGGTGATGAGGACATACATCAAATCACCAGGTTCGCCCTCACGAAAAAGCGCCTGCCCGACGCCGAGAGTGATGACCTCGGTCTTTTCGGTAAATAGGTCGTCTGGGTTCATGCCCGGAGGATAAGCGACTCGACTTCAGACGCGCAATTCGAATGCCACGGCATGGGGCAAATGCCACTCGCCCAACCCGTCCACAACGGCATCCGGAATGGCCACCCGCGCGGGAATATCGTCACCTGCCGGTATTGCACGCACTAAAGGCGCGACCCATCGGGCGCGCCAGCTGAGCGGCGGCGTTCAGCAGTCCCACTCTGGGTAGCCCTGGCCCATGGCGCAAAGCTATGGCCCTCAGGGGCTTGCCACGCGAGCCCGTGCGGTCGTCTGGCTGCTTGCCACAAGGTGTCGTTCCACCCGACCATACGACAGTGTTGTACTTAGAACAGGAGCTTTGATGGTGCCGGAAGATGTGTCAACTCCCGCGCCGTTGGCGGCTCTCCGAGTAGACGCCCGTCGAATCCGCCGCTCCATCCGCCGCGGAATCCGCCGATCGCCCTCTCGGCCGTGCGTGCCACGGCTTGAGGTTGCGCCGTATGCCTTGTCTCTCTACAGACAATTGGCAATTGCAGCGTCCGTAGGGCCGTTCGATTCAAAGTGAGATTGCTTGGTCTCTTGCGCGAGGAGATTATGGAATGGCACTTCTTGACGAAGTCTCGTCCGGGTATGTTGCACTCGCAGTCCTATGGTCCTTTTACCAGGGCGTTCGCGGCATCATTGAGACGCGCCTTAATAACCAAGACAAGAAATGGAGTTGGTGGTGGAAGGTTCTTGTGTTGGACATTCACGACTTTGCCTTTCGCTTTATTTGCACCGCTGCGGGGTTCGTCGCCCTGTACGTTTGTTACAGCGTCGCCTTGGCAATTGACCTAGAGGGTGAAATCTCGATCGGTGACGCAATGCTTCTTATCTCGTCATTCATTATTGCGGTCATTGGTATCGGAGGGCAGCTACATTATGTCGTCCTCCTTGGGAAGGCGCCTTCGTCAAGACTCTGATGCGTGGTCACCTCGGACTTGCTCGGCATCGGCCGGATGGTGCCCGTGCCTACCTCAAGATGCACTTTGTTCTCCTGTTTTCAATATCTGTCGCGGCACCGACAGGCAGCGCCCGCTCTCCGGCAAGTGTTTTCCGGCAGGTGCGCCGATCGCGGGTGCTCCCTGCCATCTACCGTGACGTATTTCCGCTTATTCGGCGCAGTACCCCACAGCTTTGTGACCGCGTTCACACGTGTGACACCGCCTGACAATCTGGCCTGGAAGCTGCTATGACAAGAGCATAGCCGCAGCGGCTGGACGGCACTACTGACAGGGGGAACAAGAGCGTGAATGCGATGAGAGCACTCTTACGGATCGGGCCAGACCCCGACGAACAGGCATCCGCGGTAGAGCTACTGAAGCGTACGCCGCTCGAACTGCTCGAGGAAAAAGTGAGGGAGCTCAAGGAGCTCCGCCCCGCCGATGAAGTGCGCAAGGCGATGGTCGAGCGTATTGCCCGCGCGCCGCTCGGGGATTTCGAAACTCTGAAGCACATCTATCTGAAGCATTGTGGGGGCACTCCGAAGTAGCGCATGGTGCCTTCGCAACTGCGCAGGCGTTTGTGCAGCCGAGTTCAGTACTTCGGTAGAAGCTCTCGCCTAGCGGGCTATTGGCAGTCTGGGCAAGACTTGGCGCGCAAAGGTCGCGGCACACAGTCGGGGCGCGGCTCGTTCGCGAGTGCCGGCTATAGGTAGGAGGTAGTGGCCATGAAGTCAATTCTCGAGCTGGAAGTTGCCCGTGACATCGAGCGTCAGCTTGTAGCACTACTCGCCCGCTTGCCTAGGCTCAGCGAGCTGCCGATTGCACCGCTGCGCGGGGTGGACGACCTTGTCCGCCTCGAGCTTGCGCTGAAGAATTTCGCGCAGATCCACCGGTCCAAACGAAGCAAGCTGATGATCAGCGCGGTGCGGATTCTGCTCGAAGGTGCGCGGACCCGCCTACGAGAAGTGGTCGCAGTCAAAGCGGAGGAATCGCGCGCCCACCAGGTTCCGTTCCGAGACACGCAGCCGGCGGCATTTCACCCGCGATTCAATTGAGTTGACTGGGGGAATTGGCAGACGTTCATTCGTGAAAGGCTGCGTGCGGGGAATTGCTCCCACCACCCGCACGGGAACACGACCACTAGCCTGTGCAACTCGCACCAGAGGTGCCAGCCTTCAGTCCCATTCCTTCGGGCGCCTCTGCGCCATCCGATAACTGGATCTGGGTTCCTTTCGGGGAGCACTGCAGAACCTCGTCCTGGACGGCGACACCACGCGCCTCGTCCGTCAGTCGCTTCACTCCTCACCGGCGGCTGAAGGCGAGCTCGCTTCTTCCAGCGCACCGCCGATCGGTCTACGTCATTTCAGCACTACGACATAGAGCACGATATCGCTTTTTCCAATGTTCTTGGTCGTATACGCTCCCGAGGGCGCAACGATTGTCACGTCACCGGTCTTCCATTCTATCTTCTCGGTCTTGCCGTCGGGATAGGTGCGTTGTTGCGTCCCGCCCTGCAACGCACGAGCGACGCGAAAATTCGAGCTCGGGACGCTCGCGTTCTCGTCGCCGGGCTTGAATCGGATCTCGAAGGCCCGCGCCTTGTCGTTTTCGGCCAGCACCGTCATGGTCGCCTTGCCTTTTTCCGCTTTTGCCTTGTCTTGCGCCGCTGCCGGATTCACACCTGCTCCCAGCATGAAGACAGGAACAAGGAGACTCGCAAACAGACGAATGAGATGTTTCATGATCACCTCCTATCTTGGGCAGACCGCGGACAGAGTTCGATTTGCCTTACCCTCCTGATGGTGTTTACGTTGCACCTACTTAATGCGTCTCCATTCCTGGAGGGAGATGAACGGTCCTTACGGAGACAGAAGCCCGGTGGACCGGACGATTTTCAATTCGCTCATCTTGATGGTGACAGCAGCCCTTACATCGGTTCCCTCGAAATCACCAACATGAATATTCAATACCTTAGCCCGCTAGGCGTATTGACTAGGATTAAGAGACGAGAGGTGGCCCCAGAAATCTGGGCAGCGGGATAAGTGGACAATCTGCTCCTGAGAACGGGCTGGTGGCCCGAGAAAGCGGAGCAAAGAGTGAGCAGAAGGTCCCGACGTAACCACACCCCGACGTTCAAGGCGCGAGTCGCGCTGGCCGCTGTACGCGGCGACAAGACGCTGGCAGAGCTCGCCAAGCAGTTCGACCTCCACCCCAACCAGATCACCGACTGGAAGAACCAGCTGCTCGAGCGCGCGGCCGGCGTCTTCGGCGAGACGCCGGCAAAGGGCAGCCACCGGTCGACCTCAAGGTGCTGCATGCCAAGATCGGCGAGCTCGCGCTGGAGAACGATTCCTAAGAAACGCCCTCCGCCGGTGCCGGTTGTAAGCAGAAGCCGAATTCCGCCGCTCGACGATGCAGCTGCTTGAGGACTCGCTCTCGGTACTGTCGTTCATAGTGATCGGCGCCGGGATCGACGTAGTTCATCCCGAAGCGCATGGCGTTGTAGAAGAGTACGGCGATCTTGCGCGCCGTCGCGGTGACCGCCTTGGCCTTGCCGATGCGCGCGGCCAGACGACGGTAGAACGCCCCCAGGGCCGTGTTCGTTCGCCCGACGGTGACAGCTGCGAGCCGAAGGTATGCGGCGACGACGGTTGGTGGTCTTGCGAGTGTGAGAGGACAGCACCTTGCCGCCGCTGACCTTGCTGCCGGGCGACAGGGTCAACCAGGAGCTGAAGTGCTTGGCGGTAGGCCATCTGCTGAGGTCGGTGCCGCACTCGGCGACGAGACGAAGCGCCGAGATACGGTCCGATGCCGTGGATCCGGGTCAGATCGAGGCCGGTCAGGCTGGTACATGACGGCGCGAACGTCGAAGTTCAGCGCGTTCGGCTGCTGGGCTCGCCGACGCGACTTCTCCAGCGGCTCCTCGGGCGCGGTCTTGTTCGCGGTCAGCGCCGCCAGGGTGCGCTCGATCTGCGCGTCGCATTCGTCGACGCGCGCCTGATAGAAGTCGTACAACGCCAGCGCCTGTTGCAACGCGAAGACATGTTCGGGCTGGTAGTTCCCAACCAGGGCTGCACGAATCGTCTCGGCGCTCGACTTGCAGTTGCGATCGCGCATCTTCGCCAGTACGACCGGATCGCGCTCCCCGCCGACGATGGCGCGGATGATCCGCATGCCGGTGGCGCCGGTGATGTCGGTGACGACGTGGTGCAGCTGCAGGTTCATGAAGGTCAGCGCCTTCTGCATGTGCTGGATGTGCGCAGCCGCGTAGTCCAGATGGCGCTCTCGGAGTCGTAGATAGGCGCGCAGCGCAGCGATGTCGCGACCGGGTCGGAAGCTCGGGCGCAACAGTCCGCAGGCGTGTAGCCGCTGCAGCCACTGCGCATCGTTGACGTCGCTCTTGCGTCCGGGAACCGCTCGCGACTCGCGCGCGTTGGCGACGATCACCTCAATTCCCCGGTCCTCGAGAATCTCGTAGACCGGGAATCCAGTACACGCCGGTAGACTCCATCGCCACGGTCTTGATACCCAGCGACACCAGCCAGTCGGCCATGCGTTGTAGGTCCCCCGTGAAGGCCTGGAAGGTCTGCACAGGCTCATCGCACAGATCCGGCGATACCGCGGCGACGTGGAATCGCGAACCGATGTCGATGCCAGCGCCTTACCGTTGATGATCGGCAAGCCCGCACGGCTTGTCGTGATGTCTGGACATGATCACCTCCTGATGAGATGGGTACGCCGGACGGGGACTCGGATCGATCACATTCCTAAACGGGGTCACGCGCAGGTGCCACCACAGTCGGGTCCGCAGCTTCCCCTGGGCCAGGTTTTTTGACGGGGACTTGCCCTCCAAAAACAAAACGGCCACTGTCCAGGCGCGAGCCCAGTGTAGCCGGGCGTTTCTATCCATGGGGCCGCGGATTCCCGCGAAGGGGGTTTTTTAGAAGGCGCGCTCATCAAGGCGGGCATGCTGAGCGCAAAGCGATGATCGACCGCAACCATCGAACTCCCGATCGCTCGTCAGGCTGAGCTCCTGGAGGTGAGCCGCGCCTCGGTGTACTACCTGCCGCGGCCGGCGTCGGAATCCGACCTTGCGCTCATGCGTCGCATCGACGCACTGCACCTGGAGCATCCGTTCATGGGCGCGCGGATGCTGCGCGACTCGTTGCGTCGGGAAGGCTTCGTCGTCGGACGCAAGCACGTCAGAACGCTGATGACGCGCATGGGCGTGGAGCCGCTGTATCGGTGTCCCAGGACCACGCGCAAGCATCCCGGGCATCAGGTCTACCCGTATCTCTTGCGCGGCTTGACGATCGAGCGCTCGAACCAGGTCTGGGCGATGGACATCACCTACATTCCGATGGCGCGCGGGTTCGTCTACCTCGCCGCGGTCGTCGACTGGGCTTCGCGCCGGGTACTCGCCCACCGCGTGTCGATCTCGATGGACACCGAGTTCTGCCGCGAGGCGCTGGAGGAGGCACTCGCGCGTTACGGCTGTCCCGCGCACATCCAAAAGCAAGCCTGGCCGCAGCGGGGATCTGGACGACGCTCGCGATGAGCAGGCTTCGTCACTTCGCCTGCAGCCGATACACGTAGTCGACCAGCGCAGCGATCCGAGTGCGGACGAAGACGTCGGGGTCGTACGGAACATCCATGTAATAGCCGCCAGCCTCCGCCAGATACCGCGTACCCCAGATCGGCATGTCAAGCGGGCCATGGGCCCCAACCCGCCTGCCTGCCGTCGATCACCCCGTAGACGCGCTGATAGGGAAACACCCCGTTGTTAGCCTTCGCGAGTGTGGTCAGATCCGACGGGCTCTTGATCTGGAACGGTTTATAAGGACCGTCACCCTTTCCATTGAGTCCATGGCAGACCGCGCAACTTGACTTGTACTCACGCGCTTCAATAATGATCTGGGTCCGGGATTCCCGACCCAGATCAACTTGCTGATACCGCTCGCACCATAGGTGTCGTCTTTCTCGGGGGGATTACGGGAGTTATACATACCGGTTCACGAGAATTGACAGACTCCCAACGTTTCGTCGCATACGCTGTCTTAACACGACTTCGCTACCCCACCAGTCATTCAGTCTTACCCAAAGCGGCAGAGTTCAGTGGAGAACGCTGCAACCAATGCAGAGGCGCGGTTCGATCCCGCGCTGCCGCTCCAACTAATGCATCCGAGGAGGGATGACCCGCATGGATGAAGAAGGAACAGCAAGCGCCAAAGCCGGTCGCCGGGACTTCATCAAGAAAGCAGCGTATGTTGCGCCGGCGATTCTGACCTTGGGCGTTGCGCCGGCGTATGCGAAAGCGGGATCGGAGAAGCCGGGGAAAAAACCGAAGGAAAAACCGAAGGAAAAACCGGAGAAAAAACCGAAGAAAGAAAAGTAAGGGAGAGAGCCCTACCTTACCTGGAGGATGAGTTGACGAGCCCCGCTTCGGCGGGGCTTTTCATTTCCGCCCCCGCCTCCCGCTCCCACCACCTGCACGGGAACACGACCACCAGCCGGCGCCAGCCGCCAGACCCATGCGCCGCGGTCACCTCCAACCGCTCTGTGGTGCGCGAGCGGGTCTCAGGTAGGCAGGATCACGACCAGAAACACGACGACCTCAAGGAGCGCTGCGACGTGCACAGCTTGCGCGACAGCCTGAAAGATGTCGTTTTGACGACAGCCGAGCGGATTTAGAGATCACCCCCCTGATGGCACAGAGCCCGCTTCGGAGTTTTGCGGCGCGGCACACACCTGGACGTTCTGCACCGGCGCCCCGGCTGCAACCATTACTTGCGCGATGGCTACATCGAGTACTTTTTGCCAGGTCGGGCCAGTGGCTGAGACGACTGATATGCCCGACCGGAAGAGGTCGAGACGAGGTCCCGAGGGGACGAGGTGGACGTAGGCGCGATAGGAAGAGGCGCCGAGATCCCAGATTGCACCTCTAATCAGGTAGGTGCCCGCGTCACCTGTGAGCGTCACGATCAGACCCATAGCCGAGTCTCCTGGATACGCACCGCCCCGGCCTAGCGCTGCCTCCGCCGGATAGATGGAGGGACAGCAATCGCTATGCCCGCATTCGCGCACTCGCCCGGAAACCGAGGCTTATGCCGACGTCATACTATGACGCCAGCATAGCGGTGGCGGCGGAAATGTCAACTGTCGTTCCGAAACGGAAAAAGGCCGCACACGGAGCGGGGGCCTTTACACACCCCGAAAGGATTTATCTCGAACCTTGCTATTTTTCTCCTCCGCTCTGCAGAGCACTACATCCAGTGGTTCGGTGTTGTTGTGCCACTAAATATAGACAAACAGAGAACCGTTGACAACAATTTTCCAATGTTGCATCGCGCCAACGAGAGGCATCGTTTAGGCTGTGGCTAGGGATGCACAGAATCCCGCTCCGGTCGCTATCGCGGGCTACAAAGTGGCGCTGCGCGAGTACGAGGAACTCGTCTCGATCGGCGAGTACCGGCTCGCGGTCCTCATCGCCGAGGCCCGGCCCGCACCCCTCGTCGTACCAGGCAAAAAAAGCGGCGCTTTCCGAACGGACAGCGCCTGCCGCGCAGCGGGGGTGAATGTCGGGGCGTAGTAGCATCTACATCATCAGCTTAAGGGGAAGGTGCTCTACGGGTTCTCAAACGAATGCGCCATATGCTCCTTTTTCGGCTGACTGGGCAATCGATCGCTCTGACTCTCGCCGGTGTACTCGCGGCGCAAGCTGCCTCCGGTGACGATCTCATTTCGGGCTCGTTCAATGCCAAGGCTTGGGACGAACGAAGTCGATTAGCTCGTGCCGTACTGGCTGACGTGGACAAACTCGCTGATCTTGTGCAAACGCCGCGCCCGTGGGCTGTTGCATGGGTCGAAGAAGAGAAGGCGGCGATCCTGCGGCTAGGAGGCGAGGCCGCAAAGGTTCGTTCGTTTCAACTTATTAGTTCGCCAGAGTATCACCACGTAAAGCTCTATAACAACCTCCAAGAAGTCAAGAAGGCTTTCCGCTGCGTTATAGACCCAGCCACTGGACTGCATCGCGAGATGTACTGCTGGGCGGCAGCAGCGTTCCTCCTCGGAGACAGGTTGGTATTTGAAGAGGGCGTCAAAGCCCTTCAGCGAGATAAACGCCTGCCCGATAACACGCGCAGCAGCAAGGTTGGGGCGGGTAGCCTAGACATTGGACTGCGCTACGAGATGTACTCGCGGGGAATTCAAGAGTACCTCGTACTTCCATACCTTAGCGATGACTTCAAGTGATTGGTGCGCTGAAACGCTTGGGCAACTCCCTCCAAGCTCGGTACGAGCGCCACCAGCGCCGGAACGATACGACGTAGACAAGTGCGAGACTTGCGACCTCCGCGTCGAGTACCAGTCCCCCGCGGGAGGGACCATATGGGAAGCAGCAAAGTCGCTAACAAAGTGGCTGATCGGCTAGGACTCCACCCGCCGTCGGCGCCGAAAAAAAAGCCCCGCTCGTGACGGGGCTGAAGTCCGCGCGCTGAAGAAGGACGCGCTCCTCTAGGCGGAAAGGTGACCCCGAGGAGCCGCACGCGCCGAGAGGAAGAGACCGGCGCGCGCGCGTTCAAGTCTCATTGCAAGGTGGCGTAGTCGGCACACCCGCCGCAGGCCGCGATCGCGGCCGCCTGCGCAACGCCGCGGTCGCGCACTTCGTCGAACATGATCCGCATCTCGGCCAGGATCGCGCGCTGCGTCTCGAGGTCGAAACCCTGAACGTCGAGCTGGCGCGCACAGACTAATACGTTGATTTTGTTGGTGCCGGGAGAGGGACTCGAACCCTCACGGTGTCGCCACCGGCGGATTTTGAGTCCGCTGCGTCTACCAGTTCCGCCATCCCGGCTGCCGGGGCATTATCGAAGAATGACCGACACCCGGCAACGCCTCACGGTCGAAGATTTCGACTTCGACCTGCCCGAGGCGCTGATCGCCCAGCATCCTGCGCCGGAGCGCACCGGGAGCCGTTTGCTGCGTCTCGCGCGGGCCGGAGTCTCGGATCACGCATTTGCCGATCTGCCACGCTTCCTCACACCGGGAGACCTGCTCGTCTTCAACGACACGCGGGTCATCAAGGCCCGGCTGTCCGGCAGCAAGGACAGCGGCGGCCGGGTCGAGCTCCTGATCGAGCGTGTCGTCGGCGCGCACGAGGCACTCGCGCAGGTCCGGGCGAGCCGCGCCCCGCGACCCGGCGCGCGCCTGCGCCTCGCGGGCGCGCTGGATGCGACGGTGCTCGCCCGCGAGGACGATCTGTTCCGGTTGAAGTTCGACGGTCGCGAGTCCGTGCTCACGCTCCTCGACCGGCACGGCAGCGTGCCGTTGCCGCCCTACATCGCGCACCCGCCGGAGGCTGCCGACGAGCGCCGCTACCAGACGGTGTACGCGCGCGCGCCGGGCGCGGTCGCCGCACCGACAGCGGGGCTGCACTTCGACGAGCCGCTTCTCGAGCGGCTGCGCGCGCAAGGCGTGGAAACGGCGTTTCTCACGCTGCACGTCGGCGCCGGTACCTTCCAGCCGGTGCGGGTGACCGATCTCGCGGAACATCGCATGCACGTCGAGTGGTACGAGATCCCGGCCGAGGCGGCCGCAGCGGTGGGCCGTGCGCGCGCCCGCGGACGGAACGTGATCGCGGTGGGGACGACTGCGCTGCGCGCACTCGAGGCGAACGCCCTTGCGTCCGGCGGCGCGGTCGCCTCGGGCAGCGGCGAGACCGACCTGTTCGTCACGCCGGGCTTCCGGTTCCGCGTCGTCGACCGGCTCGTCACCAACTTCCACCTGCCCAGATCGACCCTCCTCATGCTGGTCTCTGCCTTCGCCGGAACGGACGTCGTGCGCGCGGCGTACCTGCACGCAATCGCCCGAGGCTACCGCTTCTTCAGCTACGGCGACGCGATGCTCATAGATAGAATCGCCGGGTGAACTTCACCGTCACCCACACCGACGGCGCCGCGCGCCGCGGCGTGCTCGAGCTCCCGCACGGCGCGGTCGAGACGCCGGTGTTCATGCCGGTGGGCACCTACGGCACGGTCAAGGCGATGAGCCCGGCGGAGCTGGAGGACGTCGGCACGCAGGTCGTCCTGGGCAACACCTTTCATCTCTGGCTGCGGCCCGGACTCCAGGTCGTGGAGGCCCACCGCGGATTGCACCGGTTCATGGGCTGGAGCCGGCCGATCCTGACCGACTCGGGGGGCTACCAGGTGTTCAGCCTGGGTGCGCTCCGCAAGATCACGGAGGAAGGCGTGCGCTTCGCCTCGCCGATCAACGGCGACCGGCTGATGCTCACGCCGGAGGAATCGATGCGCATCCAGCGCGTGCTCGACTCGGACATCGCGATGGTGTTCGACGAGTGCACGCCCTTTCCCGCCACCGAGCGCGCGGCGGTCCACTCGATGCGCCTCAGCCTGCGCTGGGCGGATCGCTCGAAGCGCGAGTGGGACCGCGGCGGGGCGACCGCCAACGCGCTGTTCGGCATCGTCCAGGGCGGCATGCACGAGGCGCTGCGCGACGAGTCGCTCGCGGGGCTCGCGGCGATCGGCTTCGACGGCTACGCGATCGGCGGGCTCTCGGTCGGCGAGCCGAAGGAGGACATGCTGCGGATCCTGGCCCACACCGCGCCGCGTCTTCCGCCCGACGGTCCGCGCTACCTGATGGGTGTGGGAACGCCGGAAGACCTGGTCGCGGGAGTCGCGTCCGGCATCGACATGTTCGATTGCGTACTGCCCACCCGCAACGCGCGTAACGGCTGGCTCTTCACGCGCTGGGGCGACCTGAAGATCCGCAACGCGCGCCACCGCGAGGACACGCGGCCGATCGACGAGGCCTGCGCGTGCTACGCCTGCCAGCACTTCACCCGCGCCTACCTGCATCACCTGGACCGCGCCAAGGAGATCCTCGGCGCGCGCCTCGCAACGCTTCACAACCTCCACTACTACATGACCCTGATGCGCGAGCTGCGCGAGGCGATCGCCGCCGGCAGGCTGTCCGAGCATGCGGCGCGGTTCGCCGCCGACCGCAAGCGCCTGGCGGCGGAAAAATAGGAACGGCTCTCCTCCGTCCGGTATAATTCCGCGCCTTCAAAAAACGCGCGCGAGCCTCCCATGATCAGCACCGCATACGCACAAGCCGCCGCCTCCCCGACCGACGCGGGAGGGCTGATGGGCTTCCTGCCCATCGTCCTGATGTTCGTGCTGCTCTACTTCATGCTGATCCGCCCGCAGATGAAGCGCGCCAAGGACCACAAGCTGATGGTCGAGGCCCTCGAGAAGGGCGCCGAGGTCGTCACGTCCGGCGGCATCGTCGGCCGGATCACCAAGCTGAGCGACGCCTACATCACCATCGAGATCGCGCCCAACACCGAGATCGTCGTCCAGAAGCAGGCCGTGCAGACGCTCCTGCCGAAGGGGACGATGAAAGCCATCTGACGGGACGGCGGCGGGATTACGTAGCCTCGACGCCACGCTTTCCGTCACCCGCTTCCCGTCTCCAGTCCGGATGAACCGCTACTCCCTCTGGGTCTACGTCACGGTCGCCGTCGCGGTCGTGCTCGGCCTGCTCTATACGCTGCCGAATTTCTTCGGGGAGTCGCCGGCGGTGCAGGTCTCGAGCGCCAAGGCGACGCTCAAGGTCGACACCGCGACCATGGGACGGGTCGAGGAGACGCTCAAGAAGGCGGGCGTCGCCTTCTCCGGCGCCACGGTCGACCAGGTGGGCGTCAAGGTGCGGTTCGCCGACACCGACACGCAGATCAAGGCGAAGGACATCCTCTCGCAAGCCCTCAACCCCGACGCCGAGAACCCGTCGTATACGGTGGCCCTGAACCTGCTCTCGGCGTCGCCGCGCTGGCTGGCGGCGATCCACGCCCTGCCGATGTACCTCGGCCTCGATCTGCGCGGCGGCGTGCACTTTCTTCTCCAGGTCGACATGCGCGGCGCACTGCTCAAGCGCCTGGACGGCTTTGCCGGGGACATTCGCACCACGCTGCGCGACAAGAACATCCGCCACGCCGGCGTGACGCGCGAGCGCGACACCATCGTCGTCCGCTTCCGCGATCCCGAAGCGCGGGAGAAGGCGCGGCGCGCGATCGCCGACGCGCTGCCGGACCTCCTGCTCGCGGACGCGGGAGACGCCGCCGAGTCGCGACTCGTCGCAACGATCAAGCCCGAAGCGGTCACGCGCATCCAGGATGCGGCGCTCAAGCAGAACATCAGCACGCTGGCGAAGCGCGTCAACGAGCTCGGCGTCGCCGAGCCGGTGGTGCAGCAGCAGGGGGCCGACCGCATCGTCGTGCAGCTCCCGGGTGTCCAGGACACCGCCGGCGCGAAGCGCATCCTCGGCCGCACCGCGACGCTCGAGGTCCGTATGGTGGACGAGGAGGCCTCGCGCGACCCGCAGAAGCTCGCCGACGCCAAGAACGGCCAGGTGCCGTTCGGCACCGAGTACTACGAGGACCGCCAGGGCGGCGGCATCCTGGTCAAGCGCCAGGTCGTGCTCACCGGCGACCGGCTGACCGACGCGCAGGCCGGCTTCGACAACCAGACGCAGGAGCCGGCGGTGCACCTCACGCTCGATTCCACCGGCGCGCGCATCTTCCGCGACGTCACGCGCGAGAACGTCGGCAACCGCATGGCGATCCTGCTGGTGGAGCGCGGCAAGGGCGAGGTGGTCACCGCGCCGGTGATCCGGACCGAGATCGCCGGCGGGCGCGTGCAGATCAGCGGCGGGCGGATGAGCACGATCGAGGCGAACGAGACCGCGCTCCTGCTGCGCGCCGGCGCCCTCGCCGCCCCGATGGAGATCATCGAGGAGCGCACGGTCGGGCCGAGCCTCGGCAAGGACAACATCGAGAAGGGCTTCAACTCGACGCTCTGGGGCTTCCTCGCGATCGTCGTGTTCATGTGCGTCTACTACATGCTGTTCGGGGTCTTCTCGTCGATCGCGCTCGCCGCAAACCTGCTCTTCCTGATCGCGCTCCTGTCGCTCCTTCAGGCGACGCTGACGCTGCCGGGCATCGCCGCGATCGCGCTGACGCTCGGCATGGCGATCGACGCGAACGTGCTGATCAACGAACGCGTACGCGAGGAGCTGCGCGGCGGTGCCACGCCGCAGGCGGCGATCCACGCCGGCTACGAGCGCGCGTTCGGGACGATCCTGGACTCCAACGTGACGACGCTGATCGCCGGCCTCGCGCTGCTCATCTTCGGCTCGGGACCGGTGCGCGGGTTCGCGGTCGTGCACTGCCTCGGCATCATGACCTCGATCTTCTCCTCGGTCGTGGCCAGCCGCGTGCTGGTGAACCTCTGGTACGGCTCGCGCCGCCGGCTCGACAAGATCGCGATCGGCAACACGTCGTGGAAGTGAACGCCTAGGACCCGACATGGAGTTCTTCAAGATCCGTCGCGACATACCGTTCATGCGGTATGCGCTGTACTTCAACATCATCTCGCTCGTCACGTTCCTCGCCGCGGTGTTCTTCCTCGCGACCAAGGGCCTGCACTTCTCGATCGAGTTCACCGGCGGCACGGTGATGGAAGTGAGCTACGGCCATCCGGCCGAGATCGACCGGATCAGGAGCGCGCTCGACAAGGCCGGCTACACCGACACCCAGGTGCAGAACTTCGGCAGCTCGCGCGACGTGCTGATCCGCATGCCGCTCAAGCAAGGCCAAACGAGCGCCGACCTGTCGAAGGAGGTGATGGCGAAGCTCGAGGCTGACGACAAGTCGGCCCAGCTGCGTCGCGTCGAATTCGTGGGGCCACAGGTCGGCCGCGAGCTCGCCGAGAACGGCGCGCTCGCCCTGCTCATCACCGCGCTCGGGATCGTCGCCTACCTTGCGCTGCGATTCGAGTGGAAGTTCGGCGTGGCGGCGATCATCGCCAACCTGCACGACGTGGTGATCATCCTCGGGTTCTTCGCGTTCTTCCAGTGGGAGTTCTCGCTGCCGGTGCTCGCCGCGGTGCTCGCCATCCTCGGGTACTCGGTGAACGAGTCGGTCGTCATCGCCGACCGGATCCGGGAGAACTTCCGCAAGATGCGCAAGGCGCCGATCGACCAGATCATCGACAACGCGATCACCAGCACCATCTCCCGCACGATCATCACCCACGGCTGCACCCAGATGATGGTGCTTTCGATGCTCCTCTTCGGCGGGCCGGCGCTGCACTATTTCGCCTTGGCGCTCACGATCGGCATCCTGTTCGGCATCTACTCCTCGGTCCTCGTCATGGCACCGCTCGTGCGCTGGCTAGGCGTCAGACGCGAGGACCTGGTGAAGCCGGTCAAGGAGCGCAAGCAGGAGGCCGTGGTGTAGAAACGGCGGCGGAATAGACCCTCGTTCGGGCCTGTTATAGCATCCGATGCCGCGGCTCAGCCGTAGCAGCGTTTCGTCCCCACCTGGAAGGAGGAACACCGAATGAAGAGGAAGCTTGTTGCTGCCGTCCTAGCCATCGCTCTCGGCGCCGGCGCCGCCGCCACGGCATTCGCGCAGGCCAAGCCCGAAACGCTCGTGAAGCAGCGCCAGTCGGCGATGACCCTGCAGGGCAAGTACTTCGGTCCGCTCGGGGGCATGCTCAAGGGCGCCGTGCCCTTCGACGCAAGCGTGGTCACCCGCAACGCAGGTTACCTCGAGGCCCTGAGCCATATGCCTTGGGATGGCTTCGCCGAAAGCACGAAGGGCGTCAAGAGCGCCGCGCTTCCGGCGATCTGGAACGACGCGGCGAAGTTCAAGCAAGCCCAGGACCAGTTCACGAGCGCGGTCGCCGCGCTCGTCGTCGCGTCCAAGAGCGGCGACGAGGCGAAAGTCAAGGCGGCGATCGGCGACGTCGGCAAGAACTGCGGCGGTTGCCACGACAATTTCCGCGAGAAGCAGTAACCCGACCCGCAAGCTTGTCGAACAACCCCGCCGCGGCGGGGTTGTTCGCTTTTGACGCGCACTGAACCGACATGCGCTCTCGAATTGCAGGAACGCTGAAGGCCGGCGTGCTCGCGCTCCTTGCAGCTGCCGCGATATCGCCCGCGCTCGCGCAACAGGGCGACGCGAAGCGCGGCGAGTACCTCGCGAAGACCGGCGGCTGCGTCGGCTGCCACACCGAAGAAAAGAAGGACGCCAACCGCTTTGCCGGCGGGCGGACGCTCAAGACGCCGTTCGGCACCTTTTACGGGCCGAACATCACTCCGCATCCGGATGCCGGCATCGGTCGCTGGACCGAGAGTGACTTCGTGCGCGCGATGCGGCAGGGCGTCCGGCCCGATGGCGCGAACTACTTCCCGGCGTTCCCATACCCGTCGTACACGAAGATCTCGGATGCCGACCTGACGCGACCTCTGGGCGTATCTGCGCACCTTGCCGCCGAACGCCCGCGCGAGCAAACCGCATGACCTGGGGTTCCTGTACCGCTGGCGTTTCCCCGTCACGGGATGGAAGTGGCTTTACTTCACGCCCGGGCCGCTCGCGGCGGACCCGAAGGCTTCGGCCGCCGTCAACCGCGGCGGGTACCTCGCGCAGGCGCTCGGCCACTGCGGCGAGTGCCACACACCCCGCAATTTCCTCGGCGGTCCCAAACGCGACCGCTACCTTGCGGGCGGCAAGGGACCCGAGGGCAAGGGCATCCCCAATCTCACGCCGACCCGGCTGAAGAAGTCGAGCGACAAGGACCTCAAGGATCTCCTGACGACCGGCCTCGCGCCGGACGGCGACGTCATCGCCGAGGCCATGGGAGAGGTGGTGACCAACACCACCAGCCAGCTGACGCCGGCCGACCTCGACGCGTTGATCGCCTACCTGCGCTCGATCCCGCCGCTCCCCGACGAGCCGAAGTAGCGTCTGCGCGGGCGCCACGGTCGCATCCGCGTCAGCAGCCCGTCCCGATCGACGAAGTGATGCTTGATGGCGGCCGCAACGTGCACGACCACGAGCGCAAGCATCGCGAAGTTGAGGGACTTGTGCGTGAGTTTCAGCGCCTCCGCGAGCGCCTTGTCCTTGCCGACCAGGTCCGGAAGCTGCCACAGCCCGAGGTACACCGTCGGCACGCCGACCGCCGAGCTGTAGAGCCAGCCCGATAGCGGGATCGCGAGCAGCAACGCATACAAGGTCCAGTGCGCGAATCTCGCGGCGTGCGCCTGCCATGCAGGCGTTTCCGGCGGCAGCGGCGGCGGTCGGTGCGTAAGGCGCCACGCGAGGCGCAGCCCCATCAGCCCGAACACCGTCACGCCGATCCACTTGTGATACGAGACGAGCGTGAGCTTGCGCGGCGAGAGCGGCAGGTCGGCCATATAGAGGCCGAGCGGAAAGGTGGCGAGGATCGCGGCGGCGACGAGCCAATGGAGAACGATCGCGACAGCGCCGTAGCGCGGGACCGCCGGGCCCATCGTTCGCTCAGACCTTCCGGGCGAGCTCGGTCGCTTTGCCCGTGTAGGTCGCAGGCGTGAGCGCGAGCAGCCGCGCCTTTGAATCCTGCGGAATCGCGAGGCCGCCAATGAAGGATCGCAACGCCTCCGGCGTGATCCGCGCGCCCCGCGTGAGGGTCTTCAGCTGCTCGTAGGCATCCTCGATGCCGTAGCGGCGCATGACCGTCTGCACCGCCTCCGCGAGCACCTCCCAGTTCGCCTCGAGGTCCGCGGCGAGCCGCACGGCGTCCACTTCCAGTTTGTCGAGGCCGCGCGCGCAAGCCACGTAGCCGAGCAGGCTGTGCCCGAACGCGACGCCGACGTTGCGCAGCACCGTCGAGTCGGTCAGGTCGCGCTGCCAGCGCGACACCGGCAGCTTGTCCGCGAGGTGGCGAAGCAGCACGTTCGCGACCCCGAGGTTGCCCTCGGAGTTCTCGAAGTCGATCGGATTCACCTTGTGCGGCATGGTCGACGATCCCACCTCGCCGGCAACCAGCTTCTGCCGGAAGTAGCCGAGCGAGACATACCCCCATACGTCGCGGTCAAGGTCGACCAGGATCGTGTTGAGCCGCGCGACCGCGTCGAACGCCTCGGCGAGCGCGTCGTGCGGCTCGATCTGCGTCGTGTACGCGTTGAACTCGAGGCCGAGCGACTCGACGAGCCGCCTCGAGACCGTCTCCCAGTCGACCTGCGGATACGCGGCGAGATGCGCGTTGTAGTTGCCCACCGCGCCGTTCGCCTTGCCAGTCAGCCGGACTGCGGCGAGCCGCGAGCGCGCGCGCCGCAGCCTAGCGACCACGTTCGCCAGTTCCTTGCCGAGCGTCGTCGGCGTCGCCGGCTGGCCGTGCGTGCGTGCGAGCATCGGCGCGTCGGCGTGCTCGTGGGCAAGGTCCGCGAGCCGGTCCGTGAGCCGGTCGATCGCGGGCAGCAACACTTCGTCGCGCGCGCCGCGCACGAGCAACGCATACGCGAGATTGTTGATGTCCTCCGACGTGCAGGCAAAGTGGATGAAGGCGCTGGCACGCTCCAGCGCCGGGTCGCCGGCGACTCGCTCGCGAATCCAGTACTCGATTGCCTTGACGTCGTGGTTCGTCTCGCGCTCGATCGCCTTGACGCGTTCGCCATCGGATTCCGCGAAGGCGGCTGAGAGGGTGCGCAGCCTGGCCGCCGCCTCGGGCGCGAACGGTCCGACTTCCGGCACGCCCGGCTCGGCGGCGAGCGCGACGAGCCACTCGGTCTCCACCCGGACCCGCGCCCGAATGAGCGCGAGCTCGGTGGTCCATGCACGCAGCGGCTCGAGGCTGCGCGCGTAACGGCCGTCGAGCGGCGAGATCGCGGAGAGCGCGGAGAGCGGCATGTCGGGAGCGCGCAGAATGTCGCGGACGAGTCTACCATGCGGCTTCGCGCGGGCCGCCCACGCACGGGGCGCACGTATATAATTCGCCGTTCCCGATCGCCCACGCCTCCGACGCAAAGATGAAGCTCATCGGTTCGGTCCCCAGCCCGTACACCCGCAAGGCGCGCATCGTCGCCGCCGAGAAGCGCGTCGACTATGTGTGGGAGCTCCAGAACGTGTGGGCGCCCGAGAACCCCGTCCCGGACTACAACCCGCTCGGCAAGGTGCCGGTCCTCGTGCTCGACGACGGCACGGCGCTCTACGACTCGCGGGTGATCTGCGAGTTCCTCGACTCGGTGTCGCCGATCGGCAAGCTGATCCCCGCCGACAATCGCGAGCGACTCGAGGTGCGTCGCTGGGAAGCGCTCGCGGACGGCGTGCTCGATGCGGGCGTGCTCGCGCGCCTGGAGGGCGCCCGCCCCGCGGGCGAGCGCAGCCAGGGCTGGATCGACCGCCAGATGGAAAAAGTCGCGCGCGGGCTCGACGCGATGGATATTCAGATCGGCGCCCGGCAGTGGTGCTGTGGAAACGGGTTCACGCTCGCCGACATCGCCGTCGGCGCATGCGTCGGCTGGCTGGACTTCCGCTTTCCGCAGCTCGAATGGCGCAAGGACCGCCCGAACCTCGCGCGGCTCGCGGTGAAGCTCGCCGAGCGGTCGAGCTTCGCGGAAACGGCGCCGCGCGAATAGGACGGCTCGCGAGTCGGTCCATGGCACGCCGCAACTACTGAATCACCCCTCCCCCCAGACACACCTCCCCGCTGTACAGCACCACGGACTGACCCGGGGTCACCGCCCACTGGGGCTCGTCGAACTCGATCTCGCACCGTGCGGCATCGACCGCGACGATGCGACATGCGGCGTCCGTCTGGCGGTAGCGCGTCTTTCCGCCGTAAGTCGCGTCTGCCGAAGGTGGCGTCCCGCCGACCCACGCGAGATCCGCCGCGACCAGGGATCGGCTGGTCAACAGGGGGTGGTCGCGACCCTGGACGACGATCAGCGCATTCGCGCCGAGATCCTTGCCCGCGACGTACCAGGCCGAGCCGTCGCCGCCCTTCCTTCCGCCGATGCCGAGCCCCGAGCGCTGGCCGATGGTGTGGAACGCGAGCCCGATGTGCTCGCCGACCACCCGCCCATCGGGCGTTTTCATCGGGCCCGGCTGGCGCGGCAGGTACCGGTTGAGGAACTCGCGGAACGGCCGCTCGCCGATGAAACAAATGCCGGTCGAGTCCTTCTTCTCCGCGACCGGCAGCCGGGCCTCGCGGGCGATGCGGCGCACCTCGGTCTTGCGCAGTCGTTCAAGGGGAAAGACCACCTGAGCGAGCTGTGCCTGCGTGAGACGGTGCAGGAAGTAGCTCTGGTCCTTGGCCGGATCGGTCCCCCTCAGCAACTCGAATTGCGCGCCCCGCTCGCGCACGCCGGCGTAGTGGCCGGTCGCAATGCGGCTCGCCCCCATCGCAAGCGCCCGGTCGAGGAACGCCTTGAACTTGATCTCGGCGTTGCAGAGCACGTCCGGGTTGGGCGTGCGGCCGGCCGAGTACTCGCGCAGGAACTCGGCGAACACCCGGTCCCGGTACTCGGCCGCGAAGTTGACGACGTCGAGCTCGATCCCGAGCACGTCGGCGACGGACGCGACGTCGACCAGGTCCTGGCGAGTCGAGCAGTATTCGTCGTCGTCGTCGTCCTCCCAGTTCTTCATGAACAGGCCGACGACGTCGAACCCCGCGCGCTTGAGGAGCAGCGCGGAAACCGACGAGTCGACGCCGCCGGACATGCCGACCACGATGCGTTCCGAAGCCACTTGGGACCTAAAGCGTATCGGGACTAGAAGCGGAAGAGTTCGGTGCCGGCCGGTCGCGCGCCGTCGAGCCATTCGTCCAGCGGGTAGATGGTGGCGGGATGCCCGGGATCAAGGAACCACGTGTCGACGACCCAGCGCTCCGCCCCCGCCTTCTCGCTGAGCTGTGCGCCCCAGTGCACCGCGAGGAGCCGCCCGCGCTGCACCCGCTCCGCGACGGTGTGAAACCGCAACCACCCGTTGCGCTCCAGCAGCGCGAGATAGGCGGTCGTGTTCAACGAATGGTCGATGCAGTCCATCCGGCCCTCGACGCCGTCGTCGTCGACGTTGCCGCCGCGGTCGCGCCAGGTCGGCGTCTGCAAGGCGGCGTGGAAGTAGAGCGCCCCCATCGCGCGCGCGATCGCCTCGCGCTCGTCCTGCGGCGAGGCCGCGGCGACGAACAAGCGCTTCACCTCGCCGAGGTCGGCGGGCTCGAAGCGGACGACCGCGGCATCCTTGCAGCCGTAGTTGAAGCACACCTTCACCTCTTCGGCGCACGCCAGCCCCGCCGCGAGCATTACGGCCGCAAGCGCGGCGTGGACGGCGAACCGCTTCATCCGAGGTGCCGGAGCAGGTCCAGCGGGTAGCGCCGCCCGGCGAGCGCGTCGTCCACGCAGGTCATGACCAGCGGGCTGCGATGGCGCGGCGCGAGCGCGCGGATCTCCTCCGGCGTCAGCCACAGCACGCGGCGGATTTCCTTGTCGAGCGCGCGCCCGGGCTCCGCACCGGTCACCTCGCCGAGAAAGGTGAAGCGCAGAAAAGTGACGTCCTTGTCCGCGAGATGCCAGCGGTACACCCCGAGCAGATGCGTGGGGCGGAACCGGTGCGCGGTCTCCTCGAGCGCCTCGCGCGAGCACGCGTCGACGAGCGTCTCGCCGCGCTCCCAGTGGCCGGCGGGCTGGTTGTACACGAGCCGCCCGTCCACCTCTTCCTCGACCAGGCAAAATCGTCCCTCCCGCTGCATGACCGCGGCGACCGTCACGCTGGGCTTCCAGATCTCGTCCATTGGGCTAACTTGTCGCTACGCGACGAGGGTTCTCGCCTGGGCCGGCCCGGCCGCTCATCGGACGGCCTTGCGCGAAGTGCGCTCGGCTGTTCGCCCTTGGAGCGGTCCTGCGAGCTCACGCGACCTTGCGCGTGTTCTTCCGGATGAAGTCTGCCATGCGCGCCACTCCGACCTCGATCGCCTGCCGGGAAGCCGCGTAGCTGAAGCGGATGTGCTGGCCCTCGCCGGGCACGCGCGCACCGAAGTGGATGTCGGCGAGCACGGCAACGCCCGCCTCGTTCAGGAGGCGCTTGCGGAACTCCTCCGAGTCCGCCGCGCCGATCATCCGGCACGCCTCGGTGACGTTCGGCCACGCATAGAACGCGCCGCCCGGCATCCTGCACTTCACTCCGGGCGCCTCGTTGAGCAGCCGCACGATCAGGTCGCGGCGCTCGATGAACGACGCGCGCATCTTCTCGGCGTCGGCCTGCGGCCCCTTGATGGCCTCGACTGCGGCCCACTGCGTGATCTGCGACGCGCACGAGTCGGTGTTGGTGACCCAGCGCACGAACTGCGGCGCAAGCACCGGGTTCGCGGTGAAGCCGAGCCGCCAGCCGGTCATCGCCCAGGTCTTGGACGCGCCGTCGGAGATGATCGTGCGCTCGTACATTTCCGGCAGCGAGGCGATCGATGCGAACTCGCCTGCGTAGCAGAGGCGCGAGTAGATCTCGTCGGCGTAGATCCACACGTCCGGACGGCGACGCAGGATCGCCGCGACGGCTTCGAGGTCGCGCCGGGCGAGGATGCCGCCGGTCGGGTTGTGCGGCGAGTTCAGGATCAGCAGCCGGGTGCGCGGCGTGAGCTTCGCCTCGAGCTCGGCCGGGTCGAACGCGAAGTTGCGGGCCTCGCGCAGATGCAGCGGCACCGGCACCGCGCCGTGCGCCTTGATCTGCGACTCGTAGATCGGGAAGCCGGGGTTGGGATAGATCACTTCGTCGCCGACGCCGTAATCGGTCGTCGCGAGAATCGAGTACGCGATGAACGGCTTCGCGCCGGCGCCCACCACGACGTCCTCCGGCTTGATCGGCAGCCCGCGCATGCGGCCCATGTAGTCCGCGGCCGCCTCCCGCAGCTCGTCGATGCCGGCCGACGGCGTATACCCGTGCTTGCCCTCGCGGATCGCCCTGATCGCCGCCTCCTGGATGTGCGTCGGCGTCGCGAAATCCGGCTGGCCGATGCAGAACGAGATGATGTCGCGGCCCTGGCGGAGGAGCGCCGTCACCTCCGCGAGTACGACGAAAGCGTTCTCGGTGCCGAGGTCGGCGGTACGGCGGCTGATCGCTGGCATTGGGCTAAGTCGTTGTTCGCAAGAGTCGTATTCTAGCCACAGAGGCCCCGCGGAACACGGAGGGAACCGCCCTCTCTCCGCGCCGTCTGTGACCTGCTACATCCGGCTTGCGAGGTTGAAGCCGCCGAGGAACGCGACGAGGTTCTGGCCGAGAAGGTCGAGCCCGTAGCCGCCCTCCTGCACCATGACCGTCGGCACCTTGAGACCGGCGATCGCGTCGCCGATCCGCCGGTAACCGTCGTTCGTGACCTTTAACACCGAGAGCGGATCGCGCTCGTGCGCATCGAAGCCGACCGACACCACGAGCGCCTCCGAGCGGTGCGCACGCACCGCTTCGAGCGCCTCGTCGAGCGCGTCGAGGTAGTCGGCGTCGCCGCTCGCCGGGGCGAGCGGGATGTTGAGGTTGCAGCCTTCGCCTTCGGCCGCGCCGTACTCGTCCGCATAGCCGGAAAAGTAGGGGTAGTACCCGGTCGGGTCGGTGTGGATCGAGACGACTTGCACGTCGGCGCGCCGGTAGAAGATCGCCTGCGTGCCGTCGCCGTGGTGCGTATCGACATCGAGGATCGCGACTCGCTCGAAGTGCGTGCGCAGGAGCTCGGCCGCGATCGCGGCGTTGTTCAGGTAACAGAAGCCGCCGGCGCGGTCGGCGTGAGCATGATGGCCCGGCGGACGGCACAGGCCGTACGCCGAGTGCTCGCCTGCGAGGACCGCCTCGGCCGCAGCGAGGGCCGTATGCGCGGCAGCGACCGCGGATTCCCAGGTGCCCGCCCCGACCGCCGACGCGAGGTCGCCGATGTAGTAACCCGCCTGCGCGACGGGCGAAGCCGCGCGTGGCGGGCGCCGCGGAGCAAGGTCGTCGTGCGCGCCGCGGTACGGGTGCACATTGGGCAGCAGCTCGGGCCCGCCGTTCTTCACCGCCGACCACCGTGACCACGCGGTGCGCAGGAACTCGAGGTATCCGGGCTCGTGGACGCGCGCGATCCAGTCCATGCCGATGTCGTCGCGGGGCTCCTCGACGACGTAGCTCCCGCGCTGCACGGCCGCAAGCAGGCGCTCGCAGCGCTCCGGCACTTCGAGATGGGGAACCAGCCTTCCGGCCATCATGAACTGCTGCGGGCGGTGCGCGAGCTGCTTGGGGGAATAGTAGATTTTCATCGCTCGGTCATCGCACAGTCACCGACTCGCGCACGACCGCCGCGTGCAGCAGGACGTTCACGCCGGGCGCAGTGTACGCGAGCTCCGCCCGTTCGTTGTCGTTGCCCGTGATGCCTTCCGCGGCGGGTGTGAAAAATCGCCGTCATCGTGCAGACCGCCGGGTCGAGCACGCGACCGCCGGGCGTTACGCCACGACGCGCAGCGCCTCGGCGACAACGCCGAACATCGTGTCGAGGTGCGGCTTCTCCACGATCAGGGGCGGGCAGAAGGCGAGGGTGTCGCCGATGCACCGCACGAAAACGCCGCGCTCCCACGCGCGATTGTGCACCTCGAGCCCGCGCGCGCCCGGCGCGCCGGGCCGCGGCGCGAGCTCCACCGCACCGATGAGCTGCAGGTTGCGACAGTCGATCACGTTCGGCAGCCCGCGCAGGCTGTGCACGCCGTCCTCGAAGTACGCGCCGAGCTGGTTGGCGCGGTTGAACAGCCTCTCCTCGGCGTAAGTGTCAAGCGTGCCGAGCGCCGCGGCCGACGCGAGCGGATGGCCCGAGTAGGTGTAGCCGTGAAAGAACTCGACGCCGCCCCCCGGCGATTCGATGAACGTGCGATAGATCTCGTCGCGTACCAGCACGCCGCCCATCGGCACCGTACCGCTCGTGATGCCTTTCGCGAAGGTGATGAGGTCGGGCACGACGTCGAAGTACTGGCTCGCAAACGGGGCGCCGAGGCGGCCGAAGCCGGTGATCACCTCGTCGAAAATGAGCAGGATCCCGTGCCGGTCGCAGATCTCGCGCAGGCGCTTGAGGTAGCCCCGCGGCGGGACGAGCACGCCACCCGCGCCGGCGACCGGCTCGACGATGACCGCGGCGATGTTGATCGCGTCGTGCAGCGGAATGATGCGGTGCTCGAGCTCGTCGGCCAGCTCGGCGCCCGTGTCCGGCTGGCCGCGCACGAACGCCCGGTTCGATAGATCTTGGGTGTGGCGCAGGTGATCGACCTGCGGCAGCAGCGCCGCGCCGAAGGCCTTGCGGTACGCCGGCACGCCTCCGACCGACATGCCGCCGATGTTCGCGCCGTGGAACCCGCGCTCGCGCCCGATGAAGCGGGTGCGGGTCGCCGCGCCGCGCAGACGGTGATACGCGAGCGAGATCTTCAGTGCGGTGTCGACCGATTCGGATCCCGAGTTCACGAAGAAGACGTGGTTCATGCCCTCGGGCGCGATGTCGACGACCCGATGGGCCGCCTCGAATGCGCGGGGATGCCCGATCGAATACGACGAGCAGTAGTCGAGCGTTCCGGCCTGGCGGGCGATCGCCTCGACGATCCTGGGCCGGCAGTGACCGGCGTTCACGCACCAGAGCGTCGCCATCGCGTCCATGACCTGCCGGCCGTCCGCGGTGGTGTAGTACATGTCCTTCGCGCCGATCACGAACCGCGGCGCCTGCTTGAACGCGCGGTTCGAGGTGAGCGGCATCCAGAACGCCTCGAGGTCGAGCGACTGGAGAAGCTGACGCGGGTCGTCCATGACGGGTTCCTGCGGAGAGGTGCCCGCGGATTCTAGCTCAGGGGGCGCGGCGCTTTGCCTGATAATCGGGGCCTGCCGTCGGCGAGCGAATGCACGATGACCCCCAGCGCCATGAACACCAGCACGCTGACCACCAGCGCCCTCGAGAACGTAAACGTCGCTGGGATGGAGGACATGCCGACGCCGGTTGCCGTGCACGCGGCGGTCCCGGTGACCGAGCGCGCGGCCGATACGGTCGCGCGCGGTCGCGAAGCGGTGCGCGCGATCCTGGACCGGAGCGACCCGCGCCTCTTCGTGGTCGTCGGGCCCTGCTCGATCCACGACCCGGCCGCGGCGCTCGACTACGCCGCGCGGCTCGCGCGGCTCGCAGGGCAGGTGCGCGACACGCTGTTCGTCGTGATGCGGGTCTACTTCGAGAAACCGCGCACGTCCACCGGCTGGAAGGGCTTCATCAACGATCCGCACATGGACGACTCCTTTCGCATCGACGAGGGGATCGTGCGCGCGCGGCGACTGCTCGCGCAGTTCGCCGAGATGGGGCTGCCCGCGGGATCCGAGGCGCTCGATCCGCTGTCGCCGCAATACCTCGGCGACCTGATCAGCTGGTACGCGATCGGCGCGCGCACCACGGAGTCGCAGACCCACCGCGAGATGGCGAGCGGGCTGTCCGCGCCGGTCGGGTTTAAGAACGGCACCGACGGCGGGCTCGAGGTGGCGGTGAACGCGATCCGCTCGGCGCGTGGGCCCCACAGCTTCCTCGGCATCAACCCGCAGGGCCGCCCGGCGATCGTGCGCACGAGCGGCAACCGCCATGGCCATCTCGTGCTGCGCGGCGGCGGGGGGCGGCCGAACTACGACACGGTGAGCGTACGGCTCGCCGAGAAAGCGCTCGCGGCGGCGCAGCTGCCGGGCAACATCGTGATCGACTGCTCGCATGCGAACTGCCTCAAGGACCACAGTCTGCAGCCGCTCGTCTTCAACGACTGCGTCCACCAGATCGCCGAGGGCAATCGGTCCATCGTCGGACTGATGGTCGAATCGAACCTCGAGGCGGGCAACCAGGCGATTCCCGGCGATCTATCGCAGCTGAAGTACGGCGTGTCGGTGACCGACCCGTGCGTGAGCTGGGCGACGACCGAGGAGATGCTCGTGCGAGCGAACGCCGATCTCGCCCGCGCGCTTGAGTCGCGCAAGCCTTAGGCGGGAATCGAGATTCGTGACGGCAAGGCCAATCTCAAAGACAGTTACGCGCGCATTCAGAAGGGCGAGGCATTTCTGGTCAACGCGCACGTGAGCCCTTATTCTGGGGCCAACCAGTTCAATCACGAACCCACTCGCGCGCGAAAGCTCCTGCTCCATGCGCGGGAAATCGAACGGCTTACCGGCAAGACCAAAGAGCGCGGGCTGACCTTGATTCCGCTGAAACTATACTTCAAGAATGGCAGGGCAAAGGTTGAGTTGGGACTGGCACGGGGCAAGAAGCTATATGACAAGCGCGAAACGCTCAGGAAAAAAATGGCCGAGCGGGAAGTCGAGCGTTCGCTGAAATCCCGATAACGTTTAAGGGTTCAAAGGTTCAAAAGTTCAAGGGTATCGGATTTTTGGTTGTGCTAGGGCGATCCAACTTTGAACCTCTGAACCTTTAAACTTAGAACGTTAGACTATAGGCATGGGGGCGATGTGGGTTCGACGGGGGTGGGAAGTCAAAGTGGCATGCCGGGGTTCTGTTATCCCGTTAAACAAACAGATCTGCAATTTAAACGCAGACAATTTTGAATACGCCCTAGCTGCCTAATCGCAGTTAGCGTCTTACCGGCTTTCTCCCACGGGGCCGGATAAGACGTCATTTAGTGGGATTGGCTGATTCTCCTGCCGGAGGGGATGAGGCTGAAATCTAAACCGGCTGGCTCCGAGAGACCCTGCCGTTGGGGGCTCAAGGAGCGAGATCAAAGCATCGGCTAAGCATGTAGTCATATTTGACGGAAAACCTTCGGACGGGGGTTCGATTCCCCCCGCCTCCACCAAAACCGCTTCCAACGCTACCAAAAAAGTCCAATAACTACTCGATTTAATCAATCTTTTCTGATATAGTGTCCGGCATGGTCCCATGCCGTCCATCAAAGCATTGGGGCAATTTGGGGGCAACTGGTAGACCTGGAAAGTGAGTTGCCCCCACATGCCGTAGTCGATCGAATGGTGCGCTGAGCCCAAGGGCCAAGAGCATACAAGCTCGTTCGATGGAGGTGGGCTCTACCTCGAGGTAACCCTGCCGGCGGCAATGGTGGCGTTGGAAGTACCGTTTTGCCGGCAAGGAGAAGCGGCTTCCTTTGGGGTGTACCCCGAGGTGGGCCTCAAGGCGGCCCGAAAAAGCGCGATGACGCGCGCTATCAGCTTGGCAAGGGATCGACCCAGGCAGGCACGTAAAGCCGAGAAAATCTCACTTGCCGGCGCAGAAAGTTTTGAGGCCATCGCACGTGAGTGGCACGCCATATCTTCGGATGGGTGGCGAGCCACGGCGATCGCATCTGCGTCGTCTCGAAATCGACATCTTCCCATGGCTCGGGAAGCGACCCATCAAAGAAATCAAAGCACCAGAGCTGCTCGCAGTGCTGCGTCGAATCGAAAGCCGGGGCGCACAGGAGACTGCCCACCGAGCGATGCAGAACTGCGGAGGCGATCTTCGCGGCGCATTGCCGCCGCCAAAAGAAAAGCACCACGCCTCGATCATCGAACCGAAGCGCGTAGCTGAACTGCTGCGGGCCATTGATTCGTATCGGGGGTTCTTCGCTACGAGATGTGCGCTGCAACTGGCGCCGTTGGTCTTCGTGCGGCCTGGCGAATTGCGCAAGGCGCAGTGGCCAGAGATCGAGTTCGACAATGGAGAATGGCGCATTCCTGCCGACCGCATGAAGATGCGGGAACAGCATATAGTACCGCTGTCCCGTCAAGCCGTTGAAATCTTGCGTGAACCTGGAACCGTTAACAAACCGCCCGATGCCGTCCAGGCCAAACGCGCCCTGCTACGTTTTCCCCAGCGCACGCACGCGCGAACGGCCCATGAGCAATAACGCCATATTGGCGGCGCTACGGCGCATGGGCTACACGAAAGATGAGATGACCGGTCACGGCTTTCGGAGCATGGCGTCGACGCTATTGCACGAACAAGGCTGGAACCATCAGGTTATCGAGCGCCAGCTTGCGCATGCAGAGCGAAACGCAGTAAGCGCCGCCTACAATTTCGCGGAGCACCTGCCGGAGCGACGCAAGATGATGCAGGCTTGGGCGGATTATCTGGACTCGCTGAAAGCTGGTGCGGAGGTGATTCCACTGTTTAAGAGGGATAGCATTATCGCACGCAAGGCTAAAGGGCGGCGTCGCGTTTCGAAATCTCCCGTCCTTTGAAACCAGCAATCTCATGAACGATTCGAAACCATTCTCAGTGGCGGGGACTACAATTTTTTGGGATATACCTGCAGACCGAAACCGCCACCAACGCTCCCGCCAGAAATCCTCCGACATGCGCCCAGAACGCTACGTTTGAACCATGCTGTTTTAGACCCAGGGAAATTTGTAGAAAAAACCACACGGGCAGGAAGATCCAGGCTGGAAGGCGGATCGTAAGCCGGCGCAGGAAATAAATGAGGACCGGTTCCAGAACCAGAGTTATGCGCGCTCTGGGATTACAGATGAAGAACGCTCCCAAGACACCGCTGATCGCTCCACTGGCGCCGATAAGAGGTGAAGAGGAATTCGGTTCCATGAGCATGTGAGCCAGCGCGGCGCTGATCCCTGTCGTTAAATAGAACGCCAGGAAGTTTATTCTCTCCAGCTGATTTTCCACTCGCCTGCCGAAGACCAGGAGAAAAACCATATTCCCAAACAGGTGAAGCAGGTCTCCGTGGAGGAACATGGATGTAACGAGCGTAGGGATGGCTGAAAGGTTTCCAAAGGAAGCGGGATCGAAACCGAACGTGCGAGCAACTCTATCGGAAATAATAAAGTTCGTATTCCAGCGTGACAAGGAAATGGATCAAGACGTTGGCGGCGACAATCGAATAGGTCGCCCACGGCGTTCTTATGACTCTCAGATTCGTGGCGACCGGAAGCATGGTGTGTCAGTGGCCGTTGTTTCTGGCCTCAAGGAAACAAGGGGCGACTCGATTGAGGATTCGTTGGAGGGCCTCAAGGATGAGCGTTAAATTTTCCTCTACAGGCTTCGAATTTCCTTTTCGCCATTGCTCGGTAAGCAGATCATGGTCTCCAAAATGGTGCCCATTGCCGTTTCCGTTAAGCTTTAATCCCCATAAAGCTAGTCGGCTTTCGAGACTCATATACCGGTGCGGATCATAGGCGGCCAGCTCGGCGAAGAGATCCAGATGCCTCCACGGTTGAAAGCGGGCCCGGGGCAGAATGCAGGAAGGCTCAACGCCCAGCGCGGTGGACCTCTCGATCAGAAACGGGAAGGTAAAGCCCAAACCGTTCCAGGTCACAAAGGTGGGTATGCCTCGCTCCTTCGTGAATGCTCTCAGCCTCTGCCAGAAAGTCTGAAGGAGATCTTTCTCATCGTCGAATGTTCGGGCAACGGCCACCGTGAGCTTTGGATCTGAGCCGTTCATCACGAGCGCCTTTCCGATGCCGATGATGTGGCCGAACTCCGGCGTCAGAGCCATTTTCTTTTTAAGAAGACCCGTCAGTGCGACGGGATCCGCGAACTTCTTTGGCAAGATACTGTTCCAGTGTGGCGGACAAGAGCGGGTGAGTCGGGTCTTTTTTCCGTAGATCGTTCAGCGTTCTTGTCCAGATGAGTTCCTGGATCTCTCTCGGCTGGGCCTTGAAGCTCTGAAAGGCAGTGGCGATGTGGATGATGTAGTACATGTTAAAAGACTTCCGATTTTGCACTTTTGCCGGCTGATTCTTCGCAGGACCGTGTCCGTTTGCTTCCCTTCTTCCCTCGATCTCTTTTCGCCAGCCCAGGATCGCCAGAGCAGCTTCTTCCATCACGCGAGCGATTTTGAAGAGATCAGGGTATTCGAGAGAAATTCCGATCTTGCTTCCCTGTTTGTCTTTGCTGTTTTCGGTGATTCCCAGGAAATAGCGAATCTTTGGGCTTTTCGGTTGGTCCTTAGGACGATAAAAGCCGATGGTCTTGGCGCTTCCATCACGGCCGGTCTTTGTTGGGTCCCTGTACCAGGATGGGAGATTTCCGTCAGAACCGCAGACCAGCTCTTCTCTCCCTTGAGCGAGAGCCGCCGCTGCGGCAGCGACTTCCAGGGCTCCGTCAAAGTTGAAACTCGCAGTGAGCTTCTTCTCCCACTGATACTTCTTGCTGTTCTTGTCCGGCATCTTGTTTTCCATACCTGGAATCGCCGGCGCCAGGCTCACAAAGACAAGGGCCAGTTCAGGACTCGGACTTATCTGGAGCGCGCTCTTGCCTCTGTAGAAATTCAGCGCTTGAAGGAATGTCTTTTCCATACAACTCTCCGACGAGTGTTAGCTGAAAGTTAGCTCGGCTTTTGCAGTTGCCTCCGGTTTTTTCTCTACCGGAATGATGTCTTTTATTCTCGCTCCCGGAATCGAACTCTTGATCTTTACAATGGTTTCAAGCGAACCGTTCTCTGCCGCCTTTTGCAGGTGGATGAGTTCGTTGGGGCTGAAAGCGAGCTTTCCCTGGCCGATAAGCTCCTCGTAGACATCTTTGCTGCCGCAGACGTGGACTTCACCGGAGGGTGTGTCCAGCACGACTTCCCTGTAACGGCGGATGAAATCCTTTGCTTCTTCCTGAGTGATCATGACCTGTCTCCTCCGTTGTTTTGGAAATTATTCTCAAACGGCTGCTATTTGGTTCCATTTTTTGAGTCTTCTTTGAGAATGCTTGGCGTAATATCGACTGGTGTGCGTAGGCCTGCTCCTCCTGTTGCTAGTCTTGCTTCCCGGTCAGTGCTGGGGATTTTCGGCAGATGTGTTCTTGCGCGCGGCGGCTGCTACTGGAATTCCCGTGGAGATGCTTCTAGCGGTGAGCCACGTCGAAAGCGGTTTTCACCCGCATGCGATCAACATTTCAGGGCAGTCTTTCTTCCCATCCTCAGCAGACGAAGCTCTGAGGTTGCTTTTGCGTTCGCGAAACAACGTGGATATCGGCCTTATGCAGGTCAACTGGGGTTATT
This sequence comes from uncultured beta proteobacterium, assembly GCA_963747775.1. Lineage (GTDB taxonomy): Bacteria > Pseudomonadota > Gammaproteobacteria > Burkholderiales > SG8-39 > JAGVSZ01. The sequence goes on from CAVVGT010000004.1 coordinate 490,917, forward strand.
GGGGCGAGAAGTTCGGTCTTTCCAAGTCGGAGCTTTTAGACCCTCAGTTAAACGTCCTGGTCGGAGCCAGAATTCTTGAACACTGCGTTCGGGTCGAGCGGAAGCTGGTGGAAGGGCATAGCTCTTTACCATTCTCCTCACGACGCGCGACAGCGTGAGTATGTCCGAGAAGGTTTGGCAATCTTATCAGCGTGTGCTGATGAAAATGAGAAAATGAATTGAGGATTGCACTTCAAGATACGTAGGCAAACAAGAGAAGCTGAGTCGGGCTTTGAGATCGGGTCCCGCTTTTTTTCGGCATCGGTTCCTGCCCGGATTTCTGTTGGGGCATAACTTCCTTTTTCCTTCGCCCTGGCTTCCGACTCATTAGGCTCGGTTGCAGCCTTTCATCGGTTGTCTCAATTGAGTACCTCGTCAACGAATTCCTCCGGCTCAAGATTGTCTGGAAGGATCATGTCGGTCTCTTCTTCGACGCCTCGGAGCTTACGAAGCTCGCTTTCGAGAGAGATTTTCTCTTCCGCCCGGTCAATAATCGTTTTTGCCAGGGCGACCAGGCCGTCTTCTTCGATTTGTTCCATAAACTGTCCATCCGTGAGTTCTCCTTCGGTCAAAAGCGCCGCGCGCAGTTTCTTGACGTTCAGGGTTATGGCTTTTTCCTGGATCGTGCTTTTGTAATACAGGTGGTGAACGTTCACCGGTTCTTTCTGGCCGATTCTCCAGGATCTTCTGGAGGCCTGTCGCACGATATAGACCGAGTAGTCCTGCTGGTACCAGACGACCTCGGGAAACTGGATCAGATCGAGACCGGTCTGAACGTTTCTTGGATGGGTTATCAAAACGTCTCCTTTGAACGACTGAATCCATTCTTCTCGCTCACCGGCCTTTACCTTTGCGGCTTTAAGCACCTCGGCCTCAAGGCCTGCCTCTCCAAGTATCTTCTTGAGTCTTTCCGTGATGTCCCTGGTCTCGGTGTGAACGCAATAGACCACGGTCTTCCTTTCATCTCTTTTGGCTTCGGTACAGATCCGTAACAGTTCCTTCTCTTTGGGATAGAGCGTGTTCTCCGGCAGCGGAGTCGATTCCGCCAGGACTCTGCCGCTCTCTTTATCTTTGATGGTTTCCTGGACCCACGGGCTGTCGGAATATCCGAGCAGGGCCTGAAGATAGACACCCAGGAGCCGCTTCGAGCCCTGGTTGAGCGCCATTCTGAGTTCGTGTGAGGAGATCCTCCTGGAACGAGCGGTAGGCTTCTTTCTGTTCCGGTTCCATGTCGATCGAATGGGCGATCTCACGGTAGGGCGGGAGAGCGATATTCAGATCGGAGAGTTTCAGGAAAATTGCCCTTGGCAGGAGTTCAGGGATGAGTGCCGGAGAGATTCCGGGCCGTTCGTGCCAGCGCACCTCCTGAGCCTTCTTCAAGCTCGCCCGTCCTTCGTCATTGGTCGAAACGAAAGTGATCTTCTCAAGGACGCCGTATAGCTCCATCCATCTCTTGATGTCCCGAAACTTGAAATCCTTCCGTATGTCCGGCGAGATGCGGAAAAGGAGATAGAAAAGGTTCGAGCTGTAGCCGCCGAGAAGGGTTCCAGTGAGCGCGAGAATCTGCCGCGCCGCCTTTCCGAGATGGTCGAGAGCGATGCCCTGGGCCGTGGCCGCGCCTTTATACTCGTGGCACTCATCGGAGATGAGCAGATCGAAATATCCCGGGTACTTGTTCTTGAGGTAAGTCGCGAGGGGGAAGCGCCTGGGACCTCTTGCGTCTGCCTCCCACAGTGGCTCCCGGCATTCCTTGCACTTTTGCTTTTTCCGGTTGAGGGCTTCCTGCGGAGACGGGAACACCGTCCCTGTCTATCAGTGGCGTTCTGCATCTGGGGCAGACAAAGGCGCTATCCTTGAGGCGCGTGTGCGTGTCCTTTCCAGTAGTAGCCAAGTTTGGCTTTCTCACGAGAAAGAATCACAAAGAGAGGCCGCTGTTTTTCTTTCAGAGTCCTTTCGAGGTCACCTATTCTCTCGGCGGCCAGCGCATTAGCCGTGGTACTGGTTTGTTTCACCTCGCGCCGCCATTTGCTCACGAGATGAGGCGGACAGACGACAAGAATCCTTGTGAATCCTAGAGCGGCTGCGGCGGCAATGGAGATGTACGTCTTGCCCAAGACCCATTTCTCCCACGAGAATCGCCGAATCACGGAATCGGAGCGCCTGGACGATTCCGCCGATCGCGTCAATCTGGCTTGCGATGGGCCGTCTGGGGAGGCTCTTTATGAGCTGATAGATCTTCTTTCGATCAGTCCCCGGATGGTAGAGAGGATTGGAGTCCCGTCCGACGCTGGCAACGATGACGGAGCGGAATTCTTCGATGAAGTCGTGGATGTTCATACGATCTGGAGATATTCGCCCGTCTTCAGATCAAAGGCGTTTATCTGGGTGACGATTCTTTCCCGCTCCGTGATCTTTATTCCTTTTTCGGTATCCTCTTCGAATCGATCGATGACCTTTTTCGAAGTCCCTTTAATAAGAAGGCTCTTGCCATTGGCTTCCAAGTATCTGGTTATTTATCAGTCCCGCTGCGATCAGCATTGCCAGATGAGCTTTTCGAGGCGGCATGAGCGGCTGAGATGCCGGTCTTGTCTGCTCCTCTTCCGCGAGCAGGCCGAGCGCCGGCTCTTTCCACAGAGGACTCGCCTTAAGCTCTTCGGCAAGCTCGTCTGGACCGAACTCAGACGATCGGATGAAGAAGTCTCTGCTCACGGCAGGGACAGTGAATGAGAATTCCTTTCGATGCATCTCGGGAAGATCCGATAGACTGGATCTGGGTTAAGCTGGCAAGAACGTCGCCGTTGATCTCGGCGCGCGCCTTCTTGAGCCCGGCGATGACGATTTGTCCGAACGCCTGGAACTCGTCGGCGGGAAATTTTCTGACTTTCAAGTCTTCAAAATAAGCGGAAAGAACTCGGGCAGATTCATTGGTGTGATTCGTTTTTGCGGCACGACGAAAAGAAGAAGGCCTCTTGGAGTGAGATAAGGGAGAGTATGCTTGAGGAAGGAAAGTTCCGTCCGGCCGTCTTCCGCATCGAAGTCGTAAGGAGGATTCAAATACAAAATTGAAAAGGCCGCCGGGGCGTGCTCTTACGCTGAAAAGATTTCCCGCGACCACTTTACTTAAGAGAGGCTTCGCGGCCTTCGCTCTGTCCGTGTTGATCTCGACACCGTAGGCGTCGCATCCGGCGGCAGCCGCTATTTGGGCTGCCGGCTCTCCCGTGCCGCAACACGGATCGAGGAGTCTCCGTGGACCCGGCGATTTTCTCGCCGATCCAGGTCTTGATGATATCGACGACCTTGGACGGCGTTGGATAAAACCCGGCCTTGGCTTGGGCCTCAAGTCTCATGAATGCTCAATTCTCGAAGGAGAAGATCTATGAAGGCTTTAGATACGTGAGGATGTCTTGGAAAACGGTAAGAGGGAGACGTTGTCGAAGACTTTTTTGAGTTTTCCTTTTTTGAGAGCCGTGGAGATGTCTTCGGCCAGACTTGTATCGTCCAGTGAAATCTTGATCCCACGGATTCCATGGGTTGTCAGAGTTTCTACTTCCTTTCTTTGAACGGCTCTCTTATGTAGCCACGCTTTCCAGCTGGAATGGACGGGAACCGCACTGTGCTTTATGAGGGCTGTGAAATAGAGATCAGAATCCGTGGCGTCCGGTTTTGCCGTCAAAGCATAGTAAGTCTGCGACTGGCCAAGGTCATTTTTGATGAAGATGGCTGTATGGACGATTCCTGAGGGTAACGGCTTAACGCTTGTGCCGTACTTCGTCCTGGGAAGCAGGCAAATCTCGTGAGTTCCGACATTTATCCAGTGATTGGTAAGAAGCGTGGCTCTGATGGCCTTCACGGCGTCTTTATGGCCGGCGATAGAGAAGAAAAATGACCCATTGTCCGTCCAGTGCAAAGGCATCAGCGAATGCGTGAAATCCTTCGGCCTCAATGGGTATCAGAACACAGCGGAGCATCGTGGTCCCGGTAGAGTTGTCAGTCGCTTGCGGACACACCTTCATTTCGCTTTTCTTCGCTGAGCCACTCGTTTCCTTGATTTTCGATGTTGCCGGCGCGCTAGTATTCGTGGGGAAGAAGGAGGGTCGTAACGGATCTGTCCGCTTCGGTGATTATCCAAATCTTTACGTCGTTTCGGGTTCGATACGCGCTGAGGATTCTGAAACCATTGTGAACCGAAAATTCATTCTCTCTTTCGTCCTCTTCGCAGAGCTCGCCCCAATCTCCCGCTTGATGTCGTTCTAGAAATTCAAAAGGATTCTGATTCGCTTGCTCCAGCGCTCTTAGCGCGCCTGGCGTGGCGACAATTCGCCCCAGGGGAAATCTTGGGAGCAATCGATTCATTCTCAGTCGTGTGGTTTTCCATTTTGGCGGTTGTTTGCTTAAAGTTGACCCGAGTCCTGCAGTGAAACGTAATTCTTCCTGCCAATGATGATGTGGTCGAGGAGCCGGATCGGCATTAGACCGGTTAGTTGTTTCAAAGACTTCGTGACCGATAGGTCCTCGGCACTGGGTTTTGGATCACCTGATGGGTGATTGTGGACCATGATGAGAGCGGCAGCGTTCGTTAAGAGAGCACCTTGCAGAATTGCTCGGGGTTCAAAAAGCGAAGCGTGTTAAAGTCCCTCGCGATACTTCTTCGATTGCGAGAAACCGATGT
>CAVVGT010000005.1:0-132118 GCA_963747775.1 uncultured beta proteobacterium
ATTCGCTGCTTGGCGTCGTCAAGGGAGACGAACTCGTTGACGTTCAAGCACTCGTCGCGCAGCCGGCCGTTGAACGACTCGATGAAGGCGTTCTCCGTAGGCTTGCCAGGCCGTGTGAAGTCGAGCTTCACGCCGTGGCTCCAAGCCCACTCGTCGAGCGACTTCGACGTGAACTCGGTGCCGTGATCGACTGTGATCGCCTTGGGAAGCGGACGGCGTAAGGCGACGGTCCTCAGCGCCTCGACGACGCTCTGCCCGGTGAGCGAGAAACTGGTCTCCAGCATCACACTCTCGCGACTCCACTTGTCGAGCACCGTGAGCACCCGGAATTTCCTGCCGCTTGTGAGCTGATCGTGGACGAAGTCCATGGTCCAGTACTCATTCGCCGTCGTGGCCGCCGGGACCGGACCGCGATGCAGGCTGATGCGTTTGCGCCGTCTCACCCGCATGCGCACCTGTAGCCCCTCGAGACGGTAGAGCCGATGCACACGATTGCGCCCGACCCGCCAGCCTTCGCGGCGCAGCAGGATGTGGATGCGTTCGTAACCAAACCGTGGCCGGCTGTGGGCGAGCTCGCGGATGCGCATGCGCAGCGCCGTTTGATCCTTCGCTTGCGAGCGGTGGTAGAACGTCGCTCGCCGCAGCAGCGCCAGCCGACACGAACGCTGCTTGCTGACCTGGAACCGATCGTGGATCCACAGCGCAATCTCGCGTCGCCGTGCCGGCCTCAGGTCTTTTTTTTGATCACCTCCTGCAGGATGTCAAGGACAGCCCAAATTTCCCCAGTTGTGGCAATCGAATTTTCCCCACCCGGTTCAAGAATCGGTCGTTTCTTCGGCGCGCACCAGGCCGGCCTTCAGTTTCTCTTTGAGCCGGTAGGAATTGCCGCGGATGTTTAGGGTCACGGCGTGATGCAGAAGCCGGTCGAGGATCGCCGTGGCGATCACGCGGTCGCCGAACACCTCGCCCCATGCGCCGAAGCTCTGGTTACTGGTCAGGATCATGGGTCCGCGCTCGTAGCGCCGACTCACCAACTGGAAGAACAGATTCGCGCCCAGCCGCTCGATCGGGAGGTATCCGATTTCGTCGATGATCAACAGGCGCGGCGTGGTGTAGAGCTTCAGTTTCTCCTCGAGCCGCCCCTCGCCGTGTGCTTTGGTCAGCACAGCGATCAGATTGGCCGCCGTGCTGAAGAACACCCGGTAACCGGCCTCGATTGCTTTGAGGCCCAGACCGACGCTCAAGTGGGTCTTGCCCACCCCCGGCGGGCCGAGGATGACGACGTTGTCGCCGTGTTCGATGAAGTGGCAGCTCGCCAGGCTCTGGACCTGTTTCCTGTCGATCGAGGGCTGGTAGCCGAAGTCGAACGTCTCCAGGGGCTTCACGAACGGGAAGCGCGCCATGCTGGTGCGCATGGTGACGTTCTTGCTCGTCTTGGCCGCCACCTCTTCGCCCAGCACCTGTTCGAGGAAGTCCGAGTAGGCGAGCTCCTTCTCCGCGGCGTGCTGCAGCAGGGCTTCGAGCCGCTCGCGGCTCTTGAACAGGCGCAGCTTCACCAGGTGCTCGGAGAGCCGCTCCAGTTGGCCGGGTTCATGCGGCCTCCAGGATCTGCTCGTAGATCGCCAGATCGCGCTGCTCGACCGGATTGAAGCGCTCGCCGAGGACCTCCGGCTCAAGGGATACGAGCTTCGCGGTCTGGGCGTAGCGGGTGCGGGCGTTACGCGCCACCGCGCCAGGGCCGTGCTCGGGTTTGACACTCAGCTCGTAGCGGCCTTCGCGCACCGGGTGCTCCGCCACCACGGCGCCGCGGTGACGGATCTGCCAGTGCCCACCGACCCGGAACACCTCGACCGTGGCCCCGATCAGCCGCCAGGGCACCGAGTAACGGTTGGTATCGATCGCCACCAGCCAATCGCTGGCCACCACCCGAGGCCTCGGCATCGCCGCGAGGAAGCCCGCGCGGCCCGCCAGGGGCGTCAGGGCGTCGGCCTCGCGCGCAAAGCGCTCGATCGGCGGCTGGTGCGTCGTGCCGTGGATGCGCCGGTCCGCGATGTCGGTCTGCCACGCGGCGAGCTGCTCGTTGAAGTCCTCCAGGTCGCGGAACACGCGCCCGGGCAGGAAGTTGCGCTTGACGTACTTCACGCCGGACTCCACCTTGCCCTTGGTTTGCGCGCGATAGGGCCGGCACACCCGCGGCTCAAACCCCCAGTGCCGGGCGAACGCCGCGAAGGTCGGATTCCAGCGCTTGCGTCCCTCGCGCTCGCCCTGAATGACGGTGCGCATGCGGTCGTACAGAATCTCGCGGGTCACGCCACCGAAGTGCTCGAACCCATGCTCGTGCGCCGCCAAGAGCGATTCCATGCGCTCGTGCTCGTAGCCCTCGGCCCAGCCGCGGCGCGAGTAGCCCAGCGTCATGACGAAGATGTGCACCTCGACGACCTGCGAGCCCAGGAGCACGCGTACTTCGCCCCAGTCCGCCTGCGCCTGCTCGCCCGGCTCCGTCTCGAAACGGCATTGCGTGAGCGAGGCCGCAGCCGTCTCGAGCCGCAGCGGCCGCACGGCGTCCCGCACCGTCCCATAACCGCCCTCAAAGCCGCGCTGCGTGCACAGTTCCTGATAGAGGATTCGCGCCGAGTACCCGACCTGCGCCGCGCGCTCCACGAGCCACGCCCGGTGCGCGTCGAGCAAGGCCTCCCGCCTCGCCGGCCGCCGGTACGCCTGCCAGCGCACTTGCCGCAGACAGCGACGCACGGTCTTCCTGTCCAGCCCGGTCGCGCGCGCAACCCCCGACACCGTCATCCCGGCCGCCTTGAGGCGGTGCATCTCCTCCCAACGCTCTTGACCAACCACCGGCTCCTCCCCGCCCACCCCGGGCAAGGACACCCTAACCGGCGCGCCGATGTCGCCGCCCTGCAGGGCGGCGACATCGACCACTTCAGCTTCGATCCTCTCCTGCACTGTCCACCTCCGTCGTTAAGGGGTGGGGAGATTTCAATTGTCCTAAGTGGGGAGTTTCGGATTGACCGTGACACAGGATGTGCCGATCCAGCGTCAGATCGGCCACCAGGCGCTTGAGCCGCGCGTTCTCGTCCGCGAGCTGCCGGAGCTGGCGCAACTCAGTGACCCCGAGGTTGCCGTACTTCTTCTTCCAGACGTAGAACGTGGCCTCTGAGATGCCCATCTGCCGGCACACATCGGCCACCGGCGATCCGGCTTCTGCTTGCCGCAATGCGAAGGTGATCTGTTCCTCGGTGAACCTCGACCGCTTCATCGCTTCTCCTTCCCCTTGCAAGGAGCCTCAAAGCGACCTTACTCTAGATCCAATCTGTGCCGAGGAACCGGGGTGACGTCATGCCCATGAAACACCTCCTTCAGCGTTAGGTGGAGGTGTCCACATTATCGGGTGAGGTGCTCGGTCGGGTCGATCGTGCGGTTAGGCGTCCGGTTGCCGACCATGATTCAAGGCACTGCAACATTGCTCCACTCGTCATTCTGCAAGACGATGCGGTAACCGTCTTGGTCTTCATATGTGTGGCCGCAGGCTTCCCAGAACGGATTGAATGAGGTGACCTGTTTGAATCCGGCGGCCAGCATGTTGTGGCAGGCGCTTTGCCACTCGGAGAGCGTGGGCAGGTAGAAGACGGCCAGGTCTTCGGCCGTGGGCGTAGGAGCGACCGGATGAGTTCGGCAGTAGGTGAACTCGAAGTGGTAGCCCGCACCAGCAACCCCGAGCATGACGCCGTCGAACCCTTCATGGTTTTCGAAGCTGCCGACAACGCGAAGACCAAGGCCCTGACAGTACATGGTCCGTGTGCGTGCCAGGTTGGAGACAGGGCGGGCTATTCGCAGATGAGGCGGCATGGGGTTTGGGTGGAAGGCGTCTGCTCGCTGGAAGGGTTACTCCCCATTCGCGACGTCGAGCGCTGGTTTCACAAGTAGGGTCTGCCATCTTTGTGGACATACGCCCACTTGTTCGCCACCAACAAGGCCTTGAGATCGTCGTCTGGATAACTCCCTTCGTCTCCCGGTGTTCTATCGCCGATTTCGAGGTATACGACTTCCTCTGCAGTGTCATTGATCAGGTGGTGCCCGTTCCCGGTGCCCGCCTTAAAGCCCGCGCACATACCCGGAGAGAGTCGAGTGTGGCCTTCGTCGGTATGTAGCGTTGGGTGCCCCTTCAAGATGTAGACGAACTCGTCTTGCCTGGTGTGAGCATGACGAAGGGACGAAACTGCGCCGGGGGCTAAGGATGTGAGATTGACTCCAAAGTTGGTGAGGCCAAACACGTCACCAAGCGGGCGCTTCTCCCTGCCCATCATGCGCGATGCGAACGGCTCGGGATAGCTTGAGGGTCTGGTCCGTGCGGGTGCCTCGGCGGCCGTGATGGCGACTGGATTGGTGCTTTCCGGCATGACAACCTCGTGAGGAGGAATGATGAGGTCTAACTAGAATTGGACACCCTAAAATACTGGACATAAAACCAGGCACCAGGTGCATACGCCCGGCAGCGCTCCGGAAGTCGTTGATCCATCAACGATCCAGTGATCGGGGGCGCCCTAAGCATGGATGGCAAAGACACCTTTGCAGCTTGGCCCAGAAGGCTCGCGCGGTTGCGCGAGCCGCGCATCGGCTCCCGTACCGAGGCTCAGTGGATTCAAGGGATTAAACGCTTCATCCACTTTCGTGACAAGCGGCACCCGCCACGGAGGGGTACCTCGAAAGTGGAATCGTCCTTCACGCACCTTGCGGCGCGCGGGATCTACGCCGCCGCCTGCCCCAGATACGCCGCAATCACGCGCGGATCGTTGAGCACCTGATCCGGCGTCCCCTGCGCGAGCGGCTTGCCGTAGTCGAGCACGAAGATCCGGTCGGCGAGATCCGCGACCATCTGCATGTCGTGCTCGATCCAGATCATCGGGATGCCGAGCTCGTGCTTGATGCGCAGGACGAACCGCGCCAGGTCCTCGCGCTCGTCGCGGTTGAGGCCCGCCGACGGCTCGTCGAGCAGGAGCAGCTTCGGCTCGAGCGCGAGCGCGCGGGCGAAGCCGACGAGCTTTTGCATGCCGAAGGGCAGGCTCGAGACGGTCGTATGGCGGTGCCGCCCGAGCTCGACGAAATCGAGGATCTCCTCGACCACGCGGCGGTGCGCGACTTCCTGCTCGCGAACGCGCTGGCTGAAGAGCGCTTCGCCGACGAGGCTGGTGCGGAAGCGCGTGTGCCGGCCCACGAGCAGGTTCTCGACGACGGTCAGGTGCGGGAACAGCTCGCCGTGCTGGAATGTGCGTGCGACGCCGAGCCGCGCGATGTCGTGCGGCTTCATGCCGACGACGTCGTGTCCCTCAAAGCGGATGCGCCCCGCGGCCGGACGGTAGAGGCCGCTGATGCAGTTGAACACGCTCGTCTTGCCGGCGCCGTTCGGCCCGATCAGCGCGAAGAGCTCGCCGCGCTCGACGGCGAGCGACACGTCGTCGAGGACGACGAGGCCGCCGAAGCGGAGCGTGACGCTCTCGACCGCGAGCTCAGCCATACCACCGCCGGCTGCGCCGGTACTGCTTCACCTGCCGGTAGCTGCGCCGCTCGCCCGCCCGCATTTCGCCGGAGATCCCCAGGTAGAACTCGCGGATGTCCTGGTGGTCCCCGAGCCGCGCCGCGTCGCCGTCGAGGACGACGCGCCCGTTCTCCATGATGTAGCCCCAGTCGGCGATGCCGAGTGCGACCGGCGCGTTCTGCTCGACGAGCAGGATCGTGATCCCGAGGCGGTCGCGGATTTCCCGCAGCCGCCGCGCGAGGTCCTGCACCGCGAGCGGCGCGAGCCCGAGCGACAGCTCGTCCACGAGCAGCAGCTCCGGCCCGCACGCGATAGCCGCGCCGATCGCGAGCATCTGGCGCTCACCGCCGGAGAGATACCCCGCTTCGCGGTCGCGCAGCTCGGCGAGCTTCGGGAAGAACTCGTAGGCGAGCTCGACCAGCCGCCGCGGCACCGCGCCCGGCGCGACCCGCGGGACGTTCGCGATCAGGTTTTCCGCGACCGAGAGGTTCGGGAAGACCTTGTCGCGCTCGGGCACGAGGACGATCCCGCGCGTCGTGATCTCGTGCGGCGGCCGGTTCTCGATGCGCTCGCCGCGATGGAACACGGTGCCCGCCGTGACGCGCGCGTCGTCCAGCCCGAGGAAGCCGGAGATGGCGCGCAGCGTGGTGGTCTTGCCGGCGCCGTTGGTGCCGAGCAGCGCGACGATCTGGCCGCGTTCGACGTGCAGCGTGACGCCTTGCACCGCGGTGATCACGCGGTGATACGTCACCTCGACCTGCTCGAGCTTCAGCAGCGGCGCGCCGTCCATTTACTTCGTTCCCGAGAGCGGCCTCTGGCGGAACGGCCAGAGGAGGAACCAGTCGCGCACGCGCCGCCAGATGCCGACCAGCCCTTCGGGCTCGAAGAGCAGGAACAGCACCATCACCAGTCCGAAGGCCGCGTAGTTCACCGCGAAGACGAGGTTCGCATAGCGCTCCGGCGTAGGCAGCGACGCGATCAGGGCTTCGATCGCATAGGGAAACAGCGTGACGAACGCCGCGCCGAGCAACGCGCCGAGGATCGAGCCCATGCCCCCGATGATCACCATGGCGACGTACTGGATCGACAGGAACAGCGAGAACGCCTCCACCGAGACGAAGCCGCGGTAGTACGCGAACAGCGCGCCCGCGACCGCGGTGAGCGCCGAGCTGACCACGAAGGCGGCGAGCTTGTACGCCGGAACGTTGATGCCCAGGGCCTCTGCGACCGTCTCGTGATCGCGGATCGCGCGCCATGCCCGCCCGCTGCGCGCGCGCAGGAGATTCAGGCAGAGGACGACCGTTGCCGCGGCAGCGGCGCAGAGCACGAGGTACCAGACGCGCGGGTCGTCGACCGCGAATGCCCCGATGGCGGGCGGGTCCACCACGATCCCGGTCGAGAACCCCCGCCGGGTCTCGTACTCGCCGCCGACGTACGCCACCACGAAATAGAGCGCGAGCGTGCTCACCGCCAGATAGAGGCTGCGGAGCCGCAGGGACGGGAGACCGAATACGACGCCGAGCAGCGCGCCGACGGCCGCGGCGGCGGGGACCGTGACCCAGAACGGCGCGTTCACTTCCTTGACCAGGATGCCGACCGTGAATGCGCCGGCGGCGAGCAGGCCCGCATGGCCGAGCGAGACCTGGCCGGCATAGCCGGTCAGCAGCATGAGCGCCACCGCGCCGATCGACGCGAGGAAGAACTGGTTCGCCAGATCGAGCAGGAACGCCGACGCGACGAACGGAAACGCCGCGAGCAGCGCGACGAACACGGCGAGGCTCGCGACCTGGGTGCGCGTGTCGACGAGGCGAATGTCGCGCGCGTAGGTCGTCCGGAAGTAACCGCTGGCGAAGGGCATCTATAGAGGCTCTAACAAGGTCTTGCGGCTGACGTCATCGCCCGTTCGCGCCGGCGCCAGGCGTTGTCGCCTGTCGTCCGCGCTCGTCCAGCTGCGCTGCCTCGCGATACCCCGTGACCCATTCGCAGGCCTTCCCTAGACGCGGTCGAGCTCTTCGCGCGTGCCGAACAGCCCCCACGGCCGCACCATCAGCATGGCGATCAGGACGAGGAACGGCACGACGTCCGCGAGCAGCGGGTTCACGTAATGGATCAGCAGCACCTCCGCCGCCGCGACGATGAGCGCGCCGGCGATGGCGCCGACGAGGCTGTCGAGGCCGCCAACGAGTGCCGCCGGGAAGGCTTTCAGGCCGATCACGACCATCGTCTGCTCGAGCCCCGAGTCGAGCGCGATGAGCATGCCGGCGAGGCCGCCGGTGAAGGTGGAGAGTCCCCACGCGAGCGCGTAGACGCCATGCAGCCGGATGCCGCGCTGTGCGGCCAGCAGCGGATTCTGTCCGGCGGCGCGCATGCGGATCCCCCAGCGCGTGTAGCGCAGGAAGGCGAAGAGGCCCGCGTACACCGCCGCCGTCGTCACTACGAGCACGGCCGCCGCGGTGGAGATCCGCCCGCCGCCGGGCAGCTCGAGCGCCGGGTTGGGCCAGCCGAGCGCCTGGCCGGGATACTGCTGCTGTGCCGACCAGATCAGCACGACGATCCCGCGCAGCAGGATCCCGAGCGCGACGGTGGCGAGCACCGCGGCGAGCACCCGCTCGCCGGTCATCTTGCGCATCAGGACCCCGTAGACCGCGACGCCGACCACGAGGCCGAGGAGGGCGGACGCGACGAACGCGGTCAGCGGATGTCCGGAGAACAGGGACGCCGTGGTCAGCAGCAGGTACGCCGCGACCATCATCAGCTCGCCGTGCGCGAGGTTGAGCACGCGGCTCGTGCGGTAGATGAGCACGTAACCGCAGCCGATCAGCGCATAGATCGACGCGAGGACGAGAATATTGACGAATAGCTGCAACGAGACTCCGCCTATGGACTCCCCGCGGTTGTGCGACGAAGATGCCGCGCAACCTCGTCCATGAATGCGCTGCCTGCGCTCGCGCGGGTTACTTCACGTCGATCGCGGTCCAGTCCTTCACCTGGACGATCGCGTTCTTCGACGGGTCCCACCGGTACACGCGGTAGGACTGCTTGGTGCGGAAGTGGTTGTCCTTCGTCCATTCGATCGGTCCGCCGCGCAGGCCCTTCGTGTCGACCTTGAGGCTGTTCATCGACGCGAGCACCTTCTGCGGGGTCGGCGGCCAGGACGTGCCCTTGAGCGCCGACTCGAGCACCAGGCCGGCGATGAAGCCCTCGGTGAGCTGGGTGATCGGGTAGTTGAGCTTGGCGCGATGGGTCGCCGCGCGGATCTCCGCGTGCACCGGCAGGTTGTCCTGGAAGAAGGCGTTGGTGCCGAAGACGTACAGGTCGCCGTCCTTCAGCCGCTCGAGCTCGTCCTCGGACTGGATGTGCGCGTAGGCGATGTAGTTGCCCTTCCACCCCAGGCGGCGCAGCGCTTCCAGCGTCCGCACCTGGGTCACCCAGGGCGCCCACGAGTAGACCCAGTTCGGGTTCGCGTCCTTGAGCTTGGTGGCGAACGGCGTGTAGTCGGGCGTCGGCGGCGGGATGACCTGCTTGTCGACCGGCGTCATGCCCATCTGCTTGGTCAAGCCCTCCGCGTAGTCGATCTCGCCGCGCGAGATCGGGATCGCCATCGCGGAGTAGCCGACGCGCGGCGCCTCCTTCGATGTGGACTTCACGAAGCCCATCGCGAACTGGCTGTCGTACTGCGCGCCGAACGCGGTCGAGCAGAACTGCAGCGGATCGGCCGGCGGATACGTTTCCTTCGGGCACACCGCGCCCGCGTAGAAGAGCGGCACCCCGGCGCGCTTCGACTCGGCGATCATCGGCGCGTACGTCGACGAGAGGCTCGAGTTGATCAGGATGAGCACCTTGTCCTGGGCGATCAGCTTCTTCGCGTCTGCCGCGGCCTTCGACGGCTCGCCCTGGTTGTCGGCGATGAGGAGCCGGATCGGCTTGCCGTTCACGCCGCCCTTGCTGTTGACGTGATCGACGTAGGCGCGCATCGCCTCGATCACCGGCGCGTAGGTCGCCGCGGCCGGGCCCGTGAGCGCGCCGGACAGGCCGACGACGTAGGCGTCCTGCGCGGCGGCGGGTTGGGCGGCCGCGAGGGTCGCAGCGAGCGCGGTCGTCAGGGCAAGTCCTTTCATGGTCCTCCTCCTTATTGGTGGCTCTAGTTCTGCAGCAGCTCGCCGACGCTCGCGGCGACCAGCCGTTCGTCCGCGTCATCGTACATGGACTCGACGAGCGTCCTGAACCGCTCGTACATCAGCGTGCGCTTCACCTTGCGCGTCGGTGTCACCGGCTCGCCTTCCTCCTCCGGATCGAGCGCCTTGGGCAGGATGCGAAAGCGCTTCACCTGCTCGACGCGCGCGAGCTCGGCGTTCGCGCGGTCGATCTCCCCCTGGAGCAGGCGCTCGACCGCCGGGTGCTGCGCGAGACTGGTGAAGCCGGTGTACGCGGCGCCGTGGGCGCGCGCCCAGTCGGACACGGTGTCGTAGTCGATCTCGATCAGCGCGGCGACGTACTTCCGGTTGTGGCCGAACACGACGACCTCGGCAACGTAGGGGCTCGCGCGCAGGGCGTTCTCGATGTAGGACGGCGACAGCGTCTTGCCGCCGGAGGTCACGATGAAGTCGCGCGCGCGGTCGACGATCTTCAGGCGGCCGTCCGTCCACGCGCCGACGTCCCCCGTATGCAGCCACCCCTCCGCGTCGAGCACCGCATCGGTCGCTTCGCGATTGTTCCAGTAGCCCTCGAAGAGGTCGGGGCTCCGGACCAGGATCTCGTCTTCCGCGCCGAGCGTCACGTCCCAGCCCTCGGGCGCCGTGCCCACGTCGCCCGGGCGCGGAAACGGCCCGCGCTGGCCGGTGATGATGCCGCCCGCGGTCTCGGTCTGGCCGTAGATCTCGCACACGTTCACGCCCCAGATGTGCCAGAGCGCCATCGTCTCGCGCGGCACCGCCGCGCCGCCGGCCAGCACGAGCTCGAGGCGATCGAGGCCGAGTTTGTTGAGGATCGGTGCGAACACCGTCGCGCGCGCGAGGCGGTAGGCGAGGACGGAGGCCGTGCCCGCGGTGCCCTCCCAGCGCCGCTTGACATGCGCGCGCCCGATTCGCGCGGCGAGGTCGTACGCCGCACGCTTGATCGTCGCGGTACCCGAGATGCCCACGAGGACCTGGGAGGCGAACTTCTGCAGGTAGCGGGGCACGGCGAAGAGCACGCTCGGCGCCACCTCGAAGAAGGTCTGCGGCAGGTCCTCGAGGTCCTCGCCGAAGTGCGGCACGAGCTGCGATACGAGCGGCAGCGTGATCGCCACGTCGCGCCCGAGGATATGGCACAGCGGCAGGTAGATGACCGTGCGGTGGGTCTTCTCCGCGAGCGCCGGGTAGTGCGTCACGATGTTGAACGCGCCGGCGAGATGCCGGCCGTGCGAGACCAGCGCGCCTTTCGGGTGGCCGGTGGTGCCCGAGGTGTAGACGATGAACGCCGGCGCCTCCGCCGGCACGCGCGCCGCGAGCCGCTCGAGCGCTGCCGCCGGATCGGCCGCGGGTGTGGCGCCCTCGAGCAACTCGGCGTAGCTCTTCAGCTGCGGATGGTCGTAGGCGAACATCGCGGCGTCGTCGATCACCACGATCCAGCGGACCGCAGGCAGGCGGTCGAGGAGCGGCAGCAGCCGGTCGACGTACTCCTGGTCCTCGGCGACGAAGATCGAGGCACCGCCGTCGCGCATCTGGTACTCGACTTCGGCGGACGATGCGGTCGGGTAGATGCCGTAGGTCACCGCCCCGAGCGATTGCGCCGCGAGGTCGCAAGTCATCCACGCCTCGCACGCGTCGCCCATGATCGCGACCCGATCGCCCGCTGTCACGCCGAGCCCGGCGAACCCGCGGGCGGCGCGCTCCACGAGGCTCGCATAGTCGCGCCAGGTGCGCTCGCGGTAGATCCCGAGGTGCTTCGAGCGGAACGCGACGGCGTCGGGGCTCGCCTGCGCGCGCTCGGCGAGGACGAGCGGCGCGCTCTTGCGGCGGAGAGAATTCGCGTCGAACGGGACCGGGCGCATGGAGCGCGGCGAGTCTATCAGGGCGCACCGCGGGCCGGCGACGGCCGCGCTACCATCGCGCCTTCCCGCAAGCGAGGATCGCGATGCGCATCTCCCCGAACGGCCGCCCGCCCTTCCGCGCCGACCACGTCGGCAGCCTGCTCCGGCCCGCGCCGCTGCGGCACGCCTTCAAGCGCCACGCCGAGAAGGCGATCTCCGACGCCGAGCTCGGACGGATCCAGGACGAGGCAATTCGCGACGTCGTCAAGCTGCAGGAGGCCTGCGGCCTCCAGGTCGTGACCGACGGCGAGTTCCGGCGCATCTCGTACTGGGCGCGGTTCGTGAGCCTGACCGACGGCCTGACCGTGAAGGAGGCGGCGTTCCGGTTCCGCGACGAGCACGGCCACGAGTCGGACTTCACCGCGCCGCACGTCGTCGGCAAGGTGAAGCGGAGCGGCGACATCGCGGTGGACGAGTTCCGGTTCGTCCAGGGGATCACGCAGGCGACCCCGAAGATCACGATGCCCGCGCCGTCGACGATGCACTTCTGGCGCGGCACGAATTACGCGGACCCGGGGATCTACGCCGATCCGCGGCAGTTCATCGTCGACCTCGGCAAGGTCTACCAGGAGGAGATCGCGGCGCTGTCGGCGGCCGGGGCGCAGTACGTCCAGCTCGACGAGGTCGCGATCGCGATGCTGTGCGACCCTGCGGCGCGCGAGCGGGTAAAGGCCGGCGGCAACGATCCGGAAGCGCTCGTCGACCTGTACGTCGACGCGATCAACGCGGCGGTGAAGAACCTGCCCGCCGGCATGGTGGTCGGCGTGCACATGTGCCGCGGCAACTACAAGGGCAAGTACCTCTCCGAGGGCGGCTACGATTCGATCGCGGAGAAGCTCTTCGGCCGCGCGAACGTCAACCACTTCCTGCTCGAGTACGACACGCCGCGCGCGGGCGATTTCGCGCCGCTGCGGTTCATGCCCAGGAACAAGGGCGTGGTGCTCGGGATGGTGAGCTCGAAGGTCGCGACGCTCGAGCCGCTCGCGGCGCTGGAGCGGCGGGTGGAGGAGGCGGCCCTGCACGTCGACGGGGACCGTCTCGCGATCAGCCCGCAGTGCGGCTTTGCCAGCACCATCGGCGGCAATCCGGTCACCGAGGCCGACGAGGTTGCGAAGCTGAAGCGCTGCGTCGAGGCGGCGAGAGCGATCTGGGGCTGACGTTCTTCCCTCCTGGTCAGGAGGGGTGGCGCGCAGCGCCGGGGTGGTTGCCGCGGCCTACCCGCCCGCCTGATACGACTCGTCGAGGTACTCGGTCATCTTCGCCCGGAGGTCGTCCGGGATCGGCACCGCCTTGTAGGTCGTGTGCGTGAACGTGCAGACGGTATGGCGCGACCGGAAGCACGGCCGGTCCGCGACGAACGAGTCGATCGCCATCTCGATCGAGGCCCGGCCCAGCCGCACCACGCGCAGCTCGATGGCGAGCGTGTCGCCGAAGCGTGCGGGGCCGACGAATTCCGTGCGCGTGCTCACCGTCGGGACGCCGAGTTTCTTCTTGACGATGAAGTCGGCGAATCGCTCCTCGAGCCCATAAGTGAACCAGTCCTCCATCGCGGTGTGGAGGAGGTCGAAGAAGCGCGGGAAATAGACGATGCCCGCGGGGTCGCAGTGCGAGAAGAGGATCGGGTATTCGACGCGGAAGACCTTGCGCATGGGCGCGGATGGTATCAGCGCTTACGCGTGCGGGGCGACGTACGACTCCATCTTCGCCCGCAGGTCGTCGGGCACCGGAATCGCGCGGTAGGTATCGAGGGAGATCATCGCGACCTTGTGGCGCGCGCGGAACTTCTCGTTGCCCTCCACCGTGCCGCGGATCGAGAACTCGATCGAGCTGCGGCCGAGCTTCGCGATCGTGAGGGTGAGCTTGAGCCGGTCGCTCAGGCGGCACGGGCTGTAAAAGTGGCACCCGGTGTCGACGATCGGGAAGCCCCAGCGGCGCACGAGGTGGATCTCGTTGAAGTTCATGCCGATCACCTCGGCGAACCAGTCCTCGACCGTGCCGTTGCACATGTCGAAGAAGTGGACGAAATAGACGATGCCGCCCGGGTCGCACTGCGAGAAGCGGATCACGCGCTCCGCGGAGTAGCTCCTGGACAACGTCACGCCGGCTGCAGCCACCCGATCACCGTCGAACGCGCGCGGTGCTTCAACCGGTCCCACCAGCTCGGGTTCTGCACGATCTCGGCGCGGAAGAAGCTCGGGCACAGGATCGCCGCGTGCGCCACCTCGCCGCAAAGGCCGCACCCGACGCAACTGTTGTTCACGTGCGCGACCGGGTCGACTTTGAGCGGGTCGGAGGAATCCTTCACCGTGAGCGACGGGCAGCCCGGACAGCCGGATGCACGAGTGGTCGCCCGAGCAGGTGTCCTCGTCCACGCCGAAGCGCGTGCGCACCACGCGACCGCCCGAGCTCAGCAGCTTCGCGAGCACCGGGCGGATGCGGCGCTGACGCTCGAGCTGGCACTCCGCCTCGGCAACGATCACCTTGAGGCCGGGCTCGGACGTGTTGAACGCGTCCTTCAGCGTCTGCGCCATGTCGGACACCTTGTACGTGTAGACCGTCCGCAGCCACTTCACGCCCAGGCCCCGCAGCGTGTTCTCGATCGTCCGGTCGGCGTGGACGGCGCTCTGCTCGCGCGCCAGGTCCTTCGCGACTTCGGGCGGCGAGGAGACGATCTCCTGCGTGCCGGTCGCCGAGGTGTAGCCGTTCTTCATGATGACGAGCACGCCGTCGCCGCGGTTGAGCAGGTTGGAGGCGACGCCCGAGAGCAGGCCGTTGTGCCAGAACCCGCCGTCGCCCATGATCGACAGCGTGCGCCGTTCCATCGAGGGCCCGACGCCCGCCGCGCTCGCGAGGCTCATGCCGTAGCCGAGGATCGAGTTGCCCTGCGAGAAGGGCTCGAAGGTGGCGAACGCGTGGCAGCCGATGTCGGCGGCGACGTGCGGCTCGCCGATCTCGCGCTTCGCGAGCTTCATCGCCGCGAACACCGGGCGCTCCGGACAGCCGACGCAGAACGTCGGTGGGCGCGGCGGGAGCGGCTGGCCCAGGATCTCCGCGGCGCGGGCACGCGTTCCGTCCAGGGCTTCCAGCCAGCGCGCACCGGGCGACGTGTCGAGATGTGCGAGGTGCGCGGCGAGGAAGCGCGCGAACCCGCGGACGACGACTTCGGTCGTGTACTCGCCGGCCTGCACCAGCACGTCCTTGCCGTGAAGCTTCGTTTGAAGGTCCGCCCGGCGCAGGAGCGTAGCGATGTCCTGCTCGATGAACTCGGGCCGGCCTTCCTCGACGACCAGGACCGCGCGCTTGCCGGCGCAGAAGCCCGAGATCTCTTCCGGGACGAGCGGGTAGACGACGTTCAGCGCGAGGATCGGGATGCGGCAGACGCCGAAGTGGTCGGCGAGCCCGAGCACCTGCAGGGCGCGCACCACGTTGTTGTAGAGGCCGCCCTGGACGATGATCCCGACGTCGCGCTCGGATCCGTCGAAGACCTCGTTCAGCCGGTGCTCGGCGATGAACTTCCGCGCGGCGGGCAGGCGCACCTCGGCTTTGAGCTTCTCCTGCTTGAAGGTCGCCGGGGGATGCGAGAGCCGTTCGTACACGAAATCGGGCGGAGCGCTCAGGCGCAGCCGGGTCGACACGGCCGGCGCGCGGTTTGCGCGCGCGACGAAGCGCCCGGTGACGTGGCACGCACGGATGCGCAGGTCCATGAACACCGGCGTGTTCGACGCCTCGGAGAGCTCGAAGCCCTTCTCCACCAGGTTCACGATCATGGCGAGGTCGGGGCGCGGGTCGAGCATCCACAGCGAGGACTTGAGCGCGACCGCGTGCGTGCGCTCGAGCGCGACGCTCGCGCCCTCGCCGTAGTCCTCGCCGACCACGATCAGCGCACCGCCCACGACGCCCGCGGTGCTGAGGTAGGAGAGCGCGTCGGAGGCGACGTTGGTGCCGACGATCGACTTCCAGGTCACCGCGCCGCGCATCGGGTAGTTGATGGAAGCACCGAGCATCGCTGCGGCCGATGCCTCGTTGGTGCACGCTTCGACGTGCACGCCGAGCTCGTCCAGGTAGTCGCGCGCCTGCACCATGACGTCGAGCAGGTGCGACACCGGCGCACCCTGGTAGCCGCCGACGTACGCCACGCCCGACTGCAGCAGGGCCTTCGTCACGGCGAGAATGCCCTCGCCGTGGAAGGTCTCGCCGTCGCCGAGCTTCAGGTTCTGGATCTCGTCGTGGAAGGAGACTTCCATGGTCGCTCCTCAACGCCGCTTCCTGCGCGGCGCCCGCGTCGTTTTGCCGAGCTTACCGCGTCCGCCTGCGGCGCGCGGTGCCCCGCGCTCGGGCGGCCGGGCGTCAAGGCCGAGGTTGTCCCGCATACGGGCGAGCAGTGCGGCCAGCGTCTGCCGTTCACGGTCGGAAAACCCGCGCAGGAGCTCCCGATTGATGTCCAGCGCGAGCGGCAGGATCCGCTCGTACAGGCGCCGGCCCTTCGCGGTGAGCGCAAGCTCCACCGCGCGCTGGTCGTCCAGAGCGGCGGTGCGCTGCACCAGCCCCGCGCGGGCCATGCGGTCGAGGAACCGCGAAAGCGTCGAGTGCGGCGTGACCGAGTACTCCGCGAGGGCGGCGATCGTGCGTCGCCGGTTGGCCGCGAGGAAGGCGAGAACGCGCCAATGGCGGAACGTCAGCCCGACCGTCCTCAGTTCGTCGACCAGCCGCCGGTTGAGGCGGTTCGCGATCCGGTTCATGAGGTAGGGCGCGGCCACCTCGATCCTGTAGCGCCTGACTTCGGGGCGTGGCATGTATGCGGCGCACCATTGCGGATCGTCCCGATTCTACGACGCGCCGGGCTGCATGCGGTGCTTGACGCCGCCGGGAGCGAGCCGGAACAATATGCAGATGCATATTTCCGGCGCCGTCCGCGCAGGCCGCTCCGACGCCGCCGATATGGTGCGCGACGGCCGGGCGAACCGCGCCGTCTACACCGACCCGGCGGTGTTCGAGCTCGAGCTGGAGCGCATCTTCGGGCGCGCCTGGCTCTACGTGGGGCACGAGAGCGAGGTGCCCGCGCGCGGGGACTGGATCCTGACGCGTCTCGGCTCGGCCGCGGTCATCCTCGTGCGGCAGGAGGACGGGGCGCTCGCGCTGCTGCACAACCAGTGCGCGCATCGCGGGGCCTGCGTGGTGTCCGAGCCGCGCGGCCACGATCGCCATTTCCGGTGTCCCTACCACGCGTGGACCTATCGCCTCGACGGCAGTCTCGCCGGGGTTCCCATGGCGTCGGGCTACGGTCGGGCGGAGAGCGACGGCGAGCGGCGCGGCCTCGCCCGCGTGCCGCGCGTCGCGAGCTATCGGGGATTCGTCTTCGGGTCGCACGCGGCCGACGGTCCGGACCTGCCGGCCTTCCTCGGCGGGCTCGCGTCCGCCCTCGACAACCTCGTCGACCGCGCGCCCGCCGGGAGCGTCACGCAGGTCGGCGGCCGCCTGCGGATGGCGTACCGCGGCAACTGGAAGCTGTTCATGGAGAACGCGACCGACCTCGTGCATCCGGGGTTCGTGCACGGCAGCTCCGTCGCGGCGGCGCGCGCCGCGCCCGATGCGCTGGCCGCGGACCCGTCCACCGCGCAGACGGCCCAGATGCTGCTCGCGAACGGCCTGTCGGTGCCCGAATGGGACGACGTGCCGATCCGAACCTTCCCGGGTGGCCACGCATACATGGGCGGCTTCTATCGCACGGGTGTCATCGCGCCGGAGCGGAGCGATCCCGCGTACTCGCGCTACCGCCGGGCGCTGGTCGAGCGGCACGGCGAGGCGCGGACCGCGCAGATCCTCGGCATGGACCGGTTCAACAACCTGATCTGGCCGAACGTCTCGGTGAACTCGCGCTTTGCCGTGCTGCGGGTGGTGCAGCCGCTCGCCGTCGATCGCACCGTCGTGACGGCAAGCTGCTTCCGCCTCGAGGGTGCGCCGGAGGAGATGTTCGATGTCACGCTCCAGTTCCTCAATACCGCCGCGTCGGCCGCCTCGCTCGTCGCCTCCGACGACCTGGAGATCTTCGAGCGCTGCCAGCGGGGCCTGGCATCGGGCGCGCAGGAGTGGGTGGACGTGAGCCGGGGGATGGCGACGGACCGCCGGTGCGAAGACGGCTCGATCGAGGCGAGCGGCACCAGCGAGGCGGCGATCCGCGCCCAGCTCGCCGCGTGGCAGACGTGGATGGCCCGGCCGTGATCGCTGAACTGCCCGACGCGGGCGTGCGGCAGGCCGTGGAGGCGCTCGTGTTCGAAGAGGCGCGCCTGCTCGACGAGCGGCGCTTCGACGACTGGCTCGCGCTGTTCACGGAGGACGCGACCTACTGGGTGCCCGGGCAGCCCGGCCAGCGCTCCCCGCGCGACGGGTTGTCGCTCGTCTACGAACGCAAGCCCCTGCTCGCGCTGCGCGTGCAGCGGCTCGCGGGGGCGGGGATCCACGTGCAGACGCCGCCTGCCCGGACGCACCATCACGTCTCGGCCGTGGAGGTGCGCCCGTCCGCCGACGCGGACGCCGCGTACGAGGCCGACTCGTCGCTCATCGTCGCGGAGTGGCGCGGTGACGAGGCCCGCTGGTTCGCCGGTCGCGCGCACCATCGGCTGCGGCACGCGGCCGGCACGCTGCGCATCGTCGCGAAGCGCGTGACGCTCATCAACTGCGATGCCCCGCATCGCGCCCTTGCTGTACCGTTCTAGAACCGCCACCGGAGGAAGACCGATGAACGCCAGGCAACTCTCGTCCGCAGCCGCGCTCGCCGCGCTCGTGACGCTCGGCCCGATCGCGCAGGCCCAGGAGGTCACGCTCAGGGCAGCGATGTTCGTGCCGCCGAACACGACGTTCGGCGAGATGTGCGGCCGGTTCGTGGAGCACGTCAACTCGACCTACAAGGGGACGGTGCAGATCCGCGTGGTCGGCGGCCCCGACGCGGTGCCGCCCTTCGAGCAGGGCAACGCGCTGCGCACCGGCGTGCTCGACGTCGCGTGCCTGCCGCCGGCGTTCTACGTCAGCGCGATGCCGGAAGCGGACGTGGCGATCCTGTCGACGCTCAATTTCAGGCAGCAGCGCCAGTCGGGCGCGTGGGACGCGCTCAACAAGGCGCACAACCAGCGCATGAACGCGTGGCTGCTCGCGGCCTACGGCGACGGCGTCGAGTTCCACGTCTTCACCAATCGGCCGGTATCCTCGATCGACGACCTGAAGGCGATGAAGCTGCGCACGACGCCGAACTACACGCCGTTCTTCTCGACCATCGGCGCGACGCTGATCAACACGCCGCCCGGCGAGGTGCGCACCGCCCTCGAGCGCGGCGTGGTCGACGGTTACGGCTGGCCGCTGATCGGCATCTTCGACCTCGGCTGGGGGAGCTTCACCAAGTTCCGGATCGATCCCGGGTTCTACAACGTGGTCGTGAACGTCCTGGTGAACTTCCCGAAGTGGACGAGTCTCACGGACGCGCAGCGCGCGGCGCTGACGAAGGGCGCCGAATGGCTGGAGAACGAGAACACGAAGTGGGCCGCCGAGAAGGTGGCCTCCGAGCGCAAGCGGCAGGCCGAGGCGGGGATCAAGCCGGCCGAGCTCGGGCCGTCGTTCCGCAAGCAGGCCTACGACGCGTACTGGGCGGAGCTCAACAAGCGCGCGCCGGAGGCGGTCAAGTCGCTGCGGCCCCTGTTCGACAAGTAGCGGCGCGGCTTCGCGTGGAGCGCATCCCGCCCGAGCAGCCCTACACGCCGGAGCGCATCCTCCGCGCGCTCGGCGCGGTCGAGTGATGCGCGTCCTGGCGGTCCGCGAGGCGACGGTCCCGATTGGTGCGCGCATGCGCAACGCGTCGATCGCGTTCGACACGATGACGGCATCGGCCCTGGCGATCGTCACCGACCGCCAGGTCGCGGGCAAGCCGGTGATCGGCTATGCATTCGACTCGATCGGGCGGTACGGCAAGGGCGGTCTGCTCGCGGAGCGCTTCGTGCCGCGGCTGCTCGCCGCCGCCCCCGAGCAGCTCCTCGATGCATCCGGATTGATCGACCCGGTGCGCGCCTGGCCGGTCATGATGGCGAACGAGAAGGAGGGCGGTCACGGGGAGCGCTCCGGGGCGGTGGGGCTTCTCGACGCCGCGCTGTGGGACGCGCGCGCGAAGGCGGAAGGCCGCCCGCTCTGGCGGGTTCTCGCGGACCGCTACGGTACGCCTGCGGCGACGCCCGCCATCGCGACGTATGGCTCATGCGGCCACTATCGCCCGGGGGAATCGCTCGCCGACCTGGTGGCCGAGGTGCGACGCGCCGCCGACGCCGGCTACGCCACGGTCAAGATCAAGGTCGGCGGCGCGAGCATCGAGGAGGACTCGCGGCGCGTGGCCGCGGCGCGCGAGGTCGTCGCCCGCGTCGCAGTCGACGTGAACGGCCGGCTGGGCGACGCGCTGGCGGAACCATGGCTCGCGGCGATGGCCGGAGCCCGGGTCGAATGGGTCGAGGAGCCGGCGTCGCCGCTCGACTACCAGTCGCTCGCGCGGATCGCCGCGCAGAGCACCACGCCGCTCGCGACCGGCGAGAACCTGTTCTCGCTCGACGACGCCCGCAACCTGCTGCGCTACGGCGGGCTCCGGCCGGATCGCGACCGCCTCCAGTTCGACATGCTGCTCGCCTATGGCGTGCCGGAGTACGCGCGCATTCTCGAGTCTTCCGCGGCGGCGGGCTGGCCGCGCGCGGCATTCTGGCCACACGCGGGACACCTCTTCGCGGCCCACTGCGTCGCCGGGCTGTCGCTCGGTTCGGCCGAGGCCGCGCCCGACGCGTCGCTTCCGTACGGCGGCTACTGGGATGGCGTGCCGGTGCGCGCCGGGCGGATCGAGATTCCCGCCGTGCCCGGCGTCGGCTACGAGGCGAAGGCGAACCTGCACGCATTGCTGCGCAATGCGCTCGAGACCGACACCTGAGGGAGACCCGCATGAAAGCGAAGCTGCGCCACATCGCCATCTCGGTGCCCGACCTGAAGAGCGCCGCCGCGTTCTACACGGAGACGTTCGGGCTCGCGGAGGTGAACTACGTCGAGACGCCCTACGGCGACGGCCTCTCGCTCTCCGACGGCGTGATCAACCTGACGCTGCTCAAGTTCCACAGCGACGAGGCGGCGGGCGACGAGCGCGGCAAGGACTTCGTCGGCCTCCACCACATGGGTTTCATCGTCGACGACCTCGAGGCGATGAGCGCGCGCATCAAGGCGAACGGCGGCCGCTTCCACCGCGAGCTGAAGGGTGGCGGCGGGGTCGACTTCGAGCGCAAGTTCCGCGATCCGAACGGCGTCGTGTTCGACATCTCCCACCACGGCTGGGTGGGGATCGCGCTCGAGAAGGGCTGAGCCTAAACTGCGCGCTTGGTGCCGCCGGGCGGCCGGCGGAAGAACTGCATCGGCTTCGCCTGGAGCGGTCGCGGCGGCACGCCCACCGTCTCGAGGGACTGGTCGAGCTTGCGCCCTTCCGGGTCGGCGAGCGCGGCCTCGCGGGCCTTGCGGATGGCGCTCGCCCGCGTGCCGTCGGATGCGAAGGTGCCGCCCGCCACGATCGTGTCGAGGATGCGCGTGAAGTTGTCCTTGCCGCGACGGTGCGTGTCACCGTAGCCCTTGATCAGCCGGCCGCACAGGGCGACTTCCAGGGCGAGCCCCAGGTCGCGCGCCGCGCTCGCGCGGACCGCGTCGAGCCAGCGCTCGATCAGCTGCTGCTCGTCTTTGTAGCGGCTCGTCGCGCGGCGCAGGGGGCGCAGCCACGCGAGGGCGCGCAGCATGAGGAAGCCGAACAGGCTCGTCGTCTTCACGTAGAGGCCGACGTTGAGCTTGTGCGTGAGCCCGCGCCGGTGGGCCCAGTGCGAAAGCCGGCCGGAGAGCCCGCGCGGCAGGAGCGCCGCGACCTCGTCGACGCCGGGCTTGAGGTACTCGACGATGTGCACGGGCTCGCCGGGCTTCGCCTGGACCTCGGTCCGCACGCGCTCGAAGCGGGCCTTGCGCGACTTGAGGTCGGCGACGCGGATCACGTCCTCGTAAGCCATCCACAGCGCGAGGAAGCGACCGGCCTCGTTGGTGAGCTTGTAGCCGGTCGAGCCTCCTCCGCCGTCGCGGTCGAGCTTCGCGATCGGCTCGAGGCGATCGAGATAGAGCGTGGCGTAGGCAGCATCCTGGAAGTCCGTCGTGCGCGCCGCGCCCTCTTCGAGGATGCGATGCGTCTCCCCCGGGAACGCGCTGCGGACGCGTTCGACCGGATTTGCCCGCCACGCCTTGAGGTCGGCGGGCGAGGGCGGCTGCGCTTCACCGGTCGCGTGCGAGTAGCCGAGTGCGAAGCCCTTGAGGCTGCCCTCGACGCCCTTGCCGGCGCTGCGGATCGCCGCCTCGCACGCGGCGCGCGAGAGCGGCAGGACTCCGGCGCCCACCATGGCGCCGAACAGCACCGCGTTGATCACGGTGCCGGAGCGGCTCGCCAGGTCGGCCATGTCGAACAGCACCGCGCGTTTCGCGAGCTCCCCGGCGGCCTTCACGATCTTCTCGACGTCGGTGCGGCCGTCGCCCATCGCCATCTTCTCGACGACGGTGTAGATGCGGTGCGTCGAGGCGACGAGCGTCGTGCGGTCCGGGCTCACGAAGCCGTTCTGCATCGCGCGGCCGGCCTCGACGAGCTCCGAGGCGACCATCAGGTCGACGTTGCCCGGGGAGGGCGTGAGCGCGAGCACCGGGCGCCGGTCGCCGAGCGCCGCGCGCGTCGCCGGATAGAGCTCGATGTAGTAGGTCGTCGCGCCGGTCCGCTGCGCGACGCCGGGGATCGAGGTGCTCTGCACCGGGAAGTCCGCCGCGGTGCCCGCGGCGACGATCCAGTCGGCGAGCACCCCGCCGCCCTCGCCGCCGAGCGCGGCGACGAGCACCGTGATGGGCCGCGCGGGAAGCGCGCCCGTGCCGGGGAAGGTGAGCGTGTCGGTCGTCGTGTTCATTCCGATTCCCTATGCCGGCTGCAGCCACCCGATCACCGTCGAACGCGCCCGGTGCTTCAACCGGTCCCACCAGCTCGGGTTCTGCACGATCTCGGCGCGGAAGAAGCTCGGGCACAGGATCGCCGCGTGCGCCACCTCGCCGCAAAGGCCGCACCCGACGCAACTGTTGTTCACGTGCGCGACCGGGTCGACTTTGAGCGGGTCGGAGGAATCCTTCACCGTGAGCGACGGGCACCCGGACAGCCGGATGCACGAGTGGTCGCCCGAGCAGGTGTCCTCGTCCACGCCGAAGCGCGTGCGCACGACGCGATCGCCGGACTTCAGCGCCGCCGCGACCAGCGGCCGGAGCCGGCGCTGCTTCTCGAGCTGGCACTCGCTCTCGGCGATGATCACCTTCAGACCCGCGAAGGGCGTGGTCATCGCTTCCTTGAGCGTCGCGGACACCTGGCCGACCTTGTACGTCGTGACCCGCTTCACCCACTCGACGCCGACGCCCTTCAGCGCCTGCTCGATGGACATCCCGGTCATCTTCTCGTCGGGTTGATGCAGCGAGGAGGGGATGTGCTGCGTCCCCGTGGCCGCGGTGTAGCCGTTGTTCATGATCACCAGGATGCCGTCGTCGCGGTTGAACACCGCGTTGGAGATCCCGGAGGACAGGCCGTTGTGCCAGAAGCCGCCGTCGCCCATGATCGTGACGGTCCGGCGCCCGAAGAGCGGATCGATCGCCGAGTTGCTGGCGAGGCCGAGCCCGTAGCCGAGCACCGTGTTGCCGATGTTGAAGGGCGGCAGCGTCGAGAAGAGATGGCAGCCGATGTCGGCCGAGACGTGGAACGCGCCCGACTCGTGCTCCAGCAGCTTCATCGCCGAGAACACCGGCCGCTCGGGGCAGCCGACGCAGAAGCCGGGCGGACGCCCCGGCACCGGGCCGCCGAGCAGCTCCGCGGCGCGGGCCTTGGGCGTCATGATCCGGTCGCGCGCGGCGAGGGCCGTCGCGACGTCGACCCCGCGCGGCGCGGCGCGCTCGATGAAGCTCGCCAGCCCCTGGAGGACCACCTCGCCGGTGTACTCGCCCGCCATGGGCAGGCAGCCCTTGCCGTGCACCTTCGTCGCGTTGACTTCCGCCCGGCGCAGCGCCGCGTGGATCGCGTCCTCGAGAAACGCCGGCTGGCCCTCCTCGACGATCAGCACGTGCGCCTTGCCCGCGCAGAACCCGACGATCTCTTCCGGAATCAGCGGATAGGTGACGTTCAGGCAGTAGATCGGGACGCGCGACGCTCCGAACGCGTCGGCGAGCCCGAGCTGCTGCAGGCCCCGGATCACCATGTTGTACAGACCGCCCTGCGTCACGATCCCGGTCTCGGCGAGGTCGCCCGGGAAGAACTCGTTGAGCCGCTGTGCCTTGACGAACTCGACCGCCTTCGGCCAGCGCACCTCGACTTTCTGCTTCTCCTGCGCGTAGCTCGAGGGCGGCAGCACGATCCGGCCGTAGTCGAAGGTCGGGTTCTCCATCATGCGGTTGCGCGACACCGCGGGCTCGCGGTTCGGACGGGTGCGGAACGAGCCGTAGACGTGGCAGGCGCGGATGCGCAGCTCGAGCATCACCGGCGTGCTGGAGGCCTCCGACAGCTCGAAGCCCTTCTCGACCATCGCGACGATCTTCGGGAGGTCGGGGCGCGGATCGAGCAGCCAGATCTGCGATTTCATCGCGAAGGCGTGCGAGCGCTCCTGCATGATCGAGGAGCCCTCGCCGTAATCCTCGCCGATCACGATCAGCGCGCCGCCGGTCACGCCGGAGGAGGCGAGGTTGGCGAGCGCATCGGAGGCGACGTTGGTGCCGACGGTCGATTTCCACGCCACTGCGCCGCGGATCGGGTAGTTGATCGACGCGCCGAGCATGGCGGCCGCGCCGGCCTCGGACGCGTTGGTCTCCAGGTGCACGCCCAGCTCGCCGAGCAGGTCGCGCGCGTCGTTCAGGACGTCGACCAGGTGCGAGATCGGGGCGCCCTGGTAGCCGCCGACGTAGGACACGCCGGACTGCAGCAGGGCCTTGGTCACCGCGAGGATGCCCTCGCCGTGGAACGTGTCGCCTTCGCCCAGTCTCAGCGACGCGACTTCTTCCTTGAAAGAGCGTTCCATCGGTCCACCTCCGGGCGCCGCGCTAGCCGATCAGGCCGGGCAGCCATACTGCCACGGCCGGCACGCAGAAGACGAGGACGAGCACCGCGATGCTCAGCGCGAGGTAGGGCACCACGGCGCGAAAGATGTGGGCCATGCTCACCTGCGGCGGCGCCACCCCCTTCATGGTCATGAGCAGCAGGCCGTGGGGCGGCAGCAGCAGCCCGAGCTGCATGCAGATCAGGAACAGCACGCCGAACCACACCGGGTCGATGCCGAGCGCCTGCACGATCGGCATGAAGATCGGCAGCGTGATCAGCATCATGCTCACCTGGTCGAGGAACAGCCCGAGGAAGATCAGCAGCCCCATCATCGCGGCGACGATGGCGAACGGCGACAGCCCCTGTCCGGTGATCAGCTTGGCCAGCCCGGTGCTCGACCCGGAAAAAGCGAGGATCTGCGAGAACGTGGTCGCCCCGACGATGATGAACAGGATCATCCCCGAGACGCCGACGGTGCCGCGCAGTGCTTTCATGAACGCATCGAGCGTGAGCGCGCGGTAGGCCGCCGCGAGGAGGACCGTCGCCATCGCGCCGAGCGCCGCCGACTCGGTCGGCGTGGCCCAGCCGGCGACCATCGCGCCGACCACCACGCCGAAGATCGAGACGAGGGGCACGACGTACTGGAAGAACGGCAAGAGCTTCCGCAGGCCGTGATGCTCCTCGAACGGCGTGGCCGGTGCGAGCGTCGGGTCGAGCTTCACGCGCACGATGATGTAGGCCACGAACGCGACCGACAGGATCAGACCGGGCACGACGCCGCCGATCAGCAGCTTCGAGATCGAGATGCCGGACAGGCTGCCGAGGAGCACGGTGAGGGCGGACGGCGGGATCAGCATGTCGACCGCGCCGATCGCCATGATCGGCCCGGTCGCCATGGTGGGATGGTAGCCGCGGGCGAGCATCACCGGCAGCATCAGGCTGCCGAGCATGGCGGTGGTCGCGATCGTCGACCCCGAGATCGCGGAAAAGACGGTCCCCGCGACGACCGCGACGACCGCGAGCCGTCCGGGGACCTGGCGGATCAGGCGCTCGATGCCGTCGATCACCTTCACCGCGAGCCCGGTGTGGAACAGCACCTCGCCCATCAGCACGAAGAGCGGGATCGGCGTGAGCGAGAAGCTCGCCACCGCCGACACGCTGTTGCGCACCAGCTGCACCAGCCCGGCCTCGCCGCCGAGGAAGATCAGCGCGCCGGCGAGATTGATCACCAGGAACGAGAACGCGACCGGCAGCCCGAGAAACAGCAGCGCGGTCGACCCGCCGAGCAGAAACCACGCCGCCTCCTGCCACGACACGCGATGCGCCCTACGAGGCCGAGACCGCGTCCTCGCGCACCGCGCGCGGGCCGCGCTGCAGCGCGTACATCCTGATCACCACCTCCACCGCGAGCACCGCGAACGCGAGCGGGAGGACGGCGAGCCCCCACCACTCGGGGGTGATGAGCGTCTTGATCGACATGGCGTCGGTCGCGTGGCTCGCGACCGACGCCTTCACGCCGTACACCACCATTGCGAGGCAGCACCCGAGCGCCAGCACGTCGGCGACCCACTCGCACGTCCACGCCACTTTCCCGGGCAGCACGCGCAGCAGGATGTCGACGCGGATGTGCTGGCCTTGCCGCAGCAGCCACGGCGCGGCGAGCATCGTCATCAGGTAGAGCATCGTCTCCGAGATCTCGTTCGCCCACGACAGGCCGCGCGTGAAGCCCCACGCCACCGGCAGGTTGCGCAGCAGGATGTCCGCGCAGATCATCAGCATCATCGCCGCGACCATGGCGCAGGCGATCACGCAGAGGCCGGCGGACAGCCGGCCGATCCAGAGGGAGAGGCGCTCCATCGTCCCGGTGCGGCGCTATTTCGGCGAAAACAGTTCGCGCATCTTCGGCCCGTGCTGTGGGCTCACTTTGATGATGCCCGCCCAGCCGGCCTCGTACGCCTTGTCGACGTACTCCTTCGCCTGCGCGCCCTGGAGCCGGATGACCTGGATGCCGGCCTTCGCCTGGCGCTCGGTCTCCTGCTGGCCGTAGATCTTCCAGTAGTCGTTGCGGTTCTCGAGCAGCCGCGACTGGGTGAGGAGGAAATCGCGCTGCCGCGGGGAGAGCTTCTTCCACGCGTCCTGGTTCACGATCAGCGAGACCTCCGCGTCGTAGAAGCCCGGGTCGACGCGGTACTTGGTCTTCTCCTGCCAGTTGTTGTCGAAGATGCCGCCGATCGGCCAGCCGTAGCCGTCGACCACGCCGCGCTCGAGCGCGGTGTAGACCTCCCCGGGCGCGGTCTGCATGACGGTAGCGCCGAGCGCGCTGAAGAAGTCGCGGTACACCGGCGTGATGCGGATCTTCAGGCCCTGCAGATCGGGCTTGTCGATCGGCTTGTTGAGATAGAGGTGAAACGGCTGGTACTCGACGATCCGGGCGAGGTAGATCATGTTGCCCTTCTCGGCCCAGACCTTCTGGATGTAGTTGAAGGCGCCGTTGCGGCGCTGCTCGGCTACCGGCATCCGGGTGAGCTTGAGCGCGTCGGATTCGGGAAACACGTTGGTGTAGAACGCGCCGGTCGACATCGCCATGTCGACGACGCCGGTGCGCACGGCGTTGCCGACCTCGAAGGTCGGGATCGCCTTCGGCCCGCCGATGAAGTTGAGCTGCAGCAGCCCCTTGCCTTCGGCGTTGACGTTCTCGATCCAGGTCAGAAGCCGGGTGACGTAGAACGAGTTCTCCGGGAACGCGCTCACGACCCTGAGCGTGGTGGTCTGCGCGGCCGCGGCAAGCGGCAGGGCGAGCGCGGCGATTGCGACGACGATGGTCTTTCTCACGGGTTCCTCCTCCTCTGGACCGGCGCTCGTGCGCGCCGCATTTGAACGCCCGAGACTAGGAGGGCATACTTCATTTGTCAAATTGATGGGCCGTATGGGGCCGCCGCGGCACACACGTGGATTTCGGATCGCCCTGCGGGCGTCCGGAATGACGGCGGAAGTGGCGAAGCTCGATCGGGAGATCTCTTGAAAGTCGCATTCCTCCACGTCGGCGAAGACCTGCGTCTGCCGTCGATCATGGCGGCCTCGGCGAAGCGCCTCGGGTACGCGCTCGTGCAGATGACCGACGAGCGCACGCCCGCGGTGCCCGGCGTCGATGCGCTCGCGCGCCTGCCGTGGGACGGCGAGCGGCTGATGACCTACCGCCTGCAGCACCTCGCCGCGCTGCCGGAGCCGGCGCTCATCGTGGACACCGACGTGGTGATCGTCCGCGACGTGAGCGCGGTGTGGGAGCACGAGTTCGACGTCGCTCTCACACGGCGCGCCGGACCGGCGCTCGATCCCACCGGGGTCGATCTCGCCGAGGTGATGCCGTACAACACCGGCGTGATGTTCTCGCGCTCGCAGGCCTTCTGGCAGCGCTGCTACGACCTCTGCCGCGAGTTCCCGCCCGAGGCGCAGCGCTGGTACGGCGACCAGTACGCGGTGCGCTTCGCGGCGCCGGAGTTCAAGGTGCTCGAGCTCCCGGTCGATCCCTACAACTACTCGCCGGCGACGGCCGCAGAAGACGTGTCGGGCAAGCTCATCGTGCACTACAAGGGCAAGCGCAAGGAGTGGATGCTGGCCGCCGGCGCGAAGATCTGATGCAACGCGTCGACTGCACCATCATCGACGCCAAGGCGTGGCTCGCGACGGCGGGCGCCGCTGTCACGCCGGTTCCACTGCCTGACATCTCCGGGCTGCCTTACGAGCGGCTCGCGGCGACCTACGAGCCCTACGTCGCACGGGTCGCGGATGCGCTGCTGCTCCCCGGGAACTGGCTGCTGCTCTCGGAGCGGCGCGAGCTGCTGTGCGAGCACCTGCACCAGACCCTGCACGCGCGGCCGCACAACCGCGCGCACCACTTCGCCGCGGTCGATGGCCGCCGCGTGACCCTCGACCTCGAGCCCGCGGCGGCGCGCATCGACGCGCCGTGCGTGCTGCTCGGCGGCTCGCCCAGCCACTATCACTGGCTCGTCGAGTTCCTGCCGCGTGTCTACGCGGCGAGCCTCGTGCCCGAGCTGCGCGAGCTGAGGTTCGTCGTCGACACCGGCCTCACCGCGGTGCAGGAGGAATCGCTACGCCTCCTCGGGATCGGCGCGGACCGGCTCCTGAAGATCGATCCCGTGCGCCCGCAGCCCTTCCGCACGCTCTGGGTGCCCACGCTCCTCGTCGAGTCGTTCGGCCTGCACCCGGCCGCGCTGCACTGGCTGCGCACGGCGTTCCTGGACGCCACGCCCGCCGCAGAGCCGGGGCAGCGCCTGTTCGTGTCTCGACGCGACGCCAGCCTGCGACGGCTGGTGAACGAGGACGAGATTGCGGCGATCCTCGCGCCGCTCGGCTATCGAACGGTGGTCGGGTCGGCGCTCGGGTTCGCCGAACAGGCGCGGGTTTTCGCTCGCGCCGAGACCATCGTCGCGGTTGCCGGAGCAGGCCTCGCGAACATGGTCTTCGCCCCGCGCGAGGCCACCGTGCTCGAGCTGCACAACATCCGCAAGGGGGCGGACTTCTTCGCGCTGCTCGCGCAGCAGCTCGGCATGCGCTACGGGCGCGTCACCGGCGAGCTCCTCCCGCAGCCGGCGGTGATCGCCAACAACCGCGACTTCCGCATCGACCCGGCGGTGTTCCGGCAGGCGATGGGCGAGGTCCATCCGGGCGCGCCGGCGTAGAATCCGCAGCTTTCCGTATGCAGCAAGAGGGAACCAGATGGCTCAGCAGCGACTCCGCGGCGTGCTCTCGCCCGTCGTCACGCCGTTCCGCAAGGACTATTCCCCCGACGCGCCGCGCTTCGTGCGCCACTGCAAGTGGCTGCTGGCGCACGGCTGCTCCGGGCTCGCGGTGTTCGGGACCAACAGCGAGGCGAACTCCCTTTCCGCCGACGAGCGCATGACGCTCCTCGAGCAACTCGTCGAGGGCGGCGTGCCCGCCGCGCAGCTGATGCCGGGCACCGGCTGCTGCGCGCTGACCGACTCGGTGCGCCTCACCGCACACGCGGTGAAGCTCGGCTGCGCCGGGGCGCTGATGCTGCCGCCGTTCTACTACAAGGGCGTGCCGGACGACGGCCTGTTCCGCAAC
Source organism: uncultured beta proteobacterium (assembly GCA_963747775.1). Classification (GTDB taxonomy): domain Bacteria; phylum Pseudomonadota; class Gammaproteobacteria; order Burkholderiales; family SG8-39; genus JAGVSZ01. The sequence goes on from CAVVGT010000005.1 coordinate 29,863, forward strand.
TTCAGCGAGGTGATCCAGCGCGTCGGCGACGACCGGCTGCAGCTCTACCTCTATCACATCCCGCCGGTCGCGCAGGTGGGATTCACGCTCGGGCTGATCGAGCGGCTGCTGAAGGCTTTTCCGAAGACGGTCGCCGGCGTGAAGGACAGCTCGGGCGACTGGAACAACACCAAGGCGATGATCGACGCGTTCGCGAAGCAGGGCTTCGAGGTGTTCGCGGGGAGCGAGGTGTTCCTGCTCCGGAACATGCGCGCGGGCGGGGTCGGCTGCATCACTGCGGGCGCGAACGTCAACCCGCACGGCATCGACCGCGTTTACCGCGGCTGGAACTCGGCGGAGGCGGAGCACCTCCAAGCCGACGCCGACAAGGTCCGCCAGATTCTGCAGACCCAGGTCTCGATGATCCCCGCGCTCAAAGCCGCGATTGCCCACTACGCCGCCGATCCCGACTGGATCACGGTGCGCCCGCCGCTGGTGGAGCTGACCGTCGAGCAACGCGCGACGATGGTGAGCGAGCTGCTCGGGGCGGGGTTCGAGATGCCGGGGATCAAATAAGTCGCGAATCCCGGCTCACGCTTGCTGTTTTACATGCTTTACGCCTTCACAATCGCTCGAACAAGGGGCCGAGGGAAGGGTTGGGACCCTTCCCTTCCCAACCGGGCCCCCTTGTAGATCCCCCAGCAATGCTTTACGCCTTCACAATCGCTCGAACAAGGGGCCGAGGGAAGGGTTGGGACCCTTCCCTTCCCAACCTGGCCCCCTTGTAGATCCCCCAGCAATGCTTTACGCCTTCACCATCTTCGTCTCCGCCTTCCTGCTCTTCCAAGTGCAGCCGATCATCGCCAAGATGATCCTGCCCTGGTTCGGCGGCGGCGCGGCAGTGTGGACGACGTGCATGTTGTTCTTCCAGCTGCTGCTGGTCGGCGGGTATCTCTACGCGCACTGGACCACCCGCAGCCTCGCCGCGCGCACGCTGGCCGTCGTGCACGGCGTGCTGCTTGCGCTGGCCGCGGCCGCGCTGCCGATCATCCCGGACGTCGCGTGGAAGCCGCTCGGCGACACCGATCCCGGCTTCTACATCCTCGGGCTGCTCGCGGTCACGGTGGGGCTGCCGTACTTCATGCTCTCCACCACCGGCCCGCTCGTGCAGGTCTGGTATTCGCGTGCGAATCAGGGCGCGATGCCGTACCGGCTGTATGCGCTCTCGAACGTCGGCTCGATGCTCGCGCTGCTCACCTATCCGATCGCCGTGGAGCCGTGGCTGCCGACGCGTGCGCAGGCGCTCGGGTGGTCGGGCGCGTTCGTCGTGTTCGCGATCGCATGCGGCGTGCTTGCCTGGCGCAGCCGCGGCGCGGCGTGGGAGGTGACCGCCGGCGCTCCGGCCGAGGCGGCCGCGCGACCGACCGCAGGTCGCTACCTACTGTGGGCGGCGCTCGCGGGCACGGCCTCCGTGCTGCTGCTCGCATTCACCAGCCAGCTCTCGCAGAACGTGGCACCCATTCCGTTCATCTGGGTGCTGCCGCTCGCGCTCTATCTCCTGTCGTTCGTCCTCACCTTCGACGGCCGCGGGTGGTACCGGCGCAAGGTCTACCTGCCGCTCGCCGCCGCGGGCCTCGTCGGCGTAACGGCGCTGCTGCACTCCGATTTCCGGCATTCGCAGCTCTGGGTGATGCTCCCGGTATACGCCGCGACGCTGTTCGTCGCGTGCATGGTGTGCCACGGCGAGCTGGTGCGGCTCAGGCCGCCGCCGCGCTACCTGACCGGCTTCTACCTCGCGATCTCGGTCGGCGGGGCGCTCGGTGGCGTATTCGTCGGTCTGATCGCGCCGCGCATCTTCCTCGACCTGTACGAGCTCCCCGCGGGCCTCGTGGCGATGGGGGCGGTGGTCGCGGTCGTGCTCGCGCTCGACCAGGCGGGATTCCCCGGCGTGCGGACCTGGCGTGCCGCGGTCTTCGGCGCGGTGCTGCTCGCCGGCGGGCTCGCGGGAACGCTGTGGTGGATCTACGACGGTTACGCGCGCGACGCGAGCGTGCGCGTCCGCAACTTCTACGCCGCGATGCGCGTGTGGGACTCGGGCGACGGCGAGGCGGCGCAGCGCGTGCTGACCCACGGCTCGATCACGCACGGCAAGCAGTTCACCAAGCCCGAGCAGCGCAAGCGGATCACGACCTACTACGGCGAGACCTCCGGCGTCGGCCGCGCGATCCTCGCTGCCGGGCTGAAGGGCCCGGTGCGCGTGGGCGTGATCGGCCTCGGCGCGGGCACGCTGGCCGGGTACGGGCGCGACGGCGACAGTTTCCGCCTGTACGAGATCAACCCGCAGGTGATCGACCTCGCGACGAAGCAGTTCAGCTACGTGACGGACTCGCGCGCCAAGGTGGAGATGGCGCTCGGCGACGCGCGGCTGTCGCTCGAGCGCGAGCCGCCGCAGCGCTTCGACGTCCTGGCGGTGGACGCGTTCTCGAGCGACTCGATCCCGGTGCACCTGCTCACCGCCGAGGCGTTCGCGACCTACTTCCGGCATCTCAGGCCGGGCGGCATCCTCGCGGTGCACATCTCCAACCGCTATCTCGACCTCAAGCCGGTGCTGCGCGAGGCGGCGGCGAAGTTCGGCCGGGACGCGCGCCTCTTCGACGAGGACTCCGACGAGGGGCGCGGGGTGTACGGCTCGACCTGGGTGCTGATCTCGGACGACCCGAAGACCTTCGAGCGCTCCCCGCTCGAGAGCGGCGCGGAGCCGTTGGAAAGCGACAAGACGGTGCGGCTCTGGACCGACGACTACAGCGACCTCTGGCGCATCCTCAAGTGACGCGCGCGTACGCCGGTCATTGCGGCGAAAGCGGAGATCCGGTCTGGGCGGTGATCGCGCCGCGGTCGATCACATAGACCCGGTCGAGCAGCCCGCGCGCGTGCGTGAGGCTCGACTCGGACAGGATCACCGCCAGGCCTTCCCGCCGCAGGCTGGCGATCACTTCCGCGAGGCGCCGCGCCAGGACGGGCGCGACGCCCTCGAACGGCTCGTCCAGGAGCAGCAGCTTCGTTCCCGGGATGAGCGCGCGCGCCAGTGCGACGAGCTTCTGCTGACCGCCGGAGAGCATGAGCGCCTTGCGCGCGCGAAACGCGTGGACCTCGGGGATCGCGGCGTACACGCGCTCGAGCCGGCGTGCCGCGTCGGGCAGCCGCGCTGCCCATGCCGGCAGCAGCACATTCTCCTCGACAGTCAGCCCGGGTACGAGCCGACGGTCTTCGGGCATGTAACCGACGCCCAGCGCGGCACGCCGATGGGTCGGCACCTGCGCGAGCGACGTACCCTCGAAGCGCACGTCGCCCTCCCGGTACGCGAGCAGGCCCATGATGGTGCGCATGAGCGTGGTCTTGCCGGCGCCGTTGCGGCCGATCAGCCCGGCAGATTCGCCGCGCGCAAGCTCGAGCGAGACGCCACGCAGGATCCCCACCGGCCCGATCGAGACCGAGACGCCGCCGACTTCAAGCATGGGCGTCTTCCCCGATGACATAGCGGCGCACCTCCGTGTCGCGCAGCACGTCGGTCGGCGCACCGTCGGCGAGGACTCGCCCGTCGGCGAATGCCACCACCCGCCCGGCATAGCGCGCGACCACCTCCATGTCGTGCTCGACGAAAAGCACGGTCACGTCGACGCCGCGCACCGCGGCCATCACGAGATCCATGATCGCGAACTTCTCGTCCGCCGAGACGCCGCTCGTCGGCTCGTCGAGGAGCAGCACGCGCGGCTTCGTCACCAGTCCCATCGCCACGTCGAGGAGCTTGCGCACCCCCTCCGGCAGCAGTCCCGCGGGCCGGTCGCGATAGGCGCCGAGGCCGAACCGCTCGAGCATCTCGTCGGTCGCGCCGCCCGCGCGCGCCGGCGTGAGGTCGGAATGCGCCCAGGCGTGCGCCGCCGCCGCGACGATGCCGACCGCCACGAGCAGGTTCTCGCGCACGCTGAGCGAGTTGAAGAGCTGCGGAATCTGGAACGAGCGCGACACGCCGAGCTGCGTGACGCGTCGTGGCGCAAGCCGCGTCAACTCGTGCCCGTCGAAGCGGATCGATCCGGCCGTCGGTTTGAGATAGCCGGTCACCATGTTGACGAAGGTCGTCTTACCGGCGCCGTTCGCGCCGATGAGACCGACGACCGACTCCCGCTCGATCGCGATGTTGAGGTCGGCCGCGGCGATCACCGCGCCGAAGCTCTTGTTGAGGCCGGAGGCAACCAGTATCGGGGTCATGTCCTTGCACGCCGTGCGAAGAGCGACCACAGGCCCGATGGGAGGAACAAGATCAACAGCAGCATCGCGATCCCGAGGGTCATCTGCCAGACGTTCGGTGCGTACTGGTTGCCGATCGTGCGCACTGCCTCGAAGATTGCCGCGCCGAGGAACGGCGCCGCCACGCTGCCGGTGCCGCCGAGGACCGCGATGAAGACGAACTCGCCGGAGATCGTCCAGTACACCGTCTCCGGATCGACGTGGCCCACCGCGAGCGCGGCGAACGCGCCGCCGAGTCCCGCGAGCGCCGCGGCGACGACGTAGTTCGCGTACACGATGCGGAACACCGACGTGCCGAGGTACTCGACGCGCAGCTCGTTGTCCCGGATCGCGATCGCGAGCCGGCCGTAGTGCGAGGCGAGATAGCGGTGCACGCCCCATGCCGCGGCGGCGGCCGCGACGACCGCCACCGCGTAGAAGACGCGCCGCTCGGTGCCGCCGCTCAAGGCGATGCCAGCGAACGACTTCGCGTGCAGGTTGAAGCCGTCGGTGCTGCCCAGCGCCGAGCTCTTCACCAGCAGCCCGTAGAGGATCATCGACAGCGCGAGCGACAGCATCGCGAAGAAGATGTCGCGATAGCGCGCCATCAGGAGCCCGAGCACGGCCGCGACCGCGCCCGCGACGACGACCCCGGCGAGAACCATTGCGGCCGCGTCGAGCAGGCCGGCCCGCGCGCCGAGCAGCGCCGACGCGTACGCCCCCAGACCGAAGTACAGGCCCTGTCCGAACGACACCAGGCCGGTGCGCATCAGCACCACGAGCCCGAGCACGACCAGCCCCTTCGCGAGCGCGAGCGTCAGCAGGAATACGAGCCACTGCGGCGTGAACGGCGCGGTCGCCAGGAGCACTGCCGCGGCCGCGAGGAGCATTGCGGTCGTCCGGTCGAGGCTCATATCTTCCGCGCCTCGGGCGCGGCGAAGAGGCCCTTCGGCCGCGCGACCAGCACCAGCGCCATGACGAGGTAGATCGTGAAGAGCTCGCCCTCCGGCCAATAGCGCACCATGACCGAGCGCACGACGCCGACCAGCAGCGCGCCGAGCGCGGCGCCGCCGAGGCTGCCGAGCCCGCCGACGACCACCACCGCGAAGGACAGCACGATCACTTCCACGCCGATGCCGGGCGAAACCGCGATCGTCGGGGCGGTGAGCGCGCCGCCGGCGGCGGCGAGCGTGGCGCCGATCGTGAAGGTGAGGAGGTACACGCGGTCGACGTTGATCCCCATCGCCGCGCTCATCTCGCGGTCGTGGATGACCGCGAGCAGCAGCTTGCCCTGGCGCGTGCGATAGAGGCCCCACCCGAGCACTAGGCCGATCGCGATCGCGGTGCCGATCAGGATCAGGTTGTAGACCGGGTAGGCGAGGGTGCCGATGTAGAAGTTCCCCGGCAGTGCGTAGGGCTCGGAGACCATCAGCGATTCCACGCCCCAGATGAGCTTGATCACGTCCTCGAGGATCAGGAACACCGCGTAGGTGACGAGCAGCAGGACGACCTCGTCCTTGCCGTACACGATGCGCAGCAGCCCGCGCTCGAGCAGCGGTCCCATGACCGCCCCGACCGCGAGCGCCGCGGCGGCCAGCAGCAGGTAGCTCGCGCCGGGCGCATGTCCCCCGGCGAGCCAGGCGCCGACCAGCGACGCCGCGGTGTACGCGCCGAGCGCATACAGGCTGCCGTGCGCGATGTTGAGGATCTTCATCACGCCGTAGATCAGCGTGAGCCCCGCGGCCATGATGAACAGCCACGAGGAGTAGACGACGCCGTCGAACAGGACGGACGCGATATCTGTCATTGCGCAGGGCGCGGTGGCAGGCGCGCAGCCGCTGGGGGCACCGAAGTCACTGCGAAAGACACCGGTGACGGGACCCGGCGAACCGTTCTTCTCCGGGTCCTCGCTGCCCGCGGCGGCTCGAAGGCCTTACTTCGCCTTCATCCCGGACTTGATCCAGGCCTCGCTCTTTACGCCGTCGGGCGGGGTGGTGAGCTCGGGCGGATAGAACTTGACGTCGGTGAGGGTGAGCTCGCTGCCGACGACCTTCGTCACGCCGTAGGCGACGCCCTGCACCGCCTGGTGGCCCTTGCCGAGGGCCATACGCACCGTTCCGCCGGGGGCCTCGAAGGTGAGGTTCTCGAGCGCCGCGATGATCTGCTCCTGGTTCGGGTTCGCGGCGCCCGCCTTCTGCGCCTTCTCGTAGGCGGCCTTCACGCCGAGGATCGCCTGCGCCATCTTGTAGGCGGCGTAGTTCGACGGCACGCCATAGCGGTCCTGGAACGCGGCGCGGAACCACTTGTCGAGGTCGGTGCCCGGAGAGAACGGCCCGAACGGCCCGCGCGCGCCGAGGATGGTGCCATCGGGAATCTTGGCGCCGAGACGGTTGATCGCCGGCTCGCCCGCGGCGAGCAGCACGAGATGCTTCTGGAACAGCCCGCGCGGCGCGCCCTGCAACACCAGGCCCTCGAGGTCGCCGCCCCAGAAACTCGAGTGGACCACGTCGGCGTTGCTGGAGAGCAGGGTCGAGATCTCGGCGCCGAACTGGCCGGCGAAGAGCTTCGGCATCTGCGAAGTCTTGACCTCGACGTCCGGCTTGAGCGTCTTCATCGCCGCCTCGAAGTCGTTCCACGAATCCTGGCCCCAGGCGTAGTTCTGGTTGATGCCGGCGATCGATTTGACGTTCGGACGGCGCTCCAGCACGTAGCGCGCGAGCGCGACCGCGTCGCCGGTCGCGGTCGCGCCGGTGCGGAACACGTACTTGTAGCTCGCGTCCTCGAAGATGCGCGGCGTGCCGCAGTCGAACAGCACGGTGAGCTTCTTCAGCTCCTCGGCCACCGGCGCGACCGCGAGGCAGTCGCCGCTCGAGATGTAGCCGATCACGAGATCCACGCGCTGCGCGAGGTTGCGCAGCTCCTGCACCTGCTTCTGCGGGCCACCTGCCTCGTCGATGATCACCAGCTCGATCGGGGCGCCGCCGAAACCCTTGGTCGCGTAAGGCGCGGGCACGCGGCCCGCGTTCACGCTCTCCGCCATGATCTCGGCGGCGTTGCGGGCCGGCACGCCGAACGGCCCGGCCGCTGGCCCGGAGAGGAACGTGACAATGCCGACCTTGATCGGCGCCTGCGCCCAGGCGGCCGGAGCCGCGAATGCCGCCGCGACGACGAGCCCATACAGGAACGAGCGCTTCATGGTCTCCTCCATTGTGTTGTTCAGGCTGCGCGGCAATCCTACACCGCCCCCCGGCTCACCAGTACCGCATCGCCCCGACGAAGAGGATCGCGAGGTCCGCTTTCACCCCCGGCGGTGGCAAAGAAGGCGGCGAGGCGCTTTGCACATTACCGTGCATGCGCCTACGATCCGAGCGATGAAAGCAGCACCCAACAAGACCGTCGTGACCGCCCGGCTGCGGAAGTTCGAACCTGCCGCCGACGGCTACGGCGGCGAACTCGAGCTCGAGGTCATCCGCAACGAGTCCCCCGATCCCGCGGCGGACTTCCTGCAACCGCAGGCGGGCAAGTCGCTGCGGGCGTTCTACGCGCAGACCGATCCGCCGGCAGCGTCGCTGCCGCTGGGTCGACGGGTCAGGGTCGAGCTGACGTTTCTGGGCGGGCCGACCGGCGGACGGGCCGTCGTGCAGAGCATCCGTGCCGAGTAGCCCCCGGCGGCTCACCGCTTCACGTTGAGCCTCACCTTGCCTTTCGCGACCGTGATCGCGCTCAGCGCGACCCCGGTCGGGCTTCCGTCGTGGGCGCGCGACGAAGGCGTGGTCCGGTCGTTGAAGCTCGACTTCTTCAGGGACCCCGGGAAGAGGTCGCCCGGGTCGCCGCTGTTCTTGGCAAGCTCCAGATCGCGCTTGCCGTCGGCCTGCGCGAGGCCCACTTTGTAGGCCAGCGGGTTGGTGTTGTCCGACCGGGCTTCGTCGATGTGCCACACCGCGAGCCCGGAGCCCGGCAGCGACGCATCGCGGCCGGTCGCCTGCCGGTTCTCGAGCAGGAAGTACTCCGGTGCGGACTTGCCGCCGGTCCACACCCACAGGCAGTCCTTCGCATCCTTCTCGAGCGGGTCGAGGGTGTAGCGCGCGGTCTTGGCCGACCGGGGCTTGATCCAACCGAGCTTGGAGAGGCACCAGCACGACAGTCGGGTGGGTTTCAGGCCGCCGCCGCCCCAGGATCCGCCACCCATGAGGCACCACTGGCCGACGCCCTCCGAGCGATAGGACGTGTCGTAGAGGTCCGGCAGGCCCAGCACGTGACCGAACTCGTGCGCGAACACGCCGACGCGCCCGTCCTCGGGTTCCGTCGAGTAGGCGTACACCTTGACGCCCTGGTTGGTGAACACCTGGGGCAAGGTCCACTTGTGCGACCAGATCATGTTGTTGCGCTTCTGCGGATTGGGCTCCGCCTCGGCGCCGCCGCCCGCATGGATGAGGAAGATCCCGTCGACGAACCCGTCCCCGTCGGTGTCGAAGCGCGCGAGGTTGTTCGTTTTGCAGTATTCCGTCAGCGCATCGAACAGCAGGCCCGGAGTGTTGCGCGGGTAGCTCATCCCGGTCCCGCTCTCGCCGTTCGTATAGAACGAATAGGGTTGCGGCGCCCGCACGTATCCGACGACCTCGCCCGTGACCACCAGCTTGCCGTAGGACATCTCGCGGTAGATCGTCGTCATCGAATCCGGATTCGCCGGATCGAACAGCATGCGCTGGAAGTCGGCTGCCGGGCGGCTTCCCGGGTTGTCGCTGAAGTCGACCATGAGTGCCAGGGCATGCAGCTTGCGGGGGGCCGCCGTGGCGCGCTCCATGCGCGCGGCGCGCAGGGGGCGGTTGGCGGGGGCGCGATCGAGCGCCAGGCCGGTCGGCGGATAGAACACCCCGTCGTTGAAGCCCGTCGGGCGCTCCACCGTGGCGGCGGCAACCAGGCCCATGTAAGCCGCCAGGCGGACATCGGCCGTCGACATCGCGCCGCTTTTCTTGATCGCCTGCTGGATGCTCTTCAGCACGGCACTGGAGGGACGGCAGGCGGTTGGCCCGTCGTCGTAGCGGTGGGACATCGGGTCGCGCATCATGATCTCCGGCGGTGGGTTCGAATGCGACGGGGTCGCACGGCGTGGCTGCAAGTTCCGCGCGGTGTCGACCGAAGCGGCGACGCCTAGCTTCCGCGCGAGGCGCCACGCATGGCAATAGGCCGAAAGGCTGACCGCGCGGCCGTGCCAACGCTTGCGGCGCAATCAGGGGAGGAAGTAGTCGACGTAAAGGGACGGCGTTGCGGGATCGACCGCGACGCGCGCGGCGAAGGCCTTCCACAGCCGCTCGTCGGCGTGCTTGCGTCTCGGGTCGGTCGCCGTCGGGCCTTTGCCGTCGGCGCGCAGCACGCGCCCGCGGGTCTTTTCCAGCAGATGCGGGTACAGCGACTCGGCCGGCATGTCCCACTTCTTGGTCTTGTTCGCGAATTGCTGGTCGACCGGGATCGCCGCGACGAGCCCGGGATGCGACATCGCCTCCAGGCCGCCGTCCTTGAGCGTGGCGTTGTGGCTGCCGTGGTGGCCGACCTTGTAGAACACCGTGCGTGCCAGCAGGTCGTTCGCGCGCACTTCGGTGCGCGTGCCGCCGTCAGTGACCTTCCACGCGAGCTTCTGCCACGACAGCCAGTTGCCGATCTGCGCATCGGCCGCGAAGAGGAGCACCTCTTTCGTCGCCGTGAACTCGAACGCGAGCACCATGCTCAGGTTGTTGACGACGTTGTCCAGCTTGAGCGCGAGCTGTTCGGCGGCGAGCAACCACTGATCGTCGATCGTCCGCCAGCGCTCGTCCGGCGCCCGGTACCGGGCGACGACCGGCGCCAGGGTCGTCTCAGTGCGCGCCCGCGCGTCGCTCCAGTGCAGGCTCGCCTCGAAGGGACACATCGCCTCCGTCCGGGCCGCGCCTTCGACGGCCGAGTCCTTGCTCGCGGCAACCGCATCGAGCAGGCCTGCGTAGAAGCCCGAGTCGGCGCCGAGGCCGTACATCTCCGAGCCCTTCTTGCCGAGCAGCTTGCCGAGGAGCTTTTCGTCGCGGGGCGGGGCGAGCACGTAGATGCGCACCCCCGGCAGCCACGCCGGGGCGAGGAGGTCGCCCGGCTCGCAGTAACGGGGGTCGGGTGCAAGCTCGCGGAGTGCGGCCAGCGCGGCATCGGTTCCACGCACGCCCGCGGCGCTCACCGGCCCGAAGAACGACAGGATCTGTTCGATCGCCGCCCCGCGCGCGCGGGCCGCCTCGTCCGGCGAGACGGCAAGTCGAGCCAGCGCCCTTCGCGCCCCGTCGAGCTGCAGCGCGGTCGCGCGGGTCCGCTCGCGGCCCTCCGGATCGTGCGGGTTCTCGGCCCAGGAGAGCCAGACCTCGTCGATCCGCAGCGCCTTGAACTCGTCCCGCGCGTCGAAGAACCCGGACAGGTGGTCCCAGTGCGGATGGGTGCCGACAATCGCACTCACGCGGCCGCCGGCTTCCTTTGCGACGTTGGCAGCGATGCGCTGTGCCCACTGCTTGCTGTCGGGCGTCCCGCCGAGCACGCCGCAGTCGATCAGGATGTGGCTGGGCTTCGGGCCGGTGTAGAACGAGAGGAGGAACGCGTCGCCGATACCCTGGCGATACATCCGGATGCGTACCCTGGGGCGGCGCCGCGCGGCGCGCTTGCTTGCGACGGTCTCAGCCATGGTCGGTCTCCGGATTGAACCCATGGAGCTGCGCGAGCTGCCGCGACGGGTCGGTCTCGTCCAGCGCGCCGAAGTACATGCCCGCGAGCCCCGCGCGCCAGCCGACGCGGAATGCGCGCTCGGCCTCGAGGCGGGTGTCGCTCCGGGCGTTCTTGCGGATCACGTAATCGATGTCGCCCGAGCGCAGGTCCACGACGATCGTGCACCCGCCGCGAAACATGAACGACCCGGCGCCCGGCGCGCCGTCCGCTTCGGCGCGCTCCTGCACGATCGACACCAGTCCCTGCGGCACGCCGGGGCCCGCGGGCGAGGACTTGCGGGTGAACTGCAGCGAGCGCAACTCGAAGGCGGCGTGGCCGGGGCGCAGATCGAGTCCCATGTTCTCGGCGAGGACGTTCCGCTGCTGCGTGTCGAGCGACCGGAGCAGGCGCTGCACCGAATCGTGCAGCTCGCCGCGCCACTTGCTGAGGTGCGCGAAGATGTCGCGGCGGGGATCCGCGGCGTCGCGATTGTCGAGATACGCGTATTCGTCCGCGTAAGGCCTCAGGACGAGCGGTCGCCCGCGCAGCAGCGCCCGGACCTCCGCGCTCGGGCGGTCCCACACGAGGTTGTCCACCGCGAGCGACCGCAGGCCCTTCGGGTAGATCCCCCGCGCGCGGAACGCCTCCACGATCGCGACTCGATAGCCCAGCCGGTCCTGCGGCACGACTTGGATGTCCGCAGTGATGAGCGCGCGGAGATAGTCGCCGAACGTGAGATCGACCGGCGGGCAGTAGTCGAGCGCGCGCACGCAGATCGTCAGCAGGTGGCCGGCGGCCTTCGCGGCCTCGTCGGCGAGCCTTTCGACCAGGTCGGGATGCAGCGCGCCTTCCGGCAGCACGCCGCTGCCCCCCGTGGCGATGCGGACGAGATCGACGGTGCGCCGCTCGTAGATCCTGAGAAACGCATCGAACACGGCGGCGACGAGGATCGCGCCGCGCTCGTGGGGCTCCTGCGTGCGCATGAGCGCCGCCGGATCGGGCTCGAGCCGCGTCCAGGCCCGCGTCTGCGGATCGACGTGGCCGATCGCGCTGCGTAACGCCCCGTACCGGCCCGTCGCCTGACCGAACTGGACCGCGAGCTCGGCGAGCAGGTTGCGCGTGCGCAGGTCGCCGCGGGCCCGGGCGATCTGGTGGCGCAGCACGCCGGGCAGCGAAAAATGCTGGAACAGCGCGACCAGGTCGGCGAAGGCCTCGTGGAACGCGAGCGTGTCCGGATTGCTCGGGTGGAGCAGGGACGGGTGAACCCCGTCGAGGATGGCGTGCGTCGTCTCGTGGGCCACGATGTCCTGGGACAGGCACGTGAACACGGTGCCGCCGGGATAGACGCGGCCCGGATCGGTGTCGGCGGCGGGGAAGTAGCCGAAGAGCAGCGCCTTGCGCTGCGGATCGTAGAACGCGTTCTGCTGCCGCAGCGCGTGCGGGTAGACGCGCAGCTGACCGACATAGACGGCTGCGCCGGAGGGCAGCATGTGCGGCGACCACAGCACCCGGCGCCCGAGGGCGCGCTCGAAGTGCTCGATCGTCCGCATCGCCACCGCGTACACCATCTGCTGGTGGAACTGCGGGTTGGCTTCGGACGGCGCGAGCCCGTTCTGGGCGAGCAGGGCGCGATCGTCGAGGTCGACGGGCTGGTAGAAACATTCGCTCGCAGGATCGTAATCGATCACGTCCAGGTAGTCACCGCGCGGCCCGGGCTCGAGCTTTGGCTCCCACGGCACTTCGTAGACGATCTCGTTGATCTCGACGGACTCGAGCTCGGTCGAGAGCTGGGGGTCGAATGCGTATCCGCGCAGGAGCCGTCGGGTGGGCTGCGGCGGCGCGACGGCGCGCGGCGGCCAATAGCCCTGGGTCGAAGCGCTCCGCGTCGAGGCCGGCTTGCGGGCCTGGCCCGCGGAGCGGCGCGCGCCCTTGGCCGGATGCGGATTCCCGAGAGCCTTCTTTCGTAGCTTGGACGCTGCCATCGTGCTCACGCCTTCGTCGCCGCGCGCGCGTCGCTGTCCGGCGCGACCGGAGCGTCGAGCGCCGGGGGGAATGCGCTCGTCTCGAACAGGGTGAACGGATCCGGCATGCTGGGTTCCTTGAGAGAGGGGGTCGGTCGATGGCGCAGCACGGCGCCGGACGTTCGCTCAGCGCTTGCTCTGTATGGCCTCCTGCAGCAGGCTTGTGGCCCTGAGCGGCGGGATCCACACTTCCAGGTCGCCCGGCTTCTCCTTCTTGGAGCGCGTCGCGTCGAGTGGCAGAAGCGACAGCCGCAGCGTGTATCCCCCCTGCGAGAGGGCGCGTTCGACCCGGTCGCGGACTTGGGCGGCGGCCCTCTCGTCCTGCGGGAAGAAGTACCGCACGTTCCCCGAGGTCCGCCTGCCGGGGACCTCCTCCGATCCCTTCACGACCAGACCGGGAATCTGGCCGAGCGCTTTCGCCACCTGGTCCACGAGTTGCGCATCGCTTCCGTCCGCGTAGTGGAGGAACACCCGCGTCACACGCACGTCGGCGGGCGCGGTCTTGTCGCCGAGTTGCGCGAGGCGGCGCTCGGCCAGCGTACGCGTGTCGAGACGCATGGTGAGGGAGGCGACCTTGCGGTAATCCGCGATTGCGGCGTCGACCCGGCCCATCCGCTGCAGCAGCGATCCGCGCTTGAGGTAGGCCTCGACGTCAGCCTCGACGTCATCCGGACGCAGCTCGATCGCCTTCTCGTAGTCGGCGAGCGCGGCGTCGTTCTTCCCCTGGGCATCGTGGACGACGGCACGGCGATAGTACATGGCGGGGTCCGCGGGCCGGAGATCGATCGCTATGTCGAAGTCTTCCTTCGCGCCGGCCCAGTCGCGGGTCGTCGCGCGCAGGGCGCCGCGCAGCAGGTAGTTCTCGACCCGGCCCGGCCTGAGCTTGATCGCCATCGTCAAGTCGGCAATCGCGTTGTCATACTCCGGGTCGGCGAGTTCCGCGTACGCCTGTCCCCGCTTCGCGTACACGCGGTCGAGGTCGCTCTCGTGATAGTCGGGGATCGCTTTCGTGTAGCGTTCCATCGCCTTCGGGTAGTTCCGCTCGGCGGCGAACGCGTCCGCTTCCGCGACCAGCAAGATCGCCACCTCGGCGCGCCCGCGCGCAAGTTGCTGTTCCGCCATCCACCACCACCAGCCGAGCGCCAGCGCCAGGCTGCAGACGACCGCCAACGCGACGGCCGCCCAGCCCCGCGTCCGGGCCGCCTTGCTGCCACGCATCTCGCCGAGGCCGATGAACTCGAGCTCCTGCGCGTTCAGATCGGCGCCGCGGGAGTCGCGCCATGCTTTGGCTGCTTGGAGCTGCGCGCCGGAGAGCAGCCCGCCGGGGTCCCGCTTGCTCTTCTCCCAGTCCGCGCGATACGCGCCCAGCAGTTCGCGCCAGCGCAGGAACTCGCGGTCGGCTTCGACCCATTCGCGCAGTCGCGGCCATTGCTGGGCGAGCACCGGGTGCACGAGCTCGGCTGCCGGCGCGTCGGACTCGGCGGTGCAGAGCACGACGAGCCGCGACGTCGCGAGTTGCTCGAGCAGGGCGGCGACGGCTTCGCCGGGCGCCGCCTTCGACTCGAGCTCGGACCGGAGCGCGCGCCGGATCCGGTCCGCGGCCGGATGCGGACCGACGTTCACGAGCCGCGGCAGGACGCGCTGCGCGAGCGCGCGCTCCGCGTCGTTGAGGCCGTCCAGGGCCGCGTCGGCGCGCGCGACGAGTAGCCCGCGCACACCGCCCATGTCGTCGTAGGCCGCATTGGTGAGAAAGCCTTCCCGGCGCCGCACGTACAGGCTCTGCAGCAACAGCTGGAGGAGCGGCAGGCGAAACGCCTCGGTGCCGAGATCCTCGATGATGCGGTCGACGAGGCCGGGTTCGAACGTGAGTCCGGCGCGTGCCGTCGGTTTCTCGATCGCCTGGCGCAGCTCGTCGCGCGTAAGATCGCCGAGTCGGACGACGCCCGCGTCGTCCGCGGGCACCGGCAGCGGCGTGCCCGCGAGCCGGCGGACGAAGTCCGAGCGCGCCGCGATCACCGTCACGATGTCCGGCCGTTTGCGCTCGAGTGCGGCGACGCGCTCGAGGAAGCGCGTTCGCAGGCGGGCGTCGAAGCTCGGCGCAAACACTTTCTCGAGCTCGTCGATGAAGAGCACGTGGCGCGCGTCGGCGCCCGCGCCGGGCGCGAGGCGGGCCAGGACGCGCGTCAGGCTGGCGACCGGATCGGTGCCGGGCACGATGCGCTCGAGCCGGCGGGGCGCATCCGCGGCGGCCTGGCTGCGCCGCAGCTCGGAGAACGCGCCGGCCATCACCAGCGAGCGCTTGCCGCTGCCGCTCGGCCCGAGCACCCAGACGCGTGTTCGGGAGCGCAGGTGGTCGAGCAGCCGCGCGCGCAGCTCGTTGCGTCCGAAGAAGAATGCAGCGTCGTGCTCCTGGAACCGCTCCAGCGGCCGGAAGGGGCTGCTGACCGCCACCGCGGTCCCGCGGGTCGTCCAGGTCAGCGTGTGCTCCTGATCGACGCCCTCGGGCGGCGCGCCTTCGACTGTCGGCTCCGGCCGCGCGGGCGCGAGCGCGGCGATGCGCGCGACGAGCGGGTCGAGCTGGTTCGCCGATGCGCCTTCGCGCAGGTCGAGGATCTCCTCGCCGAGCCCTGGCGTCGGTGCCGGGCTCGCGCTCGGCAGCAGCACCTTGAACGTCACGAAATTGCGGCTCGCACGCACTGCCGCGACCACGTGTTGGAGTCCCTCCGATTGCGCCGGCGTGAGGCCGCCCGGTCCGATGAAGACGACGAGCGCCCTGGAATGGAAAAGCTGCTGCTCGCTGCGGCGCTGCCACTCGGGCGGCGGCACCGCGTCCAGCTCGTCCACGAAGGCGCGCAGATCGGCGCGCTTCAGCGCCGCCGCGAACGCCTCGGCGGCAGCGCTGTCCGCGGTCGCGGTCACGATGTATGCGTCGTAACTGGCGTATCGCGCCGTGAGGTCGTACTGGGCCGCGACCTGCGGCGGGGTGTCGCCGGCGTCTTGCGCGAGCGCGGCGAGCCGGGTCCCGGGTGCGGCGAGATAGGTCAATGCGTCGGCGAGGCGGTGGAATGCGGTGGCGATGCGCTCCCGCTGCGCCACGTTGGCGGGATCGGCGAGGATGCGCTCGTCGAACGCATACTGGGGCTCGTAGGGCACGAGCAGGTCGGCGAAGCCGATGCCTCGCGCGCGCAGCGCCTCCGGCACGCTGTCGCCGAAGGTCGCCGCGAAGCGGGCCATGAACTCGTCGAGCAGCTCCCGCCGGCGCTGCTCGATGCGGGCCGGGACGACCACGATCTGCGGCGGACGGCTCTGCCGCAGCGCAAGCACCTGCGGCGAGAGGAAGTCCGCAGCGACGTTCTGCGTGCCGCGCACGTTCTGGTGGTTCGCCGCACACATCATGACGATCACGTCGCCGAGCTGGTAGGCGCAGATGCCGCCCATCTCGGTGACGCCGGTGCGGCTGTCGACCAGCACGAGGTCGTAGCGCTCCGGGACGAGCTGGCCGCGCAGCCACTCGAAGAAGAGCTCGCCTTCCCAGTTGAAGTAGAAATCCTGCCAGTCGAAGCTGCGCACGTTGAGCGCGTAGTGCTCCAGCTGCGCCGGGTCCTCGCGTTCGCCCGCCGGCATGAGGTCGAGGCAGCCGTCTCCGGGCAGTCGCTCGTACACCGGCAGGATGAACCGGCGCACGTCGCGGAAGTCCGCGCTCGCAGCCTCGCCCGAACCGACCGACATCGCGTGCTTGAACTCGAGCAGCAGGTCGAGGAGGCCGGCGTGACGGCGCGCGCTCGGCTGATGGATCTGGAAGTACTGCTCCAGCCCGGGCGCTTCGAGATCGAAGTCGATCATGAGCACGCGCGCGCCGCGCCGGGCGAGGATGTCCGCGACGTTCGCCATCGCCATCGAGCGGCCGACGCCGCCCTTGTACGAGTAGAACGTGACGATCACTTGTTCGTCGCGTGCTGGTAGATCAGACTGCTCACCCCGCGGCGGCGATCCGGGCCGACGATGTTCTCGAAGCGCTCGAGCTTGGACGGGTCGGCGCGCGGCCGCGTGAGGATGTCGAGCGTGCCGGGCAGGCTCGCGTGCAGCCAGCGCCGCAGGCGGCGCTCCTCGCCGACGCCGAACTCGCACGCCGGGTCGAGATCGAGCTCGAAGCGGTCGAACGCGCCGGAGAGCTGCTTGCGGGTCCGCGTCTCGAGCAGCTGGTTCACGGGCGAGCCGCTATCGTCGAGCGGGGACACGGTCACGATCGCGACCTGGCCCATGGCGACGAAGGACGCGCACGCCTCCGCGATCGCGCTGTGGAAGAGCGACAGCTCGTCTACGAGCGCAACGCACCCGGTGAGCGCGATTTGCTGGTAGATGGGCCGCAGCTCGGGATGCGCGCGATCGAGCCAGGCGTCGAACGGGTAGTACTGGAGCTTGATCTGGCGCCGCTGCGCGCTGCCGGCCACGCGCCGCCCGTTCAGCCGTTTGGCGATGTCGGCGCCGATGTCGCGCACGGTGGTGCCGCCGAACGGCTTCCACTGGCGGCGACCCGCGCCGTAGCGCGCGTCCGGTCCGCCGGCGCGCTCGAGTGCGGCCTTGAGCTCCATGAATTGCTTGTAGCGGTCCGGCCCGAGCTCGCCCTGGAGCGCGTCGCTGTGCTCGAGCAGCGCGACGGCTTCGTCGCGCGTCATCGCGATCACGACGCAGGGCACGCCGACAGTCGGCAGCCCGGGCTGCGTCGGCCGTCCGGCCATCGTGGCGACGACCTGGTTCGCCGCGCCACCGGCCGTCACGTCGATGAGCTTGGTAAAGGGCCACGCGGGCGGCAGCGCGTCGGGCTTCACCCCGGCGAGCAGGCCGACCAGCCAGCCGGTGCGAGTCTCCAGCACCTCCAGCGCGCGGGCGACCTCGGCGGGACGGGAGGCGAGCTGCTCGAGGCCGGCGGGGCTGAGCCAGACGAGCGCGGAGTGGCACTGGATCGCGAGCTGCTCGAGGTCGGAAAACTCCGCCTCGGTCTCCGCGAACAGCGCCTCGGGGGCGAGCAGCGCGCTCAGCCCGGTCTTCTTGAGCTCGTCGGCGAAGGCCCCCGCCGCGTCCTGGTCGAGGCCCGGCGCATAGGCGAGCGCCGCGCCAAACGTGACCTCGCGCTGGAGCCGCGCAGGCGCTGCGGCCGAGACCGGTGGCTTCGGTGGGGGTGCGCCGCGCTGCGTCCACAGCGAGACCGCGTTCGCGACCAGGCCCGCGAGCTCGGTCGGCCCCTTGAAGAAACTCACCGTGTGCGCCTTGCCCAGCTCCTCGCGCAGCGCCTTGATCTTCGCGCCGGCGCCGTTCTCGCCGGTCGCGATGTCCATGAACTCCTCGGCCCACGGGGTCTTGGGGTCGAGGAGGAAGATCAGACACTGCTCGGCGCCGAGCGCGCCGAGCGCGGTACGGTACTCGGCCTCGGTGATCGACCACTTTTGCGGGTTCGCCGCCTCGTCCGGCACGTAGCCGTAGCGCTTCGCGAAGATGCCGACGTAGAGGTCGCACGGCGGCAGGTTCTGCGCGGAGTCGCCGGCGATGTCGCGTAGGCATTTCGCCAGGGGGCGCGAGCCGTCGGCGACGTACTCCTCCATGCCGACGACCTCGTGTCGGAGCTGGCGCAGGCTCCTCGCGACCTCCTCGCGGTGGTCCTTCAGGTCCTGGAACGTCGAAGAGAGATAGATCCTTGCCATGGCCTCCCCCGCTAGCGCCGATTGTTGCAAAGATTCATGGCGCTCAGCGATAGGCAGCATAGCCTAGTATGCGGACGGCATAGTGTGCCCGCGAGCACCCGGCGGGCGGTCGCGACACCGTTCGCGGGGCGCTTCGACGTCAACTCTTCAACGCTGCGGCAATCGACCGGATCGAGATTCCTTCGTTCGCGGCGTACGTGCCGTCCTTGCCGTTCAGCCGCGGCATGCCCATCTTGCCGCCCTTGTGGTGGAGCGCGATCACCTCCCAGAGCTTGGCGTTGAACACGGGGCTGCCCGAGCTTCCGCCTTCGGTGGGTGCGCGGTAGTGGAGGCGCCAGACGTCCGGGATCTGCGGCTTGCCCGCCGGCGGGCCCTCGTGATCGAGGAGCTCGTTGTCCTGGAACGAGAACGCGAGGTCGCGTCCGCCCGGATGGCCGATGATGTAGACGCGTGCCGTCGATTCCACCACCGGCAGCGCGGCGGCGACCGGCAGCGGCTCGATCCCCGTCACCGGGGTTTTCATGCGCAGCAGGCTCGCGTCATGGCGATCGGGCGGCGAGCTCCAGAGGAGCTCGCCGACGGCATAGGCGCGGTCCGCACCGGCGGCTTCGAAGACGACCTCCGCCGCGTCGGGCTGGATCCCCGGGCTCGCGCCATGCTCGTTGACGACGTGGAAATTGGTCAGGACCAGCAGCTCGTCCCTGGGCTCCCGGCCGAGGTCGCCGGCGCGCACCAGAAACCCCGTGCCGATCCGGCTGCCGAGTTGCGGGCGGATCGCGGCGACGGCGAGCGCGCGGTCGAGCCCGGTCTTCCACCAGCGGTACGTCTGCGGCCCCTCCGTGCCGAGCACCGCCTCGAGCTGCGATCGGTCCGGCGCCGGCGCTGTCCGCAAGCGCTGCAGCTCCGCACGCCCGAGCTCCAGTCCGCCGCCCGGCAGCGCCATGAGTCGCGCACGCAGGATGTTGACGAGGCCCCGGCCACGGTCATCGGTCTGTTCCAGGTCCCACACACCGGTGAACTGTCGTACGGTGCTCGCGATCTGAAACGCCTTGGCGTCGTCTGCAGCCGCATACGCCCGGACGTTGCGCTCGACCGCGTCCCAGTCGCCCAGACCCAGCGAGGCTTCGGCCAGCGTCGGCAGATACCACTCGTCGCGCTGCTCTCTGGGCGTCGCCTCGAGCGTCGCAATCACCTGCTGCGCGATGTCGCGGGGCTGAAGGTCCGCGGCGAGGCGCAGGCCCAGCCCGCGGGCGCGGGTGAGCAGCGCGATGAGGTTCACGCCGTGCCACGTGTTCGCGGCATGCTCCTCGAACGGCTTGCGATACGCGACGATCGCCTGCTTCAGCGCCTCGCGCGCGCCCGCGCTCGTCTTGTCGCCGGCATCGAAGAAGATCTGCTTGTAGGCGCGGCCGAGCAGGCCCGTCGCCTCGGCCGCCTCGGGGTCGGTCTTCGGCAGCCGCTGGGCGAGCGGCCGCAGGAGATCGATCGCCGCGGTGGCCTTGCCGGTGTCGATCAGGTACTGCGCGTAGAGGCGGCGGTTCTTCGCGTCCTTCGGGTCCCGCCGGCTCACTGCCTCGGCGACCTGACCCATGATCTCGTAGTCGCGGACGTTGCGCAGCGCCTCGACGAGCCGCTTGGCGCCGGCGAGATCCTCGACGCTCCCCAGCCCGCGCAGGTGCTGCAGCGCGTCTTTCGCGCGCTCGCGCAGCTCGTCGACGGTCGGCTCGGCGCTCATTGCGCCCGGCCTCAGAAGCGGAGCATTCGCCGCAGCGTGCTGGCGAAACTCTTCTGGCGCAGGTACTTCGTGATCGAGTGCCGCCACGCGCCGTCGTTCTGGACCGCGATGTCCTCGACCGCCGACTTGCCGCCTTTGCGGTAGTCGCTCGCGAGTATGGGGTCGAACCCGCAGACGGGATCCAGCCGGTCGAACAGGTTGACCCAGTCGCCGGCGACCCGCTCGTGCGGGAACCCGTCCGCGCGACTCCAGCCCGGCTGCAGCTTGTCCTGGATCTCGTCGAGGCCGAGCGGGCTGCCGAGCGTGATGAATCCGTCCACCGCCGCGCAATCGGTGACTCGCTTGAGGCAGTCGTAGGCGATGACCGTGCCCATGCTGTGGGAGACGACGATGTGCGGTCGGGTGACTGCGGGCGCGCAGACCGCGTCCGCAAAACGCCGCCGGATCGTCTGCTGGATGCGCACCGCGGGGGTGCGGCCCGGCGGTGCGAACTCCACGTCGAACAGGTAATGATGCACGTCGCTCAAGTACGCTTCGAGGACGCGTTTCTTGATGAACCAGGGCAGCGGCACGCGCTCGAGCGCACCTTGCGGCGCTGCGGGCGCGGGGACGGGCGCGGCGGTCTCGAGCTCCGCGTCCGAGAGCGTCGTCATTTTCGCGCGCAGGGCCGCGATGAACGCCGCCTCCTCCGCGCTCTGCGGCCGGGGGGGCGAGGCGTTCCCGCCGCCATCGATCGCCGCGGCGCTGTTCTCGAGCACGCCTTCGTAGGCCGTGAGGTCGTCCTCCGGCTTCGCGTAGAGGAGATCGGCCCAGTAGACCAGCGAGCTGCTCACGCCGAGATCGCCCAAGGGCAGCGGCTCGGCGGCCTCCGCCAGGGCGTCCCGCCAGATGCGCAGGAGATCGTCCGCCGGCGGCTTGTTCGCGATTCCGTGAATGAAGGTGACGTGCGGCATGGTGCGCTTCCCCTCGTGGGTGTCGAAGCAGTCGGTCTTCGGGCGGCGACGGGCCGATTCCTAGAAGTCGTAGGTCGGGTCTTCGCCCAGGTCTGGAATCCTCGCGACGTAGCCGGTCGCGCCGAAGTCCAGCGGGATGGCTGCCTCGTACCCGGGGAGGCCGACCTCCTTGCGCAGCGCGTTGAGCCGGTTCATCCAGCCTTTCAGGAAGACCGCGAGGTCCGGGTTCTGCCGGGCGAGACGACGGTAATAGGCCTCGCGCGCGTCGCAGTAGGCCGCGATTCCCCGGCCGATGTCGCAGGCTGCGGCCGCTCGCTCCGTCTGCGGCCCGAAGTCGCCGTCCACGCCGCATCCGACCGCCGACTGCAGGAACCGCACTGCGCGCCCGACCCCCATGTTGACCGCGGTATCGAACTGCACGAGATCGAGTTGCTGCCGCAGGAGATCGCATCGCGGCGGCAGCCAATAGCCGCTCTCGTAGATCGCCTGCACTTCGCGGTCCTCGATCAGCTTGACGTCCCGCCGGGCGAATTGCTGCCGCGCGCGCCACGCATCGTAGACCTTCTGCGTCACGCCCTTGTTCGTCCGTCCGCCCGGATCGGCGGGATGATCTACAAAACCGCCCTCCCACCGCAGAATGAAGGGCAGCGAGCGCTCGAAGGCGGGGGACGGCATGGCGTTCTCCTGTTCATGCGGACCGCGTTCCGCCGCCCGGCCCGGCCTCGAGCGCGGCCGGCAACGTCGGCCCGACTGTCGGCGCACACTGTAGGGCACGCGGCATTCCTTGGCCAGTCGACCAAACTGCATAGACCCCGGCGGCGCCGGGAACGTCGCACGGCTGCCGGCGGCCGCGGTCCGGATGGAGCCGGGAGACCGTGTCTCCCGACGGTGAAAACCCTGGAGGGCAAACGATGAGAAAGACTTTGGCAGCATCCGCGCGCGACTACGTCCTGAAGCTGGACCTTCCCTTTGCGCCGCCCGCATTCGAGGCGGT
The DNA here is from genome assembly GCA_963747775.1 of uncultured beta proteobacterium. Classification (GTDB taxonomy): domain Bacteria; phylum Pseudomonadota; class Gammaproteobacteria; order Burkholderiales; family SG8-39; genus JAGVSZ01. The sequence continues at coordinate 52,239 of CAVVGT010000005.1, forward strand.
GACCGCGATGGCGTTTTCGGACCAGCGCGAGGCGGTCGCCGTCGGTGCGCAGCTCGCGGAGTTCACCCCTGCGGTGCCGGCCGGCGTGCGCGGCGCCATCGCCGACAGCATCCTGCTCGCGCAGCTCGCCGCCAACAAGGTCACCACCCAGACGGAGGACGTCTTCCGCTGGTACGACAAGTACATCGAGGTGCTCCAGAACATCGGCTGGCAGGTCCGGGACCTCGATTTCCAGGCGCAGCAGGTGAGCGACCAGGACGCCTGGGTGCACAAGGAGATCATCCCGGTGCTCGCGCTGCTGCTCGGGCCGCAGGCCGCGGCCGCCTCGATCGTGATCGCGGTGCTGAACGGTCTCCAGAATATGGATTCGAGCTCCCCCTGGATCACGCTCTTCGACCAGTCGAGCCAGCACGCGCGCGGCGCGAAGTTCCAAGTGAGCTACGTCGATGCCGACGCGCAGGGATCCCCGGAGATCTCGCTCCTCTGCTTCGGCATCCAGGCGGACCGGACCATCACGCAGGTGCTGTTCTTCAAGACCTCCGCGCAGAGCGCCGAGGTGAAGAAGGCCTCGGCCAAGCTGGCCGTCAGCATGGAGCGCCTGAACTCGGCGAAGGACGCCCTTGCCGGCCGCGTGCAGCCCTTCATTGCGGACTACGTGAAGAACATCGACATCTGAGGCGCGGGCCGCGCATGAAGCCGCACGCCTTCATCGCCATGCCGTTCGGCACCAAGCCCGGCCACGACGGGCAGCCGATCGATTTCGACCGGGTGTACGCGGAACTGATCAAGCCCGCGCTGGAGGCGGCGGGCTGGGAGGTGTTCCGGGCCGATGAGGAGCTCCGCGCCGGCGACATCCGCATCGACATGTTCCAGGAGCTGCTGGTCGCCGACCTGGTGGTCGCCGATTTGACGCTGAACAACCCCAACGTCTGGTACGAGCTCGGCGTGCGCCACGCGCTGCGCGCACGGGGCGTGGTGCTCGTGCAAGGGCCGCGTCCGACCCAGCCGTTCGACATCTACACCGACCGCAAGCTGAACTACCGGCTGAAGGACGGCGCGCCCGACGCCGCGCACGTGCAGGCCGATCGCGACGTGCTGGCCGCCATGGCGCGCGCCACGCTGGAGGCGGCCACCGCGCGGCCGGTCAGCCCCGTCTATGCGCTGCTCGATCACCTGCGCGAGCCCACGTGGCGGGAGCTGCTGCTCGCCGAGCGAAACGAGTTCAGCCAGGCCTATGAAGCGTGGCGCAGTCGCATGGAGATCGCGCGGCAGAAGAACCGGCCGGGCGACATCCTGGTGCTTGCGGATGAGACGCCCACCCGCGCGCTGTGGCTGGAGGCCAAGCGCGCCGCGGCGAACGGCCTGCTCAAACTGAGGCAGTTCGATTTTGCCCTGGAGCAGTTCGAGGCCGCGCTGGCGATCGACCCCGACGACAAGCCGAGCCGCGAGAAGAAGGCGGTGTGCCTCGGCCGCCTCGGCCGTTACGAGGAAGCGCGCGAGTGGACGCGCCAGCTGACCGATGACTATCCGCGGGACGCCGAGGCCTGGGCGTTGGCCGGCCGCGTCGAGAAGGACGACTGGATCAGCCGCTGGCGGCGCGCCGGCGACACGCCGGCGCAGATGCGGGCTGCGGCCGCGGCCGAGGAGGCGAGCCTGCGGGAGGCGATCGAGCCGTACCACAAGGCCTTCATCACCGATCCAAGCCACTACTTTTCCGGCATCAACTCCCTCACGCTGCACGTGCTGCAAAAGCACCTGGGGGGCGCACCGGACGCGACCGTCGTCGACAACCTGATCGGCGGCGTGCTCTGGGCCAGCCTGACCGCTCAGAAGCGCGACCCCAAGGACTACTGGGCGCGCGCGAGCTACGCGGAGCTCTGCCTGCTCGTGAATCCGAAGGAAGCCGTGATCCGCGAGTTCCGCGCCGCGGTGGCCGCGGCCAATCGCGACTGGTTCGCGCTCGATTCCACGCTCCAGACGTTGAAGCTGTTGCGCGACCTGGAGTTTCGCCCCGATGAAACCGGCGCGGCGCTGGAGATCGTGGAGCGCGAAATCGCTCGCGCGAACCCGCCGTTCCTGCCGCGGCAGGTGCTCCTGTTCTCCGGCCACATGGTCGACGCGCCCGGACCGCGCGATGCCGCGCTTTCCGGCCGACAAGGAGCCGGTCGCCGCGCAGAAGATCGCCGCGGCGCTCGATCAGCTCGGTGCGGGCGCGGGCGACCTCGCCCTGACGCAAGGCGCGGCCGGCGGCGACCTGCTGTTCGTCGAAGCCTGCCTGCAGCGCGGCGTGCGCTGCATGCTGCTGTTCCCCTTCGAGGAACCCAAGTTCATCGAGGAGTCCCTGCTGGCGTCCAAGGACGGCGAGCGCTGGCGCGAGCGCTACTTCGCGGTCAAGGCGCAACTGAAGGACGCGCCGCGCGATCATGCCGGCCGAGCTGGGGCCGCTGCCGAAGGGCGCCAGCGCGTACGAGCGCTGCAACCTGTGGCTGCTGTACACCGCGCTCGCATGGGGCGTGGACAAGGTGCGCTTCGTCTGCCTGTGGAACGGCGGCGGCGGCGATGGCCCCGGCGGGACCGCGCACATGTACAACGAGGTCAAGCGCCGGACCGGGCGGGTCACCTGGATCGACACCCGGAAGCTGTAGGCAGCTAACGGCCGGACGCCGCGTGCGGCGCCGGAGTCGCCGCGTCGGCAGCGCGCGCCGGGCGCGGCGCGACCGCGTCGAGCAGCGTCGCCATCAGGCCGCGGATCTCGGCGGCGGTGCTGCGCTCCACCGCGAGCAGGCGCGCGGTCGGCGCCGGCGAGCGGCGGTTGGGCGTGCCGGGCCCGACCGCCGACCAGAGCACGCGCAGCGTCGCCTCGAGGAAACCGCGATCGGTGGTGCCGTCGACCACGAATACCACGCGTGCGAGCTCGATCGCCTGGAGCAGCTCGCCGAGCTCATACACGCAGCCGCGGTTGGCGGGCGCGAAGCTGCGCAGGTCCATCAGGACGACGTCGCTCTCCTCGACGAGCCGGTGCATCGTCATCTGCCAGGTGTCGGCGTGGCAGAAGAACTCGTTCACGCGATAGCGGCCGTCGGGGTCGCGCTCCTGGTCGATCGCCGCGATCCGCCGCTCGAGGTCGGGGCGGCCGGTGACGAAGCGCCCGGCGAGCTCGCCGCTCGCGAACTCGAGGAACTCGTGCGGCTCCACGGTGCTCGTGACGAGATCCGGGCCGGCGATCATCGACACGCTCCCGAGGCGCAGCCAGTGCGCGCGCAGCACGTCGAAGAACCGTTCCGAGCGGCTGCCGAGCGCGAAAACGCGAAGCAGCAGAAGCCGGCGTGGTGCCGGCGCCGGGCGGCGCCGCAGCAATGCGAAGGCGACGATCGTCGCGAGCTTGTAGGCGAGGAACGCGGCGAGCCCCGTCGCCGCCCAGGTCGCGCCTTCGAAGGCGAAGGCGACGGACTGGCTGATGCCGAAGAACAGGAACACCGTATCGATCGTGAGCGATTGGTCGGAGAGCCGCTTGCGCTGGTAGCGCCGCCCGAGCCGGCGCAGCACGATCCAGCCGCCGAGGGCGAAGAGCGCGAAGCCGGACACGAGCGTGTACACGAAGATCTCCGTGCCGCCGAGGCCGAGGAGCGCGCCGGCCTCGACCGCCGCGCGCATCCGGTCGTCGCTTGCGCCCACCACTTTGAGCGCGAGCAAGCTGCCGCCCAGGGCCAGAACGGCGAAGGTCACGACCAGGGGTCCGACGGCGCGGATCGGACGGGCAAGAAAGAGAAAGAGCAGCGCAGTCTCCGCGCCGTTGGTGATGACCCAGAAGACCGCCGGATCGTACCAACGGAGATCCGGGCTGCGCGCGAGCGCGATGGCCGCAAGCAGCGCGAACACGCCGCCGTATGCGCCGAGCAGCTTGAGGCGCGCTGCGCGCGTCGTGCCGGCCACGATTCCGGCCGCGATGACCGCCGGCCAAAGGAAAGTCCAGAAGAACGTCGCGAGCTTCACCGGCCCGACGCCTGCGTCGACGGTGAAAACGGTCCACGGCACCGACATCACGCAGGCGTACGCCGCCCCGCCGAGACCGTAGATGGCCGCGGCGTGCCAGGGTCCGCGCATCACGTCCCGGATCCCGGGTGCTTCATCCGCGGCGGAGCGTGCGTCGGCGAACGCGATCTTCAGCGCGTTGGCCGGTCCCGCCGCCGCCGTGCGCACTTTAGCCGTCGCGTCCCCGCCGCGCGCGGCGGTGTTCATCGACCGCAGCACCGCGCGGCGGTACAGCCGCAGCAGCAGCAGCGAGACGGGAAGCGCGAGGAGCGCGCCGCCGAGCAGCACCGACGGCAGTTCGCCCGTGATCGCGAGCGTCGTGGGGTCCGTCGTCGCGCTCATCGGGCGAGCGTGAAATCCACGAGCTCGAAGGTGGCGAGCTCCTGCGGCACGTTGCGCTCGTAGGTGCGCGCGTCGACCTTGACGAAGCGCTTCGCCGCGGGCGCATACCAGAGGGTGACGATCGAGTGCAGCGGGATGCGGTTGATGAACGTGCTCCCGCGCCCTTCGGCCACGACCTTGATCGCATCGAACGTGCCGGCCGGCACGGTCACCTGCTCGCGCCCCGCGATCCGCATCGCCATCTCGATGGTGGCATCGGAGGAGAGCTGGCGCTTCACCGTGGGCAGCGACGCGCCGTCGTCGAGTCGGTAGAACGCCTGCAGGTAGGGCGCGAGATCGGGCGGCGCGTATTCGAGACCAGAGTGGCCGGAAAAGCGTGGCTCGCGCGCGACCACGATTCGGCTCTGGTAGTCGGGGCGGTTCGACACGCGCAGCAATTCGCCGACGCCGGCCTCGCTCACCGTGTCGACCCGGTAGGTCATCCGGGCGACCTCGGCACGGCGGAAGCCGTCGACGTAGCGATAGGTCCAGGTGTCGCCCGGCGCGGGCATCAGCGGCGGGCGCGCCGCGACGGCGACCTTCGGCGGTGCAGGCTCGGCGGCCGGAGGCTTCTGGGCCTCCGCGGCCGGTGCCGCGGGCGCGGGGGCGGGCGGCGCGATGGCGGCCTGCGGTGCGGGCGGCGCGACCGGTTTCGGCTGCGCCTTGGGCGCCTGCCGCCGCTTCTCCTCGTCGGCCTTCCGCGCGGCCTCCGCGGCGGCGCGCGCGCGCTCGGACTCGGCCTGCGCGATGCGCCGCTGGTCTTCCCGACGCTGGTCTTCCTCCTGCGCGCGGCGCGCGGACTCGGCCTCCGTCGCCCGAGCCTTCTCGTCGATGCTCCGTTGCTTCGCATCGAGCTCGGCCTGGCGCTTTGCGGCCGTCTCCTCGGTGCGGCGGCGCGCCTCGTCGAATGCTCTCTGCCGCGAGTCCAGCTCGACGGCGCGGCGGTCGACGTCGTCGAAGTAGCGCATGACCCCGAAGGTGCCGGCGGCGACGATTGCAACGCCGAGGACGGCCGGAACGAGCCGGCGCAACCACATCCGCCAGTCGGCGCCCGCCGTGCCGCGCTCGACGCGGATCGCCGCCAGCGTCTGCGGCGGCGTGACCCCGGGCGTGAGCAACGCCCTCAGGTCGGAGACGAGCTGGCGGAAGCCGGGCGAGGTCTGGTCGCCGTGGTAGCCGACGAGGTTGGCGGCGTGGATACTGCGAAAGCCCATGGGCGGCTCGACCGCGTCGATCAGCACCGGCACGAGGATGCCGCGCTCGAGCCCTTCGTTCGCCTCGTCGCGGACCCAGCGCGAGGTGATCGAGGCTTTCGACCACAGCACCAGGACGCAGTCCGACTTCTTGATCTCGGACTCGATGACGCCGGCGAAGGTCTTGCCGGCCTGCAGCTTGTGGTCCCACCACACCGCCCACCCCAGCGCCTCGAGATCGGCCGCGATCTCGCGCGCGCGGTCGCGGTCCTCGCTGGCGTAGCTGAGGAAGATGCGAGGCACGACCGCGCCGCCGGTCAAAGCGACTTCAGGTAATCGAGCAGCGCATCTTTGTCGCCCTCGGGCAGGTCGACGCCGAACGCGTGGCCGCGGTTCGAGTTGGCGCCCAGCGCGTTAAGGCTGCGGGCGCGTCTAGTCAAACGTTTCATCCCCATTCGGCTCGTAGTGCGGCACACCGTTCATGTCGTGCCGATACTTCGACAACTCGAAGTACATGCGCTTCCGGGCCCGGCTTTGGTTGCCGAGCGGGCGATGCTCGGCGACGCAGTGCCACGGGTTGTAGGAAAGCCGTCGCGCGAACGCGATCTGCGCCGGCGAATCGAATTTCTGCTGCGGAATGCGCAAGGTGGCCACCGAGACGCGGGGCGACAGCCGTTCCGGCCACAGTACGGCGTTGTTCTCGATCGGCATCCGCTGAGGATCGGTCTGCAGCTGCAGGCGCACGTCGAGCTCGACATCGCCTTGATCGAGCGCGGCGACCATCGCTTTGCGCAGGTAGTCATCGGGCGGCCGCAGCGGCAGGCGCGGGATCGGTGTCTTCTTGCTCGACTTCGGCCATACCGAATATTGCATCGCCTGCCCTTCTCCCAGCAGATACGGCACGCAACTGAAGTACGGCGCCTCGAACGGACTGCTCTGGGTCTTGATCCACAGTCCCTGCATGATGAAATCCAGCACGTGCGGGCGGTGGAAGTTCAGGAAGTAGAAGAGCGATGCGTTCTTCAGGCTCTCACGCTGCAACTGGGCGTTCGCGCTCGTGTCCGGCGTCACGAAAGTGGGCGTGGACACGCCGAACATGTCCTGCGTGAACTTCTCCTCGTCCATCAGCTTGTCGCCGGGGACTCCCATCAGCTTGATGCTGATGCTCATGAAACCCACGTCGTCGATGTCCGGCGTCACGTACGGCCCGGGTCCGGAAAAGCGCACCCATGCGCGATAGGTCTTGGGTTGCGCGTAGATGCCGTGCCGGAACCGCGGCGGCAGGCCGTCGTGGACGATGAACTCCGCCCGCACGATGCCGTGGGTCTTGGTGTTTCCGCCGCGTTCGAATCCGCCCGGCTTCCAGAGCCCGCGCATCTGCGCCCGGAAGGTATCGATGATCGATTGGAGCGACGCCTCTTCGTCCGGCTGCACCCGTTCCTCGGCGATCTTCAGTCCCTCGTTCGGGCGCCGCCAGTTGATCAACGCGGTGGTCAGGCGCGCGATCGGGTCGCGCAGCACCGCATCGAAGGGCGGACGCATCCAGGGATCGATGCGCCGCTGCAGTTGCAGCAGTCGCAGTGACGTGTCGCTGATCCAGTTGAGGAGCACCGAGCCGGTTTCGGCCGGCGGCGCCGGGCGGCTCGTCATTGAGCCCAACACGTTCCTTTGCATCGCGACCCCTTTCAGCGCGTCGTGGCGAGGTAACGCAAGGCGCGAATACCGGGCAGGAAAAAGTAGGCGCCACCCAGCACGGTGACGAACTGCGGCAGGCCGTTCAACCGACGATCCGGACCATCGGCTTGCGGAATCGAGAAGCCGTCGGTGGGCGAATCCCCCGGGTCCGGCAATCGGTGGCCCAGCAATGGATCGCTTTCGGTGAGCCCGGCAAATTTGCTCCCGATCAACCACGCGCTTTGCACGAACTCGAACTGGCGCTTGATGTTGGCCGCGAGGCAGATGAAATGGATCCCGGTATCCGCGCCGGACGAGGATTCCGTGGCAGACCGCGCCGGCACCACGCCTGCACCGAATGCCCGTCCGCGGCGAAGCAGGCGATGAAAGCGTGTGGATGCGACCAGGTCCCGCTCCAGTGCCGCCGTGTTGAATCCCAGCATGCGCCACAGACGCGACAGGATTCCGCGCCCACCGGGCGGCAAATCCGCGTTACGCGGATTGGTCCGTCGAATGTGAGCGCCCAATGGGCAGCGCAGGCCCCGCGGATCGGCCTGGTAGGTGAAGTCGTTCAATGTCGATTGCTGCGTTGAAGCGCCGCCAGCGACCGATTCCCCGCTTGGCGCCGCAAGGGGCTCGCCATCTTTCTTTCGGCCGACCATCGCCGCGGCCAGTCGCTCGCGCAAGTCCGCATCGCCTTGCGCTTGCCGGTCCAGTTCGCGCCAGAAGCCCTGCACGTCCTGCCGCAGCTGGCGCAGCACGAGATAGCAGCCGTTGCGTCCGAGGTCGGCCTGGTCCGGCGCGTCCTCGGCCCTCGGCAGCAGAGCACCCGGGTCACGCTGTGGGGCCAGCAGCGGACGCGGCGTGTAGAGCCCGTACTCGTTGGGATAGCCGAGCAGGAACTCGCCGAGACAGGTTACGTTGCCGTACTCGAGCTGGTCCCGGTCGCGCACCGGGCGCTTGCGTTCCCAATCGACTTCCGGTTGTGAAATGCCGTCGGCAAATCCGAACGGTTCCACGCCCCGCATGTCGGACGTCGACAGGCGTCCGATGCGCACGAAGCCGGCCGCGTATTGCGCTTCGATCTCCTGCTCCCACGCCGCCAGCCGCCCGGGCCTCGCGTAGAGGAGCACGGCGACGTGCGGCACCCGCTCGCCGACGCCCCATCGCCACTTTCCGGGGTCGCTGGCGCCGACATCTCCCAAACGGCGTGCGCGTGTGCCGTCGCTCGCCATGCCGGCGACAAATTCGGCTGAGAACGCCGCACAGAGGTCAGGAGCGACCTCCAACGCACGCAGTCCCTCGCTCGTGAGTGCGACGTGGAGCGCAGTCTGGGGCGGCGAATCGGCCTTGACTGCGCTCGTTACCGGGGCCCGCGCCAACCAGGCGCGCGCAGCGGCCGGATCCTCGACGCGCAGCAGGAGAAAACAGGCTTCCGTCAGGTGCTTGTATCCGAACCGCACCAGGCCCTGAACGTCGTCCAGTTCCACCGATCTGCCCTCGCTCGGGGTCGCGTTCATAGCAGCCGCAACCAGGCCTGCGCCTGTGCATCGGTCACATTCACCGGCTCCAGCCCTTCCCTGATGCGCTGGTTGCGCTTGAGGTCGACCAGGGCGAGGCCCGGATAGGCCTTGTACCAGACCTGGGTCGGCAACTGGTGGCGGCGCTGGTAGTGCTTGAACCTGTTTTCGATGCGCGCGCCGCGCGCGACCAGCCAACGCGTGCGCGGCCAGCCCACGCCGTGGCTGAAAGCGAGATTCAGGCCCCAGGCCACCTTGTTGATGAAGTCGTCCATGTAGGCCTCGTGACCGCCGTCGTAGTTGCTGGTGAAGACGAGCCGGCGCTTGTCGTCGAGAAAAGCCCAGAACGCGAAATGGATCGTCTGCACGCGCGCGAGAAAGCCGCGCGTGAAAAGATGGCGGCAGGTGTAGTCGATCAGCACCAGCAGCACGGTGACGAGCCAGCGGCGGAACCATCCCGGCTTGACCGAGCCGATCGCCGTGTACTGGTTGGACACGTCGTGGTCTTCCAGATGCTGCAATTCCAGCAGCACCGCGCGGTCCGGGGGCGGGCAGATTTCGGCGTCGCCGTTCTCTTTCGTGCGCAGGATGTAGATCAATAGCGGCGACAGGACGATCAGCAGCGGCAGCAGGATCAGGCCCACAAGCGGAATCGCAACGAGATGCAGGAGCTTTGCGATTTGCCAGCGCAGCGGCGTCGGATCCGGCGGCGTCAGGCCAAGCCTCCCGGCGCTTACTTCGGCATCGACGAAGTCGATCAGCTCGCGCCGGAGCTGCTGGGCTTGCGCGGCCGATGCGAGCGGCGCGCGCGGCACTTTCGCGGCGAGCGCACGTCGCAGTGCGCCTTCCTCCTTGATCTGCCGCACCGTGCGACCGACCCAATTGATGTAATTGGCAGCGAGCGGACGTTGATGCGCTTGCATCCAGGCGAGCAGGTCGCCCTGCGCGTCGAAGCCGTCGCAGTGCATGAAGATCCGGCGCAGGCCCGCGCCCGCGCGCTGCGCAAAGTCTGCGATGCACTCGCTGGCGGGCCCGTCACAGCTGACGATAAACGCAAGGTAGACCGGCAGGCTCGGGCGCGGGACACCGTGCGCTTCAATGTCGCCGAGCGTCGGATCGTCCAGCACCGCCAGCCGGGCGAAATGCAGGCGCTCGAATTGCCCGAACGGCAAGACCGCGTTCGCCGGGTCGGCCATGCCCGGCTGCGAGTTCATCGCGTCCAGCAGTTCCCGCAGGCTGCGCTCGCGACCCGGTGTGACCCGTGCCAGCACCATGAACTGGGACTGCGGCGTCACGGCGTCATCTCCCTTCCCCCCTCACCCCGGCAGGCACGGCCGCAGCTGCTCGTAGCCGTCGGCGAGGAGCAGGTCGAGCCGCGGCGCCGCGCCGCTCTCGGCGCGCACGAGCTCGGACGCGGTGCGCTCGAGCCCGGCGACTGCGGGCGCCGGCTCGTAGGCCTCCCCGCGCGCCGACGGAAGCGGCGGCGGCATCGGCGTCTTGTCCCGCGCCGCGGACGGGGCGCCCCACAACGCGAGGCGCGCGTAGATGCGCGGCGCGCAGTGCTTCACGCTCGCCACGACCCGCTCCGGCGGGCCGGCGAGGAAATTCGGCGGCGAGCGCTCCGCGGTCGCGTGGCAGCCCGCGCACAGCGAATAGAAGGCGGCGAACGGCGCCGCGGCGCCGTCGACGGGCATCGGCGGCTGCGGCGCTTCGACCGCGGCCGGTGGGAGGCGTGAAGCGTCCTCGCAGCACCACTCGCGCGCGGGGACCCCGAGCTGCGCGAAGAGCGCCGAGAGCACCCGCACCCGGCTGAACGTCCGGGCGGCGAGCGGTGCGTCGTCACCCGGCTCGCTGGCGAGCGCGGCGACGGCGCTCCGCACCGGCGCGAAGTCGTCGATCGCGGTGACGGTCGTGCGCGCGGACACTTCGCGGACGCCGCCCCGGGCACGCGCCTCGGCCGGCTTCCAGGCGAGCGCGATGCCGGCGATCGCGGCACCGTCGGCGAGCCGCGCGTTCGCGCCCCGGCTGCCGAGCGTGACCGCCGCGCGGCCCACGCCGGCGTCGAACGTGCCGGCCGCCACATCGAGATGCTCGAGCGGCGGCGCGCCGTCAACCTCGAGCGCGCCGATTTCGCCGCCCGCGACGCGCGTGCCGCGGAGGTCGAGGCGCCCGGCTACGCGCAGCGGCGTGTCCCCGGTACCGACGCACTTGAACCGCGCGCGCGACCCGGTCCAGGCGATCTCGCACGGCGCTTCGCGGCGCCGCTCGACCGGGCGTTCGCGGCCGGCGTGCGCCGCAAGCTGGCCCTCGAGCACACGGATGTCGACCGCGGTGACGAACTCGGCGAGCCCGGCCACGAGGCGGCGCGCGGTGTCCGCCCCGGGCGAGGCCCACACCTCGAGGGGCGCGCGCGGCGCGAGCGGCTCGAACGCCGCCGGGACATGCGCGGCCGCGAGCCCCGCGGGGCGCAGGGCGCCTTCGGGGGGCAGCGGGTCGCGGTTCGGAACGTCCGGGTTCGGGATGGCGATCCCGGACGGCCATTGGGCGCTCCAGGCGCGGCCGAATGCGGGCAGGAACTCGTCGCGCCAGATCGGCGAGCGCTCATCGAACGCGCGCTCGTCGGTGAGCCGGTACTGGAGCGCGGCGACGAGCGCCGCGCCGCGGCACCGGGCGCCCGCTGCGCCGTCGCCGCAGCCGACGCGCCACAGTAGCTGCCAGACGCCGAGCAGATTCGCGCGGTCGGTCGCGGCATCGATCGCGTCCGGAACGTCGACGCCGCGCTGGATGGGGACGCCGTGATACGCCGCACGCTCGTGTCCCCCATCGCCGTCGGGGCGCGCGAGGCGCGCGGCGACGCGCGGGTTCGCGTTCGTCTCCTCCCACACCTGTCGCGAGAAAAGCGGCGCGAGGTTCTGGTGGCAGGCGGCGCACATCGCGCGGCGCGCGTACACGACCTCGCGCGCCCCGCCCGCGCGGTAATCGCGCACGATCTGAAACTCGAACCGGCCGGCCGCCTCGTTGTAGCTGATCACCTCGACCAGGTCGCTCTTCTCCTGGTAGCCGAGGTAGATCCGGTCCTTCGCGAGCAGCACGCTTCCCCGTGTGGCCTCGCCGACGATCGCCGCCACCACGCGCGGATGCCTGAAGAACTCCGGTGCGGCCGCGGTGCGCTGGAGCGATCGCCCGAGCGGAATGAGCACTTGCTTGACGCACGGCTCGCGGCCCGCGCAACCGGCGCGCTCGGCGACGCGCTGCACCAGCGCCGTGAACGGGAACGGGATGTCGAAGACGCGTTTTCCGTCGGCTTCGCGCGTGACCACGAAATCGAACAGCGACCGCCCCGCAGGCGGCGCATCGGGCCCGGGCGCGGCGGGGTTCACGGCCCACGCCGGCGCGTCCGCGGCGCGCGGCGCGAGCGGGCACGCGAGCAGGGCCGTCGCGATCGTCGCCATGACCGCGCCGCGCATCGTGCCCTATTTCGTCGCGACGACCTGGCGCGCCTGCGTGCCCGGCCAGCAGTCTTCCTTGACGGTCCCGGCCTTCTGGAACGCCGCGCCGTCGCGTTCGGCGATGTCCTTGTTGTAGAGCGTGAAGTTGAGCAGGAACACTCGACCCGTGTAGGCGCGGCCGAGGTAGAAGCCGGGACGGACCATGCGGATCTCGTCGCGCACCTTGACGCCGTGCCGTCCGGCGAGGAAGTCGGGCTTCTCGCGATAGCCGGGCAGGCCGTCGGAAAAGAAGTAGTCGATGATGATCGACTCGCGGCGGCCGTCGAGCAGGCTCTGCCCGCAGTACAGCCGCGCCGGGAAGAGTAGCCACTGGTCCTTGCCGTTGATGGTGATCTTCGGCACCGAATCCGGGTTGTCGACGATCGGCTTCAGGACGGTGAGGTCCTCGATGCGATTGCGCAGCAGCCGGTCATCGCGGTAGAACACCTTGCCCTTCCACAGCAGGCGCCCGAGCTCCTCGACGCGGTGCAGCTTGAGCTCGACCGCGAAGCCGGGCAGCCCGCCGACGATCTCGGTCAGGCGGCGGTCGCCGCTCGCGCCCATCGGAAACACGAGGTTGCCGTCGAAGGGGCCGTCGGGGATCGGGCCGGCGGTGAGCCGCGCGTAGATCTGGTCGAGCTGCTCCTGGCTGTAGTTGACGATGTTGTCGGGCGTGAGCTTCGCGAGCTCCGCAGTCGACAGCGGAAAGTCATGCTCGACCGCCGCGAAGTCGGGTTTCGTGGCGTAGGCCTCCCCGGCTGGCGCGAACTTGATGTCCGGCGGCGGATGCAGCAGGTTGTTGAGGGCGTCGCAGCCGGCGAGCGTGGTGGCGAGGCCCACGGCGAGGCCCGCAGTGATGCTGCGTGTGAAGGCGATGCGGCGTGGCGAGCTCATGGTAGTTCCCTCGTTCACAGCGTCGCGAGGAAGGCGATAAGGGCCTTCTTGTCGGTTTCGGGCAGATCCTCGCCGAAGGTGTGGCCGTCGTTCTCGACGTCGGCGGTGCAGCTCGAGTAGAACTCGACGAGCTTGCGGTGCTGGCGCATCGTCTCGATCGGCCGGTCGGGGGCCTTGCGCAGCTCCGCCGCGACCGACTGCAGCTCGGTGGCCAGCGCCTTCGCCTCGTCGGCGCCGAACTGCTTGGCGAGACGGCCGCTCAGCGCGTCGGGCCGCAGCTTCAGCTCGAGGAGGTCGCGCACGAACGCCTTGTGGTCGAAGTTCCCGAGGCTGGCGGAGTTCATCCCCTTCGGCAGCACGACGGTCATCCCGACCAGCTGCTTCTCCTTGCCGTCCTCCACGGTCCGCAGGCCCACCGGCAGCGGTACGTCGACGTCGAAGCGGGTGATCTTCGGGACGCGCTTGCCGGGGTTCAGCAGCTCCTCCATCGACGTGACGAAGAGCTTGAACCGGCCGTCGACGCTCGGGTCGTACGGCCAGCAGGCCGGGGCCTTCTCCGCCGGGAGGGTTTCCTTCGTCTGCCGGTCGACGTACGGCGAGCGGTAGAACTGGTTCTCGGCGTTCTTCGGCTGGCCACAGATCTCCGGTCCCATGGCGTTGTTGTGCATGAACGGCGCGTGGGCCCACAAGCTGACGAGCGAGAGGTTGCGGTAGTAGCTGCGCCCGCCGTCGGCCGGCTCCTTCACGTTCGGGTCGGCGGGGCGCGCCCGCAGCGTCTCGGAACCGTACTCCTGCCACACGTGGCCGCGCCATGTGGTTCGAGTGCAGTGCGCGGCAGCGGTACGTGCCGACTCCGCTGACGAGCGTCGCCTGGTCGTTGCCGAGCCAGTCGCGCCGCAGGCCGGTCTTCTCGTCGAGCGCGCGGAAGTCGCGGTTCTTGAACGCGCCGCCCTGCGCCTCGGAGACGCTCGAGTGGCAGCGCGCGCAGGTGGCCGCGAACACCTCGCGCCCGCGCGCGACCGCGTCGGCGCCGAACTGCCGGTCTAGCTCGGCGACCAGGTTGTCCTGCGTGTAGGAGGCATTGGCGCCCTTCGCCTTCAGCTCGTTGTGGCGCGCGACCGCGAGATCGGTCGCGTGGTTCTCGTTGGAGAACAGGAACGCGGCGATGTCGGGCAGGCGGTCCTCGATCGCGCGGAAGTTGGGGCAGTCGCGACGGCACTGGCCGATGTCGAACGGCGACTGGCCGAAGTTGCGCGCCTGCGGGTCGAGCTGGCGCAGGTCCGTCAGGTGGTTGACCCAGCACTGCTCGGAGCACGAGCCGATGTTGAAGTACACGCGCTGGATGGCCTCCAGCGCGCCGATCGAGTCCTCGCCGCCCTTGAGGATGTGGTGCACCGTCTCCTTGGCGCGCGACTGCAGCCAGCACTTGCCGTCGCGGCCGGGCTCGCACCAGCACTTCGTGCCCGCGGCCGGCGTCGCGGAACACGCCGCGACCTTGCGCCACTTGATGACGTCCTCGTCGGGAAACGTCGGGCGCTGGTGCAGGTTGATGAGCGCGTTGATGGTGCCCGGGTTGCTGACGCGGTCGGTCGGGATCGCCGAAGTGTCGGACGTCCCGGGGCGCGCGTGCGAGAACACCTGGTACTCGAGCGACGCGTAGGGCATTCCGGAGCCGAGCAGCTCGGAGATGCGCAGATACTGGTTGCCGATCGCGCCCTTAAGGTTCTCCCACTGCGGGTTCGCGGGGTCCTTCGGCGGGTTGAGCGGATCGAACGCGATGTGACACGAGCCGCAGGACGTGCCGATCAGGAAGGGCGGCTCGATCGATCCGTCCGCCAGGCGGCGTCCGACCTCGCCGGGCCGCGTCGAGACCGGCGCGCGAAAGCCGTCCCAGCTCGCGGCCGACTTGTTGACCTCAAGCCAGCGCTTGGGGTCGAAGCGCGGGTTGGGAAACTTGCGATAGCCGAGCGCCCCGGTCGAGGTGCCGAACGCGAGGTCGCAGGGCGATTGGCGCTGGTCCTTGTTTGCGCCGTGGACGTCCTTGGGGTCCACCGATGCGTCGCGGAAGTCGCACGCCGGGTCGCGGTAGCCGTCTTTCCCGACGAACTTCAGCAGCTCGTCGTCGCCCGGGCACCAGTCGAAGCCGTAGGTCTCGTCGAGGCTCTTCGCCGGGCAGCCGTCGGCGCCGGGCATGCAGCAGCCCGGATCCTTCATCAGGCCATAGGCCGCGAAACGATCGTCGCGCTGGTCGGCGCGCAGCACGCGGTACCAGTCGACCAGCACGCCGATGCGCTGCTGGAAGACGTAGGTGTGGAAGCGCGCGTTGCCGGCGGTGGCCTTGTACCAGATCTCGCGCCCGGCACGCTCGGACGGCGACATCCCCGCCTCGCCGGCGTAGAACCCGGGGTTGTCAGGGAGCTTCGCCGTGGCCGCGGCCGGCGGCGCAGCAGTGGGCGGGGTCGCCTGGGCGACCATCGTCGCCCCGGAAGACTGATGATCCTTCGACACCACCGCAGCAACGGCGACGGCGCCGACGGCCAGGGTTGCGACGACGAATGCGGCTCGCTTCATGGTTCCTTCGCTCCTGGGGTGTGCGCCGATGCCGGTGGCATACGGCCTAATCTTGCCAAAGATACGCTCCGCCGGTGCAAATGGAATATGACTGGTGGGCTAGGCGCATAAGCGAAACGGACGCCCCCGCCCCCTGGACGGCGCTCCGTTGGGGCACGAGCGAGTCGTCGGCACCGCGCAATCGCGCGAGTGCCAGGTCGAGACCGGCCAGCCGATCACCAATAGCGCAGTGCCCCGAGGAACAGGCTCGCGAGGTCCGCTTTCGCCACCGGACGCGGCGAGTTCGCGAGCAGCCGCTGCTGCGGGAACGCGCCTTCCGCCAATGCGCCGGCGTCGGCCGCGCCGAAGCCGACCGAGGTCAGCCCGTTCGGAAAGAGCGTCGCCTTCATCATCTCGATGATGCACCCGGCAACGACCTCGCCCGCGTCCGCGGGCGTTGCGCCGCGCACGTCCGCACCGAGGCACTCCGCGCCGTGAATATGCCGGTCGGGGCAGCCCGGCGCGGTCCATCGATACACCGCCGGCGCGTTGAGGATCACCGCCATGCCGTGCGGGACCATCGCTTTCTCCTGCGGGTAGTCCTGGGGCCGGTACTCGCGCACGAGCCCCGCCACCGCGTAGGACATGCCGTGCGGGATGTGGCAGCCCGCCCCGCCGAACGCGATTCCCGCGAGAGTGCCGGCGTACATCATCTCGGTGCGCGCCTCGACGTCGTCGGCGTTGCGCACCGCGCGCACGAGGTGCTTGCCGATGAGCCGCAGCGCCTCCGTGCCAATGGCGTCGCTCCAGGGGTTCGCGCCCTGATACACCGGGCGAAGGTTTGCGTCCGGCGCTTTCGTGCGGCGGGAGTAGGGCACGCACGTGTACGCCTCGAGCGCGTGCGATAGCGCATCGAACCCGCTCGCCGCGACGACGGTGCCGGGCAGCGAGCGCGCCACAGTCGGATCGACCAGCGCGAGTGCCGGCTTGAGCAGCTTCGAGCTGATGCCGGTTTTCACGTGCATCGACGTCAGGTCGAACACCGCGACGCCCGTCACCTCGGAGCCGGTCCCGCAGGTGGTCGGGCACGCAATGTGCGGCTTTACCGCGCCGGGCACTGCGCGGCCCGCGCCGATCGGCGCGTTCACGTATGCGAGGAAGTCGGCAGGGTACGTCGAGTAGAGGTTTGCCGCCTTGCAGGTGTCGATCGCCGAGCCGCCACCCACCGAGACGAAGCCGTCGAACCTGCCCTCGGTCGCGAACCGCGCGGCGTCCTGGAAGGATCGGTCCGTCGGCTCGACCTTCACCTGGTCGTAGATCGCGCAGTCGATCCCCACCTTGGCGAGTGACTGCGTGACCGTCTCGACATACGGATGCCGGCGCACGCCCTGGTCGGTGAAGACGGCGACGCGCTTCATGCCGAGCGCCTGCGCGTGGTCGCCGGTCTCGGCGAGCGCACCGTTGCCGAAGACGACGCGCGACGCATCGACGACGAACGCGTCGTCGCCGCCTTCGGTGGCGGTGAAATAGTGATGGCAGCAGCTCATCGAAACTCCAGGAAGCGGATGAAACAGGAAGCGCGAGTGTAAGGAAACGCCGCAAAAGGAGCCACGGCCCCCTTTGCGAATCCCCCATCCCGGTGCGAGATACCGCAGGGCCGCATTGCGCACAAGTGCTCTACTGCGCCGCTGCGAACGCGTCCCCGTCGCGCCGCCCGAGGTCGAACGCCGCCTGGAGGCCGGCCGGGTCGGTGTAGTCCCAGCTCGAGACCGGCACCGGCGCCGACGGCTGAACGTAGATCCGGGCCGAATGCGCGGGCAGCCGCCGGAAGCTGCGCGTGAGCAATACGAGCGTCGGCCCGTGACCGACGGCGTCCACCGGCGTGTTGTCGGCGATGCCACCGTCGAGCGCTGGGCGCCCGCCATAGTCGAGGCGCGGCGTGAACGGCGGCGTGCACGACGAGGCGAGCACGAGATCCGCGAGCGTCTCCGGTGTCGCGCAATCGCGCACGCGCGCGAAATCGGCGCTGAAACCGAGGCGGCGCGCAAAGCGCGGATGCGGCGTGGGCGCGAGCGCGTGCTCGATGGCGTCGGCGACGCCCGCAACGGCGAAGGCGGAGCGCGCTCCGAGCCATGCCGGCTTGCGCGTGACCGGGACCAGAATCTCCGGCCCGTCATGAAGGCGCGTGAGCGCGGCCGCGTCGATCGTCTCGAGCAACGCGCGCCGGTACATCGCCCAGTGCGGAAACACCGGCTGGCCGCGGAGCCAGTTCGCCGGATAGGCGTTGCGCCGGTTCGCACCGGTCGCCGCCTTGAAATGCGAGAGCGCATGCACGAATCGTCCGGCGAACAGCACGCACGCCATCGCCGCGCCGGCGCTCGCCGCTGCGACGCGCGCGGGCGCGAGACCGAGGCGCGGCGCAGCTACGGTCCAGAAGCCCGCTTGCCAGACGCAGCGATTCCCGCCGCCTGCGAACACGACGGATGTCACCTTCGCGACTTCAGCGCCGTTCAGCGGTCGTAGCGGGTGTTGCCCGACAGTCATATGTGCAGGACCATCGCCAACGCGGCCTTCGACAGCCTATCCATCGCAGCCTCCTAAATGCCACTATACATTTGCGCAGTGATTTCACTTAACCCCACCCCATCGAGACGCCATGAGCAACCTATCCGCGAAGATCAAAGAAGAGATCGAGGCGCTTCTTCCACCCACGATCTTCTTTTTCGTCGCGTTGCACCTCGTCGCGATCGTCCGCATCCTGATGCTCAAGGGAACCGGGATCCCGCTCGGCACGTCGGTATCGGTGACGGTGGCGGCCCTGATTCTCGGCAAGTCGGTGTTGATCGCGGACCTGCTGCCGTTCATCAATCGCTTCCCCGACAAGCCGCTTGCCTATAACGTCGGCTGGAAGACCGCGATTTACGTCCTGGTCGCCATGGTGGTCCACTACCTGGAGCGACTCGTCGATTTTTGGCGGGAGGCCGGCGGGTTCGTCGCCGGTAACCAGAAGCTGCTCTCCGAGACCGTGTGGCCGCATTTCTGGGCCATCCAGATCTTCCTGCTGGTGTTGATTCTCATGTACTGCACGTTGCACGAAATCGTTCGCGTGATCGGAGCGGACCGGGTGCGACGCATGTTCTTCGGGCCGCTGCAGGAGCCCCAGGTTTCATAGCTCCCTTCAAGGGTTCACCGTTACAGTCCCGGGTTCAAGCTCGGTCGGAAGTGGTCCAGGGGAAGGGGCGTCCATGACGGAGAAACCGGCGGCAGGAGCGGCGACGGGATGGAAAGAGATGTTCATGGGCGGCAGCCCCGAAGCGGAGCAGCGGCTGTTCTCGGAAGTGCTGCCGAAGATCCCGGCGATCCAGCGGACCGTCTCGGCTCAGGACGCGGCGACGATAAGGCGTGCGTTCCATAACAAGGGTGACCCGTTGAAGCTCCGGTTCGAAGTGTCGAATGAGCTTCCGCCAGCGCTGCAGGTCGGTTTCCTTCGACCGGGCGCGAGGTACGAGGGGTTCGGCCGGTTCTCGCGGGCGCAGAGCCACAACCGGAAGGACAGCTCGTTCGACGGCCGAGGCCTCGCTTTCCGGCTGGTGACCGATGATGGTCCGCAGGATGTCCTCTTGTCGAACACACCGGTTTCGTTCGCTCCTGATCCGGTGACCTTCGTCAAGGCCGGTGAGATCTTCGCGAACCACAACATGTTCGTGGCGGTGGTGAAGCTTCCGTTCGCGCTCGGACCGTGCAGGGCGGTGAAGGTCGCCGCGAATCTGGCCGCCACCACGCCCGATGACCGGATCAGCCTTACCAGTCAACGCTACTGGAGTCGGGTTCCGTTCCGGCTCGGCGCCGTCGCGCTGAAGCTGGTCGCGGTGCCGGTCCCGCTCGGAGAGGTGCGCTGCTCGGGGGATGACCCCGATTTTCTCACCGAGCAGCTCAGGGACGATCTGCGGCAGGGCGACCGGATCTTCGCGCTCCACGTCCAGCTCTTCGTGGACGAGGGGCGGACGCCGATCGAGGATGCATCGAAGGAATGGAAGGAGGCGGACTCGCCCCTCGTCCTGATCGGCACAGTGACCATTCCCCGCCAGGACCTCGATGACGAAGCGTCCCGCGCGTGGGCCGCGACCATCGAACGCGAAGCGGCGTTCAATCCCTGGAACACGGCGCATCTCCGGCCGCTCGGCAGCATGAACCGTGCACGCAAGCAGGCGTACGATGTCAGCGCGACGACGCGGGGAGGGCGTGTCCTGGGCAAGCCTTTCGCAGAGGAGCGTTGAGATGGCGCGAGCCCGACCCTACGAACGATTCTCGTCCGAAGTCACGCTGACGCCCGCGATGGTGGCCGCGTACGCGCGGGCGGCCGGGGACACGAACCCCGTTCACCACGACCCGGCGTTCGCCGCCGGCAGCCGCTACGGTCGCCTCATCGCGAGCGGCACGCACACCACCGCGCTGCTGCTCGGACTCACCGCGTCGCACTTCTCGAAGGAAGGATCGATGGTCGGGCTCGAGTTCTGGGTGCGCTTCCGCCGACCTGTCTTCGCCGACGAAACGGTGAAGCTCGAGTGGCTCGTCGTGAAGGTGACTCCGAACGAGAAGCTCCAAGGCGAGGTCGTGGAACTCCGCGGCCGCATCCGGGGCCAGGACGGGGTGACCGCGCTGGGCGCGAAGGGCCGGGTCCTCGTCACCGAACGCTTGTAGCGCCGTCGCGGGCGCCGCAGCGCTCGCGTTCGAAGCGCGGGTCAGCCCTTCACGCACACGACCTGCTTGAGCGTGTGCCGCACTTCGACCAGGTCCGCCTGCGCGGCTATCACCGCGTCGATCGACTTGTAGGCGGCCGGCGTCTCGTCGATCACGTCTGCGTCCTTGCGGCACTCCACGCCCGCCGTGGCGCGCGCGTGGTCGTCGAGGGTGAAGCGGCGCCTCGCCTCGGTGCGCGACATCGCGCGGCCCGCGCCATGGGCGCACGAGCAGAACGACTCGCGGATTCCCTTGCCGGCGACGATGAACGACTTGGCGCCCATCGAGCCCGGGATGATGCCGAGCTCGCCCGCGCGCGCGCTGACTGCGCCCTTGCGCGTGACCATCACATCCTCGCCGTAGTGGCGCTCCCACGCGACGTAGTTGTGATGGCAGTTCACCGCTTCGACGTCGCAGGCGAACGGCTTCGACACGGCCTGGCGCAGCGCGTCGAGCGCGGCGACCATCATCAGCTCCCGGTTCGTGCGCGCGAAGCCCTGGGCCCACCCGACCGCCTCGCAGTAGTCGTCGAACAGGACCGAGCCCTCGGACAGGTAGGCCAGGTCCGCGTCGGGAAGGTTCACGAACCAGCGACGCATGTCCGCCTTGGCGCGCTGGATGAAGTACGAGCCGATCCGGTTGCCGATGCCGCGCGAGCCGGAGTGGAGCATCAACCAAACGCGCTGGTCCTCGTCGAGGCACACCTCGATGAAGTGATTGCCCGTGCCGAGCGTGCCGGCGTGCAGCGCGGCCCGGTCGGAGGCCTGCGCCAGCTTCGGATGCTTCTGGACGATCGCCCGCAGCGCCTCCAGGTGGGGGCGCAGCGCCTCGCGATGCGCGCGCGGCACTTCGCCCCACGCGCCGCGGTCGCCGCGCCCGCCGTCGTGGGTGCGGCCGTGCGGGATGCGCGCCTCGATCGCGGAGCGCAACCGGGCAAGGCTGTCGGGCAGGTCGGCCGCGGTCAGCGTGGTGCGCTGGGCCATCATCCCGCAGCCGATGTCCACGCCGACCGCCGCGGGGATGATCGCGCCTTTGGTGGCGATCACGCTGCCCACGGTCGCGCCCATGCCCCAGTGAACGTCCGGCATCGCGGCGACATGCCGGAAGACGAACGGCAGGCTCGCCAGGTTGCGCAGCTGGGTCTTGGCCTCTTCCTCGACCGGGACGCCCCGCGTCCAGGCAAAGATCGGTTTGCCCGCGCTGTCGATCAGCTCGTACGTCACGCCCGCTCTCCCACCCGCTGAGGCTACCATCCGATTTTCGGTCCGATCACGCCACATGAGCGCTAAAGTCAAGCTCACCGCAGCCGTTCCGGTGCTCGCGTCGTTGGACATTGGGCGTTCGGTGCAGTTCTACACTGCGCGCCTAGGTTTCACGAAGGTTCACGCCGCGGCGGGCGTCTATGGGATCGTCTCCCGCGACGACGTTCAGATCCACCTCTGGGCGTGCTCCGACCGGCGCATCGCGGAGAACACCGGCTGTCGGGTGCACGTCGCCGGAATCGACGCGCTGTACCGCGAGCTGGAGCCGCAAGGCGTCGTGCACCCCAACGCGCCGCTGCAGGACCGGCCGTGGGGCGCGCGGGAGTTCGCGGTGCTCGACTGCGACGGGAACCTCGTGACGTTCGTCGAATGGCCCCAACCCGAGGAGTGAGCGCGACATGACGATCCGCATCGTGCGTCTCGGCGCCGCGCGGTCCCCGGCGAGGGCCCGCGCATCGGGACCGTGCGCCGCCCGCCGCGCGGCGTGCCCAAGGCGAAGTTCGCGCCGGAGAACTGGTACGACGTCTGGTTCCCGAACCTCGCGCCGTCGGACGCGACGGTGAAACTCGCGCAGGACGCCGCGACCGATCGCGAGTGGGCCGCGTTCGTGAAGCGCTATCGCGCCGAGATGGCGGCGCCAGACGCGAGCCGGGTGCTCGACGTGTTCGCCGCGCTGTCGCACGGCGCGGACTTCTCCGTCGGGTGCTACTGCGCCGACGAGTCGCGCTGCCACCGGTCGGTGCTGCGCGCGCTGCTCCGGGAGCGCGGAGCCGACGTGCACTGAGACGCGGACCTGCGATAAAGTTCGGCTTGCGCCGTTTGGACCCCAAGGAGGCCCTGCAATGAACGCCGCCGAGTTCGAGACCGGCTTGCACCGCGCCGGCTATCTGGACGTCGAGACCAAGCAGGCCAAGCCCGACCTGACCACGCCGCCGCATTCGCATCCCTTCGACGTGCGCGCCCTGGTCCTGGCCGGCGAGGTGACCCTCACCACGCAGGGACAATCGCGGACCTACCGCGCGGGCGAGATCTTCGAGATGGCCGCGGGCTGCGAGCACAGCGAACGGCACGGGCCGGAAGGGACGAAGTACCTGGTGGGGCGCAAGCACTCCGCGGCGCGCGCCTGACCGGGCGCGATCCGGCGCGCTCGGTCGCGTCAGCGCCGCTCGCAGGCGAGGCGCTACCCCGCGGAGCCGATGTTGAGCACCATGCGCTGCGCGTCGAGGTGCTCGATCGCGAACGCGAAGGGCGATGCCCCCTTGTAGATTCCCCGAGTCAGGGCGTCGCCCGGCTTGCGCTCCGCTACAGCCGCCCGCTCCGCTTGATGTCGATGTACCGGTTCACCAGCGCAATCGGCAGTTCGGCAGGCTCGACGTCTAGGCACACCGCGCCCCCGCGCTCCAGGCGCCGGAAGGCGAGCTCCCGGCGCTGCAGGTAGTCGGCCGTGGCGGCGTGGGTCAGCGCGCGGTCGAAGGTGTCCGCGCGGGTCGCGAGCGCGCGCGAAAGGATCTGCTCTCGCAGGGACGCGAAGAGCACGAGGTGGCGCGACTGCAGCAGGCCGAGCGCCGGAGCAAGCGTGTCGTCGTCCTCGTCGCGCAGGTTCGACAGGATCACGACGAGCGAGCGCTTGCGCAGGCGCTTCATCAACTCGAGCGCGGCGCTGTAGTAGTCGGTGGTGTGCAGCGTCGGGTGCAGGTCGTAGACGCGGTTGAGGATGAGACTCACCGTCGCGCGCGCCTTGCGCGGCGCGAGCCAGCGGTGGGTGCCCGACATCGTCAGGAATCCGACCGCGTCACCCTGGCGCAGGCTCACGTAGGCGAGCAGCAGCGCGGCGTTCAGCACGTGGTCGAAGTGCGCGAGGTCGCCATCCTGCGCGCCCATGCGCCGCCCGCAGTCGACCAGCAGCACGACCTGCTGATCGCGCTCGTCCTGGTACTCGCGCGACACGAGCTTGCGCATGCGCGCCGTCGCCTTCCAGTCGACCTGGCGCTGGGCGTCGCCCTCGCGGTATTCGCGCAGCTGGTGGAAGTCGAGGCCCTCGCCGCGCCGCCGCCGCTGCAGCACGCCGATCTGCGACAGGCGGTTGTCGGTGGCGAGCAGCGCGAACTTCGTCAGCGCGGCAAAGTTGGGGTACACACGCGTCGTCGTCGCCTCGCCGACGCGGCGGCGCACCTGCCACAGCCCGGCGCGCGAGGCGAGCCGCAACTCGACGAGCCCGAACTCGATCGGGCCGCGCTCGACGGGGCGGACGCTGTAGCGGATTTCCGCCCAGCCGTGCGCCGGGACGGTCACGCGCTGCGGCAGCCCCTTCGGCTCGACCCCGGGCGGGTAGTGGTCGTACACGTCGCACGTCACCGCCGCGGCACTCTCGTTCGCGAGGCGCAGCACGACGTCGTGCGCGACGCCGAGCGGAAGCGAGCCGGGCAGCACGCGCCGCGCCTCCGGCGGACGAATCTGCCGCGCAGCGAGCGCATCCACCACCGCGAACGCCACCAGCAGAACGGCCGCAACGATCCAGGCCACGGCCAACGCCGGGAAGAGCGACGCGACGAGCCCCAGCGCCGCCAGAGCGGCGGCGAGCCAGCAGGAATCGAGGGGCGGGGATCAGCATGGTGCGTCGCCGCGACGGCTCATGTTCTCGGCGCTTCGACCTTCTCGAGCAGCGTCTTCAGGATCGTGTCGCTCGAGTGCCCTTCGATCTCGAGCTCCGGCGCGGGCGTGACGCGGTGGCGCAGCGCGGGGAGCGCCATGCGCTTCACGTCGTCCGGCGTCACGAAGTCGCGCCCCGCGATCAGCGCGGCCGCGCGGGCGACGCGCGCGAGCGCGATGCCGCCGCGCGGCCCGGCGCCCGCCGCGACGCCGTTCCACGTGCGCGTCGCGCGCGCGATGCGCACCGCGTAGTCGAGCACCCGGTCGTCGAGCCGCGACCGCCGCGGTGATCGTCTGCAGCGCGACCACCGCGCCGGGCTTGATGAGCGTCGCGACCTGCTCGACGTTGAGCTTGTCGCCCACCTGGCCGGCGGTGACGCGCTTCACCATCTCCGACTCCTCGCTCGCGGGCGGATAGTCGATGCGCACCTTGAGCAGGAAGCGGTCGAGCTGCGCCTCGGGCAGCGCGTAGGTGCCTTCCTGCTCGATCGGGTTCTGCGTGGCGAGCACCATGAAGGGCGGCTCGAGCGGGTGCGCCGCGCCCTCGATCGTGACCTGGCCTTCCTGCATCACCTCGAGCAGGGCGGCCTGGGTCTTCGCCGGGGCGCGGTTGATCTCGTCGGCGAGCAGCAGGTTGGTGAACACCGGGCCGCGCCGAGTGGTGAACTGTCCGGTCGACTGGTCGTAGAGCGTGTGGCCGGTGACGTCCGCCGGCATCAGGTCGGGCGTGAACTGGATGCGCGCGAATCTTCCGTCGAAAGTCTTGGCGAGCGCGCGCACGAGCAGCGTCTTGCCGAGTCCCGGCACGCCCTCGATCAGCACGTGGCCGCCGGCGAGCAACGCGGCGATCGTCTGTTCGACGACCTCCGCCTGACCGACCATCGCGCGCGCCACCTGCGTGCGCATCGCGTTCACGACCTTCACCGCCTGCTCGAGCTGCTCCGGCGCGATCCTGTTTGTAGCGTTCATTTTCTGCTCCCTTTCTACTGCGTTCTTCCGGACAGCCGTTCCTGGATGCGCTGATAGACGCCGACCGCGGTCATGAGCTCGCCCGGCGTGCGCGGATGGGCCGGCGCGAGGACCTTCTGCGCGTCCTCGGCGCGGATGGCGAACAGCTCGACGAGCCGCGCCTGCTGCTCGTTGCGGGTCAGGCCCGCGAAGTCCGGGTACGCGCGCCCGATGCGCCGCAACGCGGCCTCGCGCGCGGCCTCGACGAGTGCGCTCCCGCCGCCGCGCGACCACTGGAACCGCCCGCTCGCGCGCAGGTGATCGAGGAGGCGGCGGCGCACCGGCTCCGGATCCGGCGCCACCGGGCCGAAGCGCGACGCGACGCGCCACAGCCAGACCGCGAGGAGCAGCGCCACAGCGGCGGCGAGCGGCCACGCGTTGTCGGCGAGCCAGCGCAGGACCGAGAGCTTCTGCGGGTTGTCGAACACGAACAGCGCGGGCGTGTCGGGCTGGAAGCGCACGATCTGCCACAGGAACTCGGCGTGGTCCAGGCGCCCGATCGAGTGGTTGCGCAGGAAGTCGAGGTCGTTCAGCACCGTCACGCGGCCGCGCCCGCGGTCGAAGTGCGCGAGGTGCGTGGCGTGCTTGCCGACGACGCGCACCTTTGCCTGCGGCGCCTCGATCGACTGAATGGAGTGCATCTCCACCTTCATGGGCGCGGGCGCGTGCGGCAGCGTGGCCTCGTGCGGGAGCACCTTGCCCGGCGCCTTAACGGGCTTGCGCGTGACGCCGAGCGCGTCGAGGATCGGGTCGGGCACGCGGCTGTTCTCGTCCTCGACGATCAGGTGCCCGCCGTTCTCCACCCACTGGAGTAGCGCCGTGCGGGCGTCCGGCGTGAGCGCCTCGCGGCGGTCGGGCAGGATCAGTGTGCCGTTGACGGGCAGCTCCTTCAGCTCCGGAATCGTCTTCACGTGCCGCGCTGCGACGCCCATGCGCGCGAGCAGGCGCTCCGCGGCGAGGAACGGGTGGTGGCGCGCCTCGCCCGAGTAGCCGACCCACTGCTTCTCGGTCACGCGCTCGTAGTTGCTGAAGAACCACACCGCCCCGAGCGCGGCGATGCCGAGGAGCACGGTCCAGACGACGATCGCGCGGCTCATGGGGTCGGACCTTGAGCCTGCGGGGCGAAGTGAGGCGCCCACTCGCGGCACAGCGCTTCCGCGCCGCCGGCGTCCGGCAGCCGTCCTGCGTAGGCGGCTGCCGTCCAGGTCTGCACGAGGCGCGCGAAGTAGTCGCCGGCATTCGCAGGCAGCGCCTTGCGCGCCGCGCGCACGCAGTCGCCCTCGGTGTCGCCTTCGGCGAGCGCGACGCGGTCGCGGTGCACCAGCACCGAGAGCGCGCCGCGGTAGAGGAGCGAGAGCGCCTCGCGCAGCCGGCCCGCGCGCACGAGCGCGCCCGCCGCGGCGGCGATGTCGTCCGGCAGCGACTCGGGCGTGAGCACGAGACCGAACAGGGCATCGGGCGGCCGATAGGCCTTCGGCTCGCGCTCGAGCCACCCAGGCACCCAGCGACGCAGCACGAGGATCAGCCCGACCACCGCGAGGGCGGCGACGATCCAGGCGACCGCCTCGGCGATCTCGGCGAGAAACAGGCCGAGGTTCGACCAGAAGCCGAGGTCCGGCGGTGCGCGCTTGGCGTCCTTCTGTTCGCCGCGGTACCGCCAGGTCTTGCCCTCGCGGTACTCCTGGAACTCGGGCGCTTTCAGGACCTCGGCGACCTCCTCCTTCGCCGACTTGTCGGCCGCGAGCGCCGGCGGTGGCGCGACGAGCACCGCGAGCCCGAGGGTCAGCGCCGCGAGCGCTGCCGCCGCCGCGCCGCGCAGGCGCTCGTCGAGGCGGCGCAGCGCGAGCTCGATGTCCCAGCCCTCGAGGATCGCGCGGCGGTTGAGGTAGAGCGCGAAGCCGGCGCAGACGTAGAGCGGCTCGATCGCCGACACCGCCAGGACGTAGCACGCGAAGTCGATCCAGTCCCAGGCTGCGCCCTCGGCGCCGCGGAAGAGGTTGCGGAGCTCGAAGCCGGCATCGCCGCCGGCCGGTGCGAGCAGATCGCCCCCCACGCCGAGCGACAGGAACACGACCGCCTCGAAGTGGGCGCACAGGATGGTGAGCCACACCGCGTAGTAGCGCATGCGCTGGCCGAGCGCCTTGCGCCGCCGATGCGCGTCGCGCCCGGTCTGCTTCTCCAGCAGCCACACCGGGAGCATGAACGAGCGCGCGAGGTCGATGCGGAAGAGCGTCAGTCCCGCCAGCGCGCCGGGGCTCAGCACGTCGCGCCAAGCGCCCAGCGTCTCGCGCACCGTCGGCGGCGCGCCGAACACCGCGCGGCTCACCACGTAGAGGACGAAACGGTCGAGCAGCGGTTTCAGCCACCAGAGCGCAAGGACCGCGGCCCAGAGCTTGTCGTGGAACGCGGCAAACAACGCGAGCGCGAGCGGCAGATACACGGCGAGCCACGTGCCCCACACCGGCCGCCACCACGCGCGCGCCATCTGGAACCCGAGATCGAGCGACTCCCAGCCGCCGCGCGGCCGCAGCTCTACGCTCAGCCGCTCAAGCTGCACGGCCGCGGCCTCCGAGCAGGAAGTAGCCGAGGACGATGCTCCACATGATCGCGCCGACGAGGTACTTGGTGACCGGCGGAAAGGCGGTGAGCGGCGACCAGAACGCTTCGATGAACGCGGCGATCAGGAACATGCCGGCCGCGCCGTACATCAGGCGCACCGCGGGCCGCGCCGCGGCCACCAGCGCGGCTTTCCGCGACTGCTGCCCGGGGGCGACGAGCGCGCCGCCGAGCCGCAGCCCCGCCGCGCCGGAGATCACGATCGCGACCAGCTCCATCGCGCTGTGCCCCGACACGAACGACCAGAACGGCGTGCCGTAGCCGACCTGGGTGATGTAGCCCGCGATCGCGCCGATGAGCACGCCGTTCGAGACGAGGTAGAAGATCGAGCCAAGCCCGAACGCGATCCCGCTCGCGAAGGTCTGGAATCCGATCTTGACGTTGTTCCAGATGTAGAAGCCGAACATCGCGACGTTGTCGTCGGCATCGCGCATGCCGTGGCGCCGGTTGCCCGGGTTGTACATCTCCTGGAACTGCGCGAGCGCCTCGGGCGGCAGGAGGTAGTAGACGAAATCGGGATACGACTGGAGCGCTGCAAGCAGCAGGACGAGCGGTCCGAAGAACAGGCACGCGGCCGCGATCACCAGCGCGCGCTCCGTGCGTACGAGCCGCGGAAAACCCGCGACCAGGAACTCGAGCGCGCGCGCGCCGCGGCTGCCGCGCGCCCCGTAGAGCAGGTGATGCCCGCGCAAGGCGAGCCGGTTCAAGTGGTCCACGAGATCGGGGCTGTACTCGCGGTCGCGCGCGAGGGCGAGGTGCTGGCACACGTGCCGATACGCTCGCGGGACCTCCGCGTCGGGCAGGGCCTCCGCGTCCGGCTGCGCCGGCGCGCGCCGGGCGAGCTTCTCGTGCCGGTCGAGCCAGGCCTCGAACCGGCGCCAGTCGGGCCCATGCCGCGTCTCGAACACCGCCTGGCGCATGCGCTACCTGCGACCGACGAGGAAATTGGCGATGCGCACCAGCCGCTCCGCGGCCGCGCGCCCCTCGAGCCGCCCGACCAACCCGCGCGGAATCGACGCCAGCTCCTCGGCGCGCTCCTCGGTGAGGCCCGGCGTGCGCTCGGCGAAGTCGAGGATCGCGCGCTGCTCGGCGAGCGTCAGCGCGACCGGCGGCGCGAGCGGCGGGGCCTCGGGGATGGCGAAGCCGCGCGGCTTGGGCTCGGTATACACGACGATCGTTCCCGCCGCCAGGTCGCCGAGCCGCTTGAACTCGCGATTCATCAGCATCGAGGCCAGCCCGAAGCAATAGAAGAGTGGCAGGAAGTCGACCGCCCGCAGCAGGTTGCGCGCGAGCGAGGCCGGCCAGCGCACCGGCGTGCCGTCGTCGTGCAGCACGATCAAGTTGAGCGCCTTCTTGCCCGGCGTCGCGCCGCCCCAGTTGACCTCGCACCACGCGGGGAACAACCACTCGAGAAAGAACCACGCGAGAAAGAAGATGCCCATGCCGAACCCACCGAGCGCGCCGAGGACCATCGACAGCACGCCGAGGATCGCGAGCCGCAGCAGGAGATCGACCGCCCACGCGAGCGCGCGCGGCACCGGCCCGGCGAGCCGCAGCGCGAGCTCGATGCCCTCGGGCGTCGCGATGCGCCGCGCGGTGTCGAGCACGCGGCTAGAGGGCGACCCGATCGTGTCCGCGTGCGTCGCGCATCACCCGACGTAGAAGATGTCGCGGTACGCGGTGTAGACCGAGATCGCGAGCACCGGGCCGAGCACGAGCCAGCCGAGGCCGAGCGGGATGCTCGCGACGATCGCGAGCGCGAACAGGACCACGCCGTAGAGCAGGTACGGCACGATGTTCTTCAGGCACGCGCCGAAGCTCGACTTGAGCGCCTGGATCGGCTCGAAGTCGTTCAGGGTGACCAGCGCCGGCGCGAACCAGATTGCCATGTAGACCGGGACGCTGAGCGCGACCCCGATCAGGACGGCGAGCACCATCGACATCCCCGCGGCCGCGCCGCGCGCGGCACCAGCGTCTCCGCCCCCCATCATCGCCGCGAATATGCTGCCGCCGACCAGCACCATGATGATTCCCGCGATGACGATCCAGGCGACGAGGTTGAACACGCCGATCAGCACCAGCTTGCCGGTGTTCGCCTTGAACCCCGCGAAGAGGTGGCCGATCTCGAGCTCGCCGCCGTCCCGCACCTCCTGGCACCCGCGCACGATCCCGCCCGCGAAGACCGGTCCGAGCAGGGCGGCGGCCAGGCTGCCGACGAAGGGGACGAGGCTCACCAGGAAGAACAGGACGAAGAACACGACGATGATCGCGATCCACATCCCGGGCTGGCGCTTGAAGAGCGCCCACGCATCCACGATCCACTGCCACCCGTTGCCCGCGGCGACCGCCTGGCCCTCGGGAACGAAATTGCCGCCGGGCGAGCCGACCGGCACATCGGCGACGCGTGCCCGCGGTGCGGCGTAGGGGTCGGTGGCCATGGCGATCCTCCGTATTGTTGGCGTTGTGGGGCAGACTCCCTGCGAGCGCTGCTTCCGGAAGGGTAGTGGAGCCCCGGTGGTGCCGCAAGCGCGGGCGGTGACGGCGTCGCTCGCGGCCGGGTCGGGCGTGCATCCAGTCACGCCGACCGACCGAAATGCCCGCGTCTTGGTTAAACTCGGCGCGGGAGGGATAAGATGGGCCGATTCGGCACGCGCTGAGCGAGGATAGGTGACCGACCAGTCCAAGAGCAAGCCGGGCGGCGTCTGGCCCAGCGAATCGCTTACCGCGAAGACGATCTTCGGCGTGCCGACGGTGGCGCCGAAGCAGGCGCGCTTCCGGACCCTCACGCTGGTCCGCGCCGCCGCGGCCCGCTTCGACGAAGGCGAGCCGCGCGGCTCGCTGAAGATCCGATTGGCGCGGATGTTCGAGGAGCGGCGCGTCGACAGCCTGCGCCAGCGCAGCTCCGACGCCTCCGGCCCGATGCCCGGTGCGGCGCAGGATCCGTTCCTCTATACGTTTCTCGCCCACGAGAGCGGCCAGTTCGTCGGCTCGCTCGGCGTGCGGCTCGATTCCGGCCAGGGCCTCGCCGCCGACGAGCTCTATCGCGACGAGACCACCGCGCTGCGGGACGCGGACTCGCGCGTATGCGAGTTCGTGCGGCTTTCCGTGGACATGAACTCGGCGCCGAAGCGCGCGGTCGCGGGGCTGTTCCACGCCGCGTACCTCTTCGCCGGCGGGGTCTGCGGGTGCGATTACGGCCTGATCGAGGCGCCGGCCAAGCACACCGACGTATTCCGCCTCGGTCTCGGCTTCGAGACGATCGGCGAGGCGCGCCTGAACGCGCGCGTGTCCACCGTCGAGGCGCTGCTCGGCGTGCATCTGCGCACGGCGCTCGACCACCTCGCCCGGCTCGGCGGGCGGCCGGATGCCGCGTCCGGAGAGCAGACGTTCTTTCCCTACGGCTTCTCGCCCGAGGAGACGGTCGGCGTCGTGCGGCGGCTCGCAGGCATGGCCGCCTCCTCGCTTCCGATAAAATCCCGCGTCTGAGAGCGGAGGCGCGGCGTGCGCGCGGGCCGCGCACGCACCGCCATGCCCGACTTCTCCGCGCTGCCTCCCCTCACGCTCGCCCTGATCGGCGTCGCGATGCTGGCCGCCGGGTTCGCGCACGGCGTGATCGGCTTCGGCTTTCCGGTGGTCGCGACGCCGCTCCTCGCGCTCGCGCTGGACCTGAAGGTCGCGATCGTCGTGTCGCTCGTCCCCACGCTCGCCGTCGCGCTCGTCAACGCGTTCCGCGGCGGCAGGCTGCGCGAGAGCATCGGGCGGTTCTGGTTCCTGCCGCTGTGCCTCCTGGCGGGCGCCTACGTCGGCACGCGGATCATGATCGTCGCGCCGAGCGAACCCTTCCTGCTGGTGCTCGCGTGCCTCCTGCTCGCGTTTCTGAACATGGAGCGCCTCGGGCACACCGACGTGCCGTTCGTCAAACGCCATTCCACCGCCTCCGCCGTGGTCGCCGGCGTGCTGGCCGGCGTGTTCGAGGCGACCGTCAACGTGGCCGGACCGATGCTGCTCGTCTACTTCATGCTGGCGGGCCTGAACCCGCGGTCGCTCGTGCAGGTGATGAACCTGAGCTTCCTCGTCGGCAAAGGGACGCAGGTCGCCACCTGGGCGGGCGCGGGCGGCGTCGGGCTCGCCACCTGGATCGCGACCGC
Source organism: uncultured beta proteobacterium (assembly GCA_963747775.1). Lineage (GTDB taxonomy): Bacteria > Pseudomonadota > Gammaproteobacteria > Burkholderiales > SG8-39 > JAGVSZ01. The sequence continues at coordinate 84,394 of CAVVGT010000005.1, forward strand.
GCCGTTCGCGCTCGTCGCGCTTGCTGCGCTCTTCGTCGGGCACCGCATCCACGATCGCGTGAGCACCGCCACCTACGCGAAGTGGCTGCGCGGGTTCCTGTGGCTGATGATCGGGCTGCTCGTCCTGCAATTCGCGCGACAGCAATGGGCACGCTGAGGCAGATGGCGGCGATCGCCCTGTGCGCGGCGACCGCGACCGCCGCGCTCGCGCAGCGCGACGACAAGGCGCTCCTCGAGGCGGCCGAAGCGGGACACGCACAGCGCGCGTGGAGCCTGCTCCGCGGCGGCGCGAACCCGAATGCGAAGAACGAGCACGGCGAGACCGCGCTGCACCTCGCCGCCGCGGGCGGCCGGGACGAGGTCGTGAAGCTCCTACTCGAGCGCAAGGCGGACATCGAGGCGCGCGACGCCGACGGCGACACGCCGCTGCACCGCGCCGCCGCACTCGGCGACGCGGCGACGGTGATCCTGCTCGTCGACCGCGGCGCCAAGGTCGACCCGGCGAACGCCGCCGGCGAGACGCCGCTGTTTCAGGCGGCCGAGAAGCGGCAGCCCGATGCGGCGCGGATACTCCTCGAGCGCAAGGCCAGCCCGAACGCGCGTACCGCGAACGGCGAGACGCCGCTGCACGCGGCGGCGATGAGTGGGGGCGAGACGGTGGTTGCGCTGCTCCTCGATCGGAAGGCGGATCTGAACGCCGTGAACAAGGGTGGCGAGGCGCCGCTGTTCTGGTCGAGCGCGACCGGAACGCTCGGCGTCGCGCGGCTGCTCGTCGAGTGCGGCGCCGCCGTGAACGCGCAAGACGCGCAGGGCCACACCGCCTTGCACGGCGCCGCCGACGGCGGGCATGTCGAGGTCGTGGCCTACCTGCTTAGCGTCAGGGCGAACCGCGACATCAAGAACCGAGCCGGCGAAACCGCGGCGGACGTTGCGCGCACGCGCGGCTACGACGAGATCGTCAAGCTCCTGGAGAAGCGATGAGCGACGAACGAAGAATCGCGATCGTCACCGGCGGCGCGCAAGGCATTGGAAAAGGGATCGCGGCGCGCCTCCAGGCGGCAGGATATGGCGTGGTGATCGCAGACAGCGACGCCGAGGCCGGCCGGGAGACGCTCGCCGAGCTCGCGCAGGCGGGGCCGCTCTGGTTCGTGGAAACCGATGTCGCGGACGAGGCTTCGGTCGCGGCGTGCATCGCCGCCGCGGTCCCGCACGGCGGACGGCTCGACGCCGTAGTGAACAATGCCGGCATCGCACGCGCGCCGCGGGTTCCCGTTGAGCAGCTCACGCTCGTGTCCTGGAACCGCCAGCTCGGGGTGAACCTCACCGGCGCATTCCTGACGGCGAAGCACGCCGCGCCGCATCTGCGCAAGGTGCGCGGTGCGATCGTCAACGTCGCCTCGACCCGCGCGCTGCAGTCGGAGTCGAACACGGAGGCCTACTCCGCGTCCAAAGGCGGGCTCGTCGCGCTGACGCACGCGCTCGCGGTGAGCCTCGGGCCGGAGGTGCGGGTGAACTGCGTGAGCCCCGGCTGGGTCGACGTGAGCGGGTGGCAGAAGACTGCGCGGCGGAAGCCCGCTGCCTTGAGCGCCGCCGATCACGCCCAGCACCCGGCCGGTCGCGTCGGCACACCGGAGGACATCGCGGAGATGGTCGCGTTCCTGCTGTCCGATGCCGCCGGCTTCGTCACCGGCCAGAATTTCGTCGTGGACGGGGGGATGACGAAGAAGATGATCTACAGACTAGGCGGTTCAGACTCTGATTCAGCAGCTTGTTGATCAGCGACTTGCAGCGCTTGCCAGTCTCTACGGTGCGGTGCCGCAGTGGGAAGCCGCATCGAGGATGTCAGCCTGCGGGGCTCGTGGCGGTGCGGGGGACCGGCCTGATGTGGGCGAACATGCTGCGGGCGTTCCAGGTTGGGAAGGCTCTTACCAGCGACGGGGCGCCGTCGAGTTGGATGCGGCCCTCGCGGGTGGCTTGGGCCCAGGTGAGGTGGCCGGCGTGCCATTTGACGAAGGCTTCGGCTTCCGCCGTGATGTAGAGGTCCTCGTCGAGGCCGGGGTACGTCTTGCAGATCTCGGTGTCTCCGAGCTCGATGAGTAGCCAATAGCGCTCACGGCGCGGGCGGCCGGTGAAGTCGAAGCGGATGACGACGCGTCGATCCGGGAGCCGGTCTCGGCGGAGCGCGTTGCACATCGACCACAGGGCCACAAAGGGGTCGAGGTTCTCGGGGGCGATCTCGAGCCAACGCGCACCCCACTCGCCGAGCGACTGGCAGACCTTGAAGAGGTCGTGGCCCGCGGAGGTGAGCTTGTGGTGGTGCCCGCGCCCGTCGGGCTTGGGTGCCGACTCGACGATGCCGAGCCGCTCGAGGTGCTCGAGCCGCTGCGAGAGCAGGGTACGGGAGAGTCCGGGCGCGCCCGCCAGGATCTCACTGAAGCTTACGCAGCCAAGGTACAGGTTGCGGATGATCAACGGTGTCCAGCGCTCGGCGAAGATCTCGGCGCCACGGGCGATGGGGCAGTACTGGCCGTACGTCCTCACGACGCCAGTGTTGCGCACCCGCCTGCGGTTGTGAAGTCCAGATTTTTGACTTCACAGCCGCGGTCCGCGGTGGTCTGATGTGGCCATCGAGAGCGGAGGACACGATGACGACGACCGCGGAAGTCGGCCACCGGAGCAAGAAGCCAACCGTCGTGGAGATCGACGGGTTCCGAGGCCGGCTGATCAGTACCGACCACCCCGACTACGACATCGCCCGTGCAGTGTGGAACGGGGCCATCGACCGGCGCCCGCGCCTGGTCGCCCGATGCATCGGGGCCGCCGACGTGGTCGCGGCCGTGCGTTTCGCCCGCGACCACGATCTGGAGATCGCCATACGGGGCGGAGGCCACAACGTGGCGGGCACCGCCGTTTGCGACGACGGGATCGTCATCGACCTCTCGGCGATGCGAGGCGTGCGAGTCGATCCCGCCCACCGCAGGGCCTGGGTGCAGGGTGGTGCGCTGTGGGGCGACGTCGACCACGAGACGCAGGCGCACGGTCTGGCCACCACCGGCGGAATCGTGAGCCACACCGGAGTCGCCGGGCTCACCCTCGGCGGTGGCGTCGGCTGGCTGATGCGCAAGCACGGCCTCACGGTCGACAACCTACTCGCCGTCGACGTCGTGACGGCTGACGGCGAGCTGCTGCGGGCGTCCGAGGACGAGCACCCCGACCTGTTCTGGGCGTTGCGAGGCGGCGGCGGCAACTTCGGCGTGGTCACCTCGTTCGAGTTCCGCCTCCACTGCGTCGGGCCCACCGTCCTGGCCGGGCCCATCCTCTGGGACGCGACCGACGCCGGGGAGGTCCTCCGCTTCTACCGCGACTTCGTCCACGACGCTCCCGACGAGCTCGGCACGGTCGTGAGGTTCGGCGCCGCGCCGCCGCTACCGGTCATCCCCGAGGATCTGCACTGGCGCCCGGTGGTGATGGTGGGCACCTGCTACGCCGGGCCGATCGAGGACGGTGAGCAGGGGCTCGGCCCGCTCCGCGCATCCCGGACTCCCCTCCTCGACCTAGTCGGGCCCACGCCGTACGTGGGATTCCAGAGCGCGCTCGACTCGACCGTCGTCCACGGTTGGAACTACTACTGGAAATCCACCCACCTCCCCGAGCTCCGCGACGACCTCATCGACGTGATCGCCGAGCACGCGTTCTCCTGCTCGTCGCCGCGGTCGTACGTGGCGATGTTCCATCTGAAGGGGGCGGTGAGCCGAGTGGCCGAGGGCGGGACGGCGTTCGGGAACCGGCAGGCATCGCACGCGATTACCCTCGACGGTGTCTGGCGGCCCGGCGAAGACTTCGGCGCCCGGGACACCGCTTGGACGAGGGAGTTCTTCGCCGCCCTCGGCCGCTTCCGCGAAGGCGTCTACGTCAACTTCCTCGGCGGCGACGAAGACCCCGACCGGGTCCGCGAGGCGTACGGCGACTCCGTCTACGACCGGCTGGTGGACGTGAAGACCACGTACGACCCCGACAACGTCTTCCACCACAACCAGAACATCCGCCCGGGGTTGAGTGATGGTGCGGGTGGTTCCGATGGCGCGGGCGATATTTGATCGGTGTGGGGTGGTGTTGGATGGGGGTTCCGCATTGATCGCCTGACGTCGGTTGACCGACCGCTCTGGAGCACGAGCTCGGCCGACCGGTCATGGCCGGCCCTTTCCTGTCGCCGACGTGAGGCACCAAGAGGAGAAAGCCTCTGGACGTCCGGCCGCGCCGAGGACCGCTTTGCGCGTAAGCAGCATGCGCCATGGGACAGCGCACCGCTCCGCCTCTCCTCCCGGCGCGCGCGTCAGAATCCCGGCGGCGGCGGTAACTGCCCGAGGATGCGCTCGAGCGTGAGTCCGATCGCGAGCAGCTTGCGGTCGCTGCCGGCCGGGCCATCGATCTCGATGCCGAGCGGCAGCCCGGCCTTGGTCAGCGCCATTGGCAGCGAGAGGCCGGGGACGCCGGCATTGCTCCCGGGGTCGGTATTGCGGATGTAGGTCTGGAACGTCGGTACCTTCACGCCGTTCAGATTGACGAACTCATCGGAGCCCACTGCCGGCGAGGCCGGAAGCGGCGTGGTCGGGAAGATGATCGCGTCGAGGTCATTGTTCCGGAAGGTGTCGGCGTAGAGCGCCTTGAGCTGTGGGCGGAACACGTTGATCGCCTCGTTGTAAACCGACTGGGGGATCGCACCAGGCGCACCGGTGAGCACCGCACCCTGGAAGATGCCCTTCACGTCGGGGCTCGCGATCTGGGAGGCGAGCTGCTCGAGCGTGAGGCCGGTGTCGTAGTTGATCAGGTACGCGGTCAGATCGCGATTCGCCTCGAACAGCGCGACTGGGAAACCGACCTTGCCGTTCAGGTCCGCAAGCGCGTCCATGTGCACCGGCACGATCGTGACGCCCGCGCGACGCAGCTTGTCGAGCGCCCGCTCGGTGAGGAGGCGCGTCTCCTCGTCGAGATCCTGGAACATCTCGGGCACCATGCCGAGCCGGATCTCGTGCGCGTTGCGCGCCCGCATGCGCCGCCAGTCGCGCGTGATCACGCTGTCGAGCAGGACGAGATCCGCGACAGTGCGCGCCATCGGCCCTGCGGTGTCGCGCGTCGAGGAGATCGGCGTGATGCCGACCTGGGGGTAACGCTGCACTGTCGGACGCAGCCCTGCGATGCCGTTTAGCGCGGAGGGGATGCGGACTGAGCCGCCGGTATCGGTGCCGAATCCTCCCGGCGCGAGGCGCGCTGCCACAGCGCTTCCGGTGCCCCCGCTCGAGCCGCCGGCGAACTTCGACTTGTCGTAGGGCGTGCGCACGCCCCCGAACGCCGCGTTGTTGCTCGTGATGCCGAACGCGAGCTCGTGCATATTCGTCTTGCCGAGGACAATCGCGCCAGCGTCAAGCAGCGCCTGCGTGACGGGCGCGTTGTCCTCCGGCACGAAGCGGCGCAGTCCCGGGGTGCCCGCGGTATTCGGGAGACCGGCGACGTGGATGTTGTCCTTGATGACGAGCGGCACGCCGTGCAGCGGCCCGAGCTCGCGCGGTTCGCAGTGCTGCAGCGCCCGGTCGGCACGCCGCGCGGCCTCGAGCACGCCTTCGGCGTTGACGGTAATGAACGCATTCAGATCCCCGTGGGCGCGGATCCGCTTGAGCAGCGCCCGCGTGAGCTCGACGCTGCTGATGCGCCCATCGCGGATAAGGTGAGCCGCTTCCGCGACGGTGAGCTGCGCCAGCTCGCGGTCGGGGAGATCGCGCGCGGAGCAGAGGGGAACCATCAGAAGCCACGCGGCGAGCGCGGCGACCGCACTACGGATCAACGTTGACATGCTGCCCTCCCCGGATAGCAAATGCGCGGGTCACTCTACAACAGGCGCGGGTGGCGTGCCGTGGCCGGCATCGGGAAGGCGCGCGGCGCTCGACCACGAGCCGCTTTGCACGACTGTCTAGTCTGCGGCCGCGCCGTCGTTGGTTTCCCCCGAGCGTCGCAAAGCGACCCCGTTCCTGCCCTTCGGGTTAAGCGAAGCGGACGTCTTCGTGGCCCCCCCCTGAAAGAGGCCAACAGGCAATACTGCCATCGCGCGATGAGGACGCCCATTTCGGATCCGAGACCATGCTTGTTCATGCGGGACTCCTCCGTCGCCTTGGGCGCCCGAGTGGTGGGCGCGCGTGTGGTTGACAGAGTTTCCAAGACAGGTATAGCGTGACCCGCTCCACTTCGAAAACCACTGTTCTTCCGGGGGAGGCCAATATGGTTTTCATTTCACACCGTGCACGTCTGGCTGCCGTCGTACTTGCCGCGTCCGTCGTCGCGATGCCCGCCTGGGCCGACGACGACTGCAAGCATGGCGGTTCGCTCAGGCTCGTCAACGGCAAGATCCATACGATGGACGCGAAGAACCAGATCGTGTCCTCGGTACTGATCAAGAATGGCAAGTTCGCCGCCGTGGGTCACGGCCGCGGCGGCGACGACGGGGATTGCGCCCGGACCATCAACCTGCACGGACGCACCGCTGTGCCGGGGATCATCGACAGCCACAATCACATCGTGCTGCTGGGCCTGCGTCCCGGGCGCGACACGCGCCTGGAGAACGCGAACTCCATCGGCGAGGCGCTCGCGACACTTGCCGCGCGGGCCGCGGAAGTTCAGCCGGGCGAGTGGGTGACGTCGATCGGCGGCTTCAGCCGCAACCAATTCCTTCGCGCTCCCCTGCCGGTTCGCTTCCCGACACTCAAGGAGCTGACGGCGGCAGTGCCCAATCACCCGGTGTTCATCATGGAAGGCTTCAGCGGCCCGGGAGCGACCAACGCACTCGGCAAGGCGTTCCTCTCGGCGAACGGCGTGCCGGTCGGCACGGTCGCAGGCCAGGATGAAGGCTTCGTCGACGGCGGCGCGTTCGGTGTCCCCACGGACTGCACCACGGCGCTTTTCTTTCTGCGCAAGATGCAGACGCGCGACTCGATGCTGCAGGGCCTGAGGGATGCGATGCGCTACGCCGGAGGCATCGGCGTCACCACGCATCTCGACCAGGGCGGCTTCCCGTTCACCGTCCCATTGGTGGGTGACCCAAGCGACGGCGCCGCGAGCTTCGACCGCTACCGGGCGCACGACTCGGTGCGCGCCCTCTACCACCAGGGCGAGCTCACCAACCGCATCTGGATCAATTTCCTGCACGTCGAGGAAGACGTGGACACGCCTGAACTGAGGGCGCGCCTGCTCAACAGCTGGGACGATTTCGGCGATAACATGCTGCGCGTGCTCGGCATCGGCGAGTTCACTGCGAGCGCGTTCATCGCGCCCGGGACCCCCGCGTGGTTTAACGGCACGCGGCTTGTCGCACAGGCGCAATGGCGCAACGAGAACCATTCGCTCAACTTCCCGGTGTTCGCCCTCCCGGGGCTGCCGCTCGACTGGAGAGTGATCATCGACGGCTGGCAGGCCGTGAACGACGAGATGGTGGCCGCGGGCAACCCGGACGGCATCAAGAAATTGCGCTGGGTGCTTGCGCACGTGCCCGTGATCACGCCCGATTACCTCCAGAAGCTGAGGAACCTCGGCGGCGGCGTGAACGTCCTGGGCGGCTGGCGCTGGCTCAGCGGGACCGCGACCCAGAACGGCCCGCCGTTCCGCGACATCCTGGCGAGCGGCATACCCGTCGGGATGAGCTCGGACGGCATGCAGATCTCGACCATGAGCCCGTGGATCAACCTGTACTATGTGGTCACCGGGAAGAACGCGCGCGGCGAACTCATCAACGCCGGGCAGACGCTGGGCCGCAACGATGCCATGCGGCTCTATACCGCGAACAACGGCTGGTTCCTCCAGGCGGAGGACAAGCTCGGCACCATCGAAGAAGGCAAGCTGGCGGATCTCGTCGTGCTGAGCGCCGATTACTTCAACGAGCGCGCAGTGCCCGACGAAAGCATCAAGGATCTGCGCTCGGTTCTCACCGTCGTCGGCGGCAAGGTAATGTACGACGATCTCGACGGCAGATCGAGGGCCTACTGGAAGGCGGGGCTCCCGTGAGCGAGGCGATCACCCGCTTCTGAGTATAGAAAGGATAAACGCCCTTCTCGTCCCGTGCCCCGTCCAGTCCTAGGCGAAGCCCAGACGTTATTGAAACGCGATACGGTAGTACGCGACGTACTTAGATTCTTCGACGAACACGGTCACGGCTGAACGTCGCTTCCGGGTCTAGCACCGTCGAAAGGCCGCTTCCGGCGACTTAGCTGTACAGCCGCTTCTGGCCGGTCAGCGACCGTCAGCCGAGGGCGCAAGCCGACCCTGAGCTGCCGGTCGTGCTCTAGAGAAGCGGACCTTCACGGACTTCGCTGTACGGCCAGCACCGGACGTTTGGACCACGAACTCGAATTGCGGCGACAGAGAGAGAACTCGCAACGCTCTAGGCGAAAGGTGGCGGTGCGTTAGCGTCACCCCGTCCAGGATCCGCTTCGAGCCTTGCGCGCAACATTCGCAGCAGTCGAGTTCGGACCCGCCGTCGCTTCTTGGGACAGAATTTCGGGACGAACAAGCCCCTGTAAGGACTGTCGAGCGCGTCTTCCTGGGCGCCTTCACCACCTCACAGCGGCGACTTGCAACCCTTCAACCGTAAGGTGGCGAATAACGGCGGCGCTGCAGTGCGGTGAAGTGATCCGCGCTGCGGCGTTCGGGGGAAGAACTACCTTCCCGGCCTCCGAGGGACGATGTGAGAGGAGCAGAGGAGGCGGGTAACTGTCTTCGGGCCCGAGTTTGGAGTTGCCAAGAGGTGTACTCGGCGTCGGATAGTACCCGCCCTTTTTTCACTATACGCGCACGGTGCCCCAGAAGCACCCGGTATCGAAAAAAAGTCGTCGCAGATGAGAAGACCGCCAATAGTGAGCGGGATTGTCCGCATTGCGCCCGTGCCCGGCCACACCACGATATGAATCTCCCTCCTGCGAGTGCCGCTTCGCGTCCGAGGAACAGCCGCTTTGGCGCGAAACCAGAGGCGCAATCCGGCGTCTGCTGTTGGCTCCACTGAGACACTCGCGATCGGCTGAGATCGACCCCGTGCTGCCTGTCGTGCCCTAGAGAAGCGGACCTTCGCGTACTTCACTGTACGGCCACTTCCGGCCATTGGCCCTTGGAGCTCAACAGCGGTCGTTCGCAGGATCGTTGTAAAGTCGCGCGCTGCGACGCTGAAGGAGTGTGTGATCGCCATCTCCGGGAACACAGTGCCCCGTGTGCAGCGGCTCCGGCGCGGGTTGCCTATAGCCGCTCTCGCGGGGCTGCTGGCTCTGGCCGCGTGCGGTCCCACGTCGCCACCGCCGGAGACAGTTCGTGACGGCGGCGAGTGGCGCGAGTTTCAAGGGACATGGACCGCCACCGGTGGCCGCCACACGATCCGCCTCGGTGGCGATCGGCGGTCCTCTATTGCGAGTTTCGATGGGTCGTTGCTGTTGGCCGGGCCCGGGCGCCCAGCCGTTGGTTTCCGCGCCGAGGCGATCGTGCTCAACGACAGTGCCACCGGCATGGTGGGCCGTTCGGTCTGGACGGATGATCGTGGCGATCAGGTGTACAGCGAACTGCGCGGCGACGGCACGGCGACAGGCAACAGGGTTGTCGGGAGTTTCATCGGAGGTACAGGTCGTTACTCGGGCGCGACGGGGACCTACGAGTTCTCGTGGCGATTCGTTCTCGAAAGCGAGGACGGGACCGTGCAAGGCCAATCCGAGGGTCTCAAGGGCCGAGTACGGTTCGGCGCGCTGCCCGCCACGCCCGGCCCGGGAGGAGCGCGGCCATGATCAGTCCCGCTTTGCTGGTCCGGCGCGCGGTGCCCTTCGCGCTGGCGATCGGCATCTGGTTTACGCCGGTCCCGGCCGGGCTCACGGCGCCCGCGTGGCACCTCTTCGCGGTGTTCATCGCAGCGATCGCATCGGTACTGGTAAACGCATTCCCGCTGCTCACCTCCACGATGCTGGCGGTGGCGGCCGTGGTCCTGACGGGCACGATCTCGCCGGCGAAGGCGTTCGGGGGCTTCGCCAATGCGAGCGTGCTGCTGGTGGTGATCGCCTTCCTCGTTGCGCAGGCGGTCGTGAAGTCCGGCCTGGGCCGGCGCATCAGCCTCTTCATGGTGAGCCGGTTCGGCCGGTCATCGCTGGGGCTCGCCTACAGCATCGTGCTCACGGACGCGGTCATTGCGCCGGCGTTCCCCAGCAATACGGCGCGAGGCGGCGTTCTCTTCCCGATCGTGCTGTCCGTGGCGCAGGGATCGGGTTCGCGACCCGAGGATCCCGAGGGGCGCCGGCTCGGCGCCTATCTGATGTTCTGCGCGATGGCGAGCCTCGCGGTCTCGTCCGCTCTCTGGATGACGGCCACGTCGGCCAATCCGATCGGCATCCAGGTGACGCGCGAGTTCGGACTGGAAATCGGCTTCGCCAAGTGGTTCGTCGTGGCCTCGGTGCCGGCACTGACTGCGATCCTGCTGCTACCACGGGTCGTCGCATGGCTCTTTCCGCCGGGGGTCGGCGAGACGCCGAATGCGCCGGTCGAAGCGCGGGCGGCGCTCGCGAAGCTGGGATCGCTGTCGCGCGACGAGCGGATCACCGCGGTGTCGTTCGTGCTGATGGTCTCGGGCTGGGTCTTCGCCGACGCCCTGCAGCTCAACGTGACCAGCATCGCCTTCGCCGGGCTCGGCCTGCTGCTGATGACCAACGTGTTGACGGTCAAAGACATCGCGACGCAGGGCGACACGCTCGCCACCTTCCTCTGGCTCGCGGTCCTGTTCGCCCTGAGCGGACAGCTGAACGAACTCGGGTTCATGGGCTACGCGGGCCAGCGGCTGGCCTCGCATCTGGGCGGCCTGTCGTGGCCGGTGACGTACGTGACGCTGGTCGCGCTGTACGTCGCGATCCACTACATGTTCGTGAGCCAGTCGTCGCAGGTTCTCGCCCTCATGGGCGTCTTCCTCGATGTGGGCATCCGCGGCGGCGTCCCCGCGCCGCTGATGGCCTTCGCCCTGCTGTTCGCCAGCAGCTACTTTTCCGTGATCACGCCGCAGGCCGGCAGCCAGAACGTCATTTTCGTCGGCAGCGGCTACCTCACACAGCCCGAGCTCTACCGCCTCGGGTTGCTGATGACGCTCTTTTTCCTCGCCGTGTTCCTCGTGATCGGCACGGCGTGGATCCTCCTGATCACCGGATGACTGGGTCCGGACAGGACCCGGGCCCGGACAAAGCGAGAGATAAATGGGTACCGTCGCTTGAGGTCCTCAACCTGACTCGTTGAAGGTCTGCTTCGTGCAATGCGAGTGGCCGGAACGGGTCGATAGCGCCGTCGAACGGCCGCTTTCCGCAACGGGGCTGTACAGCCGCTCCTGGCCGAGGCTGTGTAAAAACGTGGAGGTCGAGTACACGAAGGTGAGGTGATTCGCGTTACTGCTTGCATCACGCGATTGGCTAAGGTGGGCAGGTGAAGCGATTCATCGAAGGCGCGGACCGAACCCAGGCGATGTTGCTCCCTGAGTGTGTCGAGGACTACGTCGGACCTGATAACCCGGTGCGTGTTGTAGAGGCCTTCGTCGAGCAGCTGGATCTGCGGGCGATGGGCTTCGAGGGCAGTGACCCCCAGGCGACCGGGCGGCCGGCCTACCACCCCTCGGTGCTGCTCAAGATCTACATCTACGGTTATCTGAACCGGATCCAGTCGAGCCGGCGGCTTGAGCACGAGACGCAACGCAACATCGAGCTGATGTGGCTGACTGGTCGGCTGATGCCGGACTTCAAGACGATCGCCAACTTCCGCAAGGATAACGGCCGGGCGATCCGGCAGGTTTGCCGCCAGTTCATCGTGCTGTGCCGGCAGCTCAACCTGTTCACGCAGGCGCTGGTCGCGATCGATGGGAGCAAGTTCAAGGCGGTCAACAACCGCGACAAGAACTTCACCAGCGCGAAGATGAAGCGCCGGATGGCGGCGATCGACGAGAGCATCGAGCGTTATCTGAGCTCGATGGACACGGCGGATCGGGCGGAGCCGGAGGTGGCGGCGCTGAAGAAGGGCCGACTGCAGGACAAGATCGAGGTCCTGAAGCAGCAGATGGAGCGGCTCAAGGCGATCGATGCGCAGATGAACGCCGCACCGGACAAGCAGGTGTCACTGACCGATCCGGACGCCCGCTCGATGAAGAACCGCGAGGGTGGCATCGTGGGCTACAACGTGCAGACGGCGGTGGATGCCGAGCATCACCTGATCGTCGCGCACGAGGTCGTGACCGACGGTGTGGATCGCGACCAGCTCGCCCGCATGGCAGAGCAAGCGCGCCAAGCGATCGGCACAGAGGAGCTGACGGTCGTTGCCGACCGCGGCTACTTCAAGGGCGAGCAGATCCTCGAGTGCACGAAGTCCGGGATCACACCAATCGTGCCGAAGTCACTGACGTCGAACAACCGCGCTGAGGGCCGGTTCGACAAGCAGGACTTCATCTACGTGGCGGCCGATGACGAGTATCGCTGCCCGGCCGGGGAGCGGGCGATCCGGCGCTTTACGACCGTTGAGAACGGCTTGACGATCCACAAGTACTGGAGCTCCGCCTGTCCCCGCTGTCCGATCAGAGCGCAGTGCACCACCAGTGACTATCGACGTATCACCCGCTGGGAGCACGAGGCGGTTCTTGAGGCCATGCAAGATCGGCTCGATCGTCAACCCGAAATCATGCGGGTGCGGCGACAAACGGCGGAGCATCCGTTCGGCACCCTCAAGCTGTGGATGGGGGCCAGCCACTTCCTCACTCGAACGCTCCAGCGCGTGCGCACCGAGATGAGCTTGCATGTACTCGCCTACAACCTGAAGCGAGTGATGCGGATCCTGGGGATCGGCGAAATGTTGAAGGTGCTGGCGACGTAGGCCCTTTATCGTCGCTTTTAGGCTCCCACAGTGGCCGTCGAGGCGTCCCCAACGCCCCGGACGAGCCCCGAGCGACACGCGGACGGCTGATCGTTCGCCGACCATCCAAACCCGCCCATCGCCGAACCCGGCGCCGCGTTTTTACACGGCCTCGGCCGAATCCTGCCGTCGGCGTGGGCGCCAAGAGAAGGAAGCCCCACCGCTAGTCCCGCGACGACGACGCGGTCACATCCAGGTCACAGTGAGGCTGCTACTTATTGATCGCGTTGAGAAACGCCGCGGTTCGTAGCCGCGTTCAGTTCTTGAGCACCGCGACTGCCAGCAGCACCCACGCCACGATCCACGCAGCGCCGCCGAACGGCGTGACCGCGCCGAGCCACCGCACGCCGCTCAGCGCGAGCGCGTAGAGGCTGCCGGAGAACAGCACGAGCCCGGCGACCATCAGCCACCCGGCCCACTTGAGCGCGGTCGAGGCGGGCAGGTGGAGCGCGAGGATCCCGATCGCGACGAGGCCGAGCGCGTGCCAGAAGTGGTACTGCACGGCGGTCTGCCAGACCGCGAGGAGATCGGACGCGAGGCGCGCCTTCAGGGCATGCGCACCGAACGCGCCGAGCACGACGCCGGACGCGCCCGCGAGCGCGCCGAGGAGGATAAACAGCTTCGCGGTCGAGGGCATGATCGTTGCGCGACGATGACGCACGGGATTCTCACCCGCGCCCGCGCCGGTAGCAACCGCATGGCAGAATCCGCGCCATGAGCGCGAAGGGCTATCGGGTCGAGGAGCTGCGCCCACTTCTCGGCAAGGAAGTGGCGGTGAGCGACTGGCTGGTCGTCACGCAGGAGCGCATCAACGCGTTCGCGGAGGTCGGCGAGGACCGTCAGTGGATCCACGTCGACCCCGAGCGCGCGCAGCGCGAGTCGCTGTACGGCGGCGCGATCGCGCACGGCTTCCTCACCGTCGCGCTCCTCAGCCATCTGCGCGAGAGGGCGTTCCGCATCGACGGCCAGAAAATGGGCGTGAACTACGGCTTCAATCGCCTGCGCTTCACCGCGCCGGTGCTCGCCGGCTCGCGCATCCGCGGACACTTCGTCCTGCACGAGCTTGAGGACCTGCCCGGCGGCGTGCAGACCACGTGGAAGTGCACCGTCGAGCGCGAGCACTCGGACAAGCCGGCGCTCGTCTGCGACTGGATCACCCGGCATTACGGGTGAAATGAGCGGATGAAGACGAACCGCCTTTCCCGGCACCGCGCTCGCGGTGTCCGAGCTCTGCCTCGGCACCATGACCTTCGGCGAGCAGACCGGCGAGCGCGAGGCCCATGCGCAGCTCGATTGCGCGGTCGCGCACGGCGTCAACTTCGTCGACACCGCGGAGATGTATCCGGTGCCGCCCGGAGCGGCGACGTACGCGCGCACCGAGACGATCCTGGGCGCGTGGCTCGCGCGCCAGCCGCGGGACACGCTGATCGTCGCGAGCAAGGTCGCCGGGCCCGGACGCAGCCGCGAGTGGGTGCGCGGCGGCGAGACCGCGCTCACGAAGAAGAACATCAGGTGGGCGATCGACGACACGCTCAAGCGCCTGCGCACCGATTACGTGGACCTCTACCAAATCCACTGGCCGGAGCGGAACGTGGCGATGTTCGGGACAATGCGCTACGACCCCGCGAAGGAGAAACCGGCCACGCCGATCCTCGAGCAGATCGACGCCATGGACGAGCTCGTCCGCGCGGGCAAGATCCGTCACTACGGCGTGTCGAACGAGACGTCTTGGGGCGTGTGCGAGTTCGCGCGCCTCGCGAAGATCCACGGCCTGCCGCAGCCGGTGACGATCCAGAACGCCTACAGCCTCGTGAACCGCACCTTCGAGTGGGACCTCGCGGAGACGTGCCACCGGGAGCGCGTCGCGCTGCTCGCGTACAGCCCGCTCGCGATGGGCGTGCTCGCCGGCAAGTACCTTGGCGGCGCGCGGCCGCCGGGCGCGCGCTTCACGCTGTTCCCCGATTTCGGCGACCGCTACCAGCGCGCGCTGGTGACGGAGGCCGCTGCCGAGTATGCGCGCGTGGCGCGCGAGGCGGGACTCCAGCTCGCGCAGCTTGCGCTCGCGTTCGTGCGCAGCCGGCCGTTCGTCGCGTCCACGATCGTCGGCGCATCCACCATGGCGCAGCTCGAGGCGAACCTCGCCACGCGCTCGATCACGCTTGCCCCGGACGCGGTCGTCGCGCTCGAAGCGGTGAACGCACGCTTTCCGAGTCCGTCGGCCGGCCTCTAGCAATGATGGGCGAAGTCCTCGCGCTCGCCGGCATCGCGGCGGCGGGCTGGTTCTGGTACGACAGCATGCGCGCGCGCGAGCACGCGGTCCTGGCCGGGCGCGGCGCCTGCGAGCGCGAGGGGCTGCAGTTCCTCGACGACACGGTGCTCTGCACGCGCACCTGGCCGACGCGCGACGCCGAGGGCCGCGTTACACTCCGCCGCGTCTATACCTTCGAGTTCAGCGACGATGGTCGGCGCCGACGCGGAGGCAGCATCGTGATCGTCGGCGACCGGCTCGAGTCCATCGAGCTGGAGCCCTTTCTCATTCAGTGACGTATGGGGAAATGGATTGAAGGCACCGTGGTCGGCCAGAAGCAGTGGACCGATCGCCTCTTCTCGCTGCAGATCGACGCCGAGGTCGGCGCGTTCGAGCCGGGACAGTGGACGAAGCTCGCGCTGCCGGTTGCCGGCGAGTTCATCGCGCGCCCGTACTCGTTCGTGAATGCGCCGAAGGACCGGCCCCACGAGTTCTACTACAACACCGTCCCCGCAGGGCATCTGAGCCCCCGGCTCGCGCGGCTCGAGCCGATGGACGTCGTGTTCCTCGCGCCCGCCGCGTCGGGTCTATTCACCCTGTCGGAGGTGCCCGACGCCGAGAGCCTCTGGCTGATCGCGACGGGAACCGGCCTGGGTCCGTTCCTGTCCATGCTGAGATGCGACACCGCATGGCAGCGCTTCCGCCAAATCGTGCTGGTGCACGCGGTGCGGCACGCCGCCGACCTCACCTATCGCGACGCGATCGAGGCGGTGAGCGCACAGCACCGCGACCGGTTTCGCAGGGTGTCGTTCGTGAGCCGCGAGAAGCACGTCGGCGCGCTCGCCGGCCGGGTGCCGGACGCGATTGCGGACGAGCGGCTCGAGCACGCCGCCGGCGTGACGCTCGCGCCGCAAAGCGCCCAGGTCATGCTCTGCGGCAATCCGGACATGGTCATGGACGTGACCGACTCCCTGAAGGCGCGCGGGCTGAAGCGCCATCGCCATCGCGACCCCGGGCACGTCGCCGTGGAGCCCTACTGGTAGCCATGCGCCGGTTCCTGATCGCCGTCGTCGCCGCCGCAGCCCTGTCCGGCTGCGGCTCGGCGATGCGGGTGGCGTACAACAACGGCGACGTCGCGCTGCGGTTCATGGCGCACGAGTACTTCGACCTGCACGGCGAGCAGTCGGACCAGCTGAAGGCGCAGCTCGCACGCTTCCACACCTGGCACCGTCGCGAGGAGTTGCCCCGGTACGCCGTCCTGTTCGGCAGCGCGGGCGAACGTCTCAGCCGCGGGCTCACGCGCGAGGACGTCGTTTGGGCGATGGCGGCCGTTCGCGCCCGCTACCAGGCGACCGTCGAGCAGGGTGTCGACGAGTTCGCGCCGGTCGCGGCGACGTTCCGCCCGGACAATCTCGAAGCGCTCGAGCGCAAGCTGGCCGAGAACAACGAGAAGTTCGCAAAGGAGTTCCTGTCGGGCAACACGACGCGGGCGCGGGCCAAGCGCTTGACGAGCTGGTTCGACGAGTGGCTCGGCAGCGTCACGCCCGAGCAGGAGGCGCTCATCGTGCGCTTCGCGCAGGCGCAGCCGCAGATGAACCAGATCCGGCTCGACGACCGCAAGCGCCGGCAGCAGGAATTCGTGCAGCTCCTGCGCGAGCACCGCAGGAGCCCGGACCTGGCGGCGCGGATGCGCGACTACTTCGTGAACTGGGAGCGCGACCGCGGCCCCGAGCACCGGCGCCAGGCGCGCGAATGGGAGGACCGGCTCGTGACCCTGATCGTCGACGTGGACCGCACGCTGACCCCGAAGCAGCGCAGCCACGTGGTGCGGCGGTTCGAGTTCTTCGCCGAGGAGGCCCACATCCTCGCGCAGCAGGGCCGGCCGGCGGGAACGACCGCCGCTGCGCCGCTCGGCGCGGCCGTTGCGGCGCAATGAGGCTCGCACGACTCGCGCTGGTTCTCGCCACCGCGGCGGCCTGCGCGTCGCCGCTCGCGGCGAAGGAGCTGAAGCCCTGGAAGGGTGGCGCCACGCCGCCGCTCGCGCTCAAGGACCTGCAGGGCCGCGACCACAAGCTGGAGGACTACAAGGGGCAGGTGGTCGTCGTGAACTTCTGGGCCACATGGTGCGAGCCGTGCCGGGAAGAGATGCCGGCGATGCAGCGCCTGAAGGAGAAGATGGCAGGCGCTCCGTTCGCGCTCCTCGCCGTCAACTACGCGGAAGGCAACGCGCGGGTCGAGACGTTCCTGCAGAAGGTCCCGGTCGACTTCACGATCCTGCTGGACCGCGACGCCGCCGCCTCGAAGCGGTGGCAGGCGCGTGCTCTGCCTTACACGGTGGTGATCGATGCGGCGCAGCGCATCCGCTACACGGTGCTCGGCGAGCTCGACTGGAGCGCGCCGGAAGTCGAGGCCGCCTTGAGGAAGCTGCTCCCGCCGCGGTAACCCCTCTCCTGCTCAGGGTGGAAACCGCAATGAAGCGGGTTTATAGTCGGGCGCTCCTCGCGCGCACTCGACGCGTAGAGAAAGCAGGGCCGGGAATCTCCAGGAGGTGCGCTGCCTCGCATCGCGCCTCGCTCTTCCCCTAACAAGAGGAAATCGACGATGGACCGACGCAACTTCCTGATCACCGGCGCGGCGCTGCCGCTTGCGGCGGGACTGCCGCGCTTGGCTTCGGCGCAGCAGCTGCCGTTCAACCCGCAGCCGGGCGCCTGGCGCACCTTCCAGATCACGACGCGCGTAGAGGTGCTCAAGCCGACGGGCACGACTCGCGTATGGCTGCCGGTGCCCGCGGTCGAGGACGGATCGCAGCAGCCCCTCGACAACAGCTGGGCCGGCAACGCCTCCACGATGCGCCTGGCGCACGACGGCAAGCACGGCGCCGCGATCTTTGTCGCGGAATGGGCGATGCCCCAGGCGACGCCGACGGTGGAGCTGACCAGCCGGTTCATGACCCGCGACCGCGTGGCGAACCTGTCCAGGCCGGACCCGTCGCTCCGGCTCGATGCCGCGGACCTGAAGTTCTACACCGCGCCGACCGACCTTCAGCCGACCGACGGCATCGTGAGAAAGACCGCGCTCGAGGTGACGAAGGGCGCCAAGAGCGACCTGGCGAAGTCGCGCGCGCTCTACGAGTGGATCGTCGACAACACGCAGCGCGACCCGAAGACCCGCGGCTGCGGCGTGGGTGACATCAAGGCGATGCTCGAGACCGGCAACCTGAGCGGCAAGTGCGCCGATCTCAACGCGCTGTATGTCGGCCTCGCCCGCTCGGTCGGCCTGCCGGCGCGCGACATCTATGGCATCCGCGTCGCCAAGTCGAACTTCGGCTACCGCAGCCTTGGCGCCGGCACCGAGAACATCACTCGCGCGCAGCACTGCCGGGCGGAGGTCTTCCTCGACGGCTACGGGTGGGTGCCGGTCGATCCGGCGGACGTCCGCAAGGTGGTGCTCGAGGAGAAGCCGCAGCCCACGACGCTCGCCGATCCGCTGGTGCCGCCGGTGCGCCAGAAGCTGTTCGGCGCGTGGGAGATGAACTGGCTCGCCTTCAACACCGCGCACGATGTGGCGCTGCCCGGTTCGACCGGGCCGAAGGTGGCATTCTTCATGTACCCGCAGGCCGAGACCGCGAGCGGGCGCGCCGATCCGCTCGACCCGGACAACTTCAAGTACACGATCACCGCGCGCGAGCTCAAAGCCCAGAGCTAAAAGGCCAGGGCTCCTCGCTTCCGGCGACGTAGGGGCGGCGCGGGGCCCGCGGGAATCAGACGCCTTTCTTCTTCCGCTCCGCGAGAAACCGCTCGAGGAGCCGCGCGTTGAACTCGACGCCCTCGAGATTGGGGTTCACCGCCAGCGCGCGCTTAAAGTAGTCGAGCGCTTTCTCGTACTCGCCGGTCTGGGCGTAGATCTGCCCGCAGCCGGCAAGCGCGCCGAAGTGCACCGGGTTGCGCTTGAGCACCTCGGTGCAATCCTTGAGCGAATTGTCGAAATCGCCGGCGACGAAATAGACCGTGGCGCGCTTGTTCCAGCCTTCGGCGAAGTCGGGCTTCAGCTCGATGATGCGGGTGAAGGTGGCGATGCTCTCCTTGGCCCGCCCGCCGTTCATCTCGTCGATCCCCTGCTCGAACAGCTTGTCCACCTGCTCGTCGCCGGAGCGGCTCCACACGATCCAGATCGCCTGCTCGGCGAGCGCGCGGAGCTCGGTGTTCGGGTCGCGCAGCACCGCGATCAGGGCGGGGACGTCCGCCATCCGGCCCTCGCGCGCGAGCAGCACCACGCCGCGGCCGCGCTCGACCGGGTCCGCGGACTTCAGGGACGCATACGCGGCGTCGCGCGACGATTGCTGCGCGAGGGCGGGGGCCGCGATGAGCGCGGCGATGAGGGCGAGGGCGGTGAGGACGAGGCGCGGCATCGGGGCATCCATTCGGGCGGCGGGGGCGTAACAAGAACACCGGAGCGGCCCAATATAATCCGTCCCGGCGAACGACGAAACTGTCCAGGAGGTGCTGACATGAACCGAGCTCTCGCGACCGCCGTCCTTGTTCTGGCCGCTTGTCTGGCGCTGCCCGTGGTGCACGCCGACGGCAACGCCGCCCCCGCCCCCGTGAGCTTACCGGCCGACCCCGACGTCGAGGCCGGCAAGGCCGCGATCCGCGAGCAGAACTGGAAGGGGGCCGTCGACTCGTTCACGAAGGTCGCGGCGCGCGACCCCCGCAACGCCGACGCGCAGAACTGGCTCGGCTTCGCCTACCGCAAGACCGGCAACCTCGACCAGGCCTTCAAGCACTACGACCAGGCGCTCAAGCTCGACCCGCGCCATCGCGGCGCGCACGAGTACATCGGCGAGGCCTACCTCATCAAAGGCGATCTCGCCAAGGCGAAGGAGCACCTCTTCGCCCTCGACCGCCTCTGCTTCTTCGGCTGCGAGGAGTACACCGACCTGAAGAAGGCGGTCGCCGAGTACGAGCAGCGGAAGAAGTGACGGGCACCGAAGTCCTCCGCCTGCCGCGCAGCCGGGCGGAGCTCGACGCGGCCGCGGCGCGGTGCCGCACGATGGTGACCCGCCGCGCGCTCGTGTCGGCGGGCGCGGTGCTGGTGCCGCTGCCGCTGCCCGGCCTCGACATCGCCGCCGACGTCGCGCTGCTGACCCAGCTGATTCCGGCGATCAACCGCGAATTCGGCCTGACGCCCGACCAGATCGACGACCTCAATCCGACGATGAAGGTGCTCGTTTACAAGGCGATCGTCGCATTCGGGGGCGCGATGGTCGGCCGCATGATCACGCGCGACCTGATCCTGCAAGCGCTGGTGAAGGTCGGGATGCGGGTCACGACCAAGACCGCGGCGCGGCTCGTCCCGCTCGCCGGCCAGGCGGTGTCGGCGGGGTTGAGCTACAGCGCCATGCGCTTCGTCGGTGCGGCGCACATCCGCGACTGCCGGCGCGTGATCGAGGCGATCCACGCCGACTGGCCGCCCGAGGCGGCGGCGCCCCGGTCTAGCGCAGCTCAGCGGCTGCGATCCGCCGCTGCCAAAGCAGCTTCCCACCTGCGTCGTAGGCCTCGAGCGTGAGCACGCGCTCGGTGCGCGGTCCACTCGCTCGCAGCATGCCGAAGTTGCGCTGGTTGACCAGCGTCCCCGGCACGAGCTCGGGGTTCTCGCGCTCGTCGACCGAAGGGTTGACGACCGGGCCGGCGGTGAGGGGCGACGAGGTGAACTCGTAGAGCGGGTAGGTCCCGGGCCGCTCGACGCGCCACAGCCCGCCGAAGTGGCGGTCGCCGGAGAGGAACACCACGCCCGGAATCTTCTGTTCGAGCAGCCAGTCGGCGAGCGCTTTCTGCTCGACGGGGAAGTTGTGGAACGCCTCGAAGCGGTTCGCCCGGTTCCACAACTGCCCGCCGGCGACCACGACCTTGAACGACGCGCGCGAGGAGACGAGCACCTGCTTCAGCCACTCGAGCTGCGCGCGGCCGAACATGCGCTTCTCCGGCGTCAGCGGGTAGCGGTTCGGGAAGCGATTGAAGCGATTGTCGAGCAGGACGAAGTCGACGTCGCCGAAGGTCACCATGCCGAACACGCCCGGCACGCCCGGCAGGCCGTGGGACGGGTTCGGCCAGTAGCGCTTGAACGCCTCGAGCGCGGCGCCCTTCATGACGAACGAGGCGTCCGAGTCGTTCGGCCCGTAGTCGTGGTCGTCCCAGATCGCGACGTGGGAGGTCGCACGCGCGAGGCGGCGCAGCTCGGGCAGCGCGCGCATCGCACGATAGCGTGCGCTCATGCCTTCGATCGACGTCCATTCCGGCTCGCGGAGGTAGACGTTGTCGCCGAGCCAGAGCATCAGGTCCGGGGACTGCGAAGCGATCGCGTCGAGGATCTGGTAGTCGGCGCCCCACGGCGGGCCGGGGCGGTCGAAACGGTCGTTCAGATAGAAGCACGATCCGAACGCGACCGAGAATTCGGGCGGTTCGGTGCGGAACTGCCAGAACGGCTGCGTCGCGAAGCGCCCAGGCTCCGCGGCGGGCTTGCCGTCGACCACGACGGTGTAGCGATAACGCGTGCCAGGATCGAGGCCCGCGAGGCGCAGCGCGACCGTGAAGTCGTCCTCGGGTCGCGTCACGCCTTCGATCCGGCGGCGCTTGGACGGATCGGCCTCCGGGTGCAGCTCGACGACGACTCGGGCAACGCGGTCGGTCTGCACCCAGAGCGTCATGCTCGTCATGTCGGCGAAGCCGTGCATGATCAAAGCCGCCCACGCCGGGGCCGCGGCGAGCAGGGCGAAAGCGGCGGCGAGCAGCGGACGGAGGGCGCGGCGCATGGATGTCTTACGGCAGGGGCGGATCATAGCGGGTCGACGGCCGCGCACGCAGGACGCGGCAAGCGCGGCGTGCTAGCATCCTCAACGACGCGGCGCTCGCCGCGCGCGATGCCCCGCCCGCCGCACCAGCAAGAAGGAGAGACCCATGGGACTGTTCGATTTCGTCCGCAACATCGGCAAGAAGATCTTCCCGCCGGAAGCCAAACCCGAGGACGCCTCGGTCAAGATCCGCCAGGAGATCGAGACGGCAATGCTCGGGATCACCAACCTGCAGGTGGCCTATGACGCGAAGGACGGCAAGTGCACCCTCGCGGGCGACTGCCCGACCGCCGAGGCGATGCAGAAGGCGGTGCTCATCGCGGGCAACATCCAGGGCGTCAGCGAGGTGAACATCGCGGGGCTGAAAGTACCCGAGCCCAAGGAGAAGGTCGAGTACTACATCATCGTGAAGGGCGACACGCTATCGGCCATCGCCAAGAAGTACTACGGCGACGCCAACAAGTACCCGCGCATTTTCGAAGCGAACCGCGAGGTCATCAAGAACGCCGACCTGATCTTCCCGGGACAGAAGATCCGCATCCCGATGGATTGACGCGCGCCGCGACGCAAGGAGGACGCCATGGGCTTGCTTTGGACGGTGATCATCGGCTTTCTCGTGGGACTGATCGCGCGCGCGGTGATGCCCGGCCGGCAGATCATGGGCATCATCCTGACGACGCTGCTCGGCATCGGCGGGGCGCTGCTCGCCGGCTACGCGGGCCAGCTGCTCGGCTATTACAAGCTCGGCGAGCCGGTCGGATTCGTCGCCTCGGTCGTCGGCGCGCTCGTGATCCTGTTCCTCTGGACCAAGCTCGTGAACAAGTAGGCCGTGCTGCGGCCGATCCGGTGGCGCGGGTTGCTATACTCGCGCCATTCTTTTTTCCGCCCGTCATGACCGCAAGCGTCGCCGCCAAGCAGAAGAAGAACGTCGCCGTTCTCGCCGCGCTTCAGGCGCTGCTCCTGACCAACAACTCCACCGCGATCGCGCTCAACGGCCTCGCCGGCTACGCGCTGGCGGAAAACAAGTCGCTCGCGACGCTGCCGGTGACCGGTTGGGTCGTGGGCGCGTCGCTCACGACGTTCTTCGCCTCGCTGCTGATGAAGCGCATCGGGCGCAAGGGCGGGTTCACCTTCGGCACGCTCGTCGGGATTCTCGGCGCGTCGATCTGCTGCGTGGCGCTCTACCTCGCCAGCTTCTGGCTCTTCGTCGCCGGCACCACGATCTTCGGCGTGTACAACGCATTCGGGCAGTACTACCGTTTCGCCGCCGCGGATGCCGCGAGCCACGATTTCAAGACCAGAGCGATCTCCTACGTGCTCGCCGGCGGCCTGGTGGGCGGCATCGTCGGCCCGACGGTGTCGAAGTGGACGAAGGACGCACTGCCCACCGCGTTCCTCGGCGCGTTCCTCACGCTGATCGCGTTCCTGTGCGTCGTGCTCGCGGTGATCCGCCTCCTCGACATCCCGGCGCCGACCGAAGCCGAGGCGAAGGAGTCCGGGCGCGCGCTCGCCCAGATCGTCGCGCAACCCGCGTTCGTCGTCGCGGTGCTTGCCGGCGCATTCGGCTACGGCGTGATGAACCTGCTGATGACCGCCACGCCGCTCGCGATGGGCATCTGCGGGCACCCGTACGGCGCCGCCGCGACCGTCATCTCCTGGCACGTCATCGGCATGTTCGCCCCCTCCTTTTTCACCGGGAACCTCATCAAGCGCTTCGGCGTGCTGCACGTAATGCTCGCCGGGGTCGTGCTGAACTTCGTCTGCATCGGCATCGCGCTCGCCGGCATCGACGTGGCGAACTTCTGGGCCGCGCTCGTCCTGCTCGGCGTGGGCTGGAACTTCCTCTACATCGGCGCCACCGCGCTGCTCACCGAGACCTATCGCCCGGCCGAGAAGGCGAAGGCGCAGGGCGCGAACGACATGCTGATCTTCCTCGTAATGGCCACGTCCTCGTTCTCGTCGGGGATGCTGCTCGAGACGAACGGCTGGCAGACGCTGAACTACCTCGCGATCCCATTCGTCGCGGCGATCGGGTTCGCGGTGGTGTGGCTCATGACCCGGCGACGGGTGCCGGCCGTCGCGTAAATTGCCTGACAATACGAGGGGACCCATCCCCTCATACTCCCCTAGGTCTGCCGCCTAACGGTCGTTAGACGCACTTGGGCAAATAGGAGGTTGCCATGGAACGCCGGTTCATCAACCCGCTCGAGCTGTCGGTGCCCGCGCACTACTCGCACGTCGCGATCGCTTCCGCCGGTCGCACGGTCTATGTTTCCGGGCAAATCGCGCTCGATGCCACCGGCCGGGTGGTCGGCGAGGGCGACCTGCATGCGCAGGCCGTTCAGGTGTACGAGAACCTCAAGGCGGCGCTCGCTGCCGCCGGGGCGAGCTTCGCCGACGTGATCAAGATCGTCACCTACGTCGTCGCCCTCGACGCCGAGCGGGTCCAGGTCATCCGCGAAGTGCGCGCCCAGTTCCTTCCGGCGGGCCACAAGCCGGCGAGCACGATGGTCGGCGTCACCAGCCTCGTACGGCCCGAGTTCCTGGTCGAGGTCGAGATGATCGCGGCCTTGGCCGACCGCCGCTAGAGCAGGCATCGCGAGCGATGCAGCTCGACCCGCAGGCGCGCGACGTGCTCGAGCGCGTCGCGCGCGCGAACCTCCCGGCGTATTCCCGGCTCGGCGCACCCGCGGCGCGCGCGCTCTACCGGGAGACGCGCGGCAAACTCTCCGCCGCGCCCCCCGAGGTCGCGTGCGTCACGGACCTGCGCGCGACCGGACCGGCCGGCGACATCCCGGTACGCCTCTACCGCCCGCTCGGCGCGCCGGAAGGCGAGGCCTTGCCGGTGCTCGTCTATTTCCACGGCGGCGGGTGGACCATCGGCGATCTCGACACGCACGACGTGCCCTGCCGTGAATTCGCGAACCTCGCGCACTGCGCGGTGGTGTCGGTGGACTACCGCCTCGCGCCCGAGCACAAGTTCCCCGCCGCGTTCGACGACGCGGTGGCCGCCACCCACTGGGTCCACGCGCACGCGGACGCGCTCGGCGTCGACGCGTCGCGGCTCGCGGTGGGCGGCGACTCGGCGGGCGGCAACCTCGCAGCCGCGGTCGCGATCGCGTTCCGGGACACCTGGGGGCCGCGCATCGCCATGCAGACGCTCGTCTATCCGGGGACCGACATGGCGGCCGACACGCCTTCCCATGCGGCATTCGCGGAGGGGTACATGCTCACGCGCGACGCGATCCTGTGGTTCAAGGACAATTACCTCCGCGGTCCGGCAGACGAGGCCGACTGGCGCGCCTCGCCGCTGCGCGCCGGCGATTTCACCGGGCTCCCGCCCGCGTATGTCATCACTGCCGGCTTCGACCCGCTGCTCGACGAGGGCCGCGCCTACGCCGACCGCCTCCGCGCCGCCGGCGTGAAGGTCACCTACGAGTGCTTTGCGGGGATGATCCACGGCTTCGTGACGATGGGCGGCGCGATCGCCGCCGCGCATCACGCGATCAACCGCGCGTCCCTCGCGCTGAAGCAGGCCTTCGCGCAAGTCCGCGGGTGATCCTCGGCGCGCTCGCCTACGTCGGGCGGCACGGCGCGCTCTTCCTCGCGGGCGGCGTGCTGCTGGGCCTCGCCGCGCCGCCGCTCGCGGCCGCGGCGCGCCCGTTGCTCATCCCCGCCCTGCTGGTGCCGCTCACCATCGCGCTGCTCCGGCTCGATTGGCGACGGCTCGGCGACTACGCCCGCCGGCCGGCGCTCGTCGCGGTCGTGACCGTGTGGCTGCTCGCGGTGAGCCCGGCGCTCATCTGGCTCGCGTTGCAGGGGCTGCCGCTTCCGGCCGCGCTCGGGCACGCGATCGTCCTGATGACCGCGTCCTCGCCGGTGACGATGTGCGCGACGGTGAGCCTGCTCGTCGGGCTCGACGCCGCGCTCGCCGTCGTGGTGATCGTCGTGACGACCGCGCTGGTGCCGCTCACGCTGCCGGCGGTGGCGCTGCCGCTGCTCGGGCTCGAGCTCGCGATCGACCCGCCGACCTTCATGCTCCGGCTCGGCTGGATGGTGGGCGCGGCGTTCGCCGTTGCGCTCGTCGCGCGGCGGCTCGCCGGTACCGAGCGGCTCGCGCGGGGGGCGCGCGCGCTCGATGCCCTCGCGGTGCTCAGCCTCGTCGTGTTCGCGGTGGCGATCATGGACGGCATCACCGCCGCGCTCCTGGCGCGGCCGGGCTACGTGCTCGGCACGCTCGCGGCGGCTTTCGCCGCGAACCTCGTGCTGCAGGCGGCCGGCACGCTCGCCTTCCTTCGGCTCGGCATGCGCCGGGCGCTGACGATCGGCCTCATGACCGGGAACTGCAACATGGGCCTCGTGCTCGTCGCGCTCGCGGACGAGGCGTCGTTCGACACGGTGATGTTCTTCGCGCTGGGCCAGATCCCCATGTACATGCTGCCGGCGCCGCTGATGCCGCTGTACCGCAGGAGCGCAGGACCAGTCGCCTAGGGGCGCTTCTTCGCGCCCTTCTTCTTCGCGGCCTTCTTCGCTTTCTTCTTCGCCGGTTTCACGGTCAGCTTAGCGGCGGTCGGGAGGGCGACGCCCAACAGGGGCGCGACGACCGGGATCCACCGCTCGCGCACGATGCGATCGAATCCCGCCAGCGTCGGGTGCAGCTCGTTCGCCCACTCCTCCTCGGTCAGCGTCCCGGACGAGTCCACGAAGTGGACCTGCGCGGCCGGGTCGTCGAGCCCCCTGAGCAGCGTCTCCAGGCGGTCGATCAGCTCGCGGATGAGCGGCCGGCGCAGCGCGCTCGGAATCTGCGCCAGGTCCATCGGCGCCTTGAGCCACTTGCCGAAGAGGAAGAAGCCCTTTCCGGTGGGGATCGCGTAGTCGTAGTTGTGGACGACCACCGGGCCGGCGAACCCGTCGGCCCGTACGCGCGCGATGACCTGCTCGTAGGCATCCTCGATGCGGCCAAGCAGCCCGTCGGGCTCGCCATCGGCCCAGCAATCGGCCACGCTCGTCGCGCCGGAGCAGTCGGGTCGGATGATGCGACTGAAGTCGCGAATGCCCGCGAAGTCATTGCCGCCGCCGGAGAGGAGGAACGCTTTCATCCGCATCCCATTCACTTCGACGCGACCGCTCCAGAACGGCAGGTGCCGCGGCTTCATGTAATCGACGGCATTGGCGCCGCTTTCCCCGTACGCGGCAATCACGAACGACCGGGAGAGCGCGCGGTTCAGCGCCTCGAGGAGATTGGCCCCGGGGTAGTGGAACCACGAGTCGCCGAGCGCGACGATGTCGGCGCCGCCGCCCTCGTATTCGTCGAG
Source organism: uncultured beta proteobacterium (assembly GCA_963747775.1). Taxonomy (GTDB): domain Bacteria; phylum Pseudomonadota; class Gammaproteobacteria; order Burkholderiales; family SG8-39; genus JAGVSZ01. The sequence continues at coordinate 111,743 of CAVVGT010000005.1, forward strand.
CAGGCCGTCGTCGTAGTAGGGGTGGCTTGCCATGGCGGGGCTCCTTCGTCGGTGCGTCATTGTCCCCAACGACGGGCGGGGCATCCATCCCACCAACGGCCTAGCCGAAGCCCGCGCCCCACGGCGTAGAATTCGGCAGCCTTCCGACCGCGAGAGCCCTGATGGGAACCGACGACCTGCGCTCCACCTCACGCCGCATCGTGAAGGGCGCCTGCCCGCACGATTGCCCGGACACCTGCGCGCTGGAGACCACGGTCGAGAACGGCGTCGCGATCGAGATCCGCGGCGGCGACATGCCGTTCACCGAGGGCACGCTCTGCACCAAGGTCGCGAAGTATCTCGACCGCACGTACTCGAAGGACCGCGTGCTGCACCCGTTGCGTCGCGTCGGGCCGAAGGGACCGGGGCAGGGGCGCCTCGAGCGCATCACGTGGGACGAGGCGCTCGACGAAATCGCGGCGCGGTTCAAGGCGATCGCCGCGGAGGACCCGCAGCAGATCCTGCCGTGCAGCTACGCCGGCACGATGGGGCAGCTGCAGTACGCCTCGATGGACCGGCGCTTCTTCCACCGCCTCGGCGCGAGCCTGCTCGAGCGCACGTTGTGCTCGTCGGCCGGCAAGGCGGGGCTCAAGCTCACGCTCGGCGGCTCGGTCGGCATGGACCCGGAGCGCGCCGACGAGGCGCAGCTCATCCTGATCTGGGGCTCGAACCCGATCGTCTCCAACCTGCACTTCTGGACGCGCTGCCAGGAAGCGAAGCGGCGCGGCGCGAAGCTCGTCGCGATCGACCCGTGGCGCAGCCAGACCGCGGAGAAGTGCCACCAACACCTGCAGCTCCTGCCGGGCACCGACGCCGCGCTCGCGCTCGGGATGATGCACGTCATCATCGGCGAGCAGCTCCACGATCGCGATTACGTCGAGCGGCACACGCTGGGTTTCGGTGCGCTGGCCGAGCGCGTGGGGCAGTACCCGCCGGAGAAGGTGGCGCGGATCTGCGGCATCGAGCCGCAGACCGTGATCGAGCTCGCGCGCGAGTACGCCCGCACGAAGCCGGCGGCCATCCGGCTCAACTACGGGATGCAGCGCCACAGCGGTGGCGGCATGGCCGCCCGGACGATCGCGTGCCTGCCGGCGCTGGTCGGTGCGTGGCGCGACGCCGCGGGCGGCGTGCTGCTCTCGACCAACGACTTCTACGGGATGGATCACGCCGCCCTGGAGCGCACCGACCTGATCTGGAACAAGCCGCGCACGATCAACCAGTCGGCGCTCGGCGACGCGCTGCTCGCCGCGCAGCCGCCGGTGAAGGCGGTTTACGTGTACAACAACAACCCGGTCGCGGTGTGCCCGGACTCGAACAAGGTCATCGCCGGTTTCTCGCGGCCCGACCTCTTCTGCGTCGTGCACGAGATCTTTCTCACCGACACCGCCGACTACGCCGACATCGTGCTGCCGGCGACGACGCAGCTCGAGCACTTCGACCTCCACAAGTCGTACGGACACCTGTACGTGCTGGCGAACAATCCCGCCATCGCGCCGCTGGGCGAATCCCGGCGCAACATCGAGGTGTTCCGGCAGCTCGCGAAGCGCATGGGCTTCACGGAGAGCTGCTTCGACGACACCGACGAGGACGTCGCGCGCCAGGCGCTGCGCTCCGCCAACCCGCGGATGCAGGGCATCGAGTGGGCGTCGCTGAAGGAATCGGGCTGGCGGCGGCTCGCCGTGCCGGAGCGCTTCGCGCCGTTCGCGCAAGGCGGCTTCCCGACGCCGTCGGGCAAGTGCGAGTTCTATAGCGAGACGGCGGCGAAGCAGGGCCGCGACCCGCTGCCGGACTACACCCCGCCGCGCGAGAACGCACTGTCGAACCCGGAGCGGGCGCAGCGCTATCCGCTCGCGTTCATCTCCCCGCCGTGCCGGAACTTCCTCAACTCGTCGTTCGCCAACCTGCCGTTCGCGCTCGCCTCCGAGAAGGCGCCGCGCCTCGACATCCATCCCGACGACGCGCGCGCCCGTGGCATCGCCGACGGCGAGAAGGTGCGGGTCTTCAATGATCGCGGCGCGTTCACCGTGAAGGCGGCGATCTCGACCCGGGCGCGGCCGGGCTGCGTCGTCGCGCCCTCGGTGTGGTGGCGCAAGCTCGCGCCGGACGGACGCAACGCCAACGACGTGACCTCGCAGGCGCTCGCCGACCTGGGCGGCGCGGCGACGTTCTACGACTGCCTGGTCGAAGTCAGGAGGGAAGCATGAATCCGACGACCCGACGTTCCGTCCTCGTCGCGCTGGCGGGCTTTGCTGCTGCCGGGCTAGCGCCGGGCGCCCTGCGGCCTGCGATGGCGCAGGCGAAGATCAAGCCGGGGCGCACGGACGCGCTGATCGTCGTCGACGTGCAGAACTGCTTCGTTCCCGGCGGGACGCTGCCGGTGCAGAAGGGCGACGAGATCGTCCCGCTCGTGAACGACCTTGCGAAGCGCTTCCCGCTCGTCGTGATCACGCAGGACTGGCACACGCCGGGCCACATCTCGTTTGCGTCGACGCACGCGGGCAAGAAGCCGTTCGAGACCGTCAAGCTGCCCTACGGCGACCAAGTGCTCTGGCCGGACCACTGCGTGCAGGGCACGCCCGACGCCGACCTGGTGAAGGGCGTGTCGATTCCGCACGCGCAGCTTGTCATCCGCAAGGGTCACAACGCGAAGGTCGACAGCTACTCCGCGTTCCTCGAGGCGGACGGCGTCACCCACACCGGGCTCGACGGGTACCTCAGGACGCGCGGCGTGAAAGCGGTCTATGTCTGCGGGCTCGCCACCGACTTCTGCGTCGCATGGACGGCGCTCGATGCGCGCAAGCTCGGCTACGGCGCGGCGGTGATCGAGGACGCCTGCCGCGGCATCGACACCCAGGGCTCGCTCGCGAAGGCCTGGGCACAGATGAAGACGAAAGGCGTGAGGCGCGTCCAGTCGAGCGATTTTGCATGAGCGAGCGCGCGGCGTTCGTCGAATTTCCCGACCGGTTCATGGTCGGAAACTGCCTGGTGGAAGTCGAGGATTGCTGAAGCACTTTCGCGGCCCCCGGACTGCATGAGCGCGGCGTCCGATGCCGCGCCCGCCTCGGACGAGGCTGCGGAGCGCAGCAGTGTCGCACCCGCGCAAGGCAGCCGCCGCGACCTGCGGCTCGACTTCTTCCGCGGGCTCGCGCTGTGGTTCATCTTTCTCGACCACATCCCCGACAACGCGGTGAGCTGGGTCACCGTCCGCAACTACGGCTTCAGCGACGCCACCGAGATCTTCGTCTTCATCTCGGGCTATGCGGCCGTGGTCGCCTACTCCAGGGTGCTCCTGCAGAAAGGATGGCCGATCGCGGCGGCGCAGGTGCTGCGGCGGGTGTGGCAACTCTACGTCGCGCACATCATGCTGTTCGTCGCGTTTACCGCGCAGATCGCGTGGGTGGCGCTCCGCACCGACCGCGGCGCGTTTATCGAGCAGATGAACCTGATCGGCCTCGTCCAGGAGCCCACCCGCGCCATTGTCGAGACCGCGCTGCTGCGGTTCCGGCCGGTAAACCTGGACATCCTCCCGCTTTACATCGTGATCCTGGCCACCTTTGCGTTCGCGCTGCCGGCGGTGCGCCGCGCCCCGTGGATCGCGTGCGCGGGCTCGGCTCTCGTCTATCTCCTCGCGCGCCGCTTCGAGTGGAACCTCCCGGCGTACCCGGACGGCAAGACCTGGTACTTCGATCCGTTCATGTGGCAGCTCGCGTTCTACTTCGGCGCGGCATGTGCGGCCGACGGGCGGGCGGGAGAGCGGCTGAGGCCTTACGCGCGCGTGCTCACGCCGATCGCCGTCGGCTACCTCCTGGTCGCCGGCTTCATCGCGCTCTCTTGGCAGTTCAATCCGCTGGCGCGGCTCGTGCCGGACTGGGTCGGCCGGCTCATCTATCCGATCGACAAGACCACGCTCGACCCGCTGCGGTTCGCGCATTTCCTTGCGCTCGCCTACCTCGCGCAGCGCGCCGTCTCGGCGGACGCCCGTTTCCTGCACTGGCCGATCGTCGCCCCGCTGCGGCGCTGCGGCGAGCACTCGCTGATGGTGTTCTGTCTGGGTACGTTCCTGTCGTTCAGCGCGCACGTCTGGATCGAGGCAGTGGGAGGCTCGCTGCCGGCGCAGATCGCCGCGAGCGTCGGGGGTATCGCGCTGTTGACCGGAGCGGCGTACATTGCAGCGTGGTACAAGCGGGGCGACGGCGCCAGGAAGAGCGCCGCCGTGCAGGAGGAGGAGTCCTGATGAAGCTACTGGTGGCGCTTGGAATCCTGCTGCTCGTCGCGGCGGTCGGGCCGGCGCGGGCGGGTGACCACCCGTGCGCGGTGAGGCCCGAGCTGCTCGACCTCGGCGTGGGGCTGACGCAAGCGCGAGCGACCATCGCCAAGCGCAAGGAGATCGAGGTCGTGGCGCTGGGCTCGTCCTCGACGCAAGGATACGGCGCCTCGACGCCGTTCCACTCCTACCCCGCGGAACTGCTGCGCACGCTGCAGAAGGGCCTGCCGAACGTCAGGGTGACCGTTTTCAACAAGGGCATCGGCGGGCAGGACGTCAGCCAGATGCTCGACCGGCTCGAGCGCGATGTCTTCGCCGTCGAGCCCGACCTGGTCGTCTGGCAGGTGGGGACGAACGCGGCGCTGCGCGCACAGAACGTCGCCGAGTTCCGCCGGCTGCTCGCCGGCGGCATCGACCGGATGCGGGCGAAGGGAATCGAAGTCGTCCTGATGACGCCGCAGTTCGCGCCGGCCTTCAACGCTCTGGAGAACGAGCAGGACTATCTCGCGGCGATGGACGAGGTGGCGCGCGAGAAGGGCGTCGGCGTTTTCCCGCGCTACCAGATCATGCGGGACTGGTTCGAAACCGAGCAGATTCCCTATGCCCGGTTCATCGGGCGCGACGGCCTGCACATGAACGACTACGGCTACATGTGCATTGGACGCCTGCTCGCGCAGGCCATCGAACGGTCGCTCGGAAAATGACGGGACGGATGACCGGGGCGGCGCACGCGCCCCGCCGGGGAGGCGCGATGCGCACGCTTGCAGCCGTTGCAGTGATGAGTCTCAGTGCCGGCGTCGGCCTCGCCGCCGACCTGCCGATCGTCGACGCGCACATCCACTACAGCCACGACGCCTGGGAGGTGGTGCCGCCGAAGGAGGCGGTCGGCGCTCCTGCGCAAGGCGCGGCGTGAAGCGCGCGCTCGTGTCGAGCTCGAACGACGAGGGCACGCAGAAGCTCCTCGCCGAGGCGCCGGACATCATCATTCCCGAGCTGCGGCCCTACCGCACGCGCGGCGAGACCTCGGCACCTGGGTGCGCGACGAGGCCGATCATCGCGTACTCGAGGAGCGGCTGCGCGAAGCACCGCTACGTCGCCATCGGCGAGTTCCATCTCTACGGGGCGGACGCCGACCTGCCGGTGCCGCGCCGCATGGTCGCAGCTCGCGCAAGCAGTACGGGCTCATGCTGCACGCGCATTCCGACGCCGACGCCGTCGAGCGCCTGTTCCGCGCAGGACCCGAGCGCGCGCATCCTGTGGGCGCACGCCGGCTTCGAGCGGCCCGAGCAAGGTGCGCGAGATGCTGCGCAAGCACAAGAACCTCTGGGCGGACCTCGCGTTCCGCAGCGACCACGGCGCCGGCGGCAAGGTCGCCGCCGGAGTGGCGCGCGGCGTTCGTGGAGTTTCCCGACCGCTTCATGGTCGGGCACCGACACGTTCGTGCCCGAGCGCTGGCACTACGTGCCCGAGCATGCCGACCTGGTCGCGCGCGTGGCTCGCCGACCTGCCGCCCGACGTCGCCGAGCGCATCGCGTGGAAGAACGGCGAGGCGGTGCTTCGGCGCGGCGTGGCCGAAGGCGAAGACGGCCCAGTCGCGATGGTCGCGCGCGCGGTCGCGCGGCCGTCGCCGCGGCGTCCTCGCGTTGCGTCGGCCGCCGCGGCGGCTTCGCCGCCTGCGAGCCGCCCGGGTTCGCGCCCGCCGGTCGCATCGAGTCGCGCGACGTCGTCGTCATCTATCGCACCGTGCCGCCGCGCCATCGAGGTCGGCCAGCACTTCGCGGTCGAGGCGGTCGTCTGCGCCGGAGGCGCGCCGACGACGCGCCTGCGGGTCGACGCGCAGATGCCCGAGCATCGCCACGGCATGAACTACCGCGCGCGCGTCGCGCCGCAGGGCGACGGGCGCTATCGCGGCCGAGGGCCTGCTGTTCCACATGCCGGGGCAGTGGCAGCTTCGTCTTCGACGTCGAGCGTCGCGCGGCCGCACCGAGCGGCTGACCGCCGACGTCCTGGTGGAATGAGCGGCACGCCGCGATGCTTGTCTCGCAGCTGCTCGCGCCGTCCTCGCTGTCTCGCGGTGCCGCAGCGTCGTCGAGCTCGACGCCGGTCGAGATCCGCCGCATCCTGCGGCACGGGCCGTGGCCGCAGCCGGTGCTGCGCGATCCGAGCAACCGCGTCTCGGGCAATGCGCGGCGCGATCGCGCTCGGCCAGCGGCTCTTCTTCGACCCGCGGCTGTCGGCGAACGGCGCCGTCGCCTGCGCGAGCTGCCACGTCCCGACGCGCGGCTGGACCGACGGCCGCGCGCAGGCGGCCGGGCTTGGCGCCGCTCGACCGCAACACGCCGACCGTGCTCGACGTCGGCCTTCGGCCGCTGGTTCGGCTGGGACGGCGCGCGCCGACAGCCTGTGGTCGTCGAGCGTGAAGCCGATCCTGCGACCCGCGCGAGATGGGCGGCAGAGCGCGCGGCACGTCGCGACGGTCGTGCGCGGCGATCCGACGCTCGCGTGTCTCTACGCAGGCGCGTTCGGCGCGCCGCCGCCGGGCGCGGACGACGAGCGCGTGCTCGTCGACGCGGCGCAAAGCGCTCGCCGCGTATCGTGGAGACGATCCGCTCGGGCCGCACGCGCGTTCGACGACTTCCGCGACGCGCTCGCGCGCGGCGACCGCGCGGCGGCCGCGACGCTATCCCGTCGGCCGCGCAGCGCGGGCTGCGGATCTTCGTCGGCAAGGGCAAGTGCAGCGTCTGCCACTTCGGGCCGCGCTTCACCAACGGCGAGTTCCACGACGATCGGCATGCCGTTCACGCTCGGGCCGGGGCGCGTCGACGCCGGGCGGCACGACGGCATCAAGCGCCTGCGCGCGATCCGCTTCAACCTGCTCGGGCCGTACAGCGACGACGCGTCGGGCGCCGCGGCGACGAAGACGCGCCACGTCGAGTCGACACCATGCGAGCTTCGGCCAGTTCAAGACGCCGTCGCTGCGCAACGTCGCGCTCACCGCGCCCTACATGCACGACGGCCGCTGCGCGAACGCTGCGCGACGTGGTGCGGCACTACTCGGAGCTCGACCTGGACCGCGTGCACGCCGACGGCGAGGCGCTGCTGCGGCCGCTGAAGCTCTCCGCCGCCGAGATCGACGATCTGGTGGCGTTCCTCGAGTCGCTGACCGATCCGCGCGCGACCGACCGGCCGGGTCCGCCCGCGACGGTCGCGGGTTGCGCGGGCTAGGACGACCGGTCTAGCGCAGCACCGGTCCCCACACGACGGCCGGTTCGGGATTCGGCGCAGGCCGCGGCGGCGGGCGGCTGCGATCCCCCGCGTTGGCGGCCTCTTCGCGGGCGCGGTCGATTTCCAGGGCGCGCTCCTGCTCGAAGCGCATCAGCTCTGCGCGGCGATACACGTCCACTGGCGCCGGGACGGGCTGCGCCTGCTGCACCTGCTGGCGGTAGAACGAGTCGGACTGGCGCAGCCGCTGGTCGCGCTGCAGGGACTCGAGCTCGAGCCGGCGCTCCGGCGCGAGCGGCCCGGCGCGGAACGACTGGAGCGACTGCTGTAGCTGCAGGGCGAACGCGTCGGACTGCTGCTCGCGCAGGAGCTGCGCCTGCGCCCCCGCATCCCCGGCCAACGCCAGACGCGCGACGATCAGAACAGAAACTAGGAAGAACAAGCGCATACCGTTATGATCCGCCTCCGCCGGCGGTGGCGCAATGCGGCGGATCAACAGGAGGAAGCGCGTGAGCCGGATCGTCGACTACTACCTCAGCATCGCCTCGCCGTGGACGTACCTAGGCCATGGGCGCTTCATGGAATTGCTCGCGAAGCACGGCGGGCAGGTGAATGTGAAGCCGGTGGACTACGGGAAGATCTTTCCGGTCTCCGGCGGGCTGCCGCTGAAGCAGCGCGCCCCGCAGCGGCAGGCCTACCGCCTGGTCGAGCTCGCGCGCTGGCGCGACTTCCTCGGGGTGCCCCTCAACGTCGAGCCGAAGTTCTTCCCGGTTCCCGCGGACGCGGCGGCGCGGGCGGTCATCGCGGCCGATATCGTGAAAGGACCCGCGCTCGCGATGCGTCTCGCGCATGCGCTCATGCAGGGGTGCTGGGTGCAGGAGCGGAACGTGGGCGACGTCGAAACGGTGCGCGCGATCTGCCGGGAGCAGGATTGCGATCCGGCCGCTCTCGCCGAGGTCGCGGTGGCCGCCGATGCGCAGGCGAAGTTCGAGCTCTACACCGAGGAGGCGATCGCGCGCGGCGTGTTCGGCGCGCCGAGCTACGTCGTCGGCGACGAGATCTTCTGGGGCCAGGACCGGCTCGACTTCCTGGACCGGCGGCTCGCGAAATGAAGCGCCTGCTGGCAAGTGCCATCGTCGTCGCGCTCTCCGGCTGCTATTACGACGTGCAGAAGGCGAACCGGATGGAGATGCCCTGGGGGCAGCGCGTCGTGGTGACCTGCATGGGCGGCAAGTCGATGGCGATCGATTTCGTGCGCGCGCCGCGCGCGGCGCGCGTGAGCTTCGACGACACCACGGTCACCCTGCCGCAGGTCGACGCCGCGAGCGACGCCAAGTTCACCGACGGCCGCTACATCCTCTACGTCAACGACCAGCGCGCGGCGCTCGAGGAGACGGGCATCCTCCTGCGTGGCCCGTGTACGCCGCGCTGACGCCGACGCCTTGGCTGCACTGAAGCAACTCTTCGGCCGCGTGCGCGCGTCGGTCGAGGTGAGCGAGACGCGCGGGGTGCGCACCCTGCACCTCGGCGGCGCTGCGATCCAGAGCGCGATCCGGCTGTCCAGGCCCGGCGAGCTCGAGCTTGCGTACACGCGTGCGATGATGGCCTTCATGCTGTTCGAGCCCGCGCCGCACGATGTGCTGATGGTCGGTCTCGGCGGCGGGTCGATTGCCCGCTTCGCCCACGAGCGCCTGCCGGACGTGCGCATGACCGTGGTCGAGGTGAGCGCGCAGGTGATCGCCGCCGCGCGCACGTTCTTCGGCCTGCCGCCGGACGACGAGCGCCTTGCAATTGTCGTCGCCGACGGCGCGCAGCACGTGCCCGTCGTACGGGCCGGCTGCGACGTGCTCCTGCTCGACGCGTTCGACGACGGCCGCTCGGTCAAGTCCCTCGCGACGCAGGCGTTCTACGACGCCTGCTTCGCGGCGCTGCGGCCGGGCGGCGTCTTCGTCGTGAACTTCATCGCCGACGAGCCGCGCTTCGGCACCTACCTGGCGCGGATCGAACGCGCGTTCGCCGGTCGCGTCCTGTGCATGCCCTCCGAAGACCGGGTCAACATGATCGTGCTCGGCCTGAAGCGCTCCGGGACGCGGATCGGTATCGAGCCGCTCCGACGCGCCGCGCGCACGCTCAAAGCGCGGCTCGGACTGCCGTTCGACCGCTTCGTGCGCGATCTCGTCGCGCACAACCCGGGCAGCGCGGCCTTCCTTCGCTTCGGCCGTTCCGCCGGTGACGACTGAACTCCGGACGCCGTGTCGGGTGTCCGCTGATTAACAGTTTTTGACAAATGGTTTTCGGCCCCAGCGATGCGAGCGGCATGACCCGGGGTGTAGAGTCCGCGTGGCAATCCGCCACGGCGGGCGGAAGCCGCGAGACCGATCGACAACTATAAGGAGGGCGACGGGGATGAGCGGGCATGACGCTTTGACTCAGGCTCGGATCGACCTCACCGCGGCGCTGCGAGTCGCCTGCCGCCTCGGTCTCTCCGAGGGCGTCTGCAACCACTTCAGCGTGGCGGCGCCGGGCCTGGAAGACCGCTTCCTGATTAATCCCCAGGGCCTGCACTGGTCGGAGGTCACGCCCGCCGACATCGTAACGGTCGATCTCAAGGGCAATCGCGTCGAGGGCCGTCACGAGGTCGAGCCGACCGCCTTCTTCATCCACGCCCGCCTGCACAAGACCAAGCGCAAGCCGAAGGTGGTCATGCACACCCACATGCCCTTCGCTACGGCCCTGACGGTGCTCGAAGGCGGCCGTCTCGAGCCCGTGAGCCAGAACGCGCTGCGCTTCTACGGCCGCATCGGCTACGACGAGGCGTACAACGGCCTCGCGCTGGACGACGCGGAGGGCAATCGGATCGCCTCGCGCCTGAACGGCGGTGACGTTCTCTTCCTCGCGCACCACGGCGTCATCGTTTGCGGCGAGAGGACCGCCTGGGCACTCGACGATCTCTACTACCTCGAGCGGGCGTGCATGGTGCAGGTGCTCGCCCAGGGCACCGGCAAGGGACTCAAGCGCCTGCCGCACGCGATCGCCTCGGCGACCGCGAAGCAGCACGCCGCCGAGCGCCAGCAGTCCGACCTTTTCTTCGCCGCGATGAAGCGGATCCTCGACCGCGAAGAGGCGGGCTGGAGCGCGCTCGACTGACGCCGGCGGCCGCTTAGCGAGGGTGCAGGTGCGCTAGCACCGCCGCCACGATCGCCTCCGGCGGTCCCCCGATGTCCACGACGATCGCGTCGGCGGGCTCCTCGAGCGCGGCGAACTGCGACTCGAGCAGGCCCGGGTTCATGTAGTGACCGCGCCGCCCGGCGAGGCGCGACGCGATCAGCGGTTTCGCGCCGCGCAGGTGCACGACGCGCGCCGCCGGCAGCTCCTCGAGCAGCGCCTCCCGATAGATGGCCTTCAGGGCCGAGCACGCGAGCACCGCGCTGCGGCCGGCGGCTTCACGCTCGCGCAGCAGGGCGTTCAGACACGCGAGCCATGGCTGCCGGTCGGCATCGGTCAGGGGCGTGCCCGCGCGCATCTTCGCCACGTTTTCCGGCGGATGGTGATCGTCCGCGTCGATGAATTCCGCCTCGAGCGCCGCGGCGAGCAACTGCCCGACGGTCGTCTTGCCGGCGCCGGCGACGCCCATTACGACGACGATCATGGGTTCCTTTCGGAAGCGGTGCACGGATTCTACGGTTGCCCTTAAGATTGCGCCCCGATGCATCGGATCGCATTCGCCGCCATGCTCGCCGCTGCCGCGGGTCTCGCCCAGGCGAAGGCGCGCAAGCGGATGCGAAGCTCCAAGCGATGAGTGAAGACGCGGCCGGACGCGCGCGCGCGGTGGCGGAGGCCATCTATCGCGCCGAGTCGCGCCGCGTGTTCGCCACGCTGATTCGGCTGCTCGGCGATTTCGACCTCGCCGAGGAGGCGCTGCACGATGCCTTTCGCGCCGCCCTCGAGCAGTGGCCGCGCGACGGCGTGCCTGCAAACCCGCGCGCCTGGCTCGTCTCGGCCGGGCGCTTCAAGGCGATCGACGGGATTCGCCGGCGCGCGCGATTCGATTCGATCGAGGATGTCGCCGAGCAGGTCGATGCCGTCGCCGACGACACCGCGCAGTGGGACGACGAAGGCATCGAGGACGACCGGCTCCGACTCGATCTTCACCTGCTGCCACCCTGCCCTCGCCGCCGGACGCGCAGGTGGCGCTCACGCTGCGCGAGGTCTGCGGCCTCACGACCGAGGAGATCGCGCAGGCGTTCCTCGCGGCCGCTCCCACGCTGGCGCAGCGCATCGTGCGCGCCAAGACGAAGATCCGCGATGCGCGCATTCCCTACCAGGTGCCGACGCACCGAAGAACTGCCGCAACGCCTGGACAGCGTGCTGCGCGTCGATCTATCTCGTGTTCAACGAAGGCTACTCGGCGTCGTCCGGCGCGTCGCTGACGCGGCTCGATCTCTCCGGCGAGGCGATCCGCCTGGGGCGGCTGCTGGTCGAGCTGCTGCCGGAACCGGAGGCGATCGGACTGCTCGCGCTGATGCTGTTGCACGAATCGCGCCGCGCCGCCGCGCACGTCGCCGGCGGGCGACCTCATCCTGCTCGACGAGCAGGACCGCTCGCTCTGGAACCGAGACCAGATCGCGGAGGGGTCGGCGCTGGTGGAACGGGCGTTCGCGTCGCGCCGCTTCGGCCCCTACACGCTCCAGGCGGCGATCGCGGCGGTGCACGCCGACGCCGCGAGCGCCGCGGCCACGGACTGGGCGCGAGATCGTGGGTCTTTATGATCTGCTGCTGCGCGCCGATCCGTCGCCCGTCGTCGAGCTGAACCGCGCGGTGGCCGTGGCGATGCGCGACGGTCCCGCGGCCGGTCTCGTGCTCGTCGACGCTATCCTCGCGCGCGGCGATCTGCAGGACTACCACCTGGCGCACGCCGCGCGGGCGGACTTTTGCCGGCGGCTGGGGAACACCGCCGAAGCCCGAGCGTCCTACGAGCGGGCTCTGGCCCTCACGCGACAGGCGCCGGAGCGGCGGTTTCTGGAGCGGCGGCTGGCCGAGCTGCCGGATTGAGGGTGCGGTCGTTGTCGATTTCGGGCACCGCCGTTCGACGAGTGGTGTCGGGGCGATTTGACCACGATCGAAGGGGAAAACCATGAAATTCCTGTGCCTGATCTGCGCCGAAAGCGTGATGGAGCAGATGCCGGAGGCCGACGCGGCGCGGCATTTCGAGGACTACCGCGAGTTCACCGCCGCGATCAGGAAGAGCGGCCACTTCGTCGGGTGCAATCGGCTCCTGCCTCCCCGCGCGGCGACCACGGTTCGGGTGCGGCAGGGCAAGGTCTCGACCACGGACGGACCCTTCGTCGAGACCAAGGAGCAGCTCGGCGGCTATTACGTCATCGAGGCCGGCGACCTGAACGAGGCGATCCAAGTGGCCGCGCGGATCCCGGGGGCGTGGATCGGGTGCGTCGAGGTGCGGCCGATCGCGGAGGACGAGCAGACGCTCAGCGCGCTCGGCTTTCCGGTGCCGGACGTCCGGCGGTAGTCGATCTTCAGCGACCCCGGTCGAACAGAGTTGCCGTCAGTCACTTCACCACGATTGCGGAGGGAGCCATGAAATACCTGTGCCTGGTCTACATGAAGGGACAGGACCTCGACGCCGTTCCCGACAGCGACTGCCTGGCCTTCGGCGAGTCGCTCCGGAAGAGCGGCCGCTACCTCGCCGCGGAGGCGCTCCAACGCGTGGATACGGCAACGACGGTGCGCGTCCGCGACGGCAAGGTGTCCATCACCGACGGCCCCTTCGCCGAGACGAAGGAGCAGCTTGCCGGGTTCTACCTGATCGACGCCGACGACCTCGATGAGGCCATCCAGGTGGCCGCGAAGATCCCGCCGGCGCGCGTGGGTACGATCGAGGTGCGCCCGGTCCGGGAGCTGTCCGCGAAATAGATGGATCGCGCTACGCTCCCGCCGGTGCCGGCGGTGATCTCCATCTCGGGCCTGACCAAGACCTACGCATCGGGTCTGCAGGCGCTGAAGCGCATCGACCTGGAGATCCGCAGGGGCGAGATCTTCGCCCTGCTCGGCCCGAACGGCGCCGGCAAGACGACGCTGATCAGCGTCGTCTGCGGCATCGTCACGCCGACCGCCGGACGCGTCCTCGTCGACGGCCACGACATCGTGCGCGAGTACCGCGCCGCGAGGTCGAAGATCGGCCTGGTACCGCAGGAGTTGCACACCGACATGTTCGAGTCGGTTTGGGGCACGGTCCGCTTCAGCCGGGGCCTCTTCGGTCGCGCGCCGGACGCCGCGCATCTGGAGCAGGTGCTGCGCGATCTCTCGCTGTGGGACAAGCGCAACGACAAGATCATGACGCTGTCTGGCGGCATGAAGCGGCGGGTGCTCATCGCCAAGGCGCTCGCGCACGAGCCCGAGATCCTGTTCCTCGACGAGCCGACCGCTGGGGTCGACGTGGAACTGCGCCGCGACATGTGGGCGCTGGTGCGGCGCCTCCGCGAGCGCGGCGTCACCATTATCCTGACCACGCACTACATCGACGAGGCCGAGGAGATGGCCGACCGCATTGGCGTGGTGAACAAAGGCGAGTTGGTCGTGGTCGAGGAGAAGACGGCGCTCATGAGGAAGCTCGGCAAGAAGCAGCTGACGCTCCACCTGCAGGAGCCGATGACGGCGATTCCCGCGGGCTTGAACGACTGGAACCTCGTGCTGCTGAACGGCGGAGCCGACCTCGAGTACACCTTCCTCGCCGGCGAGGAACGGACGGCCATCCCGGGGCTGCTGCGGCGGATCAGCGACCTCGGGATCGGGTACAAGGACCTGAACACCCGGCAGAGCTCGCTCGAGGACATCTTCGTCAGTCTGGTGAGCGAGCGCGCATGAGCGCAACCACGCAAGTGCCGGGGTTCAACCGTTACGGGGTCCTCGCGATCTACCGCTTCGAGATGGCGCGGGCCCGGCGCACGCTCTGGCAGAGCCTCGTGACGCCGGTGATCACGACGTCGCTCTACTTCATCGTGTTCGGCGCGGCGATCGGCTCGCGCATGAACGAGGTGGACGGCGTGCCCTACGGCGCGTTCATCGTGCCGGGGCTGATCATGCTTTCGCTCTTCACCGAGAGCCTGTCGAACGCCTCGTTCGGCATCTACCTGCCGCGTTTCACCGGCACCATTTACGAGGTCCTCTCGGCGCCGGTCTCGCCCCTGGAAATGGTCCTCGGCTACGTCGGCGCGGCGGCCACCAAGTCGGTGATCCTGGGCCTCGTCATCCTCGCGACCGCGACCCTGTTCGTGCCGATCCGCATCCTGCACCCCGGGTTCATGATTCCCTTCCTGCTGCTCACCGCGACGACCTTCAGCCTGTTCGGCTTCATCATCGGCATCTGGGCGAAGGGCTTCGAGCAGCTGCAGTTCATCCCGATGCTGGTCATCACGCCGCTCACCTTCCTCGGCGGCGCTTTCTACTCGATCGACATGCTGCCCGGAGCGTGGCGCACCTTCAGCCTGTTCAACCCGGTCGTCTACCTGATCAGCGGCTTCCGCTGGAGCTTCTACGGGACCGCGGATGTGGGCGTGGAGATCAGCCTGGCGGCGACGCTGGGGTTCTTCATCCTCGGCCTCGCGCTGGTCTGGTGGATCTTCCGGACGGGGTACCGGCTGAAGAGCTGAGCGGTCGATTGGAGTTGCGAACGCAAACCGCGAGCCGCACATGAACCTTGACCTGCGCAACAACAAGGATCTTCTCGCCGGGCTGCTGTTCATCCTCATCGGCGGGTTCGCGTCGGTCGTCGCTCGCGGCTATCCGATGGGCTCGGCGATGCGCATGGGCCCCGGCTACTTCCCGACGGTGCTCGGCGGCATCCTCTGCCTCTTCGGCGCGTACCTGACGGTCCGCGGCATCCGGTCCGCCCGCAAATGCGCGATCGGCTGGAACTGGCAGCCGGTCGCCCTGCTCACGCTCGCGATCGTGCTGTTCGGCTTCATCATGGTCCGGCTCGGCCTGATCCCGGCGCTCCTTGCGATGTTCTTCGTGAGCGCGCTTGCCGGCCGCGAGTTTCGCTTCAAGGAGGTGCTGCTGCTCGCCGTGTGATGAGCGTGTTCGCGGTCGCCGTCTTCGTCTACGTGCTCAAACTGCCGTTTCCGCTGGTCGCGGGGCTTCAGATGGACGCGCTGAGCAATCTGGCTTCGGCTTCGCCGTCGCGTTCTCGCTGCAGAACCTCGCGTACTGCTTCGTCGGCGTGCTGCTCGGCACGCTGATCGGCGTGCTGCCGGGCATCGGCCCGCTGGTCACGATCGGGATGCTGTTTCCGCTCACCTTCACGCTGCCCGCGGTGCCGGCGCTCATCATGCTCGCCGGCATCTACTACGGCGCGCAGTACGGCGGCTCCACCACCTCGATTCTCGTCAACCTGCCCGGCGAGACGGCCTCGGCGGTGACCTGCCTCGACGGCTACCAGATGGCGCGCCAGGGACGCGCCGGACCGGCGCTCGCGATGGCGGCGGTCGCCTCGTTCTTCGCCGGCTGCGTCGGCACCCTGCTGATCGCGCTCGTCGGTCCGCCGCTCGGGGAATGGGCGCTTCGCTTCGGCCCCGCCGAGTACTTCTCGCTGATGCTGATGGGGCTGGTGGCCTCCGGCGTGCTCACCCAAGGCGATACGGTGAAAGGGCTCGCGATGGTGGTGCTCGGGCTGCTGCTCGGCCTCGTCGGCACCGACGTCAATTCCGGCATGGCGCGCTACACGTTCGGCGATCCCCGAACTCACCGACGGCATCGGCTTCACGGTGATCGCCGTGGGGCTGTTCGCGGTGGCGGAAATCGCGCGCAACCTGGAGCGCAAGGAAGAGCGCGAGGTGTTCACGCGCAAGATCACGCACCTGATGCCGACGGCGCAGGGACCTCAAGGACTCGTCCTGGCCGATGGTGCGCGGGACGGCGCTCGGCGCGTTCTTCGGCCTGTTGCCGGGTACCGGGCCGGCGCTGTCCTCGTTCGCGAGCCTACATGCTCGAGAAGAAGCTCGCCCGCGACCCGTCGCGCTTCGGCAGGGGCGCGATCGAGGGCGTGGCCGCGCCGGAGGCGGCCAACAACGCCGCCGCGCAGACGTCCTTCATCCCGACGCTCACGCTCGGCATTCCCGGCACCGCCACGATGGCGCTGCTGACTGGGCGCGATGACCATGCAGGGCATCACGCCCGGGCCCGCAGGTGATGACCTCGAAGCCCGGAGCTCTTCTGGGGCCTCATCGCCAGCATGTGGATCGGGAATCTCCTGCTCGTGGTCCTCAATCTGCCGCTGGTCGGGGTCTGGGTGAGGCTGCTCAGGGTGCCGTACCGCTGGCTCTTTCCCTCGATCATCATGTTCTGCTGCGTCGGCAACTACAGCGTGAGCAACAACCCGGTCGACGTCTATCTGTCGCCATCGTCGGCGTGCTCGGCTACGTCCTCGTCAAGCTCGAATGCGAGCCCGCGCCGCTGCTGCTGGGCTACGTGCTCGGGCCGCTGATGGAGGAGTACCTGCGCCGCGCGATGCTGCTCTCGCGCGGCGATGCCGACCGTGTTCTTCACGCGCCCGATCAGCCTCGCGTTCATGATCGGCACGGTACTCGTCCTCGCCGCAGTGATTGCGCCGGCGGTGCGGAAGAGACGCGAAGCGCCGTAGCGGTCGAGCGCTTCCGGGCGGGGCTTCTCCGCCGAGGCGGGTAGGCCATGTCACGTTGCGCCAGTGGGTGCTGCGCGAGGCCTCCTCCGCGCCGGTGCGCGCTTCCGCGCCGCCGGCTTGATCTGCAGCTTGGCGATTTCCTGCACCGCCAGATCGCAGCTCCTCGCCAGGAAGTCGAGAATCAAGACGAGCTGTTCGTCGCTGTAGACGGACCAGAGCGCCGTCATCTCCCGTTGCAGCGAGCCATAGAGCGGCGCGATCCGCCGCGTCATGGTCGGTCGCGCGCGGACGATGACCTTGCGCCGGTCGGCCGGATCGCTTTCGCGCCGCACGTAACCCGCCCGTTCGAGACGATCGATCACGCCGGTGATCGCGCCGGTCGTGAGGCCGGTTGCCTTGGCAAACTCGCCGGCCGTCGCGCCGCCGCTCAGGAGGGCGAGATCCAGGCACTCGAGATCGGAGCTGCTGAGCCCGATGCGCTCGCTTACCGCCTGACCGATCAGCACCGACTGCGCGGTCATCCTGCGGACCTCGCGCAGGACCGCGGCGAGCAGCGCGGCGCGCTCCGGCGGGTTGCTTGACATATTGGCCGCATTGTCTTACCGTGCTCGCCTCTTGGCAACTAAGAGACTTAGTATCTAAGTATTATCCCCGATGGGGGCATTGCCAATGGCGAATGCCCAGCTTGGAGCGGTCGGCGATGGAACGGCTCCGCGGGGGAATGAGCTCGGACCGTTGTCTCGAGCGGCAGTCGCCGATTGGAGACACCCGTGCCGCGTCGAGGTGCAGCGATCCTGAGGCCCGGACTCGACGATTCGGTCGAGGTGTCGAAATCGCAGACCGCTGATCGACTACTAGGCATGGGCGAGCTCAGGACTGCGGCTTCATGCGGTGACCGGGTGTGACTACGCAATCCGTCTCTCAAGCGAAGGAGAACGTCATGGGCAATCCCGTTGTGCACTGGGAGCTGTTGTCCAAGGATCCGGCGAAGGTCTCGGCCTTCTACGCGGAGCTCTTCGGCTGGACGATCCAGCACCGTCCGGAGCTGAACTACCGCATCGTCGAGACCGGTAGCCAGGGCGGCATTAACGGCGGCATCATGCGGCCCGAGTGCGAAGGGACCTGGCCCGGCAACATGACCGTCTACATCGCGGTCGACGACCTCGCGGCCTATCGCAAGCGCATCGTCGCGGCCGGCGGGAAGATCCTCGTCGAGGAGCAGGCGGTGCCCGGCATGGGCGCGCTCTCGCTCTTCGCGGATCCGGACGGCCGCATGATGGGACTGTGGAAGTCCAACCCGTAACCGACCAGGAAAAGGAGGTTTCGCCATGGGATATCTCGATGGATTCGTCGTGCCGGTACCGAAGCGGAAACTCGCAGCCTATCGCCGGCTCGCGCGGACGGCCGGCAAGGTCTGGCGGGAGCACGGCGCGCTCGCCTACCTCGAGTCGGTGGCCGACGACGTGAAGCCGGGGAAGCGCACGTCGTTTCCGCAGAGCGTGAAGCTGAAGTCCGGCGAGACCGTGGTGTTCTCGTACATCGTGTACAAGTCCCGCGCCCACCGCGACCGCGTCAACGCCAAGGTGATGAAGGATCCGCGCCTCGCGAAGATGATGGATCCGAAGGCGATGCCGTTCGACGGCAAGCGCATGTTCTGGGGCGGATTCAAGACCCTGATCGAGCTGTAGGCGGCCTGCTGGAGGACATCGACATGCCGGGCGATCGAGGCGCGGTTGCGAACATCGCGGTGCGGGATCCGGGCACGACGCGGCGCTTCGACCTCCGCCTACGAAGCGATCGGCGATTGAAGGCGCTCCCGCGCAACCGGAGAGACGCGTGAAGTACCTCTGCCTTGCCTACTACGACGAGAAGAGGTTCGACGCCTTGCCCAAGGCCGAGCTGGACGCCCTCGTGGGCCAATGCCCCCGCTACGATGAGGTGCTGCGCAAGAGCGGCCATCTGATCGTCCAGGCGTCGCTCGGGCCCGCTCGTGCGACCATGACCGTGCGGCCCCGGAACGGCAGGGTCTCGATCACCGACGGCCCGTTCGCCGAGACGAAGGAGCAGGTCGGGGGCTTTTTCATCATCGAGGCGAAGGACCTGAACGAGGCCATCCGGGTGGCCTCGATGCACCCGGCGGCGCGCCTGGGCGAGCAGGTCGGATGGGGCGTCGAGGTGCGGCCGATTGAAGGATTCGAGCAACCCTAGCGGCGATCGGAAGGAGGGATCGATGGCACGCAGCATCAAGAAGACCACGGGGCGGACGCGAAAACCCGCCTCCCGCGCGCGACCCGCTCCGCGCCCGGCGCGCCGGGTGCTGGTCCTCGTCGCCACACGCAAGGGCGCATGGCTCTATCACGGCGATGCCGCGCGCAAGACCTGGCGGGTCGACGGACCGCACTTTCTCGGACACATCGTCAGTCATTTGGTGCTCGACCCGCGCGGCGGGCGGACGCTGCTCGCGGCGGCCAAGACCGGTCACCTCGGTCCGACGGTCTTCCGCTCCGCGGATCTCGGCCGCACCTGGAAGGAAGCCGCGCGGCCGCCCGCGTTCGCGAAGGCCCCGGAAGGCGAGAAAGGCCGTTCGGTCGATCACACGTTCTGGCTGACGCCGGGGCACGCGAGCGAGCCGGACGTCTGGTACGCCGGAACGTCGCCGCAGGGACTCTTCCGATCGGCCGACGGCGGGGTGACGTGGGAACCGTTCTCCGGCATCAACGACGACCCGCAGTACCGGACGTGGATGGGCACCGTGCAGGACGGCACGCCGGACGGGCCGAAGCTGCACTCGATCATCGTCGACCCGCGCGATCCGGCTCACCTCTATTTCGCCATGTCGGGCGGTGGCGTCCACGAATCGGTCGACGGCGGCCGGACGTTCGCGCCCATCGTCAAGGGTCTCGAGGTGGTCGAAGGCTTCGACGCGGCCAATATCGCCTTCCACGACCCCCATTGCGTCCGGCTCTGCCCGAGCAATCCCGACCGGCTGTATCAGCAGAACCACTGCGGAATCTATCGGCTCGATCGGCCGTCAAACGAGTGGGTGCGGATCGGGAAGCAGATGCCGAAGCGGGTCGGCGACATCGGGTTTCCGCTGGTGGTGCACCCGCGCGATGCGGACACGCTCTGGGTGTTCCCGATGGACGGCACGACCGTTTGGCCGCGCACGAGCCCGGACGGCAGCCCTGCCGCCTAC
>CAVVGT010000006.1:0-655496 GCA_963747775.1 uncultured beta proteobacterium
CGCTGTAGGGTTCCGCCCGATCGAAGAACGGCGGATGCTCGATGAAGACGACCTCGAGGTTCGGCTCCAGCTTCTTGCGATAGAAACCCGCGCTGCGCGTGATGCTGTCGACCGGCACGTGCACCGAGCCCGCGAAGTCTCCCGGCGGAAAGGCGATCTTGCGGTAGCGCGGCATGACCACGGTGACACGATGGCCGAGGCGGGCGAGGGCCTTGGGAAGGGCCGCGGAAACGTCGGCGAGGCCGCCCGTCTTCAGGAAGGGGGCCATCTCCGAGTCACGAACGCGACGTGAAGCTTGTCGTCCATCTGGCCTCGCTGATCGGGGCCCGCGAATCGTGCGGGTGGTGCTCGCCCGCGTGGACCCTAACAAGGCGACCCGTCCCGGTCAAACCGGAACCCTGCCCGAGGCACGGAAGGACACCCGAACTCACCGGGCACCGTAACCCTGGCCGCGCTGCGGAAAACCCTGAGAATGCGCCACTTGTCGACCTGCGCCGCGCTGGCACCGAGGTTGCCTCTTGGTACGGCGAGGCACGACGGCCTCCTGGGGAGCGAGGCATGGACACGAAGCTGGGCAGTCGCGGAAAGGCGATTCGGACTATCGGCGCGGTCTTCGTCAGCGGGATGACCGCGAGTTTCGTCCCTTCGGCGCTCGCGGCCACGCCCCCTCGCGGTCAAAGCTCCCTCGCTCATGCCGACCTTGCCGTGTTCGTAAGCGACGGCCGGACCGCCCTCGCTGGGGTCGGCGACGAGACGACCTACGTGATCACGGTGACGAACGCGGGTCCGGCCGCGGTGGTCGGCGCCTCGATCGAAGACACGCTGCCCCACGGCCTGAGCAGCGCCGTCTGGGGCTGCCTCCCCCAGGATGGGGTCACGTGCTCGGAGAAGGGCTCGGGCGATCTGAGCGACCAGCTCGACCTGCCGGCGGGTGCCTCGGCCATCTACCTGATGACCGTGTCCCTGGACGAAGGCGCCGGCGCGAGCGTAGCGAACGTCGTCAACGTGTCCGCCCCCGCCGACGTGATCGATCCTTCGTCCGGCAACAACCGGGCGGTGGACGTGAACGGAATCGGGATCTCTCCCGCTCACCGTCTCGGACATCACCGTGAACCTGCGGAGCGCGGGCCCGACGACCGCGACCGTGCGCATCGATCTCCAAGCGGCGCTCCCCTACAACCTGACCATGGACTTCACGACGACCGACGACTCGGCTCTGGCGACCGTCGACTACACGCCGCGGACGGGCTCGCTGACCTTGCCCGCGGGCGCCACCTCGGGCGTGGTGGAGGTCCCGGTGCTGCCCTCGAACGAGGGCGGCGAGGACCGCCGCTTCTTCGTGGACTTCAAGGTCGCGTCGCCAAGCGGGGTGCCCGATCGCCGCGCGAACGTCACCACGAGCTGGCCCCGCGGGTTCTACACCATCAGCCCCTGCCGGCTGGTGGACACGCGCACCGCGGAGGTACTCGCGGCGAGCACCACCCGCCGCTTCGGGGTGGCCGGGCGCTGCGGCATCCCCGCGAACGCCATCGCCGTCGCGGCCAACGTGACCGTGGCCGACGCCACCACGCCCGGCGACCTGCGCGTGTTCGCCGCGGGACTCGGCACCCCGGAGGCGTCGAGCCTCAACTTCACGCCCGACCGCACGCGGGCCGCCCAGGCCATGGTCGCCCTGAGCCGCGAAGGCGAGATCGACGTCTACTCCGCGCAGGCCACGGGCACCGCGAACCTGGTCCTCGACATCGCCGGATACTTCAAGTGAACCCCCTCATCATTCGCACCTCGGCTTCTTAGACTCGACACCTGAGACCCACACTTCCTCGGGCCGCGGCAGGATCTCCTCCCTACCGCGGCCCTTCGTTTTTTCCGGGGGCGAGCCGTGGCGGTGTAGGTTCGGCGAATGGGCCGACGACTCGGGCAACATTTCCTCCGCGCTCCTTCGTCGAGCGCCTGCTGCGGACCGTGGCGCCCGGGCCCGACGACGTGTTCCTCGGGGTCGGCCCCGGCGCGGGCGCCCGTCCCTGCCCCTGGCCGCGCGTTGCCGCCGCGTGGTGGCGGTGGAGGTCGATCCGAAGCTCGCGAAGAACCTCCGCGCACGGGACCTCGCGAACGTGGAGGTCGTCGAAGCCGACGCACTCGTCGCCGATCTGGCGAGCCTGGTGCCCCCAGGCTCGCGCGTCGCGGGAACTTGCCGTACCACATCTCGAGCCCGCTGCTGCGGCGGATCCTCGCGCTCCGGGGCCACGTCCGCGATGCGCACGTCATGCTCCAGGACGAAGTCGCGCGCCGCATCGCAGGCCATCCCAGCTCCAAGGAGTACGGGTCCTTTCCGTGCTGATCGGCCTTTGGGCGGACGTCGACATCCCGCTGCGCTTCGGCCCCGGGGCCTTCCTCCCCCCGCCCAAGGTACTGCTCGGCGCTCTTGCGCATCCGGTTCCTCGACAAGCCGCGAGCCGACGCGGGCTCCATGGAGGGCTTCGAGCGCCTGGTGGAGGCGGCCTTCGCGAAGCGTCGGAAGACCCTCGAAAACAATCTCCAGACGTGTCTATCCCCACCTCGATAGCTCGCTAGGTCGCTCAGCCTGGTGGCGTCGAGACGCGCGGAGAGCTTGTCGGTCGGTCGAGTTCGCGAGGCTCGCGAAGTGCCTCGAGGCCGGAGAGACGGCCTCGAAGGAATAGGTGCATGCCTCCCTCGCGGCTCGACTTCCGCATCGACGCCCAGGCCAGCGGCTCGCGGGCCCGGGCGGCGCGCTTCCACACGCTCCACGGCGGTTGCTGACGCCGGTCTTCATGCCGGTCGGCACGCAGGCGACGGTCAGGGCGCAGTCGCCGGAGGACCTGGAGGCGGCCGGCTCGCAGGTCCTGCTCGCCAACGCCTACCACCTGCTGCTGCGCCCGGGGCCCGAGGTGTTCGCGCGCCTCGGCGGCATCCATCGCTTCATGAACTGGGCCGGCTCGGTGCTGACCGACTCGGGCGGCTACCAGGTGTTCTCGCTGCCGCCACTCGCGCGCATCACCGAGGAGGGCGCCGTCTTCCGGAGCTACGTCGACGGCGAGACGCGTCCTGCTCAGCCCCGAGCGCAGCATCGCAGACCCAGCTGGCGATCGGCAGCGACATCATGATGGTGATGGACCAGTGCGTGCCCGTCGACCGCGGACCACGCCGACGGCGCCGGCGGCGATGCAGCTCACCCACCGCTGGGCCGCGCGCAGCCTGGCGGCGCGCGGCGACTCGCCCCAGGCGCTCTTCGGCATCGTGCAGGGCGCGCTCTTCGAGGATCTGCGCCGCGAGAGCGCCGCTGGCCTGACGGACCTGCCCTTCGACGGCTTCGCCATCGGCGGCCTCGCGGTCGGCGAGGGGCGCAACGAGCGCCAGGACGTCTGCGAGCTGACCGCGGCGCTCCTGCCCCGCGACCTGCCGCGCTACCTGATGGGCGTCGGCACGCCGCTCGACCTGCTCGAGGCGGTCCATCGCGGCGTCGACATGTTCGACTGCATCATCCCCTCGGCGCTCGCCAAGCAGGGCGTGGCCTTCACCTCGCGCGGCTACCTCCACCTCCGTCGCGGCGTCTACAAGCTCGCCGAGGAGCCGCTCGACCCGGGCTGCGCCTGCCCGACCTGCGCGCGCTACTCGCGCGCCTACCTCCATCACCTGATCAAGACCGGCGAGGCGCTCGGCTGGCAGCTGCTCGCCAAGCACAACCTGCGCTTCTACCACGAGCTCATGGCGCGAGATCCGGCAGCACATCCTGGCCGACACGTTCTCTTCGTTCTACGCGCGAAAGGCGCCTTCAGCTGGAGGAGCGCGACCTCGACAACCCGAGCGTTCCGCCCCGGGTGCGGCCGGCCAGGGCCCTGGCCCTCGGCGCGTACGAGGTCCATCTGGCCCGTGAGGGATTCGCGAGCATCAGGCACGTCGCCTCGGGCGAAGTGATGCACGCGCGCACCCCGCCCATGGCGGAGGCCCTGAGTCTCTACGTCGATCAATCGCAGCTCGCCGAGCGGCTGCGACTCGGTCCCTCCGAGACGGCGGCGGACGCTCCTGCGCTCGTGCTCTGGGACGTGGGGCTCGGAGCCGGGGCCAACGCGATGGCCGCCATTCGCTGCTACGAGCAGGCGGCCGCCGTCCATCCCGTCCGCGCCCTCGAGATCGTCAGCTTCGAAGACGATCTCGACTCCCTGCGGCTCGCCTTCGCCCACCGCCACCACTTTCCCTACCTGCGCCACGGCGCTCCCGCGGGCCTCCTCGGCTCCGGGCATTGGCGCTCGAGCACGGGCGCGGGCCTCACCTGGCGCCTCGTCGAAGGGGACGTCTTCCTCACCCTGTCGGAGGTGATGCCGCGTCCGGACCTCGTCTTCTACGACCTCTTCTCCGGGAGGACGCACGCCGAGGCCTGGACGCTGTCCTCGTTCCGGCGCCTCTTCGCGGCCTTCGGAGAGCGGGACGCGGAGCTCTTCACCTACACCGCGTCCACTGCGGCGCGCGTGGCGATGCTCGGGGCCGGCTTCCTCGTGGCCACAGGTCGTGCCACCGACGACAAGCCCGAGAGCACCATCGCGTTCACGCCGCGCGCGTTCGACCACGGGAAAGCCCGCCGCCACGACCTGCTGGGAGCCGACTGGCTCGCTCGCTGGGAACGTTCCGGTGCCCGCTATCCGAGCGACTTGCGCGAAGCGGACCGCGCCGCGTTCGAGGAAGCGATCCTGCAGCACCCGCAGTTTCGGAGTCTCGGCCAACGAACGGGGGCGTGAGCAGGAGGCATCGATCGCGAGCCGTCAGCTGGAGAGCGGGATGTCGAACGCGGCGGCCATGCCGTCGGCCACGGCCAGTCCGGACGCGGTCGGCGCCAGGCACCGGCCGCCCTCCGCGGCCGGCGCGCACGACGAGGTGGCCCTCGGCCGCGAGGCGGGCGACGAGGGCGTCGTTCGCGGCCAGCAGGTCGAACCCGTAGCGTGCCGCGAAGCCGCCGAGGTCGATCCCGGCCGTGGTGCGCAGGCCCAGCATCACCGCCTCGGTCGCCAGCTCCTTCGGGCCGAGAGACTCCTCGCCCTCGACGGGCCGCTCGCCCGCCGCCAGGCGGCTCTCCCAACGCGGCGTGCGCCGCTCGTTCCACCAGCGGCGGGCGCCGCCGGCCGGGGACTGCGCCTGGCCTGCGGGCGGCGAGCGAGTGCGCCGAGGGGCCGAGGCCGAGGTAGGGCGTGTGGTCCCAGTACTTGCGGTTGTGGCGCGACTCGTGTTCGCGGCTGCGCGCGAAGTTGGAGACCTCGTACGCGGAGTAGCCCGCGTCCGCGAGGAAGCGATGCGTGAGCTCGAAGAGGCACGGCCTGCTCCCCCTCGGGCATCTCGGAGAGCTGGCCCCGCTTCGCGGCGCACGCCGAAGCGCGTGCCGCGCGTGGATCGTGAGCTGATAGCACGAGAGGTGCCCCGGCCCGAGCGCGCGACGGCCGCCGCCAGCTCGCGCCGCCAGGCCTCCGCGGTCTGGTCGGGCAGGCCGAAGATGAGGTCGACCGAGACGGTGTCGAAGCCGGCGGCCTGCGCGGTCTCGACCGCGGCCCGCGCCTGCCGCGGCGCTGTGGCGGCGGCCGAGGAAGCGGAGGGCCTCGTCGGAGAAGGACTGCACCCCGAGGGAGAGGGTTCGCACGCCGAGCTCGCGCCAGGCGGCGCAGGCGTCGCGCGTCACGTCCTCGGGGTTGGCCTCGAGGAAGATCCAGGGCGCCGGCGTCGCGAGCGCCAGGTGCGAGCGGCACGCGGCGAGCACGCGCGCGAGGTCCTCGGGCGGCAGCAGCGAAGGCGTGCCCCCGCCGAAGTACACGGTGTCGAAGGGCCGCGGGTCCCTCCACTCGCGCGCGGCGAGGGGCACCTCGGCGATCAGGTGCTCGACGAAGCGCTTGCGGGCGGGGACGCCGCCCTTCAGCACCGAGAAGTCGCAGTACGGGCAGATCGCCGAGCAGAAGGGGATGTGGAGGTAGAGCCCGGGCGCCGCCATCTCGCCGTGACCATAGCATCGCGCTGTACGCTAGGGGCATGCTCCCCTGGATCACCCTCGACGAGGCGCAGAACCGCCGACGGCACCGTGCTCACCCTGGCGCGGCGTGGCACCGAATGGGAGGTCTGCGTCGACGGTCTCGTCCTGATGTCCAGTCGCGCCCACGGCTCCGAGGAGGACCTGGCGCGCCTCGCCTTCGCGAAGGTAAAGGACGCGAGGACGGTGTTGATCGGGGGGCTCGGGCTCGGGTTCTCCCTTCGCGCGACCCTGGACCTCCTCGGTCCGCGCGGGAAGGTGGTGGTGGCCGAGCAGTCCCGCGCGGTGGTGGACTGGAACCGCGTCCACGTGGGCGAGCCTGGCGGGGCGGCCGCTCGAGGACCCGCGCGTCACGGTGCGCGTGGGCGACGTCCGGGAGCGCATCGGCGAGGCACGCGCCGTCTACGACTTGATCCTGCTGGACGTGGACAACGGGCCGTCGGCGCTGATCCACGACGCGAACGCCCGCCTGTACGACGCCACGGGCATCGTCGCGTGCCACGTCGCCTTGAAGGAGGGTGGCGCGCTCGCGGTCTGGGCCACGGGACCGGACGACGGCTACGTGCGCCGTCTGCAGCGCAGCGGCTTCGACGCCTCCGCCGTCCGGGTGGCCCCGCGCCGCGGCGCGGGCGGGCGCAAGCACGTGGTCTTCGTGGCCGTGAAGGCCGTCACGCGAGGCGGACGCTAGCCGTCGTCCTCGTCGTCCTCGGTCCGCAGCACCGACACGAAGGCCGACTGGGGGATCTCGACCGCCCCCACCATCTTCATCTTCTTCTTGCCTTCCTTCTGCTTCTCGAGGAGCTTGCGCTTGCGGCTGATGTCGCCGCCGTAGCACTTGGCGGTCACGTCCTTGCGGAAGGGGTTGATGGTGGAGCGGGCGATGATCTGGCCCCCGATGGCACCCTGGATGGCGATCTTGAATTGCTGGCGCGGGATCTTCTTGGCCAGCCGCTCGCAGTAGCGCAGCGCCCGCGGGCGCGAGAACTCCCGGTGGACGAGCTGCGAGAGGGCATCGACCTTCTCCCCGTTGACGAGGATGTCCACCTTCACCATGTCGCCGAGGCGGTAGTCCAGCATCTCGTAGTCGAACGAGCCGTAGCCCTGGGTGATCGACTTCAGCCGGTCGTAGAAGTCGAAGAGCACCTCGGCCAGGGGCACCTGGCTCGTGACCTCCATCCGGCCCGCGGAGAGGTAGTGGAAGGTGGTGTCGACTCCGCGCCGCTCGCGGCACAGCTCCATCACCGTCCCCAGGTAGCGCTCGGGGGTCATGATCGTGGCCTTGATGTAGGGCTCGTAGGCCTCCTTGATCGCGGCCGGGTCCGGATAGAAGGAGGGGTTGTCGATCCAGACCTCGGAGTCGTTGTTGAGCACGATCCGGTAGCGCACGGAGGGCGCGGAGAGGATCAGCGACAGGTCGTACTCGCGCTCCAGCCGCTCCTGGACCACGTCGAGGTGGAGGAGGCCCAGGAACCCGCAGCGAAAGCCGAAGCCGAGGGCGGCCGAGCTGTCCTTCTCGTAGATGAGGGCCGCGTCGTTGAGCTTCAGCTTCTCGAGCGCCTTCGTCAGGTCCTCGTAGTCGTCCGTGGCCATCGGGTAGATGGAGGAGAAGACCACCGGCTTCGCCTCGCGGTAGCCGGGCACCGGCTCCGCGGCGGGGCGCTCGGCCTCCGTCAGGGTGTCCCCGATGGCGAGACCCGAGAGGCCCTTCACCCCGGCCAGCACGTAGCCCACCTCGCCCGCGCTGAGCTCGGGGCCGGGGACGTGCTTGAGCCGCTGGTAGCCCACTTCCTCGACCTTGTGCTCGTGGCCCGAGTGCATGAAGCGGACCCGCGTGCCGGCGCGCAGGGCGCCGTCGAAGAGGCGCACCAGCAGGACCGCGCCGCGGTAGGGGTCGTACTGGGCGTCGAAGAGCAGCGCCCGTAGCGGCTCCTTGGGGTCGCCCAGGGGCGGGGGCAGCTGCTGGACGATCGCCTCCAGCAGCTCGTCGATGCCCGTGCCCATCTTGGCGGAGACCTGGATCGACGCGAAGGGATCGAGCCCGAGGTCGCGGTCGATCTCTTCCATCACCCGGTCGACCTCGGCGGAGGGCAGGTCGATCTTGTTGATCACCGGCACCACCGTGAGCCCGAACTCCATGGCCAGGTACAGATTGGCGACGGTCTGCGCCTCGACCCCCTGCGAGGCGTCGATCACGAGAAGCGCGCCCTCGCAGCTCATCAGCGAGCGGCGCACCTCGTGCGAGAAGTCGACGTGCCCGGGAGTGTCGATCAGGTTGAGCTCGTAGGTCTTTCCGTCCTTCGCGGTGTAGGGCAGGCTGACCGTGTTGGCCTTGATGGTGATGCCGCGCTCGCGCTCGAGGTCCATCGAGTCGAGGATCTGGTCGCGGAAATCCCTCGCGGCCACCGCCCCGCAACTCTGGATGAGGCGATCGGCGAGGGTCGACTTGCCGTGATCGATGTGGGCGATGATGCAGAAGTTCCGGATGTGGTCCATGGTCTCCTGGGGACTGTGAGGTTCAGGCTCGCTCGTCGTCCGAGGCCTGGCTGATCCTATTTTAGTTCTTGTGGACGGCGGCAGGCTGGCTGGACCCGGGCACCAGAAGACCCTTGAAAACAACCTCCAACTTATCTATCCTAACCTCAAGGATCACTTGAGGTTGCTCAACCTTACGGGGTCAGGGCGAGCCGGGACGCTATCTGTTGTGGACTGGGGGGGGCGATGAACGACGGGCACCGGGTTCGCCTGGTCCCCCTCGGGGGACTGGGTGAGTTCGGCCTGAACGCGATGGTCGTCGAGTGGGACGAGCACCTTTTGCTGGTCGACGCCGGTCTCCTGTTTCCGAATACCGAGCTCCCGGGGATCGAGTCTATCGTTCCCGACTTCCACTACCTCTCCGAGCGCCGCGACAAGCTGTGCGCGATCCTGCTCACCCACGGGCACGAGGACCACATTGGCGCCCTCGCCTTCGCGCTTCGAGCGGCACCCGCGCCGGTCTACGGCAGCCGCCTGACCCTCGGCTTCGCGCGCAAGCGCCTCGCCGATCGCGGCGTGCACGCGGATCTGCGCACCCTCACTCCGGGCGCGCCGGTCGAGGCGGGTCCTTTTCGCATCCACGCCATTCAGGTGGCCCACAGTGTGCTCGACAGCTTCGCCCTCGCCATCGAGACCCCGGCCGGGGTGGTGCTCGCGAGCGGCGACTTCAAGATCGACAAGACCGCGCCGCCCGAAGAGCGCACCGACGTGGAAGCCCTCGCGGCCTGGGGCGATCGTGGCGTGCTCGTGCTGCTCTCGGACAGCACGAACGTCGAGCACCCGGGAGCGACCGCAGGCGAGGACGCGGTGGTGCCCGCGTTCGAGGAGATCCTGGCCCGCACCCCGGGGCGCGTGATCGTGTCCTGCTTCGCGACCTCCATCCCCCGCATGCAGCGGGTGGCCGGCCTCGCCCTCGAAGCTGGACGTGCCGTGGCCTTCCTCGGCCGGCGCATGGTCGACAACGCCGAGGTGGCCCTCGATCTCGGTCTGCTTCGGGTGCCGCTCGCGTCGATCCACGCGGCCGACCGCCTGGCTGGCGAGACCGGGCCCAAGCGCACCCTGGCCTTCGTCTCCGGCAGCCAGGGCGAGCCGTTCTCCGCGCTCTCGCGGGTGAGCGAGGGCGAGCACCGCGAGCTCACGGTCGGTCCCGGAGACACCGTCGTGCTCTCGGCCCGCGCCATCCCCGGCAACGAGCGCACGGTTTCGCGGCTCATCAGCAACCTCTACCGGCAAGGCTGTGACGTGGTCCACCCGGGCACCGCCCGGGTCCACGTCTCGGGCCACGGCAGCCAGGACGACCTGCTCGAGCTGCTGCGCCTGACCCGGCCGCAGTTCCTGGTGCCGGTCCACGGCGAGTACCGGATGCTGGCCCAGCACAAGCAGCTCGCGACCCGCGCGGGCTTTCCCGCCGCGCGCGTGATGCTGGCCGAGGACGGGGACAAGGTCTCCTTCGGCGCGGAGGGCGCGCGCAAAGAGGGCCGGGTGAGCGCGGGCCGCGTGCTGCTCGACCGCTCGGGCAACGACGGGGTCGAGGACATCGTGGTGCGCGACCGCCGGCACCTTGCCGAGGACGGAGTGGTGGTGCCCGTGGTCGTGGTCGACCGCCGCACCGGCGCCTTGCAGTCGACACCCAACATCGTGAGCCGGGGCTTCATGGATGCGGGTCCGGAAGCCGAGCTCCTGATGCAGGCGCGTCGCGTGGTGGCCGAGGCCGCGGACACCCGGCCCGCCGAGCGGTTCTCGAGCGATGTCACGAAGGAACGAGTGCGGCTCGAGCTGCGGCGCTTCCTCAAGAAGCGCACGCAGCGCCGGCCGCTGGTGGTCCCTGTGGTGATGGAGGTCTAGACAGATGCCTGCGCAAGCGCCGCCCAGGTCGACGAGACGAGCCGAGGTGTTGGGCTTCGTCGCGTTCGCCTTCGGCTTCATGCTGCTGATCAGCCTGGCCACTTTCAGCCCCAAGGATCCCGCCCCCTTCTTCAAGGCCGGAGAATCGGGGGCGGCGCGCAATTTCATCGGGCCCGCGGGCGCGTTCCTCGCCGAGCTGCTCATCCCCCAGCTCTTCGGGGTGGCGGCGCTCCTCCTGCCCCTGGTCCTGGCCCTCGTGGGCTGGAAGCTCTTCTGGTGCCGACCCATCGACGCGCCCTACACCAAGGTGGCGGGCATCCTCGCCATGCTCTTGTCGCTGACCGCGCTGTTGAGCCTCACCTTCGGCGCGGTGTCGATCGACGGCGAATCGGTGCGGGCGGGCGGCGCCACCGGGGAGCTCCTGGCCCTGGCCTTGACCGCCGAATTCAACCGCGCCGGAGCCTACATCGTGGTGTCGACGGCGCTCTTCGTCTCGCTGATCCTGACCACGCAGTTCTCGTTCGCGGCCTTCCTGGGCTTCGCCGGGCGCAAGACCTCCGAGCGCTGGCGCGCCCTGCGCACCGCCTGGGCCCACTTCATGGAGACCCGCCGCAAGGAGAAGATGCGGCGCGAGGTGATCCGCAAGCACACCCAGAAGGAGCCGGCCGAAGGGACCCTGCCGCGGGTGCGCAAGGTCAAGCCAGCCGCCCCCGAACCCGAGGACGGCGACGAGGAGGAGGACGAGGATCCGCTGGATCTACCCCTTGCTCCGACGCCGCGGCAGAAGCCGCTGCCCTTCGCGTTCGGACCCGCCGCCGCTTTGGGAGAGGACGCAGACGACGACCTGGATCCCGCCGCGGAGGAGAAGCCGAAGAGCGTGCGCTCGCCCGTCGTCCCCCGCCGCGCCGCGGCCAAGAGGGCCGAGACCTCGCCGGAGATCCGCGGCAGTTTCACCTTGCCTCCGACTTCCCTGCTCAACGAGCCCAAGCCTATCGAGGAGGCGGACACCGCGCGCCTCTACGAGAAGGGGCGCGTGCTCCAGGCCAAGTGCGGCGAGTTCGGGGTCATGGGCACGGTCAAGGAGATCCACCCCGGCCCTGTGGTCACGACCTACGAGTTCAAGCCGGACGCCGGGGTGAAGTACTCGAAGATCGTGGGCCTCGCCGACGATCTGGCCCTCGCCCTCGAAGCCGAGTCGATCCGCATCGACCGGGTCAGCGGCAAGGGCAACGTGGGGATCGAGATCCCGAACGAGGTGCGCGAGGTCATCTACCTCCGCGAGATCCTCGAGTCCGATGCCTTTCGCAAGGCCCCGGGCCGTCTCACCCTCGCCCTCGGCAAGACCGTGAACGGCGACACCCAGATCACCGACCTCGCGACCATGCCCCACCTCTTGATCGCCGGCTCCACCGGCACCGGCAAGAGCGTGGGCCTCAACTGCATGATCGCGAGCATCCTCTACAAGTCGACGCCCGACGAGGTGCGGCTGATCCTGATCGACCCCAAGCGGCTCGAGCTCGGGGTCTACGAGGACATCCCCCACCTCCTCACCCCGGTCGTCACCGACCCCAAGATCGCGGCCAACGTGCTCAAGTGGGCGGTCGGCGAGATGGAGAAGCGAATCCGCAAGCTCGCCTCCGAGGGCGTCCGCAACATCGAGCAGTTCAACAACATCATCCGCGCCGAGAAGGCCCAGACGAAGGACGAAGACGGCGAAGACCTGAAGCCGCTCCACTACATCGTGATCATCATCGACGAGCTGGCCGACCTCATGATGGTCTCGTCGAACGAGGTGGAAGAGGCGATCACGAGGCTCGCGCAGATGGCGCGGGCGGTGGGGATCCACCTCATCCTCGCGACCCAGAGACCCTCGGTGGACGTGCTCACCGGCCTCATCAAGGCCAACTTCCCCTCGCGCATCTCGTTCCGGGTGGCGGCGCGCGTGGACAGCCGCACCATCCTCGACTCGATCGGGGCCGAGCAGCTCCTGGGCAAGGGCGACATGTTGTTCCTGCCCCCGGGCAGCGCGCGCCTCGGCCGCATCCACGGGGCCTACGTGACCGAGCAGGAGATCGCGCGGCTCACCACCTGCCTGCGCAAGCTCGGCGAGCCGACCTTCGATCCCACCGTGGGCAAGCCTGAAAAGGTACAGGAAGGCGCCGAGGCGCTGGAGCGCGACGACCTCTTCGACGAGGCCGCCCGCTTCGTGCTCCAGAGCGGCCAGGCCTCGACCAGCGGCCTTCAGCGGCGCTTCCGCATCGGCTTCTCGCGGGCCGGCCGGCTCATCGACATGATGGAGCAGGACGGGATCATCGGGCCCCAGGACGGGTCCAAGGCGCGGGAGATCCTGGTGGGCAAGGACTACTACGAAACGGTGGACGCCTGGCCGAAGTGATGGAGGCGCGGGCGGGGCGCGCACGGTTCCGAGGCGGAGCCGTGCTCGCCTGCGCGCTCTTGGTCCTGGCCCTGCTACCGGAGTCCGCCCGCGCCGCGGCCCGGGCCCCGGCCGCGAAGCGCACCGCCGTCACTCGCCCGCCGGCCGCGTCCCGCACCGCGCAGCCGGGGCGGCCCGACGCTGCCCTCTACCAGGAGGCAAAGCAAGCCGAAACGCGGCTCCTCGCGTCGAAGACTCTTCAAGCCAAGAGGGCCGAGTGGGACCGGGTCGTCGCGCGCTACCGCAAGGTCGTGGCCCGCTACCCCAAGAGCGGCTACGCGGACAACGCGCTCCTCGCCATCGGCGATCTGTCGCGCACCATGGCCACCCGCTTCAAGGCCCCGCGGCTGCTCGACGAGTCGGTGCAGGCCTACCGGATGCTCGTGGCCGAGTATCCGAGCAGCCGGCTCGGCGAGCAGGCCCTCTATTCCACTTTCGAGATCGCCCAGGAGTCGGGCGATCGCAGGCGCCTCTCGGAGTCCGGACGCGCCTACCTGGACGCGTTTCCCGACGCGCCCCGTGCCGCGGCCGTCAAGGCTCTGCTGCGGCGCAAGGTGCCCGAGCGCCCGGTGCCGAGCCCTCCCCCGCCAGGCCTCGCCCAGGTCTTCGATCTGCGCTTCTGGAGCGGCGACGAATCGACGCGCGTGGTGCTCGACCTCGAGAAGCAGGTCGAGATGAAGTACGACCGGGTCGGGAATCCCGACCGCCTCTTCGTGGATCTTTCCCGCACCCGACTCCACCCCAACCTGACGAGCCGCACCTTTCCCGTGGGCGACGGCCTCCTGGCGCAGGTGCGCATCGGGCAGAACAAGGACGACGTGGTGCGCGTCGTGCTCGACTTCAAGGAGGTCTACGAGTACAACGTCTTCTACCTCGAGGAAGACCGCCACACGAGGCTCGTGATCGATGTCCGCGGCACATCCGGCGCCCCGCGGTCCGGCAAGCAGGTGGCCAAGGCGACACCCGGTCCCCCGCCCACGACGGCCCCCACGTCGGGGCGGCCGGCCCCGGACTCCACGACGGTCTCGCCCTCGGTGCCCGAGGACGAGCTTCCTCCCGGGCCCGCGCCCACCCCGGTCGCCCGGGTGCCCCCGCCCGCCGACGCAGGGGTGGCGAGCCTGCCCTCCACTCGCCTCAACGGGATGCTGGCGCCCAAGGCCTCGACGCCCGCCTCGGCCGCGAAGCCGTCGGCGGCCAAGGTCGTGGTCGAGGGTACGGCGCCTGCGTCCCCGGTAGGCCCAAGCTCCCCCGCGGCCCCGGCCGGCGGCGCCGCCGCCTCGCCCCAGGCCAACCGCGACGGCTCCTATAGCCTCGCGCGCCAGCTCGGCCTCGGCGCACGCCGGATCGTCATCGACCCCGGCCATGGCGGTCACGACCCCGGCACCATCGGCCGAGGCGGGCTCATGGAGAAGGACCTCGTGCTCGACGTCTCCCTGCGCCTCGAGAAGATGGTCCGCGAGAGCCTCGGCGCCGAGGTGGTGATGACGAGATCGACCGACGTCTTCATCCCCCTGGAGGAGCGCACTGCGATCGCGAACACCCGCGCCGCCGACCTCTTCTTGTCGGTCCACGCGAACGCGAGCCGCAATCCGACCGCCCGCGGGATCGAGACCTACTTCTTGAACTTCGCCCAGAACCCGCACGCGGAATCGGTGGCCGCCCGCGAGAACGCCATCTCTTCCGCGACCCTCAAGGACCTGCAAGGCCTGGTCAAGGCGATCACCTTGAACAGCAAGATCGACGAGAGCCGGGACTTCGCCACCTCCGTCCAGGAGGCGATGGTGCAGCACCAGCGGAGCCAGGGCGTGCTCGACCGCGGGGTGCACACCGCTCCCTTCTACGTGCTGATCGGCGCCAACATGCCGAGCATCCTCGCCGAGATCGCCTTCGTGACGAACCCGGACGACGAAAGGCGGCTGCGCACCCCGGAGATGCGCGAGGAGATCGCGAAGAGCCTCTACAAAGGGGTTCGGGCCTATCTCGAATCGTTGAATCGCGCCCAGCCGCGGCGTTTGACCGCCTCTCCCCCCCGCACTACAGTGGTCGGGAGGGTGCTGGAGGTTCGACGACGGTGACCGTTGCGGAAAGCGTGACGTGGATCAAGGTCGAGCGCCCGAGCTTCGACCTCGCCGGAGTGCTCATCTCCTCGCTCCAGATCACAGGCGGCCTGCTCGTGATCGCCCTCGTCCTCGGTACCCTATTCGGCCTCACCATGGTCTGGCGCCGTCGCGGGCAGGACCGCTCCCCCGCCGAGCGCCTCTCCCTCCGCCTGGAACCCCGCTCCTGAACCCGCCCTAGACCGCTTCGCCGTCTCTCGGATGGCGCAGTGCGTCACCCCATTGACATTCGTAACGCGCTGCGTCATATTGGATCCATGGCCGGACCAGCGCTTCCGCGGGGACCCCGTCAGATCACCCGCTACGAGAATCGCAAGCTCTACGACGCCGAAGCTCGCGCCTACGTGACCCTCGAGCAGCTTCGGGGCCGCGTGGTGGCGGGCGAGGATCTCGAGGTCATCGACCAGAGGACCGGCGAGGACCTCACCACCCTGACCCTCGCCCAGGTCTTGCTGGAGGGCCTGCGCGGCACCACCGCCCGGATTCCGCGGCAGATCCTGGCCCACATCATTCGCCTCGCCTTCGGCTCGAACCTCCCCGAGGGCACGGGGGGAAGACCCCAGGACGCGGCGGCTCGAGCCCGCCAGGAGGCCGAGCGCATCGCGGGCGGCCTTCTCGCCAAAGGCCGGCTCACCCTGGACGAGGCCGCGGCCTTTCGCCACGAGCTGGGCCGGTCCGTCCACCGCATCGTGGACGAGGCCCAGGCCGCCACTTTGGACCGCCTCCGCGGGCTCTTCGTCCCCGGTCCCGAGGAGCCGCGCACCGCCCTCCTCGGGCTCGACCAGCGCCTCGACGACCTCGCCCGCAAGGTCGGGGCCTCTGCCCGCAAGCCGCGCCGCGCTCGCGGCGCCGCGACGCGCCGCTCATGAAACGCACGAGAGAGAAGGAGACGACCATGCCCACGAAGAAGAAGATGACCGTCCGCAAGACCAGGCCCACGGCCCGAAACACCAAGCTCCAGAAGGTCAAGAAATCCGAGAGCCGGAAGACCGGCGCCCCGCAGAGCGCCGCGGAGCGCCTGCGCCAGACCTGGAACACGACCGTGGAAGCCATCACCACGGCGGAGAGCGACCTCGAAAAGCAGGTGAAGGCGGTGCTTCATCGCAACAAGATCAGCACGGAGGACGCCTCCGCCATGTTCAAGGACCTCTCGGCCCTCGTGGGGCGCGAGCGCAAGAAGGCGCTCCACGACCTCGAGACACGTCTCGGCGCGATCCAGCGAAAGGCCGTGAAGCAGCGCAAGGTGGTGGGGGCGGCGGTGGACGACGCGCTCCAGAGCGCCCTGGCCCGCTTCAACCTGCCCACGAGGCACGAGGTTCGGGAGCTGACCCGCAAGGTCGACGACCTCTCGAAGAAGATCGACCGCTTCAAGCGCTAGGAGTCGACCGTCAGGGGCCCTGCTGAGACTCGGCCCGTCCAGGGAGGGCGGATTTGGCGCGAGGTGACGGCCGGACCCACACGAAGAGCGCGCGACGGACTCCGCCAGGCCAGGGTGGAGCCCGACGAAGGAAGAAGGTCGCTCTCGTGTGCGCCGGAGGCGGAGTCACGGGCGCCATCTACGAGATCGGCTGCCTGCGCGCACTCGACGAGCTTCTGGATCGCTCGGTGGTCGATCTCGACCTCTACGTGGGAATCAGCGGCGGGGCCTTCGTGACCTCGCTCCTGGCGAGCGGCATCCCGCCCGGAGAGATGTACGACGAGGTCACCTCGCGCGGACGGAGCCCCTTTGGCGTGACTGCCGCCCCGCTCTTTCGGCTGGGGGCGCTCGAGTTCCTGAAGCGCTCGGCCCGGGCTCCCCGCGTGCTTTCGCGGGCCCTCAAGACGGCACTCACCAGCGAAGGCCACAACCTGACCGACGTGGCCTGGTCCCTCTTCGAGCTACTGCCTCCGGGGCTGCTCGACAACTCGGGGATCCAGGAGTCTCTTCACGCGCTCCTCCTCGCCCATGGCAAAGGCGACCGCTTCGACGATCTGGCCCGCCCCCTCTTCGTGGTCGCCGTCGACCTCGACCGCGGGACCGCGGTGGCCTTCGGCGACGCCGAGCACCGCGACGTTCCCATCTCGCGCGCGGTACAGGCCTCGACCGCCCTCCCCGGGCTCTACCGGCCGGTGCGCATCGCGGGAAGGGACTACGTCGACGGCGGGGTCAAGAAGACCGCCCACATCAACCTGGCCATCCAGAACGGCGCCGACCTCGTCATCTGCCTGAATCCGCTGGTGCCGATCACGAATCCGACGGTGGGCGGGCCGCTCCACGGCCACCTGAGCAACCGAGGGCTGACTTTCGTGCTCGACCAGGTGCTG
This sequence comes from uncultured beta proteobacterium, assembly GCA_963747775.1. Taxonomy (GTDB): domain Bacteria; phylum Pseudomonadota; class Gammaproteobacteria; order Burkholderiales; family SG8-39; genus JAGVSZ01. Next base: position 17,255 of record CAVVGT010000006.1, read on the forward strand.
CGCATCGTCCTCCACGGCCGCATGGAGTACGGGCTCGAGCGCTACCGGACCGAGCACCCCGAGGTGGACATCCTGCTCCTCGAGCCCCCCGGCGACGACCTGCGGATGTTCAGCTACAACATCATGCGCTACGGCGCGCGCCGGGTCGTGGCCGAGCACGGGTATCGCTCGGTGCTTCGCTTCTTCCGCGAGAACGAGGCGCAGTACGGGGAGATCCTGAAGCGTGCGGGGATCGGGCTCCGCGACCCGAGCCGCGCGCCGGAGATCCCCAGGCCACATCCCTACCGTTCAAAGGTCGCCCGTTCCCTGGCCGTCTCTCTCGACCGCCTGGACTCGCGGCTGCGCTAAGGGCGCGCCTCGAGGGCGCACGCGCCAATCGGCCGGGCGTTCAGCACTCGGGCAGGTTGACGGACAGGTCGAGGGGCGCCTCGAGAACGTTGACGGCCAGGCCGCCGCGCGCGGTTTCCTTGTACTTGTCCTTCATGTCCCGGCCCGTGTCGCGCATGGTCTTGATCACCTTGTCGAGGGAGACGAAGTGCTCTCCGTCGCCCCGCAAGGCCATGCGCGAAGCGTTGATGGCCTTGATTGCCGCCATCGCGTTCCGCTCGATGCACGGAACCTGTACGAGGCCGCCGATGGGATCGCAGGTGAGGCCCAGGTTGTGCTCCATCGCGATCTCGGCCGCGTTTTCGACCTGCTCGGGGTTGCCCCCCATCACCTCGGCCAGCGCTCCCGCGGCCATGGAGCAGGCCGAGCCCACCTCGCCCTGGCAGCCCACCTCGGCCCCGCTGATGGAGGCGTTCTCCTTGTAGAGCACCCCGATCGCGGCCGCGGTCAGGAGAAAGCGCACGACCCCGTCGTCGTCGGCCCCGGGCACGAAGCGCGTGTAGTAGTGCAGCACCGCCGGGATGATCCCGGCCGCGCCATTGGTGGGCGCGGTCACGACCCGCCCTCCCGCGGCATTCTCCTCGTTGACCGCGAGCGCGTAGAGATTGACCCAGTCCATCGCGGTCAGGGGATCGCGCAGCCCGGCCTCCGGGTTCTCGAGGAGACGCTGGTGCAAGCTCGGGGCGCGACGCCGCACCTTGAGCCCTCCCGGCAGGATGCCGTCGCTCAGGGTGCCCCGGCGCACGCACTCCTGCATCACCGCCCAGATACGCAGCAGGCCGCTGCGGATCTCGGCCTCGCTCCGCCAGGTCTTCTCGTTCTCCAGCATCAGTCGGCTGATGGAGATCCCGTGCTTCGCGCACAGGACCAGGAGCTCGTCGCCGCTGTGGAAGGCATAGGGCAATGCGGTCGTCGTCCTCGCGGAGCGGGCTCTCGCCCTCCGCGGCGTGCTCGTCCACCACGAACCCTCCGCCCACCGAGTAGTAGACCCGGACGAAGAAGGCCTGGTCGGCCGAGTCGAGCGCCGAAAGCTGCATCCCGTTGGGGTGGAACGGGAGACTCTTCCGCAAGAACAGGAGATGCTCGGCTTCACGAAAGGCGACGGTCCGGCGGCCGATCAGGTCGAGAGCGTGACTCTGCCGGATCGCGGCGACGCGTGCCGCAATCCCGCCCACGTCGACTCCCTCCGGGGTTTCCCCCAGCAGGCCGAGGATGACGGCCTTGTCCGTGCCGTGGCCGCGGCCCGTCGCACCCAGGCTGCCGAACAGCTCGACCCGCACGGCCGTCGTCCGGTCGAGACCGCCCGACTCCGCAAGCGCCGTCGCGAACATCCGCGCCGCGCGCATGGGACCGACGGTGTGCGAGCTGGAGGGCCCGATCCCGATCTTGAAGAGGTCGAAAACGCTGATCGCCAAGTGGTGGCCTTCCAGGTCGCCCGGCTCAGCCGAACCAGACCGAGCGCCGGCGAGCGAGCCGGCCGTCGAGCATCCCCTGGATCGTGGAGCGGACCTTCTCCGCGATCTGGTTGACGAGGATGGGGTCGTCCGCGGCTTCGGGTCCGTACTCGGAGAGGCTCACGGGGTCGCCGAAGTCCAAAGACCACTTGGTCGGCAGCGGCAGCAGGCCCAGGGGCCCCAGGGCCGGGAAGGTGGGAGTGATCGGAAAATAGGGAAGGCCGAAGGGCCGACCGATCCAGTCGGCCTTGCCCACCACCGGGTGGATCTCTTCCGCCCCCACCACGGCGCAAGGGATGATCGGCGCGCCCGTCCGCAGCGCAATGCGCACGAAGCCCCCGCGCCCGAAGCGCGCGAGCCGGTAGCGCTCCTTGTAGTACTTCCCCACTCCCTTGACGCCTTCGGGGAATACGCCGACGAGCTCGCCCTTCCCGAGGAGCCGCTCGGCGTTCTCGGGATTGGCACGCACCTCGCCGCTCTTGGCCAGGAGCGGAGCGAGCACGGGCAGGAGCGCGAACATGTCGAGAGCCAGCATTCGGCAGTCGCGCCGGGCCGGGTGCTCGTGCCGGATCGCGAGCTTCACCATGATGCCGTCGTAGGGCAGCACCCCCGAGTGATTGGCCACCACCAGCCCGGGACCGGCCGCGGGGACGTGCTCGATCCCCGTGGACTCGACTCGCCACCAGACCGTGTAGAGGAACTCGAAGAAGGGCCGGATGGACTCGGCGAAGCGGCGATCGTGCCCGAACTCGTCCACCTCTTCGGAATGCCAGGCGAAGTAGAGGGCGCGCTGGAGGCGCGCGAGGCTCTCCCAGCTGCACCCCCGCCGTACCCGACTGGATGACGCGAGCGAGGGTCACGAGCAGCCCGTCGGCCGCGCGTCCCTTGGCCCGCGAGGCCGCGGCCCGAGCGCGGGCCAGCTCCTGCTCGAGCCGTTGCACCTCCTCCGCCAGCCCCTCGGCCGCGGGCCCGTCGTCCAGGTGCTCTTCGAGGTGGCGCGGCCCGGCGACGCCGGCCGTCTTGCGACGTCGCGCGCGCGGCTCGAGGCGCACGATCCTGGCGCTCACGCGAGGGCCTCCTCGCGGCTCTCGCCTGCCGCCTCGGGATAGCGGTAGCGAAGGAAGGCCATGAGCGCGTCGCGGCTTCCGTGCCGGGCCACGAACCCGAGCTCGCGCCGTGCCCGCTCGCCCTCGGCGATGCACGAGTAGCGGACGTAGTCGAGGAAACCCCCGGGGGCGGCCCCGAGGCCGGCCGCCCAGAGGAGGTCCGCGCCCGCGTAAGCCGCGGGGTGCGGCACGGGGACCGTGACCTTATCCGCGAGGTGAAGTGCCGTCAGGAGGGACATGGCATCGCGGGGCACGATGTTCAAAGGCCCGTCGACGTCGGGAACCAGCGCGAGCAGGAACGCTTCGAGCGCATCCTCGGGGTGCAGGAACTGGACGAGCGGGTCATAGCCGAGCAGCACGGGCACGACGCGCTTGCTGAGGATGCGGGTGTAGAAGGTATGGACCCCGGGCCCGAGAAGCGGCGCCAAGCGAAGGACCGTCACCTTCATCCCCGGGTATCGCTTCGCGTAGGAGGTCGCGTGCTGCTCGGCCTCGATCTTGTCCCGGGCCCAGGCGAGGCCACCTTCGCTCCGGCGCAGGGCGTGCTCCTCGGTGAGGAGGCTCGGGTTCTGGCCCCGTGCGCCGTAGAGCGCGGTGAAAGACCGCAGGATGAGGCGCTTCACCCCGCTCGCGGCGGCGCCGGCGGCGAGGTGCAGGGTGCCGATCGACTCGAGCTCGTGCGAGTAGGCAGCGTCCCGATGCGGGCTCGTGAAGAAGGCCGTGTGCACGACCACGTCCACCTCTTCGTCGGTGAACGCGTCGACGAGCCGCTGATCGGCGCCGGGCAGGGTCAGGTCGACCATGCGGTGGCGCACCCCTTCGAGGGTCGCGGGCGGCGGGGCCACGTCTACCGCGAGCACGGAGTCGGCGCCGCGCTCCTCCACCAGGCGCCGCAGGAGGCGCGCCCCCAGGAAAGACGCGGTGCCGGTCACCGCGATCCGTCCCACGCCTAGGCCTTCTTCCGCGCAGCCTTGGCGGTCGCCTTCCGGGGCGGCGCTTTGGCGGCTCCCTTCTTCTTGAGCGCGGCCACCTCGGCCTCGAGCGCCTCGATACGCGCGACCATACGCTTCAGGTCGTGACGGGTGGGGACGTTCATGGTCTTCAAGGTCCGGCCCACGGCCTGGTCCACGAACTCCTTTCCCTTGAGCGCGCTCTCCATGGCCTTCATGAAGTGCTGGTTGGCCATCAGCTCTCCGGAGACCTGGGTGAAGACCTCTTCTCCCCGCTCCTTCAGGCGATCGAAAATGCTTCGCTCATCGCTCACGAGGTGCTCCTTTCGCGGCCCGTCCGGCTTGCGATGAGGATACGGCGGCCCCGAGGCCCGGGCAAACCCCGCCTAGGCTCAGCGTCGAACCGCGAACGTGCCGAGGTCGAGGCGCTCTCCGAAGAGGCGCTTGAACTCTCGCGGGCTGAGCGAGGCCACCTGCCGGCCCGTCTCGAACTCGATCGCCTCGATGGTCGCGTCCCAGATGCGCTCCCGCCGCGCGATCTCGTCGGCATCGCGCACCTTGCCGTACTCCTGCACGTAGCGGTTGTGCCGGCACAGCATGCGGAAGGTCTGCGCGGTGTCCGGCCGCCGGATGGGCAGGCCCAGGATGCGCACGTCGTTCCCCACGTCGTGGATGGGCTGGCCCCACTCCCCGTAGACCCCGAAGATGGTGCCGAGCTTCTCGAGCACCTCGGCCAGGCGCGCCTCGCCAAGCTGGGTGAGCGCCGCCTTCACGAGGGGCAAAGTGAGGTTTCGGGTGAGGGTGGGATCCGCGAGCCGCACGTTCACCCCGAGCTCCTCGTGGGTGATCCGCATGACCTCCTCCGACCGAATCCGGTTGTCGGTCGCGAGGTGGATGCGCGCGCCGATCGCCTCGGGTGCCATCAGCGCGGCCAGGATGCCCGCGGCCACCCGGTCCACGGGCACGAGGTTCAGCTCCGCCGAGCGGTCCGCGGGAAAGCTGGTGGCGAGCCGCCCCGCCAGGAAGGTCTTGACCCGAGTAGCGAGGTCCTTGCCTTCGAGCGAATCGAGCGCCTCCTTGGCCCGTCCGAAGGCGTTGATGGGGGCGTTCACCACCTTGGTGTCGCCGCGGTTGTTCCCGGACCGCGAGTGCCCGATCACGATCGACGGCAAGAGCTGGGTGACGCGAAGGCCTTCGTCCACCATGGCTCGGTCGGTTTCGATCGAGGCCATCGCCTTCGTGAGCTCGTAGAAATTGTTGTAGAAGTGCGGTGGGAAGCTGAGCGCGCTCTCCTGGGCGATCGATCGCTTGCGCCGGCCGTGGATGTACGAGGTCTCGATCGCCACGTGGCTCACGAACTTCGAGCCCTTGGCCCGCTGGATCCCGAGCGAGAAGGCGAGCGCGTTCCGGCACCCGAGGACGTTGGCGCGAAACGAGTTCTCGTAGGTGTCGTCGAAGGAAACGCTGGCCGCGCAGTGGATCACGTGAGTGAGGGTGGTGCGCAGCCGCGCGACCTCGGCCGCGGCCAGGCCGAAGCCCGGCTTTTCGATGTCCCCGTTCACGAACCGGAACTTCAGGGCGGCGGCAGCGGGGATGTGCAGGCGGCCGATCAGGAGGGCTCCCCGCTGCTCCGGGCTCAAGACCTTCAGCACTACCTTCGTCTTGCGGTCCCGAATGGTCTCGGGCCGGACCACCGCCACCACCTCTTCGATGCGGCGATCGGCGGCAGCCTGGGCCAGGATCTCCTTGCCCACGAAGCCCGTGGCCCCGGTGAGCAGCACCCGGAGCCGCGGGTTCCGCCCCCGGGCCGCCAGGATCTCCCGCGCGCGTCGTTGCAGAGCGGTTACGTGCGCCTTCACCTCGCGCTCCGTCCGGTGAGTCGGCTCGCGGAATCGGAAGACGAAGCCTCGCGCGTTCACCCCGAGCACTCGGCGCGCCGTGCGCTCGACCTCCCGGCTGCCCGTGAGCCAGCCCGCCGATTCGGCCACGAAGCCGCCCACCTTCCCCATGGCCTTCAGGCCCTGCCTCACGATCGCCTCGTTGCCCGTCACCTGGACCGCGCGGCTGGCCAGGAACTGGGCCGCGATCTCCAGCGGGTGGTTGTCGCGGTAGGCGTGGACCAGAAGCTCGTGGGGCTCGATCGGGAGGCCTACCTCCTGCCCGCTCACGCGGTCCACGCGCGCGATGTAACGGGCCGGCGACATGTCGATGGCAGCATCGGTCAGCGCGGACGCCTGTGACCGCGAGCGACGCCTTGGCTTCGCTGGAGAACGCCGGCTCTTCATGGACTGTCCCAGGGATTGAAAACGGGCACACCGGTGGGTGCGAAATCGGTGACGTTCCGGGTGACGACGGTCATGCCATGGACGAGGGCGGTGGCCGCGACCAGGCCATCGCGCACCGGGCGCGGGTCGGGCACATGGAGCCGCGCGCTGCGTTGCGCAACCGCGGTATCGACCGCCAGGATGCGACCTTCGAAAGCCGGCAGCACCCTTCCGTCGAGCCAGGCCCGAAACACCGCCCCTTGCGAAGGGTCGCGGCGTTCCGCCTGCAGCACTCCGATTTCCAGCTCCTGGATCGCGATGACCGAGACATACAGGTCGGCGGCATCGATGCTGTCGGCCCACCGTGCGACGTTGCGGTCGGCCTTGCCGAGCCGGACCTTTCGCAACTCGGACACCACGTTGGTGTCGAGCAGGTACATCAGGAAAGATCCGCCGGCCGCGCGAGATCGGGCCACCGTGGGAAATCCAACTCCAGGTCTTCGCTACCCGGCATCGCGAGCAGATCGGCGATCCTGGCGTGCTCGCCCGTGAGCTTTCGATAGTCGGCGAAGGTCAGGAGCACATGCGCCGGCCGACCCCGATCCGTGATGAACACCGGACCTTGCTTCGCTGCCTTCTTGGCCTTGCTGGCGTCCTGGTTGAACTGGCGGCTGGAGAGAGTGGTAATGGCCATAGCGGTTAACCTCGCCAGAGTACGATGTAGGTACGTTACCACAAGGGCCACGCCCAAACGACGCTGTATCCTCAGAGCTTGAGCATCCCCGCGCCGGACTACTCCGTCGTCGTGCCCGCCTACAACGAGGAGACTTTGCTGAAGGCGACGCTCGCGGCGCTGGCCGACGCCATGGGCCAGGTGTCGCTCGTCGGCGAGGTCGTGGTCTGCGACAACAACTCCACCGACGGCACCGCCGAGATCGCCCGCGCCGCCGGGGCGAGGGTGGTGAGCGAGCCCGTCAACCACATCTCGCGGGCCCGGAACGCAGGGGCCCTGGCGGCTCGCGGCCGCTATTTCGTCTTCGTGGACGCGGACACCATAGTACCTCCCGCCCTTCTGGAGGCCGCCCTGGCCGCCCTCGCCTCCGGCCGCATCGTCGGAGGGGGCGCCTTCGTCTCCCTGCACCCGACGCCCAAAGGGGTGGTGGGCGCGTGGTTCCTGGCGCTGTGGAACTCCTTCTCGCGTCGCATGCGGCTTGCCGCCGGCTCCTTCATCTTCGTCCGCCGCGACGCATTCGAGGCCGTAGGCGGCTTCTCCCTCAAGGTCTACGCCTCCGAGGAGCTCTGGCTGTCGCGGGCGGTGAAGCGCTTCGGGGCAAAGCGAGGCCTGGAGTTCGTGATCCTCGCCTCCCCTCCCGTGATCACGAGCGCCCGCAAGGCCGAGTGGTACTCGCAAGGCACGCTGCTCGCCACGGCCCTGCTCCTGTTCGTCTTCCCTTTCGCCTTGCGCTCCCGGGCCATGTGCTGGCTGTGGTATCGGCGTCCTCCGACAACCCGGCCCCAAGACGGGTAGACTGTTGGGGAACCTAAAATTGACCGCACTGGAGGCAACCATGATCCGCAAGGCTTCGCTCGTCCGAGTCGCATTCGTCGCCGGAGTGCTCGCCGCGAGCCCCGCTTTCGCCGCCAAGGAATTCGGGACCGGCAACATCACCGCGGTGGACTGGTCGGTGATGCAGATCGAGATCAAGACCCCGAAGGGCGGCCGCCTGACCTACAAGGTCGCGCCGAACGTCGAGGTGAAGTTCACGGACCGGACCGCGGACTTCCCGAGCCCGACCTACAAGGACCTGACGGCGCCGATGTACATCCACTTCGCGTTCGAGAACCAGATCCTGTCGTCCGTGGACGTCCGTGAAGTAGGCAGCGCACCGGGGCGCGCCGCCCAGACCACACCTGCCGCAGCGGCCAGCGCGTCGTCGCGCGTCCTGAAGATCCGCATTTCCAAGATCGAGAACGACAGCATCGACGCGGACGTCGCGGGGAAGAAGCAGACCTTCAGGCTCGACAATCGAAACCTGATCCGCGGGTTCCGTGAGAACGACCTGGCGGTGGCCACGGTGGTGCGCCGCAGCAACCGGGACGTGATCACCGACCTGAAGCCGGCGACGAACTGAGCCGTCGCCCTAGCGCCCGAGCATCTCGCTGAGCACCCGGCCCGAGCTGCCGCTCGGGGTCTCGACGTCCAGCATCGTGGCCAGGGTAGGTGCGATGTCGTTCATGGCCACGGCCGCGTCGTAGCGGCCGGGCCGCACCCCCTGGCCCGCGAACACGAGCGGGATGTGGGTGTCGTACGAGTAGGGCGTGCCGTGCGACGCGTCCTTCTCCTGGCCGATCCAGTAGGGCTCGAGCAGGATCTCCACGTCGCCGGAGCGCGCGGGATGGAAGCCGGCGAGAAGCCGCGAGGTCCACGGGTTCTTGGGCACGTCGCCCCGAAACAGTTGCGAGCGGGTGAAGGCCCGGTAGACGTGGGGAATGCTCTCCGCGGCGCGAGCGGCGGCCTCTTCGACTCGCTGGGGATCGACCTTCCGCTCCTTCATGAGCGCGAGGTTGAGGTAGAGCGAGCTTCCGGCTCGGCCCTCGACCCAGTTCCCTGCGCCGAAGGCCGCCGCGAGGGCCGCTTCGACCGGATCCACCAGGTCCTTGCGCGGGAGGCGTCCGCCCGGCATGCGTCGCTTGGCCATCACCTCGGGCAGGGGCGCCACCCCATGGTCCGCGGTCAGGATCACGAGGGTGTGGCGGAGGCCGACCTTCTCGTCCACGGTGGCCAGAAGGCGCGCCAGGACGCCGTCGGTGCGCTTCACCATGTCGGCGACCTCGGGCGAATCGGGCCCCTTGGAGTGGCCCACGGCGTCGTTGGACGAGAAGCTGACGCTCAGCAGGTCCGTGGTCTCGCGCGTGCCGAGCTTTTCGGCGGTGAGCGCCGCCTCGGCCAGATCTGCGAGGAGCTCGTTGCCGAAAGGACTGCCGTAGATCTTGTCGTAGAGCTTGGGGCCGATCGGGGGTAGCGTTCCCCCGACCCACGTCTTGCCCGCGTAGCCGTCGGCGGTGCGGCGCGCGTTGAAGTCCTTGACCCAGGCCGGCAGGTCCGGCGCGTACCAGGTGCTGCTTCCAAAGCCGCCCGAGCCCATGTCGTACCAGAACGCTCCGTCCGCCATCCGCCCCACGGGAAGGATGGCGCTGCGGTCCTTGAGCGACAGCCCGATGACCCGGCTGTCGCGCCCCGCCATCTTGAGCTCGTCTCCGAGGGTGCTGACCAGCAGCCGATGGGGTGACGCGGCCGCGACTCCGCCAAGCGCAGCGACGCCGGCATCCGACACGCTCGTGACGGTCTTCTTCTCGTCCCGGTCGTACCAGTCGTTGCCGACGATCCCCGACATGGAAGGCGGCGCGCCCGAGAGCATGGTCGCGTGGCCGATCGCGGTCACCGACGGGTAGTGCTCGAGGTGCGCGTTCGTGAAGTCGGCCCCGTAGGTCAGCAGATGGCGGAACCCGCCCGTGAAGTCTTCCCGGAAGCGGGTCAGGTAGTCGTACCGAAGCTGGTCGACGGCGATGAGGAGGACCAGGCGGGGTCGCTCGCGCAAGGGGTTCTGGCCACGGGGGCGGGCCGCACGGCCGCAGCCCGAATGGACGAGGACGGCGAGCAGGCAAACGAGGAGGGCGCCGCGCATCTTCATGAGGTCAAAGCCTATCGGGTTCCAGACCTTCGGGCCACCCCCTCAGTGGAAGTCGCGCGATTCGAGGGCCACGTCGTCGATCGGCGCGAGGCGCGCCTTCAGGGCCCGGACCGAGATGCCTTCGTGGGTCTGCAGGACGCCGTCGATCTCGAGCACGCCTTTGGAGACGAGGACCGCGTGGTCTCGCTCGAACATGTCCGGGCGGACGGTCACGTTCACGAGGCCGGTTTCGTCTTCGAGGGTCAGGAACATGAAGCCCTTGGCGGAGCCCGGGCGCTGACGGCAGATCACGGGACCTGCGACGCGCACGCGCTGGCCTTCGCCGAGGCGGTGGAGGTCCACGGACCGGCGGACCCCGCGGGCGGTCAGCATCTCCCGGTAGAGGGCGAGCGGGTGAGGGCCCGCGGTGAGGCCGAGCCCTTCGAGGTCGCGGCCGAGGCGCTCGGCCAGGGTCATCTCGGCGAGCGGTGAGCGGCCCGCGCCCATTGACTCCACCTCATCCGCTTCGCCGCCGCCATCGAACAGCGGCCCGCGCGGACGGCCCGCCTTCTCGACCTGCCAGAGCGCGCTGCGCCGCGTGAGGCCGAACGCGTTGAGCGCGCCCACCTCGGCCAGGATCCGCTGCTCGTCGCGGCGGAGGCCGGCGCGGTCCACGAAGTCCTGAAGCGAGGCAAACCGCCGGTCCGCACGCACGGCAGCGATCCGCTCCCCCGCCTCCTTGCGCAGGCCGCGGACGTATTGAAGCCCGAGACGGACCTCGGCTCCCTCGATCGCGCAGGCCCAGCCGCTGACCGTCACGTCCACGGGCCGGAACGACACGCCGTGGCGCTGCGCGTCCTTGACCAGCGTGAAGGGATGGTAGAAGCCCATGGGCTGGTTGTTGAGGAGCGCGCACACGAAGACCGCGGGGTGGTAGGCCTTCAGGTAGGCGCTCGCGTAGGCGATGAGCGCGAAGCTGGCGGAGTGCGACTCGGGAAAGCCGTAGAGCGCGAAGGAGGTGATGGAGCGGATGATGGCGTCCGCGTTCTCGCCCACGATTCCGTTCCGCTCCATGCCTTGCCGGAGCCGGCCCTCGATGTCCTTCATGCGCTTCTCCGAGCGCTTGAAGCCCATGGCGCGCCGCAGCTCCTCGGCTTCGCCGCCGGTGAAGCCGGCCACGGTCATGGCCATGCGCAGGAGCTGCTCCTGGAAGAGCGGCACCCCGAGGGTGCGCGCGAGGATGGGCTCGAGCGACGGGTGCGGATAGGTGACGGGCTCGCGCCCGTTCCGCCGGTTCAGGTAGGGATGGACCATCTTCCCCACGATGGGCCCGGGCCGGATGATCGCGACCTCGACCACGAGGTCGTAGAAGTGGTCGGGCTTCATGCGCGGCAGGGTCGCCATCTGCGCGCGGCTTTCGACCTGGAAGAGGCCCACGGTGTCGGCCTTCTGGAGCATCGCGTAGACCTTGGGGTCGTCGGGCGGCAGGTGGGCGAGGTCGAGCTCGACGCCCTGGTCGGCGAGGAGGTGGATCGAGTCCTGGAGGGCCGACATCATCCCGAGGCCCAGCAGATCGACCTTCACGATCCCGAGGTCGGCGCAGTCTTCCTTGTCCCACTGGACGATCACGCGGCCGGGCATGCTCGCGGGCTCGAGCGGCACCACCCCGTCGAGCTCGCCCTGCGCGATCACCATCCCCCCCGAGTGCTGGCCGAGGTGGCGCGGCAGGTCCTGGATCTCGTGGAAGAGCCGGGAGAAGAGCTGGATGCGCGCGTCCTCCGCGTCGAAGCCGGCCCGGCCCAGGCGGCGCTCGAGGGTGTCGCCCGGGTCCTGGTACTCGAAGCGGCGCATGAAGCGGGAGAGGCGGTCGATCTCGTCCTCGGGCATGTCGAGGACCTTGCCGATCTCGCGCGAGGCGCTCCGGTCGCGATAGGTGATGACGTTCGCGGTCATGGCCGCGCCCCGCGCCCCGTAGCGCGCGTAGACGTGCTGGATCACCCGCTCGCGACGGTCGCCGCTCGGCAGGTCGAGGTCGATGTCGGGCCACTCGCCGCGCTCCTCGGACAAGAAGCGCTCGAAGAGCAGGTCCATCCCCACCGGGTCGACGGCGGTGAGGCCCAGGCTGTAGCAGACCGCGCTGTTGGCGGCCGAGCCGCGGCCCTGGACCAGGATCCCCTCGCGCCGGCAGAAGTTCACGATGTCCCAGACGATCAGGAAGTAGCCGGAGAGCTCGAGCTTGCCGATGAGCGCGAGCTCGCGCTCGATCTGACGGCGCGCCTTCTCGTGGTAGGGCCGATAGCGGTTGCGGGCCCCCTTCTCCGCCTCCGCTTTCAGGAACGAGAACTGGGTCTCCCCCGGGGGGACGGGATAGTCCGGGAAGCGGTAGCCGAGGTCGTCGAGCGTGAACTCGAGGCGCTCGGCCAGGGCCTCGTTGTTGCGGAGCAGCGCCGGGGTGATCGGCGAAGAGCGCGGCCATCGCGCGGGGCGGCTTCAGGTGCCGCTCTCCGTTGTCCGCGAGCAGCCGGCCCGCCGTCTGGAGCTTCCGCTTCTCGCGGATGCACGTCATCACGTCGAAGAGCGCACGGCCGCGCGACGTCGCGTGACGGACGCCGTTCGTGGCCACCGCGCGCAGGCCCAGCGATCCGGCCAGGTCGAGGAGGGACTGGTTCGCCGCCTCCTGCTCCCGCCGCCGATGGCGCTCCACGTCGAGGAAGACGCGGTCGCGTCCGAAGGCGGCGAGCACCGCGGCCAGCCGGTCCGTGTCGGGAGGATCGCCGAGGGTCTCGAGGCCGGGCAGGGCCACGAGCCCGTCGGTGCGGCCTTCGAGCGCGTGGAGATCGAGAAGCCCCTGCCCTTTCGCCACTCCCGCCTTCATGGCCGTGATCAGGTGGCAGAGGTTCCGGTAGCCCTGCTGGCTCTCGACCAGAAGGGGCAAGGCCCGGCCCGCGCGATCGAGGCTCAAGGCGGCGCCGACCAGAGGCCGCAGGCCCGCGGCCCTTGCCGCCTTGAAGAATCGCGGGGCGCCGCTCAAGCCGTCGCGGTCCACGAGGGCCAGGGCGGAGTAACCGAGCTCGGCCGCGCGCGCGACCAGGTCCTCCGGGCTCGACGAAGCCCGGAGGAACGAGAAGGCCGAAGAGGCATGAAGCTCGACGTACATGGAGCCTCGGGGTCAAGTTCAGGGGTCAGGTCTGGAATTGTGAAATTCACAATTCCAGACCTGACCCCATCCTTCCGTCTTTCGCTTTTTCTTCGTCTATGGTGCCTGCCTTGGAGCCCCGCGTCAATCCGTTTGCCGATCTCTCCCAAACCCACTACCCTGCCTGCCTGATGCGCGGCACCCCTCCGGCCGCCCTCCTCGCGGCTCTGCTCGTCGCCGGCCCCGCCTTGGCCAATGAGCCCGCGCGGGCGATCACTCAATACGCGTCGCGGCTCTGGACCACCGACCACGGCCTGCCCCAGAACACGGTCAACGCCATCTGCCAGACCCGCGACAACTTCCTCTGGCTCGGCACGAAGGCCGGCCTCACCCGCTTCGACGGCGCCCGCTTCGACGTGTTCGACGCCGGCAACACCCCCGAGCTTCCCGACAGCTGGATCACCTCGGTCATCGAAGACCGGCAAGGACGCCTCTGGATCGGGAGCTGGCTCGGCCTCACCGTCTACGAAAACGGCCATTTCCGCCGCTTCCGCGAGATCGAGCGCTTCTCCTCCACCGTCCTCTCGATCTACGAGAGCCGCTCCGGGGCGATCTACTTCGGCACCGTCCGCGGCCTCCTTCGCTACGACGGCCACGAGCTCCGGGCCATCGAGCCTTCGAAGTCCATCGGCTCGGGATACGTCCGCGACGTGACCGAGGACCGCAACGGCACGCTTTGGATAGCCCTCGAGCCCGGCGGGGTCAGCCGCTTCGACGGAAAGTCCTTCAAGACCTACACCACGCACGACGGGCTGCCGAGCGACAGCACCTGGAAGCTCCTCATCGACCGAAAAGGCGAGCTCTGGGTCGCCACCTACCAGGGACTCGCGCGATGGACCGGTGAACGCTTCACGAGCTACACGGAGGCGGGCATGCCCCGCCGGGACCTCCGCGCCCTCTTCGAAGACCGCCATGGCAGCCTCTGGATCGGGGCCCGGGAAGGAGTGGCCCGCATCAACGGGGACCGCAGCGTCACCCTCCACCCCGAAACCGGGCTTGCGGAGCAAGTCGTCCTGGCCTTTGCCGAAGACCGCGACGGCAGCTTCTGGGTGGGCACCGACCACGGCTTGTTGCGGCTGACCCCTCGCCCCTTCTCGGTATGGGGCAGGGCCGAGGGCATGCAGCGGGACGACGTGTGGGCCCTGTGCGAGGACCGCCGCGGCGTGCTTTGGATCGGCACCGACGCGGGCGGGCTCCACGCCCTCGAGCGAGGCCGCGTTCGCCGGGCGTACTCGGTGGCCGACGGCCTGCCCGGGGACGCCATCAACAGCCTCCACGAGGACCGCGACGGCCGCGTGTGGATCGGCACCGACCTCGGGCTCGCCCTCCTCGAGAACGGCAAGATCCACTCCTTCACCGAGCGCGACGGCATGAAGCGCAAGTTGGTGCGGGCCCTCGGGGAAGACGCGGAAGGCCGTCTGCTCGTGGGCCAGCCGGGGACCATCTCCCGGCTCGAAAACGGGGTCTTCCGCGACGTGACCCGCGAGTTCAAGCTCGAGGGGAGCGATCCCGTCACTTCGTTCTTTCGCGCGCACGACGGGGTGCTCTGGATCTCGACCGCGGGCTCCGGCCTTCGCCGCGTCGAGAAGGACCGCGTCTCGGTCTTCGACGAGCAGCCAGGGGCTGCCCAACGGCTACGTGTACTCGATCCACGAGGGCGTCGACGGGGCGCTCTGGCTGCCCACCGGGGGCAAGGGCCTCGTGCGCTTCAAGGACGGCAAGTGGAGTGCGATCGGCCACGCCCAGGGCATGTCGGACGACGTCTTCCACGTGCTCGAGGACGCCCGCGGCCAGTACTGGATCAGCAGCCACTACGGGGTGATCAAGGTCTCTCCGGCTCAGCTCACGGCCGTGGCCGACGGGCGCGCGGCCACGGTCAACACCGTGGTCCTCGACACCGCCGACGGCCTGCGCAGCCACGATGCTCCCGGGAATCGTCACCAAGCTGGTGCCGAAGATCCTCGCCGAGATGAAGCCCGGGGCGCGGGTCGTGTCGCACGACTATCCGCTCGCGCCGTGGACGCCGGACCGCTTCGTGCAGTTCGAGGCGCCCGAGAAGGAGCCGATCAGCGGGACCACGCGCACGGTGCTGTACCTCTACACCGTCCCGGCTCCGGTCGGCGGCGAGTGGCGGCTCGAACTGCCGCCGGCGGTGTCGAAGCAGCCGGCCCGGCTCGCGCTGACGCAGCACCCGGTGCGCACGAAGGGTGCGGTCACCCTGGGTAATCGCGTGATCACCCTCGACGACGTGAAAGTTACGGGCGAGCGGGTTCGACTCTCGATCCCGGGCCTGGGCCCCGGCGGGAAACCCCTCGTCCTGGAAGGGAAGGTGCAAGGCAACGTGATCGAGGGCGCGTCCCCCGCGCCGAGCGGGCCGGCCGCCTGGCGGGCGACCCGGCTGGGCCCCTGACTTCCGGAAAACCGCCTCTCCGCAACGGGAGTACATTTTCCCGGCAGGACGGCAGGCGCCGCGAGAGGGGTGGGCGGACTCTAACGGACCGCCTATTGAAGGCGCGCGACGCGCCCTCCATTTACAGGAGGTGGGTAACTCGACCTTCGCATGAGCACCGTTCGACCCGCCGCCGTTGCCGGCCTCTTCTACCCCGAGAACCAGGTGGAGCTCGCGCGGGACATCCTGGGGATGCTCGAACAGACCCGCGATGCGCCCCTTGCGCCCGGATTTCCGAAGGCGCTGATCGTGCCGCACGCCGGCTACGTGTACTCGGGCCAGGTCGCGGCGCACGCATTCGCGCTTCTGCGCCCGGCCGCCGGAATCGTGAAGCGGGTCGTACTGATGGGGCCGTGCCACCGCGTCGCGGTGCGCGGCCTCGCCCTGCCGGGGGCCGCGACGTTCGAGACGCCGCTCGGCGGCATCCCGATCGACGAGGACGCGGTGCGCGCGATTGCCGACCTCCCGCAGGTGGTGAGCTTCCCGGGGACGCACGCGCGCGAGCACTCGCTCGAGGTGCAGCTGCCGTTCCTGCAGCAGGTGCTGCGCGAGTTCAGGCTGCTGCCGCTCGTCGTCGGCTCCGCGAGCCCGGAAGAGGTCGCCCAGGTGGTCGACCGGCTTTGGGGGGGACCGGAGACGATCTTCGTGATCAGCTCCGATCTCTCGCACTATCACAGCTACGAAGCGGCGCGGGAGATCGACGGCCGCACGGTGCAGGCGATCCTCGATTTCCGCTCCGACATCGACCACGAGCAGGCCTGCGGCGCGACGCCGGTCACCGGATTCCTGCTCGCGGCGAAGCGCCGCGGTCTCTCGATCGAGTTCCTGGACGCGCGCAATTCCGGCGACACCGCCGGCGGACGGGACCACGTGGTCGGATACGCGTCGTTCGCGCTCTGGAACGGCAAGCGCGGCTACGATGAAGCGCAGGGCCGGACGCTGCTCGGCCTGGCGCGCGGCGCGGTCGGGGAGGCGCTCGGAAGCGGGTCGGTCGCGATGCCGGAAGAGCCGTGGCTGAAGGAGAAGCGCGCGACCTTCGTGACGCTGAACCAGGGCGGAACGCTGCGCGGCTGCGTCGGCAGCCTGCAGCCCACGCGCGCGCTCGGCGAGGACGTGGTCGCAAATGCCGCCAACGCCGCGCTCGCCGACCGGCGCTTCGCGCCGCTCAAGTCCGCGGAGCTGTCGGGGATCGAGATGGAGGTGTCGCTGCTCTCCGCGCCGACGCTGGTGCAGTTCGCGGACCCTAGCGAGCTCATGGCGCAGCTGCGGCCCGGCACCGACGGCGTGATCCTCGCCGCGGACGGACGGCGCGGGACGTACCTGCCCCAGGTGTGGGCGCAGCTGTCCGACCCGGTGCAGTTCCTCGCGAGCCTCAAGCAGAAAGCCGGCATTCCGGTGGACACGCGCCTCACCCGCTGCCAGGTGTGGCGCTATCAGGTCCGCAAGTGGAAGGAGTCGGACCTCAAGGCGCACTGATGAGCGCAGTCCCCGAGTCGAAGTACCCCGGCCGCTGGTGGCACAGGCTCGACGACGGGCGGATCCAGTGCGATCTGTGCCCGCGCGACTGCCGGCTGCACGAGGGCCAGCGGGGCGCGTGCTTCGTGCGCATGCGCGAAGGCGACCAGATGGTCCTGACGACCTATGGCCGATCGTCGGGGTTCTGCGTCGATCCGATCGAGAAGAAGCCGCTCAACCACTTCTACCCGGGCAGCTCGATCCTGTCGTTCGGCACCGCGGGGTGCAACCTCGCGTGCAAGTTCTGCCAGAACTGGGACATCTCGAAGTCGCGCGAGATGGACACGCTGATGGACTCGGCCTCGCCGGAGACGATCGCGGTCGCGGCGGAAAAGCTCGACTGCAAGTCGGTCGCCTTTACCTACAACGATCCGGTGATCTTCGCCGAGTATGCGATGGACGTTGCCGATGCCTGCCACGTGCGCGGCATCAAGACCGTCGCGGTAACTGCCGGCTACATTTCGCCCGGCGCGCGCGAGGAGTTCTACGCGAAGATGGACGCGGCGAACGTCGACCTGAAGGCGTTCACCGACGACTTCTACTTCAAGCTCTGCGGCGCGCACCTCCAGCCGGTGCTCGACACGCTCGTGTACCTCAAGCGCGAGACCGATGTCTGGTTCGAGATCACGACGCTGCTCATCCCCGGCAAGAACGATTCGTCCGAGGAGATCGAGGCGGAGTGCAGGTGGGTCATGAAAGAGCTCGGGCCCGACGTGCCGGTGCATTTCACCGCCTTTCATCCCGATTACAAGATGGACGATCTGCCCGCGACGCCGCCCGCGACGCTCACCCGCGCACGCGGGATCGCGGAGCGGATCGGGCTGCGCTACGTCTACACCGGCAACGTGCACGACACCGACGGCGGCACGACGCGCTGCCCGGGCTGCGGGAACGGGGTGATCGTGCGCGACTGGCACCGCATCCTCAACTACCGCGTCACGGACGACGGCAAGTGCAAGGAGTGCGGGAGGGCGATCGCCGGGCACTTCGGGAGGTTCGAGAAGGCATTCGGATCGCGGCGAATTCCCGTCCGGCTCGTAAACTTCCACGCCTGACGCGGTGCCGCTGCTAGACTACGGCGCGCCGTGACGGGGAAGCGCCCGCGCGGCGCTTCCGCCTCCGTCCAGCGCACATGTCCATCATCCTAGTCACCGGCGGAGCAGGCTACGTCGGCAGTCATGCCTGCAAGGCGCTCGCCGCAGCGGGCCACACCCCCGTCACCTACGACAACCTGAGCCGCGGGCATCGTGAGTTCGCCCGCTGGGGCCCGCTAGAGGTCGGCGACCTCGGCGACGCCGCGAAGCTCGACGCCGTGCTCGCGCGCCATAGGCCCGACGCCGTGATGCACTTCGCGGCGCTCGCGTACGTGGGCGAGTCCGTCGAGCAGCCCTCGCTCTACTACCGCAACAACGTCGGCGGCACGCTCGAGTTGCTCGAGGCGATGCGGCGCGCCGGCGTGAATCTCCTGGTGTTCTCGAGCACGTGTTCCACCTACGGCGTACCGGAGCGCATGCCGATCACCGAGGATGTGCCGCAGCAGCCGATCAACCCGTACGGGATGGGCAAACTCGTCGTCGAGCGGGTGCTGCGCGACTACGAACCGGCGTACGGCCTGCGCTCGGTGGCGCTGCGCTATTTCAACGCCGCGGGCTGCGATCCCGACGGCGATGTGGGCGAGGACCACGACCCCGAGACGCACCTGATCCCGCGCGTGCTCATGGCGGCCGACGGGGTACTGCCGCGCGTCGACGTCTTCGGCACCGACTACCCGACGCCGGACGGCACCTGCCTGCGCGACTACATCCACGTCGCCGACCTGGCCGACGGCCACGTGCGCGCCCTCGACTACCTGCAGCGCGGCGGCGCGAGCACCGCCATCAACCTCGGCACCGGCCGCGCCTTCTCGGTGCGCGAAGTGATCGCCGCGGCCGAGCGCGTGACGGACCGGCGCATCCCGGTCCACGAGGGCCCGCGGCGCGCGGGCGATCCGCCGGTGCTGGTCGCCGACGCGACACGGGCGCGCGCGGTGCTCGGTTTCGCACCGCGATTCACCGAGATCGAGCCGATCGTCGCGACGGCATGGCGGTGGCACGAGCGACGGGTGCGGCGGTGAGTGCACGCAAGGTGCTGCTGTCGGTCGTCGTCCCCTGCTTCAACGAGGAGGCGGTGCTCGGGCTCACGCACCGGCGGCTGATGGAAAGCCTCGGCGGCAACCCTTCGTTCGACGTGGAGATCGTGTACGTCAACGACGGCAGCCGCGACCACACGGAGGAAATGCTCTTCGATCTCGCGGACCGCGACGCACGCGTCAAGGTCGTGTCCTTCACGCGTAACTTCGGCCACCAGCCGGCCGTGTCCGCGGGGCTGCGCTACGCGAGCGGCGACGCCATTGCGGTGATCGACGCCGACCTGCAGGATCCGCCGGAGGTGATCCTGCGGCTGATGGAGAAATGGCGCGAGGGCTACGACGTCGTCAACGCGGTGCGCGAGCAGCGCAAGGAAGGCGTCGCCAAGCGCTTTGCCTACGCACTCTTCTACCGGACCTACCGGTGGCTCGCGAGCATCGACGTGCCGCTCGACAGCGGCGACTTCGCGCTCATGGACCGGCGGGTCGTCGAAGTGATGAACGCGCTGCCCGAGAAGAACCGGTTCGTGCGGGGCCTGCGGTCCTGGTCCGGGTTTCGCCAGACGGGGGTCGCGTACGAGCGCCAGTCGCGCGCCGCGGGCGAGACGAAGTACAGCTTCCGCAAGCTCGTCGGGCTCGCCTTCGACGGCATCGTCAACTTCTCCACCGCGCCGCTGAGCCTGATCTTCGGGATGGGCGTGGTGACCGCGTTCCTGGCGCTGCTCGCCGCGGCGGCTTATCTGGTCTGGCGCATCGTCGACGTCCCGATCCTCGGCTACACCCCCGGTCAGGCGCCGGGTTTCACCACGCTGGTCCTCGTGATCCTGTTCTTCAGCGGCGTGCAACTCATCTCGATCGGCATCCTCGGCGAGTATCTCGGACGCATCTACCAGGAGACGAAGATGCGACCGACGTACGTCGTGAAGGAGGTGCGCGGCGGGAAGACGGCGGCACCGCAGGTGGAGACGTCGCTCGCGACGCGCGAGCGCTCCCGGCCGACCGCCTGAGCCCGGCCGACAGACCTAGCGCCCCGACTGGGTCTCGCCTTTCTTCCGCGGCGGGCGCTTCTGGGTCCTGGCCGCCCGCTTTTTCCGCGCCTCGTAGGCCTTGACCTGCTTGAGCATCCGCTCGGCCTCGGCCAGGTCCTCGCTCGTGATGCCGAGCGCCCGGGCGACCGCAATCCGGAACTCCGCCCGGGTGAGGTTCGGCGACTCCTTGAGGAGATCGTGCACGACCTCGCGCAGCTCGGCCTCGGCCTTCTTGCGCGCCGTCGTGTCCTTGGCCCGCCCCATCAGCGTGTAGAGCAGATCGAGGACGGGTTTGATCATGACTTCCCAAGACATTGCGGCCTCCGGCGAGCGACACACACGATAACCCAGGCGGTGGCTCAGGACGTGCACCCGGTGCGATTGCATTGCGGCCGGGATAGCTGTATAAAGACACAGACCGCTGGCTAAAGACACAGCCAGCGGGGCAGGGGGGCGGAACGCGGTTCACGGGCTCACGCCCTGAGCCACCGGGGTCCGCACAATGTGCGCATGCCGCTTACCGCCGGTGCGGCCGTCTATGGGAGAATTGCCGTGGCCACTGAAAACAACGTTGTCCGTCTAATGGAAGAGAACAAGTCGAAGGCCCTCCAGGCCGCGCTCGCCCAGATCGAGAAGCAGTTCGGCAAGGGGTCCATCATGCGCATGGACTCGCAGGCCGTGCAGGACGTCCAGGTGGCCTCCACCGGCTCGCTCGGGCTCGACATCGCGCTCGGCGTCGGCGGTCTGCCGCGCGGCCGGGTGGTCGAGATCTACGGGCCCGAATCCTCGGGCAAGACGACGCTCACGCTCCAGGTGGTCGCGGAAGTCCAGAAGATGGGCGGCGTCGCCGCCTTCATCGACGCGGAGAACGCGCTCGACCCGCAGTACGCGGCCAAGCTGGGCGTGAACACCGAGGAACTCCTCATCTCCCAGCCCGACACCGGCGAGCAGGGGCTCGAGATCGCCGACATGCTGGTCCGCTCGGGGTCGGTGGACGTCGTGGTGATCGACTCGGTCGCCGCGCTGGTGCCGAAGGCGGAGATCGAGGGCGAGATGGGCGATCAGCTCCTCGGCCTGCAGGCGCGCCTGATGAGCCAGGCGCTGCGCAAGCTCACCGGCAACATCAAGCGCACCAACACGCTGGTCATCTTCATCAACCAGATTCGGATGAAGATCGGGGTGATGTACGGCAACCCCGAGACGACCACCGGCGGCAACGCGCTCAAGTTCTACGCTTCGGTGCGGCTCGACATCCGCCGCATCGGGTCGATCAAGAAGGGCGACGAGGTCATCGGCAACGAAACCCGCGTCAAGGTCGTCAAGAACAAGGTCGCGCCGCCGTTCCGCGAGGCGATCTTCGACATCCTCTACGGCGAGGGCATCTCGCGCGACGGCGAGATTCTCGAGCTGGGCGTGCAGCACGGCATCGTCGACAAGTCGGGCGCCTGGTACGCGTACAAGAAGGACCGCATCGGCCAGGGCAAGGACAATGCGCGCGAGTACCTGAAGGAGCACCCCGAGCTCGCCGCCGAGATCGAGGCGAAGATCCGCGAGAAAGCCGGCGTCGCCTCGCCGCATCCGTTCACCCCCGCGGTCGCGGAGGCGTGACCTGAAGAAGGCGCTCTCGCTGCGTGAGCGCGCGGTCGCGCTCCTCGCGCGGCGGGAGCACACCCGCGCCGAGCTGGTTCGCAAGCTCGCCCCGCACACCGACGACCCCGACGAGATCGCGCCGCTGCTCGACGATCTCGTCGGCCGCAAGCTCCTTTCCGACGATCGCTACGCGGAGGCGCGCGCGCATACGCTGGCACGGAAGTTCGGCACCGCGCGCATCGAGCACGAGCTGCGCGCGAAAGGCGTGGGCCGCGCTGCGATCGCGAAAGTCGCCACGGTGGCGCGGGCCACCGAGCTCGAACGCGCGCGCGAGGCGTGGAAGAAGCGCTTCCACGCGCCGCCCGCAAGCGCCGCCGAACGTGCGAAGCAGATGCGCTTCCTGCAGGGGCGCGGCTTCTCGTTCGACGTCATTCGCCGCGTCGTCGCCGGGACGGAGGACGATTGAGTGCCGCGCGGTCGCGCCTGGATCGTCCTGCTTCTCGTCCTCGCGGCCGCGGGCGGCGTCTGGCACTTCTTCCGCGCCGATGTCGAGCAAGCGCTCGAGCCCGGGCCCACGCTCACGCCCATCCGGGACGTCGTCGCGGCACCGGCCCGTTTCCAGGGCAAGGAGCTCACCGTGCAGGGCACGGTGAGCTCCACCAGCGAGGTCGTGATGTCCGGCGGCGCGACGTCCCGCTTCTACACGCTCAAAGGTGAGGGCGGTGAGCTCGTCGTGACGGTGCGGGAGAGCCTGCCGATCCGCGGCCAGACCCTTACGGTGACCGGGGTCGTGGCAGAGGGGCCCAAGGGCAAGGGCCTCGCGCCGCGTCTCACCGAGAGGCGGCGCGAACGCGCGCCGGCGCGGTGATCATGGCGGTCGAAGGCTGCCTGGTCCGCCGCTGTGGCGAAGCCGATGTCCCGGCAATCTGTGCCGTCGTCAATGACGCGGCGGAAGCCTACCGCGGCGTTATTCCCGCCGACCGCTGGCACGAGCCGTACATGCCGGAGGCCGAGCTGCGCGGCGAGATCGCCGCCGGCGTCGTCCTCTGGGGGCTGGAGGCGGGCGGACGGCTCGTCGGCGTGATGGGGCTCCAGGACGTACAGGATGTCGCGCTCATCCGTCACGCATACGTGGCCACTGCCGCGCGCCGCGGTGGAGTCGGCGGTGAGCTGCTGCGTCATCTCCTGACCCAGACCGATCGGCCGATCCTGGTCGGCACGTGGGCTGCCGCGACCTGGGCAATCGGGTTCTACGAGAAGTACGGCTTCGCGCTCGCTGCCCCTGCCGAGAAGGAGCGCCTGCTCCGCCGGTACTGGTCGATCCCCGACCGTCAGATCGAGACCTCGGTCGTGCTCACCGATGCGCGCTGGCGGGTGCGAAGCGCGAGCTGAGTCGTCGCACGGTCGGTTACCATCTCCCCCGATTTCGTCGGGGAGCCTCGATTGACCGCTGCAACCTCCGCCGACGCGCTCGCCGGCTGGGCCGACGAGATGCGCTCGGCGTACCTCTACCGGATCGTGGCGGACGTCGAGCGCGGCACGCCGCGCGAGAAGCTGTTCCGCGAGCTGGCCGGCGAGGCGGAAGGCCAGGCGGCGATCTGGGCCGAGTCCGCGCGCAAGCAGGGTGCGACCGTGCCGCAGCGGTACGTCCCGGACGCGCGTGCCAAGGTGGTCGCCGCCCTGGTGCGGCGGCATGGCCCGCGTGCGGTGCGCATGGTGCTCGCGGCGATGAAAGTGCGCGGCCTCTCGGTCTATACGCACGCGCAGCCCGGCCATCCGCGTCCGACTTCCATCGAGGACATGCAGGCGCGCCACCGCAACGTCGCGACTGGCGGAAACCTGCGTGCCGCCGTGTTCGGCGTGAACGACGGGCTCGTGTCCAACTGCAGCCTGATTCTCGGCGTGGCCGGCGCAACGGCCTCGAACAGCGTCATCGTGCTCTCGGGCGTCGCCGGCCTGCTGGCGGGCGCGTTCTCCATGGCCGCCGGCGAGTGGGTGTCGGTGCGCTCGCAGCGCGAGATGTTCGAGTACCAGATCGGCCTCGAGCGGAAGGAACTGGCGGAGTATCCGGCCGAAGAAGCACAGGAGCTCGCGCTGATCTACGAGGCGCGCGGTCTGCCTCCCGACGAGGCGGCCGCGCTCGCCACCGCGACCATCGCCGATCCGGCGCGAGCCCTCGACACCCTGGCGCGCGAGGAGCTCGGACTCAACCCCGACGAGCTCGGCTCGCCATGGGGCGCCGCGACTTCCTCGTTTCTCTCGTTCGCCGTCGGGGCGCTGATCCCGCTCGTGCCGTTCCTCCTGCTCAAGGGCGGCGCCGCGCTGGGCATCTCGATCGGTGTCACGGCGGTCGCGCTCTTCGCGGTCGGCGCGGCGATCAGCCTCTTCACCGGACGCAACGCGGCGCGCGACGGCGTGCGCATGCTCGCGATCGGCGGCGTCGCCGGCGCGCTGACCTTCAGCATCGGCAAGCTGCTGGGCGTGAGCCTCGGCTAGATGGACGCCGCGCTCGTCGCGCAGAGCGCGTTCGGCTTCCTCGCCCTCCACGCGCTCGCGTGGGCCGTGTCGGAGAAGCGCAGCGGCGTGACGTGGCGGCCCGTGCTCGCGGGTATGGCCCTCACGCTGGCGCTGGCCGCGCTGTTCCTCAAGGTGCCTTCCTTCTCCGACGCGTTCCTGGTCCTCAACCGCGCGGTCGAGGCGCTCGAGCACGCAACGCTCGCGGGCACCTCGTTCGTATTCGGCTACCTCGGCGGTGCTCCGCTGCCCTACGAGGAGAAGCCGGCGACGAGCTCGTTCGTGCTCGCGTTCCGGGCGCTGCCGCTCGTGATCGTCATCAGCGCGCTCTCTGCGCTCCTGTTCTACTGGCGCGTGCTGCCCTGGGTGGTCCGGCTCTTCGCCCGGCTGCTGGAGCACACGATGGGTCTCGGCGGCGCGGTGGGCTTGTCGGCCGCGGCGAACGTGTTCGTCGGGATGGTGGAGGCGCCGCTATTCGTGCGACCGTACGTCGCGCGCATGTCGCGCTCCGAGCTCTTCGTGATGATGAGCTGCGGCATGGCGACCATCGCGGGCACGGTAATGGTCCTGTACGCGAGCTTCATCGGGAGGGTGGTTCCCGGCGCGCTCGGACACATCCTGATCGCCTCGATCATCGCGACCCCGGCGGCAATCGCCGTGTCGCTGCTCATGGTGCCGCCAGGACCGGGCGAGCATGCGACCGGCGGCACCGCGGCGGACCTCGCGCCGTCGGACGCGACGAGCAGCATGGATGCGATCACGCGCGGCACCCTTGACGGCGTGGCGCTGCTCATCAACATCGTCGCGATGCTGCTCGTGCTCGTCGCGCTGGTGCAACTCGCCAACGCGATCCTCGGGCTCGCGCCGGGGGTCGGCGGTTCGCCGGTCACGCTGCAGCGCATGCTCGGGGTCGCCATGGCACCGCTCGCCTGGCTGGCCGGCGTTCCGTGGGCCGAGGCGCAGGTCGCGGGTCAGCTCCTCGGCACCAAGACGATCCTCAACGAGCTGCTCGCCTACATCGATCTCGCGAAGCTACCCGACGGTGAGCTGTCGCCGCGCTCGCGGCTGATCATGACGTACGCGCTGTGCGGCTTCGCGAACCTCGGCAGCCTCGGCATCATGATCGGCGGCCTTGCCACCATGGCGCCGGAACGACGCAGCGAGATCGTCGGGTTGGGCGCGAGAACGCTCGTCTCCGGGACCCTCGCGACGCTGATCGCGGGCGCGACCGTGGGCGTTCTGTACTGAGCCAGGCGGCCATGAACGAGATCGAGCTCATTGCCGCGCAGCTCGCCGATCCGCGCAACGGGTGGAGCATCGGCGCTTCCGGCGTGCTCGCGGAGTTCATGCGCGATGCCGGCGAGCCGTGCGAGCGCGCCGAGCTCCAGATCGTCACGGCGCGCGGCGCGATCCGCGTGGCTCCGAGCGCCGACCTGCGCGCGCTCGCATACGAGGTGCTGAGCGCTCAGCCGGGACTCTGGCATCACGGGGTCCTGCTCAGCCTGCCCGCCGCCGCGGCGGCGATGCCGGTACGGACTATCGTCGCCGAGCTCGGTCCCGATCGCGACGCGATCCGCGACGCGGATCGCTCGGCTGTGTTGTTCGACCTCGGGCTCGGGTCCGGCGCGCTCGCCTTCTGCGTGCGCACGACCGATGTCGCGCTCATGCACGTGCTGCGCCGTGCTGCGGGCCGCGGATTTCTCGCGGCAGGACGGGAGCTCGCGGCAACGCTGGTTGCGGCAAGCCCGCATCGGGTGGCGATCTCGCGCGTGGCGCGCATCGAGGTCTATGAGTCAATCGCCGCCGAAGGCGGCGCGACGCCGAGCGGGCCGCACACTCACCTGATGCCGCGGTTGCTCCGTCCGGGGCGCGGCGTTTCGTCGAACATTCCGCTCGCCCCGGGGTGGATGCCCGGACTCACCCTTTACCCGCCCCACCCGGCAAAGGACGCGGCGGGCGTGAGGAAGCCGTTCTCGCACGCGGAGCACGCCGCCTTCCAGCGGATGCTCGCCGCGTTCGGCGACCCGGTCTCGGTCGCGGCGAAGACCGAACTCGCTGCGGCCCTCGAGCGCGGCGAGCGCCCGGGTGATTGGCGCACGCCCGGCACGCGAAACGCCCGTCAGGCCTGTCGAATCGCGCTGCGCCAGTTGCGCCTCGCGGGCGCGCCCGCCGCGGCGCTCGCCGAATGGGCGCGAGCCGTCGACGGCCCGCACGCCGCCTGAGGCCGGGCGTGCCGTTGCGCACGCGCCCGATTCGGGTGAAAATCCCGTCTGTTCAGTTATTTGGCTCCGAAACGGCGACCGTGGTCGCCGTTTCTTTTCGGTGCGCACAGCCATGAAATCCTCCGAGATCCGCTCGAAGTTCCTGAAGTTCTTCGAAGAGCGCGGCCACGCGATCGTGGCCTCGTCCTCGCTCGTGCCCGGCAACGATCCGACGCTGCTTTTCACCAACTCCGGGATGGTGCAGTTCAAGGACGCGTTCCTGGGCAAGGAGGCACGGCCGTACAAGCGCGCGACGACGTCGCAACGCTCGGTGCGCGCGGGCGGCAAGCACAACGACCTCGAAAACGTCGGGTACACGGCGCGGCACCACACGTTCTTCGAGATGCTGGGCAACTTCAGCTTCGGCGACTACTTCAAGAAGGATGCGATCCACTACGCGTGGGACCTGCTGACGAAGGTGTACGGTCTGCCCAAGGAGCGGCTCTGGGTGACCGTCTACCAGACCGACGACGAGGCCTACAACCTCTGGCGCAAGGAGATCGGCGTTCCGGACAACCGCATCACCCGCATCGGCGACAAGCCGGGCGGGCCGCCGTTCCAGAGCGACAACTTTTGGCAGATGGGCGACACCGGTCCGTGCGGACCGTGCTCGGAGATCTTCTACGACCACGGCCCCGAGGTCGCGGGCGGCCCACCCGGCACGCCCGAGGCCGACGGCGACCGCTACATCGAGATCTGGAACCTCGTGTTCATGCAATTCAACCGCGACGAGCACGGCAAGCTGCATCCGCTGCCGAAGCCGTCGGTGGACACCGGCATGGGCCTCGAGCGCATCGCCGCGGTGCTGCAGGGCGTGCACTCGAACTACGAGATCGACCTCTTCCAGGACCTGATCAAGGCGGTCGCGCGCGAGACCGGCACCGATTACCTGTCCTCGAATTCGCTCAAGGTCATCGCCGATCACATCCGCGCCTGCGCGTTCCTCATCGTCGACGGCGTGATCCCGGGCAACGAGGGCCGCGGCTACGTGCTGCGCCGCATCATCCGCCGCGCGATTCGCCACGGCTACAAGCTCGGTCAGAAGCACCCGTTCTTCCACCGGCTCGTCGACGATCTGGCGAAATCGATGGGCGACGCATATCCCGAGCTGCCTAAGAATGCAGAGCGCGTGAAGCAGGTGCTGAAGACCGAGGAGGAGCGCTTCGCCGAGACGCTCGAGAACGGCATGCGCGTCCTGGAGGGCTCGCTCACGCGCGAGGACCGGATGCTCGACGGCGAGACCGTGTTCCAGCTCTACGACACCTACGGGTTCCCGGTCGACCTCACGGCCGACATTGCGCGCGAGCGGGGCGTGCGCGTCGACTACTCCGGCTTCGAGGCGGCGATGGGGCGCCAGCGCGAACGTGCGCGTGCGGCGTCGAAGTTCCGCGTGGAGGCGGGCGTCGAGTATTCGGGCAAGCCCACCGAGTTCCACGGCTACGACACGCTTACGCTCGAAGCCACGGTGGTCGCGATCTACAAGGAAGGCGCGCAGTTCCAGGAAATTGGCGCAGGCGAATCGGCGGTGGTGGTGCTCGACCGCACGCCGTTTTACGCGGAGTCGGGCGGCCAGGTCGGCGACAAGGGCGAGCTCGCCGGCGCCAGCGGCACCTTCCTCGTCGAGGACACGCAGAAGATCCAGCCGGAGGTGTTCGGGCACAAGGGCGGCCTGAAGGCCGGCAGGCTGCGCGTCGGCGACAAGGTGATGGCCGGCGTCGACGGGATCGCCCGCGCGCGCGCGGCGTGGAATCACTCGGCGACCCACCTCATGCACGCGGCGCTGCGCAAGGTACTCGGTCCGCACGTGCAGCAGCGGGGCTCGCTCGTCGATCCGTACAAGACGCGCTTCGACTTCTCGCACAACGAGCCGATGACCGAGGCGCAGTTGCGCGAGGTCGAAGCGCTCGTGAACCGCGAGATCCGCCGCAACACCGAGCTGAGCGCGCGGATCCTGAAGTACGACGACGCGATCAAGGCCGGCGCGATGGCGCTCTTCGGCGAGAAGTACGGCGACGAGGTGCGCGTGATCGGCATGGGCGATTTCTCGACCGAGCTGTGCGGCGGCACGCACGTGCGTCGCACCGGCGACATCGGCTTCTTCAAGCTGGTCGCGGAGACCGGCGTCGCGGCGGGCATCCGGCGCGTCGAAGCGGTGACCGGCGACGGCGCGCTCGCATGGGTGCAGGAGCGCGAGGCGAAGCTCGCGGAGGCGGCTGCGGCATTGCGCACCAGCCCCGACGAGGTGGCGCAGAAGATCGCGCAGATGCAGGACAGCGTGCGCGCGCTCGAGAAGGAGCTCGCCCGGCTCAAGTCGAAGATGGCCTCGTCGCAGGGCGACGAGCTCGCCGACAGCGCGCAGGACGTCAAGGGCGTGAAGGTCCTGGCCGCGACGCTCGAGGGCGCCGACGCGAAGACGCTGCGCGAGACGCTCGACCGGCTGAAGGACCGCCTGCGCTCGGCGGCGATCGTGCTCGCGGCCGCCGACGGCAGCAAGGTCAGCCTGGTCGCCGGCGTGACCGCCGATCTGACCGCTAAGGTGAAGGCCGGCGAGCTCGTGAACTTTGTCGCGCAGCAGGTCGGGGGGAAGGGCGGCGGGCGTGCGGACATGGCGCAGGCCGGCGGCACCGACGCCACGAAGCTGCCGGGCGCGCTCGAATCGGTGAAGGGATGGGTCGAGCAGCGGGTATAGCGCGGCTCGTCCGCGTGCGCGGGCCCGCGCGCGGCACCGGCGGGCGGATCGGCCCGCGCTCACCAGGGATAGAACGGCGGCTCGCCCGCCGGGCGCCGGCGGAACCGCATGTACGCCCAGTAGTACTGCTCCGGACGCTTGCGGATGCAGACTTCGACGCCGGCGTTCATCGCGGCGACCGCGCGCAACTCGTCCGCGTCAGTGACGCCCGGCGGGGCGGGCTCGATGTGAAGCACGAAGCCGCGACCCCAGCTGAGCCGCTCGGCGTAGCACAGGACGATCGCCGCGCCGGTGCGGCGCGCGAGACGCGTAGGCAGCGTCGGCGAATGCGCGGCGATGCCGAAGAACGGTGCGAAGACGCCGCTGCCGGTGGGCGGGTCCTGGTCGGGCAGCACGCCGATGCTGCCGCCATGCCGCAGCATCTCGAGCAGCTGGCGCATGCCGCCGCGATCGCTCGGCGCGAGCTTCCCGCCGAACCGGCCGCGGCCCTCCTTCAGCAGGCTGTCCCAGGGCTCGGCCTGGGGCCGGTACATGCCGACGCAATTTCCGTTGACCTCGCGCGAATAGGCGAGGCCGGTCATCTCCCACGCGCCGAGGTGCGGCGAGACGGCAATGACGCCCCTGCCCGCGGCGAGCGCCGCCTCGAGCACCTCGCGGCCGTGGACCGCGCGCAGCGCGCGCACGACGCGCGCCTCCGACGCGGCGAACAGAAACGGCAACTCGGCGAGCGCCTTGCCGGCTTCGCGCAGCGCGCGGAAGGCGAGCCGCGCGCGCGCAAAGCGGTCGAGTTCCGGCAGGCACTGCGCGACATGGAAGCGGGTGCGCCGCGCGAAACTGTTGGGAATAACCCAGGCGACCAGACCGAGCGTCGCGCCCAGCGCGTGCGCGATCGGCAGCGGCAGCGTCGCGAACAACAGGAAGAGGGCGCGGACCACGGGGCGCGGATCATACCCTGCGGCCCCCGACCGGCTGCGGCTTGATCTCCGGAGCGACTCCCGGTAAAAGCGCTTGGCGGGCGCCTTCGCCCGCGCCGCAAGGGGGTTGCAATGACGAGATTCGGGAAGGGCGTGCGCGCATTCGCTCTCGCCGCGATGTGCGCCGGCGCCGCGCCTTGCGTCGGGGCGCAACAGGCGCTCGAGGCGACCACCGGCAGCGGCGACAAGGTGCTGCTCCATCCGGATGGCCGCTGGGAGTATGCCGACCCGAAGAAGCGTGCGGAGTCGCCGTCGCGGCCCGCCACCGCAGCGGCGGCACCGCCCGCGCAGCCGATTCAGGGCGGGCTCTTCGGCATCGGTCGCGCCATTCTGCCGGGCGACCCCGAATACAACCGCGGCTCGCTGAGCGGAAAGGGGCGCTGATGTCGACCTCGCATGCGCAGCGTGGCGCCGTCGTGCCCATTCTCATCGGGCTCGTGGTCGCGGTGGCCCTCGTCGCCGGCTATTTCGCGGTCGTGCTCAACTGGAACTACTCGACCGGGGAGCGCGCCGGCTGGGTGCAGAAGTTCTCCAAGAAGGGTTGGCTGTGCAAGACCTGGGAGGGGGAGCTCGCGCTCGTGACCATGCCGGGCACCGCGCAGGAGAAGTTCCTGTTCACGGTGTGGGACGACGCGGTGGCCGAGCAGATCAACCGCAGCATGGGAAAGCGGGTGTCGCTGCACTACGAGGAGAAGGTGGGGCTGCCGACCAGCTGCTTCGGCGAGACGCGGCACTTTGCCACCGGCGTGAAAGCGGTCGAGGAAATCCCGCTCGCGCCCGGCATCGTCGTGCCGGCTCCAGCTCAGTCGGCGCCTGCCGCGCCCGGGGCCCCCGCGGCGCCGCCCGCGGCCAAGTGATGTGATCTATGTCAACGGCCGGGAGGCTGGAGCGTTGAAAATCCCGCTACGCCCAGTGGCGTCGTTATTGCCCCCGCTTAGGAGACCAGGATGAAGAAGCTGTTTGCCGCCGTTTGCGCCGCGTTGTTCGCGTTGTCCAGCACCGCCGCACTGGCGCAGGACAAGAAGGAGCCGGACGCGAAGAAGGACACGAAGAAGGACCCGACGAAGAAGGAGAAGAAGGGCGGCTGCTGAGCGGCGCCCGGTCGGACGGCAACGGGGAGCTTTCGGCTCCCCGTTTCGTTTGGGGGCTACGTCGTGCCCGTCGGCCGCCAGCCTGCGAACGCCCTTTCGGCCCGCGTGGCGCCGTAGAACATCCCCGCGGCGAGCACGAGGACCAGCGCCACGATTACGCCGCGCGGCAGGCCGAGCAACTCCGGCCACGTGACCTCGCCGAGCGCGGTCGTCTTCGTCCACGCCTCGATCGCCGGATAGACCTCGGCGTACAACGCGAGGCCCGCCAGCATTCCGACCGCATACAGCATCGCGTCGATCCGGCCGGTCGCCATGCCCGCGACCGACGTCCCGGGGCAGTAGCCACCGATCACGAATCCGGCCCCGAGCACCAGCCCGCCGACGAGCTGCGGCACGATGAAGGTCGGCACCAGGTAGATCTCGCCGAGATCGAGCCAGCCGACCGCGGCAAGCAACCACAGGCCGGACATCGCGGTCACGATGGCCGTGAACATCACTTTCAGCACCGCCATGTCGTACAGGTAGAACTGCGCGGCAAGCTTGCGCGAGCTGCCGAAGCCCGCGCGCTCGAGGAAGAACCCGAAGCAGAGCCCAAGGCCGAGCGCGATCGCGAGCTCGGTACCGCCCCCGAACAGTCCCTGCGAAGCGAGCGGCGCGCTCATAGCCATTGCCTCCTGACGAGCGGCGCCAGCGCGTAGCCGCCGATGAACACCGCGATCATGAACGTCCAGCTGCCGACGTTGAGGAGCGCGCCGCCGGTCAGCGCCTGGCCGCTGGTGCAGCCGCTGGCGAGCTTCGCGCCGAAGGCCATGGTTGCGCCACCGACGAAAGCGAGGGCGAGGCGTGCCGCAGTCGACGCGCGCGGACCGTGCTCGACCACGAACGCGCTGCGGCCCGCGAGCCAGCCCGAGACCGCCGCACCGGTGAAGCTGCCGATGGTCAGGAACACGAGGAAGACGGCAAGCGGCCGGCCTTCGTTCCAGTACCCCGAGTGCACGGCGTTCGACGTGACGTAGTCGGGCGAGACGAACGACATCAGCCAAACGAGGAGCGCCGAGAACGCGCCGCTCGCGCCGAGGCCGCGGCCCATGACGACGAAGGTCGCGAGCAGCACGAGGCCGATCCCGACGCCCGCGAGGTACGGGTTCATGTAGGGCGCGCCGGGGCGCCGGGCGGCGGCGCTCACGGTGGCGGCATTCTCAGACATGGGTCGGTCCTCCACGGTTCCAGACATCAGATCACTTGGGCGTGATCTTGAAGTTGCCGTCCTTCTCGACGTCGATTTCCTCGTTCAGGAAGCCGGCCTTGTAGCCCGCGTCCTTCAGCTTGTGGTAGCGCCATCTCGGCGCGGATGCCCGTGCTGCAGTGGGCGACGATGCGCTTGTCCTTCGGCAGTTCGGCCATGCGCGCGGCGAGCTCTTCGTCGGGAATCAGCACCGCGCCCTTGATCATGCCGGCGTTGGCTTCGTCCGGGTTGCGCACGTCGAGGATCAGCACGTCGACCGGCGTATTGCGCGCGAGCTTGGTGAACTCGTCGATCGAGATCGAGCCCGGCCGCGGCTTGCGGCGCGTAGGCGACCTTGCGTCAGCGCGGGCACGCCGGACTCGATCGCGTAGCCCGGCCGCCTGCCATCCCAGCAGCCCGCCGGCCATGACCTGAACGTTGCTCTGGCCGGACTTGATCAGTTCGCGCGCCGCCGCGACCGCCTCGGAACCGCCGCGACCGTCGTAGACGATGATCGGCGCCTGCAGCTTCGCCGGCGGGAACGACTTCAGCTCGCCCTTCACGGTCGCGGCCGGCATGCCGACCGCGCCCTTGATGTGCCCGCTCTTCGCCTCGTCGGCCGAGCGCACGTCGAGGATGATCGCCGGGATGTCCTTGTCGACGTACGCCGCCTTGACGAACTCCGGCCGCGTCGACAGGTAGTCACGTGGTCTGCCATTCGGGAACGCCCTCGTGATAGACCTTCGTGTTCTTGTAGCCGAGCGCGATGGCCTTGCGCTGCGACAGCGGGCTCATCTGGCAGGTCACGCCCTGGCAGAAGAACACCAGCTGCGCGTTCTTGTCGGCCGGCAGGCGGTTGACCACCTTGTCCCAGGTCGGGATACGGCACGTTGACGCGCCCGGGATGCGTGCCCTGCTGGAAGCGCGGCAGCGGGCGCGAGTCGATCAGCATGAAGCTGCCGGTGCCCTGGTCGACGAGCTTCTTCACGAACGCGTAGTCGACCAGGTCTTCCTTGGCGACCTTGACCGGGCCCTTGAAGCGGATCTCGGTGGCCCACTTCTGGCCGTCCTTCTCGACATAGCGATGCGCGCCTCATGCCCCTTGCGCACGTCGCGCATGTGCTCGGGCGTCTTGGCGACGCCAGCGTCGACGACCTTCAGCGTCTTCGGATCGAAGCGGACGATCTCCTTGTGCGTCGTCGATCCCAAGCTGGATCGCCTGCGACTTGAACGCGACGTTCTCGAAGTAGCCCGACACCTGGCCCGGGCGCCGACTTGTGGCAGTTGGTGCAGACCTGCGGGCTGGTCGGTTTTCCGGCCGGGGCCGGCGCTTGCGCCGACGCGGCGCCCGCGATGCCGAGCGCGATGGCGATCAGGAGATTCGGCTTTCATGTTGTTGCTTCCTTTGAACGATCATTCGTCGGTCCCCGGGCGCGTGAAGGGAGGCGCATGCGGCTGCAGCCGTCCCGTCGCCGCCCGGAGTCACTTCTTGCGCGAGCGGGTAGCCGGCCTTCTTCCAGTCGTCGAACCTCATGACCGACCGCGGTGACGTTGGTGAAGCCGAGGTCCTGCAGCGTCTTGGCCGCAAGGGTGCAGCGCGCCGCCGGTCTTGCAGTAGAGCGTACATCTGCTTGTTCATGTCCGTCTTGTCGGGGAAACCCGACGTGCGTCCCAGATCGTGAACTCGAGCAGCCCGCGCGGCACGTTGACCGCGCCGGGAATGTAACCCGTCGGCGTACTCCTCGGGTTCACGCACGTCGACGATCAGCCCGGGGCCTTCGCGTCGTAACGCGGTCTTGAAGGTCGCCATGTCGATCGGTCTTGACCTGCTTGCTTCGTGTTGGCGACGAGCTGGCCTTGACGCTGGCGGGATAGTTCTGCGCGGCCGACGAAGGCCGGGAAACGCACGGCCATGTCCGAGCAGTGCGGCGGCAACGAATGAGACTTCTTGTCTTGTCATGGTTGTATTCTCCTCTTTGCAGTTGGATCTGAATGAGACCCTTCTGATTCGCATGCGAAAGTTGCAGCGCGCTAAGGCATCGCGGCCTGCACGAACTGGCTCGCCTGGCCCGGCGTTGACCAGCACCCAGCGCAGCGCGAAGCCGCCGGCGAGCACGAGCACGGCCGGCACGACCGTGTGCGGAATGCGGTGCGACGAGTTCGAGCGCCTGGAGCACGATCGGCACCAGGATTCCGACGACGACGACGCCGACCCAGAAGATCAGCCCGTACGGACCGCTGAAGAGCAGCCCGGCCGCCTCGATATGCGACAGCGTCGACGTCGGCAGCGACAGCAGCAGCAGCGCGATCAGCAGCAGTTCGATCGCGCAGGAACGCGACGATCGGCGCGGATGACCGCGTCGATCGTCCGCTTCTCGGGAGGCTGGGCGCCGAGCGGCTGCATCATCGCCGCGAATGCGCCGCCGATCAGGCCGCGGGGCGCCGGCCGGCCCGGGAAGACGACCGTGGCCAGATGCACCGCGGCTGCCGCCGCCGACAGTCCGGAGACCAGGAACAGCGCGGCAGGATGGTGGTGTTCCACGAGTGGCCGCGCGACCATCGTGTTGAGCAGGATGCCGGTGTAGATGCCGAGCAGCGACGCCGAAGCACGATGTTGGATCCCCAGCCAGCGCCTGCATCAGGCCAGGACGCCCCACGATGAAGTCGGAGAGCCTTCTGTAGCAGCGGGACGCGCTCGGCCGAGCCAGGGCCACGACGTCCGGCAGCCGGATCAGCGCCGATACCAGCAGCACGCCGTAGACGACGAGCAGGACCCACGAGCCCCAGGACATCGGCGACATCGGCTCGAACGTGATGTAGACGGCCCACACGTAGAGCGGGTGCGCCAGGTCGAGCAGCAGCGCCAGCATGCCGACGTTGAGCAGCATGAAGCCGAGCAGCGGCGTCTGGATCGAGAAGAACGACTTCGTGTCCTCGCCCTTGGCGGTGCGCAGCATCGCGATGCCCGCGAGGATCATCATGCCGGCGACCATGCCGCCGACGAACAGGTAGAGCGGGATCTCCCAGCCCCAGACGTGCAGGCTCGGGTCGATGCCACGGGTTGTGGCGTGTCGTCGTGAGTTCGAGCATGGCGCGCTCCCTTACGTCAGGTAGAAGACCCGCGGCCGCGTTCCGGCCTCGGGCAGCAGCGTGTGCCACTTGCGGGTGCGCAGCAGCGTGGCGCACGCTGCTCTTCGGATCGTCCAGGTCGCCGAAGTGCATGCAGTGCGTCGGGCACACCGAGACGCACGCCGGGTCCTTGCCGTCCTTGACGCGGTGATCGCAGAACGTGCACTTGTCGACGTAGCCCTTCGGGTGGACGAAGCGCGCGCCGTACGGGCACGCCGCGATGCACGCCTTGCAGCCGATGCAGCGGTTGGCCGTGACCTTGCACCGTATGCCGAAGTCCGAGACGTGGCTCGCGCCGGTCGGGCAGCAGGTCACGCACGGCGGGTTGTCGCAGTGGTTGCAGCGCTCCGAGCGGATCTCCATCGACAGGTTCGGGAAGGTCGCCCCGCACCTCGGTCGTGATCCAGTCGCGGCTGAAGCCGATCGGCAACGTCGTTCTCCGTTTCGCAGGCGACCACGCAGTCCATGCAGCCGACGCACTTGCGGGTGTCGATCACCATTCCGAAGCGCGCCATCTCAGGCCTCCTTCACGAAGGTCACGAAGTTCGAGTGGATGCTGGTGCCGCCCATCAGCGGGTCGGTCTCGTACTTCGTGTTGAGCTGCGCGGCGCTTGCGCCCGCTGGTAGGCGCTGCTTGGCCATCGTGTTGCGCTGACCGAAGCCGTACACCATGTAGACGGTGTCCGGGCGGATGCGCTGCGTGGCCTTGACGCTGGATCCGGTTCGTCTCGACGCCGTCCTGGTTCTTGAGCTTCACGTACTGCGCCGGTCTTCAGCCCGAGCTTGCGCGGCCGTCGCGGCGTTGACCCAGATCTCGTTCTCGCGCATCAGGCCGGTGAGGAGCGGGTTCGACTGCGTGCGGCTGAAGGTGTGCACCGGCGCGCGCCCGTGATCAGGCGGAAGTAACCCTCGGGCGCTTCGGCGTGCTTCGTGTACTTCGGCACCGGGTCGAAGCCTTTCTTCGCCAGCTGATCGGACCAGAACTCGACCTTGCCCGACGGCGTGTCGAACGCTGAGCTCGAGACCTTCCTCGACGGTGATCGGCTTCTTGCCGCCCATGATCACGCCCTTCGGCTTCGAGTTTCGCGAAGCTGAAGCCCGCCTTTCTCGACGCGGAAGGCGAGGTACTCCTCGATGTCCTTGAACGGCATGCACTCGGGAATGCCGAGCCGGCCGGCCAGTTCCTTCGCGATCCACCAGCCGGGCTTCTGTTCGGCCGGTGCGCTCGACCACCGGCTGCCGCAGCGACATCCAGCCGCGGCGCCCCCAGCCGACCAGCAGCTCGTCGTAGCGCTCGAGGAACACGATCTCGGGCAGCACGACGTCGGCATAACCGGCGATCTCGCTCGGCATCGTGTCGATGACGACGAGCAGGTCGAGCGCCTGGATCGCCTTCAGCGTCTCGGCTTCGTTCGGCAGCGCGTTCATGATGTTCGTCGAGTAGACGATCCAGCCCTTGATCGGATACGGCTTGCCGCTGAGCGTCGCGTCGCGGATGCCGGTGGTGACCGCTTCGTCGGCGAACGGATAGCGCTCGGCCGTCCGGGTTGTCGGCCATCGGCTTGTCCGACTTCGGGTACTTCGGCAGCGGGTAGGACGGCGACCTTCATGCCGGTCTGGATGAAGAGGCCGCCCTTGCGCCCCCAGTTACCCAGGAGCGCGTTGAGCAGCGCGATCGCGCGACTGCGCTGCGTGTCGTCGCCGTACCAGTTGACGCGGCGTCCCGGGTGGATGATCGTTGCCGGCCGGTGCGCCGAAAACTCGAGCGCCGTGACGCGGATCAGGCCCGCGTCGACCCCGGTCTCCTGCGCCGCCCAGTCGACGCTGTACTGCTTGATTTCCGCAGCGAACTTGTCGAAGCCGTGGCCGTACCTCTCGACGAACGCCCTGTCGTAGCGTCCCTCGGTGACGAGCAGGTTCATCCAGGCGAGGAGGAGGGCGAGGTCGGTGCCGGGCTTGATCGGGAGCCAGTGCTTCGCCTTGCTCGCGGCGACCGAGAACCGCGGGTCGACGACGATGATCGGGATGCGCCGCTCGATCGCCTCCGCGAACTCCTGCACCTGCGAGTTGTGCATGTTCTCGCCGAGGTGGGAGCCGACGAGGACCAGGCAGTCGGTGTTTCGGATGTCGGTCGGCTCGGGCGACCCGAGGCCGCTCCCGAAGGTCAGCGTGAAGCCCACGTCGCGCGGACCGCGGCACTGGGCGAACGATGGGCCGGCGATGTTGGTGCAGCCGTAGCTCTTGAGCACGTGCAGGAGGAAGCGCGCGCCGACACCGTGGTTGAACATCGCGATCGACTCGGCGCCATGCTGCGTCTTGATTGCTTTCATCTTGTCGGCGATGTACGTGAAGGCCTCGTCCCACGTGACGGCCTTCCACTGCTCCTTGCCGCGATCGCCGACGCGGATCAGCGGCTTCTGGAGCCGATCGGTGTCGTAGTGCGCGCCCACCGCGCCGGTGCCGCGCGGACAGAGACGCCCGCGGCTCTGCGGGTCGAGCGGGTTGCCTTCGAACTTCCACAGCTTGCCGTCGCGGACGTGCGCGATCCCGCCGCAGCGCCAGAAGCACATTTCGCAGAAGGTGGGGATCTCGACCACCCCTTTCGCGGCCGGGGCGCTCTGGGCGATCGCGCGAGGCGCGAGACCGTGAATGCCGACCGCCGCGGCGCCGAACGTGCCTGCGGTGATCTTGAGAAATCGCCTGCGTGAAAGCGGTATGGGGTCCATGGCCCGTTCGTCTCGAAGGACCCGGTTCGCGCCGCAATTCGCGATCGTGGCCGGGTACTTAAGCAAATGCTAATGGACGCGCCCGACGACCCCTTGATCTAGCGCAATCGTGACGGTTCGAGGGCTAACGGAGCGTGCGAAGGTCGACGTCCGCGCGGCGCCAGACGGCCCGGAAGCGCTCGTCCAGGTCACGTGCTTCGTCGGTGCGGCCCTGCTTCGCGAGCGCCTGCGAAAGCCCGTAGAGCGACCAGCCGTTCTCCGGATAGTGCGCGAGATCCCGCCGGTACACGCTCTCGGCCTCGTCGGCGCGTCCCGCCTTGAGGAGCGCCGCGCCCAACGCGTGCCGCGTCGGTGCGAGCCACAAATGCGGCTCGTCGGCGGCGAGCCCGTCCTCGATCGCGACCGCTCCCTCGAGCAGCTTCACCGCAACCAGCGGCTTCTTGTCCGCGGCGGCGAGCTCGGCGCGCAACGTCAGCGTCGCGATGCCGATCAGGCTCGACGCGAGGTTGATGTTCTTGACCTTCACGTCCTTCAGCGTCGGATCGGCGGCGACCTTCTCCAGAGCATCCAGCTCCTTGCGAGCCTCGCGCGCCTTGCCCGTGCGTGCGAACGCCACGCCGCGCGCGAAATGCCAGACCGCGAGCGGATAGGGCGCGTCAGTGTCGGGCGGCAGCGTCGCTTTGAGGATCTCGTCCCAGCGCGCGAAGCGTACCAACGCGTAAGACTCGAGCGCGAAATAGTGCTGCAGCGTGCCCTCGCGCAAGCTCGGCTGCGGCCCGCACGCGACCCGGTACGCCGCTCGCGCCGCGTCGATGGCCGCGTGGCTCCGGCCCTCCATCGCCGCCACGGCCCATAGAAAGTGGTGGTTATGTGCGGCGTAGCCGACGAGATACTTGTTCTGCGCCTGGACCTGCGCGAGATAGCGCTCGTCCGCTTTGATCGAGCGCTCGCTCACGGCCGTCGCATCGGCGTACCTCCCTACGCGCATGTAGATGTGCGCGGGCATGTGGGTGAGATGCCCCGAGCCGGGCACGAGCGTCTCGAGCTTCGAGGCGCTGGGCAGGGCGGCCTCCGGCGTTGCCGACGACTCCATCAGGTGGATCCAGTAGTGGTTCGCGCCGGGATGGTCGGGCGCGGCCTTCAGCGCCGCCGCGAGCAGCGTCTCGGTCCCGGGGGTCCATGGCTTCGCCGTCCCATCCTTCTCCCACCAGTCGTAGGCGTGCAGGTTGAGCTGCGCCTCGGCCGCAAGCGTCAGGACGTCGGCGTCGCGGGGAGTGCTTTTGGCCAGCGCGCGCATCCGAGCGGCGTAACGCTCATCGTCGACGACGCCTTGCTTGGGATGCCGTACGGCGAGCGCTGCGATCAATCCGCGCTGCCGAGGCGATGTGTTGACCGACAGCGCTTCCGCGCGCCGGACCGCGGTCTGCACGCGCCCGGCGTCGGCCTTGTTCATGTCGGCGTTGATCGTGGGTCCGAGCGACCATGCGAGCCCCCAGAAGCAGATTGCGCACTTCGGGTCGGCGCGCGTGGCCGCCTCGAACGACCGCACTGCCTCGGCGGAGTTGAAGCCCCACGCGAGCACCATGCCCTGATCGAAATACCGCTGGGCGAGCGGGGACGATGCGCCGGTGGCGTGCGTGTACGTTCCCATGCCGTCGAGCAGCGGCGCGCCCTCGCGCGTCTGCGCGACCGCGCTGAGGGAAAGCGCGCCGCAGGCGAACGCGACCGAGGCGAGCGCAAGCCCGGCGCGCGCGCGGAGATTCGTCGGTAGGCGTCGTCGCTGCAAAGCGATCGAAGGATAGCAGCCTGCTGCGCGGCGGCGGGCGCGCGGCTAGACTGTGCGCCCTCGGGCCACTTGCCCGCTCACGGGAGAAAGCATGAAGCACGTCCTCTTCGCACTGGCCCTCGCTACGGGCGTCGTCCACGCCGACGAGATCCGGGTGCTGAGCGGGGGCGCCGCGCAATCGCCGCTGCAGGCGGCGTTACCGGCGTTCGAGGCCCGCTCCGCGCACAAGGTCGCGATCGCGTTCGCGCCCGCCGGCGAGATCGCGAAGCGCGTCGCCGCGGGCGAGATCTACGAGCTCCTGATCCTGCCGGACGAGAACGTCGACGCCTACGAGAAGCAGGGCAAGGTCGTGCCGGGCAGCCGCGCGCCGCTCGGCAAGGTGGGCATCGGCGTGGCGGTGAACGAGCGCGCGAGCGCACCGGACATCTCGACGCCCGAGGCGTTCAAGCGGGCGCTGCTCGCCGCGAAGTCGATCGTGTACATCGACCCGGCGCGTGGCACGAGCGGCAAGCATTTCGCCGGCGTGCTGCAGCAGCTCGGGATCGCGGGCGAGGTCAATGCCAAGGCGACGCTCGGCTCCGGCGGCTACGTGGTGGCGCCGGTCGGGAAGGGCGAGATCGAGCTCGGCGTGCACCAGATCACCGAGATCCTGCCGGTCCCGGGCGTGAAGCTCGTCGGTCCGCTGCCGCCGGCGCTGCAGAAGTGGACGATCTACACCGCGGTCGCGATGCCCGGCGCGAAGTCGCCCGATGCGGCCCGCGCGCTGGTGGCGTTCCTCAGGAGTCCCGAGGCGAGCGCGATCTTCGCGCCGAGAGGCTTTTCCGCACCCTAGAACCCGATCCGCGGCTTCTTCGCCGCGCGGCCGTCGGCGATGTCGCGCTCCTCGACCTCGTGCCGGCCGTCGATCTTGGCGTTCCCGAACGCGCCCAGGATCGCGCGGCGCATCTCGCGCGGGCTCAGTCCGGCGAGCCGGTCGAGCACCGCCTCGGCCGGGTGCTCCGGAAACTGCCTGCCCCAGTCGTGGGCGTTGCGGATCTCGGCATAAATCGACTGCGCGATCTTGATCGCTCCGGCCCGGTCCGGCGCGTCGATCTCGTAGACGTTCATCCGGTTGAGAATCGGCTCGGGAATGCGCGCTGCGTCGTTCGCGGTCGCGACCCAGAACACGCTGGCGGCGTCGATCGGCAGCTCGACGAACTCGTCGACGAACGCCCGCGCCGTGTCCTGCTCGAGCAGGGCGTAGAGTGCGCCGAGCGGGTCGTACTGCGTGTCGCCTCCGACCTTGTCGATCTCGTCCACGCAGATCAGCGGGTTCGCGTACTGCCCGTTCAGGAAGGTCTCGAACACCTTGCCCGGCTTCGAGTTCTTCCACTGCGACGAGGATCCGGAGAGCACCCAGCCCGCGGTGAGCGAGCTCATCGAGAGGAACCCGAATCCGGTGCCGAGCAGTTCCGAGATGCGACGCGCGAAATGCGTCTTGCCGATTCCGGGGTCACCGAGCAGCAGCATCGGGGTGAGCTCGAGGGCGTCGGCGGAGGACGCGCACAGCGCGATCTGCTTGCGAATGTCCTCGAGCACCGCACCGAAGTTGGGCAGCTCGTCGAACAGATGGTCCATCGCGGGCGGACCGCTCGGCTTCACCGAGAGGCGCGTCCCGCCGGCCTTGAGCATCTTCTCGTAGGTGGACTTCAGCGCGTCGTTCGCGCCTTGCGGCAGCTCGGCGAGCGCGCGATCGACCGCGTCGACGTCGTAGACGTCCTTGAACCCGGCAATCGGGATGTTCAACGGCTGTCGCACTACCGCAGGGACATTGGCAGTCGCACGCATGGTCGGCCTCTCCTGGTTCGCCTTCCCGAGTCGAGCGGATGCCGCCAAACCTGACACGCGGCGCCGCGTCCGTCAACGTAATCTCAAGCATCAAACGCGCCGAGGCCGCGGGAAGACGACTCCCCCGTCACGTTCAGGCACGCGCGCCGGCCGCGCGCGTGACGTAGGTCGCGCTGGCAGCCGGACCGGGAGTCTGCTAATGGCGCGGCCGCGGTGCGGCAATCCGCGCGGGCGCCCCGGCACGGTGCCTGTCCCCGGGGCTTGCCAGCCCCCGCACGGTCGTGCTTGAATCCCGGGCATGCTTCGCGAGTGCTTCCACTTCGGGTTCTTCTTTCCCAGCCCCTGGCGGAGGGACTGAGCTAGGCTCACGACCGAACGGGTCCCGAAAACCGCCAGCGCCGACCAGCCTGGCGGTTTTTTGTTTTCAGACGAAAGGCAAGCTGCGATGACCGCCCACCAAGACGCCTTCCCCCCGGCCGTGCCGGTGGATCGCACGTCCCTCACCGACGACGAGCGCATCGGCAACATCGTTCCGCTGCCGCCCCCCGAGCACCTGATCCGGTTCTTCCCGATCCAGGGCACCGCGGTCGAGAAGCTCATCGCCGAAACGCGCCGCCAGGTGAAGCAGATCCTGCACGGGCGCGACGACCGGCTGCTGGTCGTGATCGGGCCGTGCTCGATCCACGACCCGGAGGCGGCGGTCGAATACGCGCGTCGCCTTGCCGCGGTGCGCGCGCGGCTCGCCGCCGACCTCGAGGTCGTGATGCGGGTCTACTTCGAGAAGCCGCGCACCACGGTCGGATGGAAGGGATTGATCAACGACCCGTACCTGAACGGCACCTTCCGCATCAACGAGGGCCTGCGCATCGCGCGCGACCTGCTGGTGCGCATCAACCAGACCGGCGTGCCCGCCGGCTCCGAGTTTCTCGACATGATCTCGCCGCAATACATCGGCGACCTGATCAGCTGGGGCGCGATCGGCGCCCGCACCACCGAGTCGCAGGTGCACCGCGAGCTCGCCTCGGGCCTGTCGGCGCCGGTGGGCTTCAAGAACGGCACCGACGGCAACGTGAAAGTCGCCTGCGACGCGATCCTCGCCGCAAAGCAGCACCACCATTTCCTGTCGGTGCACAAGAACGGCCAGGTGGCGATCGTCGAGACGCGCGGCAACGACGACTGCCACATCATCCTGCGCGGCGGGCCCAAGCCCAACTACGACGCCGCCAGCGTCGCCGCGGCCTGCCAGGCGCTCGCGGCGGCGGGGCTGCCCGAGCAGCTGATGATCGACCTGTCGCATGCGAACGCCGCCAAGGACTTTAAGCGCCAGCTCGCGGTCGCCGCCGACGTCGGCGCGCAGCTCGCCGCCGGGGAGCGCCGGATCGTGGGGGTGATGGTCGAATCGCACCTCAAGGAGGGCCGGCAGGACCTGGTTGCCGGCCGCCCGCTCGAGTACGGCCGCAGCATCACCGATGCCTGCATCGGCTGGGAGGATTCGGTGCCGTTGCTCGAGGGGCTCGCCGAGGCCGTCCGTCGCCGGCGCGCCGCCGGTAAGGGCGGCCAGCGCGCTGAAGCGGCGGAGCGCGCGCGTTGACCGACGCGGCGGTCCTCCGCCGCGGATTCTGGGCGGCTCTCGCTGCCGTCCTCGCGTTCCGCCTCTGGCTTGCCTGGTGGCTGCCGCTCACCGGCGACGAGGCCTATTTCGTCACCTGGGCGCGCGCGCCCGATCTCGGGTTCTACGACCACCCGCCCATGGTCGGGTGGATCCTGGCCGGGCTGCTGCAGGTCTCCCAGTCCGCGCTCGTGCTGAGGCTGCCGCAAGTGCTGCTGCCGCCCCTCGTCGCAATCGGAATGGTCGCGCTCGTGCGCACGCTCGCGCGCGGGGAGCCAGCTGCGGAGCGCACGGCCTACGCCGCGGCACTCGCATGGCTGCTCGTGCCGGCGCAGGTGGTGAACGTGCTCGTCACCACCGACACGCCGCTCGTGCTCTTCTCCGCGCTGTCGATGGCGGCGTTCGTGCTCGCGGTACGCCGCGATTCGGCGCCGCTCTACGCCGCCGCAGGCACCGCGCTCGGGCTCGCGTTCCTCTCGAAGTACTTTGCCGTGCTGGTCGGGTTCGGGTACTTGGCGTTTGCCCTTGCGTCCACGCGCGCGCGCGACGGCTCGGGGCCGCGCGCCTGGCGCGGGCTCGCGATCGTCGTGGCCTGCGCGTTGCCGTTCGTGCTGGTGAACTTGTGGTGGAACTACGGCCACTGCTGGTCGAACGTCCTCTTCAACGTCTTCAATCGGCACGGCGACGCGGGGTTCAAGTGGTGGCGGCCGCTCGCGTTCGCCGCGTTTCTCGTGTACCTCTCCAGCCCGATCCTCCTCTGGCAACTCGTGCGCAGACGGGACGCGGTGCGCGCCGCCTTTGCGAAGCCGGAGCGACGGCTGCTTTGGATCCTCGCCCTTGCGCCGCTCGCGGTCTTCGCCGCGATCGCCCCGTTC
Source organism: uncultured beta proteobacterium (assembly GCA_963747775.1). Taxonomy (GTDB): domain Bacteria; phylum Pseudomonadota; class Gammaproteobacteria; order Burkholderiales; family SG8-39; genus JAGVSZ01. Next base: position 61,696 of record CAVVGT010000006.1, read on the forward strand.
CGCGACATCGGCCTGCACTGGCTGCTCTCGTTCATGCCGGTGCTGTTCGCGGCGGGCGCGCTTGCGCTCGGCGCCGACCGGCTCCTCGCGTCCGTAAAGTTCCTCGCGGGGTTCGCGGTGCTCCACGTCGTACTTGTCGCGATCGTCGCGGCGCTGCCGATCGAGACCTTCCAGCGGCTGCGCCAGTACGACTCGATCGTGCAGGGCGCCCGCACGGACGAGCTGTTCGCCGCGCTGAAGGAATACGAGGGCCGGTACGCGTTCGCGGCCGACGGCTTTTCCCCGGCGTCGGTGCTGTCCTACAACGCCGCGGTGGCCGGTTTTCTCGCCCAGCCGCAGGCGCGCGAGTCGTGGCGCCGCCACTACGTCTTCGTGCTCGGGTCGACCTCCCACAACGGGCGCCATGACGACCTCCTCACCGATGTGCGCCTCCTCGACGGCCGGGACGTGCTGGTCGTGCGCAAGCAGCCCGCCGATCGCGCCGCCTACGAGCGCTGGTTCCGCCGGGTCGAGCTGCGCGATGTGACCGTTCGGGGCGCGACCTTCCACCTGGTCCTCGGGGAGGGGTTCCAGTACGCGCCGTACCGGGACGGCCTGCTCGCGGAGGTCCGCGACCGCTACTACCGCACGCCGGGCTTCCTGCCGCAGGGGGGCTGCTCCTTTTGCGAGGGGTACTTCGGCGCGCCGGCCTGCCCGGCCCGCTGAATGCCGCGGCGCGGCACGCGCGCCCCGCCGCTTTGGGCATAATCGCAGCAGCGACAACCGCCTCCGCACGCAGACGACGCCATGAACGAGACCGTCGAGAGCCAGCGCCTGCCGCAACTCGAGCACGTCGGCGACGCGACCCAGCACGCGACGCGAATCCACGGCATGGTCGGGTACGCGCCGCTCTTCGAGCAGTTCAGCCTGGCCGAGATCCGCCTCCTCGGGCACTTCATGCAGGCGTTCCGCGCGCAGGCCGGCCAGGAGATCATCCGCGAGGGCGAGGCCGGCGATTTCATGATGCTGGTGATCGAAGGCCGGGTGGAGGTCTTCAAGCAGGACCGCTGGAACACGCCGCGGCTGATCGCGGTGGTCGAGGAGGGCAAGACGCTCGGGGAGATGTCGATGATCGACGGCGAGCCGCGCTTTGCCACCTGCGTGGCGGTGGAGCCCAGCCTGATTGCGGTGCTCTCTCGCGACGCATTAGCGCTCATCATCCTCGAGCAGCCGATGCTGGGCGCCAAGATCCTGATGCAGCTCGCGGTAATGCTGTCGCAGCGCCTGCGCCAGACCAGCCTGCGCCTGGTCGAGTTCGTGGACAAGCAGCGCGAGCTGTCAGACCAGGTCCAAGGTCCGAGCTTCGTTTAAGGGCCCCGTCGGTACCTCCCCGGGTCGGGCCGGAGCTGACATTCCTCTGACAATCCGGCGCCACGAAGCCGGTGGCGGCCCCTCCAGCGTATGGCAGAATAGCCCCCGCAACACAGGAGGAGGACAGCATGAAAATAAAAGCCCCCAGGGATTTCTGGGCAGGCCTGATGTTCATCGCGTTCGGGGTTGGCTTCCTGCTCGTCGCCCGAAACTACGCAATGGGCACCGCCGTCCGCATGGGCCCCGCCTACTTCCCGACTGTGCTCGGCGGAATTCTCGCCCTGCTCGGCCTCGCGATCTTCGTCGAGTCGTTCATCGTAAAGGGCGAGAAGGTGCCGCCGATCGTCTTCCGACCGATGACGCTCATCATTCTGGGCATCGTGCTGTTCGGAATCCTGCTCAAGCCGCTCGGGCTGATCGTCGCCACCGCGCTGCTGATCACGATCGGGGCGCTCGGCGGGCACGAGTTCAAGACGAAGGAAGTGGTGATCCTGTTCGTGATCCTCGCGCTCTTCTCCGTCCTGGTCTTCGTCAAGGGTCTCGGGCTCCCGATCCCGGTCTGTCCGGCGGTGCTCGACGACTGGTGCCGCGGCATGCACATCGGCAACTGAGGGAGCGCCCATGGAATCGCTGCTCGCGAACCTCGGTGTCGGATTCGGCGTCGCGCTGACGCCGCTCAACCTGCTGTACTGCTTCGGCGGCGTCCTGCTCGGCACGCTGATCGGCGTGTTGCCGGGGATCGGCCCGGTGGCGACGATCGCGATGCTGCTGCCGGTGACGTTCACGCTGCCGCCGGTCTCGGCGCTGATCATGCTCGCCGGGCATCTACTACGGCGCGCAGTACGGCGGCTCGACGACGGCGATCCTGGTCAACCTGCCCGGCGAGTCGTCATCGGTCGTGACCGCCTTGGACGGCTACAAGATGGCCCGCCAGGGTCGGGCCGGGCCGGCGCTCGGCATGGCGGCGATCGGTTCGTTCTTCGCCGGCTGCGTGTCCACGGTCGTCATCGCGCTGTTCGCGCCGCCGCTTGCCGAGGTGGCGCTGAAGTTCGGCCCGACCGAGTACTTCTCCCTCATGGTGCTCGGCCTGATCGCGGCGGTGGTGCTCGCGCACGGCTCACTCATCAAGGCCATCGCGATGGTGATCCTCGGCCTGCTGCTGGGCCTGGTCGGCACCGACGTCAATTCCGGCGTCGCGCGCTACAGTTTCGGGGTCTCGGAGCTCTCGGACGGCATCGGCTTCGTCACCGTCGCGATGGGTATGTTCGGCATTGCGGAAATCGTGGCCAACCTCGATCACAAGGCGAGCCGGGACATCTTCGTCGCGAAGGTCTCCAACCTGCTGCCCTCGTGGCAGGACATCAAAACGTGCATCCCGTCGATCCTCCGCGGCACGACGCTCGGCTCCGCGCTCGGCATCCTGCCCGGCGGTGGCGCACTGCTCGCCTCGTTCGCCGCCTATACGATGGAGAAAAAGATGGCGCGGCCGCCGCGCAATTTCGGCAACGGCGATATCCGCGGCGTCGCGGCGCCCGAGTCGGCGAACAACGCGGGGGCGCAGACCTCGTTCATCCCGCTCCTCACGCTCGGCATCCCGTCCAATCCGGTCATGGCGCTCATGATCGGAGCGATGATGATCCAGGGCATCGCGCCCGGGCCGCAGGTGATGACCGAGCGCCCGCAGCTCTTCTGGGGAATGATCGCGTCGATGTGGGTGGGGAACCTGATGCTGGTCGTCCTCAACCTGCCGCTGATCGGCATGTGGATCAAGCTGCTCACGGTGCCTTACCGGCTGCTCTATCCCGCGATCCTGCTGTTCTGCTGCGTCGGCGTGTACAGCGTGAACAATACGTCGTTCGACATCTACATGATGTGCGTATTCGCGATCCTCGGCTACATCTGCGTCAAGCTCGAATGCGAGCCCGCGCCGCTGATTCTCGGGTTCATCCTCGGGCCGATGATGGAGGAAAACCTGCGGCGGGCAATGCTGCTCTCGCGCGGCGATCCGAGCGTCTTCTTTACCAAGCCGATCAGCGCGGTGCTGCTCGGGATTTCGCTCGTCCTGCTGCTCATCGTGCTGGCGCCGACGGTGAGGAAGAAGCGCGAAGAGGCGTTCGTGGAGGTCTGACGGCCCGGCGGCGTTCGAACGGAGAGAATGCGGAAGGGACGCAGATTGCGTCCCTTCTGTTTTTGGGAGGGTCGCCTTGAAACGGTTTGTTCGTGCTCTTGCTCGTGCTGGCCCGGCAGCAAGACCGGCGGCATTCCACCCATTCCTCAATGCCTCGACGCGAGACGCGATCTGCCAGCGCTTCAGCGACTCGGCTCGCGCGCGTCGAACTTCTTGACGATCCGGTCGCGCACTGGCTTTCGCACGTCGAGCTTCAGCGCCCATTCGCCGAACATCTCGAGCTCGATCCGGGCGGTGTACTCGCCCGGCGCGGCGCCGGGCGCCGCCTTCACCGGCTTCACGTTGTGCGCCATCGGCATCGACGGCATGTCGGCGCCGACAGCGAGCTCTGCGCCGCTGACCGGCTTGCCGGTCTTCGCTTCCTTCAGCACAAAGCGGCAGTCGTAGACGAGATCGTGCCTGGTCGGCTTGCAGTCGGCCTCGGCGTCGAGGCGCTGCGCGAGCGCCGCCGTCGGGGCGGCACCGAGAAGCATCAGGGCGAGAGCGCGCTTCATCTACCGCGTTGACAGCGCCCGTTTGACCCGGTTCACGACCGCCTCGTCGAGCAGCCCGCGCGGCCGGACGATCAGCAGCACGGCGACGAGGCCGCCGAACACGACCATGCGCCAGCCCTGGAACACGCGCGTCGACTCGAGGAGCCCGATGTCGATCAGGACGCCCAGCAGCGGCCCGGCCGCGGTGCCGAGCCCGCCGATCAATCCGTAGGCGAGGCTGTGCACGCCGAGCATGATGTCGAAGTTGCGGGGCTCGATGTAGGTGTTGTGGTGCGCATAGAGCGCGCCGCCGAGCGCGGCGACCGCGCCGGCCACGGCGACCACCCCGAGCTTGAGGCGCGCGACGTCGACGCCGAACACCGCAGCGAGCTCGGGGTCCTCGCCGACCATGCGGAGCTGCACGCCCAGGCGCGACCGCCCGACGAGCGCGAATCCGACTAGTACCAGGGCAAGCACGCCGGCGACCAGCGCGAGGAACTCGTGCGGCTCGAAGCCGCGCTCGAGCACCCAGCGGATGCCGCGAAATCCCTGGGTGCCATCCGGGCCGACGAGCTCGCCGTCCACCGTGCGCTGATAGTGCAGCAGCTCGAACAGGATTCTGAACATCTCGGCCGCGGCGAGCGTCGCCATCGCGAAGTAGAGGCCGCGCAGCCGGATCGTCGGCAGTCCCACCAGCCACGCCGCGCCCGCGCCGAGCGCCATCGCGAACGCCGCCGCCAGCGGCAGCGGCCAGCCCCACATCGCGGTGCCGATACCGGCGGCGTAGGCGCCGACGCCGAAGAATGCCTGCTGCCCGAACGACATCTCGCCCGCGATCAGCAGCAGGTAGGCCGAGAGCGCGAGGAACGAGAACAGCGCGATGTTGGTCAGGACGCCGAACGCGAACTCGTCCATTGTCAGGTGGCGACAACGGGGCGACCGCGCAGCAGGCTCCAGAGCCCCGCGGGCCGGAATGCGAGCAGCGCGAACAGCACGAGATAGGCAACGAGGTCGCGGTACTGTGGGCCCGCGAGCCACTGGCTGTGCGCCTCCAGGAGCCCGAGCGCAATGCCGCCGATCACCGCGCCCGGGAGCGAGCCGAGCCCCCCGAGCATCATCGCGATCATGCCTTTCAGCGTCGACCACATCCCGAGCATCGGCGTCACCTGCTCGTGCGCCGCGACGATCAGGTAGCCGCCGAGCCCGCCGAGCGCCGAGGCGAGCGCGAACACCGCGAGGAACACCCGCGGCACGTTCACCCCGGCGAGCCGGGCCGCCTCGGGCTGGTCGACGACCGCCCGCACCGCCAGTCCGAAGCGCGTGCGCGAGAGGAGGCGGCGGAGCCCGAAGCAGGCGGCTGCCGTGCACGCGAGCATCGCCAGGTACTCGACGCGCACGGTCAGCGGGCCGAGCGCGAGCGGCGGGCCGTCGTAGAGAGGCGGAAAGCTGTAGAGATGCTTCGGGAGCCACAGCGTCGCGAGCTCCTCGAGCTGCATCCACAGCGCAAAGCTGCCGACCATCGACGCGATCGCGGCGGCGTCGCGCGACAGCGTGCGCCGCCCGTGCGGCGCGAAGCACAGCCGTTCCACGTACGCCCCGGCGAGCGTCGCGCCGGCGATCGTGACGAGCGCCAGCGCGAAGAGCCCCGGCCGGAAGCTCAGGTTGACCCAGGTCGCCGCGTACGCGCCGAGCATGATCGCCGGCCCGTAGGCGAGGTTCGCGCGGCGCAGGACGCCGAAGATCAGGGTGAAGCCGAGCGCGAGGAGCGCATAGGCGCTCCCGAGCATCACCCCGTCGAGCGTGTTCTGGGCGAAATCCGCAGCCATCCCCTACGACGCCTGCTGCGGCCCCATGCGCTTGATCGCGCCGGTCGCAGGGTCGAACGCGTCGCGATAGATCCGGTCGAGGTTGGTGCCGGTGATGCGGATGAAGCGCGACTTCTCCGGGTAATCGATCGAGTGGATGGCGCCGCTCGCGTAGATGCCGACCTCGCCGGGATTCAGGCGGTACTTGCGCGTGACCTCGAGCTTGGCGTGCGCCGTATCGGCGCCGTCGTCGGTGCGCCGGAACTCGGTCATGTCGGTGTAGCCGGTCGCCTGGCCGTAGACCGCCCACGACTCGCCGTGGTTGTGCGGGGGTGAGACGCGCGGCTTCTCGTTGATGTGCGCAAGGACCTGGAAGCCGAGTTCGCCGTTTTCGTGAAGGAGATGCAGTCCGGGCCTTGCCTCGGGCCCGCAGGTCCGCTGGACGAACGCCGCGTTGGCGAGCAGGCGCGCGAGCGACTGTCGCACGGCCTCCAGCGCGTCCGGCCCGGAACCCTGCTCGAGCGTCTCTCGGCAATCCCGGCAGAAATCCTCGAGCTCGTAAGTCATTGTCTCTCCGTGATCAATGCTTGGCGGAACCAAGATACGCCCTCCGGATCACTTCGTCCTCGGCCACCTGACCCGGCGTACCGCTGAAGGTCACGCGGCCCTGCTCCATGAGATAGAAGTGGTGCGCGACCTGGAGTGCCATGTGCGCGTTCTGCTCGACCAGGAAAATGGTCGTACCGTCCTTGTTCAGCTCGGTGACGATGCGGAAGATCTCTTCGACGACGAGCGGCCCGAGGCCGAGCGAGGGCTCGTCCATGAGCAGGAGCTTCGGGCGCGACATCAGCGCGCGCGCCACCGCCAGCATCTGCTGCTCGCCGCCCGAGAGCGTGCCGGCCTGCTGCTGCGAACGCTCCTTGAGCCGCGGGAAGCGCGCGAACATGCGCTCGACGTCCTGCGCGATCGCGACCTTGTCGCGGCGCTGGTAGGCGCCGGCGGCGAGGTTGTCGGTCACCGTCATCGTGGGGAACACGAGGCGGTTCTCGGGCACGAGCGCAACGCCGCGCGCGACGATGTCGTGCGGCGCGCGGCCGGCGAGCTCGTCACCCGCGAAGCGGATCGACCCGCGCCGGGGCTTCAGCAGCCCGGTCGCGGTCATCATCAGCGTCGTCTTGCCGGCGCCGTTCGGGCCGAGCAGGCAGGTGATCGACCCCTGCGCGACCGAGAGCGAGACGCCCCGGAGCGCCTCGATCTTGCCGTAGGCGGTGACCAGATCCGCGACCTCGAGCACCGGCCCGCTCACTTGTCGCCGCCTCCGAGGTAGGCCGTGCGCACGGCGTGATCCGCCTGCACTTCCGCCGGCGTGCCCTCGGCGATCTTCTGGCCGAAGTTGAGCACCGCGAGGCGGTCGGTGACGTCCATCACGAGCTCCATGTGATGCTCGATGAGGAGCACGGTGACGCCCCGGTCGCGGACCGCGCGGATGCGGCCGGCGAGCTGCTCGATCTCCTCGGCGTTCATCCCCGCGGCGGGCTCGTCGAGGCACAGGAGCTTCGGCCGCGCGGCGAGGGCGCGCGCGAGCTCCAGCCGGCGCTGCTCGCCGAACGCGAGGTTCGACGCGAGCTCGTCCTGCCGGTGGGCGAGGCCGGAGAACTCGAGGAGCTCCGCGATCTCGGCGCGTACGCGCCGCGAGCCGCCGAGCCAGCGCGCGAAGAAGCCGCGGCGCGCGTGGTCCTCGGGGCTGTTCTGGGCCACCCACAGGTTCTGCCACACCGTGAGATGGCCGAACAGGCGGATGTTCTGGAACGTGCGCGCGATGCCGAGGGCGAGCCGCCGGTGCACCGGCACCGTTCCGAGATCCGCGCCGCGGAAGCTGATCCGGCCCGACGTGAGCGGAAACAACCCCGTGACGAGGTTCACCGTCGTGCTCTTGCCCGAGCCGTTCGGCCCGATCAGCCCGAAGATCCGGCCTTCCTCGATCCTCAGTGAAAGCTGGTCGACGGCGCGCACGCCGCCGAAGTGCCGGGAGACCTGGTCGAGCTCGAGCACCGCTATCGCCCCTGGCCGAACAGCCGGCCGAGGCGGCCGAGCGTCTGCGCGTCGAGCAGGCCGCGCGGCCGCACGTTCATCGCGAGGACGATCAGCGCACCGAAGAGCAGGTTGCGCCAGTCGCCCAGGAAGCGCAGGCCCTCGATCAGGAAGCCCTGCACGAACACCACCGCCGCCAGGGTGCCGAAGACGCTCGCGAGCCCGCCGACGATCGGGTAGGCGATCGCGAACGTCGCGACCAGGATGTTGAAGCTCGAGTGCTCGATGTGCGTCGTGTAGTGTGCGTAGAGGCCGCCGCCGATCCCGGCGATCGCCCCGCCGATGGTCATCGCGCTGACCTTCACCGCGGTCAGGTTGATGCCGACCGACTGCGCGGCGATCTCGTCCTCGCCGACCGCGCGCAGCACCGCGCCGTAACGCGAGCGGTCGAACCACCAGAGGAGCGCCATGATCAGCACGACGAACGCCCAGACGAACAGCATCACGTCGAACGTGGTCCAGCCGTGCTCCGGGAAGTAACGGATCTGCCGGAAGCCTTCGCCGCCGACCGGGCCGACCTTCACCTGGCCCTTGGCGATCTGGTAGTCGAAGTTGAAGAAGAAGAGCCGCACGCCCTCGCCGAATGCGAGGGTCGCGATCACCAGCATCAGCCCTTTCACGCGCAAGGCGGGGAAGCCGACCGCGCAGGCCGTTCCCGCGCCAAACAGGGTGCCGACGCCGAGCGCCGCGACGATCGGCCAGCCTGCGAGCACCGTGAGCATCGCCGACACGTACGCGCCGATCGCGAAGAAGCCGGCTTGCGCCAGGGTCACCTGGCCGGTCAGCAGGACGATGTATGCCGACAGGCCGAGCAGCGTGTGGACGCCGATGATCTGTGCGAGGCCGTAGTAGAAGTCCATTAGCGAACGACTAAATAGGAGCCACGGGGGTCGCGAGGCAGCGCAGCTGGACGAGCGTGGACAACAACCGACAACGCCCAATGCCGCTTCGAATTCGCGATGCCATTTGCCGAAAGTCCCTTATCGAAGCCGTATCAGCCCCGCCCGCCCTTCGGCGCGAAGAGGCCCCCGGGCCGGAAGACCAGGAACGCGAACAGCAGCAGCATCACGTACAGGTCGCGTTCGGTCACGCCGCGGAACTGCTGGAACAGGTTCTCGAACGCGCCGACGAGGAGGCCCGCAACGATCGCGCCGGGGATCGAGCCGAGTCCGCCGATGACCGTCACGATGAGGCCCTTCACCGTAAGCGGGGTCGTGAGCAGCGGCGAGAGCGCGCCCACCGAGGCACCGATCAGGGCCCCGGCGACCCCGCCGAGCAGGCCGGTAATGACGAACGTCGCCGCGTTCACCTGGGCGACCCGGATGCCGCAGAGCTGCGCGGCGACCGGCTGCTGCGAGACCGCGCGCGTGGCGAGCCCGAGCCGCGTCCGATAGAGGAGTCCGAGCAGCCCGGCCATGCAGACCACGCTCACGCCGAAGACGAGCAGGAGGTCGCCGCGGAGCGTGATCTCCCCGACGCGGAGCATCTCGTCGTCGAACATCGCCGGAAAGTTTCTCGGCATGCCGGCGGTCACGTGGACGATGATCTCGTCGATCAGGAGCAGCATGCCGACCGTCGACATCAGCGTCGCGAGCGGGCTCTCGAGCGGGATGAAGTGGAAGCAGGTCAGGTAGACGAGGTAACCGAGCACGCCCCCTGCGAGACACGCCGCGAGGAACACCGCCCAGGGCGGCGCGCCCTGGACGAGGCCCAGTATGAGCAGCCCGCAGTACGCGCCGCCCACCGACGCGGCGGCGTAGGACATGTTGAGCTTGTGCATCACGCCAAACACCAGCGTGAAGCCGATGCCGATCAGCGCATAGGTTGCGCCGAAGAGCAGGCCGTCGAGAACGGCTTGGAGGAGGTCGAGCATGGCGGACGAAACCCGCCCCTTCTTCTAGTTATCGGACGCCCCCTTGCGAGGCGCGGTACGCGCCGGGCAAGGGGGCGGTGAGACTGCGAGAGCAGTCGGTTACCTGGTCACAGCGGATTGTGGTAGACGGCCCACTGCCCGTTCTTCGCCCGCACGAATACGAACGGCTTCTCGGCCTCGCGCTCCGCGCGCTTCGTCGTGCCGAGCAGTCCCTCGGTCGACGTCAGCTTCGCCAGCCCGTCGCGGATCTTGCGCCGGTCGGCCTGCACCGTGTCGGGCTTGGCGAGGATCTTCTCGCTCTCCATCACGTCCTTGAGGATGAACACGTTCTCCCACGCGGCCATGCTGTGGAGATCGGCGCTGCCCTTGAATTTCGCGGTGGCCTTCGCCGCGGCGATCGCCTTCGGGGTCACCGGCGCGTAACTGGTCGGGATGATCATCCCCTCGGCCTGCTTCGCACAGCCCTCGAGCGTCTCCAGGCTGGAGGAGCTGTCGAGCCCGATGAGCACCTTCGGCTTTACGCCTTGGCGCTGCATCTCCCTAAGCACGCCGCAGGTCGTGAACGGGTGCGCCGAGATCGCGACGACGTCGGCGTCCGCCTTCTTCATCTCGCGCACCTGGGTGGCGAAGTTGGTGTCGTTGAGCAGCCACTTCGACTCGCCCAGCACCTTGAAGCCGTTCACGTTGGCGCGGTCCTTCATCACCGCGTACCACAGGGCGCGCGAGTGCGCGAAGTCCTCCTCGACGCCGCCGTAGACGGTCTTCGCCTGCGGAAACTCGGTGCGCACGTAGTTGAACAGCGAGGAATACATCGTCATCTCGCTCGGCACGTTGCGGAACGCCCATTCGGAGATCTTGGCGAGCCCGCCCTTGATCGCGACGTCGGTGAATATCGGGAACTGCAGCCCGGAGTCGGAGGCGTCGCCGACCTTCTTCTGCAGGATGCCGAACAGCGGCTCGGCGACGTTCGAGCACGTCGGGCCGATGGCGACGATCCATTCGCCGCCCGCGATGCGCCGGATCACCGAGATGCCCTCCTCGGCGTTGCAGCGGTCGTCGTAGAACTCGGTGGCGATCTTCGCCTTGGTGCCGTCGCCGAGCTTCACGCCGCCGGCCTTGTTGATCTCGTCGGCGGCGGCGCGGATCGCGGCCTCGCTGTTGATGCCGAACGAGCGTACGACGCCGGACTTGGCGCCGAAGGCGGCGATCTTGACGGTGCGTTCCTGCGCGCCGGCGGGCGCCGCGGCGACGAGCGCGGCGCCCGAGAAGAGCGCGGCGACGGCGAGTGCGATGGGCTTCATGGGCTTCCTCCTCGATGGATCGGCTATAGAATTGTTTGAAGTGGCGCGGGGAGCGCCGCGCGGGCCAGTCTAGGGGGCGGCTACGGGAGTGTCAACGCGGTCCCCGGACCGCCATTCGCAAGGAGGAGGAGCCATGGCGAAGAAGAAGCCGGTGCGCGCTGCAGCGCGCCGCAGCAAAGCGCGTCCGAACCCGCAACGCGCGGCGCTCGCGCAGCCTCCAAGCGCGTCGCGGAAGGGGGCGGCCGCCCGCCGACGCCCCGCGGCGCGGGCGCGCGGCGAAATCTGGACGGGCCTCAAGCCCAATGCGGCGAACTTCGCGCCCCTCACGCCGGTCGCGTTCCTCCCGCGCTCGGCCGAGCTGCACCCGGACCGCGTCGCGGTGATCCACGGCGCCCGGCGCTTCACCTATGCAGAGTTCTACGCGCGCGCCCGCCGGCTCGCCTCCGCGCTCGCGCGGCGCGGCGTCGGGAAGGGCGACACGGTGTCGGTGATGCTGCCAAACGTGCCGGCGATGCTCGAAGCCCACTTCGGCGTGCCGATGCTCGGTGCGGTGCTGAACACGATCAACACCCGCCTGGACGCCGACACGGTCGCGTACATCCTGGAGCACGGCGAGGCGAAGGCGATCATCGTCGACCGGCAGCTCGCCCCGGCGGTCGGCCCGGCGCTGCAGCGGCTCAAGCGCAAGATTCTCGTCGTCGACAACGACGACCCGCTCTACACGGGTCCCGGCGACCGGCTCGGCGAGATCGAATACGAAGCGTTTCTCGCGCAGGGCGACCCGGCGTTCGCGTGGTCGCCCCCGGCGGACGAGAGCGCGCCGATCGCGCTCAACTACACCTCGGGCACCACCGGCCGGCCGAAGGGCGTGGTCTACCACCACCGCGGCACTTTCCTCGAGGCGGTCGGCAACATCATCGCGTGGCCGGTCCCGCCGCGGGCCGTCTACCTGTGGACGCTGCCGCTCTTCCACTGCAACGGCTGGTGCTTCCCCTGGTCGGTGACCGCGGTGGGCGGCACGCACGTGTGCCTGCGCGCGGTCGATCCGGCGGTCGTCTTCCCGATGATCGTCGAGCACGGCGTCACGCACATGTGCGGCGCGCCGACGGTGCTCTCGATGCTCACCAACGCGCCGGCGGAGCAGCGGCGCAAGTTCGCGCATCCGGTCGACATCCAGACCGGCGGCTCGCCGCCGCCGGCGAAGGTGATCAAGGCAATGGAGGCGCTCGGCTTCCGCGTGCTCCACATCTACGGCATGACCGAGCTGCAGGGACCCTCCACCCTGTGCGAGCCGCAGGAGAGCTGGGCCGGGGTGAGCCTCGAGGAGCGCGCCCAGCACATGGCGCGGCAGGGGGTGCGCTACCCGGTGGTCGACGGCCACATCGTCGCCGACCCGGAGACGTGCAAGCCGGTCGCGCAGGACGGCAAGGCGGTCGGCGAAATCCTGGTGAAAGGCAACACGGTGATGCTCGGTTACCTCAAGGACCCGCAGGCCACTGCGGAGGCGTTCGGCGGCGACTGGATGCACACGGGGGATCTCGCGGTGTGGTATCCGAACCACTATATCGAGATCAAGGACCGCAAGAAGGACATCATCATCTCCGGCGGCGAGAACATCTCGAGCGTCGAGGTCGAGATCGCGCTCTACAAGCATGCCGCGGTGGCGCTGGCGGCGGTGGTTGCGCGCCCCGACGACAAGTGGGGCGAGACGCCGTGCGCGTTCGTGCAGCTCAAGCCGGGTGCGGACGTGAGCCAAGAAGCGATGATCGCGCACTGTCGCGACAACCTCGCGCGTTTCAAGGTCCCCAAGAAGATTGTCTTCGGCGCGCTGCCGACCACGGCCACCGGCAAGATCCAGAAGTTCGTGCTGCGGGACAGGGCGAAAGCGCTTTGAGCGAGCCGATCGTCATCGACAGCCGCTACTGCGGCCCGCCGGGGTCCGCGAACGGCGGCTATGTTGGGGGGCTCCTCGCCGCGCGCATCGGCCGGCCGGCGGACGCCCGCTTCCGCCGACCGGTGCCGCTCGGCCGTGAGCTCCAGCTCGATCGCGACGGCGACGGAGCGAAGCTCTTCGCCGCCGGCGAGCTGCTCGTCGAGGCGAAACCGATCGACCTCCACCTGCCGGTGCCGGCGCCGCCGTCGCTCGCGGAGGCCCACGAGGCGAGTGGGCGCTATCTCGGGCGGCGCGTGCCCTTGCGCTTCGCGCGCTGCTTCGGCTGCGGCATCGAGCGCGCGACCGGTTACGGGCTGCGCATCTTCGCCGGGCCGGCCGGGCGCGAGGATGGCCTCTATGCGGCGCCGTGGTTGCCCGAGTCCTCCCTCGCCGACGAGCGCGGATGGGTGCGGCCGGAGTTCGTGTGGGCCGCGCTCGACTGTTCCGGCGCGTTCGCCCTGATGGGCGACGACGCGGAGCTTCTCCTGCTGGCTGCCCGGCTAGCGGTGCGCATCGAGGCCCTGCCGCGCGTGGGCGAGCCGTACGTGGTCACGGCATGGGTCATCGAACGCGGCGAGCGCAAGCACGTGAGCGGCACGGCGGTCTTCACCGCGCAAGGCAAGCTCCTCGCACTCGGGCGCGCGCTGTGGGTCGAGCCGCCGGTCGGGGCATGACCGTGAGTGAAACGATCGTCATCGACCCGCGCCATCGCGGCCCTCCGCATTCGGGCAATGGGGGTTACGTCGCGGGCCTGCTCGCCGCGAGGCTGGACGGCTCGGGCGATGCGAGCTTCCGCCGTCCCGTCCCGCTCGGCCGCGAGCTGCAAGCGGACTGGAGCCTGTCCGAAGGCACGGCGACGCTTTGCGACCAAGGCGAGCTGCTCGTCGAGGTGCAGCGGAGCGCGGTGGCGATCGATGCGCCTCCGCCCCCGTCGCTCGCCGAGGCGACCGAAGCGAGCGCGCGCCACCTCGGCCGGCGGGTGCGCCTGCCCTTCGCGAATTGCCTGGGGTGCGGGATGGAGCGCGCGGAAGGCGACGGCCTGCGCATCTTCGCCGGCCCGGTGGGTCGCAACGCGCTGTACGCCGCGCCCTGGACGCCGCATGCCGCGCACGCGGACGCAACCGGCGCGGTGCGGCCCGAGTTCGTGTGGACCGCACTCGACTGCTCGGGCGGATTCGCGCTCATGGGCGAGGTGATGCGCTTTCTCGTCACCGCGTGGCTTGCCGTGCGAATCGACACGCTGCCAAAGGCGGGTGAAACGTACGTCGTTGCCGCCTGGCCCGTCGAGCGCGGCGAGCGCAAGCACAAGAGCGGTACCGCAATCTACGCCACGGACGGGCAAGTGCTTGCCGTCGGCGGGGCGCTGTGGATCGAGCCACGCAGCTGAGGGAGGAGGCGGAATGCGAACTCGGAGATTGTTTCTGGCCGCGGCGGCGGGACTCGCGCTGGCGCCGGGCGTGCTGCGCGCGCAGGGCGGGCCCTATCCCAATCGACCCATTCGCCTGGTGGTGCCGCTGCCGCCGGGCGGCTCGCCCGACTACCTGTCGCGGCTCCTCGCGGAGCGGCTCCCGCCGGTGCTCGGGCAGCCGCTCGTGGTCGAGAACAAGCCGGGCGCGGGCGGCACCATCGGGCGCGAGTTCGTCGCGCGCGCCGCGCCGGACGGCTACACGCTCGTGATGAGCGAATCGGCGCACGTCCTGAGCGCGAGCCTCGGCGCGAAGCTGCCCTACGATCCGATCCGGGACTTCGAGCCGGTCGCGCTCACCGGCGTGATCCCGTTCGTGCTCGCGGTGAACGCGTCGTTTCCGGCGCAGACGTTCAACGAGTTCATCGCCGCCGCGAAGGCGCGGCCCGGCACGCTGACCTATGGCACGGCCGGCATCGGCTCGCCGCATCAGTTCGCGGCGGAGCTGCTCGCGACGATGAGCGGCGTCCAGTTCGTCCACGTCCCCTACAAAGGGTCGGCCGGGATCATCCCCGCGTTGCTCGCGAACGAGATCAGCTTCACCATCGGCGCGGTGAACTCGCTCCTGCCGCACTTCCGGTCCGGCAAGCTGCGCGCACTCGGCGTCGCGAGCGCGAACCGCTCCGCGGTGATTGCGGACGTCCCAACGATCGCGGAAGCCGGCCCGTTGCCGGGCTACGCCGTCGACATCTGGCTCGGCGTCCTCGCGCCTGCCGGCACGCCGCGCCCGATCGTCGAGCGCCTGAACGTCGAGATCAATCGCGTGATCGGCGATCCGCAGATCGTGCGCGAGCGGCTGCTGCCTGTGGGCCTCGAGCCGGTCACGCCCGGCTCGCCGGAGCGGTTCCTCGAGGTGATGAAGGCCGACCTCGAGAAGTACACGAAGGTCGCGCGAGAAGCGCAGATGAAAGCGGAGTGACGGCGGCGCCGCGGCGCTACCAGTCCGGGTTGAACCGCTTGATGATCACGCCGCCGGACTTCTCGTCCTCCTCGACCTCGATCATCCCGCGCGCGGCGGCTTCCTCGAGCAGACGCGAGAACGAGCGGAAGCCGAAGTAGGACTCGTTGAAGCCGGGCTGGCGGCGCTTGAGCGCCTGCTTGACCATCGAGCCCCAGATCTTCTCCTCCGACCCGCGCTCGCCGAACAGCGCCTCGATCGTCTCCATCGCGAGGTCGAGCGCCTGCTGGCGCTTCTCCTCGTCGGGCTTCGGCGCCTGCGGCTTGTCCGTTTCTCCGGCGGGCTTCTCGCGCCGCTGCATGCGTGCCTTCTTCTCGCGCTTGGGCTGGTCGCGCACCAGGTCGTCGTAGTAGATGAACTCGTCGCAGTTGGCGATGAGCAGATCCGAGGTCGAGTTCTTCACGCCGACCCCGATCACGGTCTTGTCGTTCTCGCGCAGCTTCGACACCAGCGGCGAGAAATCGGAGTCGCCGGTGAGCAGCACGAAGGTGTCCACGTGGCTCTTGGTGTAGCAGAGGTCGAGGGCGTCGACCACCATGCGGATGTCGGCGGAGTTCTTGCCGGACTGGCGCACGTGCGGGATCTCGATCAGCTCGAACGCCGCCTCGTGCATCGCCGCCTTGAAGCCCTTGTAACGCTCCCAGTCGCAGTAGGCCTTCTTGACGACGATCGAGCCCTTCAGCAGCAGCTTCTCGAGCACCCGCTTGATGTCGAACTTGTCGTACTTCGCGTCGCGCACGCCGAGCGCGAGGTTCTCGAAGTCGCAGAAGAGCGCCATGGAGCGCGTGTCGGCGGGTGTGGTCATGCGGGAGCTCCCCGTATTGGTTGGGCCGCATCGTAGCACCGTGCGGCGGCGGAGCCGCGGTGCGCGTGTGTAGAATCGCGCGGACGGAGGCGACCTTGTCCGAGCTCGAAATCTTCCGGCAGCAGAACTTCGGCAACCCGATCGGTTTCGGCCGGAGGAGCGCGTTGCTCGTCGTCGACTTCACCGTCGGCTTCAACGATCCGGCGCTGTTCGGCGGCGGAAACATCGACCCGGCGGCGAAGCGCACCATCGCGCTGCTCGAGTTCTTTCGCAGCCGCCGACTGCCGGTGGCCTTCACGCGCGTCGTGTACGCGGACGACGGGTCCGACGGCGGGATCTTCGCGACCAAGCAGCCCCGCCTCCTGATGCTGACCGAGGCGCATCCGGCCGGACAAATCGTGTCCGAGCTCGCGCCGCAACCCGGCGAACTGATCGTCCGCAAGAACCAGGCTTCCGCGTTCTTCGCCACCAACCTCGCGCCGTGGCTCGTGCAGCAGGGCGCCGATACGGTCGTCGTGACGGGCTGCACGACCTCCGGGTGCGTGCGCGCGACCGTCGTGGACGCGATCAGCTACAACTTCCGCCCGATCGTCGCGCGCGACTGCGTCGGCGACCGGGCGCTCGGGCCGCACGCGGCGAGCCTGTTCGACATGCAGCAGAAATACGCGGACGTGCTCGAGCGCGACGCGATCATCGAAAGGCTCGCGAACCCCGGACCGTGAACCGTCTCGCCCCGGGTTTCCGGTTGGCGGTCGACGCCGATCAGTGGTGGTATCCCGCGTCCGCGCGCACCTTCCCGCGAAACACCCAGTACGACCAGCCGGTGTAGGTGAAGATGATCGGGAGCAGGAACAGGGTGCCGATCAGCAGGAAGGCCTGCGACTGCGGCGCCGCGGCGGCGTCCCACAGCGTGATCGACGGCGGTGCGACATACGGGAACAGGCTGATCGCAAGCCCGAGATAGCACATCGCGAACAGGCCCAGCGCCGCGAAGAACGGCGCGGCTTCGCGGCCGCGTGCGAGCGCGCGCCATAGCCACCATGCGAGCCCTGCGGTGGCGAGCGGCACCGGCGCGAGGACGGCGATGTTGGGCCATGCGAACCAGCGCTCGGCGATGCGCGCATCGACGAATGGCGTCCACAGGCTCACCATCGCGATGAAGGCGAGCACCCCGAACAGGCTCGCACGAGCCTTTCCGCGCGCCCAGTCCTGGAGCGACCCCTCGGTCTTCGTCACCAGCCAGGTTGCGCCGAGCAGCGTGTAGCCGAACACCAGGCCGAGGCCGACGGCAAGCACGAACGGATGCACCCAGTCCCAGCTCGTCCCGGCGTAGTGGCGGCCGGCCACCTCGAACCCCTGCACGAACTTCCCGAGCACGCAGCCCTGCGCAAAGGTCGCGACGAGCGAGCCCCAGAAGAACGAGCGGTCCCAGTGCCGGCGGCTCGTGTGCGCGGCGTGGCGGAACTCGAACGCGACGCCGCGGAAGATGAGCCCGAGCAGCATCGCCAGGATCGGGAAGTAGAGCGCCGGCATGATGACCGCGAACGCCAGCGGGAACGCCGCGAAGAGCGCGATCCCGCCGAGCACGAGCCAGGTCTCGTTGCCGTCCCAGATCGGCGCGACGGAGGCCATCATCAGGTCGCGGGCGCGATCGTCGGGCGCCAGCGGGAAGAGGATGCCGACGCCGAGGTCGAAGCCGTCGAGCAATACGTACATGAAGACGGCCACCGCGAGGATGAGCGTCCAGATGGGAACGAGATCGAGCGTCATCGGTGTTGGTCGAAGCAAGCTGACTCGGGGGATCTACAAGGGGGCGTGGCCCCCTTGTTCCGGCGGGTCATGAAGACGGCCACCGCGAGGATGAGCGTCCAGATGGGAACGAGATCGAGCGTCATCGGTGTTGGTCGAAGCAAGCTGACTCGGGGGATCTACAAGGGGGCGTGGCCCCCTTGTTCCGGCGGGTCATGAAGATGGCCACCGCGAGGATGAGCGTCCAGATGGGAACGAGATCGAGCGTCATCGGCGTCCTCCCGTCGGCGCGTCGGCCGCGGCCGACAGCGGACGGGCGGGGCGCTCGTCCAGGCGCGGCTCGCGGCCCTCGACGACCTCGGGCAGGCCGCGCCGGACCATCTTCACGAGGTAGTACGCGCCCGCACCGAATACGACCGCGTACACGATCACGTACACGAGAAGCGACGCCAGCACGTCGCCGCCGGTGAGGCTCGGCGTCACTGCATCGGCGGTGCGCAGGAGCCCGTAGACCACGTAAGGCTGCCGCCCGACCTCGGTGGTCACCCACCCCGCGGTGACCGCGACGTAGCCCGCCGGGATGCACCAGGGCGCCACGCGCAAGAATGCGCGCGAGCCGAAGAGCCGTCGGCGCCAGACGAGCCACAGCGCCCACGCAGTGAGCGCGAACATGATTCCCCACATCCCAACCATCAGCCGGAAGGCGAAGAACACCGGCGCGACCGGCGGCCGTTCGTCGCGCGGGAAATCCTTGAGCCCGCGCACGACCCCGTTCCAGTCCTGGGTGAGGTAGAGGCTCGCGAGCGCCGGGATCGCCACTTCCAGCCGGTTGGCTTCGGCCGCTTCGTCCGGAATCGCGAACAGCACCGCCGGCTGCCGCGCGCCCGTCTCCCAGATCCCCTCCATTGCCGCGAGCTTTTGCGGCTGGTGCGCGAGCGTGTTCAGGCCGTGTGCATCGCCGATCAGCGCTTGCGCGGGGACGAGCACGACGGCGAGGCCGACGCCCATCGCGATCATGGTCCGCGCCTCCGCGACGAATCTGCCGTGGCGCAGGTACCACGCCGCGACCCCGATCACCGTGAATGCGGTGGTCAGGTAGACGGCGACCACGGTGTGCATGAACCGGTACGGGAACGACGGGTTGAAGAGGATCGCGAGCCAGTCGCCGGGGACGAACCGCCCGTCCACGATCTCGTGGCCGGCCGGGGTCTGCATCCAGCTGTTGAGCACGAGGATCCAGAACGAGCTGAACAGCGTGCCGAGCGCCACCATCAGCGCGGCGCCGAAGTGCGCCCAGGCCGGCACGAGCTTGCGGCCGAAGAGCAGCACGCCGAGGAATGCCGCCTCCAGGAAGAATGCGGTGAGCCCCTCGTACCCCATGAGCGGCGCGACGATGTTGGCGGCGGCGTCCGAGTAGCGGCTCCAGTTCGTCCCGAACTGGAACGGCATCACGATGCCCGACACCACGCCCATCCCGAACGACACCGCGAAGATCCGGATCCAGAACGTCGAGATGCGCAGGTAGACGGGCTTGCGCGTGAGGAGGTGCAGGCCTTCCAGGACCGCGATGTAGGACGCGAGCCCGATCGTGAACGCCGGCAGCAGGAAGTGGAACGCGATGACGAATGCGAACTGCAGCCGCGACAGCAGCACCGGATCGAGCATGGCTCGGGTTCTCCTGGACGGTGGCTTCGCCGCATGGGCGAAGCGCGCTACAGTCGCAAGTGTAGCTTGTACAATCGCGCCGGTTTTTACAGGCAACAGGAAGTTTCGCGATGCCCGGTTTCGCGCCGTCCGAAGCCCGTGTCCTGATCGCCGGCGCGGGCCCGGTCGGCATGGCGGTCGCGCTCGAGCTCGCGCACGCCGGGATCGCGGCAACGGTACTGGAGCGCGCCGACGACTTGAGCGAGGATCTGCGCGCTTCGACCTGGCATCCGCCGACCCTCGACATGCTCGACGCGATCGACCCGTCGCTCACGCGGGCGTTGAAGGCCCAGGGCCTCGTCGCGCGCCACACCGCCTACCGCGACCGCCGCACGGGGCTCTTTGCGGAGTTCGACCTGGAGCTCCTGCGCGGCGAGACCGCCCACCCCTACCGCGTCCAGTCCGAGCAGTATAAGTTCACCCGGCTGGTCGCGGAGCGATTGAAGGCGTTCCCGCACGTCACCGTGCGCTTCGGCTGCAAGGTGGATGCCGTCGGGCAGAGCGCCGATCGCGTGACCGTCGAGTGCGAGACCGGCGGGGAACGCGAGACGTTCTCCGGTGCCTACCTCGTCGGTGCCGACGGCGCGTGGAGCGCGGTGCGCCAGGCGATCGGCGTCGAGTTCGAGGGCTTCACCTATCCCGAGCGCTTCTACGTCGCGAGCACCGCGTTCGACTTTGCGCGGCGGCTCGAGCGGCTCGCGTACGTCAACTACGTGTCCGACCCGAACGAGTGGTGCGTGCTGCTGCGCACGCCCGACCTGTGGCGCGTGCTGTTCCCGACGCGCGTGGACGAGCGCGACGAGGACGTCCTGTCCGACGCCTCGACCGAGGCGCGGCTGCAGGGGGTCTGCGCACGGTCGGAGGCCTACGCGACCGCCCACCGCACGATCTACCGGGTTCACCAGCGCGTGGCCAGGCGCTATCGCGTCGGCAGGGTGTTCCTCGCCGGCGACACCGCGCACATCAACAACCCGCTCGGCGGGATGGGCATGAACGGCGGCCTGCACGACGCCGGCAACCTCGCCGGCAAGCTCGCGAAGGTGTTGCGGGGCGCCGCGGGGGAGGAGATCCTCGATCTCTACGAACGGCAGCGGCGCCCGATCGCGATCGACTACATCAACGCCAACACCGCGCGCAACAAGAAGCTGCTGGAGGAGCGCGATCCGGCGGTGCGTGCGCGCAGCCAGGACGAGATGCGTCGCGCCGCCGAGGACCCCGCCAAGGCGCGCGCGTTCCTGCTCAAGACCTCGATGATCGAGGCGCTGCGGGCGGCGGAGCAGGCGCGGTGAGGCGGGAGAGGTGGCGCGGCACCGCCGCGCCTGACACCGGGAGAACGCAATGGTGAGAAGAGTTTTCGCACTGGGGGTCGCCGCGGTGCTTGCGGCCCCCGCCGCGGCGCAGGTCGTCGGCATGGGAACGACGCAGGCCGGCGCCACGGCCCAGCTGTCGACGGTGATCGCGAAGGTCGTGTCCGACAAGGGCGGCTGCAGATGCGGCCGCAGCCGATGGCCGGTGTGGCGCAGTACGCGACCGCTCGTCAACGCGGGCGAGATCGAGTTCGGCGTGTCGAACCTCGTGCGAGGCGCACTATCTCGTCCAGGGCAGAGGAGATCGTCGAGAAGCCCAACCCCGAGCTGCGCCTCGTCGCGCGCCTGGTGCCCTGGTACAACGGGCTGGTGGTGAAGGCCGATAGCCCGATCAAGTCGATCCGCGATCTCAAGGGCCAATCGACGCCGGCCGGCTTCTCCGGCAACCCGCTCGGCCGCGTGCTGATGGACGGCTACCTCGCCAACGCGGGACTGAAGCCGGCCGACACGCGGCAGGTGCTCGTCCCCGCGTTTCCGCGCATGTTCGACATGTTCAAGCAGGGCCAGCTCGCGACCAGCATCGCCACCATCGGCGTCGCCGGTTCTGCAAGGAGTGGGAAGCGGTGGTGGGCGGGTGCGTTTCCTCCCGTTCGACGACTCGACCGCCGCGCTGGCGGCGCTGCACGCAGTACATCCCGGGTTCGTACGTCGTGGAAGTGAAGCCCGAGCCGGGCATGCTCGCAGTCGCCGGCGCCGACGAAGATGCTGGTCTACGACTACGTGATCTTCGCCGGGGCAAAGGTGACGGACGACGTCGTCGCGAAAGTCATCGGCTGCGCTGTACGACAATCCCGCCGACATGAAGGCCGGCGCGCCTCTGTTGCAAGGAGTTCGACCCCGGGCTCATGTCGAAGGACCTCGGCATCGCCTACCACCCTGGGGCGATTCGCGTCTTCCAGGCCAAGGGCATCTGGCCGGCAGGAAGTAGTCGCGTGGACGCAAGCCCGGCCGCTCCGAGCCGGTCCGACCGCGCGACCGCGGTCGCCGGCGCGCTGATCACGCTCGCCTGCGTCGTCTGGAGCCTCGACGTCCCGCTCAGGCTCGGCGGCTCATCTACGGCGAGCAGTTCATCGCGGCGATGCTCGGGCTCGCCCTCGCGGCTGTAGCCTCCTGCGCAGCCCGCCGGACCGCGGCCCCGGCTGGCTCCCGACCGCCTCGCACGCTTGCGCTGGGCGCTGGCCACCTGGCGTGGATCGGCTGGCGCTTTCCGGTGCTGCAGGCCGACATGCTCGGCCACGCGGCGAGGCAGTGACGCTCGCGATGCGTGATCGCTCGTGCTTCTGCGTCGACGCGTGCCGGCGCTGCTCGGCGGGTATGCCGCTCGTGTTCGTCTTCGCGTTCTTCCTCGCATACGCGCTCTTCGGCCACAACTTCTCGGGAATGTTCCAGACCAAGCAGGTGTCGGTGTTCCGCCTCCTGACATACCTGGCACTCGACACCTCCAGCCTGCTCGGCGTCGCGCTGATCATCGTCTGCACGACGGTGATCGCGTTCATGTTCTTCGGCAAGCTCCTGCAGGTCTGCGGCGGCGGCGAGTTCTTCACCGACATCTCGAGCGCGGCGTTCGGTCGTTACCGCGGCGGTTCGGGCAAGGTCGAGGTCGTGGCCTCGGCACTGTTCGGCACGATCTCGGGCAGCGCAGTCGCGAACGTCATGTCGACCGGCATCATCACGATCCCGAACATGAAGAAGGCGGGCTACACGCCGACCACGGCCGGCGCGATCGAGGCGGTGTCCTCCACCGGCGGGCAGATCATGCCGCCGGTGATGGGCGCCGCGGCATTCCTCATGGCCGAGAATCTGCAGGTGCGGTACGCGGAGGTCGCGCTCGCGGCGCTCGTGCCGGCCGCTGCTGTTCTACGTCTCGATCTTCGCGCAGGTCGACTACGAGGCGGCGCGCCGCAGATCGGAGGGCTCGACCCGCGCGACGCTGCCGCGCGTCGGAAAGGTCGTGCGGCAAGGCTGGTTCTTCCTCGTCCCCTTCGTCGTCCTGTTCTACCTGATGTTCAACACGAACATGCAGGCGGAGGAGGCGGTGCTCTGGGGCGCGGTGGCGATGCTGCCGTTCGCCGCGATCTGGGGCTACAACGACAAGCGCCTCACCTGGCGTGGCGTCCTGCACGCGTTCGCACAGACCGGGCGCGACGCGGTCGAGATTGTCGTGATCTGCGCGGTGGCGGGCTGCGTCATCGGATTGCTGAACATCACCGGCCTCGCGCTCGGTCTCGGGCTATCGCTGGTCAAGCTCGGCGAGAACAGCGTCCCGCTGCTGCTCTTTGCGGTCGCGGTGTTCAGTATCATTCTCGGCATGGGCCTGCCGACGACCGGCGTGTATCTGCTCGTCGCGTTGCTCGCCGCGCCGCCGCTCGTGAAGCTCGGCGTGCCGCCGATGGCGGCGCACATGTTCGTGTTCTTCTTCGGCTGCCTGTCGATGATCACGCCGCCGGTCGCGATGGCCGCTTACGCCGCCGCGCACATCGCGCAGGCCTCGCCGATGAAGGTGGGCTGGCGCGCCTGCCAGCTCGGCTGGCCGGCGTTCGCCCTGCCGTTCATCTTCGTGTGGTCGCCCGCGCTGCTCCTCATCGGGACGCCGCTCGAGATCGCGATCGAGGTCGCGAGCGCGACCGTCGGCGTCTGGCTCGGTTCGGCGGCCCTCAGCGGCTATCTCTTCCGCGAGCTCGGTGCGCTCCAGCGGGGCCTCTTCGGGGTGGCCGCGGTGATGCTGCTCCTGAGCGGGCACGGCTTTCCGGGCGCGGGCTGGATCGATCTGGCCGGGGCAGCGCTCGCCGCTTTGCTGATCGCGACCGAATGGCGCGCGCGCCCATTGCCTGCGTGACGGGGGACGATTCATGAGTGCACAAAAGCGCAAGCGTTTCGCGGAACGAGTCCGGCGCCGGGAGCTGGTCTCGGCACCGGGCGTCTACGACCTCATCTCGGCGAAGCTCGCCGACCGGATGGGCTTCGACGCGCTCTACATGACCGGCTACGGGGTCGTCGCTTCGCACCTCGGGCTGCCGGATGCGGGGCTCGCGACCTACTCCGACATGGTCAACCGGGTCGGCCAGATCGCGGCGATGACGCAGACGCCGCTGGTCGCGGACGGCGACACCGGGTACGGCGGGTTGCTGAACGTCCGGCACACGGTGCGCGGCTACGAGAGCGCCGGCGCAGTCGCGATCCAGCTCGAGGACCAGGAGTTCCCGAAGAAGTGCGGTCACATGCTCGGCCGGCGCGTGGTCCCCGCCGCGGACATGGCGGCGAAGATCCGCGTCGCGGTCGAGTCGCGCTCGGATCCGAACCTCCTGATCATCGCCCGCACCGATTCGCGGACGACGCTCGGCCTCGACGAGGCGCTGCGGCGCGCGGAGGCGTACCTAGAGGCAGGCGCCGACCTGCTCTTCATCGAATCGCCCGAATCGGTCGAGG
This sequence comes from uncultured beta proteobacterium, assembly GCA_963747775.1. Lineage (GTDB taxonomy): Bacteria > Pseudomonadota > Gammaproteobacteria > Burkholderiales > SG8-39 > JAGVSZ01. The sequence goes on from CAVVGT010000006.1 coordinate 86,184, forward strand.
AGATGGAGCGCATCGGCCGCACGTTCGACGTGCCGCTGGTCGCGAACATGGTCGAAGGCGGCCGCACGCCGATCCTCGACGCGGCGACGCTGCAGAAGCTCGGCTACCGGCTCGCGATCTTTCCGGCGCTCGGGTTCCTCGCGGCCGGCGCGGTGCTCGAGAAGGCGTACGCCGGCCTGAAGGCCAGGGGCTCGAGCGTCGGGCTGGATGTGCCGCTGTACCCGTTCAAGGACTTCAGCGCGCTGATGGGCTTCGACTGGGTCGCCGAGTTCGATCGGAAGCACCGTGACGCGTGAGCCGCATTACCGCCCCTACGGCCGGCGCGCGAAGATCGGACTGATCGTCCCGCCGACCAACACGGTCAACGAGGCGGAGTGGGCGCGCATGGCGCCCGAGGGCGTGACGATCCACGCGACCCGCATGCGGCTGCACGCGGACACGCAATCGCCCGCGGGCGAACGCCAGCTCTACGCCGACATCGAGAAGGCGACCCGCGACCTCGCGGCCGCGAGCCTCGACGCGATTGCCTATGGCTGCACTGCGGGCTCGATGGTGATGCCGCTCGCGAAGCTCACGGACTACATGGCCGGGCTCGCGGGCATCCCGTGCGTCGCGACGGCGCCTGCGCTCGTGCTGGCGTGCCGCGCGCTCGGCGCGACGCGTGTGGCGCTCGCCACGCCGTACCATGACGCGCTGAACGAGCACGAGCGGCACTTCCTCGCGCGGAACGGCATCGAGGTGGTCGCGCTGAAAGGTCTCGGCATCGGCGCCGGCGGGCCGCACGAGTACGTGCGCATCGCCCGCGTGCCCAAGGACGAGGTGCTGGCGCACGCGCGCTCGGTCGACCGGCCGGAGGCGCAGGCGCTGATGCTCAGCTGTACCGACTTCGCCACGCTCGAGGCTGTGCCGGAACTCGAGCGCGTGCTCGGCAAGCCGGTGGTCACGAGCAACCAAGCGACTTTCTGGGCGGCGCTCCGCGCCGCGGGCGTCGACGACCGGTTCCCGTCCTTCGGCCGGCTCTTGCAGGAGCACTGATGTACCGCACAACCACGCTTACCGCGCCCGACGGCGTTCGCCTCGCCCTCTACGAATGGGGCGATCCCGGCGGCAAGGAAGTCGTGTTCATCCACGGGCTTGCGCAGAGCGCCCTCGCGTGGCGCCGCCAGATGGAAAGCCTGGCGCTCGCGGGCTTCCGGTGCGTCGCCTGGGACTTGCGCGGCCACGGCGCATCGGACACGCCGGCCGACCGCGCGTACTACGCCGATGGCCACCGCTGGGCCGACGAGCTGCGGGCGGTGATCGAGGGCACCGGCCTGCGACGCCCGACGGTCGTTGCGTGGGCCTATGCCGGAACCATTCTCGGCGAGTACCTCGTGCGCCATGGCCACGCCGGGCTTGCCGCGATCGACTTCGTCGACGCGACCACGATGCCCGGGCCGGATCCGTTCGGGCCGGTGCTGCGCACGCATGCGGCGGACCTCGTTTCGACCGACCTCGCGGCACGCATCGCGGCGACGCGTTCGTTCGTCTACGGGTGCTTTGCGCAGCCTCCGTCGCGCGACGAGCTGGAAACGATCATCGCGTACAACATGATCGTGCCGCCGCACGTCCGCGCGGGGATGAGCGGGCGGACATTCGATTTCGACGCCGCGCTCGCCGCGCTCGACATCCCGGTGCTCGTGACGCACGGCGCGGAGGACAAGGTGATCGTGCCCGAGATGGCGCGCTCGACGGCGGCGCGGACCCCGGGGGCGCAGCTGTCGCTCTACACCGGCGTCGGCCACACCCCGTTCCGCGAGGCCGCGGAACGCTTCGACCGCGAGCTCGCGGCGCTCGTGACGAGTGCGCGCTGACGCGGCGACGGTTGCCGGCCGCGCGTGCCCGACTGATACTGCCGCCTCCAGCGCGATAGCGGAGAAATCGATGCCAACGACGCCCGTCATCCGCGCGCTGCGCGCGCGCGCCGTCAACGTCCCGATCAAGCGACCGCTCGCGGCGGCGACGGGTGCGGTGATGTACGCGCCGCTCGTGCTGATCGACCTCGAGACCGACCTGGGCGTGACCGGCGTGAGCTACGTCTTCACGCCTGCGGGCTATGCGATCAAGCCGCTCGCGTCCTTGATCGAGGGGCTCGGCGAGCTCGTCAAGGGCGACCCGGTCGCCCCGTTCGCGATCGAGCAGAAGCTGCGCAAGCGCATGACCATCGTCGGGGTGCAGGGGATGGCCATGATCGCGCTGTCGGGCATCGACACCGCGTGCTGGGACGCCGCGGCCAAGTCGGTGGGGTTGCCTCTCGCGCGGTTCCTGGGCGGCGTGCCGCGGCCGATTCCCGCGTACAACTCGAACGGCCTCGGCATCATGGACGCCGGCCGCCTCTCGGCCGAGGCGACCGCGCTCCTGGACGGCGGGTTCAAGGCCATCAAGGTCCGCCTCGGATACCCAACGCTCGCCGAAGACATCGCGGCGGTGCGGGCCGTGCGGCGCGCGATCGGCGACGCGGTGGAGGTGATGTCCGACTACAACCAGGCGCTCCTGCCGCCCGAAGCGGAGCGGCGCGCCCGGGTGCTCGATGCCGAGGGCCTCGCATGGATCGAGGAGCCGGTGCGCTTCGACGATTACGCGGGTTGCGCGCGGGTGGCCGTGGCGGCGGCAACGCCGATCCAGATCGGCGAGAACTGCTGGGGAACGCACGACATGCAGAAGGCGCTCGACGCGCGCGCGTGCGACTACTTCATGCCCGACCTCGCGAAGATCGGCGGCGTGAGCGGATGGCTGCGCGCGGCGGCACTGGCGGAGCCGATCGGGCTGCCGATCTCGACGCACCTCTTCGCCGAAGTCTCGGCGCACCTGATGTGCGTGACGCCCACCGCCCATTGGCTCGAGTACATGGACTGGGCGAGCGGCATTCTCGCCGAGCCGCTCGAGATCCGCGACGGCAACGCGATCGTCCCGGAGCGGCCCGGCAACGGCATGCGCTGGAACGAGGAAGCGGTGGCGCGGTTCCTGGTGAGGTGATCGCGCTGCCCTGGGGCAGACGCTCTCTATGGAAATGTCTAAACATAGTGGGGATACGTCCCCCTTTGTCCCCTTTTGTCAGAGGATGCTCTGCTTCATTCCGCATCGCTCCAGCTGTTATTTGGTTGCAGGAGCGGTTTAGTGCCCGCTGGCTGGCACCTATCGTGCGCGCGGCACCGGCGCGTGGTGGTGTGCCCAAGCGGGAGCGGGAGATAGGGGCCGAGAAAGAACAAGAGAACCCGCCGCGAGCGGGCTCTCACTCGAGATGTTGGGGACGACCGGCCGAGATCGACCCACAGCGGTCTCTCGTCCGCTTACGGGAGCGGACGTTCAGCTGTGCAGATTCCGGTAGCAAACCGATAGGTCCAGTGGCTCTTACTCTAACTATGCCCAACCTCTCCATCGCTTAGCGAAGGTCCGTCGCGCAACCCTCTTTCTCGGGGTGTCCAACCGTACGTGGGACAGGACCGCCGGCTATTTCCCCGGCGTGCCGCCGAGCTCGCGCACGACCGACTGGTACTCCGGTGACTCGCGCAGCAGCCGCCCCGCGATCTCGCGCAACCGGTCGACCTCGTCCGCCGAAAGCACGAAGCTCGTGGGCAGGTCCAGGAAGTAGGCGCGCTCCTTCGGGTCGCGAATCGCGTCGAAGCTGACGTCGAGCACCTCGAAGCTGATATTCGGCACGCTCGCTTCCGCCTGCGCCTCGGTCGCGCCCGCCAGGCGCGCCCGCGCGACCAGCAGCTCGCGCCGCCACTTCCTGATCTCCGCGCGATCCCTCATGTTCTCGACGGTTTCGTACGAGTACCGCTCGATCGGCACGCCGGAGGACTGCAGCAACTGGATGATCATGCCGGGCGGCGACTCGTTGCGGTCCCAGTCGGTGCGCGGGGACGAACGGGCGTTCACGACGATCAGCACGATCCGCCGAACGACGCCGAAGCCGACCTCGTCGCGGAACCCCGCGCTCGCCGCGAGCTCCTCGAGGCCCTCCAGGACACCGCGCACGCCGATGTTGTCCCCGACACCGCCGTCGACAAGGTGGAGGTACGGGCGCTCCTTGCTGTTCTGGAAGTACTGCATCTCATGGTAGCGCTGCAGCGCGCGCGCGGTCGGCCTAGCGCGGTGGTCGGTGTCAGCGACGTCCTTCACCCACGCCGGATACTGATATCCGCAGGTGCCGCCGTAGTTGTTGAACGTCACCGCCGACAGCACGACTGGGACCGCCGAGGAAGTGGCCGCCGCGCGCGACAGGCGCACCTTGTTCAGGTCCGAGCAGATCAGGTCGAAGTCGTTCTGAAAGAATCCGAATCGCGATCCGGTCGAGATGTCGGTCCCGGTCGCGATCGCAATAGGCCCGGACTTCGCGAGCAGATCGCCGTACGTCGCGCCCTCGAACAGGATCTCGTCGTAGTACTCGGCGGCGAGCTCCGAGCGCCCGGCGGTCCCGCCGATGAACCTCCACCAGTTGAACGGATTCAAGCCGCGCGCGAGCAGGACGCCCTCCACGTCGCGCTTGAGGAACCGCGCTTCGTACTCGGAGAACAGCCGGTCGCCGTACAGGGCATACGCGAGCGCCGTGAAGCTCCCCCCCGACACGCCGGTGATCATGTCCACCTCGTCGATCATCCGGCGGCGCTGACCGTTGACCACGATCTCGGTGCGACGAAGCTCCTCCAGAACGCCGTACGAAAACGCCGCGGCCCGCGTGCCGCCCCCGGAGAACGAGAGCACGAAAAACGTGTGCAGATCGTTGTTCGGGATCTTCGGGATCAGGAGATACGGACGATAGCCGGCTCGCGGATCGACCTGGGCGATCGGCTCGTTGATCGGCCGGCTGGCGCAGCCTGCGAGCGCCACGGCAGCGAGAAAGCAGACGATCACACGATCAGCGCGCATGGATCCCTCCCTCTGTCTCGAGTGGCGATCCTTCGTCTCTTGCCGACACGGCGGGCTCATCCGCACTGGGGTCCGAATGGGCTGCGCGCGATGTTGACGTCCCCTAGAACTTCCAGTTGAAGTTGGCCGCGAGGAAGAAGACGCCGGTGTTGTTGTACGAGCCGACGAGATTGCCGCGCCCGCCGAGTCCGACCGGCACCGCGCTTTGCTTGTTCACGTCGAGCGTGCCGCCGTAGGCGTACTCGCCCGCGACTCCCCAGCTGAACGTCTTGCTCACCTGGTTCTGGCCGCCGACGCCGAATCGCCACGCCGCGTTTGCGGGCAGCGCCGGCGAGATGTTCGAGCTGTCCTGGAACCCGGAGTCATAGGCGATGCCGAAGTTGAGTGTCCACGGGGCGCTCAGCCGGTGCTGCGCACCCACCGCGAAATGCCAGGTGTCCTTGTAGCCGAGCGCCGTGGTCAGGCTCGTCGGATTGCTCGAGTCGATGCCGACCTCGACCTTGCCGAACTTCGACCACTGCTGCCAGCCGACGCTGCCGAGCACCGCCCAGCGGTCGTTTACCTGGTGGAAGACGCTCCCCATCACGCCCTGCGGGACCCTGATCCCGAGGTCGACGTTGGCGTTCAGCAGCCCGCGGGCGCCGAGCAGCGCGTTGAGCCCCGGGGCAAGGCCCGTGAATTGCGCCGGCGCTTCGAAGTCGAGCTTGACCTGGGAGTTGTAGGTGAGCCCGAACCGGGTGCGGGGGTCGAGTTCGTAGAGCAGGCCGAGGTTGACGCCCACGCCCCAGGTGTTGTTGTCCAGGTTGAGCCGGCCGTCGGCGAACGCAGGGAGGATGTTGTTGATCGCCACCTGGTTCTCCAGCTTCCCGTACATGATGTTCAGGCTCGCCCCCAGCGAGAGTTTGTCGTTCACCCTGTAGGCGATCGAGGGGAGGAACGACACGCCGAGCAGCGTCGCCTCCTGCACGTAGTAGCGGCCGACCCAGCCGCTGTCGTACTTCTCGGCGAGGCCGAAGTTCCCGGTCAGGGCGAAACCGAGCTTGAGCTCGGGCGAGAGGCTGTAGGAGAAGAACGCGCCGCCGCCGGGGAACCAGCCCACCGGGTTGCCGCCGTTGCCGGTGCCCAGCTGGGGCGAGCTGCCGGACCCGATCGAGAACTTGAGATCGCCGTAGAGCATCTGCGCGCCGAGCAGCACCTGCGTGCCTTCGAGGCGTGTCATGCCCGCCGGGTTGGTGAGCACCGTCGAGGCGTCCTGCGCGCGGGCGTTGTAGCCCGCCGAGGCGAGGCCAACGTCGGCCGTGCCGACCTCGTACAGCGTGAGTCCACCGGCCGCCGCTTGGCCCGAGCTCAGCCCGCCGGCGCACAGCGCGATGATAGCGACTGCGTGGCGCGGCGCGGGAATGATGGGTCGCTGGGCGCTCATGAGGTCCTCCTGTTCGTGTTCCTCTGCGGCGCAAGTTACTCTAGCTCGATCGTAACCTTGTGGGATCTTGCCGGTGAACCGATTGTCGTCTTCCTTGTAGGCGTCGGTCACGTTCGTGGCCTCGTCCACGCCTACATCGGTGCCCTCGTCGGCGGAGAAGGCTATGGGCACGGTGTGTTCGATGCGGCCCTGCGCGACCTGTTTACCGTTGACCGAGAGCGTCGCCGCGCCACGCTTGGCGATACCGCCGCCGTCGTAGGCGAACTCGATCCTGACCGTGGCTCTGCCGGGTGCGATGCTCTCGGTGCGTGACGCAGCCCGCGAGCAAAAGCAACAACACCGCGACCAGCGATGATGCCCTGCACAATCCAGCCATGAGCTTCGCGAGCGAGACAACTTGGTAGTAGCATCAGACGAATGCAAGAATCGTTGCGAAGGGAGACGTCGGCTGCGCGCTACCCGCCGCGCGTCGCGGCGACGGATAGCGGAGATCGGTCGCCACCTTTGTGTCATCAATCTGTCACGTTGAGTCGCGCCTGGCGGGATTTCCATACTCGCAATCCACATGCTTGGTGAGCATCAGACTTGCGGCGGACCGGCTTGAAGGGAGGGAGGCAAGCATGGGGAAGAGTTCTGGGAGCGCAGGGAGTCGCAACGAATTCCAGGTTCGCGCGCTTGCCACAATGGTGCTCGCGGTAGGTCTTTGCGGTTCTTCTCCGCTCGCCCACGCGGAGAAGAACCCGCTGCGAGACGTCTTTTTCGGCGAGACCCATCTCCACACGAGCTGGTCGTTCGACGCGTACGTCTTCGGCAACACACTCGCCGGGCCGGAAGAGGCCTATCAGTACGCGCTGGGCAAGCCGATCAAGCATCCCGCCGGCTACATGGTCCAGATGAAGCGGCCGCTCGACTTTCAGGCCGTGACGGACCATTCGGAATACATGGGCACGGTCAGGCTCGCGAACGACCCGCAGTCGGACTTGAGCAAGCTGCCAATCGCCGAGAAGCTTAAGGTCAGGAGCAAGGAGGATATCCAGAAGGTCTACCTCTTCCTCGCCAGCTTCCCTCATCACAGGGCCGATCCCAGAGTTGACCAGCCCTGAAGTGGCCGGGTCTGTGTGGAAGACAGTCGTCGAAATCGCCGACAAGTACAACCAGCCGGGAAAGTTCACGACCTTCGCTGCCTACGAATGGAGCTCGACGCCGGACAATCGCAACCTGCATCGCAACATCCTCTTCAAGGACACGAAGAAGGTTCCGTCGTTGCCATTTAGCGCGATCGACTCGGACCAGCCAGAGGACCTGTGGAAATGGATGGATGGCCAGCGCAAGGCGGGCAACGAGCTGTTGGCGATCTCGCATAACGCGAACCTCTCCGATGGCGTCATGTTTCCGCTGGAAGTCGACAGCAAGGGCCGGCCGATTGACGCCGTGTGGGCGCAATCGCGGGTCAAGAACGAGCCGCTGTCCGAGATCCAGCAGCTGAAGGGCGCATCGGAAACGCACCCGGCGCTTTCGCCCAACGACGAGTTCGCCGGCCACGAAATTCTTGAGTATCTGCTGGGCGGGATCGATCGCGCGCCAAAGCTGCACGGCAGCTATATCCGCGAGGCGTACCAGAATGGGCTGGCGATGCAGGAAACGCGCGGCTACAACCCGTACAGGTTCGGCCTCGTCGGTGCCGGCGATACGCACAGTACCGCGACGTCGTATACCCAATCGAACTATTTCGGCGGCCACGGCCTGCTCGACGCCACGCCACAGGGTCGACTCAGCGGCGAGAAGCATTCCGGTATGACATCCGACAAGTTTTCGACCGCCGGATTGGGCGGCGTGTGGGCCGAGGAGAACACGCGCGAGGCGATCTTCGCGGCCATGCAGCGCAAGGAGACCTTCGGCACGAGCGGCGTGCGTATCAAAGTGAGGCTCTTCGGCGGCTGGGACTTCGCGCCCGCCGTCCTGCAAAACAAGGACTGGGTCAAGAGTGGGTACGCGAACGGCGTACCGATGGGCGGAGAACTGCCGGCTGCCAAGTCGAAGGCGCCGACGTTCATTGTCTGGGCCGTCAAGGATCCCGACGACGCCAATCTCGATCGCATCCAGATCGTCAAGGGCTGGACGCGAAACGGGCAGATTTTCGAGAAGATCTACAACGTCGCCTGGTCGAGCCGCAGGCTTGGCGGACAAATCTCCGATGCGCTGGTGCGCGGCGGTCGAGCCGAGCTCCCACCCGTGGGTAATACCGTCGACGTGAAGAACGCCACGTACGCCAACTCCATCGGGGCAGTCGAGTTGAAGACGGTCTGGACAGACCCGGACTTCGACCCCAGCCAATTCGCGTTCTATTACGCACGGGTGCTGCAAATCCCGACACCGCGCTGGACGACATACGACGCGAAGAAGCTCGGCGTCCCGTCGCCGAGCAACGTTTCCGCGACGGTTCAGGATCGGGCGTGGACTTCACCGATCTGGTATTTGCCGAGCGATCAAGCGCGCAAGGTTGCGAAGCCTGGCACCACGGTCGCGGACTTGCGGCAAAAGGGGGCAGTAGCGCTGGACGATGCGCAGTTAAAACAACTGATCGTCGGAAAAACCTTCAAGGTCCGCAACACGGTCACGGGACAACGCTTGGAAATCCTGTACGGAACGAACGGGCGGCGCCTGATCGTCAGCGTTGACGGGAAGCAGCCACCCGCGGGCCAATTGGGCGACGTCTTGCACAGCGGCGAGCTTGGATCGCCGGCGCACTACGAGATTCGCGGCGGGAAGATCGTCACCACGCTCTTCGGGACGCCGTTCGAGGTCACCGTGTACAAGGTCGGCGACAAGTACGTTGCGGCGCGCAGCAACGAGTTCGACCACGGCAACTACGAGGTCGAGTAGTAGAGCGTCGTGCGCGCTTCGCCGAAGCGCTGACTGCGCGAACCGTTGCTACGTGCGCCAGCCAGCCCGGCGCTTCGCCGGATGCGGTCCGTCTCACTTGGGCTTCACGTACTTCGCCAGATCCGGAAAGGCACCCGCGGCCAGGTCGTCCAGCAGCGGCTTCACTGTGTCGAGCGTGATGACCTGCTGCCCGCCAACTTGCGCCAGGCGCTCGCCTGACCCCACCCGGACTCTCATCCCCAGCAGCTCCCCCGTGACGCTGTCCGTTCCCTCAATTTCGCTCACGATGAACGCCCGTTGCGGCGTACCCGTCGCGGCCCTTGCGGCCATAGTGGCCACTAAGGCGATGGGGACGTATTGGTAGGGCTTTAGGCCCTCGGCTTGCGCCGCGATGCCACTAAAAGCGACGCGAATCCGCAGGACGCCAGGTCCGGCATGATCAACCATCCTGAATCGCTGGCTGAGTGCCCGCTTATATGTGTCGTTGGAGTAGGCGAGAATTTGTTGCAGCGTCGCGGCGCTGACGTGCTCGCTCGGCCTCGGCTCGGGGTAGAAGACGAGCGGATCGAGCAGGATCGCATCGTAGTTAGCGGGCGTGAGCTTGGGGCTCACCCAAGCCCGAATGGTCCTACCCTGGGGGTCCTTGGTCTCCAGCAGACTGGAGTAGTCCCTTAGGAAGCCCGAACCCTCGGTGACATCGGTTCCAGTCGCGCATGCTCCCAGGATCGCTGCGAGGAGAACGACACCCACCTTGCCTGCGATCGATTTCTTCACGACCTACTTCCTCCTTGCCGTTAGACTGCGGCCATATGCGCAGTCCCGTTCGGCGTTGACCGAAGACTGATTGCGAATTCAGTATCTCGCCAATCGCCGCGCGCGGCAAGCCCTGCTCCAGCCCCCTCGACGCGGAAGCTCTGCGCGCAGCAACGAGCAAAGCGAGCGCCGACATGAAAATAAGCCAGGTCCAGAGGGGCACGATTCGCTCTAGCCCAAAGCGCGGTTATCCCGAGGCGGTATCACAACGTATTGTTCAGACCATACGCTATCGGGATTATTTCATTCTCGTGACCGATGCGGCCAGCTCGGACGTGCATGCCGAGCCGTCGACGGCGCGAAGCGCCGGTCGCCACGAGCGTCCGCTATGGAGATGGAGACGGTATTTCCGCTCTTGGCCCGGATTGAGTCGTTCGCAAGGTGCGCTCGTCGAATTGGGGCGTGACTAGTCCACGGTGCAGTCCATGTGGTCACGCCGACGCAACTGACGGCCACACCGATCAACGCGTTGCCGTCGATCACGCGCTTCTGCAAATGAATCACCGCTTCCCTAGTGCAGATCCACCGCGTGCCGTTTGAGGTCCTCCAGCGACACGAACTCGAGCGCTTTCTCGTGCGTGGCGGCGAGCACCACGGGCGGCGCCACGCCCGCGGCGAGTGCCTCCTTCCAGCGCATCGCGCACAGGCACCACTTGTCGCCCGGATTCAGGCCGGGGAAGTGGAATTGTGGGACGGGGGTGACGAGGTCGTTGCCGCGCGCGACACTGAACTCGAGGAACTCGAGCGTGACCTGCGCGCACACCACGTGGGTGCCGAGGTCCTGCGGTCCGGTGTGGCAGCTGCCGTCCCGATAGAAACCGGTCAGCGGGGCGGTGCAGCAGGTCGCGAGCGGCCCGCCGAGGACGTTGCGGGCGCCGCCGCCGGGCGTGTCGCGGGGCATGGCAGGGAATTCTGGGGTCGAGAGGCAGGCGAGATTACCGCAGCCGCGCCTCACTCGCCGCCGGACCGGAACTTACTGCTGGTCGTTTAAGTATGGCTCGTACAGCCACTCCGCCTCGACTTTGCCGTCCTTGTTTTCCACCCGGACCCGCGCCGGCCGGTTCGCCTCGGCCCAGCTGCGGGCGTAGATGATCGCGACCTTCTTGTCGGAAAAGAAGTGGCTCTGCGTGCCGCCCTTGCACGCTACGGCCCACCCGAAAACCCGCCCCGGGTAGATGACGAACAGCGGAATCTCGCGCATCGCTCTCTCGGTCCGTCGCTGCCCGTGGCCTCCCCCTGGGCGCGGCGGCTTCCTGCGGAACTTTGCCGCAGACCCGATCGCAAAGCCCCCGCGACGCGGGCGCGGGTGTGACGTTCTACCTATCCCCAGGTCGGCCGACGGTCCGGCAGCACGTCGACGGCCGGCAGGAGTCGAATCCGTTTACAGCCGGCCGAGGACGTGGTCGGCAACGAGAGGGTTGTTGCGGCGCTCGGCGCCGAAGGTGGAGAGCGGTCCGTGACCCGGCACGAAGGTGACGTCGTCGCCGAGCGGCCAGAGCTGGGTCGTGATCGAGCGGACGAGCGTGTCGAAGTCGCCGCGCGGGAAATCGGTGCGGCCGATCGAGCCCTGGAACAGCACGTCGCCGACGAATGCGACGCGCTCGCCGCGGTGGAAGAACACGACGTGGCCCGGCGTGTGCCCCGGGCAGAAGCGCACCTCCAGTCTCGACCGCGCCGAACCGGACCGTGTCGCCGCCGACGAGCCAGCGATCGGGGGTGAACGTCTCGAGCGGCGGGAAGCCGAACATGCGGCTCTGCGACGGCAGCTGGTCGATCCAGAAGCGGTCTTCGGCGTGCGGGCCCTCGATCGGGAGACCGAGGCGCCGGTGCAGCTCCGCCGTGCCGCCGCAGTGGTCGATGTGCCCGTGCGTGAGCAGGATCTTCTCGAGCGTCACCCCCTGCTTTTCGACCTGCGCGAGCAGCACCTCGACGTCGCCGCCGGGGTCGATCAGCGCCGCCCTGCCGGTCGCGCCGCAGATCGCAAGCGAGCAGTTCTGCTGGAACGGCGTGACCGGGACGATGACCACGCGCAGCGTCACAGCAATTCCCGGCTCGCGAGCTCGTCCTTGAGGTAGGCGTAATAAATCGGCGCCGCGATCACGCCGGAGATCCCGAACGCTGCCTCCATGACGAGCATCGCGAGCAGGAGCTCCCACGCCGACGCGCGGATCTGCGTGCCGACGATGCGCGCGTTCACGAAGTACTCGAGCTTGTGGATCACCACCAGGAACGCGAGCGCGCCGAGCGCCGCGCCGAGCGAGTAGGACAGGCTGACGATCACGATCACGGTGTTCGAGATCAGGTTGCCGAGCACCGGGATCAGCCCGGCGATGAAGGTCACCGCGATCATCGTCTTGACGAGCGGCAGTTTGATTCCGAGCAACGGGAGCACCACCGCGAGGAAGATCGCGGTCAGGACGGTGTTCAGCACGGAGATGCGCACCTGGGCGAACACGATGCGCCGGAATGCGTCGCCGATCCGACTCGCGCGCTCCGACAGCGCGGCCGCGAGCGGGCCGAGCGGCCGGTCGCCGCGCGCCTCGCGCAGCGCGACGAGCGCGCCGAGGATCATGCCTATCAGGAGATGCGCGACGGCTCGACTCGCCTCCTTGCCCGCGGTCTGGAGCTCGCCCGCGTGCTCGCGCAGCCACTCCACGACGCCGGCCTTGATGTCGTCCGAGCGCTCCGGCAGGTACTGGACGGCCCATTGCGGCAGCATCGCGCGCGAGCTCTCGATGATGTCGGCCATCTTCTGCAGTAGCATGGCGAGACTGCCCGCGTCGCTGCGGAAGAAGGCGATCAGCCCGAGGAATCCGGCCACGACCGCTGCGACCACGATCGCGGCGAGCACGCCGACCGCGGCGAGCTTGGCGCGCCCGGCGCTGACCCGGACGATTCGCAGGCGCGGCGCAAGGACGTGGACCAGCTCGTAGACGAGGAGCCCTCCGAGCAGAGCCGGCAGGAGGTGCAGCGCGAGGATTGCGACGAGCGCGGCCGCGGCGAGGATCCACGCCGCGATGTCCGCGCGCGACACGGGCGACGGCGCCGCCGCGGTCACGCCGGCACCGAGGCGAGGGCGCCCGCGAAACGCGCGACGCCTTCGGCCAGACGCTCCTCGGACGACGCGAAGCACCAGCGGACGAAGCCTTCGCCTTCGGGTCCGAACGCGACGCCGGGCGCGAGCCCGACCTTTGCCTCGCGCACGAGGCGCTTGCAGAACGCGAGGCTGTCGGTCACCCCGGCGACGCGGAAGAAGGCGTACATCGCCCCGGGCGGGAGTGCGATTGCGACGCCTGGAAGCGCGGCAAGCCGTGCGACGAGGAGGTCGCGCGCACCGTGCAGCCGCGCACGGAACCGCTCGACGACCGGCTCGCCCTGCGTCACGGCGGCAAGCCCCGCGCGCTGGACGAAGCCCTGTGCGCACGAGGTGTTGTACTCGATCAGCTTCCCGATGTCGGCGACGAGCGGCTCGGGCGCGACCAGCCAGCCCAGCCGCCAGCCGGTCATCAGCCAGGACTTGGAGAACGTGTTGGTGCTCACGACGTGCTCGCCGGGCTCGGCGAGGTCGAGGAACGAAGGCGCGATGCCGTCATCGAAGTACAGCCGCTCGTAGGCGTCGTCGGCGACGATCCAGATGCCGTGCCGGCGGCAGTGATCGAGGATCGCGCGTTGCGCGTCGCGTTCGATCGTCCAGCCGGTCGGATTGTTCGGCGAGTTGATGTAGACCGCGCGCGTTCCCGGTGTGAGCGCGGCGAGCAGGCGCTCGACATCGAGGGTCCATCCTCGCGCGCCGAATTCGAGGCGCATGCACTCAACGTCCGCTCCGAGGATCTTCGGGATCTCCACGAGATTCGGCCAGAGCGGTGTGACGGCGACGACGCGGTCGCCCGGACCGACGAGCGCCTGCGTCGCGAGCATGAGCGCGGACATCCCGGAGTTCGTCACCGCGATGCGGCCAGCGTCGATCGGGCGATGCAGCCGCGAGACGTAGGCGGCGATCGCGTCGCGCAGCGGTGCGATGCCGAGGTTGTGCGTGTAGAACGTGTCGCCCGCGTTCAGCGCCTCGATCGCGGCGGCGCGGATGAACTCGGGCGTGACCTCGTCGGGCTCGCCGAACCAGAACGGCAGCACGGCGGCGTCGCCCATCGCCGCGTTCGCCACCTCGCGGATCTTCGAGGCGCGGAGCGAGCGGACGGCTGTGCGGGCGAGGGATTCCGGGACCGGCATTGCGACAGGCGTGCGTGACGAGGCCGCGATTCTCTCACGGCCCATGCCCGGGGCAAGACCCGGGTGGTCAGCGAAGGACGATCCGGGTGCCGGTGTCGCCGGCGAGCGCGCGCCCGAGGTTCGGCGGATTCGTCACGAGGCCTTCGGCGCCGCCGCCTTCGAGAAACTCGATGAGCGCGCACATCTTCGGCCCCATGCTGCCCGGGTCGAAGTGGTTCTCGGCGTACAGGCGGCGCGCGTCCGCCAGCGTGATGCGATCGAGCCAGCGCTGCTGTGGCGTGTTGAAGTGGATCGCCACCTTCTCGACGCCGGTCGACACGAGCAGCAGGTCCGCGCCGAGGTCGCGCGCGAGCAGGCTCGAGGCGAGGTCCTTGTCGATCACCGCCTCGACCCCGGCGAGATCGCCACGCTCGTCCTCGATCACCGGGATGCCGCCGCCGCCGCACGCGATGACGAGATAGCCGGCGCGCGCGAGGAACCGGATCTCGTCGAGCTCGACGATGCGCTGCGGCCGCGGCGAGGGCACGACGCGGCGCCACCCGCGGCCGGCGTCCTCGCGCACCGTCCAGCCCTGCTGGGCGGCAATGCGGCGCGCGGTCGCCTCGTCGAAATGCGAGCCGATCGGCTTGGTCGGATTCGCGAACGCCGGGTCGTTGCGGTCGACGAGCGTCTGCGTGACGACCGCGAGCGGCCGGCGCACGATCCCGCGCCGCCGGAATTCGTTGCGCAGCGCGCGATCGAACATGTAGCCGATCGCGCCCTGCAGGTCCGCGCCTGCGTAGTCCATCGGCACCGGCGAGACTTCATGGATCGACAGCTCGGACCGCCGCAGGATAAAGCCGATCTGCGGGCCGTTGCCGTGCGTCAGCACGATGTTCCAGCCCGCTTCCACCATGTCGGCGATGGAGCGCGCCGTCAGCGCGGCGGCGTCGTACTGGTCGGGAATCGACTGGTGATCCTTGTCGAGGATCAGCGAGTTGCCGCCGACTGCCACGACTGCGAGCTTGCCGGTCGAGGTCATGAACGGCTTCCTCCGAGCTCGAGCGAGCGCGCCAGCGCCCAGACGGCCTGGCGGAAGCAGGCCATCGGGGCGTGCGTGACGCCGGCGCCGATCTGCCCGATGCCGGCGTCGCGATGCGCGATGCCGGTGTTGATGACCGGCAGGATGCCCGTGTCGACGACCTTGCGCGCATCGATTCCGGCCGGCGTGCCGGCGAAGTTGAGCGCGGGCAGGGTGAACGCGCCGTTCCGCCCGAGAGTGATGTGGCGCATCGCGAGCGTGTTCGCGATCGCATCGTCGGGCGTGCCGCCGACGAACTTCACGATCGCGGGCGCCGCAGCCATTGCGAAGCCGCCGACCCCGGCGGTCTCGGTGATCGCGCTGTCGCCGAGGTCGCCTGCGGCGTCGGCTTTCGAGTAGCCGGGGAAGTACAAGCCGTCGACGACGGGCGCCGGCGCGGTGAACCAGGCGTCGCCGGTGCCGCTCACGCGGATGCCGAACTCGACGCCGTTCCGGCACATCGCCGTCAACATGCTCGCGCCGGCGATGCCGCGCGCAGCGTCGAGCATCGCCTTGCAGGCGGCCATGGAGAAGTTCAGGAAGAAGTGATCGTTGGACGCGATGAACTCGAGCGCCGCCGCGATGTCCCCCGCGGGCGCGCCCGAGCGGGCGAGCGCCGGCGCCAGCCGCTTGAGGAGCAGCCCCGAGGCGGCCGCGTTGCGGTTGTGCACCTCGTCGCCCATGTGCAACGCCTGCGCCATGAGCGGCTTCAGGTCCACGGGTCCGAGCGCCTTCAGCCCCGCGGCGAGCGTCGGCGCGAGCGTGTCGCGCATCCAGCGCAAGCGCGTCAGCACCTCGTCGCTGTTGGCGCCGAAGCGCAGCACCTTGCCGAGACCTTCGTTCAGGTTGCTGAACGCGCGGTTTCCGCCGCTGGTGTTGCGCACGATCCAGACCGGCATCGACGGACTGATGATCCCGGCCATTGGGCCGACCGCGTCGTGATGATGGCAGGGCGCGAAGCCGATCTCGCCGCTCGCCGCCAGCCGCCTGGCCGCGTCGGCATCCGCCGCCCACCCTTCGAGGAGACACGCACCCACGATCGCGCCCTGCATCGGCCCGCACATGCGCGCCCACTCGATCGGCGGACCGGCATGCAGGATCGTTCGCTCGCCCATGCCGGGCAGCGCGTCGCGCGCGACACCGATACCTTCGAGCACCGGCTGCGCCGCGGCGTAGGCGTCGAACGCCCGCTGGTTCGCGGCCTCGACCGCCGGGTGTCGCGTCAGCTGCGCGATCGCGGTCGCCGCCGCCCGGTCGCCTTGACCCGGCGGCGCCCAGTCCACCTGCGTCGCCTTCGCCCCGGCGCTCGCGATTGCGGTCGCGAACGATGCGACACCCACATTGATGACGTGCAGCTCTGCGCCGATCGGCGGTTTCATCGCGGACTCCTCGTGCCGGCGATCCGGGCCGCGAGCCGCACCGCCGCGGCATTGCTCGCCGCGAGCAGCACGCCCGCTTTCTCGAGGGTCGATTCCTGACGCGAAAGGTGCTGCGGGTCGCCCGCGGTTCCGCAGACGAAGCCGACGAAGGCGATCCGCCGCCTGCCTTTCGCTGCGCGGGCTCGGGCGGCGGCGATCGCCGGCGCCATCTCCGCGGCCGGGTCGGGGTGGGCGCCGTGGCCGAGCACGACGTCGAAGAGGATCACCGCGACCGCCGGGTCGGCGGCCTCCTGCACCATGCGCTCGTTCCGCAGCCGATGGTCGATCATCGGGTGCGGGCGGCCGCGCGTGAATAGGTCGTCGCCGAGGTCGATCACGGTGTGCTCGCGGCTGTGCCAGACATCGTCGATGCGGCCGGCGGCGTCGACCGGTGCGTTCGACCAGACGCGGCCGAACGCTTCGCCCAGCAGCAGACTCGCTTCGTAGCAGAAGGTCCCCCCGCTGTAGAGGCCGCGCACGTAGCGCTGGCCGGCGCCGAGCTTGAGGCGTGGGGCCGGCGGTACCGGCGCCGCGCGTGGGGCGGACTTTCTGCCGCGCGCGAGCGCGACCGCTGCGCGCGCGGCGTCCTCGAGCGTGTGCGCGGCGTGAAGGTTGCGGCCCTTGATCGTCCTCGGGTCCGCGCCGACGAAGCAGACGACCACCGGCTTGCCGGCGCGCCCGGCGGCAGCGAGTACTTTCTCGGCGACGCGCGGCGCGGGGGGCTTGGACACGAGCACGAGCACCTTCGTCGCGGCGTCCGCGGCGAGCCACTCGATCCCCTGCAGCATTGTGATGCCGCCTATTGCGTCATGCAGGTCGTGGCTTCCGGTGCCGATCGCCTGCGATACGCCCAGCCCGAGTCGGTCGACGAGCGAGCTGACCTGCTGCAGCCCGGTGCCGGACGCGCCGACCAGGCCGATCGGGCCGCGCCGGACGACGTTCGCGAACGCGAGCGGAACCCCATTGAGAATCGCCGTGCCGCAGTCGGGCCCCATGACGAGCAGGTTGCGGTTGCGTGCGAACGACTTGAGCGCGACCTCATCCTCGATGGCCACGTTGTCGCTGAAGAGCATGACGTGCAGCCCGAGCCGCAAGGCCTTCATCGCCTCTGCCGCCGCGTACTCGCCCGGCGTGGAGATCAGCGCGAGGTTCGCGCCCGACGCGGCGGCGAGCGCCATCTCGATCGAGCGCGGCGGCAACTCCGCGGGGCCGCCACTCGCGCTTGCGCGCGGTTCTTCCTTGAGAGCGTGCTCGGCATGCGCGAGCGCCGCCGCGAGCGCCGCTTCGCTCTTCGCACGGACGGCAATCAGAAGGTCGTTCGGCCCGGCGTCCACCGGCCGGGTCACGAGCCCGGCATCGCGCATCAGGCCGAGGTTCGCTTCGGACGCCATCAGGACCGAGGCCTGCTCGACGCCGGAGAGCTTCGACACGGCATCCGCGAGCTGCATGAGCGAGACCGAGTCGCGGTAGAGGTTGCGGACCACTCGCGTCGCGTGCGGCATCGCCCTTCTTCCTCGCAAATGTGCGCCGCGACTGGCGGCTTGCCCGGGTACCGGAACGATGCTAGTGTAAGTCCACTTTGTATGCAAGATTGTCGGCGGAGGAGACACCGATGCTCGGCGCGGACGACAGTCTCGATCTGCAGACGCTGGGGGCGCGTCTCCGCGCCGGCGCCGTGCGTCCGCGCGATGTCGTCGCCGGCGTCCTCGAACGGATCGCGGCGCGCGGCGACGACAAGGTCTGGATCCGGCTCACCCCGCGCGGGGCGTTGCAAGCGCGCGCGGCTGGGCTCGAGCGCCTCGAACCTGGCGCTCTTCCGCTGTACGGCGTGCCTTTCGCCATCAAGGACAACATCGACTGCGCCGGCGAGCCGACCACGGCCGGCGTGCCCGGACTTCGCCTACACCCCGTCGGAGTCGGCGCCGGTCGTCCAGCGCCTGCTCGACGCCGGCGCGATCCTGATCGGCAAGACGAACCTCGACCAGTTCGCCACCGGCCTGGTCGGAACGCGGTCGCCCTACGGGGCGTGCGCGAACGTCGTTCGATGCGCGCTACATCTCCGGCGGCTCGAGCTCCGGGTCGGCGGTCGCCGTCGCGGCCGGCCTGGTCAGCTTCGCGCTCGGCACCGACACCGCCGGGTCGGGACGCGTGCCCGGCGGCGTTCAACAACATCGTCGGGCTCAAGCCGACGCGCGGCCTCCTCAGCGCGCGCGGCGTGGTGCCGGCGTGCCGATCGCTCGACTGCGTCTCGATCTTCGCCCTGACCGCAGACGATACCGAGGCGGTGCTCGGGGTCGCGGCCGGGTTCGATCCGGCCGATCCGTTCGCGCGGCGCTCGGTCGCGGCGCGCCCGCTCCCGGCATCGCTCGCCGAGTGCCGCATCGGTATTCCGCGCGAGGAGCAGCTCGAGTTCTTCGGCAATGGCGAGGCCGAGCGGCTGTTCCGGGCGGCGGTAGACGAGCTGGTCGGGCAGGGCGCCACGCCGGTCCGGATCGACTTCGCGCCGTTCCTCGAAACGGCGCGCCTGCTCTACGGCGGACCTTGGGTCGCCGAGCGCTATGTCGCGATCCGCGAGTTCTTCGACCGCCGACCGGAAGCGCTCTTTCCGGTCACGCGGGAGATCATCGGGAGCGCGGCGAAGTTCGCCGCCGCCGACTACTTTGCGGCGGAGTATCGCCTTCAGGCGCTGCGCCGACAGGTCGAGCCCGTCTGGCAGTCGATCGACGTGCTGCTCACGCCGACGGCCGGCACGGCCTACACGATCGACGCGGTGAACGCGAGTCCGATCAGCCTCAATACGAATCTCGGTTACTACACCAATTTCATGAACCTGCTGGACCTCGCGGCGATCGCCGTGCCGGCAGGGTTCCAGGCGGACGGACTGCCGTTCGGCATCACGCTCGCGGCGCCGGCCTTCACCGACAGAGCCCTGAGCGCTCTCGGCGCAGCGCTCCACGCCCGGCTCGTCCAGCGGCTCGGCGCGACCCGCGCCACGCTCCCGCCGCCGCCGCCCCCCGCACCACAGGAGCGCCTGCGGTTACCCGTCGTGCGGCTCGCGGTGTGTGGCGCGCACATGTCCGGCCTGCCGCTGAATCATCAGCTCACCGAGCGCGGCGGGCGCCTCGTGCGGCGGTGCCGGACTGCCGCGCGCTATCGGCTGTTCGCCTTGAACGCGTTTTCGCCGCCCCGGCCGGGCCTTCTGCGCGCCGAGGCAGGCGGCCATTCGATCGACGTCGAAGTGTGGGCGCTTCCGACCGAGACCGTCGGGAGCTTCGTCGACGGCATTCCACCGCCCTTGGGGATCGGCACGGTCGAGCTCGAGGACGGCGAACAGGTGCGCGGGTTCCTCTGCGAAAGCCATGCCGCGGTCGGCGCCCAGGACATCTCGGCGCTCGGCAGCTGGCGCACTTACGTAGATCCGAAGAAGAGCTGAGCGCGTTGCTCGGCGACAACCAGGAGGGGGGACCATGAGCAACGCCGTTGCAGGACACGATCATGCGGCGCCGGGCGCGCCGGACGATCGCGGATTCACCAAGCTCGAACTGCAGCTCAACGACTATCCCGGGCCGGTCAAGACCGCGCTGTTCGGGATCCAGCACGTGCTGGTCATGTTCACCGCGATGGTCGGCGGGCCGCTCATCGTCGCGCGGCTGCTCGAGCTTCCGGCCGAGACCCGCATCGTGATGGTGACCGGCACGATGATCGGCTGCGGGCTCGCCACGATGGTCTCGGCGCTGGGGGTGAGCTTCGTCGGGCCGCGGCTGCCGATCGTGATGGGCGTGTTCTACATCTTCATCGGGCCCATGGTCGCGATCTCCAAAGAGGCCGGCCTGGCCGCCGCGATGACCGCACTGATGATCGGCGGCCTGGTGCAGTTCGCGTGGAGCCCGCTGATCGGCAGGCTGCACCGGTTCTTTCCGCCCATCGTGACCGGCACCACGATCGTCCTCATCGGCACCGGGCTGATGAAGATCGGCATCAGCGTCGCCACCGGGGCCAACACGCCCGCGTTCGGCAAGCCGCTCACCCTCGGACTCGCCGCGCTGATGATCGTCCTCATCCTGGTGATCAGCCGGTTCGCGACCGGTTTCGTGCGCGCGCTATCGCTCTTCATCACCATGGTGATCGGCTACTTCATCTCCGCGGCGCTCGGCCTGCTCAACTTCCAGACGGTGGCCGATGCGAGCTGGCTCGCGATTCCGCAGCCGTTTCCGTACGGCGGCCTGGCGTGGCCCCCGCTCGTGGGCCTGATCGCGGTGATCGTCTGCTTTTTCGCCACCGCGGTGGAGACCACCGGACACACGCTCGCGGTCTGCCGCATCACCGGCGTGCCCGCCGAGAGCTGGCGCATCCGCGGCGCGGTGTCGAACGACGGCATCGGATCGACGGTATCCGCGCTGTTCGGCGGGATGGCGCTGACGTCCTATTCGCAGAACATCGGCGTGATCTCGCTCACCGGCGTGGGCAGCCGGTTCGTGGTCGCGGCCGGGGGCCTCTTCCTGGTCGTGATGGCGATGGTGCCGAAGGTCGGCGCGATTATTGCGCTCATGCCCGCGGCCGTCCTGGGCGGGGTGCTGCTCTTCATGTTCGGCATGGTCGCCTCCGTCGGCATCGACATCATCGGCAGCAACATGCGCGCACGGCGCGATGCAATCATCGTGGCCGCGTCGCTCGCGGTCGGCCTCGGCATCCAGGCCGCGCCGCCCGGCGCGTTCGAGGCGATCCCGCAGGCGCTGCGGATCCTGGTGACCGACGGCATCGTGATGGGAATCCTGCTGGCGATGTTCCTCAATATCGTCATGCCGAAGACCGACCAGAAGTAGAAGTAGGCGGGAGGGGGAACGTCAGGCGGGGCGGGTGCGCCGGGGAGGCGCGCCCGCTCCGGTGGCGCGCGGCCGCGCGACCGCGAAGGCCCTCGCGAGGGCCTCCTTGATCGACGTGTCGACGTTCGCGCGACCGTCTTCGATGTTGCGCGCCATCGCCGCGCGCGCACCCGACGCGTCGCCCGCCAGGACGCGCTCGATGACTTTCATGTGCTGACGGCAGGTGGTTTGCTGGCGATCCGGCTGCCCGAAGTCCAGCATGCGGAAGATGAACAGGCGCTCGTTGATCGCCCGCAGCTGGTCGACCAGCATGCTGTTGCCCGCCGCCGCGGCGAGCGTCTCGTGGAAGGTCGTGTCCAGCGCGGCGAGCTCTTCGCCCTTGCGCTTCGGCCCGGCAAGAATCTTGCCCCAGCTCTGGTGGAGCGCAGCCACCTCGGGCCGTGCGCCGCCGTTGCGTGCGAGCTGTTCGACGACATAGAGCTCGAGAGCCTTACGCAGGTCGTACAGCTCCTCGATCTCCCGCAGGTCGAGCTGGCGGACCGCGTAGCCGCGGTTCGCCAACTTCGCGACGAACCCGCCGGTGACCAGCGCGCGGAGCGCCTCGCGCACCGGGCTCCGGCTGACCCCGAATTCGGCGCAGAGCGCCTCCTCGGTCAGGCGGTGCTCGGGCGGATACTCCCAGGCGATGATCCGCTCCTTCAGCGCGGCGACGATGGAGGCGGTCAGCCCGGAGAGAGGCGGTGCCCCCGCGCGGGGCGGAGACCGGCGCTGCGTGGATGGGGTTTTGCTGGGCATGGCTGGCGCGGCCGCCGGCCGCCGCGGGGCTCAGCGCAGGGACGCGTTGAACTTCTCGAGCGCGGCCGAGCCGGGGCAGAGCTCGCGCTCGACGAGCCGGTTCAGCGACGCCGGCCACGGTGTTCAGGCTTGCGTGCAGATCCTCGGGCTCGCGATCGACGTATAGCAGCCCGGTCACGATCTGCCCCTGCGCGTGCCGCTCGGCGAGATAGTTCATCGCGGCGATCCGGTCGGCGGAATCGTACTTGTCGTCGATCTTGCGCAGCCGCATGCGTCGAGCCGTCGTGCTGCGTGACCTCGCGCACCGAGCCGGGCGCGTACTCCGTCGTGATCCGCGTTGCACGGTGATCACGTCGAGGTGGTTCACCGCCTCGTTGTGCTCGCGCACGTAGTCGTAGCTCTTGGTCGAGCCGTCGTGGTTGTTGAACGCCACGCACGGGGTGATCACGTCGATGAACGCGGCGCCGCTGGTGCTCGAGCGCGCGCCTTGATGAGCGGAACGAGCTGGTCCTTGTCGCCGGAGAAGCTGCGCGCCACGTAGGTCGCGCCGAGCTGCAGCGCCAGCAGCACCAGGTCGATGGCCTCGTCGGTGTTGATCGCGCCGCGCTTGCTCTTCGAGCCGCGGTCGGCGGTGGCCGAGAACTGCCCCTTGGTCAGGCCGTAGACGCCGTTGTTCTCGACGATGTAGATCATGTTCACGCCGCGGCGCATGCAGTGCGCGAACTGGCCCAGGCCGATCGAGGCCGAGTCGCCGTCGCCGGACACGCCCAGGTAGATCAGCTCGCGGTTGGCGAGGTTCGCGCCGGTGAGCACCGAGGGCATGCGGCCGTGCACGCTGTTGAAGCCGTGCGAGTTGTCGAGGAAGTAGGTCGGCGTCTTCGACGAGCAGCCGATCCCGGAGAGCTTCGCGACCCGGTGCGGCTCGATCGTCGAGCTCGAAGCACGCCTGGATCATCGCGGCGCTGATCGAGTCGTGACCGCAGCCGGCGCACAGCGTCGAGATCGTGCCTTCGTAGTCGCGGCGCGTGAAGCCGAGCTTGTTCTTCGGCAGCGTCGGGGTGGTGCAGCTTCGGCTTGGCGAGGTAGGTCATCGGCGATTGAAGCGTAGCTTCCTCTGATTTAGGGGGTTGAAGGGGGAGGTATCCCCCTTCGTCCACACTGCGCTAGGCGGCCTTCCCGCCCTGGATCGGCCGGACGTTGAGCTGCGCAGCCGCGCGGCGATCGCATCGGCGATGAAGCGCGCGGTGATCGGCGTGCCGTCGTAGTGCAGGACGGGGACGAGGCTGGCCGGGTTCACCCCCGCGTCGTTCACGAGCAGCGTCCGCAGCTGGGCGTCGCGGTTCTGTTCCACCACGAACACCTGGTCGTGGGAGGCGACGAAGTCGACGATCTCGTCCTGGAACGGGAACGCCCGCACGCGCAGCGCATTGACGTAGATTCCCTGCGCTGCGAGGCTGTGCGAGCGCCTCGTCCATCGCCGGCGCCGTCGAGCCGTAGTAGATCACGCCGAACCGCGCCGGGTACTCCGCCGCGGTGCAGCACCGGCTTCGGCACCAGCTACTTGGCGGTCTCGAACTTGCTCAGCAGCCGCTGCATGTTGTCCACGTAGGCGCTGCCGTCCTCGGTGTAGCGGGCGTAGCGGTCGCGGTCGTGCCGCGGGTGAAGAAGGAGCCGCGCTTCGGGTGCGTGCCGGGGTAGGTGCGATACGTGATGCCGTCGCCGTCGAGGTCGAGGTAGCGGCCGAAGCGCTTGCCGGCCTCGAGGTCCTCGTGCGAGAGCACCTTGCCGCGGTCGTAGCGCTGCGCGTCGTCCCAGGCGAGCGGCTCGCACAGGCGCTCGTTCATGCCGATGTCGAGGTCGTACAGCACGAAGACCGGCGTCTGCAGGCGGTCGGCGAGGTCGAACGACTGCGCCGCCATCTCGAAGCCCTCCTTCGGATCCTCCGGGAAGAGCAGCACGTGCTTGGTGTCGCCGTGCGAGGCGTAGGCGCAGACGAGCACGTCGGACTGCTGCGTGCGCGTCGGCATGCCGGTCGAGGGACCGGCGCGCTGCACGTCGACGATCACCGCCGGGATCTCGGCGAAGTACGCGAGCCCGATGAACTCCTGCATGAGCGAGATGCCGGGCCCCGAGGTGCACGTGAAGGCGCGCGCGCCGTTCCACGCCGGCACCGATCACCATGCCGATCGAGGCGAGCTCGTCCTCGGCCTGCACGATCGCGTAGCGCGCCTTGCCGGTGTCCGGATCGTGCCGGAACTTGCGGCAGTGGCTTCGCGAACGCCTCCGCGACCGACGACGACGGCGTGATCGGATACCACGCCGCGACCGTGGCGCCGCCGTACACGCAGCCCAGCGCCGCGGCGTTGTTGCCCTCGATGAAGATCTTCTTGCCCACGGCATCGGCGCGCTTCACGCGCAGGCCGATCGGGCACTGCAGGTTGTCGCGTGCGTAGTCGCGCCCCATCTGCAGGGCCTTGCACGTTCGGCTTGAGCAGCTTCTCCTTGCCCTTGTACTGCTCGCCGATCAGCTTCTCGACCTCGTCGACGTCGATGTCGAGCAGCGCCGACAGCGCGCCCACGTAGATGATGTTCTTGAAGAGCTGGCGCTGGCGCGGATCGCTGTAGGCATCGTTGCAGATCTCGGTGAGCGGCATGCCGACGACGGTGACGTCGTCGCGGAACTTGCGCGTCGGCAGCGGCTTGGTCGAGTCGTAGAAGAGATAGCCGCCGGGCTCGATCTCGGCCACGTCCTTGTCCCAGGTCTGCGGATTCATCGCGACCATCAGGTCGACGCCGCCGCGCCGACCGAGCCAGCCGCGCTCGGAGACGCGCACCTCGTACCAGGTGGGCAGGCCCTGGATGTTGGACGGGAAGATGTTGCGCGGGCTGACCGGCACGCCCATGCGCAGGATCGATTTCGCGAACAGCGTATTCGCGGAGGCCGAACCGGAGCCGTTGACGTTGGCGAACTTGACGACGAAGTCGTTGACCGCCTCGATAGGTGTTGCCATTCACTCCCCGGTGTCAGTTTTTCAGTTTCTGTAGGAGGCGTCTTTCCGGTCGATCAACCGCACCAACGCGTCGAACTCGAGCTGCCCGAGCGGCTGCGCGCCGCGGTCGGTGAGGAAGTCGTCCCCCATTGCGGCCGACTGCTCGCACACATCCCTGCCCGGCACGTGGAGGTGCCCGCCCGCTTGCGCTGCGATCTGAACCTGGCACGCGCGCTCGAGTCGCCACATGCGGATGAAGGCCTCGGCGACCGTCCGGCCGACCGTGAGCAGGCCGTGATTGCGCAGGATCATCGCGGTCTGGGTGCCGAGGCTCGCCACCAGCCGCTCGCGCTCGCCGAGATTCATGCTCGGGCCTTCGAAGTCGTGGTAGGCGATGCGGCCGTAGAAATTGTGCGAATACATGTGGATCGGCAGCAGCCCGCCCGCTTGCGCCGACACCCCCATTCCCGCCAGCGTGTGCGTATGGAAGACGCATTGCGCGTCCGCGCGCGCCAGGTGCACCGCGCTGTGGATCACGAAGCCGGCCTCGTTCGCCTTGTGCGCGCTCGCGCCGACCGTCTTGCCGTCCGCGTCGATCTTGACGAGGTTCGACGCGGTGACCTCGTCGAAGCGCAGGCCGTAGGGATTGATCAGGAAGTGGTGCTCGGGCCCCGGAACGCGCAGGGAGACATGCGTGTAGATCAGCTCCGACCAGCCGAGATGGTCGGCGATCCGGTACGCGGCCGCGAGCTGCACGCGCAGCGCCCGCTCGTCGGCGTCGATGCCCGTGCCGGCGGTCGGGGCGATCCGGCTCGCGGAGATTGGCGCGTTCATCGATGGCCCCTCATCCGGCCCGCCGTCGCCCGCCTCAGGCCACCTTGCGCACGGGCGGCCGCCGGTCGCGGCAGCCGTGGCCGGCCGGGGTCAGGTCGAGCAGGAACTTCTGCATGTCCCATGCGCCGGTCGGACAGCGCTCCGCGCACAGGCCGCAGTGCAGGCAGACGTCCTCGTCCTTCACCATGACCCGGCCGGTCTTGAGCCCGC
Organism: uncultured beta proteobacterium; assembly: GCA_963747775.1. Lineage (GTDB taxonomy): Bacteria > Pseudomonadota > Gammaproteobacteria > Burkholderiales > SG8-39 > JAGVSZ01. The sequence goes on from CAVVGT010000006.1 coordinate 112,571, forward strand.
TGGCGACGTAGAGGTCTTGCGTCAGGTCGGTCGCCGGGGCGCGCAGCCGTCCGCGCAGGTCCTGCTCGTCGCCGTCCGCGGTGAAGGTGATGCAGTCCATCGGACAGATGTCGACGCACGCATCGCATTCGATGCAGAGCTTGGACGTGAACACCGTCTGCACGTCGCAGTTCAGGCAGCGCTGCGCCTCCTTGAACGCGGTCTTGGCGTCGAAGCCCATCTCGACTTCGACCTTGATGTTCTTGAGCGTCTGCTTGACGTCCCGCCACGGCACCTTGTAGCGCCGGTCGAGCGCGATGTCGTTGTCGTAGCTCCACTCGTGGATGCCCATCTTCTGCGAGAGGAGGTTCACCATCGGCGGCGGGCGCACCGCGACGTCCTCGCCGTGGCAATGCCGGTCGATCGAGATCGCGGCGTCGTGGCCGTGCGCGACCGCCCAGATGATGTTCTTCGGTCCGAGCGCCGCATCGCCGCCGAAGAAGACGTGCGGCAGCGTCGACTGCAGGGTCTCGGCGTCGAGCTTCGGCATGCCCCACTTGTCGAACTCGATGCCGACCTCGCGCTCGATCCAGGGAAACGCGTTCTCCTGGCCGACCGCGACGAGCACCGCGTCGCACTCGAACGTCTGGTCCGGCTCGCCGGTCGGAATGAGGTTGCGGCGGCCTTTGGCGTCGTACACCGCCTGCACCTTCTCGAAGGTCATGCCGGTGAGCGTCCCTTTGTCGTGCAGGAACGCCTTCGGCACGAGGAAGTTGAGGATCGGGATGCCCTCGTGCATCGCGTCCTCCTTCTCCCACGGGCTCGCCTTCATCTCCTCGAAGCCCGAGCGGACAATCACCTTCACGTCCTCGCCGCCGAGGCGCTTCGCCGAGCGGCAGCAGTCCATCGCGGTGTTGCCGCCGCCGAGGACGATCACCCGCTTGGCGATCTTGTCGATGTGCCCGAACGAGACGCTCGAGAGCCAGTCGATGCCGATGTGAATGTGGGCGGCGGCTTCCTTGCGGCCCGGGATCTCGAGGTCGCGGCCGCGCGGCGCGCCGCAGCCGACGAACACCGCATCCCAGCTTTCGGCGAGCAGTTCTTTCATCGACCCGACGTAGCTGCCGCTGCGGAACTCGACGCCGAGGTCGAGCACGTAGCCGACCTCCTCGTCGATCACCTCCTCGGGGAGGCGGAACTTCGGGATCTGGCTGCGGATCATCCCACCCGCGCGGTTGTCGCCGTCGAACACGACGACTTCGTAGCCGAGCGGCGCCAGGTCGCGCGCGACCGTGAGCGAGGCCGGGCCGGCGCCGACGCACGCGACGCGCTTGCCGTTCATCTGCGCAGCGGGCTTCGGGAGGCGCGGGCGGATGTCCTCCTTCTGGTCCGCCGCAACGCGCTTCAGGCGGCAGATCGCGACCGGCTCCTTGGACTCGCCGTCCTCCACGCGGCCGCGCCGGCAGGCGGGCTCGCACGGGCGGTCGCACGTGCGCCCGAGAATGCCGGGGAACACGTTTGACTTCCAGTTGACCAGGTACGCGTCGCCGTAGCGGCCCGCGGCGATCAGCCGGATGTATTCGGGTACGGGAGTATGGGCCGGGCAGGCCCACTGGCAGTCAACGACCTTGTGGAAGTAATCGGGGTTGCCGATGTCCGTCGCTTTCACTCCACCTCCCCAGCCGGCGCGCGTCGCATGGCGGCATCCCGCTGCGGCGCTCGGTATCGACGCGGTGCAATACCAGGGCGCGTCGAAAAATGCGGGCCAAGTCTACTACTGGCCTGTCCCCAGGGAAAGGTTCGCATTACCAACTAGTTGCCATTCTGCCGCAGGGGCCATGCATTACGTCGGCTGGGCGCTCGTCGCCTGGAACGCCTTCCGGCTCTATTGCCTCGGCAGCGGCGTCGCGCTTGCGCCGCGCCCGCGCGCTCAGCCGCGGCGGTCCAGCCTCACGTCGCGGTAGGACGCCGGATCGTCGCGCGGTTCGAGGTGCGTGAACACCGTCGCCGCGGGTACCACCGCGCGGATCCGCGCTTCGATCTCCTCCACCGTGTCGTGTCCGCGCTGCACGGTCCAGTCGCCCGGCACCAGAACGTGCAGCGAGACGAACGAGCGGCCCGCCGCCTCGCGCGTGCGCAGGGCGTGAAAGTCGAGCCCCTGCGCCCGATAGCCGTCCAGCACCGCGTCGATCGCGCGCCGGTCCGGCTCGGGCAGGGCGCGGTCCAGCAGCCCCAGCGCCGAGCGCCGCACGAGCTTGAATCCCGACCAGAGAATGTTCGCCGCCACCGCGAGCGCGAGTGCCGGATCGAGCCACAGCCAGCCGGTCGCGCCGACCGCGGCGACGCCGGCGATCACTCCCGCCGAGGTCCATACGTCGGTGAGCAGATGGCGGGCGTCGGCCTCGAGCGCGATCGAGCGGTGCGCGCGCCCGGTGGCGAGGAGGATGCGCGCGACGACGACGTTCACCACCGCGGCGGCGGCGTTCACCGCGAGCCCGGCGCCGACGTGCTCGAGCAATCTTGGATGCAGCAGCCGCTCGAACGCCGCGGCCGCGATGAGACCCGCGGCGACGAAGATGAGCGTGCCCTCGAAGCCGCTCGCGAAATATTCCGCCTTGCTGTAGCCGTAGGCGTGCTCCTCGTCGGGCGGCCGGGCGGCGATCGCCAGCGCGTAGAGCGTGAATATCGCCGCGGCGAGGTTGACGAACGATTCCAGCGCATCGGAGAGGAGCCCGACCGACCCGGTCATCCACCACGCGACACCCTTGAGCGAGATGGTGACGAGCGCCGCGGCGATCGAGAGCCAGGCGTAGCGCAGGAGGGAGGACCGGGATTCCATTGAGGTGCCCCAGTGTACCAACCGCGACCCCATGGACCGGGCCGTGCCGGAGGCGAACCGTCAGGCCGAGCGCGCCGCTGCGCGAAGGTGCGTCAGCGTGCGAGCGCGTCCAGCACGCGCGCGGCGAACGCGTCCTGGTCCCACGCGTCACGGTCGACGGCGTGACCCAGCCGCACGATCACGACGTCGCGCGACGGCACCACGGTCACGTACTGACCGCCGTGGCCGGCGGCGTGGAACGCATCCGGCGGCAAGAGCGGTGCGCGGGCGCCGGCGCCGCGGTTCGGGCGCAGCTTGAGCCACCAGTGCGCCGCGTACTCGCCCTCGGGCGCGGCGGGGGCCGGCGTGGTCGTGAAGCGCATCCAGCCCGCCGGCAGGATCCGGCGACCGTTCCAAGTTCCGTCGCGCAGCGCGAGCAGGCCAAAGCGCGCCCAATCGCGCGCGGTGGCGAACATCAGCGACGAGCCCACCAGGGTCCCGGTCGCGTCCGCCTCGATGAGCGCGCTCCTCATGCCGATGCGGTCGAACAGCGCACGCCGCGGGAGCGCGAGGTACGCACGGTCGTCGGCGAGCGCCTCGCGCATCGCCTGCATCAGGACGTTCGTGGTGCCGCTCGCATAGGCGAAGCGCGTGCCGGGCGGATGCGCCAGCGGCTTGGCGGCGGCGAAGCCGGCGGCATCGCCGGTGCCGAACAGCATGTAGACGACATCGGACAGGGGGTTCGCGTAGGTCTCGTCGAACTCCAGTCCGCTCGACATGCGCAGGAGCTGCGCCCACGTGATTGCGGCGCGTGGATCGTCGGCGGCGCTCCACGCGGCGAGCCGCACCGGGCGTTCCGGCGCGAGCTTGCCTTCCACCGTGAGTACGCCGGCGAGCGTCGCGGCCACGCTCTTCGCCATCGACCAGCCGGGAAGCGGCGTGTCGCGCGAGAACCCGGGCGCGTAGCGCTCGGCGACGAGGGCGCTCGCGCGAGCCACGATCACCGCGCGCGTGCGCTTCAGCGGCGCGCCCGCGTCTTCCGCGAACGCTTCGTCGAGCACGCGCCCGAGCGTGGCGCTCGGCGGCGGCGCTTCGTCCGCGTCGCCCTCCGGCCAGGAGGCGACCGCACGGGTGTCGCTACGCGCGGGCAAGGCCGCCTCCTGCAACCTCTCCGCGGTCGCGCCGATTGCGAGCGCGCAGCCGAGGCCCTCGCGATAGACGGCTTCGCGCCGCGCAAACCCGAACATCGAGCCGGTCGCGGTCCGTCGGTCGCGCTCCACCACGACGCGGACATGCTCGAGCGCGGCGGAGCGATAGGCGCGCAGATCGTCCACGGCATCCTGCGGCGCGCGGCCGGAGACGAACACCGCCGAGCACACGTTCTTCGCCGCGAACCCTGCGCCAATCAAAGCGACGCGGTACGCCGGCACCGCAATCGCGACGGCGAGCAATACGAGGAATGCGAGAAGGAGGAAGCGGCGTGCGCGGCGCGACGGCATCGGCATCGCGCGATGGTACTCGGGGACTCGGCGTTCCTCGGGCCCCGCCCCGGGCCCAAAGCGCCCGGCGGGCCCAAAGCGCTCGGGCGCAGCCGGGCTGCGGCGCTTATGCGCCGCCCGGCTGGGTTTCTTCCATGAAGACGGTCACGCCGGGCGAGGCGGCGTGGCGCCGGAACTTCGCCGCGATCGCAAGGCCGAACGCGACGAGGTGCTCGATCTCGGCCATCTGCGGTTGCGTCGTTTCGAGGTCGATGCGCAGCCCCTGCCAGTCGAGCCAGATCGAGAGCCGTTCGTCGGCGCCGCCGCCGGGCCACTTCGCGAGGCCTGCCTCGGTCTTCGCGTCGAAGAGCGCGCGCGCCAGGCGATTATTGCGCGCCAGGACCGTGAACTTGTCGCGGAACGGCTCCGAGCCGACCTCGGCCGGCGCGGTGCGCTCGACGAACTCGGCGCGCGCCTGCGCCGCGGCGATGTCGCGCGGGCTGAGGATCAGGCTCGACAGCTTCTCGAGCATCGGCTCGAAGTTCGCCTTGCCGCGTTCGTAGCGCGCGCGCCCGATCACGCGCAGCTCGGTCGCACCGCCCTGCACGCTGCGGGTGGCCCAGGTCAGGGTCGGACGCCCGTCGGGACGGGTGAGGTCGGCGCGGTAGCGGAGCTTCCATTTCATTCCCGCTTCCTCGCCGCGCAGCGTGAACTGCGTGTCGCCGGTGACGGTCTCGTCGTAGACCCAGCCCAGAGCGCGCGCGCGCCGCTCGCGCTTGCGCGCCGCCACGCCCGGGTCGAGCGGTACGGCCCGGCGCTGGCGCAAGAGCCACGCGCAGCCGCCCGCCGCCGCGAGTGCGGCGAGGCCGAGTGCGAGCCATTCGAGCGCCATGTTCGGTGTCGTCATCGCGCGCCCGGGGTCGGGGCGCAGCTGGATTGCGATGCAGGCATGCTAGGCGCCGGGGCGGCCCGCGGCGCGGCACTCGTACCTCTCGGCGAGCGTGCGCGGGCGCATTCCGACGGACGGCGGGCGGGGCGCGCCGAACGGCATGTCATTGTCATGACAGGCGCCCGGTGCGGCGCACCGGGCGCGGCGCTATTGGGTGCGCTCGCCCTCGTAGGCACAGCCGCGCAACGTGCGGCCGTCGAGGCGGGCCTCGACGCTCAGCCAGGTCACCGCGCCGGTGCGCGGATCGGTGCACCGGCCGGGCTTCATCAGGAGCTCGAGCTCGTGACGCGGGGCACTCTCCCGGACCGCGGCATAGTGGATCGCAGCGCCGTCGCGGCGCGGCGGGCCGTACGGGAACGCGACGCTCGACGGTGCGCCGTAGGACGACCAGATGATGCCGCTGCGCGAGACGTCGACCCGCCAGAACGGTTCATCGCCCCAGGCGCGCAGCTCGAAGTAGCGGAGGTTCTCGCGACACCCGGCACCGGCCGGATCGGCGCGCCGGAGCTCGACGATCCTGAGCACGCGCGGATAGGTGGATCCCGCGCCGGTCTTCGGCGGCTGATCGAGCAGGCCGCGCACGTCGACGAACAGCGGCTTGCCCGGGCCGCCCGCAAGCTTGTCGTAGACCTGCGCGAGATCACCCCCGGTGGCGTCGTTTACCCAGAACTCACGATCGGCGCCGCAGGGCTTGAAAACCTTCTGGTCGGCCCCGAGCACCAGCGTGCCGCGACCCGTCGAGCCCGTAGGCGCTTCGTCGCCCGCCTTCGGTGCCGACGCGGTGCTGCCCTGCGCCGAGACGCTGCCCGTGCAGGCGCAGGCGAGGAGTGCCGCCGCCAGGACATTCTGCGAGAAGAAGCGCATGCAAGTCCCTGTTTCGTATCGGGCCGATGGTACTGCGACGCGGCGTTCGCCGCGCGGAATAGTGCCTCCGCGCGACGCATGATCGGCCGGGCAGCGTGATGCGGTGCCTACCAGAACTTGAAGCAGTCGCCCGAGGCCATGACCGGGCCGGTGGGCGCACCGCCCGAGCCGCGCGCCGGCTCGAGGGTGATGGCGAGCGCGGGAAAGTCCCTGAGCGACTCGTCGGCGACCGCCGCGAGCTTGATCGTGGCCTTGTCGTCCTTGGGCAGCATGCCGAGCAGCTTCGGCGCGGTGCCCTCCTTGCCGTAAAGACCCCAAAGCTCGTAGCCGTGTTCGGGCGGCTCGGCCTCCATGCCGATGCGTTTCACCCACAGTTCGTCCGATTTGCGTCCGGCGTACGCGACGAACACGGCCTTGCCGCTCTTGTCGCGCAGCACCGCGACGTATGAGGGCTGCATGCGCGTGCTCTCGACGAGCTTCTCGACCGGAACTTCGACGACCTGCGGCTTCTGCAGCGCCAGGGCGGCGATCAGCGCCGCGGCGCAACCGGTCACGACCAGCCCCCAGCCGCGCCAGAACGCGATGCTCTCCCAGAACCCGCCGCTTTTCGCGGCGGCGGCGGGCTGCGCCGGGGCGGAGGCGGACGCCGTCCGCACCATAGCGGGCGCACCGAGTCGGGTTTCGATCCCCTGCCACACGCGGCGTGGCGGTGCGACTTCCGCAACGCCCGCCGCCATCGGCGCGAGGCGCTGCTCCCATTCGGTGACCGAACGGCGCAGCGCCGCGTCCTCGCGCATCCAGGCCTGGAAACGCACGCGGGCGCGACCGCGCAGCGTGCCGAGCGCGTACTCGGCCGCGAGTCGATCCTGCAACGCCGGCTTGTTCCGGTACCTCATCCGTCCCCGTTCACGGGCTGCCGAGGCAGCCTTTGAGCTTCTCCAGGCCTCTGCGGACCCAGGTCTTCACCGTCCCGAGCGGCTGGCGCATGTGGCTCGCCAGCTCCGAATGCGAGAGCCCGTCGTAGAAGGCGAGCATGATCGCTTGGCGCTGCTTCGCCTCCAGCCGGCCGAGGCATGCGGCGAGCGCTTTCGCGTCCGCCGACCGGGCCAGATCCTCCAGCGGGCCCGGCGCCTCCGATGCGATCGCCTCCAGCGGGTCGTCGCCGTCCCCATCCGGACGCTGCAGCACCACTTCCAGGTTCGGCCGCCGCAACCCGTCGAGGCACCGGTTCCGGACGATGCTGGTCATCCACGTCATCGGCGCCGAGAGTCCCGCCGAGTAGCGGCCGGCATTGTTCCAGATGCTCACGTAGCAATCCTGAAGGACCTCCTCCGCCCAGTCCTCCCGACGCAATATACGGACGGCCACGCCGAACAGTTTCGGCGCCGTCACCTGATAAAGGCGGGCAAATGCCCCCTGGTCGCGCCGCGCGCACGCCTCGAGCAGGTTCTCGAGCAGTTTGTTCTGGGCCGGGTCCATGGTGCGGGCCTGCACCCGGATCAACGATCGCGCCGCCAGAGGACGTCCGAACCGCCCGCGGCGCGGTTGAGCACGCGCCCGAGCACGAAGAGCAGGTCCGATAGCCGGTTCAGAAACACGCGCGAATTGCCGGTGACCTTGTCGGTGCGAGCGAGCGCGACGACGGATCGCTCCGCGCGCCGGCAGACGGTGCGCGCGAGGTGCGCGAGCGCGGCGGCGCGCGAGCCGGCGGGGAGGATGAACTCCTTGAGCGGCGCGAGATCGGCGTTGAAGGTCTCGGTCAATATCTCCAGATGCGCCACCTGCGCGTCGGTCACCATGGAGTGGCCGGGGATCGCCATCTCGCCGCCGAGATCGAACAGATCGTGCTGTACTTCGACGAGCGCGTCGCGCACAGCCGCGGGCATCTCTTCGGCGAGCAACACGCCGATCATCGAGTTCAGTTCGTCCACCTCGCCCAGGGCGACGATGCGAGCGTTGTCCTTCGCGACGCGCGAGCCGTCGGCGAGGCCGGTCTCGCCCGCGTCGCCGGTGCGCGTCGTGATCTTCGAGAGGCGGTGGCCCATGGTCGGCAAAATATAGCATGCGAGTCTGCGCGTTCCGCCCCGCGCTCCCGCCCTTCGCACCGATTTGCATGGATCAAAAAACGGCCCCGATTCGACGGGGCCGAAGACGCTCAGAGGCGCCAGCCGGCCGCCGCGGCGGGGGAGGCGCGCGGCGGCCGCTGACGAGACGACGGTTCAGGGAGAGGAATCGTCGTCAGCGCTGTACGGCCCGGGCTGCCGATTGGATGCAGCCTCGGGGCGCATCCGAAACCGGCTGCGGCGCGTAACGGAGGACGGGGAAGCGACCGTGATTTCAATCGTCATTCCGGCGCTGAACGAAGAGAAGGCGTTGCCCGCGACGCTCGCGCGCGTCGGTGCGCAGGCGCAGGGCTTCGAGGTCATCGTCGTCGACGGCGGGAGTACCGACGCGACGCGGACAATCGCCGGCACGGATCCCCGTGTCCGGCTGGTGGTCGCGCCGCGCGGCCGCGCGGCGCAAATGAATGCCGGTGCGCGGGTCGCGCGCGGCGAGTGGCTCCTGTTCCTGCATGCCGATACCCTGCTGCCTCGGGGGGCGCTTGCCCGGATCGCGGCCCTGCCGGCAGACGTCGGCGCGGGCTGCTTCCGGCAGCAGTTCTCGGGCGCGGACTGGCGGTTGCGGCTGGTTTCCTGGCTGCACAACTTCCGCTGCGCACGGACCGGGGTCATGTACGGCGACCAGGCGATGTTCGTGCGCCGGGCGCTGTTCGAGCGGCTTGGCCACTTCCCGGACGTGGAAATCCTCGAAGACGTCATTTTCAGTGAAAGGCTGGTCGCGCTCGAGCGACCAACGCTGGTTGCCGACGCCGTCGTGACCGACTCGCGCAAGTTCGTGCAGATGGGCGTGTTTCGCAGCTTGCTGCGATGCATCGTCATTCTGCTATGTTTCGAACTGCGCCTGCCGATCCGGGCGCGTTCGTTTTTCAATCCGGTGCGTTGACAACCAGGAGAACGCGTGCACGCGACCCTTCCGCTCCTCCGGGATTCCGACTTCCCTGCGATCGCTCGAGGCCGGCTCGAGACGCTGCAGGTCAACGTCGGCTACCGGTGCAACCAGTCCTGCGTCCATTGCCACGTCAACGCGGGCCCGCATCGCACCGAGGAGATGGGCCGCGAGGTCGTCGAGGCGGTGCTCGCGTTCCTGCGCAACTCGGCGGCGCGGCGACTGGACATCACCGGCGGCGCGCCCGAGCTCAATCCGCACTTTCGGCACCTCGTCGTTGAGGCGCGCAGGCTGGGCGTGCACGTCATGGACCGCTGCAATCTGACGATCCTGGGCGAGCGGGGCCACGAGGATCTCGCCGACTTCCTCGCCGCCCAGCGGGTGGAAGTGATCGCGTCGCTGCCCTGCTACCTCGAGGACAACGTCGACCGCCAGCGCGGCAAAGGCGTGTTCGGCGCGAGCATCGAGGGACTGCGCAGGCTGAACGCGCTCGGGTACGCGCGCGCCGACAGCGGGCTCGAGCTGAGCCTGGTCTACAACCCGCAGGGCCCGGCCCTGCCGCCGGTGCAGGCGCCGCTGGAGGATGCTTACCGGGCTCATCTGCGGGCCAACTACGGCGTCGTGTTCACGCGCCTGTACACGCTCGCGAACATGCCGATCGCGCGGTTCGGCTCCACGCTGATCTCGAAAGGGCAGTTCAACGCCTACATGCGCCTGCTGCGCGAGAGCCACCGTGACGAGAACCTCGCGCGCGTAATGTGCCGCACGCTGCTGTCGGTGGACTGGCAGGGCTACGTCTACGACTGCGACTTCAACCAGATGCTCGGGCTGCCGCTCGCCGCAGCGGGCCGGCTGCGCACGCGCCTCGCCGATCTCGTCGGACGCGACCTCGCGGGCCGTCCGATCGCCGTCGCCGAGCACTGCTTCGGCTGTACGGCGGGTCAAGGCTCGAGCTGCGGCGGCGCGCTGGGCGCCTGACTCGTGTCCGCGCCCGGACGAAGCTGCCCCGTCACGTACGGCTATTCACCGTCCGTCTTCCGCCGCGCCGCCGAGATCGAATCGGAGACGGTCTACGCGATCGGCGGGCTCTACGGCAATCCGTTCGCGCTCGACGCGATTCTCGCCCTCGCCGCCGCGGAGCCGGTCGCGCCGTCGCTGGTCTTCAACGGCGACTTCAACTGGTTCGACGTCGCGCCCGACGACTTCGCCGCGCTCAACGCGCGGGTGCTCGAGCATTTCGCGCTGCGCGGCAACGTCGAGACGGAGCTCGCGAGCGACGACGACGCGGCTGGCTGCGGCTGCGCCTACCCGGACTGGGTCGGCGACGCCGAGGTGGCCCGGTCGAACGCGATCCTCGCGACGCTGCGGGCGACCGCACGCGGGTTTCCCGAGCTGCGCGCGCGCCTCGGCGCCCTGCCGATGCATGCGGTGGCATCCGTTGGCGGAGAGCGCGATCGCGCTCGTGCACGGCGATGCGTCGTCGCTCGCGGGCTGGGGTTTTTCGCAGGAGCGATTGCTGGACGATCCGGCGCACGTAGCCGGCGCCTTTGCAGAAGCGGGCGTGCGCGCGTTCGCGTCGAGCCATACCTGCCTGCCGGTGTTCCGCCGATCGGCCTCCCCGACGGACGGCGGCTGATCGCCAACAACGGCGCGGCCGGCATGCCCAACTTTCGCGGCACGCGTTATGGGCTGGTCACGCGCATCTCGGTGCAGCCGCACGGCGATGCGCTCTACGGCGAGCGGCTCGGCGCGATCTACGTGGAGGCGCTCGCCGTTCGCTACGATCACGCCGCCTGGCTCGAGCGGTTCGACGCGCGCTGGCCCGAGGGCTCGCCCGCGTCGGCCTCGTATCGGCGCCGCATCGTGGACGGCCCTCGTACGAATCGGAGCAGGCGGTGCGCAGCGCGGTAAGCTCCGACGCTGCAAAGCGACAAACCGTAGTCGCCTGAACGCGCGGTCCCGGAGGGCTCGCCATGAGCAAGAGCCGTGTCGTCCTGCTGATCGTCCTCGTCGCGCTGATCGCGGCGTTCTTCGCCTTCGACCTCAAGCAGTACTTCACCCTCGAGTACTTCAAGCCGCAGCAGGCGGCGATCGACGCCTACTACCAGGCGCATCCGCTGCAGACGGCGGCGATCTACTTCGCGATCTACGTCGCGGTGACCGGGCTCTCGCTGCCGGGCGCGGCGATCATGACGCTCGCCGGCGGCGCGATCTTCGGGCTGCTGTGGGGCACGGTGATCGTCTCGTTCGCCTCCACGATCGGCGCGACGCTCGCCTTCCTCGCCGTCGCGCTTCCTGCTGCGCGACTGGGTGCAGGGGAAGTTCGGCGACAAGCTGAAGCCCGATCAACGACGGCGTCGAGAGGGAGGGCGCGTTCTACCTCTTCGCGCTGCGCCTGGTGCCCGCGTTCCCGTTCTTCGTCGATCAACCTGGTGATGGGCCTCACGCCGATCGCACGCTGGACCTTCTACTGGGTGAGCCAGGTCGGCATGCTCGCCGGCACGATCGTCTACGTCTACGCCGGCACGCAGCTCGCGCAGATCACTTCGCTCGCCGGGCTCGTGTCGCCGGGGCTGATCGGCTCGTTCGTGCTGCTCGGCCTCTTCCCGCTGGTCGCCAAGAAGATCGCTCGACGCGCTCAAGGCGCGCAAGGTCTACGCGCGGTGGACGCGGCCGGCGACGTTCGACCGCAACCTGGTCGTGATCGGCGCCGGCTCGGCGGGCCTGGTGTCCGCCTACATCGCCGCGGCGGTGAAGGCGAAGGTGACGCTGGTCGAGAAGCACAAGATGGGCGGCGACTGCCTCAACACCGGCTGCGTGCCGTCGAAGGCGCTGATCCGCACCGCGAAGCTGCTGTCGCAGATCAGGCGCGCGCAGGAGTTCGGCATCCGCAGTCGCGTCGCGCCGAGTTCGATTTCGCCGACGTGATGGAGCGCGTGCAGCGCGTGGTGAGGACGATCGAGCCGCACGATTCGGTCGAGCGCTACACCGGGCTCGGCGTCGAGTGCCTGCAGGGCGAGGCGAAGATCACCTCGCCCTGGAGCGTGGAAGTCGCACGCGCCGACGGCGCGACGCAGACGCTGACCACGCGCGCATCGTGATCGCCGCCGGCGCGCGGCCGTTCGTGCCGCCGATTCCGGGCATCGAGGAGGTCGGCTACGTCACCTCCGACACCGTCTGGGACCTGCGCGAGCTGCCGCAGCGGCTGGTGGTGCTGGCGGCGGACCGATCGGCTCGCGAGCTGGCGCAGTGCTTCGCGCGCCTGGGCTCGCAGGTGACGCAGGTCGAGATGCTGCCGCGCATCCTGATCCGCGAGGACCCGGAGGTCTCGCGAGATGGTCGCGCAGCGCTTCCGCCAGGAAGGCATCGACGTGCTCGTCGAGCACAAGGCGAAGGCGTTCCAGGTCGAGAACGGCGAGAAGATCCTGGTCGCCGAGCACGACGGCAAGGACATCGCGCATCGCGTTCGACGAGCTGCTCGTGCGCGGTCGGGCGCGTCGCGCCAACACGCAGGGCTACGGGCTCGAGGAGCTCGGCATCCCGGTCACGAAGCAGCGCACGGTGGAGACCGAACGAGTACCTGCAGACCGTCTACCCGAACATCTACGCCTGCGGCGACGTCGCGGGGCCCTACCAGTTCACGCACACCGCCGCGCACCAGGCGTGGTACTGCGGCGGTGAACGCGCTCTTCGGCGCGCTTCAGGAAGTTCCGCGTCGACTACTCGGTGATCCCGTGGGCGACGTTCACCGACCCCGAGGTGGCGCGCGTCGGCCTGAACGAGACCGAGGCGAAGGAGAAGGGCATCGCCTACGAGGTCACGACCTACGGCATCGACGACCTCGATCGCGCGATCGCCGACGGCGAGGCGCGCACGGCCTGGTCAAGGTGCTCACCGTGCCCGGCAAGGACAAGATCCTCGGCGTCACCATCGTCGGCGAGCACGCCGGCGACCTGATCGTCGAGTACGTCGCGGCGATGCAGCCACGGCATCGGCCTGAACAAGATCCTCGGCACGATCCACATCTATCCGACGCTTCGCCGAAGCCAACAAGTACGCCGCCGGCGTGTGGAAGCGGGCGCACGCGCCGCAGGGGCTGCTGCAGTGGGTCGAGCGCTTCCACGCCTGGATGCGCAGTGGCGGATCGCCCGCATCGGCGCGGAGGTCCGGATCGCGCGGCCGGCCACTGGAGGACAGGCATGATTCCAGGCTGCTCGCCATCTGCTTCTCGCGTCGGCGCCCTCGGCGCCGTTCGCGCAGTTCGACCACTCGCACACGGCGTGGACCGCGCTGCTGAAGAAGCACGTCGTCGCTGATCGACGGCGGCAAGGCCTCGCAGGCTGCGCTACGCCGGCTTCGCGCAGGACCGCGCCGCGCTGAAGGCCTACCTCGACTCGCTGTCGAAGGTCGACGCAGGCGGAGTTCGACGGCTGGACGCAAGCCGCAGCGCATGGCGTTCCTCATCAACGCCTACAACGCGTTCACGGTCGAGAAGATCCTCACGCGCTACCCGGACATCAAGTCGATCTGGGATTTCGGCAAGGTCTTCGGCAACCCGTTCAAGGACAAGTTCTTCACGCTGCTCGGGCGCGAGTTCAGTCGCTCGACGACATCGAGCACGAGATGCTGCGCAAGCCCGGCGTCTACGACGAGCCGCGCGTGCACTTCGCGGTCAACTGCGCCTCGATCGGCTGCCCGATGCTGCGCGAGGAGGCCTACGTCGCCGACGCGGCTCGACGCGCAGCTCGAGGAGCAGGCGCGGCGCTTCCTCTCCGACCGCTCGCGCAACCGCTACAACGCGGAGACCGGCCGGCTCGAGGTCTCGAAGATCTTCGACTGGTCAAGGAGGACTGGACGAGCGGGTATCGCGGCTTCGAAGGCAAGCAGCCCGCCGATCCAGCTCGCGCGAGCAGTACTTCGGCGCGCTACGCGGAGCTGCTCGCCGACGGCGCCGAGGAGCAGAAGCTCGTCGCGGACAGCAAGGCCCCGCTCGCGTTTCCTCGACTACGATTGGGCGCTGAACGACGCGAAGCGCTGAAGGCCTCGACGCGGATGCGGCTCTCGATCATCGTCCCCGCGCTCAACGAAGCCGCGCGGCATCGCTGCGGCGCTCGCGGCGCTTGCAGCCGCTGCGCGCGGCGCGGGCCGAGGTGATCGTGGTCGACGGCGGCAGCGGCGACGGGACGCCGCGAGCTCGCCGCGCCACTCGCCGACCGTCGTGATCGAACGCGCCGCGCGGGCGCGCGCGCGCAGATGAACGCCGGCGCGCGCGCGCGCGCGACGGCGACGTCCTGCTCTTCCTGCACGCCGATACCCGGCTGCCTGACCGCGCCGACCACCTCGTCGCTCGAGGCGCTGGCAGGCAGCGGCCGCGCGTGGGGGCGCTTCGACGTCGCGCATCGCCGGGCGGCATCCGCTGCTGCGGTGGTCGCGGGGCTGATGAACGCGCGCTCGCGGCTCGACCGGCATCGCCACCGGCGACCAGGCGATCTTCGTGCGCCGCGACGCGTTCGCGGCGGTGGGCGGCTTCCCGCAGATCCCGCTCATGGAGGACGTCGCGCTGTCGCACGCGCTGAAGCGCATCTCGGCCGCCGCTGTGCCTGAGCGCGCGCGTCACGACCTCGGGGCGCCGCTGGGAGACGCGCGGCGTGCTGCGCACGATCCTGCTGATGTGGCGGCTGCGGCTGCGCTACTTCTTCGGCACGTCGCCGGCGCGCCTGGCGGAGATCTACCGCCACCACCCGCGCTGACCGTGCCCGCCGGATCGGCGAGAATCCGGCCCGCGTCCATGCGTGTGATCGTGTTTGCCAAGGCTCCGGTACCCGGCGCGGCGAAGACCCGGCTCATCCCGGCGCTCGGCGCCGACGGCGCGGCGCGCCTCCACGAGCGACTGGTCGATCGAGCCCTGAACACCGCCTGCGCAGCCCGCCTCGGTCCGGTCGAGCTGTGCTGTGCGCCGGACCGCTCGCACCCCTTCTTTGCGGAATGCGCCATGCGCTTCGGTGTTGCACTGACGGAGCAGGGCACGGGCGACCTCGGCGATCGCATGCATCGGGCGCTCGCGGCGGAGCTCCCGGCAGTGCTGATCGGCGCCGACTGCCCCGCAATGACGCCGGATTACCTGCGCGAGGCGGCCGCCGCGCTTGCCGCCGGCCAGGATGTCGCGCTCGGACCGGCCGAGGATGGCGGCTATGTGCTCATTGCCGCGAATCGCATCCGACCGGACGCCTTCGCCCGCATCGGCTGGGGCGGGCCGGACGTCGTGGCGGAACAGCGGGCCCGACTCCGGGCAATCGGCTGGCGGTGGACGGAGCTGGCGCCGCTCTGGGACGTGGACCGTCCCGAGGACCTGGAGCGGATTCGCAGCGGAATACCGGGCGGCGCCGCGCTGTTGACTGCACTGGTGCCGCGCGAAGAGGACGGGGAGAACAAGCGTTGAAAGAGATCCGCGCGTTGCTCCCCAACGAGCTCGTCGAGCGCAATCACCACGTCAAGGGCGAGCTCGCAGTTGAGTTCGCGTGAGGCACGTCTCGGCGCCGGCTTTTTCGTCGCGGCGCTCTCGATCGCGTGTGCCGCCGCATCGGCGGCCGCCGTCGAGGTCGGCATGTTTTCGCACTCGCAACCCGGTGCCGCGCTGCCCGGCGACTGGCAGCCTCTTGGGTTCCCGCGCATCGAGCGGCATACGGCGTACCGACTCGTAGCGGACGAAGGGACCGTCGTCGTGCGCGCCGACGCGGACGCGTCCGCGTCGGGGCTGATCCGGCGCATCGAGGTCGATTTGAAGCGCGATCCGTTTCTCGCCTGGCGGTGGAAGGTCGCCGGCGTCGTCGCGAGCGCGGACGCGACGCGCAAGGATGGCGACGACTACGCCGCGCGCATCTACGTCGCGTTCAAGTACGATCCGGACCGCGTCTCGTGGTTCAACCGCGCAAAGTACGCGCTGATCAGGCTGTTCTATGGCGAGCACCCGCCGCATGCCGGCATCAACTATGTCTGGGACAACCGCCTCGCGCCGGGGACCGTGCTGCAGAATGCCTACACGGACCGCGTGCGGATGATCGTCGTGCGCAGCGGCAACGCCGCGGCGAACCAATGGGTTAGCGAGGAGCGCAACGTGCTCGAGGATTACCGGCGCGCATTCGGGGAGGAGCCGCCGCTCGTTTCCGGCGTGGCGATCATGACCGACACGGACGATACCGGCGGCAAAGCGGTCGCGTGGTACGGCGACATCGGCTTTCGGCCCGCGCCGTGAAGCGCATCGTCCTCCTTGGAGGCGGGCACAGCCACGTCGAGGTGCTGCGGCGCTTCGGCCTCGCGCCCGTGGCGGGTGTCGAACTCGTGCTGGTGAGCCCCAACCGGTGGACGCCGTACTCCGGGATGCTGCCGGGGCTCGTTTCAGGGCACTACACGTTCGAGGCCGCGCACATCGACCTCGAGCGCGTCACGCGCTTCGCCGGCGCACGCTTCCTGCGGACGATCGCGACGGGCCTCGACCCAGCCGCCCGCACGGCGACGTGCGCGGACGGCGCGACGCTCGAGTTCGACCTCGTTTCGCTCGACGTCGGTTCGACGCCGGCCACCGCTGGAATCCCCGGCGCCAGTGCGCACACGCTGGGCGTGAAGCCCGTCGACGCGTTCCTCCGCGCCTGGGACGCGCTCGTCGAGCGCGCGCGCGCCGGGGCGCTCAAGCGCGCGGTGGTGGTCGGCGGCGGGGCCGCGGGAATCGAGATGACGCTCGGGATGCAGCACCGCATCGCGGCGGCGACCGGGCGCCGCGATGCGGTCGAATGGCAGCTCGTCACGGATGTGGACGTCCTGCTGCCCGCGCACAACGCAACAGTGCGGCGCATCTTCCGTCGCATCCTCACCGAGCGCGAGGTCGAGGTTCATCTGTCGAGCCGCGTGGCGCGCGTCGAGCGGGGGGCGGTGTTCGCGGCGAACGGGTTTCGCGTGGCAGGCGAGCTCATCGTCTGGGCGACCGGGGCAGCCGCGTCGCCCCGCTTCGCGGCGAGCGGGTTCGCGGTCGACGATCGCGGATTCGTCGCGGTGGACCAGACGCTCCGCTCGATCTCGCATCCGAACGTGTTCGCCGCCGGAGACTGCGCCACGATCGTCGGGCATCCGCGGCCGAAGTCGGGCGTGTACGCCGTGCGCCACGGGCCGCCGCTCGCGCAGAACCTGCGCGCCGCGGCGGAAGGGCGCCCCCTGGCACGCTACGCCCCGCAGGCCCGGTCGCTTGCGCTGATCTCGACGGGGGACCGCTACGCGGTCGCCTCGCGCGACGGCTGGGCGCTCGAGGGCGTCTGGGTGTGGCGCTGGAAGGACTGGATCGACCGGCGCTTCATGCGCCGGTACGCGGCGCTCTAGCTAGGACCGCCCGAGCAGCGCTTTCGCGATCGCCGCCCATTCGTCCTCGAGCGCGCCCGTGGCCGCAAGCTGCTTCGCCTTGCGATACCAGTAGCGCGCGTTGTCGAGGTCGCCTTCCTTGCGGTGGAGGTAGGCGTGAACCCAGGCGGCCGCGGCGCTCTGCGCGTTCATCACCGTGCGATGCGCGGCCTCCCAGTCGCCTTTGGCGTCGTGCCAGAGCGCCTCGAGCGGCGGACTCAGCCCGGCGGGCGGGTGCGCGGCGCTCGCCGACCGGCGGAGCGCGGCGGGCGTCATGACTTGCGGTGCGCGCCCCATGCGAGGTATCCCATTCCGAGCATCGTGCGATTATGCATCGCGGCACAGGCGTTGCGACGAAGCGCGGGTTTGGGCGACACTTCGCCTGTCCCGAAGCTTCCCGCGCATGACCAAACTCCTGTTCCATGACGATCCCTGTCGCCGCTCGTGCGCGGCCACGGTTACGGCGGTCGACTCGCGCGGCATCCACCTCGCCGATGCCGAGTTCTTCCGCAGCGAAGGCAAGCGCATCAAGCGGGTCACGATCGGGTTTGCGGGCGAGGCGGCCGAAGGATGAACGCGGCAGCGGACCGCGCGTCGCTCGCGATTCGGCCGGCCACGCCGCTCGATGCGCCGCGCATCGCGGCAATCTATGCGCACCACGTGCGAACCGGGCTCGCCTCGTTCGAGATCGAGCCGCCCGATGCGGTCGAGATCGTCCAGCGCCTTGCGGAGGTTCGAGCGCAGAGCCTGCCGTACCTCGTGGCCGAAGCGGACGGCCGCGTCGTGGGCTACGCTTATGCTGCGCCGTATCGATCGCGACCGGCTTACCGGTATACCCTCGAAGACTCGGTGTACGTGGACCGGGATTGCGCCGGGCGTGGCGTGGGGCGCCGGCTGCTGGAGCGGCTCGTGTCCGAGGCCGCGGCCTGCGGCCATCGGCAGATGGTCGCGGTGATCGGCGACAGCGCGAACCGCCCGTCGATCGCGCTGCACGAAGCATGCGGCTTCGTGCGCGTCGGGCTGCTGCCGGCGGTCGGCCTGAAGTTCGGACGCTGGGTGGACAGCGTGCTGATGCAGCGTGCGCTCGGCGCGGGCGACGCGACGCTGCCGGCTGGAGGAGATTGAGAGGATGCGCGGCGTGCACGACATGGGCGGGCTCGAGGCGGGACGCTGCGAGCGCAACGAGCACGAGTACGACCAGTGGGAGAAGCGCGTCGACGCGCTGATGATGCTGCTCTCCGCGAAGGATCGCGATCTGCTGAAGGTCGACGAGCTGCGCCGCAACATCGAGAGCCTCGGGGCCGACGCGTATGATCGCATGGGCTATTACGAGCGTTGGATGCACTCGATCGCGCAGACGCTGGTCCAGCGCGGGGTGATCACGATCGACGAGCTGGGGCGCAAGCTCGCCGAGAAGGAAACGCGCGATGGGCGCGGCTGAGTCGGTGCCGGCGCGGTTCCGCGTCGGAGATCGCGTGCGCGTCCGGCGGGCCGACCCGCCGGGGCACCTGCGCACGCCGTGGTACTGCCGCGGCCACGTTGGAACGATCGAACGCCTGTGCGGCGCGTTCGCGAACCCCGAAGAGCTCGCGTACAACCGGCCGGGGCTGCCCGCGCAGCCGCTCTATCGGGTGCGGTTCAAGGCGACCGATCTCTGGCCCGACTACCGCGAGCACGCGCGGGACGTCGTGGAGATCGAGATCTTTCAGCATTGGCTCGAGGAACTCTCATGAGCACCGTCCCCTCCGACACCGCCGGCTACTACCGTCGCATGCAGGCGGCCGTGGAGGAGCTGCTGATCCTGAAGGGGATCGTGACGCCCGAAGAGGTGCAGCGCCAGGTCGACGCGATGGACGCGCGCAACTACAAGCGCGGGGCGAAGATGGTCGCGCGCGCCTGGTGCGATCCTGCCTACAAGGCGCGCATGCTGGCGCACGGCTCGGGTGCCGCCGAGGAGCTCGGCCTCGAGGTCGGCCCGCTGAAGCTGATCGTGGTGGAGAACACGCCCGGGGTTCACAACGTCATCGTGTGCACCCTCTGCTCGTGCTATCCGCGCATGCTGCTCGGCATTCCGCCCGAGTGGTACAAGAGCCGCGCCTATCGCTCGCGCGTGGTGCGCGAGCCGCGGGCGGTGCTCGCCGAGTTCGGCACGCGCCTGCCGGAGGACGCGGACATTCGCGTGCACGACTCGACCGCCGACATGCGCTACATGGTGCTGCCGCTGCGCCCGCGCGGCACCGACGGCTGGAGCGAGGAGCGCCTGGCCGCGCTCGTCACTCGCGACAGCCTGATCGGCGTGGCGCGGCTGCCGGATCTGGCCTAACCGCGACGTTACTGATTTCCAACGAGGAGGGAGCGACCATGCTCGACACCGTCCGCAAACTCGATTACTTCGCGATCCAGGCGCCTGACCGGCCGGGCGAGGGCGCCCGGCTGCTCGCCGCGCTCAAGAGCCGCGGCGTGAACCTGCTCGCGCTCATCGGCTTCCCGAGCGGGCGCAAGGCGCAGATCGATCTCGTGCCCGAAGACGCGGCGGCGCTGCGCGCAGCCGCGAAGCAGATGAAGCTTGCGCTCGGAACAAAGAAGTCGTGCTTCGTGATCCAGGGCGACGACCGGGTCGGTGCGCTCGCGGACACGCTGCAGACGCTCGCAGACGCCAAGATCAATGTGACAGCGATACAAGCAGTGACCGCCGGCATGGGCCGCTACGGCGCGATCTTCTGGGTCAAGCCGCGCGACGTCGCGAAGGCAGCGAAAGCGCTCGGCGCGAGTTGAACGAGGATTGCGCCGCGGGGATCGACAAGGGGGATGTTCTTCTCTTGTTCGCATGAAAGTCTTTGGATTTTCTCGGCCGCTTAGGCCGAAAAAATTCCCCGGGGCAGTCGAGGAGGAGGAGGAGGGGTGACTGCCCCGAGGTCCCACAGAAGAGGAGGAGGAGCCCCGGATACGCCCGTGGAAGGCGTTACCGGAGGCGACGAAACCGGGGGACTCGATCGCTCCAGACACCCCGTTCTCGATTGAGACCGAGTCTAGGGCGCCGCCGCATATCCGTCCAATCGATTGCGTGGATTTTAGTAATCGATCCGACAGATAATGCGACCGTCATCGCGGGCGCGTCGCCGCGCCGCCCGGCCCCGTCACGCCCATGGACATCCGAACGGTCGATCTCAATCTGCTCGTCGCGCTCGACGCGCTGCTCGCCGAGCGCAACGTGACGCGCGCGGCGGCACGCCTCAAGCTTTCGCAGTCGGCGATGAGCGCCGCGCTGGCCCGGCTGCGCACGCTGTTCGGGGATCCGCTCCTGCTGCGCACCGCCGGCGGGATGCTGCCCACGTCCAAGGGGCAGGAGCTGGTCGCGCCAGTGCGTCTGGTGCTCGCCGAGATCGACCGGCTCGTCCAGCAGCCGGGCACGTTCGATCCCGCCGGCGCCGAACGCACCTTCACGATCGCCGCCTCGGACTACGTCGAGTTCGCAATCCTGCCGCGACTGGTGGACTTCCTCGAGGCCCGGGCGCCGCGCGCGCGGCTCGCGGTGCGCCCGATGGACTTCGGCGCGGTCGGGCGCAGCCTCGAGGCGGGCGAGGTCGACCTCGGGATTCTCGGCGCCGGATTCGCGCCGCCGAGCCTGCGGTCCCGCCCGCTGTTCGTCGAGCGGTTCGTCTGCGTGGCGCGCAAGGGCCATCCGCGCGTGGGTGAGCGCCTCACGCTCGACCAGTATTGCGCGCTCGATCACGTGCTGGTCTCCCCGTCGGGGGGGGCGTTCAGCGCGCCCGCGGACGATGCGCTCGCGGCAATCGGCCGGAGCCGCCACGTGCGGCTCTCGGTGCCGCACTTCCTGCTGGTGCCGGAGATCCTGACGCGCTCCGACATGATCGCGGTGCTGCCCGAGCGACTGGCGCGCGGCTACGGCGATCGCTTCCGTATCTTCGACCTGCCGTTCGAGCTCGCGCCGTTCAGCGTGGTGGCGATCTGGCACGAACGCACGCACCGCGATCCGGCCCTCGCGTGGCTGCGTCAGTCGGTCGCGGACCTGATGAGCGACAGCGCGACCGTGGGGAGCGGGGGGTCCGTGGCGAATGCACCCACCCTCTTGCCCGTGCGCCGCCGGGTGACTCGGCGTCGGCGACGGGCGTGACCGCGTCGCCCGGGTGCGACGCGCCGGGCGCTCACTTCCGGCTCGCGCTCCGGGGTGTGGGCTTCGGCGCGTCCCGTCGTGCCGGCGGGGCTTCCGGCGCCGGCGCGCCGCGCGCCGCATCGATCCGTTCCCACCAGGGATCGCGCGCGGCATTGCCGCCGAGACGCTCCGCGAGAAAGTCGACGAACGCGCGCACCTTGCCCGCAAGGTGGCGGCGGTGCGGGAAGACCGCGGAGAGCCCGATGTTGACCGTGCGCCAGTCCTCGAGCACCGTCGTCAGGCGCCCCGCCGCGATCTCGCGCCAGGCGCTGATCGTCGTCAGCAGGAGGATTCCCGCGCCGGCGATGCAGGCATCGCGCAGCAGGCGGGTCGAGTTCGAGCGCATCACCGGCTTGATCGGAACGATGCGCTTGTCGCCGTCACGACGGAGCATCAGCTCGTCCCGCAGCAGCGGGTGGATCATCGGGAGGAAGCGGTGTCGCTCCAATTCCTCCGGCATGCGCGGCGCACCGTGTTTGGCCAGATAGTCGGGCGCTGCGCAGAGGATCAGCCGCGAATGCGCCAGCGGCCGCACGATCAGGCTCGATTCGGGCAGGTGAACCGCGCCCCGGATCCCGACGTCGAAACGCTCCTCGACGAGGTCGACGAACCGGTTCTCGAGCACCACCTCCGGCTCGACCTCGGGCTGCGTCTGCATGAATTCGAAGATCAGCGGGGCGAGCTCCTCGCCCATGTCGACGCCGGCCGTGATCCGGAGCGTCCCGCGCGGCGCGCGCGTCGATGCCCCGACGGCGGCCTCGACGTCGTCGAGCTCGCCGACGATGCGGGAGCAGTGCTCGTAGTACGCCGCGCCGGCTTCGGTGAGGCTCACCTGGCGAGTCGTGCGGTTGAGCAGGCGCACGCCCAGCCGCTCCTCCAGGCTGCTGACGTGCTTGGTGACCATCGCCGGGGAGATGTCGAGGCGCGCTGCGGCTTTCGAGAAGCCGCCGGCCTGCACCACGCGCAGGAATGCCCGCATGCTCGTCAGGGTGTCCACGATTGTTTACCCGGGGTAAGAGATCTCATTCCGCGGCGACGGATTCTAAGCCCGGCGCGTCCGGTCTAGAGTGCCCTGCATGGAAACGTCCTCCGAGCCCCGCGCGGAACCCCGGCAGGCGGAAGCGCCGCCGGTCCGGTATCCGTTCGATCTCGTCGACGTGTGGCACACGCGTGATGGCGAGCGCGTCCTGATCCGCCCCGTGCATCCCCAGGACCTCGATCTCGTCCAGACGTTCGTGCGCGAGCTGTCGCCGGAGTCGCGGTACAACCGCTTTCACGGCGCGGTCAAGGAGCTCACGCCGGGGATGGCGCGCTGGGCGACGCACGTCGACTACGATCGGCACATGGCCCTGATCGCGGTGGTGTACCGAGAAGGGCGCGAAATCGAGATCGGGGCCGCGCGCTACGCCGTGAGTGCCGACGGCGAGACGGCCGAGTTCGCCGTCGCGGTCGCCGACGCCTGGCAGGGCCGGGGCGTCGGCGACCGCCTGCTGCGCGGACTGATCGAAGTCGCAGCGCGCCGTGGACTGCGGTGGATGGAGGGCGAGATCCTCGCGACCAACCGCGGCATGCGCGCCCTCGCGCGCAAGCTCGGATTCCAGAGCCGCGCCCGCAGCGGCGAGGCGCGCCTGGTGAGAGTCAGCCGGATCCTGCGCAGCGAAGACGCCCGCAGCGGTGCGCGCGGCACGGAGCGCGCCGGGTGGCGGGACCTGTTCGGGATGCTGCGCGTCCGCCCGTTCTCCCTGGGCTAGAACTTCTCCGCCCAGGGCCGGAGGTCGGTCTCGAACGTCCACGCGCTGCGCGGCTGCTGCGCGAGTTGCCAGTAGACCTCGGCGATGTCCGCCGGCTTCAGCATCCCGTCTTCCGGCAGCTGCGCCACCCGCTCGGGAAAACGGGCGCGAACGCGCTCGGAGTCGATCATCCCGTCGACGATCACCGACGCGACGTGAATGCCTTTCGGGCCCAGCTCGCGCGCCATCGACTGCGCGACGTGGCGGACGCCACCCTTCGCGGCCGCGAAGGCGGCGAACTGCGACGACCCGCGCAAGCTCGCGGTCGCGCCGGTGAAGAGGATCGTGCCCTGGCCGCGCGGCACCATGTGACGCGCCGCCTCCCTACCCACCAGGAAGCCGGCGTAGCACCCGAGCCGCCACACCTTCTCGAACATGTCCGCCGGCGTATCGAGGATCGACGCCCGGAAGTTTGCGCCGGTGTTGAATACCGCCACGCCGATCGGCCCGATCTCGGCCTCGACGTCGTCGAAGAGCTTGGCGACCGCGGTCTCCTCGCGCAGGTCGGCCACGTACGCGATGCCGCGCCCGCCGGCCGCCTCGATGTCGCCGGCGATGCGTGCGAGACGGTCGGCACTGCGCGCGACGAGCACGGTCTGGAATCCGCCGCGCGCGAACCGCCGCGCCACCGCGCCGCCCAGCCCGTCGCCGACGCCGGCGACCAGCGCCACGTTCGTCCTGCCCGTCATGAGAGCCTCCGTCGCTCGTTTGACGCCGGGACTCTAATGGATTTCGCCTTGCGACTGTCCGTCAGAGGAGCTCGGTGTCGTCGTGCGAATACGCCGGCGCGCACGCACACAGGATCCGCAGCGGCGCCGCACCCGTGTTCCGGATCCGGTGCGGAGTGCCCGGCGGGATGCACACCGTGTCGCCGGCGCGCACATCGAACGTCTCGCTGCCGAGCGTCATGACGCCTTCGCCCGCGGTGATGTGATACAGCTCCTCGGTCACGCGATGCCGGTGCAGCAGGGTCTCGCCGCCGGGCGGCACCGTCGCTTCGGCGAGGCTCTGTGCGCGATTCCCATGCACCGCCGGGTGCATCAGCTCGCGGATCCCGGAGCCGTCTTTCGTGACGTAGGGCTTCGCATCGGCGTGGCGCGACTTCATCAGATCGCCTTGGCCCGCTTGAGGAGCTCGGCGAGCGAGCCCGCGATGCGCGCGTACCCCTTCGCGTTCGGGTGCACCCAGTCGCTCTTGAGCTCGTTGTCCGTGAGCACCGTCTTGAGCACGTCACCGTCGTAGGGGATGCGGAACTCGCGTGCAATGTCCGCGTAGAAGGCGGCGGGCGCGGCGGTCAGTCCGAGCTTCGGCACGCCGACGAGCACCACCTCGATGCCCTGGTCGCGCGCGAGCTTCACCATCGCTCGCACGTTCGCTGCCGCCTGCGTCTCCGGCAGCTTGCGCAGGAAGTCGTTGCCGCCATGGCAGAGGATGAGGAGCTTCGGCTGCGCCCGCTCGAGCGCCTCGGGCAGGCGTTCGAGCCCGGTCCCGCTGACTTCTCCCGGCACGCCGGCCGACACCACCTTGCGCCCGATCAGCCGCTCGAGTATCGCCGGGTAGCTCTCCGGCGTCGACGCGCCGGTGCCGTAGGTGAGGCTGTCGCCGAAGGCGAGCACCACCGCGTTGGCGTCGAGCCGCGACAGGGGCGGCGTGCGCTCGCCGCAGCCGGCGAGCGCGATTGCGCAGGCGAAGACGAACGAGAAAAGTCGCGCCGACATGCCGCGAGCATAGCCGACCGCTCCAACGGGTGCCGTATCCATCGAACCACCTTCTGACCGGATCAGCAACTCGCAACCCATCCGTGCACCAGGGCCTTAGAATCGGGCGCAGAGCACGGCCCGGGTTCGCCGCCCAGAACCTACAACAATTGGTCCCGCTGTCCTTGTCGCAGATCCCCGCCCGCCTGCTCCTGCTCGCCGTGCTTGCCGCGCCGCTCGACGCGTGGGCCGTGGAGAGCGCAGCCGTCGCTTGGTGGGTCTGGCCGCTCGCGCTGTTCCTGGTGACGTTCGTACTTGGCATCGTCGCGGTGCTCGGCGGCGTCGGCGGCGGCGTGCTCTTCGTGCCGATCGTCGGGGGCTTCTTCCCATTCCATCTCGATTTCGTGCGCGGCGCGGGGCTCATGCTCGCCCTTTCGAGCGCGCTCTCGGCCGGACCCGGGCTCCTGCGCGCGGGTCTCGCCAGTCTGCGGCTCGCGATGCCGCTCGCGCTGGTCGGGTCGATAACCTCCGTGCTTGGCGCGATGGCCGGACTCGCGCTGCCCACCGCGGTGGTGCAGACCGCGCTCGGCGCCGTGATTCTGGCGATCGCGGTGCTGATGTGGCGGTCGAAGCGGTCGGAGCGACCGGAGGTCGCGCGGCCCGACGCTCTCGGGGCGGCGCTCGGCATGCACGGGATCTTTTTCGATGCCGCCACCCGCGAGGAGAGCGATTGGCGCGTGCACCGGACACCGCTCGGCCTCGTGCTCTTCGCCGGCATCGGATTCCTGGCCGGGATGTTCGGGCTCGGCGCCGGCTGGGCCAACGTCCCGGTGCTGAACCTCGTGATGGGCGCGCCGCTCAAGGTCTCGGTGTCGACCTCCGGGTTCCTGCTCTCGGTCGTCGACACCTCCGCAGCGTGGGTCTACATCAACCGCGGCGCGCTGCTGCCGATGCTCGTCGTGCCTTCGCTGCTCGGCGTGATGCTCGGCGCGCGGATCGGCGGTCGCCTGCTGCACGTGACGCGCGCATCGACGGTGCGCAAGATCGTCATCGGCCTGCTGCTCGTCGCGGGCGGGCGAGCGCTTGCGAAAGGCCTCGGGATCTGGGCCTAGGGGAAGCTCGATGAGCACAGACCGCGATCACGCAAGTGCCGAGCAGAAGCTCTACGCGCGCTGGCTGGATGCCGGCACCAAGATCGGATTCGTCGCGCTCGTGATCACGTTTTTCGTGCACGTCTTCGAGCTTGTGCCGCCGGGCATTGCGCACGAGCATCTGCCGCTGTATTGGCATCTTCCGGTCGGCGAGTTCATCGCGCTCACCGGCGCCCCGAAGGGGTGGGCCTGGGTGGCGCGGCTCGGCGAGGCGGACCTCCTCAACTTCGTCGGCGTCGCCATCCTCGGCGGCATCACGGCGGTCTGCTACGCGCGGCTCATTCCGCTATTCGTGCGCGCCCGCGAGCGGACGTTCGTGGCGATCTGCGTCGCCGAGATCGTCGTGCTCGTGGCGGCAGCGACCGGCATCGTGGGCGGGGCGCACTAGCCGCGCGCAGGCGGCGGGAGCGTCGCGCACTCGCGGAAGATGCGCGCGGTGCAGCGCGCGCACACGCTGCGGTCGAGTTGCGCGAACATCCCCGCGATCGCGTGTTCCTTGGCGTGGAACACGGCGTCCTCGCCGATCTCGCGCAGATAGCCGCCGCGCCTGAGCATGTCCTCGACCGGCTGCCGGAGCGAGTAAAGATACAGCCGCCCTCCGGCGGCGCGCCGTTTTCTCGCCTCCGCGGCGAGGAGCGCCGCTCCCGGCATGTCCACGAAGTTGATGCTCTTGGCCATCACGAGCAGGTGCTTCTGCAGAGACGCCACCTCGCGCAGGGTCTCGAAATGCGCCTCGACGTGGTTCACCGCTCCGAAATAGATCGAGCCCTCGATGCGCAGGATTTTCGACTGCGGGCACTCGGGCAGGCCCGCCTCGACGGCGGCGAACTTGCGGCCGGGATGGCGCGGATCGGGCACCAGGCTGCGCATCGCGGGACGCGAGGTGCGATGCAGGTACAGGAGCAACGAGACGACGACCCCCGCGAGCACGGCGAACTCGATGCGCAGGAGCAGCGTCGATAGGAACGTCGTCGCAATCACGATGGTCGACGCGCGGCTGGTGCGCAGCGCCGCGCCGATGCGGCCGAAGTCGACGAGCGCCCACGCCACGAGGAACAGCGAACCGGCCACGGCCGCGAGTGGTAGGTACGCGGCGAAAGGCGCGAGCACGAGCACCGCGAGCGCGAGCAGCCCAGCCGCAAATACCGCGGCCAGCGGAGTCCGTGCGCCGGTCTCGAAGTTCGGACCCGAGCGGTTCACGGAGGCGCTCGTCGGGAAACCGGAGAAGAAGCTCGCGGCAATGTTGCACAGTCCCTGACCGATGAACTCCTGGTTCGCGTCGATGCGCTGGCCGGACTTGAGCGCGATCGCGCGCGCGATGGAGATCGCCTGCGTCAGCGACACCAGGGTCAGTGCGATCGCCGCGCCGGCGAGATGCGCGAAGGTCTCGATCGAGAAGCGCGGGTGTGAGAGCGGCGGCAGGCTCTGCGGCAGCGCGCCGACCATTCTGATCGCCGTCGCGTCGGGCCCGCGCCACGCGTTGAGCGCGAAGGCGGCGATGCTTCCCGTAACGATGGAGACGATGAGGTACGGCACGCGCGGAAACAGGCGGCGCGACAGCACCGCGGCGGCCAGGGTCGAAACCGAGACCGCCACGACCCACCAGTGGACCTCGATTGCGTGGCGCGCGAACGTCGCGAGCGTCTCCGGGAGCGATCCACCCCGGGGAAGCGCGATGCCGAAGAAGTTGCCGAGCTGGCTGGCGACGATGAGCACCCCCACGCCTGCCGTGAAACCGACGATCACGTCGTCGGAAATGAAATTGACCAGCACGCCCGCCCGGAGCGCCCCGAGCACGAGCATCACCAGCCCGGACATGAACGCGAGCGTGAGCGCGAGCGAGACGAACTCGGGCGACTCCGGCAGCGCGAGCGGGCTCAAAGCGGCGAAGACGAACAGCGACACCGCGTTGGTCGGGCCGGAGACGGTGTGGAGCGAGGATCCAAAGAGCGCCGCGACCGCGGTCGGGACCATCGCGCAGTACAGCCCGTACTGCGGCGGCATCCCGGCAAGCGTCGCGAACGCGATGCCCTGGGGCAGCACCAGAACCGCGCCCACCAGCCCGGCAACGAGGTCGGCGCGGAGCGTGCGGCCGTTGACGAGCCGCAACCAGGCGAGAAACGGGAAGAAGGGGTGCCGCATCGGCGGAGCGTCGACTTGCCAGAAGTCGACCCCAATGGTAGCAAGGGGACCCGGCAGAATCTGCGACGGAGGCGCGGGTCGTCCGCGACCGTTGCGTACGCCGGTCGCGCGACTTCGGTTTGACGGCGAACCGCCTCGCCACTAGCATCGGTCCGGTCCCCGGAGACGCGCCATGCCCAGATTCGCCGCCAACCTCGCATTCCTGTTCACCGAAGAGGACTTTCTCCAGCGCTTCGCAGCCGCCCGCAAGGCGGGCTTCGCCGCGGTCGAGTTCCCGTTTCCGTACCCGCACGAGAAGTCGAAGCTCGCGGACGCGGTGACGAGCGCGGGCGTCGAGGTCGCGCTCTTCAACCTGCCGGCGGGCGACTGGATCAAGGGCGAGCGCGGCATCGCCTGTCACCCGGGCCGGCAGGCCGAATTTCGGGACGGGGTGGGCGCGGCGATCGAGTACGCGCGGCTGCTGCACGTGCCGAAGATCAACTGCCTCTCGGGCGTCGCGCCCGCGGATGCGGATTCGGACGACGTCCTCTCGACGTTCGTGGAGAACCTCGGGTTCGCGTCCGACGAGCTCGCGAAGGAGGGGATCCTGCTCGTGATGGAGCCGATCAACACGCGCACGATCCCGGGGTTCTATCTGAACACCACGGCGCAGTCGCTCGACATCATGCGCGAGGTGGGCTCGGGCAACCTCAAGATCCAGTACGACATCTTCCACATGCAGATCATGGAAGGCGATCTCGCGAAGACCATCGAGGCGGAGCTCCCGCAGATCGGCCACATCCAGTTCGCCGACGTGCCCGACCGGCACGAGCCGGGCTCGGGCGAGATCAACTTCGAATTTCTGTTCGAGCGCATCGACGCGCTCGGCTACGACGGGTGGATCGGCGCGGAGTACGCGCCGGCGAAGGGCACCCTCGACGGGCTGGGGTGGCTGAACAAGTACGGGAAACGATAAGTCGAACGAGGCGGAAATGGCGAAACTGGGCTTCGTCGGACTCGGGATCATGGGCAAGCCCATGGCCGGGCACCTCATTGCGGCGGGGCACGAGGTCTGGCTGTACAGCCGCTCGGGCGTGCCGCAGGCGCTGAAGGACCAGGGCGGCAAGCCCTGCAAGTCGGCCAAGGAGGTCGCCCAGTCGGCCGACGTGGTCTTCCTCATGGTTCCCGACACGCCCGACGTCGAGAAGGCGCTCTTCGCGCCCGGCGGAATCGCGGAAGGTTTGTCGAAGGGGAAAGCCGTCGTCGACATGAGCTCGATCGCGCCGCTCGCGACCAAGGAGTTCGCCGGTCGCGTCGCCGCGCTCGGCTGCGACTACGTCGACGCGCCCGTTTCGGGCGGCGAGGTCGGCGCCAAGGCGGCGTCGCTCACGATCATGTGCGGCGGCACGGACGCCGCGTTCGCGCGCGTGAAGCCGTTCTTCGAGCTGATGGGCAAGAACATCACGCTGGTCGGCGGCGTCGGCGACGGACAGACCTGCAAGGTCGCGAACCAGATCATCGTCGCGCTCACGATCGAGGCGGTGGGCGAGGCGTTGCTGTTCGCGTCCAAGGCCGGCGCCGATCCCGCGAAGGTGCGCCAGGCGCTGATGGGCGGCTTCGCGGCCTCGCGCATCCTCGAGGTCCACGGGGAGCGCATGATCAAGCGCACGTTCAATCCGGGGTTCCGCATCGAACTGCACCAGAAAGACCTCAACCTCGCGCTGGCCGGCGCCCGCACGCTCGGCCTTGCGCTGCCCAACACGGCCGCCACGCAGCAGCTCATGAGCGCGTGCGTGGCGAACGGCGGCGGCGGTTGGGACCACTCCGGTCTCGTGAAGGCCCTGGAGCTGCTGGCCGGGCACAAGGTTGCGAACGACTGAGTGCGCGCGTCTTAGCGCGTCAGCCAGGATGAATGTCGCCGCCCCCAAGATCGATTTTCTGCGCCAGGCGGAGGTCGTCGGCCGCCTGAAGGCGCAGCTGCCCGCGTCGAGCGTCCTGCATCAGACGGAGGACACGCGGCCGTACGAATGCGACGGCCTCTCCGCGTACCGGCAGCTGCCGCTGGCGGTCGCGCTCCCGGCGACCGACGCGGAGGTGCAGTTCGTCCTGCGCACCTGCCACGAGCTCGAGGTGCCGGTGATCGCACGCGGCGCGGGCACCGGGCTCTCCGGCGGCGCGCTGCCGTCCGTCGAGGGCGTGCTGCTCGCCACCGCGAAGCTGATGCGCATCCTCGCCGTCGATCCGGTCGCGCGCATCGCGCGCGTGCAGCCGGGCGTGCGCAACCTCTCGATTACCGAGGCCGCCGCGCCGTACGGCCTGTACTACGCGCCGGATCCGTCCTCGCAGATCGCCTGCACGATCGGCGGCAACGTAGCCGAGAACGCGGGCGGGGTGCACTGCCTCAAGTACGGCCTCACGCTGAACAACGTGATGCGCGTCCGCGGCTACACGATCGAGGGCGAGCTCGTGGAGTTCGGTTCCGAGGCGCTCGACGCGCCGGGGCTCGACCTCGCGGCCCTGGTGATCGGTTCGGAGGGGATGCTCGCAGTCACCACCGAGGTCACCGTCAAGCTTGTGCCGAAACCCGAGCGGGCACGCGTGATCATGGCTTCCTTCGACGACGTCGAGAAAGCGGGCGACGCGGTCGCGGCCATCATCGCCGCGGGCATCATTCCGGCGGGACTCGAGATGATGGACCAGCCCGCGACGCGGGCGGTCGAGGAGTTCGTTCGCGCCGGCTACGATCTCGACGCCAAGGCGATCCTGCTCTGCGAGTCCGACGGCACGCCCGAGGAGGTGGAGGAGGAGATCGGGCGGATGAAGGCGGTGCTCGAGCGCTCCGGCGCCACGGCGATGCGCGTCTCTCGCGACGAGGCGGAACGGCTGAAGTTCTGGGCGGGCCGCAAGGCGGCGTTTCCGGCCGTCGGGCGCATCTCGCCGGACTACTACTGCATGGACGGGACGATCCCGCGCAAGCGGCTCGGCGAGATCCTCAAGTTCATCGCCGCGATGGAGCAGAAGTACCGCTTGCGCTGCCCGAACGTGTTCCACGCCGGCGACGGCAATCTTCACCCCCTGATCCTGTTCGACGCGAACGACCCCGACGAATTGCACCGCACCGAGCAGTTCGCCTCCGAGGTGCTGCAGAAGTGCATCGAGGTCGGCGGCACCGTCACCGGCGAGCACGGCGTCGGCATCGAGAAGATCAACGAGATGTGCGTGCAGTTCTCGCCCGCGGAGCTGGAGGCGTTCCGCGGCGTGAAACGCGCTTTCGACCCGGCGGGGCTTCTCAACCCGGCAAAGAACATCCCGACGCTGCAACGGTGCGCCGAGTTCGGCAAGATGCACGTGCACGCGGGCAAGCTTCCGCATCCCGAGCTGCCGCGGTTCTAGAATGAAGCCGATGCCGGAGGGATCGCTTTCGCTGACTTCGGGGAGCACAAGGGGGCGCCGCGGAGCGGTTGGGTGGGGCGGAGGGGCCCCAACCCTCCTTGGGCCCCCTCGTGTCGTAGCGAAATAAGTGGCCGACGCCCTGACCTCGCTCGCCGAAGCGATCCGCACCGCCGACGCTGACGGACGGCCCTTGCGCATCCGCGGCGGCGGAACGAAGGACTTCTACGGCCAGTCGCTCGCAGGAGAGATCCTCGACACGCGCGGCTACGCCGGCATCGTCGCGTACGACCCGACCGAGCTCGTCGTTACCGTGCGCGGCGGCACCTCCCTCGCCGACCTCGAGGCCGCGCTGCGCGAGAAAGGGCAGATGCTCGCGTTCGAGCCGCCGCACTTCGGGGCTGGCGCCACGGTGGGCGGCGCCGTCGCAGCGGGGCTCTCGGGTCCGCGCCGGGCCGCCGCAGGCGCGGTGCGCGACTTCGTGCTCGGCGTGCGCCTCCTGGATGGGCGCGGCCAGGATCTCACCTTCGGCGGCCAGGTGATGAAGAACGTCGCGGGCTACGACGTCTCGCGCCTGATGGCCGGTGCGCTCGGTACGCTCGGGGTCATCCTCGAGGTGTCGCTCAAGGTGCTGCCCGTGCCGGTCGCGGAAGCGACGCTGAAGTTCGAGATGCCCGAGGACAAGGCGCTCGAGGCGGTGAACAGGTGGGCGGGGAGGCCGCTGCCGATCAGCGCGACCGCGTACATGGAAGGCGATCTCGGCGTCCGGCTCTCCGGCGCCGCGGCCGCGGTGCGCGCGGCGCTGGAGAAGCTCGGCGGCACGGCCGTCGAGCCGGAGCGCGCCGCGCGCTACTGGAACGGGATCCGCGAACACAGCGATCCGTTCTTTGCCGGCGATGAGCCGCTGTGGCGGCTGTCGGTCCCCTCCGCCACGCCCCCGCTCGGCCTGGAGGGCCGGACCCTCATCGAGTGGGGCGGTGCGCTGCGCTGGCTGAAGTCGAACGCGGACGCGCGCAGGGTGCGCGAAGCGGCAGGCCGCGCGAGCGGCCACGCCACGCTGTTCCGCGGCGGCGACAAGTCGGTCGGCGCGTTTCATCTGCTTGCACCGGCGGTCGCCACCATCCACAGGCGGCTGAAGGCCGAGTTCGATCCGCGCGGCGTGCTCAACCGCGGCCGGATGTATCCGGACTTCTAGCCGCTGGTTTCTAGCCGCTGGTTTCTGGCCGCAGATGCAGACCAACCTCGCCGAATGGATCAAGGACACGCCCGACGGCAAAGCGGCGGACGCGATTCTGCGCAAGTGCGTGCACTGCGGGTTCTGCACCGCGACCTGCCCGACCTACCAGCTGCTCGGCGACGAGCTCGACGGGCCGCGCGGGCGCATCTACCTCGTCAAGCAGGTGCTCGAGGGGGCCGAGGTCACCGCCAAGACCCAGCTTCACCTCGATCGCTGCCTCACCTGCCGCAGCTGCGAGACCACGTGCCCGTCGGGCGTGAAGTACGGCGAGCTGGTCGACATCGGACGCAAGATCGTGGAGGCGCGCGTCGGGCGATCGCCCGTGGCGCAGCTGATGCGGCGCGCGGTCGCGACGGTCTTCCCGATGACGTGGCTGTTCGGCTTCCTGACGCGGCTCGGCATGGCGATGCGGCCGCTTCTTCCCGCGGCGCTCGCGGGCAAGCTGCCGACAGCGATCCCGGAAGCGGGCGCATGGCCGGCACCGCGCCACGCCCGGAAGATGATCGCGCTCGCCGGCTGCGTGCAGCCGGCGCTGACGCCCGACACGAACGCGGCGGCGGCGCGCGTGCTCGATCGCCTCGGCATTTCGATGGTGGAGGCGCCGGGCGCAGGGTGCTGCGGCGCGCTGCGCTTCCACTTGAATTACCAGAACGACGGCCTGGACGACATGCGCCGCATGATCGACGCGTGGTGGCCACTGGTCGAGCAGGGCGCGGAGGCCATCGTGATGACGGCGACCGGGTGCGGCTGCACGGTGCGCGAGTACGGGCATCACCTCGCGCGCGACGCGGCGTATGCAGCGAAGGCGGCGCGCATCAGCGCGATGACCCGGGACCTGTCCGAAGTGCTGGCCGCAGAATCCGACCGGCTGGTGCCCCTGATGGGGACCGGCAAGCCGAAGGTCGCCTTTCATCCGCCCTGCACGCTGCAGCACTGGCAGCAGCTCAAGGGCGTCACCGAAGGCGTGCTCGCGAAGCTCGGCTACGAGCTTGCCCCCGTGCCGGACGTCCATATGTGCTGCGGGTCCGCCGGCACGTACGCGCTGTTCCAGCCGGAACTCTCGGAGCGCCTGAAGAAGAACCGGGTCACCGCGCTGCAGTCGGGTCTTCCCGAGGTCGTGCTCACCGCGAACGTCGGATGCCAGACCCATCTCGCGACCGCGGCGAGCGTGCCGGTGCGGCACTGGATCGTCGATCTCGAAGCGCGGCTCGCGTCGTAGGTCGGCGGCCCCCGCCGTCTGCCGAAATCCCTATGCGTGGCGAGGGCACTCACGCGCGTTGAAACGTCACGCAGCTTGAGTTCTTCGATCCTCCGCAGCTAGACTCTCCGCCCGGGACGGTTCTCGTCCCGGGCCCAGCGATCCGGCAGCAGCGAGATCGCGCGTCGCCTCACAGTGCCCACGGGAGGGCAATCGGAGCGCCCCATGCGTGCATGGGGTTTGTGAAGACGCTCGCCGTGCGAGCCGTGAATCGACAGGAGTCGCGCAGATGATCAGCAAGCGGTCGCCCGGTGCCCCGTGTCGTCATCCTGCTGGGCCTGCCCGGGCTGCTCCATGCATTCGGCATCGCGCAGGCCCGGAGCAGCGATCCCAGCACATCGGTCACCGCGATTGCCGGTGCAGCGTGCGCGCATCTGAATAGATCGTGGAAGCAGCTCTCCACCTGGTTGCGCACTACCTCGCGCTCGTGCTGGAGGCGCTCGCGCTGTTAGTCATCGCGATCGGCGCGGTCGAGGCGGCCATCGGGATCTTCCGCGCAACGGTGCGGCACGCGAGCGGCGCGGCGAAGCGTGCCATCTGGCTCGAGTTCGCGCGCTGGCTCGTCGCGGGGCTCACGTTCCAGCTCGCCGCCGACATCGTGCACACGACCGTCGCCCCGAGCTGGGATGACGTCGGCCGGGTGGCCGCCATCGCCGCGATCCGCACGTTCCTGACCTTCTTCCTCGATCGCGACATCGAGCTCGAGTCCCGACGCGCCGGAGCGGACGATGCACGGCGCGCCTGACGCGACTTTCCTGATCGGCGTGCTATCCGGGTAAACGCATGGAAGAGCGCTCCAAAACTCGGATCACCTCGGAGTCGGATTCCGCCAGCATCTCGACGGAGCTCGCGTCGCGGCGCACCGGGATGTCGTTCCAGCGCACGCGCATGAGCGCCGACCGGACGCTGATGTCAGTGATCCGCACCTCGCTCTCGTTGATCGGCTTCGGCTTCACGATCTATCCAAGTGTTCGAGAAGGCGCACGAGGCCGGCATGCTGAAGAGCAGCATCGCCGCCCACAACTTCGGCATCGCGCTGGTGCTGCTCGGCATCGCCATGCTGATCGTCGGCATCGGCTATCACGTGACGTTCATGGTCGGGTTGCGACGCGAGCGCGCGGCCATGAAGGCGGACGGCCTGGTGCACGCCGAGAGCCAGTTTCCCGGTTTCGCTAACGCTGATGGTCGCGATCCTGCTCCTCGCGATCGGGTTCATGGCCATCACGAGCATGGTGTTCAACGTCGGGCCGTTTGGTTGACCGGATCCGGACCGGCGAGAGATAAGTAAGAGTCGCAACGCACGGCCGAAGGAGGCCGGCAACACCAAGGAGAAAGCGCATGGCCAAGACCAACAAGCCCGACAAACCCAACATCCTCGTCATCTGGGGCGACGATATCGGGATCTCGAACTTGAGCTGCTATTCGCACGGCTTGATGGGCTACCGGACGCCCAACATCGACCGGATCGCAAGAGAAGGGATGATGTTCACCGATTCGCTACGGCGAGCAGTCGTGCACCGCCGGCCGCTCGTCGTTCATCACCGGACAAAGTGTCCTGCGCACCGGGTTGTCGAAGGTGGGCATCCCGGCCGCCCCGATCGGGATGAACGAGAAGATCCTCACGATCGCAGCGGCGCTGAAGAACCAGGGTTACGCGACCGGGCAGTTCGGCAAGAACCACCTCGGCGACCTGAACCACATGCTGCCGACCAACCACGGCTTCGACGAGTTCTTCGGCAACCTGTATCACCTGAACGCCGAGGAAGAGCCCGAGATGTACGACTACCCGCCGGAAAAGGACTTCCCGAAGTTCCGCGCGAACTTCGGTCCGCGCGGCGTGATCCACTCGTGGGCGACGGACAAGGACGACCCGACCGACATGGCGCGCTGGGGCAAGGTCGGCAAACAGAAGATCGAGGATACCGGCCCGCTGACCAAGAAGCGCATGGAGACCTGCGACGACGACTTCGTCGCCGCGGCAACGGACTTCATCCAGCGTCAGAACAAGGCCGGTAAGCCCTTCTTCGTCTGGCTCAACACCACGCACATGCACCTATACACGCACACGAAGAAGGAGAGCCTCGGTCAGGCCGGGCGCTGGCAGTCGCCCTATCACGACACGATGGTCGATCACGACAAGAACGTCGGCCAGATGCTCGACCTCCTGGACGAGCTCGGCATCGCCGAGGACACGTGCGTCGTGTACTCGACCGACAACGGGCCGCACCGCAATTCCTGGCCCGACGGCGGCATGACCCCGTTCCGCAGCGAGAAGAACACCAACTGGGAGGGCGCCTTCCGCATTCCGTTGGTGGTGCGCTGGCCGGGCAAGATCAAGGCCGGCAGCGTCTCGAACGAGATCGTCCAGCATCACGACTGGTTCCCGACCTTCCTCGCCATGGCCGGCGAGCCCGACATCCTGGAGAAGGCCAAGAAGGGCTACCAGGCGATCGGGCGCACCTACAAGAACCACATCGACGGCTACAACCTCCTGCCGTACCTGACCGGCAAGGAGAAGGAAAGCCCGCGGAAGGGCTTCGTCTACATCAGCGACGACGGGGACATCATCGCTCTGCGCTACGACAACTTTAAGATCGTGTTCATGGAGCAGCGCTGCCACGGCACCTTGCAGCTGTGGGCCGAGCCGTTCACGCGGCTGCGGCTGCCGAAGATGTACAACCTGCGGACCGATCCGTACGAGTTCGCGGATGTCACCTCGAACACCTACTACGAGTGGTACATCCACCACGCCTACCTCGTTTATGCCGCGCAGTCCATCGCCGGCCAGTTCGCTGCCACGTTCAAGGACTTCCCGTCGATCCAGAAGCCGAACAGCTTCACGATCGACGATGCGATCAAGGCGATGCATAGCGCCGCAGCAGGCGGCTGACGCTGTCGGCCGGGTGGCGAGGAATGCTTCGCCGCCCGGAGCGTGCGCGGGCAATCGTAAAACTTCGTTGCAGCTTCGCAAACAATCGATTCGCGCTCTGGACGCATGCGGCGGCGCGTGCGAGCTTCGCGTTCATGTCCGCCGCATTCCACCGCCGCATCCAGCTCGACCTGACGCGCGAGCTCGTCCCGCAGCTCCAAGAGATGCTCGCCGACCCGGATCCGGAAATCTCGGGCTGGGCGGAGGAGAACCTGCGCTACGAGCTCGAGCGCGCCAAATTCAACACCTGGTTGGAGCGCCGCGGGCTCGCAGGCGAGCGGCTCCTGCTGGAGGAGCCCGAGCTGCTCGACGAGTTCCGCGCCGAGCGCCGTCCCAAACTGGCGCTGGTCCGGTCGCGCTGACCGCTTGCGCATTCCGCCGCACCCGCTGCGGCACAGGGTTTGCGACCCCGCCCGCCGGGGCCTAGTCTCTCCGGCATCGAGTCCGTCCGGAGTGCCGCATGCGCCCGCGCCATAGTGCCCTGCTGATCGCCGCCGCCGTCGTCGGTGCGTCGGTGCCCGCCGCCGCGCAATCGCTCGACATCCGGCCGGGCCTGTGGGAGTTCACCATGTCCGCCGCAAAGGGCATGTCGCAGAAGATCTGCTTCACGCCCGCGATGGTGAAGGACCTGAAGGGCGTCGCTTCGAAGCCCGATCCGACGAGCGACTGCAAGACCTCGAACGAGAAGGTGTCCGGCACGACCCGTACGTTCCACGTGGCGTGCACGAAGCCGGCGAAGTACGACGCGGATATCGGCTTGACGGTGCACGGCCCCGACCACTTCTCGATGACGCAGGACTTCGTGACCGATCACGGCGGCAAGTCGCAGGCCGGCAAGATGAGCTTCGTGTATCGTCGCGTCGGCGACTGCCCGAAGTGACGCGGCTCTAGAACGCCGGGCGCGCGGGCGGCGCGAACGAGA
The DNA here is from genome assembly GCA_963747775.1 of uncultured beta proteobacterium. GTDB lineage: Bacteria > Pseudomonadota > Gammaproteobacteria > Burkholderiales > SG8-39 > JAGVSZ01. The sequence continues at coordinate 150,719 of CAVVGT010000006.1, forward strand.
CCGCCGCGACCCCGATGTCCACCCCACCCACTGCCGTCGCGCCCGGCGCGCTCGGCGCCCTCCGGCGCTGGATCGACCGCAACTTCCTCGAGCTGGGCCGCGAGATGCGGCTCTCCTACCTCCCGCCGCTGATGGTCTACATCGCGGCCGGCATCTCCGGCCTCACCGGGATCGTCGGCACCTTCTTCGTGAAGGAGTATCTCGGCCTGTCCGCCGAGTTCCTCGCCGCGCTCGGCTTCTGGGCCGGGATACCGTGGGCGCTCAAGATGCCGCTCGGGCATCTCGTCGATCTCATCTGGAAGCACAAGGCCGGCCTGGTGTACCTCGGGGCCTCCCTCATCGCCGCGAGCCTGCTGATCATGATCGGCCTGCTGGCCGACCGCGCCGCGATGGAGCGGATCATGGAGGCCGACGCCTGGTTCGTGCTCACGTCGCTCCTCGCGCCGGTCGGCTACGTGCTGCAGGACGTGGTCGCCGACGCGATGACGGTGGAGGCGGTGCCGCGGTTCGACGCGGAAGGCCGGCCCACGCCGGAGGACGCGCGCAAGCTGATGCACACCACGATGCAGACCCTCGGTCGCGTGGCGATCATCGGCGGCACGGTCCTGGTGGCGGGCGCGAACGTGTGGCTGTTCGCCGGTGCCGAGCAGATGGCCGAGACCGAGAAGGCCGCGACCTATCTCCTCGTCTACAAGCTCGCCCTGATCATCCCGGTCGTATCGGTGCTCGGCGTGCTGCTCGCCGGCGTTCATCCGGCGGCGCGACGCGCGGCGGCTGGCGGCGCGGGGGTTCGACGCCTCCCGCATCGATGCGATGCTGGACTCGCACCCGGGCCGGCCGCCGGTGAACTGGTGGATTCTCGGCGGCGGCCTCGCGTTCGCGGTCGTCAGCCTGAGCGTGGGCCTCGGCAGAGTGCCCGGCGCGCAGGAGATCATCTTCGGCGCGTCGATGGCGATCATCGTGTTCCTGATGTGGAAGCTCGTGCGCGAGCTCGATCCCGACTCGCGCACGACCCTGGTCGGCACCGCCCTCGTCGTCTTCGTGTTCCGCGCGCTCCCCGGGCCCGGCGCCGGCTCCACGTGGTGGATGATCGACGCCCTCAAGTTCGACCAGCAGTTCCTGGCCACGCTGTCGCTCATCACGAGCTGGTTCACGCTGCTCGGGCTGTTTCTGTTCCGGCGCTTCATGGCGGAGCGGTCGATCGCCTACATCGTCGGCTTCCTCACCATCATCGGGACGGTGCTCGCGCTGCCGATCGTCGGCATGTACTTCGGCTTGCACGAATGGACGGCGCGGCACACCGGGGGCGTGGTCGACGCACGGTTCATCGCGCTCTTCGACACCGCGCTCGAGTCGCCCCTCGGCCAGGTCGCGATGGTGCCGATGCTCGCGTGGATCGCGCGCTCGGCGCCGGACAAGCTCAAGGCCACCTACTTCGCGGTGATGGCCTCGTTCACCAACCTCGCTCTTTCGGCGGCGCAGCTCGGCACCAAGTACCTGAACCAGATGTACACGGTCACCCGCGAGGTGAAGGACGCGGCGACCGGCGCGATCAAGGTGCCGGCCGACTACAGCCAGCTCGGCGACTTGCTGATCCTGTCCACCGCGCTCGGCTTCGCGCTGCCGCTCGTGGCCATCCTGTTCGTCAAGTCGACGCGGTTCCGGAGCGCCTGAAAGCACCGCCGAGGCGAACACTGAGAACACCGGGATAGAATCGTCCCCGCTCCGTATCCTCTGTGACCTCTGTGGCCGCAGCGCCCTCGCCCGACCGTCCCAAGACCCGCGACCTGCGCCAGCTCGCGCGGCTCGCCGCGTTCGCGGCGCCCCACAAGTGGCGCATCGCCGCCGCGCTCGCGGCGCTCGTCGTGGCCGCCGGCGCGGTGCTCGCGCTCGGCCAGGGCCTGAAGTCGGTCATCGACTCCGGGTTCGGCAGCCGCAATCCGCACGAGCTCGACACCGCGCTCGTCGCGTTCGTCGCAATCGCGTTCGTGATGGCGGTGGCGAGCTACCTGCGCTTCTTCCTCATGATGACCACCGGCGAGCGCGTCATCACCGACATCCGCAGCGCGGTGTTCGGGCACGTGCTGCGCCAGCCGCCCGCGTTCTTCGAGTCGCGGCAGACCGGCGAGATCGTCTCGCGCCTGACCAACGACGTGACGCTCATCGAGAGCGTCATCGGGTGGGGACTGTCGATGTTCCTGCGCAACCTGCTGATGATGGCCGGCGCGACCGCGCTGCTGGTGGTCACCAGCCCCAAGCTCGCCGCGCTCACCCTGCTCGGGACGTCGGTCGCGCTGACCCCGGCCCTCTTCCTCGGGCGGCGGGTGCGGCGCCTCGCGCGCACGAGCCAGGACCGGATCGCCGACGTCGCGGCCTACATCGACGAGGCGCTCCACGAGGTGCGCACCGTGCAGGCCTACGTGCACGAAGCGGAGGACCGACGGCGCTTCGGGGAGCGCGCCGAGGCGGCGTTCGATACCGCGGTTGCGCGCATCCGGCACCGGGGCGTCCTGTTCGCGTCGGTGCTGCTCACCGCCTTCTGCGGCATCGGTTTCATCCTCTGGATCGGCGGGCACGACGTCTTCGCCGGGCGCATCTCGGCCGGCCAGCTGTCCGCGTTCGTGTTCTACGCGGCGATCGTCGGCAGCGGCGCGGGCGCGCTCTCGGAGGTCTGGGGCGATCTGCAGCGCGCGGCGGGTGCGACCGAACGGCTGATGGAGCTGCTGGCCGAGACCCCCGCGATCGAGTCGCCGCCGGCGCCGCAGCCGTTGCCGCGGCCGGCGCGCGGCGAAGTGGGCCTCGCGCACGTGACCTTCGCGTATCCGTCGCGGCGCGACGCGCCGGCGCTCACGGACTTCACGCTTCCGGTCGCGCCCGGCGAGAAGGTCGCGCTCGTCGGCCCGTCCGGCGCGGGCAAGACCACGGTGTTCCAGCTGCTCCTGCGCTTCTACGACCCGGATGCCGGGGTCGTGCTGGTCGACGGGCTCGACGCGCAACGCGCCGATCTCGCCGAGCTGCGTCGGCGCTTCGCGCTCGTGCCGCAGGAACCGGTGATCTTCGGGGCGAGCGTCGCGGAGAACGTGCGCTACGCGCGGCCGGAGGCGAGCGATGCGGACGTGCACGCGGCCTGCGAGGCGGCGTTCGCGCTCGAGTTCGTCGAGCGCCTGCCGCAGGGCTTCGACACGTTCCTGGGTGAGCGCGGCGTGCGTCTCTCCGGCGGGCAGCGGCAGCGGCTATCGATCGCGCGCGCGCTGCTCGCCGACCGTCCGGTCCTGCTGCTCGACGAGGCGACCAGCTCGCTCGACGCCGAGAGCGAGCGCGCGGTGCAGCTCGCGCTCGAGCGGCTGATGCGCGGCCGCACCACCCTGGTCATCGCCCACCGGCTCGCGACGGTGCAGAACGCGGACCGCATCGTCGTGATGGACCACGGGCGCGTCGTCGCGACCGGCACGCATGCGGAGCTGGTGCGCCAGGGCGGGCTCTACGCGCGTCTCGCAGAGCTGCAGTTCCTGGGCGGCGCCGCCGAGCACCTGAGCGCCGCGGCGTGAAGCGTCTCGTCGCGCTCGGCGTGGCGCTCGCCGCGTCAATTGCCGCGGCTCAGGACGCGACGCTCAAGGTCGGCTCGAAGCGGTTCACCGAGAGCTACATCCTCGGCGAGATCCTGCGCGAGACCGCGACGCGGGCGGGCGCGCGGGCCGAGCACAGGCCCGGCCTTGGCAACACCGGCATCGTCTTCGCGGCGCTCAAGGGCGGCGCGATCGACGTCTACCCCGAGTACACCGGCACGATCGCGCGCGAGATCCTCAAGCTCGACGGCAACGTGCCGCTCGAGGAGATCCAGCGCCGCCTCGCGCCGATGGGCTTCGGCGCCGCGGCGCCGCTCGGGTTCAACAACACGTACGCCCTCGCGATGCGCGAGGAGCAGGCGGCGAAGCTCGGCGTGCGCACCATCTCCGATCTCGCGCGGCACCCGAGCCTGCGCCTGGGGCTGACGCAGGAGTTCATCGGCCGCGCCGACGGCTGGCCGGGGCTCAAGGCCGCGTACGGCCTGCCGTTCGCCAGTCCGACCGGGATCGACCACGGCCTCGCCTACGACGCGCTCGCGTCCGGGAAGATCGACGTGAAGGACATCTACTCGACCGATGCGAAGATCGAGCGTTTCCACTTGCGCGTGCTCGAGGACGACCGCGGCTTCTTCCCGAAGTACGACGCGGTGCTGCTGTATCGGCTGGACCTGCCCCAACGCTTCCCCGCGGCGTGGCAGGCGCTCGCTGGACTGCAGGGGACGATCGACGCGCGCCGCATGATCCGGCTGAATGCCGCGGCGGAGCTGGAGGGACGATCGTTCCAGCAGGCCGCGGCGCTGTTTTTCGACGACGCGCGCACGCGCGCGGGCGACGACGCGCGCGTGCGCGCGGGCGACGCTGCACCGCCCGCGCCGACGGTGCAGCGCAGCCTGCTCGGTGCGCTGTTCGGACCCGACTTCTGGCGCTTGACGCGCGAGCACCTCGTGCTGGTCGCCGTGTCGCTCGCCGCGGCGGTGCTGATCGGCGTGCCGCTCGGCGTCCTCGCGGCGAAGGTGCGCGCCGCGGGGCAGCCGATTCTCGCGACGGTCGGCGTGATCCAGACCATTCCGTCGCTCGCGCTGCTCGCGTTCCTGATCGCCGCGCTCGGCCGCATCGGCACGGTGCCCGCGCTGGTCGCGCTGTTCCTGTATGCGCTGCTCCCGATCGTGCGCAACACGCACGCCGGCATCGAGGGCATCCGGCCCGGCATGCGCCAGGCGGCGCTCGCGCTGGGCCTGGGCGCGCGCGACCGGATGCTCAGCGTGGAGCTGCCGCTCGCGATGCCGACCATTCTCGCCGGCGTGAAGACCTCGGCCGTGATCAACGTCGGCACCGCGACGATCGCGGCGTTCATCGGTGCGGGCGGCTACGGCGAGCGCATCGTGCAGGGCCTCGCGCTCAACGACCACACGATCCTGATCGCCGGCGCCCTTCCGGCCGCGGCCCTCGCGCTGCTCGTGCAGGGCGCATTCGAGCTCGCCGAGCGCCGCTCGGCGTGGCGGCGCGCGAGCGGGCTCCGGTAGTACCCGGCCGGCGGTTTCCGCGGCCGCAGTGATCGGCGCAAATGGCGTCGCGGCGGGCGGCTGAGGTATCATCCCGCGCTGCAACGCCGGCCCGAAACTACAACACCGCCGGCACTCCGAGAAACGAGGGGACCTCCATGCGCATCGGCGTTCCAGCCGAGACCCGTCCGGGCGAATCGCGCGTCGCCGCGACCCCCGAGACGGTGAAGAAGCTCGCGGCCGGCGGCAAGCATCAGCTGCTGGTGCAGTCGGGGGCGGGCGTCAACGCGGCAGTGCCCGACGCCGATTACCAAGCCGCCGGGGCGACCATCGTCGCAACGGCCGCGGACGTCTACGCACAGTCCGACATCGTGCTCAAGGTGCGCGCACCGGAGGCGGGCGAGCTCGCGAGCCTGCAAGCGGCGGCTCGATCCTGATCGGGCTGCTGAACCCCTACGACGGCGCCGCCATCGACGCGCTGGCGAAGACCGGTGTGACCGGTTTCGCCATGGAGTGGCTGCCGCGCATCACGCGCGCGCAGACCATGGACGTGCTGTCCTCGCAGGCGAACATCGCCGGCTACAAGGCGGTGATGCTGGCGGCGAACGAATACGGCCGCTTCATGCCGATGCTGATGACCGCGGCGGGAACGGTAAAGGCGGCGCGCGTGCTGGTGATGGGCGCCGGCGTCGCAGGCCTGCAGGCGATCGCGACCGCCAAGCGGCTGGGCGCGGTGATCGAGGCCTTCGACGTGCGCCCGGCGGTGAAGGAGCAGGTCGAGTCGCTCGGCGCGAAGTTCGTCGAAGTGCCGCTGACCGACGAGGAGAAGAAGCGGCCGAGACCGCGGGCGGCTATGCCCGCGAGATGAGCGAGGACTACAAGCGCCGGCAGGGCTGAGCTCGTGCACGAGCGCGCGCGGGCCGGCGACATCGTCATCACGACCGCGCTGATTCCCGGCCGGCCGGCGCCGATGCTGATCCGCGAGGAGACGGTGAAGGCGATGAAGCCCGGCTCGGTGATCGTCGATCTCGCGGTCGAGCAGGGCGGCAACTGCCCGCTCTCGGAGCGCGACAAGACGGTGGTCAAGCACGGCGTGAAGATCGTCGGGCATCGCCAACCTGCCGGCGCTGGTCGGCGCGGACGCCTCCGCGCTGTACGCGCGCAACCTGCTCGAACTTCGTCAACCTGCTCGTCGACCCGAAGTCGGGCGAGCTCAAGTTCAACCGCGAGGACGAGATCGATCGCGGGCACGCTGGTGTGCATCGACGGCCAGGTCGTGAAGAAAGGGCTGACACATGAGCGGAACCGTCGACCCCACCGTCATCAACCTCATCGTCTTCGTGCTGGCGGTCTTCGTCGGCTACCACGTGATCTGGAACGTGACGCCGGCGCTGCACACGCCGCTGATGAGCGTCACCAACGCGATCAGCTCGCGTGATCATCGTCGGCGCGATTCTCGCCGCCGGACCCAGGCGACATCGACGCCGGCTCGATCCTCGGTGCGGTGGCGGTGGGCCTCGCCGCGATCAACACGTTCGGCGGTTTCCTGGTGACCCAGCGCATGCTCGAGATGTTCCGGAAGAAGGAGCCGAAGGGCGGCAAGAAGGGCTAGACGATGAGCGCCAACCAACTCGCCCTCTGGTACCTCGTCGCCAGCGTGCTCTTCATTCTGGCGCTGAAGGGGCTGTCGCATCCGGAGACGGCGCGCCGCGGCAATGTCTTCGGCATGATCGGCATGTCGATCGCGGTGGTGATGACGCTCGCCACCACGCGAGCACGTCGAGCTGATCCTGGTGGCGATCCTGATCGGCGGCGCGATCGGCGCCATCGTCGCGCGGCGCGTCCAGATGACCCAGATGCCGGAGCTGGTCGCCGCGATGCACTCGCTGGTCGGCATGGCCGCGGTGCTGATCGCGGTCGCGGTGGTCAACAATCCCGGCGTCGTTCGAACCTGCCGACCCGATCCCGACCGGCAACCAGCTCGAGCTCTTCATCGGCACCTTCGTCGGCGCGATCACCTTCTCGGGGTCGGTCATCGCGTTCGGCAAGCTCGCCGGGCTGGGCAAGAAGTTTCGCCTTTTCTCCAGCGCCCCGGTGGTGTTCAAGGGCCAGCACCTGCTGAACCTCGTGCTGGCGCTCGCGATGATCGGGTTCGGCGTCGCCTTCTTCATGGCTCGCGAGGAAACCCAGTGGACGCCGTTCATCGTGATGACCGCGATCGCTTTCGTGCTCGGCCTGCTCATCATCATCCCGATCGGCGGCGCCGACATGCCGGTGGTGATCTCGATGCTGAACAGCTACTCGGGCTGGGCGGCGGCGGGCATCGGCTTCTCGCTCAACAACCCGATGCTGATCATCGCCGGATCGCTCGTCGGCTCGTCGGGCGCGATCCTCTCCTACATCATGTGCCAGGCGATGAATCGCTCGTTCTTCAGCGTGATCCTGGGCGGCTTCGGCGCCGCCGAGGGCACGGCGGCCGCCGACAGCGAGCAGAAGACGGTCAAGTCCGGCTCGGCCGACGACGTCGCCTTCCTGCTCGGCAACGCCGAGAGCGTGATCATCGTGCCGGGCTACGGCCTGGCGGTGGCGCGCGCCCAGCACGCGGTGAAGGAGATGGCGCAGAAGCTGATCGCCAAGGGCGTGAACGTGCGCTACGCGATTCACCCGGTGGCGGGCCGCATGCCCGGCCACATGAACGTGCTGCTCGCCGAGGCCGAGGTGCCCTACGATCAGGTGTTCGAGATGGAGGACATCAACTGCGATTTCGGCACGACCGACGTCGCCTTCGTGCTCGGCGCGAACGACGTGGTGAACCCGCTCGCGGACGAGAAGGGCAGCGCGATCTACGGCATGCCGATCATCGAGGCGCACAAGGCGCGCACCGTGCTCGTCAACAAGCGCTCGATGGCGGCCGGTTACGCCGGCCTCGACAACCCGCTCTTCTACATGGACCAGACGATGATGGTGTTCGGCGACGCGAAGAAGGTCGTCGAAGACATCGTCAAGGCAATCGAATAAGGGCTTGCCTGCACTTCATGCCGGTAGGCAATAGCGACACCGCCCGCAAGGAGATCCTCGCCCGCATCCGCAAGGCGCAGGGGCGCGGGGCGTCGAGCCGGCCGTCGCAGGCCGAGCTCGCCGCGGTCGAGACCTACATCGCCGCGCACCCGCGCGGTCCGCTGCCGGACGTGGGGGACGACCTCGTCGCGCGCTTCCGCGCCCGCGCCGAGGCGATGCAGAGCACGACCGAATTGCTCGGGCGCCTCGCCGACGTGCCTGCGGCTGCGGCGCGCTACCTCGCCGCGAACGGCCTGCCGAAGACCGGCTGCGTCTGGCCCGCGCTCGCGGGGCTCGACTGGGCCGGGGCCGGGCTCGCGCTGGAGGCGCGCGGGGCGGAAGACCGCGACCTCGTCGGGGTGACCGGGGTCTTCGCGGCACTCGCCGAAACCGGTACCCTGATGGTCGTGTCGGGCCCGGCGACACCGGCGGCGGCCAGCCTGCTGCCGGAGACGCACATCGCCGTGGTGCCGGTGGCGCGCATCGTGAAGCACATGGAGGACGGCTGGGCGCTGGCGCGCGCCGAGCTCGGCCAGCTCCCGCGCCTCGTGAACTTCATCTCGGGGCCCTCGCGCACCGGCGACATCGACCAGACGATCGTGCTCGGCGCGCACGGGCCCTACCGGGTCCACATGATCCTCGTCCGCGACGCGGGCTGAACGCAAACAATCCGGACCCCTCTCGAGGGTCCGTCGGAGAGAACCCGCCGGCTGCGCGCCGGCGCGGAAACCGGTCGGCACCGCACAGATCCGCGCGCGGTGCCAAGAAACTGGAGTAGCGATGCCGGAGCTCGCGTTCCTGCCGAAGTGGCCGCCGCTCGCGAACCAGATGTTCTGGATCGGGGCCCTGCTGGCCGTGGGCGTCGCCTGCGGGGAAGCGGTGCGCCGCTTCCTGCGCCTGCCGCGGATCACCGGCTACGCCGCGGCCGGCCTTGCGCTCGGGCCGGGCGGGCTGGGGTTGATCGACACGCCGGTGCTCGAGGAGCTCGGCGTGTTCGCCGACGTCGCGGTCGGCCTGGTGCTGTTCGAGCTCGGCCAGCGGCTCGATCTCGCGTGGCTGCGGCGCACGCCGGCGCTCGCGCTGATGGGCGTCGCCGAGTCGCTCGGCGCCGCCGCGCTGGTGTTCTTCACGCTGCACTACTACTTCGACCTCGTCCCCCTGGCGGCGGGCGTCGCGGCGGCGATCGCGGTGTCGACCTCGCCCGCGGCCCTGATGCGCGTCGCGGCCGACCTGCGCGCCGAGGGACAGGTCACCGAGCGCGCGCTGATCGTCACCGCGATCAACGGCGTGCTGGCGTTCCTCGCGCTGACCGTGCTCATTCCGTGGCTGCATTTCGAGTACCGGGGGGGCTGGCTGACGATGATCACGCACCCGCTCTACTTGCTCGGCGGCTCGGCCGTGCTGGCCGTGCTGGCGGGATGGCTCACGCTGCGCCTGGCCGGGCTGATCGGCAAATCCGCCGAGCGGCAGTTCATCGCGGTCATCGCGATGGTGGTGATGACCGTGGGGATCGCGATCGCGCTCAAGCTCTCGGTGCTGCTCGCGCTCCTCGGCATGGGTGCGCTCGTGCGCAACGCGGACCGCGACCACCACCTCGTCGTGGTCGATTCGGGCAACGCGGGCCAGCTCTTCTACGTCTGCCTGTTCGTGATCTCCGGCGCGAGCCTCGATCTGGCGTTGCTCGCCACCGCGGGCGCAGCGGGGCTCGCGTTCGCGCTGGTGCGGTTTGCGGGCAAAGCGGTCGGGGTGCTCGCGTTCGCGCCGCTCGTCGGACTCGAATGGCGCAAGGGCGTGCTGCTCGCCACTGCGCTGGCGCCGATGTCCGGGCTCGCGGTCGTGCTGGTGCACCAGACCGCGGCGCTCTACCCCGAGATCCGCGCGAGCGTGGCGCCGGTGGTGCTCGCGGCGGTGGTGCTGCTCGAGCTGGCCGGGCCCATTGCGACCCAGTTCGCGCTCCGGCGCGCGGGCGAGGCCGAGGAAGGCGCATAGGCACGCGATGAGCCTCGAGTTCAAGCGCTCGGAATCGCTCACCCTCGGCGTCGAACTCGAGCTGCAGCTCGTCAACACCCGCGACTGGAACCTGACGCGCGGCGCCTCCGATCTCCTTGCCGCGGTGAAGAAGGCGAAGCATCCGGGCGAGATCAAGCCCGAGATCACCGAGAGCATGATCGAGCTCTCCACCGGCATCTGCCGCGGCTACGCGGATCTGCACGCCGAGCTCGTGGCGCTGCGCGACGTGCTCGCCAATGCCGCGGCACGCCTGAACCTCGGCATCGCCGGCGGCGGCACGCATCCGTTCCAGAAATGGAGCGAGCGGCGCATCTACGACACGCCGCGCTTCAAGCACGTCTCGGACCTGTACGGCTATCTCGCGAAGCAGTTCACGGTGTTCGGGCAGCACGTGCACATCGGCGTGCGCTCCGGCGACGAGGCGGTGCGGCTCGCGCAGGGGCTCGCGCGCTACGCGCCCCACTTCATCGCACTGTCCGCCTCGTCGCCGTTCTCGCTCGGCGTCGACACGCAGTTCGACTCCTCGCGCCTGAACGTCGTCAACGCCTTTCCGCTCGCGGGCATCATGCCGACCGTCGGGGACTGGCAGGACTTCGAGCACTACTTCGAGACGATGCGGTCCTACGGCATCGTCGAGAGCATGAAGGACTTCTACTGGGACATCCGCCCCAAGCCGGAATACGGTACGGTGGAGATCCGCGTTTTCGATACCCCGCTCGCGGTCGGCCGGGCCGCCCAGCTCGCGGCGTATACGCAGGCGCTTTCCGCCGCGCTGACCGAGGACCGCGCGTGGCGGCCCGACCCGCGCCTGCCGCTCGTCTACAGCTACAACCGCTTTCAGGCGTGCCGGTTCGGCTTCGCGGCGACCATCGTCGATCCCGCTACGCAGCAACACGCCGCGCTCGCCGAGGAGATCGTGACGACGATCGTACGGGTCATGCCCTACGCGGAGCGGACCGGGAGCGGCGCGGCGCTCGTCGCCCTAAAGCAGATGGCCACCGCACGGACCAACGACGCCCGCACGCTGCGCGAGGTGCTCGAGCAGCGGGGCGCGCTCCCCGATGTGGTGCGCTTCGCATGCGGCGAATGGCGGGGAAACTGACGGTCGGCTGACGCACGGCCGCCGCGCTGCAGCGTGCCGGACCCCAGTTGACACTCCCGGCGAAGTCGGGCCTACTTCCGCGCGTGCGGCGCTTCCGCCCGCGTTCGACCACGAGCGGAAGCCCCGGTGCGCGGCGCCGAGGAGGGTGGCTGTCGCACCGCAGTCACCAGGAGGAGCCGCGGGGAGGGCGCATCACCAGCGCCCGCGTCCCGATGGCACATGACCAGCTGTCCACTAGGAGGAAAGCCATGATGCAATCCGCTGCATGGTCGCGCGTACGCGCGGCCGGCATTGGCGCACTCGCCGTCGGGGCGTTGTCCCTAACCAGTCTGCCCGCTCAGGCACAAGCGCCGACCACCACGCTGAAGATGCAGGCCACCTGGCCCGCATCGCTCACGCTGTACGAGAACTTCACGTTCTGGGCCGAACGCGTCAACAAGCTCTCGGCCGGCACTCTCAAGATCGACACCATGCCCGCGGGACAGGTCGTGCCCGCGTTCGAGGTGCTCGATGCGACGCACAAGAAGGTACTGGACGGCGCGCATGCCTGGGCCGGCTACTGGGTCGGCAAGAACAAGGCGGCAATCCTCGTCACCGGCGGGCCCGGCGGCACGTTCGGGATGGACTTCATCGACTACATGGGCTGGGTCTACAACGGCGGGGGCTTCGATCTCATTACCGAGTTCTATCAGAAGGAGCTCAAGCTCAACGTGGTGTGGCTGCCGGTGCTGCCGTCCGGTCCGCAGGCATTCGGGTGGTTCAAGCGGCCGATCAAGAACCTCGCCGACTTCAAGGGCATGAAATGCCGCCAGACCGGAATGGCCGCCGAAGTCTGGCAGCGCATGGGCATGCAGACGGTGAACATGCCGGGTGGCGAGATCATCCCGTCGGCCCAGCGCGGTGTGATCGACTGCGCGGAGTGGGTCGGCGGCGTGGAGGATCTGCGCCTCGGCTTCCAGAACGTGTGGAAGTACCACTACACCCCGGGTATGCACGAGAACACCACGGTCGGCGAGCTGCTCTTCAATGGCGACGTCTGGAAGGCCCTGTCGCCGCAGCATCAGGAGATCATCAAGTCGGCGGCGAACGAGACCTACCTCATCTGGTGGGCGAAGTGGCAGCGCCAGAACGCCGACGCGCTCAAGGAGCTGCAGGAGAAGCACGGCGTGCAGATCCTGCGCACGCCGCCCGACATCCTGATCGAGTTCCTCAAGACCTGGGACATCATCGCCAAGGAAGAGTCGGAGAAGAGCCCGTACTTCAAGAAGGTGCTCGAATCGCAGCGCGCGTATGCGTCGATCGTCGTGCCCGCGAAGCGCTTCATGTTCCCGCCGTACTCGTTCGCGGCCAACTACTACTTCCCCGAGAAGGCTTCGAGCTTCCCGTCGAAGGCCGCGCCGGCAGCGGCCAAGAAGTAGCCTGGACGGCCCCCGGCGCGCGCGCTGCGCGACCGGACTGCGGAGAAGAAGAGCCCGCCGCCTCGCGCGGCGGGCCGCGTTTCAGCGAGGCTCCAGAGGGAGGCAGTGCATGTCGGAACCGTCGCCAGGCCTGATCAAGCTCGTCAACGTGATCGACAAGTTCACCGACACGACCGGGGGCTGGATCTCCTGGCTGTCCGTGCCGCTCGTGCTGGCGGTGAGCTACGAAGTGATCGCGCGGTACTTCTTCAACGCTCCGACGATCTGGTCGTTCGACATCACCTTCATGCTCTACGGCACGATCTTCATGCTTGGCTCGGCCTACGCCCTGCACAAGGGCGCGCACATCCGCACCGACTTCTTCTTCGAGCGCTGGTCGACCAGGACCAAGGGCATGATCGATTCCATCGCCTACCTCGTCTTCTTCTTCCCGTCGCTGATCCTGTTCTTCTTCGTCAGTGCGAACGAGGCGTGGTATGCGTTCTCCATCATGGAGACCTCGGAGCAGACGCCCTGGCGCCCGATCTTGTGGCCCTTCAAAGCGGTGGTGCCGCTTACCTGCGTGCTGCTGATCATCCAGGGGGTGTCCGAAACGATCAAGAGCGTCTGGGCCGCGCGTACCGGCATCGTGCTCGAGCACAAAGAAAAGATCGAGGTGTAAGGATGACCGGCACCGCCCTCCTCGGCCTAGTGATGCTGATCGTGATGATCGGCGCGATCTTCATCGGCTTTCCGATCAGTTTCACGCTGCTCTTCCTCGCGCTCACCTTCGGCTACTTCGGCATGGGCCACACGGTCTTCGACCTGGCCTACTTCCAGACCATCGGCATGATGAAGGAGGAGCTGCTCGCCGCGGTGCCGCTCTTCATCTTCATGGGCTTCCTCACCGAGCAGGCGGGGCTGATGGAGCGCTTGTTCACCGCGTTCCGGCTGCTGCTCGCGCCGGTGCGCGGGGCGCTGTTCCTGGTGGTCATCCTGACGGCGACCGTGTTCGCGATGGCGACCGGGATCGTCGGGGCGGCGGTGACGGTGCTGGGCATCATGGCCGCGCCCATCATGGTCAAGACCGGCTACGACCCCGCGCTGTCCGCCGGCACGATCACCGCCGGCGGCACCCTCGGCATTCTCATCCCGCCGTCCGTGATGCTGATCGTGATGGGCCCGGTGCTCGGTGTATCGGTCGCGGACCTCTACGCCGCGGCGTTCGGCCCCGGGTTCCTGCTCGCCGGCCTGTACATCGCGTACCTGATGATCCGGAGCTTCATCAACCCGAAGCTCGGCCCGCCGGTGCCGAAGGAGGAGCGCGTCCACAGCCTGGGCGCGATGCTTTGGGAAGTGGCGGTAGGCGTGCTGCCGCTCATCGGCCTGATCACGGCGACCCTCGGCTCAATCCTCGCCGGCTGGGCGACGCCGACCGAGGCCTCCGGCATTGGCGCGCTCGGGGCGGCGATCCTGGCGTTCGCATACCGGAAGGCCACGCTCGCGGGGCTCAAGCGGGCGCTGCTCAGCACGATGGCGACCTCGAGCATGGTGCTGCTGCTCGCGGCGACCTCGAACATCTTCGGCGCGGTGTTCGCCCGGCTCGGCACCGCGAACTGGATCACCGAGACCCTGGTTGCATTGCCGTTGCCGCCGATCGTGATGCTGCTCATGGTGATCTTCCTCATTTTCTTGCTTGGCTGGCCGTTCGAATGGCCGGCGATCATCCTGGTGTTCCTGCCGATCTTCTACCCGGTCGTCGTGGCGCTGAAGTTCGACCTCGTCTGGTTCGGGGCGCTCGTCGCGGTGACGTTGCAGACCGCGTTCCTGTCGCCGCCGGTCGCGATGTCCGCGTACTACCTCAAACAGGTGGTGAAGGACTGGTCGCTCTCGACGATCTACAAGGGCATGTTCGAGTTCATGACGCTGCAATGTCTCGCGATCGCGCTCATCATTATCTTCCCGGCGATTGCGACTGCATTCCCGGAATACCTTCAGGCGGAGGCGCGCAAGGAAGTCGTAGAGCAGGTCAAAGACGACGCGCCGACCCTCGAGCAGGACACGCTGGAAAAGATGCAGGAGCAGTCCGACCGCGAGGGCGAATCCGGCGAGGCCGACCGCTCCAAACCCGCGGATGCAAAGTAAGCGCCGCGCAGGCGCACGGCTGACCGACGCCGAATTCCCCACGGGATAATCGGCACTCGTCTGCGCCGGCACTTTCTCCCGCCATGAAGATCACCCGAGTCGAGACCGTCCAGCTCGGCGAATTCCCCAACTGCCTCTGGGTGCACATTCACACCGACGCGGGTCTCGTCGGACTTGGGGAGACCTTCTACGGTGTCGCCCCGGTTGCGGCGTATGTCCATGAGACGGCGGCGCCCTACCTGCTCGGCAAGGACCCGCTCGAGATCGAGAAGCACAGCCGCAACTTCATGTACTCGTATCTCGGCGCGCGCAGCGTCGGCGTGGAAATGCGCGGCGCCTCCGCCATCGACATCGCGCTGTGGGACCTGTTCGGCAAGGCAACGAATCAGCCCGTGTACCAGCTGCTCGGCGGCCGCTCCCGCGAGCGGATCCGCGTCTACAACACCTGCGCCGGCTACCAGTACGTGCGCGCGAAGCCGACGCAGACGACCGCGAACTTCGGGCTGCCCGGCGGCAGGCGGCGGAAGGATCGTCCCTACGAGGATCTCGACGCGTTCCTGAATCGCGCTGACGAGCTGGCGCTCTCGCTCAGGAGCGAGGGCTACCAGGGCATGAAGATCTGGCCCTTCGACGCGTACGCCGAGGCCTCGAATGGCACGCGCATCGCGCCCGCCGAGCTCAAGCAAGCGCTACGGCCGTTTGAGAAGATCCGCAAGGCGGTGGGCGACGACATGGACATCCACGTCGAGTTCCACTCGCTGTGGGATCCGCCCACCGCGATCGAGATCGCCAAAGCGCTCGAGCCCTTCAACCCGTATTGGTTCGAAGATCCGCTCAAGATGCTCAACCTCGACGCCCTTGCCGACTACGCCCGTCGCACGAGCGTGCGCGTCACCGCGAGCGAGCGCATCGGGACCCGCTGGGGCTTCCGGGAGCTGCTCGAGAAGCGCGCGGTCAGCGTGGTCATGTTCGACATCGCCTGGTGCGGCGGCCTCTCGGAGGCCCGCAAGATCGCCGCCATGGCCGAGGCTTACGAGTTGCCGGTTGCGCCCCACGACTGCACCGGGCCAGTCGGCTTGACGACGGCGGTGCACCTGTCGCTGCACTGCCCGAATGCCCTCGTCCAGGAGATGGTCCGGGCGTTCTACTTCGACTGGTACACGGAGCTGGTGACCCGGCTTCCGCCGGTCGCGAAGGGCTACATCGAGGCCCCGTCGGGCCCCGGTCTCGGCACCGAGCTGCGGGCCGAAGTCCTGAAGCGCAAGGACGCGCAGATCAGGGTCAGCAAGCTCTAACGCCGTCCGGCGCGTGGTTCGCGTTGACACCGCCGGGGTGCGTTCCTACCATCGCCGGGCTACCGTGCTTTCGTCCGACGGTAACGAATCCATCCACGGAGGAGGATCAAATGACCCAACCCGCTCTGAAAGCGCTCGTGACGAGTCTCGCTGCTACGGCGCTCGTGGTTGCCCTTTCCGGCCCCGCAGTCGCCCAGGCGCCGGCTGTGCGCAACCTGAAGATGCAATCGACCTGGCCCGCGAGCCTGACGCTGCAGGACAATTTCAAGATGTTCGCCGAGCGTGTGGATACCCTCACCGGGGGGCAAATCAAGATCGAAGCACTCGCCGCGGGGCAGGTCGTGCCGGCGTTCGAGATCCTCGACGCCACCCACAAGAAGGTGATCGATGGCGGCCACGGCGTCGCCTACTACTGGGTCGGCAAGAATAAGGCCGCAACGCTCTTCTCGGCGACGCCGGCCGGGCCATTCGGCATGGACCACTTCGATTTCCTCGGGTGGATGTACGAGGGGGGCGGCATCGACCTGTACTGGGAGTTCTACCGCGACGTCCTGAAGCTCAACGTGGTTGCGTTCCCGGTCGGCGGCGCGAGTCCGCAGGCGTTCGGCTGGTTCAAGCGGCCGATCAAGAATCTCGCCGACTTCAAGGGCATGAAGTGCCGCCAGACCGGCATCGTCGCGGAGATCTATCAGCGCATGGGCATGCAGACCGTGAACATGCCGGGCGGCGAGATCGTGCCGTCGGCGCAGCGCGGCGTGATCGACTGCGCCGAGTGGGTCGGCGGCGTCGAGGACCTGCGGCTCGGACTGCCGCAGGTCTGGAAGTACCACTACACGCCCGGCATGCACGAGAGCAATTCGATGCTCGAGTTGATCATCAACTCCGAAGTCTGGGCGAGCTTCACGCCGCTGCAGCAGGACGCAGTGCGCGCAGCGACGCTCGACACCTTCGTGCGCTGGGGCGTGAGGTGGCAGAAGCAGAACGCGGACGCGATCGAGGAGATGCGCACCAAGCATGGCACGCAGATCCTGCGCACGCCGCCCGAGATCCTAATCGCCTTCCTCAAGACCTGGGACGAGATCGCCGCCGAAGAGTCGGCCAAGAGCCCGTTCTTCAAGAAGGTATACGAGTCGCAGCGGGCCTACGCGGCGAAGGTGGTGCCGGCGAAGCGCTTCATGTTCCCGCCGTACTCGTTCGCCGCGAACTACTACTTCCCTGAGCAGAAGCCCGCGGCGGCGGTGCCTGCGGCCGCGAAGAAGTGACCTCGCTACGCGGGCGCATCGCGCCCGCGCAGCGAGGGTACCCAGGCGCAAGCCGGGATCCAGAGCGGCGTCTCCTGGACTCCGGCTTGCGCCGGAAATACAACAGAGAGCCGGGCCCCGGGCCCGGTTCTCTTTTCTTTGACCGAACGCAAATCAGTCGCCCCTAGCTTTGACAAGGGCCTCCCCCCTTCCTACCATGGGCCCGAGCCGCCGCCCTTGCGCGCGGCCGAATTCTCGACAAGGAGGAAGACAATGAGACGAGGACTCAAAGCGATCGCCGCGGCAACGGCGGCGGTGCTCATCGGAGCGAGTGCACAGGTTGCCGCCCAGGCGCCCGCCGTGCGCAACCTGAAGATGCAGTCGACCTGGCCGGCGAGCCTGACGCTGCAGGACAACTTCCGCTTCTTCGCCGAACGCGTCGACAAGCTCACCAGCGGGCAGCTCAAGATCGAGACGCATGGCCGCAGGACAGGTCGTGCCCGCGTTCGAGGTCCTGGATGCCACGTCCAAGAAGGTCATCGACGGCGGCCACGGCGTCGCGTACTACTGGGTGGGCAAGAACAAGGCGGCGACGCTCTTCGCGTCGACGCCGGCCGGCCCGTTCGGCATGGACCAGATGGACTTCATGGGGTGGCTGTACGAGGGCGGCGGGCTCGACATGTACTGGGACTTCTACCAGAAGGAGCTCAAGCTCAACGTCATCGCCTTCCCGATCCTGCCGTCCAGCCCGCAGGCGTTCGGCTGGTTCAAGCGTCCGATCAAGAACCTCGCCGACTTCAAGGGCATGAAGTGCCGCCAGACCGGCATCGTCGCCGAGATCTTCCAGCGCATGGGCATGCAGACCGTGAACATGCCCGGCGGCGAGATCGTGCCGTCGGCGCAGCGCGGCGTGATCGACTGCGCCGAGTGGGTGGGCGGCGTCGAGGACCTGCGCCTCGGCCTGCCGCAAGTCTGGAAGTACCACTACACGCCCGGCATGCACGAGCCGAGCGTCATCGGCGAGCTGATCATCAACTCCGAGGTCTGGGCGAGCCTGCCGCCGCAGAACCAGGAAGCGATCCGGTCGGCGACCACCGAAACGTTCCTGCGCTGGTGGGTGAAGTGGCAGAAGCAGAACGCCGACGCGATCGACGAGATGCGCACCAAGCACGGCACGCAGATCCTGCGCACGCCGCCCGACATCCTGATCGCGTTCCTCAAGGCGTGGGACGAGATCGCCAAGGAGGAGTCGGCGAAGAACCCGTTCTTCAAGAAGGTGCTCGACTCGCAGCACGCCTACGCGGCGAAGGTCGTTCCGGCGAAGCGCTTCATGAACCCGCCGTACTCGTTCGCGGCGAACTACTACTTTCCGGAGGAACGGAAGCCGGCGGCCGCGGCACCCGCGGCAGCGGCACCCGCGCCCGCGGCAGCGAAGAAGTGACTGCGCCGAGCGGCGGCAGTACCGCTGCATAGCGCGGTCCCCGGCGCAAGCCGGGATCCAGGAAAGGCCGGCTCAGCCGGCCTTTCCTTTTTCGCCGTCCAACGGGGGCTGCGCCCGCGACGGCAGCCGCAGGTGCAGCGCCGCCTTCGCCAGCATCAGCGCGGAGACCGGCGCGGTCAGGAAGAGGAATAGCGTG
Source organism: uncultured beta proteobacterium (assembly GCA_963747775.1). Taxonomy (GTDB): domain Bacteria; phylum Pseudomonadota; class Gammaproteobacteria; order Burkholderiales; family SG8-39; genus JAGVSZ01. The sequence continues at coordinate 169,671 of CAVVGT010000006.1, forward strand.
ATCAGCAGCTCGTGCACGACCGGCCGTCCGCTGCCGATGAAGTAGAGCATCGAGGCGATCAGCGCGCCGCCGACGCCGAGCGTCGTCGCCTTCGTCGGGGCGTGCAGGCGCATGAAGAAGTCGGGCAGCCGCACGAGCCCGACCGCGCCGGCGAGCGCGGCCAGCCCGCCGGCGGCGAGGAAGAGCGAGATCGCGACTTCCAGGGCGACGCGCATCACTGCTCAGTCCATCACGTCGCCGCGCGCCACGAAGCGCGCGGTCGCGACCGTCGCCACGAAGCCGATGAGCGCGATGACCAGCGCCGCCTCGAAGTACGCCGCGCTGTCGTAGCGGATCCCGAGCAGGACCGCGATCGCGACCGCGTTCACGTACAGCATGTCCAGCGCGAGGATGCGGTCGGGCACGCTCGGGCCCCACGCGAGGCGCAGCGCGCCGAGTCCGAACGCGATCGCGAAGCAGGCAAATGCAAAGGTGAGCGCCAGATCTAGCATGCAAAGATCTCCCTGAGCGGCCGCTCGTAGCGTGACTTGATGTCCGCGGCGACGCGCGCCGGGTCGTCGGTGTGCAGCACGTGGACCAGCATGCGCGTGCGCGCGTCGTCGATCTCGGCGGCCACGGTGCCCGGCGTCATCGTCACGATGTTCGCCAGCAGCGCGACCGCCTGAGGGTGCTGCGTCTCGAGCGGCACGATCACGAACGCCGGACGGAGCCGGGCCGTCGGTCCCAGGACGAGCCGCGTGACGACGACGTTGGCGAGAACGATGTCCCACAGCACCACGAGCGCGAGGCGGATCGCGGCGCCGGGCCGAGCCAACGGCGCGCGCGCGTCGATCAGCCGGCCGGCGACGAGCGGCAGTCCGATCGCCAGCGCCGCCGCTCCGGCGAGATCGATCGGCGCGACGCCGGAGCCGAGCGCGAGCCAGACGATGAAGAGGGTGGCCGAGAGCCGCGGATGGGGAAATAGCCGGGTCATGGCCGCGCTCCCGCCGGATACGGGCGGGTGGTCGCCGGCGCGGCGCCGCCGAGCACGGCGGTCGCGTACCCGCCGCGATCGCCGAGCTGGCGCGCCGCGGCGTCGGTGTAGCGCTTCACCGGCTCGGCAAACATTGCCAGGGCGATGCCGCATGCTACGAGCGCGAGCGGCGGAACCAGCTCCGAACGCCGGGGCGTTGTCGCCGGCGCCGCGACTGGCGCGGTGTTCCAGAACAGGAGGCTACCCGCGCGCATCAACCCCACGAGCGACAGGAAACCGGCGACGAGTATCACCGTCCACACGACTGCCGCCCCCGGCAACGCGGCGGTGCTGCGCAGGATCATGACCTTGCCGGCAAACCCGGCCAGCGGCGGCAGGCCGATCAGCGCGATGGCGGCAAGAACGAACAATGCGCCGAGCAGCGCGGACTGGGCCATCGGGGCGCTTTGCTCGAGACGATCGCCGACCGGGCCGCGCCGCACACCGATTTGTCCCACCACGAGGAACAGCGTCGCCACGGCCAGCGAAGAGTGCGGGAGATAGAAAAGCGCGGCGCCCAGGGCGGTCGGCGAGAACGCGCCGACCGCGATGAGGAGCGTCCCGACGGACGCGACGGTCAGATACGCCGCCATGCGGCCGAGCGTGGGGGCCGCGAGCGCGCCGACCACGCCGAGCAGCGCGGCGGCGAGGGCCGCCGGCGCGAGCCAGGGCGCGGCGACCAGCGCGGCGTCGCCCGCCTCCGGACCGAAGACCACGCCGTGCACGCGCACGATGGCGTAGACGCCCACCTTGGTCATGATGGCGAACAGCGCCGCCACCGGCGCGCAGGCGGCCGCGTAGGCGCGCGGCAGCCAGAGCGTACAGCGGGAGCAGCGCTGCCTTGACGCCGAAGACCACGAGCAGCAGCAGCGCGGCCGCGCGGCACCAGCGGCGCGTCGGCGGCCGGCGACGCGCGGCACGCGCAGCGCCAGGTCGGCCAGGTTGAGCGTGCCGGTCTCGGCATAGAGCAGCGCCACGCCGATGAGGAACAGCGCCGAGGCGGCCAGGTTCAGCACGACGTAGTGCAGACCGACGCGCAGCCGCGGCGTCGCCCTGGCCGTGCAGCATCAGCACGTAGCTGGCGATCAGCAGCACCTCGAAGAATACGAACAGGTTGAACAGGTCGCCGGTGACGAAGGCGCCGTTCAGGCCCATGAGCTGGAACTGGAACAGCGCGTGGAAGTAGCGCCCGTGCGCGTCCCAGCCGCCCGCAGGCGTAGCACAGCGCGGCGAGCGCGACCACCGCGGTCAGCAGCAGCATCAGCGCCGCCAGCCGGTCGATGACGAGCACGATGCCGTACGGCGCCGGCCAGTCGCCGACCAGGTAGGCGCGTACGACGCCCGCCTGCGCTCGGCTACCAGCCGCGGCGACGAGGATCAGCACGAGCGCAGCGACGCGAAACCGAGCGCGCGCTGCCGTCCGCAGGCGCCGCGTGTCGCCGAGCAGCAGCAGCATCGCCGTCGCGACGGCAGCGAGCACCGGCAGGATCGGCGCGGCGATCCAGTGATTCACGCGTCGGGCGCCTCGGCGTTCGGCTCCGTGCCGTCGACGTGGTCGGTCCCGGTCTGGTCGCGCGTGCGCAGCGCCAGCTCGAGGACGAAGCCGGTCGTGGCGAAGCCGATGACGATGGCGGTCAGCACCAGCGCCTGCGGCAGCGGATCGGCCCAGGTCGTGGCGCCATCTGCGACGAGCGGCGGCGTGCCGACCGCGAGCCGACCCATCGCGAAGATGAAGAGGTTCACGGCGTAGCCGAGCAGCGTCAGCCCGAGCACCACGGCGAAGGTGCGCCCGCGCAGCATCAGGTAGATGCCGCACGCGACGACCAGGCCGATGCCGGTGGCGACCAGGATCTCCATTCGCCCTCGCTCAGTCGCTCTGCGGCGCGCGCCGGGACGCGTTGGCCAGCGCGGCAAGCATCAGAAGCGTCGCGCCGACGACCATGAGGTAGACGCCGAGGTCGAACAGCGCCGCGGTCGCCAGCGGCAGTTCGCCGAGCAGCGGCACCGTCGGGTGGCCGTGCGCGCTGGTCAGGAACGGCGGCCGAGCAGCAACGCGCCGACGCCGGTGAGCCAGGCCAGCGCGAGGCCGATGCCCGCGACCCGCGCGAAGCGTCGCCGAGCCGCGCGTCGGTGCGCGCACCTGGCCCAGCGCCATGTACTGCAGCACCAGCGCGATCGCCGTCACCAGCCCGGCGATGAAGCCGCCACCGGGCAGGTTGTGGCCGCGCCGAAGTAGATACAACGACACTGCGAGCGCGAAGGGCAGCACCAGCGCGCTGCGACGCGAGCGCAGCGGGAATTGCTGCGGATCCCAGGCGCGCCCTCGGGATCGGTCGCCGGGCGCCGCGCGTGCATGCCCGTCATCAGCGCCACCACACCGAGCGCGGCGATCGCGAGCACGGTGATCTCGCCGAAGGTGTCGAACCCGCGGAAGTCGACCAGGATCACGTTGACCGCGTTCGCACCGCCGCCGCGCGCGACGGCGTTCTCCATGAAGTACCAGGAGATCGACTGCAGGTCGCGCGTCATCGCCGCGAACGCGACGGCGGCGAGCCCGGTGCCCGCCGCGCCCGCGAGGGCGGCGTCGCGCAGCCGGCGTCCTGCCGAAGACTCCGGCGGCGAGCGGCGCGGCAGGAGCGCGAGCGCCATCAGCAGCAGCACGGTCGAGACGACCTCGACCGACAGCTGCGTCAGCGCGAGGTCCGGGCGCCGACAGGTAGATGAACGCGACCGCGACGACCAGGCCGACGGCACCGATGAGCACTACCGCGACGAGGCGCTCGCGATGCAGCAGGACGCAGGCGAGCGCCGCGACGCAGAGCACCAGCCACGCGACGACGGCGAGCGGCGGGACGGGCAGCAGCGGACGCGCGCCGGTCGCCAGCCCGGACGCAGCAATTGGCGTGGCGGCGAGCACGACCGCGGCGGCGACGAGCAGGGCAATTTGGCGCTGCAACGAGCCCGTGTCCAGCACGCGCGTCACGCGCCGCGCCAGCGCGAAGAGCGCATCGATCGCGCGGGTGAAGGCAAGGCGTGCCGTCCATCCGGAGGGGGCGTGCAGGTGCAGAGCGTAGTTGCGCGCCAGCGCCCAATAGAGTGCGAGGCCGCCGGCGGTCGCGATGATGCTCATGGCGAGCGGCCAGTTCAGGCCGTGCCACAGCGCGATCGAGAACTCGGGCAGGGGCGCGCCGTAAACGTCCCGCGCGGCCAAGGCCACGAGCGGCGCGACGGTGAACGCCGGCGCAATGCCGACGACGACGCACACCACGGCGAGGATCTCCACCGGGGTCTTCATGAAACGCGGCGGCTCGTGCGGGGTCTTCGGCAGGCCGCGCGGTGCACCGTTCCAGAACACGTCGTGGATGAAGCGCGCGGAATAGGCGACGCCGAACGCGCCGCCGAGGGTCGCCGCGAACGGCGCGACGGTCCCGAGCAGGCCGACGTCGCGCAGCTCGAGCGCCTCGGCGAAGAACATCTCCTTGGACAGAAACCCGTTCAGCAGGGGCACGCCCGCCATGGCGGACGCGGCGACGATCGCCAAGGTGGCGGTGTAGGGCATGTACCGCCACAGCCCGTTGATGCGGCGCATGTCGCGCGTGCCGCACTCGTGGTCGATGATGCCGGCCGCCATGAACAGCGAGGCCTTGAACGTCGCATGGTTCACCACGTGGAACACCGCCGCCACGGACGAGAGCGGCGAATCGAGGCCGATCAGGAACACGATCAGCCCGAGGTGGCTGATCGTGGAGTAGGCGAGCAGCCCCTTGAGATCGTGCTTGAAGATCGCGACGTAGGCGCCGAATACCATCGTGGCGAGACCGACGGTCGCGACGACGTACTCGAACAGCGCATTGCCGCCGAGCACCGGGTAGAGGCGCAGCAGCAGGAAGATGCCGGCCTTGACCATCGTGGCCGAGTGCAGGTAGGCCGAGGCGGGCGTCGGCGCGGCCATCGCCTCGGGCAGCCAGAAGTGGAACGGCACCTGCGCGCTCTTGGTGAACGCGCCGGCGAGGATGAGCAGCAGCGCGACCGGGAACAGCGGGTCCGCCTGAACCCGCTCGCGCGCCGCGGCGAGCGCGGAGATCTCGAACGTGCCGGCGATCGCGCCGAGGACCAGGCAGCCGGCAAGAAGCGCGAGGCCGCCGGCGCCGGTCACCGCGAGCGCCATGCGCGCGCCCTGCCGCGCTTCCGCGCGATCGCTCCAGTAGCCGACCAGCAGGAACGAGCTGACGCTGGTGAGCTCCCAGAAGACGACGAGCAGCAGCAGGTTGTCGGCGAGGACGATGCCCAGCATCGCGGCCATGAAGAGCATCAGCAGGCCGAAGAACTTTCCGGCCGGGTCCCGCTCGCTCAGGTAGTAGTGCGCATAAAGGATGACGAGCAGGCCGATGCCGAGGACCAGCAGCGCGAAGAGCAGGGCGAGGCCGTCCAGGCGCAGCGCGAGGTCGAGACCGATGTCGGGCACCCACGGCCAGGACGCGTGCGGCACCTCGCCCGCGAACACCGCGGCGGTCTGAGTGCCGACGAGCGCGAGCGCGCCGGTCGTGACTACGGCCGCGGCCCAGGCCGCGGCCGCACGCGAAACGCGCGCGGTCAACGGCGCGAGCGCCGTGCCGAGCAGAAGCGGCAGCGCGATGACGAGCGGGAGGGCGAGCGCGGCAGGCACGGGGACGGGCACGAGGTGAACGTCGGGGGCCGCGCGATTGTACGCATGCTCGCGTCGATCGCGCTTCCCCCTATAATCCGCGACGCCGCGAGGGGCCCGATCGAAGGCCCGGTCCGGTGCTGCATGGAGGAGAAGAATGAGCCAAGAGGGGAAGCGCAGGCTAGCGCTCGCCGCAATGAGCGCGCTCGGACTGCTCGCCGCGCCCGCGGTCGCGCTCGCGGCTGGCGCAGCGCACAGTCCGGGGCCCGCCCTGCTCGGGATTCCCGTCGATTTCATCCTGTTCGCGCTGACGCTGCTCGGTGTCGCGCTGTTCCACCACTACACGCTGCAGGTCGCGCTCACCGGCCTCACGGTGATCGCGCTGTACAAGATCCTGTTCGCGCCGTTTCGCACCGGCGCGGGGCTCGAGGGATTCATCGCGCTGCTCGGCCACGAGTGGGTGATCCTGGCGAACCTCTTCTGCCTGCTCGTGGGCTTCGCGCTGCTGTCGAAGCACTTCGAGGAGAGCAAGGTCCCGGCGGTCCTCCCGAAGTTCCTGCCCGACGACTGGAAGGGCGCCTTCGTGCTGCTCGTCATCGTATTCGTGCTGTCCTCGTTCCTCGACAACATCGCCGCAGCGCTGATCGGCGGGGCGATGGCGCACACCGTGTTCCGCGGCAAGGTGCACATCGGCTATCTCGCCGGGATCGTGGCGGCCTCGAACGCCGGCGGTTCGGGCAGCGTGGTGGGCGACACCACCACGACGATGATGTGGATCGACGGGGTGAGCCCGCTTGCGGTCTTGGACGCCTACGTGGCGGCAGCCGTGGCGCTGGTGGTGTGCGGCATTCCCGCGGCGCTGCAACAGCACCGGCACTCGCCGATCATGAAGGACCAGCCCCGCGGCACGCGCGTCGACTGGCCGCGCGTCGCGATCGTGGCCTTCATTTTGACCGCCGCAATCGCCGCGAACGTGGCCATGAACCTCCGGTTCCCCTGGCTCGCCGGCACGGTGCCGGTGATCGGCCTCGCGGTGTGGCTCGCGATCCTCGTGTCGATCCCGGTGCGCACACCCGATTGGAGCCTGATCCCGGGGGCCGTGAAAGGCACGATCTTCCTGCTCGCACTGGTGACCTGCGCGGCGATGATGCCGGTGGAGGAGCTGCCCAGGCAGTCGTGGCAGACGGCGTTCGGGCTCGGTTTCGTGTCCGCCGTGTTCGACAACATCCCGCTCACGGCGCTCGCGCTGAAGCAGGACGGGTACGACTGGGGGATGCTCGCCTACGCGGTCGGCTTCGGCGGCTCGATGATCTGGTTCGGCTCGTCCGCGGGGGTCGCGCTGTCCAACATGTACCCGGAGGCGAAGTCGGTCGGGCGGTGGGTGCGGCACGGCTGGCACGTCGCGCTCGCGTACGTGCTCGGGTTCGCAGTCATGCTGGCGGTTACCGGGTGGCACCCGACGACCAAACGGGGTCACGACGCTGTAGCAGCCCCCCCTACGCCCGCCGCCCCGGCGACGCCAGAGAAATGAGTGCCGCGGGACGGCCGGTCGCTTGATCGGCCCCGCGTTCCGGACTACCATTCGCAGGCTTCAGGAGGGCGAGGGTTCGCCTGCATGCGCGCGCTCCCGCGACGCGGAATAAGGCACCACTCCAGGCTGTTGCGCTCTTTGCAGGCGCGGCGGTGAAAAGCGCCCGACCCGATAATTTCTACCAGAGGAGGCACCTAGATGACCAATCAGCAGAACGCCAAGTCCACCCCCGCCTCACGCCGCAAGTTCCTCGCCGGCGCCGCCGCGGCCACGGCTGGCGCCACGATCGGGTTCCCGACCATCGTCAAGGCGCAGGGCCCGGTCACGATGCGCTGGCAGTCGACCTGGCCGACGAAGGACATCTTCCACGAGTTCGCGCTCGACTTCGCCAAGAAGGTGAACGACATGACCGGCGGCGACCTCAAGATCGAGGTGCTGCCCGCCGGGGCGGTGGTTCCCGCCTTCGGCCTGCTCGACGCGGTCTCGAAGGGCACGCTCGACGGCGGCCACGGCGTGCTCGTGTATCACTACGGCAAGCAGAACGCGCTCGCCCTCTGGGGATCGAGCCCCGCGTTTGGCATGGACGCCATCCAGATGCTCGCCTGGCACAAGTACGGCGGCGGCAAGGCGCTACTCGAGAAGGTCTACCAGTCGATCGGCGCCAACGTGGTGTCTTTCCCTTACGGGCCGATGTGGACGCAGCCGCTCGGCTGGTTCAAGAAGCCGATCACCAAGCCCGATGACTTCAAGGGCCTCAAGTTCCGCACCGTGGGCATCTCGATCGACCTGTTCCAGGGCCTGGGCGCCGCGGTGAACGCCCTGCCGGGCGGCGAGATCGTGCCGGCGATGGACCGCGGGCTGCTGGACGCGGCCGAGTTCAACAATGCCAGCTCGGACCGGCTGCTCGGTTTCCCCGACGTCTCCAAGGTGTACATGCTGCAGAGCTACCACCAGAACGCCGAGCAGTTCGAGATCACGTTCAACAAGACGAAATTCGACGCCCTGCCGCCGAGGATCAAGGCCACCATCGAGAACGCGGTGGAGGCGGCTTCCCAAGACCTGATTTGGAAGTCGATCGACCGCTATTCGCAGGACTATTCCGAGCTGCAGACCAAGGACAAGGTCAGGGTGTACAAGACGCCGGACTCGGTGCTGCAGAAGCAGCTGGAGATCTTCGACGAGGTGATCGCGAAGCGGAAGGACAACGCGCTGTTCAACGAGGTCCTCGCGTCGCAGCGCGCTTTCGCGCAGCGCGCAGTGCGCTGGTATCTCGACACGCAGCTCAGCGGCCGCATGGCCTACAATTATTACTTCGCCAAGGCCGGCGCCGCGAAGAAGGCGTAGTCTACGCGGACGCGGGAAGCAGCCATCCGGCGCGAGCCGGGTGGCTGTTTGTTTTCCGCGGGTTGCCGATTCAGCCTTTCGACAGGGTCCGTCCCACACACTGCACGCCGCCATGCAGAAGCTCCTGCTCTTCGTCGACAGAATCAGCACGTGGGTCGGCTACGTGTTCTCCTTCTGCATCGTGGCACTCACCCTGCACGTCAGCTGGGAGGTTTTCTCGCGCTACGTGCTCGACAACCCGCGCGCCTGGGCGTTCGACGTAATGATCATGCTGTACGGCACCCTCTTCATGATGGCGGGTGCGTACACGCTGGCGAGGAACGGTCACGTGCGCGGCGACGTGCTCTACGGCTTCTTCCGGCCGCGCACGCAGGCGACCCTCGACTTGATCCTCTACGTCCTGTTCTTCCTGCCGGGGGTGATCGCGCTCACCTACGCCGGCTACTTCTACGCCGCCGAGTCCTGGGCGATCAGAGAGTCTTCGAACATCACCGCCGAGGGTCCGCCGTACTACCCGTTCAAGACGGTCATCCCGCTCGCCGGGGCACTCCTGCTCATGCAGGGCATCGTCGAGATCATCCGCTGCGTGATCTGCATCAAGCAGGGCGAATGGCCCTCGCGGGAGGCGGACGTCGAGGAAGTCGACGTCGAAGAGCTCAAGAAGATGGTCAACGTCAAGGACGAGGACATCCAGAAGCTCGACGAGGTGATCGTGCGCCGGGAGGGTGGCAGGTGAAGGTGCGGAAGGAGCTCTGGTTCGGCTTCGGGCTGATGGCGATCATCGGCATCGCGGTGGTCGCGCTGATGCCCTGGGGCAATCTCACCAACGGCCACCTGGGGCTGCTCATGCTCGCGCTGATCGTGGTGGCCATCATGCTCGGCTTCCCCACGGCCTTCACGCTCATGGGCATGGGGGTGTTTTTCGGCTGGCTCGCCTACCGCAGCGTCAATCCGGCGCTCGCGGGCCAGCAGGTCTTCGACGTGATGGTGCAGCGCACCTACGGGGTGATGTCGAACGACGTGCTGATCGCGATCCCCCTGTTCCTGTTCATGGGCTATCTCGTCGAGCGGGCGCAGCTCATCGACCGGCTGTTCCGCAGCCTGCATCTCGCCACCGCGCGCGTGCCGGGCTCGCTCGCGGTGGCGACCATCGTCACCTGCGCGATCTTCGCCACTGCCACCGGCATTGTCGGCGCGGTGGTGACGCTGATGGGCCTGCTCGCCTTTCCGGCGATGCTGAAGGCTGGATACAACATCCAGATCTCCGCCGGCGCCGTGACCGCGGGCGGCTGTCTCGGCATCCTGATCCCGCCTTCGGTGCTCCTGATCGTCTACGGCGCGACTGCGGGCGTGTCGGTGGTGCAGCTCTACGCCGGCGCCTTTTTCCCCGGCCTCATGCTCGCGTCGCTCTACCTCGGTCTATGTCATCGGGCTCGCGAAGTGGAAGCCCCGGCTCATGCCCCCGCTCGCCGAGAGCGAGCGCCGCGTCCCGCTCCCGCCGTTCGCGCAGACGCTCGCGCAGCGTGGCGGCTACGCATTGGTGGCGTTGTGGCGCGCGCTCACCGGCGGTGGCGGGGTCGGCGTCGCAAAGCGCACGGCGGCTGCTCAGCTCTTCGTTTCGCTGCTACCGGCGCTCGCTATCGTTGCGCTGGTGGGCGTCACCTATCGGGCGGCCACCGCGCCGGTGGTGGAAGCGAGCACGGCCGGGCTGGTCGAGGCCGGCGGGGCGGTGGCCGCGGACGTCAAGGAGGAATCCGCCGGTCTAATCGGCCAACCGCCGCCCGAGGAGGAAGAGTCCAAGGAGCCGCCCCCCGAGGGCGCCAAGGAAACTGCTTCGCCGCCGGCTGCGGAGGGAACCAAGGCGGAAGCCGCGACCGAGCCGCCGGGCGCGGCGCAAGTCAGCCCGGCCGGGGGAAACCGCCGCCGCTGCGCCACCAGAGCGGATGCCGGTGCCCACCTGGTTCTGGATCTTCCTTGCCGTCGGTATCGCCGCCCTTGCGGTGATCTACCGGCTCTGGAACTGGGAGCGGCTCGAGGTGTTCAAGATGCTGCTCGCGTCGTTCTTTCCGCTGGCGCTGCTGATCATCGCCGTGCTCGGCTCGATCGTCTTCGGGCTGGCGACGCCGGCCGAGGCGGCGGCGGTCGGCGCGTTCGGCGGCTTCGTGCTCGCGGCGATCTATCGCTTCCTCGCGCACTCGCGTGCCGCGCCGCCGGGCAACCGGTTTTCCGGCGCCGTCTTCGCCGGCACGCTGCGAGAGTTCGGCGGGATCATCAAGGAGTCGTCGTTCCTGACCGCGCGCACGAGCGCGATGGTGTGCTGGCTGTTCGTCGGCTCCGGCATCTTTTCGGCGGCGTTCGCGCTGCTCGGCGGACAGGAGCTGATCGAGAAGTGGGTGCTGTCGCTCGACATGACGCCGCTGCAGTTCATGATCCTGGCGCAGTTCATCATCTTCATCCTCGGCTGGCCGCTCGAGTGGACCGAGATCATCATCATCTTCATGCCGATCTTCATCCCGCTGCTGCCGCATTTCAACATCGACCCGCTGTTCTTCGGCCTGCTCGTGGCGCTGAACCTGCAGACCGCGTTCCTGTCGCCGCCGGTGGCGATGGCCGCGTTCTACCTGAAGGGCGTGGCACCGCGCCACGTGACGCTCAACCAGATCTTCGCCGGGATGCTGCCGTTCATGGGCATCCAGATCATCGCGCTGGTGCTGCTGTACGTCTTCCCGGAGATCGGGTTGTGGTTGCCGAGCGTTCTCTACAAGTAGTTATTCCGTCGCGGCGGTCGGAGAGGCAGCGCGGGGCGAGATTCCCGCGACGTAATAACTGCCCGCGTTCGAGCGTCAGAACTGCCTGACGCTCAACGCGGGCGGCGGCGGTGCTGGCTCGGGCGGACTCACCCTGAAATGCGCTATGTGAAGGCCTTCATCGCCGGGTTCGTCTCGGTCCTGGTGTTTCATCAAGGCGCGGTTGCCCTCCTGTACGCGCTCGGCGTAACGGCGCGCGGTCCCTACGAGATGAATCCGACCTGGCCGTTCGGCGTGCCGCAGGTGTTTTCGCGCGCGTTCTGGGGCGGGCTCTGGGGAATCGCGTTATGGCTGGTCCTCGAGCGACTCCGCATGCCGGCGCGATACTGGACGCTCGCAGTGGTGCTCGGCATCCTCGGCCCGACGCTGGTCGCGTGGTTCGTGGTGTTCCCGTTGCGCGGTCAGCCGGTGGCGGGCGGGTGGGAGGTCGCCTCGATGCTGCGTGCGTTCGTCGTCAATGGGGCATTCGGTCTTGGCGTCGCGGTGCTGATGAGAGTGTTGGAGAAGCAGGCTCCCGCGTTCTCGGGATGACGGGCCGAACGGCCCTGCACAGTTGCGCGTAAACTCCGCGGTCGACCGGTGGTTTCGCCCTTCGGGTGAACGCGGTGCGAGGAGGTCCCATTGCAGACCGCACTGGACACCAGGGTTTTCCAGCTCTTCCTGATCAAGCCTTCCCACTACGATGACGAGGGATATGTCATCCAGTGGATTCGCTCGTCGATTCCGGCCAACACGCTGGCAACCCTGAACGGTCTTGCGCTGGACTGCGCCGAGCGCAAGGTGCTCGGCGCGAACGTCGAGATCCGCATCACCGTCTGGGACGAGACCAACACGCGCATCCGGCCCGACGAGATCATTCGCCAGATCCGGGCCACCGGCGGGCATAGCCTGGTCGGCCTCGTCGGGGTTCAGACCAACCAGTATCCGCGCGCGGTCGACATCGCGCGACCGCTCCGCGCCGCGGGCATCCCGGTCTGCATCGGTGGGTTCCACGTCAGCGGGACCATCTCGATGCTGCCGGAGATCCAGCCCGAGCTTCGTGAGGCGATGGACCTCGGCGTCACGCTCTTCGCGGGTGAGGCCGAGGGACGGTTCGAGGACCTGCTGCGCGCCGCCGATCGCGGCGAGCTGAAGCCGCTCTACAACTACATGAACGATCTCCCCGGGCTGGAGGGCGTGCCGACGCCTTACCTGCCGGTCGACGTCGTGCGGCGCACCGCGGGTATGCGCACGAGCTTCGACGCCGGCCGCGGCTGCCCGTTCAGCTGCAGCTTTTGCACCATCATCAACGTGCAGGGGCGCAAGTCGCGGGCGCGCAACGCCGACGACATCGAGCGACTCGTGCGCGCGAACCTGGCCCAGGGCGTGCACAACTTCTTCATCACCGACGACAACCTCGCGCGCAACCAGAACTGGGAGGCGCTGTTCGACCGCCTGATCCACATGCGCGAGGTGGAAGGCCTGAAGATCTGGGTGGTCGCGCAGGTCGACACGATGGCGCACAAGATCCGCGGCTTCATCGAGAAGGCCGCGCGCGCCGGGGTCAACCGCGTGTTCATCGGGCTCGAGAACATCAACCCGGCGTCGCTCAAGGACGCGCAGAAGGGCCAGAACCTGATCACCGAGTACCGCGCGATGCTGCAGGCGTGGCACCGCGTCGGCGCGCTCACCTACGCAGGGTACATTCTCGGATTCCCCAGCGACACGCCGGCCTCGATCGAGCGCGACATCCGCATCATCCAGCGCGAGCTGCCGATCGACATCCTGGAGTTCTTCATCCTCACGCCGCTGCCCGGGTCGGCGGACCACAAGAAGCTGTATCTCGCGGGCGTTCCGATGGAGAAGGACCTGAACCGCTACGACGTCGTGCACGTCACCACGCGCCACGCGACGATGTCCGACGACGAGCTGCGCGGAATCTACCGGAAGGCCTGGGACCTCTACTACTCGCCGGAGCACGTCGCGCGCGTGCTGCGCCGGACGAAGGCCTGGGGCTACGACCTCGCCAACATGCGCGCGAAGCTGTTCGCGTTCCAGGCGCCGCCCCGGATCGAAGGCGTCCATCCGCTGGAGGGCGGCATTTTCCGCCGCCGGTACCGGCGCGACCGCCGGCCGGGGATGCCGATCGAGAGCCCGTTCGTGTTCTATCCGCGCTACGGCTGGGAGATCGCCTCGAAGGTCGTGCGCTTCGCCGCGATGTGGTGGGACTACTGGCGCATTTACAAGCGCGTCCAGCGCGGGCCCGGACCCGACATGGACGTCGCGATGATGCCGGTGCGGGAAGGCGACTTCGATGCGCTCGAGATGTTCACCGCGACGCAGGCCGCGCGGTCCGTCGTCGACAAGCGGCGGCGCAAGCTGGAGGCCATCGCGGCGGCGGCGCCAATCGCTGCCCCGGCAGCCGGCGTTCCAATCCCACGCCACTCGCCCGCACTGACCGCTCGGCTTGGAGCGGGCGCCGCGGGCCGATCGCGGCCGGTCGCGGTGCACGGACGTGCCGGAGGCCGTGGCACAATTCCCGGCAAGAAGGCTCCATTCCAGGTCGTTCGTCCGATGCCTGAGCGCCACTGCACTCCGGAGCCCGTTTCCCGCCTGCCCGAGACCGGCTGGACCGTGGCATGAGGGCGGCGTGACCGGCGCCGCGCCCGCTCCGGCGCGCCGCCTAGTCGGCTTCGGGCTCGCTGCCGCGGCCTACCTGATCGGGCTTTTTCACCGCGCCGCGCCAGGGACCATTGCGGCCGACCTCGCGCAGAGCTTCGAGACGAGCGCTGCCGCGCTCGGCGTTCTCGCGGCGACCTATTACTGGGTCTACACGGCGATGCAGATCCCGTCCGGCATCCTCGCCGACACGCTCGGGCCGCGGCGATTGCTCGCCGGCGGCGGGCTGATCGTCGCGGCCGGCGCGGCGCTCTTTGCGGTGGCGCCGGGCTTCGGCGTCGCGGCCACCGGTCGCGTGCTCGTCGCGCTCGGGAGCTCGGTCGCGTTCGTTGCCTGCCTGAAGCTGATCGCGAGCTGGTACGACGCGCGGATCTTCGCAACGCTCACCGGGGTCGTGGTGATGGTCGGCAACCTCTCCTCTGCCGCCGCAGGCGGGCCGTTCGCCTGGCTGCTCCAGTCGTTCGGCTGGCGCGAGGTGATCCTCGCGCTCGCGGTCGCCTCGCTCCTCGTCGCGATCGCGAGCTGGGTGCTGGTCGACGAGCTCCCGCGGCCGCGCTCGGTGCACCTCGAAGCCGGCTGGCGCCGGGGACTTCGGGGCGTGCTCGGCAATCCGGCGACCTGGCCAATTTTTCTGGCGAACTTCGGGGCGGGCGCGAGCTTCTTGTCGTTCGCGACGCTGTGGGCGGTGCCTTACCTGGTGGACATCCACGGGATGACGCGCGCCGTCGCGGCGAATCGCGTCACGATGGCGCTCGGCATCTTTGCGGTGAGCGGGCTCGTCCTCGGCGCGCTCTCCGACCGCCTGCGGCGCCGCAAGCCGCTCTACGCGGGCGGCGCGGCGCTGCTCTTCGTCGCATGGCTGCCGCTGCTCGCCGGGTGGCCGCTCGAAGGCCTGGCGAGCTACATCCTGTTCGGGGTGATGGGCTTCGCCACGGCGGGGATGACGCTGAGCTGGGCGTGCTGCAAGGAAGTCAACGCACCGCAGTTCGCCGGCATCGCGACCGGGGTCGCGAACATGGGCATCTTTCTCGGGCCGGCCGTGATGCAGCCGGTGGTCGGCTGGGTGCTCGACCTGTCGCGGGGCGACGGGATGAGGGCGGCGACGCACACGCCTGACGAGTGGCATCGAGCGCTGCTGGCGCTCGCCGGCGTGGCGCTGTTCGGCTTCGCGAACGCACTCTTCGTACGCGAGACCCGCGCCCGCAACGTGTACCGGGCGGCCGCTGCGCGATAATCGGGCCAGAACAGCGAAGAGGGACGAGCACGGTGGCACAGGCGACTCTCGTTGAAGTGGCGGCGGCACTGCGCCAGGGGGGGCTGACGTCGCGTGCCTATACGGAATCGCTCCTCGCGCGCATCCGCGAGCGCGACCCTGCGATCGACGCGTGGGTGACGCTCGACGAGGCGCGCGCGCTCCGTCTCGCGGAGGCGTGCGACGCGCGGCGCTCGAGCGGCGCGGAACTCGGCCCGCTTCACGGCGTACCGGTCGGCGTGAAGGACATCATCGCGACCGCCGACCTGCCGACCGAGATGGGCTCGCCCATCTTCAAGGGGCATCGACCGGAGCGCGACGCGGTCGTGGTAGAGCGGTTGCACCGCACCGGCGGATTCGTGCTTGGCAAGACGGTGACCACCGAGTTCGCCTTCATGCAGCCCGGCAAGACGCGCAACCCGTGGAATGCCGTGCACACGCCGGGCGGCTCCTCCTCGGGCACGGCGGCGGCGGTCGCCGCAGGCTGCGTTCCGCTCGCGCTCGGCACGCAGACGAATGGCTCGGTGATCCGACCCGCTGCGTTCTGCGGCGTGGTGGGCTTCAAGCCGAGCTTCGCGCTGCTGCCGTACGCCGGGACGCTCCAGTTCAGCGCGACGCTCGACCAGGTGGGGACATTCTCGTGCACCGTCGCCGACGCCGCGCTTGCCGCGTCGGCCCTCGGCGAGGGCGAGGCGCTCGAGCCGGAAGTGCGCCGCCTCGACCGGGCCCCGCGGCTCGGCGCGCTTGCCCGGTTCCCCTGGAACCAGACCGATCCAGAGATGGCGCGGCACTTCGACGCGGCGCTCGATCGCCTGCGCGCGGCCGGTGCGGTGATCGAGTCGATCGAGTTGCCCGCGCCGTTCGCCGAGGCGCGTACCGCGCATCGAACGATCATGCTCCACGAAGCGGCGCGGCTGCTGAAGACGCATCTCGAGACGCGGCGCGAACTGCTGAGCGCGACGCTCGTGGACGCCTTGCTCGAGGGCGCGACGATCCCGGTCGATGCGTATCGCGCGGCGCATGCGCAGCGTGCCGCCCTGACCGAGCGTGCGCACGACCTCTTCGAGCCGTGGGACGCGATCGTGTCCCCGCCCGCACCGGGCGCCGCTCCCGCAAGCTTGGCGACCACCGGCGACCCGAGCTTCTGCACGCTCTGGACGTTGCTCGGCGTGCCGGCGATCACCCTGCCGAGCGGGCTGTCGGCGGACGGCCTGCCGTTCGGCCTGCAGCTCGCCGGCGACTCCGGCGGAGACGGGCACCTGCTGCGCGTCGCGCACTGGTGCGAGACGACGCTCCGCTTCAAGGGGCTCGAGTGAGCGACGCGATCGTCCTGTTCGCGCATGGCAGCCGGGACCCGGAGTGGGGCGGGCCGTTCCGCGCGCTCAAGGCGCTCGTCGCGGCGCGCCGGCCCGGCGCCCGCGTCGAGCTCGCGTTCCTGGAGCAGATGCGGCCGACGCTCGACGAGGCGATCGACGCTGCAGCCGCCGGGCGGGCGCGGCGGGTCGTCGTGGTGCCGCTCTTCCTCGCGCCCGGCGGCCACACGAAGCGCGACGTGCCGGCCCTTGTCGACGCGGCCCGCGCGCGCCATCCGGCGCTTGAGATCCGCGCGACCGCGTCGATCGGCGAAGAGGAGGAGGTCCTCGCCGCGCTGGCCGACTGGATCGTGCGCGCGACGGGATGAACCCGCGTCGGCGCGGCGGCGGAGCCTTGCGCGCCCGCGCGCCATTGCCGTCCTGCGGCGGATTTCGCTACCATTGCGCGGCCCTGGAGCCGGGCACCCGTCGCCCTCGGACCGCGCATGAAACGAACCACGTTTGCTTCCGCCCAGGACGTCGAGCATGCTTTCTACGAGGCGCTCGAGCGCGCCGACCTCGAAGCGATGATGGAGGTCTGGGCCGACGACGAGGAGGTCGTCTGCATCCACCCGGGCGGTCCGCGGCTCGCGGGTTACGACCGCGTGCGCGAGAGCTGGACGCAGATCTTCGCGTCGCGCCAGCGACTGCAGGTGCGCACGTCGGACCAGGCGGTGGTTCAGGGGATGATGTTCGCGATCCACAGCCTCCACGAGAATCTCACCGTCGTCGGCGAGAACCGACCGCGCCCGCCGGTCGCGGTTACCAACGTGTACGTCCGCACCGCCAACGGCTGGCGGATGGTGTCCCATCACGCGTCGCCAGCGCCCGGCGTGCCGGCCGAGGCGCCGGCCGAAGGGCCGAAGATCCTCCATTGAGCGGCGCGCCGTACCGCGCCCCGTGGTGGCTCCCCGGCGGCAACGCGCAGACCGTCTGGGCAGCCGTTCTCGCGCGGCGTGAGCGCGTCCGACTCGAGCGCGTGCGCTGGGACACGCCCGACGGCGACTTCGTGCTGGTCGACCTCCTCCCGGGCCCCGAGCGCGCGCCGTTCGTCGTGCTGTTCCACGGGCTCGAAGGCGGGGCGGACAGTCACTACGCCGAAGCCACCATGGCCGCGCTCGTACGGCAGGGCTGGCGCGGCGCGATCCCGCACTTCCGGGGCTGCGGCGGGGAGATGAACCGGTTGCCGCGCGCCTATCACTCCGGCGACGCCGACGAGATCGAGTGGTTGCTGGAGCGCTTTGGAGCGCTCGCCGGGGGGCAACCGCTCTTCGCGGCCGGGGTTTCGCTCGGCGGGAACGCGCTGCTCAAGTGGCTTGCGAACCGCGGCGACTCCGCGCGGGCGGTCGTGCGCGCGGCGGTCGCGGTGTCGGCGCCGCTCGACCTTGCCGCCGGCGCCGACGCGCTCGAGCGCGGTTTCGGGCGCGTGTACACCGGCATGTTCCTGCGCACGCTCAAGCGGAAGGTCGCTGAGAAGGCGCGCCTCCATCCCGGCCAGTTCGATTGTGCGCGCGTGCGTGCGACGCGCACCTTGCGGGAGTTCGACGACCTGGTCACCGCGCCGCTGCACGGCTTCCGCGATGCGGCCGACTACTACGCGCGCGCGAGCGCGAAGCCGGTTCTCGGCGCGATTCGCGTGCCGACGCTCATCCTGAACGCGCTGAACGATCCGTTCCTCCCCCACCGGTACCTTCCCGGGCCGGG
Source organism: uncultured beta proteobacterium (assembly GCA_963747775.1). Classification (GTDB taxonomy): domain Bacteria; phylum Pseudomonadota; class Gammaproteobacteria; order Burkholderiales; family SG8-39; genus JAGVSZ01. The sequence continues at coordinate 187,976 of CAVVGT010000006.1, forward strand.
CGACGTGTCGCCGCAGGTCACGCTCGAGTATCCTGCGACCGGCGGTCACGTCGGTTTCGTCGCCGGCCCGTTCCCGGGCCGCTACGATTGGCTGCCGCAACGCATCCTCGACTTCTTTTCGCAGGTGGAGCACCACTCATGACACGCATCGCACCCGAGATCTTCAAGGCCTACGACATTCGCGGCGTCGTCGACCGCACCCTGACCGCCGAGGCGGTCGAGCTCGTCGGCCGAGCGCTCGGCTCGCTCGCGCGCGAGCAGGGTGGCGGCGCGATCGTCGTCGGGCGCGACGGCCGTCTGTCGGGGCCCAAGCTCGCCGGTGCGCTCGCGCGCCGGCATTCGCGCGAGCGGCGTCGACGTGATCGACATCGGCATGGTCACCACGCCGATGGCCTATTTCGCGGCCTACCACCTCGGGAGCGGCAGCACCGTCGCCGTCACCGGCAGCCACAACCCGCCCGACTACAACGGCCTCAAGATGGTCATCGACGGCACGACGCTGTTCGCCGAGACGATCCAGGCGCTGCGCGTGCGGATCGAGGCGGGGCGGTTCGCCTCCGGCAGCGGCGCCCTGCGCACGGCCGACGTGCGCGCGGCCTACCTCGATCGCATCGTCGGGGACGTGAAGCTCGCGCGCCCGATGAAGATCGTGGTCGACTGCGGCAACGGCGTCGCGGGCAGCATCGCCCCGGAGCTGTACCGGCGCCTCGGCTGCGACGGTGGACGAGCTCTACTGCGAGGTCGACGGCACGTTTCCGAACCACCATCCCGACCCGTCGCAGCCGAAGAACCTGCGCGACGTCATCGCGCGGCTCGCCGCGACCGACGCGGAGCTCGGGCTCGCGTTCGACGGCGACGGCGACCGGCTCGGCGTGGTCACCAAGGACGGCGCAGATCATCTACGCCGACCGGCAGCTCATGCTGTTCGCGAAGGACGTGCTGTCGCGCGTGCCGGGCGGCGAGATCATCTACGACGTGAAGTGCACGCGCAATCTCGCGCCCTGGGTGCGCGCGCACGGCGGCCGGCCGGTGCTGTGGAAGACCGGGCACTCGCTCATCAAGGCGAAGATGAAGGAGCTGAAGGCGCCGCTCGCCGGCGAGATGAGCGGGCACATGTTCTTCGCCGAGCGCTGGTACGGCTTCGACGACGGCGTCTACGCCGGCGCGCGCCTGCTCGAGCTGCTGTCGCGCGAGCGGGATCCGAGCGCCGTGCTCAATGCGCTGCCCGATTCGCTGTCGACGCCCGAGCTGAACGTGAAGCTGGCCGAGGGCGAGCCGCACCGCCTGATCGCCGAGCTGCAGCGCACCGCACGGTTCCCCGGCGCGCAAGAGGTGATCAAGCTCGACGGGCTGCGCGTCGAGTACGCCGACGGCTTCGGGCTCGCGCGCGCATCGAACACGACGCCGGTGATCGTGCTGCGGTTCGAGGCGCAGGATGCGGCGGGCCTCGCGCGCATCCAGGAGGACTTCCGTCGCGTGCTGCTCGCCGCGAAGCCGGACGCCGAGCTGCCGTTCTGACCCGCCGACTCCGGGCGCTTCAGCCCGTTCTGGGCCGCACGTGCAGGGTGTGGGTGGCGCGTGCCACGACGGTGCCGTCGGCGTCGCGAATCTCCGCCGCGAACTCCGGCGCGTCCCTCCCTTCGGCCGCCACCCGCGCGCGGATCGCGTCCACCTCGGCGTCCTCGATCCGGAGCGTCGTGGTGACGCGGCCTCGCGCCGGGGCGAGATAGTCGATCCGCCCCGCTTTGTGATTGACGGTGTATTCGGGACCGAGCAGATGGATCAGCATGATCATGGGGAACGGGTCGGTCATCGCATAGAGCGACCCGCCGAAATGCGTGCCGACGTAATTGCGATTGAGCAGGCCGAGGTTCAGCTCGATGCGCGCCTCGTGCCAGTCGGCCGCGATGCGGCGCACGCGCACGCCGGCACCGCGGAAGGGCGGCCACAGATTCATGGCCAGGCGGAGCAGGCCGAGGGACGTGTGGCGCGCCGGCCGGACGCGCTTGCCGCTCTTCCCCGCGGGCTTGGACGGCTTACTTGTTCGCCCGCTCAAAGCGTCTGAGCAGCTCGTTGCCGCGACGCACGGCGTCGTCGAGTGCCTGCTTGGGGGCCTTCTGCAGCGCCCAGGCCTGCTCGAGCTCCTCGTCCATGACGGCGCGGATCATGACGTAATTCCCCAGCCGGATGCCGCGCGAGTAGGCCTGCGGGACGCCGCCCCCGTTGGTCATCTGCTGGATGCCGACATCGAAGCCGGGGTGCTTCTGGTAGAAGCCCGCGGACTTGGTGATCTCGTACGCCGCGCGGGTGATCGGCAGGTAGCCGGTGGACTGATGCCACTCCGCCTGCACCTCCGGCTGCGAGATGTATGCGAAGAACTTCGCGACGCCTTTGTACTCGCCCGCCGTCTTGCCGTTCACCGCCCACAGGCTGGCCCCGCCCATGAGCGTGTTGTAGGGTGCCTTGTTGATGTCGTCGTAGTAGGGCAGCGCCAGAACGCTGACGCGGAACTTCGCGTTGCGGAGCAGGTTCGCGTACGACGCCGAGGATGCGGTGAGCGCGGCGCATTCCCCGCGCGCGAAGCGGCTTTCGCCCTCTTCGCGGCGGCCGGAGTAGCTGAAGATCTGCGACTTCGACCAGGCGGTCATCAACGAGAGGTGGCGGATCGCGAGGCGCGTGTTGAAGACGAGCTGCGCGTCCAGGCCGTCGTAGCCGTTGTTGCGGGTCGCGAACTCCTCGTTGTGCCACGCAAGCGTGTTCTCGAGCATCACCCAGCTCGGCCAGGTGGTGGTCAGGCCGCAGGGCAGGCGCGCCTTCTCGCGCACCTCGAGGAGCGCCTCCTGGAGCTCGTACCAGGACTTGATCGGCTTGCGCGCGTCGACGCCCGACGCGTCGAGCGCGTCGCGGTTGACGTAAAGGACCGGCGTGGAGGTGTTGAACGGCAGCGCGAGCAGGTTGCCCTTGCTGTCGGAGTAGTAGCTCGCGACCGCGGGCACGAACGCCTTCGGGTCGAACTTCTCGCCCGCCTCGCGCATGAGCTGATGGACCGGGCGGATCGCGTTCTTCGCCGCCGCGACGTTGGAGGTCCCGACGTCGTAAACCTGCAGGATGTGCGGAGGCTTGCCTTCGGGGCGCGCGACGAGGCCGGCGGCGAGGGTCTCGTCGTAGCTGCCCTTGTAGACGGCGACGACGCGATAGTCCTTCTGCGCCGCGTTGAAGCGCTGGACGATCAGGTCCAGCTGGGCGCCGAGCGCGCCGTCCATCGCGTGCCAGAACTGGATGTCGGTCGCCGCGCGCGTCGGCGCGGCGGCGCACAGGACGAGCACGAGTGCGGCGAACAGGGAAAGAAAACGACGACTACCTGCCATGGTCGGTCACCTCAGTCAATATTCTTCGGCGGCTCGCGATTGCGGGCCTCGGGGCTGGCGGATTATAGACCGGGTGCGCGCGGGGACGTTCCGGCTAGAATCAGCTCGATACCCGCATCGCTAGAGGGACGTTCATGCTCCTGGGTTGCATCGCCGACGACTTCACCGGTGCCAGCCCGTTGTACGATGCGAGGGGACACATCCCCTCGCGCTCCCCTAATCTGGCGGTGAAGTCGACGCCGCCCCTTCCTCGTCATCACTGAGGTCTGGCCATGCTCCTGGGTTGCATCGCCGACGACTTCACCGGCGCCACCGACTTGGCGAACATGCTCACGCGCGGTGGCATGCGCACCCTGCAAACCATCGGGGTGCCCGGTGCGGGGGAATCGCTGCCCGAAGCCGACACCGTCGTGGTGGCGCTGAAGTCGCGGACGATACCCGCGGCGGAAGCGGTGGCGCAGTCGGTGGCCGCGCTCGACTGGCTGATGGGACAGGGCTGCCGCCAGTTCCTCTTCAAGTACTGCTCGACGTTCGACTCGACCGACGCCGGCAACATCGGCCCGGTTTCCGACGCGCTCCTCGCGCGGCTCGGTGCGGACTTCACGATCGCGTGTCCGGCGTTCCCCGAGAACCGGCGCACGATCTTCAACGGGTACCTGTTCGTCGGCGCCGAGCTCCTCTCCGAGTCGCCGATGAAGGATCATCCCCTCACGCCGATGACCGATGCGAATCTCGTGCGCGTGCTGCAGCGACAGACGGGGATGCGGGTCGGTCTCGTGCCCTTCCCGGTCGTGCGACAGGGCGCCGCCGCGATTCGCGGCGCGTTCGAACGACTGCGCGCGGAAGGCGTGCGCCATGCGATCGTCGACGCCGTCGAAGACGCGAATCTCCTCGCGATCGGCGAGGCGTGCGCGGATCTCGCGCTCGTGACCGGCGGGTCGGGGATCGCGCTCGGGCTGCCGGAGAATTTTCGCCGCGCCGGCCGGCTCACGCGCAGCGGATCCGCGGCGCGCATGCCGCCGACGCGCGGGTACGCGGCGGTGATCGCCGGCAGCTGCTCGAAGGCGACGCAGGCGCAGGTCGCCGCGATGAAGAGCCGTTTCCCCAGCATGCGCATCGACCCGCAGGAGCTCGCGGACGGCGCCGTGCCGGTCGTCGATCGCGCGATCGGCTGGGCGGCGACCCAGGTATCGAAGGGGCCGGTGCTGGTCTACTCGACTGCGGCACCGGATGCGGTGCGCGCGGCGCAGGAGGCCGTCGGCAAGGACCGCGCGGCGAGTCTGGTCGAGGAGACACTTGCCGCGATCGCCAAGGCGCTCGTCGCGCGCGGCGTGCGGCGGCTGGTGGTCGCGGGCGGCGAGACCTCGGGTGCGGTGGTGAGTGCGCTCGGGGTGAAGGCGCTTGCGATCGGTCCGCAGATCGACCCCGGCGTGCCGTGGACCTTCACGGTGCCGGGCGAGCCTGTGGCGCTCGCCCTCAAGTCCGGCAACTTCGGCGCCGACGATTTCTTCATGAAAGCGCTCGCGATGCTCGAGCAGGGCCAGCAGCAGCAATGAGGGCCGAAGCGACGCTCCGCGAGGAGATCTGCCTGCTCGGAAGATCGATCTTCGACCGCGGCCTCACGCACGGCTCGACCGGCAACGTCAGCGCGAAGACCGACGACGGCTGGATCCTGACGCCGACCGGCTCGAACCTCGGCCGTCTCGATCCCGCGCGGCTCTCGAAGCTCGACTGGCAAGGCAGGCACCTCGCCGGCGACCCGCCGTCGAAGGAATCCTTCCTGCACCTGGCGATGTACCAGGAGCGGCCGTCGAACGGTGCGGTGGTGCACCTGCACTCGACCCATTCGGTCGCCGTGTCGATCCTGGACGAAGTCGATCCGCGCGACGTGCTGCCGCCGCTGACCGCGTACTACGTCATGCGCATCGGCAGCCTTCCGCTGGTCCCTTACTACGCGCCGGGCGACGTGCAGCTCGCGGACGCGGTTCGGGGGCTCGCGTCCAAGCACCATGCGCTGTTGCTCGCGAACCATGGACCGGTCGTGGGCGGCTCGTCGCTCGCCGCTGCGGCCGACGCCATCGAGGAGTTGGAGGCGACGGCGCACCTCTACCTCCTCGTGCGCGGACAGAAACTGCGCCCGCTCAGCGACACCCAGATCGCCGATATCCGGCGGCGCTATCCGATCACGTAGCGCAGCGGCGCGCCATCCGGGGCGGCCGGCGATCGGCAGGTTCAGCCCTCGGTCCGAGCCGCGCCGGCCGCCAGAAGCGAAGGGCTCGCACGCCTGCGCCGCTTCCGGAGCCACATCATGAGCCCGGTCACCATCAGGAGCGGTGGAAGCAGGCCGCCGAGAAAGGTCACGAACCGACCCGGCACGCCGAAGGCGCTACCCTCGTGCAGGATGCGCTGCCACAGGATGAACCCGTCACCGGCCGTGCGGCTCGCGCGGTCCGCACGGTGCAGGATCGCGCGCGAGCGCGGATCGATGAACATCACCGTCCCCGAGCGCGGACTCGCATCGCCGGGTTCGCGCAGATTGACACGATAGGCCCCGCGCGGACCTGCCGGGAGCCCAAGACCGATGACGTTCGCACCCGGATAGAGTCCTTTCGCGATCTTGACCGCCTCGTCGGGCCCGATCAGTGCCCCCGAACTCTCGGGCGCCTGAATGCCCCGCGGCGATGACGAGACGGAGCCAAAAACCGCTACGGCTTTACGACCCGCGTCGGGAAACGCCAGGAAGACACCGGTGAACGACAGCATTGCCAGGACCAACGCGCCCCAGAAACCGAGCGTGTAGTGGAGGTTGCGCGAGAGCGTGAAGCCACGGCGAAATCGGAGCCCGTGCCGCCAGGCGCCGCGCCCCGGCCACCATAGGTAGATCCCGCTGAGCGACGAGATCAGCAGCGCGATGCCGACGACGCCGACGATCTCCCGGCCGCTGTATTCGCGCAGCGTCAGGGACTCGTGGAAGCTGTGCAGCCAGCCGAGGTAGTCGCGCCCGGACACCGAATCGAGCACGCGGCCCGTGGGCGGGTCAAGATAGACGCGTTGAAACGGCCCCGCACCCGAACGCGCAAACACCATGACCGGTCCGACTTCTCCGTCCGGAAGCCGGATTCCGGTCGGGTGAGCACGGCCTTCGAGCGCCTCGGCAGCGCGCTGCGCGTACCCCGAGAACGGCAGCGACACCTCGGGCCCGGATACGCCGTAGCGCTGCGGGTTCAGCAGGCGGTCCAGATCGTGATCGTAGACGAGGATGCTGCCGGTAACGCCGATGAGCGCTCCGATCACGCCAGCCGTAAGGCCGAGCCAGAGATGCGCCTGCACCCAGATGCTCCGCAGGGAAGGTCGAGCCAGTTGCCTCATGGGTCGGTTCCGGATCAAGGCTCCGCCCACATGCGAAGGAGGTTGTGATAACAGCCTGCAAGCGAGACCAGCGACTCGTGGCCGGCCGCGGTCTGCGTAAGCTGCACCACGGCCATGTCGAGGTCGAACAGCAGCGCCCGCTGCGCGTCGTTGCGCACCAGGCTCTGGATCCAGAAGAAGGAGGCGATTCGGGTACCGCGCGTGACCGGCGTGACGCGATGGAGGCTCGTCGCCGGATAGAGCACCAGGTCGCCCGCCGGGAGCTTGGCGGTGTGGGCGCCGTAGGTGTCCTCGATCAGCAACTCGCCGCCGTCGTATTCCTCCGGGGCCGAGATGAAGAGCGTGGCGGAGATGTCGGTCCGGAACTTCACTCCCGTGCCCGGGAGCAACCGCACGGCCCCATCGACGTGGGTACCGAAATGCATGCCGGCGGCCCCTTCGTAGCGGTTGAACATCGGCGGGTAGACGCGCGACGGGAGCGCGGCGCTGAGAAAGAGCGGGTTGCGCTCCAGCGCCGCGAGGATCGTGGCCCCGAGCTCGCGCGCGATCGGGGACTCTTCGGCGATCTGTAGATTTCGCTTGACCTGCGTCCCCTGGTGCCCCGCGGTGGCGCGGCCGTCGATCCACGCTGCGCCGGCCTCGTCCAGTCGATTCCGCAGTAGTCGGACCCGCTCCGAATCCAGCACGTCGGGGATGCGAAGGAGCATGGGCGAGGCCTCGTCCCGGTCTCAGAAGAACTTGTACGTCAACGTCAGGAGCGCCTGGCGATCGGTCCCGGGCACGGAGCGGCCCTTGTCCGAGGGAATCAGCGCATCGAAGTTCAGCCGGTTCGTCAGGTTCAGCACGTTGAGCTGGATGTCGTACTTCGGCTGTCGATACGCGATCATCGCGTCCCAGCGCAGATAGTCATCGACCTTGACCGCGTTGTTGTTCGAGGCGTACCGGTCCGACGTGTAGGCAAGCCCGGTGCCGATCTGCCACTCCGCGGTGACGTTGTAGGTGGTCCAGAGCGAGGCGCTGTTGCGCGGCGTGTTCGCCGGAACCTTGCCCTGCGTGCCGTCGAGCACCGAGGCCTTTACGATCTCGGCATCGAGAAACGTGTAACCGCCGAATACCTGCCAGTTGCGGGCGATGCGTCCTGCCGCGCTCGCCTGGAACCCGCGCACGCGCACGTTTCCGGTGAGCTCGTAGACGCCGGTGGAGATCTGCGATCGCGTATTGGTCTTCTCGATCTCGAAGAGCGCCGAGGTGAGCGACAGGTTGCCGCCCATGAGGTCCCATTTGCCGCCCAGCTCGTACTGCCGGCTCGTTTCGGGATCGAGGCTCTGCTGGCCGTTGACCAGCGCGAGCGTCTCGAGCGACGGGTTGAAGGACGTCCCGTACGAGACGTAGTAGGACTGCACGTCGGTCGGTTGGTAGATCACTCCCGCTCGAACGCTGGTGAAGCCGATGCGCTGACTCGCCGAAGGGGGTTGATTGGTCGAGTTCGTGAGGCTGGCGTCATAGCGGTCGTAGCGAACGCCGGCGACGACCTTCCAGTAGTCCGCGAACGACATGGTGTCGTTGATGTACGGCGCCACGTCCGTGGCTTCGGCGTTCACCAGATTGCCCGTGATGGACCGGAGGTTTGCGCCGGAGTTGTAGGCCGGGTCGACGAGCGAGACCGGGATGAAGAAGTTGTTCGGATTGCCGGGAATGTTCCGCGAGTAGTTCTGCACGCGGTTCGTCTCCTGGCCGAGCTCCAGGCCGGTGATCAGGAGATGCCGCACCGGGCCGGTCTGGAACTCGGCGATGAGGTCGGTCTGGTTGAAGAGCGACGTGTCCGTGATGTTCCGGTCGTGACTGCCCAGTCCGACGAACAGCGCCCCGAGCGGCAGGGCCGTGGTGTTGCCGAGGTTCGTCACGGGTAACGCGGTGTAGATGCCACCGGTCGAGACGGTGCCCACGTTGTTCGGTCCCGACTCGCGCGCGTCGATCTTGTAGCGAAAATACTGTGTCTGATTACGAAGCGTGACGTTCGGCCCGAACCGGTGGCTGATCACCGCGTTCAGATTCAGCACGTCCTGGATCGTGCGGTCGTCGGTCAGCCCGTAGAAGTTCTTCCGGTTGACCTGCGCCGGGGCGCCGTTGACCGGCGGCAGGCCGTAGTCCGGCACGTCGTCGTAGTGCGTGAGCAACGCCGACAGCGTCACCTCGGTCGGCGTGCCGATGCCGAAGCGCAGGGACGGCGCGATACCGACGTCCTGGTTCTTCATCACGTCCCGCGTCGAGTGGACGTCCTGGCCCATTGCCGCAATGCGGAACGCGGACGTCTCGTCGATCGGCTGGTTGTAGTCCAGCGTCATGCGAGCGGAGGGTTGCGTCCCCCCGGTGACCGAGACGGTGCCGAACCGCGCGAGCGACGGGAGCTTGCTCACCTGGTTGATCACGCCGCCCGTCGAGCCCCGGCCGAACAGCATTGACGAAGGACCCTGGAGCACTTCGACCGCGTCGAGCGAGAACACGTCGCGGTAGACCTGCCCGCGGTCGCGCATGCCGTCCAGGTAGAGGTCGGTGCGCGCGGAGAACCCGCGCAGGTTGAAGTTGTTTCCGATGGAGCCGCCCTCGGCGGCGCCGATCGTGATCCCCGGCACGTTGCGCAACGCATCGGCGAGACTCGTCGCGCCCTGGGACTGCATGAGGACGCTGTTGATGACGGTGACCGATTGCGGGATGTCGCGGATCGGAGTCGCCACGCCCCCGCCGATGGTCGAGACCGGGGCGTTGTAGTCGTCGCCGGCGGAGCGCTCGCGCACCTTCACTTCCGGGAGGGTCGTCTCCGGAGCCGCGGCGCCCTGCGCGAGCGACACGTCGGGGGCCAGCACGAGGCACGCGAGCATCGTGCCGAGCGGGATCAGTTCACCGCGCGGTCGCAACCGGATGCGCAAATCGGCGGCCAGCGCGCGGCGCGCGGTGCCCGCGCGTTCTGTGCTGGCCAGCATCCGCGCGATCGGCCGAAGTTTGAAGTTTCCTTTCATCCAAGCGCTCCCAGTGGTTGATTCACAACGAGTCGGGGCTGGCTACCAACGGGGGCTGGATTGCTGGCGGGTCAACAGTCAGTCTTGCGGTCCGCGAAGGAACCGCACATGAGCACCTCCGGATGTGCAGGCCTATTCGGCGTCGCGGGGATCGGATACGAAACCGATGCGGGTCATTCCCGCCTTGGCGGAATCCGCCAGCACCTCGGCGAGGCGCTGATACGGCGTCGCCTTGTCGGCGCGCAGATGGATCTCCGGCTGCGGCTGGAGCCTCGACGCCGCTTCGAGCCGTTGCCGCAGGCCCGCACGGTCGACGACCTCGCCGTTCCAGTGCAGCCTGCCGTCCGCATCGACGGCGAGCTGAATGTTGTCGGGCTTGGTGAGGTTGGGCGTGCTGGACGCCTTAGGGAGGTCGAGCCTCACCGCATGCGTGAGCAAAGGTGCGGTGATGATGAAGATCACGAGCAACACCAGCATCACGTCGATCAGCGGGACCATGTTGATCTCCGCCGTCGGGCGCAAGTTCGCGCCGCTCGATTCGAAGCTGCCGAACGCCATGGCTAGGCTCCGACCTTGACGATCTTCGCCACCGCGGGTGCGGCCTCGGCGGCCTGCGCCTCGGCCGGATGCGATCCCGTGGTGAGGAAAGCGAACAGGTCGTGCGCGAAGGCGTCGAGCCGCGCGAGCACCATGCGGTTGGAGCGTACGAACGCGTTATAGGCCAGCACCGCCGGTACTGCCACGGCCAAGCCTGCAGCGGTCATGATCAGCGCCTCGCCGACCGGGCCTGCGACCTTGTCGAGCGTGCCTTGGCCGCTCATGCCGATGTTCACCAGCGCGTGATAGACGCCCCACACCGTTCCGAACAGCCCGACGAACGGCGCGGTGCTACCGACCGATGCGAGGACGGTGAGGCCCCATTCGAGGCGCGACGTCTCCTCGTCGATCACGCGACGCATGGAGCGGGTGAGGAACTCCGAGCCGCTCCCGGCCTCGTTCAGCTTGTTCGCGCCATGACGCGCGTGATGCCGCGCCGCGGCGATCGAGTGGTAGGCCAGGTGCGAGAACGGCTCGTCGGGATGGTGCTCCTCCAGATGACGCGCCACCGCGGTGAGCGATGGCGCGTTCCAGAAGGTCGCGAGGAACCGTGCCGTGCGTCGGCGTGCAGTGATCGCCTGCAGGCTCTTCACGAAGATCAGGCACCAGCTCGTCACCGACATCATGATCAGGATGACGAAGATCGTCCTGCCGACGACGTCGCTTTGCGCGAGGAAGTGCGCGAAGCCCAGGGATTGGTTCGGTTCCATGCATCAGCCTTCGATTGTGAAAACGATCGGGACGAGCACCCACGCGGCGAGCTTCTGGTCGCCCTGACGCGCGGGTACAAATTTCCAGCCCTTCACCGTGGTGAGCGCGGATTGGTCAAGACGCGAGGATCCGCTCGAGCTCTTCAACTCCACGCGCTCGGCGATGCCTTCGACGCTCACGAGCACACGCAGCACGACTTTCCCCTTCTCCCCCATGCGGCGCGCCAGCGGCGGGTAGGGGGGCGCGGGGTTCTGCAGGTAATCGGCGTTGAACCGCGGGGGAACAACCGGCGCGGGCGGCGCAGGCTCGTCCTGCGCGGCCGTCTCGACAGGTGGCGCGCGCTGTAGTGGAGGCGCGACGAAGGCGGACGGTGCGTCCGCGTCGGCGGGTGCGGCAATGACCGGCGGCGGCTCGACGGGCTTCCGGGCGGGCCGCGGACGCGGCTTCAGGATGGGTTTGGGCTGCTGTGGCGGGACCGGCGTCGCTTCGAGCCTGGGCGGCGTGATCAGGTTCACCATGATCGGCGCCACTGTTTCGAGCGCGCGCTGCGCGGGCTCGTAGTGCAGCAGTGCGACGATCAGCAGCGCGTGGAACGCCCCCGCAACCGTGACGCCGGCGTAGCGTGCAGCACGGTCTTCGCGCGGGAGGTCACGGTTCCCGAGGGCGATCGAACGAGTCACAACCAGCCTCCCTGCTGACAGCGTCTTGGCGGGCTGGCTTCACCCCGGCAGGGGCGGCTGGCTGGCATTCGCGCGGGCGGCGCGGGCGCTTGCGCGCCGCGCCGCTCACGCGGTGAGAATCAACTTGCCGTTCTGTGTGATGCGCAGACGGTATTCGCGGCCCTGATGCTCGATGATCAGCTCGCCATGAGCACCGAGCAGTTCGCCTCGACGAGACGCGCCGCAATTGCTCCGCGGGCTTCGCGGGCGCCCTGGGCAAGGGGTCTCTTGGGTGCTGATCTGGCATTTATAGATAATAATGATTCCTATTTGCGATGGCAAGCGATAAACCCATGACTACCTCAGGGAAAGAACTAATTTGAGATAGATCAAATGGTTCGTAGATATCAAGTCGAACTTCTTCGCAAATTATCGCCTCTTGGACTTGCGAGAATCTGGCTTGTAGATGATAATGGATCGCATTCCCGTTATCGACAGCGACCATGTTCATCTGTGTCTGTAACGCCGTCACGGATCGCGAGATCCGACAGTGCGCCGAGCTCGGCGTGGCGAGCGTTTCCGATCTGAAGGACACGCTCGGCGTGGCGGCGCGCTGCGGAAAATGCGCGTGCGCTGCCGACGAGATTCTGCGCGAGTGTCGACCCAATTGCGTGTCGCAGCCCGACTGAGGCCGTCGGAGGGGCGCGCAATGGGACAGATGCTCGTCGTGACGCTCCGGGAAGGCATCGAAGCGTTTCTGATCGTGGCCATCGCGGCCGCATACCTGCGCAAGACGGGCCGTGACGCACTTCTTCCGGCGGTGTGGAGCGGGGCCGCCGTCGCCGTGGTGCTGTCGCTGGTGCTGGGCCTCGCGCTCGCGCAGTACGCCGTGCTGCCGATCTGGGAGGCGATCCTCGCGCTGGTCGCCGCCACGCTGGTCATCTCCATGGTCGTCTACATGTTGCGCGCCGCCAAGCGCATGCGCACCGACATCGGCCGGCACCTCGAGACCGCCGCTCAGCGGCCCGGGCGGTTGGCGTGGCTCGGCGTGTTCCTCTTCACCGTGCTGATGATCACTCGCGAGGGCATGGAGATGGCGTTCATCACCGGGGCGATCGCCGGGCAGGTCGGTGCCGGCGCGCTCGTCGCCGGGGCGCTTGCGGGCGCCGCGCTCGCGGCGCTGCTGGCCTGGGCCTGGACGCGCTGGGGTCACCGGGTGAATCTCGCCCTCTTCTTCCAGGTCACCTCGATCTTCCTGCTGCTCTTTGCGGCCCAACTCCTCGTCTACAGCTTCCACGAAGCTACCGAGGCCAACGTGCTGCCGATCGACAACGCCTATTGGCACATCGCGACGGAGCCTTACGGGCCGGAGGGCGAGTACGGCGCGTGGTTCACCTATGCGCTGGTTGCGATCCCTGCCGCCTGGTTGTTCGTGTCGTGGCTGCGCGCCCGCGCGAAGCCGGTCCCGGCGGCTGGATAGCCTTTTCTGCGTGATATCCTCGCCCGCGGGGCGCTCGCCCCGGCGGAGCGACGTGACGCCTGCGTCAGACGCGCAAACCGCAATCCCACGGATTTCAGGCGGAGGTGCAATGAAGGGCGACAAGCAGGTCATCGTTCATCTGAATGCAGTCCTCAAGAACGAGCTCACCGCGATCAATCAGTACTTTCTGCACGCGCGGATGTTCGCAAACTGGGGGTACAAGAAGCTGCACGAGCACGCGCACAAGGAGTCGATCGACGAGATGAAGCACGCCGACCGCCTCATCGAACGGATCCTGTTCCTCGAGGGCCTGCCGAACCTGCAGGATCTCGGCAAGCTCATGATCGGCGAGAACGCCCGCGAGGCGCTCGAGTGCGATCTGAAGCTCGAGCGCGACGCCCATCCGGTTCTCAAGAAGGCCATCGCGCATTGCGAGTCGGTGAGCGACTACGTGAGCCGCGAGCTCTTCGAGCGGATCCTCGAAAGCGAGGAGGAACACATCGACTGGCTCGAGACGCAGCTCGGCCTGATCAAGGAAGTCGGCCCGCAGAACTACCTGCAGTCGCAGATGTCTTGATGGTGCTCTTGCCGCTGAACACCCCGGTCGGCCGGTCGCGGAGCTCGTAGAATCGACTCGTGCCCAGGCGCTTCGTCATCGCCCAGATCAAGCACGAGACGAACACGTTCTCGCCGATTGCCACCCGGTACGAGTCGTTCGGCCACGGCAACGGCCCGGTATACGGCGAGGCGGCGAAGCGCGCGCTCGCCGGCACGAACTCCCCGTTCGCCGCATTCCTGGACGTCGCCAAGCGCGAGGGCGCCGAGGCGGTGACGCCGATCGCCGCGGAATCCTGGCCCTCCAACCGGGCTTCGCGAGACACCTTCGAGCGGCTGGTCCGCCCGCTCGAAGAAGCGGTGCGCGCGGGTTGCGATGCCGTACTCCTGGACTTGCACGGCGCGATGGTCGTGGAAGGCGCCGACGACGCCGAGGGAGAGATCTTGACGCGCGTGCGGTCGGATCGCGCCCGATGTGCCGATCGCCGTCGCGTTCGATTATCACACCAACCTGTCGCCGGAGATCGTTGCCAACGCGACGGTGATCACCGGGTACAAGACCTACCCGCACGTCGACATGTACGAAACGGGCCGGCTCGCCGGCGAGATTCTCGCGCGCACGCTGCGCGGCGAGATCGAGCCCGTGATGGCGTGGGGCTGGCTGCCGCTCGTCCCCTCGATCATGCGACACGCGCCGGAGGACGGACCATCCGGCGACATCGTCGGCCTCGCGCGCGAGGCGGAGCGCGACGGCCGCGTGCTCGCCGCGACCCTGCTCCCTGCGTTCGCGCATGCGGATACGCCGTACACGGGCTGCTCCGCGGTCGTGGTCGCGGACGCGCGACGCGGCGGGAAGGCCGCGTCGCAGGGCGTGTGCGACGCGATGCTGAAGATCGCGTGGGATCGCCGCGACGAGTACGTCTATCGTCCGCGACCGCTCTCCGAGTCGATCGCGGCGGCCGCGCGACTCGGCAACGCGCGCCCCGCCGGACCGGTGCTGCTGATCGACCACTGCGACAACTGCGGCTCCGGCGGCGCGCAGGACGTGATGATGGTGGTCGAGGCGATTCTCGAGCAGGGGCTCGAGGACGTCGCGATCGCGCCGATCCGCGACCCGGACGCCGTCGCCAGGATGATCGAGGCGGGCCGCGGCGCGCACGTGACGCTGGCGCTCGGCGGCAAGACCGACATGCCCTCGATCGGGCTCAAGGGGCGTCCGATCACCGTCTCCGGTCGGGTGCGGACCATCACCGACGGCGAGATCGTCTTCACCGGGCCGATGTACACCGGCGTCAAGTCCTCCCTCGGACGCAGCGCGGTGCTCGATACCGGCCGCGCCCAGATCGTCGTCACCGAGCGGCACCACGAGCCGTTCGACCTCGTGATCTTCCGTCACTTCGGGATCGAGCCGACGGCGCAGCGCTTCATCATGCTCAAGTCGCGGATCCACTATCGCGCCGGGTTCAAGCCGATTGCCGCCGCGATCGTGGAGTGCCAGGGGGAGGGGGTGACGAACGCCGACCTCTCGGTCTATCGCTACGCGAAACTCAAACGGCCCATCTATCCGCTGGACGCGCTCTAGGCTCCCGCGCCGCCCGGGGCGCGCGGTACACTCGCGTCCGCCATGCCCCAGACCTCGTACGACCTGCTGATCGACATCGGCAACACGTTCGTGAAGTGGGGCCGCTATCGCGCCGGTGCGCCCGGATCCGCGGCGGAGAACTGCCTCGATTCGGGGCACCTGCTGCGCGCCGAGGTCCCGGAGCTCGCGGCCGCGTGGCGGCGGCTGCGGCCACCGGCGCACATCCTGATCTCGAACGTCGCGGGCACGCGCGTGAGGGCGTCGGTGCTGCGCTGCCTGGAGGTCTGGCCCGATGCCCCAGCGCCGCTGTGGCTGATCTCGCAGGCCGAGCAGGGCGGCGTCAAGAACGGCTACCGCAACCCCGCGCAGCTCGGATCCGACCGTTGGGCAGCGATGATCGGCGCGCGCGGGATCGTCGACGGCCGTCCGGTGCTCGTCGTCGTGTGCGGCACCGCGACCACCATCGACTTCGTGAACGCGGCCGGGCTCTTCACCGGCGGGGTGATCATGCCGGGCGTCGGACTGATGATCCGCTCGCTGCACGAGGGCACCGCCGCGCTCCCCGACGCGGACGGCCAGTACACCGACAACCCGACGCAGACGGTCGACGCGATCGTGAGCGGTTGCCAGCATGCCCAGGCCGGCGCGGTCGAGCGCCTGTTCCATTTGCATCACCACAACTACCCCGAGCTCACCTGCCTCCTCTCGGGCGGTGCGGCGAAGGCGCTCGCGCCGCGGCTTTCGATACCGTTCGAGCTGCACGAGAACCTCGTGCTCGAGGGATTGCACCGCATCGCGCAGTCGCAGCGCTGAGCGGAATGCCCGGGACCATCGCCCCTCTCACCCTACCGGTCCGATCCACTCGCGTGCGCAGCTCGGGCTTCGCCATCCTGCGGTCGCTCGCACCCGGCCACGCGCGCTCGGTAGCCGAGCTCGCCATCGCGGCCGCGTGCGATCCTCCGGAGGTCGGGCTCGCGGTACGCGAGCTGGCTGCGCACGGGATCGCGGTCCGTGCGGCTGAGGATGGAATTCGCCTCGCCGCGCCGTTCGATGCGCTCGACGTGGAGTCGGTCCGCGCGGGTCTCGGTCCCGCCCGGAACGCGATCCACCTCGAGCTCCGCGACGAATGCGATTCGACCAACGTCGGGGCCGCGGCGAGCGCACGCGCCGGCGCGCCTTCCGGAACGACGATCGTGTGCGAGCTGCAACGCGCCGGGCGGGGACGGCAGGGCGCGAGCTGGTATTCCGCGCTCGGCACGAGTCTCACGTTCTCGGTGCTCTGGCGCTTCGAGCACGCGGCGACCGTGCTGACCGGGCTCCCGCTCGTCGTCGGCGTCGCTTGCGCGCGGGCGCTCGAATCGGTCGGTGCGCGCGAGGTGGCCCTCAAGTGGCCGAACGACCTGCTGCTCGGCGGCGCGAAGCTCGGGGGCGTGCTCGTGGAGGCGCAGGGCGACGCACGCGGCCCGCTGGCCGCGGTGATCGGCGTCGGCATCAACGTCCGCCTTCCGCAGACCGCGCGCAGCGCAATCGCGCAGCCGGTCGCCGACCTCGCCGGCGTGCCCTACGGCTCCCGCAACGCGGCGCTGGCGCGCGTGCTCGCCGCGTTGGTCGAAGCGCTGACGCGCTTCGAGCGCGAGGGCTTTGCGGCGTTTCGCGACGAGTGGCAGTGGCGACACGCGTTCCAGGGCGCACGCGTGCGGTTGCTGGTGCCGCCCGGGCGCACCATCGAGGGCATCGCGTCGGGCGTCGCCGAGGACGGCGCGCTGCTCCTCGATACCGGCGCGGGTGTCCGGCGCTTCTACGCCGGCGAGATCAGCCTGAGGGCGGCGTGAGGACGCTCTTCTTCATCGTCGCGTTCGCCAACGTCGCGTTCCTCGCGTGGCGCTATTACGACGAGTACTTTCCGTTGCGCGGCGCCGACCCGTTCGCACAGCAGCTCCATCCCGAGCGGGTGAAGCTCGTCACGCCGGAAGAGCTCGCGCGCATGACGGGGGCCCGGCGGCAGGGGTCCTGCGTGGAGCTCGGGCCGATCGCGGCCGGCGACGCCGCGCGCGCCGAGGAGGCCGTGAGCGGCATCGCGGCCGGGCTCAAGGTCGCGCAGCGCCGCGTCGACGAGCTGGGCCGCTGGTGGGTCTATCTGCCACCGCTCGCGACCCGCCAGGCCGCCGCGCAGCGCGCCGCGGAGCTGAAAAAGCAGGGCATCGAGGACTCCTCGGTGATCGACGACCCCCAGTGGCGCAACGCGATCTCGCTGGGGGTCTTCCGCAGCGAGGACGCGGCGAGCAAGCGCGCCGAGGAGCTCCGCAAGCGTGGCGTGCGCGGCTTCGAGGTCGCACCGCGCGAGGGTGCCGCGACGCGCGTATACGTGCAGCTCCGCGACGCGCCCGAGCCGGTGCGCAGCAAGCTCGGCGACCTGAAGGACGGCTTTCCGGGCGCGGAGATCCGCGAGTGCCCGGGCTAGCGGACCGATATTCGATCCGTCCGGCGGCGGGCGCGGCGGACCTCGCGGCGGCGCGCGCCCTCTTTCTCAAGTATGCAGCATGGCTCGAGGAGGATCTCTGTTTTCAGGGCTTCGAGGAGGAGCTCGCGACCCTGCCCGGGAAGTACGCGCCGCTCGACGGGCGTCTGTTTCTCGCGTGTCGCGAAGGCAAGCCGATCGGATGCGTCGCGCTGCGCCGCTTCGACGCCGACTCGGGTGAGCTCAAACGTCTCTACGTGCAGCCGGATCACCGCGGTCACGGCGTCGCACGCGCACTCTGCGCGGCCGCGATCGAAGCGGCACGCGAGATCGGGTACCACAGGGTGGTGCTGGACACGCTCGACCGCATGACCGCGGCGCGAAAGCTCTATGCCGCCGCAGGCTTCCGCGAGATTTCCGCGTACTACGCAAGCCCGATTGCGGGCACGCAGTTCATGGCGCGGGTCTTGCGGGATGAGGGGAGGGGGACGGGAGGAGCGTGAACCCGCGCGGTGCTTACCCTTGCTTCTTCCCCTCGCGCTCTTCTCTGATCCTGCGCAGCAGCGCTGAGGTCGATCTCTCGTGCGCGAAGGGGATCGAGCGCACCGTCCCGCCCCACCCGGTCACCTCGCGCGCGCCCACAATGTCGGCGACATTCCAGTCGCCACCCTTGACCAGCACGTCGGGCCGGCAGGCGAGGATCAGCTCGAGCGGCGTGTCGGCCTCGAACCAGGTGACCAGGTCGACGCCTCCAGTGCCGCCAGCACCGCCATGCGGTCGGCGAGCGGGTTGACCGGCCGGTCATCGCCCTTGCCCAGGCGCCTCACGGATGCATCGCTGTTGAGCGCGACCACGAGGCTCGCGCCGAGCGCGCGCGCCTGCGCGAGGTAGGTGACGTGACCGCGATGCAGGATGTCGAACACGCCGTTGGTGAACACGAGCGGGCGGGGCAGAAGCCACGCGGCCGCGGGCGCTCGGGGGGCAGAGCTTGCATTCGAACTCCGGTGCGCTCGCCACTCATCGGCATGTTACTACAGCGCGGCCGCAGGCCGCGGCTCGTTCAGGCGGCCCTCGATGGGCGGCAGGCGGCCGCCAGCTCCTTCCGGTAGCGGTTGAGTCCTGGACCACGTTCTCGATTCTGTGCTCGAACAGCGACGAGAGATTGCGCAGGATCATGCGTGACCACCTTGGCCTCCCAGGTCTGGTCGAAACGGATCTGCCCGTCGAGCCAGTGTTCCAGCCACTCGGGGTCGGGAAGCCGACTTTGCACCGTGTCGCGGGGAAAGAGTTCCTTGTTGACGTGCAGGTTGGTCGGGTGCAGCGGCTTGCGGTGCGCGTCGAGCTCACCATCAGCATGCCGATCCTGGCGAAGGCCGCGCGCGCCTCGTTGCCGCGCGCTCGATCGCGCGCTTCATGTACTGCCGGTACACGCCCGCGTGCCGCGCCTCGTCGCGCGACATCAGACGAGTAGATCGCGCTTGATCACCGGCTCGGTGTGCCACTGGGCGGCGCGCCGGTACCAGTGAGTGAGGCGGAATTCACCGCAGAAGTGCAGCATCAGCGTCTCGAGCGGCGGGCGCCGGGTCGAACTGGAAGCGCACCGCGTGCAGCTCGTCCTCGGTCGGCGCGAGTTCGGGGCGATGGCGCTGGAGGTACTCGATCAGCACCAGCGCGTGCTTCTGCTCCTCGTAGAACCAGACCGACATGAACGCCGAGAAGTCGCTGTCGTGCATGTTGTCGCGCAGGAACATCTCCGTGGCCGGCAGTGCGGACCACTCGGTGATGGCGTTCATCTTGATGGTCTGCGCCTGCTCGTCGGAGAGCTTCGCGGGGAGGATTCGTCCCATGGCACGTCTCGCTCGAGGCTCCAGCGCACGCGCTCGAGCGACTTGAAGGTCTGCGGGTAGATCATCTTGAGCGACATGACACTGTCAACTATATCAAAGGGCTGTGTGACGGACTTGCGGCGTGACGCAAAAAAGCTCGGATAGAGCATTCAGCAGCGAAAGGGGCCACGCACGGGATTATTCGCTGGAGCGGGCGCAGCTGAACCCCATTAATCTCGACCCCCCTTTCGGATCAATCGGTTACATCCTTGGATGCCGCGCAGCACGGATGGCGGAAGGCTGAATCCGATCCCGGGTCCCGCGCACTGCGATTCGGGGAGGTCATTTCGTCCCGGAAAAATCGATCACAATGCACGGGATGGCTGCCCGTGCATTGGGCCGCCGCCAGCCCGCGATGCGCAGGACAAGCGATATGCACTGGATCGTTTTCGCCGCAATTGTCTCGGGGTTGGCTGGGTCGGCGACCGCCGCCCCGCCTGCCGGCGATGCTCGCCAACCCGAGGGCGCGTGCCCACCGCTGCTGGAGCGCAGTTTCTCGAGCCTGATGGATGAGACCGTCTCGCTCTGCCAGTTCAAGGGGAAGGTCGTACTCATCGTCAACACTGCAAGCGAATGCGGGTTCACGCCGCAGTACGAAGGCCTTGAGGCGCTGTATCGCCGCTACAAGGACCGCGGCCTCGTGGTGCTGGGATTTCCGGCCAACGACTTCGGCGGACAGGAGCCCGGCTCGAGCAAGGACATTGCGCGCTTCTGCCAGGTGAACTACGGGGTCAGCTTCCCGATGTTCGCGAAGACCGCAGTCGTCGGACCGGATGCCAATCCGCTGTACCGCGATCTGGCCGCGCAATCCGGCAAGTCACCTCGGTGGAACTTCCACAAGTATCTCGTCGACCGCAACGGCGCGGTCGTCGCCTCGTTCGACAGCGCCATCCCGCCGCGGGATACGCGCGTCACCACCCAGATCGAGCGCCTCCTCGCGGCACGCTAGCCGCCGTTCCCGACGCGTGGGGAGGTCGGGAATGCGCCCGACGGGCGTGCGCTCATGCGTTCACGACCGCGTCGTTGGCGGGCGCAAACGTAGCTTCGGCCTCGTCGCGGAAGATCTTGATCTGCGCCGGGTCGAGCCCGACGTGAACGCGTTTCCCTGCCGCGTAGACCGGCATTCCGCCGAAGTGCATCTGGTCGGCGATCAACTCCGCGCCGCCCACGCGCACGCGGTAGCGCACGAACTCGCCCAGGAACTCGCGCGCTTCAACCGTGGCGTCGAGCCAGACACGCGGGCCGCCGCCTGTCGTCTCCGCGAGCGTGAGGCTGTGCGGCCGGAAGGCAAGGGTGACCGCGCCATGGCCCGGCATTTCTTCGGTGCGCGGCAGCGAGAACGAGCCCGCCTGCGGCGAGACGAACCGTACGGTCTCGCCGATCGCCTTCAGCACATCGCCTGACAGGACGTTGATCGTGCCGACGAACTCGGCGACGAAGCGATTCGCCGGCCGGTCGAACAGATCCATCGGCGTGCCGACCTGCTGGATGACGCCCCTGGTCCATGACCGCGACGCGATCCGCAGGTTGTCAGCGCCTCCTCCTGGTCGTGCGTGACGAAGATCGTGGTGATGCCGAGCCGCTTCTGCAGCTGCCCGAGTTCGTGGCGCATGTGCACGCGCAGCCTGGCGTCGAGGTTGGACAGCGGTTCGTCGAGCAGCAGCACACGCGGCTCGATCGCGAGCGTGCGCGCGAGCGCCACGCGCTGCTGCTGGCCGCCGGAGAGCTGATGCGGGCGCCGTCGCCGAGCTCGGCGAGCCCCACGAGCTCGAGCGCATCGCCGCGACCTTGCGCCGGATCTCGCCGCGCGGGAGGCGCCGTTCCTCGAGGCCGAAGGCGACGTTTTGCGGCGACCGTCATATGCGGCCACAGCGCGTAGCTCTGGAACACCATGCCGACGTCGCGCTTCCACGGCGGCACTGCGGTCACGTCCCTGCCGTCGACGAGGATCGCGCCGCGCTGCGCGCGATTGAACCCGGCGATGAGGCGCAGCAGCGTCGACTTGCCGCAGCCGGACGGGCCGAGCAGGGCGAAGAACTCGCCGGGCTCGACGACCAGATCGATGTTCGCGCAGCACCTCGGTCCTGCCGAACGCGAGCGCGACGTCGCGCGCTTCGACTCTTACGGCGGTGCTCATGTCCTGCGCTCCTGGTGCGCGTGCGCGCGCCGCCACGAAGCGGTGCGAGAAGTAAGTGCCGACCGCGACGACGATGACTGCGATGACGCCGAGCGCCGCGCCCGGTCCGCGGCCGGCGATCGACTGCATGTACAGATAGATGCCGTAGGACATCGGCGCGAGGCTTTCGCGACTGGTGAGCAGAATCGTCTCCGAGATTTCGACCGCCGCGGTGACGAAGCTCGTGACGAAGCCGGCGAGCGATCCCGCCCGCCATCAGCGGCACGACGATGCGCAGGATGGTGCGGCCGCGGCTCGCGCCGAGGTTCTGCGCCGCCTCCTCCAGCGACACGTGCACCTGCTGCAGTGCCGCCGTGCACGAGCGCAGCGCATAGGGCAGGCGCCGCACCGAATAGGCGAGGACGAAGATCAGCCAGCTCGCGACGAGAGGCGGTTTCGGTGAAAGGCAGCTCGATGCCACGGAAGGCGCGCAGGTAGCCGATCCCGAGCACGACACCGGGCATCGCCAGCGCGACCGTCGCGAGGTGATCGAGGAGCTGGCGGCCCGGGCAGCCTGGTGCGCAGCACGAGATAGGCGATCGCGGTGCCGATCACGACGTCGAGGAGCGCGGCGAGTCCGCAGTAGACGAGCGTGTTGCCAGATCATGCGCGTCGAGTCGGTGAACACGGTCGCGTAGTTGGCGAGCGTGAAGGACTCGGGGATCAGGGTGTAGCTCCACACCTTGGAGAACGAGAGCAGCAGGAGGCCCAGGTGCGGCGAGAGCACGAGCAGCAGCACCAGCGACGATCCAGACCATAGGCGATGCGCTGCCTGCCAGGGCGTAGAGCCTGCGCCGCGGCGCTCCGGCGCCGCCGCGCTGCAGCGTCGCGAACTCGCGCCCGCGCAGGAAGCCCGTCGAGCCCGCCATCGCCGCGATCGAGAAGCCGACCAGGATGAAGCAGATCACGTAGCCGATCGGGTCCTCGATGCCGATCGAGGTGACGCGCAGGTAGGCCTGCGGCGCGAGCATGTTGGTGACGTTCAGGACCAGCGGCGTGCCCAGGTCGTCGAACACCTTGATGAATACGAGCGAAGCGCCGGCGACGTAGCCCGGCATCGCCAGCGGGAACACGATGC
Source organism: uncultured beta proteobacterium (assembly GCA_963747775.1). GTDB lineage: Bacteria > Pseudomonadota > Gammaproteobacteria > Burkholderiales > SG8-39 > JAGVSZ01. Next base: position 210,912 of record CAVVGT010000006.1, read on the forward strand.
GCCGAAAGAGGCGCAATCCGCGAGGCGCCCAGATTCTGCGCCGCCTCCTCCATCGCGGTGTCGATGTTCGCGAGGGCGACCGACAGGTTCAGCAGGATGAACGGAAAGTAGTGCAGTGCTCTCGACGAAGATCACGCCGTTCAGGCCCTGCATGAGCGGAATGCTGATGCCGAACCAATCCTGCAGCAGCAGGTTGACGATGCCCGAGCGGCCGAAGAGCAGCTGCATCGCGGCCGCGCCCACGAACGCCGGCATGACCAGCGGCAGCACGCCCGAGCGTCTGGATCAGGATCGCGCCGCGGAACTGGAACCGCACCGTGAGGTAGGCGAGCGGCAGCGCGATGACGATGCTGAAGAGCACCGTCATGCCGGCGACGTACAGGCTGTTGCCAGAACGATTCGCGCATCAGCGAGAGTCTGCGAAGAAGGCGGCGAAGTGCGCAAGCGTCAGGCTGCCGTCGGCGTTCGTAACCGCGACGTAGACGACCGTCAGGACCGGGACGACGAGGAACGCGACCAGGAATGCCGCGATCAGGAGCGCAATCGCGACCTGCGGCGCGCTGACGCGCGACGACACCGGCGTGCCCTCCGCCTACTTCGCGAGTCGCGCCGCCTCGTTCGCCAGCTCGACCGCGCGGGCGTAGCTCTTCTTCGCTGCGGAGCCCCAGTGCTCCTCGAGCGCGGTCATGCGCTTCGTGGCCTCGGCGTCCCTCTTCGTCTGCCGGAACACCGCGACGAAGTCCTTGTCCTTGGTCTTCGACTCCTCGACCACGGGCGTGAAGGCGGCGGCGCGCGCCTCGGCGAGGAGCTCTGCGCCTGCGGGGGCTCGGCTTGGCGGCGAGCTTTGCCGCGGCGTGCGTCGATCGCCCTCGTCGCGGCGACGAGTTCCTTGTGGCGGAACGTGATGGTCTGGTCGAACAGCGACGAGACGACGTAGTAGCGCGCGTCGGAGAGCTCGGAATCGAAGTTCACCTTCGCGCTTGATGGTGCCTGCCGTACGGGTTGGGGTATCCCTCGGGGGCCTTCTCGTACGTCTCGGGCAGCACGGGCAGGCGGCTGATCTTCGGGTCGAGCAGGAGCTGCTGGCCGTCCTGGGACAGCGTGTACTGGATGAATTGCCTGTCCCATGTCGGCGTTCTTCGCGCCGTTCACCAGGCCGATGTTCGCCGGCACGATCGCCGTGACGCTCGGATAGACGAACTCGACCGGGAAGCCCGGAGTTCTTTGCCGCGAGGCCGAAGAAGTCGATCACCAGGCCGATGCCGTACTGGCCGTTCGACACGCCGTCCGGCACGCCGAAGCTGCGCTCGGTGATCGCCGCGCAGTTGCCCGCAGATCTGCAGGATCTGGGACCAGCCCTTTTCCCAGCCCTCGCCTTGCAGGATGGTCTCGATCGTGAGGTGGGTCGTGCCCGAGCGCGATGGCGACGACATCGCCACGTGGCCGAAATACACCGGCTTCGCCAGGTCGGCCCATTCCTTCGGGTCGGGCAGCTTGTTCGCCTTCAGTGTAGCGCGTGTTCCACATGATGCCGTAGCCGGCGAGCGCCTGGCCGCGGTAGAAGCCCTGCGGGATCGTTGATCGGATAGTTGCCGATCTTGGCCGGCACCACGACGCCGGGGTCGTACTTCTGGAGCAGGCCGTCCTTCGCGAGCACCTCGAACGCGTCGGGCGCCGAGGCCCAGAAGACGTCGGGCCGGCTGCCGGCGGGCGTCTCGCGCACGTACGCGACCGCCGGCCGGGGTGCCCTTGTTGAGGATCTCGACCTTCGCCCCGGGGTACCTCGCTTCGAACGCTTTCTTGTACGCCTCGGTCAGCTCTTTCGGAAACGACGTGATGACGGTGACCTGCTGGCCGGCCGCGAGCGGCGCGACGAGTGCGAGCAGCGCGGGGAGCGCGGCGCGGGCGTAGCGGGGCAGGCGGGCGAGCATCGGTCCTCCTCCGGATGTCGGGTTCGTTGTCCCGGCATTGTAGGCGGCGGGCCGCCAACGTGAACGCGCCGGATCCGGAGTGCTCGGGGAGTGAGGCGGGAGTTCTGGAGCCGTGCCTGCCAACGGTTCCGCCAGCGATTGCCAAGGCCGATGCAGCGGCTTTGGCAGACCCCGTTAAAGCGGGATCACTTCGCCGGCTCGGCCGGCGCGGGCTTCGGCGGCGCTGGCGGCGGGTCGGGAATGTATTCGAACACGCGCACCACGCGCTTCACGCCACTCGTCGTGCGCGCGATCTGCGTGGCGTCGTCCGCCTCGCGCTTGGTGACCATCCCCATCAGGTACACCGTGCCGGCTTCGGTGATCACCTTCACGTGGATCGGGTTGAACTTCTGCGCGGTGACGAAGCGCGACTTGACCACGCTGGTGAGGTACGAGTCGTTCGAGCGCTGCGAGAACGAGCTCGGCGGGCCGATCGTCAGGTCGTTCGTGACGTTCTTCACCTCCCCGGTGGTCGCGGCAGCGCGCTCGGCATCCTGCTTGAGCGCCTCGGTCGGCGCCTCGCCGGTGAGCAGCACCTGCCGGTTGAAGCTCGTGACGTTGATGTGTCCCTTGTCCTTGAAGAGCTCGTTGATCCGGTTGGTAACCTGGATCTCGATGCGCTCGTCGGTCGCCATGATGTCGGCCTGGCGCCGGTCGACCGCGACCATCGCGCCGCCCGCGGCGGCTCCGATCACCACGGCCGCACAGCCTTGCAGCAGCGCGGCGAGGACCAGCAAGAGGGCGGTAACGATGCGAGTCATGCGGTTCACTCCGGCCCGAGCAGCAGGCAGTCGATGCCGTCACAGAGGCAGTGCAGCGTAAGGAGGTGCACTTCCTGGATCCGCGCGGTCTGGTCATGGGGCACGCAAAGGTGGACATCGCCCGCGGCGAGGCGCTTGCCGATCTCGCCCCCGCCGCGGCCGGTCAGCGCTACCACCTTCATCTCGCGCTCGTGCGCGGCGCGCACCGCGGCCACGACGTTCGGCGAGTTGCCCGAGGTCGAGATTGCCAGCAGCACGTCGTTCGGCTGGCCGAGCGCGAGCACCTGCTTGGAAAACACCAGGTTGTATTCGTAGTCGTTCGCGATCGAGGTGAGCGTGGAGGTGTCGGTGGTGAGTGCCATCGCAGCCAGGCCGGGCCGCTCGCGCTCGAAGCGGTTGAGCATCTCCGCCGCGAAGTGCTGCGAGTCGGCCGCCGACCCGCCGTTGCCGCACGCGAGGATCTTGCCGTTGGCCAGCAGGCACTCGACCATGACCTGGGTCGCGCGCACGATCGGCTGCGCGAGCACGTCGACCGCGGTGAGCTTGGTCTGGGCGCTATCGGAGAAGTGCCGGCTGACGCGGGCGACGAGATCGATGGACACGAGGCGCTGAGCGGTTCCCTGATTCGGTTGTTCCGTGCTTCCTTGGGCGCGAATTCTAGCGCCGTGGCCGGTCGCTGTCGCGCACTGTCTCAGCGGGGTGTCGGTCGGCGGCGACATGCGGGCGCTTCAGCGCGCCGCCACCGGGGACTTGCTCGGTGACGAACGCGCGCCGCGTCCGGGGCGCTCGCGCGATGCGGGCGTCACAGTAGTCGGCGGCCAGCCGCGTTCGTCGTATTCGCATCCCGGGCGCGCGGCGCCGGGGCTCCTGCTCAGTGACGAACGCGCGCCGCCTCCGGGGCGCTCGCGCGATGCGGGCGTCACAGTAGTCGGCGGCCAGCCGCGTTCGTCGTATTCGCATCCCCGGCGCGCGGCGCCGGGGCCCCTGCTCAGTGACGAACGCGTCTACTCGACCAGCACCTCGAACTCGATGCGCAAGCGCGGGTTGCGGTGCTCCTGCAGCCGGCTGATGCGCGCGGTCACCCGCTCGCCGCGGTCCATCGCCCAGGCGAGCGCCTCGTTTTCCGCGCGCGGCACATAGCCGAGCTTGCGCCCACGCCAGTCCACACGCACCGCGTTGCGGTCGTACGGATTCTCCGCCTCGCGGACGAGCTCGAGGGCATCGCCTAGCCTGAGCTCGGACCAGACCTGGCTTGCCTCGGCATAGCGGAAGCCCGCCAGCGGCGAGCTCTGCACGAGCAGCTTGACCGTCTGCGCCTGCGTCGCACCGCCGGCGACGAGGCACGCGAAGCCGATGACGATCGCGAACCTACTCACCGAACGCGTCCCGGATCCATTCGATGCGCGCGGGGTCGAGCGCGTCGAGCGCCACGACGTCGCAGCGGCACGCCACGTCGCCCCGGCCGGCGAGGTAGTGCCGCGCCGCGAGCAGGATGCGGGCCTGCTTTCGCGCATCGACGCTGGCAGCGGCGCCGCCGAACGCCGGCGACTGCCGGTAGCGCACCTCGACGAACACGACCGTCGCCCCCTCGCTCGCGACCAGGTCGATCTCCCCGCCGCGGCAGCGGTAGTTCCGCGCGACGATTGCCAGACCTTGCCGCGCGAGGAACGCGGCGGCGAGATCCTCCGCCGCGGCGCCGTCGCGCTGGCGGGAGGTGCTCACTCCAGCGGGACGCAGCGTCCGTCGCGGAACGTGGCCGCGAGCGGCCGCCGGTCGATCCCGCCGCGCGCAGACAGCGTGATGTGTCCCGTGACGCCTTGGACCTCGAATGCGCGTTCGCCGTCGAGGAGGGCGGCGGCGATCCGGTAGGCGTCGATGCCGAGCGCGTAGAAGCGCGCCGCGTCGCCCTCGAAGCCCGCCGGGCGCGCGAAGCCCGCCGCAGAAGGGTGCTCGGGCTGCACGATCCAGGGCATGTCGACGAATCGCACGCCGGCGAGATCGAAGTTGCGCAGGCGGTCCGCGGGCGCGGTGTTGATCTGCGAGGTCGCGTAGACCGGAAGCTGCCCGCCGATCTGCAGCCGCAGGTTGCGTGCCGTCTCGCCGTCGGCCGCGAGGAAGATCGCGTCCGCGGGCTTCCGTCCCACGCCGGCCCGGATCGAAGTCGGATCGGCGCCGGGCAACACCTCGAGCACGTCGGTGATCACGCCGCCGAGCACGAGCCACTCGTCGACGAACGCGTCGCGGATGCGCTTGCCCAGCGCGCCGGGGGCGCTCACGACGACCACGTCGCGCGGCCCTTCGCGCCAGGCGAGGCGCGCGACGTGGCGGGTCTCGCCCTCGATCGCAAGACCGAACGCGTAGAGCGGTCGCGCGAGCGGCGCGTTGCCCTCCGGCTGGTTGAGCGCGAGCGTCGGCACGCTGACCTTCCCGCTTGCCGCGAGCGCGGCGACGCCGGTGCGCGTCATCGGGCCGACAACGACTTTCGCGCCCGCTTCGATCGTCGCCGAGTATGCGGCCACGATACCCTCCGCACTCGCATCGGTCGCGCGGACCGCGATCCGGGGCTTGGCCGGGCTCCGCGCGGCGGCCGCGAAGAAGCCCTGTCGGACCGCGTCGGCAGCGGCCCGGAAGTCCGGCGAATCAAGCGGGAGCAGCAGCACGAAGTCCGCGGGCGCCGCCGCCGGCGTCGGCGGGGGATCGGCGCTTGCCGGGGGGATCTGCGCCCAGCACAATGCCGCGCTATGCAGGGCAAGCACGGCCGCGGCGAAGCGCAGGCAATCGGGGATCATGGCGGGAATGCGGGGGGCGGCGGCCGATTATATGTGGTGGCCACGCCAATCGGTAACCGCGCGGACCTGACGCTGCGCGCGCTCGAGACGCTCCGGTCGGTGGACACCGTCTTCGCAGAAGACACGCGCCATGCGGCCGGATTGCTGGCGCATCACGGCATCCGTGCACGGCTCGCGGCGCTTCACGAGCACAACGAGCGCGAGGCGGCGCGCGCACTGTGCCGTCTCCTCGCGGCCGGAAAAGACGCCGCGCTCCTGAGCGATGCCGGCACGCCCGCGATTTCCGATCCGGGTGCGATCGCGGTCGCTGCGGTGCGCGCCGCGGGGCACACCGTGGTGCCGATTCCGGGACCCAGTGCCGCCGTCGCCGCGCTGTCGGTGGCGGGCCTGCCCGGCGCGTACGCGTTCATCGGCTTCCTGCCGGCGAAGGCTGCTGCGCGTCGCGCCGCGCTCGCGGCATGGCGGGCGTTCGCGCACACGCTGGTCTTCTACGAGGCACCGCACCGGATCCTCGATTGCGTCGACGACCTCGCCGCGGTGCTCGGCGGGGAGCGCACTGTGGTGCTCGCGCGCGAGCTGACGAAGCTGTTCGAGAGCGTGCACGCCTGCCCGCTCGCGGCAGCGCGGGCGTGGCTGGAGGCCGACCCGGACCGTCAGCGGGGCGAGTTCGTCGTGCTGGTGTCGGGTGCGACGACCGACGCGGCCGCGGCACGCGCGGCCGAAGGCGAGCGCGTGTTGCGCCTGCTGCTGGAGGAACTGCCGGTGAAGAGCGCGGCGCGCCTCGCGGCCGAGATCACCGGGGCGCGGAAGAACGAGCTCTATGCCCGGGCGCTCGAGCTGAAGGAACCGCCACAGGAGCCGCAGCGAAAATCGGCGGCTAAACTGCGCCCATGAACACGCTCACGATCACCCGACCCGACGACTGGCATCTTCACCTGCGCGACGGCGCGGCGCTCGAAAGCGTGCTGCCGTACACCGCCCGGCAGTTCGCCCGTGCGATCGTCATGCCGAACCTGAAGCCGCCCGTGACGACGGTCGCGCTGGCAGGGGCCTACCGCGAACGCATCCTCGCCGCGCTCGCCGGAACCGCGGCCGGCGCGTTCGAGCCGCTCATGACGCTCTACCTGACCGACAACACGTCGCCCGGCGAGATCGCGGCCGCCCGATCGAGCGGCTTCGTGCACGCCGTGAAGTACTACCCTGCCGGCGCGACGACCAACTCCGACTCGGGCATCACCTCGCTCGAGCGCGCTTTCCCGGCGCTCGCCGCGATGGAGGAGCACGACCTGCCACTTCTCATGCACGGCGAGGCGACGGATCCGGAGATCGACGTCTTCGATCGCGAGAAGGTGTTCATCGACACCGTGCTCACGGAGGTGGTGCGGCGCTTTCCGGCCCTGCGGGTCGTGTTCGAGCACATCACCACCAAGGACGCAGCGGACTACGTGCTCGCCGCCGGCCCGCGCATCGGCGCGACGATCACCGCGCACCACCTGCTCTACAACCGCAACGCGATCTTCAAGGGCGGCTTGCGGCCGCACCTCTACTGCCTACCGGTGCTCAAGCGCGAGATCCATCGCGTCGCGCTCGTGCGTGCGGCGACCGGCGGCAGCCCGCAGTTCTTCCTCGGCACCGACAGCGCGCCGCACCCGCGCGGCGAGAAGGAGAGTGGCTGCGGTTGTGCGGGCTGCTTCACTGCGCACGCCGCGCTCGAGCTCTACGCGGAGGCGTTTGAGGCCGCCGCGGCGCTCGAGCGGCTCGAGGCGTTTGCGAGCTTCCACGGGCCGGACTTCTACCGTCTGCCGCGCAACGCGGAGCGCGTGACGCTGGTGCGCGAGCGCTGGGAGGCGCCGCGCGAGCTCGGGCTCGGCGCGACGACGCTCGTGCCGCTGCGCGGCGGCGAGGCGCTCGGCTGGCGACTCGTGTGACCGACGACGGCGCGCCGGCCTGGGACCGGGCCGCGCTGATCGGCTCCCCGCTCCTCGCGACGGTGCGGCCGCTGCTCGAGCGGTTGCCCCCGGATCGCTTTCCGAGCCTGGACGAGCTGAGCCTGCTCGCGCGGGAGCGGGACGTGCGTTCCGGAGGCGGCGTGCCGGTCGTCTTCGTCCCGGCGACCGCGGCGCGAACGGGCGCATTCGAGGCGCATTACGAGATCCGGATCTATCGCGAGGGGGCGGTGCCGACGCGCGCGGGCAGCTGGCACGACCTCTTCAACGCCCTTGCGTGGATCGAGTTTCCGCGCACCAAGGGCGCCATCAACCGCCTGCATCACGACCAGATGCTGCTCCGGCGCGGCGAGCCCCAGCGCGGCACGGCGCGCGACGTGCTCACGCTCTTCGACGAGGGCGGCGTGATCGCCGCCTGCACCGATGCGTCGCTCGCCCAGCTGCTGGCGGCGTTCAAGTGGAAGGAGCTGTTCTGGACGCGGCGCGCCGACGTCGTCGCGGCGATGCGCTTCAGGGTCGTCGGGCATGCGATCCATGAGATCGCGCTCGCGCCGTACAAGGGCGTCACGGCGAAGACGCTCGTCCTCGAGGTCCCCCCGGCGACGCTCGCGCTCGCAGACGAAGCGTTGAACGCGCTCCTTGACGAGCGTGCTGCCGCCCACTTCGTCGCGCCGGGGGCTTTGGCGTCGACGCGATCGCTGCACCCGTTGCCGATCCTCGGGGTTCCGGGGTGGACGAGGGCGAACGAGGACGAGGCGTTCTACGATGACCCGGGGGTGTTCCGCCCGGGTTGGAGTCGGGAAAAGAAAGAGGCCCCGTGAGGGGCCTCTTGGAGCGCCCCGACCCTTGTCCGCGATCGCGGCCGCATACGGCGCTGGAATCGCATCGCGCAGCGCGCGCGCCTGTGGCACGCTCGCGCTGCGCGTGAGCTCGGACCGGACCGCGCTCCGGGCGCCGCGCGAGCGGCGCAGGTTCGGAGCGTTGCTCCGAAACAAATCGTCTACGGGAAGGCCGGCATCGTCGGCTCCACCGTGCCGCCGCTCGCTTCCGGGTGCTGCCGGTGCACGAGGTTGCGGATCTCGTCGACGCGCGCGAACGGCACGTCGACCATCAGTAAGACCTTCCCGGCCTCGAACTCGCCGTCGTAGCGCTTCAGCCGCGAGTTCGGGGCGCCCGCGCCCGCGAGGCTCCCGATCCACGCGCCGATCAGCGCTCCGCCGATCCCGGTCGCGAGCACCGTGATCCACTGAAGCGCCGCCCCGCCCGGCGGCGCCAGCACGGCGAGCACGCCAAGTGCGATCCCGCCGATGCCGCCGATCACGATGCCACGCTCGGCGCCGTGCACGAAATCGGTCTTCTGCAACGGGTTCGCCTCGTGCAGCTCGGCGAGATCGGTCCCGCGCTTGGCGAGGACGTGCATGTGCCGGTGCTCGACCCGGGCGAGCAGCAGATCGGCGGCGGTCCGCCGGGCGCTCACGACGTCCGGGAGCAGGAAGTAGAGTCTGCGACGCATCGCGACCTCCCATCCGTGGCCACTTCCTACTGTCTAGCCCTCTGCGGGTCCGAAAGCAAGACGCGCTGCAGCGGCGCGCCCGGGTCTCGAGCAGGTATCATTCGCAGCGAAGCTGGCCAGACGGTCGCTGGAGGCGCAAGCCTTCAGAGGAAAGTCCGGGCTCCGCAGGGCAGGGTGCTGGATAACGTCCAGGCGCCGCGAGGCGACGGAAAGTGGAACAGAAAGCACACCGCCGATGGCCCGTCAGCCGGTCGCGAGATCGGCGCGCGGGATCAGGCAAGGGTGAAAAGGTGCGGTAAGAGCGCACCGCGACGGTGGCGACATCGTCGGCACGCTAAACCCCACCCGGAGCAACACCAAATAGGCAGGTGCAGCGCGGGTTCTGCCTGCGCGAGAGGGCGGCCCGCCCGAGCCTGCGGGTAGGTGGCTCGAGCCGCGGGGCAACCCGCGGCCTAGATGAATGACCGTTCCCGACAGAACCCGGCTTATCGGCTGGCTTCAACCCATTTAGCGCGAGGCGCGTCGGCGCCTCGCGCGCTCGCTGGATGACCCTCACGCTTCGCGTTCGGGTGTTCGCCCTTGGGGCGGCCGAGCGGGCTCAGGCCAGCGGGCTCAGGCCCGCTCGCGTGCGCCCGCCACCGCCGCGTCGATCTCGGCCAGCACCCGCTCGGGCGAAAGCTCGTTCATGCAACGAAAGTGCCCGAGCGGACACTCGCGCGCGAAGCACGGGCTGCACTCGATCTCGATTTTCACGATGCGCGCCCGCGGCGCGAGCGGCGGCGTGTGCGCGGGGCTCGACGAGCCGTAGAGGGCGACCAGCGGCCTGCCCAGTGCCGCGGCGACGTGCATCAGTCCGGAGTCGTTGCTGACGACGGCCTCGGTGACCGAAAGCAGGTCGATCGCGGCGCCGAGATCGGTGCGGCCGCACAGGTTCAACGCCTCTCCGGCCGAGAGCTGGCGCGATCTCCTCGCCGATCGCGCGTCCCCCGGGCGCCGATCAGCCAGACCGATCGATGGCGCGCCGCGAGCGCCCGCGCGAGCGCCGCGAAGTGCCGCGCCGGCCAGCGTTTGGCCGGCCCGTACTCGGCGCCTGGACAGAACGCGACGATCGGCTGCGAGCGGTCCAGGCCGAGCCGGCTGACCGTGATCAGGAGATTCGCCTCGTCCACCTCGATCCGCGCGGTCGGGATCGGGCGCTCGACCGGGCGTCCCGGCGCCTCGGCGAGCTGGAGCGTAGCGCTCGGCCATCAGCGGCACTGCGGACTCGTCGAGTCGATGGCGAACGTTCAGCAGGCCATAGCGGGATTCGCCGAGGAAGCCGACGCGCAGCGGGATCTCCGCCAGAAACGGAACGAGCGCCGACTTGAAGCTGTTGGGAAGCACGATCGCCTCGCTGTAGCGCCGGCGCTGCATGCGGCGCCCGAGCCGGATGCGCGGGCCGAGGGCGAGCTCGCCGTGCCGGAACGGCACCTCGATGACCTCGTCGATCTCGGGCATCCGGCGCAGCACCGGTGCGGTCCAATCGGGGGCGATGGCGTCGATCCGCAGGCCGGGGTGGCGTGCGCGCAGCCGTGCGAGCAGCGGCTGCGCGAGCAGCGTGTCGCCGATCCAGTTCGGGGCGACGAGCAGGAGCCGCATCGAAGCTCAGTGCCCTTTGGGCTTGCCCCCGCGATACACGTACAGGGTGCCGCAGTACGGGCACCGCATTTCGCCCGACTTGGCGACGTCGAGAAAGACGCGCGGGTGGTAGCACCACACCGGCGTGCGCGGGGTGGGGCAGTGCAGCGGGAGGTCGTCTGCGCCGACCTCGATCCGGGTCTCCGTCCGTACCGGTTCGGCCATCGCTACTTGCCTTTCTTCCCCGCCCGCTTCGCCTTTGCGCCGTACACCGGCGCGAGCCACTGCGGATAGCGCTTGTTCTTGCCGTTGACCAGGTCGAAGAACGCCTTCTGGAGCTTGGTCGTGACCGGCCCGCGCCGCCCGATGCCGATCTGGCGCCCGTCGACCTCGCGGATCGGCGTCACCTCCGCAGCGGTGCCGGTGAAGAACGCCTCGTCGGCGATGTACAGGTCGTCGCGCGTGATGCGCTTCGCGCGCACCTCGTAGCCTAGATCGGCGGCAAGCGGGATCACGGTGTCGCGCGTGATGCCGATGAGCGCGCTCGTCAGCTCCGGCTCGTAGATCTTGCCGTTCTTGACGACGAACAGGTTCTCGCCCGCGCCTTCGGCCACGAAGCCGTCGACGTCGAGCAGCAGGCCCTCGTCGTAGCCGTGCTCGGTCGCCTCGACGTTGGCGAGGATCGAGTTGGCGTACGTGCCCGAGTACTTCGCGCGGCACATCGACACGTTGACGTGGTGGCGCGCGAACGACGAGGTCTTGACGCGGATGCCTTTCTGGAGGCCCTCCGCGCCGAGGTACGCGCCCCAGGGCCAGGCGGCGATGGCGACGTGCACCGTCGCGCCCTTCGGGCACACGCCCATCTTCTCCGAGCCGTAGAACGCGATCGGCCGCAGGTAGCAATTCTCCAGCTTGTTCGCGCGCACCACTTCCTTGTGCGCCTCCATCAGGACGTCACGCGGGTAGGGGATCTTCATCATGTAGATGTGCGCCGAGTTGAACAGGCGATCGGTGTGCTCCTTCAGGCGGAAGATCGCCGTGCCGTCGACGGTCTTGTAGGCGCGTAGGCCCTCGAATACCGCCAGCCCGTAGTGCAGCGAGTGGGTCAGGACGTGGGTGGTGGCGTCGCGCCAGGGCACGAGCTTGCCGTCGTACCAGATCCAGCCGTCACGATCGGCCATGGAGGTCGCCATCGGTTCTGCTCTCCGGGGGTGGGCGGTGGTGGAGGCGCGGATTCTAGCGTGAACCGTGGCCCGGGAACGGCGCGACGAGCGGGGGGCTCAAGGATTACGATGCACCATCCATGTCTGCCGCCGCTATTCGCTATCCTGCCGCGGCCCTGCGCGAGTTCGCCGCCTGCCTTCTCGAACGCGTCGGCCTTGCAGGCGATCGCGCCGCCGACGTTGCCGACATCCTCGTCGAGGGCGACCTCATGGGGCACACGACTCACGGCCTGCAGCTCCTCGGCCCCTACCTGAAAGCGCTCGAGGACGGCGGGCTGACCCGCACGGGCGATCCGGCCGTGCTCGCGGATCGCGGTGGGACGATTGCGTGGGACGGCAATTTCCTCCCCGGCCCGTGGCTCGTGCTGCGCGCGATGGACGCGGCGTTCGCCCGCATCGCCGAGCATGGCGTCGTCACCGTGGCGATCCGCCGTTCGCATCACATCGCCTGCCTGCAGACCTACCTGCCGCGCGCGACGGGGCGCGGGCTCGTGATGCTGCTCATGAGCTCGGACCCAGCCACCGGATCGGTGGCGCCGCATGGCGCCATCGCGGGCCGTTTCACGCCCAACCCGATCGCCGCCGGATTTCCGACCGACGGCCTGCCGGTGCTGATCGACATCAGCGCGTCGACGACGACCAACGGACTCGTCTCGCGGCTCAACCGCGCGGGCAAGGGCGCACGGCTGCCCGGCTCGTGGCTCGTCGATAGCCACGGTGACGCGAGCGACGACCCGGCGGTCTTCCTGACCCACCCGCCGGGCGCGATCCTGCCGCTCGGCGGGATGGATCTCGGGCACAAGGGCTTCGGCCTCGCGCTGCTCGTCGAAGCGTTGACTTCGGCGCTCGCCGGGCACGGGCGTGCCGACGGCGAGAAGCATTGGGGCGCCTCGGTGTTCGTGCAGATCATCGACCCGGGCGCGTTCGGCGGCCGGGACGCGTTCGCGCGCGAGACCGGGTGGCTGGCGAACGCGTGCCGGACCGCGCCGGTCAAGGCGGGCAATCCGCCGGTCCGCATGCCGGGCGAGCGCGGACTGAGGCTGCGCGAGCGCCAGCTCGCGGAAGGCGTGGCACTCCACCCGGAGACGATGCCCGCGCTCGTGCCGTGGACACAGAAGCTCGGGGTCGCTGCGCCGAGTACTGTCTAGGCCGCCGGCCCGAATACCGCATTCCAGAGGGCAGCGGTCGCATCGATGTGCGCCGCGGCGCTCGCGCGCTCGACGCGCGCGAACTCCGCGCCGTTGAGGCGCAACCGATGTTGCAGTCGACGGTAGTCGCGGTACGCATCCGCAACCCGCTGTGCCAGAGCGGCGGGGATGAGACCGAGCGCGCCCGCCATGTGCAGCAGCGCGATGTTGCCGAGGTTCCCGGTCAGTTCGTAGTGGGCGCGCGAGTGCGCGAGCACGAGATGCTGGACGATGAACTCGATGTCGACCATGCCGCCCCGGTCGTGCTTCAGGTCGAACCGTTCCGATCGGTTGGGATGAGCCTCCAGCATCTTCTGCCGCATCGTCAACACCTCGGCGCCGAGCTTCGCCGGGTCGCGGCTCGACTGCAGCAGATCGCGGCGGAGCGCATCGAACACGGCGCCGATCGCGGCGTCGCCCGCGCAGAAGCGCGCGCGCGTGAGGGCCTGGTGCTCCCAGAGCCAGGCCGATTCGAACTGGTAGCGCTTGAACGCCGACATCGACGACACGAGCAGCCCGGCCCCGCCGCTCGGGCGGAGCGCCAGATCGGTCTCGAAAAGGGTGCCCGCCGGCGTCCGGCTCGAAAGCCAGCTGTTCATGCGCTGGGCGAGGCGCGCGTAGTTCTCGGCCGCGGCCTCGTGCGGGTCGTCGTAGACGAACACGATGTCGAGGTCGGAGGCGTAGCCGAGCTCCTTGCCGCCGAGCTTCCCGTATCCGATCACCGCGAAGCGCGGAATCTCGGTGTGCCGCGTCCGCACCAGCTTCCAGCACACCTCGAGCGTCACGGCGAGCACGAGATCGGCGGCGAGCGAGAGATGATCGCCGAGGCGCTCGACGGTCAGCAGCCCGGCGAGGTCCTGCATGAGCAGGCGAAACACCCAGGCGTGGTGGATCTCGCGCATCGCGTCCATCTGGCGCTCGACGTCGCCGTCGTGCGCCGCCATTTCGACCCGTAGCGTCGTGGTGAACTCGCTCCAGTCGGGCGCCTCGCCGAGTACGCGCGCGTCGAGCAGCTCGTCGAGCAGGATCGGATGCCGCGTCAGGTACTCGGCCGCCCAGCTCGACGCGGCGAGGATTCCGGCGACCTTGGCGAGCGCGGTGGGCTGCTCCGCGAGCAGCGCGAGGTACGACGCGCGCCGGCTGACCGACTCCACGAAATCGAGCGCGCGCCGGAGCGCCACATCCGGCGCGACGCGCTCGCCCGGAACGGCCGCGCCCGGCACTTGGGCGCACGCCTCGATGAAGCGCGGCACGAGCAGGTCGAGCCGCTCGCGGCTCGATTCCGGCAGCTGCTGGTAGCGGGCGCTCGCGCGCAGCGCGCGGATGCGGGCGAGCGTCTCGCGCGGCTCGACGTAACCCCGGGCGGCAAGGTCGCGCTCGGCCGCGTCGCCGTCGAGCGTGCCCTGCCAGACCGGCGCCGATGCGTGGGTCTCGTCGGCGGTGGCGAACACGCCGTCGAAATGACGCGTCACAACGGCGCGGTGGCCGTCGAGCTCGCGGGCAAACGTCTCCCAGTCGGGCGCGACCATGCTCTCGGCGACCAGCTGGCGGTCGACCGGGGACTCGGGCAGCGCATGGGTCTGCGCATCGTCGAGATACTGGAGTCGATGCTCGAGGCGACGCAGGAAGACATATGCGCCGGAGAGCTCCGCTACGGCGAGTTCGGCGAGCTGCCGGCGCGCGCCGAGCGCGGCCAGCACCTCGAGCGTGGCACGCGCGCGCAGGCCCGGATCGCGCCCGCCGCGGATCAGCTGGAAGCCTTGCGCGATGAACTCGATTTCGCGAATCCCGCCCGGCCCGAGCTTGACGTCGCCGGCGAGATCGCGGCGCGCGACCTCCTGCCGGATCTGCGCATGGAGCTTGCGTACCGCGTCGATCGTCCCGAAATCGAGGTACTTCCTGAACACGAACGGCTGCGCGATCTTTGCGAGCTCGGCACGCATTCGTTCGTCGCCCCCGGCGACCACGCGCGCCTTGATCCACGCGTACCGCTCCCACTCGCGTCCCTGCGCGACGAAGTACTGCTCGAGCCCGTCGAAGCTCGTCGCGAGCGGTCCCGCGTCGCCCCACGGGCGCAGCCGCATGTCGACCCGGAACACCTGGCCGTCGGGCGTCACGTCGGCGAGGGTGCGGATGACCCGCTGGCCGAGCTTCACGAAGAACTCGTGGTTCGACAGTCCGCGCGGGGTCGCGCCCTCGTCCGGGTAGGCGAACACGAGATCGATATCGGAGGACACGTTCAGCTCGCGGCCGCCGAGCTTGCCCATCCCGACGACCAGCAGGTCCTGGGGACCCGACGCGCCCGCCGGTGCACCGTGCTCGGCCTCCATCCGCGTCCGGTGCGCGCGGAGTGCCGCGTCGAGCGCGACCTCGGCGAGGTCGGACATCGTGCCGGTGACCTCCGCGAGTGGCGCGAGGCCCGCGAGGTCGCGCGCCGCAATGCGCAGCATCACCCGTGCGCGCAGCTCGCGCAGCGCACCGCCGAGCGCCGTCGGGTCGAGCGCATCGCGTGCCTCCAAGAACGCGCGCATGTCGGCCGCGCTCCAGCCCGCAACACGTGCCGCATCGATCTCGTCGGCGAGTCGCGGGCGTGCGGCGAGCAGGCGCTGCGCGAAGCGCGACCAGCGCACCCCGAGGGAAGGCTCGATGGGCGACAGAAGCGGCGACATAAACCTATGGGCGGAGTGAGAAAAACGGTCGCAGGAGCGGTGCAGTACAATCGCGTCGTCGGGATCGCGACGCGCGCGTTGTGAATGGAGTGCGCGCCGTTTCGACGCGCGCTATTGTAGGCGCGCCCTGCCGTCCCGGCCATCGCGGCCGGACGATGTCGCCATTGACTGCCTGGGCGCCGCGCGCCGGATGAACACGCTCAACGACGCCGTCCACGAGGTCGAGGAAGTCGTCCACGACGCGCTCGACGCGCGCCTGGACGAACAGCTCCCGCCGCGCGAGCGCCGCTGGCTCGCGTGGCTGCGCCGTGCGGGATGGACCCTCGTCGGGCTGTATTTCCTCGCCGCGGTGACGATGCTCGTGCTGCGGTTCTGGGCACTGCCGCGGATCGCCGATTACAGGGACGAGATTGCCGCGGCGGTTTCGCGCGCGCTCGGCGCGCGAGTCACCATCGAGCGGGTCCATGCCGAGTGGTACGGGCTGCATCCGCGGCTCGAACTCGGCGGAGTCAAGATTCACGACCGCGGCGGCGAGGAGGCGCTGGTGCTCCCTTACGTGGGCGCGAGCGTGGCCTGGCATTCGATCGCGGCCGGCGAGCTGCGCTTCAAGTCGCTCGTGCTCGATCGGCCGGACCTGCGCATCCGCCGCGATCCGGGCGGCCGGCTCTTCATTGCCGGCCTGGAGCTGGGCCCCTCCGACACTCCGGAAGGGGGCGCCGCCGACTGGGTCCTCGCGCAGGGCGAGATCATCATCCGCGACGCTCGGGTCGAATGGCGCGACGAGGTGCGGGGCGCACCGCCGCTGAAGCTCGAGCGTCTGAATTTCGTGCTCGAGAACGACGGGCGTCACCACCGTTTCGCGCTGCGCGCCGAGCCGCCGCGCGAATACGCGACCGCGCTCGATGTGCGCGGCGACCTGGTGGGGCGCACCGTCGAGCAGCTCGCCGAGTGGGACGGCCGTCTGTATGCCGCGCTGGACCACGTCGACCTGGCGGCCTGGAAGGCGTGGGTCGATTACCCGATCGAAGTGCAGAGCGGTCGCGGCGCGCTGCGCCTCTGGCTCGCGGTCGACGACCGGCGGCTCACCGAGCTCGCCGCCGATCTCTCGCTCGAGGACGTGACCGCGCGCTTCGGGTCGGAGCTCCCGCTGCTCGATCTCGCCGCGGTATACGGGCAGTTCGGCGTGCGGCAGCGCGCCGACAACCTCGGCCTGCTGTCGTTCGTGCGCGATCAGGACATCGCATACGACGGTTTTGCGCGCCGCTTGGCGCTCGTTCCCCGCGGCGGGTCCGTCTTCGCGCCCGCGGACTTCATGGCGCGGTGGGAGCCGGCGCACGGGCGGGTGCCGGAGACCGGCGAAGTCGTCGCGAAATCGATCGACCTCAGGCCGCTTGCGCTCCTCAGCGGGCACCTGCCGCTACCCGAGACGCTGCGCACGGCCCTCTCCACGATGTCGCCCGAGGGCCGGTTCTCCGACGTGCGGTTCAAGTGGACCGGCGAGCTCGCTCGGCCGGACACGTTCAGCGCACGTGGCCGCTTCGGCGATGTCGGAATGCAGCCTTACGGCAACGCGCCGGGTTTCACCCACCTCTCGGGCCAGTTCGACCTGACCGACAAGGGGGGTGCCGCGAATCTCAATGCGACGAACATGACGATTCGCTTCCCGGCTGCGCCGCGGGAGGATGCGGTCGCGTTCGACGCCCTCCGGGCGCGACTGCAGTGGTCGCTCCAGAACGGCGCAGTGGAGGTGAAGGTCGACGACCTGGCCGTCTCCGGCCCAACGCTTGCCGCGGCCGGGAGCGCCGCCTACCGCCGGTCCGGAGGGGGTTCGCAGGCGGTCGACATCACGGTGCGCGCGTCCCGGATGGACGGCCGTGCGGCGCAAAAACTAATTCCGGGCCTGCGTGCGGATACGGGCGAATGGCTCAAGCGAGCCATCGTTGCCGCCCCGCTGACCGACGTGCAGTTCCGGCTCCGCGGAGGCCTCGACGATTTTCCCTACGACGATCCGAAGAAAGGCGAGGCGCGCGCGAGTGCCCGGGTGAAGGACGGCATCCTCGACTACGCGCCAGGATGGCCACAGATCGTCGGCATCACCGCGGACGTGCTTTTCGACGGGCGCAAGCTGACGATTTCCAGCCCGCGGGCGAGCACCTACGGCGTCCAGTTTGCGAAAGTGACCGTGGTCATCCCCGATCTCATCGGCCCCTCCGAGCTATTCGCAGATGGGCAGGCCGAGGGCCCGCTCACGGATTACCTCAAGTTCATCGCCGCGAGCCCGGTGCGCGGGTTCATCGACGGGGCGACGGACGGCTGGTCGGGCGAGGGCCGCGCAAACCTCGCGCTGCGCCTCAGGATTCCGCTGGCCAAGCTCGACCAGACGCAGGTCGCGGGCGATTTCCAGTTCGCCGGCAACGGCATCGCCATGGGTGCGGGTAACGTGCCGCTCACGCAGGTGAACGGCACGGTCGGGTTCACCGAGTCGTCGGTGAACGCCAGGAACCTCGTCGCGCAGACGCTCGGCGGCAACGTCACGATGCAGCTGGACACGCGCGACGGCGCCGCCACTGCGACGGTCCAGGGCACGATCGACGGCGCCCAGCTCGCGCGGCACGCCGGGCTGCCGTTCGAGTCGGCGGTGCGCGGCGCGCTGCCGTTCCGGTTCACCGAGACCAAGCGCGCGGACCGCCGGACGACGCTCTTCGAATCGACGCTCGCAGGCGTCGCGGTGGACCTGCCGGCGCCGTTCGCGAAGAAGGCCGACGAGAACTGGCCGCTGCGGGTCGAACGCCGTCCGCTGGCGGAGGCGCCGGGCGCGCCCCCGGCGCAGCGCGAGAGCGTCACGCTGACGGTGGGGTCGTTGATCAGCGCCGAGGGGATCCTCCGCACCGAGGGCGAAAGGACAACGATCGAGCGCGCGGGCGTCGGACTCGGCGATGTGGGCGTGCAGCTGCCGGATCGCCCGGGTGTGTTCATCGCCGGCAACGTGAAGGCCCTCGATCTCGACCGGCTGCTGCCCGCGGTCACCGACTCGGCGGCGAAGAGCGCTGCCGCGGATCTCGCGGTCACCGCCCTGAGTCTCCGCGCAGCAACGCTCACGGTGGTCGGGCGCGAGTTCCACGACGTGACCGTACGGGCGCAGTTTTCGAGCGCCCGCACCTGGCAGGCGACGGTCGATGCGCGCGAGATGGCGGGCGAGGTCGCCTGGCACCCCGAGGGCGCGGGGCTCGTCACCGCCCGGCTCAAGCACCTCGCGCATCCCGAGACGGCTTCCGACGCGATGCCCGGCGCAGGCACCGCGACGCGGCTGCCCGCCCTCAACGTCGTCGCCGACCGGTACCTGGTCCATGGGCGGGACATCGGCCGCCTCGAGCTCGACGCGGTCAACGAGCGGAGCGGGTGGCGACTCGAGAAGCTTGCCTTCACGGCGCCCGAAGGGTCGATCAACGCGAAGGGGCTGTGGCAGCCGGCAGGCGGGGGCACCAAGGAGCAGACCGATCTCGAAGTGAAGGTGCAGACCGCGGACGCCGGAAAGTACCTCGCGCGCTTCGGTTTCGCCGACACCCTGACGCGCGGTACCGCGGACCTCGACGGGAAGGTCAAGTGGCAGGGTCCGATCTCGACGATCGATTTTCCGTCCCTGACCGGCGAGGTGACGTTCCGCGCCGAGAAGGGCCAGTTCGTGAAGTTGAAGCCGGGGATCGGCAAGTTGCTCGGCGTGCTCTCGCTGCAGTCGCTGCCACGACGCATCACGCTCGACTTCAACGACATCTTCAGCGAGGGCTTCGCCTTCGACACGATCATTGGCACGGCGTCAATCGCGCAAGGCGTCGCGCGCACCCAGGACCTCACCATGGTCGGGCCCGCCGCGACCGTGGTGATCACCGGCCAGGCGGATCTCGCGCGCGAGACGCAGGACCTGGCGGTGCGCGTGGTGCCGATCGTCGGCGACAGCGTCGCTGCCGCGGCGGCGGTCGCACTGCTGAATCCGATCGTCGGCGTCGGCGCACTTCTCGCGCAACGCCTGTTGAAGGACCCGATCGGGCAGATGCTCGCGTTCCAGTACCGCGTCACCGGCCCGTGGGAGGATCCCAAGGTCGAACGGGTGGGCGCGCCGGAGACCGCGCGCGAGACCGACCCGTTCGGCTCCAAGCCGGGCCCGCAATGACCGGAGCCCCCTCGCATGCCTGACCCGTTCCGCGTCGCCGCGATACAGATGGTCTCGGAGCCGGCGCTCGATGCGAACCTCGCGGCGGCCGGCGAGCTGGTCGCCGATGCCGCCGGGCAGGGCGCGCAGCTCGCGGTGCTGCCCGAGTGGTTCTGCCTTATGGGCCGCGCCGAGGGCGACAAGCTGGCGATCCGCGAGTCCGACGGCGACGGTCCCATCCAGTCGTTCCTCGCGCGTACCGCCGCGCGGCACCGGGTGTGGCTGATCGCCGGGACCGTGCCGCTGCCCGCGCGCGATCCGCGGAAGGTCCGTAACAGCTGCCTCGTGTACGACGCCGCAGGACAGCGCGTCGCGCGCTACGACAAAATCCACCTGTTCGACTTCACCGACGCGGACCAGAAGTACCGGGAATCGAACACGATCGAGCCCGGCGACCGGCCGGTGGCGATCGATTCGCCGTTCGGCCGCATCGCGCTGTCGATCTGCTACGACGTGCGGTTTCCCGAGCTCTACCGCGGGCTCGCTCCGATGGACCTGATCGTGATCCCGTCGGCGTTCACCGCGACGACGGGGCAGGCGCACTGGGATCTCCTCGTGCGTGCGCGCGCCGTCGAAAACCTCGCTTGGGTGATCGCGCCCGCGCAGGGCGGGCATCACCTCAACGGTCGACGCACCTATGGTCACACGATGATCGTCGGTCCGTGGGGCGAGGCGGTCGCAGGCCTCGCGCAGGGGGCGGGTGTTGTCGTGGCCGATATCGACCCCAACTACCAGCGCAAGGTGCGCGAGAGCCTGCCCGCCCTGCTGCACCGGGTGCTTTGAAAGACCTCACACGCGAAACGGTGAGAGCGGGGCCGGCCGATGATCGTCCGGACGCTCTGTGTGTATCCTCCGCGTACTTCCCCACCCGCTCTTGATTTCCGGGAACCCGATGCAGACCCAGGACCGACTCCTCGAGACCGCGACGCAGACCTTGCTCGCGCCCTATGACCTCGCCACACCGCAGCTCGGGCAGGTGTTCGGCGCGATCATGACGCACGACGTGGATTACGCCGACCTCTACTTCCAGTACCTGCGCACCGAAGGCTGGAGCCTCGAGGAGGGCATCGTCAAGTCGGGCAGCTTCAACATCGATCAGGGCGTCGGCGTGCGCGCGATCGCTGGCGAGAAGACGGCGTTCGCGTACTCCGACGAGATCAGCCTGCCGGCGCTCAAGGACGCGGCCGGCGTCACGCGTGCGATCGCGCGCCTCGGCGGGAAGAGCAGGCGGTCGGTCGCGCGCAAGGGTACCGCGCGACGCCTGTACGAGCCGATCGACCCGCTCGCCTCGCTCGGCGACACGGAAAAGGTGAAGCTGCTCGAGCGGCTCGAGCGGCTGTGCCGCGCGCGCGACCCGCGCGTGGTGCAGGTGATGGCCACGCTCGCCGGCGTGTACGAGGTGATGCTGGTCATGCGCTCGGATGGCGTCACCGCGGCCGACGTGCGGCCGCTCGTGCGCCTCTCGCTGCAGGTGATCGCAGAGCACAACGGACGGCGCGAGCAGGGCAGCTGGGGCGGCGGCGGGCGCTTCGACTACGCGTACTTCACCGAGGCGATGATCGAGGACTACGCCGCCAACGCGGTCGACATGGCGCTCCTCAACCTCGAGTCGCGTCCGGCGCCGGCCGGCACGATGAAGGTGGTGCTCGGTCCCGGCTGGCCCGGCGTGCTGCTGCACGAGGCGGTCGGCCACGGCCTCGAAGGCGACTTCAACCGCAAAGGGTCCTCCGCGTTCACCGGGCGGATCGGCGAGCGCGTCGCCTCGCGCGGCGTCACCGTAGTGG
Organism: uncultured beta proteobacterium; assembly: GCA_963747775.1. Taxonomy (GTDB): domain Bacteria; phylum Pseudomonadota; class Gammaproteobacteria; order Burkholderiales; family SG8-39; genus JAGVSZ01. The sequence continues at coordinate 232,578 of CAVVGT010000006.1, forward strand.
ACGACGGCACGATCCCGAGCCGGCGCGGCTCGCTCAACGTCGACGACGAGGGCAATCCGACGCAGTGCACGACGCTGATCGAGAACGGCGTGCTGCGCGGCTACATCCAGGACAGCATGAACGCGCGCCTAATGAAGATGCCGCTCACCGGCAACGGGCGCCGCGAGTCGTATGCGCACACGGTGATGCCGCGCATGACCAACACCTACATGCTGGCCGGCGACAAGGACCCCCAGGAGATCATCGCTTCCGTCGACCGCGGCATCTATGCCGTCAACTTCGGCGGCGGCCAGGTGGACATCACCAGTGGCAAGTTCGTATTCTCGATGTCCGAGGCGTACATGATCGAGAACGGCAAGGCCACCTACCCGCTGAAGGGCGCGACGCTGATCGGCAACGGCCCCGACGCGCTCACGCGCGTGGCGATGATCGGCAGCGACCTGGCGCTCGACAGCGGCGTCGGGACTTGCGGCAAGGAAGGCCAGAGCGTGCCGGTGGGCGTCGGGCAACCCACGCTGCGCATCGACGGGCTGACCGTCGGCGGCACTGCCTAGCGCGCAAGCGGCTGTGCGGACCGTCGCGTTCGGGATTGCGATCGCGGCTGCGGCACCCGCCTTCGCCGCCGAGGGCTTCGCGTACGCCGATATCGGCCTGCAGACCACGCTCGCCGAGGCCCGGAAGCGCTTCCCGAGCTCCAAGGCCGTCGGGGACACTATCTATGTGGCCGACCGGGACCGTCGCGATCAGCTCTCGGGCGTCCAGCTGGCGAGCAGCGGGAAGCCGCGCACGGTCAGGCTGAGCTTCGAGCGTCCGCGTGACGCGGCCGGTCGCGCGCAGCCGCAATTCCCGAAGTGCAAGCTCATCGAGTCGGATCTGCGCGCGCGCTACGGCGCGCCCGAGGTAAATAAGTTCGCCGCAGGGGCCCAGTTGCGTGCCGATCGCGTCTGGAAGAGCGCCCGGGAGACGCTGACGCTCGTCTGCTTCGCCGGACCGAGCGGCGAGCTGCTCGCCGAGGCGGTGGTGATCATCGGGCCGTGAGCGGCGCGTCGGCGGGTATTCCAGCCATCGGCGGGACGGGGTAACATCGCCCGCGCAAAGGAGGGAGTCCCCAATGAAAAGAACCGTCGCAATCTTCGCGCTCGTCTCGTTCGGAACCGCGTTCGCTCAGGGCACACCGCCCGCGCCGCCGATCTGGAAGCAGGGTATGCCTGCGTCGATGGCGGACTCGAAGCTCGCCCCGCTCGCCGGCAAGCTGACCGAGACGCCACGGAGCGAGATCCCCATCAGCAAGCTCAACCTGCCCGAAGGGTTCACGGTCGAAATCTGGGCAAACGGCCTTCCCGGCGGGCGCGCGATGGCCCTCGGCGACAACGGCAAGATCTATGTCGGCACGCGGGCCATCGGGCGCGTGTACGAGGTCACCGACAACGGCGACCGGCGCTCGGTCCGGGTCGTGGTCGACAAGCTCACCCAGCCGGCGGGGGTCGCGTTCGGGAACGGGTCGCTCTACGTCATGGCCATCGACAAGGTGCTGCGCTTCGACGGCATCGAGGGCAACCCGAACGTCGCGCCGGTCGACCTGACCGCGAAGTTCAACCTGCCGCCCCTGCAGCACCACAACTGGAAGTACATCCGGTTCGGGCCGGACAAGAAGCTCTATGTCCCGTTCGGATCGCCGTGCAATATCTGCGAGCCGACCGCGGAGTACGGCCAGATCCGCCGCTACAACCCCGACGGTTCCGGCATGGAGGTCATCGCGCGCGGGGTGCGCAACTCGGTCGGATTCGACTGGCATCCGAAGACCGGCGAGTTGTGGTTCACCGACCACGGCCGGGACTGGATGGGCGACACCGGCCCCCAGGACGAGCTGAACCGTCTCTCGAAGTCCGGCCAGTTCTTCGGCTTTCCGTACTGCCACGCGCAAGGGGTGCCTGACGTGGACTTCAAGAAGGCCGACCCGTGCAAGGGTGTGACGCTGCCGGTGACGTTGATGGGCCCACACGCCGCGGCGATGGGCGTGCTGTTCTATACCGGCAAGATGTTCCCGGCCGAGTACCGCGATACGATGTTCATCGCGCGCAAGGGCTCGTGGAACCGCACGACGAAGTTCGGTTTCGACGTGGTCAACGTGCGGGCGACGGCCGACGGCAAGAACGTCAAGATGACACCGTTCATGACCGGCTTCATGAACCCCAAGGACCAGAGCTTCTGGGGCCGGCCGGCGTACCTGCTGCAGATGCCCGACGGCGCCATGCTCGTGTCCGACGAGCAGCTGGGCGCGATTTACCGCGTGAGCTACGCACCCGGAAAGTAGTGACGGCAGCGCTTCGCAGGGGGCGGTGGGCGTGGCTTGCCGCCCTTTTCGTTTCCACGGCGTTCGGCCAGGACACCGTCGCGCTCTGCGCGAGCTGTCACGGTGCCGACGGCAATTCGCAGATCCCGAACATCCCGTCGATCGCCGGGCAGCCGCAGCTATTCGTCGAGAACCAGCTCATCCTGTTCCGCGAGGGGCTGCGCGTGTCCCCGCAGATGCAGCCGGCGGTGCAGGGGCTGACCGACAAGGAGATCGTGCGACTCGCCCAGCATTTCAGCAGCCGGCCGGCGCGGCCGGGGACGACCGAGGCCGCCGACCCGGCGGTGGTCGAGCGGGGCATCGCGATCGCGAAGAAGCTGCACTGCGGGTCCTGCCACCTGCCGGACTTCCGCGGCCGCGAGCAGATGCCGCGCCTCGCCGGCCAGCGCGAGGAGTATCTCGTCGAATCGATGCTGGCCTACCGCGACAACCGTCGCACGGGCGGGGACACGATCATGGCGGCGACGCTGTACGGCGTGTCGGACGCGGACATCCGGACGCTGGCTTACTACCTCGCGCGGCTGCGCTAGCGGTACGTGCGCGCGTCAGCCGCGGTGCCTGCTCGTGCGTTGTAGCGGGGCGCCGGTAGGAGGGCGAGATGCCGAAAGACGAGCTCGAGATCTACTGCCCGAAGTGCGCGTGGCGTCCGCGGCCCGAAGATCGCTGGTCCTGCGAACCGTCGTGTAGCACGGTCTGGAATACGTTCTGGACGCGCGGGCTGTGCCCGGGGTGCCGCAAGCAGTGGAGCGACACGCAGTGCCTCGCGTGCCGGCAGTTCTCGCCACACAAGCAGTGGTACCACTTGCCCGGCCGCGCAAGCTCGCGCCGCACGCGCAGACGCGAGACCGATAACGTGACCTAAGCGCGGCTGCCGCGCTACTCCTCTTCCTGCTGCCCGCGCGAGGCGAGGTACTCGCTGTGCAGCTGCGCCTGGATGTTCGGGGGCACGGCCTCGTAGTGCGACAGCGTCATCGAGTAGGAGCCCTGGCCCCCGGTGACCGACTTCAGCCGGTTCGCGTAGCCGTTCAGCTCCGAGAGCGGCACCAGGCCGCGGATCGCGCAGGTGCCCGGTCCGAGGGAATCGGTGCCGGTGATCTGGCCGCGCTTGCCCGACAGGTCGCCGGTGATATCGCCCATGTTCGTATCCGGGCAGATGATCTCGACGTTGACGATCGGCTCGAGCACGATCGGGCGCGCCTTCTCCAGCGCGTCGAGGAACGCCTTGCGGCCGGCGGAGACGAACGCCACCTCCTTCGAGTCCACCGGGTGGTGCTTGCCGTCGTACACGATCACCCGGAGGTCCTGCATCGGATAGCCGGCGACCGCCCCTGCGGCGAGCACCTGCTGCACGCCCTTCTCGACGGCAGGAATGAACTGGTTGGGAATCACGCCGCCCTTCGACTGGTCGGCGAACTCGAATCCAGCCCCGCGCGCGAGCGGCTCGACCCGCAGGTACACCTCGCCGAACTGGCCTGCGCCGCCGGTCTGCTTCTTGTGGCGCGCGTGGCCCTCGGCCTTCGCCATGATGGTCTCGCGGAACGGAATGCGCGGCGGGCGCGTATTGACCTCCACCTTGTACTGCGAGTTCATGCGTTCCAGGATCGCGCGCACGTGCAGGTCGCCCAGGCCGCGGATGACCGTCTCGTGGGTCGTGCCGTCGTGGTCGACCTGGAAGGTCGGGTCCTCCGCGGTGATCTTGTGGATCGCTTCCGAGATCTTCTGCTCGTCGCCGCGCTTCTTGGGCTCGATCGCGAGGCCGTACATCGGCGTCGGGAACTCGAGCGGCACCATGTGGATGTGGTCCTCGTCGTGCGAGTCGTGCAGGACGCTGTCGAAGGTGATCTCCTCCACCTTCGCCACCGCGGCGATGTCGCCGGGCACCGCCTCGTTCGTCTCGACGTGTTCCTTGCCCTGCAGCACGAAGACGTGGCCGACCTTGAACGGCTTGCGGCCGTCGCCGATGAAGAGCTGGGTGTCCTTGGTGACCGTCCCCTGGTAGACGCGGAAGATGCCGAGCTTGCCGACGTAAGGGTCGTTCAGCACCTTAAAGACGTGCGCGAGCACATGCTTCTTCGGGTCGGGCGACGAGGCGTACTCCTTCGCAGCCTCGCCTTCACCCTTGTAGAAAAGCGGCGGATTGCCCTCACCCGGGTGTGGCAGGTGGCGAGCGAACACCTCCAGCAGATCGCGCACGCCCGCGCCGGTGCGGGCGGAGACGAAGCAGATCGGGACGATGTGCCCCTCGCGCAGCGCCTTCTCTAGGGGCGCATGCAGTGATTCCGGGTCGACGTCGCCCTGCTCGAGGTACTTCTCCATCGCCGCCTCGTCGACCTCGACGATCTGCTCGAGGACCATCTTATGCACCTCGCCGACGGAGAGGAAATCGGCGGTGCCGGAGTCGTTCGCGAAGCAGTCGATCACGCGCGCGCCGCGATCGGCGGGCAGGTTGATCGGCAGGCACTCCTTGCCGAACGTCTCCTGCAGCGCCGCGAGCAGCCCGGGCAGGTCGAGGTTCTCCGCGTCGATCTTGTTCACGATGATCATGCGGCACAGCTTGCGCTTCGCGGCCCAGTCCATCATGCGTCGCGTGACCATCTCGATGCCGTTCTGCGCGTTCACCACGACCGCGGCGGTTTCGACCGCATCGAGCGCGCCGATCGCCTGGCCGATGAAGTCGGGATAGCCGGGGGTGTCGATGAGGTGCGTGCGCGTGCCGCCGTAGTCGAGATGCACGATCGCCGAGCGCAGGCTGTGCTGGAACTGCTTCTCCAGGGGGTCGAAGTCGCATACCGTCGAGCCGCGCTCAACGGTCCCCGCCGCCTGGATCATCCCCGCTTTCTGCAGTAGCGCCTCCGTTAGTGTGGTCTTGCCCGACGCGCCGTGACCGACGAGCGCGACGGTACGAAGGGCCTCCGTGCTGAACCTCGCCATTCTTCCTCCTTGCTGGACCGGGGCGCCTGCTCCTTCGAGGAGCAGGCGTCGTGATGGGTTCGAGCGATGCGTCGCCGCCCGTGGCGGAATCTTAGTCCAAGTGCGCCGTCATGAGCTACACCAGCTCGGCGATCGCTGTACCGAGATCTTCGGTGTGCGCGGCCCCGCCGATGTCGGGCGTCCGCGGCGCACCGGAGCCCGGCGCGAGCGACTTCTCGATCGCGGCGAGGATCGCAGCCGCCGCAGCCGATTCACCAAGATGCTCGAGCATCATTGCGGCCGACCAGATTTGTGCTATCGGATTCGCGATGCGCTTGCCGTAGATATCGGGTGCCGACCCGTGCACGGGTTCGAAGAGCGACGGAAACGCGCGCTCCGGGTTGATGTTTCCCGATGGCGCGATGCCGATCGTCCCGGCGGTCGCCGGCCCGAGGTCGGACAGGATGTCGCCGAACAGGTTCGATGCGACGATTACGTCGAAGCGCTGCGGGTTGAGCACCATCTGGATGGTCAGACCGTCGATGTGGTACTGGCTCGTCGCAACCTGCGGATACCGTTTCGCCATCGCCGCGAAGCGCTCGTCCCAGTACGGCATGGTGATGAAGATGCCGTTCGACTTCGTGGCGGAGGTGACATGCCGTCGCGGCCGCTTCAGCGCCAGCTCGAACGCGAACTGCATGATCCGGTCCACGCCCTTGCGGGTGAAGCACGCCTGCTGGGTCACGAACTCGCGCTCGGTGCCCTCGAACATGCGCCCGCCGACCGAGGAGTACTCGCCCTCCGTGTTCTCCCGCACGACGTAGTAGTCGATGTCGCCGGGCTTGCGGCCCGCGAGCGGGCACGGGATGCCGGGCATCAGCTTCACGGGCCGCAGGTTGACGTACTGGTCGAAGTCGCGGCGGAACTTGATGAGCGAGTTCCAGAGCGAGACGTGGTCGGGCACCAGCGCCGGCCAGCCGGTCGCGCCAAAGAAGATCGCGTCGTGTCCGCCGATCGCGTCCTTCCAGTTCTCGGGCATCCACTGACCGGTCTTGACCATCCGGTCGCAGTTCCAGTCGAAGTGGTCGAGCTGCAGCCTGAATCCGAAGCGGCGCGACGCCGCGTCGAGCGCGCGCACGCCTTCGGGCATGACTTCCTTGCCGATTCCGTCGCCCGGAATCACGGCGATGCGATAGGTGTTCACCGAGGTCCTCCGCGGGAGACTGGATTCTATCCGCGCGCGCAGCCCATGACGCGATCATTGACAGCGCGTGGGACACTGCGGCCGGTCTACGTGTACCCGTTCGCGGTGTGAGCGCGCCGCCCGCCGCTCAACCGTCCCCCGCCGCACTTCCGCCCTCCCAGCCCTTCGCGCGCTGCACCGCGCGCGACCACGCGGCGAGCCGCCCGGCTGCCGCGTCGCGAGACATCTCCGGCTCGAACGCGCGCTCCTGCTGCCACTGCGCAGCGATCGCGTCGCGGCTCTTCCAGACGCCCACTGCGAGCCCGGCGAGATACGCCGCCCCGAGCGCGGTCGTCTCCGCCACGCGTGGACGCACGACCGGCACGCCGAGTAGATCCGCCTGGAACTGCATGAGCAGGGCGTTCGCCGTCGCGCCGCCGTCGACGCGCAGCTCGGCGAGCCGCACGCCCGAGTCGCGCTGCATGGCGACAAGCACCTCGGCCGACTGGAACGCGATCGACTCAAGCGCGGCCCGCGCGAGATGGGCCCCGGTCGTGCCGCGCGTCATCCCGAGCATCGCGCCGCGCGCGTACGCATCCCAGTGCGGCGCGCCGAGTCCCGCAAACGCCGGCACGAGGTAGACGCCGCCCGCGTCCGGCACGGACGCAGCGAGCGCCTCGATCTCGGCGGCGGACGAGATCAGCTTCAGGCCGTCGCGCAGCCACTGCACGACCGCGCCCGCGATGAAGACGCTGCCCTCGAGCGCGAACTCGGCGGTGCCGGTCGACGCCGCGCACGTCGTGATGAGCCCTCGCGAGGACGCTATCCGCTCCGCGCCGGTGTGCAGCAGCATGAAGCAGCCGGTGCCGTAGGTGTTCTTGGCCATGCCGGGACCGTGGCACCCCTGCCCGAACAGCGCCGCCTGCTGATCACCCGCGATGCCGGCGATGGGAACGCCCGCGCCCAGGAGGTCGGGCGACGCGTCGCCGAACACGCCGCTCGACGCGCGCACGTCCGGGAGCAGCGCGCGCGGGATCCGGAACAGCTCGAGCAGCGCGTCGTCCCAGCGCCCGTGCCCGATGTCGTAGAGCAGCGTGCGCGACGCGTTGGACGGATCGGTGACGTGCAGCCGGCCGCGCGAGAGCTTCCACGCGATCCAGGTGTCGATCGTGCCGAACGCGAGCTCGCCGCGCTCGGCGCGCGCGCGCGCGCCCGGGATGGTGTCGAGCAACCAGGCGAGCTTGGTGGCCGAGAAGTACGGGTCGAGCAAGAGCCCGGTCTTCGCGCGCACCGTTTCGGCGGCGCCGTCCGCCCGCAGCCGGTCGCACGCTTCGGCGGTGCGCCGGTCCTGCCAGACGATCGCGTTGGCGAGCGGCGCGCCGCTCGCTCGCTCCCAGAGCACCGTGGTCTCGCGCTGGTTGGTGATCCCGATGCCCGCAACGTCGCGGGCGGCGACACGCGCGTTGGCAAGCGCCTCCTGCGCGACCGCGAGCTGCGTGCGCCAGATCTCCTCCGGATCGTGCTCGACCCAGCCCGGCCGCGGAAAGATCTGGCGGAACTCGCGCTGCGCGACGCCGCGCACCGCGCCGGACTCGTCGAAGACGATGGCGCGCGAGCTGGTGGTGCCTTGATCGAGGGCGAGGACGACTTTCATCCGGAGCGGGATACGGGATGCGGGGAGGCGGAAAACGAGAAGGGTAAAGCATCGCGCGCCGCCACAGCGTTCGCTGCTAGAATCGCCGCACCGCAACATCGCGTCCTTTCCATGCCGCTTCCCGTCCCGACCGTCGCGCGCTCGCTCACGCACACCCGCAGGCTCCGCTTCGAGGCGTACAAGCGCGCGGACGGGCTCTGGGACATCGAGGCGCATCTCACCGACGTCAAACCGTTCGACTACCAGCTCTCGAGCGGTGTCCGTCCGGCGGGCACGCCGGTGCACGACATGTGGATCCGGATCACCATCCGCCGCGACTTCGAGATCGTCGACGCGCTCGCGCTGACCGAGGCGATGCCCTATGCGCCGCAGTGCGCGGGGGCAACGCCCGATTACCGCAAGCTCGTCGGCCTGAACCTCGGCCGCGGGTTCCGCAAGGCGGTGCAGCAGCGCTTTCACGACCTGGCCGGCTGCCGCCACATCAACGAGGCGCTCTGGCAGTTTCCGACCGCCGCGATCCAGACGATGGCCGGCGAGAAGGTCGACAACCAGGACGACGGCACCAAGCCGTTCCAGCTCGACCGCTGCCGCGCGCTCGACACGCACGGCGAAGCGGTGCGGCAGTTCTATCCGAAGTGGTATCGGGCCGCCAAGACCGGCACGGAATAGCTGGCGCCCGCGGTTGAGCGCGGATCAATGCGCAGCGCGCCGCGGGCGCGCGAGACTCTAACGCAACACCGCGCGCAACTCAGAGGAGGTTCGATGAAGATCCACGAGTACCAGGCGAAGGAAGTGCTGCGCAAGTTCGGCGTGCCGACGCCGCGCTCGGTGCCGTGCTTCTCGGTGGACGAGGCCGTGCAGGCGGCGCAGTCGCTCGGTGGCAAGGTGTGGGTCGTCAAGGCGCAGATCCACGCGGGCGGACGCGGCAAGGGCGGCGGCGTGAAGCTGGCGAAGTCGATCGACGAGGTGAAGACGTTCGCCGGCCAGATTCTCGGCATGCAGCTCGTCACCCACCAGACCGGCCCGCAGGGTCAGAAGGTGCGCCGGCTGTTGATCGAGGAAGGTGCCGACATCCAGCGCGAGCTCTATGTCGGCATGGTCGTGGACCGGCAGACGCAGAAGGTGTGCCTGATGGCCTCGGGCGAGGGCGGCATGGACATCGAGGAGGTCGCTGCGACCCATCCCGAGAAGATCCAGCGCGTGTTCATCGATCCGGAGACCGGGCTGAAGGACGCCGAAGCCGACGACGTTGCGCGGAGGCTGGGTGTGCCCGAGTCCGGGGTGGCGCAGGCGCGCGCGGTGCTGCAGGGGCTGTACCGCGCGTTCTGGGCGTCCGACGCGTCGCTGGCCGAGATCAATCCGATGATCCTCACCGGCGATGGAAAGGTGGTGGCGCTCGACGCGAAGATGAACTTCGACGACAACGCGCTCTTCCGCCATCCCGAGATCGTCGCGATGCGCGACCTGGACGAGGAGGATCCGGCGGAGGTGGAGGCGTCCAAGCACGACCTCAACTACATCCAGCTCGACGGCAACATCGGCTGCTTGGTGAACGGCGCCGGCCTCGCCATGGCGACGATGGACGTCATCAAGCTCTACGGCGACAGCCCCGCCAACTTCCTCGACGTAGGCGGCGGCGCGACGACCGAGAAGGTGACCGAGGCGTTCAAGATCATGCTCCGCAACCCGGGGCTGAAGGCGATCCTCGTGAACATCTTCGGCGGGATCATGAAGTGCGACGTGATCGCCACCGCGCTGGTCGAGGCGGCGAAGGTCGTCAGCCTGCGGGTGCCGCTGGTCGTGCGGCTCGAAGGGCACCAACGTCGAGCTCGGCAAGAAGATCCTCGCCGACTCGGGGCTGCCGATCATCTCGGCGGCGAACATGGCGGACGCGGCGGAGAAGGTCGTCGCGGCTGCCAAAGGAAAGCGCTGATCATGTCGATTCTGATCAACAAGAACTCGCGGGTGGTGACGCAGGGCATCACCGGCAAGACCGGCCAGTTCCACACGCGCATGAGCCGGGATTACGCGAACGGCAAGGCCTGCTACGTCGCGGGGGTGAACCCGAAGAAGGCCGGCGAGGACTTCGAGGGCATCCCGATCTTCGCCAGCGTCAAGGACGCCAAGGCGAAGACCGGCGCGAACGTTTCCGTGATCTACGTCCCGCCTCCTGGCGCCGCCGCGGCGATCTGGGAGGCGTGCGAGGCCGACCTCGACCTCGTCATCTGCATCACCGAGGGCATCCCGGTGCGCGACATGATCGAGGTGCGCGACCGCATGCGCAAGCAGGACAAGCAAGACGCTGCTCGTCGGTCCGAACTGCCCCGGCGTGATCACGCCCGAGGAGATCAAGATCGGCATCATGCCGGGCCACATCCACAAGAAGGGCCGCATCGGCGTGGTCTCGCGCTCGGGCACGCTCACCTACGAGGCGGTGGGCCAGCTCACCGCGCTCGGGTACGGACAGTCGACGGCGGTCGGCACCGGCGGCGATCCGGTCAACGGGCTGAAGCACATCGACGTGCTCGCGCTCTTCAACGACGACCCGGAGACCGATGCCGTGATCATGATCGGCGAGATCGGCGGCTCCGACGAGGAGACCGCCGCGCGGTGGGTGAAGGCCAACATGAAGAAGCCGGTGGTCGGCTTCATCGCCGGCGTCACCGCGCCCCCCGGCAAGCGCATGGGCCACGCGGGCGCGATCATCTCCGGAGGCAAGGGCACCGCGCAGGAGAAGCTCGCGGTGATGGAGGAATGCGGCATCAAGGTCACGAAGAATCCCGCGGAGATGGGCAAGCTCCTCAAGTCCGTGCTCAAGTGAGCGGCTTTCCGCGCCGTCGCTTCCTCGTCGCCGGCAGCGCGCTCGCGCTCACGGCGTGCGCCGGCCCGGGCGGGGTCGACCCGTTCGCGCCCAAGCGGGCGAGCGGCTACGTCGACGTGGAGAACGGCCGGCTCTACTACGAGACGGCCGGATCGGGAACCCCGGTCGTCTTCCTGCACGCGTTCGCGCTGGACACGCGCATGTGGGACGATCAGTTCGAGGCGCTCGCGCGCGAATTCCACGTCGTTCGCTACGACTTGCGCGGCTTCGGGCGGTCCACCGCGCCGCAGCCGGGACGGCCGTACTCGCACGCCGACGACCTCGCGGTGCTGCTCACCAAGCTCGACGCGCACCGGCCTCACGTGGTCGGCGCTGCGATGGGCGGCCGCTGCGCGCTCGACTTCGCGGTCACGCAGCCCGATGCCATGCGCTCGGTCGTCGTCGTCGACACCGTGATCGGCGGCTGGCCGTGGTCGCGGGCCTTCGTGGAAGCCTACGCACCGGTTCTCCAGGCCGGGCGGCGCGGCGACATCGCGGCCGCAAAGGCGGCCTGGCTCGCGCTGCCGCTGTTCGCGTCGGCGCGCGCGAACAAGCAGGTCGATGCGCGGTTCAGTCGGATGGTCGAGGACTATTCGGGCTGGCACTTCGTGAACGCCGACCCGGAGCGCCGGCTGGCGCCGCCGACGCTGTCCCAGCTCGGGAAGATCCGCGCGCCGACGCTTGCGATGGTCGGCGACAACGATCTGCCCGAGTTTCACCGCATGGCCGAGAGCGTCGAGCGACAGGTCGCGAATGCGCACCGCCTCAGCGTTCCGGCGGCCGGCCACTTGGCCAGTATGGAATCTCCCGAGTTTGTGACGAAGGCATTGCGCGCCTTCTTCGCGCGCGCGTAGCGCCGGACACGCCCCGCGGCGCAGCATCCGGTGCGGCCGCCCAGCTTGACCGTCGTCAATGGCGCGCCCCGCGCGCGCGCGGGATACTCCGGCGAGAACGCATCGAGCGAGGATCGACGGCGATGAATGACGGGGTGGGAGCGGCGACGCCCGCGCGCAGATCCAAGGTGCTTGCGACGCTGAAGGGGCGCCAGCCGGAGCCGCAGGCGCGCGCGGAGGTGCGTCAGCTGCTCGGCGACGCGCCGCGACGGCGCGACCTGCTGATCGAGTTCCTGCACCGGATCCAGGACCGCTACGGCGCGCTCTCCGACGGGCATCTCGTCGCGCTCGCGGCCGAGATGGGGCTCGCGATGACCGAGGTCTACGAGGTCGCGACGTTCTATCACCACTTCGACGTGGTGAAGGACGGCGCCGCCGCGCCGCCGGCAGTGACCGTGCGCGTGTGCGATTCCCTGTCGTGCGAGCTGGCGGGCGCCAAAGCGCTGCTCGAGAAGCTCCCGAAGCTTCTCGGCAAAGACGTGCGCGTGCTGCACGCGCCGTGCATCGGGCGCTGCGAGCAGGCGCCGGCCGCCACGGTGCACCAGCATCCGGTGCCCAATGCCTCGGTCGAAAAGATCCAGGCCCTGGTGAAGGCACGCGACCTTTCCCACCCGACCGCGCTCGACCGCGCGACGTTCGCGCCGGAGAGCTTCGTCGAGCCGCTCGACACGCCCGGGCCGGGCTCGACCGTGAGCCCGGCCTACGTCGGCTACGACACGTATCGCAAGGCCGGCGGGTACCGCCTGATCGCCGACTGTCTCGCCGGCGCGCACGACGCGGAGGCGCTCATCCAGAAGATGGAGCACTCGGGGCTGCGCGGTCTCGGCGGCGCCGGGTTCCCGACCGGGCGCAAGTGGCGTATCGTCCGCGCCGAAGCGCAGCCGAAGGTCGCGGCGCTCAACATCGACGAGGGCGAACCCGGCACGTTCAAGGACCGCGTCTATCTCGAGCGCGATCCGCACCGGTTTCTCGAGGGCATGCTGATCGCTGCGTGGGTGGCGCAGGCGGGTGCCTGCTACATCTATCTGCGCGACGAGTACCACGGTTGCCGGGCCATCCTCGAACGGGAACTCGCGCGGCTCAAGGCCGATCCGCCCTGCGCGCTGCCGGTCATCGAGCTGCGCCGCGGTGCCGGCGCGTACATCTGCGGCGAAGAGTCGGCGATGATCGAGTCGATCGAGGGCAAGCGTGGCATGCCACGCCTGCGCCCGCCGTACGTCGCCCAGGTGGGCCTCTTCGGCTACCCGACGCTCGAGCACAACTTTGAGACCGTCTACTGGGTGCGCGACATCCTCGAGAAGGGCCCGGAGTGGTTCGCGGGGTTCGGCCGCAACGGCCGCAAGGGATTGCGCTCCTTCTCCGTGTCGGGCCGGGTGAAGAAGCCCGGGATGCATCTCGCCCCGGCCGGGATCACCGTGCGCGAGCTGATCGACGAGTACTGCGGCGGCATGCTGGACGGGCATCGCTTCTACGCGTACCTGCCGGGGGGCGCATCGGGCGGCATCCTGCCGGCCTCGATGGCGGATATCCCCCTCGACTTCGACACCCTCAACAAGCACGGCTGCTTCATCGGCTCGGCGGCGGTGGTGATCCTGTCCGACCGGGACCGCGCGAGCGATGCGGCGCGCAACCTGCTCGCGTTCTTCAAGGAGGAGTCCTGCGGGCAGTGCACGCCCTGCCGCGTGGGGACGGCGAAGGCGCTCGCGTTGATGCAGCCGCCGCAGTGGGACGCGCCGCTCCTCAAGGAGCTGTCGCAGGCGATGATGGACGCGTCGATCTGCGGACTGGGGCAGGCGGCGCCGAACCCGATCCAGTGCGTGATGAAGTATTTCGGTCACGAGCTCTCGTGACCGGGGCAAGGAGCAACCGATGGACCGCGTGAGCACCGCCCAGGCCGCCACCATGCCGGTCGAATTCAAGCTGAACGGCCGCACCGTCGTCGGCCGCGCCGACGAGACGATCATCGAGACGGCCCGGAGCAACGGCGTGGAGATCCCCCATCTCTGCTACAAGCCCGGGCTGCGCCCCGACGGCAACTGCCGGGCCTGCGTGGTGGAAATCAAGGGCGAGCGCGTGCTCGCGCCGTCCTGTTGCCGTTATCCGCAGGACGGGATGGAAGTCACCACCGACAGCGTGCGTGCGGTGGCGTCGCAGAAGATGGTGCTCGAGCTGCTGCTCGCGGACATGCCGGAGGCGCGGCCGGCGGGGGAAGGGAAGGGGACCCCCGCTTCGTCACCGTACACCACGGAGAACGAGCTCGACCAGTGGGCGCGCAAGCTCGACGTGGGGCTGCCGCGCTTCCCCGCGCGGCATCAGCCGCGCGCGGACGTCTCGCATCCGGCCATCGCGGTCAACCTCGACGCCTGCATTCAGTGCACGCGCTGCGTGCGCGCCTGCCGCGAGGAGCAGGTGAACGACGTGATCGGCTACGCGTTCCGTGGCGAGCACTCGAAAATCGTGTTCGATCTCGACGACCCGATGGGCGCGTCCACCTGCGTCGCGTGCGGCGAGTGCGTCCAGGCCTGTCCGACCGGCGCGCTGATGCCCGCGCGGGGCGCCGGACTCGCCGCGGCAGACCGGATGGTGGACTCGGTCTGCCCCTACTGCGGCGTCGGCTGCCTGCTCACCTACCACGTCAAGGACAACCGCATCGTGCAGGTGCAGGGCCGCGACGGCCCGTCGAACCACGGCCGGTTGTGCGTGAAGGGCCGCTATGGCTTCGACTACGTCGCGCACCGGCATCGCCTCACGACGCCGCTGGTGCGCAAGACCGGGGTGCCGAAGTCGAAGGGCTTCGTCGTCGATCCGGACAACTGGCGCGACGCGTTCCGCGAGGCGACCTGGGAGGAGGCGCTCGAGCTCGCGGCCGGAGGCTTGCGCGAGATCCGCGACCGGCACGGCAAGAAAGCGCTCGCGGGCTTCGGCTCGGCGAAGGGCTCGAACGAGGAGGCGTACCTCTTCCAGAAGCTGGTGCGCACCGGCTTCGGCTCGAACAACGTCGACCACTGTACGCGCCTCTGCCACGCCTCCAGCGTCGCGGCGCTGATGGAAGGCATCAACTCCGGGGCCGTATCGAACCAGGTGAGCGACGTGCGCCACGCGGAGGTCGTGCTGGTGATCGGCGCGAATCCGACCGTCAACCACCCGGTCGCCGCGACGTGGATCAAGAACGCGGCGAAGCGCGGCGTCAAGCTGATCGTCGCCGATCCGCGCCGCACCGAGCTCGCGCGGCACGCGACGCACGTCCTGCAGTTCAACGCGGACACCGACGTGGCGCTGCTGAACGCGCTGATGTACACGATCGTCGACGAGGGGCTCGTCAACGAGACCTTCATCCGCGACCGCACCAGCGGCTACGAGGCGCTGCGCGAGAACGTGAAGAAGTACGCGCCCGAGGCGATGGCGCCGATCTGCGGGATTCCCGCGCCGACCATCCGCACGGTCGCGCGCCTGTACGCGACCTCTAGGGCGTCGATGATCCTGTGGGGCATGGGGATTTCGCAGCACGTGCACGGGACCGACAACGCGCGCTGCCTGATCGCGCTCGCGATGATGACCGGGCAGATCGGGCGGCCGGGCACGGGACTGCATCCGCTGCGCGGCCAGAACAATGTGCAGGGCGCCTCGGACTCGGGCCTGATCCCGATGGTGTTTCCGGACTACCAGCGCGTGGACAACCCGGAGGCGCGGAAGCGCTTCGAGAAGTTCTGGGGCGCCGAGCTCGACCCGAAGCCCGGGCTCACGGTGGTCGAGATCATGAACGCCGCGAAGCAGGGCGAAATCCGCGGCATGTACGTCATGGGCGAGAACCCCGCGATGTCGGACCCGGACGTCGACCACGCCCGCGAGGCGATGGCCGCCCTCGACCATCTCGTGGTGCAGGATCTCTTCCTGACCGAGACCGCGTACCTCGCGGACGTGATTCTGCCGGCGACCGCCTGGCCCGAGAAGGCCGGCACCGTGTCGAACACCGATCGCATGGTCCAGCTCGGGCGCAAGGCGATCGAGCCGCCGGGCGACGCGCGGGAGGACCTCTGGATCATCAACGAGATCGCGCGCCGCATCGGGCTCGACTGGCATTACGCGCATCCGCGAGAAGTGTTCAACGAGATGCGCGGCTGCATGGATTCGATCGCCGGCATCACCTGGGAGCGCCTCGAGCGCGACTCGTCGGTCACCTATCCGTGCGAGAAGGAGGGCGACCCGGGCACGCCGGTGATCTTCACGACGCACTTCCCGACTGCGACCGGGCGCGGCAAATTCGTGCCGGCGGACATCATTCCCGCGGCGGA
The DNA here is from genome assembly GCA_963747775.1 of uncultured beta proteobacterium. GTDB lineage: Bacteria > Pseudomonadota > Gammaproteobacteria > Burkholderiales > SG8-39 > JAGVSZ01. The sequence continues at coordinate 248,723 of CAVVGT010000006.1, forward strand.
GCGGCCCGATCGCGACTATCCGGTCGTGCTGATCACCGGTCGACAGCTCGAGCACTGGCACACCGGCGCGATGACGCGCCGCGCGGGCGTGCTCGACGCGATCGAGCCCGAGCCGGTGGCGAGCCTCCATCCGCTCGACCTCGCCGCGCTGAAGGCGAAGCCCGGCGACGTGATCACCGTCGAGTCCCGCCGTGGCGCGATATCGCTTTACGCCCGCGCCGACGAGGGCACGCCGGCCGGCGCGGTGTTCATCCCGTTCTGCTACTACGAGGCCGCGGCCAACGTCCTCACCAATCCGGCGCTCGACCCGTTCGGCAAGATTCCCGAGTTCAAGTACTGCGCGGTGCGCGTGACCAAGGGCGGCGCGGCGCCGCAGCGGCTGAGCTTCGGCGGCGGGCAGGCGCCGCTTCCGCGGCCGGAGAAGGCGCGCGCCTGAGCGATCGCGCGTTGGGACACACAAGCTGACGGCGCGGCAGGCAGGGCGGGTAAACTCGCCCTGTCGTGCCGTCCACCGCCCCCCTCGATTCCGAACTCGTCGCGTCACTTCAGCGCATGGGCCTCGTGGACTCGCGCGCCTCCTGCACGCTCGTCCCGCTCACCGGCGGCGTCTCGTCGGACATCTTTCGCGTCGATGTCGAGGGCCGGAGCTTCTGCGTCAAGCGCGCGCTCGCGAAGCTCAAGGTGGCCGCCGACTGGCGCGCGCCAATCGAGCGCAACCACAGCGAGGCGGAGTGGCTCCGCGTCGCCGCCGAGCTCGCCCCTGACGCGGTGCCCCGGCTGATCGCGGAGGACGCGGAGGCCGGACTCTTCGCGATGCAGTGGCTCGCGCCCGACGCGCATCCGGTCTGGAAGGCACAGCTCCGCGACGGCACGATCGAGCCGGCGGTCGCGATCGAGGTCGGGCGGCGCATCGTGCGCGTGCACGCGGCGACCGCGGGCCGCCGCGACATCGCCGCGCGCTTCGCGACCGACCGCATCTTCGAGCCGATCCGGCTGGAGCCCTACCTGCTTGCGACCGCCGAGCGCCATCCCGACGTCGCGCCGGCGCTGCGCGCGATCGCCGAGGCCACCGCGCGCACGAAGCTGGCGCTCGTGCACGGCGACGTGAGCCCGAAGAACATCCTCGTCGGGCCGCGCGGTCCGGTGTTCCTCGACGCCGAGTGCGCCTGGTACGGCGACCCGGCGTTCGACCTGGCGTTCTGCCTCAACCACCTGCTGCTCAAGTGCCTGTGGCAGCCGCAGTGGCGCGCGCGCTATCTCGGCGCATTCCGCGCGCATGGGGGACGCCTATCTGGCGGGAATCACCTGGGAGCCGCGCGACGTCTTCGAAGCGCGCTGCGCACGGCTGCTGCCGGGGCTGCTTCCTCGGCCGGGTCGACGGCAAGTCGCCGGTGGAATACGTCACCGTCGAGGCAGACCGCGACCGGGTGCGCGCGTGCGCGAAACCGCTCCTGCGCGCGCCGCGAACGCGCCTGTCCGAAGTGCGCGAGGCGTGGCGCCAGACGCTGGACAGGCAATAGCGGCGACATGGGAAGAGACGCGATCGCGAACGTGACGCGGCCGCCGGGTCTGGGACTCGCGCGGACGGCCCGACGGTCGAGGTCGAGGTGGCCCTCGCCGGCGGCGCGCGCGGACGCGCGATCGCGCCGGCCGGCGCGTCGCGCGGCACGCACGAGGCCGTGGACCTGCGCGACGGCGGCGCGCGGCTCGGCGGGATCGACGTGCGCCGGCGCGGTGGCGAACGTGAACGGGCCGATCGCCCGGGTGCTCGTCGGGCATGGACGCGCACGACCAGGCCGCCGTCGACGCTGCGCTGATCGCGCTCGACGGCACGCCCAACAAGGCGCGGCTCGGCGGCAACGCCACGATCGCCATGTCGATGGCGGCGCTGCATGCCGCCGCCGCGGCGGACGGGCTGCCGCTGTGGCGCCATCTTGCGGCGGGCGCGCCGGTCGTGCTGCCGCTGCCCGAGATCCAGATCTTCGGCGGCGGCGCGCACGCCGGACGGCGCGTCGACATCCAGGACTTCATGGTGATGCCGGTCGGCGCCGCGAGCTTCGACGAGGCGCTCGAGATGACCGCCGAGGTCTATCGCGCGGCCGGCGAGCTCATGCGCGACGCGCGGCCGCCTCGCAGGGCGTCGCCGACGAGGGCGGCTGGTGGCCGGCGTTCGCGATCGAACGAGGAGGCGCTCGACTGGCTCGTGCGCGCGATCGAGCGCGTCGGTTTCATACCGGGCGCCGAGGTCGCGATCTCGCTCGACGTCGCGGCCTCCGAGTTCATGGTCCGGGGTCCCGGCGTTCCGAAGTGGGCCAGCCGCCGCTATCGGCTCGGGCTCGAGGGGCGCGACCTCGACTCGGACGGCATGATCGAGCTCCTGCTCGGCTGGATCGCGCGCTATCCGATCGTGTCGGTCGAGGACCCGCTCGCCGAAGACGACGCGGCGGGCCTGGCGCGCTTCACCCGCGCGGTCGGCGGGCGCGTCCAGGTGGTCGGCGACGACTTCCTCGTGACCAACGCCGCGCGCGTGATGCGCGGCCGCGGCGCAGGGCGCCTGCAACGCCGCGCTGATCAAGCCGAACCAGGCCGGCACGGTCACCGAGACCAAGGCCGCGCTCGATGCGGCGCGGCGCGCCGGCTGGGCGACGATCGTGTCGGCGCGCTCCGGCGAGACCGAGGACGTGACGATCGTCGCACCTCGCGGTCGGCTGGAACGCGGGCCAGCTCAAGGTCGGCTCGTTCGCACGCTCCGAGCGCATGGCCAAATGGAACGAGGTGCTGCGGATCGAGGAATCGCTCGGCGCAGGCGCGCGCTTCGCCGGGCGGGCGGCGCTCGCTGCACTGCGCTAGGATCGCGCGCCTGCCCCCGCCTCTGCCGCCCTTGACCGGCGTCAATGGCACCGCGGCGCCCAGCCACCTAACCTACGCGCCATCCGCATTCAAGAGGGAGCAACCGCCATGCCGTCGGACATCGAGATCGCGAACGCCGCGACGATGCAGCGCATCTCCAAGGTCGCCACGGCGAAGCTCGGCATCTCCGACGAGCACCTGGTGCCCTACGGCCACTACAAGGCCAAGGTCGACCTCGAGCTACCTGGCGTCGCTGACCGAGCCGCTCGGACGGCAAGCTGATCCTGGTGACCGCGATGTCGCCGACCCCGCCGGGCGAGGGCAAGACGACGACCACGGTCGGCCTCACCGACGCGCTGCACGGCCTCGGCAAGACGCGCGGTGGTCTGCCTGCGCGAGCCGTCGATGGGCCCGGTGTTCGGCATGAAGGGCGGCGCGGCCGGCGGCGGGTACGCCAGGTCGTGCCGATGACCGACATCAACCTGCACTTCACCGGCGACTTCGGCGCGATCGCGCTCGCGAACAACCTGCTGGCGGCGCTGATCGACAACCACGTGCACCACGGCAACGAGCTCGACATCGACGTCCGGCGCATCACCTGGAAGCGCGTGGTCGACATGAACGACCGCGCGCTGCGCGACGTCATCGATCGCGCTCGGCGGCACCGCCAACGGCTACCCGCGCGAGGACGGCTTCGACATCGTCGTCGCCTCGGAGCTGATGGCGATCTTCTGCCTCACCGAGTCATGGAGCGACCTCAAGAACCGCCTCGGCGACATCGTCGTCGGCTACACGCAGGACCAGAAACCGGTCACGGCGCGCGAGCTGCAGGCGCACGGCGCGATGACGGTTCTGCTCAGGGACGCGCTCGACGCCGAACCTCGTCCAGACGCTCGAGGACAGCCCGGCGTTCGTGCACGGCGGCCCGTTCGCGAACATCGCGCACGGCTGCAACTCGGTGATCGCGACCCAAGTCGGCGCTGAAGCTCGCCGACTACGTGGTGACCGAGGCCGGCTTCGGCGCCGACCTCGGCGCCGAGAAGTTCGTCGACATCAAGTGCCGCAAGAGCGGGCTGCGCCCGACGCGACGGTGGTCGTCGCGACGGTGCGGGCGCTGAAGTACCACGGCGGCGCAGGACCTGACGACGATCACCCAGGAGGACCTCGATGCGCTCCACAAGGGGCTGGTCAATCTCGAGCGCCACGTGGAGAACGTCCAGAAGCACTACGGCATTCCGTGCGTCGTCTCGATCAATCGCTTCACTACCGACACCCCGGCCGAGATCGAGATGCTGAGAGCGCGGATGAGCAAGATGGGTGTGCCAGTCGTGCTCGCGACGCACTGGGGCGACGGCGGCAAGGGGGCGGCCGAGCTCGCGCGGGTGGTGGTCGACCTGTGCGCGAAGCCCTCTGCGATGCAGTTCGTCTATGAAGACGCCGACTCGCTCTGGGACAAGATCGGCAAGGTGGCGAAGAAGATCTACCGCGCCTCGGAGGTGACCGCGGACGCCAAGGTACGCGCGCAGATCAAGAAGCTCCAGGACGACGGCTACGGCCACTACCCGATCTGCGTGGCGAAGACCCAGTACTCGTTCTCCACCGATGCGCAGGTCCGTGCCGCGCCCGACAACCACGTCGTGAACGTGCGCGAGGTGCGGCTCGCCGCGGGCGCCGAGTTCGTCGTGATGATCTGCGGCGACATCATGACCATGCCGGGCCTGCCGAAGGTCCCCTCCGCGGTGAAGATCGACGTGGTCGACGGCAAGGTCGTCGGGCTGTTCTGAGACCGGATCGCGCGGTCGCGCGAGCCCCGTCGGACCGGGCGGCGTCGGACTCCGAGTCCGGCGCGCAACTCGCGCTACAATCGCGCGCACTTCCTTAGATCCGAACCAGACGGAGGCAGCGGTCGTGGAAGAAGTCCTGTCGCACGCGTTCTGGGTCGGGCTTGCCAAGATCATCGGCGTCAACATCATCCTGTCCGGCGACAACGCGGTGGTGATCGCGCTCGCCGCGCGCTCGCTGCCCCCGAAGCAGCAGACGCAGGCGATCGTCTGGGGCTCCGGCGCGGCGATCGTGATGCGCATCGTCCTCACGCTGTTCGCCGTCGCGCTGCTGCACGCTGCCCTGGCTCAAGCTGATCGGCGCGGTCCTGCTGCTGTGGATCGGCGTGAAGCTGCTGCTCCCCGAGGACGGCGAGGCGAACATCGACGGCGAGCGACAACCTGTGGGCGGCGATCAAGACCATCCTCATCGCCGACCTGGTGATGAGCCTGGACAACGTGATCGCCGTGGCCGCCGCCGCCGGCGACAGCGTCACGCTGCTGATCCTCGGCCTCGCGATCAGCATCCCGCTGGTGATCTTCGGCGCCACGCTCCTGCTCAAGCTGATGGAGCGTTGGCCCGTCATCATCACGATCGGCGCGGCGCTGCTCGGGTTCGTGGCGGGCGAGATGGCGGTGACGGACCCGGCGTCGCCGACTGGATCACGGCGAAGTTCCAGCACGTGAACGAGCAAACCCGTGCTCGCAGGCGTCGAGCCTGGAGGTGATCGTCGGCCTTGTTGGCGCGCGCTCGTGGTGGGCCTAGGCACGCTGCTCGCGCGCAAGGCAGAGGCGGCTGCCGCAGGCGAGTCGCACGAGGATCCGGCGACGATTGTTGATTGCACAGTGCGGATGGTGGAGCCCGGATCATGCAGGCTATACTGACCGGCTCAATCGCATGCTGGGCGTAACTGCTCAGCGAGAATCGCCATGCACAAGTAGGAGGTACGACCGCTGCCGCGAATACGCGATCGACGCGGAGCAAAGCGGGAGTACACTCGAATTCGATTGACCGGAGGAGACGAGACATGAGACTCATGACCATTGCGTCAAACTCGCCGCTTCGGCGTCGTGCGCGCTCGCAGTCAGCCGCCACGCACGCGCAGCTCGGCGTGGGAGCCGACGAAGACCGTCGAGTTCGTCGTTCCCGCCGGCACCGGCGGCGGCGCCGACCAGATGGCACGCATCATCCAGGCGATCGTTCGAAGCACAACCTGATGAAGCAGCCGATGGTGGTCGTCAACAAGGGCGGCGGCGCCGGCGCCGAGGGCTTCCTCGACGTGAAGGGCGCCAAGGGCGATCCGCACAAGATCATCATCACGCTGTCCAACCTGTTCACCACGCCGCTCGCCACCGGCGTGCCGTTCAACTGGAAGGACCTGACGCCGGTGCAGATGATGGCGCTCGACCAGTTCGTGCTGTGGGTCAACGCCGAGGCGCCCTACAAGACGGCGAAGGACTACATCGACGCGGCGAAGAAGGCCGGGCCGCGGCAAGTTCAAGATGGGCGGCACCGGCTCGAAGCAGGAGGACCAGATCATCACGGTGGCGCTCGAGAAGCAGACGGGCACCAAGTTCATCTACGTCCCGTTCAAGGGCGGCGGCGACGTGGCGGTGCAACTGGTCGGCAAGCACGTCGACTCGACGGTCAACAACCCGATCGAGGCGGTGGCGCAGTGGCGCGCCGGCAAGCTCGCGGCCGCTGTGCGTCTTCGACGACGAGCGCATGCCCGTACAAGGGCAAGGTCACCGACACCATGGCCTGGAGCGACATCCCGACCTGCAAGGAGTCCGGGGTCGACATGGACTACCTGATGCTGCGCGGCATCTTCATGGCGCCGCGGCGTCACCGAGACGCAGCGCAACTACTACGTCGACGCTGCTCGAGCAAGGTGCGCGACACGCCGGAGTGGAAGGACTTCATGGAGAAGGGCGCCTTCAACCAGACCGCGCTCAAGGGCGACGACTACCGCGACTGGGTGGCGAAGGAGGAGCAGCGTCACTATCAGCTCATGAAGGAAGCCGGCTTCCTCGCACCCGGCAAGTGACCTGCTGAACTCGGGTTCCGCGCCCGGCCGGCAGGGCGCGCGCATACCGCCAGGGACTTTGCGGCGCCGCCGGCGGCGCCGCTCCACCTCAGGGCAAGCCATGCACGACGACAACGACCGGCCGGCGGCCTCCACGCGCACCATGGAGCTCGTGGTCGCCTGCCTGATCTTCGCGCTCGGCGCGACGGTCATCTGGGACAGCGTCCGGCTCGGGGCGAGGTGGGGCGACGACGGCCCGCAGGCGGGGTACTTCCCCTTCTACATCGGCCTGCTCATCTGCTTCGCGACCGGCGTCATCTTCTTTCGTGCGCTGACGGACAAGGTGAAACGGGGTAAGCCGTTCGTCTCGCGCGGCCAGCTCGTTTTGGTCATGAAGATGCTCGTGCCGTCGGTCATCTATACGGTCCTGATCAAGGTGCTCGGCATCTATGTCGCCTCGACGATCTTCATCGCCTTCTTCATGCGGTGGCTCGGCAAGATTCCGTGGGCGAAGACCGCCGCCGTCGCGCTCGGCGTCAGCGTGGTCTTCTTCCTGCTCTTCGAGGTCTGGTTCAAGGTGCCCCTACCGAAGGGGCCGCTCGAATCATGGCTGGGACTCGATTGAGCGCGCGGCCCCTTCGGTTCGTGAACCGGGTCGAAGGGGCCGCTCGAATCATGGCTGGGACTCGATTGAGCGCGCGGCCCCTTCGGTTCGTGAACCGGGTCGAAGGGGCCGCTCGAATCATGGCTGGGACTCGATTGAGCGCGCGGCCCCTTCGGTTCGTGAACCGGGTCGAAGGGGTCGATCGAAGCGTGGCTGAAGCTCGACTAGCGCAGGCCGGCGCGGGCGCTACGGCGCGATAACGAAAACACAGGGGGGCGCGTTGGACGAGATCACCTCGTTGATGCACGGGTTCGGCGTCGCGCTGTCGCCGTTCAACGTGATGCTGATGTTCATCGGGGTCGTACTCGGCGTGATCATCGGCGTGCTGCCGGGGCTCGGCGGGGCGAACGGCGTGGCAATCCTGCTGCCGCTCACGTTCTCGATGCCGCCGACCTCGGCGATCATCATGCTCTCCTGCATCTACTGGGGCGCCCTGTTCGGCGGCGCGATCACGTCGATCCTGTTCAACATTCCGGGCGAGCCGTGGTCGGTCGCCACAACGTTCGACGGCTACCCGCTCGCGCAGAAGGGCCGCGCGGGCGCCGCGCTGACCGCCGCCTTCACCTCGTCGTTCGTCGGCGCGCTGGTTGCGGTCATCCTGATCACGTTCCTGTCGCCGGTAGTGGCGAACTTCGCTCTCAAGTTCGGTCCGCCCGAGTTCTTCTCGGTGTATCTCCTCACGTTCTGCGCGTTCGTCGGCATGAGCAAGGGACAGGCGCTCAAGACGATCGCCTCGATGATGGTCGGATTCGCGCTCGCCGCGGTCGGGCTCGACACCGTGACCGGCCAGCTCAGGCTGACCTTCGGGTTCATCGATCTCCTGAAGGGCTTCGACTTCCTCATCGCGGTCATCGGCCTGTTCGGCATCGGTGAGATCCTGCTCACGCTCGAGGAGGGGTTGGCGTTCAAGGGTGCGAACGCAAAAATCAACGTCAGCGTCGTCATGGAGACATGGCGGGAGCTGCGGCGGTACTGGATGACGAGCCTCCGCAGTTCGGCGGTCGGCTGCTTCATGGGGATCGTACCCGGCGGGGCGACGCCGGCATCGTTCATGAGCTATGGCGTGGCGAAGCGCTTTTCACGGGACGGGGAGAAGTTCGGCACCGGCCAGGTCGAGGGCGTCGTGGCGCCGGAGACCGCCGCGCACGCGGCGGGCACTTCGGCGCTGCTGCCGATGCTGACGCTCGGCGTGCCGGGCTCGCCCACCGCGGCCGTGCTGCTCGGTGGATTGCTGATCTGGGGCCTGCAGCCCGGCCCGCTCCTCTTCCAGGAGCAGAAGGACTTCGTGTGGGGACTGATCGCCAGCATGTACCTCGGCAACATCGCGGGCCTGATCGTCGTGCTGACCTGCGTACCGCTCTTCGCCGCGATCCTGCGCATCCCGTTCTCGATCATCGCGCCGGTGATCATCGTGATCTGCGCGATCGGCGCGTACACCGTGCACACCTCGATGCTCGACGTGTACCTGATGCTCGCGTTCGGCGTCGCGGGCTACGTCATGCGCAAGCTCGACTATCCGCTCGCCCCGCTCGTCCTCGCGCTCGTGTTGGGCGATCGCGCCGAAGACTCGTTCCGGCAGTCGATGCTGATCTCGCAGGGCGACATGTCGGTGTTCTTCTCCAACGTTCTGGTGGGAGGGCTCACCGGGCTCGCCCTGACCATGCTGTTCTGGCCGCTGATCTCCGCCGGCATGCGGAAGATCAGAGGTGGCTAACGAGCAGGAGACCCACATGTCGGTGATCGCAATGACGATGGAAGTCGGGACGCGCGGCTCGGAGGTCGCGGCGGGGCTGGCGCAGACGCTCGGGATCGCATCGGTCGGGCACGAGCTCGCCGAACGTGTCGCCGACAAGATGCAGGTGAAGAAGAGCCTGCTCACGCGCCTGCGCGAAGGCAAGGCCTCGGTGATCGAGCGCATCTCGACCTCGCAGGCCGAGATCGCCGTCTTCACCGCCGAGGAGGTGTACGACCTGGCGCTGAAGGGCGATGTCCTCATCCGCGGCTGGGGTTCGACTCTGCTCCTGCGACCGGTGCCTCACATCCCGTGCATTCGCGTCTGCGCTCCGTTCGACGACCGGGTCCGGTCCCTGATGCAACGGCTCGACACCGACGACGAGGCGTTCATCCGCGACGAGATCGAGCGCAGCGACGAGGCGCACGCCGCGGCGATGCAGGCCCGGTTCCACGTCAAGTGGGGCGACCCGCTGCTCTACGACCTGACCCTCAACACCGGTCGCGTATCGATTGCGTCCTGCGTCGAGCAGGTCATCGCGCTTGCCCGGCGGCCCGAGTTCCAGGAATCGGACGCGTCCCGGGCGAAGCTCTCGAGTCTCGCGCTCGAGGCGCGCGTGCGCGCTGGGTTCGTCGCGCACGACGCCACCGCCCAAGTCGAGGTCACGGTGCTGGCCGAAGGCGACCGGGTGACGCTGCGCGGGATGGTTCGCGACGAAGGCGAGCGCAAGAGCGCAATGGAGGTCGCGCACAGGGTGCCGGGCGTCAAGCACGTGCACTCGGAGCTGCGGACGTTCAGCCGCCCAAGACGGTAAGCGGCTACGGCTGCGCCTGCCGCTGCTTGAGTCGCGAGAGCGTCTCCGGCGTGAGGTTCAGGTACGACGCCAGTTCCTTGTTGGGGATCCGGCCGAGATAGTCCTGGTGCTTGCGCTGGAACCGCGCCAGCCGCCCGGGCGCGTCGAGCAGGTGGAGCGTGATGGTGTGGGCCATCACCTCCGACATCAGCTTCATCACTTCGTACTCGAAGCGGGTCTTCGCCGCGGGATGCCGGTCCAGGAACTCCACCCAATGCGGCATCGGCAGCTTGGCGACCCGGGTCTTGGTCACCGCCACGATGCTGTAGGGCACCGGGGTCTTGAGCCGCCATGCGGCGTACGAGGTGTCCATGTCGGTCTCGGCGGCGAACCGGAGGATCATCTCCTTCCCCTCGGCGTTCGCGACGACGCGCTTGAGGATGCCGTCGAGGACGAAGAACTGCTCCATGTCGGTGGAGCCCTGGTGCACCAGCAGGTCGCCCTTGCGGTACTCGGCGACTTCGAGCCGCGGCTCCAGGTCGTCCCAGTCCGCCTTGTCCATGTCGTCGAGGACGCGGTTCTGCCTGAGCTCGAGGCGGATGGTGTTGCGGTGCGGGTGGGTGGCGATGTGCGACATCAGTCCGGCGGGGCGTTCGCGATTCGGGATGCGGCCACGGAGACGATCAAGTTAGCTGGAATGATTGACCGCAGTCAAGGTGGCCGGCCCGCCCGATTGCCTATCCTAACGTCCCGTTTGAACGCAGGTTTTTCGCCCTACAACCCGGCGCCGGCGAGCGGCGCGCTCGATTCCTAGAGGAGGTACCCGGATGGGCACCGTCGAACCTCAGATTGCTACCACCAGCGTCGCCACTGTCGCACAAACCCAGTTGACCGACGGCTTTCATCTGATCATCGATGCCCTCAAGCTGAACGGCATCGACACGATCTTCGGCCTGCCTGGTATCCCGATCACCGACCTCACCCGCAAGGCACAGGCCGCGGGCATGCGCGTGATCTCGTTCCGCCACGAGCAGAACGCCGGGTACGCCGCCTCCATCGCCGGCTTTATGACGCAAAAGCCGGGCATCTGCCTGACGGTGTCCGCGCCCGGCTTCCTCAACGGCCTGACGGCGCTGGCCAACGCGACCACCAATTGCTTTCCGATGATCCTCATCAGCGGGTCGAGCGAGCGCGAGGTCGTCGACCTGCAGCAGGGCGACTATGAGGAAATGGACCAGCTCGCCATCGCCAAGTCGCTGTGCAAGGCCGCCTTCCGCGTGCTGCACGCCGAGGACATCGGCGTGGGCGTCGCGCGCGCCATTCGTGCCGCCGTCTCCGGACGCCCGGGCGGCGTCTACCTCGACCTGCCGGCCAAGCTGTTCCCGCAGGCGATCGACGCGGAAGCCGGCAAGACGTCGCTGATCAAGGTGGTCGATCCGGCGCCGCGCCAGATTCCGGCCCCCGACGCCGTGCAGCGCGCCCTCGAGATGCTCAAGAGCGCCAAGCGTCCGCTCATCCTGCTCGGCAAAGGTGCCGCTTACGCCCAGGCGGACGCGGACATCCGCGCGCTGGTCGAGAAGACCGGCATCCCGTACCTGCCCATGTCGATGGCCAAGGGCATCCTGCCCGACACGCACGAGCAGTCCGCTGCTGCCACGCGCTCCTATGTGCTGCCCGAAGCCGACGTGGTGATGCTGATCGGCGCGCGCCTGAACTGGCTGCTCTCGCACGGCAAGGGAAAGACCTGGGGCGGCAAGAGTCCCAAGGACTGGGGCGGCCAGAAGTTCATCCAGGTCGACATCTCGCCGCAGGAGGCGGACAGCAACGTGCGTATCGACGCCCCGGTGGTCGGCGACATCGGTTCCTGCGTGTCCGCGCTGCTCGCCGGCATCGGCGCCAACTGGGCCAAGCCGCCCGCGGAGTGGCTGGGCGCTATCGCTGAGCGCAAGAGCAAGAACGTCGCCAAGATGGCCGAGACGCTGGCCAAGAATCCAACGCCAATGAATTTCCACAGCGCGCTGAACGTGGTGCGCGACATCGTCAAGGCGAACCCGGACGCGTGCCTGGTCAACGAAGGCGCCAACGCGCTCGACTTCACCCGCAGCATCGTCGACATGTACAAGCCGCGCAAGCGGCTGGACGTCGGCACCTGGGGCGTGATGGGCATCGGCATGGGCTTTTCGGTCGCGGCGGCCGTGGTGAGCGGCCAGCAGGTGATTGCAATCGAGGGCGACAGCGCCTTCGGCTTCTCCGGTATGGAAGTCGAGACCATCTGCCGCTACAACCTGCCGGTCTGCGTGGTGATCCTTAACAACAACGGCGTCTACCGTGGCGACGAGACGAATCCGACCGGTGGCCGCGATCCGGCACCCCTGGTGTTCGTCAAGGATGCGCGCTACGAGAAGCTGATGGAGGCCTTCGGCGGCGTGGGCGTGCACGCCACGACGCCGGCCGAGCTGCGCAAGGCGATGGAAGAAGCCATCCGCTCGCGCAAGCCGACGCTCATCAATGCCGTGATCGATGAAACTGCCGGCACCGAAAGTGGTCGCATCACGAACCTGAACCCGACCGCGAAAAAGAAATAGCTGCAGGAGTATTGGAGATCAGAATGGAAGCTCTAAAGGACGTACGCATCCTCGACATGACGCACGTGCAGGCGGGGCCGACGTGCTCGCAGCTGCTCGCGTGGATGGGCGCGGACGTGATCAAGTTCGAACCGCCGCAAGGCGATGCGACGCGCGGCCAGCTGCGCGACGTGCCGAACGCCGACAGCCTCTACTTCACGATGCTCAACTGCAACAAGCGGTCGATCACCGTGAACATGAAGTCGGCCGAAGGCAAGCAGGTGTTCGTCGACCTGCTGAAGAAATGCGACATCGTGATGGAGAACTTCGGCCCGGGCGTGCTCGACCGGCTGGGGTTCACCTGGGAGAAGATCCACGAGATCAACCCGAAGGTAGTGATGGGCTCGATCAAGGGGTTCGGCTCCTCGGGGCCGTACGCGGACTTCAAGGCGTACGAGAACGTCGCGCAGGCAATGGGCGGTGCGATGAGCACGACCGGCGTTCCCGACGGCCCGCCGTTTGTGACCGGTGCGCAGATCGGAGACACGGGGACGGGGCTTCACCTGGCGATCGGACTCCTCGCGGCGCTACACCAGGCGGCACGGACGGGGCAGGGGCAGTACGTCGAGGTCGCGATGATGGACGGGGTGATGAACCTCTGCCGCGTGAAGTTCCGCGACCACCAGCGGCTGACGCGACAGGCCCTCTCCGAGTACTCGGTGCCCACCTACCAGGGCATGGGCGACGTGCCGCGTGCCGGTAACGATTCCGGCGGCGGGCAGCTCGGCAACGCGATTCACTGCAAGCCTCACGGCGCGAACGACTGGCTCTACGTCGTCGTCCAGGAAGCGGTGTGGGAGGGGCTCGCGAACCGCATTGGGCCCGACGTCGGGGTGCCGGACCTCGTCAACGACCCGCGTCTCGCGACCATCGCGGAGCGGCGCAAGAACCAGGCGCTGATGTGGGCCCTCATCAACAAGTTCGCGGAGAAGTACACCAAACGGGAGTTCATGGCGATCCTCAATCCGCTCGACGTGCCCTGCGGGCCAATCATGAGCACCGACGACCTCGCCAACGACGAGCACGTGCGGGGCCGCGACATGTGGGTCGAGCTCGACCATCCGCAGCGCGGCAAGTGGTTCAACGTCGGCATGCCGATCAAGCTGTCGGCGTCCCCCGCGGTGGTCAAGCGCTCGCCGCTGCTGGGCGAGCACACCGACGAGGTCCTGAAGGACGTGCTCGGCTACGACGAGTCGAAGGTCGGCGCGCTCAAGCAGGCCGGCGCCTTCAGTGCGCCGCCTAAGCCCAAGAAGGCCGCGTGATGAAGATTGCAATCATCGGACAACAGGACTTCGGAAAGGCCGTTCTGGACGCATTCCTCGCCCGCAAGGACGAGGTCGCCGGCGTGTTCTGCGCGCCGGAGAAGGAAGGCGCCCGGGCCGACCCGCTCAAGACCGCCGCGCAGGAGAAGGGCCTGAAGCTCTTCCAGTTTCCGTCCTTGCGCGCGCCGGAGGCGCACGCGGCCCTTCGCGAGCTGGAGGTCGACATCGGCATCATGGCGTACGTCCTCCAGTTCGCACCGCAGGACTTCGTCGGAATTCCGCGCCTCGGCACGATCCAGTTTCACCCGTCGCTGCTGCCCAAGTATCGCGGCCCGAGCTCCATCAACTGGCCGATCGCAAGGGGCGACACCAGGACCGGCCTCACCATCTTCCGCCCGACCGACGGGCTCGACGAGGGCCCGGTGATCCTGCAGAAAGAGACCCCGATCGGCTCCGACGACACGCTGGGGAGCGTCTACTTCGACCGCCTGTTCCCGATGGGCGTCCAAGCGATGCTGGAGGCCGCCGACCTCGTATACGCGGGCAAGCACAAAGAGCGCGTCCAGGACGAGGGCCAAGCGACTTACGAGGGATGGTTCCGCGCGGCGGAGGCGAAGATCAGTTGGGCCAACCACGTCGATTTCATCTACAACACGATCCGCGCCTGTAACCCCGCGCCCGGCGCGTGGACCACGGTGAGCGGCAGGAAGATTCAGATATTCGACGCGAAGAAGCACCCGTTCCGCACCTTCGGCGCCGTGAAGGGCAAGGTCGGCGAGGTCTCGGAGGTCACCGCATCGAGCTTCTTCGTGACTGCCCAGGGCGGGCGGATCGAGGTGCTGAAGGCGAAGGGCGAGGACACCAAGAAGATCGGCGGCGCGGAGCTGGCGGCAACTCTGGGATTGGTTGCGGGGACCGCTTTGGGCGCCTGACCGGCGTCCCCGGGCCCGGTGCGGAGACGGCGAGCCTAGGCGCTCGCCGTCGTCGTTTTGGGCCCCGCGGTTCTCGATGCGGCGGTTCCCCTGCCGCGCGGAGTGACGGTAAGTCGGCAGAGAATTTGACTAATTTCATACCTGACTGTAAGAATGGCAATTATGCTGCTGTTTCTACAGCAACTTAGGGGCTAGAGGGGCGGTTTCGCGTGCCGCGGCCGATGGCGGCGTGGGATGGACGCGCGCGGCCGGGTGGCGGTGTGCGTTTGCGCGTGGGCCGGTCGACGCAACCCCTAGGCACAGAACAACGAGAACAACGGCGGGGAGAAGAACCTCGGTGAGCAAGGCGGGATTCTGGAGAACGGACGGGTTCCTCGGCCTTGCGGTCGCGGTGGACCTGATCTTCGTCGGCGGGTCCGATGTCATCCAGAGCCTCGAGCGCAAGGCCTGCGACAAGGGCGTGCGCGCCACCGACCGCGACGACGAAACGTCGACATTTCTCTCTAGACCATGAACTTGAGCCAGGCACTCGAAGTCGCGAGCTGTACCGATCCGGGTATCGTCCGATCGCACAACGAGGACTCGATCGCGGCCGACGCGACCAAGGGCCTGGTCGTGCTCGCCGACGGCATGGGCGGATACAACGCCGGCGAGGTCGCGAGCGGCATGGCCACGACGGTGATCACGACCGAGCTGCAGCACCTGCTCGACGAGACGCCGCCGTACCGGCTCGAGCCCGCGTCGGGCCGACCGTGGGCCGAGAAGCTGCTCAAGGACCAGATCGCCAAGGCGAACACATCCATCTTCCAGGCGGCGCAGAGCCAGCCCCAGTATTCTGGGATGGGCACGACGCTGGTGGCCGGTCTGTTCTACGACAACAAGGTGATGCTGGCCCACATCGGCGACTCGCGCGCGTATCGTCTGCGCGGCGAGACGTTCGAACAGGTCACGCGCGATCACTCGCTGCTGCAGGAGCAGATCGACAGCGGCATGATCACTCCGGAGCAGGCGAAGTTCTCGCAGAACAAGAACCTCGTGACGCGCGCGCTCGGGATCGACCCGACGGTCGAGCCGGAGCTCAATTGCTTCGACGCGCAGCCCGGCGACGTCTATCTCCTCTGCTCCGACGGGTTGAACGACATGGTGAGCGACGAGGACATCGGCATGACGCTGCAGACGCTTTCGGCGAACCTGCGGCTGGCCGCGCAGCAGCTCGTACAGATGGCGAACGACAACGGTGGACGCGACAACGTGTCCGTGATTCTGGTCCGAGTGGTGAGGGACTACGCCGCGCCGAAGGGCTGGCTCTCGCGCTTGTTCGGTTGGTTGAAATAGACGGGGACACTGCCATGCCTGCAAAGCTGATTCTGAGTATGGACGGGTTGGTGCTCAAGGAGATCGCCCTCACCAAGGAGCGGACCACCATCGGGCGCAAGCCGCACAACGACATCCAGATCGACAACCTGGCGGTGTCGGGCGAGCACGCGGTGATCGTGACGATCCTGAACGACTCGTTCCTCGAGGATCTCGGGTCGACGAACGGGACGCTCGTGAACGGCCAACCGATCAAGAAGCACTTCCTGCAGACCAACGACGTGGTCGAGCTGGGCAAGTACAAGCTCAAGTACATCAACGACCAGAGCCAGAAATCGGCCGCGCCGCAGGACTTCGAGAAGACGATGGTGCTGCGACCGGGGGCCGTGCCTAAGGCCGACGCGCCGAAACCCGCGGTCTCGCAGGCCGTGCCAACGATGGGCACCTCGCAGACGAGCCCGACGATGGGCGCCTCGCAGCCCACGCCGACCGCGGCGCCGCCGGCCGCCGCGCAGGCGGTGAAGCCGGTCTCCGCCTCGCAGGGGGTGCCGACGATGGGCACTTCGCAGGCGATGTCCGCGTCGCAGCCGATCGCGGCGGGCGGGAAGGTCGCTGCGATCCAGATCCTCTCGGGCTCGAACGCCGGCAAGGAGATGGAGCTCACCAAGGCGCTCACGACGCTCGGCAAGCCGGGCGTGCAGGTCGCGGTCATCACCAAGCGGCCGCAGGGTTTCTTCATCACCCACGTCGAAGGCGCGAACTTCCCGATCCTGAACGGCAAGCTGCTCGACGCGCAGGCCCATCCGCTCAACGACCACGACATCGTCGAGCTCGCCGGCGTAAAGATGGAGTTCTTCTACAAGACTTAAGCTGCTGCCCGCGAGAACAGGGCGTCGACGAGCGCAGCCTCGCAACGCCCGAGCCAACGATCACGGGCATCGTTTTCCGCGAGCTAGACCGCGTCCGCGTAAAGGGCAAAGACGAGTCGGTCGTGATCTTCGAGCCGATCGGGCCCGAGAACGAGGTCGGCAAGGAACGGGTCGAAGAGCTTAAGCTCCGGGGTCAGGCGCCGAGGCTCTACCGCGCCCGGAACTGGGACCAGACGGAACTAATCCTCTTTAATCTCCAGAGGTTATACCCGGGTGCACCACTTTATTCCTTATACGCGGACCGGGTGGCTAGGTACCGTCGTGAATTGCCCGGCGCAGGCTGGGACGGCGTGACTGCGTTTGAAACGAAATAACCAGTGAGGATCCGCGTTCTCGGTTGCAGCGGCGGGATCGGTGGGCGGCATCTGCGCACCACCTCGATGCTGCTCGACCGCGACGTGCTCATCGACGCGGGCACGGGGGTGTGCGATTTGACGCTCGCGGAACTGACGCCGATCGATCGCGTGTTCCTGACGCACTCGCATCTTGACCACGTCGCCGCGATCCCGTTCATGGTGGATACCGTCGGCGGAATGCGCGATGCGCCACTTACGGTGCACGCGCTGCCGGCGACGATCGAGATTCTGAAGAACCACATCTTCAACTGGTCGATCTGGCCGGATTTCACCCAGATTCCGACCCCCGACAAGCCGTTCCTGCACTACGCGCCGATCGAGGTGGGCCAGGCAATGAGCCTGGGCAACGGGCGCAAGGTCACCCCCCTGCCTGCGAATCACGTCGTGCCGGCGGTCGGATACCAGCTCGACAGCGGCAAGGGCAGCCTGGTGTTCACCGGAGACACCACCACCAACGATCCGTTGTGGGGGATCGTCAACAAGATCGCCAACCTCAAGCAGCTCATCATCGAGTGCGCGTTCTGCAATCGCGAGAAGAACCTGGCGATCATGTCGAAGCACCTGTGCCCGAGCATGCTCGCCGAGGAGCTCGCAAAGCTTGAGCGGAGCTGCGAGATCTTCATCACGCACCTCAAGCCGGGCGAGATCGAGCTCACGATGGAAGAGCTCGAGGAGTACGCCGGCCAATACCGGCCACGGATGCTGCAGAACAATCAGGTCATCGAGTTCTAGCGGCGCGGGCGAACAGAGCGAAAGAGCGACGGCAATGTCCATGGACAAGATAAGCGTAACGGTGCTGAGAGGGCTCGAGCCGATCACCGCGCTCTCGCAGCAGCGGCTGGCGGAGCTCGCCGAGCTCTGCGTGGTGGAGCCGGTCAGCAAGACGCTCGACCCGTTCCGGGTCAAGGGCGTGGCCGGGCAGCTTGTGTTCCTGCTCAAGGGCGAGCTCGCGCTCATACTGGGCAACGGCAGCTCCGACGTGGTGGTCGGGGGCACGCCGGAGGCGCGACACCCGCTTGGGCGCAGGACGCCGTTCGCCCAGGCGAAGGCGATCACCGACATCGCGCTGCTGCGCATCGACGAGGATCTGCTCGACATCATGGTGACCTGGGATCAGCTCGCCGGAGCGGAGCGGACCGGGTCGCGCGCGACCGAGTCCGGATCACCGTCGATCACGAACTGGTCGATTCTCACCGGCCTGTTCAGCATCAACAACCTGAAGTCCGGCGCGTTCGCGCAGCTCCCCAGCGCGCACATCAACGAGATGCTGCGTCGCTTCGCCCGCGTTAACGCGAAGCGCGGCCAGGTGGTGGTCCGCGAGGGCGAGGACGGCGACTTCTACTACGTGATCGAGGCTGGCAAGTGCCTTGTTGAGCGCACCGTGGGCGGCGTCTCGATGCGGCTCGCTGAGCTCAAGAGCGGCGATGCGTTCGGCGAGGAGGCGCTGGTGGCCAATGCCAAGCGCAACGCGACGGTCACGATGCTGGCCGATGGCGCGCTGCTGCGGCTCGCCAAGGAGGATTTCAACGAGCTGCTCAAGAAGCCGCTGCTCCAGAGCGTGAACCTGGATCAGGCGCGCGCGAAGGTCGCGGCCGGCGGCCAGTGGATCGACGTCCGCTATCCATCGGAATACCAGTACGACAAGCTCCCTGGCGCGATCAATATTCCGCTCTCCGAGGTCCGCAATGCAGTCAAGGTCCTGGACCGGAGCCGCGAGTACGTCCTGTACTGCCAGAGCGGTCGCCGCAGCTCCGCAGCGGCATTTCTTCTCGCCCAGCGCGGCCTCAAGGCCTATGCCCTGGAGGGCGGGCTGCGCGGCAAGGTCGCCGGCTGAGCGCTTGTCTGCGCTCGCGCCGTCGTCGATTTGACAAAAGCCGCAGGCTGCCGCCGCGCCCGGTTGCTGGGGGTGCGCCGGAGGGGCTAAATTCACCCTTCGATCCACGCAGGTTATCGGCGCGCGCTAGACCGCGGCATGGCCGACCCGACAGGACGCCTGACATGAGCGCAGTGCTGAGTACCCAATCCGTCCCGCCCGGCGACGTCACAAGCCGGCTCGTGTTCCAGAAGTCCCTGCAGACGGTCACCAACCGCATCCACGCCACCAACAACATCGACGAGATCATGCTGGAGGTGAGCAGCGAGATCTGCGCGCTCTTCAACGCCGACCGCCTCAGCATCTACGCGATGGGCGAGGACAAGGCAACCATTGTCTCGAAGGTCAAGACCGGCCTGAACTCGTTCCGGGACCTCAAGCTGCCCATCGCCGAGCATTCGCTCGCCGGCTTCGCGGCGATGGCGCGCAAGCTCCTCAACTTCAAGGACGTCTACGACGAGGCCGAGCTGAAGAGCCACAGCCCCAACCTGCGTTTCCTGCAGGAGGTCGACAAGCGCACCGGCTATCGCACCAGGCAGATGCTGGTGTGCCCAATTCTCGACGGGGCGGCAGGCGAACTGCTCGGCGTGGTGCAGCTGATCAACAACAAGGCGGGCACGTCGTTCGGGCCGCTGGCCGAAGAGGGGATGATCGAGCTCTGCAAGACGCTCGCCATCGCCTTCAAGCAGCGCCAGAAGCTCGCGGTGCCGAAGTCGAAGTACGACTTCCTCGTGGCCGACGCGGTGATCACCGCGGCCGAGCTCGACAACGCGGGCCGCACCGCGCGCAAGAAGTCGATCGACGTCGAGACGGTGCTGATCGAGGAGATGAGCGTCAAGGTCAACTCGATCGGCGGGGCACTGGCGAAGTACTTCGGCGTCAACTACGAGCCGTTCAAGCCCGACCGCATCAAGCCGATGGATCTCCTGAAGAACCTCAAGCGGGAGTATGTCCAGGAACACGGCTGGGTGCCGCTCGAGGAAAACACCAAGGGCCTGCTCGTCATGTGCCTCGACCCCGAGCGCACCAAGGGCTCGCGGATCGTCAACAACATCTTCCCGAAGAACAGCAAGATCACCTACTGCGTCACGACGCAGCGCGAGTTCCGCGACACGCTCAACCTGTTCTTCGGCGCCGACACCGACCTCGGCGACATCGGTGACCTGCTCGAGGGGCTGGGCGACGACGGCGAGGAGGGAGGGCCGACCGCGGACGACCTGAACGCGGCCGCCGACAACGAGCTCGTCAAGCTGGTGAACAAGGTCATCGTCGACGCATACCACCAGGGCGCTTCCGACATCCACATCGAGTCCTATCCGGGGAAGGCCAAGACCGAGGTCCGCTTCCGCAAGGACGGCTCGCTCGTGCCCTACATCGAGGTGCCCGCGTCGTACCGGAACGCGCTGGTCGCGCGGCTGAAGATCATGTGCGACCTCGACATCTCCGAGCGCCGCAAGCCGCAGGACGGGAAGATCAAGTTCAAGAAGTTCGGGCCGCTCGACATCGAGCTCCGGGTCGCGACCATTCCGACGCAGGGCGGGGTCGAGGACATCGTCATGCGCATCCTCGCCGCCGGCGAGCCGATTCCGCTCGACAAGCTGGGTCTCACACCGCACAACCTGCCGCGGCTCAAGGAGGTGATCGAGAAGCCGTACGGCCTGTTCTTCTGCTGCGGGCCGACCGGTTCCGGGAAGACGACCACGCTGCACTCGGTGCTCGGACATCTCAACACGCCGGACACCAAGATCTGGACTGCGGAGGATCCGATCGAGATCACGCAGAAGGGTTTGCGCCAGGTGCAGATCAACAAGAAGGCCGGCCTCGATTTCCCGATGATCATGAAAGCGTTCCTGCGGTGCGATCCGGACATCATCATGGTCGGCGAGATGCGGGACAAGGAGACGACCTCGATCGGCATCGAGGCCTCCCTCACCGGCCACCTGGTGTTCGCCACGCTGCACACTAACAGCGCCCCGGAGTCGATCGTCCGGCTGCTCGACATGGGGATGGACCCGTTCAACTTCGCCGACGCGCTGGTGGGCATCCTCGCGCAGCGGCTCGCGAAGCGGCTTTGCGGCAAGTGCAAGCAGCCGTACAACCCGGCGCCCGACGAGGTCAAGATGCTCCTGCAGGAATACTGCCAGGAGCTGCTCAACACCGCGGAGTTCAAGAAGGACGCGAAAGCCGGATACGAGCGCGTCTACAAGGATCTGGTCAAGACCTACGCCGACGACAAGGGGCAGCTCACGCTCTACAAGAAGGCCGGCTGCGACGCCTGCTCGAACACCGGCTACAAGGGGCGCCTGGGCCTGCACGAGCTGCTGGTCGGGACCGACGCGATCAAGAAGCACATCCAGGAGCACGCGCGCGTCGCCGAGACCCTCGCCACCGCCCTCGAGGAGGGGATGCGCACCCTGAAGATGGACGGCATCGAGAAGGTGATGCAGGGCGCCACCGACTTCGCGCAAGTGCGCGCCGTCTGCATCAAGTAGCCGGATCGCGCCCGATGAGCAGCCTTCCCCAGTCCGTGGCGGCCCGACCCGGCGATCGCCGCGCGGCCGAGACCGAGGATTGGCTCCGCCGGCTCGAGCAGCTCAACGAGATCGGCGCGGCGCTCTCGCTCGAGAAGAATCTCAACGCGCTGCTCGAGAAGATCCTGATCGCGGCCAAGACGATCACGCGGGCCGACGGCGGGACGCTGTACCTGATCGAGAACGAGGGGGTGAGCCAGCAGCTACGCTTCGAGATCGTGCGTACCGCCTCGCTCGACATCGCCATGGGCGGGACCACCGGCAATGCGATCCCGTTCTATCCGATTCGCCTCTACATCGACAACGACCCGAATACGTCGATGGTGGCCGCATTCGCCGCGCTCACCGGCCAGACCGTCAACATTGCCGACGCCTATACCGAGGTCGGGTTCGATTTCTCCGGGACGCGCCAGTTCGACCAGAAGACGGGCTACCGTTCCAAGTCCTTCCTCACGGTGCCGATGCGCAACCACGAGGGCGAGATCATCGGCGTCCTCCAGCTCATCAACTGCCAGGACCCGGTCTCGGCCGGGATCGTCGCGTTCTCGCACTCCGACCAGCGGCTGGCCGAGTCGCTTGCGTCCCAGGCCGCCATCGCGCTCACCAACCGGGCGCTGATCGTCCAGCTCGAGACCCTGTTCGAGTCGTTCATCCGGATGATCAACGAGGCGATCGACGAGAAGTCGCCCTACACCGGCGGACACTGCCAGCGCGTGCCGATGTTGACCATGCTGCTCGCCGAGGCGGTGAACGACACCAGCGACGGGCCGCTCGCCGAATTCGCGATGACGGACAAGGACCGGTACGAGCTGCGCATCGCCGGCCTGCTGCACGACTGCGGCAAGATCACCACGCCGGTGCACGTGGTCGACAAGGCGACGAAACTCGAGACGATCTACGACCGCATCCACCTCATCGACACCCGCTTCGAGGTGCTCAAGCGCGATGCCGAGATCGACGCGCTCAACCGCAAGCTGGATCTCGCCCGCACTTCGGGCGTCGACGAGATCACCCGGCGCGAGCGCACTTACCAGATCGACGAGGAGCTGCGCGACACGCTGCGTCAGATCGATGAGGACGGCACGTTCCTGCGTCGCTGCAACATCGGCAGCGAGTCGATGTCGAAGGACGACCAGGAGCGCGTCCAGCAGATCGGGCTCATGTACAAGTGGCGCGATCCGCTCGGCAACACCGCCAACTTCCTCACCGACGACGAGCTGAAGAACTTGATGATCCAGCGCGGCACGCTCACCCAGGAGGAGCGCGAGATCATCAACCACCACATCGTCTCCACGATCAACATGCTCGAGGCGCTGCCCTGGCCGAAGCACCTGCGCAACGTTCCGGAGTACGCCGGCGGGCACCACGAGCGCATGGACGGCAAGGGCTACCCGCGCGGGCTCCGGCGCGAGCAGATGTCGGTGCAGGCGCGCGTGATGGGAATCGCCGACATCTTCGAGGCGCTCACCGCCAAGGACCGCCCCTACAAGAAGGGCAAGACGCTCTCCGAGTCGCTGCACATCCTCGGCAAGTTCAAGCTGAACGGCCACATCGATCCGGATCTCTTCGATGTCTTCGTCCGCAGGAAGGTGTACGTCAAGTACGCCGAGCAGTTTCTCGACGCCGAGCAGATCGACGCCGTCGACGAGGCGAAGATCCCCGGCTACGTGCCCTGAGAGCCGGTCAGTCGCCGGTCGCCGGACCGCTCACTTGCGGCGACGCCATGGCCACAGGCCGGAGCCGCCGGCCGATGCGGTCGCTTCCGCCGCCCCCTCCGTCACCGTGGACTCCCCGCCTGCCGCTGCCTTCGCGGAGGCCGCGCCCTTCGGCACGTAGATGTTGTAGAGCAGCAGGTCGCGCACGACCGCTTCGTCGTTGATCTGATCTACGCCGTGGAACGATCGGTCGGTGCGAAGAAAGCCGAACAGCGAATTCGGCTTGAAGGGCATCGTGATCACCTTCTTGAACGCGTCGAACGGCAGGTGGACGTTCGGGTTCACCCGCATGTCCGGGTCCTTGGGCGCGTAGACCGACGTCCCCAGGTGGGCGAGCCGCTCGTCGGGCGGCAGATAGAACAGCAGCGAGACGAGCTTGGCCGGCGTATCGGTGTGCGGGGAAATGGCGTAGCGGGTCAGATCGCGCACCAAGCGGCAGTCCATGTGCATGTTCAGCTCGGCGTCCGCGCCGTAGCGGGCGACGATGCCGTCTCGGAACTTGCCGGCCACGAGGTGCGCGAACCGCTCCGACATCAGCCAGCTGTTCAGGTTTGCCCAGAACGAGCCGGCATTACGCGTCGCCTCCTGTTCCTCGAGGTCGAGCAGCGAGCAGACCGAACGCTCCTGGTAGGTGCCCTTGCTGACGGTGCCGGTCTCGTCTAGCCTGGTGTATGCGGCCGCCTCTGGCAGTCGGGCACGCAGCTCGGCGTAGAAATCCTCAGGGAAGACGGACTCAACGAAGAAATGCGGAAACGGATAGGACAGGAGCGCCGCGTTGGCGATCCGGTAGAGGACGTGATTCTCAGCGTCGAAAGACATAGTTCCCCACGCCTTTGAAAGTACCCTCGTGGCGCTGCGAGCGCTCGACCTGGTCCTGCGAGTAGTCGAACCCGTGCTCGAGCATCAGATCGACGATGCCCCAGTGCTCATCGAGGTTGGTGTTGATTTCGGCGAGCACGGAGCGCAGCCCCGGGTTGCGCAACGTCTCGCGCGCGCCCGCCAGCACGGCGTGCTCGAGCCCGTCGACGTCGATCTTGATGTGCGTCGGGGCCGGCATCGCGCCGCTCGCCACCACTGCATCGATGGTCGTCGAGAAGCAGCCCTGGGCGAACGGCGAGCCGCGCGGGCGATTGTGGAAGTCGAGCGGCGCTCCCCAACTGTGGCACGAGCTTCCGGCCACGAACTCGCTTAAGTACAGCCGATCGAACCCCACGCGATCCGACAATGCGACGCAGTACGCCGCGACGGTCTTGTCGATCTCGTTGAGCATGATGTTCTGGTTCAGAACCGCGTAATTCTGCGATTCCGGCTCGAAGGCATGGACCGGCGTGCCGCGGACCTTCGCGGCGAAGATCGAATACATCCCCACGTTCGCCCCGACATCCAGCAGCACATCGTCGGCGCCGAGCGCGTCGAGCCATTCGATCGTGTCCGGTTCCTTGGTGAAGAGGGTGTCCACCCGCCACGCGGTGTGGGCGTTCGGCGTCGCGAAGCGGATCCGGATGCCGTGATGCTGGACCTCGCGCACGCCCTCCACGTTCGATACCGCCCGGGATCAGGACTTATTGGACCCGGAGGCCGCATCCGCGGGCGCTGCGCCGCGGGTGATGTAGACCATCAGCCCT
The DNA here is from genome assembly GCA_963747775.1 of uncultured beta proteobacterium. Classification (GTDB taxonomy): domain Bacteria; phylum Pseudomonadota; class Gammaproteobacteria; order Burkholderiales; family SG8-39; genus JAGVSZ01. The sequence continues at coordinate 273,770 of CAVVGT010000006.1, forward strand.
TCGGTCGCGATGTCGACGAACTTCTCGCTGTAGCCGAGTTCCTTGAGCTGCCACTTGAACTCGTTGGCGAGCTTTGCCTTCCCGAACATGCCGAGCTTGTGCTCGCGCTGGAATTCCGCCCCCTTCGCGAGCGTCTCCTCCAGCACTCGGGTGAGACGCGCCTCGGACACGCGCTTCTCGGGGCTGATGTCGAGCGAGGGCGGATAGCGCTTGGCGACGGTTTCGGCAAGCTCCTTCGCGAAACCCGCGATCGCGCCGCCCGAGAACGAGAAGAGCCCCATGGAATTCCCCTATTTGTGCGCAGGTCGCTTTAGGGATGCGACCCAACCTATTGAAGCAGTTTAGCATCTGGCTTACGCTTCAGCGCCAATCTGGCGCGCCGCGATGAGAACCTCCGGGTAAGATTTCGCGGTTTTCCGCCGCTTCTATCGAGAATGGGCACCACTTTCCACACCGTGCCAGTTCGGCTGCCGTGCTCGGGCGACTGCTGAAGCGGCTGTTGGGCCGCACTCGAGGGGACGCTGAGCCGCCCCCCGAGCCCGTTTGGTTATCCTCCGCGCGCGCCTCCATCGCCAACGGACAGGTCGGGGCGGCGATCGGCCTGCTCACTCCGCGCGCGGCGGGCTCCGATGCCGCTTTTGAGGCGCTCCACCTGCTGGGTCAGGCGTTGGGAATGAGTGGGCGCTTCGCCGAGGCGCGTGCCGTGCTCATGCGCGGCGTCGCGACGCGCGATGGCGCGGGGATCCGTGCCGATCTGGGCAATGTCCTGCAGCTTTCGGGCGACCCCGCGGCCGCCGCGAAGGAATACCGGCGCTCGCTCGCGCTCGATCGCGCACAGCCGGCGGTCTGGTGCAATCTCGGCCTCGCGCTCGCGGCGCGCGGCGACGCTTCCGAGGCCGCGACCTGCCTCGACGAAGCGCTGAGCCGCGACCGGACGCTCGCGGCCGCGCTCGGGGCGTATGGCGCGCTCGCGCCGCGGGACGCGGGGCTCTGGGAGCGCTTCGAGCGGCACGTACAGCGCGCGCTCGCCGCGAACCCCGACTCCGCGGTTGCGCTCGAGGCGCAAGGTTTTATCTTCCTGAAACGGGATTTGGACGCCGGCCGCGCCGCCGCGTTCTTCGAGCGCGCGATCCGCGCCGGCGGGGAACGCGCCGACCTTTTCGGCAACTACGGCATCGCGCTGCAGGACCTGGGCCGAGTCGAGGAGGCGATCGCCGCGTACGATCGCGCCATCGCACGCGACTCGGAGCATGTGTTCGCGCGCTGGCACCGTTCGCTCGCCCTGCTGCTCGTCGGGCGCTTCGCGGAGGCCTGGCCGGATTACGATCTGCGACTGCGCTCGGAGGACGTGCCGCAACGCGCGTTTCCCGTGGCTCGCTGGGACGGTCGGTCGGTGCCGTCGGGCCAGCTGCTGCTCGCAGCGGAGCAGGGGCTTGGCGACGAGATCATGTTCGCTTCGTGCATTCCCGATGTGCTCGCGCTGGGCGCCCGCTGCGTCGTCGAGTGCCACGCGAAGCTGGCGCCGATCTTCCGGCGTTCCTTCCCGGAGGCGACGATCCGGGCAGGCAGCCAGCTCGACGATCCAACGTGGCTCCGGGACTACCCCGACCTTGCGTCCTATGTGCCGCTGGGCAGCCTGCCGCAGCGATTCCGGCGCAGCAGCGCCGATTTCCCGAGTCACCACGGCTATCTCCGGGCCGATCCCGCGAAGGTGGCGGCGTGGCGTTCGCGGCTGGCCGCTCTCGGCCCCGGGCGGAAAGTCGGCCTCTCCTGGCGCGGCGGGACCGCCAAGACACGCCGGAAGCTGCGCTCGCCTGCGCCCGGGGAGCTCGCCGGAATGCTGCGAACGCCGAACACCCACTGGGTCAGCCTGCAGTACGACGCGACACCTGCAGAGATCGACGCGCTCGCGGCGACCACCGGCGCTACGACGCACCACTGGCCGGAGGCGATCGACGACTACGACGAGACCGCGGCGCTCCTGTGTGCGCTGGATCTCACCGTGAGCGTTTGCACGGCGGTGATCCATCTCGGCGGCGCGCTCGGGCGCCCGGTCTGGGTGATGGCGCCTTACAGCCCGGAGTGGCGCTACGGGCTGTACTGGGAGCGGATGCCGTGGTATCCCTCGGTACGCGTTCTGCGGCAAGCGTCACCGGGAGCGTGGGGCGGGCTCCTGCAACGCGTGACAAATGAACTCGCCGCCTACGCACCGCCCCTATAAGGTTAAGAGGTTTAACGCATGGCAGATACGATGTTCACCCGCGCAAACCCCAGTCCCCGCTATCGGGAGCTCGTCGAGCTGTACCGCACGATGCACACCGAGGGCGAGAAGTTCCTCAACGTCGCGCCGGAGAATACCTTTCCCGGAATCAGCTTGCCGCCCGAGGCGCACCACATCAAAGTCCTCGTCGAGCGGAGCGGGGCGCTCAGCGTGCTCGATTACGGCAGCGGCAAGGGTCAGCAGTACGACGCGCGCAACGTCAAGCTCGCGACCGGCGAGGTCGTCGAGACCATCGTGGACTACTGGGGCATCGACTACGTCCACTGCTACGACCCCAGCTACGCAAAGTACTCGGCGCTCCCGCTGGGCCCGTTCGACGGGGTGATCTGCACCGATGTGCTCGAGCATTGCCCCGAGGACGATCTGCCGTGGATCGTGGCCGAGATCTTCGCCTACGCCGAGAAATTCGTGTACGCGAACGTGGCGTGCTATCCGGCGATGAAGCGGCTCCCGACGGGCGAAAACGCGCACTGCACGGTGCGAGCACCGGAGTGGTGGCTCGACCTCTTCCGCCGCGTAGCGTCCAAGTTCCCCGGCGTGATGTGGGAGCTTTCGGCGCACGTGCTGACCACGGACGGAAGCGGCCGCAGGGTCGAGCAGCGGTTCTATTCCAGCGAGGTCTCGACATGATCCGCGTCTTCATCGGCTACGATCCGCGCGAAGCGTCCGCCTTCAGCGTCCTCGCGCACAGCATCTACGCCCGGGCGAGCGCGCCGGTGAGCGTGACGCCGCTCATGCTCTCGCAGCTGCGGGGCATCTTCACGCGCGAGCGGCACTCGCTGCAGTCGACGGACTTCGCGTTCACCCGCTTCCTCACGCCCTACCTGTCCGGCTACGAAGGCTGGAGCCTGTTTACCGACTGCGACATGCTGGTGCTGGACGACATCGCGCGGCTCTGGGCGCTGCGGGACGACCGCTGCGCGGTCATGGTGGTGAAGCACGACCACCGGCCCCGCGAGGCCGTGAAGTTCCTCGGCCAGCCGCAGACCGCATACCCGAAGAAGAACTGGTCGAGCGTGATGCTGTTCAACAACGCGCGCTGCCGGGCGCTGACGCCGGAGTACGTGAACGCCGCCAGCGGGCTCGAGCTGCACCAGTTCAAGTGGCTCGCGGACGAGGCGCTCATCGGCGCGTTGCCGCACCGTTGGAACCATCTTGTCGGCTACGACGACCACACCACCGACGTCTCCCTGGTTCACTACACGCTCGGCGGGCCCTATTTCGACGCGTACCGCGACTGTCCCTTCGCGGACGAGTGGCGCCGCGAGCGTGACCGGATGCTGAGCGCCGTCCAGCGCGAGTCGCGCCCGACGCCCGCAGCGGTCAGCGGCTGAAGGCCCGGTCCGGCCCGCTCACGCGATGTTGAGGAATCTCCTCGCCAGCGTGGCGCAAGGCCGCCGCGCCCGAGGGGGCGCGGGCGCTATCTCGCGGGCGGCGATCGACGCGCACGAGCGCGGACAGTCGGACGAGGCCCTGCGGCTCGTGCGGCTCGCCCTCGAGGCGGATCCTGCAAACGTCGGCACGCAGCTGCTGTTGTCGCACCTTGTCCGGGAAGCCGGCGATCACGCGGAAGCCGTTCGGATCGCGAGCGCCGCCGTCGCTGCGTCGCCGCGCGATCCCGAGGCACTTTATGTCCTCGCCCGCGCGCTGGGCGCCGCCGGAGACATCGCGGCTGCGGAGGACGCGCTCCGCAAGGCGCTCGAGATCGATCCGGGATTTGAGATCGCGGGCGTCGACCTCGCCGGGCTCCTGCTGCAATCGGCGCGGCCGCTCGACGCGGAGGCAGTGCTGCGCACCCTCCTGGCCTCGCGCCCGGACTCGGCCGAGGCGCACGCGAGCCTTGGCCTCGCATTGCGGTTGCGCGGCAAGACGCGCGAGGCGTTGGGGCACTTCGCAGCGTCGTTGCGCGCCCAGCCCGATGACTTGGGGCACCTCAACAACTATGCGCTGTGCCTTCGCGACCTTGATCGATTGGACGAGGCGGCGGCCGCGTTGCAGCGCGCGCGTGCCTTGTCGAGCGGCGACGCGAGCACGGTAGTCAACCTTGCCAACGTCCTGCGCGAACTGGGCCGAGCGGGTGAATGCCTGGACGCCCTCAAGGCACTCGTAGGTACCGCGCCGGATAACCCCGAGGCACGCACGACGCTCGCAAAGGTGCTCGCGGACGCCGGCGCGACCGACCGGGCGTCGCAGGAATTTGACGCCGCGCTCGCGTCGAAGCCCGAGTCGCCCGAGATCAAGCTTGCTCGCGGCATGCACCGCCTCGCACTCGGCGACTTCGCGGGCGGCTGGATGGACTACGCCGCGCGTGTGCGGACCGCCGAGTGGCCGTCGCGCGGGCTGCCGTTTCCGGAGTGGGACGGCGCGAGTTTCGCCGGCAAGTCCGTGCTCGCCTACGCCGAGCAGGGCCTGGGCGACGAAATCATGTTTGCAAGCTGCTTCCCGGATCTGGGGGCCGAAGCGCGGCGCTGCGTGATCGAATGCGATCCGCGTCTTGAGCGCCTGTTCGCCCGGTCGTTCCCTGCGGCCGCGGTGTTCGCCGGGCGGCTGCGGCGCAAACATCCGTGGCTCGCTCAAGCAGGCGAGATCGACCTGCAGGTCCCGGCGGGCAGCCTTCCGCTGCGCTTTCGGACTGCGGTCGGACAGTTCCCGGCGCATCGGGGCTATCTGCGCGCCGATCCAAGGCTCATCACGGACTATCGGGACCGGCTCGCCGCACTCGGGGGGCACGTGCGTGTCGGGATCGCGTGGCGCGGCGGCGTCGCAAAGACGCGGGCCGCAGTGCGCACGATTCCTGCGGCCGCGTGGGGACCGTTCTTCGAGCGCGACGATCTCTGCCTGGTGAGCCTCCAGCACGGTCCGGTGGACGATGACCTCGCCGCGCTGCGCCGGCTCGTACCCGGCCGCAACGTGCATCACTGGCCCGAAGTGCAGCAGGATGTCGAGCATCTAGCCGCACTCATATGCGCTCTCGACGTGATGGTGAGTGCGTGCAACGCAAGCGTTCACCTGGCTGGGGCGCTTGGCCAGCCGGTGCTTGCCCTGGTGCCCTCCGCGCCCGAATGGCGATACGGTTTGGAGGGGGAGGGGATGGTGTGGTACCCGAGCGTGCGTCTGTTGCGACAACGGGTGGCCGGGGAGTGGGGCGAGGTGATGGCTCAAGCGGCGGCCCGGTTGGTCTGATGTTCTCGCGCTTACGCGACTGGGTGGGGAGTGGGGCGACCGGGGCGGCGGCGCGGCGCGCGCTGGAGCGGGCGCAGGCGGCGTTGAACGCACGCGAGATGAGTGCGATGCGTGCGCACCTGGAGCGCGCTGCGCAGGCGGCGCCTGAGGATCCGGCGGTGCTGGCGCACTGCGGGCGGCTGCTTGCCGGGGCGGGGCTCGTTCCCGACGCGGTGCGGTACCTCGAGCGGGCGCAAGCGCTGCGGCCATTGGATGCCGCGCTTGCGCTGGAGCTGGGCGAGGCCCTGCGCGGGAGCGGGCAAGTACGCCAGGCACGCGCGCTGGCCGAGGAGGTGCTCGCGCGCGAGCCGGAGCACGGCGGTGCGCTCCTGAGTCTGGGGCTTGCGCATCTCGCGGGCGGGGCGCCGGCAGCGGCGCGGGGCGTGTTCGAGCGGGTGTTGTCGCGCGCGCCGACCGATCCGGCCGCGGCGCACGGCCTGGCGCTCGCGCTGCATGCGGAGGGACGAGCCGGGGAGGCGCGCGGTACGCTCGCACGCGCTCTCGAGGCCAATCCGGAATACGGGCCCGCGCTGGAATTCGCGGGGGTGCTTGCATTGGCGCACGGGGAGACGGCCGAGGCGCTCGCCTGGCTCGAGCGCGCCGCCAATCTGGAGCCTGACAAGGCCGCGGTGCAGAGCAACCTGGGGCTGGCGTACTTGCGCGCCGGGCGCATCGAGGAGGCGATCGAGACGCTGCAGCTCGCGATCCACCATCGGCCGGAGCTGGTGGCTGCGCGGGTGAATCTCGGGCTCGCGCATCTGGAGGGCCGGGAGTGGAGCGAGGCGGAGCGGGTGTTTTCCGGAGCGCTGGAGCACGCGCCCGATCATGCGCAGGCGCTTGCCGGGCGCGCGCGCGCGCTGCAGGCGCTGTATCGGCTCGAGGACGCTGAAGCGGCGTTCGCGCGCACGATCGCAATCGCGCCCTCGGCCGAGCTGTGGACGCGCCTGGGGCAGGTCTACCGCGACCTGGGACGCTACGGCGACGCGCGAGCGGCGTTCGAACGGGCGCTGGCGGTGGACCCCGCGTACATCTCGGCGCTTACCCAGCTCGGGATCGTGGCGCTGGACTTGCGCGAGCCGGAGCGGGCGATCGAGTGCTTCGAGCGGGTCCTGGGCAGCGACCCCGGACTCGACGACGAGGCGAAGTGGAACATCACTTGCGCGCGGCTCCTCTGTCGCGACTGGGCGCACGCCTGGGACTTCTACGACCTGCGCTGGAAGAGCCCGGACAGCGTGCCGCGACCGTTCCGCTTCCCGGAGTGGACCGGCGGCGCGCTGCGCGACAAGTCGCTGCTCGTCTACGCCGAGCAGGGGCTGGGCGACGAGATCATGTTCGCATCGTGCTACCGGGAACTCGCGGCGCGCGGTGCGCGCCTGGTGCTGGAGTGCTCGCCGAAGCTGGAGAAGCTGTTTGCGCGCTCGTTCCCCGAGGCGGCCGTGTTCGGGCGCGATCAGGGGGAGCCGGCCGACTGGCTGGACGGCGCACCGCACATCGACCTGCAGGCGGCATGCGGTACGGCGGCAAGCCATGTGCGCCGAAGTGCCGAGAGTTTCGCGCCCCATACGGGTTACCTGCGCGCGGATCCCGGGCGCGTGGCCCACTGGCGCGAGCGGCTCGACGCGCTCGGCCCCGGCGCGAAAATCGGCATCTCGTGGCGGGGCGGCACGATCCGCACCCGCAGGCGCCTCCGCTCGATCTCGCTCGGGGACTGGCGGCCGGTGCTCGAACTGGCGGGCGCGACGTTCGTGAGCCTGCAGTACCACCGCGACGCGCCGGAGGAAGTGGACGCGCTCCGGGGCGAAACCGGGCTCGCGATCCATCACTGGCAGGACGCGATCGATGACTACGACGAGACGGCAGCGCTCGTATGCGCGCTCGACGCCGTAGTCTCGGTATGCACGGCGGTCGTCCACTTAGGCGGCGCCCTCGGCCGCCCGGTGTACGTAATCGTTCCGTTCTCTCCCGAGTGGCGCTACGGCCTCGTAGGCGACGCGATGCCCTGGTACCCGTCCGTGAAATTGTTCCGGCAGAAGGACGTCGGCGAGTGGCGCGGGCCGATCGCCGAAATCGGCGCGGCGGTGCAGGGCCTTATTCCCGCCGACGGCTAGCCGGAAAAACCTGACGCTCCGCGTCACCCGCGCAACCGGCGCCCGGTACGCCATGCGTGACTTCCTGCGCCTTTTCTCGAGTGCGCCATCGCCTATATCAATAAATGTCTTTTAAAACATAGTGTTATTTTTGTAGCGCAACGGGTTCAGGCGATGGCACGGACGCTGCTTTTAGGGGAGCGTAGCGGTGAACTGCTGCTGCGACTTGGGGAACTCAACAACTCTTAGGAGAAGTGCATGAGGACGATTCAAAAGGGCTTCACCCTGATCGAACTGATGATCGTGGTTGCGATCATCGGGATTCTGGCCGCGGTTGCGCTGCCGGCGTATCAGGACTACACGATCCGCGCGAAGGTCTCGGAACTGGTTCTCGCGGCGAGCGCGCAGCGCACGGCGGCGACCGAGAAGGCCCAGGTGGACGGCGGGACGGCTTCGGCGGGTGCGGGCCTGACGATCGTGACTTACGGCAAGGTCACCAGCGGTAACGTGACCGACGCCGGCGTGGTCACCATCGGCGGCGACGGCGGCAGCACGTCGGTCGGTACGATCGTGACGGTGGTTCTGACCCCGTCGTGGACGGGTTCCACGGTGGCCTGGACCTGCCAGGGCACGCCGAGCAAGTTCATGCCGGGTAGCTGCCGCTAAGCGCGCATCTCGCAAGAGACGCGACTCGGAACGGGCGCCTGCGGGCGCCCGTTTTTCTTTGGGGGGGACTTTACGCGATGGCCCTGCGGGGCGCGTGCTGCGGCGCAAAGTGACCCCAGCGGACACCTCTCGGCGTGTGAGCACGCCCGCGTCGCGTGATATCTGTCACGCTTGGCCCGCACGCCTCCCATGGGAAGAAAATAGAAGCATATCGAATCAACGCGCTGTATCGAGTGGGCAACGTGAGGCAACAAAGCGGCATGGATCCTGCACGTACCCGTAGAGCAGCACTCCGCTGCTGGATACGAGAAGCACCACTTGAGAGGGTTGCTGCATGAGGACGATTCAAAAGGGCTTCACCCTGATCGAACTGATGATCGTGGTTGCGATCATCGGGATTCTGGCCGCGGTTGCGCTGCCGGCGTATCAGGACTACACGATCCGCGCGAAGGTCTCGGAACTGGTTCTCGCGGCGAGCGCGCAGCGCACGGCGGCGACCGAGAAGGCCCAGGTGGACGGCGGGACGGCTTCGGCGGGTGCGGGCCTGACGATCATCACTTACGGCAAGGTCACCAGCGGTAACGTGACCGACGCCGGCGTGGTCACCGTCGGCGGCGACGGCGGCAGCACGTCGGTCGGTACGATCGTGACGGTGGTTCTGACCCCGTCGTGGACGGGTTCCACGGTGGCCTGGACCTGCCAGGGCACGCCGAGCAAGTTCATGCCGGGTAGCTGCCGCTAAGCGCGCATCTCGCAAGAGACGCGACTCGGAACGGGCGCCTGCGGGCGCCCGTTTCTTTTGGGAAGCGGGCGGTCCGGCTACGCCAGGCCCGGGTTTCTGGCGACGCCCTCGAGCCGCGGCAGGTTAAGCTTGCGCGGCACCACCACTTTCTTGTCCTTCAGGTAGCGCACGACGACGTCCCAGATCGGCTCGCCCTGTGCGCCTTCGGCCACGGGCGCCCAGCCGGCGACTTTGTAGGTCTTGTCCGGCGCCAGTGGCTTCCCGCCGAGTCGCATGTCCCTGATGCGGCTCCCCATCTTCGCGGCGGGCGTACAGGTGAACGTCATCCCCCCGACGCGCACCATGTCGCCGCCCTGCTGCAGGTACGGGTCGGGATTGAAGAGGTTGTCGCAGACGTCCTCGAGCACCTCCTTGATCCGCGCGCCGCTGAGGTCGCTGACCGTGCACTGGGGATAGGTGATCGCGGTCTGGTCGAGCACGTGCTCGAGCGTGATGTCGCCTCCGGGCAGCACCGTCGTTCCCCAGCGGAAGCCCGGCGAGAAGGCGATCTCGGCGCCTTTCACCGCGAGCATCGCGTCGAGGATGAGCTGGTCGAACGTGCCGTTGAAGTTGCCGCGGCGATAGAGCAGACCCTCGGTCGATGCGAGTCGCTCGCCGAGCCGCGCCGCGTGAGGCGCGCGCACGCGCTTGATGAACGCGTCCATTTCGGCGTCGGCCGGCAGCAGGTTCGCGAACACCGGCAACAGGCGGTAGCGGAAGTCGGCAACCTTGCCCGCCTTGACGTCGAGGTCGAGCACGCTCAGGAACTTCGCGTTCGATCCGCTGTTCGCGACCAGCGTCTGGCCACCGGCGTTCTTTACGAGCGTCGGCTGCGGCACGCCGTCGTGCGTATGGCCACCGAGGATCGCGTCGATGCCGCGCACCCGCGCGGCGAGTTTGAGATCGACGTCCATCCCGTTGTGGGAGAGCAGCACCACGACCTGCGCGCCCTTCGCCCGGACCGCGTCCACGTTCTTCTGCAGTTCCTCCTCTTGAATGCCGAACGTCCACTCGGGGATGAAGTGTCGCGGGTTCGCGATGGGCGTATAGGGGAATGCCTGGCCGATGATCGCCACCGGCACGCCGTTGATCGAGCGGGTCGTCGACGCCTTGAACACCGGGTCGCCGAAGTCGGTGGTCTTCACGTTCTGCGCCAGGAATTCGATCCCGCCGAGCTCCTTCTCGACCGCCTCCTTCATGCGCTTTTCGCCGTAGGTGAACTCCCAGTGCGCCGTCATGAGGTCGACGCCGAGGAGCTTCTGGGCCTCGATCATGTCCGAGCCCTTGGTCCACAGCGCAAGTCCGGAGCCCTGCCAGGTGTCGCCGCCGTCGAGGAGCAGCGCACCAGGCCGCTCGGCGCGCAAGCGCTTCACCAGCGTCGCGAGATGCGCGAACCCGCCGACCTTGCCGTAGGTCCGCGCCGCACGCTCGAAGTCGAGGAAGGTGAACGCGTACGCCTCGTCCGTGCCCGGTTTGATGCCGAATGCCTTGAGCAGATGCTCGCCGACGAGATGTGGCGGCTGGCCCGCCGCCGTGCCGACGCCGATGTTGACGCTCGGCTCGCGAAAGTAGATCGGCAGGAGCTGCGCATGGCAGTCGGTGAAGTGCAGCAGCGCGACGTTGCCGAACCTCGGGACGCGGTAAAGGGCGTCGGTCGAGCCTTGCCCGAGCGCCTCCGGCGCATCGAGCGCGAGCCCGGCGGCAGCGCCGGCGGCGAGGAGCCGGAGGAATTCGCGCCGCTGCACCGGCGTTGTGCTACTTGTTCACGGGCGAGCCCGGGTCCATCAGCAGCGCGACGAGGTCCCTGATCTCCTTCGCCGAGAGCGCGCCGACATACCCGAATCGCGGCATCAGGGAGCAGAGGTTGTACGCTTTTGCGTTGTAGATCTTGCCGTATACGTACTTCTGCACGTCGGCGCCGTAGCCGCGAGTCTTCCCGAACTGGTAGAGGCTCGGCCCGATCGTGCCGAAGGACGTCTCGTTCGGTCCGATCTGGTGACAGTTGTAGCAGCTGCCGCCCGTGACGCCCGGCTTGTCGCTCCACGTGAAGCCGCGGCCGCTTTGCGCCACCTGCTCGCCGGCCTTCCAGTCGCCGAGCAGCTTGCCGTCGGCCGGCCACTGGATGCCGGCCAACTGGTCCTTCTCGAGGCGCTCCGCGATGTCCTTGGGCGGCTTGTCGTGGGTCCGGTTGCAGAGCGTCTGCACGCCGTCCTGGTTCACGCGGTCGATCGTGGCGATGCCCCGCGACTTGAAGTCGCGCTTGATCGTCGCCATCGCCTCGGCGCTCGGGTCGCCCGCAGACACGGGAAAGGCGACAGCGAGCGCGGCGGCGGCGCTCAGGATCGTTGCTGTACGGATTCTCACGATCGGTTCCTTCCGTTCAGCGTTTGATTCCCGGGCCCTTGTACACCTGGCCGTTCGCGTTCACGGCCAAGTACGTCAGGAGCGCGGTGATGGTGTCGGATGCGTAGTCCGGGGCGGGGAAGCGCTGCTGGCGGAAGCAGTCGTTCATGCGCCATTGCAGCGTGTGCATGACGCCGCCGGTCATGCGGTACCCCGGCCAGCCCTGGTAGGCGCGGATCGACTCGGCGGGCTTGGTGAGGTTGGGCAGCGGCTGCGTGCGGATGCGCTTGCCGTCCTCGCCGTGACAGGTGGCGCAGGCGAAGTCGTACGGCCCGGCGCGGTAGTTGAAGATCTCGCGGCCGATCGCATAGGTCTCGCGCTCCTCGGGCCGGTTCTGGGGCGTGGCGATCTTCATGCCGCGCGATTGGCTGGCGACGTAGGTGACGAGCGAAACGGGATCGGGGGTCCGCGTCTCGGTGCTGAACGGCTGCTTCGCGAGGTCTTCCAGCTTGAACCCCTGCAGCGTCACCATGCAATGGACGATCCGGCGCTCGACGTCCATGACCTTGCCGGCATCGGCGAAGTAGCGTGGCGTCCGGACGTACGCACCCTTGACGACGCCGGGTCCGAGGCCGAGGTCGCATTTCTCGAGCGACACGTTGTTCGGGCCGCGCTTCGCGAACCACAGCTCCTTGCCCTTGGCCTCGAAGAGCTCCGCCGGGTTGTCCTCCTCGAGGACCTCGCGGAACTTGTCGAACTCGGCCGCAGTGGGATCGTTCTGGTTGGCCGGCGCGGCGGGCGGCTTGGACTGGGCCAGGGTCTGCGCGGCGCATGCGATCGTCGCAAGCGCCGCGACGGCACACCGCACGAGGGCGAATCTAGTCATTGCTCCTCCAATGGTCGATCGGGGCCTCACGGCCTCACGCCGCGTTTCAGCGTCGCGGTCGCGTCACACCCGCACGACCGGCGCTAACCGGCGCCGATCGCGACTTCGTCCGTCCGCTTGTCGCCCTTGTTGTCGGTCCACGTGATGACGAGCTTGTCCGCCGCCTTTGCGCCCTTTACCTTAAACGCGAACACGGGGTTGCGGGAGATCGCCTGGCTCACGTCGGCGGCGAAGACCGTCTTGCCGTTGAGCTGGGCGGTGATGGTCTGGATGAAATGGGCCGGGACGACGTTGCCGCTCGCATCCTTGCGCTGGCCGGTTTCCATCGGATGCGCCATCAGCACGCGCACGTCGGCGACGTCCCCCTGGAGCGTGGCGCGAATCTTCATCGGGTCTGCCATGGATCCTCTTCCTCTGTCCGCTGGTCGTCTATCCGCCGGTCGTCTATTCGCTGGTCCGCCGCAACTGCGCCAAGGGGGTTCAGCCTCCGCATCCACCGATCGTGACCTTCACGTCCTTCGCGGTCGTGAAGTACTTGCCGCCGGCGGCGACCACCACGCGCACCGGCGAGGACTCGCCGATCTTCACGCGCAGGTGCACGAACGGCAGCGCGCCCTGCGAAACGTCGAAGGTTCCGGTGTACGGAAACGGGTTCTTGTCGATGAACACCGAGATGCTCGTCGTTCCCGGGAGGGTGCTGGTGATGTCGATCGGGACGACCGCGCCGTTCTCGGCGATCTCCGGCGCGCGGATCTGGATCTCCTTGCTTTCCACGGCATTGGTCACCCCGAGCGCCTTCATCGCGTCGGCGGTGGTCTTCGCGTCGAATGCGCCCTTGTTCCATGCCGCGAGCGCGCTGCCGGGCTTGAGCAACCCCGCGGCGAGCGCCGCCGCGAGGGCGCCGCCGGCGCCCGCGCCCCTGAGTACGACCCTCCGTGAACGATCCATTCCCGTCTCCTCCCGCGAATCTCTCGCAATGGCCGGCTAGCGTACTGAAGTTCCCCATGGCTGTCCAAGCGGCATGCACTGATGCATGGATCAGGCCGTCGAATGGCGGTTTGCTGCCGCCGGCCCCCGAGGGGCCTACCCGGCCACGAAGCTGCCGGACTTGCCGCCGGTCTTCTCCAGCAGGTGGACCGACTCGATCCGCATGCCACGATCGGCGGCCTTGCACATGTCGTAGATCGTCAGCAGTCCGACGGCGACGGCGGTCAGCGCCTCCATCTCGACCCCGGTTCGGCCGACCGTCTCCACGGTGACCGTCAGGGTCACCACCGGCGGATCGTCGGCGTCGGCGAACTCGGCGGCGACGCGCGTGATCGGGATCGGGTGGGCGAGCGGAATCAGGTCGGCGGTGCGCTTGGCGGCCTGGATCGCGGCGATGCGCGCGACGCCGAGGACGTCGCCCTTCTTGGCCGTTCCCGCGCGCACGAGCGCGAGCGTCTCGGGCCGCATCACGATGCGCCCGGCGGCACGAGCCACCCGCAGCGTCTCGTCCTTCGCGCCGACGTTCACCATGTGGGCCGCGCCCCGCGCGTCGAAATGCGTGAATGCCATGAGGCCGGATTATGCGCCTCGACCGTACTTGAAGGCACCCTCGGGGAACCCCGGATCCCAGCGGGTATCATAGGCAATGTGAAGCGATACAGCTGGCTCTTCCTACTGCTCGCGCTCGCCCCCGGCCTTCCCGGCCAGGCGCAGAACCTCCCCGACCTGGGCGAGACCGCGCAAGCCGACCTCTCGCCGCAGCAGGAGCGCAGGATCGGGGAGCAGATCATGCGCGAGATCCGCCGCGATCCGGACTACATCGACGATCCGGAGATCACGGCGTACGTGCAGTCCGTCGGGCAGCGACTCGTCGCCGTCAGCATCGATGCGCGCCAGGTGTTCACGTTCTTCGTGGTGCGCGACAAGATGATCAACGCGTTCGCCCTGCCGGGCGGATTCATCGGTGTGCACAGTGCCCTGATCGTCAGCGCGCAGACCGAGTCCGAGTTCGCCGGCGTGATCGCGCACGAGATCGCGCACGTCCTCCAGCGCCACCTCGCGCGGCAGCTCCAGGCGCAGAACCAGCTCTCGCCCCTCGGCCTCATCGGTCTCGGTCTCGCGATCCTGGCGGGGCGCTCGAACCCGGGGCTGGCGCAAGGCGCCCTGATCGCGTCGCAGGCGGCGCCCGTGGCGGCGTACCTGAACTTCAGCCGCGAGTTCGAGCGCGAGGCCGACCGGGTCGGTTTCCAGATCCTGCAGGATGGTGGCTACGAGCCGGTGGGAATGTCTTCGTTCTTCACGCGGTTGCAGCAGAGCACGCGCCTGTACGAGAACAACGCGCCGGTGTACCTGCGCACTCACCCGCTCACGGTCGAGCGGATCGCGGACATGCAAAACCGCGCGCAGGACGCGCCGTACAAGCAACGTCCCGACTCGTTCGACTTCCAGCTGGTGCGCGCGAAGCTGCGCGCCGACGAGGGCCGACCCGAGGACGCGGTTACGTACTTCCGGACGCTGCTTGCCGAGCGGCGCTTCGCGACCGAGGCGGCCACGCGCTACGGCTACGCGCAGGCGCTGCTGCGCGCCAAGGAATACCCCGCGGCCGAGCGCGAAGTGGGGCTGCTGCGCAAGAGCGGGCCGCAGAACCCGATGTTCGAGACGCTCGCGACGCGCGTGCGGATGGCCACCGGCGACCGGCCGGGTGCCGAGAAGATCATCGCCGCGGCCGCCCAGATCTACCCCGACAATCTGGGCGTGCTCTACGAGTACGCGGAAGTGCTGCAGTCGGCCGGCAACCCGGCGCGGGCGATCGACGTGCTGCGTTCGATCCTCAAGCAGCGGCCGCAGGACGCGCGCGCCTACAACATGATCGCCAAGTCCTACGCCGCGCTCGGGAAGCGGACCGATCAGCACCTCGCGCTCGCTGAGGGCTACTACCTCCAGGGCGGACTCGCCGCTGCGGTGGACCAGCTCGCGCTGGCGCAGAAGGCGGGCGACGGCGACTTCTACACGCTCTCGGCGATCGACGCGCGCCTGCGCGAGCTGCGCAAGCTGCAGCAGGAGGAGATCAAGGAGAAGAAGAAGTAGTAGCCGGCAGCGTGCGGCTAGGCCTTCGCCGGCGCCTCGAAGTACGCCTCGTACAGCAGGTCGAAAGTCTTCTCGCTCTCCGCGAGCAGCGCGTCGTCGCTCTCGGCGCGACGCTTCGCGCCGTTCAGTAGCGTCGCCACACCGGCGGCCTCGACCACGGTTTGGTCGTTGGCGTCGAGCGCGTGGACGATGCGCCCGATCTTCGCCAGTGCGACGTTTTTCTGCAACTTGAAGCTCGTGAGGAGCTCTTCGTACGTCACGCGGGTCTTGCTGTTGCGGAACGTCGCGCCCTCGAACCCGAAGCTCACCGCGGTCGCGGGCGGCTCCTTGCGGCTGTCGAGCCACACCATGATCGCTTCGGGATCGATGAAGCGGCGGATCAGCCACGCCGACGCGAGGCGATCGACGAAGAGCGGCGTGCGGGTCGCCCACGCGCGGCGGAAGTACCTCCGGTTGGACCGCGCCACGCCGGCCTCGGGCGACCGCGGCGCGTCGTCCGGGAAGATCATCGCGTGGATCTTCTCCTCCATTTCGGCGAGCACGGTCTCGGCCTTCGCCTTGAGGGGGGATTCGAAGAAATCGAGCGTGCCGATCGCGTCGAGCTCCTGACGCTGCTTCATCAGCACGTGCCGGATCGCGGAGGGGTCGGACACGCCGAAGCCGGCCTTCAGCGAGTCGACCGTCTTGATGAGTTCGCGGTACTTGGCCGAGCGGTCGAACAAGCCGCGGAACTGCCGCGTCTGCGCCTCGTCGGCGCTGCGGACGGCGAGAAGGTGCGCCGAACCGTGGATGCGCGCGATGTAGTCGACGAGCCGTTGCAGGCCCTTGCGGCTGTCGGCGCTGTCCGGCAACAGGTAGACGCCTTCGCGCAGCACTGCGCAGCCGAGCGTCTCGAGCATGCGCAGGACCTTCATCCGCCCGGCAGCGTCGTCGACCGGCAGCTGGGCGACCACCGCGAGCCAGCGCCGGCCATCGCCTGCGGCCGCCTCGGCGGGCTCCGTCGCCGCGCGCGCCATCACTTGCCCCGTCCCGGCGCCGACGCGTAGTGCTGCATCACGCTGCGGTCGCGCCAGTTCTTCTCGTCGAGGACGCCCGCCGGCAGGAAGAAGCGCGCCTCCGGCGCGACCGCGGTTTCCTTGACGATGCGGTCGACCGTGTCGTAGGCGACCTTGCGGACGAGGCCGCCGGCGCCCGCGTCGCGGGCGACCATGAACTGGTCGTACACGCGGTAGACGTACACGTTGAGTGGTCGGACGCGACCCTGCGCGTCGCGGCACGCGAGGGTGTAGCGGGTATCGGGCTTGAACGCCTGCTTGTCCATGACGGGTCGAGCGCCTCGGAGTCTAGCAAGCCCGCTTTGCAGCGACCAGCGGTGCGACCGGCGACCTGCCGACCCGCCATGACAATTCGGCGAATCAGGCCCCTTGATCGGCCAATCAAAAGGTCTGGGTTGTGGCCTCCGGGGGGGCTGCGCAGAATAGCCCCTCCCTAGCGAGAGGCAAGCAAGCCCATGCCCGGACTCGTTGGCCCCCATGGGGGCGGACGTCTAAAGCCCCTGCAGCTCGACGGTGACGCGGTCGCTGCCGAGCGCACGCGCGCCCGCTCGCTCCCGGCGCTGCGCGTGAGCTCGCGCGAAAAGGGCGACCTGGTCATGCTCGGGATCGGCGGGTTCACGCCGCTCGACGGGTTCATGACGCATGCCGACTGGCAGGGGGTGTGCGACGAATACCGGATGGCGAACGGCCTCTTCTGGCCGATCCCGATCACGCTGTCCGCCGACCGTGCCGCCGCCGACGGCATCAAGACCGGAGCGGAGATCGCGCTCGCCGATCCCGACGACGGCGCGATCCTCGCCACCATGCGCGTCACCGAGAAATACGCGATCGACAAGGCGCACGAGTGCAGGTCGGTCTTCCGCACCACCGACGCCGAGCATCCGGGCGTGAAGATGGTGATGGAGCAGGGCGAGGTCAACCTCGCCGGGCCGGTGAAGGTGCTCTCGGACGGCGGCTTCAACGCGCATTACGGCGATCTGTTCATGACGCCCGCGCAGACGCGCGCCGCGTTCGGGACGCTCGGATGGTCGAAGGTAGCCGCGTTCCAGACCCGCAATCCGATGCACCGCTCGCACGAGTACCTCGCGAAGGTGGCCATCGAGACCTGCGACGGCGTGCTGATCCATTCGCTGCTCGGCAATCTCAAGCCCGGCGACATCCCGGCGGACGTGCGCGCCAAAGCGATCGGCGTGCTGATCGACCGCTACTTCCGCAAGGACACGGTGATCCACGCGGGCTACCCGCTCGACATGCGCTACGCCGGCCCGCGCGAGGCGCTGCTCCATGCGCTCTTCCGCCAGAACTACGGCTGCTCGCACCTGATCGTCGGGCGCGACCATGCCGGCGTGGGGAGCTACTACGGCCCGTTCGACGCGCACCGGATCTTCGACGAGATGCCGAAAGGCGCGCTCGAGACCGAGCCGCTCAAGATCGACTGGACGTTCTGGTGCTACAAGTGCGGCGGCATGGCGTCTGCGCGTACCTGCCCGCACGACGATGCCGATCGCCTCCTCGTGTCGGGGACGAAGCTGCGCAAGTGGCTGTCGGAAGGGTCCGCGGTGCCGGCGGAGTTCAGCCGGCCCGAAGTGCTCGAGGTCCTGCGCGCGTACTATGCCGGCCTGGAGGAGAAGGTGGAAGTGAAGCTGGCGGGCCATTCGGCCCGCTGAGGATTTCGTCGAGGAGGAGATCGACATCCTCGGCGGCGGCGGCATGGCCGCCTGCGCCGCGGCGTTCGAGCTGACGCGCTGGGCCGAGGGGACGAACCTCAAGATCAGGGGGGTCGAAAAGGCGGCGGACATCCACCGACGGCTCACGAGCTGAGTCCGGGGCATCGAAAACCCGCTAGACTCGTCCGCCTCATGAACGCCCTCTCAGGAACGTCCGGGCAAGGCAGTTGGCGCACGCCAACGGTCGTATTGGTGTCGGCCAGCGCAATCCTGTTCCTCGCGCTCGGCACGCGTCAGGGCTTCGGCCTGTTCCTGCAGCCGATGTGCAGCGCACTCGGCTGGGGACGCGAGACCTTCTCCGCCGCCATTGCACTGCAAAACCTGATGTGGGGCCTCGCGCAGCCCTTCGTCGGCGCGATCGCCGACCGCTTCGGCGCGGGCCGCGTGCTCGTCGTCGGCGGACTCTGCTACGCGGCCGGCTTGGTGCTCATGGCCTACTCGAACACCGGCCTGGAACTCGGCTTGTCGACCGGGCTTCTCATCGGGATCGGCCTGAGCGCGTGCAGCTTCGGGGTCGTGCTCGGCGTCGTCGGCCGGCGCGCGCCGCCCGCGCGCCGCACGATCGCCCTCGGCATCGCGGGCGCCGGTGGTTCGATCGGGCAGTTCGCGATGCTGCCGTACTCGCAGACCCTGATCTCGCAGTTCGGCTGGTTCAACGCGCTGCTCGTGCTCGCCGCCTCCGCGTTCCTGATCGTCCCGCTCGCCGCCGCGCTCGCGGGCCGGACGACCCCTGCCCACGCGGGTGGGCAGGGGATCGGACAGGCGCTGCGGGAGGCCGCGAACCACAAGGGGTTCTGGCTGCTGACGGGCAGCTTCCTCGTCTGCGGCTTCCAGACGCTCTTCATCATGGTCCACCTGCCCGCCTACCTGGTCGACCGTGGCGGCACCGCGCTCGAGGGGATGACCGCGCTGGCGGCGATCGGCCTCGCGAACGTCGCCGGTTCGTTCCTGTGCGGTTATCTGGGCGACCGTTACAGCAAGAAGCACCTGCTCGGGATCATCTACTGGCTCCGCGCCATCGCGATCGCCGCGTTCGTGTTGCTGCCGCTCTCGACCGGGACCATCGCGCTGTTCGCGATCATCCTGGGGTTCACGTGGCTCGGCACCGTGCCGCTCACCAACTCGCTCGTCGCGCAGATCTTCGGCGTGCAGTACCTGTCGACGCTGTTCAGCATCGCCTGGCTCGGCCATCAGGTCGGGGCGTTCGCGGGGGTCTGGCTCGGCGGCTACGCGTTCGACACCACCGGCAGCTACACCGCGGTCTGGATCGTCGCGATCGGCGCGAGCGTGGTGGCGGCGCTCGCGTGCCTGCCGATCGACGAGCGCGCGCTCCGGGTCGCAGCGCCGGAGCCCGTTCGGTGAGCACCGGCGCGACCCGCCGCGACGCGCCCCGCGCGGCAGGCCCGCTCGCCGTGCTCGAGACGCTTCCGGTGCCGGTCATGGTCGTCGCCCCGGACGGGCGGGTGCTGCACGCGAGCGCCGCGATGCGCGCGCGCGCGCGCGAGGACGCGGCCGGAACCGCGTTCGACGCGCTGTTCCCCGAGTACCACGCCGCGCTCGCCGGCGACCTCGGCGCCGCGCGCGACGTGCCGGTCGCGCGCCGGGCGGACGGGACCGTCGTGCAGGAGCGGCTCACGGCCCAGCCCACCCGGTGGGGCACGGTGCTCACGGTCGTCGACGAGGCGCCCTTCGCCGAGCGCACGCTCCAGGATGTGCAGACGACGCGCCTCGCCTCGCTCGGATTCATGGTGGCCGGGGTGTGCCACGAGGTCAGCAATCCCCTCGCGGCGATCGACTCGATGGTGCAGATCCTGCGGTCCCGACGCGGCGCCTCGCCCGAAATGCTCGAGCGCGGCCTCGCCTCGATCCAGTCGAACATCGCGCGGGTGCTCGCGATCACCCGCACCCTGACCGACTTCTCGCGCGTGCGCGAGGGCCCGCTGAAGCCGATCGCGCTGGCGCCGATCGTCGAGGACACCGCCGCGCTGTTCCGCCACCGCGGCGGCGCGCAGGCGGTCGCGGTCGAGGTGGCGATCGACCCGGACCTCGCCGCGCTCGCGCAGCCGAGCCAGCTCGAGCAGGTGGTGTTCAACGTCCTGCTCAACGCGGCGCAGGCGATGGACGGGGAAGGCCGGGTGACCGTCACCGGCGCGCGCCGCGGTGCACGCGCGGTGCTCGAGATCCGCGACACAGGACCGGGAATCGCGCCCGCGCTCCTCGGCCGCGTATTCGAGCCGTTCTTTACCACCAAGCCCGACGGCGTCGGCACCGGGCTCGGCCTGACGATCTCGCGCGAGATCGTGAACGAGCTCGGCGGCGAGCTGCGCGCCGAGAACCATCCCTGCGGCGGCGCCTGCTTCGTGATCGAGCTGCCGGCCGCGACGACCGGCGCGCATCCATGAACGTCGCGGCCGAGCGCGTCCAGGGCGCGTCCCGGGAGCGCATCCTCGTCATCGACGACGACCCGGGGCTCTCGGAGGTCGTGCAGCTCCTGCTCGCGGGCGAGGGCTATCGCACCGAGATGACCGGGTCGGTGCGCGACGGCCTGCGCGCCGTGCACGCGAGCGTCGTCGATCTGGTCATCACCGATCTCAAGCTGCCCGATGCCACGGGGCTCGACGCGATCCGCGGGCTGCGCGAGGTCGACCGCGAGATCCCGATCATCCTGATGACGAGCTACTCGTCGGTCGAGAGCGCCATCGAGGCACTGCGCAACGGCGCGGTCGACTACATCATCAAGCCGTTCAACAACGACGATTTCCTGCACGCGGTGGCGCGGGCGCTGAACGAACGGCGCATCCGGCGCGAGAACGTGCTGCTCAAGCGCAGCCTGCGCAAGGCGTACGCCGACCGCCGCATCATCGGCGAGTCCGCGGGCATCAAGCGCGTGCACGACCTGGTGCGCAAGGTGGCGCCGTCGGACGCGAACGTGCTCATCTCGGGCGAGAGCGGCACCGGCAAGGAGCTGGTGGCGCGCAGCATCCACCGCGCGAGCGGCCGCGCCGAGGGGCCGTTCGTCGCGATCAACTGCGGCGCGATCCCCAGCGAGCTGCTCGAGTCGGAGCTGTTCGGCCACGTCAAGGGGGCATTCACCGGCGCAACCCACACCACCGAGGGCCTGATCCGCGAGGCGCACGGCGGCACGCTGTTCCTCGACGAGATCTCCGAGCTCGCACCGGCGCTCCAGGTGAAGCTGCTGCGCGTGCTGCAGGACCGCGAGGTGCGGCCGGTCGGCGGCGG
This sequence comes from uncultured beta proteobacterium, assembly GCA_963747775.1. Taxonomy (GTDB): domain Bacteria; phylum Pseudomonadota; class Gammaproteobacteria; order Burkholderiales; family SG8-39; genus JAGVSZ01. The sequence continues at coordinate 295,133 of CAVVGT010000006.1, forward strand.
CAAGCACGTGTTCCACGTCGACGTGCGCTTCGTCGCCGCGACCAATCGCGATCTCGAGGAACTCGTTGGCGGCGGCGGGTTCCGCGAAGACTTGTTCTACCGCCTGAACGTGATCGGCATCCGCGTGCCGCCGCTGCGCGAGCGCGGCAAGGACGTGCGGCTGCTCGCGGACTACTTCGTCGAGGTCTACGGACGCAAGCTCGGCAAGAAGATCCGCGGCATCGGCCCCGACCTCGCCGCCTTCCTCGACCGGCACTCCTGGCCGGGCAACGTGCGCGAGCTCGAGAACCTGATCGAGCGGGCGGTGATCCTCGCCGACTCCGATCTCCTCACCTGCGCGGAGCTGTCCGACGGGATGATGGCCGCCGGCAGCCGCCGCAGCGCGTTGCCTTTGCCCGAGCGCCCGTTGTCGGTCGAGGAATACATCCGCGAGACGGTGGGGCGATACCAGGACCGCTATAGCGAGACCGAGCTCGCGCGCCTGCTGGGGATCGGCCGCAAGGCGCTCTGGACGCGGCGCCGGGAGTGGGGGCTGCTGCGCAACGGGCGCGCCCCGCGGCGCGATTAGCGCCCTGTTTCGCGGGGCACTCCCGCCGGTTTCATTTCGAAACAGCGCGCCGGCGCAGCACGTCCAGCCGGTTGTAATTGCAGGGAGAGGCGAGCGGCACAGGATTTGCTGCAGCAGGTCCGTTTAATCCCCATTCCAATACACCCCAGGAGGACACCGATGGCCGAGAAGCCTGCCGCGCCCACGCGCAAGAAGGTCACCATCCCGTCGCTCGTCGACAAGATGAAGAAGGGCGAGCCGATCGTGCAGCTCGCGGTCTACGACTACGAGACGGCGATCATCGCCGACCGGGTGGGCATCGACATCCTGTGCGTCTCGGACACCGGCGGCATGGTGCTCTTCGGTCACGAGACCACCACCTCGGTGTCGTTCGAGGAGGTGATGTTCATGGCGCAGGCGGTCAAGCGCGGATCGAAGTACGGCCTGCGCATGGTCGACATGCCGTACATGAGCTTCCACCTGTCGCCGATGCAGGCGGTCGACAACGCGGCGAAGTACGTCTCGCAGGGCGGCGCCGAGGTGATGAAGTGCGAGGGCAACAAGCACCACGCGAAGAACATCGAGGCGATCGTGAAGGCCGGCATTCCGGTGCAGGGGCACATCGGCATCACGCCGATGCGCATGCCGCAGCTCGGGGGGTTCGTGGCACAGGGCAAGACCGCGGAGCGCGCCAAGGAGCTGATCGACGACGCGTGGGCGATGGTCGATGCCGGCTGCTTCTCGATCATGTGCGAGGTGACGACTTCCGAAGTATGCGAGTACCTCGCCGAGACGCTTCCGGTGCCGGTGATCAGCCTCGGCGCGGGCAACCGCGCGCACGGCGTGCACATCATCGGCTCGGACCTCTTCCATCTCTACGAGGCGCACGTGCCGCGGCACTCGAAGATCTACGTCGACCTGGTGCCGATCCTCGAGAAGGGCCTCTCGGACTACCGCGACGAAGTGCGCTCCCGCGTCTATCCGGGCAAGGAGCACACGGTGTTCATGAAGGAGGACGAGCTCGCGCGCTTCCGCGATCTCGTGGGCTGGAAGAAGAAGTGAACTCCAGCGCACCGGGCGCCGCCGTCGCCGGGGAGCTGGACGTCCTCGGCGAGGCGCGCTTCTTCGCGGGGCTCGGGCGCGCGCAGCTCGCGCGGCTCGCGCTGCTCGCCCGGCGCGAACGCTACCCGCAGGACACGCGAATCTACTCGCTCGGCGACCCGGCCGAGGACTTCTACATTCTCGCCGACGGCACGGTGCGGTTCACGCTCGGCGTCGGCCGGCGCGACACCTCGGCCGGCGAGATCATCCGCCGCGGCGAGGTGTTCGGCTGGGCGGCGCTGGTGGAGACCACGCAGCGCCGCATCGCCACCGCCTACTGCCTCACTCCCTGCGAGGTCCTGGCCCTCAACGGCGCGCGGCTCATCGCGCTGATGGAGGAGGACCACAGCCTCGGCTACGCGCTGATGAAGCAGCTCTCCATCCTGCTCACGAGCGAGCTGAAGGCGTTCGCCGCCGGCTGACGTTCTTCCCCGCACGTTGACCGCCTACCTCCTGCTCGCCGCGGTCGCGGTCGCCGTCGGCCTCTTCATCGGCACGGTCGGCGTCGGCGGGATCCTGCTGATTCCCGCGCTGACTTACCTCGGGGGTCTCACCGTCCACAGTGCGACCGCTACGGCGCTCTTCACCTTCGCGTTCACCGGTATCCTCGGCACGATCCTCTTCCAGCGCCGCGGGTCGATCGACTGGCGCATCACGTTCCCGGTGTGCGCCGGCGCGGTGGTGTTCAGCGTGTTGGGCGCGTGGGCGAACTCGCGCATCGACGCGCGCCCGCTCGCGCTGATCATCGCGGCGATCATCGTCTTCGCCGGCGCCTACATCCTGCTGCCGTCGCGTCGCGACGCTGGGCACCGCGACGGACGCTTGCCGGCGGAGCGTGTGATGCTGCTCGGCGTCGGCGCGGTGTCCGGGTTCGGTTCGGGGCTCTCGGGCGCGGGCGGACCGCTTTTCTCGGTGCCGATCATGGTGCTCGCCGGGTTCGTCCCGCTCGCCGCCGTCGGTACCAGCCAGGTGCTGCAGATCGTCGCAGCGGTCTTCGGTACGGCCGGCAACCTCGCATACGGCTCGATCGACTTCGGCGTGGCAGCGTGGATCACGCTCTTCGAGCTCGCCGGCGTGGTGGCAGGCGTGCGACTGGCGCACGCCGTGAGCGTCGATACGCTGCGCCGGCTCGCGGCCGGCCTGTGCATCGTCGTCGGCGCGCTGATGCTATGGCGCAACCTGTAGCGGTCTACACCGACGCCGCGGAGGAGCATCTCGCGACGCGGCGCGCGTGCGGCCTGTTCGATTACTCGTTCATGGGGCACTTCGAGGTCACGGGCGCCGGCGCGCGCGCGTTCCTCGACCGGCTTCAGACGCGGAACCTGTCCGCGCTCGCGCCCGGACGCATCGCGTACACGCTGCTGCTGCGTTGGGAAGGCACGGTGTACATCGATGCAACGGTCTGGTGTGTCGCGCCCGACCGATACTGGCTGTTCACCGGGCGGCGGTCGGACTTCGGATTCGTCGCGGAGGCGGCTGGCGTAGCGGGGATCGCGCTGCGCAATCTCTCGGGTGCGTGCGCCGTGCTCGCGATCCAGGGGCCGGAGTCGGCGCGCGTGCTCGGGCGGCATCTCGGGGCCGCGCCGGGCGTCGCGTACTTCGGCTTTCGTGAGGCGCGGCTCGCTGGAGGACCGGTCACGATCGGCCGGCTGGGGTATTCGGGGGAACTGGGCTACGAGGTGATCGTGCCGACGGACGCGGCCGGCACGCTCTGGCGCGAGCTTGCGACCGATGCGCGCGCGTGTGGATTCGATGCAGCGAACACCTTGCGCATTGAATCCGGCTACATCCTGTTCACGAACGAGCTCGCCCAGCCGGTCAACCCCTTCGAGCTCGGGCTCGAGCGGCTGGTGTCGTTCGACGGGCGGGCGTTCGTGGGGAGCGAGGCCCTGCGCGCGATGTGCTGGCGCGACCCGGAGCGGCGCCTCGTTGGGATCGAGGGGATCGCACGCCGGGATGGTTCATCGACTGATGGAACCCCTCGCGTCGAGGTGACCAGCCGGGCCCGGTCGCCGACCTTCGACGCCGAGCTTGCGCTCGGATTCGCGCCGGCGGAAGCTGTGGGGGCGGGCACGCTCGTCTCGATCTCGGACACGGAAGTGGGCCGGATCTGCCGGCTACCGTTCTACGATCCGGGGCGCGTGCTGCCGCGGGGATCCACGTGATGGGCCGCGAACCCGATCGGAATGCGTACCGTTTCGATTGCGTCGCCGGCGGCCGCAGTGCACGCATGGCGAGCGCGCAGGACCTGGCGTTTTTTGATTCAATCGCCGTGTTCAGGACAACTCAGGCGGATCCCCATTGACCACCGATACCCCCGAGTCCGGCCGCAAGGCGCAGATTGACGCTCTGCTTCTCAAGCTCCCGGGCGTCAGCGCAAGGAAAATCAACGGTCTAGACGCCTACTTCGTCAGCGACAAGATGTTCGCCTGCATCAGCAGCAACGGCGTCGGCCTGCGCCTGCCTGCCGCGATCGCGACCGAACTGCGGTTCTCGCGGGACAACGTCGTCCCGTTTCAGCCCGGCGGCATGGCAAGTTCGAGGGAATGGATTCAGATCGACCGCGCCGACGCGGCCGAGTACGAGAAGGATCTCGAGCTGTTTCGCGCCTCGCTCGAGTTCGTGAAAGCTGCTCGGACCCGCTAGGCGGGCGATTCGCGATTGGTACGATTGCGGCGCATCGTCAGGCGTGCAATGTTGGGGACCTAAGACGGCTGCGGGCGGCCGGAGCCGCCCGGTGTCCGTCCGGCGCCGAGCCCTTACTGGCTGCTGAACAGGTTCTGCGGGATGCCCGCCGCGTTGAAGATGTAGTCGCGCGAGGCTTCCAGCTTCCTCGCGCAGCTTGCGCAGGTTGACGTCGAGCAGGCGTCCCCTTCCACTTGCGCACCTTGCCGGCGACGATCACGGTCTCGACGTTGCTGCGCTCCATCAGCGATACGACCGCCCCCGGCACCTGGTTGAGCGGCGCCACGTTGATCGCGGTGGCGTCGAGGATGATGATGTCGGCCTCCTTGCCCGGCGAGAGCGAGCCGACCTTCTTGTCGAGCCTCAGGTGCTTCGCGCCGTTCATGGTGGCGTAGCGCAGGACGTCGCGGGTCGTGAGCAGGGGCGGAATACCGTCTGGGTACGGGCCATAGGGCCACGGATTACCTGCCGCGGCAGGCGGAAGCCCCAATCGATGGGGTCCGGCGGGAATCCCTGGTTGAGCACCATCTGGTTCACGAGCACGCGCTGCATGTTCATGCAGACGCGCATCTGGGTGAAGAAGTCCGCCGTCATGGTGCACTCGACGTCCGTGCTCAGCGACGGCTCCATGCCCATGCGCTGCATCTTGATGATCGGCGGCATGCCGTGACGCATGTTCATCTCGATCGGGAAAGCGATCGAGACCTGTACGCCCTCGTCCTTGACGCCCTTCCAGCCGTCGTCGGACATCCCGGTCATGTGGATGAACAGGTTGTCCGGCCCAAGCGCGATATTGTTGTTGACGCCGCCCTCGCCCTTGGCGAGATCGTCCAGTATCGGGCGGATCCCGAACGGGGAGAGGATGTGCGCCGCGATCTGGAGGCCGAGCTGGCGCCCGATGGTCCAGGACTGCGTGTAGGTCGGGTCCCCGAGGTAGACCTCGCCGCCCATGATCATGTGGACGAGCTGGTCATTCGAGGAGAACCACTTATTCTTGATGCGGACGGCGTCCTGCGGATACGCATACAGCGGGTTGGTCGTGAACGCGCCCTCGAAATAGCCGAAGGCGGCGCGGCGCCCCGTATCGAACAAAGCTTTGACAGCGGCGTCCGAATGCTGCGGCGAGTGATGGATCTGCGAGATGTCGTGCACCGTCGTGACGCCCGCGTCGAGCTGGCTCAAGCCGCCGAACAGCTCGTTGATGTAGACGTCCTGCGGCCGGTAGACCGGCGCGAACTTCTGCAGGATGAATTCGTAGTAGGTGGTGTTCCCGCTCGGCGTGTCCGATCCGTCGTTGATGAGGATCCCGTCGGCGAGGAAGCTGCGCAGTGCCGTCTCGAACTGGTGGTGGTGCGTATCGATGAAGCCCGGCATGACGATGCGCCCGCGTGCATCGATCTCCGCCGCGCCGCCCGCGCGCAGGTTCGGCCCGACCGCGACGATCTTCTTGCCCTCGATCAGCACGTCGGCCTGGGGAAAATCGCCCACCAGCGGGTCCATCGACATCACGGCGCCGCCCGCGAATGACATAGCGCCGGTCGCGCCGGCCGTGATCCTCGGGCGGACCCCGGCGATCGTCATCGTCGTCGTGCGCCGCAGCAGGACGCGTGGCGAACAAATTGAGCCCCGCCGCGGCAACCCCGGTCGCCGCCGAGGCCTTCAGGAAATCGCGCCGTGAGCCGCGCAGCGAACCGCCTGGTGAACCGGAATGGTCTTGCGGTTTACCTTCATCGCACAGTCTGCACATCTTTCGCCCCTCCTCCAGTGTCAATGTGAGTGATGCGGCACCACGACTCCCCGGCTCATTCTGTCGCCGATCCGCGTCGGTGTAAATCCGATCTTCAAAGGCGGCCCACTGCAGTGGGACGGGGACGCGGTGGGACGGGGACCGAGCGGCAAGTTCCCACGCGACCGGGCCCGGCCGGGTGGGACGAACCGGTTCGCGGGCGACGACGGGTGTTGAAGGGCGCCTGAACCGCTTAGGCGCTCGGACAGGTTGATTCGACTGCAGGCGGCGATTTGCAACATCGTCGCCGCGACGGGGTTCCAGGGCCCGCGCTTACTGCGGCGGCTCCGGTCGAAGATCTTCGCCGAGCAGCGGAAATGCGCTGAGCGCCGCGGGCTCGAATACCGGCGGGGCGGCGGCGACGTGCGCGGGCGTGAGCTCGGCCAGCGACGTGACGCCGAGCAATCCCAGGCAGACCCGAACCTCCTCTTCGAGCAGCTCGAGCGCACGCACCAGTCCCGCCACGCCGGCCGCGGCGAGGCCGAGGCAGGCGAGCCGTCCCAGGCCGACGCAGCGCGCGCCGAGCGCGATCCCCTTGACCACGTCCGCGCCGCGCATGAAGCCGCCGTCCACCCAGACCTCGGCGCGCCCGTCGACTGCCGCGACGATCTCGGGCAGCACCGCGGCGCTTCCGAGCCCGTGATCGAGCTGGCGACCACCGTGGTTGGAGACGTAGATCACCGCCACGCCGTGGCGCACCGCGAGCTCCGCGTCCTCGGCGGTCGCGATGCCCTTCAGGATCACCGGCAGGTCGTGGCGGTCCCTGAAGCGCTTCACCTGGTCCCACGAGAACGCGGCCTGGTATTTCATGCCGGCCGCGGCGTCCGCGCGCCAGGGCTTGACGTAGCGACCGATGAGGTCGCGCTCGCGCCGGCTGTAGAACGCGCTGTCCACCGTGAAGCAGAAGGCGCTGAAGCCGTGCGCGCGGGCGCGCCGCGCCCAATCGTCCACCCAGGCCTCGTCGCCGCGGACGTAGAGCTGGAACACCCGTAACGCATCTGCGGCCGCAGCGGTGGCTTCGAGCCCCGGGTGGCACACGGAGGAGAGCATCTGCGGGATGCCGAATCGCGCGGCCGCGCGCGCGGCCGCCGCCGCGCCCTCCGCGACGAACGATTCCATGCCGCCCACCGGCGCGAGCAACACCGGCAGGCGCACTGCGCGGCCGAGGAACTTCGCACTCGAGTCCACCGCGCTGACGTCGCGCAGCACGCGCGGACGGAAGGCGATCGAGTCGAGCGCGAGGCGGTTGCGCCGCACCGTGGTCTCGGTCTCGGTGCCGCCGACCAGGTAACCCCAGGGTCCGGACGCGAGGTTCGCGCGCGCCGCGACGACGATCTCGTGGAGGGTGAGGAACTGCGTGTCGGCTGGCTCGCTCATCGATTCGGGTCCCTAGTCCGCCGTGATCCGCCGCGATTTGATCAGCTTCGCGAAGCGCGTCGTCTCGCTGGCGATGAACTTGCCGGCCTCGTCCGGCGTCGTGACGAACGCCTCCATGGCGTTCGCCTGAAACTTGTCCCGGACCTCTTTCGTGTTCAGCGCATCCTTGAGTGCGGTGTTCAGCCGCGTCACCACCGCCGGCGGCGTGCCGGCCGGGGCGAGCAGGACGAGCCACTGGGTGAACTGGGCGTCCGGCACGCCGGCCTCCTGCAGGGTCGGAACGTCGGGCAGCAGCGGCGAGCGCTTCGTATCGGTCACCGCCAGCGCGCGGAGGGTGCCGGCTTTCACGTGCGGCTGCGCAGCCGCCAGCGTGGGGAAGCTCATGTCGACCTGGCCCGCGAGGGTGTCCTGGAGCGCCGGCCCACCGCCGCGGTAGGGCACGTGGAGGATGAAGGTCTGCGTGGAGTCCTTGAACATCTCCCCGCAGAGATGAAACGTCGTGCCGACACCCGCCGAGGCGTAGCTCAGCTTGCCGGGGTTCGCGCGCGCGAGCCGCAGCAACTCGTCGACGTTGCGCGCCGGCACTTTGCTGTGGACGACGAGAACGTGCGGGGAGGTAGCGACCATGCCGATCGGCACGAAGTCCTTGATCGGGTCCCAGGTGACCTTCTCGAACAGGCTCTGGTTGGTGACGAGCGGAATGGTGTTCAGCACGAGCGTGTATCCGTCCGGCGCCGCGCGCGCCGCGGCCTCCATGCCGATGTTGCCGGAGGCGCCGGTGCGGTTCTCGATGACGATCCGGGTCCCGAGCTGGCCGGAGAGCGGTTCGGCGATGAACCGCGCGGTGATATCGACGCTGCCGCCCGGCGGAAACGGCGCGATGATCCGGATCGGCTGACTCGGGTAAGTCTGCGCCGCCGCCGGACACGCCGCTGCAAGCGCGAGAAAAGCGCACAGAAACCGCAGGATCGTGGTCATCGTTCCTCCCATTGCCGTTGGCTATGATAGCGGCGATGCCGTCGCTCGATCGCACGCACGCGGCGCCCTCGGAGGCGCTACCGGACCATTCCGCCGACTGCCACATGCACGTCCTCGGTCCGTTCGACCGCTATCCGCTGGCGGCGGAGCGTGCCTACAACGTTCCCGAAGCCCCGCTGGAGGCGCACGAGCGCATGAAGCGCCAGGTGGGCCTGGAGCGAACCGTGCTCGTCCAGGCGAGCGGACACGGCTACGACAATAGCGCCATGCTCGACGCGCTGTCCGAGCTCGGCGCGCGCGGCCGGGCGGTGGCCGTCCTGGCGCCGGGAACGCCTGCCAGCGAGCTGGAGAGGATGCATCGCGCCGGTGTTCGCGGCCTGCGCCTGAACCTGCTCACCCTGGCGTCCCGACACGCCGGCGATCGCACGCAGCTGGTCGGGGATTACGAGCGCACGTTGGCGCCGCTCGGCTGGCACTTGCAGGTGTTCGCGGACGCCGCGCCCCTGCTTTCCCTGGAGCCGGCGCTGGAACGCTGCAGCGTGAACGTCGTGATCGACCACATGGGCCTGCCCGATGCGGCCGCGGGAATCGGCCAACCGGGGTTCCAGGCCGTGCTGCGACTGCTCGCGCGCACGCACATCTGGGTCAAGCTCGCCGGCGCCGATCGCATCACGCGCACGAGCGGTCGCCTGCGCGACGCGATCCCGTTCATCCGGGCGCTCGCCGCCGCCGCGCCCGAGCGCCTGGTGTGGGGCTCGGACTGGCCGCACATCGGCTTTCATTCGGGTCGGCAGGTGCAGGGCGACGCGGTGCTGGCCCACCGCGAGCTCGATGCGGGCGAGCTGCTCGACGTGCTCAGCGAAGCGGTTCCCGACCGGCAAGCCAGGCGCGCCATTCTTGCCGGCAATCCCGCCAGGCTCTACGGATTCGACGGGTGACCGGTGGTATGCACGAACGGCTTCGCCGCCCCGTAGTCGTAGATTGGGGTGGGGCGGGGCACGCGGGGTGCGAGCAATGGAACTGTTGACCGGCACGAGCGGCTACTCGTACAAGGCGTGGAAGGGCAGCTTCTATCCGGAGAAGCTCGCCGCCGACGGGATGCTCCGCTACTACGCCGAGCGCTTCCCCACCGTCGAGATCAACAACACCTTCTATCGCATGCCAGGCGAGGGGATGCTCTCGCGCTGGGCGGACGAGGTGCCGGCCCACTTCGCCTTCACCCTCAAGGCGCCGCGGCGGATCACGCACGACAAGCGCCTGCGCGGCGCCGAGGCCGAAGTGGCCGAGCTGCTCCGGCGCGCGGCCCGGCTCGGGGCGAAGCTCGGGCCCTTGCTCTTCCAATTGCCGCCGTCGTTGAAGAAAGACCTCGCTCTGCTCGGCGACTTCCTCGGGATCCTGCCGCCGGGCCGGCAGATTGCTTTCGAGTTTCGGCATCCGACCTGGCAGGACGAGGACGTGTACGAGGCGCTGCGTGCCCACAACGCGATGCTGTGCGCGGCCGACACGGACGAGGGGGAATCCCCGCCGCTGGTCGCCACCGGAAAGACCGGGTACCTGCGGTTGCGCCGGGCGGCGTATAGCGAGCGGGACCTGAAGGATTGGGCGAAGCGGATCGCCGCGCAGCCGTGGGCGCGGGCATACGTCTATTTCAAGCACGAGGACGAGGGGCTCGGCCCGAAGTTCGCGGCGCGCTTCGCCAAGGCGTGGGAGGCGGTCCAGGAGTCGGGCAAAGCGTCGCGATGACGCGCAGCGACGCCCGGCGCCGCAAGGCGCCGCCCAAGAAGCCGCGCGGACCTCCCGACGGGCTGCACGAGTATTCCGCCAAGCGCGTGTTCGAAGCGACGCCGGAGCCGGCGCCTGCGGCCGCCCCGGACCGGGCCGGGGCGCTGCTGTTCGTCGTCCAGCAGCACGCCGCGCGCCGCCTGCACTTCGACTTCCGGCTCGAGGCGGAAGGGGTGCTCAAGTCGTGGGCGGTCCCGAAAGGGCCGTCGCTGAATCCCTCCGACAAGCGGCTCGCGGTCCCGACCGAAGACCATCCGTTCGAGTATGCATCCTTCGAGGGCGTGATCCCGGAGAAGCAGTACGGCGCCGGCGAGGTGATCGTCTGGGACTGCGGCGCCTATTCGCCCGACGAGGATCACGAGTACTTCTTCCACGATCGGGCGGAGGCCGAGCGCCGCGTCCGCGCCGGCCTGGAGAAGGGCAAGCTCAGCATCTTCCTCCGCGGCGTGAAGCTGAAAGGGTCGTTCGCGCTCGTGCGGACCTCCGACCGCAAGAGCTGGCTCCTCATCAAGCACAGGGATCGTTTCGTCGAAACCGGGGACGTGACGGCGCGCGGCGAATCCGTCCTGTCGAGCATGCCCGTCGAGGCGTTGAAACGGCGGCCGGCGCGCGCGCGGATCGCCGCCGCGGCGCTCGCGCCGACCGGTCCGCCCGAGCCGCTCCCGGCGAAGCTCGCGCCGATGCTCGCCGAAAGCGGCGCTGCGCCGTCCACCGAACCGGACTGGAAGTACGAGCCCAAGCTCGACGGCTACCGCGTGCTCGCATTCATCGATCACGACCGGGTTGCGCTCCGCTCGCGGCGCGGCCTCGACTACTCGGGAATATTTCCGGAGGTCGCTGCCGAGCTGGGTCGGCAGCTCGTGGCCACGATGGTGCTCGACGGCGAGATCGTGGCGTTCGGACCGGACGGCAGGCCGTCCTTCGACGCGCTACAGAACCGGGCGCAACTGAAGACCGCGCGCGAGATCGCGGCGGCGGAGCGGGCGACACCGACCGCGTATTGCTGCTTCGACCTTCTCCACTTCGCCGGCGTCAACCTGCGTGCCGCGCGCTACGAGGCGCGCAGCCGCTATCTCGCGCAGTGCCTTCTGCCATCCACCCGCGTGCAGCTCGTCCATGCCGACGACGATGCTGAAGCGCTGTACCAGGCGGCGCTCGCCAGCGGGTTCGAGGGAATCATGGCGAAGCGGCGCGACAGCCCCTACCTGCCGGGGAAGCGCTCGGGCCACTGGCTGAAGATCAAGTCGACGCAGAGCGCGGAGTTCGTCGTCGGCGGCTACACGAAAGGCAAGGGCGCGCGCGCCCCGCTGGGCGCGCTGCTGCTGGGGGTCCCGGAGGCGAAGGACAGGCTTCGGTACGTGGGCCACGTCGGCTCTGGCTTCGACGAGTCGACGCTCGCCGAGGTCAGGCGGCGCGCCGAGCCGCTCAAGACCACGAAGTGCCGCTTCACCGAGCAGCCGCCGTTGAACGGTCCGGCGACCTGGATCGAGCCCAAGCTGGTCGCCGAGGTGAAATTCGCCGACTGGACGGAGGCCGGGCTCCTGCGTGCGCCGGTGTTTCTGCGGCTCCGCGACGACGTCGATCCCAAGACGGTCAAGCGCGGCGCAAACCGTCGGGCGGCCGAAGTGCGACCGTCTGCCGGCGATACCGAGATCGACCAGGTCCTGCAGCAGCTCGAGGACAAGCGGACGACCTTCCAGCTGGCGGTGGGCGCGGCGCGCATCAAGCTCACCCACCTCGACCGCGTCTACTGGCCCGCGGATCCGGCATTCGACCAGCCGGCCCTGACCAAGCGGGATCTGCTGCGCTACCTCGCGCGCGTGTCGCGCTTCATGCTTCCCCATCTCGCCGACCGGCCGCTCACCATGATCCGCATGCCGGAAGGCATTCAAGGCGAGCGGTTCTTCCAGAAGCACTGGGAGCAGGCGCGACCCGAGTTCGCGCAGACGGTGAAGGTGTTCTCGGAGAGCAAGGACGAAAAGCAGGAATACCTGGTCTGCAACGATCTGCCGACGCTCCTGTGGCTAGGACAGGTCGGGACGCTCGAGTTCCACGTTTGGCACTCGCGCTGCCGGCCCGGCCCGGATGCGCCGGGCGCCGGCACCGATTTCTCGAGCTCGCTGGCGGCGATGGAGCGCTCGGTCCTCAACTGCCCCGATTACCTGGTGTTCGACATCGATCCCTACATCTACTCCGGAAAGGAGCCCAAAGGGGCCGAGCCGGAGCTCAACACAAAGGCGTTCGAGAAGGGCAAGGAGATTGCCATCTGGCTGCGCGCGCTGCTGCAGAGCATGACCCTCGAGGCCTGCGTGAAGACGTCCGGCAAGACCGGCCTCCACGTCTTCGTGCCGATCGACCGGACGCTGGACTTTGATGCAGCGCGGCATGTGTGTGAGACGGTGGGCCGGCACCTCCTGCGCCAGCATCCCAAAGACATCACCATGGACTGGAGCGTGAACAAGCGAACCGGGAAGATCTTCATCGACTACAACATGAACGTGCGCGGGAAGACGCTGAACGTTGCCTACTCCCCCCGGGGGGTTCCCGGGGCCCCGGTCTCCATGCCCCTGACCTGGGAGGCGCTCGAAAAGGCGCATCCCCTTGATTTTCGGCTGACAAATGCCCCGGCGCGCTTGGAAAAGACGGGCGATCGCTGGCAGAATGCCCTCCGGGACAAGCAGAGTGTGGAGCAGGCGCTCGAGCGCTCCCCGGCGTGATCGCGTCCCGTTTGGAGCGACAAAACCAGGAAGGTGATTTATGGCTGCCCGATCCATCGCATCGCTGACGGTCTCGTTCGGTCTCGTGTCGATCCCGGTGAAGCTCTACTCCGCGACGCAGGCCGCCGGGGCGATCTCCTTCAACATGCTGCACAAGCCGCCGTGCGGCTCGCGCCTCAAGCAGCAGTACGTCTGCGCCAAGGAAGGCGTCGTCGTGCCGCGCGAGGACACGGTCAAGGGCTACGAGTTCGCCAAGGACCAGTACGTCGTCTTCACGCCGGAAGAGCTGAAGGCGCTGGAGGAGGCGGGCACCCACATGGTCGAGATCACCGAGTTCGTCCCGATCGCGCGCGTCGACCCGGTGTACTTCGACAAGGCCTATTACCTCGCGCCCGACAAGGGCGGGGCGAAGCCCTACGCGCTGCTCGCGAAGGCGCTGCAGGACACCGGGCGCTGCGCCCTCGGCCGGTGGGCGGCGCGCGGCAAGCAGTACATCGTGATTCTGCGGCCGGTCGAGGACGCGCTCGTGATGCAGCAGCTGCTCTACGCCGCCGAGGTCCGGCCGATCAGCGAGCTCGAGATCCCGAAGACCGAGGTTCGCGACGCGGAGTTGAAGCTCGCACGGCAGCTCATCGACCAGCAGGCGACCGATGCGTTCGATCCGGCCGGGTACACCGACGAAGTGAAGGCGCGGATCGAAGCGGCGGTGCAGAAGAAGGTCGAAGGGCAGGAGATCGCGCTTGCCGAGGAAGCCCCCGCCGCGGGCGCGCAGGTGATCGACCTCATGGAGGCGCTCCGCGCGAGCCTGCAGAAGCGCGCTGACGCTGCCGCACAGCCGGAAGAAGCGAAGGCGCGCAAGGCGCCGAAGCGCGCCGTCCAGCCGGCCGCGCCGGCGAAGCGGGCGGCGAAGAAGTAACGCGCGGTTCCCGGCCGGTGTCGGACTTCGGCGTCCGCGACGTCGAACGAATGCTGCGCATGCCGCGCAGCGCGATCCTTGGGCTGATTCGCGCCGGCTTCGTGTCCCCGCGACGCGGCGGACGCCAGGAGTACCGGTTTTCGTTCCGGGACCTCATCGTGCTGCGCACTGCCCGTGCGCTGCGGGCGGCGAAGGTCCCGTCGCGCCGCATCACGCGCTCGCTCCAGGATCTGCGCCGTCGCCTGCCGGAAAGCGTCCCGCTGTCGGGGCTGCGGATCTCCGCAGTGGGCGACAGAGTGGTCGTCGCGGACGGTCGTGCGAAATGGCAGGCCGACTCGGGTCAGTACGTGCTGGAACTCGAAGTCAGCGTCGACGACGGCGAGCTGAAGGTTCTGGCCCGGGGCGAACCGTCGCGGGAGCCGGACGCGGAAGACTGGTTCCGCCGGGGCGAGGCGGCCGAGCGAGAAAGCCCGGAGCGCGCGTGCGCGGCGTACGAGCGCGCGCTGTCGCTCGATCCGTCGCACGTCGCGTCGCGCCTCAATCTCGGCCGGCTGCTGCACGAGACGGCGCAGCTCGAGTCCGCCGAGCGCGTCTACCGCGCCGGCTTGCGGGCGTCTGGAAATCACCCGACGCTCCTCTTCAACCTGGGCGTGCTGCTCGACGACGGCGGTCGCCGCGGCGAGGCGATCGCGGCGTACCAGGCTGCGCTGCGCGGGGATCCACAGTTCGCGGACTGCCACTACAACCTGGCGCTCCTCCTCGAGGCGTCCGGAAACCCGCGCGGCGCGATCCGCCACATGTCGGAGTACCGGCGGCTCGCTCGCCGCGGCGGCGGCCCTTGAGGCGGTCGCCCGCGCGCGCGCCGCTCACAGCGGCAGATGGGTTCCCCAGCCGAGGTCGCGCGTGTCGAGCTTCACGTGGCGCGCGAGGAGCCGCGGCCGCTCGCCGTCGAGCGCGACGGTGTCGTAGTACTTGCCGACCGCGTACAGCTCGGTCGCGCCGCCGTTCAGCGCGGTGCGGTAGACCTGCAGGCTCGACACGACGTCGGCGCGATCGCCGTCCAGCGTCACCTTCCAGACCTGCGCGTGCCGGGTGAGCGGGTTCGGGTCGGTGTTGTGCTTCGGCAGCATGCCGATGAACTCCTCGACCTCGCCGCGGTCGCGGTCGAGCCAGGTCATGTCGGCGCGGATCTCCGGTGCGTACGCGGTGACCTTGTAGTTGAAGCGCGGGTCGCAGAGGTCGAGGAAGCCCTTCCAGTCCTTCTCGTCGAGCCGGAGGCAGGTCTCGTAGACGAGCTCTTCCACTTCGGTGCGGTTGACGGTCATCGGTTCCTCCGGTTCTTCAGGCGGCGCGGGCGCCGACGCGCTCGGTCGCATAGGGGTCGGCGGAGCTGCGGCCCATGCGCCGGCTCCATTCGGCGAGGTAATGGCGCATGCCGACCTCGTCGTGGATCGTCGCGTCCTCCTCGCGCGCCTGCAGTACGTACATCGCCTGGCTGCCGTGGGCCATTGCGATCCCCTGTCCGCTCGAGGCGAGCAGGTCCTCGTGGAGGTTGCGCCCGAACGGGCTCCAGATCACCGCCGCGTCCTTCTCGCGCTGGCGCCGGGTCTCCGCCGTGTCGCGCTTGAGGCCGAGGGCGCGGAATTCGAGGATCACCTCGTCGGGCCCGAGCGGAACGTAGGTGTCGATCCGCAGCACCGAGGTGCGCAGGTTGACCGTGATGCAGGGGAAGAGGTCGACGAGCTTCCAGCCCTGCGGCGGCAGATGCGGCCACCGGAGCTCGGAGCGCCCGGTCGACTTGTAGGCGTCGTAGTTGACGACCATCGAGCCGACCGACGCGTGCCCGTTGGGGAACGGGGTGTACTTGCGCTGGAAGTAGCCGCTGTCGGGCTTGAGCATCCCGGTGATGCGGTTATACACGTGCAGGTAGTCGTGATAGAACTCGCTGTTCGTGTCGTGGATGAGCTTGAAGTTGGTCTTCAGCCGCGCCTGGTAATACCAGAAGGTCTGCAGCGGCTCCGCCTCGAGCTCCGGCAGCATGTAGTCGAGCGCCGCGCCGATTTCGCTCTTGAGCGTGGGCGCGTTGTCGTCGAGGTTGACCCAGACGAAGCCACCGAACCCGACTTCGGTGCGCACCTCCTTCAGCCCGAGGTCCGCCTTGCAGACGCGCTCCTGGTAGCCGGGCTTCTCGCGCGGGATGTCCACGCAGTCGCCGCGCACGTTGAACGCCCACTGGTGAAAGATGCAGACGAAGTTCTTCACGCTGCCCGAGGGCGTGTAGACGAGCAGATTGCCGCGGTGCGGACAGATGTTGAAGAAGGTGCGCACCTTCGTGTCGTCGCCGCGGACGATGACGAGCTCGGCGTCGCCCGGGTGGTGATAGGTGCGGAAATCCCCGGGATTCGGGAGCTCGCTCTCGTGGCAAGCGAGCCACCAGACCTTCTTGAAGATCTTCTCCTTCTCCTCGGCGAACAGCGCGGGGTCCGAGTAGATCGCCGGGTCGGCGTAGTGGGTGGGCGGGAGCTTCGGCCTGGCGAGCCACTGCGCGGTGTTGCGGGACATGTCGGTGCGTCCTCCATCAAGGTTGCGGGACGAAATGCGAACGTGGATCGCGGTCGCCTTGGCGCATCCATCTGCATGTGCCGTGCCACTCGCGCCGGCGCCGTCCGCCGAGTGCGCTCGCGTTTGATCCACGTCAAACGGCAGGGCGCATTCGCGCTCGATTTGGAGGCCTGGGGCCGCTCGATGCGAGGAAGGAACGAGAAGCGCTCGCGTTCAGCGAGCGCAACGCGTTGCGAAACGAAACGCGCCGTCGCCGGAAGGAAACAGATACCCCACCACGCGATCCGCGCCGGAAGCCCGCGTCAGCTGCGGGTCAGTCGCACGCGCGCTGCCGGGACCAGCTGCAGTCGGGGCAGTGGTCGAGGCTGGGGCACTTCCCCTGCTTGCGCGCGTTGCAGCGAGTCCGCTCGCCGGCGAGCTTGAAGAACGTCGCGAAGAACGAGGGCTCGTGCCGCACGACGATCGGGGTGGCCCAGCCGGGCTGGAAACGGAATGGCTCGAACATGTCGCGTCCCCTGATTGCGCTATTGCATCAATCTAGAGAAACGCACGCGCGTTCGTATTGACCTGAATCACGGTCCTGCCGCACGAGCGGGCGCCGGTGCGCGTCAGCTGACGAGTGCGCCGTCTGCGCGCTGCCTTGCGAGCGCGCCCTCGGCCGCGCGGATCGTGTTGACGAGCAGCATCGTTACCGTCATGGGGCCGACGCCGCCCGGGACCGGCGTGATGTAGGAGGCCTTCTCGCGCACAGCCTCGAAGTCGACGTCGCCGACGAGCCGTCCGTCGGGAAGACGGTTGATGCCGACGTCGATGACCACCACGCCGGTCCGTACCATGGGCGCGGTGATCAGATTGGGCTTTCCGGCCGCGACGATGAGGATGTCGGCGAGGATCGTGAACTGGGCGAGGTCGCGCGTCTTGATGTGGCAGACGGCGACGGTGGCCTCCTTCTGCAGCAGCATGAGCGCCATCGGCTTGCCGACGACGGTACTTGCTCCCACGACGACGACATTCTGGCCGGCGATCGAGATGTCGCTGTACTCGAGGAGGCAGGTGACGCCGTACGGCGTGCACGGCGGGAAGACGGTACCGCCGCTCACGAGGCCGCCGACGTTGTACAGGCTGAATCCGTCGACATCCTTCTCCGCGGCGATGTGCTGGAGCACCCGCTGGACCTCGATCTGGGGGGGCAGCGGCAGCTGCACGAGGATCCCGTGGATCGTCGGCTTGGCGTTCAGCTCCTCGATCCGCCGCAGCACGGTCTCGGACGTGGCCGACTCCGGGAAGAGGTGCTCCTCGGAATGGATGCCGAGCTCGCGGCACGCGCGCACCTTGTTGCGGACGTAGACCTTCGAGGCAGGATTCTCGCCGACCATGAGGACGGCGAGGCCGGGCGTGATCCCGTCGGCGCCGAGGCGCTCGACGTGCGGTTTCCAGTCGGCGCGGACGCGCTGGGCGATCACCACACCGTCGATGATCTTCGCCGTCACGGCGCGCCTCCGCGCAGGCCGACGACCACGAACAGCAGCATGCTTACTCCCATCAGCACGTACCCTGCGTTGTTCAGGTGGCCGGCGCGGGCCTCAGTCACCACGCCCTTTTTCTGGAGCACCGAAGCGGCGAGTGCGCACAGCGCGCCGGCGACCGCGAGTCCGATCACGACCGGGCGGCTGAGCAGGATCTCCATCGCCCCGGGCTGCCGCTCAGGCGCGGTTCGCGCGCTTGAGGTACGCCTCGACGAAGTCCGCCGCCGCCTTGCTGCCGCGCGCGAACGAGCGCATCGCCTCGGCATGCAGGATCGACAGCGCCTCGCGCTTGATCTCGTTGGCGCGGTCGTTCTCGACGATGTCGGTCAGGCGCCGCGGCCG
The DNA here is from genome assembly GCA_963747775.1 of uncultured beta proteobacterium. Lineage (GTDB taxonomy): Bacteria > Pseudomonadota > Gammaproteobacteria > Burkholderiales > SG8-39 > JAGVSZ01. The sequence continues at coordinate 313,452 of CAVVGT010000006.1, forward strand.
CGGCACGTCGACCTCCACCACGGCGCGGACCTGCGTCGGGATGTTCGACATGATCAGCATCCGGTCGGCGAGGAACACCGCCTCGTCGATGTCGGTGGTGACGAAGAAGTTGGTGCGGCCGGACTCCTCGAACAGGCGCGAGTAGTACTCCCACATCAGCTCCTTGGTCATTGCGTCGAGGCCGCGAAAGGGCTCGTCGAGCACCATCACCCGAGGATTGTTGATCATCGCGCGCGCGAGCTCGGCGCGGCGCTGCATGCCGCCCGAGAGCTGCAGCGGGTACTTGTTGCGGAACTCCTGGAGACCGACCTTGTTGAGCAGGAACTCGGCGAAGTCGAGCGTCTCGCGCGTCACTTCGCCGCGCGCGCGCGGCCCGTACAGGATGTTGTCGTAGGTGGTCATCCACGGGAAGAGCGCGGTTTCCTGGAACACCACCAGACGGTCGCGGTCCGGACCGGTCACCGGCTGGTCGTCGAGCCGCACCGTGCCCTCCGTCGGCCGCTCGAACCCGGCGAGGAGCCGGATCAGCGTGCTCTTGCCGCATCCCGACGGGCCGATCATCACCGTCAGCTTGCCGCGCTCGATCGTGAACGAGCAATCGCGCACGACGTCTTTGTGCCGGCCCACCGCGCCGTAGCTCTTCGACACGTTCGTGACGACGATCTCGCCGGGGTTCACCGCCGGCCGCGTGGTCTGGGTAGCCTGGCTCATCGTTTCATCTCACCCGCAGCCACGGCGTCACGTATTTGCCGAGCCAGCGCAGGAGCTCGCTCGAGAAGTAGCCGGCGATCCCGATCGAGATCATGCCGACCACGATCTGCTCGTACGACCCGCCGACGTAAGAGTTCCAGATGAAGAAGCCGAGCCCGCCGCCGGTGCCGGCCTGCTGGCTGCCGCCGCCGGAGATCATCTCCGCCGCGACCACCACCTCCCAGGTGATGCCCATGCCGACCGCGGAGCCGACGACGATCGAGGGCAGGGTGCCGGGCAGGATGATGCGGCGGAAGATGTCCCAGCTCGAGGAGCCCATCGACTGCGCCGCCTGGAAGTAGCGCACATCGATCGAGCGCGCGCCGCCGAGCACGTTGATCACGATCGTGTAGAAGGCGCCGAGGAAGGTGACGAAGGTGATCGAGAGCTCCTGGGTCGGCCAGAAGATGATCGACGCCGGCACCCAGGCGAGCGGCGGGATCGGCCGCAGCACCTCGAAGCTGGGGAAGAAGATCCCGTTCGCGGTCCGGCTCACCGCCAGCGGCGAGACCGAACGGGATGCCGACGAGCATGGCGGCGAAGAACCCGCTCATCACGCGGAAGAAGCTCATGTACGCGCTCTGCCAGTAGCCGGCCGACCCGAGCACCTCCATCCAGGCCTTCAGCACGCCGCTCGGCGCCGGCACCGCGCCGATCCACGGCAGGTAGTCCTTCTTGAAGCCCAGCGCGCCGAGGAACGCCTTCAGGGGGGCGAACATTTCGGGCGCCATCCATTGCTTCGAGCGCGACCCGATCTCCCACAGGACGAGAAAGATGACGATCGACGCCACGCCGCGCCAGAACAGGCTGCTCGTGGCCATCCTCCCGAGCTTTTTCGCCATCGCCTAGCCCTCCTTCTCGCCGGCCTGGAAGGCCTTCAGCGCTTCCTCGTGCACCGCGTCGTTGGTCTCCTCGATCAGCTCGCGGAAACGCTTCGACGTGAGCACGCTGTAGTCGCGCGGGTGCGGGATGTCGACCGAGAGCACCTTCTTAGGCCTGCAGGGCCGGGTGGTCATGATCGCCACCTTGTGCGCCGAGGAAGATCGCCTCCTCGAGGTCGTGGGTGATGAAGAAGATGGTGACCTTGTTCTTGTAGTAGATCTCGAGCAGCGCCTCGTGCATGACGCTCTTGGTGAGCGAGTCCAGCGCGCGATACGGCTCGTCGAGGAGCAGCACGCGCGGGTCGTTCATCAGCGCGCGCACGATCTCGACCCGGCGCGCGCATGCCCGAGGACACCTCGCCCGGATAGTTGTGCTCGACGCTCGAGAGCCCCGCGTCGGCCATCATCGCGCGGCGCCTTGTCGATCGCCTCGCTTGCGCGCGAGCTTGCCCTGCACCATCGGGCCGAAGATGACGTTCTCGAGGCAGCGTTTTCCACGGGAACAGCGCGCCGTTCTGGAACACGACGATGCGGTCGGGACCTGGGCTCGGCCATCGGCTTGCTCCGCCGAGCACAGCACTTCGCCGTCGAGCAGGATTCGCCCGGAGGTGATGTCGTGAAAGCCGGCGATCGCGTTGAGCAGCGTCGTCTTGCCGCAGCCCGACGGCCCGACGATCATGCAGATCTCGCCCGCCGCGATCTCGATCGAGCAGTGGTCGACGGCCATGACGTCGACGCCTTCGGGATCGTAGACTCTTGACGACGTCGTCGATCAGGATGCGACCGCGGGTCACCGGGGAGCCGGGCGAACCGGCTGCGCGCATGTCCATGGTCAGCGTTCCGAGAGGGCGAGCTCGCGCACGCGCCACTCCATCAGGTAGTCGCCGGCGAGCCGCACCAGGGCGCTCGTCGCGTAGCCGACGAAGCCCAGCGTGATCATGCCGATCACGATGGTCGGGTAGCGCACCATCATGTAGGAGGTGTTGATCACGTAGCCCAGGCCGTACTGCCCGGACACCATCTCGGCGGCGACGAGCGAGAACCACGAGACGCCGATCGAGATCTGCAGGCCGGTGAAGATGAACGGCAGCGCACCCGGGCACGATGACGTGCCGGAACACCTGCCACTTGCTCGCGCCGAGGCAGTTCGGCCGCGCGCACGTAGGACTCGTCGATCGACTCCACGCCGAGCATCGTGTTGAGGGCGGTGGCGAAGAACGAGGCGAGGAAGGCGAGGAAGACGACCGCCGACTCGGTGGCGATGAACATCACGATCGCGAGCGGCACCCAGGCGAGGATCGGGATCGGCCGCAGCAGCTCGAAGACCGGGAACACGTACTCCTTGAACTTGCGCGACCAGCCGAGGAAGAGGCCGAACGGGACGCCGCACATCGTGGCGAGGAAGAACGCCTGCGCGATGCGCCAGACGGAGACCGCGATGTGCTTGTAGTACTCCTCGGTGTAGAACGAGAGCCCGTACACCGGGTTGGGGCTGAACCACTCCTTGACGACCTTCGTGATGCCGGGCATCTCGCGGAAGCGCGGCAGCTTCCACACCTCCACCGTGAAATACCAGGTGCCGAGCAGCAGGGCGAACCCGATAAGCATGAGGTACGGCCGCGGGCTCTTCGCCCACTGCCCGAGCCGGTACATCATGAGCTCGAGGCTCGACATCTCCTCGGGCTGTGGCTCGCCGGAAAGACGGCGCACCTGCGCGAGCAGCTCCGGCACCGTGAACTCGCGCACGATCATCGACGCGAACCGCTCCATCACCGCGTTCGCCGGCGCCGGCTCCGCCTCGAGGATCTTCACGAGCGCCTCGGTGTCGATGCGGACCAGCTCGGAGGCCTCGAGCGCCGTGACGGTCGCGAGCCGCCGCGTGTGGCCGAGCAGGAGGCCCGCCCAGCCGAACAGGCCGCCGCGGGTCATCCGCTTGAGCGGCTCGCGCGCGCCGACCTCCGAGGTGAAAATGTGCTCGACCCGGCCGCTCGCCACGACGTAGAGGTCGTCGGCGTCGTCCCCGGCGTTGTAGATGCGCGCCCCGGCCGCGTACTGCGCCCGGCGGGCGATCGCGGCGATCTTGCGCAGCAGTTCGTCGGGCGCGCCGCCGAACGGTGTGGACTCGCGTAGGACGCCCAGCACGTCGTCCGGAGCGGCGTTGCTCCCGTTGTTGATTGTCAGCTCCATCGCCTCGCGCAGCCCCCGAGCTCCCTCACCCGCGGCCCCCCTCCCATGAGGGGAGAGGGGAACTTCGTGCCGTCCGCGCCGCTTTCGCCGCGTGGACGACGACTCGGATCGATCACTTCGGCGCTTGCGCGTCGGGCAGGCCGCTCACGTTGCCGATCGGCGCCTTGAGGTTGCGCTCTTTCAGGACCTGCTCGCTCCAGCTCGCGTCGATCGCCTCCGGACGCAGGGTCTCGACGTTGATGCTCTTGATCGAGTACAGGAACGCCGATGCGCGCTTGATCAGCTCGCGCGTCTCCGGCGTGAAGGCGTAGTGCAGCTGATTGCGCACCGCCGAGCCGCCCGAGCCCTGCGGATAGGTGCCGTAGAGCGAGTACCACAGCGCGCGCTCGGAGAAGCCGGTGGTCTGCTCCTTCGCCATCCTGATCACTTCGGCCGCGTTCTTCGGATCGGCGAGGAAGAGCTGCGCGTCGAGCTCGGCGTTCATCCACGCCTTCACGACGTCCGGCCGTGCCTTGATCAGGTCGGCGCGCATGGCGAGGAATCCGCCGTCGTTCTCGCTTACGCTCGCGCCCGAGGCGACGCGCCGCGCCAGGCCTTCCTGCACCAGACGCGAGGCGGTCGGCTCCCAGATCACCGCGGCGTCGATCTTGCCGGCGCGGAAGTTCGAGGTGATGACCTCGATGTTCTGGTTGAGATACTCCTTCGGGTTGACGTTCTCTTTCTTGAAGGTCGCCTGGGCGAAGCGATCGGTGCAGCTGCCCTTCGGCACCGCGACGATCTTGCCGTCGAGCCACTTGATGAAGGCCTGAGGCGTCGCGAACTGCGGCGCGTCGTTGCGGGCGAGGAAGATGTTGCACTGGTCGTAGCCGAGGCCGAGGCTGGCGACCAGCCGGATGTCGGCGGTCTCGGTCTTGGTCGTCGACACGATGGCCGGCATATCGCCCATGTAGCCGATCTGCTGCTTCCCGGCCAGCATGTTGTTGACGATGATCGCGCCCTGCAGCCCGATCTGGAATTCGACCTCGGAGCCCTTCGGCAGGTATTTCTCGTAGAACTTCTTGCCCCGCATGACGACGCCGGACCAGGACTGGGTGTAGTAGGGCTGGTAGCCGACCGTCAGCTTGACCGGGCCACCCGGCTTGCCGTAGTCCTCCTGGGCGTGCGCGATTCCGATCGCAACGGCGAACGGCATGACCGCGGCCGTCGCCCAGCGCAGCATCGTTCCTCTCATGGTGACCTCCTTTGATATGCGTGTCATGCCGACACGGGGCTAGCCTTCGGCGTGTGTTCTTGTGGCCTCCGGGATTCGCCGCGACTCCCGGAAGTCGTCGTTCATTTCCGTGTCACTTCGCTCCCGGCTCGGCCAGATAACGCGCGATCAGCGCGGACAGCCGCCGCATGACCAGAAAGCCCGACTGGGGGTCGGCCTCCAGGACGCGCAGCGCCTCGGTGCCGCTGATCCGCAGCAGCGCCGATTCCTCGAGCGCGCGCGCATTCGCGATGCGCCGCGGGTGGTTCTCGAGCAGCGCCGCCCAGCCGAACACCTCGCCCTTGCGGAGCATGAACCCCGCCGGGCTGGTGCGCTCGTCGCGCCCGATCTGGAACTCGACGTGTCCCGATTCGAGGACGAAGAAGTCGTCGGCCGGATCGCCGACGCGATATACCACCGCGCCCGGCGGATAGGTCTCGCGGCGCGCCAGTGCGGCGAGCTTCGTGAGCGTGGGCTCGGAGGCGCCGGCGAACAGGGCGCCGACGTCGATCGCGCTCTTCGACTCGACGTAGATCGAATCACCCTCGACCGTCAGATCGTAGCGCTCGAGCGGCGCCTCGGCGAGCCCGATCGGCGCGCCGCTGCGCACGTCCCACTGCCACAGGTGCATGTGGCAGGTGACGACCGCGCCGTCGTAGAGACCCTCGCACAGCGGCACTTCCTGGTGCGGACAGATCGCCTGGAACGCGAAGTAGTCGGCGCCCGAGTTCGCGACGACGAGCTTGAGTCCGCCCTCGGCCGCGCATTCCTTCATGCCGTTCGCCGGGACGTCGCCGGTGCGGCAGACGAACTGTTTTGCCATCAGCTGAATTTGTCGTAGCGGATGTTGTCGGCCGTCAGGCGCGCCTCGAGCAGCAGAAACCGAATCGCCGAGTCCACCGCGGGCGGCGGCCCGGCGAGATAGGCGCGGACGTTCTGATACTTGCCCTGCATCGCCTGCTTCGCGACCTCGTGCACCATTCCCCGCGCGAACCGGAGCGTGGGATGCCGCTTGGCCGCGGCCGCCGGCACGTCCTCGTCGGACAGCGCCACGGTGACCTCGAGCCGGTCCGGGCAGGTGCGCTGGAGGGCGGCGAGCTCGTCGAGGTAGAACGCGTCGTTCAGCGTGCGCACGCCGAAGAACACGTATCCGCGGTGCTGGCCGAAGTAGCCTTCCTGGGTGGCGCGCGCGAGGATCGACATCATTCCGGCGATGCCGCTGCCGCCGGCGATGCAGAGCACGTTCTTCGCCAGGCTCGGATGGAACGTCGCCTTGCCGAGGGGACCGAAGAGCCTGAGCCGCGCGCCGGCGCTCGCGCCGCCGAACAGCCACTCGGAAACGCCGCCGCCGTGCTTCTTCTTCACGACGAACTCGACCCGGCGCGCGCGGCGCGCGAAGCCGACCATCGAGTAGCCGCGAAACCCCGCGACGCCCGGCGCTGCGATCGCCATGAACTGGCCGGCGTCGAAGTCGAGCGCCTCGTCGAGCGCGACGTCGAACGCAAGGACGTCCGGGGTAAGGCGCCGAATCGCCGACAGGACGCCCGTGACGTGCCGCGCGGGGCACGCGCCCGGGTCGGTCGCGTAGACGAAGCTCCCGACCTCGGCGACGACGTCGCCGGCCGGGGCGCACTGGCACATCAGGAACTCGCCCGCGCCCTTCAGGTATTTCTTGCCGCTCGCGTCGGGCCAGGCGTCCTCGGTGCGCCCTTCGACGAGCCGCGCCTTGCAGGTGCCGCAGGTGCCGGTCGCGCACTCGTAGGGAAGATCGATGTTCGCGCGCAGACCCGCAAACAGGATCTTCTCGCCCGGTTCGGCGTCGAACTCGTAGGCTCGGTTCCGCGCGTTGACTTGCACCCGCATTGATTCGTGCCGCCTCAGAACGGAACGTGGTAGCCGAAGCCGAGCAGGCGCGTGTCGAGCCTCACGGTCCGGGCACCCAGCTTCGGCCCGCCGCTCCCGAGCTTCACCGTGTCGTGGACGTGCCCGACCGCGAAGAGCTCGGTCGCGCCGCCGTCGAGCGCGGTGCGGAACACCTGCAGCGCCGAGACCACCTTGGCCTCGCTCCCCGCCGCGTCCACGTCGACCGTGTACACGGTGGCGTGGCGGGTGATCGGAGAGTGGTCGCTGTTGTGCTTGGGCAGATTGCCGAGGAGGGTGGCGAAGCCGTCCCGGTCGTGGTCGAGCCACGTCATGTCCTTGCGGATCTCGGGGCTGAATGCGGTGATGGCGTAGCGGAAACCCGGGTCGCACAGCTCGAGGAAGCCCTTCCAGTCCTTGGCGTCGAGCGCGAGGCAGGAGCGGTAGACGAGCTCCTCGATGGCGTGGCGCTGTTCGCTCGTCGTCATTGCGGGATCCTCCTCAGGCGACGGCGCGCGCCGGCTTGCCTTCGTGGAACGGATCGTAGGCCGGACGGCCCATCCGCTGGCTCCACTCGGCGTAGTAGTGGCGCATGCCGACCTCGTCGTGGATCGTGCTGTTCTCCTGGCGGCCCTGGAGGATCCAGCGCGCGTCGGTCCCGCTGCGCAGCGCGATGCCCTGGCCGTGGACGCCGAGGAGGTCCTCGTGCAGGTTGCGGCCGAACGGCCCCCAGATCACGTTGTGGTCGAACACCCGCTGCTTGCGCTGCTCCGCGGTGTCGCTCTTGAGGCCGAGGCCGCGGAACTCGATGATGACCTTGTCGGGGCCGAGCGGCACCACGGTGTCCATGCGCAGCACGGAGGTGCGCAGGTTGAAGGTCATGCCGGGGAAGATGTCGATCAGGATCCAGCCGCCCGGCGCGAGCCCCGGCCAGCCGACGGCGCGCTGCTTGCTGCCTTCGTACGCGTCGTACTTGATCTCCATCGAGCCGACCGACGCGTGGCCGTTCGGATAGCCGACGTACTTCCGGTCGAAGTAGCCGGGCTGCATCATGCCGGTGATGCGATTGAAGTAGTGCAGGAAGTCGTGATAGAACTCGCTGTTGGTGTCGTGCCACAGCTTGAAGTTCGTGTTCACGACCGCCTTGTGGAAGTGGAACACCTCCATCGGCTCGCGCATGTACGGCTCGAGCATGTCGAGCGCCGGCCCGATGAACTCCTGCAGCGTGGGCCCGGCATCATCGACGTTCACCCACACGAAGCCGCCGAAGCCGACCTCGCTCCGCACCTCGCGCAGGCCGGCGTCCTGCTTGCCGAAGCGATCCTGGTAGCCCTGCTCGGCGCGGGTGATGTCGACGCACGCACCGCGCGTGTCGAACGACCATTGGTGAAAGATGCAGGTCATCCGCTTGGCATTGCCCGCCGGGTCGTACAGGATCGCGTTGCCGCGGTGCGGGCAGATGTTGTAGAAGCTGCGCACCTTCATGTCGTCGCCGCGCACGATGATGAGCGGCATGCCGGCGGGATGGGTGAACAGCCGGTAGTCGTAGGCGTTCGGGATCTCCGACTCGTGGCAAGCGATGATCCAGCACTTCTTGAAGAGCTTCTCTTTCTCCTCTTCGAAGATCGTCGGGTCGCTGTAGATCCGGGCGTCGACGTAATGCGAGGCCGGAAACTTCGGTCGCGCGGCCCATTCGGCGGCGTTCTTGGCCATGTTCGCTCCTAGTACGGATGGTCAATCTTAAGACCTAAAGGCAGGTTCTGTGCCATTCGGCGTGGTGCGGCTAAGCCGTTCTTTCTTGAGCCATCTCGCCGCGGTTTCGCCCCGCGTCGCCCGACCCTCGTTTCGCAACGAAACAGCAGGCGTTGCGCCACGGATCGCTCTGCAACGCAGCGGCCCGGCGTCCCCGATCGTGGCGATCGGCGAGCACCGGGCCGCGTCGGCCCGACTCGATCGCAGGCTACTTGCAGTTCGTCATGCAGCGCACGGCCTTGGCGTCCGGCCGGTCGTCCACGATGAACCCGTTTCGGTTCGGCATCTGCACGGTCGTCAGCGTCTTCGCGTCCATCACGGCATTGGCCGGGACGAGGCCGTTCAGGTTCAGCAGATACGCCGAAAGCGCGTAAACCTCGTCGTTCGTCAGCGACAGCGGGCGATCCATCGGCATCGCGCGGCGGATGTAGTCGAACAGGATCGGCGCATAGGGGTACATGCTCCCGGGCGTCAGGACCCGCGTATCAGTCGTGAACGAGCCGATGCCGCCAACCATCGTGCCGTACACCGGTCCGCCCTTCGCATCGGCGCCGTGGCACGCGAGGCACTTCGCGTCGTAGATCTTCTTGCCGTCCGCCACGCCGCCGCGTCCGGGCGGCAGTCCGCGTCCGTCCGGCGCCCGGACATCGATGTTCCACGGCGCGATGTCGGCTTCCGCAATCGGCTGGCCGAACTTGACGCCCGGGTTCGCCACGCGTTCCGAGGTCGACTGCGTCGCGCAACCCGCGACCGCGACTGCGGCGGCCACTCCTAAAGCGAGGTTAAGCGATCGCATTGCGCACCTCCCCGTTGGCGTTGATCGACCACGGCTGGATGGCGTTGTGGTGCTGCACGAATCCGACGATGGCGCGCGTCTTCTGGAGGTCGGCGACCGTCGGCTGGACGTAGCCGGTCGAGTCGACCGCGCGGCTCTGGAGAATGGCCGGCCCGCCGTCCCAGTTCCACGGGAGGCGGAAGCGGGTCAGCATCTTGTCGAGCACCGGGCCTTCCAGTCGCGCTTCTCGCCAGTTCCTGCCGCCGTCGACCGAGACGTCGACCGCCGTGATGTGGCCCTTCCCGGACCAGGCGAAGCCCTGGATCTCGTACGGTCCGCGGGCGCCGAGCTTCATCCCGCCCGACGGCCGCGTGATCACCGACTTGCACTCCATGTCGAAGCTGAACTGGCGCCACTTGCCCTCGGGCATCGGATCCGTGTAGCGCGCCGTCTCGCTGCGGAAGTGCCAGGGCTGGTCGCCCACCTTGATTCGCCGCAGCCACTTGACCGAGACGTTGCCTTCCCAGCCGGGCACGATTGCGCGCAGCGGATAGCCGTTCTCGGGCCGGATCATCTCGCCGTTCGCGCCGTAGACGATCAGCACGTCGTCCATCGCCTTGTCGAGCGGGACCGAGCGCGTGTGGGTCGAGCCGTCCGCGCCCTCGAAGAGCAGCCACTTCGCACCCGGCTGCACGCCGGCCTCGTCGAGCAGCCACGAGAGCGGAACGCCCGTCCACTGGACGCCGGAGAGCAGCCCGTGGGTCTGCTGCACCGTGGTCGAGGCGTTCTTCAGCCAGTCGGTGAGCCCGTTGCCCGAGCACTCGAGGAAGTGGAACCGCGAGACCGCCGGGTACCGCATCAGGTCATCCATCGTGAACTGCAGCGGCTGGCGGACCATGCCGTGAATGACGAGGCGGTGCGTCGCCGGGTCGATGTCCGGCGTCCCGGCATGATGGCGCTCGAAGATCAGCCCGTTCGGCGTCGATGATGCCGAGCTGGTCCTGCAGCGGCGTCATGCTCCAGTCGGACCAGTTCTGACGGTTCACGAACACATCGGTGCGGCGCCGCACGACGTTCTTCTCGAACTTCGATGGCATCCCGTAAGCCGTCGCGTCGATCGGGCGCCCCATCTCGAGTTCCGAGAGCGGCACCATGAGCGGTGCACCGCGCGCGGCGGAGGCAAGGCCCCCGGCGGCGAGCGCACCGCCGGCGACGGCGGCGCTTCGGCGGAAGAAGGTACGGCGGTCCTCGGACTCGAGCCTCGCGTCGTCTTCCCTCGGCAACGGGGTGCGCTTCGGGGTCGAGCGCAGTCGGGTGTCTTCTGCCATGGCGCCTCCTTTGGTGTTGTGAGTCCCGCTCGTTCGTGCGGCTCGTACCGGCCGCTGATTCGGATGACCCTGGTTGCACGATCCGTGCCACGACTGCGCGCCGCGCTAAGCCCTTGTGCTTCCGCGAGTTCGGCGTCGGAAGTCGCGCGCGCCATGGAACGGCTGTTTCGCCCGGAAACGAAGACTGCGCTCCGCGACACGCGTGGATGCGCGGAAAAACCACGGTAGACTGACGCCGACGCCTGATCGGAACGGTGCGAAGCCAATGAAGAAGCTTGCTGCAGCGCTCGGCCTGCTTGCCGCCGCCTACGCGGCGCCGCTCGCCGCGGACGACGCCGCGCGCGCGGTGTTCTCGATGATCTGCATCCGCGAAGCGCAATCGCTCGGCCACAAGGACGACGTGCTCCGCAAGTACGTGAGCGACTGCGTGGCCGCGAAAATGAAGGTCTACGACGACGACATGTCGAATCCCCTGACGGCGCACATTCCCAAGGCCTGCTGAACCCCGCACAAGATCCAGTTCCGCGCGCCTTGCTCGGGCGCGCCTGAACCCCGACAATACGGCCCTTTTGCGCGGCCCCGCTCGGGCTGCCGGCGGAGGCCATCGTGCAGATCGCCTGCCTCGATCTCGAAGGGGTGCTCGTCCCCGAGATCTGGATCGAGTTCTCAAAGCGCACCGACATTCCGGAGCTTTCGCGCACCACGCGCGACGAGCCGGACTACGACAAGCTGATGCGCGGCCGGCTCGACATCCTCGCCGCGCACCACCTCGGGCTGCCGGACATCCAGGACGTGATCGCCGGGATGGGGCCCCTGCCAGGCGCGCGCGAGTTCCTCGACTGGCTGCGTCACCGGCACCAGGTGGTGATCCTTTCGGACACCTTCTACGAGTTCGCCGCACCCCTCATGCGCCAGCTCGGCTACCCGACGCTGCTCTGTCACCGCCTCGAGACCGACCCGAGCGGGAAGCTGATCGGGTATCGCATCCGCCTGCAGGACCACAAGCGCAAGTCCGTGGCGGCGCTGCGCGAGCTCAATTTTCGTACGATCGCCGCGGGCGACTCCTACAACGACACTGCGATGCTCGCCGAGGCGGACGCCGGCATCCTGTTCCATCCGCCGCAGAACGTGATCCGCGACTTCCCGCAGTTCCCGGTGGCGTTCACCTACGAGGAATTGAAGGACACCTTCAGCGAAGCGAGCGCGCGGCTCGGCTGACGCTGCGCGATCGACTCCGGCCCTCCAGCGCCCCTCCACGATCAGCCGCTCGATCTGGCTCACGATCGAGTCGGACAGGCGTACGCGCGGGGCCGGCTTGATCGCCGCGAACGGAGTATTCTCGCGGCCGATTGGTCGGACCGATAAGACCAAACCACCACCGGAGCGAGCGGCGCAGCCGCTCGAAGGAGAGGGCGGCTGGCGCGCCCTCGAGGCGGACGAACGGGCCTCGCGCGGCAACGCGGCCGGCTGTCCTCCCGCGACCCCTCGGCCGCCAGCAGCGACCACCCGGCGCGCTCACCGGCAACCGGCCGGAGCCGCACTCTTAACCAGGAGGAGACGGTCATGGTCTGGAGTCAGGTCTACGATCCGTTCCACAACATGCTGTTGTCGACGCTGGTCGCGGCCATTCCGATCGTGGTCATGCTCGGCTGCCTCGCGTTCCTGCACATCAAGGCGCACTGGGCCGCAATTCTCGGCCTTCTCGCCGCGCTCGCCGTCGCGATCTTCGCCTACGGGATGCCGGCGAAGATGGCGGGGCTCGCGGCGTTCAACGGCGCGCTCTTCGGGCTGCTGCCGATCGGCTGGATCGTCCTCAACATCATCTTTCTCTACCGGCTGACCGAGGAGAGCGGCTCGTTCCGGGTGCTGCAGGACTCGATTGCACACATCACCGAAGACCGGCGCCTGCAGCTGCTGCTGATCGCGTTCAGCTTCGGCGCGTTCTTCGAAGGGGCTGCCGGGTTCGGAACGCCGGTGGCGGTGACCGCCGCAGTCCTGATCGGCCTCGGCTTCTCGCCGCTCGCCGCCTCCGGGCTTTCGCTGATCGCCAATACCGCACCGGTCGCCTACGGCGCGCTCGGCTCCCCGATCATCGCCCTCGCTGCAGTGACCGGGCTCGATCTGCTGCAGCTCTCGGCGATGGTCGGGCGGCAGTTGCCGTTCTTCTCGCTCCTCGTGCCGTTCTGGCTGATCTGGGCGTTCGCCGGATGGCGGGGCATGAAGGAGATCTGGCCGGCGATCCTGGTGGCGGGCGTGAGCTTCGCGATTCCGCAGTTTCTCGTCTCGAACTTCCACGGCCCGTGGCTGGTGGACGTGGTGGCGGCAATGGTGTCGATGGCCTGCCTCGTGCTCTTCCTCCGGATCTGGCGCCCCGCCTCGACCTGGAGGTCCCCGGCACTCAAGGGTCGGGAAGCAGCGGATCTGGCCGCAGCGCAGCTCGCCGGGAATCCGGGCGGTCCGGCCACGACCCGCCACGACCGGAAGACGGTGATCGTCGCCTGGATCCCGTGGATGATCCTCACCGTGTTCGTGTTCGTCTGGGGCGTGCCCGAGTTCAAGAAGCTCATGGACGGCATCTCGGTGTTCAGGTTCCCGATCGAGGGGCTGCACAACCTGGTCGAGAAGGTGCCCCCGGTGGTCGCCAAGCCGGCGAAGGAGGGCGCCATCTATTCGCTGAACTACCTCTCGGCGACCGGGACCGGGATCCTGTTGGCGGCGATCATCGCGGGTCTGTTCATGAAGTTCTCGCCGGTCGGGCTGGTGACGATGTACTGGCGCACGCTGCTGCGCGTGCGCTACTCGCTCCTAACCATCTCGGCGATGCTCGCGCTCGGCTTTATCACGCGCTACTCGGGCACCGATGCGACGCTCGGCCTGTCGTTCGCGATCGCCGGGGTGTTCTATCCGTTCTTCGGCACCATGCTCGGCTGGATGGGGGTGGCGCTCACCGGGTCGGACACCGCGTCGAACGTGTTGTTCGGGGGGCTGCAGCGGATCACCGCCGAGCAGATCGGCTTGAGCCCGGTGCTGATGGCTGCGGCGAACAGCTCCGGGGGGGTGATGGGCAAGATGATCGACGCGCAGAGCATTGTCGTCGCGTCGACCGCGACCCAGTGGTTCGGCCACGAGGGCGACATCCTGCGCTACGTGTTCTTCCACAGCGTGGCGCTCGCGGCGCTGGTCGGCATCCTGGTGACGCTGCAGGCGTACGTGCCGCCCTTCACGCTGCTCGTGGTCGGACGCTGACGGGGCGCGTCGCGGGCGACTTGGCCATGAAAAGGCCATGAAGGTCGGACTGTTCGTTCCCTGCTACGTCGACGCCTTCTTCCCCGAGGTGGGGGTGGCGACGCTGGAGCTACTCGAGCGGCTGGGCGTCGAGGTGCGGTATCCGCTCGACCAGACCTGCTGCGGACAACCCATGGCCAACAGCGGCTGCGAGCAGGACGCCGCTCCGGTCGAGAAGCTGTTCGTCAGGAACTTCGCGGGGTTCGACTACGTCGTGACGCCGTCGGGCAGCTGCACGCATCACGTGCGCGACCATCTCACCGCGATCCCGCAGACGCCGAAGGTCGAGAAGGTGCGGCGCAGCACCTTCGAGCTGGTGGAGTTCCTGCACGACGTGCTGCAGGTGCGCGAGTTTCCGTGGGCCCGGTTTCCCCACAAGGTGGGACTCCACATCGGCTGCGCGACGCTGCGCGCCCTGGGCGCGGCAAACATGTCGGAGCTCGGCGGCCCGTCGTGGTCGAAGCCGCGCACCTTGCTGTCCGGGGTGAAGGGGATCGAGTTCGTGAAGCCGGTGCGCCCCGACGAGTGCTGCGGCTTCGGCGGCACCTTCTCGGTCGTCGAGGAGCCGGTGTCCGCCAAGATGGGCTACGACAAGGTGCACGACCACGCGAAGGCCGGCGCCGAGTACATCGTCTCGCCGGACATGTCGTGCCTGATGCACCAGAAGGGCTGCGCGGAGCGACTCGGATCGAAGGTCCGGTTCATCCACATCGCCCAGGTCCTCAACGGGGCGCGCGCATGAAGCGCGTGGACCATGCGGAAGCCTCGTCGCGGTTCATCGCCGCGAAGGAGCACGCCGACTTCCACGATCAGCGGCTCTGGGATCTGCGCCAGAAGCGCGACCGCGAGGCCGCTCTCCTCCCCGAGTGGGAGGAGCTGCGGTCGCTCGCCTCGGCGATCAAGGAGCACGCGCTGTCGCGCCTCGCCGACTATCTCGAGGAGTTCGAGCGCAATGCGACCGCCAACGGCATGCGCGTGCACTGGGCGCGCGACGCCGCCGAGCACAACCAGATCGTCCACGACCTCCTGTCCGCGCACGGCGCCAGGACGCTCGTGAAGAGCAAGTCGATGCTCACCGACGAGTGCGACATGCGGCCGTTCCTCGAGAGCCGCGGCGTCGAGATCATCGAGACCGACCTCGGCGAGCGCATCCAGCAGCTCGACGACGAGCCGCCGAGCCACATCGTGGTACCCGCGGTGCACAAGCTGAGAGGCGACGTGGCGCGGGTCTTCGGCCGGACCATCGGCACCGACCCGGACAACAGCGACGTCCCGTATCTCGCCGAGAGCCAGCGCCGCCACACGCGTCCCTACTACCTGTCGGCCGGGGCGGGCATGACCGGCGCCAACTTCGCGGTCGCCGAGACCGGCAGCTTCGTCGTGTGCACCAACGAGGGCAACGCGGATCTCAGCGCGAACCTGCCGAAGCTCCACATCGCGAGCATCGGCATCGAGAAGGTGATTCCGCGGCTGGAGGATGTCGGCGTCTTCGTGCGGCTGCTCTCGCGCAGCGCCCTCGGCTCGCCCATCACGCAGGTCACCTCCCACTTCCGCAAGCCCCGCCCGGGAACCGAGCTGCATGTGATCCTCACCGACAACGGCCGCTCCGAGCGCCTCGGGATGGCCGACTTCTGGTACTCGCTCAAATGCATCCGGTGCGGCGCCTGTCTCAATACCTGTCCGGTGTACCGGCGCAGCGGCGGGCTGAGCTACGGCTCGACCTACTCCGGGCCGATCGGGGTGATCATCGATCCCGCGTTCAACCTGCGGAAGTACAGCGCGCTGCCGTTCGCCTCCACCCTCAACGGGAGCTGCACCAACGTCTGTCCGGTGAAGATCAACATCCACGAGCAGATCTACCGCTGGCGCCAGCTCATCGCGGAGCGCAACCAGCTCCCGATGGTGAAGAAGGAGGCCATGAAGATGGCCGGCAAGGTGCTCTCGAGCCCGAAGCTCTATCGCGCGGCGGTGCAGGCGGCGAACGCCGGCCTCGAGTACTTGCCGCGCTTCATGATCTACAACCCGCTGAACGCGTGGGGCCGGCAGCGCGAGGTGCCGAAGGCCGGGCGGCAGAGCTTCCGGGAGTGGTATCTGGCGAACCGGGGCGGGAAATGACCAGTCGCGACGAGATCCTGGCCCGTGTGCGCAGGAATCACCCCGCGCCGCGGGATCTCCCTGTCGTGCCGACGTTCGACCGGACGCTCGCGTCGCCGAGCGGCACGTTCAAGGCGAGCCTGGAGCGCATGGGCGGCGCGTTTCTCGACCCGCCGCTCGGCACGGACCTCGAGCGGCTGATCCGCAAGAAGTTTCCCGGGGCGAAAGTCATCTGCTCCGCGACCGCCGAGGTCGCCGGCGATCGGCCGATTGATCGGGTGCGCGAGCCGGCCGCCCTGGAAGACGTGGACGTGGGCGTGGTGCGGGCCCGGTTCGGCGTCGCGGAGACCGGCTCGGTCTGGCTCAGCGAAGCCGAGCTGAAGATCAACGCGCTCGGCTTCCTGGCGCAGCACCTGGTCGTCCTGCTCGACCCGGCGGACATCGTCGCGAACCTGCACGACGCCTACCGGCACCGCGGTTTCTTCGAGGCCAGCTATGCCGTGTTCCTGAGCGGGCCGTCCGCGACCGCCGACATCGAGGGCGTGCTGATCCGCGGCGCGCAAGGCATCCGCAGCCTCACGGTCGTCGCGTCGCCGCGCTCCGCGGCGACGCCTTCCGGGCAGGCACGACCTTGACCGCGAACTCCTGCGGCCTCTTGGGCTTGATGACGTGGCCTTCGGGGCCGCGAGCGCGAAGTCGCGCGCGCCCAGGCGCGCTGAAGCTGGTGCAGGTCCTCGGCGCGGATGTCGGCCATGTCCTCCTTCGGAACGCCTACGGCTTTTTCGGCGTCTTGTATTCGGCTTCCTTCTGGAACGGTTTCCAGACGGTTTCGTAACCGACAAACCCCTTTTCGGTCGGCGCCAGCTGACGCGTCGTATAAAAAGGCGTATGGCCGTCAGGAACCTTGGTGGTGGGTTTCTTCTCTTCGCTCATAAGTCACCTCTTCTGCCGTGAAGTCAGGATCGCAAGTGTAAGTCACCAAAGCCGAAACTTGTCCGATGCCATTCGACACCGCCACTCAAACAGGTCTCATGAGCGACGGGTCGATATCCGCGCCCGCAACGATCGCACCGCCCGCTCTTGTCTCTTCATCCGTCGCGTCGCGCACGGTCAGTATCTCGAGCGTAAAGACGACCTCTCTGCCGCAAAGCGGATTGTTGCCATCGACAGTCAGTGTCTCGTCGTCCATCCGCGTCACGAGAAAGCTGCGGGTCTGGCCCTTGTCGTTTTCCATGAGGATGGAGGTGCCGACTTGCCGATACTCCTCGGGGACGTTCTCGATGTGATCGGTAAAAACCAGCGACTCGTCTCTGGGGCCGAAGATCTGATTGCCATCGATCGGCACTTCGATGACGTCGCCTGCGGCCTTGCCCTCCAGCTCCCTGTGGACGGAAGGGGCCAGAATTTCATTGTGTCCGTGAACATAGCCCAGCGGGAATTCGACTCTGGTGAGGACATGCCCCGTCTTCTTGTCGGTCACCTTGTAGGTGAGCTCGACAAACTTGCCGTCCCGGATGGTTTCACTCATGCCGAAGCCGAACGAATCGCTCAGAAGATGGACGCACCAAAAATCCTGACCTGTCCATTTTCATAGCCGAGGACAAGTCGGCCAAGCCATTCGCCTTGCTTCTTGGTGCTGCGCTGCCGGTAAAGAACCGTCACATGCTCGCCCCGGCGGATGATGCCGAGGGAGTCGACGTCTTCGGACAGACTTCTCGCCAGTTCGCTGTTTGCGAACTGGTGGCCGGCCACGACCTGATTCATGGCAAGCGCCAGGGAATTGGAAAAGTTCCTTGCGAACTCTCCGTACTTGCCTTCGTTCGAATACTTGACGAGGTCGCGCCACAGGGGATTGGCGATGGCGAGAATCTCTTCGTCGGTCTTTTCGATGATGTTCACGCCCGACTCTCCGCGAGCGGAAGAAACCGGCTTCATGGGGCTCACGACATGCGACATGCGGGTCTCTTCTGCGCCGGGCAGAAGGTCAAAGCGAGCTTCTGCCCGGGGACATTGCTACTCCTTGTCCCCAACCAGGTGATAGCAGGGCGCCTTCTCCATGGTGTATTCGCCGGTTTCCGGATCGCGACGCGAAACCGTCAGCACGTGCCAGTTCGCGTCGTCCACCTTCATGGCGTCGCCCCGGTAGTAGTAGCCCGGCCAACGGGTCTCCTTGCGGAACAACGTGTGCTGCGTGACGCACTCTGCGGCGCGATGGCGGTGCTTCAATTCCCACGCACGCAGCAACTCGTGAATATCCTTTGCGGCGAGGCTCTCGAAGTCTTCCTCCATGATCTTGAGCTTCTTGAGACCGATATTCAGGAGCTTCTCGTTGGTCATGTAGTTGACGGTCACGCCACCGCAATACTCGTCCATCAGCTTCTGCAGGCGGTCCAGGCCCTGCTTGGGATTGATGTAGTGCGGGTTGACATTGCCCGCCACGATCGCGTTGCGGTACGTCTTGTAATGCTCGAGGGGCTTGTAGATCTCTTTCCTCCGGCGCTCGATCTGCTCATCGGACACGACTATACCTTCGGCCTTGCCGTCGTCGATGTACTTGCAGGCGGCCTTCGCAGCGAGACGACCTTCGGTGAACGAGCCGGATGAGAAGGCGTGCGGCGTGCCGCCGACCGCGTCGCCGGCGCCGAACAGGCCCTCGATCGTCGTCATGCGGTTGTAGCCCCAGAAATACTCGGGAGGGGAAACGTCCTCGGGACCCGAGCACCAGGCACCCGAGCCGGTCGCGTGGGAGCCCATGACGTAGGGCTCGGAGGTGGTCAGCTCGGGATTCTCGTTCTTGGGATCCACGTCGGTGGCGGCCCACAGCACCGCCTGGCCGACGGTCATGCCGAGGAAGTTTTCCCAGCCGACCTCTTCCAGATGCGGATCCTGGAAGGCGCGCATGGTCACCATGTGAATGGGGCCGCGGCCTGCGTTCACTTCACTGATGATGCAATGGTTGCGCAGGCAGGTCGGGATCGGCCGATGCGTCAGGTGCGACGCTTCCGGATCGAGGTATTCCTTGCCGACCATCTTCTGCAGCTCGGGGAACCACTTGGATTCGTACTCCTCGCCCAGGCAATTTTGCGTATAGGTCTTCAGGTGCAGGAAGTAGGCGCCCACCGGGCCATAGCCGTCCTTGAAGCGCGCCAGCACGATGCGATTTTCCATCTGCGTCATCTTGGCGCCGGCGTCGATCATGAGCCCATAGGCGGACGCGGACGACCAGGGCGCATACCAGGTGCGGCCGGAACCTTCGCCCACGGAACGCGGCTTGAAGATGTTGGAGGCGCCGCCCGCGCCGCAGATCACGGTCTTGGACTTGAAGACGTGGTAGTTGCCCGTGCGGACGTTGAAGCCGACGGCGCCGGCCACCCGGTTCTCCTTGCCGTCGTCCATCAGCAGGTGGGTGACGCAGATGCGGTTGAACACCTTGTCCGCCGATTTCTTGGCGGCCTCGGCCACGATGGGCTTGTAGGACTCGCCGTGAATCATGATCTGCCATCGCCCTTCGCGCAGATAGCGCCCGGTCTTCGGGTCCTTCATGATGGGCAGGCCCCACTCCTCGAACTGGTGCACCGTGGAGTCGACGTGACGGGCCATGTCGAACAGCAGGTCTTCCCGCACCATCCCCATCAGGTCGATGCGGGCGTAGCGGACGTGGTCCTCGGGCTTGTTCTCGCCCCAGCGGGTGCCCATGTAGCAGTTGATGGCGTACAGCCCCTGGGCGACCGCACCCGAGCGATCGATATTGGCCTTCTCGGCAATGACGATCTTCTTGTCCTGACCCCAGAATCTCGCCTCCCAGGCGGCACCGGTGCCGCCAAGACCCGCACCGACGACCAGGATGTCGATGCCGTCTTCGATGATCGTTTTGTAAGCCATCAGTAGTACACGCCTTTCTTCAACTTGAGGCCGGCGGACTCGAAGCGTATGCAGGCCGCCGTCATCCATGCGGATCCATTTCGGCTCGTTGTACAGCAGCTGGCTGTCGCGCATTTCCTTGCTGGGTCCGGGAACATCCGCGAGCTTGGGGATCGCCGTCCCCCAGGGCTTGGTGGTGATGGGCGACAGGAAGTTCTTTTCCGTGCCGTTGCGGAACTTGATCCTCCAGGCGATCGTGCCTTTCTGTTCGTCGCGGTGGACGCGAACGCTGTGGCCCAGCGGGGCGAAGTCGGCATAGCCGCGCACGTCGATCGCATGCTGCGGGCAGGCCTTCACGCAGGAGTAGCACTCCCAGCACATGTTGGGCTCGATGTTGTAGGCACGGCGATAGGTCTTATCGATGTGCATGATGTCCGAGGGACAGATGTCGACGCAGTGTCCGCATCCGTCGCACCTCGTCATGTAGACGAAGGTAGGCATAAGTCGGCTCCTTGATCTGTTCCGCTGGAAGTTGCGGGCTGTTTTCTAGTAGTGGCGGGGCGCTTCGCGCTTGATGCCGAGCCCCATGTCCATCGGAGCGTTCTGCAGCAGTTCCATGGAGTGCCTTTTCTGTTGTTCGGGGTCGTCGCGGGTCTGCGTCGGCAAATTCTCGGCCGTCCCATCGGCCCTGGTCACTCTCTTCTCGAAGGCGGCCGCGGGCTTGAAGAACATGTGCGCGAACTTGGACCACGGCACCGCCGGCGAACAGCACCGTCGTGGCGAGGATGTACAGGCCGAACAGCACGCCCGACGCCGGCGCTGCCCCTCGCCTGCAGGAAGGCCCAGACGAGGCCGAGCGTCGCGCTGGCGAGCAGCGACAGGATGAACAGGTCCGCGCTGCACGACGCGAAACGGCGAGTTGCCCTCGGCGGCGACGTCCACGCGGATGAAGAACCAGAACCAGTAGCCGCCGACGCAGATCATCAGGCCGCCGAGCCACCAGAGCTGCGCCCAGATCGCGCCCGCCGCAGGCGTCGAACACCATCACGACGGTGGCGAGCACGTAGAGCACGAAGCCGTACATGCCGAGCAGGTGCGCGATGCGACGGCGCGGGTTGCAGAACTCGCCGGAGGCGAGCACGTCGACGACGGCGGTCTGCACGGCGATCGACACCAGCTCGCCGCCGCCGAGCGGCCGCGCGCCCTTCGCCTTCGACTTGCGCATGTTCTGGAAGAAGTACTTGGCGCTGCCCTTGTGCACGACGTCGAACAGCGTTCCCGGCGACGACCAGCAGGAACATGAGGACGACGTAGGTCTGCATCACGGTGGGCGAAATCGCCGAAGCTGCGGCGAACGGATTGCTGGTGAACATCGTGTCCCTCCCTTGGACGGCGGCAATTGTAGGGGCGCGCCGTGCGGCGGGCGCTCGAATGCCGCTATGCGGCCATAGAAAAAACTTCGAAGCGCATCGCCACGAGGTCGCCGAGCGCCCAGGTGGCGGGCGCGGCGAGGCCGGCCACGGTCCCGGGGTTCACCAGCCAGGTGCGACCGCCCTTGACGTTGACCACCTGCTCGACGCCGGCGGTGTGCGAGTGGCCGCAGCAGACGAGGTCCCAGTCGCCGGTGCAGGCCAAGGCGTGGCCGTACTCGGGATAGTGGACGACGAACACCCGCCGCCCGCCGAGCTCGAGCCGCGCGTCGGCGCCGTGGTACTGGAGCTGCCCGCCGCTCTCGCGCGCCCAGCGCGCGAGCGACACCGGGTCGCCGAGGTTGTTGCCGTGGATCACGTGCATGCGGCAGCCCGGCGGCGAGCGCCGCGCCCAGCGTCTGCGTGCCGATCACGTCGCCGCAGTGGATCACGGCCTGCGGCGCCCGGCGCCTTGCCGGCCTCGACCGCGGCGGCGAGCGCATCGGCGCGGTCGTGGCTGTCGGAGACGATGCAGATTTTCATGCGCGCGATCTTAGCCTATCAGTGCGCCCATAGGAGGCTTCTGGCAGCCGGCTTATGACCGGATCAATCGACTCGTTGGCCCGGCGCGGACGTGCGGCGGACAATCGGGGCCCGCCCACCGCCCACTGGCTGCCCGCCTTGTCCGCCGACGAGTCAAGACCACCACCTGCTACATGTGCGCGTGCCGCTGCGGCATCCGCGTGCACCTGCGCGACGGGGTGGTGCGCTACATCGACGGCAACCCGAATCACCCGATCAACCAGGGCGTGATCTGCGCCAAGGGCTCGTCGGGGATCATGAAGCAGTACTCGCCCGCGCGGCTCACGCAGCCGCTCATGCGCAAGCCGGGCAGCGCGCGGGGCGACAACGCGTTCGATCGCGATCTCCTGGGACGAGGCGTTCCGCGTGCTGGAGGAGCGCCTCGCGCACATCCGCGCCACCGATCCGAAGAAGTTCGCGCTCTTCACCGGGCGCGACCAGATGCAGGCGCTCACCGGCCTCTTCGCGCGCCAGTTCGGAACGCCGAACTACGCGGCGCACGGCGGGTTCTGCTCGGTGAACATGGCCACCGGCATGATCTACACGATCGGCGGGTCGTTCTGGGAGTTCGGCGGCCCCGACCTCGAGCGGGCGAAGCTGTTCGTGATGATCGGCACCGCCGAGGACCACCACTCCAACCCGCTCAAGATCGCGATCTCGAAGTTCAAGCGCGAAGGCGGCAAGTTCGTCTCGATCAACCCGGTCCGCACCGGCTACTCCGCGATCGCCGACGAGTGGGTGCCGATCCGGCCGGGCACCGACGGCGCGCTGCTGCTCGCGATCATCCACGAGGTGATCGCGCTCGGGCTGTACGACCGCGACTTCCTGGTGCGCTACACCAACGCGGGCCACCTCGTGAACCTCGACGAGGCGAGCGACCAGTTCGGGCTCCTCGTGCGCTCGCCGAGGCGGACGAGGTGAACCCGCAGTATCCGCAGAACCAGATGTGGTGGGACCGCCTCGCCAACCGGCCGGTCCCGACCCACGCCGAGGGCGCGGATCCGTACCTGCTCGGCGAGTTCCGGATGCCCGACGGCACGCCCGTCAAGCCGGCGTTCCAGCTGCTCGAAGAGCGGGTGAAGCGCTATACGCCCGAATGGGCCGAGAGCATCACCGGCGTGCCGGCGGCGACGATCCGCCGGCTCGCGCACGAGATGGGCATCACCGCGCGCGACCAGAAGATCGAGCTGCCGATCCCGTGGACCGACTGCTGGGGCAAGGAGCACGAGTCGGTGACCGGCAACCCGGTCGCGTTCCACGCGATGCGCGGGCTCGCCGCGCACTCGAACGGCTTCCAGACGATCCGCGCGCTCGCGATCCTGATGACGCTGCTCGGCACGATCGACCGGCCCGGCGGGTTCCGCCACAAGGCGCCGTTCCCGCGCGCGATCCCGCCCGGCGGCCAAGCCGCCCAGCGGGCCGGACGCGGTCAGGCCCGACACGCCGCTCGGCGGGCTCGCACTCGGCTGGCCCGGCTCGCCCGATGATCTGTTCGTCGACGCGAACGGCGCGCCGGTGCGCATCGACAAGGGCTTCTCGTGGGAGTACCCGCTGTCGGCCCACGGGCTGATGCACAACGTCATCACGAATGCCTGGCGCGGCGACCCTTACCGCATCGACACGCTGCTGATCTTCATGGCGAACATGGCGTGGAACTCGACCATGAACACCATGGAGGTGCGGCGGATGCTGAACGACCGCGACGAGAGCGGGGAGTACAAGATCCCCTTCCTCGTCGTGTGCGACGCGTTCCAGTCGGAGATGACCGCGTTCGCGGACCTCCTGCTGCCGGACACGACCTACCTCGAGCGCCACGACGTGATGTCGATCCTCGACCGACCGATCTCGGAGTTCGACGGCCCGACCGACTCGGTGCGCGTGCCGGTCCTGCCGCCCACCGGTGAGTGCAAGCCGTTCCAGGAAGTGCTCATCGAGCTCGCGGGCCGGCTGAAGCTGCCGGCGTTCACCCGCCCCGACGGGACGCGCAAGTTCCGCGACTACCCCGACTTCATCGTCAACTTCGAGACCGAGCCGGGATCGGGCATCGGGTTCCTGGCCGGGTGGCGGGGCAAGGGCGGCGAGAAGTTCATGCACGGCGAGCCCAACCCGCGGCAGTGGGAGATGTACGCGCAGAACAACTGCGTCTTCCACCACAAGCTGCCGCCCTCGTACCAGTACATGCGCAACTGGAACCGGGGCTACATGCAGTGGGCGCAGCGCGCGCGCATCCGCCGCTTCGGCGACCCGATCCTGTGCCACCTCTACTCCGAGGTGCTGCAGAAGTTCCGGCTCGCGGCGCAAGGGCGCTGGCCGGGGAAGAAGCCGCCCGCGCACCTCGCCGGCCGCGTCGAGACCTACTTCGATCCGCTGCCGTTCTACTACGAGCCGCTCGAAGCGCAGCTCACCGACACGCGCAAGTACCCGCTCAACGCGATCACCCAGCGGCCGATGGCGATGTACCACTCGTGGGACTCGCAGAACGCCTGGCTGCGGCAGATCCACGCGCACAACTACCTCTTCGTGAACCCGAGCACCGCGCGCGCGAGCGGCATCGCCGACGACGACTGGATCTGGGTCGAGTCGCAGTGGGGCAAGGTGCGCTGCATGGCACGGTACTCGGAGGCGGTCGAGCCCGGGACGGTCTGGACGTGGAACGCCATCGGCAAGGCGCCCGGCGCCTGGGGTCTCGCGCCGGACGCGAACGAAGCGCGGCTCGGGTTCCTGCTGAATCACGTCATCAAGGAAGAGCTGCCCACGCCGGGCGGCACCGTCTCGAACTCGGACCCCGTAACCGGCCAGGCGGGCTGGTACGACGTGCGGGTGCGCATCTACAAGGCGAGCGCCGAGGAGCCAGCCGAGACCTGGCCCCGCGTCGCGGCGGTCGGCCCGGTCCCGGGCGTGGAGCGCGTGCGGCGCACGTGGCAGGCGTTCGTCGCCGGCAAGAGGCTAGGGGAATGACCCCGCTCGCAATCAACGAGCGCTTCCCGTGACCCAGCTCGCGTTGGTCATCGACCTGAACGTGTGCGTGGGCTGCCACGCCTGCGTCACGAGCTGCAAGGAGTGGAACACCTCCGGCATCGCCGGGTTCCTCTCCGACGACAACCCGTACGACAAGGACCCGACCGGCACCTTCTTCAACCGCGTCCAGACCTTCGAGGTGGGCGAGTACCCGAACACGCAGACCGTTCATTTCCCCAAGTCGTGCCTGCACTGCGAGGACCCGCCATGCGTCCCGGTGTGCCCGACCGGCGCGAGCTACAAGCGCGCCGAGGACGGAATCGTGCTGGTGGACTACGACAAGTGCATCGGCTGCAAGTACTGCTCGTGGGCCTGCCCGTACGGCGCGCGCGAAGTGGACACGCACCAGAAGGTGATGAAGAAGTGCACGCTGTGCGTCGACCGGATCTACGATGAGCTGCTGCCGCCGGCCGATCGCCGGCCCGCCTGCGTGATGGCGTGCCCGACGAGCGCGCGCCTGTTCGGCGACGTCCACGACCCCGAGTCGCA
Organism: uncultured beta proteobacterium; assembly: GCA_963747775.1. Lineage (GTDB taxonomy): Bacteria > Pseudomonadota > Gammaproteobacteria > Burkholderiales > SG8-39 > JAGVSZ01. The sequence goes on from CAVVGT010000006.1 coordinate 338,972, forward strand.
GGTTTCCAAGGCGATCCGCGAGAACGGCGGCTACGCGCTGATGCCGGAGTGGGGCACGCAACCCGCGAATCACTACCTTCCGCGGCGCAAGACGGAGATCCGGGTGCGCGTCGAGGATCTCGAGCGCGTGGACAACCCGCTCAAGGTCGACGGCAAGCTGCCGCGGCCGCGGCCCGACGAGCCGTCGCTCGACGACGTCACGAGCTGGTAATGCGCCCCGCGGTCTCCGTCCTGCTCCTGACCACCCTGCTCGGCGTGGGGCAGGGGCTGTTCTTCGCGGTCTACTGCATCCAGGTGCTGGAGCACTTCGAGGTGCGGGCGGGGCCGGCGGAGACGCTCTTCTATCCGCTCGCCGCCGCGATCTCGCTCGCGTTGCTCGTCGGCGGCCTGGCCGCTTCCTTCTTTCACCTCGGTCGGCCGGAGCGGGCGTGGCGCTCGGCCGCGATGTGGCGGACCTCCTGGCTCTCGCGCGAGGTCATCGTGCTGCCGGCGTTGATGGGCTGCGTCTTCCTGTACGGCGTCGGCCACTGGCTCGGCTGGCGCGCGCGGCCGATTGCGCTCGGCGTCGACGCGACGCTCGCGATCGGTGCGGTCGGCACGCTGCTGTGCCTCCTGCTGTTCCTGTGCACCGGGATGATCTATGCATGCCTGAAGTTCCTGCAGGAGTGGCACACGCCGCTCACCGTCATCAACTATTGCCTCTTCGGGTGCGCCTCCGGCCTCATGCTCGCCACGGTGTATGCGTCGGTCGTAGAGCCGGCGCTCGTGAACTACATCGCCGCCTGGGCGGTGGGTTTCACCCTGGCGGCGCTCGTCACGCGCGGCGCATCGCTCGTGCGCAACGCGCGGCTCAAGCCCAGGTCGACGCTGCAGACCGCGATCGGGGTCAAGCACCCGCGGATCGTGCAGAAGGCGCAGGGCGCGATGGGCGGCTCGTTCAACACGCGCGAGTTCTTCCACGGGGCGTCGGACGGGTTCCTGCGCTCGATAAAGTGGGGGTTCCTAGTCGCGGTGTTCCCCGTGCCGCTCGTGCTGCTCGGCCTCGGGCTCGCCGCCAGCGCGCCGGGGCTGCTCGCCACCGCGTTCGTGGTGCAGTATCTGGGCCTCCTCGCCGAGCGCTGGTTCTTTTTTGCGCAGGCGAATCATCCGCAGAATCTGTATTACCAGCGCATCTCGTAAGGCTTTGCTGCTTTGCAGCACGACCGCCAGTCCTTCACAGCGCTTGACGGCTCCGACGGAGTATTAGAAATTACTGATATTCGGGTTTGACGGTGATCAGACCTGTACGCCGTTGGAGTTGAAAGGCGGGGACGCGTGCGCTATACCGATCCGGACCCTCCGACTTTCCCTCCCGAAAGGACTACGATGAATTTTGACAAGGAACTCGACGCCCGCGGCCTCAACTGCCCGCTGCCCATCCTGCGCGCCAAGAAAGCGCTCACCGACATGACGAGCGGCCAGGTCCTGCGAATCCTCGCCACCGACCCGGGCTCGGTGAAGGACTTCCAGGCGTTTTCGAAGCAGACCGGCAACGAGCTGCTCTCACATGCCGAAGCCAACAAAGAGTTCACGTTCTTCATGAAACGCAAGTGACCGCGCCCGCGTTCGGGCGGTGCGGAGGGTAAATGGCGACCTACGGCGAAATGCAGGAGGTCTTCGACGACATACGTCGCGATTTCCGCTACGAGCACGAGCTGAACGGCTGCCTCAACTGCGGTATCTGCACCGCCACCTGCCCCTCCGCGCAGTTCTACGATTTCAGCCCGCGCGAGATCGTGCAGCTGCTGTGGACCGAGAACGTCGAGCAGGTCTACGACGCGATGCAGGAGAAGATCTGGGCCTGCGCCCAGTGCATGACCTGCGCGTCGCGCTGCCCCTTCAAGAACTCGCCCGGCGGGCTGATCGCGATCATGCGCGAGGCCGCCATCAAGCACGGCATGCAGTCGGCAAAGGACGTGCTACGTCCGTTCGGCCGCGTGATGCTGAAGCTCATCACGACCGGCAATCAGCTCTCGCCCGACATGATCCAGCCAGATCACTTCCCCGACTGGGGTCCCAACATCCAGAAGGTGGAGGGCGACCTCAAGATCCTGCGCAAGGCGATTCCGATGAAGACGCTCCAGACCACCGACACCGCGTGGGAGGTGTCGCTGAAGACCTCGGTCGAGATGTACACGATCTGGGAGGACACCGGGGTGCTGCAGCAGCTCGAGACGATGGACGAGAACCTCTTCGACGTCATCGAGGACTTCATCGACGAGAAGCGTGAGGAGTACGAGGAGTGGGTCGAAGAACAAGCAGAAGCCAAGGCCGACGCCGATTAGTACGGACCAGGAACACGGACCAGGAACACGGACCAGGAGCGAGACATGAACCCGACCCCTCCCGCCAGCGGCGGCATCGCCGGTCACGGCGCGTTCTTCCAGCCCACCGACCTCGCGCCCGAGGACGCCCGCAAGGCGACCGCGTGGGTCGAGAAGGTCATCGACAAGCGCTCCGTCGAGCTCGGCGAGCGCATGGACGACGTGCGCGACCACATGTTCGAGCTCGAGCGGGAGGGCGAGATCATCGTCCACCGCATCACCGATGCCCACAAGCCGGTCGTCGCGCGCACGCTGTTCGGCTGGGAGAAGAAGATCCCGACCGCACAGCTCTGGCACCACAAGTCCTGCGGCCAGTGCGGGAACATTCCCGGCTACCCGACCTCGCTGCTGTGGACCATGAACGAGCTCGGCATGGTGCCGGGCAGGGACTACCTCGACGAGACCGACCAGACGTCCTGCACCGCGTGGAACTACCACGGCTCGGGCATCGGCAACGTCGAGTCGCTCGCCGCGGTGTTCCTGCGCAACTTCCACCAGGCGTACGTCTCGGGCCACAAGCTCGGGCACTCGCCCGGTCACTTCTACCCGCTCGTCCACTGCGGCACCTCGTTCGGCAACTACAAGGAGGTGCGCAAGTACCTGGTCGAGAACGCCACCCTGCGCGAGCGCGTGAAGAAGATCCTCGGGAAGCTGGGCCGCCTCGTCGACGGCAAGCTGGTCCTGCCGGAGGAGGTCGTCCACTACTCCGACTGGGTGCACGTGATGCGCAACGATATCGCGACGAAGCTGCAGAAGATCGACGTGTCGAAGCTCCGCGTGACCGTTCACATGGCATGTCACTACTACAAGATGGTGCACGAGGACGCGATCTACGACCCGGAGGTGCTGGGCGGCAACCGCGCCGCGACCGGCACCGGCGTGGCGCAGGCGCTCGGCGCGCAGATCATCGACTACTCGACCTGGTACGACTGCTGCGGCTTCGGCTTCCGCCACATCATCAGCGAGCGCGAGTTCACGCGCTCGTTCACGATCGACCGCAAGATCAAGGTGGCGCGCGAGGAGGCGAACGCCGACGTGATGCTCGGCATCGACACTGGCTGCATCACCACGATGGACAAGAACCAGTGGATCGGCAAGGCCCACGAGCAGCAGTACTCGCTGCCGATCATGGCCGACATCCAGTTCGCGGCGCTCGCCTGCGGCGCGGACCCGCTCAAGATCGTCCAGCTGCAGTGGCACGCGAGCCCCTGCGAGGAGGTGGTCGAGAAAATGGGCATCTCCTGGGGCGAGGCGAAGAAGAAGTTCGAGGCTTATCTGCAGGAAGTGAAGGCCGGGAGGATCGAGTACCTGTACGACCCGAAGCTCGCCGACTCCATGTCGCGGGCGGTGGCGTAGCCACGCGCGGCGGAACGAGTCGGAGACGGTGATGAACGATGCAATCCTGGTGGTGGGTGCGGGTCCGACGGGGCTTTCGACGGCGCACGGCGCGGCCTCGATCGGCCGCCGCGTGGTGCTGGTCGAGAAGGAGAATGTACTCGGCGGCGCGCCGATCCTGTCCGGTTACGCGAAGCTCGTCCCGTCCGGCGAGTGGGCAAAGGACGCGATCGGGCGGATGGTGACCCGCGTCGAGGGCTCGAAGCTCGTCACGATCCACAAGAGCACGAAAGTGACCCAGGTCGACGGCGGACACGGCAACTTCACCGCGACGCTCTCCAACGGCCAGACGGTGCAGGCCGGCGCGATCGTACTGGGCACCGGCTTCACCCACTTCGACTCGATCAACAAGCCGGAATGGGGTTTCGGCACGTTCGAGGACGTCGTCACCACCACGCAAGTCGAGCAGATGGTCGCGGCCGGTAAGATCGCCTGCCCGTCGGACGGCCGCACGCCCCAGCGCGTCGCCATCCTGCTCTGCGTCGGCTCGCGCGACCGCCAGATCGGCCGCGAGTGGTGCTCGAAGATCTGCTGCACGGTCTCGACCAATCTCGCGATCGAGATCAAGGAGCTCTCGCCCAAGACCGACGTGTACATCTACTACATGGACATCCGCACCTTCGGCCTGTACGAGGACAAGTTCTACTGGCGCTCGCAGGAAGAATTCCGGACCAAGTTCGTGAAGGCGAGAATTGCCGAGGTGACGCAGGGTCCCGACAAGCGCCTGCTCGTCAAGGGCGAGGACACGCTCGTCAAGCGCCCGATCGTGATCGCGTTCGACCTGGTCGTGCACGCGATCGGGATGGATCCGCAGGCGCTGAACCCGGAAATCGCCAAGGTGTTCGGCGTCGGCCTCGAGAAGCACGGCTTCATCGACAAGGGCGAGCAGTACACGAGCAGCTTCGCGAGCACGCGGCCCGGCATCTACGTCGGCGGCGCCGCGCTCGGTCCCGAGGACATCGACAGCTGCATCTCGCACGGCCTCGCCATGGCGATGCGCGCAGTGGGCGACTTGAATGCTCTGGGCCAAAAGCGGCCGCCTGAGCTTCCCGCCGCGCCGGCGCCGCTCGTCCCGGCGACGCTGGCGGTCGCGCTCGACGCACGCCTGTTCGAGCGCCACTTCAAGGCGCTGCTCGCCGCCGCCGAGGACCGCGACGGCATCGAGGCCTGGCTCGACGCGCTCGGGGAAAAGCAGCGCCGTCTCGCGCTCGCGCTCGCGCAGGACAACATCGCGGCTGTAATCGATCTCGTGTTCGGCGCGCGGCGCAAGCTCGGGCCTCACGCCGGCGAAGCGGCGCTCGCAAGCGCCATCGCGGCGCTCGCCGACGACAGCGTGCCCTTTGAGTTGCGCATCGCGGCGACGCTCGCGGCGACTCCGGCCGGCGTCGGCACGAGCCGCGAGGAACGCCGCGCAGCCGCGAAGCTGCGGCGCGCCGCGCACGATCTCGCGACCGAGATCCTCCACTTCCGCGACCCGGTTCGCGTGCCCCTCATGGCGCGCTGGGTGTGGGACCGCGCGACGATGAGCGGGGCGCTGCGGGAGCTGGTGGCCGGCGGCGAAGCGATGCGCGACCTGCCGCTCGAGAATGTGCCCGGCACCTACGCGGCGGCGCGATTCTGGGTTCAGGAACGGATCGCGGAGCAGGGCATCTTCCGCGACGTGCACTTCTGGGCCGATCTGGTGCTCGCCAGCGCGTACGGGCACTACTTCCGCGCCATGACCGGCGGCACGTTGGGGGCCGACTTCGAGCGCGGCACGCATCCCTCCGAGCAGATCACCGGGCTGCTCGGCATTGACAGAATCTTGCGCGATGCGAGCCGGTCCAGGTCATGAGGCTATTCGGCGAACGCCATCGCGCTTCGGACGGCTTCGGCCGCTATCTGATACTGCCCACGCTCGCCCAGCCGCGCTGGCTCGCGACGTGAGCCAGCACCGGGAAATGTGAGATGCCCATACATGAGAAATCCCTGATCGACCCGGCGAACCTGCTCGTCACCGAGAAGCTCGTCGTCGACGGCGTGGACGTGTCCGGCCACTGGAACACGATGATCACGCCGCGGACGTGGACCGACTACGACCCGGACTTCCAGGCGGTCATCGCGTCCTTCCCCGGCGCCGAGAACGTGCACCGGTGCTGGCAGTGCGGCTCGTGCACCAACGCCTGCACGATGTACGCGATCAACACCGACTTCAATCCGCGCTACTGGATCTACCTCACCAACCTCGGCTACAAGGCGGAGCTCCTCAAGGACAAGGACATCATCTGGCAGTGCGTCTCGTGCAACAAGTGCACGAACATCTGCCCGAAGGACGTGCGTCCAGAAGGCGTGATGAAGGCGCTCCAGCACTGGCTCGAGTCCGAGGGTCACGCGCCGAAGTCGCGCTCGACCCAGTTCGACGAGGAGTTCACGCGCCAATGCCTCGAGCGCGGCCGCATCGAGGACAGCGAGGTGCTGTTCAACTTCCTGAAGACGACCGGCGAGAACGTCGTCGCGCTGGTGAAGCAGGGCTGGCTCGGCACGCTCATCCGCCGCATGAACAATCTTCCGCTGCTCCGGGAGGGCCGCTACGGCGCGTTCCTCGCGCGGCTGCCGGTCACGCAGGGTCTGAAGATGGGCTGGGCGCTCGTCTTCAAGCCGCGCACGCGGTCGTGGGGACGCACCGGCGAGGTGCTGCAGCAATACGTCGACGAGCAGCGGCGCGCCGCGCACGCGAGGGCCTGACCATGTCGAAAGTCGCCTACTACCCCGGGTGCGCGCTCGAAGGCTCGGGCGGCCCCTATGACCGGTCGACGCGGGCGCTCGTGAAGGCGCTCGACCTCCGCATGACGGCGCTCGAGGACTGGAACTGCTGCGGGGCGATGGAGGTGAAGAACGTCCATCCGATGCTGCAGACCTACATGTCGGCGCGCAACATGGCGATCGCCGCCGAGAAGATGGGCTGCGATACGGTGATGGCGCCCTGCAACGGGTGCTATCACAACCTGAAGAAGGCCGAGTACGAGTGCGCCACCGACGCCGCGACGATGCAGACGGTGCAGGACCTCGCCAAGAAAGCCGACGACCCGGTCTACAGGGGCGATGTCCGCACGCTACACCTGCTCGAGTGGCTGATGGAGGAGCTCGGGCCCGAAGGCCTCAAGGCGCGCATCACCAACTCGCTCAAGGGCGTGAAGATCGCCAACTACTACGGCTGCATGTACACGCGTCCGCGCCAGATCTTTCCCGAGAAGGACCAGGGCCCGGGCTCGGAGTCGAGCCACACGCCGCACTACATGGACGACCTGCTCGCCGCGGCCGGCGCGGTGAACGTGGAGTACCCGCTCAAGACCGCGTGCTGCGGCGGCGCGCACACGCTGTCCGACTCCGACACCTCGACGCAGCTCGTCCTGAACCTGCTGCAGGCCGCCGAGGAGTGCGGCGCGGACATCATCGCGACCGAGTGCCCGACCTGCCACTCCGGCCTGGAGATGCACCAGATCCGCGCCGAAGAGACGTTCGGCATCAAGACCGGCGTGAAGATCGTCTACTTTACGCAGCTCCTCGGTCTCGCGCTCGGGCTCTCGGCGCGCAAGGTCGCGTTGCACGAGAACATCAGCGACTCGATCGATTTCCTGCACGAGAAGGGCGTGATCTAATCGGGCGCATGAGCGCCCACGGCTGCGAGTTCCTCCCCGACCTCTACTACGACGCCGAGTTCCAGATCTGGGTGCGACCGGAAAGCGACGGGACGGCATCGGTGGGCATGACCGACATCTCCCAGACCATCGCCGGCAAGGTGCTGCACGTGCGCGTGCGCAAGCCCGGCAGCCTGAGGCCGAAGGGCAAGCCGGTGGCGACCGTGGAGACCGGCAAATGGGCCGGCCCGGTCCCCAACCCGTTCGACTGCACCATCGAGGCCGGCAACGAGGCGGTGCTCGACGACCCCACGCTGCTCAACCGCGATCCCTATCGGCACTGGATCGCGCGGGTAAAGCCGCGCGAGCCGATCGCCGCGGCGTTCGCCGGACTCCTGACCGGCGAGGCGGGGCGGCAGGCGTTCGAAGATCGCTGCCGGCGCGATGGCATCCGCTGCAAGCGCCTCACGGACTGAAGCCGATGTCCGGCCCGCGCTATCTTGCGCACGACGAGAAGACGGTCGTCATCGTGATGACGAGCGGCCCCGCCACGCCTAACCGCTGCGCGACGCCGTTCTATCTCGGCGCGCTGCTCGCCTCGATGGATGCCGATGTCACCATCTTCTTCACGATGGAGGGCGTGCGCCTGGTGAAGCGGGGCGTGCCCGAGACGCTCGCGGCGATGGCAGGGGGCAAGCCGATCATCGAGTTCATGCGCGAGGCCAAGCAGGCCGGCGTCAAGTTCCACGCCTGCCGCCCGGCCCTGCCGGGATACGATCTGGACGTGGACGACCTCGTGCCGGAGATCGACGAGCTCTCCTCGGGCGGGGCGCTTGCCGACATGATCCTCAGCTGCGACAAGGTGCTGTTCTTTTGACGTAGCGCAACCGTCCCACGGGGCGGCCGCCGAGAATCAATCAAGAAAACGGGAGACAGCGATGGCATCGGTCAAGAACTGCAACCTGCCCGACGATCTGTACTACAACGTCGAGAACAACGTCTGGGCGCGCAAGGAGGCGGACGGCACGATCACCGTCGGCATGACGGCCTACGCCTGCGCGCTCGCCGGCGAGATCGTCGCCTACACGCCGAAGAAAGCCGGCCGGTCCATCGACCAGGGAAAGTCGCTGGTCACGGTCGAATCCGGCAAATGGGTGGGGCCGGTGAAGGCGCCGGTCGCCGGCGAAGTCGTGGCCGTCAATGACGCGCTCGCGAGCAACGCGAAGGGCATCAATGCGGACCCGTACGGGGCGGGCTGGCTCGTGAAACTGAAGCCGGCCAACTGGGACGGCGAGTCGGTCGGGCTCGTGACCGGCGCCGCGGTGGCGCCCGCCTTCGAAGCGAAGATGGCCGCCGACGGCTTCGCCGGCTGCCCGTGATCCGGTGAGCTGGCTCGAGACCGCGCGCGACATCGAGGCGCTCGAGATCGCGGAACTCGACGCCGCGCTCGTCGGCGCGCTCGAGGCCCGTGCGCGTCCGGCGCCGGTCAACTTCCACGTCCCGACCTTCAAGGCCTTCGCTACAAGCGAGATCTCGGGCTGCGGCAAGAGCGCCTGGCCCGCCGTCTCGATCACCGGCGGCGACTGCAAGCTGCAGTGCGATCACTGCAAGGCGAAGATCCTCGAGCCGATGATCCCGGCGCGCACGCCGGAGGCGCTGTGGCGCGTCGTCAACGAGCAAGTCGCGGCGGGCGCCCAGGGCATGCTCCTCACCGGCGGCTCGAACCACCGGGACGAGGTCGAGTACGACGCGTTCTATCCGACGATCCGCCGCATCAAGGACGCGTTTCCGGCGTTCCGTATCGCCATTCACACCGCGCTCGTCTCGCGCGATGCGGCGCGGCGAATGGAAGTGTCGGGCATCGACGCCGCGATGCTCGACGTGATCGGCGCGCAGGACACGGTCCAGCAGGTGTACCACCTGAAGCGCCCGGTCGCGGACTTCGAGGAATCCCTCCGGCACCTCACAGAGACGTCGCTGAAGGTGGTGCCGCACATCGTCATCGGCCTGCACTACGGCCGGATGCTCGGCGAGTGGAACGCGCTCGAGATGGTGGTCCGGCATCGGCCCGCGGCGCTGGTGCTGGTCGTCGTGATGCCGTTCTACGCGCCGGCGAACCGGCCGTTCGAGACGGTGCCGAGTCGCGCGGTGGGGCGTTTCTTCCTCGATGCGCGCGCGCAGCTTCCCGATCTGCCGCTGCTGCTCGGCTGTGCGCGCCCGCCGGGACGCACGAAAGTCGAGATCGACGCCTACGCGGTGATGGCGGGGCTCAACGGTATCGCGCATCCGAGCGACGGCACGGTCGAACTGGCCGTGCGGTTGGGGCGCGACGTGCGCGTCACGCCGGCCTGCTGCTCGATCGCCGTGGGCGACGAGGTCCTGGCGCTGGAGGATGGCCCCGGCGCGACAAAGATCGACGTCGCGGACTTCGTCCGGCGCGAGTCGACCGGCCGCGCGCTGCGTGGCATCCCGATCGTGACGGCCTGACGAATGAGCTCGCCCGCCTGGCGCTGGATCGACACCGGAGTGCGGCCGCCGGCGGAAAACCTGGCGCTCAACCGCGCGCTGCTCGAAGCGCGCCAGGCGCGCGAGATCCCGAGCACGTTGCGGTTCCTGCGCTTCACCCCCGCCGCGCTCGTCGGCCACCACCAGGACCCGGCGGAGGAGCTCGACCTCGCGTACTGCGCGCGCCGCGGCATCGCCGTGCAGCGCCGGCTCACCGGGGGCGGTGCGATCTACGTGGACGAGAGCGTGCTCGGCTGGGAGCTCTACCTCGAGCGCCACGACGTCGGGACCCCCGAGATGGCGGCGATCTCGCGCCGCGTGTGCACGGCCGCAGCGGAGGCGATCCGAGCGCTCGGCGCGGCGGCAGAGTACCGCGCTCCGACCGACATCGTGGTCGCCGGGCGCAAGATCTCCGGCACCGGCGGCGCGCTGGAGGGCGACGCGCTGCTCTACCAGGGCACGCTCCTGCTCGACTTCGACGTGGAGGTGATGCTGCGCGCGCTCGCCGCGACCGCGCCGCGGGTGACGCCGGAGTTCCTCGCCGGCGCACGCCAGTCGGTGGTGAACCTGCGCGAGCTCGTTGCGCCGCTGCCCGGGCTCGACCGGATCGAGGCCGCATTCGTGGCCGCGTTCGCACGCGAGTTCGGCGCGTGCATCGACCGCGGCGAGCTGGGCGAACGCGAGCTCGAACGGTATCGAACCGCGCTCGCGGAGATCGACGACCCGGCATGGATCGGGCTGCCCGAGGCGAGGACGGCATGAAGCGGATGCAGACCGACGTCCTGGTCGTCGGCCTCGGGCCCGGCGGCAGCTGCGCCGCGCTCACCGCGGCCGCGGCGGGGGCCCGGGTGATCGCCGTCGAGCGCCGCGCGGAGATCGGCGTCCCGGTGCAGTGCGCCGAGTTCGTGCCGCTGCCGATGGGCAAGTACGCGCTCGCGTCCGAGGTGTTCCAGCAGCACGTGACCGGCATGACGACGATCCTGCCTTCCGGAGAGACGGTCAGCTCGGACTTCCCCGGGATCATGATCGACCGGGCGAAGTTCGATCAGGCGCTCGCGCAGCGCGCGGCCGATGCCGGCGTCACCGAGCTGCTCGAGACGTCACTCGAGTCGGTGGACGAGCAGCGCTCGATCGCCACCGTGCGCAAGGGCGACGCGCGCACGGAGATCGGCTTCCGCGTGCTGGTCGCGGCGGACGGCCCGGGCTCGCGCGTCGCGCAATCGCTCGGCCTGCCGCGCCTCGAGACGGTCGACACCCGGCAGTACACGGTGCCGCTGCTCCGCCGCCATGCGCACACGGACATCTTTCTCTCGGCCGACTACCCAGGCGGCTACGCCTGGCTGTTCCCGAAGGGCAGCGCCGCGAACCTCGGCCTGGGGCTCGACACGAAGCTCGCGCCCGATCTGAAGACACCGCTCGATGCGCTGCACCTGCAGCTCGCGGGCCAGGGGCTCCTCGGCATGGACCTTCTCGGCCGCACCGGCGGGCCGATCCCGGTCGGGGGGCTGCGCGAGCGCCTCGTCGTGGGGCGCGCGCTGTTCGTCGGCGATGCCGCAGGGCTCACGCATCCGATCACCGGCGCGGGGATCGCCGCCGCGGTGCTCTCCGGCGAGGCCGCCGGCGCGAGCATCGCCCGGCTGCTCGACGGCGAGCTCGATGCGCTCGACGCCTACGAGGAAGACGTGCGCGACCAGTTCCAGACGACCATCGACCGCGCCGTCGCGCGCCGCCGTTGGATGATGGCGCGCTGGGCGCTTCCGGCGGCGCGCGAGGACGCCCTGCACCGGCGCGGCTGGATCGCGTTTCCGGAGTATTTCGACGCGCCGTCCGAACTCGGGCTCGCTGCCTGAACGATTAAGGGAGGGATCATGAACAAGGCAATGATCGTCGTCGCAGGCCTCGCGCTCGGTTGCGCAAGTGCGGTCCGGGCGCAGGACGCGACCTTCAGCATCCGGGTGCTCACGCCAGAGACCGCGCTCAAGGCGGCACAAGCGGCGCTCGCGCGCTGCCGCGCCGGAGGGTTCCAGGTCGCGGTCGCGGTGGTGGACCGGATGGGCGTGACCCAGGTGATGTTGCGCGATCGCTTCGCGGGCCCGCACACGCCGGACATGGCCACCGCGAAGGGGTGGACCGCGGTGAGCTTCCGCACCAACACGACCGATCTCGCGGGCGCGACCCAGAGCGGCCCGCAGAGCGGCATCCGGAACCGGCCCGGCGTGGCCGCCGTGGGCGGCGGGTTGATGATCGAGGCGGGCGGGGGCATCCTCGGTGCGATCGGCGTGTCGGGCGCGCCGGGCGGCAAGGAGGACGACGCCTGCGCGGCGGCGGGGATTGCCGCGGTCAAGGACAGCCTCGAGCTATAGGAGCGCGCGATGCCGCGGATATTCTGGCTACTAGCGGCGGCGGCGTTCCTCGCCGCCTGCGACAACAAGGCGAAGGACTCGACCGCTGTCGACATCACCCGCGGCGGCACGAAAGCGATGGAGCGCGCCAGGGACGTGTCGAAGGTGCTCGAGCAGGACGCCGCGCGTACGCGCGAGGCGGACCAGGCAAACGACGCGGCGAAGAAAGCGAGCCAGTGAAATGAGCGCAGTCATCGACGGCACGCAGCCGGTGCGCTTCTACCGGCCGAACCCGCATGTGCGCACGCCGCGGATGCGCTCGCCGGAGTTCGTGCAGATGAGCACCGCGGCGGCGATCACCCTGGGGCTGGTGCCCGGGCAGATGCACCGCACGGCGTGCACGCACTGCCTCAACCTGCTCGTGACGTACCCGGAGGGCTGCCGGGCGAACTGTGCCTATTGCGGGCTCGCGCGCCACCGCGAGGAGGCGCGCGACTACGCCGATCGCAATTTCATCCGCGTGGACTGGCCGACCGCCCGCTACGACGAGGTGATCGAGCGCGTGAAATCGGGCAGCGACCGTGGACAGTTCGAGCGGATGTGCATCTCGATGATCACGCACCCGGAGTCGAACGCGGACACCTACGTGCTGCTCGAGAAATGGGTGCACGCGGTGCCGCAGGTGCCGGTCTCGATCCTGTCGAACCCCACGACCCTGGAGCGGGACGACCTCGTGCGCATGCGCGACATGGGCGCCGAGATCTTCACCGTCGCGCTCGACGCGGTGACGCCGGCGATCTTCGACCGCACGCGCGGCAAGGGTGTCGACAGCCCCCACAAGTACGAGAAGTACTGGGCGGCGATCGAATGGGCGGCGGAGGTGTTCGGTCCCGAGCGGTTCGGCGCGCACCTCATCTGCGGCATGGGCGAGACCGAGCGCGAGATCCTGGAGGTCGGCCAGCGCGTAAAGGATCTGGGCGGGCACAACCACATGTTCGCCTTCTTCCCCGAGCGCGGGTCGCTGATGGAGGACTGGCCGGCCGTCGATCGCGGGCAGTGGCGACGGGTGCAGCTCGCGCGCTTCATCGTCGACTTCTGGAACGGCCGGGTCGAGGACATGCGCTTCGACGCGGCCGGGCGCGTGGTCGACTTCGGCGTCGAGCCGGACGATCTGGACGCGCTGATTGCGACCGGCAAGCCGTTCCGGACGTCGGGCTGTCCCGGCAAGGACGACGACCAGGTGTCGGCGTGCAACCGGCCCTACGGCGACTCGAGCCCGACCGACATCCTCTCGTTCCCGTTTGCGCCGGCAGGGGAGGACGTGGCGATCGTCCGGCGCCAGATGGCCGGCGAGGACGTGCAGGCGGGCGTCGTCGCCGACGATTGAGGCCGCTGTTGAGCCCATAAAGAGGATTGCATCGAGGCCGGCCGCGTTTCGATTAGTGTCTTGGGTGCAGTATCAGAACATCGGAATATGCCGATGAACCCGGCGCCCGAGTGCGGAGGCCGGAGATGACGAGGAGGACGAGATGGGTGCTACCCCCGACATCCAAGTAATCGACAGCATCATCAAGCAGCGTCTCGACGAGATCCTGCCCGCGAAGCTCGACGAGGCGCTCAAGGCGCGCGAGCAGAACCGCACGCCGTCGATGACGATCATCGCCACCAAGGGCACGCTCGACTGGGCTTACCCGCCGTTCATCCTGTCGTCCACCGCCGCGGCGCTCGGCTGGGACGTGTCGATCTTCTTCACCTTCTACGGGCTCGAGCTGCTCAAGAAGGACATCAGCGGCCTGCAGGTGAGCCCGCTCGGCAACCCCGCGATGCCGATGAAGATGCCGTTCGGCCCCGGCTGGTTCAAGTCGATCAAGTGGAACATCCCGAATGCGGTGCAGTCGATCATCCCCGGCTTCGAGGCGTTCGCGACCACCATGATGAAGATGACGATCAAGAACAAGGGCGTCGCCGAGATCGCCGAGCTGCGCGGCCTGTGCCTCGAGGCGGGCGTCAACATGATCGGCTGCCAGATGACGGTCGACCTGTTCGGCTACTCGCACGGGGATTTCATCCCCGAGGTGAAGGAGTACGTGGGCGCCGCGACGTTCCTGCCGATGGCGCGGGACGCGGACGTGAGCCTGTTCATCTGATTTTTTTGCGCCAGGCGCGTCAGACGCCGGTGCCGCGCCAGGAGCGCGATTTCCCAGGGAGGACGACATGAAGCTAAAGCACATCGCGGCGCTCGCCGCACTTTCGGTGCCGCTCGCTGTGCAGGCGACCGACGGCTACTTCTCGCATGGCTACGGGATGAAGGCCAAAGGCCGCGGCGGCGCGGCGACCGCCTTTGCGGACGATACGTTCGGCGGCGCCAACAATCCGGGCTCGATGGCGTTCGTCGGCACCCGGGTCGACGTCGGCCTCGACTGGTTCCAGCCGAACCGCAGCGCGAGCACCCAGGGCAGCGGCAATGCCGCGTTCGGTATTCCGCCCGGCTCGTTCGACACCTCCGTGAACGGCAACGACACGAAGAATTTCTTCATCCCTGAGTTCGGCTACAACAACATGATCCGGCCCGATTTGGCGCTCGGCGTGACCGTCTACGGCAACGGCGGGATGAACACCGACTACAACGGGAACGCGCTCACGAACCCGGCTGCGACCGGCACCTGCAACTTCTTCCAGAACGGCGGCAGGTTTCCTGCGGCGGGCTCCTACAACCAGTTGTGCGGCAGCGGCAATCTCGGTGTCGACCTGTCGCAGCTGATCATCGCGCCGACCCTTGCATGGAAGTTCCATGCGAACCATGCGGTGGGCATCGCGCCGCTGATCGGATACCAGCGGTTTAAAGCGGAAGGGCTACAGGCGTTCGCGGGTATCTCGTCGAGCCCGGGCAACCTGACCAACCAGGGCTACGACAGCGCCTGGGGCTGGGGCGTGCGCTTCGGGTACTTCGGCAACGTCACGCCGACGGTCTCGGTCGGCGCCGCGTACTCGACCAAGATCTACATGGGCAAGTTCGACAAGTACCAAGGCCTCTTCGCCAACAATGGTGACTTCGACATCCCGGAGAACCTGAACGTCGGCGTCCGATGGAAGGCGGTGCCCGCCCTCACGCTCGCGCTCGATTACCAGTGGATCAATTACGCAGGGGTGGATTCGGTCGGGAACCCGAGCACGCAGGCTCCATGCACGTTCGGCGCCCCGGTCGAGTCCGCGTGCCTCGGTGCGAGCTCGCAGAGTATCGGGTTCGGTTGGAAGGCGGTGAACGTGTGGAAACTCGGCGTCGAGTGGGCGGTCGACCCGCGTTGGACGCTGCGCGCGGGCTATAACCACACCGACAACCCGATCCAGGCGCGCGACGTGACGTTCAACATCCTCGCCCCGGGCGTCGTGCAGGATCACCTGACCCTCGGACTGACCTACACGCTGCCGGGCGGCTCCGAGCTCACGGCGGCTTACATGCATGCGTTCGAAAACTCGGTGACGGGCGCGACCAATCCGATCTACTTCCCGGTCGGCGGCACGCAGACGATCTCGATGTACCAGAACTCGTTCGGCGTCGCCTGGGGCATGAAGTTCTAGCGCGCCCCGGGTTTCGGTCGTGAAGGCCCCGCCGCGCGCGGGGCTTTCCTTTTGTGGGGGGCGCGCTAGCATGCGAGCTCTCCCGCCGGAGCAAGCATGAAGGGCATCCAGATCACCGACCTCGGCGCGCTGAGGAACGACCTCGCGAAGTACAAGAAAGGCAAGAAGCTCGACATTCGCCAGTTCAACCAGGCAGCGCGGCTGGCGTGGCTCGGCAAGGCGGTGCTGTCGCCGCTCGACCCCGAGGACGCCGAATGCAAGGCGTGGCTGCTCTACCTGCAGCGTCCCGAGGGACTCGCCGAGCACTGCCTGGTGATCGACGAGGACCTGCTGCAGTACATCCACATTCTCGACGCCGAGCAGGGCGCGCACCTCGCCGCGGTCCTCGAGCAGGGCGTCAACGAGCGCGCCGCGGGCCTCGATGCGCTGAACCGGCGCGACTTCTATCTCGAGAAATACTTCGATGCCGCGAAAGGGAAGCGGGAGAGGTGAGACCGGCGCGCTGGTTCGACCTGGGGGTCGTGGATCCGATCGCGTTCCACGCGACCTACGCGGGGCTGGCCGACGCCCAGGAACGGGGCGCGGCACCGCTCGTCGTGTGGGGCAGGACCGCCGCTCATGTCTGCCTCGGGCAGGGCCAGGGCCGCTGCGAACTCGACGACGCGCTCGCTGTGCCCGTCGTGCGTCGGCCGCTCGGCGGCGGCACGGTATGGGTGGATGAGGATCAGCTCGCCTACGCCCTCGTCGCGCCGCTCGCGCTTGCGCCGCTGCGCCACGAGGACTGGTATGCGTGGGCGCTCGCGCCGGCGAGCGCGACCTTCCGCGCGTTCGGGCTCGAGGTCGAGCGACGCGCCGAGGATCTCTGGCTCGCGCGCCGCAAGATCGCGGGGAGTGGCGCGGCGACGATCGGGCGCTGCGCGGTCGTCGCCTCCAGCTTCCTGCTGCGGTTCCCGCACGCACGGTTCGCCGCGAGCGTCGCGTCGCCCGATCCCGCTTTTCGCGCCGCGCTGGACGACGCGCTCGGCGCCGCGATGACCGACTGGTCGAGCCACGCCTCGCCCCCCGACGACGACTCGCTCGCCACGGCGTTCCGCGCCGCGCTGCGCGCGACCCTCGGGTGGAGTGCGGTCGCTTCGCCCATCCAGGCAAGCGAGCGCGCGGCGATCGAAGCCTGGCGCGACGAGCTCGCGGCGCCGATCGAGGCGGGGCGTCCGCGCGTCGCCGGCGGGATCAAGCTCAATGCCGCGCTGACCCTGCGGCGAGACGCGCGCACCGGCGCGCCTCGCCTCGAACGCACGCCGGCCCGATGACGGGGCCCACGATCGAATCGCGGCGCCGCCGTCGGTTCGTCCTGCTGTCGTCCGACGGGGTGCTCGCGGCGAACCTGCGGGCCGCGCTACCGGAGGGTTGGGAGATGACCGTCGCCACGGACGTTGATGTGCTCGGCGGGTTCGAGGAGATCCTGCAACACCGGTTCCTGCTGCTCGATCTCGACGACTCCGCGTTCAACCCGCTCGCGACGATCGCGCATCTGCGCCGCGACCTCATGCTCAACATCGCGATCGTCTGCCTCGGCGGCTCGCAGGAGTTGCGAGATGCAGCCCGTATCGCGCGCGCCGACCGGCTCTTCGAGCGCGCGGAAGCCGTGGAACGCATGCGGCAGTTCTGTACGCAGTACGGCTGGGGCGCATAGCGAATTGACGTTGTGCGCCGCGGCATCCGCCCCTTGCGGTGGCGACGCTTGATGTCCATCAAATGGCCCCGGTGCAATGCGCCTAGCCTGCGTCGAACCGCGGGAGGCGCAGATGCCGTATCAAATTCAGGAGTACCCGGACCGGCTGGAGATCGCGGTCGACGCGCCCCGCGACGACCGGGACGCATTTCTCGACCTGCTCGACGCCTGCACCCACGGCGAGCGGGGGTGCCCCGCCCTGCGCTGCGGTACGGTCGAGACGACCTTGCCCGCCGCGCCAGACGGTGCGATCCGAATCAAAGTCGTCCCGCACCCGGGCGTGCGGGTCGATCCGAAGCTGATCGAGCGCTGCCTCGCGTTCACGCTCGGTTGCGGCGCACGCCGAGGCGGCGGTTCCTGCGCGTGCGCGTGAGCGGCTAGCCGGCGGTTCGGCCGCCTGCAAGCGGGAAGGCGACCTCGACGGTCACGCCCCGATCGTCCGGCCGGTTGCGCGCGGAGGCCCGGCCGCCGTGGAACTCCGCGATGAGCCGGACGATGAAAAGGCCCAGGCCGAGGTGCGGCTCGCTCCGCGGCCGCTCCGGGGCGGGCGCAGCCGTCGGCCGCACCGATACCATCGACTCGAAGATCTGGCCTGCCATCGCGTCGGGCAGCTGCGGCCCCACGTTCGAGACGGCGAGCCGCGTCCAGTCCCATTCCACGGCCACGACGATCTCGATCGGCTCGCCCGGCGCGGAGAACTCGCGCGCGTTGTCCACGAGCTTGTCGAGCAGCTGCGCGATCAGGTCGGGGGCGCCGTCGAGCTCGACCGGACTTTTCGGCAGCTGCAGGTCGAACCGGTGCTGCGGAAACGTCGCGGCGTAGCCGGCCACGCAGCCCGACACGATGCGCGCGAGGTCGAAGCGCTCGCGCTCGGTGCCCTTGAGCGCTTCCGCGAGCCGGCGCGCCTCGCTCATCCTCGTGAGGATCGCGTTGAGCCGCCGCACGCCTTCTTCCGCGCGCTGGATGTACACCTGCGATCCTGCGCCGCCTGGCGCGGTGCGGAGGTTGTCGAGGGATGAGCTCACCACCGCGATCGGCGTGCGCAGCTCGTGCGAGAGCCGGTCCGCCATGCGCTCCAGGTAGTCGTTGTACTCGGCCAGGCGGTCGAGCACCGTCCCGAAGCTGCGTGAAAGATCCCCGATCTCGTCGCGGTCGCGCTCGGCCCGGAACGCGCGATGCACGCGCCCGCGCGCATCGATCGCGTGCTCGGCCTCGTCGCGCAGGCGCGAGAGCCGCCGGGAGAGCTGCGTGGCGAACAGGAACAGCACCAGCGCGCCGAGCACGAACACGGCGACGGTCGTGGTCAGCAGCTGCTCGAACGCGCGGTTGCGCAGGCTCAGCACGCGATTCGTCGACTCTTCCACCACCACCGCGCCGATCACCTCCGTGCCGTTCCAGATCGGGTGCGCAGCGGCGAGGATCACCGCGCGCTTGTCCGCGGTCTCGCGCCAGCGCGTCGCGGGCACGCCGGTGAGCGCGTTGTCGACCGCGCGCCCGCCCGAAAGCACGTCCTCGGGCAGGGCGTCGTCGAAGTCCTCGCGCGGACGCTCGAGGAGAACCGCGAAGAGCGGGCCCAGCACGGCGTTCTGGATCCGGTCCCAGAGATCGGGGACGACCGCGGTGCGCGGGTCCGGGCGCAGGCTACCCTCGAGAACGAGCAGGCGGCGGTCCTGGTCGATGACCCAGATCCGCGATCCCGAGCGGCGCAGCCCGCGGATGATCAGCTCGATCTCCTGCGTCGCGGCGACCGTGGTGCCGCGCGGGTAGACCGCGGCGCCGGCGCCGGTGTCGATGCGGCGCTCGAGGAGCTTCGGCCGGTCGTGGAGCGCGGTCGCGACTGCACGGGCGGTCGCGATCACCGTCTGCTCCTGGGCCGCCTGCAGGACGCGCTCGATCTCGCGCACGTAACCGTAGCCGACGAACGGGATCGCGAGGAGGACGAGCGAGACGAGCAGCGCGCGCGTGCGGATGCTCAGGCCGGCGCGTGCGGGCTGCGGCGGCGCGCCGCCGCTCGCGCTCGCGCGCGAGGCGTTCAAGCCGCCTCCGGCGCCTCGGTCCAGCGGTAGCCCATGCCGTAGACGGTGTCGATCGCGTCGAACGCCGGGTCGGTGGCGAGAAACTTCTTGCGGATGCGCTTGATGTGCGAGGTGATCGTGCCGTCGTCGACCACCAGGTTCGCCTCGCTCATGAGCTGGTCGCGGTTCTTCACGTGGCCCGGATACTTCACCATCGCGTGCACCATCCAGAACTCGGTGAGGGTCAGGTCGACCGGCCTGCCGCGCCAGGTCGCGGTCATGCGCTTGAGGTCGAGCCGCAGCGGCCCGCGCTCGACCGCCTCCTCGCTCTTGGGCGGCGAACGCAGAACGTCGACGCGCCGGAAGAGCGCCGCGATGCGCGCGAGGAGATGCGGCATGCTGATGGTCTTGGTCAGGTAGTCGTCGGCGCCCAGGCGCAGTCCCGAAACGAGATCGAGATCGCTGTCGCGCGCGGTGAGGAAGATGATCGGCACCGTCTCGGAGAGCGCACGCAGCTCGCGCACCAGGGTGAAGCCGCCATCCGGCTCGTCGCCGAGCCCGATGTCGACGATGGCCAGATCCGGTAGCCGCGCGCGAAACGCCGCGAGCGCGCTCCTGCGATCGGCGAAAGTGGTCGCCTCGTAGCTCTGCCGGCGCAGCGTGTCCGCCACGTTCTCGCGGATGGCGACGTCGTCCTCGACGATGGCGATGCGGCGGCTCATGGCGTGATGCGGGTCTCCGGGAAAAATCTCGCGGCGACTATACACCAGCGTTTCGGCCGCGCGACGCGTGGGAGCGCGATGCCATCCTGCCGCCACATTCGCTCACCAGTTTGCCCGCGCAGCGCGTGACGTGCGTCACGGCGGCGCGGTGCGTGGTGAATGAGTCACGGGCCCGACGCCACTACTGCCCCCCTGGGCCCAGGCGAGTGTCCTAGGGTGGTGCAAAGGCGATCGCAGCCGATCGCAGTCGAGCCGAGGAGGGCAGCATGTTGAACGTACTTGCCGAGTGGATCCTCGGGATCGCCGACAACCCGAAGCGGGCGCTCGCGCTGTCGCTGGCGTTCAATGCCGCGCTCGCTCTCGTCCTGCTAGGCGGGCGGTTCGTGCACCTCACGGTGGATGAGGACGGATGGTCGATCGAGACGGCGAGCCGCGACCTGCCCGCCCAGGTGGCGGAGCTCCTGCGCCAGCCCGAACGCCGCGGCGAGGTGCGCAGCCTGCTCGCGCAGCAGGGCTTCTTCGAGATCAGCAACGACAATCGCGACGTCCAGTCGATCACCGCTGCGATCGCCAAGCTGCACGAAAGGCACGCACTGGTTCGCGACCTGCGCGACCTTGCCCAGCGCAACGAGCAGCCGTTCGACCTCAAGGAGCGCAACGTCGTCCTGACCGTGAGCGAGCGCAAGTCGATCGCCGCGGGGCGGGCGGCGGTCTGCGAGCGCGAGGATGACCTGAGCCACAAGTGGCTCCTCGTCTGGAACCCGGACGGGCTCAGCGGCTTCGACGTCCAGGTGTCCGAGCGGGTCGTGTGCACTTCGGCCGATAAGCAGCTCGTCGAGCTCAGCCGCGAGGATTGGGAGAAGCTCGGCGTGGAGGGTCGCCGTCACACCGACGCCGTCGTGCGGGTCTACCTCCACAAACCCCCGGAGCTCGTCGGCGCCGGCCCGGCCACCGTCGCGACCCAGGACGCCCCCCCGGCCCGGATGTGACCGGCCCGGGGCGCACACCGCAACCCCAAGAGGAGACCTGCCATGATGCGCACGCTGAAGGCCCTAATCGCGACGCTCGCGCTCGCCGCCCTGGCCACGCCCGCGATCGCCGACTGCATGTTCAACGGCCGCGCTTACCCCACCGGTTCGGTCGTCGGCGATCGGGTCTGCACCGCCGGCGGCACCTGGCAGCGGCGCTAGGAAAGGCTCAAGTCTTGCGGTCGGGCACGATGCCCTGACGCGCATAGATCGGACGCACGGCGCGCCGCCAGCTGTCGAGGGTCAGGGCGAACCAGGCGGCAGCGGCGAAGAGGGCGACGCCGCAGCCGGCCAGGGTCCAGTGCACGCCGATGCGCTCGGCGACCGTGCCGGCCACGAAGTTGCCGAGCGGGGCGATGCCGAGGAACGTCATCACGTAGATGCTGATGATGCGCCCGCGCTTGTCCTCGTCGGCGAGCGTCTGCAGCACGATGTTGGTCGAGGCGACGGAGGCGATCAGCCCGAACCCGAACAGCGCCAGTGCCGCGAGGGAGAACCACAGCCAGTGCGACACCGCATACGCGGTCAACGCCGCGCCGGCGATCAGCGCGCAGGTCGCGATCACCCGCCCCAGGCCGCGCACGTTCGGGCGCATGGCGAGGAACGCGGTACCGAACAGAGCGCCCAGCCCCACCGCGCTCACCATCACGCCGAGCGTTCGCGAATCGCCGGCGAAGGTCTCGGCCGCGTAGATCGGCATGAGCGACATCCAGGGCGCCGAGAAGCACGACAGCGCTGCGAGCAGCGCGATCAGCCGGCGGGTCGCGAGCGATCCGAACGCATAGCGGAAGCCTGCGTGCAGTTCCTGCCACCATGCCGAGGGTGCCGCCGCGCGCGCGCGCGGCGGCACCCGGAGGAGCCAGTACGCAGCCACTACCGCCACATAGGAGATCCCGTTCAGCAGGAAGCACACTGCCTCGCCCGCCGCGGCCAGCACGAGGCCGGCGATGGTCGGTCCGACGAAGCGCGCGCCGTTGAAGAGCATCGACTGGAGCGCGATCGCGTTTGGCAGATCCTCTTTCGTTCCGATCATCTCGAGCAGGAACGCCTGGCGCGTCGGCGTCTCGAATGCGTTCAACAGTCCGAGAACGAGCGCGAACGCGACGACATGCCACACGGTCACCAGCCCGGCGAAAGTCAGGGCCGCGAGCGCGAGCGCCTGGACCGCGCACAGCGTCTGGACGACGATCAGAAGCTTGCGGCGGTCGACGCGGTCGGCCCAAACGCCGGCGACCGGCGCGACGAACAGCATCGGCAACTGCTGCGCGCCGGCGACGAGCCCGAGCATGAAAGCGGAGCCGGTAAGGCGGTAGACGAGCCAGCTCGTGGCCACCGTCTGCAGCCACGTGCCGAGTAGCGACAGCCCCTGGCCGGTGTAGAAGATCCGGAAGCTGCGGTACCGGAAGGCGCGCAGCGCGGGGTGCATCGGGTCGACGGGGGCGGGACGAAGGAAAGAGAACGGGAGCCGCGGCCGCGCCGCCGTCCGGTCAGGCCTTCGCCTTCAGACGCGCGCGTTGCGTCTCGACCTTCTCGAGCGTCGCGCGGAAGCCGGCGAAGCGCTCGCGCTCCTGGGCGACGACGTTCGCCGGCGCGCGGTCGACGAAGCTCGCATTGCCGAGCTTGGCTTCGGACTTCGCGATCTCGCCCTGCAGGCGCGCTGCCTCCTTCTCGAGTCGGGCGACCTCGGCGGCAACGTCGATCTCGATGTGGAGCATCAGGCGGACACTGCCCACGACCTGGACGGCGGCGTCCACGTCGGGCAACACCTCCACCACCTTGGCGTCCGCAAGGCGTGCAAGGAACTTCAGGTAAGGGAAGTGCGGCGCGAGCGCGGCCGAATCGCCTTCCGCGATCAGCGGTACGCGCTGCCCCGGGGCGATGTCCATTTCGCCGCGCAGGTTGCGGCAGGCGTTCACCAGCGCCTTAAGGGTTGCGGCCTGCCGCTCGGCGGCCGCGTCGATCTTCGGCGACTCCGACTTCGGGTAGGGCGCGACGCAGATGCTGTCGCCCGTCTTGCCGGCGAGCGGCGCGACCGTCTGCCAGAGCTCCTCGGTGATGAACGGGATGATCGGGTGCGCGAGGCGCAACACCGCTTCGAGCACGCGTACCAGCGTGCGCCGGGTGCCGCGCTGCTGCGCCTCGTTGCCGTCGGCGAGCTGCACTTTGGCGAGCTCGACGTACCAGTCGCAGTACTCGTCCCACACGAATCGGTAGACGGCATTGGCGACGTTGTCGAGACGGTATTCGGCGAAGCCGCGTTCCGCCTCGGCCTCCGCGCGCTGCAGCTGGCTGACGATCCACCGGTCGACGAAGGACAGCTCGACGGGCAGCGATTCGTCCTGCCCGCAGTCCTTGCCCGCGGTGTTCATGAGGACGAACCGCGTGGCGTTCCAGAGCTTGTTGCAGAAGTTGCGATAGCCCTCGCAGCGCTTGAAGTCGAAGTTGACGTTGCGGCCGAGCGTCGCGTAGGCGGCCATCGTGAAGCGCAGGGCGTCGGCGCCGTACGCGGGGATCCCGGTCGGGAACTCCCGCTTGGTGCGCTCGCGCACCTGCGGCGCCCTCTCGGGCTTGCGCAGGCCGGTGGTGCGCTTCTCGAGCAGCGGCTCGAGCGCGACGCCGTCGATCAGGTCCACCGGGTCGATGACGTTGCCTTCCGACTTCGACATCTTCTCGCCGTCGTGATCGCGGACGATGCCGTGGATATAGACGTCCTTGAACGGGACGCGGCCGGTGAAGTGGGTCGTCATCATGATCATGCGTGCGACCCAGAAGAAGATGATCTCGTAGCCGGTGACCAGCACCGACGACGGGAGGTAGAGGTCGTAGGCGACCTTGTCCTCGCCGCGCGGCTCGGGCCAGCCGAGCGTGGAGTGGCAGACGAGCGCGGAGGAGAACCAGGTGTCGAGGACGTCGGGATCGCGGCGGAGCGCTCCGGCCCTGCCGGCGGCGCGTGCCTGGGCGTGCGCGGCGGGCTCGTCGCGCGCGACGTAGACGTTTCCGGCATCGTCGTACCAGGCGGGAATCTGGTGACCCCACCAGAGCTGCCGCGAAATGCACCAGTCCTGGATGTTCACCAGCCACTGGTTGTAGGTGTTGACCCAGTTCTCGGGGAAGAACTTCACCTCGCCGCGCTCCACGACCTCGAGGGCGACCTGCGCGATCGACTTGCCCGGGTGGAGCGTGCCCGCCGGCGCCGGCTTCGACATCGCCACGAACCACTGGTCGGTGAGCATCGGCTCGACCACCTCGTTCGTGCGCGCACAGCGCGGCACCATCATCTTGTGCGGCTTGACCGATTCGACCAGGCCGGCCGCCTCGAGGTCGGCGACCACGCGCTTGCGGGCGTCGTAACGGTCGAGGTCGCGATAGGCCGCGGGCGCGTTGGCGTTTACCTTCGCGTCCAGGGTGAGAATCGGAATCGGTGCGAGGCCGTGACGCTGCCCGACCTTCCAGTCGTTGAAGTCGTGCGCCGGCGTGATCTTCACGCACCCGGTGCCGAACGCGGGGTCGACGTACTCGTCGGCGATCACCGGAATCGTGCGCCCGGTGAGCGGCAACCGCACTTCCTTGCCGACGAGGCTCCGATAGCGCTCGTCGTCCGGATGGACCGCCACCGCGACGTCGCCGAGCATGGTCTCCGGACGCGTCGTCGCGACGACCACAAACCCGTTGCCGTCGACGCGCGGGTAGCGAATGTGCCAGAGGCGGCCTTCCTCTTCGGCGCTCTCCACCTCGAGGTCGGACACCGCGGTACCGAGGCTCGGGTCCCAGTTCACCAGGCGCTTGCCGCGATAAATGAGGCCCTGCTCGAAGAGCCGCACGAACGTCTCGGTGACCGCCGGCGAGAGCTTCGCGTCCATGGTGAAGTACTCGCGGCGCCAATCGCACGAGGCCCCGAGCCGGCGCATCTGCTCAGTGATCGTGGCGCCGGACTGTTCCTTCCAGACCCAGACCTTCTCCTGGAACTTCTCGCGGCCGAGGGTCTCGCGCGAAGTTCCCTGCGCCTCGAGCTGCCGCTCGACCACGATCTGCGTCGCGATCCCGGCATGGTCGGTGCCCGGGAGCCAGAGCGTGTTGTCGCCGCGCATCCGGTGATACCGGGTGAGCGCGTCCATGATCGTCTGGTTGAAGGCATGCCCCATGTGCAGCACGCCTGTGACGTTCGGCGGCGGGAGCTGGATGCAGAACGCGGCCTTGCCGGGCACGCTGCCGGCGCGGAAGTATCCCCTGGCATCCCAGAACGGATACCAGCGCGCCTCGATGGCGACGGGGTCGAAGGTCTTGGCGAGTTCCATGGGAGCCGCGCGGCGGACATCGCGCCGATGCGGCGCGAAACGCCGCGGATTATAGCGGGCGGTGCCTACTTCTCCGCCTTGAGGCGCGCGGTTTCCGCGGCGATCACCTCGCCGAGCGCGTCGCGCACCGCGCCGCGGACCTCGGCCTCGAGCACCTTCCGGGCGAGCCCCATCACTTCCTCGATCTTCGCGCCGATGCGATCGTGCACCTTCGCCTCGACCAGGCGCTCGAACTCCGGCCCGAGCAGCGTGAGGAGCTCGAGGCGGAGGTCGCGCTCGAGCTGCTCGAGCTGCGCCTCCGTGTAGCCCGCCGCGGTCGCCTCCTGGAGGATCTCGGTCAGGACCGGGACGTCCACCGGCGGCTCGCCGCGGGTCCACGGCAGGGCGGCGCGGTGCCGCGCGAGCAGCGCATTGGCCTTGTCGAGGATTTCGTCGGTGCCGAGAGCCGACATTTCGGGGGGATCAGCCATTGCCGCCGAGCTTGTGGGTGTGGATCGCGTAACCGCGATCGCGGTAGAAGCGGTAGCGGTCGCGCGCGGCCTGCTTGTCGTCGTCGTCACGGCCCACGATCTCGACCAGCCGCTGGAAGCGCGCGAAAGCGGCCGGCTGTTCGCGGTCCAGGTTGACCAGCACGTCATCGTGGTGCAGCGCTTCTGCGTCGCATGCGATCACGACCGGCGTCTCGGCCGCCAGACGGTGGTCCGCCATCACGTGCGGCACAAAGCCGGTCGCGGGTGTCGTCCAGAGCAGCCGGTCGATTGCCCGTGCGACCTCGCCGTCGGGGGCATAGATGAGTACCCTGTGCGCCTGCGCCAGGGCCTTCGCCGCGACCCGGCAGGCGACCTGCAGCCGGTCGTCGGCGTCGAGGTAGAAGTCGATACGCGTCACGCCTTCGCCGCGCGGTTCAGGACGAACCGGGTCAGCAGCGGCACCGGTCGGCCGGTCGCCCCCTTGTTCTTGCCGGAGGTCCACGCGGTGCCCGCGATGTCGAGGTGGGCCCAAGGGTACTTGCGTGCGAAGCGGGACAGGAAGCATGCCGCCGTCACGCTGCCGGCCGGCCGGCCGCCGATGTTCGCCACGTCGGCGAAGGGGCTCTTCAGCTGCTCCTGGTAGTCGTCCCAGAGCGGCATGTGCCACGCGCGGTCCCAGGCGTCGCCGCCGGCCTCCAGCAGCTCGTCGGCGAGCTCGTCGCGGTTCGCGTACAGACCGCTCGCGACGTGGCCGAGCGCGATCACGCACGCGCCGGTCAGCGTCGCGATGTCCACCACCGCGGCCGGATCGTAGCGCTCCGCGTAGGTGAGCGCGTCGCAGAGGATCAGCCGACCCTCGGCGTCGGTGTTGAGGATCTCGACCGTCTGGCCGGACATGCTGGTCACGATGTCGCCGGGCTTCGTGGCCGCGCCGCCCGGCATGTTCTCGGTCGTCGGCACGAGCCCGACGACATTGATCTCCGGCGCTCAGCTCGGCCAGCGCGCGGAAGGTCCCAGCACGCTCGCCGCACCGCACATGTCGAACTTCATCTCGTCCATCTCGGCGCGCGGGCTTGATCGAGATGCCCCCGGTGTCGAAGGTGATGCCCTTGCCGACCAGCACGAGCGGCTTTGCGCTCTTTGCCGCGCCGTTGTACCGGAGCACGATGAACTTCGGCGGCTGGCGCGAGCCCTGCGCGACGGAGAGCAGCGTGTGCATGCCCAGGCGCTCCATGTCGCGCCGCTCGAGGACCTCGACGCCGAGCTTCCACTCCTTCGCGAGCTTCGTCGCGGCCTCGGCAAGGTGCGTCGGCGTGCACACGTTGCCCGGCAGGTTGCCGAGGTCCTTGGCCGTCGCGACGCCGGCGCCGATCGCTCGCCCTTCGGCGAGGCCGCGCGCCGCGTCGCCGGCAGTCGCCTTCGACGCCGTCGCGATCACCAGGCGCCTGAGCGCGCCGGGCGGGCTCTTCCTGCTCTTCATCGCGTCGAAGCGATACAGGGTCTCCGCTGCGACGGTCGTCGCATGGAGCACTCGCCATCCGAGGTTCCGGTCGCGCACCGGCAGATCGGCCAGGAACAGGTGCGCGTCCGCGGCGCCCGTGTCGGCGAGCGCGCCCACTGCCGCGCGCACGGCATCGCGGTACGCCTTCGCCCCGAACTCCGACTCCTTGCCGAGCCCGACCAGCAGCACGCGCTCGGCCGCGATTCGGCGCGTCCGGTAGAGGAGCCGCACCGTGCCGGCCTTGCCGTCCATGTCGCCGCGTTTCACCACGGCGCGCACCGCACCGCCGGAGGCGCGATCCAGCGCCTGCGCGGCGGCCGAAAGCTTGCGCGACTCGAAAACGCCCGCGACTACGCAGGCGCCCGGCGCGCGCTCTGGCGCAATGGTTTTCGTGCTAAATTCCAATCGGTCCTCCTGCGATCGACGCGATGTTTGTGCCAGATGCTCGCATCTGGCGCTGATGTCGGCGGCCCGCGTTGCGAGTGGGAGCGGCCCGGATTATCCCCGCTTTGAAACGCGCGCGTCAAAATCCGCTCTCCCGCGGCAGCGAAGGCCACATGCCGCCCCCGCACCCGTCGTGATCTTCCAGCGCTCGCTCCTGCGCGAGTTCGGCAGCTATGCCGCGGCCGTGTTCTCGGTGCTGCTCGCCATCGTGGTGACGAGCCAGCTCGTGCGCCTGCTGTCGCGCGCGGCCGGCGGCAAGATTCCCTCCGACGCGATCCTCGCGCTGATCGGCTTCACCGCGATGAACTACCTGCCGATCCTGCTCTCGCTCACGCTGTTCGTCTCGGTCCTCATGACGGTGTCGCGCAGCTACAAGGACTCCGAAATGGTGGTGTGGTCGGCCTCCGGCGTGTCCCTCTTCGCGTGGGTGCGGCCGGTGCTCGTCTTCGCCGCGCCGATCATTCTTCTGAGCGCGCTCCTCGGGCTGTTCCTCTCGCCGTGGTCGAACGATCGCGCGCAGGAGTACCGGCGCAAGCTCGACAGCCGCGAAGAGGTGTCGCGGATTGCCCCCGGGGTGTTCCGGGAGTCGGCGAACTCGGAGCGCGTGTTCTTCGTCGAGGGGGTCGACGGCGAGGAAGGACGGGTGCGCAACGTCTTCATCGCGAGCACCAAGCGCGGCAAGGCCGGCGTCACGGTGAGCCGGGAGGGGTACATCGAGGCGACCGAAGACGGCGACCGCTACGCCGTCCTGTTGCACGGGCGCAGCTACGACGGCATCCCCGGCACCGCGGAGTACCGGGTGACGGAATTCGAGCGCTACGCGCTGCGGATCAAGGCGAAGGAGTACGAGGCGCGCGGGCGGTGGCCGAAGGCGGTGCCGACGCTCGAGCTGCTGCAGTCGCAGAGCCGCGAGTGGCGCGCCGAGCTGATGTGGCGCATCGGGCTGCCGCTGGTCGCGCTCAACCTGGCGCTGCTCGCGATCCCGCTCGCGTTCGTCAACCCGCGCGCGAGCCGATCGGTGAACCTGATCTTCGCGGTGCTTGCCTACATGGTCTACAGCAACCTGCTCAGCATCGTTCAGGCCTGGGTGGCGCAGGGCAAGGTGCGCTTCGAGGTCGGTTGGTGGGCGCTGCACGCGGCGATGCTCGGCCTGACGGCGTTCCTGTTCTTGTGGCGCAACACGCTCGGGTTCAAGCTGTGGCTACGGCGATGAGGGCGCGCGACCGATGAGGACCATCGACCGCTATCTCGGGCGCGAGATCTACAAGGCGACGGCGTTCGTGTTCGTCGCATTTCTCGCGCTGTTCGCCTTCTTCGACCTCGTCAACGAGCTCGACGACCTCGGCAAGGGCGGCTATCGCCTGCAGCACGCGTTCCTGCTATATCGCGCTGCTGCTGCCGGGGCACGCGTACGAACTGTTTCCGATCGTCGTGCTGATCGGCACCCTGTCGGCGCTCGCCACGCTGGCGGCGAATTCCGAGTTCACCGTCATGCGCGTCGCCGGATTCTCGCCGGCGCAGGCCGTGTGGACGCTCGGGCGGATCGGCGCAGTGCTGGTTGTCATCGCGGTCGTGTTCGGCGAGGTCCTGGCGCCGATCGCGGAGCAGGCGGCGCAGCGCCTCCGGCTCGAGCAGATCGGCAGCGCAGTGGGATCGGACCTTCGGACCGGGATCTGGGTGAAGACCGACACCCGGTTCGTGAACGTGGGACAGGTCCTCCCGGATTCGACCCTCAAGGGCGTGCGCATCTTCGAGTTCGACCACGAGTTCCGCCTGCGCTCGATCAGCCACGCCGCGGTGGGGCACTACGCGGGCAAGAACCACTGGCGGCTCTCGGACGTCACCGAGACCGAGTTCGAGAGCGACCGTACGAGCGTCCGAAAGCGCGATTCGATCTCCTGGGAATCGGTGCTGACGCCGGAGATGCTGTCGGTGTTGCTGGTCGTCCCCGAGAAACTCTCGGCGTGGGGCCTGTACCAGTACACCCGGCACCTCGCGGCCAACAAGCAGAGCACCGAGCGCTACGAGATCGCGTTCTGGAAAAAGATCGTGTATCCGTTCGCGGCGCTGGTCATGATGGCGCTCGCCTTGCCGTTCGCATATCTCCAGGTGCGCCACGGCGGCGTCGGCGTGAAGCTTTTCGCGGGGTTGATGCTCGGCGTGCTGTTCCACTTCTTGAACAGCCTGTTCTCGCACCTGGGCGTGCTCGAGCGCTGGCCGCCCATCGCCCCGGCAGTGGTGCCCAGCGCCTTGTTTCTCGCGTTGGCGGTAGTGATGATGTGGTGGGTCGAGCGACGCTGAGCCGGCCTGCGCAGGAGGACGCGTCAGCCCGCGCGGTCGATGCGGACGACGCGCGTGCGCGTCAGGCGATCATGCAGGAACTGCCGCTCCCGGTCGCACAGGATCCAGCCGAGATCCGCGGCCGCGGGCAATGCTGCGAGCCAACCGGCCGCAGACGCGGGATGGCGCCAGAGCCACATCGCGGCGGCGGCTCCCGTGCCAAGCACGAGCCCGCCGAGGGCGAATCGCGCCAGCGCCAGACGCGCACCGACGCGGTTCCCGGCGGAGTCCACCAGCCGAAGCTTCCACGCCTTCATCGCGAGCGTCTGCCCGCCGCGCACCCAGGATCGAACGAAGTACGCGCCGAGTAGCGCGACGAGGAAGGCCTGAAGCAACGCGCGCTCGAGATCTGCCGGTGCCCTCGCGCCCGGGCCGGTCAGGAGGGCATCGAGCCCGGCCCCAGTGGCGGAAAAAGCGAGTCCGCCGGCGACCAGGATCGCCGCGACGATCAGGCCTTCGTAAACCAGGCTCGCGAGGCGTCGGAAAAGCGAGGGGTAGAGGGCGACGGGGCGCTGCGTCACGCGCCGCGCGTGCGGGGCGTTACTGCCGGGGTGCCGCGGTCGCGGCGCCGCCGTCCGCCGCGGCAGCGTCGACCGACTGTGCTGCGCTATCGGTATCGGCCGCCTTGGCCGCCGCCTCCTTCGCCGCCTGCTCCTGCTGGAACTTGTCCCATTTCTCCCGCACGGCCTGCCGATCTTCGGGCGGCAGTTGCTCGAACTCGCGGTACTTGCCGCGTGCCGCCCAGCGCTGCTCCGGGGTGAGACTGATCCATTCCCTTATGCGCTGCTGGAGCCGAACCTGCTCGTCCGCGGTCATCTTCGGATAGCGCTGCGCAACGCCGAGCCACTTGCGCTTGCGCGGGGCGTCCAGGGATTCCCACTCGCCCTGGATCGGGGCGAGGATTCGCTGCTGGTCGGGCCTGAGCTCGGTCCAGGCAGGGTTGTTCTTGTCGGCGTAGGCGGCGGGGAACGGGAGCGCGAGGACGAGCCAGACGGCTATTCCGAGGACTGCTTTAACCATGCCTGGAAGTCCTCGTCGAGATAGGCCTTGATCGGAAGGTCGCCGGTCAGCACCTGCGTGTCGACCTCGACCAGCTCCTGGGTGAGCTGGGCTGCGGCGAGCGCGGCCTGATGGGTTTCGTGCCAGTAGTGGACGCCGACGAGGGCGGCGAGCAGGCACGCCACGGAAAGACCGACCTGTGCCCAGGATCCTCCGATCCGCCCGAGCCGCGCCGTTGCGCCGCGGTCGGTGACGATCCAGGCAGCGCCACTCCCCCCCAATCCGTGGCGTTCGAGCGCGCGCTCGCGCGCGATCTTCAGGCGCGCCGCCGTCTCCGGCGTGAGCCGCAGGCCCGCATCGAGCGTTGTCGTGATCTTGAGAGCGAGGTCTTGTTCGTTCATAGCTCAATGCCCTTCGCCTTGAGCGCAGCGGCCAAGGCATGCGTGGCGCGTGAGCAATGCGTCTTTACGCTGCCCTCCGAGCATCCCATCGCGGCAGCGGTTTCCGCAACGTCGAATTCCTCCCAGTAACGAAGGAGGAAGGCTTCGCGTTGACGCGCAGGCAGCCTCCTGAGTTCTTTCTCAATCATTTCAACGAGTTGGGCCTGCTCCAGCTGCTCGTCGGGCGACTTTTCCTGAGTCGGGCCCGCCTCGGCTTCGAGCGTTTCCAGCGGGTCCGAATCGTCGTCCTCGCGCTTGCCGCCTAGCGACGAGAGCAGGGTGGTCCACAGGGATCGGACCTTGCGGCGGCGGTAGTAGTCGCGGATCGCGTTTTGCAGGATGCGCTGAAAGAGCAACGGCAATTCCTCGCCCGGCTTCCCGCCGTACTTCTCGGCGAGTCGCATCATTGCGTCCTGCACGATGTCGAGGGCCGCCTCGTCGTCGCGCACGGCGAACAGCGCCTGCTTGTAGGCGCGCCGTTCGACCCCGGCGAGGAAATCGGAGAGTTCGGTGCGTGTGGCCAGGGGCGGATCCTTGGTATCGCCTGCACGCGTGATCCGGCGCCCCGCCGGCCGCGGCTCGATCACCGGCCGGTGCACAGGGCGCTCTGCGGCGCCGCGCTGCTGCCGACCGGGTTTGCGGGCGATGGTAGCAAACGGGGTGTGCCGCCGCAGTTTTCCTGCACCGGCCGGCTTGACCCAGCGCATCCGAGCCTTTACCCTTGACCGTTTTCGTCAAAGATTCAACGCAATAGGATTCCCCGCATGGACTCTGGGACCAATGTGACCAAGCTCGTCGCCCCCGAGCTCTCCGGCGCCGAGATCGTGATCCGCTGCCTTGAAGCCGAGGGCGTCGAGTACGTCTTCGGGTACCCCGGCGGCGCGGTGCTGTTCATCTACGACGAGCTCTTCAAGCAGGACAAGGTCAAGCACGTCCTGGTACGGCACGAGCAAGGTGCGGCGCACGCCGCGGACGCCTATTCCCGGGCGAGCGACAAGGTGGGGGTCTGCCTCGTGACCTCGGGTCCTGGGGTGACGAACGCCGTCACCGGAATCGCGACCGCGTACATGGACTCGATCCCGATGGTGGTCATCACCGGTCAGGTGCCGACCCACGCGATCGGGCAGGACGCCTTCCAGGAAGTGGACGCGGTCGGCGTCACGCGGCCGTGCGTCAAGCACAACTACCTCGTAAAGGACGTTCGCGACATCGCGCCCACCATCAAGAAGGCGTTCCACATCGCGCGCACCGGGCGTCCCGGGCCCGTGGTGGTCGATATTCCGAAGGACGTGACGGCCGGGCGCTGCCGGTTCGAGTATCCCGAGTCCGTTTCGATGCGTTCCTACAACCCGACCGTAAAGGGCCACCCCGGCCAGATCAAGAAGGCCGCGCAGCTTCTGCTCGATGCAAAGCGGCCGATGGTCTATACCGGCGGTGGCGTAATACTCTCCGACGCGTCCGCGCAGTTGAAGAAACTGGTGAAGCTGCTCGGTTTTCCGTGCACCAACACCCTGATGGGGCTCGGCGGATACCCGGCTACCGATCCGCAGTTCCTGGGCATGCTCGGGATGCACGGCACCTACCAGGCGAACATGGCGATGCAGCACTGCGACGTGCTCCTCGCAATCGGCGCGCGGTTCGACGATCGGGTGATCGGGAACCCCGCTCACTTCGGTTCGGTGCCGCGAAAGATCATCCACGTGGATATCGACCCTTCGTCGATTTCGAAGCGCGTCAAAGTCGACGTGCCGATCGTCGGCAACGTGCGCGAAGTGCTCGACGAGCTCCTGAAGCTGCTGGACGGCCAGGCGGCCAAGCTCGACCACAAGGCGCTCAAGGCTTGGTGGGCCCAGATCGACCTCTGGCGGGCAAAAGACTGCCTGCGCTACGACCGGGCTGCCGCGATCATCAAGCCGCAGCTCGTCATCGAGACGCTCTACGAGGTGACCGGAGGCGACGCGTTCGTCACCTCGGACGTCGGCCAGCACCAGATGTGGGCGGCGCAGTTCTACAAGTTCGACAAGCCGCGCCGCTGGATCAACTCCGGCGGCCTTGGCACGATGGGATTCGGCCTGCCCGCCGCGATGGGCGCGCAGTTCGCGAACCCGGGCGCCACCGTGGCGTGCGTCACCGGCGAAGCGAGCTTCATGATGTGCATGCAGGAGCTCTCGACCTGCAAGCAGTACCGCCTGCCGATCAAGATCGTGAACCTCAACAATCGCTACATGGGCATGGTCCGGCAGTGGCAGCAGTTCTTCCACGGCAACCGGTACGCCGAGTCCTACATGGACGCGCTGCCCGACTTCGTGAAGCTCGCGGAGAGCTTCGGCCACGTCGGCGTGCGAATCGATAAGCCGGCCGACGTCGAGCCGGCGCTGCGCGAGGCCTTCGGGCGCAAGCAGGATCTCGTCTTCCTCGACTTCCTGACCGACCAGTCCGAAAACGTGTACCCGATGGTGCCGGGTGGAAAGGGGATCTCCGAGATGATCCTCGCCGAGGATCTGTGATCCGGGCGCGCGAGAGGACACGACGAGCATGAACGCGCCAGCCGCCAGCCCCTACACGCTGCCTGCCACCGAAACGAAAGCCATGCGTCACATCGTCTCGATCCTGCTCGAGAACGAGCCCGGCGCGCTGTCGCGCGTCGCCGGACTCTTTTCGGCGCGGGGCTACAACATCGAGTCCCTCACCGTCGCGCCGACCGAGGACGGGTCGCTGTCGCGGATGACGATCGTCACCACCGGCTCCGACGACGTGATCGAACAGATCACCAAGCAGCTCAACAAGCTTATCGAGGTCGTCAAGCTCGTCGACCTCTCGGAAGCGCCGCACATCGAGCGCGAGCTGATGCTGATCAAGGTGCGTGCCACCGGCAAGGACCGCGAGGAGATGAAACGGATGGCCGACATCTTTCGCGGCCGCATCCTCGATGTCACCGAGACGACGTACACGATCGAGCTCACCGGCACCGGCGCGAAGCTCGACGCTTTCATCGAGGCGCTCGACAAGGCGGCGATTCTCGAGACGGTGCGCACCGGCGCCTCGGGCATCGCGCGGGGCGAGCGGGTACTGAGGGTCTGAGCTTCTAAGCTTCTAAGCGACGGGGGAAGGGAAGGGGAAGGCCGCGACGGCGCTTTCGGTCGTGCCTGCGTCCGGTCCGTCTCTCCCGCGACAACCTGGGGGTAACGCAATGAAGGTCTATTACGACAAGGACGCTGACCTTTCGCTCATCAAGGGCAAGAAGGTCACGATCGTGGGCTACGGCTCGCAGGGCCACGCCCACGCGCTCAACCTGCAGGATTCGGGCGTGAAGGTGACGGTCGCCCTGCGCAAGGGCGGCGCGTCGTGGAACAAGGCGAAGAACGCCAAGCTGCAGGTGAAGGACATTCCGGACGCGGTGAAGGGCGCCGATATCGTCATGATTCTCCTGCCCGACGAGCATCACGCGCAGATCTACCGCGACTACATCGAGCCGAACATCAAAAAGGGCGCGGCGCTCGCGTTCGCGCACGGCTTCAACATCCACTACGGCCAGATCCAGCCGCGCGCCGATCTCGATGTCTTCATGGTCGCCCCCAAGGCGCCCGGCCATACGGTGCGCTCGACCTACGCGCAGGGCGGCGGCACGCCGATGCTTATCGCCCTTCACCAGAACCCGTCGAAGAAGGCGCGCGACATCGCGCTCTCCTACGCCGCGGCGATCGGCGGCGGACGGGCCGGCATCATCGAGACCAACTTCAAGGAAGAGACCGAGACCGATCTCTTCGGCGAGCAGACCGTGCTCTGCGGCGGGTGCGTCGAGCTGGTGAAGGCGGGCTTCGAGACGCTGGTCGACGCCGGCTACGCGCCCGAGATGGCTTACTTCGAGTGTCTGCACGAGCTGAAGCTGATCGTCGACCTCATGTACGAAGGCGGCATCGGCACGATGAACTACTCGATCTCGAACAACGCCGAGTACGGGGAGTACGTGACCGGTCCCAAGATCATCACCGCGGAGACCAAAAAGGCGATGCGCGCGGCGCTGCTCGACATCCAGTCCGGCGAGTACGCCAAGAGCTTCATCCTCGAGAACCGCGCCGGGGCGCCGACGCTCCTTTCGCGGCGCCGCATGACCGCGGAGCACGAGATCGAGAAGGTCGGCGGGAAGCTGCGCGAGATGATGCCTTGGATCCGCAAGAACCGGCTGGTCGACACGAGCAAGAACTAGGCGCAGGCGGGCTGCAGGCGGACGAGGCGCTCACGCAGTGAGTTGCGTCGCTCTGCGTGCACTGTGCGCTCCATGACCTCAATGGCTGTCGTGCCCTCGTATCCGCATCCGCTGATCGCCCGCGAGGGTTGGCCGTTTCTCGCCGGCAGCGTCGTGCTTGCGTTCGCGATCGGCGGGCTCGCCGGGTGGTGGTGGTCGGCGCCGGTCTGGCTGTGGGTGCTGTTCGTGCTGCAATTCTTCCGGGATCCCGCGCGCGCCGTGCCGGGCGACCGTCGGACCGTCGTCGCGCCGGCCGACGGCCGCATCGTGGCGGTGGAAAAGACCGAGGACCCGTACCTGAAGCGCCCATCGACGAAGGTGAGCGTGTTCATGAACGTGTTCAACGTGCACTCCAACCGTTCGCCCGTGGATGGCGAGGTGCGGCAAGCCTGGTATGCGGCCGGCAGCTTCGTGAACGCGGCGCTCGACAAGGCTTCCGTCGAGAACGAGCGCAATGCCCTCTGGCTGCGCGCCGACGCCGGGCAGGACGTGACCTGCGTGCAGATCGCCGGGCTGATCGCGCGACGCATCCTGTGCTACGTCAAGGCGGGCGACCACCTGAATCGCGGCGATCGCTTCGGGTTCATCCGCTTCGGATCGCGGGTCGACCTCTACTTGCCGCTCGAGGCGCGCGTGCGAATCGAACTCGGCCAGAAGGTGAGTGCCGGCAGCACCGTCGTGGCGGAGCTCTGATGGCCGAACTGCACCGCGAGCGCAAGGGCATGCTGCGGGGCGCGCTGCGGCGCCGCGGTATCTATCTGCTGCCGAACCTCTTCACG
Source organism: uncultured beta proteobacterium (assembly GCA_963747775.1). Taxonomy (GTDB): domain Bacteria; phylum Pseudomonadota; class Gammaproteobacteria; order Burkholderiales; family SG8-39; genus JAGVSZ01. Next base: position 375,784 of record CAVVGT010000006.1, read on the forward strand.
ACCGCGGCCCTCTTCGCCGGTTTCTACTCGATCGTCCAGGCGATGAACGGGCACTTCGAGCAGGCGGCGATCGCCGTGTTCGTGGCGATGGTACTGGACGGCCTCGACGGCCGCGTGGCACGGCTGACGCGGACGCAGAGCGAGTTCGGCGCCGAGTACGACAGCCTCGCCGACATGGTCTCGTTCGGCGCCGCGCCGGCCCTGATCATGTACGTCTGGGCGCTGCAGCCCCTCGGGCGGCTCGGCTGGATCGCCGCGTTCGTGTACTGCGTCGGCGCCGCGCTGCGCCTCGCACGGTTCAACACGAACATCGAGATCGTGGACAAGCGCTTCTTCCAGGGGTTGCCGAGCCCCGCGGCCGCTGCGCTGGTCGCCGGGTTTGTCTGGATCGTGGACGATTTCCAGATCGAGCGGGTCGTCTGGCTGCGCTACGCGGCGTGTGCCGTCACCCTGTTCGCCGGCATCACGATGGTCACGAACGCGCCCTACTACAGCTTCAAGGACATCAACTTCCGCCGGAGCGTCCCGTTCTGGGCGATCCTGATCATCGTGCTTGCGCTGATCCTCGTCTCCGCCAATCCGCCCATGGTGCTGTTCGGCCTGTTCGTGGCCTACTCGGTCTCGGGGTACGCGCTCTGGTTCTGGAACCGCCGCAAGCCGCGCCCGGCGGCCTGAGCGGCCCCCATTGCACGGCGTGCCGGATGCCGCTATAGTCGAGCGCATGTCTCGCGAAGCGATCCTCATCCTCTCGCTTCTCCTCCGCAGCCTGCTGCTCGGGCTGCTGCTGCGCCCCGCGCGCTAGCACACCCACCCCCCAATTCGGTTTGTTTCGACGCGACGCGGAGATCCGCGGCGCGGAGTAGCCTTAAAGCGCGCACGCACCAGGAGACCGCCATGAGCACCGACCGCCTGATCATCTTCGACACGACCCTCCGCGACGGGGAGCAGAGCCCCGGCGCCTCGATGACGAAGGAGGAGAAGCTGCGCATCGCCAAGCAGCTCGAGCGCCTGCGCGTGGACATCATCGAGGCCGGCTTTCCGGCCGCCTCGAACGGCGACTTCGAGGCGGTGCGGGCGATCGCCAACGCCATCAAGGACTCGACGGTGGCGGGCCTGTGCCGGGCAAACGACCGCGACGTGGCGCGCGGCGTCGAGGCGCTGAAGGGCGCGAAGTCGTGGCGCGTGCACACCTTCATCGCGACCAGCGCCCTGCACATGGAGAAGAAGCTCCGGATGACACCCGAGCAGGTGCTCGAGCAGGCGCGGCTGGCGGTGCGCTTCGCGCGCAACCATTGCCCCGACGTCGAGTTCTCGCCCGAGGACGGCAGCCGCTCCGAGGTCGATTTCCTCTGCAAGGTGCTCGAGGCCGTGATCAAGGAGGGGGCGACCACGATCAACATCGCCGACACCGTCGGCTACGCCGTCCCGCAGCAATTCGGGGAGTTCATCAAGACGCTGCGCAGCCGCGTACCGAACTCGGACAAGGCGCGCTGGTCGGTCCACTGCCACAACGACCTCGGCATGGCGGTCGCGAACTCGCTGGCGGGCGTGGTGATCGGCGGCGCGCGCCAGGTGGAATGCACCATCAACGGGCTCGGCGAGCGGGCCGGCAACACGTCGCTCGAGGAGATCGTGATGGCGGTGAAGACGCGGAAGGATTTCTTCGACCTGGAAACGCGCATCGACACGACGCAGATCGTGTCGGCTTCGCGGCTCGTGTCGCAGATCACGGGTTTCGTCGTTCAGCCGAACAAGGCGGTGGTCGGCGCCAACGCCTTCGCGCACGCTTCGGGAATCCACCAGGACGGGGTCCTGAAGGCCCGGCAGACCTACGAGATCATGACCGCCGAAGACGTCGGCTGGAGCGCGAACAAGATCGTCCTCGGCAAGCTCTCGGGGCGCAACGCGTTCAAGCAGCGGCTGCGGGAGCTCGGGATCGAGCTCGACAGCGAGGAGGCGGTCAACGTCGCGTTCCAGAGGTTCAAGGATCTCGCCGACAAGAAGGCCGAGATCTTCGACGAAGACCTGCAGATGCTGGTCGCGGACGAGGCGGGCACCGCCGGCCGCGAGCACTGGAAGCTCGTGCACCTCAACCAGGCGAGCGGGATGGGGGAGCGCCCGCATGCCGCGATCGTGCTGAACGAGGCGGGCGCCGAGCGCAAGGCGGACTCGCATGGCGACGGACCGGTCGACGCCACGTTCAAGGCGATCGAGCGGATCGCGCAGAGCGGCTCCGACCTGCTGCTCTACTCGGTGAACGCGGTGACCCAGGGGACCGAATCGCAGGGCGAGGTGACGGTGCGCCTCTCGAAGGGCGGGCGGATCGTGAACGGCGTCGGCGCGGACACGGATATCATCGTGGCCTCGGCTAAGGCCTACGTGAACGCGCTGAACAAGCTCGCCGGCGACGCCCGACTGAACCCCCAGCACGGCGCGATGACGCCCTGAGGCGCCGCGCATGGCCGAGGACCTGATCGCGATTGCGCGGGACAGGCTGTTCACCGCAGTGCTGTCGGACGTACTGGACGCCGCTGGAAGGCGGTCGCAGGCGATGCACCCCGGCGTCCGCCCGCTCGATGACGCGTTGGTGATGGTGGGGCGTGCGCGCACCGGGTTGTATGCGGACGTCTACCACGTCGAGCCGGGCGAGAACCCGTACGAGCTCGAGATCAGGCTGGTGGACGACCTTTCGCCCGACGAAGTCGTGGTGCTGGCGGCCGGAGCGTCGGGGCGCATCGCGCCCTGGGGCGAGTTGCTGTCGACGGCGTGCCGGGCGCGCCGCGCGGCGGGATGCGTGACCGACGGGCTCGTGCGCGACATCCGCGCGATCCGCGCTATGCGGTTCCCCGTCTTCGCGGGGGCATCGGGCCCCTCGACACGAAGGGTCGCGGGAAGGTGGTGGCGATTGACGTTCCCGTGGAATGCGGCGGCGTGGCGGTGCGATCGGGCGACCTGGTCTTCGGCGACGCCGACGGCGTGGTCGTGATCCCGCGCGAGATCGAAAGCGAGATCCTGCGCGCGGCGCTCGCGAAGGTATCGGGCGAAGACCGGACGCGCGCGGCCCTCGAGCGTGGCGAAAAGCTCGCCGACGTCTTCGCCCGGCACGGCATTCTCTAGCTAGGGATCAGCGCTCGCGCAGCGCGCGGGCGCCGAAGACCGCGCATCCGAACAACGCCAGCGCGAGCACGATCTCCAGCCCCGCTAGGCCTCTGACCGGCCCCGGCTCCGCCCAAGTCCGCACGACCCCTTCGGCCAAATAGGCCAGGGCGAGGAGCGAGGTCCACTGGAAGGTCCTGCGCCGGCCGTGCAGGAGCCCGAAGAGCGGCGCGAGCAGCGGCAGGGTCTTGAGGACCAGCCACGATCCGCCGGGGCGCGCCGGCGCCAGCCACAGCTCCCAGGCGAGGCAGAGGGCGATCAGCGCGAGCAGGCTGCCGACCGCGCCCGCCTGCAACGCCGACCGGCTCATTCGCCGCGCGCGCGGCGCGCGAGCGCGGCGAGCGCTTCGCGCGCCTTGCCGGCGTTCGTCACCGGCGTGTCGAACTCGATCCGCACGAGCGCGCCGTCCGCACGCATCTCGAAACCGTCGCAGTCGATGCCGATCAGCACCGCGCTCGACGGCTCGGCGCCCGCGACGTGGCGGCAATAGCCGCGCAACGCATCGCCGTGATCCGCGTTCATGTGCGCGACGATTTCGTCCTCGGCCTCGGCGAGGCGGTTTTCCGGCGGTGCAAAGCTCTCCGGCGTGATCGAGCGGATGGCGCCAAAGCCGGCGATATGCCGGACGAACTTCGTACGCAGATACCAGAACGTGAAGTCGCCGAGGTCGAGCAGCTCCTGCGCGTCGGGGAAGCGGCGCAGATACCGGGCTGCAACCGTCGCCGGCTCCGAAACGGGCGCGGCGTCGCCGACCAGCGTCAGGCGGGCTGCGGTCTGCACGTCCTCCGCGACGTCGTGCACGAGCAGGCTGGCGCGCGGATCGGCCGTCATGTTCTTGGTGTGCTCGGCAAGCCGACTCACCAGGACCACCGGCTGTGCATGGTGGTCGAGCATGAACGGGACGACGGAGCCGAAGGGATATCCGCCTAGCCGCTTCGATAGCGTGGCGAGCACCCCGGCATGATGCCGTCGCAGATAGCGGCGCGCTTCCGCTCCTTCGCTCATCCTGCCAGCCGTTGCGCGGTGCTGGCCAGGCGTTGACCGAGCGCGATGCAGAGTTGCTTTTCGGCGTCGTCGACTGGGCGGTCGGATGCTGCGCCGGCGACATGCGAGGCACCATACGGCGTACCGCCGCTCGTGGTGCGCATCAACCCCGGGTCGGTATAGGGCAGCCCTACGATCAGCATGCCATGGTGAAGCAGCGGCATGATCATCGACACGAGCGTCGTCTCCTGGCCGCCATGCAGGCTGGACGAAGACGTGAACACCGCTGCGGGCTTGCCCGCGAGCGTGCCGCGGAGCCAGAGCGCCGCGGTTCCATCCCAGAAGTATTTCAACGGCGCGGCCATGTTGCCGAAGCGCGTCGGACTTCCGAGCGCCAGGCCGGTGCATTCCTCCAGATCGGCGAGCTCGCAATACGGCGCGCCCGCGTCGGGCACGGGGGGCTCGACCGCTTCGGCCACGGTGGAGATCTTCGGCACGGTGCGCAGGCGCGCCGACATGCCGGCGACGCGCTCCACGCCGTGCGCCACCCAACGCGCCATTTCCTTCACCGCGCCGTGACGGCTGTAATAGAGGACCAGGATGTCGGACATGAGCGCTTGGCGCAGGATGCGGCTGCTATTATACGAACCGGCTCTGCACCGCCGGCTCGTTACCGCGTGCGATCACGATTCCATCGTCTCGGGCACTTCGTCGCGGGTGTCTTGAGGCGGTTTTTCGACGACGGCTGCCTCACGCTCGCGGGCAGCCTGACCTACACCTCGCTCCTCGCCCTGGTTCCGCTGCTCACCATCGCGCTGACGCTGATCACCGCGTTTCCGGTGTTCGAGACCATCACCGGCGGAATCGATGACTTCATCGCGAAGAACATGCTCCCGCCGCCGGTCGGGAAGACCGTGACCGGCTCGATCGAGAGATTCACGCAGAGCGCGGCCGGGCTCACCGCGGCCGGCCTGGCGGTACTTGCAGTGACCGCCGTCCTGCTCATGCTGACCATCGACCGCGCCTTCAACAAGATCTGGCGAGTGAGCCGGCCACGGCCCCTTTCCCTGCGCATCCTGACGTACGGGGCCGTCCTGACCGTGGGACCGCTGCTGATCGGCATCAGCCTGACGATCACCTCCTATCTCGTCAGCGTGTCGCTGGGGGTTGCGAGGCACGTGCCGGGGGCTGGCGCCGTGGTGCTCGCCGTCGCGCCGGTGGTCCTGACCGCGATCGCATTCACGCTGATGTACCTGATCGTACCCAACCGACGCGTCCGCGTGGTCGATGCGGCCATCGGCGCTGTTGCCGCGGCGGTGCTCTTCGAGGTGATGAAGCGCGTCTTCGCCCTGTACGTCGCCAACTTCCCCAACTACAAGTTGATCTACGGGGCCTTTGCCGCGGTGCCGATCTTCCTCGTCTGGGTGTACCTCTCGTGGGTCGTGACTTTGCTCGGCGCCGTGATCGCCGCGATGGTTCCCGATTACGGCGTCGCGGGGAGGCCAGTCGGCAACGACTTCAACGCCCGACTCCGGGCGTCGCTCGTCATCTTGCGCGTGCTGGTGAACGCGCGGCGCGACGGGCGCTCGCTCGACACCCGGCACGTCCTGAGGCAAGCCGGCGTTCCGACAGAGGTCGGCGAGTCGGTCCTCGATCGGTTGGCGGCCGGAGGGTGGGCGGTGCGCGGCCTGGGTCGGCGCTGGACGCTGGCGTGCGATCCCGACGTCGTGAGGCTCGCCGACGTTTACCGGGGACTGGCGTTCGACGCGCAGCGCGGACCGAGCGGTGCGCCCGACGGCGCGATCGACGCGATCCTGGAGCGGGCAGCGGCGGGCACCGCTGGGGCGCTCGACGTGCCGCTAAGGACGCTCGCGGACGAGCCGGTTGCTAGCTGACCGCGCTGAACTGAACGAGCTGAACTCTGACGGTTCGCTCCAGCAGCCGCGTCGCGCGCACGCGCAGCTTCGACTGTAGGTCGCCCAGGCTCAGCTCGCAGGTCGAATCCAGCGCGAAGAGCGGCGCGAGGATGGCCGGCGCCTGGTTGAGCGACGGCACTTCGGGCAGCAACAGCACGTGCTCGGTGTCCTGGGCCGAGCCCCGCATCTTGCGAATTGATACCGCGCGCGCGGTCGGAGCGAGCTCCTCGAGCCCGAGCTCGAGATGCTCAGGGTTGTCGGAGAGCACCCAGCGCACCACGCAGATGTGACAGGTCTGGCTGTCTCGCGTGCGCAGCCCGATCACTTCGCCGACCCGGATCTGTTCCATCGCGCCCTTCACGTGCATCAGCGCGAATCCGCGCGGGCTCTCGTTGGTGACCATCCACTCGCCCATTGCCGTGCGGGTCGCGCCACGCGAGTTCAGGAACTCCCAGATGCCGCGGATGCCGACGCAGATTTCGACGCGGGCGTGGGTCCTGAGACGGGTGAACCGGCGGTTCGGCACCGCACCCCAATGCTTCACGAGGCGGCCCATGAGGTCGCGGAAAGCGGGGTCGGCCGAATCGGCGGCGAGGCCTAGGGTCTCAGGCGCCTCGCCGGCGGACAAGCGGGCCATCTGGTCGAGGAGGGTCTCGGCGAGGGGCAGGGTGTTGAGCAGCTGGTCGTGTCCCTGCGGCAGCGGGTGGTGGCGCTTCGACAGCGCATAACCGGGCACGTCGCGCTGGGACTTGATCAGGAACAGGCCCTGGCCGCTCTTCTGCTGGCCGGCTGCGCCGATGGTCGCGAGATGCCCGAAGCGCCCCAGCCAGCCGAGCACGCGGTCGAGGTCGCCCTGCATCAGTTTGAGCGGCTCGGAGAAGGCCACCAGCAGGGCATTGCGGTAGACCGAGAGTGGCGTCTCGCCGCAGTCCTCGAGGGCGCGGCCGGCGAGCCCGCGGCGCAGCGCGAACTGGTAGAGCTCGTGCAACTCGAGCCACACGCACTTCGGATTGGTCGCGTACATCCGGTAACCGAGCTTCAGGCGCTCGGCGAGCATCTGCATCGCGCGCACGACGGGGAGCAGCGCCCGGCCGCTCGAGGCGAAGCCGAACAGGCGCCGCGACTGCTCCACCAGGAGGAGCTTGTAGGAGTAGGCGAGCTCGGTGAGGAGCTGCTCGGCGAGGGCGGCAGCATTGCGGCTCGACATCGACAGCGGCAGCGTGCCAGAGGCGAGTGCGGCGTCGAGCCGCGGCACGAGGAGCTCGACGTATCCGAGCACGCCCTCGGTGACATCCTGGCGCAGCGTGATCCGGACGCGGCTGCGGTTGAACGGGACAAGCTGCTCGAGCAGCATGCGTCCGGCGGCGAGCGGGTCGTTCTTCGGTAGCGAGGCAAGCCACCCGGGTACTTGCTCGGGGGACAACTCGGACCTCGGCGGCTCGCCCTCAAGCGCCTGCGGCAGGCTCAGATGCAGTGGCATCTCCGGCTCCAGTCAGTGTTGTAGTTTGGCCGTAGTTCTCGGGACCTCGCCCAAGGTGATCGCAAGGCCCATGCCATCGGTCGCGCTACCCACCCAGCGTAGCGTGAAATCGGTCCGCTCATGACATTGGTATAAGCGCCTGAGGGCGACCGGCCGCGAGTCTAACGGAAGCGCAGGATGTCGCTGTGCCGTACCGCACACGGCGCCCACGACGCTGCGCCGCAGTGCTGCGAAGCGACCGGCACGGGGGCCAGGAGGGGAGAGGGTCCGAGCGCGGTGTGACGCCCGGACGACAGACGCGTCAGCCCGGCGGCGTGAACGGCGTCACGCCGCCGGGGACGCGAGGACCTCGATCAGGTCGACGCTCTGGGTCTTCTCGATGATGCGGCCCACGCGCAACGCGAGCCGGCCGCGGCGATGCGTTAGGCTGAACTGCCCATTCGACTGCAGCCGGTCGGGTTGCGTGACGATCGCCGGCGCGCGCTTCTGCGCCGGCATCTCGGGAAAAAACAGCACCGGTTCGGCGGCGACTGGCGCCTGCTCGTTCATCTTGTAGACAGCCGGAACCACGAGCGGAGCGATCTGCTGCAGGCCGAGCTCGAAGTGCTCCGGGTTGTTCGACTGGATCCAGCGCACGAAGCAGACGTACAGTGTGCCTTGCTCGCGCGATTTCACGGCCACGACTTCGCCGACGTCGATCGGCGGCAGTGCGCCCGACATGAACTTGAGCGCAAACCCGCGCGCGCTCTCGTTGTTGATGATCCACTCGCTCGACTTCATCGGCTGCTCGCGGGTGGTGATGTCGCACTGCGGCGTTTCCGCCGGCGCGTCGGCGCGCAGGACGCGCCAGATCTCGCGCAGCCCGACCCACAGCTCCACGCGCGGGTGAAAGCGCATCCGCGTCTGGCGCTGGTTGCGATCGCCGCGCCAGTGCATGATGAGTCGCTGCAGGAGCTCGCAGTAGCCGGGTGTACGCGCCTCGTCCGGCAGGCCGAGGCTTGCCGGTGCGACCCCGTCACGCAGCTTCTTGAGTTGCCCGTCGAGACGCTCCACGAGCCGATGGGTGAGGAGCACCAGCTCGCCGTTCTCGAAGCCGAAGTCGGCGCGCTTCGTATAGGCGACGCCAGGCTTGTCGCGCCGGGGATCGATTGCGAAGACGCACGCCGGATCTTCGAACTTCCCCCCGGCCGAGAGCTCCGCGAGGTCGCCGTGGGCGGCGAGGTAAGCCTGCACGCGCGAGAAGTCGCCGTGCATCAGCTTGGTCGGCTGCGCGAACGCGAGGAGCAGGGTCTCCCGGTACACGCGCTGCGGGGAGGTCCGCGGAGAGTCCGCCTCCCGTTCGACGATACCCCAGTCGCGCGCGATCTTGTACAGCTGGTGCATCTCGGCCCACACGGCGCCGGGGCTGCGCGCGTAGAGGCGCTGGCTCAGCGCGAGGCGCCGGGCATGGAAGTCCATCGCGCGCGTGAGCGGCGCGTGCAGCTGGCTCTTGAAGCCGATCGCAAGCCACGCGCGCGGTGCGGCAACGACCACGCCCGTGTAGCCGGCGGCGAGCTCTTTCAGCACCTTCTCGATACAGTACGCGGCTTCGCGCAGCGCGGCCGAGATCGGAGGCGTAACCTTCGCGACGCGCACCTCGAGTTGCGGTAGCAACCAGTCGACGTGGTCGCGGACCATGTCGAGCAGGCGCAGTCGCAGACGTCCCGGGAGCTCCGCACGGTTGAGCACTACGAGCCGCTCGATCAGTGCGCGGGCGGCGCGCTTCGGGTCGTTCGGCGGGAGCGCGTTCAGGAACGCGCGCATCCTATCGGGCGAGAAGTCGCCTTCGTCCGTTGCGCCGCGTCCGGGCGCGATAAAATTCAGGAGCATCGTGTGTTCAAGTCGTTCGTTGCTCGCGTGTTGTCGGGATTTGAGCAAAGAGCGTGCCGACCGGTTGTGCAATAGTGCGCCCCCACGGGTGCCGGCAGGGGCGCGGGTGTCGATCGCGGCCGCGTGGCGTGAAGGAGTGCGCATAAATGACCTCGGACCTTCGTTCCGCCAAGCCGATTGCGGCCCGCGACCGGTTGATCGTCGCGCTCGACGTGGCCGCGCCCGAACAGGCGCGCGCGCTGGTGGCGACGCTCGGCGACACCGTGACTTTCTACAAGGTGGGACTCGAGCTCTTCATGCATCCCGGCTGCTTCGAACTGGTCGAGTGGCTGGTACAGCAGGGGAAGCGGGTGTTCGTCGACCTGAAGTTCTTCGACGTGCCGGCGACCGTCCGCGGCGCGGTGCGCGGCCTGCGGAACCGCGGCGTCATGTTCGCGACCGTGCACGGCAACCAGGCGATCCTCGAGGCGGCGGGCGCGGAGAAAGGCGAGGTGAAGATCCTCGCGGTAACGGTCCTCACCAGTCTCGACCGCGGTGACCTCGACGATCTGGGATTCAAATGCGACGTGGCCGACCTTGTGCTGTCGCGCGCGCGCCGTGCCCTCGCGGCGGGTTGCGACGGAGTGATCTCGTCGGGTCTCGAGGCGCCGCTGCTGAAGCGCGAGCTCGGCGAGCGCATCCTTATAGTCACCCCGGGAATTCGTCCGGTCGAAAACCGTCCGGCCGACGATCAGAAGCGGACTGTCGACGTGGCGCATGCGTTTGCCAACGGCGCCGACTACATTGTGGTGGGGCGGCCGATTCGCACCGCTCCGGATCCTCGCGCGGCCGCGGAGGCTATGCAGGCGACGATTGCGGCGCTCTTTCCCGCCTGAGCGGCAGGCCTAAGCGAGCGGCCCCTGATACTTGAACGTCCCGCGCCAGGCGGCCAGGACGAGATTCGGGTAGTCGGGCTTTCCCAGGCTCCCGTTGTAGCGCCCGAGCGCGCGATACAGGTCGCCCTTCTCGAGATCGAGGTAGTGGCGCAGGATGACGCAGCCGTAGCGGATGTTGGTGCGTAGGTGGAAGAGATTGTGCTCGCCTTCGCCGATGAGGTTGACCCAGAACGGCATTACCTGCATCAATCCGCGCGCCCCGGCCGTCGAGACCGCGTACTTCTTGAAGCCGCTCTCGACGTGGATGATCCCGAGCACCAGCTGCGGATCAAGCCCGGCGCGCGTCGCCTCGTAGTGAACCGTCTTCAGCAGCTCGATGCGGTATTTCGCATCCGGGATGCGCTTGGCCAAACGGTCGGACATCTCCAGCAGCCAGCGGTACCCGTCTTCGGGCTCCTTGAATCGGAGCTGCGGCACGCCCCTGTCGCTGACCGCACGCGACATCGCCGCCTTGACGCTCGCAGACAGCGGCTCGTATTGCTGCGCGCCGGCCAGCGCCACCAAGGGCGCGGCAACGGCCGCAGTGATGACGAGTGTCAGGAACGCGCGCACAACCTCTGCTCGAGAAACGCCGCCGCGTCTACCGCCGGGACGGACGTCGGGGCAGTGTCGCTGCGGCGCTGATATTCGATTCTGCCATCCTTGAGGCCGCGGTCCCCAATCACGACGCGGTGCGGGATGCCAATTAGTTCCACGTCGGCAAGGAGGACTCCGGGGCGCTCGTCCCGGTCGTCGAGGAGGACTTCCACGCCCGATGCCTGGAGCCGGGCGTACAGCTCGTCGGTGTGCTTTCGGACCAATTCGCTCCGGCGGTAGCCCAGCGGAACGATCGCGAGCCGGAACGGTGCGATCGGATCGGGCCAGACGATGCCGCGGTCGTCGTGGCCCTGCTCGATCGCCGCGCCCACGATGCGCGTTATCCCGATACCGTAGCAGCCCATCTCGAAGACACGCTCCTTCCCCTGGTCGTCGAGGAAGGTGGCCTTCATCGCTTCCGAGTACTTGGTCCGCAGCTGGAAGATATGGCCGACCTCGATTCCGCGCACGATCTCGAGGGCGCCCTTGCCGTCCGGGCTCGGGTCGCCGCGTTGAACGTTGCGGAGGTCCGCGACCAGCGCCGGCTCCGGCACGTCGCGACCGAAGTTCACGCCGGTGAGGTGGAAGCCTTCATCGTTAGCACCGCAGACGAAGTCCGACATCGCCGCCACCGACCGGTCAGCAATCACCCGTATCGAGGGCGCTGCCCCGACGGGCCCGATGTAGCCGGGCTTGCAACCCAGGTACCGCACGATCTCGGCTTCGGTCGCAAAGCGGAACGGATTCAGGCCGGGGAGCTTTTGCGCCTTGATCTCGTTGAGGTCGTGGTCGCCACGCAGGAGCAGCAGGTGGAAAGTCTCGTCGTGCACCACGGCAATCGCCTTCACCGTGCGCTGCAACGGCAGGCCGAGCAATGCGGCCACGTCTTCGCAGCGCGTCTTGTCCGGCGTTGGGACCTTCTGCATCGGCTCGCCGGCCGGACCGCGTGGCGCGGCGGGGGGCAATGCCTCCGCCAACTCCACGTTCGCCGCGTAGTCCGACTGCGGGCAGTAGGCGATCGCGTCCTCGCCAGAGTCGGCGAGCACGTGGAATTCGTGGGACCCGGTACCGCCGATCGATCCGGGGTCGGCGGCGACGGCACGGAAGGCGAGTCCCATGCGGGCGAAGATCCGCTTATAGGTGTCGTGCATGTTCCGGTACTCGCGCACGAGGTCGTCGTACCCGGCGTGGAACGAGTAGCCGTCCTTCATCGTAAACTCGCGCCCGCGCATGACGCCGAAGCGTGGCCGGATCTCGTCACGGAACTTGGTCTGGATCTGGAAGAAGTGCACCGGCAGCTGCCGGTAGCTGCGGATCTCCCGCCGCGCGACGTCGGTGATGACCTCCTCGTGGGTCGGTCCGACGCAGAAGTCGCGCTCGTGGCGGTCTTTCAGGCGGAGTAGCTCGGGCCCGTACTTCTGCCAGCGCCCGGACTCCTGCCAGAGCTCGGCCGGCTGGATGGCCGGCATGAAGACCTCGATCGCGCCGGCGCGGCTCATCTCTTCCCGGACGATCGCCTCCACCTTGCGCACGACGCGCAGCCCGAGCGGCATCCAAGTGTAGATGCCGCCCGCCAGGCGACGAATCAGGCCGGCGCGCAACATGAGGCGGTGGCTGACGATCTCGGCGTCGGCCGGCGCCTCCTTCGTCGTCGACAGGAAGAACTGCGAGACCCGCATCGCTCGATGCTCCGGAAAGGCCTGCATTCTAGCCGAGCGTCCGCGCGGCCCCGGCGGGCTCGCTAGGCAGCTCGTGGGAATTGTGGAAGAATCCAATCGGACAACAGCTTACGGAGCCGATCATGCTCGACCGGGACGGCTACCGCCCGAACGTCGGCATCGTCCTCTGCAACACTCGGAACGAGGTTTTCTGGGGCAAGCGGGTCAAAGAGCACTCGTGGCAGTTCCCGCAGGGTGGCATCAAGCACGGCGAATCGCCGGAGCAGGCCATGTACCGCGAATTGCACGAAGAGGTCGGCCTGCAACCGGACCACGTGAGGATCCTCGGCCGCACGCGCGGCTGGTTGCGGTATGACGTGCCGCAGCAATGGATTCGCCGCGAGTGGCGCACGAGCTACCGTGGTCAGAAGCAGATCTGGTTCCTGTTGCGCCTGGTCGGGCGCGATTGCGACGTTTGCCTGCGCACGAGCGAGCGCCCCGAATTCGACGCGTGGCGCTGGAGCGAATACTGGATTCCGCTCGAGTCGGTGATCGAGTTCAAGCGCGACGTCTACCAGCAAGCCCTCAACGAGCTGGCCCGTTTCCTCAGCCGCGACCGCCGCGCGGGCGCGACCCGCGAGCACGCGCTCGGTTCAGGCCCGCAGCCGCCGCGCGAGAGTGGGGGCAGCATCGCCTGAGTGTTCGGGCGGCGGCGCTGCGCCCTTGATCCGACTGCTGGAGGTCACCGGCCGTGCGGTCTGGTACATCTCGGGGAGTGTACCGGCGTGCTTTCTGCTCGTCGACGTTCCGGCGGGCGGGATCCTCGTGAACACGCCGCCATTCGACCCTCGGCTCGCCGCGGTTGTGGAGCACATCGCCAAGGTGCGGTTGATCTTCTTCCCGAGCCGATTCGGCGCGACTGACGTCGCACAATGGCGTGCGGCGTTGACGGCGCGAACCGCTGCGGCAGCAGAGGAATGCGCCGCGATCGCCGGCCCGATCGACGAGGCGATCGACGGGGCTGTCCGGATCCATGGGCGGCTCGATTTTCTCGCATTGTCCGGGCGGACGCGCGGGACGTGCGCGTTGCGCTCAAAGAGGGACCCGGCCATCGTTTTCTTCGGGCCGGCACTCGAGCACGGAGACTGGCCGCGGCTCGTCGCGCACGCCGACGACTACTCGTACGAGAATCGGCTGCTCGGTGCGCTCGGCCTCAGTCACATCGCGTTTGAGTTCGCGTTCTGCGACAACTATAGTCATGGCAGCAGCCGTTTCGGGCCGGGCGCCGACCAAGCTGTGACGATCGCACTTGCGAAGCTGCTCGATCCCGAAGCCTAGTGACAGGAGAATCCGCGATGTCCCTCGACTATGCTGCGCTCCCCCTCCGACCCTTGGTTCGCGGGGCGCGCATTCGCGCGGCAACGCCGCACGGCGGCGAGCGGCCCACGCTGGAATCGCGCGCGCTTCGACTGATGACGGACTTCGCGGTCGTTCCCGCGGCGACCGTGGAGCCGGGCATGGCGCTGCACGACGCGAATCAGTACATGATCCGGCGGGGGGTGCGTTCGCTGCTCGTGGTGGACGCGGCGGGGCGGATCGAGGGCATCGTGACTGCGAACGACATCCTCGGCGAGCGGCCCCTGCAGGTGGCGCTGGAGCGCGGCGTCCGGAGCGCCGAACTCGCGATCCGGGAGGTGATGACCCCCGCCGAGCGGATGGAGGCGCTGCCACTGGAGGCTCTCCTGGACGCCCGGGTCGGCCACGTTGTCGCCACGCTCCAGCGCGCGGGACGCCAACATGCCCTCGTGGTGGAGCGCGTAGAGGAGGGTGATGTCGTGCGCGGCATCTTCTCGCTCTCCCAAATCGCCGCCGAGCTCGGCATCACGCTTGAGTACACGGAGCTCGCCTCGACGTTCGCGGAGGTTGAGGCCGCGCTGCGCTGATTTCGGATCTGATCGTGGCGGCCCGCGACAGGATTTGACAGCTTGCTGGGCTGCTGCCTATACTCCCTTTAGAGATTAGATCGAGTCTAAGTCGGGCGCTCCGACGCGACTTGAACGAGGCTGCGAGATCGCTTGACCGAGGTCATTTGGAAGGTCGCGGGAACGCGGAGAATCGAAATCAACGCATGCAACAAGGAGACTGCCATGGCCAAATCGCTCAAAGGCTCCAAGACCGAAACCTGTCTGAAGGACGCGTTCGCCGGGGAATCACAGGCGAATCGCCGTTATCTCTATTTCGCCAACAAAGCCGACGTGGAAGGCCAGAACGACGTCTCTGCGCTGTTCCGCTCGACCGCGGAAGGCGAGACCGGCCACGCGCACGGCCACCTCGAATACCTCGAGCAGGTCGGCGATCCGGCCACGGGGCTCCCGATCGGGTCGAGCCGGCAGAACCTCAAGTCGGCTGTCGCCGGGGAGACGCACGAGTACACCGACATGTACCCGGGCATGGCCAAGACGGCGCGCACCGAGGGCTTCGAGGAGATCGCCGATTGGTTCGAGACGCTGGCGAAAGCCGAGCGCTCGCATGCAAACCGCTTCCAGAAGGCGCTCGACGCGCTGGTCGACTGAGCAGTCAGTCGCACCGCTGCATGGAGGGAGCGGCGTGCGCGCCGCTCTTTTTTTCCCAGGATCCACGAACCGGCAGGAATTCGTGCCAATGACCGTCCGTGAAGGCAGCCTCGAGGCACCGACGCGCCATCCGATCGACTGGCGCTCGACCGACTTCTACGACGAGGAAAAGCTCAACGCTGAGTTGCACCGCGTGTTCGATATCTGCCACGGCTGCCGCCGGTGCGTGAGCCTGTGCAACGCATTCCCTACGCTGTTCGACCTGGTCGACGAGGGGCCGACCGGTGAGGTGGATGGCGTCGACAAGAAATCCTACGGCAAGGTCGTCGACCAGTGCTACCTGTGCGACCTCTGCTACATGACGAAGTGTCCGTACGTGCCGCCGCACGCCTGGAACGTGGACTTCCCGCACCTCATGCTCAGGGCGAAGGCGGTCAGGTTCAGGAAGGGCGAGGTTCGATTCCGCGACAAGCTCTTGTCGGCCACCGACGCGATCGGCAAGCTCGCCGCAATTCCGGTGATCGCGCAGACGGTCAACGCCATGAACCGCAACGGCGCGGCACGCGCGCTGATGGACAAGGCAATCGGCGTGCATCCGGAGCGCCGGCTCCCGCCCTACGCGCCCGCGAAGTTCCGCCCGAACGCCGCGGCGAGCGGAAACTACCCGGTCCGCAACGGCGCGGGAACCCCGGGCAAGGTCGCGGTGTTTTCGACCTGCTACATCAATTACAACGAGCCGGGCATCGGGCACGACCTGCTCAAGATACTCGACCACAACGAAACCCCGTACGTGATGGTCGAGAGGGAGGCCTGCTGTGGAATGCCGAAGCTCGAGCTCGGCGACCTTGAAGCAGTCGCGCGCCTCAAGGCGATCAACATTCCGCCGCTCGTCAAGCTGGCGCGGGAAGGTTATGCGATTGTCACCGGCGTACCGTCGTGCACGCTGATGTTCAAGTCCGAGCTGCCGCTCCTGTTCCCGGAAGATGCGGACGTTAAGGCGGTTGCGGATGCAATGTTCGAGCCGTTCGAATACTTCGTGCTGCGCAACCGTGATGGTCTGCTGAAGACGGATTTCAAGAAGGCCCTCGGCAAGGTCGCGTATCACATCCCGTGCCACTCGCGGGTCCAGAACATCGGGCAGAAAACGCGGGACGCGCTCCAGCTTATTCCTGGCACTACCGTCAAGACAGTGGAGCGTTGCGCCGGCCATGACGGCACTTGGGGCGTGAAGCGCGAGTACTACGCCCACTCGATGAAGATCGGTAGGCCGGTGTTCCGTGCGATGGCCGAAGACGAACCGGACTACATCAGCTCGGACTGCGCCATGGCTGGCCGGCACATCGAGCAGGGAATGGGCGATACCCGCGCGGAGCGGCAGCATCCACTGAGCCTGCTCCGAATTGCGTACGGACTTTGAAACTGGGACGACAATGCTTGTCATGCCGAAGATCCAACCCGACAGCCTGATGACTCTTGAGGCCTACGCCCGCAACCGCAAGGAGTTCCGCGCGAAGGTCATGGCACACAAGAAGGACCGCAGCGTCGCGCTTGGCGATCACGTGACGCTCGTCTTCGAGGACGAGCTCACGATCCGATACCAGGTCCAGGAGATGCTTCGCATCGAGCGGATCTTCGAACTGGAGGGGATCCAGGGCGAGCTCGAGGCGTACAATCCGCTCATTCCCGACGGCCGCAACTTAAAGGCGACGATGCTGATCGAGTACCCAGACGAGAACGAGCGCAAGCGCGCGCTTGCCCGTCTGAAGGGAATCGAGGATCGAGTGTGGGTCCAGGCTGAAGGCTGCGAGAAGGTCTATGCGGTCGCCGACGAGGATCTCGAACGCGAGACCGAGGAAAAAACTTCGTCGGTGCACTTCCTGCGGTTCGAGCTGACCGACGAGATGGCCGCGTCGCTAAAGTATGGCGTCGGGATCGGGATCGGTGTCGACCATCCCGAGTACAACGCTGAGATCCCCGCATTGCCGTCCAACATCCGCAACTCACTCGTGAACGACCTGGCGTGACGCTGGCCTCGAGAGCCGTCCTCGGCACGATCGCGGTCGCGATCGTCGGGTCGGTTTTCGCGCAGGCGACGGGTCAGCGGTTGCGGGATTCGGCAGCCGATTCGATCGACTTCACGCCGAAATATGCCGACGAGCTCCCGCTCCAGCTCCCGCCGCCGCCGAAGCCGGGGGATCTGCTCGAGTTCGAGCCCGGCCGCCCGGCGACGCTGCGTTTCTACATCGATCCGGCATCGCTTTCCGTCGGCACCGACGCCATCGTGCGCTTTACCGTCGTGGTGCGGGGCGACGGCAGCGCGTCCAACGTGTCCTACGAAGCGATTCGCTGCAAGACGCGCGAGCGCAAGGTCTTCGCGTACGGTCGCGCCGACGGTACTTGGTCGGAGGTGCGAGCCCCGCAGTGGACTACGATCTCCGGGTTGAACTCCGACGGATATCGGTTTGTGCTTTACGAGAATTACTTCTGCCCGTCGCGCCAGATAATCGCGAGCGCCCGCGAGGGCGTCGAGGCCCTCCGGCGCGCCGGCCATCCCCGCGCGTCCGACTTGCTGACGACGACTCCCCTCCCGCGCTAGTTCGCCATTCACACGACGACGAGGTTGTCCCGGTGGATGAGCTCGGCCTCGTCGACGTACCCGAGAATCGACTCGATCTCGGTCGATGAGTGGCCGACGATGCGCCGCGATTCGGCCGCCCCATAGTTCACCAACCCGCGCGCGACCTCGCACCCGTCGGGGCCGACGCAGGCAACCAGCGCGCCGCGCTCGAAATCCCCCGTCACCACTCGAACTCCGACCGGCAGGAGGCTCTTGCCACCTGTCGCCACTGCGCGCGCGGCGCCGGCGTCCAGATGCAGCGTTCCATTGACTTGTACGTGATCCGCGAGCCATTGCTTGCGTGCCGCGAGCGGCGGCGCATCCGACACGAGCAGCGTACCGATGGGCTCGCCCTGTCCGAGGCGGACCAGGACGTTCGGCTCGCGCCCCGAGGCAATCACGGTATGCGCGCCGCTGCGCGCGGCCCGTTTTGCCGCGAGGATCTTGGTAATCATCCCGCCGCGTCCGAGGATCGATCCCGCACCGCCCGCCATCTCTTCGAGGCGAGGATCTCCCGCGCGTCCCTCGGCGACCAAGGTCGCCGCCGGATCCTTGCGGGGATCCGCGGTGAAGAGCCCGCCCTGATCCGTAAGGATCACCAGTACGTCGGCCTCGATCAGATTCGCGACGAGTGACCCCAGCGTGTCGTTGTCTCCGACCCGGATCTCGTCGGTGACCACAGTGTCGTTCTCGTTGATCACCGGCACCACGCCGAGTTCTAGCAGGGTCTTGAGGGTGGAGCGGGCGTTCAGGTATCGCCCGCGCTCCGCCAGATCGGCATGTGTCAGGAGAATTTGCGCCGTGCGCAGCCCGTGGTCCCGGAACGAGCTCTCATAGGCTTGCACGAGCCCCATCTGGCCGACCGCGGCCGCCGCCTGCAGCTCATGCATCGTGCCGGGACGTCTGTGCCAGCCGAGCCGCTGCATGCCTTCGGCTATGGCGCCGCTCGACACGAGCACGACCTCGCGTCCCGCGGCGCGCAGAGTGGCAATCTGCCGTGCCCAATTGGCGATAGCTTCGATATCGAGGCCCGCGCCCTCGTTGGTGACCAGGGAGCTACCGACCTTTACGACCAGCCGCCGCGCCGCACGAACGCGATCGTTCATGACTTGGCTTCCAGGTGTCGCATCACAGCCTGGCACAACTCCCGGCATCCTTCGCCGGACACCGCGGAGACCAGAAAGTGGGGGCCCTTCCAACGCAGGCGGCGGACGATCTCCTTGACCGCGTGCGCGCGGTTCTCGCGCGTGAGCAGGTCGGCCTTGTTCAGCACGAGCCAGCGCGGCTTGCGATACAGTGCCACATCGTACTTGCGCAGCTCGGCGGCGATGGCGCGTGCGTCCCGAACCGGATCGACACCCGGGTCGATCGGCGCGATGTCCACGAGATGGAGCAGGAGCCTGGTGCGCGTCAGATGGCGCAGAAAACGGTGACCAAGCCCCGCGCCCTCGGCCGCGCCCTCGATTAGCCCCGGAATGTCGGCGACGACAAAGCTTCGGTGAATGTCGACCCTGACCACGCCAAGGCTCGGGTGCAAGGTCGTGAACGGGTAGTCGGCGACCTTGGGCCGTGCGCTCGACACGGCGCGGATCAGGGTGGACTTGCCGGCGTTCGGCATTCCGAGGAGGCCTACGTCGGCAAGGACGCGAAGCTCGAGCTGGAGCTCGAGCCCCTCACCCGCTTGCCCCGGGGTTGACTGGCGCGGGGTGCGGTTCGTGCTCGACTTGAAGTTGACGTTACCTAGGCCCCCGCGCCCACCCTTCGCCAGGAGCGCGGTTTGGTGGTGCGCCGTGAGATCGGCGACTAGAGCACCTGCTTCCCGGTTGCTGACAACGGTACCGACCGGCACTCGCAGATAGATGTCGTCCGCGCTCCGGCCGGTGCACTGCTTCCCGCCGCCTGGCTCCCCATCCCGCGCCCGGAACAAGCGATTGTAGCGGTAGTCGATGAGGGTATTGATGTTGCGGTCGGCGATCGCATAAACGGAGCCACCGCGTCCTCCGTCTCCGCCGTCCGGCCCGCCGCGCGGGACGTACTTCTCGCGTCGGAAATGCACAGCGCCATCGCCGCCGTTGCCGGCGTGAACCGCGATGCGCGCTTCATCGACAAACTTCACTTTCGGTGCCCCTTATCGGGAGGGGTGAGGGGATGGCAACCTCGCGGGTCCCGCAAACAAAAAAGCCCTACCGCGAGGATAGGGCTTCATGGCGGGATCGGAGATTCAGGAGGCGGCGGGGATCACGCTCACGATCTGCTTGGCCGCTGGTCCTCGCGAGCCGAACAGGACGTGGCCCGTTACCTTCGCAAACAGCGTGTGGTCCCGGCCGATGCCGACATTGTCGCCTGCGTGGATCCGGGTACCGCGTTGGCGCACGAGAATGCTTCCCGCGCTTACCAGTTGCCCGCCATAGCGTTTCACGCCCAGTCGTTTGGCCTGCGAATCGCGGCCGTTGCGCGAGCTACCGCCCGCCTTCTTATGTGCCATGGTGTCGTGCTCCTCGCCGTGCTAGTCCGGGTCTCAGTCCGAGATCCCGGTAATCTCGATCTCCGTGTACTGCTGTCGATGACCTTGCGACTTCTTGTAGTGCTTGCGCCGACGGAGCTTGAAGATCGTGACCTTGTCTCCCTTGCCGTGGCCGACCACGGTGGCCTTTACTGCGGCGCCCGCAACCAGCGGTGCGCCGACCTTGACCGCCGCCCCTTCGCCAACCATGAGTACCTGATCAAGGAGCAACTCGCTCCCGACGTCGGCGGGAAGCTTCTCTATTTTGAGTTTGTCACCGGCCGCAACGCGATACTGCTTGCCGCCGGTCTTGATGACCGCAAACATGAGTGACTCCGGAGCTGGTTTCGCCTGAAAACTCAGCATTATAGCGAAGGAACCGGCAGAGAGTCAAAGCCCCTTGTGCTAGGCTTCGGTTGCGCCCCGGTTCCGCGTCCCGTCCCGATGTCCGTTTCCCTCGACCCGATCCGCGCGCTGATCGCTCGCGACATGGAGGCGGTCGATGCGGTGATCCGCCGCCGCCTCGACTCCGATGTCGCGCTGGTGCGCCAGGTTGCCGAGTACATTGTTGCGAGCGGCGGCAAGCGTCTGCGCCCGGTACTCCTGCTGCTGTGCGCCGGCGCCAGCGATTACCGGGGGCCGTATCACCACGAGCTCGCTGCAGTGGTCGAGTTCATCCATACGGCCACGCTGCTTCACGACGACGTCGTCGACGAGTCGGAGCTGCGCCGCGGCCGCCGGACCGCAAATGCAGTGTTCGGCAATGCGGCGAGCGTATTAGTGGGGGATTTCCTCTACTCGCGAGCGTTCCAGATGATGGTTGGCGTCCGGGACATGCGGGTAATGGAAGTGCTTGCGGAAGCGACGAACACAATTGCCGAGGGCGAGGTATTGCAGTTGCTGAACGTGCATAACGCCGACGTTACCGAAGCGGCCTACCTGGAGGTCATCCGGCGCAAGACGGCGAAGCTCTTCGAGGCGGCTGCACGACTCGGCGCGATCCTCGGCGGCGCCCCGCCAGACATCGAGGCGGGGTTTGCTTCGTACGGGGCACATCTCGGCACGGCGTTCCAGCTCGTCGACGACGTCCTCGATTACTCGGGGGACCTAAACGAGACAGGTAAGAACCTGGGCGACGATCTGAACGAGGGTAAGCCCACCCTGCCGCTGCTTCACGTAATGCACAGGGGTACACCGGCGCAGGCGGCACTCGTGCGCCATGCCGTCGAGCAGGGGGGGCGCGACGACTTCGAGTCCGTGCTCGACGCGATTCGGAGTACCGGCGCGCTCGACTATGCGCGTGCCGCCGCGCACGCGGAGGCGGAGGTTGCGCGCAACGCCATCCGGCGCGTGCGCGATTCAAACTATCGCCAATCTTTGCTAAACTTAGCGACCTTTGCGGTCGAGCGAACCCACTGAACCGTCGCCGACAGCGTATTTCCCGCAATCGGGGTGTAGCTCAGCCTGGTAGAGTACTGCGTTCGGGACGCAGGTGTCGGAGGTTCAAATCCTCTCACCCCGACCAACTGCCTTTTCGCCGACCCAGCGTGCGTCACGGTGCGGCGTTCTCCGCGGCGCGGCGCGCCGATCAAAGCCTCATAGAATCCCCTGAGCAGCGGCAAGCAGGCCGCGGTAAGGGAATGGGCAATGGGTAAGCTGCTCGTACTGCTCCTCCTCGGGGCCGTCTTCTACCTTGTGTGGAAGGGACTCGCGCGCAAGAGCCGTACCGGTCGCGAGCACGGCGCGGGCAAGGAGGCAGAGCGCATGGTCGGATGCCGTCAGTGCGGCGTGCATCTGCCAATCTCGGAAGCGATCGAGGCCGACGGGAACCACTTCTGCTCGGACGAGCACCGGCGGATGTTCGTCCGGTGACAAGCGCCCCGGCTAGCCCGCTTTCCACGGGTTCGGCGCCGGCCGCCGGCGCCGTCCGGTCGCAGGACATCGGCGAGTCATTCTGGGTTTCGCTGCGCTACTTCAACGCCTACCGGCTCGCGGTGGCGGCGCTGTTCCTGATTCTCGTCCTCGCCTACGGGGACGCCCTCGCTCTCGGGCAGAGGGACTTACAGTTGTTCGGGGTGGTAAGCGTTGCGTATTTCCTTGCGGCGGCTGCGTTCCACGTCGTCATCAGGCGAATTCCGCGACGCTTCGAGACGCAGCTCAGCATTCACGTCTGCACCGATATCGTCGCAATCGTACTGTTGACGTACGCGAGCGGCGGATTCCGGACCGGGCTCGCGGTAATGCTCCTCATCTCGCTCGCGGGCGCGTCGCTAGTGAGCCGTGGCCGCGTGCTTCTCTCCTATGCAGCGCTCGCATCGATCGCGGTCCTGCTGGAGGAGGCCGTCTGGGTGATCCGCGGTTCTCATGGCGTGACGGAATTCCTCCCGGCCGGGCTTCTCTGCATCGGGTACTTCGCTACCGCGCTCATCACGAACCGGCTCGCCGAACGCGTGATCACCAACGAACGCGTTGCGCGCCAGCGCGGCGTCGATCTCGCCAACCAGTTGCGTGTCAATCAGCTTGTCATCCAGGATGTCCAGGACGGCGTGCTGGTGGTCGACTCGAATGGCCTGGTACGCCAGCACAATCCGGTCGTGGATCGACTGCTGGGACGACCGGCGCCGGAATTGGACCAGATTGACGCGTACTCAGAGGAACTCGCACGCGCGCTCGGTGACTGGCGCCACGGTCGGGCGCGCGCAGCGACGATGTTCCGGTTTGCCGATTCCGGGATTCTCGTTCGTGCGCGGTTCGTGGAAGCTGGAGTAGCCGGGGACAGCTTCGCGGTGATCTACCTTGAAGACATCTCCAAACTCGAAGACCAGGCCCGCCAGATGAAGCTCGCCGCGCTTGGCCGGCTCACCGCGAACATCGCGCATGAGATCCGCAACCCGCTGGCCGCGCTGACGCACGCGGCCGAGCTGATGCTCGAGGAGAACCGCGGCCCCGCCCGAGAGCGACTCACGCGGATTATCCGCGACAACGCCAAGCGGCTCGACCGGATGGTAAAGGACGTCCTCGAGCTTAACCGGCGCGACCGTGTTCAGCCCGATGCCGTACGACTGGGCGCCTTCGTGGAAACGTTTTTGGACGAATTTGCGCAGAACGAGCAGATCGACCGGTCCGGCTTCGTCCTTTCGGCGGACGGCGATGGGGTGGTCGAGTTCGACCGGGTCCACCTGAATCAGATCCTGTGGAACCTGGCGCGCAATGCTTGGCGGCACTCGCAGAAGCGAGCAGGAAGCGTTCGTCTACGCATCCAGCGGCAGGGCAATCGACTAGAATTGGTCGTCGTCGATGACGGTCCGGGTGTGGCGAAGGATCTGCAAGGCCAGCTGTTCGAGCCGTTCTTCACTACCTACAGCGCGGGCACTGGCCTGGGCCTGTACATTGCACGCGAGCTTTGCGCGGCGAACGGCGCGGCCTTGGACTACGTCGATCGGCCCATTGGCGCCGAGTTCCGCATCGCCTGGTTAGGACAACGGCAATGAACCGTTCGGAGCGTCGAGCTACTGCGAAGACCACCGTGCTCGTAGTCGACGACGAAGCCGATATCCGCGAGTTGCTCGAACTGACGCTCGTCCGCATGGGGCTGTCTGTCGAGTGCGCGGGGTCGGTCGCAGAAGCGCTCGAGCAGCTAAAGCGACATTCCTTCGACCTCTGCCTCACCGACATGCGGCTGCCGGACGGGGAGGGCCTCGAACTGGTCCGGTACATCGGCACGAACTGCTCCGATCTGCCCGTGGCGGTGATCACCGCGCACGGCAGCACCGAAAATGCGGTGGCGGCGCTCAAGGCGGGCGCCTTCGACTACGTTTCGAAGCCACTTTCGCTCGAACAGCTGCGCACGCTGGTGAAGTCGGCGCTCGATTTGCCGCAGAAGGCCGCACCGAAGGTTGCGACGGGTCACCGGCTGTTGGGCGACAGCCCGCCCATCCAGCAAGTACGGGCGATGATCGAGAAACTCGCGCGCAGCCAGGCGCCGGTGTACATCACGGGCGAGTCTGGAAGCGGCAAAGAGCTCGCGGCGCGGCTCATCCACGAGAACGGGGCGCGCCGGGACAAGGCGTTCGTCCCGGTGAACTGCGGAGCGATTCCCGAGAATCTCGTCGAGAGCGAGTTCTTTGGGTACCGAAAGGGTGCCTTCACCGGAGCGGAAGCCGATCGGGAGGGGTTCTTCCACGCGGCGAACGGCGGCACGCTTTTCCTGGATGAGGTGGCCGACCTTCCATTGGCGATGCAGGTGAAGCTGCTCCGTGCCATTCAGGAGAAGCGTGTCCGCAAGGTCGGCGCAACATCCGAGGACCCGATTGACGTACGGATCATCTGCGCGACCCATCAGGACCTGGCGCGGCTCGTCGAAGCCGGCAAGTTCCGACAGGATCTCTACTATCGGCTCGCGGTGATTGAACTGCGCATGCCGTCGCTGAGGGAGTGCGGCGAGGACGTTCCCCTGCTCGCCGAAGCGATCCTAGCGCGGCTCGGCGAGGACGGCGGTCGGATCCGACCCCGCCTGTCGAAGGAAGCGGTCGATGCGCTGCGCGTGTATGACTTCCCCGGCAATACGCGTGAGCTCGAGAACATCCTGGAGCGCGCAATTGCGCTCTCGGCCCGCGACGAGATCGAACCCGATGACCTCCAGCTCGCTCCGCCGAAGCTCGCCACCGAGGAAACGGCGGGACCTAATGCGAAGTGGCCGCTGCAGGAGTACCTCGATCGCGTCGAGAGGGAGGCGATTCTGGAAGCGCTTGACAAGACACGCTTCAACCGCACCGCCGCGGCCAAGCTCCTCGGTATCACGTTTCGGGCCCTCCGCTATCGGATGGAGCGCCTCGGAATCCATTGAAGCGGGTGACCGATCGCGGCAGGCGAACGGCGCGCACCAGGCGGCTCGCCTGCGGGATTGACGCGGGCGGCCTTGCGGCAGGCGTCCGCTTCATCTCCTCGCCGAATTGCGACGATCGCCCGGAAGGCGAGACGGTGCGGCTGATCGTGATCCACAACATCAGCCTGCCGCCAGGCGAGTTCGGGGGCGACGACGTGATCCGCCTGTTCTGCAACACCCTCGACTGCGCTGCACATCCGTATTACGACGGCCTGCGCGGTCTCCGGGTATCGGCCCACTTTCTTGTCAGGCGCTCCGGCGAGCTCCTGCAGTTCGTGCCGTGCACCCGCCGTGCGTGGCACGCGGGTGCGTCGTCCTGGGGCGGGAACGATCGCTGCAACGACTTCTCCGTGGGAATCGAGCTCGAGGGCAGCGACGAGATTCCCTACACCGACCCGCAATACGCGGCGCTCGCGGCGCTCACGGCAGCGCTCTCGCGCGCGTATCCGGTCGAGGACGTGGTAGGTCACGCTGACATCGCACCGGGGCGCAAGACCGATCCCGGGGCGGCGTTCGACTGGCCACGATTCCGCTCTTTGGTCGGCCGGGCGGCATAGCGCTACACGGACCCGTGCGCCGATCCGGGCGCACATTGCGAGCCGTCCGCCGCGCAGGTGACGAACGCGTGACGAAGTTCACACGTAGTCCGCGCAACCCGGTCCGAGCCGCTGAAAGGACACGAGAAAGATGTTGCAAGTGCCGGGCTCGCGCACTAGAATTAGTGCCGAAGTTCAGGTTGTACACTATATATAGTGGTCCGGGAGGGTTCCGGGCGGCGGGCCAAAGATAGTCCGCTATACCAAGAACATATAAGAGAGAAGAGGAGACGCAAGAATGCAGCTTGCCGGTAAGGCCGCGCCGATCCCGTCTTTCGCTGTCGCGGCGTTCGCCGAAAGCGCGCCGACCACGCAGCCCTCGGTCCTCTCCCAGTACAAGGTCATACGCCGCAATGGCGCGGTCGTCGGCTTCGAGCCGGCCAAGATCAGCGTCGCCGTGACGAAGGCGTGCCTGGCCGTAAGCGGCGGCCAAGGGGCCGCGTCCGCCCGCATTCGAGAGCTGGTCGCCGGCCTCACTGAGTCGGTCGTGGCGGCTCTGATCCGCCGCCAGCCGCAAGGGGGCACATTCCACATTGAGGACATCCAGGACCAGGTCGAGCTCGCCCTGATGCGTTCGGGGGAGCACGACATCGCGCGGGCGTATGTCCTCTACCGCGAGAAGCGGGCCCAGGCGCGCGCAGCGGAGTCGGCGCAGCGGAAGGCCGCCGCCGCGCAGCCGGTGTTGCACGTTGTCGAGGAAGGCGAGCGGCGTCCTCTCGACATGGCGCGCCTCGCCGAACTGGTCCAGTCCGCTTGCGCGGGGTTGGGCGCAGCCGTGGGCCCGCAGGTCATCCTGCAGGAAACGCTCAAGAACCTCTACGACGGCGTGCCGATGGAGGAGGTGCGCAAGTCGGCTGTGCTGTCCGCCCGTGCTCTGATCGAAAAGGATCCCGCGTACTCGTTTGTTACGGCCCGACTGCTTCTCAACATCATCCGTCGCGAGGTACTCGGGGAGGATGCCAGCCAGGCCGAGATGGAGACGCGTTACGCCGACTACTTCCCGCAGTTCGTGAAGCAGGGCATCGCGGCCGATCGCCTGGATGAGCGCCTGGCGCGCTTCGACCTCCTGAAGCTAGGTGGGGCACTGGATGCATCTCGCGATCTCAAGTTTGGATATCTGGGGCTGCAGACACTGTACGACCGGTACTTCCTCCACGTGGAAGGACGCCGGATCGAGCTGCCGCAGGCGTTCTTCATGCGCGTCGCGATGGGGCTTGCCCTGAACGAGATCAACAAGGAGGACCGGGCAATCGAGTTCTACAACGTCCTGTCGAGCTTCGATTTTATTAGCTCTACTCCGACGCTGTTCAACTCCGGGACGCAGCGCTCCCAGCTCTCGAGCTGCTACCTGACTACCGTCTCGGACGACCTCGACGGCATCTACGAGGCCATCAAGGAAAACGCCCTGCTCGCCAAGTATGCGGGTGGCTTGGGCAACGACTGGACGCCGGTCCGCGCGCTGGGCAGCCACATCAAGGGTACGAATGGCAAGTCGCAGGGGGTCGTACCCTTCCTCAAGGTGGTCAACGACACCGCGGTGGCGGTCAACCAGGGCGGGAAGCGCAAAGGCGCGGTTTGCTCCTACCTGGAGACCTGGCACCTAGACGTCGAGGAATTCCTCGAGTTGCGCAAGAACACCGGCGACGACCGGCGGCGCACCCACGACATGAACACCGCCAACTGGGTGCCCGACCTGTTCATGCGTCGGGTGATGGAGAACGGTGAGTGGACGCTCTTCAGCCCCTCCGACTGCGCCGATCTGCACGACCAGTACGGCAAGGCCTTCGAGAAGGCCTACCTCGCGTACGAGGGGAAGGCGGCCAGAGGCGAACTGAAGCTATTTAAGAAGGTCCAGGCTGTCCACCTCTGGCGCAAGATGTTGTCGATGCTGTTCGAGACCGGGCACCCATGGATCACGTTCAAGGACCCTTGCAACGTCCGCTCGCCCCAACAGCATGTGGGAGTCGTGCACAGCTCGAACCTGTGCACCGAAATCACGCTGAACACCAACGATCGGGAAATCGCCGTCTGCAACCTGGGCTCGGTGAACCTCGTAGCCCACATGCGGGGCGGCAAACTGGATCACGAGAAGCTGGCGCGGACGGTCGCAACCGCGATGCGGATGCTCGACAACGTGATCGACATCAATTACTACGCTGTCGCCAAGGCGCGGAACTCGAACCTCAAGCACAGACCAGTGGGGCTCGGCATCATGGGATTTCAGGACTGCCTGCACCTGTTGCGGGTGCCGTACGCGTCGAAGGAGGCCGTCGAGTTCGCCGATCGCTCGATGGAGGCCGTCGCGTATCACGCCTACTGGGCCTCGACCGAACTTGCCGAAGAGCGCGGCCGGTACTCGAGCTTCAAAGGGTCGCTCTGGGACCGGGGGATCCTGCCGCAGGACACGCTGAAGCTGCTCCGCGAGGAGCGCGGCGGCCACGTGGAGATCGACGAATCCGAGTCCCTGGACTGGAAAGCACTGCGCGAGCGCGTAAAGAAGCATGGCATGCGCAACTCCAATTGCCTAGCCATCGCGCCGACAGCGACGATTGCCAACATCATCGGCGTGTCGGCATCGATCGAGCCGACGTTCCAGAACCTGTACGTCAAGTCGAACCTCTCGGGCGAGTTCACGGTCGTCAACGACTATCTGGTGGCCGACCTAAAGGACTTGGGCCTCTGGGACGAGGTCATGATTGCCGATCTCAAGTACTTCGACGGCAACCTCGCCCGGATCGATCGGGTGCCGGGGGACCTGCGGCGCCTCTACGCCACCGCGTTCGAGGTCGATCCGTCGTGGCTGGTCGAAGCGGGCGCGCGGCGGCAGAAATGGATCGACCAGTCCCAATCGCTCAACATCTACATCGCGAACGCGTCCGGGAAGAAGCTCGACGACACCTACAAACTCGCTTGGGTGCGCGGGCTCAAGACCACTTACTACCTCCGCTCGCTCGGCGCCACTCATGCCGAGAAGTCGACGGTGAAGACAGGACAGCTCAACGCCGTCCCGTCCGATGGTGCCGCGGCCGCCCGCGCCGCAGACCCGGTCGAGCCAAAATTCTGTGCGATCGACACGCCGGATTGCGAGGCGTGCCAGTGATGCCGATAACAAGACATCGGAGGCCAGGATGCTGAAGTTCGACGACGATGCGGGCGCGCAGACGAGAGCCGGCGTGGCCTCGCTAACCGCGCTCAGCCTGCAACAGGTGGCCGGTTTCGTGCCTTCCGGGCGCGCGGCGCTCGCGCCAGCCGGCCAGGCCGCCGATGTCGAGACTTACCGGCGCATCCGCGTCGAGGACAAGCGGATCATCAACGGTCGGACCG
Organism: uncultured beta proteobacterium; assembly: GCA_963747775.1. Classification (GTDB taxonomy): domain Bacteria; phylum Pseudomonadota; class Gammaproteobacteria; order Burkholderiales; family SG8-39; genus JAGVSZ01. Next base: position 404,856 of record CAVVGT010000006.1, read on the forward strand.
ACGTCAACCAGCTTGTGCCGTTCAAGTACAAGTGGGCGTGGGAGAAATACCTTGCAGCATGCGCCAATCACTGGATGCCGCAAGAGGTCAACATGAGCCGCGACATTGCGCTCTGGAAAGACCCCAACGGCCTCACGGAGGATGAGCGCCGGGTGGTCAAGCGCAACCTGGGGTTCTTTGTGACCGCCGACTCGCTCGCGGCGAACAATATCGTTCTGGGGACCTATCGCCACATTTCGGCACCGGAATGCAGGCAGTACCTTCTGCGGCAGGCCTTTGAGGAGGCGATCCACACCCACGCATACCAATACATCGTCGAGAGCCTCGCGCTTGACGAGGGCGAGGTGTTCAACGCCTATCATGAAATCCCGAGCATCCGGGACAAGGACGAGTTCCTGATCCCGTTCATCGACATCCTCACCGACCCGTCGTTCAAAACGGGCACGCCGGAAGCCGATCAGAAGCTCCTCAAGAGCCTGATCGTGTTCGCCTGCGTCATGGAGGGCCTGTTCTTCTACGTCGGCTTCACGCAGATCCTGGCGTTGGGACGGCAGAACAAGATGACCGGCGCGGCGGAGCAGTACCAGTACATCCTCCGCGACGAGTCGATGCACTGCAATTTCGGCATCGACCTCATCAACCAGATCAAGCTAGAGAACCCGCACTTGTGGACATCGGAGTTCCGCGAGGAGATACAGGCGTTGATGCAGAAGGCAGTGGAACTCGAGTACCGTTATGCGGAGGATACGATGCCGCGTGGCGTGCTCGGCCTCAATGCTCCGATGTTCAAGGAGTACTTGCGGTTCATCGCGAATCGACGTTGCCAGCAGATCGGCGTCGAGCAGATCTACACCGGCGCGGCGAACCCGTTCCCGTGGATGAGCGAGATGACCGACCTGAAGAAGGAGCGCAATTTTTTCGAGACGCGCGTGATCGAGTACCAGACCGGAGGCGCGCTAAGTTGGGATTAGACGGTTGTCGAACGCCCACAATTGCTTTAAGGTCGAGGCGACCGGGCGAGTCGCCAAGAGAGAGTGCCGTTCCGCCGCAGTTGCGGTGGAGTGGTGCAGCGATTCAGGCGCGAGTACGTCGCGCGCCGCAGGTGTCAGAGATGTCGGAGCCCGTCCGGGTCTCCGACATTTTTGTATGGGGCGGTGGCTCAACGCTCCGGGCGAGTGCTGCTGTCGAGGCTCGTTCGTGCGGCAGACTGCTGAGCTTACCCAGCCGGCTTCGCTGAGTGGTTGGTTCGTTCTTTCAAACTGACGGGAGCATGGACATGGCAACGAAGGCAGGAAGGAAAAAGAAGGCTGCCGCTCGCGCCAAGCCGAAGCGGGGCGCAAAGAAGGCCAAGCGCGCGATCAAGCGCGCGGTTCGGCGTGTCAAGGTGAAACGCGCGGTGGCGACGGTGAAGCGCAAGGTCAAAGGCGCGGTCAAGCGCGTCAAGGCGAAACGCGCAGTGGCAAAGGCGAAACGTGCAGTGGCAAAGGCGAAGCGCGCGGTGACCAAGGCCGTCAAAGCGGTTGCTGCCCCCGCCGCACCGGCGGGGCAGTCTCCCGCTCCGACGGTTCCCTCGCCGGCGCCGAGGACCGCTCTCAACCCCGCCGCGGCGTGGCCTTTCCCGTCGGGTTCGCGCCCCTGAGACGCGGACGTCGTCGAAGAATTCGACTGCTCGGGCGGTTCGCCCGGCGGTTGGATCCCCTGCTCGCAAGGGCGGGGGTGTTGTAGGGCAGTAACTTTCGTCAACTCATGAAGGAGCTTAGGCATGGCAACGAAGAAAAAAGCTGCGAAGAAAACCGCGAAGAAAAAGGCTGGCAAGAAGAAGAAGTAGCGCATCGCTACGAGCAAGTGTTAGCAAAAAAGAAACTTGCGAAGAAGAAGGCCTCCGCGCAGCGGAAGCCTGCCAAGAAAAAGGCCGCCTTAGAGGCGGCCAAGAAAAAGAAAGCTGCGAAGAAGCCCGCCAAGAAGAAGGCCAAGGCACGGATGAAGGCGACCAAGCGAGCGGTGAAACCGGCAGCGTCTGCACTGACAGTGGCTCCTGCAGCCACGTCGACGTCGACGGCGCCAAGGGCAAAAACTGCCCCAAATCCCGCTGCAGCTTGGCCGTTCCCAACCGGGTCGCGGCTCTAGGCGGTGGTCGAATCCTCTGCGGTCGGGCCTTGTGCAGGCAAAGTCCGAACCGCAGAGATTCGGCACTGGAAGTGTCCCCCGGCTTTCCTATCGAAGGACGCCTGCATTTTACCAGTCGGTCGATGGCGAAGCCGGGCCTCTTTTCCCCAAAATTTTTTTATTGTGCATCGCAGTACAAGACCCTGATTTCGCAGCCCTATCGGCTTTGCTTGACAGGTGCTAAGGCCTTCATTAGACTGCGGTTTCGATCATTTCCGCAGTCACTCTATCTTGTTGCTGACCGCAATCGACACGCCTGCTGAACCCGCCCCTGCACCCTGGGGTCCAAGGCGTTGACCAGCCAGTCGCCCGGAACCGTGAGGTCCCTCTAGGGGACTCACCCGAGCGACGGATCAGCAACCTAACCTGTCCTGTTCCGCCCAGTCGGGCGGCTGATCTGGCGACCGAGGACTCTCGCTGCCGGTCTGCGACAGACGACGGAGGTCAACATGAATCTGCTTGAGCTCAAGACGCACTTACGCCGTTGGGCTACAACCCTCATGAGCGCCACACATACCGGGTTTGCTGCGTTCGGCCTGCTCGCGCTCGCTTTCGTGGTACTCGACGGTGCGCGCTTCCTACCGATCCACGCCGCGCACGCAAGCGGAATCGCACTCGGCAAGATGAAGGTCGAGGCAACTCCGCTCCAACTGGCCGTTGCGGCTACCCCTAACGTGGTCGCCGATCCGCAACAGCGTGCAATCGCGGATCATCTGGCGCGGCGCTTCCGGATCGCGGGAGGCGCGCTCGATGGCCTGGTGAGCGAGGCGTACGTCGCAGGCTCCGCCACCGGCGTCGATCCGCTCGTCATTCTGGCCGTAATGGCAGTCGAATCACGCTTCAATCCGATCGCCGAAAGCGAGTTCGGTGCGAAAGGACTGATGCAGGTGGTGCCGCGGTTCCACCTCGACAAGCTGGCGGCGCACGGGGGCGAGGAGACGGTGCTCGACCCTCGCATCAACATCCATGTAGGTGCGCAGATCCTGCGTGAATACGTCCGCCGGACGGGAAGCCTCGAGGAAGGCTTGCAGCTCTATGCCGGCGCCAGCGACGATCCGGCGCAAGGCTACGCGCAGAAGGTGATCGCGGAGAAGCGCCGCATGGCGGACGTCGTCGCTCGCGTACCCCGGCTCGCAGCAAACGCGTGATCCGGCGCGCCGAACCCGCTCAGGTTCGGCCGAGCAACTGTGCGAGCCGCTCGATTCCCTCCTCCAGGTCGGCCATCGAGCGCGTGTAGGCGAACCGCACGTGCATGCCCGCGCGGTGAGTGCCGAAATCCCGGCCCGGGGTAATCGCTACACCGGCCTTCTCCAATACCTCCATCGCGAATCGCTCGCTGTCGCTCGCGAGACGCGAGCAGTCCGCGTAGACATAGAACGCACCCACCGGCAGTAGCGGCACCTCGAACCCGAGCTGGCGCAAAGCCGGGACCAGAAAGTCGCGACGGCGCTGGAATTCCGCGCGCCGTTCTTCGAGTACCGAGATCGTCTCCGGACGGAAGGCCACCAGTGCCGCGGCCTGCGCCAGCGCCGACGGACAGATGTATGCGTTCTGGGCGAACCGCTCCATCTCCCGCACATAGTCCGCCGGTGCCACGAGCCAGCCGAGGCGCCAGCCGGTCATGCTGAAATACTTCGAGAAGCTGTTTACGACGAAGAGATCGTCGCCCAGCCCGAGCGCCGTCGGGTGATGGGCGCCGCCGTACGTCAGTCCCTGGTAGATCTCGTCGACGAGGGTATAGCCCCGGCGCGCGCGCACCTCTGCCACGATCCCCTCAAGCGCGGCGCGTGGCACTACCGTTCCGGTGGGGTTGGAGGGCGAAGCGAGCGTCACGCCGCGTGTGCGCTCGCCCCAGTGGCGTGCGACATCGTCTCGATCGAGCTGGTAATGGCGCTCGGGTCCGGACGGAATCGTTTTCGCGGTGCCCTCGAACATCCGGACGAAGTGCCGGTTGCACGGGTAACACGGATCCGGCATGAGCCACTCGTCGCCGCGGTCGACGAGCGCGCCCATCGCGATCAGGAAAGCGCCCGAAGCGCCCGACGTAACCACAATCCGTTCGGGCGCGATGTCGATCCCGTAACGGTCGGCGTAGAAGCGCGCGATTGCCTCTCGTAGCGCAGGCGTACCGAGTGCCGCGGTATAACCGAGCGGTTCACTCTGGAGCGCCGCGACTGCCGCCTCGATGACCTGGGGTGGGGCGGAGAAATCGGGCTGCCCGATCTCCATATGCACGATGTGCCGTCCGGCTCGCTCGAGCTCCTCGGCGCGGCGTCCGATCTCCATGACGTGAAACGGCTCGATCTCGCACATGCGAGCGGCGAGCCGCAGGGGTTCGTGTCGATGCAGACCGGGTGGCGTGAGCATGAATGTTTCGCGACCTCGTGCCCCGAAGCCACGCACGCGATTCTAGCGCGCGGCGCGCCACGACCTGCTCGAGCTCAGGCCGCCGTAGGATGGCATCATCAAAGACCTCGCCGCCCACCCCGTCGGCAGCATGCTGCGGCCGGGCACCGTGCTAATGACACTCGCGCTCGCGCCGTATCTGGAAGAGAGTGGCAAGCGCTGTCCGTCGTAGGTCGTGCACCCTGCGGCCGCAAGGGCGAGAAGAGCGATGGGGATGGTGCGCCTAGCCGCCGCTTTCCTCTTGAGCCAACGCACAAACGCGCCACGTCCTGCAAAAGGCTACGTCAGGTCAGCCCGCAACGTCCATTGCAAGCACCCTGGCGACGCCGGCTTCCTGCATATTTTGCCACGCGGCGACAAGCGATCCACCGGTGTCGATGGCGCGACAGGCGTCTTCGATCACAGTGATCTCGAAGGCGGCCTGCCGACCATCCACCGCGGACCACGCGACGCAGAAGTCCGTGGCGAGCCCGCACAGAAAGACACGCCGAATGCCGCGCTCACGCAGATAGCCGGCGAGCCCGGTCGTATGCTGCCCGTCGGCCTCGACGAACGCCGAGTAGCTGTCCACATCGGGGTGATAGCCCTTGCGCACGACGAGTTGCGCGTGCGCAATCGCGAGGTCGGCGTGCAGTGCCGCGCCCGCGGTTCCCTGTACGCAGTGATTGGGCCAGAGGACCTGCTCACCATAGCGGAGGCGAATGCGCTCGAATGGCTGCCGTCCGGGATGGCTCGAGGCAAAGGAAATGTGACGCGGTGGGTGCCAGTCCTGGGTGAGCACGACGTTTGCGAACCGCCGCGCGAGCGCGTTGACGACGGGCAGGATCCCGTCCCCGTCCGGTACCGCTAACGCACCGCCGGGCATGAAGTCGTTCTGCACGTCGACGACGAGCAGGACGTCGCGTTCGCCTATGCCGATCATCGCGGGGCTATCGTGCGGCGTCGAGCCGCCACGCAGTCATGTTACGCCCCCGCAGACGCGGCGGGAGCGTTCGCGACGGGGCATATAATCGGCCCACCCCGATAACAACATCCAAAGCAGGACACCCGCCATGGACGACAGCCTTCGGAAGGCCGCGCTCGACTACCACCGCCTCGCGCCCCCGGGCAAGATTTCGATCGCTCCGACCAAGGGACTCGTCAATCAGCGCGACCTCGCGCTCGCCTACACGCCGGGCGTGGCGGCCGCCTGCGAGGAGATCCAGCGCGATCCGGCGGAGGCGGCAACGCTCACCGCGCGCGCGAACCTGGTTGCGGTCATCACCAATGGGACAGCGGTACTTGGCCTGGGCAACATCGGGCCGCTCGCCGGCAAGCCGGTGATGGAAGGCAAGGGCGTCCTGTTCAAAAAGTTCGCGGGCATCGACGTCTTCGACCTCGAGGTCGCCGAGCGCGACCCCGACAAGCTGGTCGACATCATCGCCGCACTCGAGCCCACCTTCGGCGGCATTAACCTCGAGGACATCAAGGCGCCCGAGTGCTTTGCGATCGAGCGGAAGCTTCGGGCGCGCATGAAGATTCCGGTGTTCCACGACGACCAGCACGGCACCGCGATCATTGTGGGCGCGACCGTCATCAACGGCCTCCGGGTCGTCGGCAAGGACATCGGCAAGGTGAAGCTCGTCACTTCTGGGGCGGGCGCAGCCGCGCTCGCGTGCCTCGACCTCCTGGTCGAGCTCGGCGTTCGCATGGAGAACATCTGGGTCACCGATATTGCCGGCGTCGTCTACGAGGGGCGCAAGGAGGAGATGGACCCGAACAAAGCGCGTTACGCCCGCAAGTCCGACGCGCGGCGCCTGGGCGAGGTGATCGGCAAGGCGGACGTGTTCCTCGGCCTGTCGGCCGGTGGGGTGCTCAAGCCGGAGATGGTGAAGGGGATGGCCGATCGGCCGCTCATCCTGGCGCTCGCCAACCCGGATCCGGAGATCATGCCGGACGTCGCCAAGGCGGCACGCCCGGACGCGGTGATCGCAACCGGACGTTCGGACTACCCGAACCAGACGAACAACGTCCTGGTCTTCCCGTTCATCTTCCGCGGCGCCCTCGACGTGGGCGCCACCCAGATCAACGAGGCGATGAAGATCGCCGCCGTGCACGCGATCGCCGGCCTCGCCACCGCCGAGCAGTCGGACATCGTCACCGCTGCGTACGGCGAGCAGAACCTGAAGTTCGGCCCGGAGTACTTGATCCCGCGGCCCTTCGACCCGCGGCTGATCGTCCAGATCGCGCCGGCGGTGGCGCAGGCGGCGATGGATTCGGGGGTGGCCACGCGGCCGCTCGCCGACCTCGGCGCCTACCGGGACTCGCTCCAGCGGTTCGTCTACAGCACCGGTTTCATCATGAAGCCGATGTTCGCGGCGGCGAAGACGGAGCCGCGCAAGATCGTATACGCGGAGGGCGAGGACGAGCGCGTGCTGCGCGCGGTTCAGGTGGTGGTCGACGAAGGGCTCGCAAAGCCGATCCTGATCGGGCGCCCCGCAGTGGTCGAACGACGAATCGAACTGTACGGCCTGCGGATCCGCGCCGGCGCGGACTTCGATCTCGTCAATCCCGAATCGGACCCGCGGTACCGCGAGTACTGGGAGGAATACCATCGCCTCACCGAGCGGCGCGGGGTGTCGGCCCGCTATGCCCAGATCGAGATGCGCCGCCGCAATACGGCGATCGGTGCGATGGCGATCCACCGTGGAGAGGCTGCCGGCATGTTGTGCGGCACTTTCGGCACCCACGGCCTGCACCTTCAATACATCGATCAGATCCTCGGTCGGCGGCGGGGCGCGAGCGCTTTTTACGCGATGAATGCTCTGATCTTGCCGAAGCGCACGGTGTTTCTCTGCGACACCTACGTGAACTACGATCCGAGCGCCGACCAGATCGCCGAGATGACCCTGCTCGCCGCGGAGGAGATTCGCCGCTTCGGCCTCGTGCCGAAGGTGGCATTGCTCTCGCATTCAAGCTTCGGGACGAGCGACCAGCCGACCGCGCTGAAGATGCGGGACGCGCTCCGGCTGATCAACGAGCGCGCGCCTGAGCTCGAGGCAGAGGGGGAAATGCACGGCGACGCGGCGCTTTCGGCGGAGGTGCGCGCACAGGCTTTTCCGCGCTCGCGCTTGAAGGGCGAGGCGAACCTGCTGATTCTGCCGACGCTCGATGCGGCCAACATCGCTTTCAACCTGCTGAAGACCGCGGCGGCGGACGGAATCACCATCGGCCCGATCCTGCTCGGATGCGCGGCACCGGCGCACATTCTCACGCCGTCGGCCACGGTGCGCCGAATCGTGAACATGACCGCGCTGACGGTGGTCGACGCAAACGCGCAACGGACCCTGTTCTCGGCCTGAGACGAGTGCGCCGTCCGTACGGCGACATGCGGAAGAAGACCGCGCTCATCCTCACCGGTGGCGGCGCGCGGGCCGCCTACCAGGTCGGCGTCGTCAAGGCGGTCGACGAATTGCTGGGTCACCCGCGCGAGAACCCGTTTCCGATCGTGTGCGGGACCTCGGCCGGCGCAATCAACGCCGCCGCGCTCGCGATCCACGCCGACAACTTCGCCGAGGCGGTGGGGCGCCTGGTCGGCGTCTGGGAGCACTTCCGGGTCCACGACGTGTACCGGGCGGATTGGCCGGGCATCATGCGAGCGGGTGCGCGCTGGCTATCGGCGCTGATGCTGTTCTCGCGCAGCAACCCGGTGTCGCTCCTGGACAATACCCCGATGCGCGAGATGCTCGCGCGCACGATGGAGTTCAGCCGGATCGCGGCGAACATCGATTCGGGTGCGGTGCACGCGGTGGCCGTCACGGCATCGGGCTACACGTCGGGGCAGAGCGTCACGTTCTACCAGGGCGGCTCGGGACTGGAGCAGTGGGAGCGCACCCAACGCGTCGGCGCGGCGACGCCTCTCAGCGTCGAGCTGCTGCTCGCGTCGAGTGCGATCCCGTTCATCTTCCCGGCCGTGAAGTTCCACCGCGAGTTCTTCGGCGACGGCTCGATGCGGCAGATGGCCCCGATCAGCCCGGCCCTGCACCTCGGCGCGGACCGGGTGTTGGTGATCGGCACCGGCCGCCAGTGGCAGGATTCGCCGCGCATGCGTTCCACCCTGTACCCGTCGCTCGCGCAGATCGCGGGCCACGCGCTCAATTCCATCTTCCTCGACAGCCTGGCGGTCGACATCGAGCGCCTGCAGCGCATCAACAAGACGCTGCAATGCGTGGCGCCGGAAAAGGCCCACGAGCTCGGGCTCAAGCTGCGTCCGGTCGACGTTCTGGTGATGCATCCGAGCGAGCCGATCGAGCGCATCGCCTCACGCCACGTCCAGGACTTCCCTCCCGCGGTGCGATTCCTCCTGCGCGCGGTCGGCGCGATGAACCGTAATGGGTCGAACCTCGCGAGCTACCTGCTTTTCGAGGCGCGGTTCTGCAGGGCGCTGATCGATCTCGGCTACCGCGACACGCTGGCGCGTCGCGACGAGATGCTGGCGTTTTTGGGGCACGCGGCCTAAACTGACACGACAGCCCTCCGCCGCGCAGTACCCTCCCATGAGCCACGAAACGCCCCTTCAGGACCCGTTCGAATTCCTCAAGAAGCTGTGGAGCCCGATGGGGCTGCCGATGCCGGGCGTCGTGGTGCCGTTGCTCGACCCGAAGGAGGTCGACAAGCGCATCACCGACCTGAAGTCGGTCGAGAACTGGCTCAACATGAACCTCAACGTGCTGCGCATGACGATCCAGGGTCTGGAAATGCAGCGCGCGACGCTCCTCGCTTTCCAGTCGATGCAGCCCTCGAGCGCGGGCGAGAGCGCGAAGGTCGAGCCGGCCTCGGCGGCGGCGAGCGCCGCCGAGGCCTGGTGGAGTCTGCTGCAGAGCCAGACGCTGCCGCCGGCCCCGCCCGAGCAGAAGTCGCGGAAATGACCTCGCACCGCGCGGCGCCGACTGTCGCCTTTCGCGCGGGGCACGCCCGCGGGACCGACTGGCAGGAAGCGGTCGAGAGCGCGCTGCAGCAGATCGGCTCGGGGCAACCCGGCGCCAACCTCGGGTTTCTCTACGTGAGCGACCAGCTCGGCAACGATGCCTCCGCGATCCTCGCGCGCGTGCGGGAAGCGACCGGCGTGCGCGACTGGGTCGGCACCGTCGGTGTCGGGGTGCTCGCGACCGCGGTCGAGTACATGGACGAGCCCGCGGTCGCGCTGATGATCGGTGCGATGCCCGACGGCGAGTTCAAGGTGTTCTCGGGGAAGTCGCGTGCCCCGCAACTCGGCGCGCGTACGGCGAGCGGCGCGGAGGCGGCCCACTTCGCGATCGTGCACGGCGACCCGAACACCGACGACATGCCGGAGCTAATCGAGGACATGTCGACCAAGCTCGCGAGTGGCTATCTCGTGGGCGGCCTCGCTAGCTCGCGCGCGGGCACCGTTCAATTCGCGAACGACGTGCTCGAGGGCGGGCTCTCCGGCGTGGTGCTCTCCTCCCACGTTGACGTGACGACGCGACTCACTCAGGGATGCGTGCCGCTTGCCCCGCCGCACGTCGTCACCGAGGGCGAGCGCAACATCATCGTGACGCTCGACGGCCGTCCCGCGCTGGACGTGCTGCGCGAGGACATCGGTGCGGCGCTCGGCCGCGATCTTCACCGCGCAGCCCAGGTCATTCACGCCGGCCTGCCGGTCAAGGGCTCGGACACCGGCGACTACCTGGTCCGGAACCTGGTCGGGTTCGATCCGAAGAACGGCCTGGTTGCGATCGGGGCCTACGTCGAGAAAGGCATGCCGATCATGTTCTGCAAGCGCGACGAGCGCAGCGCGCGGGAGGACCTCCACCGGATGCTCGACAGAATCTCGGCCGACCTCGATGCCCCGCCCAAGGGCGGGCTGTACTACGCCTGTCTCGGGCGCGGCGAGAACATGTTCGGGAAACGCTCGGCGGAGCTCGAGCTGATCGCCAAGCGGCTGGGCGACTTTCCGCTCGTCGGTTTCTTCTGCAACGGCGAGATCTCGCACGATCGGCTGTACGGCTACACCGGCGTGCTGACGCTCTTTCGGTAGGTGAAGGAGTGGTCGAGCGGGTCGCCGTAGTTACCGGCGGGAATCGCGGCATCGGGCTGGAGATCGTCCGCCAGCTCGCGCGCCAGGGCATGCGAGCGGTTTTGACGTCGCGCGACGTTCCGAAGGGGGAGGCAGCTCGTGCGCGGCTCGCAGCCGAGGGTCTCGACGTGGCGTTTCACGCTCTGGATGTGCGGAACGGCACCCAGGCGCGCGCGGCCGCGGTCTGGGTGGAGGCCCGGTTCGGGCGGCTGGACGTGCTCGTGAACAATGCCGGCGTGCTGCCGGACCCGAAGGGCGCTCGCGCCGCAACCGTGGATCCCGAGGTCTTGCGCGATGCGCTCGAGACGAACGTCGTCGGCGTGCTCGGTGTCACGCAGGCGTGCCTTCCACTCATGCGCAAGAACGGCTACGGGCGGATCGTGAATCTATCGAGCGAGCTCGCACAGCTCGCGTCGATGGGGACGGGGACGCCGGCCTACCGGGTGTCCAAGGCGGCGCTGAATGCCCTGACCCGCACGCTCGCCGCGGAACTTGCGGGCACGAACATCAAGGTGAACACGATGAGCCCCGGCTGGGTGCGCTCGGACATGGGCGGCCCGTCCGCGCCGCGCAGCCTGGAGCAGGGAGCGGACTCTGCCGTCTGGCTTGCAACCTTGCCGGACGATGGCCCGAGCGGGGGCTTCTTCAAGGACCGCAGCCCGATTGCATGGTGACGATCGCTGCGCGGACCGGAATTCGCAACCCTCGATTCAGGACTTACCATTCGCATTCACACCAAGGAGGATGACGTGCCAAAAGCGATTCGATTCCACAAGGCCGGCGGCCCCGAAGTGCTCGTCTGGGAGGACGTCGATGTCGGCGATCCCGGCGCGGGCCAGGTCCGGATCCGCCATCACGCGGTCGGCCTGAACTACCTCGACACGTACCACCGCACCGGGCTCTATCCGCTGCCGCTCCCGGCCGGGTGCGGCTCGGAAGGCGCCGGTGTCGTGGAGGCGGTGGGCGCCGGCGTCACCGAGTTCAAGCCCGGCGATCGCGTTGCCTACGCGTCGCCGCCGGTCGGGTCCTACGCCGAGGCTCGGCTCTTCCCCGCGGACCGGTGCGTGAAGGTCCCCGACGGCATCTCGTTCGAGACGGCGGCCGCGATGATGCTCAAGGGCATGACCGTCCAGTACCTGATCAAGCGAACCTTCAAAGTCCAGTCCGGCATGACCGTCCTGTGGCACGCCGCGGCCGGCGGCGTCGGCCTGATCGCGTGCCAGTGGCTTAAGGCGCTGGGCGTGAAGGTGATCGGCACCGCCGGCTCCGACGAGAAGGCCGCGCTCGCGAAGGCGCATGGATGCGAGCACACTATCGTCTACAGCCGCGAGAACTTCGTCGAGCGCGTGAAGGAGATCACCGGCGGGCAGGGCGTCCCGGTCGTGTACGACTCGGTGGGCAAGCTCACGTTCATGGGCTCGCTCGACTGCTTGCAGCCGCTCGGCATGATGGTCACCTTCGGCAATGCCTCCGGTCCCACCGACCCGGTCCCGACCGGCCTGCTCGCGCAGAAGGGCTCGCTCTTCCTGACCCGCCCGACCCTCAACACTTACATCGCGAAGCGTGCGGACCTCGTCGCGTGCGCGAACGATCTCTTCGACGTCGTCAAGTCGGGCAAGGTGAAGATCGAGATCGCGCAGCGATACGCGCTCAAGGATGCCGCGCAGGCGCACCGCGACCTCGAAGGCCGCAAGACCACGGGCTCGACGATCTTCACCGTTTGAGCGCGGACCCTCGCGCGATTTCGGCGGGAGAGCGCCACCCCGATGTGACCTCGTGCACAGCATACAGCGGCCCCTCTCCCGCTGCGGTAGAGGGCTAGGGGAGAGGGGCGTGCAGGAATCCGGCGACCGCGCTGCGCTGTACCCCGAGATCGAGCCCTATGCGTCGGGATTGCTGCCGCTCGACGCCCTCCACACAATGTACTGGGAGAGCTGCGGCCGACCCGACGGCATCCCCGTCGTCTTCCTGCACGGCGGTCCGGGTTCCGGTTCGACGCCGAAGCACCGGCGGTTCTTCGATCCGGCGGCGTATCGCATCGTCGTCTACGACCAGCGCGGCGCGGGCCGTTCGACTCCGCTCGGCGAGCTGCGCGAGAACACCACGGTCCATCTGATCGACGATCTCGAGCGGCTGCGGCGGCATCTCGGCATCGAACGCTGGCTCGTGTTCGGCGGGTCGTGGGGATCGACCCTCGCGCTCGCCTACGCCGAAACGCATCCCGAACGATGCCTGGGACTCGTGCTGCGCGGCATCTTCCTGTGCCGGAAGAGCGAGATCGACTGGTTCCTGTACGGGCTGCGCCACATCTTCCCGGAGCCGTGGGAGCGGTTCGTCGGGTTTCTGCCGCCGGCCGAGCGCGGTGACGTGCTGCGCGGCTTCCATCGGCGGCTCGTCGACCCCGATCCGGCCGTGCACATGCCCGCGGCGCGCGCGTGGAGCGTGTACGAGGGCTCGTGCTCGACGCTGTTGCCGTCGCGGGAGACGGTCGATCACTTTGCCGGAGACGTAGTCGCGCTCGGCCTCGCACGCATGGAGGCGCATTACTTCGTGCACGACATATTTCTGCCGGAGAACGCGCTGCTCGAGCGCGTGCATCGCCTGCGCGCGATACCGGGCGTGATCGTGCAGGGGCGCTACGACGTCGTGTGTCCGATCGCGTCGGCGCACGACCTGGTTGCAGCGTGGCCGGAGGTCGAGTACCACGTCGTGCCCGACGCGGGGCACTCGGTCTGGGAACCGGGAACCTGTGCGGCGCTGGTCGCCGCCTGCGAACGGTTCAAGCGCCGCCTGGCGTGACGGGCGCGGCGACCGGCCGCGCCTGGCGGAAGCCGACCCATTCGTTCGCGACCAGGGCGCCGAACACGATCACACCGCCGGCGAGCGCGAGCTCGGTCGGACGCTCGCCGACCCCGATCCATACCCAGAGCGGCGCGAGAATGGTCTCTATCAGCGACAGCAGCCCGACCTCGCCGGCCGTGAGGTAGCGGGTCGCCTTCGTCATCAGCAGGCACCCGAGCCCGAGCTGCAGGAATCCCATCGGCGCGAGCACCGCGAGATCGCGCGGGCTCGGCTGGAGCGGCAGGGCGAAGGGCAGCGCGACGACGATCGAGATCAGCCCCGCGATCATGACCGCGGGCACCATGTCCACCGCCGCGTGCATCCGTCGCAACACCACGACGTTGAGCGCAAATGCCGTAGGCACGCCCAGGGCGAGGAGATTGCCGAGACTGCGCCCGGCCTCGAGCCCGTCGGCGAACATCAGCGTGATCCCGGCGAGCGCCACCGCGATCGCGATCCAGGTGCGCAGCGGCACGCGCTCGCGCAAGAAGATCCAGCCGAACACCGCGACGAAGAACGGCCCGGTGCTCATCAGCACGAAGGTATTCGCCGCGGTGTTGCGCATTAGCGACAGGATGAAGAAGAAAAAGGTCGCGCCGAGGAGCGTGCCCGAAAGCACGCCGGCGGTGCCGACCGCGGCGATCTTCGACCAGACCGCGCCGCGGTGCCACCACACGAGCACCGCGAAAAGGAACACGACCATGAACACCGAGCGCCAGAAGACGATCTCCCAGCCGTCGGTGGATGCGACGTTGCGCACGAAGATTCCGCCGGTGCTCCAGCAGAGCCCCGCGGCGAGCATCAGAAGCACGCCTTTGCGGCGCCCCGCGGGGTCGGTCGTCAATCGGTCACTCCGTGGCTGGGGCGGCGAGAGCGGCGGATTCTACCGGACCGCGGAAGCGCTTCCCGCCGAACGACTTCGCCCGGGCGCTGGCGCGAGTTCAGGGCGCTGCGGCGGCAGGCGCGAGAGCGACCGCCCCGGGCTCGCAGTCCCGCAGAGTGCCCGGTTGCCGCACGTACTCGAGGAAGGCCTGCGCGGTGGGCGACAGCGATTTGCCCTCGGCATGAACCAGGTACCACCAGCGCTGCAGCGGAAAGCCTTCGACGTCGAGCGCGACCAGGCCGTCGTGCTGGGTGCCCGGTCCCATGGTGTGCTGCGACAGGATCGAGACGCCAAGTCCGCCGAGGATCGCCTGCTTGATCGCCTCGTTGGAGCCGAGTTCCATGCGGACGTTCGGTTTGCGCCGGTGCGCTTCGAATGCCTGCTCGGCGACGATGCGTGTCCCGGACCCGGGCTCGCGCAGCAGGAACGGTTCGGCCGCGACGTCGGCGAACTTCAGGTCGCGGTGGGCCGCGAGCGGATGGTCGGCGCGCGCGTACACGAAGGTCGGGTTGGGGAGCAGCGTGTGCATCACCACCTCGATCTCCTCGGGCGGGTTGGAGAAGATATAGAAGTCGTCCAGGTTTCCGGCGAGCCGGTTCAGAAGCTGCTGGCGGTTGAGCACGGTCAGCGAGACGTCGATGCCGGGCAGACGCTCCAGGAATCGCGCGAGCACCCGCGGCGCGAAGTACTTCGCCGTCGTGCTGACCGCGATGCGGAGACTGCCGGTATCGGGCGCACGCAAGCAGGACATGCGCTCCTCGACCTCTCCGATCTTGAGGAAGATGTCCTGGCACGCGGCGTAGAGCTCGCGCCCGGCCGCAGTCAGCTGCACGCGCTTGCCGACGATCTCGAAAAGCGGCAGCCCGATGGTCTCGGCGAGCTTCTTGACCTGGACCGAAACGGTGGGCTGCGCCATGTGCATCTCCTCGGCCGCGCGCGTGAAGCTCGAGTGGCGTGCGACGGCCTCGAAAACAGAGAGCTGCGTGAGAGTGCCGTGCCGGAAGTAACGGCGGAGGTTGCGGTGCTTCATCGTCGGATCGTCCCTTCAAAGCGCGGGCTCCAAAACAAAGCGGCCTTCACCAACCGGTGAAGGCCGCCCGCGAAAGCGAAGCCTTTGCCGGTCTGGCAAAGGTCTCGCTCGCAGCCGCTTTGGCTGCCGGTAGGGCCGGGGGAGGGCGCCTCGTCAGCGCGCTCCAGCCGGATTGACGACCCTACTGCTTGAAGCTACTCCCCTTTGACGGGTGACCCTCTTCCGGCGCAGCGCGCCAGGAGAAGGCCGCAACTCGAGCCCCGATTGAACCACAGCATGCGGAGACATCGCAACCGTCGTTGGATTGCGAATCGCAATGGATCCGGGGACTCGATCGATCGCGCACGGCAATTTTGCGCATTGCGAAGCTTCATTTTCCCCACGGCTTGCGCGCACGCAGAATGCGCTCGTCCCGTCACGACGGGACATCCCCCGAAGGGGAGTAGCTCCCGACTGCGGGATCGTCACCCCGGGGCCGCCAGGCTCCCGGTCCCGCGGGTGCGCGGCCCGAGACGGCGCGTGCGAGCGAGACCTTCGCCGCATCCGGCGAACGTCCGCGGGCCCGGTGCGGTCGTTTGAAGCCCGCGGACCTACCAGGGGAGCCTCATGGATCTGTTCTCACCCGAGTTTCTGTCCGCGCTCGCCGCGATCGTCGTCATCGATCTCGTGCTCGCAGGGGACAACGCGATCGTCATTGCGCTCGCGGCACGCAGTCTTCCGAAGCGACTGCAGACACGCGCGATCTTCTGGGGCACGTTCGGCGCAATCGCGGTGCGTTCGGCGATGACGCTCGTCGTCGTCTGGCTGCTGAAAATCCCGGGCCTGCTGCTCGCAGGCGGCCTGCTGCTGATCTGGATCGCCTACAAGTTGATCGCGGCGAAACAGGAAGGAGGCCATGCCGTCGATCCGGCGGCGAGCTTCTGGGGCGCGATGAGGACGATCGTGGTCGCGGACGCGGTCATGGGCCTCGACAACGTGCTCGCGGTCGCCGGCGCGGCGCAGGGTAGTTATTGGCTCGTGGTGCTCGGCCTGCTGATCAGCATCCCGATCGTGATCTGGGGCTCGACGCTGATCCTCAAGTGGGTCGAGCGGTACCCCGCGATCATCTACTTGGGCGCGGCCGTGCTCGCCTGGACCGCCGCCAAGATGGTCGCCAGCGAGCCGCTCATCCAGGAATATCTGATCATCCACCCCGCGACCAACTGGATCCTCTACGCCGCGATCATCGGGGGAACCATCGGGTACGGGTACCTGCGCAACCGCCGCCTCGCGGTGGCAGCGCAAAACGCTTGACGCTGACACTCAGGAGGCTATCCATGCACAAGATCATCGTTCCAGTCGACGGCTCGCAGAATTCGCTCCTCGGCACGCGGCACGCCATCGGGCTCGCCGCCGCGCGTCCGGAGGCGACCGTCTATCTCGTCAACGCGCAGCCGTCGCTCAATCGGCACATCGCGCAGTTCGCATCGCAGCGCGACATCGACGCGGCGCGCGCCGCGCGGGGGCAGCAGGCGCTCGAGGCGGCACGTCGCCTCGTCGAGGCCGCCGGCGTTCGGTGCCGATCGGTCGTCCTGCGGGGCGAGCCCGCGCGCACGATCGCGCGATTCGCCGCGGACGAGCGTGCCGACCAGATCGTCCTGGGCACTTCGCGCAAGAACGCGCTCGCGCGGCTGGTGACGGGTTCGATCACCGACCGCCTGCTCGCACAAGCCGAAGTCCCGGTGGCGGTCATCAACGGGGCAGGCCCGAGCGCGCTGCAGCGGTATGGAATTCCGGCGACCGTGGGCGCCGGCCTCGCCGCGCTGCTGATGGCCGTCGAGTAGGCTGCCCCTGTCTGGTGGGGTCGCGCCGGGCGGCAATCCTGCACGGCCGGCGCCGCGAAGCAGCGGCCGGAGCGGGGCAGCGCGCGTAGAATCTTGCGCGTACCCGCTCCGACCCCATATTCGCTTTCGTGAACGCGCCGCACCCCTCGATCGACTTTTCCCAGGACTGGCTGCGCACGCGCTTTGCGGCGCCGCGGCCCTTCGCACCGGTGACCACGGGCGACGGGCACCTGTTCCGCCGGGACGGCACGATTCGCCCGGCCGCGGTGCTCGTGCCGATCGTGAACCGCGAGGACGAGCTCACCGTCCTCTTCACGCGGCGCACGGCGCATCTCCACGATCACGCCGGGCAGATCAGCTTCCCGGGTGGCCGCGCCGAAGAGGGGGAGTCCCCGCGCGACACCGCCCTGCGGGAGACGGCGGAGGAGATCGGGCTCGCCGCCGACCGAGTCGAGGTTCTCGGAGATCTCAACGACTACACGACGGTGACGGGTTACCGCGTTACGCCGGTCGTGGGCCTCGTGCAGCCTCCCTTCGAACTCGCCCTCGACGACTTCGAGGTCGCGGAGGTGTTCGAAGTGCCGCTCGCGTTCCTGATCGACCCCACGAATCACCAGCGCAACCTGCTGATCCACGATGGCCTCGAGCGCCATTACTACGCCATGCCGTACGGGCCCTACTACATCTGGGGGGCAACAGCCGGCATGCTCATGAATTTCTACGCGTACCTCACCGCGCCGCACTGACCCGCGGCGCGCCGCGCACCTCAAACGTGACTGCGTCAACCTCGCGCCCGCGCCCGTCCACGAGCGCGAGCCGGTGCTTGCCCGGCGCGGGCGCCCAGAGCGCATCTGCCGCAGCCTCGACAAATACACTCCCATCGAGGACCCAGCGCAATGCCGCCTCGGCCGCCGTCGCCTGCAGGGCGACCCGCTGGCGGTCGGGCGGGATGTCCGGATCGAGCGCGACGATCGTGCCCTGACCGGGGTAGGCGATGCGCGGCCGCGCGGCCGCATTGCCGACCAGGGTCACGCGCTCCATTTCGGTTCCCGCGAGGAAGTACTCGACGCGCGCGGGCTCGCGCTCGCCCTCGAAGTGAACGCGCTTCGCGACGACGCCCTCCGGTGGCACGGGCGGATGCGACGGCGCGGCGCGGTGCAGCCAGCTCATCACCTCCTGCCAGACCGGCGCGGCACCCGACACGCCCGACACGTCCCACATGGGGGCGCCGGAGATGTTGCCCACCCATACCCCGACCGTGTAGCGGTCCGAAAACCCGACCGCCCAGTTGTCGCGCATTTCCTTGCTGGTACCGGTCTTGACCGCGGCCCACGAGCGCGTCGTGAGCGGCGATGCGAGCCCGAACGTCAGCGCGCGCGCGCCGCGGTCGGCGAGGATGTCGGCGACCACGAATGCCGCGCGGGGATCGACCGCATTCACGCGCTCGGTTGCGACGTCGTCGGGCGAGAGCCGCACCGGCCGCCACTCGCCGCCGTTCGCGAGCGCGCGATACGCGTTGACGAGTTCGAGCAGGCTCACGTCCGCCCCGCCGAGCGCGAGCGCATAGCCGTAGAAGTCGGCGGGCTCATCGAGGCTCGCGAGCCCGAGCGCGTGCAACCGCTCGTGGAACGCGTCCGGGCCGGCAAGCAGCAGCGTGCGCACGGCAGGGACGTTCAACGACGCCCCGAGCGCGTCGCGCACCGAGACCGGTCCCTTGAAGGTGCGATCGTAATTTTGCGGCACGTACAGCCCGACCGGCGTCGCGATGTTCAGCGGCGAGTCGTCGAGCACCGACGCGGCCGTCAGCCAGCGCCGCTCGATCGCGAGCGCGTAGAGGAACGGCTTCAGCGTCGAGCCGGCCTGCCGGCGCGTCGTGATGCCGTCGACCTGCGCGGCACTTGACAGCGGACCGCTGGACGCGACATACGCCAGTACGTCGCCGGTCGCGTTGTCGAGCACGAGGACTGCGCCGTCCTCCACGTTCCGTCCCGCGAGCTCCGCCAGGTGACGTGCGAGCGTCTCGCGCGCAAAATGCTGCAAGGCTGCGTCCAGGGTCGTCCGCACCTGGGCGTCGGCGTTCGCGAGCAGTGCACGCGCAAGGTGCGGCGCGGCGTCCAGCGTGGCGCGGATGCGTGGTGTCGCGCCGAGGTGCCTCGCGGCGAGTCGCTCGAGGCGGTCGCAATCGGGTACCACGTCCGGGTTGGGCGCGGCCCGCACGAGCACGCACACGCGGCGCGCGGTGGCGCGCTGGGTCGCGTTCGGGGATGCGACGAGCGCGGCGAGCAGCCACGCCTCGTCATGGGCGAGGCCGGCCGGGTGCTTGTCGAACAATCCCCTCGCGGCGGCGTGGACACCCTGCAGCTCGCCGCGAAACGAGGCGAGGTTGAGGTACGCCTCAAGGATTTCGCGCTTGGTCCAGCCATGCGCCTCGAGCGCGAGTGCGGCCCTGGCCTGGCGCCATTTCTGGGCGAGGGAACGGCCGCCGGCACCCGCGCGCAGATCCTCGTCGAGGAGGCCGGCAAGTTGCATCGTGAGCGTGCTCGCGCCCCGGCGCTTGCCGCCGGAGAGGTTGTCCCAGGCGGCGCCGGCAAAGCCGCGCCAGTCGACACCCGCATGGTCGTGGAAGCGCCGGTCCTCGACGGCGACGAGCGCGGCCACGAGCGCCGGTGACACGTCGTCGAGGCGCACCCACTCGAGCCGGCGGCGCGTCGGATCGGTGCGCAGCGCGTGCAGCGGCTCGCCGTGCCGATCGAGGAGAATCGATTCCGAGGAGCGATGGGCCGCGCGGACCCGCTCGAACGTCGGCAGCTCGGGCACGGAGCACGCGGCGCAGGCCATAACGAGAGCGAAGATCGTGAACAGACGTCGCGTCATGCCGAGGCCCTCGCTATACTTTGCGGTCTGCTAGTCGAAAGGAACGCGCGATGCGACTCGAGGACCAGCAACGAAGCGAGAACATCGAGGATCGTCGCGGCATGCGGATCCCCGGCGGGAAGGGCCTCGCCGGCGGCGGCATCGGCATCGTGGTGATCGCACTGATCGCCATGTTCCTGGGCATCGACCCCGGCGTGGTGACGCAGGTGGCGCAGCAGGCGAGCGTGTCGACGGCGCCACAGCAGCGGGTGGAGACCAAAGCGCCTGCCCGCGAAGACCAGATGGCCGACTTCATCGCCGCGGTGCTCGGCAGTACCGAGGACACCTGGACCGAGATCTTCGCCCGCGGCGGCAAGAAGTACCAGAAGCCGGTCCTCGTGCTGTTCAGCGGCACGGTGGCGTCCGCGTGCGGGCACGCGCAGGCCGCGGTCGGGCCGTTCTACTGCCCCGCGGACAACAAGCTCTACATCGACCTCGCGTTCTACCGCGATCTCCAGGACAAGTTCCGCGCCCCGGGCGACTTCGCGCAGGCCTACGTGATCGCGCACGAAGTCGGGCACCACGTGCAGAACCTGCTCGGGATCGCCGAGCAGGTCCGGCGCGCCCAGTCGCGCGACGGCGAGCGGCAGTCGAACGCGCTCCAGGTCCGCATGGAGCTGCAGGCCGACTGCTTCGCCGGGATCTGGGCGGCGACCGCGAATCGCAATAAGCGCATCCTCGAGCCGGGCGACGTCGAGGAGGGATTGCGCGCCGCCGCGGCAGTCGGCGACGATCGCATCCAGATGGCTTCGCGCGGCTATGTCTCCCCCGAGTCGTTTACGCACGGGTCGAGCGAGCAGCGCATGCGCTGGTTCAAGCGCGGGCTCGAGACCGGGGATATCAAGGTCTGCGACGTCTTTGCGGCGAAGCAGCTGTAACCGGACGTTCATCGCGGCTTCACCACGACCTTCGGATTCGGGATCTCGCCGAACATCTCGGGCGCGTACATCGCCTCGACGCGGGTCGACGGCAGGTCGAAGCTGCCTTCGTTGTTGAGCCGCGCGGTGTACTCGACGGTCCATTTGCCCTTCGGCACCAGCTCGTAGTACGCGCGGAAGGCCTCGAACGACCGCTCCTCGAAGGCGGGCCAAACCCAACCTTGCCGCTTCTCGGCCTGCGTGAGGAGCTGCGAGTCGCGGCCGAGGCCGGTGCCGAGGATCGCCGCGCCGGACGGGATCGGGTCGCTGACGACCACCCAGGTCATGTCGGACTGCGCCTCGATCTCGAGGGTGACCCGATAGACGTCGCCCCGTGTCCACTCGCCCTTGGCCTTCTGCTCGACGGCCGTCACCGTGCGCTTGATCGCATAGCCGGTGGACAGCGGCACCTTGAGCGGCAGGGCGGCGCGGCTCGTGATCGTCACCCAGGGCTTGCCGCGCCCGTCGTGCACGACCCCGAGCGGCGCGGTGCCCGCCGGCCAGGGGAATTCGAGCGTGCCGCCACGCGGGGCATCGAACCAGTCGAGCTTC
The DNA here is from genome assembly GCA_963747775.1 of uncultured beta proteobacterium. Classification (GTDB taxonomy): domain Bacteria; phylum Pseudomonadota; class Gammaproteobacteria; order Burkholderiales; family SG8-39; genus JAGVSZ01. The sequence continues at coordinate 426,463 of CAVVGT010000006.1, forward strand.
TCCGCGCGGTCGGCAAGGCGGGCAGTGGTCGCGCCCCCGACACCGGTTGCCTCGAACCGCGCGGCGAACTTCTCCATCGCGAGCACGCCCCAGGCGTTGGCGACCGTGGTGCTCCAGTGTCCGCGCTGCTGGCGCGACAGCGCGCCGCGCACCATGCGCGGCCACGTCTTCGCGCCACGCCGGGTCGTCGAGGACGCGCGAGCAGCGCACGCGTTCGCGTTCGCGTCGGTGGAGACCATCAGCCACCACAGCGCGTCGCTGCGCTCGGTCGAGAACGTCATCACCGTGCCCTGGAAGTTGAGGCGGGCGCGAGGATGACCTGCGGGCCTCGTTCGAGCCGCTCCGCGCGTCGCGGCAGCTTGGCTGGACGCGCTTCAGCAGTCCCGATCCAGTCGATCACCGCCGAGGTCGGCCAGAGGTCGGATCGATCGGTGATCGAATCGAGCATGCGCGGCTCGGCGCGCCCGTGGCGCGAGAGCGCTTCGATCGCCGCGAGCTTGCGGATGGTGAGGTCGGCGGTCGGCAGCGCGCAGTCGCGCACGACGCGGCCCGGTCGCGAAGCCGGCCAGGCCGCGCAGCATGCGGTCGCGCGCGTCTTCCGGGCCATCGCGCCGGCTTCGTCCGCGATCTGCGAGCACGTAGGCGGTCAGCGCGTCGCTGCCGTCGAGCCAATCGGCCGGGAAGTAGCGCGCCAGACCGTCGCGGTCGAGGTAGCGCCGGCAGGGCTATCATCGTCGTGCGCCACAGTCCGCGTCGTCGCAACGCAACCGATCGCCTTCGACGCGCGCTGCTCGAGGCACGTGTACGGATAGCGCCGAAGTACTCGCGCACGCCGTCCAGCTCGCCGGCGATCGACGTGCGCACACGTCGACGCGAAACGCCGCCGCGGCCGAGAATCGCGTCGGCCGGGATCGCTCGACCGACAACTCGAGCGGCTTCTCGAGCTGCGCGAGCGTCGCCTGGTAGACGCGCACCGGATGTACGTCGATCACTCTCTGCGCGGATGCGCATCCGGTCGGACGCAGAGCCGTCCAGTGCGCGCACGGCGACGTCCCAGGCGAGCGCATCGGCGTTCACGGGCGCGGTCAACGGCCCAGCACGAGCTCGCGAGCCTCGCCGGGCGCGAGCTCGACCGACTGGGTAGCCAGCCGTGGCGGCGCGGTGAGCGGTGCACCCTCGGCCGCGACGGCAGCGTTCACCTCGAGCGCGAGCTTGCGGTCCGAGGCGTTGCGCACGGTGAACATCGGCTGAACTCGTCGCCCTCGCGCACGAGCGGCGGCAGGCCGGCGTACAGCATCACGTCCTGGGTCGTGCGGATCGAGCCGCCGCCGGTGCCGAACAGGCCAGCGCCGGCATGCGCGATCGCGACGATGCGGAAGGCGGTGAGCGAGTCGTTTAGCGGGACCTCGATGCGCGCCTCGCCGCGCTCGTCCAGTGCCACGCGCGCTTTCCAGAGAAGCAGAGTGTCGAAGAGCTCGCGGCCGGCCTGCGTCCCGCCGCCGCCGCCGGGACGGGCGGCCTTCTTGCCGAAGTGGCGCTTGCCGATCACCTGGCTCTGCGCGGTTGCCGTCGTCACCTCGGTCGGGCGGCGCTGCATCATGGCTTCGAGGAGGTTCCACGAATCGTTGGCGCATCAGCTCGAGCAGCCCCTCGTCGACGGCCGCGAGCGCGATTTCGGCATCGGCGGCAGGCTTGCCGCCGTCGGCACGCTTCACGGTAATGCCGCACCGCGCGCTTTGTCGCGCACCTTGTAGGTCTCTCGATCCGCGCGCACGTCGACCTTCAGCTCGTACCCGGCCCAGCCGACGTTGATCTCCGCCATGCCGAGCTTGAAGGCCGGCTTGGCGAGATCGACCAGTCGCCGTCGGCCGCGTGTCGTCGCTCGCCGGCAGCCAGCCGAAAATTCCGAACGGCACGTCGGGTCCGAGCGCGACGCGCTCCGAGCCCGGAGAACGACCCGCCGCGCGGCGATTCGAGACGCCCGCGCACCGCAAGCACCGACACAAAGACGTTCGGGCAGTACTCGGGCTTGAGCGGCACCTCGATGACCGGCTCGCGTCCGGACAGGCGGACGACGCGGCGATCGATCACGCCTTCGCGCTCGATCGTCACGAGCGCGGTCGCGTCGCGGAACGGCATGCGCACCTGGAAGCGCGCCGTCTCGCCGGGTTCGTAGCGCTTCTTCTCGGGCAAGAGATCGATCCGGTCGTTGTCGCCGAGGCGGAACCACTGCCGGTCGGCGCCGACCACGTACACCGAGCGGCTCGCGACCGTGGTATTCCCCGCGCCGTCCCCCGCGCGCGCCCGCAGGATGATCTCGCCCGAGATTGCGGTCTTGAGGCTGCACACCACGAGGCCCCTGGCGTCGGTGCGACCGGCGCAGCCCGCGCCGAGGCGCGTCGTCTCGCTCCAGTCCTCGTAGGCGTAGAAGCCGCCGATCAGCCGCTTGCGGTGCGAGTAGAACTTGCGCTGAAAGAGGTCGACATTGATCTCAGTGTTCGCGACGGGTTTGCCGCGGAGGTCGAGCGCGAGCACCTGGAACCGCACCGCGTTCCGCGCCGCGACCCAGCCTTCGGTCCGGATCCCGAGGTTGATCTTCGCCGGCCAGAGGGGCACGCGCGCCGACGCGCTCGCCGTCTCGCCGTTCGCGTCCTGATACTCCATCTCGACGAGGAGGTCCTGCGGGGCCGTGATCGCCGGCAGCTTGTCGAGCGTCGCGCGCGCCGCGCCCGCCGCGTCGAGGGTGAGCGGCAGCACCTGGGCGAGCTTGCCGGGCTGCGTTGCGGACGGGGTCGCGTCGGCTTCCTCGTCGTCGCTCTCGACGTCGGCGTACGACCGCCGGTCCTCTTTGCCTTCCTTGACGTCGGCCCCGCCGAAACCGAAGTCGGGATAGTCGGGGTACGAAAGGCCGCGCGGCTGCACCTGCGTCCGCAGCTTCACGGGCGCGTTGCCCGCGCCGCCGCCGGAGAGATACGACAGCAGCAGGTCGACGTGCGCCTGCCTCGGGTTCACGAGCGGCTCGCGCGGCGGCTGGATCACCGCTTTCAGGGTCGGGACCCGGAACTCCTCGACGCGGAACGCACCGCTGTCGAGCGAGTCGGGGCGCCGGTCGACGAGGACCCGGTAGGCCCCGAGCTTCGCATCCTTCGGAATGGACCAGCTCGCCTCGGCGGTGCCGGTCGCATCCCAGGTCACCGGCACCTCGTAGCGCTGGTCGGTGCCCTGGTGCTCGATCACGGCCTTTGCCGGGCGTGCCTTTGCATCCGGCACCGCGAAACCCTCCATCGTCTGTTCACGCAGGAAGAGCTTCATCCCGACGGTCTCGCCGGCGCGCAGGAGCGAGCGGTCGAGCACGGCGTGCGCGCGCGCGCGGCCCTCGTACGAGCCGGTCGGAAGGTTGAACTGCCAAGGCTGGATGCCCTCGTCCCACGACGACAGCACGAATGCGAGGTCGGCACCGTGGCGCACGCTGACGAAGAGCTCCGCCGGGAAGTGCGTGCAATGGGGGAGCGTGCGCCGGCTGCCGATCGGCTGGTTGATTGCCGCGACGCCGTCGGCGTCGGTTTTGCCGGACCAGAGCGCGCGGCCGTTGCAGTCGCGCACCGCGACCTCCGCGCCGGCGACCGGTTGGGCCTGGTCGAGTGTGGTCACCCAGGCGATCGACGCGTCGCCGCCCCACTTGAGATGCGCCGCGAGGTTCGTGACGAGCGCGGCGGTCTGCACGAAGTACGGTTTCGGCTCGCCATGGAGCGCCGCGCCGAGGCGCGGGCTGGCCAGTTCGACCACGTAGAATCCGGTGCGCTCGAGCGGGATGCCGACGACCTCGAACTCGCGCGGCCCGCCGGGCTTGGGCACCGTGATCCGCCGCGTGGCCAAGCGGCCGTCCTCGAAGACCGAGACCTCGCCCTCGCGCGCGAGGTAGGTGCCGCGCGCGGTACGCAGCGTGCGCGAGCGGACCTGGTTCAGGCGCTTCGTCCACTCGATGATCGCCGCATCGTCCTGGAGGGCCGCCACACTTCCCGGAATCCCGTCTGGTCCGGCCACGCGTCCGGCGACTTCCGGCTCGAGGTTTCGCAGCGTCACCGGCAGCATCGCGCCGGCGTTCGCCTCGATGATCCCGAATCGCGCCGGGAACTTCGCGAGCGGCGGCGCATCGTCCGTGGCGACCGCGAGCGGAAAGCTCGCGGCGTTCGCGAGCCTGCGGCCGGCGTCGTCTTTGAGATTGGACGGGACCTCGACGCGAAAGCGCATGCGCTCGGGCAGCGGCCCCACGAAGCGCACCCCGGTGACGTACGGCGAGTCCCCGTCGGGAAGCTTAGCGGCGGCGTAGGTGCCGCCGTCCTCGGTGCGCAGGAGGACGCGGGCGGCGTCCTTGCGCGCGACCGGCGCGGAGAAGGCCAAATCGAGCGGCGCGATCGGCACGCATGGGGCCTGCGCATTCACGCGCGTGCACTGGAACGTCGCGCTGAACGCCGGGCGAACGCGGAACGCGAGCTTCTGGTCCTGGCTCGTGCCGATGCCGTTCGGCGTGGCGACGCCCTTGCCCCAGACGAGCTGCAGCGCTGCGCCGTTCGGCAGCGGCCGATGGCACTGGACCACCGCGACCGGCAGGGCGGACTTCGGGTCCTTGACGCGCGCGACCAGCGCCTGCGTGTCGCCGCGAAGGTTCTTGAAGAGGAGCTGGTAGAAGCGGTCTCCGAGGAGATTGCGGTTGGCAAGAATCTTCGCCTTCTCGTCGCCCTTGAGCACGCGCACGCCGATGCGCTCGCCGATGCCTTCCACGGCGCAGTACGCCTGTGCCTCGATCGACGCGTCGGTTGCGGGCGCGTCGAGCGCGAGGATGAAGACCTGCTCTTCGTCGACGCTCGCCCCTTCGTAAGGCGTTGCGCGCTTCACTGCCGGGCCGCCGGTCGTGAAGCTGAACTTCGCTGCGTCGACGCTCTCGCCCGCGAGCGTCTTCAATCCGGACTTGACGCTGAACGTACAGACGACCCCGGCGGGCAGGTCACGGGCAAAGTCGTATATCCAGTTGCGACCGTCCGCCCAACGGCCGGTGCCCTTCCCGGGGCAGGTCACGTCGAACGGCTCGATCAGGCGCGGGTCGCCGAATGGCACGATCTGAGCCGAGAAGCGCGCAGCAACCTGGCGCACGCCCTTGACCTCGCCCTGCGGCGAGAAGGCATCGACGGTCGCGCTGTGCGCGGGTGCGGCAAGAGCGAGGACGAGGAGGGCGGTGCTTGCGCGACGCGCGGCAGCGATCATTGGCGGCAGGTTCCGGATCGGTACGTCTTGATGCATGCGGGGCGCAGGGTACGCGAGGATCGTGATGCCTCGGGCCTGCGCGATGCACGGCCGCCGATCGATTCGGGCGGGAATCTGGCGCGCGCGCCGCGTGCGCGGGAGATTTCGCGGCCGCGCCGACTATAATCGCCGCTCGCGTTCCACCCCGCCCGCGCCCTCATGAGCTTCCTTTCCCTGCTGATCGCGCTCGCCCTCGAGCAGTGGCGCCCGCTCGTCGACCGGCGCGCGCTGTTCACGCCGATGTCGGGCTACTCGGGGCTGCTGGAGCGAAGCTTCGACGCCGGGGAGGCGCACCAGGGGACGATCGCGTGGTTCCTCGCGGTGGTGCCCGCGGCCGTGCTTGCATGGGCGGTGTATGCGGCCCTGACGGTCGCAAACCCCCTTCTGGGCCTCGCCTGCAACGTGCTGGTCCTGTACTTCACGATGGGATTCCGCCAGCACAGCCACTACTTCACCGACATCCACAAGGCGCTGAAGGACGGTGACCTCGCGAGCGCGCGCCGGCTGCTCTCGGAGTGGCGCGGGCACGCCTGCGACACGCTCTCCGCAAGCGAGGTCGCCCGCCTCACGATCGAAGGGGCGTTGACCGTATCGCACCGCCACGTGTTCGGGCCGATGTTCTGGTTCGTCCTGCTCCCGGGCCCCAGCGGCGCCGTGCTGTATCGCTTCGCGCTGTTCCTGAGCCGCCGGTGGGGAGGCATGGGGCGTGCGGGGGCCACCGGCCCGCTGCTGGATCTCCCGGGCGTACCCGACGCGACGATCGACATCGCGGGCCCGGAGACGCGCGCGGCGCTCGAGCGCACCGACGAGACTGCCGGCAGCCGCTTCGGAGAGTTCGCGCGCGCCGCATTCGCCGTGCTGGACTGGGTGCCGGCGCGGATCACTGCCACGGCGTTCGCAGTCGTCGGCGACTTCGAGGACGCGATCTACTGCTGGCGCACGCAGGCGGCGCGCTGGCCCGACCACCTCCTCGGCGTGGTGCTCGCGGCGGGCGCCGGCGCGCTCGGCGTGCGCCTCGGCATGCCGATCCTGCGCGGCGTGGTGCTCGAGGATCGGCCCGAACTCGGCCTCGGCGAGGACGCCGATATTCCGTTCCTCGACAGCGCCGTCGGGCTCATCTGGCGCGCGCTCGTGCTTTGGCTCGCGGCGCTGCTCGCGCTCAGCGTGGCGCGCGCGTTCGGCTGATCAGGCTACGCGCGCGGCCCCGCACTTCCAGCACGCGCCGAACTGTCCCTCGATCGATTCGCCGCACGAGGCGCACGTCCAGTGATGGCTCGGGGGCGGCGGCTGCCGCCAGACTGCCAGAAGTACCTCGGCGCGCGGGCGGTCGTGCTCGTGCACGAGATGCAGCTCCAGCGCGCACTCGGTGAACGGGATCTCGCCGGCGAGGCGCGAAAGCAGCTCATTCTTGATCCAGCAGCGGATCCCGTCGGCCTCGAGCACGTTCTTGAGGTGGTGGATCTCCAGTAGGTTGAGCGAGGTGAGCAGCGCCTTCATCGGCGCCCCGGGCCTTCGGCATCGAGGATGCGGTGCAGCAGTTCGACCCGCCGCGCAGGGATCCGACCGGCGTCGACTGCGGCGCGCACCGCGCAGCCCGGCTCGGTCCGGTGGCGGCAATCGTTGAACCGGCAGCGGCCCGCGAGCGGCCGCAGCTCGGGGAAACCGTGCGCGATCTCCGCCGGACCGAGGTGCGCGAGCCCGAACTCTTGCACGCCGGGCGAGTCGACCATCGCGCTCGCGACGTCTAGGCGGTAGAGACGGGTCGCCGTGGTGGTGTGCCGTCCCGAATCGAGGAAGCGGGAGATCTCGCGCGTCGCGGCGTCCGCTTCCGGCACCAGCGCGTTCAGGAGGGTGGACTTGCCCATGCCAGACTGCCCGATCAGCACGGTCGTCTCGCCCCGCAGGCGCGCACGCAACGGCGCAACGTCGCGCTTCGCACTCACCTCGACGACCGCATAGCCCGCCTGCACGAAGGGCGCCAGCCGTCCTCGCGCGATCTCGGTCGGCGCGACCAGGTCGATCTTGTTGAGCACCAGCAGCGCGCGTAGCGACTGGTTTTCCGCCGCCGCGAGCACGCGGGCGACCAGCTCGTCCGCGAGGCTCGGCTCGCCGGCGCAGATCACCGCGACCTGGGTGGCATTGGCGGCGATCAGCTTGCGCCGGTACGGCGCCGCGCGTAGGAACAAGGACGTGCGCGGCGCGGTTTCCTCGATCACCGCCTCTCCGGGGCTGGTGCGCGCCACCCGTACGCGGTCGCCGCATGCGACGAGGCTCTGCTTGCCGCGCGGGACGCAGCGGAGGAAGGCGCCGTCCGTGGCCTCGACGAGGTAGTGGCGTCCGTAGGCGGCGACCACCTGTCCCGAGGTGTGGCCCGCGCGCGGAGTCGTCGGGCTCAAGCGGGAGCGGGCGGCGCGAGCGACTGGAGCCGCGCGATGCGGAGCGCAGCCGGCGGGTGGGAGTCGTAGAACGCGGAATGCACCGGATCCGGCGTAAGCGTCGCGGCGTTGTCCTGGTAGAGCTTGACCAGTGCGCGCACTAGGTCCGCGGCATCGGCAAAGCGCGCCGCGTACACGTCGGCCTCGTACTCGTGCTTGCGCGAGTACAGGCTTCCGAGGGGATGCAGCAGAAAGGTGAAGACCGGCACCACCATGGAAAAGAGCAGCAGCGCCAACGCCGTGCCGCGGCTCTCGACGCCGAGGCCGGCGTAGAACCACGGGCGACCGATGAGCCAGCCGAGCAGCGCCAGCAACGCGAGGCTGCCGAGGAACAGCCAGGCGACGCGCTTCCAGACGTGCCGGAGCTTGAAGTGGCCGAGCTCGTGCGCGAGCACCGCCTCGACCTCGGGGGGCGCAAGGCGCGCGAGCAGGGTATCGAAGAACACGATGCGCTTGGCCGCGCCGAAGCCGGTGAAGTAGGCGTTGCCGTGGCTGGAGCGCTTCGAGCCGTCCATCACGAACAGTCCGTTCGCGCGGAAGCCGCATTTCGCGAGCAGCCGTTCGATGCGCTCCTTGAGCGAGGCGTCCTCGAGCGGCACGAACTTGTTGAATAGCGGGGCGATGAACGTGGGGTAGATGAGGAGGATCAGCAGATTGAACGCCATCCACGTCAGCCAGACGTACAGCCACCAGTAACTCCCCATCTTTGCCATCAGCCACAGCACGCAGAAGAGGAGCGGCACCGCCAGCGCGAGGCCGAGCGCGATCCGCTTGAGGAGGTCGGCGACGAACAGCTTCGGCGTCATGCGGTTGAAGCCGAACCGCGCCTCGATGCCGAACGTGCGCACGATCGAGAAGGGTAGGTCGACGGCGCCGGTGATGAGGGCCACGCTCAGGATGAGGGCAATCCCGAACGCGTAGCCGCCCGGATCGAAGGTACGGGCCCAGAGCTCAAACAGCGCCTGCAGGCCGCCGCCGAGCGTGAACGCGAGCAGGAGCCCCGCCGACACCAACGTGTCGATGATCCCCAGGCGGGTCTTTGCGACCGTGTAGTCGGCGGCCTTCTGGTGCGCCGCCAGCGTCACGCTCGGAGTGAACTCGGGCGGGACGGCGCGGCGGTGCTCCCGCACGTGGCGTGCATGGCGCACGGCGAGCCACAGACGCGTCGCGGTGGCGATGGCGAGCGCGGCGAGGAACGCGAGCGTGAAGGCGTGCATGTAATGCGGTTGGTGGCGTGTGCGAGAATGCGATTCTACTCAAGTAACCTGTGACCAAGTTTGGCTCGCCAAACTTGGTCGCTGGATTTGGGGGATCGTCAGGGGGGCGGTTGCCCCCTTGAAAGAATTTGGCCAACTCGTTGCAGGCGCAGCCGGGCAAATGGCGCAGGACCAGAACAATCTCGCGTGGCTCGACATGGAGATGACCGGGCTCGACCCGGACCGCGACCGGATCATCGAGGTCGCGATCGTGATCACGAACTCGCAGCTCGACGCCGTTGCCGAGGCGCCGGTGCTCGTCGTGCACCAGGCCGAGAGCGTGCTCGCGGCGATGGACGACTGGAACAAGAGCACGCACGGCAAGAGCGGCCTCGTCGAGCGCGTGCGGACGTCGCGGCTCGCGGAGGCTGAAGTCGAGGAGCGCATGCTCGCGTTCCTCGGCGAGCACGTGCCCTCCCGGATCTCGCCGATGTGCGGGAACTCGATCTGCCAGGACCGGCGATTCCTGGCGCGCTGGATGCCGCGGCTCGAGGCCTACTTTCACTACCGCAACCTGGACGTCTCGACGCTTAAAGAGCTCGCGCGCCGCTGGCGCCCCGAGCTCGCGAAAGGCGTGACCAAGCAGGGCAAGCACGAAGCGCTCGCCGACATCCACGAGTCGATCGCGGAAATGAAGTACTACCGGGAGCACTTCATCCGGTTGGCCGGATGAGGTGCTAGACGGGGGAAAGCGGAAGGGCGCGCGGGCTGAGGCGCGTCCGCTACAGCGGTACGACCTTGCCCGGATTCATCAGGTTGTCCGGATCGAAGGTACGTTTGATGGCGACCATCAGATCGACCGCGTCGCCGAGTTCCTTCTTGAGCGACTTGATCTTGCCCGAGCCGATGCCGTGCTCCCCCGTGCAGGTGCCTTCCATGGACAGCGCGCGATCGACCAGACGCTCGTTGAACGCCTTTGCCTCGTCGAGATCGACGTCGCTGTCGGGGCGGATCAGCACCATGCAGTGGAAGTTGCCGTCGCCGACGTGGCCGAAAAGCGGGATCGGCATCGAGGCGCGCTCGATGTCGCGCGTCGTCTCGACGATGCACTCGGTGAGCCGCGAGATCGGCACGCAGACGTCGGTCGACACCGCGCGCGCGCCGGGGCGCAGCTGCAGACCGGCAAAGTAGGCCTGGTGGCGGGCGGACCACAGCCGGTTGCGATCCTCCGGCTTGGTCGCCCATTCGAACCCCTCCCCACCGTTCTCGGAGGCGATCGCCTGGACGAGTTCGGCCTGCTCGGCCACGCCCGCCTCGGTCCCGTGGAATTCGATCCAGAGCGTCGGCTGCTCCTTGTAGGCGGTCTTGTTGTAAGCGTTGATCGCTTTCATCGTGAGACCGCATAGCGCTTCGCTGCGCGCAATCGGGATGCCGTGCTGGAGGGTCTGGATCACCGTGTCGACGGCGCCTTTCATGTCCCGGAACGAGCACACCGCCGCGGACATCGCCTCCGGCACCGCGTACAGCCGCACCGTCACCTCCGTGATGATGCCGAGCGTGCCCTCGGAGCCGACGAAGAGCCGCGTCAGGTCGTAGCCGGCCGCCGACTTCCGTGGCCGGCGCGAGGTCTTGATGATCCGGCCATCCGCCGTCACTACCGTCAGCGACAGCACGTTCTCGCGCATCGTGCCGTAGCGCACGGCGTTCGTCCCCGAGGCGCGGGTGGCGGCCATGCCGCCGATCGTCGCATCCGCGCCGGGGTCGACCGGGAACATCAGACCGGCGTGGCGGATCTCCTCGTTGAGTTGCTTGCGCGTGACGCCGGCCTGCACGACGGCGTCGAGATCCTCGGCGTGGACCGCGAGGACCTTGTTCATCTGGCTCATGTCGATGCATACGCCGCCGGCGTTCGCGAGGATGTGGCCTTCGAGCGAGGTGCCCACGCCGTACGGGATCATCGGCGTGTGGTAACGCCGGCAGACCTCGACGATGTCGCGCACCTCCTCGGTCGATCGCGGAAACACCACGGCGTCGGGCGCAGCGTACGGGTAGTACGACTCGTCCTTGCCGTGATGCTCGCGCACGCCGCGCGAGGTCGTGACGCGATCGCCGAGCACGGCGCGCAGATCGGCGAGCAGCGCGGCGTCGAGTTCGCGCGCCTGGTTCATTGCCTTGGTTCCCCCGTCGGACTCATTCCAGCACGATCTTGCCGTCGAACTTCACGTTGAGCTTGAGGCCTGGCACCTCGAGGGTCATCGTCGCCGGAAACGATTCGTTTCCTTGCGCCACCCCGGACTCCACCGCCCGCGCGACCGCGTGCTCGATCTCGCGCTGCGAGCTGACCCCGACGAGTTTGAGGAACTTGCGGATCGACAGGTTCAGCGTGTCCTCGTTCATCGCGGCGACTCGGGGTAGGGGTGCGGGGAGGGTAGTCCGCAGGGTGGGGCAAGTCAATCTGGCGCGGCGCGCGCCGCGCGAGCGTCGCTCAGCCGCGTCGGTACAGCCGGAATCGCTCCCGATCCCGGGGTCGGCTGCCCTCCCAGACCCGGCGCCACTTGCCCGCGGGCTCGATGTTTTGATCGCGCGTACTCGACTGGACGAGCAAGTAGGGACAATCACTCGGACCGTGGGTTTCGACGCGCCGCGTCACCAGGCCGGCATAATAGTGAAGCACGGCACGCTGCGTCTCGCCGAGCCCGCGGCTCTCGACGCAGCGGGTCTTCGGAGGCAGCGCTTTGCGCAGGCCCTCGGCGACCGGACGATAGCTCTTGGAATAGTCGATCCAGTCGAGCCAGAGCGTCGTCGCCAGGCCCCACACCAGCGTCACGCCTGCGGCCCAGTACGTGAGACCGCGCAAGGTGGTGCGCTCGGCACGATTGACGAGGGCCAGCCCCGCGCCAGTGAGAAGCAGCGCAACGACGAGCGGCAACCATTCGACCTGCATCACGAAACCCGGCGCGAGCCGTGCCGCGTGTTTCGAGATCGGTTCGGGAAATCCCGTCAGCGTGGCGAGCCACATGAACCACATGTAGCCCGCCGCGAGCGCGAACGTCATCACCGCGAACCACGCAAGCGCGTTCGCCGCGCCGCGGCGTGCGCCGACCGCCGCGACGCCGGCCGGGATCGCGAGCGGAACGAGCAGTGCAAGCATGTCCATTTCGCGCGGGTGCCCCATGAACAGCAGCAGCACCAGCGACACGAGCGTCGCGACGAACGGTACGGCGAACCCGGGCTCGCGCAGCTGGCGCCGGTATTCCCACGTGGCCCAGGCGGTGAGCGGCCAAACCGGCCACGCGGCCCAGAGCAGCGTCTTGAGGATCTCCAGGGTGGAGTCGAGCCGCGGGGGATGGCTGACCTGCAGGAACTGCCACGCCAGCCAGCCATCGAAGTACGCCGGCGCGCGCACCGCGAGGGCCCACGGCCAAGCGAGAACGAGCGGGGCCAGGATCCCCAAGCCGAGCCCGACGGACAGCGCGAAGTTGCGCTGCCGGAAGGACACACAGAGCGGCAGGACGAGCAACGCCGCCGCGAGCGGCTGGAGCAGCGCGGCGAGGCCCTTCGCGAGGAACGCGATCGCGCTTCCCACTCCGAAGCAGACGCCGCTCTTGAGCGGCTTGCGATGGGAAATGGCGACGCCGTAGTAGGCCGCGGCTAGCCCGGCGAGCATCGCGGTCTCCGCGGTGGCCTCGTGGGCGTGCCAGAGCAGCCCAACGCAGCCCATCAGCGCCAGCACCGACAGGTCACCCTCGCGCTTGCCGTAGAGCTCGCGCGCCGCGAGCCGCACGAACCAGAGCGTGACGAGAATGAAGAGCGCGCTGGCGAGCCGCGCGGCGTCGTGGGGCGGGAGGATCCCCGCGAGGGCCAGCACTAATGCTCCGGCGGCCCAGAAATAGAGCGGGCCGTCCTCGAAGTAAGGCTCCCCGGCGAGGTGCGGCGCGAGCCAGTCGCCGCTCGAGATCATCTGGTGCACGACGCCGAACCCGATTGCGTCTTCCGTCTTCCACGGGTCGTGACCGAACAGGCCCGGCAGCAGGAACGCGGCGACGAACAGCGCGAGCGGCCAGCCCGCGAGCGGCAGCCGGATCGGCGCTCTGACCCAGGCGGGAAGTCGCACGCTTGCCGGCGCCACTACTCGATGACTTTCACGGTCGGTTCGCTGTGCACCGCGCCGAAATCCGCCTCATCGGCGATGGAGTCGGCTGCGCAGTCCGCGATGGCCGCCGCGAGGGAAAGCGCGGGAGCGAGGGTGCGGAGCATGCGCGGGATTTTACCCGCCGGGTCCGCCGCGCCGGCCCCGAAAGCGACAAAGGCAGCCGAAGCTGCCTTTGCGATGGCACCGCGGCTGTCAGCTGGCGGCGGGGGCCTTGGGGGCCGCCTTAGCGCCGGTCTTCGCAGCGCCCTTGCTGTACTTCTGCCGGAATTTCTCGACGCGACCCGCGGTGTCGACGATCTTCTGCTTGCCGGTGTAGAAGGGATGGCACGCGGCGCAGACCTCGACGTGGAGTTCCTTGCCGAGCGTGGAGCGCGTGGTGAAGGTGCTGCCGCACGAGCAGATGACCTTGATTTCCTTGTATTGCGGATGGATGCCGGATTTCATCGGTGAGTCCTTTCGGTCGTGGCTCGGTCTCGCGGACCGCGCACTGCGCGGAAGAACGCGTTTCGAGCCGGTGGCGAGGGGCGTTATTCTGTCAGAAAACGCCCGCTGAATCAACGACTCACCCGCGGCGCATCGAGTCGAAGAAGTCGCCGTTCGATTTCGTCGCCTTGATCTTGTCGACCAGAAACTCGGCCGCTTCCAGGTCGTCCATCGGATACAGCAGCTTGCGCAGCACCCAGACTTTCTGAAGGATCGGCTGTTCGATCAGCAGCTCCTCGCGGCGCGTGCCCGACCGGTTGACGTTGATGGCCGGAAAGATCCGCTTCTCGTACATGCGCCGGTCGAGGTGGATCTCCATGTTGCCGGTGCCCTTGAACTCCTCGTAGATCACGTCGTCCATGCGGCTGCCCGTGTCGATCAGCGCAGTGGCGAGGATCGTGAGGCTGCCGCCTTCTTCTATATTGCGCGCTGCGCCGAAGAAGCGCTTCGGGCGCTGCAGGGCGTTTGCGTCGACACCGCCGGTGAGCACCTTGCCCGAGGCCGGCACCACCGTGTTGTAGGCGCGCGCGAGGCGCGTGATCGAGTCGAGCAGGATCACGACGTCCTTCTTGTGCTCGACCAGGCGCTTCGCCTTCTCGATCACCATCTCCGCCACCTGCACGTGGCGGCTCGCCGGCTCGTCGAAGGTCGAGGCGACCACTTCGCCCTTCACGGTGCGGGTCATCTCGGTCACTTCCTCGGGCCGCTCGTCGATCAGCAGCACGATCAGCACGACGTCCGGGCAGTTGGCGGTTATCGCGTGCGCCAGCTGCTGCATCAGCACCGTCTTTCCCGCCTTCGGCGGCGAGACGATCAGTCCGCGTTGACCTTTGCCGATCGGGGCGATGATGTCGATGATGCGCGCGGTAATGTTCTCCTCGGCCTTGATGTCGCGCTCGAGCCTGAGGATGTTGTTCGGGTGCAGCGGCGTCAGGTTCTCGAACAGGATCTTGTGCTTCGAGGCCTCGGGCGGCTCGGAATTGACCTTGTCGACCTTGACCAGCGCGAAGTAGCGCTCGCCGTCCTTCGGCGTGCGGATCTCGCCTTCGATGGTGTCGCCGGTGTGGAGGTTGAAGCGGCGGATCTGGGAGGGCGAGACGTAGATGTCGTCGGTCGAGGCGAGATAGGAGGTGTCGGGGGACCGCAGGAAGCCGAAGCCGTCGGGCAGCACCTCCAGCGTGCCGTCGCCGTAGATCGCCTCCCCCTTCTTCGCGCGGTTCTTGAGCAGCGCGAAGATCAGCTCCTGCTTGCGCATGCGGTTCGCGCCGTCGACTTCGTACTGCGTCGCCATTTCGATCAGCTGGCTGACGTGAAGTTGCTTGAGTTCGGACAGATGCATGATGGAGGTCGGGACCTGGGTCGCTGGCGCCCTCTGCGGGGGCGGCTCGGGGGAAGGGGGTGCGCCGGAAACCGGCGCGGCGGGACGTGGCTCGGATGGTAGCTCGGATCTCCGGGGTGCGCCAGAGCGGCGGTGCCGGGCGGACACTAGATGTTGCTGTCGAGGAAGGCGGTTAGCTGAGACTTCGAGCGTGCGCCGACGATCTGCTCCTCGACATTCCCGTTCTTGAACAGCATGAGCGTCGGTATGCCGCGAATGTTGTATTTCTTCGGCACTTCCACGTTCGCGTCCACGTCGAGCTTCGCGATCTTCAGCTTGCCGCCGTACTCCTTGGCGATCTCGTCCAGGATCGGCGCGATCGCCTTGCAGGGGCCGCACCACTCGGCCCAGTAGTCGACCAGTACCGGCAGGTCGGACTTCAGGACCTCGGGCTCGAACGTCTGGTCGGTGACGTGCACGATGTGCTCGCTCATTCGCTTCCTTTCGGGTGGCTCTGCAGGGGGCTCGCAGCGGGCGCTGCGGAGGAACATTCTTATTGGTCGCTATGCTAGCAAAAATCGCCCGTTCCAGCATCGTTGCATACCGTCCGCTGCCGCCCGGACCTTGACGCGCTTCCCGTTGATCCAAAAGGGATATTCCCCGTAACCAGGCCTCCGGGATCGCGTGCTACCATGAATCGGAAGCCGACTCGCCCGCCCGAGTGCGACAAACCAAGGGTCTCGCCATGACTTACGTCGTCACCGAGAGCTGCATCAAGTGCAAGTACACCGACTGCGTGGACGTCTGCCCGGTGGACTGCTTTCGCGAGGGGCCGAACATGCTGGTCATCGACCCCGAGGAGTGCATCGATTGCACGCTCTGCGTGGCCGAGTGCCCGGTCGAGGCGATCTACGCCGAGGACGACGTCCCACCCGAGCAACGCCCCTTCACCGCGCTCAACGCCGAGCTCGCGAAGCTCTGGAAACCGATCGTCGAGCGCAAGAGCGCGCCCGCCGACGCGGACGAGTGGGCAAAAACCAAAGACAAGGCGCAGTTGCTGGAACGCTGAGTCCGTTGCCGCGCGGGCGGCGGGTGCAGCCTGGCGGCCTTTGCACTCACGCCCGCGTGGTCTAACATCCAAGCGCGGCGCCTGCCGCGGTCGCCGAAAGGAGGGGATGCCATGCTCGCCAAGGAGATCCTCCGCATCAAGGGTACGGTGCTTTACACCATTGCGCCCGAGGGCCGGCTCGCGGACGCGGTCGGCACGATGGTGGAGAACGACATCGGCTCCCTCGTCGTCATGGACCACGGGCGGCTGGTGGGAATGCTCACCTTCCGCGAGGTGCTTGCGGCCCAGCATCGGTTCGGCGACCGGCTCGCAAGCCTCAAGGTCCAGGACGTCATGCTCAAGGAGCCGCGTTTCGTCGGCCCGGCGATGGAGGTCGACGACCTGCGCAGGACGATGCTCGAGACCCACGCGCGCTACATACCGGTGATGGACGGCGCGACCCTGATCGGCGTCCTGTCGTTCCACGACGTCGCCAAGGCGGTGCTCGAGGAGCAGAGCTTCGAGAACCGCATGCTCAAGGGCTACATCAAGAACTGGCCCGACTGAGCCACCGCCGCCGGTCGACCTCGCGCTGGAGCGGGATTCGCGTCGCACGGCAGGCCACCGCCCGCGGGTGTGGCCGAGACGCGCGTTGTGCGTGGGCCGTTTCCACTGATACGCGTCGAATGACCTGACGCTGCTTGTCGCGTCGCACGCTACCGCGGTCAGGTTTCACGGTGCGCGCCGCCGGCAGCATGACAGAATCGCGGCGCACAGGAAACGGCCGATGGCGGGGGACAGTCAGTTCGGATTGCTCGGGGAACGGCGCTTTGCGCCGTTTTTCGTCACGCAGTTTCTCGGCGTCCTGAACGACAACGTCTACAAGAACGCGCTCGTGATCCTGGTCGCGTTCCACGCCACCACGCTCACCACGTTATCGCCGGACGTGCTGGTGAACCTCGCCGGCGCGCTCTTCATCCTGCCGTTCTTCCTCTTCTCGGCGACCGCCGGCCAGCTGGCGGACAAGTACGACAAGGCGCGCATCATCCGCCTCGTCAAGCTCTTCGAGATCGCGATCATGATCGTCGGGGCGATCGGGTTCGTGCGCGCCGACCTGACGCTGCTGCTGGGCGCGCTGTTCCTGATGGGACTCCACTCGACGCTGTTCGGGCCGGTGAAGTACGCGATCCTCCCGCAGACGCTGCGCGACGAGGAGCTCGTCGGTGGCAACGCATTGGTGGAGACCGGCACCTCGCTCGCGATCCTCGCGGGTACCATCGCCGGCGGCATGCTGGTAGCGTCGGCCGTCGGTCCCACGATCCTCGTCCCGGCCGCGACCATCGGCATCGCCTGCGCCGGATACCTTGCGAGCCGGCTCGTCCCGAGCGTCCGCCCGCCCACGCCAGAGCTGCGAATCAACTGGAATCCGTTCACCGAAACCTGGGACAACTTCCAGTTCACGCGCCAGAACCGGACGGTGTTCCTCTCGATTCTGGGCGTATCCTGGTTCTGGTTCTACGGCGCGATGTTTCTCACCCAGTTCCCCGCCTACGCCAAGACCTGGCTCGGCGGAAGCGAGGGCGTCGTCACGCTGATTCTCACCGTCTTCTCGGTCGGAATCGGCGTCGGCTCGCTCCTCTGTGAGCGCATGTCGGGCCACAAGGTCGAGCTCGGGCTGGTGCCGTTCGGCTCGATCGGGCTGTCGCTTTTCGCGTTCGATCTCTTCTTCGCCACGCCGGGGCCCGCCGCGGCGCAGGGATTGACCGTCGTCGAGTTCCTGCGCGCGCCGGGCGCGCCGCGCATCCTCGTCGACCTCTTCCTGGTGGCGATGTTCGGCGGCTTCTTCATCGTCCCCCTGTATGCGCTGATCCAGAGCCGTTCGGAGCGGTCGCACCAGTCGCGCATCATCGCGGGCAACAACATCCTCAACGCGGTGTTCATCGTCGCGGCGGCGCTGATCGCGGCCGGGTTCCTGCATCTCGGGGCGACGGTGCCCCAGCTTTTCCTCCTGACCGGGCTGTTCAACGTGGCGATCGCCGCGTTCATCTTCTCGCTCGTCCCCGAATTCCTCATGCGGTTTCTCGCATGGCTGCTGATCCACGCCGTGTACCGCGTCGAGAAGTCCGGCCTCGAGCACATCCCCGAGGAGGGGCCGGCCCTCGTCGTCTGCAATCACGTCAGTTTCGTCGATGCCGTGGTGATCATGGCGGCATGCCGGCGGCCGATCCGGTTCGTGATGGACCACAACATCTTCAAGATTCCGGTGCTCAGCTTCATTTTCCGCACCGGCGGAGCGATCCCGATCGCTTCGCGCAAGGATGACCCGGCGATGATGGAGCGCGCGTTCGCCGAGGTCGCGAAGGCGCTGCGCGAGGGGCAGCTGGTGGGGATCTTTCCCGAAGGCCGCATCACCGATAGCGGCGAAATCGAGCCGTTCCGCCCGGGCCTCCAGCGCATCCTCGAGACGACACCGGTGCCCGTGGTGCCGATGGCGCTGCGCGGCCTGTGGGGGAGCTTCTTCAGCCGCAAGGGCGGGCCGGCGATGTCGCGCCCGTTCCGTCGTGGCGTGTTGAGCAAGATCGGCCTCGCGGTCGCGCCGCCGATTGCGGCCGAGCTCGCGACCCTTGAATCGCTGCAGGTGAAGGTCGGCGAGCTGCGCGGCGAGTGGCGGTAAGGCCATGCCGTGCGTCGCGGTCGCGCGCTATCTCCGCCCGCTGCGCCCCCAGGCGTAGCGGACGAAGCGCTGCCAGCGGCTCTGCTGCTGCGCGAGTGGGTTGCCGGTCCTCTGCGCCGCGCAGTCGCGCTCTACGCTCTTCTTCACCTGCTCGTGAACCTGGCGGATGGTCAGGCCGCCGGGGCCTTTCACCTTGTCCGGATCGTCGTTCGACATGGTGCGTCGCGGGGAAGTTGCCCAATTTCCCTATGCTAAACTTGATCGCACCTCAGCGTGACGCGGTGCGATGGCAGGAAACACTCTCGGCAAGCTGTTCTGCGTGTCCTCGTTCGGCGAGAGTCACGGGCCGGCGTACGGGGGTGTCGTCGACGGCTGTCCACCCGGCATGTCGCTTGCCCCGGACGACATCCAGAAGGAGCTCGACCGGCGCAAGCCGGGCACGTCGCGTCACGTCACGCAGCGCCGCGAATCCGACACGATCGAGATCCTTTCCGGGGTGTTCGAAGGCAAGACCTCCGGCACGCCGATCGGGTTCCTGATCCGCAACGAGGATCAGCGCAGCAAGGACTATTCCGCGCTCGCCGAGACGTTCCGGCCGGGCCACGCGGACTACACCTATTGGCAAAAGTACGGCGTTCGCGATGCGCGCGGCGGTGGGCGCGCGTCGGCGCGCGAGACCACGGTGCGCGTCGCCGCGGGCGCGATCGCACGCAAGTGGCTGCGCGAGAACCACGGCGTCGTGATCCGCGGGCACATGACCCAGCTCGGGCCGATCGAGATCCCGTTCCGCACGTGGGACGAAGTCGGCCAGAACGCGTTCTTCGCCGCGAACCTCGACATCGTCCCGGAGCTCGAGGTCTTCATGGACGAGCTGCGCACGGCGGGCGACTCGGTCGGCGCGCGCATCACCGTGGTCGCGGAAGGTGTGCCGCCCGGATGGGGCGAGCCCGTGTACGACCGCCTCGATTCGGACATCGCCTACGCGATGATGGGCATCAACGCGGTGAAGGGCGTCGAGATCGGCGCGGGCTTCGCGTCGATCACCCAGCGCGGCAGCGAGCACGGCGACGAGCTGACGCCGGAGGGCTTCCTCTCCAACAACGCGGGCGGGATGCTCGGCGGCATCTCGAGTGGGCAGGATGTCGTGGTGAGCATCGCGCTCAAGCCGACCTCGAGCATCCGCATCCCGCGTCGCTCGATCGACAAGCAGGGCAATCCGGTGACGGTGGAGACGACCGGGCGCCACGACCCGTGCGTCGGCATCCGGGCGACGCCGATCGCCGAAGCGATGCTCGCGATTGTGCTGATGGACCACGCGCTCCGCCACCGCGGACAGTGCGCCGGCGTGAGCACGCCGACGCCGCGCCTGCGCGACAAGCGAGGCTGACGTCTACGAGCCGCGGGGCGGCGCCGCTTTCGCCACCGCGAGATACGCGCGCAGCAAGCGCAGGTCGAGATCGATTCCGGTACGCGCCGCCTCCGGCGAATGCTTGTCCCACGCGCCCTGTGCGCGGTCGAGCTGTCCGATGACGATGTTCCCGGCGAGCGAGGCGCGCAGCAGGAATTGCATGTGTGCGGAGGTGAGCTCGCGGCCCTGTGCGAGCAGGCCGTCGGCGTGCGCGGCCATCGCGGCGGCGTCGCGGCGGCCGACGGCACGGAAGAGGGCGACCCACGCCCGGTCTTCCTGCTGGAGGCGCTTGAAACACGGCGCGCTCTCGAAGCGCGACCAGATCGCGTCGGCCTCGGCGGGATCCAGCACCGAGTTCACGGTCCTGGCCACCTGGAAGAGCGATTGCACCCAGACGTCGAAGCTCTTCGCGTCGATACAGTCGAGCCCGCGCATCTTCGAGAGCTCCAGGTTCTTCTCGAGGTCGGTCGGGATCCCGACCGGCAGGGGTCGCTCGGCGGCAAGATAGAAATCGCGGGCGTAGCGCGCCCGGCGCGCGAGCTCGATCCGTTCCAGGAACTCGTCACCGTCGTACGAGAGCGGTCGCAGGGCCTGCTTGCGGCTCTCGAGCATGGCAACCAGCGGCACGCCGCCGGAGCCGATACGCGTGACTTCGCCCGCGCCGGTCTGCAGGAAACGATGCTTCGCCGCGTTCAGGTCGAGGTATGGCTGGTAATCGGAGTTCGCCGGCACCCCGTACGACAGGAACAGCGGGTGCAGCGAAGCCTTTCCTCCCAGGCGCCGGACGTCGAGGTCGCCGATGCGCTGCACGTGCACCTTGCGCAGTTCGGCGGCGACTCCCGGCATCTGAAAGACGTCGGCAAGCGGCCGCGCCAGGGTCTCGGCGTCGCCCGCGACGATCAGCAGGTCGGAGTCGGTGGCGGCGTAGATCGCGTAGTCGGGGAAGTTCTCCGCGAGCGCGCGTAGGACCGAGGCCACCAGGCTGATGTCGATCTCGTAGAGCTGGAACCACTGCACCATGACCCCGCCCGGGTTCAGGTAGCGGCGCACGTGGCGATAGAACTCGGTGGTAAAGAGACTCGAGACGCCGCTCACCCACGGGTTGGACGGCTCGCTCACGATGATGTCGTAGCGCTCGTTGTGGGTGGAGAAGTACGTCTTCGCGTCGTCGAAGACAATGCGGCTGCGCGGGTCGGCGAAGGCATTCGCATTGCGGGCCGCGAACGAGCGCGAGGCCTCCGCCATCGCCGGCTCGATCTCGATCGTGTCGACGCGCTCCAGCGTCGTCGCGCCGAGCAGCGTGTGGGTGGTGAGGCCAGTGCCGATGCCGATGATCGCGGCGCGCTTCGCATCGGGCTTGTACGCGAGCGGCACCGCCGCCGTCAACACCATCGTCACTTCGTCCGAGATCCGCGCGCCATCCTCGAGGTTGATCGCGCCGTCCGACTTGCCGTTGGTGCGCAGGCTCAAGCCCTCGCGGAACTGCATGAGGCTGACCGAAGTGGTCTTGCCGTCACGGTAGTACTTCAACTCCGCGTCCTGCGCGGTGTAGAGGTCGCCGCGGCGGAACACGCCCGAGGCCATCTTGTAGGGGTCGAGGGTGACGCCGAAGGCGATTATTGCCAAGACGACGGCCGACAGGAGTGTTGCGCCGAGAGTGAGCCCAGCCGGCAGGGGCGCCCCGCTGCCGTGCGTTGCGGCGCCACGCTGAAGCACGCCGGTGACCGCGAGCCGCCACAGCAGCACGAGGCCGAGCCCGAGGTCGATCAGCGCGCCGGCGACGATGAGTCCCTTCAGGCCGAGCAGCGGCATTCCGACGTGCGCCGCGAGCACGACCCCGGTGATCGCTCCCAGCGTGTTCGCCGCGTACACCGCGCCGATCGACCGCTCGCCATGACCTGCGCCGAGCAGCGCGAAGGTAATGAGCGGCAGCGTCATCCCGGCGCAGAACGTCGCGGGCAGCATGACCGCGAGCGCGATGCCGTGGCTTGCGATCAGGAAGATGCCGTACCCCGCGTCGGTCTTCGCGGTGCCGCGGATCACCAGCTGCATGAGGTCGAACACGCTGCCGTAGAGGGGCAGGGTGGCGAGTGCAAGCAGCCCCATCGCGACCTGGACGATTCCCAGGAAGCGCAGCGGCTCGGCGGCGCGGTCAATGCGGCTCCGGACCCACAGCCCGCCAAGCGCGAGACCGAGGATGAACGCTGACAGCATCAGCTCGAACGAGTGCGTCGCGGCGCCGAGCACCAGCGTCAGCATGCGGATCCAGCCGATCTCGTAGATGAACGAGGCCGCGCCGGTGAGGAACGCGACGCTGAGCATGAGTCGCCAGGGCGCGTCGCCGCCTTTGCGCGTCTCGACGCGGCGGGCGAGGGTTGCAGCGGCAGCGCGCTCGGGCTCCGGATCGCGGCCGGGCGCGATCGCCCAGACCACCGCGGCGAGCACCAGATTGACGACGCCGGCGACGCGGATCGTGCCCGGAAGCCCGAGCGCGTCGATCAGGACGAAGCCGCTCGCGAGCACGCCGATCGCCGCGCCCAGGCTGTTGGTGAAGTAGAGCAGCGCGAGCGCTTCGCCCGGCCGTTCCGGGTGGCGGCGCAGGAGGCCGGCGCTCATCAGCGGGAACGTCATCCCGAGCGCGATCGACTGCGGCAGGATCATCAGGCCCGCGGCGGCCCACTTGAAACCGGCCGCGGTGACTTCGCTGCCGAGCGCGGGCAGGATCGACGCGTATGCGGCATCCGTCGCGAAAACGAACGCGTCGTGGAACACGAGCGCCGCGACGCCAATCAGCGCCTCGACGATCGCGTATCCGCGGAGCAGGTTGCGCCATCGCCGCGACAGCCGGCTCGCCGCCAGGCTGCCGAGCGCCATCCCCCCCATGAAAAGCGCGAGCACCAGGGTCTGCGCGTACGCCGCGTGCCCGAGGAACAGTTTCAGGTAGTGGCTCCAGATCGACTCGTAGATGAGCCCGGCGAATCCGGAGACGGTGAATAGCAGAAAGAGCGCCGCGCGACGGTACGACGGAAAAGCCCGCGGGGCGGGCGTGGCGGACGCGGGTGTGGAGGACACGGTTGTCGAGGACGCAGTGGCTCGCTTGGCTGGTTCGCGTCGGCGGCGCCGTCGCGCGGCGATTCTACGGGAGGCGCAGCGGTGCGCAAAGCCGTGGCGCGCGGAATCCGGCACAATCGCCGCGAGAGGATCGGGCCCCGTTCGCACGGCGTCCACCCGCACCGCGTGACTCCCTCCGTCCCGCTTCCCTACCTGCGCCTCGCCGCGCTGTACTTCGGATACTTCGTCTATATCGGCGCGTTTGCGCCCTACTTCTCGCTGTATCTGCAATCGATCGGACAAAGCGCGTTCCAGATCGGGTTGCTCCTTTCGCTGATGCAGCTGATGCGCATCGGCGCGCCGCACCTTTGGGCGTCGCTCGCTGATCGTCATGGCTGGCGCGCGCGCCTGCTGCAGGCAACGCTTGCGGCCGCGCTGGCGGTCTACGTTGGCGCGTTTGCGACGACGAGCTTCCTGGGCCTGTTCCTGGTGCTCGCCGGGTTCGCGTTCTTCTCGAGCGCGACCATGCCGCTCCTCGATGCGATCACGCTCGCGGGGCTGCGCGATCGGGTCGAGCTATACGGCGGGATCAGGCTCTGGGGCTCGATCGGATTCATCGTCGCGGTGCTCGGCGTGGGCTGGATTCTCGATCGCGTCGCGATCGCCAACCTGCTGTGGATCCTGGTGGTCCCGCTCGCGGTGACGCTCGCGCTGACCCTGACGCTGCGCGACACGCCCCGGCCGGGCGAACGCGTCCACGAGCCGGTGTGGCCGCTCCTCGTCCGGCGCGACGTGATCGTGCTGCTGGCGGCCAACGTGCTGATGAACGTGGCGCACGGACCGCTCTATGCCTTCTTCAGCATCTATCTCGCGGACGCGGGCTACGGGAAGACCGCGATCGGTGCGTTTTGGTCGCTCGGCGTGCTGGCCGAGATCGGCGTGTTCATGACCGCGCCTGCCTGGATGAAGCGCTTCGCCGCCGTCGACATCCTCATCGCGACCTTCGCGCTCGGCGTAGTGCGTTTCGCCCTGATTGCCTGGGCAGTGGACTCGCCCGTGGCGCTGTCTGTGGCGCAGGTGCTCCACGCCGCAACGTTCGGGAGCTGCCATGTGGCGTCGGTGGCGCTCATCACCCAGTGGTTTCCAGGCGCACGGCAAGTGCGCGGACAGGCGGTCTACCTTTCGGCCGCATTCGGCTTCGGCGGGTTCGTCGGGGCGCTGGCGAGCGGCGCCGCCTGGGAGGCAATCGGGCCGCAATGGACGTACACTGCGGCCGGCACTGCGGCGGGGCTCGGGCTCGTCTTGCTCGTGCAGCATGCCGGCCTCTTGCGGCGCACCTCGAGGTCAGCAAGCTAGGCCGCACGCGCGTTGTCACGGTTCGTCGGAAATCGTCCGTATGCCAAGGGTTCTGCACAGCGCGTTGGTCGCGGCAGTCGCCGCGTCGCTGGTTGCCGGATGCGCGACCGTCAAGACGACCCAGTCCGGCGCGGTCGGCGTAGACCGGTCGCAATCGATGCTGGTGTCGTCGCGGGAGGTCAACCAGTCGGCTGAAAAGCAGTACGTCCAGGTCGTCGCGCAGGCGCGCCAGAAGGGGTTACTCAATCGCGATCCGGCGGAGACCGAGCGTGTGCGCGCTATTGCCAATCGCCTGATCCCGCAAACGACGGTCTTCCGGCCGGACGCTTCCGGGTGGCGTTGGGAAGTGAACGTGATCACTTCGAACCAGCTCAATGCGTGGTGCATGCCGGGCGGCAAGATCGCCGTCTACAGCGGGCTGATCGAGAAGCTGAAGCTCTCCGACGACGAGATCGCCGCGATCATGGGCCACGAGATCGCGCATGCGCTGCGCGAGCATGCGCGCGAGCGCATCTCGCAGCAGATGGCGACGAGCACGGTGGTCGGCATCGGCGCGGCCGTGCTGGGCGTCGGCTCGGCGGGCGCGGATCTCGGCAACCTCGTGGCGCAGGTGACGTTCACGCTGCCGAACTCGCGCACCCACGAGATCGAGGCCGATCGCATCGGGGTCGAGCTGGCCGCGCGCGCGGGCTACGACCCGCGGGGTGCGGTCAGTGTGTGGCAGAAAATGGCCAAGGCGGGCGACGGCGGCCCGCCCCAGTTCCTGTCCACCCACCCGTCGCCCGAGAATCGCATCAAGGATCTCGAGGTGTACGCGCAGCGGGTGATGCCGCTCTACGAGGCCGCGCGCAAGAAATAGCCCGGGCCGGCAGGAGGCGGCCGTTCCGGGCGGGTCGTTCGCTATAATCAACCTCTTTCCCCCGACCATCGCAATGGCATCGGCAATGGCGCCACAAACGCTCTACGACAAGCTCTGGGCCAGCCACGCGGTTCACGCCGAAGACGACGGCACCACGCTCCTCTACATCGACCGTCATCTCGTCCACGAAGTGACGAGCCCGCAAGCCTATGAGGGACTTAGGCTCGCCGGCCGGCCGGTCTGGCGTGTCGACTCGGTCGTCGCGACGGCTGATCACAACACCCCGACGACCGGCTGGGAGCGCGGCATCGCCGGCATCGAGGATCCGACCTCCCGCGTGCAGGTCGAGACGCTCGACGCGAACATCCGCGCGCACGGCGCGAAGGCGTATTTCCCGTTCCTCGACCCGAACCAGGGGATCGTGCACGTCATCGGGCCCGAGCAGGGCGTCACCCTGCCCGGCATGACCCTCGTCTGCGGCGACAGCCACACCAGCACCCACGGCGCGTTCGCCTGCCTGGCGCACGGCATCGGCACCTCCGAGGTCGAGCACGTCCTCGCGACGCAAACGCTGGTCACGAAGAAGTCCCGCAATATGCTCGTGGTCGTCGACGGTGCCCTCGCGCGCGGTGTGACCGCCAAGGACTTGGCGCTCGCCATCATCGGCCGAGTCGGGACGGCGGGCGGTACCGGATATGCCGTCGAGTATGCCGGCAGCACAGTGCGCGACCTGTCGATGGAGGCGCGCATGACCCTGTGCAACCTGTCGATCGAGGCGGGGGCGCGCTGCGGCATGGTCGCGGTCGACGAGAAGACGATCGAGTACCTCAAGGGCCGGCCGTTTGCACCCAAGGGCGAGCTGTGGGAGCGCGCGGTCGCGCATTGGCGGACGCTCCGCAGCGACGAGCACGCGAAGTTCGATCGGGTGCTGACGCTCGCTGCGGCAGAGGTCAAGCCGCAAGTGACCTGGGGTACTTCGCCCGAAATGGTCCTGCCGGTCGATGCGCGGGTGCCGGACCCGGACAAGGAGAAAGACCCGACTCGGCGCGAAGGCATCGAGCGCGCCCTGACGTACATGGGCCTCAAGCCGAACACGCCGCTCACCGACATCCGGGTCGACAAGGTATTCATCGGCTCGTGCACCAACTCGCGCATCGAGGACATCCGCGCGGCGGCGGCGATCGTGCGCGGCCGGCGCGTCGCGGCCAACGTCAGGCTCGCGCTCGTCGTCCCAGGTTCCGGCCTCGTGAAACGGCAGGCCGAGAAGGAGGGGCTCGACCGGGTCTTCAAGGACGCCGGCTTCGAATGGCGCGAGCCGGGCTGCTCCATGTGCCTCGGCATGAATGCCGACCGGCTCGAGCCCGGCGAGCGCTCCGCTTCGACTTCGAACCGCAACTTCGAGGGCCGCCAGGGCGCGGGCAGCCGCACGCACCTCGTGAGCCCCGAAATGGCCGCGGCGGCCGCGATCGCCGGGCACTTCGTCGACGTGCGGCAGTGGCGGTAGCGGAGGAAGGTGCGATGGAAAAGTTCACCACCCTCAACGGTCTCGTCGCCCCGCTCGACCGGGGCCAATCGACCGGCCGCGCTGCTCCGCACCCGCGCGCGGCCTGACACACCGTTCCCATGGCAAAGTTCACCACCCTCAACGGCCTCGTCGCCCCGCTCGACCGGGCAAATGTGGACACCGACCAGGTGATCCCGAAGCAGTTCCTGAAGTCGATTCATCGGTCGGGATTCGGGCCGAACCTGTTCGACTCGTGGCGCTACCTGAACATCGGCGAGCCCGGCATGGACCACTCGAGACGGCCGCTCAATCCGGACTTCGTGCTGAACCAGCCGCGTTACAAGGGGGCATCCATCCTGCTCGCGCGCGAGAACTTCGGCTGCGGCTCCTCACGCGAGCATGCGCCATGGGCACTGCTCGACTACGGCTTCCACTGCGTGATCGCGCCGTCGTTCGGCGACATCTTCTTCAACAACAGTTTCAAGAACGGGCTGCTGCCGGTCGTGCTGACGGACGCGGAGGTGGACCGGATCTTTCACGACGTCGCTGCATTTCCCGGATTCCGGCTCACGATCGACCTCGTGCAGCAGGTGGTTGCATACCCGGACGCGAGCCGTGTCTGTCGCTTCGAGATCGATCCGTTCCGCAAGCACTGCCTGCTCTACGGGCTGGACGAGATCGGTCTCACCCTGCGGCACGCCGACAAGATCCGCGCATTCGAGGCGCGGCGCAAGGCGGAACAGCCGTGGCTGTTCGGGTGACCCGGTGAAGATCGCGGTCCTTCCCGGCGACGGCATTGGCCCGGAGATCGTCGCGCAGGCGCTGAAAGTCCTGCGCGCGTTCGCGGGCGCCGGCCTGAAGCTGGAGACGCAAGAAGCGCCGGTCGGCGGCGCCGGCTACGACGCATCGGGCGACCCGCTACCCGAGGCGACGCTCGCCCTCGCGTGCGAGGCGGACGCGATCCTGTTCGGCTCGGTCGGAGGCTGGCAGTACGACCAGCTGCCGCGGGCCAAGCGCCCCGAGCAGGCGCTCCTGCGACTGCGCAAGGATCTTGGGCTCTTCGCGAACCTGCGTCCGGCGACCCTCTATCCGGAACTCGCTGGCGCCTCGACGCTGAAGCCCGAGGTGGTGTCCGGCATGGACATCCTGATCGTGCGCGAGCTGACCGGCGACATCTATTTCGGCCAGCCTCGGGGGATTCGGGTCGTGAAAGGCGGGAGTACCGACGGCGGCGAGCGCGAGGGCTTCGACACGATGCGGTATGCCGAGTCCGAGATCCGGCGCATCGCACACGCCGGCTTCCGGGCGGCGCGCAAGCGCTCGAAGCGCCTCTGCTCGGTCGACAAGGCCAATGTGCTCGAGACCTCGCAGCTGTGGCGCGAGGTGGTCACGGCGGTCGCGAAGGAGTACCCGGACGTAGAGCTGTCGCACATGTACGTCGACAACGCCGCCATGCAGCTCCTGCGCGCGCCGAAGCAGTTCGATGTGATCGTCACCGGAAACATGTTCGGCGATATCCTGTCCGACGAGGCCTCGATGCTCACCGGGTCGATCGGGATGCTCCCGTCGGCTTCCCTGGACGAGCACGGCAAGGGGTTGTACGAGCCGATCCACGGCTCGGCGCCCGACATCGCCGGGAAGGATGTCGCGAATCCGCTTGCAACCATCCTTTCGGCGGCAATGATGCTCCGCTACAGTCTCGATCAGGACGCCGCCGCCGGCCGTATCGAGGCGGCCGTGCGGAAGGTGCTGGGGCAAGGTCTGCGGACCGCCGACATCCACGCGGCCGGGACGACGAAGATCGGTACGAACGCGATGGGCGACGCGGTGGTCGCGGCGCTCGGCTGAACGGAACGGACAGGGGAACGGTGATGCAGCGAGTGGCTCTGGTGGGCTGGCGCGGGATGGTCGGCTCGGTGCTGATGCAGCGCATGCGCGAGGAGCGCGACTTCGACCACATCGAGCCGGTGTTCTTTACCACGTCGAACATCGGCGGCAAGGGCCCGGACGTCGGGCGCGGCGAGACCGGTCCGCTGCGGGATGCGAAGTCGATCGACGACCTCAAGTGCGACCGACATCGATCATCACCTGCTCAGGGCGGCGACTACACGAGCGAGATCTACCCGAAGCTGCGCGCGGCCGGGCTGGACCGGCTACTGGATCGACGCGGCGTCCGCGCTGCGCATGAAAGACGACGCGGTCATCATCCTCGACCCGGTCAATCTGCACGTGATCCAGGACGGCCTCGGCGAAGCGGCGTGAGGAACTACATCGGCGGCAACTGCACCGTCAGCCTGATGCTGATGGCGCTGCACGGCCTGTTCAGGACCGGCCTGGTCGAGTGGATGACCGCGATGACCTACCAGGCGGCATCGGGCGCCGGCGCGCAGAACATGCGCGAGCTGGTTGCCCAGATGGGTGTCGCGCACGGCGTCGCCGCGGGAACTGCTCGCGCGATCCCGGCGTCCGCGATCCTGGAGATCGACCGCAAGGTGGCCGACGCGCTGCGCTGCGACGCGCTGCCGAAGGAGCACTTCGGCGTGCCGCTCGCCGGCAGTCTGATCCCGTGGATCGACAAGGACATGGGCAACGGGCAGAGCCGCGAGGAGTGGAAGGGCCAGGCGGAGGGCAACAAGATCCTGGGCCGTGCAGCGAGCCCGATCCCGATCGACGGCATCTGCGTGCGCATCGGGGCAATGCGCTGCCATAGCCAGGCGCTCACGATCAAGCTCACGCGCGATGCGCCGCTCGACGAGATCGCGGGAATGCTCGCCGCGGCGAACCCTTGGGCACAGGTGATCCCGAATCAGCGCGACGCGAGCATGCGCGAGCTCTCGCCGGCCGCGGTGACCGGATCGCTCAATGTCCCGGTGGGACGGCTGCGCAAGCTGTCGATGGGGCCGCAGTATCTGGCGGCGTTCACCGTCGGCGATCAGCTGCTGTGGGGTGCGGCGGAGCCGTTGCGCCGGATGCTGCGCATCCTTCTCGAGCACGGCGTAAGCCGCGCTCGCTCGGGAAGCCGTGCGGCGGCAACGGCCTAGGCTGTTGCACGGGCGGGGGCCCGTACGGGCCCCGCTGGCAGCCCGTGCGCGCCTGTCGCTGCAGGGGCATCCAAACCCACTGAGGAATAGTTCCCTTGGGCGACAATCTCACGCGGAGGGTTAGCTTGCATGGCTAACTCCCTGATGCTATTTTAATTACCTCGATCCAAGACCCCGAGGGGGCATGGTGCGAACTTCAATCATTAAAACGACACGGGTCGCCATGGCGGGTCTCCTCCTCTTGCCCCTCGGGGCGATGGCGGCGGGGCTTGGCAAACTCACCGTGCTTTCGGGTCTCGGCCAGCCGCTCCGTGCCGAAATCGAAGTGGTATCCGTGCAGCGCGGGGAGGGCGACACGCTCACCGCCCGGATGGCGACACCCGAAGCGTTCAAGGAGGCCGGCGTCGATTACGGCGCGATGGTTTCGCACGTGCGCGCGGCACTCCAGCGGCGGCCGGACAACCGATATGTCATCACGTTGACCACCCAGCAGCCCGTCGAGGAGCCGTTTCTCGATGTGCTCGTGGAGCTGAACTGGGCGGCGGGCCGGCTAGTGCGTCAGTACACCTTCCTGCTCGACCCGGCCGAGTACAAAGGGCCGCAGGCCATTACCGTGCCGCCCAAGGTCGCCGCACCCGAGGTGCAACCGGTCGCGCCGCCGAAGCCGCCCGCCGTGACTGCGGAAGCGGCACCGGCGCCGGCACCGGCACCAGTACAGCCGGATGCGGCGCAGCCCGGTCTGGCCAGGGAGCCCGCCGGGGTCGCCGGAACGTACGAAGTGAAGCAGGGCGACACGCTGGGCAAGATCGCCGCGGCCAACAAGATGGAGGGCGTGACGGCTCAGCAGATGCTCGTCGCGCTCTATCGCGCGAACGAGGATGCGTTCATCAACAAGAACATGAATCTGGTCCGCGCCGGCCGCGTCCTGACCATCCCCGACAGGGCGGCCGCCGAGGCGGTCGCGGCTCCGGACGCCAACAAGATCGTGCTGGCCCAGGCGCAGGACTTCAACGAATACCGCGCCAGACTCGGGCAGACGGTGGCGAGCGCACCGCCGCGTGAGGAGCCTGCCCCAACAGCGCGCCGCGGGCCGCATCACGGCGAAGCCCGACGAAACCGCGGCGGCGCCGAAAGCAGCGCCGAAGGATGAATTGCGGATCTCCAAGGCGGACGCCGCGAAGGGCGGCAAGGCGGCCGCGATGGCCCGTGCCGACGACACGGCGGCCCGCGAGCGCGCGGCGAAAGAGGCGAACGAGCGCGTCGTCGCTCTCGAAAAGAACGTACAGGACCTCCAGAAGCTTCTGGAGCTGAAGAATCAGCAGCTCGCCGATCTGCAGAAGCAGGCGCAGGCGGCGAAGGCGGCCCCGCCCCCGATAGCGGCGAAGGCGCCCGAGCCAGCAAAGGCCGCACCGGAGCCCAAGACGGAGGCGGCACCCGCGCCGACCATAGCAAAGGCGGAGCCGCCCAAGGCAGAGGCCCCAAAGGCGGAACCCGTCAAGCCTGAAGCGCCGAAACCGGAGGCCGTGGCCGCCGCGCCGGTCGTCGCGCCCCCGCCGCCCGTCGAGGCACCGAAGGCCGCGCCCGCACCGGATGCGCCGAAAGTCGAGGCGCCTAAGCCGCGAGGCACCCAAGGCGGCGGTAACGAAAAAGCCCGCCCCGCCGCCTCCCCGCCCGAGCCGAGCTTCGTCGACATGCTCCTCGACGAGCCGCTCTATCTGGCCGGCGGCGGTGGAGGGATCCTCGCGCTGCTCATCGGTGGATACCTCTGGCGAAAAAAGCGCAGCGCCAAGCTGGAAAATAGCCTGCTTGGTGTGACCACGACCGATTCGAGCTCGGTTTTCGGCACCACGGGCGGGTCGCAGTGTGGACACCGGCGGCAGCTCGCTCCAGACCGACTTCAGCCAGAGCGGGATCGGCGCGATCGACACCGACGAAGTGGATCCGGTGGCCGAGGCCGACGTGTACATGGCCTACGGTCGCGACGCGCAGGCCGAGGAGATCCTGAAAGAG
This sequence comes from uncultured beta proteobacterium, assembly GCA_963747775.1. Classification (GTDB taxonomy): domain Bacteria; phylum Pseudomonadota; class Gammaproteobacteria; order Burkholderiales; family SG8-39; genus JAGVSZ01. The sequence goes on from CAVVGT010000006.1 coordinate 458,300, forward strand.
GCCCTGCAGAAGGATCCGAACCGCCAGGCGGTGCGCGTCAAGCTCCTCGAGATCTACGCCGCCCGCAAGGACCTCAAGGCGTTCGAGACCACTGCCGGCGAGCTCTATGCGGCCTCGGGTGGCCAAGGGCCCGACTGGGCGAAGGCCGTCGACCTCGGCCAGCAGATCGATCCGGCGAACCCGATGTACGGCGGGCGCCCGGGCCTTCTCCCGAACGATCTCAGCCGACCGTTGTGATCCCGGCCGTCGCCGCCGCCGCCTCCGATCTGCCCCTCGACTTGGCCGCAAAAGCGCCGCCGTCGATCGATTTCGACCTCGATGCAGGAACCCGGGGTGGCGCCGCCGCTGCGCCGGACCTCGCGCTCGACGTGGCGAGCCAGGCACCCGCCGATCTCGGTTTCGACCTGAACCTCGATGGCGACACGCAGCAGCCGGCGGACGAGGCGAGCGATTTCTCCCCGAGCGGGACCTTCATCATGGACGCCGCGACCAAGAAGGCGGTGAGCGATATGGTCGAGTCGCAGGGTGACGCAGGAGCCCTCTCGATCGATTTCGAGTTGCCCGGCACGAAGCCCGCCGGGTCGCCCGCGTCGTTCGACGCGACTGCGAAGATGATGGCCCAGTCGCAACCGACCAACGTCGTCGATTTCGACTTCAAGCCCGAAGCGACCCAAGTCCCCAGGGACCTCGCAGGGGGTCGACCTCTCGGCAATCAGCTTCGATCTCGGCACGCCTGCCGGAGCGGACGGCGCGCCGGTGAACTCCGGGTGGCAGGAGGTCGCGACTAAACTCGATCTCGCCAAGGCCTACCAGGAGATGGGCGACAAGGACGGTGCGCGCGAACTCCTGAATGAGGTTCTGAAGGAAGGCGACGCAGCGCAGCAGCAGCAGGCGAACACGATGCTCGCGGCGCTGCGCTAGACTCCGCGTCGCAGCTTCCTGCCTGAAGGCCGCTCTCGCGGCCTTCTTTGTTTGGTGAACCGGGGCGCGGCCCATGCGTCGCGGAGGAAGGTTCGAATCGCTGCGGACGCGGGATAGACGCTTCAGATGCGAATCGCGATCGGGATCACCTACGACGGCCGGCCGTTCAACGGGTGGCAGTCGCAGCCATCGGGCAACACGGTGCAGGACCGCCTCGAGGCGGCGCTGGCGGAGATCGCGGGGGCGGCGGTGCGCGTCACCGGCGCCGGCCGCACCGACGCAGGCGTGCATGCAACCGGGCAGATCGCGCACTTCGACGTCATCGCTTCGCGTCCCGAGACCGCCTGGGTGCGCGGCACGAACGCCCATCTTCCCGAGGAAATTGCGGTGCAATGGGCCTGTGGCGTGGACGACGAGTTTCACGCACGGTTCTCGGCGACGAGCCGCAGCTACGTCTACGTGCTCTACAACCACCCGGTGCGCCCGGCGGTGTTCGCGGGCAGGGTCGGGCTGGTTTCACCTCCCGCTCGACGTGGATGCGATGCGCATGGCTGCCGGCGCGCTGGTGGGCGAGCACGACTTCAGCGCGTTCCGCTCGTCGGAGTGCCAGGCGAAAACGCCGGTGAAGGTGCTGCACCGGATCACGATCGAGCGGCGCGGCGACCACGTGGTGTTCGCGTTCACCGCGAGCGCGTTCCTGCATCACATGGTGCGCAATCTCGTCGGATGCCTCGTACAGATCGGTAAGGGCGCACGGCCGGCCGGCTGGCTGACCGAGCTTCTGGTCAGTCGCGACCGCGCGCGCGCGGCGCCAACCTTCGGCCCGGAGGGGTTGTATCTCACGGCGATCGCCTATCCGGAGCGGTGGAACCTGCCGCGCTTCGCGCCTATGCTTGCGCTCCTCGGTGCGGAGGCTGAGGCTTGAGCATGCGCACGCGCGTCAAGATCTGCGGCATCACGTCGGTGAGCGACGCCCTCGCCGCCGCGCAGCACGGCGCGGACGCGATCGGGCTCATCTTCTATCCGCCCAGCCCGCGTTTCGTGATACCCGAGCGTGCGCGCGAGATCGCGGCCGGTTTGCCGGCCTTCGTTGCGCGCGTCGCCGTGTTCGTGAATCCTGCGGCCGCCGATGTGGCGGCCGTGATCGGCGCCTGCCGGCCGGATCTGCTGCAGTTCCACGGCGAGGAAGCCGCCGATTTCTGCCGCGGCTTCGGCGTTCCCTACCTGCGCGCGCTGCGGGTTCGTCCGGGTGTCGATTTGCTAGAATCGCTGTCACCGTTCGGCGACGCGGCCGGATGGCTCCTCGATGCGTACCGCCAGGAACTGTACGGCGGCACCGGGGAGGCGTTCGACTGGGGACTGATCCCGCGCGAGCTCGCGCGGCCACTGATCCTGTCGGGGGGGCTCGACGCGGAAAACGTGGGCGCGGCAATCCGTCGGGTGCGGCCCTGGGCAGTCGACGTCTCGAGCGGCGTCGAGGCGGCGAAGGGCGTGAAGGACGAGCGGCGCATTGCCGCGTTCATGGAGGCCGTCCGCAATGCAGATGTATGACCTTCCGGATGCCCGCGGGCATTTCGGGCCCTACGGCGGCGTGTTCGTCGCCGAGACGCTCGTGCACGCGCTGGACGAGCTGCGCGCGGCCTACGAGCGCTACCGGAAGGACCCCGAGTTCGTCGCCGAGTTCGAGTACGAGCTCGAGCACTACGTCGGTCGCCCGAGCCCGATCTACCACGCGAAGCGCTGGTCGGGCCTCCTCGGCGGTGCGCAGATCTACCTCAAGCGCGAGGACCTCAACCACACCGGCGCGCACAAGGTGAACAACACGCTCGGCCAGGCGCTGCTCGCGCGCCGCATGGGCAAGCCGCGGGTGATCGCCGAGACCGGCGCGGGTCAGCACGGCGTCGCGACCGCGACCATGGCGGCGCGCTTCGGTCTCGAGTGCGTCGTGTACATGGGCTCCGAGGACGTGAAGCGCCAGGCGCAGAACGTCTACCGCATGAAGCTCCTCGGCGCGACGGTCGTGCCGGTCGAGTCGGGCTCGAAGACGCTCAAGGACGCGCTCAACGAGGCGATGCGCGACTGGGTGACCAACGTGCACGACACCTTCTACATCATCGGCACGGTCGCGGGCCCGCACCCCTATCCGATGATGGTGCGCGATTTCCAGACGGTGATCGGGCGCGAATGCATCGAGCAGATGCCGAAGATGTGCGGGCGCCAGCCCGACGCGGTGGTCGCGTGCGTCGGCGGCGGCTCGAACGCGATGGGCATCTTCTACCCGTACATTCCGCACGAGGGCGTCCGTCTGATCGGCGTGGAAGCGGGAGGGCACGGCGTTGCGAGCGGGAAGCATGCGGCGTCGCTCTCTGCCGGGAAGCCGGGAGTGCTGCACGGCAACCGCACCTATCTGCTCCAGGACGACGCACGGCCAGATCGTGGAGACCCACTCGATCTCGGCCGGCCTCGACTATCCGGGCGTGGGGCCCGAGCACGCCTGGCTCAAGGACACGCGGCCGCGCCGAATACGTCACGGTGGACGACGACGAGGCGCTCAAGGCGTTCCACGACTGCTGTCACTACGAGGGCATCATCCCGGCGCTCGAGTCCGCCCACGCGCTCGCGTACGCCGCGCGGATCGCGCCGACGATGGCGCGCGACCGGATCCTGCTGGTGAACCTCTCCGGACGCGGCGACAAGGACATGCACACGGTCGCCGAGAAATCCGGAATCAAGTGGTAGAGGGGTCGGGCATGTCGCGCATCCCTGCCGTCTTCGAGCGCCTCGCCCGCGAGCGGCGCAAAGCGCTGATCCCGTTCGTCACCGCCGGCGATCCGGCGACCGGCGCGACCGCGCCGCTGATGCATGCGCTAGTAAGGGCGGGCGCCGACGTGATCGAGCTCGGCGTGCCGTTCTCGGATCCAATGGCCGACGGCCCGGTGATCCAGCGCGCGAGCGAGCGGGCACTGAAGGGCGGCGCAAGCCTAGACACCGTGCTCGCGTCCGTCGCCGAGTTCCGCAAGGCCGACGACCGCACTCCGGTCGTGCTCATGGGCTACGCCAACCCGATCGAGGCCATGGGGACCGAGACCTTCGTGCCGCGCGCCAAGGCGGCGGGGGTGGACGGGGTGCTGGTGGTCGACTATCCGCCCGAGGAGAGCGGGCCGTTCGCCGCGCTGGTGAAGGGCAACGGGATGGACCTGATCTTCCTGCTCGCCCCGACGTCGACCGAAGCCCGCACCGAGAGCATCGTCCGGCTCGCGAGCGGTTACATCTATTACGTGTCGTTGAAGGGCGTCACCGGCGCGGGCCACCTCGACGTCGCCGAGGTTTCCGCGAAGCTCGGCGCGATCCGGCGCAGGACGCAACTTCCGCTTGGCGTCGGATTCGGGATCCGCGACGGCGCGACGGCCCGTGCGATCGGCGCCAGCGCGGACGCGGTGATCATCGGCAGCGCGCTCATCGAGGAGATGGAGCGGGCAGGCCCCGGGGCCGTGCTTGCGCGGGCCGGCGCGTTCCTCGCCTCGATCCGCACGGCGCTCGACCAGCCGGCGGCCGTCGCGAAGACCGCATGAGCGCGCCGGGCCGCCGCAAGGGCGAATCCTGGGTGCGCAGCGCCGAGGGGATCCGATGAGTTGGCTCCAAAAGCTCCTGCCGCCAAAGATCAAGCGGGCCGAGGGCACCGCGCGCCGCCAGGTCCCCGAGGGGCTGTGGTCGAAGTGTCCGTCGTGCGACGCCGTTCTCTACACCACCGATCTGGAGAAGAACGCGGGCGTCTGTCCGAAGTGCGCGCATCACAATCGGATCGGGGCGCGCGCGCGGCTAGACTTCTTCCTCGATCCCGAGGGCCGCTACGAGATCGGCGCCGAGATCCTGCCGGTGGATACGCTCAAGTTCAAGGACTCGCGCCGCTACACGGAGCGGCTCGAGGAAGCGGCCAAGGCGAGCAGCGAGAGCGACGCGCTGGTGGTGATGCAGGGCGCGGTGCGCAACGTGCCGCTGGTTGCGGCCGCCTTCGAGTTCGACTTCATGGGCGGCTCGATGGGCGCCGTGGTGGGCGAGCGCTTCGTGCGGGGCGTGCACGCCTGCCTCGACCAGAACCTCCCGTTCGTGTGCTTCACCGCGACCGGCGGTGCGCGCATGCAGGAGGGCCTGCTCTCGCTGATGCAGATGGCGAAGACCACCGCCGCGATCACGCAGCTCGCCGCGCATCGCCTGCCTTTCATCTCCGTGCTGGCGGACCCGACGATGGGCGGCGTTTCCGCGAGCTTCGCGATGCTCGGCGACGCGGTGATCGCCGAGCCGAAGGCGCTCATCGGCTTCGCCGGCCCGCGCGTGATCGAGCAGACGGTGCGCGAGAAGCTGCCCGAGGGATTCCAGCGCGCCGAGTTCCTGCTCGAAAAAGGGGCGATCGACATGATCGTCGACCGGCGTCAGATGCGCGACCAGATCGCGTCGCTCATCACGCTCCTGATGCGGCTGCCGCCCCCGGGCAGCTGATCCCACGACGCGCGGTCCGCGACACGAGGGCCGCCGCCCGATGACGCTTCCCGCCGATCTGGCCGGCTGGCTCGCCTACGTCGAGCGGCTACACTCCAGGACGATCGACCTCGGGCTCGAGCGCGTGCACGTCGTGCTGGAGCGGCTCGCGACGCCCAAGTTCTGCCCGATCCTCGTCGTGGGCGGCACGAACGGGAAGGGTTCGACGTGCGCAATGCTCGAGGCCATCCTGCGTGCGGGCGGCTATCGGGTCGGCTGCTATACCTCGCCGCACCTGCTGCGCTACAACGAGCGCGTGCGCATCGCCGGCCGGGAGATCGACGACGCGCCGCTCGCTGCGGCATTCGCCGCGGTGGAGCAGGCGCGGGGTGACACGCCGCTCACGTACTTCGAATTCGGAACGCTCGCCGCGTGGGTCGCGTTCGCGCGCGCGCGCGCGGACGTGCTCGTGCTCGAGATTGGTCTGGGCGGCCGGCTGGATGCCGTCAATGCATTCGAGCCGGACTGCGCGGTGCTGACGAGCGTGGCCCTCGACCACATGGAGTACCTCGGCGACTCGCGCGAGCGCATCGGATGGGAGAAGGCGCATATCTTTCGCCACGGCCGCCCCGCGATTGTCGGAGACACTGCGCCGCCGGCCGCGGTGATCGACCATGCGCGTGCGATCGGGGCCGTTCTGTGGTGCATCGGGCGGGATTTCGGCTACGAAGCCGACCGGCAGCAGTGGCGTTATTGGGGCCCGGGCGGTACGCGGGGCGGTTTGGCGCACCCGGCCCTCCGCGGCGTGAGTCAGCTCGGCAACGCGGCGACGACCATCGCCGCCCTCGACAGTCTGCGCAACCTCCTTCCGTTGGCGGCGCAGGCGATCCGCGACGGGCTCGCGCGGGTCGAACTGGCCGGCCGCTTCCAGGTGCTCCCGGGGCGGCCAGTGGTGATTCTCGACGTCGCGCACAACCCTCAGGCCGCTGGAGTCCTGGCAGCCAACCTTGCCGACATGGGGGCCTTCCGGCGGACCGCGGCGGTCGTAGGGATGCTGCGCGACAAGGACCTCGCGGGGGTGATCGGCCCGCTTGTCAGTCGGATCGACCGCTGGTATGCAGCGACCCTGGACAATCCGCGCGGCGCGACGGCCGAGGAGGTCGCCGGGGCGATCGAAGCCACGCGCCCCGGTGCGGTCGTGGAGCGGTTCGCGAGTCCGCGCGCGGCGCTCGCTGCGGCCGAGGGTGCCGCAGGGCAAGGTGATAGAATTATTGTGTTCGGTTCCTTCTATACCGTGGCGGATGTGATGGCAGCTCGCGCCGCCCCTTCCCGACGTTCCGATGGCCGATAACGACGCCGCGCTCGACTTGCGGCGCCGGGCGCGCCGGCGCTTGATCGGCGCGATTGCGCTCGTGCTTGCGCTGGTGATCGTGCCGCCGTGGATCATGGATCTCGAGCCGCGGCCGGTCACGACCGACTTGAAAGTCGAGATCCCGCCGCAAGACACGAACCGCCTGAAGCCCCCCGCGGTGGCCAAAGCGCCCGATGTCGCCGCTGCACCGGCCAAGCCCGACGTGCCGCCTGCGGCCGAGGCGAACCTCCCGCCACCGCCCGCCGCGGAGAAATCCAAAGCCGAGGCGCCCCGTCCGGCGACCAAAGCCGATGCCGTCGCGCGCGCGGCACCGGCTGCGAAGGGCGCTGATTCGAAGCGCGCCGAGGCGATCCTGAATGCAGAAGGGTTCGTCGTTCAGCTCGGCGTATTTGCGGACCGGGAGAACGCGAAGAAGCTCGAGGCACGGCTCGCGAAGGCCGGCGTCAGGCACTACACCGAAAGCGTGCCGGTGGCGGGCGGCGACCAGACCCGCGTTCGGGCCGGACCGTATCCGACCCGGGAAGCGGCCGAGCAGGCGCGCGAGCAGCTGAAGGGCATCGGGCTCGCACCCGGCCCGGTCATCGCGCGGCAATGACGTGGTTCGACTATGCCGTCATTGCCGTGCTCGCCGTTTCCGTCCTGATCGGCGTCTGGCGGGGCTTCGTACGCGAGGTCTTCGCGCTGGGCGGCTGGGTGGCCGCGTTCGTCGCGGCGATGCTCTTCGCGGGCGAAGCCGGAAAACTGCTTCCCGCGAGCTCCGCGACGCCCTTCGTGCGGTCGGCGGCCGCGGGTGTCGTGATCTTCGTCGTGGTCCTGATCGCTTGCAGCATTGCCGGGATCCTGCTCGCGAAGGTCTTCCGGGTGGCCGGGCTGGGGCTCGCCGACCGGACCCTTGGCGGGGTCTTCGGTTTCGCACGCGGCGCCCTCATTTCAGTGCTGTCGGTGCTCGCCGCCGGCCTGACCGCCTTGCCCAGGGAGCCGTTCTGGCGCGAGGCGGCGCTCAGCGGGCCGCTGGAAACCAGCGTGGTGGCGCTGAAGCCTTATCTGCCCGCGCCGCTGGCGGCTCGGGTACGCTACGACCGGTGAGGTGAAGTCATGTGCGGGATCGTAGGCGCGATCTCCAAGACGCCCGTGAATCAGTTGCTCTACGACGCGCTGCTGCTCGTGCAGCATCGCGGCCAGGACGCGGCCGGAATCGTCACGAGCGACGGCCAGCGGCTGCATATGCACAAGGGCCCTGGCCTGGTGCGCGACGTGTTCCGCACTCGCGACATGCGGTCGCTGGCGGGGCACCTCGGCATCGCGCACTGCCGTTACCCCACCGCCGGATCGGCGTTCTCGAGCGGCGAAGCGCAACCCTTCTACGTCAACTCCCCGTTCGGGATCGTCCTTGGGCACAACGGCAACCTCACCAACGCCGAGCAGCTCAAGCAGGAGATGTTCCGCACCGATCTGCGGCACATCAACACCAACTCCGACTCCGAGGTGCTGCTCAACGTGCTCGCGCACGAGCTCGAACAGGCGGCGCGCGGACCGCGGCTCGATCCGGACACCATTTTTTCTGCCGTCGCCAGCGTGCACCGTCGCTGCCGCGGCGCCTATGCGGTGGTCGCGATGATTGCCGGGGCGGGCGTCCTCGCCTTCCGCGATCCGTTCGGCATCCGTCCGCTCATCATCGGGCGCAACGACACCGACACCGGCCCGGAGTGGGTCGTCGCCTCCGAGAGCGTCGTGATCGACTCGCTCGGCTTCACGGTGGTGCGCGATGTCGCGCCCGGCGAGGCGATCCTGTTCGACGAGGGGGGGAACTTCTTCAGCCGGCAGTGCGCCGCGACGCCGGTGCTCTCGCCCTGCATCTTCGAGCACGTGTACCTCGCGCGCCCCGACTCGCTCATGGACGGCGTCTCCGTCTACGAGGCGCGGTTGCGCATGGGCGAGCAGCTTGCCGACAAGATCGGGCGGCAGTACCGCAACCTCGACGTCGACGTGGTGATCCCGGTCCCGGACACGAGCCGCCCGTCCGCGCTGCAGCTCGCGACGCGGCTCGGTGTGACCTATCGCGAAGGGTTCGTCCGGAACCGCTACGTCGGCCGGACGTTCATCATGCCGGGCCAGACGATCCGCAAGAAGTCGGTGCGGCAGAAGCTGAGCGCGATTTCGCTCGAGTTCAAAGGCAAGAACGTGCTGATCGTCGACGACTCGATCGTGCGCGGCACGACCAGCCGCGAGATCGTGCAGATGGCGCGCGAGTCCGGCGCCAACAAGGTGTTCTTCGCCTCCTCGGCGCCGCCGGTGCGCTTCCCGAACGTCTACGGCATCGACATGCCGACGCGCACGGAGCTGATCGCCACCGGACGCACGGAGGACGAGATCGCGCAGGTCATCGGCGCCGATGCGGTGATCTATCAGGACCTCGATGCGCTGCGTGCAGCCGTCCGGCAGGCGAATCCGGCGCTGCGACACTTCGAGACCTCGTGCTTCGACGGCAATTACATTACCGGCGACGTGACGTCGGAATACCTGGCCGCCGTCGAGACGCGTCGCGACGACAAACGGCAGGAGAGCCCGGACGAGGCCGACGACGCCACTTCAGCCGACATCAATTTGGCCGCTTGACGAGGCGGGCGTTCCCGAGCCTTGACCGCCGCGTGCCGACCGGGTAAGGTTTCGCCCAGCGCCGATTTGAAGCACAGGGTGCGACCAGTGGTCGCGCTAAGAGGGAAGCTACCCGCCCCTCCGGGCCTGTAAGAGCCGGTGTAAAACACATAAAAAGGTAGCGTTACCGAGTCGTTTGGTCATTCGACCAAACATGAGCGTGGCGAAAGCCACGTCGGCAATTGTTCCATCGTTCTGCGCTGTTGTGTACGGTGCTGCACGGAAGGGAACCGTTCGTTCGACCGAGCGTAGCCTACGGGCAGTGCGCGACGGGTAACTGTCGCGTTCGAAGCGCCCTGACAAAGTCTCATCGTCTTGACGATGTACGTGTTCCGTGAGGACCGCGCACGAGTTCGCGAGCTGTACGCGGACAAGGGGCCAGGCTGAGCAGTAGGGTCAACACATGTGAACTGCCGTAACCACCGTTATCAAAGCTGGGTGGAGACAGCGAAGCACGCCCTGACCAAAACGGTACGTGGCTGGTTGTCCCAGTCCTGTAATGGGACACGTCGACGTGAAGCGCCACCGGTGGAAAGGCAGGACCTAACCTGTTCGTGTTGCCGATGTGGAACTGGGTAAGCCCGTATGTTCGCCCAAGTCGTTAATGGGCAGGCCGATCGCAAGAGACGCTGTCGGATGTGCGGGTAGAGGATCGTGGAAGAAGCGAAGGCCGGGCTGTAATCGTCCGGATAGGGGTTTAGACGTTACCCTACGCGAAAGCGGGCCCACTTCCACGTGGTGACTACGGGCGTGAAGCCTGTAGAAGTTTCGACGAACCACCCTTGCGGGGGGACGCGCATTCCCCGCAAGGGGAGGGGTGCGTCTACTTGCTGGGATCTCGTTCGCGGGAGACAGCAAGTGAGAGTGTCAGTCGAGGGCGAGAAGGTTCGTCCGGACACTGGCATCTGCGTCTTCCACGGTGTCGGTCGTCATCACGAGGCCGAGACTGGTCGAGACCTGCGGTGTTGGATCGCCAAGGCGAAGAGTATCTCGCCGGCCTAGCTTGCTAGGCTTGGTAGTGGCTTGAGCCGAGTGCGGGGAAACTCGCACGCTCGGTTCTTAGGGGGGATGGCCCGGTGACGGGCTGTCCCTACCCGACTGCGACCAGTGGTCGCGCTAATAGGGAAGCTACCCGACCCTCCGGGCTTTTATGAGCCGGTGTGAATACATAAAAAGGTAGCGTGAAGTACCTGAGTCGTTTGGTCATTCGACCAAACATTAGCGTGGCGTAAGCCATGCCGGAGATTGTTCCACCGTTCTGCACCGTCTTGTACGGTGCTGTACGGAACGGAACCGTTCGTTCGACCGAGCGTAGCCTACGGGCAGTGCGTGACGGGTAACCGTTGCGTGCGAAGCGCCCCGACAAAGCCTCATCGTCTTGACGATGCGCGTGTTCCGTGAGGAGTGCGCACGCGTTCGCGAGTTGCACGCGGACAAGGGGCCAGGCTTGAGCAGTAGGGTCAACACACGTGAACTGCTGATAAACACCGTTATCAAAGCGGGGCGGGCGCAGTGGATTACGCCCTAACCAAAATGGTACGTGGTCGGTTGTCTCTTTCTGTGACGGGGACACGTCGACATGAGCACCACCGGTGGAGAGGCAGGACCTACGCTGTTCGTATCGCTGGCATGGAACTGGGTAAGCCCGTATTGCCGCCGATGAGGTTGTCTGACTCCTCGGCAAGCTGATCGCAAGAGAGGCTGTTAACAATGCGGGTAGAGGATCGTGGAGCAAGCGAACGCCGGGCTGTAATGGCCTGGATAGGGTTTCAACGTCACCCCACGCGAAAGCGGGCCCACTTCCACGTGGTCTCTACGGGCGATGAGCCGGTAGAAGTTCTGGTGAAACACCCTCGCGGGGAACGCGATTGCTCCCCGCAAGGGGCGAGTTGCGTCTCCGTTCTGGGCTCCGTTCATGGGAGAGAGCAAGTGAGAATGCAGTTCGACGACGAGAAGCAATTAGTCGCGCGGCCTGCGTCTGCGTCTTCCGCGAACCGGTTGGACTGGCACGGCATCGATTGGGCCAGGACGACGCGGAACGTTCGGAACCTGCAGGTACGCATCGCTCAGGCAGCGAAGGAAGGGGATTGGCGCAGGGTGAAAGCCCTGCAACGGTTCCTGACCCGCTCGTTCAGCGGCAAGGCATTGGCCGTCAGACGAGTGACCGAGAATCGCGGGAAGAAGACCGCTGGGGTGGACAAGGTGTTGTGGTCCACGCCGGAGTCGAAAGCCCGTGGGGTGACTGAGCTGGGGCGGCGCGGGTACCAACCCCTGCCGCTCAGGCGGGTGTACATCCCGAAGTCCAACGGCAAGCAACGGCCGCTGGGGATCCCGACGTTGAGGGACCGCGCGATGCAGGCGCTCTACCTCTTGGCGGTGGAACCGGTGGCCGAGACGCGAGCCGATGTGAACAGCTACGGGTTTCGTCCCTATCGCTGTGCGGCGGACGCGATGAAGCAGTGCCGGACGGTGCTGAGTCAGCGCGCGAGCGCGCAGTGGATTTTTGAGGCGGACATCGAAGGTTGTTTCGACCACATCAGCCACCCGTGGCTGCTTGAGCACATCCCGATGGATCGGGCGGTGCTCGGCAAGTGGCTGAAGGCGGGGTATGTTGAGTTGCACCGGTTGCATGCAACCGAGGAGGGAACACCGCAGGGAGGCGTGATCTCGCCCGTGTTGGCGAACATGGCCCTCGACGGGCTGGAGCGACTGCTGACGAAACATTTCGGCAAGCGCAACAGCAACAAGGTGAACCTGATCCGGTATGCCGATGACTTCATCATCACCGGCCGCTCGAAAGAGTTGCTGGAGCAGGCGGTGAGGCCGTTGGTGGAAGCGTTCTTGGCCGAGCGGGGGCTGCGACTTTCCCCCACGAAGACGAGGACCACGCATGTCGAGGAAGGGTTCGATTTCCTGGGTCAGCACGTCCGGAAGTTCAAGGACAAGCTGATCATCAGGCCTTCGAAGAAGAACGTGAAAGCGGTCTTGGAGAAGGTCCGGGGGATCATCCGGGGCAATAAGGCGGCGAAGACGGTCAACCTGATCGCGCTGCTCAATCCGGTCATCAAGGGTTGGGCGGAGTATCACAAGACGGTCAACGCCAAGGAGACGTACTCTGCGGTGGATTTTCGCGTGTGGCGGATGCTGTGGAGATGGGCAAAGCGGCGACATCCTCGCAAAGGCCTGAAGTGGGTCAAGCAACGTTACTTCGCCCACGAAGGCTCGCGACGCTGGGTGTTCCATGCGCCTGTCGACACCGAACGGGGACGTATCGTCGTCCGGTTGTACAAGGCAGCAGCCACCAAGGTCGTCATCCACAAGAAGGTGGAAGGGGCGCTCAACCCGTTCCATCCGGAGTGGGAGCCGAAGCTCGAAGAACGAGTGAGGCTTAGAATGATCAGGTCCGCCGTGCTGCGTAAGCGGCTCGCGCGGTTGTGGTTGAGCCAGGACGGTCGATGTCCGGTTTGTGAGCAGCTCATCGCTTTCGATGAGACCTTTGATGCTCACCATATCCACCCGCGTCATTTGGGTGGGACGGAACAGTCGTCGAACTTGGTGTTGTTGCACCAGACCTGCCACTTGCAGGCGCATTACGGATGAGATGCGGTAAGCTGCCAGCTTGGCTTTGCTAGGCCTGTCAGAGGCTTGAGCCGAATGCGGGGAAACTCGCACGTTCGGTTCTTAGGGGGGGATGGCCCGGTAACGGGCTGTCCCTACCCGACCTTGCGGGCGCCCGCGGTCCCTTGAGAGAGGCTGCGCGACAAACAAATTCGGCTAAAGCGTGGGCAACCCGTTTTGAGCTGAGCAAGCCAAAACGGGTTTTGCTTTTTTGGGACCGCGGGCCTCGCAAGCACCCGATCGGCCCGCTGTTAGGGTGGCTTCGCGCCGAATCCGTCGAATCACGACGGCGGGACGGCTGCGAAGCACTTGGGCAAGGTGTGAGCATGAGCGAACATTTCCATTTCGACACCCAGGCCGTCCGGGCCGGGATCCATCGCAGCGAATTCAACGAGCACTCGGAGGCGCTGTACCTGACCTCGAGCTTCGTGTTCCGGAGCGCCGCCCAGGCGGCGGCGCGGTTCGCGAACGAAGAGCCGGGCTACGTCTACTCGCGCTTCAGCAACCCGACGGTGACGGCGTTCCAGGAGCGCCTAGCCGCGCTCGAGGGCGGCGAGGCGTGCGTCGCGACCGCTTCCGGCATGTCCGCGATCCTCGCCTGCGCCATGGGCCTGCTCAAGAGCGGCGACCATCTCGTCTCGTCGTCGAGCATCTTCGGTGCGACGGTCCAGCTCTTCACCACGGTGCTCGGAAAGTTCGGCGTCGAGACCACGTTCGTCTCGAGCGGCGACCCCGCTGCCTGGGCGCGTGCGGTGAGGCCGACGACGCGGCTGCTGTTTCTCGAGACGCCGTCCAATCCGCTGACCGAGGTCGCCGACATCAACGCGCTCGCCGGCGTCGCGAAACGTGCGGGGGCCGTGTTCGCGGTGGACAACTGCTTCTGCACGCCGGCGCTGCAGCGGCCGCTTGCGCTCGGCGCGGACCTGGTGATCCACTCGGCCACCAAGTATCTCGACGGGCAGGGCAGGGTGCTCGGCGGGGCGGTGGTCGGTCGGCGCGAGCTCGTCATGGACGGCGTGTTCCCGTTCCTGCGCACTGCGGGCCCGAGCCTCTCGCCGTTCAATGCCTGGGTGCTGCTGAAAGGCCTGGAGACTCTGCGCATCCGGATGGACGCGCAGTCGGAACGGGCGCTCGAGCTCGCCCACTGGGTCGAAGCGCATCCGCGCGTCGAGCGCGTCTACTATCCCGGGCTCGATTCTCACCCGCAGCACCTACTGGCGATGCGCCAGCAGACCGCGGGCGGCGCGATCGTCTCCTTCGACGTCCGCGGCGGGCGCGAGGCGGCTTGGCGCGTGATCGACGCGACGCGGCTCATTTCGATCACCGCCAACCTGGGCGACACCAAAAGCACCATCACCCATCCTGCAACGACGACCCACGGCCGCATTAATGCCGAAGCACGCGCGGCCGCAGGGATCGGCGACGGGCTCGTGCGCGTCGCGGTCGGACTCGAGTCGGTGGAGGATCTAAAGGCCGACCTCGCGCGCGGGCTGGACGTCTAGGGAATGCCGGAAGAAAGGGGGATGCCTCCCCCTTTGCCCCCCCTGCTTCAGGAGGGGCGCTGCTTCATTCGTCGAATAAATCAGGGTTTTCCTGGCCGGCTCAGTCGAGCGCGACCGCAGCGCAACCGCGCGCATCGCAGCGCAGATAGCTCGCGCGCTGGTACCAATCGCCCAGCACCCACCGCTCGCAGGTTTGGCCGTCGAGCGCGTGGACATGGCGTCCGGGGCGGTGCGTGTGCCCGTGGATGAGCCGCGGATAGCCGTGCGTGCGCAGCGCCGCCTCCACCGTGGCGACGCTGACGTCCATGATCTCCGGCGTCTTCACGCCCTTCTCGGACTCGCTCACCGAGCGCAGGCCGCCGACGATCGCGCGTCGCACGCCGCGCGGCAGCGCGCGGAAGGTGCGCACCACGATCGGCCGCCGGACACGCGCGCGAAAGCGCTGATAGCGGACATCGTCCGTGCAGAGCGTGTCGCCGTGCATCAGCAACGTGCGCGTGCCGAACAGGTCCCGGACCGTCGGATCGTGGATGAGTCGCAGACCGCCGCGCTGCGCGGCGCGACCGCTCACGAGGAAATCGCGGTTGCCGTGCTGGAGGGAGATCTCGACGTCGGTCGCGGCGAGCGCTGCGAGTGCTTCGAGCACCTCGCGATTGAAGGGCTCGTCGGCGTCGTCGTCGCCGATCCAGTGATCGAAGAGATCCCCGAGGATGTAGAGCGCCGAAGCGGTGCGCGCCTCCGCGGCGAGGAAGCGCAGGAACCGGGCGACCATGTCCGGCCGCTCGGGCGAGAGGTGCAGGTCGGAGACGAAGAGCGCCGGGCGCTCCACGACGGCGGCGGAGCCCGTTGCGCCGCGGCTAGACGACTTCGGCCCGCTCGAGGATCACGTCCTGCTGCGGGACATCCTGGTGCATGCCGCTGCGACCCGTCTTCACGGCCTTGATCCGGTCGACGACGTCCTGCCCCTCGACCACCTTCGCGAACACGCAGTAGCCCCAGCCCTGCGGCGTCGGGGCGGTGTGGTTCAGGAAGTCGTTGTCCTTCACGTTGACGAAGAACTGCGCGCTGGCCGAGTGCGGGTCGTTGGTGCGCGCCATCGCGACGGTGTAGCGGTCGTTCTTGAGACCGTTCGTCGCCTCGTTCTTGACCGGCGCGCGCGTCGGCTTCTGCTTCATGCCCGGCTCGAACCCGCCGCCCTGGACCATGAACCCGTCGATCACGCGGTGGAAGATCGTGTTGGCGTAGTGGCCGCTCTCGACGTAGGCGAGGAAGTTCTTCACCGTCTCGGGCGCTTTGGCCGCGTCGAGTTCGAGCGTGATGACACCGAAATTCGTGTGCAGCTTGACCATGGCGGTCTCCTTACTTGGCCGGCAGGATGGTGGCGGACTCCACGATGACCGGCTCGCGCGGGACGTTCTGGTGCGGGCCGGCATTGCCCGTGGGAACCTTGGCGATCTTGTCGATGATGTCCATGCCGGACACCACTTTCCCGAACACCGTGTAGCCGTAGCCCTGCGGCGTCGCCTCGCGGAAGTTGAGGAATTCGTTGTTCTTCAGGTTGATGAAGAACTGGGCGCTCGCCGAGTGCGGATTCGGCGTCCGCGCCATGGCGATCGTGCCGTAGTCGTTCTTCAGGCCGTTCGCCGCCTCGTTCTCGATCGTGGCACGGGTCGGCTTCTGCTTCATGTCCTTGTCGAAGCCCCCGCCCTGGACCATGAAGCCGTCGATGACGCGGTGGAAGACCGTGCCGTTGTAGTGCCCGTCCTTCACGTACTGGAGAAAGTTCGCCACCGTCTTCGGCGCCTTCGCCTGGTTGAGCTCGATGACGATCGCGCCGCGATTGGTCTTGAGCTCGACGCGCGGATCGGCGGCGAACGCCGCTTCGGTCGCGAGGGTAGACAGGGCGAGCAGGGCGAGCAGTTTGCGCAAAGCGGTTCCTTTCGTCGGGTTACTTCGGCGCCGGAGCGTCGGGTTTCTTCTGCGGGGCGAACCCCACGAGCTCGCGCGCGAGCGCGAGCTTGGCGGTGGCATTGCGGTTGCGCGCATCGAACTGCGCCGCTTTCTCGTAAGCCTGTGCGGACAGCCGCGCGTAGACGTCGCCGAGGTTCTCGTACGCGGTCGCGTAGTCGGGCTTCGCGCGGATCGCCATCTCGAGGCTCGCGCGCGCACGCTCGTACTCGCCGCGCGCGGCGTAGAGGACCGCGACGTTGTTGTAGGGCTCGGGCAGTTCCGGGTAATCCTGCGTGAGCACCAGGAACACCTGGAAGGCCTCGTCGGGTCGGGCGAGCTCCGTCAGGATCACGCCCCGCAGGAATCGCCCGTCGGCGTCCTGCGGCTTCGCTGCGAGGTGCTTGTCCACCGCCGCGAGCGCGCCGGAAGCGTTGCCCGTGCGCAGCGCAGCGCGTGCTTCGCGCAAGTCGTCCACCTGCGCGTGGACCGCGAGCGCGAGCGCGGCGAGCAGGGCGGCGATGATGGGTGCGGGGCGCATTGTGGGCTATACTGCGGCGCAATTCCAAGGCGCTGAATTCTAGCAAGAAGCCCGGGCCGCCAACAGGCAAAGGGCCTTCCTGCAGCGCGCCGGCGCCGCGCTCCCAACGTCGGTTCCGACATGCTCAAGCTCTACAACACGCTGACGCGCAGCAAGCAGGACTTCGTCCCGATCGAACCCGGCCGCGTGCGCATGTACGTGTGTGGCATGACCGTCTACGACTATTGCCACATCGGACACGCGCGGGTCATGGTGGTGTTCGACGTCGTGCAGCGGTGGCTGCGGGCGAGCGGCTACCAGCTGACCTACGTCCGCAACATCACCGACATCGACGACAAGATCATCCGGCGCGCCGTCGAAAACAAGGAGACGATCGGCGCGCTCACCGAGCGGTTCATCGGATTCATGCACGAAGACGAGCGTGCCCTCGGCATCCAGCCACCGGACCACGAGCCGCGCGCGACCCAGTACGTCCCGCAGATGCTTTCGATGATCGGCGCGCTCGAGTCGAACGGTCTCGCCTATCGCGCGGCGAGCGGCGATGTGAACTACGCGGTGCGCAAGTTCCCGGGGTACGGAAGGCTTTCCGGCAAATCGCTGGACGAGCTGCGCGCCGGTGAGCGGGTGGAAGTCGACCAGGGCAAGCAGGACCCGCTCGACTTCGTGCTCTGGAAGCGCGCGAAAGAGGGCGAGCCAGCGTGGCCGTCGCAATACGGCGGCGGGCGGCCGGGCTGGCACATCGAATGCTCGGCGATGTCCGAGACGCTGCTCGGCAGGCACTTCGACATCCACGGCGGCGGCGCGGACCTGCAGTTCCCGCACCACGAAAACGAGATCGCGCAGTCGGAGGGCGCCAACGGCGAGACGTTCGTGAACTACTGGCTGCACAACGGGTTCGTACGTGTCGACGACGAGAAGATGTCGAAGTCGCTCGGCAACTTCTTCACCATTCGCGAGGTATTGGCAAAAGGCTACAAGCCGGAGGAAGTGCGGCTCTTTATCCTCAGCGCCCACTACCGGAGTCCGCTTAATTACTCCGACAAGCACCTTGCCGAGGCGCGGAACCGTCTGAACAGTCTTTATACGGCGCTTAGGCGCGCACCGCTTACCGTTCCCGCAATCGATTGGTCAGAGTCTCGTGCGGCGCGGTTCAAGGCGGCGATGGACGATGACTTCAATACGCCGGAAGCGCTTGCGATGCTCTCCGAGCTTGCGAAGGCTGCGAATTCGGGATCAGTAGAATCGGCAGAACTGCTGCGCGCGCTCGGCGGCGTATTGGGTTTGCTCCAGCGGGATGCGGATGACCATCTAAAGGGAGACGTTACGGTTGAGTCGACAGGTCAGTCTGTCCTAAGCGGACAAGGCTCGGTGGGCGTCCTTACCAAAGCTCAAATTGACGGGCTCATCGAAAAGCGAGTCACAGCGCGAAAGGCAAAGAACTTCGCCGAAGCCGACCGTATCCGCAAGGCGCTGCTCGACGCCGGGATCGTGCTCGAGGACGGTCCGGCCGGGACCACCTGGCGGCGCGCGTAGCCGCCGTCAAACGAAAACGGGCGCCGATCGGCGCCCGTTCCTGCCTTGCGGGCGTGCCCGCTCAGTCCTTGAACGCGAGGTCGCGTCCGAGGATGGTCAGGCCGACGTAGCTGCTGCCGTTGTGGTTGCTCGGCGTGAAATTGACGATGTATCCGCCGAGATCGTAGTTCTGGATCGTGTCGAGCGCCTGCAGCAGCTTCTCGCGCGTCGGCTGCGGACCGGCGCGGCGGATGCCCTCCACGAGCACCTTCATCGCGATGTAGGACTCGAGCGCCTGGAAGGAGTAGTCCTTCTTGCCCTTCAGCTTCTCGACCGCATCCTGGTACTCCTTGACGATCGGGATCGAGCGCTTGGACACGGTCGGCACGACCTGGGCCATCGCTACGCCCAGACCCTCGGCGCCGAGCGCCCCGGCGAGCGACGTCGAGCCGGGAAACGAGTTGCTGATGAACTGCGCGCCCGAGCCCTGCTTGCGCGACAGCTTGACAAAATCCGCGGCGTGCTTGTAGAGCGTCGTGGTGATCACGACGTCGGGGTTGGCCTGCATTACCTTCGCGACGTCCTTGCTGATGTCGGTCTGCGTCCGCTGCAGCGACGCGACCGCGACCACGCTGAGGTTGCGCGCTTTCAGCGCGCGCTCCACGGCGCCGTAGTTCGCCTTGCCGATCGCATCCTCGTAGTGGACGATCGCGAAGCGCTTGATGCCGAACGTCGTGTAGTGGTCGACGACTTTCTCCATCTCGTCGGCGTAGCTTGCGCGATGGTTGTAGACGAAGCGGTTGAACTTGCGCATCGGGTCGGCCCCGGTGAACGGCGCGACGAACGCGATGCGCGCCGCCTCGACGCTCGGGAGCGCAGGCTGACTGAGCGTCGCGCTGCCGTAACCGAATAGGGCGATCACACCCTGGTCGATCAGCGTCTTGGTGTTCGCTTCGGACTTCTTGGTGTCGTTCGCATCGTCGAGCGACACGAACTCGATCTTGCGGCCGTTAACGCCGCCGGCATCGTTCACTTTCTTGAGGTACGCGAGGGCGCCTTCCCGGATGTCCTCGCCAAGCTCCTTGTTGGAGCCGCTGAGGGGCACCGATTGGCCGATCACGATCGGGCCGCCGGGGTCTCTCTGGGCGAACGCCGGCAGGGCGAACGCGGTGGCCAAGGCGACGGCAACGAATGTTCTGCGGTGCATGGGGGCTCCTCCAAACCAGCTCAGATTAGGCGCAAAGAATCGCGTCTAATGCCGCGTCGGTCCAGGAAGAATTGCCGATCTGGGGGCCCGGCGCAAGGGGGGGGTGCAAAAACCTCACGGGAGGCTCAGGCTGAACGCTCGAACCGTGCGGGGCGCCCGGCACGGGCGCGCGCGACCCTGAACTTCGGCCCGCCGATGATCGAGACCCGCGAGTATTCGGGGCTTGTCGCCTCGGATCGATGGTGGCAGCGCCTGGGTACGCGAGGTTCACGTTCGGTCCAATCCAGCGACCCCAGGCGACCGGCATCATTTACCGGCGTGGATCGCGGCTTATCAGTTGCAGGAAAGCAACGCCCCGGAGCCGGGGCCGGCGATCAGGACGCGAAAAACTCCCGCACCTTATCCATCCACGACTTCGCGCGCGGGTTGTGACGGTCGCTGTGCTTCTGCGTGATCGCGTCGAACTCCCGCAGCAACTCTTTCTGGCGCTCGGTCAGGTTCACCGGAGTCTCGATCACGACGTGGCAGAACAGATCGCCGTGCGTGCTGGAGCGCACGCCCTTGATGCCCTTGCCGCGCAAACGGAACACCCTGCCGCTCTGCGTCTCGGCGGGAACCTTGATCTTCGCCGCGCCGTCGAGGGTCGGGATGTCGATCTCGCCGCCGAGCGCAGCGGCCGCGAAAGCGATCGGCATCTCGCAGTGCAGGTCGTCGTGGTCGCGCTGGAACACCGCGTGAGGCTTGATCCGGATCTGGACGTACAGATCG
Source organism: uncultured beta proteobacterium (assembly GCA_963747775.1). Lineage (GTDB taxonomy): Bacteria > Pseudomonadota > Gammaproteobacteria > Burkholderiales > SG8-39 > JAGVSZ01. The sequence goes on from CAVVGT010000006.1 coordinate 478,819, forward strand.
CCAGGGGGGCCGCCGTTCATGCCGGGCTCGCCCTCGTTCGCGAGCCGGATCCGATCGCCCTCGTCGACGCCGCCCGGGATCTTCACGGAGAGCGTCTTCTGGGTCTTCACCCGGCCCGCGCCTTGGCACGCGCCGCACGGTTCGGCGATCATCTTGCCGGTGCCGTGGCAGCGCGGGCACGTCTGCTGGATCGAGAAGAACCCCTGCTGCATCCGCACCTGACCCTGGCCGTTGCAGGTCGAGCACGTCTGCGGCTTCGTGCCCGGCTTCGCTCCGGTCGCGCCGCAGCTCGCGCAGTCCTCGAACGTCGGGATGCGGATCTTCGTCTCGGTGCCGTGCGCCGCCTGCTCGAGCGCGATCTCGAGGTTGTAGCGCAGGTCGGCGCCGCGATAGACGCCCGAGCGCGTGCGGCCCTGCCCGAAGATGTCGCCGAAGATCTCGCCGAACGCGTCGGCGAAGTTCGAGAAGCCGGCGCCGCCGGCGCCGGCCATGCCGGCTTGATGATCCACCCCGGCGTGGCCGAACCGGTCGTACGCGGCGCGCTTCTGCTCGTCGGAGAGGACCTCGTAGGCTTCCTTGGCCTCCTTGAAATGCTCCTCGGCTTTCGGATGGTCCGGGTTGCGGTCGGGATGCCACTTCATCGCAAGCTTCCGGTAAGCCTTTTTGACGGCCTCCTCGTCCGCGTCGCGGTTGACGCCGAGCACCTCGTAATAGTCGCGCTTTGCCATCGCTCGTATCGCTACTGCCTCAGATAGCAGTTGGCCGAGTTAAGCGTTGCGTCCTTGCGACGCTTCAACTCGGCCAGTTAGGGCGGCACGCGCCACCCGCGTGCGCCGACGCCCGATCGTCTTTCGCGTGACGGTCTAACCCTTCTTGTCTTTGACTTCGGTGAACTCCGCGTCGACGACGTTCTCGTCCGCCTTCTTTCCGTCGCCGGCCTGAGCCTCGGCCCCGGCCTGGGCTGCGCCGGCCGCGGCCTGCGCGTCCGCGTACATCCGCTCGCCCATCTTCTGCGCCGCGGCTGCGAGCGCCTCGGTCTTTGCCTCGATCCGCGCCTTGTCGTCGCCCTTCAGCGTCTCCTCGAGGTCCTTGAGGGCGGCTTCGATCTTCGCTTTCTCGTCCGCGCCGACCTTTTCGCCGTACTCCGCCAGGGACTTCTTGATCGAGTGCGCAAGCGCATCGCCGCGGTTGCGCGCGTCGACGAGCTCATGCAGCTTCTTGTCGTCTTCCGCGTGCGCCTCGGCGTCTTTCACCATGCGCTGCACCTCGTCCTCGGTGAGGCCGGAGCTCGCCTTGATGGTGATCTTGTTCTGCTTGCCGGTCGCCTTGTCCTTCGCGGAGACGTGCAGGATCCCGTTCGCGTCGATGTCGAACGCCACCTCGATCTGCGGCATGCCGCGCGGCGACGGCGGGATGCCCTCGAGGTTGAACTGCCCGAGGCTCTTGTTGCCGGACGCAATCTCGCGCTCGCCTTGCATCACGTGGATGGTCACCGCCGACTGGTTGTCGTCGGCGGTGGAGAACACCTGTTGCGCCTTGGTCGGAATGGTGGTGTTCTTCTGAATCAGCTTCGTCATCACGCCGCCGAGCGTCTCGATGCCTAGAGACAGGGGCGTGACGTCGAGCAGAAGAACGTCCTTCACCTCGCCTTGCAGCACGCCGCCCTGGATCGCGGCGCCGACCGCGACCGCCTCGTCCGGATTGACGTCCTTGCGCGGCTCCTTGCCGAAGAACTCGCGCACGGTGTCCACCACCTTAGGCATGCGCGTCATGCCGCCGACGAGGATCACGTCGTTGATGTCGGAGACCTTGACGCCGGCGTCCTTGATCGCGATGCGGCAGGGCTCCACCGTGCGCGCAATCAGCTCGTCGACCAGGCTCTCGAACTTCGCCCGCGTGATCTTCATCGTGAGGTGCTTCGGCCCGCTCGCGTCGGCCGTGATGTACGGCAGGTTGACCTCGGTCTGCTGGGTCGAGGAAAGCTCGATCTTCGCCTTCTCCGCGGCCTCCTTCAGGCGCTGCAGTGCGAGCACGTCCTTCGACAGGTCGACACCCTGGTCCTTCTTGAACTCGGTGACGATGTAGTCGATCACGCGCTGGTCGAAATCCTCGCCGCCGAGGAACGTGTCGCCATTGGTGGCGAGCACTTCGAACTGCTTCTCGCCCTCCACGTCTGCGATCTCGATGATCGAGATGTCGAACGTCCCGCCGCCGAGGTCGTAGACGGCGATCTTCATGTCCTTCTTGCCGCCTTTGTCGAGGCCGAAAGCGAGCGCAGCGGCGGTGGGCTCGTTGATGATGCGCTTGACTTCGAGGCCCGCGATGCGGCCGGCGTCCTTGGTCGCCTGACGCTGCGAATCGTTGAAGTACGCCGGCACCGTGATCACCGCTTCGGTGACTTCCTCGCCGAGGTAGTCCTCGGCGGTCTTCTTCATCTTGCGCAGGACCTGCGCGGACGCCTCCGGCGGCGCGATCTTCTTGCCGCGCACCTCGACCCATGCGTCGCCGTTGTCGGCCTTGACGATCTTGTAGGGCATCAGGCCGATGTCCTTCTGGACCTCCTTCTCCTCGAACTTGCGGCCGATCAGCCGCTTGATCGCGTACAGCGTGTTCTTCGGGTTGGTGACCGCCTGGCGCTTGCCGGGAGCGCCGACGAGCACTTCGCCGTCCTCCATGTACGCGACGATCGACGGGGTGGTGCGCGCGCCCTCGGCGTTCTCGATCACCTTGGGCTTGCCGCCCTCCATGATCGCGACGCACGAGTTGGTGGTGCCGAGGTCAATGCCGATGATCTTTCCCATGACCGTATTCCTGTCGTTGATCCGAGTGTTGTGCCAGATGTGGGGCTAAGTTCCCGCGTATCAAGCGTCTTTCGGCTTTGCCACCGTCACGAGAGCGGGGCGGATGACCCGGTCGTGCAGGCTGTAGCCCTTCTGCAGCACGTTGATGACCGTGCTGGGCTCCTTCTCCGAGGGCAGCATGCTGATCGCCTGGTGCCGGTGCGGGTCGAACTTCTCGCCCGCCGGGTTGATCTCGCGAAGCTGGTGCCGGTCGAATGCGGTGTCGAGTTGCCGCAGCGTGAGCTCGACGCCGCTGCGCATGTTCTCCGCCGTGGCGTTCTCGGCGGCAAGGGCGGCCTCCAGGCTGTCCCGGACCGCGAGCAGGTCCGCGGCAAACCGCTCGATGCCAAACTTGTGCGCCTTTGCCACGTCCTCCTGCGCGCGCTTGCGGACGTTCTCGGCCTCGGCCTTGGCACGGAGCCAGGCGTCGTGGTGCTCGATGGCCTTCAGCTCCGCGGCGCGCAGTTGCTCGTCGACGGTTGCCGGGGCCGCCGCCGGCGTGCCCTCGGCGCCAGGCTCTCCCTGGGCGGTGGGTGGGAGGTCGTGTTGATCAGGCTGCATTCGAGTCGCGATTCCCCTAGGGACGGGGGGGTAATTGGGGCGCTTCCGGCGAATTCAAGGCCCGTGCGAGAATCGCGACGGATCAAGGGCCTAGCAAATGACTTCGGGCATCGTCGACCTGCGCGCGGAGCCCGCTGCCCGGGTCCAGACGGCGGCGTACTACGCGGTCCGCGACCTCGGTCCGGGCGAGAGCGTGATCCTCCTGACCGACGCCGCGCCGGCGCTGCTGATGGCCAGCCTCAACCTCCAGCTGCGCAACGCCGTTGCATGGGAGGTCGAGCGCGACGCGCCGGGCTGGCGCACGATCGTGCGCCGCCGCGCCGACACCGCGCCGAGCGGCGTCATCGACCTCCTGGTGCGCGACCACCGACGGCTCGACGAGCTGCTTGCGGTCGCGCTGCGGCGCGTGAACGCAAACGACCTCACCGGTGCCCGCCCGCTCGTCGCGGCGTTCGCGGAAGGCATCGCGCGCCACCTCCGGGCCGAGAACGATCTGCTCGCGCCGCACCTGCCCGCGGCGGTCGCGGCGGACGGCGCCGATCACGTCGGGATCATGTTGCACGAGCACCGCGAGATCCTTGCCCAGCTCGAGCAGGTCGAGGCTGCCCTCGGCGAGGCTCCAACCGAATCCTGGGAGGTGGAGCCGTTCATCGCGATCCTCTCCGGAACGCTCGCGAAGCACGAGCACCGCGAGGAGTCGAATCTCTTTCCGCTCTGGCAAGGGGCGCTTGACGCGCTTGCGCCGGCTGCCGCGGGCGAACTGTTCGACGCGGTCCGGCGCGCGCTGGCTAGCGGCTAGCGGGTTTTTCGAAAATCAGCGCGTTCGCCGCCCAGGTGATGAGCGAATAGAGGATCGCGCCGAAGAACGCCGCCCAGAATCCGCTCACCTGGAACCCGTCGACGAACGACGCCGCGAACCAGAACAGCAGGGCGTTGATGACGAGAATGAACAGCCCGAGGGTCAGGACCGTCACCGGGAGGGTGAGCAGGATCAGGATCGGGCGGACGATCGCATTCAGGAACCCGAGCACGAGTGCGACGATCAGCGCGATGTAGAAGCTCCTCAGCTGGATCCCGCTCATGACGTACGGGAGTGCCAGCAGCGCCAGCGCGCTGATGATCCATCGCAAAATCAACGGCATCTGTCCCCCTATGCGGCCGCGCCGAGCCGCTTCGCGCGCGCTGCCGAGTCTCGCGCCGCCTGTTCGGCGGCGCTGCGATCCCACCCCTCTGCGCCCCAACCGACGAGATGATCGCGCGCGATCGTCGCGAGGGCCTCGATCCAGCCCGGACGATCGTTCAGGCACGGGATGGCGTTGAATTCCTTTCCGCCGGCGCCGAGGAAGATCGACTTCGCCTCGAGCGCGATCTCCTCCAACGTTTCGAGGCAGTCCGAGACGAATCCCGGGCAGACGACGTCGACCCGGCGAATGCTCTTGCGTGCCAAGTCGGTCAGCGCGTTTGCCGTGTAGGGTTTGAGCCATTCGGCCCGCCCGAAGCGCGACTGGAACGTGATCTGCCACGCCGAGTCCAGGAGCTCGAGATCCGCAGCGAGGAGGCGCGCGGTTTTCTGACACTCGCAGTGGTACGGGTCGCCGCGGTCGAGCGTGAACTTCGGCACCCCGTGGAAGCTCATGACGAGCTTGTCGGGCCGTCCGCGCGTGCGCCAGAAGTCACGCAAGGAGTCGCCCAGCGCCTTGATGTATGCGGGATGGTCGTGAAAGTGCTTGACGACGCGCAGCTCCGGCTGGTTGCGCGTGCGCCGCAGCCAGTCGGCAACCGCGTCAATCGCTGCGGCCGTCGTGCTGGCGGCGTACTGGGGATAGAGCGGAAGCACCAGCAGCCGCTCGACCTGCGCTGCACGCATGCGCGTCAGTACCGTCGCGATCGACGGCTCGCCGTAGCGCATTGCGTACTCCACCGTGACCGGTAGCTTCAGGCGCTCGCCGACGAGGCCCTGGAGCAGCTTCGCCTGGCGCGCCGTGTAGACCTGTAGGGGCGAGCCGTCCTGGGTCCAGATGGCGGCATAGCGCGCGGCGGAACGGCGTGGCCGGGTGTTCAGGATCAATCCGTGCAGGATCGGGTTCCAGATCGCGCGCGGGAGCTCCACCACGCGCCGGTCGGACAGGAACTCGCTCAGATACCGCCGCACGGCGGCGGCAGTCGGCGCCGCGGGCGTACCGAGGTTGATCAGCAGGATGCCCGTGCGGGCGATCGTGCCGTGCGTGTACGGCGGCTCTTGCGCGAAGGCCATGCCGGGCGGAGGGCGACTGCTGGGCGACTCAGTGCTGCGACAGCGCGCTCGACAGGAGCTTTGCGGTGATGTCGACGATCGGGATCACCCGCTCGTATGCCATGCGGGTTGGTCCGATCACGCCGACCGTCCCCACGACCACGCCGTCGACCTCGTAGGGCGCAGTGACCACGCTGCACTCGTCGAGCGGCGCGATGCCCGACTCGCCGCCGATGAAGATCTGCACGCCTTGCGCGCGGCTCGACACGTCGAGGAGCTGCATGAGCACCGTCCGCGTCTCGAACAGCTCGAACAGCTCGCGCAGGCGCTTCATGTTGGAGGAGAGGTCCGCCGAGTCGAGCAGGCGTCGCTCGCCGGAGATGACGTAGCTCTCGGTGCTCGCCGACAACGCTTCGTCGCTCGCCTGGAGCGCCGCCGTCATGAGGGAGGTCACGTCCTCCCGGAGCTGGCGCAGCTCGTCGTGGAGCCCGCGCCGGATCTCCTCGAAGGTCAGGCCGGCGCAGTTCTGGTTCAGGAAGTTTGCCGCCATCGTGAGCTCGGCCGGCGAGTAGGCGCGGTCGGTCAGCAGGATCCGATTCTGGACGTCGCCTTCCGGCGTGACGATGATGAGCAGGACCCGCTTCTCCGACAGCGCCAGGAACTCGATGTGCCGGAACGCCGGACTGCGGCGCCGCGCCGCGACCACCACGCCCGCAAAGCGGGTCAGGTCTGAAAGCGCCTGCGACGCCTGGCTGATCACCCGCTGCGGGTGGTCGGGATGAAGATTACCCTCGAGCCGATCCAGCTCGACGCGGTCGAGCTGCTTGATCGTCAGCAGCGTGTCGACGAAGAAGCGGTAGCCGCGCGGCGTGGGAACGCGGCCCGCCGAGGTGTGCGGGCTCGCGATGAAACCGAGCTCCTCGAGGTCGGCCATCACGTTGCGAACCGTCGCGGGGCTGAGATCGAGGCCCGAGTACTTGGACAGGGCCCGCGAGCCGACGGGCTCGCCTTCGGCGATGTAGCGCTCGACGAGGGTCTTCAGCAGGAGCTGTGCGCGCTGATCCAGCATCCGGACGATTCTAACCAAAGTCGGCCGGCCGCAAGCGGCGCGCTGCGGGTGGGGCCGGGTTGTAGTGTAAATTTGGCGCCATGTCCGCCGCATTCAAGGCCGTCGCGCTGATCGGCCGTTACAAGAGCCGCGACGTGGCCGAGCCGATCCGCATCCTCGGGCGCTTCCTCGCGGATCGCGGCTGCGGGGTGCTGATCGAGCAGGACACCGCCATCGAGTCGGGCGTATCCGGGTTCCCGGTGGCCGATTTCGCGGCGATCGGCGCGCAGGCCGACCTGGCGGTCGTCCTGGGCGGCGACGGTAGCATGCTCTCGGCCGCCCGCGCGCTGGCCCCGTCCGGCGTCCCGCTCGTCGGCGTGAACCAGGGTCGGCTCGGGTTCATGACCGACATCGCGCTCAGCGCGATGACCGACGCCATCGCGAGGATCATTTCCGGCGAGTACGCGACCGAGGCGCGGACGATGCTCACGGCGACCGTCTCGCGCGCGGGCCAGGCGGTCCTCGCGATGGTGGCCCTGAACGATGTCGTGGTGAGCAAGGGCGCGACCGCCCGGCTCATCGAGCTCATGGTGCGGATCGACGGGCAGTTCCTCTACGATCTGCGATCGGACGGGCTGATCGTCGCGACGCCCTCCGGCTCCACTGCGTACGCGCTGTCCGCCGGTGGCCCGATCATCCAACCGGGGGTGCCCGCGCTCGCGCTCGTGCCGATCTGCCCGCACACGCTTTCCAATCGTCCGATCGCCGTCGCCGAGACCACGACGCTCGAGATCGCAGTGAAGCGCGGCGCCGACGCGCGCCTGCATTTCGACGGTCAGCCGCAGTTCGATCTGATCGAGGGCGACCGCGTCGAGATCCGGCGCGCGGAGCACGCGGCAAAGCTCGTCCATCCGCCCGGCTACAGCTACTACGCAATGCTCCGCGAGAAGCTTCGCTGGAGCGAGAGCCTGTTCTAGCGCACTTTCGGCGCCGTGCTGATCCACCTTTCGGTCCGCGAATTCGCCATCGTCGACGTGCTCGAACTCGAGTTCGAGCCGGGATTCACCACGCTCACCGGTGAGACCGGAGCGGGGAAGTCGATCCTCGTCGACGCCCTGGAGCTTGCGCTCGGCGGGCGCGCGGATCCCACCGTGGTTCGCGCCGGAAGCGAGCGTGCGGAGGTGGTCGCCGAGTTCGCGGTCGAGCGGCTGCCGGCGGTGCGGACGTGGCTCGCCGAGAGCGCCCTCGAGGGCGACGAGGACCGGCTCCTCCTGCGCCGTATCGTGGACCGGAGCGGGCGTTCGCGGGCATTCATCAACGGCACGGCCGCGACGATCCAGCAGCTCGGCGAGGTCGGAGAGCGGCTGGTCGACATCCATGGCCAGCATGCGCACCAGTCGCTCGTGCGTTCGCCTGCGCAGCGCGAGCTGCTCGACGGCCACGCCGGTCTCGCGGCCGCGGTGCGGGAAGTGGGAACAGCCCATCGCGAGTGGCAGCGGCTGGCGAAGCTGCGCGCGGAGCAGGAGACGCACGCCGCCGCGCGCGCCGCGGAGCGCGAGCAGCTTGCGTGGCAGGTCGACGAGCTGCGGAAGCTGGCGGCACGGCCGGGCGAGTGGGACGATATCCAGACGGAGCAGAGCCGCCTCGCGCACGCCGCGAGCCTCATCGAGGGCACGCGCGCCGCGCTCGATCTGATCTCGGAATCCGAGGACGCTGCATCCGGCGCGATTGCGGCGGCCACGTCGCGGCTGCGCGCGCTCATCGGCTACGACAGCGGACTCGCCGATCCGGTTGCGCTGCTCGACGGTGCGGCGGCGCAGATCGAGGAGGCCGCACATGCGCTGCGGCGCTATGCCGACAAAGTGGAACTCGATCCGGCACGGCTCGCCGAGGTGGAGCGCCGGCTCGAGGCGCTGCATTCGACCGCGCGCAAGTTCCGGGTCGGCCCCGAGACCCTACCGGAAGTTGCCGAACGCCTCGCCGCGCGACTCGACGAGCTCGAGGCAGCGTCCGACCCGGAGGCGTTGCGGGAGCAGGAGGCGACGTCGAAGCAGCGTTACGGCGAGCTCGCGGCAAAGCTGTCGGCTGCGCGTCGCCTGGCGGCGACGAAGCTCGCGCGCCAGGTGACGGCCGCGATGAAGGAGCTGGCGATGGGCGGGGGGAAGTTCGATGCGGCGCTCCACCCGATCGAGGCCGGCAGCGCGCAGGGGAACGAGGCGGTCGAGTTTCTCGTGTCCACGAACCCCGGTGTCGAGCCGCGTCCGCTCGCGAAGGTCGCCTCCGGGGGCGAGCTCTCGCGGATCAGCCTGGCGATCCAGGTGATCACCGCCAATGCCGCCGCCGTCCCGACGCTCGTCTTCGACGAGGTCGACTCCGGGATCGGTGGTGCGGTGGCGGAGGTCGTGGGCCGGAAGCTGAAGCTCCTGGGGAGCGAGCGCCAGGTGCTCTGCGTCACCCATCTCGCGCAGGTCGCGGCGCAGGCCGATCACCAGTGGTCGGTCGCGAAGCTGACGGTGAACGGCGCGACCCGCAGCCGCGTGACGGTGCTCGCAGAGGCCGAGCGGGTCGAGGAGGTGGCGCGCATGCTCGGCGGGATGAAGATCACCGACACCTCGCGCGAGCACGCCCGCGAGATGCTCCGGTCCGCGGACCGCAAGGCATAGGACTACGTTTGCCGGGTCGCCGCCTACTCGGATAGAATTCAGTTCCCCAGGCGCGTAGCTCAGCTGGTTAGAGCACCACCTTGACATGGTGGGGGTCGTTGGTTCGAGTCCAATCGCGCCTACCAGCCTTCCTCGAGAGCCTCACTGCCTTGGATCGATCGCCCCCTGTAAGGGGGCTTCCCCGCCGTGATCATTCAGCGGGGGAGTGACGCCATGGCATTCGGCCAAGCCGCCCCGGCAGGGCGCCATGAGTCCAGAGTACTCAAGCCGCCCGATCCCGATCCTCCGAAGGTGCGCGCTTCGCGGTGCCGACGCTTTCCTTCGGCTTGCTCTCTTTGTCGCGATCGAGAACCGGGAGCGGGTCAACACGGCGCCACGCGGGCGATGCGGCGAGCAAGCCCGAAATCAGCCCCGTCGCGCGTGCGGCCCACCAGATGGCGCCGACCGCGACCACCAGGCCCGTGATTTGGAGCGCGCCGAAGGTCATCTGGAGTCGCCACGTCTCCTCGTCACCGAGCTCGAGGTCCTCACGGGTCGGTACGACGCTCATCTGTGCGGGAACCGGGTCCACGCTTTCGGGCAGGCACTCGTACTCGTTCATCCTGATGCCCAGCTCCTCTGCCGCGCGCATCCGCTCGACCCCGAATGTCGGATCCGCTAGCCGGGTCTCGATGACATCTCCCCGCGCGCGGATCGGCGGCAGCTGAGTCGCCGCCCCAATCTTTGCTTCAGGTGCGGCCGCGCCACGCTGCGCCTGCGGCCCGGCGTCCGTCGAGATGAACGCGGTCCCGCCTTCCTCGGGGACGACACTCGAACCGAGCAACGGTGTCCGGGTGAAGCCGGTTGCAACCGGATTGAGCAGGCCGGTCAGATCGGTCGGGAGGATGAGCGCCGACACCGGAGTCGCCCCGAAAATCGGTGCGCCGCTCGTCGCGTTGGGCAGAGCAACGCTGTTGGCGGGAGTGGTGAGCAGTGCGATCGCGCTTTCAATTGGCGTGGGCGGGGTTGTTGTCCTTCCGGAGAACACGATGTTCCCCGCATACGGACCCGTAAGCGCCGAGCCGTCCGAGACGGCGAGGTCGAAACTCGGGACGGCGCCGCCGAAGGGCACGAAACGTACCTGTCCGGCGAGAATCTCCGTCTGCAGGAATGCGGCAATCGCCGTACCAGGGTTCGAGACGAGCTCGAATTGCCCGTTCACCACATTGGTAACGGTGAACATCAGCGTGGCGGCGGCGTTGTCGACGTCGGTCGCACTCAGGTTCACGTCGGAGATGACGACCGGAGTGTCCGCCGAAATGATGAAGCTGTTATTCCCAGGGACGGGGGCATCGTTTACCGCGGCCACGTTGATGGTGACGGTGGCCGTCGTGGTGTCACCATCGACATCCTGCACTTGGTAGGTGAAGGCGTCGATGCCGTTGGCGTTGGCGTTGGGCGTGTAGGTGAAGCTGCCGTCGTTGTTCAGCGTCACCGCACCATTGGCCGCGCCCACGGTCACGGTGAGTACAAGAGGGCCGTCGCCCACGCCCGCGTCGTTGGCGAGCACGCCGGTGAGTGCCGTGACGTTGAGTACGGTGTCCTCGACCGCGGCAAAGGCGTCGTTGGTCGCAAACGGCACGTCATCGACCGGGGTGCCGGTCATGCTCTTCGAGCCCGTGATCGTAGTGGTGCCGTCAGACACGTTCGTGGCGATACTGAAATTGCTGTTGTAGTTCGCGGCCGGGTTGAACGTCAGTCCGACGAGCAACGCGTTCACGTCAGCGATCGCTCCACTAGCGGTCCACACCCCGCCTACGAAGGTGGGGGTGACCAGACCCGAGGTGGCGGTGGAAAGCGCGCCAGCGGTCACGTCCGAGAGCGTAAGGGTGACGGTGAGGTTGGCGCTGTCGGCGTCGCTCACTACGATGTCGGCGAGGTTGAGCGGGGTGTCCTCTGTGTAGGTTTCTGGGGCGGAGAGGTTAGTAGCGAGCGGGGCCTCGTTGAGGTTGTTCAGGTTGATCGTGATGTCGGCGGTGTCGCTCGCGGAGCCGTCGGAGGCCTGGACCGTGAGCACGAAGCTGGTGGTGGTCTCGTAGTCGAGCACCGCGCTGTTGGCCACGCTGATCACGCCGGTGGCCGCGTTGAGGGCAAAGCCGCCGGCGCCGTTGCCGGCGGTGATCGTGTAGGTCAGGGCCTGGCCGTCGGCGTCGGTGTCGTTGCCCCCGTCGTTGAGGTCGTAGACGACGGTGCCGTTGGCGCTGTTCTCGTTGATCGCCACGGTGGCGTCGGTGATGACCGGGGCGTTGTCGTTGAGGTTGTTCAGGTTGATCGTGATGTCGGCGGTGTCGCTCGCGGAGCCGTCGGAGGCCTGGACCGTGAGCACGAAGCTGGTGGTGGTCTCGTAGTCGAGCACCGCGCTGTTGGCCACGCTGATCACGCCGGTGGCCGCGTTGAGGGCAAAGCCGCCGGCGCCGTTGCCGGCGGTGATCGTGTAGGTCAGGGCCTGGCCGTCGGCGTCGGTGTCGTTGCCCCCGTCGTTGAGGTCGTAGACGACGGTGCCGTTGGCGCTGTTCTCGTTGATCGCCACGGTGGCGTCGGTGATGACCGGGGCGTTGTCGTTGAGGTTGTTCAGGTTGATCGTGATGTCGGCGGTGTCGCTCGCGGAGCCGTCGGAGGCCTGGACCGTGAGCACGAAGCTGGTGGTGGTCTCGTAGTCGAGCACCGCGCTGTTGGCCACGCTGATCACGCCGGTGGCCGCGTTGAGGGCAAAGCCGCCGGCGCCGTTGCCGGCGGTGATCGTGTAGGTCAGGGCCTGGCCGTCGGCGTCGGTGTCGTTGCCCCCGTCGTTGAGGTCGTAGACGACGGTGCCGTTGGCGCTGTTCTCGTTGATCGCCACGGTGGCGTCGGTGATGACCGGGGCGTTGTCGTTGAGGTTGTTCAGGTTGATCGTGATGTCGGCGGTGTCGCTCGCGGAGCCGTCGGAGGCCTGGACCGTGAGCACGAAGCTGGTGGTGGTCTCGTAGTCGAGCACCGCGCTGTTGGCCACGCTGATCACGCCGGTGGCCGCGTTGAGGGCAAAGCCGCCGGCGCCGTTGCCGGCGGTGATCGTGTAGGTCAGGGCCTGGCCGTCGGCGTCGGTGTCGTTGCCCCCGTCGTTGAGGTCGTAGACGACGGTGCCGTTGGCGCTGTTCTCGTTGATCGCCACGGTGGCGTCGGTGATGACCGGGGCGTTGTCGTTGAGGTTGTTCAGGTTGATCGTGATGTCGGCGGTGTCGCTCGCGGAGCCGTCGGAGGCCTGGACCGTGAGCACGAAGCTGGTGGTGGTCTCGTAGTCGAGCACCGCGCTGTTGGCCACGCTGATCACGCCGGTGGCCGCGTTGAGGGCAAAGCCGCCGGCGCCGTTGCCGGCGGTGATCGTGTAGGTCAGGGCCTGGCCGTCGGCGTCGGTGTCGTTGCCCCCGTCGTTGAGGTCGTAGACGACGGTGCCGTTGGCGCTGTTCTCGTTGATCGCCACGGTGGCGTCGGTGATGACCGGGGCGTTGTCGTTGAGGTTGTTCAGGTTGATCGTGATGTCGGCGGTGTCGCTCGCGGAGCCGTCGGAGGCCTGGACCGTGAGCACGAAGCTGGTGGTGGTCTCGTAGTCGAGCACCGCGCTGTTGGCCACGCTGATCACGCCGGTGGCCGCGTTGAGGGCAAAGCCGCCGGCGCCGTTGCCGGCGGTGATCGTGTAGGTCAGGGCCTGGCCGTCGGCGTCGGTGTCGTTGCCCCCGTCGTTGAGGTCGTAGACGACGGTGCCGTTGGCGCTGTTCTCGTTGATCGCCACGGTGGCGTCGGTGATGACCGGGGCGTTGTCGTTGAGGTTGTTCAGGTTGATCGTGATGTCGGCGGTGTCGCTCGCGGAGCCGTCGGAGGCCTGGACCGTGAGCACGAAGCTGGTGGTGGTCTCGTAGTCGAGCACCGCGCTGTTGGCCACGCTGATCACGCCGGTGGCCGCGTTGAGGGCAAAGCCGCCGGCGCCGTTGCCGGCGGTGATCGTGTAGGTCAGGGCCTGGCCGTCGGCGTCGGTGTCGTTGCCCCCGTCGTTGAGGTCGTAGACGACGGTGCCGTTGGCGCTGTTCTCGTTGATCGCCACGGTGGCGTCGGTGATGACCGGGGCGTTGTCGTTGAGGTTGTTCAGGTTGATCGTGATGTCGGCGGTGTCGCTCGCGGAGCCGTCGGAGGCCTGGACCGTGAGCACGAAGCTGGTGGTGGTCTCGTAGTCGAGCACCGCGCTGTTGGCCACGCTGATCACGCCGGTGGCCGCGTTGAGGGCAAAGCCGCCGGCGCCGTTGCCGGCGGTGATCGTGTAGGTCAGGGCCTGGCCGTCGGCGTCGGTGTCGTTGCCCCCGTCGTTGAGGTCGTAGACGACGGTGCCGTTGGCGCTGTTCTCGTTGATCGCCACGGTGGCGTCGGTGATGACCGGGGCGTTGTCGTTGAGGTTGTTCAGGTTGATCGTGATGTCGGCGGTGTCGCTCGCGGAGCCGTCGGAGGCCTGGACCGTGAGCACGAAGCTGGTGGTGGTCTCGTAGTCGAGCACCGCGCTGTTGGCCACGCTGATCACGCCGGTGGCCGCGTTGAGGGCAAAGCCGCCGGCGCCGTTGCCGGCGGTGATCGTGTAGGTCAGGGCCTGGCCGTCGGCGTCGGTGTCGTTGCCCCCGTCGTTGAGGTCGTAGACGACGGTGCCGTTGGCGCTGTTCTCGTTGATCGCCACGGTGGCGTCGGTGATGACCGGGGCGTTGTCGTTGAGGTTGTTCAGGTTGATCGTGATGTCGGCGGTGTCGCTCGCGGAGCCGTCGGAGGCCTGGACCGTGAGCACGAAGCTGGTGGTGGTCTCGTAGTCGAGCACCGCGCTGTTGGCCACGCTGATCACGCCGGTGGCCGCGTTGAGGGCAAAGCCGCCGGCGCCGTTGCCGGCGGTGATCGTGTAGGTCAGGGCCTGGCCGTCGGCGTCGGTGTCGTTGCCCCCGTCGTTGAGGTCGTAGACGACGGTGCCGTTGGCGCTGTTCTCGTTGATCGCCACGGTGGCGTCGGTGATGACCGGGGCGTTGTCGTTGAGGTTGTTCAGGTTGATCGTGATGTCGGCGGTGTCGCTCGCGGAGCCGTCGGAGGCCTGGACCGTGAGCACGAAGCTGGTGGTGGTCTCGTAGTCGAGCACCGCGCTGTTGGCCACGCTGATCACGCCGGTGGCCGCGTTGAGGGCAAAGCCGCCGGCGCCGTTGCCGGCGGTGATCGTGTAGGTCAGGGCCTGGCCGTCGGCGTCGGTGTCGTTGCCCCCGTCGTTGAGGTCGTAGACGACGGTGCCGTTGGCGCTGTTCTCGTTGATCGCCACGGTGGCGTCGGTGATGACCGGGGCGTTGTCGTTGAGGTTGTTCAGGTTGATCGTGATGTCGGCGGTGTCGCTCGCGGAGCCGTCGGAGGCCTGGACCGTGAGCACGAAGCTGGTGGTGGTCTCGTAGTCGAGCACCGCGCTGTTGGCCACGCTGATCACGCCGGTGGCCGCGTTGAGGGCAAAGCCGCCGGCGCCGTTGCCGGCGGTGATCGTGTAGGTCAGGGCCTGGCCGTCGGCGTCGGTGTCGTTGCCCCCGTCGTTGAGGTCGTAGACGACGGTGCCGTTGGCGCTGTTCTCGTTGATCGCCACGGTGGCGTCGGTGATGACCGGGGCGTTGTCGTTGAGGTTGTTCAGGTTGATCGTGATGTCGGCGGTGTCGCTCGCGGAGCCGTCGGAGGCCTGGACCGTGAGCACGAAGCTGGTGGTGGTCTCGTAGTCGAGCACCGCGCTGTTGGCCACGCTGATCACGCCGGTGGCCGCGTTGAGGGCAAAGCCGCCGGCGCCGTTGCCGGCGGTGATCGTGTAGGTCAGGGCCTGGCCGTCGGCGTCGGTGTCGTTGCCCCCGTCGTTGAGGTCGTAGACGACGGTGCCGTTGGCGCTGTTCTCGTTGATCGCCACGGTGGCGTCGGTGATGACCGGGGCGTTGTCGTTGAGGTTGTTCAGGTTGATCGTGATGTCGGCGGTGTCGCTCGCGGAGCCGTCGGAGGCCTGGACCGTGAGCACGAAGCTGGTGGTGGTCTCGTAGTCGAGCACCGCGCTGTTGGCCACGCTGATCACGCCGGTGGCCGCGTTGAGGGCAAAGCCGCCGGCGCCGTTGCCGGCGGTGATCGTGTAGGTCAGGGCCTGGCCGTCGGCGTCGGTGTCGTTGCCCCCGTCGTTGAGGTCGTAGACGACGGTGCCGTTGGCGCTGTTCTCGTTGATCGCCACGGTGGCGTCGGTGATGACCGGGGCGTTGTCGTTGAGGTTGTTCAGGTTGATCGTGATGTCGGCGGTGTCGCTCGCGGAGCCGTCGGAGGCCTGGACCGTGAGCACGAAGCTGGTGGTGGTCTCGTAGTCGAGCACCGCGCTGTTGGCCACGCTGATCACGCCGGTGGCCGCGTTGAGGGCAAAGCCGCCGGCGCCGTTGCCGGCGGTGATCGTGTAGGTCAGGGCCTGGCCGTCGGCGTCGGTGTCGTTGCCCCCGTCGTTGAGGTCGTAGACGACGGTGCCGTTGGCGCTGTTCTCGTTGATCGCCACGGTGGCGTCGGTGATGACCGGGGCGTTGTCGTTGAGGTTGTTCAGGTTGATCGTGATGTCGGCGGTGTCGCTCGCGGAGCCGTCGGAGGCCTGGACCGTGAGCACGAAGCTGGTGGTGGTCTCGTAGTCGAGCACCGCGCTGTTGGCCACGCTGATCACGCCGGTGGCCGCGTTGAGGGCAAAGCCGCCGGCGCCGTTGCCGGCGGTGATCGTGTAGGTCAGGGCCTGGCCGTCGGCGTCGGTGTCGTTGCCCCCGTCGTTGAGGTCGTAGACGACGGTGCCGTTGGCGCTGTTCTCGTTGATCGCCACGGTGGCGTCGGTGATGACCGGGGCGTTGTCGTTGAGGTTGTTCAGGTTGATCGTGATGTCGGCGGTGTCGCTCGCGGAGCCGTCGGAGGCCTGGACCGTGAGCACGAAGCTGGTGGTGGTCTCGTAGTCGAGCACCGCGCTGTTGGCCACGCTGATCACGCCGGTGGCCGCGTTGAGGGCAAAGCCGCCGGCGCCGTTGCCGGCGGTGATCGTGTAGGTCAGGGCCTGGCCGTCGGCGTCGGTGTCGTTGCCCCCGTCGTTGAGGTCGTAGACGACGGTGCCGTTGGCGCTGTTCTCGTTGATCGCCACGGTGGCGTCGGTGATGACCGGGGCGTTGTCGTTGAGGTTGTTCAGGTTGATCGTGATGTCGGCGGTGTCGCTCGCGGAGCCGTCGGAGGCCTGGACCGTGAGCACGAAGCTGGTGGTGGTCTCGTAGTCGAGCACCGCGCTGTTGGCCACGCTGATCACGCCGGTGGCCGCGTTGAGGGCAAAGCCGCCGGCGCCGTTGCCGGCGGTGATCGTGTAGGTCAGGGCCTGGCCGTCGGCGTCGGTGTCGTTGCCCCCGTCGTTGAGGTCGTAGACGACGGTGCCGTTGGCGCTGTTCTCGTTGATCGCCACGGTGGCGTCGGTGATGACCGGGGCGTTGTCGTTGAGGTTGTTCAGGTTGATCGTGATGTCGGCGGTGTCGCTCGCGGAGCCGTCGGAGGCCTGGACCGTGAGCACGAAGCTGGTGGTGGTCTCGTAGTCGAGCACCGCGCTGTTGGCCACGCTGATCACGCCGGTGGCCGCGTTGAGGGCAAAGCCGCCGGCGCCGTTGCCGGCGGTGATCGTGTAGGTCAGGGCCTGGCCGTCGGCGTCGGTGTCGTTGCCCCCGTCGTTGAGGTCGTAGACGACGGTGCCGTTGGCGCTGTTCTCGTTGATCGCCACGGTGGCGTCGGTGATGACCGGGGCGTTGTCGTTGAGGTTGTTCAGGTTGATCGTGATGTCGGCGGTGTCGCTCGCGGAGCCGTCGGAGGCCTGGACCGTGAGCACGAAGCTGGTGGTGGTCTCGTAGTCGAGCACCGCGCTGTTGGCCACGCTGATCACGCCGGTGGCCGCGTTGAGGGCAAAGCCGCCGGCGCCGTTGCCGGCGGTGATCGTGTAGGTCAGGGCCTGGCCGTCGGCGTCGGTGTCGTTGCCCCCGTCGTTGAGGTCGTAGACGACGGTGCCGTTGGCGCTGTTCTCGTTGATCGCCACGGTGGCGTCGGTGATGACCGGGGGGTCATTGACTGCCGTGACAGTTACAGTTGTCGTGGCGACATTACTCGATACCCCAAAGTTATCCTGGAGCACGACGGTGATGGCGCGATTGGCGGTGCTCGGATTGTCGGTGCTGTTGCTGAAGCGGACGGCCTGGATGGCGGTCTGGTAGGCAGCGAGGGTGGCCGAGCCGCTCAGGGTGACGACATTGCCGGTGACAGTTGCCGTGATGCCGCCGGGCATGGCGCCGGCGGTCAGAAGGTCGCCGGCTTGTGGGGTCGTGAGCGTGATCGTCGCGCCGGAGAGCGTCGTGCTGTCCACGTCGGTGATCAGGATGTCGGTGTCGGCGACCGCGACGCCGGCTGCGTTCTCGGTGTAGGCCGTCGCGTAGCCCGTCGGTTCGGCCGTGATGACGACGTTGTCGATAAACAGGAGCTCGTTGGCCTGGAAGTCGTTGGTGAGGCGGAAGCGGACGACGGTGCCGGCGGATTCGTAGCCGGACAGGATCACCGTGCGGCCGGTCGTCGCGTTGCCCGCGAAGGAGGCGAGCGTCGTGTAGCTCGTGCCGCCGTCGATGGAGACTTCGACCACGTACGTGTCGGCGGCTTCGAGATTGGTCTGGGCCTGGTTGAACGTGAGCGACGCGTTGACGTAGTTCGCGAGATTGACGGCCCGCGCGACCGAGGCGCGCAGCGCGATCGTGCCACCGCTGCCGGACGCGTCGCCCAGACGCAGGGCGTTGTTGGTTCCGGCGGCGGGCGTGTCCGCGACCTGGACATCACCCAGCGCCGGGCTCTGCGACACGTCGCCCGCATCGTTCTCGAACCAGTTACCGGACCACGGGATCGCGCCGCCGGAGGCGCCGGCGTAGGTGACGAACGTCAGATTGTCGCTGACGGTCTGGCTGGCGCTGCTGTCGTCCAGATCGAGCCGCGGGCGAGCACTGGTGACCGTGATCGCAACCGTATCGACGTCGCTCGCGGTGCCGTCGGAGGTCGTCAGGCTCAGCGTGGCGGGTCCAACGTAGGCGGCGTTAGGCGAGTAGAACACGCCGTCCAGCGCGGCGTTGATCACCGCCGCCGTCCCCGAGAACGTCATCGTGGCGTCGGCGATGCCGTCGCCGGTCGTGAAGGTGAGGCCTGCAGTCGTGGCCAGCGTCAAGGTGCCGTTCGTGACCGCGAGCGTGACCGTCAGTGCGCCGCCGTCGACATCCGCGACGCTGAGTGCGTTACCGAGAGCGGCACCGAAGCCGAGCGCGGTGTTGACCGGTGTGGTCTGCGCGGAGGGCACCGAGTTTACTGGGGGGTCGTTCACCGCCGTGACGTTGAACGTGATGGTGTTCGGCGTCTGGTCGGTGTCCTGCCCGCCGTTCGCGGTGCCGCCGTTGTCCCGCACCTGAAAGGTGAACGAAGCGTAGCCGGCGCCGTTGCCGTTGGACGCCGGCGTGAAGGTCAGGTTGCCGATGCTCGCCGCGGGGATCACCTGGCCCGCCGTCACCGGCGTGCCCGACAGGCTGAGCGTCCCCGCGCCGGGCAGCGTCGTGATGATCACCGCCTGCAGCGTGTTAAGCGGCGTGTCGTTCGGATCAGTGAAGCCGAAGTTAGCAGCCGAGAACGTGTAGGTCGTGTCCTCGTTGAACGTGAGCGTCGCGTTCGTGCCGGCCGGGGCATCGTTGACCGCGGTGACGGTGATATTGACGACGTCGGAGTCCGTGGCCAGGTTCGCGTCGGTCGAAAGAACGGTGAGCGTCGCGGTGCCGCTGAAGTTCACGGTCGGCTGGTACGAGAGCGTCGCGAGCCCGACGTTGATCTGCGCCTGCGTGCCGGAGAGCGTGAACGTGGTCGAACCGTTCGCACCGGCGGAGATCGTGGCGCCTGCCGCTAGGCTGACCGACGCGGTGCCATTCGTGACCGTGATTCGCGACGTCGCGAGGTTGTTGTCCACATCGGCAACTGAGACGCCGGTGATCGCGATCGACGCGTCCTCGAGCGTGGTCTGCACGCCCGGCACGGCATTGACCGGCGGATCATTGGTGGCGGCGACGTTGATCGTGGCCGTCGCGGCGTTGCTGTACGACGCGCCGTCGTACACGAGCACTTGGACGCTGCGCGGCGTCCCTGCGGTGGAGCCCGGATTGCTGAACCGGACAGCCTCGAGCGCGGTCTCGTAGTTCGCACGGCTCGAGGTGCCGCTCAGGGTAAGGACGTTGCCGGCGAAGTTGGCGGTGATGCCGGTCGGGAGCGTCCCTGCGACGGAAAGGGCGTCTCCGGCCTGCGCATTTAGCAGCGTCAGCCTCGCGAAGGTGATGCTGTCGCCGGCATTCGGGTCGGTGATGGCGCTATCGGTGTCGACGACCTGGACCGCCGCGCCGAACTCAGCGAACGTGGTCGTGTAGCCCGTCCCGGCGCCGCTTGCGTCCAGGTCCAGCGCCGGCGGCGCGTTGACGTTCAGGTTGACGGTGGCCGTCGCCGTGAGGACGCCGTCGGACACGGTGTAGGTGAAGGTCGAGGCGCCGCTGTAGCCGGCGGTTGGCGTGAAGGTCAGCGTGCCGTCCGCGTTGCGCGTGATCGTTCCACCTGTGATGCCGACCGCCCCGCCGACGGCGATCGCCGTGCCGTTGATTTGCGTGACCGAAAGCGGCTGGCTTTCCGGATCGCTGTCGTTCGTTCGCACGTCGAACGTGATCGGGACGTTCTGGAGCGCGTTCACCGTCTCGCCGACGGCGATCGGCGCGTCGTTAGGCGAAACGACGGTGATCGTCGCCACCGCGGTGTTGCTGTCGTAGGTCCCGTCGTTGACCACCACGTTGACGGCGCGCGTGAGCGTGGCCGGGTTGGCGGCCGTATTGTCGAAACTGATCGCGCGAATAGCCGCCTGGTAAGCCGCGAGGCTGGCGGTACCGGAGAGCGTCACGACGTTGCCGCTTCCCGAGGCGGTGAGGCCCCCCGGCATCGCGCCCGCGATGAGGACGTCGCCCGCCTGCGCGTTCGTCAGCGTGACTGTGGCGCCGGTGAGATTGGCGCTGTTGCTGTCGGTGATCGTGACGTCGGTGTCCGCAATGGCCTGGGCCGTGCCGGGCGGATCTGTCCACGTGGTTGCATAGCCCGTCCCGGCGACGTTGCCGTCGAGGTCGAGCCGCGGCGCGGCCGCGTAGCCGTTCACCGTCACCGTGCCGGTGTCGAACGTCGACGCCAGCAGGCCCACCGCGCCGGAGAGGTCGTTGCGGGCGCCGCCGGTGTCGGGCCCCGAGTACAGGACTTGGAGATCCTCTTGGCCACCAATCTCGAAGAAGTCGACGGTGAGCACGTACCGTCCCGGCGCGAGGAAGATCGCCCCGCTGCGCTCCTGGAAGGAATGCGCGCCATCGTTGTTCACCACCACGACACCGTTCACCCGCACGATCGAGCCGTCGTCCGAGCCGGAGTAGAAGGTGTAGGTGCCGCCCGTCGTGATCTCAATCTCGCTCGAAAAGCGGACGGTGAAGTTGTCGAGCGGACTGGTGCCGCCGAAGAGCAGCGCCGGCCCGTCAACGTCGTACGTCGCCTGGAACCCGGTGAGATTGGGCGCGGTCGTCGGGAACCCGGTGAGTAGGTTGTTGCCGGTCGGAACCGTATCCCAGAACTGGTACGTGACGCCCGGAACCTGCGAGAGGCTCTCGAGCCGGTACTGGAACGTGTCGGTGAAATCGGTGCCGATCACGCCCGCGTTGGGCGTGTACGTGAACGTCCCGTCGGCGTTCATCGTCACGGTGCCGTTGCTCGGCCCGGAGACGAGCGCGGTCGTCACGCTGAGGATGCCGTCCAGATCGGTGTCGGGGCCGGCGCCGTTGTCCGCGAGCACGTTGCCGGAGAACGAACCGAAGCTCGCGACGTTGAACGCGTCGGGAGCTGCGTTCATCGGGTCGTCGGCGTTCGCGACACGGATGAAGGCCGTCGCGGGATTGCTCTGCTCGCCGCTTGCGTCGATGACCCGTACGGTGACCTGCCGGACGATCTTGGTGTTCGGCGTGTCGCTGGTGGTGCTGTAGGTGATGTTGCGGATTGCCGTCGCGTAGTCCACGGCGCTGGCGAGGCCGGTCAGCGTGATGCTCGTTCCCGCGCCGCTGGCGACGATGCCGCCGGGCAGCGCGCCGGACGTCAGGAGGTCGCCCGCCTGCACGTTCGCGACGGTGACGATCGCGCTCTGAATCTGTCCGCCATCGGGGTCGGTGACGGTGGTCGTAGCAGCGCCGATCGCGACCGTCGTGCCGTCCTCGACGTAGCTCGCGTCGTAGTTGTTGCCGTCGGCGGTCACGACGACGTTGTCGAAGAAGAAACGGTCGTCCGCGTCGGTGAAGCCGGCGACGGGCCCGAAGCGGATCACCATCCGGTCGGAAATGAGGCCGGAAATGTCGAAGGTCCGCGCGGTATTCGTCGTGACGGTGGGCAGCACGTCGACGACCGTGAACGTCGCGCCGCCGTTCGTCGAAACTTCGACCGAGACGGTGTCACCCGCCTCGACGTTCTGCATGCGGTACGTAAACGACAGAGTGGCGCTGGTGTACGGGAGCAGGTTCAGCGAGCGCTGCAGGTAGTCGCGCGGAACCTGGGTGGGGTGGCCGAAGAACACGGCCTCGAAATTGCCGCCCGCCGCCTGCAGCTGGACGTTCTTGCCCGTCGGGCTGTTGTTGCTGTCGCCGCCGCCGTCGGGCGACGCGTCGAACTCGGTCCAGCCCGAGGTCCAGCCGGTGCCGCCCGTGTAGCCCTGGGTCGCGAAGTTGTCCGACGCGATGAATGGCGTGGGCGTGTTGAGATCCACGAGCGGCAGCGCGAGGAGCCCGCCGTAGCCGGCGAGCGCCTCCGCGGACGCGAACGCCGTCGCCTCAATGTTGCCGGTAGTGAACTCGAGCTTCCAGTTGCCGCCCTGGTCGGCCGAACCTGTTAGATCCTCGCTCGCCGCCACGTCGGCCCGGGTGAGCCGCGCGAGCGCATCGACGAGCGACTTGCCTTGCTGCGAACCTGCGAGATCGCAGCCGTAGATCAGAATGTCGCCGTTCTCGACGAGCGCCTTGCCCCAGGTCTTGATCGCAGCGGAGCGCTGGAACAGCACTTCCACGTCGAGCTGCGTGCTTCCTAGCTGCACCGCCCCGTCGCGCGCGTGGCTGACAATGTGGATCGCATCGAGGTCCGAGCGCTGCGCGAGCGTGTCGGTGATCTTGCGAACGCCGTCCTTGTCCGCATCGATCAGCACGAACTCGAGGTTGCGGCCCTGCGCCGCGGCAGTGTCGCGCATGTCGTCGACGAGCGCCTGGTACTCGGACGTCGCCATGTCGACGAACACGACCTCGTTCGTGCGCTGGATCGGCGCAACCTGCATCGAGGTGACGACCGGCTCGCTGGCCGGTTCGACGAGCGCCCGGTACTCGGCGCCCTGCAACGCTGGGGTCGCGAAGAGCGTCTCCTGCGCGACCGGGTTGAGGTCGGCCGAGAGCAGAAGCCGGCTCTCGAGTTCCTGGAAGACCGGCTTTCGCGCGAAGGGGATGGGCTTCTTGTGGACCGGCTTCCTATCCTTGCGCGGGGCCGCGGCCCGCGTCACCGGTTCGGCCCGCAGCGTCTCCAGCGTCGAGCGCACCGCGCGCTCGGCGGAGAAGAGGGAGGGCCTAATCGGACTCGCGTCGGCCGCCTTGCGCTTGGAGCTCTCGGGTGCGGCAGCACCATTGAAGGCATTGGGAACCGACACGGCGGCTTCCCGCGCGCGCGTGCCCGCGCGGCTCGTCGGGGACGAGACACGGGAACGCCCCGGGGCGGCCCGTATGGCCGTCTCGGCGAGGCGCGGGGAAGGCCGGTTTTTCTTGGTTTCCATTAGGCCACCGCGTTCGCCGACGCGGCACCTCCTACACTCGATTGTTGCTATGGTTGCGGGACTGCAAGATGTACGCCTGCAGCGGGGTTGAAGTTTAGGTTTTAAGTGCCTGTTAAAAATAGAAAAGAGCGACCTTAACCCGCAAATTTGCCACGCTGGAGTTCAATTCCCTCCCCTGGACCTCATCACGCGGGCCGAGCGCAGCTCGTCGAGCGTGACAAGGTGCCTACCGGCGATGCGGCAACGGGCAGGAGGGAGATCCCTTCCGGGCTCGACTGTCGATGCCATCACGGTCGCTGGCGGCCCGCGGTCAACGGAGGCAAACCGGCGAGGGCAACCAGTCGGATTGACAACGCGACCTAACCCGTTGATTTCCGGGACCGGCAAACCCCCGCGCTTGACCCTCGGGAACGGTTCGAGTCCAATCGCGCCTACCATCTCTCTCGACGGAGTGTGCGAACGTGACGACGCGAACCACGACCGGCGTCGGCTGACGACCCGACGCTAGAGCGCGTCTTGCGAAAAGGTGCGGCTCGACCGCACTTTTTTTTGGTTCGACGAGAACTTCCCGACATGATCAACATCCGACTGCTCGACGGCGCGGTAAAGACCTTCCCGGGACCGGTGACGGTCGCCGAGGTCGCGCAGTCGATCGGCCCTGGCCTCGCCAAAGCCGCGCTCGCCGGCCGCGTGGACGGCAAGCTCGTCGATACGTCGTTCAGGTTGGAGCGGGACGGCGATCTCGCGATCGTCACCGACAGAGACAAGGACGGGCTGGAGCTCCTGCGGCATTCCACCGCGCATCTGCTCGCATACGCGGTGAAGGAGCTCTTTCCCGACGCGCAGGTCACCATCGGGCCGGTGATCGAGAACGGTTTCTACTACGACTTCTCGTACAAACGGCCGTTCACGCCCGAGGACCTCGCGGCGATCGAGAAGCGCATGGTCGAGCTCGCGAAGCGCGACATCCCGGTCGCACGCGAAGTGTGGGAGCGCGACAAGGCCGTCGAATTCTTCAAGTCGATCGGCGAGCACTACAAGGCCGAGATCATCGCGTCCATTCCGGCGGGCGAGCCGATCGGACTCTACCGCGAGGGCGACTTCATCGACCTCTGCCGCGGCCCGCACGTGCCCTCGACCGGAAAGCTCAAGGTCTTCAAGCTGATGAAGGTCGCCGGCGCGTACTGGCGCGGCGATTCGAAGAACGAGATGCTCCAGCGCATCTACGGCACCGCCTGGGCCAAGAAAGAGGAGCAGGACGCTTACCTGCACATGCTCGAAGAGGCCGACAAGCGCGACCATCGCCGGCTCGGCACGCAGCTCGATCTCTTCCACACCCAGGAAGAGGCGCCCGGCATGGTGTTCTGGCACCCGAAGGGCTGGGCGCTCTGGCAGCAGGTCGAACAGTACATGCGCACGGTCTACCGGGACAACGGCTACCACGAAGTGCGTGCGCCGCAGATCATCGATCGCAGCCTGTGGGAGAAGTCGGGGCACTGGGAGAACTACAAGGAGAACATGTTCACCACCGCCTCGGAAAATCGCGACTACGCGATCAAGCCGATGAACTGCCCGGGGCACGTGCAGATCTACAAGGCGCGCCTGCACAGCTACCGCGAACTGCCGCTGCGCTACGGCGAGTTCGGCGCCTGCCACCGCAACGAGCCCTCGGGCAGCTTGCACGGCATCATGCGGGTGCGCGCGTTCACCCAGGACGACGGGCACGTTTTCTGCACCGAGGACCAGATCCTCGAGGAGTGCGTCGCCTTCACCGTGCTGCTCCAGAAGGTCTATCGCGACTTCGGCTTCACCGACGTGATCTACCGGATCGCCACGCGCCCGCCGAAGCGCGTCGGCGCGGACGAGCTCTGGGACAAGGCGGAGGCCGCGCTGATCGAGTCGCTCAAGCGGTCCGGCTGCCCGTTCGAGATCACCTCCGGAGAGGGGGCGTTCTACGGGCCCAAGATCGAGTACTCCCTGAAGGACGCGATCGGCCGGGTTTGGCAGTGCGGGACGATGCAGGTCGACTTCAACATGCCGGGCCGGCTCGGCGCGGAGTACGTCGCCGACGACAACACCCGAAAGGTGCCCGTGATGCTGCACCGGGCGATCGTCGGATCGATGGAGCGGTTCATCGGGATCCTGATCGAGCACTACACGGGCGCATTTCCCGCCTGGCTGGCGCCGCTCCAGGCCGTCGTGCTCAACATCTCCGAGCACCAGTCGGAGTACGCGGCCGCGGTCGCGGCGCGCCTGAAGGCGGCCGGTTTCCGGGTCGAAGCCGATTTGCGGAACGAGAAAATTACCTATAAAATCCGAGAACATAGCTTGCAGAAGCTGCCCTATCAGTTGGTCGTAGGCGAAAAGGAGCGGGCAGCGAACAAGGTGGCCGTGCGCACCCGCGGCGGCGTGGATCTCGGCGCGTTGGACTTCGAGGTCTTCGTCGAGCGCCTCCGGAACGAGGCGATCCCGGGCAGCGCGGCCTGATTTTTTTAACCGGAAGGGGAGCACCGAACATCGTTCAGGAAACGCGTGCGCAACGGCTCAACGGCGAGATCACCGCACCGGAGATCCGCCTGGTGGCCGAGGACGGCGAACAGCTCGGCATCGTCCCGATAAGGGATGCGCTCCGGTTGGCGGAGGAGCGCGAAGTGGACCTGGTGGAGATCGCGCCGCTCGCGAAGCCTCCGGTCTGCAAGCTGATGGACTATGGGAAGTTCAAGTACCGCGAGGCCAAGAAGGCGCACGAAGCCAAGCTCAAGCAGAAGCAGATCCAGGTCAAGGAAGTGAAGTTCCGCCCGGGCACCGACGAGGGCGACTACAAGATCAAGCTGCGCAACCTGACCCGGTTCCTCGAGGAAGGCGACAAGACCAAGGTGACGCTGCGCTTCCGCGGCAGGGAGATGGCGCACCAGGAGTTCGGCATCCGGCTCCTCGAGCGCGTGAAGGCGGATCTGGAACCCTACGGAATCGTCGAGCAGTTCCCGCGGATGGAAGGCCGGCAGCTGGTCATGGTGCTCGGGCCCAAGAAGACCGGAATGCCGGTGAAGAAGAAGGCGGCCGCGAAGCCCGCGGGAGAAAAGCCCGCGGGAGAAAAGCCCGCAGGAGAAAAGCGCGCGCCGGAAAAGGCAGGAGAGAAGGCGGCAGAGGCGGCGGCCGAGACCGCAGCAGAAAAATCGACGACGTCGCAGTAGCGGCGTCGCGGACGGAATCCCGCGCGAGCGGGAAAGCAGGGCCCGCCCGCAAGCGGGAAAACAAGTGGTGCCGCGGTCGTACAAGCGCTCCCCCGTTCGGGAGCCACCCGGCGCCAGGCTAAATCGGAGTCACCATGCCCAAGCTCAAGACGAAGAAGAGCGCTGCCAAGCGTTTTCGCGTGAACGGCAGCGGCGGCGTCAAGCGCTCGCGAGCGTTTCTGCGCCACATCCTCACCAAGAAATCCACCAAGCGGAAGCGCCATCTCCGCGGCACGACGTCGGTCCACGCGTCCGACAAGCGCGCCGTGAAGCTGATGCTGCCGTACGCCTGATCGCGGGAGGAACGAGACATGCCACGAGTCAAACGCGGCGTCACCGCGCACGCCCGCCACAAGAAGGTTCTCGCCAAGTCGAAGGGTTTCCGCGGCCGCCGCAATAACGTCTTCCGCGTCGCCAAGCAGGCCGTCATGAAGGCGGGGCAGTACGCTTACCGCGATCGCCGGGTGAAGAAGCGCGAGTTCCGCGCACTGTGGATCGCCCGAATCAATGCCGGTGCGCGCCAGTTCGGCCTGAGCTACAGCGCATTCATGAACGGCCTCAAGAAGTCCGCGATCGAGATCGACCGCAAGGTGCTCGCCGACCTCGCCGTGGCCGACAAGGCCGCATTCGCGAAGCTCGCCGAGCAGGCGAAAGCCCGCCTGACGGCCTAAGCACCCGCCGATGCCGGACAGGGGGCTCGGCGTGCCGGGTCCCGATCGGAGCATGCACGATCTCGACGCAATCGTCGCCGAAGCGGTCGCTCTGTTTGCAGCGACCGCCGATCCGGTCGAGCTCGAACAGGCCAAGGCGCGATTCCTCGGCAGGCAGGGCGCGCTCACCGAGCGCCTGAAGGGCCTCGGCAAGCTCCCGCCGGAGGAGAAGCGCGCCGCCGGCGCGCACATCAACGACGCGAAAGACCGCATCGAGCAGGCGCTCGACGACCGGCGCGCCGCGCTCGCGCGCGCGAAGCTCCAATCGCGCCTCGCCGAGGAGGCGATCGACGTCACCCTGCCGGGCCGCGACCGCGGCCGCGGCGGCATTCATCCGATCATCCGGACATGGCAGCGCATCGAGGCGATCTTCCGCTCGATCGGGTTCGACGTCGCCGACGGACCGGAGATCGAGACCGACTGGTACAACTTCACCGCGCTCAACAACCCGGAGAATCATCCGGCGCGCTCGATGCAGGACACGTTCTACGTCGAGGAGAAGGATTCGACCGGGCTGCATCTGCTCCTGCGCACCCACACGAGCCCGATGCAGGTGCGCTATGCGCGCATGCACTCGCCGCCGATCAAGGTGATCGCGCCGGGGCGCACGTACCGCGTCGATTCGGATGCGACCCACTCGCCGATGTTTCACCAGGTCGAGGGGCTGTGGATCGACGAGCACATCAGCTTCGCCGATCTTAAGGGCGTCTACACGGACTTCCTGCGCCGGTTCTTCGAGACCGACGATCTGCGCGTCCGCTTCCGGCCTTCGTTCTTCCCGTTCACCGAACCGTCGGCCGAGATCGACATGGCGTTCCGCGACGGCCGCTGGCTGGAGATCTCCGGCGCCGGGCAGGTGCATCCCAGCGTCATCCGAAATTTCGGGCTCGATCCCGAGCGCTACATCGGGTTCGCATTCGGCTCCGGCCTCGAGCGCTTGACGATGCTTCGCTACGGCATCAACGATCTGCGCCTGTTCTTCGAAGGCGACCTGCGCTTCCTGCGCCAGTTCGCCTGACCCCCGAGCGACGATGCAGTTCTCGGAAAGATGGTTGCGCACGATGGTCGACCCGACATTGACCACGGACGCGCTCACCCATCTCCTGACGATGTCCGGACTGGAGGTCGAGGGCTGCGATCCGGTCGCCCCGCCGTTCACGAAGGTCGTCGTGGGCCGGGTCCTGGCGGTGGCGAAGCATCCCAACGCCGACCGGCTCTCGCTCTGCACGGTCGACACGGGCGGCGGCACGCCGCTCGACATCGTCTGCGGTGCGCCGAACGTCCGGGCGGGGATGAAGGCGCCGGTGGCCCTCGTTGGTGCCGAGCTGCCCGGCGGACTCGCGATCAAGCGGGCCGCCGTGCGCGGCGTCGAATCGAACGGAATGCTGTGCTCGGCGCGGGAGCTGGGCCTCTCGGAGGATCATTCGGGGCTCCTCGCGCTCGCCGATGACGCCCCGGTGGGGCGCGACTTCCGGGTCTACGCGGCGCTCGACGACCGCGTGATCACGATCAAGCTGACGCCGAACCGCGCCGACTGCCTGTCGGTGCTCGGCGTCGCGCGCGAGGTCGCCGCACTGACCGGGGCGACGCTCACCGCCCCGACGTTCGCGCCGGTACCGGCACGCGCAGTCAACACGTTGCCCGTGCGCATCGAGGCGCCCGACCTGTGCGGCCGCTTCTCGGGGCGCGTGATCCGCAACGTCGACGCGAAGGCGGCGACGCCGGACTGGATGAAGCAGCGGCTCGAGCGCTCGGGCCAGCGCTCGATCTCCGCGCTCGTCGACATCTCGAACTACGTCATGCTCGAGCTCGGCCGGCCGTCGCACATCTTCGATCGTGACAAGGTCGTCGGCGGGCTGGTCGTGCGCTGGGGACGCAAGGGCGAGAAGGTCGTCCTGTTGAATGGCCAGGAGGTCATGGTCGACGAGGCGGTCGGCGTGATCTGCGACGACCGCGGCGTCGAGGCGCTCGCCGGGATCATGGGCGGCGATCCGACCGCGGTGTCCGACTCGACGCGCAATATCTACGTCGAGGCCGCGTTCTGGTGGCCCGCGGCGATCGCCGGCCGCGCGCGGCGCTTCAACTTCACCACTGAAGCGGGCCATCGCTTCGAGCGCGGCGTGGACTACGCTACGACGGTCGCGCATATAGAGCGCATCACCGCTTTGGTGCTCGAGATCTGCGGCGGCGAGCCGGGACCGATCGACGACACCATCACGCGGCTACCCGAGCGCAAGCCCGTGCGGATGCGCGTCGCGCGTGCGCAGAAGGTGATCGGCGTAAAGATTCCCGCGGAGGAGATGGCCGGCATCTTCGGGCGACTCGGACTCGAGCACCGGCGCGAGGGAAGCGGGGTGGAGACCGCGTTCGTCGTGACGCCGCCGTCGCATCGGTTCGACCTCGAGATCGAGGAGGACCTCATCGAAGAGGTGGCGCGCGTTCACGGCTTCGACAATATCCCGGTCGCGCCGCCCGTCGCCCCGGCGACGATGCGCGCGCAGCCGGAGGCCGAGCGGTCGCAGCACGATCTGCGCGCCCGCATCGCCGCGGCCGGCTACGAGGAGGTGGTCAACTACAGCTTCGTCGACGAGGCGTGGGAGCGGGACTTCGCCGGCAACGCGAACCCGATCCGGCTGCTCAATCCGATTGCAAGCCAGCTCGCCGTGATGCGCACCACGCTTATCGGGAGCCTGATCGCGAACATTCGGTACAACCTGAATCGGAAGCTGCCGAGGGTGCGGGTTTTCGAGCTGGGGCGGGTATTCCTCCGCGCGCCCGGGGCACCGGACGGGGAGCTCGAGGTGGCTGGGATCCGTCAGCCGGTGCGCATCGGCGGCGCGGCTTATGGCCCGGCGTACGAGGAGCAATGGGGCGTACCGCGACGGGCCGTCGACTTCTTCGACGTGAAGGGCGACGTCGAAGCGCTCATCGCGCCGCGCGCCGCCCGATTCGTCCGGGCGGAGCACCCCGCCCTCCACCCCGGACGCAGCGCCCAGATCGAGCTCGACGGCACCGCCATCGGCTGGCTCGGGGAGTTGCACCCGGAGTGGCAGCAGAAATACGAGCTTCCGGCCGCGGCGATCGTGTTCGAACTGGATGCGGCACCGCTAATGCGTCTTGCTGTGCCGCAATACTCGGAGGTTTCGAAGTTCCCGGCCGTGACGCGTGACCTGTCCGTCGATGTTGCGGAGAGCATATCGGCACATGCCTTGCTAGAGGCGCTTGCCGCCGCGCGCCCGACCCTGATCCGGGAGGTCCGGTTGTTCGACCTTTACCGTGGTGATAATCTGCCCAAAGGCCGAAAAAGCCTTGCGTTTCGGGTAGTTATGCAAGATACTGCCCGCACACTCACAGACGCCGAAGTAGACGCCGCGATGGCGGAACTCGAGCAAATCCTCTCGACCCGATTCGGCGCACAAAGACGTGTTTAGCGTGAATGAAGAGGAGGGGCTGACCCCTCCCTGGGGAGACAAATGACCCTCACCAAGGCCGAACTGGCCGACATGCTGTTCGAGAAGGTCGGCTTGAACAAGCGCGAAGCGAAGGACATGGTGGAGGCCTTCTTCGAGGAGATCCGGATCGCGCTGGAGAGCGGCGAGAGCGTCAAGCTCTCCGGCTTCGGCAACTTCCAACTGCGCGACAAGCCGCAGCGGCCGGGACGCAACCCCAAGACCGGCGAGGAGATCCCGATCACTGCCCGGCGCGTGGTGACCTTTCACGCCAGCCAGAAGTTGAAGGCGCTCGTGGAGCAGGCGCACGGTGGAAAGCAACAACAGATCGGCGAAAGTTAGTCTCCCGCCAATCCCGGCGAAGCGCTACTTCACCATCGGTGAGGTCAGCGAGCTCTGCGGCGTGAAGCCGCACGTGCTGCGCTACTGGGAGCAGGAGTTCACTCAGCTCAAGCCCGTGAAGCGAAGGGGCAACCGCCGCTATTACCAGCACCACGAGGTCCTGCTGATCCGCCGCATCCGGGAGCTCCTGTACGAGCAGGGCTTCACCATCAGCGGCGCACGCAACCGGCTCGACGAGACGATGCGCGAGCGCGGCAACCACCGGGACAAGACCGAGAGCCCGGGCCCGATCGGCGGCACGGACTTCGCGCGCATCCGGCGCGAGATCTCCGGCGTCCTCGACTATCTGAGCGCCTGAACGGCGCTCCCGACGACGCTTTCCCTCGTATAATCCGCGCTCCGGTCGGGGCGTAGCGCAGCCTGGTAGCGCACCTGCATGGGGTGCAGGGGGTCGAGTGTTCGAATCACTTCGCCCCGACCAAAAATCAAGTACTTAGATTCCCTGCAATTTAGTCAACTGTCCAAAATCCCGCCTACTGTCCAAAATTCTTCGCTTTCCCTGGCCGTGGCGGTAGCGTCAGCGTGACCTCGCTGACCGGCGTGGTGTGCTGCTGCACGTAGCCTTCCGTCGTCGTAATCGTCGTGTGGGCAAGCCCGGCTTTGAGCTGTTCCAACGTGTACCCCTGAGCCTTCGCGCAACTTGCCGCAAAGGCGCGAAGATCCTTCGCGGTGAGTCCTGAGCGCGGGCCGTTCGCGGTCGCGTAGCCGGCGCGGATCGCTGCCCGATCAATGGCGCTGCGAATACCGAACGCAGTGTAGGGCCCACCACTTCTCGTCTGAATCACGAAGGCATCCCCGCCGGGGCCGGGCTTGATCTTCGCGAGCGAACGGGCTCGCGCCAGCACCGTCTCCAGCGACGCGGTGATCGGAATATCTATCTCCGCGCCACTCGATTTCGCGGTCTTCGTCGGCTCGAAGTGAATCAACCGTTCGCGTTCCAAGATCTGCGAATAGCGCAGGCGCCGGATCTCGGTCGTGCGCTGGTACAGAAGGAACGACAAGTCGAGGTAGCACTGAACCATCAATCCGGCGCGCACGTCATCGCGTAGCCGACCATCGGCCCGCCGCCACTTCGACTCGTCGTGGGTCGGAACCAGCACGTCTCGAATCGCATGGAAAGATTCGTGCGTCCACTTCGACTTGTGCTTCGCACCGCCTTTGACCCACAGGTCGCGACACGGATTGTCGTTGCGGAGCCCCTCTTCCATGCACCAGCGGAAAAACGTCGAGAGGCGCGACTTCGCATGGTGCTGCATCGTGGCTTTGCCCGGCCACTTCTTCTTTAGGATCTGCGAAACGTCGGTCGGGCGCACCTGCACGACGTCGAACTCGCCGAACACTTTCCCAAAAATATCGAGGATCCGTTCGTGCTCCCGACGTGTCGACACCGCCAGCCCGGGCAGGTGCTCGAGCTTGAAGCGTGAGATTGCCTCGGGCATGCGGTTCGGGCGCTCCGCCGCCCGCTTGAGCTTGAGCAGCTCCTCGTAGAGCTTCGCCTCGCCCTCTCTCACTCGAGAGAGCTTGCGCCACCGGCCCTTGAAATCGACGAAATGGTAGGAACCGTGCCGCTCGTACACGTTCTGTGGGAGATGCCGGTCCTTCCTGCGTCGCCGGGGCATCGGTCGCTCACTCGAGTCTCAGGCGGGGCGCCGATTCTACTCCTGTGATCGCCGACGCCCGGGACGAGCCCGCCCGCAGGTAGTGTTCGCGCGCAACACTCACCGACCCGTCCGCCCGACGCTTCGCCGGCACCCCGAGCCCCTTGAACCAAGTGATCTGCTCGTGCGCTCGACGATAACCGGTGATCTCGACGATCTCCTCCGGCGTGAGCGTCAGGGAGACAGATTGCACCGCGGCGTCACCTCTGTCCGAAGGAGAATCGCCTGGTTTCGAGAGCTGACTCATTCGTGCGCTCCTCGCCCCCTCCGACAGTCCTCGCTTTGTGCGGCGCGGTACTCCTCCCATGCGCGAGCGAGGTCGCTGCGCTCGAAGAGGCGAGTGGTCCCGCACGGAGTCGGGGACGGAAGCCTCGGCCTGATGTGTTTCTCAAATGCGCGCCGCTTGAGCCCCAGGTAGCCCATCGCCTCGGCACACGTGTAGCCACGCTTTTCCACGGGGACTGCCGCTGTTGCCCTGATCTCTAAGTGCTCCATCGGTTCCCGCCATCGTCGTTAAAGTGCAGACACGCCTTAGCGGTGCGCCGCGATTGCGATATCGGCCTGACGCGGCCGTGCTGACGGGCACGCTGGACGCGCTCGTACGGAGAATGGGTAAGGCGTTCTTTCGTTCGCGCCCTCCGTAGCCAAACCCGAAGTCGGCGTGGCGAATTGAAAGGTCTGGTTGCCGGAAGGCGCCACGGCCTCCGGAGCAACGCGGTACGGGTGGCTTTCATTGGGCGCCTCCATGTCGTATTTGTGGTGTCGGTCAGAAGGCGTGCGCATAAATCGGTGCGCGCCATCGACCGCGGGTGTCTCGACGCGAAGCCGGGCGGCGCATCAAGCACCGTCGGGTTCGGCTGCGGAGCGGCCGGCGGCCACTCGCTGCTCAGGGAGGACCGGTCGATTCAGGACCGATGCATGACGTCCGGCGGACCGTTGCAACAATGGCTGCCGGGAAGCGGGTCGTGGTCGCCCGACGTTACCGTCGCGCTGCCACCGACTGAACTCGACTCGGATGAGTCTGGAGAAACGCGCGCACCGAGAAGCTCGTGCGGTCGCGCGTACACGGCCGGAAGGCAAGCTCACACTGCAGGACAGTGATGCTTGCGCCCGTTTACTCTGAGATTCGCTTCCCTTTAGCGGGCCGTTGCCGTCGGTGCCGGAAGCTCCCGGGTCGCGCCGACACGAGGTGTCGACCAACGCCGATCAAGTTAGTGCACCGCGCGAGCATCACACCCCCGGAGAGCCTGGCGTTTTGACGGGCTCTCCGGGGGGTGTGATGGCCCACCGCTGGTTGGGCCGTCTGTCAGCGCAGCCCTGCTGGGATGGCGTCGGCGGGAAGTCTCCGGTAGATCTCCTCGACCTGAACGCCGGCGTGCACCAGTGCATCCACGAGCTCGGGGTCCAAGCGTGCGGCCCGTTCCGCGGCGATCGCCCTCCATGTCTCGGTCCAGCTCGCGCCAGCTGCGGCTAGCCGAAGCGTGTCGAGCCGGTCCGCCACTGCAGTGATCCGGGCGGCAAGCTGGATGTGATCGCCACTGAGGCCCGTCGGATAGCCCCTGCCGTCGAAGCGCTCGTGGTGGCCCAGGGCAATGAGCGCCGCGGTGCGCAGCGGTCCCGACTCGTGCCCCTTGAGGAGCCGATAACCGAGGGTCGTGTGCGCCTCGAAGCTCGGCGAATGACCTACTGCGTCGCTCCCGGCTTCGCCAAGGACGCGCTCGGGTACCGCGAGTGTGCCGACATCATGGAGGGCGGCGCCAAGCTCAATCGCCTCGACCCCTTCGGGTGGCAACCCAACTGCGCTCGCGAGTAATGCCGATACCGCGGCGCACGAGCTCGGGCAAAGTGCCCTCCGCGATCTGCTTGCGGCGTTGCTCAAGCCACAGCGCGTGAATCTTCTGAACCGTCCGAGCCAGGCCGTCGGCCAGCGCCTTGTGCTCGTCCAGGGACAGGTTTTTCTTCTTCAGCGCCTCCCAGCCCTCTTCTGTCCCATAGAGCAGGATGGTCGACATCCAGTCCGGCTTGCCGACCGTAAGCGGCAGCCACCCTTCGGAGTCAAGTAGCACGCCCTTCATGAAGCCTGAACACCACTCGTCAAGTATCGGGATCGGGTCGCCGTCGTTCGGATTCTCCATGAGCAGCGGCTCATACTGTTCCGGTGCCTGGTGCAGCGTCTGGGCAATGTCGTTCATGTGGCGCATCAGGAGTCCGAGAATGCGCTGCGCCTGGGCCTGATCCTTGAATTCCGGGGCGTCTTCGCCGCGCTCCATGTCCCACACCCAGCGCATCCATTCGCTGGGCAGGATGGTCTTGGGGCCACACACGATCGCTGTCAGAAAACCGTCCAGGGTCGAGATGTCCATCGACTCCGCAATCCCCTCTGCATCCAACAGGAACTGGTCGAGCTCTCGATTTCCTCGTCCGTCAACGGGCCATGATTGAGCACGTTCATCGCGGCTTAGTAGTTCTGTGCAGGGTCTTCGGCCGTGGCCTTGTCGGCTTCAGTGTCGGCCCGGGCGGCGAGGGACCGATAGCGCTCGAGCGCCGTCTGCCTGACGACTTTAGGGCTCTTACAACCGATCCCCGCCAGGAACTCGCGCTCGGCTTTCTCGTCCCGCGTTTCGATCCACCATGCGCGCAACGTGTTGAACTTGCCGTCGTTCCAGCGGTAGCCCCTGACTGACGCGTAATCCTTGTTCTCGATCGGCAAGCCGACGGCGTGCACGCGCCAGGACGCCGCGCGCGCCGAGGCCAGGAGCACGGACAGGATCTCCTGCGCGCCATCGGGCACTTTTTGGGCGAGGAGTGCGAGCAGCAGATCGACATCGGCCCGCGCCCGGTGCCCTTCGTGAAAAAGCCCGAAGCGAAACCCGATGTAATCGAGCTTGCTGCTCTTCATGTCCCACTGGTCCCAGGGGACCTCCTCGAGCGAGGAGGCGAAATGCCGGGTTGCGAAGGCGGGGTAGCGCGCTTCAAGAAAAGCGCGATCAAAACGCGCGTTGTGGCAAATCACCAAACCCACCCCGTCCATGACGCGTGCGACACCGGCCTCGTCGATCCGCTGCCCGCGAACCATGTCATCGGTGATGCCGGTCAGGCGCGTGATCTCCGGCGGTAGGGGCGCTTCCGGGTCTTCGAGGCTTTCGTACCGATCGACGACACGATAGAGCCGGCCGCTCTCGCGTCCGTACTCGCAGGTCGCAATGGCCAGGTCAATGATCCGGTCGCCGAGTTCGGCTTTCAGGCCGGTGGTCTCGGTGTCGATCACAGCGAGTCGGCCACAGGGCTCGCCCCTGACGTTTTCGGCGAAGACGTGCGCATCCGCAATGCGCAGTCTGCGCAGCACCCGAAAGTCGGGGTGAGCGTCGAGTATCTCGGCGGCTTTGTCGAGGTCCATCACGTCCAATAGTGTGCACGCGTCGAGTCGTTTCCAATATGCGGCAATGCCAGAGCTGCGCTCAGCCGTGCTACTCAGGCATCTGCTGGTGTGCTTCAGGTGCAGACGCAGAAGAGTCAGTCCCGAATTCGTCGGCGCCCCACGCGCAGGCGTGAACCGGTTCCGGGTGCGGAAGGGGGGGAGGGTGAAGCGCGTGTAACGGCCGCCTCAAAATTCCAGCGTCGAGCCCGCGTCCCCGTGCAGGCTGGGACCCGACGGTCATCGCGCCTCGAACGACGGCCAGGGGCCCGGTCCCGCGTCACGGCACCCCAACTCGCTCGTGAGGGTGGCCGCATCCCGGTTGTGTCTCAAACTCCTCCGCACGAGACGGTTATTATGGCTATAATAATAGCCACTAATCGACTTAAAGGCCAAAATAATGGCCAAAATATCTAGCCTCCCATCTGCGAGCGCGGCGCATCTCCAGGGCCTCGGCGGCCGTATCCGGATTGCGCGCAAGCGCCGCGGCCTGTCCGCGCAGGCGCTTGCCGAGAAGGTCGGCGTGTTCCGCAAGACCATCGAGGCGCTCGAGGCCGGAAAACCCGGCGTCTCGATCGGCGTCCTCATCACGGTACTCTGGGTGCTGGGCCTCGATGCGGCCCTGACAGCGCTCGCCGACCCGGACGCCGACACCCACGGCAAGGCCCTCGAGGCTGCGCGCCGGCCTAAGCGCGTTCGCACGCCCGCTGCCGCCAAGGAAGATCGCCATGACTTCTGAGCGGGTGATCTACGTCCATATCCAGCTGCCCGGCACGCTCGACACGGTGCCGGCCGCGCGGCTTCGCGTCGAGAAGCTCGATGACGGGACGCGCATCGGTCATTTCCGATACGGCGATCGCTACCTCGAGCGCGCCAACCGCGTCGAGCTCGATCCCTTCCGATTGCCGCTTTCGCGCGAGACGTTCACCTTTTCCAAGCTCAACGGCATCCCCGGTGCGGTGCGCGATGCAGGCCCGGACTACTGGGGACGGCTCGTGATCGAGCGCCTCCTGGGCAGGAATCCGAACGACCTGGACGACATCGACTACCTGCTGCACGGACCCACGGATGGCGCGGGCAATCTGTCGTTCGGCCTCGACGTCGAGCCTCATCCCGCCTCACGCCCGCACAACCGCACGCAGCAGCTCGCCGAGCTGATTGCGGCCGCTGACGCGGTCCAGGACGGTCGGCCGGTGCCACCGGAAATCCTCGAGAGGCTGGAACCGGGGACGAGCATGGGCGGCGCACGCCCCAAGGCGAGTGTGGAACACAAGCACGCGCTGTGGCTCGCCAAGTTCCCAGAGCGGGGTGATCGCGTGAACGTGCAGCGCATCGAGCACGCGACCCTCGAGCTTGCGCGCCGCGCCGGTCTGGATGCCTCCGGCACGCAGC
The DNA here is from genome assembly GCA_963747775.1 of uncultured beta proteobacterium. Classification (GTDB taxonomy): domain Bacteria; phylum Pseudomonadota; class Gammaproteobacteria; order Burkholderiales; family SG8-39; genus JAGVSZ01. Next base: position 516,398 of record CAVVGT010000006.1, read on the forward strand.
TCGAGCGCGTGGGCGAGCACCACGTCCTGATGGTCAAGCGTTTCGATCGCGAGTGGAACGGCGAGGGCTATCTTCGCCACGGACTGGTGAGCGGCTTGACTGTGCTCGACGCGGAGGAGGGCTACGTCGATCGCGGCCGCTGGTCCTACCTTCTCTTCGCAGACGAGTTACGCCGCTGGTCGACGCGCCCGCAGCGCGACCTGCGCGAACTCTTTCGTCGCATGGTGTTCAACGCTTGCGTGAGCAACACCGACGACCATCCCCGAAACCACGCCCTGGTGCGGCAGGCCGACGGCTGGCGGCTCGCCCCAGCGTACGACCTTGTGCCGCAACCCGCGGTGGCGCAAGAGCGGCGCGATCTGGCTCTCATCGTCGGAGCGCACGGGCGGGCGGCGAGTCTCCACAACCTCCTGTCGGCTTGCGGGCGATTTCGGCTATCGGTCGAGGAGGCGCGCGCCGAATTCGATGGCGTCGTGGCAGTGGTGCAGACGTGGCCGGAGGTTTTTCGCAAGCTCGGTGTTCCGAAGCGCGACATCAAAGCCGTCGCGCCGGCGTTCCTCTACCGCGGACTGTTTGCCGAGCGGCCCGTCGAGCCGCCGCCCGTTTGACCGGTATTGCCGGCGACGGCGGGGGGCGCTCGCTTGCCGACTACAACGCTTGGCTGGACGAACTCGCCACACCTTAAGCGTTCCGTTGCGAGTCCAGGCGAACCGCCCGAGGCGCGTAACTCGATCGAGTCAGGCGACTGAGACCGGCGGCTCCCGGCCAAAAGCGGAAGTGCGGCGGTTCAAACTGCACGGACGTAAGCGGCCATTCGCGGCAGCCGGTTCGCAGGCGGCCCCAAGGACGAATTGCCACGGTGCGGTGTCGGAATGCAAACTACGTGATGGCGCGGGCGCTTGCCTTAGGCCACGATCAATTGCCAAGTATCAATCGTCGCAAAAACAACCAGCAACGCGAAATGTTGTGAAGGCCGGCTCGGGTTCGGAGCAATCAAATTGAATCCCGTGGATGTCATGTGGGTGGGATTGGGCGGCGGCCTAGGATCGGTGTTGCGCTGGTGGATCGGGCGGCTGATAGGCGAGCGATACAAGGGCCACTTTCCCTTGGGCACCTTCCTCATCAATATCTCGGGCAGCTTGGTCATCGGTTACCTGTCGGTCCTGTTCAATGTGGACTGGCACAACCGCCACGGCCACGGCATGGTGTTGAACGCCTTGGTGATCACCGGCGTACTGGGCGGTTACACGACGTTCAGCAGCATGCAGCTGGATGCGGCCCGGCTGGCTGACAAGCAATATGCTCGCCTCGCCGTGTTTTATCTGTTTCTGTCGGTCGCCACAGGACTGATGGCCGCGCTTGCAGGGGCCGCTCTTGCCCATGCGCAGGGCTGAGAATGATGAAGCTCAGATTCGCGGTGCTACTGGTGTTTATCGGCGGGGCCGTGGGTGCAATCGCGCGCGAGTTTCTCATGTTGCTCATCCCCACTCTGTCGCAGGGTTTCCCGCTGGATATCTTGGTTGCCAATGTCGTCGCCTCATTGCTGATCGGTGTCAGTACAGGCCGGCACAACCGCAAGGTCATCAACGATGGTTGGCACCTGATGGTCACCACCGGAATTATGGGCGGCCTATCGACGTTTTCGAGCTTTGCCTACGCATCGAGCGTGCTGATGAAGGCTTCGATGACTGGCGCCCTCGTGGCGGCCGCCTATGTGCTCATCAGTCTGGTATTGGGCTACGTCGCAGTCATTGTCGGAATGAAACTTGGCGGACGAAGCCGTTAGATGCGATCAGAACGCTCGGCCTCACAGCTGACACTCGCGGACGACGGGTCAGGGTCGCGTCCAGCCGGTCGCTGATCCCGAAAGCATCGTTCCGACGTCGCAGGGTCACGAAGCGAGCCACCGCGTCCATTCCAGCAGTCCATGTGTCAACGATCGTCAACTGAGGAAAAGATCGTGGGTCACGCGCGGCCGGGACGGCAGACTGGCGTTCGAGCGATTTCAGCAACGCAACGAGACCACGCCAATGTTTGGACTGCGACCAAGAAGCCGGGTAGCCGCCCGTTCACTACGCGCACCGACTCGGGCGCCAAGCACCGCCTTCGGACTGCCCGAGATTCCGTCCCTCGAGGGGTACGTGATCCAGGAGCTGAGGATCGAACAGCTTGCGGGCCTGATGAAGTTAGGCGAGCTGAAGCCCGAGCAGGTCACCAATCTGATTAAGGTGCTTACCAGGGCAAACCGATTCGGATAGGTCAGACGTTCGGCGCGGGTCAGCTAAGCCAACGTCGAGGCGGGTGTCAAATCCGACTGTAGACGCACGCAAGAGCTGCCACCGCCTGGGGGACTGACAGGACGAAAAATGCTCGGGCGAGTCAGCATCGCACTCTGAAGAACGCAAGGCCGGAGGACAACTCCTCCCCCTCGCGCATCTGCTCAAGGCAACTGTGCATATTGCGGTAGTAGCCGGCGAGCGTCTGGCCGACCTCCTGCGCGTCGACCGGCCACCATTTCGTTTCCCAATGGAAGCGCATCTCGAAGGTGAGTCCGAGCGCGCGTCGCACAAAGGCCGCCACATCGGGTGCGACGGCCATGCGATCCACGACGTCCACCGCTTCCTCAACTTGCATTCGCATTCCCCTGGCAGACCGGCCGCCGGCCCCGTCGAGCGTCACCAAACGGACACACGTCGATACCCTCGGCCGTGACAATTTCCCACACTGCGCGTGTGCGGGGCCGCGCACCGTGACATAGGTCCGCCTGCGCAAGGCTGTTGCCTGGCGTGCCGTGACACCGATCACGCATGTAACGGCCTGTGACCTTCTGGCCCGGAAGCTGCTATGACAAGGGCATCGCCCCGACCAGTTGCGCTGGGGCCGCTACCACAGGGAAAGAAGAAAGTGAACGCGCTTAGAGCATTGCTACGAATGGGGCCAAGCCCCGACGAACAGGTGTCCGCGGTGGAGCTGTTGAAGCGAACGCCGCTGGATCAGCTCGAGGAGACGGTTAAGGCGCTCAAGCAACGCGGGGCAGCCGACGAGGTGCGCAAGGCGATGGTCGAGCTCATTGCGCGCGCACCGCTCGCGGATTTCGACACGCTGAAGCATATCTACCTGAAGCACTGCGGGGACGCCAAGAAGTAGCGCCCGGATCCGGGACAAGTCGTGACCAATCACCTCACCCTTGCGCCAATCGCCCTCGCGATCGCGGTTGCACTATTCGCGTGCTATCCCCTAGCGAAGTGGGTCGGCCGACAGCGAACGCTGCGGGCGGCGGCGCAGATTGCGCGCTCGTTCGGGACGGAGCAGGCGCTTGCGCAGGCGAGCCGGGCGTTGCGCAACAAGCTCGAGAATTACCGGCTGGCAAAAGTACGGGCCAATCTGGGTGCGTCAAGCCCGCTTCACGCAGCCGCGGCAGAGCTCGTTCGCGAGCACCGGCTGTCTATGCTCGATCGCATATAGGAGGTAGCGACTATGGATGCAAACACCGAGTTGGAGGTCGTCCGTGACCTGGAGCGTCAGCTTGCGGCGCTCTCACTTAGTGCCCCCGGCCTCTGCGAACTACCGTTTGCACCCCTGCGTGGCGTGGACGATCTAGTCCAGTTCGAGCTTGCGCTCCGGCGATTCGCTGAGATCCATCGCTCCAAACGGAGCAAGCTGCTGATCGGCGCCGTGAGGATCCTGCTCCAAGGAGCACGCGCTCGACTACGGGAAACCGCCCCCGTTAACCGCGTGGGACTGCGCGCGCATCAAGTCCCGTTTCGCGACACTCAGCCGGCTGCATAGGGCGGTCGCCTATGGATAGCCAGTTCGCGACGCGTGCGGTCATTTTCCTGTGCGAGCGGCGTTGGTCAGATGGCGGGCATCGCCCGCTTGCGCAGGCCAGTGATCTGTAGCGTTGAGCGTCCACTACCGGGATCAGTCCGAACGACTGCTTCCAGCCGCCTCTTACTTCCGCTTAGGGTCGAGAAGCGCCCGTCGGCCCGAAACAACATGAGACTCCTTTCACTCAACAAAGGAGTTGTTCATGGATACCGCCACGAAAACCGAAGGGCGCGCGACACCGTGGAACAAGGGCAAGCTGCTCGGCCAGAAGCCCCCGCTGAAGCTGAAGGAGATCTGGGCCATCCGGATTCGACTGCAACTGGATCAGCGAACCCGGGAACTCGCGCTGTTCAACCTCGCCATCGACAGCAAGCTGCGCGGGTGTGATCTGGTCGGGCTTCGCGTCCACGATGTGGTCCAGGGCAGTCATGTCGCCGCCCGCGCGATTGTCATGCAGAAGAAGACCCAGCGACCGGTGCAATTTGAGATCACCGAGCAAACGCGGGACGCGGTCGCTGCCTGGATCACGGCGGCGCATCTGAAGCCGGAACAGTTCCTGTTTCCGAGCCGTGTGTCGGCATCGCCTCATCTTTCGACTCGGCAGTACTCCCGGATCGTCGGGGCCTGGGCGGAGTCAATTGGGCTCGATCCGGCGGCCTATGGCACCCATTCGATGCGGCGCACCAAACCGACGCTGATCTACCGGCGCACCAGGAATCTCCGAGCTGTTCAGCTCCTGCTTGGGCATTCCAAGTTGGAAAGCACGGTCCGATACCTCGGAATTGAGGTCGACGACGCGCTAGAGATCGCCGAGCAGACTGAAGTGTAGTCCCGCCAGGCTGGTCGCGACCGCCGAACCCGACGGTCGCTGACCGGCCAATTCCCGTCGTTGCCCCAAGCCATACTCCAAGCCGGAAAGCCGCCGTTCGACTCGTTGCGAACCGAGCGGCCAGACGGGCGGACCGCGGTCGCATCTGCATACAGCGCACGCGCCGTGCCTGCCCGTTTTCGCCGGCGGCGAACACCCCGTCGATCACGACCAGCAGTGGAAATGAACAGCGCAGTGAGTGTATCTTGCGTCGTCCGACGATGACCGAGCCCACCCAAGCCGCTTCGGAGCTGGTTGCCGCCTACGCCGCCGCGCAGCTGTTTGAGCGATGCCAGCTCGTTCTCCCGCCGTTCGATCTTGGCCTACCTAAGCACGCCTCAACTGCTGCCGCCATCCGGGAAGCCGGGAAACACGGTCCAGTTTCCGAACACTACGCACGTAAAGAAAAGCTCTTTATGAGCCCAGCAAGCCGCCTGCGTGCGGGCTTGACCTGACCGCGCCAACGGCCGATCCTCGCATCAGAGGTTGCCATGCAGATCCACGGGAGATGGGGACTCGCCCGGGCGACGCGGCACTGGCTGCCACGTGTCGTGGCGACGACCATTCTGGCGGTCGCGGCTCACCAAGCGGCCGCCGCGGATTGGCCCGACCACGAGCGGCTGACGCGCGACCAGGTCGTCGCCGCCCTTGCCGCGGCGCCCGGCGCGCCAGTCAGCTTCTACGCGAAGAATCTGTCCGACCTGGACCTGTCCGGCATCGATTTCAAAGGCGCCAACCTGAGCGCGGCGGTCCTCAACGGGAGCAACCTGACCGGCGCCAATCTTTCCCGCTCCAACCTCACGGTCAGCTTCGCCGAGGGCGCGAACCTCACCAACGCCAACCTCCGGGGTGCGATGATGTTCTCGACGCAGCTCGGGGGCGCCATCCTGGTCGGCGCCGATCTGTCGGGCGCGCGGTTGATCGGCGACCTGCGCCGAGCGACGCTCGAGAAGGCGGTGCTCAGGAACATGGACGCTGCGGCCGACATGAAGAACCAATCGATGGGACTCATGCGCGCGAACCTCGCCTCCGCCAACCTCCGCGGCGCGGATCTTTCCGGATCCGATTTCTCTCGCGGCGACTTCAGTTTTTGCGACCTCTCAGGAGCGCGCCTCGTCGGTACCAAGTTGCGCGCGGCGGAGTTTGGAGGCACCGATCTGCGGGGCGCCGACCTCAGCGGCGCCGATTTGAGCGGCTCCAAGTTCATCGACACCGACTTCACGGGTGCGAATCTCGCCGGCGCCGATTTCACTGGGGCGACACTTCGCGGTGTCCGGGGCCTGGACAAGGCGAACACGCGCGGCGCACGCGGGCTGGAGGGCCTGAGTCGATAGGCGAGAGGTCGCGTCGGGCCGGACGTCGCCGACGCGAGTGCTGAGGAACTTAGGCGCGAGCTACGCGTGGTGGCAGGTCCGCTACTTCCGGGCTCATATTTCGCCTTCCACGCTGATCATCCCCGCCGGCTCTCCTGCGCTCGTGGCAAACAGCGTGCGCCGTCGCCGTTTTCAACCCCGTCGCACAGTTGCGGGCTAAACTTCGCCCTGGGGCTATGGTGGCGCTCTGGACGTCGGTCTCACCGCCTGCGGTAGCACCGTTCGCCAGCCTGAAGGAAGGGCGCTGTCCGCGGCACCTAGACGACAGAGATGTAGCAAACGTAGCTCGCGTAGTTAGAAGTGGTCGTTCGTTCGTTTGTTCCGTCGTTACGACGTCGATTCCTCCTAGGAGAACACTCATGGACAAGACCCCGATGCCGTTCATGGACATCAGCAAACTGATGGAGCAATTCAAAATACCCGGTGTGGATTTGGGCGCCGTCGTGGAGGCACGGCGCAAGGACATCGAGGCACTCACGCAGGCAAACCAACAGGCCTACCAAGGGATGCAGGCGCTTGCCCAGCGACAGGCGGAAATCCTGAAAGAGACCATGAGTGAGTGGCAAACGTCGATGCAGGGGATGATGGGGAAGAACCCTGGAGACATCGCGGCCAAGCAGGTGGCACTTGCCACAGAAGCCTTCGAGAAGGCGCTTGCGAACATGCGCGAGCTGTCTGAAATAGCGTCGCGATCTCAGATTCAGGCGCTTGAGACGGTCAACAAGCGGTTTCAGGAGAATCTCCAGGAACTGAGGAAGCTCATGCAACCCAAATAGCCGTTGGTGTTGCCGTCATGCGGCGAAGACGGCTTGAGCTCCTACCGCCAGCAGCGCAGACCTGCGTCGAACGCTCGCGGGATTCCCGCGGCGAGTAGCACGTAGTAGTAGTTTAGGATGCCGCCACGTCTAGGGTGTCGAGTGATTGGTCCAACACGATTTCCCGAAACGGGGCGATGCGATCGGCGCGTTGTTCAATCAGGCGCCTTGGCGGCACCGGAATAACGCCGCAGTCCCGCGTGTTCTGCGTTCGGCGCCTCCCATGACGCCTCCCGCGGAGCGGGATCCGTCGACCGAGTTCGCCGGTCGCGACGGCAGCACCGCAGTTGCCCTCCGGATCGTTGAGCCGTAGGCGAGCCCAGAGGACTCGAGCAAGCACCTTGAACGCAAGTCTGGTCCGCGGCAGGCCTGCAGAGGCCGTGTGCCGACCGATTCGCGAACGCCTCAAATCGGCCAACTGCGGACCTTGCTCGACTGAATCCGGATACTTGCCCGTGCAAGACACGGCCGGCTCGGGCGATTACGCACGGATCCCGAGTGAGACATCCGCGTCCCGTCGCCGGCACGCCGCAGCGCGCCGACGGCTCGAGCTAGTTTCCCCGCGTCACCGCGTACGCGCCCGGCGCGAGCGCGCCCGCGCGGCAGAGCCGGTTCAACAGCGGGTACAGCCCCACGAACTTCGGCCGGCCCTGGAGCCACTCATCCACGTCGCGGTCGAGATACGGGTCCGGGCCGCCGTGGATGAACGCCACCGCCGGCAGGCGGTTCGGCGTGAGCCCCAGGTCGCGACCGACAGTGAATCCCGGTTTCGCGGGAAACGTCCGCCGCACCATCCGCTCCAGCTCGCTCGCCTCGAGGACCCTCATCGTGCGCCTCCTTCCGATGGAGCCATCCTCCCACGCGCCGGTAACCGCAGAATGTCTGCCGTGTTCCCGATTGTTGCCCGTGACGCCCTGGCGCGAGCAGGTCAGCCGGCAGCAGCACGGCGACGAATCCGTCGGCGAACGCGCGCAGCGCGCGTGCCGCGAGGATCAGGCGGATCATTTCTGTGCCGGCGCCGAGCCGTAGCCGAAATCGTCGAAGACGGTGACGCTGTCCGCCTTGGTCCACAGTCCCACGGCGCCTGGACCGGCGATGTGACCGTCCTCCATTTCGATCGTCTTCTTGCCATTGAACCTGATGGCGATGCGTGTGCCCGAGAATTCGGCCCGCAGGGTATGCCAGACCTGTGGAGGAACCGGGGCGTCGACGTATTTCAGCGTGATGCGCCGTCCGCCCTGCGTGTAATACAGCGACACGTTGTTCTCCAGCGCGTTGGCGCGCGCGACGTAGTAGTTTTCGCCGTTCTTCCAGCGCCACACCACGCCGCCCGCCTGGTCCTCTTTTCCGGCGAGTGCTTTGAATTTCACCTCTACGAAGCCGTCTTCTACGGAAGAGCCGATGCGCACGATCCACGGAAACGCCCCCGTGCCGGATTGCCGCAGCACGTGGGGCGCGGACGGTGCGGAGGCTTCCGGCCACACCGCCCAGCGCGCAGCGCCTCGCCCGGTCACGCCCGCCTGCCAGCCGGGCGGCATCGCGCCCGCCTGGTTGTTGTCGAAGTTCTCTGTCTGCCCGACCGCAGCCTGCGCCGCGAAGACTGTCAGTGCCGCCATGATGGTTCCTCTCATCGACTTATGCAGTCATCTTCACAGGCGCCCCCACGGCCTTCCAGCCGGAGTGGCCGACCTTCATGTAGCGCGCGTCGAAGCCGGCATCGCGTAGCGCGATCGCGGTGCGGCAGCCGACGTGGAAGCCGTAGGCGCAATAGACCACCACCGGCGCCTCCATCGACAGCTCGCCCTTCCACTCGTCGACGCGCTCCGGGTCGCGCCAGGTGACGCCCTCGGCGATGTCCTGCTGGCGCGAGACGAAGTGCTTCGGCCGCGTGTCGATGAGCTGCAGCGGCTTGCCGGCCGCCAGCATGTCCCTCACCTCCTCGACGCCGACGCCGGGCAGGTCGCCGAACTCCGGCTGCACCAGCGGCCGCGGCGGCGCGACCTTGGTCGCGTCCTCGTAGCGTTCCTCGACCGCCTGCCAGTCGACGTTGCGCAGGAACGTGTCGACGTAGGCTTTCACGTTAGCGCCGAAATCGATGTGGTAGGCGTGCTCGTACATGTCGAGCGCGAGGATCGGCACGCCGCCCGCGACGGCCTGGCTGTGCTCGACCGCGTACTGGTTGATCAGGCGCCCGTCGCGCGGCATCCAGGTCAGGAGCACCCAGCCCGAGCCGCCGCCCAGCGCGTAGCCCATGGCGGAAAACTGGGTGCGCCAGCGCTGCACCGAGCCGAAGTCGCGCGCGAGCGCCTCGGACATCGCCTGCGTCACCTTGCCCTCGCCGCCCATGCTGGCGAAATAGAGTTCGTGCAGCAGGGTCGAATTGAGCGCGACCAGCTCGTCGCGCTTCAGCCCGTTGATCACGTAGCCCGGCGTGGTGGCGAAGTCGAGTGACTCGAGCTGCTCGGTGATCGCGTTCAGGCGCCTGAGCGCCCCGCCGTAGTTGTTCTCGTAATGACTCTCGATGAGCTTCAGCGAGAGCCCGCTTAGCGTCCAGGGACGGCAGTAGATCTGCTTCAGTTGATAGCGCACGGCAATACCTCCAAGCACAATGGTGAAATGCGCCGGGACGGATTGCGGGTGTGTTCCGGTGCCCGCATCCGTCACGCGACGTTCACAGGATTGGACGGGGCACCGTCTTGGAGGGAAAAATCCCGGGGGTCCTGTATGCCCCCGCGCAAAGCGTACGCCGGCGCGCCCACGAATTCAAGTGACTGGCGTTCCGACGGGGGCTAGCGGGCTACGCTAGCCCTATAAGGGCGCCGGTCAGCGATGACCGTTTTGGGTCGACTTAAGCTGTTCGCTGACGGGCGCTCACCGGCCAGGAGCTGCCGCTTGCGGTTTGGGCTTCGAAGCACGCCTCTTTTTCTCACCGGATGTCGATTCCACATGCCCCTGTTCGACAAGATCAGGAGGGTGAATCCTCTTAACTCTTATAGGAGTACGGAAATGGCCAAGAAAAACACGATCTGCCTGTGGTACGACGGCACCGCTTTGGACGCCGCTCGGTTCTACGCCGAAACCTTCCCCGACAGCGCCGTGGGCGCGGTGATGCGAGCACCCGGTGACTATCCTGACGGCAAGCAGGGCGATATCCTGACCGTCGAGTTCACCGTGGCAGGCATTCCCTGCATCGGACTCAACGGCGGGCCGCAGTTCAAGCACAACGAGGCGTTCTCATTCCAGATCGCGACCGACGATCAGGCCGAAACCGATCGCTTGTGGAACGCGATTGTAGGAAACGGCGGCCAGGAAAGCGCGTGCGGGTGGTGTAAAGACAAGTGGGGCCTGAACTGGCAGATCACGCCACGCGCCCTCACCGACGCGATCTCCGACCCTGATCGCGCGGCGGCCAAGCGTGCGTTTGAAGCGATGATGAAGATGAGAAAAATCGACATCGCCGCGATCGAGGCGGCGCGGCGGGGCTGAAAAGCGAGGTGGTCAACGGCGATCAGACATAGGCGCAAGGAAATTGCACGACTATTCTCCGTAGAAGAAGCTCTTGGCTTTGAAAGGGTGTGAACGTTAATTGTGCGCCGTGAAACCCGCAGGCGCGGTAGACCGCGCTAATGGAATTCGGATTACTGAGCCAGGTTTTTTCTTAAATGTCCGCTTCGGGTCGACTTGAGCCCTTCGGCTGACGGTCGCTGACCGGCCAGGAGCCGTCGCCTGCCATCGTGCGCACCAAGCGGTCGGCGCGACGGTCGTGGCCGATGCGCAAACTCAGGTGTCGCCCGAATGCGCAGCCGCACTTCCGCTTCAGCGCTTACCGCCGCCTTCGCTAGGCGCCTCGAGTTGCTTGCGCGCTTCAGGCAAGATCGCAGCGCGCAGGGCTCTCTCGGAGTAGGTGGTGTTGGGTTTGAGGCCGTCAGGGCATGGCGAGATCGGCACGAAGGTATCGCCCGTGCCGTTGGAGGTGCGCAGCCAGAGGACGGTGCAATAGGCGCCGGGGATGCGCAGCAGAGCCAGCTCGTGATCGCCCTTTACTCCCTTGCTCCAACGTTCCGCGACCGCTTCGGCCTCGCCCGCTCCCGCGGCATGCGGACCGCGAGTGACACAGGCGAATTTCAGGCCGGTCCGAGTGATCGCGAGCTCCGCGGCGGCGATTGATCTCTTCTTGCGGTCCACAAGCCGGGCGCTCCAGCCAACATGCTTCGCGGCATGCGCGATAGGCTTCTCGCCAACGAGCGCGTCGAGGCCTAGATGAAAGATGCGATACGGCGAAGCCAGGCCCGCGATCTCGCTCAACGTGGCGTCGACGAGGCCGGCCGCGAGATGCTTCTCGATACCGGCTTGGAGCAGCTTCAGGGCGTTCTTCGGTGGGGCCACAACCTTGATCGTCATGGTCAGCTTCCTTCAGGCTGAGTCTTGTACGAGTGGGTCCACGAGCCGGAGCCCTGATAGGCAGTCCGAAACGTGTCGTAGTCCCACACCGAGGTTCCGTACCACGGGTCCTCGACTTGGACGCTCTGCAGCCCGAACAGCGGGTTTGAGGTGTAGCACGCAAGGACATTGAAATGTCCGCCGCCACCGGACCAGCCGATGCGCACGCCGAGCGGCCGGCCATTGTCGATCTCCGAGCGCACGTCCGCAAAGCTGGTCGAACCGCCGGAGAAGCTGGCGAGATGGCCAACGCGCGTCAATACCGTGTTCAAGGTCCAGGGCGTGTTGCAGTTACCGGAGGAGGGATTGGTGCAGCAGTCAGTGCGCCCGAGCTCGGCATTGACCAGGGTACATTGGGTCCAGTGGCTCGCGGCGTTGTAGTAGTGCGCGACGCTGGTCGCAGTCGCGGACCAGCACCATTGCTTGAGCATCGTAATCTGCGTTTCAAACTGGTTGCCTAGTTGCCGGTAGACCAGAAGTCCAGCCCGCTGGAGCCTGTCAGGAATTTTGTGTGTGAGGCATACCATGTCAACTGAAAGGAACAGGTATGCCAAAGCCAGTCAGGAAGATGCAGAAGGCGAACGCTGCGGCGCAAGCGGTGGTGTTGCCCACGATACCGCCGGAGTTGCTTGATCAGCTGGTCAAGGGTCCGATGACGGCGGAGGCGGTCGATGGCGCCTCCCGGGCGTTCAAGAAGGCGCTGATCGAACGCGCTCTGGGTGCCGAGATGAACCACCACCTGGGTTACGCCGCCGGTGCCGACAAGCCGGAGGCGGCGACCAACCACCGCATCGCCCGCCGAGCCACGCTAAGGCGCTCTCGGCCCCAAACAGTCAAGTCGCTGAGAGCGGTCGTTCGATAGCGCTATCGGCCCGAAGCGGAAGCTCGCGATTGCAGGAAGCGGCCGCTCGAAATCGTCGAAGCCGATGCGGATGCCTCGGCCGACTGGCCCACAACCCGTACGTCTTACGTGTCCCGCGACGCTCAGGCCGTACCGGTGATCACGTTGCCCACGAGCTGCACGACCCCCGGCTCGTTTACCTTCACGCTCAACACAAGCTCGCGCTCGAACCTGAGCGGGACGGGGAAGCCAACCGTGAAAGCCTGAACCACACCGCTGTTCATGACGGCGAGGCCGTAGGGATTGGCCTGCGTGAGGCCTAGGTTCAGCGCAGCGGCGTACGAGAGGTTCGTCACGTTCCGTCCATCGAGATCCAGGCTCACGAAACTTAGACCTGATGCGCCGCCCTGCTTGCTGACGACCGCCGACACGAAGACGCCGGGTCCCTTGAGCCGCACGAGGATGTGGTTCGCCTTGGCCACGTTGGTCCTGAGCCCCTGTGTGCGGCGTGGATCGCACACGCCGGTCTGGCACGTTCGCGGCCTTACCTGCCTTGCCAATGCTTTCTTCGCCATGAATCCTCCTGTGAACTGACGACGGCCTGTGACTTACGGAACCCGGCTTGCTGATATCGCCTGCCGACTGAGCCCCCTGCCCGTCGCCTGTGCGCTAGTCCCAGGCAATCGCGTGCCGGCGGGTCAGATATGCCCTCGACCCGGAATCGAATTCTTGCGACATGGTGGTCTCCTGTACAACAGACTCCTAACCACGACGGAAACTTTAACGGGCCTCGCTATCCATTGAAAACGCAGTTTGCTTAGGGGGGTGCGATCGCGCAATTGTGCTTTCGGCTTAGTTCGTCTGGATCGATCCTGCCGGGATCGACCCGGGGCCTGATCTGTCCCATTGGTTCGGCAAATGGTGCGCACCACGAGGGGGGCAAGTCGCCGCCTCCGTAGTCGGGACAGACCGCGTCAGAGAACGAACCTCTACGTCGGGTTATAGCCGTACAGAGAAGTCCGCGATAGTCCGCTTCTCCAAGGCGGACAGGCAGCATGGGGGTCGTCTGCGGGCGCGGAGATCCTCGCTCGGCGGATGGACGATCACGCGCCGGACGAGAGAGCGGACCGTGACGGTGGCGAAATACAGCATCGATCCTCTGCACTTCGGATTGCTGGCGGTCGCAGCGCTCGGCATTGGCCTCGTCGTACCGCCGGTCGAATTGCTGCTCGTTATCGTCTGCCAGATCGGGCGAGTGAGCCTGAGCGCGGTAACGCTTCCGATGCTGCCTTACATCGCAATCTTGGTCGCGACGCTGCTGCTGATCGCGTATGTTCCGTGGATCGTGCTGGTCTTGCCCAAGCTGCTGCTCTCGTCGACGGCACGTCCGCGTAAGGCTCCGAGGTCTCGGAATGGAATTCGGGGCGTCTGCTCGACTTACGAAGGTCAGGCGAGCAGGACTGGCAGGGGCCGCCTCGTGTGGTGCCGCAGTTTTGCCGGATTCCGTGGCCTGCGTGAGCCGACCGGTTAGCTGCGGTGCGTGGATTTCGAAATCGGCTGTCAGCGGGGCGCCAGAGGCCGGAAGGCCGCCCGTGGCGGTAAAGCGAGCTGTCCGGCGCCCCTTCCTTTTGCCCTGCCGTATGATTACCATTCGTCGACGCAGTGTCGCGTCCGCGACGCGGCGACTAATGAATCTAACAATCACGACCCGTGCGGAGGAGGAACCCATGCGTAGGTTAGCCGCGTCGATGATACTGGTGGCGAGCCTGCTGAGCTCGGGACCCGTCGGCGCGCAGGAGAAGATCATCGCCCTGATGAACTTCACCATCCAGGGCGACCACGGGCCGTTCTTCGTCGCGCGCGACAAGGGCTATTTCAAGGAGGCGGGGCTGGAGGTCGACATCCAGCGCGGCTTCGGCTCCGGCGACACGGTGAAGAAAGTCGTCGCCGGGGTGGCGGACATCGGGTTCGCGGACCCGGTGCCGATCATCCAGGCCGTGGCGGAAGGGCAGCAGGTCAAGGCGATCATGGGCGGGTACACGCAGGAGCCGTGCGCGATGTACTCAGCCGCGGAAGGCGCCAATATCCGGTCGCCGAAGGAGATGGAGGGCCGCACGATCGGTGGTCCGCCGGCGGACGTGTGTATCGTCCTCCTGCAGGCGGTGATGGTGAGCGCCGGGGCGGACTGGACGAAGGTGAAGGTGCAGAGCGTGGATGCGCCGACGCGACTCCCGCTGCTTGCGGCGGGAAAGATCGACGCGGCGGGCTCGTTTTCGGAGAAGGAGGTCCTCTTCGACAAGGCGATCAAGCAGGCCGGCAAGACGATGGTGACCTGGCCCTATAGCAAGTACATCGAGAAGTACAGCGTGATGACGATCGCCGGGCCGAAGCTGCTCGGCAAGCCCGACACGCTGCGCCGGTTCACGCTCGCCCTGCTCAGGGGCTACGAGGACGCGATCAAGGACCCGGACGCAGCGGCCGCGACGATCATGAAGGCGCATCCGGAGTTCGACAAGGACTACATCTACGCCTCGGCGCGCACCATCGATCGCGTGGTGTGGGACGCGACCACGAAGTCGAAGGGCGTCGGGGTCCTCGAAGCGAGCAAGATGGCGGCGACCATCGACCTCACCGCGAAGTACTGGTCGCTTTCCAAGAAGCCCGCACCGGCCGAGATCTTCACCAATGAGTTCATCGAATGGGCGCACACGCAGCGCAGGCGATAGGCTGCGCTTCTTCGGAACGCCGCTCGCCACGCTCGCGGGGCTGGTGGCGCTGTGGCAGCTCGTGGTATCGACGTTCTCGATCCCGCAGTTCATCCTTCCCGGGCCGGCGGTGGTGTGGCGCACCGCGGCCGCATTCGGCGCGAACTGGATCCCGCACGTCCTCGCGACGGTAAGCATCGCGCTGCTGGGGTTCGGCGTGGCGATCGTGGTGGGCCTGCTGCTTGCCGTGATCATCGTGCACTCGCGTGCCCTCGGCCAGGTGCTGACGCCGGCGATCGTGATCATGCAGATCGTGCCCAAGATCGCGTTCGCGCCGCTGTTCCTGATCTGGTTCGGCCTCGGGCCGGCACCGATCGTGGTGGTGACGTTCCTCGTCGCGTTCTTCCCGATGGTGGTGAACAGCGCGGTCGGGCTCGCCGACATCGAGCGCGACCTCCTCGACCTCGCGCGGGTGCTGCGCCTGGGCTGGTGGAAGGTGTTGTGGTCAATCCGCTTCCCGAGCGCGCTGCCGCACGTCTTCGGCGGCCTCAAGATCGCCTCCACGCTCGCTGTGATCGGGGCGATTATCGGCGAGTTCGTCGGCTCGAACACCGGCCTCGGCTACCTCATCCTCATCGCCAACAACAACCTGAACACGCCGCTCGCGATCGCCGCCATCGTGCTGGTGTCGCTCTTCGGCCTCGTGCTCTACGCGGCGATCGTGGTCCTCGAGATGGTGTCACTGCCCTGGAAGCCGCGGGAGATCGGGCTGGAAACCGTGGCGCGCGCGTGACGGGCGACGCCTTCGTCGACGTGCGCGACGTGTCGCACGAGTACCGGACACGCACCGGCCCGGTGCTCGCGGTCGAGAAGCTCTCGCTCCAGGTGCGGGAGCGCGAGTTCGTCGCGATCCTCGGCCCGAGCGGCTGCGGCAAGAGCACGCTCCTGAAGCTGGTGGCCGGGCTACAGCTGCCCACCGCCGGCACGATCCACGTCGAGGGCGAGCGGGTGGCCGAGCCGCTCGAGCGCCTCGGCATGGTGTTCCAGAGTCCGGTGCTGCTGCGCTGGCGCACCGTGATCGAGAACGTGCTCTTTCCCGCGGAAGCCACCGGCCAGCGCGACGGGGCGATGCGCGAGCACGCGCTCGGACTGCTCAGGCTCGTGGGCCTCGCCGGCTTTGAGCGGAAGTACCCGCACGAGCTCTCGGGCGGCATGGCGCAGCGCGTGTCGCTTGCGCGGGCGTTGCTCCTCAACCCGAACCTGCTCCTCATGGACGAGCCGTTCGGCGCGCTCGACGCGCTCACGCGCGAGGAGATGGGGATGGAGCTGCTGCGCATCTGGCAGGAGAACCCGAAGACCATCCTCTTCGTCACCCACAGCATCTCGGAATCGGTGCTGCTCGCCGATCGGGTGCTGGTGATGACCGCGCGGCCCGGGCGCATTGCGGCCGAGGCGCTCATCGATCTTCCACGCCCGCGCTTCGGCCGAATGCGCACGCAGCCACGTTTCGGCGAGATCGTGGCAGGCTTGCAGGACGAGATGGGTATCGCCACCTGAGGAGGAGAACCAATGGACTGGTTCGGGGCGGACAGGGTGTTCATCGACGGCGCATACCGGGGCGGAATGTGGCTCGGCGTCGAGGGCGGCATGATCCGCCAGGTGACCGACGTGCAGCCGAAGGGTCCGGCGCGGGTGTTCGCAGATTGCGCCATCTTCCCGGGGACCGTGAACACGCACACGCACGCGTTCCACTCGATGCTGCGCGGCTGCGGCGACGACCTGCCGTTGCTCGCGTGGCTCCACGACGTGGTCTACAGGCACGCCGCGGAGTTCACGCCGGACGACGCCTACGTCAGCGCCGCGCTCGCCTACGGCGAGATGCTGAAGAACGGAATCACTTCGGTCGTCGATTTCTTCTATCTCAACGGCCGCGGAAACGAGTACGCGCTCGCCACAGTTCGTGCCGCCGAGGATCTCGGCATCCGGCTCGTGCTCGCGCGCACCTTCATGGACTGGGAGAAGGCGCCGGCAACGATCCGCGAGACGGTGCCGGAAGCGCGCCGCCGGTACGCGGAGCTCTCCTTGCAGTACGGCGACCACCCCACAGTTCGCGTCTGCCCGTCAGCGCACAGCGTCTATGCTGCCTCGCCCGCGATGATCGAGGCCGCCGTCCAGGCGGCGGTCGAGCAGGGCGTCTTCTGGCACATGCACGTCGCCGATGCGCGTGGGCCTGAAGAGGCGATCAAGCAGCAGCACGGGAGAAGCACGGTCGGGCGCATGGCGGATCTCGGCGTCGTCCGCCCCGACCTTGTCGCGATTCACGCCGTGTACGTGGACGACCGCGAGCTGGAGCTGTTTGCCGAGCGGGACGTCAAGGTCTCGCACAACCCGGCGGCAAACATGTTTCTGGGCGACCGCGCCGCGCGGGTGGCGCGGATGAGACGCCTGGGGATATGCGTCGGACTGGGCACTGACGGCGGCCTCGACAACAACACGCTCAGCATCTTCCACGAGATGAAGCTCGCCGCGCTGGTGCAGAAGTCGACCGAGGCGGACCCGCAGGCGATCACGGCCGCCGACCTGACGAGGATGGCCACGGTCGAAGGCGGGCGGATCGCCGAGCAGCCGCTCGGCTGCCTCGCGACCGGGCAGCTGGCAGACTTCGTCGTCATCGACTTGTCCGACATCGCGCTTGTCCCCGGGGACCGGCTTGAGTCGCACATGGTCTACTCCATGTCTGACCGGGCGATCCGGCACGTCTACGTGCACGGCAAGGCGGTCGTTCAGGACGGCAAGCTTAGAGGGCTGGAGGAGGCGGAGCTGCGCCGCCAGGTCGTCGCCGCCACGCGGAAGTTCTTCAGCGCGGCGCGCTGAGCTGGGAACGAGTAGTGAGTTGAAGACGCGCGTTGGCAGCGTCTGGGATAAGCGCGGCGCACTCACTCGTGCCGAGTTCGATCGCGTCGAGCTTCACCCGATGCTCACCGAGCAGAAGCTCCGCTGCTAGCTATCTGCCGAACACGGCCTGTTAGATCCAGAGGCTGTGGTCCAACCATACGAGAAGACCCTGAAAAAGATGTCGGCTGCGGCACGCCGAGACTGGGCAGCAAGGGTGGTTCAGCAGATGGATTCGAAGCTGACGGCTTTTGACCGGATTGTGTTTCTTGCCGGTGCGCGGAACCGAGACTCCCTTGAGACGAGCTTGCGGGCGCAGGGCCGAGTGGTCGAGGCCCATTTGCGGGGCCTCGCGATCGGCAAGCAGCTCATCTGGCCAATGCAGCACACGCCGTATGGCAGCGGCGTTTGTCCGGGAGCTGTACGGCTCGCTTCTCCGTCAGCGATACATCGACCGACATTGCGTCGGCCACGCTATGGGGATGGACAACATCCTCGTCGTGGCGCCGTACAATATGCAGGTCAATCTGCTCAAGAGGGTGCTCCCCGACGGCACCCGGGTCGGCACCGTGGACAAAGTCCAGGGGCAGGAGGCCGAGGTCGTCATCATTTCGATGGCCACCTCGAGCGAGGATTACATGCCGCGGCGCCTCGACTTTCTCTTCAGTCGCAACCGGCTCAACGTGGCCATCTCGCGTGCGCGCTGCCTGTCGATCGTCATCGCGAATCCGCGCCTTCTCGATGTCTCGTGCCGAACACCCGAGCAGATGGCGCTGGTCAATATGACCTGCCCTGAATATTTCGAGCCATTCATTCCTGGGAGACGGCTCCGGGTGAAGTGCTCCGGGATTTCGGACCACCTGCAGAGTTAGCCTCCGACGTTCAAGGAGCCCGCGGACTGGGTGCGAGCACCCAGTCCGCGGGCGAATTCAGCCGGCGACTTGCCCTCGAGAGTCAGCCACGTGGAGACGGCTCTCATTGGAGTCGCGCCCGCAGCCCCAATTCCTAGGCCGGCCGAGCGCTTGTGCAATGCAGATACCGTACCTAGATGGTCGGTTTGCAGATTGTTGACAGTTAACAGACAATGAATTAACGTCGTCCAGGCAGCGATGACCCGAGGAGGGAGGAATCTCTGTTCACTCTTTCGCTGACTCTCAACGGCGTCGTCCTTGGCTCTATCCTGCTGCTCTCCAGCCTGGGACTCACGCTGATTTACGGCGTGGGTCGAATCGTCAACTTCGCCCACGGCGCGCTTTTCAGCTTGGGCGCGATGGCCGGCGTGTGGCTGGTCACCTCGGGCCTGCCGTTCTGGGCCGCACTTGTGCTCGCGCCCTTGATCGTGGGCTTGATCGGGGTGGTCCTCGATTGGGCGGTTCTCGCCCGCATTCGTGATCGGCCGATGGTCGACAGCCTGCTCGTGACTTTCGGGATCGCGCTACTGATTACCGGGGTTCTCTACGAACTCGGCGGAAGGAATGTTCAGATGCTGTCGCCCCCGCGGGCACTTGCCGGGACACTTCACCTTCTGGATGCGCCCCTACCGACCTATCGGGCGTTCGTTTCGATTCTCGCCCTCGGGCTGATGTTAGTGCTTCTGCTGTTGCTGAACCGGACCAAGTGGGGTCTGCGCGTGCGCGCTGCCAACGACGACGCGGAGATGGCCGCCTGTCTCGGGATCAACCGGGAAACCTTGATGCACTCCGTGGTCGGCGTCAGCGCGGCCCTGGTGGCGATCGCGGGTGTCGCGGCTGCGCCGATATTCACTGCCTTCGCCACGGTCGGCGACAAGATCCTGATCTTGGCGTTCATGACGGTGATTCTGGGAGGCCTGGGGAGCCTTAGGGGTGCTGTCGTCGCCGCTTTCGTCGTGGGTCTGATCATCGTTTTCGGCGAGGCGTATGCGGGCGGGCAGTTCGCGCTCCTGTTCCTCTTCATCTTGGTGATGGCCATGCTGATCCGCTGGCCACGGGGGTTCTTCGGGGAGGGGAGAACAGAATGAGCACAAGGCCAGTGGCCACCATTTCCGCAGACCTGGCGACGCCGTCAACGCCGAAGGGGCTGCTTCTCGCCTTCGGTGGATCGGTCGCGCTACTCGGTGCCTTGACGCCGCTCTGGACTCAGAACCTGCCGTTCGTTCTGGTACTGGCCTCCCACGCCCTAATTGCTGCACTGGTTGCGGTCAGTCTCGACCTGCTGATTGGCAATACCGGGCTGCTCACCTTCGGCCACGCCGGCTGGTACGGCTTCGGCGCTTACGTCACGGGGCTTTCGGCAAAGCTGCTGACGACGGAAATGCTCGTCATCCTGCCATTGGCGGTGCTCGCGACCATGCTGCTTGCGCTTGCTGTGGGCAATATCCTGGTCCGTCAGATTGGAAAAGCGTTCGCCATCCTCACCCTTGCGTTCAGCCAAGTGCTCTATGCCGTGGTGTTCATCCTGTCCGACATCACCGGTGGCGAGGACGGCCTGCAGGGCATCCCGGTTCCGAGCCTGATGGGAACGAAAATCGCTAGCGCCGAAGTTTGGTACTGGCTGCTGTACGGAACGCTCGTAATCACGCTCTGCCTGGCACTCTGGGTGCGCCGGTCTCCGCTCGGAAAGGCATGGCTCGGCGTCCGCGAGAACACCGAACGAGCACAGTTCATCGGTCTCGACGTGTTCCGATTGAAGCTGCTTGCATATGTCGCTTCGGCATCGCTCGCAGCACTGGCTGGAGGTCTGTTTGTGCTATTCAACGGCGCCACCTCGCCTCAAACGCTGCACTGGTTCGAGTCGGGAAAGATGCTGATGTACGTGGTGCTCGGCGGAGTCGGCACAATCTTCGGGCCGGCCGTCGGAGCCATCGTTTTTACCTTCGCCGAGCACTATGTCAGCAGCCACACCGGCGCATGGCTCATCTATTTCGGTGCGCTCTTCGTCGTCATGGTGGTCGTTGCCCCAGGGGGGATCGTCGGGGCACTGCACCCTGCCTGGTCCTGGCTCGCCGGACGGCTCCGATCTTCGGCGGCCTGATGCTCCAGACCATCGGCCTAAGCAAGTCCTTCGGTGGCCTGCAGGCGGTCGCCCAGGTCTCGCTCACGGTTCGCGAGAAAGCCATCCAGTCGGTCATCGGCCCGAACGGGGCGGGCAAGACGACGCTGTTCAATCTCATCACCGGATCGATCGCGCCCGCGTCCGGCAGCGTGAAGTTCCGGAATCAGGACGTTACCGGCTGGTTGCCCAACCAGCTGGCTAAGGTCGGACTGGTACGCACCTTCCAGCGCATCAGCATTTTTCGGCGCCTGTCGGCAATCGAGAATGTCGCGCTGGCGATACGCTCGCGCCTGGGCCTGAACTACGCGATCCGCATGCGGCGTGGTGACGAGGCGCGTATTCGCGACGAAGCCGCCGGAATTCTCCGCGAGGTTGGTCTGCACGACCGCGAAAACGTCACTAGCGAAAACCTTGCGCACGGCTATCAGCGGGCTCTTGACATCGCCATTGGACTGGCACTTCGCCCGAAGCTCATCCTGATGGACGAACCGCTGGCCGGCATGTCGCGAGGCGACCGCCAGGGCATCGCTGAACTCGTGCTCAAACTGCGCGAGCAGTTCGGCGTCACCATCGTCATCGTCGAGCACGATATCGGAATGGTCATGCGGCTTTCCGACAGCATCACGGTAATGCAGAACGGCCGCGTGATCGCCGAGGGGCCGCCCGACGCGATCCGCGAGAACGCCGACGTCAAGAAAGCCTATCTGCACGGAAGCTTCGCTGCGTGACCCGCGTCCTGCAACTGGAAAACGTATCGGCGTTCTACGGCGCCAGCCAGATCCTGCATTCGCTGAATCTGCGTGTCGAGCAGGGCAAGGTGTCCTGCTTGATGGGACTGAACGGCATGGGCAAGACAACAACCCTGCGCGCGATCATGGGACTGGTCGACCGTACCGAAGGTAGGTTGTCCCTCAACGGCCGCGAGCTTACCGGGCCAACCCACCGTCGCGCGCACATGGGCGTGACGCTGGTTCCCGAGGACCGCAAGGTCTTCGCCAATCTGACGGTCCAGGAGAACCTGGAGGTCGCGGTGCGCAAGAGCGGGAGGAGTTCGGACTTCACAGTGCCGGAGGCGACCCGGCTCTTTCCGAGGCTGCAGGAGCGGCTCGGGCAGAAGGGGGGCACGCTGAGCGGGGGTGAGCAGCAGATTCTGGTCGTCGCGCGGGCAATGCTTGCGAATCCCGACTACATGCTGCTCGACGAGCCCACCGAGGGATTGGCCCCCCACTATGTCGAGGTGATCAAGGAGTCGATCGAGGCGACGCGTGCGCGGGATATCGGCGTCGTTCTCGTCGAGCAGAGTCTGCCGCTGGCTCTCGCCGTCGGTGACGAGTTCCACATCATGGAGAACGGCCAGATCGTGTTCTCGGCCTCGCGCGAGGAGATCCTCGCCGACACGGCCGCGCTCGAAAGAAAGCTCACGGTGGAGTAACGCGCATGGCAAGCATCGATGCAACCCGCGAGGGCGCCGTACTCGTCCTCACCATCGCGAACGAGGCGAAGCGTAACGCTTTCACCCATGCCATGACGGCGGAGCTGGGTGAGAGGCTGCGGGCGGCCGAGACGGACCCTGCAGTGAAATGCGTGATCCTCACCGGTGCGGGGAACGTCGCGTTCTCGAGCGGGCACGACCTCACAGAAATGCTCGCCGATCGTGAGCACGCGTCGGATCCGAATCTAAACGCGCCGTTCCTGTTGCCTGCGGAGATGACGACACCCACCATCGCCGCCGTTAACGGCTTCGCATTCGCGGCGGGCTTCATTCTCGCTATCTCTTGCGACATGCGCGTCTGTGCCGAGAATTCGTCCTTCGCGGCACCGGGCGCGCGCATTGGTCTGCTGCCGATCGGCGGCCAGATCAGCCGGCTACCCATGCTGATGCCGCGAGCGATCGCCCACGAGATGCTGGTCACGTGCCGAACGATGAATGCTGACGAGGCATTCCGAATCGGGTTCGCCAACCGCCTGGTGCCGCACGGCAACGCGCTCGCGGCCTCACTCGAGATGGCAGCGGCAATCGCCCGGAACTCGGCGACTGTCGTGCGCGAGATCAAGAAGGGTCTGGAAACATTGATGCACGAAGGATCGAAGGCTGCAGCAGCGTTCGAGTGGGAAACGGGCAAACGCCTGCAAGGCGGCGCGGACGCCGAGGAGGGGATGCGGGCCTTTCTGGAGAAGCGTTCGCCGAGGTTTGCCTGAGCGATGGATGCGACAAACGGATACTGGAATTGAGGACACGGTAGGCGCTCAATGAAAACGGAAATCGAGTCGAAGAAGGTGCTGAAGCGTTACGGGATCGCCACGACCGATCCTATGCTGGCGCGGGACGCTGGCGAAGCGGCCGCGCTGGCAGCCCGCCTTCGGCCTCCGATCGTAATGAAGGTCGTCTCCCCGGACATCGTGCACAAGGCCGCTGCCGGCGGTGTGCGCTTGAACCTCAGGAGCGAGGAGGCAGGGCGGGCATTCGAAGAGATCATGACGGCCTGTCGCAAGTCGAGTCCCGACGCCAGACTGGATGGTGTCCTGCTCGAGCCAATGGTCGCCGGAGATCTAGAAGTCTTCATTGGCGCGCGTGTCGATCCGGACTACGGCGCCGTCGTGCTGCTGGGCCCAGGTGGCTCCAACGTCGAGTACGGGCCAGCGCCTGCCGCTGCGCTCGCACCATTGACCGAGTCGCTTGCCGACGACCTGATTGCGTCAGCCTTTGCGGGCGGCCGGTGGACGCGCATTTCCGCGTCCGCGCGCCAGACGCTCCGGGCCTACCTTATTGCCGTCGCTGGACCCGACGGCCTGCTGATGCGGGAGGCGATCGGCGAGCTGGACATCAATCCGATCATGGTCGAAGGCGCGCAATGTATCGCCGTGGATGCGGTGATTGGAGAGCGCATCGCCGAGTACGCCGACCGTGTACTCGGCGACGGGCAGGTCGACCAGGCGATCAAGCAGCGCAAGACTCGCCTGCAAGGCCTAGGCGCCCTGTTCGGGCCACGCTCGATCGCATTCGTCGGGGCCTCGACCGCTCGCCAAAAGCTGGGCTACCGCAGTATCAAGAACCTTCTCGATTTCGGCTTCAAAGGGCCGATTTATCCGATCCACCCAACGGCACAGGAGGTTTGCGGGCTTCGCGCGTACAAGTCGATCCTTGACGTGCCCGAGCCGGTCGACCGCGCCTATGTGGCCGTCGCTGCGGCGCAGGTGCCTGGCGTTCTGGCGGAGTGCGCAAGGAAGGAAGTACGGGTCGCACACGTATTGACGGCCGGATTCTCCGAATGGTCCGGTGGGGAAGGATCGAACGCGGAGGCGCTGGAGCGCGAAATCAGAAACGTGCTGGCCGGAACGGCCATGCGCATGGTCGGGCCGAACTGCATCGGGACGTTCTCGGCGTCCAGCGGCATGGCGATGGGGGCGCCACGGTATTGTCCGAACCGCCCGGGTGACATCACGTTCATCTCGCAAAGCGGGACCTTCGCTGGCGATGTGGTGCGTCGGGCCCAGGTGCTCGGCGTCCCGGTCGGACAGGTCCTGTCGTGCGGCAACTGCTCCGATCTCGACCTCGTCGACTATTTGCTGTTCTGCGAGGACGATCCAGGCACGAGCCTCGCCGCCTTCTATATCGAATCCCTCAAGGATCCGGGTGTTTTCTTTCGCGTGGCTCAGCGGGCGAGGAAGCCGATCGTCATCCTCAGGGGCGGCACGACCGATCAAGGCCTCACCGCGGCCAGCAGTCACACGGCTGCGCTGGGCACCGACAGAGTCCTGTGGAGCGCCGCCACCCGACAGGCGGGCGTGCTCCAGGTGGACAGCATCGACGACCTGATGGATGCGCTGTTGATCTACAGCGCGCATGGCGCTCTGGCGGGAAACAGGCTCGGTATCTTCGGGTCCGGCGGTGGTGTCAGTGTCACCTCGGCCGACGCTGCCGCACGGGCAGGGATGGTGGTTCCTTCCTTGGCAGTGGCCAGCGGTCGCGCGCTCAAGCGCTTCGGCATTCCCGGCACGAGCGTGGCCAACCCGATTGACATCCCGGTATGGGGACTGCGCGACGGCGAGCGCTTCATTGTCGGAGAGATCATCGACTTGCTGAAGCGCGACGAGAACGTCGACAGCGTGATCGTCTATGTCGAGACCGGTTCGGTCATGGACTTCGCCGACAGCGAGGAAGACGGGCTGCGCGAGCTCCAGGGCATCTGCGATTCCGCCGCCCGAGCCAGCCGTGAGGGTCCCAAGGTTTCCCTCGTCTTGCGCAGCACGGGGGACAAGCTCCAGGACGATTTCGTTCGCGATCAGCGCCTCCGGCGGCTTGCGGACGGGATCGCCGTGTTCGCGTCGACGGGGCGCGCGGTGCGGGCGCACGCGAAGCTTTGGACGATGTCACGCAAGGCGGCGTCGGCGTCGCGCCTCGCACATCGATGAGCGAACAATCATGACTGGAAAGCGTCGCGCGAAGATGGGCACTTTGACGAGCTCCTACGATCTTGGAGTCGACAAGGCGAGCTCGCTCTTTGCTTCGTTCGAGGATCCGTCCAAGCTCACCTGCATGCTTCCGGAGCAGATCGCCAACAAGCTCGCTGAAAGCATCATCTGCGGCCACTACGCGCCCGGGCAGCACCTCCAAGAGACCGCCCTCGCCAATACGTTTGGCGTGAGCCGGGGACCGATACGCGATGCATTGCGGATCCTCGAGCAGGAAGGGCTTGTGAAGATCCAGGCGCGACGGGGCACAACGGTCGCCACCCTGTCCCCGAAAGACGTGAGCGACATATTCGAGGTGCGGGCCGCCGTTTTCGGCGTCGCTGCGGCGGAGCTGGCGCGCCAGCGCTCGCCTGACGTCCTTGCAATGCTCGACAACTGCACCGAAGTGCTGATCCATGCCTTCGAGGAGCGGAACGGCGATCACTTCCTGGCGTTGGCGTACCGCCTAAGCATGTTTGTGGCAGACGCTTCCGGCAACAGGTACGCGCGCAACATCCTCTTCTCCTTCCGGCGGCAGACGCTTTCGTTGACACGCAAGGTGATGATGATCGAGGAGAACCGCAAGCTCTGGCTCGCTAACTGGAAAGCCATTGCCAACACCATCCGCAAGGGAGATCCGGGTGCAGCCGAGGAGGCCGCGCGCACGCTGGTCAAATCCGTGCATCGCGCAGCGCGCGAGATACTCCGGGCCGACGTCGCTAGGCGTCCAATAACCGAGGGTCCGGCTGCATATGCCTAGCGCGCCGCATCTTGACCGAGGTTGGGATGGCGGCGAATGCAGCCATTGCTGAAGTTCCACGCTTCTTCGGCTGAATAGGAAACAAGCAGAGACTCCGAAGGATGATCATCCGAACGAGAGATTGAGACTGACCATAACAATAGTGTGCGTTTTCTCTATCAAAGGAGTGTGCAAATGATTTCGTCGATTGCAAATGGAAAACCTGCCTGGCAGCGCACGACGTTCGCTGTCTTCGCGTCCCTTGTTCTGCAGGCCGGCGTCGCGAGCGGAACGGCTCACGCCGAAGACCTGGTGGTGGGCGTGTTCGTGCCGACCACCGGCGCTCTCGCGCCACTGGGTATCGATATGAAAAATGGCTACGAGCTGGCCGCGAAGCACGTTCCAACCGTCAAAGGTATGACGATAAAGATCGTCGTCGAAGACACCCAGGGGAACCCTGCCGTAGGTCTTACAAAGGCGCAGAAGCTGGTACTCCAGGACCGCGCGAAGATTCTCGTCGGGGGCGCCAGCAGCGCTGTCGTGCTGGGCATCAACGCGCAAGCGCAGCGGCTAAATGTGCCGATCGTAACGACCAATTCGCAAGCGGTTCAAACCACGGGCGAGCAGTGCAGCAAGTACCTCTTCCGGACGAATCCTAACGACGCGATGATGGCGAACGCCAACGCCGCATTGATGAAGAAGCAGCCCGAGCTGCTCAAGAAGAAATGGTTCATCGTGTATCACGACTTCGTCTGGGGCCAGAGCAACAAGGCGGAGTTCGCGAAAATCCCGGGCATCAGCATCGTGGGCGACGCCGGGCGGCCCATGGGTACGGCCGACTGGTCCAGCGCGATCTCACAAATTCAGGCGAGCGGTGCGGACGCGATCTACCTTGCCCTGGCGGTCGGCGACGACATGCCCGCATTTATCCGTCAGGTGCGAAGCTTCGGCCTGAAGCAGTTCATGCTGCCACCCCTGGGTATGCCTGACTCCATGCTTCAGGCCCTTGGCGATGATGGCGTCGGGCTGATCACGGGCGGCCTCTTCGGCTCTTGGATGCTGGAGGACCGCAGTCCGGAGATGGCTCGCTTCGTCAAGGATTATTACGCAGCGTACAAGGTCGTGCCCGGACCGCAGGCGATCCAGGCGTACGCCGGATTGCGGCTGACGTTGACCGCGCTTGAAAACGCCAAATCCCTCAGCGCGAACGACATCATTGCCGCTCTTGAAGCTGCTTCCACAGCCACCGTCATCGGACGTCTCGCGGTCCGTAAGCAGGATCACCAGGGAATGGTGAGTATGTTTGTGGCCGAGGCGGTCAGGCTGCCTGAGGCCAAATACGGTGCCAAGGTCGGCTGGAAGGTGAGCGAAGAGCTGCCCTGGGACACGGTTAAAGTTGACCTCGCGAAGACGGGGTGCAAGGGCCTCTAACGCAGGCAGCGGCGAATGGCGGGAAGGAGCTAGTCGGCGCGACGATGTGCAACCAAGCGCATTCGAACGCTCTCGTCAGGATCGGCCAGGCGGCCACTCTGACTTCGTGGCTCTAGTCGTCTGCCATCGTTGCCGAATTCATGGACTCAGCGCGGATCACCGGTGAACGGGTATCGCCGTTCACCGGCGCAGGCTAGGCTGACTCTGGCGCCAGCACGCGGGGCGCCATCTTGGTGGACCGACGTAAGCGCAATTCGCGACCGTTGTTCGCCATTTGCACTGGTTTCGGCGGCGCGGCTTCGCCTCCTCGTGGCGCAGCCACCACTGGGGAGTTACCGCGCGCGAACGAAAACGGCGGTGCGATGGGTCCAGCCGAGTGCGGGCCTGATGATCGGTGCCCTGGTCGGTGCCCTGAGACCGAACTCCGCTCTACCAGATTTCTTGACCGCGTCGAGCGATCGGGACGGGCCGATCACGGTGGCCATCCCGTCTCGCGGTCGCACGCGGCGCAGCCGTCGACTTGTCAGACTCGGCACTGCTCGCGAGGGCGCGGTGAGAAGCCTGCCGATAAATGTAATCGCAATCCTGCACTCGCGGCGGCTTGTGCTGGCCGAGGCCAGGTCTCGCCGCCACGAACGGTCGCAAACGACTTCGAAACGCATGACACCAGATTGATCGTGGTTTGTTGGCTGTAAAAGGAGACATCATGAACTTCGAAACGATCGCCTACGAGAGCCCCGAGCGCGGCATCGGCGTCGTGGCCTTCAATCGACCACGGACCGCGAATGCCATGAGCCAGCACATGCTTCGAGAAATGGACGATCTGTGCGCCACTCTGGCACGAGACCAGGATCTGAGATGCGTCATCGTCACCGGTGCAGGGCGGGCATTCAGCTCGGGCTTTGATCTCAAGGATCAGGCGCAGGCCATGCCCACAGGGGTGGCGGATTGGGTTCCGCTTCTCGAAGCCGATTTCAAGGCGATCATGTCTTTTTGGAACCTTCCCCTGCCGAGCATTGCCGCCGTGAATGGCCCAGCGCTGGCCGGAGGGTTCGAACTGATGCTTGCCTGCGATCTGGCCGTGGCTTCGGAGGATGCCGTGTTCGGCGAGCCCGAATTGAAGTTCGGCGCCGGCATTGTCGCCATGATCCTTCCCTGGTTCGTCGGACCCAAGATCGCCAAGGAGATGATCTACACGGGCGAGGACCAGATCACGGCGCGACGGGCGCTCGAACTCGGGCTGGTGAATCAAGTGGTCCCCGCGGCGCACGTAATGTCGACCGCGATGGGCCTCGCCCGCAAGCTGGCGCAGATGGATCCGATGGTGCTCCGCCGGACCAAGATGGCGATCAACCGCAGCTACGAGATCATGGGAATGCAGGCGGCGCTGCGCGCTGCACTCGACATCGACATCATGATTGAAGGCGAGGGCTCGCAGCTGAAACGGCAGTTCCTGCAGGTCGTACGCGACGAAGGCCTCGGGAAGGCGCTGGCCTGGCGCGAGGCACGGGTTGCGGGTGACTCCTGATCGCTCCAGCGCGCTGGCGGGCGCCGCGCGTGCCGGGTTGATCGCGCTCGCCGCCCTGGTGATTGGCCGCGTCAGCGTGTCCTTCCAGTTTCAGAGCGTGACGCCGCTGTTGCCAGCCCTGAATCAGGCTTTTTCCGTCACGCCGACCGGATTCGGGGTCCTTCTGGGTCTCTACATGTCGCCGGGTGTAGTGATGGCTGTCGCCGCGCCGCTCCTGATGAGCCGACTCGGGCGCGCCGCAACGCTCTATCTTGCCTTTGCGCTGATGGCGCTCGGCCAGTGCGGCCTGTTGCTCGCGCCGTCACTCGAGTATGGCTATGCCGCGCGGCTCCTTGCTGGCGTCGGAGGTTGCATCGTCTACATATCGACCGTGAACCTGGCGGCGCAGCTCGAAAGCGCCGGACCATTGGCGCTCCGGATGGGGGCGATCGCGGCAAGCTGGCCCCTTGGCAACGCGCTGGCGCTTGTTTCACTCGGTGCGCTGGTCAGTTCCGAAAACTACGTTGTTGCCGGATTGGTTCCCGTGGCGGGCGTGCTCATGGCTGCAGTGCTGATCGGGGCGATGCTCGGGAGCGAACACCACGACCCGCGCAAGCAGTCGGTCCGGCGCGCGGACGCCGCTTCGTTCGCCGACTGGCGGCGGTCACTGCTGCACGGTTTCCCGGTCGCCGCGAGCTTCGCGCTCTATAACGTTGGGTTCATCCTGCTGACGAGCTTTTCTCCACAGCTTCTGGCTGCTCAGGGATATTCGCAGGCCGCGGCGACCGCGGTGTCCAGCCTGCCGATGTGGCTGTTCATCATCTCGGTACCGGGTGGAGGACTGCTGGCCGGGCGATCACCGGCCGGCGACCGGCGCCTGGTCGCCTTGGGCTGCCTCGGCGGCGCGCTGTGCATCCTGTTTTCACAGGCTGTGGCGGACAAGGCGATTTGGTATGTGCTCGCCGGCATCCTCGGCGGACTACCAACGGCGCCCATGCTGGCCGAAGCAGGGCGGCGCGAGCCGTCGGCGACCGGAATGACCGTCGCGTACCCGGCACTCTTCCTCGTCTTCTTTCTTGCCCTGCTGGTACTCCCCCCGGTCGTCGGTGTCCTCATCGACTGGACCGGAAACATCCGGGTCTCAGCGGGCTTCTGCGTTGTCATATTGACCGCCGCTTTTCTGCTGTTCGCGGCCAGAGGGCGGTATGCGCGGGCATGGAAGACCCTCTGACGCAGGAGGCTGGGGATTGCCTGAGGTCGGGCCGCCAGGGAAGCACGCCGATGTGGGTGGGATTCACCACCGCTGGCCGGGCTGACTTAGAGACCAGCTACGCCGCGACATCGCCGGCAATCAGGGATTTTTCGGGACGACAGAACATGAATGCATCGAACAAGGAAGGCCCGCTGCGAGGATACGAAGCGACGGTCAAGGTGCCATACCTCCATCGAGTGCACGACTACTTGCTGTTCTACGCCGATAGGCATGGCGCGCGTCCGGCCATCTGTTGGCGTGAGGAACGAGTCGACTATTGTGCGCTCGGCAATAGCGTGCGGCATTGCGCCGAAGCCCTCGTTCGCGCAGGCGTGAGACGAGGGGACCGGGTCGCGGCTCTTTGTGTCACAAGGCCGGAATATTGGATCAGTTTCCTTGCGACTTCGATGGTTGGTGGCGTCTGGGTCGGCATCAATCCGCGTTACCAGAAGCCCGAGATTCTGCACGTCCTGAGCGATGCAGAGCCCAAAGTGCTGTTCAGCCTGACAAGCTTCGAGGACAAGGATCTCCGACCGCAGCTCGTGGAGATCGAGAACGAACTCGCCTGCATCGACCAAATCGTCTCCGTCGGCGCCGATCCAGGCGCCTGGCAGCGCTTCGAGTATTTCGTGGCGGGTGGCACGCGAGCGGACTGGTCTCCGGAGCTTCTCCGACGGCTGGACGAAACGACGGGCGACGATCCTGTCCTGCTTGTCTACACCTCGGGAACCACAGGCAAGCCAAAGGGCGCGCTCTTGACACACCGTGGCCTGATCGGACGAGCGGTCACTCAGAACGCCATGTGGCCGTGTGAGGACATCCGGATCATCAATCCGCTCCCGATCAATCACATCGGAAGTGTCGGGTTCATCTCGATGTACGCCCTCGTGGGCGGCGGCACCCAGTTTCTCCTCGAGCGGCTGCATCCGAAGCAGTTCCTGGACGTGATGGAACGGGAGGGCGTCACCGTTTGGATCGGACTGCCGATCACATATGCGCTGGTCGTCGACGACCCCAGCTTCGCGTCTCGCAAGCTTGATGCGCTGCAATGGCTCATCTGGTCTGGTGCGGCCATGCCGATTGCGCTCATCGAGCGACTGCGTACGCTCGGCGCTGCGCTCGGCTCCTCCTATGGGCTGACCGAATCGACGGGCTCCGTCTGCTATGCCCCGAGCGATGCTGACGATCAGCTGCTCTGCCGGACCATCGGTCGACCGACACCACCGGGGGAGGCCCGCATTGCGGGCCCTGACGGCACGCCGGTCCCTCCCGGTACGGA
Organism: uncultured beta proteobacterium; assembly: GCA_963747775.1. Taxonomy (GTDB): domain Bacteria; phylum Pseudomonadota; class Gammaproteobacteria; order Burkholderiales; family SG8-39; genus JAGVSZ01. The sequence goes on from CAVVGT010000006.1 coordinate 547,853, forward strand.
GGGGGAGATCCAGGTTCGGCCGGAGTGGGCCATGAAGGGTTATCACCGGCTGGAAGAACAATCGCGCGAAGCGCGCACGAGCGATGGATGGATCCGCACCGGTGACGTTGGACGCCAGGATGAAAGCGGTTGCATCGAGCTGGTCGGCCGCATTAAGGAAATGTTCAAGTCGGGTGGATATAACGTTTATCCGCGCGAGATCGAACTGGTGGTGGAGGCCCACGCCGAGGTCGCAATGTGCGCCGTGATCGCAATGCCTGATCCGCGCTTCCAGGAGGTCGGCACGGCATTCGTTCAGCTGGTTCCAGGGTCGACCCTGGCACCTGAAGAGCTTCCCCGATGGTGCCGAGCAAGGTTGGCCAACTACAAGATACCGAAGCGCTTCTTCATTCTCGATCGTTTGCCCATGCTCGCTGTCGGAAAGGTAGACAAGCAAAAACTCAGGAACGAAGCCGCGGTCGGACCCGACGGTTCTTAGTCCCGACGGACGTCAGTCACCGTGTAATCCGCGATCCTGGTGAAGTGGACAGTGATCGCTGAGACTCCCACGACAACCCTAAAGGAAGACCTCGATGAAAGCGATTGCATGTGTGAGGCTCGGCACGCCGGAGGATCTCGAAGTTCGTGAGATACCTCATCCCGTGCCGGGAGCGGGTCAGGTGAAGCTGCAGATTCGTGCGGCCGGCGTGAACTATGCTGACCTTCTGGTGATTTCCGGTTCCTATCAAGAAAAGCAGCAGGTCCCGTTCATCCCTGGCTCCGAGGTCGCTGGCGAGATTGTGGAAGTGGGAAGCGACGTCCGTGGTTGGGCGATGGGGAGCCGTGTTGCCGCGCTCGTCGACAACGGCGGATACGCGGAGTTTGCGGTTGTGGATGCCTCCCGTCTCTACGCTGTCCCCCAAGCGATGAGCCTGGAGCAAGCGGCCGCCTCGTTCATAGCCTTTGGAACGGCCTACGGTTCACTCAAATGGCGCGCGAAGCTCGAGCCGGGGGAAGTTTGCCTAGTGCTCGGCGGCGCCGGCGGCGTTGGCCTTGCCTCGATTAGTACGGCGAAGGCGATGGGGGCGATGGTCATAGGCGCCGCGAGCTCGGCGGAAAGATGCGCGCTGATGGCGCAGCACGGCGCGGACTTCACGATCGATTACGCGCAAGGGGCGCTCAAGGACAAGGTACTGAGCCTCACGGACTCCAAGGGTGCAGACGTCATCATCGATCCTGTTGGCGGTGATCTCGGCTCACAAGCACTTAGATGCATTGCCTGGAGTGGCAGGATTGTTACCCTGGGGTTCCCCTCCGGCAAGATTCCGCAGTATCCGGCCAACATTCTGCTCGTCAAAAATGTCGCGGTGCAGGGAATGTACTTCGGATCGTATGTTGCCAAGCGACCGGATCTGGTGAAGGAGGCGATGGCCTTCGTGTGGCGCGGATTCCTGGACGGCAGCGTAAAACCCATCGCCGTAACTCTCGGCGAACTGGGAGACATCCCCAATCTGCTCACGAAGTTGAAAGAAAGAAAGCAGTTGGGAAAAGCCGTAGTAGTGCCTTGAGACTCTGTCGCTAGCACGGCCGAGTTAGCATCGAATGAAAGACGCTCTCAGCGAAGAGATTGTCTGCCGCGACGACCGTGTCCTCAATCCCGACCAGACCGACTACAAGATGCCCACGGCGCTGGACGTTCCCCGCACTCGCTCGATCCTGAACGGGAGCCCGACCGAGTTCGCATGCCGATCACGGCCGACAAAGTCCTGATGACGTTTTCGGCTGACCCTGAGCATGGGCACACCGAATAGTCGTACGGCACCGGCCGAAGGGGACGCCGACACCCTGTATGCGGTCGTGCGCCTGGGAGGGTAGGTAGGTCCGCCTGCCCATCCCTATGCCCGCGCCCACGGAGGTTCGAGGAAAACTCGGCAAGTTGGCGATCATCGTGATCGCGCAACTTCTCGGCACGTCCCTCTGGTTCAGTGCGAACGCCACCTTCGACGATCTCTCCCGAGCGTGGGGGCTCGGCAGCTCGGACGTCGGGATGTTGACGATCGCAGTGCAGGTCGGTTTCATCGTCGGTACGATGGTATTCGCCCTCTCGGGCCTCGCGGACCGTTATCAGGCGAGCCGTGTGTTCGCCGTGTGCGCGGTCATCGGCGCCATTGCCAACGCGGCGTTTGCCTTCGTCGCCAATGACCTCACGCAGGCCACCGTTTTTTGCTTCACTACCGGATTTGCACTCGCGGGCGTGTATCCGCTCGGGATGAAGCTCATCGTGAGCTGGGAGCCGGAACGCGCGAGCGAGGCGCTCGCCTGGCTGGTCGGCATGCTGACCATCGGTACCGCCCTTCCCCACGGCATCCGCGCGATGGGCGGCGGATGGCCGTGGCAGGCCGTCGCCAGCGCCTCCTCCGTGCTGGCCGTGATTGCTGCCGCGTCGATCTACGCGCTCGGCGACGGGCCGTTTCTTCCACGCGGACGAACAAGGCTCCAATGGGGAGCTACGCTGGTTGTCGCCCGCATCGCCGAATTCCGCTCCTCGGCGCTGGGCTATTTCGGGCACATGTGGGAACTCTATGCATTCTGGACGATCGCGCCGTTCCTGGTGGCGATCGCGCTGGCGTCCCAATCCCCCAGCCCTACGACGATCGGACTGTGGTCGTTCCTGATCATCGCTTCGGGAGGCCTCGGATGCATCGCAGGCGGCCATTTCAGCCGGCGCCATGGAAGCGCACGTGTCGCCGCGGTGGCCCTTGCCGGGTCCGCCGTCGCCGGGATCGTCTTCCCCACCGTCTCGGGCCATGCATCGATCGCATTGGCAGTCCTGGTGGTGTGGGGCATCGCGGTGGTGGCCGATTCCCCGCAGTTCTCGGCGCTCTCCGCTCGCGCTTCGCCACCGCATCTCGTCGGCAGCGCACTCGCAATCCAGAACAGCATCGGTTTCGCCATCACCATCGTGTCGATCGACATGGCCACCGATTGGATTGCATCGATCGGAGCACGAAGTGCCTGGCTCCTGGTGCCCGGACCGGTTCTCGGGTTGATCGCCATCGCTCCGCTGCTGCGCCAACGGAGGTTACAAACGGGGGTGAGAGATTCTCACTTGAACCCGCCACCGTAATTCGAGTGTTGGCGGATTTCCGCGTTTCTATGATCGAGCCAGCGGTTACGAAGGTCGACATCCCTTCAATAGAGCAAGCAATCGATGGGTACCACCGTCTTTCAAATCAGGAAATGGTTCGTTGTCGCGCAGGGTCTTGCGGTGCCCGATGCCATGGAGTCAGACCACGCCTATGGACCAGCAGAATCGGTCTCGATGGCAGCCACTCGACCGACGGATGTCGAATCCGGCGGTAAGCGGCCGTACAGACCTCCTCGAGCGACTCGCCACACTTTAGACGAAAGGTTGCGAGTCCACGAGGGCAAGGGTGCGAACAAGCTAGTGCCGCGCCCGTGGTGAAAAACCCACTGCTTGCCCGTCGAGTGGAACGTTCAGGCACGCTGAACCTAGCATGGTGTCCTACGCTGGATCGAGGACAAGCGTCGGCATGGATTCTATAATCGAGTTATCAACACGACGCCCGGATGAAAGGGAACCGCATGAAACCGAGTCGTCCGGTCCGCCGTTCGCTGTTGCTGTTGATCGCAACCGGGGTCGTTTTCGCGGCACAGCCCGCATTCGCCCAAGGCAAGGTCACGCGGCTCGTGCTTGGGTTTCCCCCTGGCGGGCCAATCGACTTCGTTGCCCGCGTTCTGAGCGAACAACTCAGCAAGGAACTTGGGCAGCAGGTCATCGTGGAGAACAAGCCGGGGGCGAACGCCGGTATCGCGGCCGAATTCGTGGTGAGGTCCGCGCCCGACGGCTCCACGCTGTTCATGACCAGCACAGGTGCCGTGGCAATCAGCCCGGCGCTCTACGAGAAGCTGCCCTATGACCCGGTTCGCGACCTGGCGCCCGTCACGCTCGTGGTGAACACCGCCGAGGTGCTGGTCGCAAGCGCGTCGAATCCGGCGAACAATGCACAGGAGTTCATTTCGAACGCCCGGCAGCACAAAGACGGCGCAACACTGGCGTCCTCCGGCATCGGAAGCGTGCCTCATCTGGCGATGGAGCTCCTGGCCGACCAGACCAAGGCAAACCTGAGGCACGTCCCTTACAAGGGTGTCGCCCCGGCGATCACCGACGTCATCGCCGGCCATGTCGACGCCCTTTTCATCGATGTTCCTGTCGCACTCGCTCACATCAAGTCAGGGAAGTTGAAGGCGCTGGGCATCGCAGCGCCGAAGCGTCACCCCATGCTCCCGGACACGAAGACGCTCCAGGAAATGGGTATCAACGGGGTGGACTCGGACAACTGGTATGCAATCTTCGCGCCCAAGGCGACCCCGCCCGCTGACATCGAGCGCTTGGGCCAGGCGGTGCGCCGCGCGCTGGAGACCGAAGGCGTACGATCGAAACTGCTCGCCTCGGGCGTAGAGCCGGCTCCGACATCCGCAGCCGGGCTCGCCACGCTGCTCAGGGCCGACAGCGAAAAGTGGGCCCGGATCATTCGCGTCAAGTCAATCAAGGGCGAGTGACGTGAGCCGGCGGACCCCTTCGGTCCAGCAATCGCGGTCGAGCGCGGAGTCGACCGTCGCACCGCGAAACCCATGACCACGCGACCAAGCCCCGAGGGGCGGGTCCTGAGAATCGGCGCGGGCGCAAGCTATGCCGGCGATCGGATCGAGCCGGCCACCGAGTTGGCGGCGCGCGGCGCACTGGACTATCTGGTGTACGAGACGCTTGCCGAACGGACGATCGCGCTCGCGAACACGGAGCGGTTGAAGGACCCGAGCAAGGGATACAACAATCTGCTGGAAGAACGGTTCCGCTCGGCGCTGCCCCACTGCCGCGCGAACGGAACACGCGTCGTCACCAACATGGGAGCCGCCAATCCGCTCGGTGCGGCGGCGAAAACGGCCGAGATCGTCCGCGAGCTTGGGCTGGGCCCGATCAAGATCGCCGCGGTGCTCGGCGACGACGTTATCGATTACTGCCGGCGTCACGCCAACCGGTTGCAGATCATGGAGAGCGGGCTGCCGCTCGCTGCGCTCGAGGGCGAGATCGTCTCGGCGAATGCTTACCTCGGCGCCGATCTGATCGTGGAGGCGCTGCGGCGAGGCGCCGACATCGTCATCACCGGCCGCGTGGGCGACTGCTCGCTGTTCCTCGCGCCGATGATCCACGAGTTCGGTTGGGCCCTCGACGACTGGAATCTCCTGGGCCAGGGTCAGGTGTGCGCCGACATGGTCGAATGCGGCGCGAACGTCTCGGGCGGTTTCTTCGCTGACCCGGGCTACAAGGAAGTGCCGGACCTGGGCAATCTCGGCTACCCCTATCTGGTGGTGTCTCCCGATGGAACCGCGATCCTCGGCAAGGTCGAGGGCACGGGCGGCGTGATCAACCGTGCCATCTGCACCGAGCAGATGCTCTACGAGATCCACGACCCGGCGAACTACATCACGCCCGACGTCGTCGTAGACTTTACCGGCGTGCATCTCGACGAGGTGGGGCCGGACCGCGTACGCATCAGCGGCGGGCGCGGCAAGCCGCGTCCCGACAACCTCAAGGTCTCGGTCGGCATCAAAGAGGGCTGGATCGGGGAGGCGGAGCTCACCTATGCCGGCCTGGGCTGCGTGGCGCGCGCGCAGCTTGCCGAGCAGGTGGTGCGCGAGCGTCTTCGCATCGGCGGGGTCGTGCTGGAGGAGCTTCGCGTCGACTATATCGGCCTCAACTCGCTGCACGGCGATGCCTCGCTGCCGCCTGCGCATGAACCGTACGAGGTCCGGTTGCGGTTCGCGGGCCGCGCGAAGCAAAAGCGCGAGGCCGTCAAGCTCGCGAACGAGGTCGAAACGCTGGTCGGCAAGGGCCCCTGTGCCTCGTCGCTGCCGCGCACCTACTTGCGCGAGGTCCTCGCCATCCATTCGTGCCTGATTCCTCGCGCGGCGATCGAAGCGCGCATCGTCGTCGAAGAGGTGGTCTGAATGAACACCTTCCGCCTGCGCGAGATCGCGCACGCGCGCGCCGGCGACAAGGGGGACACAAGTAACATCGGCGTCATCGCGTACCGCCCCGAGTTCTATCCGATCCTTCTCGAGCAGGTCACCGTCGAGCGCGTCGCGCGGCATTTCCGCGAACTGGTCCGCGGTCCGATTACTCGGTACGAGTTGCCAAACGTCCATGCGATCAACCTGGTGCTCGAACGCTCGCTCGGAGGCGGTGTCACCCGCTCGCTGTCGCTCGATCCCCACGGCAAGTCCTACTCGGCATTGATTCTCACGATGCCGGTCACGGTGGACGACGCGATCGCGGAGCTCCTGCGGCGGCAGGGTCGGCTGCCGCTGTCGGAAACGGATGCCGGCGGTGGCGGTGGCGTGTCGAGTTCGGCACTCGATCGCACCACGCCGCAGCGGTCGATCGGGGAATGAGCGACGTTGCCTCCGACCGCGTTCGTTTAAGCGCGACGGAAGCGCGGACGGTGGCGTTGCACGCGCTTGTGGGAATCGGATACGACGAAGCCGAGGCCGCGATCCTCGCCGATCACTTGCTCGATGCGGCGCTTTGCGGTTACGAGTACTCGGGACTGCCGAAAATCCTCCAGATCGCCGCCAACCCGAAGGCGAAGCGGCCCCGCACGCCGATGCGCGTGTTGCACGAGACCGCTGCGTCGGTCCTGTTCGACGGCGGCAACAACTCGGGCATGCTGACGATGCATCACGCGACGCAGACCGCGATCGAGAGAGCGCGAGCGCAGGGCTTCGCGCTCGTCGGTGTCACGAACAGCTGGATGAGCGGGCGCAGCGCCTACTATGTCGAGAGAATCGCGCGGGCCGACCTGATCGGCATCCACACCGTCGGTTCCGCCAGCCTCGTGGCCCCGCCGGGCGGCGCTCGGCCGGCGTTAGGCACGAACCCGATCGCGTTCGGCTTCCCGACGACGCGCGACCCGCTGGTGATCGATCTCAGCACGGCGGCGTTTCCCGGCACCGAACTCGACTTCTACGTGCTTCTCGGCCTGCCGCTTCCCGAGGGCGTCGCGATCGACGAGCACGGACGACCCACCCGTGACCCGGAGCAGGCGAAACGCGGCGCGTTGCTTCCGTTCGGCGGCCACAAGGGATTCGCGCTCGCGCTGGCGATGCAGGCGCTCGGCATCCTCGCCGGATCCGGCTTCAATGCGGCCAAGGACTACGGCTACCTCCTGATCGCGATCAGGCCCGACCTGCTGGTCGCGCTCGACGATTTCAAGCGCGAACTGAGCGAAAGGCTGGAGTGCGTCAAGGCGACGCCTCGCCAGGCGGGCGTGGACGAGATCCGGCTGCCGTCCGAACACGCCTTTCGCGAACGCAGCCGCCAGTTGCGCGAAGGCATCCTGATCGATTACGGCATCCACGAGGCTCTGCTCGCGCTGGCGAGCAAGTGCGACGTGCGAGTGGATCCATGACCTGAGTCCGCCCAACGATGACGATCCCGTTTGCGATCGACAGTCACGCGCATGTCTTCGACCCCGTGCGGTTCCCGCTCCGGGATACCGGCGGCCACATGCCGGTACCGAACGAATGCGGCACGCCCGCGCAGTTTCTGACGGTCCTCGACGCGCATCGGATCACCCACGGCCTATTGGTCAACCCGCAGGCCGGGTACGCGACGGACAACGGCTGCATGCTCGACGCGATCGCGCGTTCCGGAGGCCGCTTGAAAGGCGTGGCGCTGGTCGGCCACGAGATCAGCGACGGCGAGCTGCAGTCACTCACCGACGACGGCGTCGTGGGCGCGCGCTTCAACCTGGTCTTCGCGCACGCGACGTCGATTCGCGGCGAGGCTGGTGAGACCCTGCTCGCGCGGATCCGCGCACTCGGCTGGTTCGCACAGATCTACTATCGCGACGACGGGCTGCTGGAAGCGCTGCCTTCGCTTCGTGCATCTGGGATCAAGGTCGTCGTCGATCATTGCGGCGGATTCGACCCGAACAAGGGCTTGCAGCAGCCGGGTTTTCAGGCGCTGCTCGAACTCGGCCGGAGCGGCAATGCCGCGGTCAAGCTATCGGGCGCGTTTCGCCTGTCGAGGGAGCCCTGGCCGCATATCGACCTCGACGCCTACATCGCGGCGCTGATCGAGGTGTTCACGCCGGACAACTGCGTGTGGGGCTCGGACTGGCCGTTCGTGCGCTTTCCGGCGCGCGTCGACTACGGGCCGCAGCTCGCGCTGGTGGAGCGCTGGCTGCCCGACGCGAACGATCGGCTCAAGGTGCTGTGGGAAACGCCCCGACGCTGGTTCGGGTTTTAGCTAACCCGCTTTTCTGTCCGGCTTCTAAGCCGTGAACAGCTCGTCGTATTTCTGCTCGTATGCGTGTCGACCATTGCCACGAAGTAGCGGTCGTCCTTGAGCGTCATGTGGGTCGCGAGCTCGCCCTCGAACGACGGGCCCTTACAGACCTCTCGCAGTTTATCCGCATCACGCCGGCACCGGCTCGATCAGCTTCGCGTCATCGTTCTTCGGGCTGTTGACCCGCCGGCTCACCGGGTAAGCGATCATTTCCTCGGCGGGGTAGGGGCCAAGCAGGCCAGAAACCTCCTGGTTCTCGGGATCGAGCCAGCGGTCGTGGTCCTTCGCCTGAACAATCAACGGCATGCGGTCGTGCACCGTCGCCGACAGCGCGTTGGGAAGTGTCGTGAGGATGGTAAACGTGAACAACGCCTCCGGTTCCCTTGCGTGCCACACGTCCCACATGCCGCCGAGGAAGAACGGCGATTCATCGGCCATGCGGATGCAATAGGGCGTCTTGCCGATCGGGGTCTGCTTCCACTCGTAGTAGCAGTTCGCGGGGATCAGGCAGCGCCGCTCACGAATGAGTTTTCGGAACATCGGCTTTTCGTGCGCCGACTCCGCTCGCGCGTTGATGGGCCGCGCGCCCTTGGTGGGATCCTTCGACCAGTAGGGCACCAGGCCCCAAAGGTAGGCATGAAGGCTCGGCCGACCGTCCTTGGATCGGACGATCCAGGTGTTCACGCCAGGGGTGATGTTGTAGAGCGGCGGGAAGTCGTCGAGACCTGAGGGCTCGATGCCGAGCAACGCCTCGATCCGCTGCCTTCGGCTCCACCGGCCGTAACGACCGCACATCTCCTATGTCCCGCGCTCGACCTGGGCCGCGAGCTCACGCAGCTTCTTCGCCACTTCGGCCGCTTCCTCGCCGCGCTGCAACTCGATCACGCAGTACGCCTGCTTCCCGAACTTGAGCCGGAGCTGAAACGGGCCGTGCTTGTCCGGCTGTGTGACGCCAATGCCTTCAAGCTGCATTTGCCCTCCTTCGCCACTGCACCAGGTGATTGGATCCCCCCTCCGATGTCGCCGAGCGTCGCGACGACGCGAACGGGCGCGGCCATCCCCTCATGGAGCAGCCCGATGGGCCAGCACCAAGGGCACTACTCGTTCCGTGCAGGCGGCGCGGAACTCGGGGGCCTCGTAAGACGCTTTCGCAGACCCCGCTGCGAGCAGCCTAGCTGCCGCCCACGGCGTCAGTGGCGCACTTCTTCAGGAAACTCGTCTTCGCGGCGCCCGCGAGCTTCTTCTCCTGCGCGGCGGCTTCGCAGGCGGCGGTCGCGTCCGCCTCGCACTTCTTCATGAAGCTCGACTTGGCGGCGCCGGCGAGCTTTTTCTCGGTCGACTGTGCGACGCATGAGGGTCCGGCGGCCATAGCGTGAGCGGCCCACACTGACAGCGCGACGGCGAGACACATCCGTTTCATGTCGATTCTCCCTGTTCAGGAACGTCGTTCAACGGGGTGGAGATTTTCTCAAGATTCGGGCTCGCGCGCAGTCCGTCGCGAGAGGTTCATCGCCGCACACCGTGGCGAGAGCCGTTCGGTCAGAGCGCCTCGCGTCGCCGGCATGCGCTTCCTTGTCACTGTGGATCTGGCACAGCCTCCTTGGCCAAAGGTCCTGGATCCCGCAGGATGGCCGAGACGAAGGCGTCTGCCTCGGCCGCCAATCCGAAGTCGGCACCGCTTGCCGCGCGGGGTGCGGCCGGCGGCGCAACTTCCGTCGTGCTCGCTTCTGGGCGCAAGTGCGCGCGCTCGTAGACAAGTCCGAGCAGCATCAGCTGTGCCGCGCGCGCTGCGCGCCGGCGCCGTCCAAGATGCTCGAACTCTTCAATCAGGAGCCCATGGGTCCGGCCGTGGAGCCGCACCGTCAGGACCACGCGCGGCGTGGCATCGGCGCTCTCCGCGCCCGATCCTACGGGACCCGTCATCACGGCGCCGCCGCCGCGCTGGCGGCCCGGCGCAATTCATGCATGGCCTGATGTAGGCCCGCGATCTGGAACCCCCTGCAATTCGCAAAGAACGCGTCCGGAACCGGGGTCAGCGGGTGGCTTGGGTAGGCCCGCGCCAGTGCACCAACGAAGAACGCAGCACCGCCCCCCGCCAGCACGATGTGGTCGATGTCGGTGCCGTCCTGCACCAGTCGCCGCAGTGCGGTAACCGCTTCGTCGGCAACGCGCTGTCCGAGCGGGAGGTAGGGCTCCAGGGCAATTGACGTGCCGGCGACGCGCACCGGCTCCTTCCGCCGGAGGGCATCGTCGATGCGAGCGTAGTCGGCAGCGCCAAGCTGCACGCCGAGATCGCGGGCGATCGCCCGGCCGATTGCGTCCACGACGTCGAAGAGGCTCTTGGCGATCGAGTCGGTGCGCTTGTCGAGGATCCGCCCGCCGCTTGTCACCACCCAGTCGAAGGTCCGCCAGCCCGCGTCAACCAGCAGCAGTCTCGCCCGCTGCAGGTGTTGCAGTGAGGGATGCTCGATGGTCGCCGAGAACAGCGCGCCCACCGGCTGGGCGAGGACCTTCACGGCGCGGACGGGAATCACCGTACCGCCGCCGACGTCGTGGAGGCCGACGAGCCGGGCTTCGAGCGCGTCGCGCTGCGGCCCGAAAAGGGCGACCGGCAACCCGACGACGAGAAGGTCGACGTGGTCGACGTGCATCAGCCGCAGCGCCCCGCGCACCAGCGCCAGGTACTCGGGCGTGTGGATGTAGCGGTTGTCGTGGGGCAGGGCTTGCACCACGTCCTGGACGAGCACCGCCTCCGGGCCGACCTCGAAGACGACCCCGTCGATCGCGATCTGCACCGTCTGGCGCTGCGTCAGGCCGTCGAGCGCGAGATCCCGGCCGCTCGCCCTGGGCGCGACCGACGGGAAGGCCCGGCAACGGATGGTGTCGACACGGTGGCCCTCGACGACGTACTTGGTCCACGAGTAGCCGACGTCGATGGCGCGGATCACGGGCAACATGCGTGGAGTCCTCTAAGGCAGTGCTTCCGACGCTATCAATGCAGCGGCGCGACACCCGGCCAGAGAGCCGTCCCGTTTGGTGGGGTCTTCGAGGTGCGAGGGGACCAAGCGGCAATGGCGCCGCGTTGTCGCCGCGTCGACCTGCGGCGGAGCCCCATCAGGCGTTGTGCCGCCGCGATTGCAGCTTCAACGTCGTGTAGACGCTGCAATCGGCGCGTTCCGTTCGCAGCGGTCGATTGCGCGGGCTCGATCCAGCTCGCCGGGCCGTTGACCAGAACGGCGAGCGCCCCGCCCGAACGACGAGCGTATCCCGCGCGAATACGACCAGAGGTACCAGAGACCCCCGTGTTTTCAACCCCCTCTCCGGGGTTCGAGACCCGTCAGGCACCCGTTACCATGGACGCCGGTTGACGCACGCGGGGCCGAACGAGCCGGCGTGTGACGAGTTTTTTGCGAGCCCTCGGGGCTCCAAGGGGCAGCTGACAGTCCCCGCCTAAGAGCGAAGCCAGCGTTAGGAGAAGGCGGTCCCAGGCAGCATCCGCTGTCCGGGGCCGGTGAAGACGGGCGCATCGACGCCCGTCACGAGGAAGCCGCGTGCGCCATCGAGCGCGCGCCGCGCGTCGGCTCGACCGACGTCAGCCGGGTCCGCAGTTCCTGGATCCGGAAGCGCACGCAACACGCGCGGAATCGGCGCTTCGAGAGCGTCGACTCCCCGGTCGCGGCTCGCCCGACGAGCCGCACGGGAGATCACCGCGCACCAAGTGGCCGCCCGGTGGCAGGGCGGAAGTTCCCACGTTGGGTTGCGTCCATAAAGGAATGCCAGCACAGGCTGGATCCGGGAATCCACCCGGATGCCGCCGCGCCCGTTGAGGCGCGGCGCCGGCTCGCCGTCATCGAACAGCGACCGGGTGAGACACGTGCGGGAAATCCGCCGTGATCACGCGCGCATGTTTTTACGCACCGCCGGCCCCGCGAGGGGCGAACCGATCTTGCTCCTGTCCGCCTGGGCGCAGCGGCCCTGACAGCGAGTCGACTTGCCGCTGCCGCATGCCGTGCGATGAGGGCCCGCTTGCGCCCTCGCGCGGCGCTCTGTGAAACCGCTCCGCGCGGCTGCGCGCCGGGCCTGCCGGGGAGGAATCGATGATGCCGAAATCAAGCAATCGAAACCGTGCTCGCGCGCGAGACGCGACGTTCGCCCGCCTTGTGCGTCATGCCGACCGGAGACCCGACGTCCCCCTGCATGACGCCTTCGGTCCGCTTCCGCGCCAGGGCAGCGGGCGTCCGTCGTGGAAGCGCACGCTTCAGGACATCATCTCCGTGAACAACGAGCGCCATTCGACGAAACCGAAATCGGTCAGCTTCAAGACGCAGAGCGAGCGGGCCTGCTCGCTCTTCCGGTGCTTCCGGGATCTGCACGCGCTCGGCTACAAGATCCGCAATCCGTACTGCCTCGGGGGTCGCCACGTCCGGGTGCTGATGCAGGACTGGACGGCGGCGCAGCCGCGGGCGCGACGCCGGACATTAAGTCCGGCGATGGTCCAGACGGAGCTCTCGCACCTGCGGACCTTCGCGAACTGGATCGGCAAGCCCGGCCTTGTGCTGCCTGCCGAGTCCTACGTCGACGACCCCGCGCGGGTCACCCGGCACTCGGCGGCCACCGCCGACAAGAGCTGGCCCGCACATGGGGTCGACCCGGACCGGGTGATCGAAGAGATTGCGCTCCACGACCCGTGGGTTGGTGCCCAGCTGCGCCTCGCGCGCGCCTTCGGGTTGCGCATCAAGGAGGCGGTGATGATCCAGCCGCGCTTGGCGGAGCGGCCCGCCGGCGATGCGAGCGGTCGGTCAGATTTCGTCGGCGGCCATCTCGAGGTGACCCGCGGGACCAAGGGCGGGCGCCTGCGCCGGGTCCCGATCGACACACTCGCCAAGCGCACGGCGCTCGCGGCGGCGAAGGCCCTGCTCACCAGCGACGCGCAGTATCTCGCCAACCCGAGCCGCAGTCTCGTCCAGAACCTGGACCGGCTGACCAACGTGATGAAGAAGTTCTGCGTGACCCGAAAAGCCCTCGGCGTGACGCCGCACGGCCTGCGCCATGAATACGCAGAGGACCGGTACGAGGCGTTTGCGGGTGTCCCGGCGCCGGTGCGAGGCGGACCGCCGATCGATCTTTCGGTCGACGAACAGGCGAGGCTGCGTGTCGCCGAGGAGCTCGGTCATTCGCGCACGCAGATCCTGGCGGCCTATTGTGGGAGCTCGCGTGCGCGCAAGGATCCTCGCCCCGCGGAAAATCCGCCCGCGACGGGCGATGCGAGCGCCTAGATCAGTCCCGTTCAGCAAACGACATCGCCATGCCACAGGTGACGATGAAGTGGTCGAGCACTTTGACGTCGACGAGGTCTAGTGCGCGCTTGAGGGTTTCGGTGAGCAGCTGATCGGCCTGGCTCGGCTCGGCCACACCGCTCGGATGGTTGTGGCAGAAGAAGACGGCGCCGGCGTTATGCCGAAGGGCTGCCTTGACGACTTCGCGGGGATAGACGCTGGTCTGGGTGAGCGTCCCCGCGAAGAGCTCCTCCGCGGCGATCACGCGGTGCTGCGCGTCGAGCCACACGGCCATGAAAACTTCGTGCTCGCGTGAGCCGAGACGGAGGCGCAGGTACTCGCGGACCGCTTGCGGCGACGCGAGACAGTCGCCCCCGCGCAGGCGGCCTTCGAGGATGCCGATCGCGGCGGCGATCACTTCGTCCTCGGTCATGGCCGGCTCGGTCGCGCAGACGGTGCGCGTTTTCGCGCCGTGGGTCGGGCATCGCTTCATGGACCGATCATGCCGGGGGCGAGCGCGTCTTCAAGGGCGCGCACCCGTCCACACTCCCAGAGAGCCCCCGCTTTTCGCCCGCTCTCTGGGCGCCAGTCCGCCATCGCACGCGCTACGCTCGAGTCGCTTCCTGAGTGCACCTGATCCCGCCTTCCGTGGTGGTTGGTGCGAGGCCCCTCGCGGGTCCCTGGGTTGAGAGACCCAGGCGCGGCGCCCGTTACGCGCATTAAGAGAAACACCCCGAGCATCCGTTCGGGAAAGCGAGACCCACGTGCATCGCGTGTGGGAGCCATGCCGCCCGGCCGATCGGTCTTGAGACCCGCGGCCGAGCAAGTGATGTGCGGGGCAGGTCCCGTTCGCGCAGTCCATCGCGCGAATGCGCCCGCCCTCTAACGGCGGCTTCTCCGCAAGGGGAAGCATGGTCCCTGGGCGAGTGTCGTGCGAACCGTTTCCCGGTCCGTTCCGACCTCACCCGGGGACCCAGTGAGGCCTTCATGCCATCCGGCATCGAAGGCCTTTTTTCTCACACCCCGCGGGGAGCGCGTGTTCCCCGTCCGGGGCAGCGTGACTCCGCTTCACCCGAAGGAGTGCGCATGAGACGTGAGCTGACGATCCGCTGTGTGTCGACCGGTACCGTCCGGACCGACAGCCCCGACGGCGCGCGGTGCGAGCTGCGCGAGTGGTGGCTTGAACTCGACGGTACCCCGGTGCATGCGCGGATCACGGAGACCCGTGACCGCGGCCAGCGCACGCGCGACAGTGTGGTCGAGTTCGACTGCATCGTAGTGCGCAGTCGCACCGGTCACGACGTGAACCCGCCGGCTCGGGCGAGTCGCCTGCCGCTTGACTGGCTGTTGGCGATCGCCGAGTCGATGGCCGAGGGCGAGCGCCGCACGGTGTCGCTCTGGGTCCGATCCATGGACCCGGCAGCGCTGCTGAACGCGACGCCCGCCGTCGCGGGGTGCTTCAGGAGACTGGCCCACGAGGCCGAGGAGGAGGGCGCAGCACTCGCAATGCCGGCGCCCTTGCCCCACCTGCGGCTCGTCGCCGCAGCGTCGTAACGCTCACCGCCGAAGGGTCGCAGGCACACCCGACGGCGGATGCGGTCCCCAACCGGGAACACTGTGTTCCCGGCCCGGGGACGGGGTGTTCCCTCATTTCGAGGAGAACACCATGCAGAGCCAGGTGCCAGTGAGTGCCGGGTCCCGGCCGTGCGCGCTGCTTGTCTTGCGCGCACCCCGTCGGCAGAGAGTGTGGGGGTGGTGGGCGAGGCTGCGCTTTCGCCTCTTCGGCTAGGAGGCTTCGATGAAGTCCTCCTTCCAGGAGCTGATGGCGCTCGTCGGCCGCGAGCTCGACCGGAGAGAAGACGCGGGGCGACTCGAGCTGCTGGCACAGCTCTGTGGCCTGCGCCGCGTCTTCGAGACCGATCGCGATCTGCTGGAAGCGGTGATCCGCCGCGTCAAGCGCGCACTTCGGGGTCGACGCTAGGTCTTGCACCAAAGGTGCTCGGGGAATTCCCCGAGCGCCTTGTGGCGCTCGACCAGCGCGACGCACGTTCAAGGCGCTCACATCGCCGCTGTGCAGCACCCGTGACAAGCAGCCTGGGCACTTGCGGCCAGCTGGCCTGACCCGACGGTAGCGCGCGCTCGATCTGGCCAATTCCGAGCTGCGCAAGACGGGCGCCAGCGAGGTGGACGCGTTCTTCGCGCCCAACTCGGTACGCTATACTGATTTTTCCTGACGTCTCTGTCCTTCATTGCACAAGGAGACCTGCATGGCCCGCTCGCCGTCCCACTCGCGTCGCCAGTTTCTCGGTAAGGCAGGTCAGGTGATGGCCGCCGCAGGGCTCGCTTCGGCGTTGCCGCTTCTCGCGCGCGCGCAGGCGAAGCCCATGACCGTAGGATTCATCTACACCGGCGTGCGCCAAGACTACGGGTGGAATCAGGCGTTCGCGGTGGCCGCCCGCCAGATCGCCAAGCTCGACGGGGTCAAGATCATCGAGCAGGAGAACGTGCCCGAGACCGCCGAGGTCGAAAAGGTCATGGAGAGCATGATCCGGCTCGATGGCGCACGCGTGCTCTTTCCGACTTCGTTCGGGTTCTGGCCGTTCATCCTGAAGACCGCGCCAAAGTTCCCGGAGGTTCTGTTCGTGCACGCGGGAGGACTGTGGAAGGACGGCGACCCGAAGAACGCGATCGGCTACCGCGGCTACATGGAAGAGCCGCACTATCTTTGCGGCGTGACCGCGGGGCACATGTCGAAGACCGGCAAGATCGGCTTCATCGGCGCGAAACCGCTTTATTTCATCTTCAACAACTGCAACGGGTTCATCCTCGGCGCGCGCTCGGTCAATCCGAAGATCACGTGCCAGGTCGTCATCACCGGCGACTGGAACAATCCGGTCAAGGAAGCCGAGGCGGTCAACAGCATGGTCGATCAGGGAGTCGACGTGATCGTCGGCAACTGCGACAGCCCCAAGGTGGTGATCGAGACAGCGGAACGGCGCGGCATCTACTCGTGCGGGTACCACACCGACCTCTCCGCGCTCGCGCCGAAGGGGTTCCTGACCGGTGCCGAGTGGAACTGGGGCAAGGGTGCAGAGTTCGTGCGCGCGTGGCAGACGAACGGTCAGTACCCGAACCTGCTGCGTGGCGGCTTCAAGCGGGACATGGTGAAGCTCTCGCCCTTCGGCGCGGCAGTGCCCGAACGGGTCCGGGTCGAGGTCCTCAAGTCGCGCCAGGCGCTGGCCGACGACAAGCTCGCGCTCTATCACGGCGTGCTCCGCGACAATGAAGGCAACGTGGTCCTCAAGGCCGGCGAGACGATCGGCAACGAGGACAATCAATACAAGCTCGGCGTCAAGTTCCTCGTCGAAGGCGCAATCGGAAAGACGGGCCTCGCTCGCTGATGCGGGCGCGCGCCGAGACCGCGGTCATCACCGCGGGCGCGATCGCTGTTGCGCTCGCGATCTTCGCGCTGTTCCTGCTCGCGAACGGCCTCGAATCCGCTCGCCGTCTACGCGGTGCTGTGGCTCGGCGGGTTCGGCACGGCCTTCTCGCTGCAAGCTACGCTCACGCAGGCGGCGCCGCTGATGCTCACGGCGCTCTGCACGGCGATCCCGGCGCGCGCGGGCCTGCTCGTGATCGGTGGCGAGGGCGCCCTCGTCGTCGGTGGCGTGTGTGCCGTGCTTGCCGGCGTGGTGGCGAGCGGCCTGGCGCCCGCGTTCGGCACGGTCGTCGTGTGCCTCGCGGGTGCAGCCGGGGGGGCAGCCTGGATTGGGATGGCCGGTGCACTGAAGCACTGGCGCGGCGTCAACGAGACGATCGCCACGCTGTTGCTGAACTACATCGCGATCGCGCTCCTCAATCACCTGATCAGCGGTCCGATCCGCGACCTCGAGGTCTCCCTCAAGCCCACCAGCTGGTCCATCCCCAAGAGCTACCTGGTCGATGCCCTGCCCGGCATCGGCGTGCACTGGGGGCTCGCGTTCGGGATCATCGCGTGCGTGATCGCGTTCGTAGTGCTCCGATCCACCGCGGTGGGATTCGCGATCGATGTCCTCGGGGGCAATTCGCGCGCCGCGCAGCTCGTCGGGCTACCCATCGGAACGCTGACATTGCTCGCCTGCGGGCTCGGCGGGGCCGCAGCAGGGCTCGCTGGCGCGGTCGAGATCATCGCTGTGCACGGCGCGGCCAGCAGCTCACTCGCGGTCGGGTTCGGGTACGCCGGGATCCTGGTCGCCTTCCTCGCGCGTCAGAACCCGCTCGCGATCGTGTTCTTCGCGCTCCTCGTCGGCGGCATTTCGGCGAGCGGCGGCCTCATGCAGCGGCGTTTCGACATGCCTGACGCCGCCACCCAGGTCCTGCAGGGCATCATCTTTCTGAGCGTGCTCGCATCGAACGCCCTTTATGGGCGCATCCGGTTCTTTCGGGAAGCAGGCGCCGCCGCATGAGTCCGGGCGAGCTCGGCTGGTGGGGCGTCGTGATCGCCGTGCTGGGCGGCGCGATCCGCGTCTCGACGCCCTATCTTTTCGTGAGCCTCGCGGAAACCCTCACCGAGAAAAGCGGCCGCGTGAACCTCGGCCTCGAGGGCACGCTCCTGATGGGCGCAATGAGCGGTTACGGCGCTTCGTACCTGACGGGATCGGCCTGGCTCGGGGTGCTCGTGGCCGCGGGCGTGGGCGGCCTCTTCGGGCTCCTGCACGCGGCGATCTGCAACCTACCGCGCGTCAACGACGTTGCGGTGGGCATTGGCCTTTTTATCTTCGGCACCGGGCTCGCGTTTTTTCTGGGGAAGCCGTTCGTCCAGCCTCAGGCGCCGCGGCTTCCCACCTTCGGGCTGGGCGAAATGAGCGACGTGCCGGCGATCCGCGCGGCGCTGGACGTGAGCCCGCTCTTCTTCGCCGGCATTCTCGGTGCTCTCGCCATGCGGTGGGCGTTCGCGAACACGCGCTGGGGACTCATCGTGCGCGCCGTCGGCGACAACGCGGAAGCCGCGCGCGCCGCCGGGTATCCGGTGAACCTGACGCGCACCCTGGCAACAGCGATCGGTGGACTGTTTGCGGGAGTCGCCGGCGCTTTCCTCTCGCTCTCGTATCCAGGGACCTGGGCCGAAGGCCTTTCCAGCGGCCAGGGCCTGATGGCGGTGACGCTCGTCATCTTCGCCCGCTGGAGTCCGCTCAACTGCTTCTGGGTGTCGCTGCTGTTCGGCGGCGCTTCGGCGCTCGGTCCCGCACTGCAGGCGGCAGGGGTCACGGGCTACTACTACCTGACCGGCGCCGCACCGTATGCGTTGACCCTCGCTCTGCTGATCGCGAGCTCTTCGCGCCGCCACCGGTTGATCGGTGCCCCCGGTGAGCTCTCGATCAATCGGTGAGGCCATGAGCACCCAGCCGCCGCCGCTCATCGAGGCCGTCGACCTCTGCAAGCGCTTCGGCAGCGTGCAGGCGCTCGAGGGCGTGTCGGCGCGTTTCGAGCCCGGCACATTTCACGCGCTTCTCGGGGAGAACGGTGCGGGCAAGAGCACGCTCGTCAAGTGCCTGATGGGTTTTCATGCCATCGACTCAGGGACGATCCGCGTCGACGGCGTGGCGCGTGCCATCACAGATCCGCGCGCCGCGCACGCGCTCGGACTCGGCATGGTCTACCAGCATTTCACGCTGGTGCCGAGCATGACGGTCGCGGAGAACCTCCTGCTCGCGCGCGCCGACCTCCCTCGGGTCATCGACTGGCGGGCGGAGCGTCGCGCGCATCGAGGTCTTTCTCGAGCGGATGCCGTTCCGTCTCGATCCCGATGCGCCGGCGGTGACCCTCGCCGCGGGAGAGAAGCAGAAGCTCGAGATCCTGAAGCAGCTCTATCTCGGGGTCCGGGTGCTGATTCTCGACGAGCCGACGAGCGTGCTCACGCCGCAGGAAGCCGACGAGGTGCTCTCTCATGCGCGGGCGCTCGCCGACACCGGCGCGCTGACCGTCGTGCTCATCACGCACAAGTTCCCGGAAGTCCTGGCCCACGCACGTGAGGTGACCGTACTGCGCGGCGGCCGCAACGCGGGGGGTGGCCCGGTTGCGGGGCTGGACGCCAATGCCCTGGTGCGCATGACCTTCGGCGAGCGCCCGATGGCGGCCACCACCGAGCATGCGGACCGTCCGACCGGCGCGCCGTACCTTGAACTTCGCGGCCTCTCCGCACTCAACGACCGGGGCGCGCTCGCGGTGCGTGATCTATCCCTGAGCGTGGCCTCCGGCGAGATCGTCGGGGTCGCCGGGGTTTCGGGCAACGGGCAGCGCGAGCTGGTGGAAGTACTGGCCGGCCAGCGGGAACCGGAAGCCGGGGAGATGAGCGTCGCCGGGCACCCTTACCACCGCACGCGAAAGGAGATGCGCGACCGCGGCGTTTGCCTGCTCGCGGAGGAGCCGCTCGCCTCGAGCTGCGTGCGATCGCTCTCCGTCGCGGACAACCTCGCGCTGCGCGATTTCGACGTCTCGCCCTTCTCGCGCGCGGGCGGACTGGTCGACCGCAGGGCGATCGAACGACGGGCCCGCACCCTGATCGACCGCTTCCGCATCCGCTGTGCGGGGCCCCAGGCACGCATCGACACGCTCTCCGGGGGCAACGTGCAGCGCACGGTGCTCGCGCGCGAGCTCTCGGGCGACGTGCGGCTCCTGATCGCGCAGAATCCGTGCCTCGGCCTGGACTTCGCCGCGACCGGCGAGATTCGCTCGCGCATTCTCGAGGCGCGCAATCACGGCGCCGCCGTGCTGCTGCTGAGCGAGGACCTCGACGAGCTGCTCGAGCTTGCCGATCGCATCGTGGTGATGCTCGAGGGGCGGCTCGTATTCGCCACCGACCGGCGTCGGGCGAGCGCCACAGAGATCGGCCGGCACATGACCGGTCACCATGCTGCGCCGGCGACGCCCTGAGGCGGCGCAGAGGTTCGCGAAGGAGTCGACACCGTGAGCGAGCGACGAAGCCTGGTGGTGCGCAACGGACGCGTCCTGACCGCGGGCGCGCCGAGTGCCGCACCGCTCGATCTCCTGATCGAGAACGGCCGGATCCGGGAGATCGGTGCGCCAGGGATGCCGGCACCGGCAGATGCCGAGCGCATCGACGCGACCGACCGCCTCGTCATTCCCGGGCTCGTCAACTCGCACACGCACGCACACGGGGGACTCGGCAAGGGGGCCGTGAGCGACCGGCTGCCGCTCGAGGTGTTCCTCACGGGCAGCGGTGCCCTGAACGGCTCGCGTACCCTCGAAGACAAGTACCTGAGCGCCCAGCTGAGTGCCGTGGAGATGGTGCACAAGGGCTGCACGGCGGCCTACGATCTCTTCGTCGAGTACCCGGTGCCCTCGATGGAAGGCGTCGACGCGGTCGCGCGCGCCTACCGCGACGTGGGGATGAGAGCGGTCATCGCACCGATGATGGCGGACCGCACGCTCTACCAGGCCTACCCGGGGCTCGTCGATGCGCTGCCCGAGGCGCAGCGCGAGACCGCGCGCCGCGCCGCCACCGCACCTTGGGCCGAGAGCCTCAAGGCCTGCCGGACGATCCTGCACAACTGGTCGTTCGACCGCGACGCGATTCGCCCGGCGCTGGGCCCGACGATTCCGCTGCATTGCTCCGACGACTTCCTGGTCGGCTGCCGCGACCTCGCGCGCGAGTTCGAGGTCGGCCTGCAGACGCACCTCGCCGAGTCGGCCACGCAGGCGGCGGTCGCGCAGCAGCGATACGGCACGAGCCTGACGGCGCATCTCGCCAAGCTCGGCGTCCTCGGCGAGCGCTTCAGCGCGGCGCACGCGATCTGGATCGATCGCGACGACATGCAGCGGATCGCGGATGCGGGCGGCGCAATCGCCCACAACCCTTTGAGCAACCTGCGGCTCGGGTCCGGACTCGCGGCGGTGCGCGCGATGCTCGATTGCGGGGTGGCAGTGGGCATCGGGACCGACGCGACGAACACGTCCGACACGCAGAACATGTTCGAAGCGGCGCGCCTGGCTGCCTACCTGTCGCGGCTCCGAGGAACCGACTACGCCCAGTGGCTCTCGGCAGACGAGGCCTTCACGCTGGCGACGGCTGGCAGCGCGCGCGTGCTGGGCTTCGACGGCAAGCTTGGCGCGATTGCCCCGGGTGCGTTCGCGGACCTGGTGTTTCTCGACCTCGGACACATCAACTATGTCCCGCTGCGCAATGCGCTCCTGCAGCTTGTGAACGCAGAGAGCGGCGCGGCGATCGACGCCGTGATGGTCGGCGGACGCTTCATCCTCCGGAGCGG
Source organism: uncultured beta proteobacterium (assembly GCA_963747775.1). Taxonomy (GTDB): domain Bacteria; phylum Pseudomonadota; class Gammaproteobacteria; order Burkholderiales; family SG8-39; genus JAGVSZ01. The sequence continues at coordinate 569,746 of CAVVGT010000006.1, forward strand.
TCGGCTGCTGACGGTGGACGAGGCGAAGCTCCGTCGCGACGCCGAAGTCGCGCGCGCGCGGCTGGACACCGCCAACGAGAGCTCACTGCAGCTCGCGCGGGCGCTAGAAAACTGGGTCGGCGCCTTCTGCATTGCGCAGGCGCGCGCGGCGGGGTTGCCCCGGCGTCGCCTCGACGTTGACTGAGTGGGAGCGGCGCCGCGGGCGGCGCGCGCTCCGCAACCCTCGCAGCCCTCTCCGTGGACGCACGCCCCGGGCGGTGCGCATCGCGATTCGGCGCCTGTCACGCGACGCTTGGCAATCCTGCCACGTCCCCCGCAGGTCGTTTCGCGGTGAATCAATAACGCGGGTCGTTCGCCGCGCCATGGGTTTCGAAGGGGGCGGATCCATGACGTGCGAGCGCCACGGCGCGCACGATCGACGGGATCGCCGCAGCGACGACAATCGCGGCAGCAACGGCCGCTGAAAACCACAAGATCACGGGGCGTTCCTATCCTTGCGCCACGCCCACGGCGGAATGGCGCCCGGCTCGCGCCACAAGCCGCGCCGCGCCGTCCGGGCATCGACCTCGGCCTGTGTGCGTACGCCGCGCGGTCCGCGGCATTCTGCTCCCGTTCGAACGCCTTGTAGTGCCAAGCGTAGCCGTCCCGGATCATCGCCACACCGATATCGCGCGAGCCGATGAATACGCTGCAGACCTCGCGCCCGTACCGGTCTCGCTTCCAGCAGCGGGCCTCGACGCGACGGTCGAACACCATCGAGGACAGGGCGTCCTTTGCCGTACTGCCGAAGGGCTGTTTTCGTTCGGGAGCATCGATTCCGCCCAGCCGAATGACATGCTGTGACTTGCCCGCATCCAGCACCGTGATCGTATCGCCGTCGCTCAAGCCCACCACGCGCCCTTCCACGACCCACTGGGCCCCGGCGGCCGTACCAGTCGACGCCGCTAGAATGACCGCGAGGAGGTGCAGCCTGATGCCGGACGAGACCTTTGCGGAGTTCAAGGCGTACTGGAAGCTGTCAGACGAGCTGGTCGAGAAGGCTACCAAGGAACAGCTTGTCGAGGCGGCCCGGATCCTCGCGCTGCAGAGCGCCCACTACGCCCGGAAATACGGGGAGTCCCCGTTGCCGACCCTCTTCGAGTTGCTGAAGGCGAGCGAGCTCGATCCCCCGAGAGTCCAGCTGCTGCGCGACGGCACCGAAGCTTTCGTCGGCGTCCTCGCAGTGGTGGTGGAAGGCATCGAAGACGAGGCGGACAGCCCGATCCAGTAGTCGGGTCCCGCCCGCGCCGCAGCGCTCAGCGGGTGAGAGCGCTCATCCCCCAGCGCGCCGTCCAATGGCCGTCACATCGCCGAGCACGATCGGCGGGAGCGGGGGGATCTTGAGCGCTTCTCCGGGACGCCAGATCCAGGTCTTCGTTCCCATCCCAGACCGTTGCTGATCCGGCAGGCGGACTCGCGATCCCGAAACGATCGGGACCTCCACGTGAAGGGGCACGGGCGCATCCCCGACGTCGAGCAGCAGTGCGCTCGCAAAAGCTGCCGACGGGCCGGACTCGTACGGCAGGAGCTTCAGGAAGCGCCGCGCCTGTCGTACCAGCTCGCCGAGCAGCGCCCGTTCAAGCAGGTGCTCGAAGGGCAACCACTCCGAGGTCACGATCATCATCGCGAGCGTGTCGGCGTGCCCAAGGCCTTGCTCGGCCGGTCGGAGCGTGCACCCCACGATGAGTCGGGTGTCGGGCTGCTGCGCTTTGGCGAGCAGCTCGCGCTCGAAGCGTCGCGCGAGCTGCCGCCCGGTCGAGCTGTCGAGCAGAAGGGCGCAGTCGGGCAGATGCTTCAGCACCATCGCGTAGCCGTCGCCACGCTCGACCAGGTCCTTCACTTCGGCGACGAGCAGCGCGAGCGGCACATGTTCGCCACTACCGTCGAGCCGCAGCGCCTCGAAGAATGCCAGCCGCCGCGCCCGCAAAGCCTCCGCCGCGTCGGGCCGGAATGGATCGGGAATGAAGAGCCGGCTCGCGAGCGGCGCGCCCTTCGCATCGATCTCCGCGGCGGCCTCGAGCAGGTATTTTCGAACGACGAACCAGTTGCGCTTGCCCTGCATCCGCGGCGACCAGCGAGCGAATCCCGCCCGATCCCACAGCAGATGTAGCAGCCCGCGCATCGAGAGACGACGCGGTGTAGCGGAGACGCTTTGCGACGGCGCGGGTGCGGCCTGGACAGGCCGGGGCGCGGACACGTGCGACAGGGGGAAATCCAGCCGCACCTCCACCCGCTCGGGGCCCCGTTCGATCACGGCTTCCCCGAGGAGGTCCCCCAGACCGGTCTCGCTCGCCGGCGCCTCGTAGGAGGGACACGACGGGTGATGCGCGGCGCCGGTGCCGGGCATCCGCTTGATAACCAGCTGCGCGTGCTGCGCCACGTACATCTCGACGCCTCGGTCGACGCAGAGACACCTCGGTCGGTCGTCGGTGCCATAGACCTCCGTCAGTGCCGCCTGCAGTCCCGGGCTGTCGCCGCGCAGCAACGTGCCCCGGATGAGGAAGCTGGAGTCGGCGTGCATGCTCAAGGATCGATGACGAATGTCAGATGGGTCCCCGTCGATGCTCTCGCCCCTCCGGTCACGGGCGGGCCCCGGAAAGGTGGGGCGGATTGGGGGATCTCTGAGGGTGGGCGCGCCCGACACCTTCGTCGGGAGAAGCGGATGCGCGCCTCTAGCGGATCTCCCACGATAACCGTGCCGCGCCTCGATCGCGGCGCAATTTCACTCGGTCACGCGGATCCGCGAAGCAGTTGACCCATAATTGGATCCCTAGCGAGGGCAACAAGGTCATCGCATGACACCTGGCCGCCGCGCATTCATCAGCTACAGCTGGATGGATAAGCCACTGGCGCGCCGACTTGCCAGACGGCTCCGCCACGGGGGTGTCGAAGTCTTTCTGGACGAGACCCATCTCGAGCCCGGCACGCCATTGTCCGACACGCTCAAGCGGGAGATCCGCGCTTCGAGTCACGTATTTGTCGTCTGGACGAACGCGGCGGCGACCTCCCGGTGGGTCGCGCAGGAGGTCGAGTACGCGAAGACGGCCGACGCGAAGCCCACGCTTGTTCCGCTCCTGTTCACACCTTCCGGCAGCAGCTCCATCGTCGCGGACACGGTCGGTATCGACTTCTCCCGGCTGCATCGCTTTGAGCAGGCGTTCGAGCAGGTCTGGACGGTGACCGGTTTGCGCTGTGGTACCGCACCCGGCCGCGAGGTATTAGCCGCTGACCTTGTGGCGACGCTGCGCGAGGCGCCTTCGATCGCCGGGCTGCTCGGCAGCCCGATTGACGAGGCCATCACCGAGAAGGAGGTGCGGGATGCCCAGCTGCGTGGGGCGTTGACACCGGACGACCCGTCAACGCTGGCGACGCGCGCGAGCGTCCTCTCGAAGGCGCGCGTGGCATTTGACTCGTGGAAGCCCGAGCGTGTCTCCGTCGCGGGCTTGCCAACAGCAAGCGAGCCGGATTTCCACGCCCTCGATTTCGCGATGTGGTGTGCCGCCAGCATCACCCTGCTGAAAACCGACGAGCTGAGACCGCTCGCGGCCCCGGAAGTGAAAACCTACCCCGGTATCTTCGCGAAGGTGCTCGGGGCGACTGGGGCGGGGTTTGAAGCGATCATGCTGATTCTCGCTCGATTCCCCGGCTTGGCGGTAGATCCGATGCGCGAGCTCATAAAAACCGACCAGGTTCGCGACGCGAGCATCGCGCCCGTCGTCGAGCTCTACGACGCGGTTTTTCAGCGGGTGGCCGAAGATGACGGCAGGGATCAGTTCATGCCCTTCTCGTGTGCCGAGGGATTCCTTCGCCACAATCTGGCGCGCCTCACCCCGCCGCAAAAGCGGACCTTCCGGAGACTCGTCGACATCAACGGCAATGGACCGTACCCGGGCGGGCCGCTGCGGATGCTCGGTATCCTGTACCAGGACGGCACGTTCGCTGCGGACGTGCTCGATCGAGTCCTGTTCTGGGTTGAGAACGGATACTTCGACCGCATCGATCCCGCAAGGCGCTCCCAGATGCCGCTGCTCCTCTATGGATTCACGTCCGGACTGATCGAGCGGGGCGCTCCGGATCGCGACGTGCAACGACTTCTTGACGCCGCTTTCCAGCGCATCCGGAAGCAGTTCCGGGCGGCGAAGACGGAGACGGTATTGGTGGCACTGCAGTGGATCGCGGATGCCGACCGACTGCCGGAGTATCGGCGCTCCTTTGTCGATCAGGCCTTCCAGGAGGGTGTGTATTCCACGGAGTTCGAAGGTTGGGAACACGCAAAGCTGGTCGCGCCGCTTGCGCGTGCGCTCGTAGATACGGTTCTGCACGAGGCGCACCGCGCATCGGGCGTGAAGGCAATGATACGTTCGCAGCTCTTGAAAGCGGGGTTGCCTGACCGGCTGTCATGACGGCGCGATCCTAACCGGCCAGAGCGCATGTATGGCCGTACACAAGGACCGCGGACCGCCCCTACCGATGCCGATACCGGACCCACCGCTCGGCGAACAGGCATACGCAATCGCTTCTGCGTGTCGGCCGCCGACAGGGCCGGACGTGAACCGCTGAAGTCGACCACGGGCATCGGGTGAGGGGAGGGCTTCCCACGGTCCGCCCTCCCCCCAAGCGTCACGCCGCAAGGCGCCTACCTACGAAGTACACGTCCAGGAAATCCTTCCCGACCTCCCGCGGCACGTACACGGCCACTGCACGTTTCCGCTTCCCGGCCGCGAGCCGGTGCGCAAGCTGGTACGCGGCTGCCTGCCCGCAGTAGTTCTCGTCGCAATCGGCGAAGATGCTCACCGAGATCACCGACGCCGGGATCTCGATGGCCTCGAGCGCGCCCGCATTGCCCGCCGCCCAGACCGGGAGGCCGAGCCGCAAATGCACCGCGAGCGCCGTCTCGATCCCCTCGGCCAGCGCAAGCTCGCTCTCCGGCTCGAAGAGCCGGATCGCCGCACCGCGCACCCCCGCCGAGAAGAGCTTCTTCACTCCCGGCACCGGCGCCTTCCCGCCATTCGCGACGTAGGTCCGGTGCAGCGTCACCGGCCGGCGATCCACTGCCTGAACCTTCGCCAGCATCGCCGCATACGTCCCGATCCGCCGCGACCGGTTGCTCTCGCGCTCGAAGTACCCGAGCGCGGGATGCGTCCGCAGCACGCGCGGATACGCCTCCAGCGCCAGGCCGCGCTTCGCGAGGTACTCGGCAACGGCATCACCGGCCTCGACCGGCTTCGCCTCGTCCCAGATCCGCTGCAGCAGTGCCCGCAGCCGATCCCGCGGCGCGCGGTGCGCCTTACCGACCCAGCGCGGCCAGGACACCCCAACCACCTCCGCGACTTCCCGGGCCGCTCTCGGGAAATCCCATCCGAGAAACTTCTCCAGCAACCGGAAGCCATCGCCCGCGCCGCAGCCGTTGCAGTAGTACTCGCCGTTGCCGTGCCGGTCGTCGAACCGGAACCGGTCCGTCCCGCCGCACATGGGGCAGGGGCGGTGCCGGTTCACGAGTGCTTCGGCCGGCACGCCGAGCGCAATCAGCACGCCCGGCCAGCGCCCGTGCGTCGCGCGCTTCACCTCGTCCACATACTCTCTGAAAGTCCTTTCCATCCTCGACTCCTTCGCGCGCCGCCGCGTGCGGGGCAAGTCTCGATGCGCGACACCGCCGCGCCCGACCCTCACCTCGACGCGAACGTCGCGCTCACCGGCATTGCACAGCGCGCAATGCCGTCACCGCGAGTGTCCGTCCGGTGACGCGACGATTCGCCGCGCCACCGAGCGCGATCCACTCGAACGCTGATCGAGCGCGCCAGGCGCCCTCGACCCCCTCTGGGAACAAAACCCCGGCCCGCCGCCCCGAAGGGCGCTGACCGGGGTCCGGTCACTGCTACTCGCTCTCCGCGGCGACGCGGTGCTCATGCGGGGTATCCCCCACTTCCACGGTGAAGCGCTTGCCACGCAGGCTCGGATACCGCTCGGGTTGCGCCTCGGCGATGAGCCGAAGCAGCGCCCCCGCGGGATTGGGACTGCGCAGGAGCGCGATCGCATCGGCCAGCGCCGAGCAGTCGGCCCGCTCCTCCGTCTCGCACCACTCGCCGTTGCCGTCGATGTAGCTCGACACCTGCCGCACGCCTTTCCCGGTGAACTCGCCCTCCGGCACGAGCAGGGTGTTGTCCACCGGGCGATAGACCGCATCATCGCGAATCACCACGCGATCGCCGCCGAGGCGGATCTCCACCGCTTCGCACGTGAGCACGCTCACCTCGATCCGCCGTCCGCGGAAGGTCGTGCGCAGGCCGGGGTTCACGGTCTCGACCGACGCGTCCTCCTCTTCGAGCTCACGCACGTGCGCGTGGATCCAGTGCTCGCCATCGAGCGCCGACGGCGCCACGACGAGATACGCCCGCTCGCGCGCGTACATCCAGCGCACGGCCGTGCCCTCGTCGAAGGCGCCGAGACACGCGAGCCGCAGCCGACCGCCCTTCGCCTCGGCGCGCGTGAGCGCACGCCGGAACGGCACGAGGTATCCGCCATCGTCATACCCCTCATGCCGCGGGTAGCCGTCGATTCGCTGCAGCAGGCCCTCGGGCAGCACCGGCACGTCGTTGAAGAGATCGACATGCCCCCACAGCGCCGCCGCCCGAAAACACCGCTCGACGAACACCTCGGGCGTCGCGACGCGCTTCGCCGCAGCCAGCCGATCCCGCCACAGCGACCGCAAGACCTCGTGAACGCGACGGAGCGCCGCAGTCCTGCTCCATCAGGCGATCGCGGTCCGGCAGCCGCGCCTGAAACAGCCCCCGGATCGAGGTGCACGACGTTGCACGGCAGTCCGAGCAACGCCGGTCCCTCCATCATCAGGCCCTGCAGGTAGACCGCCGTCTCGCATGTCGCCGCACCGTCCTCGAGTCCGGCGAGGTACACCGACCCGACCGACGTCTCGACGTAGGGCAGGGCGTCCGGCGCGTGCGGACGGCGCAACGCGACCCCGTTGTACTGCACCGGGATCGGAAAACCCCGCGTCATCCGCACGACCTCCCGATCAAGATGAGGAAGCTCGATCGTCTCGAGCGTCACGGTCGTACCGCGCGCATCGCTGCCGCGCTCCACGCCCACCGTCGCGCCGGCGAGTGCGGCCCGGGTGTCGAACCGCACGCGCTGTCCGCCGCTTTCCACGCAGCAGCTCCCTGCCGCGTAGAGGCTCTGCAGGAAGCCGAGCCCGAACGGCTGCTCGGTCCGCTGCACCGTCTCGCTCCAGCCCGATTCCCCGAGGGTGAGCAGGGTCTGGAAGTCAGCAATGCCGCAGCCGTCGTCGCGGACCACGAGGCGCTTTGCTTTCGGCTCGTACGTGAGGGTCACGCACGAAGCGCCGGCGCGCCGCGCGTTCTGCAGGAGCTCCGTGACGACGGAGTACCGGTTCGGGAACGCGAACCGGAAGTTCTCGATGAGCCGCCGCTTGTTCAAGCGGATGGCCACTGTTTCACTCATTGGATTCTCCTTGAATCGATCGCGGCGCATCCCTGCCCCTCGCGGGACGGACGCCCCGCAGGGGTTTCGTCGGGAAAGACTCCGGACACCACCGCCGCGCGGATCGCGAGACCAGCGGTGCCGTCAACGACCTCCCGACCCTCAACATCGCGGCGTAGAAGTCACGCCGCGCGGGTTATGCGTCCCGTACCGAGCACTGAAGCGCGGAGTGCGCCGCTCAGCGGGGTGACGCCTCCTCAGGCAAGCTGCCGAAGAGGTCCGGCGCCCGAGCGTGGCGCAGGAGTTCCTCGTTCAGCCACTGCGGGTTGCGATGCAACTCCGTCGCCGCCCACTGCGGTTCGCGCAGGATCCGCGCGGCGAGCCACGCGGGAAGTCTTGCGATCGCCTCGCGCAGCCAGCCGCGACTCAAAGGTCGCAGCGCCTCGCGCACGCCGTCCGGATCGCAGGTGCGCAAGAAAAGCCGCACGCACATCCCGAACGAGAACGGCTCGATCTCATGCGCCCGATCCGTGAAGACCCACTCGAGCAACTCGAAGCGCTCCTCGAGCGGCGTCTCGGGCTCGGCGAGCCGCCGCAGGTCGTCGAGCAGGATGAAATGCAGCCCGACGATCTCCTCCGTGCTCCAGGCGGCGTAGCCGCCCGTCGCCGCCTCTCGCGCCACGGGCGGTTTGGACCGCCTCGCATCGGTCCCGAGGTCGATCACGAGTTGCGCCGCCTGCGGGCTCGACACGGCCATGCCGTGCAGTTCCTCCATCGTTGCCTCCGTGCGAAATGCGAGAGGCAAACGGGCACCCGGGTGCGGGGCAACGTCGTCCCCGCGGGGTGGTGTGGAAGCCAGCCTCTAGCTGGCGCTCTGATGCTGGCGAAGATCCGGCCCCGGCGATCCGGAGGAGGGGCACACCAGCGTCCCCTCAGAAAAGCGCTCCTCCACGCGCCGACGAGCGGCGGCGCCGAGCAACGCTCTCCTCGTGCGCGCGAGCCCACGGCCCACGCCCTCAAGTCGAGCACCGTGCGGGTGCTCGACGTCCCCAATTGCTCGCCGGACTGCTGCAGGGCCAGCTCCTGGGGCCCGCGCGACTCTCAAGCGGACCTCGTCACAGAGGTTAGCGGCAGCGCGCTCCAGGCGAGGCTCGAAGAGCCCATCGATTCGACGGGCTCTCCGGGGGCCGCGCGCGAGCCCGCACATGCCAGGATGCCTCGATTGAACCTGGAGGCGCACATGGTCGTGAAGCAGTCGCCACCCCCGCCGATCAACGTCCGCTACGTCGAGAAGCTGGCCCGGAAAGACTGGCTGAAGAACCTCCAGACGGCGTACGTCGTCCACCGCGTGGTGCTCCGGCACGCACGCACGAAGTCCCACTTCGTGCGCTACTTCGGCGCCGCCTCGCGCTACACGCACGTGATCGAGCAGACCGCCCGCACGCTGCTCGATGCCGAGGTCGTCGACCAGGCCGAGGCGTCAGCTCGTCGCGCGGATCGACGGAGCAATGGGAATGGTCGAAAAGGCGACCGACCGCACCCAGTCGCTCTTGCAGGCCGAGGGCATCACGGCCCTGCCGGAATACCTGCAGGCCCCGCTCGAAGTCGAGGCGAAGTGCACTTCGCCCAAGCTCGTGCGCTACCTCGAGCTCATGCTCAAGGCGGACCGGCTGCTCACCTACCTTGAGGCGCTGCGCCTCGCCGGCGCGATCGCCACGAATGCCTACGATCGCCAGGTCGCGGTGACCGTTCGCGACCTCGTTTCCGTTCCCAGAACGGCTTTTCATCTCGCGATCGCGCTGCAAGAGCGTGGGAATCGGGAGTTGCCCGAGGCGCCTGCGAAGCCGACGCGACGATCGGGACGCGTGCAGGCGGTCGGCGATCCGACGACGCCACCGCCGGAGCCCTCGTCACCGGAAGACGAGTTGATCGAGGGGCCGCCCGCGATGGCGGCGCAGTCGATCTAGAACCGAAGGTGCGCCACGGAGCCAGGTGCCGAGGGTCGGACGCCTGGGGTCAGGGACACTGAAGACTTGTTGGGTAAGCGGCTTCGAGGCGCGCCGCTCGTGAAGAGGTTTCTTGGCTGGTAGCTGCCAGACCAGGTTCTGGCATTTCGCCGGAACAAAAGGCAGCGTTGGAGCGAGCGCGCGAGTTTGGCTCGCGCGAAGCGTGCGGTTCGGAGCGCATTTCGCTCGGGCCGCGTTTACCACCCTGCGGGGACGGCACGTCCCCGCGAGGGAGGTGTGCGTCCCCGCTTTTCTGAATGGAGAGATCCGGATGAAGAGCGGACGTTCGTTGGTTGAACTTGCGCGAGAGCTCGAGCGCCAGCTCGGCGCGAAGAAGGACCTTCTGGTGCCGTTGCCGCACACGCGCTACTGCACGGCGCAGGACGGCGAGTGCGCGCTGGAGGTCGAAGAGCGGGACGGCGTCCAGCGCTATGGCATTACAGCGCTCGCGCGTCGCCAGCTCGCGGAGAAGCTGAAGATCCCGTACGCGTACTTCGAGCGCATGCGGACCGAGCAGCCGGACCTCCTCGACCGCAACGTGAACGCGTGGCTGTCGAGGGAGGAGGGCGAGCGTCAGCTGCTGCGGACGCTCGACGGCCAGGTGCGGGCGGTGCTATCGGAGCGCTACCGGCGCCTCGATAACTACGATCTCGTCGAGCACGTGCTGCCGACCCTTCAGCGGTTGCCCGACGCGCGGTTCGAGTCGGTCGAGCTGACCGAGACGCGGCTGTACCTGAAGGTGATCACGCCGCGGATCGCGTTCGAGGTCGCCCCGGGCGACATCGTCCAGGCGGGTGTCGTGCTAAGCAACTCGGAGGTGGGATGCGGGATGCTATCGGTTCAGCCGCTCGTTTTCCGGCTCGTGTGCAGCAACGGGCTGATCGCCTCGGACCGGATGCTGCGCAAGACCCACGTCGGGCGGGCCCTCGATTCCGAGGCGATCTCGGGCGTCGTCTTCAAGGGCGATACGCTGCAAGCCGACGATCGGGCTTTCTTCCTGAAGGTTCGAGACGTGGTGGAGGCGGCGGTCTCCGAAGCGACGCTTCGCGCGGTCGGCGAGAAGCTACGAGGTACAAAGGGGATCCGGCTCGCGAGCGATCCCGCGAAGACGGTCGAAGTGCTCACGCAGCGTTTCGCGCTTACCGAGGGCGAGCGTTCTGGCGTGCTGTGCGGCCTAGTTGAGGGGGGTGAATTGTCCGCCTACGGGCTGTTGAATGCAGTGACGCACTACTCCCAGCAGTTGCCCGATTACGACCGGGCCACGGAACTCGAGAGGCTCGGCGGGAGACTGCTTGAGTTGCCGGCCGCAGAGTGGAAGGGGCTCGCACTTCCTGGGTGAACCCGTGTCGGCCGGGACTTTGATCTCCCTGATCATCGTCCCGGCCATCCGGTCGAGTTAGCGCAAATGCAGCGAGCGCACTAACTCAACTTAGGGTGTTTCGTGCGGCGAGCGACGAGATCGGTCACGACCCTTGGCGCACGCGCCATCTTGGCAATCGGGACCGCTACGCCTTCGCCTAACGCACGGGCGAGTTCGCGCCGTGAACCGCGTCGGTCGGCGGCTCGCCGCGCCTAAGCTGCGAGCGCGATGCACTCGATCTCAACTTTCAGGCCGAAGCTCAGCTGCACGCCGCAGACGGTGCGAGCGGGCGGGGCCGACGGGAAGAACTGCCTATAGACCGCGTTCATGTTCTCGAGCTCGAGCATGCTGTGGAGCAGCACGTTCATCTTCACGACGCGCTCGAGCGAGGAGTGGCCCGACTCGAGAAGATGCTGCATGTTGGACAAGATCTGTCGCGTTTCGTGCGCGACGGTGCCGAGGCTCAATTCGCCGGTCCGAGGGTCGATCGAAACCATACCAGACAAGAAGATGAAGTCGCCGGCGCGGATGCCCGGACTGTGAGGCAGGTTGCGGCTCCTCGACACGTTGAGGATGTCGTTATTGGGGGTGAGCACTTCGCGGCTGATCGGCATGTCGACTGTCTCCTACGCGACGGCGATCGCGTCGAGCTGAACCTTGAACCCGAGTGGGATCGTGACGCTCCAGACGGTGCGCGCCGGCGGACCGGCGGGCACGTACTGCCGATACACGCGATTCAGGATCTCGTATTCGAGCCGATCGTGAAGCATCGCGTGGACCTGCACCAATCGGCCCAGGGCGGAGCCGGCGGACTCGAGCACGAGACGCAAGTTCTGGAAGACCCGGTGTGTCTCGGACGTGACCGTGCCCTGCAGCGGGTCTCCAGTTTCCGGGTCGATCGCCAGCATTCCGGAGAGAAAGAGATAGTCTCCAGCACGGATGGCGGTGCTCTGGGGGAACCGGTACTGCGCCGCGAGATCCAGCCCGGGGCGCGGTGGCGGAACGACGATTCGAGGCAACGTCATGAACGCCTCCTGTTGCATTGAGTGTACGGCCCCTGCGGCTGGGGCATCCGATCCGGGGTGCGCCTGGGTGGGGGTGGACGTTGCCGGCCATAGTGTCGACTGTTGCCTATTCGGCAACTAAAGCTCATCAAACCAGTTCTTGACGGAATCGATTCGGACCCTGGAGTATCCATCCGGGATGCAGGTTCGCGCCGGGCCATTGGCCTTTCCGTGCTTTGGCGGGACGCGGCGCGCGAGTGCGAGCCGGTCATGCGACCCGTGATCCACCCGCCCCGCGTGTGATCGACGAGTGAAATGTCACTGGCGCGATACCGTTACTTCTTCAAGGTCGCCCGGCTCGGGTCGATTCGCGCCGCGTCCGAGGCGCTGCACGTCGCGCCGTCGGCGATCAGCCGACAGATCGCGCGGCTCGAGGACGAGTTGGGCGTCGACCTGATCGAAGCGAATGGGCGGGGCATCCGGATTACGCCGGCCGGCGAGATCCTGGCGGGCCGCGCGTCGCAGATCGTGGACGCCGTGGAGCAGGTTCGCTCGGACATCGACGACCTGCTTGGGCTGCGGCGCGGCCACGTCCGGATCCGGACCGTCGAGGGAAGCTTGAATGACCTGGTGCTGGTGGCAATGGCGCAATTCCAGGATAGGTATCCGGCGGTGACGTTCGAACTAAGCGTGACGAGCTCGGATCGCATCGTGGCGGCAGTTCTGAATCAGGAGGCCGATCTCGGCGTCGTGTTCAATCCCCCGGACTCCAGCGAACTGGACGCCATCGCGACCGTGATGGATTCGCTGTACGCGATCGTGCACCCCCAGCACGCTGGGCTGCGGCGCCGCGGGGTGTCGCTCGCCGAGGTTGCCGCCCGGCCGCTTGCACTGCCCGACGAGACGTTCGGGCTCCGCCACATGATCGACGCCGCGGCGAAGGCCGCCGGGGTCGTACTCGCACCGGTCATGATCACCGACTCAATCGAAGCGCTCCGCGGATTCGCACGGGCGGGCATCGGCGTCGTGCTTCTGCCCAAACTGGCCGTCGCGAGCGACCTCGCCCGGCGGGTGGTCAAGGCAATTCCCCTCACCGACAGCGGGCTGCGCAATGCTAAAACGACCGTCCTCGCGCTCCGCGGCCGAAGCCTCCCGGTTGCCGTCCGCCGGTTCGGTGAGCAGCTCGTGGAGGTGTCGAGGACGTTGGCGCGATCGGGTTTTGGCGGAGGAGCCGCATGACGGCGGCGCAACCGTTCCCGGGCCGCCGCGAGGACGCGCGTTTCCTCACGGGGCAGGGACGGTATACGGCGGACTGGACCATGCCCGGGCAGCTCTACGCCGCGTTCCGGCGCTCGGACGTGGCGCACGCGCGACTGCTTGCAGTGAACACCGCGGCGGCCGCAAGAAGCCCGGGCGTCACTGCAGTGTTCGCGGCGAACGATCTCGGAACAACCGCGTTCGGGACCATCGAGGCCGCCATCTCGTACCCGGGACGCGGCGGGTCGCGTGTGCTCACGCCGCGCCGCCCGCTGCTCGCACGCGATCGCCTGCGCTTCGTCGGCGAGGAGATTGCGGTTGCGCTCGCGGGTTCTCCCAAGGCGGCGCTGGACGCCGCCGAACGCATCGAAGTGACAGTCGAGGAGCTGCCGGCGGCCGTGGGGTTCGACGGTGCGCTCAGCCCGGACGGGCCGTGCGTGCACGACGAGATTCCAGGCAACGTCTGCTTCGAGTTCGACTACGGCGATGAGGCCGCCGTGCGCGCGCTGCTCGAGCGCGCCACGCACCGCGTGTCGGTCCGGATCGAGAGCCCGCGCGTCGCGGGCGCCCCGATGGAACCTCGGTCGGTGCTCGCGTGGTACGACGCTGAGCGGGGCACGTTCGAGATCCGCTGCAGCAACCAGGGCGCGGAGGCGATGGCCGGCCAGCTCGCCGTGCTGCTGGGTGTGCCGCGCGAGCGTGTCCGGGTCCACATGGTGGACGTCGGGGGCGGCTTCGGGCCGCGCGCGGCGCCGTACCCGGAGTACGCGATCCTGCTCGATCTGGCGCGGCGTCTCGGTCGCCCGATCCAGTGGACGAGCACGCGCTCGGAGGACTTCCTCTGCGACGCACAGGGGCGAGGATTGCGGCTCGCCGGCGAGCTGGGCCTGGATGCCGACGGCCGGTTCCTCGCGATGCGCACCGAGTGGTTGTGCGACCAGGGGGCGTATCTAACCTCGGCCGGTCCCCTGACCAACACCAACAATGGCCGGCTCATCGCCGCGGGACCGTATCTGGTCCAGGCGTTCTACGGCTGCCATCGCCTCGTCCTGACCAACGCTGCGCCGACCAACGCCTACCGCGGCGCGGCGCGGCCCGACGCGGCGCTGCTCATCGAGCGGCTCGTGGACGAGGCGGCCGGACGCCTGCGTGCGGACCCGCTCGAGTTGCGCCGGCGCAATGCGATCGGCGCGGACCGGTTCCCGTACCGCACCCCGACGGGCAGCGTGTTCGACAGCGGCGATTACGTCCGGCTGCTCGACGGTGTGCGCCGGGAGGTGGATTGGGACGACTACCCGGCGCGACGTGCCGAGGCGGCGGCGCGCGGGGTGATCCGCGGCATCGGCTGCGGGCTCTTCGTCGAGCCGTGCGGCGGTGGTTTTCTGCGCGAGGATCAGGTCGCGCTCGAGTTCGGAGCGGAGGGCAATGTCACCGCGTACGTCGCCACGACCTCGAGTGGCCAGGGGCATGAGACGGTCTTTCCGGCGCTTGTCGCCGCGCGGCTGGGGATCGACGAAGCCCTGGTGACGCTTCGCTCGAGCGATCCGGACGGTCCCCCGATCCGCGCCAACGGCGCCATCGGCTCGCGCTCGCTGCTTGCGCAGGGCAGTGCGCTCGTCCTGGCTGCCGACGTCGCGGCCGCGAAGGGAAAGGCACTGGCCGCTGCGCTGCTGGAAGCATCGGCCGCGGACATCGAGTTCGTCGCTGGGCGGTACCGGGTTCCCGGCACGGATCTCGCCGTTCCGTTCGCGGACCTCGTGCGCCGCTTCGCGGTGGACGGTCCGCACCCCCTGGACACGGTGCACGCGCATCCGTCGACGCAGGCCTTCACGAGTGGCGCGCACGTTGCCGAGGTGGAGATCGATCCCGAGACCGGCGAGACCACGCTGGTTTCGTACGTGGCGGTCGACGACATCGGCACCGTCGTCAACGAGGTGCTCGCGGAAGGCCAGGTCGTGGGGGGTGTGGCGCAGGCCGCGGGACAGATCTTCGGGGAGCGCTGCGTCTACGACGCGACCTCCGGCCAGCTGGTGACTGGCACCTTCATGGATTACACGATGCCTCGGGCGGATACGTTGCCGCCGATTCGCTCGACATTACTCTCGACGCAGAGCCCCACCAACACCCTGGGCGTGAAGGGCGTCGGCGAGACCGGAACCACTGGTGGTTTGCCGACGCTCATGAATGCGGTGATCGACGCGCTGCGCAAGGCGGGGGTCGATGGATTCGAGATGCCGGCCACACCGGCGCGAGTGTGGGAGGCGCTCCGGCAGGCGCGCTAGCGCCCCGGAGTCGAAGGGATCGGGGATGGCACTCACGGTCGGCATCGGACGCTACGATCGCACGCAGGCGCTGATCGACGGCCGCATCGGGATCGCAGGGCACGAGGTTCGGGTAGAGAGCCCGCCGCTCGAGGAACTGTTCGCGCGCGCATTCGATTCCGCTGCATACGACGTCGCCGAGCTCTCGTTTTCTAACTATCTATACCTCAGCTCGCAGGGGCAGTGCCGCTACGTGGGGCTGCCCGTCTTCCCGTCGCGCATGTTCCGGCATTCGGCGTTCTTCGTGCGCACCGATCGCGGCATTGGCTCGCCGCGCGATCTGGCGGGGCGCGTCGTTGGTGTGCGCGAGTTCTCGATGACGGCGGCGCTGGTCGCGCGCGGTGTGCTCGAAGACGAATACGGCGTTGCGTCCGCGGCGATTCGGTGGCGCTGTGGCCCCGCGGACGCCGACGATGCGAAGCCGGTTTTCCGCGTGAAGCCGCGGGGCGTTGAGATGTCGATCATCCCCGACGGGGACAACCTCTCGGACATGCTGAGCCGCGGGGAGCTCGATGCGCTGGTGGCGTACAAACCGCCAAAGTGCTTTCTTGAAGGGAATGCGAAGGTTCGTCGGCTATTCCACGACCCGATGCGGGTGGAGCAGGACTATTTCGCGCGCACCGGCATTTTTCCGATCATGCATCTGGTCGGCATCCGCCGCGAGCTTGCCGGCGACGCGGTGCTCTGTCGTGCGGTCTGCGAGGCCTTCGAGCGCGCCAAGCGCCAGGCGATCGACGCCCTCGGCGCCTATCAGGCGCTAGCGGTCGCGCTGCCGTGGGCGCCCGCCGACTACGACCGCGTACGCCGCCTCATGGGGGAGGATTACTGGCCCTACGGCATACCGCGCAATCGCGCGGCGATCGAGGCGCTCGCGCGGTACTCGCATGCCCAAGGGCTCGCCACGCGTGCGGTACCCTTGGAAGAGCTCTTTGCTGCGGGTGCTCTCGAATGGGCCCCATAGCACGTCGGTGCCTTACGGCGAGGCCCACATTCGGGGTCTCGGGGTGTGTTCGTAGCGTGTCAACTTCAACGGGAGGCGAGTTATGAGGACGGAATCGCAAGGGCAGGGGACTCGAAGAGCGATCGCGCGTGCGGCGCTGGCCACGATGGCCGCGATCGGGCTGATGGCCGCGGGGGCGATGCCCTGGCGCAGGCGAAACCGCTCCAGAAGCTGCGGATGACGATTCCGGTCCCGGCGCTCGTCTTCTATCCAATCTACGTGGCGCAGGACAAGGGTTTCTTCGCCGACGAGGGCATCGAGATGGAAGTCGTGTCCACCCAGGGCGACGGTCCAGACGTGGATGCGCTGATCGCGGGCTCGGTGCAGTTCACCGCTTCAACGCCGAACCGTCTTCTGACGACCTACGAACAGGGCAAGCCGCTCAAGGCGGTCATGTCGATGTCCAACAAGATTGGCATCCACTGTTTCATGAACAAGGAATCCGCCGAAAAAGCGGGCATCAAGGAGGGAATGTCCTTCAATGAGAAGATCAAGCGACTGAAAGGCCTGACCCTCGGTGGCACACGACCCGGCGCCATGTCGTACACGATGGGGATCGACTACGCCAAGCGCGCCGGCCTCGTGCCGCAAAAGGACCTGAAGCTCGTGGGCATCGGCGGCGGCCCGCAGATGCTCGCGGCCATCGAGAACAAGCAGGTCGACGTGGCCTGCTTCGCCAGTCCGGTCGTCGAGCTCGCAGTCTCGCGCGGCAAGGCGGTGTGGTTCATCAACAACGCGCTCGACGAGGACAAGGCGTACTCGGAGTTCCTGTTCGAGCTCGTGTACGTGCGCCCAGACTACGCCAAGCAGAATCCCGAGACGGTGCGCAAGGTGCTGCGTGCGCTCGTGCGCGGCAACGAATGGATCCTGCAGGCGACGCCGCAGCAGCACCTGGAGGTGCTCAAGAAGCGCTTCGAGACGGTTGACACCAAGGTGCTGCTCGATTCCATGGCCAACGTGCGCGCGGCGATCATCCCATCGGGCTGCATCACCCCGCGCGCACTGGAAGCGGCGGTCGTCTTCATGAAGCGGGTCGATCAGCTCAAGAAAGACGTCCCGTTCAACGCCGTCGTGGACAACTCCTTCCTGCCAAAGCCCTGTAAGTGATCCGGGTCCGCCTGCGCGGCGCGGACGCATGAACCCTCCCGCCCCGCTTCTCGGGGCGGGCTTGGAATGCCTGAGGCTGTAACCGTTACCGAAGGATCGTCGGACCGATGCTGGAGATCCGTGGGGTCGCGAAGCGATTCATGTCGCGCGGTGCGCTGATCACCGCGCTGGAACGCATCGACCTCGACCTCGAGAAGGGCGAGTTCGTCACAATCGTCGGGCCGAGCGGCTGCGGGAAATCGACGCTGCTCAACATCGTGTCAGGACTGATGCCGACCTCGGAGGGCGAGGTCCGCTTCAATGGAACCCGGATCACACGCGTCGACCGGCGGATCGGCTATATCACCCAGTCAGACAACCTGTTCCCGTGGCGCACCCTGCGCGACAACGTGGCGTTTCCGCTGGAGATCGAGGGTGCGTCGAAGCAGGATCGCTATCGTCGCGCTGACGAGTGGATCGAGCGCGTCGGCCTGAAAGGCTTCGAGAAAGCCTATCCGCACGAGCTCTCCGGCGGCATGCGCCAGCGCACCAACATCATCCGCACGCTCGTGTACGGGCCCGAGGTCATCTTGATGGACGAGCCGTTCGGGCCGCTCGATGCGCAAACGCGGATCACCCTGCAGGACCAGCTATTGCAGCTCTGGGAGACGTCGCGGGCGACCGTGATTTTCATCACCCATGACCTTACCGAGGCGATCGCGCTCGCGGACCGAGTGCTCCTCATGAGCGCCCGGCCGGGGCGCATGGTGCGCGACGACCGTGTCGGCATCAAGCGGCCGCGCGACATCTTCCACACGCACGACAACCCGGAGTTCCGCCGGCTCTACGACGAGATCTGGAAGGAGCTCGAGGTGCAGGTGCGGGGCACGCTAAGCTAGGGAGACCGCATGGCCGCCACCAATCCGCTGAGCGGGCTCTCGCAGCAGGGCAAGGTCCTCACCGGACAGATCGCGACCGTCGTGGGCGCGCTCGTGCTGTGGGAGTACGCGTCCGGACGCTGGGTCGACGCCTTCTTTGTCAGCAAGCCCTCCGAAATCGCGGTGAAGCTGTGGTCGGAGTTCTCCGAGGCGAGCTTCTATAACGACCTCTGGGTCACGATGCTTGAGATGTTCGGCGGATACGCGATCGGCGGCTTCGGGGGGGTGATTCTCGGCGTGCTTCTCGCGCGCTGGCCCGTCGCAGCCCAGATCTTCGACCCGATCTTCGTCGGCCTGAACAGCATCCCGCGCATCGCGCTCGCACCGCTGCTGATCATCTGGTTCGGCATCGACATGGCCTCGAAGATCGTGCTGGCGGCGACGCTCGTCTTCTTTCTAACCTTCTTCAACACCCTCGCCGGAATCCTGAATGTCGAGTCCGGCTTGATTAACGTCGCCCGAGTCCAGGGCGCAAGCGAGTGGCAGATCTTCACCAAGGTAATGTTGCCGGCGGCCACGAGCTGGATCATGACGGGGCTGCGCACCGCGCTGCCCTTCGCGCTGATCGGGGTGATCGTCGGCGAGTTCCTCGCCGCGTCGGTCGGGCTCGGCTACCGGCTGAACATGTACTCGACGACCTACAACACGACTGGAACCATGGCGATGCTGTTCGTAATGATGGCGCTGATGATGCTGCTCAACAGCGCGATGATCCGGGTCGAGCGGGTGCTATTACGGTGGAAGCCGCGCAGCGCGTACCAGGTTGAGACCACTTACTGAAGCGGCGGATGCACGAGAGGAGGCAGGCGTGAGGTACGTGCGGTACCGATTCGGGGCAAGCGTGCGCTGGGGACGTGTCAAGGGGGACTTCGTGCACGAGGTGGAGGGCAACGTGCTCGCCGCGCATCGCGAGGTGCGACGCAAGCACCGGCTTGCCGACGTGAAGCTGCTGCCTCCCGCGAAGCCATCCAAGATCGTCTGTCTCGGAATGAATTACGCGAGCCACGCGCGCGAGATCGGGCTGCCGATCCCCGCCGATCCGGCGATGTTCATGAAGCCGGCGTCCGCGCTGGCGGGTCCGGGCGACCCGATTCCCTGCCCGTCGCGCTCCGATCGAGTCGAGCACGAGGCGGAGCTCGCCTGCGTGATGCGCAGGCGGGTCTTCCGCGTGGGCCGGGAGGAGGCGCTTGCCGCGATCTGGGGCTACACCTGCGCGAATGACGTGACCGCGCGCGACATCCAGCTCAAGGGGGGGAACTACCTGAACGTGGTCTGGAGCAAGGCCTATCCGGGCTTCTGCCCGATCGGCCCGTGGGTCGTCGTCGACGAGATCGATCCCGACGACGTCGAGGTGAAGTGTCTGGTCAATGGCGTGGTCCGGCAGGCCGCGCGAACGAGCGACTTCATCTTCGACATGGGTACACAGATCGCGTGGATCAGCCAGATTATGCCGCTCGAGGCGGGCGATCTCGTCCTCACCGGCACGCCGAAAGGGGTGGGGCGCCTCGCCCCGGGCGACTCGGTCACGATCGAGATCTCGGGCATCGGAGCGCTCACCAATCCGGTCGTGGCGGGCCCCTGACGGGACGCCCGTCGTTCATCATCAGACAGGGGAGGCGCGCATGGCGACAAAGAAGGCAAGCAAGACGGGCGGCGACGGCTGGGAGCGCACCCGGGTCGGCAGGAAGGTGCACATCAACACGCCACCGAAGACGAACGCGAATCGGAATCTAGGGGTGCCGCTGTGCGCTGCTGTCAAGGCGAACGGGTTCATCTTCTGCTCCGGCGCGGTGGCGTTCGATCCAGTCAAGGGCGGCATCCAGCACGGCACCATGGAGTCCGAGACGCGTGTGACGCTGCAGAACCTGAAGAGGATCCTCGAGGCGAACGGTTCCTCGCTCGACAAGGTCGTGAAGGTGGGCGTTTTCATCGACACCATGATCGAGTTCGAAAACATGAATCGCGCCTACCGCGAGTTCTTCCCGAACAACCCACCGGCACGCACGACGGTCGCGTGCGAGCTCGGCTGGGGCGTGCGCGTCGAGATCGACTGCGTTGCGCTGTTCGACGAATAGACACCCCGGGGCGGCGACGCTGCGGACCGGCCGGGGGATGCGTTCAGGCGAGCGCCACCGCCTCGATCTCGATGTCGAACGGCCAGGGCCAGGCGCCGACGTTCACGAACGTGCGTGCGGGCGGGTCCTTCTTGAAATACTCGCCGTAGATGCGATTCACGTCCTCGAAATAGGCCGAGTTGGTGATATACACCGTGACCTTCAGCGCCTTGTCCAGGGAGGACCCGGCCGCTTCCAGGGCGGCCTTGACGTTCTCCAGACAATGGCGGGTCTGGATGAGAATATCGCCCCGGACCAGCTCGCCGGTGGTGCGATCGAGCGGCGGAAGCCCCGCGACGAAAACGAGCCCGGCGCCCTTGGTAACCGCCGAAAGCGGCACCTTGCGCGCCTCGATCGCCTCCGAGATCTTGCCCACGCGTACGATCTCCTTGTCCATGGCGTCTCTTCTCCGTGTGGTTGAGCCCGGGCGGAGCCTACATCAACTATTGCGGGGTGCGCCTGAAGTGCGGCTCTCACGAAAGGATTGACGATGGCCGAAAAAGCGTGGGACCGGTTCCTCACTGAGCGTGACAAGTGCGTCTTCGATGCGGCGGGGTACGGTGTCCGGGCGGGCTTCGGCGAGCGGCCCGCATTGCTGGTGATCGACGCGAGCGTCAATTTCACCGGCGAACGCCCTCAGCCAATCCTGGAGATGATCAAGACCTGGCACAACGCCTGCGGCGAGGAGGGATGGGTGGCCATCGGCCACATCCGGCGGCTACTCGCCGCGTGTCGCGAGCGGGATCTGCCGGTGATCTACACGACCGGCGAGCGGCGGCCCGACGGGTTCGACCTGGGGGGCTGGGGGCTGAAGAATGCACGCTTCCTCGAGGATTTCGAACGCGAGGAGCGCGGGAACGCGATCGTCCCGGACATCGCACCGCTGCCGGGCGAGCTGGTCATCAAGAAGCAGAAGCCGAGCGCGTTCTTCGGCACGCCGCTTCTGAGCCACCTGATCGAGCTGAAGATCGACACGCTGCTCGTGACCGGGGTGTCCACGAGCGGGTGCGTGCGGGCGAGCGTGATCGACGCCTTCAGCTACAACTACCGCGTCGCGGTCATCGAGGAGGGCTGCTACGACCGGTCGCAGGCATCGCACGCGATCAACCTGTGCGACATGAACGCGAAGTACGCGGATGTGGTGTCGGTCGACGAGGCGATCGGGTATGTCAAGCGGCTGCCCGAGGGTCTGTTCCGGTCATCGCGCCGCGCGCCGGCCCGGTAGAGAAAGGAGCAATCACGATGTCGACCCAACCGTTTCATGACCTGGGCGGACAGCCGGCCGGCCCGATCGACCGGCACGAGCACCCCACCACTTTTTCGAGAAGCGCATCGATGCGATGCTCATGCTGCTCTCGGACACCCGTCGGCGGCTCATCCGCGTTGACGAGCACCGGCGCACGATGGAGCAGTTCGGACCCAAGCTCTACTGGAGCCTCTCGTACTACGAGCGCTGGCTGCACTCGATGACTTCCCTGATGCTGGAGAAGGGCATCATCACCCGCGACGAGCTCGACGCGAGGATGGCCGAGATCCGCACTCGGCTCGAGAATCCGGGGCAAGGCTGACATGCAGCCCCGGTTCTCCGTCGGCGAGTGCGTCCAGGTCCTCGACCGCATCCATCCGGGACACATGCGCACCCCGCACTATGTGCGGGGGCGATCCGGGACGGTGATCCGCGTCGTTGGACCGATGCTCAACCCGGAGCAGCTCGCCTACGGCTATAGCGGCGCGCCCGGAAAAATCCTCTACCGCGTCCGTTTCCGGCAATGCGACCTGTGGCGCGACTACGCGGGGGGACCGCGCGACACGCTCGAACTCGAGCTCTATGAGCATTGGCTCACCGATTCGACGAGCCAATAGGAGAAATCATGACTGCAGAATCGCCGCACCACGATCATGAGCACGAGCAGGGGCACGACCACGACCATCCTGCCGGCACGCCACCCCATCGCCATCCTCCTCAGCCGGACGATCCGGAACCGCCCCTGGACGCGCGGATCCAGGAAGAGGCGCTGCGCTCGCTCCTGATCGAGAAGGGCGTGTTCAGTGCGCGCGACTTGAGCGAGGCGATGGAGGCAATGGACGCACGCGGTGAGGAGCAGGGGGCGCGTATCGTGGCCAGGGCATGGGCCGATCCCGGGTTTCGGCAGCTTCTATGCGCGCGTCCGGCGCTCGCGCTGCGGCAGTTCGCTATCGAGATGGGTGTGAACGAGCTCTGTGTCGTGGAGAATACTCCGGAGACGCACAATGTCGTCGTGTGCACGCTGTGCTCGTGCTATCCACGCATGATCCTCGGGGTTCCGCCGGCCTGGTACAAGAGCCGCGAATACCGATCGCGGGTAGTCCGCGAGCCGCGCGCCGTCCTGGCCGAGTTCGGGACTGTACTGCCCGACACCGTCGACGTTCGCGTCCACGATAGCAATGCGGACCTCCGGTATCTCGTGGTGCCGATGCGGCCGGCAGGCACCGACGGGTGGAACGAGGCGCAGCTGGCGAAATTGGTATCGCGCGACAGCATGATCGGCGTGACGCCGGCGCGGCCGGCCGAGAGCGCTTGAGAGCTCGCTTGTCCGGCAGAACGAGGCGGTCGGATGTGCAGACCGTGTGACCCGAACAAATTGCGTGAAACCTGCAACTGCCTGGTTCTAAATGGAGTGATTCGCGGAAGTACTTGGGACAGGTTCGAACTGAGCCACTGATGTGATTCTCTTCCGGGCCTGCAGAGCAGGCAGATGTGCTAACGCACGCAACCAGTCGCTCTGCCCGCCCGAGCGGCATGGCCCGAACGCCCAATCCACTTCGACGCCATCGATCTGAACCGCTCAGAACAGTGGCAGTCACTTAGTAAACACCTGAATTGCTGGGACACCGGGCATGCCTCTTCGCTTGGCACTCGCTTCGTAGAGTCTACGCGAACGTAGTGCCGCGCCGCGCGAGGATTGATCCACAAGCAAGAACTCCTAATCACGTGGAAGATGAATGGGGAGGGACGCTCTGGCGTCGAACGCGGCTTGTCCGTAGCACCCGGACTCGCTACCATCGCCGCGGGGCAGTGGCGCTCGAGCACAGCGCGTAGCGAGGGGGCTAGTGGAATTCGGGGCTGACGAAGCGGGTGGCGGCACATCGCAGTCGCGCTGGCACGCCCGGCGGCTTCCGTGGGAGCCGATTGCCCTCCTGGGCGCGGTGGTCGTTCTCTGGCATGTCGTCGTCGTCGCGTTCGAGGTCCCGCCCTTCCTCGTCCCTGGCCCGCTCGCAGTGCTGGCGACGATGCAGCAGAAGGCGTCGCTCCTCGCCACCCACGGGGCGGTGACGCTTGCAGTGACGATGGGCAGTTTCCTCGTGGCGCTCCTGCTGGGCGTACTCGGCGCGGTCTTGGTGACGAGCTCGCGCATGCTCGAGCGCTTCGTCCTTCCCCTGATCGTATTCTCCCAGGTGGTCCCTAAGATTGCGATCGCGCCGCTACTCGTGATCTGGCTGGGGTTCTCGATCCAGTCGCGCGTCGTGGTCGCCTTCCTGATCTGCTTCTTCCCCATCCTGATCGGCACCGTCGCCGGACTCAAGAGCGTCGAGGAGGACCTGCTTTACCTGACCCGCCAGCTCCGCGCAAGCCGATGGCGAACCTTCTGGATGGTCAGCCTGCCGAGCGCGCTGCCTCACATCTTTTCTGGCCTCAAGGTTGCCATCACGCTCGCGATCGTCGGCGCCATCGTTGCTGAGTGGGTGGGGGCCGACAGCGGTCTCGGGTATCTCCTGCTCGTGGCCAACGGCAATTTTGACGTCCCGCTCGCGTTCGCGATCCTCGTGGTGCTGACTCTGTTCGGAGTGGCGCTGTTCGGCTTGATCGAGTTGATCGAGGCGGTGTCGCTGCCCTGGCACGTGTCGCGCCGACTTGCGGTACACGAATAGGCAGAAGCCGGGATTTTTTCCAATCTAGGGAGGAACAAACCATGCGTGTTGGACTCTTGTGTCGCTACGTTCTCGCGGCCACCGCGGCGCTCGTTCTGGCCTCAACGCCCGCCGGTGCACAGAACGTGGACGACATCGTGCTCCGGCTGAACGCAATCGGCTATGGCGAACATGCGCCGTTCACGATCGGCGTGGAGAAAGGTTTCTTTACCGAGGAGCGCATCAAGCTGACGCTTCGCGAAGGGCAGGGTTCCGGCCGCACGGTCCAGGTGGTTGCCTCGCGAAGCGACCCGTTCGGCTACGCCGACACCGCGACGACCATGAAGGCGATCGCCACGGGCGTGCCCGTCCGTACCGTGGCCGTATTCCAGCAGGTCTCGCCGGTGGCCATCATTTTCCTCGAGGAGAAGGGGTTCAAGTCGCCGAAGGACCTGTTGAGCGCGTCGATTGCGCTGACCGCGGGCGACTCGATCCACCAGATGATCCCGGCCTTCTTCAAGAAGAACGGCCTCGATCCCGCACAGGCCAAGCTCCTCTTCATGGACACGGCCGCGAAGTCCACCGCGGTCGCAACGGGGAAGGCGGACGCGATGGGTGGCTTCTACACGACCCAGGCGGGCCAGATTGCCGCGATCGCGAAGAAAAAGACGGGCTGGGTGAAGTTCGCAGACTTCGGGGTGAACACACTGACCCAGGGCATGATCGTGCATCGGGATCTTCTCAAAGAGAACCCGGATCTCGTACGGCGCTTCCTGCGCGCTGCCCAGAAGTCGTGGGCATACGCCGAGCAGAATCCCGAGGAGGCGGCGCGCAGCCTGGTCAAGGCGTTCCCTGCATCGGCTTTTCTGGCCGTCCCGGAGCAGGGATTGCAGCAGTGGCTCTATCACCGCGACCTAATGCGCACGCCGCGCACAAAGGGGCGTGCGCCAGGCGTCTGGTCGAGCGAGGACGCGCAGGACACCATCGATCTTCTGGCCGAGTACGCCGGACTGGCCCCCAAGGGGAAAGTGGACGACTACCTCGCTGCCGGATTCCTGCCGTAGCGAAAGCTTGAGAGTGGGCGGATCCGGCGCGAGCGCGCCCGACATCGAGGCGCAGGGTGTCTCGCTCGTCTATCGCTCCCCCCGGGGGGACGTCCAGTCGCTCCGCGACATCGACCTCGCGATCCAGGGGGGCGAGTTCGTTTCCATCGTCGGTCCGTCCGGTTGCGGGAAGAGCTCGTTTCTCAAACTGGTGGCCGGCCTCCATCCGCCGACCGTGGGGGAGGTTCGGGTCATGGGCGAGCTCGTCGTCCGGCCACCGAGTGGCATCGGTATGGCATTCCAGAGCCCCGTGCTGCTCCAGTGGCGGCGAGTGCTCGGCAACGTGCTGTTTCCGGCGGATGTGCTGGGTCGCCCGCGCAGCGAGTCGATCGAGGTCGCGCGCAGCCTGATCGCCCTGGTCGGATTGGAGGGATTCGAGAACCGCTACCCGTTCGAGCTCTCGGGTGGCATGCAGCAGCGCGTGGCACTGTGCCGGGCGCTCGTCAATCAGCCGGGGATCCTGCTCATGGACGAGCCATTCGCTGCGCTCGACGCGATGACGCGTGACCAGATGGCCTTCGAACTGCAGCGGATCTCCCAGCAGATGCGCACGACCATCGTCTTCGTCACGCACTCGATTGCCGAAGCGGTGATGCTTTCCGACCGGGTGGTCGTGATGTCACCCCGCCCGGGGCACATCTTGCGCGTATACGACGTGCCCCTTCCCAGGCCGCGTGACTATGACGTCATGGCGTCTGCGGACGCGCTCCACTGTATAGCGAACGTGCGGGCCCACTTCACCGAAGCTCCTGTAAGGCCGGGGGCGGGGCGAGCCTGAGATGGGCAAAGGCTCTAGGTTGCCCAGCGAGGCAGTTGGTCTGGAGGATCCCCAGACCGGCGCCGCGCAGTGGCAGGTCACGCAAGGCGATGCCGTAAGCCACAATCTCTACTTCCTCGCGCCATCGATCCTTCCAGATGGTGAGCGGCTCGTCTTCGCGTCGTATCGCGACGGGCGGGCGAACTTCTATTGCGCACCATTCCGTGGCGGCGATATCGTCCAGTTCACCGACGCGGGTGGGATCAACGGATACTCAGCGCTGTTTGACCTACGTGGGCGGACGCTCTTCTATGCGCGGAGCGGGGAGGTTCGTGCGCTAGACCTCGACACTCTCGCCGAGCGTGTTTTGGCAACCTTCGAAGGTCATCTCGGCGAGCTGAGCCTGAACGCCGACGAGTCCTTGCTCGTTGCGGCGATGCGCACGCCGCGAGGGTTCTCGCTGGCTGTGGTGGCCACCGATGGCTCCGGTGGGCGCATCATCCTGGACTCCCCGCGGACCTTGATCCACCCTCAGTTTCATCCCGTTGATCGCGAACTGATTGAGTATGCCGCGGACCCGGCACCTCGAATGTGGCTCGTCCGCGCCGATGGACGCGACAACGAGTGCCTCTGGCAGCACGAGGACACGGAATTTCTCGTGCACGAGACCTTCCTTGGCCAAGGGCAGTCGCTCGCCGTGGTCCGATGGCCGTACGCGCTGCAGCGGTTCGATCTCGCCTCGCGGCAGATGTCCACGATCGCGCAGTTCAACGCCTGGCACATCGCCCCCAGCCGGGATGGCCGCTTCATCGTGTGCGATACGACGCACCCCGATAGCGGGCTGCAGATCGTCGCGACCGCGAGCGGGGAGCGTCAGACGCTTTGCCATCCCGCCTCCAGCAACCGAGGGTCACAGTGGATGAAAGACCGCTACGCTGGATCTGCCGACTTCGCGGCGGCTGCCGGGCTAACGGACGAAGCAGAAACAAGCTCCTCGTGGCTCGAAATGAAGGCCGACACGGTGTACGGCCCGCAATCGACCCACCCCCATCCGTCCTGGAGCCCCGACGAGCGCTACGTCTGCTACACCTCCGACCGGACCGGCACGCCCCAAGTTTATGTCGCCGAACTGCCGGAGCGACTGCTTAAGTGGCTTGGGAAATGATCCGTAAGGATGTTGCGGACTAAGTCCACTACTGCGGAATCTTAGACGGCAACCTTCCTGTCGACACTGAACAGGCGTTGACTCCATCACGACTACTTGGTGGTCGAGCCATGCGCGTAGAGGACTTTTTGCGGAGCACAGGCTGCCGGCACCGCGCGACCCTAGTGCGGTACGCACCAGGACATCGCCGCTGCCCTCGTGTATCTATTCGTCCTGAAATCGGAAGCGCCACGCATCCCCCGCGCGAACCACCGTCCCCGCCGTGGGCGTCGGGAAATGCGCTGGCATGATGCGCACTGGCGTACCCTCGTAGCGCGCCAAAAACTCCCGCCGCGTCCGGCGAGAATGCTCGGGGTCGACGCAGAAACAGCTGCTCCAGTCCGGCTCTGCACATTGGATCGCGTGATGCATGAGGTCGCCGCTCATCACGCACTCCTGACCTCTTGATCGTACATGCACGCATACGTGTCCAGGTGTGTGTCCCGGGGTGGGGTCGAGCCAGACCTCGTCGTTGATCCTATAGTCGCTCTGGACGAATTCGGCGAGTCGCGAATCGATGATCGGCAGCAGCGTATCGACATAGTAAGGGTCGTCGACGAAGGCCTCCTTCTTGTAATGGGCCTCCCAGTAACTCCACTCGGCTCTTGCAAACAGGTACTTCGCGTTTGGAAACGTCGGTACCCAGCGTCCGTCGACCAGGCGGGTGTTCCAGCCTACGTGATCGACGTGCAGGTGCGTGCACAGGACGTAGTCGACCTGTTCGGGGGTAATGCCCGTGGCCGCCAGGCTCTCGAGGTAGGGCCATTGCTTCATGTGATAGCGCAGCTTCTTGGGGCGGTGGCGGTCATTACCGCTGCAGGTATCGACCAGAATCTTGATGCCCTTGCTGCGGATCAGGAAGCTATGGAAGCTAACCACCAGCAAGCCGGTCCCGGGTTCCATCAACTTCGGTTCCAGCCAATGGCGGTGACGCTGCAGCGCCTCCTCGCTGGAAGTGGGATACAGCGTTGACGCCGGCAGGAGAGGCTGCTGGAACTCAACGATCCGGTCGACCCGGACATCGCCGATCTGCCAGGTGATCATGAAGGCTCCTTTTCAGGTGGCGAGGGGGCGCCCAAAGCGCTTGGCGACAAGTGCTTCCAGCAGGGCGACGGCGGCGTAGAGACCCGTTCCCACGATGCAGAGCAGGATCATTGCTCCGAGCATGAGAGACGTTTCCATGTTCGAAGCCGCGTACATGATCACGTAGCCGAGACCACGGTTGCCGGTGATGAACTCGCCCACGATCACGCCGATGACAGCCATGGTCGTCCCGATCTTGAGCCCGCTGAAGACGAAGGGGAGTGCATAGGGCAGACGAACCTGCAACAGCGTCTGCGACCATGACGCGCGCAGGGAGCGACACAGTCGAAGCAATGCGGGATCGGTCGAGATCAGGCCGGTCGTCGAGGCAATCAGGATCGGGAAGAACGCGAGAAAGAAGGCGAACGCCAGCCGTGATTCCGATCCCGTTCCCAGCCAGATGATGAATAGCGGTGCGAGCGCGATCTTGGGAATGAGTTCGAACACGACAAGGTTGGGGAGCAGCGCCGCGCGGACCCGCCGGGAGGTGCTGAGGAGGAACGCGACGAGCACGCCGATTACTGCGGAAAGCGCGATCGCGCCCAGCACTTCGCCGAGCGTGTGCGCGCCATGGTCGCGGAGCAGGCCAAAGTTGCCGACGATCGACTGAATCACGGGACCCGGCCTCGGCAGTAGTACGGGCGAGAGCTTGAGCGCCGAAACGGACCATTCCCACGCAGCAAAGAGCCCCAGACCGAGTCCCAGGGGCAGGACGATGGGCCTCAGGCGCGGCCACGTCAGCACTTCTGAGAGAGGGCTCCGCACGTGGGCAGGCCGGGTCAAGCCGCAAGGCGCTCGAGGTCGGGCAGCAGGGGCGAGTCCACGCGAATGACCTTCCCGGCACGCACTGAGAGCCGGGGATGGATCATCTCGGTCGCGAGGATTTCGCCGCCGCGTGAGTCCTGTAGCCGCCAGCGCCCCGTCACCACGTTCACGATCGACAGCTCGGCCGGACGACCGGGTGCCAGCGCGCCAAGCTCCGAGTCGAGGCCGAGGACCTGCGCGGCGTTGCAGGTCGCCATCTTGAACACGTCGATCAGTGGAATGCCGAGCGCCCGCATCTCGCTCATGGCGTGGTGCAGGCTGTACGGCGACACAAACGAGAACTCTTCATCGACTTTTCCGGACTGGTCGACCGCGAACGTGCCGCGATACCAGCTCTCGCCCTTCGGCCGTCTCACGTTGTAGCCGTGCAGGTCCGCCCCGACTGTGAAGGGCACCACGCCCTGGTCGATCGCGCGGCGTGCAGTCTCGAAACTGATGTGCGACCCGCGACCGACGTCAATGCGAACGCCCCTGGCGATCGCATCGAGGATCAGCGGATGGACCTTTCCGTTGGCGCCTACCACGCCGCTCGGCAGCCGGGTGTAGGGGTGCGCCAGAATGTCGCCGGGATCGAGGAGAGGCAGAACCTCGCTCACGATCGCGTCAGTGTCCACGGGCTGCCGGTCTTTCTCCGGCCATAGCGTGCCGAGGTGTATGTAGACAGGGAGTTTGAGCTGTCGAGACGCCTGTTTGGCAAGTCGCAGCGGTTCAACGCCCCAACGCGAGTAGCCCCCCGGTTCGGCGTGCGCCTTGATGCCTTTTACGAGGTCCCGGTTGGCTTCCGCCGCCTTGAC
Organism: uncultured beta proteobacterium; assembly: GCA_963747775.1. Classification (GTDB taxonomy): domain Bacteria; phylum Pseudomonadota; class Gammaproteobacteria; order Burkholderiales; family SG8-39; genus JAGVSZ01. The sequence goes on from CAVVGT010000006.1 coordinate 599,980, forward strand.
GATCGCGTCCACATCGATCCCGGGAGGGCCATACAGGTCGACATACTTGTGTCCATGGAGGCCACCCGCAAGGTAGCTCGAGATGAAGCACAGCACGCGGGTTTTGGATGCATCGACGATAAACCGTCGGAAGCCGTCGATCGTGAGCGCGCTCGGCCCACCCTGGTCGACCAGGACCGGGACGCCCGAGCGGATCCCCACGAGGTCCGGGTTGAGCCCGAAATCCCCGCTCACGTGTTCGAAGACGTGCGCGTGCATGTCGATCAGGCCGGGAAGGACGATAGAGCCGTTCGCATTGACGACGCGTGTGCCCTCCCGCTTGCGTGCGGCGAGTCCGGGACCGATGGCGGCAATGCGTCCACCAGCTATGGCGACGTCAGCGACGGAGTCGCGGCCCGAGGCGGGATCGATGACACGACCCCCACGGAGGAGGAGGGTCCACGTGGAACTGGGCATCGTCTGTTTCATGGAGGGGCTCCTTGTGCGTGCGGCCTCGCGGCCGACGGCGGGTAGTGAGCTGTGAGGAAATCATCGAGCAGCGCGTTGAATGCCGCGGGCTGCTCGATCGTCACCATGTGGCCGGCGTCCGGAATGATCGAGAACCTCGCGCCGGGAATCAGATCGGCGACCTCGCGTGCCGATTCAGGCGGAACGAGGCGGTCGTCTGCGCCGACCGCGACGAGCGTCGGGCAAGTAATGCTGGAGAGTGCGTTCGATGCGTCGAAGTCGTAGAGCGCACGCGTCGCGGCGGCGAGTGGCGCGATCGGCGCCGCGGTCCGATCGGCAACGAAAGCATTCACGAAGCTCGGCTCGCGGGCAATGAATCCCGGCGAGAAGATGGAGCGCGCGGCGAGTTCCGCGGCCGCACGTGCGCTCTCCTGGGCCGCGGCGAGGCGCTGCTCCATCACCTCTCGTGTGACGGGATTACTCTTGCAGGAGGCTCCAATTACGGCGAGCGCCCGGGTTCGGTCCGGCGCGAGGGCGGCAATCCACTGCGCGATCATGCCGCCCTGGGAGAACCCGACCAGGGCCCACTCCCTCGCCTCGAGCCCATCGAGCACCCGCAACCAGTCTTCGGCCATCCCACGGATGCGGTAGGGGCCCGGGGGCTTGTCGGAGCGGCCGTGGCCGCGGTTGTCGCCCGCGAGCACGTGGTACCGGTCCTCATAGCGCGCGATCTGCGGGCGCCAGAGTCCGTGCTGCCAGCCGAGGCCGTGAAGGAAGACGAGCAGGCGACCGCGGCCTCTGTCGGCGACGTAGAGGGCCAGGTCACCGGCGTCGCAGACCCGCCCCTGGAGCGGTAAGAGCAGTTCGAATAGTCCCGCACTCATCGCATGCCCTGCCGGCGCAGCACGACGTGCTCGGAGGCGACGACGGCACCGAAGAGGAGAAGCCCGATGATGCACAGGAGAAGGATCGCCGCCATGACCATCGGGGTGTCGGATCGCGAGGCGGCGAAGAGGATGAGGAAGCCGAGCCCGCGGTCGGAGGTGATGAACTCCCCGATCACTACGCCGATGATGGACATCGTCGCTGCGATCTTGAGGCCCGCGAAGAGATAGGGTGTGGCGAAAGGCAGGCGCACCTGCCAGAGGATCTGCGCACTGGAGGCGCCGACGGCCCGGCACATGCGGATCACGTCCGGATGGGTATCGCGCAACCCGGTGACCAGCGCAATAACGATCGGGAAGAAACAGACGAACGTCGCAAAGATGAAGCGCGAAGCGAACCCGATCCCGAACCACAGCACGAAGATGGGTGCGAGCGCGATCTTGGGGATGACCTGGAAAGCGACAAGATAGGGGTGGATCGCCTCCTTCAGCGCGGTCGAGTAGGTGACAGCGAGCGCCACCAAGACGCCAAGCAGCAAAGCCGTGGCGAAGCCGCTGATCGCCTGCAGTGCCGTCGGCAGAAGGTTCTGACTGAGCGTCTCGCGATGCTCGGCAACGGTAAAGACGGCCGCGATCCGGCTGGGCGGCGGCAGGAGCACTTCCGGCACGGCGAGCACGCGCACGAGGACTTCCCAGGCGACCAGCGCGCCAGTGCCGACCACGATCGGCAGTGCGCCATCGATCACCCCGCCGAACGAACGGTCTGCGACCGGCTGTCTAAGGCCCTCAAGGTTGGCCAACGAAGAGCCCGGCTCTGCGTCAGCCATGATGCGAGTCGATCTTGTCACGGAGCATCGCGCAGATCTCGGTGAATGCCGACGACTCCTGGATGCGGATGTCTCGCGGCCGCGGGAACGGCACGGGAACGTCCGCGACGATCCGGGACGGTCTGCGACCCATCACGATCACACGATCGGAGAGGAAGACCGCCTCGCGGATGCTGTGGGTCACGAAGAGCCCGGTCTTGTGATGCCGCTCCCAGATGTCGAGGAGCGCGACGTTGAGCTCGTCCCTCGTGATCGCATCCAGCGCGCTGAACGGCTCGTCCATGAGCATGAGGTCCGGATCGGTCACCAGGGCACGACAGATCGCCGCGCGCTGCTTCATGCCCCCCGAGAGCTCGTGAGGCCGCTTATGCTCGAAGTCCTGAAGGCCGACGAGCCGGAGCAACTCGTCCGCCCGCGCCCTGAACTCAGGCGTCGACCGCCGCTGGATCTGGACTGGAAACAGCACGTTCTCCAGGACGGTTTTCCAGGGGAGCAGGGTAGGGTCCTGGAAGATGACCCCGGTCCGAACTCGTGGGCGCGAGACCGCTTCGCCCGCGACCCGTACGCTCCCCGTTGTTGCAGGCTCCAGCCCCCCGACGATCATGAGCAGTGTGCTCTTGCCACAGCCGCTCGGCCCGAGGATAGACACGAAGGCCCCCGAGCGGACGCTGAACGAGACCGAGCCGAGCGCCTCGACCTGGCGCGGGCCGGGGTTGTAGATCTTCGAGAGTGCGTCGACCTCGACGTAATGCACCGCTGTGCTCTCGGGGGCCAGCGGAGCATCCAGGCGCTCAACGGCGCTCACGCCGAGAGCCTGGCGTCGGTCACCCGATCAGCTTCCGGTACTGGGCGAATCGCTTCTCGGCTGCGCTCCACTCTGCGTCGGTCAGCTTCAGACCGCCCACGAACCGGTTGGTGTAGATCTTGTCGAGGTCCGGGGCCTTGTCGCCTTTGTCCGCGATATAGGTCATCACCAGATCGAGCTGTCGCTTCATCGCGGCCGGGTCCTGCCAGCCCAACCCCTTTCTTGCTTCGGGGAGAAGCGTGGTGAGGGCGTACATCCCGAATCCGATGCGGACCTGATCGCGACCGGTCTGGGTCATCGCAACCTCCTTGAGCTCCGCCGCGAACGCGGCGAGGGCCTCGTCGGGATTGTTAAGCGCGAGCTGCAGGCCCTCCAAGGACGCCTCCACGACGGCCTGGCAAAGCGCCGGGTCCTCCGCGAGCCGCTTGGACTGCGTCATCAGCGCCAGCCCGTATGCCGGTATCCCGAACTTGCTGTAAAGGATGAAACGGGTGTCGATGTTCTGTGCCGCGATCGACGGGATCGAACTCCCCGCGAACGCGGAGATCGCATCGACCTCTTTGGCAAGCAGAGCGCGGTTGCGCACCTGCGCGTCGAGCTGGACACGCTGCACCTTCTCGAGGTCAAACCCTGCGTTCTTGGCGAAGAGCGGCAGGAAGGGATACTCGCCGGAGGTCACGGTCGACCCAAGCTTGCGGCCCTCGAGGTCCTTCGGCGTCTTGACCGGTGAGTCGGCGAGCACGGCAATGCCCATGGTCGAGTCATACTGGATCGCTCCGAGCATGACGATGTCCAGTCCCTTGGCCGCCTGCTGGATCCCGGCCGCGACGGCCGCCATCCCGAAGTCGAACTTGCCGGCTCCCAGGGCCTGGGACGCTGCCACCGAACCGTAGCCTCGCGAGATCTCGAGATCGACACCCCGCTTGCGGTAGTAGCCCTTGTTCTTTGCGGCGTAGATGAACATGTTGCTGCCGTCGGGGAGCCAAGGCTGTGTGAATGTCACCTTGCGGAGCGTTTGTGCAGTGCTCCGGGAGGGCCAGACTGCAGTTGACGCCGCCGCCCCTGCCGCCTGTATGAAGGTGCGCCGCGTGATCGTCATGGTTCAGATCCTCCTGGTCTGGACATTCGAGCTTCGCCCGGCACGGGAGAGTCGCTCGACACGTCGCAAGGGCTGGCTCGCGCAAACCCACCGCTCCGTGTCCGGGCCCTGGCACTTCGTTCCGGCGCCTTGGGATTGCCCCGCACGGAGCGAGGGAGTAAAAATCTATATACCTGCGCCCCCGTGCTTGTCAACTCGAGCGCAGAGCCCTGCGGTCGAGTGATGGGGCAATGCACAATGGCCGGGCACGCGAAGGCACATGCGCACCGAAACAGACACCAGCTACGTGCCGACTGGTCCGGCACGAACCCTCCACATCGCGCTCGTCGCGTGCGCGGCGCTGGCGACGGCCGTCTGGGGACTGAGCTTCCTTCCTCCGTTGGCGAGCGCCGCGGTGGTCGTCCTCGCCGCCGTTGTGCTGTGGTCGACCTCGGCCTTGCCGGAACACGTCACGGCGCTTCTGTTCTTCCTGCTCGTCCTGCTGGTCGGCATCGCTCCGCCGCAGGTCGTTCTGTCTGGCTTCGAATCGCAAGCGCTCTGGCTGATCATCGCGGGGCTGGTGGTCGGCGTCGCGGTCAAGCGCACCGGGCTGGCAGAGCGGCTCGCGAGCGTGCTGGCCGCGCGAGCCGGCGAGCGCTACGCGAGTATCGTGACGATGATCATCCTGATCGGGCTGCTCCTGACCTTCCTCATGCCCTCGAGCATGGGGCGGGTCGTGATGCTCATGCCGATCGTCCTGGTGCTCACTGGCCGCCTCGGGTATGGCGATGGCTCCCCCGGCAAGGTCGGCCTTGCACTTGCTGCCGTGCTGGGCACCTACTTGCCATCGGCGGGGGTGCTGCCTGCCAATCTTCCGAACATCATCCTCGCGGCGTCGGCCGAGCAGCTGTACGGCGTCCGCGTGAGCTATGCGGAATACCTGGTCCTTGCGTTCCCGGTTCTCGGCATCGGCAAGGCGATCGCGATTGGATTGATCGTAGTGACGCTTTTCGCGGACAAGCGAGCCGTGCGGGTGACGGGCCTGGCTCAACCGCCTTGGTCTCCACAGGAGAAGGCCGTGGCGTTCGTGCTCGCCGCGGCCCTCACGCTCTGGATGACCGATTTCCTGCACGGCGTATCGCCCGCGTGGGTCGCGCTCGCGGCAGCGGTGGTCTGTATGCTGCCGGCTACCGGGCTCTTCCCCGCGGAGAGCTTCAACCGCGACCTCAGTTACAGCAGCATCTTTCACGCCGCAGGGATCATCGGCCTCGGCGCTGTGGTGGCGCACTCGGGACTCGGCGCGGAGATGGGGCGCTGGCTTGTGGAGGCCTCAGCGTTCGAGCCCGGGCGACCCTTGCGCAATTTCATGCTCCTTTGCGCTTTCAGCACGCTCGTCTGCTTGGTAACGACCACGCCGGGACTGCCCGCCGTGCTGACGCCGCTCTCTGGCCGGCTCGCGGAGGCGTCGGGCCTGCCGCTGGAGGTGGTCTTTCTGTCCCAGATCGTCGGTTTCGCGAACCCCCTACTGCCCTATCAGAGCGCGCCGATCGTTTTTGCGCTCACGTTCTCCGGAATCCCGATCGGGCACGCAATACGCGCCATGCTGGTGCTGGCGGCACTCACGCTCGGCATCCTGGCGCCCTTGTCATTCCTCTGGTGGGCGGCGATCCGAGGGATGGCCACATGACAGGCCGCCCACCTGCGCCGACCCGGGAACGGATACTGAGGGCAGCCGTGAAGGAGTTCTCACGGCAAGGTTTTCGCGGCGGACGCGTCGAGCGCATAGCGCGCGAGGCGAAGGCGAACCTGCGCATGATCTACCACTATTTCGGCAACAAGGAAGGTCTCTACCTCGCGAGCCTCGAGCAGGTCTATCTCGAGCTCCGCACCGCGGAGCAGGCGCTCAACCTCAGCCAGGCCGAACCGATCGAAGGCATCAAGCGGTTCGTCGACTACACGTTCGATCATTTCATCCGGAAACCGGAGTTCATCGGGATGCTGGTCAGCGAGAACCAGCTGGGCGCCCGGTACCTCCGGCGCTCCCGCGTGGTGTCGAAGCTGACGCCGCCTCTGCTGGCGATCGAGGATCTGCTTGCACGCGGCGCACGCGCCGGCGTATTCCGCGACCAGGTGGACCCCGCTCAGTTCTTCGTCACGCTGCACGCCCTCTGCTACCTTCACGGGGCCAACCGGAACACCCTTTCGGTGATGTTCCAAACCGACCTGTCAGACCGGACCTGGCTCGCAGCACGCAAGCGTCATGTCCTGGACGTCGTGTTCGGCTATCTGTGTTCGCCTGATGCTGCCGCGAGAAAAACGCTGAAGCGAGAAACTCGACCGCCCATGGGAGTCGAACCGTGAACAAGATGGATCTGCCTCGCAGCAAGCAAGCCCTCGACACCCCCGCACTGCTGGTCGATCTCGACAAGCTCGAACACAACATCTCTCGGATGCGGGATATGGTGGCAGGGAGCGGCCTCGTCCTGCGCCCTCATGCGAAGGCGAGCAAGTGCGCCGAGGTTGCTCGCATGCAGATCGAGGCAGGGGCTTGCGGGATCTGCTGCGCGAAGCTCGGCGAGGCGGAGGCGATGGTGGAGGCTGGAATCGACGATATCCTGATCACGACGCCCATCGCAGGGGAGCCGAAACTGACCCGGCTCGCGGCCTTGGCAGGGCGGGCGCGAATTGCCGTAGTGGCCGACTCGGCAGACGTGATCCGCGCGATCGATGGCGCGGCGGCGGCAAGCAGATCCCGGTTGGCGATCGTGGTCGAGGTCAACGTCGGACAGGACCGGTGCGGCGTGGAGCCTGGGCCGATGGCGGCGGAGCTCGCGGGGGTCGTCTCGCAGCTCAAGAATGTCGATCTTGCGGGGTTGCAGGGCTACCATGGTCGTCTGCAAGGCGTCGTGTCATACGCGGAGCGGCGCCACGAGGTTCGCGTCGCGCTTGATCGGCTACTCCTGAGTGCCGCGACCGTGCGCGCGGCGGGACACGATATACGCGTGCTGACGGGGGGTGGAACCGGGAGTGCGCAGATCGATCTTGATTTCCACGGACTCACGGAGCTGCAGCCGGGAAGTTACATCTACATGGATGCCAGTTACAACCGGATAGAGTGGGACGCGAATGCGTCGCCGATCCCGTTCGGGCAGGCCTTGTCGATCTTGTCGTCCGTGGTGAGCCGGCCCGCTGCACACCGTGCGGTGGTCGACGTCGGCTGGAAGTCGGCGAGCGTCGACAGTGGTCCCCCCGCTGTGCGGCAGCTTGAGGGCGTCGCGTTCGAGTTCGCCGGGGACGAGCACGGGACGTTGCGCGGCATAGAAGCCACGCAACTTCGGCCCGGGGATCGGGTGGAACTCGTGCCGAGCCACTGCGACACTACGGTCAACCTCTACGACCGGATCATCGGCTGCCGTGGTGAAGAGGTCGTGACAGCGTGGGAGATCGTGGGGCGGGGGCGGAGCCAGTAGCAAAAGAAGGCTGCAGCATGGGGCCGCAGGGCGCAGCCCCCGCGTCGTCAGGCCTCACTAACGAGGCGGTCGCTCGTCTTTTTCCACTTGGCCGAGTGCGCCTGTATGCTCGACGCCAACTCCTCGGGCGTGCCGCCGACCGGCCGTAACCCGGTCGGACGATTGCCCGCGGGAGTGGCGGACATCTAGCGTCGGCACCTTGTCTACCGGATCGTGGCGCCCACTAAGTGGGATCGGCGTGAGGATCAGGATCCTCGGCGTCATGTCCATCGCGTTCCGATGATGACGCGAAGCGTCGCTTCGAGGTAGGAAAATATGATTTTTCGGGTGAGCGGCTCCCCTTCGCACAGAATGTGAGCCGGGTCTCAGAGGAAGCGGGTCAAGTACAGGGACAATTCCGGAACATATGTGACCCCGATAAGGCCAACGATGTTCACTCCAATGAATGGCATCAGGCCTGGATAGAGGACTTTCAAGGGCGTGCGGAATACCGACTGGGCCACGAAGATGTTCAGACCAAAGGGGGGGGTGAACATCCCGATTTCCAGATTCACGACGATGACAATTCCCAGGTGAATGAGATCTATATTGGCGTGCTGCGCGATCGGCACCAGTAGGGGCGTCAGGACAATGATGGCCGAGGTCGGGTCGATGAAGCATCCGACGACCAAGAGGAGCAGATTTATGAGTAGGAGCGTCGTCCACTTCGTGCCACCCAGGCTCTCGACCAGGCCCACGAGAGCGGCCGGTATCCCGCCAATGGTGAGAAGCCACGAATACACGGTCGCCGCCGCAACCACGATGAACACTTGCGCGGTCAGGTACATGGACCGGCTGCAGATGCGCCACAGGTCCCTGAGGCTCGTGGTTCGGTAGACCAGCGTCGTGATCGACGCCGCGTAGATGCAGGCGACTCCCCCCGCCTCGGTCGGGGTGAAGACGCCCAGGTAGATCCCGCCGAGGATGATCAATGGAGCGATCAACGCGAGGCTGCCGTCCCACGCCGTGACCCGCATCGCCCGCCATTCAAACCGTTGGACATCGGAGATGCGCTGCCGGCGGGCGAAGATATAGACGTAAATTCCGATTAGCAGCGCGAGGAGCAGGCCCGGTATCACCCCCGCGATGAAGAGGTGCGGGATGGACTGCTGCGCGGCGGCGCCGTAGAGGATCATTGAGATCGACGGCGGGATGACCGTTGCGAGCCCGCCGCAAGAAGTAAGCAGGCTGCTCGAGAATCGCTCTCCGTAGCCCCGGTCGCATAACGGCTGGTACAGGATTCGGCCGATCGCGGCGACGGTCGCTGGGCTCGAACCCGACACCGCGCCGAACATGGTGCACGACGCGACGGCCGTCAGCCCGAGGCTGCCGCGCACACCGCCGACGATTGAAAGGGCGAAATCGACGATCCGTCGTGCCATTCCGCCATGCAGCATGAGTTCGCCGAGAAGGATGAAGAACGGCAGGGAGATGAGCACGACCTTGTTCACGCTGCCGAACAGCACCTGCGGCACGACAGCGAGCGGCACGGGTGCGAAGACGATCAGGACCACGACGCACGTTGTCAGCAGCACCAGATAGATGGGCAGCCCCAGTACGAGCAGGGCTAGCGGAATCAGGCCGAGGGCGGCATTCATGTCGTGGCGCGACCGCGCGGCCACAGTCGCCAGGCCGCCACCGCGGCGATCAGCGCGAAGCCCACCGGGAGCGCCGCGAAGGGGACCGCCATGGGGACGTTCAGAACGATGGTCTTCTCGCCGAGCCTGCCGATCAGAATTGCCGCCTGAATGCACTGGTAGGCGACCAGTCCGCAGACGGCGAGTGTCAAAACCGCCTCCAGGGTGCGCAGAGCCCGTTGGAATCTCGCGGGCAGCACCACGGCCAGCAGGTCCATGCGCAGGTGCTCGTCGTTCCGTGTGACGAGGATCATACCGATGAAGACGCTCCAGACCAGCAGGTAACCGAGGATCTCCTCGACCGCGATGATCGGGGAGTGCAGGACGTAGCGCGCGAAGACGTTGGCACCGTCAAGCGCGACGCAAAAGACCAGCGCCGCGCCGATCAGGGTCTCGGGGATCGCCCAAAGTACGCCGAAATTGAGCCGCACGACGCGAGGCGACTAGGTGTCTAGTACGGAATCGTGGAACAGCTCTTCCGCGTGCATCCGGCGGGACGTGAGGTGCTGGCTGAACGAGTAGTCGAGAAACTTCTCCAGGTCCGCCCGATTGGCCGCGAGCCCGGACGGAAACAGGTCGGCACCCATGCGTACCTCTTGGTCCTCGAGCTCGCATTGCGCGAACGGCATCAGCGAGTAGGTCGGATCGTGGTAGAAACCGCGCGCCAGGTCCTTCGAGCGCTCCCACCACGCGATCAGCGCGCGCGGCAGCCATGGCTCCTCGGAGGCAAGCGACTCGGTCAGAACCAGCAGGTGCATCATTGGGTAGTGGCCGTATTTTCCAAAGTAGCGCACGGCCTCTCCGCGCCAGTCCCGGAACAGTCGTCTTACGGGACCGTCACGAACCAGCGCATCCGCCGGGGGATGGGGATGGACGACGGCATCCAGCTCGCCACGTGCGAGCATCGCGACCACGTCCGCATGTGCCGGCAGCCTCCGGATGGTCGCCTGCGGGACCTCGATCTGCACCTCCTCCGGGAAGAGGGTGTGCCACTCGATCGACTGCCACGGAACGCCATACTCGAGGGCAAGATCGCCCTTCGCGAGAACGGAGAGCGTCGTCTGGAACGACCAGACGCATACGCGCCGGCCGGCGAGCTCGCTCGCGTGCTCGAGCGCCGAATCCCTCGCGACGAACATGTTCCCTTGCGAAAAGAGTCGACGCGGAAAGACGGGCACCGCCGTGAAGGGAGCGCCGCGGCTCTTGGCGATGATGTAGGAGCTGAGCGAAACCTCGCAGACGTCGAACTCCCGGTCGTGCAGCATCCGCCCGTGGCGATTCACGCCGTCCCGCCGCCCGGCCACCATGCCGACCTCCAGCGGCACGAGTTCCACCGGCGCCGTGTCCGGCAGGAGTCCCATGAAGAATGGGACGTGCCGGTCATAGCGGTCCAGCGCTATCGTGAGCCTACGTCTCGTCACAGCCGGGGCGGGCTCAGGTGCGGGCGCTTTGCTCCTGCGCCACGAGGCGGTCCAGGATCCTGCGGCCCATCACGAGCCCGCGGTCGGCCCTGATCTCGCCCAGGGGGGACACGTCCCCGATTCGCGCCTTCTCGGGGTCCATCACCTGCAGCGCCTTCTGCTGGCCGAGGTAGGCCTCCATGTCCTCGGCCAGGACCTGTCTGCCAAGCACCACGTTGAAGCGCTCGTAGTGGCTCGGGTCGACGAACTCGTTCGGGTGCGCGATGGCCCAGAACTGGTACGTCGAGGTGTCCGTCTCCGGTGTGATCCCGTGATACACCTGGAATCCCCACGTGCCGCGACCCCTCGCGCGCTCCTCCGCGGGCCGATCGCTCCTTCCGGCGGGGTCGGTGCCGTTGTTGATCAGGAAGAAGGAGGGCGGCATGTACTCGGTGACCTGCCAGCGATCGATATTCGTCTTGTAGCGGCCGAATTCTGCGAAGGAGACCGACGGGGGGATGTTGCGCATGAAGCGGACCACGCGCACGCGATCGCCGTCGTCTTGGTAGGTGACGTCGGCATCGGCCATCACCTCGTTGCCGATCGACGAGTTGTGCAGGAACGCGAGATGCGAGAGATCCAGCAGATTGTCGAGGAGTAGCTTGTAGTTGCAGGCGATGTGCAGCGTGCCGTTGATGTGCCGCCACGAGGGATCGCCGAGCCGCCGGTGGAAGTCCGGCGCAGGCGAAGCGTGAACCCTTTCCGGGTCGCCCATCCACACCATCACCCACTTGTCGCGCTCTACCACCGGGTAGGCGCGCAGGCAGGCCCAGTCCCCGACGCGGTCCTGCCCCGGAATCTTGACGCACTTTCCGCTCGGCTCGTAGGTGAGCCCATGATACCGGCAGCGTAGGTTGTCACCGATCACCCAGCCCATCGAGAGCGGCAGCCTGCGGTGCACGCAGCGGTCTTCGAACGCAGCCACTGCGCCGCCCTGCGTCCTGTAGAGCACCAGTGGCTCGTTGAGGATCGTTCGGGCGAGCGGTTTCTCGTTGGTGACCTCGTCCGCCCAGGCCGCGACATACCAAGAATTCCTCAGAAACATGGTCAACCTCCTAGTGCGAGATAGTTACCGGTTGCGCGTCTTCTCCGCGACCTTCTTGAACAGCGCGTACATGTCCTTGATCTGCGGATCGGCGCCCATCACTTCGTCGGCGACGACGCCGACGCGCTTCATGAACTCGGCCCGCTCCTCCTTGGAGAGCTGGACGAGCTCGCCACCGTTCTTCGTCCAGCTTACGTAGGCGGCCTCGTTCTGGGCCAGCGCGCGCTCGAGTATGTACGGCTCCATCTCGACCCCGATCTTCACCATGGTCTGCTGAAGCTGCGGCGAAAGCTTGGAGTAAAAGGGCATCGACACCCAAGCCACCAGGGGGATGTCGGTGTCGTTCACCACAGTGAGGTACTTGGTCGTCGTCCAGAACTTGCGTGCATCCAGGATGGGGACGATGCTGCGGATCCCGTCGAGGGCGCGCCGCTGCAGCGCCGGGAGGACGTCGGCGATATCCATGGGGACGCCGGCCGCTCCGAGCCGCGCCATCATCTTCGTCTCGACTTCGGTCGCGAGGACGCGGATCTTCAGGCCCTTGAAGTCGGCGAGGGTTCGCACGGGGGCCAAGGTCGCGTAGTCACTCGCGCCGGATACCCAGATGCTCAGCCCCTTCACGCCTTTCGCCTCGCCGAGCGCGAGAAAAGGCGAGCGAAACTCCGGATCGGTGAAGGTGCGGTTCGCGTGTCGGAGGTCCTGGAACACCCCGGGCGCACTCACGACCCCGAAGCGGGGATCGATCCCCTTCAGGAAGTCCGGCGGCACGACGAACATCTCCACGGTGCCGAGCTGCAGACCCCGGACGGTGTCGGCGATCCCCCCGAGCTGGCCGCCGGGATAGAGTTCGACCGTCACTCCCGGTGCGGCCGGCTCCAGCCGTCGCTTGAACTCCCGCAGGTAGTCGTGCTGCATGTCATTCATGCCCATGGTGGCGAGCTTGACCTTCACGTCAGCCGCCGAGGAGGGCGTTGCAACCGCGCACGCGAGCGCAATCGTGGCTACCGCCATGCCGAGACGCATGATGTCGTGCCGCTGCGCGTGTTCCTGCGTCCTGGTTTTCATTTCTCCTCCTGTTGTGCCGCGTTCACGCGGCCGCGTTGACGTCAACCCGAGCTCCTAGCCGACTCGACAGATCGTCGGCGGCCTTCCGCACTGCCTTAGCGATCGGTCCCCCCAGCGAAGAGTCGAACACCTCGACGTGACCGACCGCAGCGAGCGCGAGCACGAGCCTGCCATCCGGGGCACCGAACACCGGGGCCGCCAAGCCGTGGATCCCGGGAACCAGTGTTCCGGCCACTCGCGCAACCCGGTGCTTGCGCACCTGCGCGAACATCGCCTCGGCTTCTTCAGCGGTACGGGGAATCCCGACGCGGGGCGAGTCACGCGCCGCGGCGAGCTCACGCTTCAGGATGGATCCGATCAGGCGACGAGGCATGAAGGCGCCGAAGACGCGACCGGTCGCGGAGGAGAGGAGCGGTGCGATGCTCCCCGTCCGGAGGGTCGCGTTGACAGGTCGCGAGGACTCGAGCCAGTGAACGATGACCGGCCCTTGGTTGCCCCACACGCCCAGCACGATCGTTTGGTCGAGTTGCTCGGAAAGGGCCGCCAGGTAGGGAACCGCCGTGCGCACGGGGTTGAGCTGCCCGAGGGCCGACAGCCCGAGCTGAAGCGCGAAGCGTCCCAGCCTGTAGCGGCCCGACTCCGGATCCTGATCGACCAGCCCCACGCGGATGAAGCTGACCAGGTAGCGGTGGGTCAGCGCGGCGGGCACTTCCGCGGCTGCGGCGAGATTCTTGAGCATCATGGTCGTCTCCGCATGCGCCAGCGCGTTCAACAGCCGAGCGCCCACCTCGATCGACTGGATGCCGCGCTGAACTTTTCCCACCCGGGAAGTTTACCGATAGAGAATGCGTTGTCTATAGGTGAACAGGGTTCGAGTGAGCGGGAACGCATGCTGCAATGCGGAGGACCCCGCGCCGGGCGGGAGACGGGATCGACTTGCGATTGCGTGCGGAATCCCGGCCCGGGCCGCGACCAGGCCCGACGTTGCTGCAGCGCCCATTGCATTCCATAAAGAATACGTTATAGGATCGGTAACTGAATTCGTCTAAGGAAGGAGCGGTTCGTGCGCGCACCCAGGGTTCCTCTCGACGTCATCCAGGGCTATCGGACCGTGTCGGTCCCGAACGTTTGCGACGCGCTCGACCGGTGCTCCTTGCCGCTCGGGCCGCGCGGCATCGTGCCGACCTGGAGCGGCTGTCGGAAGATCGTTGGACCGGCTGCCACCCTGAAGCTGGTGCCGACATCGGTTTCAACCGCATCGCCGGTGCTCGGGACGCTGCGCGCGATCGTCGACGCGCATGCCGGCGACGTCCTGGTCATCGACTACGGTTCGCGAACGGACGTCAATACGATGGGCGGTGTGGCCGGTGCGACGGCCGTCCACAACGGCCTGGCGGGTTGCGTATCGGACGGCTGCGTGCGCGACATCGAGGAGTACCGCGCGATGGATTTCCCGGTCTACGCGCGCGGCCCGATCCAATCATCGATTCGGGGGCGGTGCGGGTACGGCGGGCACGGCATCGACGTCGAACTCGGAGGCGTGAGCGTGCAGCCGGGAGATCTCGTCTTTGGCGATGAGAGCGGCGTACTCGTCATCCCCCGAGAACGGATCGTCGAGATACTGGCGCTCGCGCGCCAGCTCAAGGCCACGGAGGACACGGTGATCGCCGCGATCCGGAGCGGCGAGGACCCCATCGAGGCGCACGAGAAGGTTCGCTACGACCAGATGACGGCGCCGGCGGCTCGCTGAGGCCACATGGCGCACCCCGCCAGATCAACCGTGGTCGTTGGGCGGCAGCGCGAATTCATGCGCGACTCTGCCTACGATCTGATCAAGTCCCGCATTCTCTCGAACGAATATCCCGGCGGCTTCCAGATCCTCGAGGACCAACTCGCGGACGAGGTGGGAATGAGCCGCACCCCGCTGAAGGAGGCCCTGCTGCGGCTCGAGAGCGAGGGTCTAATCAACATCGTCCCGCGTCGGGGCATTCGCGTGCGACCCCTGACGGCAAACGACATTCACGAGATCTACCAGGTCCTCTCGAGCCTGGAGGTCATGGCGGCCGAGCTGATCGCCTCGAACCCGGTCAACGCGAAAGCAGTCGCCGCGCTCCAGGCTGAAGTCGATCGGATGCGCGCTGCGCTGCGACGCGACGACCTCGATGCCTGGGCAATGGCCGACGAACGCTTCCATCGAGCGTTGGTTGACTCAAGCGGCAACAGCCGGCTTGCAATCGCTGCGCATACGCTACTCGACCAGTCGCAGCGCTTTCGGATGTTCACGCTGCGGCTTCGCGACAAGCCCGTGAAGTCCACGGAGAATCACGCTGCGCTCGTGAAAGCCCTGAAGAGTCACGACGCCGCCGAGGCGCGGAGGGTCCACCTCGCCCACAAGGCGTCATGGCGCGAACACATGACCGAGCTCCTTGCGAAGTTCGGCATCCGTCACATCTGATCCCTTCGCAGGAGTTTCCCCATGGCGCTCGCGCCTCGCTCCTTGATCCTCGTTGCGGCCCTCGCGGCAGGCGCAGCTTCGGCCCAGACCTGGCCGGCCAAGCCGATCCAGGTGATCGTGCCCTGGCCCACGGGGGGCGGCACGGACCTGATTGCGCGTGCGGTGATGACGCGGGTGCAGCCGCGGTTGGGGCAGCCGATCGTGATCGACAATCGTCCCGGCGCCTCGGGGATCATCGGGACGAAGGCCGCGGCGATGGCCGCCGCCGACGGATACACCTTCGTCATCGGGGTGACCAACACGCACGGCATAAACCCGACCTTCTTCAAGAAGCTCCCGTACGACGCGGCGAGCGATTTCCAGCCCGTGACGCTCCTCGCCGTCGGGCCGCACGTCCTTCTCGTCAACTCCGCGCTGCAGGCCAAGAGCGTGCAGGAGCTCGTCGAGCTCGCCCGCGCCGAACCGGGCAAGCACAACTTCGCGTCGTACGGGAACGGGAGCACGGCCCATCTCGCGGGTCAGTCGCTGAAGGACGCCACCGGCATCGACATCGTTCACGTCCCCTACAAGGGTATCCCGCCGGCGCTTACCGATCTGCTCGGGGGCCAGGTCACGCTGCTCTTCTCTACGACTGCAGCCGCAATGCCGCACATCAAGTCGGGCAAGCTCCGTGCGCTCGCGGTCACCGATTCGCGCCGGCTCGACGTGCTCCCGGATGTCCCGACCATGGCGGAGCTCGGATTCAAGGACGCCGTCCTCACCCATTGGTACGGACTTCTGGCGCCGGCGGGTACACCGCGCCCCGTCGTGGACCGCATGGCGAAAGAAGTCGGTGCCGTGCTGGCGCTGCCGGAACTGCGGGAAACTTTCGCACAGTACGGAGTTGTGCCGGCACCGATGACGCCCGAGCAGTACGCGACTTTCATCCGGGAGGAGATCACCCGGTGGGGCACGCTCGTCCGCGCATCCGGCGCGAGCGGCGACTGACCGGGCTTCTGCGTGCTGCGTTTTGACGGTAAGACGGTCCTCCTGACCGGGGCCTGTGGCGCGATCGGGTCGGAGATTGCGAGACTGTTCCGCGCCCTCGGCGCGCGACTGTTTCTCACCGACCTCGACCCGGGCACGCAGAAGGTGCTTGCCGCAGAACTGGGAGGGGAGGCGTCAGGGGTGCTTTGGCATGCGTGCGACACGCGGCGACCGGAATCGGTCGACGGGGCGGCCGCCGCCGCGAGCCGGCCGAGGCTGACTACGATCGGGTCACGCAGCGAGCAACTCAGAGACGCCCGGACACGCCGGCCATCGCTTCCGCGAGGAAGCTCGGGTCGTAGTAGTCACTGGGTGCGCCGAGGGCCTTGGGCGGGCGACCATACCGCGAGCGGAGCTCGATGACTTTGGCGAGCGCCTCGGGATCGATCGCGGCCTCGGCCGGGAAGCCGCGGACCGGGTCGAACAGGATCGCGTGCGCGGTCGCTGCGGCGGCCGCGTCGGCGCCGGGCGTGTTCCGGATGTAGATCGCGAGAGCTTCCTCGCGGTTGCGCGGATCGCGCAGCCAGGCCAGGGCGCTGACGAACGCGCGCACGAAGCCGACGACGGCGTCGTGGTTCACGCCTGCCCACGCTTTGCGCGCGGCGGCGACCTGACCTTGGTACTTGCCCAGCACCGCAATCGCGGTGTCGAGCAGGCGATAACCTCGGGCGCGCAGCAGCCCTTCGAAGGGCGAGTTGAGTAGGCAGCCCGCATATTTGTTCTCGAGCATCGCCTCGTAGCGTTCCTGTGCGCCGCCGACGCTCTCGAGGCGGTAGTCGCCGGGGCCCAACCCGCCTTGCTCGAGCATCGCCTTGAGCACCAGGGCGTACCCGGTGTTGAGCGCGTCGACCGACAACGTCTTTCCCCGCAGGTCCGCATACCGGGCGATGCCGGGGAGCGTGACGAGCGTCGGGAAGACGCGCGTATCGGCCGCCATGAACGCCATCAGGTCGGGTCCCACCGCCGGCACCTCGCCCTGTCCCTCGCGGTAGGCGACGATGTTGTCGATGAGCGTGACGGCAATGTCGAACCGGCCCTCGATGAGCCCGGTGAGCTGGACGACCGATCCCGGCGTCGCTGTGACCTCCAGCGCGACGCCCTGGCGGACGAACCCGCCCTTTTCCTGCGCCACCCAGACGGGCCAGTTGAATCCGCCCGGAAACACGACCAGCCGGACCGTGCGATCGGCACGCGCCCGGCCGCCCCGAGCCGTTTCGCCGTCAGTCGACGGTGGCACCCGAGGCCTTCACGATCGGTGCGAGTCGCGCGATGTCGGTTTCCATCAGCGCGCGGAACTCCTCCGGCGTGTTCGTGATCGGCTCCGCGCCGATTCGCGCGAACGTGGCCTTGACGTCGTCCGCGTTCGCCGCCTTGGTGAACTCGGCATTCAACTTGGTGACGATCGCGCGCGGTGTGCCGGCCGGGGCGAGAATGCCCGAGTACACGACGAGGTCGAAACCCGGGAATCCAGATTCGATCATCGTCGGCACGTCGGGCACCGCGCCCACGCGCTTGCTCGAGGTCACCGCGAGACCCCGCATCTTGCTCGCCTGGATGTTCGAGACCGCGGGCGGCATGCTGAGGAACGAGAACGTCACCTCGTTCGAGAGAACCGCCAGGGCCGACGGCGTGCTGCCCTTGTATGGGACGTGCACGACCTCCGGCACGCCGGCCGAGCGCTTGAGGAGCTCGGCGGCGATCTGGTTGGCGGTGCCGCTGCCGGCGGAAGCGTAGGCGCTCTTGCCTTGGTTGGCCTTCAGGTACGCCACGAGCTCCTGAACCGACTTCACCGGCTGGTCGGGATGCACGACAAGCATCAGGGGCGTGTACGCGACCAGCGTGATCGGCGCGAAGTCCTTGAGCGAGTCGTAGGGAAGCCGTTTGTACATCGTCGCGTTGATCGCGTGAGCCGTCATGTCCTGGAGCCAGATGGTGTAGCCGTCGGGCGTCGACTTCGCGACGAAATCGGCGGCGAGCGTCGAGCCGGCGCCGGGCTTGTTTTCGACGATGATCTGCTGTCCGATCGACGAAGATATCCTGGCCGCCAGCGCTCGTCCAAGGACGTCGGAGATGCCGCCAGCGGAGAAGCCCAGGATCAGCCGAATGGGCTTTGTGGGGTAGGTGTCCTGCGCGCGGGCCGGGGCCGCGACGAGAGTCCCGATGACGATCGCGGTGGCGACCAGGTTGCGGCGAATCGGATTCATCTTTCCTCCCCAGGGGTTACCGACTCCTGACATCGATCTGCTGCCTAGCGCCCGCGGGGTCGACAAGTACTCCTGCTGCGGTCCGCGCCGTGCGTCCTCGTTGCGCCTCGGCAATTCGGGGCGGGTTTGACGCCGGCCTTGCCAAAGCAGCCGTTATTTGATCAAATTTTCCACACTCGCGCTTTCCCCTCCCGACGCGCCGTGCCTTCACGCTGGACGGTCGCTGGGCGCCTGCCGCTGGTACCTGCGCGAGCGAGTTGCTGTTCCCCCAACCGGAGGAGGAGATCTGATCATGAGGCACTTCGGCATCCTGGCCGCCGCGCTGGCGCTCGCATTCTCGGCGCCCGCGGCCGCGCAAACGAACGAGATCCGCATCGGGTTGCTTTATCCGACCTCCGGTAACGCCGCGAAGTCGGGCACGGAAACGCTGGAGGCGATCAAGCTCGCCTACGACATCGTGAACGGCAGCTACGACATCCCGCTGCCCTACGCGAAGACCGCCGGGCTGCCAGGGAAGGGTGGGGCGAAGATCCGGCTGATCATCGAAGACCACGGCGGCCGGCCCGAGCGCGCGCAGGCAATTGCCGAGCGCATGATCACCGAGGAGAAGGCGCACATCCTCCAGGGCGCGTTCCAGAGCGCGGTCGCGGCACCCGCGAGCCAGGTCGCCGAGAAATACGGCGTGCCGTTTGTGACCGGGTCCTCCGAGGCGCCCACCCTCACCGAGCGTGGCTTCAAGACCTTCTTCAGCGTGACCCCGACCACCGAGGACATTGCGCGCGACTTCTTTACCTTCCTCGACGAGGTGCGAAAGGAGAAAGGGGTCCCGCTCAAGACGCTCGGCGTCATCCACGTCAACGACAACTGGGGCTCCAGCCTCGCCCAGGCGGCCCAGGGCAGCTACAAGAAGTACGGCTTTGAGAAACTGACGTTGATCAGCTATCCGACCCAGACCGCCGACCTGCGCAGCGAAGTCCTGAAGCTGAAAAGCGAAGCCCCCGACATCCTGCTGCAGGCCTCGTTCGACTCGGACGCGATACTTGCCGTGCGCACCTACCAGGCCCTCGGCTTCACGCCCAAGGGTATCCTCGCGATGGGCGCGAGTTTCGCCTCGCCGGACTTCATGAAGGCGCTCGGAAAGAATGCCGACTACGCATTCAGCCACACCAAGTTCAACCCGGCGCTGATCGAAAAGCGGCGCGCTGCCGGCGCCGTCAACAAGCTGTACGAGCAGCGCACCGGCCGGCCGCTCTGGGATGCGCCGGCGCGCGAGTTCACCGCCGCGCTCGTCATCGCCGACGCGCTCAACCGCGCAAAGTCCCTCGCGCCCGAGGACATCATCGTGGCGCTGCGTGAGACGAACATCGACGGCGCCGACACGATTTCGCCCTACAAGGGCATCAAGTTCAACGAGAAGGGGCAGAACGTGCTGGCGACCGGCCTGATCACGCAGATCCAGGACGGCACCCACTATCCTGTATGGCCGAAGGAGCTGGCGACCAAGCCGGTCGTGTTCCCGGCGCCGGGCTGGGACAAGCGATAGCCCGCAGGGCCGGCGCGGTGGGGCAACGGGCCCGCGCGCCGGCCTTTTCGCGCCTGGCGCGGCGGCGGCGGGCGTGATCTACGGCCAGGTGCTGGTCGACGGCCTCATCGTGGGCCTGATGTTCGCGCTCGTCGCGATGGGCCTGTCGCTCATCTACGGGGTGATGAACATCGTGAACTTCGCCCACGGCGAATTCATGATGCTCGCGATGTATTTCTGCTTTTTCGCGTGGAGCCTGTTCGGGATCGATCCCCTCGTCTCCACGCCGCTCGCGGCGATCGTGATGTTCTTCGTCGGGGTTGCCGTCTACCGCCTGCTGATCCGGCACGTGCTTGGCGCCTCGATGGTGGCGCAGATCTTCGCCACCTTCGGTCTGCTGCTTTTCATCCAGGCGGCGGCGAACTTCTTCTGGAAGACCGACGTCCGATCCATCCCGACGAGCTGGGCCGCGGGCAACTTCCAGATCGCAGGGCTGTTCTTCAGCGGGCCGGAGCTCGTGGCCGGCCTGGGCGCGCTTCTCACTGCAGGGGCGCTGTACTGGTTCATCAACCGCACCGAGACCGGACTCGCGCTGCAAGCGGTGGCCGAGGATCCGCAGGCGGCGCGGCTGATGGGGATCGATTCGGACCGGATGTTCGCAATCGCGTGGGGCGTCTCGTGCGCGGCGGTGGCGATCGGCGGCGGACTCCTGTCGACCTACTACGCGATCTCTCCGCTTGCGGGGTCGCGCTGGGCGCTGCCCGCGTTCGTGGCGGTGGCCATCGGCGGGTTCGGCTCGATCAGCGGGGCGTTCTTGGGCGGGATCATCATCGGCATCGTCCAGACCGCGGGCGGCTTCTTTACCTCGCCGAGCTACAAGCTGCTCTTCGTCTACGGGCTGTACCTGCTCATCGTCTTCTGGCGGCCTTACGGGCTGCTCGGACGCCGATGACCGCCTGGCTCGGCCGCCGCGTCGAGGGGCTGCCGGTCGTGGCCGTCCTCGTCCTCTTTGCCGCGCTCGCGCTCTACCCACTCGTAACCACACTGCCGTTCTGGCGGCACATCGTGATCATGTCGATGCTCTACGGCGCGATGGGCGTGGCGTGGAACATCCTCGGCGGTCTGGCGGGCCAAGTCTCGTTCGGTCACGGGCTCTACTTCGGCATCGGCGCCTACACCGCCGCGTACTGCTACAAGGCGTTCGGCCTCGCGCCGCTGCTGTCGGTGCCAATCGCGGTTGCGATCTCGACGTTCGCCTCGGTGCTGATCGGGCTGCCGACCTTCCGCCTGCGCGGTCACTACTTCGTGCTTGCCTCGGTCTTCATCATGGAGGGCATCTACGTCGTCGTGTCGAACTGGGACCAGCTGGGGGCGGCGATCGGACTCGAGTATCCGGTTTACCGGGCGCAGGGCTTTTTCGACGCGCTCTGGCACGGCCAGTTCCCCGGCAAGCTGCCGTACTACTACGGAGCGCTCGGGTTGTTCGTCCTGGCGCTCGTTGCATTCCGCGTGATCCAGCGCTCGCCGTTCGGCATGTTTCTCGTGGCGATCCGCGAGGAGCAGGACGCCGCGCAGAGCCTTGGCGTCGACGTCGCGCGCTACAAGCTCTACGCGTTGATCGCTTCCGCCGCGATTACGACGCTGTGCGGCACGTTCTACGCGCAGTACGTACTCTACGTGGAGCCCATGTCCACGGTGTCGCTCGTCGTATCGCTGGAGATCTGCTTCATCGCGATCCTGGGCGGGATCGGCACGCTGTGGGGCCCGGCACTGGGCGCCTTCGTCATCGTCCCGCTCACCGAGTTGCTGCGCGCCTACCTCTCGGGCCGGATCGCGCTCGACATGTCGGCCCTCTCGGGGGGCGGGCTCATGGCGTGGCTCGAGTACTACGCGCGCGGCGGCGGCGGGAATCTCGACATCCTGGCCTACGGTCTCGTGATCATTCTGATCGCGCGCTTCCAGCCGGCGGGCGTGCTGGGCTTCATCCGCAGGATCGATTGACACATGACCGGCCCGATCCTGGAAGTCGCCGGCCTCACCAAGCGGTTCGGTGGCGTCTATGCCAACCGCGATGTGTCCTTCTCGGTGGCCCGAGGGGAGATCGTCGGACTGATCGGACCGAACGGTGCCGGCAAGACGACGCTCTTCAATCTTGTCACCGGATTCACCCGCCCCGACTCGGGGACGGTATGCTTCGCGGGCGCCGAGGTCACCGGCATGCGGGCCGACCGACTGTGCCACCTAGGCGTCGCTCGGACCTTTCAGATCCTGAAACCGTTCCCGCGACTGACCGTCGAGGAGAACGTGATGATCGGCGCGCTCGCCCGCGGCGGCGGCATGCGTCGCGCGCGCGAGTCGGCTCGGCGCTGCCTCGCGCTCGTCGGCCTCGACCACAAGGGTGACGTCCAGGCGCGCGGCCTCTCCACCGGTCAGCGCAAGCGGCTCGAGCTGGCACGCGCTCTCGCCACCGGCCCGCAACTCCTCCTGCTCGACGAGATTACCGGGGGGGTCGACCAGCCGAGCATTCCAGGGCTTGTCGCGCTGGTCGGGCGCCTGCGCGACGAGGGCGTAACCCTGCTCGTGATCGAGCACAACATGCGCGTGATCATGGGGCTGGCCGACCGGGTCGTCTTCCTGCATCTCGGCGAGAAGCTCGCCGAGGGCCGGCCCTCGGAGATTGCGTCCCATCCGGACGTCGTGACGCTTTACCTGGGACGTCGAGATGGCGGGCACTGAGCCGATCCTGCGCATCGCGAACCTGGAGGTGGTCTACGGCGACTTCCAGGTCCTCTGGGGCGTGTCGATGGAAGTGCTCGACCGCGAGGTGGTGTGCCTCCTCGGTCCGAACGGCGCCGGCAAGAGCACGGTCATGAATGCGACCACCGCGCTCGTCCCGCGCCGCGCCGGCCGCGTGAGTTTTCGCGGTGAGGACCTCGCCGGCGTTCCGACCCATCAGGTGGTGGCGCGCGGACTGGGGCACGTGCTCGAGCGCCGGCGACTCTTCCCGACGCTCACCGTGCGGCAGAACCTGCTGCTCGGCGCTTTCAATCCGGCCGCGCGGGTACATCGCGCGGCGTCGCTGGCATGGGTCGAGAGTCTGTTTCCGGTCCTGGCCGAGCGGGCGGACCAGGCCGCCGGCACGATGTCCGGGGGGCAGCAGCAGATGGTGGCGATCGCGCGCGGCCTGATGGCGCGCCCACGATTGTTGATGATCGACGAGCCCTTTCTCGGTCTCGCGCCGAACGTGGTGGACGAGATCCTGGCGATCGTCCAGCGCATCAACCAGGAAGGCGTGGCGGTGCTCTTCGCCGAGCAGAACGTTCAGCTCGCGCTCTCGGTGTCGCATCGCGGCTATCTCCTCGAGAGCGGGCGCATCGTCCTCGAGGGTTCGGGGCGCGAGATGCTGGAACACGAGACGGTGCGGCGCGTGTACCTCGGCCTATGAAGCTGCGGACCGGCCGGCGTTCCCACGAGACCCAGCGCGAATGGGTCTACGAGCACCTCAAGCACGCCCTCATGTCGGGCGCGCTCGAGCCCGGCCAGAAGATCACGCTTGCTCGCATCGCCGCCGACCTGGGCGTGAGCATGATGCCGGTGCGCGAGGCACTGCGCCGGCTCGCCGCGGAGCGCGCTCTCACGATGCGGCCCAATCGCTCGGTGACCGTTCCGCGCCTCTCGCGGGCGGAGGTCCTCTCCATCCGGACCATCCGGCAGATGCTCGAGGGCTACGCCGCCGCGACCGCCGCAACCCTGATCACCGAGGAGGAGACGCGGCGGCTCGCCGAGCTGCAGGGCGAACTCGCGACGGCGCGCGCACGCGGCGACGGGAAGCGGGTGCTGGCTGCGAACGAGGAGTTCCACTTCCTCGTGTACAAGGCCGCGTGCGTCCCCGTGCTGGTCGACGTGATCTCGACGCTGTGGCTGCACTCGGCGCCGACCCTGAATCTCTTCTTTCGCTCGGGCAAGCGGCCCCGCGACTACATCGAGAAGCAGAATCGCAACAACCTCGCTTTAATCGAGAGCCTGCGACGCCGCGATGCCGACGGGGCGCGCCACGCCGTCGAGGAGGAGATCGTCGAGGGCAGCCGGTTGCTCGATCGCCTGATGCGTGAGGCGAACTGGGATGAGACGGCCGCCGCACCCGGGCGCGCAGCGCGGGAGCGGCGGCGCGCGCGGAAGTAGCCGTCGGCGCCCCTTGCGGCGCTGGCAAGAATTTGATCAAATCCATGCAACCCGTCCGCCACCAGGAGCTCCAGCCCGTGATCCGCGTGGGCGCCGACATCGGCGGCACCTTCACTGACCTCGTCTTCCTCGGACGCGACGGGGCGATCCGTGCCACGAAGCTGCTGTCCACGCCCGAGGACTTCGGCCGCGCCATCCTCGACGGGCTGGGCGTCCAGCTCGAGCGCGAAGGGGCCACACCGGATGCGATTGACGAGATCGTGCACGGCACCACGGTGGCCACAAACGCGATCCTGGAGCACAAGGGAGCCCGGGTCGGGCTGATTACCACCCACGGATTTCGCGACGTGTTGGAGATCCGGCGCGTCCGGCTGCCCGTCCTGTACGACATCACCTGGCGCAAGCCCGAACCGCTGGTCCGTCGCGAACGGCGGATGGAAGTCGACGAGCGCGTCGGCCCTGGCGGCGAGGTGCGCAAGCCGCTCGATGCGGCAAGCGCGCGCGCGGCCGTCGCGCACCTGCGCGCGCTCGGCTGCGAGTCGGTCGCGGTGTGTTTCCTCCACAGCTATGCGAATCCGGACCACGAGCTCGCGGTGGGTGCGATGCTCGAGGGGGAATTCCCGTTCGTTTCCCTGTCGTGCCGGGTGCTGCCGGAGGTCAAGGAGTACGAGCGAACCGCGACGACCGTGGTGGACGCGTACGTGAAGCCGGTGGTGAGCCGCTACCTGGGCAATCTCCGCGCCAATCTCGACGCGGCGGGTGTGCGCGCGCCGCTGCTCGTGATGCAGTCGAACGGTGGCGTCTTCTCCGAACGTGCCGCGGTGGCGAGTCCGGTGCGCATCATCGAGAGCGGACCGGCCGCCGGTGCCATCGCCGCGCAGGCCCTCGGGCGCTCGGCCGGAATCGACAATCTGATCGCTTTCGACATGGGCGGTACGACCGCCAAGGCGTCGATCGTCGAACGCGGCGCGATCGCGCTGTCCTCGGAGTACGAGGTGGGCGGCGGCATCCACCAGGGCAGCCGCCTTATCAAGGGGAGCGGCCATCTCATCCGCATTCCGGCGATCGACGTGTCGGAAGTCGGCGCCGGGGGCGGCTCGCTCGCGTGGATCGACGCTGGCGGCGTGTTGCGCGTGGGCCCGGAGAGCGCCGGAGCGGTGCCGGGGCCGGCGTGCTACGCGCGCGGCGGCGAACGACCCACCGTCACCGACGCGAACGTCGTCCTCGGCTACCTGAATCCGGGCTATCTCGTGGGCGGGGAGTTGCGGCTCGACGCCGCGCGCGCCGAGCGGGCGCTTCGGGAGCATATTGCCGAGCCGCTTGGCCTGCCGCTCCTCGAGGCGGCCGACGGCATCCATCGCATTGCGAACGCCGCCATGCAGCGTGCGATCCGCTCGGTGTCGATCGAGCGGGGACGCGACCCGCGCGACTTCACCCTCGTCGCGTTCGGTGGCAGCGGCCCGGTGCACGCGGCCGGACTCGCGGAAGCCCTCGATATCAGCCGCATCCTGATTCCGCCGCACCCGGGTCTCTTCAGCGCCATCGGGCTGCTGAGCGCCGACGTCGAGCAGCTCCACACCCGCTCGTTCCTGCGCGAGGTGGGCAAGGCGGACCTGGCTGCGGCCGAGACGATCTTCCGCGAGATGGAGGCACGGGTGCTCGGGGATCTCGCCACCGAAGGATTTGGCGCCGACAGCGTGCGGCTCGAGCGCTACGCGGACCTGCGCTACCGCAAACAGATCTCGGAGCTGCTGCTGCCGCTGCCGGCACACCCGCTCGGGAGTGCCGACCGGGCGCCGTTGGCGGAGGCCTTCCATGCCGAGCACGAGACCACCTACGGCTATGCGATGCGTGACGAACGCGTCGAGATCGTGTCCTTGAAAGTGAAGGCGCGGGCGGCGCGCGTCACCGCCGCCCCCGACTGGAACCGGATGCGCGGGGGCCGGGGGCCGGGCGGCGAGCGCACCGCCTATTTCGGCCGCGACCGTGGTGCGCAGTCGGTGCGGGTGCTGGGACGCGGCGATCTCGAAGCGCGTCCGCAGCCCGGGCCGCTCGTCATCGAGGAGTACGACTCGACGACGGTTGTGCCGCCGGGCTGGAGCGCCCGCCTTGGCGAACAAGGGTTTGTCCACCTGGAGCGTGCGTGATGAGACGCGACGTCGTGATTCCCGGCATCGATCCGGTGACCTTCGAGGTCCTGCGCATGGGTCTTGACGCGATTGCCGACGAAATGGCCTACACCATCGTGCGCAGCGCCCGCTCCACGATGATCAAGGACTGCATGGACTACTCGGCCTCGCTCTGCACGGCCAAGGGCGAGCTGATTGCGCAAGCGGTGAACATCCCGGTCATGATGTGCTCGACCCCGGACGCATTGCTGCCGACGATTCGAAAACTGGGGCCGACGCTCGTGCCGGGCGACTGCATCATCCTCTCGGATCCCTACGAGGGCGGCTCGCACCTCCCGGACATCTTCATGTTCACGCCGATCTTCTGGGAGGGCCGGCTGATCGCGTTCTCCTCGACCTGCGCGCATCACGCGGACGTGGGCGGCATGGTGCCCGGCAGCGGCTCGAGCGATGCGACCGAGATCTTCCAGGAAGGCCTGCGCATCCCGATCGTGAAGCTCTACGAGGCGGGCAAGCCGAACGCGGCGCTGTACGAGCTCATCCTGCGCAACGTGCGGTTCCCGGCCATGCTGGAGGGCGACCTCGAGGCGCAGCGCGCCGCCTGCCTGATCGGGGAGCGCGAACTGCAGCGCCTGGTCGCGCGCTACGGCGTCGACACGGTGGTGAACGGGATGGAAGCGCTGCTCGACTACTCCGAGCGCATCGTGCGCGAGGAGATCGCGGCGATGCCCGACGGGGTCTACGAGTTCACCGACTACGTCGACGAGGACGGCATGGATCCCGAGCCGATTCCGATCCGGCTCTCTCTCGAGATCCGCGGCGACCGGGTCATCGCCGACTTCTCTGCATCCGCGAAGCAGGTGCGCGGCTCGATCAACTGCTCGCTCTCGGTCACCAAGGCGTCGACCTTCACCGCGCTCAAGTGCTTCTGCCGCGAGCCGTTTCCCCCGAACTCCGGGTTCTTCCGTCCGATCGAGGTGATTGCGCCCGAGGGCACGGTCCTGAACGTGGCCTTCCCCGGCGCGACCTTCATGCGCGGGCTGACGATCTACCGCATCAACAACGTGCTCTTCGGTGCGCTCGCCCGCGCGATGCCCGAACGCGCGATCGCAGCCGACGAGGGTGGCACCTCGATCGTGGTAATGGAGGGGCGGGACGCCGAGGACGAGCGCTTCCTGTACATGGAGACGATCTCCGGCGCATGGGGCGGACGCGCGGGCGCCGACGGCCTCGACTGCGCCTCCAATGTGACGGGACTCCAATCCAACACTCCGGTCGAAGTCCTCGAGACCGAGTATCCGATCGAGCTGGTGCAGTACGGCTTCGTGCCCGACTCGGGCGGCGCGGGCAAGCACCGGGGTGGTCTGTCGCTGCTGCGCGAGTACCGCTACCTCGCCGACGCGGGCACGCTACAGATTCGCGCCGACCGTGTCCGCTTCGCGCCCTACGGCCTGTTCGGCGGTCAACCCGGCGGCCGCAGCGGCAACTGGCTCGATCCGGACGGCGCCAATGTGCGGCTCGAGTCCAAGGTGAAGAACCGCCCCCTCAAGCGCGGCGAGGTCGTGCGCCACGTCCTCGCCGCGGGCGGGGGCTACGGGTGGCCGTTCGAGCGGGAAATCGACGCGGTGCTGGAGGACGTGCGTGACGGTAAGGTCACGGTCACGGGCGCACGGGAGGACTACGGCGTCGCGATCGATCCGACCACGCTCCTCGTGGACGGGGCCGCGACCGCCCGGCTTCGCGCCGGGATGCGGGCGGCCGTCGATGTGGCCCATCCGCCGCTCTCCACCCAATGAGTCGCCGCATGAGCCGCCTCGCCGGAAAAGTCGCGATCGTGACGGGGGGCACCCGCGGGATCGGCCTCGCAATCGCGACCGCGTTCCTGCGCGAGGGCGCGCAGGTCGTCTTCTCCGGCACCTCGCCGGAGAGCGTGGCCCGCGCACGCGCCACGCTGCCCGCGGACGCCGCATGCGAGGGGGTCGCGGTCGACCTGACCGACCCAGCGCGCGGCGCGCTGCTCCTCGAGCGCGCCGCGGCACGGTTCGGCGGCCTCGATGTGCTGGTGAACAACGCCGGCGTGCTGAGCCGCAAGGACGAATGGGATACGACGCCCGAGGACTGGGACTACGTCATGGGCGTCAACCTGAAGACGGTCTTCTTCCTGTCGCGCGAGGCCGCCCGCGCCATGAAAACTCGCGGCGGCGGCAGTATCGTCAACATCGCCTCGGTGGCCGGGCAGATCGGTGGGATCGCAGGGAGCCCCGCGTACTCGGCGGCGAAGGCGGGCGTGCTCGGCCTCACCAAGTCGCTCGCGCGGCGGTTCGCGCCGCTGAAGATCCGCGTGAACGCAATCTCACCGGCCGACATCGAGACGGACATGACCGCGTCGTTCACCCCCGAGATCCGCGCGCGCCTCATCGGCATGACCCCGCTCGGCCGCTTCGGCGTGGTGGAGGAAGTGGTGGGCGCGGCGGTCTATCTCGCCGCGGACGAATCGAGTTACGTGACGGGGCAGACGCTGGCGATCAACGGCGGCCTCTTCATGTCCTGACCTGCCGCTGCAACCACGAGGAGAGCGCACACGATGGCCAAGCTCGAGTTCCGGATGTCCGGCGGCGGCGTTTTCGTCGCTCAGATCTATGCGGAGAAAGTGCCGCAGACCTGGCAGCTGATCGCGGCGTTCCTGCCGCAGACGCGCAAGGCCTACAACGCGCGCTGGTCGGGTCGGGAGACGCACGCCCCGCTCGCGCTGCCGACGAAGCCGCCGCGCGAGAACCAGAGCTCCCAGGCGTCCGTCGGCGACGTGATCTACGGGCGCGAGTGGGACGACCGGGACTTCACCGGCTTCGAGGCGATCGGCTGGTTCTACGCCGCCGAGACGATTCGCGACTGGCGCGGCCTGCACGCGGTGAACATCATCGGGCGCGTCGAGCCGCAGTACTGGCCGCTGATCGAAGAGGTGGGGATGCGCATCTGGCGCGGCGGCGGCGAGGACTGTGCGCTGAAGGTGATCGACTGATGCCGCCCGCGACGTACACGGTGGCGGTGGACATCGGCGGCACCTTCACCGACGTCGTGGCGATCGAGGGCGGTTCGGGCCGCATGGCGATGGGCAAGGTGCTCACCACGCCGGGAGACTTGCAACGCGGGGTGCTGGACGGGCTCGCAGACGCCGCCCGCGAACTGGGGGTCGAGCTCTCGCGGCTGCTGGGTCGTGCCGAGCGCATGGTTCACGCCACGACGCAGTCGTCGAACGCGGTGTTCGCCTTTGCCGGCGCACGCACCGCGGTGCTCACGACGCGCGGCTTCGGCGACACGCTGATCGTGATGCGGGCGACCGGCCGGGTGGCCGGGCTGTCGGTGTTCGAGCGCCATCACTACCGCGCCACCGACAAACCGCGGCTGCTCGCCGACGAGCGCGACATCTTCGAGATCCCGGAGCGCGTGGACTGCAACGGGCACGTCGTAGTGCCGCTCGACGAGGCCGCGGTGCGCGCTGCGGCGCGCGAAATCCGGCGCAAGGGGTACGCGTCGGTCGCGGTCGCGTACCTTTTCTCGCACCAGAACGCCGCGCATGAGCGGCGCACCGCCGAGATCCTTACCGAAGAGGCGCCCGGGCTCTACGTCTCGACCTCCGCGGCGGTGGCGCCGGTCATCGGCGAGTACGAGCGCTCCGCCACAGCGCTGTTCAACGCGTACGTGGGCCCGGTCATCGAGGGCTATCTCCGTCGACTTGCCACAACCCTCGAGGCGGCAGGGCTGCGCCAGCAGCTCCTCGTCGTGCAGGCGAACGGCGGCGTGACGACGACCGCGCAGCTCGTGCCGATCTTCACCGTCGAGTCCGGACCGGCCGCCGGCGTCGTCGGCGCGGCGCATCTCGCGCGCTCGCTCGGCCAGCGCGACGTGATCGCGACCGACGTCGGTGGCACGACTTTCAAGGTGGCGCTGATCCGCGATGGCGAGTGGGGCTACAGCCGGGAGACGGTGCTCAACCAGTACCAGCTGCGCCTGCCGATGATCGACGTCGCCTCGATCGGTGCCGGCGGCGGGTCGATCGCCTGGGTCGACGGCGCGCGTCTGCGCGTGGGCCCGCGGAGCGCCGCCGCGGAGCCGGGCCCGGCGTGCTACGGGCTGGGCGGCACCGAGCCGACCGTGACCGACGCGGACCTCCTGCTCGGCTATCTTTCGCCGGAGCGTTTCCTCGGCGGACGCATGGCGCTGCATGCCGATGCGGCGCGCGAGGCGGTTCGGAGCCGCATCGCGGCGCCGCTTTTCGACGGCGACGTGCTCGCCGCGGCCGCCGGCATCCGCCAGGTCATCGACAGCCAGATGGCCGACCTGATCCGCAAGGTCACCCTGGAGCGCGGCTACGACCCGCGCGATTTCGTGATGATGGCCTACGGCGGCTGTGGCCCCGCGCACGCGGGCGCGTACGGCACCGACGTGGGGTCGGCCGAGATCGTCATCCCGTTCTTCGCCACGGTGCATTCGGCGTTCGGCGCGGCGCTCTCGGACGTGCGCTTCAGCCTGAGGCACTCGGAGCCGATCGTGTTGCCGGTGGATCCGGCGCGGCTCGAGGCGATCTACCAGACGATGGAGGTCGACGGTGCCAAGGCCCTCGCCGCCGCGGACGTGCCGGCGGACCGGCGCGTCTTCCGGCGCTGGGTCGAGGCGCGCTTCCGGCGGCAGGTTCACCACGTCCGCGTCGATGCGCCGCCGCACTTCGACCCCACGGCGCTCAGCGCGCTCGCCGTGGCCTTCGAGCAGGAGTACGAGCGACTCTTCGGCCCCGGCTCGGCGCTCAAGGACGCCGGCATCGAGCTGGTGAACTACGGCGTCGACGCAGTCGGGGTCGTGGACAAGCCGGCGATCGAGCGCGCGCCACCGGGCGGACCGGCGCGGCCACGCACGGAGCGCCCGACCTGGTGCCCGCGCACGCGCGCGATGGTCGCCACGCCGATCTACGACGGCCCCACGCTTGCGCCCGGGACCGAGCTCCACGGGCCGGCGGTGATCGAGCACCCGGGCACGACGATCGTCGCGGTCGCAGGCCAGCACGTGCGGATCGACGACTGGCGCCACACCCACCTTTTCACCCACTGACGGGGCCGCGCATGCTCAAGCGAGCGAACGCCACGATCGATCCCGCGACCTTCGAGGTCCTGAACCACCGCCTCCTCAATATCGTCGAGGAGATGGGGATCCAGTACATGCGCTGCTCGGGCTCGAATGTGCTGATCACCGGCAACGACGCTGCCACCGCGATCATGCGGCCCGACGGCGCGCTGGTGTCGGTGGGCCCCTACATCGTCACCCAGGGCAACGTGCTGCCGCTCATCGTCGAGAGCACGATGCGGCTCGCCGCCGACGTGGGCTACGGCGACGGCGACATCTTCATCTGCAACGATCCCTACCTTGGCGCGATCCACGCACCGGATTTCGCGACCGTCACGCCGATCTACCACCAGGGCGAGCTGGTCGCCTGGATCGGCGCCTCGGGCCACCAGCTCGACACCGGCGGCATGGACCCCGGCGGCTTCTCGGTTAAGGCGGTCGACGTGCACCAGGAAGGGCTGCGCATGCCGCCGGTGAAGATCGTCGAGGCGGGGCGGGTGCGCGAGGACGTCTACCGGTGGATCATCAATCAGGTGCGCGACCCGCTCGTCGGGCTGGACGTGCGCGGGCAGATCGCCGCGCTCAATGCCGGCCGGCGGCGCATCGTCGAACTGATCGAGACCTGGGGCGCTGCGACCGTGAAGGCGGTGATGCAGCGCTCGATCGAGCACGCGCGCGAGAAGCTCGCCGCGCGGCTCGAGGAGCTTCCCGACGGCGAGTGGCGCGAGCTCCAGTACATCGATCACGACGGCCACTCGCCGGACATCTACAAGATCATCTGCACCATGCGCAAGCGCGGCGCCCGGCTCGAGTTCGACTTCGCCGGTACCAGCCCGAATGCGCGCGGCCTGATCAATTCGACCTGGTCCGGCCTCCAGGCGGCGGTGCTGTCCTCGGTCTACATCAACCTGTGCTGGGACATCCCCTGGAACCGGGGCGTACGGGACTGCCTCGACATCCGTTCGGAGCCGGGCACGGTGAACAACTGCGCCTACCCGGCGCCCTGCGCGATGGCGACGATCAGCGCGGTGATCGTGACGATCGACGTCACCTGGCGCTGCCTGGCGCAACTCCTGCTCGCCTCCGACCGGCACGCGAGCCAGGCGATGGCGAACTGGTCGGGCACGTCGATGGCGCCGATCTTCGCCGGCACGAGTCAGCACGGCTTTCGCTTCGCCGCCACCGAGATGAGCCACTTCGGCGGCGGCGGCGGTGCGCGCGTCGACGCTGACGGCGTGGACACGTCGGGCATCGTGTTCAACACGACGCCGAACATGCCGAACATCGAGGACCAGGAGGCCGAATACCCGGTGCTCTACCTCTTCCGCCGCCACCTGCAGGACTCGGGCGGGCCCGGCGCGTTTCGCGGCGGCCGATCGGGGGAACTCGCGTACACCGCGTACGAAGCCCCCGACGGCCGGCTTGAAGGACTCTTCGCGGGCACCGGCGCGGAAATGCCCAACGCGATCGGGATCGCTGGAGGCTTGCCCGGCGCCGCGATCCGCGTCGCGCGGGTGCTCGACACCGACCTCACCGACCGGCTCGCACGCCAGGCACCGCTCCCCGCGCGGCTCGAGGACATCTCCGGGCGGCGCGAGATTCTCGCCTGCAAGCACGAGCGCTCGCCGATGTTCGCCGGCGAGGTCTGGTATCACAGCTGGCAGGCGGGGGCGGGCTACGGCGATCCGCTCTCACGCGAGCCCGAGCGTGTGGCGGCCGACCTCGCGCGCGGCGCAGTGTCGGCGACCGCGGGACGTGAGATCTATGGCGTCGTGCTCTCGCCCGACGGGGCCGTGGATCGGGACGGCACCGCGCGCGAACGCGCCGCGCGGCGGGCCGCCCGACTCGCGTCCGCGCGGACCGTGGTGCCCGACGACGCGGTGCTCGAGTTCAGCGGTCCCGGCCGCCATCGCTTTGGCGCGGCGCTCGATCTCGCGCTCGATCAGGGGCGGATCGCCTGCGCGAGCTGCGGGGAGGGTCTGGGTGCACCCGGCGAGAACCTGTTGCCGCATCTGAAGGAAGTGGTCCTGTCGCTCGTGGCGGCCGGTCCGGTTCGCGGCGAGGACTACGACCGTGGCCGGTTCGGCCTGCGGCTGCTGCTGTGTCCCGCCTGCGGTGCTGCGCTCGACACGCATCTCGCGTTCGAGGGCGCGCCGCGACCGTCGATGCGGATCGCCTATCGGTAGCCGCGCGGCGCATGCACGCAATGCCCCCTCGCGATCTGGACGAGTAACAGGAGATCACGCTTAATCATGCCCAAGCGCGTCGTCGCCAGCGACCGGTTGATGCAACCGATCGCGCATTTCTCCCACGGGGTGCGGGTCGGCACGACCGTACACCTCGGTGCTGCCGCGGGTGTCGATGCGACCCGTCGACTCGCCGGGACGACCGTGGGCGTGGGGGACATGACCGCCCAGGCGGACCGGATGTTCGCCAATCTCCGCATCGCACTCGAGGCGCTGGGCGGTGCGTGGCACCAGATCGCGCGGGTGAAAACCTACCTCGTCGACTGGCGCGACCAGCCTGCCTA
The DNA here is from genome assembly GCA_963747775.1 of uncultured beta proteobacterium. GTDB lineage: Bacteria > Pseudomonadota > Gammaproteobacteria > Burkholderiales > SG8-39 > JAGVSZ01. The sequence goes on from CAVVGT010000006.1 coordinate 633,900, forward strand.
CAACGCCGTGTACGCGCGCCAGTTCACGGCGCCGTACCCGGCTGCGTCGACGGTCGGCACGTGGGGATTTCCGCTGCCGCAGATCCTGCTGGAAACGGAACTCGTGGCGTGCCTCGAAGCCACCGAGCGACGCGTGGTCGGGACGCCCCATGCGCCCGGTGGCCCCGCGTCAAGCGGGGGCCTCAGCGCAGGCGGTCTCTACTACTGCACGGCCGCGGCGGTCGATGATCGCGGCGCGGTCGCGGAACCCTTCGATGCGTCGGCCCAGGCCGAGCGCGCGTTGCGCAATCTCGCCAGGCTGCTCGAGCAAAGCGAGCTCCGGCTCCAGGACGTGGTCATGCTCACCGTATCGCTCGCCGATCTGCGCGCGCTGCCGGTGTTTGACGAGGCGTACCGAAAAGTCTTCCGGCCCCCTTATCCGGCGCGGAGCGTGGTCGGTGTTCCGCTCGAGCGTCCGGGCCAGCTCGTCGAACTGGAATCGATCGCGGCACGCGGCGGTGGCCAGCCCATTGGGCCCGCCACGGACACCGTGCCGCCGGTCATGGCCTCGCCGGGAATGCTCGCCGGGGAATGGCTGTTCGTGAGCGCCCAAGCGAATGGTGACGAGCCCGACGCGGAGCGGCAAACCCGGCGCGCCTGGGAGCGCATCGCCGCGACGCTGGCGGCCGCGGGGCTGACGCTCGAAGACGTGATCCGGACCAACAACATCCTCACCGACTGGCGGCTGTACGCGGGGTTCAACGCGGGCTACGGCGCATTCGTGACCCGGCCCTACCCGCCGCGCGCGACGGTGCATGCGGCGCTCGTTGACCCGCGCGCATGCGTCCAGATCGAAGCGATCGCACATCGACACGGCCACGATGCCACGGTGCTGGAGGCTGCGGACCCGAACCGCGGGCTTCCGGCCTAGGGGCTACGCGAGCGATGGCGTCCGCGTCTCCCCCCGCGCGATCGCCGCGATCGTTCATGTGGGTTGGCGCCAACGCACTCGAGATCGCAACGGCCGCGATGCTCGTGGCGATCTGCGTGATCGTGTTCGTCAACGTCTTCTTCCGCTACTTCCTCCACATCGGTCTCGGATGGACCGAAGAGCTCGCGCGCTACCTCCAGGTCTGGATGACCTTCCTCGGCGCCACTGTGGCGGTCAAGCGCTGGGCGCACTTCCAGCTCACGATCGTGGACCAGCTGATCCCGTCCGCAGTGCGCCGCTTCACGCGCCTCTTCGCAATTCTCGTGGTGATGACCCTCGCGGCCATCATGATCAAGCACGGCATCGACATCACGCGCGTCACGTGGAACCAGACCTCGCCGGTGCTCCAATGGCCGATCGGTTATCTCTATCTGATGGCGCCCGTGTGCGGGGTGCTGATGGTGCTCTTCGCCCTTCAGCACCTGGTGCGGGCCCTCCGCGGCGAGCCGGATGGGCCGTCCGGTGGAGCGCATGGGACGGTTCCGATGGCTGTGAAATGAGGTCGCGCCGGACATGATCGTCACGCTGGTGCTCCTGAGCTTCGTGGTGATGGTGCTGCTTACCGCGCCGGTCGCCTTCGCACTGGGCGTCGCGGCCGCGATCGGCCTGCTCGCCTCCAACAGCGCGCCGCTTCTGGTCGTGCCGCAACGCATTTTCGAGGGCGCCGATTCCTTCGTGCTGCTCGCCATCCCGCTCTTCATCCTGGCCGGCGCACTGATGGAGACCGGTGGGATCTCGTTGCGGCTCGTGAACCTGGCTAAAGCCCTCGTCGGCCATCTCCGTGGCGGCCTGGGCATGGTCGTCGTGGTGAGCGAGGGTCTGTTCTCCGGCATCTCCGGCTCGACCGTCGCCGACGTGTCGGCGATCGGCTCATTGATGATTCCGGCCCTGCGGCGTGCCGGGTTCAAACCGGATCAGGCGGTTGCGATCGTGTCGGCGGCCTCTGCAATGGGCATTCTCGTCCCGCCGTGCCTGCTCATGGTCGTGATTGCGCAGATCGCCGGCTTGTCGGTCGGGGCCATGTTCCTCGCCGGATTCATCCCGGCGACGGTGCTCGCGCTCGCCATCATGGCGCTGATCTACGTTCAGGCGCGGCGCGAGGGAATCGGGGGTGTCCGTCGCGCTACGCTGGCAGACCTGATCCATGCGTTTCGCGAAGCGGTGATTCCGATGATGATGCCGGTGATCATCTTCGGCGCGATTCTCGGCGGCATCGCCGACCCGACGGAGGCCGCGGTGCTCGCGGTGATTTACGCCTTCATCGTGGGCGTTTTCGTCTACAAGGAAGTGACCTGGCAGCAGCTGCCGAAGATCCTGGTCGACAGCGCGGTGACGAGCGGAATTGTGATCTTCATGGTCGGCACCGCGTCCAGTTTCTCTTGGCTCCTCGCAGTAGAGCAGGTGCCGACCCAGCTTGCCGGCGCGATGCTGGCCTTCTCCGGCGAGCCGTGGGTCTTCTTCGTGATCAGCATCGTGATCTTCATCGTGCTCGGCGCGATCCTCGAAGGATTGCCCGCCGTCATCATTTGTCTGCCGATCTTTCTGCCGATCACCCAGCGCCTCGGGATCGACCCGATGCACTACTCGGTCGTGGTCGTTGCCGCGATCGGCCTGGGATTGTTCCTGCCGCCGGTGGGCGTCGGTCTCTACATCGCCTGCTCCTTCGCCGGGCTGCGCGTCGAACAGACGATTCGCGCGATGCTGCCCTACGTGCTCGTACTGTTCACGGGGATCCTGGTTCTCATCGCATTCCCGTGGCTCACGCTGATTGCTCCGAAACTGTACCTGGGTCGATAGGCCCGAACCGAGAGGGAGAGAACGTCATGTCCGACTCACAGAAAACCCCGTTCGATCGCCGTCGCTTCCTTCATGCCACCGCCGCGCTCACCGCCTCGGGTGCGCTCGCGGGCCCGGCGCTGGGCCAGACCGGCAAGGCGCCCGCCGTGCTGCGCCTGCCGACCAAGCTCCAGCTCAAGTTTGCGACCATCGTCGCGGAGAGCTTCCCGTACGTCGACGGGGCGCGGCGCTGGAAAGAGCTGCTCGAGAGCCGCACAGGCGGCACGATCGAGATGCAGGTATTCCATTCGGCGCAGCTCGGCGCCGAACGCACGATCAACGAAGGCATTCTCGCCGGCTCCATCCAGGCCGGGATCGGCGCGGGGGCGTGGGCGGGATTCGTACCGTCCTACAACGTGGTCGAGCTCCCGTTCCTCATCCGCGATCTGAAGCACATGTACGCGCTCGCCGACGGCGAGCTCGGGGAGCGGATCGCCCGGGAGGCCGAGACCAAGGGCTTCAAGGTGCTCGCGTACTTCAGCGCGGGCGACCAGCACTTCCAGACCCGCAGCAAGCAGATCCGCACCCTCCCGGACATCAAGGGCCTCAAGATCCGGGTGATCGAGAACAAGGCGCTGATCGACGGGTTCCGGGCCATGGGCGCCGTGCCGGCGCCGCTTCCCTATCCTCAGATCTACACGGCGCTTCAGCAGGGCACGGTGGACGGCACGGCGAACGACCTGCTGTCGGTCACCACGCTCAAGCTCTATGAGGTCGCGAAGTTCATCACCCTGTCGAGCTACGTCGTGGAGCCGCGGCCGGTGATCATGTCGAAGGCGTTGTTCGACAGCCAGCCGGCGGACGTGCAGCGCCTGCTCGTGGACACGGCGCGCGAGGCGGCGGTATTCGAGCGCAAGGTGTTCGAAGACCGCCTCGCCGCCGGCGAGGCCGAGGCCAAGAAGAACGGCATGACCTTCCTCACGCTGAGCGATCGGGAGAAGTGGGTGGATTCGGTCCGGCCCGTCTGGGCCGAGTTCGGGAAAACCGTCCCGGGTGCGGCAGAGATGATCAAGGCGATACAGCAGAGCTGAAGCCAGTTCGAACGGGGGTCGACGTGGCACGCGAGATCCTGCTCTAGGCCGCGGGCGAGACCGGAGCGCATTCATGCTTCGGACAGGCATCGTCGCACTGGGTCGCTGGGGCAGGCGGCTCGTCGACTCGGTGCAGGGGCAGGGCGTCGAGCCGAGCAGCGTCCTGCGGTTCACGCGGGCGTATACGCGCACGCCCTCAAAGTCGGTCGAGTACATGGCGCGGGTCGGGCTTCAGGCAACCCCGTCGTACGAAGCCCTGCTCGCCGATCCGGAGATCGATGCGGTCGTGCTCGCAACGCCGCACAGCGGCCACCCCCGCGAGATCGCCATGGCGGTGGCGGCGCGCCGCCCGGTGTTCTGCGAGAAACCACTCGCGCTGACGCGGGCCGATGCGGCGCGGGTGGTGAGCGCCTGCGACGCGGCAGGCGTCCTCCTCGGGGTCGGCCACAACCGACGCTTCCTTCCCGCTTACGCGGAGGTGAAGCGGCTGATCGATTCCGGTACGCTGGGAACGCCGCTGCATGTCGAGGGAAACTTCTCCGGATCGTTCGGTCTCGAGTACGACTCGACCGTTTGGCGGGCGGATCGGCGTGAGACGCCTGCCGGCGGGCTGACCCTCATGGGCATCCACGTGCTGGATGCGATGATCGGCCTCCTCGGGCCGATCGAGTCGGTGGCGGCCATGAGCCTGCGACAGGTGCTGAAGATCGAGCTCGACGACACCTCGGCCGGCATGCTCCAGTTCAGGCACGGGCAGAGCGGCTTCCTCAGCACCCTGACCGCGACGGCGCGGCTCTGGCGGCTACAGGTGTTCGGTACCAAGGGCTGGGCGCACATGCTCGACCATCACATCCTGGAGCTCGGGATGATCGGTGCGCCGGTGCGGCGGATCGAATACCCCGTCGTGGACATCGAGCGGCTCGAGCTCGAGGCGTTCGCGCGCTCGGTGTCGCACGGCGAGCGCTACCCGGTCCCACTGCAGGAGGTCGTCAACGGCATCGGCGCGCTGGAGGCGTTTGCGCTGTCGGCCGCGGGCGGCGGGGTCTGGGTGAGGGCCGACTGAGCGGAACCCCCGTAGTACGCTCGCGAGAGGAGACTCGGATGTCAACCGTATCGGGCTATGGCCGCATCGCCAACGTTCCGGCCGAGGACGCGGAACTGACGCGGGTAGGCTTCGGCACGCCGATGGGCGAGCTGCTGCGGCGTTACTGGCAGCCGGTCTGCCTGTCCGCGGAGGTCGACGAGTTGCCCAAGTTCACCGAAATTCTCGGCGAGGCGCTGGTCGCGTTCCGCGACAAGCGCGGTCGCGTTGGCGTTCTCGATGCGCACTGCTGCCATCGCGGGACTTCGCTGGAGTATGGACGCATCGAGGACGAGGGGATCCGCTGCTGTTATCACGGCTGGCTCTTTGCCGCCGACGGCACCTGCCTCGAACAGCCGGGGGAGCCGCCGCACAGCAATTTTAGGAACAAGGTCGCGCAGCCCGCCTATCCCGCACGCGAGTTCGGTGGGCTCGTCTTCGCCTACATGGGGCCCCCCGACCGCGAACCGCAGTTCCCGCGGTTCGACATCCTCGAGCGGCCGGGCTGGGCGCTCTTCGCGTATCGCAACACGAGTCGCGGCGCAGTGGCCGCCTGCAACTGGCTCCAGATCCAGGAGAATGCGATGGATCCGATCCATACCGCGTTCCTGCATTCGACGATCAGCGGGCAGCAGTTCACCGATATCTACGCGACGCTGCCGCGGCTCGATTTCGCAGAGACGCAGTACGGCATGAAATACGTGCGGACGGCAGAACTTCCGAGTGGCCGGACGTTCGTTCGGGTGCAGGAGGCCTTCACGCCGAACATGCGCTCGATCGCCGACAATCTCACGCCCGACCGGCCGCACGCCGAGAGTGCCGCACTGATCGGCTGGTGGGTCCCGGTGGATGACACGCACACGATCGGCTTCCACATCGAGGCCTACGACCCCGGCGACAAGGAAAAGGTCTCGACGTTCTCGCGCGCGAAGGAGGGCCGTACGGCCGGGACGCAGGCGCCGCATCGCGACTACGAGGACACGCAGCGCCGTCCGGACGACAAGGAGGCGCAGCTCAGCCAACGCCCGATCGCGGTGCACGCGCTCGAGCGGCTCGGCACGACCGACCGGGGCGTGATCATGTTCCGCAAGCTGCTGCGTCGCGCGATCCAGGACGTCCGCGAGGGGCGCGACCCGCAGAACGTCTTCCGCGATCCGGCGCATTGCCGCATCTCGGTCATCGCCGGCAACACCGTGAGCTGAAGCAACCGGCGCGAAAGACCATCTGACAGGAAAGAGCGCCCGGCGAGGCGCGGACTCGTAACGCAATCGAGCCAGGAGACGACCATGAGCACGACGGAAAGCGATGCCCGCGGCACGCGGCGGGTCGATGGGTCGAGCTGCGCGGCGTGTGTCCAAACGGTGAAGTGGCGGGCCGCCGCAGGTGCGACGATGGCGTTACTGATCGGGTGCGCGGCGGCCGGACCCGCCGCGGCACAGCCCTATCCCTCGCGCCCGATCGAGATCGTGAACTCCTTCGCGCCCGGTGGCGCCGCCGACCTCAACGTCCGTGCGCTCCAGGCGGGCGCCGAGAAAGCGCTTGGCCAACCGCTGGTGCAGACATTCAAGCAAGGCGGTGGCGGGATTGTCGGTACCACCGAGGTCGCGAATGCCGTGGCCGACGGCTACAAGCTTCTTGTCGTCAGTCCAGGCGAGCTGACCGCGGGTCCGAACCTCGCGAAAACCTCGTACTCGATCGATTCGTTCGCGTTCGTCGGCCGGGTGTCGTCGCGCCCCTATGGATTTGTCGTGAAGAGCGACGCACCCTGGAAGGACTTCGAGGAGTTCCGCCGGTCGGCCGCACAGCAGCCGGGCAAACACACGATCGGCACGACGCCGCAGGGGGGCGTGTTCCTCACGGCGCAGCATCTCGTGCGCCGCGGCGGCATGGACCTCGTCCCGGTACCGTACGGAGGGTCCGGGCCGTACCTCACCGCCGTGCTCGGGGGACACGTCGACGCGGCCTGGGCGCCGCTCACTGCAGCCGAGTCCTATCTCCGGTCCGGACAGATGCGACTGCTCGCGGTGACCGGCCCTGCACGTCTCTCCGGTTACCCGAACGTTCCGACATTCAAGGAACTTGGCATCGATTCGCCGTTCGTGTTGTGGATCGGCGTCGTGGCGCCGAAGGGCATTCCGCCCGAGCGGCTCGCCTTTCTGCGGGACGCTCTGGCACGCATCGTGAAGGAGCCTGCCTATCTGCAAGCCGCCGACAAGCTCGGCGTGGAAGTCGCCTACGCACCGGCAGACGAGTTCGAGCGCCAGGTGCGCGACGAAGACCAGGTCTTCCGCGCACTCGTGAAGGACCTCGGGCTCGCGCCCAAGTGACCCGGGCGCACGCCATGGGACGCCTCATCGCGCTGATTGCACTCGCGAGCGTCGGCGCATTCGCCGGCGCGCAGAGTTTTCCGAGCAAGCCGATCGAGCTCGTGAACGCCTTCGCCCCCGGCGGTGCCAATGATCTGAACGCCCGCGCGCTCCAGGTCGCCGCCGAGCGGGTCTTCGGCCAACCCCTGGTCCAGATCTTCAAGCAAGGCGGCGGCGGGATCGTCGGCGCAAACGAGGTGGCGAATGCCGCACCGGACGGCTACAAGCTCTTGCTCGTCAGCTCCGGCGAACTGACCGCGGCGCCGAATCTGACGAGAGCGGCGTACTCCCTCGACTCATTCACCTTCATCGGCCGCATTTCGTCCCGGCCGTACGCGCTCGTCGTGAAGAGCGACGCGCCGTGGAAGTCCTTCAATGACCTGTTGCGCGCCACCACGGAAAAGCCCGGAGGACAAACGATCGGGACCACGCCGCAAGGCGGGATGTTCCTCACCGCGCAGCACTTCATCCGGCGCGGTGGCGTTCAGCTGACGACCGTGCCGTACGGCGGCGCGGGCCCTGCGCTCACGGCGCTCCTCGGGGGGCACATCGATGCGGTATGGGCGCCCCTCGCGGCAGCCGAGTCGCACGTCAAGAACGGATCGCTGCAGCTGCTTGCGGTATCGGGCCCCACGCGTGTGAAAGGCTACGCGGAAGTCCCGACCTTCAAGGAGCTGGGGATCGAGGCGCCGTATGTGCAGTGGATCGGCGTAGTTGCACCCCGAGGCGTTCCTCCCGACCGGCTGACGTATCTCCGGGAGGCGTTCGGGCGCATTACCAAAGATCCTGCCTATCTGCAGGCCGCGGAGAAACTCGGCATCGAGGTCGCCTATGCTTCCGCCGAGGAATTCGAGCAGCAGGTCCGGGAGGAGAATGAGGCGTTCAAGGCGCTCGTGAAGGATTTCGGGCTGACGCCCAAGTGATACGACCCGGTGCGAGTAGCGCCCGGTCGATCACGGCGGTAGATCCAGGACTCCCGCATGGGTTTCCGGCGCAAAGAGGTCGTCGATCCGCTCGATCGGCTTCGCCAGCAGCCCCTGGTCCCAGGCGTGGCGCGCACCGGCCTCCAGCACGCGGCGGTTCTCCTCGAGCCCGTAGGACCAGTAGTCGCTGCCCATGACGCGCCGGGTTGCCTCGAGGTGATCGGTGAGCCACGGCAACGTGGCATGCAGCGGCGGTGAGGTCGTGAGGCGCCGGATCGCGAGCGCCTTCGCCTGCACGAAGGCCTTGAAGAGCGCCTGCGCGACCCATGGATTCTTTTCGTAGACCTCGCGTTTCACGACCACGACATGCATGATCGGAAAGATCCCTGTGCGGCGGAAGTAGTCCTCCTCCACCGTCCGGAAATCCGGAAAGAGCCGCGCGACATTGGGCGAGCCCCTGCGAAAGGACGCGGGCACCGCAGGCAGCACCGAGTCAAGCTCCCCGCGATCGAGCATGGCGTCGATGCACTGATCACCGGGAATCACGCGCGCGCGAACACCGGCTGCCAGCTCGAGCTCGATCCGCGGCTTGAAGTGCGGGTCGGGGGCGTTATACCCCCGAAGTGCCACTCGACGTCCTGGGTGCGTACGCCGTAGTCGTCCTGGAGGAAGCCGCGGATCCAGAGCGCGGCAGTCTGCACGAACTCCTGGACGCCGACACGCTTGCCCTTGAGGTCCGCGGGCGTGCGGATGCCCGCATGCGTGTTGACCCAGACATGCTCGTGGCGGAACCGCCGCGACGGATAGACCGGGATTCCGACGAAGCGTCGGTCGCCGCGGGCATGGAGCACCATGAAGGTCGATAGAGAGAACTCGGAGGCGTCGAACTCGGCGTGGCGGCCTTGGCGTCGGAACGTCTCGACGGGCATCATCGGCAGGAAGTTGAGCTCGACCCCCTCGACGGGCACCGTACCGTCGCGGAGTCCGAAGGTACGATCGTAGAGGCCGCAGGCGAGGGTGACGGGAAGTTTCACGGGCGCGGTCCCCTGCGTCGAGGTGCGGGGACTATATCGGAATTGCCCGCGCCGAATCGGGGCGGTGAACACCTGGGAGAAGACAAATGTCGTTGTTGACGATCTTCCTGAAGCACGATCAGACGAAGACGCTCGCCGAGATTCAGGCGCATCTCGACCGAACCGGCTACTTCGACAGCTTTCCGCCGCCGGGAATCGAGATCGTGTCCTGGTATGTGTGCATGGGGATTGGCCAAGTAGTAACGCTCAATGTGCCGCCGGAGCGGCTGCGCGAGGTGAATCGCGTCATCGAGGAAAAGGCGTGGGGTGCCTTCAGCACCGAGTTCTATCCGACGTACGACTTCAAGCCGGTCTGGGATCAGTTCCAGGCGGGGCGGCGGGCAGGGAAGGGCGCATGAGGTGCCCCGGCGGCGCGCCGCGGCTCACTGGAAGTCTTGGGGAACCGGGAAGGCGTCGAGCAGTGCGTGCGGGGCGTCAGGTGCGTGCTCGATGGCACGCAAGGCTTTGACGAGGCGGCTGGCCTGTGCCGTTGAGGCGCCCAAACCGAAGGCGAGACATCTGCGCAGCTTTTCCTCCAGCTCGATATCGCTCATCGGCTCTTCGGGGCCTCCTTTGATGGTGGCGCTCGAAGCTTCAACATCGCGCCCGTTCTTGAGGCGCAAGGCAACGCGCGCCGGCGCGATCGCTCGCGCGTCGATCGCGGGATCGCCGACCACCCGGGTAATCGCGGTGAGCGCGAGGACGCGCGGATCGCCGATCGCGTCGGGCTCGTACAGGTCGTCCTTGACCCTAGAAAAAAATGCGGAGTACACTGAATAATGGGCTGGCACGAGATCGCGGGTGCCGATACGCTGGGCGAGGACGAGGCAATGGCGGTGGTGTTGGGCGAGCGACCGATCGCGCTATGTCGCAGTGGCGGCAGGTTCTACGCGCTGCATAACGTCTGCACACACCAGTACGCGCTGCTTTCGGACGGCTACGTCGAGGACGGCTGCATCGAGTGCCCCTTGCATCAGGGGCGTTTCGACCTCCAGACCGGCACGCCGAGGGCTCTGCCGGTCACCGAGCCGGTGCGCGTGTACCCGGTAAAGACCGAAAACGGCAAGGTGTACGTTGACATCGGCGAGTGAGCGCGTCGTGATCGTGGGTGCCGGACAGGCCGGCGGTCGCGCCGCCGAGGCCCTGCGCGCGTCCGGCTACCCGGGCGAGATCGTTCTCCTCGGGGAAGAGCGCCATGAGCCGTATGAGCGGCCGCGGCTTTCCAAGAGCGTGCTGCTGGGCGAAGAAACCGGGGCGGCCGCCTTCATGCATCCGCGCGCGTGGTACGCCGCGCACGGCATTACGCTGCGCACGCGCTCGCGCGTCGAGGCGATCGCGCCGAAGAGCCAGGCGGTGATCACCGCCGACGGGCAGCGCCTCGAATATTCCAAGCTGCTGCTGTGCACGGGCAGCCGTGTGCGGCCGCTCACTGGAGCGCCCGACGGTCTCGCCGGCGTGCATTACCTGCGCACTCTGGAAGACAGCGAGCGGCTCGCCGCCGAGCTGCAGCCGGGCCGGCGACTGGTCGTGATCGGCGGCGGCTTCATCGGCCTGGAGGCCGCTTCGAGCGCGCTTATGCGGGGCTTGGCGGTGACCGTAGTCGAGCGCCAGGTGGCGTTGCTCGACCGGGTGCTTCCGGCCGAGATCGCCGCGAAGGTTGCTTCCCTGCACGCCGCGCGCGGCGTGCGCCTACGGCTCGGCGTGCCGGTGGCCCGCATCCATGGCAACGGTGCGGTGAAGTCGGTCGAGCTCGCCGACGGCGCCGAGCTGCCGGCCGATCTCGTCGTGATCGGCGTGGGCATCATTCCGAACACCGAGCTCGCCGAAAATGCCGGCGCCGCATCCAACGATGGCGTGGTCGTCGACGAATACTGCCGCACCACGTTGGAATACGTGTATGCCGCGGGAGACTGCACCAACCACTACAACCCGATCCTGGAGCGGCGCGTGCGGCTCGAGTCGTGGCAGAACGCGCAGAACCAGGCCGTCGCCGCTGCGCGGAACATCGCCGGGTTGGCACAGCGTTACGCCGAGGTGCCGTGGTTCTGGTCGGACCAGCTGGACGCCAACATCCAGATGGTCGGCGTCTCAGAGCCGGCGATGCAGGTCGTATGGCGGGGCGAGCGCCTGGCGTTCGGGCTCGTCGCGGACCGCGTGCGCCTCGCCGTCGGGTTTAACATTGGCGGCGAGATCCGCTCGGCACGGCGCCTGATCGAGGCGCGCGCGCCGCTTTCAGCCAAGCGTCTGGCCAACGGTGCGATCAGGCTCAAGGACCTTCTCACGGAGGCGACATGTACAGCGTCAACACCGTAATCCATCAGCCGGGCAGCTTCGCGAAGGAGCAGCTCGACGAATCCTTCGACTACAAGTGGCCCGAAGGCGGGCTGCAGTACCTCCCGGACTGGCTCTACACCAGTCCGGCGATCTACCAGCGCGAGATCGAGCGCATCTTCCACGGCGCGACGTGGAGCTTCGTCGCGCTCGAAGCGGAGATTCCGAAGCCGGGCGACTTCACGCGCTCCTACGTCGGGCCGACGCCCGTCGTCGTGGCGCGCGACACCGACGGCTCGGTCCACGTCTTCGAGAACCGCTGCGCGCATCGCGGCGCGGAGTTCTGCCGCGCGCAGCGCGGCAACACGAAGGAGTTCGTCTGCCCCTATCACCAGTGGTCCTACGACCTGAAGGGCAGCCTGCAGGGCGTGCCGTTCAAGCGTGGGATAAAGGGCGAGGGCGGCGGCATGCCCAAGGACTTCAGGAACGAGGACCACGGCCTCCTGAAGCTCAATGTCACTACCCTGCACGGCGTGGTGTTCGCCTCGTTCTCGAAGGAGGTGGAGCCGATCGAGGCGTATCTCGGCGCCGAGATCCTCAAGGACTTCGAGGTGGTGTTCAAGGGAAGGAAGCTCAGGATCCTCGGCTACTACCGCAACGAGCTGCCGGGCAACTGGAAGCTCTACCACGAGAACCTGAAGGATCCTTACCATGCCACGCTACTGCACTCGTTTCTCGTCACCTTCGGCCTAATGGTCGCCGGCAGCAAGAACGGCATGATCGCGGACGCCACCGGCCGCCACGGCACCCTCGCGTCGGCCAAGCCGGACAACGTCGCGGCCGCGGTCGGCGCGGTAAAGGCCGAGATGCGCTCCTACCGCGAGGACTTCAAGCTCGCCGACGGGCGCTTCCTGCAGTACGTGCGCGAGTTCGACTCGCCGTGGTCGGTCACCATGCAGACGATCTGGCCGAACCTCATCGTGCAGCGCGAGCTGAACACCCTGGGCATCCGCCACATCGTGCCGAACGGCCCGCACAGCATGATCATGCTGTGGACCATGTTCGGCTACGAGACCGACGACGAGGAGATGGTGCGCCATCGCCTGCGCCAGGGCAACCTCATGGGCCCTTCGGGCTTCCTCGGTCTGGAGGACAACGAGGCAATCAAGTTCGTGCAGGAAGGCTTGCGTCGCTCGTCTTCGGACAAGGGCATCGTCAAGCTCGGCGGGACCACGCAAGGGTCGACCAACTCGGTCATCGACGAGGCCGCCATCCGCGGCATGTACGCCTACTACCGCCGGCAGATGGGGCTTTGATGTATCCCGGCTACGACATGGCGAGCGCCGACCCGCGCGAGACGCGCGAGCTGCGCATGGAGATCGAGGAGTTCCACGCCGACTACTGCTGGACACTCGACTGCGGGGACGTCGAGCACTGGCCCGACTACTTTACCGACGATGCTGTCTATCGCATCACCGCGCGCGAAAACGCCGATTCCGGGCTACCGGTCGGCCTGGTGTACGCCGACTCCAAGGCGATGATCCGCGACCGCGCGTTCGCCATCAAGCACACGCAGATGTACGCGCCGCGCACGCTGCAGCACTTCGTCACCAACGTGCGCGTGCTCGAGGCAAAGGGGGCGACGATCAAGGCGCAGTCGAACTATCTGCTCCTGCAGACGTTGGTCGACGGGCCCACCACCATCCAGCAGTCGGGGCGTTACTACGACACCTTCGTGCGCGTCGGCGGCAGGCTGCTTCTCAAGGAGCGCCAGTGCGTGTACGACACCGTGCTCATCGCCAACGACCTGGTGTTGCCCGTCTAGTCGATGCGCAGGGCGCCGCGACCGTATTCGTTGTTCGCCTCGATGAGGCGCGCGAGCGTGGCCATGAACACGTCGCGCTCCTTCTGGCTGAGCGGCGCGCACATGCGGTCCTGCGCGCGCTGCATGCCGGAAAACATCGCCGCGGTCAGCGCCCGGCCGCGACGCGTGATCCTCGCGAGCCGCGCGCGCCGGTCGCGCGGATTGGGCTTGCGGGTCACCAGCCCGCGCCTTTCCAGGCGCGAGAGCACCTCCGCCGTGCTGGTGCGGTCGAGGCCGAGCTCCTCGGCGAGCGAGCCCTGGTCGAGCTCGCCCCGAAAGCTGAGCGCCGTGAGCAGTCCGTACTGCACCGGGGTGAGGCCCGAATCCTTGCACTCTTCGAGAAACAGCGCGCAGTGGATTTGATGCAGGCGCCGGATCAGGTAGCCGGGCCGCGACCAGAGCGGCAGTCTCGGCTCGCGCGCGGGGGATTTCATGGCGCGCGAGTCTAGCGCATCGGCTTTTCCCACCGCGGCCGACATCGTGCGGCGGGTGCGCAACGGCGAAACCTCTGCCGCCCAGGTCCTCGAAGGCTGCCTGGCGCGCATCGCCCGTTTTCAGCCGAAGTTGAACGCCTTCGTCACCGTGTGCGCGGACGAGGCGCGCGCGCAGGCCGCCGCGGTCGACCGCGCGCGTGCTGCTGGTGGGAAGCTCGGGCCGCTCGCCGGCGTGCCGGTGTCGGTGAAGGACATCCTGAATACGAAGGGCGTGCGCACCGCCTGGGGCTCGCGCCTCATGGAAAGCAATGTGCCCGCCGAGGACGCGGTCGCGGTGAAGCGGCTGAAGGACGCGGGCGCGGTGATCCTCGGCAAGACCACCACGCCCGAGTTCGCCTACAAGCTCCTCACCGACTCGCCGATCTCCGGCGTCACGCGCAATCCGTGGAATGCCGAATTGACGCCTGGCGGGTCCTCCGGAGGCTCGGCCGTGGCGGTGGCGGCAGGCATGGGACCGCTGTCGCTCGCCACCGACGCGGGGGCCTCGACGCGCCTGCCGGCGGCGTGCTGCGGCATCCTCGGACTCAAGCCGACGCTCGGCCGCGTGCCGCACAGCCAGGTGCCGGACGCTTTCAACAACTTCATTCACCTCGGCCTGATGGCGCGCACGGTGGAGGACTGCGAGCTCATGCTGGAGACGATCGCCGGACCGCATCCGGCCGACCCGTATTCGCTGGTCTCCGAGAATCGGAAATCGCAAACCCTGCGCGTCGAATGGCGTCCCTTGCTTGGCAATACGCTGCTCGACGACGAGGTGCGCAGCGAATGCGAGGCCGCGCTGCGCGACCTGGGAGTCGAAGTCCGCACGGTCGACGAGCCGTTCGAGAACGCGGAAGCGCCGTGGCGCGTGCTGCAGCAGTCAAACTGGGCGGCGCGCTACTTCGCAAGACTCGGCGAGGTGGAGGCGAAGATCGAGCCCGGTTTCGCCGCCGGCATCCGCGCCGGCGGCGCTTACACCGGACAGCAACTCCTTGCGGCGACCGTGAAGCGCACCGAGCTCTTCCGCAGAGTGCAGGGCTGGTTCGAGCGCTGCGATCTCGTGGCGACGCCCACCATGAGCCGCCCGCCGCTTTCCGCGACGCACGGTGTGGACGAGCCGATCACGGTGAACGGCAGGCCCGCCGGCGACATGCGCGTCGCCTGGGCGCCTTACCTCAACGTGTTCAATCTCACCGGGCACCCGGCGCTCAGCGTTCCCGCGGGCTTCACGCGCGAGGGACTGCCGGTCGGCCTTCAGCTCGTCGCGCGCTGGCACGCAGAGGCGGACCTGTTTGCGGCGGCCCGGGCCTTGGAGAAGGCCCGCCCGTGGGCCAAGCGCGTGCCGCCGGAGGCCGCATGAAGCTCTTCCTGCGTGGCGTTGATGCGCTGAGCTCCGCCGCGGCCTGGCTCGCCACCTGGTGCGTGCTGTTCGCCTGCGCCGTGAGCGCCAGCAACGCGGTCACGAGGTATCTCTTCTCGGTCGGCTCGAACGCCTGGCTCGAGATGCAGTGGTATTTTTTCGCGGTGATCGTGCTCTTCGGCGCCGCCAAGACGATGCGCCTGAACGGCCACGTGCGGGTCGACCTCGTCTACGGGGCGCTCACGCCGCGCGGGCAGGTTTGGCTCGACCTCGTGTGCACCGGCATCTTCCTGCTGCCAGCGGCGCTGCTCCTCACCGGCATGTCGTGGACGCTCTTCGTCGAGTCGTGGCGCATCGGCGAAGTGTCGTCCAACGCCGGGGGGCTGGTACGCTGGCCGGTCAAGCTCGTCCTTCCGATCGGCTTCGCGCTGCTCGCGCTGCAGGGCGTGGCCGAGATGGTGCGCCGCGCGGCGATGCTCACCGGCGCGCTGCCCCTCTCCACGCAGTACGAGCGGCCGGCGACCTAGGAACCGCGATGGTCGCCAACATGGCCCCGATCATGTTCGCCGGCCTGATCGTGTTCCTGCTGATCGGCTTCCCGGTGGCGTTCTCGCTCATGGCGCTCGGCCTGTTCTTCGGCTTCATCGGCATCCAGGTCGGGTTGTTCTCGCTGGACTTCCTGTCGAACCTGCCGCTGCGCGTGTTCGGCATCGTGTCGAACGACCTCCTGCTCGCGATCCCGTTCTTCACCTTCATGGGCACGATCCTTGAGCGTACCGGTCTCGCCGAAGACCTGCTCGAGAGTGCCGGACAGCTCTTCGGCGGCGTGCCCGGCGGGCTCGCCTACGCGGTGATCCTGGTAGGCGCGATCTTCGGCGCGATCTCCGGGACCATCGCTGCGTCAGTGATCGCGCTTGGCATGATCGCGCTGCCCGCAATGCTGCGCTACGGCTACCACGTGAAGACGGCCACAGGGGTCATCGCCGCCACGGGCACGATCACGCAGCTCGTGCCGCCGTCGCTCACGCTGCTCGTGCTGGCCGACCAGCTCGGCAAGCCGGTGGGCGACATGTACGCGGGGGCGATTGGCCCGTCGAT
The DNA here is from genome assembly GCA_963747775.1 of uncultured beta proteobacterium. Taxonomy (GTDB): domain Bacteria; phylum Pseudomonadota; class Gammaproteobacteria; order Burkholderiales; family SG8-39; genus JAGVSZ01. The sequence goes on from CAVVGT010000006.1 coordinate 650,246, forward strand.
CGCGCAGACGCTCGTCTTCATGCTCTACATCCTCGTGCTGTCGATGCTGCGCCCGCGCTGGGTGCCGCCGCTGCCGGTCGAGGCGCGCACGCTGCGTGGCTGGGTGCTCCTGAAGCGCGTGCTCTGGGGCGTGGTGCCGGCAATGAGCCTCATCTTCCTCGTGCTCGGCACGATCTTTCTCGGCCTCGCGACGCCGACGGAGGCGGGCGCGATGGGCGCGGTCGGCGCCCTCGTGCTCGCCGCGCTGCGCGGCCGGCTCACGCGCAGGCTCATCTGGCAGGGGATGGACACCACCATGCGCCTGGCCTCGATGGTCATCTACATCCTGATCGGCGCCACGGTGTTCTCGTTGGTGTTCCAGGGGGTGGACGGGCCCCACTGGGTCGAGGCGCTGCTCGGTGCCCTGCCCGGTGGCCAGGTCGGCTTCCTCATCGTGGTGAGCCTGTTCGTCTTCGTGCTCGCCTTCTTCCTCGATTTCTTCGAGATCGCTTTCATCGTCGTGCCGCTGCTCGCGCCCGTGGCGCACAAGCTCGGCATCGACCTCGTGTGGTTCGGCGTACTGCTGTGCGTGCTGCTGCAGACCTCGTTCATGCATCCGCCGTTCGGCTTCGCGCTTTTCTACCTGCGCGCCATCACGCCGCCTCACATCCGCAGCGGCGAGATCTACCTCGGCGCGCTGCCGTGGGTGGGGCTGCAACTCATCGTGGTCATGCTGGTGATCACGGTGCCGCAGCTCGTGACGATGTTTTTCGACGCCGGCCCGGTCGTGGACATGGACAAGGCGGGCGAGGATGTGAGAAGGCAGATCGAGCGGGCGTTGCAGCCGCAATGAATTTCAACCTGAGGAGGGAACCATGAAAAGACGCGATTTCTTGACCCGGGCGGGCGCCGGCGCGGCGCTCGCGGCAACCGCGGCGCCCGTAATTGGCCAGGCGCCGCAGGTGCGCTGGCGCATGTCGACGATGTGGCCGAAGAGCCTGGACGCGATGCACGGCTCGGCCGAGATCTTCGCTCGGCGCGTGGGCGAGCTCACCGAGGGCCGCTTCAGCGTCCAGGCCACCGCGGCGGGCGAGATCGTGCCGCCGCCCCAGGTGTTCGACGCGGTGGAGAACGGCACCATCGAGTGCGGTCACGTGCTGTCATCGCTTCTTTTTCGGCAAGGACCCGGTATTCGGCTTCGACTCGGGTATCGCCTTCGGACCCAATGCGCGCCAGCAGGCGGCGTGGATGTACTACGGCGGGGGCCTCGCAGGCGCTGCGCGAGGTGTTCGGCAAGCGACATGGTGCACGTTCCCGGTGGGCAACGTCGGCGTGCAGATGGGCGGCTGGTTCCGGAAGGAGATCAAGAGCGTCGAGGACCTCAGGGCCTGCGGTTTCGGATCGGTGGGCTCGGCGGTGCGTCCTCGCCAAAGCTCGGTGCGGTGCCGACGCAGATCGCGCCCGGCGAGATCTATTCCTCGCTCGAGAAGGGCCGATCGACGGCGCCGAGTGGATCGGTCCGTACGACGACGAGAAGCTCGGCTTTGCGAAGGTGGCGAAGTCTATTACACGCCGGGATGGTGGGAAGGCAGCGCCCAGGTCACCGCGCTGGTCAACCAGAAGGCCTGGGATGCGCTGCCGAACCCTACAAGGATGCGGTTGAATCCGCCGCGGCGGAGCAGTACGTGATGATGATGGCGAAGTACGACGCCGAGGAATCCGGCGGCGCTCAAGCGCCTGGTGGGCGGCGGTGCGCAGCTGCGCGCTTTTCCGCGCCCGGTGCTCGACGCCTCCTACAAGGCGACGCAGGAGGTGCTCGGCGAGTTCGCGGCGAAGAGCCCCGAGTTCAAGAACATCTACGAGCCCTGGCAGCGCTTCCGCGACGATCAGAACCTCTGGTTCCGCGTCGCCGAGTACAGCCTCGACAGCTACCGCTACAGCGTGAAATGAGCGGCGAAGAAAAGAGCGGCCAGGGGGTCGGCGCGCGCGTGCCGCGCAAGGAGGACTCGCGCCACCTCCACGGCCGCGGCACGTTCGTGCCCGACATGATCCTGCCGGGTCAGCGCGAGGTGGCGTTCTTCCGCTCCCCGGTGGCGCACGCGCGCATCACTGCGGTGAGAAAGCCCGCGGGGTCGGAGGGGCGCATCTTCGTGCGCGAGGACATGCCCGAGGTGAAGGTGATCGTCGCGCCTTCGACGCTGCCGACCTTCAAGCTTCTCGGAGCAGCACCACCTCGCCTGGGGCAAGGTACGCTTCGTCGGCGAGGCGATCGCCTGCTGCGTCGGCCGTACGCGCGCCGAGGCCGAGGACCTTGCCGAGCAGGTCGAGGTGGATTTCGAGGAGCTGCCGGCCTTAGTGGATGCCCACAAGGCCCGTCGGGATCCTTCCATTCGAATTCATGAAGAATGGGACGACAACCTCTATCTCACGCTGCAGCTCGAAAACGGCTTCGACGCCGAGTCGAAGAAGGCCGACGTGGTGGTGAAGCGCGAGATCGAGCTTTCGCGCCAGTCGATGAATCCCCTGGAAGGCAAGGGCACGCTCGCGGTCTGGGACGACCGGGCGAACCAGCTCGTGCTCTACAGCTCCTCGCAGACGCCCCACCTCCTGCGCGTGGGCATCGCGCGCTTCCTCGGCCTGCCCGAGGAGAAGGTGCGCGTGATCGCGCCGGACGTGGGCGGCGGCTTCGGCTACAAGTGCATCGTCTTTCCTGAGGACCTTTGCGTCGCCTGGCTCGCGCTGCGATACCGCAAGCCCTTCCGCTACATCGAGGACCGGCGCGAGCACCTCGTGGCCGGCGCCAACGCGCGCCAGCACCGCTACGACCTCACCGCTACGCGACAGCAGGACGGTTGCTCGCGCTCGACGCCGAAGTGACGATCGACGGCGGCGCGTACTCCAACTGGCCGTTCACCATCGGCCTCGAGCCCGGGCAGGCGACGGGCAACCTGCCGGGTCCTTACGATTTCCGCGGCTACCGCGTGAAGACCTATTGTGTGGCAACCAACAAGCCGGGGTTCCTGCCCTACCGCGGCGTCGCACGCACCGGCGTGTGCTTCGCGATGGAGCTCATGATCGACGCCATCGCGCGCGCGGTGGGCCGCGACCCGTACGAGGTGCGCCTCATGAACCTCGTGCGCCCGGAGCAGATGCCCTACGACAACGTCGCGCGCAAGCACTACGACAGCGGGGACTATCCGCGCGCGCTGCGCATGGCGCGCGAGAAGCTCGACGTCGACAAGTGGCGCGAGCGCCAGAAACGCGGCGAACCCGACGGGCGCATCATCGGCATCGGCTTCGCGATGCTCTGCGAGCAGTCGGCGCTCGGCACCAGCGTCTTCGCCGCGTGGGGATTGCCGATGACGCCGGGCTACGACCAGGCGGCGGTGCGGCTCACCGCGGGCGGCGGGCTCGAGGTGAGGATCGGCGTGCAGTCGCACGGCCAGGGCATGGAAACCACGATGGCGCAGCTCGCGCACCAGGTGCTCGGCATCGACGTCGCGCGCGTGCAGGTGGTGCACGGCGATACCGGCACCACGCCGTTCTCGACCGGCACCTACGCTTCGCGCTCGATGGTCATGTCGGGCGGCGCGGTGGTGAATGCGTGCAAGGAGCTCATCCCGCGCTTCGTTCGCATCGGCGCGCATCTTCTGAAGTCTCCCGAGTCCGAGTGCCGCTTCGAGCCCGGCAGGGTGGTCGGTCCCCTCCGGCTCCGTAAGCTTGAGCGACATCGCCGAGGCCTGGTACATGCGCCCGGAGCGCCTGCCCGATAACGTCGACAGGCAGGGATTGGAGGCGTCGCTCGCCTTCAAGCCCAAGCGCGACACCGGCGCCTTCAGCTACGCCTCGCACGCGGTCGCGGTCGCGGTCGATCCGGACACCGGCCAGGTCGAGATCCTCGACTACGTGGTGGTGGAGGACTGCGGCACGCTCGTCAACCCCGCGATCGTCGAGCACCAGGCGATCGGCGGTATCGCGCAGGGCATCGGCACTGCGATGTACGAGGAGCAGCAGGACGATGCGAACGGCCAGCCGAACGCTTCCACGCTCGCCGACTACGTGATTCCCGGGCCGACGGAAGTGCCGAACATCCGCATCTTCCACCTCGAATCGCCCTCGCCGTACACCGAGCTGGGCATCAAGGGCATGGGCGAGGGCGGCGCGATCGCGCCGCCCGCGGTGATCTTCAACGCGGTGAACGACGCCCTCGACCCCTTGGGCGTGGAAGTTTACGCGATACGCCGCTTACGCCGGAGAAGCTTCCTCGACGCCATCGAGCGCGCTAGGGCCGCCCGAAGCGGGAGGCCGCGTTGAAGCCCGCCGCGTTCGACTACTTGCGCCCGCGCGGGATCTGGGGCGAGGCGCTCGTCGCGCTGCGCAGCGGGGCGGGGGAAGCGAAGCCGATCGCAGGCGGCCAGTCGCTCGGGCCGATGCTCAACCTGCGGCTTGCCCGCCGAAACTGCTGGTCGACGTGTCAAGAATAAAAGAACTCAGAGGCATCGTGGACGAAGGCGACGCCTGGCGCATCGGCGCCGCGGTCACCCACGCCGAGCTCGAGGACCGGCCGCTTGCCGGCTGCGAGCCGCTCGCCAGGGTGGCGCGCGTCATCGCGTACCGCGCGGTGCGCAATCGCGGCACGGTGGGCGGCAGCCTCGCGCACGCCGACCCGGCGGCCGACTGGCCGCTCGTGTTCGCGACGCTCGATGCCCAGGTGCGCGTCGCCGGGCCGTCGAGGACGCCGAGATCAAGGCCGACGCGTTCATGAGCGCCGCGTTCACCACTCAGCTCGCCGACGACGAGATCATCGAGTCGATCCGAGTGCCGAAGCTCGGCGCCGGCGCGCGCTGGGGCTACTACAAGTTCTGTCGTAAGACCGGCGAGTTTCCCGAAGCCGCCGCCGCGCTCCTCCTCGACCCGCAGCGGCGCGTGGCGCGGCTTTTCGCCGGCGCGCTCGAGCGCGCGCCGCAGCCGCTCGACACTGTGGCACGCGCGCTCGCCGAGCAGGGAGCCGCGAGCGCCGACATGATTGGCGCCGCGCTCGCGCGCGTGGCGCCGGTCCTCGGGCCCGCGGCGCGCAAGCTCCGCGTCACCGCCGTGCAGCGGGCGATCGCCCAGTCATGAAAACCGTCGATTTCACGGTGAACGGCGAGCGCGTGCAGGCGCTGGTCGAGCCGCGCACCCACCTCGCCGATTTCCTGCGCGATCGCAGCGCCTGACCGGCACACACCTCGGCTGCGAGCGTGGCGTGTGCGGCGCCTGCACCGTCCTCATC
>CAVVGT010000007.1:0-480771 GCA_963747775.1 uncultured beta proteobacterium
CAGTCAATGTGCTGGTTGAGTCTCACTCGCAGAAAATCTGAGCGCCGTTACAAAAGCGGAATGGCTCTTTTACAAGAATGCCACTCTCTTAATTGCTTTCATTTGTTATTACTTGCGACGATGGCCACCCTGGACGGCTACAACAGGGTTGAGCAAATCAAAGCAGAAACTTCTCACGGTACCGAAATCTACCACCCAAAGCGATGGTACCGGGTTGGTCTGTGGGGGCTCGGCGTTGGCGCTACGCTCTTGATTGGAGCACTCATCGGGTATGGCTTTGCCCGCTCCTGAAAGGGGCTTGCACATTGCAGGCAAATCTCGGATGATTCTGGTGCGCCCGCCCCGCCGTTACAAGCGACGGGGCGGACGACTTGCCACCCGCACCGACTGAAGGCGCGACGTGACCAAATCAATTCTCTGTCAAAACACTGAGCGGCATTCCGCCTGGCTGGTGCTTCACACACAGCTTCAGGAGGTCAAGCGATGTCCACAGCCATCGTCATTGATGCCGAGCTCATCGCCCTCGGTAAACAATTCGAAGTGGTCCTAGAGAAACATCGGCTTATCAACGCCGAGCACAATGGTTTGTTTGAGGAAGCGCGCGAATACGCGGTTTCCAGGACGGGATGGGTCGCTGGCGAGGGAAATTGCACCGACGAATATCTCGATGAACTGAGCAAGATGCAGGCGCGCAACGGCTTCAAGGAGGTGGATGACAAGCTGATGGCGGTGCACCGTGAGTTGGATCCTATCGCGAATAGGATCATGCGCATCAGGGCGCGCACCGCGGCCGGGCTGCGTCCAAAATTGATCGTGGCTATTTTCGCGAATGGAAAGCTTTGGGATAAGCGCATCGGTGACCTTGATTGGCACGAGCGCGCGCTGCGCGCCGCCGTCGAGGGCGCGTGCGCGATCGCAGGCGTCGAGTTACCACGCGGAGACGCGCCAACCCCGAACGAGTACCCGTCGGAGATGCGTGCCGGGTCAGCGGCGCTGAATTGAACATCGAGGCTCCGATGCTTCAAGGCACGGTGCAATTTTGGAGCGATCGTGGGTTCGGATTCCTCCGCTCGGACGATGGCGCGAGCGTGTTTTTGCACGTCCGTGATCTCCTGAGCGCGCCGTGTCACGTTCCAGTCGGCGCCCGCGTGGGTTCGATCGGGGTCGACCTACTCACCGGCCGGGCCAAGGCGCGCCACGCCGCGATCCTACAGTCGCCCGACAACACCGCGATCCGTGGCAGCGTGCGATGGTGGGACGCGCAGCGCGGATTCGGTTGGATCGATGGCGACGATGGGATCGAGGTCTTTGCGCATATTTCGGCGTTTCAGGATCGGTCGAAAGCCGTCGCGCTCGGCTCTCGCGTGCAATTCGATATCGGCGTCGATCGCAATGGCCGGCTAAGAGCGGAGCGAGTTGGTCATTGAGTGAACCTTCAAACGCCGGGCGCTATCAACGCGCGGGCAATCCCCGTCGCGGCGGGGCAGGAAGACCCTTAAGTTGAGGCAATCTAAGAATGCCAAAGCGCTCATTGGAAGATGATCTGCGGCCTCTCACTCCGGAATGGGGAATGGAATTCATTGCGCCGGTTGTCGCCGGTGACCCGGACGCCGCGGAAAGGTTGCTCTGGGCGGCGCATAACCCACAGCGCGGAGATATCGTCGCCGCGCTTTTCAAACATCGCGTCCCTGCTGAAGTCCTGCGGGCGGGCGCTCCGCGCTGGTTACGAGCACGATCACGGATTTGTCCTCAACGCGCTGGGGCCGATCCGCCTCGTTGCGGCCTTCAGGTACGCGCAATTTCCAAATGACCACTTGCCGGCCTCATTTCCAATATGGCGCGGCGGAAGCGGTGCGCTGGCCCACTTCTTAAGCGGTTTTTCTTGGACGCTGGATCGCGATTGCGCCTGCTGGTTCGCGATGCGTTTTGCGCACCGATATCCGCCCCCGCTCGTCATGAAAGCCGTGGTTAAGCGCGAGCTGGTCCTGGCGCACATCGAGAGCCGTCACGAGGACGAAATTATCGTTGTGCCCTTTCCAATGAATCCGCGCCCTGATGGCCGGGTCGACGATTGGCAGGCTGCGGCCGCGCGGCGAGTGGCTGGACTTGACCGGGCGCGGGCGGAGCGGATTTCTGCCACCGCGATTGCCACCGAACTGCCCGAAACAGGATAAAACAAGACGGCACGAAACAGCGGAGCGATCCGTCACAATGTCAACGAACTAAGCACAAAACGGCACAGGTCGATATTGAACGGGACGGCCCCATTAGATTTACAAAACCGCTGCTCTACCTCTGAGCTAACCCGGCTTTAGCGGGGCTGACATGGCAAGCGGGTCTTGCGCCACCCCATTGCCGACCGAATCCGTTTTTCGACCGTCTTCTTAATCGCTGCGGAACGAGAAGAAAATGGGAGCAACCGGGCCCCCGCCGCATACGCACATTTTCAATGGCCCGCCGGGCTTTCTTTTGTGCCGCGCAGAAGGCCGCGTCAACCTTCGCAATCAGGCCTGCATTCCCGGCAGAAACATGGGAAGGGAGGTCGAGAATGGCCCGCAGGCGCACAAAAAGAACACCGCCTCCGCGGCGCCGCGGCGTGCGGGAAATGTCATCACGACGCTGCCGGCGACGACGAGCGGTTGAGGGTGCTGGCGACCCACTTGCGGTCACCTCGAGGGTTTGGCAGACTTTCAGCAGGGCGCTCGGCAATCCGGGCGGGGTCGCGTAATTCATTGCCGCAAGCATTTGTTGCGAAGCTGGGGCGTGCGCGGGGCGAAATTTCGAGCGGCGGTTCTGCGAGAGCGATTGCTCAATAGCACGCTGGCCAGGCAAGGCGCGGGGGTGTGCCATGGTCAGATGGATGCGGTTCTCAGTATTCGGTCTGCTGCTTGCGGCCTCGGCGCTCGGTGCGAGCGTCCCGGCGGCGGCGACCAATAATACTTCCATAGCGTCAACCCGGATTGGCGAGGAAGCCGGGCCCCTCTTTATGCTGCTGTCGATAATCGGCTGGCTCCAGCACGACCCTGCCATCACGGTCCAATCGACCCGTCACGCCCCCTGGACACAATCGGTCAACGGCACGAGCTCGCTCCTTCCGGCAACGCGCACGAATACCGTCACGTCATTGGCCTATGCGGGATTCGACGTCAGCAACTATCTTGGTCTGGCCCGCGACCAGAGGCTGATGGTCGGCGGCTTCTATCAATCGAGCTGGTCATCGGCGACCGCCATCGGGTCGAGCAGAATGGGCTCCGAGGATAACGGTCTCGGCCTGTATTTCTCCTACGACTACTCCGCCTGGCATCTGGTGGGCGGCTTCGAATACAATTGGGGCGACGCTCATATCTCGAGCCTTGCCGGCGGTGCGTCACGGAAAGTTCGACAATCGCGGGGTTGGCGCGCGCGCGGAGCTCGGACGGGTCTTCACGTTGTCCGGCGACTATTTTGGTCGGGATCGCTCGCTGCCCGTCCCGTGGGCTCTCACGGTGCGACAGAATTCATTCTATATCGACCCGACAATTCGCATCGCCTATTCGGACACGACCGCCGAGGGCTATGTCGACAACGTCGGCGGCATATTCGGTGACGAGACCCAGAAGTATCTGGACGATCGGAGCGGGCCTGAAGCTTTTCGCAGTCCTGCCGCAGCAAAACGGGACCGCCTTGATCCCCTTCATTCACCTGACGGCCGACCGGCAGGTCGACTACCGGCATCAGATTGTTTTGCCTCGCACCAGCCAGATCGCCCAGCTCGACCACGACAAGACCTATTGGGGCGTCGGAAGGCGGCCTGCGGGCTTTCCTCTCGCAAAATCTGCAGATGGGAATCAGCGTCTTCCATCGCAGCAGCAGCGACGAGGACAACACCGGAGCGCGGGCATGGCTGCAGGCCAATCTCTTCGGTCGCGACGGCTATCTCGGCCGCGTGCGGCACTGCTTGGCGCGCGCTAGCTTGTATTGACGCGGTTGACGCGGTCGCCGTTTCGCGGCCGTCGCGACGCCAGATGACCTGCAAGATCGCCGCTCCCGAATTGTGCTCTACCGCGCGCCGCCCATCACGTTGAGAATTGCGCCGGTGACGAATGATCGCCTTGTCCGATAACAGCCAGACGATCGATTCCGCGACTTCCTCGGGCCTGCCGGCGCGCCCGAGCGGCATGGTGTGCTGAAAGTCCCGCACGCGGTTGGGCTGTCCCGTCTTGGCGTGGATCGGGGTGTCGACCATGCCCGGGCGCACGCCGTTGACGCGCACGCCGAGCCGCACGAGTTCGGTCGCCATGCCGATGGTCATGGAATCGACCGCGCCCTTGGTTCCGGCATAATGGATGAAGCGGTCGGGCGATCCCGACAGCGCGCCGACTCGATGAGACGTTGACGATGCTGCCGCCCTTGCCGCCGTTTCTCGTCGACATGCGCCGCACGCCCTCGCGGCAGCAGATCAGCAGGCCCGCTGTGTTGACCCGCAGGAGGCCCATGATCTCGTCCATCGTGTAGTCTTCGATTTTCTGCAGCTTCGGCGAATTGATGCCGGCATTGTTGACGAGGCCGGTGAGCGGGCCGAAGGCGCGGTCGCATTCCTCAAACAATCTGACGATGTCGGATTCCGAGGCCATGTCGGCTGCAACCGCAATCGCGCGACCGCCGGACTTCTTGATATCCGCGACGACGGCTTCGGCGCCCGGCTTGCCGGTGAGATAATTCACCACCACGCTCGCGCCCGACGCGCCCAGCATCCTCGCCGTCGCGGCGCCGATCCCGCTGCTGGCGCCGGTCACAATGACAGTCTGCGGCATCGCGATTTCCTCTTGGCAATTCGTTCGCAACAGACGGGGGCGGGCGCGGATGTCAATAGCGTGGCGAGCGCCAACGCGGCAATCGTCTTCAGTTCTTGAACAGCAAGTCCCGGACCCATTCGTCAAGATGCTCAAGCGGTTCGAGCGCCGCGCGCAGCCGTGCACGCTGCGCTCTGCTCAGCCGCTTGACGACGATCGCGTTGGTGGCGGGCCGTCCGTGCTCGATGTCGTCGAGCTGCTGCGCCAGGATGAGGTCGAGAAAGACGGCTTGGGCTTCGTCGAGGTCGCTGAACTCGCTTTCTGCGCCGAGCCCGAGCGCCTTCACTCCCGCAAGCCGGGCCGGCGTCGAACGCTCGACCACGTGGTGGCGGATGGCGAGCGCGCGGGCGGCCGTGACGATGCCGAAAAGTCCCGTCCTCTTCAGATCGATGCGGCCCTGGATTGGTCTTGAACCACCCGAACCAGCCGAGCGCCGGCTCGACCTGGCCTCCCGCCTCGGCGAGAAGCTTGGCAAAACCGGTCTGCCCTCGCGCGGCGTCGAAGCCGTTGCGCCACAACCTGTCCGCCAGCTCGGCGTCGCCATGAACGCCGCGCAAGTCGAAGAAAATGTCGACGGCCAGCAGGTCCTCCGGTCTGGAGCGATCGATCCATCCGGCAATGCGGGTGTACCAGGTCTTTGTCGAGCCGCGCCATTGCGGGTTTTTGGCCATGACGCCGCCCTTGCAATAGGGCACGCCGATTCGTGCAGGACGTCGGCGACATGCGTCGCCATCAACCCGAACCATTTGTCCTCGGCTCCGTCGGGCTCGCCCTCGGCGAAAACGAGCGCGTTGTCCTGGTCCATGGCCAGCAGGCTTTCGCCGCGGCCGGCCGATCCAAGGACCGCAAATGCGTAGGGAGACGGGGGCGCGCCCGTGACCGGATTCCAACATGCGCCGTTCCGCGATAACGACGGCTCCCGCGTCAAGGCGCCGATTTCACGCGAGATCACGGCCGCGATGTCGCGTCCGCCGAGGCCCTCGGCAAGCAGGGAGGAGGCGACCTGCGCAACCTTGGCCCAGGCGGTGGCGAGGGCTGGAACGTCGCCGGCCTGGTCGATCTCGTCGCCCAGCATGACGGCTTCGCCGGCCCGCTGGCGCAACAGGTCGCGCGCTGAAATCGCGCCGATGATCCGGTTGGTCTCGTCGACCACGCCGAGATGACGTGTCTTCAGCCGGTGCATCCGGCCGACCGCGCGATAGACGAAGGCTTGCGCGGGAACGGCAACCAAGGGCCGGCTGGCAAACCGCTCGACCGGCATGGCGAGAGCGGCCGCCTGATGCTCGGCGATCGCGCGCAGAAGGTCGCGCTCGGTGACGATGCCGCATTCGGTGCGGGGGCCTGGCGTCTGTTCCGGATTCCGAAGCGGCACAAAAAGCGACGAGATGCGCTGCTTCATCATGCGGGTCAGGGCCTCGCGAGCCTCCGTGTCTCCGGCGACGAATTGCGGCGGATGGCTCATGACGTGGGCGATCCGGTGCCGGTACGGGATAGCTGTCGATGCGCTGCAAGCCTCTTCGACATCAGGCGGCTTGCGCCCCGTCAAAACACCCGACCAGCGCAGACGCCGCTGCGCGTGTAGGGCATCGGAAAGGCGCGGCTCGCGGTCGATGCCTCGGCAATGGTGCGGATCCGCGCTCGCGCAGCTTCGGCACCATCGCCTGGAAAACGCGCGCCGTCGTCAGCGCGTCACCGGCGGCGGAATGGCGCCCGGAAATCTCGACCCCGAGCCAGGCGGCAAGCTGCATCCAGGCTGTAATTCGGCAGCTTCGGCTCGACGATTTCGGCGAGGATCCTCGTGTCGAGCGCGAGTGGAGCAAACCAGGCCGAGTTCGCGCGCCGGCATTCGCGCCGAAGGATTGCGAAGTCGAAATCCAGAATGTGGCCGATCACGACGCTGTCCCGCAGCAGCGTCGAGAATTCCGGCCACACCTCGCGAAAGGGCGGCTCTGCCGCCACCATACTGTCGTCGATTCCGTGAATGGCGCTGACCGATTTCGGAATCGGTATGTCCGGTCGCACGAGCCGCCGCTGCGGCGTCTCCACGATCCGCCCCCCGGCGATCGTCACCGCGGCAATCTCGACGATCCTGGCCTTTCGCGGATTGAGCCCGGTCGTTTCGGTGTCGATCACGACGGCATCGAGCGCGACCAGTGGCGTTGCGTTGCTGAGAGCCGGCCTAATTTCTTCCCTCCGGCGCGATGGCCTGGCGCGAACGGGAGCTTGGCCGGTATCTGGCCAATGTCCCGTATCGCGGACTATACGACGAAGCGGCAATGCCGTGTCGAGGTCCGGCACGCGCCGCGCGCGAAATAGAACGAGGGCGGCCGGGGCCGCCCTCGCGATAGCTCGCCGGTCCGAACCTTGGCTATCGCGTGATGTCGCGATCCTTGGTCTCCGGCAGGAAGATCAGGCCGACGACGAAGCTCATCGCCGCGATGACGACCGGATACCAGAGCCCGGATAGATATTGCCGGTGACCGCGACGATGGCGAACACCGGTCGCCGGCAGGAAGCCGCCAAACCAGCCGTGCCGATGTGATAGGGCAGCGACAGGCCGCTATAGCGGATGCGGGTCGGGAACAATTCGACCAGCCAGGCCGCGATCGGCGCATAGACCAGCGTCACGTAGATGACGAGAATCGAGAGCAGCAGGATCGTCATCGGATAGTTGATCTCGGCCGGATTCGCGCCGGCCGGATAGCCATGCGCCGTGATCGCCTGGCCGAGCACCTTCGCGAAGTTCGGGGTGTGACCGGGATCGATTCCTCGCCGACCTTGACCACCGCCGGCCGTGCCCTTCGGCGCTTCGACGTTCTTGTAGTTCACCGAGCGGGTGACCAGCGCGGACTTCGCGATGTCGCAGGAACGTGGTGAATTTCGCCGTGCCGACCGGATTGAACTGGAACGAGCACTCGCTCGGATCGGCGGTCACCGTCACCGGCGAGGCCGCAGCGCGGCTTCCAGCTTCGGATTGGCGAAGTGGGTGATCGCCTTGAAGAGCGGGAGGTAGGTCACCGCCGCAGCAGGAAGCCCGCCAGGATGATCGGCTTGCGGCCGATCTTGTCCGACAGCATGCCGAACAGATGAAGAACGGCGTGCCGAGGGCGAGCGCGGTCGCGATCATCAGATTGCGGGGATCGCCGGGCACCTTCAGCGTCTGGGTCAGGAAGAACAGCGCGTAGAATTGCCCGCCATACCAGACCACGGCTTCGCCGGCGGTCGCGCCGAGCAGCGCGAGGATGGCGATCTTGGCGTTCGACCATTCGCCGAACGCTTCCGAGTCAGCGGCGTCTTGGAGTTCCTGCCTTCCTCCTTCATCGTCAGGAAGACCGGCGACTCGTTCGAGCTTCAGCCGGATCCAGATCGACACCCCGAGCAGCACGGCCGAGAGCAGGAACGGGATGCGCCAGCCGTCGGTCATCGAGCCGGTGCCGACGAAGGCTGTCTCGCCCATCCAGGTGCGGATGCCGAGAATGATCAGCAGCGCCATGAACAGACCCAGCGTGGCCGTCGTCTGAATCCACGAGGTGTAATAGCCGCGCTGGTTCTTCGGCGCGTGCTCGGCGACATAGATCGCCGCGCCGCCATATTCGCCGCCGAGCGCGAGGCCCTGGAACGAGGCGCAGCGCGATCAACAGGATCGGCGCGGCGATGCCGATGCTCGCATAGGTCGGCAGCAGGCCGATGCAGAAGGTGCCGAGCCCCATCAGGATCATGGTGATGAGGAAGGTGTATTTGCGGCCGACCAGGTCGCCGAGCCGGCCGAAAATCAGCGCCCGAAGGGGCGCACGGCAAAGCCGGCGGCGAAGGCGAGCAGCGTGAAGATGAAAGCCGCGGTCGGCGCGACGCCGGAGAAGAACTTCGCGGCCAGGATCGCCGCCAGCGTTCCGTAGATATAGAAATCGTACCATTCGAAGACGGTGCCGAGCGAGAGGCGAAGATCACCAGCTTTTCTTCGCTTGACATTCCCGCTCGTCCTCACTTCGTTGACGGTCATGCGTGGTCATGGGCGTTCGTCCCTTATTCAAAATCATGGGAGACGGTCGCGCGCGACGAATCTCGATCCGAAGGCTGCCGTTCCGCCGGCAGCTAAACGCGCGGCAAACACCCTGTCTTTGCACCACTCGTCTTAGGTCAAAGGTCGATAGAACTCGCAATAAGTTATTGAAAAATCACAATAATCACGGGAGAATCCCAGAGACCTCGGGAGCCTTCAGGTCAACCCTTTTCGCGTCGATCGATGCCGAATTCGGATCAGACCATAGGCCCGGAAATCTCAATCAGATTGATCAGCCAATCCGCTGCTCAGACGGCGAGGCGCTGCCAGATCGCCGCTTTTCTGAACGTCTGATTGAGCAGCCGCAACACCCGGCTGATAGCCGGATGCGCGTGGCCGGCGACGCGAAGATTTTCCAGACGCGCGAGCAGCAACTCACGGCGATGCTCGAGGTCGTCGAAGCGTTGACGGAAATTTCTGCCCCCGCGCCGCAAGGTTCCGTCCGATCGATTTGGTCCGCTTGATAATGCGCCGGTGTGGCATGGCATTGGAATTGCGATGCAAGCGGTTCGAAGTCAACCCGTTTCGCCTGCAACAGGTTCCCGAATGGCCTGGGGCCGCCGCCCTCAGGCCTGGCGCGCAAACAGGGTTGAGGCGAGGGCGGATCGGTCGAGGCGACGGGTCAGCTCGTCATGAATGTTGCAGCTGGTCACCCTGGAGATAATTCGTCAGCGTCGGAAACTCCGCGGTGCGCAGCCTCGTCAATCGGCATCAGTTGGAAATAGCTCTCGGCAAATTGCACCGGGATATCCATCGCCCGCTTGGGGGGGTGCAGGCCGATGAGCTGCAATCGGCGCACGAGTTCGGCCCGCAGCGCCTGCCAGGTCTCCGCGCCAAGCTTTGCGGGGACCGGATAGCGGTCGAATGCAGCGAGCGTCGCAGCGCGGACCGCATCGAGACCGGGGGCCCGGTCGCCGCCGATCTGCAAATCGATTACCGCCTCCGCGATTTCCGCCACCATCGCGCGTCCGAGCGGAAAGGCGCGCCAGCGCGAATTTTCAATCTCTTCGCGAAACCCCAATTCGGCGAATAGAACCTTGGAGTAATGCCCGGCGCGGGCGCGCGAATATTCGTAGAATTCCTTTCTGCACCAGGAACGCGGCATTCCGGTCGATGAAATCGGCAAGGGCGCCGGCATCGCGAATCGAGGACCGCCGGCGGAGAAAATCGAACAGAGCCATTGCCGTTCCTTCAGCGCCTGATTGCGGCGGTCAAGATAAAATCGAGCGATTTCAAAGAGAACATTCCATGAAACTAGCCGAAAGTCTTATAAAGACCTCCCAAGCTGCAATGTTAGCTTAAATCATCAGCTTCGAATCCGACGATCAAGCAATCGGGCGAGGCGGCGACATTGGGGGTGTCGCGACCGGCGACGCTCCCGTCTTTCACACGGCTTCGCGCAAGCGAGCGGTGTCATTAGGGGAGGTATGCGGCCCATGGCTCAATCCGACCAGGCAAACACTGACGCGCACTGGCAGAAGACAACCCGGCTGATGTTCACGCATCTCGGGGTCTCGTTGCTCAAGTCCGCTGTCCGCCATGGCGTCGGCGATATCCTTGAAGAGGCCGTGCAGATGATCTTCTCTGCCCGTGTGTTCTGGCATTCGCCTTCCCCTCCGGCGATCTGCGTAGCGTGTCGAGGAGTTCGTCGGAATCCTACGCCGTGCCGGTAGCGAGTCAAGAGTCAAGCGTCAAGCGTCAAGAGTCAAGCGCCCCGCCTCACTCGCTCAATCGGTCCAGTACACCCTGCAGGCCGAACATGACGGACTGGCGGCGTACCGCCTCGCGATCGCCTTCGAAATGCTTTGTCGTGGCGTCCAACGAGCCGCCGCGCACCGCCCAAGCGAAGCACACCATGCCGACCGGCTTCTGCGGCGTACCGCCGGTCGGCCCGGCGACGCCGGTAATCGCGAGCGCGATCTGCGCACGGCTCGCGGCGAGTGCGCCGGCGGCCATCGCGCGCACGGTCTCCTCGCTCACCGCGCCGTGGCGATCGAGCGTCTCCGTGCGCACGCCGATCATCTCGCGCTTGGCGTCGTTCGAATACGTGACGAAGCCGCGGTCGAACCACTCGGAGCTGCCCGAGACGGAGGTCACGGTCTGCGCAACCCAGCCGCCGGTACACGACTCCGCGGTCGCGAGCATCCAGCCCTTTTCCTTGAGCCGCTCGCCGAGCCGGTTGGCGATCCAGTCCAGCATCATCCCAGGACGCGTTTCGCGATGGCCAGTACGAGAAGTGTATAGAACGCCGCGACCACGTCATCCACCATTACGCCTAAGCCGCCCTTGACGGCGCGCTCTAGATGGCGGATCGGCGGCGGCTTCGCCATGTCGAAGAACCGGAACACGATGAAGGCGCTCACCTGCCACCACAGTCCCTCCGGCGTCAAAACGAGTACCGCGAGGAACGCGACGACCTCGTCCCAGGTCATCGCACCGTGGTCGGGAACCCCGAGATCGCGGCCGGTCCGGCCACAGGCCCAGATGCCGATGCCAAAAAGCCCGACGATCGCGAGGGCGACGCCCAACGGCGTGAGCACCTGCGCGACCATGGCGTAGAGCGGGAATGCGAGGAGCGTCCCGAACGTGCCGGGCACGATCGGCGACAGCCCGGTCCCGAATCCCAGGGCGACGAAGTGCGCGGGGTGGCGCACCAGGAAGTCGGCCGTCGGACGATAGGTCGGCTGCGCGCTCATCGGAAGTGATCGAACCCGAGCCGCTCGACGCGGAGCGGTTGCCCGGCGCGATCGAGCAGGCGCACCTCCGGGGCGCCCGCGATGATGCGGCCGATGCGCGTCACCGCCACGGCCGCGGCGCGGCCGGCCGCTTCGACCGCTGCGCGCCGGTCCGCCGCCGCGGTGAACACGAGCTCGTAGTCGTCGCCGCCCGCGAGCAGGGACGCGTCGGCAAGCGCGGCGTCCGCGCACGCGCGCAGGTCCGCGGACCGCGGCAGGCTGTCATAGTCGATCTCCGCGGCGAGCTTCGAGCACTCGAGGATGTGACCGAGATCCGCGAGCAGGCCGTCGGAGACGTCTATCGCCGCCGCCGCGACGCCGCGCAGGCGCTGGCCAAGCGCGACGCGCGGTGCGGGCTGCTCGAGCCGGGCGATGCAGCGTGCCGCGGCCTCCGGCGTGAGGGCAATCTTTCCCTTGAGATGCGCGAGCCCGAGCGCGGCGTCGCCCGTGGACCCGGAAAGCCACACGTCGTCGCCGGCTTGAGCGGCGTCGCGTCGCAGCGCGTACCCCGGCGGCAGCGTGCCGATTGCCGTGATGGTGATCGTGCGCGGTCCGCGCGTCGTGTCGCCGCCGACGAGCTCGATCGCGTTCGCCTCGGCAAGCCCGAACATTCCCGCCGCGAACGCCTCGAGCCACGCCTCGTCCACGTCGGGCAGCGCGATCGCGAGCAGAAACCAGCGCGGATCGGCGCCCATGGCCGCGAGGTCGGAGAGGTTCACCGCGAGCGACTTGTGCCCGAGTCGGCGCGGATCGGCGCCCGGCAGGAAGTGCGTGCCCTCGGCGAGGGTGTCGGTCGTCAACGCGAGCACGAGGCCCGCCGGCGGGCGGACCAGCGCGCAGTCGTCCCCCACGCCGAGCGCCGCCGTGCGCGCGGGACGGGTGAAGTACTTCGCGATCAGCTCGAACTCGGACGGCATGGAAGCCGGGCTAGGTACGTTGCCTTTCGGTCGGCCGCAGACGCGGCGCGAGCTTGTCGAGCACGCCGTTCACGTACTTGTGCCCGTCGGTGCCGCCGAAGTCCTTGGCGAGCTCGATCGCCTCGTTGATCACCACCCGGAACGGGATCTCCGGCGCGTGCTTCAGCTCCCAGGCCGCGAGCAGCAGGATGCCGCGCTCGACGGGCGAGAGCTCCTCGACCTTGCGATCGAGGGCGGGCGCGATCTCCTGCTTGAGGTCCTCGGCCGCCCCGATCGTCCCGGCGAGGAGCTGCGCGAAGTACTCGCTATCGGCCTTCGCGAAGTGTGCGTCCGCCGCGAGGTGCGCGCGGATGTCGGCCACCGTGTTGCCGGCGACCTGCCATTGGTAAAGGCCCTGCAGCGCGTAGCTCGCGCGCGCGGCGCCGTGCGGATTTCATGGGCGCCCCGGGCTACTTGTGGTGCCGCTCGATGGCGCGCAGGGCGTTCGCCATCTCCACCGCGACCTCGGCGCAATCGCCGCCCTTCACCGGCGCGCGTGCCTCGGCCTGCGCATCGGTGTCGGTGGTCAGGATGCCGTTGGCGACCGGCACGCCGGTGTCGAGCTGGACCTGGCCGAGTCCGCCCGCGGACTCGTTCGACACGATCTCGAAGTGGAGCGTCTCGCCGCGGATCACCGCGCCGAGCGCGATCAGCGCGTCGTAGCGGCCGGTGCCGGCGAGCTTCTGCAGCGCGAGCGGCACCTCGAGCGCGCCCGGCACGCTGAGGACGGTGACGTCGCGCTCGTGCACGCCGAGCTCCATCAGCCGCACGAGGCACGCCTCGAGCGAGGCGCGCCCGATCTCCTCGTTGAAGCGGCTGCGGACGATGCCGATGCGCAGCCCCGTGCCGTCGAGGCTCGCCGTAATTTCGTTCATCGGGTCGCGTTCATTGGGCGCCCGTCCGGACCGGGCTCTCGTAGCCGACGATCTCGAGCTCCCAGCCGGCCATGCTCGGCATCTTGCGCGGGGCGGCGAGCACGCGCATGCGACCGACCTTCAGCTCGCGCAGGATCTGCGCGCCGATGCCGTAGGTGAGCAGGCTTGTGCGCGACGGCGTCGACGGCTTCGCAGGCTCGGACACGCGCTCGATGAGCTGTCCGGCGCTCTCCGAGCAGTTCAGCAGCACGAGCACGCCGCACCCTTCGGCGGCGATGCGCGCCAGCGCCTCGTTCGGCGACCACGAGTGCGTGCCGGTGCCGGCGTCGAGGAGGTCGAGGATGCTGAGCGGCTCGTGCACGCGCACGAGCGTCTCGCCCTTGGGATCGATCTCGCCGCGCACCAGCGCGAGGTGCGCCGCGCTGGACAGCTTCTCGACGAAGGCGATGAGGCGGAACGGGCCGTGCGCCGTCTCGATGGTGCGCTCGGTGACGCGCTTGACCAGCGACTCGGTCTGGCTGCGGAAGTGGATCAGGTCGGCGATGGTGCCGATCTTGAGGCCGTGCGCCTGGCCGAACTCGACGAGGTCCGGCAGGCGCGCCATGGTGCCGTCGTCCTTCATGATCTCGCACAGCACCGCGGCCGGGTACAGGCCGGCGAGCTGCGCCAGGTCGCAGCACGCCTCGGTGTGTCCCGCGCGCACCAGCACGCCGCCGTTCTGGGCGATCAGCGGGAAGATGTGGCCCGGCTGCACGATGTCGTCGGACTTCGCCGTCGCGGCGGCAGCGACGCGGACGGTGTGCGCGCGATCCGCTGCCGAGATGCCGGTGGTCACGCCGCTCGCCGCTTCGATCGAGACGGTGAAGTTGGTGCCATGCACCGAGCGGTTCGCGGCCACCATCGGTGCCAGGTTCAGCCGGCGCGCGTGGCTTTCGGTGATCGGCATGCAGATCAGCCCGCGGCCGTGCTTCGCCATGAAGTTGATCTTCTCCGGCGTGACGAACTCGGCCGCGAAGATGAGGTCGCCCTCGTTCTCGCGATCCTCGTCGTCGACCAGGATCACCATCCGGCCGGCGCGGATCTCGTCGATGATTTCGGGGACGGGCGAGAGACTCATGGAGCGCGCATTCTACCAGCGGTCTCGCCGCCACCCGGGTCGCCTAGCGCGGATTCAGCTCGAATGCATAGGTCCGCTCGTCGGTGCGCGGGGCGTAGCCGATCGCCTTGCGCGTCGCCCACACGTTGACCTGGTGATAGAGCGGGATGATGCCGAGGTCGCCGACTGCGATCTCGGTCGCCTCCTGCAGGAACCGCTCGCGCTTCGGATCGTCGACCGTTGCGAGCGCCTGCACTAGCGCCGCGTCCATCTTCGCGTTCGAGTAGCGCCCGCGGTTGGTCGTGCCCAGGCCCTTCTCGCGGTCGTACGTCGCGAGCAAAGCCTTGAGCGGCGAGGACGCTTCGCCGGTGTCGGCGCCCCAGCCGACCAGCATCATGCTGAACTCGAGCCGGTTCGCGCGCGAGAAGTACACCGACGAAGGCATCGTCACGACCGTCGTCGCGATGCCCGCGCGCGTGAGCATGCCGGCGAGCGACTGCGCCACGCGCTCGTCGTTCACGTAGCGGTCGTTGGGGCCGTGGATCGTGAGGCCGAACCCGTCGGGCCAGCCCGCCTCGGCGAGGAGCCTCCGCGCGCCTTCCGGGTCGTAGGCCTCGGGCTTGAGCTTCGGCGTATAGCCGAAGAAGACGTCGGCCATGAGCTGGCCGGTCGAAACCGCCGCGCCCTCCATCACGCGCTCGACGATGAGCGGCCGGTTGATCGCCTTCGAGATCGCCTTGCGGACGCGTACGTCCTTGAGCGGGTTGCGGTCGAGCGGCTTGCCGGCTTTGTCGGTGACGAAGGGCGACTTGTCGCGATCGGAGTCGAGGTGCAGATAGATCAGCCGGTACGAGATCGACGAATGCACGGCGATGTCCGCGTTCGTCTTGAGCCTCGCGAGATCGGCCGTCGGCACTGCCTCGATCACCTGCACCTGGTTCGACAGCAGGGCCGCCACGCGCGCCGGGTCGTTGGTAATCAGCCGGAAGGTCGCGCGTTCCCACGGCGCCTTCGCGCCCCAGTACGCGTCGTTGCGGACCATCTCGATCCGGTCGCCCTTCGCCCAGCGCACGAACCTGTACGGCCCGGTGCCGACCGCGGCTTTGCCCGCGTTGAAGTCCTCGGTGCTCGCGCCGGTCGCGGCCTTCTTCGACACCATCGGCACGACCGACAGATCGTTCGGCATCAACGGATACGGTGCGGCGGTCTTGAGGCGCACGGTGTACGGGTCGACAACCTGCGTCCCGGTGATTGCCTTGGTGTACACGGTGAAGGACGACGGCGAGTTCTTGATCGCCTCCGGCCGCGCGAGCGAAAACACCACGTCCTCCGCAGTGAAGTCCGAGCCATCGTGAAACTTCACGCCGCGGCGCAGCTTCACCTCCCAGGTCGTGTCGTCGATCGCGCGCCACGATTCTGCGAGCCCGGGCTTCAGCCTCTGGCGCGCGTCCTTCGCGACCAGCGTCTCGAACACGTGCTCCGCGATGTTCTGGTTGGGCCCGAGCACGTGGAAGTGCGGATCGATCGAGGTCACGTCGGCAGCGAGGCCGATCGTGATCGTCTGCGCGAGCGCGGCGACCGGTGCGAAGAAAACGAGCGGGAGCAAAACCAGCGGGAGCAGGCGGGCGAGGATCGATCGCATCGGCGGCGGGCTCACGATCAGGAGGTTGGCAGCGCGAGAGGATACCGGACTGCGCTCCGCGCGCCGAACTGCCCAGAAGCGTCGACGACCTGACCCGGGCGGTCACCCGTCGCGCCGCCGGCATGCATCGAGCGGTGCCGGATTGCACGCTCATCGCGCTGCGTCATCGCGCCGCCCGTGAACTAGCACACGTTGCCGGTCCCGGCCGACCGGTCTGGCCCGTCTGATGCTTTGTCTCCCGCACGGATAGGGAGAACACAACATGGCAGTTGCTGCCGGCGTCAAGGTCTTCACCGTCGCGCCCACGGACCCGTACGGCTGGACCATCCGCCTCGAGTCATCGGCGCAGAGTCCGCACTTCTTCGCGAACCGCGAGCTCGCGCTCAACTACGCGCGCCTGTGGGCCAAGGCCAATCGGCCGAGCCTCTTGCGGCTGGTGGCGTCCGACGGCGCGATCGCGCGCGAGTGGAGCTACATCACTTTCGATCCGCTGTACGCCTGAAGGCGCGGCGGAGCGCCTCGCTCGGACCGGATGGTCCTCCGGAATCGCGGCTCGGCGCGAACGTCGTATCCCGCAGCTCCCCGAAGCAGGCTCGCGCTCGCGGCGAGGATGGATGCTCGCGAGCCGCGGCTATTCTGCGGCGATCCGGTTTTTCCGGATCACCTCGGCCCAGCGTGGGTAGTCGCGCTGCATCAGCGCACGCAGCTCCTCGGGGGTCGAGATGGCGACGTCGAGCCCGACCTTGTCGAAGGTCGCCTTGACATCGGGCTCGCTCAGGATCGCCCGTAGCTCGCTGGCGAGCCGGGCCGTGATCGCCTCCGGCGTGCCCTTCGGCGCGAGGATCGGGTACCACATCTCGACGTCGACATCCTTGTAGCCGAGCTCGTCGAGCGTCGGGACATCCGGTGCGTTGGGGTGGCGCTTCGGGCTGCCTGCGGCGAGCGCCTTCAGCTTTCCGGCCTTCACCAGCGGCAGGGCGACGTGTACCGGCACGAACCCGACGCTCACGGCACCGGACAGCAGGTCGGTGAGCGCGCCCGCGCTGCCTTTGTAGGGGACATGCAGCACGTCGATGCCGGTCCGTTCCTTGAAGAGCTCCATCGACATGTGATGCGGCGTGCCGATGCCGGGCGACGAATACGCGATCTTCCCGGGCTGCGCCTTGGCCTGCGCCACGAGATCGGCGACGCTGTCGATCTTCGCGCTCGGGTTCGCGACGAGCAGCAGCGTGCCCCAGGCGGCGAGGGTGAGCGGCGCGAAATCGTTGATCGGATCAAATGGCACGTTCTTGTAGAGGTTCGCCGCGATCAGCATCGTGTTCGCGCCGACGAGCAACGTGTAGCCGTCGGGAGCCGACCGCGCGACCGCCTCGGCGCCGATGTTGCCGCTCGCGCCCGGGCGGTTCTCGACGACGACGGGCTGCCCGACCCGCTGCGCGAGCCTCGGGCCGACCGTGCGCGCGATCGTATCCATGCCGGTGCCAGGCGTGAACGGCACGATGAACTTGATCGGTTGCGAGGGATACGACTGCGCGTGCACCGGTGCGCTCACGAAGATGCTCGCGGCGGCGAATACGAGGGTCAATCGCTCCAGCATGCATTTGTCTCCAGCGATATCCGGACCTTGACTAGATTGCGTTCGATCCGCCGCACGCCTGGGGGCGCCGCGCAGGCGGCGTCCCCTTCGGCCCGCGCCCGTTACTGCGTTCTTCCGCGCATCGAGGCCGGCTTCCCGGGGAGCTTCACCAGCGTGCCGGTATTGGTGACGGTGTCGCCGTCGACGCGCAGCACCGAGATGTCGCTGTCCATGAAATTGCCGACGTAGAGCCAGCGGCCGTCGGGGCTGAACACCGCACCCTCGGGCAGACCGCGCACCTCGACCTCGCCGACCTTCGTGACCTTCTTGCCGTCGATCTTCAGGACCACGACGCTGCCGTTGCGATTGTAGAACCACTCGGTCTTCGCGTTGTTCGAGCCGCGCAGCAGCACCGCGACGGCGAGCTTGCCGGTCGGGCTGACCGCGAAGCCCTCCGGCGCGTCTCCGACCACGACCTTGTCGATCACGCGCGGCGGCTGCGCCTCGAGATCGATCACGGAGACCGTGTCCACGTTGCCGTCGGAACCGCCGTTGTTGCCGTTGTCGGCGGTGAGGGCGAGCTTGCCGTCGGGCGTGACGTCGAAGTTGTACGGCCACAGCCCTACCGCGAGATCGCGCTTGGTATAGGTCACCTTCTGGCCGTCCACCTCGAGCAGCGCAACCTTGTGCCCCGGGAACTTGCCGGCGAGCGCGCGCCTGCCGTCGGGCGTGAACGCGACGTGGGCGACGTGCTCCCCGATCACGACGGTGTCGACCAGCTTGACCTGCTTGCCCTGGATCGCGAGCACGCTGATGGAGTTGTCGGCGCGGTTGGCGATGAGCGCGAGCGTCCCGGCGCGGTTGATCGACATGCCGGAGGGCTGCTTGCCGACCGCGACCGTGTCGATGCGCGTGGGGGGGTTGGTCGTGAGATCGATGACGTAGAGCTTGTTGTCCGGCGCGGGCTTCCAGTTGCCGCCGTCGGCGACCCAGTCCATCGAGTTCGCGACCAGCGCGATCTGCCCATTCGGCGTGATCGCCAGGTTGGTCGGCGGACCGAAGATCGAGTTCATCAGCGGGAGGTTGGCGACGACCCGCGGATTCGCGGGGTCGGAGCCGATGTCGACGATCGTCACCGAGTCCTTTCCCGGCGGCAGGAACTGGGGCTTGCCATCGTCGCCCCAGGTGATCTTGTTGTCGACGCCGACGACCATGTATTCGGGCTTGCCCGAGGTCATGCGGCTATCGGTTGCACAGGCAGTGAGCAGAGCGGCGGCAGTCAGCAGGGCGAACGTTGCGATGCGGGTGGGCATGATCTCCTCCTGTGTTGTGTCTCTTCGCGAGGCTTGCGGATCATACTCTCGCCGCAATGTCGCGAACGACGGTCCCATTTAGCGAGAACGCCACATCGACTGTCCGTCGTCATGGCTGGGGTGCATCACGCCCTATAATCCCCGCCGAAAGCCATCTCACGGGGACCACAACATGTCCAACACTCTCCGCACGCTGCTGGCAGCGCTCGCCGTCGGCCTCTCCATCGCCCTCTCGCCCACCGCCCAATCGCAGGAACTCCGCATCGCCATGGGCGCCGACGTGACGTCGATGGACCCGCACTACGTCAACCTCTTCCCGAATAACAACATCGCCGAGCACGTCTTCGAGAAGCTGATCACCCTCGATCCCGACTCACGCCTCATCCCCGGGGTAGCCGAGTCCTGGAAGGCGATCAACCCGACCACCTGGGAATTCAAGCTGCGCAAGGGGGTGAAGTTCCACGACGGCTCGGATTTCACCGCGGAGGACGTGGCGTTCTCCATCGATCGCGTCGGCAAGATCCCCGACTCGCCGGGGCCGTTCACGACCTACACGAAGGCGATCAAGGAGGTACAGGTCGTCGATCCGCTCACGATCCGCTTCATCACGCCCGCGCCTGCGCCCCAGCTGCCGAACGACATCTCTACGATCTACCTCGTGTCGAAGAAGACCGCGACGGGGGCGAGTACCGCGGACTTCAACTCCGGCAAGGCGATGAACGGGACAGGGCCGTTCAAGTTCGTGTCCTTCAAGCGCGGCGACCGTGTGGAGTTCGCCCGGAATGACGCCTACTGGGGCCCGAAGCCGGCGTGGACCAAGGTGACATTCCGGATCATCTCGAGCGACCCGACCCGCGTGGCCGCACTGCTGTCAGGCGACGTCGACGCGATCGAGAACATCCCGACCGCGGACTTCGCCAAGCTCAAGACGAACGCGAACTTCCAAACCTCGACCAAAACCTCCCACCGGATCATCTTCTTCCACGTCGACCAGTTCCGCGACAAGTCGCCGTTCGTGTTCGACAAGAAGACCGGCAAGCCGCTCGACAAGAACCCGCTGATGGACGTGCGCGTGCGCCGGGCAATCTCGAAGGCGATCGACCGCAACGCGATCAGGGACCACTTGATGGAAGGGCTGTCGGTGCCGTCGGCGAATCTGGTGCCGGCCCCGATGTTCGGCCACAACCCGGCGCTCAGGCCCGACGCGTACGACCCCGTCGGCGCGCGGAAGCTGCTCGCGGCGGCGGGCTACCCGGACGGCTTCGCGCTGACGATCCACGGCCCTAACAACCGCTACGTCAACGACGACCAGATCATGCAGACGGTCGCGACGATGCTGACGCGCGTCGGCATCCAGACGAAGGTCGAGACGCTGCCGATGGGCCCGTACCTCAGCCGTGCGCGCAAGCTCGAGTTCAGCTTCGCGATGCTCGGCTGGGGCGCCTCGACCGCCGAGGCGTCGTCGCCGCTGCGCGCGCACCTCGTGACCTACATCCCCGAGAAGGGGTGGGGCGAGTTCGCGTGGGGCCGCTACGACAACGACAGGGTGAACGCCCTGCTCGACAAGGCGCTCGCGACCATCGACGACAAAGAACGCGAGAAGATGATCCAGGAGGCAGTGGGCATCGCGATGACCGAGCTCGGCATCATCCCGATCCATCACCAGATCAATACCTGGGCGACGAAGAAAGGGATCACGTACACGCCTCGCACCGACGAGTACACGCTCGCGTTCTTGTTCCGGCCGCAATAGTTGGTGGACTGTCGAAAATCGGTTTCCCGATTTTCGACAATCCTGATCCAGGGGGGCAGGGGGAGGTATCCCCCGAATTTTTTCGACACCGCTCAGCGGCCCGCCGCGAAGAACTCCAGGATCTCCCGGCCGAGGGTTTCCTCCTCGGTGTTGAAGTGCGCCACGATCGAGATGTGGTTGTGGTCGGGCAGGCGCATGAAGCGCGGCGCCCGCCCGCGGGCCGCGCTCACGCGGTGGAGGAACTCGGCGCCGTACACGTCGAGCAGCGGGTTCTCGTGCTCGGCGATCGCGATGAACACCGGGACGTCGAGGTGCGCAGCGTGCGTGACCGGTGAGCGCGCCTCGTACAGCGACTCGTCGTCGCCGAAGTAAGCCTTTACGGCCGCCGCATTGGGATTGTCCGGACGCGCGTCGGCGCGCAGCCGACCGCTGATCAGCACCAGGCCGGCCAGGCCGTGGCCCTCGGCCGGCCGGACCACCGGGTCGCACGCATACGCGGCGGCATGCGTCGCGCCGGCCGAGTGGCCGATCAGGAAGATCCGCCCCGGGTCGCCGCCGTGCTCGCGCGCGTGCGAGCGCACCCATGCGACCGCCAGCGCCACGTCGGTCGCACCACCCGGGTACCGCGACTCGGGCGCGAGTCGATACTCGATGTTGAACCCGACGCAGCCTTGCCGCGCGAACCAGTACAGCACGTTGTCGTAGACCTCGGGCGTCGCGCGCTTGTCGCCGCGGACGAACGCGCCGCCGTGCACGAACACCACGACGTCCGCGTCGCGCGCGCCTTCCGGCCGGAAAGCGTCGAGGCGCTGCCTGGCGTGCGCCGCATAGGGCACGTCGCGCGTGACGTCGATCCCCGCCTTCGGCGCGCGCTCGAGCAACCCGCCGTACAGCGCGAAGACGCGGTCGCGGTGCTTCTGGATGTCGCGGCCCCAGCTCGGGCCGATCTGCGCGAGCTCGCGCCGCGCGTCGTCGGTCAGTGAACAAAGCGGCTTCATGCGGCGAATGTTACCGCGCCTGTTACGGCTGCCGCGGGCCTCCACTACAATCGCGACGTTGCTACCTTGAGGTCGCCATGCGCTCCCTCGCCACGCTCGCCGCTGCGCTCGCCTTCGCGCTTGACTTCGCGCTCGCCCCGCCGGTCGCCGCCGCCGACCTGCGGATCGCCCTCGCCGCCGACGTGACGTCGATGGATCCCCACTTCGTGAACCTCCAGCCGAACAATCTGGTGGCGTGGCATGTGTTCGACGCGCTCACTCGCCTGGACGACAACGCGCGGCTCGTGCCCGGCCTCGCCGAGTCCTGGAAGGCCGTCGATGCGACGACCTGGGAGTTCAAGCTGAGGCGCGGCGTGAAGTTCCACGACGGCTCCGAACTCACCGCGGAGGATGTGGTGTACTCGCTCGAACGCCCCGCGACCATCGTGAACAGTCCGGGCTCTTTCGTGCCATTCACGCGGCCGCTCGTGGCGAAGCAGGTCGTCGACCGCTACACGGTGAGGCTCAAGACCGCGGGCCCGTACGCGATGGTCCCTTACGACATGAACTCGGTGTTCATCGTGTCGAAGCGCGCGGCCTCCGGCGTCAGGCCGGAGGAGTTCAACCAGGGGAAGGGTGTGATCGGCACCGGGCCCTACTATTTCGTCGCCTTCAAGCGCGGCGACCGCGTGGAGCTGGCGCGCCACGAGCAGTACGCCGGTGCGCGGCCGGCGTGGGACAAGCTGACGCTGCGGATCATGACGAACGATCCCGCCCGGATCGCCGCACTGCTCTCGGGCGACGTCGACGCGATCGAGCAGGTTCCGACTGCGGATCTCGCGAAGCTGCGTGGCAACGCCAACTTCCAAGTGGTGCAGAAGATGTCCTGGCGGACGATCTTCCTGCACCTCGATCAGTTTCGCGACCGCGTGCCCGGCGTCACGGACAAATCCGGGCGACCGCTCGACCGCAATCCGTTCAAGGACGCGCGCGTCCGCAAGGCGGTCTCGATGGCGGTGAACCGGCAGGGGATCGTCGAACGCGTGATGGAAGGCGCGGCGGTGCCCGCATCGAACCTCGTCGCGCCGACGGTATTCGGCTACGCGCCCGCGCTCAAGCCCGAGCCGTTCGACGCGGATGGCGCGAAGAAGCTTCTCGCGGAGGCGGGTTTTCCGAGCGGTTTCTCGGCGGTTCTCAACGCGCCGAACAATCGCTACGTCAACGACGAGCGGCTGGCGCAGGCGCTCGCGCAGATGCTCACCCGCGCCGGCATCACGATGCGCGTCGAGACGGCGCCGGCGAACGTCTACTTCGTGAAGGCGCGCAACCAGGAGTTCGGGGTGGCGATGCTCGGCTGGGGCTCGTTCGCCGGCAACCTCGCGCTACGCACTCTGGTCGCGACGTTCGACGCCGAGAAGGGATTCGGCACCTGGAACTGGGGGCGGTACTCGAACCCGCGCGTGGACAGCCTCGTGACCCAGTCGCTTGCCACGCTGGACGAAGGCAAGCGAGAGGCCATTGCGCGGGATGCGATGACGGTGGCGATGCAGGACCACGCGGTCATCCCGCTCCACCACCAGTCGACGAGCTGGGCGATGCGCAAGGGACTCGCTTACACCGCGCGCACCGACGAGCTGACCCTGGCCTACCAGTTCCGCGCGCAGTAGCCGGACCCGGGCGCGTGCTCGTCTACCTGATCCGCCGCGCGACGCAGAGTGTCGTGGTGCTGCTCGTGATGTCGCTGCTCGTCTTCGTCGGCGTGTACGCGATCGGCAACCCGGTCGATATCCTCATCAACCCAAACGCCGACCAGGCGGACATCGAGCGCGCGATCAAGGGGCTCGGCCTCGACAAGCCGCTCTGGGAGCAGTACCTGGTGTTCCTGAAGCAGGCGGTCCTCGGCGATCTCGGCAAGTCGTTCGTCTTCAACGTCCCGGCGCTTCAGCTGATCCTCGAGCGCATGCCGGCCACGCTGGAGCTCGCCGTCACGGCCATGCTGATCGCGATCGTGTTCGGCATCCCGCTCGGACTGTGGGCGGGACTAAAGCCCGACTCGGTTGCCGGCAAGACCATCATGACCGGCTCGATCCTGGGCTTCTCGCTGCCGACATTCTGGGTCGGGCTGATGCTGATCATGGTGTTCTCGGTGGACCTCGGCTGGCTGCCGTCGAGCGGTCGCGGACCGACGGAGGTGCTTCTCGGCGTCCCGGTGTCGTTTCTCTCCTGGGATGGCATCAAGCACCTGATCATGCCGGCGATCAATCTCGCGCTGTTTAACCTGGCCCTCGTCATCCGGCTCACGCGCGCGGGCACGCGCGAAGCCCTGGTGCAGGACTACGTCAAGTTCGCGCGCGCGAAAGGACTGTCGGACGCGCGCGTGATCGGGGTGCACGTGCTTAAGAACATCTCGATCCCGATCGTGACCGTGACCGGCCTCCAGTTCGGCACGCTGATCGCTTTCGCGATCGTCACCGAGACGATCTTCGCGTGGCCCGGGATGGGCAAGCTCCTCATCGACTCCATCCACGTGCTCGACCGGCCGGTGATCGTGGCGTACCTGCTGATCATCGTGACCTTCTTCATCGTGATCAACCTGCTGGTCGACCTCGCCTACTCGCTGCTCGATCCGCGGGTGCGTCTCGCTGACGCGAAGGCCTAGCTTCGCGTAC
The DNA here is from genome assembly GCA_963747775.1 of uncultured beta proteobacterium. Classification (GTDB taxonomy): domain Bacteria; phylum Pseudomonadota; class Gammaproteobacteria; order Burkholderiales; family SG8-39; genus JAGVSZ01. The sequence goes on from CAVVGT010000007.1 coordinate 24,485, forward strand.
TACGGGCTACAGAGATCGCGGAGAAGCACGGAGCGCACAGAAATGAGCGTCGAAACGCCGACCTCCGCACCGGGCACGAATTCCTCTGTCTCCTCTGTGACTGCTTCGGGCGCAGCGGAGGAAACGCCTTTCCACCGCATCGTCGCGGATTTTGCCGCGAGCCGCATCGCGCTCGTCGGCCTCGTGCTCTTCGCGGTGATCCTGGCCACGGCCCTGTTCGCGCCGCTCATCTCGCCGCAGAACCCCTACGACCTCGCGCAGCTCGACGTGATGGACAGCCGCCTGCCGCCGGGCGCCCAAGCGGCCGACGGCAAGTTCACCTATTGGCTGGGCACCGACGACCAAGGGCGCGACATGCTGTCGGCGATCTTCTACGGCCTGCGGATCAGCATCGGCGTGGGGGTGGCGTCCACGCTCTGCGCGCTCGCGCTCGGCACCACGCTGGGGCTGCTCGCGGCGTTCTTCGGCGGGCGGGTCGATTCGCTCATCATGCGCGTCGTGGACATTCAGCTGTCGTTTCCGGCGATCCTCATCGCGCTGATCCTGCTCGCCGTCCTCGGCCAGGGCGTGGACAAGATCATCGTTGCGTTGGTGGCGGTGCAGTGGGCGTATTACGCGCGCACCGTCCGCGGCTCGGCGCTCGTCGAGCGGCGCAAGGAGTACATCGACGCCGCCGCCTGCCTGGCGCTGCCGACGCGGCGCATCGTGTTCCGGCACCTGCTGCCGAATTGCCTGCCGCCGCTGATCGTGGTCGCCACGGTGCAGGTGGCGCGCGGCGATCACGCTGGAGGCGACGCTGTCCTTCCTCGGCCTCGGACTGCCGATCACCGAGCCGTCGCTCGGGCTGCTGATCTCCAACGGCTTCACCTACCTGCTCTCGGGCAAGTACTGGATCAGCTTCTTCCCCGGCATCGCGCTGCTCGTCACGATCGTGAGCATCAACCTGGTCGGCGACCAGCTGCGCGACGTGCTCAACCCGCGGCTGCAGCGCTGAGCGCCGTCGCCATGCTCGCGCCGACGATCAAGATCGAGAATCTGCGCACGCACTTCTTCACCCGGCACGGCGTGGTGAAGGCGGTGGACGACGTGTGCTTCGAGGTCGCACGCCGGCCGCGTCCTGGGGCTGGTGGGCGAATCCGGTTCGGGCAAGTCGGTGACCGGCTTCTCGATCATCGGCCTGGTCGATCCGCCCGGGCGCATCGTCGCCGGCAGCATCCTGCTGCAAGGGCCGCGATCTGCGGACGCTCGCGCCCGCGGAGATGGCGCTCGATTCGCGGCAACCGCATCGCGATGATCTTCCAGGATCCGATGATGACGCTCAACCCGGTGCTGCGCATCGACACGCAGATGATCGAGGCGGTCCGCGCCCACGACCCGGTGTCGGCGCAGACCGCGCGCGCACGCGCGCGCGACGCGCTCGGCAGGTCGGCATCCCGTCGCCGGACGAGCGCCTGCGCCGCTTACCCGCACCAGTTCTCCGGCGGCATGCGCCAGCGCGTGGCGATCGCGATCGCGCTGCTGCAACCAGCCCGACCTGATCATCGCCGACGAGCCGACCACCGCGCTCGACGTCACGATCCAGGCGCAGATCCTCGCCGAGGTGCAGAAGCTCTGCCGCGAGAGCGGCACCGCGCTGATCTGGATCACCCACGATCTGTCGGTGGTCGCCGGCCTCGCCGACGAGGTGTGCGTGATGTACGCCGGCCGCATCGTCGAGCGCGGCACCGTCGACGAGGTGCTCGACGCGCCGCTGCATCCGTACACGCACGGCCTGATCGAATCGGTGCCGAGCCGCAACCGCCGCGGCGAGCCGCTGCGCGCAGATCCCGGGCATGACGCCGTCGCTGCTCGACGCTGCCGCCCGGCTGCGCCTTCCGCGCGCGCTGCACGCGCGCGCAACCGATGACCTGCCGCAGCCGATCCGCCGCTGTAGCAGCCTCGCCGGCCGTCACGGTGCGCTGCTTCCATCCGATCCGCATCCAGGACGAGGCGGCGGCATCGAAGTGAGCGGCGCTCAGGCGCCGCTGCTCGAGCTGCGCGGCGTCTCCAAGCGCTTCGTGAAGCCGCTCGACACCGCGGCGCGCATCGCGAACCTGCTCGGCGGCGAATGCGCGCGACGAGGTCGTGCACGCGGTCGACGACGTCGACCTCGCGGTCGCGCGCAGGGCGAGGTGGTCGGCCTGGTCGGCGAATCCGGCTGCGGCAAGTCGACGCTCGGCCGCATCGCGGTCGGGCTGTACGCCGCCGACCGAGGGCAACGGTTCTGTGCGCGGCGCAGGACGTCGCGACGCTGCGCACCGGAGGCGCGGCGCGCGCACGCAGCTCACGATCCAGATGATCTTCCAGGATCCGTACGCTTCGCTCAATCCGCGCATGCGCGTCGCAGGACATCGTCGGCGAGGCGCCGGTCGTGCACGGCCTGGTGGCGCACGGGACTGCGCAGCGCGAGTACGTCGCGAGCCTCGCTCGAGCGCGTCGGGCTCGACGCGTCGCTGATGCGCCGCTATCCCGCACCAGTTCTCCGGCGGCCAGCGGCAGCGCATCGGCATCGCGCGCGCGCTCGCGGTGAAGCCCGAGTTCCTCGTCTGCGACGAGGCGGTCGCGGCGCTCGACGTGTCGATCCAGGCGCAGGTCCTGAACCTGTTCATGCGACCTGCGCGAGGAACTCGAGCTCACCTACCTCTTCATCAGCCACGACCTCGGGCGTGGTGCGAGCACCTCTCCGACCGCGTGGTGATCATGTACCTCGGACGCGTGGTCGAGACCGCGCCGACCGAGGCGCTCTACGCGCAGCCGAACCATCCCTACACGCAGGCGCTGCTCGCCGAAGTGCCCCGGATCGACGCGCGCCACCGGCGCTTCGCGGCGATCGAAGGCGAGATCCCCTCGCCGCTCGCGCCGCCCCCGGGATGCCATTTCCATCCGCGCTGCCCGCACGCGATGCCGCGGTGTAAGATCGAAGCGGCCGCTCCTGCGCGAGATTGCGCCCGGGCGACTCGCCGCCTGCCATCTGAACGACGGGAACGACGGGAACGACGGAGACGATCGGAACGATGCGTCGTCTGTCGCGGGGTCGCCCGACGCCGAGGTCACGAATGAAGCGTGAAGGACCGCTACCGATCAAGGCCGAGACCTGGAACCTGATCCAGCGCCTCGTCGGCTTCGACACGACCAGCCGCGACTCGAACCTCGGGCTGATCGAGTGGGTGCGCGACTGGCTGAAGGGCCAGGGCGTCGAGTCGCGCCTGACCTACGACCCGAGCGGGACCAAGGCGAACCTCTTCGCGACGATCCAGCCGGGAACGCGGCCGGGAATCGTGCTCTCCGGCCATACCGACGTCGTGCCGGTGGACGGCCAGCCGTGGGACACCGATCCGTTCAGGGCCACGATCAAGGACGACCGCATCTATGGCCGCGGTTCGGCCGACATGAAGAGCTACATCGCCGCGGCGCTCGCGATGACGCCGCGCTTCCTCGCGGCCGACCTGAAGTCGCCGGTGCACTTTGCGCTCTCGTACGACGAGGAGGTCGGCTGCCTCGGCGTACGCGGCCTGATCGCGGACCTCGCGCGCGCCGGCATCAAGCCGGCGGGCTGCATCATCGGCGAGCCAACGAGCATGCAGCCGGTCGTCGCACACAAGGGCAAGCGCGCCTACAAGTGCTGCTTCCGCGGACGCGAGGCGCACTCGGCGCTGACGCCGCAGGGCGTGAATGCGATCGAATACGCCGCCAGGCTGGTGGTCTACATACGCCACATGGCCGAGCGCATGCGCGACTGCGAGACGCGCGACAACGGGTTCGACGTACCCTTCACCACGCTCCAGACCGGCGTGATCAAGGGCGGCACGGCGGCGAACATCGTGCCGCGGGACTGCGAGGTCCACTTCGAGTTCCGGTATCTTCCCGGCGTCGATCCGGAGGCGCTGGAGCGCGAGATCAAGTCCTACGCCGAGCGCGTGCTGCTGCCCGAGATGCGCGCGATCGATCCGGCGACCTTCATCTCCTTCGAGACGAAAGCCGAGATCCCCGGACTGATCCGTCGGTCGAGCGCGCGGAGCAGGACCGCGTCACCGCCCTTGCCCAGGCGCTCGCGCGCAACTCTTCCATTGCGAAAGTCGCCTACGCGACCGAGGCCGGACTCTTCCAGGGCGCCGGCATCCCGTCGATCATCTGCGGCCCCGGCTCGATCGGCGAGGCGCACAAGCCGAACGAGTTCATCACGCTCGAGCAGGTTGCGCTCTGCGAGTCGTTCATGGAGCGGCTCCTCGCAGAGCTTTCCCGCTAGGGAATCGCTGAACGAAGGGAGATACCTCCCCGCTTTGACTCCCTATCTCGGGGGAGGCCCTGTGCAGTTCTTCGAATGGATCGGAGGGCCCCTAGGTCGGAATCGCGACGCGCCGTCGCGGGCGTCCTGCGCCATTAACAGCACGGCCGCTCTCCGGGCGTGACATCCGTCACTGCGCCTCCATCGCGATATCCACAAAATGTCGCGGTCGAAAAAGGCGTGGCCACTAGATGTCGTGGCCAGCAACAGGGAGGGCATGGATCCAGGGATCGCCGGGAGCGTGGGTGCCACGCTGTGGTGCCTGACTCGCTTCAACGTTCTCGAACGCGAGCGCGTGGCCTCGCGCGGCGGTTCAGCCGCCCGGCTCCGACGCGTCGCCGTATCGTGGGCGGGTACCGGCGCCATCCTTTCGGGCGCCGGCACGTGCCTGCTCATCGGCGCCGCGTTCGCCACGGTCGCGCAGCTGGGCCTCCTCGCACCGGTTCTCTATACCGCGATCTGCGTGGGCGTCCTGGCGCTCGTCGTCGTCATCGAGGCGCTCGCGTTCGCCTATCGCGCAGAGGCCGCAAGGGATTCAGCCCGGCGCCGGCGCAAGGCCTCGGTCCGTACCCTGATGCGCGCGGCGCCGCATAACCAAGCGCCGTTCTGAACCCTCCGCCCGCCCCGCTCGCGCGCCCTTTCACGCCGGAGCGAAAAAGCAAAGGGGCGCCGCGGCGCCCCTTGCGATGTACCGGGAATCCCGTGCTATTCGGCCGCGGTTTCCTGCTGCGCATGCTTCGCGAGCTTCTCGCGGATCCGCGCGCCCTTGCCGGTGCGGGAACGCAAGTAGTAGAGCTTTGCGCGCCGCACGGCGCCCTTGCGTTTCACCTCGATCGAGGCAATCAGCGGCGAATAGGTCTGGAAGCTCCGCTCGACGCCCTCACCCGAGGATACCTTGCGCACGGTGAACGAGGAGTTGATACCCCGGTTACGCTTGGCGATCACCACGCCCTCGTACCCCTGCACGCGCTTGCGGTCGCCTTCCTTCACGTTCACGTTCACCACGACGGTGTCGCCGGGGGAGAACGCGGGCACCTCCTTGCCAAGGCGCTTCATCTCTTCCTGTTCGAGTTGCGCGATCAGGTTCATCGTCGGCCTTCCTTTCTACTGTTTGGTACGTCGCGAGGAGGTATGCCCCTCGCGCACCTCGATCCCAGGAAGCTCGCCCCCTTCCGGCGTCGAGCTGCTTCTTACTTGCTTCGCTCCTGCTCCGCGCGGAACTCCGCGAGGAGCTTCTGTTCAACCGCGCTCAAGCTGCGGCGTGCGAGCAGGTCGGGCCGCCTGAGCCAGGTCCTGCCGAGCGCCTGCTTGAGCCGCCAGCGCTCGATCTCCGCGTGGTGCCCGGAGAGCAGCACCTCCGGCACCCGCTCGCCCACATACGTCTCGGGCCGCGTGTAGTGCGGGCAATCGAGCACGCCCGTCACGAACGACTCCTGCACCGCCGACTGCGCGTCGTTTAGCGCACCCGGCAGCTGTCGCACCACGGCATCGATCAGCACCATCGCCGCGAGCTCTCCGCCCGATAGCACGAAATCGCCGACCGACAGCTCCTCGTCGATCGAGCGCCGGACGAGCCGCTCGTCGACCGCCTCGTAGCGGCCGCACACCAGCACCACCCGCTCGAGGCCCGCGATCTCGATGACCTTCGCATGGTCGAGCACCGCGCCCTGCGGCGAGAGCAGGATAACCCTCGCCCGCACCGCCGGCACCCGCGCCTGCGCCGCATGGATCGCCTTCTCTAGCGGCTCGGCGAGCATCACCATCCCCGGTCCGCCACCGTACGGCCGATCATCGACCGTGCGGTAGCTGTCCGTCGTGAAATCCCGCGGGTTCCACGTCGCGAGGCTCCACTTGCCTTCTTCCCGCGCGCGCCGCGCGATCCCGTAGTCCGCGACCACCGCGAACATCTGCGGGAACAGCGTCACGCAGTCGAACTGGATCACCAGTCCGACCCCCAATCCACCTCGATCCGCCCGGCGGCGAGATCGACCTTGCGGACCACCGCCGGGACGAACGGAACCAGCCGCTCGCCCTTGCCCGCGCCGATGCGCATCACGTCGTGCGCGCCGTTCGAGAAGAGCTCCGTCACCTTGCCGAGCGACGCGTTCTCGGTGTTCACCACCTCCAGGCCGACCAGGTCGGCCCAGTAATACTCGTCCTTCTGCGCCTGGGGCAGAGACTCACGCCGCAGCGCCACCTCTAGCCCGCGCAGCTTCGCGGCCTGGTCGCGATCGCCGCAGCCGGAGAGTCGCGCGACCACGTTCGCACCGTGCCGCGCCGCCTCCGCGACTTCCGTTTCCTCCCACCCGTCCGGCCCGCCGACCCACCAGCGGTCGAAGCCCGTCAGCGCGTCGGGTGCGGCGGTGAACGGCGCAACCTTGATCCAGCCCTTCACCCCATAGGGCGCGAGGACGCGCCCCATGACGAGCAAGTTATTGGGCGGCGGCCTTCTGCTTGCCAAGGGACTTGACGAGGCGGGCGACGGTCGGCGTGAGCCGCGCGCCCTTCCCTTTCCAGAACGCGAGCCGCTCGCCGTCCACGCGTAGGTTCTCGCGGCCGGTCGGCGCCTTCGGGTCATAGAAGCCGACGCGCTCGATGAAGCGCCCGGTCGCGGCGAACTTATGGTCGGCTGCGACGATGTTGTAGAAGGGGCGATGCTTGGCACCACCGCGCGCGAGGCGAATCACAACCATGTTCAGGACTCCGGGCTGCCCGGAATCCGCGGAAACCGGGGGAGAAAAAAGAGCGCGATTGTAAGGGACTTAGCGACTGATTGGCAAGGGTTTTTCAGATGCTGACGAGGGCGGCCGGCCGGGCCAAGCCCTTGATCCGGCGGGAAGACGGGGCGTCAACGCGGCCCGCCCGGCATCAGGTGCTTCATCGCCCGCATCATCTTCTGCAGCCCACCTTTTTGCATCTGCTTCATCATCTTCTGCATCTCGGCGAACTGGTTGAGGAGACGGTTCACCTCCTGGACCGGCACGCCTGCCCCCGTCGCGATACGACGCTTGCGCGAGGCTTTGATCAACTCGGGTTTCGCGCGCTCCTGCGGGGTCATCGAGTTGATGATGCCCTCCACGCGGCGCAGCGCCCGGTCGTCCAGCGCCTGCGGCGACTGCGCCGCCGCCTGCGCGAACTGCGCCGGCAGCTTGTCGACGAGTGACGCCAGACCGCCCATCTTCTTCATCTGCTGGATCTGGCCCTTGAAGTCCTCGAGGTCGAACCCCTTGCCCTTCTTGAACTTCTCGGCGAGCTTCTTCGCCTCGACCTCGTCGACGCCTTTGCGCGCCTCCTCGACCAGCGACAGGATGTCGCCCATGCCGAGGATGCGCGAGGCCATGCGCTCAGGATGGAACGCCTCGAGGCCGTCGAGCTTCTCGCCGACACCAGCGAACTTGATCGGCTTGCCGGTCACGTGGCGCACCGAGAGGGCGGCACCACCGCGCGCATCGCCGTCGAGCTTGGTGAGGATCACGCCGGTGAGCGGCAGCGCGTCGCCGAACGCCTTCGCGACGTTCACAGCGTCCTGGCCCTGCATCGCGTCGACGATGAACAGCGTCTCGGCGGGCTTGAGCGTCGCCTCGAGCTCGGCGATCTCCTTCATCATCGGCTCGTCGATGCCGAGGCGGCCCGCCGTATCGACGAGCAGCACGTCGTGATAGTGCGTGCGCGCGTGCTCCAGCGCGCGCCTGGCGATGTCGACCGGCTTCTCGCCGGACGTCGAAGGAAAGAAGTCCACGCCGACCTGCGCCGCTACGGTCTTCAGCTGCTCGATCGCCGCGGGCCGGTAGATGTCGCACGACACCACGAGCGGCTTCTTGCGCAGCTCCTGCTTCAGCAACCTTGCCAGCTTGCCGGTGGTGGTGGTCTTGCCCGAGCCCTGCAGGCCCGCCATCAGGATCACCGCAGGCGGCGCGACCGCGAGGTCGAGCCCGGCCGCGGCGCCGCCCATCAACGCGGTGAGCTCGCGATGCACCACGCCGACGAGCGCCTGGCCCGGCGTCAGGCTTCCGATCACCTCCTCGCCGAGCGCCTTCTCCTTCACCCGCGCGACGAAGTCCTTCACCACCGGCAGCGCGACGTCGGCCTCGAGCAGCGCCATGCGCACCTCGCGCAGCGCGTCCGTGATGTTCACTTCGGTGAGGCGCGCCTCGCCGCGAATCGATTTCATCGCGCGCGCGAGGCGCTGGGTGAGGTTGTCGAGCATCGTCGGCGGAGATCGGGGCGCGGAAGGGTGGGATAATCGCCGCGCGATGGACGGGATTCTACTGTACGCGCTGGCCGCGCTTCTCTATGCGAGCCTCGCGGTGCACTTCTGGCGTACTCGCTGGCGTGCGTCCGAGCCGCGCGCGGCCGGTCTCGCGCGCTGGGAGCGCGCTGCCATCCTGGCGCCGTTCGCGCTGCACACGTGGCTCCTCTACCACGGGTTGTTCGCGGCGCCGGAACTGCGCTTCGGCTTCGGGCAGGCGCTGTCAGTGACGCTCTGGCTCGCGGTGCTGATCTACTGGTTCGAGGCCGCGTTCGTCAACCTGGAAGGCATGCAGGCCCTCGTGCTGCCGCTCGCGGCGGCGTGCGTGATGCTGCCGGCGCTGTTCCCCGGAATCGAGGCGCCGCCGTACGCGCACGCCTTCGGGTTCCGCGCGCATCTCACGCTCGCTATGCTCGCCTACAGCTTTTTCACGATCGGTGCGCTGCATGCCCTGCTGATGGCGGTGCTCGAGGGCACGTTGCACGGCAATCACTTTGGTCTCGGCAAGCGCGAGGCGGGCGCACGGGCCGAACGGCATGCCGGCGGGCCAGGATTGCTCGCCGGCCCGCTCTCGAGCCTGCCGCCGCTGCTCACGCTCGAGCGCCTTCTGTTTCGCATCCTCACTCTCGGCTTCGTTCTGCTGACGCTTACGCTTCTCACCGGCGCGCTGTTTTCCGAGGAAGTGTTCGGCCGCGCATTCCGCTTCAACCACAAGACGCTCTTCGCGATCATCTCCTGGGTGATCTTCGGGTTGCTGCTCGCCGGCCGCTGGCGCTACGGCTGGCGCGGGCGCAAGGCGCTGCGCTGGACGCTCGCGGGATTCGTGGCCCTGCTCCTCGCGTACGTCGGCAGCCGCTTTGTGCTCGAGGTCGTTCTTACCCGGAGCTTTGGGTAGCCGCGCCGGGGCAGGCGTCGCGCACCGGGGCTATACTGCGGCGGTCGCTTTCTCCGCCGCCGCCCCTTGAGTGACATCTCCCTGACGGCGCAGCTCATCGCGCTCGCGGTGCTGCTCGTCGTCTCGGCGTTCTTCTCCATCGCCGAGACCAGCATGATGGCGCTCAACCGCTATCGGCTGCGCGCGATGGTGCGCCTCGGCAACCGCGCCGCCCTGCGCGCGAGCGAGCTGCTCGCGCGCACCGACCGCCTGCTCGGCGTCATCCTGGTCGGCAACAATCTGGTCAACAGCGCCGCCTCGGTGCTGAGCGGCGTGATCGCGATCGCGCTGCTCGGGCAGAACGAGTTCGCGCTGGCGGTCGCGACCGGAGCGATCACGTTCCTCATCGTCGTGTTCTCCGAGATCACGCCCAAGGTGCTCGGCGCCACGTTCCCCGAGAAGATCGCCCTGCCTCTTGCCTACGTCCTCGGACCGCTGCTCAGGCTGCTGTATCCGGTGGTCTGGTTCGTGAATCTCTTCCCGTCGGCAATCCTGCGGCTGCTCGGAATCCGCCCGGGCGCCGCGGGCGAGCCGCAGCGCCTGACGCCAGAGGAGCTGCGTTCGCTCGTGCTCGAGCACAGCCACTTCATCCCGAAGAAGCACGCGTCGATTCTGGTCAACCTGTTCGAACTCGAGAGCATCTCGGTCGAGGACGTGATGACGCCGCGCGCGCAGCTCGAGGCGATCGATCTCGACGCGCCGGCGGAGGACCTCGCGCAGCAGATCGCGACGAGCTACCACACGCGGTTGCTCGCCTACCGCGGCGAGCTGGGCAACGTCGTCGGCGTGCTGCACATCCGGCGCGCGCTGTCGCTGCTGCGCGAGAGCGAGCTCGACAAGGCCGCGCTCGAGGACCTGCTCGCAGAACCCTACTTCGTGCCGACCGACACGCCCGCACTCGCGCAGCTCCAGTACTTCCAGGAGAACCGACAGCGGCTGGCGCTCGTCGTGGACGAGTACGGCGAGCTCCAGGGGCTGGTCACGCTCGAGGACATCATCGAGGAGATCATCGGCGAGTTCACGACGGCCGCGCCCGCCAAGTCCTCTGCCTTCGCCTGGGACGACGCCGGCAGCGCGCTCGTCGAGGGTGCGAGCAGCCTGCGGGAGCTGAACCGGAAGCTCGGCCTCGCGCTTCCGATCGACGGCCCGAAGACGCTGAACGGGCTGATCCTCGAGCACTTCCAGGACATTCCCGAGGCCGGCGTGAGCCTGAAGATCGGCGGGATCCCGATGGAGGTCGTCCAGACCCAGGACCGGGTCGTCAAGACCGTGCGCCTGTTCCGTCCGCGGCCCGCCCCGGTGACCGCCGAATCCGCCTGACCCGGGCCAGACGCCGGGGCCCTCCAAAACCCTCGGTTCCAAGACCAAAAGAAGCCTTTCTTCATGGTCTTAGGTGTGAAACTTTAGGCTTTACAAAGCATCCGGGGGCCATGCATGATGCATCTCTCGGGGGGTCAGGGGTTCCCGGCGGGAACGATGGCGGTCAATCCAAGCTACAGCAGTGCCTTGAGCGGCCTCGCGCGGGCCATGGTCCAACATGGCCGGCTCCGGGCGAACGTCGCCGAGGAGGTGTCCGCTCAGGCCCGGAACGCGGGTGCGACGTTCATCGAGCAACTGGTCCAGAGCCGCAAGCTGACCGCGGTCGACATCGCCGAGTTCGCCTCGCACGTCTTCGGCCTGCCGCTCGCCGACCTCGAGGCGCTGGATGCTACCGCATTCCCGCTCGATCTGGTCGACCGGAAGCTGATGCGCGAACGACGCGTGCTGCCGCTGCGCAAGCGCGGCAACCGCCTGGCGATCGCGATCTCCGACCCCTCGAACAGCCAGGTCCTCGACGAGGTCAAGTTCCAGACCTCGATGTCGATCGATGCGATCGTGGTCGAGGACGACAAGCTCAGCACGGTCCTCAACCGCGTGCTGGAGCGCAGTGATGTCTCGCTGAAACAGCTGGTGGACGAAGACCTGTCGGTCGAGTTCAGCGACGACGAGCAGCAGTCGGCGGCCGCGGATGCGGCGTCGCAGGAGGTCGACGATGCGCCGGTCGTCAAGTTCATCCAGAAAGTGATGCTCGAGGCGATCGCCGACGGTGCCTCCGACATCCACTTCGAGCCCTACGAGCGGTTCTACCGCATTCGCTACCGCGTCGACGGCGACCTGCGCGAGATGACGCAGCCCCCGCTCATGATCAAGGAGAAGATCGCCTCGCGCATCAAGGTCATCTCCAAGCTCGACATCTCCGAGAAGCGGGTGCCGCAGGACGGCCGGATGAAGCTCGTGCTGTCGCGCGACCGCCAGATCGACTTCCGCGTGAGCACGCTCCCGACGCTGTACGGCGAGAAGCTCGTGCTGCGGATCCTCGATCCGTCCTCGGCGATGCTCGGTATCGACGCCCTCGGCTACGAGCCCGACCAGAAGGAGTCGCTGCTCGAGGCGATCGGCCGCCCCTACGGCATGATCCTCGTCACCGGGCCGACAGGCAGCGGCAAGACGGTGTCGCTCTACACCTGCCTGAACATCCTCAACAAGGCGGACGTGAACATCTCCACCGCCGAGGACCCGGCGGAAATCAATCTGCCGGGCGTGAACCAGGTGAACGTGAACGAGAAGGCCGGTCTCACGTTCGCAGCCGCACTGCGCGCGTTCCTGCGCCAGGACCCCGACGTGATCATGGTGGGCGAGATCCGCGACGTCGAGACCGCCGAGATCTCGATCAAGGCCGCGCAGACCGGCCACATGGTGCTGTCGACGCTGCACACGAACGACGCCCCGACAACGCTTACACGGCTCGTGAATATGGGCGTTCCGGCGTTCAACGTCGCCTCCAGCGTGATCCTGATCAGCGCCCAGCGGCTCGCGCGCCGGCTGTGCAGCTGCAAGAAGCATGCGGACATCCCGATCGAGGCGCTGCTCGACGCAGGGTTCGCCGAAGACGAGATCGACGGCTCGTGGCGCCCGTACGCGGCGGTGGGCTGCGAGCGCTGCAAGGGGTCGGGCTACAAGGGTCGGGTCGGCATCTACCAGGTCATGCCGATCACCGACGAGATGCGGCGGCTCATCATGCGCGGCGGCAACGCGCTGGAGATCGCAGACCAGGCACGGCTCGAAGGCGTGCGCGATCTGCGCCAGTCCGGGCTCCTCAAGGTCAAGCAGGGCCTGACCTCGCTCGAAGAGGTCATGGCGGTAACCAACGAATAACCGGTAGAGGCAACGCACATGGCGACTGCAGCGGGAGTACTCAAGCGCGACGCGATCAAGGAATCGATCTTCGTCTGGGAAGGCCGCGACCGTGCCGGCAAGGTGATCAAGGGCGAGATGCGCGCCGGGGGCAAGAACGTCGTTCATGCGACGCTGCGCCGCCAGGGCATCAACGTCACCAAGGTGCGCCAGCAGCGCCTTGGCGGGGGCAAGAAGATCACCGAAAAGGACATCGCGCTCTTCACGCGCCAGATGGCGACCATGATGAAGGCGGGCGTGCCGCTGCTGCAGTCCTTCGACATCGTTGGCAAGGGCCACGCGAACCCGCGCGTGACCAAGCTGCTGATGGACATCCGGTCCGACGTGGAGACCGGCTCCAACCTCGCGGCCGCGTTCCGCAAGCACCCGCTCTACTTCGACGCCCTGTTCTGCAACCTCGTCCAGGCCGGCGAGCAGGCCGGTATCCTGGAGACGCTCCTCGACCGGCTCGCGACCTACAAGGAGAAGATGCTCGCGATCAAGTCGAAGATCAAAGCAGCGCTGTTCTACCCGACCTCCATCATCGTGGTGGCGTTCGTCATCACCGCGGTGATCATGATCTTCGTGATCCCGGCATTCAAACAAGTGTTCACCAATTTCGGCGCGGACCTTCCCGCCCCGACTCTTGTGGTGATGGGAATCTCTGACTTCTTCGTGCAGTACTGGTACCTGATCTTCGGTGTGGTGATCGGCGGCGTCTACGGCTTCTTTGAGTTGTGGCGGCGCTCGCTCGCGGTGCAGATCGCGATGGACCGTTTCATGCTCAAGCTGCCGGTGTTCGGCGACATCGTCCGCAAGTCGGTGATCGCACGCTGGACCCGCACGCTCTCGACGATGTTCGCTGCCGGCGTGCCGCTGGTGGAGGCACTCGACTCGGTGGGCGGGGCGTCCGGCAACTACGTGTACATGCATGCGACGAAGCAGATCCAGCAGGAGGTGAGCACCGGCACGAGCCTGACCGCCGCGATGCAGAACGCCAACGTGTTCCCGAACATGGTCGTGCAGATGACCTCGATCGGCGAGGAGTCGGGCTCGCTCGACGCGATGCTCAGCAAGGTGGCCGACTTCTTCGAGCAGGAGGTCGACGACTCGGTCGAAGCGCTCTCCTCGCTGATGGAGCCGATGATCATGGTGGTGCTGGGCGTCCTGATCGGCGGCATGGTCGTCGCGATGTACCTCCCGATCTTCAAGCTCGGCCAGGCGATCTGATCGCCACGCCCGCGCGGGGGGCCGTGCGCCCCGCGCTCCGTGCGTCGCAGCGGCGCACGGACGAGCGCGGGCGCACACCAAGGCTCGGATCGTGACCTTCCTGGACTTCCTCGCCGGCTCCGCGGTCTTCACGTCGCTCGCGGCGGTGTTCGGCCTGGCGATCGGCTCCTTCCTCAACGTCGTGATTCATCGCCTCCCGAAGATGATGGAGCGCGACTGGCACGCCCAGTGCGCAGAGCTGCGCGGCGAGGCACCCCCTCAGCACCCGCGCTACAACCTGGCCACCCCGCGCTCGAGCTGCCCGGCCTGCGGTCATCAGATCACCGCTCTAGAGAACGTCCCGGTCGTCTCTTACGTCTGGCTGCGCGGCAAGTGCTCGGCCTGCGGCACGAAGATCGGCACGCGCTACCCGGTGGTCGAGGCGGCCACCGCCGCCCTCACGGCGTACGCGGCCTGGCGGTTCGGATTCGGCTGGCAGGCGTTCGGTGCGATGCTCTTCGTGTGGTGCATGGTCGCGCTGACGTTCATCGACCTCGACACGCAGCTCCTGCCCGACGCGATCACGCTGCCGCTGCTCTGGGCCGGCCTGCTCATCAACCTGCGCGGCACTTTCGTCGATCTTCCGGGCGCGGTGATCGGGGCGGTTGCCGGATACCTGGCGCTGTGGTCGGTCTACTGGCTCTTCAAGCTGGCGACCGGCAAGGAAGGGATGGGATTCGGCGACTTCAAGCTCCTCGCGGCAATCGGCGCGTGGCTGGGGTGGAAGATGCTGCCCCTCGTGATTCTCGCTTCGTCCTTCGTGGGCGCGGTGGTCGGCATCGCGCTCATGGTGCTCGCGCGCCGTGGACGCGACGTTCCCATCCCCTTCGGTCCCTATCTTGCAGGTGCCGGCCTGATTGCGCTCTTCTGGGGCCCGGCGCTGGTCGATCAATATTTGTCGACACTGTGACGCGCCGCTTCACGGTCGGTCTCACCGGCGGTATCGGGAGCGGAAAGTCGACCGTCGCGCGTGCATTCGAGGCGCGCGGCATCGCGGTCATCGACGCCGACGCGCTTGCCCACGGCCTCACCGCACCTGGAGGCGCGGCGATCCCGGCGATCCGCGCGGCTTTCGGTGATGCCCTCATCGACGCGTCCGGTGCACTCGACCGCGCCGCCATGCGCCAGCGCGTGTTCGCGGATCCCGGCGCGCGCCGGCGGCTCGAGGCGATCCTCCATCCGCTGATACGCGCCGAGACGGACCGGCTGGCGCGGAGCGCGCATAGCGCCTATGTCATCTTGATGATCCCGCTCCTCGTCGAATCCGGAGACCCGCACGCCCGGTGCGATCGGGTCCTCGTCGTCGACTGCCCGCAGGAGGAGCAAATCCGGCGAGTCATGGCGCGCAGCGGACTGCCGAAGGCCGACGTCGAGGCGATCATGGCCACCCAGGTCAGCCGTGCGAGCCGGCTCGCGGCAGCGGACGACGTGGTGGACAACTCGGGCGAGCCGGCCCGGCTCGACTCTCAGGTGGAAAATCTGCATCGCAGCTACCTCGACCTCGCATCCCGACGGAACACCGAGCAATAGGTCGCTCGCCGGCCCGGCCGCGTGTTGTCACCCTGGGGGAGATCGGCGAGAATCCAAGGACTTACGAATCGCCTGCGAAGGGAGCGACGAGCCCCGTTCGACCGCGCGAGGCGAGCCTGGGCCGCCCATCAAAGTGATCACTTACGAGTACCCGCTGGTCGAGCGCATCCGGACGATGCTGCGCCTCGAGGATCTCTTCGAGCGCGCCGGCTTTTTCGTGCAGCGCGGCGAGCCGGAAGAGCACCACGCGGCACTCCTCACATTGTTCGAGATCCTCGACGTGGCCGGGCGCGCCGACCTCAAATCGGATCTGCTGCAGGAGCTCGACCGGCAGAAGCAGATCATGGTGTCGTTCCGCAACAACCCTGAGATCGACCAGCAGGTGCTGGTCGAGGTGCTGCGCGACATCGAGCACACCCACGCCGGGCTATACGGGATGGTGGGCAAGATCGGCCAGCATCTGCGCGAGAACGAATGGCTGATGGGCATCAAGCAGCGCACCGGCATTCCCGGCGGAGCGTGCGAGTTCGATCTGCCCTCGTATCACTACTGGTTGCATCGCGACGCCGCCGCCCGGCTGCACGACATCACCGGCTGGTTCGCGCCGCTCTACCCGATCCGCGACGGCTCGAGCCTGATCCTCAAGCTCCTGCGCGAGAGCGGGAAACCGGCGCGCCTCACCGCGGCCGGCGGGACGTTCCAGCAGATGCTTGGCGGGCGGGCGGCACAGATGGTGCGCGTCAGGCTCGCGCTGCAGGCGGACTGCGTGCCGGAGATCAGCGCCAACAAGTACGCGCTCAACATCCGCTTCGTAACCGCCGGCGCCGACCCGCGCCCGCGGACGTGCGAGCGCGACGTGGACTTCGAGCTCACGTTCTGCACGTTGTAACCACGGGACGGATGACGGCGAAGATCCGGTACGTGGGTTGTCCCCGTTGCGGCGCGCAGGTGCCGTGGGTGCCTTCGAGCCAGCATCGCCCGTTCTGCTCCGAGCGCTGCCGCACCGTGGACCTGGGCGCGTGGGCGACGGAGCGTTATCGCGTGGCGGCGGTGGAGAGCGACGAAGCCGTCGAAGACGTCCCGCCGCCCGAGCCGCAGCAGTAGCGATCGCGCGGACGCGCGATCATCCGTCCCACGCGCCTCGAATCATCGCGACGCCATGCGCGCCGCGCGACCACGCGCGCTCGAGGTCGACGCGCCGCATCCCCCCCAGCGCGAATACGGGGATCGCTGCGTCGCGCGCAGCCCCTTCGAAGCCGTCCCAGCCGAGCGTCGGGACGCCGGGATGCGTCGGTGTCGCGGCCACCGGGGCAAGCACCGCGAAATCGGCGCCAAGAGCCTCCGCGCTGCGCAGCCCTGCCGCGGTGTGGCACGACGCGCCCACCCAATCGAGCGCGGGGCGAGCGGCCGTTTCGGCCAGTTGCCGCGCGGTGAGGTGGACGCCGTGTGCACCCACCTCGCGTGCGAGCGCAGCGTCGCCATTCACGAGCACGATCGCGCCGCAGCGATCCGCGGCCGCAACGACGCGCCTCCCGAGCGCCGCGAGCCGATCTCGCGGCATGATCCTCTCGCGCAACTGGACCAGTCGCAGACCCGCGGCGAGGCGCGCTTCGAGGGCCGCCAGGAAGCGCGCTTCGCCGACTTCCGAAGCATTGGAGATCGCGTACTCGGTCGGCAGCATCAGCGACTTGAGCACCGGCCCGTTCGCCGGCAGCACCGGCCCGACCGTCAGCGCGGCGAGGTTCTGCCATGCGAACGCCTGGCCCTCGCGGCCGTGCGGCTCGCCACGCCACGCGAGCACCCGGAAGAAGCGCAAGCGGACGCTGGCGTGCGGGTAGGCGAAGACGCGGGTGATCCAGGGATACGCGCGCTCGGCCTCGACGCCGAGCTCCTCGTGCAGCTCGCGCGCAAGTGCGTGGGCGGTCGCCTCGCCCGGCTCGATCTTGCCACCGGGGAACTCCCACCAGCCGCCATAGACCTTGCCGGCCGGCCGCTGCGCGAGGAGCGCGCGGCCGTCGTCGCGGATCAGGATCGCAACGGCAACGTCTATCGTGGCGGTCACCGCTTGCGGCGACTGGAATGCGCGCCGTCGCCTTCGAAGCGGCCGGCATGGTCGCGCGCGAACTGCCATGCGACGCGCCCGCTGCGCGAACCGCGCCCGAGCGCCCATTGCAGCGCCTCGTTGTGGGCGCGCTCGATCGCACGCGCGTCGCAGCCCATCTCCGCGAGCCAGTGCGCGACGATCGCGATGTACGCGTCCTGGTCGAAGGGATAGAACGAGACCCACAGGCCGAAGCGCTCCGACAACGAGATCTTCTCCTCGGAGGTCTCGCCCGGATGGATCTCCTCGCCGACGTGCTTGTATTCGAGGTTTTCCTGCATGTACTCGGGCATCAGGTGCCGGCGGTTCGAGGTGGCGTAGATCAGGACGTTCTCAGAGGTGGCTGCGATCGTCCCGTCGAGCACGACCTTCAGCGCCTTGTAGCCCGCCTCGGAGGCCTCGAACGATAGGTCGTCACAGAAGATCACGAACCGCTCGGAGCGGCCCGCGACGAGGTCGACGATGTCGGGCAGGTCGACCAGGTCCTGCTTGTCCACTTCGATGAGACGCAGCCCCTCGCGATGAAAGCGGTTGAGCAGCGCCTTCACGAGCGAGCTCTTCCCGGTCCCGCGCGAGCCGGTGAGCAGCACGTTGTTGGCCGGGCGGCCCGCGACGAACTGCCGCGTGTTGCGTTCGACGAGCGACTTCTGGTGATCGATGCCACGCAGGTCCGAAAGGCGGATGCGGTGCGGGTGCGCCACCGGCTCGATGCGGCCGCGGCCGCCCCGCTTGCGCCACCGGAACGCGATGCCCGCATCCCAGTCCACCGGTGGCGGCGCCGGCGGCAGCAGTGTCTCGAGTCGATCCACCAGGCCGTCCACGCGCTCGAGGAGCCGGTCGACGGAGGCCGCGCCGTCGGGTCCGGCGCCTTTACGTCCGGTATTCCGCATTGATCTTGATGTAGTCATGGGAGAAATCGCAGGTCCATACGGTCGCGCGCGCGACGCCCCGGCCGAGCATGACGCGAACGCAGATCTCGGCCTTCTTCATCACGCGCTGGCCGTCCTCCTCCCGGTAGGCGGGGTGACGCCCGCCGTTCGCCGCGACCAGCACGTCGTCGAGGTACAGTGAGACGCCCGCGACGTCGAGGTCGTCCACACCGGCGTAGCCGATGGCCGCGAGCAGGCGACCCAGGTTCGGGTCCGAGGCGAAGAACGCGGTCTTCACCAGCGGCGAATTCGCGATCGCATAGGCGACGCGCCGGCACTCCTCCGCCGAGCGCCCGCCCTCGATGCGCACCGTTATGAACTTGGTGGCGCCCTCGCCGTCGCGGACGATCGCCTGTGCGAGCCAGGTCGCGACCTCGGTTGCTGCGTCGCGAACGGCGTCGAACGCGGGGCTGCCGGGCTCGAAGGGCAGGCCGCCTGCAGCGCCGCTCGCCATCAGGATGAACGCGTCGTTCGTCGAGGTGTCGCCATCCACGGTGATGCGGTTGAACGACCGATCCGCCGCGTGCGCGAGGATATCCCTCGCAGCGGCGGTGGAGAGCGGCGCGTCGGTGGCGATGAAGCCGAGCATCGTCGCCATGTCCGGCCGGATCATTCCGGCGCCCTTGGCGATGCCGGTGATCGTCACCGTCCGCCCGCCGACGGTGAGGCGGGCGGAGCGCGCCTTGGGAACGGTATCCGTCGTCATGATTGCCTCGGCGGCTTCGAGCCAGGCATCGGCCCTGAGCGCCGCGGCGGCGCTCGGCAGCCCAGCCACGATGCGATCGACCGGGAGCGGCTCCATGATGACACCGGTGGAAAACGGCAGGACCTCGGTAGGCAGGCATCCGACCTGGGAGGCGGCCGCACCGCAAACCTTGAGGGCGCGTGCAAGGCCGTCGTCGCC
This sequence comes from uncultured beta proteobacterium, assembly GCA_963747775.1. Classification (GTDB taxonomy): domain Bacteria; phylum Pseudomonadota; class Gammaproteobacteria; order Burkholderiales; family SG8-39; genus JAGVSZ01. Next base: position 43,938 of record CAVVGT010000007.1, read on the forward strand.
GGTTCCCGCATTCGCGTTGCCGGTGTTGATCACCAGTGCGCGCACGCCCGCGCCCGAGGCAAGGTGGTCCCTTGCGACGATGACCGGCGCCGCGCAGAATCGGTTGCGGGTGAAGACGCCGGCGACAGCTGCGCCGGGATCGAGCGCGATGAGGAGGAGATCCCGGCGGTCCGGCTTCCTGATGCCGGCCGCCGCGACGCCGACGCGAACGCCGGCGACGGGATGGAGGCTAGCGGCCTCCGGCCGCGAGAGATTCACCGCCATGACGGAGCGTCCGGGTCAGCTCAGCCGCCCGTGGCAGTGCTTGTACTTCTTGCCCGAACCGCACGGACACGGATCGTTGCGCCCGACCTTGCCGATGGCGCGTTGGAAGGGCTGGGCCTTCGGTCGCTCGGCCACCGTCACGTCGCCCGCTTCGGCCTCGACCTCGGCCTCGGCGGCAGCGCCGACGCCGGAGTAACTCGCATGCTGGAACTGGGCGCGGGCGAGCGCCTCCTGCTCCTGGCGACGCGCCTCGGCCTCCGCCGCGGTGATCTCCGCCTCCGACCGGATCTTTATGTTCATCAGCGTGCGTGACACCTCCAGCTTGACGGTGTCCAGGAAGTGCGAGAAGAGCTCGAAGGCCTCGCGCTTGTACTCCTGCTTCGGGTTCTTCTGCGCATAGCCGCGCAGGTGGATTCCTTGCCGGAGGTGGTCGAGCGCCGAGAGGTGCTCGCGCCAGTGCGTGTCGAGCGTCTGCAGGAGGATCCAGCGCTCGGCCTGGCGCCGGAGCTCGTCCGGCGTGTCCCTCATCTTGATCGCGTAGACCTGGTCCGCCGCGCTGATGAGCAGGTCGAGCAGCTTCTCGTCGCCCATGTTCGGATCCATCTCGAGCATCTTCCGGATGTCGACCTGGACGCTGAGCTCGGCACCGAGGGCCGCCTGCAGGCCCTCGACGTTCCACTGCTCCTCGACGCTCTCCAGCGGGATGTATGCGCGGAACTGATCGGTGACCACGCCGTCGCGGAGGCTCTTCACCATGTCGGTGGCGCTCTCCTGATCGAGGATCTGGTTGCGCAGCTCGTACACCGTCTTGCGCTGGTCGTTTGCGACGTTGTCGTACTCGAGCAGCTGCTTGCGGATGTCGAAGTTGTGCGCTTCGACCTTGCGCTGCGCCGATTCGATCGAGCGCGTGACGATCGCGTGCTCGATCGGCTCGCCCTCGGGCATCTTGAGCCGCTCCATGATCGCTTTGATGCGGTCGCCGGCGAAGATGCGCAGCAGCGCGTCCTCGAGAGAGAGGTAGAAGCGCGACGAGCCCGGATCCCCTTGCCGGCCCGAGCGCCCCCGCAGCTGATTGTCGATCCGCCGCGACTCGTGGCGCTCGGTCCCGATGATGTGCAGGCCGCCCGCGCCCACGACCTTCTCGTGGAGGCCCTTCCACTCCTCGCGCAGCGTGCGGATGCGCGCGGCCTTCTCCCCTTCGGGGATCTCGGGATTGGCCTTGAGCGCGTCGACCTGCTTCTCGACGTTTCCGCCGAGCACGATGTCGGTGCCGCGCCCCGCCATGTTGGTGGCGATGGTGACTACGCCCGGCGCGCCGGCCTGGATGACGATCTGCGCCTCGTAGGCGTGCTGCTTGGCGTTTAGCACCTGGTGCGGCAACGCTTCCTTCTGCAGCAGCGCCGCGAGCTTCTCGGAGTTCTCGATCGAGGTGGTGCCGACGAGCACCGGCTGGCCGCGCTTGTGGCAGTCGCGGATGTCCGCGAGCACCGCGTGGTACTTCTCGGCCTCGGTCTTGTAGACTTGGTCGAGCCGGTCCTCGCGGACCATCGGCATGTGCGTCGGGATCACCACCGTCTCGAGCCCGTATATCTCCTGGAACTCGTAGGCTTCGGTATCCGCGGTACCGGTCATCCCCGCGAGCTTGCTGTACATGCGGAAGTAGTTCTGGAACGTGATCGAGGCGAGCGTCTGGTTCTCGTTCTGGATCGCGACGTGCTCCTTCGCCTCGATTGCCTGGTGCAGGCCGTCCGACCAGCGCCGGCCGGGCATCAGCCGTCCGGTGAACTCATCGACGATGACCACCTCGCCGTCCTGCACGACGTAGTGCCGGTCGCGGAAGAACAGGTTGTGCGCCCGGAGCGCGCACGAAAGGTGATGCATCAGGTTGATGTTGGCCGGGTCGTAGAGGCTGCCGCCGTCCGGCAGCAGCCCGGCGCGCGCGAGCAGTGCCTCGGCATGCTCGTGCCCCTTCTCGGAGAGCAGCACCGTGTGGTTCTTCTCGTCGACGAAGAAGTCGCCGGGTGCCTCCGGCTCGCCATCGGCCGCGGCCGAGGCCTGGCGCGCCAGCATCGGCGCGATCTCGTTGATGCGGTTGTAGACGTCGGTGCGGTCTTCGGCGGGCCCCGAGATGATCAGCGGCGTGCGCGCCTCGTCGATCAGGATCGAGTCGACCTCGTCAACGATCGCATAGTTGAGGCCGCGCTGGAAGCGCTCCTCGACCCGCATCGCCATGTTGTCGCGCAGGTAGTCGAATCCAAATTCGTTGTTGGTGCCGTAGGTGATGTCGGCCGCGTAGGCGCCGTGCTTCTGATCGTGCGGCATCTGGGACAGGATCACCCCGACCGAGAGCCCGAGGAACCTGTAGACCTTGCCCATCCACTCGGCGTCCCGGCTCGCGAGGTAGTCGTTGACCGTGACGATCTGGACGCCCTTGCCGGTGAGCGCGTTCAGGTACGCCGGGAGCGTCGCGACGAGCGTCTTGCCCTCGCCGGTGCGCATCTCGCCGATCTTCCCGTAGTGCAGCACCATGCCACCGAGCAGCTGCACGTCGAAGGGACGCATCTCGAGCGTACGCTTCGAGGCCTCGCGCACGACGGCGAACGCCTCGGGCAGCAGTTCCTCGAGGGCGCGCGCCTCGGCGTCCTTCAGGTCCTCGGCCGGAACGTCCTTGAGCTTGTCGGCGAGCCGTTGCCTGAACTCCACGGTCTTGCCGGCCAGCGCCTCGTCGGACAGCGCCGCCATCGCCGGCTCGAGCGCGTTGATCTGCACCACGGTCTTGGAGTATTGCTTCAGCAGGCGGTCGTTACGGCTGCCGAAAACCGCCCGGAGGAGACGCTGGATCATCGCGAAGAAATGGGAAGAAAATAGAAAAAACGCTAGTCTATCATGCGACTAGCGCCGCTCTTCCTCTGCGGGGCAGGCCTGAGCCGGTTCGCGGCAGGAACCGGCTGAGCGCGTTACTTCGCGGCGGTCTGCAGTCCGGCGCCGGCGATCAGGAAGCGCGCCGGGTTCTGGGCCACGCCTCGATGACGCACCTCGAAGTGCAGGTGTGAACCGGTCGAGCGGCCGGTACTTCCAACCTCGGCGATCATCTCGCCACGCTTGACGAGCTGCCCCGGCTTGGCCGCGAGCTTCGACGCGTGGGCGTAACGAGTGAGCAGGTTACCGCCGTGGTCGATCTCGATCATGTTCCCGTAGGCGGGGTGGTATTCGGCCGTCACCACCACCCCCGCGGCCGTCGCGTAGATCGGCGTCCCGGCCTCGGCAATGAAATCAATTCCTTCGTGCAGCGCGACTTGGCCCGTGATCGGGTCGATGCGCCAGCCGAATCCCGATGCATTCCAAGAGCCGCGCACGGGGAGCGCGGTCGGCGTGAGGGTCTGCTTGACGCGCGCGTCGAGCATGCGGGTCTCGAGCACGCCGAGCAGGTCGCCGCGGGTCTCCATCTGTCGCGCCATGAAGTCGAGCTGGCGCCCGAGTTCGCCCAGCGAGAGATCCTGCGGCGGCAGCGCGCTCGCGAGCGCCCCCCCGCGCCCGGGAATCTCCCCGAACCGGAAATCGCCTGGGCGTATGCCCGCCGCGGACGACAGCCGCTCACCGAGGGCATCCAGACGCACGAGCTGCGCCTGCATCTCCCCTAGCTTGACTGCCATGGCATTGAGGTTGTCGCGGACGTAGGCCTCGGTCTTCTGAGACTCCTCGACCTGTGCAGCGCGAACGAGGGAGTGCAGCAGCGGCAGCTTGAGGTCGGAAGCGTGCCGCACCCCGAAATACGAGATCAGGAACGAGAGCACGACCATCCCCGCGGCGCCGGCGGCGGCGGCGGCGGCGGCGTGCCGGAGCGACAGCCGGAGCGTCCTGGCCTTGGCCAATCGGTCGGACAACAGAATAATATGCACGCGTCCCCCTGCAGTCATCGCGCCATGCATGCCAAGCAAATCGGCGAGTATCTCGACGCCAGTCCCGGCGGTGACCGGCTGACGTCCCATGCCGCCTGCCTTATCGCGCTCCGGCGTGTCCTCGCCGTAGCCCTACCCGAGCCCCTGCGGCGATCGTGCGCGATCGCCAACTACAAGCAGGGGAAGGTTATTTTTCTTGCCGAGAACAGCGCCGCAGCGGCGCGCCTTCGGCTCCTGGCGCCCAGCCTGTTGCAGGTGCTGGGGCAACGTGGGCTGGACGTTACCGGAATGAAGGTGGAAGTGCAACCCGACGCACGGCGCCGCATACAACCAGTTGAGGAAAAAAGCCTTCTCCTCTCGTCTTCGGCTTGCAGCGCACTCGCCCGCGCAGCCGAAGCGCTGCCCGAAGGCGCGCTCAGACGGGCCGTGGATGCGCTGGCGCGGCGCGGGAGCCGGCGTTAAATAATTCACATCGCGCTCGCGCAACATCCGCGCGCGGCACGTGTATTGCGGAGGCGCGGTAGCGCGACGTTTCGGAACGCCCGCCGAGGGGCGAGCGTCTTCAGGCCGCCTGCGCGAACAACCTGACGAGCCCGGCGGGCGCGTCCTCGGCCTTGTGGAAGCTCGCGATCTCCCACGCTTCCGAATCCGCCAGGGTCGCCCGCAGCAGCTGGTTGTTCAGGGCGTGGCCCGACTTGTGCGCCGAGAAGGCGCCGAGGAGCGGATGCCCGACGAGATAGAGGTCGCCAATCGCGTCGAGCACTTTGTGCTTCACGAACTCGTCCGCATAGCGCAGGCCGTCGGTGTTCAGCACGCGGTACTCGTCCAGCACCACCGCATTGTCGAGGCTGCCGCCGAGGGCGAGGCCGGCACCTCGCAGGGCCTCGACTTCCTGCGCGAACCCGAAGGTGCGCGCGCGAGCGACTTCCTTTGCATACGAAGTCTCCGCGAAATCGAGCGTGAGCGACTGGCTGGCCCGCTCGAAGACCGGGTGGTCGAACACGATCGAGAAGGAGACCCGGAAGCCGTCGAACGGGTCGAAGCGCGCCCACTTGTCGCCGTCGCGCACTTCGATCGGCTTGCGAATCCGGAAGAACCGCTTCGGCGCACGCTGCTCCTCGATCCCGGCGGTCTGCAGGAGGTAGACGAACGGGCTCGCACTGCCGTCTAGGATCGGCACTTCGGGACCGGCGAGGTCGACGTACAGATTGTCGATCCCCAGGCCGGCAAGCGCCGACATCAGGTGCTCGACCGTCGCGACCTTCGCACCGCCGCCCTCGAGCGCGCTGCAGAGCCGCGTATCGGTGACGGCGCGCGCATCGGCGCGGATGTCGACCGGATGCGGCAGATCGATACGGCGGAACACGATGCCGGTATCGACCTGGGCCGGACGCAGCGTCATCGCGACCTTGCGCCCCAAGTGCAGCCCTACGCCGGACGCCTTGATCACCGACTTGATTGTGCGTTGCCTCAGCATGCGTTGTTCTTGTTGCGCGCGCCCGCTGGTTTCTCACTGCGGGTTTCCCGCTGACCGCGCTGATCAGTTTGTCCTTTCCGGCCAAGGGGTTGGATTTTAGCACGCGCACCGGCGCGGGAACCACCCTGGCGCAGCGCGCGCCGGGGCCCGTCTGGCGCGCCGCCCGTGCGTCCGCCCTTCTTGCGCGCCTAGTCCGCCTGCTTTCGCAGGAACGCCGGGATGTCGTAACGGTCTACGCCGCTCGCGGTAAGGGCCTCGACGGTCGAGTTGCGATTCTTGCGGAACACCGCCGGGGCATTGTCGAGCGCGGCGTAGTCCACGCTGGGGACCGGCTGGTTGTCGGTGCCGGTCCGCTGGACCACGAGCTGCGGCTTCTGGCTGCGCGCCATCTCGCGCGCGCCCAGGCCGGTCGCGACTACCGTCACGCGCAGGTTGTCGCCCATCTCCTCGTCATAAACGGCACCGAAGATGATGTGCGAGTCCTCGGCGGCGAAGCTCTGGACGGTCCGCATCACCTCGTGCACCTCGCGCATCTTCAGCCCGTCGCTCGCGGTGATGTTCACGACGACGCCGCGCGCGCCCGAGAGGTTTACCCCCTCGAGCAGCGGGCTCGCCACCGCCTGCTCCGCGGCCACGCGGGCCCGGTCGATGCCCGCGGCGTACGCCGAGCCCATCATCGCCATGCCCATCTCGGCCATTACGGTGCGCACGTCCTCGAAGTCGACGTTGACGAGGCCCGGGCAATTGATGATCTCCGAGATCCCGGCCACGGCGTTGTGCAGGACGTCGTCCGCGGCGCGGAACGCGTCCTTCATCGACACGTCCTCGCCAAGCACGTCGATCAGCTTCTCGTTGAGGATCACGATCAGCGAGTCGACGTGCTCCGAGAGCTGCTCGAGCCCCGCGTCGGCGATGCGCATGCGCCGGCCTTCGAACGCGAACGGCTTGGTCACCACCGCGACCGTCAGGATCCCCATCTCGCGCGCGATCTCGGCCACCACCGGCGCCGCGCCCGTGCCGGTGCCGCCGCCCATGCCCGCCGTGATGAAGCACATGTGACTACCCGCGAGCGATTCGCGAATCGCCTCGCGCTGCTCGAGCGCCGCCGCCCGCCCCGCCTCGGGCTTGGCGCCGGCGCCGAGCCCGGTCGAGCCGAGCTGGAGCTGGTGCTTCGCCATACAGCGCGAGAGCGACTGCGCGTCGGTGTTGGCGACCAGGAACTCCACGCCGCCTACGCCGTTGCGGATCATGTGGTCGACGGCGTTGCCGCCGGCGCCGCCGACTCCGACGACTCTGATCACCGTGCCCGTCATCTGATTGCTGTCGAGGATTTCGAACATTCCATCTACCTCCTTGTTGCGCCCGTTGCTCATATCGCGAAAGGTGAAGGGTGAAGGGTCAGGCAGCCGCCGACCCTTCGCCTCACGCCTCACTCCTCACTTCTCACGTCCACCGCCAGTAGCTGTTTCGACAAGAGCGGATACCTCCGCTCTTGGCCCCCTAATCCAGAGGAAGCGCTGAATCATTCTGCGAACGACTCCGCGCTTCTCTAGAAATTCCGTTGAAACCAATCGCGCATCCGGCGCAGCGTCGTGCGGAAACCGCCCGTCTGCCGCGCGAGGATGCCGCGCTCGAACTGATGTCTACCTTCGAGGAGCAGGCCGACCGCGGTCGCGTACCGCGGGCTCTGCACCACGTCCTGCAGTCCGCCGGCGTAGCGCGGCACGCCGAGCCGCACCGGCATGTGGAAGATCTCCTCGCCGAGCTCGGCCATGCCCTGCATCACCGAGGAGCCGCCGGTCAGCACGATTCCGGACGACAGCAGCTCCTCGAAGCCCGACTGCCGCAGCACCTGCTGCACGAGCGTGAAGAGCTCCTCCGCGCGCGGCTCGATCACCTCGGCGAGGGTCTGTCGCGACAGCTGGCGCGGCGCGCGATCGCCGAGCCCCGGAACGTCGATCATCTCGTTCGGGTCGGCGAGCTGGCGCAGCGCGCAACCGTGGCGCAGCTTGATCAGCTCCGCCTCGGGCGTCGGCGTGCGCAGCGCCATGGCGATGTCGTTGGTCACCTGGTCGCCGGCGATCGGGATCACGGCGGTGTGGCGAATCGCGCCTTCGCGGAAGATCGCGACGTCGGTCGTCCCGCCCCCGATGTCCACGAGCGCGACGCCGAGTTCCTTCTCGTCGTCGGAGAGAACCGCGATCGAGGAGGCGAGCGGCTGCAGAATCAGGTCGGCCACGTCGAGCCCGCAGCGGCGCACGCACTTCACGATGTTCTGCGCCGCGCTCACCGCGCCGGTGACGATGTGTACCTTCACCTCGAGCCGCACACCGGACATCCCGAGGGGCTCGCGGATGCCGTCCTGCCCGTCGACGAGGAACTCCTGGGTCAGGATATGCAGCACCTGCTGGTCGGTCGGGATCGGCATTGCGCGCGCGGTCTCGATCGCGCGGTCGATGTCGATCGGCGTCACCTCCTTGTCCTTGACTGCCACCATCCCGGTCGAGTTGAAACTGCGGATGTGGCTGCCGGCGATCCCGGTGAAGACGCGCTGGATCTTGCAATCGGCCATCAGCTCGGCCTCCTCGAGCGCGCGCTGGATGGCATTGACGGTCGACTCGATGTTGACCACGACCCCCTTCTTGAGGCCCTTCGAGTCGTGGCTGCCCATGCCGATGACGTTGAGCCGTCCGTCCGGGAGCAGGTCGGCCACCACCGCCACCACCTTCGAGGTGCCGATGTCCAGCCCGACGATCAGGTTGCGGGTGTCGCGGCGTGCGCGCGCGACCAGCGGCGAGCGCGACGGCGCAGGCTCCGCGAGCACGTCGGCCAGCGCCTCGGGGTCGTAGCTCCGCGCGATCGCTTCCGGACCGGCGGCGGCGAAACTGAGTTGCTTCTTCATGGCGTCCTCTTCTCGTCTAGCTGCGCTTGCGCGCGACGTTGTCGGCATCGCTGCCCTGCGGCAGGTCTGGCACGCGGATCGCGAACCCGTTCGGATAGCGCAGGTCGACGTAATCGAGCCGGCGGTTGAGGCTCGCGACGACGCGCGGATAGGTCGCGACAAACCGGGCGAGCCGCTCGTCCACCGGCGAGCGCGTCTGGTCGCGTCCGAGTTCCAGGACGAGCCCGTTTGCGAGCTTCACCTGCCAGCCGTAACGCGCCGATAGCGTGACTTGCACCGGCTCGACGGCGAGCGGTGCGAGCAGCGCGCGCATCGCCCGATAGCGGCGCGTCACCTCGCGCTCCGTGCCGGCCGGCCCGGAGAGCTGCGGCAACGCCGCGTCGGTCGTGCCTTCGAATAGCTCGCCTTGCTCGCTCACCAGGCGCGTGCCCGCCCATCGCGCGAGCGGGCGGTGCTCCTCGATCCGCACGACGAGACGGTCCGGCCATTCGCGGCGTACGTCGACGCGACTCACCCACGGCAGCTCCGCCACAAGCCGGCGGACCTCGTCGAGGTTCATGCTGAAGAAGTTTCCCGCCACGCGGCCGGCGAGTTGTCCGTGCACCGCTTGAACGTCGACGTGGGCGAGGTCGCCGGTCAGCGCCACCGCGCGCACCGGAGCCTGGGGCGCGCGGAGCGCGGCCTGCCAGAGAAGCGCCGCGCAAAGGACGGCGCCCGCGACGTAGAGCGCGTCCGCGGCGAGGTTCAGGAGGCGCGGGTTATCCCACATGGGTCGCGTCCGTCGGGTCGCCCGCCGTTGCCAGCTCGAGGATGCGGAGGCACAAGTCCTCGAAGCGCATGCCGGCCTGCCGCGCCGCCATCGGGACGAGCGAGTGGTCGGTCATTCCGGGCGAGGTGTTGACCTCGAGGAAGTGCGGGTTGCCCGCGCGATCGAGCATGAGATCGACGCGCCCCCAGCCCCGGCACCCCAGCACGTCGAACGCACGCATCACTGCGCGCTGGATTTCCCGCTCCTCGTTCGCGGGCAGCCCGCACGGGCAGATGTAGCGCGTGTCGTCGGCGACGTACTTCGCCTCGTAGTCGTAGAAGTCGCGCGGCGTCTCGAGCCGGATGAGCGGCAGCGCCTCGCGCCCGAGCACGCCGGCGGTGAGCTCCGGCCCGACGATGAACTGCTCGGCGATTACCAGCGGGTCGTAGTTCGCGGCGAGCGCGTAGGCCTCCTCGAGGTCAGCGACGCGTCGCACTTTGCTCATCCCGATCGACGAACCCTCGTTCGCCGGCTTCACCATGATCGGCAGGCCCAGGCGCTCCGCGACCGCATGGAAGTCGCTGTCCGCGTCAAGCAGCTCGTAGCGCGGCGTCGGCACCCCCGCCGCCTGCCACACCAGCTTGGTGCGCCACTTGTCCATCGCGAGCGCGCTCGCGAGCACGCCCGACCCGGTGTACGGGATCCCGGCGAGCTCGAGCGCCCCCTGGAGCGTGCCGTCCTCGCCGTAACGGCCGTGCAGCGCGATGAAGACGCGATCGAACCGCGCGCGGAACAGCTCCTCGAGGCTGCGCTCGCGCGGATCGAACGCGTGAGCGTCGACGCCCTGCAGCTGGAGCGCGGCAAGCACCATCGATCCGCTCTTGAGCGACACCTCGCGTTCCGCGGAGCGTCCGCCCAGGAGAACGCCGACCTTGCCGAAACGGGTCATAGCGCTTCCACAGCCTCTCCGATGATCCGCACCTCGGGCACGAGCGCGACGTTGAAGCGCTTCAGCACGGCCGCGCGGGCGTGCTCGATCAGCGCCTCGATGTCCGCGGCGGACGCCTTTCCGCCCGGGTTCACGATGAAGTTCGCGTGCTTCTCGGAGATGCGCGCACGGCCGATCGCGTAGCCCTTGAGCCCGCACGCCTCGACCAGACGCGCCGCGTGATCGTCGGGCGGGTTGCGGAAGATCGAGCCCGCGTTGGGCAGCGTCAGCGGCTGCGTCGCAATGCGTTTGTCGAGCAGCATCTTGATGCGCTCGCGCGCCCGCGCTCCGTCGCCCGGCGGGAAGCGGAACCAGGCGCCCGCAAACCACTCGTCCGCGCCGAGTGCGCCGCCCTTCAGCGCGACGTGGCGGTACCCAGTCTCGAACTCGCGGGCCGTGCGCGCGTGCACCGCGCCGTGCCGGTCGATCGTGTCGACGCGCTCGACGAACGCCCAGGTCTCCGACCCGTAGCAGCCGGCGTTCATCGCGAGCGCCCCGCCGATCGTGCCGGGAATGCCGGCGAGGAACTCCGCGCCCTCGAGCCCGTGGGTCGCCGCGAAGCGAGCGACCTTCGGGCTCGCCACACCCGCCTCTGCGTACAGGAGCTCGTCGTCGAGCCGGATCTTGCCGCGGGTGTCGTGCATCAGGATGACCGTGCCACGGAATCCGCCGTCGCGGACGAGGAGGTTGGAACCCAGGCCGACGAAGCACACGCGCTCGCCGTCCGGCAGCGTGCGCAGGAACGACTGGCAGGTCGTCCAAGTCCGCGGGCGCGTACGCGCGCGCCGCGCGTCCGCCGGCGCGCCAGCTAACGTGCTTCGCCATCGGCTCGTTCTCCAGGAGCCGGCCGCGGAGCGGCGTGCGCGCGAGCTGGACGGGTTCGATCATCTGCATGGCAGCTTCTCGGGCACGCCGCCGATCGACCCCGCGCCCATCGTCACGACGACGTCGCCGTCGCGCGCCACCTGCAGGATCGCCGCGGGCAAGTCGGCGATCGACTCGACGAAGATCGGCTCGACCTTTCCGGCAACGCGCACGGCGCGCGCCAGGGCGCGTCCGTCGGCCGCGACGATCGGCGGTTCGCCGGCCGGATACACCTCCGCGAGCAGCAGCGCGTCGGCCGTCGAGAGCACGCGCACGAAATCCTCGAACAGGTCGCGGGTGCGCGTGAAGCGGTGCGGCTGGAAGGCGAGAACGATGCGTCGCCCCGGATAGGCCCCGCGCGCAGCCTCCAGCGTGGCGGCCATCTCGGCCGGGTGATGGCCGTAGTCGTCGACGAGTGCGAAGCTCCCGCCCGCGGCGAGCGCCACGTCGCCGCAGCGCTGGAACCGGCGGCCGACGCCGTGGAATTCGGCGAGCGCCTTGACAATCGCCGCATCCGGAATGCCCAACTCGGTGCCGACGGCGATCGCCGCGAGCGCGTTCTGCACGTTGTGGCGGCCGGGCAGGTTGAGCCGCACGTCCAGCGCGCCGGCGCGCCTTCGCGGAACGCCCGGAAGCACATCTCGGTGCCGCACGGCTCGACGCCCTCGGCACGCACCATCGCCTCGCGTACAAAGCCGTAGGTGACGATCGGCTTGGACACGAACGGCATGATCTCGCGCACGTTCGGATCGTCGGCGCACAGGATCGCGCTGCCGTAGAAGGGCAGGTTCTGCAGGAACTGCACGAACGCCTGCTTCAGCTTCGCGAAGTCGTGCTGGTAGGTCTCCATGTGGTCGGCGTCGATGTTCGTGACGATCGCCATGACCGGGAGCAGGTGCAGGAACGAGGCGTCCGACTCGTCCGCCTCGACGACGATGAACTCGCCCGAGCCGAGCCGCGCGTTCGAGGCCGCGGCGGTCAGCCGGCCGCCGATCACGAAGGTCGGATCGAGTCCGCCGGCCGCGAGCACGCTCGCCACCAGGCTGGTCGTCGTGGTCTTGCCGTGCGTGCCGGCGATCGCGATCCCCTGCTTCAGCCGCATCAGCTCGGCGAGCATCAGGGCGCGCGGCACGACCGGGATGCGCCGGCTGCGCGCGGCGAGCACTTCGGGGTTGTCGAGCTTCACGGCCGTCGAGACCACGACCGCATCCGCGCCGCCGACGTTGTCGGCGCCGTGCCCGAGGGTCACCTGCGCGCCGAGCTTCTCGAGGCGCTGGGTCGCGGCGTTCGCGGCGAGATCCGACCCGCTCACCTGGTAGCCGAGGTTCACCAACACCTCGGCGATGCCGCTCATGCCGGAGCCACCGATGCCGACGAAGTGGATGCGCTTGACCTTATGCCTCATGCCTACCCTCGTGGATGCGCTTGACCTTGTGCTTCACTGGGCCAGCTCCATGCACGCCTCGGCCACGGCGCGGGTCGCGTCCGGCTTGCCGAGCGCGCGCGCCCGGGTCGCCATCGCGAGCAGCTGCTCGCGCGAAAGTCCGCGCAGGATTCCGGCGAGCGCCTCCGGCGTGAGATCGCGCTGCTGCAGGAGCACGCCGGCGCCCGCATCGGCGAGGTAGCGGGCGTTCGTGGTCTGGTGATCGTCGACGGCGAACGGGAACGGCACGAGAATCGCCGCGACCCCTGCGGCCGCCAGCTCGGCGACGGTCGTCGCTCCCGCTCGGCAGATGACGAGATCGGCCGCGGCGTACGCCTGCGCCATGTCGTCGATGAATGCGATCGCGCTCGCGTCCACGCCGGCGCGCACGTAGTTCGCGCGCAGCGCGTCAACGTGCTTTGCGCCGGATTGATGCGTGACGATCGGCCGCTCGGCGGCCGCAACAAGCGCCAGCGCCTTGGGCACAATGTCGTTCAGCGCTGCGGCCCCCAGGCTCCCGCCGACCACGAGGATGCGCAGCGGTCCGCCGCGCCCGGCGAAGCGCTCGGTGGGCGGTGCGACGCACGCGATCGCCTCGCGCACCGGATTGCCGACGAACATCGCCTTCCGTAGCGCGCGGGGATACGCGACGAGCACTCGATCGGCCACGCCGGCGAGCACGCGGTTCGCGAGTCCCGCGACCGAATTCTGCTCGTGGATCGCCAGGGGCCGGCCGAGGAGCGCCGCCATCATTCCGCCGGGGAACGCGATGTAGCCGCCCATCCCTAGCACCACGTCCGGCCGGTGCGTGCGCAGCGCGCGCAGGGACTGCCAGAACGCCACGAGCAGATTGAGCGGCAGCAGGAGCTTTGCGGCGAGGCCCTTCCCGCGCAGTCCGGAGAAGCGCACCGATGCCATCTCGTAACCGTGCTTGGGCACCAGCGTCGCCTCCATCCCGGTGCGCGCGCCGAGCCACACTACGCGCCAGCCGAGCGCGCGGAGATGGTCGGCGACCGCCAGTGCGGGGAAGACGTGTCCGCCGGTGCCGCCCGCCATGATCATGATGCTTCGAGCCACTCGTCCAGTTCGCTCCAGCTCATCAGGAGCCCCTCCAGCGGAGTCATCGTGTGGTCGGTGGTCCCGCCGCTCTCGCCAGCGACGCTGGCCGAGTCGTCGGCGCCGGTCAGGGCGCCGAGCGTCACGTCCGCGTCATCGGCGAGAGCGGCGGGTTCGGTCGGGGGTGCCTCCAGCGCGATGTGCGTCGCCTCGTGCGCAAGGAATCGCAGCGCGGTCGGCAGCGTCTCGATGTCGAGCGTTCGTCTCATGTTCTCTGCCCTCCCATCAGCGCACGGTTTTCGCAGTCCACCCGCAGCAGGATCGCCAGCGCCACGCAGTTGGCGAGGAGCGCGCTGCCCCCGAAGCTCATGAACGGCAGCGTGAGCCCCTTGGTCGGCAGCACGCCAAGGTTCACGCCCATGTTGATGAACGCCTGCACGCCGAACCACACGGCGATGCCCTGCGCGACCAGCGCGCCGAACGACCGCTCGAGCAGCGCGGCGCGGCGCCCGATCGCGAACGCGCGCAGGCACAGCCACGCGAACAGCGCCACCACGACGGCGACGCCGACGAAGCCGAGTTCCTCGCCGATCACCGCGAGCAGGAAGTCGGTGTGCGCCTCGGGCAGGTAGTGCAGCTTCTCGATGCTGCCGCCGAGGCCCACGCCGAGCCACTCGCCGCGCCCGAACGCGATCAGGGAATGCGACAGCTGGTAGCCGCGGCCGAATGCGTCGGCCCACGGGTCCATGAACCCGAAGATGCGCTGGATGCGATACGGAGACGAGACGACCAGCACGGCGAACCCGGCCGCCGCGAGCCCCACCAGGCCCGCGAACCACTTGCCGTTCATGCCCCCGAGGAACAGCGTCCCCATCGCGATCGCGCAGATCACGACGAAGGCGCCGAAGTCCGGTTCGCGCAGGAGCAGCCAGCCGACGACGAGCATCACGGCGAGCATCGGGAGCAGCCCGCGGCGGAAGCTGTGCATGAGCGCGTGCTTGCGCACGGTGTAGTCGGCCGCGTAGAGCACCACCGCGACCTTCATCAGCTCGGAGGGCTGCAGGTTCACGAAGCCGAGCGGCAGCCAGCGCCGTGCGCCGTTCACCTCCCGACCGATGCCGGGCACGAGCACCAGCGCGAGCAGCACCACGCCGGCCACGAAGAGCCACGGCGCGGCGCGCTGCCACGCCCGCAGCGGCACCTGGAACGCCACGGCCGCCGCCACCACGCTCGCGGCGAGGAACGCCGCATGCCGCGCCAGGTACCAGCTCGCCTGTCCGCCGGTGAAGCGTGCGCTCTCGGACGTCGCGATCGAGGCCGAGTACACCATCACCAGTCCGAGCGTGAGCAGGAGGAGCGCCGTCCACACGACGCTCTCGTCGTACTCGGAGGCGCGCCGGTCAGTGCGCATGGGCCGCCTCCCGCTCGTGAACGGCGGCGCGGAACGCTTCGCCGCGGGCCTTGTAGTTGGCGAACATGTCGAAGCTCGCGCACGCCGGCGAGAGCAGCACCACGTCGCCGGGGCGCGCCGCCGCGTGCGCCCGCGACACCGCTTCGCGCAGCGTGGCCGCGCGCTCGATCGTCACGTGCGCATCTTCGAGCGCGGCCGCGATGAGCGGTGCGTCGCGCCCGATCAGCACGGCCGACCGCACCGCGCCGGCGACCGCGTCGGCGAGCGGCGCGAAGTCCTGCCCCTTGCCGTCGCCGCCGGCGATAAGGATCACCTTGCGGCCGCTCGTGCCGAATTCGCGCGCGAACCCGTCGAGGGCGGCGACGGTGGAGCCGACGTTGGTGCCCTTCGAGTCGTCGTAGAACGCGACGCGGTCGATGTCCGCAACGCGCTCGAGGCGGTGCGGCAGACCTTCGAACCCGCGCAGCGAGTCGAGCAGTGGCGTGACCTGCAAGGAGATGGCGCGGCAGAGCGCGAGCGCGGCGAGTGCGTTCACCGCGTTGTGCAGGCCGGCGACGCGCAGGTCGGCGGCGGCGACGAGGGGGGTTGCGCCCTTCGCGAGCCAGTACTCGCCGAACACCTTGAGCAACCCGAAGTCCTCGTGGTCCGGCGCCGGGTCGTAACCAAACGTCACGGCGCGCCGGCCCGGGCGCCGCATGCCGATGCTGCGCGGATCGTTGCGGTTCAGGACCTGCACGCCGTCGCCCTCGAACACGCGCGCCTTCGCGGCCGCGTACTCGTCCATCCCGGCGTATCGATCGAGGTGGTCCTCGCTCAGGTTCAGCATCGTTGCCGCGTCGGCACGCAGGCTCGACGTGGTCTCCAACTGGAAGCTCGACAGCTCCAGCACCCAGACCTGGGGCATGCGCCCGGCCTCGAGCCGCGCGACCAAGGCATCGAGCACCGCGGGCAGATGTTCCCGGCGACGACGGTCTCGAGCCGGGCGGCCCGGCACATCGCGCCGGTGAGCGCCGTGACCGTGGTCTTGCCGTTCGTGCCGGTGATCGCAATCACGCGCCCGCGCTGCGCCCCCGGCAGGGTCGCGAGGTAGCGCGCGAACAGCTCGACGTCGCCAACCACCTCCAGGCCGCGCGCCAGCGCCGCCTGCACGACCGGCTCGGCGGGCGGCACGCCCGGGCTCACGGCGACCAGGTCGACGCCGCCGAGCAGCGCGTCGGTGAACGGGCCGGTGACGACCTCGGCCTGCGGCACCGCGGCGCGCAGCGCGCCGAGCGCGGGCGGCGCCTCGCGGGTGTCGGCCACGCGCACGGCGCCGCCCTGGCGCGCGATCCAGCGCGCCATCGAGAGCCCGGTTTCCCCGAGTCCCAGCACCAGCACGCGTTTGCCGATGAGGTCCATGGCCGCTAGCGCAGCTTCAACGTCGACAGACCGAACAGCACGAGGATCACGGTGATGATCCAGAAGCGGACGACGACCTGCGTCTCCTTCCAGCCGCCGAGCTCGTAGTGGTGGTGCAGCGGCGCCATGCGGAAGATGCGCTTGCCGCCGGTGGCCTTGAAGTAGATGACCTGCAGCATCACCGACAGCGTCTCGGCGACGAAAACGCCGCCCATGATGAAGAGCACGATCTCCTGCCGCGCGATCACCGCGACGGTGCCGAGCGCGGCGCCGAGCGCCAGCGCGCCGACGTCGCCCATGAACACTTCGGCCGGGTACGCGTTAAACCAGAGGAAGCCGAGCCCGGCGCCGACCACCGCGCCGCAGAACACCGCGAGCTCGCTCGCGCCGGGGATGTAGGGGAACAGCAGGTACTTCGAGTGGACCGCGTTGCCGGCCACGTACACGAAGATCCCGAGCGCGCCGCCGATCATGACCGCCGGCAGGATCGCCAGGCCGTCGAGACCGTCGGTCAGGTTGACCGCGTTCGACGTGCCGACGATTACGAAGTAGGTGAGGATGATGAAGCCGAAGACGCCCAGCGGGTAGGCGATGTTCTTGAAGAACGGGACGATCAGGTCGGCCTTCGGCGGGAGGTCCATCAGGAATCCGCTCGTGACCCACTGCGTGAACAGGCTCCACGCCTGCCCGGCGCTGGACGCGGACACCGCGAACGCGAGCTACACGGCCGCGGCGAGCCCAATCAGCGACTGCCAGAAGTACTTCTCGCGCGCCGACAGCCCTTTCGGATTGCGGTGCACGACCTTGCGGTAGTCGTCGACCCAGCCGACTGCGCCAAAGCCGAGCGTCACCGCGAGCACGATCCAGACGAACCGGTTCGACCAGTCTGCCCAGAGGATCGTCGTGACGGCAATCGACACCAGGATGAGCGCGCCGCCCATCGTCGGCGTGCCGGCCTTGGTGAGATGCGTCTGCGGGCCGTCGTCGCGCACCGCCTGCCCGATCTTGTACGTGGCGAGCTTGCGGATCATCGGCGGCCCGGCGAGGAACGAGATGACGAGCGCGGTCAGGCGGCGAGCACCGCGCGCAGCGTGATGTAGCTGAAGACGTTGAATGCGCGCACGTCCTGCGAGAGGTACTGGGCGATCTCTAGCAGCATGCCGCGTCCTTCTCGGCGAGCAGGTGCTCGACCACTCGCTCCATGCGCATGAAGCGCGAGCCTTTCACCAGGATCGTCCCCTTGAGGGCGGTGAGGCCTTGAGCGCGCGCGATCACCGCCCCGATCGAGTCGAGGTGCTCGCCGCCCGCGCCGAACGCGCGCGCCGCCGTGCGCGCGAGCGTGCCGACCGCGATCAGCCGATCGACGCCGGCCTCCTTCGCGTAGCGGCCGACCTCGTCGTGGAACGCCAGCCCCTGCTCGCCCACCTCGCCCATGTCGCCGAGCACGAGGATGCGCGGGCGCTCGGAGGCGGCGAGCACGTCGATCGCCGCGCGCACCGAGTCGGGGTTGGCGTTGTAGGTGTCGTCGATGACGAGGACGCCGTTGCGGCCCGGCTTGAGCTGCAGGCGCCCGTTGACCGGCCGAAACGCGGCAAGCCCGCGCGCAACCGCGTCGAGGCTCGCGCCGGCGGCGGTCGCGGCCGCCGCCGCGGCGACCGCGTTGCGCACGTTGTGCAGGCCGGGCGCGTGCAGCGTCACCGCGACTCCGCCCGCCTCGGTGCCGAGCTCGAACTCGATCGCGGCGCCGCCAGCGCGCACGAAAGCGTGCACCGCGGCGTCGGCCCGCAGGCCGAAGTCGCGCACCGCGCGGGCGCCCGCGAGGTCGCGCCAGTAGTCGAAGTGCGCGTCATCGCGGTTGAGCACCGCCATGCCGTCGCTGGGCAGCGCCCGGACGAGCGCGCCGTGCTCGCCCGCGACCTCGTGCACGCTCTTCATGAACTCCTGGTGCTCGCGCTGCGCGTTGTTGATCAGCGCGATCGTGGGCTGCGCGATCCCGGCGAGGTGCCCGGTCTCGCCCGGATGGTTCATGCCGATCTCGATCACCGCGCAGGCGTGCGCGTCGCGCAGCCTGAGGCAGGTGAGCGGCAGGCCGATGTCGTTGTTGAGGTTGCCGTCGGTGGCGAGGACGCGCTCGGCGCCGAACTGCTCGCGCAGGCACGACGCGATCATCTCCTTGACCGTGGTCTTGCCGTTGGAACCGACCACGCCGATCGCCGGGATGCGGAAGCGCCCGCGCCAGTGCTGCGCCAGCGCGCCGAGCGCGAGCTGCGCGTCGCCGACGACGAGCAGCGGCATTCCCGCTGCTTGCGACGCGACGCCGGCCACACGCTCCACCATCGCCGACACCGCGCCCCGCTCGCGGGCGGCGCCGACATAATCGTGACCGTCGAAGTTCTCGCCGCGCAGCGCGACGAACAGCGCGCCGCGCTCGATCGTGCGGCTGTCGGTCGACGACCGACTCGAAGCGCGCGTCCGGGCCGACGACGGTGGCGCCGAGCGCCTGGGCCGCCTGGGCGAGCGTCATCATGGAACGGGTCCCACGGCGGCGAGCGCAGCGCGCACCTCGTCCAGGTCGGAAAACGGGAGGCGCTTCGCCGGCGATCTCCTGATACGTCTCGTGCCCCTTGCCCGCGAGCAGCACCACGTCGTCGCGGCGCGCATCGGCGATTGCCGCGCGAATCGCCGCGCGCCGATCGACTTGCACCGCGTGCGGCACGCGCACGCCGGCAGCGATCTCGGCGATGATCGCCGCCGGATCCTCGCTACGCGGGTTGTCGCTGGTGACGACGATCGAGTCGGCGTGGCGCGAGGCGATCGCGCCCATCAGCGGGCGCTTGCCGCGGTCGCGATCGCCGCCGCAGCCGAACACGCAGAGCAGCCGGCCGCCCTGCGCGCGCGCGACGTCGCGCAGGGCGGCGAGGCACTTGTCGAGCGCGTCGGGGGAGTGCGCGTAGTCGACGACCACCAGCGGCGCGCCGCCGCTGCCGCCGAGGCGCTCCATGCGCCCGGGCAGCGGCTCGAGGTGTGCGCAGACGCCCGGGATCGCATCGAGCGGACGCCCGGCGACCAGCATCATACCGAGCACGCCGAGGAGGTTCGAGACGTTGAAACGGCCGAGCAGCGGGCTCTTGATCGCCGCCTCGCCCCAGCTCGACTCGAGGCGGAACGCGATACCGTCGCGCCGACACGCTGAGATCGTGCGCCTCGAGCCAGTGCTCCAGACCGCTCGCCGCCGCGGCCCCGCGCGAGAGGCTGTAGCCGACTCGACGCACCGGCCCGAACGCGAGCATGCGCGCGATGCGCACGCCCTGCACGTCGTCGAGATTGAGCACCGCGTGAGCGAGGCCCGGCGCGCGGAAACAGACGCTGTCTTGGCCTCCGCGTACGTCTCCATGTCGCCGTGGTATTCGAGGTGGTCGCGCGACAGATTGGTGAACAGCGCCGCAGCCGAACCGCATGCCGTTGACGCGGCCCTGGTCGAGGCCGATCGACGACACTTCCATCGCCACGCCGGCGGCACCCGCGTCGCGGAAGCCGCCTCAGCGCCCGCTGCAGGACGACCGCGTCCGGGGTGGTGTTCGGGTTCTGCCACGAGCGCGCCGGGAAAACCGATGCCGAGCGTGCCGATCACACCGCACTTGCGCGCCGGCACCGGCAGGCCTGCGCCAGCCACTGGCTGCACGAGGTCTTGCCGTTGGTGCCGGTCACGCCCATGACCCAGAGTTTCTCCGACGGCCGCCCGTAGACCTCGTGCGCGAGCGGCCCGCCAGCGCGCGCAGCTCCGCGACCGCGACAGTTCGGCACGCGCCAGCTTGCGCGTCCACGCGAATCCGTCGCGCTCCCACAGCACGGCCGCCGCGCCGCGCGCGACCGCGTTCGCGACGAACTGGCGCCCGTCCTGCGCTCGCCGGGATAGGCGAGGAAGACGTCGCCGCGGCCACACGCTCCGGCTGTCCACGCAGCCAGCCGACTCCCGCGCGCGCAGCGCCGAGATTGTGCGATCGCTCGTTCAGCACGTCCTGGCAACATCCTTGTTGCACTGCGCCCGGCCACGTTTCCCGCTCGCTCCCGCCTCAGATGCTGTCCTTCACTTCCTGCGCCCTCCGCTGGCAGTCTCGATCGGCTTCATCGGCGCATCCGGCGCGACGCCCGAGCAGGCGCAGCGCGCCCTGCCATCACCTGCGGAGAACACCGGCGCGGCCACCTGCGCCGCCGTAGTACTGCCCGTTCGCCGGGCTCGTCGATCATCACCGCGATCACGAGGCGCGGGCTGCGACACCGGCGCGAAGCCGACGAAGCGAGGATACTTGTCCGGCGCGTAGCCGCCGTTCTCCTGCTTGTGCGCGGTGCCGGTCTTGCCGGCGACGCGGTAGCCCATGATCTGCGCCCGCGGCGCGGTGCCGCCCGGCTGCGACGGCGAGCTCCAGCATGTGGCGCACCGCCGCGCGGTCTTCGGCGAGATGAGCGGCTTGCCGGCGGGCCGGCGCATCGACCCGCACGAGCGACAGCGGCACCAGCTCGCCGTCGCGGGCGAAGACGGTGTAGGCGTGCGCGAGCTGCAGCGAGGCACACCGAGATGCCGTGCCCGTAGGCCATCGTCGCCTGCTCGATCGGCCGCCAGGTCTTGTAGGGACGCACGCGTGCCGATCGCCTCGCCCGGGAAGCCGAGCCGCGGCGCAGCGCCGAAGCCCGACCGACGGAACATGTTCCACATCGACTCGGCCGGCAGCGACGAGCGCGATCTTGGCGGCGCCGACGTTGGAGGACTTCTGGATCACCTGCTCGACGGTGAGCAGCGCCCGCGGCATGCGCGTCGCGGATGGTCGCCGTCCCGATGGTGAGCGCTGCCCGGCGCGGTCTGGATCGTCGTCTGCGGCGTCACGCGGCCCGACTCGAGCGCGAGCGCGATGGTGAAGGGCTTGAGCGTCGAGCCGGGCTCGAAGGTGTCGGTGACGGCGCGGTTGCGGAGCTGCGCGCCGGACAGCCGCGAGCGGTTGTTCGGGTTGTAGGTGGGCAGATTCGCCAGCGCGAGCACCTCGCCCGTCGTCGACGTCGAGCACCACGATGCCGCCGGCCTTGGCGCGATGCTGCTCGACCGCGCCTTGAGCTGCGCGAACGCGAGGCTCTGGATCCTGGCGTCCAGCGCGAGCGACGAGCGTCCTCGCCTTCCTGCGCCGCGCGGATGCTCTCGACGTCCTCGACGATCTGCCCCAGCCGGTCCTGATGACCCGCCGGCTGCCCGGCTTGCCCGGCGAGCTGCTCGCTGGAAGGCGAGCTCGATGCCCTCCTGGCCGACGTCCTCGACGCCGGTGAACCCGAGCACGTGCGCCATCACCTCGCCGCCGGGATAGTAGCGGCGGTATTCGCGGTTCTGGAACACGCCCGGGAATGCGCAGCTCGGCGATCGCGATCGGCGACCTCCGGCGGAATCTGGCGCTTGAGGAAGACGAAATCGCGTCCCGTGTCGTCGATGCGCTTGCGCGATCTCCTGCGGCGGCATCTCGAGCAGCTGCGGCGAGCCTGGCGAGCTGCGGCGGCTCGAGTTTCACGTCCTCGGGGATGGCCCAGATCGATTTCACCGGCGTGGAGACCGCGAGCACTTCGCCGTGGCGGTCGGTGATGCGGCCGCGGTTCGCGCTGATCTCGATGCACGCGGCCGTAGCGCGACTCGCCCTTCGCCTGCAGGAAGTCGTTGTGCAGCCCTGCAGGTAGACCGCCCGCCCGGCGAGCACCGCGAAACCGCAGAAGAGACGAGCGCGAGCAGCCGCGATCGCCACACCGGCAGCTTGAGCTCGAGCACCGGACTGGTCGCGAAGTTCACTGCGCCGCTCCTCGGCCGGTGCCGCGCGCGGCACGATCTGGAGCGCTTCGCGTCGGGCGCGCGCATGCGCAGCGCCCGGCGGGCAAGCGTTCGACGCGCGTGTGCATCGCCCAGGTGCTCGCCTCGAGCTGCAGCTGGCCGTATTCGACCTCGAGGCTCGCGCGCGCGCTCCTGCTCCTGCTCGAGCTCGACGAACAGCTTTCGCGCCTGGTGCTGCGAGGTCACCAGCCCCAGCGCGCAGGCCGTGAGCAGCGCGAGCAGCAGCGAGGTTCAGCCGCGCCATGCGCCCTCACGCGAGCCTTCTCGGCCACGCGCAGCATGGCGCTGCGCGCGCGCGGATTGGCGCTCGACTTCCTCGGCGTCCGGGCCGCACCGGCTTGCCCAGCGAGCGCAGCCGCGGCGGCGGCAGTTCCGGCGCGCGCGCAGCGGCAGCCGCTCGGGCACGTCGCCCGGGCGCGCGTTGCGTGCGGATGAAGTTCTTGACGATCCGGTCTTCGAGCGAGTGGAAGCTGATGACGGCGAGCCGTCCTCCGGGGCGCAGCGACTCGAGCGGCCTGCGGGCAGCACTAGCGACAACTCCTCAAGCTCCTGATTGACGTGAATCCGTAGAGCCTGAAACGTCCGCGTCGCCGGATCCTTGCCCGGCTTCACGCGTCCGGACGGCCGCACCCACGAGATCGGCAAGTTGCCGTGTTCGGGTAATAGGCCCTCGTGTCGCGAGCAGCAACAATCGCCTTTGCAATCTGTTTAGCAAACCGTTCTTCCCCATGGCTCTTGACGACCTCCCTGATCTCCTCCTCGCTCGCCCGCGCCAGCCACTGCTGCGGCGGTGACGCCCCTTGCTCTGGTCCATGCGCATGTCCAGCGGCGCGTCGGACCGGAAGCTGAAACCGCGCTCCGGATCGTCGAGCTGCGGCGACGACACGCCGAGATCGAGCAGCACGCCGTCGACGGCCGCACGCCCCCTGCGCCCGGACCGTTTCTTCCAGCTCGCCGAAGCGCGCGTGCACGATCGCGAAGCGCGGGTCGGCGATCGCCGTCCCGCCGCGACCGCGCTGGCATCGCGATCCAGCGCGATCAGCCGGCCTGCCGGCCCGAGCCGACTCGAGAATCAGCCGCGCGTGCCCGCCGCGCCCGAACGTCGCGTCCACGTAGACGCCGTTCGCCCGGCTTCATCCATGGCGAGCGCATCGACGGCTTCTGGAGGAGCACGGGTTGTGGTGCGCTCGGCGCTCGACAGCGAAAAGTTTTCCGTGCCGGGCGGCGGGGTCGAGCCCGCCTGGGCCAGCGCCTGGGCGAGCTTGCGCTCTCCCAGACCTCGACGTCCCAGAGCTCGAAATGGCTGCCCTGGCCGACCAGCATCACGTTCTTCTTCAGTCCGGCGAACTTGCGCAGCGCGGGCGAGACGAGGATCCGACCCTGCGCGTCGAGCTCGAGTTCTTCGGCGAAGCCGACGAGCAGGCGCTGCCACCAGCGCGCCTGCTCGTTGAAAGCTGGAGAGGGATGGAGAGCTGGCGCCGATCGGCGAGAAGGCGGCCGGGGTAGAGCAGCAGGCAGCCATCGGGGTGCGCCGTCAGAACAATGCCCCCGGCACCCGAAGTGAGCGCTTCCCGATGCCGCGTGGGAATCGCGAGCCGGCCCTTCGCGTCGAGACTGAGTCTCGGCCGCGCCCTGAAACACTCATCTCCTCCGTGGTGGCTCGAAATGGCGATTTCCGCCCGCTTTTCCCACGAAATTACACTTTTCACCACTTTAGAGTAGGAATTTAGAGGGGTCAAGGCGACCGCGTGATTTATTTAACCGGGACAAGGACTTAAGGCGAGTCCAAGATTCTTGCAGAGAAGTTACAGCAAAAATAAAGGGATACTGTAGAAATCAGAGGTGATTTCTAAGGTTTTGGGCCGCTATGAGGCCGCAGAAGGGTCCGACGGGGGGATTGAACGCTTAGGGGGTGAGCCACCTAGGCGTCCTGGCGTCTAAGCGCAGTCCCAATCAATCAGGAAAACTTGCTTAGCCTCGAGCATGCGGATCGTTTCAGGCGCGCGTGTCGGCCCGTATCACCTCGTCGTCTTCTCGAGCACCGCAAGGACGTCGAAGCGGATTAAGACGACGCGAATAGCAATACTCAAGAGTGTTCCCGGCGCGGCCCCATCATGCAGCGCGGCTTGCGGCCAATCTGCAGGAGGCATTTGTCAACGATTGTCAGCCCGGTGTCCTTTGGTCGCAGCCAGTCTCTCCCAGGCTTGTCGCGCTGACTCGCCATTCGTACCTTTCGATCGTGAGCGGAGGGGGAACCGCGATCGGCGCAGCGAGAATTCGTGCTGTCGCTGATCGCACCCTCCCTCTCACACCATACAAATCAAAGGAGGGGACGAAATGGCAGGTGCTGCGGGCTTTGGGCGGGAGCGCATCCATGGATGAGGTTCTCCTGGACGTCATGCTCGTGCTGGTGGCGTCGGCGCTCTTCGCGACACTGTGGCGTCAGCTCAAGCGACAGGCCATCCTTCGTCACGCGGAGCGCATCTCTCGCTCGATTGGCGAGCGCGATATCGCAACCGGGGATCGGCACCTCAAACAGCTCCTTGCGGCGTATCGGCTAGCGAGAGCCAAGTCCCATCTCAACGGCGGCGCGCTGTACCCGGCGGCCGAGGCGCTCGTGTCCGAGTTTCGGATGCGCCAGCTCGAGAGCCGAAGCCCGTCCTTTTCGTAGGCGTCTCCATTGCCGGCGAGACATCGTCCGCGGGACGGGGTTTTCTTGCCCCTACCCCACCCCACTGCACGTCGTGCACAGCGTGTAGCGCCCCTTGATGCGCTCGTGCTGATTGATTGCAGCGGAAACGAGCCGCCCCACCCGCTCGAACCAAGAAGACGCGCCTAGCTCAAAGCTACGTCGACCCGTCGCGCACCGCGTACTTCGTCAGCGCCAAAACGAAGTGCAGCCCGAGCTTGCGCCCTCAGCCCACTTGCGAGCAACGGCCGCTGCAACGTCGGACGGCGGTAATTGCGTGCTCCGCACGAGCTGTTTCGCGAGCCCGAAGCGCACACCGTCGAGGAGCGCCTGACGGCTCGTGCCTTCGGCCTGCAAGCGCAGGCGCAAAGATCGGCGGCATCGAGTTCAACCGGACGCTCGCCGACGCGGGCCGCGACGTGCGCGCGATCTTCATCACTGCGTTCGAGCCTGCCGAAGCGGGCGAATCGCTTGCGGTGATCGGACGGGCCTGCGGATGACGTTTCGACGGCATCCCCTTCTGCGGAGGCATCGGCGAACTCGCGTACCATCCCGGGAAGCAGGGCCCTCGCACGGGTGGAGATTTGACTCAGGTCAAGTAGCGCCACCATGACACTAATACGCTCGGGCGTTCTTCTGCGTGACCCTTGTACTCAAGCAGTTCCGATAGGAATAAGAGCTATGCACACAATCAAGCGGATCGCTTTCCTTTTCGTCGCGGTTGCCGAAGCCTTCTTGGCGTCGGCGCCCGCGACGGCGCAGCAGGTCACCGGCACGCTCGGGTCGCCGAGCGCCAGGGCGAGCATCAGCGGCAAGCAGCTCCCGCCGCCGGATCCAAAGTTCGGCGGCGTGATCAAGGACGGTGCGCTGCAGTCGAAGCCGTGGTGGGCGCCGCGCGTGGTGCCGCCGAAGAGCGCGCCCAACGTGCTGCTGATCATCACCGACGACGCCGGCTTCGGCGTGCCGAGCACCTTCGGCGGCGTCATCCCGACGCCATCCATGGACCGCATCGCGAAAGAGGGCCTCCGCTACAACCGGGTCTTCTCCACCGCATTGTGCTCGCCCACGCGGGCCGCGCTGATCACCGGGCGCAATCACCACTCGGCCGGGTTCGGCGTGATTTCGGAGCAGTCGACCGGCTTCCCCGGCTACAACAGCGTCATCCCCAAGGACAAGGCCACCATCGGCCGCATCCTGCTCGACAACGGGTACGCGACCTCGTGGTTCGGCAAGAACCACAACACGCCGGCGTTCGCGGCCAGCCAGGTCGGGCCCTTCGACCAGTGGCCGAGCGGCATGGGCTTCGAGTACTTCTACGGCTTCGTCGGCGGCGACGCCAACCAGTGGCAGCCGAACCTGTTCCGCAACACGACACAGATCTTTCCGTTCGAGGGCAAGCCGGGCTGGAACCTCGTCACCGGAATGGCGGACGACGCCATCGACTACATGTCGCGGATGCACCAGACCGACCCAAGCAAGCCGCTCTTCATCAAGTACGCGCCCGGCGCCACGCACGCGCCGCACCACCCCACCAAGGAATGGGCGGACAAGATCCGCGCGATGAAGCTGTTCGACGACGGTTACGAGAAGCTGCGCGAGCGCATCTTCGAGAACCAGAAGCGGCTGGGTGTGATTCCGAAGGACACCAAGCTGGCGCCGTGGCCGAAGGAATTGCTGAAGCCGTGGGAGCAGCTGACCGCCGACGAGAAGAAGCTCTTCATCCGCCAGGTCGAGGTGTTCGCCGCCTACGCCGCCTACAACGACCACGAGATCGGGCGTGTGATCCAGGCCTTCGAGGATCTGGGCAGGCTCGACAATACGCTGATCATCTACATCAACGGCGACAACGGCACCAGCGCCGAGGGCGGGCCGCTCGGCACCCCGAACGAGGTCGCGTTTTTCAACGGCCTGAATCAGCTGCCCGTCGAAGTGCAGATGAAGTTCTACGACGTCTGGGGCACCGAGCTGACCTACAACCACATGTCGGCCGGCTGGTCGTGGGCATTCGACACGCCGTTCTCGTGGTTCAAGCAAAACGCCTCGGCGCTCGGCGGCATCAACCAGAACATGGTCGTGTCGTGGCCGGCACGCATCAAGGACAAGGGCGGGCTGCGCGAACAGTTCGTGCACGTGATCGACGTCGTGCCCACCGTCCTCGAGGCCGCCGGCATCCGCGCGCCCGAGCTCGTCGACGGCATCAAGCAGGTGCCGATCGAAGGCACGAGCTTCGCCTATACCTTCGACGCGAAGAACGCCAAGGCGCCGTCGCGGCACAGGACCCAGTACTTCGAGATGATGGGCCAGTGGGCGCTCTATCACGACGGCTGGTTCCTGAGCACCAAGGTCAATCGTGCGCCGTGGGAGGCCTTCGGCCCCGCGAATCCGGACCCGCTCAACAACCAGGTGCTCGAGCTCTACAACCTGAACAAGGACTTCAGCCAGACCGAAGACATCGCGGCGAAGAACCCGCAGAAGGTCAAGGAGATGAAGCAGATGTTCATCGCCGAGGCGAAGAAGTACCAGGTGTTCCCGATGGACGCCTCGGTGGCGGCGCGCATCGTCGCGCCGCGGCCGAACATCACCGCGGGGCGCACGGAGTTCGTCTACACGCGGCCGATGGTCGGCCTGCCGCAGGGCGATTCGCCGCTGCTCCTTAACACGTCGTATACGATCACCGCCGACATCGAGGTGCCGCAGGGCGGTGCCGAGGGCATGATCCTGACATCCGGGGGGCGCTTCGCCGGCTACGGCCTGTACCTGCTCAAGGGCAAACCGGTGTTCCTGTGGAACATGGTCGATCTCGAGCGGATCAAGTGGGAGGGCGCCGACGCGCTGCCGCCGGGCCGGCACACGGTCGAGTTCGACTTCAAGTACGACGGCATCGGCCCCGGCACGCTCGCGTTCAACGACTTCAGCGGCGTCGGCCGGCCCGGCACCGGCACGCTCAAGGTGAACGGCAAGGAGGTCGCCACGAAGAAGATGGAGCGCACGCTGCCGATGATCCTGCAATGGGACGAAAGCTTCGACGTCGGTTCCGACACGCTGACCGGCGTGAACGACGCGGACTACAAGCCGCCGTTCCCGCTGACCGCCAAGCTGAACAAGCTGACGGTCAAGGTCGACCGCCCGAAGCTGTCGCCCGAGGACGTCAAGAAGCTCCAGGCGGCGATGAAGGAGAAGGCGAAGCGCGATTGATCGTTCGAACGACGTAGATCGAAAGGAGATTCACCGTGAAAGCGTTCCATCTGCTCACCGCCGGCGCTCTGATGCTCTCGCTCGCCGGCACCGCGTTCGCCCAGTCCGAGAAGGCCAAGAAACAGGCCGAGGTCCGCAAGGTCGCCCAGTCCTCGCTCGATCGCTTCTACAAGGCCGAGCCGAAGCTCAAGGCCGAGGTCGGCAAGGCCCCGGGGTATGCGGTGTTCACCAGCTACGGGTTCACCTTCCTGCTCGGCGGGTCCGGCGGCAAAGGGCTCGCGCACGACGCCACGGCGAAGAAGGACACGTTCATGGACATGGCGCAGGTGAGCGCGGGCCTGCAGGTCGGCGGGGGCGAGTTCGAGACGCTCATCGTCTTCAAGACGGCCAAGGCGTTGGAGGAGTTGGTCAACAATGGCTGGGAGTTCGCCGGGGGCGGCGGTGCCGCGGCAGGCGCCGGCGGCAAGACCGTGGGCGGCGCCTCGGGCGAGCAGGTCATCGCCAATGCGCTGTACTACACGCTGACCAAGAACGGGCTGCAGGCTGGCGGCGCGGTCGCCGGGACCAAGTACTGGAAGGACAAGGAGCTCAATTGAGCGTTACCGCAATCCATCGGGGGACGACAAGCGCGTCGGGCGCGTACTACCGCGCCGCGTTCCAGGGCAACAACCTGGTCTACGTGGCGACGCAGCCCTGAGCGGCCTGCCGCCGCCTCGATCCATTCAATAGGAAATCCGCATGAACCGATCCCCGCTTCACGCCCGACGTCTGCTCGCTCTCGCGCTCGCCGCCCTGATCGCATTGCCGCAGGCCGGCTTTGCGCAGGCGCCGGCCAAGTCCGCGGCGGCGAAGCCCGCGCCGGTGGCGATCTCGCAGCAGAAGGTGGAACTGCTGTTCGTGCAGAACTCCACCGGCATCGAGTACGACAAGGCCAAGGGCACGCTCAAGATGAAGAACATCGGGCGCTCGACGCTGTTCTTCACCGACCGCCCGGTGCGCATGGCCGGGCACTACCACACGCGCGACGAGTTCCTGCACCTGTGGAGCGAAGGCCCGGACAGCTTCGCCAAGAACCCGCCGAATGCGACGCTGTCGATGCTGGAAGTGGGCAAGGCGGACCTGCAGAACGCGGTGATCAACCTGAAGAACCCGCGCATGCAAGGCCGAGACCTGATCTACGACATCACGATCATCGAGGGCACGGTGCCGCAGGCCGCGGGCGACGCGGTGCTGTTCATCGACATCCTGGGGTTCTGGCGCCGCAACATCCGGCGCGTGGCGGTGATCGGGACCGCCGCGGCGGTGACCACGGCCGCGGTGGCGACCTCGAGCGCCGAGGCCTCTGCCGCCGCGGCGCGGGCCGCTGCACCGCCCCCGGCCCCGGCGACGGTGAACGTGCAGGTCACGGAGAAGCCCGCTGCACCGGCACCGCAGTCGGCAACCACGCAGAAGCTCGAGCAGCTCAAGTCCCTGCTGAGCGAGGGCCTCATCACCCAGGCGCAGTACCAGAAGGCCTCTACGCAGGTCCTCACCGAGATGGTCAAGTGACCCGCACCCCGTGACGCATTCACTCGTAGACATCGGAGACCGGAAGATGGGCCTGAAACGTAACGGCGGGCGCTGTGCGCGCGCGCTCTCCGCAGCCGTTGTTGCCGCGACCCTGGTCGCCGGCTGCGCCGGCACCGGCGGTGCGGGCGGCGGGATGATGGGCACCGACACGGGCAAGGGCGCCCTGTTCGGCGGGGCCACCGGGGCGCTGATCGGGGGTCTTGTGGATCACGCCGATCCCGCGGTCGGCATCCTGATCGGGGCGGCGGGCGGGGCGCTCGCCGGCGGCCTGATCGGCCACCACATGGACACCCAGAGGCAGAACCTCGCGCAGGTGCTCGCCCCCGAGGTGAATGCCGGCCACGCGAGCGTCGAGCTGCTCAAGAACCAGGGGGTGCTCGTCAACATGACCGGCAACACGCGCTTTGCGCCCGGGTCCACCGTGGTCAACCCGGCGTTTCTGTCGGCGCTGCAGAAGGTCGCTTCGGTGGCGAAGACCTACGGCAAGATCACCATCACCGTGATCGGCCATCCCGACAAGGGCGGCAGCGAGGCCGATCGCCAGCGCCTCTCGAGCCAGCGGGCCGAGGCGATCCGGCTGCAGCTGATCGGCATGGGGGTGCCCTCGATCCTGGTGAGCGCCTCGGGCAATCCGCGCAGCACCTGGGAGGACGGCCGCGCCGAACTGGTGATCCATCCAGTCATCGGCGGCTGAACCCGCCGCCTGCCGTGAATTCGTAACGCAAGGAGACTCACCGTGACGACTCGACGCAGCTTCATGGCCGCGGCGGCCCTCGTGGCCGCGGCGGCTCCACTCCGATCCGCGCTGGCGCAGGGCGCGAAGGAAGCCGACTTCCTGTTCGTGCAGAACGCAAAATACATGGTCTACCACAAGGGAAGCGGCAAGCTCACGCTTCAGGGCATCAGCCCGGTGACGATCTTCTTCACCGACCGGCCGGAGCGCATCGCCGGGAACATGCCCACGCGCGTATTCGTGCCGTTCTGGAGCGAAGGCAAGGATAGCTTCGCGAAGGACAACCCCAACGCGAACCTGTCGATCCTCGAGAAGGACAAGGCCGTCGCCGACATCGTCGTGACGTTGAGCAAGCCGGTGCTCAAGGGCGAGGACCTGTCCTACGAGGTCAAGGTTCTCGAGGGCAACATGCCTGCCAAGGGCGGGCCGGTGTCGCTCTTCATCGACATCATCGGTATGCCGCTGACGCCGATCTCGTATGCGGGCGTCGCGCGCCGAACCGCCTACCGGCGCGCGGTCTACTGGCGCTAGGAGCGCCCCGAAGACGGTCGCGCGCACGGAGCCGGAGGGGGAGACTCTCCGGCACCAAGGTTTTCAAGGACCCGGACCTCTATTGAAACGCATCGGCTATAGTTCCCGCGCCGGATTCAGGAATTCCCAGGGAGACATCCATGCAGCTGCCCATGCGGCTCCTTTCGGCCGCCCGATCGATCCTCGTCAGCATCGCCCTCTTGCCGGCCGCCGTGCACGCGCAGACCCCGGCTGCCGGTACGGCGCAGATCCCGCAGCTCCTGTTCGTGCAGAGTGCGGCGAGCGTCGAGGTCGGCGGCGGCGGTCGCACTCTGACGCTGAAGGGGATGAGCCCGACCACGCTGTTCTTCTCCGATCGCCCGGTGCGCATGGCCGGCCACTACCGCACCGAGGAGTACCTCCAGTTCTGGAAGGCGGGCCCCGACAGCTTCCTCAAGGATCCGCCGAACGCGACGCTGTCGGTGTTCGAAAAGGGCAAGGACGAGCTCGCCGACGTGGTGGTGACGCTCCGCAACCCGCGCGTGAGCGGCAACGACATTACCTACGACGTCACCGTGATTTCGGGGACGATGCCGAAGACGGGCGCCGGCCCGGCGTCGCTCTTCATCGACATCATCGGCCTGCCGTTCACGCCGCTCTCGTTTGCCGGCGTCGCGCGGCGCACTGCGTACCGCACGGCCGTCTGGGGTAGCGCGGCGGCGACCAGCGCGGCGGCGGCGTCGTACTACTACCACCCGCCCGCGCCTTACTATTCGGTGCCCGTACCGATCACCTACCCCGTCCCGGCACCGACGGTCCACGTCACCGAGACGATCCAGGCCCCCCCGACGCCGGCGCCCGCGGTGAGCGGCAGCCAGGCCGCCGCCGTGGCAAAGCTGAAGGAGCTCAAGTCGCTCCAGAGCCAGGGGCTGATCAGCGAGGCGCAATACCAGGCGGAGTCCCAGAAGCTCCTGAACCAGATCGTGCAGTGACGCCCGGCCGGGGCGCGGGAGGCGCCCGGCGCTGCCCCCAATCGTGAAGGTGGCGAAGCCGCAGCGGGCTGCGGACTTGCGAACCGACGAGCGAGGCATCAGGACACATCGCCTATACCCGCTCAACCACCACCGCGATCCCCTGCCCCACCCCGATGCACATCGTGCACAACGCGTAGCGCCCCTTGATGCGCTCGAGCTGATTGAGCGCAGTGGTAACGAGCCGCGCCCCGGAAGCGCCGAGCGGATGCCCGATCGCGATCGCGCCGCCGTTCGGATTCACGCGCGCGTCGTCGTCGGGAAGACCGAGCTCGTGCGGGACCGCAACACCTTGCGGGGCGACGACTTCTCTTGGCTTCATTCACCTTCAGGTGAAGTCGGGTGTAGAGTTTCCGCAGGCCCTCCAGCACGCGCGTCCGTGATAGTGATATTCGGGCGCGGCGGGGCAAGCCGAGGCTTCTCGCACCAAGAATCCGTGCAAGTAAGCTCGCCTAGCCCTTTCGACGCACGATAAGTCCTCCGGATGGATCGGGGGAAGGCCACGCGATGCTTGCCCGATGCCTGCGGGTTTTGCACCTTGAGCAGCGCCTGTCCATAAAGGATGTGGAGCCTCGCTGGAAGCCCAAAGAGATGGCATCGACCGCGTTTCGCGTTTTCGTCTCGTCACCCGGCGATGTGGGATTCGAGCGTCGTGTTGCGCTTGCCGTTATCGACCGCCTGCGCGGGGAGTTCAGCGCGCACGTCGATATCCGCCCGATATTCTGGGAACACCAACCGCTCCGGGCGACCGAGCATTTCCAGGAACAGATCACCAGCACCACCGACGTAGACATTGTCGTGTTCGTGCTCTGGACGCGGCTCGGCACCGTGCTGCCGCACCAGTTCATTCGCGACGACGGCACGCCCTACGCCTCGGGCACCGAGTTCGAGTTCGAGTGCGCCGCGCATGCGTATCGCGAATCCGGCAGGCCGTCGATGCTTGCGTACATCAAGAAATCCGAGCGCGCGATCAGCCTGAGCGACCGCGCAGCGGCGATGGACGCATTCGCGCAAAAGGACGCGCTGGACGGGTTCGTCGATCGCTGGTTCGGCAACCCGCAGAGCGCCTTCCGGGCTGCCTTCAAGATCTTTGAAACCGCTGACGAATTCGAGCGACTGCTCGAAAGCGACCTGCGCAACCTGATCTTCGCAGGCCGGCCGGCCGTTGAATTGAGCTCTCCACCCCCGGTGACCTGGTCGCGCGGATCGCCCTTCCGGGGATTGTCGGCATTCGAGTTCGAGCATGCGCCAGTGTTCTTCGGCCGGACTCGAGCGATCGGCGACGTTCGCGGGGCACTGGTCACACAAGCGGCGCACGACTGCGCGTTCCTGCTGGTGCTTGGAATGAGCGGTTCGGGCAAATCGTCGCTCGTTCACGCCGGAGTGCTACCGGCCATCACGCAGCCGGGCGTAATCGAAGGGGTGGACCTGTGGTGCTGGTGCAGCATGCGCCCTTCTGGAAACCAAAACGATCTGCTGCTGGGCCTGGCCGCCGCGGCGTTACAAGGCCTCGCCAGGGCCGACCACGAAGTCGACGTACCCGGCGCACCCACGCTTGCCGCGCTCATGCGCCAGTCGCCCGCACTCGCAACGACCGAATTAAGCGGCGCGCTAAAGCGCATCGCCGCGAAACGAACCGCGGTGCAAGGCCTTGAGCGGCCGCCACTGGCGCGGCTGATCGTCGTGATCGACCAGTTCGAGGAGCTATTCGCCCTCGGCGACATCAGTGCGGAAGAACGCCGGTGCTTTGTCGGGGTGCTCGAAACGCTGGCTCGAAGCGGTAGTGTCTGGGTGATCGCGACGATGCGCAGCGACTTCTACTTTCGCTGCGCCGAATTGCCTACCCTCGTCTGGCTCAAGGAAGGCGCGGGGCAATATGAACTCCTCCCCCCCTCGCGACGCGAAATCGAACAGATGGTGCACGCCGGTGCAACCGCCGCCGGTCTTCGCTTCGACCGCCGTGCCGAAAGTGGCGAAGCGCTGGACGAAACCCTCGTTGACGCCGCTGCAAGCAATCCCGCCGCGCTACCTCTGCTCGAATTCGCGCTGGAGGAGCTGTATCGCCGCCGCACGCCCGACAATGTGCTGACCTTCGCGGCCTATCGCGAGTTCGGCGGGCTCGAAGGCGCGATCAGCCGGCGCGCAGAGGAAATCCATACGCAACTGTCACGCGAATCGCAGGCGCGCCTGCCCGAGGTATTCGCGCACCTGCTCACGGTGCGCCTCGACGAATCACGCACCACCTCGGCGGTGCGCGTCCCGCGCAGCGGCCTGCCGGACGGTCCGCAGATCGCCGCGATCGTCGATGCCTTCGTTGCGGCACGGCTTTTCGTCAGCGACCGCACCAGCACCGGCGAGGCCGCGATCTCCATCGCGCACGAGGCGCTGCTATCGCATTGGCCGCGCCTCGTGCGCTGGGTTGCCGACAACCAGACGTTCCTCGAGCAACGCGCTCACATGCTGATCGAGGCGCAGCAGTGGCACTCCGACGGCCGGAGCGAATCGAAGCTCATTCCGGCGGGAGAGCATCTCGACAAGGCCGAGGATTTCCTCGCCGGCCACCGCAATGCCTTGCCGCCCGAGATTACCGAGTACATCACCGCGTCTACGCGCCTGCGCCGCTCGAGCGGCAAGTTCATGTGGCTGGGCACCGGCATCTTTATCGCGCTGCTTGTTGTCCTGGTTGTCGCAGTGACGCTAGTGCTATCGGGCCCCGCCGCATTGAAACTGGACCAGATCGCCCCTTTTTCTGGACTGGCGATCTGGATGCTGTTCATTGCCCACCTGCGCTGGCGTGCCGACCCGAAGCGGGTCGCCCGGCGCAAGATCTTCGTGTTCACCATGCTGATCGCGACTGTGCTCTTGTTCGGTGTCTCTTGGCGCGTTGCCTCGGGCATCGACGCGGACCGCTGGCGCTCGGAGATGGTCAACGACGTCGGCGCCGTCATGTTTGTCGTGTATGGAACGTACGTCGCCCTCGAATACCTCTCAACCGCTTCGGCCGAAATACGGGCGCGGCGCCGCAAGCGCTTCTGGCTGCTTTTCAGCACCGTTCTGGCGGCGCTGCTTGCGGTGGTGCCGACGAGCCTGGTGTTCGCGGGCGGGCCGAGCGACAGCGTGCGCGCGCTGTCGCTGCTGCTGGCCGGCGGCCTCGCGGTGCTCTTGCTCACCCATGCGCCCGCTCGCGGCCGCCGAGCTCCGGCACTCGCCACCGGCGCACTCGATACGGCAGCACCACCGCGTGCGCCGGATCGCTTTGCCGACACCGTTCTGGTGTTGCTGATGCTTGCGATGATGATGTACTTCATACCCTGGGGAGTCGATCTGCTGCGGTCCAAGGTCGAGCTGTGCGGCGACATCGACGGGTTCTTCGACACCGCACGTTTGCGTTGCTCGGCGCCATCGCGCCCCGGGTTCGCGACCATCCGGCTCGAACGAAAAGGCCCGGGGCTGCCTGTCAGTCAAATGAAGTTCGTCAATGCTCAAGGCAAGTGCGACAGCAGCCTGCCGCTTGCGCCAAAGCTGCAGTTCTTGCGCGAACTCGGCTTCGTCGAAAGCGGCTTGGGCTTCCGCAACTATTGCACGTCGCGATTGGATTACGATACTTCAGGCAAACGGACCGACGAAACGCTCTACGATAATAATGACTCCCGCCTGATGTACATCGAGACAACGAACGACGTGCATTACCTGTACGGGGCCAAGCCGGGCATCTACCTGGGCCGCGTGCGCCGCGTCGCTGATGCACGCGATGGGGAAACGGTTGTGCTCGCGGAATTCAATTCGCATCGGATCTACATGTCTGGAGCAAGTGGGGAACCGCATCAGGCATTGCCCGCGCGACGCTGGGAATTCAATTCCAATGGATGGCCGATCCGCATCACGCACGTCGGTAGCGAGGGCAAATCCCTGCTTGTTCCGCAGTTCGGTTACGCGCACGTGGAAATGCGCTATGCGGACGACGGATCGCTCCTCGAAGCCAGGTTTCTCGATGCCGACAACAAGCCGGTCGCGCTCAAGGCGGGTCACGCCCGCACTACCTGGGAATACGATCGCGATGGCGCATGCACCCGGCGGGTCGAATTCGCGATCGATGGAAAGCCGCTGCGCGAGTCCGCGTGTCGCTGAGCAGGTGCCGGAACACGTCGCTTGGAATTGCAGGTCAGCAAGCCGGGAGAAAATCAGTTTGCCGCAGCGCGTGTGTGGCGCTGCGGTCCGAGGCCGTCTGCTACACCCGCTCAACCACCACCGCGATCCCCTGCCCCACCCCGATGCACATCGTGCACAACGCGTAGCGCCCCTTGATGCGCTCGAGCTGATTGAGCGCAGTGGTAACGAGCCGCGCCCCGGAAGCGCCGAGCGGATGCCCGATCGCGATCGCGCCGCCGTTCGGATTCACGCGCGCGTCGTCGTCGGGAAGACCGAAGTCCCGCGTCACCGCGATTCCCTGCGCTGCGAACGCCTCGTTCAGTTCGATCACGTCCATCTGCCCGATCTTCAGTCCGAGCCGCGCCAGCAGCTTCTTGCTCGCCGGCGCCGGTCCGAAGCCCATGATGCGCGGCGCGACGCCTGCGACCGCGGCGCCGAGCACGCGCGCACGGAGCCTCAACCCGTGCTTCTTCGCCGCGGCCTCCGACGCAAGGATCAGCGCGCACGACCCGTCGTTCACGCCTGACGCGTTCCCGGCAGTCACCGTCCCGTCGGGCCGCACCACGCCCTTCAGCTTCGCGAGCTGCTCGATCGTCGTGTCCGGCCGCGGATGCTCGTCGGTGTCGAAGATCTTCGGGTCGCCCTTCTTCTGCGCCAGGGTCACCGGCGCGATCTCGCGCTTGAAGAAATCGTCCTTGTGTGCGGCCGCCCAGCGCTGCTGGCTGCGCAGCGCGAACGCATCCTGGTCCGCGCGCGCGATCTTGAAGTCCAACGCGACGTTTTCGGCGGTCTCAGGCATCGAGTCGACGCCGTACCTCTCCTTCATCCGCGGATTGACGAAGCGCCAGCCGATCGTCGTATCGTAGATCGCCGCGCTGCGCGAAAACGCGCTGTCGGCCTTGCCCATCACGAACGGCGCACGCGTCATGCTCTCCACGCCGCCGGCGATCACGAGCTCCATCTCGCCCGCCTTGATCCCGCGCGCCGCGACGGCGGTCGCGTCGAGGCTCGAGCCGCACAGCCGATTCACGGTCGCGCCGGCAATCTCCTGCGGCAGCCCCGCGAGCAGCAGCGCCATGCGCGCGACGTTGCGGTTGTCCTCCCCGGCCTGGTTGGCGCAGCCGTAGATCACGTCGTCGAGCGCGCCCCAGTCCACCTCCTTGTTGCGCTCCATGAGCGCCTTGAGCGGCAGGGCCGCCAAATCGTCGGTGCGGACGGTGGAGAGCGTTCCGCCGTAGCGCCCGATCGGGGTGCGGATCGCGTCGCAGATGAAGGCTTCGGCCATGGCTGTGTCCTCGATGAAGATGCGCGTCGATTCTCCCACGCGCAGCGGCCGGCGACGTCAGGCGCCGCCCAGCCCGATCGGCGGCGGCGCGAGCGTCACGATGCGCTGGAACAGGCGGTTGAACTCGTCCCCGGCGCCGTCTTCGAAGCCCGGATCGCGATGGGCGGCGAATGTCTTGTGGATCGCCTCCCAGTCGTCCCAGGCGAGCACGCGCTCGGCGATCGGCAGCAGCTCGTCCTCCTCTTTGCGCATGTGGGCGAAATATCCGCTTGAGAAGGTGCGCACCGCCTCCTTGAACGCCGCGGTGGCGCCGGGCGCGCCCGCCTCGAGCCGGTTGAGCGCCGTGGTGAGGGCGTGGAGGCGCGACTCGCCGCGCGCATGCTCGCCCTCGAGCGCGGCGAGGAGGTCGTTCGCCTCGGTCGTGCGGGCGCGGACGCGCGCGAACAGCACGCGGTCCTCGGCCGGGTGGTGGAGCCGCTCGGGATACTCGCGGACGTAGTAGAGGATCGCGTTCAGCAACCGGAAGTCGGGCGTCGCGTCACGGCCCCCGAGGCGTTCCGCGAGGTACTCCAGGGCGTGTATCACGGCGAACATGGAGCGGTGCTCGGTGCGGATGATCTGGATGGCTGCGGTCTTCATGGGCTGGACCCTCGTGCGCCGCGCGGACTTGCGGGCGCTCCGGAGAAGGCTAAGCCCGGCGCGTCGCGCCCGCAACCCCGTCGGTCAAGAGCGCCCCCGCTCCGGTCGCGCTCGCCGCGGTTTCCCTGCGACAATACGCCCCCGATCGTCCCGAGAAACAAGGACCCGAACATGCTCGACGCCACCGCCCTCGACCTCATTTTCCGCAACGCACGGACGCACAACTCGCTGTCCGGGGAAGTGACCGACGCGCAGCTGCGCGCCCTGTGGGACGTCATGAAGTTCGGTCCGACGACCGGCAACTCGCAGCCGGCGCGGATCTTCTTCCTGCGCAGCAAGGAAGCCAAAGAGCGGCTCAGGCCCGCCCTCAGCCCCGGCAACCTCGAGAAGACGCTGAGCGCGCCGGTGACGGCGCTCCTCGCCTACGACCTCGAGTTCTATGAGCTGCTGCCGCGCCTCTTCCCGCACAACCAGGCGATGAAGAACAACTACCTCGGCGAGGAGAAGAAGGCGTTCGTCGAGACGACCGCGCTGCGCAACAGCTCGCTGCAGGGCGCCTACCTCATCATCGCCGCGCGCGCGCTCGGCATCGACACCGGCCCGATGTCCGGCTTCAACAACGCCGTCGTCGACAAGGCGTTCTTCGCCGGCACCACCCTGAAGTCGAACTTCCTCTGCAACCTCGGCAAGGGTGATCCGTCCAAGATCTTCCCGCGCAACCCGCGCCTCGAGTTCGACGAGGCCTGCAAGATTCTCTGACCGGTACGGTCGGCCCGGACACACCGGGTCGATCAACCCTCCGGGCGCACCGCGCGCCACCCCCCGCCCCGTCTACGAGGGGAGCAACCCCGTGCCCGCGCGCGCGAGCAGCACGACGACCGCGATCCACAGGAACACGCGCAATGCGCGACGGTAGGTCGCGACCGCGAGCCGGTCGCGCACGCGCATCCCGGCGTAGAGCGTGCCGATCGCCAGCGCCGCGAACGGGAGCATCGCCGCGGCGCTCGCAGCCGGCAGCGCGCCGGTGGCGATCAGCGTCGCCGTCTGCACCAGCTTCGACGCGAGGAAGATGAAGTTGAGCGATTGCACCATCGCCAGCGGATCGACGCCGGCCATCATCAGGTAGATGAGGAGCGGCGGCACGCCGATGTTGACCGACGCCTCGAATGTCCCGGCGAGCAGCGCCGCGGCTACCCCGAACGGGATCCAGTGCCGGTGCACGAACGGAAACCGTCCCGGGCCGAACCGGTCGAGCAACAGGTAGATGACGATCAGGGCCGCGAGCAGCAGCGTGATCGCCTGCACCGGCGCCACGAGAAACAGCTGCACCCCGAGGAACCCGCCGGCCGCCGTGGCGAGCGGCAGCCACCAGAAGCGGCCGATGCTCTGACGTAGGTTCCCGCCCCGGAAAGACGAGACGAGCGTGATCGCGACAATCGGTACGACCGTGAGCAGCACTGCGGTCTTCGCGTCGAACACGGCGCTAAGCACCGGCATCGCGATGATCGGGAAGCCGAACCCGATCACGCCGTGCAGAAACCCCGCCGCCGCCACGACTGCGGCGAGGACGGCGAGGTGCCAGGGCGCGAAGGTCGCGAGGTCCAAGCCGCTTCGTCGTGACGTGCGCCTGACGCTTACGCCTTCGGCACCGCGGTGGACTGCCACGTCATCATCTGCCACCCGCCGGGGTCCCGGACCCAGACGTTTACGAACACGTTCGCGAGCGACTTCGCCACGCCGTCCACGTCGACGTCGATATACGAGCGCCCGTTGACGATCGCGATCGTGCCTTGGATGCGCACCGTCACGCCTTCGCGTCGCGCCGCCCTGTAGCGGTACTTGCCGCTACGCAGAGCGGCGAGATACTGGGCCTTGGTGTCGGTCGCCGAAGTCGAGTGCGTGTAGAGCAGGTCGTCTGCGAGCAGCTTGCCGAGCGCGTCGAAATCCTGCGCGATCATCGCCGCGTAGCGCGCGTCGTCCGCCGCGAGCACCTCGGCGGCGGCCTTGTCGGTCGGTGTCGTCATGGCTTCCCGTTCACTGCGGTTTGATTCCCGCCGCTTTCGCAATGCGGATCGCGTCATCCACTTCCGAGCGCATGAAGGCCTCGAACTCGGGCATGGTCATCGGCATCGGGTCGGCACCGAGTTTCGCGAGGCGATCCTTCACTTCCGGCTCGCCGAGCACCTTGACCGTCGCCGCGTGCAGCTTCTGCACGATCGGCTGCGGCGTCTTGGCGGGCAGCCACATCCCGACCCACAGGACGTAGTCGGACTTCTGGAATCCCGCCTCGACCGTCGTCGGCACGTCGGGCAGCATCGTCGAGCGCTTCGGTGTGCTCACCGCGAGTGCGTTGACCTTGCCGCTCTTCACCTGCGCCAGCGCCGCCGTGATCGGGCAGAAGTAGTACTCGACGCGGCCGGCGATGACGTCCGCGAGCGCTTCCGGGGTGCCCTTGTGCGGGATGTGCACGATCTCGTAGCCGGCGACGAGCCGGAACTTCTCCGCGTTGAAGTGCGTGCCGCTGCCGATGCCCGCCGACGCGTAGTTGAGCTGCCCGGGCTTGGCTTTCGCCGCGGCAACCATGTCGTTCAGCGTCTTGTACCCGCGGTCCGGATTCACCACGATGACGTTGGGCTGCCCCGCGATCGCCGTGACGTGGATGAAGTCCTTGAAGGTGTCGAACGGCAGCTGGGCGTAGATCGCCGGGTTGGACGCCTGCGCCGACGAGTTGAAGAGGATCGTGTAGCCGTCGGGATCCGCCTTCGCGACCGCGTTCGCGCCGATCGTGCCCCCGGCGCCGACGCGGTTCTCCGCGATGACCGGTTGCCCGAGCGTCGCCCCGAGCCGCTCGGCGACGATGCGCCCGGCGATGTCGGTCGCGCTGCCCGGCGTGAAGGCGATGATCGCGCGCACCGGCTTGGTCGGCCAGTCCTGCGCGGCGGCGCCGCCCGCGGCGAGCGCGAGCGGCACGGCGAGTGCGATTGCGAGTCTGCGAGTTTTCATTGTGTCCTCCTCTGAGGGTCGAACGACATCAGCCGCCTTTGACCCCGGCGGCTTTCATGATCGGGCCGAGCACGCGCGCCTCCTCCAGGATCAGCGCGTCGAACTGCGCCGGCGACATCGGCATCGGCTCGACGCCGAGCTTGGCGATGCGCTCGCGCACGTCCGGCATCTCCATCGCCTTCATCATCTCGGCGTTCAGCTTGTCGACGATGTCTTTCGGCGTGCCGGCCGGTGCGAGGACGCCGACCCAGAAGATGTATTCGCCGCCGGGAAACCCCGCTTCGGCCATCGTCGGCACGTCCGGCAGGCGCGGCGAGCGCTTCGGCGTGCTCACCGCCAGCGGCACGACGCGGCCGTTCTGGATCACGGGAATGCTCGACACGAGCGGCACGAGCGCCCAGTGGATCCGGTTGCTCGATACCTCCGCCAGGATCTCCGGCGTGCCCTTGAGCGGGATGTGCACCGCGTCGAAGCCCACCGACGCCTTGAACTTCTCGGTGTTCACGTGCGCCGCGCTGCCGACGCCCGCGCTCGCGAAGTTGAACTTGCCGGGGTTGGCCTTCATCTGGTCGACGAGGTCTTTGACGGTCTTGACGCCCGTCTCCGGCGCGGCGATCAGCACGCTCGGCAGCGAGCCGAGCGGGGCGACGCCCGTGAGGTCCTTCAGCTCGTAGGTGAGCCGGTCGGCGTAGAGCACCGGGTTGGTCACGTGCCCGGACGAGACGACCACCAGCGTGTACCCGTCCGGCGGCGACTTCGCGACCTGCCCGGTGCCGATCGTGCCGCCGGCGCCGGGGCGGTTCTCCACGATGAAGGGCTGGCCGGTGCTCGTCGCGAGCTTCTCGCTCACGACGCGCCCGAGGATGTCGGTCGCGCTGCCGGGCGTGAACGGCACGATCACCCGGACGGGCTTGTTCGGGTAGCCCTGCGCGAGCGCGCCGTCGAAGGGCACGCCGGCGAGCGGCGCGACGAGCGCCAGTACGGCGAGTTTCTTGGGGAAGGTCATGGTGCTGCTCCTCTCGGTCGATGGTCGAATATCGTCGCTCGTCTAAGCGAGCTCTCGTCAAACCGTTACGGCGTCAGAACACGCCGCACGGGCAGTCGAGCGTCCAGGTGCCCCCTTCGCCAAGGATCGTCGGGTGAGCGTGCCCAGGGGCCGGGGCGATCATGGGCGACTCGCCCGCGGCGCGCCTGTAGTAGGTGCCGTACTGCTTCACCGGCAGCCAGTCCTGCGCGACCGGCAGTGCGGGCGGCGCGAGCCGGGAATACGACCCGGCGGCGTAGACCACCTTCCCGCCGACGATCGTGCACACCGACTCCAGGTCCTTGATGCCGTCCTCGGAGATCGAGAAGTAGTCGGCGGACAGGATCGCCATGTCTGCGAGCTTGCCGACCTCGAGCGTGCCCTTCTTCTCCTCCTCGCTCGAGATCCACGCGCCGCCGGACGTGTACAGGCGCAGCGCCTCGGTGCGGTCGAGCAGGTTGTGGTTGGACTGGAGCTTCGCGCCGCCGAGCGTCTTGCCGGTGACGAGCCAGTGGACGCCGACCCACGGGTTGTACGTGTTGGCGCGGTTGGCGTCCGTGCCGCAGGCGAGCGGGATGCCCAGCTCGCGGATGCGCGCGATCGGCGGCGCGTTGGCTGCGGCCGAAGCGCCGTACTTCGCGAGAAACGCCTCGCCGTCCATCGACATGCGGTTCTGGATGCTGATGCTGCCGCCGAGCGCGGCCACGCGCTCCAGCGTCTTGGGCTGCAGCGTCTCGCAGTGGTCGAGGCCCCAGCGCAAGTTCTTGAGCGGCACTTCGCGGTTCACCTGCTCGACCACGGTCAGCACGCGCTGCGCCGAGGCGTCGAAGCTCGTGTGCTGCCGGAAGGGCCATCCCTGCGCGGCCACGTACTTCATCACCGCGGCGAGGTTCGCTTCCATCACCGGCGGCGGCGACGCGTAGTCCTTGGCGAAATTCGTGACGTCGCCGGCGGCGAACAGGATGTACTCGCCGGCACCGATCATGCGGAACCAGTCGTTGCCCTGGCCGACTTTCACGAGCTTCGACCAGACCTCGTAGTTCGCGAGCTCCTTGCCGGGCGTCTGCGCGAAGAGGGAATATCCGATGCGCAGCGTGATCTGGTTCTGGGCCGCGAGCTGCGCGATCGCCTGGTAGTTCTCGGGATAGTTCTGCCCGCCCCCGCCCGCGTCGACGACGCTCGTGATGCCGAGGCGGTTGTGCTCGTGCATGAAGAGGCGCGTGGACAGCATCTGGTCCTCGGGCGAGAGGCGCGGCACGCGCAGCCACACGCCCACCAGGCTCGCGAGGCTCGTCGTCGCGACCACCACGCCGGTCGGGTTGCCCCCGGCGTCGCGCTCGATCACGCCGCCGAACATGTTCGACGTGCTCTTGTCCCAGCCGAGGACGCGAATCGCGGCGCGGTTCAGCCACGCGCGGTCGTACATGCACATCACCATGCACGGCGTGTCGCCGGTCGCGGCGTTGATCTCGTCGAGCGTCGGGAAGCGCTTCTCGACGAACTGAGCGGCGCTCCAGCCGCCGATCACCTGCACCCAGTGCGGCGGAGGCGTGCGGCGCGCCTGGTCCTGCATGCGGCGCAGGCCCTCGGCGAGCGAGGGCACGCCGTCCCAGCGCACCTCGTTCGAGTAGGTCAGGCCGCCGCGGATGAAGTGCGTGTGCGCGTCGTTCAGGCCCGGAACCACCGTGCGGCCACCCGCGTCGATCACGACCGTGCTCGGGCCGCGCAGGTGCGCGAGCTCGGCATCGGATCCGACCGCGATGATCGAATCGCCCTTAATTGCAAGCGTCGACACGGTCGGCTGGCGCTTGTTGAGCGTCGCGATCTTGCCGTTCACGACCATCGTGTCGGCCGGGCCGGACGGCCCCATCACCGACGCACACCCGCCGAGCACAGAGAGACCGAAAATCCCCGTGCCGGCAGCAAACGTGTCGCGCAGAAAATCGCGGCGGCCGAGCTTCAGTGCGCTCGGCGGCGCGTCGACTCCGTGCGCGCAGAGTGGCGTGCAGTCGTGAATCGCCATCGCTTCCTCCCCCTCGGTTTCTTGTCAGGCCGCATCCTTGACCGAGCTGCCCTTGGGCTTCGCCCAGTAGTCGGGCGCGGCCTTGGCCGCAGCGAGCGCCTCCGCGCTCTCGAAGCCCGGCGCCATCGAGGCGCCGGTCCCCGCGAGCACCTGGTGGTGCTCGATGTTCAGGAGCCGCAGCCAGCTCTGCTGTCCCATCGTGAGCGCGACGAAGCAGCCGAGCTCGACCAGCTCCGGTTCGGAGAAGTGCCGGTACAGGCGCTCCCAGAACGCGTCGTCGGTCTCGAGCCGCCAGGTGATCGCCTCGGCGTACGCGAGCGCGGCCTTCTCGCGGTCGGTGTAGCGCGTGGACTTCTCGAAGTTGAGCAGATCCTTCACCTGCTCCTCGACGACGGGACGGTCGCTCTTCGTCGCGGCCTTGATCGAGCGCTGGTTGCCGCAGAACTCGCAGGTGACCGAGCGCGACACGTAAAGGCGGCAGAGCTCCTTGATCGCGTGGTCGCACACCCCGGTGTGGAAGATGTCGCGCCACGAATTGGCGAACGCCCAGAAGGCGCCGGGAACGTGCGCACGCACCGCCGAGCTCTCGGGGCGCGGCGTGCCCTCGCGGCGACAGCGCTCCATCTCCGCCTGCATCGCCGGAGTCATCTTGTCGAGGTCGACGTAGCTTATCCGCTGCTTTGCCATGGTGACTCCTCTAGTCAGTGCAGCCCGTCCGTGACGGACGCGTTCTCGCTCTTCAGTTCGATGCCGGACGCTCTTGCCTGGAGCTTGATGAGCGCCGCGAAGTCCTCCGCGCCGT
Source organism: uncultured beta proteobacterium (assembly GCA_963747775.1). Taxonomy (GTDB): domain Bacteria; phylum Pseudomonadota; class Gammaproteobacteria; order Burkholderiales; family SG8-39; genus JAGVSZ01. The sequence continues at coordinate 88,880 of CAVVGT010000007.1, forward strand.
AGCCGTTGCCGATGAGCGTCTGCACCAGGTCGCGCGTAATCGCGGTGAGCGGCATCGGCACCTCGAGCTCCTTGCCCGCGGCGAGGCCGAGGTCGATGTCCTTGCGCAGGAGCGCCGGGGTGAAGGTCACCGACATGTCGAGGTTCACGAGCGCCGGCGTCTTGTACTTCGAGAACGTCGAGCCCATGACGCTCTTGTTCAGGAAATCGAGGAACGCCGCGCGCGACATGCCCGCCTTCTGCGCGAGGACGGTCACCTCGGCAAGCGACTGGATCGTCACGGCGAGGAACACGTTGTGCGCGATCTTGGCGATGCGCGAGAGCTCCCCGTCCCCGACGTACGAGACGCCCGCGCCGACGACGTCCAGATAGGGCTTGGCGACCTCGTAGGCTTCTGCCGGGCCCGAGATGCAGAAGGTCAGCTTGCCGGCCTTGATCACCTTCGCGTTGCCCGACACCGGCGCCGCGAGGAGCTTCACGCCGCGCGCGGCGAGGCTCTTGCGGATCTCCGCGGACGCCTCGATCGAGATCGACGTGCTGTCCACGATCATCTTCGGCTTGCCGTTCCCGGCGAACACGCCGTCCTTGCCTTCGAGCACTTCCTTCACGTCGTCGCCGGTCGACACCATCGTGAACACGATGTCGCACCCGGCGAGGTCGGCCGGGCGGCCGACGATCTTCGCGCCGTACTTCGCGAGCGGCTCGGCCTTCTCGCGCGTGCGGTTGTAGACGGTCAGATCGCAGCCGGCCTTCGCGAGGCGCTCGGCCATCGCGTAGCCCATGCGGCCAATCCCGATCCAACCCAGCGTGTGTTTCTTCAGATCACCCATTCGTTCGCTCCGGGATTCAATAGGGGTTGGCGATCGGCAGCTCGTCGGCCGGGTAGAGCGAGATGATCCTGGCGCCGGTCGGCGTGAGGATCACTTCCTCCTCGATGCGGGCCGCCGACACGCCGTCGGTCGCCGGGCAGTACGTCTCGACCGCGAACACCATGCCGGCCTTCAGCTCGATCGGTTCCTTGAAGGAGTTCAGCCGCGAGACGAGCGGCCGCTCGTGCAGGCCGAGGCCGAGTCCGTGGCAGAAGTTCAGGCCGAACGCGTCCATCTCGCTCGCGAACCCGATGTCCTCGGCGGTCGGCAGCACCGCGGCGATCTTGTCCGAGGACATGCCCGGCTTGAGCAGCTCGATCGCGCGGTCCATCCACTCGCGCGCCTTGCGGTACGCGGTGCGCTGTGGCCCGGTGGCCTTGCCGACGTTAAACGTGCGGTAGTAGCAGGTCCGGTACCCCATGAACGACTGGATGATGTCGAAGAACGCCTGGTCGCCGGGGCGGATCAGCCGGTCGGTGAAGTTGTGCGGATGCGGGCTGCAGCGCTCGCCCGAGATCGAGTTGATCGCCTCGACGCAGTCGGATCCCATCTCGTAGAGCCGGCCGGTGGCGAGCGCGACGATCTCCGACTCCTTCACGCCGGGCTTGAGGGCCTCGGCGATGTCCTGGTAGACGCCGTCCACCATCGCGGCGGCCATGTTGAGCAGCGTCAGCTCGTCGATGTTCTTGACTTCGCGCGCCTGGAGCATCACCTGCTGGCCGTCGCGCACCTCGATGCCGAGCTTCTGCAGCTCGAAGAGCATGGGCGGCTCGACCACGTCGATGCCGAGCGGCATGTCGCCCACGCCCTCGGCGTCGAGGAGCGCCTTGATCTCCTTCGCCGCGTCGCGGAACAGGAAGATGTCGGAGCCCACCGCGCCGCGCATGCCGAGCAGTCCCGCGCGGCAGTGATCGGTGTGCAGCCACGGCGCGTAGAGCTTGTGGTGCTTGGCGGCCGAGCCGAAGTCCCAGATGTACGGATCGCCGTTGCCGGTGAGGAGCGAGTAGCGCGTGAGCTTGTCGCGTGCCCACTCGCCAATCACGGTACTGGTGGTGTAGCGGATGTTGTGCTGGTCGAAGCTCAGCAGGGCGCCCAGGCCGGAGCCCGAGAGCGCGGCGCGGATGCGCGCGAGCCGGTAGTCGTGGAGGCGCCGGAAGTTGATCCGCTCCTCGAAGTCGACCTGAGTGTGGCCCGGCGACTGCAGCGGCCGGTCCCAGCGGTGATGCGGGTCGACGTCGTCGGGGCGGATGATCTTCGGTTCCTTGTGCGACTTCGCCATGCGTGGCCTCTCCTCGACGGTGCGGCGCCGCACCGGAACTCAATGCTCGCCGGCCCACAGGGCCATGAACCCAAGCGGGCTCTGATATCAAGCGGGCCGGCGCTATGCCCGTGCCGCGCTCAAGCCTTCACGGTGTCGCTCGCGGCGATCGTCGCGCGGGTCTTGCCGGCGCCCGCGGGCGCGAGCTTGATGTCCCAGTCGAGCCGCAGGAACGGGTTCGGGAAGCCGAGCCGCTTCGCCTCGTCCGGCGCATCGACCCTTTTGAACTCGCCGACGAGCGAGGGCTTGACCGCGAACACCGTGTCGGACTCGAGATACGGGTCGCCCTTGACGAACACGTGCGTGATCACCTGCTGGTAGCCCGGCGCGTTGACGATCATGTGGAGGTGCGCCGGGCGCATCGGATGACGCCCCATCTTGTCCAGCACGATCCCGACCGGCCCGTCGGTCGGCACGCCGTAGAACGTCGGCTTGAACGTCCGGAACGCATAGCGCCCGTCGGCACCCGCCTTGATCCGCCCGCGCAGCTCGAACTCGCCGGTCGGATCCTGGATGTCGTACACCCCGTTCGCGCGCGCCTGCCAGACGTCGACCGTGGCGTTCGCCACCGGCTTGCCGTCGATCGAGGTGATCCGGCCGGCCACGAGCGTGTGCTCGCCGGGAATCTTCGCGCCCTTCGTCAGGTCGGCGTCGTTCTCGAACTCGGGCGCGCCGTGGACGAAGAACGGCCCGAGCACCGTCGACGCGGTCGCGCCGTCGGGCAGCGGGTGGTTGATCATGTCCACGAGCGAGGACAGGCCGAGGATGTCGGAGAGCAGGATGAACTCCTGGCGCTTGTCGTCGCACTTCTGGCCCACCGCGGTGAGGAACTTGATGCCCTCGAACCACTCCTCCTCGGTGAGCTCGACCTCGCGGGCGAACGCGTGCAGGTGCTTCACGAGGCCGGACAGGATCTGCTTGAAGCGCGGATCCTTGACCTTGTCCATGCGCGCGATGACGCCATCGGCGAGCTCATTCTCGGTGTAGGTGCGCATCGTTTCCTCCGACGTGGTTGCGGTTTAAGCGGGGCGGCGCCCGTGGAAGGCGTCGTCCAGCAGCTTGCGGATCGCGGGCCGCTCGACCGGCCGCGGGTTCCAGTATGGCGAAATCGTCGCGAGGTCGGCGGCGCGGTCGAGGTCCGCCTCCTGCATGCCGATGTCCTTGAGCGCGACCGGTGCGCCGAGCTTCAGCGCGAGATCATAAAGCGCCTGCGCCGCATCGCGGGCGTGCAGCGCCCGCGCGGCGCGCTTGAGCGAATCGGCGGCGGCCTCGCGATTGTAGGCCACGGCGTGCGGCAGGACGACGGTGTGGGTCTCGGCGTGCGGCAGGTTCCAGGTGCCGCCGAGGGTGTGGCAGAGCTTGTGGTGCAGCGCCATGCCGACCGCGCCGAGCACCGCGCCGCACAGCCAGGCGCCGTAGAGGCACTCGCCGCGCGCGTTCGGGTCCTGCGGGTTCTTCACCACGTACTCGAGCCCGTGCGCGAGCGAGTGGATGCCTTCCTCGGCGAGCATCGACATGATCGGGTTCGCGTCCTGCGCGTAAAGCCCTTCCACGGCATGCGCGATCGCGTTCATGCCGCTCGTCACCGACAGTCCGACCGGGAGCCCGAGCGTGAGCAGCGGGTCGTAGATCACCGTTTTCGGCAGCACGCGTGCGTCGCGCCCGGTCTTCTTCGCGCCGCCCTCGGTGATGCCGTAGATCGGCGTCATCTCCGAGCCGGCATAGGTGGTCGGGATCGCGAGGATCGGCAGCGCCGACTCGAGCGCGATCGCCTTGCCGAGCCCGGTCGTCGAGCCGCCGCCGATCGCCACCGCGCAGTCCGCATCCAAGCGCTTCGCCTCCGCCCGCGCCTCGCGCGCGACCTCGATCGGCACGTGCATCACCGCGCGCGGGAACACGCCGGCGCACCGCTCGCCGAGCCGGCGCGCGATATCCTCGGCCTGTGCGCGCTGCTCCGGCGTGGACAGCACCAGCGTGCGGTGCGCGCCGAGCCGCTCGATCTCGCGCGGCAGCTCGTCGAGTGCGCCCGCGCCGAAAACGACGCGGCCGGGGAGCTGCGTGTAGACGAACGACTTCACCATTGGACTGAGCGGCGGGAACGGGCTTTGGAGCGCACCGGATTCGGCCCGGCAATGCTACGCCGCCGCTTGGCGCGGGGCAATCGATTGCATAGAATGCCGCAGGCGACGCCTGCGGAGCGTGTTCTGCGGCGCTGCATCATGGCCACCAAACGAGTCACGATTCAGGACGTTGCGCGCGCAGCGCGGGTGCACGCGTCGACCGTGTCCCGCGCGCTGGGCCCCCGCACGCGCCAGCTCGTGACCCCTGCGGTGGCCGAGCGCGTGCGCGCGGTGGCCGGCCGGCTGGGCTACGTCCCGGACCCGGTGGCGGCAGGCCTGCGCACTCGGCGTACGGCCACGGTCGGCGTGCTGATCCCCGACCTCGCGAACCCGGTCTTTCCGCCGATCCTGCGCGGCGTCGAGAGCGCGCTCGGCGACGCCGGCTATACCGCGATCATCGCCAACACCGACAACGATCCCGACCGCGCCGGCCAGGCGCTCGAGCGTCTGGCCGCCCGCCGCGTCGACGGGATGATTCTCGCCACCGTAACGCACGGCGATCCCCTCGTCGCGCGCTGCCGCAAGCTCGGACTGCCGGTGGTGCTGGTGAACCGCGGCGGCGACGCGAGGGACGCGTCGTCGGTCACGAACGACGACACGCGCGGGATCGCGCTCGCCGTCGACCACCTCGTGCGGCTCGGACACCGGCGCATCGCGCACGTCGCCGGGCCGCGCGGGCTCTCCACCGGCGCCGCACGGCGCGCGAGCTTCGTCGCCGCCCTGCGCACACACGGGCTGGAGACGGGCGATGCGCTGGTCGCCGAGGCGGCGAGCTACAGCATCGCCGCGGGCGTTCCGGCCGCCGCCGCACTGCTCGACCGCCACCCCGCCGTGACCGCGCTCGTGGCCGCGAACGATCTGCTCGCGCTCGGGTGTTACGACGAGCTCGCGCGCCGCGGGCTCGCGTGCCCGGGCGACGTGTCGGTGACCGGCTACAACGACATGCCGTTCGCCGACCGCTTCGCGCCGCCGCTCACCACCGTGCGCATCGCCCATCGCGCGATGGGCGTGGAAGTCGCGCGCGTGCTGCTCGCCGAGATCGCGGACCCGCGCGCGCGCAGGCAGCACGTTCGGCTCGAACCCGAGCTCGTAGTGCGCGGCTCGACCGCGCCGCCGAAGGAACTCATGAGATGACACCGCTCGATACGCTGCGCCTCTATTCCCTTCACGACGGCTCGCTGGCGGGGCTGTTCGCGAGCCGGGCGGCGCGCAATGGCGACAAGCCCTGCCTCCTCTTCGAGGGCGCGTCCATTTCGTGGCGTGAGATCGAGCCGCGCGTGCTGCGGACCGCGGCGGCATATGCGGCGCTCGGCGTCAAGCACGGCGACCGGGTCGCGACCTACGCCCCGACGCGGCCCGACATCGTGATCACCCTGCTCGCCCTCGCGCGGCTCGGCGCATGGATGGTCCCGGTCAACCCGGAGCTGCGCGTCGCGGAGGTGCGCTACATCCTCGAGCACGCCGGGGTGTGTGGCGTCGCCTGCGCGCGTGAGCTGGCGGCGCCGGCGCTCGAGGCGATGTCGAACCTGCGGCCCGCTCCGTGGCGCATCCTGCTGGAGCCCGCGGGCGCCGACGGCTTGCCTGCCCTCGCCGCGTTGGCGGCGGCAGCAGCGCCGCTTACCGAGACGCGCGGCGGCGCGGACGACGTCTGCATCGTCGTCTACACCTCCGGGACCACCGGCTTTCCGAAGGGCGTGATGCACAGCCAGCGCAACATGGTGCTGGCGGGCGAAGGCTTCGTCGAGCGCATGCACCTCACCCCCGACGACCGGCTGATGGCAGTGCTGCCGCTCTTCCACATTAATGCGCTGTTCTATTCGCTGTGCGGTGCGGCCGCGTGCGGTGGCTCGCTCGTGCTCGTGCCGAAGTTCTCCGCCTCGCGGTTCTGGCACGTCGCCGCCGAGACGGGCGCCACCGAGTTCAACTTCATCGCCGCGATCAGCTCGATCCTCGCGCAGCGCCCGCGCAGCGAGTTCGTGCCGCACAGGATCACGAAGGCTTACGGCGCGCCGATCCCGGCCGAGATCGACCGGATCTTCCGCGAGGAGTTCGGCGTGCCGGTGATGCTCGAAGGCTACGGCATGACCGAAATTCCGGGCGCCTGCAACAACCCGTTCCCGGGCGCGGGGCTCGGCGAGATGCGGCTCGGCGCGATGGGCAAGCCCGCGCGGCATCCGGATCACTCGATGCCATTCGCGGAGTTGCGGGTGCTCGACGACGACGGCCGCGACGCGCCGATCGGCGCGACCGGCGAGCTCGCGGTGCGCACGCCGATGATCATGAAGGGCTACTACCGCGACCCGGAAGCGACGAAGGCGGCCTTCAAAAATGACTGGTTCCTGACCGGCGACCTCGTGCGGCGCGACGCCGACGGCTACTACTGGTTCGTCGCGCGCAAGAAGGACATCATCCGGCGGCGCGGCGAGAACATCTCGGGCGCCGAGCTCGATCGCGTCATGGGCGAGCATCCCGCGGTCGCCGAGGCCGCGGCGATCGCCGTACCGTCGCCGCTCGGCGAGGACGACATCCTCGCCGCGGTGGTGCTGCGGCCGGACATGCAGGCGACCGCGCTGCAGATCGCCGACTGGTGCCGAGCGCGCCTTGCCGCGCACAAGGTCCCCCGCTACGTCATCTTCCTCGACGAGCTGCCGCACACGCCGACGCATCGGGTCGCGAAGTTCAAACTGAAGGGCGACAAGACGCTGGTCGAGCGCGCCGTCGACCTCGGCTGAACGTCAGTCCGGAAACGCGTTAGCCGCCCCGACAAGCCACGCGCGCCCGTGGCGCGTACAGCGCCTGGACGACCGAGCCCTTGAGGCCAGGCAGATCGAGCTTGATGGTGAAGCCGAGCTTGCGTCTGCAGGTACGCGAGGTGGCGGTAGCCCTCGGGAAACGAGCCGAGCAGCTCGGGGTCGAGCTTGAGCTGCGCCGACGGGTCGACCGGGTCCATGCGGTCCTTCTCGTAGATCGGCTGGCGGCGCACGATGCCCCACTTCCCGCCGCGCTTCTCGAAGAAGTCGTAGAACCGCCCGGTGCAGACCACGTCGACCGTCACGCCGTCGACGGCCGCCGCGCTGGCTGATGGTCATCTTGGTCTGCGCGACGGCGCGGCTGCCCTTGACGTCGACGCTCGAGCCGCCGAGGAAGTGCAGGATGCTCACGCCCTTGTCGAAGCCGGCCTGGCTCACCTCGATGAACTCTTTCGGCCGGGCCCTGGAACCAGGTCGCCGTCATCCAGCCGTCGTCGTGCCACACCGTGCGGAAACGCTCCCAGTCGCCGGCGTCGCGCCACAGCGCCCAGTTCTGCACCACCTCGACGATCGCAAGCTTGTCCTGCATGACGGCGTCCATGACTCTCTCCTGCAACGTCAGTCCGCGCGAATGCCGGCCGCGCGGATCAGCTTGGTCCACCTCTCGATGTCGCGCTTCACCAGCGCTTCGGTCTCCGCGACCGAGAGTTTCATCGGCGTGGCGCCGCTCTTCTCGAACCGGCCGACCACCTCGGGCATCTGCGCGACCTTCGCGAACTCCGCGCGCAGTCGCGCGACGACCGACGCGGGCGTCTTCGCCGGCGCGAAATAACCCATCCACGTTTCCATGTCGAAGTCCACGACGCCGGTTTCGCGGACCGTCGGCACGTCGGGGTGATAGGGCAGGCGCTGCGCCGCCGATACCGCAATCGCCTTCACCCGTCCGCCCTGAATGTGCGGACGGGCGGTCACGGAGTTGTCGAGAAAGACGTCCACGCGACCGGCGAGCAGGTCCTGGTACGCGGCCTGCGCGCCCTTGTACGGCACGTGCGTCACGTCGACCTTGGCGAGGTTCCAGATCACCGCTGCGCCGACGTGCTGACCGCTGCCGTTCCCGCCCGAGGCGTAGGTCAGCTTGCCGGGATTCGCCCGCGCGTAGTCGACGATCTCCTTGAGCGTGTTCTGCGGCAGGTCCTTGCGCGCCACCAGCGTGTACGGGAAGCTCGCGGCGAGGCCGATCGGCACGAAGTCGCGCTGCGGGTCGTACGGCAGCTTCTCGTAGAGCCCGGGGTTTAGCGCGATGTTCGCGAGCGCGCCGAGCAGCAGCGTGTAGCCGTCCGGCTCGGCCTTGGCCGCGACCTCGGTGCCGACGAGCGTGCCGGAGCCGGGCCGGTTCTCCACCACGACGGGCTGACCGAGCAGTGAAGCGAGCGGCTCGCTCACCGTCCGCGCGGTGAGATCGAACCCGCCGCCCGGCGGCTGCGGGACGACGACCTTGATCGGGCGCGCCGGGTAGTCCTGCGCTGCTGCGACCCCGGCCAGCGCGCCCAGCGCGATGGCGACGGCAACCAGATGTTTCATCGCTCGCTCCTATTCGGCCGTGGCACCGGTCTCGCGGACGACGCGCGCCCACTTCACCAGCTCGGTCTTCAGGTACTCGGAGAACTGCCGCGGCGTGCCGCCGACCGGCTCGAAGCCAATCGCCGCGAGGCGCTCGCGCATGTCGGGCTGCTGCAACAGCTTCTCGATCTCGCCGTTCAGCCGCGTCACCGCGTCGGGCGGCGCGCCGGCGGGAAGGAACAGCCCGACCCAGGTGTAGTCGGCGAAACCGGGAAAGCCCGACTCCGCGACGGTCGGCACGTCGGGCAGCGTCGCGACACGCCGGTCGCTGGTGACCGCGATGCCGCGGATCTTCCCGGACTTGATCAGCGGCACCGCGGGCGGCATCGCCACGCTCACCAGCTCGACCTCGCCGGTCATCGCGGCGGCGAGCGCGGGACCCCCGCCCTTGTACGGCACGTGCGTCACCGAGACTTTCGCGAGGATCTTGAAGAGGTACTCGGCCGAAAGGTGCGGTGTGGTTCCCGCGCCGGCGGTGCCGTAGTTCAGCTTGCCGCTCTTCGCTTTCTCGACGACTTCCTGCAGCGTGTTCGCGCCGAGCGCGAGGCTCGCGACGATCACGTTCGGGCTCGACGCCACGACCGCGACCGGGATCAGGTCGCGCTCGACGTCGTAGCCCGGATTCTTCGACAGGCTCTGGTTCACCGCGATCGCGCTCGTCGTGACGAGCACGGTGTAGCCATCGGGCGCGGCCTTCGAGACCGCCTGCGCGGCGACGTTGCCGCCGGCGCCGCCGCGGTTCTCCACCACCACCGGCTGGCCCCACGCGTCGCCGAGCTTCTGGGCGACGAGCCGGGCGACGATGTCGGCGGGACCGCCCGGCGCGAACGCCACAACGAACCGGACCGGCTTGGCGGGATACGCGCCACCTTGCGCGAATGCCGGCGCGCACGACGCGAGGGCAAGGCTGGTGAGAAGCGCGTGGAACGGGAGCTTCATCGCTTCCTCCTATTCGCTGCGGGAGACGCCTTGCCGTCGACGAACGCCAGCACGTGCCGCGCCAGCTCGGCGCGCGTGCCGATCCAGACGTCGCGGGCGCGCTGCGCGAGGCGCATCGCCTCGCCGAACACCCACGCGCCGAACGCGCGCCCGTAGACGTGCGTGTGCGCGGTGACGTCGATCATGAGCGGCATCTCCTCGCGGCGCGCGGCGGCGAGCGTGTCGGTGAAGAGCTCGAGCAGCGCGCGCGGCGGGTTGCCGTAGCGCACGCTGTGCGGCAGGTCGTTCACGTCCATCGTCAGCGGGATCGCGACGAGGCGCCTGCCCGCCGTCTCGATCACGTACGGCAGGTCGTCGTCGTTGCAGTCGCCGTGCCAGAGGAATCCCTCCTCCGCCAGCAGGCGCGGCGAGAGGAGGCTGCCGGTGCCGCGCGGGCTGATCCAGCCGACCGGCCGCGCCCCGGTCACGCCCTCGAGCGCCGCGACGTTGCGGCGGATGTTCGCGCGCTCGGCGGCCTCGTCGAGGTACACCGGGATCACGTCCATGCCCCATGAGTGCGCGAGCACCTCGTGGCCGCGGTCGTGAAGCCCCCGCACCGAGTCGGGATAGCGCTCGGCAAGCACGCCGTTCACCATCACGCTCGTCTTGATGCCGTGCGCTTCGGCGATGCGAATCAGGCGCTGGATGCCGCGCACCGGACCGAAGGTCGCCCACGAGTGCGCGTTGGTGTCGAAGTAACCCGGCTGCAGGACGTTGCCCATCGGGCCGATGCCGGGCGCCTTGCCGTCCGACCACGCCTCGTACGCGATGTTGAAGACCACCGCGATGCGCCGCCCGCCGGGAAAGCGGAACCGCGGCGGCAGACGGTGCACGACCGTCCCGGTCACGTCGCTCATTCGGTCTTCATGCCGGTCGCGTCGATCACCGGCTTCCACTTCTGCATCTCGCTGCGGATGTGGGCGACCGCCGCGGCCGGGTTGGAGTCCGCGGTCGGCGCGATCGCCATCTTGGCGAGCTCGGTCTGCAGCGCCGCGTCGCCCATGACCTTGCGCGTCGCGTCGGCGAGCGTATTGAGGACCGCGGCGGGTGTGCCCGCCGGAGCGGCGACGACGTTCCACAGGATGGCCTCGAAGCCCTTGATGCCGAGCGCCTCGTCGACGGTGGGGACCTCGGGCGCGAGCGGCGACCGGGTCGCCGCTGCGATCGCGACGATGCGCGTCTGGCCGGCCTTGTGCGAGGGCAGCGCCGGACCGAGCGTGTCGATCATGATCTCGATCTGACCGCCGAGCAGGGCGACCTTCGCCGGCGCGGCGCCGCGATACGGGATGTGCTGGATGTCGACGTTGCCCGCCTCGCGCTTCACCCGCTCGGCGGCGAGATGCATCATCGTGCCTTCGCCCGGCGAGCCGTAGCGCAGCTTCCCGGGATTCGCGCGCGCGTTCTCGAGGACGTCCTTGAGCGTGCCCGGCATCGACGGCCGCACCACGAACACGATCGGCGCGCCGCCCACGATCGCGACGTGCGCGAAATCTTTGATCGAGTCGTATTGCGGCTTCGTCGACATCAGGTTGTAGAGCGCGTGCGTCGACGCGGTACCGAAGAGGAGCGTGTAGCCGTCCGGCGCGTTCCGCATCACCTCGACCGAGCCGATCGCGCCGCTCGCGCCGCTCCGGTTCTCGACCACGACCGGCTGGCCGAGAACGGTCGCGAGCCGCGCCGCGTACTGCCGCGCGAAGACGTCGGTCGGTCCGCCCGGCGGAAACGGCACGATCAGGCGGAGCGGCTTCGACGGAAACGGCGCCTGCGCAAGAACGACCGCGGGCACCGCTACGATCAGCGCGGCGAGACGCCGCAGCAGGGCACGACGATCCACGATGGCGCTCCTTGCTGCGGCTACAGGCCCGCCGCGCGCCACTCGGGATGCGGCGCGGGCGGATCCGCGGCGAGCCCGGCGGCGAGCACGCCCTGGATCGCGCAGTACTCGTCCTTGTCGGAGGCGTCGCCGCTGATGCCGACCGCGCCGATCGCGTTGCCGGCGGCGTCGAGGATCAGCACGCCGCCGGGCATGGCGACGAACCGGCCGTCGGATGCGGCCGCGAGCGCGCTCTGGAACGCGGGGCGATCCTTGAGACGGTCGCGGATCGCGCGCGTCGACATGCCCATGCCGAGCGCGGCCCAGGCCTTGCCGCGGGCGATGTCGAAGCGCAGCACGCCGCAGCCGTCGTCGCGCTTGAAGGCGACGAGATTGCCCCCGGCGTCGAGCACGGCCACCGCGAGCGGCAGCAGGTTCTCCTTGCGGCGGGCGGCGAGCGCCGCATCGACGATCCGTCCGGCCGCTTCGAGCGTCAGACTGGATTGGATGGCGCGCAGATCCGCCACGGCCGTCGCGTCCCTCAGTCGGCCTTGGCGCCGGAATCCTCGGCGAGCTTCGGCTGCACCAGGCGCGCGATGATGTCGGTCGAGCTCGAGGGCGGAATGCCGACGACGAGCTGGATCGGCTTCTGCTTGGGCCAGTCCTGCGCCGCTGCGAGCGCGCCGCACAGGAGCGCGGCTGCGCCGGCGATTGCGAGCACCATTCTCGTGATGGTTGTCATGGGGTTCCTCCTCCTGGTCCGACCGGCCGCGACAGTAGCACACGCGACGCGTCGTTGACACGTCCTGCCGGGGTCCGCATGATGCCCGCTCGCTTCATCGGAGAGGCTCATGCGAATCGTGTCCTTCGAGCATCAGGGTGCGCCGCGACTCGGCGTCGTCGACGGCGACGGCGACGCCATCGTCGATCTGGCCGAGGCCGCGCCCGATCTCCCGCGCGAGCTGGCGGCGCTGCTGCGTCGCGAAGGCGGCCTGGCCGCCACGGCGGCCGCGGCGAAGGCGTCGAAGCCCGCCGCGCGCCGCGCGCTCAAGGGGCTGCGGCTCCTGCCGCCGGTCGGCAATCCCGGCAAGATCGTCTGCCTCGGCCTCAACTACGTGGATCACGCCGCCGAGGGCGGACATGCAAAACCGACCTATCCGAGCCTGTTCCTGCGCTGCACGAGCTCGCTCTGCGGGCACGGTGCGCCGATCGTGCGGCCGCGCTGCTCGACCTCGCTCGACTACGAGGCCGAGCTCGTCGCGGTGGTGGGCCGGACCGCGCGCCACGTGAAGAAGGAGAACGCCCTCGCGATCGTCGCCGGCTACTCGTGCTTCAACGACGCGTCGGTGCGGGACTACCAGCGCAAGACGACGCAGTGGACGATCGGCAAGAACTTCGACGCGACCGGCGCGTTCGGCCCGTGGTTCGTGACCGCCGACGAGCTGCCCGCGGGCGCGACGGGTCTCGCGATCAAGTCGAAGCTGAACGGCGCGGTGATGCAGAACGCGAACACGAGCGACATGCTGTTCCCGGTCGACGAGACGGTCGCCCTGCTGAGCGAGTGCATGACGCTCGAGCCGGGCGACCTGCTCGTGATGGGCACGCCGGCCGGCGTCGGCTACGCGCGCAAGCCGCCGGTGTGGATGGCCCCGGGCGACACCATCGAGATTGAAATCGAGGGCATCGGCACGCTCTCGAACCCGATCCGCGACGAGGCGTGACGCGCGAGCGGGTTACTTGCCCCGCGCGCGCCCGTACCGGTCGGCCCGGATGCCGAGCAGCTTCGCCGCGTTGCCGCCGATGATCGCGTCCTTCTCGGCGCGCTTGAGGAACCTCGCTCCGTTCACGAAGTCGACCGGCTTGTAGTAGCCCATGTCGTACGGGTAGTCGGTGCCGATCACGACGTGGTCCGCGCCCCACAGGTTGACGAGGTGCTCGAGCTGCTCTTGTGCCGAACACCATGCGTGTCGCAGTAGATCTTCTTCATGTAGGACGCGGCGTGCTCTTGATGATGTCGTGGCACTCCGAGCGCACGCCGTGCGCGTGGTCCATCCGCGCCGGGTAGCGAGCCGAGGTAGCCGCCGCCGTGCGCCGCGACGAACTTGAGCCGCGGGTGGCGCTCGAGCACGCCGTCGAAGACGATGTGCGAGAGCGGCGACCGTGGTGTCGAGCGGGTTGCCGATGACGTTGGTGAGGAAGTGGTCCGTGAGCCGCGCTCCGTCGGTGAAGCCGTGCGGGTGCAGGAAGATGATCACGCCCAGCTCCTCGACCTTCTTCCAGAACGGCTCGAAGCGCGAGTCGGAGATCTCCACGCTTCCGCACGTTGGTGCCGAGCTCCGCGCCGCGGAAGCCGAGGTCCTTCATGCAGTGCTCGAGCTCTGCGGCCGCCATCGGTCCGTCCTGCATCGGCACGTGCCGAGCGCGACGAAGCGGTCCGGGTGCGACGCCACGATCTCCGCGAGCCGCTCGTTGATGACGCGCGAGGTCTTGCGCCCGAGCTCCGGCTCGATCCGGTAGTAGTAACTGCAGCGGCGAGGTCGAGATCGCCTGCACGTCGATGCCCATCTTGTCCATGTCCTTGATGCGCTGCTCGACCGAGGTGAGCTGCGGCGCGATGCGCGCGCCCTGCTGGCGGTTCACCTCGCGCGTGCGGTCGTTCGAGAACCGGTCCATCGGCTCCTTCTCGAGCGCGTAGTGCGGCGCGGCGAGCGGCTCCACCGCCGCGGTCTTGCAATGGCAGTGGAGGTCGACGACCAGTGACTTTGCGCCCCGCTTCGCCACGCTGCGCCTTGCGGCAGCGCCCGCGCTGGCACCGGCCGGCGCGCAGGAGAAGAGCTCGGTCATCACTGGCCCTTGATGTCGGCTTCTTTGATCAGTTTCGCGTACTTCTCGCTCTCGGCGCGGACGTGCGCGGCGAGCTGCTCTGGCGTGCTGTACACCGCCTCGACGCCGAGCTTGGCGAAGCCGTCCTTGGTTTCCGGAAGCTGCATCACCTTCACGAGGTCGGCGTGGAACTTGTCGAGAATCGGCTTCGGCGTCCCGGCGGGAAAGTACACGCCCCACCAGTTCTCGATCACGAGATTCGGCATGCCCGACTCGGCGCAGGTCGGAACGTCGCCGACGAGCGCGCTGCGCGTCGGCCCGGTCTGGCAGATCGCGCGGAGCTTCCCGGCGCGGATGTTCTGCATGACCGGGAGCGCATCGGAGAACACCATGTCGATCTGGCCGCCGACCAGATCGTTGACCGACAGGATGCCGCCCTTGTAGGGCACGTGGATGAGATCGAGCTTCGCCTGGATCTTGAACATCTCGCCGGCGAGCTGCGCGACGCTGCCCGGCCCGCTCGAGCCGAAGCTCGTCTTGCCCCCGCCCGCCTTCGCCATCGCGATCACGTCGTTGAGCGTCTTCGCATCCGTCTTGTTCGGGTTCACGACGAGGACGTTCGGGCCGGTCGAGATCAGCGAGACCGGCGCGAAATCGCGCACCATGTCGTAGGGCACCTTCGAGAGCAGCGGGTTCACGGCCACCGGCCCGATGTTGCCGATGACGAAGGTGTAGCCGTCGTTCGGCTGGCGGGCCGCGTACTCCATGCCGATCGCGCCGGCGGCGCCGGGCTTCGACTCGATCACCACGGTCTGCCCCCACAGCTCGCCGAGCTTCTGGCCGAAGATCCGGGCCATCAGGTCGGAGCTGCCGCCCGGCGGATAGGTCACCACCAGCTTCACGGGCCGCGCGGGGTAGCTCTGCGCCCAGGCCGGGCCCAGCGCCGCCGCGACGAGCAACGCGGCAAGGATCAAGAACGTTCTTCTCATGGCTTCCTCCTGGTGAATCGCGACCGGACGCGGCCGCTTAGTCGGGCTTGATGCCGCCGCGCTCCACGACCTTCGTCCAGCGGTCGACCTCGGCCTTCATGAACGCGCCGAACTCCTCGGGAGAACTGGCGACCACGTCGAAGCCGATGGCGACCAGGCGGTCGCGCACCTCCGGCGAGCGCAGCGCCCGTACCGCCGCATCGTTCAGCTTCGCGACGATCTCCCGCGGGGTCTTGATCGGCGCTCCAGCCGCCTGCCACGACGTGACGACGAGATCGGGGAATCCCACCTCGGCCATCGTCGGCACGTCGGGGATCTGCGGGTTGCGCGCCTTCGCGGTAACGGCGAGCGGCCGGATCTTCCCGGCCTTGATCTGCGTGGCGACGGTGCCGAGGTTCTGGAACGAGGCGTCCACCTGGCCGCCGAGGAGGTCGGTGACGACCGCCGCGCCGCCCTTGTACGGCACGTGGATGCCGTCGGTGTTGGTCATCTGCTTGAACAGCTCGAAGGTGAGGTGGTCCGACGATCCGGTCCCGCTGGATCCGAACGAGACCTTGCCCGGCTGCTTGCGCATCTGATCGAGCAGCTCCTTGACGGACTTCGCGGGGAACGCGAGCTTGGTGACCAGCACGTTCGGGGTCGTCACCGCGAGCGTGATCGGCGCGAAGTCGCGGACGGGGTTGTAGCGGAGGTCCTTGTAGAGCGCCGCGTTGATCGAGAACACGCCGATCGAGCCGACCAGGATGGTGTAGCCGTCCGGGTCCGCCTTCGCGACGAACTCGGCGGCGATGCTGCCGTTCGCGCCCGGCTTGTTCTCCACGACCGCGGGCTGCCCGAGAAACTCCTGGAACTTCGAGCCGATCGCGCGTCCCACCGTGTCCGAGGGCCCGCCGGGCACGAAAGGGATGACGATCTTGATCGGCTTGGTCGGGTAGGCCTGTGCGTGGGCCACTCCCCACCCCAGTGACGCGATGACAAGGCATGCGGCGAATCGGGCCAGGCACTTCATCGGAATCTCCTCCAATTGGGCGGCCCGCAGTTTAGCCGCTTGTTGGACGCGAGTGCGGGACGCGTTTAGACTCGCTCGCCCGCAATGCAAACAACAAAGGAGGAGCCATGGGAGTGTCCAGACGGGAGTTTCTCGCGGCGGGGACCGCGGTCGCGGCATTTGCTGCGGCGCCGCGCGCGCTCGCGCAATGGCAGCCGAGTCCGCGCTACCCCGACCCGGCAATCCAGATCCTCGACCAGAGCTTCGCGCGTTACCGGCTCGCGCTCGCCCGGGTCGAACAGATCGCAACCGGCATGCGCTGGTGCGAAGGCCCGGTGTGGTTCGGGGACGGGCGCTACCTGCTGTGGAGCGACATCCCCAACAATCGCATCGCGCGGTGGGACGAGCCCACCGGCGCGGTGACTGTCTTCCGCCAACCGTCCAACTTCGCGAACGGGAACAGCCGCGACCGCCAGGGCCGGCTGATCAGCTGCGAGCACGGAACGCGCCGCGTGTCGCGCACCGAGTACGACGGCACGATCACGACGGTGGCCGACAAGTTCGACGGCAAGCCGCTCAACTCGCCGAATGATGTGGTATGCAAGTCCGACGGTTCGATCTGGTTCACCGATCCGCCGTTCGGCGTCCTGGGCTATTACGAGGGCTACATCGCGAAGCCCGAGCTGCCGACGAACGTGTACCGCGTGGACGGCCGCAGCGGCCAGATCGCGGTCGTGGCCGGCGACGTCAACCGCCCGAACGGGCTCGCGTTCTCGCCCGACGAGTCGAAGCTCTACGTCATCGAGGCCGGCACGACGCCGCGGAACATCCTGGTGTACGACGTCACTGCCGGCGGCACCCAGGTCACGAACAAGCGCAAGCTGATCGACGCCGGCCCGGGAACGCCGGACGGCATGCGCTGCGACGTCGACGGCAACCTGTGGGTGGGTTGGGGCATGGGCCAGGAGGCGCTCGACGGCGTGGCGATCTTCAATCCCGACGGTAAGCAGATCGGCCGTATCGCCCTGCCCGCGCGCTGTGCGAACTTGTGCTTCGGCGGAACCTACCGCAACCGCCTGTTCATGTGCGGGAGCACAGGGATGTACTCGCTATACGTCAACATGCAGGGTGCGCCCGGCGGCTGAACAGGATTCCCGCATGACCCAGCGCAAACGCCCCGAAGACCTCCGCAGCCACCGCTGGTACGGCGCCAAGGACCTCCGCGCCTTCGGCCACCGCTCCCGCACCGCGCAAATGGGCTTCGACCGCTCGGACTACGCGGGGAAGCCCGTTATCGCGATCATCAACACCTGGAGCGACATCAACCCCTGCCACACCCACTTCAAGCAGCGCGTCGAGGAGGTGAAGCGCGGCGTGTGGCAGGCGGGAGGGTTCCCGGTCGAGATGCCGGCGATGAGCCTGTCCGAGCCGTTCCAGAAGCCCACCACGATGATGTATCGCAACTTCCTCGCCATGGAGACCGAGGAGCTGCTGCGGTCCTATCCGGCCGACGGCGCGGTGCTGATGGGCGGCTGCGACAAGACGACGCCGGCCCTGATCA
The DNA here is from genome assembly GCA_963747775.1 of uncultured beta proteobacterium. Lineage (GTDB taxonomy): Bacteria > Pseudomonadota > Gammaproteobacteria > Burkholderiales > SG8-39 > JAGVSZ01. The sequence continues at coordinate 106,708 of CAVVGT010000007.1, forward strand.
TGGGTGCCACGTCGATGAACCTTCCCGCGATCTTCATGCCCGCGGGCCCGATGCTGCGCGGCGACTTCCGCGGCCAGTTCCTCGGATCGGGGTCCGACACCTGGAAGTACTGGGCGGATCTGCGCGCCGGGAAGATCACCGAGACCGACTGGCAGGGCGTCGAGCAGGGCATCGCGCGCTCGCCCGGCCACTGCATGACGATGGGCACGGCCTCGACGATGACGAGCGCGGCGGAAGCGCTCGGGCTCACCCTGCCCGGGGCGGCCTCGATTCCGGCGGCCGACGCCCGCCACGCAGCAATGGCGACCCTCACCGGCAAGCGCATCGTCGACATGGTCTGGGACGACCTGAAGCCCTCGGAGGTCCTCACGGAGGCGGCCTTTCACAACGGCGTCGTGACCGTGCTCGCGCTCGGGGGCTCGACCAACGCGATCGTGCACCTCCTCGCGATGGCGCGCCGTGCCGGGGCGAAGCTCGACCTCGACGCGTTCGACCGGCTCGCGCGCAGGACGCCGCTCCTCGCCAACATCCGGCCCTCGGGCAAATACCTGATGGAGGACTTCTACTATGCGGGCGGCCTCCGGGCGCTGCTCGCGACGCTCGGGACCCACCTGCGCCCGGAGGCGAGAACGGTCAACGGCCGGACCCTCGGGGCGAACGTCGAGGGCGCGCAGGTCTTCAACGACGACGTGATCCGCCCCCTCGCGAACCCCCTGGTGGCGGGCGACAGCCTGGCCGTGGTGCGCGGCAACCTCGCCCCCGACGGGGCGGTGATCAAGCCGCCCGCGGCGGAAGCGCGCCTGCATCGGCACGCGGGCAAGGCGGTCGTCTTCGCCGACTACAACGACATGGCCGCGCGTATCGACGACCCGGCCCTGCCGGTGGACGAAAACTCGGTGATCGTGCTGAAGCATGCCGGCCCGCTGGGCGCCGGCATGCCCGAGTGGGGCCAGCTCCCGATCCCGAGGAAGCTCCTCGAGAAAGGGGTGCGCGACATGGTGCGCATCTCGGACGCGCGCATGAGCGGCACGAGCTACGGCGCGTGCGTGCTGCACGTGGCACCGGAGTCCTTCGTGGGCGGACCGCTTGCCTTCGTGCGCGACGGTGACGAGATCGAGTTGGACGTCCCTGCCAGGAAGCTGACATTGAAGGTGAGCGACGAGGAGCTCGCCCGCCGTAAGGCCGCCTGGCGGCCGCCCGCCCCGCGCTACGGCCGTGGCTATGGCCGGGTGTTCGCGAGCCACGTCACCCAGGCGAACGAGGGCTGCGACTTCGACTTCCTGGAGCGGGGGGACGCGACCCCGGACCCCGAGATTCACTAAGGATCCCTAGAACGCGTCCTCAGTAGCAGACTCGTTCCCTGGGATTGGGGGATCGTAACGGGGGCTGTGGCCCCCTTGACCCGCGTTTTCCCAGCCGGCCTTGGGAACCAGGCCCCGGCCGGGCTATAGTTCAGCCGGTCCGCCCCAGAGCGGACTGAATCAAGGGAGAAGGCCCGTGCACGCCACAAGAGTCCGCCAGAAAGACGGCATCTTTTACTTCGCCAGCTACCCCGCCAAGGACCTGCTGGCGAAGGTACGCTTCATCAGCCGGTTCTACGGCGAGGGCGAAGAGATCGCGGCCTCCCGCATCGCGCACGACGACGACGTCGCGCAGTACATCTCCAGGATCGAGCGCACCGACAAGGCCTTCCAGCGCGGGCTCTCGCAGGCCAAAGTGAAGCAGCTGCGCAACTTCTACGAGACCGCGGTCACGCAGCCGCCGATCCCGGGCACGGTGCTGCTGTTCACCGCGGAGCGGCTCAACTTCCGCTCCGGCGGCGACGATCACGGCAGCCTGTCGGAGCCGACGGCGAAGTTCCTGATCATCGACGGCCAGCACCGGCTCGCGGCGCTGCACTTCTACCTGCTGGACCGTCCCGCCGACGGGGCGACGATCAACGTGCCCTGCATCATCTTCGACGGCCGCAGCGAAGACTTCGCGACCGAGATGTTCGTCATCATCAATTCGACCCCCACGCGCATCAACAAGAGCCACCTCGTGGACCTCTACGAGCGCGTGTCGTGGGCCGCGCCCGACCGCAAGTTCGCCTCGCGGCTGGTCGAGCGACTGTACGTCGAAGCCGACAGCCCGCTGCGCTACCGCATCAACCGCCTCGGCGGCCGCAGCGCGCGCGACAAGTGGGTGCTGCAGGCGGAGCTCTTCAACGAAATCCACCGCTGGGTGAAGGCCAACTGGCGCAAGATCCAGGTCGCCGGCGGGAGCGCGAAGGAAGTGCCGCGCTACTACGGGATCATCCGCGACTTCCTCAAGGCTGCCCACTCGGCATTCACCGACGCGTCCTGGGGCAAGGACAACTACATGGTCACCAAGCCGGTGACGATCAAGGCGCTGGTGCGCGTGTGCGCCGACCTCGCGCGCGAGGACGCCGAGCCCGCCGAGGGCCGCGTCGGGCGCTGGGAAGTGCGGCTCTCGCCGTGGGCCGACATGGTCCGGCAATTCCGGGTGGACGGGTTCTACGAGCGCTTTCCCGCCAAGGGCGAGGTCGAGCGCGTTGCGAAGGTGCATCGCGAGCTCGCGAAGGCCGCGGGCATCGAGGTCGGCAAGAAGGACTGACGCATGACCGTCGGCTTCCGAATTCTGCCGGGGCTGCCGCGCCCTTCACGCGAGCTCGTCGCCGCCCTTGCCGAGATGGTCACGGCCCATCTGTCCGACAACATGAGCCGACTCCAGGGCGCCGCGGCGGCGATCCGCCCCATGCACTCTGGCGGGGTTCTCGCCGGCTGCGCATTGACCGTGCGAGTGCCGGCGGGCGACAACCTGATGGTCCATAAGGCGATCGACATCGCCGCGCCGGGCGACGTGATCGTGGTCGATGCCGCGGGAATGCTCGAGCAGGCGATCATCGGCGACATCATGACGAGCCTCGCCGCGAAGCGCGGCGTTGCGGGGTTCGTAATCGACGGCGCGATCCGGGATGCGGCGGAGCTCGCCTCCCGCTCCTTCCCGGTCTATGCGCGCGGCGTGACGCACCGCGGGCCGTACAAGAACGGACCCGGCGAGATCAACGTCCCGGTCTCGATCGGCGGGATGGTCGTGCGACCGGGCGACATCATCGTCGGCGACGGCGACGGGGTCGTCGCGGTCCCGCAGGCCGACGCGGAAGCGGTGCTCGCCGCCGCGCGCGAGCAGAAGAAGAAGGAAGACGCGTCGCTCGCGGCGATTGCGGCCGGCACGATCGACCGCAAATGGGTCGACGACACCCTGCGCGCCAAGGGGTGCAAGTTCTGATTCCGTGCCGCGCCGCCGCATGACGGCGCGCTGACAGGCGGCGGGCAGGCGGTAATCCTTGGCACGCTCCGGCACGGGCGCCCGGCCCCCCGTGCCGTTATTCCTCGTGCCCTCGGTGGAGCGATCCGATGATGCGGTCATCGCATCCGGCGGGGACCGCACCATGCCGCTCCTGCTCGCGCTGAACGTCTTCGTCCAGCTGCTCTTCGTCGTGCACGTCTACCGCGCCGGCGCGCCGCGCTACTGGGTGTTCGTCATCCTTGCGTTCCCGGTCATCGGCTGCCTCGCCTACTTCGCGCTCGAGGTGTTCCCGCATTCGCGGGAGGCGACCGCGGCGCGGCGTGCTGCGCAGCGCGTCGCCAAGGCGCTCGACCCGGACCGGGGGCTGCGCACCCGGGTCGCCGAGCTCGAGCTCTGCGGGAGCATCGACAATCGCACCGCGCTCGCGGAGGAATGCCTCGCCGCCGGCATGCCCGCGGACGCGGCGAAGCTCTACCGCAGCTGCCTCGCGGGCGCCTACGAGAACGACCCGCACCTGCGCTTCGGGCTCGCGCAGGCGCTCGTGGACCAGGGCGCATGGGAGGATGCGGCAGAGGTCGTGGGCCGATTGCGCGCCGACCACCCGTGCCACCGGTCGAACGACGCGCGGCTGCTGCACGCACGCGTGCTGGAAGGGCGCGGCGAGACGGCCGCGGCGCTCGAGGAGTACCGCGAGCTCGTGCCGGCGTTCGTGGGGCTGGAGGCGCGCTGCCGCTTCGGCCTGCTGCTGGAACGCGTGGGGCGCGCCGACGAGGCGCGCGCGCTGTTCGGCGAGGCGGTGACGCAGTCGGCCCGCACGCTCACGCCGGTGGCGTCGGAGAGCCGCTGGGCGAAGCTCGCGCGCGAGCGCGCCGCGCCCCGCGGCGCAGCCTGAGGAGTGCCCGTCAGACCGTCTGCGCGATGCGGTGCCGCGTTTCCGGAACCGCGTAACCCGCCGCGCCGAAGGTATCGCTGATCGCCTTGTTGGTGTCGAAGTACACCTGCCAGTAGTGGTCGGTGTGCGTGTAGGGCCGCACCGCCAGCACCGGTCCGCGCTCGTTGAAGTCGACGATCTCGACGTCCGGCGCGGTCGCCTTCTCGACGTTCGGGATCTTTGCAAGCGCCTCCTTCAGCCGCCGGATCGCGTCGTGCGGATCCACGCTGTGCGCGAGCTGCGCCAGCCGGTCGACGCGGCGGAACGGGTTCGTCGAGTAGTTCTGGATGGTGTCGGCGAAGAGCTTGTTGTTGCCGACGAAGCTGCTGACGTTGTCGGGCGTCAGGATCGTGGTCGCGAACAGCCCGATTTCCTTCACCGTGCCCTCGAGGCCGCCGGCCTTGATGTAGTCACCGACCTTGAACGGGCGCAACACGATGAGAAAGGCGCCGGCGGCGAAGTTGGCGAGCAGCCCTGCCCAGGCCGCGCCGATCGCGATCCCCATCCCGGCAACCAGCGCGGCGAAGGAGGTCGTCTCGACACCGAAGTAACCGAGAATCGCGACGACGAGGACGATGTTGAGCGCCACGCTGACGATGTTGCCGATGTAGCGCAGCAGCGTCGGATCGACGTGCTGCCGGGTGAGCGCAGTCGAGACGAGCCGCACCGCGAGCCCAATCAGGTAGCGGCCGACGATCCATACGGCGAGCGCGCCGAGGGCCTTCAGGCCGAACGCGGTGAGATTGGTGGTGGCGGTTTCGATGATGCGGTCAAAGTTCATGCGATTCCTCTGTGATCAGGATTTTCCCGGCGCGATCTGCTCGCGGGCCTTCTTCTGCTCCTGGTGGACATCGAGCATCAGCTTGTAGGCCGCGTAGTACTTATAGATGTTGCGCACGTACGTGGTGGCCTCTATGCCGACCTTCTCGGCAGTGACGATCTCCACGTTGTTGAACCACTTGTCGGGGTCGAACCCGCGCTTCTCCGCCTCCTTGCGCATCTGGGCGATGCGGCCCGGACCGGCGTTGTAGGAGGCGAACGCGAAGAGCGACCGGTTGGCCTCGCTGAACTTCGCGTCCGGGAAGTAGCGGGTCATGAGCTGATCCATGTACTTCGCGCCGCCGTGGATGTTGGGCTCGGTGAGCGTGATGTCGCCGACTTTCAGCGCGGCGCCGGTCGCCGGCATGATCTGCATGACCCCGATGGCTCCGAACTGGCTCTTGGCGTTCTGGTTGAGCTGCGACTCCTGGTAGCCTTGCGCCGCGAGCATGAGCGGGTCGAAGCCGTACTTCTCGCCGTACTTGCGGAAGAGCGCCAGCGTATGCTCGAAGCGCTGCCTGTCGGCCGAGCCGGTCGGGTCTTTGAGCTGCTTGACCCGGCCGGAGTACTCCTTCTTTCGCGCCACGAGCAGATTCTGCTTCTTGATGAAGTTGGCGTAGAACTCGTTGAGGATTTCCTGCAGCTTCGGACTGTCCTTGCGGATCGCCCAGCCGACCATGCCGCCGGTCCGCACCGTGGCCTGCTCGTTCACCTTGATCTTGGGCAGCACCTGCGCCCAGATCCGTGCCTTCCAGTCGTCGACCACGATCGCCTCGAGGAGTCCCGCGTTCAGCATCTCCAGCATGTCCTCGTCCTCGAGGGCGTCCGGGACCAGGACAAGATTGGCAGGAGCCTTGTTCTCCTTCTTGAGGCGCGTGTTGAGCGCGACGAGGCTTTCGTAGTAACTCGACGTCTTGCGGACGTGCACCGTCTTGCCGGCGAGATCCTCGGCGGTCGCGATCGCGGGTGACTTCGGGCCGGTCACGACCAGTTCCGACACCGGCTTCTGATCCGCCGGTGCCAGGAAGTCGACGATCTTCTTCCGCGCGTCGGTGACCGTCAGGTTGCCGGCGGCGATGTCGCCCAACCCTTCGGCGACATCCTGCAGCAGCTCGTCGCGCGTCGTCGGGATCATGAACACCGTGATCGGCCGCTTGCCGAGCTCTTTCGCGTACTTCTTGTTGAGGAACTGCTCGAAGTCGCGGATGTTGTCCGCGGTGAGGCCGCGCTCGCGGCCCTTGTCGTTGTAGTACAGGGTGCGGCTGTACGGGACGAGGACGCGGACGTGCCGCCGCTTGACCATCCCGTCTAAGTCGCCTTTCCATTCCTTGGCCTCGGTCGGCAGGGCACGGGCTTTCGCGGGGTCCTTGGCCGGTGTCTGGGCAAGCGCAGCGGCGGCCGCGACGAATAGGAGGAGCGCGGCGCAGAGCGAGAACCGGTGGGTCATGGGATCGGCCTCGTCGGAGCTGGAGGTTCGAGGCCGCGGCGGTGGCCGCGGCTCGGGGGCGCCGATTCTACCCACCTCCCCCCCGACTCGGGAAGCGATGGCTGGACGGCGGCCGAACGGTCAGCGCAGGCCCGACGGCATCGAGCTGTAGGCCGGGTCGCGGAAGATGCCGACGAACTTGACCGCGCCGCTCTCCGCGTCGAACACGGGCTGGGCGATCATCTCGAAGGTGCCGTCGCGCCAGCGATAGGTCCAGGCATCGGTGGCCGTCCGCCAGAAGCTCATGCGTTCCATCGGCGGACCGACCCGGTCCAGCACCTCCTCGCGGTGGGCGCCTTCGCGCATCCACTGGAAGTTTGCCGCCGTGAGCACCTGGGCATACTCGGCGACGGTACCGCCCGGAGCGAACACGACGCGCCAGGTCTCGAAGCCCGAGGGACCGGTCACGTAATACCACGCGGGATTTCCGCCCGCCAGCTTGCGCTCGGCGCCGGGAGCGCCGAGCCGCTCGCGCACTTGCGCCTGCGACTCGCCCACGCGGACCGAGTCGGCGCGGGGAATCGCCGCGCAGGCGGCAAGGGACAGGGCGGCGGCGAGGATCAGAGGTCGGAGCATGCTTGGGCCTCCGCGGTCGAGAGCGCCAATCTAGCGCGTCGCGCGCCGGCGGTCCACGCCGCGCGACGCGGTTACAATTCGCTCCCCTTCCCCGCACCCCGGCGCCCCCCATGGACCTCCCGCGCAACGCCTTCAAGCACGCTATCGCGGCCGGCAAGCCGCAGATCGGCCTCTGGCTCTCGCTGTCGAGCAACTACAGCGCGGAGGTGTGCGCCGGGTCCGGCTTCGACTGGCTGCTGCTCGACACCGAGCATTCGCCGAACGAGATCGACATGGTGCTCGGGCAGCTGCAGGCGATCGCGCCCTACCCCTCGCACCCGGTCGTGCGCGTCGCCTGGAACGACGCGGTGATCGTGAAGCGCACGCTCGACGTCGGCGCGCAGACGCTGCTCTTTCCGTTCGTGCAGAGCGCGGCCGAGGCCGTAGACGCGGTCGCCGCGACGCGCTACCCACCGCGCGGCATGCGCGGCGTCGCCGGCACCACGCGCGCGACCCGCTTCGGCCGCGTCAAGGACTACGCGAAGCGTGCGCACGAGGAGACGTGCGTTCTCGTCCAGGTCGAGACCCAGGAGGCCGTCGACGCGATCGAGGCAATCGCGAAAGTGGACGGCGTGGACGGGATCTTCATCGGCCCGGCCGACTACCACGCTTCGCTCGGCTATCCCGGCGAGACCGCCAATCCCGCGGTGCTGCCGAAGATCGAGGACGCCGTCCGCCGCATCCGCGCGGCCGGCAAGGCGCCCGGCATCCTCACACCCGACGAGAAGCTCGCGAAGCGCTATCTCGAGCTCGGGGCGCTGTTCGTCGCGGTGGGCGCGGACATCGGCCTCCTCGCGCGCGGGTCGGAGTGGCTCGCCTCCAGGTTCAAGAGCTGAGCGATGAAGACCGAGATTCTCTCCGTCGCGAACATGCCGGGCCTCGACCTGGCGTCGTTCGACGGGCACTTCGCGATGCACTGGCTGTGGAAGGCGCCCGACACGGGGCGGCTCCTCGCCGAGGTTGCGCCGCGGGTGCGCGGCATCCAGGCGACCGGCAGCTCGAGCGTCGACGCGAAGCTCATCGACAGCCTGCCGAAGCTCGAGATGATCGCCTGCTGCGGGGTCGGGTACGACGGGATCGACGTGGCGGCGGCGCGGAAGCGCAACGTGATCGTGACCAACACGCCGGACGTGCTGAACGACTGCGTCGCGGACCTCGCGCTCGGGCTGCTCATCGCCGCGAGCCGCGGCATCGGGCGCGGCGAGCGGCACGTGCGCGCCGGTCAGTGGCTGAAAGGTGGCGTGCCGCTGCAGACGCGGGTAAGCGGCAAGCGCCTCGGCATCGTCGGCATGGGCCGCATCGGCAAGGTCATCGCGCGGCGGGCGTCCGGCTTCGACATGAAGATCGCGTACCACTCGCGCCGCAAGGTCGCCGACGTACCGTTCACCTACTACGACAAGCTCGTGGACCTGGCGAAGAGCTCCGACTACCTCGTCGCGATCATTCCGGGCGGCCAGGAGACCTTCCACCTGATCGACGAAGCGGTGCTGCGCGCCCTCGGTCCGAAGGGCATCCTGGTGAACGTCGCGCGCGGTTCGGTCGTGGACGAAGCGGCGCTGGTGAAGTGCCTCCAGGAAGGTGCGCTCGGTGGCGCCGGCCTCGACGTGTTCGAGGAGGAACCGAAGATGCCCGAAGCGCTGTGGGCAATGGAGAACGTCATCCTCACTCCGCACATCGGCAGCGGGACGAACGAGACGCGCGCGGCGATGAGCCGCCTCACGCTCGACAACCTGGTCGCGCACTTCGCCGGGAAGCCGGTGTTGACGCCGGTGCCGTAGCCGGACGTCGTGGCGCGCGGGGCACGTTCCCGCAGCGCCGGCCTCGAGAAACGGGCCGCCTGGAAGCGGCCGTCTTTCCTTGGCTTGCTGCACCGCACTGCGCGGTGGCGCAGGGTCTCTGCGGTACACTCGCTCCGCCATTCGATTGGGGTTGACCCGGACACCCAACGACCATCGAGGAGGCAGTCAGATGAATTCCGTTCGCACGCTCGTCGCAGTCGCCGTCGTCGCGGCATTCGCCGCGCCCGCCACCGCTCAGCAGGTGACATTCATGACCGGGCCGCAGGGCGGCTCGTGGATTCCGCTGGGCGGCGCGCTGAAAGGCATGTGGGAGAAAGAGGTCCCCGGCCTGCAGATCCAGCAGACACCCGGCGCCGGAATCGCGAACGTCCGCGGCATCGACGAGGGCAAGGCGCAGATCGGTTTCGCGAACTCCAGCACGACCGTCGACGGGCTCGAAGGCCGTGCGCCGTATCCGAAGAAGGTCACCAACGTCTGCCAGGTCGCGAACCTCTACCCGCAGTACTTCCAGGTGGTCGCACTCGCCGACGCCAAGGTGAACTCGCTCGCCGACCTGAAAGGCAAGTCGCTCGTCACCCAGCCCAAGGGCAATACCGCGGAGATCCTGACGCTGACCGTGCTCAAGCTGAACGGCATGGATTACGGATCGCTCGCCAAAGCGAACTTCCAGGCCGCCTACACCGATGCGGTGGGCATGATGAAGGACGGCCACGTGCAGGTGTTCACGCTCGGCACCACCGCGCCGGCTTCCGCCGTCATGGACCTCGCCAGCGCGCGCGACGTCCGGCTGGTCCCGGTCGACGACAAGACCATGGGCACGCTGAAGAAGGAGAACCCCGGCTACAACAAGCTCGTCATCAAGGCCGGGACCTATCCCAAGCAGGACAGGGACGTGCCGGTGATCGGCTACTCGACGCACATCGTGGCCGCGTGCAACCTGCCCGAGGACACCGTGTACAAGATGACCAAGGCGATGGCGTCGAACATCGCGAACATGGCGGCGGTGGTGAAGTCGATCGAGGGCGTGACGCCGAAGGACATGGCGCTCGACATCGGCGTGCCGCTCCACAAGGGCGCGGCGAAGTTCTACAAGGAGGCCGGCGCCCTGTAGCGCGATCGGCGCCGCGCGTGGGTGGGGGACGGCGCAGCCGCCTTCTCCCGTCCCGCCTCGGGGGAGGACCATGCAGGAGGAGAACGAGCCCACCGCACCGACGTGGGGGCCGCTCAGGCTGACCATCGCGGCGATCGCCGTCGCGATGTCGGTCTACCACATGTACGTCGCCGCCTTCGGGCCGCCGGAGGCGGTGATCTTCCGCGGCACGCATCTCCTCTTCGCGCTCACGCTCGTCTTTCTGCTGTTCCCGACGCGTCCTGGCGCGGGCGTCGCATGGCGCATGCTCGACGCGCTCCTGGTCCTCCTCGGCTGGGGCATCGTGCTGCACATCTTCCTGAACTACGAGTACTTCACGAACCGCATCATCTACATCGACGAGCTGACCTTCGCCGACAAGTTCTGGACGGTCACCGCCGTAATCGTCGTGCTCGAAGGCACCCGGCGCATGCTCGGCTGGGCGCTTCCGCTCACCGCGGTCGCGTTCCTCGTGTATGCGGCGCTCTTCACCAACGTGGCGACGCCGGTCCTGATGGAGCAGCTGTACCTCTCGACCGAAGGGATCTTCGGCTCGACGCTCGGCGTCTCGGCGTCCTACGTGATGCTGTTCGTGCTGTTCGGCGCGTTCATGGAAAAGAGCGGCACCGGACAGCTCTTCATGGACTTCGCGCTCTCGATCACCGGGCACACCGCAGGCGGGCCGGGCAAGGTTTCGGTCATCTCGTCGAGCCTCTTCGGAACCGTGTCCGGCAGCGCGGTCGCGAACGTCATGGTCGACGGGCCGCTGACCATTCCGCTGATGAAGCGCTCGGGCTTCCGGCCGCCGTTCGCCGCCGCGGTCGAGGCCACCGCCTCCACCGGCGGGCAGATCATGCCGCCGGTGATGGGCGCCGCCGCGTTCGTCATGGCGGAGTTCCTCGCGGTGCCGTACGCGCAAGTCGCGCTGTGGGCAGTGGTGCCGGCGCTGCTCTACTACGTCGCCGTGTTCTTCGCGGTGCACTTCGAGGCGAAGCGCCACGGCCTGCACGGCGTGCCGCGATCCGAGCTGCCGCGGTTCGGTGCGGTGATGCGCGAGCGCGGGCACCTGTTCATCCCCATCCTCGTCATCCTGCTGGGCCTGATGTACGGCTACTCAGCGCCCCTGTGCGCGCTCGTCGGCGCGCTGTCCTGCATGCCGGTGGCGCTGCTGCGCGCGACCACCCGCGCCGGCATCACCTGGCGATCGGCGCTCGAGGCGCTCGAGGACGGCGCGAAGAACACGCTGTCGGTCGCGATGGCGTGTGCCTGCGCCGGCATCGTGATCGGCTGCGTCACGATCACCGGGCTCGGCATCACGTTCACGCAGGTGGTCGTCGGGCTGGCGCAAAACGCGCTGATCCTCGCGCTGATCCTCACCGCGGCCGCCGGCATCGTGCTGGGCATGGGCATGCCGACCACGCCCGCTTACATCGTGATGGTCGCGCTGCTAGTGCCGGCGCTTGTCAAGCTCGGCGCGCCCACGCCCGCGGCCCACATGTTCGCCTTCTACTTCGCAATCCTGTCGGCGATTACGCCGCCGGTCGCGCTCGCGGTCTACGCCGCGGCGAGCCTCGCCAAGACCGACCTGTGGTCGGCGGGCTGGGCGGCCGTGCGCGTCGGCGCGGCCGGTTTCATCGTGCCGTTCATGTTCGTCTACGAGCCGATGTTGCTGCTGATCGTCAAGGACTGGGCTGCCGACTGGCTGTACGTGACCTGGGCGGTGGTCTCGGCGACGATCGGCGTGATGTGCCTCGCCGGCGGGCTGTTCGGCTGGCTGCTCGCGGCGACCTCGCTGTGGCAGCGGACTGCACTGCTCGTTGCGGCCCTGTGCCTGATCAAACCGGGACTCGTCACCGATGCGATCGGCCTGGCGCTGCTGGCGCTGGTGGTCGCGGTGCAGTGGCCGGTCCGTCGGCGCGCAGTGTCCGGCCCCACCTGACCGCCGCGTCGTGACGGCAGCCACGCGCTGGCCCGCCGTCGCCGCAGCGATCGCCACCGGCGTCGTCGCGGCGGCGTACGTCGGCAAGCTCCCGCCCGCGCTCCCCGCTCTCACGAGCGAGTTCGGCCTCTCGCTCGTCGCCGCCGGCTGGGTCGTGGCGATGTTCAACGCCATCGCGACCGTGACCGCCATTTTCTTCGGCGTCGCGGCCGATCGTGCCGGCGCCTTTCGCGCCTGCATCGCGGGGCTGTCGCTGCTCGCGATCGGCGGCGCGGCGGGAACTCTCGCTGCCGGCCCCGCCTGGCTGATGGCCTCGCGAGTGGTCGAGGGCATCGGATTCATCACCGTATCGGTCTCCGCTGCCGCGCTCGTCTTCACCGCGGCCGCGCCCGACGACCGCAAGCTCGCGCTCGGGGTGTGGAGCGCGTACATGCCGTTCGGCTTCGCGGTGACCGTGCTCGCCGCGCCGCCGCTCCTCGCGGCGGTCGGCTGGCGCGGCCTCTGGCTCGGCATCGTCGTCGCTACGCTGCTGTGCGGCGCATGGCTCGCCACGCAGCGCACGCGCTACGCCCTGCCGCCCGCCAGCGCACGCTCGCTCGCGACGACCGCCGCGACGCTGCGGCAACCCGGGCCCTGGTGGGTCGCCGCGGCGATGGGCTGTTACACCGCCCAGTGGAGCTCGGTGATGGTGTGGCTGCCGACGTTCCTCGTCCAGGAGCGCGGGTCCTCGGTGCTCGCGGCTGCGCTCGCGACCGCACTCGCGGTTGCGGTCAACGTGCCCGGCACTCTCACCGGAACGTGGCTGCTGCAGCGCCGCGTTGCGCGCGGCCGGATCATCATGGCCGGCGCCGCGACGATGGGGCTCTGCGGCGTCATGAGCCTGGCCGCGCCCCTGCCCGACACGCTGCGCTACCTCGCGTGCCTGCTGCTCTCGTTCGGCGGCGGGATCATCCCGCCGGCGGTCCTCAGCTCGACGCAGGCCTACGCGCGCTCGGGTGCCCAAGTGGCGAGCCTGCAGGGATTGATCATGCAGGGATCCAACCTCGGGCAATTCGTCGGCCCGCTGGCGATCGCGTCGCTCGTGTCTGCGACCGGCAACTGGGCGACGGGTGCGTGGGTGTTGGGGTTCGCAGCGGCGTGCGGTGCGGCCTGCGGCGCCGTCGTAGGTCGGATCGAGCACCGGCTCGCCGCAGCGTAAGGCTCGCCACGGCCGGGTTGAGTTAGGTCAAACTACGGGGGTCGGAGCGTGCCACCATGACCGTGGCAGTCCGGCCTCGCAACACGATTTGGAGAATGACATGCCCTACAAGACCATCCTCGTCCACGTCGACAACGGCAAGCGTTCCGCGGCGCGGCTCGACATCGCTTGCCGCCTTGCGAAGCTGTCCGACGCGCATCTCATCGGCCTGCACGCCCTGACCGTTGTCAATCTGCCCTCCTATGCGCGGGTCGAAGGCGGTGTGCAGATACGCGAATTCCACGAGCGCATGGTGAGCGAGTCGGCGAAAGCCGCCGAAGCAATGTTCAAGGCGGCCGTCAAGGCGATGGGTGTCGAGAAGGTCGAGTGGCGCACGTCGCGCCGCGACGCCCTGGCGTCGGTTCCGGTTCACGGCCGCTATGCCGACGTGCTCGTGATCGGCCAGCCGAACGAGACGGACGCGAGCGGCGTCGAGCCCGACTTTGCCGAACGGCTCCTGCTCGCGGCCGGCCGGCCGGCGCTCGTGATCCCGTACGCGGGCGACTTCCCGACCGTGGGCACCCGGGTGCTGGTCGCGTGGAACGCAAGCCGCGAGGCGACCCGTGCGCTCACCGACGCGATTCCGATCCTGCGCGAAGCGAAGCAGGTGGACGTGATCGCGTTCAACCCCAAGGACGCGCCGCACGGCGAGGTGCCGGGCGCCGACATCGGCCTCTACCTCGCCCGTCACGGCATCAAGGTGAGCGTCTCGCAGCAGACCGCGGAGGACGTCGACGTGGGTAACCAGCTCTTGTCGCGGGCGGCGGATCTCGACTCCGACCTCGTCGTGATGGGCGCCTACGGCCACTCGCGGATGAAGGAGCTGATCCTTGGCGGCGCGACCCGCACCGTGCTCAATTCGATGACGGTGCCGGTGCTGATGTCGCACTAAAGCGCGACGCGCCCCCAGACCCAAGTCAGGGGCTGGGCGCAACGACGGTCCGCGTCAGGCGTCGTCGGGCGAGATGGTGACGCGATCCGCTACGGTCACCGGCACGATGCTAGCGGATTAGTGCAACCACCCCTCGAGAGCGGATCTCCATTGGCGGGCAGCCTCCTTCGGGTTGAAGGAGGTAGACACGTATTGCTTCTGCAAGCCGAGGGTTCCGGATAATGCCTGGTAGTTGGACAGGGCCTCGACGACCCGTTCGAGGTAACTGTCGACGTCAACGGCAGAGAACTTCTCGTCGCTCGAGGGATCCAGGACCGGCGCGAGCAAACCGTACCCGCCGGCGGTTTCCGGTATCGCGGCTCGATTGGTCGAGACGCAGAGAACCTCCATCCACATGGCCTCAATCAGCGACAAGCAGAAACTCTCGCGGAAAGGGTTCGGTCCGAGCAAGATGGAAACGTCCGCCAGCTCCCTGAGAAGCGCCACCTTCCCGACTACCTTCATGTATTCGACGTTCGGATCTGCCCGGCACCGCCGCACGAAGTCGGGCTCTTCTCCGGAAAGGGCGGAATCGGGACCATAAAGATTCATTCCCGAGAATATCCGGACCTTGAAGTCGATCCCCTTCTCTCGCAGCTTCGACAGCAGGAACGGGAGATGCTCCAACCCCCGGGTCACGGCGCCGACGTAGGCCATGAGCCCCGCTTGCTTGGCTGCGACGTGGCTGGTCGACGCGAACTCCTCGAATACCTCGGGCAGGACGGGCAGGAAGTTTCTTATCAGGGCCAATTTCCCGTTCGGCAATCGGGCCGTGTTCTTGTCGAGCGCGTATTGGCTCACGACGACAATGCGGTCGAATATCTCTGCTATCCAGCCGGTCGTGGTCCCGTCGAATCGGTTGCCATGCCACCACAACACGAAATAGCACTCGCCGAGGACCTGCTTGATTCGATAGATCAGATCCGGCTGCAGGAGACCTACGAAGATCGCGACATCGGTAGTTTCCGGCCTCTGGTCCAAGCCGACATAATCGACGCCATCAAGCCTGTAGCGATGCGGGCCCGCGGTGTAGAACGTGACATCAATGCCCATACGGGCGAGATAGAACGCGAGCGTTGCCGCCAGCGCCTGCGTTCCGCCAATCGCTCGCTTCTCGACGGTCTGATGGTCGTAGCTGAAACCGATGAAGTCGAAGAAACTGATGCGCACGCTCAAAGCTCACTGATCCCAGCGGCTCCTCTGGCCTCGGGCGATTCTGAGCGCCACCGGAGAGTCACGCCGGCCCGGTTTCCGCCGGATCGAAGTCGATCTCGATCTTGGCGTTGTTCGGGTCGAAGAAGAAGAGCTGCCAGGTGCGGTACTCGGGCAGCCGGCGCAGCTCGTACGGAACGCTCTTCGCCTTTAGCTTGGCCACCGTGCCGGCGAGGTCCTTGCCGGTGTACGCCATGTGGTCGAGCACGCCCTTGACGAGGTCCTTGCGATCGCGCCCCGCGACGATGTGGAGAATCGGATCGTTGCCGCCCTCGGCGTAAAGCCACGCCCCGGGAAAAGTGAACGGCGGGCGCGGACCGGGCCGCAGGGCCAGAAACTCGGCGTAGAAGTCGAGCGTCGTCGGCAGGTCGTCGGTCAGGATGGTGAAGTGGTTTGCTTCGGTCACTGGCATGATGTCCTCCGAGGGAATTTCGCGTTCAAAGGGGGCACATCCCGTTGATCCTCTGAATCAGCGAAAGCGCTGATTCATTCTGCGAACGCATCGGCGCTTTCCTAACTCTGCTGTGCCCCGGCCTTCGTGCGCTCGAGCACGGTCATCGCGGACGCAACGACGCTCGCCACGTCGGACAGGTTCGACGGCACGATCATCGTGTTGTTGGTCTTGGCGAGATTGCCGAATTGCTGGATGTAGTGCTCGGCGACCTTCAGATTCGCCGCCGACTGTCCGCCGGGCGTGTTGATCGCCTCGGCCACCGCGCGCACCGCGGACGCGGTGGCCTCGGCGACGAGCCGCAGCGCGGTGGCCTCGCCCTGCGCCTTGTTGATCGCCGCGGTCTTCTGACCTTCGGAGTTCAGGACCGCGGCCTGCTTCTCGCCGTCGGCGACGTTGATCTGCTGCTGGCGTTCGCCCTCGGACTTGGCGATCAGCGCGCGCTTCTCCCGCTCGGCGGTGATCTGCTGCTGCATCGAGCGCAGGATGGCCTCCGGCGGGGTGAGGTTCTTCACCTCGTAGCGCAGCACCTTCACGCCCCACGGCCGGCCCGCCTGGTCGAGCACGCTGACGACCTGCCGGTTGAGCTCGTCGCGCGACTCGAAGGTCTTGTCGAGCTCCATCTTCCCGACCTCGGAGCGCAGCGTGGTCTGCGCGAGCTGCGTGATCGCGAGCAGGTAGTCGGAGGTGCCGTAGGAGGCGAGCCGCGCGTCGGTCACCTGGTAGTAGACGATGCCGTCGACGGCAAGCTGCGTGTTGTCCTTGGTGATGCACACCTGCTCGGGCACGTCGAACGGCACTTCCTTCAGCGAGTGCTTGTAGGCGACGCGGTCGAAGAACGGGATGATCACGTTCAGGCCCGGCTGCAGCACCTCGTGGAACTTGCCGAGCCGCTCGACCACCCACGCGCTCTGCTGCGGCACCACGCGCAGGCCCTCGATCACGAACGCGATGATGAAGGCGACGATCGCAATGCCGAGCGAGAACGGGCGGGTGCCCTCCCACACGTACGCGAGTACCGAGATGACGATTGCGATGACGAGCTTGGGAAGCATGCTGGTCTCCCTGGAAACCGGGTGATGCGGAACGGCGGCGCGCATTGCAGGGACGGCGGCCGGAACGACGCCGCGGCGGCGCCCTACGAGGCGCTTGCGGATCTCTTCGGCCGACTGCTTGCGGCCGCCGAGAAAGTTCGAAAGGAGCCGGATGAGCTCCTCGGGGCCGGGGGGCTGCTGCTGCGGCTGAAGCGACATCGCTCGCGGGATCGCGTCAGGGCGCGCGCTTCGCGATGCGGAGCGTGCTGCCTTCGACGTGGGTGATGTAGAACACCTCGCCCGCCTCGCCGCGCGCTTCGCCCTCGATGACCGCGTCCCACAGCGCGTCGCGATACCTGACCCGCGCGACGCGGTCGGCCTGGTTCACCCAGGACTGCAGCGTGACCGATTGCCCGACGTCGAGCGAGGCCATGTCCGGGGTCGCAAGCGCGTGCTTGCGGCTGCGGATCCAGAACACGCCGGCAACGGCGATGGCGCCGGCGGCGAGGACCTGGGCAAGGAACGGCGCGCCGAACCAGGACACCGCGGCGGCGACGAACGCCGCGATGCCGAGCACGAGCAGGTAGAACGTTCCGCTCAGGAGCTCGGCGACGACCAGCGCGATGCCGGCGATGACCCAGATCCAATAGGTTTCCAAGCTTGTCCGCTTCCCTTCGCTTCCGGCAGTCGGAATCGCGGCGATCATACCGCAAGGAACCCCGTGGTCAGAGGAACGCGGCGCCGCCTAGAATGGGCGTTCGTCGACGAGGGAGTCCGCATGCGGCTGACGTCCGAGGAACAGGCGATGCTCATTGGTGAGCGCGGCGAGGCGGCGCGCGACGCGCTCGCCTACCAGGTCCGGGTCGGGGAGTTCTTCGGCGCCGAGCGCTTCGTGCCGATCACCAACGCCCACATGATGGGCGACATCGAGGTGATGGGCGAGGGCGGCTTCCAGTACCTGGCCGCGATCGCGGAGAAGCGCGCGCGCTGCACCGTGCCGATCACGACCAATGCGCGCTGCGTCGACTTCGCGTTTGCCGATCGCCTGGGCCAGGACCGCGCCGAGGTCGAGAAGGAGCGCCGCATCATCGAGCGCCTGCGCGCGATGAACGTGCTCACCACCGACACCTGCATCAACTACCAGACGCTCTATCAGCCGCACCTGGGCGAGCACGTGGCATGGGGCGACACGGGCACGGTGATCTACGCGAATTCGGTCTTCGGCGCGCGCACCAACTTCGAGAGCGGACCGGCGGCGCTCGCTGCGGCGCTCACGGGCCGCACTCCGGAGTACGGCTTTCACCTCGACCGGCACCGCAAGGGGACCTTCGTCGTGCGGCTCGACGCACGCCTCGACGACCTCGCCGACTGGGGCGCGGCCGGCAAGCTGGTCGGCGAATCGCACCAGAGCTACTACGCGGTGCCCGTCTTTACCGGCGTGACGAGAGCGCCGCTTGCCGACGAGCTGAAGCACCTCGGCGCCGCGCTCGCGAGCTACGGTTCGATGGGGATGTTCCACATGGTGGGGGTCACGCCCGAAGCGCCGTCGGTCGAGGTCGCGCTGGGCGGGAACGCGCCGACCGACGAGATGCGGATCGGCGACGCGGAGATCGACCGCGTGTACGCAGGCTACGACCTGAAGGACCGCAGCTGCAACCTCGTCGTGTTCTCCGGTCCGCAGCAGTCGCTGTTCGAGATGAAGTCGCTCGCCGACCGCTTCGCCGGGCGCACGCTGCATCCCGGCACGCAGGTTTTCGTCACCACGTCGAACGGCGTGAAGAGCGCCGCCCGCCAGCTGGGTCACCTGCAGTCGCTCGAGGCGGCGGGCGTGACCGTGCTCGAAGGCGTGTGCTTCTACATCCTGCAGAACCTCTCGCCGATGCGCGTCGCCAACGGCTGGACCAACCTGATCTCCAACTCGGCGAAGATCGTGAACATCATCGGGGCGCACCGGTTCAATACGATCCTGCGACGCACGCAGGCGTGCGTCGATATTGCGTGCACGGGGGTGATCGAGTGACGGTGCGCCCTCCAAATCGGGGGATCTACAAGGGGGCGTGCCCCCTTGTTCGTCCGGCCATCGGGGCGCACCGGTTCAATACGATCCTGCGGCGCACGCAGGCGTGCGTCGACATCGCGTGCACCGGGGCGATCAAGTGAGCGCGCCGCTCGCCACGATCCGCGTCGAGCGTGCGGCCGGTCCCGTCGTCGAGGGCGAGGCGGTGGTGTCTCCCGAGGGCTTCTCCCCGCGGTACGACCTCGACCGGTGGACCGGGCTCATCTCCAAGCCCGGCCACAAGCTCGAGGGCACGAGCATCAAGGACAAGATCTGCTTCTTCCCCACCGCGAAAGGCGGCATCGCGGCAGGCTGGGCCTTCTACGACATCAAGCACAAGGGCATCGCGCCGAAGGCGTTCGTCTTCGGCGTCACCAATCCGGTGATGGTGCAAGGCGCGGTGTTCGCGGACATCGCGATCACCGAGGGCTGGTCGCAGCCGCCCGCGGCGCTGATCCGCACCGGGGACTGGGTGCGGGTCGATCCCGGGCGGAAGGTCATCGAGCTGCTCCGCCGGAGGGCATGACGCCACTCGCGCGCGAACTGGACGGGCGAAGACGAGCGCCGGGCTAGCTCGTGCAGGCCGGCAGCGCGAGCGCCTGCAGCACCTCGCCTGTGCGGCGGCTCTGCACGAACGCGGCGACCCCGCCTCTGGCGAGCGGCTGCGCACCGACCGGGCGCGCGAGCGACGCGCTGCCCGCGGCATCGAGCGCGAGCGGACCCCACCATTCGCGCACGACGAAGTCGTGGTCGAGCGTGGCGCCGCGATTCTCGCCCGCGGTGACGCGGTTGGACAGTCCGTTCTCGTACACCGCGACGAACAGCGCCGTGTCCTCGCGGTCCTCGCGGCGCGGCACGCTCGCTTGCGCGCGGATCCCGCCCGCCGCAATCTCGAGCTCGATCCCGGCGCGTGCGGGCGTCGCATTGATCGCCGCGACCGCCGCGGCGAACGAGGCCTGGGCCGGCCATGCGCGGAAGTCCTTCCCAGCGAGCACAACCTGCGGCGTGTAGACGACGCGGTTCCGTCCGATGGCCGCGAGCTCGCGCTGCCGCGCGGAGAACAGCGGCTTCGCGAACGGATCCTTCCAGCCGATGTAGTCCCAGTAGTCGACGTGCAGCGCGAGCGGCACGACGCGCGAGGTCCCGAACCCGGCCGTCGGCACGCTGCTGAGCCAGCGGTCGGCGCGCGGACAGCTGTCGCAGCCCTCCGAGGTGTAGAGCTCGACGAGCGCCGCCGTCGACGCGCCGCTCTTCGCGGTGCACTCGGCCGGCGCGGCCTGGACGATCGAGACGGTGAAGGCGGCCAGGAAGGCCGCGGCCAGACGGTGGGTCATGACGCGCTCCGACGCAGTGATCCTTCCCTCAGGTCCGGTACGACCGCCGGGCCCGCATGGATTCAGTCGGAAGACCGGGGCCGAACCGACGGCCCCGCGCCCGATCAGGTTTCGTCGTCGCCGGAACGGCGGAACGAGAGGCCGGCGGTGCCGAGCACCAGCCCGATCAGGAGGACGTACCAGAGCGAGATCGTGCCCGCGCTGGGCGCGACGAACGAGTTCCCGACGAGGAACAGGCTCACCGTCGCCGCGACCGCGAGCGCGAGCAGCGCCGCGCCCGCCGAGCGGGAGATGCGCGCGATCGCCGGGCCGCGCGCCGCCACCGCGAGCAGCAGGTAGCCGCCGATCGTGAGCAACGGGAACAGCACCCAGGCCACCCGCTGCGGCTGCGCCGTGCCGATGCCGAACGGGGTGAGCGTGAGCAGGAGGCCCGAAACGAGCCCGAGGACGAGGAACACTGCGCCGGCGATCTGGGTCATGAGGGCGGGCCTTCGCGGGAACCATCGACTTTATAGGGGCCCGCCGACCGCCCGTCCACCGGCGCAGCACCGTGCGGCGTGCGCGTTTCACAGTCCCGGCAGGAAATCCGACACGTCGGCATCGAGCCCGCGCCGATCACCCATAATGGCCCGACCCGCCGATGACCGCCCCCGCCCCGCGCGCACCCGCGCTCGCTCCGTTCTTCGCCAGCGCGTTCGCATGGAACCTCGCGCTCGGGATGTCGCACGTGCTCATCCCGCTGTACGCGTATCACCTCGGGTACTCGGGGGTCGCAATCGGGACGCTCGTATCCGCGCCCGTGGTCGCGCAGCTCGCGTTCAACCTCGTAGGCGGCGTGTGGACCGACCGCATCGGCGGCAAGCGCCTCGCACTCGCGTCGTCGGTGATCCTGGGGCTCGCCGGGGTGGTGTACGCGTTTGCGACCACGTTCGCGGCACTGCTCTTCGCGCAGCTCTGCATCATCGTGGCGCGCTCGGTGTACTGGCCGGCGACCTGGTCGCTCGGCTCGCAGCTCCCGGGAGACCGCAGCGCGCAGATGGGGCGCCTCAACTCGATCTCGAGCGGCGGGCAGATTGTGGGCACCGTCGCCGCCGGGCTCGCGATCACGCACGCCGGCTACCAGGCGGGATTCGCGGCGCTGGCGTTCTTCGGCGGCGTGGTGGCGCTCGCGCTCATGGCCGCCTTCGCGGCGCCGGACCATCGGCGGCCGACGACCGTGCAGCCCATGCTGACGACCTACCGCGCGCTCGCGCGGCGCCCGTCGATCTGGTTCGGCCTCGCCACCGCCTACATGGCCGGGCTGCCGTTCTCGCTCAGCTTCTCCTTCTACCCGATCCTGCTCGTGGCCGAGGGGTTCACGAGCGATGAGGCCGGATGGATGATCGCCCTGCGCGCCCTCGGGTCGGTGTGCGCCGGCGTGACCGCGGCACGCTTTGTCCGCAAGGTCACCGACCGTTCGATCCCGGTCGGGGCCGGGCTCGCGATCGCGGTGACGGTCGTCGCGATCGCCGCGTTCGCCCACAGTGCGCCCATCAGCGTCTGTCTGTTCGTGGTGGGGCTCGCTTCGGGAATCCTGACGCTGTACTTCCAGCTCCTGGCGAGCGAGGTCTCGACGGTCGAGACGCGCGGGGCCACGCTGGCGATCGCCGGCCTCGGCTGGGGGCTCTCGCACCTGACGACACCGCTGCTCATGGGCGCGCTGACCGATGCCGTCGGGATCCACGATGCGTTCCGCCTGTTCGGTGGACTCACGGTCGCGCTCGCGCTCGGCCTGGCGCCGCTGCACGCCTGGGCGTTCCGGGGCGGCCGGCCGCGCTGAAATCCCGCGCCCCGTGACGGCGTGCACGGTGGCCGCGTCGGTCCGGGCCTAGAATCGCGCCACCAGCACAGGGGGACAGAAAATGATCAAGTGGGCCGCCGTGACCTTCGGAATCGGGATGCTGATCATCTTCGCCGAATGGAACATGGCGCGGAAGAAGAAGGGCGGCATCACCTGGACCGACAAGCAGCGCATGATCGGGATCTTCTGGATCTCGGTCGCGCTGGCGGGGCTCGTCGCCGGCCTGATCTACATGTCTGACTGAGCGCCGCGGCGCAAATGCGTCTCGGCGTCCTCGACCAGAGTCCCGTCATCAGCGGGCACACGCCCGCGCAGGCGCTCGCGGAGACGGTGGCGCTCGCGGAGGCGGCGGACCGGCTCGGCTACTCGCGCTACTGGCTCGCCGAGCATCACGCGATCGCCGCCCTCGCCGACCCCTGTCCCGAGATCCTCCTCGCACGCATCGCGTCCGCGACGCGGCGCATCCGCGTCGGCACCGGCGGCGTGCTCCTGCCCTACTACAGCCCGCTCAAAGTCGCCGAGGTGTTCCGCATGCTCGAGGCGCTTTTCCCGGGCCGCATCGACCTCGGCATCGGGCGCGCGCCGGGCGGCGACCAGATCACCGCACAGGCGGTCTCGCGCGGGCACTACACGTTCGCCGAGGATTTCCCGCAGCAGGTGCGCGACCTGGTCGGATTTCTCGACGCCGCGCTCCCCGCCGATCATCCGTTCGTGCGGGTGAAAGCGATGCCGGCGGGCGACACCGCACCGGAGCTCTGGCTGCTCGGCTCGTCCGACTACAGCGGCGGGCTCGCCGCCCTCCTCGGCCTGCGATTCGCGTTCGCGCACTTCATCACCGCGCAGGGCGGCGACGCGGTGATGCACACCTACAAGTCGGAGTTCATGCCGTCCGCGCGCGAGGACGCGCCGCACACGCTGCTGTGCGTGTTCGCGATCTGCGCCGAGACGGGCGCCGAGGCCGAGCGGCTCGCGGCATCGATCGATCTGCGTCGCCTGCACATGGCGCTCGGCGTGGACGCGCCGGTGCCGACCTACGCGGAGGCGGCCGCGCGCAAGTACGAGGAGCGCGAGATCGCCTACATCCGCTCGCAGCGTGCGCGGGTCGTGCTCGGCGATCCGCCGACCGTGCGTGCCCGGCTGCTGGCGCTGGCCAAGACGTTCGCGGCCGACGAGCTGATGATCATCACGATCACCGGCGACTACCCGAGCCGGCGCCGCTCCTACGAGCTGATCGCGGACGCGTTCGAACTCGGACGCTGAACGCTCAGGCCGCGGCCGCTAGCCGCGCCGCCTGGCGGCGCGCCTGCGTAAGGCCTCCATAGCCCCAAGCGTCGGCCGGCACCTCGTGCACGTGCACGTAGCTCGCCTCGTGTGGAGCACCCAGAAGATCCCGCATCCGCGCGAAAACCGCCGCGATATAGCGCGCCTTCTCGTCCGGGCTGTTCGTCCCCGCGGTCACCCGCACGTCGACGAAGAAGCTCGCCCGCCGCTGCGCATCGAGCGCTGGCCCGCCCACGAACCACTGCGCGGCCGGGACGTGCGCGATGGCGACCGACGTCAGCTGCCGATCCTTGCGCAGGATCTCGGACGTGAGCTGCGCCAGGGCATCGGCGACCGCCGCGTCGCGCCTCGCGTCCGGGGCGCCGCTGATGAGGACGGTGAGAATCGGCATGGCCCGCCCTCAGCAGCACTGCGCGGCGGGGGTCCGCGGCGCGGGCGCCCGCCGCACCAGCCGCGCCACCGCCTCCCGGGCGCGGTGCAGGTATGCGTGCACCACCTCGGATCGCATCCGGCGCGCCCGCGCCATGTACCGCTCGATGGTCTCCGGCGTCGGATGCGCGTCGCCGGCGAGACCGTGAAATGCATGATCGATTCGCATGATTGGGACTCCTGTTCCGGGTTGACCGTGGCTCGTACTCTAGGAGGATCCGGCGCGCGGGTGAAACGAGATTTCTGCACCACATAGATGCGGCGCTCGCATCCATGACGGGATGGTTTGCCGCCGTCCTGGGCACGCTTTAGACTCCGCACGTCCATCCGAGGAGGCCCGAGCCATGACCGATTCGCTGGGTTGGCGCAAGAAGTTCGCGATCCTGATCCCGTCCACCAACACGAGCGTGCAACCGGAGTTCGACGACATGCGGCCGGTGGGCGTCACCAACCACATCAGCCGCATCCGCATTCCCAACATCCCGCTGCAGTCCGACGCCGACTTCAACAAGTTGATCGATCTGATCGGCAGCGCGCAGGACGAAGCGGTGGTGAGCGCGATGTCGTGCGAGCCCGACCGGCTGGTGCTCGGCATTTCCGCCGAGACCTTCTGGGGCGGCTATCAGATGTCGGTAAAACTGAAGAAGCATCTCCTGGAAATGACGCAGCTCCCCGTCTCCATGGGTTCCGAAGCGTGCGAGGAGGTCCTGAAGCTCTACAAGGCCAAGACCCTGGGGGTCGTCACGCCTTACTGGCCGGTCGGTGACCGGAACGTCATCCAGTTCTTCGAGGAGGCGGGCTTCAAGGTAAAGCGCATCGAAGG
Source organism: uncultured beta proteobacterium (assembly GCA_963747775.1). GTDB lineage: Bacteria > Pseudomonadota > Gammaproteobacteria > Burkholderiales > SG8-39 > JAGVSZ01. The sequence goes on from CAVVGT010000007.1 coordinate 131,366, forward strand.
CCTAAAGCGCACGAGCCCGGTGGACATCGCGCACACGACCGAGACGGAGCTGCGTGCAGCGCTGGTCAAGGTCGATGGCGACGACGTGGACACTCTGATCCAGGTCGGGACCAACCTCGCCATGGCGCGCCTCGCCGCTCAGGCCGAGGTGTGGTTGGGCAAACCGGTGTTCGCCATTAACACCGCTATCTACTGGCACGCGCTGCGACACAGCGGGATCGAAGACAAGATCGACGGGTTCGGGTCGCTGCTGACGAGGCACTGATCGCGAAGCGGGTCGCCGCGAATTGACCAGAATTAGCGAAACGCCGCAAACAGCGCGCCGGTGACGGCAAGCGCCGCGGTCCAGGCTGACGAACCCGGGCGAGCCAGGGCAGGTTCAGGGGTGCTCCGCGCAGCACGAGCCCGCCGCCGGCGCTGCCTTTGCGGCCGGCGCCGGCTCGTAGCGATCGTGGTGACGCACCCACGCCATGGTGTGGCTCAGGTGGTCTTCGTCGCGACCCTTGGGAGTCAGGTCGAGGAGATTGTAGGTCCCCATCATCACCTCCACACCGCGCCCGTAGGTCGAGTAGGTGTGGAAGACCTTACCCGCGTCGTCCTTGTAGAACACACTGATGCCAGGCAACTCCTCATGCGGGAAAGCCCACTTGCCGAAGTTGTAGTAGACCTCGCCCCGGGCGATCTCTTCCGGCGTAAAGGTAACGCCGAAGTCGCGGTTGAAGTCGTTGCCGTGCGAGGACACCCACTTGAACTCCCAGCCCATGCGGCTACGAAAGCGCTCGATATCGGCAAGCGGCGCGCGCGAAACGGCCAGTAGCGTGACGTCGCGATGCGCCAGGTGCACGTTCATGCCGTCGGTGTGGTCGGCCATGAAGGAGCAGCTCGGGCAGCCTTGCTCCCAGCCCGGCGCGAACATGAAGTGCTGCACCAGCAGCTGGCGGCGGCCTTCGAACAGCTCGGCGAGCGTGCGCCGGCCCTCGGGCGTGTCGAAGATGTAGTTCTTCTCGATGCGCACCCACGGCAGGGCGCGGCGCTCGCGCGCGATCTGGTCGCGCAGGTGGGTCAGTTCCTTCTCGCGCGCCAGCAGCGTCTTGCGATCGGCAACCCATCGGTCCTTGGACACGACGGGATGGTTGATGGTGCTCACTTCGGTCATCGCGGTGTTCATGGTGTGCTCACTCCTTGGCTCGTTGATGGCGTCTGTCATTTCGGACGCCGCACGGCGCGCACCTTTCCGCTCGATCCGCCGCCGCAGTAGAAAAGGTTTGCCCCGTCGGACTCCATGCCGCTGACGGCGGTGCCGCGCGGCATCTCCAGCCGCTCGAGCACGGCGCCGCTCTCCGGGTCGATGCGGCGGATATCGCTTTCGTCGCCTTCCCAGGTGCCGTGCCACAGCTCGCCGTCGACCCAGGTCACGCCGGTGACGAAGCGGTTGGACTCGATGGTGCGCAGGATGGCGCCGGTCTTCGGATCGATCTGGTGAATCTTGCGATCGCGGTACTGACCCACCCAGAGACTGCCCTCGGCCCAGGCGAGGCCCGAGTCGGCGCCGTGGCCGGGCGCCGGGATCGACGCCACGACGTCGCCGGTGGAGGGATCGATCTTGTCGATGCGTGCCTCGGCGATCTGGTAGAGGTGCGTGCCGTCGAAGGCGGTGCCGGCGTCGCCGGTGCGGTCGAGCGTGCGCGCGAGCTGGCCGCTCTCGGGCTCGAAGGCGACCAGCTTGGCTCCGGTGGCGGCCCAGACGCGGCGGCCGTCGTGGGTGACGCCGTGGATGTGGGTGGCGCCGGCGAAGGGACCATACTCACGCACGATCTCGGCCGCGCGCACCGGTGCTTGCGGTTTCGTGTTGCCTGTCCTGCCTCGGGTCGTCATCGCTTGGCTCCTTGTGGCGCGCTTCGGAACGGCGCCGTGACGCCAATCTACCCAAGCGGCAGCGCAGCGGGGAGTAACAAGATCGTCGTGAATCCGGCCAGCGGCGGCGCCAGCCAGCGCTGCGCACGTGCGCGCCCGATCGAACGCACACGCCCCGCGGCCTCCAACTCGACCAGCGCGCGCTGCACCGTGCGCTGGCTGTCGCCGAGGGCCAGCGCGAGGGCCGAGGTGGACCAGGCCGCGCCGTCGGCCAGCAGCGCCAGCAGCGACGCCTGATCGCCGTCGATGGGCGGCACCAGCACGACGACGGCGCGTTGGTCGTGTGGCGTGAGCGTGAAGCCGCGCTCGCTGGCCTCGATGCGCGCCAGCGGCGCGGCGAGCGCGCGCAAACGGCCGATCTCGACGCGCAGGCGCGCCCGGTGCGACTCGTTGGGGCGGCGGGCGCCGAAAGCGCGCGCGATCAGGGCGTGCCGATCGACGTCGCCGGGCCACGCCTCGGCGAGCACGCGCGCCAGTGCGAACAGCACCGGCCGACGCGCCAGCGGCCGCCAGGTGGCGCCGGCGCGCAGGCCGCGACGGCAGGCGTCGACCACCAGCGCGCCCGAGGCGAGGAGCGCTTCGACCTCGTCGAGGCGCAGCGGCCGCTCGTGGCCGGCGTGGACGCGCCGGGCGGCGGGACGATCGAGCGCGGCGCGCGCCTCGGCCACCTCGGCCACGAGCGCGGGCACGCACGCGCGTTCGGCCGCCTCGTGGGCGCGGGCGAGCGCCGCGCGCGCCGGTGCTGTGCGGAGCGAGCGCGCGGCCACCTCGGCCGCGGCCAGCGCGGCCACTGCCAGCAGCGACGGTGGCAGGCCGCGCGCGTCGAGGCGGGCCAGGGCGGATGCGGCCTCGTCGAGGCGGCCGAGCAGGAGGAGCCGGCGCGCCGCGATCAGACGTGCCTGCAGCGCGTTGGCGCGATCGGCGCGCGCCTCGAGCGTGGCCGACGCGGCCGCCAGCGCGCGCGGCGAGCCGTGGAGGTCGCGCATGGCGAGGGCCACTTCGGCCTCCGCGACGACACAGCGGGCGCGCGCCAGCTCCTCGTGGGCGCCGAAGCCGCGGGCGGCGCGCCGGAGAAGCTCGCGGGCGCGCGGGTGCTCGCCGAGCTGGGCCATCGCGATGCCGCGGAGGGCGAGCGCCGGCGGGTCGTCGCGCAGGCCGACGCCCTTGAGGGCGCCGAGCGCGTCGCCGGCCGCGAGGGCGCGCGCGGCGGCGGCGATCAGGGAGTCCATTGCGACAGGCTACTGCACCCAGCCTGGTCGAGCCGCTGGAGCGCCGAAAACTACGATCTACTTCGCGAACTACGGTCGGATAGCGCGCTTGCGATTGCTAGCTGACCGATCCGTCCGTCACCATATATTTCCCGCGCCTGGGCTGTAGCTCACGCTGACGACGCTGTTGCTGATGAGCGCGTCGCACTGCACGACGCCGCTGAATTTCGACATGCCGGCATTTACGCTGAGCATGCCCGCATCGACCTCCACCACGCTGGCGTTGATGATCGCCTTTGCCGAGGCGGTCACGGTGACGCCGGATGACTCGAGCTTCACCGAATTGCCGTTGCTGTCGCTGATCTCGACCGCGCCGGGACCGTCTTTCAACGTCAACCGCTGGCCACCCGGCGTCTCGACGAGAAAGCCCTCCTGGCCGGGCTGATCGTCCAGCGTGATCTTCACTCCGCCGCGGGTTCGCACGACCTTCTTGGAGTTGCTTGCGTCCATCGTCTCCGGGGGCGAATCGGTGCCGTTCCACAGCGCGCCGATCACGAATGGCCGCCTCGTATCACCCGCCTCGAAGGCGACGAGGACTTCGTCGTTCACGTCGGGGATGAACCAGGTTCCCCGGTTGTTACCGGCCATCAACGTCGCGATGCGCGCCCAAGCCTCGGCGCCCTTCTTGCCCGGCCCACCCAGCTGCGGGAGCCTCACTTTGACGCGTCCTATGTTGTCGGGATCGACGTTGTCGATCACGACCGCCGTGCAGACTCCGCTGAACTGACTCATCGATCCCTCCGCCTGGACATTCACCATTCAGGAGCGCCTTCCGGCGGCGCCCTCCAGCGCTTCGCGGTGCTCGGGATGGGCGATCGCGGCAATGCGCCGCGCGCGCTCCGCGTAGTCGATCCCGCGCAACTCCGCGACGCCCCACTCCGTGGCGACCACGTCGGCGTCGGCCGCCGGCGTCGTGACCATCGAGCACGTCGCCACGATGCGGCTTGCCTTCCCGTCGCGCGAGACCGAAGGCAGCGCGATGATGGCGCGCCCGCCCGGCGCCGCCGCCGCGCCCCGGATGAAGTCCATCGCGCCGCCCACGGCGCCGACGTATTGCCCGCCCGCCATCTCCGCATTCACGCGGCCGAAGAGATCCACCTCGACGGCCGAGTTCACGCTGACGAAATCCGGCAGCTGCGCCAGCACCGCGGTCGCGTGCGTGTAGTCGGGCGCGGCGAGCCGGATCGCGGGATTGCGGTGCGCATGGGCATACAACTTCTCGTCGCCGATCAGCAAGCCGGTGACGGTCACGCCGGCATCGATCGGCTTCCGGGCGTTGGTGACCACCCCCGATTCCAGCAGCGGCAGCACCGCGCCGGTCAGCATGCCTGAATGGAGCCCGAGGTCGCGATGCCCGGCGAGCGCCTCCAGCACTGCATCGGGCAGCGTGCCGACGCCGAGCTGGAGCGTCGCGCCGTTCGGCACGAGCGCCGCGACATGCGCGGCCACGCGCCGCTCCCCCTCGCCGATCTTCGCCGCGGGATAGCGCGGCAGCGGTCGAGCGCTGCGCACGATCGCATCGATCCGCAGGCCGGCCGGCAGCTCGCCGCCGTGCGCCCACGGCATGCGCTCGTTGACCTCGCCGATCACGGTGCGCGCGCGGCGCGCGGCAGCGAGCGCGAAGCCGTGCGATGGCCCGAGCGACATCACGCCATCGGCAGCGGGAGACAGTCCGATGAGCACGACGTCCGCGCGCCACGTCCCGCTCGCGAAGAGCCAGGGCAGCTGCGAGTAGTGGCACGGCACGACGTCGAGCCGCCCTGCGCGCGCGAGCCGCGCATTCGTGCCCAGCGCACCGTAGCTGACGTAACGGTATCCGGGCGCCCGGTCCGGTGCGAACGTGTCCGACCAGCTTCCGCCGATGAAGACGGTGAGCGCGCCGAGCCGCTCGGCCTGCGCGACGAGCGCCTCGGCGAGCGTCAGCGGCTCGCTCGAGGCCTGCGCGACCACGACGCTGTCGCCCGGGCGGATGAAGCGCGCGAGGTCGAGCGCCGCCGGACCCAGCTCAACCATGACGGGACTCAGATGACCTTCGCGGCCCGCAGCCGCTCGATGTCCGCGTCCGCGTAGCCGATGCTCTTCACGATGTCGGCCGACTGCGCGCCGAGCTCCGGCACCCGCAGGTCGGGGCGCGCCGGCTCGCGCGCGAACCGAATCGGGACGCCGAGATGCTCGACGCCCTGATCGTCGACGAGCAGCATCCCGCGCTCGGCGGTGGCCGGGTCGAACATCGCCTCGTGCAGCGTGCGCACCGGCGCCCAGCACACGTCCACGCCCTCGAACCACGCGGTCCATTCATCCAGCGTCTTGGACCGGAACAGCTCGCGCAGGAAGTCCTTGACGGGGTCCTGCACCGGCCCGGGCGGCTGGTGGCAGAGCGGGATGAGGTCCGGGCGGCCGGCCTTGTTGAGGAAGTTCTCGGCGAACTTGTGCTCGACCCCGGCGAGCGCGAGGTAGCGGCCGTCCCGCGTGTCGTACACGTTGTAGAACGCCGCGCCGCCCCAGTTGCGCTCGTGCTTCACCACGTGCGCACGGTGCTCGGCGAACACCGGGCCCTGCACGTTCGGCGTCCACGCGATCAGCGAGTCGTAGAGCGAGATGTCGAGGTAATCGCCGCGCCCCGTCCGCCGCTGCTGCAGCAGCGCCATCAGGATCCCGGCGAGCGCCATCAGCGACGCGCCCATGTCGCCGGCGGGAATGCCGGGATTGGTCGGGCGCCCGTCGGTGCCGAGATTGAGGCCGAGCACGCCGGCGAGCGCCTCGACCGCCATGTCGTGCGCCGGCTTGTCCCGATAGCGGCCGGTCTGCCCGAAGGCGGAAATCGAGCAGTAGACGAGCTGCGGCGCGCGCGGGGCGACCTGTGCATAGCCCACGCCGAGCCGATCCATCACGCCGGGCCGGAAGCCTTCGACCAGCACGTCGGACTTCTCCGCAAGCCGGAGCAGGATCTCCTTGCCGTCGGGATGCTTCAGGTTGAGGCGCAGGCTCATCTTCCCGCGATGGGTGTTACGGAACCAGACCGAGTGGCCGGCCTTCCGGAGGCCAACGTTGCGCACCGGCTCGCCGCCATCGTAAGGCTCGACCTTGATCACCTCCGCGCCGTGGTCGGCCATCATCATCGTGAGATGCGGCCCCGGCAGGAAGAGCGAGAGGTCGAGGACGCGGACGCCTTCGAGCTTCATCGCTTCGCCCGCTTGCGGCGCCACTGCGCGTAGCGCGCCCGCGTCGCGTCGTTCGGCGGATAGACGCCAGGCAGCGCCTTGCCGGCCTTGATCTCCGCCATCACGAACGCCTCCAGCGCCTCCTGCTCGGCCGCGTCGGCAGCCACCTCGTCGGCGAGGTGGCGCGGGATGACTACAGCCCCTTCGCCGTCGCCGACGACGACGTCGCCCGGATAGACGGGCACGCCGCCACAGGCGATCGGGCGCTGATAGTCCGCTGCGTGGTGCCGCGCCAGGTTCAGCGGCGCGGAGCCTCCGGCGCAGAAGACCGGAAACGCGGTCTCCGCGACCTCGGGCGTGTCGCGCACGCAGCCGTCGGAGACGAACCCCGCCGCGCCGCGCACCTCGAGCCGCTTCAGGAGTATTCCGCCGGCAGAGGCCGCGCGGGTGTCGCCGCGGCAGTCCACGATCAGCACGTGACCAGGCGGGACGATCTCGATCGACTTGCGCTGCGGGTGCTCCGGATCCTCGAAGACGCCGACATGGTCGAGGTCTTCGCGCGCTGGAATGTTCCGCAGCGTGAACGCCGGGCCCACCATGTTCGGGCCCGCCCGACTCACGCGCCGCACGCCCTGCACGAAAACATTGCGCAGCCCGCGCTTGAAGAGCTGCGTCGTGAGCGTCGCGGTGCTGACGTGGCGCAGCCGCGCGAGGGTTTCCGCGGAAAGCGCTTGCTTGTCGCGCGCGCGGGCCATGCTCAGACCTTGCTCCGCTCGACGAGTTGACGGGCGATGATGATCCGCTGCATTTCGTTCGTGCCCTCGCCGATGCAGAGCAGCGGCGCATCGCGGTACAGCCGCTCGATCGGGTACTCCGTCGAGTAGCCGTAGCCGCCGTGGATGCGCATCGCCTCGAGCGCGTTCTCGACCGCGGCCTCGGTCGCGAAGTACTTCGCCATGCCCGCCTCCATGTCGCAGCGCCGCCCGGTGTCGTAGGCCTGCGCCGCCGACTCCACCAGCAGGCGCGCCGCCTCGCAGCGCGTCGCCATCTCGCCGAGCTTGAGCTGGATCGCCTGATGCTCGCAGATCGGCTTGCCGAACGTCTTGCGGAGTTGCGCGTAGCGCACCGACTCGTCGAGCGCCGCCTTCGCGACGCCCACGCCGCGCGCTGCGACGTTGATCCGCCCGAGCTCGAGCCCGCTCACCGCGAGGTAGAAGCCCTCGCCCTCCGCGCCGATGCGGTTCGCCGCCGGCAGCCGGTAGTCGTCGAACACGAGCTCGGCCGAATCGATCCCCTTGTAGCCGAGCTTCTCGAGCTTGCGCGAGACGCCGAACCCGGGCCCCTTCTCCATGATGAACATCGAGATACCCTTGCGCGCCGGCTGGGCCTCGGGGTCGGTCTTCACGAGCACCGCGAACGCGCTGCCCTGGATGCCGTTCGAGATCCAGGTCTTCGTGCCATTGACCACGTAGTGCTCGCCGTCGCGCTTCGCACGGGTGCGAATCGCGGCGAGATCGGTGCCGGCGTCGGGTTCGGTCAGGGCGAGGCCGCCGCGGATCTCGCCGCTGACGAACTTCGGCAGGAAGCGCGCCTTCTGCGCATCGGTGCCGAACCTCTCGACCAGGATCGCCATCATCAGGTGCGAGTTGAAGATGCCGGTGAGCGACATCCAGACTTCCGAGATCGCCGTGACGATCTTCGCGTAGGTCGACGCCGAGAGGCCGAGTCCGCCCCACTGCGGATCGATCACGGCGCCGAACAGGCCGAACTTCTTCATCTGCTCGACCATCGCGGCCGGCCAGGCGTCGTCGTGCTCCAGCTTCATCACGTGCGGCCGGACGTCCTTGTCGAGCCACTTCCGGATCGCGTCGAGAATCGCGCGCTCCTCCTCCGGATCGGTGTGCCGGACGGGGCGGGCGGGGGCTTCGCGTTTCATGGCATTACTCCGCTGGCGGCGCGACCTGCGCCGCGAAGTGCGCGGCGATCGCGCGCCGCGTCGCGACCCACACGCCCGGCCGGCCGGCGACGTGCTGCAGGAATCGCTCCAGCGCGCCGATGCGCCCCGGGCGCCCGATGATGCGCAGGTGCAGGCCGATCGACATCATCCGCGGCGCGTGCGCGCCCTCCTTGTACAGCCACTCGAACGTGTCGAGCGCGTACTGCAGCCACTGCGCGGTGGACAGCGCCGGGTCGGTCCAGAACTTCATGTCGTTCGTGTCGAGCGCGTACGGCACGATCACGAGCGGCTTGCCCGCGACGATCTCCCAGAACGGCTGGTCGTCGCTGTAGTCGTCCATGTGATAGAGGAAACCCTCTTCCGCGAGCAGTCGGCGGGTATTCGCGGTGAGCAGGTAGCGCGACAGCCAGCCGTACGGGCGCGTGCCGGTGGTGCGTTCGATGGATGCGACCGCGTTGCGGATGAACGCGCGCTCGACCGCCTCTTCCATTTGGAACTGGTGCACCCAGCGGTAGCCGTGGGCGCACGTCTCGTGTCCCTGCGCGGCGATCTCGCGCGCGAGCTGCGGCGCACGCTCGAGCGCGACCGCCGCTGCGGTGAACGTCGCCTTGACGCCGTGGGCCTCCAGCAGGCGCAGCACGCGCGGCGCGCCCGCCTTGATGCCGTACCGGTAGTTGGACTCGTTGCCGTAGTTGCGAATCGGCTTCTTGAGCGCGATACCGAGCTCGTCGACCGGCTCGGGACCGCGATCGCCCTCGGCCACCGTGCTCTCGGCACCCTCCTCGACGTTCACGACGACGGAGAGCGCGAGGCGCGCGTCCTGCGGCCAGGAATAGGGTTGCGGAGGCATGCGGCGGGGCGGGAGGTGTCCGGACGATGTTACGGGCGGCTCCTACGAGCGTCAACGCGTCAGGACGCGCCTTGCTCCAGCGCGGCGAGCACGTCCAGCACCAGCCGATCCTCGAACGCCGGCGCCATGACCTGAATCGAGAGCGGCAGGCCGTCGGGGTTCCGCCCGAAGGGCACGCAGCCCGCAGGAATGCCGACGATGTTCGCGAGGCCGGTGAGATCGGCCTGATTCGCGGGTACCGGCGCGGAGAACGGGAATGCGGCCTGCGGCGTGGTCGGGAGGACGAGCACGTCGATCCGGGCAAAGACGCGGCGCGCAAGCACGCGCACCTCGGCGAGCCGGCGGTACGCCTGCGCGGCGCGCGCCGCCGACTGCTTCGCGCCGAACGCGAGATTCGCGCGCAGCTCGTCGGAAAAGCCCTCGGGATGCGCGGCAAGGTCCTTCTCGAAGAGGGATGCGGCTTCGAACTCGGAGACCAGCAGCCCCTCGCGGCGCATGCGCGTGAAGTCGTAGGCCGCCAGATCGACGTCCACGATCGTCGCGCCGCGCGCCGCGAGCGCCGCGACGGCGCGCGCGTGCGCAGCCGCGACCGCGGGCTCGAGCGCCACTGCGGACAGGTCCGCGGGGCGCCCGACGCGCAGCCGCGCGAGGTTCGCGGGGTCGGCGCGCCTGGGAACGAGGATGCGCGGCCCGCGCCGCGCGTACGCCGACTCGCGGTCGAACCCTACACACGCCTCGAAAACCAGCGGCAGGTCGGCGACGCACGGCGCGAGAAAGCCCACGTGGTCGAGGGTCCAGGACAGCGGCAGCACCCCGCGCGTGCTGACGAGCCCGAACGTCGGCTTGAAGCCCGCCGTGCCGCAATACGACGCCGGCACGCGCACCGAGCCGAGCGTGTCGGTGCCGAGCGCGCCAGCGCAGAACCCGGCTGCGACCGCCGCGCCCGAGCCACCGCTCGAGCCGCCCGGCGTGTAGCCGGCGCGATGCGGGTTCTCGCAGCGGCCGAACCACGAGTTGGCGGTCGTCGCGCCGAGCGCCGCCTCGTGCATGTTGAGCTTGCCCAGGATGACCGCGCCCGCCCCGCGCAATCGCTGGATCACGAACGCGTCGTGCACGGCGATCCGATCGCGGTAGAGCGCGATCCCGCCGGTGGTCGGCGCGCCGGCGACGTCGATGTTGTCCTTCACGCCGAGCGGCACGCCGTCGAGCGGGCCGAGCGCGGCGCCGGTCTTGCGGCGGGCGTCTGCGGCGCGCGCCTGCGCGAGGGCCTCCTCGCGCAGCACTTGGACGAACGAACGGATGGGCGCGTCGCGCGCCTCGATCCGGGCGAGGCACCCCCGCGTCGCGTCCTCGGACGTCAGTTCGCCGTGCGCAAACCCTGCGGCAAGCGCCGCGACGCCGAGCGGAAGGTCGACGGTGTTCATTTCCCGCGCTCGTCGATCAGCCGGATCGGCTTCTGCCGCGAATCGATCCCGGTCAGTGCCGCGAGCTCGCGCGGCGCGCGCAGCGTCACTTCGACGTCGAGCCCGAGCTTGCGCCGCAGCAGCTCGCGATACACCGCCGCATCCGCCGCACCCGGTTCGAGCACTTCGACCATCACCGTCAGCGCGTCGCGCCCGGCGGCGTCGCGCGCGACGCGGCAGACATAGTCGCCCGCGTAGCCCGGCGCGTCGGCGAGCATCGCCGCAATCGCCTGCGGGAAGACGTTGATGCCGCGCAGCTTGAGCATGCTGTCGCTGCGCCCGAGGAAGCCGCGGATGCGCGCGAGCTTCATGCCGAGCGGCGACGCGTCGGTGCGGAACGCGGTCACGTCGTGCGTGTTGAAGCGGATCATCGGGTAGATCTCGTCCTTGAAGAGGACGGTCACCACCATGTCCCCGCTTGAACCCGCCGCAACCGGCTTGCCGGTCTCGATGTCGAGCAACTCGAGATACTGCGCATCCTCCATCACGTACAGCCCAGCGTGGTCCGGTCCCTCACCGGCGATGATGCCGGTGTCGCCGACGCCGTACCAGTCGAACACCTCCGCTCCGCCCCATGCGCGCGCGACCGCGTCGCGATCCTCGCCGAGGTGGCCGCAGATCATGCGCACCTTCAGGTCGCGGGCCGGATCGATGCCCGCCTCGCGCGCCACGTCCGCGAGGTGCTTGATGTAATCCGCAAAGCCGACGATCACGGTCGCGCCGAAGTCGCGCATCAGCTCGACCTGGGTCGCCGAGCGCGTCTCGACGCCGGTGCCCGCGGAGAGGAACAGCGCGCGGGTCCAGTGCGTGAAGGTCTCGCGAACGTAGTGGCCGCCGTTGATCATGCCGTGGCCGTACACCGAGTGGACCACGTCGTCCGCGCGCAGGCCCTGGAAGAGGTAGGCGCGTGCGAGCAGGAGGTTCTGGACCTCGCGGCCGCGCGGGCCGAAGAGCAGCACCTGTGGCTTGCCGGTCGTGCCGCTCGTCGTGTGCAGGATCACCGGCGGGCGCTCGGACGCCGGATAGCTCTCCATGCCGTGGAAATCGCCGAGCGGCGGGCGCCGCGCGATCGAGTTCATGAGGTCCGACTTGTCGAAGGTCGGGAGCAGCGCGAGCTCGTCGAGCGAGCGGATGTCGCCCGGATGCGCGCCCGCCTCGCCCCACAGGCGCTGGTAGAACGGGATCGTCCACGCGCGCTCGACCACGCGGCGGAAGCGCGCCTCCTGCTGCGCGCGCAGCTCGTCGCGGCTGATCGCGGCGAACCGGCGCACGAAGGCCTCGCCGAGCGGAAACTCGGCGGCGAGCGCGCGGGCGTCGATGCTGGTCAGGTAGTTCAGCATCACGGCAGCTGCGCGGCGAGCTCGGCCACGCTTCCGCCAGCGTCGAGCGCGAGGCACGCGTCGGCGAGCCGCCCCGCGCCCCCGGCGTCGAGCCCGCCCGCGCACATCAACGCGAGCGCCTTCGCGCGAATGCCCGCCTCGTCGAGCGGATTCTCCGGGTCGCCGAGGGCGTCCGGGACGCGCGCGACGTGCCGCGCGCCGTCGGCGAGCTCGATCTCGACCTCCGCGCCGTAGCGTGCGGGATACGCGGCGGCGTACGGTTCGGCCTCGGTCACCTCCACCGTCGCGCGCAGCGCGGCGATGTCCGCGCGCGCAATCGCCGCCGGCTCGAAGGCCGCGAGCGCCGGCGGCCCGTCGGCGAGCGCGACCGCGACGCTGTGCTGCAGGCTGAACCGGGCCTCGATCGCCGTGCGCGGCTCGGAACGGTCGCAGAAGGCGAGCGCGTCCCCGTAGGTGCGCACCGCGACCCGTCGCACCGAAGACCGACCGGTCTTGGTGCGCAACGCGAGAGCGGCGTCGATCGCGGCGTGCGCATGGCGACACGCAGGCCACGGCTTGAAGCTCGTGCCGTGGATCTTCCACCGCGACTCCGGCTTGCGCACGACTTCGCGCGGGTCCGCGCCCGGACACATCGCCGCGAAGAATCCCTGCGACCCTTCCAGGATCGACGCGGGCCCGGTAAACCCGGCGCGCGCGAGATCCGCGGCGAGCAGACCGGCATGCGCGGCGCGCCCGTTGTGGAGCTGCTTCGACATGACCGCCTCGTGGCGCACCTGCCACAAGCCCGCCGCCTGGGTGCCCGCGTTGCCGAAAGCGTCCACCCAGCGCATCGCGGGCAGGCCGAGCAGCGCGCACGCGGCGGCGGTCGCGCCGAACGGCCCGCAGGTCGCGGTGTGGTGCCAGTACTTGTAGTGATTCGGACCGACCGCGGCCCCGACGCGGATCATCGCCTCGTAGCCGCGCACGACCGCGTCGAGGAGCGCGGTCGCGGCCGCGCCCTCGCGCTCCGCGAGCGCGAGGGCCGCCGGGATCACGACCGGGCCGGGGTGCAGGATCGCGGCGCGATGGATGTCGTCCATCTCGAGGATGTTGCCGAACCCACCGTTCACGATCGCGGCGGTCCAGAGATCGCGCTCGCCGGCGTTCAGCGTGCGGCACGGCCCGGCCGGCTGCCGCGCCGCCCAGCGCGCGAGCGTGCGGCCGGCCTCCGCAGCGCTCCCGCTCACCGCGCAGCCGGCCCAATCGAGGACATGCAGCGCGGCGCGTGCCCGATCGGCGTCGTCGACGGGGCGCAGGCAAAGCTCGGCGAGCTGGGCGGTGATGGACAAGCGGGCGGCGCGACGCGATGTTGTCCGGACATACTATCATCGCGCCTTCGCTGCCCCGGAAGCCTGTCGTGTCGCGACCCGCCCGTGCCCGCCCCGCCCGCTCCGCTGCGCGCACGCGCGGCGCGCGCGCGCGCGGCAAGCCGCGTCGCGCCGACGTGCTGCCGCGCTATCGCGAGATCGGCAATCTACTGATGGCGGACATCGCCGACGGCGTCTATCCGGTCGGCACGTATCTGCCCGCCGAGCTCGAGATCTGCCGCACGCACAGGATCAGCCGGTTCACCGCGCGCGAGGCATTGCGCCAGCTCGCCGAGGCAGGCCTCGTCTCGCGCCGGCAGGGCGCGGGCACGCAGGTGATCGCGATTCCCGGCGCGGCCAAGTTCGTGCAGGAGGTCGGCTCGGTCGGCGATCTCACCCAGTACGCGCGCACCACGGAGCTGCGCATCGTCTTCACCGGCAAGGTTGCGCTCAACCGGCTGCTCTCGCGTCAGTTCAAGGCGAAGCCGGGCGACGAGTGGCTCTTCGCCGCCGGCATCCGGGTCGACAAGGCACCGGGCCGCGTGCGGCCGATCTGCGTCACGCGCGTCTACCTCAATCCGGTGCTCGAGGGCATCCAGGAGCACCTCCGCGCCCGCGAGGGCGCGATCTACGAGCTGATCGAGAGCGTGTACGGCCGCCGGATCGCGCGCGTCGAGCAGCAGATCACCGCGGTGTCGCTCGACCGCGACGACGCCGCGAGCCTCGACGAGACGCGCGGCGCCCCGGCGCTGCGGACGCTGCGGATGTACTACGACGAGATGGAGCGCCTGCTCGAGGCGAGCGAGAGCATCCATCCCGGCGACCGGTTCGCCTACACGATGAACCTGCGCCGGAATGCTTAGGGATTGTTGTCCGGACATTTCGCACACCGCGCCGCGTGGCGCACGCGCGCGATGAGAGGTTGAGCGATGACCGCACCGCCGCTCGAAGGCTTGCGCGTGCTCGCGGTCGAGCAGTACGGCGCCGGGCCGTGGGGCTCGCTCTACCTCGCCGACCTCGGCGCCGAGGTGATCAAGATCGAGAACCCGCGCGACGGCGGCGACACGGGCCGCAGCGTCGGCCCGCACTTCTTCGCGCCCGGCGACAGCCAGTTCTTCCACACCTTCAACCGCAACAAGAAGAGCGTCGCGCTCGACCTCAAGCACCCCGACGGCATGGCCGCGTTCCGGGACCTCGTCAAAGCCTCCGACGCCGTGTTCGACAATCTGCGCGGCGACGTGCCGGGACGCATCGGCCTCACCTATGCGCATCTGCAGGAGGTCAATCCGCGCATCGTCTGCGCGCACCTTTCCGCGTACGGCCGCGACGGCCCGCGCGCGACCTGGCCCGGATACGACTACCTCATGCAGGCCGAGGCGGGCTATCTGACGGTGACGGGCGAGCCGGACGCGCCGCCGACCAAGTTCGGCCTGTCCATGGTCGACCTCGCCACCGGGGTGACCGCGGCGCTCGCCTTGCTCGCGGGCGTGCTCGCCGCGCGCGCGACGGGGGTTGGGCGCGACCTCGACGCGAGCCTCTTCGACACCGCGCTCCACAATCTCAATTACCCCGCGACGTGGTACCTGAACGCCGGCGCGGTCACCGGGCGGCAGCCGCGCTCCGCCCATCCCTCGCTCGTGCCGAGCCAGCTCTACACGACGCGCGACGGCTGGCTCTTCATCATGTGCAACAAGGAGAAGTTCTGGGGCGTACTCGTCGACCTCCTCGGTCGTTCCGAGTGGCGCGACGACGTCCGCTTCAAGGACTTCAAGGTGCGCCTCGCCAACCGGGCGCTGGTGCAGGACCTGCTCGACGCCGTGCTTGCGCAGCACTCGACTGCGCACTGGCTCGAGCGTCTGTCGGGCAAAGTCCCCGTCGCGCCGGTGTTCGATGTCGCGCAGGCCCTCGAGAGCACGTACGTGCGCGCACGCGGCGACCTTACCGACTACGCACGCGCCGATGGACCGTCCGTTCGGATGGTTGAAAACCCCATCCGCACGCCCGGCGTCGAGCTCCCCCACCATGCCGGGCCGGCGCTGGGCGAGCACACCGACCGCGTGCTCGCGAGCATCGGTTACTCCCCGGAGCGCATCGCGCAATTGCGCGCGGCCGGGGCGATCGGCTGAATCGTCATTTCCTCAGGAGACCAACCATGGGCGCAGACGACTCCCGCATTCCTCCCAGGACGCGCGGCTTCCTCGCCGACGGCGCGCAGTTGCCGACCGTTCGCATGGGCGCGCTCGAAGGCCGGGCGAGCGCCGGCCAGGTGGACCTCAAGCCGCTGCTCGTCGGCAAAGACATGCTGATGGTGGAGATTTTCGAGAAGGCCGGGGTGCGCGTCCCGGAGCACTCGCACGACGACCACGAGTCGGTCGTCTACCTGATCCAGGGCAGGATGAAGCTCGTGATCGGCGGCGAGGAGTTCGTCGCGAAGGCGGGCGACGCTTGGATCCATCCGCAGGGCGTGCCGCACTGGAGCGAGGCGCTCGAGGATTGCCTCGCGATCGAGATCAAGTCGCCCCCGCGCAAGACATGGGCATGACGAACCCGATCGTTCCCCTCGCCGAGATCGTCGCGCGCACGCGCTACGAGGACCTGCCGCCGCATGCGCTCGCCGCGGCGAAGACCTTCATCCTCGACACGCTGGGGGTCGGCGTCGCCGGCCGTACCGGCCCGCGCGTGCGCGAGCTCGCCGAGACGCTCGCTTCCTGGGGCGCGGGCGACGAGGCGACCGCGTGGGGGTGCGGTCGAAAGCTGCCGGCCGCCTCCGCCGCGATCGTCAACGCCTACCAGATTCACGCGCTGGAATTCGACTGCGTGCACGAACCCGCGGTCGTGCACCCCATGGCGACGCTCTTCTCCGCGCTGCTCGCCCATGCCGAGCGGCGTGGCGTGCGGGGCCGGCCGGTGTCGGGGCGCGAGCTCCTGCTCGCAACCACGCTCGGCGTGGAGATCGCCTGCACGATCGGCGCGGCCGCGAAGTCGGCGATGCGCTTCTTCCGGCCGGCAACCGCGGGCGGGTTCGGCGTCGTCGCGGGCGTCGGCGCGATGGATCGCCTCGACGTCGAGACGGTGCTGAACGGGTTCGGGATCCTCTACGGCCAGACCTCGGGCACGCTGCAACCGCACCTGGAGGGCTCGATGGTGCTCGGCCTGCAGGTCGGGATGAATGCGCGCGCCGGACTGAACGCGGCGGACCTGGCCGTGGCCGGGCTCACCGGCCCGCGCGACGTTCTCACCGGCACCTACGGGTACTACAAGCTGTTCGAGCCCGAGAGCGACATCGAAACCTGGTGGGCGCAGCTCGGCAAGGTCTGGCAGATCTCGCGCCTTTCGCACAAGCCGTTCCCGAGCGGGCGTCTCACGCACGCCGCGATCGACGCGGTCCAGCGCGCGCGCAAGGAACGCGACTTCGGCCCCGATGACGTGGCCGAGGTGCGCGGCTGGATGCCGCCGCTCGCGCATCGCCTCGTCGGGCGGCCGGACATCCCCAATCCAGCGGTGAACTACGCAAAGCTCTGCACGGCGTTCGTCACCGCCACCGAGCTCGCGCACCGCGAGGTGATCCCGGAATCGTTCGCATCGGAGCGGCTCGCCGATGCGCGCTTGCACGCGCTCGCGGCGAGAGTGACAGTCGAGCTGTGGGACAATCCGGACCCGAACGCGCTGTGGCCGCAGCGCTTCGCCATCAAGCTGACGGACGGCTGGACCTGGGACGGCACCATCGACAAGGCGATCGGCCATCCCGACAACCCGCTCGCGCGCGAGGCGCACCTCGCGAAGTTCAGGCGTTGCTGGCGGTACGGGCGGCCGGATGCCGAGCCGGCGGTTGCCGAGCAGCTGAGCGCGATGGTGAATCGGCTCGAGACAGTCGAAGATGCCCGGGCGCTCGCGGCGCCGCTCGCGTAGCTACGGCCGCACGAGCTGCAGGAACTCCTTGCGCAGCTCGGGGTTCTGCAGGAACGATCCGCGCATGACGCTGTTGGTCATGTGCGACTCGTCTTTCACGCCGCGCCAGTGCATGCAGAAGTGATCGGCCTCGAGCACGATCGCCAGGCCGTCGGGCTTGAGCCGCTCCTCGATCAGGTCCGCGAGCTGGATGACCGCCTCCTCCTGGATCTGCGGCCGGCTCATGATCCAGTCGGCGAGGCGCGAGTACTTCGACAGCCCGACGAGATTGGAATGCTCGTTGGGCAGCACCCCGATCCAGAGCTTGCCGAGGATCGGCACCAGGTGATGCGAGCAGGCGCTGCGCACGGTGATCGGTCCGACGATCATCAGCTCGTTGAGCCGCTCGGCGTTCGGAAACTCGGTCACCGGCGGCATCGGGTGATAGCGGCCCTTGAATACCTCGTGCAGGAACATGCGTGCGACGCGACGCGCCGTGCCGCGGGTGTTGTGATCGGCCTCGGTGTCGATGACGAGCGACTCGAGCAGCGCCTGCATTCGACCGGCGACCTCGGCCTCGAGCGCGGCGAGCTCGGCCGCGCCGCCGATGAACTCGGCGATGTTGTCGTTCGCGTGGATGCGCCGTCCTGCGGCGGCGATGCGCTCGCGGATGCGCGCGGAGGTAGGTGGCGCAGAAGGCGGTGCGTCGTTCATCGGAAACCTTTCGGCGGTTCGCAGACTCGCGCGACCGGGGAGGACCGCGCAATGCCCATCGTACCGAAAGCCGCCGCGGCGAACCGGCCGGCCCGCGCCGAAATCCCCCGAGCCCGAGATGGGATCAACGGCGCCCGCGGGGCGGCGCCGCTACTTCGACTTCTTTGCGCCCGACTTCGACTTCGGGGCCGATTGCTTCGACGCGGTGCTCGGGTTGTAGTCGCCGATGACGCTCTTCAATGGGCAGACGGAGAACGCGGGGCACTTCTTGCAACCGGCGACCAGGGCAATCGGGCAAAGCGTCATGGTGCGTCTCCTGCGTCCGAAGGACGGGAGGCGAGCATACAGGAGCGGGCGTACGCCGGTGGCGTGCGCCCGGGGCGGCTAGTACCGGCGGGCGGCTTCCCGCGCGTTGCGCGCGAGCCGTGCATATTCCATGCGGCTAGAATGCCGGGTCCCGCTACGCCACAGGAGAACGCCGTGAGGACTGTCCGGTTCATCGCCACCATGGCGCTCGCCCTCTGCGCCGGATCCGTCGCCGGGCAGGCATACCCGACCAAGCCGATCCGCATCGTCGTGCCGTTCGCACCCGGCGGGACCTCCGACGTCCTCGCGCGGCTGTACGCGCCGAAGATGCAGGAGGCTCTCGGCCAGCCCGTGATCGTCGACAACAAGCCCGGCGCATCCGGAAACATCGGCGCCGACCTCGTGGCGAAAGCCGCGCCCGACGGCTACACGATCGTCCTGATGGACGTCGGCAACCTCGTGATCACCCCGAGCGTGATGCCGAACCTACCGTTCGACATCGTCAAGGACTTCGCGCCGGTCACGATCATCATGTACTCGCCGCACCTGCTCGCGGTGCATCCGTCGGTGCCGGCGAACTCGGTTGCCGAGCTGGTCAAGTACGCGAAGGCGAATCCGGGCAAGCTGAACTACGGCACCACCGGCCTCGGCAGCGCGCCGCACCTCGCCGGCGTGCTCTTCGCGCAGGGCCAGGGCGTCAGCTGGGTGGACATTCCCGGCAAGGGCGGGGCCGACTCGATCCTGCACGTCATCTCCGGCCAGGCCGACGTGCTCTTCAACGGGATGGTCGCGACGCTGCCGCACGTGAAGAGCGGCAAGCTGAAGTTGCTCGCCGTCTCGAGCGACAGGCGGGTCGCCGGCATCCCCGACACCCCGACCGTCGCCGAGGCGACCGGCATGCGCGACTTCAAGACCGGGACGTACCAAGGCGTACTCGCACCGGCGGGCACGCCTCTGCCGATCGTCGAACGGCTGTACGCCGAGTTCGTGCGCGTGTCCGCGCTCCCCGACGTGAAGGAGCGCCTGGCCGCGCTCGGCGCCGAGCCGATGCTGAACACGCCCGCGCAATTCGCCGACTGGATGAAGAGCGAGTCGGCAAAGTGGGCCAAGGTCGTCAAGCAGGCCAACCTCAAGATCCAGTAGCGGCGTGACGATCGCCCTCTGGGTCCTCGCCCTCGTCCTGATCGTCGCCGGCGTCGTCGGCACGGTGCTGCCCGCGCTGCCGGGCGCGATCCTCGTGTTCGCGGGCGTCGCGCTCGCGGCGTGGATCGATGACTTCGCGCGCATCTCGGGCTGGACGCTCGGCGTGCTCGGCGTCCTGACTGCGATCGCGTGGGTGACCGACTACGTCGCGGCGGCGGCCGGCGCGAAGAAGGTCGGGGCGAGCAAGTTCGCCATCATTGGCGCGGCCGTCGGCACCATCGCCGGAGTGTTCACCGGCCTCGTCGGCCTGATCTTCATGCCGCTCGTCGGCGCGGCGATCGGGGAGTACCTCGCGCAGAAGGACGCGCTGCGCGCCGGGCGGGTGGGCATCGCGACCTGGCTCGGCATGCTGGCCGGGACCGTGGTGAAGGTCGCGGTCGTCTTCCTGATGGTGGGGATCTTCGTCGGGGCTCTGCTGATCGCCTAGCGTCGCGTCGCCGCCGAACTCCGCGTGAAAAAAGTCAGCGCTCGGCCCGCTGCGGCAGCGCGTCGGTGATCTCGAACCACGGCGCCCGCGACGCCGTGAAGATGTGCAGGCTCGGGCGGATGCCCGGATCGTCGTCGAGCGTGCCGATCGCGACGTCGAGCGCATCGGGCCGCTCGTCGGTGAGCCACTGCAGCGTCGCGCCGCACGTGCCGCAGAACGTGCGCGTCACGTGCCCGGACGAGCGGAACGTCCGGATGCTGTCGGCGCCCGACACGAGTACGAAATCGCTGCGCTGCACGCGCGCGTACGTGCCGAACGCCGCGCCGTGCGCCTTCTTGCACATCGAGCAGTGGCAGTGGCTCATCGCGCCGAGCGGGCCGCGGATCTCGAAGCGGACGGCGCCGCAGAGGCAGCTTCCCCGCACCATTCTTGCGCCCTCCTCGTGTCGCGGGACTAGCCCGCCAGGAAAAGCTGCACTATGATCGGCACCCATCGCACTTGGCAACCCGGATGCCCGCCCGGTTCCCGTGAGTTCCCTCCGCGACGTCTGGTTCGAACTCGGCGCCGATGCGGCCGGCGGGCTTTCGCCCTGGCTCATCCGCGCGATGGTCGCCACCTGCCGCGTCACGTGCCAGAGCGGGGACGTCCTCGAGCGCGCGCGCCGTGACGAGGCGTTCATCGGCGTGCTCTGGCATCAGGACATCGTCTTCTTCGGCGACCACCTACGCGGCAGCGGCTTTACCATCCTCACGAGCCGCAGCCGCGATGGCGAGATCGGCGCGCGCATCGCACACCGCCTCGGTCTGCAGACCGTGCGCGGTTCGTCGTCACGCGGCGCCGAAGAGGCGCTCGCCGAGCTGATCGAGATCGCCCGTCGCGGCGAGTGCATCGGCTTCGTCGCCGACGGCCCGCGCGGTCCGAGTCGCATCGCGAAGATCGGACCGATCATCGCCGCCAAGCTGTCGGGACGCCCGATCGTTCCGATGGCGTGTGCGATGCGTGGCGGCTTCCGGCTGCGATCCTGGGACCGCATGCGGGTGCCGGTGTTCGCAGCTATCGTGGCGCGCGCTGGAAATCCGATCTCGGTACCGCACGATGCGACCCGCGAAGACTGCGAGCATTACCGACGGCAGCTGCAGGACGAGCTGATCCGGACCGAGTCGATCGCGGCGGAAGCGCTCTGAGGCGCGCCGGCCCGCAGAGCAGCCGGTCGGCTTCGGCGGAAGTCGTCATCCGAACCCCTCTCAATCGTGTCGCGGCTTGCGGAAAGCGCGGCAGCGGTGTGGTCGGCGATGCAGTCTGGGCTGCTGCAGCGCCGAGCCAGACCATCAGGATCGACGCCAGCGCGAAACGGGTGCGCGCGCGGATCATCGCACGCGCGTCGTCAGGTACGAGCGCGCAGGATCATCTGCGTGCAGCGGAACAGCGCGATCGTCTTGCCGGTGCGCTCCGCCCGCACTTCGGCGTCCCAGACCTGGGTCGCGCGGCCTTTGTGAGCGGGCGTCGCCACGACGACGACGTCGCCCTCGAGCGTGGTGCCGAGGAAGTTCGCCTTCAGCTCGACGGTCGTGAAGCCGGTTGCGTCCTCGGGCAGGTTGCGCACGGTCGCGTAGCCGCACGCGGTGTCGGCGAGCGTGACGACCGCGCCCGCGTGCAGGAAGCCGTTCCAGGCGCACTTCTCCCGCGCGACGCGCATGCGCGCCCGGACCTCGTCGGGCTCGACGAGGAGAAACTCGATGCCGAGATGGCCGGGCAGGTACTCCCGGCCGCGCTCGTTCCACTCGGCCAGCGTTTGCGGGATCGTCAGTCGGTCCATCGTGCCCTCACCAGGTAGGTCGGAAGCACGTGCGGGCGCTGCACGCGTTTCTCGCCCGTCTCGCGGCGGGCGCCCTTCAGCATGTCGAGCGCTTGAGGGGCGACCCGCTCCTGCCCGTCGTTGGTCAATATCGTGAACGTGACCCGGAGGTCGGCAAGTCCGAGCATTCCCTGCGTCATGTACTTGTACTCGCCCGGGTTCGGCGCCCGGTCGGTCACCGAGAAATACGCGCCGAACGTCTCGGGCCCGGAGAGATCCCGCACCGCAATTTCCTGCTCCACCGCTTGGCTCTTCGCGGCCTCGGCCGCGACCCGCACCGCTGCGCGAATCGCCTCGAGCGTCGGCTTCGGCCCATCGTCGCGCGCGGGCCAGATCGGGGTGACAAGGATCTCGAACGGCGGCCCCGATGCCGACCAGATCGAGATCGTCGGTGGCAGGCGGGGATCCGGTTGCCGGACCTGGTCGACCCAGCCGTCCGGTATCGTCAGGGTCATGAACCCGCGATCCGTCAGGGCAATCCGCCGCTCGCTCGCCGCGAGTGCGGTGGCCAACTGAACGCACAGGATCAGCGCGATGAGGGTCCGTGCCATGCCGCAAATGCTAGCCGAAGTCGCTCGTGCGGCGAAGATCGCCTCGCGTCCGGGAATGGATTCGCGCCCCCATATCCGGCGCCGCGCGGCGAACTCGTCCGCTACGCGTCGATGAACCCGTGGACGAGCGCATTCACGCGCTCGGGCTGCTCGTGAATCACGCAGTGCGTGCCTTCCGCGGGCGCTCGATGCGCAGGCCCGGCACCCTCGCCTCAATCGAGGAAGAGATCGACCAGGAACTTGGTGTTGCCGGCGACCACGGCATACTTCCCGAGGTCCGTGACGCCCTCCACCGCGAGCACCTGTTCGTCGATGTAGAAGTGGCCGGTGTGCTTGCGCGCGTCGCGGTTGAAGATGACGTAAGCGGTGTCGGCGAGGATCTCCGGCTTGCGGCAGAGCTTCGGGTCGATGCCGGGCAGCATCGCCAGCGCTGCGGTCGCGATCACGGTGCGGGGCCAGAGCGCGTTCACCGCCACGCCGTCGGCGCGCAGCTCCTCCGCCATCCCGAGCACGCACATGCTCATGCCGTACTTCGCCATCGTGTAGGCGACGTGGCTCTTGAACCAGCGCGGGTTCATGTTGAGTGGCGGCGAGAGGTTGAGAATGTGCGGGTTGCGCCCGGCCTGCGCCGCCTGCTTCAGGAACGGGATGCACGCCTGCGACACGCAATAAGTGCCGCGCACGTTCACGCCGAACATGAGATCGAAGCGCTTCATCGGCGTCTCGAGCGTGGGCGTGAGGCTGATCGCGCTTGCGTTGTTGACGAGGATGTCGATACCGCCGAAGTGCTCGGCGCACCGCTTCGCGGCGGCGGCGACGCCGGCGTCGTCGCGGATATCGCACGGGATCGGCAGCGCCTGGCCGCCCGCTTGCGCGATCTCCTCGGCCGCGGTGTAGATCGTGCCGGGCAGCTTCGGGTTCGGCTGCTCGGTCTTGGCGACGACGGCGACGTTCGCCCCGTCCCGCGCCGCGCGCTTGGCGATCGCGAGGCCGATGCCGCGCGACGCGCCGGTGATGAAGAACGTCTTGCCTTTGAGGCTCATGGAATTCTCCTGTCTGAGCAATGGATCAGCCGAACTTGGTGAAATCCGGCTTGCGCTTCTCGAGGAACGCGCCGAACGCCTCCTTCGCCTCCGGCGAGCCGAGGCGCTCGCCGAAATTGCGAAGCTCCTCCGCCAGCGCAGCGTCGATGGCCGGCATCCAGGCGCGCTTCATGAGGCGCTTGGTGATGCGCACCGACGCGGCCGGTTTCTCGGCGAGCCTGGTGGCCGCCTCCTGTGCACGCATCAGCAGGATCTCCGCCGGCACGACCTCGGTGACGATGCCGATTTCGTGCGCCTGGGCCGCATCGAACGCCTCGCCGAGGAGGAGCAGCTCGGCCGCCCGCTGATACCCGGCGATCGCCGGCAGCAGGAAGCTGGAGGCGGCCTCGGGGCACAGCCCGAGGTTGACGAACGGCAGCGCGAACTTCGTGCCTTCGGCCGCGTAGACGAGATCGCAGTGCAGCAGCATCGTCGTGCCGACACCGACGGCGACGCCGCTCACCGCCGCGACGAGCGGCTTTTCGGCGTGGCTGACGGCGTCGAGGAACCGGACGACCGGCGCGTCCGGGGTGCGCGGCGGATTGGCGAGAAAGTCCTGCAGGTCGTTGCCGGCGGTGAACGCGTCGCCGACGCCGTGGATCAGCACGACGCGCACGCCGGCGTCGGCGTCGGCCGCCTTGAGCGCCTGCGCGATCGCGGCGTACATGTCCGCGGTCAGCGCATTCTTCTTCTCGGGGCGGTTGATCTGGATGCGCTGGACGGCGCCGTCGCGTGCACTGAGGACGTGGCTCATCGTTGCGGGGTCCGGTGATCGGTCGAGGGGGCTGCGATGATAAACTGCCCGCACGGCAGCCGTGCGCCGCACGCACTCTCCAGGAGGACACCTCATGAAGGTCTACTACCACCCTGCTTCGACCACCAGCCGCATCGTGATGCTCTATGCCGGGGAAGAAGCGCCCGAAATCGAGTTCCAGGTCGTCGATCTCTTCACCGGCGAGCACATGAAGCCGCCCTACTCGACGATGAATCCGAGCTGCCTCGTCCCGATGCTCGAGGACGGCGACTTCCGGCTCACCGAGTGCTCGTCGATCCTCAAGTACCTCGCCGACAAGAAGGGCTCGACGTCCTACCCGAAGGACCTGCGCGAGCGCGCACGGGTCAACGAGATGATGGACTGGGTCAACACCAACCTGTACCGCGACTTCGCCTACGGCCTGGTCTACCCGCAGGCCTTCCCGACCCACAAGCGGCGCAGCGACGAGGCGCAAGCCTCGACGCTCGCGTGGGCCAAGGAGAAGTCGCAGGGCTGGTTGAAGATCCTCGATCAGAGCCTGATCGGCCCGAAGAAGGCGTACCTGTGCGGCGACAAGATCACGATTGCCGACTACCTCGGCGCGGAGATGATCGGCCTCGGTGAGCTGATCCGCTGCAACTTCTCGCCTTACCCGAACGTCGAGCGCTGGCTCGGGAACATGAAGCGGCTCAAGAGCTGGCCGAAGGTGCACGAGGTCTTCCACGGCTTCGCGGGCTCGGTCAAGGACACGCCGTTCGTCGCAATCTAAGGTGAAACCCGCTGCCGCGGGCAGCGGGTTTCGTGGGCTTGGGGAGCACGAGGGGGTGTGGCCCCTCGTGTCGTGACAACCAGGAGTGCCGCCATGATCAAGGGACTGCATCACAACGCCTATCGCTGCCGCGACTCGGAGGAGACGCGCAAGTTCTACGAGGACTTCCTCGGCCTGCCGCTCGCCGGCACGCTGTGGATCAAGGAATCGAAGAGCGGCCGCAACACCGATACCCTGCACACGTTCTATCGCCTCGACGACGGGTCGTACCTCGCCTTCTTCGAGGCGCCGGACATGGCATTCGAGTTCAAGCAGCAGCACGACTACGACCTGCACATCGCGCTCGAGGTCGAGCGGGCCGTGCTCGAGCCGATGATGGCGAAAGGGAAGGGCGCCGGCATCGAGGTGCGCGGGATCTCCGACCACCGCTTCATCGACTCGATCTACTTCCGCGATCCGAACGGCTACGTTATCGAGCTGACGGCGAAGCGGGCGAATCACGATCGCGAGATGGATCCGGCCACGAACGGCGCCCGGTCCAAGCTCGACCAATGGCAGGTCGCCAAGCGGGAGCGGGCGACGAGCCCGGGCTGAGCACTGCCGGAGCGCCGCGCCACAAGCGGCGCCCGGTCCACCATCACCAGGAGAGTCGAGAGGATGAGAAGTCGCTGGATTGTTGCCTGCGTGGCAACGGCAATCGGTGCTGTCAGCGCGTCCGCATGGGCGCAGCAGAAGGGCGACAAGAAACTCTCCGCGGACGCGCAGCGCGGGCGCTACCTCGTGCAGATCACCGGCTGCAACGACTGCCACACGGCGGGCTATGCGCCGTCGGGCGGCAAGGTCGACGAGAAGCTGTGGCTGACCGGCGACAAGCTCGGCTGGCGCGGTCCCTGGGGCACGACCTACGCCGCTAACCTGCGGCTCGTCGCCCAGAATCTGACCGAGGCGCAGTGGATGAAGCGGGCGCGCAGCGAGCTGCGCCCGCCGATGCCCTGGTTCAACCTGCGGGACATGAGCGACGCCGACGTCCGGGCGATCTACCGCTACCTGAAGCACATGGGCCCGGCGGGCGAGGCGGCGCCGGCGTACGTGCCGCCGGACAAGGAACCCGCCCCGCCCTTCGTGCAATTCCCCGCACCGCCGAAATAACGGTCGGCCTCCACGCCGAGGAGGGCTACGCCGCCGGCAGCTTGTAGTCCTTCATCCGCTCCCGCAGCGTGAGCTTCGACAGCTTGCCCGTCGCGGTGTGCGGCAGCTCGGCGACGAACACGACGTCGTCCGGGATCATCCACTTCGCGACCCTGCCCTCGTAGAACTTCAGCATTTCCGCGCGCGTCACCTCGGCGCCCTGCTTCTTCACGGCGACGACGATCGGGCGCTCGTCCCACTTTGGATGATGCACGCCGATTACGGCGGCCTCGGCAATCGCCGGATGGGCGACCGCGATGTTCTCGAGGTCGATCGAGCTGATCCACTCGCCGCCGGACTTGATCACGTCCTTCGAGCGGTCGGTGATCTGCATGAAGCCGTCGGCGTCGATGGTGGCGACGTCGCCGGTCGGGAACCATCCGTCGCGCAGCGGGCTGCCGCCCTCGTCCTTGAAGTAGCCGTTCGTGATCCACGGCCCGCGCACCAGCAGGTCGCCGAACGCCTTCCCGTCGCGCGGCAGTTCCCTGCCCTCGCCGTCGACGATCTTCATCTCGACGCCGTAGATGGTGCGGCCCTGCTTGCACCGCAGCTCGAACCGCTTCTGCTCGGGCAGATCGGCGTGCTTGGTCTTCAGCGTGATCAGGGTGCCGAGCGGGCTCATCTCGGTCATGCCCCAGGCGTGCTGGCAATCAACCCCGAACTCGTCGTCGAACTGCCTGATCATCGCCGGCGGCGCCGCCGAGCCGCCGACGATGGCGCGACGGAGCGTGGAAAACTTGAGGCCGTTGCTCTTCATGTAGGTGAGCAGGCCGAGCCAGACGGTCGGCACGCCCGCGGTAACGGTGACCCGCTCCGCCTCGAACAGCTCGTACAGGCTCTTGCCGTCGAGCGCGGCGCCGGGGAAGACCAGCTTGCAGCCGTTCAGCGTGGCGAGAGTACGGAATGCCCCAGGCATTGACGTGGAACATCGGCACCACCGGCAGGATCGTCTCGCGCGCCGAAGCCGCGAAGACGTCGGGCAGCGACGCCCCGAACGCGTGGATCACGGTCGAGCGATGCGCGTAGAGCACGCCTTTCGGGTTGCCGGTCGTGCCCGAGGTGTAGCAGAGCCCCGAGGCGGTCCACTCGTCGAGCCGCGGCCACTCGTAGGCGCCGCTCTCCCGCGCGATCAGCTCCTCGTAGCACAGCAGGTTCGGCACGGAGAGCTGCGGCACGTGGGCGCGGTCGGTCATCGCGACCCAGCCCTTCACGCCCGGGCACTGCGGCGCGAGCTTCGCGACGATCGGTGCGAACGTGAGATCGAAGAACACGTACGCGTCTTCGGCGTGGTTGACGATGTACTCGATCTGCTCGGGAAACAGCCGCGGGTTGACCGTGTGGATCACCGCGCCCATCCCCGACACGCCGTAGTACAGCTCCAGGTGGCGGTAGCCGTTCCAGGCGAGCGTGCCGATCCGGTCGCCCTGCTTCACGCCGAGGCGCCCGAGCGCCTGGGCGAGCTGGCGCGCGCGCTTGTGCGCATCGGCGTAGGTGTAACGATGAATCGGGCCCTCCACCGAGCGCGAGACGATCTCGGTGTCGCCGTGGCAGCGCTCGGCGTGCACGATCAGCGACGAGATCAGAAGCGGCATATCCATCATCAGGCCGCGCAGCATGGGAGTCCTCGATCGGTGGCCGGGGTGGGCGGGCAAGTTACCTGCGGGGCGGGAGTCGTGTCAACAGCCGCTCCCCGGCTGATCCGCCGACGGCCTCAGAGCGGCGCGGGACCGGTGCCCCAGCCCCCCCGCTCGAGCCACTCCGCGAGCGCCGCGCCGGCCTGCGGGCGGGCAACGAAGTAGCCCTGCGCCTCGTCGCAGCCGAGCCGCGCGATCATCGCGAGCGCATCCCCGGTTTCGACGCCTTCGGCGACGACCCTCAGGCCGAGGTCGTGGGCGAGGTTGATCGTCGAGCGCACGATCGAGGCGTCGCGGACGTTCGTCGTCATGCCGGCGACGAACGAGCGGTCGATCTTTAGGCTCTCGATCGGCAGCTGCTTGAGGTAGACGAGCGACGAGAACCCGATCCCGAAGTCGTCCACGCTGAACCGGACCCCGAGCGCGTGCAGCCGCTCGATCGTCTCGAGCGCGCGCGTCGGGTCGATGAGCATCGCGCTCTCGGTGATCTCGAAGACGACCGCGTCGCCGGGAACGCCGTGGCGCTCGAGAACGCTGCAGGTCTCGGCGGCGAATCCCTGGTCGATCAGGACGCGCGTCGAGAGATTGACCGCAATCCGGAGCCGGATTCCGCGCCGGTGCCAGGCGTTCCACTGGTTCGCGGCGTCGCCGAGCACCTTCAGCGTCAGGCTGCGGATGTGGTCGCCCATCTCGGCGAGCGGGATGAACTCGTCGGGCGTGACGTCCCCGTACTCCGGATGCCGCCAGCGCACGAGCGCCTCGGCGCACGCCACCGACCGGTCGGCGAGCCGCACGAGCGGCTGGTACTCGACGTGGATGTGCCCGTTGCGGGCCGCCTCCCCGAGCGCGTTGGCGAGCGCGAGCCGCCGCGGCGAGTAGCGGTCGAGAGCGGGGTCGTAGACCACCGCGTGCAGGCCCTTGCGCTTCGCCTCGTACATCGCAACGTCGGCGTAGCGCATTAGCGTCGAGGCATCGAAGCCGTGCGCCGTCGCGATCGCCGCGCCGATCGAGGCGTCGATCCCGAGCTTGAGCATCCCGACCTCGAACGGCGCGCGCAGGCACGCGATCATCTCGTTCGCCACGGCCAGCGCGGTACGCGGGTCGCGGCAGCCGCGGACGATGACGGCGAACTCGTCGCCGCCCAGCCGCGCGAGCTCGCCGCCGCGCGCGGCGAGCAGCGGCGCGAGCCGCGGGCCGATCAGCTTGAGGACCTGGTCGCCGGCGAAGTGCCCGAGCGCGTCGTTGATCTCCTTGAAGTGGTCGAGGTCCATCATCATCAGTGCGAGGCCGTCGCCCGCGACGCGCGCCTCCTCGGCCGCCGTGCCCAGCCGCTCGGCGAGCCACTTGCGGTTCGGGAGCCCGGTGAGCGGATCGTGGCGCGCCTGGAACTCGAGCGCCCGCACCGCCTCCTTGCGACGGGTGATGTTGCGCCACGTGCTCCACAGCGTGACCAGGTGCCCGTCGGTCGCGACCGCGATCATCGACCCAAGCAGCCACAGCGGCCTGCCCTCGATGTCGAGCACGTCGACCTCGTACTCGCTGAACCGGTAGCCGGCGCGAATCCACTCGGTGAGCAGCTTCTCGGCGGCATCGGGACGGATCAGCGATTCGATGGTGCAGCCGATCAGCCGGTCGGGCGAGGCGGCGCCGATCAGCCGGGCGACCGCCGGGTTCGCCTCGGCAACCGTACCGTGCCGACGAATGTGTGCGACCTGCTCCTCGACCGGTGCGCCGGTCGCGACCGGCGGCGAGATCTCGACTCGCAGAATCCCCTCGGTGGACAGGTTCACGAAGGTGCGATAGCGCTCTTCGCTCCGCCCGAGCCGCTCGACGAGCCCCCTGCGCTCGCCGGCGTCGAGCACCATCGCGACCAGATCGGCAACCGAGGCGGCGAAGACTTTCTCGTCGAGCAGCCATTGGCGCGGCGGGCCGACGTGCTCGTGGCACACGACCCCGACGAGGCGACCGTCGTGCCGGACCGGGGCTTCGAGCATCGCGCCCACGCCGAGCGGCACGAGATAGTCCGCAACGAGCTCCGCGGTACGCGCATCGCGGTGCGCGTCGGCCGCCGCGATGGCGCGGCCGGACTCGAGCGCGCGGAAGTACGCGGGGTACGCGCCGGCCTCCAGCGTCGCGCCCGCCATGTGCTGCCGGAGGCTGCGGCGATAGAGCTTGTGGCAGCGGATGTGGGTGTGCTCCGGCGTGAACAGCCAGACGCTGGTGCGCTCGACCTCGAGCGTCCGGCCGGCGACTTCGGTGATCAGCCGGAACGCCTCGTCGAGGGGAAGCTGCGTGATGCGATCCTCGGACATGAGCCGCAGCAGCGCGGCCTGCTGCCGGCGCATGCGGCGCTCGGCGATGACGGTCGCGGGGACCTCCTGCATCGTCCCGACGATGCGGACCGCCTTGCCCGCAGTGTCGCGCAGGACCCGGCCTTTGGCGGTGAACCAGCGTGCGACGCCGGTCAGATCGACGACGCGCAGCTCCAGGTCGGTCTCGTTGCCGTCCGCCGCCGCGGCGGCGATCGCCTCCTCGACCCGGACGCGGTCGGCGGGCACGAGCCGCGCAAGAAACGTCTCCGCCGCGCCGTCGAATCCGCCGGCGGGGTAGCCGAGCAGCGTCTCGAGGTGCGGCGAGAGCGCCAGGCTACCCGAGCCGACGTGCCACTCCCACAATCCGATGCCGCCCGCGATCAGCGCGGTCTGGACGAGCGCCTCGGGCGCGCCGCCGAGGACGTCGGGAGAAAGGGTCGGACCCGAAACGCGTGTCATGCCTGTGCGGCGCCGAACGGGCGCAGAGCCCGCCAGGCGTGATTTTATGGAGAGTTCGATGCGCCTCCGCCATACGCCGTTTGGTCTAGGCGCTGCACTCCGACGGTGCGCAGGATTGCAGACCGGCTTCAGCGCAGCACGACGAGATCGACCGGCGTCGCGACGCCGCCGACGTCGCGACGCGGCCGGATGACCGCCTGCGGGGATGGAGCAAAGCCCTGCTCCGCCGCGCGCTGGAAAGCGCCGGCCGTGGTGAGGGCGCGTACGCCCTCGACCTTAGTGTGGTTTTGCAGCTTCGCGGCGCGGTTGACCGGGTCGCCGATCACCGCGTACTCGAGACGCGCCGCGTCGCCGATCGCACCGCAAGTGACGGTGCCCACCTCCACGCCGATCCCCACGCCAGGCGCGGGCAGACTCCGCGCACGGCGCTCGGTCGCCCACGCCTCGAGCGCATCCACCAGCGCGCCGGCCGCGCGCAGCGCATCCGCCGCGTACGACGCCGTCATCCGCGTCGCGCCGAACGTCACCATGATCCCGTCGCCGAGATAGGTGGTCACGCTCCCCCCGTTCGCCCGGATGATCGGGACGGCGATGCTCTGGTACTCGCCGAGCAGCTTCACCAGGTCGCCCGGGGGCAGCTGCGCCGCGAGGCGGGTGAATCCGCGCAGATCGATGAACATCGCGGCCGCCTCGGTCTGGCGCCCTTCCCCCGGCCGCAGATCAGCCTCCTCGGCGCCGACGATCGTCGCAGCGATCTCTGGCGAGAAGAAGCGGGCGAGCCGCCCCGCGGCGGCGCCTTCGGCCACCGCGCGATGGAGCAGCGCGCGGGCGCGCGCCGCGGCGACCGCCAGCAGCACCGCGACGATCAGGATGGAGAGCACCTTGTCCACCTCGCCGCCGATCAGGATCCGCGCGGAGGTCATGTAAGCGACATAGTCGCGCGTCAGAAGGTCCATCCCGCCCGGCTCGGCGAGCGCGTACGCGAGCAGCGCGAGCCAGCCCGCCGCCGCGGCGACGCCCGCGAAGAGCACGTAGCCCGGGGCGAGGCTCAGCGCCCGCAGGGCGATGAAGATGAAGATGTAGAGCAGCGTCGGCGCCTTCAGGTAGAACGCGGCGGGCTGGCCGTACTGGATGTGAAAGCTCCAGATCGTGACCATCAGCACCGCCACGTCCACCGCCGTCGAGAGCATGCGCATCGCGTGCGTGAGCCGGCCCTGGTGGGCGAGATACAGCCGCCAGACGGTGAACGCGGCATAGATCCCGAGCGCCCAGGGCACCGGGCGGAAGGTGGCATCGACCGGGAAGGTCTTCCGCGAGAATGCATAGAGCACCGCGAACGAGACCACCAGCGCGGCCTGCACCCAGCCGGTGAGGATGTCGTTCGCGCGGGTCTGCGCGGCGATCGCGTCGGCAACGTGCCGCGGCAGGCGCTCGAGCTCGGCGCTCGACAGCCAGCGCGCCAGTCCGTGCCAGGCCGCGCCGAGCGAGCTCGCCGGCCGCGCCGCGATGCCCTCGGCGCTCACAGGAACCGGGCGCCGACGTCGGTGGACGACTCGCGGCCGAGCTTGTCGTAGTGGGCCTCGAGGAACGCACTTGCGCGCCCGCGCCCGAGCTCATAGAGCCACATCAGAAAGTCCCACTGCGCGTTCAGCTTCGAGGACACGCCGAGCTTGCGCATCTCGTGCTCGGCATCGACGCAGTGGAGGAACATGCGCTTGAGGCGCCCGCCGTCGTCGAACCCGGAGTCCACCAGCTTGCTCACGAAGTTGATCGCGCGCATCTCGCGCATGAGCGAGGAGTTGAAGGACAGGGTGTTGATGCGGTCGAAGATCGCCTGCGCGGTGGTGGGCACCTCGTCGATCACGATCGGGTTGATCATCACCAGCAAGACGTCGCGGGAGGCGCAGTTGTAGATGAGCGGGAAGATCGGCGGGTTTCCCATGTAGCCGCCGTCCCAGTAGTGCTCGCCGTCCACCTCGACCGCCTGGAACATGAACGGCAGGCAGGCCGAGGCGAGCACCGCCTCGATGCACATCTCGCGGCACTCGAACACGCGAATGCGACCGGTCCTCACGTTCGCCGCGCAGGTGAACAGGCGCACCTTCGACTCGCGGCGGAGGCGGTCGAAGTCCACCACCTCCATCAATACGTCGCGCAGCGGGTGGTTGTTGAGCGGGTTGAACTGGTACGGCGACATGAAGCGCGTCATCGCATCGAACATGAACCAGAGCGGCGAGTGGTCCATGTTGCCCGGGCCGGTGGCCTTGTCGAGGAGCGAGGGCTGCAGCGGCGAGTAGCGCGCGACTTCGCCGACCTTCGTCCAGAACTCGCGCAGCTTGGCGCGCGCACCCGCGCTGCCGCCGATGGTGAGACCGTAGGCCAGCACCGCGGCGTTCATCGCCCCGGCGCTGGTGCCGACCACCCCCTCGATGTCGATGCGCTCGTCCTCGAGCAGCCGGTCGAGCACGCCCCAGGCGAACGCGCCGTGGCTGCCACCGCCCTGCAGGGCGAGGTTGATCGACTTCGTCTCTTTCGCCATGGGGAGCCTCGCGGCACGGTGGTCGGAATCCCCGTGAGTCGCGACGCGGCGCGGCGCCTTACATGGCCCGCCGGTCGTAAGGCCCGCGCGGCTGCGGCGACTACCCGGCGTCATCCACGCTGCACGCCGCGCCGCCACACGGAGGGCCACGCCATGTTGAAAGGAAAAACCGCGCTCGTCACCGGATCCACGAGCGGCATCGGCCTCGGCATCGCCGAGGCCCTCGCCGCCCAGGGGGCGAACGTCGTGCTGAACGGTCTGGGCGATTCGACCGAGGTCGAGCGACTCCGCGCCCGGCTCGCCGACACCTACCGCGTCACCGTCAGGTACGACGGCGCGGACATGTCCAAGCCCGAAGCGATCGAAGCAATGCTCAAGTCCGCGATCGCCGAGCTCGGCGGCGTGGACGTGCTCGTCAACAACGCCGGTATCCAGTATGTCGCGCCGCTCGAGGACTTCCCGGTCGCGAAGTGGGACGCGATCCTCGCCATCAACCTGTCGGCCGCATTCCACACGACGCGCCTCGCCCTGCCGCGCATGAAGAAGAACGGCTGGGGGCGGGTCGTGAACATCGCCTCCGCGCATGCCCTCGTCGCGTCGCCCTACAAGGCGGCGTACGTCGCCGCGAAGCACGGCATCGCGGGCCTGACCAAGACGGTCGCCCTCGAGGTCGCCGAGCAGGGCATCACCGTCAACGCGATCTGCCCGGGATACGTCTGGACCCCGCTCGTGGAGAAGCAGATCCCCGACACCGCCAAGGCGCGCGGACTCACCGAGGACCAGGTGAAGCGGGACGTCCTGCTCGCCGCGCAGCCGACCAAGAAGTTCGTGACCGTCGCCGAGGTCGCCGCGCTCACCGCGTTCCTCGCGAGCGACGCCGCCGCCTCGATCACCGGCGCGATCCTGCCGGTCGACGGCGGATGGACCGCTCACTGACCTTCGCGGCCGACCGGCCGCGCCACTTCAATCGATGAAAGGAGATCCCCGATGTACACCAAGCAACCGATCCTGTGGCAACGCATCGCGCTCGCCGGCCTCGTCGCGGCGGGCTGCCTGTTCGGCGCGACCGCCGCGGTCGCCGGCGAGTGCCCGGCGGAGAAGCGTGTCGCAGACGGCCAGGGTCAGAAGCCCGGGCCGACCGCGCCGAAGGACGTCACCGACAAGATCATCGCGATGACCGACCTTACGAAGGAGAAGCTGGGCATCAAGGACCGCCTGTTCCGCGCGCGCCAGCTCGAGATCAAGCCCGGCGGCATCGTGCCGTGGCACGCCCACGGCGACCGCCCCGCGATGATCTACGTCGTCTCGGGCGAGATCATCGAGTACGCGAGCACCTGCGCCGTGCCGATCGTGCATCGCGCGGGCGAGGTGACCGCCGAGCGCGCTCCGACGTCGCACTGGTGGCAGAACACCGGAACAGCGCCCTCCGTCCTGATCTCGGTCGACCTGTTCCGGATCGACGACAAGGTGAACGAAAAGATGATGTAGGCGCACGTTCCGCGTGCCGCGCCGGAGCGGGGCGCCGTGGCGCCTCGATCCGCCTTCCGATCTCGTCCGGAGCCCTGACCCGATGTCGACCACCAGCAGCGCCCTCGCCTCGCCTGCGCTACCCGCCGCCTCCGGCAGCGCGTTGCGCACGCTGGTCATCGGGCTGACGGCCTTCCTCACGCTGGTCGACCTGTTCGCGACGCAGGCCATCCTCCCGTCGCTCGCTCGGCACTACAACGTCAGTCCGGCCGCTATGGGCTTCGCGGTCAACGCCGCGACGATGGGCATGGCGGTCGCGGGACTCGCAGTCGCCTTCTTCAGCCGGCACATCGACCGCCGGCTCGGGATCTTCGTCGCGCTCGGCCTGCTCTCGATCCCGACGGCGCTGCTCGCCACCGCACCCGATCTGTCGACCTTCACGGTACTCCGCATCGTGCAGGGCCTGTGCATGGCGTCGGCGTTTGCGCTGACGCTGTCCCATCTGGCCGAGCAGTGCAGCGCGCACGACGCCGCGGGCGCGTTCGCCGCGTACGTCACCGGCAACGTGGCGAGCAACCTCTTCGGGCGGCTGATGTCGGCGGCGCTCGCCGACCATCTCGGCCTCGCCGCGAACTTCTACGTGTTCGCCGGCTTGAACCTCGCCGGCGCGGCGCTCGTCTGGTTCACGCTCGGTCGCACCACGCCGATGGCGGCGGTCGGCGCAGCCGTGCGCGCGCCGCTTGCGGTGTGGGCGACGCACCTGCGCAACCCGGCGCTGCGCGTGAGCTTCGCGATCGGCTTTCTCATCCTGTTCGCCTTCATCGGCACATTCACATACGTCAACTTCGTGCTGGTCCGTCCGCCGCTCGCGCTCGGGATGATGGCGATCGGCTTCGTGTACTTCGTCTTCGCACCGGCGATCCTAACCACGCCCATCGCGGGGCGTGCGGTCCGGCGCTTCGGCACGCGCGCGGCGTTCTGGGGCGGGATCGCTGCGGCGGGCAGCGGGCTGCCGCTCGTGGTGACGCCGAGCCTGCCGCTCGTGCTCGCCGGCCTCGCGCTCATCGGTACAGGGACCTTCTTCGCGCAGGCGGTGACCACGGGCTTCGTCGGACGGGCCGCAACAACCGACCCGGGCGCGGCGAGCGGCCTCTATCTCGCCTGCTACTTTTTCGGCGGACTGGTGGGGAGCGCGGTGCTCGGCCAGCTCTTCGACCGGCTCGGGTGGGCCGCTTGCGTTGCGGGCATCGGCGTCGCGCTCGCGCTCGCCGCGGTGTTCGGCGCCGGCCTCCGGACGCGGCCCGGGACGGCGCAACCCGCGTGACGAGGTGCGTCATGGAGCTCCGCGAGTTCATCGAGATCGCCGGCACCGGCGCGGAGATCGCCGGGGTGGCCTTGATCATCGGCGGCCTCGCGATCGCGACCGTCCGGTACGCGGCCTTCCGGCGCGACGCGGCCGGGTCCCCCTACCGGCGCTATCGACAGGACCTCGGACGCGCGATCCTGCTCGGCCTCGAGGTTCTGGTCGCGGCGGACATCGTCCGCACGGTGGCGTTCACGCCGACCATGGACAGCGTGCTCGTGCTGGCGCTGATCGTCGCCATCCGCACGTTCCTCAGCTGGAGCCTTGCGCTCGAGCTCGAGGGCCGCTGGCCCTGGCAGCGCGGCGCCGAAGCGCGGCACCCGTGAATTCTTGAACGGCGCCCGCGCGCGTTGTGCGCGGGCCACAACCCGAAGGAGACCCGCATGCTCGCAACCCTCGCAAGACTCGCTTCCACGGCGCTGCTCGCCGCCAGCCTGGCCGCTGCGCCGGCCGCATATGCGCAATCCACCGGCGCAGCGGTGGACGGAGACGGCGTCGTCCGCGTGAAGAGCGCCTATCCGCTCGACGAGACCATCGCGCGCTTGAAGGAGGACATCGCCGCCAAAGGTATCCGGTTCTTCCAGGAGGTCGACCAGTACCGGCTCGCCGCAGAGGCCGGGATCAGGGTGCGCCCGTCGACGCTGCTCGTCTTCGGCAATCCTCCGCTCGGCACGCAGTTCCTGAACGCCAGCCCGCAGGCCGGGCTCGACTGGCCGGTGCGGCTGCTCGTGCAGCAGGACGACAACGGCGACGTGTGGACCGTCTATACGGACTTCATCTGGATCGCGCGTCGCCACGGGATCAAGGACGCCGAGCAGGAACCTTTCAGAACCGCGTCGGGCGTGATCGCGTCGATCACCTCTGCGGTCAAGGCGCAATAGCGTCCCGCGATTTGCCGGCGCGGCCCGGTCGCGCCGGCATGGTCGGTGCCCAGCACACAAGAGTCCGCGCGCCCTTCCGGATCACGCCATAGGAGACGATGCCATGGGAGACGACGATCCCTTCGGCGGGGATGCAACGCTTTCGAAAACGCTCTCGACGGCGCGCGTCGGGGCGACCGTCGCGCGGCTACTCGCGGTGCGGCCGCCGTGCTGTCCGCTCGTTGGCGCTGCGTTCGCGCGCGTCCTGATGCGGACGCTCGTCGCCTGGTCGCCCGAGGGCGAGAAGCGCGTAAGGCCGCGATCGCGGTCGCGACGAACGCTGGAGCCCGCGCTCCAGACGGCTCACGCCCTTCAACCACGGAAAGGAGAAGCACGATGAAACCCTCGAAAATCGCCGCCGCTGTCGCCATGGGGCTCGCCCTCGGGTTCGGCCAGGTCGCGTTGGCCCAGAAGAACATGGACAACGTGATGAAGATGGACACCGACAAGGACGGCATGATCTCCAAGACCGAAGCCATGCGGATGTTCGAGTCGAAGTTCGACGCGATGATGAGGCAGAAAGGCATCCAGAAGCTCAGCGCCAAGGACGTCCAGACGCTCATCGACGACATCGCGAAGACCTTCGGCACGGCCCAGTAAGGCCGGCGCCTGCCTTGCGCGCGACCCCGCGCGCACCTGCGGGACGGAGGAGCTCGACTCCGCCGGCCCGTTTCCCTTTCCGCGTACCGGGACGCCGGGGCGGCTTCAGTTGACCCCCCCTGACCCTTTCTCTACCATCGTCTCGGCATCAGGAGAGGAGGGTCATCCGGCGTACGTCCGGAGGCCGACGTTGCCCCAACGAGGAGGAGGATCCCCATGCCCGCGCGCAGCTTTCGCTCGCTCGTCGTCGCTGCCCTTGCGCTCGCCGCCGCCCTGCCGGCCACCGCCCAGGACGTCCTGCGCATCGCCTACGTCGATCCCCTGTCCGGCCCGTTCGCGAACGTCGGCGAGCCCGGGCTCAAGCAGTTCCAGTTCATGGCCGACGAGCTGAACCGGCGCAACGCCGCGCCGGGCGTGAAGTTCGAGGTCGTAGGCTTCGACAACAAGGTGAGCCCGCAGGAGACGCTGAACGTCTTCAAGCAGATCGTCGACCGCGGCATCCGCTACGTGACGCAGGGCAACAGCTCGGCAGTCGCGCTCGCGCTCTCCGACGCCGTGCAGAAGCACAACGAGCGCAACCCCGGCAAGGAGATCCTGTATCTCAACTACGCCGCGGTGGACCCCGATCTCACCAACTCCAAGTGCCACTTCTTCCATTTCCGCCTCGACGCGAACAGCGACATGAAGATGGAGGCGCTCACCACCGAGCTCGCGAAGAACCAGAAGATCAAGAAGGTCTACCTGATCAACCAGAACTACTCGTTCGGCCAGGCGGTATCGCGCGCCGCGAAGGCCGACCTCAAGCGCAAGCGCCCCGACATCGAGATCGTAGGCGACGACCTGCACCCGCTCGGCCAGGTGAAGGACTTCGCCCCGTACGTGGCGAAGATCAAGGCCTCCGGCGCCGACACGGTGATCACCGGGAACTGGGGCAACGACATGTCGCTGCTCGTGAAGTCCGCGCGCGAAGCCGGTCTGAACGTGGTCTTCTATACGTACTACGCCGGCTTCTCCGGTGTGCCGACGGCGGTGGGCGAGGCCGGCGTCGATCGCATGAAGCAGATCACCGAGTGGCACACCAACGTGCCGTCGAAGGAGCTCGAGCGCGTCAACGCCGAGTTCAAGAAGAAATACAACCTCGACTGGTGGTTCCTGCGCGTCCACACGGGGATGAACATGCTCGGGGAGGCGGTGAAGCGCGCGAAGTCGACCGATCCCGTGCTGGTGGCGCAGCAACTTTCCGGGATGAAGTACATGACCGATGTCGGCGAAGTCGAGATGCGCGCCGCCGACCACCAGATGATCCAGCCGCTCTTTATCTCGACCTTCGTGCGCTCGGCCGCGAAGGGCGGCCCGAAGGACGTGAAATACGACGTGGAGAACACTGGCCTCGCATTCCGGACCGACGTGCGGATCGAGCCCTACGTTTCGGCGCAGCCAACGTCGTGCCAGATGAAGCGGCCTGGGAAGTAGCGCCCGCACGCTGACGCGCTCGCGGCGAGGGCGGCGACCGGGCCGCCCTTGTTTTTCGCCCGTCCATGGACAAATTGAGGAAGGGGGCCCAAGGAAGGGTTGGGACCCTTCCTTTCCCAACCTAGCCCCCTTCCAAAACCCCCAAGTCAGCCAGGATCGGCCAATGGAGTTTCTCGTCATCCAGACCCTGAACGGCCTGAGCTATGGGCTGTTGCTCTTCCTGCTCTCTGCCGGCCTGACGCTCATCTTCTCGATGATGGGCGTGCTGAACTTCGCCCACGCGAGCTTCTACATGGTCGGCGCGTACTTCGGCTACCAGATCACGCGCTGGGTGGGGTTCTGGCCGGGGTTGCTCGTCGCGCCCCTCGCCGTGGGCGTGATCGGCATGCTGGTCGAGCGCTATGGCCTGCGGCAGGTGCACAAGCACGGCCATGTCGCAGAACTGCTGTTCACGTTCGGCCTCGCCTACCTCATCGAGGAGGCGATCCACCTCGTCTGGGGCCGCGCCGCGGTCGAGTACAACCCGCCGCCCGCGCTCGACGGCCCGCTCTTCACCGTGTTCGGATCCAGCTTTCCGATCTACCGCGGCTTCATGGCGGCGGTGGCGATCGCGATGCTCGCGGCGATCTACCTCGGGCTCACGCGCACGCGCGTGGGCCTCGTGATCCAGGCCGCGCTCAGCCACCCGCGCACGGTCGAGGCGCTCGGGCACAACGTGCCGCGCGTGTTCATGCTCACGTTCGGCGGCGGCGCGGCGCTCGCCGCGCTCGCCGGTGCGGTCGGCGGACCGGCGTTCGTGACCGATCCCGGCATGGCCGCCGCGATCGGCCCGATCGTGTTCGTGGTCGTCGTGGTCGGCGGCATGGGCTCGCTCGCGGGCGCGTTCCTTGCGAGCCTGCTGATCGGGCTGCTGCAGACCTTCTCCGTGTCGCTCGACGCGTCGCTCGGCGGCCTGCTGAGGCCGCTCGGAATCGTGGCCGGCGACGGGACCTTCCTCGCCGAGGCGCTGAACCTCACGCTCGCGCAGGCCGCGCCG
Source organism: uncultured beta proteobacterium (assembly GCA_963747775.1). Lineage (GTDB taxonomy): Bacteria > Pseudomonadota > Gammaproteobacteria > Burkholderiales > SG8-39 > JAGVSZ01. Next base: position 171,205 of record CAVVGT010000007.1, read on the forward strand.
ATGCTGCCCTATCTGATCATGGTGCTGATGCTCGTCCTCCGGCCGCGCGGGCTGATGGGGACGAGGGAGACGTGAGCCGGCGATGAGCACGCTCAGGTTCAAACCCGTCAACGCCGGACGCTGGCTCGTCTGGAGCACGTTCGCGCTCGTGCTTCTCGTCCTGCCGCTCGTGTTCCGCCAGGGCTTCGCGCTGACCCTGATGAGCCAGATGGGCATCATGATCATCTTCGCCCTGTCCTACAACATGCTGCTCGGGCAGTCCGGGCTGCTGTCGTTCGGGCACGCGGTGTACATGGGGCTCGGCGCGTACTTCGCGATCCACGCGCTGAACCTGATCGGCCAGGGCCGGTTCGCGCTCCCGGTCACCCTGCTCCCGCTGGTCGGCGGGCTCGCCGCGGCGCTCTTCGGCGCGCTCATCGGCTGGGTGACGACGCGCAAGGCGGGGGTCGCGTTCGCGATGATCTCGCTCGGCATCGGCGAGATGGTGCACGCGATGTCGCTCATGCTCCCGGCGTTCTTCGGCGGCGAGGGCGGCGTGAACGCGAACCGCATGGTCGGCCCCGCGCCGCTCGGGATCACCTACGGCCCGGCGCTGCAGGTCTACTACCTGATCGCGCTCTGGACCCTCCTCAGCACCGCCGCGATGTTCGCGCTGACGCGGACGCCGCTCGGCCGCATCGCCAACGCGGTGCGCGACAACGAGGAGCGCGCGGCGTTCGTCGGCTACAGCACCGAGCGCGTGCGGCTGCTGATGTTCGTGCTGTCGGCGTTCTTCGCCGGCATCGCCGGCGGGCTGGCTGCGATCAACTACGAGATCGTCACCGCCGAGACGGTCTCCACCCTGCGCTCGGGCGCGGTGCTGCTCGCCGCGTACATCGGCGGCATCGGGTTCTTCTTCGGCCCGGTGATCGGCGCCGTGGTCTTCACCTTCTTCCAGACCGCTCTGTCGGGCTTCACGAAAGCATGGCTGCTCTACCTCGGGCTGCTGTTCATTGCCATCGTGATGTTCGCGCCGGGCGGCCTCGCGATGCTGCTGATGCAGAACCTGCGCGTCTGGAAACTCGGCCTGCTGGGCCGGCTCGTGCGCCCGTACGGATGGGCGCTGGCGTCCGGCCTGCTCGCCCTCGCGGGCTTCGTCGGACTGGTGGAGATGACCTACCACGTGAGCGAGACCGGCGCGCCCCGGGAGATGAGCCTGGGCGGCGTTTCCGTTGCGCCGTTCAGCGCGCTGCCCTGGCTGGCGTGCGGGGCACTGCTGAGCGCCGGCGCCGCGCTCGTCGCGGTGGCCGGGCGGCGCGTCCGCGCCGAATGGGACGCGGTGCAGCGCGAGATCGAGGCGACGCTCGCAGCGAGAGGCCTCGCATGAGCGCGCCCGCGCTCGAGCTCCGGGGCGTGCGCAAGCGCTTCGGCAAGACCGAGATCATCCGCCGCGTCGACCTCGCCGTCGCGCGGGGCGAGCGCCACGCCGTCATCGGCCCGAACGGCGCGGGCAAGTCGACGCTCTTCAACCTCGCGAGCGGCCGGTTCCCGGTCACCGACGGCCGCATCCTGTTGAACGGCGCGGACGTGACGCGGCTGCGCCCGCACGAGATCAATCGCCGCGGACTGTCGCGCAGCTTCCAGGTCTCGAACATCTTTCCGACCCTCTCAGTGTTCGAGAACCTCCGCTGCGCAGTCCTCTGGTCGCTGGGATACCGTTACGCGTTCTGGCGCGCGCTCTCCGCGCTCGCCGACGTGCGCAGCCGCGCCGAGGAGGTCATGGAGCGGATCGGCCTCGCGCGCCGGCGCGACACGCTCGCCGGCGTCCTCTCGTACGCCGAGCAGCGGGCGCTCGAGATCGGCATCACGATCGCGGGCGGCGCCGAGGTGATCCTCCTCGACGAGCCGACCGCGGGCATGAACCGCGCGGAGACCGCCGCGGCGGTCGCGCTGATCCGCAAGGTGACAGAAGGCAAGACGCTGGTCATGGTCGAGCACGACATGGGCGTCGTCTTCGATCTCGCCGACCGTGTGAGCGTGCTCGTGTACGGCGAGATCATCGCGAGCGGCGCGCCGGCGGCGATCCGCGCGAACCCCAGGGTGCAAGAAGCCTACCTCGGAGTCGCCCATGCTTGAGGTGCGCGACCTCCACGCGTGGTACGGCAAGAGCCATATCCTCCAGGGTGTGCATCTCCAGGTTGGTCCCGGCGAGTGCGTGAGCCTCGTTGGCCGCAACGGCGTGGGCCGCTCGACGACCATCCGGGCGATCATGGGCATGGTGGACGCGCAGGGCTCGGTGCGCTTCAGGGACGCCGAGATCCTCGGCCTCAAGAGCTACCAGATCGCGCACCTCGGGCTCGGCTACGTGCCCGAGAGCCGCGATATCTTCCCGACGCTGACCGTGCGCCAGAATCTCGAGCTCGGGATGAAGTCGAAGGGCCGGACCGGGCGCTGGTCGGTGGACGACGTGTTCCGGCTCTTTCCGCGGCTCGCCGAGCGGGGGGACACCCTGGGCGGGGTGCTGTCGGGCGGCGAGCAGCAGATGCTCACGCTCGCGCGCACGCTGATGGGCGACCCCGATCTCGTGATGATCGACGAGCCGACCGAGGGTCTTGCGCCCAAGCTCGTCGAGCTGGTCGCCGACCTCTTCCGCGAAATCAAGCGGCGCGGCGTGGCGATCCTTCTGGTCGAGCAGAAGCTCGCCATCGCGCTCGACCTTTCCGAGCGGATGTACGTGATGGGGCACGGGCAGATCGTCTTCGAGGGCGCGCCGGACGATCTGCGCGGGAACGCGACGATCCGGCGCGAATGGCTGGAGGTTTGAAAGAATCCGCCCACGCCCGGCGTGCCGGGCGTGTTCACCGGATCGCGGACTTACAGAGGCGCGGCGCCTCGCCCGCTGGCGCTACCTCACCTGGAGTCGATCGAGGTATTCGATCAAGGCGAGGATCCGAACTCTCACGTACACCTCCGGGCTGTACGGCACGTCGATGTAGTACGCGCCGGCCTTGGCCTGGTAGTCCATGCCCCAGATCGGCATGTCCCGCGGGCCGTGCGCCGCCACGTCCTGCCTCCCGTCGATGACTTCGTACACCCGGGAGACCGGAAACACGCCGTGGTTCTTCTTCGCAAGCTGCGTAATGTCGGACGGGCGCTTCATGAATGTCATGTACGGACCGTCGCCTTTTCCGGTCTCGCCATGGCACCCACCGCAGTTGAAGACGTACTCTCGTTTGCCGAGGTCGACTCCGGTCTGAGCATGGATCGCTCCGACGGCGCAAATCATCGTCGCCCCGAGTACCACTGATCCAATCATAGAGGGCTTCATAGCAATCCTCCCGTTTGGACATCAGTCAACTCGAAGTTCACTCTGCCAGATGCGTGTCCGAGCGTGTTGACCGCAGTCAATCCATCTCGCCAATGCAAAGCGCTTCGCAGGCGTACCACGTTGATGCTGCGGCGTACTCCGGTGGAGTCGAATCGGCAGGCTGAACCCGGGTCGCACGGGGAAGGTCTACAATGCCCGCGCGCTGCCGCGGCAGATCCGCCGCGCAGCCTTCGAGCCCTTCCGCATGCACTGGATCTACCTCATCATCGCCGGACTCCTCGAGATCGTCTGGGCCATCGGACTCAAGTACACCGAGGGCTTCACGCGCCTCGTGCCGAGCACGATCACCGTCGCGGCGATGGTCGTCAGCCTCTGGTTCCTCGCCCTGGCCCTCAAGTCGATACCGGTCGGCACGGGCTACGCGATCTGGACCGGGATCGGCGCGGTCGGGACCGCGATCCTCGGCATCGTTCTCTTCGCCGAACCCGCGACCGTCGCGCGGCTCGGCTGCATCGGCCTGATCGTCGCGGGGATCGTCGGCCTCAAGCTCGTCACCCCCGCCTGAACCTCACTGGAGCACGCATGAACGCAGCCGAATACGCCGTGCACGGCGACATCGCCGTGGTCACCATGAACAACCCGCCGGTCAACGGGCTCGGGCATCCGCTGCGAAAAGGGATCGTCGAGGGCCTCGACAAGGCCCTGGCCGACGCGAGCGTGAAGGCGGTCGTGCTGATCGGCGGCGGCAACGCCTTCTCGGGTGGCGCCGACATCAAGGAGTTCGATAGCCCGGCCGCGAGCGCCGAGCCGAATCTGCGGCAGGTCATTGCGAAGATCGAGGCCGTGTCGAAGCCGGTGATCGCGGCAGTCCACAAGGTGGCCATGGGCGGCGGGCTGGAGCTCGCGCTGGGTTGCCACTACCGCGTCGCGGCGCCAGGCGGGCAGATCGCGTTGCCCGAGGTGAAGCTCGGCATCCTGCCCGGCGCCGGCGGCACGCAGCGCCTGCCGCGTGCGATCGATGCGAAGGCCGCGCTCGACATGATGGTGTCCGGCGCACCGACGCTGTCGGAGAAGATGCCGTCGGGCCTGTTCGACGAGGTCGTGCAGGGCGATCTGCTTGCCGGCGCGCTCGCGTTCGCGCGCAAGGTCGTCGCCGAGAAGCGGCCGCTGCGCAAGCTCCGCGACGAAAAAGTGAAGCTCGAAGGCGACGCGGCGGCGTTCCTCGCCGAAGCCGGCAAGAAGGTGGCCAAGGAGTCGCGCGGCTTCCCCGCGCCGCCGAAGATCGTGGCGTGCGTCGAAGCGGCGACGAAGCTGCCGTTCGACCAGGGGCTCGAGTTCGAGCGCGAGCGCTTCGAGGAGCTGGTCGTCACCACCGAGTCCAAGGCGCTGCGCCACGCCTTCTTCGGCGAGCGCACCGCCTCGAAGATCCCCGACGTGCCGGAGTCGACGCCGGTCGTCGAGATCAAGAAGGTCGCGATTATCGGCGCCGGCACGATGGGCGGCGGCATCGGCATGGCGTTCGTGAACGCCGGCTTCCCGGTCACCCTCCTCGAGGTCAAGCAGGAGGCCCTCGACCGCGGCCTCGACGTGATCAGGAAGAACTACGCCGCGACGGTCGCGAAGGGGCGCCTCGCGCAAGGCGAGATGGACAAGCGCATGGGCCGCTTCTCGACCGCGCTGTCGTACGACGCGATCAAGGACGCCGACCTCGTGATCGAGGCGGTGTTCGAGGACATGGACGTCAAGGAGGCGGTCTTCAAGCAGCTCGACGCGACCGTGAAGCCGGGCGCGATCCTCGCGAGCAACACCTCGACGCTCGACCTCGACCGGATCGCGTCGTTCACCAAGCGCCCCGAGTGGGTCATCGGGCTGCACTTCTTCAGCCCGGCGAACGTGATGCGGCTGCTGGAGGTCGTGCGCGGCGCGAATACCTCGAAGGAGGTGCTCGCGACGGTGATGAAGCTCGCGAAGAGCATCAAGAAGCTGGCGGTCGTCTCGGGCGTATGCGACGGCTTCATCGGCAACCGCATGCTCGAGGAATACGTGCGCCAGGCTTACTTCCTGGTCGAGGAGGGTGCGCTCCCGCAGCAGGTCGACAAGGCGGTGCAGGACTGGGGCATGGCGATGGGTCCGTTCGCGATGATGGACATGGCCGGTCAGGACATCGGCTGGCACATCCGCAAGCGGCGCCGCGCCGAGGATCCCGAGCGGCAGGTCTACCCGGCGTGGATCGACCGCGTCTGCGAGATGGGCCGCTTCGGGCAGAAGACCGGCAAGGGCGTCTACAAGTACGAGGCCGGTTCCCGCGCGCCAGTCCCCGATCCGGAGATCGAGCAGCTCATCGTCGCGTACTCGAAGGAGGTCAACGTGGCGCGCCGTCCGATCTCCGACCAGGAGATCGTCGAGCGCTGCATCTACGCGCTCGCCAACGAAGGCGCGAAGATCCTCGACGAGGGCATCGCGCTCCGCGCGAGCGACATCGACATGGTGTACCTGGCCGGCTACGGCTTCCCGCTGTATCGCGGCGGGCCGATGTTCTACGCCGACACCGTCGGGCTGAAGAACGTCGTCGCCGCAATGGCGAAATTCGCGGCGGGCCGCAACGGCCAGTACTGGCAGCCGGCGGCCCTGCTCGCCCGGCTCGCCGCCGCAGGCAAGACCTTCAACTGAATCCGGAGTCGCCCATGACCGACGCAGTGATCGTCTCCACCGCCCGCACCCCGCTCGCGAAGTCGTGGCGCGGGTCGTTCAACATGACCCACGGCGCGACGCTCGGCGGGCACGTCGTCAAGCACGCCATCGAGCGCGCGAAGATCGCCCCAGCCGAGGTCGAGGACGTGATCATGGGTTGCGCCAACCCGGAGGGCGCGACCGGCTGGAACATCGCGCGGCAGATCGCGATCCGCGCCGGCTGTCCGGTCGAGACCGCCGGCATCACGGTGAACCGCTTCTGCTCCTCGGGCCTGCAGACGATCGCGATGGCGGCGCAGCGCATCATCGCCGGCGAGGGCGACATCTACGCCGCCGGCGGGGTCGAATCGATCTCGTGCGTGCAGAACGAGATGAACAAGCACATGTTCACCGAGGACTGGCTGATGGAGCACAAGCCGCAGATCTACTGGCCGATGCTCCAGACCGCCGAGACCGTGGCCAAGCGGTACAAGATCGGTCGCGAAGCGCAGGATCGCTACGGGGTGCAGAGCCAGCTCCGCGCCGCCGCCGCCGCGGCGGCCGGCAAGACGAAGGACGAAATCGTCCCGCTCGCGGTCCGGATGAAGGTGATCGACAAGAACACCAACGTCGAATCGTTCAAGGAGGTCACCGCCGATCGCGACGAGGGCATCCGCGGCGACACGACCTACGAAGGCGTTTCGACGATCAAGCCGGCGGTCGAGGGCGGCGTGATCGCGGCGGGCAACGCGAGTCAGTTCTCGGACGGCGCTTCCGCTGCGGTGGTGATGAGCGCGAGGACGGCGGAGCGCAAGGGCCTCAAGCCGCTCGGCATCTTCCGCGGCTTCGCGGTCGCGGGCTGCGAGCCCGACGAGATGGGGATCGGGCCGGTGTTCGCCGTGCCGAAGCTCCTGAAGCGCGCCGGGCTGAAGGTGCAAGACATCGATCTCTGGGAGCTCAACGAGGCGTTTGCGGTGCAGGTGCTCTACTGCCGCGACAAGCTCGGCATTCCCGACGACCGGCTGAACGTGAACGGCGGCGCGATCGCGATCGGGCATCCGTACGGCATGAGCGGCGCGCGCCTGGTGGGGCATGCGCTCATCGAGGGCAAGCGCCGCGGCGCGAAGCGCGTCGTGGTCACGATGTGCATCGGCGGCGGGATGGGCGCGGCCGGGCTGTTCGAAGTCGTCTAGGCGACCCGGAGGGGATCATGCGGAGAATGTTTGCGGCGCTCGCCGCGGCGTTGCTGGCCGGATCGGCGTTCGCGCAGCAATACCCCAGCAAGCCACTCCGGGTCATCGTGCCGTGGCCGCCGGGCCAGGCGACCGACCTGGCGGCGCGGCTGGTCGCGCAGAAGGTCTCGGAGTCGATCGGCCAGCCGATCGTGGCCGACAACCGGCCGGGTGCCGGTGGAATCATCGGCACGGAAGCGGCCGCCAAAGCCGCACCCGACGGCTACACGCTGCTCGCCGGCTCGAGCGGCCCGCTTTCGATCAACCCGCTGCTGCAGAAGACCCCCTACGACCCGGAGAAGTCCTTCACGCCGATCAGCCTGATCGCCACGGTGCCGTACGTGCTGGTCACCGCGCCGGGCTTTCCGGCCTCCAGCGCGCGCGAGCTGATCGCGCTCGTGCGTGCAAGCCCCGGGAAGTACACCTTCGCGTCGTCCGGCACGGGCGCGACGACGCACCTGATCACCGAGGTCTTCAACATCCGGGCGAACCTGCAGGCCACCCACGTGCCGTACAAGGGCAGCGGCCCTTCGCTCACCGACGTGATGGGCGGGCAGGTCGCGTACACCATCGAGACGATGGCCGCGGTCGTGTCGAACGTCCGCGCCGGGCGGCTGAAGGCGCTCGCCATCACCAGCGCACAGCGCAACCCGGCGCTTCCCGACGTGCCGACGGTGGCCGAGGCGGCGGACATGCCCGGGTTCAACATGATCGCGTGGATCGGCTACCTCGCTCCGGCCGGAACGCCGAGCGAGATCGTCAATCGCCTCTCCGGCGAGGTGCAGAAGGCGCTCGCCTCGCCCGACGTGCGCGAGCGTTACGCGACGCTCGGCCTCAATCCCACCTCGACGACGCCGGACGAGCTGGCCAAGCTGATGCGCGACGAGTCAGAGCGCTATGCCGACATCATCAAGCGCGCGAACATCAGGCTCGAGCCGTGAAACCGCGATGAAGATCGCGATTATCGGTTGCGGCGCAATGGGCTCGGTGTACGCGGGCCTGCTCGCGGGCGCCGGCCACGAGGTGTGGGCGGTGGACAGCTGGCGCGCGCACGTCGACGCGATCCGCGCCAACGGTCTGCGCGTCGAAGGCGCCTCGGGCGACCGCACCGTGCGGGTAAATGCCACGACGTCCGCCGCGGACGCGGGTCAGTGCGATCTCGTGATCATCGCCACGAAGGCGCGCGACGTGGAAGCGGCGGCACGCTCGGCGCAGGGGATCGTGGGGCCGAAGACGCTCGTTCTCTCGATTCAGAACGGTCTCGGCGGACCTGATAGGGCGGCGTCGGTGCTCGGCCGCGAGCGTCTCGCGGTCGGCGTCGTCGGCGGATTCGGTGCGTCGATGCGCGGTCCGGGCCACGCGCACCACAACGGCATGGAGCTGGTGCGGCTCGGCGAGCTCGCGGGGCCGATCACGCCGCGCCTCGAGGCGGTGGCGGACGTGTGGCGCTCGGGCGGCTTCCGCGTGAAGTGCTTCGACGACATCGACCAGCTCGTGTGGGAGAAGCTGATCTGCAACGTCTGCTTCTCGGGCACGTGCGCGGTCACCGAGCGCACGATCAGCGAAGTGCTGAACGACGCCGACACCTGGCAAGTCGCCTCCGGTTGCGCCGCCGAGGCCTACGCGGTGGCCCGCAAGCGCGGCATCAAGCTCGGCTTCGACGACCCGGTTGCCTACGTGCGCGACTTCGGCTCGAAGATTCCCGACGCACGGCCGTCGATGCTGCTCGACCACCTCGCGAAGCGGTGCTCGGAGATCGACGCGATCAACGGCGCGATCCCGCCCGCCGCCAAAGCGGTCGGCCTCGCGGCGCCGTACAACGAAGTGATCTCGGGACTCGTGCGGGCGAAGGAGCGGCGGCTCGGCTGCTCCTGAGGTCCGAGCTACCTCACGGCGTAAAAGTCCAGGATCACGCGCTCGCGCGTGCGCATGCCGGTGCACACCGCGATCGTGCGGTTGAGCCAATCGTGCTCCGGCGCTGAAGTCTCGAACGCCGGAGCCGCGCGGAAGTAATAACGCGCGGGGTCGACTTCCTCCCCGCGCGCGATGCGCATGAGCAGCTCCGGCGGACCGTGCCGGTAGCCGAAGTTCCGCACGTAGATCAGCGCGCCGTCCGCGGCCTCGATGGTGTAGCGCGCCTCGAGCACCGCGGTGCCGTCGTCGCGCACGATCTGCCAGTCCGCGCCGCCGGGCAGGATGCGCCCGGACAGCCGCGGTCCGGTCACCTCCCCGCCGACGATGTCGACGATGCGCCGCTCCCCGACCGGCGTGCGGCCGAGCGAGCGCGCCGCGGCCACCGCGACGCTGGCGCGGAACATGAGGTCGAGCTGCGGCTTCGGCGGGTCGTGGGCCACGGCGCGCCCTCCCCTGGCGCGACGCATCGCCGTGCAGCTTAGCGCGCTCGACCGCGTGCGACAATCGCCGCGAAAGGAGCGATCCCATGAGCGTACGCACACTCTTCGACCTCGGCGGACGGATCGCGCTCGTCACCGGCGGCTCGCGCGGGCTCGGCCTGCAGGTCGCCGCGGCGCTGGGCGAGATGGGGGCGAAAGTCGCGCTGAGCGCGCGCAAGGGCGACGAGCTCGAGGCGGCCCGCATGCAGCTGGGGCGCGAGGGCGTGGAGGCGTTCCCGGTTCCCTGCGACCTGTCCCGCCCCGAAGCGGTCGAGCCGATGGTCGACGCCGTTCTTGCGAAGTACGGGCAGATCGACATCCTGGTGAACAACGCCGGCGCGACCTGGGGGGCGCCCACCGAGGACCATCCGCTGGAGGCGTGGCAGAAGCTCCTCAACTTGAACCTGACCGCGGCGTTTCTCGCGTGCCAGGCGGCCGGAAAGAAATCGATGATCCCGCGCCGTCACGGACGGATCGTCAACATGGCCTCGATCGCGGGACTACGGGGCAACCTGCCGGACAAGCTGCGCACGATCGCGTACAACACCACCAAGGGCGGGCTCGTCAATTTCACGCGCGCGCTGGCCGGCGAGTGGGGCCAGTACGGCATCACCGTGAACGCGATCGCGCCGGGGTTCTTTCCGTCGAGGATGACCCGTGGCTCGCTCGAGCGGATCGCCGACCAGGTGATCGCCGCGACGCCGCTGCGCCGCCTCGGCGGGAACGAGGACCTGAAAGGGCTCGCGGTGCTGCTCGCTTCGGACGCGTCGCAACACATCACGGGTCAGATCGTCGCGGTGGATGGCGGGGCAAGCGTCGTCTGATCGAGAGACGGCACAGCGCTTGCTTAGTGAACGCGAAAGCGCCCGCGCTTGTCGACAACGGTCGCCCGGCCCTGCTATAACGCCCGCTATGCATATCTTGACTGCCGCCTCCGATCGATGACCGCTCAATCGCTCTCGCGCGTCCGCATCCCGTTCGTCGAGCACCTCGGCATCCGTCTCACCGAGCAGTCGAAAGAACGCGCGTCGATCGTGCTCGACAAGCGTGCGGAGCTCCTCAACAGCTGGGGCGCCGCGCACGGCGGCGTGGTGATGACGATGCTCGATTACGTGATGAGCGCCGCGGTGCGTGGCCACTACGGCGTCGATGGTGGCGTTTTGACCGTCGACCTGAGCGTCGGCTTCATGAACGCCGGCACCTCGAAACACATCCTTGCGCAAGGCCGCGTGCTGCACGGCGGCCAGTCGACGGCGTTTTGCGAAGCCGAGGCCCGCGACGAGGGCGGCAAGCTCCTCGCCAAGGCGATCGGCACCTTCAAACTGCTGAGCGACCGGAAGTAGCGCTCGGCGCGCAGCGCCTCGTCACTCCGGCAGCGGCGGCCCGAGTCGCAGCTCCTTGCCGCCGATCAGCAGCCTGTTCCACGTCGGAGTAATCACGATCTCGTTCAGGCAGACGTGCGCCGGCATCTCCGCGACGAAGCGGATCGTGCGCCCGAGATCGTCGGCCTTCAGCATCCGCTCCAGGTCCTGCTGCGACGGCGGCACGGGGCGCGTCTTGAGGATCGGCGTCGCCACTTCGCCCGGGTAGATCACGCAGCCGCGGATGCCGTGCATGCCCTCCTCCAGATTGAGATGGTGCGTGATCGTCGCCATCGCGTGCTTGCTCGCGCCGTAAGCCGCGCCGCCGAGGTAGCCGACCCAGCGGCCGAGCCAGGACGCGATGTTGATCACGAGCCCGCCCTTCTGCGCGCGCATCGTGGGCAGCACCGCGGTCATGCAATAGAGCGCACCGTTCAGGTTGATGCCGATCACCTTGTCCCAGTCCTCGGCCACGAGGTCCTTGTAGTAGCGCTTCGGCACGTTCAGCCCGGCGCTGTTCACCAGGATGTCGCAGCGGCCGTGCCGATCGAGCAGCTCTTTCGCCGCGTGGGCGACCTGTTTCTTGTCGGCGACATCGAGCGGGAGCTTCTCGACCTCGCCCCCGGCGTCCATCACCAGCCGGCGCGTCTCCTCGAGCATCTCGGCGCGCCGTCCCGACACCACGACGCGTGCGCCGGCCTTCGCCAACTCGATTGCGCCCGCCTGCCCGATGCCGCTGCCTGCGCCGGTGAGCCACGCGACCTTGCCGCTGAGCGTTGCCATGCGTCTTTCCTCCACAATCCACCCGCATTGGGCGCACATGCTGCCCCGCGCGGCGTCCCGAAGCAAGCGTCCGTTTATACTCGGCCGCGCCTTCCCGGTCGTGCCGCAAGATGATCACGGTGATCTACGCCCATCCGTACCCGCTGCGCTCGCGCGCGGGCCGCGTCCTGCTCGACGCCGTGCGCGAGCTGCCGAGCGTGGCGGTGCGCGCGCTCTACGACCTCTACCCCGACTTCGCCATCGACGTCGAGGCCGAGCAGCGCGCGCTCGCGGCGCGCACGACGCGTCGTCTGGCAGCACCCGATCTACTGGTACAGCGCGCCGGCGCTGCTCAAGCTCTGGTTCGAGAAGGTGCTCGCGCACGGCTGGGCCTACGGCGAGGGCGGCACCGCGCTGCGCGGCAAGCGCTGCCTCTGGGTCGCGACCACCGGCGGGCCGCCGAGCGGCTACACGCCGGCGGGCATGCACGCGCACCCGTTCGACGCCTTCGTCGCCGGTGATCGGCAGACCGCGCGGTTCTGCGGGATGAACTGGCTCGAGCCGCATCGTCGTGCACGGCGCGCATCGCGTCGTCCGAGGACGCGCTCGACGCCGCGGCCGCTCGCCGCTACCGCGAGCGCGCTCGTCGCGCTCGCGACGACGCGGGACGCGCATGCATGAGCGCCCCGTTGCTGGTCGACGCGATCGTCTACCTCGCGGCGGCGGTCGTCTGCGTGCCGATCGCCAGCGCGCCTCGGGCTCGGCTCGGTGCTCGGCTACCTGGTCGCCGGCTGCGCGATCGGCCCGTTCGGGCCTCGGGCTCGTGCGCGACGTCGAGTCGATCCTGCACTTCGCCGAGTTCGGCGTCGTGCTGATGCTGTTCCTCATCGGGCTCGAGCTCGACCCGGCGCCTCTGGGCGCATGCGCCGGGCCGTCTTCGGCGGCGGCGCGCTGCAGCTCGGCGCGTGCGGCGCTGCTGCTCGCCGGCGGGCCTCGCTGCTGCGGGCCTGCCGCTGGCAGCGCGGCGCTCGTCGCCGGGCTCGCGCTCGCGCTGTCGTCGACCGCGATCGCGCTGCAGACGATGACGGAGCGCAACCTCGCTCGACGCGCCGGTCGGACGCAGCGCGTTCGCGGTGCTGCTGTTCCAGGACATCGCGGCGATCCCGCTGCTCGCGCTCGTCCCGCTCCTCGCCGCGGCGAGCTGCGACACGCGGGCGACGCCGCTGGCTCGCGGGCGCGCAAGGTCGCTCGGCGGCGATCGCTGCGGTGATCGTGGTCGGGCCGCTTCCTGACGCGGCCCGTCCTGCGGCTCGTCGCGCAGCGCGAGCCTGCGCGAGGTGTTCACCGCGTTCGCGCTGCTGCTCGTCGTCGGCATCGCGCTGCTGATGTCGCTCGCGTCGGCCTCTCGATGGCGCTCGGCACCTTCCTCGCCGGCGTGCTGCTCGCCGAGCTCCGAGTACCGCCACGCGCTCGAGACCGACATCGAGCCGTTCAAGGGCCTGCTGCTCGGGCTGTTCTTCATCGCGGTCGGCATGTCGATCGACTTCGGCGCTGCTCGCAGCGCGCCCGCTCGCTCGTCGCGGGCCTGGTGCTCGGCCTCCTCGCGCTGAAGGGCGTGGCGCTCGCGCTCGTCGCGCCGCGCCTCGGACGTGCCGCCGAAGCAGCGCTGGCTGTTCGCCGCGCTCCTCGCGCAGGGCGGCGAGTTCGCGTTCGTCGTGTTCGGCGTCGCGCGCGGCGCACGCGTGCTGCCGGGCGAGTGGGACGCGCTGCTGATCGCTGGCCGTCGCGCTCTCGATGGCCGCGACGCCGCTCCTGCTGCTCGCGCACGACGCGCGTCCAGCCGCGCTCGGCGCGCGCGCACGTCGCGAGGCCGACGCGATCGACGACGACGCGCCGCCGGTGATCATCGCCGGCTTCGGCCGCTTCGGGCAGATCGTCGGCCGCCTGCTGTTCGCGCAGCGGCTTCCGCGCGACGGTGCTCGATCACGATCCGGACCAGATCGAGCTGCTGCGCAAGTTCGGCTTCCAGGTCTTCTACGGCGACGCGACGCGCCTCGATCTGCTGCAGGCGGCCGGCGCCGCGAAGGCGAAGGTGCTCGTGGTCGCGATCGACGACGTCGACGAGTCGCTGCACATCGTCGACATGGTGCGGGAGCACTTCCCCGACCTCGCGATCGTCGCGCGCGCGCGCAACGTCCAGCACTACCGGGAGCTGCGCAGCCGCGGCGTCGACGCTGGTCGAGCGCGAGACGTTCGAGGCGGCGCTGCGCGTCGGCCGCGACGCGCTCGAGGCGCTCGGCGCGGAACCGTACGAGGCGCGACTGGTCGCCGATACGTTCCGCCAGCACAACCGCGCCGACCTCGAGCAGATGGTGGCACAGCCGCGCGATGCGCAGCAGGCGGTGGCCGCCGCGCAGCAGGGCCGCGAGGAGCTCGAGGAAATGCTGCGCCTCGATCGCGCGCGGCGCGGCCGCGAGCAGGTCACGGGCTGGGGGCCCTGACCGCCCGCGGGCCCCGCCGTCTCAGCGCTTCTGGAACTGCACCGAGCCGAACATCACCTCGCGCTGCTCGGTGGTGAGCGGTGTGGTGCGCCGCCGCTCGGCCAGCACCTGCAGGCCGCGCTGCACCGCGGGGCGGGCGTTGATCTCGTCGAACCAGCGCTGGACGTTCGGGTACTCGTCCATGTTCACGCCCTGGCGCTCGTAGGAGCGGAGCCAGGGCATGATCGCCATGTCGGCGATCGTGTACTCGCCGCACGCGACGTACGGGCTTTCCGCGAGCCGCTTGTCGAGCACGCCGTAGAGGCGGTTCGCCTCGTTGCTGTAGCGGTCGATCGCATACTGGATCTTCTCGACGGCGTAGCCGAGGAAGTGATGTGCCTGGCCGAGCATCGGGCCGATGCGCCCCATCTGGAACATCAGCCACTGCATCACTGTCGCACCGCGGCGCGATGTCCTCCGGCAGGAACTTGCCGGTCTTCGACGCGAGGTAGAGCAGGATCGCGCCCGATTCGAACATCGACGATCGGCTTGCCGCCGGGGCCGTCCTGGTCGACGATCGCAGGGATCTTGTTGTTCGGGCTGATCTTGAGGAACTCGGGCTTGAACTGGTCGCCGGACGGATGTCGACGGCGTGCACCGTGTACGGCAGACCGGTCTCCTCCAGCATGATGTGGACCTTGTGGCCGTTCGGCGTCGGCCAGGTGTAGACGTCGATCAAGAGCGCGCTCCTTTGCAGGGTGAAACGGCGGAGCGCGCATTATAGGTGCGCGAGAACTCGCGCACCTTCGGCCGAAATGGAATGTCCCGCGCGTGCGCAGGGGCCGCGCGAAGGTTGGAAATCCCCCGCTGCGCGGGCGCTATGCGGCCCCCCCCCCGAGAAAGGGGCCGATAGCGCTACTTCTTCGCGGTCCGGGTCTCCCCCGCGACCGGCAGCGTCGGCTTCCACTCGGTGGGCTCGGTGCTGCGAATGCGGAAGCGCCCGTCGTGGCGGAAGAGCCACGTCTCGAGGAAGCGCACCGACTGCTGCCCGCCGCGCACTGCATCCGACGGCGCGGGGAAGCGTCCGACCTTGCGCACGCTCTCGAGCGCGGTCTTCTCGAGTTCCTCGTAGCCGTTCGAGCGCCACAGCTTGAGCTCAGAGACGTTGCCCTCGTGGTCGATCGTCACGTCGAGGACGATGACCCCTTTGAGGATCACCGGCAGCGTGTCGGCGAGCCGGTCCTTGCCGCGCTCGCTGATCAGCTCGGCGAATTGCTTCTTGTAGGCGTCGACGCTGGGCGCCGCCGAGATTTGGAAGGCGACGCCGGGGCGCGGGCTCATCGTAGCCGCAGCGGCGGCGAGCGCCTTGGGCGCAGGCGCCGGCTCCTCCGCATGGGCGAGCCAGCTCGATCCGGCGAAGAGAACCGCGCCGAGCGCGGCGGAGAGCAGAACGTCGGAGCGGCGCATGATGCCTCCCGGTTGCGATTCAGGGAAGCGCAGGCTAGCACCGCCGGCGCGGCAAGGCCTATGCCAACGTCATCGTTCGTGAAGGATTCCGCGGCCCTGTCGGAGGACGGACAGGGTCACACGAGCCGTACCAACTGTTTGCCGAAATTCTCGCCCCGCAGCATGCCAAGAAATGCACGCGGCGCGTTCTCGAGCCCCGTGGCGACCGACTCGCGGTACTGGATCCGCCCCGCCGCGACGTGCTCGCCGAGCTCGGCGAGCGCCTGCGGCCAGAGCTCCAGGCGATCGGAGACGATGAAGCCCTGCATGCGGATGCGGTTCACGAGGACGGAGCGGATGTTCTTCAGACCGTACTGCTCGGTCGCGCTGTACTGCGAGATGAGCCCGCAGATCGCGACGCGCGAGAACGGCTTCATGAGCCGGAGCGCGGTGTCGAGCGACTCCCCGCCCACGTTCTCGAAGCAGACGTCGATGCCGTCGGGGAGCGCAGCCTTCAGGTCGTCGTACAGCGCGCCCTTCTTATGGTCGACGCAGGCGTCGAAGCCGAGCGCCTTCACGACGTACTCGCACTTGGCGGCGCCGCCGGCGATGCCCACCGCGCGGCAGCCCTTGCTCTTCGCGAGCTGCCCGACGACGCTGCCCACCGCGCCGGATGCCGCCGAGACGAGGACGGTTTCGCCAGCCTGGGGCTGTGCGATGTCGAGCAGTCCCACCCACGCGGTGACTCCAGGCATGCCGAGCACGCCGAGCGAATAGGACAGCGGCGCGCGCTTCGGGTCGACCTTGCGCATGGCGCTGCCGTCCGAGAGGGCGTACTCCTGCCAGCCGAGCGCGCCGGTGACGAACTCGCCGACCGCGAACTTCGGATGCCGCGACGCGACGACCTCGCCGACCGTCCCGCCGGTCATGACTTCGCCGAGCTCCACGTACTTCGCGTAGCTCTTCACCGCGTCCATCCGGCCGCGCATGTACGGGTCGAGCGACAGCCAGTGGTTACGCACGAGAAACTGTCCCTCGGCGGGCTCGGGCACCGGCATCTCGACCAGCTTGAAATTCGCCTCGGCGGGGAATCCGGCGGGGCGGCTGGCGAGCAGGATCTGGCGATTGGACGGCACGGCCGCGCGCCTCGGTCTCGTTGGGGGACCGGAGTGTAGCAGCGCGCGGCCCAGGCGCGGCAGTGCGCACCGGGCCGCGGCACGCGCACCGGGCCGCGGGGGCCCCGGCGCGCGTGCCGCCTTGGGGAAGTCGGGTGGGGAAGCTCTGACCTATTCGAGGAATGAAGCAGAGCTTCCTCTGATATAGGAGGTCAAAGGGGGAGGTATCCCCTCTAGTTCGGACATTCCTTAGTTCGCGGCGGCGGCCGCGACCGGCTGCGGCTCGGCGAGGCTGCGGATCTGGAAGCGTCCGTCGGCGCGGAAGAGCCAGGTCTCCAGGTAGGTGATCGTCGGCGCGCCGCGATGGACGGCGACCGACGGCGCAGGCAGCCGACCGGCGCGACGCACGCTGTCCAGCGCAGTCGCCTCGAGCTCCCTGTAGCCGTTCGACCGGCGCACGGTCGCCTTCACGACCTTCCCGTCGCGGTCGATGGTGAGGTCGAGCACGACGACCGACTTGAGGATCTCCGGCAGTTTTCCGTCGAACGCATCGGGGCTCGCCGCAACGATATGCTTCGCGGCCTGCTTCTTGTAGCCCTCGAGCGTCAGCGCGGGCGCCGCGGGCGCCTGCGCCGCAGGCTGGCCGGCATCCGGCGGCGGCGCGGATGTCATTGCAGTGCAGCCCGCAGCCAGCGCGACTGCAGCCAGTGCTGTCACGCGGATCGATCGGTCGTAGGTCATGTCAGGCCTCCCGGCAAAGCGCGCGATGCGACGCAGGCTAGCACTGCCGGTGCGCGCGGCCGTATATGACATCGTCATCAACGTGAAAGAGTGCCTGCGCGGCGCCGGCGGACGACGCTCGTGCGATCAGCGGCTCCGGGCGGTCCGGAATCCGACGAACGGGTCGCGCCGGTCGGGCGTATAGAAGTTGCGGAACGTCGCGCGCGCAAGCGCCGGCGCGGTGACCCAGCTCCCCGCGCCGCGCAGCTCCGCATGGCCCTTGAACCACGGCACCGAGTAGTCAGCGTAGGGATCGGCGCCGAACCCGGGGTACGGCCCGAACTCGGTCGCGGTCCACTCCCAGCAGCGGCCGAGCGCAAACGACGCGTCCCCGGATGCCCGCACCCACTCGGCGGCGGTCGGGAGCCGACGGCCGCGCGATGCCGCAAACGCCTCCGCCTCGTGGCGCGAGAGGTGGATAACCGGCTCGCGCTCCGGCGCGAGCCAGCGATCGAAACGGCGGAGCTGCCAGCCGCGCCGATCGCGCCGCCAGTACACGGGATGTTTCGCCCCGGTCGCCGCAAGCCATTCGCGCCCGGCCTGCGACCACAGTTCGGCGCGGCCGTAGCCGCCCGCATCGACGAACTCGGCGAAGTCGCGGTTGGTCACCGGCCGGCGGTCGATCTCGAACGCGCCGTGGGGCACCGCATGCGCCCACTTCTCGTTGTCGAACACGAAGCCCGCGTTGCGCGGCGATCCGAGCGTCACGAGCGCCGCGTCGAGCGCGAGCACGGCACCGTCGCCGAGCGCGGGCAGCTCGGGGATGGAAGGCGGCACGAGCGCGCGCTGCTGCCACATCATCCACCACGCTTCGATGTGCATGCGCTCGTGATGGAGCGCGAGCTCGGCGTAGTAGCGATCGTCCGGCGAGGGCGCGCCGCCCAGCTTCTCGGTCACCGCCGCGAGGACCTCGGCGCCGTAGGCACGCGTCTCCTCGATCGGCGGCAGCGGCGCGCGCCACCGGGCGGGATGCGGGATGCGCGACGAGTCGTACAGCCAGTCGGCCCAGCGCACGCGCGCCTCGCGCAGCGGGGCGAGTAGGGGCGATGCGCGCCAGTCGACGCCCGGCTGCACGCGCAGGCACCAGTGCTCCTGGAACCAGACGATGTGGCCGTACTCCCAGAGCGGTGGATTGAGCGTCGGGGCGTACGGCCCCATCCACTCGTCCGCGCGCAGGCGCGACGCGAGGGCGTCGAGGTCGCGGCGCGTTGCCGCGAGCTGGGCCGCGAGGTCCGACGGGTGGAGGAGGCTCGCCGGAAGCGTCATCGGTCTGCGGGCACGAACACGAGGAAGTACTGATCCGGCAGGAAGTCGTGCTCCGTCGCGAGCGTATAGCCCGCGCGTGCGAGCTCCTGCTTGACCGTGTCCGGCGGAATGCGCGCCGAGCGCGGCGGACCGCGGGGCGCATCAAGCCGGAAATCGACGATCGCGACGCGGCCGCCCGGCCTGAGGGCGGAGCGCAGCGCGGCGAAGTACGCCGTGCGCGCCGGGATATGATGATAGACGTCCACGAGTATCGCTACGTCCGCCGACTCCGGGAGATTCGGCCCGCCCTCCGCCGCCTGGACCGCTACGAGGTTGGCGAGACCCTCGCGCTTCGCGCGCTCGCCGAGGTAGCGCACCATGTCCGGCGCCGAATCCACGGCATACACGCGGCCCGCGGGCACTGCGCGAGCCAGGCGCACGGCGAAGTAGCCGGTGCCAGCGCCGATGTCGGCGACCTTCGCGTCGGGTGCCAGCCGCAGCGCGCGGATCACCTCATCGGGCTTCTGCCACGCGTCGCGCGCCGGATCGTCGAAGACTCGCGCCCACTTCTCCGCATCGTCGAAACGGTGGTGATAGGAGCCGCCGTGCTCCCCGCACGCGGCGAGTGCGGCACAGAGCGCGAGGGCCGCGAGCCGGATTGACGCTCGCGCCGACATACCGGTGGCGGCCCTACGCGGCGACCGCAGCGAAGCGCTCGGTGTGCCAGTCGCTGTCGCCGAGCCAGAAATCGATCATCGTGAGCCGTTTCGAGTAGTGCGCCGCGGGCAGATCGAGCGTGACCCCCATCCCGCCGTGGAGCTGGGTCGCCTCCTTGGCGACCGCGCGGCCCGAACGCCCGACCAGCGACTTCGCCGCCGAAACCGCGCGCCGGCGTTCGCGCACATCGGCCGATTGCGCCTGCGCTGCCGCGAGGCATGCGATCGACTTGACCTGCTCCGCATGGACCAGCATGTCGACGGCGCGGTGCTGTAGGGCCTGGAAGCGCCCGATCGGCTGGCCGAATTGCTCACGGGTCCGGAGGTAGTCTAGGGTCAGCGCGTTCAACTGCTCCATCGCGCCGACCGCTTCGGCGCACAACGCCGCGGCGCCGAGGTCGACCGCGCGCTCGAGCGCCGCCAGGCCGCCGTCCACCGGCCCGAGGACCGCGTCGGCACCGACGCGCACGCCGTCCAGCACGAGGTCGGCCGCGCGCAGGCCGTCGATCGTCCGGTAATCCGTGAGCGTCGCGCCCTTCGCGCCGCGCTCGACGAGGAACAGGGTGACGCCCTGCGCGTCACGCCGCGCGCCCGCCGTGCGCGCCGAAACGACGAGCGTGTCCGCGGTCGCACCGTTGAGCACGACCGCCTTCTTTCCGCTCAGCACGTAGCCCGAACCGTCGCGACGGGCCGTCGTCGCGATGTCCTGCAGGTCGTGGCGCGACTGCGGCTCGCCGTACGCGAGCGCGAGCTGGCGCGCGCCGCCGACCACAGCAGGCAGGAAGGCCTCGCGCTGCGCCGCATTGCCCGCAATCGCAACGGCGCCGCCCCCGAGGACGACCGTCGCGAGGTACGGCTCGACGACGATCCCGCGGCCGAGCTCCTGCATCACCACCATCAGGTCGACCGCCGAGCCGCCGAGGCCGCCATCAGACTCCGCGAATGGCACACCGAGCAGGCCCATCGCCGCGAGCTGCGCCCACACCTCGGCGCTCCAGCCCCGCGGCGACGCGACGATCTTCTTCCTTGCCTCGAACGAGTATTCGTTCTGGACGAACTTCGCGACGGCGTCGCGGAACAGCTGCTGCTCTTCGCTCAGGGAGAAATCCATCTCAGAGCCCCAGGACCTGCTGCGCGATGATGTTGCGCTGAATTTCGTTGGAGCCGCCGTAGATCGACGCCTTCCGCCAGTTGAAGTAGCGTGCCGCGAGCGGCGCGGCGTACTCCGGCGCGAGCGGCGCCGCGGCGCTGCCCTCCTCGATCGCCCGGCGCGAGAACGGCGCGGCGGCGGGCCCGAGCGCGTCCATCATCAGCTCGGTCAGCGCCTGCTGCACCTCGGTACCCTTGATTTTCAGGATCGACGCCTCGGGGCCGGGCTTCGTGCGGCTCGACAGCACGCGCAGCAGCGTCATCTCGAGCGCGAGCAGGTCGATTTCCACCTGCGCGAGGCGCTGCCGGAAGACGGGGTCCGTCGCGAGCGGCGCATCATTTTTGAGCTCGCGCGCCGCGATCTCCTTGAGCAGCGTGAGCTCGCGCTTGGACGCGCCGACGCCGGTGATCCCGGTCCGCTCGTGGCCGAGCAGGTACTTCGCGTAGGTCCAGCCCCGACCCTCCTCGCCGACGAGGTTCGCGACCGGGACCTTCACGTCGTCGAAGAACACCTCGTTGACCTCGTGCTCTTCGTCATAGAGATAGAGCGGCCGCACGGACACGCCCGGCGAGTGCATGTCGATCAGGAGAAAGCTGATGCCCTCCTGCTTCTTCACCGACGAGTCCGTGCGCACGAGGCAGAAGATCATGTCGGCGTATTGGCCGAGCGTCGTCCACGTCTTCTGACCGTTCGCGACGTAATGGTCGCCCTGACGCACCGCACGCATCTTGAGCGATGCAAGATCCGACCCGGAGCCGGGCTCCGAGTAGCCCTGGCACCACCAGTCCTCGGACGAGAGAATGCGCGGCAGGTAGTGGCTCTTCTGCCACGCGCTGCCGAACTGCATGATCACCGGCGCCACCATGCTCAGGCCGAACGGGATGAGCCGCGGGGCGCCGGCGGCGGCGCATTCCTCGTCGAAGATGTGCTGCTGGACCGCGGTCCAGCCGGTGCCGCCGTACTCGACCGGCCAGTTCGGAGCGATCCAGCCCTGCGCGTGGAGGATTTTCTGCCAGCGGACGTAGTCGTCCTTGACCACGCGCCGATGGTTCAGGACCTTTGCGCTGATGTCGGGGGGAAGCGACGCGCGGACGAAAACGCGCACCTCCGCGCGGAACGCCTGCTCTTCCGGGGTGTACTGGAGGTCCATCGGGTTTGCCTTGCTGGACGAGACGCGATATTACCGCGGGGCGCGGCGGCCCGGCCAACCGAACGCCATCCGGCCGCGCGCCGAGATACGGATTAAACTTCCTCCGGACGAGGGTTGCCGCGAAGAAACGCGAAAATGCGCAACGACATCCGCAAGCGCGTGCTGGTGACCGGCGGCGCCGGGTTCCTCGGCTCCCATTTGTGCGAACGGCTGCTCGCCGACCGCCACGACGTGCTTTGCGTCGACAACTTCTTTACCGGCTCGAAGGACAACGTCGCGCATCTGCTCGGCAATCCGCACTTCGAGGTGATGCGGCACGACGTGACCTTCCCGCTCTACGTCGAGGTCGACGAGATCTACAACTTCGCCTGCCCGGCCTCGCCGATCCACTACCAGCACGACCCGGTGCAGACCACCAAGACGAGCGTGCACGGCGCGATCAACATGCTCGGGCTCGCCAAGCGGCTGCGCGCTCGCATCCTGCAAGCCTCGACGAGCGAGGTGTACGGCGATCCCGAGGTGCACCCGCAGCGCGAGACCTACTGGGGGCGGGTCAACTCGATCGGCCCGCGCGCGTGCTACGACGAGGGCAAGCGCTGCGCCGAGACGCTGTTCTTCGACTACTGGCGCCAGCACCGGCTGCGCATCAAGATCGCGCGCATCTTCAACACCTACGGGCCGCGGATGCACCCGAACGACGGCCGGGTGGTCTCGAACTTCATCGTCCAGGCGCTCGGCGGCGAGCCGATCACGATCTACGGCGACGGCCGCCAGACGCGCTCGTTCTGCTACGTCGACGACCTCGTCGAGGGCATCGTGCGGCTGATGAACACGCCCGACGACTTCACCGGACCGGTCAACCTCGGCAACCCCGCCGAAATGACGATCCGGGAGCTCGCCGAAAAGATCGTCGAGATGACCGGCTCGCGTTCGAAGATCGACCAGCGCCCGCTGCCGCAGGACGATCCGATCCAACGCCAGCCCGACATCACGCTGGCGCGCGAGAAGCTGGACGGCTGGGCACCGCGCGTCGCGCTGGAGCCCGGATTGCGCAGGACGATCGACTACTTCGAGGCGCTGCTGCGCGGCCGCGCGGCTGCCGGCGCCGCGTAGCGCCCGCCATGTCCGCGAAGATCGCGCTCATCACCGGCATCACGGGCCAGGACGGCGCCCTGCTTGCCGAGCTGCTGCTCGCCAAGGGCTACGTCGTGCACGGCGTGAAACGCCGCTCCTCGTCGTTCAACACCGGCCGGGTGGATCACCTGTATCACGACCCGCACGAGGCGGACCTGCGGTTCTTCATGCATTACGGCGACGTGACCGACGCCACCAACTTGATCCGCATCGTGCAGGAGGTTCAGCCGACCGAGATCTACAACCTCGCGGCGCAGTCGCACGTGCAGGTGTCGTTCGAGACGCCCGAATACACCGCGAACGCCGATGCCCTCGGCACGCTGCGGCTGCTGGAGGCGATCCGCATCCTGGGCCTGAAGGACCGGGTGCGGTTCTACCAGGCCTCGACCTCGGAGATGTTCGGCAAGGTGCGGGAGGTGCCGCAGCGCGAGACGACGCCCTTCTATCCCCGCTCGCCCTACGGCGCCGCCAAGGTGTATGCCTACTGGATCACCGTGAACTATCGCGAGGCGTACGGTTTCTACGCCTGCAACGGCATCCTCTTCAACCACGAAGGGCCCACCCGGGGCGAGACGTTCGTGACGCGCAAGATCGCGCGCGCGGTGGCGGCGATCCAGCTCGGGCGGCAGAAGCGCCTGTACATCGGCAACCTCGACGCGACGCGCGACTGGGGCCATGCGCGCGACTTTGCCGAGGGCATGTGGCTGATGCTGCAGCAGCCGGAGCCCGAGGACTACGTCCTGGCGACCGGCGAAGCCCATTCCGTTCGCGAGTTCATCGAGCTCGCCTTCGGACAGGTGGGGCGCCGGATCGCGTGGCGCGGCGCCGGCAAGGACGAGCAGGGCGTCGACGCGAAGAGCGGCGAGGTGCTGGTGGAGATCGACCCGCGCTATTTCCGCCCGGCGGAGGTCGAAGCCCTCCTCGGCGACCCGACCAAGGCGCGCGCCAGGCTCGGCTGGTCCCACAAGATCAGCTTTCGCGACCTGGTACGGGAGATGGTGGAAGCCGATCTTGTTGAAGTCGAGCGGGAGTACCGGCGGCATGACGTCACGCCCTGATTACGCGCTGCGCGGCAAGCGCGTGTGGGTGGCCGGACATCGCGGCATGGCGGGCAGCGCGATCGTGCGGCGGCTCGCGACCGAGGATTGCGAGGTCCTGACGGTCGGTCGCGACCAAATCGACTTGCGGCGGCAGGAAGCGGTCGAGGCCTGGATGGCGAAGACCCGGCCCGAGGCGGTATTCATGGCCGCGGCGACGGTCGGCGGAATCCTGGCCAACTCGACCCGTCCCGCCACGTTCCTGTACGACAACCTCGCGATCGAGGCCAACGTCATCCACGCGGCGTGGCAGACCGGCGTGGAAAGACTGCTGTTCCTCGGCTCCTCATGCATTTATCCGCGCCTCGCGCCGCAGCCCATGACCGAGGAACAGCTCCTCAGCGGGCCGCTGGAGCCCACCAACGAGTGGTACGCGGTGGCGAAGATCGCCGGCATCAAGCTCTGCCAGGCGTACCGCCGGCAGCACGGGTGCGACTTCATCGCCGCCATGCCGACCAATCTCTACGGGCCCGGCGACAACTACGACCCGCAGTCCTCTCACGTCGCGGCGGCGATGCAGGTCAAGGTGCATCGCGCGCGGCAGACGAACGCGCCGACGATCGAGATCTGGGGAACGGGTACGCCAAAGCGCGAGTTCCTGTTCGTCGACGACCTCGCCGACGCGCTCGTGTTCATGATGAAGCGCTACTCTGGCGAGGGGCATCTCAACGTCGGCACCGGAAGCGAGATCACCATCCGGGAGCTTGCCGAGCTCACGGCGCAGGTGGCGGGTTGGACGGGCGAGTTCATCTACGACCGCTCCAAGCCCGACGGCATGCCGCGCAAGGTGATGGACGTGTCGAAGCTCACGGCGCTCGGCTGGACTGCGCCCACGCGGCTCGAGGTCGGGTTCCGCCGCGCCTACGAGTGGTACGCCGCCAACGCGGCGGGACGCGCCTGAAAGCTCAGTTCCGGGCGTTGCCGTGCGCCCATTCCACGATCGCGCGGATCATGTGGAGTTTCATCCGGTCGCGCTGGTGGTCCTCCAGCCAGCCGCTATAGAGCAGGCGGTCGGCGAAGGCGTGCGCGGCCGCCGCGGCGGCGTCGCGGCGGACCGGCCGCTTCGCTTGCGCAGGAATGCTCACCAGGGCGGGGGCGCGGCGGTTGGGTGTCTCGAGGCTCAGGTTCATGGCGTGGGTCTCCTCTCGGGTGCGTGCGGCGTACTGTAGAGGGCACGCCGGGACCCGACCATTCGCAGCGCTACGAAGAATCGGTGCGGAAACTACGCATGCCCCGACGGCCACAAGGCTGGATGCCGGTCGAATGTGAGGATGCTGCGGGCGGGCGCGGCAACTGCCCCCAGGGGGGCTCCTCCGGCGGGCGCAGAAAGGCGGAGGGCGGGCAGGCCTTTGTGGGACACGTCCGGCGGCGACGGCCGTTCCGACCTTGCGCTCCGGAGCGGGGCGAGCGCAAGAACGCGCTCGAGCTATCGAACCGCGACCGCCTTGTGCTCGAGCCGCGAAATCAGGCGCACCACCGGCCACAACAGCACCAGATACATCAGCGCCGCCAGGACGATCGGCGTCGCGTTGTAGGTGAGCGCCTGGGCGTTGCGCGCGGCGTTGAGCAGCTCCGGGATCGCGACGACGCTCGCGAGCGTCGTGAGCTTCACCACCTCCAGCGTATTGCTGATCAGATCGGGCAGGACGTTGCGCGTCGCCTGCGGCACGACGACATTGACCATCGTCTGCGCCCACGAAAGCCCGGTCGAGCGCGCAGCCTCCCACTGGCCGCGCGGCACGCTCTCGATTCCGGCGCGGAAGATCTCGCCGTAGTAGCTCGAGGTATTGAGCAGGAACCCGATCGCTACCGCCACGATCGCCGGAATCTCGATGCCGATGAACGGAAACCCGAAATAGATGAACAGCAGCAGGACAAGGGGAGGAAATGCGCGAAAAAAATCGACGTATACGATCAGCAGCGCGTTCAGCCAGCGCTTGCGCAGCGACCACAGCGCGGCCACGGCGAGCCCGCTCGCGAGCCCGAGCGGCACCACCATCAGCGACAGCAGCGCCGTAGTCCCGAGCCCCTTGAGCAGATAGAGCCAGACCTTCGCGATGATCCCGGGATTGAGGAACTGCTGGAAGACCTCGTACATCGGCTCAACGCTTCCACGCGAAGCGCGTCTCCACCCATCGACCGAACACCACGAACGGGATGAAGAGCAGCAGGTAGGCGATCGCACCGAGCGTCAGCGGCGTCGGGTTGCCCGCGAGGCTGGAGGCCGAGTGCGCCGAGCCGAGGATTTCCGCGAGCGCGACCACCGAGCCCAGCGCGGTGCCCTTGGTGATCGCGATCGTCCGGTTGGTGAGCGGCGGAATGGTGAGCCGCACCGCCTGCGGCAGGATCACGTTGACGAGCGTCTGCCAGGCGCTCATTCCGGTCGAGCGCGCCGCCTCGTACTGCCCCTTCGGGATCGAGACGATGCCGGCCCAGAAAATCTCCTCCGAGAACGCCGCGAGCACGAGCGACAGCGACAGCCACGTCGCCGTGAACGCGCTCATCGGCAGGCCCGCGTACGGGAATGCAAAAAACAGGATGATGATCACCATCAGCGGCGGCAGTGCCCGCAGCGCGTCCGCGAAGAGGACGATGCCCCAATTGACCGCGCGCACCTGGAACGAGCGCAGCATCGCGAGCGCCAGCCCGAGAGCGAGCCCGGTCGCGATCGTCGCGAGGCCGAGCCGGAGGGTGACGACGAACCCCTTTGCGATGTCGGGCCAGTACTCCCGCGCGATCTCGGGGTTGAAGAACGTGAAGGCGAGACGATCGAGCTCCATCTCTCAGAGATGTCGGGGTGTCGTCCGCACGCGCCGGCCCGGCCTGCTACCGCGCGGGTGCCGCAGCCGCCGCGACGTTGACGCCTCGCACGCCGTGCCGCGCAATCGCCTGGGCCACGAGGCCGGAGGACTTCGCATCTTCGACGAACGCGCTCAGGTATACGGCGGCGGCCGTACGCGCCTTCGGCGTGCCGATGCCCTGCTGGACTGCGGTGAACCGCCCGTCCAGGATCCGCGCCCCGGGGAGGGTCGCCACGTCCATGAGCAGCCGCGGCTTGAGTCCGGAAAGCACGTCGAGCTGCTGTGCCACGAAGAGCTCGTACGAGCCGTCGATGCCTTCCGCCCGCACGAGCTCGGCGTGCTTCAGGGTGCGGCTCAGGTAGAGGTCGTAGGCGGCCTTGTTCGCGACCGCGATGCGCACGCCCGGACGGTCGACGTCGGCGATGGTGCGGAGCGGCGACCCGGCCGGCACGAGGTAGGTCGCCTCGATCTCCAGGTAGGCTGCGGTAAACGCGATTACATCGGCGCGCGCCGGCTCGGCGGCGAGGAACGCGACGTCCCAGACGCCGGTCGTCACCGCGTCGGCCATCTTCCCGGCCTGGTCGAAGCGGACGAACTCGACCGGCACGCCGGCGCGCCGGCCCAGCTCACGCGCCAGATCCGGCGCAATCCCCTGGGGCTCGCCGCTCGCGGCGTCCTTGAGCACGAGCAGGAAGTTGCCGTAGTTGAGCCCGACGCGCAGCTTCCCCGTAGGGGCCAGCTCCGCTCGCACTGCCGGGGCGATCTGGGAGGTCATTGAACGCATCCTTCGGGTTTGTACACGCGCTCGATCGACGCCGGGTACTTCGCGAGCTTTGCGGCCGGGCGGATCGGCCGGCGCACGAGCTCGCCCCCGCAGTTCGGGCACCTGCCTTTCAGAATATCCTCGGCGCACGACCTGCAAAACGTGCACTCGAAAGAGCACATCATCGCGTCGCGCGCGTCGGGCGGGAGATCACGATTGCAGCACTCGCAGTTCGGTTTCAGCTTGAGCATGAGGTGACCTCCCGTCAATGGTGCCCGGTGATCGTCGCCACGAAATCGCGCACCCGCTGAGATTCCGCGCCGGCGAAGATCCGCTCCGGCGCGCCCTGCTCGACGATCCGGCCGTGATCCATGAACACGACGCGATCGGCCGCGGCGCGCGCGAAGGAGAGCTCGTGGCTCACGACGACCATCGTCATGCCCGATTCGCGCAGCTCGCGCATCACCTGGAGCACGCCGCCGACCAGCTCCGGGTCGAGCGCGCTGGTCGGCTCGTCGAAGAGCAGGATGTGCGGCTCGAGCGCGAGCGCGCGCGCAATCGCGACGCGCTGCTGCTGACCGCCGGACAGCTCGCTCGGGTAGCTCCTCGCCTTCTCCGCGAGGCCGACCTGGCGCAGCGCGACCATGCCTCTCTCGTCAGCCTCGTCGCGCGCGCGTCCCTGCACCTTGCGCAGCGCGACGGTGACGTTTCCAAGCGCGTTCATGTGTGGATACAGGTTGAAGGACTGGAAGACGAAGCCGATGCGCTGCCGCACGCGGTTGATGTCGACCCCTGGTGCACAGATGTTCTCCCCCTCGACGCGGACCTCGCCGCCGGTCGGCTCCTCGAGGCGGTTGCAGCAGCGGAGCAGCGTCGACTTGCCCGAACCCGACGGCCCGATGACGAACACCAGCTCGCGCGGCGCGACGGCGAGGTCGATGCCGCGCAGGACTTCCGTGTCGCCGAACGACTTGCGGAGCGCGACGACTTCCAGCAGCGGGGTGTCGGTCATGGGTGGACGAAAAACGCCGGCCGCCCGGGGCCGGCGCGAGCATGCTGACCGATGGGCGGCCGGTGGGACTCAGGCCCTCAGGAGCACTTCAGCTCCACGGGTCCGGGGTCGTACCCGGGAAGGTCGGGCACGCCGTGGCCGGGGGCGATCCTGTAGACCCAGGAATCGGCCACCGGCTTGATGCCGAACCACTTCTCGTACAGGCGCGCGATCGTGCCGTCCTTCTTCATGCACTTGAGGACCATCGAGACCTGGTCGCGACCCGCCTTGTCGTCGATGCGAAACGGCATCGCCCAGACGAGCCCGGTCTTGTAGGTGTAGGTCGGCGCGAGCGTCGGCGTGTTCTTCGCCGCCCAGAGGATCACGGTGTGGCCCGCCATGTTGGTGTCCGCGCGTCCCGAAAGCACGGCCTGGACGGCGTCCGCGTTGGTGCCGTACACGTCGAAGGTGAAGCCGTATTTGTCGGCGTTCTGGCGCACCCAGGACTCGTAAGCTGAGCCCTTGTTGACGGCCACCTTCTTTCCCTTGAGATCCTCGAGCGACGCGATCGGCTTGTCCGCCTTCTTCTGGAGGAACATGTAGTCGGTCTCCATGTACCCCTCGGTGAAGAGCAGGGCCTTGGCGCGCTCCGGGGTGACCGTCGTCGGCGCGATCAGGAAGTCGTACTTCTTCGCGTTCAAACCCGGGATCAGGGCGGAAAACTCGGTGCCGTCGATCTGGATCGGGCGTCCCATTCGCCTGGCGAGTTCGTTTGCGAGATCGATGTTGAAGCCCTCGAGGCCGCCGCCGAGCTTCGGCATGGCGTGCGGCGCGAACGTCGCATCGATGCCGGTGCGGATCGGGGTCTGCGCGGACGCGGAGTCCGCCGCCGAAAGCGACAGGGCGGCGCAGACGGCAAGAAGCGTCGAGCTTCGCTTCATCTTCTGGATCTCCTGGTTAGGGGGTCGGCATTTTTGCCAAGGCGCTTTATAGCAGGAACGGTCGCGCACGGGGCGGGTGCCCGCCCTCATACGCGGCTGTTCACCGCGTAGTACGGCTCGCTCACCATGCCTTCCTCCCACCCCTTGTACCACCGCTGCACATGGGGCTTGATCCGGGCGAGGGCTTCGGCGCGCGCACGATGCGCGGGCGGAAGCCCTTTCTCGCAAAAGGCGCGCACTTCGCGAAACAGCGCGTCGACGTCCATGCTGCGAAACCGCCCGTCCTCGAGCAGCACCTCGCCGCCGACGACGACCGTGCGCACGTCCTCGCCCATGGCGCGCTGAACGAACGCCTCCACGATGTCGGAACGCGGATCGAGCCACGGCTCCCGCTCGACGCGGGCGAGGTCCACGAGCACGGCATCGGCCTTCATGCCGGAGACGAGTGCGCCCGCCTCGCCCTCGAAGCCGCACACCCGCGCGCCGTTGACCGTGGCGATCTCGAACGCCTCGTACGGATCGAGCGGCGGGCTGCCGAGATCGAAGGTGTCCACGCGGTGGACCTTGTGGATCATGCGCAACTCCATGATCGCGTCCTCGTCGTCGTTGATCGTCTTGTCATCCAATCCCATCGCCACGTTTACGCCCGCCTTCCGCATGCGCATCACCGGAGTGATGCCGTTGCGCATGATGAAATTGCAGCTCGGATGGTTCGTCACCGACGCGCCGCGCGCTCCGATCAGCTCGATTTCCGCCTCGGTGACGTGGATGCAGTGACCGTACGTGACGTTGCGCGCGACCATGCCGAGCTCGTCGAGCCACTCCATCGTCGACTTGCCCATGCGCCGCCTGGCATAGGCTTTCTGAACCGGCGACTGCAGGGTGTGCATATGGACCTGCGTGCCGTCGTGGCGCGTGGCGGTCTCGCGCACGCGCGCCAGAAAGCGCTCGCTGGCGCCGTGGGTCCACGAGGGCGAGAGCAGCACCCGCGTGTCGCCGCCGTTGTACCGGCCGTAAAGCGCTTCGAACAGGGCGAAGTAGTCTTCCTCCACCTGCCGCTTGTCGTAGAAGACGCGCGGTCGCGCGAATTCCTTCAGATCGTCGGGCAGCGTCTCGAAGAACGCCTGCTCGTCGAGCGCGAGCTTGCTCTCGTCGCGCACTCCGGGGGAAAAGGCGAGCCGGATCCCGCTGTCGAGATACGCGCGGATCGCCGTGTGCGCGCGCGCGAGGCCCGTCGGCCCGTCATCGTCGAACCCGTTGTGATGCAGCAGGGTGCATCCCGAGCGGATGTGGTGATAGGCCGTCATGCCCGCGCACAGCTCCGCGGGAAGCAGATGCATGAATGCCCAGTCGAACAGGCAGTTCTCGAGAAAATCGTTCGCCACGCCCTTCTGAATCGGCGACATGCCGCGGCCATGGCTATGGGCGTCGACGAGCCCCGGCATGAGCAGTTGGGTTCCGTCGCCGAGAACGCGCGCCTCCGGCGCGCGCCGACGCAATTCTGCGTACGCGCCGACCGACTCGACGCGGCCTCCGGCGATCGCGATGGCCCCGTCCTTCAGGACGCCATTCGACTTCAGGCGCGGATCCGTCAGCACGTACTTCCCGCGCATCAGCAGCTCGATCATGACCGGACTCTCCCCTGTCAGCCCAGCGGATCGCCGGCGCCGATTCGCTCGACGATGAGCTTGTAATGCTCCGGCCGCCGGTGTGCGGCGAAGTTGAACATCGTCCGCTTGAGGTTCGCGGCGAGATCGATGTCGCAGTTGAAGACGATCACTTCGTCCTCCTCGGTCGCCGACTTCACCGCGATCTCGCCCGACGGCGCGACGATCAGCGAGTGTCCGAACATGCGGAAGCCGTCCTCGAAGCCGCACTTCGCCGTCTCGATGAGCCAGGTCGCGTTCTGGAACGCCATCGACTGCGCCATGATCAGATGATGGTGCACCCTCAGCGCCGGCGGCTCGGGGTAGTGCAGGTTCTCGGTCGGCGTGTTGAACCCGAGCGCGACGATTTCCGCGCCCTGCAGCGCCAGCACGCGGAACGCCTCCGGCCAGCGCCGGTCGTTGCAGATCAGCATGCCGGTCACCGTGTCCATGAACCGGAACGCGCGAAAGCCGAGGTTGCCGACCTCGAAGTACTTCTTCTCCAGGTGCTGGAACGCGGCCTGCGGCTTGTGTTCGGCGTGGCCGGGCAGATGGATCTTGCGGTACTTGCCGGCGATCCGGCCGTCGGGACCGACGAGGATCGCGGTATTGAAGCGGCGTTGCCTCCCCTCCTCCTGCGCGAGCTCCCCGTACCCGAGGTAGAAACCGACGCCGTGCGCTTTCGCCAGGTCGAATATCGGCTGCACCGTCGGGTTAGGCATCGAGGGCTCGAAGAACTTGCGGTCGACTTCGGCCTGGTCCTCCATCCAATAGCGCGGGAAGAACGTGCTCAGCGCGAGCTCGGGAAACACCACGAACTTGGCACCCATCCCGATCGCTTCGCGAAAGAGCGCGGTGAGCCGCCTTGCCGCGGCCTCGCGCGTATCGGAAAGTTGCAGCGGGCCAAGCTGCGCCGCCGCGATCTTCATGTGTCTTGCCATCGTCTCGACTCCTGCTCTCGGCCCCGTGTGTCAGCTCCCGTACGCGCGCAGCGCGCATTGCGGCGCGTGCCGCTCGAGATCCTGCGGCGTCTCGCGGTAGCCCGGCTCGACGCGCCAGACGTCGATCCGGCAGCGGTATGGATCCTCGGACACGAACACCGCCTCGTAGCGGACGCCCGCCTCCGGCGTGAAAGTCACGGCCTGCGCGCAGCCGTAACCGTACCATCCGTCGAGCAGCCCTTCCGCCTGCACGAGCAGCGTGAACGGCCGGTCCGGCAGGATCGTCACAGCGACGGCGGGCGCCGGCGCCGGCGAGCCGTCCGGAAGGTAGACCGTGCGCAGATCGGGCGGCTGGGGTTGCACGAGCCGTGCGACCATCCGGCCGCCACCGTCGCCGCACCCGGGCTCGTCGCGCGCAACCGCGAAGATCGTGCCGCCGAGCGCGTTGGCGAAGACGCGCAGGTCCGCCTGCGGCCCCGCACCCGGCGGCGCATAGGTTCCGAGCGCGGTGCAGCCAGCCAGGAAAGCGGTGATCGCGATCCCGGTCCGCCTCACCCCGCACGCCGCATGAACGTCCGCGCGCGCGAGGCGAGCAGCGGGACCGCATGCTCGAGGTAGTGCTTGAATGCCGGCGTCTGCTGGTGCGACTCGAACGCCGCGTCGTCCTTGTAGATCTCGTACAGCATCACCTTCGTCGGGTCGTCCTTGTCCACCAGCACGTCGAACTGTTTGCAGCCGCTCTCCGTGCGCGCGGCCTTCGCGTTCGCGATCACCTCCGCCATGAACTTGTCGACGTTCTCCGGTTTGATCCGGATGTTCACCACCAGCACCAGGTCGCTCATTTGCGCTCTCCAAGTAGACCCCGCAACAAACCCGCCCTGCCGCCCGACGATCGCGCAGTCGCGACCGGCTCGGGCTCGCCGCGCGGAATGAACTCGCCCGTTCCTCGCGAGACTCTCAGCTCGCCGCCCTCGACCACCACACGCCCCCGGCCGACCACCGTGGTCGGCCAGCCGGTGACGGTCATCCCTTCGTAGGGCGTGTAGCCGACGTTGTCCTTCATCATCGCCGCGGTCAGCGTTACCTGCTTCTCGGGCTCCCAGATCGCAAGGTCGGCGTCCGCGCCGACGGCGATCGTTCCCTTGCGCGGCGCGAGGCCGTACATCCGCGCGTGGTTGGTCGCGGTTAGCGCCACGAACTCGTTGAGCGTGATGCGTCCCTTGCCGACGCCCTCCGAGAACAGCAGCGGCAGCCGGACCTGCAGGCCGGGGACGCCGTTCGCCATGTCCTTGAACGTCGTCGCCGCGCCCTGCGGCAGCTTGCCGGTCTCGTCGAACCGGTACGGCGCGTGGTCCGACGAGAGCACCTGGAACGTCCCGTCGACCAGTCCCTGCCAGACCGCCTCCTGCGACGCCGCGTCGCGCGGCGGCGGGCTGCAGCACCATTTCGCGCCCTCGAGGCCGGGCCTGTCGGCATCGGTCGCCTTCAGGAAGAGGTACTGGGGGCACGTCTCGGCGTATACGCGCGCGCCGAGCGTCTGCGCCGCCCGGATCGTCTGCGCCGCCTCGGCGCCCGACACGTGGACGATCAGCACCGGCACGTCGAGCAGGCGGGAGAGCGAAATCACTCGGTTCGTCGCCTCGGCTTCGGCGAGCGGGTGGTGGCTCGTCATGTGGAACTTCGGCGCCCTGTGCCCGCGTTCGAGCAGGCGCCTCGCAATCCACTTGATGATCTCGTGGTTCTCGGCGTGCACCATCACGAGCGCACGCTCGCGATCGGCCGCGGCGAGCACGTCGAGCAGCTGGTCGTCGGCGAGCCGCAGCAGGTCGTAGGTCATATAGACCTTGAACGACGTTATGCCACGCCTGATCATC
The DNA here is from genome assembly GCA_963747775.1 of uncultured beta proteobacterium. Taxonomy (GTDB): domain Bacteria; phylum Pseudomonadota; class Gammaproteobacteria; order Burkholderiales; family SG8-39; genus JAGVSZ01. The sequence continues at coordinate 205,200 of CAVVGT010000007.1, forward strand.
GCCGGCAGCTCCTCGTTCAGCGCGCGCTCGTTCGGGTCGGCGATGATGAGGTGAAAGCCGTAGTCGACCACCGCCTTCTCGGCCGCGCGCCGGGCGTAGTCGTCGACGACCGCGACGATCGAGTCGCCGCGATGCTGCGCGGCGAACGGGATGATCGTCGTCGTCCCGCCGAACGCCGCCGCGACGGTGGCGGTGTAGAAGTCGTCCGCGCACATCTTTCCCGTCGAGGAAAGCTGCTCGACGTGGCAGTGGCTGTCGACGCCGCCAGGCAGCACGAGTTTCCCGCGCGCATCGATATCGCGCCGGCCCGGCGCGAGGCCCTTGCCGATCGCGGCGATGCGCCCGCCCGCGACGCCGACGTCTGCCTCGAAGGTGTCGGCCGCGGTGGCGACCGTGGCGTTGCGGATGGTGAGATCGAACATGGGAAGGCGTGACGCGATCTGAACATAGTCCGAGCGGACGCGCGCCGTCAAGCTCGGAGACAATGCGCACCATGCTCTCGCACCGCCTTTGCACTGCACCGATGATGGACTGGTCGGACCGGCACTGCCGGTTCTTCTTCCGCCAACTGGCGCCGCACGCGGTCGTGTACACCGAGATGATCACCACGGGCGCGCTCCTCCATGGCGACGTCCCGCGGCACCTCGACTTCGACCCGCAGGAGCACCCGGTCGCCCTCCAGCTCGGCGGCAGCGAGCCGCACGCGCTTGCCGCCTGCGCGCAGCTCGGTGCGCGCTGGGGATACGACGAGATCAACCTGAACTGCGGCTGCCCGTCCGAGCGCGTGCAGCGCGGCGCATTCGGCGCCTGCCTCATGGCCGAGCCGGAGCTGGTGGCCGATTGCATGAAAGCGATGCAGGACGCGGCATCGATCCCGGTGACCGTCAAGCACCGGCTCGGCATCGATCGCGCGGAGGACTACGATTTCGTCCGTCGCTTCGTCGAGACGGTCGCGCGACGCGCGGAGTGTCGGACCTTCGTCGTGCACGCGCGCAATGCCGTCCTCAAAGGCCTCTCGCCCAAAGACAACCGCGAGATCCCGCGGCTGCGGTACGAGGAAGTGCATCGCCTGCAGCGCGAGTTCCCCGAGCTGGAGATCGTCGCGAACGGCGGCATCGCCACCCTTGGCGCCGTAGTCGAGCAGCTCGCTCATGCGGCCGGCGTCATGCTCGGCCGCGCCGCTTACCACGACAGCTATTGCCTGGCGGCGATCGACGCGCGGCTGTTCGGCGGGACGGCGGCCACGCACGCCGAGGTGGTGGAGCGGATGCACGAGTACGCGACCGCCCAGGTCGCGCACGGGACACCGCTCCGCGCGATCGCACGGCACATGCTCGGCCTCTACCAGGGCCGGCCGGGCGCGCGTGCCTGGCGCCGCATGTTGTCCGATGCTGCGGCGCTCGCACGCAACGACCCGGACTTATTTCTCGCTGCGGCAGCGCGGGTGGCGGGTCCGGTCGCCGCCGCCGCGTGAAAGTTCCCGCATAATTGTCGCCATGGGCGAGACGATTTTCGTCATCAATCCGAACTCGACCGAAGCGGTCACGCGCGGCATCGACCGGGCGTGCGAGCCGCTGCGCATGACGGGTGCGCCGCAAATCGAGTGTGTGACGCTCGCCGAGGGCCCGCCCGGCATCCAGACCCAGCGCGACGTGGACGGGGTGGTCGCCCCGATGCTCCGCCTGATCGCGGAGCTCGATCCGCGTGCGGCGGCCTTCGTCATCGCGTGCTTCAGCGACCCGGGCCTGCACTCGGCGCGCGAGACGACGCGGCAGCCGGTGCTCGGCATCATGGAGTGCGGCATCCTGACCGCGCTCACCCTCGGGCAGCGCTTCGGCGTGATCGCGATCCTGCCGACCTCGATTCCTCGCCACCTGCGCACGATCAACGCGATGGGCGTCTCGAGCCGGCTCGCGAACGAGCGCGCGGTGGGCCTGCCGGTGGTCGAGCTCGCGGACGAGTCGAAGACGGCGAGCCGCATGATCGAGGTCGGCAAGCAGCTCGCGGGCGACGGCGCGAACTCGATCGTGATGGGCTGCGCCGGCATGGCGCAGTATCGCGACCGCGTTGCGCAGGCGGCCGGCGTACCGGTGGTCGAGCCGACTCAGGCCGCGGTGGCAATGGCGGTCGGGCGGGTGCGGCTCGGATGGTGACGCAGGTCCTGCCGCGGGCCGGAGTGCGCGACGCGGCGCGCGAGCTCGCGATCCGCGCCGAGGAGCCGCACGACGCGCGCGCGGTGCGGCGGGTGATCGTCGCCGCGTTCAAGAGTCAGCTCGAAGCCGATCTCGTCGACACGCTGCGCCGCCACGGCAAGGTCGCCGCCTCGCTGATCGCGACGATGGGGCATGCAGTCGTGGGGCACGCGCTGCTGAGCGACGTGATGCTGCACGGCCCCGGACTCGCGCCGCGCGGCGCGGGCCTCGCGCCGCTTGCCGTCCGGCCGGCGCTCCAGCGCCGCGGCATCGGCACGCTGCTGATGCGCGCCGCGATCGCCGGTGCGCGCGACGCCGGCTACGGCTTCATGGTGCTGCTGGGCGACCCCGACTACTACCGCCGTTTCGGCTTCCGCACCGCGGCCACGCTCGGGCTCGCATGCGAGTTCGAGGCGCCCGAAGAGGCCTTCATGGCGCTCGAGCTCGCGCCGGGCGCCCTTGCGGGGGCAAGCGGGCTGGTGCGTTACGAACCGGAATTCAACGCGGCGCTGTAGCGGTTCACTGTTGCACGCGCTTGCAGTTCGCGTACTGGGAGTTGCCGCCTTCTTCGAGCTGCACCTCGTCGCCTTTCGTGCGCAAGTCCGTGCGGCCGTTCGAATACGTCACGCCCGACGCCGAGCGCACTTGGTCAAGACGGAACTCGCGGTCGGGAAACATCACCATCGCCGCCTTGCCGCCCTCCAAGTAGCGCACGACGAGCGTCTTGTTCGCTTCGCATTTGTAGACCGACGCGTCCGCCGGATACCACGGGCGGTCCGGGCTCGGCGAGCTGCCGAAGGGCCACCAGCTCGAGCAGCCGGTGAGCGCCGCCGCCGCGTAGGCCACCGCGATTCTTCGCTTCGTCACCCTCTCCTCCCTGGCTTCCATTCTCGATTCAGCACTCCGCCTCCCCCGGCGCCGGGCGCGGATCGGCATTGAAGCCGAAGCGCGCGGGGACCTCCGTCGCTACGATGGCGCTCAACGGGATGCGCCGGGTCCCGAGATCGAGCGTGAGATCGGGAAGCGCCCCCGCGGTGAGCGCCGCGAGGGACTCCTCGCTCGCCGGTCCGCTCGCGGTCTCGATGCGGTCGAGGAGGGCAGGCAGGTCGCGGTCGAGCAGGACGCCCGGCCCGAGCTCGGTCTCGACGACCAGCATGCCTGCATCGTCGATCCACGCGCCGCGCACCTCGGCGGCGGCGAGGCCCGTGTGCGTCTCGAGCGATTCGCGGTCGCCCCGCAGGCGGTACACGAAGGGGGTGTATTCGAGCGTGACGAAAACGCGCTGCGGTCCGTTCTGGAAGAACCAGCGCCCCGTGCCGTCGTGCGCGTAGTTGCGATCGATGAATTCGATCACGGCCGCGTTGGTGATTCTCTCGAACAGGGGTTCGCCGTCCTTCGACTGGCGGCTCTTGATCAGCCAGCTACCGCGGCGGTCGAGCCGGAGCCACCCGAACACGTTCGGCACGCTCGGCCACTTTTGCATTGCGCGGATGACAATCTCGTCCACGATCCAGGGATTCGAATGCGGCGCGACTAGAATGCCACAGAAATGTGGCCTTCCCTCCGTCTCGAGCCGTGAGCGCCGCCGCTCTCGCGCTCCTGCTCGCCGCCGCGCTCGCCCACGCGACTTGGAACTTCTTCCTCAAGCGCGCGCGCGGCGGCGCGGGCTTCATGTCGCTCGTCGCACTGGTGGCGGCGGGTATTTGGGCACCGCTCGCCGCGGGTCAGTGGATACACCAGGGCTACGAGTTCCGGCTCGTGCATCTGTGGCCGATCCTCGCGAGTGCGGCGATCCACACCGCGTACTTCCTTCTGCTCGACCGCGGGTACCGGTACGGCGATCTCTCGATCGTGTATCCGCTCGCCCGCGCGACCGGGCCGATCCTCACCATCGCCGCAGCGATCTTCCTTCTCGGCGAGCGCCCCGGCGCGCTCGCGCTGGCGGGCGCGGCGCTGGTCCTCGTGGGCGCGTATCTCCTGACCGGGAACCCGCTGCGCCTCTTCTCGCGCGACCGCCCCAAGGGCGCGGGCTTCGCCGTGTTGACCGGCTGCTCGATCGCGCTGTACACCGTCGTCGACAAGGTCGCGGTCAGCCACTACCTGATTCCGCCGATCGTGTTCGACTGGGCCTGCCTGACACTGCGCGTCTTCATGCTCTGGCCGATCGCTGCGTGGCGCAAGCCGGGAGCGCTTGGCGATTCGTGGCGCGTCGACCGGCGCTGGATCGTGCTGGTCGCGATCCTGTCGCCGCTCGCATACATTCTCGTCCTCACTGCGATGGTCTTCACGCCGGTGAGCTACGTCGCACCCGCGCGCGAGATGAGCATCCTTTTCGCCTCGCTGATGGGTGCCCACTTCCTCAAGGAGGCGGACGTGACCCGGCGCCTCGTCGCCGCCACCCTCATCGTCGTCGGCATCGCCGGTCTCGCGGCCGGCTGAAGCGAGTGCTAGAGTCGAACGCATGCAACGTCGCGGAGGACTGCCATGATCACCGAGATCGTTCTGTTTAAGCTGCCTGCGGGCATGACGCGGGGCGAGTACGCCGCCAAGGCACGCGAATCCGCACCGGTCTGGGGCGCGAACCCCGACCTGATCCGCAAGAACTACCTGTTCGATGCCGAGCGCGGGTACGGCGGCGGGGCCTACACGTGGAAGTCCATCGCCGACGCGCAGAAGTGGCACGGCGAGGCGTTCAAGAAACGCATCAGGGAGCTCTACGGCAGCGAGCCGAGCTTCACCTACTACGACACGCCGATACTGGTCGACAATCAGGCCCGGCACATCCAGGAAGCGGCTTGACGGCGGGTCGTCGGCCGCCTGGTTACGCGGCGAGACCTGCCGCGAACTTCGGATAGGTCTCAGCGATCTCGTCCCGGACCTTGCCGCGGATGAGCGCGAGCACGCGCGGGTCGGGGTCCGGCGTCGTCGGCGCGCCCGCGGGACGATCGAACTCGAACCCGGTGTTCGCGACAATCTCGTCGACGGAGTGGCCCGGATGCACGCTCTCCAGCGCGAAGCGCTTGCGCGGCTTGTCGAACGCGAACAGGCCCAGCCCGGTGACGAGCTTCCACGGCCCGCCGGGCCGATAGACGCCGGGCGGGCTCGTGCCAGGCGCGCTCACGAAGTCCACTTTCTTCACGAAGACGCGCGGCGTGTGTTCCTCGCGAAACAGGATCACGCGCGGCACGAGGAAGTAGAGATAGGCCGAGCCGAACGAGCCCGGCCAGCGCACGTCGACGCGCGGGTACGCACCGGAGCCGACCAGATTGATGTTTGCTTCGCCGTCGATCTGACCGCCGCCGAGGAAGAACGCGTCGACGCGTCCCTGCGCGGCGCGGTCGAAGGTCTCGACGCCGCCATTCGTGAAGTCGGTGTGCCGGCGCGAGCCGAGGATGGTGACGCGCAGCGCGCCGTCGGAGAGCTCGCGCGCGACGAGCGCCGCCGAGCCGGGAATCGGCGACTGATTGCCGATGACGACGCTGCGGCAGCCCTCGAGCAGCCGCGCGATCGTTGCGATCAGTATCTCGGTCTGCGTCGCGCTCACGCAACCGCCGCCGCGGGCGTGCCGGCGAGCCAGGAAGCGAGCCACGCGCCGAAGCCCTCGCGCGTGCGCGCCGCCTGCGCGTAACGCCCCAGCGCAGCCCCGTCGGGATCGTATCGGCCCGGTAACCCGAGCGGCCACGCGCCGCGCGGCGCCACCGCGATCCGCTCGATGTACAGCGCCGGGATCACTCCGGCAGAGCGCTCCGGATCTTCGAGCAGATTCGTGTCGACGACTTCCTCGACGGTGACCAGGCTCGCGTGCGATGCCTGCGCGATGTTCACCAGGTCGCGCGCGCGCCCGATGAAGACGTTCCCGAGGCGGTCGGCGCGCGGCGCATGAAAGAGCGCGAAGTCCGGGCGGATCGCCGGCAGCACCACCACCGGGTCGCCGGGCGGGAACGGGTTGTCGATCACCTTCCAGTCGGGCCGCTGCGCGAGGATATCGGTGCCGAGCAGCCCGCGCAGCGGGATGAACGGCAGCCCCTTCATGCCGGCCTGCAGCCGGGCATGGATCGCCGGACAGGTGGCGTCGAGAATCGTCACGCTGCCTTCGCGCGCGGCGGCGGCGAAGCGCGGCGCGGTGCCGTATTCGCCGACCGACACCGCGGAGGTCTCGATCGACGCCACGCAGTCGGCGCCGATCAGCACGTCGGCCTGGATGCCGCTCGTCGGCACGCACAGGATGTGGAGATCGCGCACCCGCCGCCGCACCAGCTCGCGCGTCGCGGCCATCGCCACGCCGGACGGGTCGTTCGGGATCGCGAGATTCGCGCCGTCCGGGATCGCGGCGGCGAGTGTGGCGAGGTCGCAGATTGCGTTCATGGAGCGGCTCCGATCGGCGAAGCATTATAGCGACGCGGCGTCGCTATACTGCGCGCCTCGACCGGATGGAATCCCCATGGCCCGCCTGCCCTACCCCGACATCGACCGTTCCGACCTTGCGCCGCTCGTCGAGCGCATCAAGCGCGAGCGCGGCGGCCGAATGCTCAACCTCTATCGAATGCTGCTGCACAGCCCACCGATGGCCGAAGGCTGGCTCACGTTTTTCACCTCGGTGCGGCAGAAGGGCGCGCTCTCCGGCCGCTATCGCGAGCTCGCCATCATGCGCATTGCGGTGATCAACGGGGCGGACTACGAGTTCAAGGCGCACATCCCCTTCGCGCTGAAGGAGGGGTTGACGCAAGGGCAACTGGATGCTCTCGCCGTCGATCGCGTCCCCGCGGGGCTCACCGGAGCCGACCATGCGGTCCTCGCCTATGCCGATGCGATGACCCGCCAGGTGCGCGTTCCCGACGAGGTGTTCGCGCAGGTCCGCAAGCAACTCCCGGAGCGGGAACTCGTCGAGCTGACGGTCACGATCGCCGGCTACAACTGCGTATCGCGCTTTCTCGAGGCGATCCAGGTGGATCACGAATGATTCGATCGCGCGACGCAGCGGGCTGCCGCTTCATCCGCTGACTTGGGAGAATCGCAGGGGGTGTGCCCCCTTCGAACGCACAGCATGCTTCGGGACCACTTCACCTTCTGCCACGCACTGCGCGTCCGCTGGGCCGAAGTCGATCGGCAGGACGTCGTGTTCAACGGCAACTACTTCCTCTATTTTGACGTGGCCATCGCCGAGTACTGGCGTGCGATCGGGTTCGCGTACCCCCAGGACATCGTGGCTCTGGGAATGGACATCTACGCGATCAAGGCGACGGCGGAGTATCACGGCTCCGCGGGATACGACCAGCTGCTCGACGTCGGCTGTCGGGTCGCGCGCATCGGCCGAACCTCGATGGTGTTCCTGCTCGGGATCTGGCGCGGCAACGAGCACCTCACCAGTGGCGAGCTGATCTACGTGAACGCGGACCTGAAGACGAAGCAGTCCGCGCCTTGGCCGGATTTCCTGCGCGAGAAGATACTCGCCTATGAGCGCACGCTGCCCGAAGTCGTCGGGCTGACGCGCGCCTAGGAGCCGCGCGGCGCGGCGAGCCGATCGATCATTGCCCTCACGGCCGCGATCTGCGGTCCGGCCCGGGTCATGTACTGGCTCCCGGTGTAGCCCCACCAGTCCCAGCAGCCGCGCGGGTTGTACACGAAGCTCCACTGCAGCCCGGTCATTCCCCATCCATTGCGGCTGATCGTCTGCGGGTAGAGCACGACGAGCCGGTTCGTATCCGCCCAACGGTTGTAGCCCGCTTCGCGCACGAAGCGCTCGCCGATCGCCTCGACGCTTTGCCGACAGCCGTGAAAGGCGACGTGCACTCGGCACTGCGTCGTCTCGCAGGTGCGCGGCACATAGGCGTAGCCCGAGTCCGCCATGCTGATCGAATACGCATCGCCGGCGGCGAACGTCCGCTGGTCGAAACGGACGATGCGCCCGGACTCCTTCGCCGCGGGCGGCTCCAAAGGCCCGAGCAGGTGCTTCAGCGCTTCGCCGGCCGCATCGAAATCGCAGTCGTTGATGTACGGCGGCGCGGTGACTGCGCAGGCTCCGCCCGTACTCTCGGTCACCATCGCGTGCCCCGCAGGCCTGTCCTTTACGAACGCGATGCGCTCCGGTGGCACGCCGTAGCGCGCGTAGAACTCGCGCAAAGCGTCGACAACCGACGGATCCACCGTCCGGTCACTCGTCCCCGAAAAGAGCCACACGCGCGCCCTCGCGAGGTTCTCCGTCGGGTCGATCGACCGCGCGCGCACAAGCACATCCGTCCGTGCCTTGAGTTGCTCGATTCCCGGCAGCGGCGTCCAGGTCCCCGGCGTCATGCAGTTGTAGTACGCGGTGACCACCGAGCCTTGTGCACAGTAGTACGGCCCGGCCGCAAGCACGCCCGCTCCGGTCACGACGCTTGAATGCGCAACGTTGAATTGAACCGCCATGTATCCGCCAGAGGAGACCCCCGAGACCGTCACCGCGCGCGGATCGGCGCCGAGCGCAGGCAACGGGTCGTTCGCGCGTGCCGCCGCTGCTATCAGCACGAGCGCGACAGCAAGAACCCGGGGAAGGTGCATGCCTCCGTATAATAGGCGCCCTTCCGCCCTCCTTCCAACGAGGCTCCCGATGCAACTCCGCGACAAGCTCTATATCAACGGCGCGTGGACCGCGCCGCACGGCAAAGGCACGATCGACGTTCATTCCGCCTCGACCGAGGAGGTGATCGCGAAGATCCCGGCGGGCGATGAGAACGACGCGGCCTCCGGCGTCGCCGCCGCGCGCGCCGCGTTCGAAGGCTGGGCCGCGACACCGCCGGCGGATCGCGCGGCCTTCCTCGCGAAGATCAACGAGGGCATGAAAGCCCGCTCGGACGAGATCGGCAAGACGATCGCACAGGAAGTCGGGCATGCCGGTGAAGCTGGCGACGCGCATCCAGGCCGGCTCGCCCACCTTCACCTTCGGCATGTACGCGAAGATGCTGGGCGGGTACGCAGTGGGAGGAGAAGGTCGGCAACTCGATCGTGGTGCGCGAGCCGGTCGGCGTCGTCGCGTGCATCACGCCGTGGAACTATCCGCTGCATCAGATCGCCGCGAAGGTCGCGCCGGCGCTCGCCGCCGGCTGCACGGTCGTGCTGAAGCCTTCCGAGGTGGCCCCGCTGAATGCCTTCATCCTGGCGGAGATCATCGACTCGGTCGGATTGCCGAAAGGCGTGTTCAACCTCGTGACCGGCTTCGGCCCGGTGGTCGGCGAGGCGCTGGCGAAGCATCCCGACGTCGACATGGTGTCGTTCACCGGCTCCACGCGCGCCGGCAAGCGCGTGTCCGAGCTCGCATCGGCGACGGTGAAACGCGTGGCGCTCGAGCTCGGCGGCAAGAGCGCCGCCATCGTGCTCGACGACGCCGACCTCGCGGCGGCGGTGAAGGGCACGGTCATCGGCGTGCTTCCTCAATTCGGGCCAGACCTGCAGCGCGCATACGCGCATGCTCGTGCCCGAGTCGCAAGTACGCCGAGGCGGCGAAGCTCGCCGTCGAAGAGGCGCAGAAGTTCACGCGTCGGCGACCCTATCGGACGAGAAGACGCAAGCTCGGGCCGCTGACCTCCGCCGCGCAGCGCGAGCGCGTGCGCGGCTACATCCGCAAGGGCATCGAGGAAGGCGCCGAGCTGCTCGCCGGCGGACCGGATGCGCCGGCGGGCCTCGACAAGGGCTACTACGTCAAGCCCACCGTGTTCGGCAGGGTCAAGCCGGGCTCGACCATCGCGCAGGAGGAGATCTTCGGGCCGGTGCTCTCGATCATCACCTACAAGGACGAGGACGACGCGATCCGCATCGCCAACGACACGCCCTACGGCCTGGGCGGCGGCGTGTGGTCGGCGACCGAGGAGCGCGCGCTGAAGGTGGCGCGGCGCCTGCGCACCGGTCAGGTGGACATCAACGGCGGGCCGTTCAACATGCTTGCGCCGTTCGGCGGCTTCAAGCAGTCGGGCACGGCCGCGAGCTCGGCCGGTTCGGGCTGGAGGAGTTCCTCGAGCTACAAGTCGCTGCAGCTCAAGCCGGAAGAAAAGCCGAAGGGCTAGCGCGCGGCAGTCGATGCCGGCCACCCGCCGCTTCGTCCTCGGCGTCGACCTCGACGGCGTCTGCGCGGATTTCTACGGCGGGCTGAAGCCGGTCGCGGCCGAGTGGCTCGGCGTCGACGTCGCGAGCCTTCCCGACCGCGTCTCGTGGACCCTCCCCGAGTGGGGCGTGGACCAGGCTCCCGGCGGCTACGACGCGCTGCATCGCTTTGCGGTCACGCAGCGCGAACTGTTCCGTCGGCTGCCGCCGATGCCCGGCGCGCCGCAGGCGCTGCGCAGGCTCTCCACGCAGGACGTGCGCATCCGCATCATCACGCACCGTTTATTCATCAAGTACTTCCACCAGGTCGCGGTGCGCCAGACGATCGAGTGGCTCGACTTGCACGACATCCCGTACTGGGATCTGTGCTTCATGCGCGAGAAAGCGGCCGTGGGCGCCGATCTGTACCTCGAGGATTCGCCCGAGAACGTCGCACGGCTGCGTGCGCAGGGGCTGAAGACCATTGTGTTCTCCAACTCGACCAACGAGCACCTGCCCGGGCCGCGCGCACATTCCTGGGACGAGGTCGCGCGCCTGGTGGTGGCGGAGAAGGCGGCGTGGGAGGCGCGCGGCTAGCGCCTTCGCCCCTTCGGGAAGAGTCCGGCAACGAAATCCACGAACGCCCGCACCTTCGCCGAAAGGTGGTGGCTCTGCGGATAGACGACCGAGATCGGGTAGGCGTCGGTGCGCTGCCAGTCGACCAGGATCTGCCGCAGCGCGCCGGACGCGACCCACCGGCTCGCGAACATGTCGAGGGTCTGCACGATGCCCGCACCATTCACTGCCGCGTCGAGCATCGCCTCGCCGTTGCTCACGGTGAGCCGGCCCCCGGGCGGGCGCACGATGCGCTCCCCATCCTTCTCGAACACCCAGTCGAAGGCCTCGCCGCGCGACACGACGTAGAGGCCCAGGCAATTGTGGCCGTCGAGCTCGGCGGGCGTCTTAGGCTCGCCGTGCAAGGCCAGGTAGTCGGGCGACGCGTAGGTCGCCCACCGGGCCTCGAACACCCGGCGGGCGATCAGCGTGGAGTCGCTCAGCGGGCCGTTCCGCACCGCGGCGTCGATGCCCTCCTCGACGAGGTTCGTGCGTCGGTCCTCGAGCAGCGCAATCACCTGCAGCTCGGGGTACTGCGCCGCAAATCGGGGGAGCGCCGGAACGATGTACTGCCGGCCCAGGGTCACCGGCATCTCCACGCGCAGGAGCCCCCGCGGCACGCTGCGCCCGGCGCTGAGCATCGCGTCGGTTTCCTGCACGTCGGCGAGGATCCGGCGGACATGCTCGAGATAGGAGGTCCCGTCGTCCGTCAGGCTCAGTCGCCGGGTGGTCCGGTTCAGCAGCTTGACGCCGAGGCGACTCTCGAGAGCTGCAATGTGAGCAGTCACACTCGCTCTTGACAGGTCCAGACGGTCAGCCGCCCGGGAGAAGCTTCCGAGCTCCACCACCCACTGGAAGACCTCCATGCTGGTTAAACGATCCATGTCGGTCGGTCGATTGTAAACCGATGCTGAACAGTTATTTCAATGTTACTGGATTTATTCATCCTTGCAGAACATTCAGACTGTGTCCCATCGAGATCGCAGCGCTTCTACCCGAGCACGCGATCCCGAAACAAGAGACCGATCCATCAACCCAAGCTCGAAAGGAACAGCACCATGAAACGCAACCTGATCGCCATCGTCGCCGTCGGCCTTGCCCTCGGCGCCAACGCCGCCTTCGCCGACAACAACTGGGCGTTCGACGACGCCTACTGGAAGCAGGCGCAAGCCGCCTCGTCCGTCCAGTCGGCGCAGTCGACCGAGACGCGCGGCAAGTACGACCAAGTCGACCGCTACAACCCGTAATGCCGGGGCAGGGGTGCCGGGGCGATGTCGCCCCGGCCACCCACGGCCTCAGACAAGGAGGCTCAGATGAACACCATGCAACTTCGAATCTCCGGTTTGGCGCTGCTTTCCGCCGCGGCCTTCGCGCTGCTGCTCGCGCCGATCCATGCGCGTGCCGACACCGGAATGACGGACCGGCACGAGATCCCGACGTTCGTCCTCGAGCGCATCGAGCTCGCGATCGGCGCGAACGGCGAAGTCGGCTGAACGGCCGTCGGAAATATGCGAACCTAGGCCTCCGGCCCCTGCGGCAGCTATGACGCCGCGGTCCAGGGCCCGGACAGAGGGGAAACGGGGATGCTCGTCGTCGGTGGGGGTTCCGGACGCGTCGTGCGCGCGGTCGCCGCCGCGCTTGCACCGCTCCCCGGCAAGAAGCGCCTCGGGCTGCTAAAGCCGGGGGCCGCCGCGGGTTTCCCCGGAGAGTTTGCGGTCCAGTTCGCCCCGCTCGCCTCCCCCCGGGACCGCCAGGACTTGCTGGCGGGCGCGACCGATCTCGTGCTCGTTCCGAACTTCGATCAACGCGCAACCGAGCAGCAGATGTCGCTCGCAGCGACGGCGCGGGCCGCGGGCATCGCGCGCATTCACTTGCTGTCGGCCGCGGGCGCCGATGCGCGCTCGCCGGTGACGCTGCTGCGCTGGATCGGGCTCGTCGAGCGCGAGGTCGTCGCCTCAGGTCTTCCCCACACGCTGCTCCGCTGCATGCCCTATATGCAGACAATCCCGCTCTTCATGCGCCGCGATACATCGGGCTGGCGCATCGTGGGCCCGTTTCGCGACGCGGCTTTCGCCTGGCTCAACGCGCAGGATGCCGGCGCGGTGATCGCCCGCCGCATCGCGATCGACGCACGCGACAATCGTCTGTGCGAGCTCTCGGGCCCGACAGAAGCGGGCTTCGAGACGGTCGCCGAGCTGCTCGCTGCGGAACTCCACGAACCGGTGCGCTACGTCGATATCGGGCTGCCCGAGGCCTCGGGGATGCTGGAGGCGAACGGGATCCCGCCCGCGCGCATTCGCGCGGTCACCGAGTACTGGGACTACCTTGCCAGCGGGGTGCTGCGCTGCGGGTGCTGCGGCGGGGCGGAACAGCTGCTCGCGCGGCCGCGGCGCACGCTCGCCGAGTACGTGCGCGAGTACGCGACCGAGTTGCGGCAGGCCGCCTGACCCGGACTCCCGTGCCTGCGCATGACGAACCTCGAAGACATCGCCGCGTCGCCACTCTTTCTCGTCGGCCTGGCCTTCGGGCTGGTGGGTCTGCTGCAGATGGCCGCAGGGTTCGTGGTGCTGTTCCGCCGCGAGCCGGTCGGGTTCGCGGTGCGGCTGCTCATCGGCCTCGCGGTCGCAGCGATCGGCCTGGCGGCGACGGTCGTTTCCGTGGGCATGCGGGGATACCAGGCGCTCACGCGCGAGGAAGTCGCGGCGCACATCTCGGTAAAGCCAAGCGGACCGCAGCGCTTCGACGCACAGGTGCGCTTTCCCGACGGCCGCAGCACGGGTTACGTGATTGCTGGCGACGAGCTGTACGTGGACGCGCACATCCTCAAGTGGAAACCGATCGCGAACGTGATCGGCCTGCACACCGCCTACGAGCTCGACCGGATCGCCGGGCGCTACCGCTCCGTCGAGCAGGAGCGCACCGGATTGCGCACCGTCTACCCGCTCGGCGAGCCGCGTGCGCTGGATCTATTCAAGCTGCGCCACCGCAGCGCATGGCTCGCGCCGCTCTTCGACGCCGACTACGGTTCGGCGAGTTTTGTGCCGGTCGATCGCGCGATGGATCTCGAGGTACGCGTCTCGACGACTGGCCTTCTGATCCGGGAAGCGAAGAAGTAGCGTCGCTTTAGCGCCGGTCGCGCTCGGCGAGCGACAACTCGAGCTTCTCGATGCCCACCTGGACCACGTCGCCCGCGCCGAGCGGCTGCCAGTCGCCGGCGATCGGCTTGCCGTTGACGCGCGGCGGCTTGCCCTCGACCCGCGCGATGAAGTAGCCCTGCGGCCGACGGAAGATCGCGGCGAACTCCTCGCCGCGCCGCCCCAGCGCGGTGAGCGCACGGTCGAGGACGATCTCGCGCCCGCCGACTTGCCCCGCGCCGCGCAGCACGCCCTCGGGAAGTTTCAGCTCGAGGACACGCGCCTCGGCCGCGGGTGCCCGTACGCCTGGCGCCGGGGCCGGCGCGTGCCCGGCGTCGACGGCGTGGAAGATCGTCGTGCGCTCGCCCTCGTTCCCCACCACGCTCTTGTGGTCGACGTAGCGCAGCTGAAAGTCGAGGATTTCGACGAGGTCGCCGTGGCGCAAGAGGTGACGGGTGATGCGCGTCCCGTTCACGCAGGTGCCGTTCGCACTTCCGAGATCCTGCAGGATGTGATCGTTTCCGACCATCTCGATCGCGGCGTGCTGCTTGCTGACCGCCTGGTCCTCGAGGCGGATGCCCGCGCCCTCGGCGCGCCCGATGACGACCCGCTCACGCTCGATGAACCACGAGCCGAGCGCTGCGCCGGCGCGGCTTGCAACGAGTTTCGCCATCGTTCGTCCGCTCCCCTCTCAGCTCCCGAACTTGGTGCGCAGCCAGCCGAAGAGGCCCTGCGGGTGCGGCTCGGGCGCGCGCTTCGACTCGCGCCTGCGATCGATGCGTACCACCACCACCGAGATGTTGTCGCGCCCGCCGCGATCGTTCGCCATGGCAACCAGCGTCGACGCGGCGAGATCGAGGTTGGGCGCCAGGACCTCGAGCGCGCTGGCGATGTCGCCGTCCTCGACCAGGTCGTGGAGCCCGTCGGTGCACAGCAGGTACACGTCGCCCGGCAGCACCTCGTGCTCGCCGAGGTCGGGCACCACTTGTTCCTCGGCGCCGAGGACGCGCGTGACGAGCTGGCGGCTGCGCGACACGCGCGCCTCCTCGCTCGTCATCTGACCGGCGTCGAGCTGGCTCTGGACGAAAGAGTGGTCGGTCGTCAGGCGCTCGAGCCGGCCCGTGCGCCACCGGTACACGCGCGAATCGCCGACATGCGCGATCGACACCCGATCGCCCTGGAACCATGCGAGCGCGAGCGTCGTTCCCATGCCCTTGAACGTCGGGTCCGCGCGCGCACGCTCCAGGATCGCGCGATTAGCGGCGGCGAAGGCGGCGTGCGTCGCCGCCCGCGGCGCGAGGTTCTGCCCGGCGAGCAGCGACTGCACCAAAGTGGTGGTGGCGAGCTTGGCCGCGAGATCCGCGCCCTTGTGCTCCGCCATCCCGTCGGCGACAGCCACCACGCCGCGTTCGGCGTCGGTGACGAAGCTGTCCTCATTGAAGCTGCGGACCCGACCGAGATCGGACCGCGCCGCGACGTCCAGGGCGAGTCGGCTCATGGTCGGGCCGGTGCGCCGCAGCACCGCCTGTTGTATGACATTGACATAGTTGGAGTTTTCGTCCGGGCGCGGGCGCGAAAACTCCCGACCTCACCCGGCGTGTCCCGCAATGTTAGGCTGGCAGGCGCCTTCAACAAAAAGAAATAGTTTGGATTCCGGCGCTTATCGCCGGCCGTTTCAAGGGCTTTCTTGCGACAATGAAGCCCCATGCAAGAGGTGAGCCAGGCACTCCCGACCGGCCGACTGGGACGCTACGAGCTGCTCGGCGAGCTCGGCCGCGGCGCGATGGGCGTCGTGTACCGCGCCCGCGACCCGATCATCGATCGCGTCGTCGCGCTCAAGACCATCGACTCGGGCCGCTCCGGCGAGGCGGCAGCGAGCTTCACCGAGCGGTTCTTCCAGGAAGCGCGCTCCGCGGGACGGCTCAACCACCCCAACATCGTCACGATCTACGACGCCGGCGATGCGGGTGGCCAAGCGTACATCGCGATGGAGTTCCTCGAAGGCACCGGCTTGCGCGAAATGCTCGACGAGCAGGCGCCGCTCCCGGTCACGCGCGCCGTCGAGATCGCGGCTCAAGTCGCCCGCGGCCTTGCGTACGCGCACGAGCACGGCGTCGTGCACCGCGACGTAAAGCCCGCGAACATCATCATCCTACGCAATCGGCGACCGAAGATCACTGACTTTGGCATCGCGCGTCTCGGTGAGGCCGACGTCCTGGCCGGCAGCCGTGCGGGCTCGCCGAAGTACATGTCGCCCGAGCAGATCCGGGGCGACGGCGCCCTTGACGGGCGCAGCGATGTCTTCTCCCTCGGGGCGGTCCTCTACGAGATGCTCACCGGACGGCAGCCGTTCGGCGGCGTCGAGGTGGGCGAGATCATGCGTTCGGTGCTTCAGGACACGCCGCATGCACCGAGTGCGCACAACCCGCGCGTGCCGGCGGAGCTCGACGCACTCGTGTTGCGAATGCTCGCCAAGCGGCCCGACGAGCGGCACCCGAGCGCACGCTGGCTGTACCGCGAGCTGCGCCAGGTCGAAGACAAGCTCGAAAAGGGACCGAGCAGTGCCTCGCCACGCGCCGAAACCCCGACGCGGAAAGTTTCGCTCGACGACCCCACCTTGGTCATGGGCGCCGAACGGGCGGGGCCGGCCGAAGGTTCTGCGCCGGGACCGATAAAACGCTTCGGCGGCCGGCTCGCCGCAGTCGCCGCTGCCGTGTTGGTCGCGGGAGCCGTGATCCTTCTCGCGCCACGGAGCGGGTCGTCACCTCCCCCCGCCTTTCAGGCCTCGGCGCCCATCATCGCCGTCGCGCCGCCGGTGGCGGAGGAGTCGGCCGCCCCCCAGGCGCCCTCGCCGGTGGCGGCGTTCGAGAAGCCGCCCGCGCCCGCGCCGCGGCCGAAGGCACAAGCGCGGGCAGCGAAGAAGCTACCCGAGCCGGCGCCCGTCGCCGCACCGGAGCCTGCGCCGCCGGTCGAAGTCGTTGTCGCGCCGCCGCCGAAGCCGGCCCCGCCTCCGCCGCCGCAGACGGGGAAGCTTGTCCTAGCGGTATCTCCTTGGGGCGAGGTCTACGTCGACGGCAGGTTGCGCGGCACCACCCCGCCGCTTGCCGAGGTCGAGCTTCCGCCGGGCCGGCATCGCGTCGAGATTCGGAATTCGGCGCAATTGCCGTTCCACACGTTCATCGAGCTGCAGGCCGGCCAGACCCAGCCGATTCGCCACAGCTTTTCGTACTAGATCCCCGCCGCAACGCGGTCGCGAGCGATTTGCGCCGGCTGCTAGATTCCGTTCCATGGATACCCTTACGCACGCTTTGAGCGGGGCGCTCGCGGCGCGCGCGACCGCGCCGGCGAACGCGCGCATCTCGCTCGCCGCGCGTGTCACGGCGGGCTTCTTCGTCGCCGCGTTCCCCGACATCGACTGGGTGCTCGCCTACGTCTCGCCGGCCGCCTACGTCACCGGCCACCGGGGCGCGACGCACTCGGTGCTGCTCCTCCCGCTCTGGGCCGGGCTCCTCGCCTGGCTGTGCGCAAGGATCGACCGACGAAGCGACGCCACCTGGCGAGACTACTACGGCGTGTGCGCGATTGCGGTCGGCATGCACATCCTCGGCGACTTGATCACCTCGTTCGGCACGATCGTCTTCGCACCCATGTCGGATGCGCGCATCGCGTGGAGCACGACGTTCATCATCGACCCCTGGTTTACCGCGATCATCGTGGCCGGCCTGGCGGCAGCGTGGACCTGGCGCCGTTCGCGCGTTCCGGCCACCCTCGGACTCGCCGTGCTCGCGGGCTACGTCGGCGTTCAGGCGGCGCTGCATTCGCGCGCTGTCGACGTCGGCTTGGACCACGCGCACCGGCAAGGTCTCGACGCGCCGCGCGTCACGGCGGTGCCGCGCCCGGTATCGCCGTTCAACTGGATGATCGTCATCACCGAGAAAGACCGCTACAGCTACGCAAACGTGAACCTCTTTCGCGAGCGGGTCCCGCCTGCGCCCGGGCCGGATGCGGGGCTCATCGAGCGTCTCGACGCCGCGTACGCACCGGTCGATACGGCGCGGTGGACGACTGTTGCTAAGTTCGGCGACGCGCCGGCGACGCGGATGCTCGCCTCCGCTGTCTGGAACGCCCGCGACCTGGAGTTCTTCCGGTGGTTTGCGGACTACCCGGCGCTTTACCGAATCGATGCCGGCAACCCGTCGCGCTGCGTCTGGTTCGAGGATCTACGCTTCAACACGCCGGGCCGCGAGGGCAACCCGTTCCGATTCGGGGTTTGCAACCGAGACGGCTCGCACGACTGGACCGCCTTCCGGCTGCGCGACGACGGTACGCGCGAACCGGCACACTGAGTCAGGCGCCTCCCCCGGCGCGCAGGAAGCCGAAGTCGCAGCCGTGCTCCGCCTGGAGCACGGTGTCAGCGTACAGGCGTGCGTACCCGCGCACCGGCTTGGTCTTGGGCTGCCACGCGGCGCGACGCCGGGCGAGCTCCTCGTCGCTCACCAGCAGGTCGATGCGCTTGCGCGTCACCGAGAGCCGGATGCGGTCGCCGCCGCGCACGAGCGCGAGCGGTCCGCCGACTGCGGACTCCGGCGACACGTGCAGCACGACCGTTCCATATGCCGTACCGCTCATGCGCGCGTCGGAGATGCGGATCATGTCCTTCACTCCGCGCTTCGCGAGCCGGCCGGGAATCGGAAGATAGCCCGCCTCGGGCATCCCGGCGCCAATCGGGCCGGCGTTCTGCAGGACCAGCATGTCGTCGGGCTCGACATCGAGATTCGGGTCGTCAATGCGACGTGCGAGATCGTCGAGGTCGGAGAACACGACTGCGCGACCTTCGTGCTCGAACAGCTTGGAGTCGGCCGCCGCCTGCTTCAGGATCGCGCCATTCGGCGCGAGGTTGCCGAAGAGCGCGACGAGCCCCCCTTGCGGCGCGAATGGCTCGGCGCGGCTGCGCACCACCCCGCGATCGACCCATGGGTCGTCTTCCGCGAGCCGTTCATTGAGGGTCTGTCCCCCAACCGTCCGGCAATCGAGGTGCACGAGATCCTTGATCTCGCGCAGCACCGCACCGACGCCACCGGCCGCAAAGAGGTCTTCCATGTAACCCTGACCCACCGGCTTGAGATCGACCAGCGTCGGCGTGGTTTCGGCGAGCGCGTTGAGCCGGTCGAGACTGACCTTGACGCCCGCGCGCCCGGCAATCGCCGTCAAATGGATGATCGCATTGGTCGAGCCGCCGATCGCCAGCAGGACGCGCAGCGCGTTTTCGACCGATCGCGCGGTAATGATGTCCGCGGGCCGCAGCTTCTCGTGAGCGAGCGCGACCGCCCGCGCACCGGTCGCCTCGGCCATCCGCAACCGGTCGGCGTGCACCGCCGGGATCGCTGCACAGCCGGGGAGGCTCATCCCGAGCGCCTCGGTGATGCTCGCCATCGTGCTTGCCGTGCCCATCACGGCGCATGTCCCCGCGGTCGTGGCGAGGTTGCCTTCGATCGCGCCGATGCGTTGCGAGTCGATCTCGCCGCGTCGGTACGCAGCCCAGAAGCGCCGGCAGTCCGTACACGCGCCGAGGCGCTCGCCCTGGAAGCGGCCGGTCATCATCGGCCCGACGGTAAGATGTATCGCCGGCACGTTCGCGCTCAGCGCACCCATGAGCTGTGCCGGCGTCGTCTTGTCGCAGCCGCCGACGAGCACGACCGAGTCCATCGGCTGCGCGCGAATCATTTCCTCGACGTCCATCGACATCAGGTTGCGGAACACCAGGCTCGTTGGGTTGAGAAACACCTCGCCGAGCGAGATCGTAGGGAACTCGAGCGGCAAGCCGCCTGCCGCGATCACGCCGCGCTTTACGGCATCGACCAGATCGGGCGTCGTGCGGTGGCAATTGTTGAAGCCGCTCGCTGCGGTGGCGATGCCCACGACGGGCCGGTCGAGCATCGCGGTCGAGTAGCCCATCGAGCGCGCGAACGAGCGGCGCAGATAGCGCGCAAAGTCGCGGTCACCGTAATTGGTGAGGCCGCGATCGAGGCCGGTCGGGTCGGTCATGAGCTCGCTTCCGGGAGGAACGACGCGCGATGATACCGCCGCGGCCGGGTGCGATACTCGCCATCCCTTGAACGCGCCCGACCTTGGCGACACGCCCGCGCGGCGGTTCGACTTCGAGGATAATCCGGGGTGAAGCGGCCCCGCGGGCCGCGTCTTTTTTTCCGACCGTGTTCAAATACTACTTCGACGACTTTCATCCCGGCTGGACGTTCGAGCTGGGCGAACGCACGCTCTCGGTGGAGGACATCATTTCCTTCGCGCGCCAGTGGGATCCGCAGCGCTATCACACCGACGAGGCGCAGGCCCGCGCCTCGCCCTACGGCGGCCTAATCGCGAGTGGCTGGCAGACCGCGTGTGTGGGCATGCGGCTGATGTGCGACGGCTACCTCAACGAGAGCGCGTGTGTCGGTTCGCCCGGCATCGAGGAGATCAGATTTCTCAGGCCGGTGCGCCCCGGCGACACGCTGCGGTTCCGCTCCACTGCGACCGAGGCGCGCCCCTCCAAGACCAAGCCGAACCGCGGCACGGTGACGTTCATGTGGGAAGTCATCAACCAGGTCGACGAGGTCGTCCTGTCCATGATCGGTACGCAGCTCTTCCTGCGTCGCGCGGCCGTGGCCGCGAGCGGCGCGTGACGAAGAAGTTCCACTTCGAGGACTTCACGCCCGGGCGGGTGTGGGAGATCGATGGCCCGACGGTTCGCAAGGACGAGATCGTCGAGTTCGCACGCCGCTTCGATCCGCAGTACTTCCACGTCGACGAGCGCGCGGCGGAGGACTCGCCCTACGGCGGCTTGATCGCAAGCGGCTGGCAGACCGTGGGCCTCTGCATGCGGCTCATCTGCGACGCCTACCTTTTGCAGGCGGCGAGCCTCGGCTCGCCCGGCGTGAACGAGGTGCGCTGGACCAAGCCGGTGCGGCCCGGCGACCGGCTCAGGATGAAGATGACCGTGCTCGAGGCCAAAATCTCGCGCTCGAAGCCCGACCGCGGGACCGTGTTGCATCGCTGGGAGGTCTACGACCAGCACGGCGACGCGGTGATGCACATGGAAGGCTACGGGATGTACGCCCGGCGCCCCGAGTGATGGCTGCGGTGGTCCCGCTCGCGCACAAGGTCCACGTCCTCGGCCGCAAGGAGGACCTGGACACGGTACGCATGCCCGGGAAAGTGGCGATCGTGCTCGACGTCCTGTTCGCGACCTCGACTATCGTCACCGCCGTGGCGCACGGCGCTTTGGGTGTGATCCCGGCGTTCGACGAGGCAGCCGCGCGTGAGGAGGGCGTGCGGCGCGAGCCCGGCTCGTTCGTCCTTGCAGGCGAGCTTTACGCGGAAACGCTGCCGGGGTTCGCCCCGCCGACGCCACTCGCGCTCATCGCACACGGCGTCGCATCGAAGACGGTGATTTACTCCACCACCAACGGTACCGTGGCGCTTCAGGGGGCGGCGGGCGCCGAGGACGTTTACGCTGCAGCGCTGCTCAACGGTCGCGCCGTCATCGAGCACGTCCTCGCGGCGCATCGCGACCGCACGATCCTCATCGTGTGCTCCGGTTCGATGGGCAACTTCAACCTCGAGGACTTTTACGGCGCGGGTTATCTCGTCGACCTCCTCGCCGAGCGGCTCGGCGAGCGTACGGATTTCTCCGACGCGGCCCGCGTCGCGCGCGCTCTGTACCGGTCGGGCGACCCGTTTCCGACGCTGCGCGAGTGCCGCGTCGGGCGGATGATGGCCGAACGCGGGCTCGAGCACGAGATCGAGTTCGCCGCGCAACGCTCGACGCTCGACGTGGTGCCGCGCCTGCAAGGCGGGCGGCTGCTGCCGGTTTAGCGTGCTGGCGCGGGCGACGCTCGCCCGACGGGTCCTTCGTCGCGGTGGTGGTGATGAACGGCAGCAACAAGCCCGTCAATTCGCCCTTCTACAATTCGAGCGGCAAGCTGGTGCTCTACCAGGTGAACGGCAAGACGCTGATGAAATACGCCGAGGCGCCGATCGGCAACTGGTCGCAGGGCGTCGCGTTCGGCGGCGGTCAAGTGCTCGTGCAGAGCATGGTGCAGCGGGAGATCCAGGTCTTCCGGCTCGACACCAAGGGGCTCTTCGACACCGGCACGCGCCTCAAGATGAGCGGCGGGCCGGCGGGGATACGGACGGCGGAGCGCTAGCGAGCGCTGCCGCGGGTGCGGCCGCGCTTCGAACGCGCGCGCCGCGATCAGGCGTCGCCGAAGTGCTTTCCCGCGTAGCCAAACCAGCCCATCAATAGGCGGGCAACGCCGTAGGCGATCCAGATCCGCACGCGCAAGCCGAGCGGGTTCTTGCGCCAGCGCGGCCGCGAAACCGGCGCCGCCCCGGCCGCGATGCGCTCGATCAGCCGCTCGCGCAACTCCTGCGCGAAGCGCCGGTCGTCGGCCACGACATTGGCCTCTCGCGAAAGCAGCAGGCTGAGCGGATCGATGTTCGACGAGCCAACGGTCGCCCAGCGCCCGTCGACCACCGCAACCTTCGCATGCAGAAAGCTCGTCCCGTACTCGTACAGCTGCACGCCTCCATCGAGGAGCTGGCCGTACAGCGCCCGCGACGCATAGTGCAGGAGCACGTACTCGACCCGCTTCTGGAGCAGGATCACCACCCGCACGCCGCGCCGCGCCGCCGCGATGAGCGCGCGCCGGAAAGCGACGCCTGGGAAGAAGTACGCGCTTGCCAGGATTATCTCGTCGTTCGCGCCCTCGATCGCCGTGAGGTAGGCGTCCTCGATGTCCGAGCGATGACGGAAATTGTCGCGCACGAGGAACGCCGCGCGCTGAAAGCCGGTCGCCGCGGACTGCTCGAGGGGTGGCGCGGCCTCCCACCACTCCTTGAAGTTGGAGAGCGCGACGAGACGCCAGAGGCGGTCGGCCTCCGCGCGGATCTCGGCGACGAGGGGGCCCTCGATCCGCACCGCGTAGTCGTAGCGCGGCGGCTTGTGGCCGGGGGTGTGCATGTCGTCGATGACATTGATCCCGCCCACGAACGCCACGCAACCGTCGATCACGGCGAGCTTGCGGTGCAGCCGCCGCAGCCGCGTGCGCTGGAAGTTCCAGGGCGATATGTCGGGCCGGTAAATGCCGAGCGAGACGTTGGCCGCGAGCAGCCGGTCGCGGATGCCGCGGCTGTAGCGCTTCACCGTCATCCCGTCGACGAGCACGCTCGTGCGTACGCCCTGCGCAGCAGCCTCGGACAGCGCGCGCGCGATGCGTCGACCGGTCGCGTCGTCGGCGAAGATGTAGGTCTCGAGGTAGACCTCGTGCCGCGCCGACGCGATCGCGGCCTCGAGGGCGGGGAAATACGCCGCACCGCTCTCGAGCAGCGTCAGGCGGTTGCCGTCGAGGAGCTGCATCGCGCGCCGCAGCCGCGCAGCTTCAGTCGAACGCGAGGCGCGCGGTCAGCATTGCGTGGTCGGAGATGCGCGACCACGAATGACCGTGGTGGACCTCGGCGTGATGCACGGAAAAGCCTCGCACGTAGATGCGGTCGAGCCGGAACAGGGGCAGCCGGCTCGGGAAGCTGCGCGCGGGCCGGCCGCGGTGGTCCCGGAACGCCTCCACCAGCCCGAGCTCAGTGGCCAGGCGGTGACCGACCCGGTTGCGCCAGTCGTTGAAATCCCCGGCGACGATCAACGGCGCATCGTCGGGCACGAGCTCGACGATGCGGTCGATCAGTGCCTTGACCTGCTGGCGCCGTCCGCGCTCCACCAGCGCGAAGTGCACGCACAGGCAGTGCAGGCCGACACCGGTGCGCGGGATGCGTACTTCGCAATGCAGGACGCCGCGGCTCTCGAACGGATTCGACGAGACGTCCTGGTTCTCAGCCGAGACGATCGGGAAGCGCGACAGGATCGCGTTGCCGTGGTGGCCGTGGTCGTACACCGCATTCCGGCCGTACGCGAACTCGCCCCAGACGGCGTCGGCGAGGAACTCGTACTGCGGCTCGTCCGGCCACTCGTGGAACCGGTTCGCGTGCTCCTCGTGCCGGCCGATCACCTCCTGCAGGAAGACGATGTCGGCGTGGAGCCCGCGCAATCGATCGCGCAGCTCGTGGATCACCATGCGCCGGTTGAAGACCGAGAACCCCTTGTGGATGTTGTACGTGGCGACGTGAAGATCCATATCGCTTGCGATCGCTCCTTGCCCCGATTGTAGTTTCCCGGGCGGCCTGCCGCCCGACCTGGATCAAGGGAGGTCGATCTCGAAGTAGTGCGCGATCAGTCCCGGATCGTCGAAGTGACGCCGTCCGACGAAAGCGGTCGCGTGCCGACCCCACTGGCGCATCGCCCCAGGCTCGCGAATCCCCATCGGCCAGAACAGCCAGCGCTCGCCGCGTTCGGTGCCTGGCACAATTCCGTCCCCGCGAAACAGACTCTGGTGCGTGCCATCCGGCCCCCGCAGCGAGCGCAACGTGTCGTCGGCCGTCAAGCCGTAGCCGCGCGCGCCGGCGCCGTCCGGCGCGGCGAGGGTGATGCGCTCGAGATAGTGCGTCCCCGACGCGATGCGGAGCACGAGCCGGTCCCCGTGCGGGAGCGCCGGCAGCCGCTGCGGAGCGAATGCCGTCTCCTCGATTGTGTACGGCTGCCCGCGCAGCCGGACGCGCGGCGTCGGGAAGAACATGTGATAGCAGCCGCAGTTGTGCATGGTGTCGAAGAGGACGGGATTCCCGTCGGGCGCGAGCGTCACGCGCCAGGTCAGGCCGTCGAGCCGTCCGGCGAGCGGGTCGAGGGGCGAGCGCTCGGGGCGCGCCGGAAACCAGAAGCTGTACACGAGCTGCAGCAGCACGTGCTCCCCGACGCGCGCGTACGCGACTCGCGTGAACGCCATCGGGCGTCCCACGTCGACCGTCGGCGGGCCACCCTCGACGGGCGTCGGAAACCCCGGACGGTCGTTCGCATCCGACTCGTCGATCTCGAGCACCGGCGCGAAGGCACTCGTCAGGCGCTCCAGCGGTGCTCCTTCGGGGCGCGGAATACCGAGCGGCCCCGTCGCCGCGCCTGCGAGGATCGCCGCGACCTCGATCGCCGTGAGCGTCACGCTCTCGCGCGGCGCGTAACGCACGAGCTTGCCGCTGACCGGAAGCTGCTCCAGCGGCGTGTCGAAGGTTGCCTGAACGCCGGCCTGGTACCGGCTCACGCCGTACGCGAACGGAACGCTCGCGAGCGCGTAGAGCCCGACAATGCGCTTCCAGGTGTCGTAGTCGTCGGGGACGTGCGCTGCATCTCGGAGCCGGTCGCGGCCGCTTGCCGTTGCAAGATCGTGATCGCGTAGCGCCCGTGAGCAGCCTTCGACCAGCACGCCCGGCGCCACCCCGGGCCAGCCGTCGTCGGACAGGCGCCCCATGACGGCCGGGCGGGCGGTCGGCGGCAGGTTGTCGAGCTCGGCGCGGCGCGCGTCGCGATCAAGGCTGATCAGCGAGTCGACCCATGCGCGGTGCGCCGCATCGTCGAGCGGTCCAGCACGGAAGCTCGCGAGGAATCGGTCGACCCGCACATACGGAAATTCTGCGATGCGGGCCGCGCCACCGTCCCCCACGCCCGCGCGTGCCACGGCTGCGTCGAGCGTCGCGTACAACCGCTCGCAGCGCGCGACGAGGCTGTCCGGCGCGACCTCCCTGGACGGTGGCGGCGCGGACGTCGCGCATCCGCCGAGCGCGGCGAATGCGGCGAGCGCGACGAACGCGCGCGACGAGCAGGCGCTCATCGGCGCGCGGCGCTCTGCCGCTCGATCTCACCGATCATCGCGGTGAACTGGCGTTCGACGTTTCTGCGGACGGCGATCGTGCCGATCAGCGGCGGCAGCGCGAAATCCGGCACCAGCCTTCCGGTGTACGCCACCCGGAGCGTGCCGCCGTTCCGGACGAGCTCGTAGCGCCCGGTCATCTCGCGGAAGCTGCCGCCCGTGGCACGCGACTCGACGACGTTCGGTGGCCGCTCTCGGATCTCGTATCTCACCTCGAGGGGAACTCGGACCCACAGAAAGCGCATCTCGCCGCGCTGCTCGACCACCGCACCGTCGGCGTCGCGCCATACCGTCCGGCTCGAGTGCAGGTCCGGCACGAACGCGGGATACCGGTCGTACTCGGTCAGTACCTGCCACGCGAGGCCGGCATCGGCATCGAGATCGCCCCGCGCAGAGATCACGTACGCATTGCCGTCGCGCGTAGCCTCGACCACGATCTCGGCAGGGGCGGCATGCGCTACGGGCGCCGCGAGCAGCGCGAAGGCCAGCGTTGCGCCGGCCCGGAACGCGCTCAACCTGCGCCAGGGGCGAAGCGTTCGGGCAGCGTAAGGATCGCGTCGCGATTCGACCATGAGAAGCACTTGTCGGCGGCGGCCTTCCACGGCAGCCAAAGGAACTGCGAATGCTCCTTCGGCGCGAGGCGAACCGGCAGCGGCTCGGGCAGCGTCAGGCCGAACACGTGCTCGACATTGTGCGTCACGTCGGGCGCGTATCGGGATCGCCATTGCCGGTAGATCTCGTAGGAATTCTCGATGCCCCAGTCGACGAGCGCGAAGCGCTCGGCCGCGAGGCCGGTCTCCTCGGCCACCTCGCGAATCGCTGTTTCGCGCAACGGCTCGTCCGCGTGCTCGACGCTTCCGGTCACGGACTGCCAGTACCCCGGCCACGGGGCGCGCTCGAGCAGCAGCACGAGAAGGCTCGGCGTGTGCATGACAACGAGAACGGAGCGGGGAATCTTGTACTGCAAAGGACTTGAGAATCAATGCCGAATGTCGGGTGCTCAGTGCTTGGCGAAAAACGCTAAACGCTCACCACCGAACACTACTCGCTGTTCTCCCCCAGGACCGGAAGATCAAACGCCGCCGGATCGATGCCGTCGACGAATACCCAGAACGGGATGTCCTCGTCGTAGCAGCCCTCGGCGACGCTGTCGAGCACCTCGAGCGCGGTCTCGAGACTCTCCGGATCGGCTTGCGCCAGCTCGCCGCAGTTGGCGAGCGTCAGCAGGACGCCGCCCGGCTGCTCCCACGCCATCTCGGCGAGCACGTCGTTCAACGCGTCCCAGTTTCCGCCAAACCACTCGGGAAAAGCGAGTCGCTGCGCGAGAATCGCGAGCAGCTGCTCCTTCGTCTTCACACCGGTGAGGTCGACTGCCCAGCGTGTAAGCCCCGCGCGCTCCGCCGCCGCGTCGAGCTCGGCACCGTCGGGCGGGCGCGCGAAGATGCCCGCCTCGCCCGGATCGCTGAGCAGCTGCTCGTAGTCCATCGCGCGAATCTACTCCCGGATCCGACGAAACGTGCGGTAGTGATCGTCGCTGTAATAGTACTCGCCCGAAGTGCGCGCGTCGCCGGTAGCGCCCTGGCCCGCGACGATACGCCGTGCACCGCGGTCGCGGGCGCCGGGGGTCGGCACCGTGTACTCGAGGTAGTAGCCGCGCGCGCGCAGCGGCAGATGCTTTTCGAAATTGCCGAACGTCGCCCCGTCCTTTCGGTACGGGAACGGCCCGCCTTTCCGGATCAGCGCGAGCGTCTCGCGAGCTTCCTTCGGCAGCTCGGCGACGGCGACCTCGCGGAGCGGCGGCGACTCGCGCGCGACGGCGCTTGTCGCGAAGGCGCAGAGGACGCAGGCGAGCGCGACCCGTAGCCGGTTCACCCGATCTCCTTCGCGTCCCCGGCGTCCCATGCGCTCGAGGCTCAGGCCTTACCCTCCGTTCGCAGGCGGATATGCAGCTCGCGCAACTGCCGCTCGTCGACCGGCGACGGCGCCTGCGTCAGCAGGCACTGCCCCTTCTGGGTTTTCGGGAACGCGATCACGTCCCGGATCGACTCCGCGCCCGCCATCATCGTGACGATGCGGTCGAGCCCGAACGCGATCCCGCCGTGCGGCGGCGCGCCGTACTGCAGAGCGTCGAGGAGGAAGCCGAACTTGCGCTGCGCTTCGTCGGCGCTGATCGCGAGCGCGCGAAACACCTTCGACTGCACGTCGGCACGGTGGATCCGCACCGAGCCGCCGCCGATCTCCCAGCCGTTCAGCACCACGTCGTACGCCTTGGCGAGCGCGCGCGACGGGTCGGACTCGAGGTACGCCTCGTGGCCGTCCTTCGGGCTGGTGAACGGGTGGTGCATCGCGACCCAGCGCTTGTCCGCATCGTCGTACTCGAACATCGGGAAGTCGACGACCCAGAGCGGCCGCCAGCCGCGCTCGGCGTGACCCTTCTCGTGCCCGACCTTCTGACGCAGCGCGCCGAGCGCGTCGTTCACGACTTTCGCCGTGCCGGCGCCGAAGAACATCAGGTCTCCATTGCGCGCGCCGGATCGCTGGACGATTGCATTCAGCGCCTCGTCCGGAAGGTTCTTGACGATCGGCGACTGCATGCCGTCGCGCCCCTTGCCGATATCGTTGAACTTGATGTACGCGAGCCCCTTCGCCCCGTAGATGGACACGAACTCGGTGTAGGCATCGATCTCGCCACGCGTGAGCTCGCCCCCGCGCGGCACCAGCAGCCCCGCGACACGACCGCCGGGCGAGCCGGCCGGGCTGGCGAACACCTTGAACTCGACGTTCCTCATTAGATCCGTCAGCTCGGTCAGCTTGAGCGGCACGCGGAGATCCGGCTTGTCCGATCCGTAGTCGCGCATCGCATCGGCGTACTGCATGACCGGGAACGGGGACGGGAGGTCGACGTCCAGGACTTCCTTGAAAACGGTCCGGACCATGCCTTCCATGATCGACCGGATCTCCTCCTCGGTGAGGAACGAGGTCTCGACGTCGATCTGGGTGAACTCGGGCTGGCGGTCGGCACGCAGGTCCTCGTCCCGGAAGCACTTGGTAATTTGGTAGTAGCGGTCGAAGCCGGCCACCATTAGCAGCTGCTTGAACAGCTGCGGCGACTGGGGCAGTGCGTAGAACTCTCCAGCGTTGAGGCGCGAGGGCACCAGATAGTCGCGCGCCCCCTCCGGCGTCGACCGGGTGAGCACCGGCGTCTCGATGTCCACGAATCCCTGCGAGTCGAAATACCGCCGTACCGCCATCGCGACGCGATACCGCAGCATCAAGTTGCGCTGCATCTCGCGCCGCCGCAGGTCGATCACGCGGTGCGTCAGGCGCACGTTCTCGCTCAGGTTCGCCTCGTCGAGCTGGAACGGCGGCGGGATGGCCGGGTTGAGGATCTCGAGCGTCTCCGCGACGACTTCGATCTCTCCGGTCGCAAGCTTCGGATTGACGAGCCCCGGCTCACGCCGGATCACCTTGCCCGTCACCGCGAGCACATACTCGCCGCGTACGCGCTCGGCAGCCGCAAAAGCCGCGGTGCGGCTGGGATTGCAAACGATCTGAACAAGCCCCTCGCGGTCGCGCAGGTCGATGAAGATCACGCCGCCGTGGTCGCGCCGCGTGTTCACCCAACCGAAGAGCTGGACGGTCTGGTCGAGATTGGCGGCGGTCACGTGGCCGCAATAGTGGGTGCGCATCTGAGTCGGGAAGGGAAAAAGGGGGATGGGGAAGGGCGGCGCGGCCGCGCCGCGCCCGTTCGGCTCACAATGGCGGCGTTTTTAGGGCTGCGGGCGCCGCTCGCGGCGGCACGCGCGACGGAACAGCGACGCCCATCGAGATGATGTACTTCAGCGCCTCGTCGACGCTCATCTCGAGCTCCACCACGTCCTTCCGCGGGAGCATCACGAAATAGCCGCCCGTCGGGTTCGGCGTCGTCGGGACGTAAACGCTGACGTAATTGACGTCGAGGTGATTCGCGACGTCACCGCCGGGGGCACCGGTCAGGAATGCGATCGTCCAGCTCCCTGGCTGCGGCCACTGCACCAGCAGCGCCTTCCGGAATGCCTGACCGCCGGGCCGGAACAACGTGTCGCTGATCTGCTTCACGCCCCCGTAGAGCGAGTTCACCACCGGGATGCGCCGCAGGATCGCCTCCCAGATGCGCAGCATGCGCTGTCCGATGATGTTGGAGGCCAGCACACCGGTGACGAACACCACGATCACTGTGAGGACGAGCCCGAGGCCCGGGATCTGATGCCCGAGCAGCGCCGTCGGCTGCAGCGCAGGCGGAAGCAGGGTCAGAACCTGGTCCATCGACGACACGATCAGGTGCAACACCCAGATCGTGATCGCGAGCGGGATCCAGATCAGGAGCCCAGTGATGAGATATTTTTTCATCGACGAGGCGCGGTCGCGCGGCGGGCACCCGCGCCCTCGACCGCGCGCCGGCGGTGGTTCAGGAGCAGGCCGGGCAGGCGCCGGCGCCGCACGCAGGCGCGGCCGCCTTCGCGTCGCCCTTCTCGTCGGACTTGGTCGCGCCGTCCGTCTTCGTCTCGGCCGGTTTCGCGCTCCCGCCCTTGAAGTCGGTGGCGTACCAGCCGGAGCCCTTGAGCTGGAAGCCGGCGGCGGTCAGCAGCTTCTTGAATGCATCCTTCCCACACTGCGGGCAGACGGTGAGCAGCGGGTCCGACACCTTCTGGAGGTACTCGTTCTGGAAACCGCACGCGGCACAGCGGTACTCGTAGATCGGCATACCCATCCCCGACGAGAAACTCAGACAAGGCTGGGGAGTATACCCGAATGCATCGGATTTCCTGAGTGAAATCGGGATGTTGCGCAGTGCGGGCGCGTCCCTCGCGGCGAACGTCGCCATGCGCCCAGAGCCGCGGATTCCGTCGACTTTGCGACAACCTCGACAACCACCGGCCGTTTGTCGGCTTTTCACGCAACCGCGCTTGACGGGTGCGCGCGGCTACGGCTAAATGCCGTCGTCATAAATGACGATGGCATAGCCGGGCGCGGCGCCAACGACAACACGGATTGCCGCGCACAACAAACGGCACGCCATGCGACGGACGCCCGTCGGCGGGGGTGGCCTCTAGGGACGAAGCCATGCCACGCTTCTCGAGGAGCCGGTCGCCCGCACGCGCGAGCGACATCGCCAGCCGGGCCGCACTGCGGCCGTCGCTTCCTTCGTCGCGCATCCTCGATCCCCTACTCGCCCCTGCCGCACGCGGCGCGCCCGCTGACTGAGAGGAATCCCCATGAGGCCGTTCCTCCTCGCGCCGCGCCCCGAGCTCGCAGCCCGCGCGGCTGCGGCCGCCCTCGCCCTCTCGCTTGCCGGGTGTCTAGGCGGCGGCGGTGGCGGTGGCAGCGATCCAGCCCCGGTCAGCGGCGGCACCACCGCCGCCGGCAGCACC
The DNA here is from genome assembly GCA_963747775.1 of uncultured beta proteobacterium. Lineage (GTDB taxonomy): Bacteria > Pseudomonadota > Gammaproteobacteria > Burkholderiales > SG8-39 > JAGVSZ01. The sequence continues at coordinate 236,408 of CAVVGT010000007.1, forward strand.
GCCGCCGGCAGCACCGCCGCGACGGGTGGAACCACGACCACGCCGGCCCCGCCCCTTGTCGTCGCCCCGCCCCCTGTCGTCGCCCCGCCCCCTGGCGTCGCCCCGCCCGCGCCGGCGCCCGGCCCGGCCCTGGGCGCGATGCCCGCGGCGCAGCCCGCCACCGCGGGTGACGCGGTGCGGTTCCTCGAGCAATCGACCTTCGGCCCGACCGACGCGACGATCCAGGAAGTGATGCAGAGGGGTCCAGCGCTCGTGTTGGAAGAGCAGTTCGCCAAGCCGATGAGCGGTTACGGCACCTTCACCGACGCCGATCCCGATCCGCGCAAGGGCTGCCCCGACGCCGCGCTGCCGACCCCGGAAATCTGTTATCGCGAAACCTACACGGTCCAGCCGCTTCAGCGCCGCTTCTTCCAGAACGCGGTCGGCGCGCAAGACCAGCTGCGCCAGCGCGTGGCGTTCGCACTCTCGCAGATCCTCGTCATCTCGGGCGCCGAGCTCGAGACGATGCACGGCATCGGCTACTACCAGCAACTGCTGATGAACTTCGCCTTCGCCAACTTCCGCGACATCCTGTACGAGATCACGCTCAGCCCGGCCATGGGTGAGTACCTCGACATGGTCAACAACCCCAAACCCGACCCGGCGCGCAACATCGAGCCGAACGAGAACTACGCGCGCGAGATGCTGCAGCTCTTCTCGGTCGGCGAATTCGAGCTAAACGCCGACGGCTCGCAGCGCCTCGACGCGAACGGCCAGCCCACTCCCGCCTACGACCAGGACACCGTCGAGAACCTCGCGCGCGCCTTCACTGGGTGGACGTATCCGCCGCGCGCCGGCGTGGCCACCCGGTTTCCGAATCCGCCCAACTACCTGGGCCGGATGGTGCCCCTCGCCGCGCAGCACGATACCGCCCAGAAAGTGCTGTTCGGCACTAGGACAATCGCCGCCGGGCAGACGCCGGGGAAGGACCTCAACGACGCGGTCGACATCATCTTCAACCACGCTAACGTCGGTCCGTTCATCGGCCGCCAGCTGATCCAGCACCTCGTCACCTCAAACCCGACCCCGGCCTATGTCGGCCGCGTCACCGCGGCGTTCAACAACAACGGCGCGGGCGTGCGCGGCGACATGCGCGCGGTGCTGCGCGCGATCCTGCTCGACCCCGAGGCGCGCGGCGACGTCAAGACCGCGGCGGACTACGGAAAGCTGCGCGAGCCGGCGCTGCTGCTCGCCAATGTGATGCGCGCGCTGAACGGCAGCTCCGATGGCGTGTTCTTGTTCGGCCAGTCGTCGAGCATGGGGCAGAACGTGTTCCAGCCCCCGTCGGTGTTCAACTTTTATCCGCCGAACTATCCGGCGCCCGGCACGACGATCGACGGCCCGCCGTTCAAGCTCATGCTCACCGGCACGATTCTGAATCGCGCGAACTTCGTCGACCGGATCGTGTTCGGCGCGAACGTGAACTCGGACAGCACGGTGACCGGCGCGACAGGGACGCGGATCAACCTGCAGGCGTTCCAGTCGCTGGCCGCCAACCCGGACCAGCTGCTCGACCGGCTCAACCTGATCCTGATGCACAACACGCTGTCGCCGCAGGCTCGCCAGGCGATCCTGACCGCGGTGAACGCGTACCCGGCGACCGACACGCTCGGGCGCGTGCGCCAGGCCGCCTATCTCATCGCCACGTCGGCGCAATACCAGGTGGAGCAGTGACCATGCGCTTCCAGATCCTCCGCAGGAACTTCCTCAAGGGTCTCGGCGCCATCACCGCCGCAAACACCCTTCCGGGCCTATCGCTGATGAACGCGTACGCGCAGGCGACGAGCGACTACAAGGCCCTGGTATGCGTCTTTCTCTACGGCGGGAACGACGCGAACAACATGGTCGTGCCGGTGCAGTCGGCCGAATACGACGTCTACGCCACCGGCCGGGGCACCATCGCGTTGCCGCAGGCGAGCCTGGTGCCGCTCGCCCAGGCGACCGGGACGCGTTTCGGCCTGCACGCGAACCTCGCGCCGCTCCAGCAGGTCTGGGCGAACGGCGACCTGGCGCTGCTCCTCAACACCGGGCCGCTCGTCCAGCCCCTCACCCGCGCCCAGTACCAGTCCAACCGGACCGCGAGGCCGCAGAATCTGTTCTCGCACGATGACCAGCAGGAGCAGAACCAGTCGGCGATCCCGAGAAGTCAGGCGACCGTTGCCCCGAGCGTCGGGTGGGGCGGGCGGCTTGGCGACCGCGTGCAGGTGCTCAACGCGGGCTCAACGGTGCCGATGAACATCTCCGTCGGCGGGAACGATATCTTTCTCAAAGGCGAGGCTGTGTCGGCTTATTCGGTGCCGGCCGGCGGCAACTTCGGTCTCGCGATCACCGGCGGAAGCGCGGCGCAGCAGCAGGCGCGCCGCACCGCGCTGCAGTCGCTGTTCACGCTGGACCGGGAGAACCAGCAAGTTAGGGCGGCGGCCGACTCGATTTCGATCGCAGTGAGCGCGAGTGCCGTACTTAATACGGTCATTAACAATAGCGCGTCGCTCGCCGCCCCGGCATTCCAGGGGCTCAGCACTGGCCTCTCGCGCCAGCTGTCCGCCGTGGCAAAGATGATCGAGGGGCGCGCCACCCTCGGCTTGCGGCGCCAGGTCTTCTTCGCTCAGGCCGGCGGCTACGACAACCATCAGGACCAGCTCGCCGACCAGGGCAACCGGTTCAACGAGCTCGGTCCGGCGCTGCGCGCCTTCTACAACGCGCTTATTGCGCTCGGCCTGCAGGACCAGGTGACGCTGTTCACGCTGTCCGACTTCGGCCGGACGCTGCGGGTGAATGACGGGGGCTCGGATCACGCATGGGGCAACCACCACATCATCATGGGCGGCGCGGTGCGGGGCGGACAGACCTACGGCACGTTCCCCAACCTCGCGCTCGGCGGACCCGACGACACCGACCGCGACGGCCGCTGGATTCCGACCACGGCGGTCGACCAGTACGCCGCAACGCTGGCGAAGTGGTTCGGCGTCGCGGATGCGGATATCCCGGCGGTCGTCCCGAACATCGCACGGTTCCCGACGCGCGACCTGGGGTTCATGGCCTGAGCCCCGCTGTGCCGGACAATCGAAACGGGCCGCGCACGGCAAGCGCGACCCGCGTTGTCTCGGGGAATGAGCGAGCAGCGCGCAAGGGAGAGTAGACGGAGGAAATGCCAATGCGGAAACTCGGCCAACACCGCTTCATGCTGATCGCCCGCGCGAATCGCGCCGGCGACGGGCTCGGCGCGGATATCTGCCGCTGATCGAACGCGGACCGACATGCGCGCCGAGTGTGCCGGCGTCCGTAACGCCTCGGGATTCACCCTGCTCGAGGTGCTGGTGGTCGCGGTCATCCTCGCGGTGCTCGTGTCGCTGGTGACGGTGCGCGTCGCGCCCGATGCACGCCAGAGCTTGCGCGAGGAGGCGACACGGCTCGCGGCCGTCCTCGGGCATGCCCACGACGAGGCGGTCGTCACCGGCGCCGCGTTCGCCTGGCAGCCGGACGCGAACGGCTACCGGTTCGTGCGGCGCGATCCCGACCGCGTGTGGCGCGCGGTGGACGGCGATGCCGCGCTGCGCGCACGCACCTTCGTGACCGGGGTCCAGCTCGCGGCCGTCGAGACGCCGGAGCACACGACCAATGCCACGCCGGCGATCGTGATCCTGCCGACCGGCGCGAGCGGACCGTTCCGCATCACCCTCGCGCTCGACGACCACCGCATGCGCGTGAGCTCCGACGGCCGCGGTCGCCCGGTGGTCGAGGACACACACTGAGGAGGCCGACATGAGACCGATTCGCGGCTTCACGCTCATGGAGGTTCTGGTGGCGCTCGCCATCCTCACGGTGGCGCTCGCGGCCGTCGTGCGCTCGGCGAGCGTCGCCGCTGACGGCACGCTCGAGCTGAAGGAGCGCCTGTTCGCCACCTGGATCGCGCAGAACCGCATCGCCGAGTACAACGCGCGGCCCCTTTGGCCCGATGTCGGCACCCGCGCCGGCAACGCCGAGCAGGGCGGCCTCGCGTTCGCGTGGCGCGAAACGGTCACCCCCACGCCCAATCCGCTCTTCCGGCGCATCGAGGTGCAGGTCTATGGCCCGCACACGCCCGAGCGTGCGTCGGCTACGCAGGCGGGGATTCGCGGTCAGGAGCGAATGAGATGCGCGGCGCCCCTGAAATCGCCCGACCCTTCGCGTCAACCCTTTCTTCAAGGAGGCACATCCCGCTCCCATCAGGGCCGGCGTCACGAGGTACTCCTGGCTTCACTTTGATCGAAGTACTCGTCGCGCTGGTGGTGTTCGTGCTGCTCTCCGGCATGGCCTATCGGTCGCTGTCGGTCGTGCTCGACAGTCGTAGGCATATCGATCGGGAGAACCGCAAGTGGCGCGACGTCGCGCTGTTCCTCGCAAGCCTCGAGCAAAACGTCGCGACCGCCGTCCCGCGCCCGGTGCGCGACGCGGAAGCACCCACGATGGCCGGAACGTCCCCGCCCGCCCGTGCGCACGAGGGCCAGCTTGTGCTCACGCGGACCGCGTTCACCACGGACCCCGGTGCTGCCGAATCGCCACGACGACTCGGCTACCGGTTGCGTGGCAACTCGGTGGAACTGCTCGCGTGGACCGTTCTCGACCAGGGTCCACGCACCGAGCCGACGGTCGTCGCCGTGTTGCGCGACGTCAAGGAGATACAGGTGCGCTTCTTGGACCGCCGCGGTCAGTGGCACGTCCAGTGGCCGCCGGCCAGCGCCACGGCGCCGCAGAAGGCCGTGCCGGCCGGCGTTGAGATCGCTCTCACTCTCGTCTCGGGCGAACGCGTCGTGCGGCTCATGCCGACCGCAACGAGGCAGCCGCAGCTATGACGTACGGCTCTGCTCTACGCGGCTCGAGCCGCGTCTCAGCCTCGCTACGGGAGGGGAATCGTGCCTGCACTCCCGTTGTTCGCCGTCGAGTTGAACCGGATCGTGCCTAGGGGTGACGCGATGCGCGACGCCGACAGCAGGCTTATCGAAGCGATCGTCGGCGCGCTGTTGGCCGCTGCCTTACTACTCGCAGCGTTCGCCGTGGTCGCGCAGGAGCCGGCGGCGACCAACGGGCTGACTGCACGGGCGACGGCGCAGGCCAGTGCTCCGGCGAAACCGGATATGGCCACAGCTCCGCCCGCGGTCGACATGACGATCCGCGGAAGGCGAATCCGCGCCGGCAGCCGCGACCTCAGCGGTCGGCCGGTCTCGGGCGACGATTTCCCGTGTGAGGAGGCCCCAAGGCGGTTTACCGCTGCCGACGAGGACGAAGGTCGCAACGCCGATCCGGCCGTTTCCGATAACGACCTCTCCGAGGCCGAGCACTCACCGCTCGATGCGTGTCCGCAACGCGAGGACGCAAGCCGGCTTGACATCCGGATCGCTGGGATCACCGCACCAAACATTCCCGCACCACTCCCCGACCCCGCGCCGGTCTTGGCCGCATCGACCCTGGCAGCGGTCGAGATTACGCCCTCAGGGAGCGTCGATCGTGGCGGTGGCGGCTGCGTCGTCGCGCGCGACGGCGCCCCCGACCTCGTTCTGCCGCTCTTGGCGCTCTGGGCAGCGAGCCGCCTCGTCCTGCGGAGCCGTGCCACACATGGACCTCGCCGTACGCCTCGCGCGTGATCCGCAGTTCGCGGCAGCGGCGCTCGTGGCGCCGGCGGTGTGGCTCGCGCTCTACGCCGCGGCGCAGAGCCCGGCCGACCCCTCGTGGGCGCTCGCCGACCCGCTGCGGTTCGCGAGCCTAGTGATCGCCTGGCCGCTGCTCGAGGAGTTCGTGTTCCGCGGCGCCATCCAGCCGCGGCTCGCCCGCACCGCATGGGGGGCGCGCGAGAACTGGGGCATCACGACCGCGAACGTCGGCACGAGCGTACTCTTCGCGACAGCGCACCTCGCCGCGCAGGCGCCGGCGCTTGCGGCGGCGACGTTCTGCCCTTCGCTCGTGTTCGGATACTTCCGCGATCGCTATGCCTCGATCGCGCCCGGCGCTGCGCTGCACGTGTTCTACAACGCGGGCTGGTTCCTGCTCACCGGCAGCTGAGCCTCGCGGGAGCGGGGTCGCCGTGCCAAACTGCGTGGACGCACTCCGGCGGGGCGAGTAGCCTTTCCGGATGCCCATCCGGCTTCCCCGCTGGGTCAAGATCGCGCTCGCCGGCGCCGCCGGTGTCGTCGCCGTGGCGGTCTTGGGCGTCATCGTGCTCGTCCACACGATCGACCTTGCGAATTACGCGAAGCTGGCGACCGATGAGGTGAAGGCGGCGACCGGGCGCGAGCTGCGCATCGGCGGCAAGCTCGACATCAAACTCTTCCCCCGCCTTGCGCTGGTGGCCGAAGACGTGTCCTTCGCGAACGCCCCGTGGGGCTCCCGACCCGAGATGGCGCGCGTCAAGCGACTGGAGGCGAGCGTCGCCCTGCTGCCGCTGGTGCGCAATCACGTCGAGATCACGCGCCTCGTGCTGGTCGAGCCCGACGTGCTGCTCGAGACCGACGCGAAAGGCGTCGGCAACTGGGTTTTCAAGGCGCCGGCCGCGGCGAAGCCCGGCGCGGGCGGCGAGTCGGGCGGCGCGGAGGTCGATCTGCACGGCGCCTCGATTGATCGCGGCCAGCTGGTATGGCGCGACGGTGTCAGGAAGAGCACCCTGCGCCTCGCGATCCAGCGGCTGCGGCTCGACCGCAAGACGCTCGGCGACGAGCTGAACGTCGATCTCGCTGCCGCATTCCGCGATCAGCCATTCACGCTGAAGGGGTCGATGGGCCTGATTCGGCGCCTGCTCGTCAGGGATTCGAGCTGGCCGCTCGACCTCGCGCTCTCGACGGCGGGCGCGGAGATCAACGTCAAGGGGTCGATCGACTTCAGCGCGAAGCTTCCGCAGCTCGACGGCGAGCTGAAAGCGGAGGTGAAGGACGCTGCCGGACTCGCGAAGCTTGCTGGCGGTTCGTTCGCGTTGCCGGTGCCGCTCGCGCTGACCGCGAAAGCGAAGGCCTCGCGCGACGAGTACCTCGTGGAGCCGATGCGCATGACGTTCGGCAAGAGCACGGTCGAGGGCCGCGTCGCGGTGAAAACCGGCGGCACGCGCCCGTTCGCAACCGCCAGCGTGAAGTCGCCGCAGATCGACCTCGCGTCCCTCACGCCTCGTGGCGGCAAGCCGGGCGCGGGCGCGAAAGGCGAAAGCGGCCGCCTGTTCAGCGACGCGCCGTTCCCGCTCGAGATGCTGCGGACCATCGACGGTACCGCCGACGCCGCGATCGAGCGGCTCGTCCTGCCGAACGGACTGCCGCTCGAGAAGATCCAGGTCAAGGCAACGCTCAAGGACGGCCGTCTAGACGTTCAGCCCCTGCAGGCGCTGGTCGGCGGCGGCACGGTCGCCGGACGCGCCACGCTGGACGCCACGCGGTCACGGTCTGCAACGCTTGCATTCAGCATCGAGGGCAAGGGCATCAGCGGCGAGAAAGTCGCCGCCGCGATGGGGCACGCCGGCGCGATCAGCGGCGGCAGCACCGACCTTGCCCTGAATCTCGCCGGCCCCGGCGAGTCGGTTGCGCGCTTCATGGGCGGTGCGAACGGCGAGATCCGGGCGACCATGGGCCCGGCGAGAACGTCGGGTGCCGGGCTCGATTTCGGCGGCGACGTGCTCACGAAAGTCGCGGATCTGGCGAACCCCTCGCGCCGCACGGAGAAGTACAGCGAGGCCAAGTGCGCGGTCGTACGGCTGCCGGTGCGCGACGGCATCGCCACCGCGCAGCGCACGATCGCGGTCGAAACGGCGCGCGTCGACATCGTCGCGGCGGGCACGATCAACCTGCGCAACGAGACGCTCGACCTCGCGCTGCGGCCGCAGGTCAAGGAAGGCCTCGGGATCGGGGCGGCGAGCCTTGCGGAGCTGGTGCGCGTCACCGGCACGCTCGCGAACCCGACCGTCGGCATCGACACGCTCGGCTCCGCGCGTGCTGCGCTCTCGGTCGGCGGCGCGATCATGACCGGCGGCCTGTCGCTTCTCGGCGAGGCCGCGCTGAAGAAGGGCACCGCCGACCCGCACCCGTGCCAGACCGCCGCCGCGGGCGGCACCGCGCCGAAGGCCGCGCAGCAGGAAGCGAAACCGCAGCAGCAGGAGGACGGCGGCGTGCTCGAATCGATCAAGCGGCTGTTCAAGTAGCCCGGCGACGGCGCTTCAACGCGCTTTCTAGGGCGCGGGCTCTATTTCGGGTGAGCCCTCTAGGGTTCTTGGCTACGCTCCTCAATGAGATTTGCAATCTCCCTTTTCAACTCATTCAGGGGACAGTCATGATCGCAAGAACCGCCAACGCGTACGAGCAGCAGCTCACGCAGGTATTCGGGAAAGTGAAAGGCGCTTCGCGTGGCGCGTGGCTTGCCGGCCTCGGTGCCGTCGCCCGCGTGCAGTCGCGCGCGCCGCGTTACATGTCCGGGCTCGTCAAGGATGGCGCGCGCTTCGAGGGCCGCGCCCTCAAATCGGCCGGAGAGATCATCGCAACGATCAAGGAGTCGCGCGGCTACGATGTCGTGCAGAAGGCCGCCAAGCCCTACATCGGCAAGCTGCAGAAGGCCTACGGCGAGACGGCGATTGCCGTGCGCACGCGCCTTTCGGGCAACGGTGTGAGGAAGGCTGGCGCTACGGCGAAGCGTAACGTCAAGCGCACCGCGAAGTCCGCGGCACGCCGCGCCAAGCGCGTCCGCGCCGCCTAAGCAACAGCCTCGCCGCAAAGACAAACGGCGCACGCCTTGCGGTGTGCGCCGTTTCGTATTGGACTGCGCCGATCAGAACGGAATGTCGTCGTCCATGTCGGCGAGGGTAGTCGCCGGCTTCTTGGCCGCGGGCTTCGCCCCCGCCGCGGTCGGCTCGCTCGACTCGCGGGGCGGTGCATCGCCCATCCCTTCGCGCTTGCCGAGCAACTGCATCGCGTCTGCGACGATCTCGGTTGTGTAGCGATCCTGGCCCTCCTTGTCCTGCCACTTGCGGGTGCGGATCCGGCCCTCGACGTATACCTGCGCGCCCTTCTTCAGGTACTGCCCTGCAACTTCGGCGAGCCGTCCGAAGAACGCGATGCGGTGCCACTCGGTGGCCTCCTTCATCTCGCCGCTCGCCTTGTCCTTCCAGCGGTCGGTCGTCGCGATGCGGATGTTGGTGATCGCATCCCCGCTCGGCATGTAACGCGTCTCCGGGTCGGCGCCGAGGTTGCCCACGAGGATCACTTTGTTCACTGAGGCCATTGCACGCCCTCCCTTTAAGACATTACGAGCAAAGGGGCGACGCCCCCTTGCAGATCTCCCAAGTCAGAGCTTCCCCAAAAGCTTCAGAACGCTCGACTCGTCCCAGCCCGGCGTCACCTTGAGGTGAGCGACGCCTTCGCCCGGCACGACCACCGCTTCACGCACGCCGTGGATCTGCACCAGCCGGCGGCGCAGTTCCTCCGGATCCATTGCCGCCGACACCGTAACGGTGCGCTGGCGGACCGGCGGCGGCACGTCCATTCCGGACGCGATCACCGCCCAAAGCGCCATCAGCGCCGCGCAGAGCCCAAACACGCCGCTCGCGCCGAAGTGCTTCGCGACTACGCCGCCCAGCGCGCCGCCCGCGAACAGGCCGAGCGCCTGGGTCGTATTGTAGACCCCGAGCGCCGTCGCCCTCGCGTGCGCCGGCGCCACGCGCGTCACGAGCGACGGGATCGCCGCCTCGAGCAGGTTGAACCCGACGAAGAATGCGAGCAGCCCGAGCACGATGCTACCCACGCCAGTGGCCCACCCGGTGAGCCACACCTGCGCGAGCCCCACGACCGCAATCGAGCCCAGGAACAGGCGCCGGGAGCGGCCGCGGCGCTCCGCCGCCAGCAGCGGCGGCACCATCAGGACGAACGAAGCGACCACGACGGGCAGGTAGACTTTCCAGTGTTCGGTGACCGGCAGCCCGCCGCGATCGACGAGGAGCGGCGGGACCACGACGAACATCGCCATCTGCGCGACGTGCAGCGCGAAGATCCCGAAGTTGAGTCGCGCGAGCTCGACGTTCCGCAGCACGCCGCCGACCGTCGCCGGGGCAAGGTCGGCGCCCGCCGGCGCGTGAATCACGGGTTCGTGCGGAACGACCTGCAGCGTCACCCAGATGCCAAGGAGCGCGAGCGCGCCGGTGAGCGCGAAGATGCCCGCCATGTCGATGGCTTTGTAGAGCGCCGGTGCGGCGACCAGCGACAGCGCGAACATCAAGCCGATCGACGCTCCGATGATCGCCATCGTCTTGGTGCGATGCTCCTCGCGGGTGAGGTCGGCCGCGAGCGCCATCACTGCCGCGCTGATCGCGCCGGCGCCTTGAATCGCGCGGCCGAGGATCGTAACGTAGATGTCCGTCGCCCCGGCAGCGACGAAGCTTCCTGCTGCGAACAGGACGAGACCGATCACGATCACGCGCTTGCGGCCATAGCGGTCGGCCGCCATGCCGTACGGGATCTGCAGGAACGCCTGCGTGAGGCCGTAGGCACCCAGAGCGATGCCGACCAGCGTCAGGTTGTCTCCACCGACGAGACTCGGTGCATGCACCGCGAACACGGGGAGGATGAGGAAGAGGCCGAGCATCCGCACCGCGAACAGGGACCCCAGCGAGAAGCCGGCGCGGCGTTCTGCCGGCGACATGCGGCCGACGGGGGAGGGTTCCTGCATGGGGAGCAGACGGGACGTGCGCCGGCATATTAGCGGATTCGCATGCATGGGGACGCGCGCCGTGCGTCACGCAAGGGTGGCGCCGGGCGGTCCGACTCTCGTAAAATAGCGGATTCTCTTCGCCCCACCCGCAGCATGGACGAGATTCGCATCCGCGGCGCCCGCACGCACAACCTCAAGAACCTCAGCCTCGACCTCCCGCGCAACCAGCTCGTGGTGATCACCGGCCTGTCCGGGTCGGGCAAGTCGTCGCTGGCGTTCGACACGCTCTACGCCGAAGGTCAGCGGCGCTACGTCGAGTCGCTGTCGGCGTACGCGCGGCAGTTCCTGCAGCTCATGGAAAAGCCGGACGTCGACCTGATCGAGGGCCTGTCCCCGGCGATCTCTATCGAGCAAAAGGCGACCTCGCACAACCCGCGCTCCACCGTCGGCACCGTCACCGAGATCCACGACTACCTGCGCCTACTTTTCGCGCGCGTCGGCACGCCCTACTGCCCTGACCACCTGCTGCCGCTCGAGGCGCAGTCGGTGGCGCAGATGGTCGACCACGTGCTCGCGCTCCCCGAGGACACCAAGCTGATGATCCTCGCGCCGGTGATCGCCGGCCGGAAGGGCGAGCAGGCGGATCTCTTCGACGAGCTGCGAGCGCAGGGCTTCATGCGCCTGCGCATCGACGGGCAGATCCACGACGTCGAGACGCTGCCGAAGCTCGCGAAGAACGCGAAGCACACGATCGAGGTCGTGATCGACCGGCTGAAAGCCCGCGCGGACGCGAAGCAGCGCCTCGCCGAGTCGTTCGAGACGGCGCTGCGCCATGCCGACGGCCGCGCCATCGCGCTCGAGCCGGACAGCGGCAAGGAGCACCTGTTCTCCGCCCGGTTCGCCTGCCCGATCTGCAGCTACTCGCTGCCGGAGCTCGAGCCGCGCCTCTTCTCGTTCAACAACCCGATGGGCGCATGCCCGCAGTGCGACGGCCTCGGGTCGATCGAGTTCTTCGACCCAAAGCGCGTGGTCACGCACCCGGAGCTGTCGCTCGCTTCCGGTGCGATCAAGGGCTGGGACCGGCGCAACCAGTTCTACTTCCAGATGCTCACGAGCCTGGCGACGCACTTCCAGTTCGACGTCGACCGCGCGTTCGAGCGGCTGCCGCCGGACGTGCAGGCGGTCGTGCTCTACGGCGCCAAGGAGAAGATCCCGTTCTCCTACCTCAACGAACGCGGCAAGACCTTCGTCCGCGAGCACGACTTCGAGGGCGTGATCCCGAACCTCGAGCGACGTTACAAGGAGACCGATTCGATCGTCGTGCGCGAAGAGCTGGCGAAGTACATCAACCGCAAACCCTGCCCGGAGTGCGGCGGCACGCGCCTGAAGCGCGAAGCGCGACACGTCAAAGTCGGTGACAAGGCCATCTTCGAGGCGAGCGCCCTGCCGCTGCGCGATGCGCTCGCGTTCTTCCGCACGCTCGCCCTGCCCGGCCAGAAGGGACCCGTCGCCGAGCGGATCATCAACGAGATCTCGGCGCGGCTCACCTTCCTGGTGAACGTGGGGCTCGAATACCTCTCGCTCGATCGTTCGGCGGAGACCCTGTCAGGCGGCGAGGCCCAGCGCATCCGGCTCGCCTCCCAAATCGGCTCCGGTCTGACCGGCGTCATGTACGTCCTCGACGAGCCGTCGATCGGGCTCCACCAGCGCGACAACGGCCGGCTGCTCGCCACGCTCAAGCACCTGCGCGACCTCGGCAACACGGTACTGGTCGTCGAGCACGACGAGGAGGCGATCCGAGCTGCCGACCACGTCGTCGACATGGGACCGGGCGCCGGCGTGCACGGCGGGGAAATCGTCGCGCAGGGCGTGCCGCGCGAGATCGAGGGCACGGAGGCGTCGCTGACCGGCCAGTATCTCGCCGGCAAGCGCGCGATCGCGGTGCCGCGGCGGCGCAACCGGCCGGACGTCGACCCGGCGAAGACGCTGCACCTGCGCGGCGCGCGCGGCAACAACCTCAAGTCGGTCGACCTCCGCCTCCCGATCGGCCTCTTCGTCTGCGTGACCGGGGTGTCGGGCTCGGGTAAATCGACGCTCATCAACGACACGCTCTACAGCGCGGTCGCGCGCGAGCTGCACGGCTCCGCGCTCGAGCCTGCGGCGCATGACACGATCGACGGCCTCGCGCAGTTCGACAAGGTGATCAGCGTCGACCAGAGCCCGATCGGCCGCACCCCGCGCTCCAATCCGGCGACCTACACCGGTCTCTTCACGCCGATCCGCGACCTCTTCGCCGGCACGCCGGCGGCGCGCGAGCGCGGCTACGGCCCGGGCCGCTTCTCGTTCAACGTGAAAGGCGGCCGCTGCGAGGCCTGCCAGGGCGATGGCGTCATCAAGGTCGAGATGCACTTCCTGCCCGACATCTACGTGCCCTGCGACGTCTGCCACGGCAAGCGCTACAACCGCGAGACGCTCGAGATTCACTACAAGGGGCGCGGCATCCAGGAGGTGCTCGAGATGACCGTCGAGCAGGCGCACGAGTTCTTCGACGCCGTGCCCGCGGTGAAGCTGAAGCTTGCGACGCTGCTCGAGGTGGGCCTCGGTTACATCAAGCTCGGACAGCCGGCGACGACGCTCTCCGGCGGCGAGGCGCAGCGTGTGAAGCTCGCGCTCGAGCTCTCGAAGCGCGACACCGGTCGCACGCTCTACATCCTGGACGAGCCCACCACCGGGCTGCACTTCCACGACATCGATCTGCTGCTGCGCGTGCTGCACCGCCTGCGCGACCACGGCAACACGGTGGTCGTCATCGAGCACAACCTGGACGTGATCAAGACCGCGGACTGGGTCGTCGATCTCGGCCCCGAGGGCGGCGACGGCGGCGGGCGCGTCATCGCGCAGGGCACGCCGGAAGAGGTCGCTGCAACGGAAGGGAGCTACACCGGCCAGTACCTGCGCGCGGTGCTGGCGAAGAAGCCGGCTGCGTCGGCGAAACGGCCGGTGCCGGCATGAGTGCCGGTCGGCTATGTCGCCGGGCGCGGGTTCCCCAGCGTGACGCCGTAGCAAGCAGGGGTTCGGTGCCGCGGCCGCGACGCCGCGTCACGCGAGAAAGTGGAATGCCGCGAACGCGAGGGCGAGCGCGATGAGCACGGCCAACGCCACCAGCCTGCCCCGCTTCGGACCGCCGGCCGGGGTGCGCGGACTCTCCACGGGAAGCGCGACAGCCGCTGGCGGCGGGACGTGGGGCGGAACGGCCGGCGCCGGCGGCGGAGCGATCTCCGTCAGCGCGAGCGGCCCCGAGGAGGTCAGGATCGCCTTGCGCATTTGCGCGAACGCCTCGTCGACTGTGGCGCCGCTCGCCATGCCTGGCGCCCAGAGCAGATCGGAGCCCTGCAGGGCCCCGCTTTCGTAGCTGCGGAGGATCTCCGCCTCCGCGAAGGGCCCGATCCGCTCACCGTCGCGGATCACCCAGAACTCCGCCATCCCGCCCCCCTGCTTATGCCTGCTTGTATCGGTCACCTTATACACGCGCACGCGCGCGGCGGTCAGTCAGCCAGATGGGCTACCATCCGCCGGAATTGATGCAGGAGCAGCGTGCATGTCCCGTAAGGCCAAGGCAGTGCTCTGCCGCGAGCTCAACCAGCCGGTCGTGGTGGAGGAGATCGAGGTCGCGGCCCCGCGCCGCGGCGAGGTGACCGTGAAGATCGGCGCGTGCGGCGTGTGCCACAGCGACCTCTCGGCCACCAACGGCACCATCCAGATGCAGCTGCCGCTCGTCCTCGGCCACGAGGCGGCCGGCGTCGTGACCGAGATCGGCGACGGCGTGACCGACCTCGCGCCGGGCGATCACGTCGTCAGCTCCTTCGTCCACATGTGCGGCAAGTGCCGCTGGTGCGTGATCGGCAAGCCGCACCTGTGCGACAGCGCCGCCAAAACCCTCTTCACGCTTCCCGACGGCACGACGCCGGCGCGCGACCGGGCGGGAAGCCCGGTCTACGTCTTTTCCGCGTGCGGCGTGATGGCCGAGTACGCCACGCTGTCGGTCGACAACCTCGTCAAGGTCGACAAGAGCGTACCGCTCGACCGTGCGGCGCTCGTGTCCTGCGGCGTGATGACCGGCGTCGGCGCGGTGTTCAACACCGCGCGCGTCGAGCCCGGCGCGGCGGTGATGGTGATCGGCACCGGAGGGGTCGGGCTGAACGTGATCCAGGGCGCGGCGATCGCCGGCGCGAACCCGATCGTCGCGGTCGACGTGAGCGCTGCGAAGCTCGACCTCGCCAGGGCGTTCGGCGCGACGCACACGATCAATGCGGCGCAGGAAGAAAACGTCGTCAAGGCGGCGAAGAAGCTCACCGGCGGCGGGCCCGACTAC
Source organism: uncultured beta proteobacterium (assembly GCA_963747775.1). Classification (GTDB taxonomy): domain Bacteria; phylum Pseudomonadota; class Gammaproteobacteria; order Burkholderiales; family SG8-39; genus JAGVSZ01. The sequence goes on from CAVVGT010000007.1 coordinate 251,463, forward strand.
TGCTTCGAGTGCATCGGCCTCGGCAAGACGATCGAGCAGGCCTTCCGCAGCCTGCGCAAGGGCGGTAAGGCGGTGGTGGTCGGAGTGACGCGCGGGGAGGACAGCGTCGCGGTGCGGCCGCCCGCGCTGACTTTCGAGGAGAAGACGCTCACCGGCAGCTACTTCGGCTCGGCGCGCCCCCGCGAGGATTTTCCGCGGCTGCTGGGGCTGTATCGGGCCGGAAGGCTGAAGCTCGACGAGCTGATCACGCACCGCTACGGGATCGACGAGGCGCCTCAGGCGTTCGCCGATCTGGAAGCCGGCAAGAACGCGCGCGGCGTGATCGTCTTCTGACGGACGCGACGATGCTCGGCGTGCTCGGCGGCATGGGCCCGCTCGCCACGGCCGACTTCTACGCAAAGCTGATCGCCCTGACGCCCGCGGCGCGCGACCAGGAGCACGTCCCGCTTCTGATCTACGCGGTGCCGCAGGTGCCCGATCGCACCGCGGCCCTCCTCCACGGCGGCGCCTCGCCCCTGCCGGCCCTGCTCGCGGGCCTCCAGACGCTCACGGCAGCCGGCGCACGGGCGATCGCCATTCCCTGCAACACCGCGCACGCCTGGTACGACGAGCTCGCCGCCGCGAGCCCGGTGCCGATCCTCCACATCGCCGACGCCGCGGCCGACGCGGCGGCGCGGATCGCGGGCCCGGGCGCGCGCCTCGCGCTCGTCGCCACGAGCGGAACGCTCGCTGCGGGCATCTATCCGCGCCGGTTCGCCGCGCGGGGACTCGTTTGCGCGACGCCGACGGACGCCGAGATGCGCGACCTGGTGACTCCGGGCATCGGCCAGGTCAAAGCGGGGGCGGTCGACGAGGGGGGACGGCTGCTCGAGCGAGCCGTCGGCGCCCTGCTCGAGCGCGGCGCGGGGGCGGTGGTTCTCGGTTGCACCGAGGTGCCGGTCGCCCTCGACCGGATTGCGTCCCCGGTGCGCTCGCGGTGCGTCGATGCGACCGCGGCGCTGGCCGGGGCCTGCGTCGGATGGTGGGACCGGGCGCGCCGTCCGGGGCCGCCCGGGCCGGGCTTGGACAAGCCTCTCGGGACTGCCTAGAATCCCGGTTCGCCTCGGATCACCCGAGAGAAACCCGACCCGGACGCCGGAACCGACCGGCGCCGCATCCACAGGAGAAGGACGCAATGCGAATACTTGCCCTCCCCGCCGCGGCGCTCGCGCTTGCGCTGGCGCAGCCGGCGCTCGCCCAGGAGCTGACCGGCACGCTCAAGAAGATCAAGGACTCGGGCAGCATCACGCTCGGGCATCGCGACACCTCGATCCCGTTCTCGTACTACGACGACAAGCAGCAGGTCGTCGGCTACGCGATGGACCTCTGCATGCGGATCGTCGACGCAGTCAAGGCCGAGCTGAAGCTGGCGAAGCTCGATGTCAAGCTCAACCCGGTCACGTCGGCCACCCGCATCCCGCTGATGGCGAACGGCACGATCGATCTCGAGTGCGGGTCGACGACCAATAACCTGGAGCGCCAGAAGCAGGTGGCGTTCACGATCACGCACTTCGTGACCGCGAACCGCTACGTGGCGAAGAAGGCGTCGAACATCAACAAGCTCGCCGACCTCAAGGGCAAGACGGTCGTGTCGACCTCCGGGACCACCAACATCAAGTGGCTCACGGAGGAGAACGCGAAGCAGAATCTCGGCATGAACATCGTCGCCGCCAAGGACCACGCCGAGGCGTTCCTGATGGTCGACAGCGGACGCGCCGCCGCGTTCTTCATGGACGACATCCTGCTGTACTCGCTCGTCGCCAATGCCAAGAACCCGGGCGACTGGGTCATCGGCACCGAGGCCTACACGGTCGAGCCCTACGGCATCATGCTGCGACGCGAAGATCCCGCGTTCAAGAAGGTCGTCGACAACGCGATGAGCCAGACCTTCAAGAGCGGCCAGATCAACCCGATCTACGAGAAGTGGTTCCAGAAGCCCGTGCCGCCCAAGGGCATCAATCTGAACGTGCCGATGAGCGCACCGTTCAAGAAGGTCGTCGCGAACCCGACCGACTCGGGAGACCCGGCGGTCTATCAATAGTGGCTGGCGACGCGCCGCGCGCCGGCGCGCGAAGCTTCGAGCGGGGGACCTTCGGGTCCCCCCGCTTTTTTGTGGTAGCTTGACCGCGCGCCGCTCGCTCCGCGCGGCGCCTCGGGGAGGAGCCAGGTTGAACTACAACTGGAACTGGCGCATCTTCTGGCAGCCCGCGCCCGACGGCGTCGGGACCTACATGTCCTGGCTCATCGCGGGCCTCGGCTGGACGCTCGCGACGGCGCTCCTCGCCTGGGTGCTTGCGCTCGGCATCGGCTCGGCGCTCGGCGTGATCCGCACCACGCCGATCAAGTGGGCGGTGCGCCTCGGCAACGCATACGTCGAGCTGTTCCGCAACATCCCGCTCCTGGTGCAGATGTTCCTGTGGTTCTTCGTGCTCCCGGAGCTCGTGCCGAAGGCGCTCGGCGACACGATCAAGCAGATGCCGCCCCCCTGGGCCGCGTTCGTCCCGGCGGTGCTGTGCCTCGGGTTCTACACCGCCGCGCGCGTGGCCGAGCAGGTGCGCGCGGGCATCCAGTCGCTGCCGCGCGGCCAGAACATGGCCGGCACCGCGCTCGGTCTCAACATGCCTCAGGCCTACCGCTACGTCCTGCTGCCGCAGGCCTACCGCATCATCATGCCGCCGCTCACCTCGGAGTTCCTGAACATCATCAAGAACTCGTCGGTCGCGTTGACCATCGGCCTGATGGAGCTCACGGCGCGCGCCCGGGCGATGCAGGAGTTCAGCTTTCAGGTGTTCGAGGCGTTCACCGCCGCGACGGTCATCTACATCCTGGTGAACATCGTCGTCGTGCTCGGCATGCGTTGGCTCGAGCGCAAGATCGCGGTGCCGGGGCTGATCGCCGCCGGCGGCGCGCCGCAGGCGGGGCATTGACCTCCATGCGTTCGCGTCAGCGAATAGCGCACGACGTTTCCCTCTCCCGCGCCGCGAGGCGGGGGAGAGGGGCTAGGGGTGAGGGTTAGCCATGTTCACCGGCTTCGACTGGGACGTCATCCAGCGCTCCGCTGGGTACCTCTTCAGGGAGGGCATGACGTTCACGCTCACCCTGACGGTGCTGGCGATGACCGGCGGCATCATCCTCGGCACGCTGCTCGCGATGATGCGGCTTTCGAGCATCAAGGCGGTCTCGTTGGTCGCGGGCGGCTACGTGAACCTGATGCGCTCGGTGCCCCTGCTGCTGGTGATCTTCTGGTTCTATTTTCTAGTGCCTTACATCGGCGCCTGGATCATCGGCGCGAACGAGCCGGTGAAGGTCGGCGCGATCCTGTCCTCGGTGATCACCTTCACGCTGTTCGAGGCGGCGTACTACTGCGAGATCATGCGCGCCGGCATCCAGTCGATCCCGCGCGGCCAGGTGTGGGCGGGCTACGCGCTCGGCCTGAATTACTGGCAGACGATGGCGCAGATCGTGCTGCCGCAGGCCTTCCGCAACATGATGCCGGTGTTGCTCACTCAGACGATCATCCTGTTCCAGGACACCTCGCTCGTCTACGTGCTCTCGATCACCGACTTCCTCGGCGCGGCGAGCAAGGTGGCGCAGCGCGACGGCCGGCTGGTCGAGATGTACCTGTTCGTGGCGCTGGTGTACTTCGTCATCAGCTACTTCCTCTCCTACCAGGTCAAGCGGCTGCAGGTGAAGCTCGCCGTGCCCGGTCGGATGTGACGCGGGTGTCCCCATGGCAATGATCGAGATGAAGAACGTCAGCAAGTGGTATGGGACGTTTCAGGTCCTTACCAACTGCACGACCAATGTCGACAACGGCGAGGTGGTCGTCGTGTGCGGCCCTTCGGGCTCCGGGAAGTCGACGCTCATCAAGTGCGTCAACGCGCTCGAGCCGTTCCAGAAGGGCGACGTGATCGTCGACGGCATCTCGGTCGCCGACCCGAAGACCAACCTGCCGAAGCTGCGCTCGCGCGTCGGGATGGTGTTCCAGAACTTCGAGCTGTTCCCGCACATGACCGTCAGCGACAACCTGGCACTTGCCCAGGTCAAGGTGCTCGGCCGCAGCCGGGACGAGGCCCTCGCGCGCGGCATGAAGTACTTGGATCGCGTCGGACTGAAGGAGCACGCGCACAAGCACCCGGGTCAGCTCTCCGGCGGCCAGCAGCAGCGCGTGGCCATCGCCCGCGCGCTCTCGATGGATCCGATCGCGATGCTCTTCGACGAGCCCACGTCGGCGCTCGACCCGGAGATGATCAACGAAGTGCTCGACGTCATGGTCGGACTCGCGCAGGAAGGCATGACCATGATGGTCGTCACGCACGAGATGGGCTTCGCGCGCAAGGTCGCACACCGCGTGATCTTCATGGACCGCGGGGAGATCGTCGAGGACGCGAAGAAGGACGACTTCTTCGGCAAGCCGCGTTCCGAGCGCGCGGTCCAGTTCCTGTCGAAGATCCTTCATCACTGATCTCATCTAAATCGTAGGCGTACGCGTGCCGCGCGGCGATCGTCTCAGCCGTCCGGGATCCCGCACAAAGGGCTGTGCGTCGCGCTGGCTGCCCTGCGGCTTTGCGGTCGTCATGCTCATCGCCAGCGGGCTCGTCAGCGCGCAGCGGACTGCAATACTGCCACTGCCGAAGCAGCCGACGGTGGTCAACCCGCTCGACGTCACTCAACAGGATGTCGCCGCGGGCGACGCGGACGTGCACGCGGTGTTCCTCTATGAAGGCGCTGGTGGCAGGGGCTCGCGGCCACCGGTCGAAGCCGTCCCGGGGATGGCGCCGGTGCCTTCGGTGAAAATCGACGTGGCTGCTACCGGAAAGCCCGTCGTCCTGGTCCTCGGCGCCTACAGTTCCGTTTTCTGGGATGTCCACGTGGCGGCCGGCGTCCGCCTGGCCAAGGTGATCGCGCAGGGGCACTACCAGCAGTTTCTCTCGGAACTCCCTCGCGGCACGCAAGCGATCGTTTACCGCGAGGATCCGGTGGTCGGCGTAAGGCCGCTCTTCCTATCTGGCGACGTGCGCGCGTTCCACGATGCGTTCCCCGCGATCACGCGACTGACCGGTAGGCCCCCCACCACAGTGCAGGCGGTGTACAGGGGTGCCGAGATCACGGTAGACGGAACATCGACCATCGTTCCGCCAGCCACCGAAGCCCTGATCGCGGATCTCGGCAAGGTCGGGTTCGCCCTGCCGATGGGGTCGGGGGACCGGTCCGGACGGCCTTTCGGTGAATAACTGCGCGCGCACCACCACGTATGGGACATTCAAGGCGAACCGCGCATTTTTGAGCGGCAAGGTCTATGTCGAGCTGGAACTAAAAACCCCGGGCCCAAATCAGCCGCCTGGAGAGGAGACGAACGTCGGCGTGATGTCGCTCGCACCGTCGCCAATCGGTCGGCTCCTTGCACCCCCGAGCCACCTTTCAGGAACGGGGATCCCGGTGCTGGACGCGACCGCGCGGCGCAGCCTGCGCAACGGCTCGATAGTCGGACTGGCAATGGATCTCGATGCCGGCCGACTGCACTACAGCATCGACGGGCGCTGGGTGCGCGGCGCGCCGGGGAGTGCAGGCGGACTAGCCCTCGTTCATGATACGGAGTACGTGCTGACAGCCTCCCTACGGCCGTCGGACGCGTGTCCGGGCGATCAATGGGCCGCAAACTTCGGAACCAAGCCGTTTCGCTTCCCGCTGCCTGCGGGGTTCGTCGCATATGCCCAAGGCGCCAAGCCGGTCAGCGCGTATCCGCTTTTCACGGACTTTCCCCGGCTCACGAGATGGAGCTTCGATCCCGAGAAGGGATGGCAGGAGCGCTTTGTAGGGCCGCTTCCAGCGGCGAGTGGCTCCGTGACCGTCGGGGCACAACCCGATCGAACGGTTCGACGGACCGAAGCGCAATCGCCCCCGCCCTCCCCTTGCGGGACGTCAGCCAATTACGAAGTGCACGCGGTCGGAGTCTACGAAGGCGAGGGTGCGCGCCACGGTCGTGGCGCCGATCGGAGGGCGGGCAGCGTTCGGGTCGAAGTGAAGTACGCGGAGGCGCCGGTTTGCCTCGTCCTGATGGCGTACGAGCCCGTCGAGTGGCTGGTGGTACGGTCGCCCGCGGTGAATCTCGTGCGCGTCATCGCGATGGGCTACTACCAGCAAGCCGTCTCGGGCGTCCCGGATCCGTCGCTGGTGACCCTCTGGCCCGGGCCGAACGGCTCCGACCCGAGGGCGTTTTTCTTTTATGGTCAGCCCGAGGGGGCGAGCGCCTTTCCCGAGCGGATGCGCCTGGCCGCGGGCAAGGAGGCGCGGACGTTCCAGGGCGGGTACCGCGCGGCGAGCTTCGTAGTCGATGGGCGGACGTCCGGCGTGCGTCGCGAGGCTCAACGCAAGTTGAGGACGGTGACCTGCGGTAATTCCACGATCGTTTGCGATCCCTCCGACACGGTGATCTGCGGCGGGAGGCGAATCCCGTGCGAATGAGCGGCTCCACCGCCGCGTGGGCGGACTCCACCCCAGGTGCGATCTTCGCGGCAAGCGCGCTTTCGGCGCGCGCCGACCCGGCGCGGCTGCCATGGCTGTAACCGACCGCGTAGGCGGATGCGCGACCAGCGAGGTCCTCGGGCCGGGCGCCTTGGCCGGTCGTCTACACGGAAATCGACCTCGCGATCCGGTACACCGTCACGATCAAGGCCATCCGCGGGAAGCTGGTCGAGGGTAACCGGCCCGCGCCGGTGCGGACGCGAAGCGCGCCGCGTCAGTCCTGCTTGATGTCGTTGTCCTTCACGACTTTTCCCCAGCGCGCCATCTCGCCGAGCAGGAACTTCTGCGTCGCTTCGGGGCTCGCGGCGACGATGTCCATCCCGAGCGTCTCGGTGAGCGTCTTGCGCACGTCCGGCAGGTTGATTGCCTTCACGAGCTCGGCGTGGAACTTGTCGAGGATCGGCTTCGGCGTGCCGGCCGGCGCGAAGACGCCCCACCACGCGAGCGCGGAGAAGCCCGGCAGCCCCTGCTCGGCGAGCGTCGGCACGTCGGGCATCGCGACCGAGCGCCTGTCGCCGGTGACCGCGACCGCGCGCAGCTTGCCGCCTTTCACGTGCGAGGCGAGCACTGCCACCGAGCCAACCGCGAGCTCCACCTGACCGCCGAGCGCGTCCTGCGTCATCGGCCCGCCGCCCTTGTACGGCACGTGCACGAGCTTCACACCCACGGCCTGCTGGACGAGCGTCATCGTGAGGTGGCCGAGGCTGCCGTTGCCTATCGTGCCGAAGGTGACACTGTCGGGCTTCGCTTTCGCCGCCTTCACCACGTCCGCCCAGGTCTTGTAAGGCTTGCCCGCGCCGGTCGCGAGTGCCATCGGCGCGGTGCCGACCAGCATCACCGGCGCGAGATCCTTCACCGTGTCGAACGGCATCTTCGGGATGAGGTACGGATTCACCGCGTGCGTGTCGAACACGAACACGAACGTGTAGCCGTCGGGCGGCGACTTCGCCGCAAACGCGGTGCCGATCGAGCCCGACGCGCCGGGCTTGTTCTCGATGATGAACTGCTGCCCGAGCGACTCGGAGAGCTTGGTGCCGAGGAGCCGCGCGAGCGGGTCGACCGAGCCGCCGGGCGGGAACGGCACCACGAGCTTGACCGGCTTCGTGGGCCACTGCTGGGCGCCGGCGACGCCCACGCAAAGCGCGAGCAGCACTGCGGCGACGAGTCGAATCGATTGCCTCATCGGTGCCTCTTCCTGGTTGTCGTCCCGCTGTTCAGCGCTTCATCGCCTTGGCGCGCAACGCATCGAGCGTGGTCTGGGTGGTAATGGCCTGCGGATCGATCCGGATCTCGATCAGCGCGGGCTTGCCGGCGGCGAGCGCCCGCTCGAAAGCCGGCGCGAACTGGGCGGTCTCCTCGACGGTTTCCCCATGCGCGCCGAACGCGCGCGCGTACGCGGCGAAATCGGGGTTGCGCAAATCGGTCCCGTACACGCGCGCCGGATAGTCGCGCTCCTGGTGCATCCGGATCGTGCCGTACATGCCGTTGTTGACGACGATGAAGATCACCGCCGCGTTGTACTGCACCGCGGTCGCGATCTCCTGGCCATTCATCAGGAAGTCGCCGTCGCCGTTGATCGAGATCACCACGCGATCAGGCGCCGCGATCTTCGCCGCCACGCCGGCCGGCGCCCCGTAGCCCATCGCGCCGGAGGTCGGCCCGAGCTGCGTATGGAGGCGGCCGTGCCGGTAGAAGCGGTGGAACCAGCCCGAGAAGTTGCCGGCGCCGTTGGCGAGGATTGCGTTCTCCGGCAGTCGCCGGCCGAGGAAGTCGACGATCTCCCACATCTGCACGCGGCCGGGGTTGTCGCGACGCGTCGTCCAGTCGCGATAGTCCGCGTTTGCGGCCTGCGTCGCGGCTCGCCACCCCGCCGCATCGACGGGCGGCATCGCCGCCAGCGCGGCCGCGATCTGCGGCATGCCGGCATTGATCAGCAGGTCGCCCTGATAGACGCGGCCGAGCTCCTCGGCGCCGGCGTGCACGTGCACGAGCTTCTGCACCGGGCGCGGCGGTGCGAGCAGCGTGTAGCCGCCGGTCGTCATCTCGCCGAGCCGGGGCCCGATCGCCAGCACGAGGTCGGCGTCCTTGATGCGCGCGGCGAGCTTCGGGTTGATGCCGATGCCGACGTCGCCGGCGTAGTTCGCGTGCCGGTTATCGAACACGTCCTGAAAGCGGAAGGCGCAGCCGACCGGCAAGGCGTTCGCCTCGGCGAAGCGCTGCAGGTCCGCGCATGCGCGCTCGTTCCAGCCGCTGCCGCCCGCGATGACGAACGGACGCTGCGCGGCCGCGAGCAGCGCACGCAGTCGTTCGATGTCGGACGCGGCGGAGCTCGCCTGCACCTCGCGGTAGGGATCGGTGTCCGACACCGCCGCCGTCTGGACGAGGACGTCCTCGGGCAACGCCAGCACCACGGGGCCCTTGCGGCCCGACATCGCACAGTGGAAGGCGTGGCTCAGGTATTCGGGCACGCGGTCGGCGCGGTCGATGGAGGCGACCCACTTCGCCATCTGGCCGTACATCCGGCGGTAGTCGATCTCCTGAAACGCCTCGCGCTCCACGAAATCGGTGCCCACCTGGCCGATGAAGAGGATCATCGGCGTCGAATCCTGGAAGGCGGTGTGCACCGCGATCGATGCGTTGGTCGCGCCCGGGCCGCGCGTGACGAAGCAGATGCCGGGCCTGCCGGTGAACTTGCCGTACGCCTCCGCCATGTATCCGGCACCACCGTCCTGGCGCGCGACGATCAGGCGAATTGCGTCGCGCGCGTCGTAGAGCGCGTCGAGCACTGCGAGATAGCTCTCGCCGGGAACGCAGAAGGCGGTGTCGACGCCGTGCACTTTCAGCGCGTCGACGAGTATCTGCGCGGCGGTGCGTACCTTCAGCTCGTGCTGCATCGCTCAGCCCGCGAGGACGTACGCGGTCTTGACCGTAGTGTAGAACTCGATCGCGTAGCGCCCCTGCTCCCGCGGCCCGTAGCTCGACTCCTTGCGGCCGCCGAAGGGCACGTGGTAGTCGACGCCCGCGGTGGGAAGGTTGACCATCACCATCCCCGCCGCCGAGTTGCGCCGGAAGTGCGCGGCGTGCTTCAGCGAGGTGGTCGCGATCCCCGATGACAGCCCGAACGGCGTGTCGTTCGCGACCGCCAGCGCCTCGTCGTAGTCCTTTACCCGGATCACCGACGCGACCGGCCCGAAGATCTCCTCGCGATTGATCCGCATCGAGGGGCTGGTCTCGGTGAAGAGCGCCGGTTGGAGATAGAAACCGGGCGTCGGGCGCTCGAGGCGCACGCCTCCGGCCGCGAGCCTGGCGCCCTCGCGTTTCCCGATGTCTATGTACTGCAAGGTCCTGCTCCAGCTGCTTCTGGTCCACGACCGGCCCGATGTCGGTGCCGTCCTTCAGCGCGTCGTCGACCTTGAGCGCGCCGAGCTTGGCCGTGAGGGCGGCGACGAAGCGATCGTGGATGCCTTGCGTGACGATCAGGCGGCTGGACGCTGTGCAGCGCTGCCCGGTCGAGTAGAACGCGCTCTGCAGCGCGCAGTTCACCGCGACGTCGAGGTCCGCGTCGTCGAGGACCACCTGCGGGTTCTTGCCGCCCATCTCGAGCTGCACCTTCGCCAGCCGCTGCGCGCAGGCGACGGCGACGCCCTTGCCGACCGCCTGCGACCCGGTGAACGACACCGCGTCGATGCGCCGGTCATTGACCAGCTTCTCGCCGACGACCGACCCGCGACCCATCACCAGGTTGAACACGCCTTTCGGGATGCCGCTGCGCGCGATGATCTCGGCGAGCGCCCAGGCGCTCCCGGGGACGAGATCGGCGGGCTTGAACACGACGCAATTGCCGTACGCGAGCGCCGGCGCGATCTTCCAGGCCGGGATCGCGATCGGGAAATTCCACGGCGTGATGATGCCTATGACGCCGACCGGCTCGCGTGTGATCTCGACGCCGATCCCCGGCCGCACCGAAGGCACGAGCTCTCCGGCGAGCCGCAGGCACTCGCCGGCGAAGAACTTGAAGAGGTAACCGGCGCGCCCCGCCTCGCCGATGCCCTCCGGCTTCGTCTTGCCTTCCTCGCGCGAGAGGAGCATCCCCAGCTCCTCGCGGCGCGCGAGGATCTCGGTGCCGATCTTGTCGAGCGCGTCGGCGCGCGCCTGCACGCTCCCGCGCGACCAGGCCGGGAACGCCGCGACGGCCGCGCCGATCGCGGCGTCGATCTGCGCCGCGCTCGCATGCGCGTACTCGCCGACCACGTCGCCGGTGTTGGACGGGTTGATGTCCGGCGCCGCGCGCTCGCCCGCAACCCATGCGCCGTCGATGAAATTTTCGCGTACGCCCATGATCGCTCTCCCGCTCAGCCGACGCTCTTGGCGGCCTTGATCATCGCCTCCAGCTTCGCGGCGAAGAACGGGGCCGGGTTCATGACGCGCGTCTCCTGGTGCTGGATGAACGCCGTCACCTTGGGGATGTACGCCTGCCAGCCGGGGTCGGCCATCAGCTTCGCGCGGTACTCGGCGCGCTGCTTGAGGTCCTCGTACGCCCACATGTGCACGACGATGTTGAGCGTCCCGATCTCGGTCGTGTAGTAGCCCACCATCGCCGGCAGGATTCGCGTCTGGATCGCCAGCCCTTCCTCCTGGTAGAGCTTCAGGTAGGCCGGCGTCTTGCCGGGGTGCAGCGTGTAGATGCGCTCTTCGACGAACATGCGGGGCTCCTGGAGGGTGACCGAGGCTGGCGGATTCTAATCCCGGAGCGCCGCACAAAGAAAAAGGGCGGTGCGTCGCGCACCGCCCACGCGGGGATCGACCGGGGGCCGGTCAGCCGAAGAGCACGTCCACGCCGACCAGCTTGCCGTTCTTCTTCTCGAGAATGATGATCGTCTTCTCGTCGACCTGATTGAAGTTGTCCGGGTCGAAGGTCTTCTTCTGGTAGACCCAGCGCGGCTTGTCGGGATTGGCCGCGTCGATGCTCACCGGCTTGCCCATCTTGCTCTCGATGTCCTCGGCGCCGACGCCGACGACGTACCCGTTGAACTGGCCGCGCGAGTGCGTCCCGCCCGAGCACCCCGCCGCGACGGCGACAGCCAGAACGAGGAACGCCGTCTTGAGGATGCGGCTGAATCGGGTCATTGCACTGCCTCCTTTGATCGAATCCGGGGTGGCCGTGGGGCCAAATTCTCAGTATTGCACTTTAGCGCGTCCCGCTTACGGGCCTCTGACGGGAAGCTTGCGCCAGACTTACGCCGGCCCGGAATGGCTACAATCGGGCCTCCCGCCCGCGAGCCCCTCATGGTCGACGACATCCCCGGTCTGCGCCGCATCCTTGCAACGAGCAAGGCGATCGCGGTGGTGGGCCTGTCCGCCGACTGGTTCCGGCCGAGCTATTTCGCGGCGAAGTACCTGCTCGAGCACGGGTACACGGCGATCCCGGTGAACCCGCGCTACGACGCGATCCTCGGGCAGAAGTGCTACAAGTCGCTGCGCGACATTCCCGGGAAGGTCGACATCGTCGACGTGTTCCGCAAGAGCGCCGACGTCGGCCCGATCGCCGACGACGCGATCGCGATCGGCGCCAAGGTCTTCTGGCAGCAGCTCGGCGTGACGAACGCGGAAGCCGCGCGCAAGGCGGAGGCCGCCGGGCTCGAGACGGTGATGGATCGCTGCGTGAAAATCGAGCATGCGCGGCTGTTCGGCGGCCTCAACTGGGCCGGCGTGAATACCAGGGTCATCTCGGCGAAGCGGCCGAAATACATCGCGAACTGACGCTATGCCCGACCGCACCTTCGGCTTCGAGACCCTCGCGCTGCACGCCGGCCAGATTCCGGACCCGGCCACGGGCGCGCGCGCGGCGCCGCTGTACCAGACGACCTCGTTCGTCTTCGACTCGGCCGAGCACGCGGCGAGCCTCTTCAACCTGCAGACGTTCGGCAACGTCTACTCGCGCATCTCCAATCCGACGGTGGCGGTGTTCGAGGAGCGCATGGCGGCGCTCGAGGGCGGGCGCGCGGCGCTCGCCACGGCCACCGGCCAGGCCGCCGAAGCGGTCGCGCTCATGACGCTGCTCGAGGCGGGCGACCACGTCGTCTCCGCCGCGACGCTTTACGGCGGCACGCATACGCTGCTCGGCGTGAACCTGAAGAAGTTCGGCATCGACGCGACGTTCGTCGACGCGGACGACCCGGAGAACTTCCGGCGGGCGCTCAGGCCGGGCACCAAGCTGCTATACGCGGAAACGCTCGGCAATCCGTCGATCAACGTCGTCGACATCGCCGCCATCGGGGCGATCGCGCGCGAGGCCGGCGTGCCGTTCGTCGTCGACAATACGGTGCCCTCGCCCTACCTCTGCCGGCCGCTCGACTGGGGCGCCGACATCGTGGTGCACTCGGCGACCAAGTACATCGGCGGCCACGGCACCACGATGGGCGGCGTGATCGTCGAGTCGGGCAAGTTTCCCTGGGGCAACGGCAAGTTCCCGGGGATGACGACGCCCTCGACCGGCTACCACGGCGTCATCTTCCACGAGACCTTCGGCGACTTCGGTTACACGATGCGCTGCCGGATGGAGACGATGCGCACCTTCGGCCCGGCGCTCGCGCCGTTCAACGCCTGGATGCTGCTGCAGGGCCTGGAGACGCTGCCGGTGCGCATGGACCGCCATTGCGCGAATGCGCTCAAGGTTGCGGAGTTCCTGTCGGCGCATCCACAGGTGACCTGGGTGAACTACCCCGGCCTGCCGGGAAACAAGTATTACGAGCTCACTCGAAAGTACATGCCGAAGGGCGCGAGTGGCCTGCTCTCGTTCGGGATCAAGGGCGGGGTGGCCGCGGGCGAGAAATTCATCGACGCCGCGACCTTCATGAGCCACCTCGCGAACATCGGCGACGCGAAGACGCTGGTGATCCATCCGGCTTCGACGACGCATCGCCAGATGACCGAGGAGGACCAGGTGAAAGCGGGCGTTCTGCCGGAGATGATCCGCGTGTCGGTCGGAATCGAGACGCTGGACGACATCCTGTGGGACCTCGACCAGTCGCTGCACGCGGCTGCGAAGGAACCAGGATGAAACCGCTGCCGAAGGCATCGCTTTCCCTGGCTTCGGGGAGCGCGAGGGGGCGTCGCAAGGCGGCTATTGCCCTCTCGTATCGTGGAGAACGCCAATGATCAGTTACGACGTCGTCGAACACGGCAAGCCGCTCCAGCGGGTCGTCAAGGACACCCCGAAGCCGCAGGGCACGGAGGTGCTGGTGCGGGTCACGCGCTCCGGGGTGTGCCACTCGGACCTGCACATCTGGGACGGGTACTTCGATCTGGGCGGCGGCAAGAAGTTCTACGTGAAGGATCGCGGCTGCGTGCCGCCGTTCACGCTCGGCCACGAGCCGTTCGGCGCCGTGGAGGCGCTCGGCCCCGACGCGAAGGGCGTCGCGGTCGGGCAGCAGAAGCTCGTCTACCCCTGGATCGGCTGCGGCACGTGCACGATGTGCAAGGCGGAGCAGGACAACTACTGCCTGCAGCAGCGCTTCCTCGGCGTGTTCCGGCCGGGCTCCTACGCAACGCATGTCGTGGTGCCCGATGCGAAGTACCTCGTCGACGCCGACGGCGTCGAGGCGGGCTTCGCCGCCACGCTCGCCTGCTCGGGACTCACGGTCTACAGCGCGATCCGGAAACTGCCGGCGCTCACCGGGCGTGACTGGGTGGTCGTGCTCGGCTGCGGCGGGCTCGGGCTGATCGCGCTCTCGACGTTGCGCGCGCTCGGCATCGAGCGCGTGATCGCGTGCGACGTCGACGCATCGAAGTTCGCGGCCGCCAAGGCCGCCGGTGCGCGCGAGACGGTGAACTCGCACGACCTGCCGACCGCGCTCGGCCACATCCACCAGGTCTCGGGCGCGGCGGTCGCGGGCGCCCTCGACTTCGTGGGCATGCCGGCGACCTTCAATCTCGGCACGGCCGCGCTCGCGAAGGGCGGCCGCTACGTGCTCGTCGGCCTGTTCGGCGGCGAAGTCACCTTCTCGCTGCCGCCGATCGCGCAGCGCGCAATCTCGATCATGGGCTCCTATGTCGGCAACCTGCACGAGCTGCGCGAGGTCGTGGCGCTCGCGCGCTCGGGCAAGCTCAAGGCCACGCCGGTCGAGACGCGTCCCGCAACCGAAGTGAACCGCTCGCTCGACGAGCTGAAGGCCGGCAAGATCATCGGCCGCGTCGCTCTCGACTTCGAAAACGCATGAACGACATGAACGCGGTCGCGAACGCGCCGGCCCTGCAACTCGGCGATCTCACCAGCCCTTACTTGAGCGCGCGCCGCCCGACGCTCGCGCGCAACGTCGTCTCGACCTCGCAGCCGCTCGCCGCGCAGGCGGGGCTGCAGGCCCTCGCCGCGGGCGGCAACGCGATGGACGCGGCGCTTGCCACCGCGATCACGCTCACGATCGTCGAGCCGATCTCGAACGGCATCGGGTCGGATCTCTTCACCACCGTCTGGGACGGCCAGAAGCTGCACGGGCTGAACGCCTCGGGCCGCTCGCCGGCCGCATGGACGCCGGAATATTTCGCCGGCCAGAAGACCGTCCCGCAGCGCGGCTGGAACAGCGTATCGGTCCCGGGCTGCGTGTCGGCGTGGGTCGAGCTCTCGGAGCGCTTCGGGCGTCTGCCGTTCGAGCGGTTGTTCGACGCGGCAATCCGGTACGCGTTCGACGGCTACCTCGTCTCGCCGTTCGTCGCGCAGCGCTGGGAGCTGCAGGCGCGCGAGCTCAAGGTGCAGCCGGGCTACTCGGAGGCGTTCATGCCCGGCGGGCGGGCGCCGCGCGCCGGCGAGCTGTTCCGGCTGCGCGAGGCTGCGACGACGCTCGAGCTGATCGCGGAGACCCGCGGCAAGGCGTTCTACCACGGCGAGCTCGCCGGGAAGCTCGCGGCGCACGCCGCCGCGTGCGACGGCGCGCTAACGCGCGCGGACCTCGCCGCCCACACGAACGACTGGGTCGGGACGATCGCCCAGGACTACCGCGGCTATACCGTGCACGAGATCCCGCCGAACGGCCAGGGCATCGTCTGCCTGATGGCGCTCGGCATGCTGCAGCACTTCGACGTCGCGAGCCTGCCGGTGGACTCGCCCGACAGCGTGCATCTGCAGATCGAGGCGGTGAAGCTCGCCTTCGCCGACGCGCGCCGCTACGTCGCCGACGCGGTGGCGATGGACGTAAAGCCGGGTGCGCTGCTCGACCGCGATTACCTCGCTGCGCGCGCGCGCCTGATCGACATGAAGCGCGCGCAGGACTTCGGCCACGGCACCCCGCCGCGGGGTGGCACGATCTATCTCACCGCGGCCGATGCCGAAGGCATGATGGTCTCGCTCATCCAGTCGAACTACATGGGGTTCGGGTCGGGCGTCGTGGTGCCCGGCACCGGCATCAGCCTGCAGAACCGCGGCGCGGGCTTCGTGCTGAACGAGGGCCATCCCAACCGCGTTGCGCCGCGGAAGCGCCCGTATCACACGATCATTCCTGGCTTCGTTACGAAGGGCGGCGTGCCCGTGATGAGCTTCGGCCTGATGGGCGGCACGATGCAGCCGCAGGGCCACACGCAGCTGATGGTCCGCATGGTCGACTACGGTCAGAACCCGCAGGCCGCGATCGACGGCCCGCGCTTCCGCATCATGACCGGGCTCGATATCAACGTGGAGCCCTGGTTTCCGAACGCAACCCTCGAGGCGCTCGCGCGGCGTGGCCATCGCCTGGTGGAGCTGCCGGAGGGCTACATGGACTTCGGCTGCGCGCAGATCGC
The DNA here is from genome assembly GCA_963747775.1 of uncultured beta proteobacterium. Lineage (GTDB taxonomy): Bacteria > Pseudomonadota > Gammaproteobacteria > Burkholderiales > SG8-39 > JAGVSZ01. The sequence continues at coordinate 267,798 of CAVVGT010000007.1, forward strand.
GCTGAAGGTCGATGGCGGCTACGTGTGCGCCTCCGACGCGCGGCGCGATTCGCTCGCGGTGGGGTTCTGAAGACGCGATGAGCGTCGAGCTGTGCTTCACGTCGGCGACCGAGCTGGTCGCACGCTACCGCGCGAAGACACTCTCGCCCGTCGAGGTGACGCGCGCGGTGCTCGCGCGCATCGACGCGCTCAATCCGAAGCTGAACGCCTACTGCCTCGTCGACTCCGACCGCGCACTCGCCGCCGCGCGCGCGTCCGAGGCGCGCTGGATGAAGGGCGCGCCTGCCGGCCCCGTGGATGGCGTTCCCGCGTCGATCAAGGACCTCGTGCTCGCGAAGGATTGGCCGACGCTGCGCGGCTCGAAGACCATCGATCCGGCCGGCCCGTGGAAGGACGACGCGCCGGCGACCGCGCGCCTGCGCGAATCGGGCGCCGTGCTCCTCGGCAAGACCTGCACGCCCGAGTTCGGCTGGAAGGGCGTCACCGACAGCGCGCTCACCGGCATCACGCGCAACCCGTGGCACCTCGACCGCACGCCCGGCGGCTCGAGCGGCGGTGCGTCCGCGCAGGTCGCGGCCGGCCTCGGCCAGCTCGCGGTCGGGACCGACGGCGGCGGCTCGATCCGCATTCCGTGCGCCTTCACCGGCATCTCCGGCATCAAGGCGAACTTCGGGCGCGTGCCCGCCTGGCCGCTCTCGCCGATGGGCACGGTCGCGCACGTCGGCCCGATGGCCCGCACGATCGCCGACTGCGCGCTGATGCTGAATGTCCTTGCGCGGCCCGATCCGCGCGATTGGTACGCCCTGCCCCACGACCATTCCGACTGGACCAGCGGACTCGAAGCCGGCGTGAAGGGATTGCGGATCGCGTACAGCCCGCGACTCGGCTACGTGAAGGCCGTGCATCCCGAGGTCGAGGCACGCGCGGCGGAGGCGGTGCAGAAGCTCGCCGAGCTCGGCGCGACGGTCGACCAGGTCGATCCGGGACTCGCCGATTGCAGCGAGGCATTCCACGTGCACTGGACGAGCGGCGCCTACAACGCGCTGCGCCGGCTGCCGGAGGCGAAGCTCGCGCTCGTCGAGGCGCCGCTCCGGCGCTGGTTCGAGGCGGGCTCGAAGTGGAGCCTCGAGCAGTACCTCGATGCGGTCGGCGCGCGCCAGGCGCTCGGCGAACACATGCGCCGCTTCCACGAGAAGTGGGATCTCCTCGCGACGCCGGTGCTCGCAGTGCCGGCATTCGAGGTGGCGCGCATCGTTCCGGCCGGCCCGCAGTACGTCGACCCCGACGACTGGACGACGTGGACGCCGTTCAGCTATCCGTTCAACCTCACCCAGCAGCCCGCGCTGTCGGTGCCTTGCGGCTTCACGCGCGAGGGGCTGCCGGTCGGGCTGCAACTCGTCGCTCCGCAGTACCAGGAGAGTCTCGCGCTGCGGGCCGCACACGCGTTCCAGCACGCCACCGATCATTTGAAGCGCCCGCCGCTTTGACCGCCCGGCTCGTCGCGCTCGACTGGGGCACGAGCTCGCTCCGCGCCTGGCTGCTCGGAGACGGGGGTGCGGTGCTCGCGGAGACGTCGGCGCCGCTCGGTATCCTGAAGGTCCCGAACGGCGACTTCGCCGCCGCGTTCCGCGCGACGTGCGGCGAGTGGCCGACGCACGCACTGCCTGCGATCGCCAGCGGGATGATCGGCAGCCGGCAGGGCTGGATCGAGGCGCCCTACGCCGCGTGCCCCGCGGGATTCGAGGCATTCACGCGCGGGCTCGCGTGGGTGGAGGCCGGCGGCGCGCGGCTCGCGATCGTCCCTGGCGTCAGCTGCGTCGACGCGAGCGGCGTCCCCGACGTCATGCGCGGCGAGGAGACGCAGGTGTTCGGCGCGCTCGACGCTGCCGACGGCGTTTTCGTCCTGCCTGGCACGCACAGCAAGTGGGTGACGATCGCCGGCGGCCGGATCGAGTCGTTCGCCACGCACATGACGGGCGAGCTGTTCGCGGTACTGCGAGAGCACTCGATCCTCGGGCGGTTGATGTCGGTCGACGCGGCGCATGCGCCCGCTGCGTTCCGGCGCGGATTTGAAGCGACGCTTTCCGGTGAAGACCGGCTGCTGCACCGACTGTTCGGCACACGCACGCTCGGCCTGTTCGGTCGGCTTGCGCCCGACGAGGCGCCGAGCTACCTGTCGGGCCTGCTGATCGGGGACGAGGTGCACGCCGCCGCTCGCGGCCTCGCCGGGTCGACCGTCACGGTGATCGGCGATCCGGTATTGTGCGAGCGCTATCGCGAGGTGCTCGCGGGCGGCGGAATCGGGGCGCGCATCGCACCGCCCGACGCCGCGCGCCGCGGGCTGTGGCGCGTCGCAGTCGAAGCGGGTCTCGTGGACGCCGGGCGCGGACGCGGGCGGACGAACTGAGGATCGGAAAGGGGGAGAGGAGCGATGCTGAAGATCTGGGGCCGGGTGAACTCGATCAATGTCCAGAAGGTCATGTGGGCGGTCGCGGAGCTGAAGATCCCGCACGTGCGCGTCGACGCGGGCATGGCGTTTGGCGTGGTCAACACGCCGGAGTATCGGGCGCTGAACCCGAACGGCCGCGTGCCGACGATCGACTACGACGGTTTCGTCCTGTGGGAATCGAACACCATCGTGCGCTACCTCTACGCGAAGCACGGTCCGATCCGCACGTTCGAGGAGGGCTACAGCGCGGAAAAGTGGATGGACTGGGTCACCTCGACGCTCGCCGCGCCGATCACGACGATCTTCTGGCAGCTCATCCGCACGCCGGCGGACAAGCGCGACGGCGCCGCCGTCGAGGCGGCGGTCAAGCAGGCGGGCGACACCTTCAAGATCGCCGACGACGCGCTCGCGTCGCAGCCGTACCTGTCCGGCCGCGAGCTTTCCATGGGCGACATCCCGTTCGGCTGCTTCGTGAACCGCTGGATGAACCTGCCGGTCGAGCGGCCGGCGCACGCGAACCTCGCACGGTACTACGACCGGCTGAAGGCGCGCCCGGCGTACCAGCGCCACGTGATGATCCCGCTGTCGTGACCGAGGAACGCCCGATGACCGAGACGAGCCGAGGACTGCGCATCCACTTCGTCGACGGAGCCACGCTCTCGGTGAGCTTCCCGCAGCAGCGCGACAACGAGATCGCCGCCGAGCTGATGCTGGAAGCGGTCCTGAAGCAGCGGATGCTCATGATCGAAGCCGACGGCTGCTTGCACTTCGTGCCGTTCGAGAACATCAAGTACATGAGCGTGTTCCCGGCGCCGGAGAATCCCGGCAAGACGGTCATCCGCGGCGCGCGCATCGAGGGTTGAGCCGTCGCGGCGTCCGGCCCGAGAGGAACTCCGGCAGTGGCGGCCCCGGCGCCCGCGGCGGAAACCGCTGCGCCGATTCCGGCGCGGCTGATCGGGCTCGTCTTCCTGCCGTTCGTCACCGGCTACTTCCTCTCTTACTTCTTCCGCAACGTCAACGCGGTCATCGCGAAGGACCTCGCGCGCGAGTTCGCGTTCGGCGCGGCCGACCTGGGGCTGCTCACCAGCGCGTACTTCATCACCTTCGGGCTCTTCCAGCTCCCGCTCGGCGTGCTGCTCGACCGCTACGGCCCGCGCCGCGTCGTGGCCACGCTCCTGTGCGTGACCGCGGCCGGCGCAGTGGTATTCGGAATCGCGGAAGGCTTCGGGGCGCTCGCCCTCGGCCGCGCGCTCATCGGGCTCGGCGTCTCGGCGTGCCTGATGGGTTCGATCAAGGCGTTCACGCTGTGGTTTCCGCTGGCGCGGCTGGCCACGGTGAGCGGCTGGTTCATCTTCGTCGGCGCGATGGGCGGCCTGGCGGCGACCGCGCCGGTCGAGGCGGCGCTCGGTGTCATGGGCTGGCGCGCGCTGTTCTACGGCCTGGCGGCTGCCTCGCTCGCCGCGGCGCTGCTGATCGCGGTCTGCGTGCCGGAAAAGCCGCTGCCCGGCGCGGGGGCGACCTGGAGCGCGCAGTTTCGGGTCGTCGGGCGGATCCTCGCGATGCCCCTCTTCTGGCGCATCGCGCTCCCGTTCATCGCCACGCATGGCGCGTACCAGGCGATCCAGGGCCTCTGGCTCGGACCTTGGCTCGCCGACGTCGGCGGGCTCGGGCGCGAGGCCGCGGCGCGGCTGCTGTTCGTGACCGCCGGGACCTACGCGGTCGGGTCGGTGTGCTTCGGCAGCTTTGCCGATCGGCTCGCCGCGTACGGCATCGCGCGGCTCACGACGTACAAGGTCGGCCTCGGGGTGTCGTTCGCCGCCTTCCTGTGCATCGCGTTCGACGTCGCGCTCCCGCGCGCGGCCGTGCTCGGCGTGTACGGTTTCACGGTCATCTCGGGCGCGATCGCGTTCGCCCTGATCACACCGCAGCTCCCGCCCGAGATGTCGGGCCGTGCCATCACCGCGGTGAACTTCGCGCACTTCACGGTTTCGTTCGCGTTCCAGTGGGGAATCGGCGCGGTGCTGCGCGCCTATCCGGCGGTGGACGGTCGCTTCGCGCCGGAGGGGTATACGGCGGCGCTGCTGGCGATCGGGGCCCTGCAATTCGCCGCGCTCGCCTGGCTCCTGCCGCTGCGCGCCGCCGCGCAGCCGGGCCGGATATAGCCGCTACCGTGGCTGGAGCGGATCCGGCCCGCCCGGCGCGCCCGGTCGGGGAAAGAGCGGCAGGTCGGCCGTGAGCTGCAGAAAGATCAGCGCCTCGACCTGCCCTTCGATCTGGAAGAAGCGCGCGGCGATGCGCGACGACGTGCCGGCTGCAAAGCGCGGGAAATAACGCTCCTTCAGACGGACGCGCTCGCCGTCGAGCGCGAACGCGCGCTGCATGATCTCCGCCGCTTTCTCGTCGCTCATCCCCTGATAGCTCTCCGCGTACTCCCTGAGCAGCGCGAATCGACCGTCGGCGATCCGCGCGACGTCGGCCTCGTAGTCCCGGTAGACGCGCCAGAACGGGGCCGCCTCGCGGTCGGACAGCTCCAGCCCCGCTGCGATGACGGCCGCTTTCTGCCGGCGGAGATCCGCGCGCAGCAACTCGAGGTATGCCTGGGAGGACATCGCGGCGCCGGGCTTCTCCGTCTGCGCGCCTGCGCCGATCGGATTCGCGGCGAGGAACGCGACGGCAGCAGCCACCAGCCAGGCACGAATAGTCGTGGCGTTCACCGCGCTTCGTCGATCTGCAGGCGATCCGGGACCGCGGCGCGGCTCATCGGCCGGTCCTGCCGGCGTCGACCACCGCCGGGGGCGGCGGGGTGTCGCGGGTGAGCGCGGCGAGCGCCGCGTCGCGCGCGCCTTGATCGAGCTGCGCGAGCCCCTTCACCGCACCATAGAACCGCGCCAGGTCGCCGCCTTCCTGCGCGAGGAGCGCGCGGAAGGCCGGCACCAGCTCCTCGTACGTGGCCACCGACGCGAGCTGCGCGTTGTTCACGCCCTTCTCGAACCAGCGGTCGTAGCCGGACCAGCCGCCCCAGCGCTCCGCCTTGAGCGCGCGGTAGTCGGCTTGCATCTGCGCGAACAGGCGCACCTTGCCCGCGCGCCGTGCATCCGCGGGCAACGGCTCGCGATAGAACGCCTCGAGCCGTCCACGGTAGCGCAGCACGAGCGCGATGAACTCCGCGCGGCGCTCGCGCTGCTGGGCATAGGCGGCGCGCTCGCGCTCGTCGCCGTGCCGGGCGAGCCAGCGCCGGACGCCCTCCTCCTCGACGGCGACGGCGAAGGACTCGTTGAACATGGTGTCGCCCTTCACGTAGACCAGCTGGTGCGCGAGCTCGTGGAACACGAGCCGCGCCAGCTCCGCGTCCGGGTAGCGCACGAACGTGCTGAGCACCGGGTCGTCGAACCAGCCGAGCGTCGAGTAGGCCGGCACGCCGTAGACGAACACGTCGTAGCCCTCGGCGTGCAGGCCCGCGGCGAAAGCCTCCGCGTCGGACGGACCGTAGTAGCCGCGATAGCTCACGCAGCCCACCACCGGGAAGCAGCTCTGGCGCGGTTCGACCGAGAACTCCGGCGCCGCGAACACGTTCCACACGACGTAGGGCCGGTCGAGGTCGGCGTAGGCGCGGTAGCTGCCGTTGTCGGGCAGACCGAGCTCGCTCGTGGCGAACTCCCGGATCTCGAGGACGCGCGCGAGCTTCACGCGCAGCTCGGGCGGGGTCGCGCCGTCGGCGAGCCGCGCCTCGATCGGGTGCGCGCGGTTCATCACGTCGAGATGGCCGAGCACCGCCTGGCCATAGTACGAGAACGTCGCGCAACCGCCGATCGCCCCGACGACCAGGGCCGCGCAGGCCGCGACGACGAGGAGCGCACCGCGGCGGGTCATGCGGCGAAGCGCCCGCTGCGGAGAAAGGCCGCGACCTGCGCCGCGACCGCGCGCGACACGAGCATCTCGCTGTGCGCCACCGGCATCACGAGATGATCTGCGAGGTGCGGGTGCCGCGTCTCCTCGACCCGCACCACCCCGTCGCTCGGCCCGGGGAGGCGCAGAACGACGCTGCCCAGCCCGAGCCGGCGCGTGCCGGCGATCGCGCCCGCCTCTACGCCCGGCGGAATGTCGAGCGGTGGCATGTCCGCCCACAGCGTGCGCGTTGCGCCGAGCAGTGGGGCGAGGAAGCGCATGCGCGCGAGCTTCCGTCCGCTCATGCAGTCCGCGACGGGCGAGCCGAGCATCACCATGCGGCGCACGCGCGGATCGGGCCGGCGCATGAGCGCGCGCAAGGCGACCAGGCCGCCGAGACTGTGCCCGACGATGTGGAGGCGCTCGCCGGGACTCTCGGCGATCGCGCGCGCGACGCGCGCGGCGCTGCGCTCGAATTCGTCGAGCGCGGAGAAGTAGCCGATCGCGCGCGGCGCGAACCCCTGCCCGGCGAGCGCGCGCGCGAGGTAGAGCATGATCGCGCGGTTGGTCCACAGGCCGTGGACGAGGAGCACCCGGTCCGGATTCGGGCGAGCGGGACGGGCGGGAGCATCGTGAGGCTGGAGTCGTTGCATCGGAAGTGGAGCGGCGCCGCGCGACCCGGATTCTAACGTCCCGGCCTAGGGCGCAGCGCGCGCGGCGAGCAGCCGCAGCGAGATGACCAGCGGCACGAGCGCAAAGAACGCGAAGCCCCACGCGTAGCTGCCCGTGGCCGATACCAGGGCGGTGAACACCGGCGGCCCCGCCATGGCGCCGCCGAACGTGAAGAACTGCGTGCCGCCGGTCGCCGCGCCGACCTGGCCCGGCGGCGCGGAGCGCGCGACTTCCGCGAGGAACACGCCGTTCCAGCCGACCGCGGACGCGCCGTAGAGCATCGCGACGGTCACGATCGCCGCAAGCGGCCAGGCGCCGGAAGAGACGGCCGTCAGCGCGGCGCACGCTGCCGAGACGACGCCGAGCGCCGCGAGCGTGGCGCGCGGCGACAGCCAGCGATCGGCCACCGCGCCCCACGCGATGCGGCCGACGATGCCCGCGCCATGCGCAAACGCGTAGACGACGCCGGCGGTCACCAGGCTGAAGCCGAGCTGCAGCGTGAGGTGGGAGACGAAATAGGCGATGAAGACGAGCTGCGCGGAGGCATAACCGAGCGAGACGAACGCGAGATCGCGCAGGCGCGGCTGCGACAGCGCGAGGCGGATCGGCCCGATCATTCCGTCGAGCGTGCGCCGCCACCGATAGGCGAACGGCGCGCGCGCCGGAGCGCCGTCGCCCGCTTGCGGCGCGTCCGCGATCACCGCGCGCGCCGGCAGAAGGGCGAACGCGGCGAGGACGCAGACGGCACCGAGCGCCGGGAGCGCGTTCGGCCACCCCATGGCGAGGATGAGCGTCGGCACCACCGCGCCGGCGATCGCGCCGCCGATCGGCACCCCGGTCTGCTTGATCGAGAACACGAGCGCCATCGCGCCCGGCGGCGTGTGGCGCGCGAGGATGTGCGAGCTCACCGGGTTGACGAGCCCGTATGCGAGTCCGATCAGGAGCGCCGCGAGCGGGATGACAACCAGCGGGACGACCGCCAACGACGCGAGTTTGCCGAGCGCGAGCCCGGCGCCCGCGATCACCACGGCTGCCTGGCACACGACGAGCGCGCCGAAGCGGGTGATGAGCCCGCCGGTCGCCAGCCCGGAGAGCATCGCGGCGAAATAAGCGAAAGAGACGAACAAGCCGACCGCCTGCGGCGCCACGCCGAGGTCGCCGGCCGCGGCCGGCGCGATCACCGATGGCGCGATCAACGCGGTCGCCGTGAGAATCTGGACGGCGAGCGTGACGGCGATCGCGACGAGGACGGGCCTCATCCGGCCCCGCTATTCCACTTCGACCGTACCCGCGGCCACCACGTTCACCATGCTCGTCCCCCCCTCGAAGACCGGCGGGGCGACCTCGGCGCCCTGCGGCGCCATCCGCGCCGCGGCCATCGGGCGCGGCCCCGGCATGAAGCCGCCGGTGTTGAGGCCGATGCGGCGGATCTTGTAGCTCCGGCCGCCGAGGGCCTGCGTCGCGATGTCGGCGCGCGCGCGGAACGCGGCGACGCCTTCGGTGATCAGCTCGTTTTCGGTCTGGCGGCGCAGCTCGGGCGAAACGGTGAACGCGATTCCGCCGAGCTGCATGGTGGACTGCAGCCGGCCGATCAGCGTGGCCATCGCCTGCACGTCCTTAGACTCGAGGCGGACCTCGGCGCGGCCGCGCCAGCCGGTGAGCTTGTTCGCGCGATCGTAGACAGGGTAGGTCTGCGCATAGCCGCTGCGGGCCTTCACCGACTTGTATTCGCCGGCGGTCTTGAGCGCCTCCGCCGCAAGGCGGTTGAGCTGGTCGGCGACCTTGGGCGCGGACGGGTCGGAGGCCTCGGCGTAAACGCTGGAGTTCATCAGGTCGTTCTGCACCTCGCGCGAGACCTCGGCCTGCAGGTCGACCTGGTTGAAGCGGACCGGGTCGACCGGGGTTTGCGCGATCACGGCGCCGGCACCGAGCGTGCCGGCGAGTGCGATGAGCAGGTTGCGGATCATTTCAGCTCCTGGGCGAAGAGGGTCACGGCGCCGTTAACGCGCCGCGGCGCGGTTTGGGGTCAACCCGGCGTAGAGGCGCTATCCTAAACGGCGATGGCCGCCTCGCTTGCGCTTTGCCTCAACTGGATCCGCCGCTGTTGGTCGTGCCTCAGCCCGCTCGGCCCGCGCGACCGGCGCTGCCTGCGCTGCGGCGCCGCTCAGCCGCGCGGCGCCCGGTCGCGCGCGCGCTCCGGCGCGCGGGGCGGTTGAACTACCCGATCACCTTGCCGTTAGCGGAACCAGCGGCACGAAGTCGTACTCGCCGATCCCTTGCAGCACCAGGAACGTGGTGGAAGCGTTTCCGCCGTTGGCGACCAGGTGCGGGCGGCGAGGCTTGACCGAGTACGTGTCGCCGGGACCGAGCCGTACCTCCTCCTTGGGCTCGCGCAGGAAGAGTCGCAGCGCTCCTTCGAGCACGTAGAACGTGTCCTGGACGTTGTTGTGATAGTGCCAAGGCACCTTCTGGATCGGTGAGATCTGGATCTCGCTGATGCGGAACCCTGGGCGCGCGGCGTGCTCGGCGCGGCGCTCGACTTCGTACAGATGGCTGGCGTCCTTGATCGCTTCCATGGCGTGCTCCACTCGTCTGGATGCGTTGACGAGCCCTCAGGCGAGGTTCCTGAGCTCTCGCAGCCCCACCGACAGCATCGCGAGGTCGGGCGAGGGTACCGCGTGCAGCTCGCCGAGGATCCGCGCGGCGCGCTCCATCGTGCCGCGATAGCGCGCCTCCCACGCGGCGACCGGGTCGCCCCGGTCGTCCGGCGCCGCGGCGAGCGCGTTCGTCGCCAGCGCGCGCTGCAGGCCGGCGAGATCGTCGCGCATGGCGCTCTTCGCCAGGGCCTGCCAGTGGCCGTCGCCCGGCAGCGCGCCGATGCGGTCGCGCAGCCACGCGAGACCGAGCTTCGACGTGACACCGAAATAGGCCCCGGCAACGGTTTCCGCCGCGCGTCCCGTGGCCGCCGCAACCTCCGCGATGTCGAGCGCCGCGAACAGCGTTTCGAGCGCGGCGACGCGACGCGCCACCTCGCTCGGCACCCCGGCGCGCTCCCACCCTGACGCGAGCGCCTCGATGTGCGCCGCCGCCGGCGCGTCGACGAGCTGGTTCAGGCGGCCGTAGATCGCCTCGACGCCGGGACGGAAATGATCGATCGTCGGCTCCAGTGGCTCCGCCAGCCGGCTCGAGCGCAGGAACCAGTTGGTCGCGCGGACGATGAGCCGCCCCGCCTCGATCACCATCTCGGCCTGGGCCGCGTCGGGCACCTTGCTGTCGAGCGCCTCGATCGACTGCCAGAGCGGCACGAACCCGAACACCTCGCGCGTGAGCAGGTACGCGCGCACGATCTCGCTCACCTTCGCGCCGGTCGACTCGATCAGCCCATGCACGAAGGTCGAGCCGACGCGGTTCACCATGCTGTTGACGACATGCGTCGCGATGATCTCGCGCCGCAGCGGATGGCGCGGCATCACGCCCGCGTAGACTTCCCGCAAGGTCTGCGGGAAGTAGCGGCCGAGCGCCCCGGCGATCCACTCGTCCTCGGGCAGGTCCGCGGCCAGGAACTCGTCGAACAGCCACATCTTCGAGTACGCGAGCAGCACCGCGCGCTCGGGGGCGGTCAGCCCGAGCTTCGCGGCGCGCCGCTCGGCGATCGTCTCGTCGGACGGCAGGAACTCGAGCGCGCGGTTGAGGCGCCCGGTCTTCTCCAGGTGCTGGATGAAGCGGTGCTGGGCGTCGAGCAGCCGGCCCTGGAGGCGCCCGCTCACCGCGAGCGACTGCGTCTGGAAGTAGTTGTCGCGCAGGACCAGCGCGGCGACCTGGTCGGTCATCTGCGCGAGCAGCGCGTTGCGCTGCTTCTCGGTCAGCTCGCCGTCGGCCATCACCAGGCCGAGGAGGATCTTGATGTTCACCTCGTGGTCCGAGGTGTCGACGCCCGCCGAGTTGTCGATCGCGTCGGTAAAGATCCGGCCGCCGCGCAGCGCGTACTCGATGCGTGCGCGCTGCGTGAACCCCAGGTTGCCGCCCTCGGCGACCACCTTGCAGCGCAGGTCCGCGCCGTTCCGGCGCAGCGCGTCGTTCGCGCGGTCGCCGACCTCCGCGTGCGTCTCGTCGGTCGCCTTCGCGTACGTGCCGATGCCGCCGTTGTAGAGCAGGTCGACCGGCGCGGCGAGGATCGCGGCGACGAGCTCGGTCGGCGTCAGGTGCTCCGCCTCGATGCCGAGCGCCTTGCGCGCCTGCGGCGCGAGCGGGATCGACTTCGCGCTGCGCGGCCACACGCCGCCGCCCTCCGAGATCATCATCGTGTTGTAGTCCGCCCAGGACGAGCGCGGCAGCTCGAACAGGCGCGTCCGCTCGGCGAAGCTCGCGCCGGGGTTCGGCTCCGGGTCGATGAAGATGTGCCGGTGATCGAACGCGGCGACGAGCTTGATGTGCCGCGACAGCAGCATGCCGTTGCCGAACACGTCGCCCGACATGTCGCCGATGCCGACGGCGGTGAAGGCGCTCGTCTGCGTGTCGACGCCGAGCTCGCGGAAGTGGCGCTTCACCGACTCCCACGCACCGCGCGCGGTGATGCCCATCGCCTTGTGATCGTAGCCCGCCGACCCGCCGGAGGCGAACGCGTCGCCGAGCCAGAACCCGTACTCGGCCGAGATGCCGTTCGCGTAGTCGGAGAACGTCGCCGTCCCCTTGTCGGCGGCGACGACGAGGTACGGATCGTCGGGATCGTGAGGGCGCACCTGCCGCGGCGGCTCCACCTTCCCGCCGACGAGGTTGTCGGTGAGATCGAGCAGCCCGCGGAGGTAGTCCCGGTAGCAGGCGACGCCCTCCTTCAGGAACGCCTCGCGGTCGGACGCCGCGGGCGCGCGCTTGAGGACGAAGCCCCCTTTCGAGCCGACCGGCACGATCACCGCGTTCTTGACCATCTGCGCCTTCACCAGGCCGAGAACCTCGGTGCGGAAGTCCTCGGGCCGGTCGGACCAGCGCAGTCCCCCGCGCGCGACCTTGCCGCCGCGCAGGTGCACGCCCTCGAACCGCGTCGAGTACACGAAGATCTCGAACATCGGCTTCGGCTCGGGCAGGCCGGGCACCCGCGCCGGATCGAGCTTGAACGAGAGAAACGTCCTGCGCTTCCCCTCGGCGTCGCGGCGCCAGAAGTTGGTGCGCGTGGTGGCCAGGATCAGCGCGAGGTACTGGCGCAGCACGCGGTCCTCGTTCAGGTTCTCGACGGCCTCGAGCGCCTCCTCGATGGATTTCGCGTGCGCGGCCGCCGCGGCGTCCGCTTCGGTCGCATCGGCGGACAGCCGCCCCCGCCCAGCGGCTCGAAGCGCAGGCGGAAGAGCGCGACCAGCCGGCGCGCGAACTCGGGGTGCGCGGCGAGCGTCTGCTCGATGAACGCCTGCGAGAGCGGGAAGCCGATCTGCCGGACGTACTTCGCATAGGCGCGCAGCACGACGATCTCGTCGGCGGCGAGCCGCGCGGCGAGCACCAGCCGGTTGAAGTCGTCGCTCTCGATCTCGCCCGCGAAGACGCGGCCGAATGCGTGCTCGAACAGCTCGGCCACTGCATCGATCTCGATGTCCCCGTCCTGGCCGGTCGCCAGGCCGAAGTCGTGCAGCCACACCGCCGGCCCGCCCTCGACCGAGACGCGGTAGGGCCGCTCCTCGAGCACGCGCAACCCCATGCGCTCGAGCATCGGCAGGCTGTCGGAGAGCGGCACGGGCTTCCCGGCGTGGAAGAGCTTGAAGCGGAGCGTCCCCGGCGCCGCCTCGAGCGGACGGTAGAGGTTCATGCCCAGAGTGCCGCTCGCGGCCACGCGTTCGGCCATCTCCATGTCGGGCACCGCGTTGCGCGCCGGCACGTCCTCGCGGTAGGCAGCGGGGAAAGCGCCGGCGAAGCGGCGCGCAAGGTCGTTGCCGCGCGCCTCGCCGAGGCGCTCGAGCGCCGCGGCGCGCAGATCGTCCTCCCAGCGTCGCGCCGCCTGCGCGAGGCGTCTTTCGAGGTCGGGGACGCTCACCTCCGGGATCTGCCCGGGCGTCGTGCGCACTACGATATGGATCCGCGCGAGCATCGACTGCGACAGGAACGCGTCGAACTCCGTGCTCGCGCCCTTGAACGCCTCGGTCAGGATCGCCTGCCACTTGCGGCGCAGCTCGGTGGTGTAGTTCTCGCGCGGCGCGTAGATCAGGCACGAGACGAAGCGCTCGAACGGATCGGTGCGCACGAACAGGCGGAAGCGCTGGCGCTCGCCGAGATGCAGGATGCCGGTCGCCGCCGCGAACAGCTCCTCCTCGCCGATCTGGAACAGCTCGTCGCGCGGGTAGGTGTCGAGGATGTTCTCGAGCCGCTTCGCGGCGTGTCCGCCGGCCGGATAGCCGGCGCGCGCCTGCACGCCGGCGACCTTGCGCCGGAGCAGCGGGATTTCCGACGGCCGCGCCTGGTAGGCGATGTGCGTGTACAGGCCGAGGAAGCGGTGCTCGCCGCAGACCTCGCCGCGGTCGTCGTAGCGCTTGACCCCGATGTAGTCGAGGTAGCCGGGCCGGTGGACCGTCGAGCGCGAATTCGCCTTGGTGACGATCAGCAGGTCCTTCTCGCGTGCGTAGGCGCGCGCGCGCGGCGGCAGCTGCGAGAAGCTCGTCGAGAGGCTCTCCGCCCGGCTTCACGCGCAGGATGCCCAGGCCCGACCCGGCACGACCGCCAGCGCGTCGTCGCCGTCCTTCATCACCAGGTCATGGCCGCGGTAGCCGAGGAAGGTGAAGTGGTTGTCGGCGAGCCACTCGAGGAACGCGCGCATTTCCGCGACCTCCGCCTGTCCGACGGGCGGCGGGCGCCGCGCCAGGTCGGCGAGGATCTCGCGCACGCTTGCCGGACATCGTCTTCCAGTCCTCGACCGCGGCGCGCACGTCCCCGAGCACGCGCGCGATGTCCGCAGCGAGCGACTCGAGCCGCGCGGCGTCGCTGACGCGGTCCACCTCGAGGTGGATGAACGATTCGCGCTGGCCCGCCGGCGAGTCGTCCGGCAGGACGCCCATGAGCGTTTGCTCCGGCCCGGTGGCCTGGACGCTGCCGGTTTACGCGCAGGATCGGATGGACGGTGAGGTGCAGCGTGAGGCCCTGCCGGTTCACCTCCATCGTCACCGAATCGACGAGGAACGGCATGTCGTCGTTCACGATCTCGACGACGGTGTGCGTGGACTGCCACCCGTGCTCGTCGACGCTCGGGTTGAAGACGCGCACCTTCGGCACGCCCGGCTCGCGCCGGCGCGCGAAATTCCACTGCGAAAGCGCTGCGCCGTAGAGATCGGCGCTCTCGCGCTCGGCGAGATCGCCCGGGTCGACCTGGCGGTAGTAGGCGCGGACGAACGCCTCGACCGGCCCGCGCGCGTCCGGGACGACCTTCTCGCGCACCAGCGCGAGCACCTGATCGAGCCGCTCGGAGCTGCCGGATCCGGTGCGTGATGCCATGGTCTCCTCCGCGGGCTGCTGTTATTGGTGAGCGGCGGGGCAGAACGGCAGGGGCCCCGCGCGAGCCTCGGAGCCTAGTCTAGCAGCGGCCCGCCACCCTTCCCCACGCGCCGGCTGGGCGGGTGGGACGTGCCGACGAACGGGGCTATCGGGCGGCGCGGCGGCGCCGGAAACGGCGCCCGCCTGACCGCGACGCGTCAGCGCCGCGCGACGACGAGCGGAACGAGCATCTCGTCCTCGCTCGTGCCACCGTGCACGCCAATCTGCGCGTGACGGCGCTCGCCGGGCAGGACGTCGCGGATCGCGTAGCGGTCCTTCATGACGAGGATGTAGTCGCCGATGCGCTCGGCGAGCCGGGGATGCGGCGCACCGGGACCAAACCAGCCCGCGGCGAGGAGATCGGCGCTGGCGCCAAGCGTCGCACAATGGCCGAGTCGGGACTCGACATAGCGCTCGAAGCGCGCGCCCTCGCCCGGCCGCGCGTAGCAGTACGCGACCCGCGGCTCGCCGCAGAGCGGCAGCGCGAGCGTCGCCGCGAGCTCCGGATGGTCGTCGAGCTCGACCACGGTGTCGGGGCGCGTATCGACGAACCCGTGATCGGCGGTGGCGAGGACGAGCGTGTCGGTGCCCGCCACCTCGTCCAGAAACCGCTTGAAGGCCGCGTCCACGCGCGCGAGCTCCGCCCCGACCGGATCCGACGCGACACCGTGCGCGTGCGCCAGCGAATCGATCTCGGAGTAGTACGCATAGACGTACTTGCGCTCCGTGCCGGTGGATACGATATCGCGCACCGCAGCGAACATCTCGTCGAGCCGGGCGTACCCGATGCGCCGCGCGCGTCCCGACACCGCGCGGTTGAAGTCGGACTCCACGATCGCGGCAGGCGACACCACGAACGCGGCGGCGTCGAGCAGGTCGGCAACCGGCGCATGACCGAGGAGCTCGGCCGGCGTGACGCCGCCGCTCGCAACGAGCGACGGACCGCCGTGCCGCGGGCGGAACGGCAGCACCGCGAGCACCGCGCCGATCTCGCGGAAGTACATGTGCCAACCGGTGAGCCCGTGCGCCTGCGGCGCGAGACCGGTCATGAAGGTCGTGATGGCCGCGGCCGTCGTCGAAGGGAAGGTCGAGGTGAGACTCGCGCGCAGCGAGCCGTGGAGCGCGCCGCCCGGGAGGGCGCGGGCGAGATGGCGATGGCCGAGGCCGTCGACCACGATCAACACGACGTTGCGCGCGGACGCGATCTCGGCCGGTGCGAGGTCCCGCGCGAATGCGTAGTCGCTCCGTCCGCCGAATGCCGTCACGATGGACGCCATCAGGTTGACGATGCTACCGCCGTGGTAATCGGGCCTCACTGGTCCTTCGACTACGTTGTTTCTTCTTTCGGCTTCTTGCCCTGGAGCGAAGTTAGCATAGCCGCGTGACGCAGAGCCACCTCGTTTGACAAAAGATCACGATAGCGCGCCGCGACTCTCGGCCGGTGTCGTCGTCTTGCGACAGCAAGGCGGCGCGTGGCGCTACCTCCTGCTGCGCGCGTTCCAGCACTGGGATTTTCCGAAGGGAGTCGTCGAGGCGGGCGAGCGTCCGCGCGACGCCGCCGTGCGCGAGGTCGCCGAAGAATCCGGGCTCGCCGGGCTCGAATTCCGCTGGGGCGAGGCGTTCTGCGAGACGGAGCCCTACGCACGCGGCAAGGTCGCGCGCTACTACGTGGCCGAAAGCCCTTCAGGCGAAGTGTATTTACAGGTGAGCCCCGAGCTCGGCCGCCCGGAGCACCACGAGTACCGCTGGCTCGACTACCGCGAGGCGCGCGCGCTGCTCGTCCCGCGCGTGCAGCGCGTGCTCGACTGGGCGGAGGCGATCGTCGCCGCGTCGCGCTGAGGCGTCGCGCTCGACGACGCTCCGGCTAAGGGGCATTTTGGCTGACGGCATCGCTAGTTTGCAGCCGCGTAAGGCGTTGTCTCGCTGTGTCCGCGCTCGTCCAGCGGCGTGCCTCGCGACTCCCCGCGGCGCCTTTTCCGGCCTTCCCTAGCGCTCCCGGTCGTCTTCCTTCTCTTCCTCGAAGTCCTCGTCCGCGTCGCCGATGTCCCGCTCGACGGCCTCGTCGTAGTCCTCCTGCGCGAGATCGTCCGACTCCTCGAGGATCACGTCGACTTCCTCGCGGAAGGCCGGGTCGTCGAGGTCGGTGTCCTTGTCGATGAGCTCGACGACGCGCTGGAAGAGCTCCAGGTTGTTGACGGTCGTGAGGTAGTTGCCCTCCGTGCCGACCACGTAGAAGCTCTCGGGGAACACGAGCTCGAGCAGCGATTCCTCGTCGGGTCCGAGCGTCTGGTCCTCCAGCACCACGAGATCGTCCAGGTCCATGGTCACGAAACGCGACTCCTCGAGTAGGGGACGGCGGCGGGACGATTCTAGAGCCGATCCCGGAAATCCGCGTGAGACACGGGTCCCGGCCGCGTCCGGGGAAAAAGCGCTTGACCCGACCCGCCCCCCCCAGGTATAAGGGCGCCCACAGGATTCTCAAGCAGCGAAAGCCGCTCTGGTCAGTCGTCCCCGCGCCATTCGAGCACGGTGCCTCTCGGTCTAACGTCTCTTCCCTTGAAGTTCTGCCGTGCAGGCCGGATCGCCTGCTATCGATCCATTCTTATCAAGGAAAGCAAGACATGAGCACAGGCATCGTGAAATGGTTCAACGACGCGAAGGGCTTCGGCTTCATCAAGCCCGACGACGGCGGCGAGGACCTCTTCGCGCACTTCTCCCAGATCCAGGGCTCGGGCTTCAAGACGCTGAAGGAAAACCAGCGCGTCTCGTTCGAGGTGACGCAAGGCGCCAAGGGCAAGCAGGCGTCCGCGATCAAGCCCCTCTAAAGCGCGCAGGCCCGCGACTGCGGGCCTGCTGGGGCTCATCAGCCCCAACTCTTCGGGGCGGCTTCGACGGCCGCCCGTCTTTACCGCCGATCCGCTACTGGATCGTCAACTTCCTCGCTGCGCTCGTCGCCTTCTTGGGCAACGTCAGCTCGAGGGTGCCATCGGTGAGCTTCGCTGCGGCCGCGGATTCGTCGACCTCGTGTCCGAGCGAGAAGCTGCGTTGGAGCGCACCGTGATACCGCTCGCTGCGGATCACCTTGCCTTGCTCCTTCACTTCCTTCTCTTCCCGGGCCTCGGCACTGATGGTCACGACGTCGCCGTCGATCTCGACCCGAATGTCATCCTTCTTCACGCCTGGGACGTCGGCCTTGACGACATAAGCACTGTCGCCCTCCTGGACGTCGATCCGGATGTCCGTCGGCAGCCCTTCGAATTCCCAACGCACCGGCTTGAACATCCGCCGGAACAGGTCCTCAAAAGGCTCAGTGAACAGCGGTTCGAACCGGGTGAGTTCTCTCATGACACACTTCCTTTCGCCCTACCGTTCGGAGCACTGCGCTCCAATATCAGCATGGACCTTTGCCCGCGATCCGTGTTGAGACACGTCAAGAATTCTTCGGTCCGGAGCGCGCGGGCGGGTGACAAGTGAGCGGCCGCTAGCTTCTTTTCGCGAACAGCGCATTTACGAGCTTCCGATGGGAGTCGAAGCGCGCCGCGAAGTCGCTCTCCCGGCGCCCGCCCTTGGCCAGGACGACATCGGCCAGCGCACGTCGTTCGCCAGCGCTCCAGCGGAGTATCCCAGGAAGAGCGCGCATGAACGGGCTCCAGCGGCGCCACGCGGCGCGCTCGTCGCGCGTAAACCCTCGCAGCGAGCGCAGCCCCGTGAGCCGCATGAGTTCGAAGCTTGCTTCGTCGAGCGCCGCGGCGCGGTCTTCGGCGCGGCGGCGCGCGACGAGCGCGGCGGCCTGTGCGCCAAGCGCGGCAACCGGAGGCAGGCCGCGCGGCCGCGCCGGATCGAGGTCGAAGAAGACGTGCCACGCCGCGAGCTTGCGCAGCGTCGCCGCTGACGAGTGATAGCGCGCGTTCGCGTGCACACGCGCGCGCTCGCGCCGGGCGATTCGCCGGGCCGCGGCCGCCCGGGGTCGAAACCCCATCTTGTAATAGAACCACCACGCCCCGGAGTCAATGCCCTCCTTGTTGCCTTCGCCGAGCTGATACGGCTCGATGCTGTACGAGGTGGCGCCGAACAGGTGCCGCGCCAGCGCGAGCAGGCGAGCGAACGCATACGCGGCCTCGCCGCCGCGGAACGTCGGGAACGTGTTGAACGAGATCGCCGCGGTGCCCGCGATCACGTCGAGCTGCGAGTAGCCGATCGGCACGCCGTTCTGGAGCGTCAGCGCGCCGTAGGTTGCCGCGAGCAGCGTTCGGCGCTCGGGGACCACGCCGACGAGCGCGAAGGCGAGGCCGTGGCCGTCGTCCACGATGCGCACGTCGCGCGCGTCGCCGTAGGCGAACGCGTCAAGGTCGCGCTGGCGCGTGATCATCGCACCACGGGCTAGCGCGACGACGCGCGCGCCCTCCCCCGGCCCCAGCGCCCGCACTGCGCGCGGCGGGCGCCGGATTTCCTCGCGCAGCGCCGGCCGGGCGCGCCGCAGCGGCGCGGTGCGAAGCGCCGCGGGCGCCGCAACATGCCGGTCGAGCGTCCGCGTGGGGGTGTCGCGCCCGGGTAAGAGCTCGCAGCTCGGGTCCAGGCCGTCGTAGATCGACTCGCGCGTGAAGGTGTCGCCCGGCATCGACTCGACGCCGCGCACGAGCCAGGTCGCGTCGGTCGCGGGCCCGCGCAAAGCGTCGAGCGCTTCATACCCTCCCGGCTCCCGCTCGTGCAGCCACTGCGCTTCAGGAGGCGTGACGAGCAGCGGCAGGACGCCCGCGATGTTGTCCCCGGCCGCGCCGTCGTTCCGGTCCAGCCGGAACTGCGCGGGCCAGCGGTGCGCGAGCCAGCACGCCGTCGGCCAGAAAAAGCGGTAGCGGATCGTCGTTCCCGAGATCCCGCTATCGGCGAGCCGCGCGCGCTGCCGCCGCAGATCGGCGCGGCGCGCGAAACCGCGGAGCATTCGCTCGACCCGCGCCGCAACGCGCGCATCGTCCGGATAGGCGCGCAGAAAGCAAAGCGCCTCGTGCAGGCGCTCCACCTGCCCGGCGGTGGGCATTCGCGATCGGTCGAGTTTGCGCAGGAGGGCGAGCTTGCGCGGCGCGCTGCCGGCGCGATAGTCGTCCTTGATCCTCTCGAGATTCGCCAGTGCGCGGGTGGCCATCTTCAGGGCTTCTTCCTTTGCGTGAACCGGGCACGGGCAACGCGCCCTTCCTCGCTCGCGTTGAGAAAGGCGAACTGCTCCGCCTCCATGTGCGACCCGAGGTGCAAGAGCGCGTTCGCCGCGGCGTTCGCCGTCTCCTTGGTGAGGCGAACGGCGGCCTGCGGCATCGCGGCCGCCGCGCGCGCGATCTCGTGCGCGCGCGCCTCCGCTTCGCCCGCCGACGTGACGGAGTCGACGAGGCCCGTCGCGCGCGCTTCGGCGGCTGGCACGCGCTCGCACAGGATCGCGAGGCGCTTCGCCTGCGCCGGGCCGGCGAGCTGCACGAGGCGGTGGATCGTTCCCCAGGTAAGCGGCATGCCGAGGCTGATCTCGGGAAAGCTCACGAACGCGTTCTCGGCGGCGACGCGGAAATCGCACGCGAGCGCGAGCGCGATGCCGCCGCCGATCGCGTACCCCTCGATCGCCGCGATCGTGACCTGCGGGATCGCCTCCCACGCGGCGCACATGCGGTAGCCCGCATTCGCGATGCGCCGCTGCTCGCCCAGGGGCTTCGACGCGGCGTCCCAACGATCCGGATCCTTCAGGTCGGCGCCGGCGGAGAAATGGTCGGGCCCGCCGGCGAGCACGATCGCGCGCACCGAGTCGCGCAGCTCGCAGCCGCGTGCGAAATCGGTGAGCTCCTGCATGAGCGCGAGGGAAAGCGCGTTGCGCGCGCGCGGCCGATTCATGCGCGCGACGAGGATGCCGTCGCGCTCGTCGAGCGTCAGGTGCTTATACACGTGCGGATCCCCCGGATGGCGGCGCGGGATTATGGATTGAAACCCCGGTTGCGGAGTGCGCGGTGCCGGCGTGCGCCGCGGGCACCGGAGCGGCTGCGGTGTCGCTATGCCGATAGCATATATGACATTGACATAGCTCCGACGATGTGTCACTGTGCCATCGTGACGGACCGCCCAGTGCCGACCTGCCTCGAGAAGCAGGCGGCCCGGGGACGAGCGGCTCGCGTCAGGAGGAAGCCCAAATGAACAAGACAACATTGGCGACGGCGATCCTCGTCGCGCTGTCAGTAGGCCTGATCGGCGTGCCAAGCGCGCAGCAGTTCGTTGCGCGCGACCCCGGCCTCCGCGGCGGGCCTGCGGGGGCAGGCGGCGCATTGAATGGGCTGTCGAGCGCGCAGAAAGCGTTTTTCAAGGCCGGCCTTGCCGATTTCGAAGAGAGGGAGGGCATCGCCGACGGTCTGGGACCCCGCTTCAACCTCGACAGCTGTGGAGGCTGTCACCTCCAGCCGGCAAACGGCGGCTCGAGCCCCGCCGTGAACCCGCAGGTCGCTATTGCGACCTTTAACGGTGCCAGGAACGTGGTTCCGTCCTTCATCACGAAGAACGGACCGGTGCGCGAGGCGCGCTTCGTGCGCAACGCCGACGGTACGCCCGATGGCGGGGTACACGCCCTGTTCGTCATCAGCGGCCGCAAGGACAGCACCGGCGACGCGAGGGGCTGCACTGCCAAGCAGGAAGACTTCGAGACCCAAGTCCAAAACAAGAACGTGATCTTCCGCATCCCGACGCCGACTTTCGGCCTCGGGCTGGTCGAGCAGATCTCGGACAGCGACCTCGTCGCCAACCAGGCCGCCGCGGCGCCGCAGAAGGCGGCGCTCGGCATCGGCGGCAGGTTCAACCGCACCCGCACCTCCTCGACGAGCAGTAGCATCTCGGGGGAGATGAACCGCAGCGGCAATGACGGGACGATCACCCGCTTCGGCTGGAAGGGGCAGAACAAGTCGCTGCTGATCTTCTCGGGCGAGGCGTACAACGTCGAGATGGGGATCACCAACGATGCGTTCCAGAACGAGCGCGACGAGAACCCGACTTGCCAGTTCGCGAATGTGCCGAACGACACCGTGACAGACGACCGGGAGGCGAGCGGCGCTGAGGCCCGGCAAGCCATCGAGCTGTTCACGCTGTTCATGCGGTTCTCCGCCGCGCCGACACCCTCGCCTGACACGCCGGGCGGAACGAACTCGATCGGCAACGGCAGGAAGGTATTCACGGACGTCGGCTGCGCGCTGTGCCACACCCCTACGCTCTACACGAGCAAGATGTCCGCCGTGTCGGCGCTGCGTAGCAAGCCGGTCAATCTCTTCTCGGACCTGATGCTCCACGCGATGGGGCCCGGGCTCGCGGACGGCGTCAGCCAGGGCGCAGCCAGCGGCGACGAGTTCCGGACCGCGCCGCTGTGGGGCCTCGGACAGCGCATCTTCTTCCTCCATGACGGGCGCACCAAGGACCTCGCCGAGGCGATCCAGGCGCACAAGAGCGGGGCCACCCAGACTTATCCGGCGTCGGAGGCGAACGGCGTCATCAACAACTACAACGGCCGTAGCGAGCGCGACAAGCAGGACCTGCTGAACTTCCTGCGGTCGCTATAGCGGCGGCGGCCGCGATGAACCGGCACGTCGCGGGACTGCTCATCGCGGTCTCGGCGGTCGTCGCGCTCTTCCCCGCGCCCGTGTGGTCGCAACAGGGGTTCGGTGGTGGCGTTCGCGAGGCGCTCGGGCCGCGCTTCCACCGCGCTCCGGCGCTACGCGACGCGCCGCGGCCGGCGCGGCGGGGCGCCGACACGCTGAACCGGCTCCGCTACTGGAACGAGGTCGCCATCGACGCGAGCGGGCTGGACCACACGCCGGTGCAGCCCGGCGAGGCGCGCGTCTTCGGGGAGCAACTCGGCCCCGGGCGATCGAGCCGCGCGATGGCGATCGTCCACATCGCGATCTTCGACGCGGTGAACGCGATCGCCGGCGGGTTCCGGAGCTACACCGGACTCGCGCCCGCGCGGGCCGAGACGTCGATGGACGCCGCGATCGCGCAGGCGGCGCACGACGCGCTCGTCGCGCTCTATCCGTCCCAGCGCGCCGACCTGGACGCGCTGCTCGCCGAGGACATGCAGGCGGTCCGCACGACCGCTCCGCGCGCCAAGACGAACGGGATCGAGCTCGGGCGTCGGGCCGCGGCGGCGATCCTTGCGCTTCGGGAGAACGACGGCTCCCAGCACGCGGAGCCGCGCATCGGCGTGGACTTCATCACCAGCAACGCGCCGGGCAAGTGGCGCCAGGATCCGATCAGCGCGATCCCGCTTGCGCTTGGCGCGCGTTGGGGGTCGGTGCGGCCGTTTGTCCTCAAGTCACCGGAGCAGTTCCGGGCGCCGCCGCCGCCCGCGCTGGACAGCCTGGCATACGCTGCGGCATTCGAGGAAGCGAAGCGCGTGGGTGGCGACGGCACGACCACGCCGACCGTGCGGACCGAGCGCCAGCGGATGACCGGCCTCTACTGGGCATACGACGGCACGCCGAGCCTGTGTGCGCCGCCGCGCCTGTACAACCAGATCGCGATGACGATCGCGTCGGCGCACGGGCACAACGTCGTCGAGCTCGCCCGCCTCCTCGCGCTGGTCAACACCGCTATGGCGGATGCCGGCGTTGCGATCTGGGAGTCGAAGTATCTCTACCAGTACTGGCGTCCGGTCACCGGCATCCGCGAGGCCGACGTGGAAACCGGGCCCACCGGCGCAGGCGACGGCAACCGAGCCACGGTCGGCGACCCGAAGTTCGTGCCGCTCGGTGCGCCCGCGAGCAACCTCGCCGGGCCGAACTTCACGCCGCCGTTTCCGGCGTATCCATCCGGGCACGCCGGGTTCGGCGGCGCGCTCTTCCAGGTGCTGCGCGAGTTCTACCGGACCGACCGGATTGCGTTCACCTTCGTGTCGGACGAGCTGAACGGCACCACGACGGATAGCAATGGCAGCGTGCGTCCGCGGGTGCCGCGCCGGTTCGCCTCGCTTTCGGAGGCCGAGGAAGAGAACGGGCAAAGCCGCATGTATCTCGGCATCCACTGGGCGTTCGACAAGACCGCCGGCATCGCGCAGGGGCGAAGCGTCGGGCGCTACGTGTTCGGAAACGCGTTCGAGCCGCAACACCCGGTGCGCCGGTAGACGCAGCCGCTGTCGTTTCCGGCGCACGCCGAAATCTAGGAACAGCGTTCCCCCTGGGCCCCGGCCTGCGCCGGCGTGACGGGCGTTATTGAGCGGTGGGCGCCAGCAAACGCGTCTCCCGACGAATTCACGAACGTTTACTTTCCTGCACGGGCGTCTCGCCTAGACTGGAGGAGCCATGTCGCTCCTCACGCTGTTCGTCGCTGTCTGGCTGCTGACGCTGCTGGCAGGCGAGCATCTGCTGGCGAACCGCGGGATCGTGCTCGGGCAGGACTTGCCGCAGGCCGCAGCGTGGTCGATCCGCCTCGCCTATTTTGCCGGCACGGGCTGCGTTGCAGTACTGTTTCTCTGGCTCGGCGCCGACGCGTTGACGGCGCCCTAGGCCCGACGGCCCGATTCAGCCGGTGACCCGCCGGGCAACCTGATCGGTAATCCCACTCCATCAGTAGTGCGACGCCGCCCACACCGATCCGGCCGTCGCTGCGGCGGCGCGGAAGCGCGCGTCATCGACGACGCGAATCCTTTCGACGCGCAGCGTCTTCATTGCTCGCGCCCGGCACCCGCGACCACGTCGAGCAGCGCCGCGCCGTAGCGCTCCACCCGCTTCACCCCGAGACCGCCGATCCGCGCGAGGGCCGCGAGGTCCTGCGGCTGCTGGCGCGCGATCTCGGCGAGGGTGCTGTCGTGCGAGATCACGTACGCCGGCACGCCCTGGGCGCGTGCCTCCGCGCTGCGCCAACCCTTCAGCCGCTCGAAGACGTCGGCGTCGGCCGGCGAGAGGTTTGCGTTCTGCATGGCGCGCGAACGGCGCGGCGCCCGCTTGCCCGGCGCAACGCGCCGCATCTCGACGCGCGTCTCGCCTTTCAGCACCGCGCGGCTCGCCGAAGCGAGCTTGAGCGCGCCGTGCCCCGCGTGATCGACCTCTACGAAGCCGAGCGCCACGAGTTGTCGAAACACGCCGCGCCAGGCCACGTCGTCGAGATCGGCGCCGACGCCGAACACGGAGAGCGCGTCATGGCGCCACCGGTCGGTCCGCTCGCCGCGTGTGCCGCGCAGCACGTCGATCAGGTGACCCGCGCCGAAGCGCTGACCGGTGCGGTAGATCGCCGAGAGCGCCTTCTGTGCTTCGACGGTCGCGTCCCAGGTTTCCGGCGGGTCGAGGCACGTGTCGCAGTTGCCGCACGGCCCGGACGCTTCGCCGAAATACGCGAGCAGGCGCACGCGGCGGCACCCTGCCGTCTCGCAAAGCCCCAGCAGCGCGTCGAGCTTCGCGGCGGACACGCGCTTGTAGTCCTCGCCCGCGTCCGACAGGTCGATGAGCCGGCGCTGCCCCACCACGTCGGCGAGGCCGTACGTCATCCACGCGTCCGCGGGCGCCCCGTCACGCCCGGCGCGGCCGGTCTCTTGATAATAGCTCTCGATGCTGCGTGGCAGGTCGAGGTGCGCCACGAAGCGCACGTCGGGTTTGTCGATGCCCATGCCGAAGGCGATCGTCGCGACGATCACGACGCCGTCCTCGCGCTGGAAGCGGCTTTGGTGCCGGGCGCGCGTCGCCGCGTCCAGGCCGGCGTGATACGACAGCGCGGTCACTCCCTGCGACTCGAGCCACGCGGCGGTCTCCTCCACCTTGCGGCGCGTGAGGGCGTAGACGATCCCCGCGTCGCCCGGGTGCTCGTCGCGAAGGAAACGCAGCAGCTGTGCGCGCGGCTCCACCTTATCGACGATGGTGTAGCGGATGTTCGGCCGGTCGAAGCTCGCGACGAAGGTGCGCGCGTCGGTCAGCTCGAGACGCTCGACGATCTCGCGCCGGGTGTGCGGATCGGCGGTAGCGGTCAGCGCGATACGGGGCACGCCCGGGAAGCGCTCGCGCAGCACCGCGAGCTGAAGGTATTCCGGCCGGAAATCGTGGCCCCACTGCGACACGCAGTGCGCCTCGTCGATCGCGAACAGGGCGATCCGCGTGTGCGCGAGGAGGTCCAGACAGCGCGGCGTCAACAGCCGCTCGGGCGCCACGTACAGGAGATCGAGCTCGCCCGCGACGAGCGCGTGCTCGACCGCGTCGGCGGCGCGCACGTCGAGCGCCGAGTTGAGGAACGCCGCGCGCACGCCGAGCTGCGTCAGCGCCGCCACCTGATCTTGCATCAGCGCAATCAGCGGCGAGACCACGATGCCGGTGCCCTCGCGCAGCAGCGCCGGCAGCTGATAGCAGAGCGACTTTCCACCGCCGGTGGGCATCAGCACGAGCGCGTCGCCGCCCGCTTGGACGCGCGCGACGATCTCGGCCTGCGCGCCGCGGAAGGCGGCGTAGCCGAAGACTTCGCGCAGCTTCGCGAGTGCGCGGGCGTTGGAGTCGGTGCCGGGGCAAGTCATTGCCGGTAGCGTCATCGTGATGCGCCCGATCGTAACAAACGGACGTTCGCGAACCTAAGCCCTCCGAACCCCGACGACCGATGGGTGCGCCTGTGGAGCCACTTTAGTGTGGCGAATGGCTCACGAAGTGAGCCTGACGGTCGTTCAATGCGGCGCGGATCGACGAGCCTGCTCGTCGGACGGATTAATGCGGAGACGCTTCACGCGGGGTGTGCGTGAACGATGGCGTGCCGCGGGCGAATCGCGTCGGCGCTCGCGATCCGCCCGCTTGCCTAGGTTGGCGGACTACTTCAGACCCATGCAGTTCGCGTAGTAGGTCACGGTTGCCGGCCAGTCGGAGAAGATCCCCAGGATGCCGACGCGGCGCGCGAGAACGTCTAGGGCCTTGTACATGTCGCTGTCCTTCTTCACCGCCTGCCCTTGCGGATCGAAGAGGAAGTAGAACCCGGCCTTGGACGCGCCCTGGCGCAGGTCGGATCGCTCGAAGCGTCCAGGTGATGATGTCGAAGCCGAACCGCTTGATGTCGCGAGCGTACTCGGAGGGAACGATGTTGCCCCCGCCATCCACCGCGAGCAGGGCGGGCATCGGCGGCGCGAAGATCTGCACGCCCTGCGCTCGCAGCTGTTTCAGCTGATCGTTCGTGAGCCTCGGGATCGGCGGCGCGACGGTCGGATCCCAGCTATCGAGATAGACCGCCTGCCGGCCGAAGCGCGGCTCGTTCTTGATCCAGTACAGGACGTCATCCGCATTGAACGACTGCGCCCAGACTCGCTGCGGGTCGACCCGCGCTGCCTTGAATGCGTCGATCATCTTCTGGGCGTAGTTCGCCTGGCTGCCGAAGATCTTCTTGATGCGCGCCGGGTCGCCACTTTTCAGCTCGGGGGTGTGCTTCACGCCGTTCTGCTCGTTCAACGCGATGCTTTCCTCGAGCGTGACCAACGTGCCGCGGCCGGTGTAGAGGTCGGTCCGCCACGCGGCCGTCCCTCCCAGGAAGCCCTCGGGCGTGGTCGCGCTCGGGTTGCTCGCGTCCATCTTGCCCTTGAGCGTCCTGAACTGGGCCAGCGTCAGATCGCTGGTGCAGCACGTCGGGTTCGAGTTCGGCCCGTTCCACGGCTTGGTGCACTGCGCATTCAACGACGTCGCGACGATGTTGGTCGTCGTGTGCAGATCGCACTCCGCGTGACGGCAGACCAGTTCGCCGTCCTTGGTGAAGGTCACGTCGCATTCGACGATCCCCGCCCCCATGCGCGCGCCGGCCTCGTACGCTTCCTTGGTGTGCTCGGGGAACTGCAGCGCCGCCCCGCGATGCCCGATCGAGAAGTCGCTGCGGTAGAAGGGTCCGTTCTCGCATTGCATCAGCCGATCCTTGAGACGGCTGTCGTCCATCCCTTCCACCAGATAGAACGGCCGCGGGCCGAGCTGAATCCCGGGATCCTGCTTCTTCTGGCCGTGCTCGTCGTAGTAGCCCTGACCGTGGTGACCGTCGTCGTCGTGCTTGCCGTTGATGTAGCGGTTGTCCCGATCGTCCGCCGCGACGGGCGCGGCGACCGACGTCATGGCCAACACGGCCGCTGCGGCCGCCATGCCAAACGCTTTGTGCATTGAGGTCTCCTCTTACCAGGATGGGTCTGGGAGAGCGCCGGATTGCGCCCGCGAGGAATCTAGGCCGGACGCATGTACGCGCGATGGCGCCCCGGTTAAGGTTGCGTGAAGAAAAATGGTCCTTCCGCGCCCGCTTGTCAATGGGCGCCGGAAACCCTCGAGGGCGCCGCCCGGCTTGACCGGCAAGCGATCAGCCGCGGTCTGCCGGCCCGGATTTCGGCGCGGCCGCGTACCGCAAGCTGAAGGCGCTCCTCGAAGGCGGGTGACGATATCGCTCCCCTTCTCTACTACAATCGCGCCCCATGCCCGCCAAGAACAGCCCCGCGATCAAGACCCATTACCGCATCGACGGGCGCGCGGGGCCGTGGGTCACCTTCGTCACCGGGATCGCGAACGACACTTCGATGTGGGACGGACAGGTCCCGGCGCTCGAGCGCGATTTCAGGCTCCTGCGCTACGACCTGCGCGGCCAGGGCGGGACGCCGGCGACCGAGGGCGACTACACGATCGACCTGCTGGTGTCCGATCTCGTCGCCCTGTGGGACTCGCTCGGCATCGCGTCGAGCCATCTCGTCGGGCTCGGGCTGGGCGGCGCCATCGCGCAGGCGGCCGCGATCGATCATCCGGGACGGATCGGGCGCCTCGCGCCCTGCTGCTGCCGCGCGCAGATGGTGCCCGACTTCGCGGCCATGTGGCACCCGCTCCTCGCCACCGTGCGCGCGCAAGGCATCGAGCCGATCGTCGAGCCGACGGCGCAGCGCTGGTTTTCCGACGCGTTCAAGGCCGCCCACCCGGACGTGCTCGACGCCGTGCGCAAGATGATCCGGCGCACGAGCGTGCAGGGGTACCTGGGCTGCGCGACCGCGTTCCTCGGCCTCGCCCTCGAAGATCGCATTCCGCTCATCAAGGCGCGCACGCTGTACATCAGCGGCGCCGAGGACCAGCGCGGCGGACCGCCTGCCCTCATGGCCGGGCTCGCGGCCCGGCTGCCCGGCGCACGGCACGTGTCGATTGCCGGCGCCGCGCACATCGCCAACGTTCAGAACCCGGACGGCTTCAATCGCACGCTGCGCGAATTTCTGACGGAGGCGTAAATGAGAGCGTTGCTGCTGGTCGCGATGTTCTTGTGGGTCGACCTGGCCGGCGCCCAGACCTGGCCGAGCAAGCCGGTGCGCTGGGTCGTGCCGACCGGTCCCGGCAGCGCGGTCGACGTGAACGCGCGGCGCGTGGCGCCCAAGCTCGCGGAGGCGCTCGGCCAGCCGGTGATCGTCGACAACCGTCCCGGCGCGAACAGCATGATCGCCGCGCGCGAGGTTGCACGCGCGGCGCCGGACGGCTACACGCTGCTGCAGGCGGTCGTGAACAACGCGCTCAACGACTTGCTGACCCCCGATCCGTGCTGCCTCCTGAACGATAAGCTGATCCCCGTGACGCGCCTGTACACGACGCCGCTCGTGATGGTGGTGCATCCGTCGCTTCCCGCCGGCACGCTGCAGGAATACGTCGCGCTCGCGAAGGCCAAGCCCCAGACGCTGACCTTCGCCTCGGGCGGCAACGGCTCGATCACCCAGATGGTCGGCGAACTGCTCAAGGTGACGGCGGGAATCCAGGTCCGCGAGATCCCGTACAAGGCGATCGGCGCCGAGCTGCCCGACCTGACCGGCGGCCACGTCAGCACCGCCTACTTGTCGCCGGTGGTGATCCGGGACTACGTCCGGGCGGGCAAGCTCCGCGGGCTGGCGGTGGCGAGCCGCGAGCGGCTGGCCATCCTGCCGGACATCCCGACCACCGCCGAGGCGGGCTTTCCGGGCGTCGAAGGGAGCGGCTGGAACGGGATCTTCGTGCCGGCAGGCACGCCCTCGGCCATCGTGACGAAGCTGCAGCAGGAAATCGCGCGCGTCCTGTTTTCCAAGGAGATCCAGGACGACGCGCTCACGCTCGGCACGCAAGCCGGCGGCGACACGCCGGAGCAGTTTGCGGCGTACGTCCGCGCCGAGATCCAGAAGTGGGGCAAGGTCATCCGGGACGCGAATATCAAGGTCGAGTGAGCACGCGCCCCGCGCGCAGTGTGACTTACTCCTCCCCGCGCCTCGCGCGCGCCGCCCGGCCGCCGGGGGCCGGAGAACGATTCCCTCGCGACCGCCGCTTCCGGCGGCGACACTCGCCGGGCGAGGGCCCAGCGTGAACTACGACGTCATCGGCGACATCCACGGCCAGTACGACAAGCTCGTCGCGCTGCTCCGCACGCTCGGCTACCAGGAGACGATGCGCGCCTGGCGGCACCCCGATCGCACCGCGATCTTCGTCGGCGACTTCATCGACCGCGGGCCGCAGCAGGTCGCCACGCTCAAGCTCGTGCGCGCGATGACCGACACGGGCGCCGCGAAGGCGATCATGGGCAACCACGAGTTCAACGCCATCGCGTGGGCCACGCGCGATCCCGGGCACCCCGGAAAGCGGCTCCGCCGCCACGATCGACCCGGCAACCGGCGGCAGCATCAGGCGTTCCTCGCGGAAGTCGAAGGCACGCCGCTCCACGCCGAGATCATCGACTGGTTCAAGACCCTGCCCCTCTGGCTGGATCTGGGCGGCATCCGCGTCGTGCACGCGTGCTGGAGCGACGCCTGCATGGACCGGCTCCAGCCCCACCTCGGTGACGGCACGACGCTCACCGACGAGCTGATCGTCAGCAGCAACCGCAAGGACCACTGGGCGTTCGACGCAGTCGAAACGCTGTGCAAGGGCCCGGAGGTCGACCTCCCCACCGGAAAATCCTTCACCGACCCGGACGGCAAGCGACGCACGAAGGCGCGCGTGCGCTGGTGGGAGAAGCCTGAAGCCGGCTCGGCGTCACCCGTTTTCTTCGGCCACTACTGCCTGGGCGCGCGCCCGGCGCCGCTGAGTCCGACGCTCGCGTGCGTCGACTACAGCGCGAGCGAGGGCGGCAGCCTCGTGGCGTATCGGTGGGAAGGCGAGCCGGAGCTGCGCAAGACGCACTTCGTCTGGGTGTGAGGCCTGCGCGGTCGTGCGCGATCGCGTCATCGCGCAGCGACTACGGCGCCGTCTCGTCGTCCGCGACGAGGTAATGCGTCATGAGGCCGAAGAAACGGGTATAGAAGTCGCCCGCGGAAATGGTCTCGCTCGCCACCTTGACCAGTGCGTCGTCGCTCGAGCCGAACGGCACCGACACCGAGCCGAAGGCCCCGACGCCGACGGTGGCAGAGGTGGCGCTCTTCTTGAGCGTGTAGCGATCCTGTAGGGCGTTCACGAAGGCGACCGATCCGCCGCCGACGTTGTTCGGCGCGCACACGACGTGGAACTCGATCTCGACGTGGGTGTTGTGGTCGTGCTGGAACTTCTTGCGGCCCTCGACCTCGTCGCGTTTCGCGCCGCTAGTCAAATAGCCCTGGCTCAGCAACGCCCGCCGCGCCGCGTCGCAGGTGGACCCGGGCGACGCGGGAAAGACGCGCGAGAAGGCGCTCCCGGGATCGAAGCGTTCCTGCTGATGAATGGCGGGAGCGGGGGTCTGGCACGCCGCGAGCGCGACGAGGCCGAGTAGGACGAATGGGAGACGCATGGGGCGGGGACCGGGATTCGCGGGACTGTCGCTTTGCGACGACGGCGGTTCGACCGACGCGCAGCGGAATGGTTGCACCTTCGGCCCGGCGCAACAAGTGCCCGACCGACGCGCGGCGCGGCCGACTGCGCCAGTCCTCGACTACAGCGAGCGAGACACGACAGCGCTGATCAGCGCGGCAAAGGTCGTCTCGGGCCAAGCAAGATGGAGCCGCGCAGCAGACGGCCGCAAGAGGCTTCTACTGTGCTACACCGCTTCGGGTTGCTCCCGCCGAAGTTTGCGCAGCATTATCGGCAACGCCGTATTTGACTCAACTCGGGAAGGGATGCGCTCTTGACTACGTTCGCCGAAATATGTGAAGCCAAGCGGCTCAAGGAATGAGCCGGTGGCACGAGCGTCTCGATCCCGCGCGGTGCCCCTGGGCCGCGACCCGCAGACGAAGCCCGGCGACATTGCACTGCGGCATGACCGGCGGTTCGTAAACTATTCCGCACCGACGCTACCAAAGTACGACCGACGCCTGCTGGCGTCGCGGTCCGTTCGGAGGATGATGGGGTCGTTATGCAGCTCGCAGGCACGATGATCGGCGCGACCGGGGTGTACACGTTCTCGGGGGTCGTCCAGCGCGACGCGAGCGGACGGTTCATTGCGGTGGCCCGCGTCTTCGACCACCCCAACCCTGCGCTCTCGCTGCCGTCCGGAACGACGCCGCGACATGTCGTGGAGGTCGAGGGCGGTTCGCTGGAAGACGCCAAGCAACTGCTCGAGGACGCCCTTGCCGCCCGGCTCGGCACGCTGGAATGGGTGCGCTGGCACGCCGCGGACGGGCGTTCGTCGGGGCGGCGATGATCGCAGGGCGCTCCGGGTGGCGGTTACCGAAGACAGCCCGAAGGACCCGGAAGCCTCAGGTTAGGCGACCACCAAACTCATACCGAGGCGACGTCTAGCTCTCGCTCGATCTTCCGGGCCGCGGCGTTGAGCGAAGCGAGGTACTTCGCCGCCGCTTCGCCGGGCGTGAGTGCGGAAGCGATGAAGGAAATGTTGAGGCAGCAGACCACGCGCTCGCCGTGCTTGACCGGCACGGCGATCGCGCCGGTCTTGGGGAAGATCTCCCCGTGGCGCTCGCCGTAGCCCTTGCGGCGGGTCATCGTCACCAGGTTCCCGACGTATCGGCCGTCGCGGGCGAGCGCGTCCTCCGCCGCACGCGAGCGGCGCAACCGGTCGATGATCGCGGCGCGCTCGGCTCCGCTGCAGAAGGCGAGATAGGTCCGCCCGGTCGCCGATAGCAGCATCGGCAGCCGCAATCCGACCCGGGCGGTGTCGATCGTCAGCGGACTTTGGCGGCGCGTGGTTTCCCGGAGGTACATCGCGCCGTCGAAGAAGCTCGCGATGTCGGTCGGCCAGACGATCTCTTTCTGCAGCGCCTCCAGGACCGGCAGCGCGGCGGCACGCACCCACGTCTCGTCGTTGAACCCGTCGCTCAACGAGCGGACGAGGATCATCGGCGCGTATCCCTCGCCGTCGCTGCGCCGCTGGACGTAGCCGAGGGCGCAGAGGGTCTCGAGGATCCGGTACAGAGAGGGCCGTGGAATCCGCGTGCGCTGCGCGAGGGTCGAGACACCGGCCCCAGGCTCGTCGTTCACGGCGCGCAGCACGTCGAGCGTGCGCACGACACCGCGGAGCGGGCTTGCGTTTCGAGCCTTGGGCATGGGTGTCCGTTGAGCGGACAGGACCGCTCGATTTGTTGACCGATTATAGGAAGCGCCAAAGAATGAAGCACAACAAAGGAGGAGAACCATGCGCTCACCCCTGCTCGAGGCGCTGCTCGCGGGTGCCGTCGCCCTGACCGTCGCCGGGGCGGCCGGCGGCCAGACCTTTCCCACCAAGCCGATCCGCGTGATCGTGCCCTACCCCGCCGGCGGCGCGACCGACTTCTTCGCCCGAGCAGTGTTCCCGAAAATGGGGGAAGCGCTCGGCCAGCCGGTCGTCGTCGAGAACAAGCCGGGCGCGGGAACCGCCATCGGCGCAAGCGAGGTCGCCCGCAGCGCACCCGACGGCTACACGCTGCTCCTCGGCGACGCGGGGACGTTCGCGTTCAACCCGACGCTCTACAAGAAGCTCTCGTACGACCCGGTCAAGGATTTCGCACCCGTAAGCCTGACCGGACGCTTCGCGCTGATCCTCACGGTGAACCCGACGACGCTCAATGTCGGCTCCGTCAAGGAGTTCGTCGACCGGGCGAAGAGCCAACCCGGCAAGATCGACTACGGCGCGCCGGGACCGGGCAGCCCGATCCACCTCGCCATGGAGTTGTTCAAGGAGCGCGCGGGCCTCACGATGACGCCGATCCCGTACAAGGGCGGCGCCGATGCGATGAACGACCTCATCGGCGGTCGCATCGGCACGATGTTCCTCGACATCGCGTCCGGACTGCCGCAGATTCGGGGCGGCAAGGTGAAGCCGCTCGCGGTCGCGAGCGAGAAGCGCGTGGCCGCGCTGCCCGACCTGCCGACGATCGGCGAGTCCGGCTATCCGGGCTTCGAGGCTTGGGCGTGGCAGGGCTTCGTCGCGCCGGCCGGCACCCCGCGGGACGTGATCCTGAAACTGAACGGGGAGTTCGCGAAGGTGATGGCCGATCCGGCGATCCGGCAGCGGCTGTCCGAGAGCGGCTTCGAGCCGCAGACGAGCACGCCGGAGCAGTTCACGGCGTACATGAAGAGCGAGATCGCCAAGTGGGAGAAGGTGATCCGCGACGGCAAGATCAGTCTGGAGTGACGCCATGCGATTGGTGAGTTACGGCGCGATGGGCGAGGAGCGCGCCGGCATCCTCGTCGGCACGCAGATCGTCGACCTGGAGCGCGCCGGCGCGCCCGCGTCGGACATGCGGCTCCTCCTCGAGCGGCCCGACTGGCGCGCGATCGTGGACCGCGCTTATGCCAACCGGGGGGCCGTCGCGCCGATCGAGGCGGGCTCGATCCGGCTCGGCTGCCCGGTACCGGTGCCCCGCAAGCTGCTCATCGCCGGCGCCAATACCAAGTCGCACCTCAAGGAGGCTGCCCCGGTCCTCAGGGACGTCCGCCCGCCGCGGGAGCCGATGATCCTCGCGAAGGCCACGTCCTGCCTGTGCGGCCCGTTCGACGACATCATCCATCCGCCGGAGACGAAGAAGCTCGACTACGAAGTCGAGCTCGGCGTGGTGATCGGACGCAAGGCGCGCCGCATCAAGGCGGCGCAGGTCAGGGATCACGTCGCCGGGTTCACCACGGTGAACGAGCTCTCGGCGCGGGACATCCAGCTCGCCGAGCACGAAAGCAACCCGTTCTACCGCGTGCACTTCATCGGCAAGAGCTTCGACACCTTCTGCCCCGCCGGCCCGGCGCTCGTGACCGTGGATGAATTCGAGTGGGGCCAGCCGCTCAAGATGCGCACCGAGGTCAACGGCCAGGTCCGGCAGGACAGCGATACCTCGGACCTCTATTTCGGCATCGAAGCGCTGGTGGCCTACATCAGCCAGGCCATGACGCTCTTTCCCGGCGACCTGATCGCGACCGGATCGCCTGCCGGGGTCGCGTTCTTCATGAACCCGCCCGCGTTCTTGCGGCCGGGGGATCGGGTGCGGTGCGAGATCGAGAAGGTCGGGGCGATCGAGAATCTCGTGCGGGCCGAAGCGGCTTGATCTGACGCGCCTAACGGCGGCGTCCTGCCGACGATCGCAGACGAATGTGAAACGTTGGACGGATTCGCCGCGGCTTAGCCGCGGCCGCCGGAGGGACGCGCGAGCACCAGCTGCGGCTTGGTGGCGCCGAGGACATTGGCGCGCAGCCTGACCAGGCGCCCGCGCAGCTCGGCGAGCCGCTCGAGAACCGCTTCGCGCTGGCTGGTGGGCGCCTGCTCGAGCAGGTTGAGCACGACCTGCCTCTGCAGCTCGAGCTGCGCGAGGAGGTCGCGCGTGAGCCGGTCGATCCTGGCGGCGGTGCTCGCGTCGGTACGGTCGATCATCGGATGGAGTGGTGCGGTAAGCGAAGTGCCCTTCGCGGTGCGGGAGAGTGTGCGCGGAGACCGGGCTCGTCAGGTGAGCCGCGTCACAATCTTTGACACGGAATCTGAAAACATTTGTGAAGTAGCGGGCGGCATCGGCGGCGCTGTCCGAATCGCGACGGTTCGGGGGTGTCCGAAGCCGGCGGTGCGCGACGATGGTGCGGGGAATCCATCACGGCGTTCGCACATCGCTGCGCCTCCGATCTGTACATCGCAGGCACTGTTCCTCGACCGTCGAGATGGGTCCGACCGCGATCGGCGAGCGCCGCCGAGTCCGCGGACGCGAGAAGCTGTCAAGCAGTCCGCTTCTCGATCGGCCTCACGGCGATCCGGAGCCCGGTCGCCCTGAGCACGGCGTTCAGGCTGCGAAGTTCCGGGTTGCCCGACTTGGAGAGCATCTTGTAGGTCGCCTCGCGAGTGAGCTTCGCTCTGCGGGCGATCTCGGCGATGCCGCCCTGCGCCTGGGCGACCTGGCGCAGCGCCAGCATGAGCGCCGCCTGGTCGCCATCCTCGATCACGGCCTCGAGGTACGCCGCGGCTTCGGCGGGGTTCTTGAGCCGCTCGATGAGCCAGGGCTCGTAAGGCAGGCTAGCGACGGCCACGCGGCTTCTTCCGCGCGGTGCGCGCCTGGTAGTCCTCGAAGTACGCTTTCGCACGGTCAATGTCCTTTTGCTGCGTCCTCTTGTCCCCTCCGCAAAGGAGCAGAACCACCACCTGTCCGAGCAGGGCGAAATAGACGCGGTATCCCGGCCCCCAATCGATTCTGAGCTCCAGCACGCCTTCGCCCACCGGCCCGGTGTCGCCGAAGTTGCCAACCGCGACGCGCGCGATGCGCGCCTCAATCCGCGCGCGCGCCTGCCGGTCCTTCAGGCCGTGGAGCCATTCGACAAATGGCTGCTCGCCGGCCATGGTCTGATAATAGCGAAGCTCAATGGCCATTGTAATTTATAGTTAACAACCGGGTCAACGCCGGCGAACCATTTCGGACCCGGCGCCTCGGCCGCGAGCGGCTGACCCGGACCGGCGGGGCGCTCAGGCGGTCGGTCGCTGCGCCAGGTCTGTCTCGTGCGCGCGGACAGTGTACGGAGGGCAATGGCTCACCCCGCGAGCCCGCGAGGGGTGAGCTGAGGGGGTACGGCCAGCTTTCGAAGCAAGACTCCCTTCGCCGCGCCCGGCGCCGCGGCGATACTCCCGAACCATGCGAGCCGTAGCCGGGCATATCACCCTTTCGCCGTCGGACCTGAACGACTACGTCGAACGTAGCCGTCGCCGAATGCTATGAAGAACGAAGAACTGTTCGATAGCCTAGTCCAGAACGCCTTTGAGTTTCTGGATAGGACGCTTGCAGAGTTGGACTCCGCACCAAAGCACGCGCTAATAAACTTTGTGACTGCAGTCGAGCTGTTGTTCAAAGCACGGCTATCGCTGGTTGGCGCGATGTGGGTGGCAGAGGAGCCGACTGCGGCCACGCCAGAGCGGTTCGCGAAAGGGAGTCTTCGTACAGTCGGACTGGAACTAGCGCGGCAGCGTATCGAGGCGCTCAGCGAAGACCGCGTGGACGACGTCCGCTTCAAGATTTTTCAGGGTCTGGCGCGCCACAGAAACCGCGTAATTCACTTCTTCCATCCCAATCTCAGCAAGCAACACGAGCGTGATGCAATTGCGGGCGAAATCTGTGTAGGGTGGTTCCACCTTTACGGGCTGCTCACTGGTCTCTGGGCCACCGAATTCGGTTCCTACTCGAAGCGCACTAGGGAGTTCGGGGTGCAACTGCAAACGACAACTCGCTTCTTGGGCGCCGTCTTTGCGCACGTCTTAAAGACTAACGCGAACGCCAAGACGTTCTCAAAGTGCCCTTCATGCGGGTACGCGGCTCTAGACAACGCCATGGGTGAGCGGTACACCGCAGCACTGTGTCGAGTGTGCGGCTACCGCGAACCCTCACACAAGGCGATCCAACATGGTGAAGAGGATTTCTCGGCTTGCTGTGCCTGGTGCGACGGCCAGAATACCGTGGTGGAGACTGCCTTTGGGTTCAAGTGCACTGCGTGCGGCGAGAGTTTCAGCGAGTGCAAGACTTGCGAATACTGCAGTGAGCACTGGGTGGGCACTAGTGATTCAGACTTTGGCGACTACTATTCGGGATGCCCGCTTTGCGGGGGCGCAGCGTCGAACATCAAGGACGACTGAGCTTAGTTCAGCTGGCGACCTGACGACAGGAACTTGCCTCTTCCGGTAGAGACGGGGTGTGAACGCTT
Organism: uncultured beta proteobacterium; assembly: GCA_963747775.1. Taxonomy (GTDB): domain Bacteria; phylum Pseudomonadota; class Gammaproteobacteria; order Burkholderiales; family SG8-39; genus JAGVSZ01. The sequence goes on from CAVVGT010000007.1 coordinate 305,280, forward strand.
TGGTTCGTGATCGCCCGCGCGCGGCCGTCTAAGCACTGCGCTTGCGGTGAGCTTAAGGAACCGGAATAAGAGTGACGCTCCGCGCCGCATTTACCGCCACACGACTAAGGCGTGTTGTGACGCGCGATCTGCGTACAGATTCGGTACAGATTCGCGCGGACGGAAGGGGCTTTCCGGCAGGGAAACGCCGTTAAGTATTTGATTGATTATTGGTCGGGGCGAAGTGATTCGAACACTCGACCCCCTGCACCCCATACGGTTGCACAGCCTACCATCGTCGGAAGGCGTCAACTCGCCACACAACGCTCAATGTGTTGCGAGTCACGCCAATCAGGCGTCCCTCCTTTCAACGGCGTGGGGACGCCGACGGCGAGCCGATCGCAACAACCCTGAAGCCCCGGAAGATCTCTCGTATCTCCGCAAATGGATCTTGCGCGGCGGCCTGTGCGTAACGCAGGACTGAGAGTCCCGCGTGACGCGCCTGCTATCGGTCCAAACCTTAAGATTGGCACCAAAATTGAGGTGCCTAGCTGCAACAGCCCTCTCAGCGATACTTCCCGAGCGAAGGGCAGGTCTTGGCCAAATCCATAACCAGGCCAAGCGTCTTTCCTGCTTGTAAGTCGGCGCCCTTAGCGATGAAAAATCGAAGCAACCTTTCCCAGCGTTCGCACGGCCAATCATGATTCCTAATTCCCATTTCCAACGCCGTGCTCCCATCGGAGTTCAAAGCGTTTATGTCCGCCCCTCTTGACATAAGGTAAGCAACGCTGCTTTCAATCTCATCGATCTTCCCTCTAATCGCCGCAATCGACAAAAGCGTGTAGCCCCGAGAGTTGCGTTGCCCAGCATTCACTCCACGGGCGAGCAATGCTTGAAAGGTTTCGGGCGTTACGGCGGATGAGGAACTGAAATGGGAAGTTACCGCGTACGCCCTTAATACATCGACGTTCTCGTGGCGTCCCTGCTGAATCGCGTAGTCTGATGGCGAGATGTTGTTTGCATCCCGGGCGTCTAGCTCTGCGCCGTTCGCGAGAAGAATCTTTACCGCTCCAGCCGTTCCATCCCGAGCAGCTACGAGAAGAGGCGTTTGCTTACGCTTATCACGAGCGTTGACGTTTGCACCGCTCCGGATCAGTAACTCGATCATCTTCGGGTCACGCGCTGCGGCCGCGTATAACGGCGTGCGCCCTTGCGCGTCCCTCGCGTATACCAATGCCGGGTTGGCGCTCAAAAGACGCCCAGTCTCTGCCTGATCGTCACTCCGAATCGCAACATTAAGGGCGTCTGCTGTCAGGGTGGGCGTGGAAGCCGAGCCTGTCAGGAGTTTTGTGTGTGAGGCATACCATGGCAACTGAAAGGAACAGGTATGCCAAAGCCAGTCAGGAAGATGCAGAGAGCCAACGCTGCCGCGCAAGCGGCGGTGTTGCCCAAGATACCGGCGGAGTTGCTTGACCAGTTGGTGACGGGTCCGATGACCGCGGAGGCGGTCGACGAGGCCTCCCGGGCGTTCAAGAAGGCGCTGATCGAACGCGCCCTGGGCGCCGAGATGAGCCACCACCTGGGCTACGCCGCCGGCACGGAGAAGCCCGAGGCGGCGACCAACCACCGCAACGGCAAGAGCGGCAAGACGGTTCTGACCGACGACGGGCCGTTGCGCATCGAGGTGCCGCGAGATCGGGAAGGCGAATTCGAGCCCAAGCTCATCGGCAAGCACGAACGGCGCTTCACCGGCTTTGACGACAAGATCATCGCCATGTACGCCCGCGGGATGACGGTGCGGGAGATTCAGGGGTTTCTGGCCGAGATGTACGCCACCGAGGTGACCCCGGAGTTCATCAGCATCGTCACCGACGCGGTGCTCGCGGAAATCACCGCCTGGCAGGCCCGGCCGCTGGAGCCGATGTACCCGGTGATCTTCTTCGACGCGCTGCGGGTGAAGATCCGGGAGGACAACGTGGTGCGCAACAAGGCAGTCTACCTGGCCCTGGGCGTGCGGCCCGAGGGCACCCGCGAGATCCTCGGGCTGTGGATCGAGAACACCGAGGGGGCGAAATTCTGGATGAAGGTGTTCAACGACCTGAAGACCCGCGGTGTCCAGGACATCCTGATCGCGGTCACCGACGGCCTGAAGGGCATGTCCGAAGCCCTGGCGGTGGTCTATCCGGCCACCACCCTGCAGACCTGCATCGTGCACCTGATCCGCAACAGCCTGGACTACGCCACCTGGAAGGAGCGCAGGGCGCTCGCGGCGGCAATCAAGCCAATCTACACGGCCCCGAGCGCGGAGGCGGCCGAGGCCGAGCTGACGGCCTTCGAGTCCGGGCCATGGGGCCAGAGATTCCCGACCGTCGTGGCCGCCTGGCGGCGCGCCTGGTCGAACGTGATTCCGTTCTTCGCGTTTCCGCCGGCGGTGCGGCGGGTGATCTACACGACGAACTGCATCGAGAGCGTGAACGCGCGGTTGAGGAAGATCATCAAGACACGCGGCCACTTCCCATCCGACGACGCCGCCAGCAAGCTGATCTGGCTGGCGCTTCGCAACATCACTGCCGATTGGAGCCGCGCGGCACACGACTGGAAGAGTGCAATGAATCAATTCGCAATCCTGTACGCTGATCGCTTCTCGACGAGGGCTGCGTAAAATGATCCGGTTCATCGTCCGGGGGCGCGCCCCCGGACGATGAACCCAAACCTGCCTTACACACAGAAATCAGGACACTCCCTGGAAGCCGGCCGATCCGTGCCCGCCGCACGAGACAAAGACTGCGACTTAGCCGCATCCAGCGCGCGCGCCTGGAGTTGCTCTGTTGCTATCTGGGCCAAAGCCTTATCGTCGTACAGAATACGAAACCCATTCTTCTGATAGAACTGGGACGCCGACTGCATGAAGAACATCTTCTCTGGCGCGTTTCCGGAGTATTGGATGGATCCGTTTGGATTTGTTATCGCGACCGCCCATAGCTGGCCTTTGTCCGAGCGCCCCCACGTAACGGGTACTTCTACCGCCTGGAAAGCAAGGCCAGGATCTCCGATATGGACGTCTGCCTGAAGTACGGAAGTCGTTTCCTGTCCGCTCTCTCGCACCACATGACTGATCTTCACCAACAGCTTGTTATCTTGTACGCCAATATCAGACTTAACCGTGTACCGGAGCTCTGGGTACTGTTTCCCGCCTATGCGAAGGGGGTTCTGGGTAGTGTAGGTCCCAACCGGTCGCGTCCATAGGACATCGCCCGGGGTTGCTGCATCGAGACGACGCCCTTCTTGCTCGGCCTTCCCAAGATCTTCAGCCGCGCTTGCTAGCAGCTGCTCCAGCCTGCCTTCAGGCGAACCATCCGTAAGTGCGCGTCCAACCTCCGTGAGTTTTCGCTCTGCGTCGCGAAGCGCAGTACCGTAGTCCACGAGCACCTTCCCTACCGCGGCAAATGGATTTGTAGCGCTTGGCTTATCGAAGAAGAGCAGCTCCAACTTCTGTTGGAGCTTACGAAGCGCGTCGACTCGACTCTTGAGTGAGAGAAACGCGTCCGCGATCTTTTGCGAGACGGGCCTTGGAGCATCAAATACGGCAATGGGCCCCAGCGAATTATGAAATGTATACACGTCGGGCCCACATTTGCACCATCTTTCATATTGCTTCTCGAACGCGCGTGATGCTCGGAGCTGATTCATTACGCTGCCTGCAGTCTTCCCGGATATAACCCCCCAATTGTCACGGCCACCTCTTGGAGCGTCGCCCTTGTATAAGAGCACCCGCCACTCGCGAACATTTACCTTTACCTCGGCAGGATCGCCCTGAGGTACATACGCGAGCACTCCCCGACTATCTACGTAGTACCCATCCTCGTCAGCCATAGCGCTTACAGCAAGAAACAGCTGCAGGCAGGCTCCCGCGCAAAGAAGGCCAAGACGTGCACTTTGCATTTCTCCCCCTTCCTGCTGTTCAGACTTCAGTGCTATACGCGGCTACCTCCAGGTGACGTCACGTCAGCCCCGAGCTGTTCTCAGCTAGAGTAGCAGTGTATTCAGAACGTTCAATTCTGTTGATGCCATGACGTAACGGTCACCGAGCGCTAGCTCAAGCCTAAGTGGATTTCCCTGACAGGCACCCGCGACCCACGGGAAGGCATCGCAACGGGGAATCGGAGGCATCACATCTCCGTTGCTCGGGAGAGTCCTGCCCATTGCATCTCGCCAGAGTTCCAGTCTAAGAAAACGATGAAGTCGTCGCAGACAAATACCAGATGGCGGATCGGCCGGCTTCCCAAACCGGTTCTCTATGTCTTTATCAGTATGAGTGTGCATGTCCTGCTCCGTCGGTTCCCAGCGCAATGATGCCCATAACGCAGGAGAGAGTATCTCTTTATCGCAGCGTTCGATCGACGGCGGCGAACCAATCGCGTGTCGTCCGTCGAGCAGTCCTGTGGACTCGCAACACAACGCTTAAAGTGTGGCGAATCGCCGCTATGAGGCAGTGACGGCGACGACGAGGAATCGCTCCGCCGGAACGGCGGGTTTCACATCGCGTGGATTAGGGTGGACAAAGCCCGCGCCGCGCCCCCGGGACGCGATGCCCCCCCCCCGCGCGCGCCCCTCACGCCGCCTGCTTCAGACAAGCGCTCTGAGCCGTGCGGCGAACGCCGATAGCTTGTGGCACGTCAGCAGCAAGCAATCCATGGCGCGGGTCATCGCCACGTAGAGCAGTCGCGCTTCGTCCTCGGGCGGTTCTTTCTCGTAGGGCATGAACCCGATCCCCGGAATGGCGACGACGGGAAACTCGAGGCCCTTGCTGCTGTGCATCGTGAGCACCTTCACGCTGTCATGCCCGGCGTCGAAGTGGCGCCGCTTCTTGCTCTCCTGGAGCCACTCGACGGGGATCTGCGCCTGCCGCAGCGCCTGCGTGACTTCTTCGCCGACGAATTTGGAGCGATAGACGACGGCCATCTCGTTCCAAGGACGGCCTTCCCGATGCAGCGCCTTCAACCGCTCTGCGATAAAACCCGCCTCGGCCTTGAGTGACGACAGCCTCACGAGCTCAGGCGGCGGGCCGCGCCGGCCGGCGCTCGACGGCTCGACGAGCGGCACGCCGTCTTCCTCCGCGGCTTCGGGCGTGAGCAGCTCGCGCGCGAACTCGCAGGCCACCCCCAGCACCTCGGCGGTATTGCGGTAGTTCAGACGGAGAATCGTCGTGCGGCCCCGGGCTTCGATGCCCACGCTCTTGAAGCTGAACTTCCGCCGAGCGCGCTTCGCGTAGATCGACTGCGCATCGTCGTAGAGCACGAGGAGCGAACTGGCTTCCGGGTCGACCATCCGCGCCGCGAGCTTCAGCCACTCGGGCCGGAAGTCGTGACCTTCGTCGATCAAGACCGCGCCGTACTGCGCCGCCGGGATCTGGCCGCGTTCCACCGCGTGAACGACCGCGTCCACCATGCGGTCGAAGAAGCCCTCGCCTTCCTCGGGCTTCGCGACGTTGTAGAGCCTGAGCTGGTCATGGCACCAGCCGTGGAAGTGCCGCACCGTCACCTGTCCGGCCACGCCCGTCTGCTCGATCGCGTGCGCGAGCTTCGACGCGAGCGTGACGTTGTAGCAGAGGACGAGGATCGGCTTGCCGAGCTCGAGCGGAGACTGGACGACGCGGATCTCGGGGAACAGGTGCCAGCGGATGCGCTCGATCAGCGCAGTGCGAAGATCGTGACGCCTTGCTCCCTCGCCGCCTGTCGCTGGCCGTGATCCAGGGTGGCGAGAGGCACGCGCAGCGCGCGGGCGAGCTCGAAGTACAGCGCGTCGTAGCCTTGCAGGTGATATCGCTCGGCGAGCTCGACGACTGGCGCGCGGTGTAGAGCGCCAGGTGCGTCCGCGTGTCGAAGCTGTCCAGATCCTCGAGAGCCTGTCGCAAGCGCGCCTGACTCAACGCCCTGCGGCGCCGCTCGCGCAGCAGCACGTGCCCCATCTCGATGCCCCACTAGACGGGGACATGGAGGACGGCTCCATCGGCTGCTGCAGCAGCGACGCGCCCCGCGTACGCCGCGCGCTCGGGGCTTTCCTTCAGGAACCAGGCGAGTGAAACGCTGGCGTCGAGTACGAACTCGATCGCCATCAGCGGGCGAGGCGTGCGCCACGCGCTTCCGCGAGCGCCTGGCCCGCCGTGCGCCGCGCCTTGCTCCGCTGCAACCGCCGAATGTTGGCCGCGATCCGCCGGCCTGCCGCACGGCGCTTGGCCGGGTCGATCTTGCGCGCGACGATTCCGGGTTCGACGACTTTCATGAGCTGCCTCGCAGTCTGGTGCCGACGATTCTAGCCCACGAAACGTCCTCCGGGATCACCGGAATCGGGGTGGTGGCCATGACCGATCCTCTCAGGAAGGCGGTGTAGTCGTCGGGCAGCGCGTCCGCGAGCACCGCGAGCGTCGCGAGCTCCGGCTCGTGCGCGCCCGCGAGCGCGAGGCGGGTGAGGTCGGAGGGGACGAGGTGGGCCATGCAATGACCGGAGGGTTCGCGGGTCAGAGTGGGCGCGCGCTAGTAGACCACTGCTAAGGCGTGAGGGCACTAACGTCGCGCGGCCGAGCGGGAACGAGTGTGCACGGAGCGCAGGCTCGTCGGATGAGCCACTAGGGCGCACAAACTCTTGCCTGCCCCTCCCCAAAACTCGCCTTGCGACATAGTAACGCTTCCGTTACCATCTGAATGCTCTCAATCCTCGAGTACCTCGACGCCGCCGGCCGCAGCCCGTTTCGCGACTGGTTCGATGAGCTCGAAGCGACCGTCGCGGCGAGGGTTGCCGTCGCGCTCGCTCGGCTGGAGCAGGGCAACCTCTCGAACGCAAAGAGCGTCGGCGAGGGCGTGCTGGAGTACCGGATCGACTTCGGCCCCGGTTACCGCTTGTACTTCGGGCGCGATGGAAGCGTGTTGGTGATCCTGCTCGGCGGAGGCACCAAGCATCGGCAGCAGCGCGATATCGACGACGCAAGGCGGCGCTGGGCGGACTACAGGCGGCGGAAGCGACAGGAGTAACGCAACAATGGCACTTACCCGGGAATTCAAGGACACCATCGCTGCGCGCGTCGGCCGCGACCCCGCGTTCCGCGAGGCCCTGCTGCGCGAAGGAATCGAGGCGCTGCTCGCCGGCAACGTGGCGACCGGCAGATCCGTCCTGCGCGACTACATCAACGCCACGCTGGGCTTCGAGGCGCTTGGGGCAGCAACAGGCATTGCGCCAAAAAGTCTGATGCGCATGTTCGGGCCCGACGGAAACCCGCAGGCGCAAAACCTCTTCGCCGTGCTCAGCCACCTCCAAAAGCACGCACGGGTGCGTGTCGAGGTGAAGACGGTGCGCAGGCGGGCCGCCGCAGGAAGTACGTCGCGGGCGGTCGCACGCGCAGCGTAGCGCACTGGAGCAACCACAATGGGCAACGCGACCGTCGCATACGAGCCCCGCCTGCGCAAAGCGCTGCGCGATCGCGCAGAGGCCGCGGCGTATCTGACGGCCGCCCTCGCGGACGGCGACAAGGACGTGTTCCTGCTTGCGCTTCGGCATGTCGCGGAGGCCCACGGCGGGATCGGCCGGCTGGCTGCGCGCGCCCGCCTCAACCGCGTGAGCCTGTACCGGACGCTGTCCGCACGGGGCAACCCCGTGCTGCGCAGCCTGGGCGCGTTGCTGGAAAGCCTCGGTCTTCGCCTGGCCGTGGAAGTCCATCGACGCGGCGCACGCCGAACGGCGCCGGCTCGCAAGACAGCGCGCGCAAGGGCGCGAACGCGATGAAGACGCCTCGCCGTGGCAAGGCAGCGAAAGGGACAACTCTGAAGACCGGGGCGCGAACCATGGGCCGCAAGCGAGCCAACCCGCGGATCGGGAGCGACTTCGAGGACTTCCTCCGGGAGGAAGGACGGCTGGAGGAGGCCACGGCGGTGGCCGTCAAGCGCGTCCTCACGTGGGAGTTCGAAGCGACGAGCCTCCCACCCGCGAATCCTCACGACGGGCCTCCGCCGCGCATGCCGCGGACCGGGCGCCCCGGGTGGGCGAGGATGCCGGGGACGCCGCGCCCTGCGGCGCCCGCCGGCCCGGACCGATCGGCGTTGTCGTCCGCGGCCCAGTTCGACCGGACGAGCCGCGGATTGCGATCGCGCAGCCAGCCGAGGAATCGCTGCGGCTCGCGAAAGAGCGGCGGCATTGCGCTGCGCTGGAGATAGCCGTCGGCGATGCTCAGCCCGCCCCACGCGTCGAGCAGGTCCCGCTGCACCCGGTAGGCGCAGCCGCGAAACTCGCCGATCGGGAGCGCGCGCTCGAACCGCCCGGACCACGCCGGCGCGCCGAAGACCACCACGTCCTGCGGCGAGATCGCCGCGCGCCGCGTGTGCGCGTTGAGGTGCAGCTCGGTCACGCGGATGTCGATGGCGCGCACGATGCGCTCGACCGTCAGCAGCCCGACCAGCGCGTACACCAGCCAGCCGGCGCAATCGACCGGCCGGAACGACGCGTAGAAGGCGATGAAGTCGCCGGGCAGGAGCGCCGCGATCCGCTCGCCGCGCCAGGTGACGGAGTCGCCATAGGTCAGCGCCTCGAAGTCCGGATCGAGATGCATGTAGCGGTCGCGGGGCAGCCAGCGATCCACGTTGTCGCCGCCGACGAACGCGCGTACGCGCGGCGCCACTTCGGCGTACTCCCGTCCGTAGCCGTTCCGCACGAGCTCCGGCCGCTCCGGCGTCGGGACGAACACATACTCGCGGGTCTCGACCCGGAGCGGCGAGTTCGCCCCGCCGCACGTGGTGTCGGCGCCGATCCGCACGAGAACGCCGGTCGTGCGTTCAGCCCGCGCCATGCGCCGCCTCGCGTTGCTCGGGAACGGCGTCGGGCGCCGGCGCCCGGACGCGCGCGTCCTTCGGCGTGCCGTGCACGCCGGGCGCCAGGGCGAGGCGCGCGGTCGCCGCGTTGAACCATTCCACGAAGCCCGCGATGAAGAGCGTGTTCTTCCGGGACTGGTGGCCCTGGCCGGCGGGCGAGAGCTCGCGCAGCGCCTCGGGCACCACGAGGCGATGCCGGTCGCCCGCGCCGAAGTACCAGAAGCAGCGCGCCATCAGCACGTTTGCACCGGCTTCGACGTCCTTCGGGTAGGACGACGCGTCGTGCCCCGAGCGCGACGCGAGCGGGATGCGGCCGACGCGGCCGGTCTCGAGCGGATAGATGCAGTCGCCCGCGTGCCGCTCGGGCGCGCCGGGCCCCGGGATCTTGCCGGGCAGGGAGGCGCGGCACATTGCGATGTAGTGCGGCCAGGACACGACCTCGTCGACCTGCATGACGTGCACGACGCGGAACTCCTCGTCGGGATCGGCCGCCGCTCGGCAGCCGAAGCCCACGACGAGATCGCCCGGCTCCGCTTCCTGGCGGATCCGCGGCACCGACAGCGCCAGGGTGCAGACGCCGAAATAGGGATTCGGCGCCGAGCCGTTGTCGCTCGCCACCTTGTAGGTGAAGAGGCGCGTGGTTTCCGTGCGCACGGGCGTCGCGGCCGCTTGCGCGGCGCTCTTCGACGGGTTGATCGGATCGTTCATGTCTGGACTCGTTTTTCTTGTGCAATCGTCGTGATCGTTCGATGCCGAAGCGCGCGCTGCCCGAAGGTCCTTCGCTAGCGCGTGCCTGGCGCACCCGCCGCAGCTGCCGTTTTCGACGGGTGCAGTATCCTTGGCCGCGCCAGGAGCGGTTAATCCAGCGGTGACATTCGCTTGACCGCCTGCGCCAACCGGGTCCGGGGAGGTGTGGAAGTGGCGGTACCGCGCGGTCGGCGCAGCACGACGACACGTTTCAAGGGCGACACCGGGCTCGCGTCGCTCGGCCAGATGGTGCGCCGCCTGCTCGAGCTGCACGGCCTCGACGCCGATGCGATCGCGCGCGAGGCGGGCGTCGAGCTGAACCGGTTACCGGAATCGACCGAGCGCGTCGAGATCGACCGCGCCGACGCCCTGTTCCGTCGCGCGGCGGACCGGATCGACAACCCCGCGTTCGGACTCAACGCGGCGCGCTGCTGGCATCCGGCGAACCTCGGCGTCCTCGGCCACGCGTGGCTGTCGAGCTCGACGCTGCGAACGGGACTGCAGCGGCTGGAGCGCTACTGGCGGATCGTGGGCGAGCGCGCGACGACCCGGATCGAGGACACCCCGCAGGGCCTGAAGGTGGTCTATCGCCGCAAGCCCGCCGATCCGGTCGTCACGGCGGTGGTCACGGACATCGCGATGTCGATCATGGTCGACATGTGCCGGATGAACGCCGGCGCCGCGCTGCGTCCGGTGGCCGTGAGCCTGCGGCGGCGGGCGCCCGCGCAGGCCGACGCCTACCGGAGCTTCTACGGCTGCCCGGTTCGGTTCGGCGCGGAAGAGGATGCGTTCGTCCTGGCGGCGCGCGACGCGGATCGCCCGCTGCCCTCCTCCAACCGGCAGCTCGCGGCGATCTTCGACCGGCTGCTCGCCGACGAGCTCGGCCGGCTCGACAAGGGCGACGTGCTGGCGCGCTGCCGCGCGTCGGTGCTCGAGCACCTGCCGTCGGGCGAGATGACCGAAGAGGAGATGGCGAAGCGCCTGCACATGAGCCGCCGCACGCTCCAGCGCAAGCTGGCCGAGGTCGAGACGACGTACCTCAAGCTCGTGGACGACACGCGCCGCGATCTTGCGCTGCGCTACCTCGAGGATCCGCGCCGCACCATCACCGACATCACCTTCACGCTGGGGTTCTCGCAGCAGAGCGCGTTCGCGCGCGCGTTCAAGCGCTGGACGGGCGTCGCGCCCACCGAGTTCCGGGCGAAGGCTGCCGCTTCGTCGTCCTGATCGGCTCGGCGCGATCTGGCGCGGCGGGACGAGCGCCTGGCGCAGCCGGTAAAGCGGCGCGGCGAATGTGCGGCGATAGTGCCGTTGCGGTGCGAGCACGTCGCGCAATCCATCACCCACAACGACAACACACCGATGAACGAAGGCAATCAGCAGCCCGTGCTGTTCCAGGTGCTCAGTCTCTCGGGCAACGCGGCTGTCGAAACGCTGGAGGCGCACGTGCTCGCCCGCGCCTACCGGACCATGTGGCGCGTGCGGCACGGGACCGCGCCGGCCGGCCAGCACGTCCTCGCCAGCCTGGACCTCGTCATCGATTTCGGCGTGCCGGTGTTGCAGCTGCTGCCGACCGACCGTTCTCCTCCCGCATCGCGAGCGCACTGAGGGGCAAACGCGCCTCGAGCGGGTCGTGTTCAGTGAGGCGCGGGGCCATGCGCCTTAGTTGATCATCGCCTTGGTGTTCGTTCACCAAGGACGATGCCTGATCGACAACGGGTGCTCATCACGGAGTGGGCTCACCGCGTGAGCCAGGGCGGCGCGCAGACTCGGCTGAGCCATGCCGCGTCGATCACGCCCATCCCTCTCACTTGTCGCACCCGCTCGCGATCCGAGGTGGTCGCAGATTGGGGAAGGGTAAAGAAATTCAGTTGAGCTTGTGCCCGTTGCACCTGACTTGAGGTCGCATTCGGATGAGCGCGGTTGCCCACAGCAGCACAGATGCGGGGTTTGAACCTGCACGGCTGCTGCGGAACATCTCCCGAAGAAGGCGGCCCATGGATTCCACGGAGTTGGTCGTGTGGGGCAGGCCCAGTTCGGGGTGCGTGAGGTAGGAGCGGTAGCACGCCAGACCCTTGAGGAATTCGCGCACCGTCGTTTGGATGCGCTGGGTGCCGCAGTCGGCTTGTGCCAGACGTCCGATGCGATCGAGCGTTCGCGTGAGGCGATGTCCATCCGGCAGTTGCAGAGCGCTACGGATCAGCTGGTGGATCTCTTTGCGGACAGGACCGCCGCGCAGCGTGTAGCGCACACCACGGCGCTGGGCCTGCAGCTTCAAGAGCAAGTGGAAATGGCACAGCTGCAGTACCCAGCTATGTTGATGCGCGAGTTGACGCATTCCAGGCAGGTTATCCACCACCATGGCGCGAATCCGGCGCTGGGCGTTCGGTGCAATGGCCGCCACAGCCGTGTGCCAGCGGGAAGCACCTTCCTTGCCCTGCAGCAGCAATGGATCGAGGAAGGTCGCGTAGTCGCCATCGCATGGCTTGAGGGCCGTCAAGTAAAGGACCCAGGGCATGCCGTCGAACTGGAACCACAGACCGTCGGCAAGAAGCACCAAAGGTCCACGGGGAATCCTCTGTGGGGCAGGCCGGGAAATAAGCCGAAGCAGTGCCTGGCGAAATCGATACCGATACGCCGGCAACTCCACGCCCGGGCGCTTGGAGAAGAGTTGTGCAAGCGTGAAGCCTTCCACCAGTACGCGATGCAGCAGGGTCGCTGGCGTCCGATGCGCTGGCCGCCCCCGTTTTCTCGGACGCACCGTCCAGGTGTGGTGGCATCGCACGCACTGACGCCGCCGCGGACCAAACCGTCGAACCGGAGCGCCACAGCAAGGAGACTTCGCATGTTTGGAGTTCATGCATGCGAATTACTCCCGTCCCCAGCTTGCCGCCCGAGGGGAAAACGGCCTTCATCATGCCGAACTTCAACTGAATTTCTTTACCCTTCCCCAGATTGCGACCACCCGGTTCGGGCCAATGAGCTCAGATTCGAGCGCTTGGCCGGGGAGGCTTGAGGGTTGAGGTCGCAATCTGCGACCCCAAAGATTGGCCGCAGGCTTCGCCCTTCCGTGTTATCGACCCTCGCAAAGGTTCGCCGCCGGCACACGCTGCCGGGCGCGGAGACGCTCGAGCTCATCGCCGCGGAGCGCCGCGAGCATCCGACCCGCGCCGAGCGCGCGCTGGCGACGATTCTCAACGAGGTGAACGGCGGCGCGCTCGAGGGGCGCTTCCGCCGCGAGTGGGTCTGCGGCGGACGGTGGATCGTCGACTTCTACTTTCCCGAGGTGCGCTTGGGCGTCGAGGTCGACGGCGGCTATCACCGCTCGACGTTTCAGCTCGGCTGGGATCTGTTCAAGGCCGCCGAGCTGGAGGCGGCGGGGATCACGCTGCTCCGCCTGACCAACCAGGAGGTACTTGGGGATCGCGAGCGGCTGCTCGGCAAGCTCCGTCACGCGTGGCGGGCAGCGCTCGAGAACGGGCGCAAGACGCGCGGCGCGCCCGTGCTATAGCGCCGCCCCCTTCGCCTTCAGCACCCGCCACACTTTTTCCGGCGTGATCGGAATGTCGATGTGCGTCACGCCGAGGTGGCGCAGGGCGTCCACGACCGCGTTCGCGATCGCCGGCGGCGCGCCGACGGTGGCCGACTCGCCGACGCCCTTCGCGCCGAGCGGATGGTGCGGCGAGGGCGTGATGGTCTTGTCGGTCTCCCAGCTCGGCGACTCGAGCGAGGTGGGCACGTAGTAATCGATGAAGCTGCCGCCGGTGATGCTGCCGTCGTCGTCGTAGGTGATCTCCTCGTACAACGCCGGCGCGAGGCCCTGGTTGAGGCCGCCGTGGATCTGGCCGTCGACGATCATCGGGTTGATGATGTTGCCGCAGTCGTCCACCGCGACGAAGCGGCGCACCTTGACCACGCCCGTCCCCGCATCGATGTCGACGACGCAGATGTAGCTCCCGAACGGGAAGGTCAGGTTGGGCGGATCGTAGTAGTGCGTCGCCTCCAGCCCCGCCTCCATGCCCTGCGGGTGGTTGGTGTAGGCCGCGAAGGCGCACTCCTGGATCGTCTTCGATTTCTGCGGCGCGCCCTTCACGAAGAACTTGCCGGGCTCCCAGTCGAGGTCGCTCTCGCTCACCTCGAGCAGGTGCGCGGCGATCTTGCGCGCCTTGTCGCGGATCTTGCGCGAGGCCATCGCGCCCGCCGCGCCGGCCGTCGGCGTCGAGCGGCTCGCGTAGGTGCCGAGGCCGTAGGGCGCCGTGTCGGTGTCGCCCTCCTCGACCTGGATGTCGGAGGCCGGGATGCCGAGCTCCTCGGCGACGATCTGGGCGTAGGTCGTCTCGTGACCCTGCCCCTGGCTCTTGGTGCCGAAGCGCGCGATCGCCTTGCCGGTCGGATGCACGCGGATCTCGGCCGAGTCGAACATCTTGATGCCCAGGATGTCGAAGTCCTTCGACGGGCCGGCCCCCACGATCTCGGTGAAGCTCGAGATGCCGATGCCCATCAGCTCGCCGCGCTTGCGCTTCTCCGCCTGCTCCTTGCGCAGGGCGTCGTAGCCGATGATGTCCATCGCCTTCTTGAGCGCGGCGGGATAGTTGCCGCTGTCGTACTCCCAGCCGAGCACGGACTTGTACGGGAAGGCTTCCGGCTTGATGAAGTTCTTCATGCGCAGCGCGGCCGGGTCCATGTCGAGCTTCTGCGCCAGCGCGTCGGTGATGCGCTCGATCGCGTGCACCGCCTCGGTCACGCGGAAGGAGCAGCGGTAGGCCACGCCGCCGGGCGGCTTGTTGGTGTACACCGCGTCGACCTCGCAGAAGGCGTGCTTGAGGTCGTAGGAGCCGGTGCAGATCGAGAAGAGGCCGGCGGGGTACTTCGACGGGTTGGCCGACGCGTTCGCGTAGCCGTGGTCGGCCACGGTCTTGATGCGGAGCGCCGTCATCGTGCCGTCCTTCTTCGCGCCGAGCTCCACTTTCATGTGGTAGTCGCGCGCGAAGGAGTCCGCCTGCAGGTTCTCCATCCGGTCCTCGATCCACTTCACCGGCTTGCCGATGACCACCGACGCCGCCACGGCGATGACGTAGCCCGGGTACACCGGGACCTTGCCGCCGAAGCCGCCGCCGATGTCGGGCGAGATGATGCGGATCCGCTCCTCCGAGAGCCCCACGTGCCCGGCGACGAGCGCGAACACGGTGCGGATCGCGTGCGGCGCCTGCGTGGTCATGTAGACGGTGAGCTTGCCCTGCGCGGCATCGAAGTCCGCGATGCAGCCGCAGGTCTCCATCGAGGCGACGTGGATGCGCGGCAGGTAGACGTTCTCGCTGACCACGACCTCGGCTCCGGCGAGCGCGCGGTCGCAGTCGGCGCGGTCGCCCGCCTCCCAGTGGAACGCGATGTTGTCCTTCTGCCCCTGCTTGTCCTTGCGCAGCACCGGTGCGCCCGAGGCCATCGCCTTGAACGGATCCATCATCGGCGGCAGCGCCTCGTACTCGACCTCGACCGCGTCGGCGCCGTCGGCGGCGATGTAGCGCTCGGTGGCGATCACCGCGCAGACCTCCTGCGCCTGGTACATGACCTCGTCGATCGGCAGCACCATCTGCGTGTCCGACGAGATGGTCGGCATCCAGTGCAGCTTGTATTTTTCGAGCGTCGGCCCGTCGATCACCGCGAGCACGCCCGGGATCTTGAGCGCCGCCTCGGTGTTGATCTTCTTGATCTTCGCGTGCGCGTGCGGGCTGCGCACGATGTCCATGTACAGCATTCCGGGCAGCACGATGTCGTCGACGTAGCGGCCCTGGCCGCGGATGAAGCGCGGGTCCTCCTTGCGCTTCATGGAGTGGCCCATGCCGCTGATCTTCGCGTCGGTCCTTGGCGTAGACATGTCGTCGTCTCCTTGGAACCTGCGTCTTTGCAGGTGCCGTGACTTTCCTTCAGCGCATCTTCTCGGCCGCGTACTGCACGGCCTTGACGATGTTCACGTAGCCGGTGCAGCGGCACAGGTTTCCGGCGATCGCCTCGCGGATGTCCTGCTCGCTCGGGTTCTGGTTGCGCTCGAGCAGCGCGACGCTGGAGAGCATCATCCCCGGCGTGCAGAAGCCGCACTGCAGGCCATGCTTCTCGGTGAAGCCTTCCTGCACCGGGTGGAGCTTGCCGCCCTGCTCCAGCCCCTCGACGGTCCGGATCGTGCTGCCGTCCGCCTGCACGGCGAGCACCGTGCACGACTTCACCGGGTTGCCGTCCAGCATGACCGTGCAGGCGCCGCAGTGCGACGTGTCGCAGCCGATGTGCGTGCCGGTCAGCCGCAGGACCTCGCGGATGTAGTGCACGAGGAGCAGGCGCGACTCGATCTCCGCCGTATGCACGGCGCCGTTCACCGTGACGCTGATGTTGTGCGTGGCCATGGCTACTTCCCTCCCGCGCGCTCGAGCGCCTTGTGCACGGCACGTCCGGTCATGACGCGCGCCATCTCGCGTTTGTATTCGGCGGAGCCGCGATGGTCGCCGCTCGGGTTCGCCTTCGCCGCGGCGAGGCGCGCCGCTTCGGCAACCGTCTTCTCGTCGGGCGTCTTGCCGGTCAGGTACTGGGCTGCGTCGACCGCCTCGAGCGGGGTCGGACCCGCATTGGTGAGCGCGATGCCGGCGCGCGCTACGGCGCCCTTCGCGTCCAGGGTCAGCTGCACCGCCGCGGCCGCGGCCGCGAAATCGCCGGTCTTGCGCTTCAGCTTGAAGTACGCCCCGCCGCTCCGTGCCGCCGGGACCGGGATGCGGATCTCGGTGAGGATCTCGTCGCGCGCCAGCGCGGTGGTGTAGATGTCCGTGTAGAACTGGTTCGCCGCGATGGTGCGCTCGCCCTTCGGCCCGTGCGCGACCAGCGTGGCGCCGAGCGCCAGCATGATCGCCGGTTCGTCGTTGGCCGGGTCGCCGTTGGCCACGTTGCCGCCGATCGTGCCGCGGTTGCGCACCAGCGGGTCGGCGATCAGCGGCACTGCGTCGGCAATGATCGGATACTTCGACCGGATGAGATCGGAGCGCTCCAGCGTCGCCTGGCGCGTCATCGCCCCGATGCGCAGGAACCCGCCGTCTTCCTTGATGTAGTCGAGCCCGGGAATGCGCCCGATGTCGACCAGGTGCTCGAACGCGCCGAGGCGCAGCTTGAGCGTCGGCAGCAGGCTCATGCCGCCCGAGAGCACCTTGGCCTGATCGCCGTGACGCTGGAGCAGCGCGACGGCCTCGTCGAGCGAACCCGGCCGGTGATAGTCGAATGCCGCAGGAATCATCGATCCCTCCCTTTGCACGCCGATGCCGCCAGACCGAGAGACGTTCCCCGCTTCGGGGAGCGCCATATTAGACCTTCTCAGTTCAGAAATCGCAGCATCCGCTCGAGCGACTCGAGGTCGTGCGCCGGCCCGAAGTGATCCACGTACGGCAGCGCAGCACGCATGCCGGACTGGGTCGGCGCGTAGCGCGCATCGCCGGCGAGCGGATTGAGCCAGACGATCGTCCGCGCGCGGGCGCGCAGCGCCTGCATCGCGTCGGCCAGGAGCGCCGGGTCGCCGAGGTCCAGGCCGTCGCTCACGATCACGACCGTCGTGTCGCGTCCGACCATCGCGTCGCGGTGAGTGGCCACGAACTCCGCGAGACACGCGCCGATGCGCGTGCCGCCCGACCACTCCGGCACGTCGGCCGCCAGCCGTTCGAGCGACGGCTGGATTCTCGCCGGGACCACCGCCTGCGTCACCCGGGTCAGCCCGGTATTGAACGTGAAGATCTCGACCCGCTTGATGACGCGGCGCAATGCAAACGCGAAGGCGAGGTGGAACCGGGTGTACGGGTCCATGGACCCGCTGGTGTCGTACAGCAGCACGATTCGCGGCGCCTCGAGCGCGCGGGCCCGGCGCGCGAGGGCGAGGAGCTCGCCTTCGGTCCCGAGGGCGCGGCGGAAGCTCCGGCGCAGGTCCACCACGCCGCGCCCGCACGTGGGCACCAGGCGCCGGCTGCGGCGTGCGGCCAGTCGGAGCGCGAGGCGCGCCAGCAGGCGTTCCATCGCCGCGACCTCGCGCGCCGAAATCTGGTCGAACGCCTTGCGGCGCAGCAGCGACTCCGGGCTGTAGCCCGGTTCGTCGCCCGTAGGCCGCTCCGCTTCGGGCGCGACCAGGTGTACGCGTTCGCCGTTCCAGCGCCACTGCGGCGCACGGCGCGGCTCGCGCGGGTACGTCGGGGGAGCGACCGGTACGTCGGGCGCCGTCGCGCCGCCCCAATGCTCGTCGAACAGCCGGTCGAAGGTCGCCCACGCATCGCGCGGCACCTTGAGCGCGATGCGCAATCCGCGCTTCACCTCGGCGCGGTCGAGCAGGTCGACAAGCTTCAACGCGGCGGCGGCGTCGATCTCGTCGCCGAGCCCCACCCGGATGCCGCGCGCGCGCATCGCGCCCGCGAACTTCGCGAGGTGCGCGACGACGCTGGACGCCGCGGGCATGCGCGCGCGCTCAGCCGCGGCCCGATGCGCCGGCCACGAGCTCGAGAATCACGGCCGCGCCCGTCTGCCGGATGTCGTGGTCGTCCTTGAGCAGGCAGCCCAGCGTGAGGCGTACCAGCTCCGGGTCGAGGCGGTCCCGGCGCAGCCGCAGGAGCGCCTGCGCCCAATCGATCGTCTCCGCAACGCCGGGAACCTTGCGCAGGTCGCGCTTGCGCAGGGTCTGCACGAAGTGCGTCACCGCGCGCGCCAGGTGCTCGTCCAGGCCGGGCACCTTGTTGTGCAGGATGCGGAGCTCCTTCTCGAAGGCCGGATGCTCGACGTAGAGATAGAGGCAGCGCCGCCGGAGCGCGTCGCCGATCTCGCGCGTGCGGTTCGAGGTGAGCAGGACGTGCGGCACGTGCGTCGCCCTGATCGTGCCCAGCTCGGGCACCGTGACCTGGAAGTCCGACAGCACTTCGAGCAGGAACGCCTCGAAGGCGTCGTCGGCGCGGTCGATCTCGTCGATCAGCAGCACCGGCGGCCCCTCGCGCCGGGTGATCGCACGGAGCAACGGGCGCTCGAGCAGGTACTCGCGCGCGAAGATGAGGTCCTCCAGCGCCGCCGGGTCGTGCGCTTCGCGCTCGGCGATCCGCAGGCGCAGGAGCTGGCGCTGGTAGTTCCACTCGTAGAGCGCGGTGTTGGCGTCGAGCCCCTCGTAGCACTGCAGCCGGATGAGCTCCGTGCCGAAGGCGCGCGCCATGACCTTGGCGAGCTCGGTCTTGCCGACGCCGGCCTCGCCTTCGACGAGCAGCGGCTTCTGCATTTCGGTGGCGAGATGCACGGCGGTCGCGATCGCCGGTTCCGCGACGTAGCCGTCGCGCTCCATGCGCGCCTGCAGCGCGCGAATCTCCTCGTTCATCGCCGCGGACGGGCGCCGCTGCCGCGCAGGCCGATGTAGACGCGGTAGATCGAGACGCTGACCACCATCCCCCAGACCATGCCGCCGATCATGCCGCCGAGCATCGCGGGCACGCCCGCGGAGCCGAGCCACGCAGCGAGCTGGTAATACAGCACCACGCCCGCGACCATGCCGACGATCATCCAGCCCGAGCAGGCGATGTTCTGCACGAAGCGCGCGCAGAACTGCCGCCGGCACCCGGGGCGCACCCGGCGCAGCCAGACGAGTGCGCCCAGGCCCCCGGCGACCATGCCGACGTGCATGGCCGGGAGCCACTCGAGGTGGAGCCGCGCCACCGCGAGGAAATCGGGGGCGTGCGTGAAGCACATGGACGCGATCGCCGCGAGGCCGGCGCGCTGGACGTCGAGCGCGAGCCCGCCGAGCATGCCGAAGGTACCGAGCAGCATCATCGCCTGCGGCGCGGTGATCCCGACGCGTGCCGGGCGCAGCCAGCCGAGCGCCACGAAGCCCGTAAGGACCGAGAACGCGGTCACGGCGAGCCACACGAGCTCCCGCGCCTCCTGGAGCGCAGCGAGCTGCCACCACCACGCGGCGCCGAGCACCACGATCGCGCACGCGACCATGGTGTGCCGGCGTACCGAGCCGACGAGTCCCGTGGCGAGCGCGGTCATGCCTCAGCTCGCGAGCGCCGCATCCGCGGCGGCAAGGCCCAGACGCTGCAGGAGCCGCGCGTAGTCGGCGGGGGTGTCGAGATCGACGAAGCAGCGGTCGTGCCCCGGATCGTGCGGATAGACCTCCGCCGGGTGGTTCGCGATCAGCTTGCGGCAGCCGAAGTTGCGGTGGCCCGCAATCGCTTCGCTGGCGAGGCTCTGGGCGAACACCACGGGATTGCCGCGCGCCTCGCCCCGTCGCGGGACGAGGATCGAGCCCCACGGACGCGCCGCGTAGGCGTCGACGAGTGCCGCGTAATCGGCTGGTTCCAGGAGCGCCATGTCTCCGAGGCAGATCATGACCGCATCGCACGGCGCCGCCAGCGCCGCAACGCCCGCCGCCACCGAGGTCATCTGGCCTTCCTCGTAGCGCGGGTTGAACTGCAACCTTACCTCCAGACCGACCAGCGCGCCCGCCACCGCCGGCTCGTTGCAGCCGGTCACCACCACGACTTCCGCCGGGCGCGCGCCCAGCACGGCTCGCACGGTGCGCCGAATTACGGGCTCTTCCCCGAGCGGCAGCAGGAGTTTGTGCATTGCACCCATGCGCGTCGACGTCCCTGCCGCGAGGACCACCGCCGAATATCGTAGCGCGCCCATACCGCGGCGTTGTACCAGAAACGCGGGGAAACGCGCCGGCGGCCGCATCGGCCGCGGTCGAACGACTACTGGAAGCCTTGGCGCAAGGCGCTGCGCGTCGCGGCGGGGGGCGGCCGCGATCAGCCGCCCTTCGCCGCGAGCTGCTGATTCTTGTCGGAGAGCGACTTGATCAGGCCCTCGATGCCGCCGCTCTGAACCGCTTGCGCAAAGGTCTCCCGATAGGTCGTCACGAGACTGACCCCGGCGACCGCGACGTCGTAGACCTTCCAGCCGGCGGGCGTCTTCTCCATGCTGTAATCGATGGCCACGGACTCGGCCCCCGATTGCTTCACCTCCGAGCGCACGACGACCTCGGCGTCGGTCGCCTGTCCGCGCAGTGGCCTGATGTCGATGACCTGGTTGCGATACGTCGACAGCGCCGTCGAGTAGGTGCGCACGAGCAGGGTCCGGAATTGCTCGACGAGGACCTTCTGCTGTTCCGGCGTCGCCTTGCGCCAGTGGACGCCCGTCGCGAGCGCGGTCATGCGCGTGAAGTCGAAGTGCGGCAACACCTTCTGCTCGACGAGCGCGATCGTTTTCCGCTTGTTGCCCGCCTGGATGTCCGGGTCCTGCTTGACGACGGCGATCACTTGTTCGGTGACCGATTTGACGAGGGCTTCGGGCCCGAGGTCCTGCGCGGCCGCGACCGGAACGAACAGCGCGGCAGCCGCGCAGACGACGCTTCGGAAGAGTGGGGGCATGGGATCGGCTCCAATGAGGTCCACGCGTCGCGCCGATGCGCCACGTCGCGGCGTGGCTAGTCCGTCGGAGAAGGGAAGCGGCGCCCCGCGCGCTCGTCCTGTGGCGTGAGGGCAGGCTCGTCGTCGGGCCCCGGCGACGGCGTCGTGCCGGAGAGGACCTCGAGGTGTTTTACAGGCGTGCCAACGGTAAAACTTACGCGCGCCTTCGTTGCGCCGAGCACTTCTTGCAACGTCATGCCGTCTGCCAAGACGACCGCGCGGGGCGCGTTGCCCCGCGGCCGCGCGGGCACGAGGTGCACGTAAGCACGATAGGACCGGGTGCCCAGCTCCCAGATCGCGCCGCGAATCCGATAGTTGCCGGCGTCTCCTTGCAGCAATGCTTTCATGGCCATGCGAATCTCCTATCCGGTTAAGGTTTCTCCCCGCACCCCGAGCCAATGGAGACGCAAGCGGCGTGCCTTCCGGAAGGCGTCCGGTCAGGCGACGCCCGCGAGCCGGGCGAATACGCGCTTCATCGCGTTGAGTCGCGCGAGGTACTCGCGGACGTCGTGATCGCCGCACGCCTGGCCGGCGGCGAGCCGCAAGCCGCGTCGGGCGTAGGCGTCACCCGCCCCGGCGCCGCAAAGATGGATCACGGCGGCCAGATCCTGCTTCTGCGGGAGCGTGGCGGTGGCGATGCGACTGCGCGCCAGCGTGGCGGCGACGCGGCGATCGAGGTAGGCCGAGGTCAGCTCGATCGCGTGGCTCGGCACGATCCGCGTGTAGAGGCTGTTGAACCAGCACGATCCCGGGTCGTGCCAGGGCCCCTCCTCGATCACGACGTGATCGCGGATGCAGTAGCGCTTCGCCTCGGCGAAGGTCGCGTCGGTGAGCTGGTACATGCCGGCCGCGCTCGACGCCGGTCGGTAGATCGCCAGGGGGTTCGACACGAGCTGCCAGCGCCAGTAGGTGCGGGCGAGCGGGTTGCCCGTGGCCTCGAGCTGCGCGAGCGCGGCCAGGAATTCGGGCGTGATGACCGCGGTCGCGTGCGCGCGGAAGAGCGGCGCGTATTCCCGCCACGTCTCGGTCGGCGTCTTGAAGAGCGCGCCGCTCACCGGAAAGAACAGCTCCGTCGGCTTGCGGACGACCTGATAGACCCAGTTGGCCGCCGCCCAGAGCGCCAGCGCGACGATCGCACCGAGGACGACGTGGACCGCCAGCGGCGCGGCGGCGAGCGCGTGGCGCGCCCTGCGGAGTGCGCCGCGGGCGGCGGAGGAACGTGATCGGGAAGGGCGGCCCATCGTGCGACGACGCTGACCGCGCCACTCTAGCGTGCCGCCGGTTCCTCCGCCGGGGAGGCGGGCGCCCGATCTAGACCGGCATTTCGATCGTCACGCGCGTCCCCTCTCCGAGGCCGCTCGACACGTCGAGCCGTGCGCCGATCAGCTCGGCCTGCTCGCGCATGCCGCGCAGCCCGTAGTGGCCCGGCTGCAGCGCATCGACGTCGAAGCCCCTGCCGTCGTCCGCGATCGCGACGACGAGAACGTCGGCCGTCGCGCCGCCGTCGAGGTTCCGCCGCTCGACGCGCGCCGCGGCCTCGACGCGGGTCGCGCCGGCGTGACGATCGACGTTGTGCAGCGCTTCCTCGACGATGCGGTAAAGCGTCTCGGCGCGCGAGTCGGCCAGCGCATCGGCGCCCGCGTCGCGCTCGAGCACGACCGCGACGCCCTTGCGTTCCTCGAACCGCTTGAGCAGCTGCGCGAGGGAGGCGCCGAGTCCGATGTCGCGGACCGCGTTGTACCGGAGGGCGGCGATCGCCGCGCGCGCCTCGCGCAGCCCGTCCTGGGCCGCGGTCTCGGCGTTCATGAGTTCCGCCCGGAGCGTGCCGGGGTTCGTGTCGGCGAGCTTGCGCAGCAGCCGGATCTCGGTGAGCAGCCCCATCAGCGAGTGTGCGAGCGTGTCGTGCAGGTCGCGCGCCATCCGCAGCCGCTCGCGCACCACGGCCGCGTACTTGTTCTCCTCGCTCATCCGCTCGACCTCGCGCGTCCGGGCGGCAACGCGCGCGTCCAGCTCTGCGTTCAGGGCGCGCAGCGACGCACGCTCGCGCTGCAGCCCGTCGACCAGCATGCGCAGCGAGTCGCCGATCCGCGCCGCCTCGTCGGCGCCCGGCGGCACGACGAGGGCCGTGGCCTGGCCGAGGCGGATCTCGTCGGCGGAGCGCGCGATGGCCGCGAGTCCGCGCATGCGACGGGCGGTGGACGCGATTCCGATGGCGGCGCCGATCAGCCCGAGCAGCAGCAGTCCGGCGAAGATCTGGTGCTCGAGCGCCCGGGCCGCGGCAAACGCCGTCTCGGTCGGCTCGCGCACCCACACGGTCCAGCCGAGCCCGGGGAACGTGCCGGCGCCGTCGCTCACGGCATAGCCCGACACGTATTCCGCGCCGTCCGCCCAGCGGTGGACGAGGCGGCCGACCGCACCGGGCGCCCGGTCGCCGGGCAGGTCGACGAGCTTCCCGGCGAGCGAGCTCGGGCCGATGACGACGCGCCCCTCGCGATCGACCACCAGCGACTCGACCGCACGGCCCGACTTCAGCCCTTCGGTCAGGCTCTCCTCGAGCGCGGTGACCCAGCGCCACGACAGGTGGGCGCCGATGACGCCGATCAGGCGGTTGGCGCCGTCGCGCACCGGCGCCGTGAGCTCGATGAAGCCGTCCGCGTCGCCGTTTGCGGCCTGCGGGAGGGCGTCCTCCGCGGGCTCAGCGGCGCGCACGTCGCCGATCCACGCCTCCTTCGCGCCTTCGGTGAAGAAGCGGCGTCGCTCGACCCGCGTGCCCTCGGCGCGGCCGCCGGTGGCCGCGATCACCTTGCCGCCGGCGTCGGCGTAGGCCACCCAGTCCAGCTCGGGCAGCGAAGCCTGCCAGCGTTCGAGCAGCGTGCGCTGCCGCGCCGGACCTTCCTCCGCGACGCGCGTGGCGAATACGTCGCCCATTGCGCGCAGCCACTGCAGCCGGTCGTACAGGCTGCTGTCGAGCGCATTGGAAACCTGGAGCGCGTATTGCTGGTAGAGCGCGCCGGTCTGGTCCTCGAGCCGCTTGCGCGCGAGGTTGCCGACCCACAGGCTGGCGAGATAGGCGCCCGCGAAGAACAGCACCGCGAGCGTCCAGCCGATGGCGGCCGCGAGGGAGCGACGCGGGCTGAGGCGTTGGAGCAGGCGGTTCACGATCGGGCCCTCGCGCGGCGTGACCAGGGTCATGCGACGGACGTGACGCGCGGCTCTCGCCGCGGCGTGCCTTCTCTTTCTATCATGATGCCCGCGTTCGCCTACACTCGCCCGACGATGACCCTCTCGATTGCGCACCCCGGCCCCCCCCGCCGCATCCGGCTCCTCGTGGTCGACGACCAGCCGTTGATCCGGCGCGGGCTGGCGGTGATGCTCGCGACCGAGTCGGACATCGACGTGGTCGGCCAGGCCGCCGACGGAGAGGAGGCCATCCAAGCGGCGCGCCGCGATCGTCCCGACGTGGTCCTGATGGACCTGCAGATGCCGCGCGTCGGGGGCGTCGCGGCCACGCGGACGATCTCAGGCGAGCTGCCCGGCACGCAGGTGGTCGTGCTCACGACCTTCGACACCGACGAGCTGGTGTTCGACGCGATCCGCGCCGGCGCCCAGGCCTACCTCCTGAAGGACGCTCCCGAATCGGAGATCCTCGACACGATTCGCGCGGTGCATCGGGGGGAGTCGCGCCTGTCCCCCAACATCGCGCGGAAGGTCATGGAGCAGTTCCGCCTGCTGCCGGCCCGCGGCGGCGACGCCGTGCCGGCCGATGCCCCCCCGACGAAGGACGACGAGCCGGCGAGTCTGGACGCCCTGACGGGGCGCGAAGCGCGCATCCTGGCGCTGATCGCCGAAGGCAAGAGCAACAAGGAGATCGCCCGGACCGTCTTCCTCGCCGAAGGCACGGTGAAGAACTACGTCAGCCGCATCATGGAGAAGCTGCACGCCCGCACGCGCACGGAGCTCGCGGTCAAGGCGCTCCGGGTGAAGTAGCGCCCGCTCCCCCGTCCAGTGCTCCGGCCGGGGCACGAGAAAGTGACGATCGGCACTCCCCCGCCGGCGGGTCGGGACCTACTCTCGACGGTCGAGGGAGCGCGGGGCGCTCCCGTACAGGAGCCCGACCCATGATCCGCCCGCTGCTCGCACTTGCCCTCTTCCCGTCCCTCGCCGCCTACGCCCAATCGGGCGGCGCGGAACAGCCGATCGAGACCGCCAGCCCGGTTGCGATCTGGGTCTTTGCGATCCTGTTCTTTGGCGCGATCGCCGCCTACGTGTTCATGACCTTGCGCAGCAGCAAGAAGGCCAAGCACGCGAAGCACGCCGAAACCAAGCACGCCGAAACCAAGCAGGCCGAATCCAAGCGCGCCGAGCGCGCGTGAGGTCCGGGGGCCACGGGCTCGCGCCGTGGCGCCGGCCGCCGCGTCAATACCAGGGGCCGAGAAGATATTCGGCGCTGCGCAAAAGGAACGCCGTGCCGGCGAACGTCGCCGCCGGCTGCAGCCACCAGGGCGCCTGGGCTTGACGGGGCGCGGCTCGATCCGCTGACTGACCGCCCGCGCTCGTCGGACGTGGCGCCTGCACGGCCGCCGTTCCGCCCGCCCGCGCGGCGCACAGCGCGTTCTCGAGCTGCATCACGCGCTGCACGAGCAGGTACGCCGCGTCCGGCTGGTGCTCGAGCATGCTCCGGATCGCCGCGTCGACGCGGCGATCCTTCTCGATGTCGCGCACCTGCGAGAGCTCGGCGAGGAAGAGATTGAGCTGAACCAGATCCACCGCGTTCATCGATGGTCCCTCCGAACACTTGTGCGCCCGGACGGCCGCCCGGAGCGCTTTGAAGGTGCGTGCGGAAACCGCCTGGCGGCGGCTCCCGCACGCTCTGCTCAGTCGGTGTACTGCGGGAATCCCTGCGACTCGAGCCGGTGCTTCTCCGCCTCATTCTGCATCGCGATGCTTGCGCCCGAATACATCGAGGCCGACGTCGGGCCTGAGGGCTCGGCCGCAGCGGCCGGGACCGCGAATGCGGCGGTCGTGCCGGCCGCGAGCGCGAGGACCCAGATGAGCTTGGCAGTTTTCATGATCGCTCTCCTATCCAGAGAATCACTCCACACGGAGCGCCGTCACGTTAGCCGCGCGGCCGCCCGCGCGGCAGTGCCGAAGGTCATCGATTCGTGTCGGGATGTTGCGGGGATGTTGCGGGCATGTCGCGCGCATCCGTCGTATTCGGAAAAATCGCGGAACCTGCGCGCGCCGCGCGACTCCAAGGCCGGAGCAGACGCACGCGCGGTGATGCAGGAGACGCGCGCCGCGCAGTGTGTCGCTTTGCGCGTCTACTCGCCGCGGCGACCGTGCGCGCCGAGGAGCAGATAAGCGGTGAGCGTGCACACGACCACGGTGACGGCGATGCACGCGCTCACCGCCGATGCCGCCGCCGGAATGACGAAGAGCGACGACTCCGCGGCGAGGGCTTCCGCCGGCGCCGTCCCCGCGAACGAGATCGCGGCGATCATGACCCAGCGCCGGACGTAGGGCAGGAGCATCCAGCGCATGGCGCGGTTGTACGAGAGCGCGTGTTCGCGCATCCACGCCGGGCCGCACGCGGCGTCCTTGAACAGCGCGAACGGGTTGAGGTACAGGATGAGCTGCCGCCAGAGCGGCAGCCGCGCCCTGGCGGCGGGTGCGAGGAGTTGCTCGACCTCCTGTTCGGTCTCGTCCGGCCTCATGGGAATTCTCGCGTCCGCTGTCGATCCTGTCGCCGCTCGCCTGAATTGTGCAACCGGCGTGCCCCGGGCGGCGACGAGATTGCGCCGACGCGTGAATTTCGTGGCGCTTGCGGAGCCGCCGGCTCAGCCTGCCGGCCGGGTCCAGCTCTCCGACCACGCCAGGCAACAGCTCGACGCCGGCTTGCCGAAGCGGTCCTGCAGGAACACCTTTGCGGTGGCGGCCTCGCCGTTCACCGCGAGCTGCGCAGCGCGCGCGGGGAGGAACGTGCTGTAGACGCCGAGCGGACGGTTCATTGCACCCGGCGGCATCGTGAGCACGAACGGCACCATCAGGTCCCAGAAGCTCATGATGATCTCGCCGTCCTCGGACACGATCCGCTCTTCGACCGTGCTGAGCGAGTTGCCGGTGCGCTGGAACTCGGCGTCGAGGACGGGCAGCGATTCGTCGGCGAACGCCTTGTAGAGCAGGACCTCGATCGTGCGCTGCAGGAAGCGCGCGACGCCGACGTTGTCGGCGAAGACGAGCGGCCCTTTCCCGGTCAGCGAGCTCTCGATGAAGAGGGCGTGGCCCTGCCCGGCGGGCGACCACAGCACGCGCCAGTGGCTGACGCGGTCCGCGATGGTCTTGCCGCCGTCGTTGGAGAGGCGGATGAACGAGTTCTCGCCGGTCATCACGACCTCGTGGGGATCGACCATCTGCGGTTCGGCCATGTCGCGCTCCTCGCTCGGGAAAAAAAGCATACCACCCGGCGCGCACCCGATGCCCGGGCCGCGCCCGATTCAGGCCCCGCACAGGCGGACGGCGCAAGTGTCAGCCGGCGCCGCACACTTCGTCGAGGAAGGCGATGATCTCGTTCGCCACGGCGTGCGGCTGTTCGATGAACAGCATGTGCGGCGCGCCGGCGATCACCGCGAACCGCGCGCCCGGAATGGCGTCCGCGATCGCAGCGACGATCGGCGGCGGCGAGGAGAGGTCGACCTCGCCGGCGATGCAGAGCGTCGGTACGCGGAGCGACCCGAGAAACGGCGCGGTATCGATCCGGGCCATGGCGCGCCACGCCTGCGCCCAGCCCTGCACGTCGTCGGACAGGAGCCGGGCGCGCGCGGCGTCCGCGCCCCCGCGATCGCGGAAGGCCGGCGTGAACCACCGGGCGAGGGTCGCATCCAGGACGGCCGCCATGCCGCCGCGCTCGGCCGTCGCGGCCCGTTCGGCGAAGATCCCCCGATTCTGATCGGGGAGCGTGCTCGGACAGGCGCAGGGAACGAGCGCGCTGACGTCCTGCGGGTGGCGCAACGCCAGGGTCTGCGCGACCATGCCCCCGAACGAGAACCCCACCACCGCGCACGGCGCGAAGCCCTGCCGCACGATCAAGGCGTGCACGTCGTCGGCGTAATCCTCGAGCCGCGTCGCCGGCGGCAGGACCGGCGATCGGCCATGGCCGCGCGAGTCGACGCACAGGACCGTGTAGCGCCGGCTCAATTCCGCCGCGACGGGCTGCAGGAACGTGAGATCCAGCCCTACCGGGTGCAGCAGGACGACATGCGGTCCGGCGCCGTCGATCGTGTGGGGCAGAACGGCGGTGGGCATCGGCGCTCCCCCCGGCGGCGCGGTCAAGGCAGCAGGATCGAGCTGCCGAGCGTGCGCCGCGCCTCGAGATCGCGGTGCGCGCGCGCCGCCTCGGCGAGCGGATAGCGCTGGTGCACCTCGACGCGGACCGCGCCGCTCCGGACGACGGCGAACAGATCGCCGGCCCGCTCGAGCAGCTCGTCGCGATCGCGGGTGTAGTCCGCGAGACCGGCGCTCGTGACGTAGAGCGAGCCCATCCGGTTGAGCCGGAACAGGTCGAACGGCGGGATGACGCCGGAAGCGGAGCCATACGAGACCGCGAGGCCGCGGCGGCGCAGGCACTTGAGCGAGCTCTCGAACGTGCTCGCGCCCACGCCGTCGTAGACCACCGGCAGGCCGGCGCCTCCGGTCAGCTCGCGCACTCGCGCAACCACGTCCTCCTGCATATAGAGGATCGGATGGTCGCAGCCGTTCTGCCGCGCGAGCTCGGCCTTTTCCGCCGTGCTCACCGTGCCGATGACCCGCACGCCGAGATGGCGCGCCCACTGGCACAGGATCAGCCCGACGCCCCCGGCCGCCGCATGGATCAGGATCGTCTCGCCGGCGCGGATCGGGTAGGCGCCGCGGAGGAGATACTGCGCGGTCAGCCCTTTCAGGATCACCGCGGCGGCGGTCTCGTCGTCGATGAAGTCCGGCAGCTTCACCAAACGCCACGCCGGCATGATCGTGGCTTGCGCATAGGCCCGCGGCTTCTCCGCGGCATAGGCGACGCGGTCGCCCGCCTTCACTTCGGCAACCCCGTCGCCGACCGCGTCGACCACGCCGGCGGCCTCCATGCCGATCACGTGCGGCAGCTGCGGGAGCGGATAGCGCCCGGTGCGGTGATGGATGTCGGTGAAGTTGAGGCCGATCGCGGTGTGCCGGACGCGCGCCTCGCCGAGGCCCGGCGCGCCGACCTCGACCGCTTCGTAGCGGAGCTCCTCGGGCCCGCCGTTCTTGTGGACGCGGACGGCATTGACGCTCGTCATCCGGCGCTCCCGCCGCCGACGGTGACGCCGGTCCAGCCCTCGATCACCTTGATCAGGGTCGTGTAGTCGTCCTGCCCGCGGCCCTCGGTCATCGCCTGGAACCAGAGCTGCACGACCGCCGCCCCCACCCACATCGGCACGCCGAGCGCCCGCGCCTCCGCGAAGCAGAGCTCGACGTCCTTGTACATGGTGGCCACCTTGCCGCCGTAGTCGAACGTCCGCGGCAGGATCGACTGCGGAAACTTGTCCTCGGTCGCGCTGTTGCGACCGGTGCTCGCGTTCACCACGTCGATCAACGTGCGCGCGTCGACGCCCGCCTTCACCGCCATCACCGCGGCCTCCATGGCGACCGCCATGCCCGCGGCCGAGATCATGTTGTTCGCGAGCTTGGTGATCTGCGCGAGTCCCGGATCCGCGCCGACATAGAACACCTTGCCGGCGATGGCGTCGAAGAGCGGCCGTACGCGGTCAAACGCCGCGCGGTCGCCCGCCACCATGGTGGCGAGCTTGCCGGCGCGCGCGCCGCGCGGCCCGCCGCTGACCGGCGCATCCAGCACGGCGACGCCCCGCGCGCCGAGCCCGGCCGCGATCGCCTTGATCGTGGCGGTGCCGATGGTGGACGTCTCGACGTAGATGCGGAGTCCCTCGACCCCCGCGATGCCGTCGGGCCCGAGTGCGACGCTCTTCGAGACCTCCGGCGAAGGCAGGCAGGCGAAGACGGTTTCGGCACCTACGGCCGCTGCGCGCACCGAGCCTGCCGCGATCGCCCCGCGCGCGACAAGCGGCTGCATCGCCGCGGCGCTGACGTCGAACACCGCGACCTCGCGGCCCGACGCGACCAGGCGCTCGACCATCGGCGCACCCATCTGCCCGACCCCGATGAAACCGATCCGGCCGCTCATGTTCGACTCCACCCGCCGATGCTACGAAAAGGCCGGCCCGCATGCGCGCGCCGCGCGCATGCGGGCCCCGATTCCGACGCGCCTACTGCTTCGCCCAATACGGCTTCGCGAGCGCGCGATCGACCGGCGAGACGGTGACCGGCACGCCCTTCTGCCACTGCACGATGACGAGCGGCGCGTTCATCCGCCGACCCTTCTCGTCGAACTGCACCCCGCCGGGAAACGCATCGGCGGCGGGGCCGGTCGTCAGCTTCAGCTTGCGGATCGCCTCGGCCACCTTGACCTTGTCCGTCGACTTGGCGCCCTCGAGTCCTTCCTTGAGGATCCACATGTCGCCGTAGCCGGTGATGGCGTCCTGGGTGATCCACGGCTCGCCGGTGCGCTTCTTGAACGTCTCGTTGATCGACTCGTGGCCCTTCATGTTCCAGTCGGCGACGACGAACATCAGGCCTTCGAGCAGCTCCGGCGGCACATTCTTGAGCACCTCGGGCGCACCCATGTGCGCGCCGTTCGCGATCACCGGCACCACGCCCTTGCCGAGCCGGAACTCGTTCATCTTCTCCAGCCCGAGCTTGAGGTCGGAGATCGTCGTCGAGACGAAGAACAGGATCTCGGGGCGCGTCGAGCGTACCTTCTGGATGAGCGGCGTCGCATCCGACAGCGGCGGGGTGTAGGTCTCGTCCATCACGACCTTCATGCCCGCTTTCGCGAGGCCCCCTTCGCGCAGCGGCTTCAGGAAGAACACGGGCGAGGCGGTGTTGTCGCCGATGATCCCCGCCGTCGCCGGCGCCTTGCCGGTGGCGGTCTTGGCGAGCTCGACGATCGCGGGTATCGCGCTGATCGACTGCACGCTCGCGACCGGCGAGGTCTGGAAGACGTACTTGAATCCGCGGTCCGTGATGTTGTCGGCGTACGAGAGCGTGAGCCACGGGATCTGTGCGCGCTCGGTCACCTCGGTCACCGCGAGCGTGAACGTGCTCAGCCACGCGCCGGTGCCGCCGACGAGGTCCGGCTCCTGCGCGATGAGCCGCTGCGCGGCGTTCTTCGCCTTCTCCGCCGAGTCGCCGGCGTCGGCGACGATGAGCTTGAGCTTCGCGCCGCCGAGCGACTTGATGCCGCCTTTCTGGTTGATCTCGTCGACCGCCATCTCGGCGCCCATCTGGATGAGCTGGCCCTGCCGCGCCCACGGCCCGGAGATCGGGGCGATCAGGGCCACCTTGACCTCCTTCTGCTGCGCCCACACCGCCGTGGAAAGTGCCGCCGCCACGGTCGTCGCCACGACCCCTGCGGCAAGTACGCCCCAACGCCTTACGCTAGAAACCTGCTCCTTCGGCCCCATGACTTCCTCCTTTGGTTACATCCCGAGATAGGCGCGCTTCACGCGCGCGTCTGCCATCAGCTCCTGGTGCGTGCCCTGCATGATCACGCGCCCGGTCTCCAGCACGTAGCCCCGATCGCAGGACTCCAGTGCCTCGACGACGCGCTGCTCGACGAGCAGGATCGTGATGCCATGCTCGCGATGGATCTGGTGGATGCGCTCGAAGATCGCGTCGACCACGGTCGGGGCGAGCCCCATCGACGGCTCATCCAGCATCAGCAGGTCCGGCGCGGACGCGAGCCCGCGCCCGATCGCGAGCATCTGCTGCTCGCCGCCGGACAGCGTGCCGGCGAGCTGCTCGCGGCGTTCCCGGAGCACCGGGAAGAGCGCGAGGATCATCGGCAGGAGCTCCCGCCAGCGCGCGCGCCCGTTGCGCGTGTAGGCGCCCATCTCCAGGTTCTCCATCACGGTCATGGACGCGAACACCTGCCGGCCCTCGGGCACGTGCGCGATGCCCGTGCTGGGCGCGCTCGCCCGGCGGCACGCCGCGCAGATCCTTGCCCTTGTAGCTGATCCCGCCCGACGACCGGCGCGACCGTGCCGGAGATGGTCTTGAACAGCGTCGACTTGCCGGCGCCGTTGGGACCGACGACGGCGACGAACTGGCCCGCGCCGACGTCGAGCGACACCTCGCTCAGCGCGTGCAGGCCGCCGTAGGCGACGCTAAGCGACCGGATCTGCAACACGGTCCACCCACTTCTTGCCGAGATAGGCCTCGATCACCGCGCGGTCCCGCACCACCTCGCGGGGGTCCCCGTCGCGATCAGCCGGCCGTGATCGAGCACGCTGAACTCGTGTCGGCGAGCTTCACCATCGCGTGCATCGTATGCTCGATGATCACGATCGTCACGCCCTCGCGGTTCACCTGCCGGATGATGGCGAGCACGTCCTCGAGCTCGTCGTGGCCGAGCCCGGCCAGGGTCTCGTCGAGCAGCAGCAGCCGCGGCCGCGGCGCGAGCGCGCGCGCGAGCTCCATCAGGCGCAGCTGCTTGGTGGTCAGCCCGGCCGCGATCGCGTGCGCCTGCGCGTCCGCGAGCCCGACGCGCTCGAGCGCCTCGAGCGCGAGCGCTTCCGCTTCCGCGTCGGTCGCCGCGCCGACGTAGGCGCCGGTGATCACGTTCTCGAGCACCGTCATCCGCGGGAAGGCGCGCACGACCTGGAACGTGCGGCCGATGCCGCGCCGGCAGACCTGGTGCGGCTTCAGGCCGACGAGGTCCTGCCCGTCGAACCGGATGGCGCCCGCGGTCGGGCGGCAGAAAGCCGTTGATGACGTTGAACAGCGTCGTCTTGCCGGCGCCGTTCGGGCCGATGATGCCGTGGATCGCGCCCGGCTCGACGACGAGGCTCACGGCGTCGACCGCCCTGAGCCCGCCGAACGCGACGCGACACGCCCTCCAGCGTGCAGCGCCGGCGCGCCAGCGTCCGCCGCGGCCGCCCGCGGCCGCTCGGGCCGGTGCGACGCAGGGCGCCGCGGCGAGCGGCGGCGCCGGCTGCGGCCGCCGCGCCGCGAGACGGTCGCGGATGCGCCAGTAGATGCCCTCGGGCGCGAGCAGGATGATGACGATGATCGCGAGCCCGTAGACGACGCCCTGGATGCCCGGCACGATGTGGCCGAGCTCGCCGTGCAGGATCTCGGCGAGCGGCACCAGCACCGACGCGCCGATGACCGGGCCCCAGAAGATGCCGACGCCGCCGAACAGCGAGACGATCAGCGCCTGCGCCGAGACCAGCATCGCCGAACATGGTCTGCGGCGTCACCACCAGGAGCACGACCGCGTAGAGCCCGCCGGCCGCGGCGGCGATCCCGCCGCTCAGCATGATCGCGTGCATCTTCCAGCGCCAGCGCGTCGATGCCGGCGGCCTCGGCCGCGGCCTCGTTCTGCTTGATCGCGAGCAGCGACAGGCCGAAGCGCGAGCGCTCGACGTGGAGCGACACGATCATGGCGATGACCAGGAGGACCATCGCCAGCGCGATGTACGTGCGCGGATCGCTGAACTGGACGTAGGCCGCCGGCGCCTCGCGCTTCATCGGCAGCGACACTTCCTGGTAGCCCAGCCACTCGAAGACGTAGAGCATGGCGAGCGGGTAGGCGAGCATCGACAGCGCGAAGTAGTGGCCGCGCAGGCGGAACGTCGGGATGCCGATGACGATCCCGGCCAGCACGCCGACGACGATGCCGAGCGGGATGCCGAGCCACGGCGTGATGCCGAACTTCACGAACGCGAGCGTCATCGTGTAGCCGCCGAGCCCGAAGAACGCGGCCTGCCCGAACGAGATCATGCCGCTGTAGCCGCTCAGCACGTTCCAGCTGATCCCCATCGTCGCCCAGATCAGGACGAGCGTCATGATCAGCTGATAATAGGAGTTGCGGACGACGAGCCCGAACGCGAGGTAGGCTGCCGCGAACACGCCGATCGCGACGTACTGCTTCCACACCCCGCCGTGCAACGCGCGCGTCACGCCCGTTCCCAGGTGCGTCCGAACATGCCGCGCGGCCAGAAGAAGATGATCAGCAGGAAGACGACGAAGATCGCGGTGTTCTGCAGCTGGTAGGGCAGGACGAGCGTCGACATCTGCTGCACCAGGCCGATGGTGAGCCCGCCCCAGAACGCGCCGAGGATGCTGCCGAGCCCGCCGAGGA
This sequence comes from uncultured beta proteobacterium, assembly GCA_963747775.1. GTDB lineage: Bacteria > Pseudomonadota > Gammaproteobacteria > Burkholderiales > SG8-39 > JAGVSZ01. The sequence continues at coordinate 339,548 of CAVVGT010000007.1, forward strand.
TCACGCCGGCGAACATGACGACGACGAAGTCGAAGCCGATGTAGGGCTGGAACGACTGCGAGCTCGCGATCAGCCCGCCGGCGACGGCGGTAATGCCGACCCCGAGCCCGAACGCGAGGCGGTGCGAGCGGTCGACGTCGACGCCCATGTACGCGGCGGCGATCGGGTTGTCGGCGGCCGCGCGCAGCGCCTTGCCGAGGCGCGCGCGGCTGAGGAAGAAATACAGCGCGAGCGCGAACGCGGCGGCGAGCACGAAACTCACGGTGCGCCCCTGGTTGAGGAGGATCGGGCCGATCTCCCAGGATTCGCGCGACAGCGGGGTCTGGATCGAGATCGGCACCGAGCCGAACACGATCAGCCCGCCGTTCTGCAGGATCAGCGACACGCCGAGCGTCAGGATGATCTGGGCGTAGTGGCCTTCCGCTTCGGCGGTCACCACGCGCGCGCCGGTGACGCGCGCGATCAGGTAACGGTGCAGCAGCCAGCCGAACACGAAGACGATCGGCCCGGCGAGGATCGCGCCGACGATCGGCGCCGCGTACGGGCCCATGAAGGCGAGTACCCCGAAGCCGGTGACGAGGTAGAACGCGACGTACATGCCGAGCATCATGAAATCGCCGTGGGCGAAGTTCACGACCCGCATCACGCCGAAGATGATGCCCAGGCCCACGCACATCAGGCCATAGGTGCCGCCGACCAGGAGTCCCGCGGCGAGCGCCTGGAGGAAGTCGACGAGGTACCCGCTCAGCGCTTCCACCGCCCTCCTCCCATTTTCGTTTTCTTCGCTCTACGAGCGCGGCGTCGACGCGCGCAGGCCGGCCATCCTAGCGCAAGCGGAGAGGGGTTTGGCGACGGATGCGCCTCACAGCCCGTGGGCCACCAGCTCGCCACCGTCGACCACGAGGACCGAGCCGGTGATGAACGCGGCCTCGTCCGAGTGGAGGAAGAGCGCCGCGTGGGCGACGTCCCACCCCGTGCCCATCTTTCGCCCCAGCGGGATGCGGCTGTCGCGCGCCGCGATCACCTCTGCGCGAGGCCGGCCCTGCGCCACCCGCGCCTCGATCGCCATCGGCGTGTTCATCAGCCCGGGCAGGATGGCGTTGACGCGCACGCCGTATTGAGCGTTCGCCGCGGCGACGTTCTCCGTCATCGCGACCATCGCCGCCTTCATCGTCTTGTAGCCGAGCAGCGGATACGCCTGGGCGGCGGCGAGCGACGAGATGTTCACGATCGAGCCGCCGCCGCGATTGCGGAGGACGGGGAGCGCGTGCTTGATGGCGAGCCACGCGCTCTTCAGGTTGACGGCAAAGCTCCGGTCGAACGCCTCTTCGGTCAGCGTGTCGGCGGGTGCATCGCCCAAGGCGATGCTCGCGCCCACGTTGTTGTGCAGGAGATGCAGCGTCCCGTAGCGCTCGACTGCCGCATCGACGACGCGGCGGACGTCCTCCTCCTGCGTCGCATCAGCCTCGAAGGCGATCGCGTCGCCGTTCTGCTCGCGGATGAGCCGAACGGTCTCCTCGGCCGAAGCGAGATCCCGGTCGACGACGACCACGCGCGCGCCCTCGCGCCCGAGCACGATCGCCGCGGCCCGGCCGTTGCCCACGGTCTGTCCGGGGGTCTGGCCCCCGCCCATGACGACTGCCACTTTGCCTTCGACGCGTCCTGACATGGGCCTCTCCTCTATGCCGGGTCGAGCAGCGCACGCATCGCCCGATACGCACGCTGCGCGCGCTCGAGCGCCGGAAGACCGGCCGTTGCGCGACACGGCGCCTCCACGCTCAGCGCCACGGTATCCGGGAACGCCGCCACGAGCGCCGCCAGCGGAAGCGCGCCCTCGCCCGGAAGCAACCGGCCCGTGCGCGCCTCGCGGATGAGTCCGTTCGCATCGCCCGGCGTCTCCGGCGCGGCGTCGCAGATCTGCGCGTAGCGAAAGAGCGAAGGCGCTACCGCCGCAATGTCGGCGGGCTGGCCGCCCGAACGGCTGAAGTGCAGCGCGTCCACCAGCACGGAAGCGTTGGAGCGCCCCGACTGCTGCACCATGCGGGCCGCGTGGGCCAGGGTCTTCACGCCGGTGTAGATCGCGAACTCGAGGCAGACGTGCAGCCCGTACTGCGCGGCACGGTCGCAGAGCTCGCAGAAACGCTCGAGCGTCCGCGCTTCGTCGGGCTCGGCGCTCATCACCAGCACGTACCGCGCACCGAGCCGCGCGCCGACTTCGAGGAAGCCCTCCGGGACGCCCACCGGCGACTCGGGCTCGAAGCGCAGGAACTCGACGTCGAGCACGGAAACGCCGGTGTCCGCGAGCCGGCGCAGCGTCTCCCGCAGCACCGGGGTATCGCCCAGCATGTCGTACGGCGGGATACCGACGCTTGGCGTCGCCGACAGCCGGATGCCGACCTGCCGGAAGCCGGCGGTCGCCGCCACCGTGACCAGCTCGGGCGGCGTCGCGTCGAGGACGGTCAGGTGGGCGAGCGAGAGCTCGCGCCGGGTCGCGCCCGCCACGCCGGTCAATCCTGCGCGAAGGGAAACTCGGCGAGGAACCGCTGATACTCGGGCTCGTTGTCGATCTGCATGGTCCCGAGGAAGCGCACGACGCCGTTGTAGAACGCGACGGTGAGGACGAGGTCGGTGAGGCGCTCGTAGTCGAGCGACTGCGCGAGCGCCGCAAACGTCCCGTCCGTGATCGCGAGACCCTGCGTCATCTCGCGCGCCGCGCGGAGCGCCGTCTTCGCGAGCGGCTCCAGAGTCGTCGGCCGGCCGGCGGTTTCCGCGGCGATCGCGCGGATGTCGTCGTCCGACACGCCGAAATCGCGGCCGATCTTGATGTGATGCGTGTACTCGTAGACCGATTTCGTCAGGTAGCCGACCTGCAGGATCGCCAGCTCGCGCAGCCGCGGGTCGAGCCGGCTCTTGTGGCGGATGAACTCGCCGAGCCCGTGGAACGCGCGGGCGCCGTTCGGGCTGTGCGCCATTGCCCGGAAGAGGTTGATGTTCCGCGCCAGCAGATCCTGGTGCTCCGGCGGCAGGTCGGACTTTTCGCGATACGGTACGCGCGCCATGGTTCACCTGCTATCGGAGTCGTCTCACGGCAATCCGGCACCGGGCACGGCGACCCGGATCATCTCGATCCGCCCATCCGATTTCTCGGCCATCGCCGGGCCGCTGCCGGTGTTGGTCAGGACGAACAGGGTGCGCCGGTCCGGCCCGCCGAGCATGCAGGCGTAGGAGTTGCGCTCGCCGGTATCGACGGCTTGCGCGACCCGTCCGCCCGGCAGCACGCGGATCACGCGCTGCCCGCGCGCGTCGCTGACCCAAACTGCGCCTTCGCTGTCGAGGCAGATGCCGTCGGGAAAGACGGCGTCGAGCGCGGCGAAGAGGCGGCGGTTGCCAAGCGCACCCCCGGCGGCGATGTCGAACGCGGTGAGCCGGTGGGCGAAGGTCTCGGCGACGATCAGCGAGCGGCCGTCGGGGGTGATCACCATGCCGTTCGGGAAGACGAGCTCGTCGCCGACGCTCTCCGCGCGGCCGTCGGGGTCGACGCGGATGATGCGCGTGTCCCGCGCCGGCGCGTTGTTGTGCCGGTCGTAACCGAAATTGCCGACGTAGGCCCGGCCCGCGGCGTCCACCACCATGTCATTGCACAGGCCGGTCGCGAGTCCCGAGAGATCGGCATGGAGATGCAGCCCCTTGCCGTCGAACCGCAGCACGCGCCGGTCCAGCATCGAGACGACGAGCAGCTCCCCCTTCGGGGTCCAGCCGAGACCGGAGGGGCGCTGCGGGACCTCGACGACGGTCTCGACGCGCCCGGCGAGATCGACGGTCGCGACGCGATGGGCGTAGAAGTCGGAGAACCAGAGCTTGCCGTCGCGCCAGCGCGGCGCCTCGGGAAACTTGAGGCCTGCGAGCAGGACCTCGACCTTGCCCGCCTCGTTCATCGGACTCCCCTTTCGCGCGAGCGGCGACACCGCACTTGCGGCGTATATACTTCTCGAGGGGAGCGTGTCAATCGCCGTGGCAGCCGGCCTCCTGATGTAAAGAGTCGCCACGCTGAGAGCGCTGGATGTCATCGAGTCGCCGGACTCGCGCATTAAGCGAGGAGTCCATCTGAAGGAGCCCCCCGGCATGAAGCGCTTCCTAATCGCAGCGGCGGTGGCCGCAGTCACCTTTCCGGTGCTCGCTGCCGACGTCGGCGTGTCGGTCACGATCGGCCAGCCCGGCTTCTATGGTCGCATCGATATCGGTAGCTTTCCGCAGCCGGTCGTGATCTACCCGGAGCCGATCGTCATTCATCCGGTCGTCGGTCCCGTACCCCGGCCGATCTACCTGCGCGTGCCGCCGGGCCACGCGCGCGACTGGCGCAAGCACTGCGCCAAGTACCAGGCCTGCGGCCAACCCGTCTACTTCGTGCAGGAGACCTGGTACCACGACGTGTATGCCCCCCGCTACCGCGATCACGATGACGGCCGCGACGATCGCGGAAAGGGCAGCGGGAAGGGCGAAGGTCGGGGGAAAGGCCACGGACGCGACTGAGTCGCGGGTTGCGCCAGCAGACCGCTGACGGGAGCGGACTGACGGCCGTTCCCGACGCTTACCAAGAAGACGCTGTTACTTCGTCTGGCCTTTCGCTTCGCCCTTCGGATCGCCAGCGCGAGTCTGGGTCTTGGTCGGCTCGCCCTTATTCTGCTTGTTCGTCGCCTGTCCCTTTCCTTGCTTGGTATCCGGCGCCTTCGCGGGTGCGGCGGGCGTCGCCGCGGTAGCGGGTTGCGCAGGCGCGGCACCGCCGGGCGCCGGGGTCGCAGGCGTGGCCGGCGCCGCTTTGGGCGCATCGGGCGACTTCCCGGCCCCTTGAGCGAACGCGGTAGCGCTCGCGACGGCAAACGCGGCGGCAGTAACGAGAGTGATCAGTTTGGTCATCGCAGTGTCCTGTGTCGAATGATTGATCGTTGTCGAATGGCTCGCGGCGGTGCTTGCTGCGTCCTTTCGTTAACGGATTTCAGGATCATTGCGTTGACGGTTCCACCGCGCCAGCGATGTCGTCGTGTCCCGACGTGTCGCCGCACCCGGCGGCAGGAATGACAATCAGTCGGTACCGGGCATTAAGCCCATTCGGGTTCCGTCGCAGGCTGGCTGCGGTCACACCAGGCCGGTACAATTTTCCCCGGCCCGGTTCGTTTCCGCATCGGCGGGCGGGCCCAGCCACCCGACCTCTCGAGGAGACAGTGAATGAAGCGACGCAACCGTTACCCGTCCCGCGCCGGTGTCGCGCTCTTCTCGATGGTCGCGCTTGCCGCCGCATCGCCGGTTGCGGCGCAAGGCAAGGACGATCTGTGGGAGGTTTCGTCCAAGATGGAGATGCCGGGCATGCCCATGGCGATGCCGGCGCAGGTGAATCGAGTCTGCGTCGGCAAGAATCGAAGGGACGAGGATCTCGTTCCAAGGCAGGACAATTGCCGCGTGGTCGACAGCAAGCGCGTGGGCAACAAGTTCACGTACCGGATGGAGTGCACCGGCAACGATCCGTCGACCGTCGTCGGGGAGTTGACGTTCGGCAACAACGCCTACGACGGCCAGATGCGCATGACCATGACGAAGACGAACGACACGATGAACATGGCATTGTCGGGCCGGCGCGTCGGCGACTGCACGGCGCCGGTCAGGTAGCGACCAAGGCGGCACCCGGGCGGGCGTTCCCGAGGTCGGGCCGGTCGCGACGACCCCGGATCAGAACTCGATCCGCGGCCCCTGCCACGAACCGTCGCGCGGTTGCGCGCGAGCGATCGCTGTTTGGGCGTCGCACCAGCCATCGCAGGCATTGCGCCCCGGGCGGCGTCGCCAAAGATTCAACAATCCCTTGCACCGCGCATAGAAGTGGAAGAAGCGCAGCACCCTGCGGCGCTGCCTTCGGGTGACCGGCTGGTGACTGCAGATCAGCTTGTCGTCGGTCATGCCGCGATCGGTGAGGATCACGGCGCCCCAGGCTCTCATCCGCGTACGAGCGCCGAGCGGCAGACGGGGCCCGAGCACCACCGCGTCCAGTAAATCGCCCTCGAGGCCGACGTACTGCGGCACCGAGCCGTAGTTGAACGGACACGGCAGGGGCGACACGAAGTCCACGCGCCCGGTGGACCCGCGCTTGATGAAGCTGCCGCGCGGGATCTCGATCACCACGTCGACCTCGATGCCCGAAGGTTCCATGGCGTGCAGGATGGGCACGGCGCTTCAACCGACGAACGAGCGGTCACCCGCGTGGGTCCGCTGCGAATCGGACCCGGTCCGCTTGCCGCCAATGGTCAACCACGCGACGATGGAAGCGGCGAGCGCGAGCGCCGCGCCTGCGCCCATGACCCAACGGAACCCGGCCACGAACGCCTCGGCGACCGCCGCGTGCAACGCGGGTCGCGTCGCCTCCTCGATGTCGTCGGGAACCTCGATCGCGCCGAGCTTCGCGCGCTGGTCCGCGATGGCCGAGAGGGCCGCCGGCGGCGCCTGAACTCGCGCGAGCCGCTGCTCCAGCTCGCGCCCGAAGACCTGGGTCATGACGATGCCGAGCACCGCGATCGCGAGGAGCGCGGCGCCCCGCGACACGGCGTTGTTGACGCCGGACGCGATGCCCGCCGAGCCGCGGTCCACCGAATTCATGACCGTCGTCGTGAGCGGCGCCACGCTGAGGGTCATGCCGATTCCGAGCACGAGCACCGCCGGAAAGAACGTGGTCCAGTAGCTGCCGCCCACACCCGGGACGGCGAACAGCAGAAAGCCCGCGCCGGCGACTGCCGGCCCCACGACGAGCAGGAGCTTCGCGCCGAAGCGGTCGGCCAGCGCGCCGGCCCGCGCGGACAGCAGGAACATCAAGAGCACGAACGGGAGCAGCGCGCCGCCGGCCTGCGCCGCGGAGTAGCCCTGAACCTGGATCAGGTTCAGCGGAAAGAAGAACAGGCTGCCCCCGAGCGCCGCGTACAGGAACAGCGTCAGGAGGTTCGTTCCCGTGAACTCGCGCGAGCGGAAGAGATCCAGCGGCAGCATCGGGGCCGGATGGCGGCGCTCGACGACGATGAATGCACCGAGGGCGGCAACGCCGAGGGCGAGCGCCCCGCCGCTGGCAGGGTCGTTCCATCCCCGGCTCTGGGATTCGATCAGTCCGTACACGCTGCTGCCGAGCGCCAGCGTCGCCAGGGCGGCCCCGCCCCAATCGAGCGGACCGCGCGATCGTCCGCCGCGGCTCTCGGGCACGCGCCGGAGGGCAATCGCGATCACGATGAGGCCGAGCGGAACGTTGATCAGGAATGCGTATCGCCACGACAGGTGATCGATCACCAGTCCGCCGATCACCGGGCCGAGCGCCGCGGTGAGCGCGGTGTAACCCGACCAGATGCCGATCGCTCGCCCCCGCGCTTCGCCGACGAAGGAGGCGCTGATGATCGCAAGGCTCCCGGGCACCAGCAGCGCACCCGCCACGCCCTGTGCCGCCCGGGCCGCGATCAGCGTCGCGACGCCGGGGGCGAGCGCGCACCCCAGGGACGCGAGCGTGAAGAGCCCGACCCCCAGCGCGAAAACCCGGCGCCGGCCGAACCGGTCTCCGGCAGCGCCGCCGACCAGAAGCAGCGCCGCCAGCAGGAGGGCATAGGCCTCCACGATCCACTGCGCGTCCGCGACCGTCGCACCGAGATCGTGCTGCAGGGCGGGCAGTGCGACATTCACCACCGTGCCGTCGATGAACACCAGGCTCGAGCCGAGGATGGTCGCCGCGAGCACCCAGCGCCCGGTTGCAGGGGCGCACGGCGCCGCTGCATCGCTCGCCGCAACGACCCCGTCGTCACAGGGGAACTGCCCGAACGCGCGCGATGGATGCTGCGACGAGGTCGACATGCGGCGTCGCACGTCGCGGCGAGCCAGCCGATTACGTCCGACGCCGCCGGACCGTCACCCGCCCACGACCTCGAATTGCACGTCGACGTTGCCGCGCGTGGCGTGGGAGTAGGGACAGATCTTCTCGTGCGCCTCCTTCGCGAGCGTCGCAAGCTCGGCTTGTCCGAGGGTCTTGTCCTCGACGCGCATCTTCACGGCGATCCCGAATCCGCCGCCGTCGCGCGGCCCGATGGAGACCGCGCAGGTGATCTTCGCCCGGGTCGCGTCCTTCTTCTGCTGCTTGGCGACGAAGTCGAGCGCGCCGCCGTAGCAGGCGGCGTAGCCCACCGCGAACAGGTGCTCCGGCGTCGTCGTCCCGGGCTTGCCGGGTCCGCCCATCTCCTTTGGCACCGAAAGGTCGGCCTTCACCGAGCCATCGGTGGCTTCCGAGTGCCCGTTGCGACCGCCGGTCGCGTTCGCGGTTGCGGTGAAGAGCGGTTTGATCGTGTCCATGGATCGGTCTCCAGGTGAGGTTGACTCGGGTGCGAAGGTCGGCGACCGGGGTGAGCGAAATCCCTTGCTGGAACGTCGACAAGCACACCTCGACGCCGGCGCAAGAACGGGCAGACCTAGGCGGGCGAAAGGATGTGGATCACGCGGCTCGCGATCAGCGCCTTCGTCTTCGCTGCGTACGCCGCCATGTGCGGCGCGGCCGCGTGGGCCTTCAGCGCGTCCATGCTCTCCCACTTCTCCACGACGACGAACGTGTCGGGGCCGTAGCGGGTCTGGAAGGCAAGCGCGTTTTCCGCATCGATCGCGGCGCCGTACTCGATGCAGCCCGCCTCCGCCCGGACGTTGGGGACGTTCGCCTGGAACGCCTCGAGAATCGAAGGGCGCATGCCGGGCTTGGCGGTGACGACGGCCAGAACGTGGATCATTGCGGGCGACTCCTTCGTTGTGTGGGGTGCTCAAGGCGCGAGGACCCGGCGATTATGCGGCGGGGCTCGAACCGCAGGCAAACGATGCCCACTCGCCCGCCCGGACGTGGTTTCATGTCGGCCTCGCCACGAGTGCACTCGCCCGGGGGGCTGCCATGACGACGTTCAGGAAAGTCGTGCTGTACACCGATCGCGACGGCCGCGCGAAATTCCGCGAGGAAGAGGTGGCGCTGCCCGAGGGCACGCCGCAGGCCATGCTGTCGGAAGTCTTCCCGTCCTCCGGCTACCAGCTGCGCCACAGTCCCGTGGGCTTTCGCAGTCAATGGCACTGCACGCCCAAGCCACAGTGGGTCTTCATTCTCGGAGGCGAAATGGAGATCGGGCTGCAGGACGGCCGCTCCCGCCTGTTCAAGCCGGGCGAGCATTTCTTCTCCGCGGATACGCTTCCGGACGGCGCGACCTTCGACCCCAAGGTGCACGGGCACTGGAGCGCGCAGCGAGGTGAGCGCCCGCTGGTGACGCTGTTCGTGAAGGCCTGAGCGGCCCGCCGGCGACGTGGCCGGCCGCGTGCCGTCAGCCGACCCCTTCAACGATCCGCAAGTCGCGGTCAGCGGCGTCGCCGAGAACGCGCAGCGCCTCCTGGTAGGCGGGGCTGTCGTGCGCAGAGACCGCCTTGTCGAGGCTCTCGAACTCGGTGACCACCGTGCGCTGGTTCAACCCGCCCTCGTAGGTCCTGGCCGGCGTGCCGCGCACGAGAAAGCGTCCGCCTGCGGCCTGGATCGCCGGGCCTGCGAGCTTGGCGTACGCCGCGAGCGCATCTTGATTCCTGATCGAGCGGTAACACACGACCCAATAGGCTTTGGCCATCGCGTCCTCCTTCGTGTTTGCAGGGCCCAGAGCCAAAGGATAAGACGATCGGAGCCCCTGTGGAACGGCTACCGGGTGCCTTCGCGTCGCTGGCTCAAGCCCGCTGCTCGTCCTGATTCCCGGATTCACCCTGGACACGCACCTGTGGGACCCTCAAATCGACGTCTTCGCAGCACATTACCGTGTCGTGCGCTACGATTTGCGCGGGGCCGGCAGACGAGGCGATTCGCGCGCCGACCCTTGTCGTGATCGGCGAACGCGACCTCGACCTCAGACCGTTCACTCATTTCTCCATGACGTCGACACTAGGAGCTCATGACATGGGCAAATTCGCGAACATCCTCGAAACCGTCGGCAACACGCCGGTCGTGAAGATCGGCAAGCTCGCGCCTCCCGGCGTCGATCTGTTCGTGAAGATCGAGGCGTTCAACCCGCTCGGCTCGGTGAAGGACCGCCTCGCGCTCGGCGTGATCGAGGATGCCGAGCGCACCGGAACGCTCAAGCCCGGTCAGACGGTGATCGAGGCGACGAGCGGCAACACCGGCATCGGCCTGGCGATGGTCTGCGCGCAGAAGGGCTATCCGCTTGGTGGTGACGATGGCCGAGACCTTCAGCGTCGAGCGCAGGAAGCTGATGCGCTTCCTCGGCGCGAAGGTCGTGCTGACGCCGGCCGCCGGCAGGGGCATCGGCATGGTGCACAAGGCCATCGAGCTCGCGCAGACGCACGGCTGGTTCCTCACGCGCCAGTTCGAGAACGAGGCCAACGCGGACATGCACTCGCGGACCACGGCGCGGGAGATCGTCGCCGATTTCGCCGGCGAACGGCTCGACTACTGGGTGACCGGCTTCGGCACCGGCGGAACGCTCAAGGGCGTCTCGCGGGTGCTCGCCAAGGAGCGCCCGGAGACGAAGATCGTCGTGTGCGAGCCGGCCGACGCGCCGATGCTGACGAACGGCGCCATCCAGGAGCGCAGGGACGACGGCACGCCGGCGCAAGCCAATGCTTCCTGGAAGCCGCACCCGATGCAGGGCTGGAGTCCGGACTTCGTGCCGAAGCTGACGGGCGACGCCGTAGCCTCGGGCGTCATCGACCGCATCTTGACGATCGCCAACGCCGACGCGATGCACTGGAGCCGTCAGCTCGCGCAGAAGGAGGGCATCTTCGTCGGCATCACCGCCGGCGGCACGTTCGCGGGGGCGCTGCAGGTCTGCAAGGACGCGCCGAAGGGCTCGGCGGTGCTGTGCATGCTGCCCGATACGGGCGAGCGCTATCTCAGCACGCCGTTGTTCGCCGACATCCCGGTCGACATGACCGACGAGGAACTGCAGGTCATGCGCTCCACGCCGAACTTCCAAATGCCACCGAAGGCTTGAGCCGACATCGGCGCCGGGCTGACGAACGTGAGATTCCACGTTCCGCAGCAAATCAGGGCCAGTGCCGAGGCGAGCGGGAGAACCGGGCGCTGAACAGCCTTGTTCCAAACCCCCGCGACTTGGGGATGTCCGGCGCAGTCCTCGCCTCGGACGGGGGCGCGTCTTTCGTGAGCGTGACCGCGCGTTCCACCAGACGGGCCAGGGCTTCGTCGGCGGCGGCGAGCTGCACCCCTGCAGAGGCCAGCCGGACGGCCACCCGATAAGCGCCGGCTTCAGCACTGAGCGGCGCCAACCGGTAGACGCCGCGTGCCAGGGGTCTGCCGGAGCGGCGCTCGCGGATATCGATCCTCACTTCGGGCGCCTCGCCGCCCCGCATGGCGAGGTCCGCCCCGAGCGCGGTGATCGGGCATCCCTGCCGGGATGCCACATGGTCGAGCAGACCGTCGATCTCTCTGACATCGCTCAGCAACAGCGGAGACGAGAGCATCTGGCCCAATCGCTGCGGCGTGGCCACGCGCATCAGGAGAGGCCAGCCGCGTTCCGCGAAGTTGCTCGTGATCGCCTCGGTCTGTGCGGCGGACCATTTGACGAGCCCGGGATCGGTTTGAAGGTCCCCGTAATGGGCGAGGTCCTCGTGATGCGGCGCAAGCGCCAAAGCGAACAGGTAGTGCCGACCCTGGCTGCGGCCATGCGGGCGGAACGCGGTCGCCGATTGCGATTCCGGTTGTGCCGTCGGACCGCTTCCTCCCGATGCGAGCTCCCTGATCATCTCGTACAACGATCGTGCCCCCATGCTGTGGGCCGCGAGCTGCGGCACCAGGCGGTTTACGACGCGCAGCGCGGCATTGCCGGGGAAGCGCGCCTGCAAGCTCTCGCGGAACGCGGATTCCAAGGGATGCGGCAGTGAGGCGAGCGTCCCGGCCTTGCAGGTGATCGCAACGGGTATTGCAAGCACGAGACCATGCAAGCGCCCGAAGGGTTCGCTCGCGGAGAGCTCGGGTGTCTCGAGCACGTGATGCAGGTTCTCGCTGAACCGGGCCGCGAGCGGCGCCGAACTCGCCAGTTCGTGCTGGACACTTTCCAGATCGGACCATTGCTGCAGGAGGAACGCACGGCGCATGGCGCTTCGCAGTTCGTACTGGGCGTGCACCAGAACGCTCAAGCCTTGTGCCTCGTGGGCCACGCGAGTCAGCCGGACGAGCTGTTCCGAAGGCGAAATTTCGTTCGAAGACATGCGAAGCGATGCTTGGGGGGCTGCAAGAGCGAGGAAGGATGATGGTCCACGCAGGGCGCCTTTTGCAATGCTCATGAGTGTCGGGATTCGGCGACACCGCGCCGGTTCCGGTGCGGCGTCCATCGAGAGCCCCTCACGCCGCGGCGGGCCCGCGGTCGCGCAGCGCGAGGCGCGTGATGTCGTCGGTTGCGATCGCCTTTCCCAGGGACCTCGCCGCTCTCAGACAACCTAGTGGAGACCCGTACGGGGACTAGCCTCCCGCCAGGGCGGCTTTACCCTCGCTTGGGCGCTGCTTCGAGCTTGGCGAGCTCCTTCGGGTCGATGTGGTACGTGTGCTCCTCGGCGGGGAATTTTTCCGCCAGCACCTCGTCGCGGTAGGTTTCGAACGTCTTGAGGATCTGCGCGCCGAGGTCGAGGTAGCGCTTGGCGAACTTGGGTTTGAAGTTTTCGAACAGGCCGAACATGTCGGCCGAAACCATGCCTTGGCCGTCGCAGTGCACGCCCGCGCCGTAGCTGATGGTGGGTACGCTTAGGCGCCCGGTGATGATGCGCGACACCTCGTCGGGGACGCACTCCAGGATCACGACGAAGGCCCCGGCCTCCTCCAGCCGCAGGGCGTCCTCGAGCATCTTCTGCGCCGTTTGCGCGGTCTTGCCCTGCACCTTGAGGCCGCCGAGCTGTGCCGCGTTCTGCGGGGTCAGGCCGACGTGCCCCATCACCGGGATGCCCGCGCGGTGGATCGCGCCCAGCGTCGCCACCATGGCGCCGCCGCCCTCGATCTTCACCGCGTCGGCCATGCCCTCCTGGAGGAAGCGCCCGGCGGCGAGGATCGCGTCGCGCTCCGAAGGCTGATAGGACATGAACGGCATGTCGGCGACCACCATCGCGGTCTTGGCCGCGCGTGCCACCGCCTTGACGTGGTGCAGCGACTCCTCGAGCTTGAGCGGCACGGTGCTCGGGTAGCCGAGTGCGGTCATCGCGAGCGAGTCCCCCACCAGGAGGGTGTCCATCCCGGCACGGTCGGCGAGCAGCGCCATCGGGTAGTCGTAGACGCTGAGCATGGTGATCTTGCGTCCCTCGCGCTTGCGTGCCTGCAGGTCGACCGGAGTGATCTTCGGCATGTCGTCTCCTCTCAAGCCAGCTGTTCGGCGGCCGCGGTCATCTCGCGGCCCAGGTAGGCCCGCACCGCCGCGTCGGCGACCAGGGCGCGCCAGTCGGACCTGCGCGACACCCTGCCGCCCGCCACCAGCAGGAACTCGTCGGCCACCTCCTTCAGGATCTCGAGGTGGTAGCGCGCCGTCGGGTGCAGGCAGACGAGCACGAGGCGCCCCTCGCGCCGCAGCCGCCGGAAGAAGTCGAGCATGAAGCCGATGTAGCCGTCGACGGTGTTGAACTGCGGCTCGTCGAAGAGGTGGACCAGCGGCCGCTCGGTCGGCGACGGCGCGAGGAAGAGCGACGGCACGAGCTTGCGGAAATGGCGCACCTGGTAGGACTGGTGGTAGTGGATCGCCAGGCGGTCGCGCTGGCGGTACTTGACGCGATGGATGTCGGTGCCGGCGACCAGCACGCGGCCCGCGGTCGGCGTATTCGAGCCGGTCATGATCTCGAACAGCGTCGTCTTGCCGGCGCCGTTCGGACCGATCGACGCCGACGATGCCCGGGCGATTCGAAGGCGAGGTCCGCCTCCAGCGTGAAGGTCGGCCGCCGCACGAGCATGCCGCGCGTGTAGACCTTCCTGAGTTTCTTCGACCTGTCAGGAGCGTCATGTGCCCGAGCAGCTTTCTGCGTAGGGTCTGGATCGTCGCGCAGCGTCACGGCCTCGCCCGCTCCAGGCGATGCGGCCGCGGTCGAGCACCGCAGCGCGGTCGGCAACCGCCAAGCGCCACCTCGGCGTTCTGCTCGACGACGAGCGAGGCAACGCCCTCGGCCTTCAGGCGCCGCACGGTGGCCAGCACGTCCGCCACGACCTTCGGTGCGAGGCCCTGGCTCGGCTCGTCGAAGAGCACGAGCCCCGGGCGAGCCGAGCAGCGCCCGCGAGATGGAAACGAACTGCATCTCGCCGCCCGAGAGGTTCTCCGCCTCGCGGTGCATCAGGTGCTCGAGCGCCGTGAAGATGCCGAACACATCCTTCGAGCGACCAGGCGCAAAAGCGCGTGCGCTTGGCGGCGATCTGCAGGTTCTTCGCAACGGTCAGGGTCGGGCACAGGCGCCGGTCGTCGGGCACCCAGCCGATGCCGCGCTGCGCGATGCGATGCGTCGGCCAGCGCGTGACGTCGGCGCCGTCGAAGCGGATCGTGCCGCGCCGCGGCGGCGTCAGGCCCAGAATCGAGCGCAGAGTGGTGGTCTTGCCGGCGCCGTTGGGCGCCGAGCAGCGCCAGCACCTCGCCCGGCGCCACGCGCGAGCGACACCCCGAAGAGCACCTGCGTCTCCCCGTAGGAGGTGTCGATGTCCGTGACCTCGAGGATCATCCGAAGCGCCCCAGGTTGGAGCGGCGCACCCATTCGTTCGCCTGCAACTCGCGCGGCGTGCCGCGCGCCACCACCTGGCCCCAGTGGATCACCGAGATGCGATCGGCGAGCGAGAAGAGGAAGTCCATCTCGTGCTCGATGGCGACGATGGTGAGCTTGGCACGAATGCCGCGCGACCAGCTCGAGCAGGCGCTGCTTGCCGTCGCTGCCCAATCCGGAGGTCGGCTCGTCGAGGCACAGCACGCGCGGGCGCTGCGCGAGCGCCACCGCGATCTCGAGCGCCCGGCGCTCGCCGTAGGGGAGCTGTTTCGCCGCCACCGCCGAGCGGTCTGCGAGGCCGACCTCGGCGAGCACCGCGTCGGCTTCCTCGGCGAGCGCCGCGGTCGCCGGCGACCGCATGGCCGCATGTCGAAGCCGCGCGCGCGGAAGGCGGGTAGCGCGATCATCACGTTGTCGCGTGCGCGTGAAATCGTCGAAGAGGTTCATGATCTGAAACGATCGCGCGACCCCCTTGCGGGCGATCTGGTGCGGCGCGAGGCCGGTCAGGTCCTCGCCGTCGAGGCGGATGCGACCGCGGCTCGGCTTCACGCCGTCCGGTGAGCACGTTGAAGAAGGTGGTCTTGCCGGCGCCGTTCGGACCCATGATGCCGTGCAGCTCGCCCTCGGCGACCTCGAGGTCGATCGCCTCGAGCACCACGCGGTCGCCGAAGCGCACGTGCACGCCCTCGGCTTCGATCAGCGACGCCATCGCTTCATCCAGCGTCCTGCGCGAGGCCGGCGATGCCCTCGGGCTTGAACAACACGACGGCCATGAAGCACGACAGGCCGAAGTAGAGCATCCACGAGAAGGTGAGCGCGCCGATCACGTCGCGCGAGACGAGGAACACGACCACGCCGATCACCGGCCCCCAGAAGCTCACCAGCCCTCCGCCCACCAGCGTCATCATCACGATGAGGCCGGACTGGTTCACCGCCATCACGTCGGGGAAGGCCGAGCGCTGCGCCATGGCGAAGAGCCCGCCGGCGAGCCCCGACACGGCCGCCGAGAGGGTGAACACGGCTGAGCTTGTAGCGCCACACGGGTAGCCGAGGTGCGCCGCGCGCGTCTCGCTCTGCCGGATCGCCGCGAGGACGCGCCCGATAGGGCGAATGCACCAGGCGCCACAGCGGCTACGACCACGACGGCGAACACCGCCAGCACGAAATAGTAGAGGGCGAAGTTGTCGCCGAGGTCGAACGCGGCGAAGCCGAAATCGGCCGGCGGCCGCGCGATCTTGAGCAGGCCGTCCTCGCCGCCGGTGATGCGGTAGGCCTTGATGGCGATGGTCCAGAAGATCTGGCCGAAGGCGATGGTCATGAACGCGTAGTAGATGCCGCGGCGGTGCGAGATGAAGAGCCCCACCAGCAGGCCCGCGAGGCCCGCGGCGAGGATGGCGGTGCCGAGGCAAATCCAGAGGTTGCGCCGAGAGGTTGAACTGCGCCAGGCCGAACGCGTAGGCGCCCACCCCGAAGTAGGCGCCGTGACCGAACGAGATGAGCCCGGCGGTGCCCGAGGAGCAGGTTGAAGGCGAGCGCATAGATCGACCAGATCAGGATCTCGACGCCGAGGTACGCGTGCAGCCCCGCGCGCTCGATCCACAGCGGCACGCTGGCGAGGACGAGCCACAGCCCCACCATCGCCGGCGTCACCAGCCGCGCTTCGTTCATCAGGCTTCCAGCAGGCTCTTCTTGCCGAAGAGGCCGCGCGCGCGCACCGACACCACCGCGACCAGGAGGACGTAGATCGACAGCAGCGACCACTCCGAGGCGTAGGCAGCCGTGAGGCCGATGGCGAGCCCGACGAGCAGCGCCGCGAGCACTGCGCCCCAGAAGCTGCCCACCCCGCCGAGCACGATGATCAGGAACGCCGGGATCACCGCGTCGACGCCCATGTGCGGGCGGATGCCCCACACCGGCGCGAGGACGATGCCGGCGAAGGCGGCGAGCATGGTGCCGAAGACGAACACGCCGAGGCGGAAGCGCGGGAGGTTGATGCCGAGCGCCCGCACCATTTCGCTGTCGTGCGCGCCGGCCTTGATCACCGCGCCGTAGGGCGTCTTCTCGATGAGGAGCCAGGTCAGCGCGATCACCGCCAGCGCGAAGCCGGCGGCATAGAAGCGGTAGGTCGACCAGATGAGGCCCTGGAAGACGAACGCACCACCCATCCCCGGCGGCACCGGCAGCACGTGGTCGCGCGTGCCCCAGGCGAGGCGGATGCCTTCCTCGATGACCAGTCGCCGCGCCGAAGGTGAGGAGCAGGCCGTAGAGCGGGTCCTTGCCGTAGGTGCGGCGCATGCAGAGCTCGACCGCGATGCCGAGCACGCCCACCACAGCAGGGCGCGATGACGAGGGTCAGGCCGTAGCGCCAGCCGGGCGCCAGCGCCAGCCACGCGCGGCGAGCTCAGGCGGGAGCGGCGGCCTCGGTCCGAGCAACTGCAGCGCGACGTAGGCGCCCAGCGCGAACAGCGACCCGTGCGCGAGGTTGATCTGCTCCATCAGCCCGACGATCAGCGTGAAGCCGAGCGCGATCAGGGCAAAGAGCAGCCCGAGCATCAGGCCGTTGACGAGATGCGGGAAGAGTCCAGCACGGATGCTAGGCATCGACCGTGCGCACCTGCTCAGTACGGGACGAGCTTGCACTTGCCCGGAGCGGCCTCGTCCTCGGCCCCTGGGGCTGCGTCCAGCTCAGGATCTCGAAGTGGTCGGTGTTGTCCGCGGGCTTGGGGTTCTTGCGCGCGAGGTAGATGGTCTGGTTCACCTGGTGGGTGAGCGGGTTGATGTACGCGTCGAAGTGCTGCATGCGGTCCGCGGCCGGCATCTTCAGGTTCTCGAGCGCTTTGATGATTAGGATGTTGTTGGTCGAGTCGGCGCGCTCCATGGCCCGGAAGAGCTCCCTCGTCGCGATGTAGCCGTTGTAGGAAACGTTGCCCGGCACGGGAATCGCGCCGGGTCGCCCTTCGTCGCCGCCTGCCAGCGCTTCACGAACTCGGGGACCCCCGGGAGGTTGAGCTTGTGGTACCAGGTGGTGCCGAACACCCCCGACAGGCTTTGCGGCGCGCCCCAGACATCGGGCCAGTCGGCCTGCGGCTCGATCCACGCCGGCCGCTCGCCGAGCTTGAGCTGCACCACCTGCTCGCGCAGCGCCTTGTTGTCGTCGCCGCCCATCGCGGTCGACACCACGTCGGGCTTGAGCTGCTGGATCTTGAGCAGATACGCGGTGAAGTCGCGCGTGTTCTGCGGCACCAGCATGTTCTCCACGATGCGTCCGCCCGCCGCTTCGACCAGCGCCTTGGTCGACGCCGCGGTGGAGTGCCCGTAGACGTAGTCGTTGGTGAGCAGCACCCAGTTCTTGCCGATCGACTGCACGGCGTTCTTCACCGCGGCCTTGGTGAAGTTGGTGCCGTTGCCGTCCCACACGAACTTGATGCGCGAGCAGTTCTCGCCCGCCTCGCTCGGCGCCGAGGAATTGGTGTTGAGGTAGATCGTGCCGTACTTGTTCGCCACCTGGGTGATGGCGTTGGCCACCCCCGAGTGCAGCGCGCCGATCAGGATCGTGCAGTCCTCGCGCGTGATGAAGCGCTCGGCGACGCGCGTGGCGACGGCGGGGTTGGACTCGGTGTCGGCGGTGATCCACTCGATCTTGCGGCCGAGCACGCCGCCCTTCGCGTTCTGCTCGTCGATCGCCATGCGGATCGCGCGGTGGTCGTCGCGCCCGCTGTTGCCGAACTGGCCGCTCGCGTCGTTGGTCAGCCCCAGCTTGATCGGCTTGCCTTGCGCATGGGCGTGCTTCCAGGGCCCGTAGAAGCTCGCGACGCCGGCGAGCGCTGCCCCCATCGCGGACGTTTGGATGAAACGGCGACGCGTCACGGCCATGTGTGCCCCCTCCTCAGAGAACGGCGGCTAGCTTAGCTCAGTGGCCGGCCGGCGTCATCCCAAGCGCATCGCTACCGGGGCACGTGCCGTTACGCCGTTCCGCGTTGGGGAGGAGAATCGCACTAGCCCCGTATGGACCGTACCCGCAGATGAAACAGCAAATACGCTTCTGCACCGCGAGGGACGGCGTGCGGATCGCCTTCGCGACTGCCGGGGAGGGTCCGCCGCTCGTGCGCGTCAACAACTGGTTCACTCACCTCGAACTCGACTGGGCCAATCCCGTCTGGCGGCACTGGTCAGAGGTCTTGGCCGATCGTCGGATGCTCGTTCGCTACGACGCGCGGGGCTCAGGCCTCTCCGATCGGGATCCCGCTGACGTTTGCCTCGACGCGCTGGTTTCCGACCTGGAAGCTGTGGTCGATGCGGTGGAACTTCGCCGCTTTCCGCTTATCGGGCTCTGCCAAGGTGGCCCGATCGCCGTCGCCTATGCAGCGCGTCATCCCGAGCGGGTCAGCCGCCTCGTGCTATACGACAGCTACCCTGCACGGCGCCTTCGTGGGTGATGCCGGCGAGAAGCTCGCCCATCAGGCGCGGACATTCGCAGAAATGATCGAGCTCGGCTGGGGGAGGAAAGTGGGGGCGTTTCGCGAGATGTTCGCGGGCCTGCTGATGCCCGAAGCCGGCGAGCGCCAACAGAAATCGATTGGCGAACTTCAGCGCCAAAGCGCCTCGCCCGTCATGGCCCGCCGCCTGTGGAACGAGTTCAATTCTTTCGACGTCCGCGCCGAAGCTGCCAAAGTTGCGGCGCCAGCGCTGGTGTTTCACGTGCGCGGCGATGCGATGGTGCCGTTCGAGGCGGGCCGACGCCTCGCCGCAGCACTGCCCAAGGCCCGCTTCGTGCCGCTCGAGGGTCACAACCACATCCTGCGCGCCGACGAGCCGGCCTGGGTCATATTCAAGAAGGAACTGGACGAGTTCCTCGCCCTTGATGAGCAGACCCGTGACGCTACAGCAGGCGAGCTTGCCGCTCTGACGAGCCGCGAAAGGGAGATCCTCGATGGTATCGCCCGCGGGCTCACCAACGCCCAAATCGCTGACCGCCTGCACATCGCCGAAAAGACGGTCCGCAATCACGTCAACCACGTCTTTTCCAAGCTCGATGCACAGCATCGGGCGCAAGCAATCGTGATCGCGCGCAAGGCCGGGCTGGGACGCGAATAGGGATTTATCGCCGCGGCTGGGGCCTGTGGCCCACGCCTACCCGGCGTCCCGTATCGCCAGGGAGCTTGCCTGGGCCCGTCGCCTCACGACGCAGCCGGAATGCCATGGCAGTCTGCCACCGTCGGCACCACGGAGACATGGAGGCATCATGGCTGAAGCAACGACGGCTACGGCAACGCCAAAACTGGTTCAGCAACGGCAACACCCGCTACGCGACCGGTACCGCCGCGTCCCTGCGGAGGCCTGGATCCGCGACGGCGCACAGACGATCAACGCGTGCGGCGGGGATCCGTTTCACGGTGCCGTCATTCCCGCGAACAGCGACGGCGCGCCGCTGCGTTTCGGCATACACCGCGCAGTCGGTGGCGACCACGACTACCCCAATCCGGGCGATTTGCTGTCCGCTGCGCTTGCCGCCTGCTTCGATTCGACCTTGCGAATGCTCGCTGATCACCTGGGTGTTCGGCTCCAGTCCCTCGAGGTCAAAGTCGAGGCCGAGTGCGACGTGCGCGGTTGTCTGCTGGTCGACCGCTCCGTTCCAGTCGGGTTCCAGAAGATGCGGTGCAGCGTGCGGCTGCAGCCCGAGGGCCACGTCGACGCCGAACAACTGCGAGAGCTCGTCGGTGCTGCAGAAGGGTGCTGCGTCGTTCTGCAAACGCTGCGCAACGGTGTCACCGTTAGCGCTCAAATCGAGAGCGCCGAGCCCGAGCCGGTCAACTCAGCCCGCGCGGCAACGTGTGACTAGAGCGTGGGCGCTGGCCGCTTTCTCGCAATGGCGCCCCTGCCGCTCGCAGCGCGGAGTCCGCTAGGACTCCGGCCCCTTCATTTACTGCTTTTGTGCCATGGTGGCCAGCGCTTTGGCCACAGCGTCAATCGCGTCAGTGGTCGCGTGAAACGCGAAGAAACCGCCCTTGATGGTCCTCATTTCTTCGACAGTCAACTCGTCGTTGCGGGGTAGGTCTTTAGTTTCCAGTGCCATAGCAGTTCTCCTAGAAAAGCAAGCCAGAAAAAGAGCCGATTCACGGTTGGAGCAAGTTGCCGCGCTTGATAAGGACAAGGCACAGGCGATCGACGCGGTCAATCCGGCCATAGCGTAGCGGCTGCATGCACCACAGGACGTGGATATTCCCGGCGCGTTTGCGATCGATTCACGAACGCGGCGTCAGACGGGTGGTGCGGCAGGAGATTCGATTTCAAACACGACATCGAGAGTTTGCGCACGTCCGCTCTTGCGTGGACCGGCGGCTCCACGAACCGGGTCTATGGCCAAAGGAGGGTCAGCGGAATTTGTCCACGATTACTTCATGTCCACAACTGGTGGAATGCGAGGCAGGTACCGGGCAGGCTGCTCCTCGAATTTCGATTGCGCATCGACCCGAAGGGCGAAGTCGAGATCCTCCGGCGATTCTGGCCGTTCGAGACCGAGCCACCCCGTATCGAGCTCACGCCGCCGGTCCTGGCCTACGCGGATCTGTTGGCCACCGGCAATGCGCGCCGCATTGAGACCTCGGGCAAGGTCCGGGAACGCAACCTTGGTCGACTCAAGGACTGATGTGTCGCTCGTCTGGCTCGCCGGCCTGGCGAGAGCGATCGATCTCGCGACAGGGGGCGAGCCGTGGGTCATTCTCAGGGTGCCGCGGCCGACGAGGCGTCACAGCTCGTCTCGGGCGAGGGTCCCTCAGCCCCCGGCATTGGCGGATGCTTTGGGTCTAGTGGTACGCTATCCGACATGAGCAATGCCGATATCGCGGAATTCCTGAAGCTCCCCGTCGAAGAACGGCTACGCCTCGTCGAGCTGATTTGGGAGAGCATCGCGGCGAACCCGTCCGCCGTCCCAGTGGGAGATGCTCATCGGGCGGTGGTCGACGAGCGTCTCGCCGAGCACGCCCGCGAACCTGACGACGTTCTCACCCGAGACGAAGTGCTCGCCGAAGCTCGACGGGGCTGATGCCCCTGCCGCTTGTATTCCGTCGCAAAGTCGGACCGGACCTGGCAGCGGCATACGGCTGGTACAACGAGCAGCGCCCAGGTCTCGGCGAGCAATTTCTCACCGATGTTGACGCCTCCTTCTCGGCGATCGAGAAGTTCCCGGAGATGTTCGCCCGGATGCACGCAGACGTGCGCCGTGCGATCGTGTCCCGCTTTGGCTCGACGAGAGGAAGAATGGAACGCCGCGAGGCGTGCCGTTGAATCGCGATGCGGTGCTCGTGCTGGAGGAGCAGAAGGGAAGGCATCCTCGCTGCTGCTTCACCTATCGCGGGAAACTTGTGCGGTGGGAATTGACGAACACCGCGTGGGTCAACGCGACGCGCAAGGCCGGGCTGACGAACGTGCGGTTCCACGACCTGCGCCACACGTGGGCCTCGTGGCATCGGCAGTCCGGGACGAGCTGAAGGAACTGGGAGGCTGGAAATCCCGTTCGATGGTCGACCGCTACGCGAAGTTTGCTACGGAGAATCTTGAGGTTGCCGCCGCTCGGATCGAGCGGGTCCGTGACAGAACGTGGGGATTTACGTCACGAATTCCCCACGTTGGCGATGCAGCACTTGCGGCGAACGATGCGCAAGTTGCTGATTCGTAGAGTGGGCCCGCCTGGATTCGAACCAGGGACCAAGGGATTATGAGTCCCCTGCTCTAACCAGCTGAGCTACAGGCCCTTCAAGGGATTATCGGACACCCGCGCAATCCCGCCCGGCCGCGAGCGCCCGCCCGGCAATAGGCAGTGCGCCGAAAGCGCGCTGCCGAAAGCCGCCTAACTGGCGAGGTGTTTCTTCAAAAACGCAACCGTCCGCGACCAGGCGAGCTCGGCGGCCGCCTTGTTGTATCGAGCGCCCGCGGTGTCGTTGTGGAACGCATGCTCGGTGTTCTCGTACATATAGAGCTCGTAGGGGACGCCCGCCGCCTTCAAGGCAGCCTCGAAGCTGGGGACGCCGGCATTGATGCGGGAATCGTTGTCGGCGTAGTGCAGCATCAGGGAAGCCTTGATCTGGGCCGCTTCCTGAGGCGAGAGCACGGAGCCGTAGAAGGGCACCGCCGCATTGAGATCCCACGCGTTTGCGGCGAGCTGATTGGTCATTGCCCCGCCCCAGCAGAAGCCCACCGCACCAACCTTGCCGTTGGAGTCCGGCCGGCCCTTGAGGTACGGCACCGCGGCGACGAGATCGCGCAACGCCACCACGCGATCCACGCGCGCGATCAGGGCGCGCGCGGTGTCTTCGTCGGCGGGCGTCCCGCCGAGCGGACTGAGGAGGTCGGGTGCCATGGCGGCAAAGCCTGCGACGGCCAGCCTGCGGGTGACGTCCTCGATGTGCGCGTTCAGCCCGCGGTTCTCGTGGATCACGATCACGCCTGCGCGCTTCGCGGAACCCGCGGTCGGCGTCGCGAGGTAGGCCCGCAACCCGCCCGATGTCCCCGGGTAGTTGATCATGCCGGCCGATACGCGCGCGTCGTTCGCGTCGACGATCGCGGCCTCGGCATAGTTGTTCTCGAGCACGGGAAGCAATGCGTACGCCGCTGCGGAACTGCCGGTGAGTGCGGTGAGACGGCGCAGGAACACGCGTCGTTCGAGCGGCGCGTGGGTGTATTCGTCGTAGAGCTCGATGATGCGGCGATCCATTCGTTCCTCCAGTCCACTCGAGCCCGCGGAGGATACAACGGCTCCTCGCGCCCCGCCGACGCTGGCCGGGTGGCAGGATCATGATGACTTGTGCGCGGCGCCTCGCCCGTGGCCGACGACGATCGTCTTCTCGCGCATCGTCACCAGCTCCTCCGCGGCCGTGGGGTGGATGCCGACGGTCGCGTCGAACTGCGCCTTGGTCAGACCCGCCTTCACAGCGATACCGATCCCCTGAACGATCTCCGGCGCATCGGCGCCGACGACGTGCACGCCGATGACGCGCTGGCTCGCGCGATCGACGATGAGCTTCATCATCGTGCGCTCGTCACGGCCGGAAAGCGTGTGCTTAAGCGGCCGGAACGTCGATTTGTAGATCTCGAGCTCGTGGAAGCGTTCCTTCGCTTCCGCCTCGGTCACGCCGACGGTGCCGACCGGCGGCTGGCTGAAGACGGCGCTCGGCACGTCCATGTGATCGACCGGCGTCGGCTGGTTGCCGAAAAGCGTCAATGCGACTGCGTGGGCTTCTTTGATCGCGACCGGCGTGAGCGCGATGCGGTCGGTGACGTCGCCGACGGCATAGATGCTCGAAACGGTGCTCGCCGAGAACCGGTCGACGACGACCTCGCCGTTCTCGCCGAGCTCGACGCCCGCTTCCTGCAGGCCGAGGTCGCGCGTGTTCGGCAGCCGGCCGGTCGCGTACATCACCGCATCGACCTGGATCGGCGCGTGGCCATCGCCGAAGCGGACGGTCAGCACGCCGCCGGACCCGCGCTCGATTGCGGTCACCGCGCTGCGCAGCAGGAATCGCACGCCCTTCTTCGCCATCTCCTCCTGAACGTGGATGCGCACGTCGTCGTCGAACCCGCGCAGGATGCGCTCGCCGCGGTAGGACAGCGTCACCTCGCTGCCGAGCCCGCGGAGGATGCCGGCGAACTCCACTGCGATGTAGCCGCCGCCCACGACGAGCACGCGCTTCGGCTGCTCGGGGAGCTCGAACGCCTCGTTCGACGTGATGCAGTGCTCGATGCCCGGTACGTTGGGCTTGAACGGCCACCCGCCGGTGGCGATCAGAATGTAGCGTGCGGTGATGCGCTTGCCGTCGAGCTCGACCGCGTTCGGTCCCGCGACGCGCGCGGTGCCGCGCAGCAGTCTCGCGCCGGCCTTCTCGATCAGGCCTTCGTACACGCGCTCGAGCCGCGCGATCTCCACGTTCTTGTTCGCGATGAGCGCCGGCCACGAGAACGACGATTCGCCGATCGTCCAGCCGTAGCCGCGCGCGTCCTCGAAGTCCTCGTGGAAGTGGGAGGCGTAGACGAGCAGCTTCTTCGGGACACAGCCGCGGATGACGCAGGTGCCGCCGGCGCGGTGGTGCTCCGCGACGGCGACGCGCGCACCGAGGCTGGCGGCGATGCGGCTCGCGCGCGTGCCGCCGGAACCGGCGCCGATGACGAAGAGGTCGTAGTCGTATGCGCTCACAACACTAGTCTCTCATCCTGCTCTGCAAAAGAAAACGCCCCGGGAACGGGGCGTTTGCTCCGCGCTGTTGACCC
Organism: uncultured beta proteobacterium; assembly: GCA_963747775.1. Lineage (GTDB taxonomy): Bacteria > Pseudomonadota > Gammaproteobacteria > Burkholderiales > SG8-39 > JAGVSZ01. Next base: position 364,574 of record CAVVGT010000007.1, read on the forward strand.
GCTCAGCTCTGGTCGAGGAAGCTCTTCAGCCGCTCCGACCGCGACGGATGGCGCAGCTTCCTCAGCGCCTTCGCCTCGATCTGGCGGATGCGCTCGCGCGTGACGTCGAACTGCTTGCCGACCTCCTCCAGCGTGTGGTCGGTGTTCATCTCGATGCCGAAGCGCATGCGCAGCACTTTCGCCTCGCGCGGCGTGAGCGAGTCGAGCACGTGCTTGGTCACTTCGCGCAGCGACGCGTACATCGCGGCATCCGACGGCGCGAGCGTCGAGGTGTCCTCGATGAAGTCGCCGAGATGCGAGTCGTCGTCGTCGCCGATCGGCGTCTCCATCGAGATCGGCTCCTTCGAGATCTTGAGGATCTTGCGGATCTTGTCCTCGGGCATCTCCATCTTCAGCGCCAGCGTCGCCGGGTCGGGCTCCTGCCCGGTCTCCTGCAGGATCTGGCGGGTGATCCGGTTCATCTTGTTGATCGTCTCGATCATGTGCACCGGGATGCGGATGGTGCGCGCCTGGTCGGCGATCGAGCGGGTGATCGCCTGCCGGATCCACCACGTCGCGTAGGTCGAGAACTTGTAGCCGCGCCGGTACTCGAACTTGTCCACCGCCTTCATCAGGCCGATGTTGCCTTCCTGGATCAGGTCGAGGAACTGCAGGCCGCGGTTGGTGTACTTCTTCGCGATCGAGATCACGAGGCGCAGGTTGGCCTCGGTCATCTCGCGCTTCGCGCGGCGCGCCTTCGCTTCGCCGGTGGACATCTGCTTGTTGATGTCCTTCAGGTCCTTCAGCGGGATGCCGATGCGCTTCTGGATGTCGATGAGCTTCTGCTGATCTGCTCGAGGATGTCGGGCTCGTAGCGCGTGAGCTGCGAGCTGTACGAGTGCTCGGCCGCGATCTCGTTCTTGACCCAGCGCAGGCTCGTCTCGCTGCCGGGGAACACCTTGATGAAATGCGGGCGCGGCATGCCGCCCTTCTCGACGCAGAAGTTCTGGATCTTGCGCTCGTGGCGGCGCACGTCCTCGACCATGCCGCGCACGTTGTCGCACAGGCGCTCGATGATGCGCGCGGTGAAGCGGATCGCCATCAGCTCGGCGGAGATCTGCTCGCGGACCTTGAGGTACTCCTTCGAGCGGTGGCCGTACTTGACCAGCACGACCTTGAGCTTCTCGTTGAACCGGTGGATCTTGGCGAAGCGGTCGAGCGCGTCCTCCTTGAGCTGCAGCAGGCTCGCGGTGATCGCGGCGTTCTGCGCTTCCTCGTCCTCTTCCTCTTCTTCCTCCTCGACCTCGGCTTCCTCCGCCAGCTCCTGGGGCGGCTGGTCCTTCGCGTTGGGATCGATGAGGCCGTCCACCACCTCGTCGATGCGCATCTCGTCGCGCTTGACCTTGTCGGCGAGGTCGAGGATCTCGACGATCGTCGTCGGCAGGCCGAGATCGCCATGATCATGTGCTTGAGGCCGTCCTCGATGCGCTTGGCGATCTCGATCTCGCCCTCGCGCGTGAGCAGCTCGACCGAGCCCATCTCGCGCATGTACATCCGCACCGGGTCGGTGGTGCGGCCGAACTCGGGGTCGACCGTGGCGAGCGCCGCCTCGGCCTGCTCCTCGGCGTCCTCGTCCTGCGCGGCGGCCGGCGCCGCGTCGCTCATGAGCAGCGTCTCGGTGTCCGGTGCCTCGTCGAACACCTGGATGCCCATGTCGTTGAAGGTCGAGATCATCGACTCGATCTGCTCGGCGTCCACGACGTCGGGCAGGTGGTCGTTGATCTCGGCGTAGGTGAGGTAGCTGCGCTCCTTGCCGAGCTTGATCAGGTTCTTGAGGCGCGTGCGCCGGGCTTCGGCGTCCTCGGGCCGCTGCGCGGCGCGCTCCATGAGCGCGCGCTCGGCCTCGCGCGCCTTCGCGCGGCTGACCTTGAGCTTCGGGATGGCCTCGCCCTTGACCGGCGTGAGGAGCTTGCCTTTCAGGGCTTCCTTGACGCGCGCCTGCGCCTGCTCCTTGGCGCCGGCTTTCACCGGCGGCGCGACGACCTTCGCCGGGACCGGAACCTTCGCTTTCGGCGCGGGCTTCGCCGCCTTGACTACGACCTTCGCCTTCGGGGCCGCCTTGGGCTTCGCAACCGGCTTCGCCTTCGCCTTGACCGTCGGCTTCGCGCGGGATGCGGGCTTCGCGGCCGGGCGAGCCTTCGCACGCGAGACCGGCTTCGAGCGCGCCACCGGGCGGCTCTTCGCCGCGGCGGCGTTGCGCTTCTTCAGATCATCCTTGGCGCGCGACTTCGCCTTCGGTTTCTTGTGCTGGGCCATTGGGGTTCCCGGTTGGAACGACGACGGTGAGAGCGAAAAAAGGTTGCGATTCTAGCACTTTAGATGGGGGTTCCCCCGCTCCCGGCAAGGTCGGGGGTCGATGCGGGCCCGTCCCGGAGGCCGGCTTTCTCGCGGAGCCGCTCGGGCAGCCCCTGCCGCTCGTTCCGCGCGAGCATCCCGTTGATTTCCCTGACTTTCGCCTCGCGATCGAGATTCCGGACCGCCCCCTCGAACTCGGCCCGGAAGTCCTCCGGCTCGAGCTTGAACTCTAGGAGGGTCGCCTCGAGCCGGGCCAGCAAGGGGTAGAAGGGCTGCTCCTCGAATGCCGTCGACAGGGGCCGCGGCAGGGAATCGGCGTGTCCGGCCACCCAATTCGCAACCGTCCGGAGGGCTTCTCCCTCGGCGATATCGGTCCGCACGAGTTCGACGTTCAGCCCCGTCGCAAGTTCAGGCGCGCCGAGGATCGCCCGCAGAAGCGTCGCCTCGTTGCCCCGCATCGGGGTGCGGTCCTGGCGCGCGGGTGCGGGCCGGTCGCCGGACGGGCGTGCCACGACGCCATCCCGCACGTCGAGAAGCCGGGCGGCTTCCACCGGCTCCATCCCGGCAGCGGCAGCGAGCGCCTTCACGAGCTGCACGCGCAGGCCCGGCGCGGTGAGGCGCTTGAGGAGCGGTTTCCCTTCGGCGAGGAGCTTCGAGCGACCTTCGAGCGAGCCGAGATCGACGCGTCCCTTCAGCTCGCGCAGGAGGTACGCCGACAGGGGCTCGGACTCGTTGAGCTTCGCCTCGAACGCCGCGTGCCCGAACGCGCGCACGTAGCTGTCGGGATCGTGCTCGGCGGGAAGGAACAGGAATCGCACGGTCTTGTGGTCGGCGAGCGTCTCGAGGCTCACCTCGAGCGCGTGCCAGGCCGCACGCCGGCCCGCAGCGTCGCCGTCGAAGCAGAAGACGATTTCATCGGCCTGGCGCAGGAGCTTCTGCACGTGCGTCGGCGTGGTCGCCGTGCCGAGCGTCGCGACCGCATTCTGCACGCCGTGCTGCGCGAGCATGACCACGTCCATGTAACCCTCGACGACGACGACCCGGTTCGCCGCGCGGATCGCGTCGCGCGCTTGCGGCAGGCCGTAGAGCTCGCGGCCTTTCTCGAAGAGCGGCGTCTCCGGAGAATTCATGTATTTGGGACCGGCGGGGGACCCCTTCCCTTCCCCCGCAGCGGGACCGGCGGGGGACCCCTTCCCTTCCCCCGGAGGGGTCCCGTCCTCGCCCGGGATCACGCGCCCGCCAAATCCGATCACGAGGCCGCGCTGGTTTAGGATCGGAAACATCACCCGGTCGCGGAAGCGGTCGTAGCGTTTACCTTCGTTCTCGACCACGAGGCCGCACTCCACGAGCGCCTTGTCGTCGTAGCGCTCGAATACCGCGCCGAGACCCTGCCAGCCGGCCGGCGCATAGCCGAGGTGATAGCGCGCGGCCGTCTGGCCGCTCAGCCCCCGGCCCTTGAGGTACTCGATCGCCCGCGGGGACGCTTTCAGCTGCTCGTGATAGAAGCGCGCGGCGCGCTTGAGCAGCTCGTAGAGGTCGGGGCCCTCGCGCTCGGGTCCTGCCTGGCCGCCGCGCGGCTGGAGCTCGGGCAGCTTCATGCCCACCGACTCCGCGAGCTCCTTCAGGGCCTCGACATAGCCGAGCCCGGCGTACTCCATGAGGAACCCGATCGCGTTGCCGTGCACCCCGCACCCGAAGCAGTGATAGAACTGCTTCGCCGGGCTGACGCTGAAAGACGGGGTCTTCTCGCCGTGGAACGGGCACAGGCCCACCCAGTTCGCGCCGCTCTTCTTGAGCGCGACCCGGGGCGAGATCACGTCGACGATGTCGACGCGATTGAGGAGGTCCTGCTTGAAGGAGTCCGGGATCACTCGCTTTGCCCGTACCGGTTCGGCCGCCCGTCGCTCGATAAGCCATGCAAGAACCGTTCCGGCGCTCTTCGCCGGGACCCTGCGACGGCCCGGCTTCGATCCCGGGCTCCGTGACGTTATAGGCGATTCCGGTGCCGACGCAAAGCCGGCACGCCGTTCAGCCGGCCAGCTTCGCCTTGACGCGGGCCGACACCTTGCCCATGTCGGCGCGCCCGGCGAGCTGCGCCTTGACCTGCCCCATCACCTTACCCATGTCCGCGATGCCTTTCGCACCGACCGCGGCGACGGCCGCGGCGACGACCGCGTCGATCTCCGCATCGGTCGCCTGCTGCGGCAGGTACGTCGACACCAGGTCGATCTCGAACTGCTCCTGAGCCACGAGATCCGGGCGCCCGCCCTTCTCATACTGCGCGATCGAGTCGCGACGCTGCTTGATCATCTTCTCGATCACGCCGAGCACCTGCGCGTCGTCGAGCTCGATGCGCTCGTCCACCTCGCGCTGCTTGATCGCCGCGGTCAGCAGGCGCAAGGCGCCGAGGCGCTGCGCCTCGCGAGCCTTCATCGCCACCTTGACGTCGTCGCTGATGCGGGACTTCAGAGTCATGTCGCGGAACGGTCAGCGCGGAGCGGCCGGCAGAAACGACAAGCGCCGCCGGGCGGTGCCGGGCGGCGCAGGCGGATGGCCGACAACTGCCCGCTCAATACATCTTTGGCGGCAGCTGCTGGTTGCGCAGGCGCTTGTAGTGCCGCTTGATCGCCGCGGCGAGCTTGCGCTTGCGCTCCTGGGTGGGCTTCTCGTAGTACTCGCGGGCGCGCAGCTCGGTGAGCAGGCCCGTTTTTTCCACGGTGCGCTTGAAGCGGCGCAGGGCCACCTCGAACGGTTCGTTTTCCTTGACACGGACAGTCGGCATCGAAATCGGTTCTCCGGGACGCAGGGGTCCAATAGATAGCAGGTCCAAAAATGGGCCGGGAAGTATAGCCGAGTCAGGGGGTTGCGGGCAAGGCGGCCGGCCGGATGCGGCGCGGGCGGGACAAGAAAACGGCCCGGGGTTGCCGGGCCGTCAAGGACTCTCGACCAATTACAGAGAGGAAGCAGCGCCACTGTACGCGCGCCGCGCTGACAAAATACTGACGGGGCCTGAAGAAATTGAGTCGGCGCGGCCTACGCGGCCGCGCTCAGCGCGGTGCGGGCTCGGGCGCACCCAGCCCGACCACCTTGTCCAGGTCGCCGCTGGTGGCCAGGAACCGCACCTGCGCCTCCAGGAGCGCCGCCACGAGATCGATGCGTGTCTGCAGCAGGTCGTAGCGCGAGCGCGTCGAGTCGAGCAGCTCGAGGATCGAGCTGCGCCCCAGCCGATAGGCGTCCTCCGCCATCTGCTTGAGCGCGGGCAGGCGCGCGGCGCCTTCATCCTCGAACCGCTCCACCGCGGCCTGCCGCGCCGCAATGACGCCGGCGAGACGCTCCAGCGTTGCGGCCACTTCCGCTTGCGCGAGCTCCCGGCGCAGGGTCGCGGCGATGGCGTCGGACTCCGCCTTCGCAAGCGGGCCGCGCCGGGTGTCGAGGATCGGGATCTCGACGCTCAGGCCGACGAAGTTCGCCGCCCCGTACGGGTCGCTCGTCCATGAGCGCCCGGCGCTCACGGATGGAACCGGCCAGCGTTCGCCCACCACCACCAGGGCGATCGGCAGCACGAGCACGTCGACCGCTCCCGAAGCGCCGACCGTCTCGATCGTGAGGAATTGCTTCTGCACCGAGGAAAGTTGAACCGAGCGCGCCGCCGCGTCGGGTGCCTGTTTCTCGGTCGTTGCCGACGCGTCGCGGCCCTTGCCGCAGGCGGCGAGCGTGAGCGCGACGACCGCAACCATGCCGATTCGCGCGCCGTTTTGCAGGAGCGGCTGGCAAACGCGGGGACGGAGTGCGACCGGTGGACCGACTCGAGTCATTACCGACTATCGTTGTTCTGGCCGCGCAATGGCGCACGGCGCGCGGATTCACGGTGAACTTGAGATGTTACGAAGCGGGACCTGACGAATTCCTGAACGCGTCGCGAGCCGTCACCCCGCGGCCGCGCCGGGGAAGGACACGCCGACGACCGACCCGCGCGTCGCCGCCGCAGCGCGCACACTCACCGTTCCGCCGTGCCGGTCGGCGATCTCACGGACGATTGCGAGTCCGAGACCCGAGCCGTCGCCGGGCGTGCCGCGCACGCGGTAAAAGCGCTCGAATACCTGCTCCCGTTCCATTTCCGGAATGCCCGGCCCGTTGTCTTCGACCTCGAGGAACGGTGTGCGATCGCGCACGCCCGTGCGCACGGTCACCTCGCCGCCCGACGGGGTGTAGTTGAGCGCGTTGTCGATGAGGTTTGCGGCGAGCTCGCGCAGAAACAGCGCCTCGCCGCGCACCCGCGCCGGCTCGAGCTCGAATCCCAGATCGATGCGCTTCGCGTCGGCACGCGCCACCCACTCCGCAACGCTCTCGTGCAGCACCGCCGCGAGATCCAGCTCGGCCGGGTCGAACGGGCGCTCGGCGGCCGGGTCGACCGCGGCGAGCGTCAGCAGCTGGCGCGCGAGGTGCGCGGTACGGCGCGTAGCGGCGAGCAGCTGGTCGAAGGTCGGTGCGAGCTCCGGCGGCACCGGTCCACGGCGCGCCGCCTCGACCTGAGCCTGCAGCGCGGCGAGGGGCGTACGCAGCTGATGCGCCGCGTCCGCCACGAAGCGCTGTTGCGCGTCGATCGATTCCGCGAGGCGCGCGAGGAGCGCGTTCAGCTCGTGGACGAGCGGCCGCACTTCATCGGGCGCATGATCCTCCGGTACCGGCCGCAGGTCACGGTGGGAACGCGAGGCGATCTCCATGCGCAGCTTCTCGAGCGGCGCGAGCCCGCGCGCCACGCCGAACCACACGACTGCAAGCGCGGCAACGAAGAAAGCGAGCTCGGGCGCCGCGTTCGACAGCAGGACCTGGCGCACCAGGCGGTCGCGCTTCACGAGCGTTTCCGCGACCTGGATCAGCACCTGACGGTCGGCGACCGGAACCGCGACCGCAGCGACGCGCACCGCATCGCTTCCGAGCCGCGCGTCGTAGTAGATCGGCGCCGAATCTTCCGGCGACGCCGGCGGCGGCGGCAGCCCGTGCTGGCCGGCAATGAGGCGGCCGCGAGCGCTCACCGCGAAGAACACCCGGTCGGCGGCATCGACGCGCAGCGCATCGAGCGTCGCGCTCTGCATATCCAGGCCGATCGTGTCGCCGTCGACGGTCAACCGCTGCGCGATCGCGAGCGCGGGATCGAGCAGCGCGCGATCGTATGCCTCCGAAGCGATCGCGAGCGCGGTGCGATAGGCGGCGATCGCGCTCGCCACCAGCACGCCGGCGAGCGGCACCAGCAGCCAGCCGAGCAGCAGCCGGCGGAGGCTGCGCTCAGGGCGCACGCGGCGGTTCCAGCACGTAGCCGAACCCGCGCACCGTACGGATTCGGAGCCCGGCGGGCTCCAGCTTCGTGCGCAGCCGCGAGACGTACACTTCGACGGCGTTGTGGCTGAGCTTTTCGTCCCAGCTCGAAAGCGACTGCACGATGCGCTCCTTGGAGAGCGCCACGCCCGGCTGGGTGACCAGCAGCTCGATGATCGCCCACTCCCGGGCGGTCAGCTCCAGCGGCTCCCCGCTCACCCGCGCCTGGCGTCCAACCAGATCGAGCGTCAGGGGCCCGAGCACGAGCTGCGGAGTCGTGGGCGTGTGTCCGCGCCGGATGAGCGCACGCACGCGCGCCTCGAGCTCCTCGGTCGCGAACGGCTTCACCAGGTAGTCGTCGGCGCCCAGGTCGAGGCCGCGCACGCGGTCGGCGACGGCATCGCGCGCGGTGACGACGATGACCGGAACGTAGCGCTCCGCGCGGCGGAGCCGCTTGAGCATGTCGAAGCCGTCGATGCCCGGCAGACCCAGATCCAGGATGACCAGGTCGAACGACTCGTGCTCGACGGCGAGCAGCGCGCGTTCGGCGCTGTCGACCCAGTCGACCGCGTAGCCCGACTGCCGCAGGCTGCGTGCGAGGCCGTCGGCGAGCAGCGCGTCGTCTTCCACGATGAGCAGGCGCATGCCCGGGCTATGTTAGTCGCGGCGCGGCAAATCGGCTACGCTCACCGCTCCATGTTGGTACTCGGAATCGAGACTTCCTGCGACGCCGCCGCTGCAAGGGGGCCAGGTTGGGAAAGGAAGGGTCCCAACCCTTCCTTAGGCCCCCTTGCATATCCCCCAAGTTAGTATCTCTGCATGCTCGTACTTGGAATCGAGACTTCCTGCGATGAGACTGGCGTCGCGCTGTACGACAGCGCGCGTGGCCTGCTCGCGCACGAGGTTCACACTCAGGCCGCGCTGCACGCCGAATACGGCGGCGTCGTGCCGGAGCTCGCCTCGCGCGATCACATCCGCCGCACGCTGCCGCTCGTGCGGCGCGTGCTCGCCAACGCGGGTGCGGGACTCGATGAGGTGGACGCGGTCGCGTACACCCAAGGGCCGGGGCTTGCGGGCGCGCTGCTCGTCGGCGCGAGCATCGCCGCCGGGCTCGCTTACGGGCTCGGCGTGCCGGTGATCGGCGTGCATCACCTGGAGGGACATCTGCTCTCGCCGCTTCTCTCGAAGACCCCGCCGGCGTTCCCGTTCGTCGCGCTGCTCGTCTCGGGCGGTCACACCCAGCTGATGGAGGTCGAGGGCGTCGGGCGCTACCGGCTGCTCGGCGAGACGCTGGACGACGCGGCCGGCGAGGCGTTCGACAAGACCGCGCAGGTGCTCGGGCTCGGCTATCCCGGCGGCCCCGCACTCGCACAGCTCGCCGACCGGGGGCAGCGCGGGCGCCATCGCCTGCCCCGACCGATGATCGCGAGCGGCGATCTCGAGTTCAGCTTCAGCGGGCTGAAGACGGCGGTGCTGACGCTCGTTCGGAACACCGCACCCGAGGCGGCCGCGAAGGCCGACGTCGCCGCGGAATTCCAGGAAGCGGTCGTCGATGTGCTGGTCGCGAAATGCCGCGCCGCGCTCGAGGCGACCGGTCATCAGCGGCTGGTGATCGCCGGCGGCGTCGGCGCGAACCGCCGGCTGCGCGAGCGGCTGGACGCAACGGCCACCGCGGAAGGCTTCGAGGTTTACTACCCGGAGCTCGAGCTCTGCACCGACAACGGCGCGATGATCGCGCTCGCCGGCGCATTGCGCCTGCCTTCGTCGGCGCCGCGCGGCTACGCCTTCACCGTCCGCCCGCGGTGGGATCTCGCTCAGCTGACGGCGGCGGGCTGACCTCCGGAGGTCTTTTCTGCCCGATGCGGCTCTCCGTCCCGGCGACGAGCTTGCGGATGTTCTCGGCGTGGCGCCAGACGAGCAGGACCGCGATCGCCAGGACCGCGGCGGCATAGACGCCGAACCCGAGCACAAGCGCGGTGAAGAACGGCGCGAACACCGCTGCGGCCAGCGCAGCGAGCGAGGAATAGCGGAAGAAGAAAGCGATGATCAGCCACGTGGCGAGCGTGAAAACCCCGATGCGCCAGTCGAGCGCGAGCAGGATGCCGGCCGCAGTAGCCACGCCCTTTCCGCCCTGGAAGCGGACGAACACCGGCCAGAGGTGCCCGACGAAGACCGCGAGCGCCGCCGCCGCGATCCCGCCGTCGTCGACGCCGAACCGCCAGGCGAACGCGCGCGCCAGGAACACGGCGAGCCAGCCCTTCGCGCCGTCGCCGATCAGCGTCAGCACCGCGGCGAGCTTGTTGCCCGTCCGCAGCACGTTCGTGGCGCCCGGGTTGCCGGAGCCGTAGGTGTGCGGGTCCGGCAGTCCGAACGCCTTGCTCACGATCACCGCGAACGACAGCGAGCCGATGAGGTAAGCGATTAGAATGAATGCGAACGTGGCCACGCGGATCGCGCCCGAACCAGGCCGCGAAGTCTAGCGCGAACCGGCGGCCGAAACCCGCGCCCGACAACCGACCGCCCCCATGGACCAGCTCTACCTCCGCGACGTGCGCCTCGAGGCGAAGGTCGGCATCTACAAGCGCGAGCGCGGCACGACCCAGCCCATCGCGCTCGACCTCGACATCGCGCTGCCGACCGAGCGGGTCTTCGCGAGCGGCAAGGTCGCGGACACCATCGACTACGCGGTGCTGGTCGGGCGGATTCGCGCCGAGCTGGCGGAGCGGCGGTTCGGCCTGGTCGAGGAGCTGGCGGCGTTCGTCGCGCAGCTCGTGCTCGACGAGTTTCACGCGCCGTGGGTCCGCGTGGGCGTGGCGAAGCTCGGCATCCTCAAGGACGTGCGGCTCGTCGGTGTGACGATCGAGCGCAGGAAAGCCTGATTTCCTAGGTCGCCAGGCCCGCCTCCACCGGCGTCACCGCCAGCACGCGGGGGAGCGCCTTCGGATCGATCCCGACGAGGAACCCGCGCCGGCCGCCGTTGATGTAGATCTTCGGTAATTCAAGGATCGTGCGCTCGACGTAGACCGGCATGCGCTTGCGCGTCCCGAACGGCGAGGTGCCGCCGATTTGATAGCCGGAATGGCGCTGCGCCACCTCGGGTTGGCAGGGCTCGATCCGCTTGACGCCCGCCTGCCGTGCGAGGTTCTTCGTCGAGACTTCGCGGTCGCCGTGCATCAGGACGATCAGCGGACGCTTGGCATCGTCCTCCATCACGAGCGTCTTGACGACGTGATGCTCGTCGACGCCGAGCGCCTCCGCCGACACGCGCGTGCCGCCGTGCTCGAGGTACTCGTACACGTGCTCGGTGTACGCGACGCCGTGCTTCTTGAGGAACGCGGTGGCGGGAGTCTCCGAGACGTGCTCTTTGCGCGCCATCGGGTCAGCCGCGGGGATGGTGCTTCGCGTGGAGCTGCTTCAGCCGCTCGCGCGCAACGTGAGTGTAGATCTGGGTCGTCGAGATGTCGGAGTGGCCGAGGAGCATCTGCACGACGCGCAGGTCGGCGCCGTGGTTGAGCAGATGGGTCGCGAACGCGTGCCTGAGCGTGTGGGGCGAAAGGCTCTTGCCGGGGACCGCGCGCGCGCCGTGGCGCTTGATGAGGTGCCAGAACGCCTGTCGCGTCATCGGGCCGCCGCGCGAAGTCACGAACACGGCGTCGGCCGCCCCGCCCTTCAGAAGCCGCGGGCGCGCCTCGCGCCGGTACCGAACGAGCCACGCCACGGCCTCCTCGCCGATCGGCACCATGCGCTCCTTCGCCCCCTTGCCGAACACCCGCACCACGCCCATGTCGAGGCTCACCTCGGCGCTCCTCAGCGCCACGAGCTCCGACACGCGCAGCCCCGCCGCATACAGCATCTCTAGCATTGCGCGATCGCGCAGCCCGGCGGGCGTCTCGACGTCGGGTGACGCAAGCAGCGCCTCGACGTCGGCCTCGGTCAGGGTCTTCGGAAATCGCGGCGGCCGCCTCGGCGCATCGAGGCGGACGGTCGGGTCGACGGACACGAGGTTCGCGGCGAGCGCGTGGCGATAGAAACGCTTGAGGCTGGAGGCAAGCCGTGCCTGCGTGCTCGCGCGCACGGGCGCCGCGCCCTGCGAGTGCCGGAAGGCGAGATAGCCGAGCACGTCGGGCTCGCCCGTAGCGAGGAGCGACTTGTGGCGTGTCGCGAGCCAGCGGGCGAAGAGACGCAGGTCGCGGCGATAGGCCTCGAGCGTGTTCTTCGCGAGCCCGTCCTCCAGCCAGAGGCGATCGCAGAACTCGTCGAGCAGCGCGAGATCCGCGGGCGACGCCGCGGCGGGCGAACCGGCCGGAGCGGCGGTGCGACTCAGAGCTGCACGCCTTCGTGCGCGAGCAGCCAGCGCTTGATCGCGATGTGGAAGCCGTTGTCGTTGCGCGCGAAGCCCCCGATGCCGGTCGACGACACGACCCGGTGGCACGGGATGGCGAGCGGATAGAAGTTCGCGCCGCACGCCTGGCCCACCGGGCGCGGACCCGAGCGCAGCGCTTTCGCGACCGCGCCGTAGCTCCTCACTTCGCCGGCGGGGATCGCGGCGATCCGCTCCCAGACGCGCCGCTGGAAGCGCGTGCCCACCGGCTTGAGGGGCAGCTCGAACGCAGCCCTGGGATTGCGCAGGTATGCCTCGACCTGTTCGGCCGCGGCCGCGGCGAGGCGATTCTGCGGCGGTACGGCGCGGGTGCCGGGCGGCAGGTACAGGATCTCCGCCACGCACTCGTTCTCGGTGCCGACGCCTTCGGTGCGAATGCCCACGGCGCCGAACGGCGTGCGCACCACGGCGTCGAGCGCGCGTACTTCGGCTTCGCTCAAGTGTCGTCCCTGCGTCGCCCGATGTTCCATGGCCTCACTCCTCGCGTCTTGCCGGCACGTTTCGCCCGGCCGCCACGATCGCGGGCGCAGCCGTCATCCCGTCGCGCCGCTCGACGAAAGGATAGCTCAAGGTCGAGGTCCGAGCCCGGGGCTGCTATACTCGCGACCCCCTCGCAGTCCCCTGCCGCGTCATGCCCCGCCCGATCCGCAACATCGCCATCATCGCCCACGTCGACCACGGCAAGACGACGCTCGTCGACCGCCTGCTGCAGCAGTCGGGCACCTTTGCCGCGCACGAGAAGCTCGTCGAGCGCGTGATGGACTCGAACGACCTCGAGCGCGAGCGCGGCATCACGATCTTCGCGAAGAACTGCGCGGTCGACTTCGAGGGCGTGCACATCAACATCGTGGATACGCCGGGCCACGCCGATTTCGGCGGCGAGGTGGAGCGCGTCCTGGGGATGGTCGACGGCGTCCTGCTGCTCGTCGATGCGGTGGAGGGCCCGATGCCCCAGACGCGGTTCGTGACGAGAAAGGCGCTCGCGCTCGGCCTCAAGCCGATCGTCGTGGTGAACAAGCTCGACCGGCCGGGCGCGCGGCCCGATTGGGTCGTCAACCACACCTTCGAGCTGTTCGACAAGCTCGGCGCGACCGAGGAGCAGCTCGACTTCCCCGTCGTCTACGCCTCGGCGCTGCAGGGGTGGGCGACGCTCGACCCGAAGTCCCACGGCGAGACCATGCAGCCGCTCTTCGAGACGATCCTGAAGCGCGTTCCGGTACCGGCCGAGGACGACGTCGATGGGGCCCTGCAGCTCCGCATCCACTCGCTCGACTATTCGAGCTACGTCGGCCGCATCGGTGTCGGCAAGGTCCGGCGGGGCCGGTTGCACCCGGGCGACGAAGTCGCGGTGATGCTCGGCGACGAGTTCACCGGTAAAGCGAAGATCAACCAGGTGCTCGGGTTCCAGGGCCTCGAGCGCGTGCCGCGGGCCGAGGCGGTCGCGGGCGACATCGTGCTCGTCACCGGCATCGACGATCTCGCGATCGGCTCGACCATCGCGGACCCCGACAAGCCCGAAGGCCTGCCGCGCCTGAAGGTCGACGAGCCGACGCTCACCATGAACTTCCAGGTGAACACCTCTCCGTTCGCCGGCCAGGAAGGCAAGTACGTCACCAGCCGTCAGCTGCGCGAGCGGCTCAACAAGGAGCTGCTGACGAACATGGCGCTGCGGGTCGAGGAGACCGGGGACACCGATGTATTCCTCGTCTCGGGGCGCGGGGAGCTGCACCTCACGATCCTGGTCGAGAACATGCGCCGCGATGGCTACGAGGTCGCCGTCGGCCGCCCCCGGGTGATCAACAAGATCATCGACGGCGTGGAAAGCGAACCCTACGAGCTCCTGACCATGGACGTCGAGGAGACGCACCAGGGCGCGGCGATGGAGGCCCTCGGCTATCGCAAAGGCGAGCTCGTGGACATGGTGCCCGATGGGCGCGGCCGCGTACGGCTCGACTACCGCGTGCCGGCGCGCGGCCTGATCGGCTTCCAGGGCGAGTTCATGAACATCACCCGCGGCACCGGGCTCATGAGCCACGTTTTCGACGACTACGGCCCGCTCAAGGGCGAGATTCCCGGCCGCCGCAACGGCGTGCTGGTGTCGCAGGACGACGGCACTGTCGTCGCGTTCGCGCTCTTCAACCTGCAGGAGCGCGGGCGGCTGTTCGTCAGCCCGGGCGACCGCGTTTACGAAGGCATGATCGTCGGCATCCACTCGCGCGACAACGATCTCGTGGTGAACCCGATCAAGGAAAAGAAGCTCACCAACATCCGCGCCGCGGGCAAGGACGAGAACATCCTGCTCACGCCGCCGGTGAAGCTGACGCTCGAGTTCGCGGTGGAGTTCATCGACGACGACGAGCTCGCGGAAGTCACGCCCCAGACGATCCGCATCCGCAAGCGGTACCTCAAGGAGCACGAGCGCAAGCGCGCGGCACGCGAGCAGCTCCCGGCCTAGAGCGTTACGGCAGCTTCGCCCGCCGCACCAACGCAAGCAGCGCGGGCCCGCATGCGACCCGCTCCTCGTGCACGAGCGCGCGACGCCACTCCTCGGCCAGCAGCGTGCAGGTGTCCCGCACGAGCGCCGACACGTCGGTCCGCTCGGCGAGGATCTCGAGGTGACACTGGATCGAGACCGCCAGGCGCCGGCAGACCTGGCCCTGCGACGCCGCGGTCGCGTACCGCGAGACGAGGTAGAGCGCGGCGCTCAGGAGGAGATCCGAACGCGTTGCTTCGTGCTTTTCCATCCCGGCTCCTCGATCTCAAGCGAATTGCCACAAATGATAATGATTCTCATTAGCAAGTCAAGCCGGGAATGCACGGAAACCGAAGCGGGGATCTAGGACGTCCGCTTGAACGTCGCGAGCAGCGCGGCGGCGCCCACGAAAAGCCCGCCGAACACGCGATTCATCAGGCGGATCTGCCGGGGCGTGCGCAGGAGCCGCAGCATCCTGGCCGCGAACAGCGTGTAGCCGCTCATCACCACCAGATCGATCGCGGTCAGCGTACCGACCACCGCGAGGTACTGCGGCAGCAGCGCACGCGCCGGATCGATGAAGGGCGGAAGGACCGCGAGAAAGAACACGGTGGCCTTCGGGTTGGTCGCGTTGACGAGAAACCCCTGCCCGAAAAGCGCGTCCGGCGTCGTCGGCGGCATCGCGGCGCGATCGACGTCGACTGGCACGGCCGGCGCGTTCCATGCGCGCCAGCCGAGATACGCGAGGTAGAGCACGCCGAGCCACTTCAGGATCGCGAACGCCAGCGACGACGCGGCGAGGACGGCTCCGAGCCCCGCCCCGACGATCGCGAGCTGCAGCGCGATGCCGACCTGCATGCCGAAGATGTTCCAGATGCCGAGGCGGTAGCCGTAGCGCATGCCGGTCGCCATGCAGGCGACCGCGCCGGCGCCGGGCGACACGCTGATCAGGATCGCCGCGACCAGGAACGCGAGCCAGGTCTCGAGGGTCATGCGGCCGCACCTCTTCGCGCCGTGCGTCGGCGCAGCAGCTGCAGGATCACCGCCATGATCAGCAGCCCGAACCCGAGCGCGTCATACAGCGGCTTCGGATAGACGAGCAGCAGCCCGCCGATGAGCAGCAGCAGGCGCTCGGCACCGTTTGTCTTGGCGAGCAGCCAGCCCTCGGCGGCCCCGGCCAGCGCGATGAGCGCGAACACCGCGAGCAGCGTCACCCAGACGACATCCCACCAGCCGCCGCCCTTCGGCAGGCTGAGGAGCAGACCGACGCCGATCGGGTCGAGCACGAACATGAACGGAACCACGAACGCCGGCAGCGTGTACTTCCAGGCCTGCAGCGTGGTCTTGTACGGGTCGCCGCCCGTAATCGCCGCCGCGGCGAACGGCGACAGCGCGGTGGGCGGCGACACCTCGGACAGCACCGCGTAGTAGAAGATGAACATGTGCGCGGCGAAGTCCGGCACGCCGAGCTTCATGAGCGCCGGCGCGGCGATCACGGCGCAGATGATGTAGCTCGCGGTGACCGGGACCGCGAGCCCGACGACCCAGACGATCAGCGAGGTGTAGATCGCGGTCAGAATGAGGTTGCCCCCGGCGTAGGCAATCACGATCTCGGAAAAGCGCAGCCCCAGACCGGTGAGCGTGACCACGCCGACGATCAGTCCCGCCGCGGCGCAGGTCGCGGCGACGTTCAGCATCCCGACCGATCCGGCTTCCAGCGCCTTCTTCAGCTTCGATCGCAACAGCACGTCGCCGACCCACCCTTTCGGGCGGTCGACGAATACCCGGTAGTCCAGCAGCGCGGTGTCGCGGTTGAGGAAGCTCACGAAGAATGCGACCACCGTCGCCCAGAACACCGACGCGATCGGAGAGTAGCCCAACAACAGAAAGACGATGATCGAGACGAGCGAGATGAAGTGGAAACCGAATCGCTTGGTGAGCGCCCACGCCGTGTCGCCGCGCGCGATCGCCACCTCGCGCATGCCGTACTTGCGCGCGTCGATTTCCACCATCAGGAACAGCGACAGGTAGTAGAGGCAGGTCGGGATGACCGCCATCCTGATCACGTCGAGGTAGGAGATCTTCAGGAACTCGGAGATCAGGAACGCCGCGGCGCCGAGCACCGGCGGCGAGAGGATCGCACCGAGACCGCCCGCCGCGAGCAGTCCGCCCGCGGCGTTCCTTTCGTAGCCGGCCTTGGCGAGCATCGGATAGGCGACGCTGCCGAGCGTCACCGTGGTTGCGACCCCCGAGCCAGAGGGTCCGCCGAGCAGGAACGACGAGGCCACGACCGCGCGCCCCGCGCCGGTGGGCTTGCCGCCGAACGCGGCGAGCGAGAAGTCCACGAAGAACTTGCCTGCCCCCGAGAACTGCAGGAACGCGCCGTAGATCGTGAATAGGATGATCAGCGACGACGATACGTCGATCGCCGTGCCGAACACGCCCTCGAGCGTCATGTACATCGTGCCGACGAGACGCGCCACGTCGTAGCCGCGGTGCGTCCAGGGCGCGGGCAGGTAAGGCCCCGCCATCGCATACGCGAGGAACAGGACGCACACGAACGGCATGATCCAGCCGGTCGCGCGCCGTGCGGCCTCGAGCACGAGCACGACGAGCGCGACCCCCATGAACATGTCGAGCTGGTTGGGCATCGTGCTGCGGTCCTGGAAATCGTCGCCGCCGAGGATCGCGTACACGAGCGTCGCAACGCCGAGCAGTGCGCAAGCGAGGTCGATCCCGCTGAAGCGATTGCGGCGGCTGCGCGTCGCCGGGAACAGCGTGAAGACGAGGAACAGCATGAACCCGACGTGCACGTAGCGCAGCGTCGTGGTGGTGACGATCCCGTAGGCGGCGTACAGATGGTACAGGCTCATCGCGACCGCGACGAGCCCGAGGAACGTGCCCCACCCACCCTTGAACCGGTGGGTCGCGCCCTCTTCGGCCTCGATGAACTCCTCGGCCTTCTTGAGGCTCTCCTCGTCGACGACCGGTTCCATTGCCGGCGTACGGGTCTCCGCGGCCATGGGGCCCTCCTCCCTGGACCGACGGATTATGCGTTCCCGGCCGGAAAACAAGAAGCCCCGCTAGCGCGGGGCCTCCGTTCGCCGACTGCCAGGAAGGCGCTACTGCAGTTTGACGCCCTTCTCGGCGAAGTACTTGGCCGCGCCCGGGTGATAGGGGATCGACGCGGCGGCGGCCGACTGGTTTTTCAGATCGAAATTCTGCGCCTCTTTGTGCACCAGAATCAGATCGTCGCGCTTCTCGAAGATCGTCTTGACGATGTTGTACGCGACCTGGTCGGGCATGTCGGCACGCGCAATGATGATGTTCCAGACCGTCGCCACCTGGTTCGGCTGCTCCTGGCCCGGGTAGGACTTCGGCGCGATTGTGTCGCGCACGTAGAGCGGCCCGTATTTCTTGTTCATCCCGTCGACCGCGTCGGCGTGGTCGACGAGCTTCAGCTTCATGCCCGGGGAGGCGCCGAGATCGGTCACCGACGAGGTGGGGATGCCGCCGACCCAGAAGAACGCGTCGAGCTTCTTGTCCTTGATCGCGTCGACCGATTTGCCCGGATCGAGGCGCTCTCGCTTGAAGTCGTCGGCACTGAGGCCCATCGCCTCGAGCACGCGCGCCGCCATCAGCTCGGTCGCGCTGTTCGGCGCGCCGGTCGACACGCGCTTGCCCTTGAGGTCGGCGAATTTGTTGATGCCGGTGCCCTCGACGGTCACGACGTGCATGCGGTTCGGGTACGCCACCATCAACGCGCGCAGCGGCACGTTGCCACCCTGGAACTTGCCCTGGCCCTTGTAACCGTCCCAGGCCGCATCGGCCATCGACAGCGCGATGTCTGACTTCTTCTGGTTCATCAGCTGGATGTTGGCGACCGAGCCCGCGGTCGATTCGGCGTTCGCCGCGTAGCCCGGCACGTACTTCGACAGGACGTTGGCGATGCCGCCGCCGAGCGGGTAGTACACCCCGCCGGTCGGGCCCGTGGCGATCGAAATGGTGACCTTGTCCTGCGCGACGGCGACGCTCGCCGCCGCGAGGACGGCGGCGAATGCAGCGGTCTTGACGATGGTTTTCATGCCTCTTCCTCTCTCGTTGATGTAGTCAGCGTCGACCGGGTCGAGCCGGCCAAGCGTCGGTTCGACCGCACCGCGGCCGTCGGGTTCAACCCTGTCCCAGCATGCCCTTCTTCAAGTCGGCGTCGACCGGCTTGTCGCCGAGCCAGATCCGCAACAGCCCCCGGTAGAAGTCGTCGCCCGCGATCGGTTTGCCCTTCGGCGCACCGTCCAGCAGCATCCGCGTCCCCGTCCCGGGAACGAAGTCGAGCACGATGACATTGCCCTTCTTCGCCTCGCCGAGCGAATTCATGATCGCGCTCAGCTCGTCGAGGGCGCCCTTCAGCTTCTCGACGTCGGCGGCGCTGTTGTTGGCGCGGAAGCCGTCGACCAGCGCCTCGTTGAACTGCTGCGCGCCGACGTCTCGCAGCATGGTGATGCTCACGCGCTTCGGGCCGGGAACCGCGATCGCGTCGGCGGCGGCGGCCTTCTTCTCGGCGAGATACAGGCCCGCGACGTACACCTTCACGACGAAGCGCGTGCGGATTCCGGCACCGTTGAGCACCAGCTCGGGGCCGCCGGCGTCGATCCGCGTCCTGTCGTCGAGCTTGACGCCCCCGACCTCCGCGGCGACCGCGGCCAGCGGCAGGAGCGCCGCGAGCACCAGGGTTGCGAGTCTTGCCATTCGGTTTGTCTCCTCTGCCGGGGACGCGAAGTCTAACGCACGGACCGACGGGAGACGTTCGGCGCCGCGAGCCCGTCGATCATCACGTTCACGCATGCCGGCCGCCCGGAGGCGAACGCACGCTCCAGCGCCGCGGGCAGACCCTGGAGGCGGGTGACATGCTCCCCGTGTCCGCCGAGCGCTGCGGCGACGAGATCGTAGCGCGAGGGCGCAAGCTCGCAGCCGATCGCCCGGTCCGCGCCGTAGGTCTTCAGCTGGATCTGATACTCGGCGTTCCAGCGCGCATCGTTGCCGACGACCGCGACGAACGGTGCGCCGTAGCGCAGCGCGGTGTCGAACTCGGCCGCATGAAAACCGAAAGTGCCGTCTCCGAGCAGCGCCACGACCGGCGCAGCGGGAAACGCGAGCTTCGCCGCCGCGGCGAACGGCAGCGCACTGCCGATCGAGCCGGCCGGACCGTTGATGATGCGGTTGGGCGCGCTGAGGCAGGCCTGCGCCCACTGCCCGAACTCGCCGCCGTCGGAGACGAACACCGCGTTGGCGCCCTCGAGATGCTTCTGCACGGCGCTGCAGAGCGCCGCGGGATGGATCGCACCCTCCCGCGATGCGGCCGAGGCCCACTCGGACGGTCGATAGCGGACCGCCTCCTGCACCTCGTGGAGCCACGCCTCGCGCCGCCGTCCTCCGGCGGCGATCTGCGCGAGCTCCGCGGCCGCGGGCGACACGTCGGCGACCATCGACAGGATCAGCCGCTCGCCGACGGCGCGCGCGGCGCGCTGGACGGCGTCGAGGTCCGGTGCAATCTGAATGAACCGGCACGCCGTGTCGAATGCCGGCGTCCGCCCGAATCGCAGCGTGAAATCGAGCTGCTTGCCGAGCAGCAGCACGAGATCGGCGCGCGCCAGCAGCTCGGCGAAGGCGCCGAGGCTCGGGTCGCCGATGCCGCGCGGGCTCTCCATCCCGATCACCGGCACGCCGGTCGCGCGCTCGAGCTGACGGGCCGCTGTGGCCGGGCGGCCGCGCATCGTCGCGGGCCCGGTCAGGATCAACGGCCGCTCGGCGCGCGTGAGCTCCGCGAGCGTGGCCTCCGCGGCGCTCGGTCCGAGCGGCGCGGCGGGGACCTCGAACGCGTCCCGATGCGGCACGAGCCACTCGCCCGCATCGGCAACCGCCTCGAGCGCGTCGGTCGGGAGGCTGAGATGCACCGGTCCCGGCCGGCCCTCCTTCGCGTTGCGAAAGGCGCGCGCGACCTCGTCGCCGATCGCCGCGGCGCTGGTCGCCGTGGAGGCCGCCTTGCACACGGGCCCGGCGATTTCGGCCTGACGCATCTCCTGGAACGCGCCGCGGCCGAGCTCGCCGAGCGACGCGTGCCCGCTCAGCAGCAGCACCGAGGACTCCGCGGCGAGCGCGGTGTAGAGCGCGCCCACTGCGTTGGCGTGGCCCGGGCCGCCGGTGACCAGCGCGACGCCGACCTCCCCGGTGAGCCGCGCCCAGGCGTCGGCCATGTGCACCGCCGCCGCCTCGTGGCGCACGTGGACGAGATCGAGCTTCGCGTCGATCGCGGCGTCGAACACCGGCATGACGTGGTTGCCGGAGAGCGTGAACACGCGCCGTACCCCGCCGCGCGCGAGCGCGCGTGCGAGGATGTCGGCGCCGCGCAGCTTGCCGTTCATTCCGAACCTTCCTCCGTCCCGATCCCGCCGGCAGCGTCTTCGCGCGTTCTGGCGCGCCGCTCGGCACCCGGCCTATGCGACTGCTTTCGCCCTGCCGAGGAGCGTCTCGCCCGGCCGCACGCGCGTGAAATCGACCGGCACGAACTCGAGCGCGAGGTCGCGCTCCGCCGCCCGCACGCGGGTGAACGCCGAGCGCTCCAGGTCGCGCACCGCCGGATGATCCTCGCGATAGTGCGCCCCGCGAGAATCCTCGCGCGCCGCCGCGGCTCGGGCAATGACTTTGCTCACGCTGAGCAGGCTGTCGAGATTGAGCCAGTCGTGCCAGGTCAGATTGAACACTCGGTCCCGGTCGGGGAGCCCGGTGCGCGCCAGCCGCTCGTGCAAGGCTTCGAGCGAGCCGGCCGCACGCGCGAGCCCGGCCGCATCGCGCAGGATCCCGACGTCGCTCCACATGAGCTCGTAGAGCGCCTCGCGGATCGCGGGCAGCTCCCCCGCCGGCTGATCGAACGGGTGCAGCGTGCGCCGCCGCGCGCGCTCGATCGCGTCGCGATCCGGCTCGGCGTGCGTGCGGCCGCACGCCAGCCAGCCCGCGACCGCTTCGCCCGCGATCCCGCCGTAGACGGTCGAGTTGGCCACGCCGTTGCCGCCCAGCCGGTTCGCCCCGTGCACGCCGCCCGTGTCCTCGCCCGCGGCGAACAATCCTTCGAGCTCGGTCGACGTGTCGACCGCGAACTCGACGCCGCCCATCATGTAGTGCGCGGTCGGCACCACCTCGACTTTGCCGCCGGCCAGATCGAAGCCGCAGTCGGCGCACCGCTCCACCATCCCCTTGAACTGCCGGCGCACGTTTCCGGCGCCGAGGTGGCCCATCGAGATCCAGAGACCGCCGTGCGGCGTCACGTTGCCCGCGCGCATCTCCGCGAACATGGCGCGCGAGACGATATCGCGCGTCGCACGCTCGCCGCGCGGGTCGACCGCCTGCATGAAGCGCTCGCCCCGTCCGTTCAGCAGGTACCCGCCGGAGCCGCGCAGCCCCTCCTCGAGGACCGTGCCGGTCATGCGCGTGCGCACGCCGGCGAGGAGTCCGGTGGGATGGAACTGCACCATCTCCATGTCGCGCAGCGGCAACCCGAGGCGCAGCGCCATCGCCAGGCCGTCGCACGCCTTGTCGCCGGAAGGCGTGTGGTACTTGTACATCGTCGGGCCCCCGCCGGTCGCGAGCACCACCGCCTTCGCGCGCACGAGCACGAACTCGCCGGTGCGCATGTCGAGCAGCAGCGCGCCCGCGATGCGCTGCTCGTCGCGCGCGGCGATCAGCTCGACCGCGCGATGCTCCTCCAGCCGCCGGATGCCGCGCGCCCAGACCTGCTCGGCGAGCCGGTTGATGATCTCGATGCCGGTGAGGTCGCCCTTGTGGACGGTGCGGTCGAAGGTCTGACCCGCGAACGCCTTCTGGTGCAGCGTGCCGTCGGGATTGCGGTCGAAGAAGCAGCCGAGCTCGTTCTCGAGCTCGCGCACGCGCTCGACGGCGACGCTCACCAAGGTCCAGGCGAGCTCCTGGTGCGGCAGCCACGCGCCGCCCTCGATCGTGTCCATGAAATGGCGCTCGACGGAGTCCTCCTTTGCGAGCGCCACGTTGTAGCCGCCCTGCACCATCCGCGTGCAGCCGCACTTGCCGAGCAGGCCCTTTACGGCAATGGCGATGTCGAGCTGCGGCGCCGCGGCGTGCGCGTGCAGCGCGGCGAAGAGCCCGGCGCCGCCGGAGCCGAGGATCAGGACGTCGGTCTTGAGCTCTTCCACGCAGCGCGTTACCGGGCCTTCACCCCGAGGCTGGCCAGCACCTCGGCGCGGCGCGAGCGGGCTGCGGCGTCCACGTCGCGATACAGGCTCCCGCCGTGGCTGTCCATGCCGACCAGCAGCGGCCCGAAGCTGCGGATGCGGAAGCGCCACAGGCTCTCCGGGTTCAGGTCGTCGAGGTCCACGTCCTCGATTGCCTCGATCCATGTGGTCTCGAGCGCCGCGGTGCCGCCGATGATCGCGAGGTACGCGCCGCCGTGCTCCCGGAACGCGTCGAGCGAGGCCTCGCCGAGCCCGCCCTTGCCGATCACCAGCCGGACCCCGTACTGGAGCATGAGCGGCTGCGTGAATCGCTCCATGCGCGCGCTCGTCGTCGTCCCGACGCACACCGGGGCATAGCCGGTCGGATGGTCGGGCGACGGCGGCATCTTCCTTACGTTCGGCGCCGTGTGGATGACCGCGTGGCCGCGCAGGTCGAACCGCGTCGTGCGCCCGCGATCGAACATATGGATCTGCGTCGCGTCGCGGATGCCGAACAGCGTGCCGTGCAGCGTGACCGTGTCGCCGACGATCAGGTCGCGCACCAGCGCTTCGGTGACCGGCGTCGTGAAATCGTGGTGAGCCATCAGAAGCCGTAGGCCACGCCTGCCGGCGTGAAGGTCGCCCGCGCCCGCCGTGCCGAGTGGCACTGCATGTTCACCGCGACCGGATTCATGGTGATGTGCGTCGCGGCCGTCTCGACGTGCACCGCGAATGCAGTCGAGTCGCCGCCCAGGCCCTGCGGGCCGACGCCGAGACGGTTCACCGCCGCGGTCAACTCGGCTTCCAGCTTGGCGCCCTCCGGATCCCCGCAACTCGTGCCGAGCGGCCGGGTCGCCGCCACTTTGGCGAGGTGGACGCACAGGTCCGCGGTGCCGCCGACACCGACACCGACGATCGTGGGCGGGCAGGTCCTGCCGCCCGCATCGAGCACGCAATCGATCACGAAAGCCTTGACCGCGGCGACGCCCTCGGCCGGGATCGCCATCCGGAGCCACGAGTTGTTCTCCGAGCCGGAGCCCTTCGGCACCATCTCGATCGCGAGCGTGTCCGCTGCGCCGTCGAAGTCGAAGTGGATGACCGGCACGCCCCGCCCGCAGGAGGTGTGCTCGTTCTCGCGCGTCACCGGGTGCACGACCGAGGAACGCAGCGGGTGCTCGCGCGTCGCGCGCTCGCAGCCGCGCCGGATTGCCTCCTTGAGCGCGACTCCGTCGACTTCGACGCCCTTACCGATCGTCACGTTGTAGATCGGAATGCCGGTGTCCTGGCAAAGCAGGTTGTCGGTCGACTCGGCGACCGCGATGTTCCGGACCATCACGCCGAGGATGCCCCTCGCGGTCGCGTCCGTCTCGCCGCGCACGAGCGCGTCGAAGCCCTGCTTCACGTCGGGAGGCAGCACCTTGAGTGCCCGGACATAGAGCTGCTTCGCCACTTCCTCGACTTGCTGACTGTCGATCCGCACGGTCTGCGACCTCAATGCGCACCCGGCTCGTCGCCGCGGCAGATCGCCTGCGTCATGCGCGCGAGGAGCGTGCCGAAAGTGGCGGCTGGTTCCATCACTTCACGCTGATCTTGCGTTCCTTCACCACCATCGCCCAGCGCGCGCGCTCCGTGCTCATCGCGCGGGTGAACTCGTCGGGCGTGTTGCCGACCGTCTCCATGCCCTGCACGAAGAACCGGGCGCGCATTTCGGTCGAGTCGAGCGCCTTGACCGTATCGCGGTACACCTTGTCGAGGATGACCTTCGGCGTGCCCGCCGGCGCAACGATCCCGAACCAGCCGTAGTTCTCGAAGCCCGGCAGCGTCTCCGCGACGGTCGGCACGGCGGGCAGCTGCGGCGCACGCTCCTGCCCGGTCACCGCGAGCGCGCGGAGCTTGCCGCTATTGATGAAGGCGATCGCCGCGGCGATGTTCGGCGTCGCGAAGGTGGTCTGCCCGGCGACGAGGTCCGTCACCGCCGGACCCTCGCCCTTGTAAGGCACGTTCTGGACGTCGATCTTCGCGGCCTGGAGGAAGTTCTCGGCGGCGAGATGCGTCTGGCTCCCGATGCCCGCGTGGCCATAGTTCAGCCCGCCCGGCTTCGACCGCGCCGCGGCGATCAGCTCCGGCAGGGACTTGTACGGCGAGTTCGCCGGCACCACGATCACCTGCGCACCGCGCACCACGTTGGTCACCGCGACGAAGTCCTTCGAGGGGTTGAACGGCATGTTCGGATAGATGTGCTCGTTCGCCGTCACGACCGAGCCCGATGTGAAGAACAGCGTGTAGCCGTCGGGCGCAGACTTGGCCACTTCCACCCCGCCGATGTTCCCGCCCGCGCCGCCCTTGTTGTCGATCAGCACCGTCTGGCCCCACATCTCGCCGAGCTTCTGCCCGATGATCCGCGCCGAGATGTCGGTCGCGCCGCCCGGGGCGAACGGCACCACGAAGCGCACCGGTTTGTTCGGGTAGGCCTGCGCCGCAGCCCCGAGGGGCAACGCCAGAAATGCCACGGCGAGCGCGGCGGTGAGTCGACGGGACGGTCGGTTCTGCATGGTTCAGGTCCTCTCTCGATGGTCGAAGTCCGCGCCCCGTGCGATGCGGCAGCGCTCATTGTGCCCGGCATTGTCGCAGCACTCGCCGCCGGCGCGCTACAGCACGAGCGCCAGCGCGAGCCCCGTCGCCAGCGTTCCGCCCGCGGCCAGCGCGATCAGCGTCTTCTGCCAGTCGCGCCACGGCAGCAGCTCGAGGGCGAGCAGTCGCACACCGCCCGCGGCATGGGCCGCGAGCAGCACGACGATCCCCCATTCCGAGACCTTCACGAGCGGCTGGTCGGTCCAGCGCAGGAAGCCGTCGAGCGCGGCCTCGCCCTGCAGCGCCTGCCCGAGCGCCCAGAAATGCAGGGGCAGGAACAGCGCGAGCGCGAGGCCAGAGAGCCGATGGACGAGGAACGCCCACCACGCGGGGTGACTGCGCGCGCGCCAGCCGGCTCTCATCGGCTTACCTTGGCGCTGCGCGCCAAGGATTCGCGCTTGGGGCGGCCCGGCGCGCTCACGCGAACACCGCCCATACCGCGCGCAGCCCCATCGCCAAGAGTAGGGCCGCGAACAGGTGAACGACGATGCCGAGCGACCGTCCGCGCCACCCGAGCCACTCGATGGCGATCGCACGCAGTCCGATCGGCGCGTGCACCGCGACCGCGAGCACGAACAACGCATAGAACGCCGCCCAACCGGCGTTGCCGCGGGTGCGCCCGAGAATCTCGGCGGCCGACAGCCCGCCGCGCACCGCGTAGACCATCACGACGATGTGGACCAGCGCGCAGAGGGCGAGCACGGCTGCGCTCGCGCGCTGCGCGATCCAGAGACGGGCTTCGGCCCGCGCGCTCAAAGTTCGCCCTTCAGCACCGCGAGCGCCGTGGCCCGCTTCAGTCCGGCGATCGACGCGGTGGGCGAGAGCTGCTTCGGACAGCGTTCGGTGCAGCTCATGTGCGTGTGGCAGCTGTGGCAGCCCGCGTCCCCCGAAACCGCGCGCAGCCGCTCGAGCCGCGCGGCGTCGCGCGCGTCGTTGACCAGCGTCCAGGCGCGGTTGAGCGCGGCAGGGCCGACGTAGTCCGGATTCCAGGCGACCACGTCGCACGATGCATAGCACACGCCGCAGCCGATGCACTCGATCGCGGCGTTCGCGGCCGCGCGCTCGCGCGACTCGGGCGCAACACGCGCCGGATCGTCCCTCCGCGTGGCGGTGGGCACAAAGTGGCCCTGCGCGCGCGCCCACTTGTCGAAGAACTCGCGCATGTCGGTCGCCAGGTCGCGGATCACCGGCAGGTTGGCGAGCGGACCGATCTGGAGCCGATCGTCGCGCGCCACTCGAGCGACGTGCGTGCGGCAGGTCCAGCGCGCCACCCCGTTGACGGTCATCGCGCACGAGCCGCACATGCCGACGCGACACGCGAAGCGGTAGGCCAACGTCGGTTCGAGATGACGCTGGATGTAGGTGACGACGTCGAGAACGCTCTGGTTCTCCTCGCGCGGCACCTCGAAGCGCTGGTAGCGCCCGTCCGCACGGCCGCGCCACACGTCGACCCGCAAGCTGCTCATCGAGCAAGTCCGTTGAGCTGATCGAGCAGCGGTTGCGCGATCTCGATCCCCTCGCGCGCGGCCTTCTCGGCAAGCGCGCTGCGGCGCGCGCCGGGAAGGCGCACCTCCGGATCGAGCAGCATGGTCTTCACGAGCGTCTCGATGCGCTCGTCGAAGACGTCGTGGCCCGCGAGCGCGCCGGGGTCGATGACGAGGAAAGTCTGTCCGATCCTGGGGCGGTTGCCCTCGTCGACGAACATCGTGTCGGCTTCGAAGCCCATGTGGGCGCCGGTGAGCGCACAGCACAGGAGCTCGACGACGAGTGCGAGGAGTGCGCCCTTCACGCCGCCCGCGGGCAGCATCATTCCCTCGAGGGCGCGCTTCGGATCGGTGGTCGGATTGCCGTCCTTGTCGAGCGCCCAGCCGAGCGGAATCGCCTTGCCTTCGCGCGCGGCGACCATGACCTTCCCGCGCGCGACTTCCGAGAGCGAGAGATCGATCACGAGCGGCGGCGCGGCGCGCCGCGGGAACGCGGCGGCGATCGGATTCGTGCCGAAGATCGCCCGCTTGCCGCCCCACGCCGGCATCGCCGACGGCGAATTGCCGAACGCGAGGCCGACCATGCCGGCCGCCGCAACCGGCGCGAGGTGGTCCGCCGCGACGCCGAAGTGATGGCTGTTCATGACGCCCGCAAACGCGACGCCGTGCTCGCGCGCGCGCGCGACCGCCTCGGCCACCGCGAGGGCGCACGCGGGAAAGGCGAGCCCGTCGGCGGCATCGACCAGCACCGCCCCGCCTTTCGCGCGTGCCACGCGCGGCACGGCTGCACCGTCCACGCGGCCGAGGCGAAGGTGCGCGGCGTACTGGGGAAGGCGCGAGAGCCCGTGCGAAGCGAGCCCCTGCGCCTCCGCTGCCACCAGAGCGCGTGCCGTCGCTCCTGCCATCGCCGCCCTCGCGCCGGCGCGCTCGAGTGCGCGCGTCGCCAAGGCAATCGCTTCGTCAATACTTACGCGAGGCATTCAGGCCTTCTTCAGGGTGAGGGCTTGCGCGACCTTCGCGGCGATCAGCGTCGACACGCGCGCGTTCGACTCCCGCGTCACGCCGGCGATATGCGGCGTGAGAACCAGGTTCGGCGCGCCGGCGAGCGGCGACCCCGCGGGCAGCGGCTCGGTCTCGAACACGTCGAGCGCCGCGCCAGCGAGGTGGCTGCTGGTGAGTGCCGTGGCGAGCGCCGCCTCGTCGATCACGCCACCGCGCGCGGTGTTGATCAGCACCGCGCCGCGCTTCATCCGCGCCATCCGGCCGGCGCTGACCAGGTGCCGGGTCTCCGGCACCAGCGGAACGTGCAGCGTCACCGCGTCGGACTCGGCCAGCAGATCGTCGAGCCCGCGATACGCGACGCCGCTCTCGCGCCACACCGGTGCCGCGGCGGCCAGGGCCGGGTCGGTGGCGAGCACCTTCATGCCGAGCCCCTGCGCGAGCTTCGCGACCAACTGGCCGATGCCGCCAAAGCCGACGATGCCGAGCGTCTTCCCCGCGGTCTCGCGGCCTTCTCCGAGTGCGCCGCGCGGCCACTTTCCGGCCGCGACCTCGGCAGAGGCGTGATAGGCGCCGCGCAGCAGCAGCATGACGGTGCAGACGACGTATTCCGCCACGGACAGTGCGTTGGCGCCGGTGGCGGGAATGACTTCGATCGCACGCGCCGCGCACGCCGCGACGTCGATGTTGTCGAGCCCGACGCCGAGCCGTCCCACCACGCGCAGCTGCGGCGCGAGCGCGAGCAACGCCGCGTCGACCTGCGTACGGTTGCGAACGATCAGCGCATCCGCAGCGGCGAGACTAGAGAGCAGGTCGTCGCGCCGGTCGACGAGCTTGACGTCGTAGTGAACGTCGAACTGGCGCGCGAGCAAGGCGACCGCCGCTGCGTTCATGAACTCGCTGATCACGATCCTCATCGCACCGTCACCTGAATTCGGTGCACGGCGTTGTTGCCCATGCCGTTGGTGTTCCAGTCGGGCTCGAGCGGCTGGGTTGCGCCGCGGGCGTCGGTCGCGCGGCAGGCCAGCGTGTAGTCGCCGGGCGTCGCATCCCAATCGTAGTGCCAGGCTTGCCAGGCGAAGCGTTCCTCCTGCGGCGCCACGACCGCGTCGCGCCAAGCGCCGTCGACCGACACCTCGACGCGCGCGATCGCCGTTCCGGCGCCCGACCACGCGCGCCCGGCGAGCGCGACCGTGCCGCGCTCGACCAGGCGCCGGCGCGTGTACCAGTCGGGAATGCCGGGCGGCGCGATCAGCGATTTCACCTTCGCGTGCGTGATCGGCACGCCCGGGTCGCCCGCGAACTTGCGATAGTGATAGCCGAACGCCTGCTGGAAGCCGTCGAACGGACGGTCGAGCGCCTCGATCCGGGTGAGCCACTTCACGCTCGCCATGCCGAACCAGCCGGGCACCACCAGCCGCACCGGGAACCCGTGCTGCGGCAGGAGCGGCGAGTCGTTCATCGCATAGGCAAGCAGCACCTCGTCGCAGAGCGCGTCGCCGGGCATGAGGCTGCGCCCGTAGTCGTGCTCCACGCCGCGGTCGAAACCACGGTCCGCGCCGAGGAACGCGATGTCCACGGCGTCGCGCTGGAGCCCGGCCTCCTCCAGCACGTGGCGCAGCGGCGCGCCGGTCCATTCCGCCGTGCTCACGCCCTCGTGGAGCCACGGCATGCTCGGGTAGCGCGGGCTCATCAGGCCGCGCCCGTTGCCGGCGCATTCCATCGTGACCCGCAGGGTGCGCGCGGGCAGTCGCCGGATGTTGGCGAGCGCGAGGGCGAGCGGACGCGCCACCCGGCCGCTCACCGCAAGCCGGTATCCCGCCTCGTCGAGCCGCGGCACGTCGAAGTGGCTGAGCGTGTAATGCAGCCCGACCGGGGTGACGTCGTAGGCGAGCGCCTCGAGCGGCAAGGCGGAGTTCCGGTACGCGAGCGCGAGCTCCTCGCGCGCGAAGTCGCCCTCGACGTGCAGCCGCGGTTCCTTCCCGCTGAATGGATTGCCCGCCATCGCTTCCGCTATGGACGCAGCACGATCTTCGCCGCGGCCGAGCGCCCGGCGGCCAGATCGCGGAATGCCGCCGCGCCGTCGGCGAGCGGGCGCTCCTCGACCCACGCGAGGTCGCCGAAGACGCCGTCGTGAAGCGCGTTGACCGTGGCGCGCAGATCGGCGCTCGTGTACGTGTAGGTGCCGATCAGCGTGATCTCGGCGAGCGTGAGCTTGCGCATGTCGATCTCGCTTGCCCAGTCCTGCAGGCCGATGTGCATTACGACGCCGCCCGGCTTTACCGCTGCGAGCGCGGCGGCGCGCGTCGCCTTGGAGCCCACTGCATCGACGACCACGTCGACGGTGTTGTCGCCGGGCGCGCCGCCCGTACGGGGGTCCGCCGCGGGCCCGCCGCGGGGATCATAGGTCGCGCAGCCGACCGCTTTGTCGACCGAGACGCGGCGCAGGGCATTGGTCTCGGCGAGCGTGAGCCGCCGCACCCCGTAGCCGCGCGCGAGCAACGCGGCCAGCATGCCGATCGCGCCACCACCGATCACCAGCAGCGCACATTCGGGCAGCGGTCGTACCGAGGCGCGCATGACGAGGTTGAGCGCATGCAGGGCCGTGGCCGCGGGTTCCACGAGCGCCACCTTGACCGGGTCCATGTCCTGGGGCACGTCGACGAGGCTCTGCACGGGAATCGACATCCTCTCGGCGTACGCCCCGGGCCGCGTCATGCCGACCATCGAGCGGTTTGCGCACAGGTTGTTCCGCCCCTGGGCGCAGAACTCGCACACGCCGCAAACGATGAGCGGATTCCCGGTCGTGCGCCGGCCCCGCCCGGGCCCCTCGACGATCGTGCCGCAGAACTCGTGGCCGAGGATCATCGGCGGAACGCGCCGCGGATCATGGCCGTGATAGGCGTGCATGTCCGAGCCGCAGATCCCGACCGCCTCGATCTTGAGGACGACTTCGCCGTCGGCGAGCGCCGGCGCGGGCTCGTCGCGGTAGATCACCTCGTCGGCGGCGGTGTACACGAGCGCTTTCATGCGACCTCCCTCACCCGGCGGAGAACCCGCCGTCCACGAAGAGGGTCTGCCCGGTCACGAAGTCGGAGGCGCGGCTGGCCAGGAACACCGCAGCACCGCGCAAGTCGGGCAGCTCGCCGTTGCGTCCGATGAAGGTGCGTTCAGCCATCTGCTTCCAGCGCGCCGGATCGTTCGCGACCGGGGCGGTGAGCGGGGTCGCGAAGAACCCGGGTGCGATCGCGTTCGCGGTGACGCCGTGCTTCGACCACGCCTCGGCCTGCGCCCGCGTGAGCTGCATGATGCCCCCTTTCGAGGCGCCGTACGGCCCGCTGTTGCCGAACGCCCGCACCGACTGCAGCGACGCGATGTGGATGATGCGTCCCCAGCCCTTCGCGATCATCGCCGGCACGAGCCGCTGCGAGAGGAAGAAAGGCGCGGCGAGGTTGAGGGATAGGGTGGCATCCCAGTCGGCCTCGGTGATCTCCAGCATGGGCCGGCGGATGTTCACCGCGGCGGCGTTGACCACGATATCGGGCGCGCCGAAGAAGGCGGCTGCCCGCGCGGCGCAGTCGTACACGGCCGCGCGGTCGGCGAGGTCGCAGGCGATCGCCGCGGCCTTGCCGCCGTCGGCGGCGATCCGCCCGGCCGCCACCTCGAGCTCGGCCTGGCGCCGCGCCACCAGCACGACCGCGGCGCCCGCCGCGGCGAGTGCGCGAGCGATTTCGCCGCCGATGCCCGAGTTGCCGCCGGTGACGAGCGCGCAGCGTCCGCCGAGGTCGAAAAGGTCCGAGATCGATGGGTGCATGCTAGTCCTGCACGACACGAGCGGGCAAAACCGCGTCGCCGCGCCTCCTCGTGCTCCGCGATGTCGGGGAAAGCAATGCGTGCGGCATCGGTTTCATCTCAAGTCTTCACCGGCTCGCCCCGGTCGAACGCTTCGCCCGGGAAGTACTTCCTCATCCGATCATCCGCGGTGCGCGCGTGGGCTTCCATGCCCTCGAGCCGCGATATGCGTGCGGTCACCTGCGCGACCTCCCGGTTCGCTTCGCGCGTCATGCGCTGCCAGGTCACCGTCTTGATGAACTTGTGCACCGAGAGCCCGCCCGAATACCGCGCCGCACCCTTGGTCGGCAGGATGTGGTTCGGCCCGGAGGTCTTGTCGCCGAATGCGACCGTGGTCTCCTCCCCGAGGAAAAGGGAACCGTAGCACGTGAGGTTGGCGAGCCACCAGTCGAGATCGCGTGCGTGCACCTCGAGGTGCTCCGAAGCGTGGCGGTCGGAGACCTGCGCGACTTCCTCGCGCGTGTCGCAGACGATCACTTCGCCGTAGTCCCGCCACGCCGCGCCGGCCGCGTCGCGGGCGGTCGGCGGCAGCGCCTCGATGAGCTCCGGCACCCGGGCGACCGTCTCGTCGGCGAGCCTGCGCGAGGTGGTGAACAGCCATGCCGGCGACTCGTGCCCGTGCTCGGCCTGGCCGACGAGATCGGACGCGACGAGATAGGGGTCGGCCGAGTCGTCGGCGATGACCGCGACCTCGGAGGGCCCGGCGAAGACGTCGATGCCGACCTGCCCGAACAGCATGCGCTTCGCCTCGGCAACGTACTTGTTGCCCGGGCCGACGATGATGTCGGCCGCCTTGCCGGTGAAGAGCCCGTAGGCCATCGCCGCGATCGCCTGCACGCCGCCGAGCGTCATGACGACGTCGGCGCCGGCGACCTTCATCGCGTACAGCACGCACGGATGGATCCCTTCGCCCTTGTAGGGCGTCGAGCAGGCGATCACCGTGGGCACGCCCGCCGCCTTCGCGGTGGCGACGCTCATGTACGCCGAAGCAATGTGCGCGTAGCGGCCGGTCGGCACGTAGCACCCGGCCACGTTGACCGGCAGCAGGCGCTGGCCGGCGGTCACGCCCGGATGCAGCTCGATCGAGAACTCGCGGATCGACTGCGCCTGCGCGAGCGCGAACCTGCGCACCTGCTCGGTCGCGAACTCGATGTCGCGCTTGACCGCCGCGGGAATCTCGCGCGTGCGCCGCTCGATCTCCGCGGGCGTGACGACGATCTCGCCGGTCCATTGGTCGAGCTTCGCCGCGTAAGCCCGCACGGCTGCTTCGCCGTTCGCGCGGATCTCGCCGAGCATCTCCTCGACCACGTGCTGCGCCGTCGCAGTCTCGGTCGCGGGCGTCTTCGGGGCGCGCTTGAGATAGGTGACTGCCATCGTGCGTTCTCCGGTTCGCGCCTCAGCGCCAGAGGGTGAAGAGCGAGATCGCCGGCACGAAGCCGATGATGAGCGACACGATCACCATCGCGACGACGAACGGCACCGCCTGCCGGGCGATCGCGGTGATCGGCGTGCGCGTGAGCCCCGCCATGACGAAGAGATTGAGCCCGAACGGCGGGGTGATGAATCCGAGGCCGAGAGTCGTGATCATGAATACGCAGAAGTGGATCGGGTCCATGCCGATCTTCTGCGCGAGCGGGAACAGCAGCGGGCCGAGCACCACGATGTTGGGCGTCGCCTCCATCACCATCCCCGCCACGACCCAGATGACGAGCATAAGGAGAATGATCTCGGTCTTCGAGGCACCGAAGGAGATCACCCATTCGACGAATCGCTGCGGAACGTCCAGAACGGTGAGCGCCTGCGCAAACAGGAGCGCCACCGCGATGATCGGCAGCACCACGCCGCATACCCGTGCGGAGGTGCCGAGCATGGCCGGGAAGTCCGCAAGCCGGATGCGGCGCTGAATCATGCCGATGAGCAAGGCTACGCCCACCGCTACCGCGGCCGCCTCGGTCGGGGTGAACACGCCCGAGTAGATGCCGCCCAGAATGATCACCGGGATCGCGAGCGCCCACTTGGCGTCGCTCAGCGCGGCGAACCAGTCGCGCCCCGAGAAGCCTGCGGTCGAGCGTTCGTAACCGCGCGTGCGATTCACTATCGCGTTGGTGAGGGACACCGCGAACAGGATGATCACCCCCGGCACGAAAGCCGCCTGAAACAGGGTCGCCGACGAGATGCCGAGGACGAGGCCGATGATGATGTACGCGATCGACGGCGGGATCAGGATTCCGGTGCAGGCACCCGAAGCGACGAGCGCGCAAGCGTAGGCCCTGGGATAGCCCTTCTCCTGGAGCTTGTCCATGGCGATGCGGCCGATCGCGGCGGCGTCGGCCGCGTCCGAGCCCGAGATGCAGGAGAACAGGCCGCAGCCCATCACGGTGGAGGTCCCGAAGCCCGACCGCAGCCAGCCGAAGCTCGCCTCGGCGAAGTCGAGGAGCCGGTAGGCAAGCCCGCTGCGCACCATGACGTCGCCGGTGAGGATGAACAGCGGAATCGCGATCAGGGCGAACGAGTCGATGCCCTCGAACAGCGCTTCGCCGACCAGGGTGAGCGGCAGCACGCCGGTCGAGGCGAGCATGACGACGGTGCCGATCCCGAGGCAGACCCAGAACGGCACGCCGACGACGAGGAGCAGCGCGACGACAAGGAGGCTGAGCGCGACGGTCATCGGCGGCGCGTCATTCGTCGAAGAGCGCCTTGCCGCCGTACGCCTCGCGGCCGGCGCGCAGGTCGTCGAGGTCGCGCCGCATCGCCTGGATCGTGCGCACGACCACCAGCGCGAAGCCGAGGGGCACCGCCGCCTCGAACCAGGCCTTGTTGATCCGCAGCACCGGCGTCGCGCCGCCGAACTGGAGCAGCTGCTGGATGGTGTGCATCGAGTAGTACAGAGCGATGCACGCGAACACGAGCGTCATCGCCTCGGCCAAGAGATACAGCCAGCCGTGCAGGCGCCGCGGAATCGCGTTGAACAGGATGTCGAAGCGGATGTGGGCGCGTTCGCGCACCGCGTACGCGGCGCCGAGCCAGCCCAGGTAGATGAACGCGTAGCGCGCCGTCTCCTCGGCCCACGCGGAGGAGTAGTTCAGAACGAACCGCCGCACCACCTCCTGCACGATCACGAAGCAGCAGAACGTGTAGCAGACCAGCATCAGGTAACGCTCGGCGTTGGCGTCGAGCGCGGCGAGGACTCTGCGCATGGCACGGGGCGCCACGGGGGGCGCCGCGCGCCCGCCCGCGAAGCGGACGCGTTCAGCCGGTGAAGTCGCCGACGGTGATCGGGCCCTTCGTGTTGGCGGCCTCCTTGAGCCGCTCGAAGTTGTCGAGCGAGCCGGCGAGCTTGACCTTGAAGTCGTTCCACTCGCGCCGCTGCTCGCCGCACGCGTCGACCCACTGCGTGTACTCGGCTGCGGTCGGCACGGCGATCTGCGCGCCGCCCTTCTTCATGATCGCGATCGCGTTGGCGCGCGCCTTGGCGATCTGCACGAAGCTCTCCACCTGGGTCTTGCTCGCGGCGAGATCGAACGCGGTCTTCAGGTCGGTGTCGAGCTGGTTGTACCAGTTCGCGTTGGCGGCGAACATCTGCGCGTCGGGGACCGAGCGCAGCGCCAGGATATTGGCGATGATGTCCTGGAATCCGAAGACGGCGAGCGCCGAGATCGACGGATCGAGACCGTCTGCCACGCCCTGCTTGAGTGCCGTCGGCGTCTCGCCCCAGGGCACGACGGTCGGATTGGCGCCGGCGAGGCGATAGAACTGCTGCAGCAGCTGCGACGGCGGCACCCGCATCTTCATGCCCTGCATGTCCCCAGGCGTGCGGACCGGCTTGTGGCCGCGGCGGGTGGCGACGGTGCGCGGATCGACGGTGAAGTAGAAAATCGGCTTGTAGCCTCGCGTGATGACCTTCGGCGTGATGTCCTTGTCCCATGCGCGCGAGGTCACGAGGTTCGCGAACCGCTGGTTCTCGCCGCACCAGAACGGGATGTTGATCAGGTCGACCGACGGCGCGTACGGCGAGAAGTTCGAGAGCGACACCGCGCCGCCCTGCACCGTCCCGCCCTGGATCTTCTGCGCCAGCGCCGCGCCGACGCCGAGCTGGCCGGCGGGGTGCAGCTTCACATAGATCGCACCCCTGGATGCGGCTTCGAGGTTCTGCTTGAACTGCGCCTGGGGCACCGCGTAGACGGCCCAGTCCTCGACCTTGTACTCGGTGGCGAACAGCATCGTCACCTTTGCCGCCTTTTGCTTCGCGGTCTCGTCGGCCGCGCCCTGTGCGAGCGCGCGGTCGTTCCAAAGCATGCCGCCGAAGGACGCCATGACAGCGGCGGTGAAACCGTGGCGCCCGGACGTTTCCAGGAAGCGGCGCCGTGCGGGAAACGTGGGAGCGTCGTGCAGGGGCTTGCTCATCGGGGGTCTCCTCCTTTGTTGTCGGCGCGATCCGGCGTCGCGAGGATGCCGGTCACGAACAGCACGATCGACGCGAGCACCACGAGAAACTCGCCGACGTCGCCCAGCGCGAGCGGGTTCGGCCGGCCGGTGGTCGAGGCGATCTTGCCGGCGAGCACCGCCACGACGTACGCCGCCATCAGCAGCGCGGCGAGGGCGTGGCAGGTGCGGCTCGGCGGGAACATCACGGTTTCAGGCCATTGCGGCGCGGGCGGTCAGGCGCTCTCGTACAGCCGCGTCAGCACGAACTCGCGGTGTCCGAGCACTTCGGCCGCCGTCCAGCGCCCGTTCGCGGTGGCGAACATGCACTCGAGCAGCTTGTCGCCGGCCTGATCCATGGTGAGCTCGCGCCGGAGCAGACCCGAGACGTCGACGTCGATGTGCTCGGCCATCGTGCGCACCGTCTTGGGATTCGCGCCCAGCTTGATCACCGGCAGGATCGGATTGCCGATCACGTTGCCCTGCCCCGTTGGGAAGAAGTGCACGACGAAGCCCGATGCGGCGCAGAGCGTCACCATCTCGGCGGCTGCGGACGAGGAGTCCATGAACCACAGGCCGGGGTGGGTGGGCACCTCCGCCTTGTCGATCACGCCGTCCACGGTGCACTTCCGGCCGATCTTCTGGATGTTCCCGAGCGCTTTCTCCTCGATCGTCGTGAGGCCCCCGGCGATGTTGCCCTTGGTCGGCTGGGAGTCCGAGAGGTCGCTCGTCTTGTGCCGGTCGATGATCTCCTGATAGCGGTTGAACATGAACATGAACCGCTCGCGGATCTCGGGCGTCTTGCAGCGCGCGGCGACCAGGTGCTCCCCG
Source organism: uncultured beta proteobacterium (assembly GCA_963747775.1). Taxonomy (GTDB): domain Bacteria; phylum Pseudomonadota; class Gammaproteobacteria; order Burkholderiales; family SG8-39; genus JAGVSZ01. The sequence continues at coordinate 401,534 of CAVVGT010000007.1, forward strand.
CCGGTGATTTCGGTGGTCTCGCCGAAGCAGAGCGTCACGCCCTTCGGGTGCAGCTTGTCGAAGGCGTCGCCGACGGTCGGATTCGCCCCGCAGCCCGAGGTCGTGTCCGACTCCCCGCACTTGGTCGAGACCCAGAGGTCCTTCAGCGGGGTCTCGCTGCGTTGAAGCGCGGTCGCGTAGTGCACGAACTCCTTCGCCTTGCGCGAGGCGGCCATCACGGTCGCCGTGTCGCCGTTGTGCTCGATCGAGAAGCCCGCCGCCGGCTTGCCGGTGCTGGCGATGCCGTCGACGATCTTCTGGGTCCACGCCGGCTCGATGCCGATCACGACCACCGCGGCGACGTTCGGGTTCGCACCGGTGCCGATCAGCGTGCGGAAGTGGAGGTCGAGATCGGCCCCGAACTGCAGGCGGCCGTACGGATGGGGCAACGCCATCGTCCCCATCACGTTCCGGGCGACGCCTTCAGCCGCCGCGTTCGAGATGTCGTCGACCGGCAGGACGATGACGTGGTTGCGCACGCCGACGCGGCCGTTGTCGCGCCGGTACCCCCAGAACGTGGCCTTGCTCAGATCCATTGCCATTGCTCGACTCCCCCGGCCTACCAGCGTTTGGTCTTCACGTTGTGGACATGCAGGTACTCGCCCTGCTTGATCGGCGCGATGGTGCGGCCGATGTCGACGCCGTACTTGATCACCGTGTCGCCGTTCTTCAGGTCCTTGAGCGCGACCTTGTGGCCGATCGGGATGTCGTCGAGGACCTTGACCGCGACGGTCTTGTCCTGCTCCATGACCCATCCGGTGAGCGTGGCGCCGGCCTTGACGTTCTCGACGACGACGGTGCCGACCGAGTCGCCGTCTTCGTGAACCACGAAGTGGATCGTCATTGCGAGGTCTCCGGGGTTGGCTTGCGGGAGTGCCGGGCATCCTAGGCGCGGCACGGGTGAAAGTCAACTAGATGACTTGCATGACCTGGAGGACTGGGCTAGTCTTCGCCGCCATGGTCGCCTCGCTCGCCGCCGGCACCCAGACCTTCGCGCCGCTCTACAAGGAGGTCAAGCGCCTGCTCACGCAGAGCCTGCAGAAGGCCGAGTGGCAGCCCGGCGCGGCGCTGCCCTCCGAGACCCGGCTCGCCGAGCGCTTCCACGTCTCGATCGGAACGCTGCGCAAGGCGGTCGACGAGCTGGTCGCCGAGCAGGTGCTGGTGCGCCAGCAGGGACGCGGCACGTTCGTGGCCACCCATGGCCCGTCGCGCCTGATGTTCCAGTTCTTCCGCATCGTGCGGGAGGACGGCGCGAAGCAGCTGCCCCAGCCCGAGCTGCTCGGCTTCGAGCGCGGCCGCGCCGCGGCACACGAGGCGAGCGCGCTCGCGATCCAGCCCGGCGAACGCGTGGTGCGGGTCCGCAATCTGCTGCGGCTGGACGGGGAGCCGATCGTGCTCGACGACATCGTGCTCGCGCAGGCGCTCTTCCCCGATATCACCGAACGGACGTTCCGCAACCGCGAGAGCACCATCTACAACCTCTACCAGACGCGCTACGGCATCAACGTCGTGCGCGCGTCGGAGCAGCTGCGCGCCACGACCGCGGACCGCGAGTCGGCCCGCACTCTCGCGGTGCCGCCCGGCGCGCCCCTGCTCGAGATCCACCGCATCGCGATGACCTACCACAGCTCGCCCGTCGAGCTGCGGCGCAGCCGCGTGAACACCGCGCACCACGCCTATTCGAGCGAGCTCGGCAAGAGCTTCGCTCGCTGACCCGCGCCTTCTTGGCCACGGGCGACGGACCCTCGACAGCCGGCTCCGCGCAACGGCGCCAAATCCGTCACATTCTGCCGCCGTCCGCGTACAGGAAATCACGCGCTCGCGTGTGTGGACGCGTTCCGCCACTCTGTCCGTGATCGCTGGCATGCCCCTTGTAGATTACGGATGAGACATGGCCTCCGCCGGACACAGGGTCCTCTTTGCGCGCGCGCGCGGATTCACGTTCATCGAGCTGGCGCTCGGGATCGCGATCCTCGGCGTGCTCCTGGGCATCGGCTATCCGTCTTATCAGCAGTACGTCGAGAAGACCCGCGCCCAACAGGCGATCTCCGACATCCGCGACATCGATGCCCGCATCCAGATGTACTGGCTGGATAACCGCGCGTATCCGGCCGATCTCGCCGAAGTCGGCAAGGACACGATGAAAGACCCGTGGGGAAAGCCGTACCAGTACGCCAACCTCGGGGACATCAAGGGCAAGGGCAAGGCGCGCAAGAACAAGAACCTCGTGCCGATCAACTCCGATTTCGACCTCTACAGCATGGGCAAGGACGGCGCGAGCGTGAGCCCGCTCACGGCGAAAGCGAGCCGCGACGACATCGTGCGCGCCAACGACGGCCGCTTCGTCGGGCTCGCGTCCGACTACGACCCGTGATGCGCATTCCGGCGACGCTCGGCACCCGCGTCGCGCGGCGCGTGCTCGGCCTTTTCCTGCTCTGCGCGCTGTTGCCGGTCGCGCTCACGATCGGCGTGTCCTATCGACAGATCCAGGGCGCGCTCGTCGACGAGCGCGTCGCTCAGCTCGGCCAGGCCGCGGAGGGCTACGGCACGACGCTCCTCGAGCGTTTGCATCTCGCCGAACAGCTCGCCCGTTCGCTCGCCGCCGCGTCCGAGTCGGTAGCCTCGTCGCGCGAAGGCCTGAGCCAGCACTTTCGCGCCGCCGCGATCGTCGTTCCGGGCGAAGCTCACCGCGCGCTCCTCGGCGGCGCGGAAATCCCGGCCGAGGTGCTCGCCGCTGCGTCCGATCCACGCGTGATTGCTGGCGAGCCGACGCTCCGCACGCCCACGGCTGCGGATGGTGCCCGCGGCGTGTGGCTCGTACGGGCCGTGGCGGCAGGCGATCCTGCACGCGGCGTCCTCGCCGTGGAGCTCTCCCCCACGTTCCTCTGGGGCACCGCGGACGAGCTGCCGTTCCTCACCGAGCTGTGCATCCTCGACGCGAGCCGTGCCCCCTTGTATTGCACGGCGTCGCTGCCGGTTGACGCGCTCGACGGGATTCGGGAGCGACTCACCCGTGGGCCGGCCGGGCACTACGCATGGCAGGACGCGGAAGACCGCTACATCTCGAGTTACCGAGAACTGTTCCTCGAAGCCAAGTTCCGTGCCGCAAGCTGGCCGATCGTCATGAGCCAGCCGGAGGAGCACGCGCTCGCGCCGACCCGCGCCGTCACACGGCTCGTCGTTCCGGTGGTGGTGCTCGGCCTGCTGGTCGCGGCCTTCCTCGGCCTGGTGCAGGTGCGCCGGACGATGGACCCGCTACAGCGGCTCACCGATGCGACCAAGCGCGTCGCAGCGCGCGACTTCGGCGCACGGCTCCCCGCCGACCGCGACGACGAGTTCGGCGAGCTCGCGCGCGCATTCAACTCGATGTCGGAGCGGCTCGGGCGCCAGTTCCACGCGCTCGGCGCGCTCGCGCAGATCGACTCGGTGATCCTCTCGAAGGTCGACATCGACCGCATCGTCGCGATCGCGCTCGGGCGCATGAGAGAGGTGGTGCGCGCCGACTGGCGCGTCGTGCTCCTTGCCGACGGCGCCGAGGAAGGACGCCTACAGGTGCATGCACCCGAGGGCCCGGCCGAATGGAATGGAGCCACGGAATCGCTCGTTCCTGCCGAGCTCGCGCGGCTCGCCGGCGCCGCACGAGGCAGCGTGATCGCGGCCGACGGCGCACCGCAATGGCTCGCGCCGCTCGTCCACGCCGGCGCTAACTCGATCTTCCTGCTGCCGATCAGGCTCGAGGCGCGGCTCGCCGGTGCGATCGTGCTCGGCCACCGCGGTACGCTCGCGCCCGATGACGACGAGCTGCAGCTGGTTCAGGACCTCGGGGATCGCGTCGCCGTCGCACTCGCCACCGCCGCGCGCGACCGGGAGCTCTACCGGCGCGCCCACTTCGATCCGCTGACGCGGCTGCCGAACCGGACGCTCTTCCTCGACGAGCTCGGGCGCGAGCTCGCGCGCGCCGAACGCCAATCGAAGCAGCTCGCAGTTCTGTTTGTCGACCTGGACGGCTTCTCCAACGTGAACGACAGCCTCGGCCACGCCGCCGGCGACGAGCTGCTCGTGCGCGCCGGCGAGCGCCTGCGGGCGTGCGTGCGCAAGGCCGACCTCGTCGCGCGCCTCGGCGGGGACGAATTCATCGCGGTGCTGCCCGACATGCGCGAGGGCGCCGACGCCGCGACGGCCGCACAGCACATGATCGCTGCGCTCTCGCAGCCCTACGACATCGGACACGGCGACACCTTCGTCGCCGCGAGCATCGGCATCGCGATCTACCCTGCCGACGGCGCGAACGCGCAGGAGCTGCTGCGCCACGCAGACATGGCGATGTACCGGGCGAAGGAGCGCGGCCGCGGCACTTTCGCGTTCTTCGAGGACGCGATGCACCGCGAGGCGCAGCGCCGCCTCGAGCTCGACCGCGAGCTTCGCCAGGCACTCGAGAACGAGGAATTCGTCCTCTACTATCAGCCCCAGCTCGATTTCCGCACCAACCGCATCGTCGGAGCCGAGGCGCTGATCCGGTGGCAGCATCCGACCCGCGGAATCGTCGCGCCGGGCCCCTTCATCAGCTTCGCCGAGGAGACCGGACTGATCGAGCAGATCGGCGAGTGGGCGTTGAACGCGGCGTGCGAACAGTTCATGGTCTGGAAGCACGAAGGCGCGCCGATTGATCACGTGTCGGTCAACGTGTCGCCACGCCAATTCCGCCGCAAGGACTTCGCCGATTCGGTTGCGCGTGCGATCCAGGCCGCCGGCCTCGAGCCCGGTACGCTGCACTTAGAGATCACCGAGAGCGTGCTCGTCGACGATAGCGGCGCCGTCGACGCGACGCTCCAGCGATTGATCGAGGTCGGAGCGCGCCTGGAGCTCGACGACTTCGGCACCGGTTACTCCTCGCTCGCGTACCTGCAGCGGCTCCCGGTCGGCACGATCAAGCTGGACCGCTCCTTCATCAAGGGCATCCCCACGAGCGACAACGCGCAGGCGATCGTGCGCGCGGCGATCGCGATGGTGCACGCGCTCAAGAAAGAAGTGGTCGCCGAGGGTGTCGAGACCGGCGAGCAGCTCGCGCTGCTGCGTGCATGGGGCTGCGATGCCATCCAGGGCTTCCACTTGAGCAAGCCGGTCCCCGCCGACGAATTCGTCGCGCTGCTGCACTCCGCGGCCCCCGCTCGCGCCTGCGCCTGAGCCGCCGCGCGACGGCGCTGCCCATGCCGTCGCGTATCCTTCCGGGCCGATGTCGACCGTCGCGCTCATCCTTCCGGACTTCCTGCTGATCCTCGCCGGCTTCCTGCTGCGCCGCGCGACTCCGCTCGGCGCCGAGCTGTGGTCCGGGATCGAGAAGCTCACCTACTTCGTGCTGTTTCCCGCGCTGCTCTTCTACGCGAACGCGCGCACGCGCATCGACCTCGGCGCCGCGGCGCCACTGCTCGAGGTCGTGATCGCCGCGATCGTAGCCGGGATGGCGCTCGGCCTGACGGGAAAAGCGCTCTTCCGGCCGCCGCAGCCGGTGTTCGGCGCGGCGTTCCAGTGCGCGTTCCGGTTCAACTCCTACATCGGCCTCGCGCTCGCGGCGCGGCTCGCCGGCGAACCGGGCGTCGCGCTGATGGCGCTCGTGATCGGCGTCGCGGTGCCGATCGTCAACGCGGCCTCGGTCTGGGCGCTCGCGCGCGGACGGAGCGTGCACGTCGCGCTGGAGATGGCGACGAACCCGCTGGTCGTCTCGTGCGTCGCAGGCATCGCCTGGGGCGCGGCCGGGCTGCCGCTGCCCGATCTCGCCCAGGTCACGCTGTCGCGGATGGGCGGCGCGGCGATCGTTCTCGGCCTGCTCGCGGTCGGCGCCGCCCTTCATCCCGCGCTCGAACGCGCGCACGCCCCTTTCCTCGGGTGGATCCTCGCGGTGAAGCTGGTCGCGCTGCCCGCGGTTGTGTGGGGATTGAGCGGTGTCGCCGGCCTGACCCCGGCGGCGTTCACGGTCGCGCTCGTGTTCGCGGCGCTGCCGGCCGCACCCGCGGCCTACATCCTCGCCGTGCGCCTCGGGGGAGACGGCCGCACCGCGGCGACGCTCGTGTCCTACGGGGTGGCGGCGAGCCTGGTCACGCTGCCCCTTTGGCTTGCGGCTGCTAACGGCACTTCAGGTTAGCGCCCGGCGCGGCGATCGGCTGAGTGCAGTCCTGCTCGCTGATCGGGCGGTCCGCGGCCATCGTCGGCGCCGGACGCCACGCGTCCTCCCAGAGCATCAGCGGCGAGCTGCGGTGCTGCACGTAGCCGCTCCCGTTCCCGGTGTAGACGTACGCGCAGCCCGCGAGCGCGGCCACGGCCAGGCACGGCGCGAGCCGCCCGATGCGCATCCTCAGTCGCGCGCCGCGCCCTCGAGCTCGTGCAGCTCTTCGGGCGTCGCGCACTTGAGGTTGGCCGACCAGTTCGCGATCGGCTTCGAGCAGTCCTGCAGATTGATCGCCCGATCCTCGCGCATCCTCGCCGGTAGGCGCGGCGAGATGTTGTTGCCGGCCGCAAGGAAGCCGACGACCGCGACCGCCGCGAGCGCGTTCGCCGCCGCGGCGGAAAGCGCGATCGTCGCGGACACGAAGAGGCCACCGTCCGCGATCACGCGTATCCCCTCGACCGGCGGCACGACGATCGGCGGCGCCGGATGGGCCACGCCGCTCGTTCCGAACGACGAGACCATGTTGGAAGAACAGCCGGACGCGCCGATCAGGGCGGCGGCGAGCGCAGCGAGGAGACGAGCACGACGGATCATCCCGCGATTGTATCGTCGCGCCCTTGTTAGAATGGCCCCCCCCGACCCTGAAGCGGAGGCCCGCGATGCCGAAGCCCCTCGAGATCGTGCCCGCGAAGAAGGCGGAGTACGTGCACACCCGCACCGACAAGTACTTCACCAAGTCGCGCGAAGTGGTCGAGAAGTTCGGCGACAAGACCGTCACCTACGGCGTGTTCATGCGCCGGCGCGTGATTTGCGCCATCAATCCGGCGATCGAGTGCCTGCGCGAGTACTACCCGGCCGACGCGGCGCCGCTCAAGGTCGCCCGGGCGTACGAGGAAGGCGCGTTCATCCCCGACCAGAAGCCGATGTTCACCTACACCGGCTCCTTTGCAAATCTGCTCGAGCTGGAGACGCTCATCCTGCAGCGCACCGGCGTCGCCTGCGTCTCGGCCTACAACGCCTACAAGATGGCGATGAATCTGCCGAAGACGCTGTTCATCGACATGCACGCACGGCACGCGAGCGGCGACGACTTCAGCCAGCTTGCCGCCTACGGCGCGGCCGTCGGCAGCCGGATGGCGAAGCTGCACGGCGCGAACGGCTTCATCGGAGCTTCCCAGGACCTCACCGCGCACTTCTACGGCATGGAGCGCGGCCTGGGCACGATGCCGCACGCGCTCGTCGGGTACGCGGGCTCGACGCTCCGCGCCGCGCAAATGTTCGTCGAGACGCACCCGAAGGACAACCTCACCGTCCTGGTCGACTACTACGGCCGCGAGTACACCGACGCGCTCGAGGTCTGCCGCTGGTGGTTCAATGACGTCCTCCCGCGCGACCCGAACGGCACGCGCACGCTGAGCCTCCGCGTCGACACCCACGGCGACCGCTTCGCCGAGGGGTTGACATACGAGAGGTCGGTCGACGTCGTGGCCAACTGGTTGCACGTGCTGAACGAGTACGAGGCGGTGCGCATGGTGATGGGCGAGGAGGCGTTCGACGCCGATACGCTGAACGTGGTCAAGGACCGCGTGCGCCGGGTGCTCTTCGGCACGGGCGTGTCGCTGGCGAGCGTGATTCAGCTGCGCCAGAAGCTCGACGCCGCCGGCTTCAACGGCGCGAAGGTCGTGGCCTCCTCGGGCTTCAACCTGTTCAAATGCAAGATGTTCGGCAACGCCCGCGCGCCGGTCGACGCGATCGGGACCGGCTCGTTCATTCCCGACAACTACGGCGATACGTTCGCCACCGCCGACGTGTTCATGTACGACGGCGAGTTCGGGATCAAGCTCGGCCGCGAGAAGCTGTTCCAGGGACTAAAACCGTGACGAGCCGAGCGGCCATCCTGTTTCCCACGACCCTCGTGGGCAGCTACCCTCAGCCCGAGTGGCTCATCGACCGCGCGAAGCTTGCGGGCCGGTTCCCGCCGCGCGTGCGCGCGCGGGAGTTGTGGCGCGTCGCGGAACCCTATCTCGCCGAGGCGCAGGACGACGCCACGATCATGGCGATCAAGGCGCAGGAGGAGGCCGGCCTCGACATCGTCACCGACGGCGAGATCCGGCGCGAGAGCTACTCGAACCGTTTCGCCACCGCGCTCGAGGGCGTGGACATCGACAACCCGGGCACCGCGCTCGACCGCTCCGGGCATCCGAACCCGGTGCCGCGCGTCGTCGGCAGGATCCGCCGCATGCACCCGGTCGAGGTCGAGGACCTGAAGTTCCTCAAGCGCGCACACGACGCGCATGGTGAAGATCACCGTGCCCGGGCCGTTCACGATGTCGCAGCAGGCGCAGAACGCGTTCTACCCGAGCGAGGAGGCGGCGGCAATGGACTACGCTGCTGCGGTGAACGAGGAGATCAGCGATCTCTTCGCCGCCGGCGCCGACGTCGTGCAGATCGACGAGCCCTACATGCAGGCGCGGCCGGAGAAGGCGCGACAGTACGGGCTGAAGGCGCTCAATCGCGCGCTCGACGGCATCACCGGCACGACCGCGGTGCACATCTGCTTCGGCTATGCGGCGATCATCCACACGCGACCGTCGGGGTACTCCTTTCTTCCGGAGCTCGCAGACTGCGGATGCAAGCAGGTGTCGATCGAGACCGCGCAGTCCAATCTCGATTGCGCCGTGCTCACGAAGCTCGCGGGGAAGAAGGTCATGGTCGGCTGCATCGACCTCGAGGACCGGAACGTCGAGACGCCCGCCGCGGTCGTGGCGCGGATCAAGCGCGCCCTGCCCTTCGTCGCGAAAGAGGACGTCATCCTGGCACCGGACTGCGGGATGAAATACCTCCCGAGGGACGTGGCGTTCGGAAAAATGAAGGCGATGGTCGACGCGGCCCGCATTCTGCGGGCGGAGTTCGGCTGATCACTCGACCTTGATGTTCGCGTCCTTGACGATCTTCGCGTACTTCGCGATCTCGTCCTTCACGTAGGCGGTAAACGCTGCCGGGCCCGAGCCATCGGGGATGAAGCCTTGCGCGGCGAGCTTCTCGCGCATCTCGGCCGACGTCGCCGCCTTCGCGGTCTCCGCCGCGAGCCGCTCGAGCACGTCCTTCGGTAGGCCGGGCGGCCCCCACAGGCCGTACCACGAAAGCATTTCGAAGCCCGGGAACCCCGATTCCGCCACGGTCGGCACGTCGGGCATGTAGCCGATGCGCGCGCGACTCGTCACCGCCAGCGCCCTGAGGCGGCCGCCCTTCACGTGCGGGTACGACGACGGTAGCGGGTCGGCGAGCGCGCTCACCTGCCCGCCGACGATGTCGGTCAGCGCGGGACCCGCGCCCTTGTACGGCACGATGAGGATCTGCGAGCCCCGCCTCGCGCTTGATCACCTCCTCGGTGAGGTGCCCGGCGGAGCCGAGGCCGGTGGTGGCGAACGTGTACTTGTCGGGGTTGGCGCGCACCAGGGCCACGAATTCGCGCAGGTTCGACGCCGGCACGCTCGGATGCGCCGTCACGAGCAGCGGGACCGAGCCGATGTTCGCCACCGGCGTGAAGTCACGCTGCACGTCGTACGGCACGTTCTTCAGGAAGAGCGGGTTGATGACGAAGATCGACGCCTGCACGAGCAACGCGTAGCCGTCGGGCGCTGCCTTCGACACGAAATCGCTCCCGATCGTCCCGTTCGCCCCGGCGCGGTTGTCGACGATGAATTGCTGCCCGGTCTGTGCCGTGAGCTGCTGCGCGAGATTGCGCGCGACGACGTCGACCGTCCCGCCGGGCGGGTACGGGACGACGATGCGCACGGGCTTGGCCGGATACTGTGCGTGCGCCGCGCCTGCGAGCGCGAGCGCGGCGAGCGCCCAGATCAGTCGCTTCATGGTTTGTCCTTTCTCAGAAGACTCCCGGGTAGCCCCCGCCGTCCACGAGCAGGCTCTGACCGGTGATGTAGCCCGCCTGGGCCGAGCACAGGTAGGCGCACGCCGCGCCGAGCTCGGCCGGGTCGCCATAGCGCTGCGCCGGGTTCCCGCGCGCACGCTCGGCCCAGATCTCGTCGAAGGTGCGGCCGGCGATGGCGACGAGCCCCTCGACGTGGCGCCGCTGCGCATCGCTCGCGAAGATCCCCGGCAGGAGGTTGTTGATCGTCACGTTGTGCTTCACCGTCTGCCGCGCGAGCCCCGCGACGAAGCCGATCAGCCCGGCCCGGGCGCCGTTCGAAAGCGGCAGATCGCGTTGCGGGCTCTTCACGCTGCGCGACACGACGTTCACGATGCGGCCGAAGCGCCGCGCAATCATGCCATCCACCGTGCGCCGCATCAGCTCGATCGGCCCGAGCATCATGTCGTCGGCCGCGGCGATCCAGTCCGCGCGCGCGTAGTCGCGGAAGTCGCCCGGCGGGAAACCCTCGGCATTGGTGACCAGGATGTCGGGCGCCGGGCATGCCGCGAGCGCTGCCTCGCGGCCCGCGGAGGTGCGGAAGTCGGCGGCGACCGGCATCGCCCTGCTTTCCGTCTCGTCGCGGATCCGTGCCGCCGCGTGCGCCAGCCGCTCGGGATCGCGCGCCACGATCGTGATCTCGACGCCTTCGCGCGCGAGCGCGAGCGCGCACGCGTGACCGAGCCCGCGGCTCGCGCCCATTACGAGCGCCCGTCTGCCGGCGATACCGAGATCCATGTCGGACGCTTGTCGTTGGTCGCATTCTCATTTGCTAGACTGGCCGCGGTCAAATCATGAACGAACAGCGGTTTCAATCGCTCTCGCACTGGGGCGCCTTCACCGCGGTCGTCGCCGGCGATCGGGTCGTGCGCTGCGAGCCGTTCGCGCGCGATCCGGCGCCCTCGCCGATGCTCGGCGCGATTCCCGGCGATGGTGCATTCGGACCTGCGGGTGGCGCGGCCCGCCGTGCGCGAAGGCTGGCTCAAGGGCCGCATGCGGAGCGACCGCACGAAGCGCGGCCGCGAAGCGTTCGTCGAGGTCGGCTGGGACGAGGCGCTGCGGCTGGTCGCGGGCGAGCTCGCGCGCGTGCGCGCGGAGCACGGGCCGAGCGGCCTCTTCGGCGGCTCGTACGGCTGGGCGTCGGCGGGACGATTCCATCACGCGCGCACGCAGTTGCGGCGTTTCCTATTCGCCGGCGGCGGGTGCGTCGACCAGCTTGGGAACTACTCCTGGGGCGCGGCGCAGTTCCTGCTGCCGCACGTCATCGGCACGTTTGCGCCGGTGACCGGGCGGGTGACCGACTGGGCGAGCATCGTCGCCAACACGAAGCTTCTCGTCGCATTCGGCGGACTGGCGCTCAAGAACGGTCAAGTCGACCGCGGGCGGCGCGGGCGAGCACACGATGGCGAAGTGGCTCCGCGCGGCGAAGGACGCGGGCGTCGAGTTCGTGGTGGTGAGCCCGACGCGCACCGACGCCCCGGATTTCCTCGACGCGCAATGGATCGCGATCCGCCCGAACACCGACACTGCGCTGATGCTCGGCATCGCGCATACGCTCGTCGCCGAAGGCCTGCACGACGAGGCATTCCTCGCGCGCTACTGCACGGGCTTCGAGCGCCTGCGCGAATACGTGCTCGGCACAACCGACGGCGTCGCGAAGACGCCGGAGTGGGCTGCGTCGATCTGCGAAGTTCCCGCCGATGCGATCCGCGCGCTCGCGCGCCGGCTCGCCGCGAATCGCAGCATGATCACCGTCGCGTGGTCGCTGCAGCGCGCGCAGCGCGGCGAGCAGCCCTACTGGATGGCGATCGCGCTGGCGGCGATGCTCGGACAGATCGGGCTTCCCGGCGGCGGGTTCGCGTTCGGCCACGGCTCGACCAACGGCGTCGGCAACCCGCGGCTCGACCTCCCTGCGCCGGAGCTGCCGATCAAGGTCGAACCCGGCGGCGCGCGCGATCCCGGTGGCGCGCGTCGCCGACATGCTGCTCCACCCGCGCGAGCCGTTCGAGTTCAACGGGCACACCGACTACTACCCGGACGTGCACCTCGTCTACTGGGCGGGCGGCAACCCGTTCCATCACCACCAGGACCTCAACCGTTTCCGCCGCGCCTGGGCGAAGCCCGAGACGGTGATCGTGCACGAAAGCTGGTGGACCGCGACGGCGCGCCACGCGGACATCGTGCTGCCGGCGACGACGGTGCTCGAGCGCAACGACGTGGGCGGAAGCTCGCGCGACCGCTACGTGTTCGCGATGCACCAGGCGATCAAGCCGGTCGCCGCGAGCCGCAACGATTTCGACATCTTCAACGAGCTCGCGGTGCGCCTCGGCGGCGAGGACGCGTTCAACGAGGGTCGCAGCGAGATGCAGTGGCTGCGCTGGATCTGGGACGGCGTGCGCGAGGACGCCGGTGCACGCGCGGCATCGAGCTGCCCGACTTCAACGTTTTCTGGGAGCGCGGCTACGTCGAGCTGCCGGCGCCCGCGAGGCCATTCGTGCTGTTCGAGTCGTTCCGCGCGGATCCCGGACGCCCATCCGCTCAAGACGCCCTCCGGCAAGATCGAACTCTATTCGGAGCGCATCGCGTCGTTCGGTTACGACGATTGCCCGCCGCATCCGGCCTGGCTTGCGCCCGATGAGTGGCTCGGCGCGCCGGCGCGCAGCGCTTTCCGCTGCATCTCGTGACGATCCAGCCGCCCGACCGCCTGCACGCGCAGATGGACCCCGGTCCGGTCGCGCAGGCAAACAAGGTCGCCGGGCGTGAGCCGATCCGCCTGAATCCGGCCGATGCGGCACGGCGCAAGATCAGGGCGGGCCAGCTCGTGCGCGTGTTCAACGACGCGCGGCGCGTGTCTCGCCGGCGCGGTGATCGACGACCGCGTGCGCGATGGCGTCGCGGTGATGGCGACCGGCGCGTGGTACGCGCGCCGACGCGAAGGGCTCGAGCTCGCGGGCAATCCGAACGTGCTCTCGCTCGACGTCGGCACCTCGCGCCTCACGCAGGGATGCGCGGCGCTGTCGGTGCTGGTCGAGGTCGAGCGCTACGCAGGAAAGGCGGCCCTGCCGTCGAGGCGTCCCCGAGTTGCGCCCTCTGTGCCCGACCCGGCGGCACCTGCGCCTCCGAGAAAAATCCACGTCAAGCGCCAGGTTACGACCCGAAAGCGCCGTGCCCCGCGCGCAAGACAGCGCGCCGCAAGGCGCGGTAAGCTCCGCGGGTCTTCCGCGACCATTCACTGCCGGACCCCGGACGCCGCCGCGCGTCCCCTCCTCTACCGCCCGGAAAGGAGTGCGTTATGCGCGTCGCCGCGAAGCTTGCCGCCCCTCCCGGATCGGGATTCGGTCTGGCACCGCTACCGAGAAATCCGCGCGGACACGGAGCGGCTCGCCGCACCCCTCGCGACCGAGGATTACGTGGTGCAGAGCATGCCCGACACGAGCCCGGCGAAGTGGCACCTGGCGCACGTGTCGTGGTTCTTCGAGAACTTCGTCGTCGCGCCGTACGCGCCGCGGCTACGCGCCGTTCCACCCGCAGTTCGGCTTCCTCTTCAACTCGTACTACGAAACGGTCGGCACGTTCTTCCCGCGCCTGCAGCGCGGGCTGCTCTCGCGGCCGACGGTCGAAGAGGTCTACCGGTATCGCGCGCACGTCGACCGCGCGCATCGCCGCCGTGTTGGACTCCGTCGGCGACCAGCGCTGGGGCGAGGTCTCGCGACGCGTCGAACTCGGCCTGCATCACGAGCAGCAGCACCAGGAGCTGTTGCTCACCGATGTGAAGCACCTCTACGCGATCAACCCGCTGCAGACCTGCGTACCGACCCTCGCTCCCGGACTCCGCAGCGTCCGATCGCTCCGGCTCGCCTGGCTCGACTTCCCGCGGCGGCATTCGCGAAATCGGCTGGGCGGGCGGCGGCTTCGCCTTCGACAACGAGACGCCGCGGCACCGCGTGTTTCTCGAGCCGTTCCGCGCTCGCCGACCGGCTCGTCACCAACGGCGAGTTCATGGCGTTCATCGCCGACGGCGGCTATGCGCGCCCCGAGCTGTGGCTGTCCGACGGGTGGCGCGCGGTGCAAGGAACGCGGCTGGCAGGCGCCGTTGTACTGGGAGCGCAGCGACGGCGCGTGGCGGCACATGACGCTCGGCGGGCATGAAGGAAGTCGACGAGAACGAGCCGGTCTGCCACGTGAGCTACTACGAGGCCGACGCGTATGCGCGCTGGGCCGGCAAGCGGCTGCCGACCGAGGCCGAGTGGGAGATCGCGGCGAGCGACGCGCCCCTCGCCGGCAACTTCCGCGAATCGGGGCGCCTCCATCCCGCGCCCGCGGCCGGCGGCGACGCAGCTCTTCGGCGACGTGTGGGAGTGGACCTCGAGCAGCTACTCGCCCTATCCGGGCTACCAGCCGCTCGCAGGCGCGCTCGGCGAGTACAACGGCAAGTTCATGGCGAACCAGCTGGTGCTGCGCGGCGGCTCGTGCGTGACGCCGGCCGCGCACATGCGCTCGACCTACCGGAATTTCTTCTATCGGCCCCGACCGCTGGCAGTTCATGGGAATCCGCCTCGCCGAGTGAGCGGCGGGCGCGCGGGGCCGCTCAGTTCCGATTCGGAAAGATCGGCGGCAGCGGCGCGAGCGTATCGCCCGGCGTAGGCGCGAGCACCGGCGCCGGATTGGTCTGATCGGGCCTCAGCGCCGGGTCGTTCTGAACCGCGCCGGGCGACAACACCGGCGCCGGATTCGTCTGGAAGGGCGTGAGTGCGGGATCGGTCTGCACCGCGCCGGGTCTCAGCACCGGCTGCGGGTTCGTCTGATCGGGCCGGAGCGCCGGGTCGTTCTGCACGGCACCCGGCCGCAGGACGGGATCCGGCGTCACCTGCGCGCGGGCGTCGGGTGCACCGGCTCCGACAAGCGCACCACACAGTGCCGCGACTGCATACCGAAACCGGTCGATTTTCATTGGCTGGCGGGTTTATAGGTGTCCAGCTTAACGCGCTCGCGTTCTAAGGCTGCGGCCACCGGTCCGGCCTGCATCACGCGGTCAATATACGCCCGATAGCCGGGCAGCGACGCGGGATCGATCCCCGCGAAGCCGCCCCACCGTAGGAGCGCGAACGCATAGGCGTCGTGGAACGACAAACGGCCGCCGAACCAGTACGGCGAGGCATTTGCGATCCAGCCCTGAATGCGCTCGAGGCAGGGGCGATAGCGCTCGATCGCGCCGCGGCGCACCTCTTTGCGCGCCTCGTCGCTCTCGGCGTAGCGGTCGGGCATGAAGAGCTGATTGAACGTCGGGTGCGCAGTGTTGTTCATCCACGCGAGCTGCGACATCGCCTGCGCGCGCGCCCACGTCTCGGTCGGAAGGAGGCCCGCCTGCGGGAAGCGCCGGTCGAGGTAGTCGCAGATCGCCACGATCTGGGAGAGCGGCTTCCCGTCGATCACGAGCACCGGCACCTGCCCGTTGGGATTCATCGCCAGGTATTCCGGGGTGCGGTTCTCGCCCTTGTGCAGCTTGACGAGCTTCGGCTCGAACGTCTCGCCGGTCGCCGCCTTGATCGCCTCCAGGGCGACGTGCGGCACGAACGAGCAGGCGCCGGGGGCGAAGTAGAGCTCGATCATTGGCCGGTCTCCTCTAGCGCGAGTCGTTTCAGGCCGCGCAGGGTACCGGCCCGCCGCGCGCGGCGCAAGCCGCACGCGGCGGTAACGCAGGGACGTTACTTGGCAAGACCTTCGGCGCGTAGTGCTTCCTGCACCTTGGGCCGTCCCGCGACACGCGCCTGGTAGGCCCGCAGCGCCGGCCACCGGGCGAGGTCGATGCCGGTCCATTGGCACCAGTTGAGCAGCGTGAAGAGGTACGCGTCGGCGACCGTGAACCGCTCGCCCATCAAGTAGGGGTTTGGCCCGAGCCGCTCGGCAATCAGGTCGAAGCGGCGCACGATGTTCTCGCGCGCGGCCTGCTTCCAGCCCTCCGCCGCCGCCGGGTTGAAGAGGGGCGAGAACGACTTGTGGAGCTCGGAGGTGAGGAAGTTCAGCCACTCCTGGAGCCGGTAGCGCTCGAGGGTGCCGTTCGCGGGCGCGAGTCCCGCGTCGGGCTGTCGGTCGGCGAGGTACTGCACGATCGCCGGGCCCTCGGTGAGCAGCGTGCCGTCGTCGAGCGCGAGCGCCGGCACGTAGCCCTTGGCGTTGATCCGGGCGTAGTCGCCGCCGTCTTCGAGCTTGCGCGCCTTGAGATCGACTTTCACCAAGTCCACCGGGATTCCGGCTTCCCGCGCCACGATGTGCGGCGAAAGCGAGCAGGCGCCGGGCGAGTAGTAGAGCTTCATGGCATTCCTCCCCTTATGCGGTACGCAGTTGAGGCGCGCGGCCAAGGATGGTCGCGAGCGCGAACTTGCCGTCGCCGAGCAGCGCCTGCGCGACCGCGACGACCGTGAGGAACGCGGGGTATTCCCAGCCGCCGCCCTTCGCGGTGAAGACCCAGCCGTTACCGGCGTGCGCCCAAAGCGATCCGATCAGAATCGGCACCAGAGCGGCCGCGACCCACCGTGTACCGATGCCGGCGAGGATCAGCGCACCGCCGATCAGCTCGGCCCAGAACACCACATAGGCGAGCGGTCCCGGAAGGCCGAGGGACTGGAAGAACTGGACGGTGCCGGGCAGCGTGAATGCGGCGTACTTGAGCAGCGCGTGGGCAATGAACATCAGCCCAAGCGCCGCGCGCAGCACGAAGGCTGCGTAGGGGGCGGTGCGAACGTCGATCATGGTGAGTGCTCCGGGTTGTGAGTTGAGACGGAGCGCAGTGTGCCGGTTGCTCATGACGGGATAAAGAGTCTATCCTGCAATTTATTGTCCTCAATTTCGGGATAGTTTCGATGGACCGCTTCACCGCCATGCAAGTCTTCGCCCGGGTTGTCGAGGACGGCAGCTTTGCCAAAGCTGCCGCCCGGTTGGGTATTTCGACCTCCGCCTGCTCTCGGCATGTCGCCGAATTGGAGGCGCATCTGGATGTGCGCCTGCTCAACCGCACGACTCGGCGGCTGAGCCTCACCGAGAGCGGGCAGGCGTTCTACGAGCGATGTGTGCTGGTACTCACAGACCTTGAAGAGGCGGAGCAGGCTGCCGCGATGAGCACCGCGCGCCCGCGTGGGACGCTAAAGCTGTCATGCGGGATCAGCTTCGGCGTACGCCACGTCGCGCGGCTCGTGGGCGCGTTCGCCGCACGCCATCCCGAGGTGCGGTTCGACGTGCAACTCTCCGACCGCTTCGTCGATCTCGTCGAGGAGGGCTTCGACCTTGCGATTCGCATCGGCGAATCGCCGACCCAGAATCTGATCGCGCGGAAGCTAGGTGAGACCCGGCTGGTGCCTTGCGCCGCGCCGGTGTATCTGCGCGAGCGTGGCGCGCCGGAGTCCCCGGCGGACCTTGCGCAGCATGCGTGCCTGACCTACGAGTATCTGCCGCAGCGCGGTACCTGGCGCTTCCAGGACCGGGCAGGCGGCGAGCACACGGTCCGCGTCGCCGGTCCGGTGCACGCGAACAACGGCGACATGCTCGCCGCCGCTGCGGTCGAAGGAATCGGCATCGCGATGGAGCCGGACTTCATCGTCGACGCGGATGTGGCAGCTGGCCGCCTGGTACGAGTCCTCGCCGACTATGTGCCCGCGCCGACGAGCGTGTACGCCGTGTATCCGAGCCGGCGCCACCTCTCGGCCAAGGTGCGCGCGTTCGTAGACTTCCTCGCCGAGCGCTTTGCCGCGGTCGGCGGCGTGACGGCGACCCGGCCCTGATCGCGGCCCTGCGCAAGACCTCGCTCCGGCGCGCGTGCGCCGGCTTCGCGAACCCGGTCGGGCCGAAGACCCTGCCTCAGCGCACCGTGAGTCGGGTGCGCAGCACGAGCTTGTCGAAGTCGGTGACGCGCACGTGAATGGCGATCGACCAGTCGCCGGGAAATGCGAGCTCGGAGCCTTCGAGCCGGTACTGTCCCGGCGCCGAACGTCGCGCCTGACGGACGATCGGTTCCACGCCCGCCGCCGCGTTCTCGAATTCCAGGACGACTTCCGCCGGGTCGAACGCCGCGCCGCCGGCGGCGCGGAACGAGACCGTAACCACGTTCGCGCCAGCGCGCGCGGGCGTGACTTCGAGCCGCGCCGAGTAGTCGCCTTGCGCGAGCTCGACGAGCGCCGCCCGCGGGGGCGGCGTTTGCGAGAGGATCGCCGCAGCGGCGACGGCGCCGACCATCAGGACGATCTCTGCGCCTATCGTGCGTCGCAGCCTGCCGGCGGCCTGCGCATCGCCCCGCTCTAGCGCGGGCAGCA
Organism: uncultured beta proteobacterium; assembly: GCA_963747775.1. Lineage (GTDB taxonomy): Bacteria > Pseudomonadota > Gammaproteobacteria > Burkholderiales > SG8-39 > JAGVSZ01. The sequence continues at coordinate 419,967 of CAVVGT010000007.1, forward strand.
GCCGCAGGCGGTTCCATGCGGCAACGGCAAGCAATCCCGCAAGCAGCGCCGACTTGACGACGATCCAGCGTCCGTAATCGCTCGCGACGAGGTCGGCGATCGACTCCAGCTGCATCGCGGCAAACGCGACGCCCGCGGTCATCAGCGCGAGCACCGCGACCACACCGAGGTCGGAGAAGCGGGACAGCGCGGTCGCCGGTGCCGTACCGCTTTCCCGGCGAAGGCAGGCGAGCAGCCCGACCAGCGATCCCGCCCAGAACGTGGCGCCGAGCACGTGCGAGAGAACGAGCGTCGCCGCGACCGCACGCGGCTCGGTCGCCGCGGAGTGGCCCGTCAGCGCAAAGCTTGCGATCGACAGCGCTGCGCCGGCGGCAAGCAGGGCGTTGGTCGTCCGGCTCGCCGAGCAGAGCGCGCCGATCGCGATCGCTGCAGCGCCCGCGCTCGCGGCGATCGCGGCAATCCCGCGCGTCGTCGCGAACCCCACGCGCCAGGACGCGCCGTCCCCGACGCTCGCGTCGAGCAGCACCGCGCCATGGAGGCCCACGCCCGCGATCGCGCTTGCGCCGGCGATCGCCGCAGCAACAACCGACACGTAGCGCTGGCCCGGGAACGTCCGGACGAGCAGCGCGAAAAACGCGCCGCCGGCCGCGATCAACAGTGCCAGATCCTGGACGACGCGAAGCGCGCCGCGCAACGAAGCGGATGCGCCGATCCCGTCGACGCCTTGCGGCACGGTAACGCGCTCCGCGCTGCCGATCGAAAACGCGAGCGCGCCGCCGACCGGGTGCGCGTCGAACGAGGTCACGCGGAAGCTCACCAGGTAAGAGCCGTGGGGCAGCCCTGCAGGCAGCGCGGCGCGCACCGTTTCGCCTTCGGCCGCCGCGGAAAGGGACGTGCCGGTCCCGGCGCGATCGAGCAGGCGGATCGCGATCGGCGTCACCGTCTCGTTGAACCGCAGCGCGATCGATGGCGGCGCCTGATCGAGCACGGCGCCGTCGGCGGGGTCGGATGCAACCAGCGCCGCGTGCGCAAAGGTCTCGCCCGCAGCCAGGGCGGCAGCAAGCGCGACGATCCGGATCACTGCTTGGGCGTGAGCCGCAGCGCCGGCGCAGGTTCGCGCAGGTCGCGCGCGGTGTTGCCGGGCTCCGGGACCTCGATCCACCGGTGCACCCCCTGCTCGCATTCCTGTACCACCGGGAAGAAGAGCATCGCGCCGGGCCGGTCCGGCAGCCGCATCATCACGGCGAACTCGTCGAAGTGCTCGTCGAGCAGGCGCCCGCCCGACCAGATGACCTCGCCGACCGTCTCGGTGATCCTGCCGCCGTGGCCGTCCTCGACGGGCTGCGCGAGCTTCACACGCAGTGCCTCGACCTGCCAGCCGGGCTTCGGCTGCGGCTTCACCGAGAGGGTGCCTTCGGGAAGCCGCACCCTCACCCTCACGGTGGGGGATCCCTTGCACCCGTGTCCGACGCGCAGCTGTGCCTTGAAGTAGCTGTGGGCAGGGGCCTCGCGCTGGTCGAGCGTGACGTGTGCCGCGGCAGGCAGCACTGAGGCCGCGATCGCGACCGTGAGAGCGACAAAACGGAACTGCGTAGTGGTCATGACGAAGCCCTTTCTGACGGGGTAGAGCACGAGCGCGCTACATCCGCCACTCGAGCCCGGCATGGATCGCGCGGCCGACGCCGGGGAAGAACTTCGGCTGAGGGACGCTACCGGTGCTGCCGAACGCTTGCTGCGCCCTGTTACGGCGCGACGCGAACCTGCTGGGAGGTCAGGCGGGGAGGAAGTCGGGCGGTGCGCGCGAGCGATGGGCACGCGGCAGGGGTGAGGCGCGAGGCAGGACCGGCGCGAACGTCGGCCCTTCGCGGCACGCAAGTGCAATCGCGTATGCGTTCGCAGGCGCGGCGAGGAGCGACGCCATCGTCGCGGACGCACATAGGTCACAAATGCCGCCGGCGCTCGTGGGCGACTGCGTCGGCTCGGGCGCGCCCGGAACGCGCGCGAGACCCGCGCTCGTGCAGACTTCTTCCAGCATGCCGGCCGGCATGCCGGCCCACGCGGCCATGACGGCGTGCGAAACGGCGCCGACCTGCTGCGCGAGACTGGCGAGCAGCAGTAGCGCGAGCGCGAGGGGCGAACGGCCGATGGAGCGTAGCGAGCGCATGGCGACGAGAGCGAATCCGGCGCGCTGCACTATAGCACCGGGCACGCGCGGTGCGCCGCCAGGGGCGTGCCTGCTAGTCGGCCTTGACCGCGGCCTTGCGCACGACTTCGCTCCAGCGCGCCTGTTCCTGCTTGATGAACGCAGCGAACTCGGCCGGCGTGGAGCCGACGGCGATCGCATCGTCGGCCGCGAAGCGCTCGGCCACGGCCGGGGTCTTGGCCGCCTTAGCGGCCTCGGCGGCGAGCCGCTTGACGATCGCGTCCGGCGTCTTCGCCGGCGCCATCAGGCCGTACCACTGCGTGGTCTCGAAGCCCGGGAAACCCTGCTCGGCGATCGTTGCGACTTCCGGAAGCGAATGAATGCGCTGCGGCGAGCCCACCGCGATTGCGCGCAGCTTGCCAGACTTGATGTGCGGCAGAAGCGGTGGCGTCCCGGCCGACGAGGAGTCGGTCCGGCCACCCAGTAGGTCGGTGAGCATCGGGCCGGTGCCCTTGTACGGGACGTGCACCACGTCGATGCCGGCGACGAGCTTCAGATACTCGTATGCAAGGTGCCCGGCGCTGCCGTTTCCGGCCGAGCCGTAGGTGAGCTCGCCGGGCTTCGCGCGTGCGCGCGCAATGAACTCCTTGAGGTCCTTCGCCGGCACGCTCGCATTGACGACGAAAATGTTGGGCACCTTCGCGAGCAGCGACACCGGGACGAAGTCCTTGTCGACGTCGAACGGCAGCTTCGCGAACATGTAGGGATTCACCGCCAGCGTGCCGATGTGGCCGATGATTAGCGTATAGCCATCGGGGTCGGCGCGCGCGACTTCCAGCATCGCGACGTTGCCGGCGCCGCCGGGCTTGTTGTCGACGATGATCTGCTGGCCGAGCTCCTTCGACATCTCCGCCGCCACGACGCGCGCGACGATCGACGAGCTGCCGCCCGGCGCGAACGGGACGACGAGCCGGATCGGCTTGGTCGGGTATTGCGCGTACGCAGGAATCAGCACAGCGAGCGCGAGGACCGCCGCAAACCACCGCATGACGAGCTCCTTCAGAACTGGTACTTGCGCAACCCGCCGTCGACCGGGATCACGGTCCCGGTGAGGTAGCGCGCCAGGGGCGAGCACAGGAAGCAGACGAGGTAGGCGATGTCCTCCGGCTGGCCGTACTCGCCGACGGGGATCTCGTGTTCCGACTGCCACGCGCGGTACTCGGGCGCATAGTTGCGCAGGATCTGCTCGCTCAGGATGCGGCCGGGCGGAATCGAGTTCACGGTGATGCCGTGCTTCCCGACCTCGCGCGAGAGCCCTTTCGCCCACGAGTGCATCGCCGCCTTGGCGCAGAACGCGCCGTTCACGCCCTCGGGCTCGGACTTGCCGGTGATGTTGACGATGCGCCCCCACCTGCCCTCGATCATCTGCGCGAGCAGGCGGTCGGTGAGCTGGCGCTGGCGCGTGAAGTTCAGCGTCAGCGCCTCCTGCCACTGCTCTTCGGTCGCCTGCACCTTGAACGCCCGGCTGCCCCCGGCGTTGTTCACCAGGATCTGCACCGAACCCAGTCCCGCGAGCGCCGCCTCCGCGATCTTCCGCGGTGCGCCCTCCGGCATGAAGTCCTGCTCGATCACGACCGGGCGATGTCCGCCGCGGGCGACGATCTCGGCGGCGACCTCCTCCAACCGGTCGCGGCGCCGGGCGGTGAGGGCGAGGCGCGCGCCTTCCGCGCCGAGGGCATACGCGATGCCCCGGCCGATGCCGCTCGAGGCGCCGGTGACGAGCGCGGTCTTTCCAGCGAGAAGCAGCTCCACGGTCGTCAGGCGACCTTGAGAGCGGGCGCGATCTTGAACCCGTACTTCTGGTCGAGCCCGAGCTCGCGCACGATGCGCACGCCCTTCTCCAGCGCCTCGCCCTCGAGGCCGCGCAGCGGCCGGCGCAGATCGCCCGCGGGCAGGCCGAGCGCCTTCATCAATGACTTGACCGCGACCGGGTTGACCGCCGAGTAGGTGTAGTGGAGCAGCGGCAGGCAGCGGAGGTAGGTCTCCTTGAAGGCCTCCGCCTCCTTGTAGCTCGTCCAAGGCGTGGAAATGGTGGCCAGCTCCCCCGGCGCGATGTTGCCGGTCATGTTCGCGGTGCCGTGGCCGCCGAGCGACATCGTCGGGATGACGAGGCCGAGGTTCGGCGAGTCGCAGCACATGACCGACACCTCGGGCTTCGCGGCGAGGATCTGCGCAACCTGCCCGACGCGCGTCGTGGACTCCTTGTGCACGACGAAGTTCGGGTGTCTGAAGATACGGAGCAGTTGATCCCAGTGCAGGTCGGTCTTCACGCGCGGCGGGTTGTTGTAGATGCCGAGTGGCAGGTCGGTCGCGTCCGCCACGTCGAGGAAGAACTGCTCGCCGTCGGCCTCGGATGCGCAGATGTACGCGGGCGCGGCGAGGATCGCGCCGTCGGCACCGTTCGCCTGCGCGAACTTCACGTTCGCGATCGTGGCGTCGGTGTTGTTGCCGGTGCAGCCGTAGAAGAAGGCCATCCTCCTGCTTTTCATCTTCGCGGTCTCGACGATGACCTGCTTCTTCTCCTCCGGTGAAAGCATCGAGGTCTCGCCGGTGGAGCCCATGATCAGCACCGCGCGGGTGCCGTGGTCCTCCTGGAACTTGAGCAGCGTGCGGAATGCGCCGAAGTCCACCGCGCCGTCCTTGTTGAACGGCGTGATCAGCGCAACGAACGACCCTTCGATTCTCATCCTGGCCATGCCGACTCCCGAAGTGCTGCAAGACGGTCGCCATTCTAGCCCGGCTCAGGCGCGCGCCCGCTCTTCCGCCCATACCTCGCGCCATGCGGCCGTAGAGAGGGCGCCGTGCTTGTGAAAGTAGACGAGGCGCGCCGCCACGCGCAGCGGCGTCGAGCCGAGTGCCAGGTCCCAAAATCGGTCTGGGACGCCGAGGTCATACGCGCCGCGCAACATCCGTTTCCATACCCACCGCGGCGTCGCGCCTCGGAGCGCGGCCCCGGGCTCCGGCCCGAAATACAGCAGGTGATCCGCGATCGCGTGCGCCGCCCGGCGCCCCGACTCGAGCGCGGTGTGGATGCCGCCTGCGGTGAGCGGCGACACCAGCCCCGCGGCGTCGCCGACGAGCAGCACGCCTGGCGCGGCGAGCGGGCTCACCGCGCCGCCAACGGGGATCAGCCCGCCCCGCCGCTCGACGGTGCGCGCCGCTGAGAAATCGAAGAGCGGTGCGAGCTTTCTCAGAAACGCACCGAGGTCGGGGCGGAACGGCCGCCGGCAGGCGAGCCCGACCTGCGTGATTCCGCCGACGCCGGGCACGACCCAGCAGATGTAGCCCGGCGCGAGGCGCGAGTCGAGGAAGCAGTGCAGCCGGTCGGGGTCGACGCCGCGGACGTCCGTCATCTCCGCCTCAACGCCGAGCAGGAACTCCCGATTCGCGCCGAGGCCGAGCTGCGCGGCGACAGCGGAGCGCGGACCGTCCGCGCCGACGAGGAAGCGGGCGTCGAATCGGTAGCCGTCGAGCTGCCACGTCTCGCCTTCCCGGCGCGCGCCGAGAAACGGCGCCCCGCCGACGATGCGCACGCCCGAGTGCTGCGCGCCGCGCGCGAACCAGCGCAAGAGCGCGGGCGTGTCGGTCGCGAGGAAGTAGTAGCCGGGGGAGTCGAGGTCGATCGCGCGCAGGCTCGGCGCGTACAGCCGCACGCCGGCGATGCGCCGCGAAAGCCGCGGCGGAATCGCCCACTCCTCGGCCGCCTCCTTGACCACTAGGCCGGTCGTATGGGTGCGGACGCCGATCGTCCGCCTGCGCTCGAGCACGCACACGCGCAGGCCGCGCAGCGCCGCCGTGCGCGCGCACGCGAGACCGGCGAAGCCGCCCCCGACGATGGCGAGATCTTCCATGGCGCCCTCCAGATCGCGATGAGGACGACCATGCGCCGCCCGTCGGGCAGCGCGGGGGCGGAATCAGGGCGGCGCGATGGCGCCGGCGGGGCTCAGAAGAACTTGTTGGGCTTGAGGAAGAACCCGAGCACGAGGCAGCCCTCCGGCGCGCGCGCCACGTGCTTGCTCCCTTTCGGGCGCCAAACGTATTGACCGGCCGTCACCTCCCCCTCGTGGTCGACGAGCCGGCCCTCGAGCACCCAGCTCTGCTCGAGCTCGACGTGCTCGTGCATGGGCAACTCGGCGCCGGGCGCGAACCGCGTCAGGCTGGTCATGAGGCCCGTCTCCGGGTCCTCCATCAGGATCTTGATGTCCACGCCCCTGTACGGCGTCGGCTTCCACGGCAGCTCGTCGACGTTCACGTACCGCGACGAGAGCGCGGCGAGCGCGGCGTGCTGCTTCTCCATTCCCGGTGTGCGTAGCACCATCTCGTTCTCCTTCAGAGTTGTTACGGCACGAGGGGCCACCGCCCCTCGAGCTCCCCAAAAACCAGGAGAAGTGCCGCCTGCGGCGGCAGTTCTCTTCCTAAACGTTCTCGCGCAAGCGCCGAAACCCCGCGTCGAGGTCGGCGAGCAGGTCGTCCGGGTTCTCGAGCCCGGCGTGGATGCGGAAGCAGGGACCCGCGTGCGGCCAGGTCGTGGCGCTGCGCGTGTCGCCGGGGCTCATCGGCATGATCAGGCTCTCGTAGCCGCCCCAGGAAGCGCCGATTCCGAACAGTGCGAGGCTGTCGATCAGTGCGGTGTAGGCGCGCCGCGCGAGCGGTTTCAACACCACGCCGAACAGGCCGCTCGCCCCGGAAAAGTCGCGCTTCCACAACGCATGGCCCGGGTCGGCCGGCAACGCCGGGTGCAGGACGCGCTCGACCTCGGGCTGGCGGGCGATCCATTGGGCGAGTCGCACGCCGGTCTGCCCGTGGCGCTCGAGGCGGACCGCCAACGTCCGCAGCCCGCGACTGGCGAGGTTCGCGTCGTCCGGACCGACCGTCTGTCCGAGCTCGTAATGCGCGGCGCGCAGGCGCGCCGCCGCGCGCTCGTTCGCGGTGATCGTGCCGAGCATCGCGTCGGAGTGGCCGACGACGTACTTGGTCGCCGCCTGGATCGACAGGTCGACACCGTGTGCGAGGGGCTTGAAGTAGAGCGGCGTCGCCCAGGTGTTGTCCATCAGCACGGTGGCCCCGTGCGCCCGCGCCGCCGCGGCGATCGCCGGCACGTCCTGCACCTCGAAGCTCAGCGAGCCCGGCGACTCGACGAGGACGGCACGCGTGTTGTCGCGCATCAGCGCGGCAACCCCCGCGCCGACCAACGGGTCGAAGAACGTCGTCTCGACGCCGAAGCGCGCCAGAAAGCGGACGGCGAACGTGCGGGTCGGGCCGTACACGTTGTCGGTGATCAGCACGTGGTCACCGGCCTGCACCCCGCTCAGCAGGCCGACCGCGCAGGCCGCGAGCCCGGACGGGACGAGCACGGTGCAGGCGCCGCCCTCCAGCTCCCGGATCGCCTCCTCGAGCGCTTGGGTCGTGGGAGTCCCGATGCGCCCGTAATAGGTGCCCGGCACGCCCCGCGCCCGGTCGGTCTTCTTCCGGTCCCACTCCTCGAGCGACTGCGAGAGGATCGTGGAGGCATGGAACACGGGCGGGTTGACCGCGCCCTCGAAGCGCTCCGGGTGCCGCCCGGAGTGGATCACCTTGGTGTCGTCGTGCACGCCGCCCGCTCCCTGTTTCGCAAGTCCCGAGGGGGCATTCTAAATAGGTGGGGGCTTCGGGTCCGGGAACTTGTCCGGCGCGTTGGCGATCCCCATATGGGAGTCCAAACCTCGAGGAAATCGCCATGCAGAGCAAGCAACCGATCATCCACCGCGCCCCGGTCGTCGACCTGCCCGTGCGCGGATGCCAGTATCACGCCGGCGAGAAGGGCGAGGACGGTTTCCTCGTCGCCTGCGGCAAGCCGGTGAAAGAAGGCTACAGCTATTGCCCGGAGCACCACCGGCGCGTCTACCAGCGCACGACGACAATGCGCGAGGCACGCGTGGTGACCGAGGTCGCCCCCGAGCCGACCGAGGTCGCGCTGCCGGAGTTCGAGCGCGAAGCGGCCTGAGCGCGGAGGTCCGCGCGACCACGGGGCGCCCGCGGGCGCCTCTTTTCTTTTCTGCCGCCGCGGGGAGAATGCGGCCTTTCGGGTGCATCCGCGACGCTCGCGAACGTGCGGCGCGTGGGCATCCGGGGAGGCGACATGAATGCACCTCGATTCCTCGTGGCGGCGGTCGCGCTCCTGCTCGCGTGCGGCGCCGGCGCGCAGTACCCCGACCGTCCGATCCGGTTCATCGTGCCGCAGGCGCCGGGCAGCGCCACCGACACGGTCGCTCGCATTCTCGCCCCTGAGATGGCGAAGCAGCTGGGCCAGCAGGTGATCGTCGACAACCGCCCGGGCGGCGCGCTCACGATCGGCATCGACCTGGTGGCGAAGGCGGCCCCCGACGGCTACACGATCGGCATGGGGCCCATCGGCGCGATGGCCATTACCCGTCACATGGTCGCGAAACTGCCGTACGACATCGAGCGCGACCTGCAGCCGATCGCTCTCGTGACGCGCGGGCACCTGCTGCTCGCGGCGTCCCCCTCGCTGCCCGTTACCTCGGTGCAGGAACTGATCGACTACGCCAAGAAGCACCCCGGAAAGCTTTCGAACGCGTCCTCCAGCAATGGCTCGCCGGGACACGTCGGCGGCGAGCTGTTCAAGTACATGGCCGGCGTCGAGATCGTGCACGTCCCTTACAAGGGCGGCGCGATGGCGATCAACGACCTGATCGGCGGACAGGTGCAGGTGATGTGGGAAAGCCTGAACTCGATCGCCCCGCACGCGCGCTCGGGCAAGGTGCGCCCGCTCGCGGTGAGCGGTGCGCGCCGCTCGCCGGGGTTCCCCGACCTTCCGACCATCGCGGAGGCGGGCGTGCCTGGCTACGAGGCCGGAACCTGGACGGGCGTGATCGGCCCTGCGGGGTTACCGCGGCCGATCGTGGATCGGCTGAACGCCGCGGTGAACGCCGCGATCCGCTCGCCGGTGTTCGTCGACCGATTCGCGATCATCGGCGACGAGCCGGCGGGCGGCACGCCCGAGGATTTCGGCGACCTGATCCGGCGCGATTCCGCCAAGTGGGCGGAGGTCGTGAAACGCTCGGGCGCGAAGATCGATTGACGCCCGCGCCCGGCGCAGCCGTCAGTTCGCCGGCAGGCCTGGTGGGAACAGCTCGTCCAGGAGCGGCATGAGCGCCTCGCTCAAGTGCCCCTTGCCGATCACCGCGTCTGCTCTGGCGGCCACCGCCGAGTCGCGATACGAGCTGTCGTCGTCGTCGAGCAGCGCGACGATCTTCGGTGGTGCCGGGCGCAGGCGCATGAGCCTGCAGGATGCCTCGGCCTCGGGTCGCGGCAGGCTCCAGTCGACGAGCACGAGCGCCGGCGCCAGCTGCGCGGTCTTGCTGACCGCCTCCACGGGAGATCCGGCCGACCCGACCACCTCGACGGCCGGCTCCGTCGCGAGGAACTGCAGCAGTGCGTGCAGCAGCCGTTGGTTCTCTTCGACGACCAGGATCCGCGTGCGCCCGAGAACGGGGTCGGGCTGCTTGGGGCGGCTGTTCATTTGAGCTGTAACCCCTCCGCCGCGCCGGCCCCGCTCGATCGGGAAAACCCCGGGGTCGGCGCTGGGCGGCCCTGATTCACCGGCTAGAGCCCGAAGCGGGCCATTCCGGCCGACTGCGGCACCGGGCCGCCGAGCGCCGCCAGACGGGCGCGGAGCAGCGTGCCGTTCTCCTCGTTCAGATCGCGGAGGTCGGCGAGCGCATCGGCCACCCGCTTCCAGGCGACCGTGAGGCGGCGTCCGCGGCTGCCCGCCGAAAGCGCGCAGGCGGCGAGGCCGCTCGCGTCGGCGGTGAAGCCCTGCCGGGCGAGGTACGCCGAGCGCTGCGACGTGTACAGCTCGAGCGCGTGCAGCTGAACGAGCTTTTCGGCCGAGATCGCGTCGAGACGAGCGATGTCTCCGGCCACGAGGGTGCGGTGCTCTTCCTCCGCGAGAGCGAGCATCTGCTTCAGGTGCACGAGCTCGAGCTCGAATTCGCGGACGAGCGCGGCGAACGGGTCGGCAGTGTCGCGCAAGTTCATCGGCGGCTCAGCAGGTGCGCCCGGACGGCGAGGGTGTGAACTCGAGCACGAGTCGGCCCCTCCCGGGTTGCGCGTCGCCGGGCACCCGGACGCTCACAGGTTTGGCGACGAGATCGGCTCGGCTCGAATTCACGGCGCGCAGCCTACGTAATCGCACCGTCCGGCCGAATCGGGAAACCCCTGAGATTGGCCGCCTCGACCCCTGAACCGGGCTCCGGCGGCGAAGAAATGCCCCCGGCTACCGCCCGTCGCTGACCAGCCCGATGCGGATCGCGTAACGTGTGAGCCCCGCCACGTCGCGGATGCCGAGCCGGTCCATGAGCTGGGCGCGGTGCGTCTCCACGGTCTTGACCGAGACGTGCAGCCGCTGCGCGATTTCGCGCGTCGAGCGGCCTTCGGCGATGAGCTGCAGGATCTCGCGCTGCCGCGGCGTGAGCGCCGGACCTTCCGGCGCCTCCAGTCCGCGCACATAGCCTTCGATCACCTGCTTCGAGACGCGCGGGTCGAGGTAGCGCTCGCCGCGGAGGGCCGCGCGAATCGCGAGCTCGAGCTCTTCGACGCCGGCGTCCTTCAGCACGTACCCCGCCGTGCCCGCCTGCATCGCCTCGCGCACGTACCCCGGGTCGGTGTGCATCGACAGGATCAGAACGCGCACCTCCGGGCACTCGACGCCGAGGCGACGGGCCGCGTCGAGCCCGTTCAGCTCGGGCATCGCGATGTCGAAAAGCGCGACGTCCGGCTTGAGCGCCTTCGCGACGCGCACCGCCTCGCGGCCGTTCGACGCCTCGCCGACCACCTCGAACCCCTCTGCCGACTCGAGCAGCGCCTTCATGCCCGCGCGCACCAGCGCATGATCGTCGGCGAGGACAATGCGGATCTTCATCGGACATCCTCGGCAAGCGGAAACAGCGCCCGCACCTCCGTGCCGCGGCCGGGCGCGCTGTTCATCTCGAGTCTACCGCCGGCGAGCTGCGCCCTTTCCTCCATCCCCGACAGCCCCGCGCTCTCCCCGCGGGCCGCACGCCGCGCCGCGGCTGCCAGATCGAATCCGCTCCCATCGTCGCGCACCGAGAGCACTAGCGCGCCGTCGACGACCCCGAGCGCGACTGCGAGGCGGCTCGCTCCGGCATGGCGCACGACGTTGGTCATGGCCTCCTGCACGATGCGGAAGCACGCCGTCTCCACCGCCGGGTCGAGCCGGCGCTGCGGCAGGCGGATGTCGGCGTCGAGCTCGAGGTCCGCGCGCACGCGGCTGCGCTCGAGGTGCGAGCGGAGCGCGGCTTCGAGCCCGAGGTCGTCGAGGATGGTGGGACGCAGCCGCGTCGACAGCGCGCGCACCTCGGCGATCGCGGTCTCGAGCAGGGCGAGGCCATCCTCGAACACCGGCCCGAGCTCGGGGTCGCGCGAGCGCCGACGCAGCGTCTGGAGATTGAGCCTGACCGCGGTGAGCACCTGACCGAGCTCGTCGTGCAGCTCGCGCGCCACCGCCCGTCGCTCTTCCTCCTGGACCGTAAGCATGCGGCGCGACAGCGTCCCGAGCCGCGCCGAGTACTCCGCGAGCCGCCGCTCGGCGGCCTTCCGCTCGGTGATGTCGAACCCGGACAGGACGACGCCGGTGAAATTGCCGGCCGCGTCGCGCAACGGCCCGGCGTTGATCAGGATCGTCCGCGGCGGGCCCTCCGGCAGCACCAGCTGAAATTCGTACCCGTGCAGCGCCGGCTCGCCGCGGCGCAGCCGCTCGAGCGGCAGCTCGTCCACCCGCAGCGGGCGGCCGTCCACCGTGAGGCGGGCCCAGGGCATATCGCCCTGGCGCATGCCGACGATGCGCTCGCGCGGCCGGTTGAGCAGCTCCTCCGCCTCGCGGTTGACGAGCTCGTAGCTCCCGTCGGCGCCGATGATCATCACCGCCTCGGCCATCGTTTCGATGATGTCGCGCAAGCGCCGCTCGGCCGCCTTCCGCGCGGTGATGTCGATCGCCGTCAGAACGGCGCCGTCGAAGTTGCCGGCCGCGTCGTGCAGCGGCATCGCGCTCGCGAGCACGGTACGTGCGCGGCCTTGCGGGGTGACGAGCTGCATTTCGTAGTCGCGCACGGCCGGCTCGCCGCGGGCGAGCCGCGCAAACGGATGGTTCTCGACGCGGAACGGCGCGCCGTCCGCCGTAAAGCGGCTCCACGAAACCGCGTCGAACCGGAGGCCCACGATGCGATCGCGCGTCACGCCCAGCAGCTCTTCCTCGGCGCGGTTGGCGAGCTGGTAGCGGCCGTCCGGCCCGATCAGGATGAGGCCCTCGCCTAGGGCCTCGATGACGTCGGCGAGCCGCCGCTCGGCGCTCTTCCGCTCGGTGATGTCCACGCCCGTCATGACGATGCCGTCGAAGTTGCCGGCCACATCGCGCAGCGCGGCCGCGTTCACCGAAACCACCCGCGAGCGTCCCTGCGGGGTGACGATCTGGAACACCTGATCGCGCACCGCCGGCTCACCGCGGCGCAACCGCTCAAAGGGATGATCCTCGAGGTCGAACGGAGAGCCGTCGGCGGCAACGCGACTCCAGGACACCTCGTCGAAGCGAACACCGATGATGCGGTCCCGGGGAACGCCGAGCAGCACTTCCTCGGCACGGTTCGCGAGCTCGTAGCGCCCGTCCGGTCCGAGGATCAGGACACCCTCGGCGATCGTCTCGAAGATCTCGCCCAGCCGGCGCTCGTGCGCTTCGGCGCGCACGAGCGCCTCGTGCCGTTCCTGTTCGAGCCGCGCGCGCGCCGCGATCATCCGATTGAATTCGGCGCCGATGAGCGCGATCTCGCGCGGGCCGCTCTCGGGCGCGACGGCATCGGTTGCGCCCGACGCTGCACGCTGCATCGCCGACACGATGCCGGCGACCGGCCGGCTCAGCCGGCGGGCGACGAACCACGCGAGCGCCAGCGCCCCGAGAACAACGAGCGCCGCGAAGACGAGCGACACCCGAAGTGCGCGATAGACGGGGACGAGCGCCTCCTGATCCGGCAGATCGGTGGCGACGTACCACCCGGCCAGCGGCAGCAGGACGGCCAGCGGCACGATGGCGGCCGCGATCATCGCGAAGAGCATCGCGCGCAGGCTGACGGATGGGGGCTTCATCCCGGCTCGCGCCTCGGTTCCGCCCTAAGGATAGACCACGGCCGGCGAGAGAGTGCCGAAGCGACAGACTCCGCCCGAGTCCGCGGGGTCTCTGAACACCTTAGAATGGCGCCCTCAAGCGTCGTGGAGACCCCATGCCGGCGTACCGCAGGACGAGCAGGATCGAGGACCCGAAGCGAACGATCTTCAGCGACCTTCCGTTTCGGGTCGTTGCCTTCGTTGCGGTGCCGGTGAACCCTCGCGTCTCTCCGGACTAGCCTCATGTTCGGTTTCCTCCGTCCCGGCGTCGGCAGCGACCTCAAGCACCTGAAGGCGCTACCGCTGTTCTCGGACCTGTCGGTGCGCGATCTCAAGATCGTGCAGGGCGTCCTCCACGAGCGCGAGTATCTCGCGGGCGAAGTGATCTTCGACGAAGGCGACGACGGCAACGCGCTCTACATCGTGCGCACCGGCCGGGTGCTGATCTGCCGCCAGGGCCGACCGGAGAATCCGATCGCGGAGATCGGGGCGGGCGGGTTCTTCGGCGAGCTCGCGCTCCTCGACAGCGCCCCGCGCGCGGCGCAGGCGCGCGCCCTGGACCCGTGTCGGCTTGCGGTGTTCTTCGGCAGCGATTTCCTGTCCCTGCTGGAAACCGAAACCAAGCTTTCCAACCGGGTCCTGTTCCAGTTCGCGCGCCATCTCGGCCGGCGCCTGCGGGGCACGGTACTGTGAGCGCCGCCGAAGGCGCAACGCCGGTCGACGGACACCGGAGCGGCCCCGGCCCGGTCGCATGGGCCGGCATCTTTGCCGCGACCTGCCTGCTCTTGGTCGCGCTCAACCACATCCTGTGGCTGGTGGTGCCGGCGCTGATGGCGCTGGTCCTGTCGTACGCGCTCGACCCGCCGATGCGGCGGCTCATGTATGCAGGACTGTCGCGGCAGGGCTCCGCGGCGCTCGTCACCTCGGCGTTCCTGATCGTCCTGATGGCCGCGACGTTGGCGTTGCTCGCTTGGGCGGGCGCGCGCGCCGAGGACTGGCAGGCCGGCGTCGAGCGCTACATCCGAGGCGGCGCGGAGTTGCTGGAGCGCACGCTCGCCGTGCTTGAGGCGCGGTGGTCGGTGCTGGCGCGCGCCAACCTGGCGGCAAGCGTCACCACCTGGCTCAACGACTACTCGAACACGTTCGTCGAGCGGCAGGTGCAGCCGCTCGCAGTGTCCATCCTCGCTTGGCTGCCGGCGATGCTGCTCGGGCCGTTCTTAGCATTCTTCTTCCTGCGCGACGGACGGCGGTTTCACGGCTTTCTCGCGCGCGCCGTGCCCAACGCGTACTTCGAGAAGACGCTCGATCTGCTGCACAAGATGCACCAGACCGGCCGCGCCTACTTCGCCGGGCTGATGAAGCTCACCGTGCTCGACACGGTCGCGCTCGGCCTCGGTCTGTGGGCCCTCGGGCTGCCGGGCGCTTGGCTGCTCGCGCTCGTCGCAGCGGTGCTTGCCTGGGTCCCTTACGTCGGCTCGATCGCGGGCTGCCTGCTCGTCGTGCTGGTGGCGGCGACCGACTTCCCGCAGGACCCGAAGATGGCGTACTGGGCCATCATGCTCTTCATCTTCGTGCGGCTGCTGGACGATTTCGTGTTCATGCCGGCGACCGTGGGCAAGAGCCTCAATCTGCATCCGTTGGTGAGCGTGCTGATGCTGTTCGTCGGCGGCGCGGTGGCCGGTGTCCCGGGCCTGGCGCTAGTGCTTCCACTCCTGGGCGTGGCAATGGTGGTGGGCGCGGCGCTCAGCGCGATCGTGATCGACCGTCGACTACGGGCGCGGCACCTGTACGCGCGGCGGCTGCGGGCGGAGCAGGCCGCGGCGGATCTCGCATAAGCAGCGCTCGATGGGGATTTGGCGAGGTCGTGTTCGGTGCCGGCTCCAGGAATCGAACCCGGGACCTACCGCTTACAAGGCGGTTGCTCTACCAACTGAGCTAAGCCGGCTGCGGCGAATTATACGAGGCGGGCCCGGGCCGCCTGGGTCCCGGTGTTTGCCGGAATGACCTTGCCGGCGCCGTTGCTCGCGGCGCGCCGCGCGGTCACTTGATGACGCGAAGGGTGGGCTTGCCGCCGGGCGCCGGGGCCGCCGGCTCGGGCGACGCAGGGGGCTCGACGGCCGCATCCCCGCTCGCCTCCCACGGTGTTTTCGTGCGATCGATCTCGAACGACATCCCGTGCCCATTCTCGCGCGCATAGAGCGCGGCGATCTGGGCGACTGGGATCGACAGCTCCCTCGCGACGCCGCCGAAACGCGCCGAGAAGTCGATCGCCTCGTTGCTCATCTTGAGCCGGTTCGCCGCAAGCGGGCCGATGTTGAGCACGATCTCGCCGTTGCGTACGAATTCGGCGGGAACGCGCGTGGTCGCATCGACCACGACGGAGATGTAAGGCGTGAAGCCGTTGTCGACGCACCACTCGTAGAGGGCGCGCAGCAGGTAGGGCTTGGTGGAGGTCTCGTTCACGGCCGGGCGGTACGGCAGGTGGCGGGCAGTGTACCGCGGGGCCGCGAGGCGGGGCGGGCGGCAGGGAACCGGGTGTGCCGTATTTCCCCCGCGGCTATTTCCGCATGACCTTCTCGGACGGCGTCAGGGCGTCGATGAACGCCGGGCGGCTGAACAGGCGCTCGGCGTATTTCATCAGCGGGGCGGCCGACTTGGGCAGACTCACGCTGTAGTAGTCGAGCCGCCATAGCAGCGGGCTGATCGCCACATCGAGCATCGAGAACTCGTCGCCGAGCATGTACTTCTGCTTCGTGAAGACCGGCGCGAGCTCGGTCAGACGGTCGGAGACGTGGCTGCGCGCCTTGTCCTGCTGCTTCGCGTTGCCTTGCTCGAGCGCGTCGATCTGGCTGAACAGCTCCACCTCGAAGTTGAACAGGAATAGTCGCGCCCGCGCGCGCATGACCGGATCGGCCGGCATGAGCTGGGGATGCGGGAAGCGCTCGTCGATGTACTCGTTGATGATGTTCGCTTCGTACAGAATGAGGTCGCGCTCCACGAGCACCGGAAGACGGCCGTACGGGTTCATCACCGCGATGTCTTCCGGCTTGTTGTACATGTCGACATCGATGATCTGGAAATCCATCCCCTTCTCGTACAGCACGATGCGGCAGCGCTGCGAGAACGGGCAGGTCGTTCCGGAATAGAGGTTCATCATTGGGCTACCTTTGACGCCACGCGGGACGCCTGCGAAGCGGGCCGGGCGCGGACACGGCCCGCGCCCTGCTCAAATGCGGGCTAGTGAACGTTCTTCCAGTACGACTTGTAGAGGAAGTACGTCATGAAAACCAGGATCGTGAGCACGTACAGCACCCAGATCCCGACCTGCTTTCTCTGCACCTGGTTCGGCTCTCCCATCCACACCATGAAGGCCACCAGGTCGCGGACCGTCTCGTCGTACTGCTGCGGGGTCATCGTGCCGGGCACGAGCGTCTCGAACTTCGAGATCATCACAGTACCGCCGTGCCCGTCGCTCACGGGCTTGCCGTCCCGCATCGCCGGCTCCTGCTTGAGCACCCGCTCGCCCTGCAGCCTCCAGAGGACGTTCGGCATCGCGACGTTCGGGAACAGGGCGTTGTTCCATCCCGTCGGCGAGGCGGAATCGCGGTAGAACGTGCGCAGATAGGTGTACAGCCACTCGGCGCCGCGTGCACGGGCGACCACCGACAGGTCCGGGGGAGCGGAGGCGAACCACTCCTTGCCGTCCCTAGCGGACATGGCCGTCGCCATGGGCATCCCGACCTTCTCGGCCGTGAACATCAGGTTGTCCTTGATCTGCTCGTCGGTGAGGCCGAGCTGGCGCAGGGCGTTGTAGCGCACGAGCGAGGCGCCGTGGCAGCCGAGGCAGTAGTTGACGAAGGTGCGCGCGCCGGCCTGCAGGCTTGCATTGTCGGTGAGACTCATTTCGACTCGATCGACCTTCCAGCCCGTCTCCGCGGCACGCGCGGGGACCGCCGCCGCCAGGCCAATCGCCGCGACGATGAGGATGCGTGCGAGTCTGCTCATTTCGTCACCCGCGCCGGCTCGGGCTTGTAGAAGTCAATCTTCGAGTACCAGGGCATCAGCACGAAGAACGCGAAGTAGAGCAGCGTGCCGACCTGCGCGATGCGCGTGAACGTCGGGGTAGGCGCCTCTGTGCCGAGGTAGCCGAGAACGAGGAACGCGACCACGAAGATCGCGAGCGCGCTCTTGTAGAGCGGGCCCTTGTAACGGATCGACTTGACCGGCGCGCGGTCGAGCCACGGCAGCAGGAAGAAGATCAGCACCGCGGCGCCCATCAGCACCACGCCCCACACCTTCGCGTCGATGAAATAGAAACCGACCAGGAGAACCGCTGTCGCCCCGAGTACGATCGGCCGCAGCTTCCGCGGGATCTCGCGCCAGTAGAAGAGCACCAGCCCGACGAGCCCCACGGCAAGCACGTACATCAGCTCGGTGGTCGTCGCGCGCAGAACCGAGTAGTAGGGGGTGAAGTACCAGACCGGAGCGATGTGCGACGGCGTCTTGAGCGGGTCGGCCGGGATGAAGTTGTTGTACTCGAGGAAGTACCCGCCCATCTCCGGCGCGAAGAACACGATGATCGAGAAGACCAGCAGGAAGACGGTCATCCCGAAGACGTCCTTCACCGAGTACAGCGGGTGGGAGTAGATGCCGTCGAGCGGCAGGCCGGTGGCGGGATCCTTCGGTTGCTTCTTGATCTCGACGCCGTCGGGGTTGTTCGAGCCGGTCTCGTGCAACGCCATCAGGTGCGCCGCGACCAGGCCGATCAGCACCAGCGGGACCGCGATGACGTGGAAGGCGAAAAACCGGTTGAGCGTTGCGTCACCGATCACGTAGTCGCCGCGGATCCAGATGGCGAGATCCGGTCCGATGACCGGAATGGCGGCGAACAGGTTCACGATCACCTGCGCGCCCCAGTACGACATCTGACCCCAGGGAAGCAGGTAACCGAAGAACCCCTCCGCCATCAGGCAGAGGAAGATCAGGCAGCCGAAGATCCAAGTGAGCTCGCGCGGTTTGCGGTACGAGCCGTACAGCAACCCGCGAAACATGTGCAGGTACACGACGATGAAGAACGCCGAAGCGCCCGTCGAGTGCAGGTACCGGATCAGCCAGCCCCACGGCACCTCGCGCATGATGTACTCGACCGAGGCAAACGCGAGGTTCGCGTCGGGCTTGTAGTTCATGGTGAGGAAGATGCCGGTGATGATCTGCAGCGCGAGGACCATCGCGGCAAGCGAGCCGAAGTAGTACCAGAAGTTGAAGTTCTTCGGCGCGACGTACTTGCCCCACTGGCTCTCCCACAGGGCGGTCAGCGGGAACCGGGCGTTCACCCAGTCCATCAGCTCGTTCGCCCAGTGCTGCTTCACGGGCGGCGTGGCGCTTGCCGCGGTTGTGCGCGCTTGCTCCATCGTTTAGGCCCCTTTGCTGTCGTCGCCGATGAGAAGCTTCGTCTCGGACAGGTACTTGTACTTCGGCACGGGCAGGTTGTCGGGCGCGGGCATGTTCGCGTACACGCGGCCGGCCAGATCGAACTTCGAGCCGTGGCAGGGGCAGAGAAACCCGCCGGGCCAGTTGGCGCCCATGCTCGGGTCGTTCGGCGCGAATTTCGCCGTGGGCGAGCAGCCGAGGTGGGTGCAGATGCCGACCATCACCATGAACTCGGGTTTGAGCGAGCGGTAGTCGTTCTGGGCCGCGGCCGGCTGCTCCGAGCGTTTCGAGTTCGGGTCGGCGAGCAGTGCGGCGTCCTTCGTCAGCGTCGCGAGCATCTCCTTCGTGCGACGGACGATCCACACCGGCTTGCCCTGCCACTCGACGATCATCTGCTGGCCGGGCTCGAGCGCGGAGATGTCGGCTTCAACCGGCGCGCCGAGCGCCTTGGCGCGCTCCGACGGTTCCATGCTCGCGAGAAACGGCCAGGCGACCGCTGCAGTGGCGGCGCCACCCGCGACGCAGGTTGCGACGAGCAGCCGGCGGCGGCCGGCGTCGACATCATCCGCGTCTGCAGAGCCGGGCGGGAGCGTGGCTTCGGAGGAGTTGCTCATGACAGGAGTTCGCTCTTAGTAGGGAGAAAGAGAGTGAAATCGGGCAAAAAAAGGGCAGCTGTCGTTCTGCGGCGGCGGGAGCGCCGCGGATTATAGCGGAAGCCCCCCTTGAAAAGAAAGTTTTTGCTCGTAAGGCCTTGAGTCGATGCGTGAAATCGACCCGGCCGGCGGAGCGCCGCTAGACCGGGCTCGGCACGTCGATGAACCGGTGGCGGAGGCCAAACCTCTGCACGAGGTGCGCGCCGACCGCCTGAACGCCGAACCGCTCGGTGGCATGGTGGCCTGCCGCGACGAAGGCCACGCCGGTTTCGCGCGCGAGGTGCACGTGCTGCTCCGAAATCTCGCCGGTCAGATAGACGTCGACGCCAAGCGCGACGGCCGTCTCGAAGTAGCCCTGTGCCGCGCCGGTGCACCACGCGATGCGGCGCACGGCTCGCCCCGGATCGCCGATCACCAGCGGCTCGCGGCCAAGCTGCACACCGACGTGTGCGGCAAACGTGGCTAGATCGAGCGCGGCGACCGTCCCCGCAGTGACAGTCCCGTAAGCCACCAGATCCTGGTCTCCGGTGCGCCCCTCCTGCGCGAGCCCGAGCCGCGCGGCGAGCTGCGCGTTGTTGCCGAGCTCCGGATGAAGGTCCAACGGAACGTGATAGGCGAACAGGTTGATCCCTGCCGCGAGCAGCAGCTCGATGCGGCGCTTGCGCGCGCCGATGAGGCGCGGGTCCTCGCCGCGCCAGAAGTAGCCGTGGTGCACGAGCAAAGCGTCGGCGCCGGCCGCCGCCGCGGCCTCGATCAACGCAGCGCTCGCGGTTACCCCGGTGACGAGCGAGGCGATCTCGGCGCGACCTTCCACCTGCAACCCGTTTGGGCAATAATCCTTGACACGGGAGGCGTCGAGGAGCTGGTCGAGATGGCGGGCCAGTTCGTCGCGTAGCATCGTCGCTCACTCCCTCAGCGCGTCGTTCCGCGACGCATTGTAGTCGCGGCGAGCGCCCCGCCTCAGCGCACCTCCACCCGGATCATGACGATCAGGAAGCTCTGGCTCATCTTCGCGCAGACCGCGACCGTCGCGCTCGCGGCGCTCTTCGTCGTGACGACGCTCAAGCCGGAGTGGCTCGCCTCCCGCGAGGCGCCGCGCGAGGCACCGGTCGTCGTCAATCAGGCCGCACCTGCGCCGGCCTCGGGCGCCAGGCCGGGCTCGTACAACGACGCGGTGGCGAAGGCGGCGCCCGCGGTCGTGAACATCTTCACCTCGGGTACGGCGAAGCCCCAGAGGCATCCGTTCACCGACGATCCGCTGTTCCGCCGCTTCTTCGGCGACTCGCTCGGCGAGGGGCGTCGAACGGCGAGCCTGGGATCGGGCGTGATCGTGAGCCCGAAGGGCTACGTGCTCACCAACAACCACGTTGTCGAAGGCATGGATCAGATCGAGGTGCTTCTCGCCGACAGCCAGACGCGGTTGCGCGCGAAGGTGGTGGGCAGCGACCTCGAGACCGATCTCGCCGTGCTCAAGGTGGATCGTGACGACTTGCCGGCGATCACCTTCGGCGCGCTGGAAGCGGTGCGCGTCGGCGACGTCGTGCTCGCGATCGGCAACCCGTTCGGCGTCGGCCAGACGGTGACGATGGGCATCGTCTCGGGGCTCGGGCGCACCGGCCTGGGGGTCAGCACCTACGAGAATTTCGTCCAGACCGATGCGGCGATCAACCAGGGCAACTCCGGCGGCGCGCTCGTCGACACCGTGGGCAACCTGATCGGCATCAATACGGTGATCCTGTCTGGCACCGGCGGCTCGATCGGCATCGGCTTTGCGATCCCCGTCTCGACCGCGCGCACCGTGATGGAGCAGATCATCGCGGAGGGCGCGGTCACGCGCGGATACATCGGCATCCAGGCGCAGGAAGTGACGCCCGAGCTCGCCGAGTCGTTCAAGATCCCGGGCGGCGCGGGCGTCCTGATCGCGGGTGTCGAGCGCAACGGCCCGGCCGAGAAGGGCGGCGTGAAGCCCGGCGACGTGCTGGTCTCGGTGAACGGCCGCGCGACGCGCGACCCGGCCGCGATGCTCGACGCGGTCGCGGCGCTCGCGCCCGGCAGCCAGGCGACGCTCAAGCTTCGCCGCACCCAAAGCGAGGTCGAGGTCGCCGTGACGGTCGGCAAGCGACCGCCCGCGCAGCGGCGCCCCGCGCCGCGCTAGGTCCGCGCGCGCGGGCGACGTCCGCGCTCCCCGGTCGGTTACCCTAGCGGCCTCGCGTTAGGGAGGTCCGCCGTGCCCGCCATCGCACTCGTCGACCTGATCGGCAATCTCGCGTTTGTGCTGACATGCATCGCCTACACGGTGAAGGACATCGTGTGGCTGCGCACGCTCTCGATCGTCTCGTCGCTGACCTGGATCACCTACCTCTTCACCCGCACCGAGAT
Organism: uncultured beta proteobacterium; assembly: GCA_963747775.1. Lineage (GTDB taxonomy): Bacteria > Pseudomonadota > Gammaproteobacteria > Burkholderiales > SG8-39 > JAGVSZ01. The sequence goes on from CAVVGT010000007.1 coordinate 441,807, forward strand.
GCTCTGGATCTCGGTCTTCTGGAACTGCGTGTTCATCGCGATCAATGCGGTGCGGATCTTCCTCCTCTATCGGGAGAGCCGCGCCATCAAGCTCACCGAGGAGGAGCGGTCGCTGCACAAGACGCTGTTCCCGCAGCTCTCCCTGGTGGACTTCGCGCAGCTGCTCAAGGCCGGCCGCTGGCTGACAATCGATCCAGGCACGCTGGTGACCGAGCAGGGCAAGCCGGTGCGCGACGTGCTGCTCGTCTGCGACGGCGCGGCGGCGATCGAGATCGACGGCCGGCCGATCCGGTACACCTCGGGACTCGAGTTCCTCGGCGAAGTGAGCTTTCTCACGCACGACGTCGCGTCGGCGACGGTGCGCGTCGCCACGCCGATGCGCTGTCTCGCGTGGCCGCACGACGCGCTGCGCGCGCTGCTGAGGGAGAGCCTTGCGATCCGGTTCGCGTTGCGCTCGGTGATGAGCGGGGACCTCGCGCGCAAGTTGAAGGAGAGCGGGCCGCGCACCCAGGGCGGGCCGTGAGAACTCCGCTACTCCGGCGCAACCCGGAGTCCGGCGGTGGGTGCACGGTCACTTGAGATCCTGGCGTTCCGCATCGGCCTTGTCGAGCTCGCGCTCCTTCTCGGCGTCGCTCGGTGCCTTCCAGTCGGATGCCCCCGCCGGCTTCGCCACGAAGCGCGCGACGAAGATGCCGAGCTCGTAGAGCAGCCACATCGGCACGGCGAGCAGGATCTGCGAGAGCACGTCGGGCGGGGTGACGACTGCGGCCACCACGAACGCGCCGACGATCATGTAGGGCCGCGCCTGCTTGAGCTGGTCGAGCGTGACAATGCCCGCACGGGCGAGCACCACGACCACGACCGGAATCTCGAAGGTCACTCCGAACGCGAGGAACATGGTCAGCACGAAGCTAAAGTAGGCCTCGATGTCGGGGGCCGGCGTGATGCTCTGGGGCGCGAAACTGTTGATGAAGGTGAATACTTTGCCGAAGACGAAGTAGTAGCAGAAGGCGACGCCGAGCAGGAACAGCGCCGTGCTCGCGATCACGAGCGGGAGCACGAGTCGCTTCTCGTGCGTGTACAGACCCGGCGCGACGAAGGCCCAGGCCTGGTACAAGACGTACGGGAGCGCGATGAACAGTGCCGCGAACGCGGTGATCTTGACCGGTACCAGGAACGGCGTGATGACGCCGGTCGCGATCATCTTCGTGCCCTCGGGCAGCGCGTGCATCAGCGGTGCCGCCAGGAAATCGTAGATCGGCCCTGATCCGGGGTAGATGAAGAGCACGATGAAGACGAGCGCGATCGCGAGAATCGACCGCAGCAGCCGGTCGCGAAGCTCGACGAGGTGCGAGATGAACGTGTCCTGCTGGGACGTCATTGCGGAGGCCGCGGCGGCGCGCGGCTAGACTTTCGCTTCGGTCGAGGTCGTCGAAGCCGGCGTCGTCCCGCCGCCCGCGGCGGGCGCGCCGTCCGGCAGCGCGGCCGGCGGGGTTGCGGGCGTGTGCGCGTCGCCCCCGATCGTACGGTTGAGGTCGTCGGACGCTGCGGTGATCTCCCGCCCGACCTCGTTCACCGACTGCTCCACGGAGCGCGCGGCGTCCTCGAACTGGGAACGCAGCTTCTTCAGCTCGTCGAGCTCGATTTCGCGCTGGATGTCGGCCTTCACGTCGTTCACGTACCGCTGCAGGCGACCAAAGAGGAGCCCGGCGGTGCGCGCGACCTTGGGCAACCGCTCCGGCCCGATGACGAGCAGGGCGACGACCAGGATGACCAGCAGCTCGGAGAATCCAATGTCGAACATGACGGCGGGTCGGGAGCGGCTCGGGCGGTGCGGGGAAGCAGCGTCGAAAAAAAGACGCCGGGTCGCCCCGGCATCCTCTTCGACCCGCCGCGCGCGGTTGGCGCGCGGTCAGGCCTTGGTGCTCGACTCCTTCTTGACCTCGGCCTCGATGGTGCGGCCGGTCACTTGTTGCTGGGGCTGCGTGGGCGACTCTGCGCCGTCGCCGGAGCCTTTCACGCCCTCCTTGAACCCCTTGACCGCGCCGCCGAGATCCGCGCCGATGTTGCGCAGCTTCTTCGTCCCGAAGACGAGAACGATGATGAGCAGGACTATCAGCCAATGCCAGATGCTGAAGGAACCCATGGTGTTACCTCGCTAGGTCCGTACGATCATCGGCCCGGTGTCGCGACCGCCGATCACGTGCATGTGCAAATGATACACCTCCTGCCGGCCGTCCCGCCCCGTGTTGACGATCGTCCGGAAGCCGTCGGTCGCCCCGAGCTCCCGGGCGAGCCGGGGCGCGACCGCCAGCATCCGGCCCAGGACCGCAACGTGCTCGGTGCCGCATTCGGCGAGCGACGCGACGTGCACCTTGGGAATGACCAGGACATGAACGGGGGCGACCGGCCGGATGTCGTGGAAGGCGAGCACGAGATCGTCCTCGTAGGCGCGCTTCGAGGGGATCTCACCGCGCACGATCTTACAGAAGAGGCAGCTCGCCGCCAGGTCCACGCCGGCGGTCGCCGCGTCGCCCGTCATCCCTTGCGCTCCGCCTCGATGCGGATGCCATCTTGGCGCGCGGCCTTTTCGTCGATGCCCGAAATGCCCTCCCGTCGCCGCAATTCCATCAGGACGTCGGACGGCCGCAGGCCGTAGTGCGCCAGCGCGACCAGGCAGTGGAACCAGAGGTCGGCCGTCTCCTCGACGATGCGCAGACGCTCGCCGTCCTTCGCCGCCATGACGAGCTCGGTCGCCTCCTCCCCGATCTTCTTCAGCACGGAGTCCTCGCCCCGCGCGAGCAGGCGGCCCACGTACGATGCGTCCGGATCCGCGCCCTTTCGGCTCTCGATCACGTCGGCGAGCCGCTCCAGCACGTCGGCCATGGCTTTGTCCGTTCCCATCGGCTTACCCCTTCCGCCCGTATATCTCTGCCGGGTCCTTCAGGACCGCCTCGACCGTTTCCCAGCGTCCATCCACGAGCTTGTGGAAGAAGCACGCCGGGCGGCCCGTGTGGCACGCGATCCCGCCCACCTGCTCGACCTTGAGCAGCACGACGTCGTTGTCGCAGTCCATGCGGATCTCGCGCACCCGCTGGACGTGGCCGGAGTCCTCGCCCTTGCGCCACGGGCGCTCGCGCGACCGCGAGTAGTACACCGCCTCGCCCGTCTGCGCGGTGGCCGCGAGCGCCGCGCGATCCATCCAGGCGAACATCAACACCCGGCCGGTCTGCGCGTCCTGCGCGATCGCCGGCACGAGGCCGCGCTCGTCCCACTTGATTGCGTCGAGCCAGTTCATGGTGGTCGCCCGCCGGCTCAGAGCCTCACCTCGATGCCGCGCGCGGCCATCAGCACCTTCGCCTCGCGCACCGTGTGCTCGCCGTAGTGGAAGATGCTGGCGGCGAGCACCGCATCGGCCTTGCCCTCGAGCACCCCGGCCGCGAGATGGTCGAGCGTGCCGACCCCGCCGCTCGCGATCACCGGGATGTCGACCGCCTCGCACACCGCGCGGGTGAGGGGCAGGTCGAAGCCCGCGCGCGTACCGTCGCGATCCATGCTGGTGAGGAGCAGCTCGCCTGCACCCGCCGACTGCATCCGACGCGCCCAGGCGACCGCGTCGAGGCCGGTCGGCCTGCGGCCGCCGTGCGTGAACACTTCCCAGTGATCGGCGACGCGCTTGGCGTCGATCGCCACCACGATGCATTGCGATCCGAAGCGCCCCGCCGCCTCTTCGATGAGTTGCGGATTCTGGACCGCGGCGGTATTGATCGAGACTTTGTCGGCGCCCGCGTTCAGTAGCCGCCGGACGTCGGACACGCTCCTCACGCCGCCGCCGACCGTGAGCGGAATGAAGACCTGGGCCGCAACGTCCGCGACGACGTGGACGATGGTGTCCCGCTCGTCGGAGCTCGCGGTGATGTCGAGGAAGCACAACTCGTCGGCGCCCTGCTCGTCGTAGCGGCGCGCAACCTCCACCGGGTCGCCGGCGTCGCGCAGGTTCACGAAGTTCACGCCCTTCACGACGCGCCCGGCGTTGACGTCCAGGCAGGGAATGATGCGTTTGGCGAGCGGCATGCGGAAGAGCGGTCCTGGCGGGGGATTAACCTTCGCCCTGCTCCGTTCCCCCTTCACTGAGGGCGTCCGCCTTGGCCTGCGCCGCCTTGAAGTCGACGGTGCCCTGATACAGCGCGCGGCCGGTGATCACGCCCATGATGCCTTCCGACTCGATCGCGCAGAGCTGCTCCACGTCCGCGAGGCCGGTGAGCCCGCCGCTCGCGATCACCGGCACGCGCAGCTCGCGGGCGAGCTTCACGGTTGCCTCGAGGTTCACGCCGGTAAGCATGCCGTCGCGACCGATGTCGGTGTAGAGCACCGCCTCGACGCCGTACTCTTCGAATTTCTTCGCGAGGTCGACGACGTCGTGTCCGGTCAGCTTGGACCAGCCCTCCACCGCAACCTTCCCGTCCTTCGCGTCGAGGGCGACGATGATGTGCCCGCCGAACGCGGTGCACGCATCGTGCAGGAAGCCCGGGTTCTTCACCGCCGCGGTACCGATGACGACGTAGGCGACCCCGCCGTCGAGGTACTTCTCGATCGTGTCCAGGTCGCGGATCCCGCCGCCGAGCTGCACCGGGATCGAGTCGCCGACGGCCTTGACGATCTCCCGGATCACGCCCTCGTTCTTCGGGCGGCCCGCTGCAGCCCCGTTGAGGTCGACGACGTGCAGGCGGCGCGCGCCCTGTGCGAGCCAGTGCCTGGCCACCGCGACGGGGTCCTCGGAATAGACGGTCGCGGTGGACATGTCGCCCTGCTTCAGCCGCACGCAGCGGCCGTCCTTCACGTCGATTGCCGGAATGATGACCATCGCTGGTCGCGGGCAGGAGCTGTCGTTGGGGACAGGCGGGACGGCGCGCGCGGCGCCATTACGGATGAGTGGTTATGGGTTCCAGGAGACGAAGTTCGCGAGGAGCTGCAATCCCGCCGTGTGGCTCTTCTCGGGGTGGAACTGTACCGCGAAGATGTTATCGCGCGCCACCGCGCACGTAAAGGGGACGCCATGCTCGCTCGCCCCGCAGCCGAGCCCCGGGTCCTCCGGAACGAAAAAGTAGCTGTGGCAGAAGTAGAATCGATCGTCGTCCAGGATCCCGCGCCAGAGCGGGTGCGTCGCGCTCTGTCGCACCCGATTCCAGCCCATGTGCGGCACCTTGAGAGGCCCGCCCGGCGCCTCGTGGAGCCGGTCGTGCGGAAAACGAACGACCTTGCCCCGGAAGATGCCGAGCCCCGGGGTGTCTCCCTCCGCGCTCCAGTCGAACAGCATCTGCGCACCAATGCAGATTCCGAGCAGGGGCTTACCGCGTGTCGCGCGCACGACGGCGTCGCGCAACCCGGCACGCTCGAGCTCGCGTATGCAATCGGGCATGGCGCCCTGGCCGGGGAACACCACGCGCGCGGCGGCGTCCACCGCGGCGGCCTCGGCGGTAACGACCACCCGCGCATCCGGGGCAACGTGCTCGACAGCCTTGGACACCGAGCGCAGGTTGCCCATGCCGTAGTCGATCACCGCAATTGTGCTCATGAGCGGAACTGCCGCGACGCTTGGACGGTCAGAGCGTACCTTTGGTCGACGGCACCGCGCCCGCCCCACGCGGATCGAGCTCGACGGCCATGCGGAGCGCGCGCCCGAACGCCTTAAACGCGGTCTCGGCCTGATGGTGCGCGTTCGCACCGCGCAGGTTGTCGACGTGCAGCGTCGCCTGCGCGTGGTTGACGAATCCCTGGAAGAACTCGTGCACCAGGTCGACGTCGAACTCTCCGATCAGGCCGCGCGTGAAGGGAACGTGGAACTCGAGCCCGGGACGTCCGGAAAAATCGATGACGACGCGCGACAAGGCTTCGTCGAGTGGCACGTAAGCGTGCCCGAAGCGCCGGATCCCTTTCTTGTCGCCGAGCGCCTTCGCCACGGCCTGTCCGATGGTGATGCCGACGTCCTCGACGGTGTGGTGCGCGTCGATGTGCAGGTCGCCCTTCGCGGCCACGTCGAGGTCGATCATGCCGTGGCGCGCCACCTGGTCGAGCATGTGGTCGAGGAACGGCACGCCGCTGGCGAGCTTCGCCTTCCCGACCCCGTCCAGGTTCAGCGTCACCGAGATGGCGGTCTCGGCGGTCTTGCGAGTCACGGATGCGGTTCTCATGGGTCTACAGGCTCGCAGTGAGGGCGTCGAGCAGCAACTGGTTCTCGCCCGGCGTGCCGACGGTGAGCCGCAGGCAGTTGGCGAGCAAAGGATGGCTGCCGTGCACGTTGCGGACGAGGATCTTGCGCGCCTTCAGCCGTGCGTTGACCGCGTCGGCGTCGGCGACGCGCACCAGGATGAAGTTCGCCTCGCTCGGAAACGCCGTGACGCCGCGAAGGTCGCTCAAGGCCTCGAAAAGCGCCTCGCGCTCGGCCCCGATGCGCGCGGCCTGCTGCTCGAGCGCGCCGGCGTGCGCGAGCACGCGCTCGGCGACGAACTGTGTGAGAACGCTTACGTTGTAGGGTGGCCGCACCTTGTCGAACTCCTGGATCCAGTCGGGAGCGGCCGCAGCATAGCCGAGGCGCACGCCCGCTAGCCCCAGCTTCGACACGGTGCGCATCACCATCAGATTCGGGAATTCGGCGAGACGCCCCATGAAGGTTTTGCGGGCGAACACGTGGTACGCCTCGTCGAGCACGACGAAGCCGGGAGAGGCCGCGATGATCTGCGCTACCGCGTCCTCCGGAAACAGATTGCCGGTCGGATTGTTCGGATAGGCGATGAACGTCAGCGCCGGGCGATGGGCGGCAATCGCGTCGAGAAAACGGCCGGAATCGAGCGTGAAGTCGCGCTCCAGCGGCACGCCGACGTATTTCATCCGCGTGTAGAGCGCGTTCATCCTGTACATCGCAAACGACGGTTCGGGCGCGAGCATCACTGCGTCGGGCCGCGCGAGGGTCTGCGCAAGGATCGCGATGATCTCGTCGGAACCGTTGCCGATGAGCAGTCCGGCGTCGGCCGGGATCTCGAACACGTCGCGCAGCCGCGCCTTCAGCTCCGGCGCCTCGGGATCGGGGTAGCGATTGATCGCGAGCGCGGCGACCGCGCGTCCGACCTCCTCGCGCAACGGTTCGGGCAGGCGATAGGGATTCTCCATGGCGTCGAGCTTGACCATCCCCGACGCCGACGCTACGGGGTACGCCTTGAGCGCGAGAATCTCTTCGCGCACGAGGTCGGCCGGACCTTTCGTCGCGCCCCCGCGCTTCACGAGCCCTCCCCGAAGCGGTACTCCGCCGACCGCGCATGCGCCTGCAGGCCCTCGCCGCGGGCGAGCTTGGACGCGATGCGCCCGAGCGTCCGCGCGCCTTCGCGCGACACGTTGATGATGCTCGAGCGCTTCTGGAAGTCGTAGACGCCGAGCGGAGACGAGAAACGGGCGGTGCGCGAGGTCGGCAGCACGTGGTTCGGCCCGGCGCAATAGTCGCCGAGCGACTCCGAGCTGTACGGCCCGACGAAAATCGCGCCGGCATGGCGGATGCGCCGGAGCCATTTTTCCGGCTCACGCACCGAAAGCTCGAGATGCTCGGGCGCGATCCGGTTCGCGATCTCGCACGCTTCCTCGAGATCCCGCACGTGAATCAGCGCCCCGCGCGCCGCGAGCGCTGCGCGGATCACCTCGCGGCGCGGCATCTCCGCGAGTTGCCGGCCGATGCTCGCGCCGACCCGGTCGAGGAAGGCCGCATCGGGCGACAACAGGATCGCCTGCGCGACCTCGTCGTGCTCGGCCTGGGAGAAGAGGTCCATCGCGATCCAGTCAGGGTCGGTGGCGCCGTCGCAGATCACGAGGATCTCGGACGGGCCCGCGATCATGTCGATTCCGACGACCCCGAACACGCGTTGCTTCGCAGCCGCGACGTACGCGTTGCCCGGACCAACGATCTTGTCGACCGCCGGTACGGTCGCGGTGCCGTAGGCAAGTGCCGCGACCGCCTGCGCGCCGCCGATCGCAAACACGCGATCGACCCCGGCCAGGGATGCGGCGGCAAGCACCAGGGGGTTGCGAATGCCTTCGGGGGTCGGGACCACCATGACGAGCTCCCCGACACCGGCGACGCGCGCCGGGATCGCGTTCATCAGGACCGAGGACGGATACGCGGCCTTTCCGCCGGGCACGTAAAGCCCGACCCGATCGAGTGCGGTCACTTTCTGTCCGAGCTCCGTGCCGTCGGCCTCCGTGTAGCTCCACGATTCGGCGCGCTGGCGCTCGTGAAAGCGGCGGATGCGGTCGGCGGCTTCGCCGAGCGGCGCGCGGAGGTCGCCGGGCAGGCTTGCGAGTGCGTCAGCGAGAGCCGCGCGCGGGATCTCGAGGTCGCCTACCCGCGTCGCCATAACGCGATCGAAGCGCTGCGTGTACTCGAGCAATGCGGCATCCCCGCGCGAGCGCACGTCCGCGATGATCCCTGCCACCGCGCGATCGACGGCCTCGTCCTGCGAGGCCTCAAGCGCGGTGAGGGCGTCGAGCCGAGTGTCGAATTCCGGCTCGCGCGTGGAAAGACGCGCGATCTCAGGCATGGGCGGCGACGGCGGCCTCGAAGCGCTCGATGAGCGGCTGGATCGCGGAGCGCTTGGTCTTCAGGGCAGCCTGATTGACGATCAGCCGGCTCGACACGGGCATGATCTCCTCGACAACGCGCAGATCGTTCGCGCGCAACGTGTTACCGGTCGATACGAGGTCGACGATGGCCTCCGCGAGGCCGGCGAGCGGTGCGAGCTCCATCGAGCCGTAGAGCTTGATGAGATCGACGTGCACGCCCTTGGCGGCGAAATGCTCGCGCGCGGCGCGCAGGTACTTCGTTGCCACGCGCAGCCGGGCGCCCTGCCGGACTGCGTGCGCGTAATCAAAGCCCTCGGGCACGGCGACGATCATTCGGCAGACCGCGATCCTCAGGTCGAGCGGCTGGTAGAGGCCCGCCCCGCCGTGCTCGTGGAGCACGTCCTTTCCTGCGATCCCGAGGTCGGCCGCCCCGTACTGCACGTAGGTCGGTGTGTCCGACGCACGCACGACCACGAGGCGGACGTCGGGCCGTACGGTAGGGAGGATGAGCTTGCGCGAGGTCTCCGGATCCTCGCGCGGCGCCACCCCGACCGCAGTCAGGAGCGGCAGGGTTTCGTCGAAGATCCGTCCCTTGGACAATGCGATGGTGATGCCCGGCACGGCTACAGAAGCTCTCGGAAAAACAGCAGTTTACCGCAGCAGCCCGGGGGCGGCTCAGGCGCTTGGCGCCCGCATCCACCGGCCCGCTCAGTGCACCCGGCGGATGCGGGCGCCAAGCGCCGAGAGCTTCTCTTCGATCGACTCGTAGCCGCGATCGAGGTGGTAGATGCGCTCGATGCGCGTCTCGCCCGCGGCCACGAGACCCGCAATGACGAGGCTCGCCGATGCACGCAAATCGGTCGCCATGACGGTCGCGCCTTGCAGCCCGGGTACGCCGCGGACGATTGCGGTATTGCCGGAAGTCTCGATGTCCGCGCCGAGGCGCGCGAGCTCGAGCGCGTGCATGAACCGGTTCTCGAAGATCGTCTCGGTGACCGTCGCGGTACCGTCGGCGATGGCGTCGAGCGCCATGAACTGCGCCTGCATGTCGGTCGGGAACCCGGGGTAAGGGGCCGTGCGCACGTTCACGCTCGTCGGCCGGCTGCGCATCTCGAGCCGGATCGAGCCGCTCTCGATCTCAATCGTCGCGCCGGCATCGCGTAGCTTGTCGATCACCGCGTCCAGGAGGCCCGCGCGCGTGTCGCGCAAGGTGACGGCCCCGCCGGTCGCGGCTGCGGCCACGAGAAACGTGCCGGTCTCGATGCGGTCCGGCATGATCGAGTGATGTGCTCCGGACAACCGCTCGACACCCTCCACCGTGATGACGTCGGTGCCCGCACCGCGGACCTGCGCGCCCATCGCGTTGAGGCAGGTCGCCAGGTCGACAACCTCGGGCTCTCGCGCGGCGTTCTCGAGCACGGTCACGCCGTCCGCGAGGCAGGCGGCCATCATCAGATTCTCGGTGCCGGTCACGGTCACAAGGTCCATCACGTGCCGCGTCCCCTTCAGCCGTCCGGCGCGCGCCTCGATGTAGCCCTGCTCGACTCGGATCTCGGCTCCGAGCGCCTCCAGGCCCTTCACGTGCTGATCGACCGGCCGCAGCCCGATTGCGCAGCCACCCGGCAGCGACACGCGCGCGTGCCCGCAGCGGGCGAGCAGCGGTCCGAGGACCAGAATCGAGGCCCGCATCGTCTTCACGAGCTCGTACGGCGCGAACGGTTTGTCGAGGCGCGCAGCATCCAGGTCGACGCGCGCGCCGTCGATCATCGCCTTGATGCCCATTTGTTCGAGCAACCGCAGCATCGTGCGCACGTCGTGCAACAGTGGAACGTTGGTGAGCCGCAACGGCTCGGCGGCGAGAAGCGCGGCGCACATGATCGGCAGCGCCGCGTTCTTCGCGCCGGAGACGCGCACTGCACCGCGCAGAGGCGTGCTGCCGGCGATCAGGAGCTGGTCCATTCGCGTTCGGAGGAAACGTGAGAGCGTATTCTCGCCGGCAATGCTGGCGAAATGATGGCGCGCGACGACGGGCTAGCGGCTCGCCGCCGTCCAATCCTCGGGCGTGAAGGTCTGCATCGACAGCGCGTGCACCTCCTCGCGCATGCGATCGCCCAGTGCGCGATAGACGAGCTGGTGCTGCTGCACCCGTGACTTGCCGCGGAACGCGGCGCTCACGACGACCGCCTCGAAGTGGTGGCCGTCGCCCGCGACGCGGACGAGCTCGCACTCGAGTCCCTGCTCGATGTAGGTCTGGATGTCTTCGGGACGAACCATCGACGCTCCTCCACTCTCAGTGTCGCAGCCGGTAGCCCGACCTGAGAAGGAGAAGTGTACCCGCGGTGAGCACAGCGAGGAACGCACCGGCGACCCCAAGACTTGCGAGCGGATTGACGTCGGACACCCCGTGGAAGCCGTAGCGGAAGCCGTCGATCATGTAGAAGAAGGGGTTGAAGCGCGACACCTGCTGCCAGAACACCGGCAGCGAATGGATCGAGTAGAACACGCCCGCGAGGAACGTGAACGGCACGATCACGAAGTTCTGGAAGCCGGCGAGCTGGTCGAACTTCTCGGCCCAGATGCCGGCGATCACACCCATCGCGCCGAGCGCCGCGGTACCGACGAGCGCGAACAAGATCGCCCAGACCGGGTGGACCACCGTCGGGTGCGCGAAGGGTACGGTGACCGCGAGCACGCCGAGGCCGACGACGAGCCCGCGCACTACGGAGGCCAGCACGTACGCAGCGAAGAACTCGACGTACGAGAGCGGCGGCAGTAGCACGAATACGATGTTTCCGGTCACCTTGGACTGGATCAGGCTCGACGAGCTGTTTGCGAAAGCGTTCTGCAGCATTGACATCATCACCAGCCCCGGCACCAGGAACGCTGTGTACGAGAGCTGCCCGTACACGCGCACGTGGTCTTCGAGCACATGACCGAAGATCAGGAGGTAAAGGAGCGCGGTGAGAATCGGCGCTGCGACCGTCTGGAAGCTGACCCTCCAGAAACGCAGCAGCTCCTTGTAGACGAGCGTGGGGAGCCCGGAGAAGCGCGCGACCGGGACGGCCGGCGGCGCCGCGCCGACTTGTCCGGCATCGCCGTTCTCGATCCTCACCCGTCGCCTCGCATGATCTGCACGAAGACTTCCTCCAGGTCGGGCTGTGCGACCTCGACCTCGAGCACCTGGCGGCCCGACTGCCGGAACGCGCCGAGCATCGCCTCGAGCTCGGTGTTGTGGTCGAGCCGAAAGGTGTGGAGGCCCGCGTCGGAGCTTACCGGGAGCGCCGGGAGGGTGTCGGGCAGCGGTCCGTCGAGGCGTACCCGCAGATACAGCGCGTGGTGGCGCCGGATCAGATTTGCCGTGGCGTCCAGCGCGACGATGCGCCCGGCCTTGAGCATGGCAATGCGGTCACACAGCAGCTCGGCCTCCTCCAAGTAGTGCGTGGTCAGCACGACCGTGTGGCCTTCGCGGTTCAGGCGGCGCACGAACTGCCACAACCCCTGGCGCAGCTCGACGTCCACGCCCGCGGTCGGTTCATCGAGGACGATCACCGGCGGTCGATGCACCAGGGCCTGCGCGACCAGCACCCTTCGCTTCATGCCTCCCGACAGCGAGCGCATGTTCACGTCGGCCTTCCCGGTGAGGTCTAGATGGCGCATGACCTCGTCGATCCACGCACCGTTGGACCGCAGCCCGTAGTAGCCGGACTGGATCGCGAGCGTTTCGCGCACCGTGAAGAACGGATCGAACACGAGCTCCTGCGGCACCACGCCGAGCACGCGTCGCGCCGCACGGTAATCGGCGACCACGTCGTGCCCGAGCACCCGCACCGCGCCGGCATCCGCGCGCGCAAGGCCGGCGAGGATGCTGATGAGCGTGGTCTTGCCGGCACCGTTCGGGCCGAGGAGCCCGAAGATCTCGCCGCGCCGGATCTCCAGGTCGACGGCGGCGAGCGCCTGAACCGCGCCGTAGCGCTTGCTGACGCCGCGGATCTCGATGGCGCCGCTCATCCGGCGAACGCGAACGGCGTCAGCGGCCGGCGACCGGGATGAAGTCGGCGACCGCGTAGAGGGTGGCGAGATTCGCGAGCGCCGGCGGGAGATTCGCGAACTCGATCGGGCGGCCCAGCCGCCGCGCTTCGCGCACGAGCGCGAGGGCGAGTGCGACTGCGGCCGAGTCGACTTCCGCGACGGCAGCGAAGTCGATTACCTCCACGCCGTCGCGGACCTGCTCCGCAGCGTCCGCGAGGACCCGCGCCGTGGTCTCGGTCGTCACCGCACCGTCGAGTCGCAGTCGGTTACCTTCGCGTCGGGACACGGCCTGGGTGGGGAGGAGGTCGCGACCGCGCACCGGGCGCGGCCGAGGGCGTCAACCGCTCTTCGTATCGAGCTGGCGGTTCTTGTCGGAAAGCGTCTTGATGAGCCCGTCGACGCCGGCATTGCGAACCTCGTTCGCGAACGTGTCGCGATAGGTCGTCACCAGGCTGACGCCGCCGACCACGACGTCGTACACCTTCCAGCCGGAGGGCGTCTTCTCCATGCTGTAGTCGATCGTCACCGCCTCGGCGCCGGATTGCCGGACCTCGGAGCGCACCGTCACTTCGGTGTCGGCCGGCTGCACGCGCAACGGCTTGAAGTCGATCGTCTGGTTCCGGTACGACGTCAGGGCCGTGGAGTAGGTCCGCACCAGCAAGGTGCGAAACTGGTCGACGAGCAGCTTCTGCTGGTCGGGTGTTGCCTTGCGCCAGTTGACCCCCATCGCGAGCGCCGTCATGCGCGTGAAATTGAAGTGCGGCAGGACCTTCTGCTCGACCAGGGCGATCGTTTTCTTCGTGTTGCCGGACTGGATATCCTTGTCCTGCTTGACGATGGCGATCACGTCCTGGGTGACGTCCTTGACCAGCGCATCCGGTGCCTGCGCGTCCTGCGCGGTCGCGGGCGCGAACCGAACGAGACCCACAAGAGCGAGCAAAGTAAGCAGTATCTTCATCGGTAGGGATCCGTGTCAGCGGGCCGCGGCCACGCGCGCTGGGGCCGCCCCGAGCACGACTGCGTAGTTGGCCGGGACCTTGGGTTCTACGACCTGCACCGCTTGGTCCGGCTGTGCGTCGGGCGCGGCGGCAGGCGGGGGAAGCTCCGTCGCGGTGGCGCCGGGAAGCACAAGCGCCGCCGGCTCGCGCGCAGGGTCCGTGTCGAGCTCGATCGGCGCGGCGGCAGCCGACTTGTCGGCATCGGTCGCCGGCGGCGGGTTGCCGTCGTAGATCAAATTCCGACGCCGCTGGAAGTAGGCATCCCTCACGAACGTATAGCGGTCGAGCGCTGCCTCCTCGAGGATGTTGGTGGCATCGAGCAGGTTCGCGCGGATGTTGACGAAATCCAGCGCAAGAAGCGAGTTCTGCCACGCGACCCGGTGCTCGAGGTCGAGCCAGTCGGGAATCCACCAGGGCAGAAAGGCGTACGCGTCGGCGATCAATCCCACGCCGTCGCGCACGCTGCTCGGGCCCCAGATCGGGATGACGAGGTACGGGCCGGTGTCCAGACCCCAGACACCGAGCGTCTGGCCGAAATCCTCGTTGTGCTTCGGCAACCGCATGTCGGTGGCGACGTCCATGACCCCGCCAATGCCGAACGAGCTGTTGACAATGAAGCGCCACGAATCCGAAAGCGCGAGTTCGACCTTGCCCTGCAGGAGCTGATTCACCGCGATCCAGGGATCGCGCAGGTTGGAGAAGAAGTTGCGCACGCCGCTCAGCACGACGTTCGGCAGCACGGCCCGGTAGACCTCCGCCACTGGCTTGAACACGAACTTGTCGGCGGTGTCGTTGAACTCGAAGGTCGCGCGATTCATCGGCTCGAGCGGGTCGCGCGGGCTCGGCGAGCGCTGTGTCGCGCAGCCCGCCAAGGCGACTGCAGCCAGTGCCGCCGCCGCGAATCTCCTGATGTGCATGCCTGCCATTCTTGCCTACTTCTTGTCCGGACCTTCCGCCGCTTTACTGTACAGGAATTGGCCGATCAGGCTTTCGAGGACCATGGCCGATTGGGTAAGTTTTAACGTCTCGCCCGACTTCAGGTTCACGGTGTCGCCGCCCGCCTGGAGCCCGACGTACTGGTCGCCGAGCAGGCCGGAGGTGAGGATCTTGGCGGAGGTGTCGCGCGGAAAGGGGTAGCGCGAATCGATGCTCATGACGACCTCCGCCTCGTAGGTGTCAGTCATGAAGCGGATCTCGCTGATCCTGCCCACGACCACGCCGGCGCTCTTGACCGGTGCCCTGACCTTCAAGCCCCCGATGTTGTCGAAGCGGGCCTTTACCTTGTACACGTCGCTGGTGTCGAGGGAGGTCAGGTTGGCAACCTTGAGCGACAGGAAGAGCAGCGCCCCAAGCCCGATCGCCACGAACACGCCGACCCACAGGTCGAGCGTCGAGCGCTTCATCATCGGTCAGATCCCCCGGAACATGAAGGCAGTCAGCACGAAGTCGAGCGCAAGCACCGCGAGCGACGAGGTCACCACCGTGCGGGTGGTCGCCCGCGACACGCCCTCCGCGGTCGGTAGCGCGTCGTAGCCCTCGAACACGGCAATTCCGGTCACCGCGACACCGAAGACGACGCTCTTGATCACCCCGTTCACTACGTCCTCGCGGAAGTCCACCGCCGCCTGCATCTGCGACCAGAACTGGCCCACGTCGACGCCGATCAGCACGACGCCGACCAGGTAGCCGCCGAAAATCCCCATCGCCGAAAACAGCGCCGCCAGCAAAGGCATCGAAAGTACGCCGCCCCAGAAACGCGGAGCGACGACGCGCGCGACCGGATCGACGGCCATCATTTCCATCGCGTCGAGTTGCTCGGTCGCCTTCATGAGACCGATCTCCGCCGTGATGGCGCTTCCGGCACGGCTCGCGAACAGCAGCGCCGCGACGACCGGGCCGAGTTCGCGTACGAGCGACAGTGCCACGAGCACGCCGAGCGACTCGGATGATCCGTAGCGTGCCAGTGTATCGTAGCCTTGCAGGCCCAATACCATGCCGACAAAGAGCCCCGAGACGACGATGATGATCAGCGATAGGACGCCGGCGAAGTAAAGCTCCCGCACGGTCAGGTGGAAGCGCCGAAACGCGGTGCCGCTATGCCGCAGCGTCGCCCAGAAAAATCGCGCGGCGAACCCCGCCCGCCAGATCATCGCGGTGACGCGCGACCCGAGGTCGCTGACGAGCGCGAGCACCCGGGTCATCGCGGGCCCACGTCCAGTAGCGCCTTGCCATACTCGGCAGCCGGATAGTGGAATGGCACCGGCCCATCCGCCTCGCCCCAGACAAACTGATGCACGAACGGTGCCTTGGAGGCCTTGACGTCCGCGGCCGTGCCTTCGGCGATGATCCGCCCCTCGGAGACGAAATAGATGTAGTCGACGATTTTGAGCGACTCCTGCACGTCGTGGGTCACGACGATCGAGGTCGCGCCGAGCGCGTCGTTTAACGTGCGGATCAGCTGCCCGATCACGCCGAGCGAGATCGGATCGAGACCGGCGAACGGCTCGTCGTACATCATCAGTTCGGGGTCGAGCGCGATCGCCCGCGCGAGCGCCACGCGACGGGCCATGCCGCCGGAGAGCTCCGAGGGCATGAGACGCTCGGCGCCGCGTAGCCCGACCGCATGCAGCTTCATCAGGACCAGGTCCCGGATGAGCGGTTCCGGCAGCTGCGTGTGCTCGCGTATCTGGAACGCCACGTTGTCGAAGGTCGACATGTCGGTGAACAGCGCACCGAACTGGAAGAGCATGCTCATCCGGCGACGCATGGCGAACAGCTCATCCGGGTTCAGCCGGCTCACGTCCAGTCCGAACACGCGCACTGCGCCCTTCGTGGCGCGCAGCGCGCCGCCGATCAGTCGCAGCAAAGTGGTCTTTCCGCACCCGCTTCCGCCCATGATCGCCACCACTTTGCCGCGCGGGATGGCCAAATTGATCCCCGATAGGACTTCGCGCGTCGCGTCGTAGGCGAAGGACAGATCGGCGATCTCGACGGCGTTCTGTTCCGGCATGATGAGGAGGCGCGAAGCGCGCTGGCAGCGCGCGCGGCGCGGAATTCTATCCGATCCCGGCCGCCGGTATCCACTCTCTGATGCATTTGGCATGCGTCGTAGCGAGGCGAAGGCGCGTCGCGATATAGTTCCCCAACTGGCAGCCGATGACCGCCAGGACGGGGAGAATCGATTGGCTGAACTAGTGACCCGGTTTTCGGGGGTCGAGAAACGCTTCGGTGCGAGCGCGGTCCTGCGCACGGTCGACCTCGCGATCGAGCGCGGCGAATTCCTGGGACTGGCGGGCGTGAACGGCGCGGGCAAGACCACACTCATCAAGTGCATGCTCGATTTCTGCGCGCTCGACGCCGGGCGGATCGAGCTGTTCGGGCTGCCGCACACCGAGCCGCGCTCGCGCGCGCGGGTCGCGTTCCTGCCCGAGCGATTCGTCCCCCCCTACTACCTCACCGGCCGCGACTTCCTGGGGTTCATGCTGGCCTTGCAGCAGCGGCTGTACGTCGCCGACGAGGTCCAGGCGATGCTCGAGGCGCTGGACCTCGACCCCGGAGCCCTCGCCAAGCCGGTGCGCGCCTACTCCAAGGGCATGACGCAAAAATTGGGGCTCGCGGCCTGCTTCCTGGGCAAGCGCGACCTCTACGTTCTCGACGAGCCGACGAGCGGCCTGGACCCGAAGGCCCGCGCGTGTGTCAAGGCGCTGCTCGCCCGGCTCAAGGCGGAGGGCGCCACCCTGTTCTTCACCTCGCACGCGCTCGCCGATGTGGAAGAGATTTGTGATCGCATGGTCGTCCTGCACCAAGGTGTGCCGTATTTCTCAGGATCGCCCCGGGCGCTGTGCGACCATTACGGCGAGACCTCGATGGAGCGGGCGTTCCTGCGTTGCATCGCGGCGCGCTGAGCGGGCCCTGAGCCGCGGGCGCGCGCGAAGCGGTTGCGTGGCGCGCGCCGACGTTCGGGGTGAGGCGGGGACCACCCTGCCCGGGACCCCGGAGGCAAGCACGGCCATGTCTGATCCGATCGCCAAACCCCGGCTGCTGATCGTCGACGACGATCCGCTGATCACCGACACGCTGGCCTACGCCCTCGGAAAGGACTTCGAGGTGCTGGTCAGCGATTCGCGCAACCACGCGGTCAGCCTCCTCCGGCAGCTCGACCAGCCACCCCACGTGGCGCTGGTCGATCTCGGTCTTCCCCCTGTGCCGCACCGACCTGACGAAGGTTTCGCGCTCATCGGTGACCTGCTGGCGCATTCGGCGGCGATGAAGATCCTCGTGCTCTCCGGCCAGAACGACGCCGCGAACGCCCGCCATGCCCGAGCGCTCGGCGCGGCGGAGTTTGTCGCGAAGCCCTCCGATCCGGAGAATCTGAAGCGCGTCCTGCTGCACGCGCTGCAGTTCCGCGCCGCGGAGATTTCGGCCCCGCAGGCGGTCGAGGCGGGAATGCTGATCGGGCGGAGCGCGGCGATGCAGAAGCTCCGCAGCCAGATCTCGCAGTGCGCGGACTCCCCGTTCCCCGTACTGATCGAAGGCGAGTCGGGCAGCGGCAAGGAGATGGTGGCGACCGCGCTCCACAAGCTCTCGAGCCGCAACGACAAGCCCTTGCTCGCGCTCAACTGCGCGGCGATCGCGCCGACGCTGGTGGAGCCCACCTTGTTCGGGTACGTGAAGGGGGCCTTCACCGGCGCGGTGTCGAACAAGTCGGGCTACTTCGAGGATGCGGCGGACGGGACCCTGTTCCTGGACGAAATCGGCGAGCTTCCCCTCGAGCTGCAGGCGAAGCTGCTGCGCGTGCTCGAGAACGGCGAGTACCAGCGGGTGGGCGAAACCCAGCGCAGATTCAGTCGGGCACGCGTGATCGCCGCCACCAACCGTGACCTGCGCCAGGAGATCCGCAAGGGAAACTTCCGCGCCGACCTGTATCACCGACTCAGCGTGTTCACGATCAACGTGCCGTCACTGCGCGAGATGGATGAGGACCGGGTGCTGCTGCTCGACCACTTCGCGAAATTCTACGCCGACCAGGCCAAGCTTCCGCCGTTCTCGTTCGCCGAGTCCGCGGCCAATCTCTGGCGCGACTATCACTTCCCGGGTAACGTGCGTGAGCTGCGCAACATCGTCATCCGGCTCACGACGAAATACCCGGGGCAGAAGCTGTCCGACGAGGACCTCGAGCCGGAACTGGACGTGAGCGCGGTGTCGGCGCCCGAGTTCGGTCCCCCGAGCGACCCGGACACCCTCATCGAGCAGGCGCAGGCGCATTTGCAGCGCGAACGCAGCTTCAACCTTGATAATATGCTCAAGGCATGGGAGCAAGGCTACATCGAGGCGGCGATGAAGCTCACCCGCGGGAACGTGAGCCAGGCGGCCAAGCTGCTCGGCATCAACCGCACGACGTTGTACAGCCGGATGGAGTCGCTACAGAAGCAGTAAGCTCGGCGCACTTGCCGCGGCGCGAACGCGATCCGGCGCGCCCGGGCGCCGGCCGGGGACACACATAGACAGGTCGGGGCGATGTACCTCAGCCACTTCGGGCTCAACGAGCCCCCGTTCCGGATCACCCCCCACACCGAGTTCTTCTTCTCGGGTGCGAACCGCGGCGCGACCCTCGAGGCGCTGCTCTATGCGATCACCCACGACGAGGGGATCGTCAAGGTTACCGGCGAGGTCGGCAGCGGCAAGACGATGCTCTGCCGCGTCCTCGTCGAGCGGCTGCCGAAGCACGTCGAGACGATTTACCTCGCGAATCCGTCGCTCTCCCGGGACGAGATCCTGCACGTGATCGCCGCCGACCTTCAGGTCGACTCGCGGGGCGAGCGCGTGACGATCCTCCTGCGGTCGCTGCAGGAAAAGCTGATCAAGCTCTACGCCGCAGGGCGGCGCGTCGTCGTGCTGATCGACGAGGCGCACGCGATGCCGCTCGAGACGCTGGAGGAGATCCGCCTGCTGTCCAACCTGGAGTCGAACCGGCACAAGCTGCTGCAGATCGTGCTGTTCGGACAACCGGAACTCGACGAGCATCTCGGATTGCCGAACATGCGCCAGCTCAAGGAGCGGATCACGCACAGTTTCAGGCTCGAGCCGCTGATCCGATCCGACATCGACAGCTACGTGGACTTCCGGATGCGCGCCGCCGGCTACCGCGGCCCGCGGCTCTTCGTGCCGCAGGCGATGAAGCTGATCGCCCGGACCTCGGAGGGCTTGACGCGGCGGATCAACATCCTCGCCGACAAATCGCTCCTCGCCGCATTCGCGGACGGCGAGCACCAGGTGACGGCAAAGCACGCGCGGGCCGCCGTTCGCGACTCGGAGTTCGCGACGGCCCGGCGCCTGCCGGCCAAGTGGTGGCTCCTCGGTGCCGGGCTGGCGGCGGGGCTTCTCTTCGGGGCAGCCATTCATTACATGGACCGCCTCAGCAACCCGTCCTCTCGCGGGAGCATGGAGCCCCCTGCGGCCGCTGCCTCCACCCGAATCGAAGCGACGGAAGGCGAGAATGTGAGGGGCAGCGAACCGCGGCACACCGCCGCCGCACCAGGGGCGGCTGAGCGTGAAGCCGTACCCATGCCTTCGTCATCGCCGGCGGCGCCGGTACAGGAGAGTCGGGCACATACCCCCACACTCTCCACCGGGGCGCCGGCCGCCCCACCAGCGACAACGTCGAGCCCTGCCGATACGGCCGGCTTGGGAGCGGTTGCAGCTGCACCGGCCGGCGGGATCGGATCCCCAGCCATCGTCAAGCCGGTCACGGCGCAGATTATCTTAACGCCCCCCGCGAGTGGAAAGCTAACCCAGGAGCGTTTTGCCGCAACGCAGCAATGGCTTCGGGCTGCGCCCGCCGGGAGCTATACGATTCAGTTACTTACAGTGAGCGCAGGTGAGATTGCCGTCATGGAACGATTCCTGAGGCAGGCCGGCGAGCTGGTTGATATCAACGAGATGCGGGTCTACAGCGTCAAGTTGAACGGGCAACAGCACTATAGCGCGACCTACGGCCTGTATCCGTCGCTTGAAGAAACGATCACTGCGATGGGCGACCTGCCGTCGAGTTTCAAGGCGCGCGGACCGTATCATCGCAGCGTCAATCTGATGCGCCGACAGAACCACGAATAACTTCTCACCCTCGAGCGGCACTAGGACACACGCGCATTACGTCGTCAAAACAATTTCTTAGCCTGGTTTGTTATACTGGTTTTTGGGGTTTGGGGAGCAAATAGGCCAAGACGATGCGGGGAGACACGCTAAGGGCGTTGATCGTGCTCGGGCTGGGCACCGTGCTTGGCGGCTGTTACCAGCCGATGAAGCCCACCGTGAGCGGACACTTGGGCGAGCAGACTCCCGCCCCCACGGGTGCTATTCCACCGCCGGTTCAAGCCTTGCCGGTACCACCGCGACCCAAGCCCACCGCGAAGCCGGAGACCTACAGCGTCGTTGTAAACAACGTGAATGTGCGCGAGCTGCTCTTCGCGCTGGCACGCGACGCGAAAGTCAACGTCGACATCCACCCCGGGATCACCGGCGCGGTCACGCTGAACGCGATCGATCAGACATTGCCGCAGCTGCTCAGCCGCATCTCGAAGCAGGTCGACATAAGGTACGAGCTGGATGGTCCGAATCTGGCGGTGATGCCTGATTCGCCCTATCTGCGAGTGTACAAGATCGACTACGTCAACATCGACCGCCAGACGACAGGCCAGGTGAGCGTCTCGTCCGAGATCATCGGGCAGACGACCGGGGGTGCCGGAGGCGCGGCCGGGGGAGCCGGTGGCGCGGCGGGCGGTGCGGGCGGCGGTCAGAACACCTCCCGTGTCGCAGTTAGCAACACCTCGAAGAACCAGTTCTGGACGATACTCGTCGACAACATCAAGGACATCCTCAAAGAGACCGACAAGGTCCTGCCCACTGGGACTGCGCAAGGGGCACCGATTCAGTCGGGCGGCGCGCAATCGTCTGGGGGTGGGGGAGCCCTTGGCGCCCCGGGCGCTGGAACCAACGTGACCTTCCGCGAAGCCGCTTCGGTCATTCCGAACCCCGAGGCGAGCGTGCTCACGATCAGGGCGACCGCGCGTCAGCACGAAAAGATCCAGGAGTTTCTGGACCAGGTGCTGGTGAGCGCCAAACGCCAGGTGCTCATCGAGGCGACCATCGTCGAGGTGAACCTGAACAACACTTATCAACAGGGGATCGACTGGGCCATTTTCACCGGCGGGTGGCAGCTCTTCGGGGGCGGCTTGTTCCGCGGCGCCGCGCAGGCGATCGCGCCGATCCCTGCGGCTGGCGCGCTCACCGCGTTGCCGACGGGCAATACGTTCGTCGGCCAGTACAACTCCAACAGTTTGAAGTTCTCGCTGCAGCTCCTCGAGACCTTCGGCAATGTGCGCGTGCTCTCGAGCCCGCGCATCAGCGCCATCAGCAACCAGACCGCCGTGCTCAAAGTGGTCGAGAACATCGTGTACTTCACGATTTCGGCCCAGACGACGCAGGCCCAGACCACCGCGCTCACGACCTTCACCACGACCCCGAACGTCGTGCCGGTCGGCATCATTCTGAGCCTGACGCCTCAGATCAGTGAGACCGACAGCGTGTTGCTGAGCGTGAAGCCCACCATCTCGCGCGTCGTGAGCTTCGTGAACGACCCCAACCCCGCGCTCGCGCAATCCAATCCGCCGATCGTGAGCCGGATCCCGCAAATCCTGACGCGCGAGATGGAGTCGGTGATAAAGATCTCGAGTGGTCAGATCGCGGTCATGGGTGGGCTAATCCAGGATCAGCTGCTGGACAACGCCGACACGATTCCCGGCGTGAACCGCATACCGTTCTTCGGCGACTTCTTCTCGAACAAGAACATCCAGAACACCAAGACGGAGCTTGTGATCTTCATGCGTCCCCTGGTGATCCGTGACCCGAGTGTCGACGGCGACTATCGCGGCTATCGCGTGTTCCTGCCGGGTGACGACTTCATGAGTCAGCCCAACCCCGGCAAGCCGCGCCTGTGCGAGCTCCCGGACATCGAGGGCTGCGCGAAGTGAGTCTGCTCCTCGAGGCGCTCAAGAAGGCCGAGTTGGCCAAGCAGCAGGTCGCAGGCGGCCTGCAGCCGGGCGATGCCTCGCCCGCAGCCGGCGACCCGACCGCTGGCCTGAGCCTCGAGCCCAAAGGCGGCGCGATCGCCGGCCAGCCGCTGATGACGCGCGATCGACTTCCCGACATCACGCAGCCCCTAGAGATCTTCACGGAGGATCTGGCGCCGCGCGGTCGATCGAGCGCCCCAGCCCCGGGGCCGTCGTCGGGGTTGGACCTTGCGCCGGCCGCACCGGTTCGTCCCATCGGAGGCGCTGAGCGAACCACCACCCAAGCGACCGACGACGCAGAACGCGCCTCGGCGCGGCAACTCTTCGAGTCGAAGGCCGGAGACTACCAACCGCGCCGCCCGTTCTTTTTGCTGGTAGGTGCGCTCGGCGTCGCCGTGCTGGGCATCGCCGGTTACTTCGCTTACCAGGTCTTCGCCCCGCGGCCGTCGTTCTACACCCCGGCCACGGGTGGGAAAACGCCGCCGCCGGCGGTGGCCGCGGCGCCCGCCCAAGGGGCTGCGCCAATCACGCCAGCCCCGGCGCCGGCGACCTCGGCTCCGGCCGCCGGGAGCCAGACCGTCGAACCGCCCGCGCCACCGGCGGCAGTGCCCGCGCCGCCACAGCCGAGCCCTGGCGCCGGCTCACTTCGGGAGCAACAAGGGGCGAAGTCACCGATGATGCGACCAGCGGCCTCGGTCGCGACCGCCGGAGCGGCGGACCCGGCGACTCAGCGCACGGCGGCGACCGCCCGTCCCCCGGTACGCATTACCGCGAGCAGTGCGCGGATCGACCCGGGGGTGGAGCGTGGCTGGGAAGCCCTTCAGGTTGGCGACGTGACGCGCGCCTCGGAGGAGTACACCCGCGCCCTGCGCGCGAACCCTGTCGATCGCGACGCGCTCCTCGGCATGGCGGCAATCGACATCCGCAACCAGAACTTCGAAAGAGCGGAAGCGCGCTACCTGAGGGTGCTGGAGCTCGATCCGCGCGATGCGTATGCGCAGGCGGGGCTGATCGGGTTGCGCGGCAGTGGCGATGCGCTCCAATCGGAGAGCCGTCTCAAGACGCTCATCTCCCAGCAGCCCGACGCATCCGTCCTCAGCTTCATGCTCGGCAACCAGTATGCATCTCAGCGCCGCTGGGCGGAGGCACAGCAGGCGTTCTTCACCGCATTCAGCGCCGAGCCGGAGAATCCCGACTACGCCTATAACCTGGCGGTGAGCCTCGACAATCTGCGGCAGCCCCGAGTTGCGCTCGAGTACTACCAGCGCGCGCTCGTGCTTGCCGGAAGTCGCCCGGTCGGATTCAATACCGCCCAGGTGCAAGCACGGGTCCGCGACCTCCAGCGCTGACCGGGGAGCGCTCGGCCCCCCGGCCGGGCGGAATACCACGAGAGGCCGAGCCCCTCGTCAACACGAAGGGGCAACGTGCGGCAGGTGCAGGCTGGCAAGGAAGGGGTCCGGCGCGCCTCTGAGTGCGCCATGTTTTGTATCGCCGATCTAGGGACATCCACCACATTGCTCTGACCCGTACCATTGAATCAGCAATGAATTCCCCGGCATCTCCGCAGGCGAAGCGGCATATCGGGCAGATCCTCATTTCCCAGGGGATTCTGACCGAGGATCAGCTGCGGATCGCGCTGCTCGAACAGCTGAAGAGCCGGCAGCCGGTCGGGAAGCTCCTGGTCCAGCTCGGATTCGTCTCCGAGGCGACGCTGCGCGATGCGTTGTCCGAGAAGCTCGGACTGCAGCCGGTCGATCTCGGCCAGATCGTCGTCGATCCGACCTCAATCCGGATCGTCCCGCGCGAGTTCGCCAAGCGACACAACCTCTTTCCGGTTGCGCTCGACAAGGAGCGCAAACGCCTCATCCTCGCAATCTCGGACACCAACAACATCGTCGCGCTCGACCAGGTCCGGGCGCAGCTACGCGGCGAGTACGAGATCGAGTTGCGCCTTGCGGGCGAGAGCGAGATCGCGCGCGCAATCGAGCAGTTCTACGGCCACGAGCTCTCGATCGACGGGATCCTGCACGAGATCGAGACCGGCGAGATCGACTACCAGAGCCTGCAAGCCTCCGGCGACGAGTACTCGCAGCCGGTGGTCAGGCTGATCTCAGCGCTGCTCGCAGACGCGGTGGAACGAGCCGCCTCGGACATTCACTTCGAGCCGGAGCAGAACTTCCTGCGGATCCGCTACCGGATCGACGGGGTGCTGCGCCAGATCCGCAGCCTGCACAAGACCTACTGGCCCGCGATGGCGGTGCGCATCAAGGTCATGGCGAAGATGAACATCGCCGAGACGCGCGCGCCGCAGGACGGTCGCATCTCGCTCTCGCTCACCGGTCGACAGGTCGACTTCCGCGTCGCCTCGCAGATCACGACTCACGGCGAGAACATCGTTCTGCGGATTCTCGATCGGCAGAAGGGGATCGTGCCGCTCGATCAGCTCGGGCTGCACCCCGAGCAGCTGGCGATGCTGAAGAAGATGATTGCCCGGCCCGAAGGGATCATCCTGGTCACCGGGCCGACGGGGAGCGGCAAGACGACCACGCTCTACTCGATCCTCAATCACATCAATCACGACGGCATCAACATCATGACATTGGAGGATCCGGTCGAGTATCCGATGACCCTGATCCGCCAGACCTCCGTCAACGAGGCCGCCAAGCTTGATTTCGCGAACGGTATCCGCTCCCTGATGCGCCAGGACCCGGACGTCATCCTGGTCGGCGAAGTCCGCGACGAGGACACTGCCTCGATGGCGTTCCGGGCGGCGATGACCGGCCACCAGGTCTACTCGACGCTGCACTCGAACTCGGCCATCGGCGCGATCCCGCGGCTCGTGGACATCGGCCTCTCGCCCGACATCATGGCGGGCAACGTCATTGGCATCGTGGCCCAGCGGCTCGTGCGCAAGCTCTGCAAGCACTGCCGCCAGCCCTACGCCGCCAACGCTTCGGAGGCCCGCATGCTCGGCACCAAGCCCGACGCCAAGGCGCCGACGCTCTACCGTGCAGTCGGCTGCGATCACTGCGATTACCAGGGCTATCGCGGCCGGCTCGCGATCATGGAGCTGCTCAAGGTCGACGGCGAGATCGACGAGCTCATGGCGCACCGCGCCACGGCACGCGAGATGCTCAAGGCGGCCCTCGCCAGGGGCTTCCGGACCCTCGCTGACGACGGGGCGCGGCGGGTCCTGGACGGCTCCACCTCGGTCGACGAGCTGATGCGCGTCGTCGACGTGACCGATCGAATGTGACCGCGCGGATGTGACCGCGGAATCCCGGCGCGCGTGACCCCCGTCACGGCGCGCCTGGCACGGCGAGTTTTCCGTGCCGCGCCAAAGCGTTATCCTTCCGCATTGGCCCTTACCAGCAGGTCGGATGGCAACGTTCAACTACAAAGCGATCGACGCGACCGGCAAGGCCGCCCTGGGCCAGATCGACGCGCTGAACATCGTCGACCTCGAGCTGCGGCTGAAGCGCATGGGGCTCGACCTGGTGGTGGGGGGGCCGACGAAGCGCGCCGGCGGACTCGGGCGTGCCATCAAGCGCCCGGACCTGATCAACTTCTGCTTCCACCTCGAGCAGCTCACCGGCGCCGGGGTGCCGCTGATCGAAGGGCTCACGGACCTGCGCGACAGCGTCGAGAACCCACGCTTCCGCGAAGTCATCTCCGGCCTGATCGAAAGCATCCAGGGCGGACAGAACCTATCGGGCGCCCTGAGCTCCTACTCGGAGGTGTTCAGCCCAGTGTTCCGGAGCCTCATCAAGGCGGGTGAGGACACGGGCCGATTGCCGGAGGTGCTCAAGAGCATCACCGAGAACCTGAAGTGGGAAGACGAGCTCGCTGCGCAGGCGAAAAAGCTCGTGATGTATCCGGCCTTCGTCGGGACGGTCGTGATCGCCGTCACGATCTTCCTGATGATCTATCTCGTGCCCCAGATGGTCTCGCTGATCAAGAACATGGGGCAGACGCTGCCGATGCACACTCGCCTCCTCATCTTCGTCTCCGACCTGTTCGTCTATTACTGGTGGGCGATTCTCGGCCTGCCGGTGATCGCGTACTTCGTCCTCCGGTACGCCGCCCGGACCAATCCCGCGGTGCGCTATCGCATCGACGGGATCAAGCTGCGGTTGCCGATGTTGGGGCCGATCCTGCGCAAGATCATCCTGTCCCGCTTCGCAAGCATATTTGCGCTGATGTACTCATCGGGGATCACCATTCTCGACGCGATCCGCAACGCCGAGGACTCGGCGGGGAATGCGGTCATCCGGGAAGGCCTGGAGGCGGCCGGCCAACAGATTGCGGAGGGCAAGTCGGTCACGGCCGCGTTCCAGGAGGTGGGTCTCTTCCCGCCGCTCGTCGTGCGTATGCTGCGCGTCGGGGAGAGCACCGGTGCGCTCGACACAGCACTCCTCAACGTGAGCTACTTCTACAACCGCGAGGTGAAGGAAGAGATCGGGCGGATCCAGGTCCTGATCGAGCCGGCGATGACGGTGGTCATGGGCTTGCTGCTGGGCTGGGTGATGCTCTCCGTGCTGGGACCAATCTACGACACGATCACCAAGATCAAGTTCTGAGCGACCCATGTCCGCAAAGCGCCTCCTCTATTTCAACGCGAACCGGGTGGTCGTGTACCGCTCGGCGCACCACAAGCTGGCGCTCGAGTCGTCGTTCGCCAACAACGAGGAAGGCGCGGAAGCGTTCGCCGCTCACCTGAGTGGCCTGCCGCGCGGCCTGTTCTTCGTGCTCGTCGACATCGTCGAGGAAGATTTCCACCAGGAAAACATCCCGTTCGTGCGCGGCGGCGATCGTGCGGCGCTTCTGGGGCGCAAACTCGCCCAGCGCTACCGCGATACCAGCCTCTCGCTCGCAATGTCGCTCGGCTCCGAGCGCACTCAGAGGCGAGACGAGCGGATACTGTTCAGCGCCTTCACGAACAACGCGCAATTCCAGCCGTGGCTCGAAGCGCTCCGGGAGTCCGAGACCCCGGTCGCGGGCGTCTTCTCGGCCGCGTTGCTGGCACCGCAGATCGCGGCGAAGCTCGGGGCGAAGAAAGCGCCGTTGCTCCTCGTCACGCTGCAGTCGGCGGGGCTGCGTCAAAGCTACGTCGAGAACGGCAAGATCCGCTTCAGCCGGCTCGGACCGCTCGATGCGACTGACGCCGCGGATCCGAACCGGGTCGCCGAAGCGTTCGATCGCGAGACCACGCGGGTGCACCAGTACCTGACCGCCACCCGCGTCGTGGCGCGCGAAGGGGGCGCGATCGACGCGCTGTTGATCGCCCCTGCGGGACAAAGGGCCCGGGTTCAGGCGGCCGTGCCGAACATGCCTCAAGTCCGGGTGAACGTCATCGAGCTCGGCGAAGCCGCGGCGACGATCGGCCTGAAGGGATACCCGACCGACGCCGGCGCCGAGGTGCTGATGCTGCACCTCCTCGCCCAGCGCCCGCCCGCCGCGCAATACGCCGGCGAAGACCTCCGGCAGTTCTTCCGCCTGCGCCAGGCCCGCAAAGGCCTCGTCGCCGCCGGTGCCGCGCTCGGCGCCGCCGGGCTGCTCTGGGCAGGCGTGCTGCTGACGCAGTACTTCGGTCTGCAGGACCAGATCGCGCTCGATCGACAGCGCACGCGCCTGGCGACCGAGAGCTACGCCAAGGTCGAGGCTGGCTTCCCGCAGCTGCCGACCACGACGGACAACCTGCGCGTGACGATGCAGAATTACGCCGCGCTCACGAAGCAGACCGCGCGACCCGAGAGGCTGATCGGCGACGTCTCGGTCGCGCTCGATGCTTCGCCGCGGATCGAGGTCGACAAGCTCCAATGGGAGCTCACCGCCAATCCGCGCGCCGCCAAGGCAGATCGTCCTCAGGGGTCGAGCCCGGTAGCGCCGGTCCCTGCCGCGCCCGGTAAGGCGGCGGGACCGGTTTTCGAGGTCATCCAGATCGATGGCACGGTGACTGCGGTCAAGGCGTCCGACTACAAAGCGATCACTGCGCTCGTCAACGAGTTCATCGAGAGACTCGGCAAGCGGCCCGGTGTGGAAATCCTTCAGACAAAGATGCCGTTCGAGCTCGGGTCGACGGGGCGCCTTAGCGGCGATATCGGAACCGAGACCGGCGCGGCGGTGCCGCGATTCACCCTGACCGTAGCAAAGAAGACCGGCTCATGAAGCTGCCGCCCAACGCCGGAAAGCGCCTGATCGCACCCGCGGTCGTCGCTGCCCTCCTCGTCGCGGTCGGCGGGATCGCGATCGTTCTTTCGGAGCAGATGCTGCAGCAGGGACGCGCCGAGCAGGCGAAGGTCGCGGCCGACCGTGAGCTCGCGCAGAGCCGGCTTGCGCGCACGACCGACGAGGAGCGCGAGATCCGCGAGAAGCTCGTGGATTATCAGAAGCTGCGCAGCCGCGGACTGATCGGCGAAGAACGGCGAGCCGACTGGGTCGAGCGGATCGCGCAGATCAAGAGCGCACGCAAGCTCTTCGACCTGAAGTACACGATCGAGCCGCAGCGGCCGGCCGACTACCCGGGACTCGCGGCCGCGGGGGAGGTCGAGTTTCTCGCGAGCCAGATGAAGGTCGACCTCGCACTGCTGCACGAGGAAGACTTGTTCCGTTTCATCGACGATCTGCGCGGCGCGCTGAGCTCGCACGTGGTCGTGAGGTCGTGCACGGTGTCGCGACTCGACCGTCCGGCGGCGGACCGGGGAGTGGGTCCGCGGCTGCGCGCGGACTGCACGATCGACCTCGTGACGATCCGCGATCGCAAGGCAAGAGCAACTTGACCGGAACCGAGGACCATGCTTCCTGACGTCACCATTCTGCGGCGAGCGCTGCGGATCACCTTGCGCCTCGCGCTCGCTGGCGCGCTGTTCGGAGCGATACCCAGGGCCTCCGCGCAGGACCTCGGGCGCATCTTCTTCACGCCGCAGCAGCGGCAGGATCTGGATCGGCGGCGGAACTTGAACGTGACCGAGAACGAGGTCGTCGTCGAGAGCCTGGTGACGGTGAACGGTCACGTGGTGCGCTCCAGCGGCAAGACCACGACCTGGATCAACGGCGTGCCCCAGGACGACACGTATCGCGGCCGCACCCCTGATCGGGTCGGCATCGCGAGCAGTGATTCCGCGGTGGGCGTAAAGGTCGGCGAGACACTCGACCGCAGCAAAGGCGAGGTCCGCGACACGCTCCAGGGCGGCGGAATCAAAGTCAATCGCCCGGCGCCCTAGCCCCCGGGAGAATCCGATGCGCAAAACGCCAACCGTGGCACTTCGCGCGCGGCGCACGGCCGGATACGCGTTGAGAACCCGGCAATGCGGGTACGGCGTGCTGATCGCGCTCGTCATCCTCGTGCTCGGCTCGCTGTACGGACTCACCCGGGGATTGAGCCAGGCCACCGCGCAGAGCAAGCATGACGACCACGATCAAGCGGTGCTCCGGCAGGCGCGCGATGCGTTGATCGCGCGCGCGGCGCTCGACGCCAACCGTCCGGGAAGTCTCCCCTGCCCGGACAGCAACGACGACGGGGTCGCCGAACTTCTCGCGGGCACCGTGTGCCCTTCGTACATCGGACGGCTACCCTGGCAGACCCTGCGTCTTCCGGACCTGCGCGACAGCACCGGGGAACGACTCTGGTACGTGTTATCCCAGCCCTTCACCGACTCCAACACGTCGGTCATCAACAGCGACACGCAAGGCACCCTCGTCATGACGGGACTCGCTCCTGCGACGAACGTTATCGCCGTGGTGTTCGCGCCCGGCGCCGCACTTGGCGGGCAAAACCGAGGCGCGGCGGGGAAGAACGTCGCGGCGAACTACTTGGAGGACGAGAACCGGGACGCGGCCAACAACACGTACGTGGCGCGCACGGCGTGCGTCGCTTCGGACTGCGTTGGCGGCGCGTTCAACGACCGGGTGCTTGCGATCGGCCCGCGCGATCTGTTCCCCGTGGTCGAGAATATGGTGGCCAAGCGCTTGCAGACCGAAACCCGCGACGCCATGTTCAAGGAAGGCGCTTCCTTCGCGGAAAAGGGCCACTTCCAGCGCTGGCGCGACCATGCCGGCGTTGCTGGTCAAGGGTATTTCCCGTTTGCGGCGCCGTTCGTGCAGCCAGACACCTCTAGCTTCCGCGGGGGCTGGGCTACGTACAACGGACTGATGCCGATTACTCGGGAGCCAACCTTCGTTCGCTGGGAGCGGACCAATGGAAACCCGGCGTACAACCCGAATCTGGTCGAAGAGACACCCGGATCGAACGTCCTCAACGCCGGGACCGCGTGCAACACCTCCACCGACGATCAGATCGTCTGCGAAGTGCGGTACACCGACTTTCAGGCACCGCGGATCCGCATCACCGGGCACGCGCTCAACGTCGGTGCAAGCTTCGTCGATCCGGTCCAGATCGGCGACGTGATTGTGCAGCGATGGAGCGGATTTACGTCCTCCTGGGTTTCCGGGGGCGGGAACGCACTGTCAGTTTCCGACACTCATGTCACAGTCGGCCTGGCCGGGAGTGCCCGAGCCGAGGTCGTGGTCCAGCTCGCGGCGCGGTCCAATTCCGACACGTCTCCGACGAGGATTACGATCCCGAAACCCCCCTACAACACCGCCATCGTCGGCCCGAACTGGTTCGTCAACAACAACTGGCATTGGGTCACCTTGTACTCGATCGCGCCGGGTGCGACGACCGCACTGCCGAAGGACGTCGGCACCGGCAATCCGGACTGCCTGCTGGCGGGCGCGGATTGTCGCGACGCGCTCAACACCGCCAACGGCGGCACGGGGCGCCACCTCGTGCTGCTGCTCTCGGGGCTGCCAGTCGACAACAACACGCCCAGACCGGCCGCTGCGCTCAACCGGTATCTCGAGGGTAGGAACGTCTGGACCTCGGGTGCGCACACGCCGGTAAACCAGTTCGAGACCTACCTCCGCGCGAGCGGGCGCAACGACAAGCTCGCGGTAGTCGCGCCATGAGCGCCTGTCGAGGCACCTCGCGCGGCCGCGCGAGCGGATTCACGCTGACCGAGCTCGCGGTGGTCGTGGTAATTCTTGCCCTCATTCTAGGGGGCGTTGTGCTGACCATGGGGGCCATGACAAGCGCTCGCGAGGTCGAGCAGACGCAGCAACAACTCGACCAGGCGCGCGAGGCGCTGGTGGGCTTCTACCTGCGCAACGGCCGGTTCCCGTGCCCGGCCGCGGCCGCGGCCACCGGCGTGGAATCCCCGGCGGGCGGCGGCGTTTGCACGAACCCGTACAACGGGTTCCTGCCTGCGGCGACGCTGGGTATCGGTCCGACCGACCCCCAGGGTTATCTGTTGGACGCATGGGGCAATCGGATCCGCTACGCCGTGTCCCAGTACGTCCACACTCCGCCCTACGTCGACGCAGCGACGTGCGCCGGGGACACGAAGAGGTGCTATCTCTTCACGACAACGAACGCGCTCTCACAGGTCGGCATCTCGAACTTGGCCGCAACGCTGCCGGAGCTCCGAGTCTGCGACGTCGCGAACTGTGCCGGTGCGCTCGACTTCCGCGCACCGGCGGTCGTCCTCTCGAACGGCCGGAACTTCGCCTCGCAGGTGGCCGGCCTTACGGCGGCCAGCGCCGACGAGCTGGAGAACTCGACCGGGGTCGACAACGAGTTCGTGGCGCGCGACCCGCGACCCGGCGGCCCCGGTGTCGAGTTCGACGATCTAGTCAGCTGGATCTCGCCGAACATCCTCTACAACCGCCTGATCGCCGCCGGCGCGATCTGAGGCATTTTTCCCGTTCTGGCGGCGCCGCCCCGCGGCCCCGCCGCGCAGTGTGACGCATGCCCGGTCGCATAAGCCGCCGGCTGCCGGCGACTCATCGTAGAATGCCGCTCGGTCTCGCTGGAACGAGGATTGCTCTGTTTTCGCCCGCGACATCTCGCCGACAACACAACCTTCGATGAGCTATTTCGCCGAACTCGGAAGGCGCCTGCGGACGGCAGGCATCGAGGCGGACGACGCGGACGACGTCAAGCTCAAGAAGTCGCTGCTGATGCTCGCGATGGGGCTCACGGTCGCGGCCCCGGTGCTATGGCTTGCCCTGTATGGGGCGATGGGTCTCAACCTGCCGGCGTCGGTGCCATTCGGCTACCAGCTGGTGTCGCTCGGAACCCTGCTCGTCTATCTGGTCACCCGGAACTTCGACCTGTTCCGCGTGCTGCAGCTCAGTCTCTACCTCTTCTTCCCGTTCGTGCTGCAGTGGCATCTCGGCGACTTCATCACCGCGAGCGGCTTCGTCCTGTGGGGACTCCTCGCGCCGATCGTGGCGGTGCTGGTCTACAGTCCGCGCGACTCGCTTCCCTGGTTCGTCGCCTACATCGTTCTGATCGCGGCGGCTGCGGGGGCCGACTACTATCTGTTCGCCGAGGGCGCAAGGCCGGCGCCAGTGCCGCCGAAGACGATCGTCGTCTTCTTCGCCCTCAACTT
This sequence comes from uncultured beta proteobacterium, assembly GCA_963747775.1. Taxonomy (GTDB): domain Bacteria; phylum Pseudomonadota; class Gammaproteobacteria; order Burkholderiales; family SG8-39; genus JAGVSZ01. The sequence continues at coordinate 474,957 of CAVVGT010000007.1, forward strand.
CGTCGCGATCTCGAGCGTCGTCTACTTCCTGCTGCGCTACGCAGCCGTTGAGCGGGACAAGTCGAAAGCCCGCATGGAGGAGGCGCACCGGCTGCTTCAGGCCGAGCAGGAGCGCTCCGAGCGCTTGCTGCTCAACATCCTGCCCGGCCCGGTCGCCGAGCGGCTGAAGATGGAAGACGGCACGATCGCGGATGGCTTCGCGGACGTGACCGTGATGTTCGCGGACATCGTCAACTTCACCACGCTCGCCGAGGGCATGTCCCCCAACCAGATCTTCGCGATGCTCAACAAGGTCTTCTCGTCGTTCGATTCGCTCGCCGAGAAGCACGGGCTCGAGAAGATCAAGACGATCGGCGATGCCTACATGGTGGCGGGTGGCCTGAACGACGAATCCTCGGTCAACTACTCCGAGGCGCTCGCCCAGATGGCGCTCGATATGCGCGATCTGCTCGCGAGCGACCTGTCGGTGAACGACCATCGCCTGGAGATTCGGATGGGAATCGGGACCGGCCCCGTGGTGGCGGGAGTGGTCGGCAAGAAGAAATTCATCTACGACCTTTGGGGCGACACCGTGAACCTCGCGAGCCGCATCACCGCCGAGAGCGTTCCGGGCATGGTCCAGGTCGACGTCACGACCTATCGCCGCCTGCGCAACCGGTTCGAGTTCGACCCGCCCAAGACGCTCTACCTGAAGGGCAAGGGCGACACGACCGTCTACACCCTTCGCGGGCGCAAATCCGCCGCCGGACACGAAGCAGCGGCGTAGCCGTTTGGCGGCTCAGGACGCTGCGCGCTCGCGCGGCATGGCCTCCGTCGTAGCGGCTGTCGCCGAGGACGGCGTTGCGCGCATCTCGGATCTGCGCAGTGTCCCGCGCAGCTCGAACACGACCTCGCCGGGCTCGTTCCTCGCGAGCCGGAGCGTGAATCCGAGCATGTCGGCTTGGCGCGCAACCTGGTACAGCCCGATCCCGTAGCCCGTATCGGACGGCACCGGCCCCTTGAGCAGGCCCTCCTGCACGTTCTTCGCCACCGGGCGCCCGGTGTCCGTCACCCTGAGGACGACGTCGTCGCCGAGTTCCAGCGCGATGCCGACCCGGATGCCGGGGTCGAGCTTGCGCTTCTCCAGCGCGTTCTGCAGCAGGTTCTCGGCGGTCGTGTCGAACAGGTCCTTGGGGAACAGGACGCCCGGGGAGACCCGCGCCGAGTCGAACTCCACGCCGCGCAGCTGATAGGTCTTCTGCATCGTCTCCCACCACGCGTCGGCCTGCACGAAACGCCCGGTGTCGGTCTGCGGTCGCTGCAGTTTGTCGAGCGTCTGTTGCAGTCGCTGCAGCACAGTCGGCAGGTGGCGACGCATCAACGCCGGGAGTGCGGCCGGGTCCCCGGCCGGATCGCGCTCGGCGGCCGAGCACAGCACATTGAGCGATTGGAGCAGGTTCTTAACGTCGTGGGTCATGCGCGCCCCGGTCTCGTGAAGCGCCTGCACGTAGCTCTGCTGTTTCAGCTTCAGCTCGCGCTGCTTGGCGACGTAGAACTCCCCGACGAGTTGGCCGAGGAGATTGAAGTGCCAGGCCAGCGACGGGCTCGGCCGCTGGCGGCTGTACAAGCGGATGTTGATCTCGCGCCCCGCATAGTCGACGGTGTGCTTGGACGGCGCGCCGAATTCGCCCGACTCGCCCCCGGCGGTCCAGCTGCCGCCGGTGACCCAGGGCAGCTTCGCGAGCCCCACACAGGCCGCCTTCAGGAAGTGCTCCGGCCGGGTCTCGGCGCGCGACAGGTCCGCGAGGAAGTGGAGCCACTGCTCGAACGGCAGCCCGATCGACAGCAGATAGCGCGAGAAGACCATCTGCAGTCCGGAAAACCCCGCGCGCGGATTCCACACGAGGCTGAGGAACAGGAGAAAAGTCGCGATCGCCATAAGACTGAAGGTGAGCGCGAACGCGTAGGACTTCTTCCCAACCGTCATGAACGCGAAACTGCCGAGGACCAGGGCCACGAGCAGCAAGAAGATCATGCTCGCGTAGAAGAAATCGATTACCTGCGGCTCGGCGGTGTCCGACTCGACCGGCATCAGCGCCATGACCAAGAAGAGGGCAGGCAGGCCGTACTGCACGAGCAGCCGGATCTCGCGGTCGAGAACCGTGTTCGGAAACCCGTTCGGCACGACCCAGAGCAGCAGCAGCATCACGAGGTAGGTGAAGACCGTGAGATAGAACAGCCGCAGCCAGCGTGCCTGGAACAGGAACACCTTCCCGCCGACGATCCCGGAAAGCAGCGCCACCCACATCCCGAGCATCCACCAGTTCAGGAACGCAAGGATCCCGACCGTGATCAGCGCGATGAGGAAGAGCTCGCTCGCCTTGAGCTTCTGGCCGCCCTGCATGAACGGCTGCCAGATCAAGAACAGCCCGAGGTGGGCCATCATGAGCCCGCGGGCCCAGATGTCCTCCACGCCGCGGATCACCGCGACATGAAGGCAGATCAGCATCCCAAGCACCAACAAGCGCGCCTTGCGGCCGGACACCGGCACGGACGCCTGAAACACCTCGTCACTCACCCGGGCGGTCGCGTCGCCTTGCATTCGACTTCCTCGAACCTTAGTCTTCTCGCCTCGGCATCTTCCATGCCAACGTCACCGTCGCAAACTGGTCGAGCATGATACGCGTCATCGGACCGATCGCCCGCGCAACGCTCCTCGAGGCGGCCCGCAGCCGCATGCTCTGGCTCGTCGGCGTCCTAGTACTCCTGTGCCTCGGCCTTGCCGGGTTCATTCAGCAAGTCGCGATCATCGAAGCACCCCAGATCCAGGGGACCGTGCTGGCGGCGATCCTCCGTGCCTCGGCAGCATTCCTTACCGCGGCGTTCGTCGCGATGAGCATCGTGCGGGAGTTCAACGACAAGGTCTTCGAACTCATGCTGGCCCAGCCTTGGCCCCGGGGCGTCTATCTTGTCGGCAAGTTCGTCGGGTTCTCGACAGCCGCGGTGGCTCTGGCTCTCATCGTCAGCCTTCCGCTCCTGCCCTTCGCCCCGTTGGATCGGGTTGCGGCGTGGACTTTGTCACTCGCCTGCGAGTTGATCATCCTTGCCGCCATGAGCCTCTTTTGCGTGATCACCATTACGCACATCGTGCCCGCACTCGCCGCCGTCCTCGGGTTCTATGTGCTGGGCCGCTCAATCGCAGCGATCCAGGTGATCGCAGCGGGGTCGGAGGGCTCCGCCCGGTGGACCGACCGTGCGGCCGACGGGATCATCCAGGCGGTCGCTCTGGTCCTGCCCCGTTTCGACCTGATGACCCGCTCGGACTGGCTCGTCTCGACGGCGCCGGCTGCATGGGTCCTCGCCAGTGTCGTGGGACAGGCCGCTCTCTACGCCCTCCTCCTCATGGCTGCAGCCCAATTCGATCTCCATCGGCAGAACTTCTAGCGATGCGCGAGCGCCCGGTCAGTCAAGTCCCGCGCTGGGTGCTTGCGCTGCTCGGCGGGGCGCTCGCTCTGCAGCTCTGGGTGGGGGCCACCCGATCGAGCCCTCACGCAGGGGCCGAGGACCTGGGCCTACCCCCCAGTGTCCACCTGTTGCGCCTCGCATCGTTCGGGGAGCCTGTCCCGATGGCAAAGCTTCTCATGCTGTACCTGCAAGCGTTCGACTATCAGGCCGGCACGCGAGTGCCCTACCGGGATCTGGACTACGACCGGCTCGAGACCTGGCTCGCGCGAATCGTCGCGCTCGACCCCGCCGGGCAGTACCCATTGATGTCTGCAAGCCGGCTGTACGCCGAGGTTCCCGATCCGGCGAAGAAGCGGCGGATGCTGGACTTCGTCTACCGGGCGTACCTCGACGACCCGAACCGGCGCTGGCCGTGGCTCGCACACGCGACCGTCATCGCGAAGCACGAGCTCAAGGATCCTGCCCTGGCCCGTCGGTACGCGGTCGCCCTGCAAAAGTACACCACCACGCCCGACGCCCCGCTCTGGGTAAAGCAGATGGAGCCGTTCATCCTCGAAGACATGAACGAACTCGAGGCTGCCAAGATTCTGATCGGGGGCCTGATCGCCAGCGGTCAAGTCAAGGATGAGCGCGATCTTCAGTTGCTCCAGCGGCGCCTGAAGCTCCTCGAGGATCGCATCGCAAACGAGCGGGCGCGGAAGCCCTAGCTTTGTCGGTCCCACGTCAATCCTGGCGGCTTCCCGACATTCTGCCCGCCGAAAAGTGCGTGATTTCTTTCACATTCAAGGGGAAAGGCCTGGCATTGAAGTTGCTTCTGCCTTAGCCACCGCGGCCCCGGGTGGTGCCAGGGCGTGATCGGAAGGAGCAAACAATGCAAATCAAACCCAAACAGTCGGGCTTCACCCTGGTCGAGATCGCGATCGTGCTCGTGATCATCGGCCTCCTGCTGGGCGGAATCCTCAAGGGTCAGGAGATGATCACCCAGGCCCGGATCAAGAACGTCATCAACGATTACAACGGCATCACCGCCGCCTACTTCTCCTATCAGGACCGCTACCGCGCAATTCCCGGCGACGATGCCGGGGCGCCGACACGTTGGACCCTCGGTGCGCCCGGCACCTCGGCGACCGCCGGGGATGGGGTGCTCCAGGGCCTCTGGAACGATGCGACGGCCAGCCCGGAGCCCGAGACGCGGCTCTTCTGGTGGAACCTGCGCTCCGCGGGGTTCATCGCCGGCCCGACCGCCCCCGCCGCGCAAGCGGCCGCCCAACCGACCAACGCCTTCGGCAGCATGATCGGCGCGGCGACCGGCACGGGTGCGGCGACGCTCAGCCTGAGCGGCCTGATCATCTGCTCCTCGGGCATTCCGGACAAGGTGGCGATCGCGGTGGACACGCAGATGGACGACCAGAACGCCGGCACCGGTTCGCTGCGGGCGATCGTCGGCGGATCGACCACCGCGCTGGCGGCCCTGGCAGTCCCGCCGCTGAACTACGTGGAGACCGGCTCGACCCAGTACCTTCTGTGCCGCGGCGTCTGAGGACGACGCAAGCACCGAAGCCAATACCGACCTCGAAAGCCCGCCCTTCGTGGCGGGCTTTTCTTTTGCGCCGGTGGCACGAGTCCGCGCGAAGAAAAGCTGTCGCCGCGCCAACAGCCGGTGCGGCGGTCACGACCGGGCGGTTGGCACCGCGGGAATTGCGGGACAAATTCCTCGCGTCCGCAGTGACGGCAGGGCAACCTCGCGGATCGTCGTACGTCGTGCAGCAAGTCATCGGTCACAGAAGAATGGCTGGATCTTCCGATGGCGTCCACAGGCAACGGAGGGCCTGCGGGCACCCTCTCCAACAAAGTGGCTTCACGCTCGTGGAGCTCGCAATCGTGCTCGTGCTGATCGGCTTGCTGGTCGGCATGCTGCTGCTCGGCAACGGCATTCTCGTCCAATCGCGCATCAAGTTCGCCGCTAACGAGTTCGAGCACCTAAAGGTGGCGGTACTGACCTACCAGGATCGCTACGCAGCGCTGCCTGGCGACGATGCACGCGCGTCGAGCCGCTGGGTCGGCCGGTCGAAGGACGGCACCGGCGACGGCCGCATCAGCGGCTCGTACCAGGCGCCACCGCCCGGTGGCGACCCGTTGGTCACGCTGACCGTGGACCTCGTGACCGGCGAATCCCTGAATTTCTGGTGGCAGATCCGGCTGGCGGAGCTCGTCATCGCTCCGCCGCCAGTGATCACGCCGGTCGCGCAGCCGCTGAACGCGTATGCCGGGGTCGTCGGCGTGGAGTGGGGCGTATTCGGTTTCCCCGCCTTGCCGCCTGTGCCGCTAACTTGCCGGGCGAGGTTGCGATCGGCGTCGAGAGCCAGCTCGA
>CAVVGT010000008.1:0-289295 GCA_963747775.1 uncultured beta proteobacterium
GACGTGACCAAGGTCACCGGCGACCCGAAGACCACGATGAATACGCCAAGCAATCCGAACCAGGACTTCGATCCGACGCCCGCGCAGCGATGCGGGATCACCGGACCTTGGGCGACCTCACAGATCCGGCAGTCGCCGATCAAGGACGGTTTCACCGTCGTGGGGCTGCCCCAGGTCAATCCCAAGCCGCACACCATCGTGTACGGCTGGATGTGGGGCGTGAACAAGGCGAAGCCGGAGGCGCAGAAGGTCGTGGCCTGGGATTTCATCAGATTCATGCTCTCGAAGCCGGACGAGTGGTTGGCGAAGGTCGCGTTCGTGCAGCCGGTGAAAGGCGTTAACGAAACGCAGGTTGCCAAGAATTTCCCGTTCTTCGACGTGCACATGAAGGACGTCGCGACTGCGTCTTGGTATATCCGCTCCGAGTACACGAACGAAATCGGCCAGGCTGTCGGCCGTGCCATCGAACGGACCGTGTACGACGGCGTCGATCCCAAGGCATCCCTCGATCAGGCGCAGGCCGAGGTCGACAGGGTTCTGAAGAAGTAGGGGATGCAAGGGAGGAGGCGCAGGCCCGGTTCGCCGGGCGTGCGCCTTTGCCCGATACTCCGTGCCGCAAGTCCCCGTCGCGAAGAACGCTTAGGTGCCTTCGACCGCTTACGCAGAGCGCTCGACGATCAAGCCGCGCATGCGGCTGAGCCTCGCCGCGAAACAGGCGGCGTTCGGCGTCGCGATCATTCTGCCGACGCTGGCCATCCTGGCGATCTTCCGTTTTCTGCCGATGGTCCAGGCGTTCTACCTCAGCCTGACCCAGTACGATCTCGTTCATCCTCCGAAGTTCGTCGGGGTGGCGAACTTCGTAAGCCTCCTGCAGGATCCGCTCTTCTTGAAGTCGGCGAGGGTGTCCCTCACCTACGTGCTGTTCAGCGTCGTGCCGGTGCTCCCGCTCTCGCTTGGCCTCGCGGTGCTTTTCAACCGGAGCCTCTTCATCAGGAACGTGCTCCGTTCGGCGATCTTCATGCCCGTCGTGATGCCCGCCGTCGTGATGGCCGTCGTCTGGACTTTCATGTACCACCAGGACGGCGTGATCAACACGATCCTAGGCTGGCTCGACATCGATCCCGTTCCCTGGCTGCGTAGCAGCGCGACCTCGCTTTGGGCGGTGATCCTCATCGGCATCTGGCGGGCGACGCCCTATTACATGGTGATCTTTCTGGCCGGCCTGCAGGCGATCCCCGCGGACTACTACGACGCCGCCGAGATCGACGGCGCCGGCACGTGGGCGAGCTTCTGGCACATCACGCTGCCGTTGCTCAAGCCGACGACGCTGCTGGTCGTCGTGATGAACGTGATCGTCGCGATGAAGGTGTTTGCCGTGCCCTTGATCATGACCGGCGGCGGGCCTGCCGATTCGACGCGGGTGCTGCCGCTCTTCATCTACCAGACGGCGTTCGAGTTCTTCGACATGGGACGGGCCGCGGCGATGAGCGTATTCCTGTTCGTCGGCGTGATGCTGTTCTCGTTCATCCAGGTCCGTATGTTCACGCGCGGGGACGAGCAGCGATGACGAGTTCTGCCGAACTGGCCGCGAGCCGGCCCACGACAAGGCCCACGACCCGGCCCGCAAGCCGAAGGACGCCGCCACCAGGATTGCTCCGGCGGGTGATTCGTCGCCGCGGCAACATCGCCGCGTTTTGCGTATTGCTCGGCGTGGCGTGCATCACACTGCTGCCCTTTTACTGGATGTTCTCGTCGTCGCTGCGGACGATGGAGAACATGTTCAGCCTCCCGATCCAGTGGATTCCCGACCCGCTGAACTGGCGCTCCTATGTTCTGGCCTGGAAAGCGCAGGACTTCACGCGCTACTTTCTCAACAGCGGTTTCGTCGCGGTAGCCATCACCGTGAGCAACCTGCTCCTCTGTTCGCTTGCCGGGTACAGCCTGACCAAGTTTCACTACCGGGGTCGGGGCGTGACGTTCATCCTGATCCTGAGCACCATGATGCTGCCGCTGGAAGTCACCATGGTGCCACTGTTCCTGATCATCAAGCGCCTGGACTGGGCGAACAGCTATCAGGGACTGATCGTGCCATTCCTCGTGGACGGCTTCGGCGTCTTCCTGATGCGGCAATACATGCTGAGCATCCCGAAGGACCTTATCGACTCGGCACGGATCGACGGGGCGTCGGAGCTGCGGATCTTCTGGATGATCGTGCTGCCCTTATGCAAGCCTGCCCTCGTCGCCCTGGCGGTCTTCACCTTCCGCGAAGCCTGGGACATGTACATCTGGCCGCTGATCATCATCACCAAGGATTCGTTGCGCACCCTGCCGCTCGGGATTTCGCTCTTCATGAGCAGCTATGGCACCTCGTGGGATCAGCTCATGGCCATCGCGGTCGTGGGAACGCTGCCGATGATCCTCCTGTTCTTCTTCCTGCAGCGCGCCTTCATCCAGGGGATCGCGGCGACCGGCCTCAAGGGATAGGTAAGCATGCCCGACACGATGCGCGCCGTGGTGATCGACAGCTATGGGGGAGCGCTTCAAGCCACGCGGCGGCCCGTTCCGCGACCGGGACCCGGCGAAGTGCTCATCCGCGTGCGCGCCAGCGGCCTCTGCAGCACCGATCTGCACCTGCTCTCTGGCCGCCAGCCCCTTGGCGACCTGCCGCGGATCGTGGGCCACGAGCTGGCCGGGGACGTGGTCGAACTGGGCAATGGTGTAGCGCACTGGCGGCAAGGCGACCGCGTCACGGCGGCGATCGACGTCACCTGCGGCCGCTGCCGGCACTGCCTGGCCGGCGAAACGCAACTGTGCCGCTCAATGAAGCGCATCGGCTTTGAAAGGGACGGCGGGCACGCTGATTACGTGGCGGTGCCGGAGGCGAACCTCGTTGCGCTGCATGCAGAAATCTCCTACGAGGCGGCGGCGATTCTCCCGGACGCCGTCGCCTGCATGTATCACAGCCTGATCCACCAGGGTGGAGTGGGCAACGGGCAGCGCATCCTGATCCTCGGGGTCGGTGGGCTCGGCATACACGGCGTGCAGATCGCGAAGAGCGTGGGCGCCGCGGTCCTCGCGACTAGCCGTCAGCGACAGCGGGTGGCGCTGGCCGAGCAGTATGGCGCTGTCGGTATCAACACGGCGCATGAGTCGCTCGAGGCGGCGGTGGCCCGGTTCACGGATGGCGAGGGCGTGGACGTCGTCGTGGACAATATCGGCAACCGCGCGAGCGTCCGTCAGGGCCTGGCGGTGCTGAGGCCGGGCGGAAAGTTCCTGGTCGTGGCTTACCTGGATGAGACGTTCGAGGTTCCTGCCATGCCGCTCTTCAAGACCGAGCAGCAGATCATCGGTTGCCGCGGCAGCACCAAGCAGGACTTGATCGACGTCGTCCGAATGGTGCGTACCGGGCAGGTGACGCCAGTCCTCGGGGCATCCTATGCGCTCGATCAGATCCAGGAAGCTGCCGCCCGCCTTGAATCAGGCGACCTCGTGGGGCGCATCTGGCTCACCCGAGCTTGAGCCCGGTTCCACGTGCGACCCACACGGGGGGGCGGGAGCATGGAGAAGAAGATGCTGGTATTCGTTGGAACGTATACTGATCCGATTCTCTTCGGCACTGGGAAGATTCTCCAGGGCAAAGGGGAGGGGATCTATGTCTACCGCTTGGATCAATCGTCCGGCGGTCTGGAATTTGTCAGCAAGACGGCCGGAATCACCAATCCGTCCTACCTGGCGTTCGATGCAACGCAGAAATTCCTGTACGCCGTCAACGAATTGAAGACGTACGAAGGCAAGCCGACCGGAACCGTCAGCGCGTTTGCCGTGGACCCGAAGACGGCAAAGCTCGAATTCCTGAATAGGCAAATCACTCACGGGACCGATCCCTGCCACGTACTCGTGGACGAGCAGGGGAAACACGTGTTCGTCGCCAATTTCATGAGCGGGAGCGTGTGCGTCCTGCCTGTGCGTGACGATGGCAGCCTGGGAGAAGCCTCGGGCTTCATTCAGCATCAGGGGTCGAGTATCGATCCGGGCCGCCAAAAGGGCCCTCACGCCCACTCGGTCACGCTTGATGCGTCAAACCGGTTCGCCTTCGTTCCCGATCTCGGGCTCGACAAGCTGATGGTCTACCGATTCGATCCGAAGCGGGGGATGCTGGAAGCGAATGCCGTGCCTTGGATCAAGATGAAACCGGGAGCCGGTCCGCGCCACATCGCTTTCCATCCCGGCGGCAAGTTTGCGTATCTGGTCAACGAGCTCGATTCGACGGTGGCGGTTCTGTCGTACGACGGCACGGCTGGGACTTTTGAACATCTGCAGACCGTTCCCACGCTCCCCGAAGGGTTCGATGGTGAGAGCACCTGCGCCGACATCCAGGTCTTTTCGTCTGGAACGTTCGTCTATGCCTCGAACCGGGGCCACGACAGCATCGTGATCTACCGGATCGATCCGCTCACCGGGACGCTAAGCTACGTTGGCCGTGAGCAAACCCAGGGGAAGACTCCGCGCAGTTTCGGGATCGATCCCACCGGCAGTTTCCTGCTCGTGGCAAACCAGGATAGCGATTCGGTCGTGACCTTTCGCATCGATGCGGACAGTGGGAAGCTGCAGCCCACGGACCATGTCACGCAGGTGCCGACGCCCGTGTGCGTGAAATTCCTGAGTGCACGGTGAGCGCCGGAGCGCGATTGGCGACCCTCTAGATGTGCTACATCCTCCAGCGCTCGTAATCCATTCCTCGTGCTCGACGGTTTTGAACGGGCCGGGGCCTCGGTTCAGCGCGGACCATCCTCATCTGCACATCAAGTTTCCCGCGCTAGGGTCGATGGCTTTGGTGCAGTCTTGCTCTTTGATCTTTCGATCGGCTTGGCGCTGGTCACCGGTTGTGCTCCGCAAATACTCGATCGGCGCTGCTCTGGCCTCTTGATGCCTTCGGAATCAGCTATGGCATGATCAGCACGTGATTGCGCTGGTCGAGGTTGTCGGGCAACTCCTGGCGGACGTGCTGCGGTTCGCGATCGTGGCGTTGCAGCCCACAAGGGTTGTCGCCGCCGAGAACCTGTTCCTGCGCCGGCAACTCGCGATGTACATGGAGCGCGACGTGAAACCGCGCCGCCCGGATTTAGCGACTCGCGTAAGTCTCGCGCTGTTATCCAGGCTCTTCGACTGGCGTACTTCGTTAGTCGTTGTGCGCCCCGAAACGCTTATCCGATGGCATCGAGCGGGCTTTCGGCTGCTGTGGCGCGTGAAGTCGCGCCCTGGACGGCCGGCAATCCCGGTCGAACTGCGCCAGCTGATCCGCCGCATGGCCGCCGAGAATGCGCTGTGGGGCGAGGAGCGCATCGCCAACGAGTTGCTGCTCAAGCTCGGGCTTAGGGTCTCGCCGCGAACGGTGCGCAAATACATGCCGAAGCGCCCGTCCGGCCGACCCCGCGGCGATCAGCGATGGTCGACGTTTCTACGCAATCACGCTCGCACGATCGTCGCCTGCGATTTCTTCGTCGCCGTCACTGCGAGCTTTCGCCTGCTCTTCGTCTTCGTGATGATCGAGCACGGCTCGCGCCGGCTGCTGCATTTGAACGTCACCGCTCATCCGACGGCAGCCTGGACGCTTCAACAACTGCGTGAAGCCCTTGGATGTGAGCGCCGCTACCGCTACCTGATCCACGATCGGGACTGCATCTTCGCGAAGAGCTTGGATGAATCGATCGGGCGACTCGGCCTCAAGGTCCTTAAGGCGCCGTTCCGTAGCCCGAAGGCCAACGCGATTTGCGAGCGCTCGATCGGAACAATCAGGCGGGAGTGTCTGGACTGGCTGATTCCGATGTCGGAAGCGCACCTGCGTGTGATTCTCAAAGAATGGTTGACGCATTACAACGGGTCGCGCCCACATATGGCGCTGGGGCCCGGAGTGCCCGATCCGCCGGCGAAAGCTGCTGCGCTTCCGACTCAACAGTCTCGACATCGTATTGGCGAGGGCTTCGTCGTGCTCGCGAAGTCGGTGTTGGGCGGACTGCATCACGAGTATTCAGTCCACCTGCGCTCGCATGATCGGGTATTTGCGTAGCACACCTAGCATTGCGGCCGGCTGACTTCAATTTGGCCGGACACTACTGGCTTAATAGGATGATTGAAAGTCGATTCATCATGAGATCTCTCCTCGTCGCCCTTGGTAGTGCACGAGGCGACGGTTGGGGTGGCTAAATGAAAGGGGTTCGGCCGCCGCGTTCAATGCGTTTCGGCGGTCTTGGCGGCGGCGATGGCCTCGGTCGTATCGCCCTTGGCCCCGTTGAAGAACAGGTTCAGCACCACCGCCGCGATAGCGGTCAGCAGAATGCCGCTGTCGAGCAGCGGATGCAGGCTGGGCGTCATCTGCTGCGTCCAGCGCGGCGCCACCAGCGGGATCAGGCCGAAGCCGATCGCCAGCGCCACGATGTAGAGGTTGTTGCGGTTGCCCTTGTAGTCCACCGTCGACAGGATGCGGATGCCGGTGGCCGCCACCATGCCGAACATCACCAGCCCCGCGCCGCCGAGCACGAACTGCGGAATCGCCTCGACGAAGGCCGCCATCTTCGGCAGCAGGCCGAGGATGATTAGGATGATGCCGCCGGCCACCGTCACGTAGCGGCTGCGCACGCCGGTCACCCCCACCAGGCCCACGTTCTGCGAGAAGCTGGTGTACGGGAAGGTGTTGAAGATGCCGCCGATCAGCGTGCCCAGGCCATCGGTGCGCAGCCCTGCGGCGAGTTCGGGCTGGCCGATCTTCTTGCCGGTGATGTCCGACAGCGCCAGGAACATGCCGGTCGATTCGATCATCACGACAATCATCACCAGCGTCATCGTCAGGATCATCACCGGGTCGAAGGTCGGCATACCGAAGGCGAACGGCGTGACGAAGTCGAACCAGTTCGCCTTGGCCACCTTGTCGAAGTTCATCTTGCCCATCGCCATCGTCACAGCGCAGCCGGCCACGATGCCCAGCAACACCGAGATGTTGGCGATGAAGCCCTTCATGTATTTCACCAATAGCAGCACCACGATCAGCACGAAGGCGGCAATCGCCAGGTTGTCGAGCGCACCGTAGCCGGGGTTGTCGACCATCGGAATCGGCCCTGGCAGCTTCAGCGCCGGGGCGGACGCAGCGGGCGCCGCCGACGCGGCGGCGGCGGCCGCGCCGGCCTTTGCCTTGTCGACCATCGCGACAAGCTTGGGCACGTCGGGCGACTGCGCCAGGAAGGCCGGGCCACCCATCGCCCAGCCCACGCCCACGCGCATCAGGCTGATGCCGATGATCGCGATGATCGTGCCGGTGACCACGGGTGGAAAGAAGCGCAGCATCTTGCTGACGATGGGCGCGATGATCATCGAGATGACGCCCGCGCCGATGATGGCGCCGAAGATCGCGCGCGCACCGTCGACGCCGGGCATCGCGTTGGCGAACGCGACCATCGGTCCGACGGCGGCGAACGTCACGCCCATCATTACCGGCAGCTTGATGCCGAAATACTTCGTCACGCCGAACGACTGGATCAGCGTCACGACGCCGCAGGCGAACAGGTCGGCCGAGATCAGCAGCGCCACCTGTTCGGGCGTGAGCTTGAGCGCGCGGCCGACGATCAGCGGCACCGCGATCGCGCCGGCGTACATCACCAGCACGTGCTGCAGGCCGAGTGCCGTTAGGCGCCCAGCTGGCAATTTTTCGTCCACCGGGTGGACGGTCGATGCATTCATGGAGGTCTCCTCTTTGCTCTTACGGGTGGATGGGAGTGAAAAGAGAGGCCGCGCCGCGGCCGTTGCCGACAGTCTGGCGGTTCATTTGGCGGCAAGGTCCAGCAGGGTGTGCAGCAGCACGTTGGCCCCGGCGGCGAGGTGTTCGGGCGCGGTGTGCTCGGCCGGGTTGTGGCTGATGCCATTGACCGACGGCACGAAGATCATCGCCGTGGGGCACAGGCGCGCCATCATCTGTGCGTCGTGGCCGGCGCCGGACGTCATGGCTCGCGTGTCGTATCCAAGCCGCCGTGCCTTCCGGGCAATGCGCTCGGCCACGCCGGCGTCGAACTGCACCGGCGCAAAGCGCGCCAGCGGTCGCGAGTCGATGCGCACACCTTCGGCCGCGGCCAGCTCGGCGATGAAGCCGGCCACGCGCTGCTCGGCCTGCTGCAGCAGGGCTTCGTCGGTGTTGCGCAGGTCCACCGTGAGCTCGGCGTGCGCCGCGATGACGTTGATCAGGTTGGGATGCAGCGTCAGGGCGCCCACCGTGGCGACCTGGCTGCCGCCCATTTCGTCGGCCAGGCGGCGCACGAAGCAGGCGATGGCTGCTGCGCAGTGGCCCGCGTCGTGCCGCAGCCGCATGGGCGTGGTGCCGGCGTGGTTGGACTGGCCAGTGATGCTCAGCGCCTGCCACGAGATGCCCTGCACGTTGTGCACGGCACCGATCAGGCCACCTTCGGCGTCCAGCACAGGACCTTGCTCGATGTGCAGCTCGACGAAGGCCTGCGGCCGCGTCAGCGGCAAGGGTGCCGTGCCCAGGTAGCCGATGCGCTGCAGTTCGTCGGCGAACACGGCGCCGTCGATGGCGCGTGTGGCGTGGGCCTCGGCCAGGCTCAGGCCGCCGGCGTAGACCAGCGAGCCCAGCATGTCGGGCTGAAAGCGTGCGCCTTCTTCGTTGGTGAACACCGCCACCACCAGCGGGCGGCGCGTGGTGATGCCGGCCGTGTTGAGCGCGTGCACCACCGTCAGGCCCGACAGCACGCCGTAGTTGCCGTCAAAGCGCCCGCCGGTGGCCACCGTGTCGATGTGCGAGCCGGTCATCACCGGCGACACTGTCCTCGAGCCCGTCGCGCCAGCCGAAGATGTTGCCCACCGGGTCGACCTGCACGCGCAGGCCGAGCTCGCGCATCCAGCCGCAGACGAGGTCGCGGCCGGCGCGGTCGGCGTCGGTGAGGGCCAGGCGGCAGCAGCCGCCGTCGCCGGTGGCGCCGACTCGGCCCAGCATCTGCAGGCGCTGCAGCAGGTCGGCCGGGTCGATGCGCAGGTGCTCGGTGTGCATGGGTGCGGCTTGGGTGGGGTGTCAGGCCTGGCCGGACGCGCCGCGCGAAAGGTATTGGCCCATGCCTTCGTGGCCCAGCCATTGCGGGCCATCGACGATGCACTGCCCGCGCAGGAAGACCTTCTTCACGCGGCCGGTGAGCGGGCGGCCTTCGAACAGCGAGTAGTCGCTCAGGCTGTGATGCGCGGCGGCGCGCACCGTCCAGCGTTCTTGCGGGTCGAACAGCACCAGGTCGGCATCGCTACCCACGGCCACCGTGCCCTTGCGCGGGAACAGGCCGAACAGGCGCGCCGGTGCCGTGGCCACCAGGTCGACGAAGCGGTGCAGCGACAGGCCGTGTTGCAGCACCGCAGCGTCGTGCATCAGCTCCAGCCGCGTTTCCAGGCCCGGTGCGCCGTTGGGGATGCGGTTGAAGGCGGCCAGCCCCAGACGCTTGGAGTGGCGCAGGCCGTGCGGCTGCTCGCCGTAGGTGAAGGCGCAGTGGTCGGTGGCCACGGTCTGGATGTCATCCGTTTGCAGCCCGCGCCACAGTTGCAGGCCGTGGCTGGCCGGGCGAATCGGCGGCGACATCACGTACTTGGCGCCTTCGAAGCCCTCGGACTCGTACACCGAGTCATCGAGCAGCAGGTACTGCGGGCAGGTCTCGGCAAACACCGGCAGGCCGCGGCGGCGGGCCCGCTGCACCGCCTGCAGGGCCTGCGCGGTGGACAGGTGCACCACGTACAACGGCGCCTGGGCCAGTTCGGACAGGTCGATGGCGCGCTGCGCGGCTTCGCCTTCGAGCAGGGCCGGGCGGGTCAACGCGTGGTGGCGTGGCGCCGTGTGGCCCTGGGCCAGTGCAGCCTGCACCAGGCTCTGGATGACCGGGCCGTTCTCGGCGTGCACGCAGCTCAGCGCACCCAGCGCACCGGCGGCGCGCATGGCGGTGAACAGGGCGTCGTCTTCGAGCATCAGCGCGCCGGGGTAGGCCATGAAGAACTTGAAGCTGCTGATGCCTTCGCGCTCGACCAGGGTCTTCATCTCGGCAAGCGTGGCGGCGCCGGCATCGAGCACGATCATGTGCGCGCCGACATCGACGCAGGCGTTGGCACGGCGCCGGTGCCAGTCTTCGAGGCCAGCCATCAGGCTGGCGCCGGGCGGCGGCGTGCAGTAGTCGACCACTGTGGTGGTGCCGCCAAAGGCGGCGGCGCGCGTGCCCACGGCAAAGTCGTCCACCGTGCTGGCGGTGGGCGTGGCCGAGTCGAGGTGCGTGTGCACGTCCACCGCGCCGGGCAGCACCAGCAGGCCGGCCGCGTCGACCACCGCGATGTCGGGGCCCGTGGGCAAGGTCCTGCCGATGGCCTGGATGCGGCCGTCTTCGATCAGGATGTCGGCGACACAATCGTCGACGGCAGTGACGATGCGGCCGTTGCGGATCAGCGTGGCTGTGGCCGAGCTCACGGGGCTGCTCCACCACGGTCCAGTTCGTCCATGCGCTGCCACAGCGCGGCCGCTGCCTTGCGCGCGGCGGCGTAGATGGGCGTCACGTCGAAGGGGAAGCTGCGATTCTCGAAAACCAGCCTGCCGTCGACCATGACGCTGTCGACAGCACTCGAACCCATGCCGAAGGCCAGATGCCCGCCGATGTTCTGCGCCACGAGTGGCGTCGGGCAGTCGTAGTCGCAGACCGTCAGGTCGGCCTTGTAGCCGGCCTCCAGCCGGCCGAAGCGCGCACCGAAGTTCCGCTCGAGAATCCGGTTGCCGTTCCACAGGAAGCGCATGAAGCTGTCCGGCCACATCGGCCCGCCCGCGTCGCGGTGCTTGAAGAAGGCGAACTTCAGTTCCTCGAACATGTCGGCGCCAATGCCGTCCGTGCCCAACGCCAGGTTGCGATAAGCCCCCAACTTGCCGTTGTAGCCCACATGGTTGTTCATGTTGGACCGTGGGTTGTGCACCAGGAAGGCGTCCTGCGCATTGAGGATGTCGATGTCGACATCCGACAAGTACAGGCCGTGGGCGACCAGGGTCTTGTGATTGATCAGCTGGTGTGACGCGAGGCGTTCGATCAGGTCTTGGCCGTAGACATCGTGGCCCTGCGAAACGTCGTAGCGGTCTTCGGCCACGTGGATGTGCAGGCCCCGGCCCGTGGACTGCACGGCATGCTGCAGCAGTTCCATGCCCTTGCGCGAGATTGTGAACGGCGCGTGTGCGCCGATCATGGCCTCCACCAGATGGGGCTCGTCGCCCTTGGCCTTGGCGGCGTCGACCTGCCGGGCAAAGGCCAGGTTCTCGTCGACGCCGGCTTTCAGCTCTGCGTCGCCGCCATTGCGGTGCGTGGTCTCGTAGCAGGTGATGCCGCGAAGCCCGGCTTCGACGAAGCCTCTGCGCAGGGTGCTCAGCGACCCGGCCACGTAGTTCGGCGACGCGTGATGGTCGATGACGGCGGTGCAGCCGCTCTTGATGGCTTCCAGCGAACAGACGAGCCCGCTGTAGTACAGCGACTCTTCGTCCAGCGCCCGATCCAGCCGCCACCACAGGTTCTTCAACGTGGAGATGAAATCCGGGCAGGGCTTGATCTGCGCCATGATGCCGCGCGCCAGGCCGGAATAGAAGTGGTTGTGCGAGCAGACGATGCCCGGCATGACGAGCCTGCCTTGCATCTCGCGGACCTGGGCCCGCGGATAGCGGGCTGCCAGAGCGGTGCCCACCTCCTGGATCAGCGAGCCTTCGATCGCGATGTCGACGCCGCCTTGCACCAGCGCCGGCTCGAACTGAACCGCGGTGACGTTCTGCAGGATCAGCATGGCGTTCACTCCGCAACCGGGCTCAGTAGATAGCCGTGCCGGGCATGCACCTGGGTGATGATGCGGCACAGGTCTGACAACTCGGGCGGTGCGTCGTCGATCCGGCTGGCGGCGTCGATGGACAGGTCATAGCACTTTCCTGCCTGGCGCACGCGCACGGCCGAGCCCTCCACCAGGAAGCCGGCGTTGGTACTGCTGTCGAAGTCCTGCCGCAGGCTGAAGATGGTGACCTTGTCCTTGTAGGGGCGCCCCTGCCAGGGGCAGAAGCTGGCGCAATTGCCGCATTCGTTGCAGTACGCATCGACATGCAGGATCTGGAAGCGATCCTTGAAGCCCGGCACGGCAATGGCGATGTTGGCCCGGTTCGGGCACACATCGACGCACTTGTTGCACACGTAGTTGCACTGCAGGCAGCGCTCGCCTTCCTGCTTGACGAAGGATTGAAGCTCGTCCTTCTTGACGATGTTCACCACGACCGCGCCCTTGCGAGCGGTGATTTCGGCAGGGTTGGCGTTGAGCCAGTACTTGTCGCCGTGGTGGCTCTTCAGGCTTTCGCGCTTGAGAATGACATCGGTCGCGCGTCGGGCATCGCCGATGGCCCCCACGATGGACGACGGGCCCTTTTGCACGTCGCCGATCAGGAAGACGTTGCTGCGGGTGGTCTCACCGGTCTTGAGGTCGACGAGGGGCCAGCCCTTGTCGTCCAGCGGCACACCCATGGCCTTGAGCACGTCGGTGTCGGCCTGTTCCCCGACCGCCGTGATCAAGGCGTCCATCTTGAAGCTGACGGTCTGGTCGGTGGCCAGAGGGCGGCGCCGGCCCTTTTCGTCGGGTGCTCCCAGGTCCATCACGCGGCAGCTCAGGACTGCCGTCGGCATCGAAGCGCTCCGGGTTGGTCAGGAAACGGAACTTCACGCCGTCTTCGACGGCTTCTTCGTACTCCTCGCGGTAGGCCGGAATCTCGTTGAAGCTGCGGCGGTAGACCACGGTCACGTCTTTCACGCCGGGCACGCGCAGGGCCGCACGCGCGCAGTCCATGGCGGTATTGCCCGCACCGACAACCGCCACTTGTTGGCCCAGGTCCAGCTTCTCGCCACTGTTGAAGCGGCGCAGGAAGGACAGGGACTTGAAGACATTCTGATGGCTGCCTTCGAGCTTGACGCCACTGTTCTTGTCGGCACCGATGCCGATCAGGACGTACTCGAAGCCCTGGGCCTTGAGCTGGTCGACGGTGAGCTCGGGATCGCAGCCGTACTCGAACTTGACGCCGTGTTCGGCGACGAAATCGATGTCGTGCCGCACCAGTTCTTCGGGCAGGCGGAAGCGCGGCACGATCTGGCCGCATACGCCGCCCGCGCTGGCTTCACGCTCGAAGAGCGTCACCGGGTGTCCGGCGCGTGCCAGGAAGTAGCCGGCAGACAGCCCGGCCGGGCCCATGCCGACCACCGCCACCGGGTGGCGCGAACCGCTGCCCGCGGGCTTGTGCCAACGACTGCGGTACTCGGCCCAGCCTTTTTCGAGTGCCACCTTCTTCAGGTCGCGGATCTTCAGCGGGCTGTCGTAGTCCAGGCGCGTGCAGTTGGCCTGGCACTGGTGGTCGCAGATGTGCCCGGTGATCGCCGGCAAGGCGTTCCTTTGGTAGATCACGTCCAGCGCATCGGCATAACGCTCTTCGGACAGCAGGTGGATGTACTCCGGGATGTCCTGGTGAATGGCGCAGGCCGACACACACGGCGCCACGTAGCAGTCGGTCAGCGGCAGCGGGCCGCCGGCGTCGATCACCTCCTTGGAGCGCCAGGATTTCTGCGTGTACTCTGCGGACACGGCCTTGGCCGCCAGCGCTTCGAGCCTGGCCACATCGATGCGGCCCATCTGCCAGGTGTCGGAGCGGTCCAGTTCCTTCACGCACTCGAGCAGGCGCAGGTAGCCGCCCGGTTTCAGCAGGTCGGTGGCCATCGTGATCGGCCGGATGCCGGTTTCGAAGATGTCCTTTATGTTGAAGAGGCTCGCACCGCCGGAGTAGGACACGGGCAGTTCGCCGTCGAATTCACGCGACAGGATGGCAGCGACGTTGATCGACAGCGGGAACAAGGCCCGGCCCGACATGTAGAACTCTTCACCCGGCAGCGCGCCTTTGCCATTCACCGCACCGAGCGTGTTGGTCAGCTTGACGCCGAAGCTCAGCCCCTTGTCACGGCTGAATTTGATCAGGCGGCGCAGCATCGCCTTGGCCTGATCGAGCTTCAGGTCATGCGCAAAGGACTCGGGCTTGAGCTTGAGGTAGTCGAAACCGCAGGTGTCCAGGATCTCGCGTACCCGATCAAACCCGAGCAGCGTGGGGTTGAGCTTGACGAAGGTGTTGAGCGACTTCTCCTCGAGCATGTACTGGCAGATCGCCTCGATCTCGTGCGGCGGGCAGCCATGCATGGTCGACAGCGTGACGCCGCGCACGAGCTTCGAGGCGATGCGGCCGGGCAGGCCTTTCAGGTGCGCCTTGCGGCTTTCGAGGCCGAGGTCCTTGATGAAGGCCTCGTCGTTGACCCACTTTTCGAGCGTGCGAACGTACTCGGCGAACTTGGGATGCCGCCGCGCATCGACCATGTTGTCGATGTACTCCTGCATCGGCGGCTGCTTGATGCCCTCGAGGTTGTAGCCCACGCTCATGTTGAAGCTGAACGAGTTGGCTTCGCCATCGAGCCGCGGGTCAAAGACCTCTTCCAGCAGGTGCAGCGCAAACCAGGCCTTCAGATATTCATCGAAAGCCTTGGGCAGCGTGTACTCGGTCGACCATTCGGTGTTGTAGCACTCGTCCTCGGCGTCGATACAGGGCTTGGCGATCTCCAGGCGGTCCATGATCTGCACCGTCTTCAGCTCGATGAACCGTCCACCGGTCAGCCACGAGACCACGATGTTCTGCGCCAGTTGCGTGTGCGGCCCGGCGGCCGGCCCGACCGGCGTCTCGCAGCTTTCGCCAAACACCTTGATCAGGCGGTCGTCGGCTTTGCGATAGAACTGGTTCTCAGAGATGTCGAATATCGAACGGCTTGCCTTGTACTCACCGAAAATTCGCGCCAGCAGTCCTTCAAACGGGACGGGACGCATGATGTCGCTCATAGGGATCTCCTCGTAGCCAAATGTGCCGGTGGTGACGCGCAGCTTCGTTCTCGGGCGACGTCAGCGAACCCCGTCTATGCCGGATCGGGAGCCGGTGGGCCGGCGGGCTTGACCGGTGTGCCGTCGGCCATCAGCCCGGGCCCCTTGCGGGCCACCAGTCGGCTGTACGCCTCGGGCTGGCGGTGCAGATCGAAATTGAAGGTGGTTTCCTTGAACGAGTTGCACAGGTCCAGGTCGCAGCGGGCCAGCGCCAACTCGTCGCCCTTGGTGGTGCACGAGGCGACGATCTCGCCCGACGGCGCCACGATGCAACTGCCGCCGATCTGGTCCACGCCTTCTTCGATGCCGGCCTTGGCCACGCCCACCACCCAGGTGCCGTTCTGGTAGGCCCCGGCCTGCATGACGAGCTGGTTGTGGAACAGCGACAGGTCGTCGTGTTCGGGTGCCGGCGGGTTGTGCACCGGCGTGTTGTAGCCGATGAGGATCATCTCCACGCCCTGCACACCCATCTCGCGATAGGTTTCGGTCCAGCGCCGGTCGTTGCAGATGGCCATGCCGAACACGCCACCAAAAACTTCGAAGACCGGGAAGTCCTTGCCGGCTTCGAAGTAGCGCTTTTCCAGGTGCTGGAAGGAGCGCCACGGTTCGTGTTCTTCGTGACCGGGCAGGTGCACCTTGCGGTACTTGCCGGCGATGCGGCCGTTCTTGTCGACGATGATCGACGTGTTGTAGCGCCGCGTGTGCCCGTCCTCAACGGCCAGTTCGCCATAGCCGATGTAAAAGCCTATGCCCAGCTTGCGCGAAAAGTCGAACAAGGCTTGCGTCTCGGGCCCGGGCATCTCGCGTTCGTAGTAGGCGTCAAGCTCGGCCGGGTCTTCGACGTACCAGCGCGGGAAGAAGGTGGTCAGTGCCAGTTCAGGGTACACGATCAGGTCGCAACCCATCTGGTGCGCCTGAAGCATCAGCGCGCTCAGGCGCTGCACGACTTGCGCGCGGGTTTCATGCTTGGCGATGGGGCCGAGTTGGCCTATCGCGAGGTTGACGAATCTGGACATGGCGCTCGCCTTCCGGGTTGCAATGCGACTGCGGACAGCCCTGCCTGCGCGCGACCGGCGGCAGCGTGCCTGTGCTGGGTCATCCTATTCGTGTGCCCGTGCGTCCTTCGATGCCGTCCTTGGCCTTGGCCAGCAGCGTGATCAGGGTCGAGCGGCCGGGCCTGGAGGCGGCAAAGTCCACCGCAGCCTGCACCTTGGGCAGCATCGAACCCTTGGCGAAGTGGCCTTCGCTCATGTAGCGGCGGGCCTCGTCCACGCTCAGCTGGTCCAACCAGCGCTGGTCGGGTTTGCCGAAGTTCAGCGCCACGCGTTCCACCGCCGTGAGGATGATGAGCAGGTCGGCGTCGATCATCTCGGCCAGCTTGGCGCTGGCCAGGTCCTTGTCGACCACGGCGCTGGCACCCTTGAGGTGGTTGCCCTGCCGGTACACCGGGATGCCGCCGCCGCCCACCGCAATGGCCAGTTGCCCGGCCTGCACCATGGCACGCACGGTTTCCTTTTCCACCACGTCCAGCGGCTTGGGCGAGGCCACCACGCGGCGCCAGCCGCGGCCGGCGTCTTCCTTCATGACATAGCCGTTGCGCATCATGACTTCGGCTTCGTTCTTCGAAAAGTGCGAGCCGATGGGCTTGGTGGGGTCCTTGAAAGCCGGGTCGTGCTCGTCGACGATGACCTGCGTGATCAGCGAGGCCACCGGCACCTGCAGGCCGCGGTCGAGCAGCTCTTCGCGCAGCGCGTTTTGCAGGTCGTAGCCGATGTAGCCCTGGCTGAGCGCCACGCACACCGACATGGGCAGATGCGGGGTGTGGGCCTCGGTCATCGCCGCGGCCTCAAAGGCCGTGTCGATCATGCCGACTTGCGGCCCGTTGCCATGCGTGACGACGACGCGGTGGCCCTGCTCGATGAGGTCGACGATGGAGCGTGATGTCGACTTCACGGCGGCCATCTGCTCGGCCAGGTTGTCGCCCAGGGCGTTGCCGCCCAGGGCCATGACGATGGTCTTGCCCATGGTCGCCTCAGGCTGGCTGAGCCAGTTCCTGCAGATAGGTCACCGGCACCGCGGCATACATGGCGGCGCACTTGACGAGGTGCTCCTTCCAGGTCTTCTCGTTGGGCGCGTGCGCCTCGGGCTCCTTGCCGGGGCCGAAGCCGACCACCGGGATGCCGTGGCGGCCCATGATGGACACGCCGTTGGTGGAGAAGGTCCACTTGTCGATCACCGGCTTGCTCTTGAACAGGCCTTCGTAGGCATGCGCCAGCGTGCGCACGGTGACGTGGTCTTCGGGCGTCTTCCAGGTCGGGAAGAAGCACTCTGTGGGGTAGACCAGGCCGGTGTACGACGGCCGCTCGTAGTGGTACATCGAGACGACTGCGTTTGCCGCCTTCACGGCCGGCAGGGCGCGGATTTCGTCGAGCGCGCGTTCCCAGGTCTCGCCCCAGGTCAGCCTGCGGTCGATGGACACCGCGCAGCTGTCGGCCACCGCGCAGCGGCTGGGCGAGGTGAAGAAGATCTCCGACACGGTGAGCGTGCCCTTGCCCAGAAACTCATCGTTACCCAGGTTCTTGGCCAGGCCCTGCAGTTCGATGAGGATGGGCGCCATCTTGAAGATGGCGTTGTCGCCGCGCTCGGGCGCCGAGCCGTGGCAACTGCGGCCCTGCACGTCGACGCGGATCTCCATGCGGCCGCGGTGGCCGCGGTAGATCTGGCAGTCGGTGGGCTCGGTGCTGATGACGAACTCGGGGCGGATATTGCCCTGCTCGATCAGGTACTGCCAGCACAGGCCGTCGCAGTCTTCTTCCTGCACGGTGCCGGTGACGAGCAGCGTGTACGCGTCGGTGAGGCCGAGATCCTTGATGATCTTGCCGGCGTACACCATCGAGGCCATGCCGCCTTCCTGGTCCGACCCGCCCCGGCCGCCGATGATCTCGTCGTCTTCCATGCCCTGGTAGGGGTCGAAGCTCCAGTTCTTCATGTTGCCCACGCCGACGGTGTCGATGTGCGCATCCATCGCGATCAGGTGCGGCCCGTTGCCGATGGTGCCGATGATGTTGCCCATGGGGTCGATCTCGACCTTGTCGAAGCCGACCTTCTCCATCTCCTGCTTGATGCGCAGCACGACCTTCTCTTCGTCGGCGCTTTCGCTGGGGATGGCGATCATGTCGCGCAGGAAGCGCGTCATGTCGGCCTTGTAGTGCTGGGCTCTCTGGAGGATCTGTTCGAAGGGAATCTGTTGCTGCTCATGTGCTCTCCATGATTGCGGTGGCGGGTGAGGCCTGGAAGGTACTGCCCGCTCGGGATTGGCCGGCTGTGCCCGCGGCGCAGTCGGCTTAGCGCAACCGCGGGCGGCCATCGGCCAGCACCTGGGCCAGCACCTGGGCCGGGTCGGCAAAGCGGCGCGCCATGATCATCGCGGCGATGATGTAGGGCTTCCAGCCGGCTTCCTTGTAGGTCTCGATGCGGTACTTGCTCGAAGACCGCGGCGCTGACCTCGCCGCGCTCGCAGGACACGCCGGTGATGTCCGCCGGCAGGCAGTGCATGTACAGCGCCTTGCCCTTGGCGGTGCGCTTCATCATGGCCTCGTCGCAATGCCAGTGCTTGTGCTCGGCGTTCTGCGCGAGGCAGGACTTTTCCAGCGCCTTCAGGCCGTCGTGGTCGCTGGCGCGCAGCAGCTTGGTGCGCTGCTCCATCACCTTGTAGGGCGCCCAGGACTTGGGGTAGACGATGTCGGCGCCCTTGAAGGCCTCTTCCATCGTGGCCACCTGCTGGAAGCTGCCGCCGCTGGCTTTGGCGTTCTTGTGCGCCACCTTCACCACCGCCGGAATGAGGTCGTAGCCCTCGGGGTGGGCCAGCGTGACGTCCATGCCGAAGCGCGTCATCAGGCCGATGATGCCCTGCGGCACCGACAGCGGCTTGCCGTAGCTCGGCGAGTAGGCCCAGGTCATGGCGATCTTCTTGC
This sequence comes from uncultured beta proteobacterium, assembly GCA_963747775.1. Taxonomy (GTDB): domain Bacteria; phylum Pseudomonadota; class Gammaproteobacteria; order Burkholderiales; family SG8-39; genus JAGVSZ01. The sequence continues at coordinate 18,960 of CAVVGT010000008.1, forward strand.
CCTTGAGCTTTTCCAGGCTGCCGAAGTGCTCTTGCAGCCAGGCCAGGTCGGCCATGCTCTGTGTCGGGTGGTCGATGTCGCACTGCAGGTTGATCACCGCCGGGCGTTGCGGCAGCACACCCTGGGCAAAGCCGTCGTCGAGCGCCGCGCCGACTTCGCGCATGTAGGCATTGCCCGCGCCCAGGAACATGTCGTCGCGGATGCCGACGACGTCGGCGCAGAACGAGATCATGTTGGCCGTCTCGCGCACCGTTTCGCCGTGCGCGATCTGCGACTTGCCTTCGTCCAGGTCCTGCTGAGTCAGGCCCAGCAGGTTCAGCGCCGAGGCGTAGGAGAACCGCGTGCGCGTGGAGTTGTCGCGGAACACCGAGACGCCGATGCCGGTGCCGAACACGCGCGTGTCGATGTTCTCGGCGCGCATGCGCCTGATGGCGTCGGCCAGCATCAGCACCTGGCGCAACTCGGCGGGCGTCTGCTCCCACGTGAGGAGGAAGTCCTTCGCGCGCAGCCCCGATTTGAGTTGGCCGATTTCCGCGAGCAGGCTTTGGATCTTCTTCATTGCAGCTTCCTGTGTAGGCCCGGCACCGCAACCCGTCTGGTTGCCGGCTGCGCGGGTGGTTGTGTCAAGAGGTCATGTCTTCAGCGTTGCACGCCGGTGAGCAGCACGCCCACGCGCGCGCCCGGGGCCACCACGCCCTGGCGTTGCAGGTGCAGCAGCCCGGCCAGGCCGGCCGAGCCGGTGTGACTGGGTCGGACGGCGGTGGTTTCGCAGACCAGCCGGTTGGCCTGTTCGGAGGGTGTCTTCGTCGACCACCACGGTGCTGCCGCCGGTGGCTGCCACGCCGCGCAGGACGGCCAGCCAGTCGTAGGTTTCATCGTCGAGGATGCCGCTGGCCACGCTGTGCGGCGGCTTCTTCCCAGGGCCACATGAACTGCGAACGGTGGCTGGCGGCGTAGGCGCAGCGCGACATCGGCGGGCTCGGCCTGCTCGGCCATGCGCTGCTGCACCAGCGTCCAGGCGCGGTGCCAGCGGCGCCGCGCCCTGCGTCTGCACCACGTGCACGCGCGGCGCCCGGCGCACCAGGCCCCGGGCCTGCGCGCGCGCGTAGGCCTGCACGCAGGCGCTGGCCAGCGCGCCGCCGCCCACCTGCACCACCAGATGGTCCAGCGGCGGGGCGCCGGCGCCCAGCGTCTCCAGCACCAGCGTCTGCCCGCCGTCGATGGTCAGGCCGTTTTCGTTGCCCTGGCAGCAGAACGGCAGCGCGCCTGGCGCCAGCGCCTGGCGGAAGTGGCGCATGCAGGGGTCGCCCCGCTCGCCGGGCTCGCGCGGGCAGACGACCACCGTGGCGCCCAGCGCGGCGCAGGCGGTCGAGCACCGCGCGCTCGGCATCGGGCGGCACGATAGACCTGCAGCGCCCGTGAAGCGGCGCGCGCCAGCACGGCCGCAGCCAGCGCGGCGTTGCCGCAACTGGCAATGGCCAACGGCGCCTGGGCTCCCGGCGCCGCCGCGTGCCCGGGCCGCCTTCGACGACCGCCAGGTACAGCAGCAGGCCCATCAGGTGGCGCGCCTTGTGCGAGCCGGCGACGTTGTGCGGTCTCGTCCTTGACCCACACTTCCAGCCCCAGCCGTTCGCCCAGGGCCGCTTCGGTGCCGAAGGGGGTGATGGCAAAGCCGTGGCCGTCGACCCGAGCGACGGCATCGTCCAGCCGCTGCACCAGGCTCGACGAAGTCGGCATCGCTCCAGCCCCGCGCGCGCGCCGCATGCCAGGCGTACAGTGCTTCGCGCCAGCGCACGAAGGGGTTGGCGCTGTCGTTGCGGTCGAGCACGACGTCGCCGGCCAGGCGGTGTTCCAGCAGGTGCTCGCCGTCGCCCTGGCCGCGGCGGGCGCAGGCAAAGGGGTAGCGTGCGTCGGCGGCGGCTGCCAGCCGCAGCCACGCAGACGAGGGCGGATCGGCTCAAGAGGTGCTCGCGGGTTGTGCGGCGTGGGGCAGGCGCGCTCAGCGTCACGCCGGTGGCCTGGTTGAAGGCCGCGATCTGCGCGTCCCAGGCCGGCAGCCAGGCGTGCAGGCCACGCCAGAAGCTCTGGTCGCGCCGGGCCTCGAAAGCGGCCAGTTCGATGCCGCGCTGCTCGACCCAGGTGAAGTAGCCCAGGTTGAAGATGCGCCGGCGCTCGACCTCGGTCAGCGGCAGCACGTGCTGCGTGTTGGCCTGCGTGATGTGGGTGGCATAGGTCTGGGCGGCTTGCGCGGTGCCGAAGCCGGCGCCGAAGTGCTTGGTCTTGGCCTTGGCGATTTCCGAGGTGTAGAGCGCGGCGCCGTCGGTGGCCACGGTGATCAGCGCCTGGCTGGCGCCCAGGTCCAGCGTCTTGGCGGTCTTGATCGCGGCGACGATGTTGCAGATGCTCGACAGGCCGAAGTGCGGCAGCGCGGCCAGCACGTCCTCGCTGACGCCGCGGCTGCGCAGCAGCGCGCAGGCCGGCGGGGTCGTTGAAGAGCACGAAGAGCTGGTCGGTGGCGTGGTCGGACACGGCCACCGCGACGTCGGTGTTGGTGACGTTGTGGATGTAGAGGGATGTGCTTGTCGCCGATGCCCTGGATGTTGTGCTCGCCGATAGCCGTTGTAGAGCATGGTCGGGCACTCGAGCGCTTCGACCGCGACGATCTTCGCACCGAGCTTTTCCTTCAGCCAGTCGCCTGCGCCCAGGGTGCCTGCCGAGCCGCTGGCCGAGACGAAGGCGGCCAGCTTCAGGCGCCGGCTTGCTGCGCCTGCACCGAGCCGAACACGTGCTCGAAGGCGCGCCCGGTGACGCTGTAGTGCGCCAGGTAGTTGGCGAACTCGCTGAACTGGTTGAGCACCACGTTGGCCGGGTCCTGGGCCAGGCGCTCGCAGGCTTCGTAGATTTCGCGCACGTTGCTTTCGGTGCCGGGCGTGCGCACGATGTCCTCGGGCGAGGTCACCCAGCTTCTCGAGCCAGTGGAAGCGCTCGTCGCTCATGCCGGCCGGCAGGATGGCCACGCCGTGGCAGCCCACGGTGCGCGAAATGGCCACGCCGCCGCGGCAGTAGTTGCCGGTGGAAGGCCAAAGCGCGCGGTGGCGTGCCGGGTCGAAGCGGCCGGTGACCAGACGCGACACCAGGCAGGCATAGGCCGGCAGCACCTTGTGCGCGTGGATCATCGGGAAGCGGTCGCCCAGCACCACGATGATGGGCGAGGCCACGCCGGTGATGCGACTCGGGCAGCACCACGTGGGCCGGCAACTGGGCCAGGCCGGTGCGCGTGGCGTCGTTGTACCAGTGCACACGGAACAGGTTCAGGCCCGTGCGGCATCGGCATCCACGGACTTCAGGCCTTCGACCCGCGCTGCACCGATGCGCTGCGGCTCGGCCAGTTCGGCGAAAGTGGGCAGCGCGATGTGGCGTTGGCCGAAGTGTTGCACTGCGCGGTCGTACGTGGCCTGGTCGGCCATGCGGGTTGCTTCGTTCATGTTTGCACCGTTGCTGGGGCCTTGGCATCGGCCCGGATGTTTGCCATTCGAACCCAGAGCCCGGCTGCTTCGGAGGCAGCCTGCTCGCGAGTCGTTTCGAGAAGATGGTCGGCCTGCCCGCTGCACGCCTCGGCGCGGCCGCCGTTGCGATGGGTCGTGCTGCAGCGCAGCTCGGTGGGCAGGGTAGGCATGGGCGCGTGGGCGTTGACGAAGCCTGCCGGGTTCACGTCTTCAGCAGCGTGAAACCCACGCTCATCGCGCGCGCGGCGGGCGAGTCCTTCATCGGCAGCGTGTAGCGGCGGATGCCGTCGAAACGCTGCAGCGCGCCGGCCACTGCGGCCGCGGTGGGCACGAGGCCGATCTCGCCGATGCCCTTGGCGCCCATCGGGCCTTCGGGTTCGGGCTCTTCGACCAGGATCACCTCGACCTGCGGCATGTCGCGCGCCCGCAGCACGCCGATCTCCTTGAGCTTGAACGTCACCGGCATGCCGTTTTCGCAGCGCAATTCCTCGGTCAGCGCATAGCCCAGGCCCATGTGGATCGCGCCCTCGATCTGCCCCGACGCCAGCGCCGGGTTGATCGACGCGGCCGGCGTCGTGCGCGGCCACCACGCGGTCGACGCGCCCGGCAGGCGTCGAGGACGACCATCTGCGTGGCATAGCCGAAGGTGGTGTGGGTCTTGATCTTGTCGACCTTGGCGCCCAGTGCCGTGGTGTCGCGGATCACGGTTTCGCCCACGTAGACCCGGCCCTTGAGCTCGTCCAGCGTGAAGCCGGCGTCGAGGTCGGCCTTGAGCTTGGCGGCGGCGTCGAGCACCGCGCGCCCGCCCAGCAGCGTGCCGCGCGAGCCGGTGGTCTGGCCGCAGTCCAGGTCGATACGTGCTGTCGATCTTGGGCACGAAGAGGGCGGCTGGCAGGCCGGTGGCTTCAACCGCCAGTTGCACCAGCACCGTCATCAGGCCCTGGCCCATTTCGGTAAAGCCGTTGTACAGCGTGATGCGGCCGTCGCGCTCGACCACCAGCCGCACCTTGCCGTACTCGACCACGCCGTTGCCGATGCCGCTGTTCTTCACGCCGCAGGCGATGCCCACCGCGCGGCCGGAGGCCACCGCGGCGTCCCAGTGCGGCTTGATGGCCTGCAGCGTCTTGCGGATGCCGACCGACTTGTCGAGCACCTGGCCGGTGGTGAAGGTGTCGCCCACGCTCAAGCGCGTTGCGCCAGCGGATCTCCCAGCGGTCGAGCCCGAGTTTGTCGGCCAGCATGTCAATGCAGGCCTCCAGCGCAAAGTGCGCCTGGTTCACGCCGAAGCCGCGCATCGCGCCGCAGGGCGGGTTGTTGGTGTAGGCGGCCCGCGCCTGCACGTCGACGTTGGGCACGCGGTACGCGCCGCAGGCATGGCCGGCGGCGCGCTCGAGCACCTTGGCGCCGACCGACGCATAGGCCCCCGAGTCACCCACCATGCGTGCCTTCACCGCAGTGAAGATGCCGTTGGCATCGCAGCCCATGATGTAGTCCAGGGCGATCGGATGGCGCTTGGGGTGCAGGCGGATGGATTCGTCGCGGCTGAGCGTGAGCTTCACCGGGCGGCGCGTCAGGTGCGCCAGCAACGCGGTCTGCGCCTGCACCGTCATGTCTTCCTTGCCGCCGAAAGCGCCGCCGTTGGGGAAAAGCTCGACGAAGATCTTCTCGATGGGCATGCCCAGGAAGCGCGCGACCTGACGGCGGTCGTCGAAGATGCCCTGGCCCTGCGTGCGCAGGTGCAAGCGGCCGTCGGGCAGGGGCTCGGCGAGCGCGCTCTCGGGCTCCAGGAAGAGATGCTCGATGCGTTGCGTCTGCCAGTGGCCGCTGACCACGTGCGCACTGGCGGCCAGCGCCGCGTCGGCGTCACCGCGCAGCACCACCGAGCGGCCCAGCAGGTTGTCATGCTGCGGGTTGACCTGGCGCGCGCCGGGCTCCAGCGCCTGCAGCGGGTCCAGCGTGGCCGGCAGCACCTCGTAGCTCACGTCCACCAGCTCGGCGGCGACGCGAGCCGTCTGGCGGTCGACCGCGGCCACCGCGGCCAGCACGTCGCCCACATAGCGCGTCTCTTCGCCCTCGGCGACGAAACCCGGCCAGTCGTTGTGGAGCATGCCGTACCAGCGCTCGCCCGGAACGTCCGCGGCGGTGGCGACAGCTTCCACGCCCGGCAGCGCGCGGGCCCTCGCCGTGTCGATGCTCAGCACGCGGGCGCGGGGATGCGGCGACAGCACGAGGGCGCCGTGGAGCATCCCCGGAACCGTCGAGGTCGCCGACGAAGGCCCGCTCACCGAGCACCGTCTGCGCGCCGCCGATGCGTGCCAGCGGCTGGCCGACCCGGCCGTCGCTGCAGGCCGGCGGGATGGTCGCGCCGCCGTGCTTGACGGCGGCCAGCAACTGGACCGCGTCGATGATCTTCACGTAGCCGGTGCAACGGCACAGGTGAACGTCCAGGGCGCTGGCAATGGCTTCGCGCGTCGGCGCGGGGTCGCGGTCTGTGAGGGCCTTGGCGCGCAGCGCGATGCCAGGGATGCAGAACCCGCACTGCAGGCCGGCGGTGGCGGTGAAACAGTCGGCAGATCTGCTGGCGTTCGGCGCTCGGCAGGCCGTCGAGGGTGACGATGTGCTTGCCCTGGGCCACGCGCGCGGGCATGGCGCAGGTCGTCTTCGGCTTGCCGTCCACCAGTGCCACGCAACAACCGCACTGGCCCTGCGGGCTGCAACCGTCCTTCAACGAGGTGATGCCGCAGCGCTCGCGCAGCACCTCCAGGAAATTCTCGCCAGGCCGCGTGTCCACGCGTTGCCTGATCCCATTCAGCACGAATTCAATCAGCATGATGATCTGCCCCCATTCCCCGTTGTTTGCGCCTCCAGTGGCCGCCACGGACATCCAAGGCCTTGTGCTTGGCCTTTGGTCGTCTGGGGCAAGGGCCTGCCTTCCTGCGCCTCAGCAAGCTCGACGCAGCCAGCCCCAATGCGACTTTGGCCAGTGCGCCGTAGGGCATTGCGGTGGGCGTGCGGGCAGCCTCGAGCGGCGCGCAGTGCGGGGTGCGAAGGCTTGGCTGCATTGGCTTGGGGGTCTGCGAGGCTAGGGTAAGAGTCCAGGCAAGGTTCCTGACCTGGCACGCCGGTTCGCGCACCAGGTTGATCGCATTGTTTCACAAATCCAGTGTGTAAAACAAGTAGTTTCAGTTACTGTTGAGGTGTCGAAGCAACAGCCGTCGCCGCCGCAGGGGCTTGCTGCCTGTGCTGCTGGCCTGGCCAACGGTCGAAATGAGTCCTGCTCCAAACCCGCACCGCGTCCGCGCATCAAAGTCTGCCAAGCTGGCGAAGGCGCCATCGGTGGCGCTGGAAAGCCGCATCCACGCCTGTTACGAGGGCTTGCCGGGCAGCGAGGCGCGCGTGGCCGACGTGCTGCTCAACCACCCCGGCCGCCTGGCCACGCACTCGGCCACCGAACTGGCTGCCGACGCCGGCGTGTCCAAAGCGGCGGTGACGCGACTCATCCAACGTCTGGGCTACGACAGCTATGCCACCGCGCGCAGCGAGGCGCGGCTGGCCCGGCAGTGGGGCGCACCGCTATATCTGCAGCCCGAAGCGCCGCCGGGTGACGGCCGCAGGGCGGTCTACGCCCAGCACGTGGTGGCCGATCAGCGGTCGCTGGCGCACACCTTGCACGGGCTTGACGAGGACGCTCTGGATGGCAGCGTGCTGGCCCTGGCAGGCGCCCGCCGCGTGGTCGTGCTGGGGTTTCGCAACAGCGCCTGGCTGGCCCTTTACGCGCGCATCCAGCTCGGCCTGCTGCGCCCCGCGGTGGACCTGGCGCCGCTGCCGTCGCAGACCTTGTCCGAGAGCCTGGTCGGTCTGGGCCGGGGGGACGTGATCCTGGCCGTGGGCATGCGCCGGCGTGTGCCGAGTTTTGCCGCGGCCGTCCAGGCCGCGCGCGACGAAGGCGTGCGCATCGTGCTGCTGACCGACCCAACCGGCGCAGCCGATGTGCCGGGTGCCGACTGGACACTTGGCTGTCACTGCCGCGGCGCGGCGATGTTCGACACCTACGTGGCGGCCGTCAGCGTGATCAACTTCCTGGCCGGGCAAGTGGCGGCGCAGTTGGGCACGGCGGCCGTGCAGCGACTCCAGGGCGTGGAGCAGTGGCACGGCCGGCTGGGTGACATGGTGTAGGCGACGATACTCGGCCGCCACCTGAGCCTTTGTCGCAGACCCAGATCAAACTCATCATTGATATGCGCTTATATGCGCTGCGTGATGTGTCACTGCGCCCAGGTTCAGAATAAGAATCTGGCGCTTCACTCGCCCGAGCTCAGCCGGCAGGACGCACAGTCCGTCTTGCAGCTGGTCAGCGTGCTGTGTCAGGCTGTGTCAGATACGCCTGAACAACGTCAGCCAGATCACCATAGCCGAAAGAGGCATCATCAAGCGTCGGTACGAAACCGGCGCACCTTCCAAATAGCCGGTCAGAGTAGGAGACTTGTCCATGGCGGCGGGGCGCGAGTAGCCGTCATTCGCCCCGAGTTGCGCCCACCACAGGATCACCGACATGGCCGTCTCAGTCTTTGACTTGTTCAAGATCGGCATCGGGCCGAGCAGTTCGCACACCGTCGGGCCGATGCGCGCGGCGCGGCTGTTCGCGCTGCGGCTCGCGCACGACGGCGCTGCTCGCATCGACGCAGCGCGTCCGCACGCAGCTCTACGGCTCGCTGGGCGCAACCGGCAAGGGCCACGGCAGCGACAAGGCGGTGCTGCTCGGCCTGGCGGGCTTCGAGCCCGACACGGTCGACGTCGACGCCATCCCGGCGCGCTTGCATGCCATCCGCGCCGAGCATGTCCTGCGCCTGCTCGACACGCATGCGATCGCCTTCGACGAGAAGACCGATCTCGTCTTCCACCGCCGCGAGACGCTGCCCTTCCATGCCAACGGCATGCGCTTCACGGCCTTCGACGCCGCCGGCGCCGAGATCGCGCGGCGCCAGTACTACTCGGTGGGCGGCGGCTTCGTCGTCAGCGACGAGGTGGCCGCCGACGGCAGCGCTGCAGAAGGTGATCACGCCCGACACCACGGTGCTGCCGCTGCCCTTCCACAGCGGCGCCGAGCTGCTCGCGCTGACACGAGCGCGAAGGCTGCACGATCGCGGAGCTGATGCGGCGCAACGAGCGCCACTGGCACAGCGACGCCGAGATCGACGCCGGCCTGATGAAGATCTGGGACGTGATGCAGGCCTGCGTCGTGCGCGGCTGCAAGACCGGCGGCACGCTGCCGGGCGGCTTCAAGGTGCGTCGCCGCGCCGCCGACCTGCACCGGCAGCTGTGCAGCAATCCCGAGGCTGCATTGCGCGACCCGCTGCAGGTGCTCGACTGGGTGAACCTGTACGCACTGGCGGTGAACGAGGAGAACGCCGCCGGTGGCCGCGTCGTCACCGCGCCCACCAACGGCGCGGCCGGCATCGTGCCCGCCGTGCTGCACTACTACACGCGCTTCGTTCCAGGCGCCACCGACGCCGGCGTGATCGACTTCCTGCTCACCGCGGCGGCGATCGGCATGCTCTACAAGGAGAACGCGTCGATCTCGGGCGCCGAAGTCGGCTGCCAGGGCGAGGTCGGCGTGGCCTGTTCGATGGCCGCCGGCGCGCTCTGCGCGGTGCTCGGCGGCACGCCGGCGCAGGTCGAGAACGCCGCCGAGATCGGCATGGAGCATCACCTCGGCCTGACCTGCGACCCGGTCGGCGGGCTGGTGCAGATCCCCTGCATCGAGCGCAATGCGATCGCCGCGGTGAAGGCGATCAACGCCGCGCGCATGGCGCTGCGCGGCGACGGCACGCACCACGTGTCGCTCGACAAGGTCATCAAGACGATGCGCGAGACCGGCGCCGACATGATGACCAAGTACAAGGAAACGGCGCGCGGCGGGCTGGCGGTCAATGTCGTCGAGTGCTGATCTCGAAGCACTGATCGGCACGCGAGCCCGACCAAGTCGATCTCAGAGGCCCAGCACTGGCCCGACCGGCTCCGCCAGCCACGTCCGAACAGGAGGCGGCAGGTGCAGCCCGGCATGGGGTGCAAGCCCGCACGGCCAGGGCGCCGCCGGCAGCGCGGCCGCCAGCGCGCACGCCGCCGCGAAACCGATATCGCCGCCCAGGCGTTGGCCCGCGCCCAGATGACCACCTTGCGCTGCAAGCTGCTCAAGGTCGGCACCGTCGTCGTGCGCAATACCCGCCGCATCCGCTTCTTCATCTCCAGCGGCTTTCCCTACCGCGACACCTTCTTGCTGGTCGCACGCCGTTTCGCCACCGGATAGCCTGCCGTCAGTGCTGCCCCGGCACGCTGACAAACAATGGAGGTAAGGGGGCGGTGCGCCCAAATCCCGGAAATCGAATCTCGGAGACATCAAAATGACGGCCTCCACCGACTGCGGCACCTCTTCATTCCCACTCATCGAGCATCAGCGCTACCTCGTGAAATATTCGGGTTAGGAGGGTAGGTTGTAGAGCCTGCGACCGGTCTGGTGCATTCTGCAAACGTCCAGTCTCGCCACTACTACGCCATTGTTAGCAACGTCTCGCCTGCTACATGATGGAATCTGTGTTGAGCAGTCGGAAGTGGACTTCTCGCATTGCACCAGCCCCGAGCAACCGGTGCCTTAGAGGTCACTGACAACGACTTGCATTGGCAGGGACTTGAGTTCGCGGCTTGTGCGCGGGCGACTCCCAACGCTGCGGTGCCGCCGTACAAGATGGGAGTCCGCGTGATTGAAAGACGCGGCCGTCAATGTCGGCTTCGCGGCCAGCGTTTCGCTGAGACGACCGACAGCAGTGGGTCGGCTTGCGCCCTTCGGCTGACGGTCGCTGACCGGCCAGAACCCGCCGTACGGTGATGTCGCCGATAGCAGTCGTTCGATGGCGCTATCAACCCTTTCCAGCGGTTCGCGCTTCCCGAAAGCAGCCGTTCAACCGTTCGCGCAAACCGGTGAGCGTCGGGGCGTTTGCGCGAGCGATCCACAGTACAAGCTGAATCACTCCGAAGATCGAAGCCAAAAGACCTATCCCACTGACAACCAGCTCTGCGATGGGCGGCACCCGATCAAGTAAATTCTGCAACCAACGCACGACGGATGGATGTTGACGCAGTATCCATTTCGGCCCGTGAGTGTCGAGTTCGAATTGGTTCTGGGGGTTGCGCGAATGAGTCCTTCGCGACCAACATCGCCACAGCCCCTTCAGTCTGTTGATCTACGACCGTCTCGTCCCCCGAAAATGCCAGTCTCGCTCAAGGAAGAAGATAACCGACAACAGAAGGGTGCGTCTCTCCCGTCGCGCGAGCGAAGGGAACCGGGTAACCGGCATTCCGATCGGGAGATCGGCGTATTAGTCCATTCTGATTATTGTTTACTGTTCCGGAGTGCTCTACCGTCAGACCGTGCTTGCATGACCAAGCATTTGCCCGACGGGGCTCTAACCACCACGATCAAGAGTTTGATCGCGGCGATCTCAACGCCCAGTGGTAATTCAAGTTCGTATCGCACGTCGCGCCAGCCGGGCGAAGATCTGAATCAGCGAGAGGATTGGTTGTTCCAAGTGGTGTTCGACCATCGCGAGCACTACACGGAAGACGCCGAGGGACAACCGACTTCGGTATTCCTCGGCGTCCAGCACCGCTCAGTGCGACCAGATAGGAGGGACAGCGATGAAGGGTAGAGTCCGCCAACCGATCCGATCTGACCCAAGCCCCGCAGGCGACAACGGGCATGACGGACATATCGCAAGTTCCGGGCAGAACGGCGACCTCGCAGGCACGATCACGCGTGGACACGCCGTAGCGGAGCGCGCACGTCAATTGACTGGCGAAAGGCACCGGCTGTTCGCTCAGCGCCTGCAGGAGCGGCAGGCCCGCAAGCAGGAGGTCGAGACGAAGTTCGAGCGCTTTTTCGCTCACCTCTCGGCAGTCCCCGGCGACCGCCGCGGGGCAGCGAACGCGCGCTATGTGCCGCGCGGGAATAGCGTCACGGCCGCGGCCAACGCCGCGATCGGCTTCACGATCGACCGGCACATCAACGGCGCTACCGCATCGGGTACTGTCGCACTTAGCGCCAAGCAACTCGACGAGTTCAGGGGCCCAGACGGGGAGCTTCTCGACGAGATCCCCCCCGGTGAGCTTGAACGAGCAGTCGGGCTCGGCCGGACCCCGGGGCGCGTTCGCAAACCCCCGATTGCGCTCACCTGTCGCCCCCCTGTGCCCCACAGCCCGTGCCTGCAGATCGTCGAGGGAAACCACGAAGGCGAAGATCACGAGGCACTCGGCGACGATTCGCCCGGGTCGCCAGAGCAACCCGAAACACCTCAGAACGATGCCATCGACGGGGATGGAGATGTCGCCGCCAAGGATGCGGACGTCATTGCGCTCATCCGCCGCCTGTTGAAGGACATGACCTCGCCGGAGGCGGCCGTCGCCTTTGGACTTGAGCAGACCGACCATGTCGACGTCAACCTCCAGAGCCGCATGGAAGCCGTTCACAAAGGAATCGAGGCCTCGACGCTGCATGGCGGACCGGCAGATGCAGATGCCCTCTTTGACTTTCACCACATCCGCCTCGCGTTTGAGCCCGTCTGGCAGGAACTCTTTGACGAGAAGCTCATCGCCACCGGCAAGAAGCTGTACGAGCAGTTCGTCGCGATCGGTGTCGACCCCAACGACTATTTCAACATCGCACCACAGCTCGGCCCGGTCAGCCTGGTCGTAAACCTCAGCATAGCCCTGGATCACTTCAAAACCGATCAGAGCTCAACTCCGCCCGTCGAGCTGAGCCCGCCCGCAACCGTGCTGGCCGCGTTCGACATCACCGCCGACGAGTGGGCGCGCCTCGGGAAGATCCCCGACTCCGAGGCCGGAATCGAGGCCCTCATCGAGCAGAAGGCGGTCGATAGCGTCAACGGAGACCAAAATTCCCAGGCCGCCACGGATGCGAAGGCGTTGATGGACACGCTCAAGGACAAGCTTGTGGGATTCAGTGAGGCGCAGAAGGCTCTGGTATTGCTAGCCCGGGAACTTGTGACGCCGATCTCGAAGGACTACTTCCAGGCGGAGAACAATAGCTGGATGGCCTACAAGGTCGAAAACCGTCGCCAGCTTCTGCGTCAAGGCCAGCGAATCATCAGCTACGTGCGCGATCGCGCCTTCACCGGCGAACAGCTTGATCAGCTCCACGAACTGCTGACGGAACTTGCGGAGTTGATGAAGGCTCCCTATCGCTTCACGATCTACGCCGCCAACGAGCACGAACGCAGCGTCAACTTCGGCGTGATCGCCACCTATCGTCAGCGGTGGCAGCCCGGTGACTACCAAGCAGGGCGGCTTGTCAAGACCGTCCCGCTTGCCCCTAAGGAGGTCCGACGCTTCACAAAGAAGGTTGCCGTCAAGCAAAGCCGAGCCGAGAAGGAGGTCAACACCAGCCTCTCGGTCCGCAAGACCGACAGCAGCGAGACGTCTCGTGCCGAAGCAGAGATCGTGCAGAAGGCACACAAGAGCACGAACTTCAAGCTCAGCGCCGAGGGCGGCGTGAACATTGGCATCGTCGATGCCAAGGCCGGCAGCGCGATGAGCCAGGACGCGGGCACCGAATCACAGGAGACAAAGAAGGACTTTCACGAGGCTGTGTTCAAGGCGGCGGAGGAGTACAAGCAAGAGCGCTCGCTAGAGGTCAACATCACCGACACGCTGGACACTCAGACCGAGGACTCCGGAGAGATAAGCAACCCCAACGACGAGATCACGGTCACCTATCTCTTCTACGAGTTGCAGCGCCGCTTCCGAGTCAGCGAGCAGATCCATCGCCTCACGCCAATCGTAGCTGTCGCCCAAGAGGTCCCCACGCCCGATCAGATCAGCGAGGGATGGATCGTGGCCAACGATTGGATCCTAAGACGCGTCATCCTTGATGACTCCTTCGTCCCCGCGATGAATTACCTGTCCACCAAGGTGGTCGGCGACGAAGTCGCCCTGCGCGAGTTGTACAAGAACGTCGAGCAGCAACGCAACCTCGTCGAGGAGCTCAAAGGCGACCTTGTTGCGATTCAAGCGCAGGTCAACAGCAAGTACGCCACCCTCGCCGGCGAGCTGGAAAAACACGCTGCGGCCGTCGAGGCTGAGCAGACTAGCGGGGGCTTTACGCTTTTGCCCCTTCCCGTCCCGGTGCTACCCAAAGACAGCGATATATCAGTCGAGGCCGCCAAGGAACGCGCCGACACAGCGCGCGCTGACGCTGAGCGCAAGGAGAGGGAACGACGAGACGTCCAGGCGAGGCTCGACCGGGAAGTCACGACACTCACCGCGCTCACTGAGACCTACACAAAGACTCTCAGCGAACACCTCAACCGCAGAGAACAGATCTTGCGCCTGCTCGTCCATGTCAAGGCAAACATCCTGTATTACATGCAGGCGATCTGGAGCCACGAAGTGTCCGACCAACGCTTCTTCCGCCTCCATGACGTCCAAGTACCACGACTCAAGGGCAAGAAGACCTACAAGCTGGTCGCCGACCCAGACGCCATCCCAGGTCCACCGGACTGGCAACAGCCAATGAAGGTCGAGATGCACTGCGATCTCGATCCGAACCTCGTTGAGTTCGACAACCTCGCCGAGGTCGCCGACATCGACAACCTTCTCGGCTTCAAAGGCAACTACATGCTGTTCCCGCTCAGGAAGGGCAACGACGTGACCGACTTCCTCACGCTCCCCTACGTCGACCCGTTCACCGGCCTGCGCGACCCAGACCCCCTCGGCGGTTGGACGCTGAGCGAGTTCGCCAAGTACCTCTGCTGTCTGCAAGAGAGACTCCCAAAGCCTCAGCTCGAAAGAATGCTCCCGGGGCTGATCCAGACCTACCAGCAGCTGCTCACAAACGGCGGCAACGAAGACGAAATCATCGTGCCGACTGGGTCGCTGTTCATTGAGGCGCTTCCGGGAGCGCACCCGATCCTCGAAGACTTCAAGCTCATGCACCGCGCCATCGACGTCAAGAAGGTTCAAGCCGAGGTTCGCGGGATGGAACTCGAAAACCTGCGCTTCGCAGCGCGCCTTGTAGAAGGCGAGCGCGAAGACCCAACCATCGAGAAGAAGATCGTCGTCGAGGGCGGCCCGACCGTTATCACGCCGGACGCGTAGCATGGCCGACCCTAACAAGCCGGAAATGCTGCGAGCGGTGCTGGCGCCATGGCTCGACCACGCCAAGCAAGTCGGTGACCGGGCTCTTGCCAACCGAGGATTATCCACGCATGAAGAGGCCCCGCACGTCCAGGGGACGCCCGGCGTGCATCTAGAGGAGCCCGACATCGTCGTCCAGAAGAGCGTGATGTACTGCTGGGCTGCGGCGGGCTCGTCGTGGCTGGATGTGGTGTACGGGCGTACGAGGACGCAGGAGCAATTGGTCAAGTCGTACGCGAACGCTCCCCGCGGGGGAATCGATTCCTGGAATGCGAAAACGGACCGGCCGTCTCCGAGCTTTGTGCGATTAGCTGACGGGCTTGGATTCTCTTTCGAGAAGATGCCCGGGCGGCGGCTGACGGCAGACCTGATCGCGGCCAAGCTGAAAGCCAATGGCCATCTCCTTCTCTTCTACAACCTTAGCCCCGGGGGAGATGCCCACACGGTTGTCATCTACGGCATCAACCACCCCGGAGGGAAAGGCCTGCTCTCGCTGGACGTCATGGATCCCGACGGCGGAAAACGAGGCGTCCGGCCGCTCGAACAGTTTCAGTCCAAGAATCTGCTCATTCTAGGGTGGCCCAAGTAGGCTCCCGAAGCGCCTGGGCGTGGGCGCTTGGACCCGGGGGAGTGTGCGCCTCGGGCTCGAAGCGAGACGCTTGATCGGTCAGATCCCCGGAAGAAGTACTTTCAGCCTCGCGAGGACATCTGCGACGACCTTCTTTGAAGCACGTGCGGCGAGTTCCCCATTGCGCGCCCGCCAGTCAAGTGCCTTGATCTGATCGGCCAGCACAACGCCCCTCGCGCCTGCGAGGTCTGTCTCGGTATCCACTTCGAACGGCCAGCCCTTGATCTTTGTCGTAAGGGGGCAGCAGAGCGCTAGGCTCGCTGTGCTGTTATAGGCGCGCGGCGATAGCACGAGGGCCGGTCGACGCCCCGCCCGCTCGTGCCCTGATTGCGGATCGAAATCGAGATAGATGATGTCGCCCTGGTCGGGCGACCACTCCGGGTCGACTTGGCGCCGGCTTACCATCCTTCATGCCCGCGCGTCGGGCCCCAGTCCGCCTCGCCGTGCCGGGTGTTTTCGGTGGCCTTGGAGAGCAGATCTTCGAGCCGGTAGGCCGGCTTCTTGCGCACTCGCTCGATCCGGATCGACCCCTCGACCACGCTGATGCGCACGCGCTGATCGACCGCAAGCCCCGCCTCGTTCAGGAGCGAACTGGGCAGGCGCAACGCCGGGCTGTTGCCCCACTTTCGGATAATCGATTCCATAACGGCGGGCTCCAGGAGAGACGTAGACACATTGTATCTACAAGGGGAACGGCCAACTCCCCGAAACAGGCAACTACATGGCGCTATACAACGAGAATCCGCGGAAGTATTCGGGACAGTCTCGATCTAAGTGTCTGATCAGGTTGGCTTCCAGCGCTGCATGGGGTGCAGGGGGTCGAGTGTTCGAATCACTTCGCCCCGACTAATAATCAATTACTTGGGCCAGGGCAGGAAAGTGGCTGTCCAAAATCCCGCCGAACTGTCCCAAATTCCGATTGCGTAGCTTGTTGATTCGGTGCGAAAGCACACCAGCAAAATCCCGGAGCTGCTACAGGTGCCGGGTCTCGGCGGGCGCCGACTTGAAGTCGTCGTGCAACATGTCGAAGTAGGTGATCGGCGCGTCTATCAGCTCCTGCGGATCGACGTCGTCGAGGCAGTTGACCCGCACCGCGTAGAACCGGTTGCCCCTGCCGTCCTCGCCGTGCGCGAACGAGCGCACGCCGCACTGCACGCAGAACTTGTGGTGGATGGACTTTCGCGCGAACTGGTAGTCGCGCAGACTCTGCTCCCCCGCGAGCAGACGGAACGCATCCGCCGGGATGAATGCCATCCACGCCCGCGTCTTGAAGCAGATCGAGCAGTTGCACTTGCTGGTGCCGGCGGCGAGATCGATGTCGGCCTCGAAGCGCACCGCGCCGCAATGGCAACCACCCTGGTAGGTCTTCCTCACGTCATCCTCCGTTACATCGTCGCCGCCCGGCGGCCCTCGCTCTCGCGGATCATCCCGGTCAGGTCCGCGGCCGGGCGGATCTCGAAGGGGCCGGCGCGCACGCCGGGGTGATCCGACATGAGCCGGACCGCATGGTCGAGGTCGTTGGCTTCGAGGATCAGGATGCCCCCGATCTGCTCCTTCGTTTCGGCATAGGGCCCGTCGGTGACCGACACCTTCCCGCTCAGGAAGCGCAGCGTCACGGCGCTGCTCGCCGACTGGAGCGCCTCCCCACCGGCGAAATGGCCGCCCGCGCGCAGCACGTCGTCGTAAGCGAAACACCCGTCGACGAAGGCATCGCGCTCGCTTGCGGACATGCCCTCGAACTTGCCCGCTTCGATGTAACCAAGGCATACGAACTTCATCGCATTGCTCCTAGATGTCCTGCGTCACCAACCCTTGATGCCGCCCCCGGTACAGGGGGCGATCAGCCCGCCCTCGTCGTTCCCGCGAATGCCGCCTGCAACGCGGCGATGTCGAATTTCACCATCCTCATCATCGCGTCCGACACCCGCTTGGCCTTGGCTCGTTCCGGCGCGGCGATCATCTCGTCGAGAACGGTCGGGACGATCTGCCACGACAGGCCGAAACGATCCTTCAGCCAGCCGCACCGCTCGGCCGAGCCGCCCTCGAGAAGCGCGTTCCAGTAACGATCGAGTTCGGCCTGATTGTCGCAGTTCACGACGAACGACACCGCATGGTTGAACGGGTCGAGCGGCCCGGCGCTCATCGCGATGAAGGTCTGGCCAAAGAGGACGAACTCGACGACCTTCACCGATCCGGGCGGGCCGCTGGGCGATTCGCTCGGCAGGGTCGTGACCCGGCCGACGCGCGAGTCGGGAAAGATGGAGGCATAGAACGCCGCGGCCTCCTCGGCCTCTTTGGCATACCAGAGAAAAGGCGTGATCTTCTGCATGGTTTCTCCTGCGAAAAGGGATGGAGGAACGCGGCCGCCGATCGCCCCGGTGGACCACAGGCTTCGATCACCGCGACCATGGTTCCCGTTCCCTAGTCGATCGACGCTCCGCCCGATCGACATCGGTCGCGCAATTCCCGCGACGCGCGCCTGGGATTCGGCGCCAGCGGGCCTACGATCCGGGACCGGACTTGGCCGTTCGAGACAGCGCCGTCATCTCGCTGCAACACGCGCGGCTGTGCCGCCGGCCCCTGATCGCCCGGAATTCGCGATACGTCAGTTATCCGCAAGGCGTCGGGGCGCACGCTGCGTCTTCGTTGAAAAGGCCAGTCGACCATGAATGACCCTGAACCTGTCGACCGCACCGTACCGGGCGCGGAAGGCAATCGCATCCTCCGGGGACTGCGGCGCTGGTGGCGGCGCCCGAGCGCGGACGAGCGATACTTGGCCGCCGCTACGGACCCCGCGGACCTGGAGCGTCGCATGCGGGAACTCGAACACTCGAGCGGCGGGCCGGCGTTCGTGACATTCAATCACTGAGTCGCTGTCCCGCTTCTCCTCCCTCCTCCTCGAGCGGGACACCTTGCGGCGCCCCCTTCCCCGGGCGCCGTTTTTCTTGGGGCGCAGCGGACGGCATCGTCAGCGAAACCGGTCGTTCCTCGCCTCAGAACAGCTCCATGAGCCTCACGTGATCGGCCAGCGGCGCGGGTGCGCCGTCGTAGATCTTGCGGCCGGTCTTGAATACCGCCGCCCGGTGCGCGATCGGGAGGCTCGCTTTGACGTTCTGCTCGATGATGAGGATCGTGGTGCCCATCGACCGGTTGATCTCCGCGACGCTATGCATGACCTTTTCCACTAGATTCGGGGCGAGCCCGATCGACGGCTCGTCGAGCAGCATCAGCCGCGGTGCGTGCATGAGCGCGATCCCGATCGCGAGCATCTGCTGCTGCCCGCCGGACAGCGTGCCCGCAAGCTGGGCGCGGCGCTCGGCGAGGATCGGGAACATGGCGAAGACCTGCTCGCGCCGCGCGGCGAGCTGCGCGCGATCGTGCTCGACGAAGCCCCCGAGCTCGAGATTGTCGGCCACGGTCAGCGTCCGGAACACCCCGTGCCCCTGCGGCACGAACGCGAAGCCGTCCACGACGTTGCGCGCCGGCGTGCGGCCCGTAATGTCCTCGTCGCCGAACCGGACGCTGCCGGCCGCGGGCCGCAGCAGCCCGAACAGGGCGCGGGCGAAGGTCGTCTTGCCGGCCCCGTTGTGGCCGAGGAGGAGCAGGATCTTGCCCGCGTCGGCCGCGAGATCGACGTCGTCCACGACGCGTTTCTTGCCGTAACCGGCGACCAGCCCGGTGGCGGTCAGGCCGACGCTCATTTGAAGTACCGCTCCGAGAGTTCCGGGTCGCGCATCAGCTCCTCCGGCGTGCCCTCGGCGAGCTTGCGGCCCTCGTCGAGGAACACGACCTGGCTGCACAGCTCCCGGATCACGTCGAGGTTATGCTCGATGATGCACAGCGTGCGGCCGGACGCGGCGAGCTGCTTGAAGATCGGGAACACCTTCGCGAGCGCGTTCGGGGCGAGACCCGAAAGCGGCTCGTCGAAGAGCAGCGCCTCCGCGCCGGTCGCGAGGAGTCGCGCGACCACGAGCAGCTTCTCCTCGGCATAGGAGAGATCGGCGGCGAGGTCGGCGGCGCGCCCCGCGAGTCCGACGAACTCGAGGATCCCCATCGCGCGCCCGAGGTTCTCGCGCTCCTCCTTGCGCACCGACCAGGGCGCGAAATAGACGGAGGGCAGGTGATCGCCCCGCTGGCGGGGCAGGGCAACCAGCACGTTCTCGAGCACCGTCAGGGCCGTGAAGAGCTTCAGGTCCTGGAAAGAGCGCGCGACGCCCAGTCGGACGATCTGGTGCGGCTTGAGTCCGTTCAGCGAGCGCCCGCGGTAGCGCACCTCGCCTTCGTTCGGCTGCAGGAAGCCGGTGAGAAGGTTGAACGCGGTCGTCTTTCCGGCGCCGTTCGGACCGATCAGGCCGGTGATGCGGCCCGGCTCGAGCGTGATTTCGAGCCCCGATACGGCGACGATCCCGCCGAACCGGCGGGCCAGTCCACGCCCCTCGAGCGCCGCCGCCGCGACCTGAGTGTCGACTGGCGGCCGTTCGGGCGGGGCGCGGTAGTGGTGGGCCGAAGCGAACTCCGGAAGCAGCCCCTGCGGGCGCAGTCGCAGGATGAGGATGAGCAGCAGCCCGTAGAGCATCTGCCGCACCTTGTCGGCGATGTCCGAGGGCATGTCGACGAATTTCAGGAGCTCGGGCAGCACCGCGAGGATCACCGCGCCCACGATCGAGCCGAACAGGTTCCCGGTCCCGCCGAGAATCACCATTGCGAGGAGGTAGATCGTCAGCTCCACCGTGAAGCTCTCGGCGGAGACGAACGTCACGTAATGCGCGTACAGCGATCCCGCGACCGAGGCGAGCGCCGCCGCGATCGCGAACACCGACAGCTTCATCGCGACGACGTTCTTGCCGATCGCCTGCGCCGCGGCCTCGTTCTCGCGCATGGCCTTGAGCGCGCGACCGAACGGCGAGGCGCCGAGTCGCCAGGCAATCGCGAAGCAGACCGCGGCCACGGCCAGCGCGAACGGCAGGAACTTTCCCGGCGTGTCGAGGCTCACGCCGAACAGCACCACGCGCGGGATCGCGCGGATGCCGTCGGTCCCGCCGGTGAGATCGGTCCAGTTGATCAGGATCGCGCTGACGATGACCTGCAGCGCCAGCGTGACGATGACGAGGTAGTCGCCGCCGATGCGCAGCGCCGGCAGCGCGATGACCACGCCGAGCAGCGCCGTCACCACGACGCCGGCGCAGAGCGGCCAGGGGAACGGAATGCCGAGCTTCGCGGCGAGGATCGCGGTCGCGTATGCACCGACGCCGAAGAACGCCGCGTGCGAGAGCGCGAAGAGCCCTGCGTACCCGATCAGCAGGTTAAAGGAGCTGGCCAGGATCGCGTAGAGCGACACCATCACCAGCACGTGCAGGACGTAGTCCATTACTGGCGCCCGCCGAACAGGCCGCGCGGGCGGAGGAGCAGGACCAGGAACAGCACCACGAAGGCGATCGAGCTCTGCCACTCGGTCGGGATCTTCACCATGCCGGTGCTCTCGACCAGGCCGAGGGCGAGCCCGCCGGCCGCGGCGCCGCGCAGCGATCCCACACCGCCGACGACGACCGCGACGAACGCCATGAACACCGCGACGAATCCCATGTGCGCCGTGGCGCCGTCCTTCACCAGGATCAGGCAGGCGGGCACCGCGGCGACCGCGGACCCGATGACGAACGAGGCGAGCGAGACGCGCAGCGTGTCGATCCCGATGACCCGCGCCATCTCCGGGTTGTCGGTCATCGCGAGCACGGCTTTGCCGAAGCGCGTTCGCGTCACGTAGAGGGCGAGCCCCGCCCCGACGATCACGAGCGCCGCCACCTGCGCGAGCTGCGAGCTGGTGACGACGAGCGGTCCCCAGAGGAACACGCCGGCGGGCGGCGCCGGCACGACCTTGGTGTCGGTGCCGAACACGACCCCGATCGCGTTCTCGAGCACGATGAACAGCCCGAGCGACGCGATCAGGATGACGAGCGGCGGGCTCCCTTCGCGCTCGAACGGGCGATAGACGACGAGGTAGGCGAGGGCGCCCGCCACGGCGCCGGTCGCGATGCCGGCGACGACGGCCAGCCAGAGCGGGGCGCCGAGCGTCGCCGCGGCGAACCAGCACCCGTACGCGGAGAGCGCGTAGACCGGCCCGTACGCGAAGTGCGTGATCCGCGTCGTGCCGAAGATGAGACCGAACCCGAGCGCGAGCAGCGCGTAATGGCTGCCGTTCACCAGCCCGTTGACGACGAGCTGGGCGATGAGGTCCACGCCGGCCCCCCGGCGCCGCTCAGGCGCTCACTTGATCTCGACGAACTTCTCGAACTTGTTCTTATCGCCCTCGACCTTGAACAGCCCGACCCGCTTGAGCGCGACGCCGTTCGGCTGGAACACCATCTGGCCGCCGTAAACGCTGTCGAACTGCGGATTCGTGTACAGCGCCACCTTGAGCGCTTCGCCGTTCAGGTAATCGCCGCCCTTCGCGCGCGCGCGCTTGAGCAGCTCGGCGATCATGTACACGCCTTCGTAGTAGTTGGCCGCGTAGAAGTCCGGCTTCGTCTTGTAGCGCTTGTCGTAGCCCTCCGCGAAGCGCTGCGACCAGGGCTGGTCGGCCGACGGCTCGAAGTAGTCGTTGATGAAGAGATACCCCTCGCCCAGGGTGCCGGCGATCTTGGCGTCGTTGGCGGTGTACTCGATGCCGATCACCGGCTGCTTCATGCCCAACTCGCGGATGCGCTTCACCGCGAGGCCGGTCTCGGGATTGAACATCCAGAGCCCGATCGCATCGGGGTTGGCGGCGCGGATCTTGGCGATCTGGGTGTCCATGTTGGTCGCGCCCTGCGGCACCGCTTCGGTGGCCACGATGGTGCCGCCGAGCTTCGTCCAGTACGGCGTGACCGCGCGCACCACGCTGTCTCCGGCGTCGTTCTTCCAGTGCAGCACCGCCAGCTTCTTCACGCCGAGCGACTGCAGGTGCGCGGCCGCGGCGAGGCCGAGGTCCGCGGCGAGCGAGCGGTTGTGGAAGATGTACTTCGAGACCCCGACCAGGCTGTTCGAGACCCCGCCGCCGTTCAGGAGCAGGATGTTGTGCTGGTCGGCGAGCGGCGCGATCGCCTGCGTGGGGGCGGAAAACGAGGTCATGACGATCTTGGCGTCGCTGATGGTGATCAGCCGGTTCATCGCCGACACCGCTTCCTGGGCGTTGCCGGACTTGTGGTCCTCGATCACGGCCTCGAGCGGGATGCCGTTGACCCCGCCCTTGGCGTTGATCTCGTCGACGGCCTGCTTGATCCCTTGGCTCATGACCGTGCCGTAGAAGCTCGCCTGTCCGCTCATCGCGAGAATGGCGCCGATCTTGTACGTCTTCGGGTCCTTGGGCGGTTGCTGGGCCGCAACGTTGCCGGCCAGCACGAGTGCGGAGAATGCTGCGACGAGCAGCGAGAACTTGCGCATGATCCACTCCTCCTTGTGATTGTCGAACGATTCTGCCCGCGCACCGGGTCGGGGTCAACGAGCGCGCACGCTTTCCCGATCCTGCTCAGGACGTCGCGTTCGCGCGTCCGCCGCGCTCGATCAATGCGTCGACGACGAGGGCGCCTTCCCCGACTGCGCCGACCATCACCGGGTTGAGGTCCACCGACGCGATCGCGCCGCCGGCGGCGTGGATCAGCCGGCCCACGCCGATCGCCACGGCGGCGAGCGCCTCGACGTCGAGCGGCGGCTCGCCGCGCACGCCGGCGAGCAGCGGGGCGATGCGCAATCCCGCGAGCGCCTGCCGCACCTCCGCGACGTCGAATGGCGGCACCAGCACCGCGAAGTCCTTCAGTGCCTCGACATACTTGCCGCCGTCGCCGACGATCACCACCGGGCCGAACACCGGATCGACACGCGCGCCGACCATGAACTCGCGACGCAGCCTCCGCATGGCGGCGACGATCACGCCGTCGCGCGCGGCACCGAGCATCGCCAGCTTGCCCCACTGCGCGTCGAAGTGCCGCGCCGCTTCGTCGGCGCTCGTCACGTTCAGCGCCACGAGGCCGTGCTCGGACTTGTGCGGCACGTCGATCGAGCACGCTTTCACCGCCACTGGCCCGCCGATCGCGCGGAATGCGGCGCGGGCCTCGTCGGCGCTCTTGCACAGCTTGTGGGGCACTACCGGCAGGCCGGTCCCGGCGAGCGTCGCGAGGCTCTCGGCTTCGTTCAGGAAGCGATGCGCGCCGCGCGGCACGTCGACCGGCACGGCGTCCGGCCACTCGATGCGCGGCTTGCGCAGCAGCGCCGTGTGGGTCGCGAGCTGCGCGAGCACGCCGAGCGCCTCGCTCTCGTTCGCGTACACGGGCAGGCCGGCGGCGCGGAACGCTGCGGCGACCGGCTCCTGCGTCGCGGCAACGGCGACCGGCTTGGCCGTCGTCGCTGCGAAGATCGCGGTGTCGCGCGCGAACGTGTCGACGTCGTAGCCGGCTCCGGCGACCGGGATGTTGATGAAGAAGAGATCCGCAGCCGGATCACGCGCGACGATCGGGAGCACTTCGCCGAACAGATGGCTGTTGGAGAGCAGTGCGGCGGTGATGTCGATCGGATTGGTCGTCGTGGCGAAGCCGGGCAGTTTCGCGGCCGCCTCGCGTCGCGTCTCCGGGGCCAGCTCGGCGAGCGGGAGGCCGAAGTCTTCGGAGGCGTCCGCTGCCATCACGCAGCTCGCGCCCGAGTTGCTGATCACCACCAGGCGCCGGCCATGCGGCCGCCAGCCCTTGAGATACGTTTCCGCCGAGCGCGCGAGCTCGTGCGGCTCGCGCACCCGCATGATGCCGTGGTGGCGGAAGAACGCGTCGACGACCCGGTCCTCGTTGGCGAGCGCGCCGGTGTGCGACGATGCCGCCTTCTGTCCGCTCGCGGAGCGACCGGCTTTCACCACGACGATCGGCAGATCGCGACCTCGGGCGAAGGCCGCGGCGCGCGCGAGGGTGTCCGGGTCGGCAACGGTCTCGAGATAGAGCAGGATCAGCTTCACGTCCGGATCGTGCGCGACCGCCCAGGTCAGGTCGGCGACCGTGACGTCGGCCTCGTTCCCCGTGGCGTGCGCGTGCCGGACGCCGATACCGCGGCCGCGCAGCAGCCCGTAGGTCACTGCGCACATGCCGCCGCTCTGGCTGATCACCGCGACCGGGCCGTCCTGCGCCGCGGTCTCGATGAACATCGTCGAGAAGCTGGCGATCGCGCCGTTGCCGAAGTTCGCGAGGCCCTGGCTGTTCGGCCCGACGATCCGCATGCCGGCGGCGCGAGCGCGCGCCACCATGCCGCGCTGGACCGCGCGACCTTCCTCCCCGGTCTCGCCGAAGCCCGACGCGATCACGATCGCCGTCTTCACCCCGCGCCGGGCGCATTCATCGACCGCCGCCACGGTCTGCTCGCCGCCGACGATGACGAGCGCGAGGTCCGGAACCTCGGGCAACGCGGCGAGCGTGGGATAGGACTTGAGCCCCTGGATCTCCACGCGCCCGGGGTTGATCGGGTAGATGCGGCCCGCGTAGCCCTGGCGCTGCATGTAGTGGATCGGGCGGCCGCCGATCTTGTTGATGTTCTCCGAGGCGCCGATGATCGCGATCGACTTCGGATCGATCGCGGACTGGAGGAGGTCGGTCATGGGAGATCCCGGGGGCGAGGATGCGGCGATCGAGGTCAGCGCACGAACCGCGGCGCGCGCTTGTCGAGGAAGGCGGCGATGCCCTCGCTGCATTCGTCGTGGTAGAGGCTCTCGATGAAAGTATCGCGCTCGGCATCGAGCTGCGCCTGCCGGGCGCGCCCGCGGGCGGCATAGACGAGCCGCTTGATCCGCGCCTGGGCCTGCGCGGGTCCCTGCGCGAGGCGCTCGGCCCACGCGAGCGCCTCGGCGAGCGCGCGGCCGCGCGCGACGACGCGGTTCACCACGCCGAGCGCGTGCAGCCGCGCTGCGCTGACGGGCGTACCGTCGAGCAGCAGTTCCAGCGCGGCCTGGGGCGGCAGCGCGTTCGCAAGCGAGTCGGAACCGCCGCCGTCGGGCGACAGGCCGACCTTCACGTAGGACATGACGAACTTCGCGTCCTCGGCGGCGACGATCAGGTCGCAGGCGAGGCACACCGAGAAGCCGCCGCCCGCGGCAGCGCCCTCGACCGCGGCAAGGACCGGCTTCGGGCACGCGCGCATCGCCATCACCCACTCGTGCAGCGCGTTCAGGCTCGCGATCTGGCCATCCGGCGGCAGCGCGCGCTGCGCGCGCAGGCGGTTGAGGTTGCCGCCGCCGCAGAAATGCTCGCCCTCACCGGTGAGCACCACCGCGCCGATGCCGTCGTTCGCCGCGGCGTCGCGGAGCGCGGCGACCGCCGCCGGGTAGAGCGCCGGCGCCAACGCGTTGCGCGCCCGCGGGTTGCTGATCGTCAACACCAGGACGCGGCCCCGGGGCTCCGACAGCAGGCGTGCGGCTTCGGGTGCGGGCGAAGTCATGGTCAATCGGCCTTGATGTTGGCGTCCTTGACGACCTTCGCCCACTTGGCGATCTCGGCCTTGACGAACGCGCCGAACTGGTCCGGAGTGCCGGGCGTCGCTTCGGCGCCCGCCTCGAGCAGACGTTTTCTGACCTCGGGATCGCTCAGCGCCTTCACGATGTCCGCATTCACCTTCGCGACCATCTCCTTCGGCGTGCCGGCCGGCGCGAAGACGCCGGCCCAGGAGTATGCGTCGTAGCCCTTGACGCCGGACTCGGCGATCGTCGGCACGTCCGGCACGAGGGCCGAGCGCTTCGGGCTGCCGACGCCGAGCGCGCGCAGGCGCCCGCTCTTGACGTGCGGCAGGGCGGTCGGCGCGTCGCTGAACATCAGCTGCACCTGCCCGCCGAGAAGATCGGTCATCGCCGGCGCGCTGCCCTTGAACGGGACGTGCAGCAGATCGACGCCGGCCATGGTCTTGAACAGCTCGCCGGCGAGGTGCGTCCCGCCGCCGTTGCCGGCCGAGCCGAACGCGAGCTTTCCCGGGTTCTTCTTCGCGTAGGCGATGAGCGCCTGCACCGTCTGCGCCGGAACGGACGGGTGCGCCACGAGGATGATCGGGAACTGGGCGGCGAAGGTGACCGGCACGAAATCCTTCTCGATGCTGTAGGGCAGCCTGGCGTTGAGGCTGGGCAGCACGGAGTGATGGATGCTGCCGACGAAGAACGTATAGCCGTCCGGGGTGGATTTCGCCGCCGCCTCCGCGCCGACGATGCCGCCGGCACCGGCGCGGTTCTCCACCAGCGCCTGCTGGCCCCAGTACTCGGAGAGCTTCTGGGTGAACGCCCGTGCGGTCGTGTCGACCGGACCGGCGGGCGGGAAGGGCACGATGAAGCGAACCGGCTTGGCCGGATAGCCCTGCGCGAGCGCGGGCAGTGCCGCACCGGCGAGCAAGGCCGCGGCGGAAGCGAGGAAACAGCGGCGGGCGAGCGATTTCATGGCAGGGTCTCCGGTGGTTTGGCGGCGGACGCGCTCAGGCGATCCGGGCGCGGCCGTAGTCGAGCACGATCTTGTCGCGCTCCTTCGCGAGGGCGCGGAAGGCGATCTCGCCGCCCTCGCGGTACATCTCGACGCGGATGGTCTCGCCGGGGAACACCGGCGCGGAGAACCGCGCGAACATGCGCTGCAGCCGCATCGGTTCGTAGCCGCAGCACGTCGCCAGCAGCGCGTGACACGCGACGCCGAAGGTCCCCAGGCCGTGCAGGATCGGGCGGTCGAAGCCGGCTTTCCGCGCGGCGGCGGGCTCGGAGTGCAGCGGGTTGCGGTCCGCGCAGAGGCGATAGAGCAGGGCCTGATGCGGCAGCGTGGCGAGCTCGCAGACGAAGTCGGGCGCGCGCTCCGGAACCTGCGGCGGCGGCGGCGGAGCGACGTCGGTCAGACCGTCGCGCGCCGCGAAGCCGCCATCCCCGCGGCAGAACGTCGTGTGCGTCACGGTCGCGAGCTTCGTGCCGCTTGCCTTGTCGAACAGCGCCTTCTCGTAGGTGACGGTCGCGCCCCGGCCCGCGCCCTTGTCGACGACGTGGGTGATGCGATGCCGCGAGATCACCGTGCCCGCGGCCGGCAACGGCGCGTGCAGGACGATCAGCTCCTCGCCGTGGACGATCTTCGAGAAGTCGATCCCGGTTTCCGGATTGCGCATCCAAGATCCCGGGTAGCCGAGGATCACCGCCATCGTCGGCAGCGCGCGGGGCGAACCCGGCACGGTGTCGTTGACGAACGCGAGCTGCCGCTCGTCCATCGGATCGGCCCCCACGCCGACGCCGAGCGCGTACAGCATCGCGTCATCGGCGGTGTAGGCGTGCTCGATCTCGGGGAAAGCCCAGTCCTTCAACTTGCGGTAGTCGATCATGGCGTCAGTCCAGGGTCGCCCCGGATGCCTTCACCACCTTCGCCCACTTCGCAAGCTCCGACTGGATGAATGCGGCGTACTGCTCGGGCGGGCGCCACGCGGCGCCGAATCCCTGCGCGGCGAAACGCTCCTTGACTTCCGGAACCTCGAGGGCTTTCTTCACTTCGGCATTCAGCTTCGCGACCACGTCCTTGGGCGTCCCCGCCGGCGCGAGCAGCCCGTTCCAGGCGATCGCCTCGTAGCCGGGCAGCCCCGACTCGGCCACCGTCGGCAGCTCCGGCGCGGCGGACGAGCGCGCCGCGCTGGTGACGGCGAGCGCGCGCAACTTGCCGGTCTTCACCTGCGGCATGGCCGAGAGCATGGTGTCGAACATCAGGTCGGCCTGCCCGCCGATCACGTCGGTCAGCGCCGGGGCACTGCCCTTGTACGGCACGTGATTCATCTTGATCCCGGCCATCGAGCTGAAGAGCTCAGCGGAGAGATGCGTCGACTGCCCGTTGCCGGACGACGCGTAGTTGAGCCCGCCCGGCTTCGTTTTCGCAAGCGCGATCAGCTCCTTCACGTTCTTCGCCGGCAGCGATGGATGGGTGACGATGACGAGCGGCCCGCCGGTGAGTTGCGACACCGGCGCGAAGTCCTTCTGCAGGTCGTAGCCGAGTTGCTTGAAGAGCGATGGGTTGATGGCGTGCGCCGTCGTGGCGACGAGCAGCGTGTAACCGTCGGCCGGCGCACGCGCCACCGCCTCGGCGCCGATGTTCCCGCCCGCGCCGGCGCGGTTCTCGACGAGGAACTGCTGCCCGGTCTGCTCCGCGAGCTTGTGGCTCACCACGCGCGCGACGATGTCGGTCGGCCCGCCCGGCGGGTACGGCACGACGACCTTGACCGGTTTGGCCGGGTAGCCCTGCGCGAGGGCGCTCGCCGCGAGCGCCGCGCCGAGCGCGCCGAACGCCGCGCGCCCGATGGCGATCTTCCAGAGTTGCATGTCCTCTCTCCTCCGACGAAGCCGGCCGGACGTCAATCTGCCGGCGGCGAACCCTCGGCCCGAAAGCGCACCAGGTTGCGCCCGCCGAAGGCGAAGTACCCGGCCACGACGCGGTCGCCGATGGCGACGCCGGCCGGAGCGTGCCCCATGAGGCGCGGACCTTCGTCCAACTCGACGATCGCGAGCGTGTACGGCGCAAGCGAGCGGAACTCTTCCGACGGCGCGCGCGTGACCACGGTCGTGGCGTACACGGTCCCACGCCCGTCAGCCGTGCGCCATTCGAGGCGCGTCCCGCCGCAGGATCGACACGCATAGCGCGCGAGCGTCTGCGGCGCCCCGCACGCGAGGCACGTCTGATAGCGCAACTCGCCGCGGGCGAGGCCCTCGAGAAAGGGGGCGGAGAGCGGGGCGGCGGCCATCGGCATCGGTCCTTTCAGGCTTCGCGGGCGAGGATCAGGCTGACGTGCGACGAGAGTACGCCGCCGTCGGCGTGGACGAATGCCCGCGCGCGGGAAGCGACCTGCCGATCGCCGGCACGGCCGGCGAGTTGCCGGAAGGCCTCGACCGCGTGGCCCATGCCGCCGGCGACGCCGGAGTGGCCGAACGAGAGCAGCCCGCCGTGCGTGTTCAGGGGCAGCCGTCCGCCCGGCGCGAAATCGCCATTGCGCACCCGCGCGGCCGAGCCGCCCCGCGGCGCGAACCCGAGCTCTTCGAGCAGGATGGCGAGCGTAATGGTGAACGAGTCGTAGATCGCGAGGTAGTCGATGTCGTCGGGCCGCAGGCCCGACTCGTCGAACGCGCGGCGCGCCGCTTCGCGCGCGCCGTAATTCTTGGTATCCGTGATCGCCGTCAGATGCTGGTGGCGGTGCGCCTGCCCGGCGCCGACGATGGCCACCGGCGCGGCGTCGGGCCGCCGGGCGGAGATGACGAGCGCCATCGCGCCGTCGGAAATCGGGCAGCAATCGAGCAGCTTCAGCGGCGCCGCGATCGGTTTCGAAGCGAGCACGTCGGCGAGGCTGATCGGCGCCTTGAGGTGCGCATCCGGGTGCCGCCCGGCATTGGCGCGCATGAGCACCGCGAGCTCGGCGAGGTCGGTTTCGCTGAGGCCGGTCTCGAACAGGTACCGCGATGCGAGGAGAGCGTAGTAGGCCGGCACCGAGGCCCCGTACGGGACCTCGTAGTCGGCATCGCCGACCTGCGCGAGCGTCTGGATCGCGCTGTCGCGGCTCTGGCCGGTCAGGCGATTCTCGCCCGCGACCACGAGCACGTGGTTGCAGCGGCCGGCGCGGACCAACTCGCGGGCGAGCATGAGCATCGCGCCGCCGGTCGCGCCGCCGAGCTGCACGCTGTGCGCGTACGCCGGCGCGAGCGAAGCGCGCTCGCAGAACAGCGTGGACAGCATGATATGGGGGGCCGTCGTCGCATAACCGCACAGCACCCCGTCGATCCCGGTGCGCGGCAGGTCCGCATCGGTCAAGGCCCGTTGCGCCGCTTCGGCCATCAGATCGAGCGGATCGCGCCCTGCGTGGCGGCCGAAGGACGTGTTTCCCGCGCCGAGGACGTAGGCCGGCCTCACGGGCGTTCGTCCGGCCGGAGCGCCGACCCGCGCCGCTTGAGGACGGCGCGGCCGTCCCTTCCGGCCACGCGGTGCCACTGCGCCTCGCATACCGCAGCTTCGCGCTTGAGGGCCACCGCGAGCACGCGCTCGCGGGCGGTGATGCGATCGGACAGCGCCGCGATGCTGAGGGCCGCGACCGGGCGGCGGTCGCGGTCGAGGACGGGAACGGCGATTCCGCCCATGCGCTCGACCACCACGTCGAGGAGCACGGCGTAACCGCGCGCGCGGGCCGCAGCGATGTGCTTCGCGAGCAGGGCGGGCGTGATGCGCGGGTAGCGCTGGTCGAGGCGGGCCGCGATCGCGGGCATCACGGCCTCCACCTCCGGGTCGCTCATCCACGCGAGCAGCGCGAGGCTCCCGGCGCCCACGCCGAGGGGGCGGCGACTGCCGACGGCGAGATAATTGGCCCGGATCGGAAACCGGCCCTCTTCCATGTCCACGCAGATCGACTCCGCGCCGCTGGGAATCGAGAGGATCGCCGTATCCTCGTAGGTATTCGCCAGCCGGAGCAGGCTCGGCCGCGCGGCCGGGCGCGGGTCGAAGCGCGCGAGGGCCGCTGCGCCGAGAACGAAGAGCTCGCTGCCGAGCGCATACCGCTTAGTGTCGGCGTCGCGCGCGACGAACCCGTCGCGCGTGAGGGCTTCGAGCAGCCGCAGCGCGGTGGCCTTGTCCAGCCCGGCGGCCGCCGCGATGTCGGTCAGCCGCGTGGTCCGGGTGTCGGACATCGCCCGCAGGATCCGACATGCCTTTTGCACCGACGAGGTGGGCCCGGCCGGCACGCCGACCCGCTGGGCACCGCGTTTGGGGTGAGCGGAGGTCATTCGGCCTGTGGGGCGAAGTTTCATGGAATGAAACTATATGCAAGATAGCCTACAAAGCGTGTAACGTAAGCGCAAGCAAATCCATTGGAGTTTTGCAGGATGAAATTCCATGCAGAGGGAACGAGCCGCGCCGGAGCCGCGCAGTGGCGACACTCGAAACGCCTTGGACGGAGAATTTGATCAAGGGGCCCGCCCCGTAACGGTTTCCCAATCCCGGTCGACGGGTCCGGCCAGCCGGACCCGTCCCCGGGCAATGACGAAAGGACCAGGACATGGCACGCACTCCGCAGCCGCTTCGCTCCGACATCGCCTGGAGCACGCCCGATCGCATCACCGTCCGCGGCAAGGATCTCCCGAACGAGATCCTCGGCCACATGAACCTCGGCGACTTCGCGTACTTCCAGCTCACCGGCAGGACCGCCACGCCGGAGCAGTCGCGCGTGTTCAACGCGATGATCATCACGCTGGTCGAGCACGGCATCACGCCGAGTGCCATCGCGGCGCGGATGACTTATGCCGGCGCGCCCGAATCCCTGCAGGCGGCGGTCGCCGCCGGCCTGTTGGGCCTGGGTACGGTGTTCGTCGGCAGTATGGAGGGGGCGTGCCGGATGCTCTATGAGGCGCTGCCCCAGGGCACGCGCGGGGCGGACCTGCAGAAGATCGCGGCGGAGACGGTCGCCGCCTACGCGGCCGGCAAGCGCATCATTCCCGGCGTCGGTCATCCCGTGCACAAGCCGATCGATCCGCGCACGCCGCGCCTGTTCGCGCTCGCGGCCGAGAACGGCATGGCCGGACCGTATGTGGAGCTCATGCAGCGGATCGGTGCCGAGGCGGAGCGTCGCTCGGGCAAGTCGTTGCCCATCAACGCCACCGGTGCGCTCGGTGCGATCTGCTGCGAGTTCGGGTTTCCGTGGAAGATCGTGCGGGGGTTCGGCGTCATGGCGCGGGCGATCGGCCTGGTTGGCCATCTCCTCGAGGAGGCGGAGCGCCCCATGAGCCTGGAGATCTGGCATCGCGTCGAGGAGGAGGCGAGCGCGCACCTGCGGCCCGCATCGCCGGCGTGATGCGGCCCGTGCGATCGGACGACGATGAGCGCACACGGCGCCAAGGTCCGGCGGGCCGGGCAGCGGATGGCGAGCGCCGGGCGGCGCGCGGCGCCGCATAGGCGCAGCGCACGCGCACCACTAGGAGGCACCCGATGCATTCGTACGTCTTCGAGGCTCGGCAGTGACGCTCCCGGCGCAGCTGCATCGCAGGCTCGCGCTGCCGGTGGTCGGCGCACCGATGTTCGTCGTCTCGAATCCGGAGCTCGTCATCGCGCAGTGCACCGCCGGCATCGTCGGCTCGTTCCCGGCGCTCAACGCGCGGCCGCCGGAGGAACTGGAGAAGTGGATCGTGCGGATCAAGCAGGCCCTCGCCGACCACGCGGCCTCGCATCCGGAGGCGGTCGTGGCGCCGTTCGCGGTGAACCAGATCGTCCATCGCTCGAACAGCCGCCTCGATCACGACCTCGAGGTGTGCATCCGCCACGAAGTGCCGATCATCATCACGTCGCTGCGGTCGCCCGAAGCCGTGGTCAAGCGCATCCACGCCTATGGCGGCATCGTGATCCACGACGTCATCAGCGTGCGCCACGCGCGCAAGGCGCTCGAAGCGGGCGTCGACGGGCTGATCCTCGTATGCGCCGGCGCCGGCGGCCATGCGGGAACGCTGAGCCCGTTCGCCCTCGTCAACGAGGTGCGCAGCTTCTACGACGGCATGCTCGTGCTCGCGGGCGCGATCACCAACGGCCGGGGCGTGCTCGCTGCGCAGGCGATCGGGTGCGACCTTGCCTACATGGGGACGCGCTTCATCGCGACCAGCGAGGCGAACGCTACGGACGCGTACAAGCAGATGATCGTCGGGGCGACCGCCTCGGACATCGTCTACACGCCCTACTTCTCCGGCGTTCACGGCAATTACCTCAAGCCGAGCATCCGCGCCGCGGGGCTCGACCCTGACAACCTGGCGCCCGCCGATCCGTCGCAGATGGACTTCGACAAGCGGCACGACCGGCCGAAGTCGTGGAAGGACATCTGGGGCGCGGGGCAGGGCGTCGGCAACATCGGCGAGGTCATGCCGGCCCGCGAGGTCGTCGCGCGGCTGCGCACGGAGTACGCGGCGGCCAGGCAGGCGCTTTCGCGACTCGACAACGGATAGGGGGACTGAAGATGGCGGGAATCCTGAATGGAAAAGTGGTCGTCGTTACGGGCGCCGGCGGCGGGATCGGCCGCGACTTCGCCCTTGCCATGGCGGCGCAGGGCGCGAAGGTCGTGGTGAACGATATCGGGGCCTCGGTGGGCGGGGAGGGCAAGGACGCCGGACCCGCGCAGAAAGTGGTCGACGAGATCCGGGCCGCCGGCGGGCAGGGCGTCCCCAACACCGACAGCGTGGCCGACTGGGACGCGGCGAATCGCATCGTGAAGGCGGCCGTCGAGGCATTCGGCCGGATCGACGTCGTGGTCAACAACGCGGGAATCCTCCGGGACCGGTTCTTCTTCAACATGAGCGTCGAGGAGTGGAAGGCCGTGATCGACGTGCATCTCAACGGGACGTTCTACGTCGCGCGTGCCGCGGCGCCCTATTTCAAGAGCCAGAATGCCGGCCGGTACCTCAACATGACCTCGACTTCCGGGCTGATCGGCAACCTCGGCCAGGCGAACTACTCGGCCGCCAAGCTCGGGATCGTCGGACTGTCGAAGTCGATCGCGCTCGACATGGCGAAGTACGGCGTGACCTCGAACTGCATCTCGCCGTTCGCGTGGAGCCGGATGATCGGCTCGATCCCCACCGAGACGCCCGAGCAGCAGGCGCGCGTCGAAAAGCTGAAGCGCATGGAGACCGCCAAGATCGCGCCGCTCGCGGTGTACCTGGCGAGCGCGGCGGCCCAGGACGTCTCCGGCCAGGTCTTCGCGGTCCGCGCGAACGAGATCTTCCTGATGAGCCAGAGCCGGCCGCTGCGTTCGGTGCACCGCGCCGAGGGCTGGACGCCCGAGTCGATCGCCGACCAGGCGATCCCCGCCCTGCGCGCGCACTTCTACGCGCTCGATCGATCGCAGGACGTCTTCTCGTGGGATCCCATTTAGCGGCGGCCGCATGAGCATCAGGGGCAAGGCGTACATCGCGGGGATCTACGAGCATCCCGCGCGCAAGGCCGCGGACACGTCCGTCGCGCAGCTCCACGCCGAAGTGGCCAAGGGCGCGCTGGACGACGCCGGACTGTCGAAAGAGGACGTGGACGGCTACTTCTGCGCGGGGGACGCGCCCGGCCTCGGCGCCCTCAGCATGATCGACTACATGGGTCTCCGAGTCCGGCACGTCGACACGACCGAGACCGGCGGCTCGTCGTATCTCGTCCACGTCGCGCACGCGGCGCAGGCGATCGCCACCGGAAAATGCAGCATTGCGCTCGTGACGCTCGCAGGCCGGCCGCGCTCGGAAGGCTCGAGCGGCACGCAGGCGCGCAACTACGGCGCCTCGCTCCCGGAGGCGCCCTACGAGGTGCCGTACGGCCCGCTCACGGTGAACCAGTACGCAATGGCCGCGATGCGACACATGCACGAGTACGGGACCACCAGCGCGCAGCTTGCCTGGATCAAGGTGGCGGCTTCCCATCACGCGCAACACAACCCGCACGCCATGCTGCGCGAAGTCGTCACGGTGCAGGACGTACTCGACTCTCCGATGATCGCCGACCCGCTGCATCGGCTCGACTGCTGCGTGGTGAGCGACGGCGGCGGCGCGGTGATCGTTGCGCGGCCCGAGGTCGCGAAGGCTCTGCGGCGGCCGCGGGTGCGCGTGCTCGGCGCCGGCGAGTCGCCGCGCGGCCTGAACGGGGGCAAGCTCGACTTCACGGTCACCGGTGCGGCGAGCGCCGGAAAGGCGGC
Organism: uncultured beta proteobacterium; assembly: GCA_963747775.1. GTDB lineage: Bacteria > Pseudomonadota > Gammaproteobacteria > Burkholderiales > SG8-39 > JAGVSZ01. The sequence goes on from CAVVGT010000008.1 coordinate 53,976, forward strand.
GTTCGACGAGGCGGGGGTCGGGCCGTCCGACATCAAGTACGTATCGATCTACGACAGCTTCACGATCACGGTGCTCCTGCAGCTGGAGGATCTCGGCTTCTGCGCGAAGGGCGAGGGCGGCCGGTTCGTCGCGGACGGCAACCTGATCTCGGGCAGCGGCCGGCTGCCGTTCAACACCGACGGCGGCGGGTTGTGCAACAACCATCCCGCGAACCGGGGCGGCATCACCAAGGTCATCGAGGCGGTGCGCCAGCTGCGCGGGGAAGCGCAGCGAGAGGTGCAGGTGAGGAACTGCGATCTCGCGTTGGCGCAAGGCACCGGCGGCTCGCTCGGCACTCGGCACGGGAGCGCGACGCTGATCATGGAAAGGGAATAGTCATGGCCACGCCGTATCGGGACCGGAAGATCCCGCCGCCGCCGCTCAATCCCGGGGACGAGCGCTTCTTCGACGCCGCCGCGCAGGGCAAGGTCATGCTCAAGCGGTGCGCCGCATGTGGCGAGTTTCACTTCTATCCCCGCCCGCTCTGCCCGTTCTGCTTCAGCGACCGGACCGTGTGGGTGGAGGCGCAGGGCACGGGCACCGTCTATACCTTCAGCGTGACCCGGCGCGCCGGCCCCGTCCCGTACGCGATCGCCTACGTCACGCTGGACGAGGGCGTGTCGATGATGACGAACATCGTGGACTGCGATCTGGACACGATCCGGATCGGCCAGAGAGTGAGGGTCGTGTTCAAGCCGACCGACGGCGGGCCGCCGGTGCCGATGTTCGCGCCCGTGTGAAGCATCCGACACCCGCGGCTCGGGGGGGTGCGATGCAGAAAGGCCGATTTAGCGTCCGGGACGTGATGTGAACCAGGATCTTGCATGGAAGGGCGCGCGCTTGCCGCTCATGCGGCCCTCACCGGATTGGACAGCACGCCGATGCCCGCGACCTCGACTTCGATGGTGTCGCCGGCCTTCATGAACACCTTGGGATTGCGGCCGAAGCCCACGCCGGAGGGTGAGCCGGTCGTGATGCAGTCTCCGGGCAGGAAGCGGTAGAACTGCGAGTAGTACTCGATCAGCTTCGGCACGGTGAACACGAAGTCGTCCGTGTTCGCGTCCTGCATCACCTGGCCGTTGAGCCGGGTGACGATGCGCACGTTGCCCGGATCGGGCACTTCGTCCTTCGTGGCGAGCACCGGCCCCATCGGGCAGAACGTGGGAAACATCTTGCCCAGGAGGTTGTGCTCCCACGCATGGATCGGCCCCATGATCCCGGTGGAGGAGAAGATGGGCGCCACCCAGTCGCGTGCCGAGACGTCGTTGACGATCGTGTAGCCGGCGACGCAGTCCATCGCCTGCGCGGCACTCACGCGGTGGCAGGCCTTGCCGATGACCACGGTGAACTCGCCTTCCCAGTCGACCATTTCGGGATTGGCTCGGCGGCAGGATGATCGGCTCGCCCGTGGCGATGATGCTCGCCACGCTCTTGGTGAACGCCGCGGGCTTCCCGGGCACCGGCGTCTTCATCTCCGCCAGGTGCTTGTGGTAGTTCATGCCCACCGAGAGCACGAGCCCGGGATCCGGGATCGGGGCGAGCAGCCGGGCAGTCTTCCGGCTCACCAGGGCTTTTCTCGGCGCGGCATCGCGGATGGCGCGTGCCTGGTCGAGCTTGCCGGCGGCGAGGATGCCGCGCACGCTCCCGGGGAGCGAAGGATCGGCTGCGTCGAGGTCGACGATGTCCTCGCCCGCCAGGACGCCGGCACGGGGCTCGCGGTCGATCGTGAAAGTCACAAGGTGCATCGTTTTTCCTCTCTTCTACGCTGCAATTTGCAGTTGGGGAGCGCCGGCGTCGTGCGACAGCCGATCGCACAGCCGGCGCAGCGCGAGCGCTGCCGGGTTGTTGGCGCGCCCGAGCTCAGCGTCGGTGCCGATGAGCGCGACCGCCGCGACGGCCTCGCCGTTCCAGCCGAGCACCACGCTCGCCACGGCATACAGGCCGGGAATGACGTTCTGCATCTTGTCGGCGTAGGCGAGGCGCGACTTGCGGGCGCGCTTGAGCTCGCGCTCGCAGCGACTCGCGGTCGAACCCCTCCCGCGTCGCTTCGGCGGCAAGCGCTTCGGCGGTGAGGGTGCGCGGGAGGAAGGCGAGCAGCATCCGGCCGGTCGCGGAGCGCGCCACCGGCAGCACCGAGCCCAGGTTGAGCGAGGTGACGAGCGATCCCGTGCGGTGCCAGTGCACGACCGTCGGCCCGCGATTGCTCCATACCCCGAGGAGGGCCGTGTAGCCCGTTTCCGCGACGAGCGCCGGAAGCGCCGTTCGGTCGCGCGGATCGGGTCGGCACGCTGAATCGCGGCGAGACCCATGCGCAGGGCGAGCGGGCCGAAGTCGTAGCGCGAGTCGGCGCCCTGGACCACCAGGCCGCAGCGCACGAAGCTCGCCAGGTAGCGGTGCGCGTCGCTCGGGTCGAGGCCGGCGCGGGCGGCGAGCTCCTTTAGCGCGAGCGGCCCTTCGGCGCGCTCGCAGCGCCTCGAGCAGCGGCACGCCGGTCTCGATCGACTGGATGCCCCGCCGCGCGCGCGGCGCGGTCGCTTTTCGGGTCATTGGACTATTGACAATGCATTGTCCAAAGACGAATATATACGTCCTGGAGAAGGAGGAGGACAACAGGTGAATCAAGCGCTGGGCCAGCGGCAGCCGGCTGGCGCTGTCGTTCGTTGTTGCATTGCCGCAGGCGTCGCGCAGGCGCCGATCCGCATCGGCATGCACGCTCTCGCTCACCGGGCCGATCGCCGCGCCCGGCGCGATCCAGAAGGTCGCCACCGAGGTCTATGTCGACGACCTCAACCGACGCGGCGGCCTGCTCGGCCGCAAGGTCGAGCTGGTCGCTGAAGGACGACCAGTCGCGCCCCGACTCGCGCGCACGCTGTACGAGCAGCTGATCACGGTCGACAAGGTCGACCTGATCGTCGGCCCGTACGGCACCGCCATCATCCTCGTCCGCCATGGGCGGTGGCGCAGCGCTACAACAAGATCCTGCTGCACAACAGCTTCGGCACGCCGCGCCAGGCCAAGTACGACATGCAGTTCTCGACCTCCGGCGGCGCGCTTCGACATCGAGAAGGTGTGGCCCAACCTGGTGTTCGACGCGGCGGCTGCGCCGACGCCGCCGAAGACCATCGCCATCGTCACCAGCAAGTTCCCGTCGCTGCACTTCGTCTCGCTCGGCGCGCGCGAAGTGGCGAAGAAGCGCGGCCTCACCGAGGTGCTGTTCCTCGAGTACGAGTTCGGCAACCGCGACTTCGGCCCGATCGCCAGCCGCCTGAAGGACGCCAAGCCCGACTTCATCTGGTTCGGCGCCGGCGGCATCGACGGCGTGCTGCTGCTCGACGCGATGAAGAAGATCGACTACGCAGCCGCCGATGCACTTCTACATGTTCCCGGCGCCCGGCCCGATGGTGAAGACGCCCGAGGCGAAGAACGCGCTCGCCTTCACCACCTTCGAGGAGCACCCGCCGTTCACCAACAACCCGCGCGCCAGCGGAGCTGATCGAGGCGTACCACGAGCGCGGCAAGAAGGCCGGCCTGCCGGACACCTCGGTCGACCTGCTCGCCTCGATCTGCTTCTCGATGTGGCAGACGCTCGAGGCGGCGGTGAACGGCACGAAGAGCCTCGACGACAAGGCGCTCGCCGCCTGGCTGCGCAAGAACCAGGTCGACTCGATCATGGGCCCGCTGCGCTGGGACGGGCCGCAGAACTTCGTCGAGGGCAAGGACCTCTACAAGGTCAAGCAGCTGCAGGGCGGCAAGTGGCAGGTGGTCTGGCCGAAGGAATACGCCGCGCCGGGCGCCACGCTGATCGGGCCGTGAGCGCCGGGCGGATTCCCCGCGCTGAGCCTGAGTGCGCCAGCCTCACGCTCCTCGGGCAGTCCGTGCTGTCGGGCGTCTTCATCGGCGCCCTGTACGGGCTGCTCGGGCTCGGCCTGACGCTGAGCTGGGGCCTGCTGCGCCAGATCAACCTGGCGCATTTCGCGCTGGTGTTCCTCGGCGCCTACCTCAACTACCAGCTCGCGGCCGCCGGCACTCGACCCGCTGCTCACGCTGGCCGTCATCGCGCCGGCGTTCTTCGTCTTCGGCGTGCGCGCTGCACTGGCTGCTCGCGCGCTTCTCGGTGTCGCCGCTCAACACGCTGCTGGTCACCTTCGGCTTCATGGTGATGATCGAGAGCCTGATCCAGTGGATCTGGACCGCCGACTTCCGCCGCATGGAGACGCACTACGGCGACGTCCGCTGGAAGGTCGGCGAGCTGTACGTGCCGCTGCCGGAGCTGCTGACGCTGGTCGTAGCGCAGTCGTGCCTCGCCGTCGGCGGTGTGGGCGCTGCTGCGCTATACCGACCTCGGCAAGGCGATGCGCGCCGGCGTCCGAGGACGCGCCGGTCGCGGCCGCCTTCGGCGTCAACGAGAAGCTGCTGGCGCTCCTGCTGTCGGGCGCCTGCGCCGCGTTCGCCGCGGTGGCCGGCGTGTGCCTCGCGCTCAGCCACACGCTCGCGCCGGCGCAGATCTACGCCTGGATCGGCGTGGTGTTCGCCGCGGTGATGATCGGCGGCCTCGGCAATCCGCTCGGGCCGCTCTTCGCCGGCATCTTCATCGGCGTGAGCGAGGCGCTCACCATGGCGCTGATCGCGCCGGCCTGGGCGCCGCTGGTCTCGTTCACGCTGCTGATCGCCTATCCTGCTGTTCCGGCCGAGCCGCCTGGCGTGAAAGCCCTGGCTTTCTTTCTCGCGCGTCGGCGCCACGTTCGCGACGGTGCCGTTCCTGGGCCTGCCGGCGTTCTACGAGTCGTTCCTCTACCTGGTGTTCCACTGGATCGTGCTCGCCACGTCGTGGAACCTGCTGTCGGGCTACTCGGGCTATTTCTCGTTCGGCCACGCCGCCTTCTTCGGCGCCGGCGTCTACAGCACCGCGGTGCTCGCCGGCAAGCTCGGCTGGCCGTTCCTCGCCACGCTGCCGGTCGCCGCGGCGGTGCCCGCGCTCCTCGGCGTAGCCTCGGCGCGGTGGTGTTCCGCCTGCCGGCGCTGCGCGGCGAGCTGTTCGCGCTCATCACGCTCGCGCTGATGTTCGTCTTCGCCACCATCGTCCTCAACACCCCGCTCGACGGCGGGCCGGGCGTCTACATGAGCAACGTCGCGCTGCCGACCCTGGCGCCGTCGCCGTCGGGCTCGTTCTACCTGATGGCGCTCGCCCTCGCGCTCGGCACGGTCGGCATCGCCTACGCCGTCTACCGCGCGCGCTTCGGCACCGGCCTGTTCGCGATCCACGACGACGAGGACGTCGCCGAGGTGATGGGCGTGCCGACCTACCGCTACAAGCTCGCCGCGCTCGCGCTGTCCTGCGGCCTCGCCGGCCTCGCCGGCGGCATCCACGGCGTGTTCGTCTCCTACGTGACGGTCGGGGAGACGTTCTCCGGCTGGATGGCGCTCAACGTGATCCTGATGGCCGCCCTCGGCGGCACCCGCCACTGGGCCGGCCCCGCCGTCGGCGCCACCGCCGTGACCATCATGACCTTCTACTTCACCACCAGCGACTACGCCATCGCCGGCCGCGCCCTGGTCGGCCTGATTTTCATCGTGGTCATTCTTTTCATGCCCGAACGGCCTGCTCGGCAGGTTTGCGACGCGCAAGCCGCTTGCCGTTCAGGGCGAAGCCCGTGTGGAGACCAATGTAGGTCAAGAAAAAAGCGACATACCGATACTTGTGGTGAGGGGAGCGAAGAAGGCGTTCAAGGGCGTGCAGGCGCTCGCGGGCGTCGATCTGGAGGTCCGGCGAGGGGAGATCCTCGGCCTGGTCGGGCCGAACGGCTCGGGCAAGTCGACGCTGATCAACGTGGTGAGCGGGCATTACCCGATCGACAGCGGCAGCGCGGTGTTCGAGGGCCGCGAGCTGGCGGGGCTCGACGCCGCACAGCATCGCGCGCAGCGGCATCGCGCGCACCTACCAGATCCCGCGGCCGTTCGCGCACCTCTCGGTGCTGGAGAACGTGGCGCTGCCGCCGATGTTCGGGCTGGTGGCGATGGACCGGCGCGCGGCCGAGGCCGAGGCCTGGCGCTGGCTCGAGTTCACCGGGCTGGGGGCGAAGGCGCTTCGCTTTCCAGGCGACTTGAATCTCCACGAAAGAAAATTCCTCGAGCTGGCCCGCGCGCTCGCCTCGCGGCCGAAGCTGATCTTCCTCGACGAGGTGCTCTCGGGGCTGACGCCGTCGGAGATCGACGGCGCGATCCGCACCATCCGCGCCATCCGCGACCAGGGCGCGACGGTGGTGTTCGTCGAGCACGTGATGCGCGCGGTGATGGAGCTGACCGACCGCGTCGTGGTGCTCACCAACGGCCGCACGATCGCGCAGGGCGCGCCGCGCGAGGTGATGCGCGACCCGCAGGTGATCGACGCCTACCTGGGGACGGCCCATGCGTGACGCCGCTCTCTGGAGGCTGCGCCAGCTCAAGGCCGGCTACGGCGCGGCGCCCGCGGTCTGGGACGTCTCGCTCGACGTGCGCGAGGGCGACCTGGTGGTGGTTGTCGGGCCGAACGGCGCCGGCAAGACCACGCTGATCAACGCCCTGGCCGGGGTGCACCGCATGGAATCAGGTCGCCTCAGTTTTCGCGGAAAGGATATTTCCAGCCTGCGCGGCGCACCGCTTCTGCGACCAGGGCATCGCGCTGGTGCCGGAGGGCCGGCGCCTGTTCACCGGCATGACGGTGCGCGAGAACCTGGAGCTCGGCGCCTACCGCGGCGCCGCAAAGGCGCACCGCGAGCGCTTCGTTGCAGCGCGTCATCGCGCGCTTCCCGATGCTGGGCGAGCGGCTCGGCCAGCCCGCGGGCACGCTTTCCGGCGGCCAGCAGCAGATGCTGGCGATCGGCCGGGCGCTGATGGCGCAGCCGAAGCTGCTGCTGCTCGACGAGCCTTCGCTCGGGCTCGCGCCCGACGATCGTGCTGGAGATGTTCCGCATCATCCGGGAAGTGAACCAGGAGGGAGTCGCGGTGCTGCTGGTGGAGCAGAATGTGGCCATGGCGCTGGACCTGGCGCGCCGCGCCTACGTGCTCGAGGAAGGTCGCATCGTCGCGGAAGGCGCGCCGCGGACCTTGCCTCGCAACCGCATATTCAAAGGGCTTATCTGGGACATTGAAATGGGAAAGTCACGCTCCAGCCTAGCGGCCACAGCTTCGAGGTCCGCCGGGCCAGAACATCGTGCAGGCCGGCCTCGACGCCGGCTTCTCGATGCCCTACAGCTGCCGCACCGGCGTCTGCAAGACCTGCCGCGGCACGATCAGGGAAGGCAAGGTCGACTACGGCTTCGTCGCACCCGAACTACCTGCCCGACAGCGACAAGGCGAAGGGCCTTGCGCTGCTCTGCCAGGCCACGCCGCTCACCGACTGCGTGATCGAGGTGCGCGAGCTCGAGGGCCTGGCCGGCATCCGGCCGCGCATGTCGCCGTGCCGCGTGACGAAGATCGACAAGCCGGCGCCCGACGTGGCGGTGCTGGGCCTGCGCCTGCCGTCGAACGAGAACATGCTGTTCCTCGCCGGCCAGTACATCGACTTCCTGCTGAAGGACGGCAAGCGGCGCAGCTACTCGATCGCCAGCAGGCCGGCGCCGGAGGGCGTCACCGAGCTCGAGCTGCATATCCGCCACACGCCCGGCGGCGCGTTCACCGACCGCGTGTTCGGCGCCATGAAGGAGAAGGAGATCCTGCGCTTCGAGGGGCCGCTCGGCACCTTCTACCTGCGCGAGGATTCCGACAAGCCGATCGTGATGGTGGCGAGCGGCACCGGCTTCGCGCCGATCAAGGCGATGTGCGAGGCCATGCTGGCGAAGGGCATCGAAGCGGCCGATCACGCTTTACTGGGGCTGCCGCGTGAAGCGCGACCTCTACATGCTCGAGCGTGCCGTCGTCCTGGCAGCGACCCGAATCTCAGGTTCGTCCCGGTGCTCTCCGATCCGACGCCGGAATGCGCCTGGACCGGCCGCACCGGCTTCGTGCACCGCGCGGTGATGCAGGACTTCCCCGACCTGTCCGGCCACCAGGTCTACGCCTGCGGCGCGCCCGTCATGGTCGACGCCGCGCGCGCGGACTTCAGCGCAAAATGCCGCCTGCCGGAGGACGAGTTCTTCGCCGATTCGTTCCTGACCGAGGCCGACAAGCACCCGGCCGCGGACTGCCTAGTCCAGTTCAACCAGAGGAGGTTACCATGAGCATCACCACCGAGAGAAGATCACCGACGCATCGTCGATCCGGGCGAGCGCGGAGAGGAAGTCGGTTATCAAGCCCTACGTCATGTCGCACGGCACGCTGGAGTGCTACAGCCTGAAGGAGTCGCGCAAGTTCTACGAGGAGTTCCTCGGCCTCGAATGCGTGCGCCACGCGCTGCCGGCGATGGTGATCCGCTGCGGCGTCAAGTTCCACGTCGTGTGCGTCGAGGTGGGCAACGCGGTGAAGCCGGTGAGCCTGCTCAACCACTGGGGCGTCGACGTCGAGTCGAAGGAGAAGGTCGACGAGGCCTACCAGAGCGCCGCTCAAGTACAAGGACAAGTACAAGATCAAGCAGGTGATGAAGCCGGTGCTGCAGCACGGCGTGTACTCGTTCTACCTGGAGGACCTCGACCACAACTGGTGGGAAGTCCAGAACACGCCGGGCTTCGCAGCACGACGATCTGTTCGACTTCGGCGACCGCTTCTCGATGGAGGACAACGCCAAGGTGGCGAGCTGAAGGAGCTGAGCGTCAAGAACGCGCCTGAAGGTGGCCGTTTTCCGGCAGCTTCCTCGAGGAGCTCGAGGCGCGCACGGCGATCGAGGATTGCCTGAAGCGCTTCGCGCGCGCCGTCGACCGGCAGGACTGGAAGGCGGCGCGCGAGGCTCTACCACGACGGCGCGTTCGACGACCACGGCTTCTTCAAGGGGCCGCCGGACGCGTTTCTCGCGCACATCGAGAAGCTGCACGCGGTGCAGGATCACTCGATGCATTTCAACACCAACGTGCTGATCGAGTTCCCGTCGACGGAGCACGCGTTCGTCGAGACGTACGTGCTGGTGCTGCAGCGCTTCCGCGCGGGGTCGCCCAAGGTTCCTGCCGGCGCCGCGGGCCTGCGCAACCTCGCCTCGGCGCGCTACCTCGACCGCTTCGAGAAGCGGAGCGGCTCGTGGCGCGTCGTTCACCGCACGCTGGTCTTCGGCGATATCGAATCGGCGCCGATGACGGAGCCGCTGGTCTTCGCGCCGGAGTTCACCGTGCAGCGCCACGACATGGACGACCCTCTTTACCTGCTGAACCGCAAGTAGGCAGAGGGTCCTGCGCGAGCGGATGCATTCGGATCGCGTGAGCGGAATCGATTCACCGATCTCCTTACCGCTCCCGCGAACCCGCGCGCCATCGGGCCGTTGTCACGCCGGAGCGAGCTGGTCCTTGACCGGCAATTGCCGGATGCGCTTCCCGGTCGCCGCGAAGATGGCATTGCACAGCGCCGGCGCGATCGGTGGCACGCCGGGCTCGCCGACGCCGCCGAGGTGCGCGTTGTAGCTGCCGGGAATCATGTGCACCCTGATCTCCTTCGGCGCGGCGTTCATGCGCAACAGCTCGTACTGGTGGAAGTTGTCTTCCTGGGCACGGCCGTCCTTGAACGTGATCGCGCCGAGCAGCGTGTTGCTCACGCCCATGACCGCTGCGCCCTCAATCTGCGCGCGCACGCGCTCCGGGTTGATCTGCGCCCCGCAGTCGATGGCGACATCGATGCGCGGGATCGCGATGCGCCCGGCGCCATCGACCGCGACCTCGATCACCGTCGCGATGTAGGTGACGAAGCTGTAGTGCGCGGCAATGCCCAGGCCGCGACCCTTCGGCATCGCCCGCCCCCAGCCTGCCGCCTTGGCCACCGTCTCCGTCACGCGCCGCAACCGGCCGGTATCGAGGGTGTAGATCGACGGGTTCTCGCCGTGGTTCCAGCCGTCGCCGAGCGTGCGCGGATCGATCTGGCGCGCCGGCCCGATCAGCTCGAGCAGGTAGTCCTTCGGGTCGCGCCCCGCGGCGCGTGCAAGCTCGTCCACGAACGATTGAATGGCGAACGCGTGCGGGATGTTGGAGACCGCGCGATACCAGCCGATGCGCGTGTGCGCGACCGCTTCGGGGTTCTCGACGCGCATGTTGGGAATCGCGAAGGGCACGTTCGCCAGCCCCATGCCGATCTCGATCGGCGACTCGTGTTTCTGGTCGGGCGCAAACAGCGACATGAACGTTGGCGCGACGCTGCGGTGCAGCCAGGCGGTCGGTTTGCCCGCCTTGTCTAGGCCCGCTTCCAGGTGCTCGATCGAGACGGTGTGAAAGTAGGAGTTGTGGAGGTCGTCCTCGCGCGTCCAGACGACCTTGACCGGCTTGCCCTCGACTTCCCGCGCCAGCAATGCCGCTTCGATCGCGAAGTCCCCCTTGGACTTGCGGCCAAAGCCGCCGCCGAGCAGCGTGACGTTGACGGTCACGTTCTCCGGGGCGAGACCGAGGCGCTTCGCCACGTCGTTCTTCACCGCCTGGGGGCTCTGCGCGCAGGCCCAGACCTCGCAGCGGCCGCCTTGAACACGCGCGGCGGCGGCGGGCGGCTCGATCGCCGCGTGCGTCAGGTGCGGGATGTAGTACTCCGCCGTGAGGCGCTTGTCGGCGGCCTTCAGCGCCGCGTCGACGTCGCCGCTCGAACGCAACACCTTCCCCGGCTTGCGCGCGGCCTCTTCGAGCTGAGCGCGATACGGGCCGGACGAATACGTCGCGTTCGGCCCGTCGGTCCAGCTGATCTTGAGCGCCTCGCGGCCCTTGATGGCTGACCAGGTGTTACTCGCGATCACCGCCACGCCGCCCAACGGCTGGAACGCGATCGGCGCGGGCGAGCTCTTGATCTCCACCACCTTCACCACGCCCGGCACCTTCAGCGCCTCGCCGGCATCGAACGACGCGACGGTCCCGCCGAGGACCTGCGGGCGCGCGACGACGGCGAACAGCATGTCCGGGAGAACGGTGTCGATGCCGTACTTGGCGCGCCCCGTCGTCATGTCGAACCCGTCGATGATCTTGATCTGGCCCTTGCCGATGTAGCGGAACTGCGCCGGGTCCTTGAGCTTCACCTGGTCGGGCTTCGGCAGGGGCAGCTTGGCCGCATCGCGCGCGACCTCGCCGAACGAAAGCTTCCGTCCGGTGGGGCGATGAATGAGCACGCTGTTGCGCGCGTCCACTTCGGTGACCGGCACGTTCCACCGCGCCGCGGCAGCCGTCTCGAGCATCCTGCGCGCGGTGGCGCCGCAGCGGCGCATCGGCATGAAGAAATGGCGCGTCGAGCGCGAACCGTCGGTGTCCTGATTGCCGTAGCGCACCTCGTCGCCGGTCGCCTGCACGACGCGCACCTTGCTCCAGTCGGCCTCCATCTCGTCGGCGACGATCATCGGCATGCTCGTGCGCACGCCTTGGCCCATCTCCGAGCGATGACAGGTGATCGACACGGTGCCATCGTCGGCGATCGCAACGAACACGAGCGGATTGTCGACCGCCCCATGGGGCATGCTGTCGGGGCCATACTTCGGCGTGTCCTGCGCGGAGATCGACGGCGCCCATCCCGCGCCGAGCATCAATCCGCCAAACGCCGCTGCGGTGCCCAGGAACTCGCGCCGGGTCAGCTTGAAGACCGCAGGAACGAAATCGGGAGCGTTCATGGTCATGCTCCTTTCCGCGTCGAGGCCTGCTTGATCGCGGCCCGGATGCGCGTGTACGTGCCGCAGCGGCAGATGTTCCCCGACATTGCGGCCTCAATGTCGGCGTCCGTGGGCGACGGGTTCTGCTTGAGCAGGGACGCCGCCTGCATGATCTGGCCGGACTGACAGTAGCCGCACTGGGGGACGCCCAGGTCGCGCCAGGCGACCTGGACCGGATGCCGGCCTTTGGCGTCGAGACCCTCGATCGTCGTGACCGACTTGCCCTGGACGGTGCTCATCGGCGTCTGGCAGGCGCGCACCGCCGCGCCGTCGAGGTGTACGGTACATGCGCCGCAGAGCGCTTGGCCGCAGCCGAACTTGGTGCCGGTCATCTGCAGGACGTCGCGCAGATACCACAGGAGGGGCATCGCCGGATCGCCATCGAATGACCGGGACGTGCCGTTGACTGTCAAGGAGACCATCGCGGTACCCCCGAATCGTGGATACCCCTGTGCCCGGGGCGGGGCAGGCAGTGCAGGCCGGTTACGGTAGACCTCCTACGCCGTAATCGCAAGAGTGTTTCGATGCCGATGAAAGGGCGCCGTCGGCGGGTTCGTGCCCACCGCAACCCTCGCGAACCCAGGATGAAGTCGTAGGTCGATCCGCTTTCCGACGGGGCGGTCATCGCGCGCCGGCTCGGTCGGGTTCAGGCCTACGGCTTCAGGAGCTTCGCGAAGTAATCGTTGAGCATCCGGCCACTCGGGTCGAACTGGCGGCGCGTCGCTTCGAACGTTGGCAGTTGGTCCCCGTACGCACTCTCCAGGTGTCTGCGTTCCAGGCAGGGCGTCTGATTCAGAAGCGGCATCCCTTTCCTCGCGCTGCAGAAATCGTTGAACTCGCGCAGGAAACTTTCCCAGCCCGGTTCCTTTCCTTCCGCTTCGGGGCAGATCGGATCGAGCGTCCAAACCGGACCCTTGTAGGAATAGGAGAGCAGCGAGGTCCTGTCCGCGGCGATGTGATAGCTCACGTGCGGCAAGGCGGACCGGAACGTGTCCCGGCGCTCTCTGCAGAATCTGAAGTACTCGGGAAGAATGTCCGCGAACCTTGCTTCGGGGAAGGCCCACATGCTGAATGTGAACCGGTGCTTCGTATCCTCCTTGTCGAAGTCGACGATCTGAGCAGCCGGGCTTACCTGTTCGATCTGCAGCGTCTTTACAAGATAGGTCTCCAGGGACTCGTCCAGTGCATCGAGGACCTCGTCTCGAACGGGGCCCATCTTGCCCGCCGCCTTCGCGATCACGTGGAGGCCTTCCTTCCAGAAGTAGTTTCTGGCCTCGAGGCGGGCGGATCTGTCTTTGCTGTCCTCCCGCGCACGCGGCGAATCGCGCAGCTTCTTGCGTAGCTCCGCGACGATCCGGTCGTCGTGCGGAAACAGGTAGAGAAAGACGGCGTTGCCGTCTCCTACCCACGTCCTGCTTCGCTCGCGAAACTCGTCCAGCTTGCATTTCTCGTGCTTGATGGAGATATCCTTGTGCCTCTCGACGCGGAAAGCGACCTCGGTGACGATCCCGAACAACCCGTAGCTACAACGAAGCGCGTCAAAGCCCGGGTCACCTTCCTTCAGCTCTTGCGGCGCGCCGTTCGGGCGGACAAGCCGCATTCCGACCACGTCTGCGCAGACCTGCCCGGGCTCGCTCGGGAAGGACGAGTCCTTGGTGGCGCCACAGGCGCCGGCTCCGATGGTGAGCGTGCCGAGCTCCGTGTTGACGCGAAACGCCAAGCCCTTTTCCCTCAGCTCGTGCGCGACTTCGATGAACGTGCGGCCGGCGGGAACCCTGACCGTCACGGGATTGGCGTTCCAGTCGATTCGTAGGGATTCGGTGGTCCGTTTGCCCTCTGGATCGCAGAGCTTGTCGAACCCCGTCATGTCCACGAGAGTTCCCCACTTTCCAGGCGCACTCGCCGCCGCGGAGATGCAGGGCGTCATGGAGTGGCGCGACCCGACCGGCCGCACCGGCGCCGGATAGCGATAGTCGTCGGTCAGGATCGCTCGGACCTCGACTTCGCTCGTCGGTCGCGCAATGGCCCCGTCGGGACTCTGGATCGGCGTGCCGAACCAGCTATGGTTAAGCGGTCTTTCCTGTTCACCCACGGTCGTCTCCCTCAAGTCGAGCAATTCAGACGTTGCGCGGCGTCGTCACGCCGCCCGCGGCGGCCGCGTCCGCAAAATGAGCTGCCGCATTACCGTACGAAGCTGAGCAGGTTTCACCGGTTTGTGCAGCAGCGGATAACCGCTTTCCTCCGCCTCGCGCAGACGGTCCGGTGCCGTGTCGCCGGTGATGACCAGTGCGGGAATACGCGTGCCGGCGAGGTCATGCAGACGACCGATCGTCTCAATGCCGGAAGCATCTTGTCGCAGCCGGTAGTCGACGATGAGCATGTCGGGCAGTCCCGGTCCCGAGGCGATGCCGGCCTCGGCCTCCTCCGGCGTGGAAGTTGTGATCACCTCGCAACCCCAACGCTCGAGCAGGCTGCTCATCGCGTCGCGCACCGCGACGTCGTCGTCCAGCACCAGCACCCGCTTGCCGAAAAGTTCGGCGCCGAGCTCGGCCGCCGGCGCGGTCGTCGTCGCGCTACGCGGCGCCTCGGCCGAAACCGGGAGCGTGATCGAGAAGCACGACCCGCGGCCGACGACCGATCGCACCTCGATGCGATGGCCGAGCAGCCCGGCGAGGCGCTTCACGATGGCGAGCCCGAGCCCCAGGCCTTTGCGCCGGTCCCGTTCCGGATTCCCGAGCTGGTGGAACTCGAGAAAGATGTCGTCGAGCGCGTCCACCGGAATTCCGGGTCCGTTGTCGTAGACCTCGATCCGGATCGACTCACGCCGCCGCCGCACGCCGACCAGTACGCGGCCATTAACGGTGTACCGGAGCGCGTTCGAGACGAGGTTGGCGAGGATCCGCTGCAGCATCGCCGCGTCGGATCGCACTGCGACATCCACCGGCCGCACCCGCACTCGCAACCGGTTTCCGGTCACCTTGGCGATCGGCTGATGATCGTTGTTCAGTCGCTGCAGCACCGCCGCGAGATTCACGGGCCCGACCTCCGGACGCACCACGCCGGCGTCGAGCTTGGAGATGTCGAGCAGGCTGTTGAGCATCGAGTCGACCGCGTCCACCGCCGAGTCGATCTGCTCCAGCAGCGGGGCGGTGGTCGCGTCGCGCACGCGATCGGCCAGCGTCGCGAACAGGAGGCCGAGCGCGTGGATCGGCTGCCGCAGGTCGTGGCTGGCGGCCGCGAGGAAGCGCGTCTTCGCGGCGTTGGCCTGCTCGGCGTTGCGCCGCGCCGCCTCGAGCGCGGCTTCCCGGCGCTTCAGGTCAGTGATGTCCGTGTAGGTGACCACGCGCCCGCCGTCCGGCATCGCGTTCTGCGCCACTTCCACTACGCTGCCGTCGTCGCGCCGGTACTCGGCGCGCCGCGCGTCGCCCAGCGCCAGCGGCGGACGCGCGGCGCCGAGCACGTCCCGGATCGGCGCGCCCTCGCTCGCCTGCGACGCCAGCACGCCGAGCAGCACGGCGAACTGCGGGTTGTACATGCGCAACCGCCCTTGCGCGTCGGAGAGGCTGATGCCCTGGCGCATGTTCTGCAGGGTCGCCTCGAGCAGGGCCGTCTTGTCTTCGGCCTCGCGGCGCAGCGCCAGGTTCTCGAAGCCGAGCTGCAGGGATTCGGTGAGCAGGCGGTGCACATTGCGGGCCCCGACGAAGTACGCGAGCGAGGCGACGGCAGCGAGCAGGGCCACGGTGTTGCTCACGACGTCGCCGTGCCAGAGCAGGATCCCGATCAGCGCGCCCATCGACGGGCCCACCACGGCCCAGAAGGACGGCAGGTACGACGCCAGGTTGACGATCGATCCGGCGCACACGCCCATCAGGATCACCGTGATCGTGATCAGGCTGATCGAATGCTCGGGGTCGAGGAACAGGAAGCAGGCCACCGCCCAGATGGCGCCGACCAGCGCCGAGCCCGCGGCCGAGGCGATCGCCCAGCGCGTGATGACCTCTTTCGCGGGCGCACGGCGGAAGAAGGTCCGGATCTGCGCGAACCGTAACGCCATCACGGCAAGCAACGCGGCCAGCCACCCGAGCAACCACTCGCGGGGCGCGATGTTCCACAGCACGTAGGCGAGAATCGTGCCGACGACGATCAGCGCGACCATGGAGCCGGGCGCCTGCCGGTAGAGGTAGCGCACGAGCTCCGCGTTGACGTCGTCGCGGAAAGCCTCGGCGCGCGGAGTGGTAGCGGTGATCCCGGACGTGGCCATGGTTCCTTTCTCCGCTGGACGGCGCTCGGCGCAACCTCCCACGGCGGGTGCGTGGCGACACCCGCCGCGGAAGCGCTCCGGAGATTAATCGTTCCGCCGCATCTAGGCCATAGGACCAACGTTTAGGTTGATCCGCCGCCCGCGACAACGCGCCGTGCCGCGCGCTAAGATCCAAGCGCAACGGTTCCAACGAGCCCGGTCGGATGAAGATCCTCGTCGTCGACGATCACCCCATGATGGCGGACGCGCTGCGCCACGCCTTGCTCACGCTCGAACGCGCGGCCGACGTCGTGTGCGTCGGCGATCTGGCGAGTGCCCTTTCGGCGACTGCGGGTGAGGCGGGATTCGACCTCGCGTTGCTGGATCTCGGACTGCCCGACTGTGCGGGGCCCGATGGACTGGCGCGGCTCAGGGAAGAGCGGCCCGACCTTCCGGTCGTGGTCGTGTCCGGCGCGAGCGATCCCGACACGATCGTGACTGCGCTCGACCTCGGTGCCATGGGATTCATTCCGAAAACGTCGTCGCGCGAAGTGCTCCTCAACGCCGTCCGGCTGGTCGCGTCCGGCGGCATCTACGTCCCGGTGGAAGCCCTGCATCCGCGTGCCGCGAAAGCGACCGCGCCCGATGCGACGAACGCTCAGTCGCCGGAGGCGCCGGCAACCACGCGCGCCGGGGGGGCTGGTCTGACCCCGACCGACCTGGGGCTCACGGCGCGACAGGGCGACGTGCTCTCGCTGCTCCTGAAGGGGCTGCCGAACAAGCTCATCGCACGCAAGCTCGACATTGCCGAGAACACCGTCAAGGTGCACGTGCGCGCCGTGCTGCAGGCGCTCGATGTCAGCACGCGTACACAGGCGCTGATGGCGGCGATGCGGCTCGGACTGCGCTTGGACGGCTAGAAGCCGGTTCGCCCCATTTTGCTAAGCAGGGACGGAGCGCCGGCTCCGACGGTCTGATCGGAGCGAAGCGAAGCGGTTCTCCGCTCCTGCCCTTCGTCACGCGTATCGGCGCTGGCGACAACGCCGCCGCGGTTGACCGCACCCGCGCCATCGGGACTTGTGCCCGAAAGCTTCTGAAGCACGACGCGCGCGGCGGAGCGTAGGCGCACGGCGTCGAAACCGCCCTGCCGGAGCTGGTGCGCGCACGCCAGTTGACATTTCCCGCGATCCGCATATGCTTGTGGCATATGACATAGGCATATGCGGGCGGATCCGCGGCGACTCGGTAGAGGGTGGCGCGAAGAACGTCCGCACCAACTGTCCGTCGTTTGCTCGAGCAAGGAGGAGCCATGAGTACGGCACAGGGGATCTCAGCAGGGGTCAGCCGACGCAAGTTCCTTGGCGCGCTCGGCGCAGGTGCGGTTGCCCCTGCGATGCTGGGCCTGGGCGGGCCTGCTCGCGCGCAAACCCTGGAACAAACGCTGGAAAAGCTGCTCAAGGGGCGCCATGTCATTCGCCCGGACCGGTTCGGCCGGATGTTCCCGCAGCTGCCCCCGTTCGCGCCGCGGAGCAAAGCGCTCGAAGCTGCGCTACTGGAACTCGGGAGGAAGGGCGGCCTGATGGATGCGAAGGACCCGCTCGAGGTCGGGCCGGTCGAGTTGATCACCGTCGCGGCGAACAGCGCGAACAATCGCGATAACGTAACGCCAAGCAATACCCCAAACCATACGGCGGGCCTTACGTTCTTTGGCCAGTTTCTCGACCATGATTTGACGTTCGACTTGAACTCGCGGCTCGGCGTGCCGACAGTGCCCGAGCAGTCCCCCAACGACCGGACGCCGGCGCTCGACCTCGACTCGGTCTATGGCGGTGGGCTGAACAGAAGCCCGGAGCTCTACGAGCGGAGGAACCATCGAGTGGGTCCCAGGCTCCGGATCGAAAACGGCGGCCTGTTCGAGGATCTGCCACGCACGCCGAGCAATGTCGCGATCGTCGGCGATCCGCGCAACGACGAGAACATGATTATCAGCGGGTTCCACGCCGCGATGATCCAGTTCCACAACAAGGTGGTGGACCTGTTGGCCGCACGCAGGCGTCGCGACGATCCGGAAGAGATCTACCGCGATGCGCGCCGGATCGTGACCTGGCACTACCAGTGGATCATCGTGAACGAGTTTCTGCCGCTCGTGATCGGCAAGGACCGAGTCGATCGTCTGCTCGCGGCAAGGGGCGGGGTCTTCCCGACCAGGGTGCCGTTCATCCCCGTCGAGTTCCAGGGCGCTGCTTATCGCATGGGCCACAGCATGGTGCGGCCGTCGTATCGCGCGAACTTCAACGGCATCCGCGGCGCCGATCCCGCCGTGCCCGGCGCGCCGTTCTTCGGGATGATCTTCGACCCGGCGGGCGAGGGACAGGCAGACCCCGTGGATCTGCGCGGCTTTACTCGCGCGCCGCGGCGCTTCATCGGGTGGCAAACGTTCTTCAAGTTCGATGCCGCGAGTGCCCGGCCAAACAAGCGAATCGATACGACGATCACCACGGCGCTCTTCACGCTGCCCGTCCAGACGATCCCGGGCGCGGAGACGAAACTCACCTCGCTCCCACAACGCAACCTGATGCGACACGTCACGTGGGGAATCCCGTCCGGTCAGGCGATCGCGGCCGAAATCGGCGTGGCGCCGCTCCAGCGCACGGACCTTGCGGACCTCCCGCCTCTCCTCGCCGATTCCACGCCTCTCTGGTTCTACATCCTAAGAGAAGCGCAGGTTCAGCACGACGGATTGCAGCTGGGCGGCGTCGGCGCCAACATCATCGGACGCGTCTTCCTCGGTTTGCTGCAACTCGACGACCACTCGTACCTGTCGCGCGATCCGCGCTGGCGGCCGACGCTGCCGGACCGGTTTGGCAACGTCACCGGGAACTTCACGATCCCCGACCTGCTGACCTTCGCGGGAGTGGTCGATCGGGGGCCCGGCTCACCTGCGACGACCGAAACGGACGGGTAGTCTCCGATCTCCGACCATCCGCATCGCCGCTCGCCTGCTCAGGCGCTCCAAGCTTCGATGCTCTGGTCGAGGCCGGCGCGGTAATCGGAGAACACGGGTTTCCATCCCGGGACGCTAGGCGCGGGCGCCCGCGCCGGCATCGCGAGCGCGGCCTGCTGCATGTGCTCTTCGCGCACGATCAGCCGCATAACCGGGGCGGCGATGAGCGGCACGTGCAGCGGCACCCGCCGGCCGATCCTCCGGGCGAAGTCGTCCATGAACTGCATGAACGAGAGCGGCCTGCCGTCGGTCGCGTAGAGAATCCTTCCGGCGTTGCGCGGCTTTCCGGCGGAGAGCAGGGCGCTGACGGCATCGTGTTGGTGCAGGTGATATTGCAGGGCCTTGCGCGCGCCCGCCCAGTACGGCCGGCCGAGGCGGAACGCCTTGCGGTAGGCACGCAGGTCGCCGCTCTCCGGGCCGTACAGATAGCCGAGGCGGACCACGCACGCGGGAACCGGCCCGGACAGGGCGAGTTGCTCGCACTCCAGGATCGTCTCCGCGATCGAGCGCAGCGGATCCTGCCGCGGGCGGCCGAGCACGAACGCGCAGCTTGCGTGAACCAGCATGCTCGCGTCGGTGCGCAGCGCCCGGCGCACGCCCGTCAACGCGATCCGCGAAAATCCCTTCCACGCGTGTCCATCGTGCAGCAGGGTGTTCGCCTGCTGCCCGGCGATGTCGATGTGAAGACTGCCGGCCGCACGCCGCCGGGCGAGCAGGCGACCGAGCTCGGAGCGCGCGCCGGTGACCGATACGCCGGTCACCAGTTGTTGCGCAACTCTCTGAGCTTCAGGAACACGGTGCGCTGATCGGGATTCCCGGGGAGATCGGGAAAAGCTTCGCGCAGAGCCCTGATCACGGACGGGCTCGTCAGCCGGAAGAAGGTGTTGACCTGCCGCTCGACCTCCAGCGTCGAGACGTAGGCGCGGTCGGGGTCCTGGCCCGCGAGCTTGTCGAGCATCGCCTGCGCGTTCCGATTGTCCGGCTCGCGATTCAGGGTGAAGCGCAGATTGTTCTCGATGTAGTCGTGGCCCGGGTAGATCAACGTGGAGGAGGGCAATCGGTCCAGCTGCTCGGAGAAGGTCCGGTAGAGCTCCGCCGGATGGCCGCCGTTGTGGCAGTTCCCGGCCCCGGCGTTGAACAGCGTGTCGCCGCAGAACAGCGACGGCGGGTCGGTGTGCGACAGCAGGCACACGTGGCTCATCGTGTGGCCCGGCGTGTCCAGCGCTTCGAGCTCGACGGTCCTTCCCACCTTCACGACGTCGCCGGCGCCCAGGCCGCGCGCCATGCCGGCGATCTTGTCGCCCGCATTCTTGTGCGCCAGGATCTTGGCGCCGGTCTTCTTGACCATCGCGTCGTTCCCGCCGGTGTGGTCGCGATGCTCGTGCGTGTTCAGGATCTGGGTGATGGTCCAGCCCTCGTCCTTTGCGGCCCGCAGGCACTTCTCGGTATCCAGGGGATCGATTGCGAGGGCCTCGCCCGTTGCGCTGCACGCGATGAGGTAGTTGAAGTTGCGGTAAGCGTTGCCTGTCCAGATCTGTTTGACGATCACGGCGGTGTTCCTCGTCGAAGGGTCCCTCGCATCATAGCGCTGGTCTCAGTCCCCGGGCCGCGTCCGCGGGTACACTCCGCGCCTCGTGCTTTTTTCGATCGACCGGCTTGAGATCATGACGAGCAATCCTGAGCGACCAGACGTCCTGGTCGTCGGTGGCGGCAACGCGGGGCTCTGCGCCGCCCTGAGCGCGCGCGAGCGCGGGGCGGCGGTGCTCGTGCTCGAATCGGCGCCGCGGCCGTACCGGGGCGGCAACAGCCGGCACACGCGCAATCTCCGCTGCATGCACGACGCGCCGCTCGAGACGCTGGAGGCGGCGTACCCGGAAGCCGAGTACTACGAAGACCTGCTGCGCGTCACCGGCGGCAAGACCGACGAGCGCCTGGCGCGCATGACCATCCGCGAATCCATGGGATGCCCGCCGTGGATGAAGCGCTACGGCGTGCGCTTCCAGCCCTCGCTCGGCGGGACGCTGCAGCTCGGCCGCACGAACGCGTTCTTCCTCGGCGGCGGCAAGGCGCTCATGAATGCGTACTACGCCGCGGCGGAGCGGCTGGGCATTCGCGTCCTGTACGAGACCGAGGTCGAAGCGGTGCAGATCGAGGGCGGGGCGTTCCGCGCGGCGACGGTGCGGCGCAACGGCCGGACCGAGCGCGTGGAGGCGAGCGCGCTCGTGGTCGCCGCGGGCGGCTTCGAGTCCAACCTCGAGTGGCTCGAGGAGGCCTGGGGGCCGCCGGCGCGCAATTTCGTCATTCGCGGGACACCGTACAACACCGGCAAGGTCCTCAAGGCCCTGCTCGCCAATGGCGTCGCACAGGTCGGCGACCCGACGCAATGCCACGCGGTCGCACTCGATGCGCGCGCACCGAAGTTCGACGGCGGCATCGTCACCCGGCTCGACTCGGTGAGCCTGGGCATCGTCGTCAACAACCGCGCCGAGCGCTTCTACGACGAGGGCGAGGACTTCTGGCCCAAGCGCTACGCCATCTGGGGCCGCCTGATCGCCGCGCAGCCCGACCAGATCGCCTACTCGATCATCGACGTCAAGGCCATGGGGCGCTTCATGCCGTCGGTGTATCCGCCGATCAAGGCGGACTCGATCGCCGAGCTCGCGACCGGGCTCGGGCTGCCGCCCGCCGCGCTGGAGCGGACCGTCGTCGCGTACAACAAGGCGGTGATTCCCGGCACGTTCGACCATGCGGTCCTCGACGATTGCCGCACGCGCGGCCTCGCGCCGGAGAAGACCCACTGGGCCCAGCCGATCGACACGCGGCCGTTCTACGGCTATCCGCTGCGGCCCGGCATCACCTTCACCTATCTCGGCGTGCGGGTGGACGAGCACGCCAGGGTCATCATGGACGACGGCGTTCCCACGCAGAATCTCTTTGCGGCGGGCGAGATGATGGCGGGCAACGTGCTGGGCCAGGGCTACCTTGCCGGCATCGGCATGACGATCGGAACGGTGTTCGGCCGGGTCGCCGGACGGGAGGCGGCCGCGCATGTCGCTCGCTGAGCTCGTCGCCGAAGGGGAGCGCGATCTTCACGATCTGCAATGCCTGCCGCTATTGCGAGGGCTATTGCGCGGTGTTCCCGGCGATGGAACGCCGGCTCACGTTCGGCGCCGCCGATCTGGACTACCTCGCCAACCTCTGCCACAACTGCGGCGAGTGCTACTACGCCTGCCAATACGCACCGCCGCACGAGTTCGCCGTCAACGTGCCGCGGACGCTCATCGAGCTGCGCGCCGCGTCCTATCGGCAGCATGCCTGGCCGCACGCTGCCGGCGTGCTCTTCGAGCGCAACGGGCTGGTCACGGCGCTCGTGCTCGTGGCGTGCGTGGTCGCCGCCTTGATCGCTGCTGCGGCTCTGCTCGAGCCCGGCGGGTTGTTCCGTGCCGTGCCCGGCGGCGACTTCTACGCCGTGGTGCCGCACCGGACGATGGCGGTGGGGTTCGGCGGGGTGGGGCTCTTCGTTCTCGCCGCCCTCGGCATCGGCTTCGTCCGCTTCTGGCGTCACTGCGGCGAGTCGTTCGCGGAACTGAAGCGGCCGTTCGCGTGGCGCGCGGCGCTCGGGGACGTGCTGAGCCTGCGCTACCTTCACGGCGGGGGCGTCGGGTGCACCTATCCCGGCGAGCAGCCGTCGCTCGCCCGGAAGCGGTTCCACCACCTCACGTTCTACGGCTTCATGCTCTGCTTCGCCGCGACCGTCACCGGCACGATCTACCACTACGGGTTCGGATGGATCGCACCGTACGGCTACACGAGCCTGCCCGTGCTGCTCGGCACGCTCGGCGGCGTCGGACTCCTCGTCGGTCCGGCGGGCCTGCTGTGGCTCAAGGCGCAGCGCGACCCCGAGACCGATGCGCCAGCGCAGACGGGCATGGACGTCGCATTCACGGTCCTGCTGTTCCTCACCAGCCTCACGGGGCTCGTTCTCCTCGTTCTGCGCGAGACACCGCCGATGGGGCTTCTGCTGGTCGTGCACCTCGGCGTCGTGCTGGCGCTCTTTCTCACGCTGCCGTACGGGAAGTTCGTGCACGGCATCTATCGCGGCGCGGCGCTGGTGCGTTACGCGCTCGAGCGTGGGCGCCCGCGCGTCTTTCTGGGCGGCGACGGCTAGACTGATGCCAATAACGCGCCACGCGTCCGGCGCCTGCCTGCTCGCCGCCGACATCGGCGGAACCAAGACCGATCTCGGCGTTTACGCGCTCGGGTCGGGGCCGCGCGCGCCGCTCGCGACCGGCCGCCTTCCCAGCACCGACTACGACGGGATCGTGCCGCTCGCGCGCGCATTCCTCGACGCGCACGGTCTCGCCGTCGATTACGCCTGCTTCGATGTCGCCGGACCGGTGGTGGACGGCCGCGCTCGACTCACCAACCTGCCATGGGTGCTCGATGAGGCGGTGCTCGCGCGCGCGCTCGGCGTGCAGGCCGTGTGGCTGCTGAACGATCTGGTCGCGACGGCGGTCGCAGTGCCGGGCCTGGGCGCGGCCGACGTCGTCACGCTGAACACCGGCAAGGCCGTTGCGGGCGGCACGATCGCGGTGATCGCGCCCGGTACCGGTCTCGGGGAAGCGTTCCTGACCTGGGACGGCCACCGCTATCGCGCCTACGCCTCGGAAGGCGGCCATGCCAGCTTCGGGCCGGGGACGCCCGACGAGGCGGCTCTATATCTATACGTTCGAGAGCGATTCGGCCACGTCAGCTACGAGCGCGTGTGCTCGGGCATCGGCATGGTCCATCTCTACGGGTTCCATCGCGATCGGCGCAACGTGATCGAGTCCCCCACGATCGCCGCACGGCTGGCGGAGGCGCCGGAGCATGAGCAGGCGCGCCTGATCATCGACGGCGCGCTCGGGGCGACGACGCCCGATCCGCTGTGCGTCGCGACGCTCGAGAGCTTCGTCGCAATTCTCGGCAGCGAGACCGCGAACCTGATGCTCAAGGCGCTCAGCACCGGCGGCGTCTACATCGCCGGTGGCATTCCCGCGCGCATCCTCCCGATGCTTCAGACAGGCGGTTTCCTCGCGCGCGTGAAGGACAAGGGGCGCATGTCGGGCGTCCTCGCGCAGATGCCCGTCCACGTCATCACCGCCGCGCGGGTGGCGCTGCTCGGTGCGGCGAGCTATGGCCTCGAGCGGATGTAGGCGCCGGCGTTGCTGCGTAGTGCGGGAGGACCCATAGACCGCGGTCAGTCTGCTTTGATGTTTGCCGCCTTGGCGACCGCCGTCCATCGCGCAATGTCGGCGGCGATGATGCGGGCGTACTCTTCCGGTGTCGTGGCTCCCGGGTCGACGCCGAGTCCCGCCATGCGCTCGCGCACGTCCGGAAGCGCAAGAACGCGCACGATCTCTTCCTGCAACCGCGCAACGACCGGCGCCGGCGTCTTCGCCGGCGCGACGAAGCCCGTCCAGAGCCGGATCTCCATGTCCGGGACGCCGGCTTCGGCCATGGTCGGCACGTCGGGGAAGGCCGGATGCCGCGTTGCGGAGGTGACCGCCAGGCCCCGGATGCGTCCCCCCTTCAGCGGGCCGGCGATCGGTATCGCGTCCGAGATGGTCATCGTGACCTGTCCCGCGGCGACGGCATTGACCGAGTCGCCGCTGCCCTTGAACGGAATGTGCGCGAAGCGCGTGCCCATGCGCTGGTTGAAGAGCTCGGCCGCGAGCTGGAACGGCGCGGCACTCGAGGCGTAGTTCGCGTCGTTGGGCCTTGCCCGGGCGTACTCGACCAGCTCCTTCACGGAGGTGACCGGGAGGGATGCACCGACGACGAGCAGCAGCGGGAATTGGCCGAGCAGGGAGATCGGCGCGAAGTCATCGACCGGCGAGTAGGGCAGCTTCGAGTAGATCGCCGGGTTGATGGCCATCGGCCCGGTCGGCGCCATGAGCAGCGTATAGCCGTCCGCCGGCGACTTGGCGACGAGCTCCGCGGCGATGATCCCTTGCGCGCCGGCGCGGTTCTCGATCAGCATCGGCTGGCCGAGACCTTCGGCCATCTTTGCCGCCATCACCCGCGCGATGATGTCGTTGCCGCCCCCCGCCGTATAGCCGACGACGATCCGGATCGGCCGCGCGGGAAAAGGCTGTGCAGCGGCCGCGCCGGCGACTGCGGCCAGGATCAGGACCCACGCGGCTCTCGCTAATCTCATGGTGCTATTTCCTCGACGGGTCGGCGCGGATGCGATGTCGGTCCGTCCCTGCCAACATCATCTCAGGTGCGGGTGAGCCCCGCGAGCCGCGCATGCGCGAGCGCCGGGCGGTTCACGACGTGTCGCGGCGCGCGGCCCTGCGCCACGTCCAGCACGCTGGTGAAAACGCTGCGCGCGAGGCCGGTCAGGCACTCGTCGGTGAAGCAGAACGCGTGCGGCGTCACGACCACGTTGTCGAGCGCGAGGATCGGGTTGTCGGCCGGTGTCGGCTCGATCTCGAAGACGTCGAGCGCGGCGCCGGCGATGCGTCGCGCCACGAGCGCGTCGTAGAGCGCCTTCTCCTGGACGATCGGGCCGCGCGCGGTATTGATCAGGTAGGCGGTCGGTTTCATGAGGGCGAGCTCGCGCGCGCCGATCATGCCGCGCGTCTCTTCGTTCAGCGGGCACATCACGCTGACGAAGTCGGCGGTGCGGAGCAGCGTGTCGAGGTCGACCAGCTCCACGCCGAGCGCGCGTGCCTGCTCGGGCGCAACGTAGGGATCGCAGGCGATGTGGCGCATGCCGAACGGCGGCGCGAGGCGGAACACCTCGGCGCCGATGTTACCCATGCCGATGGCGCCGAGCGTGCGGCCGGTCACGCCCATCCCCATGTAGTTCACCTTCTCCGCCCAGCGGCCCGCACGCGTGAGGCGGTCCTTGGCGAACAGCCGCTGTGCGAGCACGAGGATGAAGGTGATGACGTTGACCGCAACCGGCCGGCGGACCCCGTCCGGTGCGATCGTGAGCAGCACGCCGTTCTCGGTGCACGCCGGGACGTCGATCGTGTCGAAGCCCACGCCGAAGCGCGCGACGAGCTTCAAGCGACCGGCGCCCCGCGCGAACGTCTCCCGCGTCACGCGGCCGAGCATCAGGCAGACGCCGTCGTAGGCGGCGGCCGTCTCCGGCGCGATCACCTTCTCCTCGGCAGCGGTCAGGTACTGCCACTGGATCCCCGGCGCTGCGAGCAACTCGAGCGCGCTCGGGTCGAAGATCGTGCCGCCGCGGGTGTCGAGCACGTTGGGCGAGATGCCGACGCGGAAGGGTGTCGGGCTCATCGCCGGACCGTCTGCCGTGTCGGGACCGCCGGCACCCGGAGCTTCTCGGGCGTGACCGGCAGGTCGACGCGCCGCACACGCGCCTGCTTGAGGGCGAGGCGGTGGGGGCGGGCGAGCGGGCGCCTGCCGTCGCCCTCGAGGGGCGGGTTGACCGGGAAACCGCCGCATCCGGCGGCGCGAGAGAAGTCTTCGTGGCGGGTCATCGTGCGCCGGATTCTACGGGGAGCGCGCGGTATGTGTCGTGCGCGAACGACGCTCGGGCTGCGACGCGTGCGCTACAATCCCGGCGCAACATGCACATGCGCCACGCAGCGAGTCCTTCCGCGGTTCTCCGGGCCTGACGGCATCGCCGGATGCGGATCCTCCTCTCCAACGACGACGGATACTTTGCGCCGGGCCTCGCGCACCTCGCCGACGCCCTGGCCGACCTCGGCGAGGTCTTGGTGGTCGCGCCGGAGCGCGATCGCAGCGGCGCCTCCAACTCGCTCACGCTGGATCGCCCGCTCGCAGTGCGGCGCTCCGCCAACGGGTTCATGTTCGTGAATGGCACGCCCACCGATTGCGTGCACCTGGCGGTGACCGGCCTGCTCGAGCAGCTGCCGGATCTCGTCGTTTCCGGGATCAACCTCGGCGCGAACATGGGCGACGACACGATCTATTCGGGCACCGTCGCCGCGGCGACCGAAGGCTTTCTGCTCGGCATCCCGTCGATCGCGCTGTCGCTTACGAGCAAGGCCGGACGCAACTTCACCACCGCCGCGCGCGTCGCGCGCGACATCGTCCGGCGGTTCCAGACCCAGCCGCTCGAGCATCCGGTGCTGCTCAACGTCAACGTGCCGGACGTCCCGTTCGACACGCTCGGCGGCACCGAGGTCACGCGGCTCGGCAAGCGCCACAAGGCCGAGGGTGTGGTCAAGGTCGAGACCCCGCGCGGCGAAATGATGTACTGGATCGGCGCCGCAGGCGCGGCGCAGGACGCCGGATCGGGCACCGATTTCCACGCGGTCGCGTCGAACCGCGTGTCGATCACGCCGCTGCAGGTCGACTTGACGCACGCGCATCAGATTTCGCTGATCAAGGACTGGCTGGTATGAATGCCCGCGCCGCGCCGCCCGGCATCGGCATGACGTCGCAGCGCACTCGCGACCGGATGATCGCGCGCCTGCGCGAGCAGGGGATTGCGGACGAAGCGGTGCTCGCGGCGATGGCCGCCGTGCCGCGGCATCATTTCGTGGACGCCGCCCTCGCGAGCCGGGCGTACGAGGACACCGCGCTCCCGATCGGATTCGAGCAGACGATCTCGCAGCCGTACGTGGTCGCGCGCATGCTCGAGGCGGCGCGCGCCGGCCGGGAACTCGGGCGCGCGCTCGAGGTCGGTACCGGGTGCGGCTATCAGGCTGCGGTGCTCGCGCGCCTCGCGGCGGAGGCCTTTTCGATCGAGCGCATCGGGGCGCTCGCCGAGAAGGCGCGCGCGAACCTGCGGTCGCTCCGCATCGCCAATCTGCGCCTCGTGCACGGGGACGGCTTCAAGGGGCTGCCGGAGGCGGCGCCGTTCGACGCGATCGTGGTCGCCGCGGCGCCGCGGCAGGTGCCGCGCGCGCTGCTCGATCAGCTCGCGCGCGGGGGGCGGCTGGTGATCCCGGTCGGAGAGGATGAGCAGCAGTTGCGCGTCTTCGAGCGGACTGCGGGCGGATTCAAGGAGCACCGGCTCGACCCGGTGAAGTTCGTGCCGATGCGTGTGGGCAAAGGCTGAAAGCGGAAAGAGGGAAGCGTGAACGGCCTCGGCTATCGCTCCGTTGTCCTCTGCTGCGCGATCGCAGTCGCCGCCGGCTGCGCGTCGCGCCGACCTGCGCCGGTCACCGATCGGCTTCCCCCGCCCGCGGCCAAACCGGCGGCACCCCCCACGGCGGCGCCGTCACCGCAGCCCGAAACCTATGTCGTAAAACGCGGCGACACGCTCTACAGCATCGCACTAGACCAGGGCGTGGACTGGCGGGACCTCGCGGCGTGGAACCAGCTCTCGGACCCCACCAAGCTGAGCGTCGGCCAGTCGCTCGTCGTGCGTCGCGCTGCGCCCGCCGCCGAGGGGCCGGTCACGGTGAGCCCGGTGGCGCCGTCGCAGCCGATCGCCGGTCGCCCGCTCGGCGCCGACGCACCCTCGGTGGCCGCGCCGGCTGCCGGCGCGGCTGCGGCCATGGCCGGCGCGCTCAAGACCGAGCCCAAGGGAATGCGCCTACCCTATTCGGACGAGAACCTCGCCGCGTTGCAGCGGAGCGACGCCGCGCGCGCCGCCGTACCGGCGAAGCCGGAGGCGCCGCCGCCCGTCGCCGCGCCTGCGCCGAAGCCCGAGGCCCCGCCGGTCGCGAAGGTCGAGCCCGCACCCCCCGCCAAGCCTGAGCCCGACGGCGCCGACGATCGCGTCGACTGGAGCTGGCCGACCGCGGGCAGGGTCGTCGCCAACTTCAACGGGGCGGGCAACAAGGGCCTGGACATCGGCGGGCGGGTAGGCGATCCGGTCTATGCCTCCGCCGGCGGAAAGGTCGTCTATAGCGGTGAAGGCATTCCCGCCTACGGCAAGCTCGTGATCATCCGCCACAACGGCACCTATCTTTCGGCTTATGCCCACAACAGCCAGATCTTGGTAAAAGAAGGGCAGAGCGTTTCGAAGGGGCAGAAGATCGCGGAGTTGGGCTCGAGCGGTGCCGACACGACGAAACTGCATTTCGAGATTCGCCGGCTCGGCAAGCCCGTCGATCCGCTGCAGTACCTGCCGAACCGCCCGAACTGACGGCCGCGCATCGCGTCGAGCGCGGGTCCGTAGCAGAATGACGCGCCAGCGAGCAGAGCGATGCGCATCGCCAGCCAGGAATCGACTCCGCCCGAGGAGCTCCTCGAGGCCGGGCTGCGCGAGCTTAGCGGCGCGGGAGAGCCCGGCCCGGCGCCGACGCTCGCCGAAGACGACGGGCCTCCCGCCGACGTCACCCAGCTCTATCTGCACGAGATCGGGCACAACCGGCTGCTCAAGCCCGACGAGGAGCTCGACTACGCGCGGCGCGTCGTGCGCGGAGACTTCGCCGCGCGCCAGAAGATGATCGAGCACAACCTGCGGCTGGTGGTGAGCATCGCCAAGCAGTACCTGAACCGCGGCCTGCCGCTGCTCGATCTCGTCGAGGAGGGCAACCTCGGCCTGATGCATGCGCTCGAGAAGTTCGACCCCGAGCGCGGCTTCCGCTTCTCGACCTATGCGACGTGGTGGATCCGGCAGAGCGTCGAGCGCGCGCTCATGAACCAGTCGCGCACGATCCGGCTGCCGGTACATGTGGTGAAGGACCTGAACGCGGTGCTGCGCGCCAAACACCATCTCGAGGCGGCGAACGAGCACGAGCCGCGCGCCGAGGACATCGCGGATCTCCTCGGCCGGCCGGTCGAGGCGGTGCGCCGCGTGCTCGGGCACGGCGAGCGGCTGGCGTCGCTCGACGCGCCGCTCGACATCGATCCGCTGCTCTCGATCGGCGAGTCGCTTGCCGACGACCCCGGCGCGAGTCCCGAGTCGCGGCTCGCGAGCGCCGAGCTCGCGGGCCTGGTGCGCGACTGGCTCGGCCAGCTGAACGACCGGAGCCGCGAGATCATCGAGCGGCGCTTCGGCCTCAGCGGCCACGAGATCGCGACGCTCGATGCGCTCGCGGAGCGGTTCGGCGTCACCCGCGAGCGCGTGCGCCAGATCCAGATCGAGGCGCTCGCGCAGCTCCGCCGCACGCTCAAGCGGTGCGGCCTGTCGAAGGAAGCGCTGCTCTAGGGAATGTCTGAACAAAGGGGGGATAGCTTCCCGATTGCCCTCTCTGTCAGAGAAAGCTCCGCTTCATTCCTCGAATGAATCAAAGCTTCCCGAGTTCGCATCTGCAGCGAGACGCGCGAGCGCCTCGCCGGTGACGCGAAACAGCCGCCACTCGGCCATCTCGACCGCGCCGAGCGACTTGTAGAAGGCGATTGCCGGCGCGTTCCAGTCGAGCGCCATCCATTCGAAGCGCCCGCAGCCGCGCTCGTGCGCGATGCGCGCGACGTGAAGCAGGAGCGCGCGACCGTAGCCGCGGCGTCGATGCGCGGGCTGCACGAACAGATCCTCGAGATACAGTCCCCGGCGCCCGAGGAACGTCGAGAAGTTGTGAAAATAGACGGCGAACCCGATCGGCTCGCCGCCTGCGAAGCCGATCGCTGCCTCGACGTTGGCGCCCGGCGCGAAGAGCTCGCGCTCGAGCAATGCCGCATCGGCGGCGACAAGGTGCGACAGGTGCTCGTATTCCGCGAGGCCGCGGATCAGCTCGAGCAGGACCGGCACGTCCGCGCGTGTCGCCGGACGGATCGCGAGGGGCGCATCCGCGGTCATCGGCAGCTATCTAGGGCGGTAGACGGCCTTGATTTCCTCGGCGAGTTCGTTGATTGCCGCGGCATAGAAGCTCGATCGATTGTAGCGGGTCAGCGCGTAGAAGTTCTGCAGACCCACGAGGTGGACCGGCGCGGCATCCGGCGATTCGAGCTCGACGAGAACGCATGGCGTCTCCGGCTCGACGGCGCCGGCGAAACCCACGCCGGCCGCGCGCAACACGTCGGCGCGATGGATCGGCACGACCTCGCCATCGACGAACGCCCGATACGCCTCGCCCTCCACTCGGGCGGGGAGCGCGACCGGCGCGTCCGTAACCCAGCCGTGGGACGCCAGGAAGTTCGCGACGCTGCCGATCGCGTCGGCCGCACTGCCGCGCAGGTCGCGGCGACCGTCGCCGTCGAAGTCGACGCCGAAGCGCCGGATGCTGCCGGGCATGAACTGCGGAATGCCGATCGCGCCGGCGTACGAGCCCTTCAGCGCTGTTGCGTCCAGCCCGGATTCCCGCGCATAGAGCAGGTACTGCTCGAGCTCCGACCGGAAGTACTCGGCGCGGCGCGGGTAGTCGAAGGCCAGCGTGGCGAGCGCGTCGAGCACGCGGAAGGTCCCGGTATTGCGCCCGTACTCGGTCTCGACGCCGATGATCGCGACCACGATCTCGGGCGGGACGCCGTACGTCCGCGCGGCGCGCTCGAGCGCCGCGGCGTTCGAGCGCCAGAACTGCGCGCCGCCGTCGATGCGTCGCGGTCTGACGAAGTTCCCCCGATACGTCTGCCACGAGCGCGTGCCGGGCGGGAGCGGCGTGATCGCCGTGACGATCGAGTCCTGATAGCGTGCGTTGGCGAACAGACGCTCGAGTGCGCGCTGCGGAAACGCATGCCGCTCGACCATCTCGGCGATGAAGACCTGCACTTCCGGACGCTCCGCGTAGCCCTGCGCCCCGCTCGTCGTGGCGCAGCCGGCGAGAGCCAGCGCGGCGATGATCCGCAGACTGCCGCTCACACCTTCAACTCCCGTACCCGCCGGCGCAGCGAACCGACGAGCGACGGATCCGGATTGCGCCGGTACCGGACGCTCACGTAGAGGTCCCCGATCGCGCTGACGTCCACGGCAACGTGTGGCTGCTCCGTTGCGGCGCGCGCGGCAAACGAGCGCGCGCCTTCGCTCGGGCGGCGCGCGGTCCCGCGGCGCGCGAGCTTGCGGCAGAAGCGCCGCCACGCGAGCGTCACCGGGTCCTCGCCGTGCGCGCGGCGCAGCAGCCACAGCGAGAAGATGGCGACGACCAGCCCGATGAGCCAGAAAAGCGCCATGGCCATCTTCTCCCACGACGGCGAAGGCATGCCGAGCCGCGAGAGGAGATCGCGCTGGCGGTCGGGGTTGTAGCCGACCACCCACTGGTTCCAGTAGTTGGCGAGCGCTTCCCAGTTGAAGCGCAGGCTGCGCAGCCATGCCAGGTCGGCCCGCCCGAACAGCGGCAGGCGATCGGTGCCCGGCACCGCCGCCGCGAGCCCCGACTCGACGCGCAGCGGGACCGCGACCGCGGTCGGGTCGACGCGGCTCCAGCCGTCCTTCGCGGTCCACACCTCGGCCCAGGCGTGCGCATCGGACTGGCGCACCACCAGGTAACCGTCGATCGGGTTCAGCTCGCCGCCCTGATAGCCGGTGACGATCCGGGCCGGGACGCCGGCGGCACGCAGCATGAACACGAACGCCGACGAAAAGTGCTCGCAGAAGCCGCTCTTGCTGTCGAACAGGAACTCGTCCACCGAGTCGCGGCCGAGCGGCGGCGGCGCGAGCGTGTACTGCAGGTTGGCGCGCCGAAAGTGCTCGATCGCACGGGCCACGACGCCCTCGTCGGTCACCGCCTCGCGCCGCCAACTCTGCGCCAGCGCCACCGCGCGCGGGTTGAAGTCCTCCGGGATCTGCCGGGCGGCGGCGAGCTCGTGCGGCGTCGCACCGCCGATCGCGCGGTAGTCGAGGAACGAGCTCGTGTCGTAGCGCACGCGGTTGCGCACCGGCAGCCGAGCGAGCAGCTGGAAGTCGCCGGTCGCGCCCGCCCCAGGCGGGACCTTGGCGGGCATGTCGAGCGCGAACAGCCAGTTGCGCTCGTGGGGCTCGAGGGTGACCGAGTAGAAGATCGGCTGGCCGCGCGGCTCGAACTCGGCGAGCTCGGACACGCGCACGTCGCCGGCGCGCCAGGTGCGGCCGTCGAAATGCCAGAACACCGGGCCGCGCCAGTAGAGCGCGCCGGCGGTCGGCGCGCCGCCGCGTCGAACTGGACCCGGAAGGCGATCGCTTCCGACTGGGACAGCAGCGAGATGTTGCCCGGCGTCATCGAGTCGGAGAGGCCGGTCGTGCCGCTGAACGCATCCGGCCGGCAGTCCCCAGAGCGGGCCCGTCACGCGCGGAAAGAGGAAGAACATGATCACCATGACCGGCACGCTCTGGGCGAGGAGCAGCGCCGCGACGCGCGCAGCTCTCGCGCAGCGGCCGGCGCAGGCGCGTTGAAGGCGACCAGCGCGGTGGTGAGGATCAGCACCGTCACGAGCATCAGCCCGGCGGTCGCCATCGTCTGGCAGTAGAAGAAGTTCGTCAGGGCGAGGAAGTAGCAGAGGAACGTGACCACGACCGCGTCGCGCTGGGTGCGCGTCTCGAGCAGCTTGAGCGAGAGGAACAGCACGAGCAGCGTGACGCCGGCATCGCGGCCGAACACCGTGCGGTGGGTGAGATAGACGCCGCCGAGGCCGACGATGACCAGCAGGAGCAGGAGCCAGCGCCGCGGCAAGATCTCGTTCTTCCATGCGCCCACGCGCGCCAGCCGAGCATCGCGGCGGCGAAGCATCGTGACCCACCAGGGCAGCCGCGGGTCCGTGCGGCGCCGGCCGCGAGCAGGCAGCCCGCGAGCAGCACGAGCAGCGGGTAGAACGGCAGCGGGTCGCTACGCGCGGCCGCCATCGAACAGCGCCAGCGCCTTGCAGGCAGGCGTCGCGGTGGCTCTCGCCGAGCGCGGGCTCCAGCTCGCGCCCGGGCAGGCGCAGCCCGTACGCGACGTTGGCGTCTTCGGCGGCGAGCACCTAGTGGGTGAGGAGCGAGAGCCGCCGCCTCGACGCCGAGCCCGAGGCGGGCAGCGCATTCCAGTCGAGCCAGAGCTCCTGCGCGGCCGCGCCCGATGAACACCTTCGTGAGCAGCGTCTCCCCGCGCGCCGCGCCTTCCAGGCGATATGCCGCGGCGAATCGCTCGGCTGGTAGGGGCGCAGCCCGCAGAAGTCGTCGTTGCCCGGTACCGGCCATGGCAGCGTCGCCGCGGTCGGGCACCGCGGCCGGGGGCGGCAGGGCCGACTCCTCGGGCCGCGGATAGACGAGCGCCGCGGCGTCCGGTAGCACGTAGCTCCACGCGCGCAGCAGCCCGACCGGGTAGTGCGTCTCGACGGTCACGCGCGGCACGCGGAACCAGCCGCGCCGCTGCCGCCGGCAGCATGAGCACCACGGTCGCGGCGCCGTGCGCCGGCACGTCGCAAGCGGCGCGCGCGGCGTCGCAGCGCGCCTCGATCGACACGCGGTCGAACGTCGTCGGGTTGTCGAAGTGGAGGTGGAAGCGGAGCGTGTCGCCGGCGAATACCGGCTCGACCCGCCCGGCGCTGACCGCGAGGTGGGCGAGATTGCGGTAGGTGTGGAGAATCGACACCACGCCCATGCCGGCGAGCAGGAACGTGAGGATGTAGCCGAGCGAGAGCTGGTAGTTGATCGATCCGGCGAGCATCAGGAGCAGGGCGAGGCCGAACGTGTACCCGTGGCGCGTCGGCAGGATGTAGACGCGCCGCTGCGACAGCACCACCGGTCCCGCTTCGGGCGCCGCGCGGCCCGAGAAGAGGCGCCAGAACTGGACGAGCTCCGAGCGATGCAGCAGCCGGTCGAACGTGCTCACGGTCGGCGGCGGCCGTTACGGAATCGGCACCGCCTCCAGCACCCCGACCGCGATGTCGGAGCTGGTGCGCTTCACGCCGTTGATCACCGGGTGGAGGCGGTGCGTCGCCACGCCGGGCAGCACCGCCTGCACGTCCTCGGGAAGGGTGTGGTCGCGGCCCTCGATGAGCGCCCACGCGCGTGCGCACGCGGTGAGCGCCAGCGCCGCGCGCGGCGAGAGCCCGGTCACGAACTCCGGCGAGCGCCGCGTATGCTCGACGATCGCCTGGATGTAGTCGAAGAGCGCCGGCGACACGTGCACGCGCTTGACGAGCTGCTGCAGCTCGACCAGCTCGCCGGGGTTGAGGCACGGCTCGAGCGTGGCGATCATGTCGCGGCGCTCGACCCCCTGCAGCAGCGCGCGCTCGGCCTCGCGGTCCGGGTAACCGAGCTCGATGCGCATCAGGAAGCGGTCGAGCTGCGACTCCGGCAGCGGGAAGGTGCCGACCTGGTGCGACGGGTTCTGCGTCGCGACGACGAAGAACGGCTCCGGCAGGCGGCGCGTCTCGCCCTCGGCGGTCACCTGGTGCTCCTCCATCGCCTCGAGCAGCGCCGACTGCGTCTTCGGCGTCGCGCGGTTCACCTCGTCGGCGAGGACCAGCTGCGAGAAGATCGGGCCGGGGTGGAACTTGAAGCTGCCCGAGTCGCGCTCGTAGATCGACACGCCTATGATGTCGGCGGGAAGCATGTCGGACGTGAACTGGATGCGGTGGAAGGCGAGGCCGAGCGAGCGCGCGAGCACGTGCGCAAGCGTCGTCTTGCCGACCCCGGGCAGATCCTCGATCAGCAGGTGGCCGCGTGCGAGCATGCACGCGAGGGCCATCCGGATCTGATGCTCCTTGCCGAGGACGACGCGACCGGCTTGGTTGATGACGCGCTGGAGAGAGACTGCCATGCGGACCGTGTGGGGTGAACTCCGTTAGTTTATGCCCCCTTAGGCTATGATTTCTATAGCAGTACCGGAGGATTGAGGAAAATATGGCAACGGCCTTCATCACCCATGCCGCCTGCCTCAGGCACGACATGGGGAGCCACCACCCGGAATGCCCGTCGCGCCTGTCGGCGATCGACGATCAGCTGATCTCCTCCGGCATCGCCGCGTACCTCGAGCATCACGAGGCGCCGCTCGCGACGATCGAGCAGCTGGCGCGCGTGCACCCGCGCGAGTATATCGACGCGATCCAGGCGGCCGCGCCGGAGCATGGAATCGTGCACCTCGACCCGGACACCGCGATGAGCCCGGGGACCTGGGAGGCGGTGCTGCGCGCCGCCGGCGCGGCGGTGCTCGGCACCGACCTGGTCATCGAGGGACGGGCGGAGAACGCCTTCTGCAGCGTGCGCCCGCCCGGCCATCACGCCACGCGCAGCCGTGCGATGGGATTCTGCTTCTTCAACAACGTCGCGGTGGCGGCGCGGCACGCGCTGGAGCACCACGGTCTCGAGCGGGTGGCGGTCATCGACTTCGACGTCCACCACGGCAACGGGACCGAGGACATCTTCGAGGACGACGAGCGCGTGCTGATGGTGAGCACGTTCCAGCACCCGTTCTACCCCTACAGCGGGACCGAGCGGCCGGCGCCGAACATGGTGAACGTGCCGCTGGCGGCGGGGACCGGCAGCGCCGGGTTCCGCGATGCGGTCGCGAAGCGCTGGCTTCCGGCGCTCGAGGACTTCCAGCCGGAGATGGCGTTCTTCTCGGCCGGCTTCGACGCGCACGTCGAGGACGACATGGCGATGATGCGGCTGGTCGACGCGGACTACGGCTGGGTGACGGGCGAGGTCAAGGGCGTCCTGAACCGGTCGGGCGGCGGCCGGATCGTCTCGGTGCTCGAGGGCGGCTACGCGCTCTCCGCGCTGGGGCGCAGCGTCGTGCAGCATCTGCGGGTACTCGGCGGCTTCTGAAGGCGCCTCAAGCGACGGCGGGCTCGCGCGCCGCGAGCGCGAGCAGTTCGGTCGCCAGGCGCGCAATCGAAGCGGGGCCCAGGTCGCGCGGGCGCACGACGTGCGCGTCCGCCAGCCGCGCGTAGTTCTTGTGCGTCGAGCGTCGGTAGGCCGGGTCGTAATGCGCGGTCAGGAGCTCCGCGACGAGGCCTTGCCATTCGCCGCGATCGGTACGCGCCTGCCAGTCGGCGATCGTCGCCTTGCCGTAGAGCCCGATCAGGCAGTCGAGCTGCGCCTTGAGCGCCGCCGGCTCCGCGAGGAAGTGACGGTACTCGTCGATCAGGAAAGCCACGCGCGCCTCGACCGGCGCTTCGATGCGCACGCACTCGGCGGCGCGCATCGTCTCGAGGAGCGCGTCGGGCACCTGGAGCTGGCCGATCTTCTTGCTCTCCGCTTCCACGAACACCGGCACGGCGGGGTCGAGCTTGCGCAGCGCATCCCATACCACCGTTTCGAACCGCTTCTGCGCCGGCTGCGGCGTGCCGGGCAGGTTGCCGAGCACCGAGCCGCGGTGCCGCGCCAGCCGCTCGAGGTCGAGGACCTGCGCGCCCCCTGCGGCGAGCGCCTCCAGCACGCGGCTCTTCGCGCTCCCGGTCTCGCCGCAGACCACGAGGTACCGGAAGCCGCGGGGCAAGGTTTCGAGCGCCGTCACGACGGCGCGCCGGTAGGACTTGTAGCCCCCCTCGAGCTGCGCGGCCTGCCAGCCCACTTCGCGCAGCACGTGGGTCATCGCGCCGGAGCGCTTGCCGCCGCGCCAGCAGTACACGAGCGGCCGCCACGCGCGATCGCGGTCCGCGAACGCGGTCTCGAGATGGCGCGCGATGTTGCGCGCGACGAGCGCGGCGCCGCGGCGCTTGGCATCGAACGGCGAGACCTGCTTGTAGAGCGTGCCGATCTCGGTGCGCTCGGCGTCATCGAGCACCGGGCAGCTGAGCGCGCCGGGAACGTGGTCCTCGGCGTACTCGGCGGGCGAGCGAACGTCGATCACCTCGTCGAAGAGGTCGATCTGCGCTGCGGTGGCTGAATCGGGAAATCTCACTCGCTCGTACTCTTGTGGCAAACTCGCGACGCCCGCGAGCAGCAGCGATTCTACCGCTCCCCGGCGCCGCACCCCTGGAGACACCGCGCATGAACGCCCCCAACGAGCTCGTCCGCCTCACCCAGTTCAGCCACGGCGGCGGCTGCGGCTGCAAGATCGCGCCGGCGGTGCTGTCCGAGATCCTGTCGCAGAGCCCGGCGCGCGCCATCCCGAAGGCGCTGCTCGTGGGCATCGAGTCGAGCGACGACGCGGCGGTCTACAAGCTGAACGACACGCAGGCGATCGTCGCGACGACCGACTTCTTCACCCCGATCGTCGACGACCCGTACGACTTCGGCCGCATCGCCGCGACCAACGCCATCTCGGACATTTACGCGATGGGCGCGCAGCCGATCTTCGCGCTCGCGGTGGTCGGCATGCCGCTGGACAAGCTACCGGTCGAGGTGATCCAGCGCATCATCGCCGGCGGGGAGTCGGTGTGCGCCGAGGTGGGCATTCCGGTCGCGGGCGGACACTCGATCGACGTCCTGGAGCCGATCTACGGGCTGGTCGCGCTCGGCGTCGTCCATCCGGACAAGGTCAAGCGCAACGACCGCGCGCAGCCGGGCGACGCACTGATCCTCGGCAAGCCGCTCGGCGTCGGCATCTTGTCGGCGGCGCTGAAGAAAGGCCAGCTCTCGGCCGCCGGCTACGCCGAGATGCTCCGCTGGACGACCAAGCTCAACACGCCCGGCGCGCGGCTGTCGGATCTCGACGGCGTGCACGCGCTGACCGACGTCACGGGGTTCGGTCTCGCGGGCCACCTGCTCGAGATCTGCCGTGGATCGAAGCTCGGTGCGACGCTCCGCTTCGACGACATTCCGCTTATCCCGGACTCGCAGGCCTGGGCCGAGCAGGGCGTCGCGACGGGTGCGTCGGGCCGCAACTGGGCGGGCTACGGCGAGGAGGTGAAGCTCCCCGCGGGGTTCGCGCAGTGGAAGCAGCAGCTCGTTACCGACCCGCAGACGAGCGGCGGGCTACTCGTCGCCTGCGCGCCCGAGCTGGTCGAGCGGGTGCTCGCCGAGTTTCGCAACGACGGCTTCGCCGAGGCGCGGCGCATCGGCGAGATGTCGGCCGGCCCGGCGCAAGTGACGATCCTCTAGCCGCAGGCGCAGACGCGATGGCGTTCCCGGCCGCGCACGTCTCGGAGATTGCCGGCGTCATCCAGCTCTCCGTCGCGCCGGTGTTCCTTCTCGCCGGGGTCGGGGCGATCGTGAACGCGATGAGCACCCGGCTCGGCCGCGTGGTGGATCGCGCTCGGGGCATCGAGAGCGAGCTCGCCGGCGCGGACGCGGCGCTGTCGGAGCGGATTCACGCCGAACTCCACACGATCTCGGTGCGCGCGCGCCTCATCGGCCGGGCGATCGCGCTCGCGGTGCTGTGTGCGCTCCTCGTGACGGTGCTGCTGATCGTCGCGTTCATCGACGCGTTCATCGAGGCCAACCTGTCGTTCGTGCTCGCGACGATCTTCGTCGCGGCGCTGGTCGCGTTCAGCGGCTCCCTGGTGGTCTTCCTGCGCGAGATTCTGATCGCCTCGGCAAACCTGCGGATCGGGCCACACTGACGGCGTCAGCGCCGCAGCAGCGGTTCCAACCCCTTCCACATCGTGTCGAGGATCATCGGCTGCGCCTGCGCGCTCGGGTGGATCTGATCGGCCAGGAAAAGATCGCGGGTGTCGGCGATGCCGTCGAGCAGGAACGGAACGTAGGCGGCGCGGCGCTCCCTGGCCGCGTCCGCGAACGCCTGCTGGAACGCCTGGGTGTACTTCGCGCCGTAGTTGGGCGGCAGGCGCATGCCGACGACGAGGACCTTCGCATTGCGCGCCTGCGCGGCACCGATGATCCGGAGCAGGTTCGCCTTCATCTCCGCCACCGGCAGGCCACGCAGTCCGTCGTTAGCTCCGAGCGCGACGACCACGACCTCGGGCTTGAACCGGGCGAGCGCGTCCTCGATGCGCGCCGCGCCGCCGCTCGTGGTCTCGCCGGAGATGCTGGCGTTCGCGACGCTATAATCGAGCTTACGTTGCTTCAGCCGTTCGTCGAGCAGGGTCACCCAGCCTTCCTTCTGGCCGATGCCGTAGGCGGCCGACAGGCTGTCGCCGTAGACGAGGATCGCCCCCGCCGCCGTCGCGGCGCTCCAGGCGGTCGTTAACGCGAAGAGCAGAATTTTCAGCATGTTCGTCGATCCATCGCAGCCGATCGTGGTCGCGCGCGGCCTCGGGAAGAGCGTCCCGAACGGCACCGCCACGCTCACGATTCTCCAGGATATCGACGTCGCGGTCATGCCCGGAGAGGCGGTCGCGATTCTCGGCGCATCCGGCTCGGGCAAGTCGACGCTTCTCGGGCTGCTCGCCGGGCTGGACACACCGACCGTGGGGAGCGTGCGGCTCGACGGGGAGGACCTGTTCGCGCTCGACGAGGACGGGCGCGCCGGGCTGCGCAAGCGACTGGTCGGATTCGTGTTCCAGTCCTTCCAGCTGCTGCCGCCGCTCAACGCGATCGAGAACGTGATGCTGCCGCTCGAGCTCGGCGGCGACCCCGACGCCGAGCGCAAGGCGCGCGAGATGCTCCAGCGCGTGGGGCTCGGCGAGCGCCTGAAGCACTACCCCAAGACCCTGTCGGGCGGCGAGCAGCAGCGCGTTGCGCTCGCGCGTGCTTTCGTGATGCGGCCGAAGGTGCTGCTCGCCGACGAGCCGACCGGCAACCTCGACGCGACCACCGGCGCCGACATCATCGATCTCATCTTCCGCCTCAATGCCGAGGAGGGCACCACGCTCGTGCTGGTCACGCACGACGAAGCGCTCGCGCGCCGCTGCGCGCGGCAGATCCGCCTCGCGGGAGGGCGTATCCAGTGACCGAGCCGCGCCCCGCCGGCTACCTCGAGGACCCGCGCGTCCTGTTCGCCGCAGAGCGCACGCTGCTCGCCTGGGTGCGCACCAGCGTCACGCTCATGGGTCTGGGATTCGTGGTCGCGCGGTTCGGCGTGTTCCTCGCCGCGCTCCAGGGCCGGGCGGCGCCGTCGGGTCACGGTCTCTCGGCGTGGATCGGAATCGTCTTCGTGGTGCTCGCCACGGTGGTCCTCGCCATCGCGGCGCGCCAGCACGTGCGCTTCCTGCGCTCGCTCGGCGCGCGCGAGATTCCGCGCGGCTACGGGACCTGGCTGCCCACCTTTTCGGCGATCGCGCTGGTGATGGCCGGCGGACTGCTCGCGCTGTACCTGTTGCTGGAGACCGGAGCGTGAGATGCTGAAGCTCGCCGCGCGGATGCTGAAGCGCGATTGGGCCGCCGGAGAATTGCGGATCCTCGCGACTGCGCTGGTGATCGCAGTCGCGAGCGTCACGAGCGTCGGGTTCTTCGCCGATCGCGTCCGCCAGGCGCTGGTCAAGGAAGCGCATCAGCTCCTCGGCGGCGACGTGGTGCTCATCGCCGACCACCCGTGGGCGGCCGAGGTGCGCGACGAGATCGCCGCGCGCGGGCTGAGCGTGGCGGAGAGCACGACGCTGATCAGCATGGCGCGCGTCGGCGAACGTTCGCAGCTCGTCGGCGTCAAGGCCGTTACCGATGCCTATCCGCTGCGCGGCAAGCTGAGGAACGCACCCGCGCTGAACGTCGCGGACGCCGAAGCGGAGCGCGGTCCGGCGCGCGGCACCGTCTGGCCGGACGAGCGCCTCGCGCTCGCGCTCGAGCTGAAAACGGGCGACCGGGTGGAGCTGGGCGACGCCGCGTTCACGGTCGGCGCGATCCTCACCCTCGAGCCGGACCGCAGCACCGC
Organism: uncultured beta proteobacterium; assembly: GCA_963747775.1. Classification (GTDB taxonomy): domain Bacteria; phylum Pseudomonadota; class Gammaproteobacteria; order Burkholderiales; family SG8-39; genus JAGVSZ01. Next base: position 95,409 of record CAVVGT010000008.1, read on the forward strand.
GTTCTTCAACGTCGCGCCGCGGCTCCTGATGCACCGGGACGACGTGCCGGCGACCGGCCTCGTGCAGCCGGGGAGCCGCATCTGGTACTACCTTCTCGCCGCCGGGGAGCAGGCGGCCGCGCGCGGGTTCGAGGCCTGGGTGAAGCCGCGCCTCGGCCGCGGCGAATCGCTGCAGAGCCTCGAGAACGCGCGACCCGAGATCCGCGCCGGCCTGGAGCGGGCGCAGAAGTTCATCGGGCTGACCGCGCTCCTCGCGGTGATCCTCGCCGCGGTCGCGGTCTCGCTCGCGACCCGGCGGTACACGCGCCGCCACCTCGACGGCTACGCGGTAATGCGCTGTCTCGGCGCGACGCAAGGCCAGCTCGTGCGGCTCTTCGCCTGGGAGTTCGCGGTGCTCGGCGTGATCGCGGCCGCGCTGGGGTGTCTCGCCGGCTACGCGGCGCAGTTCGCGATCGCCGCCTTCGTCTCCGAGCTGATGCTGGTCGCGCTGCCGCAGCCGACGCTCGTGCCCGCCGTGCAGGGCTTCCTGACCGGCCTCGCGCTGCTGCTCGGGTTCGCGCTGCCGCCGCTGCTCCAGCTCAAGAACGTGGCGGCGCTGCGCGTCATCCGCCGCGACGTGGGCGCGCCGCGGCAGAACGCCCTTGCGGCGTACGGCGTCGGCGCCGCGGCCGTCGGCGCGCTGCTCGTCTGGCAGGCCGGCGACACGAAGCTGGGGCTGATCGTGCTCGGCGGCTTCGCGGCCGGTCTGGCGGTGTTCGGCGCGGTCGCGTTCGCGGCGCTGCACGCGCTGGCGGGTCTCAGCGGGCGGATCGGCGCGAGCTGGCGCTACGGGCTTGCGTCCCTGCGCCGGCGCGCGAGCTCCAACACCGTCCAGATCATGGCGCTGAGCCTCGGCCTCGCCGCGATCCTGCTGCTCACGTTCACGCGCGGCGACCTGCTCGAGACCTGGCGCGCGAAGACGCCTCCCGACGCGCCGAACCGATTCATCGTCAACATCCAGCCCGACCAGCGCGCGCCGCTGGAAGCGTTCTTCGCCGCGAACGGCATCGCGACGCCGACCACGTACCCGATGGTCCGCGGCCGGTACGTCGCCTTGAACGGGAAACCGGTCGATGCGGAGCGCTTCGAGGAGCGCGAGCGCCGGCTCGTCGAGCGCGAGTTCAACCTGTCGTTCATGGCCGAGCGCCCCGCCCACAACGCTCAGCTCGGCGGGGCGTGGTTCGGGCCCGCCGAGCTCGAACGGGGCGCGCTGTCGGTCGAGGACGGCATCGCAAAGTCGCTCGGCTGGCAGCTCGGCGACACGCTGACCTGGCAGGTCGCGGGGCAGACCTTCAGCGCGCCGATCACCGGGCTGCGCAAGCTCGACTGGGATTCGATGCGGGTCAACTTCTTCGTGATCACGACGCCGAAGCTGCTCGACGGCTTTCCGGCGAGCTACGTCACGAGCTTCCACCTGCCCGATGCGCAGGCCGCGTTCGTCAACCGGCTCTCGCAGCGGTTTCCCACCATGACGGTCATCGACACGAGCGCGATCCTGCGCCAGATCCAGTCGATGGCCGACAAGGTGATCCGCGCCGTCCAGTTCGTGTTTCTCTTCGCGCTCGGCGCCGGCGTGCTGGTGCTCTATGCCGCATTGCTCGCCACGCAGGACGAGCGCGTGCAGGAGGCGGCGGTGATGCGCGCGCTCGGCGCGAGCCGCGCCCAGGTCCTCGCCACGCAACGCGCCGAGTTCGTCGCGCTCGGCCTGCTCGCGGGGCTGCTCGCGGCGATCGGCGCGACCGCGATCGGGTACGCGATCGCGACGCGCGGGCTGCAGTTCGAGTACCACGTGAACCACTGGGTCTGGCTCGCCGGGCCGCTGCTCGGGCTAGCATGCGTCACGCTCAACGCGTGGGCAGGTGCGCGCGCGGCGCTGAGCCGGCCGCCGATCCTGGCGCTGCGTGAGGCCTGAAGCGGGAAGCGTGGACCCGGCCGAAACGCCCTACGCGCTGCTCAGCGGCGAGTCGAAGCTGCGCGAGCTCGTCGACCGGTTCTACGACCTGATGGATCTGGAGCCGGCTTTTGCGGGAATCCGCAAGCTGCACCCGGCCGATCTCGCGAACTCGCGCGACAAGCTCTTCATGTTCCTGTCGGGGTGGATGGGTGGACCGGGTCTCTACGCCGAGCGCCTTGGTCATCCGATGTTGCGCGCGCGACACTTGCCCTTCGCGATCGGCGCGGCCGAGCGCGACGCGTGGATGGCGTGCATGATCCGGGCGATGGAGGAGACCGGTGTCGAGGATCGACTGCGCGCGGCGCTCGCGCAGGCGTTCTCTGGCACGGCGGACTGGATGCGAAACCGTCAAGAATGAAGAACCCGCTGCATTATCGCTTCCGGTTGCGCGATCTCAACCTGCGCGACCTGCTCGCCGTCGGCATTCCCGCCGCCGCGCTCATCGCGGGCGGGTTCTGGCTCGCGGCGCAGTTCATCCGGCCCGCGCCGCCCGACTTCCTGATCATGTCGACCGGGGCACCGGGCGGCGCGTATCAGGCGTTCGCCGCGCGCTACAAGCCCATCCTCGCGGCACAGGGGATCGAGCTGCGCGAGCTCCCGTCCGCCGGCGCGGTCGAGAACCTGCAGCGGCTGCTCGACCCGAAGGTGGAGGTCGACGTCGGGCTGGTGCAGGGCGGGCTTGGCTTCGGCACCGATGCCGAGGGGCTGGTGTCGCTCGGCAGCTTCTACCACGAGCCGCTGTGGGTCTTCTATCGCGGGAAGGAGACGGTCGACCAGCTCGTCAATCTGAAGGGTCGGCGCATCGCCATCGGTCCGGAGGGCAGCGGCACGCGCCGGCTCGCGCTCGAGCTCCTGGAAGCAAGTGGCGTCGCGCCAAACGACAAACGGACGAAGTTCGTGCCGACAACCGGGCTCGCGGCGGTCGAGGCGCTCGCTCAGGGCAAGGTGGACGTGGTTTTTCTCGTGGGACCCGCGCAGTCGGGCGCGGTGTGGAGCGCGCTCTACACGCCGGATGCGCGCCTGATGAGCTTCGTGCATGCCGACGCTTACGTGCGCCGCTTCCCGTACCTTGCGCGGCTCGTGCTGCCGCGCGGCGGCATCGATCTTCGGCGCGATATCCCCGCGGCCGACGTCGAGCTGGTCGCACCGATGGCCACGATCGTGGCGCGCGAGGGGACGCACCCGGCGCTGATCGACCTGCTGCTGCAGGCCGCCGTGCAGGTTCACGGCGGCGCCGGTCTCTTCCAGCGTCCGGGCGAGTTTCCCAACGCGCGCCAGGTCGACTTCCCGCTTTCGAGGGAGGCCGACCGGTTCTACAAGTCGGGCACGCGTCTTTTCCAGCGCTACTTGCCGTTCTGGCTGGCGACCCTGATCGAGCGCACGCTCGTCCTGCTCATCCCGCTCGTCGCGATCGTGCTGCCGATCATGCGCTTCGCGCCGGCGCTCTACGGCTGGCGCGTGCGTTCGCGCGTGTACACGTGGTACGGACAGCTCAAGTTCCTCGAGCGCGAACTCGACCAGGACCCGGCCGCGCGCACCCGCGCGGAATGGCTCGCCGAGCTCGAGCGGATCGAGGATCACGTCCACCGCGTCGCGACCCCGCTCGCGTTCGCGAACCTGCTCTACACGCTGCGCGAGCACATCGCGCTGGTCGAGGCGAAGGTGCTGAAGAAGACTGGCGAGAATCCGCCGGCCGCGGGCTGACCCGGCGCCTGCCGCCATGCTCCCGCCCGCGCTCGGCCGCTACGAGGTTCCTCCGCGAGAGCGGGATGGGGCGCGTCTGCAAAGCGCGCGATCCGATGATCGAGCTGCGCAAGGGCGAGCGCGGCGCTACGCCGCCCGAAGCAAACGCTTGAGGAGCTTCCCGTTCGCGTTGCGCGGCAGCGGTTCCGCGCGCAAAGAGAAGAAGTCGGGCACCTTGTAGTCGGCGAGATGGTGCGCGCAATGCGCCCGCAGCGCCTCCGCGGTGCACGCCGGGTCGTGCGTAACGACGTAGGCGAGGGCTTTCTCGCCGAGCACCGGGTCCGGCACCGCGACCAGCGCCGACTCGACGACCGCCGGGTACAGGCTCAGCACGCTCTCGACTTCGGCGCTGTGGATCTTGTAGCCGCCTCGGTTGACGAGATCCTTTTTGCGGTCGAACACGCGCACGAAGCCCTGCGCGTCCATCGAGCCGATGTCGCCGGACTTCCAGTACCCGTCGGCGAATTCGCGCGCCGTGGCTTCGGGGTTGTCCCAGTAGCCGGGCACCACCATCGGTCCGGCGATCCGGAGCTCGCCCGGCTGACCGGGCGGCACCGCGTGTCCGTCGTCGTCTGTCACGCGCACGTCGCCGCACGGCACGACCGCGCCGACGCTGTCGAGATGCGCCGCCTGCATCCCCATCGGCATGATGGTCGTCGGCGAGGTCGTCTCGGTCGCGCCGTAGGCGTTCATGAGCGTCAGGCCGGGCAGCTTCTCCGCGAGACGGCGCAACGTGCCCTCCGGCATCGGCGCGCCGCCGAAACCGCCGATGCGCCAGGCCGCGAGGTCGAAGCGCTGGAAGTCCGGGTCGCGCAGGCAGAGGTTGTAGATTGCCGGGACCACGAGAGTGTGCGTCATGCGCTCGCGCGCCGCGAGCTCGAGGAACGCGCGTGCCTTGAACTCGCGCATCAGCACGACACACCCGCCCACCGCGAACATCGGGAGCAGGATCGCCGCGAGGCCGGTGACGTGACTCGCCGGCACCGCGAGGAGCGAGCGGTCGGTCTCGCTCAGCCGCATGCACGCGCGATAGTGGAGGCACGTGTGGATCAGGTTGAAGTGCGTCAGCATCGCGCCCTTCGGCCGTGCGGTCGTGCCGGAGGTGTAGAGGATGACCGCGGTCTCCTCCTCGTGCGCGTCGGCCCGCGGCGCGACGGGCGAGTGCGCGTCCATGAGCGCGTCGAAGTCGACGGCGCCGGGCGCCGCCCCGCCGACGGCGAGCCGCACCGCGGCCGCCGGCGCGTCGGCGGGCGCGGGGATTCGGTCCGCTACGGCGGCGTCGAACGCAATCGCCTTCGCACCGCACTGGTTCACGATGAACGTGACTTCCGGGCGCTGCTCGCGAACATTGATCGGGACGACGACAGCGCCGACGCGCAGCGCGGCCAGCAGCAGATGGACGAACTCGCGCTCGTTGGCGAGCAGCAGAGCGATCCGATCGCCGCGCGCGACACCGAGCCGGTGGAGATGGCCGGCGACGCGATCGGCGACGCGATCGAGCTTCGCGTAGTCAAGGCGAAGCGGTCCGTCCACCAGCGCCGTCCGCGCACCATGGCGCGCGACGGTCGCCGCGAACATCGAGTCGAGGTTGCGCGCGCGCTCGCTGAAGCAGCGCACGACGCGGCCGAAGTGCGTCTCCTCCCGGACCGCAGGGATGTCCTGCCAGTGCATGGCGCACGATTCTACTGACTGTCCGGCGTTCGCAGGCTCGCCGGGTGAGCTACCGCGTTCGCTACAATGCGGCGCATGAGCGAAGCGCTGCTGGCCGTCCTCGTCGTTCTTGCCGTGCTCGTCCTGGTCGTCGTCGTGCTCGCCATCCGGCAGGCCGGTGCGCTCGGCCGCGCCGGCGAGGTGCCGGCGCAGCTCGCGGCGATGCAGGCGCGCCTCGATCGCTTCGCGCTCGACAATGAGCGCCTGGAGCGCGAATTGCGCGAAGCGCTGGCGGCCGGGCGGCACGAGGCCGCGGACGCGGCACGGGCGGCGCGTGCCGAGCAGGCGGCGGCGAGCGGCCGGATGAGCCTGGCGCTCACGACCCAGATGACCGGCTTCGCCGGCGGACTGGAAGGCCTGCGGACCGCGGTCGATCAGAAGCTCGCCGGCATGCTGGTCGAAGGCCGGAGCGGCCGCGAGGAGAGCGCCTTGCAGCTCAAGCGCTTCGGCGACGCGCTGGCGCTAAGCCTCGGCGAGCTGCGCGACACCGTCGAGAAACGTCTCGCCGAGATCGCCGCGGGCAACGAGAAGAAGCTCGAGGAGATGCGCGTCACCGTCGACGAGAAGCTGCACGCCACGCTGGAGCACCGGCTCGGCGAGTCGTTCAAGCTCGTCAGCGAGCGACTGGAGCAGGTGCACAAGGGCCTGGGCGAGATGCAGTCGCTCGCGATCGGCGTCGGCGACCTCAAGCGCGTGCTGACCAACGTCAAGACGCGCGGCACCTGGGGCGAGGTGCAGCTCGGAAGCCTCCTCGAGCAGGTGCTCGTGCCGGAGCAGTACGAGCGCAACGTCGCCACGATTCCCGGCAGCCGCGAGTACGTGGAGTTCGCGATCAAGTTTCCGGGCCGCGACGAGAGCGGGGCGCCGCTCTGGCTGCCGGTCGACGCCAAGTTCCCGCTCGAGGACTATCAGCGCCTGCAGGAGGCGCAAGAGCGCGCCGACGTCGAGGGGATCGAGGCGGCGGGCCGCGCGCTGGAGATGCGGCTGCGCGCCGAAGCGAAGGGCATGCGCGAGAAGTACATCGCACCGCCGCACACCACCGACTTCGGCTTGCTGTATCTCCCGACCGAGGGTCTCTACGCGGAGGTGCTGCGGCGGCCCGGCCTGGTCGAGGCGCTGCAGCGCGACCACCGCGTGACCGTCGCCGGACCGACGACGCTGCTGGCGATGCTCAACAGCTTCCAGATGGGTTTCCGGACGCTCGCGATCGAGCAGCGCTCGAGCGAAGTGTGGGAGCTGCTCGGCGCGGTGAAGAACGAGTTCGGGAAATTCGGGCAGGTGCTGGCGAAGACGCGCCAGCAGCTGCAGACGGTGGCGAACACTATCGTCGAGGCGGAAACGCGCACCCGCCAGATGGAGCGCAAGCTGAAGCAGGTAGAGGCGCTGCCGGAGCCGCAGGCCGCCAAGCTGATCGGCGCGGGCCAGGACGACGCGGAGCCCGGCGCCTCGGGCTGACGGACTACGCGAGCCCCTCGAAAAGCTGCACGCTGACGAGGTCGCCTGCTTTGACGTCGCCGCGCGCGTGCTCGAGCACGATGAAGCAGTTCGCCTCCGACATCGACCGCAGCACGCCGGAGCCCTGCTGCCCGGTGATGCGCACGCTCCACCGACCGTCGGCGTCGCACGCGACGATCCCGCGCTGGAACTCGGTGCGCCCCGGCTTCTTGCGAAGCGCGGTCGCGCACGGCACCTGCAGGACCGGCAGCGCGTAGTCGTCGGTGCGGCCGGCGAGCGCGAACAGCGCGTCGCGCACGAAGCCGTAGAACGTCACCATCACCGCGACCGGGTTGCCGGGCAGCCCGAAGAAGTGCGCACCGCCGATCCGGCCGAACGCCATCGGGCGGCCCGGGCGCATCGCGATCTTCCAGAACAGCACTTCGCCCAGACGGCCGAGCAGGTCGCGGGTGAAGTCGGCCTCGCCGACCGACACGCCGCCGGAAGTGATCACGGCGTCGGCGATCGCCGCGGCGTCGAGAAACGCCCGCTCGAGGGTCGCCGGATCGTCGCGCACCACGCCCATGTCGATCAGGTCGCACCCCGAGACGGGCGAGCATTCCATAGAGCGTGTAGCGGTTGGAGTCGTAGACCTCGCCTTCCTTGAGCGGCGCGCCGACCGACGCCAGCTCGTCGCCGGTCGAGAAGAACGCGACGCGCAGCCGGCGCCGCACCGTCACCTCGGCGAGCCCGAGCGAGGCGAGGAGCCCGAGGTCGGCCGGGCGCAGGATTCGTCCAGCCGGGATGGCGACGCGGCCCAACTGCAAGGTCTTCGCCGGCGCGGCGGCGGTTCTGTCCCGCCTTCTGTCCGGGCGGCACGACGACGCGGTCGCCCTCGGCCCGGACCACCTCCTGGATCACGACCGTATCGGCGCCGGCGGGCATCACCGCGCCGGTCATCACGCGCACGCACTGGCCCGGACCGACGGCGCCGCCGAGGGGTCGCCCGGCGAACGCCGTACCGATTTCCTGCAGCACGGTGTCGTCGTCCGCTTTGAGGTCCGCGCCGCGCACGGCATAGCCGTCCATGGCGGAGTTGTCGTGCGCGGGGACATTCATTGTGGACACGACGTCGGCCCCGAGCACCCGGCCGAGGCCGGCGCGCACCGCGACGCGCTCGTTCGCCGTCACCGGCGTCACGAGCGATCGGATCACCCGGCGCGCCGTCTCGACCGGCAGCGCTTCCGGGTCGTAGTCGTCCATGCAGCTGACGATGCTCGCGAGCGAACTCATGTCCGGCGCTCGTGGTCGGCCAACTCTTCGGGCGTGTTGATGTTGGAGAACGCGTCCGGCTGGTCGTCGAAGGGGACTTCCACGACCTTCAGTGAGGCATACCACGCGTCGATCTTGCGGCCCCCGCCCTGGAGGAACGCCGTGAGGTGTCCGGCGAGCGACTCCCGCACGAGCGAGAAGACGGGGTGCGGCTGATCTCCCGTCTTCGCGACGGCGAGGTCGGCGTGGTTCGCGATCAGCGCGGCGTGCAGCCGAGCGACCAGGTCGAGGGGCAGGAACGGCGAGTCGCACGGCACCGTGACGAGGAACGGGTGCACGTTCGCCTTGAGCCCGGCCTGCAGCCCGGCGAGCGGGCCGGCGAACCCGCCGATCTCGTCGCCGATGACGCGGCAGCCGAGGCGCGCGTACTCGGCCTGGTTCTGGTTGGCGTTGACGATCACCTCGGTCACCTGCGGGGCGATCCGCTCGAGCACCCAGGCGACCATCGGTCTGCCGCGCAACGGCTGCAGACCCTTGTCGACGCCGCCCATGCGGCGTCCCTGGCCCCCGGCGAGAATCAGGCCGGTGACGCGGGCGGTATCGCGAAGGTCCATCCCCTTACGCCGTCATCGTCGGCATGGAGGTCTTGACGAAGCGGTGCCTGCCGGTGAACAGCAGGTAGTGCTTGTTGACCGCGCGGCCGAGCATGGTGATCCCGGTCTGGTTGGCGATGGTCCAGCCCATCTGGGTCAGCCCGGAGCGCGAGACGAGGAACGGGATCTGCATCTGCGCGCACTTGATCACCATCTCGGAGGTGAGGCGTCCGGTGGTGTAGAAGATCTTGTCCGAGCCGTCGATGCCCGCGAGCCACATCTGGCCCGCGATCGCGTCCACCGCGTTGTGCCGGCCTACGTCCTCCACGAAGGAAAGGATCTCGCTCGCACCGGGCGCGTTGGTGGCCAGCGCGCAACCGTGCACCGCCCCGGCCGTCTTGTAGATCGTCTCGTGACGGCGCACCGCGTCGAGCAGGGCGTACAGCGTGTCCTCGGCAAGCCGCACGTCGTCGCGCAAGGTGATCGACTCGATCTCCTCCATGAGGTCGCCGAACACGGTACCCTGGCCGCAGCCGGTCGTCACCGTGCGCTTCTTCATCCTCGCGCCGAGGCCCTTCACGCCCCTGCGGGTGGTGACTGCGACCGCGTCGGTCTCCCAGTCGACCTGCACCGCGGCGATCTCCTCGATCGAGCGCACCAGCCGCTGGTTGCGGAGGTATCCGATCGCGAGCGCCTCGGGCGCCTGCCCGAGCGTCATCAGCGTGACGATCTCGCGCTTGTCGACGTAGAGCGTGAGCGGATGCTCGCCGGCGATCGGCGTCGGGACCGCCTCGCCTTTCTCGTTCAGCGCCTCGACGTCGAAGGTGGCCGGGCGCGCGGCGTCGGTGAGCAGCGGTTTGTGGGGCGCGTTCATCCGCCGATGTAGGACATCTCGACCTTGCGCGCCTTCGCCGTCGCGGCGGTGCGGATCTCGGAGTAGCGGTCCCCGCGCACGGTCCAGATGCGCCCGACGGCCGCGTGGATCTCGGCGTCGGAGGCGCCGCCGCGCAGCAGGATGCGCAGGTCGTAGCCCGAGGTCGCGAACAGGCAGGTGTAGAGCGCGCCGTCGGTGGAAAGCCGCGCGCGGGTGCAGCTCCGGCAGAACGCCTGGGTCACCGACGAGATCACGCCGATCTCGCCGGTGCCGTCCCGGTAGCGCCACCGCTCCGCGACCTCGCCGTCGTAGTTCGGCTCCACCGCCTCGAGCGGCAGCTCGGCGCCGATGCGCCGCACCACTTCCGCGGAGGGCACCACGTCGTCCATTCGCCAGCCGTTGGTCGCGCCGACGTCCATGAACTCGATGAAGCGCACGACATGGCCGCTACCCTTGAACCGGCGCGCCATTGCGACGATGGTGTGGTCGTTCACGCCGCGCTGGACGACCATGTTGATCTTGATCGGCGCGAGGCCCGCAGCCGCCGCCGCGTCGATGCCTTCGAGTACGGCCGCGACCGGGAAGTCGACGTCGTTCATCGCGCGGAACACTGCGTCGTCGAGCGAGTCGAGGCTCACCGTGAGGCGGTTGAGGCCCGCGTCGCGCAGGACGCGCGCCTTCCGGGCGAGCGCCGAACCGTTCGTCGTGAGCGTCAGGTCGAGGCCGCCGAGCCGCGCGAGCATTTCGACGAGCCGCTCGAGGTCGCGACGCAGCAGCGGCTCGCCGCCGGTGAGGCGGATCTTCTCGATGCCGTGGTCCTTGAAGATGCCCGCGAGGCGCGTGATCTCCTCGAACGTCAGTACCTCGCTGCGCGGCAGGAACTTGTAGTCCGGGCCGAACACGTCCTTCGGCATGCAGTACGTGCAGCGGAAGTTGCAGCGGTCGGTGACCGAGATGCGCAGGTCGCGCAGCGGCCGGCCAAGGGTATCGGCGACTCGTGTGCCGGGCGCGAGAGGCCCCACGTCAGGCAGGGAGATCGCCCGGCGCGCGTCGACGAGAGGGATGATCCGATTCGACATCGTCAAGCTTGCTGAACAGCACTGGAAGCACGCATCATAACGGTGCAATGCAACTTTCCGATTCTAGATACATTCGTCCATCTCCTCAAAGCGTTCGCGTCGCCGTGGTGATGGAGCGCCGCGCTCTCGCCAACCGCTGGCAGTCGGAAACTTGGCAGCCCGTGGCCGTCGTCCCGGACGAGCCCGATGCCGCACCGCCGCGGATCATCCTCGAAGACGGCGGGCGTTCCCAGTGGCTCCATCCGGGTTTCGAGATCGTCCTCCACCGGGACGAAGCCGAGGGCTACTACTTGAATCTGACCGCGCCCGAGCCCTATATGTTCGTCATGTGGCGCATGGACGACGACCACGCGGTGCCGAAGATCGTGACGCCGAGCTACCACGAGGCGGCGCGGATGATGGACGGCGGGGCCCAGGTCGACGGCGTGCCGCTGCCGGCGGAGATCGCGACCTGGCTCGCCGAGTACGTGGACGCGAATTACCGGCCCGAGTCGAAGACGCGATCGCGTCCGCCCTCGTTCAAGGGCGCACGGAGGGACGAGTGAGCGACGACACGCGCGATCCGTTCGTGACGCGCTGGTCGAAGCGGAAAGTGGCCGCGCGGCGCGGAGAGACGCTGCCCGAGCCGGCGCCGCCGCCGCTCGCACCCGCGCCGGCCCAGGCCCCGGCGACCGGGACGGCCGAGCCGGCGATCGAGCTGCCCTCGATCGACACGCTGAAGGGCCTCGAGTCGGACTACAAAGCGTTTCTCCAGCCGGAGGTCGACCCGGCGACGCGCAGCGCCGCGCTCCGGAAGCTCTTCGGCGATCCGCACTTCAACACGATGGACCGGCTCGACGTCTACATCGACGATTACTCGATTCCCGACCCGATCCCGGCAGCGATGCTCAAGACGCTCAGCGCGGCGCGCTCGCTCGGGCTGTTCGACAAAGAGGACGAAGCGGACGAGAAGAAGCGGGCGGAGTCCGTCTCGACGCCCGTCACCGCGACCGCGCCCGATGCACCGGCGGTGCCCGCACCGGGCGAGACCGCGGCGCACGGCCCGGTTGACACCGTCGAACCGAAACCCGTCGACCTTCCCCGCAAGCCCGAAGCGGTCTGAAGGACCCGACCGGATGCCGCTCGAGGACAAGACCCTGAAGCTCTGCAACTGCAACCGCACCATGGCGCTCGATGCGCGCGCGCTGGCCGCGGCCCTCGGGTCCGGCAAGCCGGTCGAGATCCACACCGAGCTGTGCCGCAAGGAGGTCGCTGCGTTCGAGGCCGCCGCGCGCGGCGGCGAATGCGTCGTGGCGTGCACGCAGGAGGCGCCGCTCTTCGCCGAGGTCGCCGAAGGGATTGGCGCAAAAGGCGACCTGAAGTTCGTGAACATCCGCGAGGTGGCCGGCTGGTCCGCGGAAGGCAAGCACGCGACGCCGAAGATCGCGGCGCTTCTTGCCGCCGCCGAATTGCCCGAGCCGGAGCCGGTGCCGAGCGTGTCCTACGCATCGGGCGGCCACCTGCTCGTTATCGGTCCCGCCGAGACCGCGGTGCAGTGGGCCGAGCGGCTCGGCGATGAGCTCGAGGTGAGCGCACTCGTCACCAACGCGCGCGGCGGCGACTTGCCTGCCGTGCGTCGCTTCCCCGTCTGGTCAGGGCGGGTGAGCGCCCTGAAGGGCTGGCTGGGTGCTTTCGAGGTGGAGTGGGAGCAGACGAACCCCATCGACCTCGACGTCTGCACGCGCTGCAATGCGTGCATCCGCGCGTGCCCGGAGCAGGCGATCGACTTCACCTACCAGATCGACCTCGACAAGTGCAAGGCGCACCGCGCGTGCGTGAAGGCGTGCGGTCCGGTCAAAGCGATCGACTTCGATCGCGCGGACCGGGGCCGCAAGGATCGCTTCGACCTGGTGCTCGACCTTTCGGCCGACCCGGTGCTCAAGGTGCCGCGCAAGCCGCAGGGCTACCTCGCGCCCGGCCGCGACCCGCTCGCGCAGGCGCTCGCCGCCGCGGCGCTCGCGAAACTGGTCGGCGAGTTCGAGAAGCCGAAGTTCTTCGTCTACAACGAGCGCCTCTGCGCGCACGGGCGTTCGGCCAAGGTCGGCTGCACGGCGTGCCTCGACACGTGCTCGACGCAGGCGATCGCCTCCGCGGGCGACAAGGTGCGCGTCGAGCCGCACCTCTGCCTCGGTTGCGGCGGCTGCGCGACGGTGTGTCCGTCGGGCGCGATGACGTACGCGAGCCCGCGCGTGGCGGAGCTCGGCGCGCGACTCAAGCGGATGCTGGCGGTGTATGCGAAGGCCGGCGGCAAGGATGCCGCCATCCTCCTCCACGGCGCAGACGTGGGGCGCGACCTGATCCCGCGGATCGCGCGCCGCGGGCGCGGGCTGCCGGCGCGCGTGATTCCGCTCGAGATCTTTCACGCCGCTTCGGTCGGCATCGACGTGCTGCTGGGCGCGATCGCGTACGGGGCGAGCCAGGTGATCGTTGCGGCGACCGACGCCGAAGCCGACGAGTACGGATCCGCGCTCGAGCGCCAGCTCGGGTATGCGCAGACGATCCTGTCCGCGCTCGGCTACGGCGGGACGCACCTGCGGCTCGTGCGCGCGACCGATGCGGCGGCATTCGAGGCCGAGCTCTGGGGGCTCGCGCCCGCGGAAGCGCCCGCGCACGCGGCCACCTTCAACCTCTCGAACGAGAAGCGCGCGACGCTCGAGTTCGTCCTCGAGCATCTGGCGAAGCACGCGCCCGCGCCGCAGGACGAGATCCCGCTCGCCGCGGGCGCGCCGTTCGGCCGGGTCGACGTGAACCGGCAGACCTGCACGCTGTGCATGGCGTGCGTCGGCGCCTGTCCGGCCTCGGCGCTCGTCGACGGGCGCGAGACGCCGATGCTGAAGTTCATCGAGCGCAACTGCGTCCAGTGCGGCCTGTGCGTGAGCACCTGCCCCGAAAAGGCGGTCACCCTCGCGCCGCGCCTGCTGCTCACCGCGCAGGCGAAACAGGAGGTGGTGCTGTACCAGGCCGAGCCGTTCAACTGCGTCCGGTGCGGGAAGCCGTTCGGCACCAAGCAGATGATCGACAACATGGTGGGAAGATTGACCGCCCATTCGATGTTTGCCACCGGTGGGGCGTTGCGCCGGCTGCAGATGTGCGCCGACTGCCGAGTCGTCGACATGATGGAGAACAAGTCCGAGGCGTCGATCTTCGACGTGAAGCCGTGAGCGCGCCGCGACTTTCGGAAGCCCCTGAGACGACCAAGGAATCGGCGCTGAACGAGGAGGACCGGGCGCGCGTCGACTTATACGCACTGCTCTCACGGTTGTTCTACGCCGGGCCGGACTGCGCGCTGCTCGATTCCCTCGCACGGCACGAGGACCTGTTCGGCACGAACGATGTGCCACTGGGTCAGGCCTGGCGATCGCTCGCGCGAACCGCCCGCAATGCGGATCCCGAGGCGCTAACGCTCGAATACGACTCGATTTTCGTCGGCGTCGGCAAGTCCCAGGTGACACCCTACTGCAGTCACTACCTCACGCCGACAGGTCGCGAACGAATCGTTGTTGCACTGCGGGACGAGTTGCGCACGCTGGGTCTCGCGCGCGCTGGCGACTCGCACGAGCCGGAGGATCACGTCGCCGTGCTCTGCGAGGTGATGCGCCACCTCGTTTCGCTTGGCTCCGACGATCATGCGATTGGCGGACAAAAACAGTTCTTTATGCGCTATATTTCGGGAGCTTACATCCAGCTTACGGATGAGATTCTCAGCGCCGCAGCAACGCAGTTCTACAAAGACGTCGCGCGCGTCATGAGGGTCTTTTTCGACGTCGAATCCCAGTCGTTCGAGATGGTCTGACCTCCCGGAAGGAGACTAGAACATGGACAAGACCAAGGCCAGCCGCCGGAACTTCCTGATCGCAGCCGGCGCCACCGGCGCAGCCGCGGTTGCTGCCATCGGCGCCAAGACGGTGCCGCAGCCCGCGGCGACGCAGCACAAGGAAGGCGACAAACGTTCCGGGTACAAGCTGACCGAGCACATCCGCAATTACTACCGCACGACGCTGGTCTGACCGAGGAGGGCGCCATGCTGCTCACGAAGAAATTCAGCTAACACGTCCGCCCCGCAGTCGCGTCTCGCGCGGAGCCTCTCCGGCACGCTCGCACGCACCGTCGACCGGCGCGCGTTCCTCAAGCGCTCCGGCGTCGCGGTCGGCGCCGGGGCCTTCGCCTCGCAGCTGCCGTTCAACCTGGTCGGCAAGGCCGAAGCGCAGGAGAAGAAGGCTGCCGACGCGAAGGTCGAGGTCAAGCGCACCGTCTGCACGCACTGCTCGGTCGGGTGCGCGGTCGACGCGATCGTGCAGAACGGCGTGTGGGTGCGCCAGGAGCCGGTGTTCGACTCGCCGCTCAACCTCGGGCGCGCACTGCGCCAAGGGCGCCGCGGTCCGCGAGCACGGGATGACCGAGCACTCGCACCGCCTGAAGTACCCGATGAAGCTCGTGAACGGGAAGTACCAGAAGATCTCCTGGGACCAGGCGCTCGACGAGATCACCGAGCGGATGATGGCGATCCGCAAGGAATCGGGCCCCGACGCCGCCTACTTCGTCGGCTCGTCCAAGCACAACAACGAGCAGGCGATGCTGTTCCGCAAGTTCGTTTCGCTGTGGGGGTCGAACAACTGCGATCACCAGGCGCGCATCTGTCACTCGACCACCGTCGCGGGCGTGGCCAACACCTGGGGCTACGGCGCGATGACGAACTCCTACAACGACATGCAGAACGCGAAGTGCGCCATGTATATCGGGTCGAACGCCGCCGAGGCGCACCCGGTGTCGATGCTGCACATGCTGCATGCCAAGGAGACGGGCTGCAAGATGATCGTCGTCGACCCGCGCTTCACGCGCACGGCGGCGAAGGCGGACGAGTACGTGCGCATCCGCTCCGGCACCGACATCCCGTTCTTGTTCGGCCTCCTGTACCACATCTTCGAGAACGGCTGGGAGGACAAGAAGTACATCAACGACCGCGTCTACGGGATGGACAAGGTCAAGGCCGAGGTCATGGCCAAGTGGACGCCCGACAAGGTCGAGGAGGCCTGCGGGGTCAAGCCCGACCAGGTGAAGCGCGTCGCCGAGGCGTTGGCGAAGAACAAGCCCGCGACGGTCGTGTGGTGCATGGGCCAGACCCAGCACACGACCGGCAACGCAATGGTGCGGGCCTCGTGCATCCTGCAGCTGGCGCTCGGCAACGTCGGCGTCTCGGGCGGCGGCACCAACATCTTCCGCGGCCACGACAACGTGCAGGGCGCGACCGACGTCGGCCCGAACCCCGACTCGCTGCCCGGCTACTACGGGATCGTTCCGGGGGCGTGGCGGCACTGGGCGCGGGTCTGGAACATCGACTACGCCTGGCTCGAGAAGCAGTTTGCCTCCCCGGCCATGATGACCAAACCGGGCATCACGGTGTCGCGCTGGATCGACGGGGTGCTTGAGCAGAACGACAACATCGACCAGGACCCCAACATCCGCGCGATGTTCTTCTGGGGCCACGCGCCGAACTCGCAGACCCGCGGGGTCGAGATGCAGGCGGCGATGCACGCGCTCGACCTGCTGGTGGTGGTCGATCCGTACCCGTCGGCCACGGCCGCGATGGCGGCGATGCCGCTGAACGAGCAGGGGCAGAAGATCCTCGCCGACGCCAAGAAGCAGGCGAACGCGAACCGCGCGGTCTACCTGCTGCCCGCGGCGACGCAGTTCGAGACCGAAGGCTCCTGCACCGCGTCGAACCGCTCGATCCAGTGGCGCGAGAAGGTCATCGACCCGCTGTTCGAGTCCCGGTCGGACCAGGCGATCATGTATGCCTTCGCGCAGAAGTGGGGTTTCGCCGACCAGTTCATCGGCAAGAAGGACGGCAAGCAGAACCTGCGCCTCGTCAAGGCCGCGAAGGGCTACGAAGAGCCCTCCATGGAGGACACGCTCGCCAACGAGATCAACCGCGGCACGTGGACCATCGGCTACACCGGGCAGTCGCCCGAGCGCCTGAAGCTTCACATGAAGAACATGCACACGTTCGACGTGAAGACGCTGCGCGCCAAGGGCGGCCCGTGCGACGGCGACTACTTCGGCCTGCCGTGGCCGTGCTACGGCAACCCGGCGCTGAAGCATCCCGGCTCGCCGAACCTGTACGACACCTCGAAGAACGTGATGGACGGCGGCGGCAACTTCCGCGCGAACTTCGGCGTGGAGCGCGACGGCGTGAGCCTGCTCGCCGAGGATGGGTCGGCATCGCAAGGTGCGGATCTCCCGTTCGGCTACCCCGAGTTCGATCACGTCCTGCTGAAGAAGCTGGGCTGGTGGGATGAGCTCACCGACGAGGAGAAAAAGGAAGCCGAGGGCAAGAACTGGAAGACCGACCTCTCGGGCGGAATCCAGCGCGTCGTGATGAAGAACCACGGCTGCCACCCCTTCGGCAACGCCAAGGCGCGCGCGGTGGTGTGGAACTTCCCCGACGCGATCCCGATCCACCGGGAGCCGCTTTACGGCACGCGGCCGGACCTGATGGAGAAGTACCCGGCGCAGGCCGACAAGCGCGCGTTCTGGCGCCTGCCCACGCTCTTCATCTCCGTCCAGAAGAAGAACCTCGAGAACAAGCTGGCCGAGAAGTTCCCGCTGATCCTCACGTCGGGACGGCTGGTGGAGTACGAGGGCGGCGGCGAGGAGACCCGGTCGAATCCGTGGCTCGCCGAGCTGCAGCAGGACAACTTCATCGAGATCAACCCGAAGGCGGCGAACGACCGCGGCATCCGCAACGGCGAGTACGTGTTCGTGTCCACGCCGACCGGCGCGCGCATCAAGGTGAAGGCGATGGTGACCGAGCGGGTGGGGCCGGATACGACCTTCATCCCGTTCCACTTCTCCGGCTGGTGGCAGGGCAGGGACATGCTGCCCTTCTATCCGGACGGCGCGGCGCCGATCGTGCGCGGCGAGGCGGTCAACACCGCTACGACGTACGGCTACGATACGGTGACGATGATGCAGGAAACCAAGACCACCATCTGCCAGGTAGAGCGGGCCTGAGCCGCGCCAGGAGACGAGGAGAACGATCATGGCAAGAATGAAGTTTCTCTGCGACGCCGAGCGCTGCATCGAGTGCAACGGCTGCGTGACCGCGTGCAAGAACACGAACGAGGTGCCCTGGGGCGTCAACCGCCGTCGCGTCGTGACGATGAACGACGGCGTTCCCGGTGAGCGGTCGATCTCGGTCGCCTGCATGCACTGCTCGGACGCGCCGTGCATGGCGGTATGCCCGGTCGACTGCTTCTACAAGACCGAGGAAGGCGTGGTCCTGCACGACAAGGACCTGTGCATCGGCTGCGGCTACTGCTTCTACGCGTGCCCGTTCGGCGCGCCGCAGTTCCCGCAGGCCGGCGCCTTCGGCCTGCGCGGCAAGATGGACAAGTGCACGTTCTGCGCCGGCGGGCCCGAGAAGGACAACTCGGCCGAGGAGTTCAAGAAGTACGGCGCGAACCGGCTGGCGCTGGGCAAGCTGCCGGCGTGCGCGGAGATGTGCTCGACCAAGGCGCTGCTGGGCGGCGACGGCGACGTCATCGCCGACATCTACCGCCAGCGCGTCCTGACCCGCGGCAAGGGCTCCGAAGTGTGGGGCTGGGGCACGGCGTACGGTCCGGGCGGGCAGAAGCCGCCGGCCGCGCAGCCCAAGAGCTGAGGCGATGACCATGCGCACGCTGATCGTCGGCCTCGCCGCCGTCGTCGCCCTCGGCCTCGCCGGGTGCGGCGAGCAGCCGCAGGTCGTGCAGTACAAGCAGGGCAAGTACCAGGGCAAGCCCGACGCGAAACCGTGGGACAGCCCGGAATGGGGCGGCAAACAAGCGGACTGGGAGCGGGCGATCAACACCCGCACGCAGTACCAGAACGAGTACGCCCGCACCGGACCTTCAGGGAGGTAGCGAGATGAGGAGACTCTCTTTCGCCGCACTGGCTGTCGCGGCGGCGGTGGCGTGCGCGGCCCCTGCGCTGGCGCAGCAGACACCGCAGCAGCTCAAGACGGACGAGTCGGCCGCGGCGCAGCAGGTGCAGCGGCAACAGGCCCAGCCGCTCAACAACGCGCCGATCTGGCGCGAGGTGCGCTCCGGCGAGCCGGGCTACACCACGGTCCAGGGGCGCGAGGCGGGGGTGCTGGTCCAGAGCCGCGGCGAGACCTGGCGCGAAGTGCGCGTGCCGATCGCGACGATCGGCGGCGCGATCATCGGTCTGGCCCTCCTGGCCCTGATCGGCTACTACACTTGGCGCGGCTCGATCGGCCTGCACGACCGGCCTACCGGAAGATTGATTCGGCGGTTCTCCACGGCCGACCGGATCGCGCACTGGACGATGGGGATCTCGTTCGTCATCCTCGGGCTCACCGGGCTCGTCCTCACGTTCGGCAAGCACATCCTGTTACCGGTGATCGGCTACACGCTGTTCGCATGGCTCGCGAACTTCGCGAAGAACCTGCACAACTTCGTGGGGCCGATCTTCTCGGTGGCGTTGCCGATCTTCATCGTCATGTTCATCCGCGACAACCTGCCGCGCGCCCATGACGTGAAATGGATAATCAAGTTCGGCGGCATGCTCGACAAGCGCGGCGGCCACGTGGCTTCGGGCCGGTTCAACGCCGGCGAGAAGGCGCTGTTCTGGGGGCTCGTGATCGTCATCTCGCTCACGCTCGTCGTGACCGGGTACATCCTGAACTTCCCCAACTTCGGCCAGACCCGCAGCACCATGCAGACCGCGAACGTGATCCACATGGTGTTCGGCCTGCTCGGCGTCGCGATGGCGTGCTTCCACATCTATCTCGGCACGCTCGGCATGCGCGGCGCCTACCAGGCGATGCGCACCGGCTACGTGGACGAGACCTGGGCCAAGGAGCACCACGAGTACTGGTACGACGAGGTCAGGTCCGGCAAGAGCCGCCAGAAGTACGCGGACGACGTGCCGGCGGAGACCCGCTCGCGGGTCCTGGGCGTGATCCAACACAGCTGAGGGGGAGATATGACACCACGCTCGATTGCGCTCGCCGTCGCGCTCGCCGTGGCGAGCGGCGTCGCGCTCGCGAAGCTTCCGGCGCCGACGCTGACCGACGCGCAGAAGGCCGCGGCGGCCGAGGCTGCGGCGAAGACGGCCTACGCCGGCAAGGTCGGTGCATACCAGCAGTGCGAATCCGAGAACCGCGTGGCCGCGAAATACATCGCCGCGGAGAAGGCCAAGGGCAAGACCGTCACGCCGCAACTCACCCAGCCGTGCGTTAACCCCGGCCCGTTCCAGACCGCGGGTGCGGCGGCGGCTGCACCGCCAACGCCGGCGGCACAGGCCGCGGCGCCGGCACCGGCCGCAAAGAAGTAGTGCGTGCGAGAATGCGGGCGGCGCCCGTAGACGGGCGCCGCTTTCTTTTTGCGTGGACGGTCCGCCGATGAAAAGCCGCCTCGTCACTCTCGCCGTCGCGACGCTCGTCGCGGGATGCGCAGGGGCCCAGGGCACCGGACCGAAAGCGGTCGCGCAGCTCGAGGCGACCCAAGGCAGCACCGCGACCGGGACGGTGACGTTCGAGCAGCGCGGCGGCAAGGTCGCGGTGACCGCCGAGGTGCGCGGGCTGAAGCCGAACGCCGAGCACGGCTTCCACGTCCACGAGAAGGGCGACTGCAGCTCGGGCGACGGCATGAGCGCCGGCGGGCACTTCAATCCGAAAGGCGCGCCGCACGGGCAGCCCGGTCATGGCCCGCATCACTCCGGCGACATTCCGGCGCTCAAGGCCGACGCGGGCGGCGTCGCAAAGCTCGTCTGGGAGGGCGACGAGCTCACGGTGACCGATGGTCCTCTGAGCGTCGTCGGACGGGGCGTGATCGTGCATCGCGATCCCGACGACTACAAGACGCAGCCCACGGGGAACGCGGGGCCGCGGCTCGCCTGCGGAGTAGTCAAGCGCATCTAGTAGCGGACTTGTCCGTCGACCCGAAGGGGCGCTGCGGCGCCCCTAGCCGTCCTTGACGCGCATCAGATTGCCCCCCTGCGCCGGGGCTATACTGGCCGCGCTGGTTTCCGGCATCGCGCCGTCGCGCGCCTTTCCGCCACCCGAGGCTGCCTCATGACCGTCATCAAGCAGGAAGACTTCATCCAGTCGGTCGCCGACGCCTTCCAGTTCATCAGCTACTACCACCCCGCCGACTACATCCGAAGACCTCTGACGAGGCGTACCAGCGCGAGGACTCGCCCGCGGCCAAGGACGCGATGGCGCAGATCCTGGTCAACTCGCGCATGACCGCCGAGGGCCATCGGCCGATGTGCCAGGACACCGGGCATCGCGCATCGCCTTCGTCAAGGTGGGCATGGATGTCCGCTGGGAGACGAAGCTGTCGCTCGAGGAGCTGGTCAACGAGGGCGTGCGCCGCGCGTACACCGACAAGGACAACCCGCTGCGCGGCTCGATGCTCGCCGACCCGGACGGCAAGCGCAAGAACACGCGGCGACAACACGCCCGGCGTGACCCACGTCGAGCTGGTGCCCGGCGACAAGGTCGAGGTGATCGTCGCCGCGAAAGGCGGCGGCTCGGAGAACAAGTCGAAGTTCGCGATGCTGCTGCCCAACGACTCGATCGTCGACTGGGTGCTGTCGGTCGTGCCGACGATGGGCGCCGACTGGTGCCCGCCGGGCATGCTCTCGCTCGGCATCGGCGGCTCGCCCGAGAAGGCGATGCTGATGGCCAAGTGGGCGATGATGGAGCCGATGAACATGCACGAGCTCAAGGCGCGCGGCCCGAAGAACCGCGCCGAGGAGCTGCGCCTCGAGCTCTTCGAGAAGGTGAACGCGCTCGGCATCGGCGCGCAGGGCCTCGGCGGCCTCACGACCGTGCTCGACGTGAAGGTGATCGACTATCCCACGCACGCGGCGTCGAAGCCGGTGGCGCTGCTGCCCAACTGCGCGGCGACGCGCCACGTCGCACTTCGTGCTCGACGGCAGCGGCCCGGCGACGCTCGAGCCGCCGTCGCTCGACGACTGGCCGAAGCTCGACGTTCGACACTGTCGACGAGCCGGCGCGTGAACCTCGACACGCTCACGAAGGCCGAGATCGCGCACGTGGAAGTCGGGCGAGCGCCTGCTGCTCTCCGGCAAGCTCCTCACCGGCCGCGATGCCGCCCACAAGCGCCTCGTCGAGATGATGGCGAAGGGCGAGAAGCTGCCCGTCGACTTCACCAATCGCTTCATCTACTACGTCGGCCCGGTCGACCCGGTGCGCGACGAGGTCGTCGGCCCGGCGGGTCCGACCACGAGCTCGCGCATGGACAAGTTCGTCGAGCCCGATGCTCGCGAAGACCGGGCTGATCGGCATGGTCGGCAAGAGCGAGCGCGGCGCCGTGGCGATCGAGTCGATCAAGAAGCACGGC
Source organism: uncultured beta proteobacterium (assembly GCA_963747775.1). Lineage (GTDB taxonomy): Bacteria > Pseudomonadota > Gammaproteobacteria > Burkholderiales > SG8-39 > JAGVSZ01. The sequence continues at coordinate 117,518 of CAVVGT010000008.1, forward strand.
GCGCGTGTACTGCATCGCCGTGGGCGGCGCGGCCTACCTCGTCTCCAAGGCGATCCGCGGCTCGAAGCGTCCGTCGCCTTCGAGGACCTCGGCATGGAGGCGATCCACGAGTTCGAGGTGAAGGACATGCCGGTGACCGTCGCCGTCGATTCCGCCGGCAACGCCGTGCACAAGACCGGCCCCGCGCAGTGGCGCGCGAAGATCGGCAAGATCCCGGTCGTGGCCGGTTGAGGAGGTGACCCATGACGACCCGGACGCTGCCGAAGCTCCATGACCACCCGTTCGTCGAGAACGAGCTCCAGCCGCAGCACATCGAGAAGCTGCGGACCCTCGCGCGGGAAGTCCGCTTCGAGCCGGACCAGATCATCTTCCGCGAAGGTGACGAATGCCATGACTTCTACCTGATCGTCGCCGGTCGGGTGGGCCTGGAGATGGAGATCGCGGCTCCGGGGCGGACCCTGCGCGTGCAGACGCTGACCGCCGGCGACGAGCTCGGCTGGTCGGCGCTGCTGATGGGCAGCGGGAAGCACTTCCAGGCGCGCGCGCTCGGCGTAGTCGAGGCATTGGCATTCGACGGCGCCCAGATGCTTGAGGCGTGCAAGACGGACACTTCGTTCGGTTACGCGCTCATGCACCGCCTGCTGGCGGTCGTGGCGGAGCGGCTGCAGGCGACGCGGCTCCAGGTCATCGACTCCTATTCGCCGGCGGCGAAGCGCGCCGGCGCCTGAGCGGCGCGGTGGTCGTCTTGGTGACTAGAAGAGCCCGATCACCCAGCCCGGGAACACCGCGATCACGAGGGTGGGCACGAGGCAGATGACGCTCGCGCCGAGCGCCGCGGCGCTGACGCCCCGCTTGTCGATCGTGTCGATCGTGTCGATCGTGTCGATCGCGCCGGTCGCCTCCGCCGGCGTGCCCATGAAGGCGTACTGGACGATGCGCAGGTAGAAGTAGATCCCGAGGTAGCTCGCGACCAGGCCGAGCACGGCGTACAGCGTGTAACCGGCCGCCATCACGTTCTTGAAGATCAAGAACTTCGCGACGAAGCCGGGGAAGGGCGGGATCCCGGCGAGGGACAGCATCGCCACGGCGATCATCAGCGCGGCATAGGGCTGGCGTTGGAACAGGCCCTTGAGATTGTCCAGACGATCCCGGGCCGCGTCGTCCGGTCCGCTCGGGATCGACGCGAACGCGAGCAGGTTCATCAGCCCGTAGGCCAGCACGTAGAACACCACCGCCTGGAACCGGCCCGGTCCGGCGCCGAGGAAGGCGTAGAAGAGATACCCCGCGTGCGCGATCGAGGAGTAGGCGATCATGCGGCGGAAGCTCGCCTGCCGCATCGCGGCCAGGTTGCCCCAGACGATCGAAACGAGCGGCAGGATCGCGACGAGGTCGATCGTGCGTCCCGCGAGCGGCGCCGTATCGATCAGGCGCACGACCGCGAGCAGCACGCCGGCCTTGATGATGGTGGCCATGTACGCGGTCACCGGGATGCTGGCGGCCTCGTACGCATCCGGCGCCCAGGTGTGGAACGGCACCACCGCCGCCTTCAGGAAGAAGGCGACGATCACCAGGACGACGGCCGCGGTCGCCATCAGGTCGTCCGATGCGAGGGCACCCGCAAATGCGGCAAGCTCGAGCGACCCGCTCGCGCCGTACAGGAACGAGACGCCCAGCAGGAAGGTCGCGCTCGCCGCGCCCGAGAGCACCAGGTACTTCAATGCCGCTTCGGCGCTCTCCGGACGCCGGAACGCGAGCAGTACGAGCGCGTACACCGGCAGCGACATCAGCTCGAGCCCGATGAACAGCGTGAGGAAGCTGTCCGACGACAGGAGCAGGCAGACCCCGTACAGCGACGACAGGAGCAGGAGATGGAACTCCCCACCGGCGAACTCCTCGCGGGACATCAGCAGCACCGGCAGCACGAGGGCGAGCACGATCGCCTTCGCGAGGAGGCCTTCCGGGGTGACCGAGAACTGGGCGGGGAAGGGCGCCCCGGCATAGCCGGCGAGCGACAGCCACGCGGCAGCGGCGGCTGCGGCGCCGACGGCAATGAGCGCGAGCGGAAGCGACGCGCGCGAGCGTGCGCCGGAGATCTCGACGCCGAGCAGCGCCACGATGCCGGCGAGCAGCAGGTTCTCGGGCAGCATCGCGGTCAGGACGGATTCCCAGCTCATCGTGTGCTCCCGCTCGTCGGACCGGACGCGACCGCTCGCGTCGTGGCACGCTCGCCCGCGACCAGCTCGCGGTACTGCTTGGCGGCGAGCTCCGTCTTCTGCAGCGCCGGATCGGGATAGAGCCCGAGGGCGAACACGGCGACGACGATCGCCGCGAGCACGAGCCGCTCGCGCAGGTTCAGGTCCGCCACCGGCTGGTGCGGCGCGCGCTCGGCGCCGAACAGGAACCGCTGCGCGAACCACAGCATGTACAGCGCGCCGAGCACCACGCCCGCCACGGCGCTCGCGCTCACCGCGAGCGGATACGAAGCGCCGCCGAGGTGCATCGCCCAGGAGGCGCGGAAGGCGCCCAGGAGCACCAGGAACTCGCCGGTGAATCCGCTGGTGGTCGGGAGACCGACCGACGCGAGCGTCAGGATCATGAAGAACACCGAGTAGACGGGCAGCAGCTTCGCGAGCCCGCCGTAGGCCGCGAGGTCGCGGGTATGGCAGCGCTCGTAGACCATCCCGACCATGAGGAAGAGGCCGGCCGCGGTCAGCCCGTGGCTCACCATCTGGATGACGGCGCCCTGCACGCCGAGGAGATCGAGGCTGATCAGCCCGAGCATCACGTAGCCGAGGTGGCTGATCGACGAGTACGCGATGATCTTCTTGATGTCGGTCTGGACGAGCGCGAGGCAGGCACCGTAGACGATGCTCACCACCGCCATCGTCATGATGAACGGCGTCGCAAGGCGCGTCGCGTCGGGAAAGAGCGGGAAGCCGAGCTTCATGAAGCCGTAGGTTCCCATCTTGAGGAGCACGCCGGCGAGGATCACCGAACCGGCGGTCGGCGCCTCGACGTGCGCGTCGGGGAGCCAGGTGTGCAGCGGCACCATCGGCACCTTGATCGCGAACGACAACGCGAACGCGGCGAGCAGGATCGCCTGCACGTCGACGGGCAACTCGGCCCGGTACAGGTCGGCGAAGGCGAAGGACGCCACGCCCGTGGTCTCGTTCAGCGCGTAGACGAGGTAGATCACCGCGGCGAGCATCAGGATGCTGCCGAACGCCGTGTACAGGACGAACTTCAGCGTCGCGTAGATGCGCCGCTCCCCGCCCCAGATGCCGATGATGAGGAACATCGGGATGAGCATCGCCTCCCAGAACACGTAGAACAGGAAGAGGTCCTGCGCCACGAAGGTGCCGAGCATCGCGAACTGGATTCCGAACACGGTCGCGTAGAAGAGCTTGACGTCCTTCTGGATCGCGGAGAACGATCCCGCGACGACGAGCGGGCCGAGGAACGCGGTCAGCAGCACGAGGAGCACGTTGTAGCCGTCGAGGCCGATCTGGTAGTAGACGCCCCAGTCGGGAATCCACGGGAGCCGGGTCTCGAATTGCAGGCCCGCCACCGCGCCGTCGAAGCGCGCATACAGCACGGCCGTCACGGCGAACTGCACCACCATGACCGCGAACGTGAGCCAGCGCACGGCGTCTTCCCGGCGCGGCGGCAATGCGATCAGGAGCAGGATGCCGAGCACCGGCAGGTAGAGGACGACGTTGAGCAGCGCGGCGTCAGACATGGCGCCAGCTCCACAGGAGAATCGCGAGCGTCCCGACGACCACCAGGAACGCGTAGAAATGCAGGCTACCCGTCTGGACGCGGCCGAGCGCGCCTGCGGCGCGCTGCGCGAGGCCGGCCATGCCGTTCAGCGTGCCGTCGAGCAGCCAGCGATCCCCGACGCCGAGGAAGAGCCGGTCCGAGATCCAGTACAGCGGACGGGTGATCAGGGCGTCGTACAGCTCGTCCACGAAATACTTGCCGTAGAGGACGCGATGCAGGCCGGCGAAGCGGCTGCGCGCGCGCTCCGCACGCTCGGCCTTGCCGCCGAAGAAGTACGCGGCGCCGGCCAGGCCCGCGAGCCCGATGGCGACCGCGATCGCGAGGAGCGGCGTCTCCCAGTGGTGCAGAGCTTCGGGTACTGGCGGCAGGGCGAGCTGCGGCTCGAGGAAGTGCGGGATCGACACGAAGCCGCCGATCGCGGAGAGGACGGCGAGGACCGCGAGCACGGAGGTCATCGAGAGCGGCGACTCGTGAACGTGATGCTCGGTCTTCGCGTCCATCCGCGATGCGCCGAAGAACGTCAGCCACAGGAGCCGGAACATGTAGAAGGACGTGAGCAGCGCGGTCGCCGACGCCGTGAGCCACAGGAGCGTCGATCCGCCGCGGCTGCTGGCAAATGCGAACCAGAGGATCTCATCCTTGGAGAAGAAGCCCGCGAGCGGCGGCAGGCCGGCGATCGCCGCGGTCGCGACGACGAAGGTCGCGAACGTGACCGGGATCCGCTTCGCGAGCCCGCCCATCTTGCGGATGTCCTGCTCGCCGGAGAGCGCGTGGATCACGCTGCCCGCGCCGAGGAAGAGGCAGGCCTTGAAGAACGCGTGCGTGTACACGTGGAAGACGGCGACGCCGTAGGCGCCGACGCCGAGCGCGACGAACATCAGGCCGAGCTGCGAGATCGTCGAGTAGGCCAGCACCTTCTTGATGTCGGTCTGCGCGACCGCGATCGTGGCGGCGAAGAGCGCGGTGATCACCCCGACCGCCGCGATCACCTGGGAGGCCTCCGCCGCGTGCACGTACACCGCCGACATCCGGGCGACCATGTATACGCCGGCGGTCACCATCGTCGCCGCGTGGATCAGCGCCGAGACCGGCGTGGGGCCGGCCATCGCGTCCGGCAGCCAGACGTAGAGCGGGATCTGCGCCGACTTGCCGGTGGCGCCGATGAACAGCAGGATCCCGATCAGGCTCGCGGAAACTGCCGCCACGGGGCCGGCCGAGAACGCGGCGTTGATCCGGTCCATCTCCAACGTGCCCAGGGTCGAGTACAGGACGAACATCCCCAGCAGGAAGCCGGCGTCGCCGATCCGGTTCACGATGAAGGCCTTCTTGCCGGCGCGCGCCTTCGCCATGTCCTCGAACCAGAAGCCGACCAGGAGATACGAGGCGAGCCCGACGCCCTCCCATCCCACGAAGAGGACGAGGAGCGACTTGCCGAGAACCAGCAGCAGCATGAAGAAGAGGAACAGGTTCAGGTACGCGAAGTAGCGCGCGTAGCTCCGGTCCTCGCGCATGTAGCCGATCGAGTAGACGTGGATCAGCGAGCCCACGCCGGTCACGATCAGGGTCATCACCGCGCTCAGGCGATCGAACCAGAAGGCGACCGCGAACGCCTCGTCGCCGATCCGGGCCCAGGTGAACGCGGTGTCGGCGAGCGCCGCGTAGCCGCCGCCCCGCAGGTCGAGGAAGCACTTCACCGTGAGCACGAACGACGCGATCGGCAGGCCGCAGCCGACCGCGCTCACGAACCGCTTGCCGAGGCGGTCGCCGAGCAGGCCATTGAGGAGGAACCCGGCGAGCGGCAGGACGACGATCAACGTGAGGAGGTCCATCGTCGTCTATCCCCGCAGGTCCCGGTACTCGCCTAGGTCGAGCGTCCGCTTGTGGCGGACGAGCAGCAGCACCACCGGAATCGCGATCGAGATCTCGGCCGCGGCCACGACGAAGATCAGGAACACGAGCACCGCGCCGACGGGGGAGGCCGCCTGGTGGGCGAACGTGACCAGGCTCAGGTTCACGCCGTTCAGCATCAGCTCCATGCACATCAGCATGACCAGGACGTTGCGCCGGACCATGACCCCGACGAGGCCGAGCGCGAAGAGCGCGACGGCCAGCGTGAGGAGCATCTGGGTCTTATCCACGGTTCCTCCGGCTGACGTTGATGACCGCGAGCGCCGCCACCACCGCCGCGACCAGCAGCACCGAGGTGAGCTCGAACAGGAGCCAGTACTCGTTCACGAACGCCACCGCGAACTGCCGGATCTCGAAGTACGCCGCCACTCGCCGTGCCCCGGTCGGCCGGGTTCGGAAGCGCGTGCCAGAGCCCGTACGCGAGCGCGCCGAGGAACGCCGCGCCGGCCGCGATCCCCGGCACGAGCAGGCGGGAGTAGCTGCGGATGCGCGACGGATCGCGCGGGTCGAGCAGCATGATCGCGTAGACCATGAAGACCATCACGGCGCCGACGTAGATCAGCACCTGGAAGGCGGCGATGAAGTGCACGCCGAGCAGCCCATACACCCCGCCGAGGAAGATCATCGTCGAGATGAGGGCGAGCGCGACCCGCATCGGCTGCGGCAGGACGATCATCAGCACCGCTCCGATGAAGGCGCATGCCGCGAAGAGGTAGAGCAGCAGCGTGTCGAGGTTCTCGAGCAGAGCTTCGATCATGCCGGTCCCCGGGTTGGCTCACCGCCCGCCTTGGCGGGGTAGGGCTTGGCGACGTCGCGCTGCGGGTGCCAGTTGAGCAGCTCCTCCTTGGCGAGCCACATGACGGTGCGGTCCTCGCGCGTCAGTCCGGGCACCTCCTTGACCATCCGGATCGCGTCCTCGGGACACGCCTCGACGCACAGGCCGCAGAACACGCAGCGCGAGTAGTCGATCTCGAACCGGGCGGGGTACTTGGGGTGCGCCGCGTCGTCCGGATCGAAGGCCGCGTCGATCTCGATCACCTTCGCCGGGCACACCGTCGCGCACAGGTTGCAGGCGATGCACTGCGGGCGGCCGTCCGGCCGCTGCGTCAGCACGTGCTTGCCGCGGTTGCCCTGCGCGTAATCGGAGCGCGTCTCTTCCGGGTAGTAGGTCGTCAGCGCGCCCTTGCGCCCGGTGATCCAGCGCCACATGTTCCGCGTGAACACGCCGCCGGTGATCGCGAGGCCGCGCAGGATCTCGAAGAGATAGGCGCGCTCCCACCACGAAAGGGTGGGCTGGTTCCAGTAAACCCGACGCACGTAGGGCTTCGCGCTCACGCGGTCCCCCCGTGAAGCAGCCACATCGCGACGGCGGTCACCGTCAGGTTCGCGAGCGCCAGCGGCAACATGAACTTCCACGCGAAGCGCAGCACCTGGTCGTAGCGGAAGCGCGGCAGCGACCAGCGCACCAGGATCTGGAAGCTGCACATGAGGAACACCTTCGCGAGGAAGGTGACGAGCTGGATCACGAACACCACGGCGTACGGCAGCGCGACGACGTGGTCGCCAGGGAAGGCGAATCCCGCGTCGTTCATGTAGGGCAGGTTGTAGCCGCCGAGGAAGAGCGTGGTGAAGAGGGCACCGACGATCGCGATCTCGATGAACTCGGCGAACATGAAGAGCCCCATCTTCATCGCGCTGTACTCGGTGTAGTAGCCCGCGATGAGCTCCGACTCCGCCTCGGGCAGGTCGAACGGGATGCGCTTGTTCTCCGCGACGGCCGCGGCCATGAAAAGCGTCGCGGCGAACGGCTGAAGGACGACGCCCCAGGCGGGCAGGATCCCGAGCACCACGCCCGACTGCTGCCGGACGATGTCGCCCAGGTCGAGGGTGCCGTAGATGAGGATCAGGCCGAGCAGGGTCAGGCCCATGACGAGCTCGTAGGAGATCATCTGCGAGCCCGCCCGCAGCGCGCCGAGCAGCGAGAACTTGTTCGAGGACGACCAGCCGGCGAGCATGGCGCCGATGATGGAGACGCCGCCGAAGGCGAAGACGATCAGCAGCCCCGCGTCGAGGCGCGCGATCTGCAGCGGGTAGCTCCGGTCGCCGAACCAGTCCGCGAGCGGCGGGACGAGCGCGGCGGGCACCAGGGTCCCGCCGAACGGAATCACCGCGAACACCAGCAGTACCGGCGTAAACACCACCCACGGCGCGACCGCGTAGGCGTACCAGTCGTAGGTGCGCGGCCTGAAGTCCTCCTTCAGGATCATCTTGATGCCGTCGGCGATGCCGTGGAAAAGCCCCCACCAGACGAGCTTCACCTTGGTGAACGGGATGCGCACGTACGCGCGATTGGCGCCGATGCGATCGGACATGATCGCCGCCTGCTTGCGCTCCACCCAGGTCAGCACGAGGCCGAAGGTCATCAGCACGCCGATCGCGTAGCCGATGAACGCGAGGTAGACGACGAGATCCTGGATCACGCGGGAGCCCCCGCGACCGCGGCGAGCGCGGCGAAGAGCGCCTCGGCGTCGGCGACCGACGGTTTCCTGGGGAAGCAGGGCGAGAACGCGCTCACCGTGCCCGCGAAGTTCGTGTAGTGACCCGCGCGCTCGGTCTGGATGCTCACCGGGATGAACACGTCCGCGTGACCGTCCTCCGGCTGCAGGTAGGCGTTCAGAAAGATGATCCGCGCGCCGGCCGGCAGCCGCGCGAAATCGCACCCCTCGCCCCAGACGAGCACGAGGTCGGTGCCGGCGGCGAAGAGGGGCGACGCGCCGCCAAACAGCGCCCGGGCGCCCGTGGTGTTGGGGTTCTTGTCGGCGCGGATCAGCAGGTCGTCCTCCAGACGCTCGCCCGGCTCGGGTTGCCGGTCCGACTTGACGAACGCCGTGAAGCGCGCACCGAGCGTGCGCTTGAACGCGGCCAACTCCTCGTTCGATCCCCAGCTCGAGACCAGCGCGACGGGGCTCTTGGCCGCGTCGATCAGCCGGCGCGCGGCCGCGATCGCCGCCGGCAGGTCGACGGGCTTGCCCTTGAGCATCGGCTGCTCCGCGCGCGCGCGCTCGAAGAGCTGCGCGAGGTCGCGGCCCTTGTTGCAGATCCAGGGCCCGTTGACGGCGGGATTCTCGAGCGGGGTCACGCGTGCGATCGCCGTGTTCTGGCGCGCGTCGAGCGCCTGCAGCCGCCATTCCGGCTTGCGGTGCCAGAGGTCGACCGTGCAGCCCCGCGCGCACCCCGGACACACCGAGGGCGTCGGCTTCAGGTACCAGACCCGCGCCTTGTGGAGGAACGGCCGCGAGAGCAGCGCGCCGACCGGGCAGATGTCGACGACGTTGTCGGAGTAGGGGTCGGCATCGAAGCGAGGCGTCCTCGGCCGGCCGGATCAGCGAATGGTCGCCGCGTTGGGTGACGCCGAGCGCGTTCGACCCGGAGATCTCGCGCGTGAAGCGCACGCAGCGCAGGCACAGGATGCAGCGCTCGTTGTCGAGGACGATGCGCTGGCCGAGGTCGTAGTACTTGGTGGCGCGGACCTTGGGCTCGCGCGAAGCCGACGGCGCGCCGTTGTAGGCGTAGTGGTAGTCCTGCAGCGTGCACTCGCCGGCCTTGTCGCAGATCCCGCAGTCGACCGGGTGGTTCAGCGTGACGAGCTGCAGGATCCCCTTGCGCTGCGCGCGCACTGCCTCGGAGTCGGTGAGGACGTGCATGCCCTCGGCGACCGGCATGTTGCAGGCGATGTCGAGCCAGCTGCCGCCCTTCGATTCCACCTCCACCACGCAGATGCGGCAGTTGCCGGCGACGGAGAGCTCCGGATGCCAGCAGAAGTACGGAATGAAGACGCCGTTCGCGCGTGCGGCCTCCATGACCGTCTGGTCCTTGTCGGCCTGCACCGCCCGCCCGTTGAGGAAGATCTCAGGCATGGCCGACCTCGAGCACGCCGTTGCAGAGCGAGCGCTTGTGCGCGATCCAGTGGTCGAATTCCGCGCGGAACTTGTCGAGGATCGCCATCGTCGCGTAGCCGGCGGCGTCGCCCATCCCGCAGATCGTCGTGCCGTCGTTCCAGCGCGAGACGTTGTAGAGCGTCTCGATGTCCTCGGGGCGGCCCGCGCCCGCGACGATGCGGTCGATGACGCGGTGGAGCCAGCCCATGCCGTCGCGGCACGGCGTGCATTGGCCGCAGGACTCGTGGTGGTAGAACCGCAGCATCACCTGCAGCAGGCGCACCATGCACGTGCCGTCGGCAATCACCATCATTCCGCCGGACCCGAGGGTCGAGCCCGCGGCCTCGAGCACGGCCTGGTCGAGCGCGAGCGGCAGGATCTCGGCGCCCGTGAGTACCTTGGCGGAAACGCCGCCCGGGATCACGGCTTTCAGGGCGCGCCCGCCGAGCACGCCGCCGAGCTGCTCGTCGAGGAAGCGGGCGAACGGATAGCCGCTCTCCACTTCGTAGACGCCCGGCCGGTTGATGTGGCCCGACACCGAGAGGAGGCGGGTGCCCGGGCACTTCTCCGTGCCGATCTTGCGGAAGGCGGCCCCGCCGTTCGCCACGATCCAGGCGACGTTGGAGAGCGTCTCGACGTTGTTGACGACGGTCGGCCGCTGATACAGGCCCTTCACCGTGAGGCGCGGCGGGCGGTTGCGCGGATAGCCGCGCTTGCCTTCGATCGAGCTGAGCAGCGCGGACGCCTCGCCGCAGACGTACGAGCCGGCGCCGCGGTAGACGACGATGTCGCAGGCAAATTCGGTGCCGAGGATGTTCGTCGCCGAAGTATCCGGCCGCATACGCTTCCTCCACGGCGCCGGCGAGCCGGCGGTAGGGGAGGTCGAACTCGCCCCGGATGTACACGAACGCGTTGCGCACCTGCAGCGCGTACGAGGCGATCAGCATCGACTCGAGCAGGAGATGCGGCGCGTGCTCGAGGATCCAGCGGTCCTTGAACGTGCCCGGCTCGCCCTCGTCCGCGTTCGCGCAGAGGTAGTGCGGCTGGCCGTCGTCAAGATGCACCACCTGCCCACTTGCGGCCGGCGGGGAAGGCCGCGCCGCCCCGGCCCTGCAGGCCCGACGCGGCGACCTCCTTCGTCACGTCCTCCGGCTTCATTTGCCGCAGCGCCTTCTCGAGCGCGCCGTAGCCGCCGCGCGCGCGGTAGTCGGCGAGCGCGTGCGAGGTCGCCGTGACCGGGAACGTCATGAAGAGCTTCGTGCCGGTCATTCGAGGGAATCCAGCAGCGCGTCGACCTGCGCCGCGCTCATGTTCTCGTGGTAGGCGTCGTTCACCATCACGACCGGCGCCGTGCCGCACGAGCCCAGGCATTCGACCGTCGACAGCGTGAAGCGGCCGTCGGGCGTGGTCTCGCCCGGCGCGACGCCGAGCTTCGTCCTGAGGTGCTCGAGCAGCCGCTCCGAGCCGCGCATCGAGCACGACACGTTCGCGGCACGCCTGGACGTGCCAGCGCCCGACCGGCCTGCGGCGGAACTGCGAGTAGTAGGAGAGCACCTCCTCGATCTGGATGCGCGGCACGCCGAGGTACGCGACGAGCCCGGCGATGTCGCTCGTCGGCGACGTGGCCGCGGTCCTCCTGGATGCGCCGCAGGCAGGGCAGCACGAGCGAGGACTCGAAGCCCGCCGGGTAGCGCGCCTTCATCCGCTCGAACTCGGGGATCAGGTGCTTCATCGATCGCACTCGCCGCCGATCATGTTGATCGAGCCGAAGGTCGGGATGAGGTCGGCGAGCTGGTAGCCGTCGAGCAGCCGGTGCACGCCGCCCATGTGGACGAAGCTCGGGCTGCGCACGTGCACCTTGTACGGCGTCCCGCCGCCGGTGCTCACGAGGTAGAAGCCGAGCTCGCCGTTCGCCGCCTCGTGCGCGACGTAGACCTCGCCGGCGGGCACCTGCGGGCCGTCCATGATCAGCTTGAAGTGGTTGATCAGGGACTCGATCTCCGTAGTAGACGAGCCGCTTCTCGGGCAGCGTGCAGCGGCGGTCGTCGACGTTGATCGGCCCCTCGGGCAGCATGCTCCGCGAGCTGGCGGATCATGTGAACCGACTCGTCCATCTCGCGCATGCGCACGTAGTAGCGGTCGTAGTTGTCGCCCTTGATCCCCACCGGCACGTCGAAGTCGAGCTCGGCGTAGGCGAGGTAAGGCGTGTCCTTGCGCAGGTCGCGCGGCGACGCCGGTGGAGCGGAGGATCGGGCCGGTGATAGCCCCAGTTCGATCGCGTCCTCGGCCGAGATCACGCCGACGTCGCGCATCCGGTCGATGAAGATGCGGTTGCGGTCCATCAGGCCGTGCACCCGGTCGACGAACGTCTCGAACTGGTCGAGGATCTCGCCGAGGCGCGCGAGCCAGCCCGCGGGCAGGTCGCGGGCGAGGCCGCCGATGCGACCGTAGGTGTAGGTGACGCGCGCGCCGGTCAGGTCCGCGAGGTGCTCGTAGATGTAGTCGCGGATCATCACCAGGTAGAGGAACGGGGTCATCGCGCCGAGCTCCATCAGCGAGGCGGCGATGCAGGTGAGGTGGTCCGCGATGCGCGAGTACTCCGCGAGCAGCGTGCGCAGGTAACGGCAGCGCGGGCGTGATCTCGACGCCCATCAGCTTCTCGACCGCGTCGCAGTAGGCGAAGTCGTTGATGAGCGCCGAGCAGTAGTTCAGCCGGTCGACGTAGGGGATCAGGTTGTGCCAGGTGTGCGCCTCGCACTCCTTCTCGAAGCCGCGATGCAGGTAGCCGCAGTGGACGTCGGTGCGCACGATCCGCTCGCCGTCGAGCTCGGCGATGATCTGGATCGTCCCGTGGGTCGCCGGGTGCGACGGCCCGATGTTGACGATCACCGCGTCGTCGCGCAGCGTGCGTCTCGAAGGCCGAGCGAACCGGGTTGGCGAGCGGCGCGTTCGCGCTCATGACTGCGGCTCGCGGTAGGGCACCAGCGGCTGCTCCTCGCTGCTTCGGATAGTCCTTGCGCAGCGGGTGGCCGACGAAGCCTTCGTAGAGCAGGATCGGGCGCAGGTCGGGGTTGCCGCGGAAGACGATGCCGTACATGTCGTGGCACTCGCGCTCCATGAAGCGGGCCGAGCCGTAGAGCGGGACGAGCGAGTCGACGGTCGGATCGGCCTCGCGTCACGCGGGTCTTCAGCCGCACGCGCGCGAAATGCCGCGTGGAGTAGAAGTGATAGACGACCTCGAAGCGCGGCGTTCTGCCCGGCCAGTCCACCGCGGTCACGTCGAGCGAAGAGGTCGAACGCGAACTCGGCCTTGAGGAGCCGCACGGTGGCGGCGACATCGGCGGCTGCGAGCTCGAGCACCAGCACGCCGTGCGCGAGCGCCGCGCCCGGACCTTCGGGGCCAGCCGGTCCTGCACGCGCGCCGAGGATCGTCGGTGCCCATGTCAGAACTCCTGCGTCAGGATCGGGTGTCGCGAGCGGGCGATCCTGTCCTGCAGCTGCATGATCCCGTCGATCACCGTCTCGGGCCGCGGCGGGCAGCCGGGGATGTAGATGTCCACCGGGATGATCTTGTCGATGCCCGGGCACCGCGGCGTAGTTCTGGTAGAAGCCGCCGCTCGTCGCGCAGACGCCGAAGGCCATCACCCACTTGGGCTCGCACATCTGCTCGTAGACCTTGAGCAGGATCGGCGCCTGCTTGTGCGTGACCGTGCCGACGACCATCAGCAGGTCCGACTGCCGCGGCGAGAAGCGCGGCAGCGCCGCGCCGAAGCGGTCGGTGTCGTAGGGCGTCGAGCTCACCGCCATGAACTCCATCGCGCAGCAGGCGGTGACGAACGGGTACGGGAAGAGCGAGAACTTGCGCGCCCAGCCGACGAGCTCGTCCTTCTTGGTCGACAGGTACTCGAACGAGCCGGGCCGGCTCGGCCCGCTGGATGGGGATCGTCCTGGCTGCCCATGGCTATTCCGTCACCGCTTCCAGGAGCCGCGCCTTGTACACGTAGAGCAGGATCAGCACGAGCAGGAAGACGAAGATGACGAACGTGACCAGCATGAAGCCGGTGAGCGGCTGCGCGCCGAGCGCCCAGATGAAGAGGAAGACGGTCTCGAGGTCGAAGAGGATGAAGACGATCGGCGACGGCGTAGTACTTGATCGGCACCGCCTTCACGTTGCGCGCGTCGACCGGGGTCGCGCCGCATTCGAACGGCTCGAGCTTGAGTCGCGGTCGGGGCGGGCTTGGGTCCGAGTAGCGGTTCATCAGAGCGTCGTCGGCCACGAAGCCGAGGATCGCCATCAGGTAGAGGAGGAAGACGACGTAGGGATTCATCGCGGGATCGCGCTCACGGTCCGGTCGTTGATTTCGTTGTCGGGATCCGGGGCTCCCCGCCCCGCGCCTCAGCGCACACCCTACTGTTCCGGACCCCCGCCCATTTGATCGAAATCAACGGGGAGCCATCCCCGACGAGGCATCTTGGCGCTGTCCGGGCCGCGGCTCGAGGCAGGCGGATGGCGCTATCATCCGCCCCACGGCGAAAATTGAGGAGCGCGAATGCGAACAGGCACCGACGTCATCGCCGGCGTGGGGCTCGCCGACCGGCCTCGCAAGAGCCGCTGGCCGGCGCGAATGGATCTCGCGCAGAGCGCGAGCGGCCTCGTCCTGGGCTTGTTCATGTGGGGCCACATGTTCTTCGTCTCCACCATCCTGGTGAGCAAGGACTTCATGTGGACCATCACCAAGATGTTCGAGGGGTATTTCTTCTTCGGGCGCGCCTTCCCCGGCATCGTCTCCGCAATCGTCTTCGGCATCCTGTCGCTGATCGTGCTGCACGCGTTCCTCGCGATGCGCAAGTTCCCCGCGAACTACCGGCAGTACCGCGTGTTCGTCGGCCACAAGAACCTGCTGCAGCACGAGGACACCACCCTGTGGTGGGTGCAGTTCGTGACCGGGTTCGCGCTGTTCTTCCTCGCCACGGTGCACCTCTATCAGATGCTGATGCACCCGGGCGACATCGGCCCGCTCGAGTCCGCCGACCGCGTGTGGACCGGACGGTGGTGGCCGATCTATCTGGTGATGCTGTTCTGCGTGGAGCTGCACGGCGGCATCGGCCTGTACCGGCTGTCGGTGAAGTGGGGCTGGTTCGAGGGCAAGGACCCGAACGCGAACCGCAAGCGCCTCAAGACGGCGAAGTGGGCCTTGACCGTCTTCTTTCTCGTGCTCGGCCTTGCGACCCTCGCCGCGTACATGAAGATCGGCTATGACCATCGTCACAACGCGGGTGCGCGCTACACCCCGGCATGGCTGCAGAACCCGCCGCAGGCGGATCCCCCGTTTTGGTGGCCCTCCTGGCTGAAGGAGGGGCCGAAATGAACGTCGTCTACACGGACGTCCTCGTAATCGGCGGCGGACTGGCCGGCCTGCGCATCGCCATCGGTGCGAAGCGGCGCGGTCACGATGCCGTCATCCTGTCGCTGGTGCCGGCCAAGCGCTCGCACTCGAAGGCGGCGCAGGGCGGCATGCAGGCGAGCCTCGGCAACGTCATCAAGGGGCAGGGCGACAACGAGGACGTCCACTTCGAGGACACCGTGCGCGGGTCGGACTGGGGCGCCGACCAGGAAGTGGTGCGCATGTTCGTCAACACCGCGCCGAAGGCCGTGCGGGAGCTGGCGGCCTGGGGCGTGCCGTGGAGCCGCGTGAGGCGCGGCGACCGGGACGTCATCATCAACGGCCAGAAGGTCACCATCACCGAACGGGACGAGGCCCACGGCACCGTCGCGCAGCGCGACTTCGGCGGGACCAAGAAGTGGCGCACCTGCTACGTGTCGGACGGCACGGGGCACGCGATGCTCAACGCGGTGGCCGACCGGGCCATCGCGGAGTCGATCCCGGTGCACGAGCGCACCGAGGCGATCGCCCTGATCCACGACGGCTCGCGCTGCTACGGGGCGATCGTCCGCAACCTGATCACCGGCGAGCTGGTCGCCTACGTCGCGAAGGCGACCGCGATCACGACCGGCGGGGCCGGACGGGTGTACCGCGTGACCACTAATGCCGTGATCTGCGAGGGCATGGGCCACGCCATCGCCCTCGAAACCGGTGTCGCTGCGCTCGGCAACATGGAGGCCGTCCAGTTCCATCCAACCGGCATCTTCCCCGCGGGCATCCTGGTGACCGAGGGCTGCCGCGGCGACGGCGGGCTGCTCAAGGACGTGGACGGCCATCGCTTCATGCCCGATTACGAACCGGAGAAGAAGGAGCTCGCGTCCCGCGACGTTGTGTCGCGCCGGATGGAGGAGCACATCAAGAAGGGCAAGGGGGTCAAGTCGCGCTTCGGCGAGCACCTCTGGCTCGACATCACGCTTCTCGGCGAGCAACACATCAGGCGCAATCTGCGCGAGGTCTACGAGATCTGCCACTACTTCCTCGGCGTCGACCCGACTAAGGATCATATTCCGGTGCGGCCGGCGCAGCACTACACGATGGGCGGCGTGCGCACCAACTCCACCGGCGAGAGCCCAACGCTGAAGGGCCTGTTCGCCGCGGGCGAGGCGGCCTGCTGGGACATGCACGGCTTCAACCGGCTCGGCGGCAACTCGGTTGCCGAGACCGTCGTCGCGGGCATGATCGTCGGCGAGTACATCGCCGATTTCTGCGACAAGCCGGAGAACGCGGCGAACGTGCCGATGGGCCTGGTGCAGGAGTTCCTCGACCGCGAGCAGGCCGGACTCGACGCCATGCTGTCCGGCAGGGGCAGCGAGGACGCGGTCGCGCTGCGCGTGGCGATGCAGGAGATCATGACCTCGCAGGTCGGCATCTTCCGCACCGGCAAGGACCTGGAGCAGGCGGTCGAGGCGCTGCAGAAGCTCCTGGTACGCAGCCGCAACATCGGCTCGCGCTATACAGTGCGCGGAGCCAACCCCGAACTCGTGGCCGGCTATCGCGTCCAGAAGATGCTCAAGGTCGCGCTCTCGATCGCCTACGGTGCGCTCACCCGCACCGAGAGCCGCGGTGCGCACTTTCGCCAGGACTTCGCGCGGCGCAACGACGCCGAGTGGCTCAAGCGCACGCTTGCCACGTGGAAGCGCGAGAACGACACGCTGCCCGCGCTCGCCTACGAGCCGATCGACGTGAAGCGCATGGAGCTCCGCCCGGGCTGGCGCGGCTACGGCACGAAGGACTACGTGGACCACCCCGACACCCCCGTGCGCGCGGCGGAGGTGGAGGCGATCCGGAAGGCCGGGGGCCTCGACCGGTTCGCGCTCCAGGCGAAGCTCATGCCCTACGAGCACCTGCTCCCGGCGCGCTTCCGCGGACCTAACGAGCGCATCGACGAGCGCTTCGACGAACCAGCCGCCCGGAGGGCCGCGTCGTGACCAGCGGAACCGGCGAGCACCGCAAGCTCAAGATCAGCTGCCTGCGCTTCAACCCGCAGGAGCCGGGCGCGAAGCCGCGCATGCAGACCTACGCGCTCGAGGAAGCCGACGGCATGACGCTCTTCATCGCGCTCAACGAGATCCGCGAGAAGCAGGACGCGTCGCTGCAGTTCGACTTCGTCTGCCGCGCGGGTATCTGCGGCAGCTGCGGGATGATGATCAACGGCCGCCCGGGCCTCGCGTGCCGCACGCAGACGAAGGACCTGCCCGAGTCGTTCACGCTTGCGCCGCTGCCGGTGTTCGAGCTGATCGCCGACCTGTCGGTGAACACCGGGAAGTGGATGCGCGCGATGAGCGAGCGGCTGCGGACCTGGGTGCACATGAAGGCGAAGGAGATCGATCTCACGCGCATCGAGGAGCGCATGGAGCCCGAGCTCGCCGAGGAGATCTACCTGCTCGATCGCTGCATCGAGTGCGGCTGCTGCGTCGCCGGCTGCGGCACCGCGCGCATGCGCGAGGACTTCGTGGGCGCGGTCGGGATCAACAAGATTGCGCGCTTCCGGCTCGACCCGCGCGACAA
The DNA here is from genome assembly GCA_963747775.1 of uncultured beta proteobacterium. Classification (GTDB taxonomy): domain Bacteria; phylum Pseudomonadota; class Gammaproteobacteria; order Burkholderiales; family SG8-39; genus JAGVSZ01. The sequence goes on from CAVVGT010000008.1 coordinate 135,096, forward strand.
GCGCACCGACGACGACTTCTACGAGGTGATCGGCGACGACAGCGGGGTGTTCGGCTGCATGTCGCTGCTCGCCTGCCACGATGTCTGCCCGAAGGACCTGCCGCTGCAGACCCAGATCGCGTTCATCCGCAGGAAGATGGTCGCGCAGGGCTGGAAGTAGCCGGGCGACGCCGACCCAGTTTGCAAGGAGGCATTATGCCGCGAATCGAAAAGGACTTTCTGGGCGAAAAGCAGCTTCCGGACGACGCGTATTACGGCGTCCAGACGCTCCGGGGCAAGGACAACTTCCACATCACCGGCATCCCGATGTCGACGGAGCCGTACTTCGTCAAGGCATTCGGCTACGTGAAGAAGGCCGCCGCGCTGGCCAACCGCGACCTCGGGGTGATCGACGCGAAGGTCGCCGACGCGATCGTCCGCGCCTGCGACCGGCTGATCGCGGGAGAGTTGCGCGACCAGTTCGTGACCGACTTCATCCAGGGCGGCGCCGGCACCTCGACCAACATGAACGCGAACGAGGTGATCGCGAACGTCGCGCTCGAGAGCCTGGGCCGCAAGAAGGGCGAGTACCAGTTCGTCAATCCGAACGACCACGTCAACTTCGGCCAGTCGACCAACGACGTGTACCCCACCGCGTTCCGCCTGGCGCTGATCCTGCGGCTGGGCAGCTACATGGACGCGCTGCGCCGGCTGCAGGACGCGTTCTTCGCCAAGGGCAAGGAGTTCGAGAAGGTCCTGAAGATGGGGCGCACCCACCTGCAGGACGCGGTGCCGATGTCGCTCGGCCAGGAGTTCCACGGCTGGGGCACCACGATCGGCGAGGAGGTGCAGCGGATCGCCGAGGTGCGGCAGTTCCTGCACGAGATCAACCTCGGCGCGACCGCGATCGGCACCACGGTGACCGCGGCGCCGGGTTACCCGGAGCTCGCGACCCGGTATCTGTCCGAGATCACGGAAACCAAGTTCATCCTGGCCGGCGATCTGATCGAGGCGACCTCCGACACCGGCGCCTACGTGCTGCTGTCCGGCGTGCTCAAGCGGACCTCGTCCAAGCTCACCAAGATCTGCAACGACATCCGTATGCTCGCCTCCGGGCCGCGCTGCGGGTTCAATGAGATCCACCTGCCGCAGATGCAGCCGGGCTCGTCGATCATGCCGGGCAAGGTCAACCCGGTGATCCCGGAGGTCGTGAACCAGACCGGGTTCCTGGTGATCGGGCTCGATCTCACGGTGACGCTCGCCGCCTCGGCCGGGCAGCTCCAGCTCAACGTCATGGAGCCGGTCATCACGTTCGCGCTCTTCACCTCCATCTCGACGATGGAGAACGCGGTGAACAGCCTGCGCGTCAACTGCGTGCAGGGCATCACCGCGAACGCGGACCGCACCCGCGACATGGTGCTCAATTCGCTCGGCATCGTCACCGTGCTCAAACCCTCGCTCGGCTACAAGCAGTGCGCCGAGATCGCGCGCGAGGGCTACGAGACCGGCAAGTCACTGCACGACATCGTGGTCAAGGAGCGCAAGCTCCTCACGCAGGAGAAATGGGACGAGGTGTTCTCGTTCGAGAACCTGATCAGCCCGAAGTTCGAGCAGTAGCCGTCCGGCGGCACCAGCTTCCCGGGGAGAAGCACCATGACGCTATCCATCGTCCTCCAGTTCGTCGTCGTGCTCGCAGCGATTTGGATGGGCGCGCGATACAGCGGCGTGGGCCTCGGCCTGTGGGGCGCCGTCGGGCTGCTCGTGCTGATCGTGGCGTTCGGGGTGAACCCGACGTCGCCGCCGATCGATGTGATGCTCATCATCCTGGCGGTCATCATGGCCGCCTCGGTGATGGATGCCGCCGGCGGCATCGACTTCCTGGTGCGCATCGCCGAGCGCATCATCCGCGCCAATCCGAAGTACGTGACGATCGTTGCGCCGCTCACGACGTGGAGCTTCACGTTCGTCGCGGGCACCGGGCACATCGTCTATCCGCTGCTGCCGGTGATCTACGAGACTGCGCATCAGAGTGGCATTCGTCCGGAGCGCCCGATGGCGGTGGCGACCATCGCCTCGCAACAGGCGATCACCGCGAGCCCGGTCGCGGCGGCGACCGCCGCGATGATCGGCCTGTTTGCCGAGAAGGGAATCACGCAGTGGGGCCTGCCGCAGATCCTGATGATCTGCGTTCCGGCGACGCTGTGCGGCGTGCTCGCCGCCGCGATCATCTCCATGTTCGTCGGCAAGGACCTGAAAGACGATCCGGAATACCAAGCGCGACTCGCGGCCGGTAAGGTTCCGGCGCCCAAGGCGTCCGCCGAGCGCCCGCCGTTGAAGCCGGCGGCAAAGACCTCGGCCTACCTTTTTCTCGTCGGCGTCGGCCTGGTGGTGCTGTTCGGATTCTTCCCCGAGCTGCGCACGCTCCCCGGCGCCAAGAGCGCGCTCGCCATGCCGATCGTGATCGAGGTGATCATGCTGTCGGTCGCGGCGATCATGCTGCTCGCCACGAAGATCAATGTCGACGAGATTCCCAAGACGCCGACCCTGCGCGCTGGCGTGGTCGCGGTCATCGGCATCTTCGGCCTTGCGTGGCTCGGCGACAGCTTCATCGCCGCGCACCAGAAGGAGATCGTCCCCGCGATCGGCAAGTGGGCCGAGGCCGCGCCGTGGACGTTCGCGTTCGGGCTCTTCTTCGCCTCGGTGCTGCTCTACAGCCAGGCCGCGACGACGCGGGCGCTGATGCCGCTCGGCATCGCGCTCGGCATTCCGCCGCAGTTCCTGATCGCGATGTTCCCGTCGGTCAACGGCTATTTCTTCATCCCGACCTATGGATCGCTGATCGCGGCGATCAACTTCGATCTGTCCGGGACGACGAAGATCGGCAAGTACGTGCTGAACCACTCGTTCATGATCCCCGGGCTGGTCGCGACGACGGTGGCGGTAATCACGGGGCTCGCCTTGGCGAAGGTGATTTTCTGACCGAAGCACGCCGGGCCCTGCTTGCGATGCGAGTAGGCCGATATTTTCGCGCGGGAGGGTACGAGATGAAGCGACTTGGCTTTGCCGCCCTGCTAGGGGCGGTGGTGTGCGGATCGGCTGGAACCGCGCAGGCGCAGATGGGCACGATCCGGTTCGACAACTGGCTCTACTACCAGGAGAACTTCGGGAACACTGCGCAATGGCAGTACCGGGCGCGCACCTTTATTCCGTTCGCATTCGGCGACGGGTGGACGTTCACGCAGCGAGTCGATGTCCCGTTCCTCTACACCGACAAGCCCGGGCCGGCGAATTCCGATGGCGAATGGAAGTTCGGGCTGGGCGACATCTTCGTCGAGGAGATCTTCGATACGCCGGACGTCGCGAAGAACTTTCGCCTCCGCGGAAGCGTGCGGCTGGTGACCCCCTCGGGCGGGGAATCGCCCTTCGGGTCCGACCAGTGGCAGGTCGCGCCCGGTGTGGGCTTCAATTGGCGGCTTCCGGACGTGTTGCGGGGGGTCACCATCGTCCCCTACGCACGCTATTTCTTCGGCTTCGATGCGCGCTCTCCCGACGTGACGACGGTGCGCAAGCTCTCTCTCTTTCCCGAGGTGGACTTCAAGCTCAACGAAAAGTGGACGCTCGCCTTCTATCCGGAGCAGGGCATGTCGTACAACGACCGCACGAACAAGTGGTTCGTGCCGATCGAGGCGATGCTCGTCAACCAGGTGTCCAAGTCGTGGGCTTATGCCTTCGGAGGCAGCTACGCGATCGTGGATGACGACCCGTCGTATCGTTGGCTGATCCAGGCGCGCATCACGTTCTACTTCTAGACCGGATTCGCGGGCCCGGCCTCAGGGCCGCCGCAGGAAGACGTCTGCGAGCACCGAGAAGTAGCTGGCGATTGCGGCCGTTGTCGCGGCGTCGGGTGCCGCCTCGTGCGCCACGTAGCCCGCGAGCACGCCGGCGACGCTGGATGCGGACGTTCGATGCCCGTGCCTAGCAGCCGCGAATCCGGGTCCCGATTGGGCAGGCCTCTGGAGGCTATTCCGCGCGCGCGTCGGATTTGAGGCGGATCAAGAGGCGAAGGGGGGGCTGGCCGAAAATCTGTCTAGGGTGCCTCGCGGCACGCGCGGCACCAAAGAAGGGGAGGCCGTATGGAATTCTTCCTCCAGATCGTACTGATCCTGGTCTGCCTGTTCTACGGCGCCCGCAAGGGCGGCGTCGCGCTGGGCCTGCTCGGCGGCATCGGCATCGTCGTCCTGGTATTTGCCTTTCATCTTCCGCCCGGGAAGCCCCCGGTCGACGTGATGCTCACCATCGTCGCGGTGGTGGCCGCATCCGCCACGCTCCAGGCCTCGGGCGGGCTGGACGTGCTCCTGCAGCTGGCCGAGAAGATCCTCCGCCGCAATCCGAAGTACGTCTCGATCCTCGCGCCCTTCACGACCTGCACGCTGACGATGTTGTGCGGCACGGGCCATGTCGTCTACACGATGCTGCCGATCATCTACGACGTCGCGATCAAGAACGGGATCCGGCCCGAGCGGCCGATGGCGGCCTCCTCGATTGCGAGCCAGATGGGCATCATCGCCAGCCCGGTGTCCGTCGCGGTGGTGTCGCTCGTCGCGTTCCTCGCCAAGGCGCCGGCGGGCGGCCCGGCCATCGACTTCGTCACGCTCCTGTCGGTCACCATGCCCTCCACACTGATCGGTGTGCTGATGGTCGGCATCTTCAGCTGGTTCCGCGGCAAGGATCTCGACAAGGACGAAGCGTTCCAGAAGCTCGTCGCCGACCCGGAGCGCCGCAAGTACGTGTACGGCGAGTCGACGACGCTGCTGGACAAGACGCTTTCGCGCAATCAATGGACGGCCATGTGGATCTTCGTCGGCGCGATCGCCGTCGTCGCGGCGCTCGGGGCGGCGGAGCCGATCCGGCCGGTCGTGGGCGGCAAGCCGATGTCGATGGTCCTGACGATCCAGATGTTCATGCTTATGGCCGGCGCCCTGATGATCGTGTTCACCAAGACCGACCCGGCGGCGATCGGCAAGAACGAGGTGTTCCGCGCCGGCATGATCGCGGTGGTCGCGGTGTTCGGGGTCGCCTGGATGGCCGACACGGTGTTCGAGGCGAACCTGCCGGCGATCAAGGGCGCGCTGTCGGAGGTGGTGAAGACCCACCCGTGGACCTACGCGGTGGCGCTGCTGATCGTGTCCAAGCTCGTCAACTCGCAGGCGGCGGCGATCAGCGCCATGGTGCCGGTGGCCCTCTCGATCGGCGTTTCGCCGGGCTACGTGGTCGCCTTCGCGGCCGCGTGTTACGGCTACTACATTCTGCCGACGTATCCCTCCGACCTGGCGACGATCCAGTTCGACCGTTCCGGCACGACCCGGATCGGCAAGTTCGTGATCAACCACAGTTTCATCCTGCCGGGGCTGATCGGGGTCGGCAGCTCGTGCATTGTCGGCTTCCTGCTGGCCGCCGCACGAGGCCTGGTCTGAAAGGGAAGCTCCCGCCGGTCGCGTGAGTGGTGCCCGGAATCGATGAGCCTCCAGCGCCGCATCCGCACGATCGGCTTCGTCGCGGGACCGGCGTTGGCATTCGCCTGCTACCTGGCCCTGCCGACCGAGTTCGCGGACGGCACCGGGAAGGTCGTGCCGTTCCTGCACCCGGGTCGGGCAACGCTCGCGATGCTCGTCTGGATGGCGCTCTGGTGGATGACGGAGGCGGTCGAGATCGAGGTGACCGCGCTCCTCCCGATCGTCGCGTTCCCGCTCGCGGGCATCATGTCCATCGAGGAGGCCGCTGCGCCGTACGCCTCGAGCGTCGTCTTTCTCTTCCTCGGGGGGTTCATCCTCGCGCTCGCGATCCAGCGCTGCGGGCTCGACCGGCGCATCGCGTTCCTCGCGCTGCGACTGGTGGGTACGACGCCGGGGCGGCTCGTGGCTGGGATGCTCGCCACCTGCGCGTTCCTGAGCATGTGGATTTCGAACACCGCTGCGGCGGCGATGATGGTCCCGATCGCGATCGCCGTGGTGGACCTCGTGCTGCGGACGAGGACCGGCAGCGGCTTCGATCCGAAGCAGGGCATCCCCGCAGAACGCGTGGATGAGCGCAATTTCGCGACCGCGCTCGTGTTATCGATTGCCTATGGGGCCTCGATCGGCGGCGTCGCGACCCTGATCGGCTCGCCGCCCAACGGCATCGCAGCCAAGTTCATCCAGCAGACGTACGGCATCGAGGTGTCGTTCCTGAAGTGGCTCGCCGTCGGCCTGCCTCTCACGCTCCTGTTCCTGCCGGTAGCCTGGTTCATCCTGGTCCGCGTTGCATTTCGCAGCCGGCTCGGGCCGGTGGAGGGCGGCCGCGAGTTTCTCGATGCCGAGCTCCGCAAGCTGGGGCCGCTGACGCGCGGCGAGCAGGCGGTGCTCGCGGTTTTCCTGGCGACGATCTGCCTCTGGATCACGCGGCCCTGGGTGGTCGCGATCAGGCTTGGCGTCGCGCAGCCGTTCGGCGGGCTGACCGACGCGGGGATCGCGATGATCGCCGCGACCGTGCTCTTCCTGATCCCCGTCGCTGTAAAGCCGGGGGGACGGGCGATGGACTGGGCCTACGCGACCCGGCTACCCTGGGGCGTGTTGATCCTGTTCGGGGGTGGGCTTTCGCTTGCCGCGGCCACCGAGGCGACGGGCGTGGCGGCGTACATCGGCAGCATCACGCAGCACTTGAGAGGCCTGCCGGTGTTCGCGGTGGTCGTCGCCATCGTGGCGATCACGACCTTCGCCTCGGAGCTCACGTCGAACACGGCGCAGGTGGCGCTGATGCTGCCGCTGCTCGCCGCCGCCGCCCCGGGGCTCGGGGTGCCGCCGGCGCTGCTCCTCGTCCCGTGCACGCTCGCGGCGAGCCTCGCGTTCATGATGCCGGTTGGCACGCCGCCCAACGCGATCGTGTTCGGGACCGGCCTCGTGCGGGTCCCGCAGATGGTCCGCGCCGGGCTGATGCTCAACCTGGCCGGAATCGCGCTCGTGACCGCGTTCGCCTACTTCGTGATCGGCCCGCTGCTCGCCGCGAGCGGGCGGTAGCCGCGCGCGGCGTCAGAGGATGGGTTGCGAGACCTTCTCGCCGCGCTCGTACACGACGTGTGCCCGGCCGACGATGAGCGGATCGAGGGGCCCGACGCGCTCGATGTCCTTCTTCGCGTAGGGCATCGCGTGGAGGAGGTAGCGCATCGCGTTCAGCCGCGCGCGCTTCTTGCAGTCGGACTTGATCACCGTCCAGGGCGCGTCGGCGGTGTCGGTGTAGAAGAACATCGCCTCCTTCGCCTTGGTGTAGTGGTCCCACTTGTCGAGCGACGCGGTGTCGATCGCGGAGAGCTTCCACTGCTTGAGCGGGTGCACCTCCCGTTCCTTGAAGCGGCGTCGCTGCTCGTCCCGGCTCACCGAGAACCAGTACTTGATGAGATGCAAGCCGTCGCGCACCAACATGCGCTCGAGCTCGGGCGCCTGGCGCATGAACTCGAGGTACTCCTGCTGCTCGCAGAAGCCCATCACCCGCTCGACGCCTGCGCGGTTGTACCAGGACCGGTCGAACAGCACGATCTCGCCGGCCGTCGGGAGGTGCTGGATATAGCGCTGGAAGTACCACTGGCCGCGCTCGACCTCGGTCGGCTTTTCCAGCGCGACCACCCGCGCGCCACGCGGGTTGAGGTTCTCCATGAAGCGCTTGATCGTCCCGCCCTTGCCGGCGGCGTCGCGCCCCTCGAACATGATCACGATGCGCTGACCGGTGTCCTTTACCCATGACTGCAGCTTGAGCAGCTCGACCTGAAGTCGGTACTTCTGCTTCTCGTAGCCCTTGCGCGAAAGGAGGTTCTTGTACGGATAGCCGCCCTTGCGCCAGTCCGGAGACAGTTCCTCGTCGGGTGCGGGAGGCGCCTCGCGTGCCCGCGCCTGCTGCTGCTTGAGCAGCATCTTCATGAGCGCCGTGGCTTCGGTGGCCGCCCGCCCGGACAGGATGTCCTCGAGCGCGTTCACCTGCGCGAGCTCGGCGGCCGTCGCGTTCTGGGCGACGGTGAAGCGCTCGGCGGATTCGGGGCTGTCCAGCGGGCCGGTGTCGCCGTCGGCCACCGGGCGCGCGCGGGGCGTGCGGCCCGCCGGGCGGGCCCCATTCTCGGTCGGGCTGCCGTTCGGGGTGTCGGTGTCTCGCTTGCCGGCCATGAGCGTTCCTCCCTGGATGGGGCGAAAGCGTCGATTCTCGAAGCGCGCCGTTCTCGCCGGTTTGTCCGAGATCAGAAGTTGTGCGGATCGCCGGCGCAATCGCGTCCGGACGGGTGGCCGGCACCCGGGGTGGCGATGCTAGAATCGTTTCGCTCGCCGGAGTCAGGTTGGAACTGCGTGAAGAACCCTCGAACGATCAATCCGGACGCCGCGTGACCGACCGCACGCCGACGTCCGCGAGCGCCGCCGCCGCCGCAGCGCCCACCCCGCTGCGGGCGTGGTGGGCCGCGGCGCGCCCGCCCACTCTTTCCGTCGCCGTCGTCCCGGTCGTGGTCGGCACCGCCCTGGCGTGGCGCGACGCGGGCGCGATCGACTGGATCGTCGCCGTCGTCGCGCTCGTCGCAGCGATGCTGATCCAGATCGGCACGAACCTCTTCAACGACGTCGGGGACTACGAGCGCGGCGCGGACCTGCCCGATCGGCTCGGGCCGCCGCGCGCCACCGCGATGGGCTGGCTCTCCGCGGCCGACGTGCGCCGCGCGGCGGCGACGAGCTTCGGTCTCGCCATGGTGCTCGGCGCGTACCTGGTCTCGGTGGGCGGCTGGCCGATTTTCGCGATCGGGCTGGCATCGGTCGGCGCGGGGATCGCGTATACCGGCGGCCCGCGACCGATCGCCTACACCGCCTCCGGCGAGATTTTCGTGATGGTGTTCTTCGGTCTGGTCGCTACTGCCGGCAGCCACTATCTGCAGACCGGCCGCCTGTCGGGCGCGGCCCTGGTTGCCGGGGTGATGCTGGGCGCGCTCGCCTCGGCCGTGCTGGTGGTCAACAACTACCGCGATCTCGACAGCGATGCGCAGGCGGGCAAGATCACGCTCGCGGTCCGCATCGGACGCGCGGCCACGCGGGTCGAGTTCGCGGCGCTCCTGGCCGTGCCGTTCCTGCTCCTGCCGCTGCTCGGGATGCTCACGCACGCGGGCGCGTGGCTCGTCCTTCCGTTCGTGGTCGCGCCGCTCGGCGTCGCTCTCGTCGCGGCGCTCTGGCGCGCACCGATCACCGCCGCGATCAACGTCTTCCTCGAGCGCACCGCCCAGCTCGAGCTCGCCTTCGGGCTCCTCCTCGCGATCGCGCTCGTCGCGCGCTAGCGCCGCGCGCGGTCGCACCATGAGCGAGCTCTCGCGCAGCTTCGGTTTTCAGGAGGTCGATCCGGCGGAGCGCGAGCGGCGCATCCGCAGGGTGTTCGACACCGTCGCGCCGCGCTACGACCTCATGAACGACCTGATGAGCATGGGGACGCACCGGCTCTGGAAGCGCGCGTTCGCGCGGATGGCGGCGCCGCGCGCCGGCCAGGTCATCGTCGATCTGGCCGGCGGCACGGGGGACATCGCGGCGCGGATGGCCGGCGCGGACCGGCTGGTGGCCGTGTGCGACCCGAGCGTGGCGATGATGGAGGCGGGGCGGCAGCGCGGCCGCGGCGCGCTCGTCTGGCTCGCCGGGGCCGCGGAGCGACTCCCGTTCGCCGATCACGCCGTCGACACGCTCACGATCTCGTTCGGCATCCGCAACGTCACCGACATGCCGGCGGCGCTGGCGGAGATCCGCCGGGTGCTGAAGCCGGGCGGGCGCTTCCTCTGCCTCGAGTTCTCGAAGGCCTGGGCGCCGATCCGGCCCTTCTACAACCTGTTTTCCTTCACCGTCATCCCGCGTCTTGGCGCGTGGGTCGCGCGTGCGCCCGAGGCTTACAACTACCTGATCGAGTCGATCCGTCGCTTTCCAGACCAGGAAGAGATGAAGGCGATCATGGAGCGCGCCGGTTTCGCCGACGTGCGCTACCGCAACCTCACGTTCGGCATCGCCTGCATTCACGTCGGCACGAAGCCGATCGCTTAAGCGCCCTCGACGATCACCAGGTTGAGGTCGGCCACCGCCAGCCGTTTCTCGCGCGCCGCCTGATACTCCGGCGAGTGGAAGAACTCCCGCGCGCGCTCGAGGCTGGGAAACTCGACGATCACGACCCGCGGACCGGGGAAACTGCCCTCCAGCACCTCGCTCTTCCCGCCGCGCGCGAGAAAGCGCCCGTCGTACTGCTTGATCGCTGCCGCGGCGAGCGTGCGGTACTCCTGATAGGCCTCCGGGTCCTTCACGCTGCCGATCGCGACGAGATACGCACTCATGCTGCAGCCCCTCTTCAGGTGATCGTCCGGACGAGATGATGCACGAGTCCGGCCGCGCCGCACGCGGCGATGACCGGGATGATGCCCGCCTTGAAACGCCAGAGGGCGGCAAGCGCGGCAATCGCCAGGACCATCGAGAAGAAGTCGGTCGGCCCGGCGAACCCCTGCGGCCAGAACACGTGCCACGCGAAGAACACCGCGAGATTGACGATCACGCCCACGATTGCCGCCGTGATCCCGGTGAGCGGCGCGGTGAAGCGGATGTCGCCGTGGGTCGACTCGACGAGCGGCGCTGCCGACCAGGATGAACACGAACGAGGGCAGGAACGTGAAGAACGTCGCGACCGCCGCGCCGGCCACGCCGGCGGCGAGGAGCGCCTCGGGACCGAACAGCGCCTTCGCCCACGCGCCGACGAAGCCGACGAACGCGACCACCATGATCAGCGGACCCGGCGTGGTTTCGCCGAGCGCGAGCCCGTCGATCATCTGGATCGCGCGTGAGCCAGCCGTAGTGCTCGACGGCGCCCTGGTACACGTACGGGAGGACGGCATACGCGCCGCCGAAGGTCAGCAGCGCCGCCTTGGTGAAGAACCAACCGATCTGCGTCAGCGTGCCCTGCCAGCCGTAGGCGCTCGCGAGCGCACCCAGCACGGCGAGCCAGAGCGCGAGGCCGACGACCGCGAATACAGCCACCTTTCCGGCGCTGAACCGGGTGTGCGGCAGCACCATGCCGTCGTCGATCAGCGCAGGCGCGACCGACTTCGCCGCCGCCCCGTGGCCGCCGCCCCGGAAACGCTCGGGCGCGAGGCGACCCCAGATCGCGCCGATGATCGCGGCGGTGAGGACGATTGCGGGGAAGGGGACGGCGAACGCGAAGATCGCGACGAACGCCGCGACGCTGATGAGCCAGAGCGGCTTGTACTTCAGCGCGCGTGACCCGATTCGGTACGCGGCAAAGACAACGATCGCGGTGACCGCTGGCTTGATCCCGTAGAGCAGCGCGGCGACCGCCGGCACGTCGCCGAAGCGCATGTAGATCCACGAGAGCGCGATCAGGATGAAGAGCGACGGCAGCACGAACAGGCCGCCGGCGACGATGCCGCCCCAGGTGCGGTGCATGAGCCAGCCGATATAGGTTGCGAGCTGCTGCGCCTCCGGGCCGGGCAGGAGCATGCAGTAGTTGAGCGCGTGGAGGAAGCGTCCCTCCGAGATCCAGCGTTTCCGCTCCACCAGCTCCTGATGCATGATCGCGATCTGCCCGGTCGGACCGCCGAAGCTGATGAAGCCGAGCTTCAGCCAGTACGCGAACGCCTGCCAGAAGCTGACGGCGGCGGGCGGAGTGGCGACTCGTTCTGCGGCCGTGTTCACGACGGGTAGTTCCAGCTGTGCGCTTCGCCCTGCGCCTCGCGGCACCACGCGTAGAGCGCGTCGTAGACCGGCATGGCCGCCTCGAGCATCGCCGCATCGTCGGCGAAGTTGCGCGACAGGCCGAGCGAGACGGCGAGCAGTCCGGCCGCCTGCGGCGCGAGATCGAGACGTGCCGTGTCCGCGCCGCGGACGATGACCGCGAGCGCGTCGAGCGCGGGCTCGTGCAGCGCGAAGTCCTCGAGCATCGCGTCGAAGCTGCAGCGCTCGCCGCGGTGGGAGAACTGCACGCCGGGCACGTCGTAGGGCACCGCTTTGCGCTCGCGTGCCGCCTCGAGCACGCGCTCCGGCGGCACGTAGTCGAATGCGGCGAGCGGGTCGACGAAGCGACGCACGAGCCAGGGGCAGGCAACGCGATCGATTTTGGGGCGCTCCCGCGTCACCCACCGAGTAGCCCCAGTCGACCCGTGACCAATCTCCGGCAGCTTGCGGACGGTCGGCGCGCCGGCCGCTTTCCAATCCTCGATGCCGCCTTGGAGGTACCGCGAGTTGACCCCGCGTGCGGAGAGCGCCCGCGCCGCACCCTGGCTCACTTCGTGGCCATGCACGCAGTAGGCCACGACCTCGTGCCCCGGCGGCAACGCGGCGGCCCAGTCGGCAACCGTGTCATGCCCGCGCCGGATGGCGGAGGCGATCATGAGCGGATCGGCGTCGAAGGCGGGCGGTTTGCGCACGTCGACGACGAGCGGCGCGCGCGGCGTGCCGAGCAGGGAGCGAAGCGACGGGAACAGAGATCGAGGCGACGGTGTCCATGGCGATCCTCCGAAAAAGCGGACGAGGTCGCAACGCTTGGACGGGACACCGTCTTGAGCCGGGGAGGCCGCGCATCCCCGCGTGTACGCACTATAGCGCCCGGCGCAAGCGGGGCGCAAGCCTAAGCGGGACGCAGCGACTCGGCCTCGGTGAGCTCGCCGGGTGCGTCGAGCGTGTAGCCCGCGAGCCGGGACACGATGCGGCCCGTGGCGGCGCTTGCGAGCAATGCGCGAAACCGTTGCACGCCGGGCGACCGGAGCGCGGTGCGCCGGCACGCGAAGAGATAGCGCTCGGCCGCGACCGGCACGAAGCCGAGCCCGAACTGGCGGGCGGCCGCCTCCAGGCCGAAGCCCGCGTCGGCCTTTCCGGCGGCCACCGTGGCCGCGACCGCGAGGTGGGTGAATTCCTCGGTCGAGTAGCCGCGCAGGGCGGCGGCGTCGATACCCTGGGCGCGCAGGAGCTGGTCGACGAGCACGCGCGTTCCGGAACCCCGCTGCCGGTTCACGAAACGCAGCCGACGCCGCGCGACGTCGGCGAGCGTCCGCACGCGGCGCGGGTTGCCGCGCGGCACGATCAGCCCCTGCCGGCGGCGGGCGAAGCGCAGGAGCACATCGCGACGTGGATCGAGCCCGCGCAGCAGCTCGTCGGCGCCGAGCCCGTCGGCTTCGACATGGAAGCCGGCAACGTCCGCCTCGCCGCGTCGCAGTGCCGCCAGGCTCTCGACGCTCCCGTGCGTGTCGAGTTCGACCGCCAGCGTGCCGGCGCCCACCCATGCATCGCGGAGCGCGGCGAGCGCGAGGTCGTGGCTGGCCGAGATTCGCAATGACAGCGGTCTCGGGGTAGCGACCGGTCGGGCCCGGGACGGCGCAAGCGCGAACTCCGCCCCCGCCGCCGTGAGCGCCGATTGCGCTGCGGCGTCCGCCGCGAGGAGCCGCTCGCCGAGCGGCGCGAGCCGCGCGCCGCGTCCGCGTTCGAAGACGGCCAGCGGCGCGCCTAGCGCCTGGCCGGCCGCCGCGAGGAGGCCCCACGCGGCCCGATACGACACGCCGGCCGTGACCACCGCCGCACGCAGCGTCCCTTCGCGACGGATCGCTGCCAGCAGCGGGACGATGCGCGGATCGAGTGCCTCCCGCTGCGGCCCGAGAACGCGCCAGGCGACTTCGGCAACCAGCTTGCGGACCCGGCTCATATGCGCAGTCTTGCATATTTCACGTGAGGCGTCGGCAGGCTAGCATCCGCTGGCATCCATACGGCCAATTGGCAGCTGGGTGCCGATTGGCACAAGCGCTCGAAAAATCCCTCCGGCACACGTGGACACGATTCAACTCGCCTTCCGGGAAGCACTCGCCATGATCGGGCAGCTCGATCCCCAGCTGGTGGAGATCGTACTGCTCAGCCTGCGCGTGAGCCTCACCGCGGTCGTGCTCGCGACTTTCGTTGGACTGCCGCTCGGCGCGGCGATCGCCGTGGCGCGCTTTCCCGGGCGCAAGACGCTGATCGTGGTGCTCAACGCCCTGATGGGGCTGCCGCCGGTCGTCGTCGGCCTGGTGGTCTATCTCATGCTGTCGCGCGCGGGCCCGCTGGGCGCGCTCGGGATCCTGTTCACGCCCGCCGCGATGATCATCGCGCAGGCCATTCTGATCACCCCGATCATCGCGGCGCTCGCGCGCCAGGCCGTCGAGGACGCGTGGCGCGAGTACCAGGAGCAGCTGCACTCGCTCGGTGCCCGGCCGGTGCAGTCGGCGCTGACACTGCTCTGGGACACCAAGTTCTCTCTGGTGACGACGGTACTTGCCGGCTTCGGGCGCGCCGCCGCCGAGGTCGGAGCGGTGATGATCGTCGGCGGCAACATCGACGGCGTCACGCGCGTCATGACGACCGCGATCGCACTCGAGACCAGCAAGGGCGACCTGCCGCTCGCGCTGGGGCTCGGGGTCATCCTGGTCACAATCGTGCTGACGCTGAACGCCGCGGCCTACCTCGTGAAGGAGGCGGCGCAGCGCCGCTATGGGTGACGCCGCGATGAGAGCGCGCGTCTCGCTGCTGCCGCTCACGCTCGAGCACGTGTGCTTCGAGGCGGGGGGCCGGCGGATCGTCGACGACGTCTCCCTCGTCATCGAGGGCGGCTCGCGGACGCGTGATCCTCGGGCCGAACGGGGCCGGGAAGAGCGTACTGCTGCGTCTCTGCCACGGGCTGCTGGCGCCGACCGCGGGCCGAATCGACTGGAATGCCCACGCGCCCGGCAACGGCGCGCGGAGGCAGGCGATGGTGTTTCAACGGCCGGTGATGCTGCGCCGCTCGGCGCTGGCGAATGTGGCGTACGGCCTGAAGGTGGCCGGCGTGGGCGCGGCCGAGCGCGATACTCGTGCACGAACCGCGCTCGAGCGCGTCGGGCTCACGCATCTGGCGGATCGTCCGGCGCGGGTGCTGTCCGGCGGCGAGCAGCAGCGGCTCGCGCTCGCGCGCGCGTGGGCGCTCAACCCGGAAGTGCTGTTCCTCGACGAACCCACCGCGAACCTCGACCCGAGCGCGACCCACGAGATCGAGTCGTCGATCGCCGCGATCCACGCCGGCGGCACCAAGATCGTCATGGTCACGCACAACCTCGGCCAGGCCCGGCGGCTCGCCGACGAGATCGTGTTCCTGCACAACGGACGAGTCGCGGAGCGCGCCTCCGCCGTCCGCTTCTTCACCGGTCCCGCTTGTCCGGAGGCCGCGGCATTCTTAATGGGAGAATTGCTATGGTAGGTCCACGTCGTCTCGTCTTCGCGTCATTCCTTGCCGCGCTACTCGCCCTTCCGGGCTACGCGCAGGAGAAGTTCATCACTGTCGCCTCGACGACCTCGACCGAGCAATCCGGCCTCTTCGCATTCATCCTGCCGATCTTCCAGAAGAGCACCGGCGTCCAGGTGCGCGTCGTCGCGCTAGGGACCGGCCAGGCGCTCGATATGGCGCGTCGCGGGGACGCCGACGTGGTGTTCGTGCACGACCCGGCCGCGGAGCGCAAGTTCGTGAGCGAGGGTTACGGAATCGAGCACAAGGACGTCATGTACAACGACTTCGTGCTGGTCGGGCCGAAAAGCGATCCGGCGAGAGTCGCCGGAGGGAAGGACATCACCGCCGCGCTGAAGAAGGTCCAGGCCGCCCAGGCGCCGTTCGTGTCGCGCGGCGACAAGAGCGGCACGCACGCTGCGGAGCTGCGCCTGTGGAAGGAGGCTGGGATCGACATGCCTGCGCAGAAAGGCCCCTGGTACCGCGAGACCGGGTCGGGGATGGGGCCGGCGCTCAACACCGCCTCCTCGATGAACGCGTACATCCTCGCCGACCGCGGCACCTGGCTCTCGTTCAAGAATCGCGGCGACCTGGGCATCGTCGTCGAGGGCGACAAGCGCCTCTTCAACCAGTACGGTGTGATGCTCGTGAACCCGGCCAGGCACGCGCACGTGAAAAAGGATCTCGGCCAGAAGTTCGTCGACTGGGTGGTCTCGCCAGACGGCCAGCGCGCGATCGCGCAGTACACGATCAATGGCCAGCAGCTATTCTTTCCGAACGCGGGGCGCTGATCGGCGCCGCCCGATTAGGAGTCTCCCATGAAGCTTTCGGCACGCAACGTATTCCCTGGAAAGGTCGTCGCCGTCAAGCGCGGCCAGACCACGGCGCATGTGAAGATCGAAATTGCCCCCGGCATCGTCATCACGTCGTCGATCACCGTCGAAGCCGTGGACGATCTCGGGCTGAAGGTCGGCGACGCCGCCACCGCGATCATCAAGGCTTCGGAGGTGATCGTCGGCAAGTAGACGCGCCCGGCTCCCCGTGCGCACCTCGCGCCGCGGCTTCCTTGCCGGCGTGGCCGTCGCCGCGCTCGCGCCCGCGGTCGCGTGGGCGCAGGCGCGCCGCGAGATCGTCGATGGAGCCGGCCGGAAGGTGGCGATCCCGGCGCGGGTCGAGCGCGTCTACGCCGCCGGCCCGCCGGCGAGCGTGCTCGCCTTCGCGGTCGCGCCGGACAAGCTCATCGGCTGGACGTCCCCCTTCCGCGACTACGAGCGGCCGTTCGTCGCGCCGAAGTACGCGGATCTTCCCGCGCTCGGGCGCCTCACCGGGCGCGGCAACACGGCGAATGTCGAGGTCGTGATCGCCGCCCGGCCCGATCTCATCTTCGACTACGGCGCGGTCACGCCGACCTACGTGTCGCTCGCCGACCGCGTGCAGGCCCAGACCGGCATTCCCTACGTGCTGCTCGACGGCGACTTCGACCGGATGGCCGACTCGATGGAACAGTTCGGCCGGATCATCGGGGAGGAGAAGCGCGGCGCGGACCTCGCGCGCTACGCCCGCGAGACCATCGCCGACATCGCGCGGCGCGTGGCGACGATCCCGCCGGCGAGGCGACCACGCGTCTACTACGGCCGCGGCCCGCGCGGTCTCGACACCGGGCTCGCGGGATCGATCAACATGGAGTCGATCGAGCAGGTCGGCGCGGTGAACGTCGCGGCGGAGCTCGGGCGCGGCGGGCTCGTGCAGGTGTCGGTCGAGCAGGTGCTGCGCTGGAACCCCGAGGTGATCGTGACGATCGACCCGAACTTCTTCGCCTCGGTGCGTCGCGACCCGCTCTGGCGGGAGATCGCGGGGGTGAAGTCCGGGCGCGTGTATCTCGCGCCCAATGCGCCGTTCGGCTGGATCGACTTCCCGCCCTCCGTCAACCGCCTGATCGGCCTGCACTGGCTGTGCCGCGTGCTGTACCCGGAGACGTTTTCGGAGGACTTGCGGCCGATCGTCCGAGACTTTTACGCGCGGATGTATCACCAGTCGCCGACCGAGGCGCAACTCGACGCGCTCCTCGTTTCGGTGCGCCCGCAGCCCGCCTGATGTCGGCGCGCACCGCGCTCGTGGCGGCCGGCGCGGTCGCGGTGCTCGGTGCCGCGCTGTTCGCGGCGTTCGCGGTCGGGCGGTACCCGGTCGCGCCCGGCGATCTCGCGGCGCTGCTCTGGAGCAAGGTCACCGGCGTGCCGCACGGCCTCCCCGCGACGATCGAGACGGTGGTGGTCAACGTGCGCCTCCCGCGGGTGCTGGCGGCGCTCGCCGTCGGCGCCTCGCTCGCCGCCGCGGGGGCCGCTTATCAGAGCCTGTTCCGCAACCCGCTCGTGTCGCCCGACATCCTCGGCGTGTCCTCCGGCGCGGCGGTGGGCGCGGTGCTGGGAATCTTCCTGTCGCTGCAACGTCTTCGCGATCCAGGGGCTCGCGTTCGCGTTCGGCCTGGCTGCGGTCGCGCTCGTGTACTTCACGGCGAGCACGGTGCGCGGCCACGACCCGATCCTGGTGCTGGTGCTCGCGGGCGTGGTCGTCGGCGCGCTCCTGGGCGCGATCGTGGCGCTGCTCAAGTACCTCGCCGATCCCTACAACCAGCTCCCGGCGATCACCTTCTGGCTGCTCGGCAGTCTCGCGGCGACCAACCGGGACGACTTCGTGTCGGCGGCGCCGATGATGCTCGCGCGCTCGTCCCGCTGTGGCTGCTGCGCTGGCGCATCAACCTGTTGTCGCTCG
This sequence comes from uncultured beta proteobacterium, assembly GCA_963747775.1. Lineage (GTDB taxonomy): Bacteria > Pseudomonadota > Gammaproteobacteria > Burkholderiales > SG8-39 > JAGVSZ01. Next base: position 153,156 of record CAVVGT010000008.1, read on the forward strand.
GCGACGAGGAGGCGCAGCGCGCTCGGCGTGGAGACCGCCCGGACGCGCATCGCCGTCATCGCCTGCGCGACGCTGATGACGGCGGCGGCAGTGTCGATCTCCGGCATCGTCGGCTGGATCGGCCTGCTGATCCCGCACTTCGCGCGCCTGCTGGTCGGGCCCGACTTCGGGCGCCTGCTGCCGACCGCGGTCGTTCTCGGTGCGGCGTTTCTGCTCGGCGTCGATACGCTGGCGCGGACGGTGGCGCGGATCGAGATCCCGCTCGGCGTCCTGACCGCGTTCGTCGGCACGCCGCTCTTCCTGTGGCAGCTCGTCGCCGCACGGCGGAGCTGGCAGTGATGCGGCTCGAGGCGCGCGATCTCGCCTTCGGGTATCCCGGCCATCCGGTCGGGCGCGGCGTGACGCTCGCGTTCGAAGCGGGCGAGATCGTGTGCCTGCTCGGGCCGAACGGGGGCGGCAAGACGACGTTCTTCCGGACGCTGCTCGGCTTGCTCGCCCCGCAGGGCGGGGCGGTCGCTCGTCGACGGAAGCGACCTCGCCCGCCTCGCGCGCGCGGACGTCGCGCGACGGCTGAGCTACGTCCCGCAAGCCCATGCGGGTTACTTTCCGTTCACGGTGCGCGACATCGTCCTCATGGGGCGCACCGCTCACCTCGGCGTGTTCGCGGCGCCTTCGCGTCACGACCGCGACCGTGGCCGATGACGCCATTGCACGCATGGGTCTCTCCCATCTCGCCGAGTCCGAGTACACGCGCATCTCCGGCGGCGAGCGCCAGCTCGCGCTGATCGCCCGCGCGCTCGCGCAGGAGGGGCGGATCGTCGTCATGGACGAGCCGACCGCGAGCCTCGACTTCGGAAACCAGGTGAAGGTGCTCGAGCAGGTGCGCGCGCTCGCTAACACCGGCATCGGAGTCGTGATGGCCACGCACGATCCCGACCAGGTTTTCCTGTGCGCGGACCGCGTGGCGCTCTTCCACCGAGGAACGTTGCTGTGCGCCGACACGCCGGAGCGGGCGGTGACCGCCGAGCATTTGCGCCTCGTGTATGGCGTCGAGGTACGGATCGCGACGGTCCCCGACGACAGTGGGCATGCACGACGCGTCTGCATGCCTCGGACGTTCGGCGGCAGATAGGGGAGCCCGGCTGCGGCAGCGCCCGCGGACGTGCCCGGTAACAAACTGAGTTACTCGGTCTTCTCGTTGAATGTTACCGGGAGCGTTACAGAATTAGCCGTTTCTGATGTTCCGACGTTTTGATTGTCATCAAAACGTGCGCCCCTCCGCAGTGCAGCATGGCCTGCAAGTAGGTATTTGCTACATCACCGTTTTGCGAAGGGGCGCGTCCACATGAGACTGACAAGACGGGAATTCATCAAGGCGTCGGCCGCGACCGCCAACAATGCTGGCCACCGGCTGCGCCGACGCAACCGGAAACCAGCGCCATGGCGGTCCGCAAGGCGAAGCCGGCGGGTCCCGCGAAAGGAGAGTGGGTCGCGAGCACGTGCCAGGGCTGCACCCAGTGGTGCGCGATCCAGCTCTTCGTCCAGGACGGACGTGCTGTGCGGGTGCGCGGCAATCCGCTCTCGAAGACCAACCACGGCTACGTCTGCCCGCGCGGCCACCTCATCCCGCAGCAGGTCTACGACCCCGACCGCATCAAGGTGCCGATGAAGCGCACCAATGCGCAGAAGGGCCGCGGGATCGATCCGAGGTTCGTGCCGATCACCTGGGACGAGGCGCTCGACTCGATCGCCGACCGCATGATCGAGCTGCGCAAGAACAACGAGGCGCACAAGCTCGTGTACATGCGCGGACGCTACTCGCCGACGTCCACCGACCTCCTGTACGGCGCGCTGCCGCAGATCTTCGGCACCACGAACTACTTCTCGCACAGCGCGATCTGCGCCGAGGCCGAGAAGATGGGGCCGGGGCTCACGCAGGGCTTCTTCGGCTACCGCGACTACGACCTCGAGAAGACGAACTGCCTCGTGCTCTGGGGCACGGACCCGCTCGCCTCGAACCGCGAGGTCCCGAACACGATCGTCCGCTTCCACGAGATCGTCGCGCGCGGCACGGTGATCGCCGTCGACCCGCGCCTGTCCAACGTCGCCGCCAAGGCGCAGGAATGGCTGCCGGTCAAGCCCGGAACCGACGGGGCGCTGGCGGGTGCCATGGCGCACGTGCTGCTGACCGAGGGCCTGTGGAGCCGCGAGTTCGTCGGGGACTTCAAGGACGGTAAGAATCTGTTCGTCGCCGGTCAAGTCGTCGACGAGGCGGCCTTCGTCGAAAAGGAAACCTACGGCGTCGTGAAGTGGTGGAACCTCGAGCTCAAGGACCGCACGCCGGCCTGGGCCGAGAAGGAGACGCTGATCCCGGCCGCGCAAATCGTGCGCGTGGCGCGCGCGATGGGCAAGAGCGCGCCGAAGACCGCCGTCTGGATGGGCCCCGGCGTGGCGATGAACCCGCGCGGCACCTACGCCGCGATGGCGGTGCACGCGCTGAACGGCCTGCTCGGCTCGATCGACGTCGAGGGCGGCGTCTGGCAGGCGAGCAGCGTCCCGATCGCCGCGTTCCCGAAATCCGACGCCTACCTCGACGACATCGCCAAGGGCGCGAGCAAGTTCAGGAAGCTCGACGGCCGCGGCGCCAAGGACATGCCGGCGATGATGAACGCGCGGCCGGGCAGCGGCGTGGTCACCAACAACGTCGCCAACGGCATGCTGAAGGACCCGGGCGCGGTCAAGGTGTTCATCGCCATCCTGGGCGAACTTCAACTTCTCCTGCACCGGCGCGCAGCGCTGGGACAAGGCCATGGCGAAGGTACCCTTCTTCGTGCACATGGTGACGAACCCGTCGGAGATGACGCAGTTCGCCGACATCGTGCTGCCTGCGACCTTCAACTCGGCCGAAGGCTGGTCGATCGTCACCAACATGGGCAACGGCTACGGCTACGCGTCCATCCAGCAGGGCGCGGTGAAGCGCCTGTGGGACGTGAAGCAGGAGGAGACCGAGGTCGTCTGGCTGCTGGCCGAGAAGCTCAAGGCCAAGGGCTTCCCGAATCTCTTCGACTACTACTCGAAGGAGTTCAAGGATCCCGAAACCGGCAAGGCGCCGACGAACGCCATGGAGTTCGCCGAGATCGCCGCCAAGATCAGCAGCGCGTCGCTGTGGATGCCGAAGGAGCCGCTCAAGGGCGACGCCCCGCTCGCAGGGCTGGGCTGATTTCCGGCAGAAGGGCATCTTCAGCGGATCGAAGTACACCCTGAAGAAGGGCTGGGGCGGCAAGTTCGCGACCGCCACCAAGAAGTTCGAGTTCTACAGCGAGACCGCGAAGAAGGGCCTCGAGGAGCACGCGAAGAAGTTCAACGACGACGGTCGACGACATCCTGGGCGTCAGCGGCTACGTTGCGCGTGGCGAGGTCGCCTTCGTGCCGCACTACGAACCGCCGAAGCGCCACGGGGGCCTCGCCGAGTACCCGTTCGACCTTCGTCGACTACAAGTCGCGCCTCAACCGCGAAGGCCGTTCGGCGAACCTCGCCTGGTATCAGGAGTTCAAGAAGGTCGACCCGGGCGACGTCTCGTGGGGCGACGTGCTGAAGATGAACCCGGCCGACGGCGCGAAGCTCGGGCTGAAGACGGGCGACACGGTGAAGGTGACCTCGCCGGCGGGCGCGATGGTCACACAAGCTCAAGCTCTGGGAAGGGGTGCGGCCCGGCACGGTCACGAAGTGCTACGGGCAGGGTCATTGGGCCTACGGCCGGGTCGCCGCTGCCGACTACACGAAGGCGCAGGCCGCGCGGCGGCAACAACAACGACATCCTGGTCGACGACTACGACCGCCTGAGCGGCGCGACGGCGCGCAACGGCGGCTTCACCGGCGTGCACGGTCCAGAAGGTCTGATCCGCAACCGCGCATCGACGGAGAACAGGATGACAAGACTCGGAATGGTCATCGACCTCGCGCGCTGCGTGGGATGCGGCGCCTGTGCATTCGCCTGCAAGGCGGAGAACAACACCCGCAACCGCGCCGACGGCCAGAGCTACAACTGGGCCGACTTCCTCATGAGGACGGAGGGCACTTTCCCGAACGTCACCCATTGGGTGATGCCGGTGCTGTGCAACCACTGCACGGAGGCGCCGTGCGTTGCGGCTTGCCCGGTCACGCCAAAGGCGATGTACAAGACCCCGGAAGGCATCACGATGCACGACGACGAGCTCTGCATCGGCTGCCGGAAGTGCCAGAGCGCGTGCCCGTACAGCCATCGGACGCTCGGCGACGAGAGCCTCAACGGCGAGGCCTACAGCGTGATCAGCTTCAATCGCCCCGACGCCGACACGCAGCCGCAGTGGACCGACAAGACCGCGCTCATACCCGGATGTACGGCGTCCGGCGCCGAAACCGCGCAGCGGGCGGGCGCCACGACCCCGACGTTGAACCAGTGGAATGCGGGCGACGTCGATCCGGTGCGCCGGGGCGACGTGGTCGAGAAGTGCACATTCTGCTACCACCGCACGAGCCAAGGGCTGCAGCCGGCGTGCGTCGAGGTCTGCCCGTCGAAGGCGCGCATCTTCGGCGACCAGGACGATCCAAATTCGGCCATCGCGAAGGTGCTTAAGGCGCAGAAGTCGTTCCGGCTCCAGGAGGACAAGGGAACGAAGCCGAACGTGCACTACGTCGGCAAGTACAGCGCCCGCGGCTGAGCTGCGGCCGAGAGCGAAAGAGCCGGGGGCGGTCCAGTCTGCCCCCTTTGTTCTGGCAAGGAAGCCGATGGCGGAACCCGACAGCGACCGCGAGGCTGCGCGCGCAGACCTCTGCCGCCTGCTCGCGGCGTGCTACTACGAACCCGGCCCGGAGTTCGCCGAGGAGCGGGTATTCGATTCAATGCAGGACGCCGCGGCGCGCGTCGATCCGGACCTGGTGGCACACGCTCGCCGCCTCGGCGAAGCATTCGCCGCTGCCAACCCCGAGGAGTTGCTGGTCGATTACACGCGCCTGTTCCTCGGGCCCGTTCAGGCGCTCGCCCGGCCGTACGGATCGGTGTGGCTCGAGGCGGACAAGGGCCTCATGCAGGGCTCGACGATGGCGGTTCTCGCGCTTTATGCCGAGGGCGGATTCGAGCTCGCCGACGAGTTCCGCGAACTCCCCGACCATGTCGCGGCCGAGCTCGAGTTCCTGTATCTGCTGCGATTCAAGGAGGTGCAGGCCCGGCGAAACGGCGACCCGGCGGAGGTAGCCGCCGTTGCGGGCCTCGGCAAGCGGTTCCTGGATGCCCATCTCGGCACCTGGGTCGGGCCGTTCGCCGCGGCCGTCAAGGCCGGGGCGCAGCACTCGTTCTATCGTGAGCTTGCCGAGCTCACTGAGCGATTTGTCAGAATGGAATCAACCGCCTGACGCAGCAGCTTCGAAGATCGATCGTCGCGCGCTGGCGGCAGGCCGGGGCCACGCCGCCGCAACTCTCGACCTTGTTGCACTCGAGGCTTGACAAGCTCTGACATTTCGAAGATTCTGGAAAAATGGAAACGACAGACGCGATCAAGGCGCTCGGCGCGCTTGCCCAGGAAACACGGCTGGCGATCTATCGATTGCTCGTCCAGGCCGGGCCGGAGGGTCGGGCGGCAGGGGTGATCGGAGAAAGTCTCGGCATCCCGCCGGCCACGCTTTCCTTCCACCTGACGCAGCTTGCCGGGGCGAGGCTCGTTCGCCCCCGCCAGGACGGCCGGTTCATCTTCTACTCGGCCGACTTCGAATCGATGAACGCGCTCGTCGGCTTCCTCACCGAGAACTGCTGCGGAGGCAATGCTTGCGGCCCCGGGCAGGTCCGTCTGCAACGCACCAGGAAAGGAGTCAAGCCATGAAGCGCTTCCACGTTCACGTCGCGGTCGACGATCTGGCCGCGAACATCCGGTTCTACTCGACGGTCTTCGGCACCCAGCCGGCGGTGGTGAAGGACGACTACGCCAAGTGGATGCTCGACGACCCGCGGGTGAACTTCGCGATCTCGAGCCGCGGCGCGAAGCCGGGACTCGACCATCTTGGTCTGCAGGTCGATTCCGACCAGGAGCTCGCCGCCCTGCGCGCGCAGGTGGGGAAAGCCGAGATCGCCGCGTTCGACCAGGCGCAGGCGGCGTGCTGCTACGCGAAGTCGGACAAGTACTGGATCAACGATCCGCAGGGGATCGCCTGGGAGACGTTCCACACGCTCGACCAGATCCCGGTGTTCGGGGCCGACACGCAGCGCGCCGAGAAGGGCGCGGGCGATTCCGCTTGCTGCGCGCCGGCGGCGCAGCCCGTTCAATTCGTTGAATGGGCCAAGTCGGGCCGGTGCTGCTGAGGCGGCCATGATGGACCGCACGCTGAACGCGCTGTTCCTGTGCACCGGCAACTCGGCGCGGAGCATCCTCGCCGAGGTGATGTTGAACAGCATGGCGCCAACGCGATTCAAGGCGTATCAGCGCCGGGAGCCAGCCAAAGGGGGCGGTGAACCCGTTCGCCCTGGAGCTGCTCGAAAAGAACCGGCTGCCCACGGCGGGACTGCGCTCGAAGAGCTGGGACGAATTCGCCGCTCCCGGGGCGCCCGGCATGGACTTCGTCTTCACGGTCTGCGACAGCGCGGCCGGCGAGGTGTGCCCCATCTGGCCCGGGCAACCGATCAGCGCGCACTGGGGCATCGACGATCCGGCAGCGGTTGAGGGATCGGACGAAGTAAAGCGCAAGGCGTTCTTCCGCGCTTACAACCAGCTCCACCATCGGATCTCGATCTTCACGAGCCTGCCGATCGACAAGCTCGACCGGCTGACGCTGCAGAAGCGGCTGGACCAGATCGGCGAGCTGCGGAACAAGGGCGAATAGATGAGCGCGACCGCAGCGTCATTGCCTGCGGCAAGACCGGCGATCGGCTTCTTCGAGCGCTGGCTGACGCTGTGGGTGTTCCTCTGCATCGTCGCCGGCATTGCGCTCGGGCAGCTCGCGCCCGCGCCATTCCAGGCCCTCGGCCGGATGGAGGTCGCGCGTGTCAACGTGCCCGTCGGTCTCCTCATCTGGGTCATGATCATTCCGATGCTGCTGCGGATCGACTTCGCGGCGATCGGCCAGGTCCGGCAGCACATGCGCGGAATCGGCGTGACGCTCTTCGTGAACTGGGCAGTGAAGCCGTTCTCGATGGCGCTCCTCGGCTGGATCTTCATCCGCCACGTCTTTGCGCCATACCTGCCAGCCGACCAGATCGACAGCTACATCGCCGGGCTCATCCTTCTCGCGGCGGCGCCGTGTACGGCAATGGTGTTCGTGTGGAGCCAGCTGTCGAAGGGCGACCCGTACTTCACGCTGAGCCAGGTCGCACTCAACGATACGATCATGATCGTGGCATTCGCGCCGATCGTCGGCCTGCTGCTCGGGCTCTCGGCGATCACGGTGCCGTGGGACACGCTGTTCGTGTCGGTGGTGCTCTACATCGTGATTCCCGTGATCCTCGCGCAGCTATGGCGCAAGGCCTTGCTGCGCACGGGCGGGGAGGTGAGGCTGCAGGCGGCGCTGAGGCGCATCCAGCCGTTTTCGGTCGCGGCGCTGCTCGTGACGCTGGTGCTGCTCTTCGCCTTCCAGGGCGAGCAGATCCTAAGGCAGCCACTCGTGATCGCGATGCTCGCGGTGCCGATCCTGATCCAGGTCTACTTCAACTCGGGGCTCGCGTACTTGCTCAACAGGCGCTTCGGCGTGGCGCACTGCGTCGCCGGACCCTCGGCGCTCATCGGTGCGAGCAACTTCTTCGAGCTCGCGGTCGCCGCCGCGATCAGCCTCTTCGGGTTCAACTCCGGCGCGGCTCTCGCGACCGTGGTGGGCGTGCTGATCGAGGTACCGGTGATGCTGTCGGTCGTGGCGATCGTCAATCGCACCGAGCGGTGGTACGGGCGACGGCCGCTCGTGCATCCATGAGGCGCTTGAACAACGATGGGAGTCAGAGTCATGAAACCGCTACCGATTGTCTGGCAGAGGCTCGTCAGCCCGGAGGGCAAGACCTGCGATCGCTGCAACGCCACGTATCAGGAGATGCAGCGGGCCGTCGGCAAACTGAAGGCGGCGCTTGCCCCCTTGGGCATCGAGCCAACGCTCGAGACGCGCGAGATCGACGAGAAGGCGTTCAAGGCCGATCCGTCCGAGTCGAACCGGATCTGGATCGCCGGCCGGCCCATGGAGGAATGGTTAGGCGCGAATGTCGGAAGCAGCCGGTGCTGTTCGGTGTGTGGCGACTCGGAGTGCCGGACGGTAGAGGTCGGGGGCAGCAGGTTCGAGGCGATTCCCGAGGAACTCGTTGTCAAGGCTGCTTTGATCGCCGCCTCGCAGAACTTGAGCGCGGCGACGGAAGCGCCGCCACCGCGTCGCCGGTGCTGCTAAGGCTGGGCCGGAGTTCGGAAGCGGATCAGCCGGGCCGGCGCTCCGCGTTCAGGTCGCGCGCGCCTCGTTGATCCAGCCTGCAACGGAGCTCGGGGCAGGGATCTTGCCCGAGCAGACCAGCCTGTCGTTGATGACCAAGCCGGGCGTCGTAAGGACGTTGTAGGCCAGGATTTCGTTGTAGTCGGTGACCTTCACGAACTCGGCCTCGACGCCGAGGTCGGTTGCGGCCTTGCGCGCCACTTCTTCCACCCGGCGGCAGTTCGCGCAACCGGGTCCGAGGATCTTGATCGTCAGCATTCGTCGTCCTCCGTTCATTTCTCGATTGTGGCCGGCATTCCTGCCGGCACATGATTGCGGCGCTCTGCCCACCACAGCCCGGCCGCGAGCAATCCGAGGAAAGACACGAGGTACGCGGCGACCAGCGCGATACTCGTGCCGTCCACCCAGGCGCCGTAGACAAGTCCGGCGATGGTGCTGAAGATTGCGACCCAGCCGACATATGTCCAGGTCCTCAGCTTCCCGATGATCGCCGAAACGATCAAGATGCTCTGCAGGCTGAGTTCGGGATCCGCCATCAAGTAGGCGAGCAGCGGGCCGCGGTGCATGCCGAGGTCGAGGAACATCTTCGCGATCGGGACCTCGACGAGAGTCGGGAAGTACATGACGACGCCGAAGGCGACGCCGGCGAGATTGGCGAGGATCGTGTTCTCCCCCGCAACCGCCTCAATCCACTCGGGACGGATCAGCACGCGGATCACCCCGACCAGGAAGACGCCGACGACGAGCAGCGGGAAGATCTGCTTCACGAACCGCCACGACTCCCACAGCCAGTCGCACAGTTCATCGGGCGTGAGCCGGCGGGCGAGCGCACCGAGCAGCCCGAGCGTGGCGAGCACACCGAAGAACTTGCCCGTGAAGCCGATGCGCAGGACGACGGGCGAGGTCTCTACCGAGAGCGATGCGACCAGCAGCGTGAGCGCGATCAGCGCAAGGGCGCTCCAGGTCCAGCGGTTGAAACCGTCGTGGATGCGCTCCAGGCCGCGCCAGGCGGAGAGCCCGATCGCAGCGAGCAGCGCGATCAGGACGAGGCCATGCACCGAGACGCCTTCTTCCCCTTTCGCGGCATCGTAGGGAACGAGCGAATCGAGCTGCGACTGCAGGCTGTCCAGGCCGGCGAGCGGCGCGATCAGGGAAAAGTGTGTGTCGGTCAGGAAGCCGAGCTTGAGCGTGCCGGCGAGGAGCAGGACCACCCACACTGCCAGGAAGGCGAGCGCCGCACGGCTCATGCCGTGCGCGTCCTGCGCCGCAAACAGCGCGTCGGTCGCGCGATCGTGCGCGGCGTCCTCGGAACGGAAGATCATCGCCATGAGGAGCCCGATGCCGATGCCGAACGCCAGCGAGAGGAAGAAGCGCGCGAACGCCAGGTCGACGCCGATGATCCCGCCCGTGTAAACCAGCGCGAGGATGTTCGCCGCCGGCGCGAAGAAGAGGAACGTGATCGCCGGACCGATGCCGGCGCCCTTGCGGTAGATGCCGGCGAAGATCGGCACGATCGTGCATGAACAGACCGCGAGCACGGAGCCCGCAGCGGCGGCCGCCGGGTACGAGACGCTCTTGTGGGTGTTCCGGCCGAGAAAGCGCGTGATTGCCTGTTTGGGAATCAGCGCGGTCATTGCGCCGGCGATAAAGAAGGCAGGCAGCAGACACAACAGCACATGCGCCGCCAGATAGGCGGCAAGAGTGCCGAAACCGCCTTGCACCAACAGAGTAGCCGTTGCAATCCAGTCCATACGTCCAACCTGTTTTCAGGTTAGCAGTCGAGGGTAGGGTGGGCTTGCGATGAGTCAACTCGTTGGCCAACGCGGCTCCCGCTCGTAGGGCCCGTGTTTGGCAATGCCAAGGCGTCGCATCACCGCGCCGGAGACCCTGGCCCCGTCAAGGTCGGTGCCCGTCCCCGCCCTGTTAGAATCGTGCCGTTCAATCAAGGGCTTCGCAGCACACGCCGGGGCGCGAATGCGCGCGGCGTCGCGGCCACCTGACCCATGAAAGTGTTCGGATTCGCCGGCTGGTCCGGCAGCGGCAAGACGACGCTCATCGAACAGCTCATCCCGCGCTTTGTCATGCACGGGCTGACGGTCTCGCTCATCAAGCACGCGCATCACAACTTCGACCTCGACCGGCCGGGCAAGGACTCGTACCGGCATCGCGAGGCGGGCTGCAAGGAGGTGATGATCGCCTCCGACCATCGCTGGGTGATCATGCACGAGCTCCGCGGTGCCCCGGAGCCGACGCTCGAGGCGCAGATCGCCCGGATGGCGCCGTGCGACCTGCTGCTCATCGAGGGCTACAAGCACTATCCGATGCCGAAGCTCGAGATCTTTCGGGAAGCGAACGGCAAGCAGCCGCTGCATCCGGACGATCCGCACATCGTCGCGATCGCCTCGGACCGGCCGTTCGCATCGCCGCTGCCGCAGTTCGGGCTTGACGACCACGACGCGATCGCGGACTTCGTGCTCGTCCACCACGGCTTGAAGCGGACGATGCTTGCATGAACCAGGGCCTGCTTTCGGTCGAGGACGCGCTCGAGCGCCTGCTTGCGGGCGCGCGCGGCGTCGGTGAAGTCGAGACTGTGCCCACGATGGCCGCGACGGGCCGCGTGCTTGCGCGGCTGCAGACTTCGTCGCTGAATGTCCCGCCGCTCGACAACACCGCGATGGACGGCTACGCGGTGCGCACCGCCGACTGCGCTTCCGGCGGGGCGCGGCTGCGCGTCGCGCAACGCATCCCGGCCGGGGCAATCGGCAAGCCACTCGAGGCGGGCACGGCGGCGCGCATCTTCACCGGTGCGCCGATCCCGCCGGGGGCGGATGCGGTCGTGCCGCAGGAGCAGTGCGAGGCCGCCGGCGACGACGTGATCGTGAAGCACGCGCCGAGGCCGGGCGAGTGGATTCGCCGCGCCGGCGAGGACATCCGGGCGGGCGCGACGATCCTCGACGCGGGCACGCGCCTGCGCGCCCAGGAGATCGGTCTCGCGGCGTCCGTCGGGCTCGCGTCGCTGCCGGTGTTCCAGCGGGTGCGGGCGGCGCTCTTTTCGACTGGCAACGAGCTCGTGATGCCCGGGGAGGCGCTGCCCGAGGGCGCGATCTACAACTCCAACCGCTTCACGCTGACCGGGCTGCTGCAGATGCTCGGGTGCGAGGTCGCGGACCTCGGCATCGTGCCGGACACGCTCGAGGCGACGCGCGCGGCGCTGCGCGAGGCCGCGGCGATCAGCGACGTGATCGTTACCTCGGGTGGCGTGTCCGTGGGCGAAGAGGATCACGTGAAGCCGGCGGTCACGGCCGAAGGAAGGCTCGACCTGTGGCGCATCGCGATCAAGCCCGGCCGCCCGCTCGCGTACGGCGCGGTGCGCCGCGCCGACGGCAGCGAGGCGAGCTTCATCGGGCTCCCCGGGAACCCGGTCTCGAGCTTCGTGACGTTCGTGCTGTTCGTGCGGCCGTTCGTGCGGAAGCTGCAGGGCCTGGCCGAGACCGCGGCCAGGACGTACGCCGCGCGCGCGGACTTCGACTGGCCGAAGCCCGATTCGCGCCGCGAATTCCTGCGCGTGCGATTCAATCGCGACGGCGGGCTCGATCTCTATCCGAACCAGAGCTCGGGCGTCCTCACCTCGACGGTGTGGGGCGACGGGCTGCTCGACAACCCGGCGCAGCACGCCATCAGGCGGGGCGACACGGTGCGCTTCCTGCCCTTCGCCGAGCTGCTGTACTGACCGACCGATGGTCAAGCTGCTCTACTTCGCAAGGCTGCGCGAGGACCTCGGCGCCTCGGCCGAGGAACTGGCGTTGCCCGCGGACGTGACGACCGTCGCGAGCCTGCGCGCACACTTGATGGCGCGCGGCGGCGCGTGGGCCACGGTGCTCGCGAACGGGAAGGCCCTGCGGGTCGCGGTGAACCAGGACATGGCGGACCCCGCGACGCCGGTCAAGCCGGGCGACGAAGTGGCCTTCTTTCCACCGGTCACCGGGGGTTGAGGGGATGACGACGATCCGGATCCAGACCGAGGACTTCGACGCCGGCGCCGAGATCGCGAAGCTCCGCGCCGGCAATCCGAAGGTCGGCGCGATCGCGAGCTTCGTCGGCGTCTGCCGCGACGTCAACGACGGCGAGTCGGTCGCGACGATGACGCTGGAGCACTACCCGGGCATGACCGAGAAGGCGCTCGCGAAGATCGTCGACGAGGCGATCGCGCGCTGGCGCCTCGTCGACGTCACCGTCGTGCACCGGATCGGCGAGCTCAAGCCCACCGAGCAGATCGTGCTCGTCGTGGTCAGCAGCGGGCATCGCGGCGACGCGTTCGCCGCGTGCGAGTTCCTGATGGACTACCTCAAGACGCGCGCGCCGTTCTGGAAGAAGGAGCTGACGCCCGAGGGCGCGCGCTGGGTCGAGGCGCGCGGCTCGGACGACGCGGCGGCGGCACGCTGGACGTCCGGACGGAAAGACGCGGCGTGAGCGCGACCACGTCCGGCCTGGCAGCGGTCGGAGTGGGTGCGGTGCTCGGGGCGTGGCTGCGCTGGGGCCTGGGCGCGTGGCTCAACCCGGTGCTCCCGGACCTGCCGCTCGGCACGCTCGCCGCAAATGCGGTGGGCGGCCTGCTCATCGGTGTCGCGATCCAGCTCTTCGCCGATCACCCGGGCATCCCGCCCGAGATGCGCCTCTTCGTGATCACCGGATTCCTCGGCGCGCTCACGACGTTCTCGACGTTCTCGGCCGAGGCGGTGGCGCTGCTCGCACGCGCGCAGTGGACGTGGGCGGCAGCGCACATCGGGAGTCACCTGTTCGCATCGATCATCCTCACGATCGCCGGCATGTACGCGGTGCGCTGGCTGAAGGGATAGAAGAAAGTGGAGAAAGGCGCCGCGCTCGTCGTGTATGTCGCAGAGAAGCGTCGCCACGACGGGCGCCTGCTGTACGAGTGGCTCATCGAGAAGGCGCGCGCTGCGGGGCTCCCGGGTGGTTCGGCGCTCCGCGCGATCGAGGGCTTCGGCCGGCACGGCCTGCACCACGAGCGTTTCTTCGAGCTGGCCGGCGAATTGCCCGTCGTCCTGCACTTCGTGAGCACGCGGGCGCAGGCCGAAGGCTTCCTCGCGCTGCTTGCCGCCGAGAAGCTCGATCTCTTCGTCGTTCGCTACGAGGTCGAGTTCGGCGTCGTCTGACGCGGCCCGGGGGCTCGAAGCACCGCCTCGCGCCGTCGATCGCCGGGGCGCGCGCTCTGCCGATCCGGGCCCACCGGGCGGGCGTCTGATCTAAATCAACTCTTGGCGCGCGGTGGCGCGCGATAGTACCCTGCCGATCGAGAGGGGTGCTCGCGCTGCGGCGCGCGCGAGCGCGGGTCGGGATCAAGGGGGGGCGATGCGATTCGGTGTCGTTGCCGGGCTGGTGCTGCTGGGGCTGGTCGCCGCGGACACGGCGCTTGCCCAGGGCGACGCCGCGAAGGGTGGGGCCGGCCCGAACGTCACCTGCCTCCTGTGCCACAAGGACCCGGAGGCCAAGGGCTCCACCGGCAAACCGATCGGCGTCGACGCGGCGCAGTTCAGCGCCTCGGTGCACGGCGCGCTGCGCATCAAGTGCACCGACTGCCACGCCGACGTTTCGTCCGAGAAGATCCCGCACGCGGAGAAGCTGAAGCCCGTCGAGTGCGCGACCTGCCACGAGGATGCGGTCAAGGCGTATGCGTCGACGGCCCACGGCAAGGCGCGCGCGGCGGGCAAGCAGGTCGCGGCGTCCTGCGCGGATTGTCACGGCACGCACGGCATTCGGCGCGCGAAGGATCCGGAGTCGCGGACGCATCTGACGAAGCTCGAATCGACCTGCGGCGCGTGCCACGGGAACGAGGCGATGATCCAGCAGGCCCACCTTCCGGGCGGCAACGTCGTGGCGAAGTACCACGACAGCATCCACGGGACGCTTACCGCGGCCAAGGACGGGAAGACGCGCGGTGCGCCGACGTGCACCGGGTGCCACGGGGCGCACAAGATCCTGCCGAAGTCGGATCCCGAAAGCAGCGTGTCGCGCGCGAAGGTGCCCGACACGTGCGGCAGCTGCCATCAACGCATCCGCGCGAGATTCGACGACGGCAAGCACGGCAAGCTGCGACAGAAGGGCATCACCGCCGGGCCGGGTTGCAGCGACTGCCACAGCGCGCACGCCATTCAGCGCCACGACGTCCCGAAGTGGCAGGCCGAGGTGATCGCCCAGTGCGGGACCTGCCACGAGGATTTCATCAAGTCGTACCGCGACACGTTCCACGGTCAGGTGACGAAGCTCGGGTATACGCGGGTCGCCACCTGCGCCTCGTGCCACGATGCGCACGACGTGCGGCCCGCCTCCGATCCCGCGTCGAGCGTCGCGCCCGGAAACCGCCTCGCGACCTGCCAGAAGTGCCACGCGGGCGCGAACGCGAATTTCGCCGCGTTCGATCCCCATGCAAACCGTCACGACCGCGAGCGCAGCCCGGTCCTCTACTACGCCGGCATCTTCATGGACTGGCTGCTCATCGGCGTGTTCGTGTTCTTCGGCATCCACACGGTGCTCTGGTTCGTGCGGTCGCTGCGCGTCGTGCGCGAGCGGCGGCGCGGAGCGGAAGGAGGAGGGAATCAATGAGCAACCCGGCCGTCAGCATGGCGGCGGAGCCGGCGGCACCCCCGGCCGGCGTCGCGGCCCGGTACTACCTGCGCTTCGGTCGCCTCGAGCGCCTGATGCACGTGCTGCTCATGTTCACCTTCATCGGCTGCGCGCTCACCGGCCTGCCGCTGCTGTTCGCCGACCGCGGCTGGTCGGGCCCGCTGATCCGCTTGCTCGGCGGATTCGAGGTCGCCGGCATCGTCCACCGCGTGTGCGCGGCAGTCATGATCGTCCTGTTCGTCGGGCACGTCGTGCACGTGGCGGTCCGCGCGTTCGCCCGCGGCAGCCTGCTCGACATCCTGTGGGGGCCCAATTCACTCGTTCCGCAGCCCCAGGACGTCGTCGACATCTACCGGCACTTCAAGTGGTTCCTCGGGAAGGGGCCGCGGCCGGCGTTCGACCGCTTCAGCTACTGGGAGAAGTTCGACTACTGGGCGGTGTTCTGGGGCATGTTCATCATCGGCGGCTCGGGCATCCTGCTGTGGTTCCCGATGTTCTTCGCGCAGTTCATGCCCGGCTGGGTGTTCAACATCGCCACGCTCGTCCACGGCGAGGAGGCGCTGCTCGCCGTGGGCTTCATCTTCACCATCCACTTCTTCAACGGGCACCTGCGCCCGGAGAAGTTCCCGATGGATTTGGTCATCTTCACTGGGCGCGTCCCGGAACACGAGATGCGCGAGGAGCGGCCGATCGAGTACGCTCGACTCGCCCAGCAGGGGCGGCTGGCCGCGCAAGAGGTCGGGCCGCCCGCCAGCGGGACCATCCTGGGGGGCCGTATCCTTGGGGGCACCGCGCTCGCGCTGGGGATCGTCACCATCGTGCTCATCATCTACAGCGTACTGATAAAGTACTCATGAGCTGTGCCGAGGCGCGGCCGGCCCAGAACGAGAACAAAGGAGACACGCTGCGATGAGGCTCGGAATCCGGCGGGCGACGCTGTGGGGCGGCGCGATGACGATCATCATCGGCCTGATCGCGATCGCGGTCCTGACCGCGGGCGGCATCGTCGCCTGGGAATACTCCAACAGCAACGCGTTCTGCACGAACATGTGCCACGCGGTCCACCCCGAGGAGCCGCGCGCCCACGCGACCTCCGCCCACGCGCGGGTGAACTGCGTCGAGTGCCACATGGGCAGGGTGTCGACCTTGCACTTGATGGCGCTGAAGCCCACGCACCTGAAGGAGCTGTGGGGAATGATCGTCGGCTACGAGCGGCCGCTCACCTCGAGCACCCTGCGCCCGGCGCGCGAGGCTTGCGAGAGCTGCCACTGGCCCTCGGCGAAGCACTTCGATGCGGTGGCGATCCGGAAGTTCTACGCTCCCGACGCGGACAGCACCGAGATCGCGAGCCGCCTGACCATTCACACGAGCATGGGCGTCGAGCGGGACAAGCCCGCGCGCGGCATCCACTGGCACATCGAAAACGACGTGCGCCTGAAGGCGCTCGATCCGCAACGGCGCGAGGTGCCGGTGGTCGAGTTCCACAAGCCCGACGGCACGGTGACGACCTACCGGGACGCGACGAGCAAGGCGTCGAAGGAGGCGCTCGAGGCGATACCGGCGCGGCGCATGGAGTGCTTCGACTGCCACAACCAGGTGGGGCATCCGTTCCGCAATCCCTCCGACGCTGTGAACCAGGCCATCGCCTCGGGCCGGATCGACCGGAGCCTACCGAACGCGAAGACCCGCGCCGAAGCGCTGATCGCGGCGGCCGGGGACCTCAGCGGCCCGCTGGCCGAACGCACGGCGAAGGTCGACAAGCTGATCGCCGAGTCGACCGCAAAGGCGAGCGTTCCCGCCGACGACAAGGAGAAGGAGCAGAAGTTTGCGGCGGCAATGAAGGAGATCCTTCTCGACACCTCGGTCGAGGAGAAGGGGCTCACCTGGAAGTCGTTCCCGAACCACATCGGACACCGCGACTCCCCCGGCTGCTTCCGGTGCCACGACGGCAAGCACCTGAACGACAAGGGGCAGGCGATCCGCCTGCAGTGCACGCTCTGCCACGACTTGCCCGAGGTCTTCAAGGAGGGCGAGAAGCTCACCGCGGCCCCGACCATCGTTCCCGGGGCGTCGCCGCCGCCGTACCACAACGCGCCCAACTTCATGCACGACCACCGCACCAGGCTCGACGCGAGCTGCGCGAAGTGCCACGGGCCGATCAAGTTCGGCCGCGAGGGCGGCTCGTTCTGCTCGAACCCGGCCTGCCACGGCCGCGCCTGGCCGGGCGTCAACCTGAACGTGGCAAAGCCGGCGAGCTGAGCATCGCAGCCTTGGCGAGTGAACTCGACGACCAACGAGGGGGGAGCATGAAGTCGATCATTGTTGCCGGCGTCATTGCGGCGTTCGCGATGGGTGGGGCTGCCTACGCGCAGGTCGACGCCAAGAAGGCGGAGGCGGCGGCCAAGGAGGGCGGTTGCGCGGCGTGCCACCTCAGCGACAAGAAGAAGGTGGGCCCGTCGTACAAGGACATCGCAGCCAAGTACAAGGGGAAGAAGGACGCGCAGAGCGCGCTGGTCGCGACCCTGAAGGCCGCCAAGGACCACCCCGAGGCGAAGATGAGCGACGACGATCTGAAGCTGGTCGTCGGCTGGATCCTGTCGATGTAGCGCGGGCTCGCCGCGACGGCGCGTTGTCGGTCCCGCGATCAGTTGGCCGCGGTAGGGCCAGCCGCCTGACCTGCGTCAAATGAGAAGGGGCGGCCGAAGCCGCCCCTTGGGTTCCGCGCGGCGCCGCGGCTATTTCTTGTAGAAGTACTCCGGCGCGCTCGTCGCGCTCGTCGCGCGCGGCCCGCCTTTGCGCGCCTGGTTCGGGTTGAACGTGTGCGTGGCCACGAACAGGTTGGCCGCGGTGCTCGCGGTGCCGGGCATGATCTTGCCGACGTCGTACTTCTTGCCGTGGCAGCCCTCGCACGTCGCCTTGGGGTCGCTCAGCGTCTTGCCCGCGACGGCGTGCGGCGAGTGGCAGTCGGAGCAGCTCAGCACGTTCTTCTTGTAGTGCGAGGACTGGATGAAGTCCTGGTACTCCTCGTGGTGCTTGCGCGCGTCGTAGAACCCGCTCTTCTGTCCCTGCTCGTCGAGCCAGAAGGCGTCGTTCAAGTCGGTTTTCGGGTAATTCTTGCTCAACGGCTGGGCGGGGTTGACGCCCGGGATCAGCATCTTGTCCGGATACCACTTGCGCCAGTCGTCCTGGCCGGCCTTGAAGCTCTGCCCGACCACCGGATGGGGCTGGTCCTCGCGCGGATGGTCCTGCGCGGTCTTGAAGTTGTAGTTCTCCTTGCGCACGTGGCAGTAACCGCACACGAGCGACGCCTGTTCCTTGCTGGCCTTGCCCGGATTAAAGAGATCGGCGCCCTTGCCGGACTGGACGTGCTTCGCGCCGGGTCCGTGGCAGGCCTCGCAGCCGGTGTTGTGCTCGGACATCGCGACCTTCTGCGCCGCCGGGTTCGCCGGGTCGTACGAGATCAGCCGGTAGCCGGTCGCGTGGCAGGTCGCGCACTGCGTCTCCCAGTCGTTCCTCTGCCCGTAGTTCTCCCACTGCTTGTGGACGCTGTTCCACTGCCGGTCCATGAACTGCAGGTTGCCGGTGGCCGGGTTCTTGACGAGATAGCGCTGCTTCCAGAACGAGCCGACGACGAGCTGGACGTCCTCGAGCTTGTAGGGCTGGCCGTCGATGTTGCCCTTCGTCGGGCCGGCACCGCCCTTGGCGTCCTTCGCCCAGTTGGTTCCGGCGTCCTTGAGCAGGCCGTCCTTGGGCGTGCGGATCATCTTCGAATGGAGGGTGTCCTTCCAGGTGCGGTACTCCGCCTGGTGGCACTTCTGGCAGGCCTCCGAGCCGACGAATCCGTCGGCAGTCGGGCCGCCGGGACCGGTCACGCAGCCCGCCGTCACGGCACCGAGCGCGGCGACTGCCGCGACGGCGATCCAACCCAGTGTCGTCTTCGTCATCGAATCAAACTCCCCCATGGAGCGCAAAGCGTCCCTCGCGCGACGCCTCATGTTACGCGGCTCATCCGCCGTCCGACCATCCTTCATTCGACGGATCCTGTGCGCGGTGATACGGATCTCGTTACAGCGGGCAGCGTTGTCTGCGGCATGAACCGGGCGGGTCACCGCTGCAGCCGTACCCAGAGCCCCTCGTCCTGCTCGAGCTCCTCGAGCCGCGTCTCCACTTCGTACAGCGTCGCGTCGATCTCCGGGAGCAGGACGTCCTGCAGCGCACGCACGCGCCGGACGGTCCGGCGGTACTCCTGATACAGGCGCTCCAGGTTGCCGATCATCGCCGCCATCTCGACGAGCTTCGGCAGCAGCTTCGCGAACGCCGCGCGCGCGGCCTCGGCCTCGGGCGAGGGGTTCGACGCGGGCTCGGCCTTGGTCGCCGCGCCTTCCAGCCGAGCCTCGAGTAGCGCGACGCCGAGCAGCGACTTGCGCGTCGTGAGGACCTGCTGCGGCGAGGCGTCGGCCGGCGGATAGCACTGCACGCCCTGCAGCCCGTGACGGCCGACCGCGAGCCGGAGCGAGCGCAGCGCGGCGCGCTGCAGCCCGGCAAGCTCCGCGCGCAGCGTCTCGAACCGTCGCACCTCCCGCAGCATCGCGCCGGCGAGCAGCAGGCACTTCTCGTCCAGGAACGCATAGCCCTCGCGCATCGTCCGGCGCTCGTCCTTGAGCGCGATGACGACGCTGCGGGTGGGGGTGATGTCGCTCATGGGCGCGTCACGCCGCCTTCTCGACGTAGCGCTCGATCTGCGCATCGGAGAGGCGCGCGAGCTCGGTCTTCGGCAGGCCGCGGAGGCACTTCCAGCCGGCCTCCATGCTCGCCTCGAGCGTGCGCGCTTCCGCGTGGCGCACGAGGTCCTGCTCGAAGCGCGTGCCGAACGCAAGGTACTTGCGGTCGGTCTCGGAAAGACCTTCCTCGCCGACGACACTGGCGAGCACGCGCGCCTGGATCGACCGCGCGTACGCCGCGTAGAGCTGGCTCGACAGGGCCGGGTGGTCGGCGTGCGTGAACCCCTTGCCGGTGCCGTCCTTCATGAGCCGCGAGAGGCTCGGCAGCACGTTCACCGGCGGGTACACGCCCGCGCGGTCGAGCTCGCGAGAGAGCACGATCTGTCCCTCGGTGATGTAGCCCGACAGGTCGGGAATCGGGTGCCCGATGTCGTCCGAGGGCATGGTGAGGATGGGGAACTGCGTCAGCGTGCCCTTCGCGCCGTGCAGGCAGCCGGCGCGCTCGTACAGCGTCGCGAGGTCGGAGTACATGTAGCCCGGATAGCCCTTCCGGCCCGGCACCTCGCCTTTCGCGCCCGCGACCTCGCGCAAAGCTTCGCAGTAGTTGGTCAGATCGGTGAGGATGACCAGCACGTGCCTGCCTTCCTCGAACGCGAGGTACTCGGCGGCGGTGAGGGCGAAGCGCGGCGTGAGCAGGCGCTGCGTGGAGGAGTCGCTCGCGAGGTTGAGGAACAGCGCGGCGCGCTCGAGCGCGCCCGACTGCTCCAGCGCGCGCCGGAAGTACTCCGCGCTGTCGTAGGGCACGCCGATCGCCGCGAAGACGATCGCGAACCCGCCGGTGCCCGCGCCGCGCAGCCGCGCGTTGCACGCGACCTCCACGGCGATGCGGTCGTGCGGCAGGCCGGCCCCCGAGAAGATCGGCAGCTTCTGGCCGCGCACCAGGCTGTTCATCAGGTCGATCGCGGTGATGCCGCTCTCGATGAATTCGCGCGGGGTGGCGCGCGCCACCGGATTGATCGGCAGTCCCTCGATGCGCAGGGTCTTCCTCACCGGGATCGGCGGCCCGCCGTCGATCGCCTCGCCGATGCCGTTGAACACGCGCCCGAGCAGGGCCGGTCCGACGCCGAAACAGATCGGCTCGCCGAGAAAGCGCACCGAGGTCTCCTGGAGGGCCAGGCCGGCGCTCGACTCGAGCAGCTCGATCGTGAGATGAGCCTCGTCGATGGCGGCGACGCGGCCCAGGCGGGCCCGACCGTCGGCGCCGCGCACCTCGACGGCCTCGTTCAGCCCGACGTCGAGCGTGCGGCGCAGGAAGAGCAGCGGCCCTTCGAGGCGCGTCGCGGCATCGCTGACACTCACCTTAGGGTGCAATTTTTTCCTCGTTGATGGGGGCCAGCGCTCGAAACTCCGCCTCCATGCGCGCTTCGAGTACGGCGAACTGGTCGAGCTGCGCTTCCGCGATCTCCTCGCCCATGCGCTGCAGCGGGCGGACGATCTGCATCGCCGCGATGCGGTCGGGGGCGATGCCCGCGCGCAGCGCCGCCTCCGCCTTGTCGACGAAGTAGGCGAGCAGCCGCATCATCGCGGCCTGGCGGCTCGGACCCGCGTAGCGGTCGATCGGCGAGAACGCCGACTGCCGCAGGAACGCCTCGTTGACGAGCTCCGCACAGAACAGCGTGAGCTGCTGGCGCGCGGGCAGGGCGTCCTTGCCGATGATCCGCGCCATGCGCTCGAGGTGCGCCTGCTCGTCGAGCAGCGTGAGGAAGCGGCGGCGCAGCGCCAGCCACTCGTTCGCGCCGCTCGCGGCGGGACTCCCGCCTGCGGGGAGCTTCGAGTACGTCTGCTGCCACCACTCGGCCATGCGCAGCGCGTCCTCGGAGTACGACTGCAGCGGGTTGATCGCCGGGTAGAAGCGCGCCTGCGCGCGCTTGGGGTCGAGGGCCCAGAACGAGCGCACGTAGCGTTTCGTGTGGCTCGTCACCGGCTCCGAGAAATCACCGGACGGCGGGCTCACCGAGCCCAGGAGCGTGACCGAGCCGGTGTCGCCGCCGAGCGTGCGCACCCTTGCGGCGCGCTCGTAGAAGTCCGCGATGCGGCTCGAGAGATAGGTCGGGTAGCCGCCTTCGCCGGGCAGCTCGCCGAAGCGGCCCGACACCTCGCGCAGCGCCTCGGCCCAGCGGCTGGTCGAGTCGGCCATCAGCGCCACGTGCAGGCCCTGGTCGCGGAAGTACTCCGCGACGGTCACCCCCGTGTACACGCTCGCCTCGCGCGCCGCGACCGGCATGTTCGAGGTGTTGGCGATGATGACCGTGCGCTCCATCATCGGGCGGCCGCTCCGCGGGTCCTCGAGCTTCGGGAACTCGTCGAGCACCCCGGCCATCTCGTTGCCGCGCTCGCCGCAGCCGAGGTACACGATCACGTCGGCGCTGCACGCCTTTGCGAGCGCTTCGAGCAGCACGGTCTTGCCGGTGCCGAAGCCGCCCGGGATCGCGCCCTTGCCGCCGAGCGCGATCGGGAAGAGCGAATCGAGGATGCGCTGCCCGGTCATCAGCGGCGCGTCGGAGGGCAGCCGCTCGCGCACCGGGCGCGGGTCGCGCACCGCCCAGAAGTGGCTCATCGCGACGTCGTGCGTCGTCCCGTCGGGGCTGCGCAGCTTCAGGATCGGCGCATCGTCGGCATGCTCGCCGGCGGCGACGATGCTCACGACTTCGCCCGAGACCCGCGGCGGCACGAGCACGCGCTGCGCCTTGCCCTTGCCGGCGCCGACCACGCCGAACGGCTGGCCGGCCTCGAGCCGATCGCCCGGCTTCACGTCCGGGGTGAAGGCGAACACCGTCGAGCGGACTCCGCTCATTCCCGGTTCGACGTAGCGCGTGGCGGCACCGGCGAGCGGGCGCATCAGCCCGTCGAAGATGTCGCCGAGCATCGCCGGCCCGAGGCGCACGCCGAGCAGCTCGCCGGTGCCCGTGATCTCGACGCCCGGGCGCAAGCCGGTCGTGTCCTCGTACACCTGCGCGACGATCTCGTCCTCGTTGATGCGGATGACCTCGCCAAGCAGCGCCTGCGGCCCGACGCGGATCGCCTCGCGCAGCTTGAAGGGCCCCGCGGCGCGTGCGCGCAGCACCGGGCCGCTGATCCACTTGATCCGTGCCGTGCTCACGCGCGCGTCTCCGACTCCGATTCGAGGTGATGCAGCAGCCGTCCCTCGATCGCCTTGCGCTCGGCGAGGAGACCCTCGAGCGTCGCATCCAGCGTGTTGTGCCCCGCGCGCACGCGGAACCCGGCAGCGAGCGCCGCGTCGGCCGCGAACGCGAGGTCCGGCCCGCCGTGCGCGGCGAGCCAGCCCGCCGCCGCCTGGCGCTCCTCCTCCCGCCAGCTCGGCGCGTGCGCGATCTCCCAGTCGGTGCGCGGCAGGGTCGCGAGCGCCCGGCCGAGGTGCTTCTCGGCCCAGCGTCTGCGCCCCGCAGGACTCCGCCAGCGTTCGGCGAGCGCCCCCGGCAGACGCCGCCAGCCCTCGGCGAGCATCGATGCCTCGCGCCCCTGGTGCGCGAGGCGCTGGCGCGTGTGCAGGTGCGCCGCGGCGCCGGCCACCGCGGCGTCGTAGCGCTTGCGCTCGTCGACGATCGCCTCGTGCACGCGGCTGCCCGCCAGGCGGAACGCGTGCGCGACCAGCGCCTGCGCCTCCGCGCGGGCAGCGTCGAGGATCTCGCGCGACTTCGCGTCGCGGTACTCGTCGACGAGCGCGAGCAGCGCGCGGGCGCGTTCTTCCGCGTTCATGCCTCGAGCCCCAGCTGCCGCCGCACGCGCGCCGCCGGGTCGACCGGCGAGGGTCGCCCGTCGGGGTCCGGCACGATCAGCACGAGCGGCGCCTGTGCGGCGATCGCCTGCTCGAGGCGCGCGAGCGGAAGCTTCAGCGCCGTATCGAGGGCGAGGAGCACGACTTGCGCCTCGCTGCGGGCGCACTCGAACGCCGCCACCTCCGCGCCGGCCTCCGGAACGTGCACCGCGACGCCGGCGAGCCGGTAGCCGCTCGCCAGGATGGCGTCGCCGACGAATGCGATCGGGGAGGGCATGCGTCCGCTCGTCGTCCGCTGGTTGGCCCGGCCGGCTCAGCCCAGCCGGTTGAGGATCAGGATCGAGATGATCACGCCGTAGATCGCGATCCCTTCCGCGAGGCCGACGAAGATCAGGAGGCGGCCGAGCAGCTCCGGTTTCTCCGCGAGCGCACCGACCGCGGCGGTGCCGAGCCGGCCGACGGCGACACCCGCGCCGAGCGATGAGAGCCCCGTGGCGAGCGCGGCCGCGATCAGGCCCCAGCCGGCGGCGTCGCCGCCCAGCCGGGCGGGTGCGCCGGTCGCCTGGGCCGCCGCGGGCGCGACCCAGGCGAGCAGCGCGGTTGCGCCGACGCCGAGCACCGCGGCGACGAGCGTGAGGGCGAGAGCGAGCTGGTTTCTTGGCATCTTCATGTCTCCTGAATTGCGGCGGGCGGCGGGCGGAGCGGCCGGAACTCGCGGCCCTCCGCCTGGAAGAAGCGCGCGAAGAACTCGAACAGCACGAGGCGCGTGGTCTGGATCGAGACCACCAGGCCCTCCAGGGCCAGGATCACGACGTTGCCGATCGCGAGCACGACGAGGAAGCCGAGCGTCCCGCCGGCCGCGTGCGCGAGCGCAACCACCGCGGAGGAGAGTCCCGCGTGCGCGAGCGCGAACGCGCCGACGCGCGCGAACGACAGCGTGTTGATCAGGAGCTGCATCGACCGTTCGAGGAGCTCGCCGAGTCCCTTGAGCGCGCCGATGGCGTGCCCTGCTTGGCGCGCACGGCCGATCGCGACGAGGCACGCGCCCGCGAGCGCAAGGAACGCCGAGGCGGGGCTCAGGAAGAGGCCCAGCAACCCGAAGTAGACGAGCACGAACCCGCCGTCGGTCGCAAGCCAGTCGCCGAGCTCGCCGCGCCACCACGCCTCGATCGCGCTCAGGGCGAAGCCGAGGGAGAGGAAGAGCACGCCGCCCACCAGCGGCACGCCGAGCACGACGAGCGGCCGTTCGAGGGGATTGAGCCATAGCGGGCGGATGAGGTGCTCGAGGCTGAAAACGCTGCCGAAGAGAAGGCCGAAGACCGCGGCGACGAGTCCCGCCGGGATGAGAAGGCGCAGCACGGGCACGCGCTCGCGCAGCCAGAAGCCGGCCGCCGCGAGGACGAGCCCCTGGCCCACGTCGCCGAACATGTAGCCGAAGAGCAGCGGCACCGCGAACGCGAGCAGCACGCTCGGGTCGGCGGCGTGCTCGCCCGGCATCCCGAAGAGCCGGCTGAAGACCTCGAAGGGCCGCGCCCACCAGGGATTGCGCAGCAGGAGCGGCGGACGCACGCCGCGCGGCGGCTTCGGAAAGCTCGCGAGCGCGCGCGCGTCCGCGCCCTCGATCGCCGCCGCGACGCGGGCGGCCTCGCTCGTCCAGCCCGTGACGCGCGCGAGCACCTCGCCGCCCTCGATCGCACCGACGTTCTCGAAGCACCACGCGGCGCGCGCGATGTCGCCGAGGCGCGTGGCGAGATCGTGGCGCGCGTGCAGCGCTTCGAGGTCGGTGCGCGCCGCCGCGGCGTCCTGCGCGCGGGCGCTCCGCCGCTCCGCGATGAGCGCGAGGTTTTCCTCGGCGCTCGGGCGCAGCCACTCGGGCACGCGCGCACGGCGCCCGTTCGCCGCGGCCACTTCCTGGGCGAGCGGCTCGATGGTCTCGGGCGCGCCGACCGCGAGCAGGTAAGTCTCCTCACCGAGGTCGAGCGGATGCAGGAGGACGCTCGACGGGAGCGAGAGGCGCGCGCCCTTCGGATAGACGAACACGCACGCGAGCAGGCGCCCCCCGGGCTGGCCGATGGCCGAGAAGTCGATCGGCGCGCCGCGCAGCTGCGTCATCACCCGAGCGACCGTGTCGAGCTGAGAAACCTCCGTCTCGGCGTCCTGCAGTCGCGCGATGGCCGGGTCGGCATCGGCCGACCACGCGCCGATCGCCCGGATCGCGCCGGCGAGCGCATCGGCCGGCGCGACCCGCGTGGTGGTGCGCAGGCGCGGGGCCGGCCAGTACGCGCGGTAGCGCCGCGACAGCACCCCGTACTCCCGCAGGAGCCGGTTGATCTGCGCGGTGGCGTCCCGGCCGGGTCCGGCGCGGTGCCACTCGATCTCCACGGCACCAGTCGTCGCGAGCGCCTCGAGCGCGATGAACGCGTCGTCGCGCGCGACCAGGATCTCGAACCAGTGCGCCGCCTGCGGCCGGATCACGGGATGACTCCGAACGCTGCGCGCAAGACCAGATGCGCACGCAGCTTCTCGATGTCGAGCGCCACGAGGGCGAGATACGCGAACGCCGCCACCGGTGTTAGGGCGTGGCGGCGAAACCGCACCGCGAGCTGCCCCTCGATTCTTCGACGCATCGCCCAGGCTTCCTCCGTGCCTACCGCGATGAAGCCTGGCAAGTGCCGGAGCAGCAGGTTCGCGAGGTCTTCGAGGGCCGTCGCGTCTTCGCTGTCGCGCTCCGGCCAGCGCGCGCGCCATTCTTCGCGCCAAGCCTCGCGCGCGACCGCATCGGCCGCGGCGGGCCGTCGGGTCGCACCCTCGGCAAGCTGCGCTTCGATCGCCAGGACCACCGGGGCGAGCGGGCCGTTGCGCAGCGCCGCGCGGCGGGCGTCTGGGTCCGCATCCGCGTACTGCTGGAGGACCGGGTCGCGGCGCATCCAGGCCGCGGGCGGCTCGCCGTGCGCGAGCCGCGCGACGGCGGGCAGGTCCACGAGATGGGTGGTCCAGGCCAGCGCGCGCTGCCACTCGTCGGGCGCCCAGCCGGCGACCTCGGCAATGCACGCGCGGAGCTCAGCCCGCAGTCGCAGTTCGATCTCGTCGGCATCCGCGTCGGCCGGGATCGCGGCGATCCAGCGGCGCAGGGGCGAGGCGCGCAGCGTCTCGAGCGCGGCGACCAGGCTGCGCGCGCTGCGGAGCTGGTTCCAGAGCGGCTCGTCGCCACGCTGACCATAGCGGGCCTGCAGCCGCACCTGGGCGTATTCGAGCGGGAGCCCGCCGATCATTCGCCCGGTTCCTGACCCATCAACTCGTCGGCGAGTCGCGCGACGGCGTGATCGAGACGCGCCCGGGCGGCTTCGTCGCCCGCGGCCTGCGGATCGGGGCCGACCGCCTCGGCTTGCAGGGCGGCGAGGCGTGCCGCGCGCTTCTCCGCCATCCCGGCGCGAATCGCGGCGATGCGGGCGGCGGCGCGCTCGGCAATGCGCTTGTCGCGCATGCGCGCGTCGGCGCGGATCGCTTCTGCCTGCTCCTGGAATGCCGCAACGTCGGTGCGCGCACATCGCTCGGCGTCCAGGACGCGGGCGATCGCGTCCTCGACCGCCCGGTCGCTGTACGCCGCGTCCTTTGCGGGTGCCATGATTCGAATCGACTTCCGGACGCGTCCGGATGCCCCCTCCACAGTCTCATTAGATCCGGAGCGGGCGCGGCACCGTTGACAACGGTCAAATCACCGGGGCGCGGTCAACATCCGCGCGGCTCGCCCGTTATGGGGGAGGGCGGCCGGGCCGCGTCGCGCGGCTGCGGCCGATCGACTAAGATCGCGTCGCTTCTTGACCCCACAACCGTGCACAGGAGAACCGCATGAAGCGCATGCTCGTCACGATGATCGCCGCCGCCGGCCTGGCTCTCGGCAGCGCCGCACACGCCCAGGTCGACGCCAAGAAGGCCGAGGCGACGGCCAAGGAGCTCGGCTGCCTCGCATGCCACGCCGTCGGCACCAAGAAGGTCGGCCCGGCGTTCAAGGAGGTCGCGAAGAAGTACAAGGGCGCTCCCGACAAGCTCGTCGCCGATCTGAAGGCGAGCAAGGACCACACTGACGCCGTGAAGGACGCCAAGGACGCCGATCTCAAGCTCGTCGCGTCCTGGATAGTCTCGTTGTAACGCTAGTCGTTACATTGAGAAAGAGGGCCGGCGCTGCCGGCCCTTTTTGTCTTTTGTGCGGGGCAGAAAGTGTTGTACGAGCGCAACACTTACCCGATCGAGCTATTGACCTAACGCAAAGGCTGGCGCACAAACGCATCAGAAACTGCCACGCAGAATTCCGGCACGCCAGGACCCGTTGAGGGCCGCCGGAGCGGCAAGAAAAGAAACGGCAAGCTGGTCGCCGCGCGATCATGGCAACGCGGCGAGCGGTCACAGAAGAACCGCGCGAACGGCGATCCGCCGGCAAGAGCGGATGAAGGCGCCATCTCGGAGGGGAGGAGATCCTCCGACCCGGCGCCGCGGCAGCCGTTCGGGGAAAGGTCTCCTCGAGACCGGACCAAGGGGGATGTACATGCGCTTCAGGCTCTCGTCCGCCGTCGCCGCGCTCGCGGCCGGTGCGGCCGCTCTTCTCGCCCTCCCAGTTCTCGCCCAGCAGCCCGGTGAGCCCGTATGCGTCAAGTGCCACGAGGCCGCCTACCCCGGGATGGCGTTGACCAAGCACGGGGCGAAAGGCGATCCACGCACCCCGTTCGGCAGCGGCCGGGATTGCCAGGCCTGCCATGGCGACGCGGCCGAGCACCTCAAGAACCCCACCAAGAACCCGATGCCGCAGCGCTTCAAGAAGGAGACGCCGGCGGCCGAGAAGAGCGGCGTCTGCCTCACCTGCCACGCCGGCAACCGGCACCTCACGTTCTGGGAGTCGGGGCGACATTCCAAGAACGACGTGTCCTGCAACAACTGCCACAACGTGCACGCGGCGCCGCCCCCCGCCGCCGCGTCCGGCGCACTCCAGCGTCCCGATGCGACGATCAGCCCGTTCGTGACGACCGTACGGCAGCTGCAGTACGAGACCTGCGTCACGTGCCACAGGCAGATCCGGACGCAGCTCCTCAAGCCCTCCCACCATCCCATCATGGAGGGCAAGCTGAAGTGCTCCGACTGCCACAACCCGCACGGCGCGCTGAGCCCCGCGATGGTCAACAACGAGTCGATCAACCAGCTCTGCACCAACTGCCACGCCGACAAGCGCGGGCCGTACATGTGGGAGCACCCGCCCGTCGAGCAGAACTGCCTGACCTGCCACAACTCGCACGGCTCCTCGCACAACAAGCTGCTCAACGAAAAGGTGCCGAACATTTGCCAGGACTGCCACGACTGGTCGCGGCATCCCGGCACCTTCTATGACGGCAGTCAAGGCTGGCAGCGGACGCCGGCGCAGGGCGGACCCAACACGCGCTTCGTCGCCCGCGCGTGCCTGAACTGCCACAACTCGATTCACGGCAGCAACGCGCCGGCGAATCGCGGCCAGTTCTTCACGCGATAGGAGGCGGACATGAACCGGAAACTCCTCCCGACCCTCATCGCGAGCCTGTTCATCGCAGCGCCCGCGGCCGTCGCGCAGGAAGGCCTCAAGCTGACCACCGGCTCGGTCGGCTTCGGCGCCCTATACAGCAACGTCACCTCGCGCAACCCGGCCGAGTTCTACGAGTATCGCGACATGTACAGCGGGTTCCTCAGCGAGATTGACGTGCGCACCCGCAGCGACCAGTGGTGGTTTGACGGCTTCATCGAGAACATCGGCCGCACCGACCAGTACTTCGAGCTGAAGGGCGGCAAGTACAACCAGTTCAAGTACCAGGTCTACGGTGACTGGCTCCAGCACAACATGTCCATGCGGCCCGACGGCGCGACCTCGCCGTACGGGAACATCGGCACGAGCACGCTGACCGCGACCTTCCCGAACGTGAATCCGGACACCTGGAACGACTCGTTCAACTTCCAGAAGAAGCGCCAGAACATCGGCGGGATGGTCGAGTTCTCGAACATCTACGTGTCGCCCTGGTACGTACGCGCGGATGCGAATCAGGTGCGCACCACGGGGATCAACATCGCCTCCGCGGCGTCGGGGACAAGCCCGGGCAACGGCTTCGTCGATCTCCCCGCGCCGATCGACTACATAACCAATAATTGGACCGTAGAGGGCGGCTATTCGACCAAGCAGGGGAACTTCGGCGTCAATTTCACGAAGAGCACGTTCACCAACGACAACCAGATCCTCAGGTGGAGCAATCCGTTCTTCGGCTCGACCGGTCCGGTCGGCGGGCGCAACCAGCTCGACGACACGTTCCTCCCGCCCGACAACGATCTCTGGAAGGTCAGCGCGAACGGCGCGCTGCGCATGCTGCCATGGGGCTCGACGCTCGCGGGTCGGGTGACCTACAGCGAGCTCACCAACAACGTTGGCGTCCTCGGCGCCATGCTGAGCGGGACGGCCGCGGCGGCCGCACGCGCCCCCACGCTTCCCACCAGCACCAATTTCGACGGCACGATCAAGAACACGACGGCGACAGTGTCGCTTGCGTCCAACCCGATGCCTGCCCTCGACACCAGGCTGTATTACAACTACTACGACAAGAAGAACGACTCGACCCAGGTCACGTTCGCCAACTGCGGGGTCTCCACAGGGGCGCCGGCGACGTTCACGAGCTGCCAAACGGAGCTGTTCGGTTACACGCGGAACAATGCCGGGATCGACGTCGGATACCGCTTCAACCCGGCGAACCGGCTGACCGGGGTGATCGACTACAACCACACGGACCAGGATCGGGTCGATTACCCGAAGACGACGACATGGACGTACGGGCTCGAGTGGCGCAACAACTCGTTCGACTGGCTCGGTTCGCGGCTCGGAGCGTCGTACCTGCAGCGCCGCTCCGACTTCGATCTCGGCAACGTCGGGGCGAACGCGAACGATCCGCTGTTCCTGGAGCGCTACGTTGCGCGCTACGATCTCTCCGACCTCGACCAGACCCGGCTGAAGCTCCTGCTCGATTCGAGCCCGATCCCGTATCTCGATCTCGGGTTCGAGGGGTACTGGAAGTGGAACGACTACAAGTCGAACCCCGACCTCGACCCGCTCCTCGGGCGCACGAAGGACAAGCGTCAGGAGTACTACGCGAGCGTGTCGTTCGGTGATCCGAACGCGTTCCGCGTCACGTTTTTCGGCGACATCGAGTTCATTAAATACGACTCGTATCACCGCAACATCAGCAACCTCAACGCGGCGCAGGCACCCCTTCTCTACAACCCCAACACGCCCCCCACCCTGGGCGCCCCGTGCGTGCCTGCGACCGGTGCGAACTGCAACTACAACTGGAGCGCGGAGAACAACGACACGAACTGGGCGCTCGGCCTGGGTGGCGACTGGAAGGCGATGTCGCGCCTGACGATCAAGGGCTCGGCCATCTGGTCGCGCACGCAGGGCTGGGCGGACATCGTCTCGCAGAACAACTTCGGCACCCCGTTCCCGATCCGGAGCTACGACACCACGGCCAAGGTCACGCTCAATCTGAAGGGCGTCTACCAGTACGACCGGAACTGGGAGTTCACCGGCGGCTATGCGTACGAGACCTACAAGTACAGCGATGACCAGTACAACGGCTACCAGTACGTGATCCCGGCCGGTACCGCGCCGACCTTCTCGGGCACAAGCTACCTGAGCGGGTATTACGCCTTCCAGAACTACTCGGCGAACATCGTGTACGCGATGGCGAAGTACAAGTTCTGATCGACGACGACGGCTGCCCATGAGGGGCGCCCTGCAGGGCGCCCCTCTGTTTTTTTGGGACTTGTGGGCCGCTTCAGGGTCGCTTACCCTCGCGCCTCCGACGCCAACAACAAGCGGCGGCGCGCTTTCGGCCACCTCCCGCTCTCCTGATGCTCGAAGCCCTCGAACTCGAATGCACCCGCGGCGAGCGCGTGCTGTTCCGCGGGCTCCGGCTGCGCGTCGAGCCGGGCACGCTGCTGCGGGTGGCCGGGCCGAACGGCACCGGCAAGACGAGCCTGCTGCGCATGCTGTGCGGGCTGCTCCAGCCGACGCACGGCGAGATCCGCTGGCGGGCCACGCCGATCCGCGCCCTGAAGGAAGAGTACTGGAGCGCGCTCGCGTACGTCGGACATCTGAACGGCGTCAAGGACGATCTCACGACGGTCGAGAACCTGCGTGCCTCGGCGGGGATCGCCGGGCTCGATGCCGACGAAGTCGCGCTGCGCGGCGCACTCGATGCGGTGGGGCTCGCCGGGTTCGAGGATTCGCTCGCGCGCTTCCTCTCGCAGGGTCAGCGGCGCCGCATCGCGCTGGCGCGGCTGTTCCTGAGCGCCGGCGTGCCGTTGTGGATCCTCGACGAGCCTTTCACCGCGCTCGATGCGCGCGGCGTCGCGTCCTTGAGCGCGCTCGTCGCGCGCCACCTCGCGGGCGGCGGCATCGTGATCCTGACGACGCACCAGGAGGTGCCGGTGGAAGCGGCGCGCGCCACAACGGTCGAGCTCGGAAACGAGACGGGGGTGGTGTGCTGAGAACGCTCGGCGCGGTGGTCCGGCGCGACCTCCTGCTCGCGTTCCGGCAGCGGTCCGACGTGGCGAACACGCTGCTCTTCTTCGTCGTGGTCGTCACGATGGTGCCGCTCGGCGTCGGCGCGGAACCGAACCTGCTGCGCTCGATCGCGCCTGGCGTCGTCTGGGTCGCCGCGCTGCTCGCTGCGATCCTGTCGCTCAATCGCCTGTTCGCGGCCGACTTCGCGGACGGGACGCTCGAGCAGATGCTGATCTCCGCGGAGCCGTTGCCGCTCATCGTGCTCGGCAAGATCGCGGCGCACTGGCTCGTCACCGGTGTGCCGGTCACGGCGATCGCGGTCGTGCTCGGGATCATGTTCGATCTCGGGGTCGAGCAGACGGCGACGCTCATGGCCTCGCTCGCGCTGGGCACGCCGGTGCTGTCGCTGCTCGGCGCGGTCGGCGCGGCGCTCACGCTCGGGTTGAGAGGGGGCGGCGTGCTGGTATCGCTGCTCGTTTTGCCCCTGTACGTGCCCGTGCTGATCCTCGGCGCGGGGTCGGTCGAGGCCGTCGCGGCGGGGCTCGGCGGCGGTCCGTATCTGCTGCTCCTCGGGGCGCTCGCGCTGTTCGCCATCGTTCTCACGCCCTGGGCCGTCTCGGCGGCGTTGCGGATTTCGGTAGAGTGAACTGGAATGGAACCGATGCCGCAGGCATCGCTTGCCCTGATCTCGGGGAGCACGAGGGGGCGCCGCGGAGCGGCTTTGCCCCCTCGTACGCGTGGACGACTGAATTGCAGACGAAGGCGCTCGCAATCGGCGGTGGCGGCGTGTGGAAGTACGCCGCGCCGAACCTGTTCTACCCGCTGGCCGGGAGGTTGATCCCGTGGTTCGCGGTTGCGGCGACCGCGCTCTGCGCGCTCGGTCTGTACCTCGGGTTCTTCGTCGCGCCGACCGACGCGCAGCAGGGCGAGTCCTACCGCGATCATCTTCATCCACGTGCCGGCCGCGTGGATGTCGATGTTCCTGTACGTCGTCATGGCGTTCTGGGCCGGCATCGGGCTCGCGCTTCAACACGCGGCTATCCTCGATGATGGCGACCGCGATCGCGCCCACCGGGGCGGTCATGACCTTCATCGCGCTGTGGAGCGGCGCGCTCTGGGGCCGGCCCACCTGGGGCACTTACTGGGTCTGGGACGCGCGGCTGACCTCCGAGCTGATCCTGCTGTTTCTGTACCTCGGCTTTATGGCGCTGCAGGCCGCGATCGACGATCCGCGCCGCGCGGACAAGGCGGGGGCGGTGCTCGCGCTCGTCGGCGTGGTGAACGTCCCGATCATCTATTTCTCGGTGAAGTGGTGGAACACGCTGCATCAGGGGGCCTCGGTGAGCCTGACGAAGGCCCCGACGATGGCGAGCACGATGCTGACCGGCATGGTGGTCATGGCGCTCGGCTTCTGGATGTACTCGATCGCCATCACCCTGGCGCGGATGCGGGCAATCATCCTCGAGCGCGAGCGCCGGTCCGATTGGATCAAGGTACAGGCGGGAAGCAGCTGATATGGTCTGGGGCTCCTGGGATAATTTCTGGGCGATGGGCGGCTATGCGCCGTTCGTCTGGGGCGCCTACGGCGTGACGGTGGCAGCGCTGGCAGTCGAGGTCTGGGTGGTGAGAATCCGGCGACGCCGGGCGCTCGCCGAAGTGGCGCGGCACCGCCGGCGCGGCGGAGAGGAACGATGAAACCGAGGCAGAAGCGCGCGTTGCTCATCGGCACGGGGCTCGTCATCCTGGCGGGCGCGGTCACGCTCGTGCTCACCGCGTTCCAGCAGAACCTGGTGTTCTTCTTCACGCCGTCGCAGATCGCCGCGAACGAGGCACCGGTCGGCAAGCCGTTCCGCATCGGCGGGATGGTCGAAGCGGGCAGCGTCAAGCGCGGCGGCGACGGCCTGACCGTGCAGCTTCAAGGTCACCGACACGGCGAAGACGGTCCCGGTGATGTATACCGGCATCCTTCCCGATCTGTTCAAGGAAGGCAAGGGCGTGGTCGCGCAGGGCCGGCTCGGGCCGGACGGCGTGTTCCAGGCGACCGAGGTGCTCGCGAAGCACGACGAGAACTACATGCCGCCCGAGGCCGCGCACGCGCTCGAGCAGGGCGCGAAGGCGCAGAAGACGCATCAAGTCCAACTGAGGTTCCGAGCCATGATTCCCGAGATCGGCCAGTTCGCACTCATCCTCGCGCTGCTGCTCGCGCTCGCGCAGGGCATGCTGCCGATCGCCGGCGCGCACCGCGGCATCGCGACGCTGGATGGCGCTCGCGCGGCCGGTCGCACAGGGCCAGTTCCTGTTCGTCGCGATCGCGTTCGCGTGCCTCGCGTACGTCGTTCGTGACCAACGACTTCTCGGTGCTGAACGTCGCGTCGAACTCCAACTCGCAGCTGCCGGTGCACTACCGCTTCGCCGCGACCTGGGGCTCGCACGAAGGCTCGCTGCTGCTGTGGGTGCTGATGCTCAGTGTCTGGACGGTCGCGGTCGACGCTCTTCAGCCGCCACCTGCCGCGAGGAGATGGTGGCGCGCGTGCTCGGCGTGATGGGGCTGGTCAGCGTCGGGTTCCTGCTCTTCATGCTGCCGACGTCGAATCCGTTCGAGCGCCTGTTCCCGGCGGCGGCCGACGGGCGCGATCTGAATCCGCTGCTGCAGGACCCGGGCATGGTGATCCACCCGCCGATGCTCTACATGGGCTACGTCGGCTTCTCGGTCGCGTTCGCGTTCGCGATCGCCGCGCTGCTCGGCGGCCGGCTCGATGCGACCTGGGCGCGCTGGTCGCGGCCGTGGACGACCGCGGCGTGGTGCTTCCTCACGATCGGCATCATGCTCGGCAGCTGGTGGGCCTACTACGAGCTCGGCTGGGGCGGCTGGTGGTTCTGGGACCCGGTCGAGAACGCGTCCTTCATGCCGTGGCTCGTCGGCACCGCGCTGATCCACTCGCTCGCCGTGACCGAAAAGCGCGGCAGCTTCAAGAGCTGGACCGTGCTGCTCGCGATCTGCGCGTTCTCGCTGTCGCTGCTCGGCACGTTCCTCGTGCGCTCCGGGCGTGCTGACCTCGGTGCACGCGTTCGCGACCGACCCGAAGCGCGGCGTCTTCATCCTCGCGTTCCTCGCGCTGGTGATCGGCGGCTCGCTCGCGCTGTTCGCGTGGCGCGCGCCGCGGGTCGGGCTCGGGCGGCAAGTTCGAGCTGGTGTCGCGCGAGTCGATGCTGCTCGCCAACAACGTGCTGCTCGTCGTCGCGGCCGGCTCGGTGCTGCTCGGCACGCTCTATCCGCTGTTCCTCGATGCGCTGAACCTCGGCAAGATCTCGGTCGGCCCGCCGTACTTCGACGCGGTGTTCGTGCCGCTCATGACGCCGCTCGTGTTCCTGATGGGCATCGGCCCGCTCGCGCGCTGGAAGGAAGCGCGGCTGCCGGACCTGTGGACGCGGCTCAAGTGGGCGCTCGGCGTCAGCCTCGCGACCGCGCTCGTGCTGCCGTTCCTCGCCGGATCCTGGACGCCGCTCGTGAGCTTCGGGCTGCTGCTCGCGCTCTGGATCGTTGCGTCGACGGTCGTCCACGTGAGGGAGCGCGTTCGCAACCTGCGCGGCAGGCTCGGCGCGCGGCTCGCGAGCCAGCCGCGCGGCTACTACGGCATGCTGCTCGCGCACCTCGGCGTGGCGGTATTCATCGTCGGCGTCACGCTGGTCAAGGGCTACGAGACCGAGCGCGACGTGCGCATGGCCGTCGGCGACACGGTCACGGTCGGCGGCTACACGTTCCGCTTCGACGGCGTCGCGCGACGTGCCGGGCCCGAATTACACGGCGCTCGCGCGCGTCGGTCGACGTCGCGCAAGGACGGCAAGTCGATCGAGACGCTGCATCCCGAGAAGCGCGTCTACCACGCGCAGCAGAATGCCGATGACCGAGGCGGCGATCGACACGGGCATCTTCGGCGACCTCTACGTCTCGCTCGGCGAGCCGGTCGGCGACGGCGCCTGGGCGTGCGCGTCTACGACAAGCCGTTCGTCGACTGGATCTGGGGCGGCTGCATCCTCATGGCGCTCGGCGGTTTCCTCGCGCTCTCCGATCGCCGCTACCGCGGTCGGCGCCGCACGCGCGGCCGCGGTCGCGCCCGGCGCGACGGCCGACGGCCGGCTGATGCTGCAGGAGCGCCGCATGAGCCGTTTCGCGATCCCGCTCGCCGTCTTCGTCGTGCTCGTCGGCGTTCCTCGCCGTCGGGCTCGGCGCTGAACCCGCGCGAGGTCCCGTCGCCGCTGATCGGCAAGCCCGCGCCGGCGTTCCAGCTCGCGCAGCTGCACACGCCCGAGCGGCCGTTCACGCGAGAAGGACATGCAGGGCCAGGTCTGGCTGCTCAACGTGTGGGCGTCGTGGTGCGTGTCGTGCCGCGACGAGCATCCGCTGCTGGTGCGAGCTCTCGCAAGGCGAAGATCGTCCCGATCGTCGGCCTCAACTACAAGGACAAGCCGGACGACGGCGAAGGCCTGGCTGAAGCAGTTCGGCGACCCGTATCAGCTGTCGATCACCGACCTCGACGGCCGCGTCGGCATCGACTACGGCGTGTACGGCGTGCCCGAGACCTTCGTGATCGACAAGGCCGGGGTGATCCGCTACAAGCAGATCGGCCCGATCACGCCCGACGCGCTCGAGACGAAGATCCTGCCGCTCGTGAAGGCGCTACAGAACTCGTGATGCGGCGCCTTCTCGTGCTCCTCCTGGCGCTCGCGCCGCTCGTCGCGTTCGCGAAGGACGCGATTCCGACCGAGCAGGACCCGGTCGCGGCGAAGCGCGCGGTCGGCCTGGCCGAGCAGCTGCGCTGCCTCGTCTGCCAGAACCAGTCGATCGCGGAATCGAACGCCGAGCTGG
Organism: uncultured beta proteobacterium; assembly: GCA_963747775.1. GTDB lineage: Bacteria > Pseudomonadota > Gammaproteobacteria > Burkholderiales > SG8-39 > JAGVSZ01. The sequence continues at coordinate 190,173 of CAVVGT010000008.1, forward strand.
CGCTCGACCTGCGCCGGCAGATCAGCGAGCAGATCGCCGCGGGCAAGAGCGACGGGGAGATCGTCGATTTCATGGTGCAGCGCTACGGCGACTTCGTGCTCTACCGACCGCCGTTCAAGGCCACGACCGTGCTGCTGTGGCTCGGTCCAGCGGCGCTGCTGCTGCTCGGGCTCTGGACTCTCCGGCGCGCGCTGCGGCGACGCAAGCGCGCGACCGAGGAGCCGCCGCTCTCCGAGGACGAGCGGGCGCGCGCCGGGCGGTTGCTCGGCGAGGAACCGCCGAAGTGATCGCCTTCGCGCTCGTTGCCACCGCGATGGTGGCCGTCGCGGTGGCGTGGATCCTGGTCCCGCTGTTGCGGGGTCGCCGCACCGGCGGCGTCGATCGCGATGCGTCCAACGTGGCGATCCTGCGCGACCAGTTCGCCGAGCTCGACGCCGACCTCGCGCGCGGGACGATCTCCCCCGCGAACCACGAGCAGGCGCGGCGCGAGCTCGAGCGCCGCGTGCTCGAAGAGGTATCCGCTTCGCCGGGCGCGGCGTCCAAAGAGCGTGGCACGCCCTGGGCCGCCGCCGTCCTCGCCGGCCTCGTCCCGGTCGTGGCGGTGCTGCTGTACCTCGTGATCGGCACGCCGGACGCGCTCGGGCCGCAGGCGCGGGCGCCCGCCGGTGCGGAGGGCGGGCACCCGGTCACGCGCGAGGAAGTCGAGAAGATGGTCGCCGACCTCGCGGTGCGGCTCGAGAAGGAGCCCGACAACGTGAACGGCTGGGTCGTGCTCGCACGCTCGTACGCCGTCATGAATCGCCACGGCGATGCCGCGAAGGCCTACGAGCGCGTCATTCAGCTCGTGCCGAACGACCCCGATCTGCTTGCCGACTATGCCGACACGCTCGCCGTGACGCTGGGGGGGAATCTCGCCGGCAAGCCGCTGGAGCTCGCCAAGCGAGCGCTCGCGGTCGATCCGGCGCACTGGAAGGCGCTCGCGCTGGTCGGCACCGAGGCGTTCAACCGGAAGGACTACAAGGCCGCGATCGCGTACTGGGAGAAGCTGAAGGCCACCGCACCGCCCGGGTCGCCGATCGCGCAATCGATCGACTCGAGCATCGCGGAGGCGCGCGAGCGGGGCGGAATCAAAGGCGCCGCCGCGCCGCCCACGGCCGTCGCCGCCGCGCCGCCTGCGGCCGTCGCCGCCGCGCCCGCGGGGGGCCGCGTCGCGGGCAAGGTCGACCTGAGCCCCGCGCTCAAGGGCAAGGTCGCGCCGACCGACACGGTGTTCGTCTTCGCGCGGGCCGCCGCGGGCCCACGCATGCCGCTCGCGATCCTGCGCAGGCAGGTGAAGGACCTTCCGCTCGAGTTCGCGCTCGACGACTCGATGGCGATGGCGCCGAACATGTCGCTCTCCAGCTTCCCGGAGGTCGTGGTGGGGGCGCGCGTCTCGCGGTCGGGCAACGCGACGCCCCAGAGCGGCGACCTCGAAGGCCTGTCGAAGCCGGTCAAGGTCGGCGCGAGTGGCATCGCGGTCGTGATCGACAACGCGCTCCCCTGAACGGCCGGCGGCGCGGTCGCCTTGCCGACCGCCGGGCATTGATCTCGATCAACCGCGGCACCGCGCCTCTCGGGTGAAATGTTCCACTGCGGGAAACCGCAGTCTGAACCCAAGGAGGGGGAGCATGACGGATCGCCTGCGTCTCGCGTTCGTGCGCGCCGTTCACGTGGTTTCCGCCGTCGCCTTCGCCGTCGCGGCCTACTTCGCGGTGGCGCCCGCCGCGCACGCGCAGGCCAAGAAAGCCGCGGCCTTCGATGCCGCGCCGTGCCTCGCGTGCCACGAGCCGATCAAGGAATTCCACGCCGACGGCAAGCACAAGGGCGTCGGCTGCAACACGTGCCACGACGGCCTCGACAAGCACCTCGCCGACGCGAAGGCGCGCCCGAGCACCAAGATGGATCCGGCCGCCTGCGGCGCCTGCCACCAGAAGCAGTACGAGAGCCAGTACACGATGAACTGGAACAAGCCGGCGCGCTCGGAGAAATCGCAGCACGGTCGGCCCGTCGCCGAATCCGGCGTGGGACAAGCTGATGATGCCGCACGGGTTCACGCGCGAGCACAACGTGCCGCGCTCGCACGCAGCTACATGGTGCTCGACCAGTTCGTCGTCGATCGCGCCTTCGGCGGCCGCTTCGTGCCGAAGGACGGCTGGCAGTACCTCACGCGCCGGCGGCAACTTCAAGGTCTGGGACGTGCTCGAAGGACAAGTACCCGGACAACACCGACCACAAGCCGTTCAAGCCCGGCACCGCCGCGGCGGCCAACCCGGTGTGCCTGAGCTGCAAGACGCAGGACCACATCCTCGACTGGGCCTACATGGGCGATCCGGCGCCGACGCGCGAAGTGGAGCCGCACCTCCAAGGTGGTCGAGATGGTGAAGGACGTGAACCACGCGATGAACTGCTTCTTCTGCCACGACCCGCACTGCGGCCAAGCCGCGCGTCGTGCGCGACGCGCCTGATCCAGGCGCTCACGCGCCCCGAGAAGGACACGCTGTGGCACAAGGACGCGCGCGGCGGCCAAGATCGAGGTGAAGGACCTCGGCGTGCGCGGCCACACGCGCAAGATCGCGATGCTCGACCGCTACGACACCAAGCTGCAGTGCGGCCAGTGCCACGTCGAGTACAACTGCAACCCGGGCACCGATCCGACCACCGGCACAGCCGATCGGCATGGCCGACCAGCGCACCAACCACTTCCCGTTCAAGGACGTGAACGAGATCGCGCAAGCACTACACCGACCTCAAGTTCCGCGACTTCAAGCACGGGATCACCGGGCGCGCTGCTCTGGAAAGGCCAGCATCCGGACGTCGAGAACTACTACAACTCGAAGCACCAGAAGGCCGGCGTCGAGTGCCACCAGTGCCACATGCCGAAGATGAAGGACGCGAAGACCGGCAAGACCTACACGTCGCACTGGCAGACCAGCCCGAAGCAACTACGTCAAGCAGACCTGCCTGCACTGCCACGGCGAGTGGACCGAGCAGCAGGCGATGTACGTGATGGATTCGCTCAACGCGCGCATCCAGGGCAAGATGCGCAAGGCCGAGTTCTGGCTCACGCGCATGGTCGACAAGTTCGAGGAAGCCAAGGCGCGCTCGGCGTGGACGAGGCGGCGCTCAATCCGGTGCGCGACAAGCACTACGAGGCGCACATCCACTGGGAATGGTGGACCGCCTCCAACGGCGCGGCCTTCCACAACCCGGACCAGACGACCGAGTCGCTCAACAAGTCGATGACGCTGTCGCAGGAGGGCGATCAAGATCCTCGACGATGCGATGGCGAAGCGCCGCGCCGAGCAGCGGAGTGCCGCGGCCGCGCCCGCGCCGGGTGCGGCGCCGAAGCCGAACTAGCCGGCCGGGCGCTCGAATGAGGGCCGCGTACCTCGCCTCCAGTGTCGCGATCGTCGGGGTGGCGATCGCCACGGCGATCCTCGTCGTTGTCGTCCCCGACTCGGATGCACTCGACTCCGGTGCGCTTCCCGTGACGCGCGATGCGCTCAAGGCGCACGTCGAGCGCGCGCCGCGCGATGGTCGGGCCTGGGTGATGCTCGCACGCGCGGAGCTCGAGGCCGATCGCTTCCGCGAGGCGGCCGACGCGTACGAGCGCGGGCTCGCGACGTCACGCAAGGTCGCGCTGGATGCCGGTGTGTGGTGCGAGTACGCGGATGCGCTCGGCATGGCGCTGGGCGGCGGTCTCGAAGGACGGCCGCGCGAACTGATCGAGCGCGCCCTCGCGCTGAACCCGGCGCATCCGAAGGCGCTGGAAATGGCCGGAAGCGCGGCCTATGGACGCGGCGATTTCGCCGCCGCCGCGCGCTACTGGAAGGCGTTGCTGGCGCAGCTCGCGGCGGACACGCCGGCGCACGGCGAGCTCGCGGCGGCGGTCGCACGCGCCGAACGCAAAGCGACCGGCCGCACGCCGCTGACCGACCGGGCCGGGTAACCCTCCGGACGCGCGATCCCGTGGAGCGCGTCGACGTCGCCGTCGTCGGCGCGGGCATCTCCGGCCTCGCGACGGCCTTTCATCTGCAGCGCCGCGGCCACGCGGTGCGCGTGCTCGAGGCCGCGCCGCGCGCCGGCGGCGTGATCGGCTCGCATCGTCGCGACGGCGTCCTGTACGAGACCGGGCCCAACAGCACGCTCGACACCACCCCGCTGATCGGCGCGCTGCTCGATGCGGCGGGAATCGCGGCCGAGCGTCTCGACGCGACCGCCGCTGCGGCTCGGCGCTACGTGCTCCGAGGGGGGCGCCTCGCGCCGTTGCCGACGTCGCCTGGAGCGTTCCTGGCGACGCCGCTCTTCTCCATTGGCGCGAAGCTCGCGCTCGCGCGCGAGCCGTTCGTCGCGCCGGCACCGCCCGACCGCGAGGAAACGGTCGCCGCCTTCGTCCGCCGGCGGCTGGGCGACGAGTTTCTCGACTATGCGATCGAGCCGTTCGTCGCCGGCGTTTACGCCGGCGACCCCGAGCAGCTTTCGGTGCAGGCGGCGTTTCCAAGGTTGCACGCCCTCGAGCAGCGCTACCGCAGCCTGATCCGCGCGCAGATCCTCGGCGCGCGCGAGCGTGGGCGCGCGCACGAGAAGGCGAAGAACGCCGCGTCGAGCTTCTCGTTCCGAAACGGCATGCAGACGCTCCCCGACGCGCTCGCGCACACGCTGCGCGGGCTCGAGACCGGTATTCGGGTCGTAGAGGTGGAGCGCGCCGATGACGGCACGTTCACCGTGCACGGTGAGCGGACCAGCGAGCGAGCGGAGGTCCGCGCACGCGCGGTCGTGCTTGCCGTGCCCGCGGACGCGGCCGCCGGCCTGGTGCGTCAACTGGCGCGGGGCGCGGCGCAGGCCCTCGACGCGATTCCCTACGCGCCGATTGCCGTCGTCGCGTCGGTCTATCGCCGCGCGGACGTGCGGCACGCGCTCGACGGCTTCGGCTTCCTTTCGCCCCGCAAAGAGGAGAGGCCGATCCTCGGGACGCTGTTCTCGAGCAGCATGTTCGACGGACGGGTCCCGGCGGACACCGTGCTGCTGACGACCTTCGTCGGCGGGGCCCGCAATCCTGCGCTCGCGGGGTCGGCTCCCGGCGAGATTGCGGCGGCGGTGGAGCGCGAGCTCGCGGCGCTCCTCGGCGCCGCGTCGCCGCAGTGGCGCGAGGTGGTCCAGTGGCCGCGAGCGATTCCCCAGTACACGCTCGGGCATCTCGGCCGCATCGCCGTGCTCGAAGAGAGCGAGGCCGCCGTGCCGGGACTCTTCTTCCGGGGGAGCTACCGCGGTGGCGTTTCGGTGGGCGATTGCATCATATCCGCGGACGCAGGGGCCGCGGCCGTGGCGGCGTTCCTCGCCAGCTATCCGTCGCGCAGCGCGACGCGATAGATCAGGAAGTAGATCGCGGCGACGAATGCCGCGCCGCCGACGATGTTGCCGAGTGTCACGGGCACGAGGTTGTGCAGGAGCCCGGACCACTCGAGGGCCGCCGCCTGCGGCACGGTGTTCCCGGCGCTGTCCTTCAGCAGAATGCCGAGCGGAATGAGGTACATGTTCGCGACGCAGTGCTCGAATCCCGCGGCGACGAAGGCCGAGATCGGGAAGACGATGGCGAGGATCTTGTCGGTGACCGAGCGTCCCGCGAGCGAGATCCAGACCGCCAGGCAGACGAGCAGGTTGCACAGCACGCCCTTCATGAACGCTTCCCAGAACGGCAGGGCCGCTTTGGCCGCCGCGATCTTCACGTACTGCGCGCCGATCAGCCCGTCGTTCGATCGCCGCGTGGTCGGCGAGATAGACCACCAGCGCGAGTCCGGCCGCGCCGACGGCGTTGCCGACGTAGACGATCGCCCAGTTGCGCGCGAGCTCGGCCGTCGAGATCCGTCGGCTCGCCCAGGCCATTACCATCAGGTTGTTGCCGGTGAAGAGCTCCGCGCCCGCGACGACCACCAGGACCAGGCCGAGCGAGAACACCACGCCGCCGAGCACGCGCGCGGTCGCGAAGGACAGCGCCGGATCGGCGGTCACCACCACCGAGTAGAGCGCGCCGAGCCCGATGAAGCCGCCGGCGCACACGGCGAGCATGAAGACGGCCAGGAAGGGCAGGCGCACCTTGGTCACGCCGACCGACTCGACTTTCTCGGCGATCTGCTTCGGCGAGTACGGGTCGAGCTCGAACATCAGTCGCCCTCGCGCCCGAGCGTGGCGCGCAGCTCGGTCTTCAGCACCTTGCCGTAGTTGTTCTTCGGCAGGCTCGCGACGAAGCGATACGACTTCGGGCGCTTGAAGCGCGCGATGTTGTCGAGGCAAAGCGAATCGAGCTCCGCCGCGCTCGGCGCGGCGCCCGCGCGGCGGACGACGAACGCCACGACCTCCTCGCCCCACTCGGGATGCGGCCGGCCGACGACCGAGACCTCGTGCACGCCGGGATGGCGCAGCAGCACCTCCTCGACCTCGCGCGGATAGATGTTCGAGCCGCCGCTGATGATCAGGTCCTTCGAGCGGTCCATCAGCGTGAGGAATCCGTCCTCGTCCAAGGCGCCGACGTCGCCGGTGTGGAGCCAGCCGCCGCGCAGCGTCGCGGCGCGTGGCCTCCGGATTGCGCCAGTAGCCCTTCATCACCACATCGCCGCGCACCAGGATCTCGCCGAGCTCGCCGGGCGGCAGCGCCGGTCCGGCCCGTCGGCCACGCGCACCTCGACGCACGACTGCGCGACGCCGACCGAAGCGAGCCGCTGCGCATGGCGCGGGATGGCTCGCCTCGGCATGGTGGTGTCGCGACAGCGCGGTGATCGTCATCGGGCTCTCGCCCTGGCCGTAGATCTGCACGAAGCGCTGCCCCATGACCGCGATCGCGTCCTCGATGTCGGCGAGGTACATCGGGCCGCCGCCGTAGACGATCGTCTTCAGCCCCTCGAGCGCCGGCCGCGCGGGGCGCGCGTGGTCGACGAGGCGTTTCACCATCGTCGGCGCGGCGAACATCGCCATGCCCGGCCACGCCCGGGCGAGCGAGAAGATCTCCGCCGGCTCGAACCCGCCGCTCTCCGGGATGACCTGCAGCGCCGCCGCGGCGACGTGCGGCGGCGCTGTAGATGCCGGAGCCGTGCGACATGGGCGCGGCGTGGACGATCGAGTCCCCGTGCCCGATCGCGTCGACGTCGGCGAAGTAGCAGAGCGTCATCGCGAGCAGGTTGCGGTGGGTGAGCATCACGCCCTTCGGCCGGCCGGTGGTGCCGCTCGTGTAGAAGAGCCAGGCGAGATCGTCCGGCGCGGACTCGGCGGGGGCGAGCTCGGGGTCGCCGGCGAGGGCGCGGTACTCGTCGCTCTCGACCGCGATCGTGCGCGCCAGCCCCGGGACGGTCGCGGCGAGCGCGCCGATCGCCTGCGCGTGATCGGCATCGACGAAGCATACGCGTGCGCCCGAATGGTCGAGGATGTACTCGGCTTCCTTCGGGTGGAGCTTGGCGTTGATCGGCACGATCGCCAGTCCCGCCCACCATGCGGCCCACGTCAGCTCGACATAGGCCGGGCCGTTCGACATGAACAGCGCGATCCGGTCGCCCGGGGCGAGCTGGAGCCGCGCGCGCAGCGCGGCGCCGAGGCGCGCGCATGTGCGCGCGAGACCGCGATAGTCGGCGAGAATCCGCTCCCCGAGCGCGAGCGCCGGCGCGTCCGGGAAGACGCGTCCGGCGCGCGCGAGCAGGCACGCCAGGTTCACGGCACTACCTGGCGAGGAAATCGGCGATCGGCTTTGCCGCGAGACCGATCTGCGTCACGCCGTCGGACGGCAGCGTGAAGGCTTCCTTCTTCACGATCAGGTCCTGCGCGAGGACGAGTCCCGTCGCGGCGGCGAGCGCCAGCCCGACCGCGGCCCGGAGCGCGGACCGGATGTTTCGCTTCATGGGTAGGTGCCCCCTTCTTGGCGGCGCGCGGGAATCGGCGCCCGGGGGCGATTGTAGTGGGCGCCGCGTACGGCGGCGTCGGGCAGGCGGGGAAGCGCAGGTTCCCCGGAACGCGCTGGATGGGGCCGGAGGCGGCCGGGAGGAGGAGGAGGGAGGAGGGTCCCGGCCGCTCCCCGACACCCGATCCAGCGCGGGGGGAATCGTCTGGCCGGCCCCCCTTTTAGGGCCGGCGCTGGTGGTTAGACGCTAATGGTCAGAATCGGGTCGTCGGATACGGGGCGTCAGATGTGGGGGACGCACCCATCCCGCTCGAGCCTGCGCATGCGCATCTCGAGGTCGGACAGATTCGCGGCGCGGGCGAGATACGCTTCGTCACGGGCGCGCCGACTCTTTTCGAGCCAGGCCTCGAAGCGGTCCCACAGGCGACCCACCGCGGCGCTGATGTAGGCTGCGCGCATGGCGCGCGCCCGGGCTTCGATTTCGACGATGTTCAGTTCGAACATCGTATCTGCGGGGGCCTCGAGCGGCTTGGGCACCACCTCAGCAGCGGTTTCGACCGCCACCGGGGCCTCGTCCGGACTGAACGCCGGGCCGGACCGAATCACGCTGTCGCCTTCGTACAGGGGGGCTATCAGCCTCATTGGAAACTCCTGGCTAGCTCTCTGATCTCAATGCGATGTTGCATTGCACGATGCCAACATATAGCCTCCGGGGAGCCGCTTCAATTCGCATGTTTGGATCAGCGCGATCGGTGTCGGTTATACCGTGTCTAATTCCACGGCTCACGGCAGAGTGAGTCGCTTAAAATCAATAGCTTAAGATCCAGGAGTTCGATTTAGTGGAGCTTTACCAGTTGCGCGGGTTCGTCGTCGTCGCCGAGGTCGGCAACCTGACCCGGGCTGCCGAGCGACTGCACCTCAGCCAGCCGGCGCTGAGCGCCCAGATCAAGTCGCTCGAGGACGAGCTCGGGGTGGTGCTCTTCGACCGGATCTCCAGCGGAATGCAGCTGACAGTCGGGGGGCGCCGGCTGCTGGCGGAGGCCGAGAAAGTGCTCGCGGCGGCCCAGTCCGTGAGCGCCGCGGCGCGCGTGCTCAAGGGCGAAGTCGCGGCCCGGGCACGGATCGGCACGGTCTCCGACCCCGAGTTCATCCGCGTCGGGGCGCTCCTGAACGCCGCGGTGGAGCGCTACCCGCTCCTCCAGATCGAGCTGCATCAGGCGGTCAGCGGCGAGGCCTTCGAGCAGGTGCGCCAGGGCGAGCTCGACGCGAGCTTCTATTTCGGGACGCTCGCGCATCCGACGATGGCCGGCCTGCGGCTGGGGGAGATGGCCTATCGGGTCGTGGCGCCGGCGCAGTGGTGCGACCGGATCGCGGCGGCGGGCTGGGCGGAACTCGCCGCGATGCCGTGGATCATGACCCCGTCGAGCAGCACCCACAACCAGCTGGTCAGCGAGCTCTTCGCCGGGCACGCCCCGGCGCCGGCCAAGGTGGTCGTGGCCGACCAGGAGTCGCTCATCAGCACGCTCGTCGGCGCGGGCGTCGGGGTGGCGCTCATGCGCGAGGACCTCGCCCGCGAGAAGGCAGCGGCGGGCGAGGCGTGCCTGTGGCGCGAGGTCCGCGTCTCGACGACGCTGTGGTTCGTCTACCTCGCCGAGCGCGCGCACGATCCCGCGATCGCGGCGCTGCTCGACGTGCTGCGTGACTTGTGGGGCGTGACCGCGGCGGTGGAGCCGCGGCTCAGCCGCGGCCGGCGAGCTTCGCGTTCGCCTGCGTGAGGCGATCGATCAGCACCCGCATGAACGCCTTCTGGAAGTTCACCTGACAGGTCGAGCTCGCCACTCTAAGCGCGATCGACTTGATCTCGATGACGGTGATGTTGCCGAGTGCCTTGATGGTCGTGGTTCGCTGCGTGACCCGGTCATTGAAGTAGAGCAGCTCGCCGAAGCAGCCGGCGCGCCGGATGGTGTTGATCGAGGTGCCGCCGATCGACACGTCGACCTCGCCCTCGATCAGCAAGAAGAAGCTCTCGCCGTGGTCACCCTCGCGGATGATCACGGCGTCGCGCGGGATCTCGCGCCACTGGCTGATGCGCAGCGCCTCCCACAGGGTCGCGTCGTCGAAGTCTTCGAAGAACGACAGGTTCTTCAGCTCGGCGAACTTCGCCGAGTCCGAGATCGATTCGCCGGCGAGTCGCAGGGCGCCGAACGCCTTGGAGAGGTCCTTGCCGAAGTCGATCCAGCTCTGGTAGCGCTTCGCCGCGTTCTTCTGCATCGCCTTGAGGCAGATCTCGTCGAGCAGGGCGGGCAGCTCCGGCCGCAGCTGCGACGGCGGCGGCGGCGTGACGTTCAGGATCTCGTAGGTGAGCGAGAGCTGGTTGGACGCGTTGAACGGCAGCCGCCCGGTGAGCAGCTTGTACATCACCACGCCGAGGGAATAGATGTCGGTGTGATGGGTGATGTCCTCGAGCCGGATCTGCTCGGGCGACATGTACGCGGGCGAGCCGATCCCGGTGAGCTGCGTGGTGTCCTGCGCGAGCTGCTCCTGGAACGAGGCGCCGAAATCGCTGACCTTGATCTCGCCTTCCGGACTGTAGAGGAGGTTGCCGGGCTTGATGTCGCGGTGGATCACACCCATCTGGAACGCGTAGTCGAGCGCCCGGATGCACTTGAAGACCACCTCGACCACCTTCGACAGCGGCAGCAGGCTGTCGATCTCGCTGTACGTCTCGAGGGTGGTGCCCTTGACGTACTCCATGACGATGTAGCTGTACTCGGGCTCGCTGACGGCGTCGAAGATCTCGACGATGTGCGGGTGGTTCAGGCGCCCGGCGAGCGCCGCCTCGGCGAGGAAGCCCTTGCGCAGCAGCTTCGCGGTCTGCTCGCTGACGCTCTCCTCGAAGAAGAACACCTTGATCGCGACGTCGCGGTCGGCGAAGGGGTCGCGTCCGAGGTAAACACGGCTGGTGGCGCCCCGCCCGATCTCCTGCTTGATCGGGTACTTGCCGATGCGCCATTCGAGCTCGAACTTCATCATTTCCAAGGATTTTTTCTCCGATCGACAAGTTTATCGCAAGCCCGCGGGCCGGCCCATCGACCGCCCGCGGCAAGGCTTGAAAAAACCGGCACTTGTCCACATTAGCTAAGGCAGTACCGAACTGAAGGAGCGCGCTCATGCGGCTCGACCGGCTGACCACGAAGTTCCAGCAGGCGCTTTCCGACGCGCAGAGCCTCGCCGTCGGCGCGGACAACCCTTTTATCGAGCCGACGCACACGCTCCAGGCGCTGCTGGGCCAGGAGGACGGCGGCACCGCCGCGCTGCTTTCCAGCGCGGGGGTGAACGTCGCGCGCCTGCAGGATGGCCTGAGGAAGGCGATCGAGCGGCTGCCCAAGGTTTCGGGCACCGGCGGCGAGGTGCAGATCTCGCGCGATCTGAACAACGTCCTGAATCTCACGGACAAGGAGGCCCAGAAGCGCGGCGACCAGTACATCGCGTCGGAACTCTTCGTCCTCGCCCTGACCGAGGACAAGGGCGATGCGGGCCGGCTGCTCAAGGAAGCCGGCGGGACCCGGAAGGCGATCGAGCAGGCGATCCGCACGGTGCGCGGCGGGGAGTCGGTCGGCAGCGCCGAGGCCGAGGGACAGCGCAAAGCCCTCGAGAAATACACGCTCGACCTGACCGAGCGCGCGCGCGCCGGCAAGCTCGACCCCGTGATCGGCCGCGACGACGAGATCCGCCGCGTGATCCAGATCCTCCAGCGGCGCACGAAGAACAACCCGGTGCTCATCGGCGAGCCGGGCGTGGGCAAGACCGCGATCGTCGAGGGCCTCGCGCAACGCATCGTCAATGGCGAGGTGCCGGAGACGCTCAAGGACAAGCGCGTGCTGGTGCTCGACATGGCCGGGCTCCTCGCCGGGGCGAAATACCGCGGCGAGTTCGAGGAGCGGCTAAAGGCCGTCCTGAAGGAGCTCGCGCAGGACGAGGGGCGCACCATCGTCTTCATCGACGAGCTGCACACCATGGTCGGCGCGGGCAAGGCCGAGGGCGCGATCGACGCGGGCAACATGCTCAAGCCCGCGCTGGCACGGGGCGAGCTGCACTGCGTCGGCGCGACGACGCTCGACGAATACCGCAAGTACATCGAGAAGGACGCCGCGCTCGAGCGCCGCTTCCAGAAGGTGCTGGTCGAGGAGCCGAGCGTCGAGGCGACGATCGCGATCCTGCGCGGCCTGCAGGAGAAGTACGAGCTGCACCACGGCGTCGACATCACCGACCCGGCGATCGTGGCCGCGGCGGAGCTCTCGACCCGGTACATCACCGACCGCTTCCTGCCGGACAAGGCGATCGATCTGATCGACGAGGCCGCCTCGCGCATCAAGATGGAGATCGATTCGAAGCCGGAGGCGATGGACAAGCTCGACCGCCGTCTGATCCAGCTCAAGATCGAGCGCGAGGCGATGAAGAAGGAGAAGGACGAAGCCTCGCGCAAGCGGCTGGCGGCGATCGAGGAAGAGATCGCCAAGCTCGCGCGCGAGTCCGCGGATCTCGAGGAGATCTGGAAGGCCGAGAAGCTGGCGGTCCAGGGCAGCGCGCACATCAAGGAGGAGATCGAGCGCGTGCGCGCCGAGATCACGAAGCTGCAGCGCGAGGGCAAGCTCGACAAGGTCGCCGAGCTGCAGTACGGCAAGCTGCCGCAGCTCGAGGCGCAGCTGAAAGCCGCGGAGAAGGCCGGTGCATCCCGGGACAAGCCGAAGCTCCTGCGCACCCAGGTCGGCGCGGAGGAGATCGCGGAGGTCGTCTCGCGCGCGACCGGCATCCCGGTCGCGAAGATGATGCAGGGCGAGCGCGACAAGCTGCTCTTCATGGAGGCGAAACTGCACGAGCGCGTCGTCGGCCAGGACGAGGCGGTGCGGCTCGTCGCCGACGCGATCCGGCGCTCGCGCTCCGGGCTCTCGGACCCGAACCGGCCGTACGGCTCGTTTCTCTTCCTCGGCCCGACCGGGGTCGGGAAGACCGAGCTCTGCAAGGCGCTCGCCACGTTCCTGTTCGACTCGGAGGAGCACCTCGTCCGCATCGACATGAGCGAGTTCATGGAGAAGCACTCGGTGGCGCGGCTGATCGGCGCGCCGCCGGGATACGTCGGCTACGAGGAAGGCGGCACCCTCACCGAGGCGGTGCGGCGCCGGCCCTACGCGGTGATCCTGCTCGACGAGATCGAGAAGGCGCACCCCGACGTGTTCAACGTCCTGCTGCAGGTGCTCGACGACGGTCGCCTGACCGACGGGCAGGGGCGCACGGTCGACTTCAAGAACACGGTCGTCGTGATGACGTCGAACCTCGGATCGCAGATGATCCAGTCGATGGCGGGCGACGATCCGGGCCTGATCAAGATCGCGGTGATGGCGGAGGTCAAGTCCCACTTCCGGCCCGAGTTCGTGAACCGCGTCGACGAGATCGTCGTGTTCCACGCGCTCGACGAGAAGCACATCATGAGCATCGCGAAGATCCAGCTGCGTTTCCTCGCCGAGCGGCTCGCGAAGCTCGAGCTGGGCCTGGACGTGAGCGAAGCGGCGCTCGCGGAGCTGGCGAAGGCGGGCTTCGATCCGGTCTACGGCGCGCGGCCGCTGAAGCGCGCAATCCAGCAGACGATCGAGAACCCGCTGGCGAAGGCGATTCTGGAAGGCCGCTTCGCGGCCAAGGACTCGATCCGCGTCGACTGGAAGAAGGGCGGGATGACGTTCGCGAAGGTGGCCGGCGCGCAGCCTCGCGCTGCCTAGGGAATCCGAAATAGCGCCACGGCGTGTCGCGAGGCAGCGCAGCGGGACGAGCGCGGACGGCAAGAAACAGCGCCTCGCCCACCGCGAACTCGGGATCGCGCTCGCCGAAAAGCCTTCGTCAGAGCTGCCGTGAAGCGGACGCGCGGGCGGCGCCCGGCCGCTTGACAACCTCAGAACGATCCCCTATACACGCGGCTTGAGCGTGGGTGGGTAGAAGCGGTCAGCCGGGCCGTCGATGGCGCAACGCCACTGCGGACCGGTGGGAGATTGCTCACAAGCGTAGGTTTTCGCTGCGTGCGATCCTGACCGAGAGCTGCCCATGTCACGCACTCCCCCTGCTGCCGAGAGAACAACGAGCGGGACCGCCCGTGCCGGCGGACACTCTGCAATGCACTAACCAGTCTCCCCGCAACGCTCATCTTCGAGGAGGGTAGCCATGTTCGACCGATTCACCAGGGTGCTCGCACTCGCGCTGCTCGCGCTCCCGCTGGCGGCGCAGGCGCAGGACAAGATCACCTTCATGACCAGCTGGTATGCGCAGGCCGAGCACGGCGGCTTCTACCAGGCGCTCGCGAAGGGCCTGTACAAGAAGCACGGCCTCGACGTCACCATCAAGATGGGCGGTCCCCAGGTGAACGGCATGCAGCTCATGATGGCGGGTCAGGCCGACATGCACATGGGCTACGACTTCCAGGTCCTCAAGTCGATCGAGCAGGGCCTGACGCCGGTGACCGTGGCGACCTCGTTCCAGCACGATCTTCAGGGCCTTCTCGCGCACGAGGACGTCAAGAGCCTCGGCGACCTCAAGGGCAAGACCCTCCTTGTCGCCACCGCGGGCCGCTCCTCCTGGTGGCCGTGGATGAGACAGAAATACGGCTACGCCGAGGAGCAGGTGCGCCCGTATACGTTCAACCTGCAACCCTTCCTCGCGGACAAGAACCTCGCGCAGCAGGCCTACCTGTCCTCCGAGCCTTTCCAGGCGGAGAAGGCCGGCGTGAAGGCGCGCTTCTTTTTGTTCGCGCGCGACGGCTTCCCGCCGTACGGCACGACCATCGTCGCGACCCAGAAGCTCGTGAAGGAGAAGCCGGACGTGGTGCAGCGCTTCGTGCGCGCGTCGATGGAGGGCTGGAAGAGCTACATGGAAGATCCGGCCGCGGCGAACGAGCTGATCAAGAAGGACAACCCGAACATGAAGGATGATCAGCTCGCCTATGCGGTCGCGAAGCTGAAGGAGCAGAACCTGGTCGGCGGCGGCGACGCGGCCAAGATGGGCATCGGGGTGATGACCGACGAGCGCTGGAAGAAGACCCACGAGTACATGGTCTCGGCCGGGCTGCTGCCGGCGAGCGTCGACGTCCGGCAGGCGTACACGACGCAGTTCGTCAAGGACCTGAAGGTCATGCCCTAAAGCGTGCGCCGGGCGGCGCTCGGCGCGCCGCGCTGCGCTCGCCCAACGGCGAGTCCGCGCGCGGCCGGGAACCCCCAGGCCAGCCATCGCAATGTCTGCACTGCTCGCGTCCGCCACGGACCCGGTCGTCGAAATCCGGGGTGCGGACAAGGTCTTTCCTAACGGCACCCGGGCGCTCAGCCCGGTCGACCTCACGATCCGCGGCGGCGAGTTCGTCACGCTGCTCGGCCCCTCGGGCTGCGGGAAGTCGACGCTTCTGAAACTGATCGCGAACCTGATCGCGCCGTCCGCGGGGCGGCTCAGCTGGTGGCGGAGCGGCTTCGATCACGTCGGCGAGCCGGGCAAGAATCTCGTGATGGTGTTCCAGGACGCGACGCTCATGCCCTGGGCGCGCGTGCAGCGCAACGTGCGCCTGCCGCTCGATCTCGCGCAGATGGCCCGGGCGGACGCCGATGCGCGCGTGGCCGACGCACTGACGCTCGTCGGACTGACCGGCTTCGAGACCCACTACCCGCGGCAGCTCTCCGGCGGGATGCAGATGCGCGTCTCGATCGCGCGCGCGCTCGTAACCGAGCCGAACCTGCTGCTGATGGACGAACCGTTCGGGGCGCTCGACGAGATCACGCGCAACAAGCTGGACGCCGACATCATCCAGCTGTGGTGGAAGAAGAAGCTCACTATCGTGTTCGTGACGCACAGCATCTACGAGGCGATCTTCCTGTCGACCCGCATCGTGGTCATGGCGGCGCGGCCGGGGCGGATGCTGAAGGAGGTCGTCATCGGCGAGCCGCACCCGCGCACCGAGGCGTTCCGCGTCACCCAGAAGTTCGCCGCCTACGCGAAGGAGCTGACCGAGCTTCTGGCCGAAGCAAGCGCGAAGGGAGCGACCGACCTGTGAGCGAACGCCTGATACGATGGGCCGCGCCGCTCGCCGTCGGTGTCGCCGTCCTGGTCCTCTGGCATGCGCTGGTGAAGGCCTTCGACGTGCCCAAGTTCCTCGTTCCGGGTCCGCTGCTCGTGCTCGAGACGCTGATTGCCGACTGGGGCCTGCTGTTCCGGTCGCTGCTGGTCACGCTCAAGATCACGTTCGGCGCGTTCTTCCTGGCGGTCGTGATCGGTACGACGGTGGCATTCCTGTTCGTCCAGAGCCGCTGGGTCGAGATGAGTCTCTTCCCCTACGCGGTGCTGCTGCAGGTCACGCCGATCGTGGCGATCGCGCCGCTCATCATCATCTGGGTCAAGGAGCCGACGCTGGCGCTGATCGTCTGCGCCACGATCGTCGCGCTGTTCCCGATCATCTCCAATACGATCCTCGGGCTGCGCAGCGTGAACCCCGGGCTGATCAATCTGTTCCGCATGAACAAGGCGACGCGCTGGCAGACGCTCACGCAGCTGCGCATCCCGTCGGCCGCGCCGTACTTCTTCGGCGGCCTGCGCATCTCCTCGGGCCTCGCGCTGATCGGCGCGGTCGTGGCCGAGTTCGTCGCCGGCACGGGCGGCACCGGCGCCGGGCTCGCCTACCAGATCCTGCAGGCGGGCTACCAGATCAACATCCCGCGCCTCTTCGCCGCGTTGCTGATGATCACCGTCACCGGCGTGCTGCTGTTCCTCCTGATGGTGTTCCTGTCCAAGCTGGCGCTCGCGAGCTGGCACGAGTCGGAAGTGGCGCACGAGAGCTGACGTGCTGATCAGGAATGCCACCGCGATCATGACCGGCCTCGCGGGCGCGAAGGCCCGGGCGGCCGGGCGCGACCTGCGCATCGACGCGAACGGCCGCATCGCGGCCATCGGCGCTCTCGCGCCGCAGCCCGGCGAGCGCGTGGTCGACGCCACCGACTGCGTCGTGTACCCCGGCTGGGTCAATACCCATCACCACCTCGCCCAGTCGGTGCTGAAGGGCGTGCCCGCGGGCATCAACCTGCCGCTGCTCGGCTGGCTGGATGCCGTGCCGTATCGCTATCGCCGCCGCTTCGACGCGACGCTGCTGTCGATCGCGGCGGAGATCGGGATCACGGAGCTCATGCTGTCGGGCTGCACGACGATCGCCGATCATCACTACGTCTATTGGCCGGGAATGGGCTACGACCCGGCGCAGGTCTACTTCGACCTCGCGACGCGGCGCGGCGTCCGGTTCGTGCTCTGCCGCGGCGGCGCCACCGTGAAGCGGGCTTTCGAAGCGAACGACCCGAGCGCGGTGCAGCCCGAGACGCTCGACGCGATCGTCGGCGACGTCGAGCGGCTCGTCGGCGCTTATCACGATCCGGGCCCCGAGGCGATGCGTCGCATCGTGCTCGCGCCGGCGACCCCCACCTGGTCGCTGCGCCCCGAGGAGCTGAAGCCGGCGGTGCGCGCGGCGCGCACGCTCGGGATTCGCGTGCACAGCCATCTCTCGGAGACCGCCGATTACGTCGCGTTTTGTCGCGACAAACACGACCGCAAGCCGGTCGAGTTCATGGCCGAGCACGAATGGCTCGGCAGCGACGTCTGGTTCGCGCACATGGTGCATCTCTCTGATTCGGAGATCCGGCTCGTCGCCGAGACGGGCACGGGCATGGCGCACTGTCCGGCTTCGAACTGCCGGCTCGGGAGCGGCGTCGCTCCGGTGGCGGAGCTCGCCCGCGCCGGCGCACCGGTGTCGATCGGCGTGGACGGCGCGGCCTCGAACGAGTCGGCCGACTCGATCTCGGAAGCACACACCTGCTGGTACACGCACCGCGCTGTGAAGGGCGCCGCCGCGCTGACCGTCGAGGACGTGATCCACTGGGGCACGCGCGGTGGTGCGCGCGTGCTCGGGATCGACAACATCGGCGCGCTCGAGGTTGGCCGCGCGGCGGACCTCGCGGTCTATTCGCTTGATCAGCCGCGCTATGCGGGGCTGCACGATCCGGCGATCGGTCCGGTGGCGAGCGGCGGCAAGCCGCACCTCCGGCTCCTCACGGTGCAGGGGCGGGCGGTGGTGGAGAACGATTCGATTCCCGGGCAGGACCTGCCGCGACTGCTCGCCCGCGCGCGCGAGGCCGTGGGAAAGCTCGTGGCCTGAGCGATGCGACGCTTCGAGTATTGCGAGCCCGGCACGCTCGACGAGGCGGTCGCGCTGCTCGTCCGCCACGACGGGCAGGCGAGCCTTCTCGCCGGCGGCACCGACCTGCTGGTCGAGATCAGGGAGCACCTTCGCCGACCGCAGCACGTCGTCGAACATCAAGAAGATCCCCGGCATGACCGCACCTCGAGTACGACGACCGGACGCGGTCTGCGCTTCGGTGCGCTCGTCACGGCGCGGGAGATCGAAATCTCGCCCGTGGTGCTGGCGACAGTATCCGGGCCTGCGCGCAGGCCGCGCGCGAGCTCGGTTCGATCCAGGTGCGCCACCGCGCCACGGTCGTCGGCAACATCTGCCGCGCGTCGCCTTCGGCCGACACGCTGCCGCCGCTGATCGCCGACGGCGCGACGGTGCGCATCCACGGCCCGCGGGCGAGCGTACCGTCGCGCTCGAGGACTTCTTCACCGGGCCCGGCAAGACCGTTCTCGCGACCGACGAACTGGTGACGCGAGATCGCGCGTGCCGCCGCCGCCGCCGCGCACCGGCAAGCGCCTACCTCAAGCACGGCCGCCGCAAGGCGATGGAGCTTGCCACCGTCGGCGTCGCGGTCACGCTCACGCTCGACGGCGACGCATGCCGCGAGATCCGCATCGCGCTCGGTGCCGTCGCGCCGACGCCGATCCGCGCGCGCGCAGGCCGAGGCGCTGCTGCGCGGCCGGACGCTCGACGCGCGCGACGATCGAGGCGGCTGCGCGGACGCGATGGGCGAGTGCCGCCCGATCAGCAACGTGCGCGGCAGCGCCGAGTACCGGCGCGAGATGGTCGGCGTGCTGACGCGGCGCGCGATCGAGCGGGCGCTCGCAGCGGTTGAGGACATGCGATGAAGCGGGTGGTCGACGTGCACGATCAACGGCGAGGCGCGCGAGCTCTGGCGCTCGAGCCCTACCGCAGCCTGCTCGACGTGCTGCGCAACGAGGCCGGGCTCACCGGCACCAAGAAGGGCTGCGACGTCGGCGACTGCGGCGCGTGCACCGTGCTGCTCGACGGCAAGCCGGTCAACTCGTGCCTGGTGCTCGGCGTGGAGGTCGACGGCTGCGACATCGTGACCATCGAGGGCCTGCAGCCCGACGCCGGAGCGGCTGCACCCGCTGCAGGAGAGCTTCATGCAGCTACGGCGGCGCGCAGTGCGGCTTCTGCACGCCGGGCATCATCATGATGGCGAAGGCGCTGCTCGACGAGAACCCGCAATCCGACCGAGGACGAGATCCGCTTCGGCATCGCCGGCAACATCTGCCGCTGCACCGGCTACACCAAGATCGTCGACGGCGATCCACGACGCGCGCGCGACAGGCAGCGGAACTCGCGGAGGCGCACGACGCGCGTCGACGCATCGTCGGCATCCAGCGTCAAGCGCACCGACCTGCTCGGCAAGGTCACCGGCAGCCGCGCAGTATGCGGGCGACGTGAAGCTGCCCGGCATGCTGCACGGCAAGATCAAGCGCAGCACGATCGCGCACGCCGCGCATCAAGCGCATCGACGCCAGCCGGGCGCTGGCGCTGCCCGGGCGTGAAGGCGGTGCTCACGCACGAGAACGTCCCGCGCGTGCTGCACTACGGCTCGCCGCATCCGCGCTCGGCATCGGTCACGTGCGACCAGTACATCCTCGACGACAAGGTGCGCTACTGGGGCGAGGGCGTCGCCGCCGTCGCGGCGGTCAGCGAGGAGATCGCCGAGGAGGCGCTCGACCTGATCGATGTCGAGTACGAGCCGCTGCCCGCCGTCTTCACCGTCGAGGCAGCGCAGGCGCCCCGGCGCGCCGCTGCATCCACGAGACCGGCGTCCGCGAGCAACCTGCGTCTTGCACGCCGGTCGTGGTCGCGCGCGGCGACGTCGCGCGCGGCTTCGCCGAGGCCGATCTGATCCTCGAGGGCGAGTACGAGACGCGGACGTCCGACGCCGGCCTACATGGAGCCGAACGTCTGCGTGTGCCAGTGGGACGACACCGGCAAGCTCACGGTGTGGATCTCGACCCAGACCGCGTTCATGGTGCGCGGCATCCTCGCCGAGGTGCTCGGCCTGCCGCTCCACAAGGTGCGCGTGCTCGTCGACCACATGGGCGGCGGCTTCGGCGCGAAGCAGGACCTCTTCCAGCACGAGTTCCTGTGCGCGCTGCTCGCGAAGGAGACCCGCCGTCCGGTGCGCATGGAGTTCACGCGCGAGGAGACGTTCCTCGGCGGGCGCTCGCGCCACCCCGGCAAGATCTGGCTCAAGCAGGGCTTCAGGAAGGACGGCACGATCACCGCGCGCCAGGCGCGCGTGATCTACAACAGCGGCGCCTACGGCTCGCACGGACCGGGCGTCACCGTCGTCGGCACGACGCGCGCTCACCTCGCTCTACCGCTGCGAGAACGTCGCATCTCGAAGGGCCGTTGCGTCTACACGAACACGCCGATCGCCGGCGCCTACCGCGGCTACGGCGTGGTGCAGACCTACTACGCGCTCGACATCCAGATGGACGAGGCCGCCGAGCGGCTCGGCATGGACCCGGCCGAGCTGAAGCTGAAGAACGCGGTGCGCGAGGGCGACATCGCGCCGTCGGGCCATCCGATCGTCGGGCATGGCCTCGAGGACTGCATCCGGCGCGGCATCGCAGGAGGTCGGCTGGGCGACGCTGCGTCAGCGCGCCGCACGGCGACCGGCGGCACGCTGCGCCGCGGCTGGGGCATGGGCTGCGAGATGCACGGCTCGCAGCGCCTATCCCGGCATCAAGGAGCAGGGCAACGCCATCGTGAAGATGAACGAGGACGGCACGGTCGTCCTGCTCACCGGCGCCGCCGGGCTGGGCACCGGCGCGCACACCGCGCTCGCGCAGATCGTCGCCGAGGAGCTGGGCGCTGCGCTTCGAGGACGTGTCCGTCGTCCACGGCGACACCGACATCGTGCCCTGGGACATCGGCGCCTTCGCGAGCCACACGACGTACATGGTCGGGCGCGGCGGCGCAGATGGCCGCCGCCGAGGTGAAGCAGCAGCTGCTCGCGCGCGCGGCGGAGCAGCTCGAGGCGGCGCCCGAGCGATCTCGAGATCCGCGACGGCGTCGATCGCGGTGCGCGGGCGTCGACCGGCAGCGCATGACGGTGCGCGAAGTCGATGGCGCCGAAGCACGGGCATCCCGGCGGCGCACCTCGTCGGCAACGGCACCTACACGCCGACCAAGTCCTACTCGTTCGCCGCCCATTTCGTCGAGGTGCAGGTCGATACCGAGACCGGGCAGATCGACGTGCTGCAGGTGGTGCCGGTGCACGAGATCGGCAAGGTCGTGCACCCGGTCGCGGCGCGCCGGCCAGATCGAGGGCGGCATCCAGCAGGGCATCGGCCACACGCTGACCGAGGACTACGTCGATCGATCCCACCAACGGCCGCTCGCTCAACGCCGGGCTTCGTCGACTACAAGATGCCGCTGTCGATGGACATGCCGCCGATCCGGACCATCATCCTCGAGACCGCGCCCGATCCGGGCGGACCGTACGGCGCCAAGGGCGTCGGCGAGGACCCGATCATCGCCATCGGCCCGGCGATCGCCAACGCCGTCTACGACGCGATCGGCGTGCGCTTCCGCCATTTCCCGATCACGCCGGAGCAGGTGCTCGCGGCGCTGCGGGAAGGAGCCCGTGAAACGACATGCAGATGCCTGACAAGGGCGCCGCGGCCGCCGGTCCCCGTCACGATCCTCACCGGCTTCCTCGGCTCGGGGAAGACGACGCTGCTCAACTACATCCTCACCGAGCGGCACGGCCACCGCATCGCCGTGATCGAGAACGAGTTCGGCGAGGTCAACATCGACGCGGGCCTGGTGCTCACGTCGGAGGAGGAGATCTACGAGTTCACGAACGGCTGCATCTGCTGCGTGGGCAGCGTGCGCACCGACCTGATCAAGATCCTCAAGAACCTGCATGGGCCGCCGCGAGAAGTTCGACCACATCCTGGTCGAGACGAGCGGCCTCGCCGATCCGCACGCCGGTCGCGGCGACCTTCTTCGTCGACGACGAAGTGGCGCGGCAGGTCACGCTCGACGGGATCGTGACGCTGGTCGACGCGAAGCACATCGGGCAGCATCTGGACGACCCGAGCCTGCACGGGCACGACAACCAGGCGGTC
Organism: uncultured beta proteobacterium; assembly: GCA_963747775.1. Lineage (GTDB taxonomy): Bacteria > Pseudomonadota > Gammaproteobacteria > Burkholderiales > SG8-39 > JAGVSZ01. The sequence continues at coordinate 212,473 of CAVVGT010000008.1, forward strand.
GACCAGATCGTCGCCGCCGACCGCGTCATCGTCAACAAGATCGATCTCGTAGACGGAGGTGGCGGCCGCGGCGATCGAGGCGCGGGTGCGTGGCCTGAACGCGACCGCGGAGATCATCCGGTCGAGCTACGCGAAGGTCGCGCTCGACCGCATCCTCGGCATCGGCGCGTTCGACCTCGCGCACACCATGGCGGTCGAGCCGGACTTCCTCGACGACCACCATCACGCGCACGAGCACGATGCGGCGGTCGAGTCGATTGCCGCGGTCTACGACGCGCGCTTCGACCGCTTCCGTCTGGCGGCCTTTCTCGAGGGGCTGCTCGACGCGCGCGGCGACGACATCTTCCGCGTGAAAGGCATCGTCGCGGTTGCCGACGACCATCGCCGCTGCGTCCTGCAGGCCGTGCACCGGATCATGGAGCTGCGTCCGGCCAATCCCTGGGGCGCCGAGAAGCCGACCAGCAAGATCGTGTTCATCGGCCGCAATCTCGACCGGGCGGCGATCGAAGCGGGGCTGAAGGATTGCCTCGTGGCGTGAGCGCCTCGACGCGCGGTTCGCGCGAGGCCAAGACGCACGACCGTGCCGCGTGATCGACGATCCGATCTTCTATCTCGCCGCGATGCCGGCCGTCCTGCTGTACGGGATCGCGAAGGGCGGGTTTGCGGGCGGCTTCGGCATCGTCGCGGTGCCGCTCATGGCGCTCGTGATCCCGCCGGCGCAGGCCGCCGCGATCATGCTGCCGATCCTGCTCGTCATGGATCTTGCTGCCGTTTGGGCGTATCGGCACTCGTGGGACCGGGGGCTCATCAAGCTGCTGGTCCCCGCGAGCCTCCTTGGCATGGCGATCGGCACGCTCGCATTCCGCTACCTGACGCCCGACATCATCCGGCTCGCCCTCGGGGCGATCGCGATCGCATTCGTGCTGTATCGCTGGGCTGCGCACGTGCCCAATGCGGCGCCGGTGCGGCGCTCGGCTGCGAAGGGCTGGTTCTGGGGCACGCTGTCCGGGCTCACCGGGTTCATCGCGCACGCCGGCGGCCCGCCGCTGCACGTCTTTCTCCTGCCGCTGCGGCTCGCGCCGGCGCTGCTGATCGGGACGGTGGCCGTCCTCTTCGCCGCGCTCAACTGGGCGAAGGTCCTCCCGTATTGGTGGCTCGGCCTCTTGAGCATTCAGAACGTCTCGACCGCCGCGGCCCTGGTTCCCATCGGCGTTGCGGGGGTGTGGGTCGGCGTGTGGCTGCAGCGGCACGTCAACGAAAAGCTGTTCTACTCGCTGATCTACGTGTTCCTGCTGCTGACGGGGCTGAAGCTCTGTCACGACGGGCTCCGGGCCGTAATCTGAGCGCTGAGCGCCCGTGACCGCTGAGGGGGGCGCGATGACGCGCCACCCGGCGGCGCCGGCGCAAAAGAAAAGCCCGCCACGAAGGGCGGGCTCTTGAGGACGATGCTCGCGTCGGCGCTGCGGTCGCGCTCAGATGCCGCGGCACAGGAGATAATTGGTCGAGCCGGTCTCCACGTAGTTCAGCGGCGGGACTGCCAGGGCCGCCAGCGCGGTGGTCGATCCGCCGACGATCGCCCGCAGCGAACCGGTGCCGGCGTTCTGGTCGTCCATCTGCGTGTCCACCGCGATCGCCACCTTGTCCGGAATGCCCGAGGAGCAGATGATCAGGCCGCTCAGGCTGAGCGTCGCCGCACCCGTTCCGGTCGCCGCGCCGATCATGCTGCCGAAGGCGTTGGTCGGTTGGGCGGCCGCTTGCGCGGCGGGGGCGGTCGGGCCGGCGATGAACCCCGCGGAGCGCAGGTTCCACCAGAAGAGCCGCGTCTCGGGCTCCGGGCTGGCCGTCGCATCGTTCCAGAGGCCCTGGAGCACCCCATCCCCGGCGGTCGCCGAGGTGCCGGGCGCACCGAGGGTCCAACGTGTCGGCGCCCCGGCATCGTCGCCGGGAATTGCGCGGTAGCGGTCCTGATAGGAGAAGTAGGCGGCGGTGATGCCGTTGTAATCGTTGATGACGTTCTTGATCCGGGCCTGGGTGATCATCTCCTGACCCTTGAGGATTCCGCCCAGCAGGAGGCCGATGATCACGAGCACGATCGCGATCTCGACCAGGGTGAAGCCCGACTGTTTGGGTTTGATTTGCATTGTTTGCTCCTTCCGATCACGCCCTGGCACCACCCGGGGCCGCGGTGGCTAAGGCAGGAGCAACTTCAATGCCAGGCCTTTCCTCAGGTGTGACGGAAATCACGCGCCCATTCGGCGGGTGAAGGTTGGCCTGTCGGCCGCGAGCGGCCGGAACGGGTCCGAGTGCGGTCTTGCGCGATTGAGACGAGCCTAGTCGGGCCTGAGATACCGCTCGAGATCCACCGGCGGATAGACGACCTTGACGTAGCGCTCGCGCCGCTCCGCGCGTGCAGCGTCGCGTCGATGATCGCCCTTGCACACGCACGCCGTGCGCGTCGGACGATCGGGTCCAGCTCGTTGCCGTGCGCGCCCGGAATCGGGATCAGGTCCTCGTGCCAGCGCACGCGGGTCGCCGAGCGCCCACATGACGTCGGCGGGATCGTAGATGTCGACGTCGCCGTCGACGACGATCACCGTCTTGAAGTTGACGTGCGCCGCCATCGCGGCGAGCGCAACGTTGCGGCGCCTCGCCGGGCTCCGGCTGCTCGAGGCTGATGATCGCCGTGAAGCCGGCGGCGTAGGGCGGCAGGTGCACGGCCTTGAGCCGCGGGGTGATGTGGCGCACGAAGCGCGCGAGCAGCGGCTCGCGCGTGATCATGTTCCCGACGCTCACGTGCTCGTAGCCGCCGCCGTTCATCGTCTGGAAGATCGGGTTTGCGCGGTGCGTGATGCGTGTAATGCGCGCGACGTGCTTGGGATCCGCGCCCGAGTAGTGCCCGGTGAACTCGGCCATCGGGCCTTCCATTTCCCGCGCGCCGGCGAGGACCTCGCCCTCCAGCACGATCTCGGACGGAGGCCGGCACCAGCACGTCGCACGTCAGCGCGCGCACGACCGGGATCGGCGCGCCGCGAAGCGCGCCCGCAATCTCGTACTCGTCGCCGTCATAGCGGAACGCGGCGGCCATCATTACCACCGGGTCCGGACCGATCGCCACGCAGAACGGCAGGTTCCGACCCTGCGGCTCGATCTTGTCGAAGAAGGCCTTGATGTGACGCCAGATGTTCATGCTGATGCCGGCGCGATCGGCGCCGAAGATCTGCATGCGGTTGTAGGACAGGTTGTGGCGGCGGGTCTGCGGGTCGCGCGCGATCACTACCCCCGCGGTGATGAAGGCGCCCGCGTCGAGCGGCGAATGGGTCGGAATCGGCCAGCGCCCGAGATCGGGCTTGTCGATCACGATCTCCTGGCACGGCGCAGGGCCGTCGACGACCCGTGCGGCGATCGGCTTTTCGGTCGCGGCCGCCATCCGCGCGCCGACCTCCGGCACGTCGCAGCCGAGCGCGAGCGCGATGCGGCGCGGCGAGCTGAGCAGTCCGCCGACCACCGGCACGTCGAAGCCCTTCACCACGTGGAAGAACGCCGCCTTGTCGGCGCGCTCGCAGGCCTTGAGCACGGCGCCGAGCTCGCGCACCGGGTCGACCGTGCGGCGGATCTCGTGCAGCTCGCCCGCCTTGCGGACGACGTCGAGGTAACTGCGGAGATCGTGAACGTTCATCGGGCTAACGCCGCGTGCGCGCCAGGATCTCGGCGGCGCGCGCGAGCGCCCGCTCCGACACCTTCGCCCGGACGCCCTCGAAGCCGGGCCCGCGCGTCGCATCGAGGCCCATGCGCGACGTCGTGCCGACGCCCGACGCGGAAGGGTCGAGCGCGCTGCCCGGCAGGCCGTCGACGATCAGCACGTCGCGGTGCGGCTGGAAGTGGGTCGCCAGCGCCCACAGCACCTTCGCAGTCGCGTGTGACGTCGACGTCGGGATCGACCGCGATCACGGTCTTCAGGTACGGGATCCCAGCCGAGCAGGCCGAGCATCACTTGACGCGCCTCGCCGGGACGCATCTGGCGCAGCGCGACGTAGGCGTGGAAATGCGTTCCCGAGTTCGGATAGTGCACGCGCGGTGACGCTCGGGAAGCGCTGCTTCAGCTTCTCGACCATCTCGGACTCGCGCGGGACGCGGCCGAGGTTCAGGTGCTCGGCGGAGTTGCCGCCCGACGACGTCGACCAGCCACGGCGTCGCGCCGCCGCAGGATCGTCTGCCACCGCGAAGCAGATTGTTGGTCGAGCGGTTCGACGAGTAGCCGGTGAATTCGCCGAACGGGCCTTCCTCCGACCTGCGCCGCCGGGATCGATCACGCCCTCGAGCACGATACTCGGCTGCGGCCGGCACCGCGATGCCGTGCACCGGCGTGCGCACCACCTCGAGCGGCGCGCCGAAGCAGGCCGCCGGCGACGTGGCGTTCGTCGACGCCGAAGGCGACGCGCGCCGAGGCGGCGAGCATGAACAGCGGATGCGCGCCGATCACCATCGCGACCGGCAGCGGCCGGCCGCGTTCGGTAGCGAGCTGCAGCAGGCGCCACAGGTGGCCGCGCGAATGCAGGCTGGTCGCGAGCTCGGTCGGCGAGTGCAGCATCGCGCGGTGGTAGCTCAGGTTGCCCGCGCCGGTGTCCGGGTGCTCGGCGACGATGATGCCGCTGGTGATGTAGGGCGCGCGGTCGCGTCTCGAAGTGCTTGAGCAGCGGCAGCGTCGCGCAGGTCGACGCGCGTCGTCTGCGACCACGTCGCAGACCGGGCCCGACTGCGACGACGCGCGGAGCGCAGGCCGCGTGCGAGCGCGCCTGGTAGGCCTCGTGCAAGCCGCGCCGGCGTCCGCGCCGAGCAGCCGCGCGATGCGCGTCGCGCGAGCGCGAACACGTTGGTGGCGACCGGCGTGCCGAGGCCCGTCGACGTGCTCGAAGTACGAGCAGCGGGTGCCGTCCCTGCGCGCGCCAGCGCCACAGACGACCGCGGTGACGTCCTGGTCGGCGGAGACCTCGTCCGTCGACGACCAGCACGTCGTCGGGATGCGCCGCGCGGTAGCCGCGCGAGGAAGCTCTGGAAGTCCTGCGTCGCCGGGCGCGGTGGCGTCATGTGGTCTCCTCGTCGGGTCGCTCGCGCGGCCGCAGGCGACTACTTCACGCCGGCGTAGGTGTCCTTCAGCCGCGCCTCGGCTTCGTCCAGCGTGCGCGGCGGCGGCGTGGTCTTGATGCCGACCAGGCGCGCGATGTTGTTGCCCATGTAGTCTTCGAGCCCGTCCTCGTCGAGGTCCATGCCCTGCGGCGGCGGCCTGGCACAGCACCTCCAGCTCGCGCAGCCACATGCCCGGCTCGTTCGGCGGCGAGTCGGTGCCGAAGACGATCTTGTTGCGCGGCAGCTCCTTGGCGAACTCGACGATCCGCGACTGGAAGCACCAGCCCGATTCGCAGACCACGTTCGGGCGTGTCCATCGCCATCCAGAACGCCTCGAACGAGTAGTTGCCGCCGGTCTGGATGCCGAAGTGCCCGATGATGAAGTTGACCATCGGGAACTCGCGGATGATCGGGTAGAACTGCGTCGGGATCGTGTACGGGCCGTCGCCGGTGTGGATCAGCACCACGACGTTGTACTTGGCGCACATCTTCATCGCCGGGCGCAGCCAGTCGAGCGCGCGGTCCGGGCCGGTAGCCGTGCATGTTGGCGTGCAGCTTCAGCATCTTGAAGCCGTACTCCTTGACGTGGAACTCGAGCTCCGCGGCGCCGTTCTCCGGGCCCCAGCGCGGGTTGTAGTTGAAGTTGCCGATGAAGCGGTCGGGGTACTTCTGCGCACAGCTCGGCGATGTAGGCCATGTAGTCGCGGATGCCTTCGCGACCCATGCCGGTTGCCGTCGCGGTAACCGGTGTTGCCCGGCGGCGGCTGGATGAAGCCCATGTCGATGCGGCGCGGCTTGCCGTTGATCATGTACGGCCCGTCCATCAGCTTGAGCATGCGCTCGCCGTTGAACGGCGTGCCGGTGTGGCGCCAGGCCTCGTCGACGAGGTTGGTCGGGTGCAGGTGGGTGTCGATGATCATGCTAACGCTCTCCGATGCTCCAGCTACGCCGCCACCGGCGTCTTCGCCGCGAGGCGCGCTTTCGCTTCCTCGACGGTGCGCGGCGGCGCGGTCGGCTTCAGGCCGATCATCCGCGCCAGGTTGTTGCCGAGGTAGTCCTCGAGCGTGTCCTCGTCCAGGTTCAGGCCCTGCGGCGGCTCGTGCACAGCACCTCGAGCAGGCGCAGCCACATGCCCGGCTCGTTGGGCGGGGTGTCGGTGCCGAACAGGATCTTGTGCTTGGGCAGGTCCTTCGCGAACTCGACGATGCGCGACTGCAGGCACCAGCCCGACTCGCAGTACACGTTCGGCAGTGTCCATCGCCATCTGGAACGGCTCGAAGCAGTAGACGCCGCCGGTCTGCACGCCGAAGTGCGCCATGATGAAGTTGATCGTCGGGAACTCGCTTGATCATCGGCACCCATTCGGTCGGGATGCTGTACGGCCCGTCGCCGGTGTGCAGCTTGACCAGCAGCCCGAGCTCGGCGCATTTCTCGAAGGCCGGACGCAGCCAGTCCTTCGCGCGGTCGGGCCGGTAGGCGTGCATGTTGGCCTGGATCTGCACCATCTTGAAGCCGTGCTCCTTCGCGTGGCGCTCGATCGCCTCGACGCCGTTCTCGCACGCCGCAGCGCGGGTTGTAGACGAAGCAGCCGATGAAGCGATCGGGATACTTCTGCACGCAGCTCGAGCGTGTAGGCCATGTAGGCGTCGATGGCGTCGCGGCCGGTGCGGGTCGCCGTCGGTCCAGGTGTAGATGCGTGTTGCCCTGCGGCGGCTGGATGAAGGCCTTGTCGATGCGGCGCGGCTTGCCGTTGACCGTGTACGGGCCGTCCATCATCTTGATCAGGCGCTCGCCGGTGAACGGTTCGCCGTCGTGCCACCAGGCCAGATCGACGACCTTCGGTGGGATAGCAGCTGATGTCGATGATCATGCGGACGCTCCTTCGGTGATCGGTTGGTAACGCGACAGCGGTTCGCGCCGGGGACGGACCGATCCGCTGGCCGCTGCTCGCTTTTGGTGCGCGCCGATCGGGGCGCAGCGAGGGCAGGCTCGCGGTCGGGATCGCACGGGGCGCGAATCACCTCGCCTGTGAGCAATCTCCCACCGAGCGGCGGCGGCGTTGCACCGCTTGCGGCCCGGCCGACCGCTTCTACCCACGTCCGGGGCTTTTTAGGGGATCGACCTGCATCTGTCAAGGGGCGCGGCCTAGGGGCGAGCAACCTGCTCGATGAGCAGGACGGCCTGCAACCGACGAGTCGAATGCGTGGCTCTCGCTGGCCCTGCGCAATGCTTACGCGATCGGCAGTAGGTCCGGACTCACGCGAAAGTCGAAGTTGTGGGGGTCCACGCCCGAAGCCGGAACGTATTGGCCATTGATGCGGACGTATTGGTGCCCGAGCTGTTCTGCGAGCAATTGAAAGAACACGCCGCCGTCTTCGAAGTTGTGCAGTTCAACGACGGTTGCGCCGGTGGGCGAAAAGACGATGTTTGAGAGTCCGGCGCCAGTGACACCGAAGACTGTCCGTGCCGCCGCAAACTTGGCCACCTGTTCGGCGAAGCTGAGGTTCGAGCCCACGATGGTCTCGAATCCGCGCGCCTCAAGCTTCTCGCGGATCTCGAGTTCGTTCAGGAGCCGCCGGTACCTGGCATCGCTGCGTGACACATAAAGGCGGGCGACGGGTTTGGCGGGTGCAGTCGGATGCACAAAGCTGTCGCGTAACCACGCCAGTGCCGCCGGGTGGACCCGGCCATATTCGGCGTACAGCGAAGGGACCCAGAGCGCCTCGAATCGCACGATCTCGGTCGGCTCGACCCGCAACAGCCTCGAGTCCTCAACGCCGAGAAGTCGAAGGGATTCGATCTGTGCGGGTCCGATCGCGGCGCTTACGACGAGCTTGAGCTGCGCAACCTCGCGGAACCGTGCAATCGAGATCATCCGCGGAAGAAAGTCGAACAGCCAGTGATAGTGGCTATGCGATCCACCAAGCAGGACGCATGGCTCGTCGACGGTGCGCTGGCGCCCCGCAAGGTTCACCGTCGCGGTCTTCCCGTCGTGCATCTCGACCTGCGGCGACTTTTGCGGCCTGAAGATCGGCGTGTGATGCAACCCATCCGCGAGCATCGCGTTCGAATCGGAAAGCAGCAGCCAATCAACGGGCAGCACGCGCACTTGCTCGACGAGGGTCATCCACGGCGCAAAGCGCCATCGAGCGCTCGAGAACCGGTCCGGCAAAGGGACCGTAACCACGATGGAATCCGTCTCCTCAAACCACCGCTCCGCAGCGAATATCCTAGCCTCCACCGCAGGCTCCCCGGTCTCGCAGCTCGTGATGGATCGGCATTCAAGCTCCCCATAGTTGGGAGTAACGGTTTTCTTGCGTCTTTTCGCCTGCAAGCGGTGCGATGCTGCGCGCAGGAAGCGCCAATCGCGGCCGTTCGCTGCGCAGTCATTGGCGTGGGGCAAACCGGCCGAAGCGCCTGACCGGTTCGACGCCAAGAAAGCGATCAGCGGTCCGCATGGCCGTCGCAGGTCTTCGATCGGCAGCGCGTTGCGTACGAGTGTAGCAAGAACTGTTTCCGGATCGCTCATGGCGACCACGGTTTGCGATCAAGCGCCGTCCGGATTCGTGGGTAAGATTGGGCTCGAACTCACACGACGAGTCGATTAAGGAGCGCGCTCGAACATGAAGATCAAAGCCGCAGTCGCCTATGCCCCCGGCCAGCCCCTCGCGATCGAGACCGTGGATCTCGACGGCCCGAAGGCGGGCGAGGTCCTGGTCGAGATCCGCGCGACCGGCGTGTGCCATACGGACGAGTTCACCCGGTCGGGCGCCGACCCCGAGGGACTGTTCCCCGCGATCTTCGGTCACGAAGGTGCGGGCGTGGTGGTGGACGTGGGGCCGGGCGTCGCGTCGCTGAAGAAGGGCGACCACGTCATTCCGCTCTACACGCCCGAATGCCGGCAGTGCAAGAGCTGCCTCTCGCGCAAGACCAACCTCTGCACCGCGATCCGCGGCACGCAGGGCAAGGGCGTCATGCCCGACGGCACCAGCCGCTTCTCCATTGAACGCAAGGGCGGGCGGCAGATGATCCACCACTACATGGGCTGCTCGACGTTCGCGAACTACACCGTGCTGCCCGAGATCGCGCTGGCGAAGATCCGCGCGGATGCCCCGTTCGACAAGGTCTGCTACATCGGGTGCGGGGTGACCACCGGGATCGGCGCGGTGATCAACACCGCGAAGGTGGAACCCGGTGCCAACGTCGTGGTGTTCGGCCTGGGGGGCATCGGACTGAACGTGGTGCAGGGCGCCCGCCTCGTCGGCGCGAACATGATCGTCGGCGTCGACCTCAACCCGGCGCGCGAGGCGCTCGCGCGCAAGTTCGGTCTGACCCATTTCGTGAACCCGAAAGACGTTGCCGGCGACCTGGTCGCGCACCTCGTGGAGCTCACCGGCGGCGGTGCCGACTACAGCTTCGAGTGCATCGGCAACGTGGACGTGATGCGCCAGGCGCTGGAATGCTGCCACCGAGGGTGGGGCGTGTCGGTCATCATCGGCGTCGCGGGCGCCGGCCAGGAGATCAAGACGCGGCCCTTCCAGCTGGTGACGGGGCGGGTGTGGAAGGGCACCGCGTTCGGCGGCGCGAGGGGTCGCACGGACGTCCCGCGGATCGTCGACTGGTACATGGACGGGAAGATCAACATCGACGACCTGATCACCCACATCCTGCCGCTCGAGCGCATCAACGACGCGTTCGACCTGATGCACGAGGGTAAGTCGATTCGGAGCGTGGTCGTCTATTAGATCGGGAAGGCGGTGCCTGCGGCTGCGCCTTCTCCAGGTTCGGGGAGCACGAGGAGGGGTTGCCCCCTCGTGTCGTGGAGACTATCGAACGGTGGCCTGCGCGGTAATCGACCGTGCACGCCGTGCGAGCTCTTCCCAGAGGGTCGCGGTGTCCTTCCGAAACACCGTGTCGGCGTCCGCGTCGAACACCCACCAGTCGCCACGCTGCAGCTCGTTCGCCAGCTGCCCGGGCGCCCAGCCCGAGAAGCCGTTGAAGAAACGGATCTGCGCGGGCGGCTTGAGCAGGAGCTGCTCGACGGTGGGGGGATGCAGCGCAAGGTGCAGGTCCTCGCCCGCCGACAGCGACTGGCCAGGCGTCTCTTTCGCACGAAACACCGCAAACAGCCCGACGCGCTCCACCGGCCCGCCGAAGTAGAGCGGCTCGGTGAACTTCGCAAGCGTGGGGTTACCGGGCAGGATGCTCGCCAGCGACTGCTGGGTCGGGCGGTTGATGATCACCCCGAGCGTGGCACCGTCCGGCGCGTTCGCGACCAGCACGACGGTGTGCTGGAAGTTCGGGTCGAGAAGGCTCGGCTTCGCGACCAGAAAGAACCCGCGGTCGGTGGGCTGCGCCGTCGCGGCATGAGCGCCCAGTGCGAGGACGACGGCGAACAGCAGCCGCCGCGCCGCGCGGGCGCTCGTCATGCTCACCGCTCTAGTCGGGGATCTGCTCCGCGGGCGTCGACGCGCTGATCTGCCGCGACATCCGCAGCATTTCCTCCCACAGCGTGTCGGTGTCCTTGCGGAAGATCGTGTTGACGTCCGGGTTCAGGACGTGCCACAGGCCGCGGTCGATCTCGCGCCGCAGCTCGCCGGGGCGCCAGCCGACGTAGCCGACGTAGAAGCGCGCGTCGTTCGGCCGCTCCTCGATGATCTTGTCGATCGTGTTGACGTTGATCGCGAGATAGAGGTTCGACATCATCAGCAGCGACCCCTGCCCCGGGCTCGCGTCGCCGCGCACCACCGCCACGAGCGCGGTGGTCGAAAACGGCCCGCCGAAGAACACCGGTTCCACCACTTTCTTGGACGGCTCGTGCTCGGGAAACAGGCTCGAAAGCGAGCGGCGCGTGGGGCGATTGAGGATCACGCCGACGTGACCGCCGTTGGCAGTCGGCGAGGCGATGAGGACGGTCTGGCGGTACTCCGGATCGCGCAGCGCCGGGGCCGCGACCAGGAAGACGGCGCCGTCGGTCGAGGGCGTCTGGCCCTGCGCCCACGTCGTCGAGGCGACGAGGGCGAGGAGCACGGCGGCGAGCAGGCGGGGCCAGAGTGTCATCGGTTCATCCTCGAAAGCGGCGCGTCAACGACCCTATTCTAGCGAGGTGACGGGGGCGTGGCGGAAACAGCTCACCAGGTGATCGTTCGCCATGCCCACCGCCTGCATGAAAGCGTAGCAAATTGTGGAGCCGACGAACCGAAATCCTGCGCGCCGGAGGTCGTTTGCCATGGAATCGGAGATCGCGGTGCGGGCCGGTACCTGATCTACGCGCCGCCAGCGGTTCCGGACGGGGCGGCCGTCCACGAACCGCCAGAGATAGGCGTCCAGGCTGCCGTAGCGCTCGCGCACCGCGAGCGCGGACCGCGCATTCTGCACCGCCGCCTCGATTTTCAGGCGGTTACGGACGATTCCCGCGTCGGCGAGAAGGGCGGTTTTCTTGCGCACCCCGTAGCGCGCGATGCGCTCGGGGTCGAAGCCGTCGAACGCCCGCCGGTAGTTCGCGCGCTTGTTGAGGATGGTCGACCAGGACAGCCCGGCCTGCGCGCCTTCCAGGATCAGGAACTCGAAGAGCGTGCGGTCGTCGTGCACGGGCACTCCCCACTCCTCGTCGTGGTAGCGAACGTAGAGCTCGCTGCCGAGGCACCAGGCGCACCGCTTTCGTGCGTCCGGCTTCCATGCCTGACGCCGGGCCGCCTCCGGCATCAGAAGAACGCCTGCATCCCGGTCTGTGCCCTACCTGGGATCGTTGGCGGTGCAAGGGGACGCATCCCGCTGCGATCCCCTAGGGCAGCCGGACGCGCGAGCATCTCAGAAAAACGCCTGTATTCCCGTTTGCGCCCGACCCAGGATCAGCGCATGGACGTCGTGCGTGCCTTCGTAGGTGTTGACGACCTCGAGGTTCACGAGGTGGCGCGCCACGCCGAACTCGTCGGAGATGCCGTTGCCGCCCATCATGTCGCGCGCCAGGCGCGCGATGTCGAGCGATTTGCCGCACGAGTTGCGCTTCATGATCGAGGTGATCTCCACCGCGGCGGTGCCCTCGTCCTTCATTCGCCCGAGGCGCAGGCACCCCTGCAGCCCGAGGCGTGATCTCGGTCTGCATGTCGGCAAGCTTCTTCTGGATGAGCTGGTTGGCGGCGAGCGGGCCGACCGAACTGCTTGCGGTCGAGCACGTACTGGCGCGCGCGGTGCCAGCAGTCCTCGGCCGCGCCGAGTGCACCCCAGGCGATGCCGTAGCGCGCGGAGTTGAGACAGGTGAAGGGGCCCTTCAGGCCGCGCACCTCGGGAAAGGCGTTCTCTTCCGGGCAGAACACCTCGTCCATCACGATCTCGCCGGTGATCGAGGCGCGCAGCCCCACCTTGCCCGTGAATCGCCGGCGCGGACAGGCCCTTGGCGCCCTTGTCGAGCACGAAGCCGCGGATGTCGCCCGCGTCGTCCTTGGCCCAGACCACGAAGACGTCGGCGATCGGCGAGTTGCGAGATCCACATCTTCGTGCCGGTCAGGCTGTAGCCGCCCGGCACCTTCTTCGCGCGCGTCACCATGCTCGCCGGGTCGGAGCCGTGGTTGGGCTCGGTCAGGCCGAAGCAGCCGATCCACTCGCCGGTCGGCCAGCTTTGGCAGGTACTTCTGGCGCTGCGCCTCGCGTGCCGAATTCGAAGATCGGCACCATGACGAGCGAGCTCTGCACGCTCATCATCGAGCGGTACCCGAAGTCGACGCGCTCGACTTCGCGCGCGATCAGGCCGTAGCGACACGTAGTCGAGGCCGGCTCCGCCGTACTCCGCGGGGATCGTCGGGCCGAGCAGGCCGAGCGCGCCCATCTCGCGGAAGATCGTCGGATCGGTGCGTCTCGTGGCGGAATGCCTCCAGGACGCGCGGCGCGAGCTTTTCCTGGCAGTACGCGGCTGCCGCGTCGCGCACCATGCGCTCGTCCTCGCTGAGCTGCGTCGTCGAGCAGCAGCGGGTCGTCCCAGACGAACTGCGGCCTTGCGGACCTTGGCTTTGAGCGGGGCGTTCATGCGGCGTCTCCGTGCGGGAGGGTCAGTTCTCGGGCGTGAGCAATGATACGCCGAGCCATGCGCGGCGCTTCAGCCACGGGCTCGGCGCGGTAGCGCGGGTCGCCGTAGAAGCGACTGCAGGCGCTCGAGGATCTCGAGCACGCGTGCCGGCGCCGATCACGTCGCCCCAGGCGAGCGGGCCCGAGCGGATAGCCGAGGCCGAGCGTCACGGCGCGGTCGATGTCGCCGGCGGCGGCGATGCGCTGCTGCACGATGTCGCAGCCGATGTTGACGACGTGCGCGACGACGCGCTGCGCGACGAAGCCCGGCGCTGTCGTGGATCACCGATGACCGGCACGCCGTCGCTCGCGAGGAGGCCGTGCGCGGCGTCGCGCATCGCCGGCAGCGGTAGCGGGCGTTGTCATGAGCGTGCGGCGGTTGTCGAGGCCGAACAGCCCGTCGACCGCGACCGTGCGCGTGGCGTCGATGCCTTCCGCGATGGCGGCGCTCGTCGCATCCAATCCGAGCGGCGCGACCAAGCACAGCGAATCGGGACGCCGGGCGGTCGCCGTGATCGAGCTGGCCACCGAGCTTCGCGACCGTCGCTGCGAGCCGGTCGTGCAGGCCGTGTCGCGCGACCCAGACCTTCGGGATCGGCACGTCCGGCACGGGCGCGACCGGCATCGAGCGCGCACGACCGGCGACGTACTCGTAGAACCCGCGGTTCTCCGATTTGCGCCCGAGACGCCCGGCAACGACGCGCTGCGCGGTAATCGGCGAGGGGCGATAGCGCGGTTCCTGGTAGTACTGGTCGGTAGATCGATTCCATCACCGGGTGCGAGACGTCCAGCCCGGTGAGGTCGATCAGCTCGAACGGCCCCATGCGAAACCCCGCCTGATCGCGCAGGCAGCGGTCGATCTCCCAGAACGGGGCGACGCCCTCGCGCAGGCAAGCGCAGCGCCTCCGTGCCGAAGCCGCGGCCCGCATGGTTGACGATGAAGCCCGGCGTGTCCTGCGCGCGCACCGGCGTGTGGCCCATGCGCCGCGCAAGCGCGACCAGCGCGTCGCCCACCCACGCCGCGGTCAACAGGCCGTCGACCACCTCGACGACCTTCATGAGCGGCACCGGATTGAAGAAATGGAAGCCGCCGACGCGTTCGGGATGCTTGCACGCCGCGGCGATCGCGGTGACCTGACAGCGACGAGGTGTTGGTGGCGAGCACGCAGTCGGGCGCGACGAACCCCTCGAGGTGCTGGAACAGTTCGCATTTCGCGTCGAGCCGCTCGACGATCGCTTCGATCACGACCTGGCACTTCGCGAGATGGCCGAGCCCATGCCCGACCTCGAGCAGACCGGCCGCACGGGCCGCCGCGTCGGCGGGCACCTTGCCCTTGTCCGCGAGCTTCGCGAGCGTGCCGACGACCTGATCCTTCGCCGCGGACGCCGCGTCGGCGCGGCTGTCGTAGAGCACGACGTGAATGCCGGCCTGCGCGGCGATCTGCGCGACGCCGCGTCCCATCACGCCGGTGCCGACGATGCCGATGGCGAGATCCGGGCGCTGCGGGTCGAGGGGCATGTGCGCGAGTGGGAGGACGGCCGCCGTCGATTGTAGCCTGCCGCAAGCGCGCCGATTGACGCCTCCTAAGGTTTTCGGCACTCTCTCTCCGGAGTACGCGCCGGCGAGGAGAGGTCGCCCGACGGCCCGGTACGCCGCCCCCGTGCGGCGCACCCAGGATCGGCGCGGAAGTTTTTGTCCGTAGGAGGGCGAGCGATGTATAAGCGCATTCTCATGGCGTACAACGGCACGCGCGAGGGCAAGGCGGCGCTGCTCGCCTGCACCGAGATCGCGGCGTTCGAGCGGGCCGAGACCCACCTGCTCGCGGTCGCGAGCATGCCGTCGAGCATGTTCCTCACCGAGGGGTTCTTGCCCGAAGAGCTCATCGAGGAGGAGAAGAAGCGCATGCAGGACGTCCTCGGCGAAGGCCTCGCGACCCTTAAGGAGCGCGGCTACGCGGTCGAGGGCCACCTCGCGGTCGGGGAGCCGGTGGAGGAGATCTGCCGGCTCGCGTCCGAGCTCAAGTGCGACCTCATCGTGGTCGGCCACAAGCAGAAGCAGTCGTTCGCCGCGCGCTGGTGGCGCGGCTCGGTGGGCGCCACGCTGCTCGACTACGCGCCCTGCAGCGTTCTAGTCGCGATGGGCGCTTGAGCGGGGGCGGCGCGCGCGCCCGGCTCGCGCAGCCGCTCGAGCCGCCGCCGCGCGTCGATGACCTTGCATCGCGCGGCGCGCTGCGGCATCCCGACGCGCCCGCGGTGATCGCGCCCGACGCGGCGCTCACCTATCGCGAGTTCGCGGCCGCCGTCGACAGCGGCGCAGCGCTGCTTCGCGGCCTCGGGGTGCGCGGTGGCGACCGCGTACTGGTCGTCAACGAGAACTGCGCGGCGGCGCTGGTCCTGGCGCTGGCGACGACCCGCATCGCGGCCTGGCCGGTCCTCGTGAACGCGCGGCTCTCCGCCCGGGAGATCGAGGCGATCACCGCGCATTGCACGCCGCGGCGGATGCTGTTTACCACTGCGGCTTCGCGCGACGCGACCTCGCATGCCGAGCGCGCGGGCGCGGCAGCGCTGGCGTTGCAGGGCGTCGCCGGCATTGCGGCCGCCCCGGTCGACGGGGCCGCCGTCGCGGAACCGGTCGAGGACGATCCCGCACGCCAGGTCGCGGCCTTGGTCTACACCACCGGAACCACCGGCGCGCCGAAGGGCGTCATGCTCTCCCACCGGAACCTGCTGTTCGCCGCGGTCTCCGGTGCGACGCTCCGGCGCCTCGGTCCCGACGATCGCGTCTACGTGGCGTTGCCGATCTCCCACATTTTCGGCCTCGCATCGGGCTGCATGGGAAGCCTGCTCGCCGGCGCGGCGCTGCATCTCGTCCCGCGCTTCACGCCGGAGGGCCTCGCCGACGCGCTCGAGCACGACGGCATCACGGTGCTGCCGGGAGTTCCGGCGATGTACACGCGGCTGCTCGAACACGCGCGGCGCACCGGCCGCGCGATCCGCGCGCCGCGGTTGAGGTTCGCGTACGCGGGTGGCGCGCCCCTCGATCCTGCGCTCAAGGTCGAGGCGGAGGGCGTGCTCGAGCAGCGGTTGCACAACGGCTATGGCCTGACCGAAACCTCGCCGACCATTTCGTCGACCCGCATCGAGGCGCCGCGCGCCGATCTCTCGGTCGGTCCGCCCGTCCCGGGAATCGAGCTGCGCCTGGTCGGCGCCGACGGTCGCGTGGTGCCGGGCGGCGCGGTTGGCGAGCTGCACGTGCGCGGACCGAATGTCATGCTCGGCTACCACCGCGATCCGGCGATGACCGCGCAGGTGATCGATCGCGAAGGCTGGTTCAACACGGGTGACCTCGCGCGGCAGGACGTCGACGGGAGTCTCTTCATCGTCGGACGGACCAAGGAGTTGATCATCCGCTCCGGCTTCAATGTCTATCCCGCCGAAGTCGAAGGCGTGCTCGGCCAGCACCCGGCCGTCGCACAGACTGCGGTGGTGGGGCGCACGGTGCCCGGCAACGAGGAGGTGGTCGCGTTCGTCGAGCTGCGCGCAGGCGCCGCCGCGGCACCGGCGGAGCTGCACGCTTTCGCCGCCGCGCGGCTCGCGCCCTACAAAGTACCCGCCGAGATCGTCGTGATGTCCGCGCTGCCGGCGTCGGCCACCGGCAAGGTGCTGAAGGCGAAGCTGCGGAAACTCGCGCAGGTCACTTGACCGCGAAATCGGCGCGCGTCGGCTTGCCCTTGTCCTTGATGCCTTCGGCCGTGAGCTTCGGGGCGACGATGAACACGCGCTCGGCCGGCACCTTGCCTTCAGTCACGATCCATTCCTTCGCGACCTGCGAGCGCGCGTTGGCAAGCACGCGGAGATCCTCGTCGGTGACCTGGGCGTTCGTGAGCATCAGGGTCTCCATCTCCGGCACCGGCAGGTCCTTCGCGATCCCGATGACGTTGCGCGGCTTCGGGAATTTCTCGTCGCCATACGCGCGGCGCAGGTACTTCTCGTACTCCGCGCTTTCCACGGTGACGGCGTCGGCCGAAGCAGGCGCCTTGCCTTCGCGCCGGAGATCGTCGAATTTCTGTGCCTTCACCTTGCGCTCGATCGATGTGCGCTTGAGCCCCTCCCGGTCGACCCCGGGGTCGACGCGACCGGCGACGTCGAGCTTCAACCCGGGGCGCTCGGCGAGCGCTTTGGTGAGGTGCTTCAGCTTGCCGACATCCTCGCCGTCGAGCGCGGCCGAGCCGGGCGCGAACTCGAGGTAGGCGAGCTCCTCGCCGCCGCCGAACGCCGCCCCGAGCAGCGCGAAGGGCGCGGTGACCGCCTTGACGATGAGGTTGCCGATCACCTGGAAGACGATCCCGATGACGCTGAACTGCGGGTCGTCGAGCGAGCCGGAGATCGGCAGGTTCACGTCGATCACGCCGTTGCGGTCCTTGAGCAGCGCGACCGCGAGGGTGACGGGAAGCTTCGTGGCGGTGGGGCTCTCCACCTTCTCGCCGAAGGTGAGCTGGTCGAGATAGATGTTGTTCTCCGCCGCGAGCTTGCGGTTCTCGACGAGGTACTTCACGGTCACCGAGAGCTTGCCGCGCTCGATGCCGTAGCCGGCGTACTTGATCGAGTAGGGCGACATCGGCGGTAGCTCGATGTCCTTCGCGCTCGCTTTGATGTCGAGGAAGAGATCGGCGGCGAGCGCGTTCACGCGCCCGAGGATCTCGACCGGCGCGGCGTTGTCGATCTTGGCCCGCAGCTCCACGTCTCCCGCCTTCTCGGGCGTCATCTCCGTCACCGCACCGCCGACGCCGGTCAGGTTCGCGGTGTAGTTCGGCTTGATGAAGAAGTCGCTGAAGTTGACGTTGCCGCCCTGCAGCGTGATCTTGCCCATGCGAATGTTCGACGGGAGCAGGGCGACGGGCGTCCCGGCCGGCGGCTTGGCCGCCGGCGCGGCCGGCTTCTCGGCGGGCGGCGCGTCGGGGGCCGCCGCGGCGCCGGGCGGCTGCGCGAGGTCCTGCAAATTCAACCGCCCTTGCGCCGAGAGGATGATGCGCGCGTAGAAATCGGCGAGCGCGATCTCGTCGAGCGCAACCTTGAGCGGCTCGAGATTGAAGTCGATCGCACCGAGCGAGAGCGACTTCCACTTCACGAGGTCCTGCGTGGTCGGCTTGTCCACCGAGGCGAAGTCGGTGAGGCCGAAGTCGCCCTTGTAGGACGCCTTGATCGCGCCGCCCGCGGGCATCTCGAACGCGGCCAGGCCCTTCGCCGAGACGGCGCCCGAGGTGATCGCGAGGTTGACCTTGTCGTCGATGTAGCGCTGCGCCGGCGTGATGGCGATGGTCCGTGCATCGACCCGCAGGCTGCCCGATAGGGGGACCAGCGTGAGCGGGCCGTTCGCCGCGAGCGTCCCGGTCTTGTCGATCGTGGCCCGGAGATTGACGGTGCCGCGCTGACCCTTCGCGGTCGACAGCTTCTCCGCCTTCAGCTGGATCGGGGCCACGCTGATCCGGAGCGGGTCGCCGATGGCGAAATCCTCGAACGCGACCGAGCCGCGATCGAGCGAGAGCTCGCCAAGGTCGATACGCCAGGGCTGCGCGGTCGGCGCGGCCGCAGCCGGCGCGCGATCGGGCCTTTGCGGGGCTTCGCTCTTGCCGGCGCGCGCGATGCGCTCGACGTTTAGCCGGCCGTCCTTCTCGCGGCGCAGGGTCGCGGCGGCCTCGCGCACCGCGATCTGCCCGAGGTTCGCGGTCTGTGTGGCGAGATCGGCGCCCGCGCCCTTGACCTCGACCGATGCGATGCGGACGAGGGGCTCCTTCTCGCCCGGCAGGCGGGCCCGGAGGCCCTTCAGCGCGAGCGCGAGATCGGAGACCTTGAGGTCGTGCTTCTCCATTGCCAGGTCGGAAGCCCACTTGAAGGCGAGCCCCAGGTCGAGTTGGCCGTCCTCGAGCTCGAGTTCGGCCGCCTGCTTGACGTACGGCTGATAGCGCTTGAGCTGGACGCCGGCGACGTCGACCCGGCCGTCGACGGTCGGCGGATCGGCGACGACGCCGGCGGCGAGCTTCGCCGTTTCGGCGGCGTCGGTGCGCGTCGACACGCTCCATTCGGAGCGCTTGCCTTTCCCGCTGTCGATGTCGCGTGCCTCGACTTGCAGCGCGTCGAGGGTCGTTTCGAACGCGGGTGCCGTGGTCTCGTCGGTAAACCGCACTTTGCCGGACTTGAGCGCGAGGAGGGCAACTTTGAGCGGCAGCGCGGCGGCGCCCGTTTCTCTGCGTGCCTCTTGCTGCGTTTCCGCGCCGGCCGCGGCGACCCCACCGATCCGCTCGAGGTTGATCGCGCCGGACTTGTCGCGCCGCACGTGGACCTCGGGCGCCTCGAGCTCGATCGCCTTCAGGTCGACGGCCGGAGCGAGCGCATCGACCTCGTTGATCTCGATCCCGAGGCGCTGCCAGGCGAGCATGGGCCGATCCTCGAGGTCGAGAACGTTCACCCGCTTCACCGCGGTCGCGCCGCGCACCTTTATCTTCGGCGACTTGCCGTCGGGCTGCTCAAAGGCGACGACGAGCCGGGTATCGAGGAGGGCCGATTTCACCTTGCTGCGCAGCTTGAAGGGCAGGTACTCCACCAGCCGCGTGAGGTCGAAGTCATCGAGGTTGACGTCCACGGTGGTCACGCGGTTCTCGTGGAAAGGCCGGGTTTCGCCCTTCACGCCGAGCGATGCGCCGTTCACTTTTGCGACCAGCTCGGGCGCGACCGTCACCTCGACGTCCGCCTGCAGGCTGGAGACGAACGGAATCCCGACCCGCAGGCCTGCGATCTCGTGCTTCTCCTTTGCCGCCCGGTCGTCGAAGTCGACGCGGCCGTCCAGGAGCTGGATGTTGAAGACGGCGAACTTCGGCGGCGGGCCCTCGCTCTTTGGCTGCGCGAGCGCCTCATCGACGAGGTCCTGGAAGTTGTAGGTCCGGTCGGCGTTCCGCACCACGCGCACGTGCGGCTTGGTGAGCTTCACTTCGTCGACCACAGGCGCGAGCCGGAAGATCGAGGTCCAGGCCGCGTTGACGTACAGCTCCTCGAAGGTGACGAACAGCGCATCGCCCGATCGTTCGTGCGCGGCGAAGCCCCGCACCGTGACCGAAGGCGCGAAGGGATTCATGCGCACTGCCTCTACGGTGACCGTCCGATGCAATGCCTTGGACAGCTCTTGCTCGAGCTGCGATTTCACGATCGGCGGGAGAACGAGGAAGCCGACCAGCACAAAGAGCACGAGGAGGCCGAGAACCCACCAGAGAATCTTGCGGGCGCGTGGCGTTCTGGCGAGCCCGGCAACGCGCGTCGCGGCGGAGGACACGGAGGCGTTCATCTGAGGGCTTCTGGGATAGCGGGGCTCGATAAGAGTAAATATCCCCCGGCAAAGCCGGGGGCCTTAATGTGTGAGCCGCTCAAAGCGGCTTGGACGGGCCGCTCACGCGGCCCGCGCTCTTTGAGCCACCTGAAGGTGGCTCCCCTACTGCCAAAGCTTCAGCTGATCCAACCGCTTGTCCTCTTCTTCTTGATTTCGGATGTACTCCCGGATCAGCGCTTCGTCGCGGCCCACCGTGGACACAAAATATCCCCGGGCCCAGAAGTTCTGTCCGACGAAGTTGCGCTTCCTCTCCCCGTACACCCGCGCCAGATGAATCGCGCTCTTCCCCTTGATGTACCCGATGACCTGCGAGACCGCGTACTTCGGCGGGATCGCAATCATCATGTGCACGTGATCGGACATCAAATGCCCCTCCTCGATCCGGCTCTCCTTCTGTCCCGCCAGCCGGCGGAAGACTTCTCCCAGGTGCGCGCGCAGCTGCCCATACAGCGCCTTCCTGCGGTACTTGGGGATGAAGATCACGTGATATTTGCACTCCCACTTCGTGTGACTTAGGCTTTCATACTCGTCCATCCGCGGAACTCCCTTTCGTGTGCTTGGCGGCTCACGATTGGCAGTTTCCGCGGGCGGGCGGACTCCTTCAAATGTCAAACTTCTACTGCCTCCCCGGCAGAGCCGGGGGGCCTCCCTTGGTAGCTAGCAGGGACTCGGGCCGGGCGTCACGGCGCGCGAATGCCGCGCCGTGGGCCGTGGCAAGATGGTGCGATGAGTTCGCTTCCGCGCGGCGCGGACAAGCCGAAACAGGGTTTTGCGCCACGCGTCGTCCCGCTCGGCGACGGGGCGGTGATGGCGGAGCTCGCCGACACGCTGGACCTGGACGCGAATGCGGCGGCGCACCGGATCGCCGCCGACGTGCGGCGGAATGCGCCCGAATGGGTCGTGGACGTCACGCCGGCGCTCGTGACGGTGACGGTGCACTTCGCAGCGGAGACCGCGACCGACGCGGCCGCGCACCGGAACGGCGCGACGCGGCTGCTGCTGGAGGCGCTCGAGCGCGAGGGCGGCGCGCCCGCCGCGCCGCCCGGCCGGACGGTGCAGATCCCGGTCTGCTACGAGCTGCCTCACGCGCTGGATCTCGCGGAAGTCGCCGCGCTCACTGGACTCTCGGACGCCGAGGTGGTCCGCACGCACGTCGACTCCCGACATCGGGTGCTGATGATCGGCTTCGTTCCCGGCCATCCGTACATCGGCGGGCTCGACGCTCGGCTCGCCGTACCTCGTCGTGCCAACCCACGTCCACGTATGGAAGCCGGATCGGTCGCGATCGCCAATGCGCAGACCGCAATCTATCCGTTCGTCACGCCCGGCGGCTGGAACGTCATCGGCCGCACGCCCCTTGCGCTCTTCGATCCCGGTCGCGACCGGCCGAGCCTGCTCGAGGCGGGTGATGCCGTCGTCTTCGAGCCCATCTCGCTCGCCGAATTCGAGCGGCTCGCCGGGGGCCGCGGGCGATGACGGTAAGGGTGTTGCGCCCCGGGGCCCTCGCGACGCTGCAGGACCTCGGGCGCGGCGGGATGCAGCATCTCGGTATCGTCCCCGGCGGCGCGATGGACGCCGTGTCGCACCGGATCGCAAATGCGCTCGTCGGCAATCGCGCCGACGCCGCGACGCTCGAGCTCGCGATCTCGGGCCCCGAGTTGCTCTTCGAGCGCCGCACGCTCGTCGCGCTGGCCGGTGCGAGGTTCGAGGCCTGGATCGACGGCGCTGTCTTTCCCGATGCGCGCCCCGTGCTGGTTCACGCGGGGGCCCGGTTGCGCATCGGGCGAGCGACCGCGGGTGCATTCGGTTATCTGGCGGTCGCCGGAGGCTTCGACCTACCCGTCGTGCTCGGCAGCCGCAGCACCTACCTGCCCGGTGCATTCGGCGGGCTCGACGGACGGCTTCTGTCATCCGGCGCGTCGCTGCCGCTCGCGGCGGACGCAGAAGCCGTTGCGACGGCGCGCTTCGCGCGCGCCGTCCGCAGGCGGGACGAAGTCGCGATCGCTGGCGGGGCGGCGCGCAGCGTTCGCTGGCTCGCGCCGGCGCTTACCCTATCCGCCACCGACCCGGCGCTGGCGCGTGCCGTCGACGGGGCGCACGCGGCGCTTTTTACCGACGCGGCGCGCACGGCGTTCTACGGAGAACGCTGGCGCGTTGCGCCCGACTCCAACCGGATGGGGTACCGGCTTCTCGGACCGAGGCTCGATCTGGTCGCGCCGACCGAGATCCTGTCCCAGGCCACGTGTCTCGGGACCGTGCAGGTCCCGGCGAATGGCCAGCCGATCGTCCTCATGTCCGATCACCAGACGACGGGCGGCTACCCTAAGATCGCGGAGGCGATCGCCGCCGATGCGCCGTCGCTCGCGCAGGTGCCGCCCGGCGGCGCGGTGCGGTTCGTGTCGGTGAAGCTCGACGAGGCGGACGCCGCGCGCGAGGCCCTCGCGCAACGGGTGAACGACCTGGTCGAGCGCATTCTCTGGGAGTTCGGTGATGAAGACGATTGATCTCAACTGCGACATGGGAGAGAGCTACGGCGCCTGGAAGATGGGCGACGATCGCGGGCTCATGCCGCTCATCTCGTCGGCCAACGTCGCGTGCGGCTTCCATGCGGGCGATCCATCGACCATCCGCGCAACGGTCGGCCTCGCGGTCGACCACGGGGTCGCGGTGGGGGCGCACCCCTCGTTGCCCGACCTTCAGGGTTTCGGCAGGCGGGCGATGCACATCAGCCCGCAGGAGTGCTACGACCTCGTGCTCTACCAGTCAGGCGCGGTCGAGGCATTCGCGCGGGCGGCGGGCGCCCGCCTGCATCACGTGAAGATCCACGGGATGCTCTACAACATGGCGGCGCAGGACGCCGGCCTGGCGGACGCGATTGTGCGTGCGACACGCGACCTCGGCGGCGGCACGGTCCTCTACGCGCTCTCCGGCAGCGCGATGATGGAGGCGGCGGCGAAGCACGGCGTACGCGCGGTCGGCGAGGTGTTCGGCGATCGCTCTTACCAGGCGGACGGCACGCTCACGCCCCGCGGCCAGCCGGGCGCGATGATCACCGAAGAAGCCGCATCGGTTGCGCAGGTGCTGCGGATGGTGGAACAGGGCAAGGTGCGGTCGCTCTCCGGCGTCGAGGTGCCGGTCGCGCCCGGGACGCTCTGCCTCCACGGCGACCAGCCGGGCGCGGTCCGGTTCGCGACGGCCCTGCGGGCCGCCCTTGCCGAACGGCAAATCGACGTGCGGGCGCCGTAGCCCCCGCGGCCCGCCCAGAAACGCAAAGGGCCCCGTCGGGGTCCTTTGGCGTTGTGGTGGAGGCGGCGGGAATCGAACCCGCGTCCGAAAGTCCTCCGCAGTCAGGACTACATGCTTAGCCTGGTCGTTTGGATCTCGCCTCGCGCCCGCCGACCGGCAGGCTGGCGCTCGGCCAGCCGCTTCGACGGATCCACCCGGCCAAGCGGCCAGACCGGGCGGAGAGGCTGATGTGAATGACGCTGCACCCCTCTCGGGGCCTAGCCCATCAGCAGGCTAGTGCAGCGTCTCGCCGGTGTTAGGCGGCGAGAGCGAAACGCTCGTCGTTGGCGTTTGTAGTGTTTCCAGTTGGATTAACGAGGTCGCTGGCCCTCGGCATGCCCTGCGCTGCTTCGAAACCCCCGTCGAGACCAGGTCGCCCCCAATGGACGCGTGCTGCGCACGGATTTCCCGCGGGTCGCAATCGACCCGCATGCGGTGATTATATGGGCGAACCGAGGTGATTCAAGATCTCGAGCGGGTGATCGATGACCGCGTCGGCACCCCAGGCGTGCGGGTCGCCGTCCACGCCGAGATAGCCGTAGGCGGCCGCGATGACCGGCATGCCCGCGGCGCGCGCGGCCTGGATGTCCCGCAGATCGTCGCCGACGTAGAGGCAATGGCCCGCCTCGACGCCGATGTGGCGCGCGGCGTGCAGGAGCGGGTCGGGGTGCGGCTTGGCGCGCGCAGTGGTGTCGCCGCCAACGACGCACGCCGCGCGGTCGAGCAGGGCGAGGGCTTCGAGCAGGGGTCGCGTGAAGCGCTCCGCCTTGTTGGTCACCACACCCCAGCGCACCGCGCGCGCGTCGAGGCTCGCGAGAAGCTCCGCCATGCCCGCGAAAAGCTCGGTCTCGACGCAGACGCGTTCCGCGTAGAGGTCCAGAAACCGCGCCTTCAAGGCTTCGTATTCCGCGTGGCCGGGATCAATGCCGAAGCCGACCCGCAGCATCCCGCGCGCGCCACTCGAAGTAAGGGGGCGCGCCGCGTCGACCGGCACCGACGGACGGCGTCGTTCTTCGAGCAGCGCGTTGAGCGCGCCCGCTAGGTCCGGCGCGGTGTCCGCGAGCGTTCCGTCGAGATCGAAAAGGACCGCGCGGATCGTCATTCCGGCCGGGTCGCGTGAACGATATAGTTCACGTCGGTGTCGGGGCCGAGCGCATAGACCTTCGTCAGCGGGTTGTAGGTCATGCCGACGAGGCCGGCCACCTCCAGACCGGGCTCGCGGCACCAGCGCGACAACTCGGAGGGCTTGATGAACCGGGCGTAGTCGTGCGTTCCCCGGGGGAGCAGGCGCAGGACGTACTCGGCACCGATGATGGCGAGCAGGTAGGACTTCGCGTTGCGATTGAGGGTCGCGAAGAAAAGGTGCCCGCCCGGTCGCGCGAGCGCTGCACAGGCCCGGACAGTGCTCGCCGGATTCGGCACGTGCTCCAGCACTTCGAGACAGGTCACGACGTCATAGCGACCGGGCTCGCGCGCCGCAAGGTCTTCCGCGGACACGGCTTCGTACTCGACCGAAAGTTGCGACTCGAGGAGATGAAGCCGAGCGACTTTCAGCGGCTTGTCGGCGAGGTCGATCCCCTTCACTCGTGCGCCGGCCCGGGTCATGGCTTCGGCCAGGATGCCGCCGCCGCATCCGACGTCAAGGACGCGCTTGCCCGCGAGACGCGCCTTGCCGTCGATCCAGGCGAGGCGGAGCGGATTGATCTGGTGGAGCGGCCGGAATTCGCCGTTCGGGTCCCACCAGCGATGCGCCAGCTCGCTGAATTTCGCGAGCTCCTGCGGGTCAACGTTCGTCGTCGTAGGAGTCATCCTGCGATCGCTAGCTTAGCGCGGCATGGCCTCAAAAACAAAAAGCCCCGCCGAAGCGGGGCTTTCTGCTGAAGCGCGCAGCCGTTACTTCTGGCGTGTGCCGACCACCTCGATCTCTACGCGGCGGTTCTTGGCGCGGCCTTCGGCCGTGGAGTTACTCGCGATCGGCTGGGACTTGCCCTTGCCCTCCGTGTAGATCCGGTTCGGCTCGATGCCCTTGCTGACCAGGTAGGCCTTCACGGCTTCGGCACGGCGGACCGACAGCTTCTGGTTGTAGGCGTCACTACCGATCGAGTCCGTGTGACCGATCGCGATGATCACCTCCAGCGCAGTGGCCTTCAGCTTGCCGACCAGGTCGTCGAGCTTCGCCTTGCCTTCGGGCTTCAGGACCGCTTTATCGAAGTCGAAGAAGACGTCGGCCGCGAAGGTGACCTTCTCGGTAACGGGCTTCGGCGGCGGCGGCGGCGCAGGCTTCGGAGCCGGCGGCGGCGCAACGACGGGCGCCGGCGGGGGCGGCGGCTCGCAGACCTGCTTGGGCAGCAGATCCTTGTCGCACTCGCAGTTCGCGATTGCCGGGGTCCAGTAGCCGGTGCGCCAGCAGAGGTTGTACGGGTCCTTGATGATCGCGTTGCGAGTGTCGGTCACGTAACCCGACGTGCCCTTGCCCTGCTGCGCGAACGCGGGAGCCGCGACCAGGCCGAGCACGACGGCGGACGCAGCGATGAGTGTCGTCTGTTTGAACATTCGTTCCCCTTCCAGATGAAATCGAGGCTTGTATTTTTCGCTGCCGGCCTTCACGCGGCATGCCGGCGCTCAATCGGCACCGTACAGCGTGCAACTATGCCACAAACGGCGAAAGTCAACACGCCGGTGTGGCGTCGCCGCCACACCGGGTCGGCCACGAACGCGCTGGCGGGCGCCCGAAAACGAAAAGCCCCGCTCTCGCGGGGCTTCTCCGGTGGAACGTGGGGCTACTTGGTCTGCGTGCCGACGACCTCCACCTCCACGCGGCGGTTCGGCTGGTTGCACTCGACATACTCGGCAAACGACTTGAAGCTGGCCCTGTTGCACGTCTTGACCAGCTGGGACGGGCCTTTGCCTTCGGTGTAGATCCGATTCGGCTCAATGCCCTTGCTGACCAGGTAGGCCTTCACGGCTTCCGCACGTCGCACCGACAGCTTCTGGTTGTACCCCAGGGGCCCGATCGGGTCGGTGTGACCGATCGCGATGATCACCTCGAGGGCCACGCCCTTGAGCTTGCCGACGAGGTCATCGAGCTTGGCCTTGCCGTCAGGCTTGAGGACCGCCTTGTCGAAGTCAAACAGCATGTCCGCCGCAAACGTGACCTTCTGCGTCGTCGGCTTCGGCGCGGGCGGCGGCGGCGGCGGAGGCGGGGGCGCGGGCTTCGCGACCGGCGGCGGGGGCGGCGGCTCGCAGACCTGCTTGGGCAGCAGATCCTTGTCGCACTCGCAGTTCGCGATTGCCGGGGTCCAGTAGCCGGTGCGCCAGCAGAGGTTGTACGGGTCCTTGATGATCGCGTTGCGAGTGTCGGTCACGTAACCCGACGTGCCCTTGCCCTGCTGCGCGAACGCGGGAGCCGCGACCAGGCCGAGCGCGACCAACGACCCGGCGAGAAGCGCAAGTGGTTTGAACATCGAATCCCCTTTCCTGAGAACAGGCGCTCGCCGCGATGCGAGCCGTCCCTGAGACCGCAGTGAACCAATCTTCTTATTTGCGTAGGGAATTCTGCCACAACACGGTGCGCTTTTCCAACATACGGGGATCGATTTGCTGGAGGACGCGATCCTCCAGCAGCGCGCGGCCCCCGACCCAAACGTGGGTGACGTGCTCCCGCCCACAGGCGTAGACCAGATGTGAAACCGGGTCGTAACTGGGCTGCGTTTCGGGTTGCCCCAACGTGACCGCGCACAAATCGGCCGACATGCCAGGCGCAATCGTTCCGATCCGCGACTCCAGGCCGACCGCGCGGGCACCGCCGAGGGTCGCGCAGCGCAGCGCGACATGCGCGGGCACGGCGTCGGCCCGGCCCGCCACCGCTTTCGCCAGCAGCGCCGCGGTGCGCATCTCCTGGAACATGTCGAGCCGATTGTTGCTCGCCGCACCGTCGGTCCCGATGCCGACGTTGACGCCTGCCGCCAGCAGGCCGGCCATGGGAGCGAACCCGCTCGCGAGCTTCAGATTCGACGACGGGCAGTGTGCGACGGAGCAGCCGTTGCGAGCCAGGGTGACGATCTCCGCCCGATCGAGGTGAATCGCGTGGACGCCAATCAGCCGCGGGCTGGCGAGCCCGAGGGCCGCGAGGCGTTCGAGGGGGCGCTTCCCGTGGACCTCGACGCTTTCGCGGACCTCCTCCGCGGTCTCGTGGAGGTGGATGTGGACCGGCAGATCGAGCTCCTCGGCGAGGATCGCGATCCGCTCGAACGTCCGGTCGGACACCGTGTACGGCGAGTGCGGCGCAATGCAGAACGAGAGCCGCTCCTCCGCTCCGAGGCGGTCGCGCAGCGCCAGCCCTTTCGCGAGGTAGTCGTCGGCGTCGGACGCGTAGGCGCTCGGGAACTCGACCGCGATCAGCCCGATGCCGGCCCGCATGCCGCTGTCGATGCAGGCGCGCGCGGCAGCCTCCGGAAAGAAGTACATGTCGTTGAAGAAAGTGACCCCGCCGCGCAGCATCTCCGCACACGCGAGCAGCGTGCCGTCATATACGAACTCGGGCGACACGTGCTTCAGCTCGACCGGCCAGACGTGATCCTTGAGCCACTCCATCAGCGGTCGGTCGTCGGCGAGGCCGCGCATCAAGCTCATCGCGGCATGCGTGTGCAGGTTCACCAGGCCCGGGATCAGGACGTGCTCGCGCAGCGTGACGCGCTGGGCAATCGAGTAGGCGCGCGTGGCCTCCGGAGAGGGCAGAACCGCGGCAATGCGTCCCGCCCGGACGACGACGCTGTGATCTTCGAGGACCACGCCGTCGGGCTCGACCGGTACGACCCAGCGCGCGTCGATGACGAGGTCGGCGGCTGCGGGCGGGATGGACATTGGAGCGTGCGCATACTACCGCATCCGTTCTCGAAGTCCGCGTTTTCGCGGATCGCGAACCTTGGACCGCGAGGGTCCCGGATGCTAAAATTCTATGCTTTGCACGGGCGCGATTGCGCCTGACCGTCAGCCGAAACAAGCCCCGCCTGAATGGAACAGTTCGCCAAGGAAACGCTTCCGGTCAGCCTCGAAGAGGAGATGCGGCGCTCGTACCTCGATTACGCAATGAGCGTGATCGTCGGCCGGGCGCTCCCCGACGTGCGCGACGGTTTGAAGCCGGTGCATCGCCGGGTCCTGTTCGCGATGCAGGAGGCGAATACCGTCTGGAATCGGGCGTACGTGAAGTGCGCCCGCGTGGTCGGCGAGGTGATGGGGAAGTACCATCCGCACGGCGACACCGCCATCTACGACACGCTGGTGCGGATGGCGCAGGACTTCTCGATGCGCTACCCGCTCGTCGACGGCCAAGGCAACTTCGGCTCGGTCGACGGCGACAACCCGGCGGCGATGCGCTACACGGAGTGCCGGCTCGACCGCATCACTTCGGAGCTGCTCGCCGACATCGATAGCGAGACGGTCGACTTCGTCCCGAACTACGACGGCAAGGAGCAGGAGCCGACGGTCCTGCCGACGCGGCTGCCGAACCTGCTCGTCAACGGCTCCTCGGGAATCGCGGTCGGGATGGCGACCAACATTCCGCCGCACAACCTCAGCGAGACGGTCGATGCGTGCCTTGCGCTGCTCGCGCAGCCTGACATTGCGATCGAGGAGCTGATCAAGCTGATGCCCGCGCCCGATTTCCCGACCGCAGGGTTGATCTACGGGCTCGCCGGCGTGCACGAGGGCTACCGCACCGGTCGGGGACGCGTCGTCATCCGCGCGCGCACTCACTTCGAGGACATCGCCGGCGGCCAGCGGCAGGCGATCATCGTCGACGAGTTGCCGTACCAGGTGAACAAGCGGGTGCTGCAGGAGAAGATCGCCGAGTACGTGCACGAGAAGCGCATGGAGGGCATCTCCGACATTCGCGACGAGTCGGACAAGTCCGGGATGCGCGTGGTGATCGAGCTGAAACGCGGTGAGATCCCCGAAGTCGTCCTAAACAACCTCTACAAGCAGACCCAGCTTCAGGACAGCTTCGGCATCAACATGGTCGCGCTGCTCGACGGCCAGCCGAAGCTTCTCAATCTGAGGCAGATGCTCGCCGCCTTCCTCGCGCACCGGCGCGAGGTGGTGACCCGGCGGACGGCCTACGACCTGCGCAAGGCGCGCGAGAAGGCGCACCTGCAGGAAGGCCTCGCGGTCGCGCTGTCGAACGTCGACGAGATCATCGCGCTCATCAAAGCGGCACGCACTCCGGCCGATGCCAAGCAGGGTCTGATGGGGAAGAGCTGGCCGTCGCAGCTCGTGACCGAGATGCTCGAGCGCGCGCCCGAAGGCGCGACCCAACCCGAGGACCTCGGCCCGAGCTTCGGCCTGACCGCGGACGGGTACCGGCTCTCCGATCCCCAGGCGCAGCGCATCCTCGAGATGCAGCTCCAGCGGCTCACCGGCCTCGAGCAGGAGAAGATCCTCGCCGACTACAAGGAGCTGCTCGAGATCATCTCGGACCTGCTCGACATCCTGTCCAAGCCGACGCGGATCACCGCGATCATCGGCGAGGAGCTTGCGGCGATCAAGGCGCAGTACGGCGACAAGCGCCGAAGCGAGATCGTGCTCAACGCCGAGGACATCGCCGTCGAGGACCTGATCGCGCCTCAGGACGTCGTGGTCACGTTCTCGCACGCGGGCTACATCAAGGCGCAGCCGGTGGCGGACTACCGCGCACAGCGCCGCGGCGGGCGCGGCAGGCAGGCGGCCTCGATGCGCGAAGACGACTTCATCGAGCGCCTGTTCATCGCGCACACCCACGACTACATCTTGTGCTTCTCGAACCGCGGTCAGGTGTACTGGCTCAAGGGCTATGAGGTGCCGGCCGGGACGAGCTCGAGCCGTGGCAAGCCGATCGTCAATCTCTTTCCGCTCGCCGAGAACGAGCGGATCAGCGCGGTCCTGCCGGTCAAGACGTTCGACGAGAACCACTTCGTCTTCATGGCGACCGCCAGCGGGACAGTGAAGAAATCCCCGCTGTCGGATTTTTCGCGGCCGCGCGAAAAAGGGATCATCGCGGTCGACCTGGAGGCAGGCGACTACCTGGTCGGGGCGGCGATCACCGACGGGCGCTGCGACGTGATGCTGTTCTCCGACGACGGCAAGGCGGTGCGGTTCGCCGAGGACGACGTGCGCCCGATGGGGCGCGTCGCGCGCGGGGTGCGCGGGATGAAGCTCGGCGAAGGCGGCCGCGTGATCTCGATGGTGGTCGCCGACGCGGAATCGAAGAGCGTGCTGACTGCGACCGAGAACGGCTACGGCAAGCGCACCGCGATCGCGGAATACCCGCGCTACGGCCGCGGCACCCAGGGGGTGATCGCGATCCAGACGAGCGAGCGCAACGGCAAGGTGGTGAGCGCCGCGCTCGTGGACGAGAAGGACGAGATCGTGCTGGTGTCCACCGGCGGTGTCCTGATCCGCACCAAGGTCGACCAGATTCGCGAGATGGGCCGGTCGACGCAGGGCGTGAGCCTGATCAACCTCGACGCAGGGACCAAGCTCGCCGGCGTCGAGAAGATCGCCGAGCCCGAAGAGGAGAATGGCAACGGGAACGGGAATGGGCACGGCAACGGCGACGGCGAGAGCGGTCACGAAGACGGTGAAGGGCTTCCAGCGTGAGAGTGTTCAATTTCAGCGCCGGGCCGGCCGTGCTTCCGGAGGCGGTCCTCCGGCAGGCGGCCGCCGAAATGCTCGACTGGCACGGGAGCGAGATGTCCGTGATGGAGATGAGCCATCGCGGAAAGGAGTTCATCGCCATCGCGGAGGAGGCGGAGGCGAGCCTCCGCGACCTGCTGGCGATCCCGGCGAACTACAAGGTCCTGTTCCTGCAGGGCGGTGCGACGCTGCAGTTCGCGATGGTCCCGATGAACCTGCTGCGCGGGAAAGGCTCGGCCGACTATGTCAACACCGGCGAGTGGTCGAAGAAGGCGATCAAGGAAGCGCAGAACTACTGCAAGGTGAACGTCGCCGCATCGGCGGAGGACGGGAACTTCTCTTATGTTCCCGAGCGCGCGCGCTGGAAGCTCGACCCCGATGCCGCGTACGTGCACGTGTGCACCAACGAGACGATCGGCGGCGTTGAGTTCTTTTGGGATCCCGACACCGGTGCGGTACCGTTGGTCGCCGACATGTCCTCGCACATCCTGTCGCGCCCGATCGACGTTGCGAAGTACGGCCTGATCTATGCGGGTGCGCAGAAGAACATCGGTCCCGCCGGCCTGACGATCGTGATCGTTCGCGACGACCTGCTCGGGCACGCGCCGAAGGGCACGGCCGGCATGCTCGACTACAAGGTCCACGCGGACGCCCAGTCGATGTCGAACACCCCGCCCACTTACGCGATCTACATCGCGGGACTCGTGTTCAAGTGGCTGAAGCAACTGGGTGGCCTCGAAGCGATGGAGCGCAGGAATGTCGCCAAGGCCCAGTTGCTCTACGACTATCTCGGCGACTCGACGCTATTCCGCAGCCCGGTGCGGGAGTCGGACCGGTCGCGCATGAACATACCGTTCACGTTGCGCGACGCGTCGCTGGACGAGGCGTTCTTGAGGGGTGCGGAGGCGCGCGGGATGGTGCAGCTCAAGGGACACCGCTCGGTCGGGGGCATGCGCGCTTCAATCTACAACGCGATGCCGATCGAAGGCGTGAAGTGCCTCGTCGATTACATGAAAGAGTTCGAAGCGCAACATGGCTGAGTGGCCGATGCCGGTCTGCCGGAGACGCGCGCCATCGACGCAGGCACTCGATGGTCAAGCCGTCGCATCGGCCGCTGGAATTAGGGATCCGAAAGGGGGCGTGCACCCTTTCGCGCCGCGCGGGCGAACGAACGATGGTTAACCGCTTCGACATCCTCGTGCTGAACCAGATCTCGCAGGTCGGTCTGAAGCGGTTGCCGGTGGACCGCTACACGGTCGGCAAGGAGGTCGCGCGGCCGGATGCAATCCTCGTCCGCTCGGCGGACATGCACGCGATGACGATCCCGCAGTCGGTGCAAGCCATCGGCCGCGCCGGTGCCGGGACGAACAACATTCCGGTCGCGGAGATGACCAAGCGCGGCGCGCCGGTCTTCAATGCGCCCGGCGCGAATGCGAACGCGGTCAAGGAGCTCGTCCTCGCGGGCATGCTAATCGCGGCGCGCAACCTCGTACCCGCGGGTCAGTTCGTCGCCGGCCTGCGCGGCGACGACGAGTCGATTGCGCGGCAGGTCGAGGACGAGAAGAAGCGCTTCGCCGGCGTCGAGCTGCCCGGGCACACGCTCGGCGTGATCGGGCTCGGCAAGATCGGCAGCCTGGTGGCGGATGCGGCGATCCGGCTCGGCATGAACGTCCTCGGGTATGACCCGGAGATCACCGTGGATGCGGCCTGGAGTCTGCCCTCGCAGGTGAGGAAGGCCCATTCGATCGAGGAGGTGCTGAAGGGGAGCCACTTCGTCACGCTGCATGTGCCGTTGACGAAAGCGACGCGCGACCTCTTGAACGCCGAGCGTCTCGCGCAGGTGCGGCCCGGTGCCATCCTGCTCAACTTCTCGCGCGAAGGGATCGTCGACGACCAGGCCGTGGCCGAGGCGCTCAGCGCGCACCGCTTGAAGACCTATGTCACCGACTTCCCGACGGCACGGCTCGCCGGTCAACCGGGCGTCGTAGCGCTGCCCCACTTGGGCGCGTCGACGCGGGAAGCCGAGGACAACTCCGCGGTGATGGTCGTGGATCAGGTGCGCGAGTATCTCGAGCACGGGACCATCCGCAACGCGGTGAACTTCCCCGACGTCGTCATGCAGCGCGAGGCGCCGTTCCGCGTCGCGATCGCCAACGCGAACGTGCCGAACATGCTCGGCCAGATTTCCACGGCCATGGCGCGTGCCGGCCTGAACATCCACAACATGCTCAACAAATCGAAGGGCGAGATGGCCTACACGCTCGTGGATGTGGACAGCCGCGTCCCGGAGGAGGCCATCGAGACGATCCGCCGCATCGACGGCGTGCTGGCGGTGCGCAACCTGCCTTCCTGAGCCGGCCATGGACGACGACTCGATCGACAAGGGCATCGCCGAGCGCCGCGCCGGCATCGACCGGATCGACGGGGAGCTCGTGAAGCTGCTCTCCGAGCGCGCCCGGCTCGCGCAGGAGATCGGCAAGCTCAAGGGCGACGGGCCGGTCTACCGGCCGGAACGCGAGGCCGAGGTGCTGCGTCGGGCCGCGTCCGAGAACGCCGGTCCGCTCTCGAACGAATCGCTCGGCCGCGTCTTCGCGGAGATCGTCTCGGCGTGCCGCGCGCTGGAGCAGCGGCTGCGCATCGCCTACCTCGGCCCTTCCGGGACGTTCAGCGAGATGGCGGTCGAGCGGCACTTCGGGCATTCCGTGGAGGGGGTGCCGCTGCCGTCGATCGACGAAGTGTTCCGCGAGGCGGAGACGGGCGCGACGCAGTTCGCCGTCGTGCCGGTGGAGAACTCGACCGAGGGCGCCGTGGGGCGCACGCTCGATCTTCTTCTGCAGACGCCGCTCGCGATTTGCGCGGAGGTCGTCCTGCGCGTGCACCAGAACCTGATGGCGAAGCGCGATTCGGCTGCCGGCGTGACGCGCGTCTACTCGCACGCTCAGTCGCTCGCACAGTGTCACCAGTGGCTCGCCCGGAATCTGCCCAAAGCAGAGCGCGTGCAGGTCACCAGCAATGCCGAAGCGGCACGGCTCGCCGCGCAGGAGCCGACCGCGTGCGCGGTCGGTCCCGCGATCGCCGCCGAGCGGTACGGCCTGAACCTGCTCGCGGAGAACATCGAGGACGCGCCGAACAACCTCACGCGCTTCCTCGTGCTCGGCGGTCTCGAGACGGCACCCACCGGCAAGGACCTCACCTCGCTCGTCTTGTCCGCTCCCAACCGCCCCGGTGCGGTGCACGCGCTCATCGCGCCGTTCGCGAAGTACGGCGTGAGCATGAGCCGCATTGAGTCGCGGCCGGCGCGCCTCGGTCGCTGGGAGTACATGTTCTACATCGACGTCGAGGGTCACCAGCGCGACCGCAAGGTGGCGGACGCGCTCGCAGAGTTGAAGGGCCTCGCGCCGTTCCTGAAGGTCCTCGGCTCCTATCCTGCTGCCGTCCCATGAACACGCCGGAGCAACCCATGATGCCCGCCGATCCGTGCGAGCGCGCGCCTGCGTACGTCCGCGCGATTGCGCCCTATCAGCCGGGCAAGCCGATCACCGAGCTCGCCCGGGAGATGGGTCTCGACGAGGCGCGCATCGTCAAGCTCGCCTCGAACGAGAACCCGCTCGGGGTCTCGCCGCGCGCCCGCGCCGCCATCGAGGCCGCACTGCCGGAGCTCGCGCGCTACCCCGACGCCTTCGACCTCGCCAAGGCGCTGTCGCGCAAGCTCGGTGTCGCAACGGACCGGATCGTCCTCGGTAACGGCTCTAACGACGTCCTCGAGATGGTGGGCGGGGCGTTCCTCGCGCCGGGCCGCTCGTCGGTGTATTCGCAGCACGCGTTCGCCGTGTACCCGCTGGCGACGCAATCCCGCGGCGCGCGCGGCATCGTCGTGCCGGCAAAGGCCTACGGCCACGACCTGCCGGCCATGCTCAAGGCGATCGAGCCCGAGACGCGCGTCGTGTTCATCGCAAACCCGAACAATCCGACCGGCACCCTGCTGACTGGTGCCGAGATCGAAGCATTCCTACGCGCGGCGCCGACGGACGTCGTCGTGGTGATCGACGAGGCCTACAACGAGTATTTGCCGGCAGCGGACCGCTACGACAGCCTGCAGTGGCTCGCGCGGCACCGCAATCTCGTCATCACGCGGACCTTCTCGAAGGCGTACGGACTCGCCGGCCTGCGCGTCGGCTACGCGCTCTGCGATCCCTCGATCGCCGACCTGTTGAACCGGGTGCGGCAGCCCTTCAACGTGAACAACCTCGCGCTGGTCGCGGCGATCGCCGCGCTCGACGACGCGCCGTTCCTGCGCGAGAGCCACGACCTGAACCTGACCGGACTGGCGCGGCTCACGGACGGATTCGAGCGCCTGGGGCTCGCCTGGATCCCCTCGTTCGCGAATTTCGTCAGCGTCGAGATTCCCCGCGAGGCGCGCGCGAGCCAGGCGGGCGTCGTGTACCAGAAGCTGCTGCGTGCCGGCGTCATCGTGCGGCCGGTCGCCGGGTACGCGCTCCCGGATCACCTGCGCGTGACCGTCGGACTGCCGGAGGAGAACGAGCGCTTCCTCACGGCGCTCGCCGACGCGCTGGGCAGGTCCTGACCCGTGCAGCGGATCGACACGCTTGCGGTCATCGGCGTCGGACTGATCGGCGGTTCGTTCGCGCTCGCGCTCAAGGCGGCCGGCGCGGTGGGGCGGGTGATCGGGGTCGGGCGCGATCCCGCGAACATCCGTCGCGCGCTCGCGCTCGGCGCGATCGACACGGCGCAGCCCGACCCGGGCGCGGCGGTCGACGGCGCGGACTTCGTCCTGATCGCCACGCCGGTCGGCGCCATGGCGGCGCTCTTCGACCGGATCGCACCGCGCCTCGCACCTGAAGCGGTCGTGACCGACGGCGGCAGCACGAAGTCCGACGTGATCGCCGCGGCGCGCGCCGCGTTGCGCGCGAAGATTCCCCAGTTCGTGCCGGCGCATCCGGTGGCCGGCTCCGACGAAAGCGGGGTCGCTGCCGCCTCGGCCGGGCTGTATCGCGGCCGCGAAGTCATCTTGACCCCGCTGCCCGAAAACGGCCCCGCGTCGATCGAGCGCGTGCGCGCGGCGTGGCAGGCGTGCGGCGCGCGCGTGACCGCGATGTCGCCGTCGGACCACGACGCCGTACTCGCCGCAGTGAGCCACCTGCCGCACCTGCTCTCCTTCGCGCTCATGCGCGACATCGCGCAGCGCGCCGACTCGGGGAGTTTCCTCGCCCACGCGGGCAGCGGCTTTCGGGACTTCACCCGTCTCGCCGCGAGCAACGCCGAGATGTGGCGCGACATCTGCGTCGCGAATCGCGCCGCGCTGCTCGGGGAGCTGCGCCGCTACCAGGACGAGCTCGCGCGCTTCGGCGCCATGCTCGAGCAGGGCGACGCGGAGGGCCTGCAGCGCGCGCTCGAGGAAGCGCGTGCCGCGCGCCGGGCCTGGAGTGCGCAGCGCGGCGCGCCGGACGGCGCCCGCTGACCGCCCGATGGCGCAAGCCGCCGCGCGCCCGGACCACCTCGATCTCGCGCCCGTCGCGCGCGTCGCCGGCGCGATCACGCTGCCCGGCTCGAAGAGCATCTCCAACCGGACGCTGCTCCTCGCGGCACTCGCGGACGGCACGACCGCAATTGCCGGGCTGCTCGACGCCGACGACACGGCGCGCATGCTCGAGGCGCTTCGGATGCTGGGCATCGATTGGGAGGTCACCGGCGAGCGCGGCGGCTACCGCGTGCACGGGTGCGCCGGGGTGTTTCCCGTCAAGAACGCCGAGCTGTTCCTCGGGAACGCCGGCACCGCGTTGCGGCCCCTCACCGCGGTGCTCGCCCTCGCGGGCGGGACGTACCGGCTCGCGGGGGTGGCGCGGATGCACGAACGGCCGATCGGCGACCTCGTCGACGCGCTGCGCGCGCTCGGTGCCGAGATCCGCTACCTCGGCAAGGACGGCTTCCCGCCGCTCGAGATCCGCCCGGCGCAGCTTGCGCCCGAGCCCGCGGTCGCGGTGCGCGGCGACGTCTCGAGCCAGTACCTGACCGCGCTCCTGATGGCGCTGCCGCTGGCCGGACGACGCGTTGCGGTGGACGTGACGGGCGAGCTCGTGTCCAAGCCCTACGTCGAGCTCACGCTCGGCTCGATGCAACGGTTCGGCGTCGCGGTTGAGCGCGAGGGCTGGCGGCGCTTCGTCGTGCCTGCCGGCGCGCGTTACCGCAGCCCGGGCACGATCCATGTCGAAGGCGACGCGTCGTCGGCGTCCTACTTCCTCGCTGCCGGTGCGATCGGCGGCGGCCCGGTGCGCGTGCAGGGCGTCGGGCGCGCGAGCGCCCAAGGAGACGTGCGCTTCGTCGAGGTGCTCGAGGCGATGGGCGCGAGCGTAGCGGTGGGCGAGGACTGGGTCGAGGTCCGCGGCGCGCGCCCGCTGCGCGCGATCGACCTCGACTTGAACCACATCCCGGATGCGGCGATGACCGCGGCGGTCCTCGCACTGTTCGCCGACGGTCCCTCGACGATCCGCAACATCGCCAACTGGCGGGTCAAGGAGACCGATCGCATCGCCGCGATGGCGGCCGAGCTGGGAAAAGTCGGCGCGGTCGTGGAGGAGGGCGCGGACTTTCTCCGGATCACTCCGCCGCGCGGGGGGCGCCTCACGCCGAACGCCGTGATTGACACCTATGACGACCACCGGATGGCGATGTGCTTCTCGCTGGTGGCGCTCGGCGGGGTGCCGG
Source organism: uncultured beta proteobacterium (assembly GCA_963747775.1). Classification (GTDB taxonomy): domain Bacteria; phylum Pseudomonadota; class Gammaproteobacteria; order Burkholderiales; family SG8-39; genus JAGVSZ01. The sequence continues at coordinate 250,712 of CAVVGT010000008.1, forward strand.
TGCGGATCAACGACCCGGCCTGCGTGAGCAAGACGTTTCCGGATTACTTCCGGGAGCTCGCGCGCCTGACGGCGCGAGCGTGAGCGACAGGCTCGAATGACGGCGCCGGCGCCAGTAATCGCGATCGACGGGCCCTCCGCCTCCGGCAAGGGGACGGTGGCGCAGATCGTGGCACGCGCCCTCGGCTACCACTACCTGGACAGCGGTGCGCTGTACCGGCTTGCCGCCCTCGCGGCGACCACGCGCGGCGTGGACTTGAACGACGAACCTGCGCTCACCACGCTCGCCGCGGCGCTGGATGTCCGCTTCGATGCGGGCGAGGTCTGGCTGGACGGGCGGTGCGTGACCGAGGAGATCCGCACCGAGGCCTGCAGCGTCGCATCCTCCCGCGTGGCCGCCGTTCCCGGGGTCCGTGCCGCACTGCGCGGCCGTCAGCGGGCGTTCCGGCAACCGCCCGGCCTGGTCGCCGACGGTCGCGACATGGGCTCGGTCCTGTTTCCGGATGCGCGCCTCAAAGTCTTCTTGACCGCGACCTTGGAAGCCCGCGCCGAGCGCCGATATAACCAGTTGAATGGCAAAGGAATCCCTGCTAACATTCGCACTCTTTTGCTCGATCTACGCGGGCGCGACGCGCGCGATGCCGCAAGGGCGGTGGCACCTCTGAGGGCGGCCGCCGATGCGAGGATCCTCGATACCACGGGGATGACCGCGGAACAGGCCGCGCACGAGGTGTTGTCGTGGTTTCGCGAGACGGGCAGATGAACGGGTGGCAAGGAGGGCGACGAGCCCGCTTGCCGGTGTGCAACCAACCCCGTCGCGGCGCACTGCCCGCGCTCGGGTGAAGGATCAGGTCCATTTCATGGCAAATGTCTCCCCCGCGGTCGCTCCGCAGGAAAGTTTCGCTGCGCTCTTCGAGGAAAGCCTCAGCCGCAAGGAGATGCGCATCGGCGAGGTGATCACCGCGGAAGTGGTGCGCGTCGACCAGAACTTCGTCGTGGTCAACGCCGGCCTCAAGTCGGAGAGCTACATCGCGCTCGACGAGTTCCGCGGCGATCGCGGCGAGCTCGACGTGAATCCGGGTGACTTCGTCTCGGTCGCCATCGAGGCGTTGGAGGACGGCTACGGGGAGACGCGTCTGTCGCGCGACAAGGCGAAGCGCCTGGCCGCCTGGCTCGACCTCGAGAAGGCGCTCGAGTCCGCCGAAGTCGTGCAGGGCACGATCACCGGCAAGGTCAAGGGCGGCCTGACCGTGATGATCAACGGCATCCGCGCGTTCCTGCCCGGATCGCTCGTCGACATGCGTCCGGTGAAGGACACGACGCCCTACGAGGGCAAGGCGATGGACTTCAAGGTCATCAAGCTCGACCGCAAGCGCAACAACGTCGTGGTGTCGCGGCGTGCGGTGCTCGAGCAGACCGCGGGTGCCGAGCGCGAGGCGCTGCTCTCGAGCCTGCAGGAGGGCACCGTCGTCAAGGGCATCGTCAAGAACATTACCGATTACGGCGCGTTCGTCGACCTCGGTGGCATCGACGGGCTGCTGCACATCACCGACCTCGCATGGCGGCGCGTCAAGCATCCCTCCGAGGTGCTCTCCGTCGGCGACGAGGTGCAGGCGAAAGTGCTGCGCTTCGACCAGGAGAAGAACCGCGTCTCGCTCGGCCTCAAGCAGCTCGGCGAGGATCCGTGGGTCGGCATCTCCCGCCGCTACCCGCCCGGCACCCGGCTGTTCGGCAAGGTCACGAACCTGACCGACTACGGCGCGTTTGTCGAGATCGAGGCCGGGATCGAGGGCCTGGTGCACGTCTCCGAGATGGACTGGACCAACAAGAACGTGCACCCGTCGAAGGTCGTCCAGCTCGGCGACGAGGTCGAGGTCATGATCCTCGAGATCGACGAGGACCGCCGCCGCATCTCGCTCGGTATGAAGCAATGCATGCCCAACCCCTGGGAGGAGTTCGCGCAGAACCACCGCAAGAGCGAGAAGGTGCACGGTGTCATCAAGTCGATCACCGACTTCGGCATCTTCATCGGCCTGCCGGGCGGCATCGACGGACTGGTGCACCTCTCCGACCTGTCGTGGAACAAGCCCGGCGAGGAAGCGGTGCGCGACTACAAGAAGGGCGACGAGCTCGATGCGGTGGTGCTGTCGATCGACGTCGAGCGCGAGCGCATCTCGCTCGGCATCAAGCAGATCGAGGGCGATCCGTTCAACACCTTCGTGGCGACGCACGACAAGGGCGCGCTGGTCACCGGCACGGTGAAGAGCGTCGATGCCAAGGGCGCCGTGATCCTGCTCGCCGGAGACATCGAGGGCTACCTGCGTGCTTCCGAGGTCGCTCGCGACCGCGTCGAGGACGCGCGCACGCACCTCAAGGAAGGCGATACGGTCACCGCGATGATCGTCAACATCGACCGCAAGAACCGCAACATCAACCTGTCCATCAAGGCCAAGGACGTTGCGGACGAGAACGAGGCGATGGCCAAGCTCCAGAGCGCTTCGGCGGCGAGCAGCGGATCGACCAGCCTCGGCGCGTTGCTGAAGGCGAAGCTCGACAACAAGAACGCCCAGCGCGATTAAGCGCCCGGCCGCTCTCGGAGGGGAGGCAATGACGAAGTCGGAGCTCATCGCGCGGCTGGCGGGCCGCTATCCGCAGCTCGTGGCGAAGGACGCTGAGTACGCGGTCAAGATGGTCCTCGACGCGATGACGCAGAGCCTGGTGAGCGGGCAGCGGATCGAGATCCGCGGCTTCGGCAGTTTCGGTCTGAACCACCGCCCTGCGCGCGTCGGACGCAACCCGAAGTCGGGTGAGAAGGTGCACGTGCCCGAGAAGTTCGTTCCCCATTTCAAGGCCGGCAAGGAGCTGCGCGAGCGCGTCGACGACGAGCTCGAGGAGCAGCAGCGGCAGGCGGGCACGGGCTAGTGCGGCGGGCCGCGCGCGGGGCGGCCTGGGTTTTCTCGGCCGGAGGGCTGGACAGATGGCCTTCGTGAGGGTCCTCACGTCATTCGTGTGGGCGGCGGTTTTCGTCGTCGCACTGCTCTTCGCGATCAAGAACAGCGATCCGGTCACGCTGCAGTTCTACTTCGACCAGTCCTGGCAGGCGCCGCTCGTGTTCGTGGTCCTGGCGAGCTTCGCGGTCGGAGCCGCATTCGGCGTGATCGCGTGCCTGCCCCCGCTCGTGCGCCAGCGACGCGAGCTCGCCCGACTGCAGAAGGAGCTGCGCCTGCGGGCCGCGGAGACCGCGCCGCGGGAGCCGGCGCGGACGCTGGCCCCCGACGTGCCCTCGCAGCCGTAGCCGCCCGCCCGCAGCGACGCATGGAATTCGAAGTCTGGTGGTTGATCGCTTTCCCGGTCTTCTTCGGCCTGGGCTGGCTGGCCGCCCGCATCGACATCAAGCACCTCGTCACCGAGTCCCGCAGCGTCCCGCGCACCTACTTCAAGGGGCTCAACTTCCTGCTCAACGAGCAGCCCGACAAGGCGATCGAGGCGTTCATCGAGGTCGTTAAGGTCGACCCGGAGACCGTCGACCTGCACTTCGCGCTCGGGAGCCTCTTCCGCCGGCGCGGCGAGACCGAGCGTGCGATCCGCATGCACAAGAACCTGCTGGAGCGCTCCGATCTCGCGGCGGAGCAGCGGCGGCAGGCCCTGTTCGAGCTCGGCCAGGACTACCACAAGGCCGGGCTGCTCGATCGGGCCGAAGAGGCGTTCTCGAAGCTGCGCGACGGGCCGCAGCGGCTCGAGGCGCTGAAGCACCTGCTCGAGATCTTCCAGCAGGAAAAGGAGTGGGAGAAGGCGATCGAGGTCGCGCGCAGCCTGGAGAAGGAGACGGGGCAGTCCTGGCAGAAGGAGATCGCGGAGTTCCGTTGCGAGATGGCGGCGGTCGAGGCGACGCATTCACGCCCCGACGCGTCGCGCGTGCAGCTCGAGGAGGCGCTCAAGGAGAACCGCAAGTGCGTGCGCGCGAGCATCCAGCTCGGCGATCTCGCCGCGGCGGCCGCGCGCCACGACGAGGCGATCGAGCACTGGAAGCGGGTGGAGACCCAGAATCCGGTGTTTCTCGCGCTCGTCGCGCACCGCCTGCTCAAGAGCTTCCAGGCGCTCGGACAGCCGGCGAGCGGCCTCACCCTGCTGCGCGGCTACCTCGCGTCCTTTCCCTCGCTCGATCTGCTCGACGTGGCGTTCCAGTCGACGCTCGACGCCGAGGGCGCGGACGCGGCCTATGAGCTCGTGCGCGACGAGCTGCGGCGCAACCCCACTCTGCTTGGCCTCGACAAGCTGCTGGAGGCGCAGCTGCTCAACGCCCCGGCGGACCGGCGGCACGACCTCGAGCTCGTACGCAGCCTGGTGCAGGGACAGACGCGCCGGCTGGCGCGCTACCGCTGCGACAACTGCGGCTTCCGCGCGCGGCAGTTCTACTGGCAGTGTCCGGCCTGCATGGCGTGGGAGACCTACCCGCCGCGACGGACCGAGGAGTTCGACCTTGCGCCGTAAGGAAGCTCTGATTAGGGCCTTTCGGCGGATGTCGCCGCGCGTTCGTAGCGACATAGGGCGCAGCTTCTTATTGTCCACGCTCGTCCGGCTGCGCTGCCTCGCGACGCCCCGTGGCCCGCTTGTAGACCATACCTAACCTGCGGACGATTAACCCGAGGAGCACAATTTGAAGATCACCATGATTGGCACCGGCTATGTCGGCCTGGTATCGGGCGCGTGCCTGGCCGAGGTTGGCAACGACGTGCTGTGCTACGACGTCGATGCGCGCAAGATTGGCGTCCTGAACGACGGCGGCATCCCGATCCACGAGCTGGGGCTCGCGGAGATGGTGGCGCGCAACCGCGCCTCGGGACGGCTGCGCTTCACGACCGACGCGGCGGCGAGCGTGGCGCACGGAAGCATCCAGTTCATCGCCGTGGGTACGCCGCCCGACGAAGACGGCTCGGCCGACCTGCAGCACGTCGTCGCGGCCGCACGCACGATCGGGCGGCACATGGAAGCACATCGGATCGTGGTCGACAAATCGACCGTGCCGGTGGGCACCGCGGACGCGGTGCGCTCCGCGATCGCCGCGGCGCTCGCGAAGCGCGGCGCGGCGGTGCCGTTCACCGTGGTGTCAAACCCCGAATTCCTGAAGGAGGGCGCCGCGGTCGACGACTTCATGCGCCCGGACCGGGTGGTGATCGGCAGCGACGACGAGGAGGCGACGCGCATCATGCGCGCCCTCTACGCGCCGTTCCAGCGCAACCACGAGCGCCTGATCGTAATGGACGTGCGCTCGGCGGAGCTCACCAAGTACGCCGCCAATGCGATGCTCGCCACGCGCATCTCCTTCATGAACGAGATCGCCAACCTCGCCGAGCGGCTGGGTGCGGACGTGGAGCAGGTGCGGCGCGGCATCGGTGCGGATCCGCGCATCGGTTACCACTTCCTGTACCCCGGCGTCGGCTACGGCGGGTCGTGCTTTCCGAAGGACGTCAAGGCGATCATCAAGACCGGTCGGGACGCAGGGCTCGAGTTGCAGGTGCTCGAGGCGGTCGAGCGGGCGAACGACGCGCAGAAGCACGTGCTCCCCGGGAAGGTCGCCCGCCGCTTCGGCGCCGACCTTGCGGGACGGCGGTTCGCGCTCTGGGGCCTCGCATTCAAGCCCAATACCGACGACATGCGCGAGGCGCCGAGCCGCGTGCTCATCGGCGAGCTGCTGGCGCGCGGCGCCGCGGTGTGCGCCTACGATCCCGCCGCGATGTCCGAGGCCCGCGGCCTCTACGCGGGCGAGGCCCGCGTCGCCTTCGCCGAATCTCCCCTCGAGGCGACGGCGGGCGCCGACGCGCTGGTGATCGTCACCGAGTGGAAGGAGTTTCGCAGCCCCGACTTCGACGGGTTGAAGGGGCGACTCAAGCAACCGGTGATCTTCGACGGCCGCAATCTGTACGACCCGGAGCTGGTGCGGAGCGCTGGGTTCGAATATTTCCCGATCGGCCGCAGATGACCGGAAGAGGGAAGCGCGAAGCGGGAAAGGCGCGGGCCGGCTGGGTGCTCCCGGATTTCACGCGTGCGCGCGTGCTGGTGGTGGGCGATGTGATGCTGGACCGCTACTGGTTCGGCGACGTGAGCCGCATTTCTCCCGAGGCGCCGGTGCCCGTGGTGCGCATTGAACGGACCGAAGAGCGCCCCGGCGGTGCCGCGAACGTCGCACGCAACGCGGCCGCGCTGGGCGCCGCAGGTAGGGCTCCTGTCCGTGGTCGGCGAGGACGAGGCTGGCAACGCGCTCGAGCGGCTGGTGCAGGCCGAGGGCATTCGTGCCAGCCTGCATCGCGACACCACTCTCGCGACCACCGTGAAGCTGCGGGTGATCGGGCGCCAGCAGCATATGCTGCGCATCGACTTCGAGACTGCGCCCTCGCACGAGGTGCTGGCCGACAAACTGTCCGAGTTCGAGGCGAGCCTCGAGAACTACGACGTCGTCGTGCTGTCCGACTACGGCAAGGGCGGGCTCACCCACGTCGAGCGAATGATCGCCTCAGCGCGCAAGCGGGGGCGCACGGTGCTGGTCGACCCCAAGGGCGACGACTACACGCGCTACCGCGGCGCGAACCTCGTGACGCCGAACCGCAACGAGCTGCGCGAGGTCGTGGGCCGCTGGAAGGACGAGGCCGACATGGCCGCCCGCGCCCAGCGGCTGCGCGCGGAGCTGGGTTGCGATGCGCTGCTGGTGACCCGCGCCGAGGAGGGCATGACGCTCTATCGCGAAGGGGAGGTGCAGCACGAGCGGGCGAAGGCTCGGGAGGTGTCCGACGTCACCGGCGCCGGGGATACCGTGATCGCGACCCTCGCGGTGATTCTGGCGTGCGGTGCGGATCTCCCGGACGCCATGCACGTCGCGAATCACGCGGCGGGGATCGTGGTTGGTAAACTCGGGACCGCGGTCGTCCATCCCGACGAGCTCGCCGCCGACCTTGCGGCTGTTTCCACCGGATCATGAGCGTTCCTCATCAGCGACTAGGCGCACCCATGCGTGATCGAGACACGAAATGCCTTCGTATGAATAGGGGGAAACCCCTCGCATGTTTCCGATTCTCGAACAAGGGGCTGTGCCCCTTGCAAAATCCCCTCATGGCCGAGCGCAGTCGCTAGTCAGATGAGCACCTATTACGTCGTCACCGGCGCCGCCGGCTTCGTCGGCTCGAATCTCGTCCGCGCGCTGAACGAGCGCGGTGTCACGAACATCGTCGCGGTCGACAACCTGACGCGCGCCGACAAGTTCGCGAACCTCGTCGGCTGCGAGATCGCCGACTACCTGGACAAGCGCGACTTCCTCGAGCGCCTGGAGTCCGGCGAGTTCGACGGCGCGCTAGATGCGATCCTCCACCAGGGCGCCTGTTCCGACACGATGGAGTCGGACGGGCGCTACATGATGGAGAACAACTACCGGTACTCGCTCGCGCTCCTCGACTTCTGCACGGACGAGGAGATCCCCTGTCTCTATGCGTCGTCGGCCGCGGTGTACGGCGGCGGGCGCGTGTTCCGCGAATCGCCCGAGCACGAGGGGCCGCTGAACGTCTACGGCTACTCGAAGTATCTTTTCGACCAGGTCGTGAGGCGGCGGCTCGGCGATGCGCCGGCTCAGGTGGCGGGATTCCGCTATTTCAACGTCTACGGACCGAACGAGGCCCACAAGGGCCGCATGGCCTCGGTTGCCTGGCACTTCTTCAACCAGTACCGCGCCGAGGGCCGGGTGAAGCTGTTCGCGGGCTCCGGCGGCTACGCGGACGGCGAGCAGCGGCGCGACTTCGTGTCGGTGGAAGACATCGTCAACGTCAATCTGCATTTCCTGGAGCGGCCGCAACTGTCGGGCATCTTCAACGTCGGCACCGGGCGCGCGCAGTCGTTCAACGACGTCGCCGAGGCAGTGATCAACACCTGCCGCAAGTCGGCGCGTCAGCCGCCGCTCTCGCGCGCCGAGTTGCTGGCGCAAAGCGCGATCCAGTACATCGCGTTCCCCGACGACCTGAAGGGAAAGTACCAGAGCTTCACCGAGGCGGACCTGACCGCGCTGCGGGGGAGCGGGTACGAGACGCCATTCCTGACCGTGGCCGAAGGCGTCGAGCGGTACGTCACGTCGCTGGTGCGGCACGAGCCGGAGGCGGCCGGATGAGCGGGACGACGTGGAAGACGATGGACGACACCGTCGGCAACACGCCGCTCGTGCGACTCAAACGGCTGCCGGGCAACACGACCAACGTCATCCTGTGCAAGCTGGAAGGCAATAACCCGGCCGGTTCGGTGAAGGATCGCCCCGCGCTCTGGATGATCCGTAAGGCCGAGGAGCGCGGCCGCATCAAGCCCGGCGACACGCTGATCGAGGCGACCAGCGGCAATACCGGGATCGCGCTCGCCATGGTGGCGGCGATGCGCGGGTACCGGATGATCCTGATCATGCCCGACGACCTCTCGGCCGAGCGGCGCTCGAGCATGACGGCCTATCGGCGCCCAGCTCATCCTGACCCCGGCGTCGAAGGGCGGGATGGAGTACGCGCGCGACCTCGCCCAGCAGATGCACGTGGAGGGGAAAGGGATCGTGCTCGACCAGTTCGCGAACCCCGACAATCCGCTCTCGCACTACGAGAGGACCGGGCCGGAGATCTGGCGCGATACGCAGGGCACGATCACCCACTTCGTGTCGAGCATGGGGACGACGGGCACGATCATGGGCACGTCGCGCTTCCTGAAGGAAAAGAATGCCGCGATCCGGATCATCGGCTGCCAGCCGGAGGAAGGCTCCAAGATCCCCGGCATCCGCAAGTGGCCCGAGGCCTACCTGCCCGCGATCTACGACAAGTCCCGAGTGGACCGAATCGAGTCCGTGAGCCAGGCGGATTCGGAGGCGATGACGCGCCGCATGGCAGCCGAGGAGGGCATCTTCGCAGGCATCTCCTCGGGCGGGGCGCTCGCGGTGGCGCTGCGCGTCTCCAGGGAGCTCGAGAAAGCGGTGATCGTCTGCATCACCTGCGACCGCGGCGACCGCTACCTCTCCACCGGCGTCTTTCCGGCCTGAGCCCTCCCGAGTGGCGGCCACGCTCGTCTTCGATATCGAGACCGTCCCGGATGTCGCCGGCTATCGCACGCTGCTCGAACTCGACAGCGCGCTCTCCGACGCGGACGTGGCCGAGACGGCCTTCCAGCGGCGGCGCGCGGCGACGGGGCAGGATTTCCTTCCGCTCCACCTGCAGCGCGTCGTGGCGATCGCGTGCGTGTTGCGCGAGGGCGAGGGGCTGCGCGCGTGGTCTCTCGGCACGCTCGAGGACGGCGAAGGCGAGCTCATCCAGCGTTTCTACGACGGCGTCGAAAAGTACAAGCCGCAGCTCGTCTCGTGGAACGGCGGCGGCTTCGACCTGCCGGTGCTCCACTATCGCGGGCTGCGGCACGGTGTCACCGCGCCGCGCTACTGGGACATGGGCGAGGGCGACTACGCCGACAGCCGCGATTTCCGCTTCAACAACTACATCAACCGCTACCACACGCGCCACCTGGATCTGATGGACCTCCTGTCCATGTTCCAGCCGCGCGCGTCCGCCCCGCTCGACCAGATCGCGCGGCTGATCGGCCTGCCGGGAAAGCTGGGGATGGACGGCTCGCAGGTGTGGGACGCATTCCGCGCGGGCCGCATTGCGGACGTGCGCGCGTACTGCGAGACCGACACGCTCAATACCTGGCTCGTCTATCTGCGCTTCCAGCTCATGCGCGGAGCGCTTGACCGGGCGGAGTACGCGGCCGAGCTAGGCCTTGCGCGCGCGACACTCGGCAAGCTCGACGCGCCGCATTGGCGCGAGTTCCTGGCCGCCTGGCCACAGGGCTAGTTCAAGGATGAAGGTTGCCGTCATCGAATCCCTCGATCGCGAGGGACGCGGCGTCGCGCACGTCGACGGCAAGGCCGTCTTCATCGAGGGCGCGCTGCCGCGCGAGCGGGTCGACGTACGAGGTCCTCAAGAGCAAGCCCTCCTACGACGCCGGCCGGGTCACGCGCGTGCTCCGGGAGAGCGCCGCGCGCGTCGCGCCGCGCTGCCGCTACTTCGGCGTCTGCGGTGGCTGCGCGATGCAGCACGTCGAGTCGCGTGCCCAGGTCGCCGCGAAGCAGCGCGTGCTCGAGGACGCCCTGTGGCACATCGGCAAGGTGCGCGCGGAGAGCATGCTGCCACCGATCCACGGCGAACCCTGGGGCTACCGGCACCGGGCGCGGTTCTCGGCGCGCTTCGTCCCGAAGAAGGGCGGCGCGCTCATCGGCTTTCGCGAGCGCCGGTCGACCTACGTCGCCGACATGGCAAGCTGCGAGGTGCTGCCGCCGCAGGTTTCGGCGCTCATCGAGCCGCTCCGGAAGCTGGTGAGCGGGCTGTCGATCCGGGACCGGGTGCCGCAGATCGAGGTTGCCGTCGGCGCGGAAGTCGTCGTGCTCGTGGCGAGGAACCTCGCGCCGCTGAGCGGCGCCGACGAAGTCGCGTTTCGCACGTTCGCGGACGTGCACGGGATCCAGTTCTGGCTGCAGCCGGCCGGGCCGGCGTCGGCGCAGCCGTTCCATCCGCTCGACGCACCGCCGCTCTATTACGCGCTGCCCGAGTACGGACTGTGGCTGTACTTCGCGCCGACCGACTTCACCCAGGTGAACCCCGCGGTCAACGCGATCCTGGTCCGCCGTGCGATTGCGCTCCTCGCGCCGCGGCCGGGCGAGCGCGTGCTCGATCTCTTCTGCGGGCTGGGGAACTTCGCGCTGCCGATCGCCGCGTGCGGCGGCGATGTGATCGGCATCGAGGGTCATGCGGGCCTGGTGGAGCGCGCGCGCCGCAACGCGGCGGCGAACGGCCTCGTTGCGCAGTTCCAGGTCGCCAACCTCTTCGAGCCCGCTGCGTGCGCCGCGCTTCCGCGGTGCGACGCCATGCTGATCGATCCGCCGCGCGAGGGCGCGATCGAGGTCGTCAAGGCATTGGGCGATTCAGGCCCCCGGCGGATCGTATACGTGTCGTGCGATCCGGCGACGCTCGCACGCGATGCGGGTGTGCTCGTGAACGTGAAGGGCTACCGGCTCGCCGCCGCCGGCGTGGTGAACATGTTCCCGCACACCGCGCACGTCGAGTCGATCGCGCTCTTCGAGCGACAATGAAAAAGGGCGGCCGCGGCCGCCCTCTCCCGGAGAACCCGCCCGCTCAGTCGCGGTCGCCGCCGAAGATCCCGAGCAGCTGCAGCAGGCTCGTGAACAGGTTGTACGCCGCGACGTACAGCGTCAGCGTGGCCGAGACGTAGTTCGTCTCCCCGCCGCGCACGATCGAGTTGATCTGCCACAGGATGATCAGCGACGAGAACACGATGAACGCGCCGACGATCACGAGATGGAAGATCGGGCTCGCGAAGAAGACGTTCGCCACCACCGCGAGCATGATCACGATGGCGCCGACCAGCAGGAACCGGCCGAGGCCGCTGAAGTCGCGCGTCGTGCTCGATGCGACCGCCGACAGCCCGAAGAACACCGCCGCGGTGCCGCCGGCGGCCAGCATGATGAGCTGCGCCCCGTTCTTCAGGCCGAGGATCTGCTGGAAGAGCGGCCCGAGGAGCAGGCCCATGAATAGGGTGAAGCCGAGCAGCAGCGCCACCCCGAGCCCGCTGTCGCGGTTGCGCTCGATCGCGAAGATCCAGCCGTAGAAGATCGCGAGGATCGCGAAGAACGAGATGAACGGGCTCGACCGCAGGAACGAGAGATTGAGGTTCGTGCCGATCGCGGCGCCGATCGCGGTCGGGATGAGCGAGACTGCGAGCAGCAGATAGGTGTTGCGCAGGACGCGGTGCTGCAGGAGCGCCCGCTCCTGCGTGGAGGCGGGGGCGTTGCCGGGTACGGGTTGCAGCTGGGGTTGCATGCTTTCCTCCTGGTTGATCCGCGCGGACGAAGCTTAGATCGCTTCCGGCCGCGCGAGTTTCTCGCCGCGAGTATAGCGGGGGTCGCTGGGGCAACCATCGCGAACTGTAATATGGGGATTGTGGTGGGGACCGCCAAGGGCTCGCTAAGCCTTTGATCCTTTTGGTAGACTCGAAGAACGGAGAGTTGGCAGAGCGGTCTAATGCGGCGGTCTTGAAAACCGTTGGCCCGCAAGGGCCCGGGGGTTCGAATCCCTCACTCTCCGCCAGCACCCTCGAACGAAAAGGCCGGCAGAGCCGGCCTTTCGTCCTGAAATCCGTTCCCGGTCTCAGTGCTCGCTGTCGGGCCCGTTCCTGCTGCGCTTGCCCTTCGACCGCTTGCGCAACTCGCGATACAGGTCGGGGTTGGCGGTCTTGAGGTATTCGATGACCTCGAAGTCCTCCTTCTTGACCTTCGTGAGGTCGATTTTCTCGACGTGCACCAGGCGCAGCAGCTCCTGGACGGGCTTCGGCATTTCCCGGCCGCTCTCGTAGCGTGAGCCGCCGCTCTGCGTCACGCCGATCCGCGTCCAGAAGTCCTGCTGGTTGAGCCCGAGCTTCGTGCGAACTTCCTTCGGATTGATGACCCAGTTGAAGATCTTCATGCCTTGTCCTTGTCCCTGTGCCGCCCCGCCCATGCCGATCGGGCTGGGTCGAATCCTAGCACAGCGTCATATTCGGGCAGGTTCCGAACGGTAAACAATGGTGAAACCCTCCGGTCCGGCCCGACCCCTTGCCGATGCGACGGAAAGCCCGGGGCGATCCTGTAAAATCGCGCTCTTTTCACGGCGTGCTGCATGGCACTGATCGTTCAGAAATTCGGCGGCACTTCGGTCGGCACCGTCGAGCGCATCCGGGCCGTCGCGCGTCGCGTCGCGCGGTGGAAGGCCCGCGGCCATCAGGTCGTCATCGTGCCCTCCGCCATGTCGGGCGAGACGAATCGGCTGATCGCGCTCGCGAAGGAGGTCCAGGCGCATCCCGACGCGCGCGAGCTCGACGTGATCGCCTCCACCGGCGAGCAGGTGACGATCGCCCTGCTGTCGATGGCGCTCATGGACCTCGGGCTGAAGGCCAAGAGCTACACCGGGGCCCAGGTCCGCGTTCTCACCGACAGCGCGTTCACCAAGGCGCGGATCGTGAGCATCGACGAGGAGCGGCTGCGCGGAGACATCGCGGCCGGCTACATTCCAGTCGTCGCGGGCTTCCAGGGCATCGACAGTTCCGGCAACCTCACCACGCTCGGCCGCGGCGGGTCGGACACTTCCGCGGTCGCGCTTGCGGCTGCGCTCAAGGCCGACGAGTGCCAGATCTACACCGACGTGGACGGCGTCTACACCACGGATCCCGCGGATCGTCCCGGAGGCCCGGCGCCTGAAGACCGTCAGCTTCGAGGAGATGCTCGAGATGGCGAGCCTCGGGTCGAAGGTGCTCCAGATCCGGTCGGTCGAGTTCGCCGGCAAGTACCGGGTGCGCCTGCGCGTGCTCTCGAGCTTCGACGACGAAGGCGAGGGCACGCTGATCACGTTCGAGGAAGACGAAAAGATGGAACAGGCAGTCATCTCCGGCATCGCATTCAGCCGCGACGAGGCGAAGATCACGGTGATGGGCGTCCCCGACCGGCCGGGCATCGCGTACGCGATCCTCGGCCCGATCGCCGACGCCAACGTCGACGTCGACATGATCATCCAGAACGCGAGCGTCGAGGGCATCACCGACTTCTCGTTCACCGTGCACCGCAACGACTACCAGAAGGCGATGGACATCGCCAGGAAGGTCCAGTCCCACATCGGCGCGAAAGCCATCGTCGGCGACAACCGGGTCTGCAAGGTCTCGATGGTCGGGCTCGGCATGCGCTCCCACGTGGGCATCGCCAGCCAGATGTTCCGCACGCTGTCCGAGGAGGGCATCAACATCCAGATGATCTCGACCTCGGAGATCAAGATCTCGGTCGTGGTCGACGAGAAGTACATGGAGCTCGCGGTGCGGGTGCTCCACAAGGCCTTCAGCCTGGATCAGGCGAGCTGACCGGTGCTATAGTCGGATCGCTGTTGATGAGATGCCCGAGTGGCCATCGCGCTTTGCGCGATCGTTGAGTTCGGGGCGCAAGGCGGCCCCGTAGGCTGGAGGGCATTTCGACATAGCGAACGTTAGTGAGCCCCGGAGAGATGCCCGAGTGGCCGAAGGGGGCGCCCTGCTAAGGCGTTATACGGGCAAAACCCGTATCGAGGGTTCGAATCCCTCTCTCTCCGCCAGTAACATCCTTCCCGTAAGTGCACGATAGTCCCGCAAAGGTGTAGTAAGCCTTCTCTGAATCAATCCGGGAAATGAAATAGCGTCCGTACTCCAGCCGACACGCGGATGTTGCCACCACTAATTCAGTTCGCTCAGAATCCCTATGCCTATCCCCTGATCGAAGAACTCCATACGATCAGCGAAACAGGCGTTCCAGCCCGGCCAGATAGTCCGCTGCCTGCGGGTCACCCTCCCGCGGCGCCCAGAGCGCGCGCTCCTGGTCGCCAATCGGAGCGTAGGGGCCAGCTTTGGTCTCGAGGAACACCGAGCCCGCGGCGAGCGACACCAGGGTGTGATAGGTCCCATGCGGAATGTTTGCACCGACAACTTCTTCGCCCGGGTCGAGCACGGCGAGGTGGGTGATTTCGCCCGCTTCATCGAAGCAGACCAACCCGAACCGTCCACGCAGGACCACGAACGTCTCGTCCTTCGTCGGGTCGAGATGCCGGTGCGGCGGGATGTAAGAGCCGGGCTCGACCGCGTTGAGCAGGCGGTTCGCCGCCTCGGAAGCCGGCGTGTGAAAGTTGTGGTTCTTGCGCCGGCGGGGACTCTCGCGCGCGGCCGCTGTGGTCGCGTCGAGTAACGACGTGTCGATCAGTTCTGGTTCGGTCAAAGTATAGGAAGAGTAACCGCCCATTCCCGGTCGGGCAACGTGGATCGGCGCCGGCACCCGAGGCCCGCATTGCCCGGTCCCAGCCCGGTTCGACCGTGGGCTTAGCGAGCCGATACGAAACACTACCATTCCGTCCTCAGAGTCAACCGCGGAGAGATAAGGATGATGGAAACCCTGCTCATCTGGACTGCGCGCATAACTGGGCTCGCTGGTGTGGTCTTCTATGTGATCGCTGGCGCTGTGCGACTCTCAGGTGCGTATTGGCTCGGTGGATTTCAGGTGATCACGTTGCTTCAGGCAGGCGTCGCGAGCATGGTTCTGGGGTGCTTCTGCTTGTTGATGGTGCTGCTCGAGCGCAATGGGGGACGCGGCGCTCGCTGACCGATTCAGCAGAAACGAAAACCCCTCGCGCCGCTCTAGTGAGCCGGGGACCGGCTTGCGGGTCGACGTATCGCTCGCGGGACTCGTCGAAGGTGAGCCGGTAGGTCGTGCGCCGGCACTTGCCGGTCAGTGGATCCGTGATCGTGAACAGCCAGAGTTCGATCGGCATAATTCACCGTTCTGCGATGCTGTTCGATACGATCTGAAGCAATTCGGTCGCTCGGTCGAAGGCTTCCTTCTCAACTTGGACCAGGGGGTGATCAGACTTAAGCACCTTCACCGTCAGCACAATGTGCTCGCCACTACCGAAGTCGTGCTCGAAACTGACGAGCCAGTTGTCAATGGTCATTCTCGGGTTGATCAGTTCCACGACATCACTTCCTCCTCCCTAGTAGAAACGCCCCCGCAGTCTGCCGAAGCGGCCCGCGCCCAGGGCAGAATAGCGCACGCGCTGGCTCGCCAGCCGCACCTGGGGAGGGGACGATGCAACTTGAGGCCGAAAGGACGAACGACCCGCACCGATACCGCAGCCGGCGCCGTAGTCCGGGCAGGCGGTGCGCTGAGCCTCCTACCCTTCGCGGTGCTTAAGCAGGTTGAGAGCGCAACGACCGGCGCCGCAGTACGCGTTCTGCTCGCCGAGCGGCCTTGCGCGATGCTTGCCGGCGGACGCGTTTCTTCCGGTGTTGGGCTTTGCTCAAGGACCTCATGCGGTGCCTCCTTGGACGGCTCATTTTCCCGCGCGACGGCGCAGCGTCCACGGTCAAAAGGCGATTTCATCTCCTCCACCCTGCGCTTACCGTTCGACCGGTACAGTAGCCCACTTGACGCGCCAGCGTGCTGGCTAGGCTCGGTCGCGAGCACAAGACTCAAGAAGCCTACATCCGCGCCGTTCGCAATCTGGCCGGCTTCCTGGGACGCTCGCCCGACACCGCCACCGTCGAGGATCTGCGGCGGTTCCAGTTGCACCTGGTCGATCGAGGCACCTCGCCGATCACGCTGAACGCGACCCTCACCGGGCTGAAGTTCTTCTTCGACGTCACGCTCGACCGCGGCGAGTTGATGGCCAAGATGCAGCCGGTGCGCGTGCCGCGCACGCTCCCGGTGGTCTTAAGCCGTGAGGAGGTCGCGCGCCTGATCGCTGCGGCGCCGAACTTGAAGTCCCACACGGCACTGTCGGTCGCCTACGGCGCAGGGCTTCGCGCCAGCGAAGTGATCGCACTGAAGGTCGGCGACATCGATAGCCAGCGCATGACACTGCGAGTCGAGCAGGGCAAGGGCCGCAAGGACCGCTACGCGATGCTCTCGCCGGTGCTGCTGGAACGGCTGCGCGCGTGGTGGCGCGTGGGCCATGCCCAAGGCAAGATCCTGCCGAACGGGTGGCTCTTCCCCGGTCTGAATCCGATGGATCCGCTGACCACGCGTCAGCTCAACCCGCGCCATCCATGCCGCCGCCTGCGCGGCGAGAATCGACAAGCGCGTGATGCACACCCTGCGCCACAGCTTCGCCACCACCTGCTGGAGCGCAAGGTCGATATCGTGGCACGAGCGTCGCTCAGGATACGGTCGCCTATCTTGACTAACTTGATAAGGATTGGCGCTTGCGCGCAGTGCGCCATTCAGCCCGAGCAGGACTTACAGCGTACTTACAGCTGCAAACCTGTAGCGCGCTTGCGCGCTGTCCGGTCATCACAAGTTTCACACTTCCTGCGATCAAGCTTTGCGGTTCGTCAAAATGCAACGCGGACCAATGTGAATAATTGCCTTGTTGGCAAGACACGCTCAACCACACCGGGGGTTGGCAGGGTGTCGGGGCCTGCCACGGGGAACGCTCCTCGACATGACCTAGCGTCGCACAGACGCTAGCCGTGACATGAAGGAGGGATCATGGTCACCCGGCAGCAATTCATCTAAGCAGTAGCACGCACCTCGAAATCTCGTAGCCCTCCCGGCGTTCCGGTATTCCGCGGAGGGAATCGACAGGTTGTAAAGACCAGGGGAGAACTTTGTCAGACGTTCAGGTCGGCACGCGGAGAGTTCACCCATCGATGGCGGTTTGTGACGAGGCCCTGAAATGGCGGTGCCTTTTCACGGCGGAGGGTGCTCAATATCTTTGACTCTGGTTCTATGGGGAAAGCCATGGAAAATCACATCAGCAGAAGGCAATTTCTGAAAAAGACCGGCTATGCCGGACTCGCCATGGGGGCAAGCACGTTTCTGCCCTGGCGATTCGCCGTGCGTGACGCGTACGCATATTCGAGCAGCCCTACTCTCGCGAAGTTCGTGGAGGCGCTGCGCGACGTAGGAGGGATTCCGGTTGCGGCGAGCGACGGCCTCCCGGGCCTCGGTGGGGCGGTGCACTATTCGCTCACCCTCGAGGAGTTCACGGACCAGCTGCACCCGGGCCTGCCCGTGACCGGGACGCGACTGTGGGGATACAGGCCCAGTAACGTTGTCAGCGGGTCGAACAAGCACCTCGGCGGCATCATCGTCGCCAGCCGCGGAATCCCGGTCCAGATCACCGCGACCAATGAGCTGCCGTCGACTCACATCCTTCCGGTCGACCGTACGATCCCGGGCGCCGAGTTAGCTGACAATCGGGCGACGATCCACCTGCACGGCGGATTAGTGCCTTGGAACAGCGACGGCGGCCCGCATTCTTGGTTCGCTCCGAGCGGCGGCGGCTACGGAGTAAGCGCCGGCGCGGGCGGGGCTTCGTACAAGGCGGTCAATCCCGGGCTGCTGCCCGGACAGGCCGAGTACTACTACCCGAACAATCAGGGCGCCCGCGTGGTCTGGTATCACGATCACGCGATCGGCATCACCCGCCTCAATGCCTATGCGGGGCTCGCGAGCGCTTACGTGATCACCGACGATTACGAGGCTTCGCTCGGGACGGCGAACAACCTACCAGGTCCCCTCGACGCGCGGACGAAGTACCTCGTGTTCCAGGACAAGATCTTCGTCGACAGCTTCGCGGCGATGGCAGTCAAGGATCCCACGTGGTTCAGCACCGTGTTTGGCTCGCGGCCTGGCGACCTGTGGTACCCGCACGTGTACGAGCCGGCTCTCTGGGCGCTGAATCCCGGAGGACTCCCGCTGCCACTCGTATCGTGCGTCCCGGAATTCTTCGGCGACACGATCCTGGTCAACGGCACCGTTGCTCCGTTCCTGCAGCTCGAGCAGCGCCAATACCGGTTCCGCATGCTGAACGCCTGCAACGCGCGCTTCCTCAATCCGCGCCTGGTCTATGCACAGGGCGCTACCGGGGTCGCGGCGACCGAACCAAACCCGAACGCCGCCGGTCCCGCGTTCATCCAGATCGGCAACGAAGGGGGATTCCTGCCGGCACCGGCGATGGTCAACGGTCCGAAGCAGCCGTTGCTCCTCATCGCACCGGCAGAGCGTGCCGACCTGATCGTCGATTTCAGGGCGGTTCCCGCCGGATCGACGCTCATCCTGTACAACGATGCGCCAGCGCCGTTCCCGGGGGGCAGTCCGCTCAACGACTATTTTCCTGGCAACCTCAGCACGCCAACCTCGACCCCTGGGTCGACACCCAACACCCGCACACTGCTGCAGATCAGGGTCGGCGTGGCCGCCGGGGCCGACGCGCCGATCACGTTGCCGGCGACGAACATGCAGAACCCGCACGATCCGTTCCTGGTCACCCAGGTGCCCGGGAAGCCGACCGCGGTGCCCGCAAACGTACCGGTCCGCCGCCTGACGTTGAACGAAGCGTTCGACGCCTACGGCCGCCTGACCCAGTTGCTCGGAACCGACCAGCCAACGGCGCCAGCGGTGGGCAAGAAAGCCTTGCCGGCGTTCGGCCGCACCTACGACTCCGCTCCGACGGAAAATGTTGGTGCCGGAACCACGGAGGTCTGGGAGATCGTCAACACCAGCGCCGACACCCACCCGATGCATTTCCACCTGGTCAACGTGCAGGTGTTGTCGCGGCAGAGGTTCCATGTCAGTAAATACGTCGGCGGCGTTCCGCAGCACCAGGGCCCGCTGATGGCGCCGGATCTCAACGAGCTGGGGTGGAAGGAAACCGTGCGGATGAATCCCGGCGAAGTGACGCGGGTGATCATGAAGTTCGATCTGCCGCCCGTGCCGTTCACAGTCCCAGTGAGCCCGCGCACCGGCGGCAACGAGTACGTGTGGCACTGCCACATCCTCGAGCACGAGGAGCACGACATGATGCGGCCGCTGATCGTGACGTAGCTTCCGCACGGAGAATCGGCCTGGCTGCAGCCGCCGGCTGAAGCAACAGCGGGACGAGGCCAGGGGGAACTTCCCCCTGGCCGACGCTCGTCATCCCGTGGCACAGGCATCCTGTGGCGCCGAGGTTCGGCGCCTGCCCGAGACATCTTGAAGCCTCAGGCGCGGACCGGCGTGATGGCGGCACGCGCGCGGACCGCGCCACCGCGCCCTTCGACAGCCTGCTAGGATTCCTGCGCTCGTCGCTGGATGGGATCGCCGACGAACTGCGCAAGCACAAGCTACTGCCTATCATTTTCGACTTTGAGCGCTCCGAGGTTCGCGACTTCACCGAAACGATAAAGGTTCTCGCTGGCATGAGCCCGTACGCGATCGCCGACATCACCAATCCCCGCTCCGCACCTCTCGAGCTGCAAGCAACCGTTCCGGACTACCAGATCCCGTTCGTGCCCATCATTCAGGACGGCGAAGAGCCCTTCTCTATGTTTCAGGATCTCAAGGGCAAGTACGACTGGGTAATGCAGCCCGTCAAATATCCCTCGTTTCCCGTGCTCCAGCGGGTGTTCAAGGAAGCCATCCTCGAGCGCGCCTGGCAGAAGCCGCCCCACAAACGAAAACCCCGCCACGCGGGCGGGGTCCTGTTGCGCGACGTGTTGCTCAGTGCAGCTTGCGGCGGCGAGCGAAGCCGAGAGCGGCGAGGGCGAGACAGAGGAGCGCGAGCGTGCCGGGCTCCGGGACGGCGTCAACGCTAGAGTTTATTGTCTGAGCCTGCCAAAACCCCCCTGAACTCGTCGATTGCTGCACGAAATAGACGTTCGGGCTAGCTGAGCTGAAGTTATTCACGAAGATGCAGAACGAGTTGGACGGGTTGGTGCAGCCGTCCAAAGACGGCAAGCTCGCGAGGCTCAGAATGTCACTCGAACTGCGATAAGCGAATTGTGTAGTACCAGGTAGGCTGAGGTTAAAGCTGTTGATCGTCAGGCCCGTGGTTGCCGCGGAGATGTCCACCGCATTGTCGAAACTCACCGTGAAGTTGATCGTCAACGGCGAAACCGGCGCAGGCGAACCGTTGCCGAAAGACAGAACAAAATCGGTCGCGGTAATGTCGAGCGTGTGCGAAATTGGTACTGCGTGTCCCGCCGTAGACCCGATCAGCATACCCAAGGCAACAATCGCCAAGAGCTTGTTGCTCATCTTCGCGCCTCCCCCATGGTTGTTGTCTCGTATAGCGCAAGAAGTTCACCCGTACGATCACAGCGACCGGCTGCTCGCGATTAGTCGCGCCGCGAGAGCCGGCGGCGGAGTGGCGACGCTGGCCGCATCGTCTCTCCGCGCGGTCGGCAACTATCTTGCGGCGGCGGCTCGTCTTCGCCGCGCACCGGGGATGCTCCAGGGTCTTCGACGCCGGGCGCTTGGAGAGCCGGGGGCGATCGCGAGCGTAAGCCTCGCGACCGCGCGGCCGGCAACTTTTCTGGGCCTATCGCGTCAGAGCGCAGCTCGGCAGCAACTTCGCTCTCGACCTCGCGCTCTCCCTCGCTGACCGGGAGCCTCCCATACTCCAGTGCGTTCCGTTCGTAGGCTTTGATGAGTGCAGCGGCGTGTAGGTGCCGCCAGGCCTCCGGGTAGCGTTCCTGCTGCTTTCGCCTCGACTGCTGCTTTCGTTTCGTGCGCATGGTTCATTCCTTCAGATCAGCGGACGCTGACCGGGCTAACCTAGGAGCCGGCGAGGCGATACGTCCCGGGACTCGCTCGCCTGCACGAAGGCACGATCTCCGGCAATGGTTTCGCACCTGGCTCCGGCGGCCAACGGCGAGACCTGCTAGAGCGAGGCCGAGAAGAGCGAGCGTGGCCGGCTCGGAGGTGCGATGTCTAACCTGCGGTTTTGGCGACGAAGCGAAGTTCACGGCGTCACAAGCCGAGAACGACGAGGACGAGGGTCGTGGATTCGCGAGGGCGCAGTAAACCCACCTGCACCCGGAATTAAGCAGGCTCCGGCGCAAGACTATCTCCGTGTTGTAGTAGTTATGCTCGCGAGCCGAGCAAAAAACGTGCTAGAAGAAAAAACACTTGGACGGCCAAGCAGTTGCGATGAGAACCGTTATGACATTCGGGTAAGTTGTAAAGATCGTCGACGCCAGACGCGCGAGCGTGGCGTCACGGATAAGGACAGGGTGATCGTGGTGCTATTCGTCGCTCCTCCGGTCTGCGAGGAGTGACAGCGGCACCACTTCGGTGGTGCCCGAAGGTAAGGGACTCAAGATCCGTCGGTCGAGTGCCCGCCATCGACCCAGCTGTCGTGTTTCTGGAAAGGCGGACGTTTATGTAGGTCTCTGTACGACCAAATGCTGGAAGCGGTCATCCGACGGTGCTACCTACTCATTGGAGACGTTCGTAGTGGACGGCAGGGCTTACTCAAATCGTCGAATCTCCTCGATTCTTCAATGAGCTACAGCTCTGAATTGAATTTCCCCAGCCCATCGAGCAAGGTCCTGCAATGCATAGAACCAAGATCGCTTCGGGAGGTGTGTCCCCAGCAATCGAAGCTCGCGCAGCTCTCCCTACACGCGCGAAGTTGGAGTAGCATGCTCCGCGAGCCGGCTGTGTTGCCGCACTGTGCAGCCGTCCGGGGCTCTTGGAGCGAGCCTCTAAGAAGAACATGAAACCGGGGCGCAATCGTGGCCCGGTCCTTTGCAGTCTTTCTTGCTGGACAGTTTTTTACTCCTTCCGGCACCAGCTATCGTTTCCGATCGCGTGTTCGGGAACGTTCTGATCATTGTCACTCGAAGGAGGCCGAACTCATGACAAGCTCAACAGCGAGGTCGATCAAGCGATTTGCCGCCTTCTTAGTCGCTGCGCTCGGGGTCGCGGTTTGGGCCGGCTCGCCCGTATCGGCGGACGACCGGGACGACCATGGCAAGAAAGGCAAGGGCGTCATCCAGCTTCCCAAGATCGGGGCGCGCTGTGCCGACGATCCCAAGTGTCACAACCGCTGGCATCCGGCGATCCCGCGCGTCGCCACCGCGAAGCCCGGCGACGTCGTAGTCTTCGGGACCCGCGACGCTTTCGATCACAGTTTGAACCGCGACTCGACAGCGGCCGACGTCGTCGCATTGAACTTGAACCTCGTTCATCCATTGACGGGCCCGTTGTTTGTCGAGGGCGCCGCTGCGGGTGACGTGCTCGCGGTCACCTTGCTCGATATCGAGCCCGACAAGTTCGGCTACACGATCATCGTGCCGGGCTTCGGATTCCTGCGCGATGTGTTTCCCGATGCCTTCATTGCCCGTTGGGATCTGTCGCGCCGCGGCGCGACCTCGCCGGACATTCCCGGAGTGAAGATCCGGTTCGACGGGTTCATGGGGACCATCGGCGTCGCCCCGGGTCCGGCGGAGACCGAAACCTACTTTGAGCGCGAGGCCGAATTGGCGGCGGCCGGCGGGTTTGTACTGACGCCGCAGCCGTTGGATGCCCTGCCGGACGCAGTGTGCGGCCCAACCGGTACGAACAAGGAGCGCTGCCTTCGGACCATCCCGCCGCGCGAGAACGGCGGCAACATGGATGTCAAGCAAATGCAGGTCGGCACGGTCTTGCTGCTACCCTGCTTTGTCAAAGGCTGCCTGCTCTCCATCGGCGATGTTCACTTCGCGCAGGGCGACGGTGAAGTTTCCGGCACGGCGATCGAGATGGACGCGACGGTGACGGTCAAGGTCGAGGTCATCAAAGGGCTCGGCTCGCGGGTGACACAACCCCAGTTTTTCGGCGGCAAGCAGCTGAAGCGCCTCGCGCCAGATAAGTTCTACGCCACGGTCGGCTATCCGCTCAAGCAAAAGGGCGTCATACCGCCCACCCATGCCTACCTGGATGGCACCAAAATCGGACCGCTCACCAATCTTTCGGAGGATGTGACGCTCGCGGCTCGCGACGCATTGCTTCACATGGTGGATTGGCTCGTCCTCAACAAGGGCTTGAGCCGGGAGCAGGCGTACTGTTTGTCTAGCGTGGCGGTGGATTTGCGCATTAGCAATCTGGTTGACACGCCCAATGTCGCGGTCTCGGCGATCCTCGATCTCGGGGTGTTCGATCGTCGCGATCATGATGACAACGATTGAATCACCGCGCGTGCACGAACGGCGTTTCCCATACCGTTGGTCGCGCATGAACCGGCGCGGACTTCTTCGACTGGCGGCGGCGAGCGGCCTGTGGCTCCTCCTCACGGGCCATTCGCCGTACCGCCAATGGGACGTCTACCGGAAGGTCCGGCTGGTCGTGCTCGTCAACGCAGAGGAAGCACCGTCCGTGCAGCTCGGTCAGGCAATCGCAGAATTGCTCGCCAAGCATCTGCCGGAAAGCCGCGCGATGATGGCGCGCGCCCGCGACATCAACGATGTCGTGCGGCTCCTCGCGAGCAAGCAGCTCGACACCGCGCTGATGCGCGAAGAGGACGCGTCTGCGGCGTTCGGAGGAGCCGGCCGATTTGCCGATAACGGAAAGGTGCCGCTGCGCGCGCTTGCGCAATTCGACGCGTATCTTTTCGTATGCCGCGACGATCTGCCCAAGCCAAACGGCTTCCAGATCGCGGAAACCATCGCGGAGCAGTGGCGGGCGATCGACGCCAAGCTGGTCGCTGGAGCGTCGGGCCCGAAACCGCTTTCGTCGGTGCGCATTCCGATTCACTCCGGCGCACTCGAGTACTACGAGGACGATACTCACGACAAGCAATAACGCCGTCAAAAGGGTCGAACCGCGGCCTCCGCGCAGCTGCAGCTCCGTGCGCGGCACGCACTCATTCGTCCCACCGTCTCTAGCCGCTCGGGTGCATGCGGCCTACATATCCTCAATCGGCAACAACTGGCGGTGGCCCTGGTGGTCGCGCTGGTGACCTGATCAGAGATCGAAGCTGTCGGCGTAGATGAGCCGGTTGTTCCCACAGCGGCTTGCCGGTCACGGGATCCGGATCCGATTCCAGCCGCTCCCATTCTTCGATGGCCACGCGCCAGAGCTTGGTATCGGATTCGGGACGCGCCAGCGCGATCTTCACGCCGGCGTCGAGCTCGGCCACCCAGGCGGCTTGATTGTCTTGCCGCCGCTGCCGCGCAGCGTCAAGGCGCGTGCTGCGACCGTTTCCCAGCCGAGATCCGGTGCGATGAGCGGGTCACGGCGCTGCAAACGCGCGACGAGACGCGGTTCTGGTCCACCGCGCTGGCCAGCGCGCCAGCGTCCTTGCTGTGCGGTCGGCCTGCGCGCCGCCCACCGGTCCCGCTGACGACGACGCGCACGTGGCGATCGTCGGTGCGGCTGACGCTGGTGAGGCGCTCCGGTGGAACTTGCACGAAGTCACAGCGCACCGGCGCCGACAGATGGCAGCCGGGGATGCTGTCCGGCTGGTAACGGCACACGGCCAGCCGCAGGAACGGCCAGAAGTGTCGCCGGGATCGAGGGCGATGTCGACGTACCAGAGTGCGCGCGTCGTGTTGTACTGCGGTTGGTATCCGACGACGGTGACGATCGGTTGACCGGGTGAAGTCACCAGGGGCAGTTGCAGGCGCTGCGTGACGGGCGTGCCTGGCCGACGCGGTCGTCGAAGCCGAGTGCTATGCAGTAGATCGTCCAGCTGCAGGATCGACATGCGCGCGATCTCGACCGGCGCGCGCCAGCCAGATCGGGATCCGCGCCCCACTTGCTGACGAACGGGAACCCGGACTGGTCTTCGGTCGGCGGACCGAAGTTGTCGTCGCCGCCGCGAGCGAGCAGCACGCCGAGCAGCTCGCCGTTGCCGCTGGAGAACCACGGCCGTTCGAGGTAGATCCGCACGCCGGCGCGGCGGCCGTGGCGGCGCGACATCGGCTGCTCGGGCTCGGTGGCGTCGGACCAGCGGAACAGCGGAATCACCGAGTGCACGATCGGCGCCGCCGGACGCGCCGACGACGGCACCGAGACCTGCACGACGGGGCCGATCACGCTCTGACCGTCGTCGAGCGGATTGTCGGATCGGCGGGCTGGCCAGCAACGCGGGCGGAAGTACTCGCGAAAGCGGGTCGACGCGCGGAAGCGGTAGTCGACGCGCCGGTGGCGTGTGTCGCGAATTCGTGGCGCGCGTTGTGTCGCCACTGATCTTGCCGCACGGGCACGAGTCAGCTTCGACATCCTCGTTGGCCAGCAGCGCCACGTCCTCGTACGGCCGCACTGCGTGCGGAACGCGTCGGCGCTGGTCGGACTCAGGTCCTGCCTTGCGGCGCGACAGGTCGTCGACGCGGTCGATCCAGTGGCCTCCGCGGTCAGGCTGTCGGTGCTCGGCCCGTGCAGGTCGATGGCGCCGAGCAGATGCACGTGCGTGCGCCCGCCGTCCGGAATGGGAGTCAGACGTATCGGCCGCGGCGCTTCCAGCGGGCGGTCGACGGCGTGGACCAGCATCACGTCCTCGAACGGCGACAACCCCCACAGCCAGCCGTCGGCGGCCGCTTCGGCGACGTCGGGGTTGTTGCTTGCGCGGCCGGCAGGCTGCGCCATGCTCCCATCAGGTCGAGGTGTCCCTTGGGCAGGCTGCTGGCGAGGCGGAAGGTCTGGATGTCGCCCGGCGGCAGCGCGATGGTGACCACGCGTCCGTCGACGCCGGCCGTCCAGTTCGGCGCTGCCGCTGAGCACCAGCCGGAACGGTTCGATCTCGGGCCAGCTCCGCCATAGGCCGCGGTGAATCCTTCGGCGCCGAACGGGAACGGCAGCGCACGATCCTGCCCGCCTCGGGAACACGATCGACAGGCCGCGCGCCATCGGGTCGGGCAGATACGGCAGCCCGAGGTCGTCGACGTCGTGCACGACGGTCTGCCCGGGTGCGGGGGCTTCCCGGACTCGAGGTCGGCAGCGTCTTGACAGCGCCTTCGTCGGCGTGCCGACGTGGACGATGTCGATGGGCTGCGGGATGCGATGGGGCGGATCGTCGATGTCGGCGCGATCGAGGTCCTGGAACGTGCCGTTCTCGCGCAGCGCCCAGCCGAGCATCTGCGTGTGGCTGGCCTGCGGCGGTCGCTCCGATCGCGAGGTCGAACATGCCGTGCAGCTCGGCCTGCATCTGGCTGATCTTCGGCGGGGCGAGGTGGCGCTCGTTGGTGTCGCGGTAACCGATGTCGGCGATGGCGCGTCGCAGTCGCGCTGTAGTCAGCGGTCGGTCTCACCGTGAGGGCGAGCGTGTCGGGGTCCTGGACCACGCCGGAGCGGATGACGAGCACGCGAAGCGACTCGCCTTCGGTGTAGCGCTTGCGCGGAACCAGCGCGGGACTCGCGACCGGTTCCCAGCGCAGGAAGGGATACAGCGCAGTGACCAGCGCAGACAGCGCGCCGGCTTTGCCGTATCGCGCACGAAGGGTTGCAGCGAGATCGGAGACCGCCCGGCCGATGTCGGCGTCGACCAGCGCGCGCCGGCTCACGTCGAGCCGCGGCACCGCCGCGAGTTCCACGCCGCGATCCACCAGCGGCGAGCGCAGAGCGCTGCGCGATGGCGCGGACCGACGATCGGATCGTCGAGCACCAGCGCGGCCGCGTCCGTTTGCGCCTGCCTGCGGCGCGAGGTCCACGGTCTCGCGACGCTGCAGACCTGCACGGTCGCCACACGCAGCGCTGCGGCGGACCACGACGTGTGAGCGACGCCGGGGGAAACGATCGCCCCCGCGCTCGCGGCGGACGGAGCCGGCGGTGCGACCGGATCACCCTTCAGCGTGCGGTCGCGAATTGCCGGCCAGATCGACGGCCCACGCACGAAAGGCATAGCGACGTCCGTAGCGCAGGCGCGGCAGCGTGCCCTGGCCGATCTCGTTTCGATGCGGATCGGGTGGACCAGCTCGTCGTCGACGGCCTCGGGCTGTCCTGCGGATGTTCTTCGTTGCCGAAATTGGCAGACGGCTTGCCCGGGCGCGGCGCCGACAGACTCCAGCCTTCCCAACCGAACAGCGCATCGTGCACGTGGACGGGTGAATTCTTCACGTTGGGAGTTTCGTGCGTCGCCGGCCCTGGCCGAAGCCCTCCTCGGGCAGTTCGGAGTACACCTCGCCAAAGTCGGCGACGGTGGCGCTGGCGAGCCGGTGATGCAGGGACGCCCAGCGCCGCGTGTCGTCGTCCCACACTTCGACGCGAAAGCCGCGCGTGACGTCCTCGGTGTGCAGCTCGGGCGTGCCG
Organism: uncultured beta proteobacterium; assembly: GCA_963747775.1. GTDB lineage: Bacteria > Pseudomonadota > Gammaproteobacteria > Burkholderiales > SG8-39 > JAGVSZ01. The sequence continues at coordinate 278,312 of CAVVGT010000008.1, forward strand.
TTGGCATTGAATGCGGACTCGAGCTCGTTCTGGCGCTCCAGACGCTGCTGGATCACCAGCGCATGGCCGTTGGCCGTCACGGTGAAGCCAGGAGAACGCATCGCGGGCGACGCGGCATTGACCGGCTCGCCGTTGCGCCCCGCGCGCAGCAGCCGCGGCAGCGTCCAGAGGAACCGCTCGGTCTTGAGCGCGCTGCCGTCGGTGTCGAGCGTCAGGACGGTGAAGCGCTGCTCATCGCCCACGCGCAGCGCGCCGTCGGACCAGTCGCCGCCGGCGGGCGTGCTCACCAGCGCGTCGCCGACCGCGTGACAACGCAGCCTGGGGCAGCGGAACGCGCCGACGTCGCCGTTCAGGGAAATCCGCGCGGCGAACCACTGGGAGCGCCGCAGCCGCTTCAGGTCCGCGACGCGCAGGTCGATCACCAGTCCGAGGCGCCGCAGCAGTTCGCTGTGGTCGCCGGCCATCGCACAGCGTTCGTGGAATTCGGTTCGGGCGACGCTCGACTTTCGGGCACCTTGGCTTTCGGGTTGGGGCGGCCTTGTATTCATTGCGATTCCGGGCGTTCGTAGTAGCGCCGGCACCGATGCAGCTCGAGCATCATGCGGCGCAACGGGTTCTGTTCGGCGGCGATCTGCCTGAGCAACTACATCGAGCGGTCGCCGCTCTCCACGATGTCGTCGAGCTGCGCCGTCAGGCGCCGTCTCGTCCGGCATCGGCAGCTCCAGCTGGGCGAGTTTGTCGGCAGCCCGCCGAGCAGCTGATCGGCCAGCGGATGATCGTCGGGCGCGGCTGCTGGTCGGGTCGGCGTAGATCGTCGCCATGTGCAGGTCGCGGGCGATGTCGTGCACGTGCCGCGCGTCGAAACTGCGCCACTTGCGCTGTTCCCAGCGTGGCACGTCGAACGCGGCCACCGGCGTCGACGGCGGAAACAACGCACGCCACAATTCAGGGTCGACGGGATCGCGCAACGGTTCGCATTCGATCGTGCCGCCCTGGTCGAACAGCTCGATCACGAGTTCAGTCTCGCAGCGTCTGCGCCCATTCCAGGAAGAGCGCGGAACTGCCCCAGCTTCGTCGGCGTCGGGCCGGATGGTCGGCGAGAAGAACAGCGACACGTGGAAATTGCGCGTCCGCGGCCGCCGAATACGGCAGCGCACAGACGATGTAGTACTCGGTCATCACGCTTCCTCCGGCGAAGGCCAGGCAGTAGGTGGTCCAGGCCGGGGACGTGCCGCTGCCGGCGTCCATGACTTCCAGGAACGACGGGTCGCCACTCGAGCCGGCGAAGACCCGCTGGGCGCTGATCTGCACCGACTTGGAGATGCCGATCACCGACACGTTGACGGTGATGCTGGCCTGGCCGATCAGCTTGCCGGTGGGCGGCTGATACAGCAGCTCCATGTACAGCTCGATCGCAGCCGACACCAGTCCCAGCACGTCCACTTCGCCGCGCAGGCGGAAATAGCCGGTGATGGAACCCTTGTCGCTTTCGAGGCGGATGTAGACGCCGAGCATGGCCGACACCGAGCCGGACGCGACGCCGAAGTCGACAGCGATGCAGGCGCCGGCTTCGAGGCCTATTTCCAGCACTTCCAGGCCGTGCGCGGAGCGCGGATACCGACACCAGCCGCCGCCGCCGAGAAACACGACGGCGATGGTGAAGGGGTGCTCGCGGGTGCAGAAGTTGAAGCCGATGCGTGACCGCCTTGCCGATGAACGGGACCAGCACGTCGGCGCCGAGCGACAGGTTGGTGATGCTGAACGCGCCGAGCGCGATTTCGGGCAGGCGCCAGCGTGAAGCCGGCGGTCATGCCCTCCGCGGTGACCCGCAGGTTCGGCGGATCGGAAAAACCATCCAGCGGGATCAGGTTCTTGATGTCCTCGACGAACGACAGCACGCCCTTGAACTGGATGTCGTGGAGGACGATGTCGATTTCGGGTTTCCGACGTGCTCGCCTTGAACATGAAGCGGTCGAATGACAGACTGATCAGTTCCGCATCCGGGAACAGGTGCAGGGTGAAGTCGTGCATCTCTGCCAGCACGTGGGCGCTGGACTTGCCGTCGAAACCGGTCTTGGCCTCGATCGACAGCAACAGGCTGTCCTCTTTGAGCTCGATCAGCGGTTCGCCGGCCGGCCACGACTCCAGCCGCGGCTTCCACTCGAAGCGGACACGGGCCAAGCGCGCCGGACTCGGCCAGCCCCTGCGCGTATTGGGCGATGTCGCTGGCGAGTGTCGACCGCTTCGGCCACGAAGGACTTGAGCGCCCTCGCGATCGCGCGCAGGAGGTTGCCCATGACGGGCGGCATATGGTCCGCGAGTTTCTCGAGGTTCTTGACGGCGGTGTCGATGGACTTGCTTGAACTGATCCCGCATCGCCTTGACGGCCGCCGTGGAGTCTCCCTGGTTCTTGACCAGCGATACGAGGTCCTTGAGCTTGTCTTCGAGACCATCGAACGCGTCCTGCGCCAGAGCGGCGGCATCGATCGCGTCTTGCGCCTGCTTCTTCCACTGCGCGCGGACCGCCGGGTCGCGCGCCGCGGCGCTGGCCAGCATCGCGTCGGCCTCGGCGACCGCGTCCGCGATCGCGGTGCCCGCGCGGCCCATTTCCTTGATGAGTCCCTCGATGCGACCCATGAACTCGGAGATCATCTGCGGCATGCGCGGCAGGTCGCTATCTACCATCATCGTCACGTCGGTCAGGTCGATCAGGCCGAACAACTTCGGCGACGAGCCCTTGAAGAACACCTTCGGGTCGAAGTGCTGGGTCGCGGCGCCCGCCGGATCGCCGACCGTGCCCATGGTGCGCGACAACGCGCGGATCGGGATGTCGGGCGTGAGAAAGCCACCCGAGCGATCACTGGCGCTCGGGGCGCCGTCGCCGAAGCGCAACAGTGGCAGCGGCACCGCCGGATCGGTCGCGTGTTGCAGTACACCCTGCGGGTCACCCTGCACGAGCACCTTGGCCCACACCTGTCCCGAGTTCGCGGCGCTGGCGAATCCCTTGCTGTGATAGAGATCGGCATAGGCGATCGTCACCGGTCCGGTCGGCGACAGGACCTCGGCCGCCGGCAGCCGCACGTCGGCGCTGCTCAGGTAGGGAGTCGACACGCCGCGCTGCGCCCGGCCCCGGTAGCGCAACTTCGCGGTAGTGAGTGTGGTATCGCCGCCGGTGATCTGCGGCGCGAACGCGATGGATTGACCGCAGCGCATCGACGACGCGCTCCTGGGCGGTGTCGTACGCCTTGTTGACCGCGGCGAAATCCCCGTAGTGCTCCGCCACCCACATCAGCGCCTGCGGATGGCGCACGTTGCGCCCCATGTGATCGACGCCGTCGACGATGAACAGGAAGGGCTGCCCGTCGATCTTCGGCCAGAAGTAGTTGTCCTGGCTGTCGCCGGGCACGCCGCTCGGGTCGTCCAGCGGTGGCGTGACGAGCGGTCCGATCGACGCTTCGCTGAAGTGGAACTCGAGCGGGTTCGAATAGGTGCGGCGCGGCTCGGTGATGACCAGAAACTTGCGCTGGTAGAGCGCCGCGAGTGAGGGCGCGGCGTCCTTCATCTTGCGCTCGGTCACCTTGACCAGGGCGGCCTGGTGTCCGTAGGGATAGAGGTAGCCGGGATAGACCGCGCGCACGAACTGGTCGCGGCCCATCGGCGCGAGGTGATCCCAGGCGAGCATCGAGCGGATGCCCGCGTCCGAATATGGCCGCGTTTTCCAGGCACCGTGCAGGTCCAGCCAGGCGCCGAGTCCCGAGAGCCACAATGCGCGCGCGGCCACGGGGATGGGCGCGACGCGCACGCGATCGGCGCGCACGGTTTCGGAGGTCTGCTGCACCAGCATCTGCCGGTCGGCGCCGTCGAGCGACATGCGGAACGGATCGTTGTCGCCGTGATCGGGCTTGTTCCGCGTCGGATCGCGCCAATCGGCCGGCGCCATGCGGTCTCGATCGCGCGCCCAGATCGCGCGCACGATGCGGCGGCGTGCATTCTTTTCGTCGGTGAAGGTCGAGCCGTCGGCGCGATTGCCGAGATTGCCGAGCCGGCTGTGCCACAGCTCCACGTGCTGACTCGCGCCCTGCGCGCCGGCCGGTTCGGTGACGTGCGCCCAGCGGGCTTCTTCGCTCGGCGATATCACCAGCCGGAACGGCGCTTCGATCGACGTCTCGTCAGGCTTCGGCGGGCGGCTGTGAGTGCCGCCATCGCGCGTGAGTCCCACGAGACCGCCGAAGAGGTCACCAAGGATCTCGCTACCGCGCAGCACGCCGGGCGACTCGGCCACGCCGGTGCGCGACTGCAGCAGCGTGCGCGCGCGGCGCAGTTCGAGCGCCTGGAAGGCGACGGCGGCCAGTGTGCCGTCCTTCGGTGCGCCCAGCTCGCGCAATTCCTGCTTGCTCGCCCGGCTCACCGTGATGATGTCATCGGCGATCGTGCCGACCAGATTGCCCAGCACGATGCGCGCGGGCGGCGCCTTCTTCTTTGTCACGCGGGCGCGCCGCACCGTTGTCGCGACTCGCGTCGGCGCGTCGCCTGGCGTCGCCAGCTCGTGCACCTTGAGCGGCAGCCGCGACATCGCCGCCAGGATGCCGGCGGTCGAAAACTCGATGCGTTCCTCGGCTGCAATCCTGAAAACGAGACGGGTGCCGCGCGCGGCGCGCGCGCCGACCGGCGGCGTGGGGCGCGCGTTCAGCGCGGGTTTCGGTGCCGGCATCGGCGGCTTCGGCGGTTTGTCGGGATCCTTCTCGTCGACGAAGCGCTCGACGCCCGTCTGGCCTTCGTACACCGCTTCCTCGCCGACGTGCTGGAAGGCGTATTTCACGATCAGGCAGGGAGAGCGTTGTCCGGCGATCGGACGCAGGTGCGCGCGCTGGTTTCCGTCACTGACCAGCTCGCAGCCCACCGCATCGACCGAGAGCGCCACGAGGTCGGCGGGGCGAATGATGTCGATGTGAATGGACGCGGGTTCGCGTGGGGGTCGCGCCGCGCCGGGGGCCTGTTCTTCGGCCAGCCAACGCATTCCGCTCGCGAAGCGCAGCGGATCGACCTTCAAGACTCGGGCTCGGGGCCTTTTTCGGCGCGCCATTCGGATTCCTCCCTCGACGAGAGCGCTTCCTATCGCATCCTGCTATCAGTCCGTAATCGGCCCCTACGGACGCGGCCAATATACGTGGCCACCGGGCCACGCGTTGTGAAAATTTCGCTGATGGACGAATCCGAAGGTCATCAGCGCGTTAGGCTTGGGCAATCATTGGCCACGTCGAGCCTGAGACGGATAGGCGAATCAATGCCGCGCGTGAACGGGACGGTATCGGTCGGATCGCTTGCCGGCCGATTTCCGGAGCGTCAACGGGCGGCACGCGGGCATTGTGCATGCGCACTTGCCTGGCGCGCAACGGCGGCCGGCTCGTGCGCACGGATTGGGTCTAGGCGGCAGCGCGCGAGTGGCGAGGACGGCCGTCCTTGCCCCTCGCGCGCCTGCTACGCGATGTCGGGCACCGGGTGATAGGTCAAGGCGATGCGCGCGTTCACCGGCGAGTCGCAAGCAGCTGCTGGCGGCCCGGGCGCGCTCGCCTCGGGCGCCCACAGCATGCGCAAGTTCGATCCCTCGGGCCAACTGGTTGAGATCAAGAGCCAAGAGGTCAGCGAGTTCGTCGCGCAAGTCAATGCTTCGCCACTGTTGCGGATGGTCCCCAAAGAGCAACAAACCGCGCTCTGGCACAAGACGCGTCTCGCCGTTGCGTCGCCCTATTCACGCGATCGGTACAGCGCGCGCTTTCATCGCGAACAGATCATCGCAGTTGAGCCCGCGGAATCCCGCTGGTATCTGCAACGTGCCGATGACCGCGTCGCTGAGGGTCAGCCAAGCGACGCCATCGCCGACTACACCAAAGCGCTCGAACTCGGCGCCAAAGGGTGGCAGCCGTGGGTCGGACGCGCAGTCGCATCCGTCACGGCCAATCAAGTGAAGCAGGCCGCGGCCGACTTCGCCAAGGCGATTGAACTGGGCGACACCGCCGATGCGACGTTGCTCAACCACCTGCTCGCCAGCCTGGCCGCGGGGGACGCGCAAGGGTATCAAGCGGCCAAGACTCGGCTGATCCGCACTAGTCCGCAGCCCGGGAGCGGGAACCTTCATGCGCGATCGAGTCATGCGCACGTTGGCGATCAGTATCTACGCTGACCCCGACTGCCGCGATACGGTGGCGTTTATCCGGGAGAAAGGCGGCAAACCTGCCGATTTTCGGCGCGGCAGACCTGTACTGCGACGGAGCTTTCGAAGCCGCACGTACGGCGCTGGAAGAGACGATTCGCCGCAACGCCGAGCGCAAGCCGAGCGTCGAAGCGCTGGTGCTCAGCATGGTCTATCAGCGGCTCGGCAGCGTCGAAGCTGCGCGTCAGTGGAAAGCGCAGCAAGCAGTGGCACTCGGAAGTGACCGCGCAGCAACTCATCGCCGCGGATAGCCAGTTGAGCGCATTGATTCCGTTGCATTCGTCACTGAGCGTCGCTCCAGTGATCGAATTTCAAGCGCTGGAGCGCGCCGCTGAGAAGCTGATGGGCGGAGGAGGATAGAGCTCTCGTTTCGACGGCGACACGCCAGTGGAACCGGCTCAAGGTTCGTACTAGCCGACAAGCAACCTGACCGCGCGCAGCACCTGTTCAACGTTTCTCGCGGCGCCGCTTGGCCGAGGACGAGGCACGCAGTTGCGGCCACTGCAGGCGGCGGCGGTCACTTACCGCATCGCCTTCGGCCCGCGCGCCGGGCATAAGGTGCTGACCCTGCGGGGTGCGACGCCGCGCGAGGGCACGGCCGCAGCCCCTGTGCGCCGACATCGACGGCTTCAGCCTGCACGCCGCGGTGCGCGTCGAAGCGCACGACCGCAAGCGGCTCGAGCAACTGTGCCGCTACATCACCCGGCCGGCGCTTTCGGACGAGCGGGTGCAACTCAACGCCGCCGGGCAGGTGGAGTTAAAGCTGCAGACGCCGTGGCGCGACGGCACCACGCACCTGGTGATGTCGCCGCTAGAGTCCGTGCAAGGACGGGCGCGCGCTCAGCCTCATGGCGCACTGCTGAACTGACTTCCCCTCCGGGTAGATTGATGCGCGAAACTCAATCTTGGCACCCGATGCCCCAGCCGGCAGGGGAAGTCCCGTTCCTTCGTTAAGCCACGTCTGAGCGTCCGCTTTCAACCAGCATGAAGGTCCGGAACGGGTCGAAAGCGACGATCGGAGACCCGTAGAGAAAACGCAGTCTTGCCGGCGGTTCTGGGCGCGTCCGTGTCTTCCCCTGATCGCGCGCGGGGAGTCTTCTTCTACTCGACGCCATTCCACGGCCGCACATCATGATCCGTGCGACCCCAAGAGTGCCGTCGTCGGGGTTGAAGTCGAGCCCCCGATCCGCCCCCGCGAAACTTGGCTACCCGGTAGCCTGCTGAGGCCGATACACGGCCGCCAGCCGCGGGCCTATGATCGATGCCGTCGCCCGCCGCGAGCGTCGCAATGCGCTGAGGAGCGGCGAGGGTCGACGAGGAGGCTCCAATGCTCTTGTCGCTGAACGACCCCGCTGTTCAGTCGGCCTTCGACGAGGCGGCGGCACCGACGACCCGGACGGTCAGGGTCGGGGGCGTGTCTCACACGATCACGACACCGTTTCCGTCGCCCGCAGGACTGGCGCGACGGCTGGATCTACTTCCTGCTGCTCGACCGGTTCAACCGGGCGGACGGCCGGCCGCCGCGCGAGTCTGCCGTACGACGAGCCCTTTGGCGGCTTCCAGGGCGGCACGTTCAACGGCGTGCGCGAGCGGCTGGGCTACATCAAGGACCTCGGCGCGGGCGCGATCTGGCTCTCGCCGGTGCTCAAGAACCGCCAGTCGGATCCCGGACGCTTCCACGGCTACGGCATCCAGGACTTCCTCCAGCCCGAGCCGCGATTCGCCTCCGCACCGGGCAAGGCGGACGAGGAGCTGCGCGCGCTCGTCGACGATGCGCACGCGCACGGCCTGTACGTCATCTTCGACATCGTGCTCAACCACGCCGGGGACGTCTTCGCCTACCAGGGATCGGCGCCGTCGGCGCCCGGGCGGCGCCGGCGATCCGGCCGATCGAATGGCGCGACGCGAGCGGCCAGGCGCGGCCGATTTCCCGGTCATCGAGGACCATCCCGCGACGGACCGCGCAGCCGGACGGCCTCGTCTGGCCGACCGAGCTTCAGCAGAACGCGTACTTCCGCCGCCAGGGCAAGGGCGGCGAGGCCGTCGGAGACTTCGAGTCGCTCAAGGAGTTCGTCACCGACGTCCGGAGGGCGCGGTCTTCCGGTCCGCAACGCGCTGATCCTCGCCTACCAGTACGTGATCGCCCGCTACGACGTCGACGGCTTCCGCATCGACACGCTCAAGTACGTCGAGCGGCGACTTCGCCCGCATCTTCGGCAACGCGATGCGCGAGTTCGCGCTCAGCATCGGCAAGAAGAACTTCTTCACCTTCGGCGAGGTCTTCGACGGCGAGGAGCGGATCGCCGAGTTCATCGGCCGCAACACCCGCGACGCTCGGCGACATCGTCGGCGTCGATGCGGCGCTCGACTTCCCGCTGTTCTTCCGCGCTGCCGCCGGTCGCCAAGGGCTTCGCCGCCGCCTCAGCCGAGGTCATCGACGTCTACCGCCGCGCAAGGACGGTCGAGCGCGAGCATCCTCAGCTAGCCACGGCGAGGCCGGCCGCTACTTCGTGACGTTCCTCGACAACCACGACATGAAGGAGCGCTTCCGCAGCGCCGACCCGAGCGGCGCCCGACCGCGTACGACCGACAGGTCGTGCTCGGCATCGCCTGCCTCTTCGCGCCTGCAGGGCATCCCGTGCCTCTACTACGGCACCGAGCAGGGCCTGCACGGCCGAGGGGACAGCGACCCGCCGTCCGCGAGGCCCTCTGGGGCAAGCCCGGGCCTTCGACACGGACCATCGCGTTCTACAGGGCGATCCGGCGGCTCTCGGCGATCCGCGCGGCCCAGCCAGCACTGCGCTACGGCCGCCTCTACTTCCGGCCGATTTCCGGGCGACGGCGTCGCACTTCGGCGCGTCGCCGTTCGCCCCCGGCGTCATGGCCTTCTCGCGCATCCTCAACGACCGTGAGGTCGTCGTGGTCGCCAACGTGAACACCCAGGGGCCCTTCGAGGGTTACGTCCTGGTGGACTTTCATCTGCACGGGGACGGCGCGCGTTTTCGCGTGGTCAACGACTCCGACGCGCTTGCCCCGGCGCCGGTCGAGACGCGGTCGGGTCTCGAGATTCGCGAGCCCGACGGCCGACGCACCAGGGCCCCGGCGCGCATGATCAAGGTGAGGCTACGGCCGATGGAGGTGCAGTTCCTGGCGCCTGACTGAGAGCGGGTTGGAAGTTGAGCCCGTCGGTCGCGCGGGAGTGGGTCTGACGGCGATCGGCCAGAAGCTGTCGTGTTGAGTAGCCGCGGAACTACACCGAAAGCGGCCGTCTGGTTATCTCTGGCTCAACACACGTTGGCTGTCGCTGACTCGGCGGCCAATTGCTGCCGTCGCGTCGGTCGACCCAATTTACTGGAGTGCAGGCAACCATTAGCCTGCCGGAGTCTGCCGCTGACTCAATCGTTGGGCGTTTGTGGCGTGCGCGAACGGAGTTCAATGAAAGTCTGCAACTGGTCGACAGGCACCGCGCCTGCGCCTCGATCAGATTACTTGGATCAGCGCAGTCCTCGTGGGGCGCGGTGGAGTCTTATGCTGGACGCATGACGTATGTGCGTTCATTTCGTACAGCCACACCGCCGATGGCAAGCTTGCACCGGCTCTCCAGTTCGGCCTGCACCGGTTCGCCAAGCCTTGGTATCGGCTTCGTGCGCTTCGCGTTTTCCGCGAAAAGCTAGCCTGTCGGCCAATCCGGCTCTATGGCCCTCAATTGAAAAGGCCCTCGCCGAAGCAAGTACTTTCTGCTGATGGCCTCGCCCGAGGCAGCGCGCTCGCCTTGGGTCCAGAAAGAGGTTGATTGGTGGCTCGCGAACCGATCTATCGAAAACGTGCTGATCGTGCTTACCGAGGGCGAGATTGCGTGGGACGGAATGGCTGGTGATTTCGACTGGGCTCTCACTACCGCCCTGCCGAACCGCTGGCTGAGGCGATTTGCGCACGTCGCTCTACGTGGATTGCGATGGGCGCAGACCGAGGACAAATTATCGCTGAGACATTCGCGAGTTTCGCGCTGCGTTCTGGATATTGCTGCGCCGTTGCATGGAAAGGCCAAGGACAGCTTAGACGGCGAGGACGTCAGAGAGAACCGGCGAACGAGGCGTATCGCCTGGGCAGCAGCATGTGGGTTGTTGTGCTACTACGGCATCGTCTGTGATCGGTGCGTTTCTCGCAATTCAGCAAAGGAACGTCGCTGAAGAACGAAGGCAGGTGGCGGTCGTCCGTCAACTGATCGCCACGCCGAGTCGCTCGCTTGTAGGCGCAAGCAATTGCCAGAAAAAGGAGATTGCTGGCCATGGAGTTCATCAAGCGGACTGGACGCCGGCCCGAATGCTCCCGTTGGAGTGTCATCGATCCGTGCATCGGGGGCTCGACCTTACGCCACGCTTGGTCGCCGAGATGCGGCATGACGATGAGGTGAGGGCGCTGAAATTCACTCCCGATGGCAGGTATCTGGCGTCCGCGAGCAAAGATGGTACGGCGCGGCTATGGGAGCCCTCGTCGGGTATTCAGGTTGCGCGTATGTTACATGGAGGGCCGGTGCGGGCCCTCGGCTTTGGTCTGGATGACGACGTACTGGTTATCGGCGAGCGGAGACAACACGCATCGAGGACTGGCGCGTCCCGTGGGGACTCGAAGCCGGAGAGATCGACGTGCCGGCTGGCGCGGGGGGTCGGGTCGTCGCATTCAGTTCGAAGGGCGGGCTGGCGGCCGTCGATGGGAGTGCTGACATCTGGATCTTTGGGTTTCGTCCCGGACAGCAGACACGGCTGACGAGAA
>CAVVGT010000009.1:0-516330 GCA_963747775.1 uncultured beta proteobacterium
AACATCGCCTGCACTACGGCCAACTGCGGTCCTCGCGCGCCTGCCGGAAATCAGTCGCTCGGCGGCGCTTTCGACCCATCAGCGGCATCGGCGGCCTCGAACTCGTCGCCCCGAAGCGGCCGGTCGGATCCGTACCTGGGCCCCCGAAGGAGGCCCCGCAGGAGTGGGCACACACAGGTAGGCGGCACAAAGGGCGATTGAGGCGCCAAGTCCAAGGACTTCAGGCCGCCGCGAGCCGGTCCGGGGCCCAGTCCTGAGCCTTGCCGGGGGCGTTTGAAGGTCCTATGCTCGGATTGGGTTGTTATGTGATGGCAGTAGTGTCCGGATGTTAGGCAAACAAACTCAACTGGTTAGCCGAATTCAAGGTGTCGGGCTCTGGTGCAGAGAGCGTAAGCAGTTGATCCAGCGGCGTTCTCTCGAACAGCGTGAGACTCAGAATCTGTAGAATCTCGTAGAGGCTTGCCGAGATGCCAAGCCGTTTCTTGACGATGGCCACCAGCACGTAGACCGACATGGCGATCCAGACTTGGGTCTTCACGGCGTTCTCGCTGGTGCCGTAGAACGCCTTGATCCGCAGATGCTGCTTGATCCATTTGAAGAACAGTTCCACTTGCCAGCGGCAGCGGTAGAGCTGCGCGATGGTAAGCGCGGGCAGCGCGAAGTTGTTGGTCAGGAAGACCAGCCGCTTGCCCGGCTCGCGGATCGTCGAACTGATGCGCCGCAGCGGCTCGCGGATAGCCCTTGCGCGAGTAGAAGCCCGTCAGCACGACCGTCTGGTCGCAGACGCAGCCCGGTGGTTCGGTCGACCGGAGCGGAGTAGCGGCGGCGCAGCCTGGAGGTTCTCCTTGGCGCGGGTGACGAAGAAGCTGCCTGCCTGGTGCAAGCGCGACAAGCGCTCGAAGTCGATGTAGCCGCGATCCATGACGTAGAACGCGCCGGCTTCGGGCAGGAGCTCGTCGAGGATGTTGACGTCGTGCACCTTGCCGTCGCTGATGAAGATGAAACGAGGGGATGTTGCCGCGCAGGTCGAGCAGCGTGTGCAGCTTGACGGCCGCCTTGGTGGTCGAAACGGCGCCCAGGGGAACAGCGACAGGCACAGATCGATGGTGGTGGAATCGAGCGCGTAGACGGTGTTCTTCGAGCTCGACGCCGAAGGGGTCGTCGGCGTAGAGCCGGCGGGCGATGCCGATCAGGCTGCTGCGCGAAGTCGGCATAGATGCGCCAGTCGCGCGACTCGTTGGCATCGGCCAGCGTGCTGCGCGACACCGCACTGCGAAAGCCCAGGTGATAGAGCTTGGCCGATTGCGCTCGCAGACAGGCTTCGATGTCGCGCAGGCTCTCGCGATAGGTGAGCTGCGCAAAGGCCATGCACAGGAAGTGATCCCGACAGCTGAACGACTTGACCTTGAAATGACCACGGTAGCGCGCGACACATCGCCGGAAGGTAGTCAGCGGAAGATGCGCCATGAGCTGCGAGAACACGAGCTTGCCCAGATTCATCGGTCGACCCCGCGAGGAATAGCTCCGCAGGGTCGCAGAATCGGTGCTCGCGGTCGAAATCGAGACCAGGCAAGAACATGAACTACCTATTGCGCATCAAGCAGTTCTGGAACATCGGGCGGTAAACATCCGGACACTACTGATGTGATGGTAAAGTTAATAGCGAACTAGACGAATTGCCCATGACAATTTGGAGTCCTCTTCCAGGGGAGCGAGAGTTCGTCGTGCGGTTCCGCACGCCACTGTCCAAGCTACGTCAGTGGATGTTGCGCCAAGTTCAAGCATTCCGGAGGGCCGAGTTCGGCGCTCCATTTCACGGGGGTACGCCTAGATGAAGAAGACGGCAGGAAAAGCAGTGAAAAATGCTTTGCGCGGCATGTCCGCGTTGGCATTGTCCTTGACGGTTATGTTGGGGACGTCCGTGGACGTGAGAGCCGATGAGGCAGATGCCAAGAAGATGCTCAAGGCCATGTCCGATTATCTGGCGGCGCAGAAGGCGATCTCGTTCAAATACGACGCCACCCTCGAGGTCGTCACCAAAGATGAACAAAAACTCGCACTGGTGAGTTCAGGGGCCGTGACACTTAACCGGCCTGATAAGATCCGTGCCGTGCGTGCCGGCGGGTTTGCCGATGTCGAGACTTCTTTTGACGGGAAAACACTGACCTTGCTGGGCAAGAACCTGAACATCTACGCACAACAGGATATACCGGGCACGATTGATCACCTGATCGATGTGTTGCGGACGACATATCACCGGCACCTCCCTGCCGCGAACCTGCTGTTGTCGAATTCCTACGACGCGCTGATGCGTGATGTCGTCGACGTAAAGGACCTTGGCAGTGGCGTCATCGGCGGCGTTGAGTGCGATTACCTGGCTCTTCGAAAAAAGGAAGTTGATTGGCAGATCTGGATCGCACAAGGGAAACGTCCCTATCCTTGTCGGTATAGCGTCGCCACGAAGGACCTTGCCGGCCAACCTCAATACATCATTCAGATCAGGGATTGGAAAACTGGAAATGAGGTTGCAGCCACTGATTTCAGCTTCAAGAACAGAACCAAGGCGAAAAAGGTCGAGCTAGGGAAGCTTGAGGGCACAGGTGACTTGCCCGCGCATTTTAAGATTGGAGAATCCAAATGATCATGTTGAAACGACTCGCTTTCTTCGTAATTGTCGGAATCATCGTCGTTGGCGGATCCGAGATCGGCGAGCGGTTGGCGATCCCCGGGGTTCACAGTGTGATCCCGACGGCCGAAGCCGAGGTCGGGCGCCCACTCACGCCAGTGAGCGTAGCTGGCGTGGCGCGACGTGAGGATAGGCGTGACTAACGGTTAGTCTGAGGATAGGAGATCCAACGCCCCTTCCGCAAGTATTGCGGGTATTCTGGATCGTTACAGGACGGCGTCAGCAGTCGTCACGCGGGAACTGCGTGCTGATGAAGCCTGAAAACCGCCCCCGAATCACCCGCCAAGTCGCGTCGTGGGTCACCGAGGGATAGTAAATCCAATGCCCCCGGACGTGTGGTCGGGAGCAGCCGAGCCGTCTTGCCTCGCTCGCACCGACGGGAAGTTGGGGTGAGCAGGAGTCCCCGCGGGGCGCGGGCAGCCGCAGTGGCGGGTGTTGCGCGAGCGTCAAGGAGTTAGGGGCGCCCGCCGGCGGCGGCAGGCATGCGCCTGCCCGGCGTCGCACGCGGATGGTGGTGGTCGGTGGGGGTTACCAAGCTAGGCGTTGATCGAACGCGTGCTCCGGGATCCGGTCGTGGAGCTGGGGCAAGTTGACAGTAACTGGCTGCGGCGGGGGATCGCTAAGCGCCGCTCGCCTCTCGGCAATGGCTGCTTCCTGGCAAGTTGAGATGTGAGCACGAACGTCCGGAACTGGCCCGATATCAGCCTTCCACGCCCCGCCCGATCGACGCGCTCTTAGTTCAATAACCAACGGATCACTGCTCCGTCGGTCGAACGGCTCCAGTCCACCCCTCTGCGGTCACTCGTGCAGGCGCCAGATCGCAGCAATCGCCAAGCGACCCGATTTGGAACCGACTAGGCGTCTCGCCCAAGCAGCCGCGCGCATCGCTTAGGCGGCGTGGATCCGAAGGTCCTCGGTGTGCGTCGCGTTGTTCGATCACGACGACCCACGGCCGATCGTCGCGGTGCTTCAGCAGGCCCCGCTCGTCCACCTCGTAGCGCGCGAGCGAGACCGCATCGCTGACATTTCCGCCGATGGCATTGATTTCTCCAACCTCCATGCCAACGACCAGGTCGCAGTGGTAGGGGCCGCGGCGAAGCTCTGCGAACCCAGCAACCGCGTTCGAGCGCGAGATGCACACGAGATCGCCCGCCTTAGGGGCGTAAGCTCGTGGATCATGTGCGATGAAGCGCGCGCCGTCGCGCGCCTCCAGGGCGCGCTCGATGTAGTCCCAGTGCAGGACCGTGGGCGGAAAATCCTCGGGCGTGAGCCCGGCGCTCTTTGCGAGCCACGAGATGAACGCCGCCGACCACGGCTCCAGCTCGCCCTGATTGCCGACGATCGGAAGGCGCGTCACCGCATACCAGTACATGAGCACGCGCGAGAGCAATGCGGGCTGGACCTCGTGCGTCGCCGCACCCTCGAACTCGAGCCGCGCCACGCCGTGCGCGTCGCGGACCACCACCGGCTGCCCGAATAGCGTCCACTCCTGCCGGGCTAGGTGGATCATGCGTTCGCGCACGTTCGGCACGAGGAAATTGGGTTGGATGGCCGCGCTCGGGGTCAGCGGCGGTGCGCCAATCGGCCGGGTCGCGCAGCCGGTGGCAAGCAGGCCGGCGCAGGCAATCAAGGTAATGGCTCGCATGCACGGCCTCCCCCAGGGAAGCCGCGATTCTCGCGCGCCTCCGAGTCCGGCGCGCCGGGAGAGGAGATGCCGCTGGACTTCGGGCCGGCACCTTTTTTTGACTGGCGGGGCGCTAGCGGGCGCGCTCAGAATCGGCCGATCGCGCCCAACATACCGATGGCGCCCATCCCGAACATCGCAGCCAGGACCGCACCGATTGCGAAAGTGATGACCACGGCCATCGCCACGAGCACGATGCCGAACCCGACCGCGGCTCGCTCGGGCATCTGCATGAGTTGCGGGGCGCCGATCTGCACGAGGTAGAGCGAGTAGAGCCCGCCGAGGAGCGAGATCAACCAGCCGACCACGGGCAGGATAGTGAAGACGCCGGTGACCCACGAGGCGGTCAGCGCATAGGCGGTGAGCTTCAGCGCCTGGCCGAAGTCGCCCTGCCCCCCGAAGCGCGGCGCGAGCGCGCTGGCAACGAACGCGATCACGAGCACCATGGCTAGGCTCATCAGGTAGCCGGCCAGCGCCGCCTGCAGCGCGACGCCCACCCCGAGGCGCCCGAAGCCGATGCTGCCCACGAACGCGGTGCTGATCAGGGACGCCGCCGCGGGCAGGATCGCGAGGATCGCGACGTAGCCGAGATAGAGCGACTTCGGATCACTCCGTTCGCGGGCGATCGCGGACCACTCGCTCTGCGGCTCGAGCAGGATGTTCGCTGCACGGTTGAGCGCGTTCATCACCCCCTCCTCGCTTTATGCCATAAGCATAATACCGGTCCGGCCGGGGCGCAACAACTCGTAGCGTCACTCCTACGTCATCAACACCTTCCGATGGCCAACTGACTCGACGGACACCGTCTCAGCGTCATGTTCCAGGGTCGCAAATACCGCATACCACGCACTGAACGCGGAAGACGGGAAGACTTAAGCGGTCCGACCAGGCTGAATGGCGTCAATAGAGCGACAGGTTTTGCGTCACCTCGTGGCTCGCTCTTGAACGACTACCCCTGGCCGATCACCGACCCTCACCAATCTCCGCTTCTCTTAAGCTCGACAGGTCTAAGCGGGCCAAGTGCTGCCTCTTGACCGACGGATGACGAGTCCGCGGCTCCGGCGCGACACATGGAACTGCGCGTCCGACTCGAAGCCAGCAGATGCGTACTCAGTCGAGCGCCCAGAAGGCGAAGACAACCAAATCGCCTGAGCTCACAGCGGCTCACTCGACGGGGTACCTCGAGGCGGAGCGAGAGGCTGCGTTCGGCCAAGACCGACTCGATCGCAACGAAAGCAGTCGCTGACTGCTACTCCTAGTCGGATCGCGGTCCTCCTTGGGTGTTTGGTAAGGTACGGAGGCCAACCTACGCACCCGAGGCATCTGATGCAACGCAGAATCAACGATCTCGTTGCCTATGCCAAAACCCTAATCGACCTTTACCTTCAAGCCCATCAGAAGGTCGAGATACTGGATAGTCTTGGCACGACCGACTTCATCGACCGACTTGACACGCCGCTGGGCGGATTGATTTCAGATAAATTCGGCACCTCCCGTTCCAGCTCGGCAATATTCCCCTCCCGTCGCGGCCGCGAAGGTGCACACTCGCTTCGTCGCGCTAGGCTGGAAACGGCATGAATCTGATCCTCCGATCGCGGCGTATGGCGCACCGATTGTCCATCATGAATGAGCAAGAACATGCTCCCGCACCCTTCCCGCGACCTTGCCGGCCTCGCCGTCGTTCTAGTCTGTTTTCTAGCCCTGCTGTCTGAGCGTCTCTGGGCGACACCCGACGGTCAGAGCATTCGGCAGCCCTGCGCCGCATCATCGATCGGAAAGCCTTTCAACAGGACGGAGCTCTTGCTGGGCCTATCGAAACGTAACGGGTCCACCGTCACCGACGCGGAGTTCCAACACTTCATCGATACGGAGGTCACGCCGCGCTTCCCGGATGGGTTCACCGTCGTGCCGGGCAGCGGCCAGTTCAAAGACTCCCGGGGACTCATCGTTCGGGAAAGCGCTCGCGTGCTCGTTGTACTTTATCCGTCGTCGGACCGTCGAAGCAGTCAGGACATCGACGAGATTCGCACTTCTTACAAAGATAAGCATCAGCAGGAGTCGGTAGTGCGTGTCGACGGCGAATCCTGCGCTTCGTTTTGAGCCGTTTGTCGCAGACATCCTCTCAGGTTAGCCAACAGGCTTTTCAAGCGCGTTCGCGAAAACCGAAAGCCGCAGACCGCGAGTAGTCGTCCGAGTTTCGGGGGGCGCTTCGCTGACCTCGCGATCGCGACGCAACCGGAGCTGAGCGTGACGTCCGTGCAAACGCACCTGCGGAAGTCCTAGCCTCTCTGGTCTATAGCAATGGCACCACGCCATGCGTTAGGGTCTTCCGCATGCCAGCTTCGTGTTAAGCAGCAGGTCGACCGAGAGCATGCAGCAGAAGGTTGCAGCGACGCACTACGACGCGCGTATTTCGAAGCTTCGTTTGCCCGAGCAGGACTCGCTCAAGAACGAGGCGGAGCGCTGCTCGGCCGACCCGGCTGCGCTGGCCGCGATCGGTCGCGCGGTCGGCCAGCAGATCCGGATCACGCGAACGGACGACGCCCGCTTCGTCGCCATCTACACGGTCAGCGAGGCGAATCCGGACCAACCCCCCCGGGCAAACGTCGTTCGCACCGGCCAGGCCGGCCGCGAGCGCCTTGGAACCGACACCGAGCTCGAAGCGACGATCGCGGCCCGGGTGCTTGACGCGCCGCCGTTGCCCAACGAGCCCCCGGGAGTCCGCTTCTTCGAGCTCGCCGAGGACGGCGCCGACGACACCTACTTCGTCGCGATTGCGCCCCACGGCGGCCTGATCGAGCCACACACCGACGAGCAGGCCGCAGCGACCGCCGCAGACGTGCGGGCCTCCGGCTTCACCGCGTCGCTGTGGTCATGCAAAGGGTTCGGGGACTCGATCAAAGGCGCTTCCGACCGCTTCCACATCACTTCCGACGACCTTCACCCGGCATCGTTCCCGCTGCTCGGGTCGCTCCTGTCGCGACGATTCTCCTACGGCGTCGCTTTCCACGGTTTCGCGCAGCAGGCAGGCGAGGCGGATATCTACATCGGCGGGGCCGCATCATGGCGGCTGAAGCGGGCTGTGCAGCGCGCCCTGAACCGCTTGCGCCTCCCGCTGCAGGTGAAGATCAGCACCGGCGACGACAAGCCCAAGTTCCAGGGATTCAGCGCGGAGAACGTCATCAATCGCCTGGCCGCGAGCGGCATTCAGCTCGAACAGTCGGCCAAAGCGCGAGCTCACCACCAGGCAATCGCTCGAGCGGTTGCCACGGTGTTCGCGTCGCCTTGGCAATGGCTGATGCATTTTCTGACGAGATTCTTCCGCTGATCTCCCGGCTGCCGCCCCGGGCAGCCGCTACCAGCTCTCCTTCCCTCTCTGCCTCGATCGGCGCCGTGCCGCCGCGCGAACTCGCCGCACTGTGGTGGCGGGCGCTTTCCGGCCGGTTTGTCGCCGTCGCGGCTAGATCGCCTCGTGTTGTCCTGAACTCCCATGGCGGCATGGGCTTCGCATCCTTCCATAGTCCTCGCCACCGGCTCCCCTAGAATGACCCATGGGCGACTAACGGTGCGCCCCGTCGATCAATAAGGGGGATCAATGAAACGCATCATCCTAGCCATCGCTCTTGCGGCGTTCGCCGTACAGGCTTCCGCCGCGACCTGTGCCGCTCAGTCGATGGAGAAGAAGCTCGCGGGCGCAGCCGAAAAGAGCTTCATGAAGAAGTGCGAGGCGGACGCGAAGGCTACGTGCGAAGCGTCGGCGAAGGAAAAGAAGCTGGCTGGCGCTGCGCAGACCAGTTTCGTGAAGAAGTGCTTAGCGGACGCGGTGGGAAGCTAAGCTCCTGCCCGTAACCGCGCCTTCCGGCCCACGGCCTCCATCTGCCGCTCATGTCAAACGTTGAGCTTCGTGCACGTCCGCTTGTGGGCGATTTGAACTTCCGCATTGGCTCGGCCACGTCGATTGACCGACCGGTATGGAGCACGATCTCGAGTGACAGGTTGTGGCCCGACAGCCGCGGTTCCCTATGTTCGCCGAAAGCGGGTTTTGGAAGAATCAGGCTCTTGCCGCGAAGGGCAGCTTACGGGCTTAGTTTCGAACTCACGCAACCGGCCAAAACCGGAAGTTAAGAGGCGTGCCGCAAAGCAGACCATCAACGGTGCTCTCGACCTGAAGCGGACGTTCGCTCGCGTTTCACTCGCAACCTTTCGCCTATCGTGTTGCGATTCACCCCCCACAACCGCAGCACGCGACCCGAAGCCGATACTTTGAGGGGTAGACTGACTGCCGATTGGGGTGTCCCAGGCTTTTCGCCCCGCGACCGCGCGACTCTCAGCGCGCAGAGGCCGGAACGCAGGAAACGAGCTTGAGCTGTTGGCTTCTCAGTGATCCAAGCCATAGGGCGGCAAAGTGGTCAGGCGAAGATCCTCGACAGGGCCACCAGTGGTGAAGTGATAGAGCGACTGATACGTCGCGTCGCTGAATCCAAGTACCTGATGGACTGGGTCATCGAAAAAGCAGCCGATTCCCGTTGCACGGACGCCAAACGCCTCCGCCTCCAGGTAGAGCACCTGGCCGATCACGCCGGTTTCCCAGAAAAGCCTGCGGTAGAACCAGGGTCCATGCCGCCGCAGGCTCGGTTCGAACTCCGCGATCATCCCCAGTGAAAATGCACTGTCCCCGGCGATCGCCTGTCCGCAACTGATCTGGACCGCCATTCGCCGCGCATCGCCCCCTTCGAGGAGAAACAGCGGTAGGTCTTCTGGGCAGCCCGGTGGTGAGCTCCAGGCGAATTGCTGGCGCATCGATTGCCTGAGCGAGCCCGCCATCGCGGGATCGCGCACCAGCATGTAGATGCCGGGAGCAAGGCCGTCCACCCGATGGACGAAAAGGGCAAGATGAATGGCCGGTTCCCAGGGCAGTACGTCCCAAGGCATCGGACGCCAGCACAGGTCGCGCTCGATCCGTGGCATGACGCGGCCCAGCATCGTGAAGAAGCTGCCGACTGGGATCGAGGTCTCGCCATCGAACGCAACCGCGCTTCGCCGCTGGCGGATCACCTGCCCGGCGCCTGACTGACGCGGGTCGATACCTGGCGCCGTTGCGGTGTGACCGCTGCGGTTCACAGCGACGACTCGGTGCTCGGTATTCGACTTCCACGATGCGACTTCCACTTGGTTGAGGAACACCCACTGCACCGGATCGTCTCGGCTCAATCGGTTGGCCGTGCCGTGCCAGACATATCGCGTCGAGTCGCGCACTGCATCGGCCGCAAGGAAAAGCGGCAACGAATCAGTCTCCCTGGCGGAGCCGGCGACCGCCTGATCGGCCGGCCAGACAACAGCCAGGCAATCCGGATGCTCCCGCTCGGCTCGATTGAAATCCTGGATTCGATCGACCCCCAACAACGCACCCAGCGTGTCGTCGGCCACGCCGTCCAACAACAGCATGCGCCAACCCAGCGTCTGGGCCGCAATCCGAGCGCTGGCGATCGCGTGGCCCACGTCATGTTGACAGTAGCGAAAGGCGCGCTCTCCGTACTTCCAGGTCTCTCGCCAGTTCACGGACGTAAAACCCAGAAGAAAGGCGTTGGGCGGGAATCCGTTCAGCAGGGAAGTGAAGCTTTCCTGCGGCAACCCTGCTCGCAGTTCCAGCGCATGCTCCTTGGCCGCATAGTGATAGAGACCCGGGAATGGCGAAAGGCCCGGCACGCCGTCAATGAGCAGATAGCCTTCCGTAGGATGCAGGTTGCCGCTCGACGGATTGCTTCGAAGCGCCCAGCGGACCTCACTGGTCTGCTTCCAGGCGGAAATCGCCAGCGAAAACTCGAGAAAACGCGATAGGGCGCGGATACTGACCGGGATGCTCGAGATCGCTCCAGGACGGTATAGGTCTTCATAAAGAGGCGAGCGCGGAGCCTCGTCCGGTTTCAGGACCGGTAAGGCGATGAGGGGAGAACCCTGGAATCGTCGAAAAGGATCCGGCTGATTCGCCCAGTCCATGCTGGCGGGCGCGCGCGCAGAGCGTGAAAAATGGTGCTTTGTCTCCTGGTGGTAGCGCATGACCACGTCCAGGGGGTCGAGTGCGCCCGCTGCCTTATTCATCGCCCCACAACGGCTTGCTCAATGCGGCACCAAACGTGGGAAACATCAGGTTGAAGCTCAAGCTTACGCGGGTGTCTCCACTGGTGTTGGCATCGACTGAGTGATACAGATACGAGGGGAAGACGAGCAGCGTGCCGTCTTTCACCCGCACCACGACCTGATCGGTATTAGTGGCGGTGAGTGCCGTGACCGGCGGTCTGATGACGCTGGCCTGGCTGCGCGGGTCGTGGAAGTTGATGCTGTCGGCGCCGGGCCGGGTGCGCACGTAGTACACCGCGCTCAGGAAATTGTTGGGGTGGCTATGCGCGCGGTGCGCGGCGCCCGGCGCATACAAGTTCACCCAGCAGCCGGTGATTTCTATCGCTGGTTCGCCAATTTTCAGGAACCGCAGCACGCTCGCGGCCGCCCGGCTGACGCAGTTGCAAAGCGCGTGCAGCTCTTCGCGCCGATGCAGGGCATGGCCCGACTGCCAGGCTTCGCCGGACATCAGCTCCGGCTGTCCCTGCCGCAGCGAGTGCAGCAATCCCAGCGCGCTCGCGTCGATCGGTTCGTGCACCTTGGCGCGAAGCTGGATTTTCCACACCAGGGTAGGAAAAAGCGAAACGACTTCCGCGTTTTCGATCCACGAGTGCTTGCCCGATATTGCCATAGGGCCCCGCGCACGAGTGTGACCTGCCCAGCGTTCACTGGGCCAAGGTCTGTGATTCAGCGGACTTCCAGTGCAAAGACAGTACCACCTGCCTTAATGGAGTTGAAGAGCGTCGACAAACCTCTCTTAATCCGTCACTCATGGCGACGTGGTTAAGCCTGAAGCGCTGCGAGGTTCGCCTCTCGCCAAAGGCTCGCGTCGGTGAATACCGACCCGTCCCGCTTGAGACCCGCGTCTCGCCATCGCTCCGCGGCAGCGAGGATCGCCTCAGACTTGTTGTTTCCGCAGTAGCGTGCCATCGAGCCTCCCCCGTCTCAGCGCGCGCCTCTATCGCGCGCACCTTCTACTCTGCGGACTTCCCGGCGGTTTGTAGATCCCCCGCGATCAGCCGAAACTGCTCCAGCGCCGCCTCGAGGTCGTCAACGATCTCCTGCGCGATCACGTCCGGCGGCGGCAAGTTGTCGCTGTCGGCGAGGCTATCGTCCTTGAGCCAGAAGATGTCCAGGCTCGCCTTGTCGCGGGAGACGAGCTCGTCGTAGGCGTAGACCTGCCAGCGGCCGTCTGGCTGCTCGGGTGTCCACGTCGGCTTGCGATCGTGGCGGTTAGCGGGGTTGTAGAGCTGGACGAACTCGTCCAGGTCTTCGCGCTTCAGCGGGTTGGTCTTCAGCGTGAAGTGCTTGTTGGTGCGCAGGTCGTAGATCCAGAGCTGCTTGGTCCACGGCGTTTCCGACGCGGGCTTCTTGTCGAAGAAGAGCACGTTCGCCTTCACGCCCTGCGCGTAGAACAGGCCGGTGGGCAGGCGCAGCAGGGTGTGCACGTCGCATTCGTGCAGCAGCTTGCGGCGGATGGTCTCGCCGGCGCCGCCTTCGAACAGCACGTTGTCGGGCACCACCACCGCGGCGCGGCCGTGGGGCTTGAGCAGCGTCTTGATGTGCTGCACGAAGTTGAGCTGCTTGTTGGACGTGGCGGCCCAGAAGTCGAGAGCTTGGCCGCAGAATAATGCCTAGCGAATTCCGGGCACAGGCTCTTCGCCGGCATGGACCGGCCAGCCGCCGAGTCCCCTGAGAGCAGAGTCACGAACGTCCGGCGCGCCTGACCCTCCGGACCAAACGCTGCACGGCGACCAGGGCGAAGAACATCTCGATCCTGGCTCGTGTCAGCGGTGAAGGGCGCCAGTTCCCGGCGAGGACCGCCACGATAGCCCCGTAAATACCTAACCGCTTCCGGGGCGTGAACCACAGGTCACGGAACGCCGGGTCGTAGAATCCGATAGCGAACCGCCGGAAATGGTGATAGCGCTTCCGGGCGATGCGCTCATACCGAGCGAAGGCTCGCGCCGACAGGTCGCCGGTCCGCAGCCCGGCGTCGATCGCCTCGGCGGCGTCCAGACCTCCCTGCATGGCGAGTAACACTCCGGTCGAGAAGATGGGGTCCAGGAACGCGGCGGCGTCGCCCACCGCCACCCAGCGGTCCCCGGCCATCCGGGTGGCGAGATAGGAGTAGTCGACGTCGACGCGCGCCGGAGAGACCCGTCGTGCCCGCTCGAGCAGCGATGCGGCGGGCCGCGTGTCCGCGAGATAGTGGGCAAGGCTCTCCTCCGCGGTCGGCTTCGCTTCGCGCCGATGCACCTCCTTCGGGATCACGGCCCCCACACTCATCACGGTGTCCGACAGCGGTATCAGCCACAGCCACCCCATGTCGGAGCGTGTGAACATTCGGATGTCGCCGGCGCGGCGCCCGTCGGCGCGCGGGACCCCCTCGTACTGCGCGTGAACGGCGATGTTGCGCAGGAGCGGGTCGTATTCGTGGCGGCCGAAGCGATTCACGAGAACGCCGGCCCGCCCCGAGGCGTCGACGACGACCCCCACACGTGCGGTGCGCTCGATGCCATCCGAGTCCGCGAAGCGAAGCGTGACGGCTTCGGCGTCGAAGGCCGCATCGAGAAGTCGGTGCCCCTCGCGCACCGCGACTCCGCACCGCTCGGAATGGCGCAAGAGAATCTCGTCGAATCGCTCCCGGAGGACCTGGAACGTCTGCGGCATTGGCGTCTCCACCGCCTCCTCGAAGTCGGCATATTGCTCGGTCACGCTGTCGGGCGGACGGAAGCTTGCGCCCCACTTCCTGACGAACCCGGCGGCGCCGATCGCCTGGTCCACGCCGAGCGCTCGGAAGACCTCGTTGCTCCACGGGAGCTGCGACTCGCCGATGTGGAAGCGGGGGAACCGCTCCCGCTCCAGCAGGAGGACTCTCCTCCCCCGCCGCGCAAGCGCGGTGGCGGCGCTGGAGCCGCCCGGCCCCCCGCCCACGACAGCTACGTCGAAATCCCACCCCTCGCTTGTCATGCCGATGGCATCCATCTGGGACCGGGAGAACACAAGGAATCGCCCAAGGCTGTCTGCGCCTCCCGCCGAACGCCCTTCGTCGTCAGGAGCATACCAGCCACGGCAAGACTTAAGACACACCCCACCGCATCATGGGCTCAGCCAGCCCGAGTGGCGTCACTTGTTCGTCCGGGCGCGCCGGCCCACCGGGCCGGGCGGGCGATCACTCGCGCGAACACCTTGCAGGCTAGAAATCGCAGCTCTCGATGACGCGCTCGATCAGCTCAAGCTCGCGGGTAGTTCAATGCCTCCAACCGAACATGCTCAGCGCGAACACGATCAGAAGTGGAAGTCTCCCGAGGCGATGCCCGTGACTTGAATCTCTGCTTAGGGTCAACAGCGCAGTCGAACGACAGCTTTCAGCGACTTGGCTGTATCGCCGCTTTTGGCCGATCTGAGACGTTGGCAAGGTCGACTCGCCGCGGCGCATGCTGCCGAGTTCTCGCCGCAAGTCGAGCGAATATTCAGTACATCAAACTGCGAGGTGACGTTGTCCACCGGTCTCGAACCATCAACGCCGGGACCGCCGAAGGCCCATCCAGTGACCAAGGAAGATCTGGAGGGGGCGATCCGCTTCCCGAAAAGGTCTCGTTCAGGCAACTGAACGCGCATTGCAGCTGACCAACAGGTAAATTCTGGGAGTTCCGTCAATCTGCTCCTAGCCGTTATCCGATGGTCCGCGCTCAGAGTTGACGGCGATTGCCCTACCCAGTCGATGGATTCGCCATCCATCATTCGAATAGCTGCTTACGACCGATGGGCTGCCCGCCCTCACGTCTCGAAGACGATGATGTTCGAGGGTAGGAGTGGTCGAGACCACAACATGTCGCGATTTGCACGCCGAGCATTGTGACGAAGTGCTCGCCTGGAGGCTTGAAAAAGTTGCTCGTCAGATATGACGTCAGCATATTGAATTCTCAACCTCGTGTACGGAGTGCCGCAGCGGCACCGTAGCGCATTAGCGCTGTGGCTAGCGATCGAAGACGCTCGCGCAGTAGCCTGCCTACTTGGCAATTGCCTGGGGCGCCCTGCGCGCGGGTCGTACCCCCGAACACACCCTCAACTTGGAGTGGAGGCCCCGCAGATGGCTCTCAACAAGTTTCAGCACGAGGACTGCGCAATCACGGTGAGTGCCATTTTCCTGTCGGGGCCGCGGAAGTGGCGGCCCCACATCTCGATCATTCGCCTCCGCCGCACTGCGGCGCTAACCAGAGAGCAGGCTATCGTCGACCAACCCGCAGTATTCTCGTCCGCCCGCGATGCCCTGGAGTTCGGGACGCACCACGCCCGCAGGCTCGTCGATGGTGACTTGCCGGGGTTAAAGGTGTGATCGAGACGGAGGTGCAGAGAGACGAGGCGTGTACCGTCCGCTCTGTTTCGAGTGCACGTGCTGCAGTCAGGTGTTTTCTGCGGTTGTGCTAGCCCTATGATCTGCACTTGGCTCTGCACCGAACTCAGCACTTCACAAGTCAGGACTCGTCACGTACCGTTACGAGTCGTGAAGTCCCGAAACGGCTGTTAATCGGCAGGTCGTAGGTTCGATCCCTACTCGGGGAGCCAGGTTTCATAGGGAATTTTGCGCCCGTTTAACTGCGGACTAACCAGTCCGTGGGCCGAATGGCTGCATCCGACCCGAACGCCTATCCGCTGTCCTTAGAAGCAGCCGTTCGGGTCGCGCCTGAAAGCTGGTACCGCGCGGTGTCCCGCGTCGGGAGCGAGGGACGAGCGTCGTCGAGAGCCCGAGACTCGCTTTGTTCCGCTGTCGCCCTGCGACGAAGACATTCCTCCGTCCCTCGACTCACACGGTGACCGGGGCGGACTTCTGTGCGGCGCGCTTCATGCCTGCCAGCAACTCGCCCGCACCCGACCCCCACTTGGAAATCACGCTCACGGCCTGCGTGAAGGGCACGTCGACCGGATGCACGCGCTCGTTCGCGATGATGTAGATCGAGCCGGCGGCAGGCGTGGGCACCGATGGCACGAACACCGCGCATTGGCCGTCGCCGCACTCTTCGACAAGGAAGGCCGGCACGAGGGCATCCTCGATTTCCACCAACACCACGGCGAAGGTTTGCTCGTCCGTCTGACCGGCGATACGGCCCGCGAGCCCGCGGATCAGCGCATAGCCTGGAATTCTCTCGAGGAGTGACCGTTCGAGCGCGTTCTTCGCCCGCAGGCCCGGGCCCGTGCGCACCGCGATCCCGCAGACGAAGCAGACGCCGATCAGCACCAGGATCGCAACGAGCTCGCGGAACGGCAGCGTCACGGGCAGTCCCTCAGTAATTGGCGCGACCAGCCTGACCACGGCGGCGAATGCCTTCAACAGCAAGAGCACGCTCAGGTACACGGGAATGATGATGAGAACGCCACCGATCAGCGTGGTCTTGGTGAATTCAGCAATGGCCCGCATCTGTCTCCCCTTTGCCCGATGTGACGGCGCATGGTGCAGCAGCCTCGGCCAGCTCCGGCATGGCCTCCGCGGCGCGAAAATTGATGAGCGTAGAAACGTGAAGTATTAGTACCTTTTCTTCAACGAGAAAGCCCGTACGCAGGAGACTCGCACTGTAGGTTGATTAGGGCGACCGACCGAGCGCGCTTTCTCTGAACAGCCTAGAGCGGCTGTCCGGCTTCGTCGCTGAGGGCGGTCGTGGCGTCAGCCGGCGGCTAGCGAGAGGCTGAATGGGTCAGCGAAAGACTTCTCGCGATGAATCTCGGCCCACGACCGGCGGCTCGATCTCGCGCTCAAGCATCGTGCGGTACACGAGGCCGCCGAGTCCCGCACCGACCAGCGGCGCAAGCCAGAACAGCCAGAGTTGCTGTAGATAAGCCATCCCAGCGAAGAGGGCCGGGGCAGTGCTGCGGGCGGGATTGACCGACGTGTTCGTGACCGGAATGCTGATGAGGTGAATGAGCGTCAGCGCGAGCCCAATCGCGAGGCCGGCAAATGCGACGGGCGCGCGCCGATGCGTCACGCCGAGAATGACGATCAGAAACATGAACGTCATGACGACCTCGGTGACGATCGCGGCGCCCATGCTGTACTTGCCGGGCGAGAGCGAGCCGAAGCCGTTCGAAGCAAAGCCCGCCGACGGGTCGAACCCCGCGCGGCCGGTCGCGATGACATACAGCACCCCCGCGCCGACGATCGCGCCGGCAAGCTGCGCTACCCAGTAGGGCAGGAGGTACGCAGCCGGAAACCGGCCGCCCGCCCACAGCCCGAACGACACGGCTGGATTGAAATGACCACCCGAGATCGGCCCGAGGGCATAGGCGGCGGTGAGGACCGAGAGGCCGAAGGCAAGTGAAACGCCGGTGAAACCGATCCCGAGCTCGGGAAACGCCGCAGCGAGCACCGCCGCGCCGCAACCCCCGAGGACCAGCCAAAACGTACCGAGGAATTCAGCGAGGAGCTTCGCAGGCATAGCGGATCTCCTGGAAACGCGCGTCGCCATGGTGCGCTCGATTTATGACGTTGGCAAGCCAGAGCGCGGCGGTGGCCGCTTCCGGGGTCAACCCGCACTCTCGTCCTCTGCTGGCACCGATTCCGGCGCGCAGTCTCCGCACGGGACTGAGACGCTCGGCCAGCATTGAGGCGGAGGGCATAAGCTTGCGCATTCGGTCTTAACGTCCGCGCGCATTTGCGGACTAGTAGTCCGCTAAACCGCGGATCACTGATCCGTCGAGCTTACGACTCTACTGCCGGTTGCTGAAACCGGGGTCGTGTAGAGCAGACTGGCTGCTACCGAGCGTTGAGGGGCGAATGCCTATCGCCGCCGCTTCCCTCCGCCCTTCCTCGCCGGCTTCGCCAGCTGCTGCGCCTCCGCGATCTCCTGCCCGCTACGCCCTTCGAGCTTGGGCTTGATGTTGTCGTCGATCCACTTCTGGTCCCACCACTCAACCGGCAGCACCGCGACGCCATCGAGATAGATCCCGAAGTGCAGATGATCGCCGGCGGCGAGCCCGGTGTCGCCCGTCTTGCCGAGCGCTTGGCGCCGGGTGATCGAGTCCCCGGCTTTGACGTCGATCGAACTCAAGTGCCCGTACAAGCTGAAGAGGCCGAGGCCGTGGTCGAGGATCACTGTGTTGCCGTAGATGCCCAGGTCGCCCGTGAAGGCCACCGTGCCGCTGTTGGCGGCCTCCACTGGGTAGTGCTTCGTCACCGAGAGGTCGTAGCCGAGGTGGTACGCGGTATCGATCGGCTCGCCGTTATAGGTGTACGTCCGGTAGTCCGCGAAGTTGGCCTCGACCTTCGAGTTGCTGAGCTGGGCGAAGGCGTCCTTCCATAGCATCTTGGGCGTCGCCTTCTGCGTGATCGCGGTAATGCGGTCCTCGTTCTCCTTGCGCAGCCGCTTGTTCACGGCGAGGAATACATCCTTCGGCGCGCCTTGCCGTGCGGCGACGTCGGAGATCAGCGGCGTCACCTTGTCTTGCAGGAAGCTGTCCGATAGTGCGAGCGTGCTCTTTTTGTAGCGCACGTTCTTCAGCTCATACGCAAGCCGCATCTCGCGCGTGTTGCCGGCCTGGTCCGTGGCGACCAGGGTGGGCCTCGCCTCCGGCGGCGCATCGTACGGATGGGCGAACAAAGCCAGGGTGTGATCCGGATGGTCCGCCACCTGGCCAGCAAAACCGGGAAAGAAATAGTTGCCGCTCTTGACGCCGCTTGTCACCGTGTCCGCCGACGCCTTGTAGACGATCGCGCCCACGCCGCCGAAATTGACGTAGCGATCGTCGGCAATGAGCTCCAGCGTGGGCGGCGTGGTGTCGATCGTGATGTTCTTCTGCACCACAGCCTCGTTGCCGCGCCAAAGCGACGCGTCGCGCGCGGTGACGCGCAGCACGACGGGACCTTCCTTCACACCCGGCACCTTGGCCAGCGCCACCGCGATCTTTTTCTCGCCCACCGACTGGTCGAACTGCTCGGTGACCAGATTCTGCTCGGTGCCGCCTTGCGACAGCGTCGCCGTGACGGACTTCAAGCCCGTCCCCTTGTCGGTGACCTGGATCTCCATCGGCGCCACGCCGACCACGTCGACATCGGGCGAGATGACGATCTGCGGCGGCTCGGATTCGAAGCGCGGCCGCAGGTAAAGACCGCCGCCAACCAGCGCGGCGATGACGAGCATGAGCACGAAGACAAGAGCGACACTGGCTAGCTTGGTGCGGGGACGTTCGGAGGAAAAGGCGTTCATCGTTAGATCGGGTGGTTTGGAGGCGTGGCCGCGGGCGAGCGCCGGCGAGCAAACCGTTAGCTGCTGGCGGGTCGCAGTATAACTGCCGGCGCGCGGCGTGGCCGGATGCCGCTCGACCCCGCTTGCCCTGTCAAGTCAGCACGGGGCGCCCGGGCATTCCTTCGACAGCCCCAGCACTTTACTGAGCCCCCTCGCGATCGACCTGGCGACCTCGTACTGGCCGAGAATGTTCGGGTGCATCACGCCGGTGGAGAATCCTCCGGGTGAATCGAATGCGGCAACCAGTTCGCCTTGGCGAAGCAGCGAATCCCCGTGGGTATGAAACCACGGGCGACGGTCAGGCCGTTCCCAGCGGTTGCAGTACCCGTGAAGTTTGGCGGTCTCTTCGTAATCGGAAACGATCTCCCACCCGTTGATGGCGGCGGCCGATCTCACCGCGCTTTGCAGGGGGTCGATCACGTGTCCGCGCAGGTCTCCGACTTCATTCTCGGACATCCCCAGGAAGAACGCCCAGTCCGCCGTATGCGAAATGATCGTCCTTTCCTCGAGCAACGTGACCCTGTCGCGTACGCCGCAGCGATCGTCGACCTTCCCGTCGCTGGAGCCCTTGTATCTGGGACCATACGTGGGATTGGGATACTGAGTAATCAGAACCTTCAGCTTTCCCTGGCGTGCTCCGACGTGCCGTTGCAGATCAGCGGCGAGCCGCTCGTACTTTTCGTCCAGTCGATGCGATTCATACTTTCGATCTGCACGGAAGCCTGCCAGGTCAAATGAGTTTCTGTGAGATAGCGAGTATCGCAGGAGGTTGCCAAAGGCGACGTCGTTGGCGCCGGCGGAAATCAATAGCGCGTCGACCGGGCGGCGGAACCCACTGCACTCTCGGATGCTCAAAGACGCAGCCAGCACCCTGCCAACTCCGGCCGCAGGGGTGCGGAGCAAGTCCTCAGGCGGGCAGAGCAAGTTCAGGACCGCATTCAGCTGAGACGGCAACGGGCCCACATAGGCATCGTGGCTGTGGTGAAGGCCCGTTGCTGCGCCGACGCAAATCGCATCGCAAGCATCGATATCCGATTCCAGCTCTCGAGTATTCAGCTGCCGGCAATCGAGCACCTCTCTGCTCATCCGGCAGATGCTCGGGCACCCGCCCTGATTCTTGCAATCATCCTGACCGAACGCTTTCACAACGTCTTTTCGGCACTCCCACCGAGAATCACTCTGCGCTTCGCAGCTTTTCGGCCGAGGGATCTCAAAAGGCAACAGCAGCCTCTCCAGCTCTGGGCGCGCCGGTCGATTAGATGCACTTGCTGGCGCGTTGGGCAGGAACGTTCGCAACTGCTTGGCAAGCTGTCCGTACGTCTGTCGACCTGCATACGGTCCGAGTAGGCCAGCCATGATCTCCGCGCCCGAGCAAGCGAAGCTGACGAACACCACCTGAAGCTGCGGATTCTGGCGCGCCAGCATCATCGCCGCCTGCGCCGGGCCGGCGTAGAGAGACCGGTGGCAACGCTGGTCCCACCAAAGCGCTGGTCGCGCTACCGGATCGCCCGCCTGATTCACAAGGCGGGACGAGAGGTGATCCACGGCATCGACGTCGGGGACACCGTCTCCCGACGCGAACGAGTCACCCAGCGACACAATGAGCACAGAGCGAACCTCGATGGTCTCCTTGATAGGTTCTCCACCGCGCTCGAGCCGGACAGTCACCTTTGCGCCCCGCTGGTCCCATCGGAATACATGCCGGACGCCTCCGCAGTCCCGCGTGGCGAGCGGTGCGTCGTCGATGGTCCACGTGCACGCCCCGGAAGCCGGTGGAGGGGCGAGCGAAAGCTGGACGACGATTGGGCTGTGGATCAGATCTTCGTCGTATCGCTGATAGTAGTAATCCCACCGGGTCGCAGGTACGCCGGCCGCGGGATTCCGCATTGTGGGATTTGCGAGATAGGCTTCAGTGTTACGCGCCAGTACATCCAGATCTTCTGGATGCACTAGCAAAGGAAAGCGGTTGACGACTTTCCACTCGATTCTCTGCTGCGCTATTGCAAGCGGACTCCCGGACAGCGTGAACCAAACCACGATCACGAGCTGCAGCAACTGCTTGCAACCGGCATCCGCGCGGCTCTTGGTCCCCATGCGCCACCTCCAATAGATAAGCCCTTTCACATGATTAGGTCTCTTCAGATCGCTCTACAGTCATGGGCTTGCCGCTTTCCGCTCGATTGGAACTGGGCGATCAATCTGAACATACTGCGTGCTAAGGTGGTCTGCAAGATGTGACCCAGCCTCGATCGGAATCGGTTCAATCGATACCTCACGGACGAGATGGGGCGTTTCGAAGCGCCGCTTGCGCGGCACGAACTGAATGAAGAGCACCGTAGGTCTCTGGGCGGGTCAGCACCGAGGTGCTGTTGCATTGTCTGATGCGGACAATGGGCAAATGGTTGAGCTCTTCGAGAGCAAACCGCGCCTTCCCCTTTCTGTCCACAAGAAGAAGAACCTGCTAAGCTGGTCGGCCAGATCAACCGCGCTCTGCATGACGCGCGCGGGGCCGACAACGCGACCGGAGCAGCAGCATGGCTGAGAACGGCGCATCGCATTGCTGCGGGCCAGGCTATGCCTCGCCGGCCGAGGCAATGAAGGCCCCCCGCGAGAAGATCCTCTACACGGTCGCGCTCTATATCGGCACCGGCATCCAAAAGCCGGACTACCTGGCGACCATCGACGCGGACCCGGAGAGCCCCACCTACAGCCAGGTCATCAGCCGGCTGGAGATGCCGGGCATCGGCGACGAGTTGCATCACATGGGCTGGAACGCCTGCTCGTCGTGCCATCACGATCCGACCAAGCAACGGCGCTACCTGATCGTGCCGGGCGTCCGCTCGTCGAATCTGCACATCGTCGACTGCGGCATCGACCCGAAGGCCCCGCGCCTGCACAAGGTGATCGAGGGCGCCGAGATCAAGTCCAGGACCAATCTGTCGGCCCCGCATACCGTGCACTGCCTCGGCTCCGACATCATCATCTCGATGCTCGGCGACGCACGGGGAAACGCGCCCGGCGGCTTCCTGCACCTGAACGAGCACTTCGACATCGTCGGGCGATGGGAGAACGACCTAGGCGGCATGAAGTTCAACTATGACTTCTGGTACCAGCCGCGCCACAACGTGATGGTCTCGTCCGAATGGGCGGCGCCGAACACCTTCATGCCGGGCTTCGACCTCGAGGAGGTCGGCCAGCTCAAGTACGGTCGCGAGATCCACTTCTGGGATTTCAAGGGGAAGCGCGTCGAGAAGACCATGTACCTGGGCGAGGACGGGCTGGTGCCGCTGGAAGTCCGTTTCCATCACAATCCGGATTCGAGCCATGGCTTCGTCGGCGCCGCCCTCTCGTCCAACATCATTCATTGGTACAAGCGGGACGGCCAGTGGATCTGGGAAAAGATCATCGATGTCGAGAACGTGCGCCACCCGGAATGGCCGATCCCGGTGCCGGGCCTCATCAGCGTGATCCTGATCTCGATGGACGACCGGTTTCTCTATTTCTGCAACTGGCTGCACGGCGACATTCGCCAATACGACATCTCGGATCCCTCGAACCCGAGATTCACCGGCCAGGTCTGGATGGGCGGCCTGCTGAACAAGGCACCCGTGGTCAACGGCCGGCGTATCACCGGCGGGCCGCAGATGATCCAGCTCTCGCTGGACGGCAAGCGGCTCTACGTCACCACCTCGCTGTTCTCGACGTGGGACAACCAGTTCTATCCGGATATCCGGCAGAACGGCGGCTGCATGCTGATGGTCGACTGCGACACCGGGAGCGGGGGCATGTCGATCAACCCGGATTTCTTCGTCGATTTCGGGCAGGAGCCGAACGGCCCCGCCCGCTGTCACGAGACGCGGTATCCGGGGGGCGACTGCACCTCGGATATCTGGCTCTGAAGATGGCGGAAGTCACGATCACGCTTGCCAACCGGGGCGGCGCGTCGTTCCGGATCGATCGGGGGAAGCCGCTGCTCGATGCGCTGGAGGCGCAAGGCATTTCGCTGCCCTATGGCTGCCGCTACGGCGGTTGCATCTCCTGTGCCGCGAAACTGCTTTCGGGCGAGATCGACCAGCGCGCTGGCGTTGCGCTGAACGGGCGGCAGCTCGCCGATGGCTACGTCCTCCTCTGCGTTGCCCGGCCACTGACCGACTGCACGTTCGATGTCGGCGTCGAGAGCCATGACAGGCTCTACCGCAATCCCTTCGCCAGCCCGCTCGCGCCGCATGAGTTGAAACCCGGCATCGCGACCCCGCTGGAGGATGCGCGATGACCGCCGCCGCCCACATGGACCACGACCAGGACTACCCGGCGGACTATCTCGCGACCATCCTGAAGGAGGTGAAGACCATCGCCATGGTCGGCGCCAGTTCGGACCCCACCAAGTTCAGCTATGGCGTGCTCAGGGTTCTGCACGAAACCGGCTACGACATGATCCCGGTCAATCCCAACGAGGCCGGGGGCGAGATCCGCGGGCTGCGGGTCTACGAATCGCTGGCCGCGATCGACCGGCCGGTGGACATGGTCCAGGTGTTCCGCAGCTCCGACGCGCTGCCCGGGATCGCGCGCGAGGCGATCGATATCGGCGCCAAGGTGCTGTGGGCGCAGCTTGGCGTGCGCAACGACGAGGCGGCCCGGCTGGCGGAGGCTGCGGGGCTGAAGGTCGTCATGAACCGCTGTCCGAAGATCGAGCTGTTCCGCCCGTTTTGGAAGCCCCGACTGAACCAGGCGCTTTAGCCGCTCGCCGACAGGCTCGGCTGACGGGCGCCGTGATGCAGCATTCATATAAGCTATAAAGCCCTCTTTATCGCGCTGCTATACTTTTCGCCCCCTTGAACTTTCCCAGGAGAAAGCCATGGCGACAGCAAAGAACGACAAGCCCGTCAACAACGGCGTCAACGTCGAAGCGTTGTTCGGCGCGCAGGAGGCGCTGAAGAACGCGCCGGAAGCGGCAAAGTTCAAGTGGCGCTCGACGGTCGAGTGGATCAACGGCACCCACAGCCGCTCCACCATCGAGGGCTTCTACGGCCTGGGCGCCGAGCAGAAGCACAAGAAGCAGTTCACCTTCGACGCCGACCATCCCGAGGTGTTCGCAGCCGAAGACCACTCGGCCACGCCGGTGGAGATCGTCCTGGCCGGTCTCGCAAGCTGCCTGACCGCCGGCGTTGCGGCCGTCGCCCAGGCGCGCAAGATCCAGTTGCGCTCCGTGTCGGCGACGCTCGAGGCCGGGATGGACGTCCGCGGCATCCTCGGCATGGATGAGGACGTGCGCAACGGCTTCGACGGCATCAAGGTGACCTACAAGATCGACGCCGACGCGTCGCCCGCCGACATCAAGGCGATCGTCGCGCAGTCGCAGAAGCGCTCCGCGGTCTACGACATCATCACCAACCCGACCAACGTCACGGTCGAGGTGGCGTAACGCCGCTTCGCCGTACGCGGCACCGCGCCGGGTGCGCACGACTGCCGTCGTCATCGGCGCGGGCCAGGCCGGGCTCGCCATGAGCTGGTGCCTCGCCGCGCGCTCGATCGACCACGTGGTCCTCGAGCGCGGCGAGGTCGCCAACACCTGGCGCACCGAGCGCTGGGATTCGCTCACCTTGCTCACCCCGAACTGGCAAAGCCGCCTGCCGGGGCTGGGGTACGAGGGCGACGATCCGGACGGTTTCCGGACCATGCCCGAGACCATCGCGTTCCTCGAGCGCTACGCGAAGCAGGTATCGCCGCCCCTGCAGACGCACTGCCCGGTCACTGCCGTGCGGCGCACAGCCGACGGCTACGAGGTCGTCGCCGGGCAGGGAACCTGGCATTGCAAGGCGGTCGTGCTTGCTACCGGCGCTTTCAACATCGCGCAGCTCCCGAAGCTGGCGGAATCGGTGCCGTCCGGCATCGCCCAGTTGTCCACCGCCCAGTACCGCAACGCGGGGAGCCTCGGGCCGGGCGGCGTGATGGTCGTCGGCGCGGCCGCCTCGGGCGCGCAGATCGCCGACGAGATCCAGCGCTCGGGACGTCCCGTGACGCTGGCGGTGGGTGAGCACGTGCGCGCCCCCCGGACGTACCGCGGCAGGGACATCCAGTGGTGGATGGACGTGACGGGCCTGAACGATGAGCGCTACGACCAGGTCGAGAATCTGCGGCGCGCCCGCAACCTTTCCTCGTTCCAGATCGCGGGCTATCCCGACCGCCGGAACATCGACCTGAACGCGCTCACGTCGCTCGGGGTGAAGCTCGTCGGCCGGCTGGCCGGGATTCAGGACGGCAAGGCCCAGTTCTCCGGATCGCTGCGCAATCTGTGCGAGCTCGCCGACCTCAAGCAGAACCGGCTGCTGAACACGTTCGACGAGTGGGCCACGGAGAACGGCGTGAGCGATGCGGTCGATCCGCCGCATCGCCCCGAGCCGACGCGCGTCGAAGCCTCGCCGCCGCTCGGGCTCGATCTCGGTCGCGCCGGGATCAGGACGATCGTGTGGGCGACCGGATTTCGCCCCGACTACGCCTGGCTGGAGGTCCCAGTCCTCGACCACAAGGGCAACATCCGCCACGATGGCGGCGTCGTGACGGAAGCGCCCGGCCTGTACGTTATGGGCCTGCCGTTCCTGCGGCGCCGGAAGTCGAGCCTCATCGACGGGGCCGGCGACGATGCGCGTGATCTGAGCGCTCACCTCGCGGCCCATCTCGGCGCGCGGAGCGCCGGCCTGAGCGCGGCGGCCTCCGACGCCTGATCGAAAAGCAACGCAGCGCTCGGAGAGGCGTTGCCGCGCGGCAGCGCTGTTCAAACAGTAGATCGGGCAACGGCAGCCGAACCGGCTGCAGCCGGGGTCAGCGTGAACGAATGCGCCGCATCCGCGGCGCATTTCGCGGCGAGATACCCGAACGTCATCGCAATGCCGATCTGCGCGCCCGGCCCTGGATACTCGCCGCCTATCACCGACTGCATGTCGTTGCCGCAGGCGTAGAGGCCGCCGATCGGCGCCCCGGCGGCGTCGAGAACCCGCGCGTTCGCATCGGTGCGCACGCCGAGGCTGGTGCCGAGCGGCGTCGGATACACCTTGACGGCGCAGAACGGCGAGGTCTCGATCGGCCCGAGGCACGGATTCGGCCCGTGCTCCGGATCGCCGTTGCAGCGGTCGTAGCTCGTGCCGCCCTTGCGGAAATCGGCATCCATGCCGGTTCGGGCGAAGACGTTGTTCGCCCCGACCGTCTCCGCGAGCCCGACCGGGTCCACACCGGCGCGACGCGCCAAATCCTCGAGCGTCGCACCCGAGACGAGGTAGCCGCGTCGCACGAACGGCGCGAGCGACGGCGTGCGCGGGCGGATCATCCCGAGCCCGTACTTCCAGACGAAGCGGCGGTCGCAGACGAGGATCGCCGGAATCGTCGGGACGCCGCGATGCGAGCGGTACATCGCGCGCACGAACTCGTGGTACGAAACCGCCTCGTCGACGAAGCGCCGGCCGCTCGCGTTCACGGCGACGAGACCGGGCTTCGAGCGGTCGAGCGCGATGTGCGGGAAGACGGCCATGCTGCCGTCGTCGCGCTGCGCGATCGAGCTCGGAAACCACAGCGCGTTGTCCTCGCCCTCCGGGCCGAGCGCGGCGCCGACCTCCTGCGCGAGCGAAAGCGTCGTGCCCGTGCAGGTCTCGCACGCGGCCGTGTACTCGGCGACGGGGCTTGGCAGGTAGCGCGCACGCAGCGCGGCGCTGGCTGGAAAGCCGCCACCGGCCAGCACGACGCCATGCCGCGCGGCGATGCGCCGCCCACCTTCCGGCGTGACGATGTGGAGCGCCGTCACGCGGTTGCCCTCGCGGACCAGGCGCACGGTGCGCGTGCCGAGCAGGATCGCCACGCCGCGCGCGCGCAGGTCGCGGAGGAGCCTAGCGATGAGCGCGTTGCCGAGGACGAGCCGGGTCCCGCGCCTGTAGCGGAGGCGATCGCGCGCGTAGCGGGTCAAGAGCGATGCGCCGAGCCGGAGCGAGTCTAGCGACCGGTGCACGCGCAGGAGCCGCACCGCCTCGCCGCGCGTCACCATCATGCCTCCGAACAGCATCAGCTCGCGCAGCGGCGAGCGAAGCTTGTCGAAGTCGTCGCCGAGCGTACGGCCGTCGAACGCCAGCGGCTCCAGCGGCCGTCCGCCCTGCCCGGCGCCCGGCAGGTCCTGCCGGTAGTCGGGACTCTGCGCGTAGGGCTTGAACCGCACCTCCGTGCGTTCGTGCAGGAGGTCGATCATCGGCGGGCCTGCTGCAATGAATGCTTCGCGCAGCGAGCGGTCGGCGCGCTCGCCCACGAGCGCGTCGAGATAGGCGCGCGCCGCCTCCGGGTCGTCGGTCGAGCCCAGCGCGCGCTGGTGCCGGTTGTCCGGGATCCACACGGTCCCCGAGGACAGCGCCGTCGTTCCGCCGATCCGGTCGCTCGCTTCGACGAGCAGCGGGCGCAGGCCTTCGAGCGAGGCGACGAGCGCCGCGGTCATGCCTCCTGCGCCTGATCCCAGCACGACCAGGTCGAATGCTTCGTCGGCGCTCCCGCTCATGGGCGACTCCTCAAGCGTCGGGCATCACGCCGGACGCACGTCGGCTTCAGGCGACCTTCGCGGACGATCGTCCTCGGTAGCCGAGCTCGTCGGACAGCTGGGCCGCCACCCGGACGAGGTAGCGCGAATTCTCGTGTAGCGACTGAAGCGGCAGCCGCCACATCGGCCCGGACACTCCGATCGCGCCGGCCACGCGGCCGAGAAAGTCGTGCACCAGCACGGCGACGCAGCGCGCTTTGCCCCTGCGGCGGGTGCCTGTGCATATAATTCCTCGTATCGTGGAATGTCAACCGACATTGTCGTAACGGACACGACAGCGTCCGGCCACCGAAAGGACGTCGATCGATGCCGATCCTTGTCACGGGCGCGATGGGACATGTCGGC
Organism: uncultured beta proteobacterium; assembly: GCA_963747775.1. Classification (GTDB taxonomy): domain Bacteria; phylum Pseudomonadota; class Gammaproteobacteria; order Burkholderiales; family SG8-39; genus JAGVSZ01. The sequence continues at coordinate 27,639 of CAVVGT010000009.1, forward strand.
TACGAGACGGTCCGCGAGGCGCTGTCGCGCGGCCACGCAGTGGTCGCGCAGTATCGCAGCGTGTTCCGCGAGGACGATGCGGCCGCGCTCGGCGACAAGGTGACGTGGGTCCGCTGCGATCTCGCGGACGCGGCGCAACTCGCCACGCTTCTCGACGGCCATCGCGTCGATGGGTGCATCCACACGGCGGCGGTGCCCAACGAGCAGTTCGCGCGCGGGGACCCGCTCGGCACGATCGACGCGAACGTCGTTGCCGTCGGCCGCCTGCTCGACGCGGCGCGCACGCGGCACTGGCGGCGCTTCATCTACACGAGCACCGGTTCGGTCTTTCAGAAAGTCACCGACGTCACGCAGCCGATCCTGGAGGACGCGACGCCGAGCGCGACGAACGTCTACAGCACGACCAAGTACGCGGGCGAGCTGCTGACCGCGATGTACCGCTCGCAGTTCGACCTGCCGGCGGCGACCGTCCGCATTTCCTGGGTGTACGGCCCGCCGCTCGTGCCGAAGGTGCGCCAGAACCCGCGCGGCCCGATCCCCGTGTTCCTGAAGCTCGCGCTTTCGGGCAAGGCGATCCGCGAGCCGTCCGGTCGCGACTTCGGCGCCACCTACACCTACGTCGCCGACGTCGCCTCGGGCCTGCTCGCTGCGTACGAAGCCGGCAAGCTCTCGCATTCGACCTACCACTTGAGTTGCGGCCGCAACATCTCCACGGCGGAGGTGGCGGCGGCGGTGCGAGCCGCGGTACCGGGGGCACTCATCGAGGTCGGGCCCGGTACGGCGCCATGGACCGATCATACGAAGATGCGCGGGCCGCTCGCGGGGACGCGGCTTCTGGACGACGCGGGTTTCGCGCCACGCTACTCGATCGAGCAGGGCGTGAAGGCGTTCGCCGATTGGATGGGCGCGCATCCGGAGGTCGTTCACGACTAGACCGAACGCGAGCGCGACAGGTAGCGACGGCGACGAGGAGGACGACGGCCATGCGGTTCGCGAACGTGCTGGTGACGGGCTCGGGCGGCCTGCTCGGCCGCCATGTCCTGCGCGAGCTTGCCGGGCGCTGCAGCGTGTCGGGATTCGACCGGAAGCGCGCGCCCGAGGACGCGCCACAGGCCCTCGGGGACGTCACGGACCTCGCCGCCGTGCGCGAAGCGTGTGCCGGCAAGGACGCCGTCGTGCACATCGCCGCGCTTGCGAACATCTGGAGCGGGCCAGGCGATCGCCTCATGACGGTGAACGTCACCGGCACGTGGAACGTGCTGCAGGCGGCCGAGGACGCGGGCGTCCGGCGCGTCGTCCTGTGCAGCAGCGACTCGGTCGTCGGCTTCACGGTCCTGTCCGGCGCGATGCTGCCGCCTGACTATGCGCCCGTCGACCTTGCGCATCCGCTGCGCGCGAGCGACCCGTATGCGTTGAGCAAGGTCTTGGGCGAGCGGCTCGGCGCCGCGTTCGTCGAGCGCGGCAAGCTCGAGGTGGTTGCGCTGCGGCCGGTCTTCATCCTCTATCCCGAGATGATCCCCGAAGTGTTGGCGCGCGCGCAGGACCCGGCACGCTACAAGGGCCCGATGGCCGGCGGGCCAAGCGCCGCCGGTGGCGGCCCGCTCTGGCACTACGTCGATCCGCGGGACGCGGCGCGCGCGTTCCGGCTCGCGCTCGAGGTGGAGCGTTGCGCGGGCTTCGAGGGCATCTTCATCAGTGCGGCGTCCACGCTGGCGCCGGAACCGACGCTCGAGCGGCTGGAGCGGACCCTGCGGCGCCGCGTGAGCGTGCGCCGCCCCGCCGTCTACGCGCGCAATCCGTACGCCCCGCTCTACGATCTCGCTCCCGCGCGCGACCTGCTGGGGTTCGAGCCGGAGCACGACCTGCGCCACCTGATCCCTTGAGCGACATGGAGACCGGCATGGTGTTCCACACCGCCCACCTGCGCGTTCGACCGGACGTGATCGCGCCGTTCAAGGCGCGCATCGAGCGCCATGCGCGCACGAGCGTGACGAAGGAGCCCGGCTGCAGCCGCTTCGACGTGCTCCAGGAGCGCAGCGATCCGACCTTGTTCCTGCTGATCGAGTGCTACGACGACGACGCTGCGTTCCAGGCGCACCGCAGCTCGGCGCACTTCCTCGCGTTCCGCGAGGACGTGAAGGACTGGGTCGTCGAACGGACCTGGTGGTACTGGGACCCGGTGGTCTCGCCGACGTAACGGCACCTCCCCGCTTCCTGTTGACAGTGCCTGCGGGCGATGGTATTTCGCCACATCGGACCGGCTTCTACATTGGGAAACGCCGGGCTCCCAGGAGCAGCGGTGCGAGCACGACATCTTGCATCTCGAGTCATGCACGCGCCCTCCCCGCGCCGTTGCGCGGCCGCCCGTCGCGCGCCCCCACGGCACTGAAGTTCCTTCGACCGGACGGGGGAGCAGCGAATGGGATTCGAGAAAGTCGCGTGCACGGGCGGCAGCGGCCGGCTCGGCCGGTACGTGACCGACGACCTCCGCGAGCGCTGTGCGCTCACCGTGCTCGACGTGAAGCCCCCGCCATCGCCAGGCATCCGGTACGTGGACGCGAGCATCCTCGATTACGCCGCTTTGAAGCGCGCGTTCGCAGGCCAGGACGCCATCGTCCACCTGGCCGCCATTCCCAATCCGCGCACGGCATCCCCCGACGTCACGTTCCACACCAACGTCCAGGGCACGTGGAACGTGCTGCAGGCGGCGGAGGACGCGGGCGTGCGTCGCGTGGTCGTCGCCTCGAGCGACGCGGCCCTCGGCCTGCACTACAACCCGCCGGGCTACGGCCCGCAGTACCTCCCTATCGACGAAGCGCATCCGCTGCGCCCGATCGAGTGCTATTCGCTCAGCAAGGAAGCAACGGAGGCGATGTGCCGAAGCTACGCGAACCGCGGCAACCTCGAGGTGCTCGCGATCCGTCCGACGCACATCGTGTTCCCGCCCGAGTATCCGGAGCTCGAGGCGCGCGGCGCCGACGTGCAGAATTACCACGTCTGGACGTACGTCTCGCCGGAGGACGTGGCGCAGGGCTTCCGCCGCGCGCTGGAGATCGCGAAGGCACCTTGGCAGGCGTTCTTCATCTCGGCGGGGGACGGACTCAACACGCGCCCGACGCTCGACATGCTGCGCGAGCGCTACGGCGTCCTCCCGCCGATCCGCAGTCCTGACCACTTCCGCCGCAACCCGCTCGCCTCGATCCTCGACATCACCCGCGCGCGCGAGGTGCTCGGGTTCGAGCCGACGAGCAACTGGCGGACCATGGCCGCCGCTGCGACCACGGCCTAGCAGGCCCCTTCCAGTCACCCGATCGCCGCTGATCCCTCCTCACATTCCACCGATGGGCCTCCTGTCATGAGCCGTGGCGCCGCCTCGTTCGCCGTCAACACCTACTCGTACACGCTGAGCCATCGCGTCGGCGACTGCCTCGTTTCGCTTATGCGCCGGGGCTACAGCGAGTTCGAGCTGATGATGTATCCGGACCATCTATGGCCCGCCGACACCGATGGGGCCGCACGGCGGCAGCTGCGCCAGTTCATCGAGTCGAACGGCCTGCACGTCACGACGCTCAACATGCCCAACATCGATCTCAACGTGGCCGGCGCGGCGGCGGAGATGCGGGCATATACGCTCGCGAACCTGCGCGGTGTGGTCGAGCTCGCCGGCGACCTCGGCGCGCCCGGCGTGGTGATCGGCCCGGGCAAGGCGAATCCGCTCATGCCCGCGCCTGCCGCGCGGCTGACCGGATACTTCTTCACGGCGCTCGACGAGCTCGTGCCCCTCGCGGAGCGCGTCGGCACCTCGATCTACGTCGAGAACATGCCGTTCGCGTTCCTGCCGGGCATCGATGCCTTGCTCGCCGCGCTCGACCGCTACGGCAACGACGGCATCGGCATCGTGTACGACGTCGCGAACGGGCACTTCATCGGCGAGGACGTCAGCGCGGCGCTGCGCAAGTGCCGCCGGCGCCTCAGGATCGTGCATCTCTCCGACACGAACCAGAAGGTCTATCGCCACGACCCGGTCGGGCTCGGGACCGTCGACTTCGCGCCGATTCCTGCCGTGCTCGCGGAGATCGGCTACGACAAGCGCCCGATCCTCGAGATCATCTCCACGAACGCCGACCGCGACATCGACGACAGCGTCGCCCAGCTCTTGAGCCTGGGCTGGGCGCGCGCGCCGGCGCACTGAAGCGCGCCGCACTGCGCATGGCCACGGTGGCGCCTCTCGCAGTCGGCCAGGTCGTCCGCGGCCTTGACGTCGCGCTGCGCCCCGGCGTGTCGATGCAGCGCGCGACCGAGCCCGAGCACAACCGGCTCGAGTGCGTGCACTACTGCGACCCCGACTCCTACCGGCCGCAGGAGGGACGCAAATGAGCGGGCAGCGCGCGGCGCGCGGCACATGAGCGACGGCACGGCGCATCCGCAGATCATCGAGCGCTCGGCAGCGCTCGAGCGTGCGAAGACCGCGCCCGGCGCGTTCTACCTGCTCGCGGCGATGGGCGTCGCGCTGACCCTCTGGACGCCGGGCTTCTTCACGCCCGCCAACCTCACGAACGTGCTGCTGCAGGTCGCCGTCCTCACGATCGTGGCGCTCGGCATGACGCTGGTGATCCTCACCGAGGGCATCGATTTGAGCCTGGGCCCGGTGCTCGGGCTGTGCGGCGTCGCGGCGAGCCTGCTCGTGGTTGCGGGCCATCCGCTGCCGGTCGCCATCGGTGCCGCGCTCGGCATCGGCCTTTGCTTCGGCCTGCTGAACGGCGCGCTCGTCGCGGTCGCCGGCATGCCGCCGTTCATCGTCACGCTGGGCACGTTCGGCATCGCGCAAAGCCTCGCTACCGTGCTGACGCGCGGCGACTCGGTCGTCAGGCTGCCCGGGTACTACCGCTGGTTCAACGACGGCGTGTTCCTCGGCATCCCGGTGCCGTTGTGGGCGACGGCCGCCGTGTTTGCGCTCACGTGGTTCCTGCTGTACCGGACGAAGTTCGGCCGATACGTGTTCGCGATCGGCAGCAACAAACAGGCGCTCAAGCTCTCGGGCACGCGCGTGCCCGTCTATCACATCGCCGTCTACGCCTACGCGGGCGCGCTCGCGGCGATCGCCTCGTTCATCATGACCGCGCGGATGAACGCCGCGCATCCCACGATCGGCGTGGGGCTCGAGTTCGACGCGATTGCGGCCGTGATCCTCGGCGGCACGCGCTTCGAGAAAGGCCACGGCGGCATCGCCGGGACGATCGTCGGCGCGCTGGCGGTCGGCGTGTTGCGCAACGGCCTCAACCTGATCGGCGTCGGCACGGAGTGGCAGGTCGCGATCGTGGGCCTGGTGATCATCACCGCGGTGGGCGTCGACTCGCTGCGCGGACAACCATGAAGACCCGGTCTGCCACGCTGCTCGCGACGCCGGCCGGCCGCATGGACCACACGGTGTTCGTGGCGGTCTCGCGCGTCGTCGCGATCGCGGCGCTGATCGTCCTGCTCGCGATCCTGAGCCCCCAGTTCCTGACGTGGGGCAACTTCGTCAACGTCGCGCGACAGGCGTCGCTGCAGTTCCTGATCGCGGCCGGTCTGACGATCGTCGTGCTGACCGGCGGCATCGACCTCGCCGTGGGGGCCATCCTCGGGCTCGCGGCCTGCCTGTCGGCGTCGCTGATCAGCCAGGGGCACGTCGCATGGGGCATCGCCTCCGCGTTGCTCTCCGGCCTCGCGTGCGGAAGCGTGAACGGCCTGCTGATCACCTACGGGCGCATCCCGGCGTTCATCGCCACGTACGGCATGCTGTGGATCGCGCACGGCCTGGGCTACGTGTTCATGAAGGGCGAGGTGATCTACGGGCTGCCCGAGGCGGTCCGGTTCATCGGCGTCGCCTTCGTCGGGCCGATCCCGGTCCCGGTCGTCGTCGCCGTCGCGCTGCTGATCGCGCTGCACGTTATGCTGCACGGTACCGTGCTCGGCCGCGCGATCTACGCGATCGGGGGCAACCCCGGCGCCGCCCGACTGTCGGGCATGCCGGTCAAGCGGCGGCTGATCACCGTCTATGCGCTTTCGGGGCTCCTGTCGGGCTTCGCCGCGCTGGTGGTCATCGCACGCGTCAACGCCGCGGACTCGAGCCTCGGCGAGGACATGCTGCTCCCGGCGATCGCCGCCGTCTGCCTCGGCGGGACGTCGCTTTTCGGGGGCGTGGGGGGTATCGTGGGGACCGCGATCGGATCGCTCATTCTGGCGCTCGTCGTCAACGGCATGAACCTGCTCGGCGTGGAGACGTTCTGGCAGAGCGGCGTGATGGGCGCAATCATCTTGGCAGCGGTGCTTGCCGACCAGCTCGGCGGTTCGCGGCTGATCGGCAAACGGTGACGGTGGGACAACACAAAGGAGGAGGCGCAACATGGATCGCAGGCATTTCCTGAAGGCATCGCTCGCATCGACGGCGGCAGCGGGGCTCGCCTCCGCGGCTCCGCACGCGTTCGCGCAGGCAGGCAAGCCGCCGACGATCGCGTTCTTCGTGAAGAACGTGACGAACCCGTTCTGGAAGGCGTGCCGGATCGGGGCCGAGAAGGCGGCGAAGGACCTCGGCGTGACCCTCGAGGTCGTCGCGCCGACCAAGCCCGACAACATCGAGGAGCAGACGCGGCTCGTCGAGGACTGGGTCGTGCGCAAGCCCGACGCGTTCGTGTTCGTCCCGGTGGACTACACCGCGCTGGTGCCGTCGATCCAGAAGGCCACGAAGGCGGGCATTCCCGTCGTCAACTACAACAACCGGATGAACGACATCCAGGCCGTCACCTACATCGGCTCCGACGACGAACTGATGGAGTACGAGATCTGCACGTACCTGTTCAAGTCCATGGGCGGCAAGGGCAAGGTGGTGCATATCGACGGGGTGCCGGCGGCAAGCACCGCGCAGGCGCGCAAGCGCGGATTCGACCGCGCGGTGAAGGCGTTTCCCGGCGTCCAGGTGCTCGCGTCGCAGCCGGGCCAGTACCGCCGGCTGCCCGCCGTGCAGGTGTTCGAGAACCTGATGCAGCGCTTCCCGGAGATCGATGCGGTCGTGAGCGCGAACGACGATATGGCCGTCGGCATTGCCGAGGCGCTGGCTGCGGCCGGCCGCGGCGGCAAGACGATGGTGATCGGCATCGACGGGATTCCCGACGCGACCGCCGCGATCGCCGCCGGGAAGATGTTCGCGACCGCCGATTTCAGCGGCCATGACCAGTCGTACCTCGCGGTCACGGCCGCGGTTCGCCACCTGCGCAAGCAGCCGGTGCCGAAGGAGATCCAGCTGCCGATCGTCATCATCGACAAGAAGAATGTCCAGGCCTTCATGAAGACGCCGGAAGAGCGCGCGGTGCCCAACTGGGACAAGACGGTCGCTGCGCAGAAGTCCTGACCTCCGTCGTGCGCGGGGAGGCGGGCGCCGCCAACCTCCCCTTCCCGCCGCTTTCCGGACCGCCTTTTACGCCATGGCCGACACGCAAGCACCGATCGTCTCGATGCGCGGGATCGCGAAGGCCTACGGGGGTGTGCAGGCGCTCAAGGGCGTCGACCTCGACATCTACCTCGGCGAAGTGCACGCGCTCGTCGGCGACAACGCCGCCGGCAAGTCGACGCTGATCAAGACGCTCGCGGGCGCGTTGCGCCCCGATGCGGGGACGATTGCGTTCGACGGCAAGGCGGTGGCGATCGAGGATCCGCGCGACGCCAAGGCGCTGGGCATCGAGACGGTCTACCAGGACCTCGCGCTGGCCGACAACCTCGACGTGCCCGCGAACGTCTTCCTGGGGCGCGAGGCGACCCGCTTCGGCTGGTTCCTCGACAACAGGACGATGGAAGAGCGCGCGCGCAAGCTCCTCGCGCGGCTCAAGATCAACATCCCCAACGTTCGGCAGAAGGTCCGCGCGATGTCCGGCGGCCAGCGGCAGTCGATCGCCATCGCCCGGTGCGTCTGCTTCAACGCGCGCGTGATCATCCTCGACGAGCCGACCGCGGCGCTCGGCGTGCAGGAGACCAGCAAGGTCTACGCGCTGGTCCGCGAGATGCGCGAGCAGGGCTGCGGCGTCCTGCTGATCAGCCACAACCTGAACCACGTGTTCGAGAATTGCGACCGCATCACCATCATGAAGACCGGCAGCCTCGTCGGGTCGCGGCGCGTCGCGGAGACGAACCAGGACGAGGTCGTGCGGATGATCGTGAGCGGCACCGCGGAGCCGGTCCGGCCGCAGGTTCGCGAGCCGCTGCTGCAGTCCGGCTGAACGCTTGGCCCCTTAGGGCCTGCTAACGCTGCCGAAGGGCTCGCTTCCTCGCCGGGATGTGCTTCTTCTTCTTCGGTGCAGGCGCCTTCCCGCTCTTCCCGGGCTTATGCCGCATCAACGATTCGATCACGTGCTGCATGCGCCGCCCGCTCAGCTGCTCGATGCGCGCGCCCACGGCATCCAGATCGCTTTGCAGCGCGCGGATCTTCACCTTCACGCGCAGCTTCTTGAGCAGGGCACTCGCTCGTTTGCTGTCGGCCTCACCGAATACCGCACCCTTGTCGCCCACGGATCGCGCCGTGGCCCGGATGACCTCGCCCGCGGCCGCCAGCAGGTTCGCATCGCGCACGGCGACGGAGAGCAGAGCGAACTGCGCGCGTTCGAACAATGCGATCCATTCGCGGCCCGCGGCGGTGGTCGCCAGCAGATCGTCGCGGATGGCACGCAGAGCGGCGACTTCGGTATCGCCTTTGAACAGCTTGATGCCGATGAGCTCGATCGCGCACACCGACTGCTGCAACAGGGCCAGCATCGCCGCCTTTGCATCGCGCTTGACGAGTGTGGGATCGGCGGGGTGGAACGATTCGGGCGCACTAATGGTGAACGGTCCGGTCTCGAAAGTGAAACCGTAGGTCTTGTACAGGCTCGGGTTCGCGATGTGTCGCGAGTAGGCGTAGTCGCTCTGCGTGCCCGTCGTGGCATACAGGTCGTATGACGTCTCCGGCGTGTAGCTGCGCCCGCGCACGGCGGCGATGTCGGTAACGATGCGGGCGGCGACCGTCCGGAAGCGCTGCACGTCGCGTGGCGGCATGTATTCGGAATACGTGGCCGGGATGCTGGCCGTGCACGTGCCCGTCGGCAGCCCGGTGAAGCGCTGGCTGGGGTCGGTGGACTGCGTGCGCGCATGGCCCCAGGGGTACAGCACGAGCTCGGAATACGAGTGAACGTCGACGAAGGAGACGATGCGCTCGTTATCCAGGATGTGCTTGACGTTGCGCGTCTCGGGCTCACTGAAAGCCGAAGGGCCGCAGTAGGTATCCGCGCACGGCGAACACGAGGTCTGGCCCTGCGCGACGCCCCAGACGAAATCGGCATTGCGATTCAGGTCCACGCCGTCACAAGTCGTCCCGGGGTTGTCGCGCCGGTTCTTGCGCCACATGTCGTCGACCGTCATCACGTGGTGGCGCCCGTCCGGGTTGACGCAGGGCAGCAGCCAGATGTCCATGGCCTCGAGGATCAGCTTGACTTCATCGGCCGTGAACGTCTTGCCGCCATAGCGGATGTTGGTTCCGTTCGAATAGCTCAGCAGCAGGTCGATTGCGAGCTCGATGATGGCGTCCGGGATTCATCAGCTCGCGCGCGTGCGTGCCACCCACGATGAGCACGCCACGGCGTCCTGTGCCGCTTCCCGCGCGCATGCGCAGCGCGTAGACCGGGCGACCCTGGACCGACGCTTCGGGGAGCTGGACGCGGGTGAAAAGCTGCGGAAACCAGGTTGACAAGATGCTGGTGGCCGAGTCGATCTGGGCAACGGTGCGGTACATCAGCGGTCTCCCTTCTTCGGGATGCCCTTGACCTGCTGCTCGAGCCAGCGCTTGGCCTGGTCGTCGGTCATGATCCGTTTCTGGTCCAGCGGCGCGACGGGAATCGCCGCGGTCAGGTGGACCTCATAGCCCTGCTCCAGCAGGCGGCGCGCGTCGTCCGCCGTCAGCAGCAGCTTGACCTTGCCGCCGGCGTCGGGCAGCCGGTCCAGGTCGAGCTCCGCGGCCGCCAACACCGCTTTGCGGTGGGGCGCGGGACCCAGGGTGGCCTCGAATCGAACCGAAGTAGGTTGGGTGACCCTGGATGGAGGGGGTTTTCGCGTGGCCATGGCGCCTCCTGCGGTGATGCCGGCACTGCAACATCCGCCCCGTAAACAGCGGAGATTCGCATCCCTCGTATTCCTGCGACTCTACACGCCGAAGGCGTCGCAGTCAGTCGTCCGATTGGCCTAAGCGCATTCCAATGAAGCTCTGGCCCGCGCCTGAATCCCTCCTCCAAGCGTGTCCGAGGCTCAATGCCCCAATGAACCTGGCCTCTGCGAAACCCGTGCTCCGTGGCCCGGTGAACTATTTGCTTTTCCCTTGTTGTTTCAGCTCCCGCTGGGCATGCTCGAGCGGAGTGCGCAAGTTCATAGTCCCTGGTGCCCGCTCCCAGGTTTTCCGTGTCCTGACCGTACGACCGCTTCTCGCCGATGGCCGCCTCGTAACCATCGCCGCTGGTCTCCTCCGGGGCGCAAGATTTACTGAGCTGATGCGATGCTGATAGGCTTGGAGCCCATTGTCTTGACGGGGTCGGGCATCGATGAAGGCTGCTTTCTTCATGCAGCATGGAGGTCCTGAGGTCTTGCAGTACGGCGATGTACCCGATCCCGCGGCCGGCGCAGGCGAACTGCTCGTGGACGTTCATGCCGCTAGCGTGAACGCAGCGGACTGGAAGATGCGCGCCGGCAGCTATGCCCCCGTTTCGCATTTTCCCTATGTGCCGGGCCGGGACTTTTCCGGCGTCGTCGCCGCGCTGGGCGAAGGCGCCGGCGATTTCAAGGTGGGTGATCCGGTTTTCGGTGTCTGTGACGTCGGTCAGGAGGGCGCATATGCGGAAAAAATCGCCATCAAAGCGGCGATCGCGGCGAGAAAGCCTGACGCGCTCTCGCATGCGCAATGCGCCGCGCTTGCGCTCACCGGTTTGACGGCCCTTGTTTCAATCGAGGATACGCTGCAGCTTGCGAGCGGCGAGACGATTCTGATTCAAGGCGGTGCTGGGGGCGTCGCGGGTTTTGCGATCCAGCTCGCGAAGCACATCGGGGCGCGTGTCGTCACCACCGCAAGCGCCGCGAACCATGCCTACGTGCGCGGTCTCGGTGCAGACGAGATCATCGACTATCGGACCGAAGATTTCACGCGCAAGGTGTCGGACTGCGATGCGGTCTTCGACACCGTAGGAGGTGAGGTGGCCCTGAAGTCCTTTGCCGTGTTGCGATCGGGTGGTCGCGCGGCGTTCATCGCCTCGGGTGCATCCGCACCGGCCTCGCCCCGGCCCGACGTGCGCGCATACCGCCCGATGGTGGGACGCGACCGACGCCATCTGGAGCGCATCCTGGCGCTCGTGCGGTCCGGCGCCGTGCGTGCTCCCGAGATCAAACTCTATCCCCTGTCGGAGGCTGCCGCGGCCCATGCGCTGAGCGAAGGCCGTCACTTTAGAGGGAAGCTGGTATTTCGCGTGCGCTGAAACGGGGCACCAGCCGCGGAAAGTGGGGGCGGTGCGTAACCTCCTCCGCGTCGCTTCATCGATACAGCAACACGGCTTCCCTCTCTTCGCGCCACGCATCCTCATCGGGATGCGCAAGCGCGTCGAGATCGGCTGCCGTGGCGGCGGGATCGTCCACCCAAGCTCGCAACAGCTCGCTTCCGTTGATCAAGTCGATTGCGAGACGGCCGTGTTCGTACTCGTACGGAAAGTCGCGCCACAATCCGTACTCGGGCCGCAGCGTGCGGAGCGCCTTGAACGCGAGAGCCAGCAGTCGCCACGGGCGAAATGCGTCGTGATCGTAAGCCGAGTCGTCGACGTGAATCTGAAGGCCCGCGCAGAGCTCACCGACGTGCTTGTGAAATGTCGGCTCGAACCAGCAAGCCCGCAGCCGACAACCGCGCATCCATCGAGGCGCCAGGGATTCCATCCTCGCCACCAGCGAACGCGGATCGAGATCGGGCGCTCCGAACAGCTCGAGCGGCCGGGTTGTGCCGCGCCCCTCCGACAACGTGGTGCCTTCCAGCATCACGGTCCCCGCGTAGCAGCGGGCCATCCAGGGATTGGACGCATTGGGGCTCGGGTTGACCCACGTCCGTTCGCCGAGCGCCCAACCGTATCCCGGTGCGCCGTTCGGATTCCAGCCCTCCATCGTCACGACCTCGCACTCCACGTCGAGGCGAAGCGTGCGCAGGAACCAGTTCGCGAGCTCGCCGAGCGTCAGGCCGTGGCGCATCGGCAGCGGTCCCGCACCGACGAAACTCTCCCACCCGGCACGCAGCAGCAGTCCCTCGATCGGACGCCCCGCCGGGTTGGGTCGGTCGAGCACCCAAACCTGCTTGCCCTGCTCGACGGCCGCCTCGAGAACGTAGCGCAGCGTCGTGACAAAAGTGTAGATCCGGCAACCCACGTCTTGCAGATCGACCAGCAGCACGTCGAAGCTGTCCATCATCGCTGTTGTCGGGCGGCGCACTTCGCCATAGAGGCTGAAGACCGGGATCCCGTGCACGGGGTCGGTGAAGTGCGGCGATTCGATCATGTTGTCCTGCTTGTCGCCGCGCAGCCCATGCTGGGGCCCGAAGGCTGCAACCAGCTCGATGTCCTCAACCGCAGCGAGCGCGTCCAGCGAGTGCACGAGATCGCGCGTCACCGACGCCGGATGCGCAAGCAGCGCCACTCGCTTGCCTACCAGCGGTTGTCGCAACGCCGGATCTTCAAGCAAGCGATCAATTCCGAACTTCATAAAATTCCAAAGCGAACGCGTCAGGATGGTGGAAATCGGGTTTGCCCGGCGGATGTCTAAGCGCCCAGTAGGAAAGCTCGCCGGAGTCGTCCTCGACAACGGCTGACAGCGCGAGCGAAAGACTGGCGCTGAGGTACATCGGCGACAGGTGGCCGAGGCGCACTCGGGCGTCGAGCTCCAATCTTCCCGCCGTGCTGCGTACAGTAACTCCCGGATTCAGCTGCTCGTCATCAAGAATCCCGCCGTCGCGATAGCGCGTGAATGCGTATGCCGCCCACTCGCCGGAAGGTCCGAGGTTGAATTCATGGTATCCGGGCGACCCTTCGCTCGCCACAAATATCTCGCAACACGTGTGCTGCCAAAGCCGTTCGGCGATGCGCGGTGCCCGCGGGCGCGGAACGCGCAGGCGATTGAGGTCTCCCTCTAGCGAGTAGTGGACCGCCAGAATTCCGTCGGCGGTCCTGGCTACACGCGCTCGGACGGCGTGCACCGAATTGCTGCGAGTTTCGGGATGACAGATGAGAGCGACCGCGCTGACCGGTGGAGATGCCATTGTCGCGCGAAGCCTAGCATCCCCTCCTAACTATGGATGACGAGGGCACGTTTGTCGGGCATTGTCGCAGGTCGAGATAGACAAGGAGACGAGCCGCGGGCAGCTTTGGCAGCTAGGAGCTGGCTATGTCGTCGGCTTTGGTTTTCGACCGGGCGCTGCCGGCGGGTAGTACCCCGACACGCGGCAGAGCCACGCTTCAATCCGGTTGCCATTCTCGAAGCGCGTCAGGTTGCACGTGACGACCGCCCCCGCGGCTGCCAGGCCGGCTACATGCTGGCGCACGGTCGCAAGCGGCATGCCCGTCTCTCTGGCGAGCTCTGAATCGAGCCGCTCACCGTGTTTCTTGAGGCACTGGAGGATTCGATCATGGCCAGCCACACGGAAAGGGCCGGCAGTCTATCAGACCCGCCGGTGTCGGCCCCTTATTACCCTTCCCATTCAAACTGCGTCCATGCGCGCCTTTTGCTAGAAATGCGAAAAGCGCCGGAGCAACTCCGCAGATTTCCCGCATGCACGACTTCTGCGGGGCTAGCGGATCGGCTAGCTTGCCGCCCGATCCTGCGCCGAGGCGGGGCCGATCGCCGACGGCCGACCCTCAGCCTTGCCGCGCAGCAAGAAAGCGAGCACCGGCGGCGAGATCAGTGTCGTGCCAAGAACCATGAGCACGATCACCGAGAAGAGATGGTCGTTAAGTACACCGAGTTCTTTGCCGACGAACGCGAAGATGAGACCCACCTCGCCGCGCGGCACCATGCCCCAGCCAACAACCCAGCGATTCACGCTGCCCGCGGCGAGGCCGGAGACGAGTTTGCCCGCGACCGCGACTGCGGGAGTGCCACCGCCAAGACAACGGTGGACGGGTTGGCGAGAACCGCAAGGTTCACCTGCATGCCTGCGAAGAGGAAGAAGATCGGCACGAGGAAGTGCCCGACTGACCCGACGAGGTCCTCGAGATGGCGGTCGGTGCCGCTCGACGACACCTATCACTCGTTCACGGGTCCGCGCATCGGCGTCGGCAACCGCGGCCAACAACTCACCGCGGATGTGGGGCGCGTCGAAATTGCGGAAATGCACCTCTTCGAGGATCAGGCCAGCCGCAAAGGCCCCCACGATGGGAGCAAGGCCGATGAGGTGCGCAAGGTAGGCGAACGCGAGGCAGAGGGCTAGGGCGACTGTGAGCTTCATCCCGGCGCCGCGACTGATCGCAGCGAATGCGCGGCTGAGCCACGGCGCCGCGACTTGGCCGACGAGCAGCGCGCCAGCGAGGAAACCGAAGGCTTGCACCACCGTCATCCCGAGCCCGGCGGCGTCGATTGCACCTTCGGATGCGATCGACGATACGACCGCAAGGATCACAAGGCCCATCACGTCGTCCATCACCGCCGCCCCCAGCACGATCTGGGCCTCCGGCCGCTGCAGTACTCCGGCATCGCGGAACACGCGGCCGGTAATGCCGACCGAGGTCGCAGTGAGCGCGGCGCCAAGGAACAGATAGGCCGCTTGCGACAGACCAGGAAGTAAAACCGGGCCCACGAGGTAAGTGCCGAGCACGAATGGTGCCGCGACGCCGATCGTCGCCACCCAGAACGCGCGTGCGCCCACGCGGCGCATGCTGCGCACGTTCGACTCGAGCCCGATCTGGAAGAGCAGGATGATCGCGCCGAGTTCCGCGAGAAACCGCACAGCCGAATCCCCGCGAATCTCGTCGACAAAGCCGAATCCCGCGAGCGCGAGGCCGCCAAGCGCCACGCCCGCCAGGATCTCGCCCAGTACGACTGGTTGGCGCACACGCTCCACCAGCGTACCGAGCTTCGCGAGGACGATGATCAGCGCGATCCACAGGAAGCTGCGTGCAACGCTGTCGGACCCGCTCGCCCATGCGTCGCTGCTCAGGGTCAGCGCGACCAGCGCTGCGCCAATGACGGCCAGGCGCAGCGCGCCGGTGTCGGCCATTTTCATCGGGGTGTGGGCGGCGAGATTCGGTCAGCGCACGTGCACTGGCCGTCCCGACGTGCGTTCCATCGCGGCCGAGCGCCGCTCGCGGCGCTTGCCACGCGATTCGAGGTGAACCGTTAGCAGCCCGGCCGCCGCGACGACGAACGGCAGCGCAAGCAGAAACGCAAAGGCCGGCTCCAGCCCGGCGAGCCAGCGTCCGAGGTCTGCGATGATGTCCATGATCCCTCCAGCGCCCTGGTCGCTCGGCCGCGCGAGGCGCCGGAAACCATGGCTCACTCGATCATAGGGACCGGTGGTGACGAGGAAATCCGGGACAGCCCGTAAGGGAAACCCTTATCCGCTCGAGAGAGGCGAGCAGAATGTCGCGCCTCTCAGCGCACCCGGCGCCGGTCCGCCGGCTTCTGATCGAGCACGAGCCGCACCAGCTCGGGCACGCGCTGGACTTGGAGCTTCTCCATCAGCCGGGCCTTGTACACCTCGACCGTTCGTGGGCTGATCGAGAGCAGTACGGCGATCTCGCGGTTGTGCTTGCCGTCTGCGACGAGATCCAGGACCTCCCGCTCTCGGGGTGTCAAGCGCTCGAGTCGCTCGGCCACCGACACCCGTGAAGCGGCCTCGCGCCGCTCGCGCACATCGCGATCCATCGCACCGGCGATGGCGGCAATGAGCGCCTCGTCGTCGACCGGCTTCTCGATGAAATCCACCGCGCCAGCCCTAAACGCTGCGCGGGCCGTCGGGACGTCACCGTGAGCCGTCACGATGATCACGGGCAGCCGCACGCCGCGCCGCGCCAGTTCCGTCTGGAGCTCCAGACCACTCATGCCCGTCATGCGGAGGTCGAGTACGAGGCACCCCGCCCACTCAGCACGGTACCGTTCGAGGAAATCTTCGGCGGTCGCATAGGTACGCGTATGGAAACCCTTGAGCTCGAGGAGCATCGCGAGCGAGTCGCGCACCGCCGCGTCGTCGTCGACGATGAACACGGTTGCCGCCGTCATGCGGCTGCCTCCGCGCCGGTCTCCGCGGGCAGCGTAAATGACAGCGCAGCGCCCCGATCGGTGCGCTCGGCCGTGAGGCGCCCGCCGTGGTTCTCCACGATCGAACGGCTGATCGCGAGCCCGAGCCCCATGCCCTCCGGCTTGGTCGTCGTGAAGGGGCGAAACACACCCTTCGCCAGCTCAGGCGGTAAACCGGGCCCGGTATCGCTCACGGTAATTCGCACCACGCTGCCAGAGAGCGTGGCGTGTATGCTAATCCGCCGCTGCTTCGTTTCCGGACTCCTGAGCGCGTCAATGGCGTTCGCGAGCAGATTGTGCAGCACCGTGTCGATCTGCAAGCGGTCAACCAGCACCTCGGGCAGGCCGGGATCGATTTCCACCGCGAGCTCGATCTGGTGGCGCGTGAGGCGCGGCGTGAACAACTCCACGCCGCTGCGCACGAGGTCCGTTACTGTGGCGCGCTCGAGGCGCGAAGTGCCGCTGCGGAAGAAGTCGCGCAGCCGGCGCACGATTTCGCCCGCGCGGCCGACCTCGGCGACGACGGTCTGCATTGTCTGCACGAGGCGGTCGCGATTCGCGTCGGGGCGATCGAGCAACAGTGTACAGGCGCGTACGTAGGTCCCGATTGCGGACAGAGGCTGATTCAGCTCGTGTGCAAGCGCGCCGGCAGTCTCAGCGGCCGCGGCGAGGCGCAAGCTGCGCGCGAGGTCCGCTTCGCGCTCGCGCAACTGCCCTTCCATCTCCTTGCGGGCCGAGACGTCGCGCAGCACGGCGATGTAAAGGCGGTGCTTAGCAGCGGTGGCGCGACCGATCGCCATCTCCAGCGGGAATAGCGTGCCGTCTTGCCGCCGCGCCGCGTACTCGACGCTCGCGAAAGCGTGGCCCCGAGGTCGACGTCGGGAAGCAGGTCCACGAGCGGCGTAGCGACGAGGCTCGAGGTCGGGGTCCCGAGATTCCGCAGCTGCTTCGTTCGCGCGGAGCACGCAACCGTCTCGCGACGACAAACCGTCGGCGCCGTTCAGATCGACGTGAGCTGTATCTCGCGCGCCTCTAGTGCGTCCTGTGCCCGGCGGCGGTCGCTAACCAGCGCCCCCAGGAAGAAGCCGGAGCGAGCGCCACATGAAAAGCGGAACCCAAGCACCGTCGCCAACGAAAGTCGCTCAACAGCAGCGATGAATCAGCAGCGAGAGCAGCAGCGCAAACGCTAGTCGCCTGTGTTCAATCAAGCGTGCTCCGTCATCGCTGCGCACGCGCCGCCCACGCTTTGCGCGTCTGGCGGCCGGACTTCCTACGGTGACTAGGATACGCGAGCCGACAAACGAGTGCCGAATCGACTACGGGATCACTTCATCGGCACGCAGCAGGAGCGACTGCGGAATCGCGATGTCGAGAGCCTTCGCCGTCCGGGTGTGCACCGGTCGATCAAGACTATCGGGGCCACCCTCTGGATAGGTTCCGCGTGCCAAAACCTGCCCAGCAAGCGAGCGATCTTGGTCGGACGCCGAGCGACTGCTTAGGATCGGGTTGAATCCGCAGGTCGTAGGTGCAATCCCTAACTAGGGGAGTGGGGTCACGCAACGGTCTAGCGAAACGCTGGCCCGCTTTCTTTTCTCCGCCGTGATACGCAGCGAGTCGTGGCCCGCTCCGCTCACGCTGGGACGTACCTATGCCGCGTTGGGCTCCGCGTCCAGCCGCGCGACGATGCCCTCCAGCCCCCGCACCGCTGCGGGGTAGCGCTTGAGCACCAAGGGATCGTGACCCGGAATGACGTGCTGAGTCGAGCTCGCGAGAGCGTAGGCGCGCTGGTGCCCGGCGAGCATCTCGGGAACGTTGTAGACGATCGGAAATGGCCGCCCCTGCTCCATGTTCGCGTAGTAGTGGCTCGCATCCGAGGCGAGCACGACCCAGCCGCGCTGCGTCCACACCCGGACCATCTGCAGACCCATTGTGTGGCCGCCGACGAAATGCACGCTGAGCCCCGGCGCGATCTCTTCGTCGCCGTCGTGAAACACCACACGCCCGGCATAAACACGGCGCACCATGTTCACGACGTCCTCCACGTCGAAGGCGTGGCGCACCACCGCATGACACATGCAGCGGCCCGTCGAGTAGCGCATCTCCTTGTCCTGGAGATGGAAGCGTGCGCGCTCGAACAACCGGTGATTGCCGCAATGATCGTAGTGCATGTGGGTGATGATCACGTCCTCGATCTTGTCGGGGTCGATGCCGAGCGCACGCAGGCCCTCGCTCGGGCAGCGCTGCACGTTGCGCTGCCGCTGTCGTCCCACCTCGGCGTCGAAGCCGGTATCCACGATCCACGTCTTCTCGCGGCCGCGGATCGCCCACACGAAGTAGTCGATCGGCATCGGTCCGTTGTGCGGGTCGCCGCCGATGAAGTTCTCGCCGGCGAGACGCTGGTGATCCCCGTACTTGATGGCGTAGATCTCGTAGGTCTCGGGCTGAGCCATGCGCGGTCCTCCAGATGCAAAGCTTGACATCGTTTTTCGCCGAGCGCACCGGCTGAACGCGAGGCCCGACCAATCCCATGGCGCTTGCGGCCAGGACGCCTCGCGCCCACCATAGCGACTCCTGCCCGCACCGCGCCTTCGTTCCATCGCATGGGCCGCCATCCAGGTACCCGACCCGACGACAAACCGGACCTGCCGAAGCGTCGCGACTTCCTCGCGCTCGGCGGCGCGGCGGCGGCCGCGGCGCTGCTCGAGCCGGCGCTTGCACAGGCCCTCGACTTCGGGCCGCGGTTCGCATGGGGCACGGCAACCTCCGCCTATCAGATCGAGGGGACGCCCCTGCGCGTCGGCGGCGGTGCGTCGGTGTGGGATGCCTTCTGCCGGCGACCCGGCGCGATTCGCGACGGCTCGTCGGGGGAGCTCGCCTGCGATCACTACAACCGCTACCGCGAAGACGTGGCGCTGCTGCGCGAGCTCGGCGTCGGCGCATACCGATTTTCGATCGCCTGGCCGCGGGTCCTGCCGGAGGGCACCGGCGTCGTCGACACCGTGGGTCTGGAATTCTACGACCGCCTGGTCGATTCCCTGCTCGCCGCAGGCATCGCGCCGTGGGTCACCCTCTTCCACTGGGACTATCCCGAGGCGCTCTACAGGCGCGGGGGCTGGCTCAATCGCGACAGTGCGCAATGGTTCGCCGACTACGCGGCGGCGGTGGTCGCACGCCTGTCGGACCGCGTGACGCACTGGATCACGTTCAACGAGCCCGAGGTGTTTTTGGTCCTCGGCCATCACCTCGGCGTGCATGCGCCGGGCGATAAGCTGCCCTGGAGCGCAGTGCTTCGCGCCGCGCATCACGTGTTGCTCGCGCACGGGCGCGCGACGGCCGCCATCCGCGCGGGGGCGAAGCGGCCGTGCGAGATCGGTTACGTCGCGGCGCTCGAGCCCGCGATCCCCGCGACCAGCCAGACCGCGGACATGGAGGCCGCAAGACGCGCGACGTTCTCCGGCATGGCCGGCTGGCTCCTCGATCCCGTGTATCGGGGCAGTTATCCGGAGCGCGAGCTGAAGGCGTGGGCAACGGACCTTCCCGAGCTTCCAGGCGAGGATCTGCGCACGATCTGTCAGCCGCTCGACTTCTTCGGCGCGAACATCTACCAGGGTAACGTCGTTCGAGCGGGCGCGGAGGGGAATCCGGAACGGGTGGCGCGGGCGCAAGGCGCCCCGCGCACGCTAATGGAGGTGTTCGACGTCGTTCCCGCGGCGCTTCAGTGGGGCCCGCGCTTCTACTGGGAGCGCTACCGTCTGCCGATCGTGGTGACCGAGAACGGCCTCTCGGGGTGTGATTGGATCGCGCTGGACGGTCGCGTCCACGATCCGCAGCGCATCGACTTCATGGAGCGCTATCTCGGCGAGCTCGCGCTCGCCCGCGCGGCCGGTGTCGACGTGCGCGGCTATTTCGCCTGGAGCCTGCTCGACAACTTCGAATGGGCGGAGGGCTATCGCCAGCGATTCGGCCTCGTCCACGTCGACTTCGCGTCGCAGCGCCGGACGCCGAAGGACTCCTTTCGCTGGTACCGCGACGTGATCCGCCGCAGCGGCGCTTCGATCAAAGGACGCGCGCCCCGCTGATCCCGGTCGCGCCGCCGGTCGTACTGTGCCGCTCGCCGAACAGCCCGAGACCGCGGCTGTCAAGCTGGCGGCGGGCTCAGCGGAGCCGGACCGCCGTCCTCGGTGCGGTCGGATTGCCTGGTGCGCTTCCGTGCCGGCCACGGCTTCCAGCGACGGTGCACCCACCACCACTGCTCGGGATGCCGCAGGATCAATCGCTCGAGCGCGGCATTGTAGGCGCGCGTGTTGAGCCGGACCGCCTCGTTGGTGTCCTCGTGCTCGATCGGCGGCAGCGGATCCTCGAATCGCAGGACATGCCTCCCGCCCGGCTCCCGCCAGCTCGACGCCGGCACGACTGGTGCGCCGGTCGCGAGCGCGAGGACGGCCACGCTGCGGAACGTGCCGGCGGGCTGTCCGAAGAAGTCGACCATCACCCCGTCCTTGCGGCTCGCGTGCTGGTCGAAAGGAAACACGACGAGATCCCCGGCGGTCAGGCGGTCGAGAATGCCCTCCAGACCGCCGCGCTTCGGTAGCACGCCGAAGCCTGCGCGGAGGAATCGCCGCGTCACGAGATCGTCGAGCCAGCGCGGCTTGAAGGGGCGCCGCACAAAGTAGAACCGGCCCCGTGCGTGGGGATAGTTGGCGAGCCCCGCGGCGGTCGAGACCTCGAAGTTGCCGAAGTGCCCCGTGACGATGAGGACACCCTGTCCCCGCGCGAGCGCGGCCTCGAGCGAATCGAGATTCTCCACGCGCGCCATCGTTGCGCGCCGCTCGCTCGACACCCACGGAAACCAGAGGAACTCCCAGAACAGGCAGCCGAGATGCGCGTAATGCGCTTGCGCAAGCCGCTCGATGTCTGCGGCCGGCGCCCCGGCGCCGAAGACGCGCCGCAGGTTCTCGAGAATCACGCCGCGTCGGAACGGCAGCAGCCGGTAGAGCAGCCTGCCGAGGAGCGGCGGCTCGGCCTGCGCGGGCAGCGCAAACATCGCCGCTAGGCGCCGCGGGGGACGCGGAGGAGCAGCGCGGCGTTGGTGCCGCCAAACCCGCGGGACAGGACGAGTGCAACGTCGCTGCGCGGCGTTTGCGCCGTGGCAGACACCGGCAGGCCGGCGCACTCCGGATCGAGCTGGCGCAGGTTCGCGACGCCGGGCACGCTCGCCTCCCGCATTGCGGCCAGCGCGATGACCGTATCGACCATCCCGGAGGCGGCCAGCAGATGTCCGAACGCCCATTTGAAGCCGGTCACCGGCGGGGGCGCGGCGCCGAAAACGTGCCGGAGCGCGCGCGCCTCGGACACATCGGATTGTCGTGTGCCGTTCGCGTGCGCGACGATCAGGCCGACGTCACTGGGGCGCAGTCCCGCATTGACCAGCGCGCTTGCGATGGCGCGCGCGAGCCCTTCCCCTTCCGCGCTGATCGGCAACAGCCCGAGGCCGTCGCTCCCGTACCCGCTGCCGAGGATCTCGCCGAGCACCGTCGCCTTGCGTTGCGCGGCGGACGCCTCGGTTTCGAGGACGAGGGCGGCCGCGCCCTCGCCCATCGTGCTGCCGCTGCGCCCGGCGTCGAACGGTCGCACCGTGTCCTCGGAAAGCAGCCCGACGCGGTGGTAGTACAGGATCATCTGCGGCTCGATCGACGCGTCGTGGCCGACGGCCACGGCGCGCTCGCACTCGCCGGCGCGGATCGCCTCCGCCGCCTCGGCGATCGCGAGCGGCCCGCTCACGCTATGGTTGGTGATGCACGCATTCGGGCCTTTCAGCCCGTGCCGGATCCCGACGTGGCAGAGGACGTTGTTCGGCAACGTGCGCAGCAGCCACATCGGATTGACCGTTGCGGCGAGCTCGCGCCCGAAGGTCTCCAGACTGCCGTCGGCAGCGCTCAGCAGCGGGAAGTAGTCGTACTGGTTCTGGTAGCCGCCGCCGCCGGAGCCGACATAGACGCCCGTTGCGTCGCTATAGGTGGCCGCGGCGTCCGCATCGAGCGTATCGCGGTACGGGATCAACCCCGCCGCCTCGATCGCCTGTCCGGCGGCATAGAGGCCGAACACGTCCGTGCGGCGGATGAGCTTGAGCAACTTGCGGTCACCCGCGAGCGCACCGCCATTGTACTCGGGGACTTCGGCCGCGAACTTGGCGGGCCACTTCGATGCGTCCCATTGCTCGATCGGTCTGATCGCCGACCGGCCCGCGCGCAGCGCCGCGACGATCTCGGCCGGCGACTTGCCCGAGCCGCAGATCGCGCCCGTTCCGGTGATGACGATGCGCTGCGCGTCGGCCATTCGCTTCACCCGAGCGCCGCGCGCCCGTCCACTTCCTCGGGGTTGCGGAAGGCGAGGCAGCTGTTGGAGCCGCCGAAGCCGAGCGAGTTGGACAACGCGATTCGTATCCGCTGCTGGCGCGGTTCGCCGCGCACGACGTTGACGTCGCAGTCGGGATCGATCTCGCGCAGGTTGGCGCTGACCGGCAGCGTGTCGGTGTGGATCGCCAGCGCGCACACCGCGGCCTCGACGGCGCCCGCGGCGGCGATGAGATGGCCCATGACGCTCTTGGTCGAGCTCACCGCGACGCGGCGGAAATCGTCGCCGAACACCGCCCGCACGGCAGCGCATTCGCTGCGGTCGTTCATCGGCGTGGAGGTGCCGTGCGCATTCAGGTAGTCCACGTCTGCGAGCGACGCCCCGGCGTCGCGCAGCGCCTGGCGCATCGCCTGGATGGGTCCGTCGCCGGACGGGTGCGAGTCGGTGATGCGGTAGCTCGACAGCGAGTTTCCGTCACCGGCCAGCTCCGCATAGATCCGCGCGCCGCGCCGGCGGGCGGACTCCCACTCTTCGAGCACCAGGAAGCCGGCCCCCTCCCCGAGAACGAAGCCGTTGCGCGTCACGTCGAACGGGCGGCTTGCGCGCTCCGGCGTGTCGTTATCGGGCGAGACCGCGTTCAGCAGGCAGAAGCCGGCCAGCCCGACTGGGTTGATCATCGAGTCGAAGCCTCCGGCGAGGACGCGGTCGGCAATCCCGCGGCGGATCACTTTCAAAGCGGTGCCGATGGCCTGGCCACCGGACGCGCAGGCAGTGTGCACCGAGCTCGCATAGCCGCGGATGCCGAACCGGCGCATGAGCAGCGCGACGCCCGCGGTCGACTGGCTGCGGCAGAACACCATCGGATCGGCCGCCGCGCCGTCGCCCGCCAGAAGCCGATCGGTATCGAGCTCGCCGCCCGGCGCCGCACACCGATGCACGTCCGCAAGATCCTCGAAGGGGACGCCCATCATTCCGGTGCCCACGACGCAGCCCCAGCACGTGCCGGTCTCAGGCGTCGGCGCGACGCCCGCGTCGCGGATGGCCTGCTCCGCGGCGGCGAGCGCGAACCGGTGCGAGCGATTGGCCGACTTGAGGAGCTTCCGGTCGTCGATGACGCGCTCGGGCTCGAAACCCTTCACCTCCGCGGCGATCCGGACCGGGAAGCCGCTGGCATCGAACGTCCGGATCGAAGCGACGGCACTGCGCGCGGCGAGCAGCGCGCTCCAGGTCGTCGCGACATCGTTGCCGGCGGGCGTCACGAGCCCCAGGCCGGTGATCGCGACGCGGCGCGGACCCTGCGTCACGACATCCTCCGCGGCGCGATCTCGGCGCGTCCGGTCGACACGGACTTGCCGTTTGCGCGCGCTGCGAGGCTAATCGTCGCTCCGTCCGGCGTCGCGGACCGGAGCTCCAGGCGAAGCTCGAGCACCTGGCCGGGCGAAATGAACGAGCGCATCTTGACGTCGCTCGCTCGCACCGGGGCGAGTATGTCCGCGTGGCGCAATGCCGCCGTCTCGCCCGCGAGCTGCACGGCCAGGCCGATCTGGGTATCCAGGAGCAGCGTCCCCGGAAACACCGGACGCCGCGGAAAGTGGTCGCCGAAGAACGGGGCGGTCTCGGGCACGCGCAGCTCGGCACGCAATCGCTCCCCGGCCACGCGCTCGATGATCGCGACTGCGCGCGGCGGGACGCCCTGAAATCTTCCCGCCGGCGCACCGGCCCCGCGCAGCACTTCGAAATCCGCGCGGACCGCCTCGGGGGCATCGAACTCGTCCATCGGCAGCATCGGTCCGACGCAATGATTGAGCGCCAGGACCTGCCATCCATCCACGCTCGCGGTGCCGCCGTACGCAATCGCCCCCTCGTCGCAGCTCTCGATGCCGACCTCGAGATCGAGCGTCTGCCCGGACGCCACGTCGCGCGCGAACAACGCCTCGCCCGCGAGACCCGCGACGGGACGGAAGCGGAAATCGAGTTGCGACATGGATGCCCAGGCGGCGAGCTGGCCCACTGCTTCAGCGACCAATGATGGCGGGAACTGTGCGACTGCGCCCGGAATCCAATAGCGCCCGGTGGCCCGGATGCCCGGCTCGAGGCGCGTGATCCGGTCGACGAACGAGAACGCGCTGAAGCGCTCGGCCATCGATCCCGGACGCCCCGCAGCCGGCGCGCTCAGGCCGCCGCCTGGGCGGCGCGCTGCGCGCGGATGACGACCTTGCAGAAGGTCTCCGGCGTGAAGAGCTTGGGGATGTCCGCGGACTTCATCGGGGTCTTGAAGCGCTCGACCGGCACTTCGCTCAGGAACTCGCGCAGGCGCTTGTTCCCGATCTCGGTGAGCACGCCCTTCTGCTCGAAATCGGATTCCGCAAGGTCGCCGCGCGCGTCCTCGACGATTTTGCCGCGAGGGATCTTGACGCCGAACGCCCGCTCGAGCCGGAAGACGAGGTCCAGAAAGTCGATCGACTCGGCGCCGAGCTCTTCGATGAGCGGCGCCGCCGGTTTCACGTCCGCGGTCTCGAGACCGAGCGCATCGGCGATGATCTGGGCCACCTTGGGGTAGACCGTTGCAATCTCTTCCTTGCTGATCGCTTGCTGCATCCTGTTACTCCATCTTGAAGCCGCCATCGACGTGCAGGACCTCTCCAGTGACGTAGTCCGCGAAACGCGAGGCGAGGAACCAGACGGCGTATGCGACGTCCAACGGCTGGCCGAATCGACGCAGCAGGATGCGTCCCTTCACCTCGTCGCCCGCCGCGTCCCGAACCGCCTGCGACATCTCGGTCTCGATCACGCCTGGCGCCACGCAGTTCACCGCGATCTTGCGGGGCGCGAGCTCGACCGCGAGCGCTCGAGTGAAGGCGTTGATCGCGCCCTTGCTCGCCGCGTAATTCGTCTGTCCCCGGCCGCCCTTCTCGCCCGAGACCGAACTCAGATTCACGACCTTCCCGGCGCGCCGCGCGATCATGTGCGGCACCACCGCGCGCGTCACGTTGAACACGCCGCCGACGTTCGTCTCGAGCACGGTGCGGACGTCCTCGTCCTCGAGCAAGCCCAAAAGATTATCACGGATCACCCCTGCATTGTTCACCAGGATATCGATCCGACCCCACGCGTCTGCCAGCCGCTCCACCGCGGCGCCGACTGCCTTCGCGTCGGTCACATCGACCTGATCGGCCGTGACCCTGAGCCCCGCGGCGCGCGCCTGCTCGACCACCTCCGTCGCCGCCGCGGCATTGCCGCGATAGAAGAACGCGACCTCCGCGCCGTCGCGCGCGAAGAGCTCGACGATTGCCCGTCCGATGCCGCGGCTTCCGCCGGTCACCAGTACCGTCTTGCCCGCGAGTCCCGACTCGATCTGCATCGTGCCCGCTAACCCGATATGGCGAACCCGCCGTCGACGAACAGCGTGTGGCCGTTGATCATGCCCGCCTCGGGCAGGCAGAGGAGGTAAACCGCCCCTGCCACATCCTGCGGCGTGAGCACCGGACCGGCCGGCGTGCGCTGAGCGAACGACGCGAGCAGCGCCTCGCGATTCGGGAAGTGTTGGAGGGCATCGGTGTCCACGACGCCCGCGCTCACGGCGTTCACGCGAATTCCGCGCGGGCCGAGCTCCTGCGCGAGCGATCGCACGAGCGCTTCGAGCGCCGCCTTGGACGCGCCGATGAAGCCGTAATGCGGCATCGCGCGCAAGGCCCCGAGGCTCGACATCGCCACGATCCGCCCGCCGGACGTCATCATCGGCACCGCGCGCTGCGCCAGCAGGTTGAGGGCGAAGGCGTTTGTCTCCATGCACCAGCGCCAGTGCTTGAGCGTCATTTCCATCGTCGGCCGCAGTACCCCCGATGCGGCGTTGCTCACCACGATGTCGACTCGATCGAAGTGCTTCTTCAGCTCGACGAACAGCTCATCGACGCTTTCCGGCAGCCCGACGCTTGCCTTGATCGCGACCGCGCGCCTGCCCATGCCGCGAACCTCGGCGCACACCGCCTCGGCTTCGTCGTGGCTGTTGTAGTAGTTCGCCACCACGTCGCAACCGCCCGATGCGAGCTTGAGTGCGACGGCGCGGCCGATGCCGCGGGCGGCGCCGGTGACGAGCGCGACCCTGCCTGAGAGAACGTCCGACATCCGCGCCCTTTCCTATTGCCGCTTTTCCGCCGCGGCCGCCGCGTTCTTGGCGCGCAGGAACCGCTGTGCCTCGAGCACCCAGTGCTTCTTGATGCTGTACCAGACATCCGCTGCCCAGAGCGCGTTGGCTACCGACGCGGCGTTCGCCGGAAACCCGTCGACCTGGCCGGGAACGTAGGCGTTCAGCCATTCGCGCATCGCCGGGTCCTCGGCAAGATCGGCGACCGCAGCCACGGTGACGTGCGAGTAGCTGGCGGGCAATTCGATGTTGCGCACTCTCGCAGCGCCGCTCGCGCGATACGTCCCACCGACGCCCGGCAGATCCCACGCGATGAAATCGACGCCGAGCGAGTAGCCGGTGAAATCCTCGACCGTATCGGGAATGGTGCGCAAGCGGCCGACCATACTCCACTGGTTCGGGAGCAGTAACGCCGCGCCGCCGGCACCGACGGCTGACGCGTATCCCACCTTCAGCCCGACGACCGGACGCTCGTGACCCGTGAGCGGATCGAGGATCGTGGTCCGGCTCTCGGCGCGGTCGGTAAGCGGATTCCAGACCCGAATCGCGTTGCCGCCGTCCCCGGCGAGCTCGTGGAGCACTTTGACTGCCTGAATACCGCCCTGGCTGTGCCCGACGATGAGCGGCCGCAGACCGTCGTGCTCGTAGTACCACGCGATCAGTCCCGCGAGTTGCGCGCTGCTCTCGTAGGGGCTGTGGGACAGGCGCCCGTCGCCCGGATGGCGGATCTTGCTCTCCGGGTAGCCCATGGCGACCAGGAACCGCGCGAACGACTCCATCACGAGATGGACCGGATAGATGCCTCCGTGCAGATTCACGATGCGCGGCGTGGGGCCGGCGGCGAGGACGGTTCGCACGTCGTCGTCGCTGACACGCTCGGGGTCGAGCGCGAGAATCCGGTTCTGGTGCGCCGGGGCGACGTGCGTTTGCGCGAGCACGGAGCCCTTCTCGATCGTCTGAGCTTCGAGCCGTGCGCGCTCGGTGGTGGGCAGCGTTGCCGCGCAACCGGCAACGAGGAGGGCGAAAAGGATCGACAGGAGAAAGGCGGCGGCTTTCATGAACCAGGCTCTTCGCGGAGACTCGCGATACAGCGGACAAATTCTTTCACTACCCCGTCGATGGCCGCCTGCGAGAACGCGGCCGTGCGGTACGAGACGCCGACATGGAGCACGTCTCTTATCGTGGTGACTGCGAACACCATCGGGCACAGCGGGCCGGTGGGAACCGCCCGGATATAGTCGAACGTCGCGTCGCGGCCGTCTCCCCTGCCCCACAGCGCCTTCACATTCAGCGTGGTGACGCCCGCCCAGGCGGGATGGTATTTGACGAAGAAGCGGGCGCGCTGGTGCGGCGACAGGAAACGCCACATCAGCGCCGACACCCCGAGCGCGAGGAGACTGAGCAGATCGACCCGATTGGCCTTCACCCGCACGGTCTCGGCGTGAACGGCCTGGACCAGCGCGCGCAGCCCGAGGCCCGCCGGCACCGGGTGCGAGACGCGGAAGGAGGCGAGAAACGGGCTCAACGCGGTGCGCGCCGCCGGGCCGAAGTCGTCCCTGATGTTCACAATCGAAGCCACCGCAAGCTCGCGTCGTCTAGGCTGTCTCGCACGCTCCGGAGCAAGCGGCGCAAGCGCCAGCAGGACGCTTGCCATCAGGAGATCGTTGAACGTGACCCCCCAGGCCCTGCCCGCCCCGCGCAAGCCGTCCAGCGCCTCCGGCCCCAGGCTGAAGAACTTGAACGCATTGTACTGATCGTCGGCGCTTCCATAGCGCGGGCGAAACGACCGGCGCGAGCTGGCCACCATGCGCGGCAGCGCGGCGAGCCCTTTCAGGATCCAAAGCGGATGGCGCAGCAACAGGCTGCGATAGGTCGCGGGATAGACCTCCAGCGGCGGCACCGCAGCCTCGGCCGCCACGCCGCCAACGTAGCGTTCGGCGATGTCCCTGAGCAGCAGTGCGATCGAGTCGCCGCCCGCCACGAAGTGATCATACGCCAAGGCGAGATGGAATTCCCCGCCGGCGTCGACGGCGACGAACCGGAACGGCGTGGACTTCGGTGCGGCAGCAAATGGCGAGTTGAACTCGCGCTCGATCTCGCTGCTCAAGACACTGATCGCGTCGGCGCCGGCCGCGCGCACGCGGAGGTCGGCGTTGGCCGGGCCGCCGCAGTAGCGGAAGCGCCAGCGCTCCAGATCGACGACCAGGCCGGTCAGGCCGACGCCCTCCAGATGGCGGTCGATGCACGCCTGCAAGCGCGCGCGCTCGAGCGGAGCGGGGATCAATACGACGTGCACCGGGTTGTACGGATGCAGCTCGCGCCAGCGCAGCATCATCCGCTGAAACAGATTGAGGTGGCCCTCCAAAATCAGCGCCTCGCTTGCTGAACCGCCCGCTGGGCGCGTACCAGGCGCTGGGCCTCGAGGCACCAATGCTTCTTGATGCTGAACCAGATGTCGGCGGCGTGCAAAAGGTTCTGGGTGTCCACGCCCGCCGGTGCCGGCGTCGGCGCACCCGGCGCGTAGTGCTCGATCCAAGTACGCGTCGCCGCGTTTGCGGCCAGATGCGCCGCGGAGGGCAGCGATATGTGCGAATACTCCGCGGGGAGCGTGACGTTACGCACCTTGGCGCTCCCGGTCGGCCGATACGGATTGTCCTGCGCCGAACCCGGCGAGGTGCCGGCGATTACGTCCCATTCGATGAAGTAGCCGGTGAACTCGTCGACGGTGTCGGGCACGGTGCGCAGCCGCGACAGCATTCCCCACTGGCCGAGCAGCACGCGCATGAGACTCCCGGTCGCGAGCGCGGCCGCATACGGCACGCGCAGCCCCACGACGGGCCGGTCGGCGCCGGTGAGCGGGTCGGTGATCGTGAACCGGTCCTCGGCGGCATCGGTGACCGGGTTCCACACGGGGATGCGGTCGCCCGGGGCGCCGGCGAGATCCTGCAGGATCTTCACGGTTAGCATGCCGCCCTGACTGTGCCCGATCAGCATGGGCACGCTGCCTTCGCGCTCGTAGTGCCACGCGAGCGTCCCGGCGATCTCGCGGCTGTCGGCGAAGCTGCTGTAGGTGTAGCGGCCGTCCCGCGGGTTCCTGAGCCGCTCCGCCGGATAGCCCATCGCGATGAGGAACTCCGCGAAGGGCGCCATCGTCACGATCGGAACGCTGCCCTGCAGGCCGATGATGCGCGGCGCGGGCGCCCGCGCCAGGACCTCTCGCACCTCCTCCGGCGAGATCCGTTCGGGGTCGAGCGCGAGCAGCCGGTCCTCGGTCGCGCGGTCGAGCGATAGGCCGGCGAGCACGCCGCTCGGCGCGTGCGCCGCGCCTGGCGCCGCTGGACCCACTGGATCGGCGGCGAGCGCGAAGGGCGCGCCGAGCGCCAGGGCCGCGGCGAGGATTGCGCGGACGTGGCGCATGCGACTCACGGCGGGCCCTCAAGCTTCGACTTGCCCGCCCCGAAGTGCGGCACGAAGCGACCGGTCCGGCGGCAATAGCTCGCATAGGCCTCGCCCTTCGCACCGAGCAGGAAACGCTCCTCGTTGCGCGCCTTCACGAGCATCAGCAGGACATGCACCGCCGCCACCACGACCATCGGAACGGTCGGGACCACCAGCGCGGAGCAGAGCATGAGCAGGACGCTCAGCGCGTAAATCGGGTGGCGGATGTAACCGTAGAGGCCGCTCGTGACGAGGTCGGTCTGTTGATCGGGGGTGACCGCCATGCGCCAATTCTTGCCCATCCGGATCCAGCACTCGATGGTGAGCGCAAGGCAAGCGACTCCGACAACCGCGGCGATCCAGCGTAGCGCGACGTAGCCCGATGCGTAGGCGAAACCGGGAAGTGCCCAGGGCGCGCCGGAGCCGGTCGCGGCAAGGTAGGGAAGCGCCATCCACGCGAAAACGAGCGGCACCCAGACTACCCACATGAACTGCTCGAGCCGCTGCTTCGGCACGACGCCCGACAACTTCCGGGTCTTGCGGCGGATGCGTACCACCATGACGCCGACGCAGAACCAGTAGGTCCAGACCGTCGCCGTCAGTACCGTGACCGGTAGATCCTTCATAGCCCCGTCTGGCGCGCCGCCGCTTGCGGGTCCGCCCATCCCTGCGCCCGCGCGCGGTGGCGCCGGGTGTGCTGCAGTGCGGAGTCTACCGCGCCGGAGTGACGGAGACCGTGCGAATCAGGGCGTGCGGCCGGGGTCGAACACCTGTCGCTTCCAGAGTTCCCAGGGACGCTCCGACACCGAGCGGTTGGTCTCGTCGGAGCGGGCGGCCTCGTCGGCCTCGAGATAAGTGACGGTGCCGCCGAGCGCGATCGCCTTCTGCTGGGCCGCCGCATTCACTTCGGTGTAGATCGCCCGATAGACCGCCACCGGAATGCTCTCCGCTACGGCCACGAACCCGTGACCGCGCATCAGCAGAACGCCTTGCGCGCCGAGGTCGCCGGCGAGCGCCGCCCCCTGTTCCCGATTGCGCACCAGCAGGTCGGTGCAGCCGAAGTGCTTGCGAATGTCGAAGACCGGCGCTCCGGCCGCGAGGAAGCTCCCCATGTGGTAGATGGGGCGCAGCTTCACCGAAGAGGCCGCGAACGGGATCACCGAGGGCGAGTGGCTGTGCACGATCGCGTTCACGTCCGCCCGCACGCGGAAGATCGCGCCGTGTATGAATCGCTCGAGATAGGGCTTGCGGGTGTCGCCGCCCTGCGCGTTGGAGTCGAGGTCGAACTCCATGATGTCGGCAGCGGAGACGAGTTCGGGGGCGCGGGAGCAGGCGAGCAGGAACCGGTCCGGCCGCTCCGGGTGGCGCGCACTGACGTGCCCGAACCCGTCGAGCACGCCATGGTGCGCGAGGATGCGATTGGCGGCGACGAGGTCCTCGACGAGGGCCGTCACCACGGCGCCGGGTGCGCTCATTCGCTCAGATCACCGCTTCGTTGCCGCCGTCGAAGAAGTGCACGCGGCCGGGATCGAGCACCAGGCGGACGCTCTCGTGCATCTTGACGCGGACGCCCGGGTCGACCCGGGCCACCACGGACGCCGCGCCAACGCGCACGTCGAGCAGGATCTCGGAGCCGAGCGGCTCGACGACGTCGATCGTGGCGCCAAACGTGTAATCGGCGGGATCGGACCCGTTCGCGAGCCGCAGGGCCTCCGGCCGTACGCCGAGCGTCGCGCGCTTCCCGGCATACGCGCGCAGCCGCGCGCCGTGCTCGGGCGACACCTTCACGCGGAACCCGGGCGCCTCGGCCCAGATCGTGCCGGCCGCGTCCGCGATTGCCACGTCCAGGAAGTTCATCGCGGGCGACCCGATGAAGCCGGCGACAAACTTGTTGGCCGGCTTGCCGTAGAGCTCCATGGGCTCGCCCACCTGCTGCACCACGCCATCCTTCATTACGACGACGCGGTCACCGAGCGTCATCGCCTCGACCTGGTCGTGGGTGACGTAGACCGCCGTGGTCTCGAGCCGGTCGTGCAGCCGCTTGAGCTCGACCCGCATCTGGACCCGGAGTTTCGCGTCCAGATTGGACAGCGGCTCGTCGAAGAGGAAGAGCTGCGGATGTCGGACAATCGCGCGCCCGAGCGCGACGCGCTGGCGCTGACCGCCCGAGAGCTGGCGCGGCTTGCGGGCGAGCAGCGGCTGGATGCCGAGGATATCGGCCGCCGCCTGGACGCGCTTCTCGATTTCCTCCTTCTTGAACTTGCGCATCTGCAGCCCGAACGCCATGTTGTCGTACACCGACTTGTGCGGGTACAGCGCGTAATTTTGGAACACCATCGCGATGTCGCGGTCCATCGGCGGGAGGTCGTTGACGATCCGGTCGCCGATGCGGATCTCGCCCGAGCTGATTTCCTCCAACCCCGCGATCATGCGCAGCGTCGTGGTCTTTCCGCAGCCAGAGGGACCGACGAAAACCATGAACTCCTTGTCGCGGATGTGCAGGTTCACGTCCTTCACTGCGTGGACGTTGCCGTCGTAATACTTGTTTATGCCCGTGAGTAAGACTTCAGCCATTGTCAGCCCTTGACTGAGCCGGTCAGGCCGGCGACGTAGTACTCAACGAAAAATGAGTAGACGAGCGCCACCGGCACCGAGCCGAGCAGCGCGCCCGCCATGAGCTGCCCCCAGAAGAAGATGTCACCGCGGATCAGCTCCGACACGACCCCCACCGGCACGGTCTTCTGGTCAACCGAGGAGAGAAAGACGAGCGCATAGATGAACTCGTTCCACGACAGGGTGAACGCAAAGATCCCTGCGGAGAGGATCCCCGGCACCGCCACCGGAAAAATGATCCGCACCATTGCGCCGAACCGCGTCGCGCCATCGATCCGCGCGCACTCCTCGAGCTCCTTCGGAATCGTCTTGAAATAGCCCATGAGGAGCCAGGTGCAGAACGGGATCAGGAACGTCGGGTACGTCAGCATCAGCGCCCACGGAGTATTGCCGAGGTGCATGTTGCGGATGATGTCGGCGAGAGGGATGAAGAGCAGCGTCTGCGGCACCAGGTAGGTGATGAAGATTGCCGTACCGAGGAACTCCGAACCCTTGAACCGGAGCCGCGCAAGCGCGTAGCCCGCGAACATCCCGCAGATGAGCGAGATAATCGTCGAGACCATGGCGATCAGCATCGTATTCCACAGCCATTGCAGGAACTCTGTGCTCTCGAGCAGACCCTTGAAGTGCTCCAGGGTTGGCGCGAGCGTCCAGAACGGCGTTGCGTTGGCCGCGCGCCAGGAGCGGTAGAGCTCCGGGTCCGGGCGGAATGCGGTCACCGCCATCCAGTAGAACGGGAACAGCGTGAAGAGGATGAACACCGCCAGCGGGATGTAGAAGTACAGCACCTTCTTCCAGCGGCGCTCGATGACCATCGCCTACGCGCCTTCCATCCGCTTGAGGTAGCGCAGCTGCACCCAGACCACTGCGAAAAGCACCGGGAACATGAAGAGCGAGATCGCCGCCCCCTGGCCGAGCAGGCCAGAGGCCACGCCGATCTGGTAGGCGTAGGTGGCGACGAGGTGAGTCGAGTTCGCCGGGCCTCCGCCAGTGAGCACGTAGATCAGCTGGAAGTCGGAGAACGTCTGGATGACCGAGAACACGACGACGACGAGCGTCACCGGCAGGAGCAGCGGCCAGGTGACGTGCCAGAAGCGGTGCCACGCATTCGCGCCGTCGAGCGCCGCCGCTTCGTGGAGGTCCGGGCTGATCGTCTGCAGGCCGGCGAGCAGTGTGATGGCGAAGAACGGCATGCCGCGCCAGGTGTTGACGAGGATTGCGCACCACATCGCGTAGTCGCCGTTCGACAGGAACGGCAGCCGGTCAGTGATCCAGCCGGCGTTGTAGAGCGCCCAGTTGATCACGCTGAAGGTCGGGTCGAACATCCAGCGCCAGGCAAACGTCGAGAGCACCGTCGGGATGATGAACGGCAGCAGCATCGAGGCGCGGATGATCCGCTTGAACTTGAAGTGGCGATTGAGGAGCAGCGCGAGCCACATTCCGAGCGAGAGCTTGAACACCGTCGCCCAGAACGTGTAGAAGACGGTGTTCTTGAACGCGGTCTGGAAGATCGTGTCCTCCCAGGCCTTGCTGAAATTCTCGATCCCGACGAACTTGCCCGCCACGCCGACGCTGATGTCGGTCAGCGCGAACCAGATCGCCATCACGAACGGATAGGCGATGAAGATCGTGAGGATGATTACGCCCGGCGCGAGCAGCGCCACGGCGAGGACGCGCTGATTCTCGAGCAGGCGCGTCCAGCGCGAGACGACGATTCGATCGGCGGGTAGCGCCGCGCCTGCAGCGCTACCCGATCCCGCCACCACCGGATCCCTCAAGGTCGTCGAATCAGACGTAGACCTTGCGCAGCTCGCCCGCGGCCCACTTGACCGAGTCCTCGGCCTTCATCTTGCCTTGGCATACCTGGGCGTACATGTCGGTGATGATGTATTTGTTCCACACCTCGGCCGCCTTCTTGTTCGGTTCGCCGGCATAGCCCATGGCGCGGCCCGTCAGCGAGGCCTTGCTGAAGGGCAGCATCACCGGGTCCTCTTTCCACATCGGGTGCTTCTCCCAGTCGCGCGTCGGCGCGATCGCGAAGCCCTTCTGCACCACGAACCACTTCTCGTAGTTCTCCTTGGTGTGGGCCCAGCGCAGGAAGTCCTTGGCGGCCTTCTGGTTCTTGGAGTACTTCATGACCATGTGCGTGAACGCGGTATGGTATGGAGCCTCGCCCGCGGGCCCTTTGGGCAGCGACGCGTGCAGGATGTCGGTGTGTAGCGGCGCGCCCTTCTCGGTCTTGAATTTGTCCCCGCCGCGTAGTGCAGCGACGTAGATCGACGCGCCGTTCAGCGTCGCGGAGATTTCCTGGGCGAGGAACGCGCGGTTGTTGTTGGTGTCGTCCCAGGCGAGACCGCCCTCGTCGTGGGCGTCCTTCCAGAACGCGGCCATGAAGTTCACCGACTCGATCGTCTGCTTCGACTCGAGGATCACCTTCCCGGCCTTGTCGATCTCCTGCCCGCCATAGGACCACATGAAGGGATAGGTGAACGTCGGCGCATCGCCGAACGTGTGGCCGAGCGTCTGGCCGATCGGCCGCTTCGCTGCCTTGAGCTTCTTGCCAACCTCGCGGTACTGGTCCCACGTCGTCGGGAAGGTCTTCGCCCCGGCTTCTTCGAACCAGGACTTGCGGTAGGCGATGAGCGCCGGCACCGTCGACCAAGGCATCGCCGCCCAGCGCGAGCCCACCTTGCACAGCGCTTGCGGCAGGGAGTAGATGCCGCCCTGCGCCTTGCCGACCTCCTCGGCGATGTCGCTCACGTCCACCCCGGACTCCGCGTACAGGTGGGGATAGTTGTTGAGGAGCATGAAGATGTCGGGGCCGTTGCCCGACTGGATCGCGGAGGTGGCGCGCGCCGGGATGTCGTTGGCGTTGATCGTCTCGACGTTCAGCCGGATTCCGAGCGATTTCGCCACGACGGGCACGAACTCCTTGCGCCAGATCTCGTCGGCCGCCGGAACGAAATCGTTCCACCGCACGATGTGGATCGTGGTGCCTTGCGCGAACGCCGGCGCCATGCGGCTTGCGAGTATGCCCTGGAGACCTGCGGCGGCGGTTGCCTTGACGAATGTCCTGCGCTTCATGCTGCCCTCCTCATGGACGGAGACGGATGGTTTTGTTCTATTTCTACTCGCGCGGCCGAGCCGCGTCAGTGCGCAGGGACTCTGTCACGCGACCTTGGCAAAGTCAACCGCGCGCCACCCGCGGCGGGCTTTGTCGCACAGCAACAGGGCGCCGCTGGATTGGTAGAATCCGCCCGCCCTCAACGATCGTTGCACAGATGCAGAAACGAGCCGACGAACTTCTTCCGGATTGGCCGGCCGCGGCGCATCAGGTACTTAAGGCGCTCGGCGTATCGCAGGTCAGCTACGTCCCCGATGCCGGCCAGCGGCGTCTCATCGAGCTGTGCCAGGCGGATGCCGCAATGTGTGCGGTGCCGCTGACGACCGAGGAGGAAGGCATCGGTCTGGCGGCGGGTGCGTGGCTCGGCGGCGCGCGCGCCGTGCTGCTGATGCAGTCGAGCGGCGTCGGCAACTGTCCGAACACCCTCGCAATGATGAAGTCGTGCGGGATCCCGTTCCTCGCACTGGTGACGATGCGCGGCGAATGGGGGGAGTTCAACCCGTGGCAGCTGCCGATGGGACAGACCACCGCCGCGACCCTCGAGCTCGCCGGCTGCGCGGTCTATCGGACCGAGACGCCGGAGGCCGTGGCGAGCGCAGTCGAGGCCGCCGGCCGGCTCGCGTTCGATGCCGGCGCCATGGCCGCGGTCCTGATCGCGCAGAAGCTGATCGGCACGAAGCACTTCAAGGACTGATGATGGCCGACACCGCGACCCTGGACCGCCGCAACGTCGTCGCACGGCTCCTTGCCGACCGCGGCGACCTGCTCGTGGTCGCCGGGCTGGGTGCGCCGGCCTGGGACTGCACCGCCGCGGGCGACCATCCGCTGACCTTCCCGCTGTGGGGCGGCATGGGGTCGGCGGCGATGATCGGGCTGGGTCTCGCCCTCGCCCAGCCCGGGCGGCGCGTTCTCGTCATCACCGGGGACGGCGAGATGCTGATGGGGCTGGGCAGCCTCGCGACCATCGGGGTGCAGGCACCCGGCAATCTCGCGCTCGTCGTCCTAGACAACGAGCGGTACGGGGAGACCGGCATGCAGGCCACCGCGACGGCGCACGGCGTCGATCTCGCCGCCATCGCGCTCGCGTGCCGCTTCCGGCACGCGGCCGTGGTGCGAACCGGCACCGAGCTTGCCACCGCGCTCGGTCCGATCCGGTCCGAGCGCGGTCCGCTGCTCCATCAGGTGAAGGTCCGCGCGGACAAGCTGCCGCTCGTGCTGCCCCCGCGCGAGGGCGCGCACCTCAAGAACCGCTTTCGCGAAGCCCTGCTCGGGCCGCAGGCGCTCGCCTGATTCCGCCGCGAAGTCGCTGCGGCGCAAGGCCTGGTTGTCCTCGCTCGTCCAGCTGCGCGGCTTCGCGACACGCCGCGGCCCTTTTTCGAGCCTCCCCTACGCCGCCGCGCGCTGCGCCGGCGCGAACTCGCGCTCCATCTCGCGGCGGATCCTCACCGCGTCGCTCGCCGCGTCGTATTGCACGTCGGTCCAGCGCACCGGCTGGCCCGCGGCGACCGGGTTCAGAAGCTTCACCTCGTGCGCGAGACCGAGCGGGAGGCCGCCGATCTCGAGCGATTCTTCCGCGGGGAAGAGCTTGCCGTACACCGTGTAGCCGCCCTCCCCGTCGAGCATCTCGCCGGCCCTGAGATCGCGTTTCGCGGTTGCGACGACGTCGGCCCGGAAACCGGTGGCGCAGCCGGTCGGCTCGCGGCGCAGGCCGACCGAAGCGACCGAGATTCCGACCTCCAGGCCGATCAAGTGCCAGCGCTTGTACAGGCAGGCGTAACGGCCGGACGGATCGGTGCGCACACCGTACTCCGTGAAGCAGCGGCGGATGTACTCGGTGTCGCCCTCGAACACCACCCACACGCCGAACCGGATGTCGTAGGGAATGGCACGCCCGTCGGACTCGAGCGAGGAGACGACCTCGACCTGCCCCTTGTGATGCAGATGACCGCCTTCCTCGCGCGGCCGCATCACGAACGGCAGGTCGTCCACGCTCGACGGCGGAAACGCCAGCCCCCACGGCGCCGGCGTCAGGCCCGTCGCGTTGCACACCGCCGTGCTCTCGATCGCCGGCTTGGAGCCGTCGAGGAACGAGTTGAACATCTTCGGGTTGAGCCCGCCGACGCGGGCCTGCTCCGGCGTGAGCCCGTAGTAGCCCCATACCGTCTCGGGGGTCGACTGCGCGAAGTGCGGCAGCCACTTGTGTCCGCGCCCGGCCGCAACCACTTCGAAGCCGGCGGTGCGCGCCCAGTCGACGAGGTCGCAGATGAGCGCCGGCTGGTCGCCGTAGGCGAGGCTATAGACGACCCCCGCCTCGGCCGCTCGCCGGGCGAGCAGCGGACCGCAGAACGCATCCGCTTCGACGGTCACGTTCACGACGTGCTTGCCGTGCCGGAAGGCGGCGAGCGCATGCGTGACGGCCGCCGGCGGATTCCCCGTCGCCTCGACGACGATGTCGATCGCGGGATGCGACACGAGCGCCTGCCAATCGTCCCCGACATGCGTCGTGTGCTGCGCGAGCGCCGCGTCGAGCGATGCCGCGCCGTAGGTCTCCAGATTCCAGCCGACGCGCTGGAGATTCGTCCGCGCGTTCCCTGGCGCGAGGTCGGCGATGCCGACCAGGTGGATGCCCGGGGTCCTGGGCACCTGCGCGAGATACATGGCCGCGAACTTACCCGCGCCGATGACGCCGATCCGCAACGGCTTGCCCTGGGCTGCGCGCGCACGGAGCATTGCGTAGAGGTTCATCGTCCCTCCTTGGACACGTCAACGCCGACCGCGCGCCGGACGCGGTCAGGCAAGCCGAGCTAGCGGCGCGCTTCGGCGCGCGGCTCGACGATCTGGACGAAGACCTCGTCCTGGCGAACCATGCCGAGTTCGAACCGTGCGCGCTCCTCGATCGCCTCGGACCCCTGCTTGAGGTCCCTGACGTCGGCCTCGAGCGCATCGTTGCGCTCCTGCAGGCGGAGATTGTGCGCCTTCTGCGCCGCGAGCTGCCGGTCGTTGTCCCACGCGCGCACCCAGCCGCCCTTGCCCAGCCAGAGCGGGTACTGGATGAGGACGATCAGAACGCCCAGGATGATGCCGAGGACTCGCATCGGGAAGGTCTAGGGGCGGGCCACGGGGTATCGCGAGGCAGCGCAGCTGGACGAGCGTGAACGACACCGGCTAACGCCCGATGTGGCCGTGCACTCGCGATGTCGTGTGCCGAAAGCCCTCATTTAGTGCCTCTTTAGCGCAGCTGGTAGAACGCGTCGCGTCCGGGATAACTCGCCGCCTCGCCGAGGTCCTCCTCGATGCGTAGGAGCTGGTTGTACTTGGCGACGCGGTCGGAGCGCGACAGGGATCCGGTCTTGATCTGCAGCGCGTTGGTGCCGACCGCGATGTCGGCAATCGTGGTGTCCTCGGTCTCGCCCGAGCGGTGCGAGATCACCGACGCGTAGCCGGAGCGCTTCGCGAGCTCGATCGCGGCGAAGGTCTCGGTGAGGGTGCCGATCTGGTTGACCTTGATGAGGATCGAGTTCGCGACGCCGAGCTTGATGCCCTCGCGCAGGATGCGCGTGTTGGTGACGAACAGGTCGTCGCCCACGAGCTGGATGCGCTTGCCGAGGCGCTGGGTGAGGTGCTGCCAGCCGTCCCAGTCCGACTCGGCCATGCCGTCCTCGATGCTCACGATCGGGAAGCGGTCGGCGAGCGCCTGCAGGTAGTCGCAGAACTCGGTCGAGGAGAGCTCGAGCTTCTCGGACGCGAGCTTGTACTTGCCGTTGTCGTAGAACTCCGAGCTCGCGCAGTCGAGGCCGAGCGCGACGTCGCCGCCGGGCATGTAGCCGGCGTTCTCGATCGCCTTCATGATCAGCTCGATCGCCGCGGCGTGCGAGGCCAGGTTCGGCGCGAACCCGCCTTCGTCCCCGACCGTCGTCGACAGGCCGCGGTCGTCGAGCAGCTTGCGCAGGGCGTGGAAGATCTCGGCGCCGCAGCGGAGCGCCTCGCGGAAGCTGAGCACCCCGATCGGGATGATCATCAGCTCCTGGAGGTCGA
Organism: uncultured beta proteobacterium; assembly: GCA_963747775.1. GTDB lineage: Bacteria > Pseudomonadota > Gammaproteobacteria > Burkholderiales > SG8-39 > JAGVSZ01. Next base: position 67,649 of record CAVVGT010000009.1, read on the forward strand.
GGTTGTTGTTCGCGTGCGCGCCGCCGTTCACCACGTTCATCATGGGGACCGGCATCTGCATCGCGCCCGAGCCGCCGAAGTAGCGGTAAAGCGGCAGGCCCGATTCCTCCGCTGCCGCCTTCGCCACCGCCATCGACACGGCGAGCACGGCATTGGCACCGAGGCGCGCCTTGTTCTCGGTGCCGTCGAGGTCGATCAGCGTGCGGTCGATGAAGCTCTGCTCCGAGGCGTCGAGCCCCATGATCGCCTCGGAGATCTCGGTGTTGATGTGCTCGACCGGCTTGAGCACCCCCTTGCCCAGATAGCGCTGCCGGTCGCCATCGCGCAGCTCGAGCGCCTCGCGCGAGCCGGTGGATGCGCCCGAAGGAACCGCCGCGCGCCCCATCACGCCCGATTCGAGCAACACATCGGCTTCCACGGTGGGGTTGCCTCGCGAATCGAGGATCTCCCGTGCGACCACGTCGACGATCGAACTCATGTCTCCCTTGCCTTTCTAGTTGTCTGCTCGGTTCCGCCCCGACTTCAGAGCCCCTGCTCCGCGAAGCCGCGCCGCTTCACCAGCGCATCGATCTCCTTGAGCGTCTCGAGCAGCCCGCGCATCTGGCCGAGCGGCCAGGCGTTCGGTCCGTCGGACAGCGCTTTCTCCGGGTTCGGGTGCGTCTCCATGAATACGCCGGCAATGCCGACCGCGACCGCCGCACGCGCGAGCACCGGAACGAACTCGCGTTGGCCGCCGCTCGACGTGCCCTGCCCGCCGGGCAGCTGCACCGAGTGCGTCGCGTCGAAGACGACCGGACGCCCGGTCTCGCGCATGATCGCGAGCGAGCGCATGTCGGAGACGAGGTTGTTGTACCCGAAGGAGGCGCCCCGCTCGCACACCATGATGTGGTCGTCCGCGCCCGCGTCGCCCGGATGGGCGGCGCGCGCAGCCGCCTGCGCCTTCTCGACGACGTTCTTCATGTCGCCCGGCGCGAGGAACTGGCCTTTCTTAATGTTGACCGCCTTGCCGGCCGATGCCACCGCGGCGATGAAGTCGGTCTGCCGGCACAGGAACGCGGGCGTCTGGAGCACGTCGACCACCGCCGCGACCTCGCGCACCTCCCCGATCTCGTGCACGTCGGTCAGGACCGGGACGCCGATCGACTTGCGCACCTCGGCGAGTATCTCGAGCCCTTTGTCCATCCCGAGGCCGCGGAACGACTTGCCGGAGCTGCGGTTCGCCTTGTCGTACGACGACTTGTAGACGAAGGGCACCCCCAGCGCCGCGGAGATCTCCTTCAGCTTCCCCGCCGTATCGAGCGCGAGCGCGCGCGATTCGACGACGCACGGGCCCGCGATCAGGAAGAGAGGTTTATCTAAACCGGCTTCGAAGCCGCAGAGCTTCATTCTGCTAAGCCGCCGCGACCACCGGCTTCTCCTGCCCGGCCTGGTGCGTGAGCGCGGCTTCGATGAAGCTCTTGAAGAGCGGATGTCCGCCGCGCGGCGTCGACGTGAACTCGGGGTGGAACTGGCAGCCGACGAACCACGGATGGTCGGGCAACTCGATCAGTTCACAGAGCGACTCCGCCTTGGTCCGCGCCGCGACCTTCAGCCCGACGGCCTCCAGCCTGGGGAGGTAGTGGTTGTTGACCTCGTAGCGGTGGCGGTGCCGCTCGTTGACGACGTCACTCTTGTAGATCCGGTGCACGAGCGTGCCGGGGACCACGTCCGCCGGCTGGGCGCCGAGGCGCATCGTGCCGCCGAGATTCGACCGCTCGTCGCGCCGCTCGATCTTCCCGTCGGCATTCTGCCATTCGGTGATCAACGCGATCACGGGATGAGGCGTGTCGGGGTCGAATTCGGTGCTGTTCGCGTGCTCGAGGCCGGCCTTGTGCCGCGCGAACTCGATGACCGCGAGCTGCATGCCGAGGCAGATGCCGAGGTATGGAAGGCGCTGCTCGCGCGCGTACTGGATCGCCCGGATCTTGCCCTCGATGCCGCGCTTGCCGAAGCCGCCGGGCACCAGGATCGCATCGGCGCCCTTCAGCGCGCCGACCCCCTCGCTCTCGATCGACTCGGAGTCGATGTAGCGGATCTCGACCTTGCTCCGGGTGTGGATGCCGGCGTGGATCAGCGCTTCGGTGAGCGACTTGTACGACTCGGTGAGGTCGACATACTTCCCGACCAGCGCCACGGTGACGTGATGCAGCGGATGTTCCAGCGCGCTGACGAGCCGATCCCAGGGGGACAGATCGGCCGGCCGCGCGAGAATGTCGAGCCGATGACAGACGATCTCGTCGAGCATCTGGTGATGCAGCATGCTCGGGATCTTGTAGATCGAGTCAACGTCCCAGACGGAAATGACGGCCTCGACCGGAACGTTGGTGAACAGCGCGATCTTGCGCCGCTCCTCGTCGGGCACCGGTTTCTCGCAGCGGCAGAGCAGTGCGTCGGCCTGGATCCCGATCTCGCGCAGCTCCTTGACCGAATGCTGCGTCGGCTTGGTCTTGATCTCGCCCGCCGACTTGATGTACGGCACGAGCGTGAGATGGACATAGCAGGTGTTGCGCTGCCCGAGCTCCTGGCGCATCTGGCGCACCGCTTCGAGGAACGGCAGCGACTCGATGTCGCCGACGGTGCCGCCGATCTCGACGATCGCCACGTCGGCGCCGGCCGCACCGCGGGCGATGAAGCTCTTGATCTCGTCGGTGATGTGCGGGATGACCTGGACGGTGCGGCCCAGGTAGTCGCCGCGGCGCTCCCGCTTGATCACGCTCTCGTAGATCTGCCCGGTGGTGAAGTTGTTCGACTTCCTCATCCGGGCGCTCTGGAAGCGCTCGTAGTGCCCGAGATCCAGGTCGGTCTCGGCACCGTCCTCGGTGACGAACACCTCTCCGTGCTGGAAAGGGCTCATCGTGCCGGGATCGACGTTGATGTAGGGATCGAGCTTGAGGAGGGTGACTTTGATGCCGCGGGATTCGAGGATTGCGGCGAGGGAAGCGGCGGCTATCCCCTTCCCCAGGGAGGAGACGACCCCGCCCGACACGAACACATACTTGGTCATCGAAAAACCAGCAGCCGGGATGGAGGATGATAACCCGAATCCCCCCGGTGCTCAACGCCGGCGCGATGATGTTTGAGGCGTGATGCACGGTGGCCGGTCGCCGAGCGCCGTCAGGCGTCCATTGCGGCCGCCTTGATCGACTCGGCCCGGATCTCTTCGGTGAGGCGAGCCTTGTAGGCGGAGAACTCCGGCGTGGTTTTGACGGTGTAGTGTCGAGGGTGCGGCAGATCGATGCGGACGTCCGACTTGATGCGGCCCGGGCGCGCGCTCATCACCGCAACCCGGTTCGCCATGAAGATCGCCTCATCGATGTCGTGGGTGACGAATAGGACCGTCGTGCGGTCTGCCTCCCAGATCCCCAGCAGCAGCTCCTGCATCAGCGCGCGCGTCTGGTTGTCGAGGGCGCCGAACGGCTCGTCGAGGAGCAGGATCTTCGGGTCGTTCGCCAGCGCCCGCGCGAGGGCGGTGCGCTGCTGCATGCCGCCGGACAGCATTTTCGGGTAGTGCCGCTCGAAGCCGCGCAGCCCGACGCGCTCGATGAAGTGCGCCGCCATCCGGTCCTGCTCCGGCTGCGGCACGCCCTTTTCCCGGAGACCGAAGCAGATGTTCTGCTGCACGGTCAACCAGGGAAAGAGCGTGTAGGACTGGAACACCATCCCGCGGTCCGGCCCCGGCCGCACCACCGGCTGGCCGTCGAGCAGCACGCGGCCGGTGGTCGGCCGATCGAGCGCAGCGACGATGCGCAGCAGCGTCGACTTGCCGCAGCCCGACGGACCGAGGATGCAGATGAAGTCGTTGTCGGCGACCTGGAGATGGGACTGCTCCAGCGCCCGGGTCGGCGGACCGCCCCGGACTCCCGGAAACACCCGTGACACGCCGTCGACGACGAGCTTGCTCACCGGTCAGAACGCCCAGGGGTACAGCCGCTGATTCACGCGCTTGAACGCGAAGTCCGACGCCAGTCCGATGACGCCGATCGTCAAGATGCCGAAGATCATCTGCCCGGTGTCGAGCAGCCGCTGGCTGTCCATGATCATGTGGCCGATGCCGCTCTCCGCGCCCACCAGCTCGGCGACGATCACGTAGGTCCAGGCCCAGCCGAGCACGAGGCGCAGCGTCTCGGCAATCTGCGGTGCGGCCCCGGGGAGCATCACGCGCTTGACGATCCCGCTTGCATCGGCGCCGAGCGTATAGGCCGCCTCGACCAGGTCGCGCCGGGTGGAGCCGATGATCAGCGCCACCATCAAGATGACCTGGAACACCGACCCGATGAAGATCACGGCGAGCTTCTGCGCCTCGCCGACCCCTGCCCACAGGATCAGGAGCGGGATGAATGCCGAGGCGGGCAGATAGCGCGCGAAGGATACGAACGGCTCGAGGAACGCCTCGACCGGCTTGAACGCGCCCATGAGGATGCCGAGCGGCACGGCCACCAGCGCGGCGAGAACGAAGCCGCCGACCACGCGAAAGACCGTGATCCCGACGTCGTGGAGGAATCCGAATTCGACGAAGAGATTGAGCCCGGTCTTGAGCGTATAGATCGGATCCTTGAGGAACATCCCGTCGATCACGCCGCCGAACGTGACGAGCGCCCAGGCGCCGATGAACAGCACGAAGAACGCCGTGCCGAGCGCGATCTTCGCGAATGGCGAGACGGGCTTCAGGGGCTCGAACATGGGACTCCGGAGCAAAAGAAAAGCGCCCGGGGCCGCGTCGGCGGCCGTCCCGGGCGCACGCGCCTCGCGCCTAGAGGAAGCGCAGGTCGATCATCTGCTTCGCCGTCGGCTCCTTCTCGATCACCCGGTTCGACTTGAGGACCCGAATCGCGAACTCCACGAACTCCTGATGCTCCTTCGCGTAGTACGCCTTGTTGGCGGCGCGGTCCTGCCAGGTGATGAAGGCCGCCGACTTCGCAAACGCGTCGCCCGGTTGCTTGACGACGCTGCCCATCAGCTCGTACGCCTTCGCCGGCTCGCGCTTGATCATGTCGAGGGCCTCGAAGAAGCTCTCGACCGTCGCCTTCACCACCTTCGGGTGCTGCTGGATGAAATCGGTCCTGAACACCAGCACGTCGATGACGACCGGATATTGCTGGCTCGTCACCAGGATCTTGCCGGCGTCGGGCTTGGCGCGCACCGTGGACAGATACGGCTCATAGGTCACCGCCGCGTCGTTCTGCCCGGCGACGAACGACTGCGCGGCAGGCTGCGCACCCATGGTATTGCGGATCACGTCGCGGATGGAGAGCCCGTTCTTCTCCAGGATGTAGGACAGCATGAAGTGCTGCACCGTCCCGGGACCGTCGACGGCGACCGACTTGCCCTTGAGCTCCTTGATGCTGTTGATGTTCCCGCGCACGGCGATGCCGTCTCCGCCGTTCGATTTGTCGATCAGTGCCACCTGGACGGTCGGAATGCCGGCCGAGGTCCAGACGATCTGCTGGTCCACCGTAGTGGCCGCGGCGTTGAGCGCCCCGGCGGCGAGCGCGGCGGATCGCTGCACCGGCGCAATGAAGCGGATCTCGATGTCGACGCCGTTCTTCTTGAAGATCCCGGCGAGTTCCGCGAGCTTGAGCGGCTGGAACCCGGTCCAGCCGCTCATGCCGAGCACGACCTTCTGGGCGTGGGCGGCGAACGGCGCCGCGCAAGCGAGCACCGACGCGACGACGAATGCGAGCGATTTGCTCATGGATCGACTCCCCTCTCCGTTTGAGCGGTCATTCTATGTGCGGCGCACCGATTGACGCAACGAACGCCGGCGGATCGGTTGACGCCGGTCGGTCGCTCCCCTAGCCTGTCTCCCGTCATGAGCCCCTCGCGAGTCGACCACGTCGGCAGTCTGCTTCGCCCCGAAGCCCTGAAGGAGACGTTCCTGCGTCACGCCGCGGGTCAGGCGGATGCGGAGGCACTGAGGGCCGCGCAGGATGCCGCCATCCGCGCGGTGATCGCCGAGCAGCAGCGCCACGGCCTGCCGGTCGTCACCGACGGGGAGTTCCGGCGCCTGAACTGGCAGGTCAGCTTCTCCGAGGTGGAGGGCTGGGACCTCTGGGGCGGCTCATGGCGCAATTTTCTCCAGCATCCGGACAACCGCGGCGCGCACGAACGCCCGCTCACCAAAGGCGACGACGCCGTGGTGAGCTTCCGCGCACCGGCGACGGCACGGCTGCGGCTCCTGCGCAACTTTCCGATGGAGGAGTACCGATTCGCGCGCGACGCGGCGACGCGGCCGGTGAAGGTGACGCTGATGGGTCCCGATCGGGTCGCGCAAATGTGCGACATCGAGCGCTCGCACGCGGTGTACGCCGATTCCGACGCTTTTCTCGCCGACGTGGTGCGCATTCAGCGGCAAATGGTCGAGGAACTGGCCGGCGCGGGGTGTGACTACATTCAACTCGACGAACCCAGCTACACGGGCTACGTTGATCCGCCTACCCTCGCGCGCATGCGGGAGAGCGGCGCCGATCCGCTCCGGAATCTCGATCGCGCGATCGCCGCCGACAATGCGGTCGTCGCCGGGCTCAAGGGACGCACGACGCTCGGCGTTCACATCTGTCGCGGCAATCGTGCGAGCATGTGGCACCGCGAAGGCACCTACGATGCGATCGCGGAGCGCTTGTTCAACGGCCTCGCGTTCGATCGCCTGCTCCTCGAGTACGACACCGAGCGGGCCGGCGGTTTCGAGCCGCTGCGCTTCGTTCCGAAGGGCAAGGTCGCCGTGCTCGGCCTGATCACCACCAAGACCGGACGCGTGGAGACCGTGGACGAGCTCGCGCGCCGGATCGATCAGGCGAGCCGGTTCCTTCCGCTCGACCAGCTCGCGCTCAGTCCGCAGTGCGGCTTCGCCTCCGGGATCGCGGGCAACCTCCTGACCGAGGACGAGCAGTGGCGCAAGCTCGACGTCATGCTCGAGACCGCACGCAAGGTCTGGCAATGACCAAACGAGTCGTCCGCGCCCCGCGCGGCAGCGCGCTGAGCGCAAGAAGCTGGCTCACCGAAGCGCCGCTGCGGATGATCCAGAACAACCTCGATCCCGAGGTGGCCGAGCGGCCGGAGGAACTCGTCGTCTACGGCGGTATCGGGAAGGCCGCGCGCGACTGGGCCGCCTTCGATCGCATCGTCGAGACCCTGCGCCGGCTGGAAGACGATCAGACGCTGCTCGTCCAGTCCGGCAAGCCGGTCGGCGTGTTCCGCACGCACGTCGATGCGCCGCGCGTGCTGATCGCCAACTCGAACCTGGTGCCGAAGTGGGCCGACTGGGCGCACTTCAACGAGCTCGATCGCAAGGGCCTGATGATGTACGGCCAGATGACCGCCGGCTCCTGGATCTACATCGGCAGCCAGGGCATCGTGCAGGGCACTTACGAGACGTTCGCCGAAGCCGGCCGCCAGCATTGCGGGGGCGACTGGTCCGGCAAGTGGATCCTCACCGCCGGGCTCGGCGGCATGGGCGGCGCCCAGCCGCTTGCGGCGACGATGGCCGGGGCCTCGATGCTCGCGATCGAGTGCCAGGCCTCGCGGATCGACATGCGCGTCAAGACCGGCTACCTCGACGAGCGCGCCGACACGCTCGACCACGCGCTCGCCATCATCCAGAAAGCGACCGCGGAGAAGCGCGCGGTATCGGTCGGTCTGCTCGGCAACGCGGCGGAGATCCTGCCCGAGATCCTCAAGCGCGCTCGCGCCGGCGGGCCGAAACCGGCGCTCGTCACCGACCAGACCTCCGCCCACGATCCCGCGCACGGCTATCTCCCGGAGCACTGGTCGGTCGAGAAGTGGTTCGATCTCCAGAAGCGCGATTCCGAGGAGGTCGCCATCTCCGCGCGCGAGTCGATCGGCCACCACGTGCGCGCGATCCTCGGCTTCCAGGCGCTGGGCATCCCGTGCGTGGACTACGGCAACAACATCCGCCAGGAGGCGAGGAACGTCGGCGTCGACGACGCCTTCGCGTACCCCGGCTTCGTGCCCGCGTACATCCGGCCGATGTTCTGCGTCGGGCGCGGGCCGTTCCGCTGGGTGGCGCTCTCGGGCGACCCCGAAGACATCTACCGCACCGACGCGAAGGTGCGCGAGCTCTTCCCGCACGACCGCCCGCTGCAGCAGTGGCTCGACCTGGCGCGCACCCGGATCCAGTTCCAGGGGCTGCCGGCACGCATCTGCTGGCTCGGGCTCGGCGAGCGGCACAAGGCCGGGCTCGCCTTCAACGAGATGGTACGCACGGGCGAGCTGAAGGCGCCGATCGTGATCGGGCGCGACCACCTCGACTCGGGCTCGGTCGCGAGCCCGAACCGCGAGACCGAGGCGATGCGCGACGGCTCCGATGCCGTGTCCGACTGGCCGCTGCTGAACGCGCTGCTCAATACCGCGAGCGGCGCGACCTGGGTGTCCTTCCATCACGGCGGCGGCGTCGGAATGGGTTACTCGCAGCACGCCGGCGTGGTGATCGTCTGCGACGGCACGGATGCCGCCGCTCGACGCCTTGAGCGCGTGCTCTGGAACGATCCCGCGACCGGGGTGATGCGGCATGCGGACGCGGGCTACGATGCGGCGATCGCGTGCGCACGCGGACAGGGCCTCGACCTCCCGATGCTCCGGTAGAGCGATGACCGTCGAAATCGGCGCAAGACCGCTGACGCTCGAGGCGCTCCGCGCCATCGCGCGCGACGGCGCTCCGGTTGTCTTGGCAACGGTGTGCGGTCCGGTCATCGCCGCGTCCGCGGCCGCCGTGGCGAGCATCCTCGAGAGCGGCAAGCCCGCCTACGGCATCAACACCGGATTCGGACGCCTGTCGCAGACGCGCATTCCGGCGGACCAGCTGGAGCGGCTGCAGACCAACATTGTGCTGTCGCATGCGGCGGGTATCGGCCCGCTCCTCGACGACGGGACGGTCCGCCTGGTCCTGGCGCTGAAGATTGCGAGCTTCGCCCGCGGCGCCTCGGGCGTCCGGCAGGAGCTCGTCGATCTCCTTGTCGCGCTGTACAACAACGGCATCTATCCGTGTATTCCCGCGAAGGGTTCGGTTGGCGCTTCGGGAGATCTCGCGCCGCTCGCGCATCTCGCCCTGACGCTGCTCGGGATCGGGGACGTCCGCGTCGGCGGTGAGCGACTCCCAGCCGTCGATGCGCTGCGCCGCGCGGGTCTCGCACCGCTGCGACTCGCCCCCAAAGAAGGGCTCGCGGCACTCAACGGCACGCAGGTCTCCACCGCGCTCGCGCTGACCGGGCTCTTCGCCGTCGAGGACGTGTTCGCGGCCGCGGTGGTCGGGGGCGCGATGTCGGTCGACGCCGCCGCCGGCAGTGATACGCCTTTCGATCCGCGCATTCACGCGCTGCGCGGCCATGCTGGACAGCGCGAGCTGGCGGCCGCCTACCTCGGCCTGCTGCGCGACAGCGCGATCCGCCGCTCGCACCTCGACGACGATCCGCGCGTGCAGGACCCTTACAGCCTGCGCTGTCAGCCGCAGGTCATGGGCGCCTGCCTCGACAGCCTGCGCTTTGCCGCACATGCCTTCGAGGTCGAAGCGAACAGCGTGACCGACAACCCGCTCGTCTTTGCGGAGACCGGAGAGGTGCTCTCCGGCGGCAACTTCCACGCCGAGCCCGTCGCCCTCGCCGCCGACGCGCTCGCCGTGGCGATCGCCGAGGTCGGGTCGCTCGCCGAGCGGCGCATTGCGCTGCTGATCGACGCCACGCTTTCCGGGCTACCGCCGTTCCTCGTCGAGCACGGCGGAGTGAACTCCGGGTTCATGGTGCCGCAGGTGACCGCAGCCGCTCTGGCAAGCGAGAACAAGAGCCTCGCGCATCCGGCGAGCATCGACAGCCTGCCGACGTCCGCGAACCAGGAGGACCACGTCAGCATGGCCACGTTTGCGGCACGCCGCCTCGGCGACATGGCGGGCAATGCCGCCGGGATCGTGGCGATCGAGCTTCTCGCCGCCGCGCAGGGCATCGAGTTCCGCAAGCCGCTCGCGACTTCGCCCCGCCTCGCCGAGGCCCTCGCGCTCGTGCGCGAGGAAGTCGCTTTCTACGACCACGACCGCTACTTCGCGCCCGACATCGCCGCGATCCAGCGTCTCGTCGAGGCGGGTGTGTTCCACCGCTTCGTGGCGGGGCTGCTGCCATCCCACCCGGAGCCACGCTGATGGATGTCTTCGCGTTCCGGGCCGGCACGGCACCGCTGCTTGTCTCGATGCCCCACGTCGGCACCTATCTCCCGCCGGATCTGGCGCCGCGCCTGACCAAAGCAGCCCTGCTCCTGCCCGACACCGACTGGCACCTCGAGCGGCTCTACGACTTTCTCAATGCGCTCGGCGCCTCGGTGCTGGTCGCGACCCACTCGCGCTACGTCGTCGACCTCAACCGGTCACCCGACAACGCCAGCCTGTACCCCGGCCAGGACACCACCGGGCTCGTCCCGGTCGATACTTTTGCGCGCGCTGCGGTCTACCGCGACGGCGCCCTTCCGGACGACGCCGAGATCGCCCTGCGCGTCGAGCGGTACTGGCGGCCCTACCACGCGCAGCTCGGGCGGGAGCTCGATCGCCTGCGCACGGCGCACGGCTATGCGCTGCTGTGGGATGCGCACTCGATCGCCTCGGAAGTGCCGCGATTCTTTTCCGGCCGGCTGCCGGACTTCAACCTCGGGACGGCCGGAGGACGATCGTGCGCGCCGGAGATCATCGAAGCCGTCGCGGCCATTGCGCAGCGCGCGGTGGGTTACACAACCGTCCTTAACGGCCGGTTCAAGGGTGGCTACATCACGCGGCGGTACGGCCAGCCCAATGCGCGTGTCCACGCGATCCAGCTCGAGCTCGCCGAGATCACCTACATGATCGAGGCACCGCCTTTTGCGTTCGACGAGTCGCGCGCCGCCCGCCTTCGCCCGCTTCTTCGCGCGATGCTGGAACGCATGCTGGAGACCGCGCGCAGCGCTTAGGCGAGCGACTCGGCGACCCCGCCGTTCCCCGCGACCGATCCGGAGCGCCGTGTGGCCGAACTCAGGGGCCGGCCCGAGCGAGGCGTACCCCGCACGCGTCAGGTCCTCGTCTTCAGGCCAGCGCTTCCGCCACGAGTTCGGCGATATCGCGGGTGGCGATGTTGTCCGCCTTCCCGGTTGCGCTCAAACCGTCGGTCAGCATGATCGCGCAATAGGGGCACGCGGTCGCGATCGTCTTCGGCTGCAGCGGCAGCGCCTGCTCGGCGCGCGCGATGTTGATGCGCTTGCCGATGCGCTCTTCCATCCACATGCGGCCGCCGCCCGCACCACAGCACATCGCGCGCTCGCGATGCAGTTCGAACTCCAGCGGCGCATCGCGCGCCACGCGCGCCAGCACCGTTCGTGGCGCATCGAACTCGGCGTTGTGGCGGCCCAGATAGCACGGATCGTGCAGCAGCACGCGCTCGAACCGCGGCGCGACCTTGAGTCGGCCCTGGGCGAGCAGCTCCGCGATCAGCTGCGTGTGATGGACCACGTCGTAGCGGCCGCCGAACGCCGCGTATTCGTTCTTCAGCGTGTTGAACGCGTGCGGATCGCAGGTGACGATGCGCTCGACGCCAAGGCCGTTCAGCGTCTCGATCAACCGTGGCGCGAGGGTCTGGAACAGCATTTCGTTGCCGGCGCGCCGCACGCATTCGCCGGTGGAGGTCTCCGCCCCGCCCAGGATGCCGAACTTCACGTTTGCCGCGCGCAGGATCTGCACGAACGCGCGCGCGATCTTCTGGCCGCGCGGATCGTACGACTGCGCCGAACCGACATAGAAGAGGTACTCAAGCGCCGCGGCCTGCTCCCTCGAGGTGACCACCGGCACGTCGAGACCCTTCGCCCAGTCGCCGCGCTGATCCTGCGGCAGGCCCCACGGGTTGCTGGTCGCCTCGTACGCCTCGAATACGCCTTTCAGCTCCGACGGGAACTCGCCGTCCATCATCACGCGGTGCTGGCGCAGCCTGAAGAACTTGCCCAGGTGCTCCAGCTCGATCGGGCAGGCGACTTCGCAGTAGCCGCAGGTTGTGCACGCCCACAACGTGTCATCGCTGATCACCTCGCCGATCAGCGCCGGCAGCGTCGTTTCGTGCGCGTGCAGGAGGTGTTCGCGTTCCGCGATCAGGTGATGCTTGACGCTGTCGTGGACCCATTTCTGCGACAACGGTTTGCCGGTCAGGAAGGTCGGGCAGGCGTCCTTGCAGCGGCCGCACTCGGTGCAGGTGAAGGCATCGAACCCGTCCTTCCACGACAGGTCCTGCGCGGTCCGGATGCCGACGCGGATTTCGTCATCGCCGCCCTGGTTCATCAGCCGGTCCAGGTCGACGGCCGGCACGACGTTCAACGGCCCGCCGGGCCGGCGTGCAAAGAACAGCGCCGGCAGCGCCGTGACGATGTGAAAGTGTTCCCCAAGCGGCAGCCAGACCAGGAACGCAAACACCGTCAGGATCTGCGCCCAATACGACAGGTGGTACCCGAGCGTCAGCGCCGTCGGGGACAGGCTGGCAAGACCGCTCGCGAGGGCGTTGCCGACGAACGCGTACGCGCGCTCGTGCGCGACGCCCGGGTGCGCCCCCGACAGCAGCGTGAAGCGAAATCCGTCGAACAGGAAATCGGTCACCACGATCGCGGTGATCAGGCCGAGGATCACGATCGCTTCCCGGTTCGGCTCCAGCCGGCGCGCCGGATGCCAGAAGCGCCGCCAGAAGCCGTAGCCGACGGCCGCGAGGACCGCGAGTTCGACCAGGTCCTTCACCCACGCGAATCCGGCGCCAAACGCGCCCGGATACACGAACGGCTCGTTCCACCCGATCACCAGCAGCTGCACCTTGCGTATCAACAGGATCATGAAACCGGCAAAGATGACCGAGTGCATCAGTCCCGGTTTGAAGTCGCCGTGCAGCATGCGCGACTGCAGAAAGCCGTTGATCACGACCCGCTTGAGCCGCTCGACCGGCACGTCCCAGCGCAGCTCCGGCTGCAATGCGGCCACGATGGCGAGCTTGCGCCAGGCCAGCCATACGAACAGGCCCAAGGCCACCGCGAACGCGAGAGAAATGCCGACAGGACTCATGGCCAGGCCCGGGTGGGGACGGCAAAACGTACCGTCCGGCGCCGCCAGCCGGCTTGCGCTAACTCAACCACGGAGCAGATCGATGCCGGCGTCCCCATTCTGGAACCCCCGTTTTGGGGGATCGTCGGGGTCTACCTCGACCGCGCACTCATCCTCGCGGTCCTCGCCTGGGGCAGGGCGCGCCGGACGCCCGCCTTGACGACCTCGACGCAGGGATTGGCGCCGATCGAATAGGCGAGCTCGGCCGGCTCGTCGATCTCCCACACGGCCAGGTCACACGCCCTTCCGGGTTCGAGCGATCCGTGCGTGCCCGCCATCCCGAGCGCGTGCGCGGCGTGACAAGTGACACCGGCCAACGCCTCTTCGGGCGTGAGGCGGAACAGCGTGCACGCCATGTTGAGCGCGAGCAGGATCGAGGTCATCGGCGCGGAACCCGGATTGCAATCGGTCGCCACCGCGATCGGGACGCCGTGGTCCCGCAACAGCTGGACCGGCGGCGTCCGGGACTCGCGCAGGAAATAGAACGCACCCGGCAGCAACACGGCAACCGTGCCGGCCTCCGCCAGGGCGCGCACGCCCGTCTCGCTCGTGTACTCGAGGTGATCGGCGGACAGCGCGCGGAAGCGGGCGGCCAGTGCCGCACCGCCGAGATCGGAGAGCTGGTCCGCGTGCAACTTGACCGGCAGACCGAGCGTGCCGGCGCGCTCGAAGACGCGCGCCGTCTGCGCCGGCGAGAAGGCGATGCCCTCGCAGAAGGCGTCGACCGCGTCGGCCAGACCGGCGTCCGCGACCGCCGGCAGCATCTCTTCGCACACATACGCCACATAGGCGTCGGCACGTTCCTTGAACTCGGACGGCACCGCGTGCGCGCCCAGGAACGTCGTGCGCACCGTCACCGGTGCGGCGGCGCCGAGGCGCCGCGCCACCCGCAGCTGCTTGAGCTCGGCGTCGGTCCGGAGGCCGTACCCGGACTTGATCTCGATCGTGGTCACGCCCTCATCGAGCAGCGCCCGCAGGCGGCGCATCGACTGCGCCTCGAGGACTTCTTCCGGGACTGCACGGGTCGCCGCGACGGTAGAGACGATCCCGCCGCCGGCCTGCGCGAGCGCTTCGTAGGTGGCGCCCTGCAGCCGCAGCTCGAACTCGCGCGCTCGGTTGCCGGCGTAGACAAGGTGCGTATGGCAGTCCAGCAGCCCCGGCGTGATCCATCGGCCGCCGACATCGCGTACTTCACGCGCGAGCGCGTGGGGCGCGGCGGGCAGGCTCGCGCTCGGTCCGACCCACTCGATCACCGCTCCGCGCGCGGCAATCGCCCCGGGCGCGATGGCGGCGTAGCGCCCTGCCCGCATCGTCGCGATGCGGGCGTTGGTCCAGAGCGTGTCCCACCGCGGGGTGGCCATCGGGCCGCACTATACTAGGAAGCCTCCAGGGAGCCGCTTCGTGATCGATCACCTCGACCATCTCGTGCTCACCACGACACACCTCGACCGCTGCGTCGAGTTCTACACGCGGGTGCTCGGGATGAGCCTCGAGACCTTCGGCGCCGGCCGCAAGGCGCTGCGCTTCGGCCGACAGAAGATCAACCTGCATGAGGTCGGCAAGGAGTTCGAGCCGAAGGCGCAACGCCCGACGCCGGGCGCGCTCGATCTGTGCTTCATCGCGGACCGACCGCTCGACGACGTCGTCGCGCGCCTGGACGCGCTCGGCGCCTCGATCATCGAAGGGCCCGTCCTGCGCACTGGCGCGACCGGTCCGATCCGCTCGGTCTACCTGCGCGATCCGGATCGGAATTTGATCGAGATCTCCGAATACCTGCCGGCACGATGACGGCACGCCTCTTCGCCGCGCGCGCGCTGCTGCCCGCAGGCTGGGCGAGCGACGTCCTCCTCGAGGTCGACTCGTCAGGAACGATCGTGGCCGCGACGCCGGGTGCGCTCGCCGACGGGGCGGAACGCGTGGCCGGACCGCTCATCCCGGGCATGCCGAACCTTCACTCGCATGCGTTCCAGCGGGCGATGGCCGGGCTCGCGCAGCAGCGCGGTGCGGCCGGTCGGGACAACTTCTGGACGTGGCGCGAGACGATGTACCGATTCGTCGCCCGGCTCGGGCCGGACGACGCGCACGCCATCGCCGCCCAGCTCTACACCGAGTTGCTCAAGAACGGCTACACCGCCGTTGCGGAGTTCCATTACCTCCACAATGCGCCCGATGGCGCGGCGTACGCCGATCCGGCCGAGATGTCGCTCGCGCACGTGCGCGCCGCGCAGGAGGCCGGCATCGCCCTCACGCTTCTCCCGACGCTCTATGCGCACGGCGGGTTCGGCGCCGCCCCCCTCAGCGCCGCGCAGGCGCGTTTCGCAAGTTCGCCCGGTAGCGTCCTCGAGATCGTGCAGCGTGCGCGTGCGCAGTCCGGTCCGGATCTGCGCGTGGGCGTCGCGGCGCACTCGCTGCGTGCGGTGAGCCCGACGCAGCTCGCGGACCTCGTCGCCGGGATCACCACCATCGATCGGACCGCGCCGATCCACGTTCACGCCGCCGAACAGCGCAAGGAAGTGGACGACTGCGTGGCGTGGAGCGGCCGGCGCCCGGTGGCGTGGCTGCTCGACCATGCGGCGCCCGATGCGCGGTGGTGCCTCGTGCATGGCACGCATCTCGACGACGCCGAGCTCGCCGGTCTCGCCGCCAGCGGTGCGGTCGCCGGCCTCTGCCCGGGCACCGAGGCCGACCTCGGCGACGGCGTCTTCCGGCTGCCCGATTTCCTTGCCGCCGGGGGCCGCTGGGGCATCGGCAGCGACAGCCACGTGTCGCGCGATCCGGCGGAGGAGCTCCGCCTGCTCGAGTACGCGCAGCGAATGGTCCGTCTCGAGCGCAACGTGGCGGCCTCTGCCGCGCGTCCTTCGGTCGGTGCAACGTTGTGGGTGGCGGCGACGCGCGGCGGCGCACAGGCACTGGGGCGTCCGGCGGGGAGTATTGCGCCGGGTTGCCGCGCGGACCTCGTCGTGCTCGACGACGGGCACGTCGACCTGGCCGGTCGCGGCGACGATGCGATCCTCGATGCGCTCGTATTCGCCGGCGGGCGTGGCCTCGTGCGCGACGTGATGGTCGGCGGGCGGTGGGCGGTTCGCGAGGGACGCCATCCTGCGGAAGACTCGACCGCGGCGTGGTACCGGGCGACCGTCGCGGGATTGCTCGCCTAGGGAAGTCTGAACTAAGAGGGATACCTCCCCTTCTGGCCCCGCTTCATGCTTCGGACAGACTGGAGCTTTCCTAACTAGCAAGCTCCCCGCGCGCGCGAAACTGCTCGAGCGCTTCCGGATTGGCGAGCGCCTCGACGTTCCTGACCGGCTGTCCGTGGACGAGGTTGCGGACGGCCAGCTCGACGATCTTGCCGCTGCGAGTGCGCGGGATGTCGGTGACCGGGACGATCTTGGCCGGGACGTGGCGCGGTGTCGTGTTGACGCGGATCCGGCTCTTGATCTTCGCGACCAGCGCGTCGTCGAGCGTCAACCCCTCGCGCAGCCGCACGAACAGCACCACGCGCACGTCTCCCTGCCAGTCCTGCCCAACCACCAGCGACTCCGCTACCTCGTCGAGCTGCTCGACCTGGCGATAGATCTCCGCAGTGCCGATGCGCACGCCGCCCGGATTGAGCACCGCGTCCGACCGGCCATGAATCACCATTCCGTCGTGCTTGGTGAGCACCACGTAATCGCCGTGGTGCCACACGTTCGGAAAGCGGGCGAAATAGGCGGCGTGATACTTGCGCCCGTCGCGGTCGTTCCAGAATCCGACCGGCATCGACGGGAACGGCCGGGTGCAAACGAGCTCGCCCTTCTGCTCATGGATCGGGTGCCCGCTCTCGTCGAACACGTCCACCGCGACGCCGAGCGCCCGGCACTGGATCTCGCCGCGCCACACCGGAAGAATCGGATTGCCGAGCACGAAGCAGCCGATGAGGTCGGTGCCGCCGGCGATCGACGCGAGGCACACGTCCTTCTTGACCGAGCGGTAGACGTAGTCGAATCCCTCGGGGACGAGCGGCGATCCGGTCGAGAGGATCATCCGCAACCCTTCCAGGCGATGCGTCCGGACCGGCGCGAGGCCGCGCTTCTTGCATTCGTCGATGAACTTCGCCGAGGTGCCGAAGTGGGTCATCGCCTCGGCGTCGGCGCAATCGAACAGGATGGTGCCGCCGGCGGCGAAAGGCGAGCCGTCGTAGAGCAGCAGCGTGGCGCCCGAAGCGAGGCCCGATGCGAGCCAGTTCCACATCATCCAGCCGCAGGTGGTGAAGTAGAAGAGGCGATCGCCCGGCTTGAGATCCGAGTGCAGCTGCTGCTCGCTGAGGTGCTTGAGCAGCGTGCCGCCGGCGCCGTGCACGATGCACTTGGGAACACCGGTGGTCCCCGACGAGTACATGATGTACAGCGGGTGGTTGAACGGCATCTGCTCGAAGCGGATGTCGCCCGGCGCGTGCGGCGCGACGAAGTCGGCAAGCCGCTGCGCATTCGGCACCGGCGCGACGTCGGGCTGCTCGTCCAGGTACGACACCACGACCGTGCGCTGCACCGAGGGCAGCTGCGCGACGATGTCCCGCACCTTGTCGAGCACGCCGACCGGCTTTCCGTTGTACCAGTAGCCGTCGGCGGTAAAGAGCACCTTCGCCTCGATCTGTCCGAACCGGTCCAGGACGCCCTGCACGCCGAAGTCGGGCGAACAGGATGACCAGGTGGCGCCGATGCTCGCCGTCGCGAGCATCGCCGCCACGGTTTCGGGCAGGTTCGGTAGGTAGCCGGCGACTCGATCCCCCGGCGCGACGCCCGCGGCGCGCAGGGCCTCGGCAAGCCGCGCCACGAGCGCCTGCAGCTCGGCGTGCGACATGCGCCGCTTCACCTTGTCCTCGCCCCAGAACACGAGCGCGTCCCCGTCGTCCCGTCGCCCGAGCAGGTTCTCCGCGAAGTTGAGCCGGCCGTCGGGGAAGAACCGCGCCCCGGGCATCTTGCCGCCGTCGACCATCGCGCGCGCACCGTGCGCTCCGCGCACGCCGCAGAACTTCCACACCGAGCGCCAGAACTGCTCCGGGTGATCGACCGACCAGCGGTAGAACGCGGGATAGTTGTTGAGCCGCAGCCCCCAGTCGCGGATGGCCATGCGCGCGAAGTGCGTGACGTTGGCGTTCTCGATCTGCGCCTCGCTCGGCGTCCACAGCGGCTTCTCGGCGGCCATCGCTCCTCCTCAGCCCAAGACGATCTGCCGGATCTTCTCGGGCAGCGCGATCGACTTCCCTTTGTCGAAGTCCACCCAGACGACCTTCGCCGCGCCCTCCGCGTACACCGTTCCCGGGTCGTAGCTCGGCCGCATCTCGAGCCAGGTCTCGAAGCTCGAGTTGCCCACCTTCCCTGCGTACGTCCGTACCTCCACGTCGCCCGGATAGACGAGCTGCTTCATGAACGTGCAGCTCGCGTTGATGATCACGGGGCCTGCGCCGCGCGGAGACGGACGCACGCCGAGCGCGTCGAACCAGCTGATGCGCGCCTGCTCCATGTAACGGAAGTAGACGGTGTTGTTGACGTGGCCCATCGCGTCCATGTCGCCCCAGCGGATCGGGAGGGTCTCGGTGTGCACGAGCTTTCTGCGCGGCTGAGTCATCGGAGCGGATGTTGGTGGCGAGAAGCGCGCGGATTATACAATCGGGGCATTGTCGCGCTGGCCTTTGTCGGGCGGGTGCGCGGCGCGCAAACCGGGGAGCAGGCGGTGGAACGCGAATCGATGGAGTATGACGTCGTGATCGTGGGCGGCGGGCCCTCGGGTCTCGCGTGCGCGATCCGCCTGAAGCAACTCGCACGCGAAGCCGGGCGGGAGCTGAGCGTCTGTCTGCTCGAAAAAGGTTCGGAGATCGGCGCGCACATCCTCTCCGGTGCGGTGCTCGAGCCGCGCGCGTTGAACGAACTCATCCCGGACTGGAAGCAGAAAGGCGCACCGGTCGAGACGCCGGCCCGCGCGGACCGCGTGATGTTCCTCACCGAGCGCAAGGCGTACCCGCTGCCGGTGCCGCCTTTCTTTCGCAACCACGGCAACTACGTCATCAGCCTCGGGAATCTCTGTCGCTGGCTCGGGAAGCAGGCCGAGGAACTGGGCGTCGAGATCTACGCCGGCTTCGCCGCGGCGGAAGTGCTCTATCGCGAAGACGGCAGCGTCAGGGGCGTGGCGACCGGAGACATGGGCGTCGCGAAGGACGGCACCCACACGGGGAGCTTCCAGCGCGGGGTCGAGCTGCACGCGCAGCAGACCGTCTTCGCGGAAGGCTGCCGCGGCTCGCTCACTAAGACGCTGTTCAAACGCTTCAGCCTGCGCGAGGGCGTCGATCCGCAGACCTACGGGATCGGCATCAAGGAGCTGTGGGAGGCGCCCGCGGGGAAGCACCGGCCCGGCTTGGTGATCCACACCATCGGCTGGCCGCTCGCCTCGAACACCTACGGCGGATCCTTCCTGTATCACTTCGGCGAGAACCTGATCTCCGTCGGGTTCGTGGTCGGCCTCGATTACAGGAATCCGCACCTCTCCCCGTTCGACGAGTTCCAGCGCTTCAAGACGCATCCCGAGATCCGGCCTTCCCTCGCGGACGGTCGACGCATCGCGTACGGCGCGCGGGCCCTGTCCGAAGGCGGCTTCCAGTCGATCCCCAAGCTGACCTTTCCGGGCGGGATGCTGGTCGGCGATACCGCCGGGTTTCTCAACGTGCCCAAGATCAAGGGATCGCATCTCGCGATGAAGTCGGGTATGACCGCGGCGGAGGCGGTGTTCGAGGCGCTCGCGGGGGGCGCGCAGAGCGAAGTGACCGGCTATGCGGAGAAGCTCAAGCGCACCTGGCTCTGGGACGAGCTGCACCGCGCGCGCAACATCCGGCCGTCGTTCTACCAGGGATTGTGGGCCGGCGTGATCTACGCCGGCATCGACCAGTACGTCTTCCAGGGCAAGGCGCCATGGACCTTCCGGATCCACGCCGACCACACGCAACTCGGGAAGGCCTCCGAGTATCCACGCGTCGACTACCCGAAGCCCGACGGCATCGTGAGCTTCGACAAGCTCTCGTCGGTCTATCTTTCCGCGACGAACCACGAGGAGAACCAGCCGAGCCACCTGACGCTCGCGGACGCGTCGGTGCCGATCAACGTGAACCTCGCGCTCTACGATGCGCCCGAGCAGCGCTACTGCCCGGCCGGCGTGTATGAGATCGTGCGCGACCAGGACGGCCGCAACCCTCGGCTCCAGATCAACGCCCAGAACTGCGTGCACTGCAAGACCTGCGACATCAAGGACCCGACCCAGAACATCAACTGGGTGGTCCCGCAGGGGGGTGAAGGCCCGAACTACCCGAACATGTGAGTCGGGGCAGCCCACGAGTCCCCCTCCAAATCCTTCTAAACAAGATTAGGTTAACCGCCTTATCCACTGTTTTATAAATATAAATGTATCGACATAAGTAGGCTCTCCTACCCACTGCCCGGCCCTCTCCTGTGCTATCTTGCTGCTATGCACAAAAACCCCTTGGACCTGCCGCTCACGAGCTCGTCCGCGGTTCTCCATGCGCACTCGGTGACGGTGCGCCCGCTACAGCGCGAGGATGCTGATCTCGAGTTGCGCTTCGGGTTGGGGCTGTCGCAGGAAACGCGGTACAGCCGCTTCTTCGGCGGCGTCCGGTTCACGCCGGATCTCCTCGCAACGCTGGTCAACGTCGACTTTTCGCGGGACGTCGCCCTGGTCGCCACGACGACCGTCGGGGGGCAGGAGACGCCGATCGGGGTGGCGCGCTACGTGCTGCTGCCCGATGACAACCGGGCGGAGCTTGCGGTGACGGTAGCGGACGCCTGGCAGGGGTGCGGCGTCGGGCGGATGCTCCTCGCACGCATGGTCGAGATCGCACGGGAACGGGGGCTGCAGCGACTCGTCGGCGAAACCCTCGCGACCAATCAGCCGATGATCCGCCTCGCCGTGTACCTCGGATTCAAGGTGACGGTGCACGCGGACGACCCGACCCTGCGCGTGCTCGAGCGCGACCTGCACGACGAGACGGCCGCGTTCGTCGGGCGCCAGGCCGGCGACCCGCAGACCGAAGCCTGAGCAGCCCCGTAGAACGCCGCAGAAACGAGCCACCCCGGGCTGCGATTTCCACAGGTACGGGGAGTGCGAGGGGTGGCCCCTCGCATCGTAAGCAAAGGTTAGAACTGATCTTCGGTCAGGGCGAGAACGCCGGCGGCGCCTTCGAGCACGACGTCGCGAAGCGCGACGGCCTGTGAAAGCTGGTGGTCGGCGAAGAACCGCGCGGTCGAGATCTTCGCCTTCAGGAAGGCGGCGTCACCGTCCCCCTGCGCGAGCCGCGCGTGCGCCGCCACCGCCGCGCGGCCCATCTGCCAGCCGCCGAACACCGCGCCGCAGAGCTTGAGGAACGGCACGGCCCCCGCGTGGACGGCCTTCGGGTCCGTCCCCGCGGTGGCGACGATCCAGTCGACGCAATCGGCCGCCGCCTTGCGCCCGGCCGCGAGCCGCGCGCCGATCACGCCGAGATCCGTCGCGTTCGACGTACGCAGCGCCGCCACGGTCGCATCGATCTGCGTAAAGACCGCTTTGGCCGTGATCCCGCCTTCACGGGCCACCTTGCGACCGATCAGGTCGTTCGCCTGGATCCCGGTGGTGCCCTCGTAGATCGTGGTGATGCGCGCGTCGCGCAGATACTGGGCGGCGCCGGTCTCCTCGATGAAACCCATGCCGCCGTGCACCTGGATCCCGGTTGACGCAACCTCGATCGCGGTCTCCGTCGACCAGCCCTTGACGACCGGGATCATGAGGTCCGCGAACGCCTGGTTGCGCGCGCGCTCGTCCTTGTCGGGATGATGGTGCGCCTTGTCGAGCGCGGCAGCGGTCACGTACGCCAGCGCCCGGGCCGCTTCGGCCTGGGACTTCATGCTCATCAGCATGCGCCGCACGTCCGGATGGCGAATGATCGGGGCGGGCTTGGAGCCGCTGCCTCCGAGCTCCCGGCTCTGCACGCGGTCCTTGGCGTATGCGAGGGCCTTCTGGTAGGCCCGCTCGCTCACCGCGACGCCCTCCATCCCGACCGCGAAGCGCGCCGCGTTCATCATGACGAACATGTACTCGAGGCCGCGATTCTCCTCGCCGACGAGGGTGCCGATCGCGCCGTCCTTGTCCCCGTAGGCCATGACGGCCGTCGGGCTCGCGTGGATCCCGAGCTTGTGCTCGATCGACACGCAGCGCACGTCATTGCGTTCGCCGGGGGTGCCGTCGGACTTCGGGAGGAACTTCGGCACGACGAAGAGCGAGATGCCCTTCACCCCCTCGGGGGCATCGGGGGTGCGGGCGAGCACGAGGTGGACGATGTTCTCGGCGAGGTCGTGCTCCCCGTAAGTGATGAAGATCTTCTGCCCGAAGATTCGATAGTGATCGCCTGCGCGCACTGCTTTGGTCTTCACCTGCGCGAGATCGGAGCCCGCCTGCGGCTCGGTTAGGTTCATCGTGCCGGTCCAGGTGCCCTCCACCATCTTCGGCAGGTACGCCCGCTTCTGTCCCTCCGAGCCGCGCAGCAGTAGCGCCTCGATCGCCCCCCCGGTGAGCAGCGGGCAGAGCGAGAAGGACAGGTTTGCCGACTTCCACATCTCCATCACCGGCGCGGCAACGAGCTTCGGCAGGCCCTGACCGCCGTACTCGGCCGGGAACTGCAGCGCGTTCCATCCACCCGCGACGAACTGTTGGTAGGCCTCGCGGAAGCCCTTCGGGGTCGTGACCTCGCCCTCGCGCCACGCCGAGCCCTCCTGATCGCCCGACCAGTTGATCGGCGCCAGCACCTCGGCGCAGAACCGACCGCTCTCGGTGAGGATCTGCTCGACGAGATCCGGCGTGGCGTCGCCGAAGCCCGGCAGCGCGGCGACTTCGCCGAGGCCGGCCAGTTCGTGCAACACGAACTGCATGTCGCGCAGAGGGGCGTTGTAGTCGCTCATCGATCGCTCCGATTCGCTTCCGGCGGGCGGCCGTTCAACCCAGCTCCTTTGTGAGCTCGGGAACGATCTTGAAGAGGTCCCCGACGATCCCGTAGTCGGCGACCTGGAAGATCGGCGCCTCTTCGTCCTTGTTGATCGCCACGATCACGCGGCTGTCTTTCATGCCCGCCAGATGCTGGATCGCCCCGGAGATGCCCACCGCGATGTAGAGCTCGGGCGCGACGATCTTGCCGGTCTGCCCGACCTGCCAGTCGTTCGGCACGAAGCCCGCGTCTACCGCCGCCCGGCTCGCGCCCATCGCCGCGTTCAGCTTGTCCGCGATCGGCTCCAGGAGCTTGAAGTTCTCCCCGGAACCCATGCCGCGGCCGCCGGAGATGATCACGCGCGCCGCGGTCAGCTCCGGGCGCTCGCTCTTCGTGAGCTCCCGACCCAGCATCGTGGTGAGGCCCGCGTCGGGCCCCGCCGCGAGCTTTTCCACCGTCGCACCCCCGCCGGTCGCGGCGACGGCGTCGAAACCGGTCGAACGCACCGTGATGATTTTGATTGCGTCCTTGGACTGCACGGTGGCCAAAGCGTTGCCCGCATAGATCGGCCGCACGAACGTGTCGGGCGACTTGACCGCCACGATGTCGGAGACCTGCGCCACGTCGAGGAGCGCCGCCACGCGCGGTCCGAGGTTCTTCCCGAACGTCGTCGCCGGGAGCAGCACGTGGCCGTAGTCTTTCGCGAGCTGAACGACGAGCATCGCGAGGCTTTCGGCCAGCTCGTCCTTATAGTGCGCCGCGTCCGCGAGCAGCACCTTAGCGACGCCGGCCGCCTGGGCAGCGGTCTGAGCGACGGTGTCACAGCCCGCGCCCGCGACCAGGACATGCACGTCGCCACCGATCGCCTGCGCCGCGCCGAGCGTGTGGAGGGTCGCCCCCTTGAGGTGAGCGTTGTCGTGTTCCGCGATGACGAGGATGGGCATGGTTCTCTCTGCTGTCGGGTTCCCGGCATTCGCCGGAGCGGCACGAGGACGCGGGTCGTGCCGCGCGGCGTCAGATCACTTTCGCTTCGTTCTTGAGCTTTTCGACCAGGGCCTTCGCGTCCGGCACCTTCATTCCCCCCTTGCGCTTGGCCGGCTCCTCGACCTTCAGCGTGACGAGGCGCGGGGCGACATCCACCCCGAGGGCATCCGGCTTGAGCATCTCCAGGGGCTTCTTCTTCGCCTTCATGATGTTCGGCAGCGTGACGTAGCGCGCCTCGTTCAGCCGCAAATCGACGGTGATCACGGCCGGGAGCTTCATCGCCACCGTCTCCAGGCCGCCGTCGACCTCCCGGACGACCTCGGCCTTGCCGTCCGCGATCTTCACCTTGGACGCGAACGTCGCCTGCGGCCAGCCGAGCAGCGCCGCCAGCATCTGGCCGGTCTGGTTCGCGTCGTCGTCGATCGCCTGCTTGCCGAGGAGCGCGAGCTGCGGGTTCTCCTTGGCCGCAATTGCCTTCAGGAGCTTGGCGACCGCGAGTGGTTGGAGCTCGACGTCGGTCTCGACCAGGATCGCGCGGTCGGCACCGATCGCCAGCGCCGTGCGCAGCGTCTCCTGGCAGGCGGCGATGCCGCAGGATACGACGATCACCTCGGCAGCCACCCCGGCCTCCTTGAGCCGCACCGCTTCCTCCACGGCAATCTCGTCGAACGGATTCATGGACATCTTGACGTTGGCCGTCTCGACGCCGGTGCCGTCCGCCTTGACGCGGACCTTCACGTTGTAGTCGACAACGCGCTTGATCGAAACGAGGACTTTCATGGGGGACTTTCAGTTCGGTCCAGTGGATTTTATCGGAAACGCTGCCGCCGCCGGTACGCCGGCGGCGGTCAGCGATCCTGCCAGTTCGGGGGGCGCTTCTCGATGAATGCGTCCATGCCTTCGCGACCCTCCTCGTGCGCGAAGCTGGACGCGATCACGTGCCCGGCCAGCTCGTAGGCGCGCTCGATGCCCATCTCGAGCTGTTCGTAAAAGGCGCGCTTGCCATTCGCGATCGTGCAGCGCGGCTTGGCTCGGATCTGGGTGGCAAGGGCGAGCACCGCGTCGTCCAGCTCACTGGCCGGCACGACGCGGTTGACAAGTCCCCACTCGACCGCGCGACGGGCATCTACCGCGTCCCCTGTCAAAAGCATCTCCATCGCGTGCTTGCGCGCGAGATTGCGGCCGATCGCAACGCCCGGGGTTGAGCAGAAAAAACCCCACGTCACGCCCGGCGCGGCGAATTTTGCGCTGTCCGCGGCCACTGCAAGGTCGCATTGCGCGACGAGCTGGCAGCCTGCGGCGGCCGCGGCTCCCTGCACCCGTGCGATCACCGGCTGCGGCAGGCGCGCAATCGACACCATCATCTGGCTGCACCGCTGGAACAAGCTCACGATCTTCGGCTGCGTGCCGAGCGCGCGGATCTCCTTGAGGTCGTGCCCTGCCGAGAAGCCCCGCCCGAGCGCGGCGAGGACAACGACGCGTACGGTTTCGTCCTTCGCGATCGAATCGAACGCCGACTGCAGCGCGTCGATCAGCTCGGACGTGAGCAGGTTGTACGATGCCGGACGGTTCAGGGTCAGGGTCGTGATGCCGTCGCGGTCCTCGCGGAGAAGGACTGGGCCGGCGGTCTGCGGTTGCGCGCTCATCTGCGGGTGCTCCGGTCACTCGATCGCCGAAGTCGACTTCGCCTGCTGGCGCAGCATGAACTTCTGGATCTTTCCGGTCGAAGTCTTCGGCAGCGGGCCGAAGACGACGGCGCGCGGCACCTTGAAGCGCGCAAGCTGCGCGCGGCAGTGCTCGACGATCTCCGTCTCGGTGACCGTAGCGCCGGGCTTTAGCTCGACGAATGCGCACGGCGTCTCGCCCCACTTGGGGTCGGGCTTCGCCACCACCGCGGCGGCAAGCACTGCCGGGTGGCGGTAGATCACGTCCTCCACCTCGATCGAAGAGATGTTCTCGCCGCCGGAGATGATGATGTCCTTGGCGCGGTCCTTGATCTTGATATATCCGTCGGGCTGCAGCACCGCGAGGTCGCCCGAGTGGAACCAGCCGCCGGCGAACGCGTCCTGCGTCGCCTTCGGGTTCTTCAGGTAGCCCTTCATCGTCACGTTGCCCCGGAACATGATCTCGCCCATGGCCTCGCCGTCCGCGGGCACCGGCCGCATCGTGGCTGGGTCCATGACCGTGCACCCCTCCTCGAGCAGGTAGCGCACCCCCTGCCGGCCGTTGCGCTCCGCACGCTGGCCGAGCTCGAGCGCGGCCCATTCGTCGTGCTTCGCGCAGACGGTCGCCGGGCCGTAAACCTCGGTAAGGCCGTACACGTGCGTGAGGTCGAATCCGATCCGCTCCATGCCCTCGATCATCGTCTGGGGCGGCGCGGCGCCGGCGACGAAGGCCGAGACCTTGTGCGCGATGCCCTCCCGCAGTTTCGGATCGGCGTTGACGAGCGTCGAATGGACGATCGGCGCGCCGCAGTAGTGCGAGACCTTGTGCGCCTTCATGAGTGGAAAGATCAGCGCAGGGTCGACGCGCCGCAGGCAGACATTCGTCCCGGCGTTCGCCGCCATCGTCCACGGGAAGCACCAGCCGTTGCAGTGGAACATCGGCAGGGTCCAGAGGTAGACCGAGTGCCGCGGCATGCCCCAGGTGAGGATGTTGCCGACGCCGTTCAGGTACGCACCGCGATGCGAGTACACGACGCCCTTCGGGTTACCGGTGGTACCCGAGGTGTAGTTGAGCGAAATGGCCTGCCACTCGTCGGCGGGCGGCTGCCAGGCAAAAGCCGGGTCGCCGCCTGCCAGGAACGCCTCATACTCGGCCGCGCCCAGCCGGCCCCCGGGCCCGTCGTACTCCGGGTCGTCGACGTCGACGACGAACACCTTCCGGTCGAGCTTCTTCAGCGCCCCGGAGATCGTGCCGGCGAACTCGCGATCGGTGATCAGGACTTTCGCCTCGCCGTGGCCGAGCATGAACGCGATGGCATCGGCATCGAGCCGCGTGTTGAGGGTGTTGAGCACCGCGCCGACCATCGGCACGCCGAAATGGCACTCGTACATCTCGGGCGTGTTCGAGAGCATCGCCGCGACCGTGTCGCCCGCGCCGATGCCGCGGCGGGCGAGCGCGGACGCGAGCCGCCGGGCGCGCGCGTAGGTCTCGCTCCAGCTGAACCGCCGCGCGCCGTGGATCACCGCGGCGCGGTGCGGGTACACGGACGCGCTCCACTCGATGAAGGTGAGCGGCGTCAGCGGCGCGTGGTTGGCCGGGTTCCGGTCGAGGTCCTGCTCGTAGGGATTGGGCTTTCCGGAGGCCATGGCGCGCGGCTGCTCGTTGGGAACCTGGGCTGGAAAGTATAGATCAGTGCGCCGAGTCCGCCGCCCAAACCAGCTTGCCCTTGGATTCGATCGCAATCAGCTCGAGGACTCGGGCGTGCTCCGCCGCCTCCGCCTCGCTCGCGCGCACGATCGTGAGGCGGGGACGCTCGCCGGTGCGCTCCGTCCGCGCTGCCGCGACCGGGCCCGCAGGGCCGTCGAGCTCGATCGCCAGGCTTTCCTGGCCGCGCGTCATGGCGAGATAGACCTCCGCAAGCAGCTGCGCGTCGAGCAGCGCGCCGTGGAGCGTGCGGTGGGAGTGGTCGATCTGGTAGCGCTCGCACAGGGCGTCGAGCGAATTCTTCTTGCCCGGATGCAGCTCGCGCGCCTGGTGCAGCGTGTCGAGCACCACCGACACGTGCTTCTCGACCGGCGCCAGCCGGGCCTTCTCGAACTCGGCGTTGAGGAACTCGACGTCGAACGCCGCGTTGTGGATGATCAGTTCGGCGCCCGCGACGTACTCGACGAACTCGCGCGCGATGTCGCCGAACCGCGGCTTGTCCTGCAGGAACTCGTTGGTGATGCCGTGCACCCGCAGCGCGCCCTCCTCGATCTCGCGCTCGGGGTTGAGGTAGCGGTGGAAATGGTTGCCGGTCGGCCGGCGGTTCACCAGCTCGATGCACCCGATCTCGATGATCCGGTCGCCGAGCCGCGCGTTCAGGCCGGTCGTCTCGGTGTCGAGAACGATCTGCCTCATGCGTGCGCGGGCGCCGCCGGTTCGGCATCGCTTGCCGCTTCGGCCGGGCCGCGGTGCCGGCGCGCGAGCAAGGTGTAGACGGTGGGCACGACGAACAGCGTGAGCAGGGTGCCGAGGAGCAGCCCGCCGACGATGACCCAGCCGATCGGCTTCCGGCTCTCGGCACCCGCACCGTGCGCGAGCGCGAGCGGGATCGCCCCCAAGACCATTGCGCCGGTCGTCATCAGGATCGGCCGCAGCCGGAGGACCGCCGCCTCGACCACCGCGTCGCGCACGCTGCGGCCCTGCATCTGCAGCTGGTTCGAGAACTCGACGATCAGGATGCCGTGCTTCGTGATCAGGCCGACGAGCGTGACCAGTCCGATCCGGCTGTAGACGTTCAGCGTGCTGTCGCTCAGATAGAGCGCCGCGAGCGCGCCGGTCATCGACAGCGGCACCGTCAGCATGATGATGAACGGATCGCGAAAACTCTCGAACTGCGCGGCCAGCACGAGATAGATGAAGCCGAGCGCCAACAGGAAGGTGAAGTACAGGCCGGCCGACGACACGCGGAACTCGCGCGATACGCCGTTGTAGTCGAGCGCCGCGCCTGG
This sequence comes from uncultured beta proteobacterium, assembly GCA_963747775.1. Taxonomy (GTDB): domain Bacteria; phylum Pseudomonadota; class Gammaproteobacteria; order Burkholderiales; family SG8-39; genus JAGVSZ01. The sequence continues at coordinate 96,414 of CAVVGT010000009.1, forward strand.
CGGAAGCTCCTGCCGGACCAGTCCTTCCATGAAGTCGAGCGCCTCGCCGAGGGAATAGCCCGGCGCGAGGTTCGCGGTGATCGTCGCGGAGCGCCGCTGGCCGAAGTGGTTCAGCTCGCGCGGGGCCACTGCGACCCTGGAAGTGACCAGGCTCGACAGCGGCACCATCGAGTCGTTGCGGCCGCGCACGAAGATGTTGCTGATGTCCTCGGGGTTGGTGCGGTCTGCGGGGACCATCTGCACGATCACGTCGTACTGCTCCCCTGCCTGCTTGAAGCGCGTGACCTGCCGCCCGCCGAGCATCGTTTCGAGCGCTCGGCCGACCGCCTCCACCTGCACGCCCGCATCCGCGGCGCGGTTGCGCTCGACCTGCACCTTGATCTCCGGCTTGTTCAGCTTCAGGTCGGTTTCGACGTTGAGCAGGTTGGGGTTCTTCTGCGCCTGCGCCATCACGCGGTCGACGATCTTCTCGAGCTCCTCGTAGGTCGACGAGCTCACGATGACGACCTCCACCGGCTTGGAGCGCGGACTCTGGCCGAGCGACTGCGGCAGGATGGGGAACGCCATGACGCCAGGCAACGCGAAGAGCTTGGGCGCGAGCTCGCGCTGGACGTCCATCGACTTGCGGTTGCGCTCGTCCCAGTCGGTCAGGCCGAGGAACGAGATGCCCTGCGACACGACCGGGTTGCCCGAGACGACGAAGTAGCGTTCGGAGTCCTTGGTGTTCGCGTAGATCTTCTCCAGCTGCTGCCCGTACCGGTCGGTGTAGTCGATCGTCGCGCCCTCCGGTCCGACGAACACGCCGAGCACGACACCGCGGTCCTCGACGGGCGCGAGCTCCTGCTTGAGCGCAAAGTACAAGAACACGCTCGCGCTCGCGACCACCGCACCGACGACGAGCACCAGCCAGCGCGCTCCCAGGGACGCCACCAGGGCGCGCCGGTAGCCCTGCGTGAGGCCGGTCAGCCCGCGCTCGACCACGTTGTACAGCCAGCCATGCCGCGGCTCGTGACGCAGGAGCTTCGAGCACATCATCGGCGAAAGCGTGAGTGCGGTGAACCCCGACACGAGCACCGCACCGGCGAGGGTCAACGCGAACTCGATGAAGAGCTTACCCGTCCGTCCGGTCATGAAGGCGATCGGGGCGTACACCGCGGCAAGCGTGAGCGTCATGGCGACGACCGCGAACCCGATCTCCTTCGAACCGACGAGCGCCGCCTTGAAGGGTGGCATGCCGTTCTCGACGTGCCGGAAGATGTTCTCGAGCATGACGATCGCGTCGTCGACCACCAGCCCGATCGCGAGCACGAGCGCGAGCAGGGTCAGAGTGTTGACGCTGAATCCGAAGAGATACATCACGCCGAACGCCCCGACGAGCGACACCGGGATCGTCACGAGCGGGATGAGCGACGCCCGTACCGAGCGCAAGAACACGAAGATCACGAGCGCCACCAGCGCAATCGCTTCGCCGATGGTGCGCAGGACTGCCTTGATCGACCGATCGATGAACACCGACGAGTCGTACGCGATGTTCACCGCAACGCCTTCGGGCAGATCGGCGAGGACGCTCGGCAGCTCGGCGCGGATCGCCAGCGACAGCTCGAGCGGGTTCGCGGTCGCCTGCTTGATCACGCCGAGCGCCACCGCCGGCTTCCCGTTGAAACGGACGACCGAGCGCTCGTCCAGGGCGCCGATATCGACGCGTCCGACCTCGCGGATCCGCACGGGATAGTTGTTGACGTACTTGACGATCACGTCGTCGAACTGCTGGGGACGCGCGAGGTCGGTCTCGGCCACCACCGAGAACTCGCGTGCCCGGCTCTCGATCCTTCCGGCCGGGACCTCGACATTCTGCCGGCGCAGCGCGTCCTCGACGTCCTGCGGCGTGAGCCGGTACGCCGCCAGCTTGTTGCGGTCGAGCCAGACCCGCATCGAGTAGCGGCGCTCGCCGAACACGCGCACGTCGGCCGCGCCCGGCAGCGTCTGCAGGCGCGTCTTCACGAGCCGGCTCGCGAAGTCGCTGACCTCGAGCGGCGAGTAGCGGTCGCTCGAGAACGCGAGCCAGATGATCGGATTGGCGTCCGCCTCCACCTTCGCGATCACCGGCTCCTCGATGTCTTCGGGCAGGCGGCCGCGTACGCGCGCCACGCGATCGCGCACGTCGCTCGCCGCCGCGTCCGGGTTGCGCTCGAGGCGGAACCGCACGGTGATCTGGCTGCTCTCGGCGCGGCTGATCGAGGTGAGCACGTCCACCCCCTCGATGCCGGCGAGCGAATCCTCGAGCACCTTGCTCACCCGCGACTCGATGATCTCGGCGCTCGCGCCGCGGTACTTCGTCTCGACGGTGACCACCGGCTCGTCGATCTTCGGGTACTCGCGCACCGGCAGCCGCTGGTAGCACACGATCCCGAGCAGGACGACGACCAGGTTGATCACCGTCGCCAGAACCGGTCGGCGTATGCACAGATCGGAGAGAACCATCTCAGCCGCCCGCCTTGCCGCCGCCCGGCGCCGGCGAAGGCTTCTCCTGCTTCTCGGCAACCGGCGGTGCGGACGGCTTGCCGGCCGGCCCACCCGCCGCGACCGGCACCCCGTCGCGGAGCTTGAGCTGGCCCGCGGTGACGACCGTGTCGCCCGCCGCGAGCCCCTCCACCACCTCGACCGCACCGGCGCGCCGGACGCCCGTGCGGATCTTCACGCGCTGCGCCTTGCCATCGATGACGCGATAGACGAACTGGTCCGCGCCAACGGGCACGAGCGCCTCCTCCGGCACGGTCAGCGCGTTCTGACGCTGCGACATGATCAGCCGCGTGCGCACGAACATACCCGGGCGCAGCTGTCCGTCGCTATTTCGAAGGCGTGCGCGTAGAAGCACCGCGCGCCCGGCCTGGTCGACGAGCGGATCGATCGCATCGACGGTCGCGACGTACTTGCGCCCGGGCAGCGCGTCGCTCCCCATCTCCACTGCCTGGCCCGGACGCAGCGCGGCAAGGAGCTGCTCGGGCACCCGGAAGTCGACCTTGAGCGCGGCGATGTCCTCCAGCGTGACGAGGTCCTGGCCCTCTTTCACGTAGTCGCCCGCGCTCACCTGCCGGATGCCGATGACGCCGCCGAAGGGCGCCACGATTTTGGTCTTCGCCAGACGCGCCTCCGCGAGCTGGACGTTCGCCTGGGCCACGCGCAGCCCGTTCAGCGCCTGGTCCTTCGCGGTCGCGCTGACGAATTTCTGCTTCTCGAGCTCCTGCGTCCGCTGGTAGTTGCTCTCCGCGAGCGCGAGGTTGGCCTTGGCCTGTGCGAGCTCCGCCGCCGGCACCGAGTCGTCGAGTGCGACGATGACTTGGCCCTTCTGCACCGCTGCGCCCTCGGTGAAGTTCAAGCGCTCGATGCGTCCCGAGATCTCCGGGCGCACGACCACCGACTCGTTCGAGCGCAGGGTGCCGACGGCGTCGACGTCCTCCTGCACGGTGGTGGTCGCGACCTCCGCGACCTCGACGGCCACGGGCCCGCCGGACCCCTTCGCGCCTGCGCTGGGCCCGGGTGGACCGCCCGCCGCCCCCGTCGTGGGCGCGCGGTTGATGTAGTACGCGTATGCGGCCAGCGCTGCCAGGAAAACCAGTGGCAGAACGACGAACAGCGGACGGCGCGGCGACATCGCGCGTCTATCCCGCGCCCGACATCGGCACCCCACGGTTCGCGAGGGCGTCTGCGCGCTCGTTTTCCGCGTGACCGGCGTGGCCGCGCACCCAGTGCCAGTGCACCTGGTGGCGCGCCGCCGTCGCCTCGAGCGCCTGCCAGAGGTCGACGTTCTTCACCGGCTTGCGGTCCGCAGTCTTCCACCCGCGCCGCTTCCAGTTGGGCAGCCACTCGGTGATGCCGTTCTTGACGTACTCCGAATCGGTGTACACCTCGACACGCGAGGGGCCCTTGAGCGCCTCGAGCGCGCGAATGACCGCGGTGAGTTCCATCCGATTGTTGGTGGTGTCGCGCTCGCCGCCGAACAGCTCGCGCTCGTGCGTCCCCGCGCGGAGCAGCGCGCCCCACCCGCCGGGACCGGGATTGCCCTTGCAGGCACCGTCGGTGTAGATGCGGACGACGTCGGTCACGCTGCGGACGGCGTCACTCGCTCTCGGGCCTGGGTTCGCCGGCGCCGCCGACGATCAGCCGCAAGTGCCCTGCCGCGCGACGTCCGTGCGCGACGTTCACCTCCGGCGCGGGGTCGCGGCGCGCAACCGCGGCCAGCGCCCGCACCTTGGCTCCGCCGTTCTTCCACGCTGGCGTGACGAGGCGCATGCCCTGCACGCGCTTCACGGCGCGCACCACGTACACGCCACCGCAGATCGGCCACCACCGGTCGCCCGCTTTCTCCATGAACGCAAAGCGCTGCATCCACTTCGTCTGGCTTACCGGCGGCGCGTAGCACCCGAAGCGCCCGCCGTTCAGCTCGAAGCCGAGCAGCTTCAGCCAATCGCGCAGCCGCAGCAGGCCGATGAAATCGCCGCACCACGGGTACTCGGTGCGCTTCCCCCACAGCTTCCGCTTGAGACCCCATAGGCTGAGCGGGTTGAACCCGGAGATGACGATCTGCCCTTCCGGCATCAGGACGCGCTCCGCTTCGCGGAGGATCTGGTGCGGGTCCGAGTCGAACTCCAGCACGTGCGGCAACACGACGAGGTCCACGCTTTGAGACGCGAGCGGAAGCTGGCGCGGGTCCGCGCGCAGCGCGCAGCCGGCCGCGAGGCCCGCTGTCACGCGCAAGGCGATCCGATTGGCGCGCAGGAAGTCGACCTCCGGCAACCCGATCTGCAGCGCGTTGTAGCCGAAGACGTCTTCGACCGCGCTGTCGAACTGCGAGCGCTCCCAGTCGAGCACGTACGCGCCCTTCGAGCTCTCGAACCACTCGGTCAGCGTTGCGGTTTCCGCGGGCTGCAATTCGTTCCTTTCGACGGCACCAGCGCTGCGCATTATCGCGCAAACATGCGGTTCTGCGCCGGCACGCCCTTTGCGTGCGACGTCTGTGCTCGGAGCCGCGCCGCGGCTACTGCAGCGCACACCGCGACGCAGCTGAATGGCAGTGGAATAGTGCTCGTGCGCTGCCGTCGGGCGCCCCCGACAGCCGGGTTTTCCTTGACCGTCCGGCGGCCCCCTCCGTATCATCGCGCGAGCTTCTAGGAGGGTGAGTGAGCTTCCCGCACGCGCGCAATTTTCCTGCGGTTCTGCTGATTCTCGCCTTCACGGCGGGAGCGCCTGCGTTCGCCATCGACTCCTCCCTTCACGACCTGCCGGACGCGGCGCTCGTTACCCCGCCACGAGAGCCTGGCGAGTGGGACGTGAGCGGCCTCGAGGTGCGCGAGATCCGCGACCTCGGCACGCGTGGTGCGGCGCCGGCCGCGGGCCCCACTGACCTCTGGCAGCGGATCCGGGGCGGCTTCGCGATGCCCGACCTCACCGGACCGGTCGTGGTCCAGCGCCAAGCCTGGTACACGCAGCGGCCGGAACAGATCCGGATCATCGTCGAGCGCAGCCGGCGCTATCTCTTCCACATCGTCGAGGAGCTCGAGCGTCGCGGCATGCCGACCGAGCTCGCGCTGCTGCCCATGGTCGAGAGCGCGTTCAACCCGATGGCCTACTCGCGCGCCCACGCCTCCGGCCTGTGGCAGTTCATCCCGTCGACGGGGCGCAACTACAACCTCGAGCAGAACTGGTGGTACGACGGACGGCGCGACGTCATGGCCTCAACGGATGCCGCGCTCGACTACCTGCAATCGTTGTACGAGCAGTTCGGCGACTGGCACCTTGCGCTGGCTGCTTACAACATGGGTGAGAACGGTCTGGCGCGCGCGATCGAGCGCAACCGGGCGCGCGGCAAGGCGACCGATTACGCGTCGGTCGCGATTCCGAAGGAAACCCGGTACTACGTCCCGTCACTGCAAGCGTTCAAGAACATCATCGCAAACCCTGCTGCATCCGGCGTCGAGCTCGACCCGATCCCCAATGCGCCCTACTTTGTCACCGTGACGTTGACGCGCGACATCGACCTCAAGATCGCCGCGAAGCTCGCCGAAATGCCGGTGGACGAGCTGGTCGCGCTGAACCCCGCCCACAACCGGCCGGTGGTCGCGGCCGCCCTGGCGCCGCAGCTGGTGCTGCCGGCCGATCGCGCCGAGGTGTTCCTGCAGAACCTCGAGGGCCACGTCAATCCGCTCTCGTCGTGGCACGTGTACACGTTCAAGTCCGGTGACCGGCTCGAGAAGATCGCCACCGAACACGGCGTGACGGCGGAGCGACTGCGTGCGGTGAACGGCCTGCGGGCGAAGGCGAACCCCGCCATCGGTCAGCAGCTGCTCCTGCCCGAAAAAGGCAGCGCTGCCGCGAACGAGCCCTTGCCGCCGATCTTCACCCCGCCCGCCGCGGCCAGCGGACGAGTCGTGCAATACGAGGTGAAGAAAGGCGACACGGTGTCGTCGATCGCACGCGCCCTCGGCGCGAAGCTCGCCGACGTGCGTGCTGCCAACGGCGGCGATCGGCTCGCAATCGGCAAGACGCTGAGCGTCGCGATCGCGCCGCAGGCGCCGCGTCCGACCAAGAGCACCGCGAAGAAGACCAAACCCGTGGCGGACAAGGCGACTGCAAAGTCGCCGCCGCCAGCCCAGCCCACGCCGCCCGCGCAGGTCGCGCGGCGGTCCTCGGCGTCTTAGCCCGATTCGCCTCGGTAGAGCACGCAGCGAACCTCGTGCGTCGCGCTGATCCGCGCCGTCTCGGGGTACGCTGCACGGCAGGTCGCCCCCGCATGCGGACATCGCGGGTGGAAGTGACAGCCTGACGGGGGCGACACCGGCGAGGGCAGCTCGCCCTCCGCCTTCACCGTGTAGCGCTCGCCATCCAGCTTCGGCACCGCCGCAAGCAGCGCCTGCGTGTACGGATGCCGCGGGCTGCCGAGCACCTCCGCGACCGTCCCACGCTCCACGATTCGACCGAGATACATCACGGCGACCTCGTCGGCGAGGTACTCGACGACGCCGATGTTGTGCGTGATGAAGAGATACGCCAGCCCCATTTCCCGCTGCAGGCGCTTCAGGAGGTTCAGGATCTGCGCCTGCACCGAGACGTCGAGCGCGCTCGTCGGTTCGTCGCACACGAGCAGCTTCGGACTCACCGTGAGCGCGCGCGCGATCGCGATGCGCTGGCGCTGCCCGCCCGAGAACTCGTGCGGATAGCGCCATTGCGCGTCGCCGGCAGGCCCACGTGATCGAGCAGTTCGAGAACGCGGGCCTCGCGTGCCGGCCGCGACGCGAGGACGCCGAGCGCGGTCATCCCTTCCATCAGGATGTCGTGCACTCGCATGCGCGGGTTGAGCGACGCGTACGGATCCTGGAACACGATCTGGAAATCTGCCCGTCGCACGCGTAGCGCGGCGCCGCGCAGGCGGGTGAGTTCCATGCCGCCGAACCGCACCTCACCCGAGCTCGGCCGGACGAGCTGCAGGACGCCCTTTCCGACCGTCGTCTTCCCGCAGCCCGACTCCCCGACGAGCGCGAGCGTCCGGCCGGCGGCAAATCGCCAGCGAGACCCCGTCCACCGCCTTCACGTGGCCGACTGTGCGCTTGAGGATGCCCCTGCGGATCGGGAAATGGACCTTCAGGTCGCGGCACCTCGAGCAGCGCCGTCGCATGGGCTTCGCCCGCGGCGTGCCCGTCTCCGCCGCGGGCCGCGGGGCGAGCGCCGATGCGACGCCGCGCTCGCGGAGGTGACAACGCACGACATGTCCGCGCCCACGTCGAGTCCACCCCGGGGATTCGGTCCGGCAGCGCTCGAACGCCTCCTCGCACCGGTCGGCGAACCGGCAACCGCGGAATTCGCTGGCGAGCGAAGGCACCTGGCCAGGAATCACTTCGAGCGACGCACCGCGCCGGCCCGGCGCCCGGCAGCGCCGCAAAGAGCTTGCGCGCGTACGGATGCTGCGGCGTACGGAAAAACGCTGTCGCGCGGCGCAGCCTCGACGATCTGCCCCGCATACATGACGGCGACGCGGTGCGCCATACCGGCCACCACGCCGAGGTCGTGCGTGATGAGCAGGATCGACATGTCGCCGCTGCGCGCTGCAGCCGCGCGAGCAGCTCGAGCACCTGCGCCTGGATCGTCACGTCGAGCGCCGTCGTCGGCTCGTCGGCGATCGAGCAGGCTCCGGTTCCGCGGCGAGCGCGATCGCGATCATGACGCGCTGCTTCATCCCGCCCGAGAGCTGGAACGGGTACTCGTCGAGCCGCCGCGTCGCTATCGGCAATACCCACGGCAGTCGAGCAGGGTCACGGCGCCGTGCGCGCGCCGCTCTCACCGCGCAGCCCGACGTGCCGCTCCAGGACCTTCGACGACCTGCCGGCCGACGGTCAGCACCGGATTGAGGCTCGTCGCCGGCTCCTGAAAGATCATCGCGACGCGACCGCCGCGCACGTCGCGCATCCGCACCTCGGGCAGCGCGAGCAGGTCGGTGCCGTCCAGCCGTGCGGAGCCGCCCACGACCCGCCCCTGCTCCGGCAGGAGCCGCATCAGCGACAGCGCGGTCATCGCTCTTGCCGCAGCCGGACTCGCCGACGATCGCGAAGGTCTCGCCGCGCTGCGATCTCGAGATCCACGCCGTCGAGGGCGCGCACCACCTCGCCGACCGCTCGCGTCGAGCGACGGTTCGCAGCCCTCCGGCGCGGAGCAGCACGCCGTCACGCGACCCGCCTGGGCGGCGCGCGGGCGCGCGGCCGACGCGCACGCGCGGATCGAACGCATCGCGCACCGCGTCGGCGAACAGGTTGGCGGCGAGAACGAGCATGAACATGAACACGAACGCCGCGGCGAGCGTCCACCAGACCATCGGGTCGCGCGCCATCTCGAGGCGCGCGGCATTGATCATGGTGCCGAAACTGTTCGTCGACGGATCGACGCCCACGCCGACATACGACAGCACCGCCTCGGCGAGCACGAGCCCGCTGAAATCCATCACCAGCGTGATCAGCACGATGTGCATCACGTTCGGCAGGATGTGGCGCGTGATCACCCGCCCATGGCGCACCCCGAACGCATGCGCCGCCTGGATGTATTCGAGTTCGCGCAGCTTGAGCGACTCGCCCCGCAGGAGGCGTGCGAGTCCGGTCCAGGTCGTGGCGCCGAGAATCAGGCAGAGCAGCAGCAGACGGGAATCCGCGCGTTGCGCGGCGGTCGGAAAGAGCTCGGGATTCTTGTCGATGTACACCTGCATGATCAGCACCGCCGCGGCGATCAGGAGGACGCCGGGGATTGAGTTGAGCGTGGTGTAGAGATACTGGATCACGTCGTCGATCCACCCCTTGAAGTATCCCGCCATGATGCCGAGCAGCACGGCGAACGGCAGCGTAACGAGCGTGGTGAGGGTGCCGATCACGAGCGCGGTGCGGATGCTCTTCAGCGAGAGATAGAGGACGTCCTGGCCAACCTTGTCGGTACCGAGGACGTGGTACTTGGCCGACAGCAGCGCGGTAGGCACGGCGACGAGCAGAAGGGCGAGCACGGTCAGGAGAATCGCGAGCCAGGGAACCTCGGTCCGCCGGCGGCGAATCTCCGCCCACGTCGCGGACAGCGATGCGCGCCGACGGTGCGCGCGCCATGCGGTGACGAGCCACACCACGAAGCACCAGCCCGCGAAGGCGAGCGCGCCCCCTTGTAGCGCCGTGACGACGACGTCCTGCACGTGATCCGCTTCGTCCTTCAGGTACGCCCCGCCATAGCGCAAACGCGGGAACTCGCGTGCTACGCCTCCCCCGGCCCGTTCGATCGTCTCCTTCGCGTACGCGCGGGTGGCGAGCGGCGCCGAGTACGTCCGCTCGGTCTGGTTCTTGAGGGGCATGACGAGCACATCGAGCAGGCTCAATACCTCGACCGCATGCACCGCGCCACCCTTTTGATCCTTGCCCTCGAGCCGCGGCCGGAAATGCAGCGAATCGAGCAGCCCCGCGAGGACGAACGCGAGCAGCACGACGAGCGCCATCATGCCGGGCGCGCTGCGCGCGACGCGCCGCCAGGGCGCGGCGAGATGCTCGTGGCGTCGGACGTAGGCGAAGTAGCTGATCGTGACCGCAACGAGCAGCCAGACCGGTCCGTCGGTCCACAGGACGACCGGCATCACTCGAACCTCACGCGCGGGTCGACCAGGGTGTAGGAGATGTCAGCCAGCAGGTAGCCGAGGATGGTGAGCGCCGAGCCGAGGAACACCATCGAGCGCACCACCGCGAAATCCTGCGACTGAATCGCATCGATCGTGTAGCTGCCCAGGCCCGGTATGCCGAAGAAGGACTCCGCGAGCAGGCTGCCGAGGAAGAGCTTCGGGATCGCCGCCACCACGCCGGTGAGGATCGGAATCGAGCCGTTCTTGAGGACATGTCCGAACAGCACCGCCGTCTCCGCGAGGCCTTTCGCGCGCGCGGTCCGCACGTAGTCCTTGCCCATCTCCTCGAGGAAGAACGTCCGGAACAGACGTACCTCGGCGCCGGCGCCAGCGACCAGCGCGATCGGACCGGCAGGACAAGGAATTTCACCGCGTCCGGGACCGGCTGGTACCCGGAGATCGGTACGAGGCTCCAGAGCTTGCTGATCAGGTATTGCCCGCCGATGATGTAGAAGAGCGCCGAGATCGACATCATCGCCACGCACAGCACCACGCCCCAGAAATCGAGATACGTCGCGCGGAAGAACGCGAGCATGAGGGCGAACGAGACGTACACGGCCAGCCCTACCAGGAACGACGGGATCGCGAGCGCGAGGCTCGGCCACATCCGGGTGCGGATCTCGTGGCCGATGCTGCGCCCGTCGTCGGCATTGCCGAAGTCGAACGCGAAGAGCTTCGCCGACTTTTCGAAGAAGATCGTGTCGGTGAGACGGCGAACGCCCTCCTTCGCGTCGTTCCAGAGCAGCGGCCGGTCGTAGCCGCGCTCGGCCTTCCATTTCTCGATCGCATCCGGCGTCACGCGCTTCGCGCCGAGCTGCATGCGCGCCATGTCGTCGGGCGTGTTGACCACGAAGAACAGGCCGAAAGTGAGGAGATTGACTCCGACGAGAATCGGGATCGCGTAGAGGAACCGCCTGACGATGTATGCGAGCACGAGGCTATGCGGGCCGCGCGGCGGCGCGCTCGCGACGCCTGAACGCGACGACGGCGGGAACCGCAGCCGCCAGGAGCGCCAGCAGCCCGAGACCGATCGGCCACAGATCGGGCCTGTTCCACGCCGCACGGTCGGTCTCGCGCAACGGCGCGTCGAGGCGATAGAACTTCAGGCCGTTGCGCGCCATCTGGTTCGGTTTCACGTTCTTCAGCCAGACATGGGAAAGGCCGTAGTCCTTCGGGTGAAAGCCCCATACCCACGGCGCGTCGTCGCGGGCGATGCGCACCATCTGGTCGATAATCGCCTGGCGCCCGGGGCCGTTCGGCATGTTCTTCATGCGCTCGAACAGGCGGTCGTACTCCGGGTTCTGGTAGTTCGCGGTGTTCTCGCCTCCGGTCTTCGCGCGCGACTGCGGGCCGTTCAGCAGGAAGAGGAAATTCTCCGGGTCCGGGTAGTCGGCGTTCCAGCCGAGAAAGAAGAGCTGGGTATTGCCCGCGCGGACCTTTTCCTGGAACCGGTTCCAGTCGCTGGTGCGCAATTCGAGCTGGATGTTCAACTTCTGGAACTGGCGTCGGTACCAGTCGAGCCGCGCCTTGTCGCCGGGGCCGCGCTGCACCGTGTCGAGATACAGCACCAGCGGCTGACCGGTGGCGGCGTCGCGCCCATCCGGATACCCCGCCTGCGCGAGCAGCTGCTTCGCGGTCTCGATCGACTTGCGCTTCGGACCGCCGTCCACCCAGTCGTACACGATCGGATTCACGCCCGCCTCGCCCTCCAGGTATCCGAAGATCCCGGGCGGGATCGGGCCCATGCCCGGAATGCCGCGGCCGTTCTGGAAGATCGAGATGAACTCCTCCCAGTCGACCGCGATCGAGATCGCCCGGCGGAGCTGGCGCGCACGCTCGGACAGCCCGCCCACCACCGGGTCGAGAAAGTTGAAGGCAAGATAGAACGTGCTCGTCCCCACCGAGGTACGCAGGCCGATGCCGCGTTCTTCCATCTCGGGGGTCAGGCTCGCTTCGCCCTCGAGGTCGATGCGCACCGCCTGGTCAAAGTTGTCCGAGCTGATTCCCGACTGATCGTAGTAGCCCTGCAGGAACTTGTTCCAGTAGGGGATGCCCTCCTTCTCGCGCGTATAGACGACCCGGTCGATGAATGGCGCTGTCCTGCCCGCGTCCGCCAGCAGTCCCGCCGCGCGGTCGCCCGGTTCGCCTTCGGACGGATACGCTTCGCCGCGGAAGTGCGGGTTCCGCTCGAGCACCATCCGGGCATTCGGGTTGTTCTCGGTCAGCATGTACGGGCCGGTCCCGATCGGCCACCAGTCGAGCGTCAGGTTCCGCCCGTCGTTCATCCCGCGCTGGCTGTAGAAGCGATCGGCCTCGACCGGCACCGGCGCGAAGAACGGCATCGCGAGCCAGTACACGAACTGCGGATACAAACCCTTCAGCCGCACGCGGTAGGTGTGGCGGTCGACAACCTCCACGCCGGCGAGCGGAAACTTGCGCAGATCGATCCACGGCAGGCCCTTGTCCGCCTTGCCGAACTCGCTCTCGTGCGCCTTGAGCAGGCGCTGGTTCTCGGCCTTGAGCGCGTCCGACAGCTCCTTCAAGCCGACGATGTACTCGCTGATGTGGCCGAAGATCGGCGAGTTCACGCGTGGGTGCGCGAGCCGCTTGATCTGGTACAGATAGTCGTCGGCGAGGAGCTCGCGCGTGCCGGTCTGCGGGAAGTCTGCGAGCGTGAACTTGCGCTTGATCTCGTGCTCGGAAAGATCGAGATACAGCGGCTTCCCGCTCGCGTCGACCGCAAGGGCCGGATGTGGCTGGTACCTTATCCCGGGCCGGATCCGGATCTCGTACTCGCTGAAAGCGACCTCGGTGGCGGTTGCGTCCGCGGGTAGCTCGCGACCCGCGGCGTCCAGGAGGCGCACCTTCGGCATCTCGAGCGCCGCCTGCGGGATCAACTCGTAGGGGCGCTTCAGGTAGTGATACTGCAGCGGCGACTCGTAGATCTGCTGGATGAAGCCCCACTCGTCGGAGGTGTACGAACGCGCGGGGTCGAGCGTCTTGGGTCGGTCGATGAACGAGCTGTAGAGGAAGTTCTTGCCGCGGTCCGACGCGGGGTACGGATCGTTCCACTCGCTGCCGCAGCCCGCGAGGGCGACGGCCGCGACGAAGGCGGCGACGAGCCTGCGCGCAGTCATGGCGCGGCAGTGTAGCCGACGACTCAGTGCCCGTCACCGCGTTCCCCGCTTAACGCTATGTGGGGATACTTCTCCCCATTTTCCCCTAACACAGGCGCCTGACGGTCATTCTGTCAGGCGCTCTAAGCGTTCCCCTATAATCGTGGCTCTCTTCACGGGGCGGCCATGGGCATTCTCGACAACAAGCGCATCCTCGTCACCGGGCTGCTCAGCAACCGCTCGATCGCGTACGGCATCGCGCGCGCCTGCCGCGCGCAAGGCGCGCAGCTCGCATTCACGTATCAGAACGAGCGGTTCAAGGAGCGCGTGACCGACATGGCGGCGGAGCTCGGCAGCGACATCGCGGTGCCGTGCGACGTGTCGAGCGACGAGGAAATCGAGCGCGCCTTCACGGTCCTGCGTGGTCGCTGGGACGGTCTCGACGGTCTGGTGCACGCGATCGCGTTCGCGCCGCGCGAGGCGATCGCGGGAGACTTCCTCGAAGGGCTCTCGCGCGAGGCGTTCCGGATCGCGCACGACGTGTCGAGCTACAGCTTCCCCGCCCTGGCCAAGGCGGCGCTGCCGATGATGGCCGGCCGCGCGGGCGCAATACTGACCCTGACCTATCTCGGCGCCGAGCGCGTCGTGCCGCACTACAACACCATGGGGCTCGCGAAGGCGAGCCTGGAGGCGGCGGTGCGCTACCTCGCGGCGAACCTCGGTCCGAAGGGCGTCCGGGTGAACGGCATCTCCGCCGGCCCGATCAAGACGCTCGCCGCGAGCGGGATCGCGAGCTTCGGCAAGATCCTCAAGTTCGTGGAGGCGCATGCGCCGCTGCGTCGCAACGTCACCATCGACGACGTCGGGAACGTCGCCGCGTTCCTGCTTTCCGACCTTGCCGCCGGGGTGACCGGCGAGATCACCTACGTCGACGGCGGGTTCAACATCGTCTTCGGCGGGCTCGAGGCCGGCAATGCCGAGTGACGCCCCGAGCCGCGATCCGGCTCAGCGATCCTTCCTCACGAGGTTCGCCTCGTTGATCGTGACGTCGGAGCGCGCCTTGAGCCCGCTCAGGAACGCCTGGTAAGCCATTCTCGATTCCTGCCGCGCGAGCGACGCCTCCGCCGCGCGCAGCTTCGCCGGGTCCGGGGCACCCGCGTTCCCCACCTTGCTGATCCGGTAGATCGTGTAGCCCGCGGGGGCAAGGTCGACGCCGACGTAGGTCGGGAGCTTCGCCGCATCGGCACGAAACACCGCACCGATCGCGCGCGGCTCCAGTCCGCCTGCCGCTTCGCGGCTCACCGAGCGCGGCTGCCCCCAGCCGCCCGCCGGCGCTTTCCCGGCCTGGAGCTCGGACAGCCGTGCCTCGCCCGCGGCGCGGGCGAGCTTCAGCGCCTCGTCCTCGGTCAGCTTCCTGGCGATGTCGGCCCGCACCTGATCCAGCGGACGCACGGCGGCCGGTCGGTGCGCCAGCACCCGCGCCACGACGATGTGGTTCGATGCGGTCTCGAGCGCTTCGGTATTGCGCTTGTTCTTGATCGCGTCCTCGCCGAAGAGCGCCGCGAGGAGCTTCGGATTGTCGAGCGGAGGCGGCGCGGCCTGGCGCGTGATCCAGCCGGAAGTCTCGATCTTGAGCTTGTATTTGTCGGCGAGCGGCTGGAGGCTATCGGGCTGCTCGTAAGCGAGGTTGCTGAACGCCTCGGCCAGCTCCACGAAGCGCTTCGACACGCGGCTGCGCTTCAGCTCGGCTTCGATCTCGGGACGAGCCGAGGCGAAGTCCTTCTCGGCTTTTGGCGCGGCGACGAGAATGTGGCTTGCGCGGCGCTCCTCGGTCTTCGCGCCGTCCTGTCCGGGCTTCCGGATCCCGGTGACGCGGATGATGTGGAAGCCGAACTCGGTCTCGACGATCGGGCTGGTCTCGCCGTTCTTCAGCTTGAAGGCCGCCTCGTCGAACGGCTTCACCATTGCACCTCGGCCGAACCAGCCGAGATCGCCACCCTGCTGCGCCGAGCCGGGGTCTTGGGAGCTCGTTTTGGCGAGCTCGGCGAAACGCGCCGGATCCTTACGCAGCTCCGCGGCGATCGCCTCCATCTTGCTGCGCGCCTCGGCACGCTGGTTGGCGCGCGGCGCGACGTTCGCGTCGTACCACTTCCGCACCTCGTCGGGCGAAACGGTCTCTGCGGCCACGAGCGCATCGGGCGCCAGCACCACGTACTCCGCCCGAACCTGCTCCGGGGACTCGAACAGCTTGGAGTTCGCCTTGTAGTAGCCCTCCACCGCCTCGGAACCGAGCTTCACCTGCCCGGCGTACTGGACGGTGGGAAAGACGAGCTCGGAGATCTCGCGCGACTGCGCGCGGGTCTCGAACAGCCGCTGGGCCACGCTCTTCGAGGTGAAACCCGACTCAACCAATCCGCTTCCCAGTTGCCGCAACAGCATGTCGGCGCGCATCTGGGCCTCGAACTGGGGCTCGGACATGTTCTGGCCGCGCAGCAGCGCCTGATACCGGGCGCGGGAGAACTTGCCATCCTCCTGAAACACCGGCTCGGAGCCGATCGCGGCCTGGAGCAGCTCGTCGGGCACCATCAGCCGGCTGCGCTGCGCATAGGTCAGCACCGCGCGCTGGCCGATGAGTCCTTCGAGCAGTTCCTTGCGCGCCTGCGGCGCGTCAAGCAGCGCGGGGTCGTACGCCTTGCCGAGCATTCCGCGCAGCGTGTCGCGCTGCTGATCGAGCGCGCGGTTGAACTCCGGCACCGAAATCTTCTGGCCGGCGACCTCTGCCACCGCATCGCCGGCGGAGAAGATCCGGTCGTAGGACTGGATGCCGAAGAACGCGAACGTGGGGACGATCACGATCGCGAGGAAGATCTGCATCAGCCGCTTGTGTCGCGATACGAAATCGAACATCGATGCTCTCCCTCGGCGCGCCGCACTCAATCCGGGCTGTCGCAAATGGAAAAGGCGAACCGGGGTTCGCCTTTTCTCAACGCTGTTGGCGGAGTGGACGGGACTCGAACCCGCGACCCCCGGCGTGACAGGCCGGTATTCTAACCAGCTGAACTACCACTCCCTTACTCGCTCATCGAGCCTGGTGGGTGCTGAGAGGCTCGAACTCCCGACATTCGCCTTGTAAGGGCGACGCTCTACCAGCTGAGCTAAGCACCCTTCCCTCGAACCGCGCGCCCGTCATGCGGCAACTCGGGCGCCCGTCCTGGAAAAGGGGCGTCAGTTTAACGCATCCTTGAGCGCCTTACCAGGGCGGAACTTCGGTACGCGCGCCGCCGTGATCTTGATCTCCGCCTGAGTGCGCGGATCGCGGCCGGTGCGCGCGGCGCGCTTACCGACGTAGAAGGTTCCGAAGCCCACCAGCGTTACCGGCGCGCCTTTCCGCAGTGCGGCCTTGATGCTTGCGACCGCGGCGTCGAGCGCGCGCTCGGCAGCCGCCTTGGAGATGTCGGCGGACTTGGCGATCTGCTCGATCATGTCGCTTTTGTTCACGGATCCCCCTTGCAAGAACCGGTATGCGGGCGAATGGCGCCTGGCGCGCGCGCCGAGCTGCGAAGACGCTCCTTATAGCAACGCGCTGCCGCCGAAGTCAAGACTGCGCCGCGCCGGGTCGCGCCGGACGACGCCGGCGCGTGCGCGCGTCAGTGCTTCATCACCGCGCTCGCCGGCTTGTCTTCGGGAACCGCCGGCTGAACGACGGCCGGCGCGGCCTCATTGGTCGCGGCGAGCGGATCGGGCCGGCGCTCCAGCGCCACGTCGAGCACCTGGTCGATCCACTTCACCGGAATGATCTCGAGGCGGTTCTTGATGTTGTCGGGGATCTCGACGAGGTCCTTCACGTTCTCCTCGGGGATCATCACCGTCTTGATCTGGCCGCGATGCGCCGCAAGCAGCTTCTCCTTCAGACCACCGATCACCAGGACTTCGCCGCGCAGCGTGATCTCGCCGGTCATCGCCACATCGGCGCGCACCGGAATCCCGGTCAGGGCGGAGACCATCGCCGTGCAGATCCCCGTCCCCGCGCTCGGGCCGTCCTTCGGGGTCGCGCCCTCGGGAAGGTGGATGTGAATGTCGCGATTCTGGAAGACGTCGTCCGCGATCCCGAGGCGCTGCGCGCGGCTCCGCACCACCGACAGCGCGGCCTGGATCGACTCCTGCATCACCTCGCCGAGCTTTCCGGTCGTGATCGTCTTCGCCTTGCCCGGCATCACCGCGACCTCGATCGTCAGCAGCTCGCCGCCGACCTCGGTCCAGGCGAGGCCGGTGACCTGGCCGATCTGGTTCTGCCGCTCGGCGACGCCGTAGGTGTACCGGCGCACGCCGAGGAACTTGTCGAGATTGCGGGTGGTGACGGTGACCTTCTTGGCGTCGCCCTTCGAGACCAGGCCCTTCACCGTCTTGCGGCAGATCTTGGACAGCTCGCGCTCCAGGTTCCGCACGCCCGCTTCGCGCGTGTAGTAGCGGATGATGTCGCGGATCGCGCTTTCCTGGACCGTCAACTCCTCCTTCTTCACCGCGTTGTTCTTCATCTGCTTCGGCAGCAGGTAGCGGACGGCGATGTTGATCTTCTCGTCTTCGGTATAGCCGGACAGCCGGATCACTTCCATCCGGTCGAGCAGCGCCGGCGGGATGTTGAGCGTGTTCGCCGTAGCGACGAACATCACCTCCGACAGGTCGAACTCGACCTCCACGTAGTGGTCGACGAACGTGTGATTCTGCTCCGGGTCGAGCACCTCGAGCAGCGCCGAGGATGGATCGCCGCGGAAGTCCATGCCCAGCTTGTCGACCTCGTCGAGCAGGAACAGCGGGTTCCGCACCCCGACCTTGGTCATGTTCTGCAGGATCTTGCCGGGCATCGAGCCGATGTAGGTGCGGCGGTGCCCGCGGATCTCGGCCTCGTCGCGCACGCCGCCGAGCGACATGCGGACGAACTTGCGGTTGGTCGCGCGCGCGATCGACTGCCCGAGCGAGGTCTTGCCGACTCCGGGCGGGCCGACCAGGCACAGGATCGGCGCCTTCATCTGATCGACCCTGCTCTGCACCGCCAGATACTCGACGATGCGCTCCTTGACCTTCTCGAGCCCGTAGTGGTCCTGGTCGAGCACCTTCTCGGCGGCGAGAATGTCCTTGGAGATCTTGCTCTTCTTCTTCCACGGTAGGCCGACCAGCGTGTCGAGATAATTCCGCACCACGGTCGCTTCGGCGGACATCGGTGACATGAGCTTGAGCTTCTTCAGCTCGGCTTCGGCCTTGTGGCGCGCGTCCTTCGGCATGCGCGCCGCCTTGATGCGCTTCTCCATCTCTTCGAGATCCGCGCCCTCCTCGCCCTCGCCGAGCTCCTTCTGGATCGCCTTGACCTGCTCGTTGAGGTAGTACTCGCGCTGGCTCTTCTCCATCTGGCGCTTGACGCGCCCGCGAATGCGCTTCTCGACCTGCAGAATGTCGATCTCCGCCTCGAGCTGCCCGAGCAGGCTCTCCAACCGCTGCTTGACGTCGAACATCTCGAGCACCTTCTGCTTCTGCTCGAGCTTGAGCGGCAGATGCGCGGCGACGGTGTCCGCGAGGCGCCCGGGCTCCTCGATGCCCGCGAGCGATGTGAGGATTTCCGGCGGGATCTTCTTGTTGAGCTTGACGTACTGGTCGAACTGGGCGACCAGCGCGCGCCGCATCGCCTCGACTTCGGTCGAGTCGACCGGGCCGGGCGAGACAGGCGTCGCGGTGGCCGAGTAGTGCGTGCGCTGATCGGCGATCTCGTCGATCCTGGCGCGCTGGTTGCCCTCGACCAGCACCTTTACGGTGCCGTCCGGGAGCTTGAGCATCTGCAGAATGTTGGAAATGCACCCGATCGAGTACATGTCCTCGGGCGTCGGCTCGTCCTTGGCCGCGGATTTCTGCGCCACGAGCAGGATGCTCTTGCCCGCCTCCATCGCGATCTCCATCGCCTTGATGGATTTCGGCCGCCCGACGAACAGCGGGATGACCATGTGCGGGAAGACCACGACGTCCCGGAGCGGTAGCAACG
Source organism: uncultured beta proteobacterium (assembly GCA_963747775.1). Lineage (GTDB taxonomy): Bacteria > Pseudomonadota > Gammaproteobacteria > Burkholderiales > SG8-39 > JAGVSZ01. Next base: position 115,744 of record CAVVGT010000009.1, read on the forward strand.
GGAACTGGGTGGGCAGGCTCGAGAGCTCGGTGCTGGTGGACATGGCATTACTCCTGACAACGGAGCGAAGTTGGGGCGACGCGCCCCGATTTCAAGCGCAGCCATCGGGCGCGCGGCGGGCCGCCGGGGCGACAGCAGGGATCAGTGGGACCCGGCAACCTTGGGCTGATCCGAGTAGATGAGCAGCGGTTTGCCCTCGCCGACGATCGTCGCCTCGTCCACGACGACCTTGCTGACGTTTTCGAGCGTGGGCAGGTCGAACATGATCTCGAGCAGGACCTGCTCGAGAATCGAGCGCAATCCGCGCGCGCCGGTCTTGCGCGCGAGCGCCCGCTCGGCGATCGCGGTCAGACCCTGCGGCCGCACCTCGAGATCCACGCCTTCCATCGCGAACAGCTTCTGGTACTGCTTGATCAGCGCGTTCTTCGGTTCGGTGAGAATGCGGATCAGGGCGTGCTCGTCGAGCTCCTCGAGGATCGCGACCACCGGCAGCCGTCCGACGAATTCCGGGATCAGACCGTACTTGATGAGATCCTCGGGTTCGACCGACTTGATCACGTCGCTGATGTCCTTGCTCGACCGCAGGCTCTTCACGTCGGCGCCGAAACCGATGCTGGTCTTCTCGCTGCGGCTGCGGATGATCTTCTCGAGACCATCGAACGCGCCGCCGCAGATGAACAGGATGTTCGTCGTGTCCACCTGGACGAAGTCCTGGTTCGGGTGCTTGCGGCCGCCCTGCGGGGGAACCGATGCGATCGTGCCCTCGACGAGCTTGAGCAGCGCCTGCTGCACGCCTTCTCCGGACACGTCGCGCGTGATCGACGGGTTGTCGCTCTTGCGCGAGATCTTGTCGATCTCGTCGATGTACACGATCCCGCGCTTGGCCTTGTCGACGTCGTAGTCGCAGTTCTGGAGCAGCTTCTGGATGATGTTCTCGACGTCCTCCCCGACGTAACCGGCCTCGGTCAGCGTCGTGGCGTCCGCGATCACGAACGGCACGTTCAGCAGCCGCGCGAGCGTCTGCGCGAGCAGCGTCTTGCCCGAGCCGGTCGGCCCGATGAGGAGGATGTTCGACTTCGCGAGCTCGACCTCGTCGGTCTTCGAGAGGTGCTTGAGCCGCTTGTAGTGATTGTAGACCGCGACCGAGAGGATCTTCTTGGCCTGCTCCTGCCCGATCACGTACTCGTCGAGAATCGAGCAGATTTCCTTCGGGGTGGGAAGATCCGAGCGTGCGCTCCGGCCACCCTTGTCGGTGGTGCTCTCCTCCCGGATGATGTCGTTGCAGAGCTCGATGCACTCGTCGCAGATGAAGACCGACGGGCCCGCGATCAGCTTGCGGACCTCGTGCTGGCTCTTCCCGCAGAACGAGCAATACAGGAGCTTTTCGCTCCCGCTCTTGTCGGACATCCCGGCCATCTATGCCCTCTCAGCCCGCCGTCGCCTCGGTGCGCGAGGTCAGAATCCGATCCACGAGACCATACTGCATGGCCTCGTCGCCAGATAGGAAATTGTCCCGATCGGTGTCCCGGGCGATCTGGTCGACCGTCTTGCCCGTGTGCTTTGCCATGATCTCGTTCAGCTTGCCGCGCAGGTACAGGATCTCCTTCGCGTGGATCTCGATGTCGGAAGCCTGGCCCTGGAAGCCGCCCATGGGCTGATGGATCATCACGCGCGAATTCGGCAGGCAGAACCGCTTGCCCTTCGAGCCGGCACACAGCAGGAGCGCGCCCATGCTGGCGGCCTGGCCGATGCAAAGCGTCGACACGTCGGGCTTGACGAACTGCATCGTGTCGTAGATCGCGAGCCCCGCCGACACCGAGCCGCCGGGCGAGTTGATGTAGAAGGAGATGTCCTTGTCCGGGTTCTCGGATTCGAGGAACAGGAGCTGCGCGACGATGAGGTTGGCCGAAACCTCATTGACCGGCCCGACCAGGAAGACGACGCGCTCTTTGAGCAGGCGCGAGTAGATGTCGTAGGCGCGCTCGCCCCGGCCGCTCTGCTCGATCACCATCGGGATGAGCCCGAGCCCCTGCGGCTCGAATGCCCGCTGGTCGTATTCCCGCGACTCGCTCGTCCCCGTCGCGGGGATCCAGGTCCTGCGCGTCATGTCGTCTCGCCCATGAGTTGATCGAACGCGACCGGCTTGTCGACGGTTTTCGCGTTTCTTAGCACCCAGTCGACGACGTTTTGTTCGACAGCCAGACCCTCGAACTCCGCGAGTCGCTCCGGCTGGGAATAGTACCACTTCACCACCTCGCCGGGCTGCTCGTAGCTCGCCGCGTGCTCGTCCACGAGCGCGCGTACCTGCTGCGGTTTGGCGGCGAGATCGTGCTTCTTCACCAGCTCGCCGACGATCAGCCCGAGGGCGACGCGTCGCCGCGCCTGGTCCTCGAAAATCTGCGGATCGATCGGCATGCTCTCCATCTTCAGGCCGCGCGACTGCAGGTCGGCGCGGGCCCCCGCGACGACCCGCTGGACTTCCATGTCGACCAGCGCCTTCGGCAACTCCGGCCGCGCCGCGTCGAGCAGCGCCTGCATGATCCGGTTCTTGAGATCGCCACCTAGGCGCTTCTTCACCTCGCGCTCGACGTTGGCTTTCACCTCGGCGCGCATCTTTCCGAGGTCCCCGTCCCCGATCCCCAAGGAGCGCGCGAACTCGGCATCGACCTCCGGGAGCCGCGGCGCCTCGATCGTCTTCAGGGTGACCGTGAAACTCGCGGTCTTCCCGGCAACGCCCTGGCCCTGATAGTCGGCGGGGAACGCTACGGGGAAGATCTTCGACTCGCCCGGCTTCATCCCGGTCACGCCCGCCTCGAAGTCGGGCAGCATCCGGCGCTCGCCCAAGACGAACGCGAAGTCGGTCGCCTTACCGCCGTCGAACTCGACCCCGTCGATGGTGCCGGCGAAGTCGATGGTCGCGCGATCCCCCTGCGCCGCGGCGCGGTCGGCGGCCGCGTAGGCGGTGCGCTGCTTGCGCAGCACCGCGATGGTCTTCTCGACCTCCGCGTCGGTCACCGTCAGCGTCGGGCGCTCGATGCTGACGCTCGAGACGTCGCCCAGCTGCACGTCGGGGTAGACCTCGAAGGTCGCGCTGAACTCGAGGCGTTCCTCGCCGCCCGTCTCCTTGCGCTCGATGCGCGGATAGCCGGCGACGCGCAGGTTCTGGTCGCGCACCGCGGCGGAAAACGACTTCTCGACCGCGTCGCCGATCACCTCGGATCGGACCTGCGGGCCATATTGCTGCGCGACGAGCTTGAGGGGCACCTTGCCCGGCCGAAAACCGGCCATGCGCACTGTCCGCGCGAGCTGCTTCAGCCGCTCGTCGACCTGCTTATCGATATCGGCCACCGGGACTGCCATCGTGAGACGGCGCTCCAGCTGGCCCAGTGCTTCGAGGTTGCTCTGCATTCGGTTGACTCGACAATCGTGAAAGAGGGATGGTGCGAAGGAAGGGACTCGAACCCCCATGCCTTACGGCGCTGGAACCTAAATCCAGTGCGTCTACCAATTCCGCCACCTTCGCCGCCACCTTCGCGCCGCCGCGGGATTCTACCGGACATGCCCCTATACTGTCAGCCAAAAGACACCCGATCCCATTGATGAAACGGGGAAATGTCGGTCGGCCACTACGAGAATTTTCCGGTTGCCTCGCTCCTGCTTCCGCACCGCCTGCGGCCGGCGGTCGCGGCGATCTACTGGTTTGCGCGCTCGGCCGACGACTTCGCCGACGAAGGCGAGCTATCGCCCGCAGAGCGCTTGGCGCGCCTAGATGCCTATCGCGAGGCGCTGCGCGGCATCGCGAACGGGCGGCCCGCGCGCGATCCCCGCTTCGAGCGCCTCGCCAGCGCCATTCGCGCGCACGCGCTGCCGATCCAGTCGTTCCATGACCTGCTCGACGCGTTCAGCCAGGACGTCGTCAAGCAGCGCTACGCGAGCTTCGACGAGGTGCGCGACTACTGCCGGCGCTCGGCGAACCCGGTCGGGCGGCTGATGCTGCATCTCTTCCGCGCGGCGACGCCGCAGAACGTTGCCTGGTCCGACGCCATCTGCACCGCACTCCAGCTCATCAACTTTTGGCAGGACCTCGCCACCGACTTGCGCAAGGATCGCATCTATCTCCCGCGCGACGAGATGGCGCGCCACGGCGTGAGCGCGGCCGATCTGTTCGCCGCCCGGGCGGGCGCGCCGTTCCGGGAGCTGATGGCCTTCCAGGTGGCGCGCGCGCGCGCGATGCTAGAATCCGGCGCCCCGCTCGCGCGCGCCGTCGCGGGCCGCAGCGGCTTCGAGCTGCGCTTGGTGGTCCAGGGCGGCCTGCGCATCCTCGAGAAGATCGACCGCGTGGGCGGCGACGTGTTTCGGCACCGACCGGTCCTGCGCGGTCCCGACTGGCTCCTCATGCTGTGGCGTGCCGCCGCGCGCTACCCCCGATGACTCCGGACGAGTACTGTCAACGCAAGGCCGCGCAGAGCGGCTCGAGCTTCTACTACGCGTTCCTGTTCCTCCCCCCGGAGCAACGGCGCGCGATCACCGCGCTCTACGCGTTCTGCCGCGAGGTGGACGACGTCGTCGACGAATGCACCGATCCGGACGTGGCCGCGGCGAAGCTCGCCTGGTGGCGGCAGGAGATCGGGACGCTCGAGGCGGGTGGCGCGCAGCATCCGGTGACCCGGGCGCTCGCACCGCTCGCCCGCACGTACGGGATCACCCGAGAGCGGCTCGGCCAGATCATCGACGGCATGGAGATGGACCTGCAGCAATCGCGGTATGCCGATCTGGCGGCGCTCGAGCGCTATTGCTATCACGTGGCGGGCGTCGTGGGGCTCCTCGCCGCCGGCATCTTCGGGTACGTGAATCCGCAGACGCTCGAGTACGCCAAGGCGCTCGGGACGGCGTTCCAGCTCACCAATATCGTCCGCGACGTCGGCGAGGACGCGCGCAATAACCGCATCTATCTGCCGCTCGAGGATCTCGCGCGGTTCGGCGTTCCCGCCGCCGACATCCTGAACCGGTGTCACACCGACGCCTTCACGCAACTGATGGCGTTCCAGGTCGAGCGGGCGGAGGCCCGCTACGCGAGCGCCCTCGCGCTCCTGCCGGCGGAGGACGCCCGTGCGCAGCGTCCGGGCCTCGTGATGGCTGCGATCTACCGCACGTTGCTCGCCGAGATCCGCAGCGACGGCTATCAGGTCCTGGACCGCCGCGTCGCGCTCACGCCGATCCGCAAGCTCTGGATCGCCTGGAAGACGTGGGTCACCGCGTGACCCGCGCCGACGCGCCGCGGGTGGCGGTGATCGGTGCAGGCTGGGCGGGAATGGCCGCCGCGGTCACGTTGATCGAGCACGGCGCACGGGTCGTGGTGTTCGAGGCGTCGCGGCAGCTTGGCGGGCGGGCGCGCCGCGTGACGCTCGACGGCGTGGACCTCGACAACGGGCAGCACATTCTCATCGGCGCGTATACCGAGGCGCTCCGCCTGATGCAGGCTGTCGGCGTCGATCCGGGCGTGGCGCTCCTGCGGCGCCCGCTCGAGCTGAGGACTGCGTCGGGCTTCCACCTGAGGGTCGCGCCCCTTCCGGCCCCGCTGCACCTTGCGGTCGGGTTGCTCGGCGCGCACGGGCTCGGTTTCGCCGACCGGCTGCGCGCCGCACGCTTCGTGCACGGTCTCCGCGCCGCAAAGTTCAGACTGCAGCAGGACGATAGCGTCGCGGCGCTGCTCGCCTCCCGGGATCAAGGCCAGGCGTTGCGGCGCTTGCTCTGGGAACCGCTCTGCGTGTCTGCGTTGAACACGCCACCGGACCGCGCCTCGGCGCAAGTGTTCGCGAACGTATTGCGCGACACGCTGGGCGGGGCCCGCGCGGCCAGCGATCTGCTCCTCCCCCGCACCGACCTCGGCGCGCTCTTCCCGGAGCCGGCCGCCGGTTTCGTCACGCACCGCGGCGGCGAGGTCCGTCTCGGTACGCCCGTCCGGACTCTGGACGCGGGCGCCGACGGGATCCGGCTCGATCCGGACCCCGCGCCGTTCGCGCGCGCAATCGTCGCGTGTGGGCCGCAGCACGCCGCTCCGCTGCTGAAGACCGATCGGCGGCTGACCGGGATCGCACAAATGATCGATGCGCTCGACCACGAACCGATCTACACCGTGTACCTGCAATATCCCGAAGCGGTGTCGCTGCCGTTCCCGATGCTCGGGTTCACCGACGCGCTGCTGCAGTGGGCCTTCGACCGGGGCGCCCTGTCCGGCCACCGCGGCCTCGTTGCGGGCGTGCTGAGCGCATCGGGTCGCCACGAAGCGCTTGCCCGCCCGGACCTCGCCGCTGCAATCCACGGCGAGCTCGCGGCGGGCCTGCCGAACCTCCCCGCGCCGCGCTGGACACGCGTGATCGCCGAGCGGCGCGCAACCTTCAGCTGCCGCCCGAGCCTCGCACGCCCGGCGATCGAGACCCCCATGGAACAAGTGCTGCTCGCCGGCGATTACACCGCGAGCGACTATCCGGCGACGCTCGAGTCGGCGGTGCGCAGCGGCGTGGCCGCCGCGCGCCTTGCGCTCGGTCACTGAACTGCGGCCACCGCGTCGGCGAGCCGCTCGATCGCAGTCACCTCGATCCCTTCGACCGGCTGCTTCGGCGCGTTCGCCTTCGGTATCAGCGCGCGGCGAAAGCCGAGCTTTGCGGCCTCGCGCAGACGCTCCTGACCGCGCGGCGCGGGACGCACTTCGCCGGCGAGCCCGACTTCCCCGAACACGACGAGCTTCTCCGGCAGCGGTCGCGCGCGCACGCTCGACACGATGGCCAGGAGCACGGCGAGATCTGCGGCGGGCTCGCCGATCTGCACGCCACCGACCGCGTTCACGAAGACGTCCTGGTCGTGGCACGCCACTCCCGCGTGTCGATGCAGGACCGCGAGCAGCATCGCCAGCCGGCTCTGGTCGAGCCCCTGCGCGAGCCGGCGCGGGTTCATGCCCTGCGCGCCGTCCACCAGCGCCTGCACCTCGACGAGCAATGGCCGCGTCCCTTCGTTCGTCACGAGGATGCACGACCCGGGGACCGGTTCGCGGTGCTGCGAAAGGAAGAGCGCCGAGGGATTGCTCACCCCGCGCAATCCCTTCTCGGTCATCGCGAACACCCCGAGCTCGTTCACCGGCCCGAACCGGTTCTTGAACGCGCGGATCAGCCGGAAGCTGGAGTTGGAATCGCCCTCGAAGTACAGCACCGTGTCGACGATGTGCTCGAGGACGCGCGGTCCGGCGAGCGCGCCCTCCTTCGTCACGTGTCCGATGAACACCAGGGCGATGCCGTGGCCTTTCGCGACGCGTGTGAGCTGCGCGGCGCATTCCCGCACCTGGGCGACCGAGCCGGGCGCCGACGCGAGCGCATCCGAGTAGAGGGTCTGGATCGAGTCGATTACCGCAATCTCGGGCTTCTCGGCCTCGAGCGTCGCCGCGATGCGCTCGAGCTGGATCTCGGCCAGCAGCTTCACGTCTGCAGTATCGACCTGCAGGCGCTGCGCCCGCAGCGCCGTCTGCTCCGCCGACTCCTCGCCGGTCACGTAGATCGCTTTGCGGGACGCGCTCATCCACGCGAGCGCCTGCAGCAGCAGCGTCGACTTGCCGATGCCGGGGTCGCCGCCGATCAGCACGACCTGGCCTGCAACCAACCCGCCGCCGAGCACCCGGTCGAATTCGCTCACGCCCGTCGGCATGCGCGCCGACTCCTTCGCGCTGATGCGCGCGAGCGGGGTCAGCAGCGCCGCCTTCGCCACGCCGCCGAACCGGTGTTGCGCGGGACGCTCGGCCGCCGTCTCGAGCAAGGAATTCCATGCGCCGCAGTGGGCGCACTGCCCCTGCCACTTGGTCGACGCCCCGCCGCACTCGCCGCACACGTAGATGGACTTCGCTTTGGCCATTGCTCAATGAAGTTCTGATCGATTCGAAGAAAGAAGCGGAGGCTCTTCTGACATAAGGGGTTAAGAGGGCAGGTACCCCCTCTGTTCATACTGTCCCTATGTGCGCTCGGTCTGAGGCACCCGCGCGGCGAGCGCGCATAGCAATTCGTAGCTTACGGTCGCCGCGGCCGCTGCCACCTCGTCGCACGACAGCCCGTCGCCCCAGAGCGTGACCGGCGTCCCGAGCCCCGCCTCGGAAATGCCTTCGAGATCCACCGCGAGCATGTCCATCGAGACGCGGCCCACGGTCCGCGTGCGCCGTCCCGCGACCAGGATCGGCGTCCCGGTCGGCGCGTGCCGCGGGTAGCCGTCGGCGTAACCGCACGCCACCACGCCGATCCGCATCGGGCGGTCCGCCGTGAACGTACCGCCGTAGCCGACGCGCTCGCCCGGGGCGAGATGCCGCACGGCGATGAGTTCGCTCGTGAGCGTCATCACGGGCGCGAGACCCAGCGCCTGCGCAGGTTCGTCGGCGAACGGCGAGCAGCCGTAGAGCATGATTCCCGGCCTCACCCAGTCGGCGATCGTCTCGGGATGCCGCAGCAGCGCAGCAGAGTTGGCGACGCTGCGCGGCAGCGCGAGCCCCCGCGTGGCCGATGCGAAGCGCGCGAGCTGTGCCGCGACGCCCTCCGGGCCGTCGGCATCGGCGAAATGCGTCATCAACGTGATCCCCGCGACGCTTCCGCTCGCCGCCAGGCGCGCGAGCGATGCGCCGATCCGGTCGACGGGGATCCCGAGCCGGTTCATCCCGGTGTTGATCTTCAGGTACGCCGCGACTGGCGGCATCGGCCGCACTGATTCGAGCATCGCCATCTGCTCGTTCGAATGGATGACGACCGAAAGCGCGTGGCGAGCGATCGGTGCGAGATCGGCCGGCGCGAAGAACCCCTCGAGGAGCAGGATGGGTTTCCGCACCCCCGCGTCGCGCAGGCGCACGGCCGCGTCGAGGTCGAGCAGTGCGAATCCGTCCGCCGCGTCGAGCGCTCGCCGCGCGCGCAACAGGCCGTGGCCATAGGCATTCGCTTTCGCCACCGCCCAGATCCTGGCAGCGCCCGCGCGCGCTCGTGCGACGGCCAGGTTGTGCGCAAACGCTGCGAGGTCGAAGGTGGCGCGGATGGGACGGGGCATCGGGCGTCGGCGAAAAGATCGGATGTTACCCGGCAGCGGTGGCCCACCCGGTGAGCCTGTGGCGCACGGCCTACTGCGACTTGAGGAACGCCGCGTAGGCCGCGGCGTCGCTCGCCTCGAGGTCGATGACGGCGACTGCGGCGCGACCGTCCGCGTCCGATCGACCGCGCCGGCCCTCCGCTTTCATTCATCCCCCTTCACGGCCTTCAAGCCGAACACCGGCATCTTGCGGCGCTCCTGCATCAGATCGAGCGCGTCGACGAGCGCCGCGACCACGCGAGCGGTGGTTTCCCGGGTCTCGTCCCAGCGCGCCCGCGCCTCTTCGAGGAGGCTCCCGATGTTCTCGGGCACCGGACGCTCGTCCTCCATGATCATGTCCTCGATCATGCCGGGCTTGAGCTCTGGCCGGAACGCGAGTCCGTATGCGAGGGGCGTCGGCCGGATCGCGAGCCAGCGCCCGCGCGCGTCCACGACGATCGGCGCGACATCGGGCGCCAGGTCGACGCGACCGTTGGCGATGACCAACACGTCGCGGCCGTCGACCGCGCGCGCGAGGGGATCGTCACGGCCCGCGTCGGTCACGTGCGCGACCGTCCAGTAGGCATCATGCGCCGGGTCGGCATGAGCGGTCCCGCCGTGCGCCAGCGCCACGACGTGCGCGCCGAAGCCGAGCCCGACCACCGGTCGGCGCGACTTGGCGAAGGCGTTGACGAGGCGCCGCTCGTCGTCGATCCACGGGCAGCGCACCCGATCGACCACCGGATACGCCCCGCCCAGAAGCCAGAGGCAGTCGAACTGACCAGCGGCGGCGCTGACGTCCTGCCCGGTCACCGGCCGCAGATAAGTGAACGCAATGTCGCGCGCCTCGAACTGGGGTTCGAGCGCGCCGAAGAATTCCGAGAAGGTATGCTGGATCGCCAGGAACCGAATCATGCGAGCACGCCGCGCAAGCGGCCGAGGTTGACCAAGACAGCGCAGTGCGCATCCGCGGGTGCCCGCGTCAGCAAGGCACCCGCGCCGAACCATCTCACCCCCGGAGGGGCCCTGCCCCTACAGCACCGTATCTTTCATCCGCGCCTGCGCGAACTCGACAAAGGTGTTCACCAGCCGGGAGCGGAATTTCTCCTTGGGGTAGACAAGGGAGAGCGAACGCAGCAGCTTCGGTGTCAGCGGGACGGCGACCAGCTCGCCGAGCTTCTGCTCCTTGGCGACAGTCGCCTTGGAGAGGATCGCGAAGCCCAGACCCGTTTCGACCACGCCCTTTAGCGCCTCCGGGCTGCCGAGCTCCATCACGACGCTGAGCTCCGTGGGGTTGACCCCGGCCTTGCGGAAGTAGAGGTCGGTGAACTCGCGGGTACCCGATCCGCTCTCCCGACTCACGTAGGGGTACGCGACGAGCTGCTTGGGCGTGACGCTCCTCGCCTTCGCGAGCGGATGCTGCGGCGAGACGATGACCTGCAGCTCGTCTTCGCAGCACATCTCGGTGAGCAGCGACGGCAGATGCGAGGGGGCTTCGATCAGCCCGATGTCGAGCGTGTGTTCGGCGACCCGATTCTCGATGGCCTCGGAGTTCGCGACCACCAGCTTCGGCTGCACCTCGGGATGCAGCGACTTGAACTCGCCGAGCACCCGCGGCAGAAGGAACTCGGCGATGGTGGTGCTCGCGCCGATCAGGAGCGGCCCGGAGAGGCGGCCGGTCATCTCCCGGAGCCGCGTCTCGAGCTCCGCCGAGAGCGAGAGGATGCGCTCGGCGTACTCGAGGACGATCTCGCCCGCAGGCGTCAGCGCGATTCGGCCATGCCCGCGCTCGAACAACCGGGTATTGAAGTGCTCCTCCAGCTGCTTGATCTGAAAGGTGACCGCGGGCTGGGTCATGAAAAGCGTCTCGGCGGCCTTGGTGAAGCTCATCTGCTTCGCCACTGCGTGGAACACTTGGAGTCGGCGATCGGCCATCGGATTCGGCGGGAGGGGCGTGTGCTATTCTGCGCGCCGCTATTCAATCATAAATCGGTATATGAACCAAACTTATGGCGAGCGCCACTGGGTTGCGCGGCGCGCGGCGCCTTGAGCGAGGCCTGGAAGCGGCTTGACCTCGGCGGCGCCGGGCTGCAGCGCGCGAACCTCGAACTCGCGGCGCGCCTGAAGCGCCGCAAGCGCGCGTGGGCCCTGCTCGCCGGCGCGCCCCTGGGATTGCACCGCAACTATCTCGATGACGCGAAGGGCGCGCGAGTATGGCGGATCGCCACGGTCGCGGCGCTTGCCGCCGCTCTCTGGGACCTTCGCCTCGCCGCCGCAGTCGGAGCCGCGTTGATCGCCGCCCTCGCGTATGACGCGTGGTGGATCGACCGCCGGGTCACCGCATTGAACAAGCGCATCCGCCGCGAGATCTTCCGCGCCGGCGAGGCCCCCCCACCCGGCTATTCAGGCCGCGAGATCGACCCACTCAGCCCGAGCGTGCCGTCGTTCGCCGAACAGGAACGCCTGCTGCGCGAGGCGGCCCGTCGCGGCGGCCCGCCCGGGGCCGCCCCCGGCGCGCCGCCCGGGCCCGCTCCCGGCACGCCGCAGCCCCACTGAGTCGCGCGCCGTCCCGACGCTCCGATGAAGCGCGGTTTCTACACGATCATGGCGGCGCAGTTCTTCTCGTCGCTCGCGGACAATGCGCTGCTCATCGCGGCGATCCAGCTGCTCGCCCAGCTCAGCGGCCCGATGTGGATGGTGCCGCTGCTCAAGTTCTTCTTCACCATCTCGTACGTCGCGCTCGCCGCGCTCGTCGGTGCGTTCGCCGATTCGATGCCCAAGGGCCGGGTCATGTTCGTCACCAACCTGATCAAGGTGGCCGGCTGCGCGATGATGTTCTTCTACGCCCAGCTCACCCCTTCGGGCGTCGACGAGTACCTGGCCGTGCTGATCGCATACGCGTTGGTCGGCCTCGGCGCCGCCGCGTATTCGCCCGCGAAGTACGGCATCCTGACCGAGCTGCTGCCGCCCAGCCAGCTGGTGGCCGCGAACGGCTGGATCGAGGGTCTCACGGTCGGCTCGATCATCCTCGGCACCCTGCTCGGTGGCGTGCTCGTGAGCGAGACGGTGTCCCGGCAGTTGCTCGCGTTCGACCTTCCGCGCTTCGACACGTCAGTCGACACGCCGGGCGAGGCGGCGATCGCGGTCATCGTGTTCGGCTACCTCGCGGCCGCGGCATTCAATCTCTTCATCCCCGATACCGGCGTCGACCACCACGTCCCGAAGAAGAACCCGTTCTACCTGATCCGCGATTTCGCCCACTGCAACAATCTCCTCTGGAAGGACAAGCTCGGGCAGATCTCGCTCGCCACGACGACGCTCTTCTGGGGCGCCGGCGCGACGCTTCAGTTCATCGTGCTCGAATGGGCCAGGGCCGCGCTCGGCTACCCGCTGTCGAAGGCGACCGCTCTGCAGGGCATCACCGCCGTCGGCATCGCGCTGGGGGCGGTGGCCGCGGCGCGCTTCGTCTCGCTGCGTCAGGCGGCGAGCGTGCTGCCGATGGGCATGGCGATGGGTGCGATCGTGATCGGGATGGTCTTCGTGCGCGATCTCTGGATCGCGATCCCGCTGCTCATCGCGATCGGCGCGCTGGCGGGTTTCTTCGTCGTGCCGATGAACGCACTGCTCCAGCACCGCGGCCACATCCTGATGGGCGCCGGCCACTCGATCGCGGTGCAGAATTTCAACGAGAACCTGTCGATCCTGATCATGCTCGCGCTCTACGCCGTGATGATCCGGGCCGAGCTCTCGATCTACGTGGTCATCGTGCTGTTCGGGCTATTCGTCAGCGGCTCGATGCTGCTCGTGCGCCAGCGCCACTTGCACAACCAGCGCCAAGACGACTCCCTGCGCCTGATCGGCGTCGATAAGTCCGGGCACTGACGGCCGCGGCGGTTGCACCCGCTCGAGCAAGCCTTGAAGAAGGCGCTGCAACGCCCCGCTGCGCACCCTGCCCCGAAGGTCTGCGCGTAGCGTCCAGTTGCGGCCGGCGTGTCCAGACCGGAAACGCGCGCTCATGGCGAGAAGAACGGATGCAGCGCGACGCGACGCGCTAGAGCGTGGATGGCTTCGCGCACGGGCCTCTCGGACGCCCGGTCGCGCAACGAGACAGTCCGGTCCTGAGGATCGTCATCGTCTTCCCCGTCCCAGCGAATCGCGCGCAGGAGCGCGACGCCGCGCGGAGGAATCTCGTCGGCGAGTTCTCGGCCGGAGAGCACGCCCCAGAGGCCCGTCCAGGCGCGGGCCGTTGCAATCGGGTGGTACCCGCCTCCACCCGTTGCCATCAGTCGCGGCGTGCCGTCGTCATGGCGCGGGCTCGTGTCGACGATCCTGCGCGCGATGGCGAGGAAGCCCTGCGTCGAGAGCCCGAGCTTGCCAACCGGATCGGCCGACAGGGCGTCGGCGCCCGCCTGCAGCACGACCGCCTCCGGGCGGAACCGGCCGAGCGCGCGCGTCCAGGCCGCCTCGAAGACCAGCCGATACTCCGCGTCGCTCACGCCCGGCGGGAGGGGAACATTGATCGTGCTGTGTCCGGCCGCGTTCGCGCCGCAGTCGTCGAGACCGCCGCCGCCGTGCGGATACGCGTAAGCCGTGTCCATGTGCAGTGAAAGCGTCAGCACCTCCGGATCGGACGCAAACGCCGCCTCGACCGCGTCGCAGTGATGCGCGTCCAGATCGACGTAGAGCACGCGCAGCCCGGCGCGGCGCAGACGGATGATCGCAAGCGCGGGATCGTTCAAGTAGCAGAACCCCGCGGCGCGGCCGCGGCGCGCATGGTGCATGCCGCCCGCAGGATTGAACGCGACGCGTCCGGCGATGACCTGCTCGGCAGCCTGGATGCTCGCGCCCGTCGCCGTCGCCGGGATCGCGAACAGGCCCGCGAAATAAGGGTTCTCGAGCGTGCCGAGCCCGAAGCGCTCGCGCCATGCGGTCTTCACCCGCCCGAGCGTTTCGGCCGTCCGCATCGCCGCGACGTACTCCCGCGCATGGAACCACTCGAGCTCGAAATCGGCGGCCTGGCGCGCGGTCACGAGCTCGCCCGGTTCGATCGCGCCGAGCGCCCTCACCAGATCGAGCGTCAGCGCTACGCGCGGAATCGCGAGCGGATGGTTGGCTCCGTACGATGGCCGCCGCAGTTGACGGGCCACAATGAATGCCGCCTTTCGTCCGGGCACGATCGGCGACGCGACGGATTGCGCACTCATGCTAGGCCGATGCGCGCGGGGTTGATTTTCCACCCGCCGCCCCAAGCTCTCCGCGACGGGGACTGATCCTGGAGGACCCATGGGCGCGATCCCGCAATTCGTTCTGGACGAGACCACCGACCCGCCCGCCCACTCGGCCGCCCGCGGCGGCGGCGACGAGGACCCGCTCGACGCCTATTCCCGGGCCGTCGTCGCGGCCGCCGAGCGCGTCGGGCCGGCGGTGGCGCATCTCGAAGTGGCACAAGCTCGGCCACGACGCGGGCGCGGCGAGCACGGCACCGGCTCGGGCTTCGCATTCACGCCCGACGGGCTGCTCGTCACCAACAGTCACGTCGTTCACGGCGCGAGCGCGGTGCGAGCCACTTTTGCCGACGGCGCGAGTTACGACGCGCAGGTGATCGGCGACGACCCGGACACCGACATTGCGGTGCTCCGCGTCGGGGCGAGCGGGCTCGCGACCGCCGAGCTCGGCCGGTCGCGCGACGTACGGGTCGGCCAGCTCGCAATCGCGATCGGCAATCCCTACGGCTTCCAGCACACCGTCACGGCCGGCGTGGTCAGCGCGCTCGGTCGCAGCCTGCGGGCCACCACCGGCCGGCTGATCGACGACGTCATCCAGACCGACGCCGCTCTCAACCCGGGCAACTCCGGCGGCCCGCTGGTCGACGCGCGCGGCCGCGTGATCGGCGTCAATACTGCGATCATCCCGATGGCGCAAGGCATCTGCTTCGCCACTGCGATCGATACGGCGCAATGGGTGATCATGCAGCTGCTGCGTGACGGTCGGGTGCGCCGCGGCTACCTGGGGTTCGCCGGCGCCAACGTGCCGCTCGGGCGACGGCTCGTGCGCCATCACGCGCTCGACGGCGAGCGCGCCGTGCGCGTCGAGACGGTCGAGCGCGACGGACCGGCGGCCCGCGCCGGGCTCGAGGCGGGAGATCTGATCGTGGCGTTCGACGGCGCCCGGGTCGGCGGAATCGACGACCTGCACCGTCTGCTGGGCGCGGAGCGGATCGGGCGAAGCGCATCGCTCGCCGTCCTCCGGCGCGGGCGGAGACTCGAACTCGCCGTGACCGCCGCGGAGCGCGCGCCAGACTAGGCTCACCGGCTCGTCCGCGTGTCGCCCTGCGCGCGCGACCTGACGTATAGGAAGACGTGGCGGACGGTGCGCACCGCCATCCGGTGCGGTGCCGGCGGCAGTGCGTCGGTGCGACCCAGCGCGAGACAGTTCCGGTAGAAGACCAGCTCGCGGCAGTTGTCGCGGATCGCGTTCCAGGTCGGATCGCCTTTCACGAGCGCGCGCCAAACCTCGAGCACGTCGGCGTCCTCCGCTGGGCCAGGCTTTCCCTCCGCTGCGAGCTGGGCGCGCAAGGTGCGCGCGACGAGCGCGATCGCCGGCTCGAGCACTTCTTCGAGCCCAGCGGCCTTGCGTCCATCGGCCGCGCGCGCGGCCGCCTCCAGGGCCGCGATGTCCTGCTCGATCCGCTCGAGCGCCTCGTCCGGCATTGCGCTGCGTATTAGGGTTTGCTAATGTGCAGCGGATTCTAACGGAGGAGGCCACCGCGATGGGAAAGCTCGTCAAGCTCGTGCGTCTCAACGGGCTCCAATTCAATGCCAATCGCGACCCGCAGGCGTACCGGCGCGCCGTCGGCGAGCCGTTCAGGATTCAGGCCCTGCTGGACGCGGGCACCGACGCACGTTGCACGCTTCGGGACGCGCGTGGGCAGGTCCTCGTCACGGCAGAGGTGCCCGCCGGCGGGACCTTCAGCCATGAACTGACGTTCGGCGTGCCCGGCGTTCACGTCGTGACCCTCGTCGCGGCGCGCGACGGCCAGTCGTTCAGCCAGGACCTGCGCCTCGACGTGCTCGCACACGCGTGGATCGGCTGAGGCCGCGCCCGGCGGCGCTTGTATCTTCAAACCAGATCAGCGCGGTAGAGTCTGAGCGCCGATGAGGCGGCCAGACCGGCCCGTGCAGCCTGGTAGGCGCTTGGGCCCTTGAGCCCGTGACTGAGTAGAGAGCGCACGGATGCCGCGCTGGTCTTCATAGAGCCCGAACGGTTACGCGCGCGATCGAGCGCGCATGCACAAGCAAGGGAGATGAAGGCCATGTCCGGTTCCTCAGTATTCGTGGGAATTGATGTAGCCAAGGCGCACCTCGACGTGGCCGCGCTCGGCGCCAAGCTTGGCGCCGAGCGCTTCGAGAACGACGCCGAGGGCCATACGGCGCTCGCCGCGGCGCTGCAGCCGTTGGGGGTGGCGCTGGTGGTCATGGAAGCCACCGGTGGCTACGAAGCGGCGCTGGCCTGTGCGCTGCAGGCGGCCGGCCTGGCGGTGGCCGTGGTCAACCCCAAGCAGGCACGCGACTTCGCCAAGTCGATGGGGCGTCTTGCCAAGACCGACCGCATCGATGCGCGCATCTTGGCCGAGCTGGCGGCCGTGCTGGCGCGTCGCGACGACTTGGCGCGCTTCATCCGTCCGCTTACCGATCTCCAGCAGCAGCAACTGGCCGCACTGGTCACGCGCCGGCGCCAGCTGCTGACCATGCTGATCGCCGAGCGCCAACGGCTGCAACTGGCTGTTCTCATGGTGCGCCCGAGTATCGAGGCGATGATCCAGGCGATCCGAGCGCAGCTCGACGAGCTCGAAGCGCAGATGATTGCCCATGTCGGTCAGCACTTCGCCGAGCTCGATGCACTGCTGCAGTCCACCCGCGGCATCGGGCCGATCGCCAGTGCCACGCTCATCGCCGAACTGCCTGAGCTCGGTCGGCTCAACCGCCGCGAAATCGCTGCCTTGGTCGGGGTCGCCCCGATAGCCAGTGACTCGGGTGCCGCGCGTGGCCGACGCCGTGTGCAAGGCGGACGCTTCGAGATCCGACGCGTGCTGTACATGGCAACGCTGACCGCTACCAACCGCAACCCGGTCATCAAAGCCTTCTACCAACGGCTCATCGCTGCCGGCAAGCTGCCCAAGGTGGCCCTGGTGGCCCTGGTGGCCTGCATGCGCAAGCTGCTGACCACCCTCAACGCCATGGTCAGAAAAAATAAACCTTGGGACAGCTCGCTTCACCACTCTTGACTTCGGAGACGGTTACTCAGTCGACGATCACCGGCTTGTTCGGGAGCTCGTCGAGATTGTCCGGCCGTGGGGGGAAGTGCGTGGCGAGGAGGTCGCTGATCGCCTGCACGCCCACGAGGGCGCCCGCCTCGAAGCGCCCCTGTGCAAACTCGCGCTGCATATTGCCGCAGATCGCCTCCCACGCCGTCTCGCCGACCCGCTGGTGGATGCCGCGATCGGCAACGATCTCGACGCGCTTGTCCGCGAGCAGCACGTAGATCAGCACGCCGGCGTTCTGTTCGGTGTCCCAGACGCGCAGGCGACTGAACAACTCGATCGCACGCTCCCGCGCCGTCACGCCGCGGAGGAGGTCGTTGAGCGGCAGCGACGCCTCGACCGCGAAGCGCAACTCGCCGTCATGGCGCCGCTCCTGCTCCCCGATCGTCCGCTCGATCGCCTCCATCGCCGGCGGCGGAAACGCGCTGCGCACGCTCCAGAAGTCGTAGCAGAGATGGCGGAGCACGCGGCCGATGCCCACCGTCAGTCTCCCCAGCTTCCCGAAGCGCCGCCGCCGCCGAAGCCTCCGCCCCCGCCACCCGACCAGCCGCCCCCACTGGACGAGCCTCCGCCCCAACCGCCGCCCGTCCACCCGCCCGTCGTCCACCCGCCGCGACCGCCCCGCGTACCGCGCGAGAAGCCGCCGCGCGAGCCCGCGAAGATCAGCGAGAAGATGAACGCAAGCAGCCCCGCACCGATCCCGATCGCGAGTGCGCCGGCGATCGTCCAGGCGATGAACCCCACCACGCCGCCGGTCGCTGCCGAGCCGAGGAACCGGCCGAGCACGGCGGTGAGGACGCCGCCGAGCACCATCGCCACCACGACCAGGATGACGAGCATGTTTCCGCCCCCGCCGAACTCCCCTTGCGGCTCCGCCCGCGGCGCCGGGGGCGGTAGACGCTCGCCCTCGATCAGGCGCATCAGCTGCTGGGTCCCGGCCGAGATCCCCCCGAAAAAATCGCCTTGCTGGAAACGCGGGGTGATGGTCTCGCGGATGATGCGCTTGGCGATCGCATCGGGGATGGGGCCCTCGAGCCCGTACCCGACCTCGAGTCGCAGCTTCCGGTCGTTCTTCGCGACGATGAGGATGACGCCATCGTCGGTGCCCTTGCGACCGATCTTCCACGCCTCGGCCACCCGGATTCCGTACTGCTCGATCGCCTCGGGCGCCGTCGTCGGCACGATCAGCACCGCGATCTGGCTGCCCTTGCGCGCCTCGAAGTCGGCGATCCGCTGCTCGAGGTCGGCGGCCTGCTGCGCGGTGAGCGTTCCGGTCGTGTCGGTGACGCGCGCCTTCAGCGGCGGGAGCGGGGCGAGATCCTGCGCGAGCGCGAATCCCGCTGCGACGAGCAGCAACAGGCTGCCGGCGGCCGCTGACAGGCGCCGAAGCGTCACGACCGCGAGCGGGCGAAGGCTACTTCTTCCCGCCGAAATCGACCTTCGGCACGGTCTGGATGGCCTTCTCGTTCTCGACCGTGAAGTTTGCCTTGGTCTTGTAGCCGAACACCATCGCGGTGAGGTTCACCGGGAATTCCCGCACCAGCACGTTGTACGCCTGCACCGCCTTGATGTAGCGATTGCGCGCGACGCCGATGCGGTTCTCGGTGCCCTCGAGCTGGGCCTGCAGCTCGAGGAAGTTCTTGTCCGACTTCAGCTCGGGGTATTTCTCCACCGTCACGAGCAGTCGTGACAGTGCGCCCGACAGCTCGCCCTGGGCCTGCTGGAATTTCTGCAGTGCCGCCGGATCGTTGAGCATCTCGGGGGTGAGCTTGATGCTGCCGGCGCGCGAGCGCGCCTCGGTGACCTGCGTCAGGACGTCCTTCTCCTGCTGCGCGAAGCCTTTCACCGTCTCGACGAGGTTGGGAATCAGGTCGGCGCGGCGCTGGTACTGGTTCGTCACTTCCGACCACGCGGCGGTGACGCCCTCGTCGGCGCGCTGGATGTCGTTGTAGCCACAGCCGCCGAGCGCGAGCGCGACCCCGGCGATGAGAACGGCCCAAAGTCTCTTCATGGTCGTTTTCCCCTTTGCGATATTGGAGCAGGGATCAAGATGGCTGCGCGCCCGAGGTTTTCAACGCATTCATCGTCGAGCGCGCGAAACACAGGTCTTCCCACGCCTTCGCCTTGTCGGGCAGGGCGCGCAGGAGATAGGCAGGATGATAGCTCACGATGAGCGGCACGCCCTGATACTGGAACAGCCGGCCGCGCAGGCTCGCGATGCTCGCATCGGTTTCGAGCAACGTCTGCGCCGCGAACCGCCCCATCGCCAGGATAAGCTTCGGCCGGATCAGCGCGATCTGCCGGACGAGGTGCGGGCTGCACTGCCCGACCTCGAACGGCTCCGGGTTGCGATTGCCGGGCGGGCGGCATTTGAGGACGTTGGCGATGTAGACGTTCGCGCCACGCTTGAGTCCGACCGTGGCGAGCATGTTGTCGAGCAACCGCCCCGCCTGGCCCACGAACGGCTCCCCGCGCGCATCCTCCTCCGCACCGGGAGCCTCGCCGACCATCATCCATTCGGCCTGCTCGTCGCCAACGCCGAAGACGGTGTTCGTGCGCGTCTTGCAGAGCGGGCAGGCGGTGCAGCCCGCGACCGTCGCTTTCAAGTCCGCCCAGTCGAGCTGCGCGATGCGTGTGGCTCGGTCGTCGAGAGCGAGCGCGGCGGCACCGTCGGCCGTCGACGGCGCCGCCGCGTAAGCAACCCGTTCCTCGGCGACCCGCTCTTCGACGAACCGATCTTCCACGACCAGCGGTGCAGCCGGTGCCCTGCGCCCGCGCAGCCGCCAGGTCGGACCGAGCCCGAGCTCTTCGAGAATCCGGTCGCGCCGCATCGTCACCGCGGCCTGCTCACAGCGGATAGGTCAACAGCAGCGCGTCCTCGCGCCCGTCCCGCGCCGGGTAGTAGTCGCGGCGGATGCCGACCTGCTCGAAGCCGTAGGCGGCATAGAGCGCGCGCGCGACCGCGTTGGAAGGGCGCACTTCCAGGAGAAGCGCTTGCGCACCGTAGCCGCGCGCGACCACCATCAGGTATTCGAGCAGCTGCTTGCCGTAGCCGCGCCGCTGGCATGCCGACGCGATGCTCAGATTGAGGAGGTGCGCCTCGCCCGCGCCGATCATCATCACCGCGTAGCCGACCAGGCCGTCCGCGGCGTGATACGCCCAGCAGCTGTAGCCAGTCGCGAGCGAATCGCGGAAGTTGCCGAGGGTCCAGGGGAACTCGTAGATCTCGCGCTCGATCGCAACGACCGAATCCAGATCCCACTCGGCCAGCGGGCGGATGCGCGGCTCGGGGCGAGGCAGGGCGCTCATCGCTCGGCGGTCTTGAGCGCGACGCGATCGCGCAGGTAAACGGGCGCCGCCGTCGCGGGATCGCCGCCGTCGCCCGCCGCAAAGCGCGGTGTCGCGAGCCGCAGAATCGCCGCGGCCGTCGGCATGACCTCCGGATCCACCGCCGCGAGGCGGGCGCCGAGGCGCGCCGCGAGGGCCGCGCCATGCGCGGCGAACCCTCCACCGCAGCCGGTCCAGCCGTCGCCCGGGGGCAACGGGACGAACTCCGGGCGCTGGAGCCCCGCAGGAGAGACTTCGTGCAACGCGCCGTCCCGTTTTTCGAAGGCGGCATGATACACCTCGCCCATCCGTGCATCGAGGCACGCGACGACACGCGTCGCGCTGCAGCCCTCCGCGATCGCGGCGAGCGTGCTCACCCCTAGCACCCGAATACCGCGCGCCGCGGCGATGCCCTGCGCCACGCCGCAGGCGATGCGCAATCCGGTGAACGAGCCGGGACCCGCGCCGTAAGCGATGCCGCCCAGTTCGCGCACCGACACGCCGGCGCGCGCGAGAAGCGCGTCGATCTCGCCCAGGATCAGCTCGGCCTGCCGCTGGCCGGCCGCGAGCGTCGTCTCGTGCACGCGCGCGCCTACACCGAGCGCGAGCGAGAGCACGTCGGTGGCAGTCTCGATGGCCAGGATGTTCATCGTGTCTGCGCCATTCTACCGAGCCGCGCTAAACTCCCGCGCCACGCCGTGCGGCCGGGGACCCGAGGTCTCGCCTCGGTGCAGCGCGCGGCGTCCACGGGGGAGCGCTCCATGAACACATCCGCTGCAGGCCTGCGCGTGCTCGTCACCGCCGGCGGGGCCGGGATCGGCCGCGCCATCGCGCAGGCCTTCGTCGCCCACGGGGCGCGCGTGCACGTGTGCGACTTCGACCGCGCCGCGCTCGACGAGGCGCATCGCCTCATGCCGCAGGTCACGCAGAGCGTCACCGACGTAGCAATGCCGGCCGAGGTCGACGGGCTCTTCGCCGACGTGAAGCGCGAGCTCGGCGGCCTCGACGTGCTCGTCAACAACGCAGGGATCGCCGGTCCGACCGCGAAGGTCGAGGACATGAAGCCGGAGGACTGGGACCGCTGCATCGCGGTCGATCTGAATTCGATGTTCTACTGCACGCGCCTCGCGATGCCGATGCTCAAGGCCGCCGGCGGCGGGAGCATCATCAACCTCTCCTCGGTCGCCGGCCGCCTCGGCTTTCCGCTGCGCACCCCTTACGCCGCGGCGAAGTGGGCGGTGGTCGGATTCACCAAGAGCCTCGCGATCGAGGCCGGCCCGGACGGGGTGCGCGTGAACTGCCTCCAGCCCGGCAACGTCGAGGGCGAGCGCATCGACCGCGTAATCGACGCGAAGGCAAAGGCGCTCGGCATCCCCTTCGAGGCGCAGAAGCAAAAGCTGCTCGAGACGGTGAGCCTACGGACGTTCGTCACGGCCGAGGACATCGCCAACATGGCGCTATTCCTGGCGACCGACGCCGGGAAGCACATCTCCGGCCAGGCGCTCTCGATCTGCGGCGACATCACGCGCACGGTGTGACGGAGATGGAGCGCATCGCGATCGTCGGCACCGGCCTGATCGGCCGCGCCTGGGCCATTGTGTTCGCGCGCGCCGGGCACCCCGTCGCCGTGTACGACAGCGACGGCAGCGCGTGCGCGGCAAGTCTGCGCGTCGTCGACGACGCACTCGCCGAGCTCGCCGGTTTCGGGTTGCTCGACGAGCCCTCCGCGGCGGTGCGCGCCCGGATCGCCCCGGCAACGACGCTCGCCGAGGCGCTGCGGGGCACGCGCTATGTCCAGGAGAGCGTGCGGGAAACGGTCGAGGCCAAGCAGGCGATCTTCGCCGCGATGGACCCGCTCGCCGAAGCGGATTGCATCCTCGCGAGCTCGACCTCCTACATTCCCGCCTCCGCCTTCAGCGCCGACCTGCCCGGCCGAGCGCGCTGCCTCGTCGCGCACCCGGTCAATCCGCCGCACGTGGTGCCGGTCGTCGAGCTGTGCCCCGCACCGTGGACCGCGCCGGAAGTGGTCGAGCGCGCGCGGCGCCTGCACGAGACCGCAAAGCAGGTGCCGGTGGTGGTGCGGCGCGAGATTCCCGGCTTCATCCTCAACCGGCTGCAGGCCGCGCTTGTGTGCGAGGCCATCCGTCTCTACGAGGATGGCTACGCTTCGGCCGAGGACATCGACAAGACGATCCGCGACGGCCTCGGCCTGCGCTGGTCCTTCATGGGACCGATGGAAACGATCGATCTCAATGCGCCGGGGGGAGTGGTAGATTACGCGCGGCGCTACGCGGCCACCATGGTGGAGATGGACCGCGCGCAGGCGCCGCGCGAGTGGAGCACCGAGACGCTCGCCCGGCTCGAAGCGGAACGCCGTGCGGCGATCCCCGCCGACCGCCTGGCCGAACGTGCCGCCTGGCGCGACCGGCGGCTCATGGCGCTCGCGGCTCACAAGCGGGCCGCGGAGAAATAATTCGGAAGCAGGCCACAGAGATCAAAGCGAAGCACCGGGAACACAGAGAAAATCCGCGCAACGGATCTTGGCTTTCTCGGCGCGCTCCGTGGCGCTCGGTGTCCTCTGTGAACGCCGTTGGAAGGAGGACGAATGTCCGCGAAGCAGAACAAGGTCATCATCACCTGCGCCGTCACCGGCGCGATCCACACGCCGACGATGTCGCCGCACCTGCCGATCACGCCCGACGAGATCGCGGAGGGCGCGATCGGGGCGGCGCGTGCGGGCGCGGCGATCGTGCACCTGCACGCGCGCATGCCGGGCGATGGCCGTCCGACCCAGGACCCGGCGGTGTTCAAGCAGTTCCTGCCGAGGATCAAGGCGGCGAGCGACGTGGTCATCAACCTCACCACCGGCGGCGCGCCGACCATGACGGTCGAGGAGCGCCTGCAGCCGGCGCTCCGGCTCAAGCCGGAGGTCGCTTCGCTCAACATGGGCTCGATGAACTTCGGCCTCTACGAGATGATCCCGCGCTACAAGGACTGGAAGCACGACTGGGAGCTGCCCTACCTCGCCGGGTCCGACGAGCGCATCTTCAAGAACACCTTTCGCGATATCGCGCACATCCTCGAATCGTGCAGCGGCAACGACACGCGCTTCGAGATCGAGTGCTACGACATCGGGCACCTGTACACCGCCGCGCACTTCCTCGAGCGCAAGCTCGTCAAGCCGCCGCTCTTCATCCAGTCGGTGTTCGGCATCCGCGGCGGAATCGGGCCGCACCCGGAGGACGTGCTGCACATGCGGCGCACCGCCGACCGCCTGTTCGGCGACGACTACCGCTGGTCGGTGCTCGGCGCGGGCCGCAACCAGATGTACGTCGCCACGATGTCGGCGGTGATGGGCGGCAACGTCCGCGTCGGACTCGAGGACAGCCTATGGCTCGGCAAGGGCCAGCTCGCGAAGACCAATGCCGAGCAGGTCGCGAAGATCCGCCGCATCCTCGAGGAGCTGGGGCTCGAGGTCGCCACGCCCGGCGAGGCGCGCGACATACTGAAGCTGAAGGGCAAGGACAACGTCAACTTCTGAGCCTCGGGCGCGCCCAAAAATGAACATCGCTCAGCACGTCGAGCGCGCCGCGGCGCGCCTGAAAGATCACCCCGCCATCCTGTTCGAAGGCAAGAGCGTCTCCTACTCGACCCTGGACTACTGCGCCTCGGCGCTTGCCGACGCGCTGGGCAAGCACGGGGTGCGCCGCGGCGACCGCGTTGCGCTCTATCTGCCGAACATTCCGGCTTTCGCGCTCGCGTACCTGGCGGGGCTGAAGATCGGCGCGATCGTGGTCTCGATCAACTCGATCTTCAAGTGGGAGGAAGTGCGCTACATCGTCAACGACTCCCGACCGAGGGTCCTGTTCACGACCGCGGAGCTGCTCCCGAACGTGCCGCGACCCGAATGCCCTTCGATCGAGCACACCGTCATCTGCGAGGGCGGGGAGCCGGACGAGATCGCGCTCGAGGACTGGCTCGCCCGCGGCGACCCGACGCTGCGCGCCGCGGCCATGCAGCCGGACGATCCCGCGGTACTGCTTTACTCCTCCGGCACCACCGGCGTCCCGAAGGGCGTGACCCTGACCCACGACAACATCGCGACGAACATGCGCACGGCGGCACGCTGCTCCGGCTACGAGCAGGGCGACCGTCTGGCGCTCTTCCTGCCGCTGTTCCACGTGTTCGGCCAGAACTACATCATGAACGGCGGGTTCGAGGCCGGCGCGACGCTCGCGCTGTTCCGCCGCTTCGTGCCGGAAGTCGTCCTTGAGGCGATCGGCCGCGAACGGATCACCAAGTTCTTCGCCGTCCCCACGATCTACATCGGGGTCCTGAACATGGATCTCGCCAAATACGATCTCTCCTCGATCGACTATTACTTTTCCGCGGCGGCGACGATGCCCGAGGAGATCTCGCGGCGCTGGACCGAGCGGTTCGGGCCGCGCGTGTACGAGGGCTACGGCCTCACCGAGTGCTCGCCCTTCGCCTGCTACAACCACTCCAAGGAGCACCGCTTCGGCAGTGTCGGAACGGCGGTCGAGGGCTTCACCCTGGCGATCCACGACGAGAGCGACAACGAAGTCGCGCGCGGCGAATGGGGCGAGATCGTGATCCGCGGCCCGGGGGTCATGAAGGGGTACTGGGGCAAGCCGGAGGACACCGACAAGGCGCTGCGGCACGGCTGGCTCCACTCGGGCGACATCGGCCGGATGGACCAGGAAGGCTACGTCTACATCGTGGACCGCGTGAAGGACATGGTGAACGTCTCCGGCTTCAAGGTGTGGCCGGCCGAGGTCGAGCACGTGTTCTACCGGCACCCCGCGGTGCAGGAGGTCGCGGTCTACGGCGCCCCGGATCCCGTCAAGGGCGAGCAGGTTCGCGCGGCGGTGGTCCTCAAGGACGGCAGGCACGCGAGCGCGGACGAGCTCGCGCAGTTCTGTCGCGACCGGCTCGCGGCCTACAAGATTCCCGCCCGGGTCGACTTGGTGCGCGAACTGCCGAAGAGCGCGACCGGAAAGATCCTCAAGCGCGTGCTGCGCGACCAGGCGAAGGCCTGAAGGCTTTCCGCTGGACCTGATCTCGAACCCCTGGTTCTACGCGGTCGCCATTCCCGCGGTCATCCTCACCGGGGTCTCGAAGGGCGGGATCGGCGCGGCCGGCGGGTTCTCGGTGCCGTTGCTCTCGCTCGTGATCTCGCCGGTGCAGGCCGCGGCGATCATGCTGCCCATCCTGATCCTGATGGACCTGATCGGCGTCTATGCCTACCGACGGGATTGGGATCGCGGGATCATGAAGGTCATCATGCCGGCGGGCCTCGCCGGCATCGGCATCGGCTGGTTGACGTTCAACTACCTGAACGACGACTGGATCCGGGTGCTCCTCGGCGTCATCGCGTGCGGCTTCGTCGCCTGGAACGTCGTCGCCGGCGTGCCCGCGCCCGCGCAGCCGAGCCGCTGGAAGGGCTACGCCTGCGCCGCGGGTTCCGGGTTCACCAGCTTCGTCGCGCACTCGGGCGGCCCGCCGCTCGCGATCTACCTGCTGCCGATGCGCCTCGACAAGGCGCTTTTCGTGGGGACCACGATCATCTTCTTCACGGCGATCAACGCCGCCAAGATCGTTCCCTACCTGATGCTGGGTCTCTTCGACTCGCGCAACCTCGGCACTGCGGTGGCGCTGCTACCGGTCGCCGTCGTCGGAATCCTGTTCGGAATCTGGGTGCGCAAGCGACTCAGCACGCTGTGGTTCTACCGCATCGCCTACACCCTGATGTTCGTCACCGGCGCGAAGCTGCTCTGGGACGGCGTCGCGCATCTGCTCGCCGCGTGAGCGGCCGAGCCGGTCAGGCTTTCAGCAGGTCGAGCGTCGGGAACCGCCCGCCGAGCACGCCGCTAGCTGCCACGCCCCACCAGCGCTCGAGCACGGTGGCGTAAAGGCTGCGGAACTCGACGGCGTGCGCGAGGTTGCCGCGCTCCAGCCGATCGAGACGCGGCGCCGCGCCGAGGAAGCCGCCCTTCACCCGGCCGCCGAGCGCGAAGTGAACGTTGGCGGTGGCGCGACGTCCGCCTCCACTTTGAGCAGATGCGCGAGCGCGCGGTTTCCCTGCGCCACCTGCATCGGCTGCGCCAGCCTGGCTTGCCGCAGCAGATGCCCGGTTCCACGGGCGCCGACCTATGTCACCGAAGAAAAATTCCGTTGCCGATCACTGCTTGCCGGGCCCGTCGCGCCGCGGATCGCGGTAGATGTCGCGGCCGTGCTGGCCGATGTCCTGGCGCAGCTTCTCGCGCTCCTCCGGCGACATCTGCCCGCGACGCTGCATGCCGTCGCCGTCGGCGCGTTGCCCGCCACGCTCGGGCGGCGGTCCCATCGGGCGTTGCGGCATCGGACGGTCCATGCCGCGTCGGCCACCCTGCCCCGGCCCGGGCTGGGCCCAGGCCGGCCACGCCGCGGCAAGCAGCGTTGCAAGGGTTGCCATGACCACCATCCGCTTCATCGCGAGTCCAAGCGCTCTCCGGTTCGAGCCGCGCAATGATGCCACCGTTCCTAGCGCGTCTCCGCGTCGTGCTTCTCACTATAGATCGTGCGGCTCGCCCCATTCAGGTCCTGGCGCAGGTCCTTGCGCTCGTCGCGCGTCAGCTGGCCGTCAGCCTTGTACGCCCGCTCCTCCTGCCGGATGCCGCGCTGTTCCGCCTGCAACCGGCGGGTCTCGCCGCGGGTCAGCTCGCCCGATTGCACGCCCTGCTCGATCCGCTGCTGCTGGCTGTGCTGCCGCTGGTTCACGCCCGAGTCGCGGTTTCCCGCGACGGCGACGACGGGAAGGGCCACGAGGGCCAGAAGCAGGGTGCTCGTCTTCGCAGACATGTCGCTCTCCTCTCTCGATCACAGACGCACAGACACGTCGATCGTTCGCTCCTTTGGCCTCGCTCGCGCGATCTCCCGCAGGCTGCGCGTCGGCGTGGCTGCAATGTAGGCCGTGCCTGTAAGCGGAATGTGTGAGCCGGGGGACGTTTGTAACCGGCTGTTACGGGCTCGGCCCGGGTTACCTCGCGTTACCATTGCCTCGCCCGCCGCTGCGGGCGGCGGTAGCATCTCGAGCCCATGACCGAGACCAAGACCAGGATCCTGGTCGTCGACGACGACCTCCGGCTGCGCGACCTGCTGAACCGCTATCTCGGCGAGCAGGGATTCGCGGTGCGCGCGGTGTCGGAGGCGCACGCGATGGACAAGCTCCTCGCGCACGAGCGCTTCGACCTGATGGTCCTCGACCTCATGCTGCCCGGCGAGGACGGGCTCTCGATCTGTCGCCGGCTGCGTGGAACCAAGAACACGATTCCGATCATCATGCTCACCGCCAAGGGCGAGGACGTGGACCGGATCGTCGGCCTGGAGATGGGCGCCGACGACTACCTGCCCAAGCCCTTCAACCCCCGCGAGCTGGTGGCACGGATCAACGCGGTGCTGCGCCGGCGCGCGGCGCCGCTCCCGCCCGGCGCGCCCTCGGCGGAGGCCGAGTCGGTCGAGTTCGGCGGCATGACCGTGAACCTCGCCACGCGCACGCTCGTCCGCAACGGCGAGCACCTCGCGCTCACCACCGGGGAGTTCGCGCTGCTGAAGGTGCTGATCACGCATCCGCGCGTGCCGCTCTCGCGCGACAAGCTGATGGAGCTCGCCCGCGGCCGCGAGTACGAGGTGTTCGACCGCGCGATCGACGTGCAGGTCTCGCGCCTGCGCAAGCTCATCGAGCCCGACCCGGCCAGCCCCACGTTCATCCAGACCGTCTGGGGGTTCGGCTACGTCTTCGTCCCCGACGGGACGAAGGCGTGATGAAGCTCTTCCCGCACACCCTTCTCTGGCGCACCTTCGTCCTGATCGCCGCACTGATCCTGCTGGCGGTCGCCGCGTGGTTCGAGCTGTTCCGCTTCTCCGAGCGCGAGCCGCGCGCGCGCCAGACCGCGCAGATGGTTGCGAGCGTGGTCAACCTCACGCGCGCCGCCCTCGTGACCGCCCAGCCGGATCTCCGGCGCGAGCTGCTCGTCGATCTCCAGGAACAGGAGGGCATCCGGGTCTACCCGGCGGAGCCCGGCGAGAAGCTCGTCGAGCTCCCGCTCGAGCGCCCCGGCATGCGTTTGTTCGCCGAGGAGGTCCGCCGCCAGCTCGGTGCGGACACGCGGCTCGCCATCGAGCGCGACGGGCTGCCCGCCTTCTGGGTCAGCTTCCGGATCGACGACGACGAGTACTGGGTCATGCTGCCCCGCGAGCGCATCGAGCGACAGGCCGCCCTGCGCTGGCTCGGGTGGGGCTTGTTCGTGCTCGTCGCGGCGCTGGCCGGTGCGTGGCTGATCGTGTTCCGCCTCCGGCGGCCGTTGCGCGACCTGGTCGGCGCCGCGGCCGACGTCGGCCGCGGACGCGTGCCCGCGCCGCTCGAGGAGTCCGGCCCGCACGAGATCCAGACCGTGTCGCGGGCCTTCAACCAGATGACGCGCGACCTGGGGCGGCTCGAGGACGACCGCGCGCTCATCCTCGCGGGTGTGTCGCACGACCTGCGCACGCCGCTCGCGCGCCTGCGGCTCGGGCTGGAGATGGCGGACGCCGACGTCCAGCTCAAGACCGGCATGACCGCGGACATCGAGGAGATGGACCGCATCATCGGCCAGTTCCTCGATTTCGCGCGCGCCGCGGGCGGTGAACCGGCGGCGCCGACGGATCTGGCGGCCGCTCGCGCGCGACATCGTCGCCCGCTATCGCGACGCGGGCCACAACCTCGCCGCGGAGCTCACCGCCGTGCCGGAGGTGACGGTACGCCCCATGGCGGTCCGCCGGCTCGTCACGAACCTCGTCGACAACGCGTTCCGCTACGGGGAGCAGGACGTCCGCCTGCGTATCGCGCCGGCGCGCCGCGCAGTGGTCGTCGAAGTCCTCGATCGCGGACCCGGGATCCCGGCCGACGAAGTGGAGCGCCTCAAGCAGCCGTTCACGCGCCTGGAGTCCGCGCGCAGCGGCAAGGGCGGCTCCGGGCTGGGGCTCGCGATCGTCGACCGCATCGCGCGGATGCACGGCGGCGCCTTCGATCTCCTGCCGCGCGACGGCGGCGGTCTCGTCGCGCGGGTGACGCTTCCGCTCCCCGCTTGAGCGGCGTCATCCCCAGCGCCGCGCGACCTCGTACGTGCTGCCGTCCGCCCCGGTGACGGACCGCACGAGGACGAAGTCCCGTACCGACCACTCGATCGGCTCCAGACCGGGGAGCGTGAAGCCCGCACGCGCCTTGCGCACCAGCGTGAGGTGCGCAGCGAACGGTTTCGGATCGAACGCGATGCCCGCCGCGACGAGCGCCTCACGCAGGTCGCCGACGAGCGCTGCGAGCTCGGGCGGGACCTCGCGCACGCCGGCCCACGCGATCTGGTTGTGACGCCAGTACCCGGGCTCGTCCACCCGGAGCGTGAACGCCCGCGGTGGAATCCGATCCGCCGCAGCGATCACCGCCGGCAGCGCGGCGGCGGGGGTGCGGCCGAGGAAGGCCAGCGTGAGGTGAACATTTTCCGGCCGCATCGCGCGGCCGCCGCTTTCGTCATGGATCGATCGTGTCCAGCCGGCGAGCCGTGCGCGGGTCGCCGCGTCGGGCCAGAGCGCGAAGAAGAGGCGTTGCGGCCCGGTCGCTAGGGGTGGCGCGGGGTCGATTACGCTTTCGGGGGGTCTTCGAGCAGCACCACGGCCTCCGCGGCGATCCCTTCGCCGCGCCCGGTGAATCCCAGCCGCTCGGTGGTCTTCGCCTTTACGTTCAACTGACCGGGCTTGAGCCCAAGGTCGGCGGCGAGGTTCTGGATCATCGCGGGAATGTGCGGCGCCATTTTCGGCGCCTGGGCGATGATCGTCGCATCCACGTTCGCGACGCTGTAGCCCGCAGCCCCGACCTTCGCCATCGCGGCGCGGAGGAGCGTGCGGCTGTCCGCCCCTCGATAGGCTGGATCCGTATCGGGGAAGTGTCGTCCGATGTCGCCGAGCGCCGCCGCGCCGAGCAGCGCATCGGTGATCGCGTGCAGGAGGACGTCGGCGTCCGAGTGGCCCTCGAGCCCCCGGTCGAAGGGAACGTCGACGCCACCGATGACCAGCTTGCGCCCTGGGACGAGCGCGTGCACATCGAAGCCGTGTCCGACCCTCATCGCGCCGCCCCATCGAGCAGTGCCGCAGCGATTGCGAGGTCGCCCGGGTAGGTCACCTTCACGTTGCGCAGGCTGCCGCGCACGAGCTTCGGCTTGAGGCCGAGCGCCTCGACCGCGGCCGCCTCGTCCGTCGCCACCGCGGTGGCGCCGAGCGCCTGCAGCAGCGTGCCGTGACGAAACATCTGCGGCGTCTGTGCGCGCCACAGCCGCTCGCGCAGCTCGGTGGCGACGATGCGCCCGCTGTCGTCCGCGCGCTTCAGGGTGTCGGCGAGCGGCACCGCGAGGATGCCGCCGTTGTCGTCTTCGCCGACCGTCTCGACCAGGCGCTGCACGTCCTCCCGCGCGAGGCAGGGCCGTGCGGCGTCGTGCACCAGCACCCAGTCGTCCGGGTTGACCACGTTCGCCATCGCGACCAGCCCGTTCAGCACGCTGTCGCGCCGCGTCGCGCCCCCGCACCACAGCGGCGCGATGCGATCGCCGCAGACGCTCCAGTCGTGCGTGGCGTAGCGCTCGTCGTCGGGCGAGAGCACGACGAAGGCGACCTCGATGGAAGGGTGCGCGAGCAGCGCGCGCGCCGCGTGCGCGAGCATCGGCTCGCCGCAGAGATCGAGATACTGCTTGGGCGTCTCACCGCCGAGGCGGGCGCCCTGCCCCGCCGCCGGGATCAGTCCGAAACGGCGTGCGGTCATGACGCGTGATCATCGAGTCCCATGAGCCCCGCGACTATAATACGGGTGCGCCGCGTTGGAACGGGCTCGGAACGAGGCCTGGTCCCACGCGGCGCGGTGTTTGCATGCAGCCCGCGCTGTAGGGGAAGTTGCGCCCGCGATTCGAATGACGACCGCCTCCACTTCGCTCCGCGTCCGCTTCGGGAAGCTCCACGGCTCTTCCGACGCCCTGGCCCTCGCGCGCCTTGCCGCGAGCGCACGGCCGCTCGTCGTCGTGTGCGGCTCGGCGCTCGACGCACAGCGTCTGCGCGAGGAGATCCCCTGGTTCGCCCCGCAGCTGCGCGTCAACCTGTTCCCCGACTGGGAGACGCTCCCGTACGACTCGTTCTCGCCGCATCACGATCTGGTCTCGGAGCGGCTCGAGACGCTCCACCGCATCACCTCCGGCGACTGCGACGTCACCCTCGTGCCGGCCACGACGGCCCTCTATCGCCTGCCCCCGCCTGCATACCTCGCGGGACACACGTTCTTCATCAAGCAGGGCACCCGTCTCGACGCCGCGCAGCTCCGCGCACAGCTCGCGACCGCCGGCTACAGCCACGTGACGCAGGTCGTCGCCCCCGGCGAGTTCTGCGTGCGCGGCGGGCTGATCGACCTCTTTCCGATGGGCAGCGCGCTGCCCTACCGCATCGACCTCGCCGACGAGCAGATCGAGTCGCTGCGCACGTTCGACGTGGATACGCAGCGCACGGTCTACAAGGTGCCGGAGATCCGCCTGCTGCCGGCGCGCGAGTTCGCCATGGACGAGCCGGCGCGGGCGCGCTTCCGGGCGCGCTTCCGCGAGGCGTTCGAGGGCGACCCGTCGAAGAGCACCGTCTACAAGGACGTCTCGAACGGCGTGGCGCCGGCGGGCATCGAGTATTACCTGCCGCTCTTCTTCGACGCCACCGGGCAGCTCTTCGACTACCTGCCGGCGGGCGCAACGCTGGTGCTGCACCACGACGTGCACGGCGCGATCGACCAGTTCTGGCGCGACTGCACCGCGCGCTTCCAGCTGCTGCGCGGCGACCGCGACCGGCCGCTCCTCCAGCCGCCGACGCTGTTCCTCACCGCGGAGGATTTCTTCGTCGCCGCGCAGCGCTTCGCTCGGGTCGACCTCCACGCCCCGGCGCTGGCGCGCGACGACACCGATCTCGTCGCCACCCTGCCGGTGCCGGAGGTCGCGGTCGAGCGCCGCGCGGCCGACCCGCTGCACGCGCTCAAGGCCTTCCTCGCGACGACCCCCGATCGCGTCCTCGTGCTCGCCGAGTCGCCGGGTCGCCGCGAGACCATGACCGAGTACTTCGCGCAGTACGGCCTCGCGCCCGCGCCCTGCGCCGGGCTCGACGAGTTCCTGGGCGCCGATGCCCGCTTCATGCTCGGCGTGGGTCCGCTCTTCGGCGGCTTCGTCGCGCCCGCCGCCGCCCTGGCGCCGCTCGGTCTCGCGCAACCCGGCTTCGCGATCGTCACCGAAGCCGAGCTGTACGCAGGCACCGCCCGCGCCCGCGCCGGACGCGAGCAGGCGAAGCGCAGCTCGATCGAAGGGATGCTGCGCGACCTGTCGGAGCTCGCGGTCGGCGACCCGGTGGTGCACGAGCAGCACGGCGTCGGCCGCTATCGCGGGCTCGTGAGCCTCGATCTCGGCGTCGGGGCGACCGAGTTCCTGCAGCTCGAATATGCCGACGCCGACAAGCTGTACGTGCCCGTGGCCCAGCTCCACACCATCGGCCGGTACTCGGGCGGGCCGCCGGAGCAGGCGCCGCTGCACAAGCTCGGCGGCGCGGACTGGGAAAAGGCGAAGCGCCGGGCGGCCGCGCAGGTGCGCGATACCGCCGCGGAGCTCCTCGCGCTCTATGCCCTGCGCGCCGCGCGTCAAGGTCGGGCGTTCGACGTGAAGCAGCACGATCTCGAAGGGTTCGCCGAGGGGTTCGGATTCGAGGAGACGCCCGACCAGCGGGCGGCCATCGAGTCGGTGGTGCGCGACATGCGCGAGGGCAAGCCGATGGACCGCCTGGTGTGTGGCGACGTCGGCTTCGGCAAGACCGAGGTTGCGCTGCGCGCCGCCTTCGTCGCCGTCGCCGACGGCCAGCAGGTGGCGGTGCTCGCGCCGACCACGCTGCTCGCCGAGCAGCATTTCAACACCTTCTCCGACCGCTTCGCCGACTGGCCGGTGCGCATCGCCGAGCTGTCGCGCTTTCGCACCGGCAAGGAGACCGCCGCGGCGCTGCAGGGACTCGCCGACGGCCGCGTCGATATCGCCATCGGCACCCACAAGCTGCTCTCGCGCGACGTCAAGTTCCAGCGGCTCGGGCTGGTCATCGTCGACGAGGAGCACCGCTTCGGCGTGCGACAGAAGGAGCGCCTGAAAGCGCTGCGCGCGGAGGTCGACGTGCTCACGCTCACCGCGACGCCGATCCCGCGCACCCTCGCCATGTCGCTCGAGGGCCTGCGCGACCTGTCGGTGATCGCCACTGCGCCCGCGAGGCGCCTCGCGATCAAGACGTTCGTCGCCCCCTACTCGGCCGGGACCATCCGCGAGGCCGCGTTGCGCGAGCTCAAACGCGGCGGCCAGATCTACTTCCTGCACAACGAAGTCGAGTCGATCGACGCGCAGGCGGCGCGCCTCGCCGCGCTCGTCCCGGAGGCGCGCATCGCGGTCGCGCACGGCCAGCTGCGCGAGCGCGAGCTCGAGCGGGTGATGCGCGAGTTCCTGCAGCAGCGCTCGAACCTGCTGCTGTGCTCGACGATCATCGAGACCGGCATCGACATCCCGACCGCGAACACGATCGTGATCAACCGCGCCGACCGGTTCGGCCTCGCCCAGCTGCACCAGCTGCGCGGCCGCGTCGGGCGCTCGCACCACCAGGCGTACGCCTACCTCCTCACGCCCCCCGAGGAGGCGCTGACCGCCGCCGCGAAGAAGCGGCTCGAGGCGATCCAGATGATGGAGGAGCTCGGTTCGGGCTTCTACCTCGCGATGCACGACCTCGAGATTCGCGGCGCGGGCGAGGTGCTCGGCGAGTCGCAGAGCGGCGAGATTCAGGAGGTCGGCTTCAACCTCTTCAACGACATGCTCGCGCACGCCGTGCGCAGCCTCCAGGCCGGACGCGAGCCCGATCTCACCCAGCCGCTCGGGGTCGTCACCGAGATCAACCTGCACGTGCCGGCGCTGCTGCCGGCCGACTACTGCTCCGACGTGCACGAGCGGCTCGTCCTCTACAAGCGGTTAGCGAACTGCGACTCGCCGGAGGCGCTCACCGTCATGCACGAGGAACTGATCGATCGCTTCGGCCCGCTGCCCGAAACGGCCCAGGCGCTCGTCGAGAGCCATCGTCTGCGCATCCTCGGCCATCCGCTCGGCGTCGCGCGGCTGGACGCCACCCCGGACCACGTGCAGGTCCAGTTCGGGGCGCATGCCGCCGTCGATCCGGGGCGGGTGATCGAGCTCGTTCAGAAGAGCCGTGGCTGGCGACTGCTCGGACCGACGAAGCTGCGCGCCGCCGTGCCGTCGGCGACGCTCAAGGAGCGCGCCGCCGCGGTGCGGCATGTATTGGGGATGCTGAGCGCGCGTCCCGCCTGAAGCGGCGGACGCGCACCCCGTTACGGGGCGAGGCCGGGCGTGCGGCCCGTGCCCGTCACGAGGTTGGCGGTCCCGGTGACCTGGTCGTCGCCGGGCTGACGGATCAAGGTCAGGCCGGGTACGGCGCCCCGCACGCCGACGCCGCCGGTGACCTCGGGCGATGCCCGCGCCGCGGTGCCGCGCGCATCGTTGAGAAACCCCGTGCCGCGCGGGTCGTTCACGAACGCCGCGCCGCGCGGCGACGTGGCGCTCGTCAGTCCCGGTGCGCCGATCGTGGGTTGGGGATTCGGCGTGCCGACGGCTCCGACCGCAGGCGCGATGCTGTTGGCGACGAGCCGCGGATCGATCTGCGGCGCGACCGCCGACGGCGGCGCAGCGCCGGGTTGGCCCAACACGCGGGTGCCGCGGTCGATCACCGTCTCGACCGGCGGCGGCGACGCGATCGTTCGCCGCACCTGCGCCGCGCGCTCCTCGATCGTCTGCGCACCGACCGGGACGCTGGCCGCCATGACGACGAGCAGCGCGAGGATATGCGGAGCGGAGCTGGCGCGCATGCCCGGATCCTACGCTCGTGCGCGACCCGATTCGCCGGGAAAGCGCTGCGCCACGGCTACTTGTCCACAACCTTGCGCAGGCGCGCGCCGTCCGCGCGACCTTCGTCGGCCCCGCGGCCGAGGCGATCGAGCCGCTCGGTGAGCTCCACGATCCGCGCTTCGAGCTCGGCGGTGTGGTCGGTCAAGCCGCGGATCGCCTGCGCGACCGGGTCGTCGTCGTGGGGCGAGAGGCCGTACGCCGAGAAGCCGAGCTTCGCGGCGTGCGCCTCGCGGGCCTGATCCTGCTCGGCCATGATGATCTTCGCGGGGATCCCGACCGCCGTCGCCCCGGGCGGCACGTCCTTGACCACCACCGCGTTGGAGCCGACCTTCGCGTAGTTGCCGACGAGGATCGGGCCGAGGAGTTTCGCGCCGGCGCCGATGACGACGCCGTTGCCGAGCGTCGGATGGCGCTTGCCCTTGTTCCAGGTGGTGCCGCCGAGCGTCACGCCGTGATACAGCGTCACGTCGTCGCCGATCTCCGCGGTCTCGCCGATCACGACGCCCATGCCGTGGTCGATGAAGAAGCGCCGGCCGATCGCGGCGCCGGGATGGATCTCGATGCCGGTCAGCCAGCGTGCGAGGTGCGACATCCAGCGCGCGAGCCAGCGCAGGTGCCCCTTCCAGAGAAGGTGCGCGATCCGGTGCGACACGAGCGCGTGGAAGCCCGGGTAACAGGTGATGACTTCCCACGTGGAGCGCGCCGCGGGGTCGCGGTCGAAGACGCTGGCGATGTCTTCACGGAGCCTCGAAAACATGACTCAACCCTCTGTTCGAACGAACATTATCTGAAGCCCGACTATCATGGTCAACGATTTCCTGCGAAGGGTCACTTCTTGCGAGGCCCCTGATCCCAGGCCGACAGCATGCCACGCAGGATGTTGACCTCCTGCGACTCGAGCCGCGCGCGGCCGAACAGTCGCCGCAACCGCTCCATCAGCCGGCGGCGGTTCTCCGGATCGAGGAACCCGCTCCGCACCACGCTCGCCTCGAGGTGCGCGAACAGACTCTCCACCTCTTCGTGGGTCGCGGCAGGGGTGCGGTCCACCTCCGGCGCCGCCCCGCCCAGCAGCGCAACCCGGGTCTCGTACGCCACCAGCTGCACCGCTGCGGCGAGGTTGAGCGAGGAAAACGTGGCGCTCGTCGCGATGTGCGCCACGCGCTGACAGCGCATCACCTCCTCGTTCGACAGACCCGACATCTCCGTGCCGAACACGAACGCGACCTCGCCACCGCCGGCCGCCTCGGTCGCGGCGAGCCCCCCGCGGCGCGCAGGTCGAGCGCGCGCGGCGAGAGGTCGCGCCGGCGCGCGGTGAGCGCGATTGCGAGCGTCGTGCCCGCCAGCGCCTCGTCGAGGCTCGCGCAGACGCGCGCCGCGTCGAGAACGTCGTCCGCGCCGACCGCCATCGCCGTGGCCTGCGGATCCGGAAACTGGCGCGGGTTCACGACCACGAGGCGCGCGAGGCCCATGGTCTTCAGCGCGCGCGCCGCCGCGCCGATGTTGCCCGGATGCGTCGTGTGCGACAGCACGACGCGCACGCGCGCAAGCGCGGTTTCCTGCTCCGTCGTACCGGGACCACTCATAGTCGATAGAATTGCGCCCTTTCGCGCACCGCCCGCCTCGCACCGCCCGCTCATGTCGGTCCTGCATCCGATGCTGAACATCGCCGTGAAGGCGGCGCGCCGCGCGGGTGCGGTCATCAACCGCGCCTCGCGCGACCTCGACGGCGTCACCGTCACCCGCAAGCGGCACAACGACTTCGTGACCGAGGTGGACCAGGCCGCCGAGGCGGCCATCATCGAGGTGCTGCGGAAAGCTTACCCCGGCCACGCCATCCTCGCGGAGGAGTCCGGCGCCGACGGCACCTCGGAGTACCAGTGGGTCATCGATCCGCTCGACGGCACGACCAATTTCATCCACGGCTTTCCGCAGTACGCGGTCTCGATCGCGCTCCGGCACCGCGGCGTCCTCGAGCAGGCGGTGGTCTACGACCCAGGCCGGAACGAGCTGTTCACCGCGACCCGCGGCCGCGGCGCCTTCGTCAACGACCGGCGCATCCGGGTCTCGAAGCGCACGAAGCTCGCCGAGGCGCTGATCGGGACCGGATTCCCGTTCCGCGACCTGGAGCACCTCGACGAATACATGGCGGCGTTCAAGGTGGTGACCCGCGAGACCGCCGGCATCCGCCGCGCGGGGGCCGCGGCGCTCGACCTCGCCTACGTCGCCGCCGGACGCCTCGACGGATTCTGGGAGATCGGCCTGTCGGCGTGGGACATGGCCGCGGGCGCGCTCCTCATCCTCGAAGCGGGCGGGCTGGTGACCGACTTCGACGGCGAGCCCCACTATCTCGACCGCGGCAACATCGTCTGCGGCGCGCCGAAGGTCTTCGTGCCGCTGCTGCAGGTCGTGCAGTCGGCGCACCGCACGCGCTGAGGCGCGCATCGCGCGGCCGTGCCTGCCGCGCTCAGGTCGCGATCAGATCGCAGGCGATCGCCATGCGCACGAGCTCGGCGAGCGAGCGCACGCCCATCTTCTCCATGACTTTCGCGCGGTGAACCTCGACGGTGCGCGTGGAGAGACCGAGCCGCGTCGCAACCACCTTGTTGGGCCGCCCCTCGACGATGAGCAGCATCACCTCGTGTTCGCGAGGCGTGAGCGTCGCCACCCGTGCCTCGATCTCGGGGCGGTTCGACCCGGCGGGCGCCGCGTCCGCGCGGCTCTGCGCCAGCGCGCGGTGCACCGCGTCGAGCAGCACCTGGTCGTTGAAGGGCTTCTCGATGAAATCGGCGGCGCCGGCTTTCATCGCACGCACCGCCATCGCGATGTCGCCGTGGCCGGTGATGATGATCACCGGCAGCCGCGCCTGCTGCGCACGCAGCGCCTCCTGCAGCTCGAGCCCGCTCATGCCCGGCATGCGGACGTCGGCGACCACGCAGCCGGGCGCCTTCGCATCGAACCCCTCCAGGAACGCGGGCGCGCTCGGAAAGGTGCGGGAAGCG
Source organism: uncultured beta proteobacterium (assembly GCA_963747775.1). Taxonomy (GTDB): domain Bacteria; phylum Pseudomonadota; class Gammaproteobacteria; order Burkholderiales; family SG8-39; genus JAGVSZ01. The sequence goes on from CAVVGT010000009.1 coordinate 154,512, forward strand.
AGCCCGACCGAACGGAGCAGCATCGCGAGCGAATCGCGGATCGCCGGCTCGTCGTCGACGACGAAGACGGTCGGCTCAGGCATCGCTTTCCTCCGACTGGGTGGTGGTCGGCAAAGTGAGGTGGAGCGTCAAGCCGCCGCCGTCCGCGGCAGCGGCCCAGAGGCGGCCGCCGTGCGCGTCGGCAATCGAGCGGCTGAGCGCGAGGCCGATGCCGACCCCGTCGGCCTTGGTCGTGTAGAAGGGCTCGAACACCTTCTCGAGGGCATCGGGCGCGAGCCCCGGACCGGTGTCGGTGACGCGGATCTCGACGAACCCCGGCTCCGCCCGCGTCGTCTCGATGCGGACGGTGCGTAGCGACGCGCCGCCGGCCACGATCGCCTCGACCGCGTTGCGCACGAGGTTCAGCAGCACCTGCTGGACCTGGATCGAATCGGCCAGCACCTCGGGCAGATCGGCCGCGAGCGCCGGGACGAGCTCGACACCGCTGTTGCGCGCCTCGGGCGCGGCCAGCCGGAGCACCTCGGCGACGAGGAAGTTCGCGTCCACCGCGCTCACCTGCCCCTCGTCGCCGCGCACGAAGCTGCGCATCTTGCGCACCACCTCGCCCGCGCGCTCGGCCTCGGCGGCGACGCGCTGCATCACCTGGAGGGCATCGCCGACGGACGACTCGCCGCTGCGCAGCAGGCGAATGCACGCGTAGGCATAGTTCGCGATCGCGGTCAGCGGCTGGTTCACTTCGTGCGCCATCGCGCTCGCCATCTCGCCCATCGAGCTCACGCGCGCCACGTGGGCGAGGCTCTGCAAGTGCTGGCGTGCCTGCTCTTCGGCGCGATGGCGGTCGGTCACGTCCCGCGCCACCGCCACCAGCTCGTCGGGCGCACTGCCCGCGCGCTCGTCGCGCGCGAGGCGCAGCGACCACGCGAGCCAGATCCAGCCCTTCGCGGTGAGCACCCGGTTCTCGACGCTCGCCGAGTAGGGCGGGTGCCAGGCCGCGTGCCACGCGCGCGTCGTCGCTTCGCGATCGTCCGCATGGATCTCGAAGGCGAGCGGTTTGCCGACCGCATCGGCCGGGTCCGCCCCGAAGAGCTGCCAGTACGACGGGCTCAGGAACCGGACCAGGCCGTCGCGGCCGACGGTCAGCACCAGCTCGGTCTGGTTCTCGACCAGCAGGCGGTACAGCTTCTCGCTCTCGCGCAGCGCGGCCTCGGCGCGCTTGCGGGCCGTGACGTCCATGATGAGCGCGAAGCTGCCCGTGTACCGTCCCTGCTCGTCGAACAGCGGTCGCGGCGAGACGTGGATCTCGATGCGCTCGCCGTTCCCGCGCTGCAGCGTCAGCTCGTACGAGTCGCCCACGCCCTGCTGCCGCAGCCGGTGGTGCTCCTCCCATTGCGCCTGCCGCTCGGGCACGACCAGATCGATCCCGCGGCGTCCGATCAGGTGCTCGCGGGGATAGCCGGTGATCGCGCAGAACCGGTCGCTCACGTACTGGAACCGGCTGTCCGCATCGAGCATCGCGAGACCCTCGTTCATGCGCTCGATGAGCACCCGGTTGCGCTGCTCGCTCGCGTGCACCGCGGCGTCGGCCTCCTCGCGCTGACGCAGCGCGGCGGAGAACAGGAGGGAAGTGACGCCGAGCACCGTCAGGAAGAGGTAGAGCGACGCCAGCCCTTCGAGCTTGTCGCCGCCGGTGAACGGACCCTGGCCGAGCGAGGTATACCCGACCGCCATCATGGCGGCGAGGAACAGCACGGCGGACACCTCGCGCGGGCCGAACCGGAAGCCGGCCCAGAAGAGCACCGGGAAGAGGGCGTACGGAAGCTGCGCCACAGCGACCATCGGCGAGAATCGCGCGCTGAACACCAGGACGCTGACCCCGACCGTCGCGGCGGCGATGAGGGCGAGCTCGATGCGCCGCCCGCGCGGCACCGGCTCGCGGCCGCCCGCATAGAGGGTCAGGCACAGCGGGGCGACGATCAGGATCCCGACGCCGGTCGCGAGCGCGCTCACGGTGGTCGGGAGCACGCTCGCCGGGCTCCACTCCCCCGCCAGCACGAGCGTGCCGGCGCGCACGGCACCCTTGGTGATCGCGACCGTCGCCGCGCCCAGCACCGCGAATGCCAGCACGTCGGTCACGCGGCGCAAGCCGAGGTCGATTCGCGCCAGCCGCTCGAGCAGCAACCACGCGACCGACGTGTAGAGCGTCGTGAGCCCGGCCGAAGCGACCGCGCCCGGGTCCGAACCGGCCGTGGCGAAATGCGCGATCAGACAGCCGATGAACACGCCCGGCAGCGCGCGCGCGCGCCACACGAGGAGCGCGGCGAGCGCGATGCCGGCCGAAGGCCACAGCATCGCGAGCGACTTGGTGGCCGGAAACAGCGCGAGCGCGATCTGCGCCGAGACCACGTACGCCGCGGCGATCCCGATCGTGAGCACCGCGAACTGCACGTACGGCGCCGCCGGGCGCGAGGCGCCGGTCCCCTGCGGGGCACCGGCCGCTGCGTCTGCGGGTGTGGTCATCGCCATTCTCCGGGTCCGCCGCTACGGCGGTCTCTTGCTGGCTGCGCACACCTTAGCAGCACCGATTCCCGCGCGCACTCGGTAGAACTACTTAGCGCGCGAAGGCCCCTGCGTACTCTCCCGGAGCCCGGCTCCGCGCTCTTCCGAATGGGCAGAAACGCGGCGCACGGCGATGATCGGTCCCGTCTTCACCAGGAGCACCCAGCGTGAGATCCGACGCAACACCACCGATCGCGAGCGCCGCCGCTGTCCAGCCCCTTCTCGCCGAGATCGCGGCTTCGGGGCGCACCGCGTTCGCGCGCAACGGGCGTTTCGCGGTGGCCGTCTCAGCGGCAACCCTCGCTGCGCCGCTGGTCGACGCGCTGGCGGTGGCGCCTTTTGCCGACGAGCGCTTCTGGCGCGGCACGCACCTTTTCCTCAGCGACAGCGACGGCGCGGGCGCACCCCGCGCGCTCGCCCGCCGCCTGCCGGTGTCACCGAGCGGGCTGCACCTCGAGATCGCCGAGGCCCCCAATCCACTCAAGGCCGCCGCGTACGAGCAGGAGCTGCGCGCCTTCTTCGGCCTACACGCCGGGCGCCTGCCCCGGTTCGATCTCCTGGTCCTCGCGCTCGGCCCCGACGGCCGTCTCGGCGGGCTACTGCCCGGCGGGCGCGCGCTCGACGAGATCGAGCGTCTCGCCCGCGCCGACTTCGACCTCGAGCGCGGCCGGTACATCGTGACCCTCACGCCGCCCGTGATCCGCAACGCGGCGTCGATCTGCGTGACGGCGCCGGTCGGATCATCTGGGGCCGCCGCGCGGTGCATCGCCGCAAGCGCACGCGACGCCGCGCGCAGTCCCCTCGAGGTGCTCCGGGCATGCACGGGCCGCGTGACCGTCATCCCGAGCCTTCCCGCCGCCCACTGCGTGGTCGCGCCGGCCGATCTTTGATCCCAACGCGAGGAGAACCGCCATGCTCACGTCCACCGATCCGTCCGCGCTGATCGAACACCGGCGCTACCTGTACCGTTACGCCTTCCAGCAGGTTCGCGACGCCGAGGCGGCGAACGACCTGGTCCAGGACACGCTGGTTGCAGCGCTGGAAAGCGACAGTCGATTTCAGGGCCGCAGCGCCGTCCGCACGTGGCTCGTCGGCATCCTGAAGCACAAGATCGCCGACAGTTTCCGCTACCGCGCGCGGGCGCCGGTGAGCCTGGACGCACTCGCCGACGCCGACCCGAGCGACGAGAGCGGTACCGAGGCCGCGGAACGCCTCATCGGCGCCGCGCCGGCCGCCCAGGAGCCGGTCAACGCCGAGGCGCGGCGCCGCTTCTGGGAGGCGTGCCAGTTGCGCATCGACCGCATGCCGGTCCAGGCCGCGCGGGCGTTCGTCATGAGCGACGTGCTCGGCCACGATGCCACCCAGGTGTGCCGGTCCCTCGGGATCACCGCCGCGAACCTTTGGACGACGTTGCACCGGACGCGCAGGCGGCTGCAGGCCGAGCTCGCGCCGCTGCGTCCCGCCTAGTCGAGCCGCCTGGCGCGGGGCGCCGATCGCGCCCCACTACAATAGCGGGCGATGAAGCCCGAGGCGCCTTCGCCCGCTGACGCCCTGGCGGGGCACACCCCGATGATGCAGTCCAGTACCTGGGCCTGAAGGTCCAGTACCCGGACATGCTGCTCTTCTACCGGATGGGGGACTTCTACGAGCTGTTCCACGAGGACGCCGAGAAGGCGGCGCGCCTCCTCGACATCACGCTCACGCAGCGCGGCGCGTCCGCCGGGCGCCCGATCAAGATGGCCGGCGTGCCGTGGCACGCGGCCGAGCAGTACCTCGCGAAGCTGGTGAAGCTCGGCGAGTCGGTCGCGATCTGCGAGCAGGTCGGCGACGTCGCGAACTGCGAAGGGTCCGGTCGAGCGCGCGGTCACGCGCATCGTCACCCCCGGCACGCTGACCGACGCCGGACTGCTGGAAGACAAGACCGACAACGTCCTCCTTGCGCTCGCGGCCGCGCGCGGCACCGTCGGCCTCGCGTGGCTCAACCTCGCCAGCGGCGACTTCCGGGTGATGGAGGTCGGCGCGCGCGCGCTGCCGGACGAGCTGCGACGTATCGCGCCCGCTGAGCTTCTCGTCGCCGACGGGGCGACGATCGAGCTGCCGTCGGAACTCGCTGCGCGTGACGCACCTGCCCGCGTGGCACTTCGACGTCGACGCGGCGCGGCGCCTGCTCGAAGCGCATTTCGGCACGACGGGCCTGTCCGGGTTCGGCGTCGACGACCTCGACGCCGCCCTCGGCGCCGCCGGCGCCCTCCTCGGCTACGCGCGGAAGACCCAGTCCCAGGCCCTGACGCACGTCGTCGCGCTGCTCGCCGAGCGCGGCGGCGAGTACGTGCGCCTCGACGCGGCAACGCGCCGCAACCTCGAGCTGACGGAGACGCTGCGCGGCACGCCCGCGCCGACGCTGTTCAGCGAGATCGACGCCTGCGCCTCGAGCATGGGCAGTCGGCTGCTGCGGCACTGGGTGCATCACCCGCTGCGCGATCGCGCCGCGCTCGCCGCGCGCCACGAGGCCGTCGAGGCGCTGTGCGGGGAGACCGGGACCGGGCCCTACCGCGCCGCGCAGACGGTGCTCAAGCGCTGCAGCCGACATCGAGCGCATTGCCGCGCGTATCGCGCTGAAGAGCGCCCGGCCGCGCGAGCTCGCCGCGCTGCGCGATTCGCTCGCGCTCCTGCCTGAGCTCGCAGCCGGCATCGCCGACCTTCAGGCGCCGCGTCTCGTGCGCGCTACGTGAAGCGCTCGACGCCTCCCGAAACGTGCCTCGACCTGCTGCGGCGGGCGATCGCGGAAGACCCGGCGGCGATGGTGCGCGACGGCGGCGTCATCGCGACGGGATACAGCGCCGAGCTCGACGAGCTGCGCGGCCTGCAGTCGAACGCGGGCGATTTCCTGGTCGCGCTCGAGGCCCGCGAGCGCGAGCGCACCGGCATCCCCAACCTGCGCGTCGAGTACAACCGCGTGCACGGCTACTACATCGAGGTCACCAACGCGCACGGCGACAAGGTGCCCGACGATTACCGCCGGCGGCAGACGCTCAAGAACGCCGAGCGCTACATCACGCCCGAGCTGAAGGCGTTCGAGGACAAGGCCCTCTCCGCGCAGGAGCGCGCGCTGGCGCTGGAGAAGTCGCTGTGCGACGAGCTGCTCGCGGCCCTCGCGCCGCACGCCCCGCGGCTGCAGGCGGTGGCGCGGGCCGTCGCCGAGATCGATGCGCTGTGCGCCTTCGCGGCCACCGCGGTCGCGCGCGATTGGCGGCGGCCGCAGTTCGTGGACGAGGCCGCGATCGAGATCGACGCCGGCCGCCACCCGGTCGTCGAGTCGCAGGTCGAGCCGTTCATCGCCAACGACACGCGCCTCGCGCCCACGCGGCGCCTCCTGCTCATCACCGGCCCGAACATGGGGGGCAAATCGACCTACATGCGCCAGGTGGCGCTGATCGTCCTGCTCGCGCACATCGGCAGCTTCGTCCCGGCACGCGCCGCGCGCATCGGACCGGTCGACCGCATCTTCACCCGCATCGGCGCGGCCGACGATCTCGCCGGCGGCCGCTCGACGTTCATGGTGGAGATGACCGAGAGCGCGAACATCCTGCACAACGGCACGGAGCACAGCCTGGTGCTCATGGACGAGGTCGGGCGCGGCACTTCGACCTTCGACGGCCTCGCCCTCGCCTGGGCGATCGCGCGCCATCTGGTCGAGCGCACGCGAGCGTACACGCTCTTCGCGACACACTATTTCGAGCTGACGAGCCTCGCGCAGGAGTATCGCGAAGTCGCCAACGTCCACCTCGACGCGGTCGAGCACAAGGACCGGATCGTGTTCCTGCACGCGCTCGAGGAAGGCCCGGCCAGCCAGAGCTACGGCCTGCAGGTCGCGGCGCTCGCCGGCGTGCCCGCCCCGGTCATCCGCGCGGCGCGCCGCTATCTTCAGTCGCTCGAGCAGCGCAGCCTGCAGCGCGACGGACACGCCGATCTCTTCGCCGCGCCGCCCGCGCCCGAGCCGGAGCGCCATCCCGCGCTCGACCTGCTCGATGCGGTGAATCCCGATGAGCTCGCGCCCCGCGACGCCCTGGAGTTCGTTTACAAACTGAAGAAGCTGTGAGGCGCGCCCTCGCGGTCCTGGCCCTGGCTGCGCTGGCGTCCGCGAGCGCCGGCGCCGAGCGGTTCAGCTTCGCCGTCTTCGGCGACACGCCCTACTTCGCGTTCGAGGCGCCCGCCGTCGTGCGGCTGATCGACAGCCTGGCCGACGCGCGCGTCGCCTTCGTGGTGCACGTCGGGGATTTCAAGGCGGCCGCGGTGCCGTGCTCCGATGCGCTGTTCGCGGACCGCCGGCGAATGTTCGACGCGTCCCCGGTGCCGTTCGTGTTCGTCCCGGGGGACAACGACTGGACCGACTGCCATCGTGCCATGGCGGGCGGTCACGACCCGCTGGATCGGCTCGCGAAGCTGCGCGAGGTGTTCTACCCGGACGACGCCAGTCTCGGCCGGCAGAAGATTCGGCTCGCACGCCAGAGCGCCGATGCGCGCTTCGGCGCCTACCGGGAGAACGCGCGCTGGCTCCTGGGCGGAATCGTCTTCGTCACCGTCAATGTCCCGGGGAGCAACAACAACGTCGGGCGCAACGCGGCAATGGACGCCGAGCACGCCGCGCGGATGGCCGCGAACTTCGACTGGCTCGGCGAAGCGGTCCGGCGCGCTGCGGCGCGCGACATCCGCGGCCTCGTCGTGTTCGCGCACGCGGATCCGGTCTTCGGCGGCAGGGCGGCCCGTGTCGACGGCTACGCGCCCTTTCGCGAGGCGCTGCGGACGCACGCGGCAGCGTTGGGCAAGCCGATGCTGCTCGTCCACGGCGACGAGCACCGCTATCGCATCGACCAGCCGCTGCGCGACCGCGCTACCGGTCGCCGCCTGGAAACGTTCACCCGCGTCGAGGTGTTCGGCGCGCCCGAGGTCGACTGGGTGCGGGTCGACGTCGACCCCGACAACCCGCGGCTCTTCTCGATCGGCCGGGGCACGACCGTCCCGCCGCCGCCCTAGTCACGCGCCGCGCACCGGCACGCGCAGTCGTTTGATCTACGTCAACCGCGTGCGGTCGCCGCTTGACGAGACTAGCTCATCCGGCGCGCGCCGCGCGTCGCCGCACGAGCCGACCTCTTCAGAACGGGACCCGGGCGCTCACATGTACGCCATCGTTCGTCGGGAAGCCTTCTCCGACACCACCTTCCTATGGGAGGTCGATGCGCCCGACGTGGCGAAGTCCGCGGCACCCGGCCATTTCGTCATGCTGCGCCTGCACGAAGGGAGCGAGCGCATTCCGCTGACGGTCGCCGACTACGATCGCGACAAGGGCACGGTCACGCTCGTCATCCAGGCGCTCGGCAAGACCACGCTCGAAATGCGGGATCACTACAAGAGCCGGCGACACGTTCGCCGACTTCGTTGGCCCGCTCGGCCTCCCGCAGCACGTCGGCAAGGCCGGGCACGTGGTGCTGGTCGGCGGCGGCCTCGGCGTCGCGCCCGTGTATCCCGCAGCTCCGGGCGTTCAAGGCGGCGGGCAATCGCACCACCGGCGTGATCGGCTTCCGCAGCAAGGATCTCGTCTTCTGGGAGGACCGCTTCCGGAGCCATTGCGACGATCTGGTCGTCTGCACCGACGACGGCAGCTACGGCCGGCCGGGCTTCGTCACCGCCGCGCTGCCAGGACATCCTCGAGCGGGACCGGCCCGATCTGGTGGTCGCGATCGGGCCGATGCCGATGATGAACGCGTGCGTCGAGACGACGCGCCCGTTCGGCGTGAAGACGATGGTCTCGCTGAATGCCATCATGGTCGACGGCACGGGCATGTGCGGCTCGTGCCGGGTCTCGGTCGGCGGCGAGGTGAAGTTCGCCTGCGTGGACGGCCCCGACTTCGACGGCCATCAGGTGGACTTCAAGGAGCTGATGCTGCGCCAGCGCCGCTTCAAGGGCGAGGAAGCGACGGCGGCGAGCGACTACGCGCATGTGTGCCACGTCGAGAAGGTGCTGTTCGAGCAGAGCAAGACCAACTACAAGAAGTACAAGGACCTGGCGCCGCACGCGACCAAGATGCCCGAGCGCGATCCGCTCGAGCGCTCGCGCAATTTCAAGGAAGTGAACCTCGGCTACTCGATGGCCGATGCCCTGGCCGAGGCCGAGCGCTGCATCATGTGCTCGAAGCCGGCCTGCGTCGCCGGCTGCCCGGTGTCGATCGACATCCCGCGCTTCATCCGGCACCTGCTGGTGCGCGATGTCGACGGCGCGCTCGGCGTCATCAACGAGTCCAACCTCTTTCCGTCGGTCTGCGGTCGCGTGTGCCCGCAGGAGTCGCAGTGCGAGGCGCAGTGCGTGGTCGGCCGCAAGCTCGAATCGGTGGCGATCGGCCGGCTGGAGCGCTTCGTCGGCGACAACGCGCGGCCGCGCAAGGCCGCGCCGCCGCGCCTCCCGCGGCAGCTCGGGCGCGTCGCCGTCATCGGCTCCGGCCCGGCGGGGCTGGCGGTGGCGGCCGATCTGACCCGCTACGGCTGCGAAGTCACCGTGTACGAGGCGCTGCACGTGGTCGGCGGCGTGCTGCAGTACGGGATCCCGTCGTTCCGCCTGCCCCGCGACATCATCAGCCGCGAGGTGGATCACCTGAAGGTCATGGGCGTGCGCTTCGAGACGAACAAGGTCGTCGGCAAGACCTTCACGATCGCGCAACTCATGGAGGAGATGGGCTTCGACGCCGCGTTCGTCGGCGCCGGTGCGGGCGCGCCCGCCTTCCTCGGCATTCCCGGCGAGTTCGCCGGCCAGGTCTATTCGGCCAACGAGTTCCTCACGCGCGTCAACCTGATGGGCGGTGACCGGTTCCCGTACCTCGACACGCCGATCACCCTCGGCAAGAGCGTGGTCGTGATCGGCGCCGGCAACACCGCGATGGACTGCCTGCGCGTCGCCAAGCGGTTGGGCACGCCGACGGTGCGCTGCGTCTACCGCCGCTCGGAGGCCGAAGCCCCGGCGCGGATCGAGGAGCTGCGCCATGCGAAAGAGGAAGGCATCGAGTTCTTCTTCCTGCACGGGCCGGTCGAGATTTTCACCGATGCCGACGGCAACGTTCACGGCATCAAGGTGCAGAAGATGGCGCTCGGCGAGCCCGACGAGAAGGGCCGCCGCAAGCCGGTGCCGCTCGACGAGTTCGTCGAGCTCGAGTGCGACACGGTGATCTACGCGCTCGGGACGAAGGCGAACCCGATCGTCACGCAGTCGACCCCGGGGCTCGGCCTCAACAAGTGGGGCTACATCGTCGCCGACCCGGCCACGCAGGCGACCAATCTGCCCGGCGTGTTCGCCGGCGGCGACATCGTCACCGGCGGTGCGACCGTGATCCTGGCGATGGGCGCCGGGCGTCGCGCCGCACGCGCGATCGGCGCATGGCTGCAGGGCGGCAAGCAGACCTGGCCGATCACGCAGGCGGACGTCGACGCGTTCGTCCCGCCGACGCCGCTCGCCGCTGTAGCGGCCGCCGACCCCACCGAGGCCCGTCCGTCATGAACGTCTGTCCGCGCTGCCGCCGGCCGCTCGAGGGCGAGGAAGCCTACGTCTGCTGCGCCGGCGTCGAGCTGCGCTGGCGCTGCGCCGGCTGCGGCAAGGTGAGCGAAGGATTCGCCTTCCCCTACGGCATGTGCCCGCACTGCAAGGGCCGGCTCGAGCTGCTCGAGCGCGGCGCCGTCGACGACTCGAAGGCGCTCGAGGCGGTGCGCATGGCGTTCGAGATCGAGCTCGGCGGCCAGGCGTTCTATGCGCGCGCCGCACGCGACGCGCAGGAGCCGGTCCTGCGCGAGCTGTTCGGCCGCTTCGCCGCGATGGAGCAGGAGCACATGGACACGCTGTCCAGGCGCTACCACGCAACCCTGCCCGCGCCGGCCGCCGACTTCCAGATCGACCGCGCGGCCATCTTCGCCGGCGTCGACCGCAAGCCGGAGGATCCGGCCAATCTCTTCCGGATCGCCATCGCGTTCGAGGCGCGCGCGGTGCAGTTCTTCACCGAGCAGGGCGCGGCCGCACCGGCGGGCTCGGTCGAGCGCGAGCTGTACCGGGAGCTCGCCGCCGAGGAGCGCGAGCACGTCGAGATCCTCACCACGGAGCTCGCCCGCTGGCAAAGCGGCAAGGCCGGGCTGCTGTAGACCGAGCGGCCGCACGCAAGGGGTTCCAATGAGCGAACGCTCGATCGTCCTGGACGGCAACGAAGCCGCGGCGCGGATCGCCCACCTCACCAACGAGGTGATCGCGATCTACCCGATCACGCCGGCCTCGCCGATGGGCGAGTTCGCCGACGCCTGGTCGGCGGCGCACCGCGCGAACCTGTGGGGCGTGGTGCCCGAGGTGATCGAGATGCAGAGCGAGGCCGGCGCTGCGGGCACGGTGCACGGGTCGCTGCAGGCGGGCGCGCTGACCACGACGTTCACGGCGTCGCAGGGCCTGCTCCTGATGCTGCCGAACATGTTCAAGATCGCCGGCGAGCTCTCACCGACGGTCTTTCACATCGCCGCGCGCACCCTCGCGACGCACGCGCTCTCGATCTTCGGGGACCACAGCGACGTGATGGCGGCGCGCACGACCGGCTGGGCCATGCTCTGCTCCGCGAGCGTCCAGGAGGCGCAGGACATGGCCATGATCGCGCAGATGGCGACGCTGCGCGCACGGGTGCCGTTCCTGCACTTCTTCGACGGCTTCCGCACCAGTCATGAAGTGAACAAGATCGACCTGCTGTTCGAGGAGGAGGTGCGCGAGCTCGTGGACGAGGACCTCGTCGACGCGCATCGTGCGCGCGCCCTGAATCCCGATCGGCCGGTGCTGCGCGGCACCGCGCAGAACCCGGACGTGTTCTTCCAGGCGCGCGAGGCGTGCAACCCGTTCTACGACGCGGTCTCCGGCATCGTGCGCGACTGCATGGACCGGTTCGCGAAGCTCACGGGCCGGCGCTACGGGCTCTTCGACTACCAGGGCGCACCCGACGCCGACCGCGTGATGGTGCAGATGGGCTCCGGCGTCGGCGCCTCGGGCGAGGCGGTGCGCAAGCTCGTCGCGGGCGGCCAGAAGGTCGGCCTGCTCAACGTGCGCCTCTACCGCCCGTTCGACGTGCAGGCCTTCGTGGCCGCACTGCCCCGCACGGTGCGTTCGATCGTGGTCCTCGACCGCACCAAGGAGCCCGGCGCGATCGGCGAGCCGCTCTACCAGGACGTCATCACGGCGCTCGCCGAGGCGTGGCCCGAAGGTTCGCCCGCCCCGCGCGTGATCGGCGGCCGATACGGCCTGTCGTCCAAGGAGTACACGCCGGCGATGGCGAAGGCGGCGCTCGACGAGCTTGCCAAGCCGCAGCCCAAGCGCCATTTCACGGTCGGCATCGTCGATGACGTGACCCACCTCTCGCTGCCCTGGGACGAGGCCTTCGACACCGAGCCGGCCGACGTGACCCGCGCCGTCTTCTACGGGCTCGGCGCCGACGGCACGGTCGGCGCGGCGAAGAACTCGGTCAAGATCATCGGCGAGAACACGCCGCTGCACGCGCAGGGGTACTTCGTCTACGACAGCAAGAAGGCGGGCGCGATCACGGTGTCGCACCTGCGCTTCGGGCCGCAGCCGATCGAGTCGACCTACCTGATCCGGCAGGCGGACTTCGTCGCGTGCCACCAGTTCGACTTCATGGAGAAGCTCGACGTCCTGGCGCTCGCGCGCCCCGGCGCGACGTTCCTGCTGAACAGCCCCTACGGCCCGGAGGAGGTCTGGGACCGGCTCCCGGGCGAGGCGCAGCAGCAGATCGTCGAGCGGCGGCTGCGCATGTTCGTGATCGACGCGGTCAAGGTGGCGAAGGACGCGGGGCTCGCGGGACGCCTGAACACGGTCATGCAGGCGTGCTTCTTCGCCGTCTCCGGCATCCTCCCGCGCGAGGAGGCGATCACCGCGATCAAGGCGTCGATCCGCAAGACCTACGGCAAGCGCGGGGAGACGGTCCTCGCCCGCAACTTCGCGGCGGTGGACCAGTCGCTCGCCGCCCTCCACGAGGTGAAGGTGCCGGGGCGCACCGACTCCGCGCTCCGCCGCCGGCCGCTGGTCCCCAAGCTCGCCCCGGACTTCGTCCAGCGCATCACGGCGATGATGCTCGACGGCAAGGGCGATCTCCTCCCCGTTTCGGCCCTGCCCGTCGACGGCACGTTCCCGACCGGCACGACGCAGTGGGAAAAGCGCAGCATCGCGCACGAGATCCCGATCTGGGACACCGAGGTGTGCACGCAATGCGCGCTGTGCCCGCTCGTGTGCCCGCACGCCGCGATCCGCATGAACGTCTATCCGCCCGATCGGATCAAGGACGCGCCCAAGGGCTTCCAGCACCAGCCCTGGGCCCGCAAGGACGGCCCCCTGGCCGGCTGGGCGTTCACCATCCAGGTGGCGCCGGACGACTGCACCGGCTGCGGCGTCTGCGTCGACATCTGCCCGGCGCGCAACAAGCAGATGGTCAAGCGCAAGGCGATCAACATGGAGCCCAAGCTCGAGCACCTCGAGGCCGAGCGCCGCAACTACGATTTCTTCCTCGCGCTGCCCGAGGTCCGCCCGTCGTTCGATTCGATCGAGTTGATGAAGGGCGCCCAGCTGCGCGAGCCGCTGTTCGAGTACTCCGGCGCGTGCGCGGGCTGCGGCGAGACGCCCTACCTCAAGCTGCTCACGCAGCTCTTCGGCGACCACCTGCTGGTCGCCAACGCCACCGGCTGCTCGTCGATCTACGGCGGGAATCTTCCGACCACGCCCTGGACGAAGAACCGCGCGGGCCAGGGCCCGGCCTGGTCGAACAGCCTGTTCGAGGACAACGCGGAGTTCGGCCTCGGCATGCGGCTCGCGATCGATGCGCAGCGCAGCCTCGCGGAGCGGCTGGTGAACGAGCTGCGCGCGGAGCTCGGCGCGGCCCTGGCCGACGCGCTGCTCCAGGCGCCGCAGGCGAACGACGAGGAGATCAGCCAGCAGCGCGTCCGCGTGAAGGCGCTGAAGGAAATCCTGCCGCGACTGCGATTCCCGGAGGCGAAGCAACTCCTGGCGGTGGCCGACAGCCTGGTCACGCGGAGCGTCTGGATCGTCGGCGGTGACGGCTGGGCCTACGACATCGGCTACGGCGGGCTCGACCACGTGCTCGCTTCGGGGCGCAACGTGAACATCCTCGTGCTCGACACCGAGGTGTACAGCAACACCGGCGGTCAGGCGTCGAAGTCGACGCCGCGCGGCGCGGTCGCGAAGTTCGCCGCGGCCGGCAAGCCGATCGGCAAGAAGGACCTGGGCATGATCGCGATGGCCTACGGCAACGCCTACGTCGCGCAGGTCGCCATGGGCGCGAATCCGGTGCAGACGGTCCGCACGTTCCAGGAAGCCGAGTCGTGGCCGGGCCCGTCGCTGATCATCGCGTACAGCCACTGCATCGCGCACGGCATCGACATGGCCACCGCGATGACCCACCAGCGGGAGGCGGTGAAGAGCGGCTACCTGACGCTCTACCGCTACGACCCGCGGCTCGGCATGCACGGCGCCGACCAGCCGCTGAAGCTCGACTCGCGCAAGCCCACCGTCCCGTTTGAGCAGTTCGCCCTGAAGGAAGGCCGGTTCGCGATGCTGGCGCGGTCCGATCCGGAGCGCGCGAAGCAGCTCTTCAAGGCGGCGCAGGCGGACATCGACGCGCGCTGGCAGTACTACGAGCAGATGGCCGGCGTGCACCGGGTCGTGTCCGAGGATGCCGCGCCCGAGGCCGATGCCGAGGCGGAACCGGAGGTCCTTCCGACGGCGCCGACCGGCGCGGAGATGGAGACATGAGCGTCGATCTGCGCACCCGCTATCTCGGCCTCGAGCTCCGCAACCCGATCGTCGCCTCGGCCTCCCCGCTCACCGGCACCGTCGAGAGCCTGAAGCGGCTCGAGGAGGCCGGCGTCGCCGCGGTCGTGCTCCCCTCGCTCTTCGAGGAGCAGATCGAGCACGACGAGATGGCCGCCCACAAGCTGCTGCTGTCCGGCGCGGAGATCTCCCCGGAGTCGCAGGGATTCTTCCCCGAGATCGCGTACGAGACCGGACCCGACCAGTACCTGCAGCTGATCGCGGACGCCAAGAAGGCGCTCTCGGTGCCGGTGATCCCCAGCCTGAACGGCCATACGCCCGGCGGCTGGACCCGGTATGCGAAGCGCTTCGCGGACGCCGGCGCCGACGCGATCGAGCTGAACGTCTACTTCCTCGCCGCGGACCTCGACGACACGAGCGCGGCGGTGGAGCGCCGCTATGTCGATCTCGTCGCCGCGGTACGGAGCGAGGTCAAGGTGCCCGTCGCGGTGAAGGTGTCGCCGTACTTCAGCGCGATGGCCAACATGGCCGCCCGACTCGTCCGCGCCGGCGCTTCGGGACTGGTCCTGTTCAATCGCTTCGTGCAGCCCGACATCCTGCTCGAGGAGCTGGAGGTCGCCCCGCACCTGGTGCTGTCCACCTCCGACGAGCTGCGCCTCGCCCTGCGCTGGATCGCGATCCTGCACGGGCGCATCGACGCGAGCCTCGCCGCGACCGGCGGCGCGCACACGCCCGCGGACGTCCTGAAGCTGCTGCTCGCCGGCACCGACTGCGTGATGGTCGCGAGCAGCTTGCTCCGCAAGGGGCCCGCGCACGTGAGCACCCTGCTGCGTGGCGTGGAGGCCTGGATGACGGAGCGGGAATACGCGTCGGTCGCGCAGCTGAAGGGCTCGCTCAGCCAGCGCGCCTGTCCCGATCCGGCCGCCTTCGAGCGGTCGAACTACATGAAAGCGCTCAAGTCGTACACGAGCGAGTACGCGTGACCCCGGAGCGTCAGGTCAACGACGCCGCGGCACCGGAGACGAACCATGCCAACTAACGCTCCTGCCGGCAAGCCGGCGCTCCCGCGGGGCGTCGACCTGCTGCGCGATCCGGCGCTCAACAAGGGCACCGCCTTCACCGCGGCCGAGCGGGACGCGTTCGGCCTGCGCGGCCTCCTCCCACCGCTCGTCGCCACCCAGGAGGAGCAGGTGGCGCGCTTCCTCGAGAACCTGCGGCGAGTGCCCGACCCGCTCGACCGGTACATCCGGCTCGAGGCGGTCCACACCCGCAACGAGGCGCTCTTCTACCGCCTGCTCGTCGAGCATCCGGACGAGATGATGCCGATCATCTACACGCCGACGGTCGGGCTCGCGTGCCAGCGTTTCGGCCACATCTACGCGCGGCCGCGCGGTATGTTCATCAGCACCGCAGACCGCGGCCGAATTGCCGAGCTGCTAGGCAACTGGCCGTACCGCGAGGTCGACATCGTCGTAGTGACCGACGGCGAGCGGATCCTCGGGCTGGGCGACCTCGGCGCGAACGGCATGGGCATCCCGGTCGGCAAGCTCGCGCTGTACAGCGCCTGCGCCGGCGTGCACCCGAGCCGGACGCTGCCGGTCACCCTCGACGTCGGCACCAACAACCCGGCGCTGCTCGACGACCCGCTCTACCTCGGGCTGAAACAGCGCCGCGTGACCGGCCCCGAGTACGACGCCCTGGTCGAGGAGTTCATCGTCGCGACCCAGGCGCTCTACCCGGGCGTGGTCGTCCAGTTCGAGGACTTCGCGAACCACAACGCCTTCCGGCTGCTGCGGAAGTACCGTGACCGGATCTGCACGTTCAACGACGACATCCAGGGCACGGCGGCCGTGGCGCTCGCCGGCGTGCTGTCGGCCCTGCGCATCGCCGGAGGCCGCATCCGCGACCAGAAGATCCTGTTCCTCGGCGCGGGCGAGGCGGCGACCGGAATTTCAGACCTCATCCGCACCGCGATGCAGGCCGACGGCCTGTCCGAGCAGGCGGCGCGCGAGCGGCTGTGGCTCTTCGACTCGCGCGGGCTCGTCGTGAAGAGCCGGGGCGACCTCGCCGAGCACAAGCTCGGCTACGCGCACGACCACCCGCCGGTCGACGCGTTCCTCGCCGCGATCGAAGCGCTGCGGCCGACCGGCATCATCGGCGTCGCCGCGGTCGGCGGGACCTTCAACGAAGCGGTGCTGCGCAAGATGGCCGAGATCAACCGCCGGCCGATCGTGTTCGCGCTCTCCAATCCGACCTCCCAGGCCGAATGCACCGCCGAGCAGGGGTACCGCTGGACCGACGGGCGGGGCCTCTTCGCCTGCGGCAGCCCGTTCGACCCGGTCACGCTCGACGGTCGGACTCACGTCCCGAGGCAGGGCAATAACTCCTACATCTTCCCCGGCGTGGGATTGGGCGCGATCGTCGCCAAGGCGCGGCGCGTCACGGACGACATGTTCCTCGCCGCGGCGCACGCCTTGTCGGCGCGCGTCACCGAGCAGGACCTCGCCCAAGGGAGCCTGTATCCCGCGCTCGCACGCGTCCGGGACGTGTCCGCCCACATCGGCGCCGCCGTGGCGGAGGTCGCGTATTCGAAGGGGCTCGCGGGCCGTCCGCGGCCCGCGGATGTTCTCGGGGACGTCCGGTCGAACATGTACGACCCGACGTACAAGAGCTATCTCTGATTCAACGCGGTCGTCGCCGTGCCGTCACTGGAGCGGGGGGTATGCGGTCGAGAAACGATCCTAGGAACTGCTCCGCTCGGGATTGCCTAGCGACCGTCAAAGGCAAAGTTTTCAGCCCCGCGACGCGTTCACATCGTGAGGAAAAGGCCTCCGCTCTCTCTGAGGCCCCGACGCTGCTCGGCGACTACCGATACGTCGGCATGTGGATCATGTCGACGCCATAGCGCTCGAATACGCGGTCCTCGATGTATCGCTTCGAGGCCGGCGCCGTCGCCTGGCGTTGGCAATTGGGAAGCCAGCCCTGCTGGGGCCCGCCTTCGTAGCCCCAGGCACGGGTGACCCAGTTCACCCAATAGCGGCCACTGGGAACGGTCTCGCCGCAGTTGAGGTAGTCGAGCGTGACCATGTTCGCCGGTCCCATCTGCTGTCCGTTCACATAGATGCTGCGTGCACTTGGCGCTGCTTCGCTCTGGCCAGCGGTCAGGAGCGCCGCCGCGAGCGCTATCGCGGCCAACGTACTGCAATTCATCCGTTTCATCGTGATCTCCTTTGGGGTCGATAGATCGGCTCTTTACGTCGGGTCGACCGCAGCGGATGCGTGGCGACGCAGAAGCCGCAAAGACGCAGGAACTACGCCCCGTGGACCTATACGCCCGTGAAATGCTTCACGCGCTCCGTCCTCACGCCCCAGTTCGGCCACGTGCCCGGGCAACAGCGATATAGGTCGGGGAGCATCAAACCGGGCCAATGCGCTACCTTCTACCCCCATGCGTTGGATCAAGAGCCCGGCCTGGGACCTCGTTTGGGTCCTGAATGCGCTGTGGTTGGCCCCGCTGGTCCTTCTGCTGGCGCGGGGTCATGACGACGTGCGCGCCAGCCCGGTGGACGGGCTGTTCTTCGCCCTCACGGTGCCTCTGTGGTTCGGCCACCGCGTCTCGTCGGCCTGGCTGGCCTACGCGACCCCGGCCTATCGCCCCCTGCTCGCCACGCAGCGGCTGCGCTTCGTAGTGGCCCCGTTGGCCATCGCCGTGGCCTGCTTCGCCCTGCTGCTGGCTCCCGAGAGCGTGCTGCCGATGCCGCTGACCGAGCGCGTGGTCTGGTTCGCCGTCCTGGACTACCTGCTGGTGAGTCACCATTTTGCCGCGCAGCACTTCGGGCTGCTCAGCCTCTACCGCGCGCGCGCGGGACGAGCGTCGGATGCAATCACGCGACGGCTCGATCGGTGGTTTGCGCTCGTCGTGGGCGGCGGCTTCGTCGTGCTGGCAGAGGCCCTGGCTGGATCGATCGCCTTCCAGGACCGCTGGATCGACCCGCTGCTGGGAGCGGGCGGGGCGGACGTGTTCGCGCGCACGCTGCGCGATGGCGGCATCGTCTTCGTCGTGATCCTGACCGCCCTGATGCTGCGCGTCGAACTGCGCTCGCAGCGCCCATCGCTGCCGCGCGTGGCCTACGTCCTCGGCGTCTCGGCCATGGTGCTCTTCGCCTTCCTCGCGCGCGACCCCTTCCTGTTCATCGTGCTGTGGAGCGTGCAGCATTGGAGCGCCGCGATGGGACTCGCCTCGCTCGCGGCTTCCGGTGGAGCCCAGGCGCCTGGCGCGCACTGGCAGCGGCTGCTGGCGCCCATCAATCGGCGCGGCTGGGCAGTGCTGCTCGTGCTCGCCGTCGTCTCCACCCTGCTGCTGCCGGTGATGGAGGTGGAGGCCGTGACCGACGAATACGTCTACGCCGACCGCATCTTCGGCGATGCGGCGCGGTGGCTGCGCTCCTCGCCCTTCGTGCCGGCGCTGCTGGCCCTGGGCTTCGCGACCGGCTTCATCCACTATCTGCTGGATCGCGCGGCCTTCCGCTTCTCCTCGCCCGACGTGAGGCAGGCCGCCCGCGGACTGCTGCAATCATGATTCTTTCACCAATAGCGGGCCTTCGACGCGACATGAGCGCGATTGGATGCGCTCGCGATCAGTTGCCGCCCCGACTCGGGAAATCGATCTTCGACAGCCCGCTATGAGCCACCTACCGTCTTCGCGATGTACCGCTTCACCGCCTCCACATCCGCGTCGATCACCTCGAAGCGCTGCGGCAGCGACTCGAGGTTCTCGTACCCCTTGGGACGCGGCGGAGTCACGCCGAGCGCCTCCCGGATCGCGGCATCGAACTTGACCGCAAGTGCAGTCTCGAGGCACACGAGCGGGACGCCCGGCTCGCGGAAGCCCTGGCCCACCTTGATGCCGTCGGCGGTGTGCGTATCGACGATATAACCGTACTTCTCGTGCACGCGGCGGATCGTCGCGAGCCGATCGGCGTGGGTGCTGAAATCGGAGACGAAACCGCGTCTCCGCGACGTTCCGATAGTAGGCGGAGTTCGACAGATCGAACTCACCCTCCGCGTCGATCCGTCGCCACAACTCGCGCACCCGCGCCGGGTCGCGTCGGACCAGGTCATACGTGTACCGCTCGAAGTTCGACGCCTTCGAGATATCCATCGACGGGCTCGAGGTCTGGAACACCTCGCGCGCGGCCCGCACCCGGTACGCGCCGGTACGGAAGAACTCGTCCAGCACGTTGTTCTCGTTCGTCGCCAGGATGAGCTTGCGGATCGGCAGCCCCATCGAGCGCGCGACGTGCCCGGCGAGGATGTTGCCGAAGTTCCCGGAAGGCACCGCGAACGACACCGCCTCGTCTTCGCCGCGCGTGACCGCGAAGTAGCCCTTGAAGTAGTAGACGATCTGGGCCACGACCCGGGCCCAGTTGATCGAGTTCACCGAGCCGATCCGCAGCCGCGCCTTGAAGTCGAGATCGGCGGATACCGACTTGACCACGTCCTGGCAATCGTCGAACACCCCGTGCACCGCCAGGTTGAAGATATTGGGATCGGTGAGCGAGTACATCTGCGCCGTCTGGAACGCGCTCATCTTCCCCAGCGGCGACAGCATGAAAACCCGCACGCCGCGCTTGCCGCGCAACGCGTACTCCGCGGCCGATCCGGTGTCGCCCGAGGTCGCGCCCAGGATGTTCAGCGTCTCGCCGCGGCGCGCGAGCACATACTCGAACAAGTTGCCGAGCAGTTGCATCGCGACGTCCTTGAAGGCGAGCGTCGGGCCGTTGGAGAGCTGGAGCAGGTGCAAGCCCGGTGCCAGCGTGTGCACCGGGGTGATCTCGTCCGAGCCGAACGCAGCCGCGGTATAGGTGCGGTCGACGAGTGCCTTCAGGTCGGCGGCCGGGATGTCGTCGATATAACGCGACAGGATCTCGAACGCTAGCCCGCGGTAGTCGAGCTTGCGCCACGCGGCGAGGGTCGGGCGATCGACCCGCGCATAGGCCTCGGGGATGGTGAGGCCGCCATCGGGTGCGAGGCCCTCGAGCAGGATGTCGCAGAATGCGGCGGGGGCCATCCCGCCGCGGGTCGAGACGTAGCGCATCGGGCGAGGACTAGACGCGGCCCAGCTCTTCGAGCCGGATGCGCGTGATCTTGCCGGTCACGACGGGCAGCGCCTCGATGGCGCCGATCGCCGCGTTGACGTTCTTCTCCTGCGTGCGGTGCGTGAGCATGATGATGTCCACCTGCTCCTCGCCCTCCTCCGGCTCGCGCTGGATCATCGCGTCGATCGAGATCGAGCGGTCGGCGAGGATGCGGGTGATGTCGGCGAGCACGCCGGGCCGGTCGAGCACCCGCATGCGCAGGTAGTAGGAGGTGGTCACCTCTTCCATCGGCAGGATCGCCGTTGCGGCCAGCCGGTCGGGCTGGAACGCGAGATGCGGCACGCGGTGCCCGGGGTCGGCGGTGTGCAGGCGCGTGATGTCGACGAGATCCGCCACCACTGCGCTCGCGGTCGGCTCGGCCCCGGCGCCGGCCCCGTAGTACATCGTCGCCCCGACGGCGTCGCCTTTGACGAGGATCGCGTTCATGACGCCCTCCACGTTCGCGATCAGGCGTCGCGTCGGGATCAGGGTCGGATGCACCCGCAGTTCGATACCGGCCGCGGCGCGCTTGGTGATCCCGAGGAGCTTGATCCGGTAGCCGAGGCTCTCGGCGTAGCGGATATCGGACTGCGTGAGCTTGGCGATGCCCTCGCGGTAGCACCGGTCGAACTGCATCGGGATGCCGAATGCGATGGCGGAGAGGATCGTGAGCTTGTGCGCGGCATCGACGCCCTCGATGTCGAAGGTCGGATCGGCTTCGGCGTAACCCAGGCGCTGCGCCTCACGCAGCACGTCGTCGAACGCGAGGCCCTTCTCGCGCATCTCGGAGAGGATGAAGTTCGAGGTGCCGTTGATGATCCCGGCGATCCACTCGATCCGGTTGGCGGCCAGGCCTTCGCGCACGGCCTTGATGATCGGCACGCCGCCGGCGACTGCCGCTTCGAACCCGACCATCACGCCATGCTTCTGCGCGGCGGCGAAAATCTCGTTGCCGTGCACCGCCAGCATCGCCTTGTTGGCCGTCACGAGGTGCTTGCCGTTCGCGATCGCCTTGAGGGTCAGCTCCTTCGCGATCGTGTACCCGCCGATCAGCTCGATCACGATGTCGATGTCGGGGCTCGCGACGACCTCGTTGCCGTCGGCGACGCACCGGGCCTGCCCGCCCGTGAGGCGCTGCGCCCGATCGAGATCCTTGTCGGCCACCATCGCGATGCGGATTTCGCGCCCGGCGCGCCGCTGGATCTCCTCGCGGTTGCGGGCGAGCACCGTCCAGGTGCCGCCGCCAACCGTGCCGATGCCCAATAGGCCGACGTTGATCGGTTTCACTGGTTTGCGCGGAACCGGAGCGCGGCGATCACGCCGCGCGCGAGGTCTTGAGCAAGCCGTCCCGGCGGAACATCTCCTTGATGCCGCGCACGGCCTGGCGGGTGCGGTTTTCGTTCTCGATCATAGCGATCCGCACGTGGGTATCGCCGTATTCGCCGAACCCGACGCCCGGCGAAACCGCCACCTTGGCTTCGACGAGCAGCTTCTTTGAGAACTCGAGCGAGCCCATCGCGCGGTAGGCCTCGGGGATCTCGGCCCAGACATACATGGCGGCTCGCGGGTTCTCCACCATCCAGCCGGCCTCGTGCAGCCCCTTGACCAGCACGTCCCGGCGGCGCTGGTACTTCAGCCGGATCTCCTCCACGCATTCCTGCGGGCCTTCGAGCGCGACGATGGACGCCACCTGGATCGGCGTGAACGTCCCGTAATCGTGGTAGCTCTTGATACGCGCCAGCGCGTAGACGAGGTCGCGATTGCCGACCATGAAGCCGACGCGCCAGCCGGCCATGTTGTAGCTCTTCGACATGGTGAAGAACTCGACCGCGACGTCGCGGGCGCCGGGCACCTCCATGATCGAGGGCGCGCGGTAGCCGTCGAAGACGATGTCCGCGTACGCGAGGTCGTGCGCGACCAGGATGTCGTGTTCCTTCGCCAGCGCGACGATCCGCTCGAAGAACTCCAGCTCGACGCACTCCCCGGTCGGGTTGCCCGGGAAGTTGATGATCAGCATCTTGGGCTTCGGGAACGACTCCTTGATCGCGCGCTCGAGCTCGTCGAAGAAGTCCACGTCGGGCGTGTTGCGCACGTGCCGGATGTCGGCCCCCGCGATCACCGGGCCGTAGATGTGAATCGGGTAGCTCGGGTTCGGCACCAGCACGATGTCGCCATGGTCGAGGGTCGCGAGGGCGAGGTGCGCGATGCCTTCCTTCGAGCCGATCGTGACGATCGCCTCCTTGTCCGGATCGAGGTCGACGCCGTAGCGGCGCCGGTACCAGTTGCAGATCGCGAGCCGCAGCCGCGGGATGCCCTTCGACACCGAGTAGCCGTGGGTGTCCGGGCGTTGCACGCTTTCGACGAGCTTCTCGACGATGTGTGGCGGCGTGGGCCCGTCCGGATTGCCCATGCTCATGTCGATGATGTCCTCGCCGGCTCGCCGCGCCGCCATCTTGAGTTCCGCCGTGATGTTGAACACGTACGGCGGCAGGCGCTCGATGCGCGGAAAGTCCTTCATGGGCGTGACCGGTTCCGGGTTCCGTTCGGCGTCGGCGCTCGGGCGATGCGCCGCAGCAAGCTATAATCCTACCTGCTCTAACCCCTTACCGCAATTCGAGTTTTCCACGGTGAAGCTGCATCTTTCACAGACCACCGGCACGAACACCTTCACCGCTTACGGTGCCGGTTACGTGTCGATCAACGGCCAGCGCTTCGAGCGCAGCCTGATCGTCCTGCCCGACCACATCCTGACGGACTGGGCGCCCGAGAGCTTCGAAGCGCTCGCACCCGGGCATCTCGACACGCTGGTCGACATCGCGCCCGAGGTCGTGCTGCTCGGGACCGGTGCGCGGCTCCGCTTCCCGCGCCCGGAGATCACCCGCGCGCTCGTCGAGGCGCGCATCGGCCTCGAGGTGATGGACGCCCAGGCCGCGTGCCGCACGTTCAACATTCTCGTCGCCGAGGGCCGCAAGGTCGCCGCGGCCCTGCTCCTCGCCTGAGCGCGCGCGCCGTCGCGCGACATCACGCATTCTCCCGGAGGCTCGACGTCCAATGACCGCGATCAGCTTCACGCTGCTTCTTGCCGGCGTGCTTCTCAATGCCGCCGCGCAGCTCCTGCTCAAGGCCGGCACCAATGCGGTCGGGCCGTTCGAGTTCGCGGCCGCCAACGCCCTGCCCGTGGGCCTGAAGCTCGCCTTCGAACCCCACATCCTCGGGGGCATTGCCTGCTACGTGGTCAGCGTCGTCGTCTGGATCCTGGCGCTGTCGCGGGTCGAGGTCAGCGTCGCCTATCCGATGCTCTCCATCGGCTACGTCGTGAACGCGATCGCGGCGTACTACCTCTTCGGCGAGGCGGTGTCGGCTACGCGATTGGTCGGCATCGGCGTCATCGTCCTCGGCGTGTTCATCGTCGCGCGCAGCTCGTGAAGGTAGGGCTGCGCATCAGCGTCGCAACGACGCGCGGGGCCGCGCGCGCGGTGCCGCGCCTTGTGGAGATGCTCGCGCGACACGGCGCGGCAGCGACCTTCTACTTCAACCTCGGCCCGGACCGGCGGCACCGGTACCTCCCGGGTCGGGAAATCGGGGACCGCGCAGCAAGCGCCATCTCGATGGTGCGCGAAGCAGGCTTCGAAGTCGGTGTCTATGGATGGGACTCGGTCCGCTGGCCGCAACGCATGCGCCCCGGCGACGCGCCATGGATCGAGGCCGCGCTCGGCCGGGCCTGCGAGACCTTCGAG
This sequence comes from uncultured beta proteobacterium, assembly GCA_963747775.1. Lineage (GTDB taxonomy): Bacteria > Pseudomonadota > Gammaproteobacteria > Burkholderiales > SG8-39 > JAGVSZ01. Next base: position 178,802 of record CAVVGT010000009.1, read on the forward strand.
CGTCTGGTCGGCGAGCCCCCGCGCACACACGCCGCGCCGGGCTGGCAAGCGAACCGGCAGGTCCTGCGCCTGACGCAGCGGCTCGGCTTTTACTATGCCGCCGACACGCGCGGGCGCCGCCCCTACATGCCGGTGTGCGAAGCAGAGCTTGCGCTCTGCCCGCAGCTGCCGACCACGCTGCCGACGCTGGACGAGCTGGTCGATGGCGGCGACGCCCGAATGGAGCGCGCGCACGAACCCGTTCTCGAAGCGACGGTGGGCGAGGACGGCGAGAGTCACGTGTTCGCGCTGCGCGGCGAGCTCGGCGCCACGATCCTCGCGAGCGCCTTCGAGCGACTGCTCGAGGGATGGCGTGCGCGCGACTGCGAGATCGTCACGCTGCGCACCCTGTTCGAGTCGCTGGAGCTCGCACGGCTGCCGAGACACGTCGTGCAGCCCCACGAGCTCGTCGGGCGCGCGGGAACGTGCGCCGTGCAGGGGCCGCCATTTCTCGCCTGAGCCGGTCCCGGGCGCACGGTTGCGCGTTCCATCGATACGCCCGACAATCCGCCCTGTGGCGCTCGGCGTCACCGATAGCAAAGCGATGCCAGATCCCGCGGTCAAGGACTTCTCGCTCGCCTCCACGGGCGGCGGCACTTTCCAGCTCTCCAGGACGAAAGCCCGGCTGCTGGTCCTTTATTTCTATCCGAAGGACAACACGCCCGGCTGCACCACGGAAGGCCTGCAGTTCGCGGAGCTCCACCGTGAGTTCGGCAAGGCCGGCGCGGTGGTCTACGGCGTCTCGCGCGACAGCCTGAAGTCGCACGAGAACTTCAAGGCCAAGATGGGCTTTCCGTTCGAGCTGCTGTCCGACGAGGACGAGAGCGTCTGCCAGCAGTTCGGCGTCATCAAGATGAAGAACATGTATGGCAAGCAGGTGCGCGGGATCGAGCGCTCGACGTTCGTCCTCGACGCCAAGCACGCCCTCCGCCGCGAGTGGCGCGGCGTCAAGGTTCCCGGCCACGCAAAAGAGGTACTCGATTTTGTCAAGACACTCTGAGCCCCATCTCCGCAACGACCCCGCCCACGGCGCCTCGCGGGCGCCCGCCAAGAAGCCGCGCGAGAAGACGCGGTCCGCCGCCACCAAGCTCTTCGTCCTGGACACCAACGTCCTGATGCACGACCCGACGAGCCTCTTCCGGTTCGAGGAGCACGACATCTTTCTGCCGATGCAGACGCTCGAGGAGCTCGACAACAACAAGCGGGGCCTCTCCGAGGTCGCGCGCAACGCCCGCCAGGCGAGCCGCTTCCTCGACGACATCGTCAGCCGGGCCACCGGCAAGATCGAGGCCGGGATCCCGATTGCGCGACACGACGCCGACATCGCGTCGGGGCGGCTGTTCCTCCAGACCGAGGTGATGAGCGGCCATCTGCCGACGAGCCTCGCGACCGGCAAGGCCGACAACCAGATCCTCGGCGTCGTGACCGCGCTCGCCGAACGCGAGGCCGGCCGCGACGTGATCCTGGTGTCCAAGGACATCAACATGCGCATCAAGGCGCATGCCCTCGGGCTGGCCGCGGAGGACTACTACAACGACAAGGTGCTCGAGGACACCGACGTCCTGTACACCGGCGCGCGCGAGCTGCCCCCCGAATTCTGGGATCAGCACGGCAAGGACATCGAGTCCTGGAAGAAGGATGGCCGCACCTACTACCGCATCCGCGGCCCGTTGTGCCAGGAGCTCCTGCTCAACGAGTTCGTCTACCAGGAAGGCGAGCGCCCGCTGCACGCGATGGTGAAGGAGGTGCACGGCCGCAGCGCGGTGCTCGAGACCCTGCGCGACTACACGCACGGGAAGAACGCGGTCTGGGGCATCACCGCCCGCAACCGCGAGCAGAACTTCGCGCTCAACCTACTGATGAACCCGGACATCGACTTCGTGACGCTGCTCGGACAGGCGGGCACCGGCAAGACGCTGCTCACGCTCGCGTCCGGGCTGATGCAGACGCTGGAGGTGAAACACTACAGCGAGATCATCATGACGCGCGTGACCGTTCCGCTCGGCGAAGACATCGGCTTCCTGCCCGGCACGGAGGAGGAGAAGATGGGGCCGTGGATGGGCGCGCTCGAGGACAATCTGGACGTCCTCAACAACACCGACGACGAGGCCGGGGAGTGGGGCCGGGCGGCGACGCGCGACCTGATCCGCTCGCGCATCAAGATCAAGTCGCTCAACTTCATGCGCGGTCGCACCTTCATCAACAAGTACCTGATCATCGACGAGGCGCAGAACCTGACGCCGAAGCAGATGAAAACGCTAATCACCCGCGCCGGGCCCGGCACGAAGGTGGTGTGCCTCGGCAACATCGCGCAGATCGACACGCCGTACCTGACCGAGGGAAGCTCCGGCCTGACCTACGTCGTGGACCGCTTCAAGGGTTGGTCGCACTCCGGTCACGTGACCCTGCAGCGCGGCGAGCGCTCGCGGCTCGCGGACCATGCGGCGGAGGCACTGTAGACGTAGGCACCCTAGGCCCGTCTGGGCGACGGCGCGCCCGTCGGCGAGGGCCCGTCCTGCGAGTCAGAACCCGCTCGGCGCGGCGTAGTTCTCGAACCGGGTGTACTGGCCGAGGAAGGTGAGATTGACCGTGCCGATCGGGCCGTTGCGCTGCTTGCCGACGATGATCTCGGCTTTCCCCTTCTCTCCGGAGTCGCGGTTGTAGACTTCGTCGCGGTAGATGAAGAGGATCACGTCGGCGTCCTGCTCGAGCGCGCCCGACTCGCGCAGATCCGACATCATCGGGCGCTTGTCGTTGCGGCTCTCCACGCTGCGGTTGAGCTGGGAGAGCGCCACCACCGGGACCGCGAGCTCCTTCGCGAGGGCCTTGAGCGAACGCGAGATCTCCGAGAGCTCGGTCGCGCGGTTCTCGTCGCGCCGCCCGCCGGTGACCATGAGCTGCAGGTAATCCACGACGATGAGCCCGAGCTTGCCGTACTGCCGCGCGAGGCGGCGCGCGCGCGAGCGCAGCTCCAGCGGATTGAGCGAACCGGTCTCGTCGATATGGATCGGTGCGTCGTGCAGCTTGCCCAGCCCGTCGGCGAGCCGGTTCCAGTCCTCGTCGGAAAGCCGGCCGGTGCGCAGCTTGTGCTGGTCGATGCGCGCCAGCGAGCCGAGCATGCGCGCCGCGAGCTGGGTGCCCGACATTTCCATGCTGAACACCGCGACCGGGCGCTTCTCGTGCACCGCGACGTGCTCGCCGATGTTCAGCGCGAACGCGGTCTTGCCCATGCTCGGTCGACCGGCGACGATCACGAGGTCGCCCTCCTGCAGCCCGGAGGTGATCGTGTCGAGGTCGCGGTAGCCGGTCGGCACGCCGGTCACGTCGCTCGGATTGTCGCGGCTGTAGAGGAAGTCGACCCGTTCCATCACCTGCGAGAGCAGCTGGTGGATGTCGTGGAAGCCGCCGCCGGTACGGGTGCGCGCCTCGGCAATCTGGAACACCTTCGACTCGGCCTCGTCGAGCAGCTGCCCGACCTCCTTGCCCGCCGGGCTGAACGCGCTGTCGGCGATCTCGTTGCCGACCGCCACGAGGTTCCGCATGATCGCGCGCTCGCGCACGATTTCGGCGTAGCGGCGAATGTTGTGTGCCGACGGCGTGTTCTGCGCGAGGCTCGCCAGGTAGGCGAGCCCGCCCGCCCGCTCCTTGTCCTCGCCCGACTCGATCGACTCGGCGACAGTGACGACGTCGGCGGGCTTGCCCTGCTCGATGAGCTTTGCGATGTGCCGGAAGATGCGCCGGTGATCGTCGCGGTAGAAGTCGTCGAGGGCGATCGTGTCGCCGATGCGGTCCCACGCGCCGTTGTCGAGAAGGAGTCCGCCGAGGACCGACTGCTCGGCCTCGATCGAATGCGGCGGGACCTTCAGGCTGACGAGCTGGCCGTCGGCCGCAGCCGGGCTCGGACTCTGGGTGAAGGGCTGCGCCATGGCCGTAAATTCTACCCTTCAAAAGGACGGGGGCCGCAGCGCGGCCCCCGGCGAATCCCTACGGGCGGAGCGCCCGTTCCTCATTGTCGCGGCGCCTCAGCTCTCTCCGATTACCGACACCTTGATGTGCACGACGACGTCGCCGTGCAGCGCGAGCGCGAGGTCGTAGTCGCCGATCGCCTTAAGCGGCCCTTGCGGCAGCCGGATCGCGGCGCGCTCGATCTCGTGGCCGAGGCCCTGCAGCGCCTCGGCGATGTCGTAGGTCGTGACCGAGCCGAACAGTCGGCCGTCGACGCCGGCCTTGCGCGTGATCGGGACCGCGAGGCCGTCGATCTTGACGCCGCGCTCCTGCGCTGCGGCGAGGGCATCGGCCTGCGTCTTCTCCAGCTCGCCGCGGCGCGTCTCGAATTCCGCCAGGCTCTCCGGCGTCGCGCGCTTGGCCTTGCCCTGGGGGATCAGGAAGTTCCGTGCGAACCCGTCCTTCACTTTGACGACCTCGCCGAGCCCGCCGAGGTTGACGACCTTCTCGAGGAGGATGACCTGCATGGCCTTAGCGCCCCCCGTGGAGGTCGGTGTACGGCAGCAGCGCGAGATAGCGTGCGCGCTTGATCGCATCCGACAGCTGGCGTTGATAGCCGGTCTTCGTCCCGGTGATGCGCGCCGGGATGATCTTGCCGTTCTCGCCGACGAAGTCCTTGAGCAGATCGACGTCCTTGTAGTCGATCCACGCGATCTTCTCGGCGGTAAACCGGCAGAACTTCCGCCGCTTGAAGAGCTGGCGCGACCCGCCGCGTTCGCGGCCGCGCGCGTCCTTCTTCGCATTGCGGCCACCGCGGCCGCCGCTACGTCCTCTGCTGGGAGGAGGCATCTCGATCTCCTTCTTTGAATTCCAATTCGGTTACGTGCAGCACCAGTTGCCGGCTCGACTTGCCCTTGCGGGCGAGGAAGCCCGCGGTCACCACCCCGGTCCCCAGGGGCGCCGCGGCGACGAGCCGGGCGAGTTCCTCGACCGCGACGCAAGCCATCTCCATCTCGACTTCGCGCGCGGCGCCGGCCTCGTCGTGCCGCGATGCATGCGCCACCTGGAAGCTCACGATGGGGACGCCTGCGGGGGTGTAGCGAAGCGCGTCGCGCGCGGCCAATGTGCCAGCGAGGATCAGCCGGTTGCCGGGATCCAAGCGCGCCTGCGTCAGGCCCGCACCTCGGCGGGCTTGCTGGTCTCTGACCTGCTGGTTTCTGACCTGCTGGTTTCTGACCTGCCGGCTTCGGGCCGGCCGGCTTCCCTCGCTCCCTCCTGGCCGAGCAAGGACTTCGACTTCTCCTCCTTCATCATCGGCGAGGGCGCCGTGACCGGTCCTTTCATCTTGACGATGAGGTGACGCAGCACCGCGTCGTTGAACTTGAACGAGTGCTCGAGCTCGCCGAGCGTCTCGTTGTCGCACTCGATGTTCATGAGCACGTAGTGCGCCTTGTGAACCTTCTCGATCGGGTACGCGAGCTGGCGGCGCCCCCAATCCTCGAGCCGGTGAACCTTGCCCTGGCGCGCGCCGACCGCGTTGCGGTAGCGCTCCACCATGGCGGGCACCTGCTCGCTCTGGTCCGGATGGACGATGAACACGACTTCGTAGTGCCGCATGGGGTCTCCTTATGGATGATCGGGGCTCCCCGACTTGGGGGCGCTACGCGGGGCAAGGGAAGGGTCGGGACCCTTCACTCAATCATGCTGCCCCCTCGTTCCCGAGGCTAAGCCTCCCGGCATGGGCGACCGGTGAGACAAGGAAAGCGGGCGTGGTGCCCGGAAAGCTGCGCATTATAGCGGCCTTCGAGAGACCTGGGCAAGGCGAATCAACGACTTGCCGGCAGAGCGGCGGCTTGCCGCCGCCGGCGTGACTCGAACAGGCAAAGACCCGCCGCCACCGAGACGTTCAGGCTCTCGACCTGACCGTGCATCGGGATTCGCACCAGCCTGTCGCAACGCTCGCGCGTTAGACGCCGCATGCCCGCGCCTTCGGACCCGAGCACCCAGGCGATCGTCTCGGGGAGGTCGGTTCCATAGAGGTCTTCCGCCCCCTCCTCGGCCGCGCCGATGACCCAGATTCCCCGCTCCTTCAGTGCATCGAGCGTGCGCGCGAGGTTCGTGGCCGCGAGGAACGGCACGCTTTCGGTCGCGCCGCTCGCCACCTTTGTGACCGTCGGCGAGAGCCCCGCGCTGCGGTCCTTCGGAACGATCACCGCGTGCGCACCGGCCGCATCGGCCACGCGCAGGCAGGCCCCGAGGTTGTGCGGATCGGTGACCCCGTCGAGCACGAGCAGGAGCGCGGGCTCCTGTAGGCGGTCGAGCACCTCCTCCAGGGTGGCCTGCTCGTCTCGCCCCGTCACGCGCGCCACGATGCCCTGGTGGCGTCCGCCGCCGTAGAACCCGTCCAGTCGCTTGCCGGGCACGCGCATCACGCGCACGCCGGCCGTCTCGGCGACCTGCACCACGTCGGCGAGCCGGGCGTCGTGCCGGCTCTCGTCGACCAGGATCTCGACCACCGAGGCGGGATCAGTGCGCAGCCGAGCGAGCACCGCGTGAAAGCCGATCAGGACGCGCGCCTCCTTCATGCCGGCACGAAATCGATGCGACCGAGCTCCAGGTCCACGCGCACGACGCGCACGCGCACGCGATCGGCCAAGCGGAAGGTCTTGCCGGTGCGCTCCCCGCGCAGCGCGTGGTGCACGGGGTCGAAGCGGAAGTAGTCGCTGCCGAGCTCGGAGATGTGTGCCAGCCCCTCGACGTACACCGCGTCGAGCGCCACGAAGATGCCGAAGCCCGTCACCGCACTGATGCTGCCCTCGAACTCCTCGCCCACCCGGTCGCGCATGTAGTAGCACTTGAGCCAGGTCTGGACGTCCCGGGTCGCCTCGTCCGCGCGCCGCTCGGTCATCGAGCAGTGAATGCCAAGGTCGTTCCACTTGCCGGGGGCGTAGGTCGCGCCGGCAAGCGCGGACTTGATCGCACGGTGGATCACGAGGTCGGGATAACGCCGGATCGGCGACGTGAAGTGCGTGTAGGACTCGTAGGCGAGCCCGAAGTGGCCGACGTTTTCCGGGCTGTACATCGCCTGTCGGAGCGAGCGCAGCAGCACCGTCTGGAGGAGCTGGACGTCCGGACGCTTCTTTACCTGCGCCAGCAGCTTCGCGTATTCCTTCGCGTGTGGCTCGTCGCCGCCGCCCAGATTCAGGCCGAAGCTCTTCAGGAACTCGCGCAGCGCCTCCAGCTTCTCGGGCGTCGGGCCCTCGTGGACGCGATATAGCGCCTGGTGCCCGCGGCTCTTCAGGAAATCCGAAGCGCATACGTTCGCGGCCAGCATGCACTCCTCGATCAGCCGGTGCGCGTCGTTGCGCGGCGCCGGCACGATCCGCGTGATTTTGCCATGCGCGTCGAACTCCAGCACCGTTTCGAGGGTTTCGAAGTCGATCGCGCCGCGCTGCTCGCGCGCCGTAAGCAGCGCGCGAAACACCTGATCCAGCGTTTCGAGGTCGCCGAGAAGCGGCGTTAGCGCCCCTTCGACGGCCGCCGGCTTCTCATAGAGCGCGCGGGCGACCTGAGTGTAGGTCAGGCGTGCGTGCGAACGGATCACCGCGGCATGGAACTCGTAGCGCCCGACCTCTCCACGCGGCGAGACGCTCATGTCGCAGACCATCGCCAGCCGGTCCTCATCGGGGTTGAGCGAGCACAACCCGTTCGAGAGTTTCTCCGGCAGCATCGGGATCACGCGGCGCGGGAAGTACACCGAATTGCCGCGGTTGCGCGCTTCGAGGTCAAGTGCGTCGTTCGGCTGCACGTAGAAGCTGACGTCCGCGATTGCCACACGCAGCCGGAAGCCCCGCCCTTCCCTCTCGCAGAGCACGGCGTCGTCGAAGTCCTTCGCGGTCTCGCCGTCGATCGTCACGAAAGGCATCGCGCGCAGGTCGATGCGGCCCGCGCTGTCCGCCGGCCGCACCGTGCGCGGCAGGCGCCCCGCGAGCCGCGTCGCCTCGGCCGTGAACTCGAACGGCAGCTCGTGCTTGCGCAGCGCGATCTCGATCTCCATGCCCGGGTCGTCGTGCGCACCGAGCACCTCAACCACGCGCCCGATCGGCTGCGTATGGGTGCCCGGCTGGACGACGATCTCGGCGGTGACCACTTGGCCCGGCTTGGAGCCGGCCGTCGCGCCGGGCTCGATCAGCAGGTTGTGCTGGATGCGCCGATCGGCGGCGGCGACGAATGCGACGCCGTGCTCGACATGCAGCCGCCCGACGATGCGCGAGCGTGCGCGCTCCACCACCTCGACGATCCGCGCCTCGCGGCGCCCGCGCCGGTCGTAGCCGGACGGCTGGGCGAGCACCCGATCGCCGTGCATGACCTGCTTCATCTCGCCCGGCGGGAGGTAGAGATCTTCCGAACCGTCGTCGGGCGCCAGGAAGCCGTAGCCGTCCGGGTGCGCCTCGACGCGCCCGCGCACGACGTCGACCTTTTGCGCGACGAGAATCGCGCCCTTGCGGTTGCGCAGGATCTGCCCGTCGCGCTCCATCGCGGCGAGCCGCCGCGCGAACCCCTCGGCTTCCTGCCGCTTCACGCCCACGAGCTTCGCAAGCGCGCGCTCGTCGATTGGGACCGCCTCCGCCTCGAGCGCCTGCAGGATGAACTCGCGGCTCGGCAGCGGCTCGGCGTAGCGGCTCGCTTCGCGCGCGTAGTGCGGGTCCGCGGCACGGCGGCCCGCACGCCTGCCGGAACGCGGTGCAGGTGCCTCTTTACGCCTCGCGTTCATTGATGAGCGCCGGTGATTGAATTAGAATTCGCGCCGCGTGCCGAGGTGGCGAAATTGGTAGACGCACTAGGTTCAGGTCCTAGCGGTGGCAACACTGTGGGGGTTCGAGTCCCTTCCTCGGCACCACCGACCCCTTCCCTCCTGACGACGTAGCCCGCCACGCGGGCGGCGGCGCCCGGAAATCCGGCTGCAACGTTCCCCGCGTGCGCGCTCACGCGGTGCGCGCGCGCAGGTCGTCGGCGCTCATCAGGTCGTACGGCTCGAATGGCTGGTGAATCCAGGGGTTCTCGGCGAGGTACTCGACGTAGTAGTCGGGTTTGTATCTCGAGCATTGCTTGTACCAGAGCACCGCCGTGCGGATTTCCGTCACCGCCGGATGCGCCTCCATGATGTGCCGCTTCACCGCGTCCAGCGTGATCCCCGAGTCGACCAGGTCGTCGACCAGTAGCACCCGCTCGCCAATGCCCTCAGTTGTCATCGACATGTGCTTCGACACCGCGAGCTCGCCGCGGTGCGTCCCCGCCTCGCCGGTGTACGAACTGGTGAAGATGATCGCGAGCGGCAGCTTGAAGATGCGCGACATCACGTCGCCCACGCGCAGGCCGCCGCGCGCGATGCACACGATCTGGTTGAACTTCCACCCCGAGTCGTGCACCTGCGCCGCGAGCCGCTCGATCGTCTTGTGGTAGTCGGACCAACTGACGTAGAGGTCTCCTGCCATCTTTCTCGCGCCCGTTTCGTCCTTAATGGGTTAAACATTGTGAAGGGACACGTCCCCTCATGCTCCCCTAAGTCAGACACCTGACGGTCATTCTGTCAGGCGCTCTTAGTGAAACGGATGGCGCCGAACGATCGTCTCCGCGCGGTCCGGGCCGGTTGAAATCATGTCGATGGTGACGCTGCAGATCGCCTCGATGCGATCGAGGTAGGCACGCGCATTGCGCGGCAGATCCTCGAGTCGCTGCACGCCGACCGTGCTCTCGCTCCAGCCGGGCAGATCCTCGTAGACCGGCTCGCAGCGCGCCGTGTCGTCGGCGCCGGCGGGCAGCAGGTCGCTGAACTGGCCCTCGATCTTGTAGCCGACGCACACCTTCAGCTCGTCCATGCCGTCCAGCACATCGAGCTTGGTGACGCATAGCCCCGAGACGCCGTTGATCTGGATCGAGCGCTTCAGCGCCGCAGCATCGAACCAGCCGCAGCGGCGCGGACGCCCGGTCGTCGCGCCGAACTCCTTGCCGCGCGCACGCAGCCGCTCTCCGGTGTCGTTCTCCAGCTCGGTGGGGAATGGCCCGGAGCCGACGCGCGTCGTGTACGCCTTGGTGATCCCGAGGACGTAGTGCAGCATCTGCGGGCCGACACCGGCGCCGGCCGCCGCGGCACCCGCGACGCAGTTGCTCGAAGTGACGTACGGATAGGTGCCGTGGTCGACGTCGAGGAGACTTCCCTGGGCGCCTTCGAACAGCAGGTTCTTTCCGGCGCGGTGCGCCTCGTACAGTGCGCGCGGCACGTCGGTCACCAGCGGCGCGAGCCGGCTCGCCATCGCCAGCGCCTCGTCGCGCGTGCGCGCCAGGTCGACCGGCGCGGCGTTCAGGTACTTTGTGAGCACGAAGTTGTGGTAGTCGAGCAGCTCCTCGAGCTTCGTCGTGAAGCGTGCAGGGACGAGCAGGTCCTGGAGCCGGATCGCGCGGCGCGCGACCTTGTCCTCGTACGCAGGACCGATTCCCGGCCCGTCGTGCCGATTTTTCCTGCGGCGCGCGCCGCCTCGCGCGCCACGTCGAGCGCGGCGTGGTAGGGCAGGATGAGCGGGCAGGCCTCGGAGATGCGCACGCGGCCGTCGAGGTCAACCCCGGCCGCGGCGAGCTCGTCCATCTCGGCGAGTAGGGCGTGCGGCGAGAGCACCACACCGTTGCCGATGTAGCAGGTGACGTCCTTGTGGAGGATCCCCGAGGGGATCAGGTGCAGCACGGTCTTGCGCCCGGCAATGACGAGCGTGTGGCCGGCGTTGTGGCCGCCCTGGAACCGCACCACGCCCTGGGCATGGTCGGTCAGCCAGTCGACGACCTTGCCCTTGCCCTCGTCTCCCCACTGGGTGCCGATAACGACGACGTTCTTGGCCATCCGGGCGTTCGCACCGGCCGCTCGCGCGGCTAGAGCGCCTCGATCTCCCATTTCTTTCCGCGGCGGACGAGCCGGCGGTCGCATCCGAACTCGGCGCGCGCCGACTCGTGCCCCGGAAGATCGACGATCACCACCTCCCCCTTGTCGCGGAGCGCATCCACCATGGAACGCAGCTCCACCTCCTCCGAATACGGCGCGAGGATGGCCCCCGGCCGTCGCTCCCGCGGCGCGACGCGGGCAACCTCGCGCAGGTCCATCGAGAAACCCGTTGCCGGACGCGCGCGGCCGAACGCCTTGCCGACCTCGTCGTAGCGGCCCCCGAGCGCGATCGCGCTCGGCAGCCGTTCGCTGTATGCCGCGAACACCACGCCGCTGTGGTAATGGTAGCCGCGGAGGTCCGCGAGGTCGATGCTCATCGCGAGCCCGTTCGCCTGCACGAGCGCCCGCAGGTCGCCCAGCGCGCCCTCGATCTCCGGATATGCAGGCAGCCGCCGCGTCGCCGCGTCGAGCACGTCCGGTCCGCCGTACAGCTCCGGCAGCGTGCGCAGCGCATCGCGAGTCGGTCCATCGAGCGGCTCGCTGAGCGATCCGATCCCGGGACGATCCTTCGCGAGCAGCGCCTCGAGCAGCTCCGACTCGAGCTCCGGGGCCACGTTGCCGCGGCGCGCGATCGCACGGAACACCGCCACGTGGCCAATGTCCAGCCGGACGTCCGTTACGCGGCAAGCCGCGAGTGCCGCGCGCAGCAGCCGCTGAATCTCCACGTCGCTCTCGATGCCGGCGTGGCCGTAGATCTCCGCGCCGATCTGGAGCGGTTCGCGCGTCGCGGTCAGTCCGCGCGGACGGGTGTGCAGCACTGTCCCGCAGTAGCACAGTCGCGCCACGCCCTCGCGGTTGAGCAGGTGCGCATCGATACGCGCAACCTGCGGCGTCATGTCGGCGCGCAGGCCCATGGTCCGGCCCGAGAGCTGGTCGATCAGCTTGAACGTGCGCAGATCGAGATCGCGCCCGGTGCCGGTCAGCAGCGAATCGATGTACTCGAGCATCGGCGGCATGACGAGCTCGTAGCCGTGGACACGGAAGACTTCGAGCAGGCGCGCGCGCGCCGACTCGATGGCGTTCGCTTCGTCCGGAAGGACGTCCTCGACGAACTCCGGAAGCAACCACTTGCGCATGGGAGGCCGCGCCTTGCGAGAGCGCCCGGAGCTACCGCGCCAGCGCGACGAGCGCGAGGCCGGCGAGCATCGAGACGAGGCCGGCGAAGCGCAGCTGGCCGTCGGTGAACGCCATGAGCCGCCGGAACATGTCGCGCCACGCGGCCGGAGCGAGGAACGGGAGCAGGCCCTCGAGCACGAGCATCAGCCCGAGCGCCATGAGCAGCGTGCCCCCCATCGCCTACTTGCCGGCGGGAGCGGTGCGCGGCCCGCCGGGATTCTTCAGGTACCTGAAGAAGTCCGAACTGGGATCGAGGACGAGCAGGTCGGAGCGGTTGCGGAAGCTCGCCCGGTAGGCGTCCAGGCTGCGGTAGAAGGCGTAGAACTCGGCGTTCTCGCTGAAGGCGCGCGCGTAGATCGCGGTCGCCCGCGCATCGCCTTCGCCCTTTGTCCGCTGCGCCTCGCGATAAGCCTCCGCGATGATCACTTCGCGGTCCTTGTCCGCCTCGGCGCGGATCTTCTCCGCGTCGGAGAAGCCCTGCGAACGCAGCTCCGCCGCCACCGCACGCCGCTCGGCCTCCATGCGCCGATACACCGCCTCGCTCACCTCCGGCGGCAGCTCGACCCGCTTCAGGCGCACGTCGACGATCTGCACGCCGATCCGCTTCGCGTCGTCCTCAAGCTTCTCGCGCACCACCTGCATGATCTTGTCGCGCTCGCCAGAGATCACCTCCTGAACGGTGCGCTTGCCGAACTCCTCGCGCAGGGTCGAGTTGACCGTCTGATTCAGTCGCGTCACCGCGAGCGGCTCGTCGCCGCGCACGCTGACGTAGTACTGCTTCACGTCGGCGATGCGCCACATCACGAACGAGTCGACCAGCACGTTCTTCTTCTCGGAGGTGATGAAGCGCTCGGCGTCCGGGGTGTCGAGCGTGAGGATCCGCGTGTCGAAGTAGCGGACGTTCTGGATCAGCGGGATCTTGAACTTGAGACCCGGCTCGGCAACCACGCTCTTGATCTCGCCGAGCTGGAACACGATCGCGCTCTCACGCTGATCGACGGTGAACAGCGACAGGCTCGCCACCACCGCCGCCACGACGAGCACGCCGAGGGTCGCCCCGAGTCCGCCCCTCACGGCCGGCCCTCGCGATCACGGCTTCGCAGCGAGTCGCGCGTTCGCGCAGGCGCCTCGGGCACCGCCGGCGCGTCCGGCGATCGGGCGCCCGGCAGCCCCTCGCCCGCACCGGAGGCCGGCATCTGCAGGATCTTGTCGAGCGGCAGCATCAGCAGGTTTCCGCCCGCGCGCGCATCGATCATGATCTTGCTCGTGCTCGTCATGATCTGCTGCATGGTTTCGAGGTAGAGCCGCTCGCGCGTCACCGCCGGCGCCTTGTTGTACTCGACGAGCACAGAGCGAAACCGCGCCGCCTCGCCTTCGGCGTTTGCGACGACCCGCTGCCGGTAGCCGTTTGCCTCCTCGGTGAGTCGCGAAGCGGCACCGCGCGCCTTGGGCACCACGTCGTTGTAGTACGCCTGACCTTCGCTCTTCTGGCGCTCGAGGTCCTGCTTCGCTTTGACGGCATCGTCGAACGCCGCCTGCACCTGCTCCGGGGGCTGAGCATTCTGCATCGTTACGCGGCTGATCGACACCCCCGTCTTGTACCGGTCCAGGATGTCCTGCATCAGCTTCTGCGCGGCGGCCGCAATCTGCTCACGTCCTTCGTAGAGCACGAAATCCATGCTGGACTTGCCGACGATCTCGCGCATCCCCGACTCGGCGACCTGCATCACGACCTGCTCGGGGCGCCGGACATTGAACAGGAAATCCTCCGGGTCCATCACCGTGAACTGCACCGCGAACTGGATGTCGACGATGTTCTCGTCATCGGTCAGCATCAGTCCCTCGCGCGCGACCTTCGACTTCGGCGTGCCGCGGTAGCCGATTTCGACCGTGCGCACCTGGGAGACGTTGACGACCTCGACCGATTGCACCGGATACGGCACGCGCCAGCGCAGGCCCGGGCGCGTCGCCTCGGAGTACTTGCCGAACGTGAGGACGACGCCGCGCTGGCTCTCGTCCACGATGTAGAAGCCGCTGGCGAGCCAGACGACCACGATCAACGCCGCAAGCAGGCCGAAACCGCCGCCGAGCTGTCGCAGGCTGGGCGGTTCGCCGCCGCCGCCCGAGGTGCCGCCGCCACGCCGCCCAAAAATGCCGGCGAGCCGCTGGTTGAAGTTGCGCCAGAGTTCGTCGAGGTCGGGCGGTCCCTGGTTCCCGCCACCACCCCCACCGCCGCCGCGGCGACCCCATTGGGGATCGTTAAGTGACATGAGCGTCGCTCAGATTTTCCGTCTTGTTCGTGATGATTCGGGAGGTGTCCTTCGAGGCGGCCACCTCGATGAGGGCCTGGCGCAACTCGCCTAGCCCCGCGCCCGTGCGGGCGCTCAGTCGGACGCGGCGGATGTTACCACACTCGTCCCGGTCCACCCCCGCGGAAACGCCGTTGAGATCGATCTTGTTCATGACGAGAATCTGCGGAACCGCCGCGGCGCCGATCTCGGCCAGCACCTTGTTCACCTCCTCCACCTGTCGGTCGCGCGTCGAGCTCGCCGCGTCGACCACGTGCAGGAGGAGATCGGCGTGAATCGTCTCCTCGAGGGTCGCCCGGAACGCGGCAACCAGCGTATGCGGGAGGGCGCGAATGAACCCCACCGTGTCCGAGACGGTGATGCGCCCCACCTCGGGCAAGTAGAGCCGTCGGGTCGTCGTGTCGAGCGTCGCGAACAGCTGGTCGGCGGCGTACGCTCCGGCGTGCGTGAGCGCGTTGAAGAGCGTGGACTTCCCCGCATTCGTGTAGCCCACGAGCGACACGGACATCACGTCGCCCCGCACGCGCGCGCGCCGCTGCACGTCGCGCTGCCGCTGCAGCTTCACCAGGCGCTCCTTGAGCAGCTTCGACCCGCTGGCCGAGCAGCCGCCGGTCGGTCTCGAGCTGCGTCTCGCCGGGGCCGCGCAGGCCGATACCGCCTTTCTGGCGCTCGAGGTGGGTCCAGCCGCGCACCAGGCGCGTGGCGAGGTGTTGGAGCTGCGCGAGCTCGACCTGCACCTTGCCCTCGTGCGAGCTCGCGCGCTGCGCGAAGATATCCAGGATGAGGCTCGTTCGGTCGACGACGCGGGATTCGAGCCGCCGTTCGAGGTTGCGCTGCTGCGCGGGCGAGAGCTCGTGGTCGAAGATGACGACGCGTGCGCCGGCGTCCGCGCACGCCTGCGCAACTTGGTCGACTTTGCCCGATCCGGCGAACAGGGCGGGGTCGGGACGCGCGCGTCGGCCCTCGACGACCGCGCGCACGTCCACCCCGGCGCTCGAGGCGAGGAGGCGCAGCTCGGCGAGACTGTCCGCGTGATCGTTGGAGCCGAAGTCCAGTGCAACGAGGACGGCGCGCTCGGCCGCGCGGGCCGCGCCGTTGAGGTGCTTGGGGCGTCCGGATGACTCGCCGGACGCCACTACCGCCATCGCATCAGTTGTCGCCGCCGTGGTCGATGCTGAGGTTGACCGGGCGTGACGGGACGACCGTGGAGATGGCGTGCTTGTACACCATCTGAGTGACGGTGTTCTTGAGCAACACGACGTACTGGTCGAACGATTCGATTTGGCCCTGGAGCTTGATTCCGTTCACGAGGTAGATGGAGACCGGAATGTGCTCCTTGCGCAGCGTGTTCAGAAACGGGTCTTGTAGCAGTTGCCCTTTGTTGCTCATGGTCGCTCCGGCGGCTACTTATTGAGCGGCTACTTTAACCGGTTTCCCTCATCCGTGCCATCGCCGGGGCCTGCTGGCGCAGCGATCCCGCGCGCTATGGCCTCTGTCGCACATAGGGGTTCCGTCCGGTCTTGAACTCGATGCGCATCGGCGTCCCGACGAGGCCGAATGCCTTGCGAAACACGCCCTCCAGGTAGCGACGATAGCTCGCCGGCACCGAGGCGAGCGCGGTGCCGTGCACCACGATGATCGGCGGATTCACCCCGCCCTGGTGCGCATACCGGAGCTTCGGCCGCACCAGCCCGTGGCGCGGCGGCGATTGGCGCGCGACCGCGTCGATGAGGGCGCGCGTGACCTTCGGCGTCGGAAGCCGCGCCGTCGCGGCCCGATAGGCCTCGTCCACCGACGCCAGCACGCGGCCGAGCCCCTCCCCGCGCAGCGCCGACACGAAGTGCATGCGCGCGAAGCTGAGGAACTCGAGCTTGCGCTCGAGGGTGCGGCGCGCGTTCTCGCGGTCGTACTCGACGAGACCGTCCCACTTGTTCGCTGCGACCACGATCGCGCGCCCGCGCTCCAGGACATACCCGGCGAGGTGTGCGTCCTGCTCGGATACGCCTTCGGCCGCATCGACCACCAGCACGACGACGTTGGCGCGGTCGATCGCCTGCAGCGTCTTCACGACCGAAAACTTCTCGACCGCCTCGAACACGCGTCCCTTGCGCCGCACGCCCGCGGTGTCGACGAGGACATAGCGCCGCCCCGCGCGCTCGAACGGCACCTCGATCGCGTCGCGCGTCGTGCCGGGCTCGTCGTAGACGATCATCCGATCTTCGCCGAGCAGGCGGTTCACGAGCGTCGACTTGCCCACATTCGGCCGGCCCACCACGGCGATGCGCGGCGCATCGTCCGCGTCGGGCGGCTCCGGCGCCGCGTCGGGAGGAAACTCCGCGAGCACCTCGTCCATCAGCGCGCGCACGCCCTCGCCATGCGCGGCCGCGATCGCGTGCGGCGCGCCCAGAGCGAGCTCGTGGAACTCGGCGGTCGCGATCGCCGGATCCATGCCTTCGGTCTTGTTGACCGCGACCCACACGCGCGCCCGGAGCCGGCGCAGCTCCGCGCCGATGCGCCGGTCCTGCGGCGCGAGGCCGTCGCGACCGTCGACGAGGAAGATCACCGCGTCGGCCTCGGCGAGTGCGCTGGAGGTCTGCTTCGCCATCGCACCGAGGATTCCCTCCTTGGCCACCGGCTCGAGGCCGCCGGTGTCGACCACGAAGTACGAGCGATCGCCCATCAGGCCGTCGCCGTAGTGGCGGTCGCGGGTGAGGCCCGGCAGGTCGGCGACGAGCGCGTCGCGGCTGCGCGTGAGCCGGTTGAACAGCGTCGACTTGCCGACGTTGGGGCGGCCGACGAGGACAATCGTGGGCTTCATGGAGTGCGCGCGGATCTACCGCGTCGCGATCGCGTACAGGTTTCCGCCGCTCGTCTGCACGAGGAAGCTGCTGCCGAGCGCGACGGGCGCGCTGCGGATCGCCGTGCCGTCGGTCGCAAGCCGTCCGACGAACGCGCCGGTGTCGCGACCCAGGAAGTGCACCTGTCCCTCGAGATCGCCGAACGCCACCTCGCCGGCGACCGAAAGGGGCGCGCTCAGGCGACGGTTGGCGAGCTTGTCCTGCCGCCAGAAGCTCCGACCGGTGGTGCGCTCGAATGCCGCGACGGCGCCGCGGTCTTCGCTGACGTAGACCGAGCGCGCGTCGACCCCCAGCCCGGCGCTCGACGAGATCTCGCGTGCCCAGATCTGGTTGCCGTTGCCCAGGTCGAAGCACGCGACTCGCCCCTGGTACGCGACCGCGCACGCCTCGCGCTCGCCGACCCAGGGCACGCCGACCACGTCGCTCACGCGCTCCAGCTCGGTGGTGCCCTTGGGCAGCGATACCGTGCCCTCCCAGCGCATCCCGCCGTTCGTCAGTGCCACCGCGACGAGCTTGCCCCCCGAGAACCCTGCGAACACGAACCCACCCTCCACGACCGCGCCCACCGGGCTGCGCACGGCGAGCGCCGGTGCCGCGCGCTGGAACACCCAGCGCCGCCGGCCATCGCGCGCGTCGAGCGCGAAGAGCCGGCTGTCGGCACTGCGCACGACCACCAGGTCGCCGGCGACGACCGGCGCGGAGAGCACCTCGCTCGACACTCGGGCTCGCCACAGGGTGGCGCCTTCGGAATCGAGCGCGATTACCTCGCCCTCGGCCGAGCCGACGACGACCAACTTGCCGTCGGCGCCGACGCCGCCGGACAGCTGCGCGGGTACGCGCACGCGCCACACCTGCCGCCCGTTCGCGGCGTCGAGCCGGATGACCGTGCCGTCCGCTGCCGCGGCGAAAACGCTGCCGCCGGTGACCGCGGGGGTGAAGGTCTCGAGCTCCGCCTTGCCCACCGACGCCTGCCAGAGCACGCGCACCGGGATCGGGCTGGGAATCTGGACGAGCGGCGCCGGTGGCGGCGGCGCGGAGCGGCCGAACCAGTCAAGCGGGTTCAGGCTGAATCCGCTGAATCCGCTGCATCCTCCGAGCGCGGTCGCGGCGGCGACGACTGCGAGCTGCCGGATCAGCGTCATGCGCCCGGCGGCCGTGCGCGGCGACCCGCGGCGTGCGTGCGGCCGAGGGTCACTTTGCACCGACGCCATCGAGCTTCAGCTGGATCAGTTCGCGCGCCGGTTCCTCGCCCCCGCCGAGCTTGGAAAGCGCAGCCTGGTACGCGGCGCGCGCCTCGGTCGGCTTGCCCTGCGCCTGCAGCACGTCGCCGCGGGCATCCTCGAACAGCGCCTCGAACGACGCCGGCGGCTTGACCGCGAGCACCTTGAGCGCTTCGTCGTAAGTCTTCTCGTCGAGCAGGACGGCCGCGAGCCGGAGCCGTGCGAGCGCCTGCACTTCCGGGTCGCGCCCCTTGTCGACCACCCACTGCAGCTGTACGCGCGCCGTCTTGAGGTCGCCCGCCTCGAAATGGACCTTTGCCGACACCAGCGCACCCAGCGTCGCATAGAGCGACCCGGGGTAGGACTCGAGCAGGGAACCCGCCAGCTCGCGCACCTTCTTCGCATCGTTCGCGCCGGCCGCCCTTTGCAGCTCGGTGTAGACGGCCGCGGCCTGCGCCGACTGCGAGGTCTGATACCAGCCCCAGAATCGCCACGCCGCGACCAGCAGCAGCGCGGCCGAGATCGCAATCACGATCAGGTTGCCGTACCGGTCCCAGAACGACTTGATCTCGGCGATCTGTTCCTGTTCCTCGAGGTCGTAGGCGGCCATCTAGGTTTCGTCCGCGTAAAGGAGTTGAGAAAGGCTGTCCGGCAGCGCATCGAGCCCAAGCCGGATCTGCGCACGCTCGACGCGCAGCGGCTTCACGCTTGCCTCGCGGGCCGCCGCTTCGTCGTCGCCGACGATCACCGCCACCTGCGCGCCACTCGCGTCGGCCCGGCGCATCTGGGCCTTGAAGCTCCCGCCACCGCAGTGGTGGGCGACCGAGAAGCCGTGGTCGCGCAGCCGCTCGGCGACGGTGAATGCGAACCGGTCCGCGGCCTCGCCCTGGTGCACGAGGTAGACGTCCTGCGCCACGGCCGGGACGGGCCCGCCCGCCTCCTGCAGCAGCGCGATTAGGCGCTCGACACCCATTGCGAAGCCGATCGCCGGGGACGGCTTGCCGCCGACCTGCGCGAACAGCCCGTCGTAGCGTCCACCGCCGCACACCGTCCCCTGTGCGCCGAGGCGGTCGGTCATCCACTCGAACACGGTGAGGTTGTAGTAGTCGAGCCCGCGCACGAGGTGATGGTCGATGGCGAACGGCAGGCCCGCGTCCTTCAGGATGGCCTGCAGGCCGTCAAAGTGTTTCAGCGACGCTTCGCCAAGGTGGTCGAGGAGTTTCGGTGCGTCCGCAATGATCGGCCGCATCGCGGGGTTCTTGCTGTCGAGCACGCGCAGCGGGTTGGTGACCAGCCGACGGCGTGAATCGGCGTCGAGGTCGGCTTCGTGCCGCTGGAGATGCGCCACCAGCGCGTCGCGATGCGCCCGCCGCTCGTCGAGCGCGCCGAGCGAGTTGATCTGCAGCCGCACGTCCTCGAGGCCGAGGTCGTCCCAAAGCCGCGCGCACATCAGGATGAGCTCGGCGTCCACGTCGGGCCCGGTGTAGCCGATCGCCTCTGCACCGACCTGGTGGAATTGCCGGTATCGACCCTTCTGCGGCCGTTCGTGCCGGAACATGGGGCCCATGTACCAGAGCCGCTGCGCCCCGGCGTGGAGCAGCGAGTGCTCGATGGCCGCGCGCACCGTCGAGGCGGTCGCCTCCGGCCGGAGCGTGAGGCTCTCCCCGTTCAGCTCGTCGACGAAGCTGTACATCTCCTTCTCGACGATGTCGGTCGCCTCGCCGATCGCGCGCCGGAAGAGCGCGGTGTGCTCGAGCAGCGGCGTGCGAATGTTGCGGTAACCGTAGGCGTGCGCCCACGAGCGCACGACTTCCTCGAAGCGCTCCCACAGCGCGGCCTCGTCCGGAAGGATGTCGTTCATCCCCCGGACCGCCTGGATGGTCTGGGTCATCTGCAAGGGTGGCCGCTCTACGCGACGGCCTTCTCTGGTTCGTTCGGGTCGGTCGCCGGCGCGCGCCGGCCCCGGCCGCCCGGGCCATAGGTCGCGCGGACGTAATCCTCCACGATGCCCTGGAATTCTTCGGCAATCGCGTCGCCCTTCAGCGTGACCGTCTTCACGCCGTCGACGTACACCGGCGCGACGGGTCGCTCGCCGGACCCCGGAAGGCTGATTCCGATGTTGGCCTGCTTCGACTCGCCCGGGCCGTTCACGACGCACCCCATCACGGCGACGTGCAGCTCTTCCACGCCCGGATAGGCCCCGCGCCAGATCGGCATCTGCGCGCGCAGGAAGCTCTGGATCTTGGCAGCGAGGGTCTGGAACACGGTGCTCGTCGTGCGCCCGCAGCCAGGGCACGCGATCACCAAAGGGGCGAACGACCGCAGTCCCATCGTCTGCAGCATCTCCTGCGCGACCACGACCTCGCGCGTCCGGTCGCCGCCGGGCTCCGGGGTGAGCGAGACGCGAATCGTGTCCCCGATGCCCTCCTGGAGCAGCACCGCCATCGCGGCGGTCGACGCGACGATGCCCTTGGAGCCCATCCCGGCCTCGGTGAGGCCGAGGTGCAGCGGGTAGTCGCAGCGGCGCGCGAGCTCCCGGTAGACGGCGATCAGGTCCTGCACCCCGCTCACCTTGCACGAGAGCACGATCCGATCCCCGGCGAGGCCGAGCGCCTCCGCGCGCGCCGCACTCTCCAGCGCCGACGCGATCAGCGCCTCGCGCATCACCGCGTCCGCTGCGAGCGGCGTGGAACGCTGCGCGTTCTCGTCCATCATCCGCGCCAGGAGATCCTGGTCCAGGCTCCCCCAATTGACGCCGATGCGCACCGGCTTGCCGTGGCGGCACGCTATCTCGATCATCTGCGCGAACTGCTCGTCGCGCCGAGCGCCCTTGCCGACGTTGCCGGGGTTGATCCGGTACTTCGCGAGCGCCTCGGCGCAAGCCGGGTGCTCGGCGAGCAGCTTGTGGCCGTTGAAGTGGAAGTCGCCGACGAGGGGAACGGAGCAGCCCTTCGCATCGAGTCGCGCGCGGATCGCCGGCACGGCGGCCGCTGCCTCCGCCGTATTCACGGTGACTCGAACGACCTCCGACCCGGCACCCGCGAGCTCGAAGACCTGTCGGACCGTGGCGTCCGCATCAGCGGTGTCGGTGTTGGTCATCGACTGGACCATGATCGGCGCGCCGCCCCCGAGGGGGACGTCGCCGATCCGGATCTGGCGCGAGGCGCGGCGCTTCACCGGCATGGGCACCGCCTCACTCGAGCTTGAGCCGCGCGACGTCGGTGCGCGTGAACGGCATCAGGTCAACGTCGGACTCGTTGTAGCGCAGCCGCACCCCGTGGGCGTTGCCGATCACGATCGAGAACGGCGCGACCCCCTCGACCTCGCGCCGCGTGCCCGGAGGGTTGAGCTGCGAGAACACAACGCGACCCTCGGCATCGCGAATCTCGACCCAGGACTCGCGGTTGAAGGCGAGCTCGATGCGCTTTGCGGTCAGCACGGTCTCGATCGGCCGCGACGCCGGGGTCGGCGCGGCGATCGCCGACGGCGCCGACAGGGAGGCAGCGGGCGCCGGCGCGACCAGCGGAGTGACCGCCTCGCGCGGGACGGACGCGGTCGGCGCAGTCGGCCTCGCGGCGGCGAACTTCGGCGAATCGGTCGGCCGCAACAGCCACTCGACCAGGACGCCGCCGACAGCCACGGTCACGAGCACCGAGAGCACGACGTAGACGAACGAGCCGCGGCGCGTCTGGCGTGGGATCGTCACGCCCATTCCGCGCGGGCCGGTGACGGTAGGACCTGCCGCGGTCAGCGGGGAGGCTCGCAGCTGCGCGACCAGGGCGTCGGCGTCCGCGCCGACGTGCTTCGCGTAGGCGCGAATCATCCCGCGCACGAATGCCGGACCGGCGAGGGCGTCGTAACGGTCCGCCTCGATCGCCTCGATCTGCTTCGGGGAGAACTTGAGCCGTAGCGCGATCTCGGTCACGGTCAGTCCACGCGCGACACGCGCGCCGGCCAGCTGCCGCCCGGGCGTGCGCGGTTCGGGAGTCGCGGGGTCTGCGGTTTCGTTCAATGGAGTCTCTCTCAGTCGTAGTCGCCGCGCTGCATTGCCTGATACTCGGTGGATCCGGCGTAGCGGCGCCGCAGCTGGTTCGCGAGGGTCGCCTCCGCAAGCCGGTCGCCGAGCTTGCGCTCGATGCGGACCGCCAGCCACAGCGACTCGGGCGTGCCGTCCGGCACGAGCCGATTGAATCGCGTCACGAGAACCTTCGCCTCCGGGAGCTGCCCGCGCCTATACAGCAGCTCCGCATACGGCAGCAGCGCTTGCAAGCTGTTCGGGTCGAGCCGCAGTGCGCGGTCGAAATACGTTGCCGCCTCGGTCGGGTTGCGTTTTACCAGGCACCGGCCGGCCGCGGCGAACGACTTCGCCGGCGACTGGTAGAGCGGGTTCCGGATCGCGTTCAGGAACCACTGGATCGACTGCTCGTCCCGCCCGGTCTGGCAGAGGAACCAGCCGTAGTTGTGGTTGAGGTCCGGATCCTGCGGGGCGAGCTGCAGCCCGCGCCGGAAGTTCGCTTCGGCCGCGGCGTTGTCCTTCAGCTCCATGTTCACCAGGCCCAGAACGTTGTACGCCGGTGCGTAGCTGGCGTCGGCCTGGATCGCGATGCGCGCCTCCTCGAGCGCGACGCCGAGGTTCCCGAGTTCATAGTAGGCGCTGGCAAGATCCGCATGCGCCTTCGCGCGGCTGCGCGCGTCGCGCATCTCGGCGACCACGCCGCTATCCGAGTCGGGGCTCTGAAGGTCGCGATCCGACCGCGACGTCGGCCCGCCGCCCTCGGTCGAGGCGCAACCGGCGATCAGTGCCGCCAGCAGCAGCGCGCCGAGCGCGCCCCGAGCCGTGGTCGCGCTCATTCCACCCCCGCGAGGCGCGGTGCGCGCCGCGTCCGGTCGCGCACCTGGCCGGCGAGCTGTCCGCATGCGGCATCGATGTCGGCGCCGCGGGTCTTGCGCGTAGTGGTCACGATGCCCGCCGAGTTGAGAATCGCCGAGAAACGCCGCACGGTCTCGCGCGGCGAGCGCGCGAAACCCGAGTCCGGAAACGGGTTGAAGGGGATCAGATTGATCTTGCAAGGCACCTCGGCCACGCGCCGCGACAGCTCGCGCGCCTGCACCTCGGAGTCGTTCACGCCTTCCAGCATCACGTACTCGAACGTCACGAAGTCGCGCGGCGACTTCTCCAGGTAGCGTCGGCACGCCGCGAGCAGCGTCGCAAGCGGATATTTCTCGTTGATCGGAATCAACCGGCTACGCAACGCGTCGTTCGGCGCGTGCAGGCTCACTGCGAGCGCCACCGGGCACTCGTCGCGCAGCCGATCCATCATCGGCACGATCCCGACCGTCGACACGGTCACGCGCCGCCGCGAGAGCCCATAGGCGTTGTCGTCGAGCATCAGTCGCAGCGCGGGCAGCACGTTCTCGAGATTGAGGAGCGGCTCTCCCATCCCCATCAGCACTACGTTGCTGATCGCCCGCTCCGCACCGTACACCGCGCCCAAGGCCCGGTTGGCCCACCAGAGCTGGCCGACGATCTCCGCGGTGGCGAGGTTGCGATTGAAGCCCTGGCGGCCGGTCGAGCAGAACCGGCACGCCATCGTGCAACCTGCCTGGGTCGAGACGCAGAGCGTGCCGCGGTTCTCCTCCGGGATGAAGACGGTCTCCACCGCGTTCGCGGCGCCGAGATCGAGCAGCCACTTGCGCGTGCCGTCCGCCGCGACGCTGTCGCGGAGCATGCGCGGCGGCACGACTTCGGCGGTCTCGGCGAGCCGCTGACGGAGGCTGCCCGCGAGGTCGCTCATGCGCTCGAACTCGGCCTCGCCCGAGCGATGCACCCAACGCAGCAGCTGGCGCGCACGGAAGGGCTTCTCGCCGATCGCGGCGCAGAAGCCCGCCATGCCGGCGGCGTCGAACTCGAGGAGGTTGACTTTCATCCGCTGCCGCAGCGTCAGCGCGAGAACAGCTCGCGGGCCGGGAAGAAGAACGCGATCTCCGCGCGCGCGGTGTCCGGGCCGTCCGACCCGTGCACCGCGTTCGCGTCGATCGACTCGGCGAAGTCCGCGCGGATCGTTCCCTGCGCGGCTTTCTTCGGGTCGGTCGCGCCCATCAGTTCGCGGTTCCTCGCGATCGCGTTCTCGCCTTCGAGGACCTGGACGATCACCGGTCCGGAGGTCATGAACTTGACGAGATCGCGGAAGAAGGGGCGCTCGCGGTGCACCGCGTAGAAGCCCTCGGCGTCGTGCTGCGAGAGCCACATCATGCGCGCGGCGATGATCTTCAGGCCGTCGGCCTCGAAGCGCGCGTAGATGCGCCCGATCGCGTTCTTCGCGACGCCGTCGGGCTTGATGATCGATAGGGTCCGTTCCACCGCCATGCTCGCTCCCTTGCCGTATTCTTGGATCTGAAAGTAACCTGTTATTTTATCACCGGTTTCGAACCCAGCCGCGGTTTCACCTTGCTGCGCTCCCAGACTGGCTCGATCCCCGGCTCGCCGGGCCCGGCCCGAACGGCGGCGGCCGCCCCGATCCCGGCGACCCACGCAAGCTGTCCGCCGCAGTAGAGCAGCGGCAGCCGCGCCCGTTCCCACGGAGGCACGCCGGTCTCCTGAAGGAGCGCTTTCAGCGCGCGGCGCGGACGGCGCGTGTCGATGCGGAGCCGCTCACCGCCCCGGCGCAGGCGGACTTCCAGCCGGCCGGACCGGACCGCGGTGACTGCGAGCCCGCGCCCCGTCGTCCGTTTCAGGTGAAGGATCCCGCCGAGTTCGGGGATCGCCCACGTTGATCCCCCCGGCCACCGCGCGCGGAATCCGGCAGGCACGTCGGTCCCCCGTCGGACCACCCACACATTGCCGCGGAAACGCCGGATCTCCACTTCCCCCGCCACGACCCGGACTGCAGCGTCGGCCTTCGCCTCTAGCAACTGGCGCAAGGCCTCTTCGAGCCGCGCGCTGTCCGGTGCCGCGACCCCCGCCTGCATCAGAATCAGGCGGAGCGCATTCTTCGCGCGCGCCTTCGGCAGCGCGCCCAGCGCCGACACCGCGAGCTGTCCATCGATCGTCGCGCCGGACGCGTCGTCCGCCGCGACGGCCAGTACGACGTCGTTCGCCTCCGCCATTAGGGCGGCGCTCCGCGCCAGGTTCACGCTCGCCCGCGGATTGATCTCCCGCAGCAGCGGCAGGATCCGATGCCGCACGAGGTTGCGAGCCCGATCGGTGTCGGCGTTGCTCTCGTCCTCGGCCCAGGTCAGCCTCCGGGCCCGCGCGAAGGCCTCGAGCTCGGCGCGCGTGACGCCCAGCAGGGGGCGAAACAGCATCGGCGGCGCGCGCCGTCCGCGACCGGACTGCGTCCGCAGCGCCGGCATCCCCGCCAAACCTGCGGGCCCGGCGCCGCGCACGAGCTGCAACAGCACGGTCTCGGCTTGATCGTCCTGGTGCTGCGCAAGGGCGACGAAGTCCGCCCGCAGTGCGGCGAAGAGCGCATAGCGGGCCGCGCGGGCCGCACCTTCGACGCCGAGTGTACGGTGCGGCGCCAGGTCCGCCTTCTTCACTGCGCATCGCAGCCCGTACCGCCGTGCGGCGGCCCGGGCGAATCGAGCCCACTTCGTCGCGTTCGGGCTGATGCCGTGGTTCACGTGCAGGCAATCGAGCGCGAGGCGGTGACGCGGCGCAAGCGCCGCGAGGAGCTCGAGCAGCGCGATCGAGTCGACGCCGCCCGACAGGGCGAGCGTCAGACGCGCGCCGCGCGGGACGTGACGGGCAAGCTCCGCGCCGACGCGCTCGACGAGGTCACTTGACCGCCGCTTCCTTGAACTTGCCATGACCCATCAGCCGCTCGAAACGCGCTTCGACGAGGTCCGACGGGCTCTTGTCCGCGAGGCCGCGGAGCGCGTCCTGCAGCGCCTTCTTCAGGTTCTGTGCCGCAGCCGCGTGATCGCGGTGGGCGCCGCCCAGAGGCTCGCTGATGATCTTGTCGACGAGCCCGAGTTGCTTCAGGCGGGCGGACGTGATGCCGAGCGTCTCGGCAGCCTCGGGCGCCATCTCCGCGCTCTTCCAGAGGATCGATGCACAGCCTTCGGGCGAGATCACCGAGTAGGTCCCGTACTGCAGCATCATCACGACGTCGCCGACGGCAATGGCAAGTGCGCCGCCCGAACCGCCTTCACCGATGATGGTGGAGACGATCGGCACCTTCAGCTCCGACATGACGTAGATGCTGCGCCCGATCGCCTCCGACTGTCCGCGCTCCTCCGCACCGATTCCGGGGTAGGCCCCGGGCGTGTCGATGAAAGTCAGCACCGGAAGTCCGAACTTCTCCGCAAGCCGCATGAGGCGCATCGCCTTGCGATAGCCCTCTGGCCGCGGCATGCCGAAATTGCGATGGATCTTCTCCTTGGTGTCGCGGCCCTTCTGGTGCCCGACCACCATCACCGGCTGGCCACTGAACCGCGCGAGTCCCCCGACAATCGACGCGTCGTCGGCGAACGCACGGTCGCCGTGCAGCTCCTCGAAATCGGTGAAGAGCGCGTTGACGTAGTCGAGCGTATAGGGCCGCTGCGGATGCCGGGCGACCTGCGCCACCTGCCACGGCGAGAGCTTCCCGTAGATCTCCTTGGTGAGCGCCTGGCTCTTCTTCTGCAGCCGCGAGATCTCCTCGGAGATGTCGACCGCGGAGTCGTCCTGCACGTAGCGCAGCTCGTCGATGCGCGCCTCGAGCTCCGCGATCGGCTGCTCGAAATCGAGGAAGGTGGATTTCAGGGCGGGCGGCGCCATGGGACCGGGATTCTACTGCACGCGCGGGCCGCTCAATACTCGACCGGCGCCGGGTCCAGGGAGCGCCACAGGTACCACGTCGCAACCGAGCGCCAGGGTGCCCAGCCCTCCCCGAGCTTGCGCAGGGCGCGCGGCGTGATCGGCCGGCCGCCGCGGTAGTGCAGGCTTGCGGCGCGCTGCAAGCCGAGGTCGTCCACCGGCAGCACATCGGGGCGCAGCAGGTTGAACATCAGGAACATCTCCGCGGTCCAGCGTCCGATTCCGCGCACCTCGACCAGCTCCGCGATCACCGCCGCGTCGTCCATCTCGGGCCAGCGGTGGGCGTGAACGCTGCCGTCGGCGAAGTGTCGCGCGAGATCCCGCAGGTACTCGGCCTTGCGGCCGGAGAGTCCGCACGTGCGCAGCCTCTCGATCCCGAGCGCGAGGACTACCGCCGGCGCGAGCGTCGGCGCCGCGGTGCAGAAGCGCGCCCACACCGTGTCGGCCGCCTTCACCGAGATCTGCTGACCGACGATGGATCGCGCGAGTGTGTGGAACGGGTCGCCGCGACTGCGCAACCCGATGCGCGGATGCGCCCGGATGATCCCGGCCATCACCGGATCGCGCCGCGCGAGCGTGCGCTTGGCGCGCGGCCAGTACTCGGGTACGACGCTGGTGTTGCCGATCATGCCTCACCGATCATGTGCCGTCACGAGCGCGCTGCGGTCGGAAGGTTCAGCAGCAGGTTCTGCGGCTTCATCCGCACGACGTTCTCGTCATCCATCGCGAGCGCGAGGTAAACCGGCCGGCCCGCGATGTCCCGGCGCATCGCGGCCGGCTCCGCGAACTCGAGTCGGAACAGCGCGAGCAGCTGCTGCAGCCGGCCGGCCTCGACCTCCTCGCCGCGCCAAAGGTCGTTCAGCACCGCCGTCGACTGGGCATCGAGCCCGATGTGCCAGGCCCAGTGCGGGTCCTCGATCTGCCGCACCGGCGTGACCTTCACCTCGAGGCCCGAGAAGTGCGCGACCCAGCGCTCGATGACCCGGGCGAATGCCGCGAGCGCCGCGCGGCCATGCTTGACGCTGATCACGAAGTCGTGGCGCTGATCGCGCAGCCAGTACAGGTGTGCGTTGTCCCGATCCAGGACGTCGAGGTTCACGGCCCGCATCGGCGTCTGCGCCTCGACGATCAGCCGGCCGAGGCTGCCGTACGTGCCGCCGGACGCGTGCAGCCCCACCATCTCTCGATCGGCCAGCATGATCTGCCCGTCGTCCACGCTCGCCTTCTGCTCGCGGTAGAAGAGCTCGCCAGCACGCGCCTCGAGCGGATCCGCCACCCCTTCGAGCACGTTGCGCAGGAGGATCTGGGCGAGCTGGTCGATGAAGAGCGGCGGGGTTCTCACTTCGCCCGCGAAGATGCCGAGATAGCAGGCCTCGACCGATTCGGCCTCGAGCAGTCGGGCGCGGAAATCGAGCACCACTCGATAGTTGAAGCGCGTGTCCTCGTCCTCGATCGCGGCCAAGTCGTCCGCGCTCACCGCGCCGCGCGGCTCCGCGAGCAGCCGCTCGTGCAGTGCGGCCTCGCGGGGGCCGGACTCCACCACCGGCCGGAGCTCGGGGCGCAGCAGGTAAGCGCGCAGGAAATCGTCGGTGACGCGGAGCCGCCCGGAAGCGTCGCGCTCGAGCAGGTGAAACCCGGAGTTGCGCCAGAAGTCCTGGGCCATGACGCCGCGCGCGGCGCGCGCCGCGCTACGCGTCGGCGTGCACGAGGTCGAACACGCGGCTGTGGGAGGCCACGTGCTGGAGCAGGAACTCCATCTGATCGGACAGGATGCGGCGGTTGGTAAGGATCAGGTACTCGGCCTTGTTCGGCACGTAAGGCACGTAGAAGAGCTCGATGCCCGCCTCGTTGGGCGTGCGGTTGCGCTTCACGCCGTTGCAGTGGCGGCACGCGGTGACCACGTTGGTCCAAGTGTCGCGCCCGCCGCGCGAGAGCGGCAGGATGTGGTCGCGCGTGAGGCGCAGGAAGCTGAATTCCCCGCCGCAGTACGCGCAGAGGTGACGGTCGCGGCGGAAAAGCTCGCGGTTGTTCAGCGGCGGAACCTGCGCGAACCCCTTCATCGCCATTGCCTTGCCCTTCACTGCGATGATCGAGTGGCCGGTGATGCTCGAGCGCTCGCCGGTCGCGCGGCAGATCCCGCCATAGGCCGTGAACGCCGTCTGGCCGAGGGTCCAGGCGACCAGGTTCTTCGCGTAGTAGAAGCAGGCCTGCTGCCAGCTGACCCAGCGATGCGGGACCCCGTGCGAGTCGAGAGTCAGGATCAGCGGGGCGTCCATGATGGCGGCATGCGGGTTCCGGATCGCGAATGCGACCGATTGTGCCCTAAAAACAAGCAACCCCGCTAGGGTTGCGCCCTGCCCCAACGGTGCGTCAGTAGAGCACCCCCGCAAGCTTGCGGCGGTATTCGCTCACCAAGTCGGGCTGGTCGGCCGCGACAGCGAAAAGCGCGACCACGGTCTTGCGCGCGCGCTCCCGCCACTCGCCGCGGTCTCGGCGCACGACTTCGATGAGTTCGTCGAGCGCGGCCCGGAACCGACCTTCCGCCGCGAGGCGCTCCGCGTAGCCGAGGCGCGCATCGAGATCCTCGGGATGGGCGTCGAGAGTGGCCTCGAGCGTGGAGATGTCGGGCAGGCTCTGCCCCCGTCTCCACAGCGCAACCTTCGTCGCGATCGCGGCCGCGCGCTCGTCCCGCTGCGCCTCGGGTACCAGCGCAAGGTGCAACTCGGCGCCGGCATAGTCGTTCCGCGCGACGAGCAGCGCAGCGAGATCGACGCGCGCGGTCGCATTGTCGGGGTCGAGCGTGAGTCCCTCGCGCAGCGCCGCTTCCGCAGCGGCTGGATCGCCGCGCGCGACGGCGGCCGCGGCCGCACGGCGCAACTCCTCGCTCGCCGAAGGAACGAGCCGCTCAATGAAACCGCGCACGCCCGACTCCGGCAGCGCACCGGTGAACTCGTCCACGAGTTCCCCGTTGACGAAACCCTTGACGTTCGGGATTCCGCGCACGCCGTAGCGAGTCGCAATCTCGGGGCTCCCGTCAGTGTCTAGTTTGGCGAGCAGGAACCGCCCGTCGTATTCGACCGCCAGCTTCTCCAAGATCGGCTTGAGTGCGCGGCACGGTGCGCACCAGGAGGCCCAGAAATCTACCAGCACGGGTACGGTCTTCGAGCGTTCGAGAACGTCCTGCTCGAAGGAGGCCGTCACCGTATCGAAAGAATGCGCGGACATGTTCGTCATCCTCGGGTAATCGTACGATATCAGGGTGAAAATAGGTGGTTCAATGCTTTCCCGCGCACCGCCGCTCCGTTGATCTCGGTCAAGCGGCGGCTCCGCAGCGCGCCTACCGTGGAGACAAGGGAACTACTGGAGACTTCCATGCTCGACAAAGCCACCCTCGCCCGCTTCGGCGCAGCGCTCGAGCGCCGCCGCACCGAGCTCGAGCAGGACATCCGGGCGAAGCTCGCCGCGGCGCGCGATGTCGCGGGAACCGCAGCAATCGACCAGGTGATCGAAGGCGGCGACTACGCCAACGCCGACCTGATCGCCGCGCTGGACATCGCCGAAGTGCAGCGCGACGTGATCGAGTTGCGCGAGCTCGATTCGGCACGCGCACGGATCGATGCCGCGACGTATGGCGCCTGCGTGGACTGCGGAGCCGACATCCCGCTTGGGCGCCTGGAAGCCTATCCGGTCGCGATCCGGTGCACCGCTTGCCAGACTCGGGCGGAGACACTCGCCGGTACGAGCCACGCGCGGCTGTAGCGGAACGTCCGCGGAAAAGAAAGCGGGCGACCCGAGGGTCGCCCGAAAAGACTTTCACCCCATAAGCCGGCGGGACCCTCTGTTTTCACAGCCTATCAGCCGCTTTCCGATAAACCCCCTTTCCGCTCTTTAGCCACGAAAGACCAAGCCGCCTAGAGGGCTAGAAGGTCGGAGAGATGGACAGTCCCGCCGCGTGCGGGCTTTCTTATTCCAGGTCCGCTCCCGCCTCCCGCTCCCACCACCCGCACGGAAAGACGACGATGAGCCGGTGACGCTCGGACCACACGTGATGGCCGTCCTCGGTGCCGGGGCAACAGGTCACGAGTAGGTCCACTCCCGGACGACCGAGCCAGTCGAGTCCAGCACGCGCACGGTGCTTGGGGGATTCGCGGCAGCCCACATCTTCGCGTAGTCGATCGCGAGAGGACGGTCCGCGAAGGAATAAGGCTTTTTCGCGCCCTGCATTGAGACCTCCCACGAGAATCGAGAGCTCGGGCGTACCAGCACGAGCCGGCGCGACCGGATGTCAGAGCGAACGAATCCCTTAGCCACGCGCCTGTCCTCAACGCTTGAGATGAGCGGGGCCTTGCGCGCCTGGCGGGTATCGGCCTAGGTCTCGCACTCGCACTCGCGGCGGGTTACGAGATCACGCGCCACCCACGGTCCTCCTATGGGGCGCCTTACGACTACTGCCGCGCGAGTAGCGCCGCTGGCGGTCCACATGCCGGCCTGAGCGGGCCTGAGCGGTAGAACCGTTTAGCCCTTTCCCTTCTCCAGCCGCTCCACCTCCAGTGCTAGCTCGCGGAACTTCTTGGCGATGCGCTTGGAGGCCTCGCCCTTCTTCAACTCGATCGCGCAATAGGCGTCTCGATCGAATCTAAGACGCAACTGAAACGGTCCGTTACCGGCTGGCTGCATCACCCCGATCCCTTGAAGTGTCATGGGGTCCTCCTCCCTCACTTTCTCGTCGTTTCACAAGCCTTACTGACGCGTCACGCCTTGGTATCGTTCCCTAGTTTCGGCCGTCACTGCTCATGCCGTCCTCCACGACCCCCCAACGGCTCCCTTCCGCCGCCTTGGGGAGCGCCACGAGGCCCGTCCGACCGTTCTCGCGAATCAGAACGCGGGTCTCATCGACCCACCATAGGGTTCCCTTGTGCTTGTGTCCGTTCTCCTCGGCGATCCACACCTGGAGTCCGAGCCAGCGGCGCTTGGCCTTCATCGCAAAAATCCCCCACCCTCAAGTTATGCTTACATGGCATGTCGTTCCTCGACTGTGACAAAGGGTCACACTGCGTGGACGAATGCAAAGGGGGAAGTGAACGGGCGTCAAGTCGGTACGAAAAGTACCGAGCGATCACGCGACCGAGCCTAGCCAGCACGCTGGCTGGTCAAGTGGGCTACTGTACCGGTCGAACGGTAAGCGCAGGGTGGAGGAGATGAAATCGCCTTTTGACCGTGGACGCTGCGCCGTCGCGCGGGAAAATGAGCCGTCCAAGGAGGCACCGCATGAGGTCCTTGAGCAAAGCCCAACACCGGAAGAAACGCGTCCGCCGGCAAGCATCGCGCAAGGCCGCTCGGCGAGCAGAACGCGCACCACGGCGTCGGTCGTTGCGCTCTCAACCTGCTTAAGCAGCGCGAAGGGTGGGACGCTCAGCCGATGTCGACAACGCGGCGGCGAGCTCGCCCGTCGCATTCGAAAGGGTCAAGCATTATGAAGCGCAAGCAGAGCTCGTCCCCGCGGATCGTGGTCGCGGGGCCCGTACGGATGAACAGAAACAACCTATTGGGCCATCGCAGCTAGCGAACAGGAAGCGCAAGGGATACGGAACGCTGAGGACCCGCTGCCGAACCGGCTGCTCGGGAAAGACCTCCTCGACGAGCAGTGCCGCGCTTTCGGCCATGCGCCGCGCGCCGCAACTGGGGCAGAACCCGCGCCGCTTGCAGCTGAAGGCCACACTAGGTGCTCGGCATGGCAGGACTCGCAACGCACGCGCAGAAAACCGTGCTCGAGGCGACCGCACTTCAGGTAGGCCTCGAATTCCTGCTGCACGTAGTCCGGCAGCGGCCGGCCCTGCCCGGCCAGTGTGCGACCGGCGACCGCCCTCTATAATGAAGACGCCGCACGCCATGCGAACACGTCGCTGGATCCTCTGCCTGGTCGCCTGCGCCGCGAGCGTGCTCGCGACGCAGTGGGCGGATGCGCAGGTCGCCGCGGAGCCCGACGTCAAGCCGCGAAAGCCGCCGGACACGAAAACCGGCAACCTGGCTCCCGAGGTACAACTCGAGACGCTCCGCCCGCGTCCCCCGGCCGGGCAGACTGCGGACCCGTTCCAGGCGCGCTCATGGGCGCCACCCGCTAGTCCGACGCCGCCGCAGCGCCGCACGACGGTCAAGCGCGAGCCCCCGCCCCTGCCGTTCACTTATCTCGGCCGGATCGTCGACGGGGACGCGACCGTCGTCATGCTCGCGCGGGAGAACGTCAGTTTCGTGGTTCGGCTCGGGGATACGCTGGAGCGCGACTACCGGGTCGCGCGCATCGGCGACGAGGGCATCACGCTGCGCTACCTCCCGCTCAACGTCGACCAGACGCTTTCCTACAGCGCGGCGGCGCGGGCAGCCGCAGCCGGACCCCCGGCCGCGCCGCGGGCGTCGGCCGGCGGTCGGGACGACCGGCCGCCCCGGGTCGCAGCGCGCCCGACCGCGGACCGCCCGGCTTTCACCGGCGCGCTGGGCGACGCACTCGAAGGCGACCTCGTGGTCGCACTGAACGCGCCCGATCGCGCGGCGATCGGCGCGGAGTTCGAGCTGGGCGTCGGCCTCTCCGGAGACAGCGAGGGCGCGAGCGCCACTGTCGAGCTCGCTTACGATCCGGCGGTCCTGCGCGCGCTCAACGGCGCGGCTGCCGCGCCCACGGCGTCCGGCGCGCCGCCGCCCGATCCGGGGCGCGCCGTCGTGGACCTCGTGGCACCGAAGTTCGCCGGCGCCCGTGCTGCACCGACCCTGGTGCGCTTCCGCGTCGTGGCAAGCGCGCCGACGACGACGTCAGTCCGGGTGACGACGCTGTCCGGCAACCACGCGGACGGACGGACGGTCGCGATCGCCGCGCCCGGCCCGGTCGATCTCACGATCGTCGGAGCGCAAACGCCGCGCTGACGGCGCGCTTTTTTTCCCGCGTCGCCGCGCACGCTGGCCCCTTTTCCTTCTTGACTTTGTCGTCGCCATCGACCATAAACAAACGTTCCAGGCGGAAGAAGGATCGAAGAATGCCGGTCCCCCCGCGTCGCCCATGACGTCGCAAACACGTGCGCGCGGCGGGCGGTCGTTTTCGCCACGGCAGCTGGTCCTGTTCGTGCTCGCCGGTTCCGTCCTGGCTGTCGCAGCGTTCGTCGTTTACCGGCACGCGCCACCGCCGGTCGTCCCGGCGGTGGCGGAACGGGCGGTCCAGCCGTCGCGCCCCGCCTTCACCGCGGCCGAGGAGCAATACATCCGCGCCCTGTGGCCGATCCACGGCGACGTGCAGCGCAGCATCATGCGCGTGACCCTCGGACAGATCTTCTACCTGACGCAGGACCAGTCGCGCGAAGAGCTCGGGACCCGGGTCGAACAGGCGCTGGCGAGCGTCGGGACGGCCGAGACCCGGCTCCTCGCCCTGCAGCCGCCGGCGTCGCTCGTGGCCGACCACGACGCGTACCTCGCGGCGATCAGCCTGTTCCGCCAGTCCGCGGTCGAAGTGCAGAAGACGGTCGCGGGCGGCAGCGAAGAGCACCTGCACGTCGCGTATCCCAAGAGCCAGGAGGCAAGCGACAAGATTCGAGAGGTCGGCGGGAAGTTCTGGCCGCACGAGTTCCCGGCGCACTGACGCCGGGTCCGCGCGGGCGCCGGGCTACCGATCGGCATAAGGAGCAGAGGGCAGTTCAACCGATTCGCTAGCATCCCAAAGGAGGGCGCGCATATGGTTGGGAATCCAGTACGCCGCGGCATCGTCGCGGCCGCACTCGCTGTCGCCGCGTGTCTCGGCGGCACGAGCCTGCTGTTCGCCAACGACAACGACAAGGACGACGACGACGACCGGCATCACGGCCAGAACGACAAGCGGCTGCCGCCGCAGACGCTGCCGCAGGGCTTCGAGAGCACAGAGGGGCTGCTGCGGGATGCCAGGCGCGCCGAGCACGGACCGGACTACTCGGCGTGGATCATCGAGAGCAGCCGGTTCATGAACGTGCCGCACCGCGCGTTCCAGCCGGACGTCGGCGAGCCGCCGTTCATCGACCTCCCGGTCAACGTCGGCATCATCAAGGCGCCGAACGGCGACATCACCCTCTACGACAGCGGCTGGAAGCAGCTCGGATACATCTTCGACTGGAACACCTCGTGCTGCTGGCAAGCGATCCGCAAGCAGATGGTGGCGCTCGGATTCAATCCGGACCGCGTCATCCGCATCGTCGTCGGCCACGGGCACTGGGACCACGCCGGGCAGCTGAGCGAGTTCCCGAACGCGGTGCTGTATATCCAGAAGGAAGAGCTGAAGCAGATCGACTTCTTCCTCAACTACCCGGTGGAATTCAACCAGGGCAACATCCGCGCGGTGAACACGGTCGACCCGCTCACCGGTGCGCAGGTCGGGCCGCCGCAGCAGGCCTGCGCCCGCAGCCCCGTTTGCGGCTACCCGCCGCAGACGGTGCAGGAGATTCTCGGCAAGCTGCTCTCGAAGAAGGCGAAGATCGTTGACGGGCGGCATCAGATCGCGCCCGGCCTCATCATCCATCCGGCGTTCCGCGGGCACACTTATGGATCGCAGCTCCTCCAGGTGAACACGCCGCGCGGGCAGATCGTGTTCGGCAGCGACACCTACTCGTCGTGGACCGGGATCCGCGACTGGCTGGTGGCGAACATCCAGCAGACGGATACGATCCAGCAGTTCCTGGCGTACGAAAAGTGCTACGTCCTGACGTCGCGGCAGAACAGCTTCCACAACTGCATCGCGGCGCACGAGCCGACGTCGTACTCCGACGCGTATCCGATCACCGCGAACTGGTCGCAGATCCCGAATGGCAACTGCTCGCGAATGGCGGAGTTGATTCTCGCGAACGGCGAGAAGACGCACGTGCCGAACCCACCTCTGCGGGGCGCGTGCACCCCGGAGATACCGCCGCACACCCCCCAGAAATAGCGCTCTCCCGCTTCCCGGCCTGACGCGCCAACGCGCCGGGCCGGCGTTTTCTTGCCGTGCCGCTTCGCGCCAACCGGGAGACCTGACGTGCGCCGCCGTTTCGGACGCTGTCTCCTCCTGCTCGCCACGGCCTTCCTCGCTTCGTCCGCCACCGTGGACGCGCACGACGCCGACGTCTACGGCGGGCTGTTTCGTTCCCGCGATGCGGGGGCGAACTGGGTGCCGGTCAACCCGGGCATCTACGCGAGCGGCGCGCTCGCGCTCGCCGTCAGTCCGCGCGACGCGAACCTCCTGCTGCTCGCGACCGAAAGCGGCGTATGGCGCTCGCGGAACGGCGGACGCGACTGGGAGCTCGAAGCGCCGGACATCCTGACCGGCACCACACTCGGCGTCGCCTTCGACGCCGACGGCGAGCGGGCGCTCGCGGCGGGCCTGGCCAGCGTCTTCCGTCGGGATGGCAGCCGGTGGCGCGCGGTGTCGACGCCCGCCGGCGCCGCGCCGGCACGGGCGCTCGCCGCCGCGCCGATCGCCGGCCGGGCCTACCTCGCCGGCCAATCCGGCCTGTATCGCACCGACAACTCGGGAAGCGCCTGGACCGACGTCGGTACCTCGCTCGGCGCCCGGCAGGTCGACCAGGTGGTCGTCGGCGCGCGCCCCGACGACGTGTTCGCGGTGGCCGGCGGATCGGTCTGGTGGAGCCGGGATGCCGGCCGCACCTGGCGGCGGTGGGGCGAAGGTTCGGCGGGCGCGATCGAGGCGATCGAGCTGGATCGGTCGAATCCGGCCGGCCTGTGGGCAATGGCAGACGGCCAGTTACTGCGCAGCGACCACCCGGATGAGCGCTGGCGCACTGTCGGCGACGCACTGCCCGAGAAGCCGGTGCGCGCGCGCGCGCTCGCCGTGCTCGGTGACGTGATCATCGTCGGCACTGACCGCGGTGTGTTCCGCAGCTCCGACCGAGCCGCCCGATGGGAACCGCCGCGCACCGACCTGCCCGCGCATCTCGCGACCGAGGTGCTCGTGGCCGATCCGGCTCAGCCGGCGACGCTCTTCGCCGGATTCGCGCTGACCTCGTCCGAGGCGCTGCGACAGCGCGTCGCGAAGGACGGAGCCCCGCCGCCGGACTCGCTGCTGCGGGCGTACGGATCCACCCTGCTGGTGTTCGCCGGCCTGCTCGGGATCGGCCTCGCCGCCGGCGCGCTCAATCTCGTCCGCACGCGCGGCGCCGCGCGCGCGCCGATGGATCGGGTGCCGCGATGACGGCGGCGGCCCGGCTCTTCCGGCTGCCGCGCTCGTCGCGCGCGTGGCTGGCCCTCGCGGGCGCATTCGCGCTCGCGGCGGCGGTCGGCGTGTTCGTCCTCTCGACGAGGGCGGCCAGACCGGGCACCTTTCACGAGTCGCGGCTGCCCAACCCGGAGGACATCCCCGTCGCCATCGCGGCGGCGCCGGACGGATCGATCTGGTTCACGCTCGAGTCCGCCGATGCGATCGGGCGGCTCCGCAACGGACGGTTCGAGCGCGTGGCGAAGCCGGCCGAGAGCATCGAGCCGCTCGGCCTCGCGGTCGATGCGGACGGCGGCGCCTGGTACACGGAGGCGCCGCGGAAGGCGATCGGCCGCATGTCCCCCGGCGGCACGGTCGACACGTTCCCGCTCGGCACGCCGGTGGCGCAGCTCGGGCGCCTCGCGGTCGCGCCGGACGGCGCGGTGTGGTTCGCCGAGTCGACGGTGATGAGCGCGACGCAGCTCAAGGACGGGCGCCTGACCCGCCACGTCGTGGCTGGCCTCGCGCCGAAGGTTCCCGCCGACGCCGCGCCGTTCGGCATCGCGGTCGCGCCGGACGGCGCGGTGTGGGTAACGCTCCCGGCCGCGAACAAGGTGATGCGCTTCGTCGCCGGCGGGGAGGCGACCGCATTCGACGTGCCGACGCGGCAGAGCGGGCTGGGCGACATCGCGGTC
Organism: uncultured beta proteobacterium; assembly: GCA_963747775.1. GTDB lineage: Bacteria > Pseudomonadota > Gammaproteobacteria > Burkholderiales > SG8-39 > JAGVSZ01. The sequence continues at coordinate 216,970 of CAVVGT010000009.1, forward strand.
GCCGCCGACAGCACCGTGTATTTCGTCGAGATGAGCGCGAACAAGATCGGCCGCCTCGCCGGCGGACGCATCGAGGAGTTCGCGGTGCCGACGCCGGTCGCCGGCGTCACCGCGCTCGCAGTCGCCCCCGACGGAGCGGCGTGGTTCACCGAGCTGCGCGGGCACCGCCTCGGCCGGCTGCGCGACGGCACGATCACCGAGTTCGCGCTGCCGCGCGAAAACGCGCGGCCGTTCGGGATCGCGGTCGACCGCGAGGGCAACGTCTGGTACGCCGACCTGAGCGGCTGGATCGGCCGCCTGGAGCCGGCCCGCCGCCGTTGAGGCTCCTCGCCTTCTGTCTCGCGCTCGCCGCGGCGCCGGCGCTCGCGCACCGGACGAGCGACAGCTACCTCACGCTCTGGGTGGAGGAGCGCAGCATCGCGGGGCGGTGGGACATCGCGCTGCGCGACCTCGGTCCCGTGCTCGCGCTGGACGCGAACGCCGACGGCGAGATCGCCGCCGAGGAAGTGCGCGCGCGCCACGGCGACATCGCCGCCTACGCCCTCGCCCGGCTTTCGCTGCGCGGCGACGGCGCGCCCTGCCCGGCCCGCGCGACCGAGCAGCTGCTCGATCGGCACAGCGACGGCGCGTACGCGGTGCTGCGCTTCGTCGTGACGTGCCCAGGCCGCGTCGGCGAGCTCGAGATCGAGTATGCGCTCCTGTTCGACGTCGACCCGCAGCACCGGGGCCTGCTGCGGCTCGTGCAGGGCGACGCCACGCGCACCGCGGTCTTTAGCCCAGAGCGCGGCCGGCAGCGCTTCGAGCTCGCGCAGCCCGCGCGGTGGCGCGAGTTCCTCGATTACGCGAACGAGGGCGTCTGGCACATCTGGCTCGGCTTCGACCATCTCCTCTTCCTGCTGTCGCTCCTGCTCCCGGCGGTCCTCGTGCGCACGGACGGGCGCTGGGAAGCGGTGCACGCGTTCCGGCCGGCGTTCTGGGACGTGTTCAAGATCGTCACCGCCTTCACGATCGCGCACTCGGTCACGCTCGCCCTCGCGACCCTGGGCATGGTGACGCTGCCCTCGCGCCTGGTGGAGTCGGCGATCGCGCTCTCGGTGGCGGCTGCGGCGCTCAACAACCTTCGCCCCGTGGTGCGCGAACGCCGGTGGATGGTCGCGTTCGCGTTCGGGCTGGTGCACGGTCTCGGCTTCGCGACCGTGCTCCAGGACCTCGGCCTGCCGCGAGGCTCGCTCGCGCTGGCCCTGGTGGCGTTCAACCTCGGCGTCGAACTCGGCCAGCTCGCGATCGTGGCGGCGTTCCTGCCGCTCGCGTTCCTGCTGCGCGAGACGGCGTTTTACCGGCGCGGCGTGGTCGTCGGCGGCTCGACGCTCGTCGCGCTCATCGCGACGTTGTGGCTGGTCGAGCGGTCGTTCGACGTCAGGCTCGCCGGTGCCGCGGCCCGGTCAGTACGCGGCGCTCACACTGAAGCGCACCGCCCTGCCCTCGACCGGATGGAAATGTCGGTCGGCGACGCCCTGCAGCGGCTCGCCCGGGAGCCGGGACACGTAGTAGTAGTCAATGTCGTGCGCGCGCGAGGTGAAGATGTTGAAGACGTCGACGAAAAGAAGAGAGGGGCACGAGGCCCCTCTTAAAAATGCTCTCACCCCAAAGGAGGAGGAAAAAGGCGAAAGCTAGTCCTTGGTTAGCAGAAGGCGTGCCAGTTTCCGCGGCGCCTCAGCGCGTGACTTTCTTGGCACCGCCGGCCGCCCCCGCGTGAAACAGTGCACGGACGCGACGCCGCACCGTTGGCGACGGTGTCGTCGGTCGGTCAGAGCCCGAGGTAGGCCTGACGCACCCGGTCGTCGGCGAGCAGTTCGGCCCCGCTCCCCCGCATCGCGATCCGCCCGTTTTCCAGCACGTAGGCCGATTGCGCGAGGCGCAACGACACCGCGACGTTCTGCTCCACCAGAATAATCGTCAGACCCCGCTGATGGAGCGCCTTGATAGTGTGAAAAACTTCCTGAACGACCGTGGGCGCGAGCCCCAGCGAAGGCTCGTCGAACATGATCAGCTCCGGCTGGCCCATCAGGCAGCGCCCGATCGCGAGCATCTGCTGCTCGCCGCCCGACAGGGTTCCGGCGGCCTGGGCCTCGCGCTCCCGCAGGCGCGGGAAAAGCCCGAACACCTCCTCGAGCGTCGCCCTCATCCGCGCACGCGCGCGGGCGAGCATGGCGCCCATCTCGAGGTTCTCCCGCACCGTAAGGCTCGGAAAGACCTGTCGTCCTTCCGCGACCTGCCCGACGCCGAGCTCGCACACCGCGTGGCTCGGCAGCCCGCCGATCTCGTGGCCGCGGAAGCGTACGGTCCCGCGCCGTGGCGTCTCGATCCCCGCGATGGTCCGGATCAGGCTCGACTTGCCCGCGCCGTTCGAACCGACGATCGCGACGATCGCGCCTTGGTCCGCCGCGATCGACACCCCGTCGAGCGCCTGAGCGTCACCGTAGAAGAGGTCGAGGTCGCGCACTTCCAGGACGGCTGTCACAGGGCTTCCTCACCCAAGTAACATTCGAGCACCGCCGGATCGCGCACCACCTCCTCCGGCGCGCCCTCGCAGATCTTCTCGCCGTGATGGAGCACCACCACGCGCGCGGCAAGCGCCATCACCGCGCGCATCACGTGCTCGATCAGCAGGATCGTGAGGCCGGTCTCGCGGTTGATGCGGCGGAAGACGCCGACCATTTCGTCGACCTCGGTCGGGCGCAGGCCCGCCATCACCTCGTCGAGCAGCAGCAGGCGCGGCCGCGTCGCCATCGCGCGCGCCACCTCCAGGCGCTTGCGCTCGGGAAGAGTGAGGCTCGCGGCGAGCGCATCGCTCTTGTCCTGCAAGTGCAGCAGCTCGAGCACACGGCGCGCCTCGCGCCGCGCATCGATTACGCGTGCCGATGCGTTGAGCGCGCCGACCACGACGTTGTCGAGCACGGTCATCTGCGGGAACGGCTTCACGACCTGGAAGGTCCGCCCGATTCCGGCGCGACAGACCTGGTGCGGAAGGAGGCCGGTGACCGCGCGTCCGGCGAGCGACACCGTACCGGCGTCGGGCCGGAACACCCCGGCAATGACGTTGAAGCAGGTGGTCTTGCCCGCCCCATTGGGTCCGATCATCGCCGCGATGGCGCCTTCCATGACATCGAAGGAGACGCCCTGCACCGCGCGCAGCCCGCGGAAGGCCTTGCTGACGCCGCGCACCTCGAGGAGGGCCGTCGTCATCGCCGCGTCAGACCGAGTCGCCGCGCGATCGTCGGCCAGATTCCGTGGGGGAGAAACATCACCACCACCAGCAGGCACAGGCCGTAGAACACCTGCTTCACGCCCGGGATCTCCAGGCCGGCGAGCGCCATCAACTCGGTGATCCCGTCGGCCAGGATGGTGAGCACCGCCGCGCCGAGGATCGGCCCGAAGAGCGTGCCGAGGCCGCCGATGATCGGACCGAGGATGATCTCGATCGAGCGGCTGATGTGGAAGATCTGCTCCGGAAAGAGGTTGTTGTAGTAGAACGCAAAGAACACGCCGGAGAGCGCAGTCATCGCGGCGCTGATCACCACCGCGAGCATCTTCCAGCGGAAGGTGTTGATCCCGAGTGCCTGCGCGGCCTCCTCGTTCTCGCGGATCGCCTGCCAGTAGTAGCCGGCGCGGCTGCGCAGGAGCCAGGCGCAGAGCGCGAAGGCCGCGGCCGCGAGGGCCAGCATGACGTAGTAGAACATCCGCGGCGTGCCGCGGAGATCGAGCAGATCCCACGCTTCGCGCTGCTCGACCTTGATGAACAGTCCGCCCGGCCCGCCGAGCCACTGGATGTGGTCGAAGCCGATGCGAGTGAATTCGGCGAACGCGATCGTGAGGAGCGCGAAGTACACCCCCGAGATTCCGAACCGGAACGCGAGGAACCCGATCACCACCCCGGCCGCCACGCACACGGCGATCGCGAGCCAGACGCCCGCCCACGGCCCGATTCCGTAGTGAAAGTAGAGCCCCGCCGCCGCATAGGCCCCCAGACCCACGTACAGCGAGTGACCGAGCGAGAGCTGCCCGGCGAAGCCCATCATCACGTTCCACGCCTGGCCGGTGAAAGCGAAGAAGAGGATCAGCGTCGCCACCGACAGGACGTAGCTGCCCGCGACCCACGGCAGCGCGACCAGCGCTGCGCCGAGCAGCGCGAGCAGGATCGCTGCGCGACGCTCCGGGCTCACGTCCGCTTGCCCAACAGCCCCTGCGGACGGAAGAGGAGCACGAGGATCAGCAGCGCGAAACTGAACATGCTCTTCGCCGACGGCACGATGAGCAACCCCGCCAGCGCCTCCGAGACGCCGATCAGCACCCCGCCGAGCAGCGCCCCCGGCATCGAACCGAGCCCGCCGACGATCACGATGACGAACGCGAGCAGCGTGTACGCCGGCCCGAGCACCGGGGTGACGTCGACGAGCAGAATCATCATGCAGCCCGCGACCGCCACGCAGGCCGATCCGACGCCGAAGGTGAGCGCGTAGAGTCGTTTCACGTTTAGCCCGACCACCTGGGCACCCAGATGGTTGTCGGCGCAGGCACGAATCGCCTTCCCGACCAGGGTCAGACGGAAGAAGGCGAACAACGCAGCGCTGGTCGCGACCGCCATGCCCGCGGCGAGCAGGCGCGCCTTGTCGATAAGGATCGGACCGATCGCATAGGACTCGAGCTGGTAGTCCACCTGCACGCTCCGCGCGTCCGGCCCGAAGATCATCAGCAGCGCATTGACCATGATCAGCGCGACCGCCACGAGGAGCATGAACTGCGAGTGCTCCGGCCGGGTGATGAACGGGTTGATCAAAGAGGACTGCAGCGCGTAGCCGAAGGCGAAGAACGCCGCCGCCACCGGCACCACCGCGAGCAGCGGATCGAGGCCAAGCGTGCCGAACAAGAGGACTGCCGCGTACATCGCGATCGTCATCATTTCGCCGTGCGCGAAGTTCACGACCCGCACGACACCGAAGATCACCGACAGCCCGAGCGCCATCAGTCCGTAGACGAGGCCGGTGAGCAGCCCTGCGATCACGACGTTGGCGATCAGGTCAGGCGTCATGGCGGAAAAAAAGGCCGGCTCGAGCCGGCCTTCCTCCGGTTGGTCGGCCTATGCCGCGTAGCCCGGTACGGGGAACACCGGCTTCGCCGTGGCGGCGGAGGTCGGCAGCACCACCGTCGGCGTGAGGTTCAGGTTCTGAACGCACGCGGAGCCGATCCCTTCGACCTGCCCCTTCGCGTTGAACTTGATCGGCGCGCCGAGCGTCATCTTGCTCTTGATGTCGGTCTGCCGGATGGCCTCGGCGAGGACCTTCGGGTCGGTCGACTTGGCGCGCTTGTACGCATCGGCGGCGATGAGCACCGCCTCGAAGGTGAACCCCACGTTCAGGCCGTGGAAGACGAGCTTGTCCTTCGGGTTCTGCTTCAGGAACGCCTTCTCGACGACCTTGGTGAGCGGCGCGGTGGGGTCGTACCACGGCACGTTTGAGATGCAGTGCTCGGAGAGCTTGCCCAGCGTCTTGAAGAACTGCTCCTCGTACATGCCCGGCGATCCGGGACTGATCACGCCCATCGGGTTCCAGCGCTGCTTCACCATCTCGCGGCGCAGGATGATCGAGTCCTGCAGCCGGCACACGAGCAGGAGGAAATCGGCCTTTGACGCCTTCGCCTTTGACACTTCGACCGTGAGGTCCTTGGCGGCCGGATCGTAGGAGATCGTGTCGACGATCTTGAACGGCAGCTGCGTCTGGCGCGGCAGGAGCGCGCCGATGCCCTTGGTCATCGCCTGCCCGAACGTGTCGTTCACGTGCATGTACACGGCGGTGCGCGGCACTGTGTTGGTCGCCTGGAGCAGGTCGCCGATCAGGACCAGCCCGTTGCGCACGATGTCGATCGCGGTCTGGAAGTTGCGGAAGACGTACTTGTAGCCCTGCTCGGTGATCTGCGGCGCGGCGGCGATGTTGATCACAAAGGGTACGCCGCGCTGCTCGGCCACCTGCGCGATCGCCGCGGCCGCCCCCGAGTCGAACGGCCCGACCAGGACGTTCGCCCCCTCCTGGATGAGGCGTTCGGCGCGCGTGCGCGCGACGTCGATGTTGGTCTCGGTGTCGGCGTTCATGAGCTCCACGTCGACGCCGAGCATCTCTTTGATCACGCCCGGGGCGAGGTCCGCGCCCTTCTGGCACGATTGCCCGATGAAGCCCTGGAAGCCCGACCGCGGGAGCAGCACCCCGACCTTGAGCCGCGTCGCCTGCGCGCGAACGATGGCCGGAAAGCCGAGCGTCGAGAGCGCAGCCGCGGCGCCGGCGGCTTGCACGACGCGGCGCCGAATCGGCGAGCGCGGGTTCGATCCGTTATTCATAATTCCTCCTCCCTGAAAGCCGTCATTTCCTGCCCCACGGGCAGACCGGGCGGAATTGTTGGCCGCGGGCGGGTTTTCCGCAAGCCCGACCGGGATGCGCCGACGCGCCGTCGACGAAGCGCTCTGCCTATAATCGCGCGATGGACTGGCTGCACGAGATCGCGCTCGCCGCAGGGCTCGCCTGGGCGAGCGGTATTCGCCTCTATGCGGCGCTCCTCATCGCGGGTGCGCTCGCGCATTTCGGCGTGCTCGAGCTGCCTCCGGCGCTCGAAGTGCTGAAGCACCCGCTGGTGATCGGCGCGGCGGGGGTGATGACGCTGGGCGAGTTCCTGGCCGATAAGGTGCCCGCGTTCGATAGCGCGTGGGACGCGGTCCATACCTTCATCCGCGTGCCCGCCGGGGCGTTCCTTGCCGCCGCCGCACTCGGGCAGACCGATCCGGTGTGGATCGCGGTCGCGGCGATTCTGGGCGGCGCGATCGCCTCCGGCACGCACCTCGCCAAGGCCGGCGCGCGCGCACTCATCAACACGTCGCCCGAGCCGATCTCGAACTGGACTGCGTCGGTGGGCGAAGACTTGCTGGTGCCGGCCGGACTGTTCGCCGCGATCAAGCTGCCCGCGCTGTTCCTCGGGGCACTCTTGGTATTCCTGATTGCAGCCGCCTGGCTGCTGCCGAAGCTCTTCCGCGCGGCCGCGCGGACCTGGCGCCGCGTATCGGGCGGGGACCCGATGGCGCGGTAGGAATCCCCCGCTGCGCTGCCCCCGTCGACCAGGGAGATCGGTGGTCCCTCAGTGGTCTTCGAGTCGCGGCGTCCAGCTCTCGCCCAGATCGCCGGTGTCCGGATCCACCCAGCCCGAGACGCCGATCTCGGCCTCCTGCTCCTCGAGCGTCTCGTCGGATTCCACGTCGTCCGACTCGGCGTCGAACAGCATGTCGGCGCGGGCTTCGGCGGCGCTGGCGAAGGGGCCGTACTCCGCGCCGCTCTCCCGCGATAGCCAATAGAAGCCGTCCGCACGCTCGACGATTCGGCTCTCCTCCGGCTTCGGCGGGGTCTGCGGGATCAATCGGGCCATGGCCTGACTCCTTGAAGCGGCGCTGCAGGCACCCATCTAGAATGTCGTGCGGCGTCGGGTTCGCGCGTCCATTCTGACCCTCGCCCGCGCCGGCCGCAACCGATACCTGCCCGCACCGCATCGCGGAATCGCCTTCGACCACGTGCAACTAACACCAAGCGCAACCGCCGGAGCCCGCAATGGAACGCCAAACCCAGATCAACGTCTGGTACCTCGTGATCGCCGTGCTCGCGGTGATGTGGCTCAGCAGCCTCTGGAAAGAGGCGCGCACCGTCGAGCCGATCACCTACAGCGAGTTCGTCGGCTACCTCAAGGAGGGGAAGATCGCCGAGGTCGTGATCCGCGAGAACTTCGTCGAAGGCTCGTTCAAGGAGCCGCTGGGGGACAAGCGCACCCGCTTCGTCGCGGTGCGGGTGGACGAGAACCTCGCGAAGGACCTCCAGCAGTACAACGTCAAGTACACCGGCGTCATCGAGAACACCTTCCTGCGCGACATGCTCGGCTGGGTGATCCCCGCCCTGGTCTTCTTCGGCCTGTGGTGGTTCGTCATGCGCAAGTTCGCGGAGAAGCAGGGGCTCGGCGGCGGCTTCCTCTCGGTCGGCAAGAGCAAGGCGAAGCTGTACATGGAGAAGGACGTCAAGGTCAGCTTCGATGACGTCGCCGGCGTCGAGGAGGCGAAAGACGAGCTGCGGGAGGTGGTGCAGTTCCTCAAGAGCCCCAAGGACTACGGCCGGCTCGGCGGGCGGCTGCCGAAGGGCATCCTCCTGGTCGGCCCGCCCGGCACCGGCAAGACGCTGCTCGCGCGCGCAGTCGCCGGCGAGGCGGGCGTCGCGTACCTGTCGATCAACGGCTCGGAGTTCGTCGAGATGTTCGTCGGCGTCGGCGCGGCGCGGGTGCGCGACCTCTTCGACCAGGCGCGCAAGCTCGCGCCGGCCATCATCTTCATCGACGAGATCGACGCCCTCGGCCGCGCGCGCGGTGCCTACGGCGTCGGCGGCCACGACGAAAAGGAGCAGACCCTCAACCAGCTGCTCGCAGAGCTCGACGGTTTCGATCCGTCGGCCGGGCTGGTGCTGCTCGCGGCGACCAACCGGCCGGAGATCCTCGATCCCGCGCTGCTGCGCGCCGGCCGCTTCGACCGCCAGGTGCTCGTCGACCGCCCGGACAAGAAGGGGCGCATCGCGATCCTCGGCGTGCACTTGAAGAAGGTGAAGCTCGCGGCCGACGTCGACCCGGAGAAGATCGCCGCGCTGACCCCCGGCTTCTCCGGCGCCGACCTGGCGAACCTGGTGAACGAAGCCGCGCTGCTCGCCACCCGCCGCGGCGCCGACGCCGTCGCGCTCAAGGATTTCAACGACGGCGTCGAGCGCATCATCGCCGGCCTCGAGAAGAAGAACCGCGTCCTCAACGAGAAGGAGCGCCGCACCGTCGCCTATCACGAGATGGGCCACGCGCTCGTCGCGATGGCGATTCCCGGCTCGGACCCGGTGCACAAGATCTCGATCATTCCGCGCGGGGTCGGCGCGCTCGGCTACACCATCCAGCGGCCGACCGAGGACCGGTTCCTGATGACCACCGGCGAGCTGGAGAACAAGATGGCGGTCCTGCTCGGCGGTCGGGCGGCCGAGCAGGTGGTGTTCGACGAGATCTCCACCGGCGCGGCCGACGACCTCATCAAGGTCACGAACATCGCGCGCAGCATGGTCACGCGCTTCGGCATGACGCCTGCCCTCGGCCAGGTCGCCTACGAGAGCGAGCAGACCCAGTTCCTGGCCACGCCGGGCGGCGGCCTGACGAGCCGCGAGTTCAGCGAGGCCACGGCGCGCGAGATCGACCTCGCGGTGAAGGACATCGTCGACCGCGCGTTCGGGCAGGCGGCGCGGATCCTGACCGACCGCCGCACGACCCTCGAGCGCGGCGCGCAGCTGCTGCTGCAGAAGGAGACTCTGACCGAGGACGACCTGCGCGAGCTGCAGGGCCCTGCGGCGGCGAAGGCGGCTTGACCGCGCTCCCGGGGTTCTCACCGCCAGCTTTCTCCTGCGAAAACATCGCTCTTCGCGCTTGATCTTTGGGGTTCGCGCAGGCAACATTCGGGCCACTCGACGGGCCCTTCGGTCCGCAGCGCAGCGAGAGAGAACTGAAAGCACAACTGAAAGCCGCCATCCAGCCGAGCTGGAGCGCCGCCGAATCGGCCGAGCTCTACGGCATCAAGAGCTGGGGCGCGGGCTACTTCGATCTATCCGACGACGGCACGGTGGCGGTGAGCGTTCCGTTCAACGGCACGCGGGCCCGCGTCAGCCTCCTCGACATCATCGCCGGCATGCAGCAGCGCGGCCTGCAGATGCCGGTCCTGCTGCGCATCGAGAACATCCTCGACGCCCAGGTTTCCCTCCTCAACGACAGCTTCGGACGGGCGATGGGCTCCCTCAGCTACGGCGGGAGCTACCGCGGCGTCTTCCCGATCAAGGTCAACCAGCAGTGCCAGGTGATCGAGGAGATCGCACGGTTCGGGGCGCGCTACGGGCACGGCCTCGAGGCGGGCAGCAAGGCCGAGCTCCTCATCGCGCTCGCCAGCATGGAGCCCGACTCCGGCTACATCGTCTGCAACGGCTACAAGGACACCGAATTCATCACGCTCGGCCTGCAGGCGCTCAAGCTCGGCTACCGGGTCTTCTTCGTGCTGGAGACCCCGACCGAGCTGCCGATTGTCCTGGAGACGAGCCGCACCCTCGGGATCCGCCCGATGCTCGGCGTGCGGGTGAAGCTCGCTTCACGCGTGAGCGGCGCGTGGAACGAGTCGAGCGGCGATCGCAGCATCTTCGGCCTGACGACCTCGCAGATCGTCGAACTGATCGACCAGCTGAAGAGCCACGGCATGCTCGACTGCCTGCAGCTGATGCACTACCACCTCGGCTCGCAGATCCCGAACATCCGCGACATCCGCAGCGGCGTGCTCGAGGCCGCGCGGTACTACGTCGACCTCAAGCAGGAGGGCGCGGCGCTCGGTTACCTCGACCTCGGCGGCGGCCTGGCGGTCGACTACGACGGCTCGCAGACCAGCTACGACTACAGCAAGAACTACTCGCTCGACGAGTATTGCCTCGACGTCGTCGAGGCAATCATGAGCGTGCTCGACCCGCAGGGCATCGAGCATCCGGTGATCATCACCGAGTCGGGCCGCGCGACGGTCGCTTACTCCTCGGTCCTGCTCTTCAACATCCTGGACGTCACGCGCTTCGAGCCCGGCCAGGTGCCGGCGCCGACCCCGCAGGGCGAGCACGAGCTGATCGGCAACCTGCGCGACTCGCTCAAGAGCCTCAGCCCGCGCAACCTGCAGGAGTGCTACAACGACGCGGTCTACTACCGCGGCGAGATCCGCGATCTCTTCAAGCGCGGGCAGATTCGCCTCCGCGAGCTCTCGCTGGCGGAGAACATCTTCCTCGAGATCGTGAGCGCGATCGTCCGGCGGCTGCAGGACGTCAAGCGCAAGCCGCCCGGCCTGGACGGCCTGGAGCAGTCGCTCTCGGACATCTACTACGGCAACTTCTCGGTGTTCCAGTCGTTGCCGGACGTGTGGGCGATCGATCAGATCTTCCCGATCATGCCGGTTCACCGCCACACCGAGGCGCCGAGCCGCCAGGCGATCATCGCCGACATCACCTGCGACTCGGACGGCAAGATCGACCAGTTCATCGGCAGCCGGGGCATCCGCAAGACGCTGCCGGTCCACCCCCTGCTCGACGGCGAGCCCTACTACATGGGGGTGTTCCTGGTCGGCGCCTACCAGGAGACGCTCGGCGACCTGCACAACCTGATGGGCGACACCAACGTCGTGAGCGTCCGCATCAACGAGGACAGCACGTTCGATTTCGTGCGCGAGATGAGCGGGGACAGCATCGCCGACGTCCTGAGCTACGTCGAGTACCAGCCGCAGCAGCTTCTCGAGCAGTTCCGCAAGACCGCCGAGCAGGCGGTGCGCGACGGCCGCGTGTCGGTCGCCGAGCGGCAGGCCGTCTTGGAGGCGTTCGCGGCGAGCCTGCGCGGCTACACCTACTACGAAGACTGAGCCCCCGGAGGACCCCAGCATGGCGAAGGTGCTGATCGTCGGGGCGGGCGGTGTCGGGCAGGTCGTCACGCACAAGTGCGCCCAGGTGCCGGAGGTTTTCCCGGAGATCGTGCTCGCCAGCCGCACCGAGGAAAAATGCCGGCGCATCGCCGCGCAGCTCAGCGGGAAAACACGGCGGCCGATCAAGACCGCGCAGGTGAACGCCGACGACGTCGGGCAGATGACCGCGCTCATCGAGCGCGAGAAGCCTGCGATCGTGATCAACGTGGCCCTCCCCTACCAGGACCTGCCGATCATGGACGCCTGCCTCGCGACCGGCGTCGATTACGTCGACACCGCGAACTACGAGCCGCGCGACACGGCGAAGTTCGAATACAGCTGGCAGTGGGCCTACCAGGACCGCTTCCGCAGTCGCGGGATCATGGCGCTGCTCGGCAGCGGGTTCGATCCGGGCGCCACGAACGTGTTCACCGCGTATCTCGCGAAGCACCACTTCGACACGATCGAGGAACTCGACATCATCGACTGCAACGCGGGCGAGCACGGCCAGCCGTTCGCGACCAATTTCAACCCGGAGATCAACATCCGCGAGGTCACCGCGCGCGGCCGGTATTGGGAGAACGGGGACTGGCAGTCGACCGATCCGCTCGCGGTCAACCGGATGTTCGACTTCCCGGAAGGGATCGGCGCGAAGAAGATCTTCCTCCTCTATCACGAGGAGCTCGAATCGATCGTTAAGAACTTCCCGACCCTGCGGCGGGCGCGATTCTGGATGACCTTCTCCGACAACTACTTGATGCATCTGCGCGCGCTCGGCAACGTGGGGATGACATCCATCAAGCCGGTGCTGTTCGAGGGCCGCGAGATCGTCCCGCTGCAGTTCCTGAAGGCGCTGCTGCCCGACCCCGCGAGCCTCGGCCCGCTCACCAAGGGCAGGACCTGCATCGGCTGCCTCGTGCGCGGCAAGAAGGACGGCAAAGAGAAGCTCGCATTCGTGTACAACATCTGCGACCACGAGGCCTGCTACCGCGAAGTGCAGGCGCAGGCGATCTCGTACACCACCGGCGTGCCCGCGATGATCGGCGCGATGATGATGGTGACGGGCAAGTGGCGCGGCCAGGGCGTGTTCAACCTCGAGCAGTTCGATCCGGACCCGTTCATGGATGCCATGAACAGGCACGGGCTGCCCTGGACGGTGATCACGCCCGACGCGCCCGTGGCGTGAACGCACGCACCGAGCGGTTCCGGCGCCTCGATCCGCGGCGGGTGCCATCGCCGTGCTTCGTCGTCGACGAGGCGGCGATCGAGGCGAACCTGCGGGTGCTCGACGCGGTCCAGCGCGCGAGCGGCGCGAAGATCCTCCTCGCGCTCAAGGCGTTTGCGATGTGGAGTCTGGCGCCGCTGATCGCCCGCTATCTCAAGGGCACCTGCGCGAGCGGCTTGCATGAGGCCCGCCTCGGCCGCGAGGAGTTCGGCGGCGAGGTTCATACATTCTCTGCAGCGTACACCGAGGCCGACCTGGCCGGGATCCTGGAGATCTCCGACCACGTCGTCTTCAACTCCTTCGCGCAGTGGGAGCGGTTCCAGCCGCTCGTGCGCGGCGCGCGTACGCACCGCCCGGAATTGAGCTTCGGCTTGCGCGTGAACCCGGAACACTCGGAGGTCAAAGTCCCGCTCTACGATCCGAGCGCGCCCTTCTCCCGGCTGGGCATTCCGCGATCCGAATTTCGCGGCGATCTCGCGGGCATCAGCGGACTGCACTTCCACACGCTCTGCGAGGAGGACTTCCCGCCGCTCCAGCGCACCGTCGCGGCATTCGAGCAGAAGTTCGGCGAGTTCCTCCCGGGCCTGGCGTGGATCAACTTCGGCGGCGGGCATCACATCACGCGGCCCGACTACCAGGTGGACGATCTCGTGCGCCTGCTCCGCGACTTCGGCGACCGCCACGGCGTCCAGGTCTATCTGGAGCCGGGCGAGGCGATTGCGCTCGATGCGGGCGTGCTCGTGGCCGAGGTCCTCGACCTGCCCTTCAACCAGATGCCGCTCGCGATCCTCGACACCTCGGCGACCTGCCACATGCCCGACGTGATCGAAGCGCCGTACCGACCCCGGATCGTCGGTGCCGGTATGCCCGGCGAGCATCCGCACCTCTATCGCCTCGGCGGCCAGACCTGCCTCGCCGGCGACGTGATCGGGGACTACTCGTTCCCTGAGCCGCTGCGTGTGGGCAGCCGCGTGCTATTCGAGGACATGGCGATCTACACGATGGTCAAGGCGACCACGTTCAACGGCATCCGCCTGCCGAGCATCGCGATCTGGAATTCGGACACCGACCGGCTTCGCGTCGTGCGCGAGTTCGGATACGACGAGTTCAAGCGCCGGCTGTCGTGAAGAAAGCACCCGCGCGCTCCCGCCTGCCGCGCTTCCTCGGCACGGAACTCGACCGCATCGCACCGGAGGCGGCGCGCTTCCACGTCGTGCCGGTGCCGTACGAGAAGACCGTCTCCTATGGCGGCGGAACGGCGCGGGGGCCGGCGGCCATTCTCGCGGCCTCCGGCCAGCTCGAACGCTGGGACGGGGCGAGCGATCCGGGCGCCGAAGGCATCTACACCTGGCCCGCGATCGACTGCCGCGGCCAGCCGGAGAAGGTCATCGCCTCGATCGCGGCGACGGTGGCGAAGATCCTCCGCCTGGGGAAGCTGCCGGTCGTGCTCGGCGGCGAGCACACGGTCACCTGGGGGGTGATCCAGGGCTATCTGGAGGCCGGCATCCGCGACTTCGGCGTCGTGCAGATCGATGCCCACGCCGATCTCCGCGACCGCTACGAAGGCGATCCGCTCAGTCACGCCTCGGTGATGCGCCGGATCGTCGAGGCCGGGGTACCGCTCTTCCAGCTCGGCAACCGCGCCTACTGCGAGGAGGAGCGCGCCGCCCGCACGCGCTACAACGTGCACTACATCGACGCCGACCGGCTCGTGCGCGAGCGCATCGACACGATCGCGCTGCCGGAGGACTTTCCGCGGCAGGTGTTTTTCACGCTCGACGTGGACGGCATCGATCCGTCCGTGCTGCCGGCGACCGGCACCCCCGTGCCCGGCGGGCTCGGGTGGTATCAGACGCTGGGGCTCTTCGAGTCGGTGGCGCGCCAGCGCCGCATCATCGGCTTCGATCTCCTGGAGTTCGCGCCGATCCGCGGCTTCCACGCCTTCGATTTCGCGGCCGCATTTCTCGTCTACAAGCTGATGGGGATCGTCCAGCGGACCGCTTGAGGGGCACGCACGCCGGGTGACGGCACCGCGAGCCGAGGCCCACCATCGGCGACCATGCCGGCGTCGCGCCGCTCGATCAGATCTGTATCGCGCCGATGCGGTTGTGGATTGCGCGCAGCACCGACAGCGCCGCGAGCGTCGAGGTCTTGGGGTTCTCCACGAGCGGCTTGCCCTGCACCTCGATGCGCAGCTGCCCGAAGCCGCCCTCGGCCTCGATGAGATGCACGTTGCCCGGCGCCGCCGGGTCGGCGCTCAGCGAACACTCGGTCGCCTCGAACCCGACGCCCGCGAGCGCGATCGTCGCCGCGACGTTGGCGTTCTGCGGAAACAGCCGCGCCGCGTCGCCGGCGTTGCCCCGGTAGAACTCGACCGCCTGGTCGATCGCTTCCAGGTCGCACAGCTTCTCCGCGTGCGTGCCGCGCCAGGCCTGCGGTGCCTTGCGCGAGGTGTAGCGGACGCGATCGAGTCCGCCGAGCCGAGCCGCCGCGAGCGCGTCCACGCCCGCAATCGCGCCGGCCGGGATCATCAGCTTGCCGATGTGCATGCGACTCGCGCGCTCGAGCCGTGCGAGGAGCGCGGCGTCGGTGAGCGAGCCGACGGAGGTGACCAGGAAGTCCATGCCGCTCGTCAGGCACGCCTCGCCATACTCGGCGACCGCGGCATGTCCGGCGCACTCGATCGCCAGCTCGGGGACCTCGCGCAGCTTCGCCAGGCTGTCGACCACTTCCTCCGACGCGATCCCGCTCGCCAGGGCACGCTCGTTCGCCGCGGAGCCGGGCCGCACCAGCACCGAGAGGCGGACGCGCTTCGCTTCTTTGCGCAGGGCGCGCGCGACGGTGCTGCCGACTGCGCCGAGCCCGATGAGCAGGATGTGCCGCATGTTCCCTCCGTGAGGGCCGCAACTTTACGCGTGCAGCGACGCGGCGAACAGGTCCGCCGAGCCATGGGACTCCCGGCCCAGGCGTCCGCCGCCCACGGGGGGCCAAGAAAGCGCTTGACACGGTATCTATAGTGAGGGCAATATGTTCCATATTAAAAACGACGTTTCCTATTTGGAACATACCCGTTTTGAATACCCCTCGTCTGGAGCCCAAGAGGAAGTCCATGCCTGGTGAATGGCACGACGTAGCGGCGGTCGAGGCGGTGACCGAGGACATGCCCCTGGCCGTGAAGGTGGGCGATCGCGAATTCGGGATCTACGCTCTCGGCGGGACCCACTATGCCCTCGAAGACGTCTGCCCCCACGCCTATGCCCTGCTCTCGCAGGGCTTCGTGGACGGCGACGAAGTCGAGTGCCCGCTGCACGGCGCGAAGTTTCACATCCCCACGGGAAAATGCACGAAGGAACCCGGCGGCCGTGATCTCGCGTGCTTCGCGATCCGGAGCGAAGGCGGGCGGCTCTTCCTGAAGATCGACTAGCGAGCCTGGAGCAGCGCAATGCCCGACATCCGCATCGACTTCCGCAACGTCAGTAAGCGGTTCCCCGCAAAGCGCGCCGACGAGGCCGACGTCGTCGCGGTCCAAGGCGTCAATCTCGCTATCGTCGACGGCGAGGTGGTTTCGCTGATCGGCCCGAGCGGCTGCGGCAAATCCACGCTCCTCAACATGGGCTCCGGCCTCTACCTGCCCACCGCGGGCGAGGTCACCGTGAACGGCAAGCGCGTCACCGGCCCGAGCAAGGAAGTGGCCTTCATGCTGCAGAAAGATCTGCTCCTGCCCTGGCGGACGATCCTGCAGAACGCCGAGCTCGGCCTCGAGATCCAGGGCGTACCGGCCAGGGCGCGCCGAGACCGCGCGCACGCGCTGCTCACCCGCTGCCACCTCGCCGGCTTCGAACGCCACTACCCGCACCAGCTGTCGGGCGGCATGCGCCAGCGCGCGGCCCTCGCGCGCACGCTCGCCGTCGACCCCCTCGTCTTGCTGATGGACGAGCCGTTCTCGGCGCTCGACGCGCAAACGAAGATGGTGCTGCAACAGGATCTCGCCCAGACCCTCGCGGCGGAGAAGAAAACCGCCCTGCTGATCACGCACGACCTCGTGGAATCGATCGCGCTGTCGGATCGCATCCTCGTGATGAGCGCCCGCCCCGGCACGATCATCGAAGAGATCCGCCTCGACGATCTGCCCGACCGGGACAACCCGATGGTGCGGCGGCGCCGGCCGCGCGTGCAGGAATACGCCGCGCGCCTGATGGAGCTGCTCCATCTGCGCGACAAGATCGAGGCCGAGGAAATCTAGGCCGCCCACCGAATCCACCAGGAGGAGCCGCATGACCACCAAGAGAACCGTCCTCAAGTCCGCGCTCGCGATCGCGGTGCTGTCGCTCGCAACGACCGGCCCGGCGCGGGCCCAGACCGAGGAGATCACCTATCTCCTCCCGGCCGCCTCGTTCCTCCCGGCGTTCGGACCCTGGATGCTCGCGCAGGCGCGCGGCTACTACGCCCAGGAAGGCCTGAAGGTGAACTTCGTGTCCGCCAAGGGCGGCGTCGACGTCGCCAAGCAGATCGGCGCCGGCAACGCCCTGGTCGGCGGCGCGATCGGCGACACGCCGATCATCGCCCGCGCGCAGGGCGTGCCGGTGAAAGCGGTCGCCGTGCTCGGCGGGCGATCGCTCACGCAGCTCGTCGTGCACGACGGCAAGGGCATCAACGGGCCGAAGGACCTCAAGGGCCGCACGATCACGACCATGGCCTATCAGGACACCACGTTCTACTCGCTGCTCGGGATGCTCGCGACCGCCGGCCTGACCAAGAACGACGTCGACGCGCAGGCCGCCGGACCCGCGGGCGTGTGGCAGCTCTTCGCCGCGGGCAAGGCCGACGCAATGGCGGCAGTGCCCGACTGGATTGCTTCGGCGACCCAGGCCGGCGCGAAGGTGAAGATCTACTCGTCGGACGAGTACTTCAAGAGCATGGCCCAGGCGATCCTCGTCTCCGACGAGACGATCCAAAAGCGGCCGGAACTGGTCCGCAAGCTCGTGCGCGCCACGCTCAAGGGCATGCAGGACATCATGAAGGATCCGGCCGGTGCCGCGCGCGACTACGCGACCGTGGTCACCCAGCACAAGGGCAAGGAAGCCAACGTCGAAGAGGTGTTCAAGCTCTACAACACCTACGTGTATCCCGGTCAAAAGGTGCTCGGCATGATCGACCCGGAGCGGCTCGCGGCGGTGCAGAAGTTCTACGTGAAGGAGGGCATCGTTCCCAAGGAAGTGCCGGTCGCCGACCTCTACACCAACCGGTTCGTCCAGTAGCGGACCGCGGAGACCCGCCCCGATGGCCTCGGCTCATTTTTCAGTGCCCTTGCGCGGCCCAGCGGCCGCGAGCCTGGCGGTACTCATCGCGTTCCTCGCAGGGTGGGAGTGGCTGCCCGGCCTCGCGAAGATCCCGGAGTTCATCCTCCCGCCGGCGTCCAAGGTCTGGACGGAGTTCCTGCGCATGAGCGCAAACGAGCGCCTGTGGTACCACACGGGGATCACCTCGCTCGAGGTGGTCGTCGGCTTCGTGCTCGGATCGCTGCTGGGGATCGTGATCGGGTTCGTGCTCGGGATGGCGCCGCGCGCGGAGCTGGTGCTCTCGCCCTACATCCTCGCGCTGCAGATCGCCCCGAAGGTCGCGTTCGCGCCGCTGTTCGTGATGTGGCTCGGCTACACGGTCTACCCGAAGATCCTGGTGGCGATCCTGATCGTGTTCTTCCCGGTGATGGTAAACGTCCTGACCGCGGTGCGCACCGTCGATCCCGACATGGTGAACCTCGCGCGCGCGTTCTCGGCGACCCGACTGCAGATCTTCCGCATGATCGAGTATCCGGCCTCGCTGCCGCCGCTCTTCTCGGGGCTGCGCATCGCGGCCACGCTCGCGGTCATCGGCGTCGTCGTCGGCGAGCTGGTCGGGGGCAACATCGGCCTCGGCTACCTGCTCACGTTCGGCGAAGGCCAGGGAAACACCGCGATGGTCTTCGTCACGATCATCGTGCTGACCGTCATCGGCATCGTCGCCTACGGAGCCGTGGTGCTCGCCGAGCGGCGCGTGCTCCACTACCTGCCGCGGGCGCAGCACTCGGCGGTGTAGGCATCGGCAATCAAGGAGGCAGCATGTCCGAAGTCGGACCCATGTTGACGCACATGCCCGCCGCGAACACCGCGGGCCTGGTGCAGGACTTCAATCCGTACCTGCAGGCGTTCCGCGCGGCGCGCCGCAGCGAAGCGGCCGGCAAGGGGCAGATCTACAAACCGCCCGAGCGCGAGCTGATCGTCTGGCAGACGCGCCCCGCGCCGCCGACCGAGTTCGAGCAGTCGCTCGCCGCCGCTCTGGAGCAGATCTTCGCGCAGCGCATTTACGAGCTCCCCGAGATCGTCGCGGCGCTCAACCGCGACGGTTTGCGCTCGCGCCAGGGAGAGACCTGGACCGAGCAGAACTTCGTCGCCACCTTCCGCGAGCTCGGCGCGCTCGCTTTCGGCTGAGGAGGCCTCCGATGGTCGATGAACAGGCAGTCGAGCGGCTCGTCAATCGCGGGCTCCGCAACCAGTGGTATCCGGTGCTGCCGAGCTGGGCGGTCGCCGGCAGCCCGATCGGGATCACCCGCCTCTCGGAGAATCTGGTGCTGTGGCGCGACGACGAGGGCACCGTGCGCGCGGTCGAGGACCGCTGCCCGCACCGCGGGGCGCGGCTCTCGCTCGGCTGGAACCTCGGCGACCGGCTCGCGTGCTGGTATCACGGCGTGGAGGTCGACGGCACCGGCACGGTACGCAAGGTGCCGGCGGTCGGAGCCTGTCCGCTCGAGGGCAAGCAGTGCGTGAAGAGCTACCCGGTGAAGGAGCTCCGCGGCGCGATCTTCGCGTACTTCGGCGACGAGGCGCACCCCAAGCCGTGCGCGTTCGAGCTGCCGGAGGAACTCGCGAGCCCCGCCTACGGCGCGATCCTCTGCTTCGCCAAGTGGAAGTGCAACTACCGCTACGCCATCGACAACGTCATGGACCCCATGCACGGCGCGTACCTGCACGCGGTGTCGCACTCGATGGCCTCCGGCGACAAGACCGCGAACATGCAGCTACGCAAGACCCCGACCGGGCTCGCGTTCGAGAAGACCAACCAGCGCGACGTCAACTTCGACTGGGTGGAGCTCGGACAGTCGGGCGCCACCTGGCTGCGGCTGTCGATTCCCTACCGCGCGAATGCCGGCCCAGGCGGCAACTTCGGCATCGTCGGCTTCGCCACCCCGGTGGACGAGGAGAACTGCCTCGTGTTTTTCTGGCGCACGCGCAAGTGCGAGGGCTGGGTGCGGGACGTCTGGCAGTTCATGTACCGGACGAAGCTCGAGGGACTGCACTGGGCGGTGCTCGAGCAGGATCGCTTCGTGCTCGAGAACCTCGCCCCAGACGCGCGCTCGCGCGAGTTCCTCTACCAGCACGACACCGGCCTCGCCCGGGTGCGCCGCGTCCTGCAGAAGCAGGCCCAGGAGCAGCTCGCGGCGCTCGAGGCGCATCGCGCGCGAGCCGCGCCGGCGCGGGCGAGCGTCTGAGTGCAGGCGAATTGCACGGGACGGCACCTATGCTTCGCGACAAGCGCATCCTGATCACCGGCGCCGCGCGCGGCCTCGGCCGCGCGTTCGCGGAGCACGCGATCGCGGCCGGGGCGCGCGTTGCGGTGGCCGACATCCTCGAGGATGCGGGCCGTTCCGCCGCGGGCGAGATCGGCGCGGTCTTCCTGCCGCTCGACCTCGCCTCGCCCGCCTCGATCCAGGCCTGCGTCGCGCGCGCCTCCGCAGCCCTCGGCGGGCTCGACGGGCTCGTGAACAACGGCGCGATCACGAGTTCCGGCGGCAAGACACTCGAGGAGCTCGACGTGGACGTGTGGGACCGCGTGATGACGGTGAACGTGCGCGGGACCTGGCTCGCCACGCGCGCCGCCCTGCCCCACCTGCGCGCCTCGGGATCGGGGCGCATCGTCAACATCGCCTCCGACACCGCGCTCTGGGGTGCGCCGCGTCTGCTCGCCTACGTCGCGAGCAAGGGCGCCGTCATCGCCATGACCCGCACGATGGCGCGCGAGGTCGGCGCCGACGCGATCACCGTCAATGCGGTCGCGCCCGGACTCACGCTCGTCGAGGCGACCGAGTACGTGCCGGCCGAGCGTCACCGCCTCTACGTCGAGGGCCGGGCGCTGACTCGCACGCAGGCACCGGCCGACGTCTGCGGCGCGGTGAGCTTTCTTCTGTCGGACGCGGCGGCGTTCATCACCGGCCAGCTCCTCGCCGTGAACGGCGGATTCGTCATGCACTGAGGGCCGCACGGCCCGCTTCTGGAGAAGGGAACGCGAAATGAGCGATCAGGCAGTCAAAGATGCGAAGGCGCAGCAGTCGTGGGACCGCCCGGCGGGCGCGAGCTTCGCGCAGTGGATGGAGTCGCGCGTCGCGCGGCTCGCCTCGCGCCGCTACGACTGGAACGCGCTGAAGTTCCAGGCCGACTTCGACCCGAAGTACCGGCGCGCGCAGATGCGCTACGTCGGCACCGGCGGCACCGGCGTCGCCTCCGACGTGAACGTCGTCCCGGCCGAGCACTTCACGTTCTCGACCATGATCATCCCGGCGGGCCACGAGGGCCCGATGCACATCCACAACGACGTGGAAGAGATCTTCTTCGTCCTGCGCGGCAAGGTGAAGGTGATGTGCGAGAAGGACGGCGAGTATTGGGAAGCGGTGGTGAGCGAGCGCGACCTGATCTCGATCCCGCCGGGCGTGTACCGCGGCGAGATCAACATCGGCGAGGAGGACGCGCTGATGTGCGTCATGCTCGGCGCGTCGAAGCCGATCACGCCCACCTACCCGCCCGACCATCCGCTCGCGAAGATCAAGCGCGGCTGATGCCCTCCGCACCCGGCCTCGCCGACGCGCGCATCGCGCGCCACCCGCTCGACGAGCGGCGGACGGCGTGCGGCATCGTGTCCTTCCGCGCCGCCGGTGCGGGGCCGGCGCTGTGCCTCCTGCACGGCATCGGCAGCCAGTCCGCCTCCTGGGCGCCGCAGCTCGACGCGCTCGGGGCGCGCTATCGCGTGGTCGCCTGGGACGCGCCGGGATATGGGCGCTCCGACGCGCTTGCATCCGCTGTACCCGTTGCCGCCGACTACGCCGCGACGCTTGCCGCACTCTGGGACGCGCTCGGTCTGAAGAAGGCCGTCGTGGTCGCGAGCTCGCTCGGCGCGCTCATCGCCGGCGCGTTCGCGGCCCGCTGGCCCGCGCGCGTCGCCGGTCTCGTGCTGCTCAACCCGGCCGGCGGCTACGGGCATACCGAACCGGCGGAGCGCGAGGCGCTGCTCGCCGCGCGTCTGGACCGCCTGGCCGCACTCGGGCCCGCGGGGATGGCGCGCAGCCTCGCGCCCGGCATGCTTTCGCCCGCGGCTTCCGCCGAGTCGCGCGCGCTCGCCGCATGGAGCACCGCGCAACTCCGCCCGGACGGCTATTCACAGGCCGCGCGGATGCTCGCGGGCGGCAGCCTGACCGAAGACGCGGTGCGCTACGACGGGCCCGTCCTGGTCGTGGCGGCGAGCGGCGACACGATCACGCCGCCAGCGTCCTGCGAGGCGCTCGCCGCGGCCTTCCCGCACGGCGCATACCGACTGCTGGAGGGGCCCGGCCACCTCTCCTATTTGGACGTGCCGGACACGGTGAACGCGCTTGTCGCCGACTTCGCGACGCGTTGCGGCGCCACCTGAAGGAGGCGACGCATGAATAACGTCTCGCACAAGTACAACGTGCCCGGCCTCGAGCGGGGCTTGCGCATCCTGCAGCTCTTCGACCGCAACCACCGCCTGCTGACCGGCGCCGAGGTGTCGCGCGCGCTGAAGATCCCGCGAACCACCGCCTTCCGCCTGGCGCAGACCCTCGAGCGCCTCGGTTTCCTCGAGCGCGAAGGCGACGGCTATCGCATCGGGCCGGCGGTGATGCGGCTCGGCTTCGAGTACATCGCCTCGCTCGAGATCACCGAGCTCGCGCGCCCGGTGCTCGAGCGGCTGCGCGACGAGGCGGGCTTCTCCACGCAGCTCGTCATCCGCGACGGCCGCGACGTGGTGGTCGTGCTGCGCGCAGGGAGCCAGTCGATGTTCACGAGCAACGTGAACGTGGGGACGCGCTTTCCGGCGCACGCGACGATTCTAGGGCGTGCGCTGTTGTGCGAGCACACCGAGGAGGAGCTCGCACGGCTCTTCCCGGAGCGCGCCCTCCAGTCCTACTCGCAGACCACGCCGAAGACCCTCGCCGAGCTGAAGACGCTGCTTCGCGAGGATCGCGCGCGCGGCTACGTGATGAGCGAAGGGTTCTTCGAGCGCGGAATCTCCGCGATCGCGGCGCCGGTGCGCGACCAGGCGGGCCGGATCGTCGCGGCCGTGAGCATCACCGCGCAGCGCCCGACGCTCGAGCCGAGGGACCTGCGCGAGCGGCTGGTCAGACAGGTGCAGCAGGCGGCGGCGGAGCTCTCGCACCAGCTCAACTACCGACCGGCCGAGCGCGCAGCGTGACCGGCGTGCGGCCCTTCTCGCTCGGCGTCGAGGATCGCGTGGCGGTCGTCACCGGCGGCTCGTCGGGGATCGGCCTGGCGACCGCGCGCACGCTGCTCGCCGCCGGTGCGCGCGTGGCGATCTGCGGCCGCGACGCGCGCCGCCTCGAGCAGGCGCGGCTGGCGCTCGAACCGGTCGCCGGTGCCGACCGGGTCCTCGCGGAACGGTGCGACGTGCTCGATGCCGACGCGATGGGCGGTTTCGCACGCGCGGTCGCGGACCGCTTCGGGCCCACCGGCATCCTGGTGAACAACGCCGGCCAGGGCCGGGTGTCCACGTTCGGTGACACGACCGACGCGGCCTGGCGCGAAGAGCTCGAGCTCAAGTTCTTCGGCGTGATCCGCCCGACGCGCGCCTTCCTGCCCCAGCTCGAGCGCGCGGGCGCCGGTGCGATCGTCTGCGTGAACTCGCTGCTTGCACGCCAGCCCGAGCCGCACATGGTCGCCACCTCCGCCGCGCGCGCGGGCGTCCTGAACCTGGTGCGCTCGCTCGCCACGGAGTTCGCCCCGGCGGGCGTGCGCGTGAACATGGTCCTGATCGGACTGGTGGAGTCCGGTCAGTGGCGCCGCCGCTACGAGACCCAGGCCGCCCCCGGCGAGAGCTGGGAAGCATGGACGGCCGGGCTCGCGCGCACCAAACACATCCCGCTCGGCCGGCTCGGCAAGCCCGAGGAGGCGGCGCACGCCATCGCGTTCCTCGCCTCGCCGCTCGCCTCCTACACCACCGGCAGCTTCATCGACGTTTCAGGGGGACATTCCCGCCATGTCTGAACGCAATCGCATCACCGTCGGCGAGCTCGTCGCCGCATTCCTCGAGGAGTGCGGCGTGCGCGCAGCGTTCGGCGTGATCTCCATCCACAACATGCCGATCCTCGACGCGTTCGGCCGGCGCGCCGCCGCGGCGGGCGCACGCGGCAAGCCCGCGCCGATCCGGTTCGTACCGGCGCGCAGCGAGCCCGGCGCGGTCAACATGGCCGATGCGTATGCCCGGGTCTCGGGCGGCCTCGGCGTCGCGGTGACCAGCACCGGCACCGCGGCCGGCAACGCCTGCGGCGCGATGGTTGAAGCGCTCACGGCGGGAACGCCGGTCGTGCACCTGACCGGCCAGATCGAAGTGCCGTATCTCGACCGCGATCTCGGCTACATCCACGAGGCACCGGAGCAGCTCGACATGCTGCGCGCAGTGTCGAAGGCCGCGTTCCGGGTGCGCAGTGCCGAGACGGCGCTCGGTACCCTCCGCGAGGCGGTCCGCGTCGCGCTGACCGCGCCCCGCGGCCCGGTAAGCGTGGAGATCCCGATCGACATCCAGGCGACCGAGATCGAGGTCCCCGCCTCTCTCGCACCGGCGGTCGCGCCTCTGCCGCAGCCCGGTGCGAACGAGCTCGACGCGCTCGCCGAACGCCTCGCGCGCGCCAAGCGCCCGTTGCTCTGGCTCGGCGGCGGAGCGCGCGCCGCCGGCGCCGCGGTGAATCGCCTCGTCGACCTCGGCTTTGGCGTGGTGACCAGCGTGCAGGGGCGCGGCATCGTACCCGAGGATCATCCGATGTCCCTCGGGGCGTTCAACCTCTACGGCCCGGTCGAGAGGTTCTACGGCACGTGCGACGCGATGCTCGTCGTCGGCTCGCGCCTGCGCAGCAACGAGACGCTGAAGTACAAGCTCAAGCTGCCTCGGCCGCTGTACCGGATCGACGCGGACCCGCAAAGCCAGGGGCGGTGCTACACCGACGATTGCTTTGTCGCCGCAGATAGCGCAGCCGCGCTCGCCGCGCTCGCCGACCGGCTGCAAGGCCGCATCAAGCCGGATGCCACGTTCGCCCGCGATCTCGCGGCGACGCGCGAAGCGGCCGAGAAGCTGATCCGCGACGGCCTCGGGCCATACGAGCGTCTGGTCGCCGAGCTGCAGCGCGCAGCCGGCCGCGACTTCGTATGGGTGCGCGACGTGACGGTGTCGAACAGCACGTGGGGGAATCGCAGCCTGCGGATTGCCGGCCCGCGCGACGGTGTACACGCGCTCGGCGGCGGGATCGGCCAGGGGGTTCAGATGGCCATTGGTGCAGCAATCGCGGAGGCAACTTCCGCGATTGCAAGAGGCGCTGCGCTTGCGGCCGGTGGACGCAAGACCCTGTGCCTCGTCGGCGACGGCGGCTTGCAGGTGAATATCGGCGAGCTCGCGACGCTGGTGCAGGAGCAGGCCGACGTGATCGTCGTGCTGATGAACGATCGCGGCTACGGCGTCATCCGCAACATCCAGGATGCGCAGTACGGCGGGCGCAGGTACTACGCCGACCTGCACACCCCGGACTTCGAGCGCCTCGCGCAGTCGCTCGCCCTGCCCTTCCATCGGGTGCGCGATCTCGCGGCCGTGGATGGCGTCCTGAAGAATGCAATGGGTCGACGCGGGCCGACGCTCGTCGAGATCGACATGGTCGCCGTTGGTCCCTTCGCGAGCGCCTTCGCCGGCCCGCCGGTGAAGACGGCTGCAGCCGCATGAGCGTGCTCCCAATCTACGTCGCCGGCGAGTGGCGGCGCGGCCGCGGCGAGCTCTACGCCTCGCGCTACCCCGCCGACGACAGCGTCAACGCCGAGCTCGCCGCGGCAAGCGTCGCCGACGTCGAGGAGGCGATCGTCGCCGCTGACGCAGCCTGGCGCCGGTCCGACTGGCGCGACCTCAAGCCGCACGAGCGCGCCGCGGTCCTCTATCGCATCAGCGCGCTGATCCGCGAGCGGGCGGAGGAGCTGGCACAGCTGCAGCGGCGCGACAATGGCAAGCCGATCACAGAGACCCGCGCGCTGGTCGCCAGCGCCGCCGGCACGTTCCAGTTCTTCGCAGCCGCGTGCGAGACGCTCGAGGAGACGCTGACGCCACCGCGCGGCGACTACTTCACAATGAGCGTCCACGAGCCGCTCGGCGTGGTCGCGGCGATCACGCCGTGGAACTCGCCGATTGCGAGCGAGGCGCAAAAGCTTGCGCCCGCCCTTGCCGCGGGCAACGCGGTGGTCGTGAAACCCGCCGAGGTCACGCCGCTGGCCGCCCTCGAGCTCGGTCGCATCTGCGAGCTGGCCGGCGTGCCCCGGGGGGTCGTGAGCATCGTGCCGGGCAAGGGCTCGGTGATCGGCGACGCAATCGTGAAGCATCCGCTGGTGAAGAAGGTCTCGTTCACCGGCGGCACGACGACCGGCCGCGCGCTCGCGAAGCTCGCCGCCGAGAAGCTCATGCCGGTGACGCTGGAGCTCGGCGGCAAGTCGCCGACGATCGTGTGCGAGGACGCCGATCTGGACCACGCGGTGAACGGCGTGCTGTACGGGATCTTCAGCTCCTCGGGCGAGTCGTGCATCGCCGGGTCGCGCCTGTTCGTGCACGAGTCGATCCGCACCCAATTCCTCGACCGGCTGGTGGCGAAGGCGACCGCGCTGCGCGTCGGCGACCCGGAGGACCCGCGCACGCAGATGGGTCCGCTCATCACCGCGAAGCATCGCGAGTCGATCGAGCGCTACGTCCAGCTCGGACTCGACGAAGGCGGGAAGCTGCTCGCCGGAGGCGAGCGTCCGCAGGGCGGGCTATTCGACCGCGGCTGGTTCTACCGGCCGACGATCCTGACCGGACTCGGCAACCGCGCTCGGATCTGCCAGGAGGAGATCTTCGGGCCGGTCCTCGTGGCCCTCTCCTACCGCGACGAGGCGGACCTGCTCGCGCAGGCGAACGACAGCGTCTTCGGCCTCGCCGCCGGCATCTGGACGCGTGACTACAAGCGCGCGTGGCGGATCGCGCGCGCGCTCGAGACCGGCACCGTCTGGATCAACACCTACAAGCTGTTTTCGATCTCGACGCCGTTCACCGGCATCAAGGAAAGCGGGCTCGGCATCGAGAAGGGCCGCCTCGGCATCCTTCAGTACAAGCACCAGAAGAGCCTGTACTGGGGCTTGAACGAGCGGCCGCTGCCCTGGGCCGACTGAACGCGGAGACTTCATGAGCTGGATGGGCAAATCCGTCAGACGCGTCGAGGACGAGCCGCTCCTCAGAGGACGCGGAACGTTCGTCGCCGACGTCAGGCTGCCGGGGACGCTCGAGGCCGTCTTCGTGCGCAGCCCCCACGCGCACGCGGCTGTCGGGACGATCGACGCGACGGCCACGCGCGCCGCCCCGGGCGTCGTCGCCGTCCTCACCGCCGCGGACATCGCGGGACGCACCGCGCCGATCTGCGTGGCCGGCGAGGTGCACACGCCTGAACGCCTGCTGAAGGCACTTAGGCCCCTCGACAGGGTGCATCCCACGCCGCTCTTGCCGGCGCAGCGCGTCACGTATGTCGGGCAGCCCGTCGCCATGATCGTGGCCGACACGGCCGAGCAGGCAAGAGACGCGGCGGAGCTTCTGGCGATCGACTACGACCCACTACCGGCCGTCGTCGATCCCGTCGCCGCCCTCGCCGACGGTGCGCCGCTGGTCGAACCTGAGTTCGGCTCGAACCTGGTGCTCTCGGTCGGCACGACCAAGGGCGATCCGGCCGCGGCCTTCGCGCAAGCGAAGGTGGTGGTCGAGGAAGAGTTCGTCTCGCATCGCTACGTCGCCGCGCCGCTCGAGACACGCGGGATCCAGGCGCACGTGGACCCCGCCACCGGCACGCTCACCGTGTGGGCGGCGACGCAGACGGCGCACGTTCTGCAGAGCCTGATCGCAGTGTCGCTGAAGATGCCGGTCGAGCGCATCCGCGTCATCGCCTGCGACGTGGGCGGCGGGTTCGGACAGAAGGGCGTGCAGTCGGTCGAGGATATGCTGGTCGCGTTCGCGGCGTTCGAGCTCGCGCGCCCGGTGCGCTGGATCGAGAGCCGCAGCGAGAACCTGGCCGCCGCGCCGCATGCCCGCGACCAGGTCCACCGCATCGCGGTCGCTGCAAGCGAGGACGGTCGCCTCGTCGCGCTGCGCGACGAGGCGATCATGAACTGCGGCGCCTACAATTTTCTCGGCCTCGTCGTTCCGTACAATTCGCTGTCGCACCTGCTCGGCCCCTACGACGTCCCGAACGCATCGATCCTGGTCAAAGGGGTGCTCACGCACACGATGTACACCACGCCCTACCGCGGCGCCGGCCGCCCCGAGGCCGTCTTCGCGATGGAGCGCATCCTGGACCGACTCGCGGCGCGGCTGAATCTCGAGCCCGCCGACGTGCGCGCGCGGAACCTCGTCGCGAGGGCGGCGATGCCCTACGACACCGGGCTCCTCTACCGCGACGGATTTCCGCAGGTGTACGACTCGGGCGACTTCCCCGAGCTCCTGCAGCGCGCGCGCGGCCTCGTCGACCTCGATCGCTTCCGGGCGGCGCAGCGCGCCGGTTTCCCGGACGGCAAGCTGCGCGGCGTCGGCTTTTCCATGTATGTGGAAGGGACCGGCATGGGCCCGTTCGAGGGTGCGACGGTGCGCGTGCTCGGCTCGGGGCGCGTGCACGTGGCGAGCGGCGCCTGCAGCTCCGGCCAAGGCCATCGCACCGTGTACGCCCAGATCGCGGCCGACGTGCTCGGCGTGCCCCTCGATTCGATCGATGTCGTGGGCGGCGACACCTCGACCGTGCCGTTCGGCATCGGCACGATCGCGAGCCGCAGCACGGTCACGGCCGGCAACGCCATCCACCAGGCCGCCGGCCAGGTGAAGGAGCGGATCCTCGCGCTCGCGAGTGAGCTGATGGAGACCGCACCGGACGACCTCGAGCTCGCCGACGGCAAGGTGCGCCTGAAGGGCGTGCCGGACCGCGCGCTCGCATTTGCCCAGGTCGCGCGAGAGGCGGCCGCCGCGGTGCTCCGGCGCGGGATGCGCGGGGACGGCCTGCTCGCCGAGACGGCATATTTCCGCCCGCCGACCGTGACCTACGCGAGCGCTGCGAATGCTGCCGTCGTAGCCATCGATCCGGACACCGGTTCCGTCAGCGTGGAACGCTTCGTCGTCGTCCACGACTGCGGCCGCGTGGTGAACCCGCTGCTCGCGGATGCGCAGATCGCCGGCGGGGTCATGCAGGGCATCGGCGGTGTCCTCTCCGAGCAGATGGTGCACGACGAGAGCGGACAGCCGCTCACTGGGAGCTTTCAGGACTACGCGCTGCCGATTGCGGAGGACGCGCCCGAGCTCGTGCTGGACCACATCGAGTCCCTGTCGACGCGCAACCCGCTCGGCGTGAAGGGCCTCGGCGAAGGCGGCGCGATCGGGCCGCCGGCGGCCGTCGCCAACGCCGTGGAAGATGCCTTGCGACCGTTTGGCGCCGTGGTCCGGCGCGGCCCGCTCACCGCGCCGCGCATCTTGGCGCTGATGCAGGACGCCAAGCGGGCACGCTGACCGCACTCACTTTTACCCAGGAGAAATCATGAAGCGACTCTCGCACCTTGTCGTCGGTACGCTGCTCGGCGCGGCGCTCGCCGGCAGCGCTCTCGCACAGCAGTTTCCTTCGGGAAAGCCGGTCAGAATCATCGTGTCCTACCCGCCCGGCGGCCCCGTGGACGTCCTCGCACGCCCGCTCGCCGAGGGACTGCAAAAGCTCTGGGGCGGCAATCCGGTGATCGTCGAGAACAAGCCGGGCGCCAACGCAATCATCGGCACCGACTTCGTGGCCAAACAGCCGCCCGACGGCTACACGCTGCTGCTGGCGAACGATCCCTCGCTGTCCTCGAATCAGTACCTCTACAGCAAGCTTCCGTACGACCCGGTTAAGGACCTCGTTCCAGTCGTCACCATCGCTACGACCACCCTGATCCTGCTCACCCCTGCGTCGCTGCCCGCGAACTCGCTGCAGGACCTTATCGCACTCGCAAAGAAGAAGCCTGGCGAGCTGACCTATGGCAGCATCGGCCCGGGAAGCGTGACGCATCTCGATGCCGAAGCATTCGCGTCGGCCGCGGGCATCAAGCTCGCGCACGTGCCGTACAAGGGCACCGGCGAGGTCGTGCCGGCGCTGGTGGGCGGGCAGATCGACATGGCGCTCTCGGCGATCGGTCCTTCGCTTTCGTACATACGCAGCGGCAAGATGAAGGCGCTCGCTGTCGCCAGCCTCCAGCGCTCGCCGCTGGTGCCCGAAGTGCCGACCTTCGCGGAAGCCGGCATCCCGTTCGAGGCCCGCTCGTGGTTCGCCATCGCCGCCCCGGCAGGCACACCGCGTCCGGTCGTCGATCGCATCGCCGCCGACGTCAAGCGCGTCGTCGAGGCGCCCGAGTACCGCGAGAAGTTCATCAACGGGATGGGGCTCGAGCCGCTCTCGATGGGACCCGACCAGTTCGCCGAATTCCTGGGCAAGGACCGCGCAAAGTACGCGCAGCGCGTTAAGAACGCGAACGTAAGACTGGATTGAAACCGATCCGCGTGTTCGCGGAGGCTTGAAAGGTCGTATATGAGCATCCTCGGAATCGACCGCATCACCTACGGCGTCGCGGACCCCGCGACCTGCCGCAAGTTCTTCCTCGATTGGGGTCTGAAGCTCGTGCACGAATCGGGCGACGCGCTCGACTTCGAGACGCTGAACGGCTGCGAGGTGCACGTCCGCCACGAGGAGGACCCCACCCTTCCGCCCGCGATCGAGGACCTCCCGACCGTCCGCGAGGTCGTGTGGGGCGTCGAGTCGCGCGCCGACGTCGAGCGCCTGCGCGCAGCGCTCGGCGCCGAGGCACACTACGTCGAGCGCTTCGGCACGCTGCACGCCACCGACCCGAACGGCCTCGCGCTCGCCTTCCGCGTGACGCACAAGCGCAAGGTCGACGTGAAGGGCGTCCCGATCAACGCGTGGGGGCAGCCGGGACGGGGCGTGAACCTCCGCAGCACGTTCTACGAGCGCGCCGAGCCGATCGAGGTCGGGCACGTGGTCTTCTTCACCGACCAGCTTGCCGAGCTCGAGCGCTTCTACGTCGAGAAGCTCGGCTTCGCGGTCTCGGATCGCTATCCCGGCCGCGGCGTCTTCCTGCGCTGCGCGCCGGAGGGCGGGCACCACGATCTCTTCCTGCTGCAGCCCCCGCAGCCCAAGCGCGGGCTCAATCACGTTGCGTTCGCCGTGCGTGACATCCACGAGGTCTTCGGCGGCGGGCTGCACATCTCCCGCTGCGGCTGGCAGACCGAGATCGGCCCGGGACGCCAT
Organism: uncultured beta proteobacterium; assembly: GCA_963747775.1. GTDB lineage: Bacteria > Pseudomonadota > Gammaproteobacteria > Burkholderiales > SG8-39 > JAGVSZ01. Next base: position 248,416 of record CAVVGT010000009.1, read on the forward strand.
CCGATCTCGTCGGCGTACTTCTGGTACGTGAAGAACCCGGCCGGCGCGCTGGCCGAGTACTACACCGACGAGGACCAGCTCGACCGCGCCTGGCAGCCGCGCGAGTTCCAGCAGGCGCCGGAGGTGTTCGCCGAGTGGGCGGTCAGCGGCGGCATTGACGGCAAGACGCGCCGGCAGAGCCGCGGGCCCGCCTGACGTGACGGAGCGCTTCGACCTCGTCGTCCGCAACGGCACCGTGATCGACGGCACGCGCGCGCCGCGCTTCGCTGCCGACGTCGCCGTCGCCGGCGACCGCGTCGTCCGCGTCGGCAAGCTCGACGGCGCGCGCGGTGCGACCGAGATCGACGCCAGCGGCAGGATCGTCGCGCCGGGCTTCATCGACGCGCACACCCACGATGACCGGCTGATGCTTTCGGCGCCGGATATGGCGCCCAAGGTCAGCCAGGGCGTCACGACCGTCGTCGCCGGCAACTGCGGCATCTCGCTCGCACCGATGCCCGGCGGCCCGCGCCGGCCGGTCACGCCGCCGCTCGATCTCCTCGACGACGACGGCGGCTGGTTCCGCTTCCGAACCTTTGCCGAGTACCTCGGCGCGCTGCGCGAGGCGCCGGCGGCGACCAATGCCGCCCTCCTCGTCGGCCACAGCACGCTCCGTATCGCGACGCTCGACGATCTGGAGCGTCCCGCGCGCCCGCCCGAGATCGAGCGGATGCGCGGGCTCGTTCGCGAGGCGCTCGTTGCGGGCGCGATCGGGGTCTCGACCGGGCTCTATTACGAACCGGCCGCGGCCGCGCCGACCGAGGAGGTGATCGAGCTCTGCCGTCCGCTCGCCGAGTTCGGCGGTCTCTACTGCACGCACATGCGCGACGAGGCCGAAAGGGTGCTCGACTCGCTCGAGGAGACCTTCCGCATCGGCCGCGAGATCGGCGTGCCGGTCGTGATCTCCCACCACAAGGTCGCCGGCCTGCCGAATCACGGCCGCTCGCGCGAGACGCTGCCGCTGATCGCCGAGCGCATGCGCTCGCAGGCGGTCGGGCTCGACTGCTACCCCTATTGCGCGTCCTCGACGATCCTGAGCTGCCGCGCGCGCCGCGGTCGCTTCGAAGACGCTCGTTACCTGGTCGAAGCCGCATCCGGAGTACTCGGGGATGGATGTGGCCGAGGTCGCGTCGAGGATGGGCGTGCCGCCGGCCGAGGCGATCGAGCGGCTGCGCCCCGCCGGGGCAATCTACTTCGCGATGGACGAAGCCGACGTGCAGCGCATCCTCGCCTTCGAGCCGACGATGGTCGGCTCCGACGGCCTGCCGCACGATGCCGCGCCGCATCCGCGGCTGTGGAGCAGTTTTCCCCGCGTGCTCGGGCACTACGCGCGCGACCTCGGCCTCTTCCCGCTCGAGACCGCAGTCCACAAGATGACCGGGCTCACCGCCCGCACCTTCGGCCTGAAGGACCGCGGCGTCGTGCGCGAGGGCGCGTTCGCCGATCTCACGCTCTTCGATCCGGATACCGTGGGCGAGGCGGGCACGTTCGCGCGGCCGATCCAACCGGCGCACGGGATCGACACCGTAATCGTGAACGGCGCGGTCGTGTGGCGCGGCGGCGCGCCGAGCGGCGCGCGACCGGGACGCGTGCTGGCGCGCGAAGCACGGGCATGACTGAGCACATCGTCATCGTCGGCGCCGGCCAGGCGGGCGGCTGGGCGGCGAGGACCCTCCGCGGCGAGGGCTTCGCGGGCCGCATCACGCTGGTCGGCCTCGAGCCACATCCGCCGTACGAGCGCCCGCCGCTTTCGAAGGGCGTGCTCGCGGGCAGCGCAACGGTCGAAAGCTGCTATCTCCTCAAGCCGGACGCCTTCGCCGCGCTCGACCTCGACTTCCGCGCGGGCGTGCGCGCCACGCGGATCGACCGCGCGGCGCGCGCCGTCCACCTCGCGGACGGATCGTCGGTCGCCTACGACAAGCTGATCCTCGCGACCGGCGGCGAGGCGCGCCGGCTGTCGGTGCCCGGCGGCGACGGGCCGCGCGTTCACTATCTGCGCACGCTGGACGAGTCGCTCGCGATCCGGGCGGCGCTCGCCCCTGGCCGCCGGCTGGCGGTGGTGGGCGGCGGCTGGATCGGGCTCGAGGTCGCCGCGACCGCGCGCAAGGGCGGCGCGGAGGTCACCGTCCTCGAGACGGTGGACCGGCTGTGCGCGCGTGCGGTGCCGTCTTCGGTCTCGGCGTTCCTGCACGGCTTGCACGAGCGGAACGGCGTTGCAATCCGCACGAGCTGCGGCGTCAAGGCGATCGAAGACCGCGGCGCGGAGGGCCTGCGCCTCGCCCTCGGCGACGGCTCGACCCTCGACGCGGACGCGGTGGTGGTCGGCATCGGCCTCGTCGCGCAGATCGGGCTCGCGCGCGAGGCGGGCCTCGACATCGGCGACGGCGTGCTTGTCGACGAGCGGTGCCGCTCGTCCGACCCGGACATCCTCGTCGCGGGCGACTGCGCGAACATGCCGCTCGCCCGCCTCGGCCGGCGGGTGCGGCTCGAGTCGTGGGCGAACGCACAGAACCAGGCGATCGTCGTCGCGAAGAGTGCGCTGGGACAGGACGTGCGCTATGACGAGCTGCCGTGGTTCTGGTCCGACCAGTTCGACGCCAACGTGCAGCTCCTCGGGCTGCCGGAGCGCTGGCCGGAGCCGATCGTGCGCGGGGACCGGACCGGCGCGAGCTTCAGCCTCTTCTATCTCGACGGCGACCGGATCGTCGCGGTCGTCAGCATCAACGCGCCTCGGGACCTCCGCGCCGCGAAGCGGGTGATGGAGGCCGGTCGTGCAGTCCGCGCGGCCGATCTCGCGGATCCCGCGGTCAATCTCGCGAAGCTATGAGCTTCGCCGGCGCGGCGCGCCGGCGGCTGAACTCCGGCGCACGATCGGGGAACTGACCGCAGAAGCGCCTCACTTACTAATCGCTGGCTGATCCCTTGTAATGAGTCCGCGCAGGCGTACACTGCAAAGGCTCCACTCTAGCGGTACGACCTGCGCCACGCCGCGCGGCATTCGACACGAACGGATCCGCGGCGGATGCATGCCATGTCGCACGTGCGCAGGCGACCGCCTGCGAATCGACATTCAACCAAGGAGATGGGCCATGCCAACATTTATTACGCTCGTGAACTTCACCGACCAGGGGATCAAGAACATCAAGGACTCCCCCGATCGGCTGCAGGCATTCAAAGCAGCGGCCGAGAAAATGGGAGTCAAGGTGAAGGACGTCTACTACACCGTCGGCAGCTACGACATCGTCACGGTCGTCGAGGGCACCGGGGAAGCCGTGACGGCCACCCTGCTGAAGATCGGCTCGCTCGGCAATATCCGGACGCAGACCATGCGCGGCTTCTCGCCGGACGAAATGAAGAAGATCATCGCAACGATGTAGCGAGAATACCCGGGGGGATGGCGGGCGGGGCGACGCGCCCGCCTCGCTCCTGGCGCATGCGTTCGCCGCGGAAGCCGTACGGCGCGGTCAGGGAGTCTTCTTGCGCCGCGCACGCGTTGCAGCGATGTCCACCTCGCCGTCCGCCCGCAGCTCCACGCCGTACGCCGTGCGCGCCACCGCGGCGCTCACATAGCCCTGGCGTACATCGTGCGCAACGACCTCGGCGGGGCGTTCGAGCGGCGCGCCGAAGCCGCCGCCGCCGCCGGTGCGCAGGATCAGCGCGTCGCCGGCCTTCAATCTCTGGTTGCGCAGCTTCGCGTTGTCGCGATCGAGATCTTCCTTGCCGTCGATCCGCGTCGTGACCTGGTTGCCGAGGCCGGCCAGACCGCCCTCGATGCCCCACGGCGCGCAATGCATCCGGTCCGCCTGCACGTCCACGGTGATCGGGGCAAGCGCGCGGATCACCTGCTCGGTACCGAGACCCCCGCGCTGGCGTCCCGGTCCGCCCGAGTCGGCGCGAAGCGCGAATCGCTCGAACAGGATCGGGTACTTCGCTTCGAGCTGCTCGCAGGGACTGTTGTGCGTATCCCCGTCGTTCGAGCACACCACGCCGCTCATGCCGTCGCTGTTGAACTTCGCGCCCCAGCCGCCGCCCGACGGGCCGCAGGAGGCGATGAAGAATCGCCCGTCCTTGGGCGAGATGCCGTGGACCAGCGCGAACAACAGGTCGGCGTGGTGCGCCGCGATGGTGCGCTCGGGTATCGCCTTGGCCAGGGCCTTGAAGACCGTGTCGACCACCGTCATCGGAAAGGTCATCCACCAGCGCATCGCCGCTGGCTTGATGGCGCTCACGACGGTGCCGCGCGGGACGATCACCTTGAGCGAGCGGAAGCTGCCTTCGTTGACCGGATAGTCGGTCGGCGAGGTGAGGCATTTGTAGGCGACTTGGGCGCAGGACTGGCCGGTGCTCGGGCCAGAATTGAAGAAGCCCTGCACCTGCGGGCTGATCTCCGACAGGTCGATCGTCATCTCGTCGCCGCGCTTGGTGACGCGCACCTTGATCGGCACCCGCTTGCCGACCTGGAAACCGTCGTCGTCCATGAAGGACTCCGCCTCGTAGACGCCGTCCGGGATGGTGCGGGTGCGCGCCCGCGCGGCCGCCTCGGAGTTGTCCATGATGTTGCGAATGGCGGCGGTCACCTCCGCGCGCCCGTAGCGGCGCACCAGCTCGAGGAAGCGCCGCTCTCCGGTCGTGACCGCGATCACCTGCGCGCGCAGGTCGCCCATCGCGCGCTCGGGAATCCGCACGTTCGTCCGGATGATCTCGACCAGCTCCCGGTTCACGACCCCGGCCTTCTGGTACTTCATGATCGGGATCTGGATGCCCTCCGAGTAGATGTCGGTGGTGACGCCGCCGAGGGTGCCGCCGACGTCGGGCCAGTGCGCCATGCAGGCGGTCCAGCCGCACAGCTTGCCCTGGTCGAAGACCGGCATGCTGAAGGTGAAGTGGTTGAGGTGGCTCCCGGTCGTATAGGCGTCGTTGGTGACCAGGATGTCGCCGGGCTCGACGCCGTCGGGGCCGAAGTGCCCGAGGTTCGCCTTGACCGTGTTCGCCATGCCGCGAATGAAGCTCGGGAGCCCCATGCCGATCGAGACCGTTTCGCCCTCGGCGGTGAACAGGCCCACGGTGAAATCCAGCGCCTCGTAGATGATCATGTTGTAGGCAGTGCGCATGAGGTTGGTCTTCATTTCCTCGGTCACCGCGAGCACCCCGTTGCGCACGATCTCCGTCAGAACGGCATCGGCGCCGACCTTGCGCTTGCTCCTCGTCTTCTTGCTACTCGTCTTCTTGCTGCTCATCTTCTTGCTCCCACCTCGATCTCGAGATTGCCGAAGCGGTCCACTCGCATCCGATCGCCGGGCAGAAGGATGGTCGTGGACGCGTGCTCCTCAATCAGCGCGGGGCCGGCGATGCGGTTGCCCGCCCGGAGCCCGTCGCGCGCGTAGGCAGGCGTGGCGATCGCCCGGCCGATTCCGGGGAAGCGCACGTCGCGCTTGCCGCGCCGGGCACCATGGGCGGGTGCGGCGCCGCCGCGCGCCAGGCGCTCCAGCGGGGGCTTCTTCATGAGGCCGGTCACGGTGGCGCGCAGGCTGACGATCTCGGCCCGCTCCTCCGGCGCGCTGGTGCCGTAGCGAAGCTGGTGCACCTCGTCGAAGTGGTGCTTGATGGCGTCGCGGTCCCGTCGACGGAACACGCTGGGCGAGAGGTCGACGGTCACCGGGTGCTCCTGGCCGACGTAGCGCATGTCCGCGGCGTACGCGATGGTGGTGCGCGCGACGCGCACGCCGCTGTCGCGGAGCGCTCGCTTTCCCTGCGCGATCAATTGCGCATACGTGCGCTCGATCGCGTCGAACGGTGCCTCCTCCAGGCGCGTGAACCACGTCCGGACAAAGTCGTAGCGCAGGTCCGAATGCAGCATGCCGAACGCGCAAAAGTGACCGGGCGCGCGCGGAACGATGATTCGCGCCATCCCGATCTCGCGCGCGATCTGCGAAGCGTGCAGCGGGCCGGCGCCGCCATAGGCAATCAGGCAAAAGGCGGCGGCATCCAAGCCCCGGTCGGTCGAGACGCCCTTGACTGCATAAGACATCGAGGACACGGCGATCCTCAGGATGCCGTTGGCGGCGTCGGCGAGGCTCAGGCCGAGCGGCCGGGCGATCTGCTCGCTGATTGCGCGCCGCGCGGCCGGCTCGTCCAGCTTCATCTCGCCACCGAGGAAGCGCCCGGCGTCCAGGCGCCCCAGCACCAGGTTCGCGTCGGTCACCGTGGGCCGGGTTCCCCCCTGCCCATAGCACGCCGGGCCGGGATTGGCGCCGGCGCTCTGGGGCCCGACGCGCAAGGCGCCGCTCACGTCGACCGTCGCGATGCTGCCGCCGCCGGTGCCGACTTCGGAGATGTGCACCATCGGGATCTGGATGGGCAGGGCCTCGTTGTAGCCACCGACCAGCGCCGTCGATGCGGTGAGCACCTCGCCGCGATAGATGACGCCCGCTTTAGCGGTGGTTCCGCCCATGTCGAAGGCGACCGCGTCCGCGAGGCCGAGTTCGCGACACAGGGCCTGCGCACCCACCATGCCCGCCGCCGGTCCGGATTCGAGCATGCGGACGCATTCGGACTGGGCCTGGTGCGACTGGTACAGGCCGCCGGTGGACTGAACGAGGAGAAACGCGCCGCGGAAGCCGCCGCGCTTCAGGTGCCGGTCGATGTCGCCGATGTACCGGCTGACGCGCGGGCCGATGAACGCGTTCGCGACCGTAGTCGAGCAGCGCTCGAACTCCCGGTACTCCTGCGACAGCTCGTGCGAAGTGGAGACGAAGGCCTGCGGCAGCCGCTGCTGCACGATGCGCTTGACCCGCTGTTCGTGGGCAGGATTCACGTAGCAGTGCAACAGCAGGATGGCGACCGCTTCGACCTTCGCCGCCTCCAGCCGGTCGCACAGCGCATGGACCTGGGCGTCATCCAGAGCGATGAGCACTTCGCCGGTCGCCGTGATCCGCTCGCGCACCTCGAACCGCAGCGCCCGTTCGACCAGCGGCACGTGTTTGCGAAAGAACAGGTTGTAGGAATCGGGGCGATTGATGCGGCCGATCTCGTAGGTGTCGCGGAAGCCTTCGGTGATGAGGAGCGCCGTCTTCGCGCCGGTACGCTCGAGCATCGTGTTGATGGCGATGGTCGAGCCGTGCAGGAACAGCCCGGCATCGGTGTACCGCACCTTGGCTTTCTCCACGCCGTGCGAAATGCCGTCCACCAGTCGGCTGGGCGTCGATAAGGTCTTGCCCAGTAGGAGCTGTCCAGTGCGTTCGTCGAATGCGGCGACATCCGTGAAGGTGCCGCCGATGTCAGCGGCCAGGCGGGTACGCGTTTTCAATTGTTTTCTTCTGTTTTGATTGTTGGACTATATTAGGGTACGGACTTTTGACCGGTCAATGCACGCCCCGAAGACGAAACTGCCCGCCGCCGAGGCGATGCGCTTGCTCGGCAGATGGCAGCGGGTATCCACCGGCCACGTGGTGCTCGGTTCCGGCTGCTCGTGCGGCATCGAGCTCACCAGAGTGCGGGTGCCGGATTTCGAGCAGGACATCCTGAGCTTTTTGCGCGGCCGGCACCGTGTCGAAGCGAGCGTGGCGAGCATCTCGGCATTGCTCGTGGCCATGGCCCGGCAGACCGCCAGCGCCGGGTCGGGCGAGTGCCTCGCGCTGCTCGCGGATCTCGAACGCAGCGTCGATTCGTTCGAGGAGGTGCATCGCGGACGGCGCTCGTCGTATACTGGTTAGAGAGGAGGTGTCCAATGAAGAAAGCCGTTGCAGGGCTCGTATTCCTTCTTGCCGCAGCGCTCATCGGGTCGACCGGCGCGCTCGCGCAGACCGAGCTGAAGTTCGCCGACGCACTGCCGAAGACTTTTTCGTATTACCCGGCGATGGTCGCGTTCAAGGAGACGGTCGACAAGACCGGCAAGCTGACGATCCGGCTATTTCCGGAAGGAGTGCTCGGCGACCAGAAGGCCCTCCTGGAAGCGACCAAGGTCGGCTCGGTGGACATCGCCGTGGTCGCCTCGCAGGTGAGCCAGCAGCTGGTGCCGGAGCACGGCATCTTCGGCCTGCCGTTCGTCTGGCTCAAGCACGAGGACTACCTCAAGTTCCTCCAGGGACCGATCGCCGCCGAGCTCGGCAAGAAGATGGAACCGCACGGCCTTAAGGTGATCGTCTTCGCCGACGGCGGATCGCTCGCGGTGCTGAACAGCAAGCGCCCGGTGCGCACGCCCGAAGACATGAAGGGGCTGAAGCTGCGCGTGATGCAGGACCCCATGCAGGTCGACATGATCAAGGCGATGGGCGCGATTCCGGTGCCGATGGGCACGCCCGAGGTCTACTCCGCCATCCAGCAGGGGCAGATCGACGGCAACGCGACCAGCGTGCAACTGCTCTGGGCGCTGAAGAACTATGAAGTCGCGAAGCAGCTCTCCGTCACCAACCATGGGCGCGCGGCGGGCGTCGTCATCATGAATCTGAAGAAGTGGAACGCGCTCGATGGCGATCAGAAGCGCGCCCTCGAGGCGGGCGCAAAGACCTTCTTCAATGTCGACGCCGAGTACTACACGACCAGCGCCAGCACCGCGAGCCCGCGGGTGGTCACCCAGATGGCGGGCAGCGGCGTGGTGGTCAGCGAGCCGGACATCGCCGCCTTTCGCACCGCGACCCTGCCGGTGGTGCTGGCGTTCAAGAACCGCGTGAAGTCTCCCCTGGTGGACCAGGCGCTCAAGGAAGCGGGCGTCCAGTAACCTTGTTCTTCCGCGCCGTCGAAAACCTCCTGCGCTTCGCCGTTGGGGGGCTGGTGGTGACCATCACCGTCATGGTCGCCACGCAGGTCGTTTTCCGCTATGCGGTAAAGCAGCCGATCATCTGGTCGGAAGAGTTCGTCACGCTGTGCTATCAGTGGCTCGCCTACCTCGGCGCCGCGCTTGCGGTGCGGTACCGCGCCCACTACGGGGTTGATTTCGTCGTGCGTCTTCTGGGGCCGCGCTGGACGACGCCGCTGGAGTGGCTCGAGCACGTCGTGGTGTGGCTGCTGGCGGTCTTCATGGTCCTGTACGGCTGGCGGATCGTCGAGAGCGCGGCCTTGCAGATGTACCCGACGCTGCCCTTTTCCGTCGGCACCGGATATCTGATCCTGCCCATCTCGGGTCTGCTGTTCATCCTCATGGACTGGCCGGTGCTGCTCGAGCGGCGCGCCGCCCGCGCCGCTTGATCCCGCTGGTCATCGTCTTCGTTGCGCTGCTCGCGCTCGGCATTCCGGTCGCCTTCAGCATGGCGGCCGCGACGATCGCGGGATTCATCGTGCTCGGGATCCCCCTGGAGACGGTCGCGCACAAGATGCTCTCGGGCATCGAGCCGTTTCCGTTCGTCGCCATCCCGCTGTTCGTGCTCGCGGGCGCCCTGATGGAGACCAGCGGGATCTCGCGCCGCCTGGTGGCGCTCGCGACCGCCATCGTCGGGCATATCCGCGGCGGGCTGGGCATCGTGGTGGTCGCCTCCGAGGTGCTGTTCTCGGGGATCTCCGGGTCGTCGGTGGCGGACGCCTCCGCCATCGGCTCGATCCTGATTCCGTCGCTGACCAAGGCCGGCTATCCGCCGGAGCGCGCGGCCGCGATCGTCGCCGCAGCCTCCGGCATGGGAATCCTGATCCCGCCCTGCCTCGTGATGGTCATCCTCGGGGCCATGTCCGGCCTGTCGATTGCGGCGCTGTTCATCGCCGGCTTCCTGCCCGGTATTCTCATGGCGCTCACGCTCGCCATCGTCATCCACATCCAGGCGCGCCGCGGTACGCTGCCCGGCGCGCTCGGCCGTTTTTCGTGGGCCACGCTGCGCACCGCGCTGCGCGAAGCGATCCTGCCGCTCGGCATGCCGGTGGTGCTGTTCGGCGGCATCCTGGGCGGCGTGACGACGGCGACCGAGGCCGCCGTGCTCGCGGTGATCTACGCGCTCGTGCTGGATCTGGTGATCTACAAGGAGATCACGCGCAAGGATCTGGGGCGCATGCTGGTCCAGACCGGGATCACCACCGCCGCGGTCTCGCTGCTGGCGGGCGTCGCGACCAGCATGTCGTGGGTGTTCGCCACGACGGGGGTGCCGCAGGCGATCGCCGCGTATCTGCAGCAGGTCACTTCGTCGCCGTTTCTCCTGCTGGCGCTCATCACGATCACGCTGATCGTATTCGCGAGCCTGCTCGACGGCCTGCCGGCGCTCATCATCTTCTACCCGATCCTGTCGGTGACGGTAGCGAAGTACGGCATCGATCCGCTGCACTTCGGGCTGCTCGCCGTCGCAGCGCTCGGCATCGGGCTGGTCGTGCCGCCGGTCGGATTGCTGCTGGTCGTGGTCTGCCAGATCGGGCGCGTGAGCCTGAGCGCCGTCACGCTGCCGATGCTCCCTTACATCGCGATCCTGGTCGCGACGCTGCTGCTCATCGCGTACGTTCCGTGGGTCGTGCTGGTCTTGCCCAGGCTCCTGCTTTAGGCGACCTCGTGTCGCGCGTCACGTTCCGGGGTCTTGGCGACTCGTAAGGGTCAGAAACCGGTTTTCACTTCCCACAGATTAACGAAAATGCCCCTGCTCGGAAAAGCCGCCATGCTCCTGTCGTTCGATGTTGTTCCGGACGGGATTCTCGAACATGACGATTGGCATACGCACGAGCATCTTCCCGAGAGGCTTTCGATTCCGGGATTTGTCCGCGGAACTCGATGGGTGGCGCGGCACGGGCAGCCTAGATACTTCGTGATGTATGAGGTCGATGAACTCCACACTCTAACGTCCGCCGCATATCTTGATCGGCTGAACCATCCCAGCCCATGGACGTCGAAGATCATGAACTACTACCGAGGCATGACCAGAGGCTTCTGCACGGTAGCGTGCAGCTACGGAGTCGGCATGGGTCAGGCCGGCCTCTTGCTTCGCTTCAAGCCGGCACCGGGAGCGGAGCTTTCAATGCGGAAGTGGCTGCTCCAAGACAAGCTGCCTCAGCTTCCTTCAAGGGTTGGTCTAGGTAGCGTCCATCTATTTGAAGGCGCTCTCACGCCACAAATGACAACTGAGCAGCGTATTCGGGGCGCCGACGCAGGCATTGACTGGGCCCTATTGGTCACCGGGTACAGCCAAGAATCCGTGGCAATTCTTATGCAAACCGACCTTAGGAACGCGCAACTTGAACAACATGGCGCTACAGGGGTTATCGGTGCAATGTACCGAATGGAGTACTCGCTCACCGAGCGAGAGATCGACGCCTAGACCCTTCGCCTGAGCGGACACGCGCCGGTATGCGGCCCTGCGCCCTCAGCGAGTGCGGCAGATCCTGCCGCCTCCCCTCTGCATCGCACCCAGGCGACGATACAGCCGTTCGTCACGAATCCGCCGCCCGATCGATCCGGTCCTCGGCGCGCGCCACCAAGCGCGCGACCTGCACCGCCGCTCGCTTGTGCATGCCGCGGCCGATCTCGCCGCCGTCGTCCTCGGCGCTGACCTCGAAAACGTAGAGCTTCCCCTCGCGGCCGACGAAGCGTGCATGGGCGCGCACCGTCGCACCGGGCGGCGTCGGCGCGGCGTGGGTGATCTCCACCGTCACGCCGACCGACGTCTCTCCCGCGTGGAGGTGCGGCCGCATGACGCGCGCCGCGGCAATTTCCATGAGCGCCACCATGCGGGCCGTGGCGAGCACGTCCGGAAAGGTGTCGGCCGGCTCGCTCGCGATCGTGCTCGCGAGGTCGGCCGTGTCGACCGTTCGGCTCACGCTGGCGTGCGCGCCGGGTTGCAGTCCGTTCATCTTGAGGAATCGCTCGCCGCAAATCATAACCCGCCGCCTGGAGCGAATCCGAGCGCGCGCCGGCCGGACTATTCCGCCACGCTCACGCCCGAGCCACCCATCTCCTTCGGGACGTCCTTCATCTTCGGCAACCCGTCCTGCATGCGCAGCTGCGTCTCCTGATAGTTGACGTGGATGCCCGCGCGGTACGGAAAGTCCGGAATGACCGCTGCATACACGTCGATGAGCCCCCAGCCGGGATGCTCGGTGAGGAGATGGCCGCCGCAGGTCTTGCACCACTTGCGATAGCTGCGCGGCGTCTTGTTGTAGGTGCCGATGTTGTCGGCGCCTCGCGTGATCTGCACCGCTTCGGGTTTCCATAGGGTGAACGCGTTGACCGGTCCTGCCGACCAGCGCCGGCACGACTCGCAATGGCAATAACCCATCGCGGCCGGCTCGCCGCTGACGGTCAGCTGGACCGCACCGCAAAAGCAGCCGCCTCGATAAGTTCTAGAGTTGCTTTGATAGCCCTTCCCGCTCGAGGAAGTGGATATGACCCTGGACATTGCTGCACTCCTGTTGAGGATGGGGACTTCGTCCTGGTGAGTCGGCGCGGACGCCGCGCGAGTCGTGCCGGCATGGGGTGTAGTATCGAAAGCGCCGCGCAGGCCGGGTTGACCGATTCGCCGGGACTCTTGCGCGAGACGCCGCGAACACGACCGTCCCGCCTTTCTCGCCAAGAACGATCCCAGCGCGCAGATGGACGCGTTATCCGATCTCCTGCAGGCCGTGAAGCTGAACGGGGCGCTGTTTCTCGAGGGCCGCTTCACGGCGCCGTGGTGCGTCGAATCGCATTCCGGCCACGAATCTTCCGGACTCTTCGCCGGGCTCGACCACATCGTGTTCTTCCACGTCATCACGGAGGGCCGCTGCAGCGTGCGGCTGGCCGCAGGCGGCGCGCCGATCGATCTCGCCGCCGGCGATCTCATCCTGCTGGCGCAGGACGACTCGCACGTGCTCGGCAGCGACCTGCAGCTCGCGCCCATCGATGCCGATACGCTGGTGCGGCCGGCGCCGCCGGGCGGAATGCTCACCATGAGCCACGACGGCGGCGGCGAGGAGACGCGGCTGATGTGCGGCTTCCTGTCGTGCGACAAGCAGCTCAGCCGCCCTCTGCTCGACGCTCTGCCGCGCCTCGTGCGCGTGCCGCTCGGAGACGACCCGGGCGCCGCCTGGCTGTTGAGCCTGCTGCGCCGGGGCGCGCAGGAGAACGGCGCGCCCGGTCCGGGCTCCGGGACGCTGCTCGCCAAGCTCGCCGAGCTGCTCTTCGTGGAAGCGATGCGCCGCTATATCGAGGCGCTGCCCGACCAGCAGGTCGGCTGGCTCGCGGGTCTGCGCGATCGCTACATCGGGCGCGCGCTCACGCTGATGCACGAGCGGCCGGTGCACGACTGGACCGTCGACGAGCTCGCCGAGCGCGTCGGCCTCTCGCGCTCGGCGCTCGCGCAGCGCTTCGCCGACCTGCTCGGCCAGCCGCCGATGCAGTACCTGACGCGCTGGCGGCTGGGTCTTGCGGCCGCCGCACTGCGCAGGAGCGACCGCGCCATCGCCCTCGTCGCGGAGGAATTCGGCTACGAGTCGGAGTCGGCGTTCAACCGCGCGTTCAAGCGCGCGTTCGGCATGCCGCCGGCGGCATGGCGCAGGCAGCGGGTGGCCGCGCCGCCCAACGCGGCCGCTCCCGGCTAGCGCCGGACGGACGCGCAAGAAACGCGGCGCCGCGGTCAAGGCGGCCAGGGCGTCCCGGCCTCATCATTCGCTCCATGGGTGCCGCGTGTGCGCGGCGTGTTTTTTTCCGTGGAGCGCAGTCATGAGCCTTCTCGATGCGTGCGGCGTGCCGTTGTCGACGGCGAGCCGCGTCTCGCTCGACCGCTACGAGGCGGCGATCGGGATGCTGCACGGTCGCGCCGGCGATCCGCGAGCAGCCGTCGCGGCGGCGCTCGACGAGGCGCCGGACTTCGTCATGGGCTATTGCCTGCGCGCCGCGCTGCTGATCATGGCCACCGACGAAGCGCTGGAGCCGGCGCTCCGCGAGTGCGTCGCCGCGGGCGAGCGGCTCGCGCAGCGCGCCAACGATCGCGAACGCCGCCACCTCGCCGCAGCGCGGGCGTGGCTGGAGCGCGACTACCCGCGCGCGATCCGCATTTACGGCGCATTGCTGATCGACTATCCGTGCGACCGCCTCGCGCTGCGCGTCGCGCACTTCGGCGATTTCTTCCTCGGCCAGCAGAGCATGCTGCGCGACCGCATCGCGCAGGTACTGCCGTACTGGGACGCGAGCATGCCGGGCTACGGCCACGTCCTCGGCATGTACGCGTTCGGCCTCGAGGAGACGGCGCTCTACGCGCAGGCGGAGGCCACCGCGCGGCGCGCGCTCGAGCTCGACCGTCCCAACCCGGGCGCCCTCCACGCACTCGCCCACGTCATGGAGATGCAGGGACGGCAGCGGGAGGGGATCGCCCTGCTGAACGAGACCGCGTCGCAGTGGATCCGGGGCGACGGGACCGCGACCCACTACTGGTGGCATCTCGCGCTCTTTCACTTCGATCTGGACGAAGTGCAGGAGGCGCTCGACATCTACGACGCGCGCATCGGTGCTCGTCCCGAGATGCCCGCGTCGTCCCTCGCGGATGCCTCGGCGCTGCTGTGGCGGCTCCATCTCCGGGGCGTTCCGCTGGGCGGGCGCTGGCGCGCGCTGGCCGACTGCTGGGCCGCAAAGCGGCCGCGCGGCTACTTTCCGTTCAACGATCTGCATGCGCTGCTGGCCTTCATCGGCGCGGGCGACTGGGCGCGCGTCCGGCAACTGCTACGCGCGTTCAGACGCCGTGCGGCCGGCCGCGGCCCGGCGGCGCGAAGGATCCGCGAGATTTCGCTGCCGATCGCAATCGCATCGGCGGCGTTCGGTCGGGGCGACTACGGCGTCGCGATCGAGAGACTGGGCGAGATCCGGCTCTCGGGCCACGCCATGAGCGGCAGCCACGCGCAGCGCGATCTCATCCACCTCACCCTGGTGGAGGCCGCGCTGCGGCATCGCCAGGTTCGCCTGGCGCGCGCGCTCGCCGCGGAGCGCACGGCGTTGAAGCCGAGCAGCGTCTTCAACCGCGTGCTTGCGTTGCGGGCAGAGAGTGGGCTCGGGCTTGCGGGGTGAAAGTTTCGGCACCGAAGCAAGGGGCTTCTACTAACCGGCTTGCCCCTGCAGGCTGGCACGTTGCTGACCGCATCCAGCGACTTCTCGAGCCCCGGCGCCTGGCTGGACGCGCCGATGCCGAAGGGCGTGTCATGGAGTGACGCCGGGCCCCTGGGGATGGGTACGTAGTCCGAACGGCCTACTTTGCGGCGCGGCGCGGTGCCGCGACACTTGCGGCACGCCACAGCCCGACCCCGACATGGCCACCCCTCGACGCAGAGCCGCCGCGCGCCGCACCCCGCGCGTCAAGAACATCGTCCCCGACGCCCCGGACTTCCGCGACCGGCTCTACATGGCGCCGGTGCACAGCCGGCCCCCGGCGCAGCTCGCCCCGCGCAAGACCCTCCCGGTGCTGAACCAGGCGGACACCAACGCCTGCACTGGCTTCGCGCTCGCGAGTGTCGTCCACTGGCTCCTCAAGGAAGCGGACCCGACGCCCGAGCGGGTGTCGCCGTTCATGCTGTACTCGATGGCGCGGCGCTACGACGAGTTCCGCGGCGCGGAGGCGGACACCGGCTCGAGCCTGCGCGGCGCCCTCAAGGGCTGGCACAAGCACGGCGCCTGCCACGCGACGCTGTGGCCGGCGTTGAAGATGCCCAGGGTCCCGCCCGATCCCACGAACGACTGGTGGATCGACGCGGTGCGCCGCCCGCTCGGCGCCTACTACCGCATCGAGCCGCAAATGATCGCCGACATGCACGTCGCGCTCGACGAAGTCGGGATCCTGTATGCGAGCGCCGTGTGCCATGCCGGATGGGAAGAGGGCGACGGCGCGAAGGTCAAGGCGCCGAACTGGTGGGAGATCCCGCGGCGGACCGCGCTCGCCAGCGATGGCGGACACGCTTTCGTCATCGTCGGCTACGACGAGCGCGGCTTCATCATCCAGAACTCCTGGGGCGATCGCTGGGGCACCCGCGGGCTCGCGCGCCTGACCTACGAGGACTGGCGCGACAATGCGATGGACTGCTGGGTCGTCCAGATGGGCGTCGTGACCGCGCTGCATCTCGCGGTGGCGCAGGCGCCGACCCTGCGGCTTTCCCCCCAAGGCAAGGTCCAATTGGCCGCCGAGGAGAGATTGCGCAATCACGAGCTCGCGCCCTTCATCGTCGACATGGAGAACGACGGCGCGCTCTCCACGAGCGGCGACTTCCGCACCAGCGCGGGCGACGTCAAGGCGCTCGTCTCGACGTACCTCGAGCGCGCACGGTCGGATTGGGGTCTCGGGCCGTACGACGCGGTGGACATCGCGGTGTACGCGCACGGCGGGCTCGTCTCGGAGAAAGGCGCCGCGGACGCGGCCGCGCGCTGGATCCCCGCGCTCTACGAGAACCACATCTTCCCGGTCTTCCTGATGTGGGAGACCGATCTCTTCAAGACGCTGGAGAACATCGCCAAGGAGCTGATCCTCGGCGAGCCGCGCCGGACCGCCGGCCTGCAGCGGTGGTGGAACGAGCGCATCGAGAAGCTCTTCGCGGGCCCCGGCACCGCGGTCTGGAGCGAGATCAAGGAGAACGCCGAGCTGATCACCGGGTCGGCGCAGGGCGGCGGCATGATCCTCTACAAGGCGGCGACCGAGTCCCCGGCGTTCAATCCGCGCCGCGACCGCCTCCATCTCGTCGGCCATTCGGCCGGCGCGGTCGTGCACGCGCACCTGGTCGACGCGCTCGCGCCGCGCGGCTGGAAGTTCCACACCGTGAACTTGATGGCCCCGGCGGCGCGGGTGGACCTCTTCAAGGCGAAGCTGCTGCCGCACATCAGGAACCGCAAGGTCCTGCAGTACAACCAGTGGCACCTGTCGGACACGCTCGAGCGCGCCGACTCGACCTGCCGGGCGATCCTCGGTTACGGGCGCTCGCTGCTGTACCTCGTTTCGCGGGCCTGCGAGGGCGGGACGCCTACGCCGCTCGTCGGCATGGAGACCGCCTTCGAGGAGATCCGGCAGCTCTCCCTCGACAACGTCAAGGCCTACACCGCGCAGTGCGCCGACTCGGCCGCGAGCACGCACGGCGCCTTCGACGACGACGACGTCACGGTGAAGAGCGTGATCCGGCGCATCAAGGCCGCGCGGGGTTGATTGTCGTCCCGGCGGAAGCCGGGATCGAGGGAAGCCTGCACCGGACTCCGGCGTTCGCCGGAGCGACGCGACTAGGGGCTGAGCATCCGATCGATCTGCGCGATGTAGTCGTGCGCGCGGATCTCCTCGCCGACCGAGTGCGTCGCCGCCTCCTCGAGGATGGCGCGGATGGTCTTCAGGCTCTCGCCCATCCACAAGTACTTGGGCGAGGACGAGTAGAGCGTCCGGCGCAGCGTCTCCACCTCGTCGTGCAACTCGCGCAGCAGCGGATCGTCGCTGCGGGCGCTGTCGACCCGCTTCGCGAGCGCCTTCGCGAACCCCTTCGCCGCATCGGTATTGAGATGCGTGTAGCGCTCCGGCGGCGGCTGTGGCTTGGGCGGCTGCTCGGGCTCGGGCTCTGCTGCGCGCGGCGGCGGCGCGGCCTCGATCGGCTCGACGACGGGCGGCGGCTCGAGCGCTTGCGCCGCTTCGTCGGGCTGCGGCGCTTCGGGCGGAATCGCGGGCTCGAACGGTTTCGGAGGCTCGGGCGGTTTCAGGGGCTCGGGCGCTGCCTTGGGCGGCAGGACGAGCTTTTTGCGCGCGCCCGTCGAGCGAGTCGGCAGGATCCCGTCGAGCCAGGTCGGCAACGCCTTGTCGGCCGGCGGCTTCGGCGGTTCCGCGGCTCGCTTCTCCTCCCGCGGGGCGGGCGCCGGCGGCGCCGCAACCGGCTCGGGCGGCGCGGGTGCGACCGGCTCGGGCGGCGCGGCGGCTTTCTGCCCTTCAACCGGTCGTGCCGTTTCTTTCTTGTCGGCCTTCGCAGCCTTCGCGGCCTTCTCGGTCTTTTCGATCTTCTCGGGTTTCTCCGTCTTCTCCGCCTGCGCGGGAGCCGGCATCGCCACCGACGCCACCACGACCGGGGGCGCGTGCGCAGAGACCGGTCGCGGGTAGTTCGCGTCGTTTTCAGCGAGCTTCTTCGCGATCGCGCGCTCCACGTCGATGTCGAGCTTGTCGGCGAGACGCAGCGTGTGGAGGATCAGGTCGGCGATCGCCTCCGCGGCGGCCTCGCGCTTGTACTCGCTCTCGATGCGCTGCGACTGCGCGTCGGTGAGCCAGCGGAAGAGATCGAGGAGCATGCCCGCCTCGCCCGCGAGGGCGATCGCGAGGTTTCGCGGGTTGTGCAACTCGTCCCAGCCCCGCTCCGCCGCAAACGCGGCGAGCCGGGCCTGCAATGCCTGCACGTCCATCGGCGCTCCCTGATGCCGAACTTGACCGCGAATGATGCCGGTTAGTACCGGTGCCGCGCCAGAGTCTCCCGCGCGGCACGCAGGCATTGTGGCACGCGCGCCGCTGCGCCGGGCTCAGCCTTCGCGCCAGCCGGCGAGCAGCGGGAAGTACAACCCGAGCCGATCGACGTCGCCGAGCGCGCGCGCGTAGCGCGCGAGCTGCGCGGCATACCGCTCGCGCTCGCGCTCGAGAAAGGCGTCCACGTCCGCGCCCTGGTGTTGGCTGGTCTTGTAGTCGACGACCCAGCGCGCACCCGATTCGTCCCGGAACAGCCGGTCGATCGCCAGCCGAAGGACCGTCCCGTCGACGCGGCCGGTGATGCGATATTCGGTGGCCGCCTCCCGGTGCGGTCCGAGCACCCACCGCCCGCGCGGATCCGCGATCGCCCGCGCGAGCGCGGTCAACACGCGCTCCACCGCGTCCGCGCGCTCGGACGCGGGCACGTCGCGGGCGGCGAGCTCGGCCTGCACGGTGGGGCGGAGCCGCTCGACGCGCGCCGCGTCCCACCCGGCGAGCGCATCGTCGGCGATGCGCTGCAGCCAACGATGGACGACGCTCCCCACGTGCCTTGCGGTTTCGCCCACCCAGGAGAATTCGATCTCGTCCTGCGCGCGCACCTCGTCGTCGGGCGCGTCCCAGACGGCCGGCGCCGGAGGCCGCGCGAGCGTCCAGCCCGATGCGAGCCGCTGCAGCGACTGGTCGAGTGCCGTCGGTGCGCGGGCTGCGCCGTCGTCCATCCGATCGGCCCCGGCGGCCGCGGCCGCGAAAAACGCCGCGACGACCGGCCAGAGCTTCGCAAGCAGCGTGTGCGCGCCGGGCGGGCGCGGCAAACCCGTCCGGCCGTCGAGCGCGGCGACACCGAGCAGATGCAGTCGGCGCCGCGCACGCGTGGCCGCGACATAGAGGAGGCGCCCCGCCTCGTGTCCGGCCCGCTCCGCGTCGAGCCGCCTGAGCCACGCGTAGATCGCGTCGCCGTCCGCGCCGGCCTCCTCGATCGGGGCGACCAGCAGCTGGCCCTCATCGCCGGCGCGCGCCGGGCGTTCCATCCATAGGAACAGGCGCTTCTCGTCGGTGCGCGGCGCGCGCCCCAGGCCGGGAACGATCACGTGGTCGAACTCGAGGCCCTTGGCCTTGTGGATCGTCATGATCTGCACGTCGTTCTCGCGCGCGTGCACGTCGGGCAACGCCCAGAGCTCGGCGACGCGCGACTCGAACGCGGCCAGGTCCGGGAGCGCGCCCCCGTTCTCTGCCGCCTCCAGCGCATCGAGGTAGATCCCGGCGTCCTCGAGGTCGGTCGCGTTCGCGACGCACGCAGGGCCGCCGAGCGCGAGCCAGGTCTCTTCGACCCGATCGCGCAGGCTGCTGCGCAGACGCTGCGCAGCCGACGCATCCATCACCGCGCGTACACGCACGAGCCGCGCGCGCCCGTCGTCGGTCAGCCGCGCGAGGCACCCCTCGTCGCGCATCAGCTCCGCGACAGTGCGGACGTCGTCGCCTTCCGCGAGCGCCGCGAGGTCGGCGAGCGTGAGGCCGCACCACGGCGCACGCAGCACCGCGAGCCAGGCCAGTCGGTCGGCCGGATGCGCCGACGCACGGGTGAGCGCCAGCAGGTCCTGCACCACCGGACGCGCGCCGAGCGGTTCGATCTCGATCGCGCGGAAGCGCAAGCCCGCCGCGCGCAGCTGCGGCACGATCTCGCGCAGCTGGCCGCGGTTGCGCACCAGCACCGCGACGCTCGCGTCGGTCTCCGTCTCTCGTACCCGCCCGACGAGGTCGACGACGCGCGCCGCCTCGCCCGCGTCGTCGCCGTCGAAGAACGGGTGCACCTCGACCGGCACGCCCGGCCGGGCCGCGTGCACCGCCGCCGACGCCGCGTAGGGCACTGCGCCCGCGGCCACGTCCTCGCGCCCGGGCATCACCTGCCCGAACGTTGCGTTCACCCACTCGACGATGCCCGCCTGCGAGCGGAAGTTCGCAGTGAGCCGGACCGGCGTCAGCGCGACGCTGCCGATCCGCGCGTACTCCCAGGCGCGCAGGAACTCGCCGACCTCCGCCTCGCGGAAGCGGTAGATCGACTGCATCGGATCGCCCACCACGAACAGCGTGCGCCCGTCGCCCGGCTCCCAGCCTGCGGTGAGCTTCGCGATCAGCTCGTACTGCGTGATCGAGGTGTCCTGAAACTCGTCCACCAGCAGATGGCGGATCCGGTAATCGAGCGCGAGCGCGAGATCGGTCGGCGTCTCGTCGTCGCCGAGCGCGCGCAGCGCCGCTTGCGCGACCTCGGTGAAATCCACCTGCCCGCGCGCCTGGCAGACGACCTTGAGCTGCGCGAGCGCGTGCGGCAGCAGGTTGCCGATGGCCGCCAGCGCCTCCCACTGCGCTTCGCTGTAGGTCGCCGGCGGCACCTTCTGCAACGCCGCGAGCGCCGTGCGCAGCGCCTCGCCGCCACGGGAGCCCGCGAGCGCCTGCGCCTCCTGCGAGCGCCTGCGCCATTCACCCTGCTTGGTCAACAGCGCCGCCGCACGCGCCTGCCACGCGTCGGCGTCGGCCGCCGGCGCGGCGGGATCGAGCTCGTGGGCGCGCGCAGCGAGCCTGTCGCGCTCGTCTGCGAGCGCGGCCTCGAGCGCGGTGCGGTCGAGCCGCCGGAGGTGCCGGATCCAGTGGTCGCGTCGTCGTAGCATGCCGGCGAGCAGCTGCTCGACGCGCGCGACGTCGTTGTCGAGGTGCGCGAGCAGGTGCGCCACGTCGGCGGCGACGTCGTGACGGGACTCGACCTCCTCGAGCGTCGCGCGCGCGGCCGCGAGGTAGAGCTCGTCGGCGTCCTCCACGATCTCGGGCGAGGCGCCGAACTGGGACAGGATCGGCATCTGCCGCGCGAGGGACGCGCACAGCGCATCGATCGTCTGGATGCGCAGGCGCGTGGGGTTCTCGGCGATGCGCCAGCCGTGCCGGTCGTCCTGGCGCCCGACGGCGTGCGCGAGCTCGAGCGTGCGCGCCTCGTGCGGACCGTCCGGCGTCTTCCCCGTGCGCGCTGCGTCGAGCGCCCGCAGCACGCGGCTGCGCATCTCGCCCGCCGCCTTGCGGGTGAAGGTGATGGCGACGATCTCCTCCGGCGACTCGACCGTGGCGAGCAGCAGGAGGGTGCGCTGGATCAGGAGCTCCGTCTTGCCCGACCCGGCGGGCGCCTGCACGATGAACGATCGGCTCCAGTCCAGCGCGCGATCGCGCTCCGCCGCGTCGGGGACGCGCGCTGCCGTCATTCGCCCTCCTCCGCCACGCCCGCGGCACGCTCGTGGATGCGGCAGAGCGGCTGCAGCGTGCACAGGCGGCAGGTCTCACCCAGCCGTTTCGGATCCACATCCGCGTTCCCGGCGGCGAATGCGCCCGCGAGCCGCTCGAGCGCGACGCGCCACGCGGCGCGCTGCTCGTCCCAGCTCACCGCGGGTGGTTTCGTGCCCGACAGTAGGCCGGCTTTGCGCGCCAGTCCCACGAACCTCACATCGCCCGCGCGCACCTGCGCGAAGGCCACTGCGGCCGCGTCCGGCTCGGCGACGGTGAGATAGAGCGGCAGCTGCGGCTCGTCGGGCCGATCGCCGAGCAGGGAGGGGATTACCGCTCGACCGGTCTTGTAATCGATGACGATGCGCTCGCCCGTGGCCAGCAGGTCGACGCGGTCCAGGCGCAGGCTCAGCCTGAGCGTCCCGAGCGCTGCTGCGCACTGCCCTTCGGTGGCGAGCACCGTGAATCCGCCGCGGCCCCGTTCATGGTCGAGCCACGCCCGTGCGAGCCGGACCAGGCGCTCGCGCTCGATCGCGGCGAAGCGCCCGCCCAACGTCGTGGGGCGATCGCGCCGCGCGCGCCCGATCGCGTCGTCGGCGGCCACGGCGAGGAGCGCCTCGAGCCCGGCGCCGTCGATCGCGTCGAGGGCATCCTTGTGCTTGAGCCGTTGCCAAGCCGAGGCGAGCACGCGGTGAACGAGCGTGCCGCGTTCGATGGCGTCCAGCCCCGTGTGCGGTGCGCCGACGCCCTCGGCCCGGAGTCGATGTGCTGCGAACGCCCGAAAGGCGCATGCCGCCTGGTCCTTGATGAGGGCCGCGCCGCCGTGGACGGCCTCGGTCGGCGGCAGCGCCGGCGCCTGGCAGTCGTGAATGCGCTCGATCTCGGCGGCGCGATGGATGGCGTCCCGCCAGGTCGGGTACTCGGGCAGCATCAAGTCCGCCTCGCCGACCGACGCGATCAGCGGGCTCGGCGCGAGGTCGCGTTCCCCCTCGCGCCGCGGGTAAGAGAGCACGACTTCGCCGGCGCAGCCGAGCCATTCCGCGGTGAGCTCGCGCGCGCGCGCGAGCGCCGCCGCGGGCGACGCGTTCGGAACGCCCGCGGCGCGCTGCACGCCCACGGGGATGAACGGATTGAGGTGCGCCGGTGTGGGCCACGCCTCGTCCGAAAGGCCCATGACCCACAGATGATCGAAGCTCATCCCGGCGGCCTCGATCAGACCGAGGATCTGCACCGGCACCTCGGGCGTTTCCGGCTGAAAGAGCGACTCGGAGGCCATGCGGCCAAGCCGGGCGAGTGCCGCGTCGAAGCCGAGCTTGCCCAGGACCCGATCGAGGCACGCGAACCGCGCGACCACTTCGTGCCACTTCTTCAGCGTCTGGTACTCGGCGGAGTCGAGCACGCGCTCGCCGGGAAAGCCGAGCAGCGAGAGTGCCTCGCTGAACGCGCGGGCCCAGTCCCCGGGGGCGCGCGGTACGAACAGGCGCTCCTTCCGGAACGCGGCAAAAGCCGCGAGCGTGCGTGCAAGCGCGGGCGCCTCGTCGGCCATTTCGACCAGACGATCGAGCTTGATGAGCGGTTCGGCGCGCATCCGCAGTCGCGCATCGAGCCGAGCACGTCGGTGCAGCTCCGACTCCGCACCGGCGATGAACGGCGAGCGGATGAGGCTGCTCGCCCGCTCGAACTCGATCTCGCGGCCGCCGAGCGCGAGCGCGGTGAGCGCGTGCGCGACGAGCGGATACCGGGACAGCGGATCGCCGAGCGAGATATTGAACGGCAGGACGGTCGCGGTCCGACCCGGGTCCATCGTTTGGGCGAGCACACGACGCAGCGCGCTCTTGCGCGCGGCAAGATCGGGCACGACGATGGCGATGCGCGCGCGGCCATTCGCTTCGAGTCGCGCCCGCGCCCAGCGCGCTGCCCTGAGTATCTCGTCGCGCGCGTCGAGGGCCGCGACGCGCACTGCGGCGCCCGCGCGGCGCGCGGGACCGCAGCTCGCGAGCCGGACGCCGCTCGCCGCGAGGTCTTTCAGGAAGGCCTGCTGCTGCGGTGTCACGACGTCGAACCCGTACGCGACGAGCAGCTTTGGCTTCTTCACGAGCGCGTTTCCAAGCGTGCCCCGGACGGCTGCGGGCAAGCGCGCGCGGTCCGTCACGCGGTCGCGGTTCGTCCGCGCGCCGTAAGCCTGTGCCCAGTCGGCGAACGCGGCGCCGTCCTCGTCGAGCGGGACGTGCCCGAGCGGGTCCAGGAGTCGCCACGCATGCGCGAGCTCCCAGGCCTCGGCCGCGCGCGCCCCGGTTTCGGGTACCGCGAGGAGGCTGCCGCCGACCGGAGACCGGCGCACGACCTCTTCCCACAGGCTCTGCGCCTGATCCGGCGTCAGGAGGAGCGGCAGCTCCGCTCCGGCCTCGGAGTAAAGCGCATCGTCGTAGAGCCGCTCGACGAACGCCGGATACGGCAGGATGTCCGCGGTTTCCCACACCGCGCGTCCCGCGGCAACCTGTCGCTGATCGAACTCCGCAGCGAGCGCCTGGGCGAGCCGGCGGTTAGGCGTGAGGACCGTTGCCGCCCCCGCCGCGTGGGCGTCCGCGAGCCGCGCGAACAGTTCCTCTCTGGTCAACGCAGGCATGGCGTCCGGCATCGCGCCGGATGATAGGTCACCCGACACGGAGGCGCCCGGCCCGCTCAGCGTTGCGCGCTCTGAACCGTGTGTGACGGCGGCGCGGGCTGCGAACGTACGTCCGGGTCGTCGCCGAAGAAACCGGTCAGGAGGATGGCGAGGAAGCCCGCGATCGCCACGGCGCGATCGCCCGCGTTCGACGTGCGCGACTCGTCGAGGGTGCTCATCGCACCCTCCGCACGCCGCTGCGCGTCTGGCGCAACGCAGCGCGGATCAGCCGGCGCCGCGCGGCCCGCGTGCCGGTGGGATGCGCGAACAGGCGCCGCGGCGGGCGCGCAGGCCAGAGATCCTGGACGGTGATGCCGTGCATGCTGCCTCCATGGGCGTTCGAGGATCATGGAAGCAGTATGAGGAGGGCAGTGGCTCATAGCGCGAGCCTGCGAATCGCGCCGATGGGCGGAAGATCGCCTTCCGGCGTCCGCGACGCTGAACCGCGCTGAGCGTGGCGCCGATCAGTCGACGTGGATACCGGCGTCCCCAACCACTTTGGCCCAGCGCGCGGTGTCGGCCCTAATGGTGGCAGCGAACTGCTCGGGCGTGCCGCCCGTCGGCTCGGTGCCGAGGGCGATCAGCCGCTCGCGCACGGCCGGCAACTTGAGGATGCGGTTGATCTCGGCGTTCAGCTTGCGCACGATGTCCGGCGGTGTGCCGGCCGGCGCGAGGATGCCGTACCAGGACACGACCTCGAACCCCGGGAAGCCGGACTCCGCGAGCGTCGGCACCTCGGGCGCGCCGGGCACGCGCTGCGCGGACGTGAATGCGAGAGCGCGCAGCTTGCCGCCCTTGAGGTGCCCTTCCACGGTGGGAAGTGCCGTGACCACCATCTGGATCTGGCCGCCGAGCAGGTCCTGAACCGCCTGGCCGCCGCCCTTGTAGCCGATGTGCACGATGTCGATGCCGGCGCGTGCCTTGAACAGCTCGCCCGTTAGATGGCCCGTGCTCCCGTTCCCGGCCGATGAATAGTTGACGCGCCCGGGACTCGCCTTCGCGAGGGACACGAACTCGGCCACGGTCTGCGCCGCCACGCCCGGATGCACGACGATGAGCAGCGGCACCTGCGCGACGCTCGCCACCGGCGCGAGATCGCGCTGCGGGTCGAACGCGAGCTTGCGATACGTGCTCGGGTTGATCGCCAGGGTGCCGTCGAAGCTCATCAGCAGCGTGTAGCCGTCGGGTGGCGACTTAACCGCGATCTCGGTGCCAATGTTGCCGCCGGCGCCCGGACGGTTCTCCACCAGGAACTGCTGGCCGAGTGCTTCGCCGAGTTCCTGGCCGACGAGCCGCGCGAGCACATCGGTCGTGCCGCCCGGCGCGAAGGGGACGATCAGGCGCACCGGCTTTGCGGGATAGCCTTGTGCCGGCACGATCGTCGGTAGCAGCAGCGTCGCGGCGGCGACGCCGGCGCACAGCCAGCGGCGGATCAAACGGTTCACCCTTCGCGCCTCCTCTTCAATGGTTGGGGCTTCTGCGACCTGCTTCAGTAGCGCGATAGCGCCGCAGCCAGCTGCGCCTTCACCGCCGCCCGCAGGCTGGCGGGCTCGAGCACCTCGACGTGCGGCCCGTGGCGCAGGATGTCCATCGCGAGCTCGCGGGGGTCGGAGAACGGCACTTCCAGCAGGTAGCTGCCGTCGGCCTCGAAGCGCGATTTCTGCTGCGGGTGCCATTCCTCGGCCGCCACCCAGCGCGCGCGCTCGGGCGTGAACCGGAGCCTCGCCCAGGTCGTCTTGCGACCGGAGAAGATGCCGTAACCGGACGCGAGCACTTCGTCGAGATCGCGCTCCGGGACGTTCTTCGCCTTCTTGTCGACCGGCTCGGCCGACTGGATCGCATCGACCGCAAAGCTGCGCAGGTCCTCGCGCAGATGGCACCAAGCGTCGCAGTACCAGTTCTCGCGATAGTGGACGAGCCGCTGCGGGCTGATCTCGCGCTCGGTGCGCTCGTTCGAGCCGCGGCTCACGTACGCGATGTGCAGCCTGTGGCGGTTCAGCACCGCGCTCGCGACCCGCTCGAAGTGCGGCAGCGCGAGCTTGCGCGCGCCGAGATGAATGATGCGGATGCGGCGTTCGATCTCGTCGGCCGGATGTTCGCCCGCACCGAGGGCGGCGCGCAAGCGCGCCAGCAGCGGCTTGACGTGCGGCTCGAGCAGGCCGGGCTGCACGCTCGCCAGGAGGTGCTGCATCGTCAGGAGCGCGCGGATCTCCTCCGGACTGAACCAGAGCCCCGGCAGTTCGTAGCGCGGTGCCCCGGCCGCAGACTCCACAAAGCGGTAGCCGCGCTTTTCCCGGTCCCACTCGATCGGTGCGTTCATGCGATCGCGCATGTACTCGAGGTCGCGCTTGAACGTGGCGCGCGACACGCCCAGATCGTGGAGCAGATCCGCGAGCCGCACCGTGCCCCGGGCGTGGAGCAGGCGCTGGATCTTGTAGAAGCGTTCGGTGCGGTCCATCGGGCCTCGAGTGACGGATCCCTGTCACTGTGGGCAGCGGGCTGCGGCACCGCTGCCGGAGTTGAAAAAACTTGTCACAGAACGCGCTACACCGCAAAGCCCTCTGCTACCTTGAGCGCGTCGTCATCGCAGCGCGCAGCGGGTCGCAGCCGAGGCGCGCCGCGGTAAGAGTTCCCCTGCGGTAACTTGAAGGCCGTGCTGAGCACGGCCTTTTCTTTTTCCTACGCCACGAACTCCCGCAAGAGTTTCCCGGCGCGCGGCGGCGCCGAGAGCGGCCCTTTCGCGTCGGCCACGCGCTGCCCGTTCACCCACACGCCGTGCAGGCCGACCGCCGGCGTCAGCAATCGCGCCGCGCCCGCCGGCAGATCGAACCGGCGCTCCTTCGGCCCGCGCGCGACGGTCGCGGGATCGAAAAGCAACAGGTCGGCCGCGCATCCCGGCTCGAGCCGCCCGCGGTCCGGGATCCCGAACACCATGGCCGGCTCGCTGGTCAGCTTGCGGACCGCCGCCGCCACGCCGAGCGCGCCGCGTTCACGCACCCAATGCCCGAGCAGATGCAGCCCGAAGCCGGCGTCGTTGAAGAACGTGAGGTGCGCCCCGGCGTCCGACAGCGACACGATGCTGTGGGGATGCGTGACCAGCCGCTGCACGGCGTCCTCTTCGGCGTTGAGCAACAGCGCGGCGAACACCGTCTCGAGGTCCTCGGCCAACGCAAGATCGAGCAGCGCGTCGAGCGGATGCTTGCCCTGCTCGGTGCCGATTTGCGTCAGTGATCGGTTCTCCAGCTCGCGGTGCTCCGGACGTTTCGCCTCGACCACGAGCACGCGGTCCCATTCGCCGTTGAACAGACGGAACGTGGCCGGACGCGCGAGCTCGGTGCGGATCGCGTTCCGGAATGCGCGGTCCGCGATGACACGCTTGAACGCCTCGCCCTTCTCCCCGAGCGCCGGCCGCCACGCCGCGAGCCCCTCGAAGGGATACGGCGCCGCGAGCGTGAAGTCCATCGTGAGCGGGCAGCAGGAGATGGCGCCGACGAGCTTGCGGCCGCGCTCGCGCGCGGCGCCGATCAGCTCCAGATCGCGGAACACCGCGTCCGGGTTGGTGGAACTGTGGAGCAAGGCTGCGACCACGACCGGCCGGCCGTTCCGCGCCGCGATCTCCTCCAGGAACTCGATCCTGGTCTGGCCGCCTTTCGTGAGCATGAACACGCCGCGCCCCACTTCGCCGAGCGCACCGGTGAGCGCGAAGAGCTCCGCGTCGTCGGCCAGCCGCGACGGCATCGGGATGCCGCCGTCGCCGTTGTGCGCGGGGGAGGTCGAGGTCGCGAACCCGATCGCCCCGGCTCTCATGCCCTCGACGACGATCGCCCGCATCCGCGCGACTTCCTCGGGCGTGGCGGCGCGCTGCGGGGCATCCTCGCGCAGCACGAAGGTGCGCACGCTCGAGTGCCCGACAAACGCGGCGACGTTGACGCCGAGCCCGGGGTGTTCGATGGCGCGCAGATAATCGGGGAAGCTCTCGAAATTCCAGCGGATGCCGGCACGCAGCGCCTCGATCGACATGCCCTCCACGTTCGTGAGGTTGCGCATCGTGAGGTCGCGGTCCTCGGGGCGGCACGGTGCGATGGTGAAGCCGCAGTTGCCGATGATCGCGGTGGTCACGCCTAGTGCGGCGGATGCGGCGAGGTCCGGATCCCACGTGACCTGCGCGTCGTAGTGCGTATGGTTGTCGATGATGCCCGGCGCGAGCGCGAGGCCCTGCGCCTCCAGGACCTCGCGCGCGGTGCCGACATCCGCGCCGATCACCGCAATGCGACCGCCGCTGACTGCGAGGTCGCCGTGACGCGGCGGCGCACCCAGACCGTCGTAGAGCTGCGCGTTGCGGATGACGAGGTCGTGCATCGGCGGGGTTCCGGCGGCGAAGCCCGAATCTTACCGCCCTCCGTTGATCGGGTACGCTTCGCCTCTCGCGACCACGGAGGACACGATGCCCCACGCTACCGCCAGCGACGGCGTCAAGCTCTATTTCGAAGAGGCCGGCAGCGGCAACGCGGTCATCTTCGTGCACGAATTTGCCGGCGACCACCGCAGCTGGGAGCCGCAGATGCGGTACTTCTCGCGCCGGTACCATTGCATCACCTATAGCGCGCGCGGCTACCCGCCCTCGGACGTTCCCGACGAAGTCGCGAAGTACTCCCAGGACCGCGCCCGCGACGACATCGTCGCGGTGCTCGATCACCTCAAGGTCGACAAGGCGCACGTCGTCGGACTGTCGATGGGCGGCTTCGCGACGCTCCACGTCGGTCTGAAGCATCCGAACCGGGCACGCTCGCTGGTGATCGGCGGCTGCGGCTATGGGGCGAAGCCGGGCGAAGAGGCCGGCTTCCGGGCCGAATGCGAAGCGGCCGCCGCCGCATTCGACGTCGAAGGCGCGAAGGCGGCGCTGAAGTACGCCATCGGACCGACGCGCGTCCAGTTCCAGAACAAGAACCCGCGTGCATGGCAGGAGTTTTCCGACCAGCTCGCCAGCCACTCGCCGAAGGGATCCGCGCTCACGCTGCGCGGCGTCCAGATGCGCCGCCCGTCCCTCTACCAGCTCGTGGAGGGCATGCAGGGGATCGACGTGCCGACGCTGGTGATGACCGGGGACGAGGACGACCCCTGCCTCGAGGCGAGCCTCCTGATGAAGCGCTCGATCCCCACCGCCGGCCTGCTCGTGATGCCGCGCGCCGGCCACACGATCAACATCGAGGACCCCGAGGCGTTCAACGCCGCCGTCGCCGACTTCCTCGCGGCGGTGGAAGCCGGCCGGTGGGAGCGGCGCGACCCGCGCTCGCGCGGCAGCGGCGTCCTGGGATTCGTCAAGAAGTAGCCGGCATCAGGCGATTGCCGCCGCGGCGAGGTGCGGCGCGATTGCTTCTGCGTACCACTTGTCGAACGCGTGCACGCAGCGCTCGCTCGGGTGGTACGGCCCCGGCACGCAGCCCGCTGACGCCGCCCCGCGCTGCACGCGCTCGCACAGCACCCAGTCCTGGCGGTTGGTGAGATCCCAGAACTCCACCATGTCGGCGGGATCGAACCCGGGCGCAGCCAGGGTCGGCTGCGGGAAGAGCCACTCGCAGACGACGCGCGTGCGGTCTGGCGCAATCGGCCACGCTCGGTGAACGAGCACGTATTGCGGATGCAGGCCGAGCATCAGGTTCGGATAGACGAGGTAGTAGTGCACGAGCCGGTGGTCGGCCTCCGACAACCCGGCGATGGGCGCCAGGGGGCTCGTGCCGCTCATCGACATCGTCGTGAACCCCTCGCGGAGCTGCATCGGCCCGCCATTGAAGCAGCGCCCGCTCGCGGCGAAGCCGCTCGTCAGATCGCTGATGCGGCTCAACTGCGGGTGCACCAGCGCACAGTGATAGCACTCGCTGTAGTTCTCCGCGACGACCTTCCAGTTCGATTCGACCGTGTACTCGACGGCGCGCGCGCGCCGCAGCTCGGCGAGCCGATAGCGGCTTAGCTCGGGAAGATCCGAGAGCGCTGCCCCCAGCGCAGGCGCATCGCGGTCAAGGTTCACGAACACGAAGCCGCCGAACATCTCGAGCCGCGCTTGCGATAGCGGGTAGTCCTCGAAACGGAATCCGGCTTCGGCGCGCGGGGCGCGCAGCAATCGGCCGTCGAGCGCGTAAGTCCAGGCGTGGTAAGGGCAACCGATCGCGCCCCGCAGGCGCCCGCACGGCTCCTCAATCAGTTGCGCGCCGCGGTGGCGGCAGACATTGAAGAACGCCCGCAGCGCCCGATCCTCGCCGCGCACGACCAGGATCCGCTCGCCGCCGATCGCCTGGGTCAGGTAGCTCCCGGCATCGGGCAGGTCTTCCTCGCGTCCGACGCAGAGCCACAGGCGGTTGAACAACGCCCGCCCCTCCATCGTGAAGATCTCCGGATCGGTGTACACGCGACGCGGCAGCGTTCGCGCCTCGGCGAGCGGCCGGCACGTGACCGCCAGCGCCGGCTGCAGTCCACCCCCGCGTTCGACCGTCGTCGGTGCGCGTTCCATCGCGCTAGTTATACCATCGCCGCTTTCCAGGAGAAGGAGCGATCATGGACCTCGGACTCAAGGGCAGGAGCGTGCTCATTACCGGCGGGTCGAAGGGGATCGGGCTCGCGTGCGCGATGCGCTTCGCGGCGGAGGGGTGCAACCTGCACCTCGTCTCGCGCGACCAGGGGCGGCTCGACGCCGCGCGCGCCGCGGTGCGCGCGCAGGGTTCGGCCGAGGTGGCGCTGCACGCGGCGGACCTGCGCGACGGGGCGGCGGTGAAGCGCGTCGCGGCGGCCGCCGGCGCGGTGGACATTCTCGTCAACAATGCGGGCGACATCCCGGGCGGCTCGGTGCTCGACATCGACGAGGCCAAGTGGCGCCATGCCTGGGACCTCAAGCTCTTCGGCTACGTCAACATGACGCGCGAGGTGCTCGGCGCGATGAAGGCGCGCGGGCGCGGTGTGATCGTGAACGTGATCGGCATGGCCGGCGAGAAGCCGAGCTACGAGTACATCTGCGGGGCGGTGGCGAACGCCGGGCTCGCAGCGTTCACCAAGGGCCTCGGCGGCAAGACGCCGGAGTTCGGCGTGCGGGTGGTCGCGGTGCATCCCCCGGCGACGCGCACCGACCGCATCATGACCCTGGTGCGCAACGTGGCGAAGCAGAAGTACGGGGACGAGTCGCGAGCCGACGACGTCCTCAAGGACGGCAGCTTCGGGCGGGTGATCGAGCCCGAGCAGGTTGCCGATACGGTCGCGTTCCTCGCCTCCGACCGGGCAAGTCACCTGTCCGGGACCGTGATGAACCTGGGGTAGCCGTCCCCGCGGCCTCTCGGAGAGGCGCCCCGGCGTAGGGCGCGAGTCGCACCGCCAACCGCGATCGCGCCCTGGCACACCAATTGCACACCATCGCCTGCCCTCGACAACGCGAGGGTGGTGCCCGGGGCTGGCGGCAATGTCTTGCGCCCGGACCGGGCAGTTTCTACCGCAGGGTTGTAAGAACCGAAAAGGAGCAATGCGATGCAAAGCCTTATCAAGATATTGCTGGCCACCTTGTTCGCGGGCTTCGTCACCGGCGCCTATGCGCAGGGCGACACCAAGAAGTGCGACAAGCTGACCGGCGCCGACAAAGAGAAGTGCATGGCTGACGCCAAGAAGTAGGGGACGCTCCCCGAGGACGCTCCGCTCCGCGGGACCGGGGCTTCCTCTGGGGCAAGGATCAACTGGCTCGCGCACGTGAGCGTCGGCCGCCGACGACAAGGCCGATTGAGTGCCCCGCGATGAGCATTGGCGAAGCGTGAGTCGCTTCGCTCGCCCTGCGCGGTGCGTGGCGGTCCACATTGAGCGCCACCGGCTGTTGGCCGTCGGCGACATCGCGCTCGCGCTCGTCTCTCGAGAGGGTCGTCCGCTTTGTGAAGCTCTCGCGCCGTACCGCGTCGCCGATCAGCGACAGCCGGATCGCGTCCGAATCGCCCGTTGGCGAACACGCTGCGTTAAACGATTGATCCCTCTGGTTCTCTCGACACCGGGCGGCACACGGGTACGGGCATTGCACGGGAATAACGAGCGCGACCGACGATGGATCCACAACGAGCGGCAGCCTTCCTCGCATCACAACCGATGCGAAGGCGATCGGTTCGGCGGATGCCGCAGTTCGCCGTCCGTCGTGCCCGGACCGTATGCCCACCCGCTTCGGCGAAGGAGTGACAAACATGTACGCACGACATGCGCAAATCCGTTATCGCGCACTGGCGATATGCACCGCGAGCGCCTTCCTGGGCGCATCGGTAGTGCTGGCCGCGGACGGCTCGACCCCGGCCGACGCTCAATCGCGGTATCAACACGATCGCGCAGCCTGCGAGAGCGGCCAGTCGAGCCAGGATCGCGCCACCTGCCTTAGGGAAGCGGGTGCTGCTTTGGAAGAGGCCAGGCGCGGCCGGCTCAATGACGGCCCAGCGCAGTACCAGCAAAACGCGCTCATCAGATGCAACGCCCTGCCGACCGAGGAGCGCGATGCCTGCCAGGCTCGGATGCAGGGTCAGGGCGTGACGCGAGGTAGCGTGGCGGAAGGCGGCATTTACCGGGAGCTCGTCACGCGGGAGATCCCTTCGGGTGACGGCACCGGCGGGAGAACCAACTGAACAGTCCCGTGCCGAGCGTCATTCCGCCCATCGACGCCAGCGCCGTGAGCGGCGCGACCGTGCGGGTGGTCGTGCGCCCGGCGCCGCTCAACGCCCCTTGAAGTCCGGCGTCCGTTTCTCCATGAACGCGGTGCGCCCCTCGGTGTAGTCGGCGCTCGCAAAGCAGGCGTCGATCTTCCGCTGGAGCGCGGCGAGATCCTTGTCGCCGGGATCTTTAAGCACTTCGCGGATCGCCGCCTTGGCCGCAATCAGCGATAGCGGCGCGTTCTCGCCGACCGTTGCGGCGTAGGCGGCGACCTCGCCGTCGAGCTCTGCGGCCAGCACGACGCGGCGCACGAAACCCATCCGCAACGCATCCTGCGCGTCGAACTTGCGCGCGCTGAAGAAGATGTCCGCGGTGTTCGCCGCGCCCAGCGTCTGCACGAAGCGCCGCATGCCGGTGTAGCTGTAGCCGAGCCCGAGCCGCGCCGCGGGCATCCGGAACACCGCGTCGTCGCTGCAGAATCGCACGTCGCACGCCGCCGCGAGCCCGAGCCCGCCGCCCATGCAGATGCCGCGGATCTTCGCGACCACGGGCTTCGCGCACAGGAGCGGCGCGAGATAGGCCGCCTCCACCGCCCGGTTGTAGGCCGCGCGTGCATCCTCGCTCGCGCGGTTCTGCTCGAACTGCGAGATGTCCGCGCCCGACACGAACGCCTTGTCGCCGTCGCCGGCGAGGACGACCAGCCGCACCGCCGGGTCAGCGTCGAAGGCTGCGAGCGCTTCCGGCAAAGCGCGCCACATCTCGAAGGTCATCGCGTTGAACCGCGCCGGGTTCGAAAACACGATCCAGCCGACTGCGCCTTCGCGCCGCGTGATGAGCTCAGCCACTCGATTCTCCCGGCAGGTTCATTGTTCGATCTTGAGGTTCGTGTCTTTCAGGAGCCGGACCCACTTCGCGATGTCCGCGCGGATGTAATCGCCGAATTCCGCCGGCGACATCGGCGCGACCTCCGCGGACTGCTCCGCGAGTTTCGCCCGCACCTCGGGATGGGTGAGCGCGGCATTCAGGGCCCGGTTCAGGCGTTGCACCACCGCCGGCGGCGTGCCTGCCGGCGCACACACCCCGTACCATTGCACCGCGTTGAACGCCGGGTACCCGGACTCCGCAACGGTCGGCACGTCCGGCAGCAGCGGCGAGCGCTGCGGCGCGGAAAGCGCCAGGGCGCGCAGCTTCCCGGTCTTGATGTGCGGCAGCGCCGTGATCAGGCTGGGGAACATGGCCTCGACCTGGCCGCCCAGCAGATCGGTCATCGCCGGCCCGGCCCCCTTGTAGGGGACGTGAACGAGGTCGATGCCGGCCTGCTGCTCCAGGTATTCCATCGTGAGGTGGGTGGCGGAGCCCGTGCCGGTGCTCGCGTAGCTCAGGCTCTGCGGCTTCGCGCGGAGCGCCGCGACGAGCTGGGGCAGCGACTTCACGCCCGCCTTCTCGTTGACGACGAGCACGTTGGAGGTCGTGGCGAGCATGCCGACGGGCGCGAAGTCCTTCACCGCGTCGTAGGGCAGCTTCGAAACGGCCGGATTGGTGCCGTGCGTGACGACGTAGCACTGCAGCAGCGTGTAGCCGTCCGGCGGCGCTTTCGCGACGAATTCGGAGCCGATCGAGCCGGACGCGCCGGCGCGGTTCTCGACCACGATCGGACGCCCGAGGTCGGCGGCCATCTTCTCCGTGACCAGGCGCGCGATGAAGTCCGCGCCGGCGCCGGGCGGCAGCGGGACGACGTACCGGATCGGCTTCGACGGAAAGTCCGATTGCGCCGACACCGTGCCCGCGACGATGCAAACGGCGCAGGCGACGCCCAGGGAAACGCGCCGCATCCCTAGATCGCCCGCGCGTCGCGCAGCCGCACGATGTCCGCCGTACCGTAGCCGAGCTCGTGCAGGACCTCTTCGGTGTGCTCGCCGCGCTCCGGGGTCGCGGTCGCGAGCGAGGCCGGCGTGCGCGAGAGCCTCACCGCCTGGTTGACGAGCCGGATCGTGCCGAGCGTCGGGTGCTCGACCGGCGCCGCCGCATCGAGGTGCTGCACCTGAGGGTCGTCGAACACCTTGTCCACCGCGTAGATCGGACCGCACGGCACGCCGGCTTCGTTGAGGATCCCGATCCAAGCGGCGCTGGTCCGCTCGCCGAAGGTCTCGTTCAGCGCCGCGTTGAGCGCCGCACGGTGCTTCGCCCGGTCGGCCTGCCCCTTGAATTCCGCCCGTTCGTAAAGATCGGTGCGGCCGATTGCCTTGCACAGTCGCAGCCACATGCCGTCGCCGGAGGCGCCCATGTTGATGTAGCCGTCGGCGGTCTTGTAGGCCGAGGTCGGCATGCTGGTCGGGTGATCGTTGCCGACCTGCGGCGGGACTTCGCCTTTCATCAGGTAGCGCGCCGCCTGGAAGTCCATGAGCGCGATCCCCGACTGCAGCAGCGACGACTGGACCCACTGGCCTTCGCCCGACTGCTCGCGCTCGAGCAGGGCCGTCATGATCCCGAGCGCCGCGAAGTACCCCGCGGAGAGGTCGGCGATCGCCGCACCGGTGCGCATCGGACCCTGCCCCGGGTGGCCGGTGACCGACATGAGCCCGCTCATGCCCTGGGCGATCTGGTCGAAGCCGGGCCGCTCGCGGTACGGGCCGTCCTGCCCGAACCCGGAGATGCTCGCCAGGATGATGCGCGGATTCACCGCCCGGAGCGACTCGTAGTCCACGCCGAGGCGGACCTTCACGTCGGGCCGGTAGTTCTCGACGACGACGTCGGCCGTCTCCACCAGCTTGAGCAGGATGGCACGCCCCTCCGCCTGCTTCAGATTGAGCGTGATCGAGCGCTTGTTCCGGTGCAGGTTCTGGAAGTCGGGGCCGTGGCGCGGGCCGCCCATGTCCTCGTTCGGGTCGACGCCGGGCGGCGACTCGACCTTGATGACGTCGGCGCCGAAGTCCGCGAACTGCTTGACGCAGGTCGGGCCGGCGCGCACCCGCGTGAGATCGATGATCCGGAAGCGCGCGAGGGCGGCCGATGCAGGGACTCTTGGCATCTGTACGGCATCAACTTGAGCGAGGGCGCTATCATAGCCTGCCCTTCCCATCGAACGATCCCCTCTCCCCCATGAGCACCCGCGAGCAGGACCTGCAGGAAATCCGCACCGCCGTGTCGAAGCTGTGCGCCGGCTTTCCCGGCGAGTACTGGCGCGCGCTCGATCGCGAGCGCAAGTACCCGACCGAGTTCGTGCGCGCGCTCACCGAGGCGGGCTACCTGTCGTGCCTGATCCCCGAGCAGTACGGCGGCAGCGGCCTGGGGCTCTCCTTCGCCGCGGCGATCCTCGAGGAGATCCAGGCGAGCGGCGCAAACGGCGCCGCGACGCACGCGCAGATGTACATCATGGGCACGCTGCTCCGCCACGGGACCGAAGCGCAGAAGCGCGCGTACCTGCCGAAGATCGCGACCGGCGAGTTGCGCCTGCAGGCGTTCGGCGTGACCGAGCCGACCGCCGGCACCGATACCACCTCAATCCGCACCATGGCCGTCCGCCAGGGCGACAAGTACGTCGTGAACGGCCAGAAGGTGTGGACCTCGCGCGCCGAGCACTCCGACCTGATGCTGCTGCTCGCACGCACCGCGCGGCGGGACGACGGGGCAAAGAAGACCGACGGCATGTCGGTGTTCCTGGTCGATATGCGCAAGGCACTCGGGAATGGCCTGACCATCAAGCCGATCCGGACGATGATCAACCACTCCACGACCGAGGTGTTCTTCGACAACATGGAAGTGCCGGCCGAGAATCTCATC
Source organism: uncultured beta proteobacterium (assembly GCA_963747775.1). Taxonomy (GTDB): domain Bacteria; phylum Pseudomonadota; class Gammaproteobacteria; order Burkholderiales; family SG8-39; genus JAGVSZ01. The sequence continues at coordinate 285,142 of CAVVGT010000009.1, forward strand.
GGCGCGGAAGGCAAGGGCTTCCGCTACATCCTCGACGGGATGAACGCCGAGCGGATCCTCATCGCCGCCGAGTGCGTGGGGGACGGCCGCTGGTTCATAGACAAGGCGCGGAACTACGCCGTTGAACGCAAGGTCTTCGGGCGGCAGATCGGGCAGAACCAGGGCGTCCAGTTCCCGATCGCGCGCGCTTACATGTCGATCCGCGCGGCAGCGCTCATGGTCGAGCGCGCGTGCGAGCTGTACGAGCACGGCAAGCCGTGCGGCGCCGAGGCGAACATGGCGAAGCAGCTCGCCTCCGAGGCGTCATGGCAGGCTGCCGACATGTGTATGCAGACCCACGGCGGCTTCGCGTTCGCGGAGGAGTACGACGTCGAGCGCAAGTTCCGCGAGACGCGCCTCTATCAGATCGCGCCGATCTCCACCAACCTCGTGCTCTCGTACATCGCCGAGCACGTGCTCGGGCTGCCGCGTTCCTACTAGCTCGGGCCACCCGCAGGCGCAGCGCGGTCGCCTGCGTCGATCGAGTTCCGCGCTTCCCACCACTTCCGGATCGCCTCGCGCGTCGCCTCGTAGCCGCGCGCCGCGATCACGTCGATGCGCTCGAACGCGAGCAGGCGCAGATCGGCGACGGGAATGCGCAGGTACAGGCTCGCCTGCTCCGCAGTGCGGCGCTCGCGTGTCCAATAGACGCTCGCGACGAAGGAGCTCCGCGTCAATACGCTCATGATCGTCGGCGGTCGGGCCGCGCCGGGGCGCGGCGCGAACCGCTCCCACAGCACGCGCCAGCCCGACACCTCGGGCTCGAAGCCTGCCGGCGCCGCCATTTCCAGCTCGGCCCCGACGTCCACCGCGATGACCGCGCCGATCTCGGGCTTGGCGATCATCACGTCGATCGGCAGGTTGTTCACCAGCCCGCCGTCCACGTGCAGGTCGTCGCCCAGGCGCATCGGGGGAAGGATGCCCGGGAGCGAGATGCTCGCGCGCAGCGCCGGGGCGACCGGGCCGCGCTCGTGCACCGCCTGCGCCGCCCGGGAGAGGTTGGTCGAGATGCAAAGGTAGGGCAGCGGCAGGTCCTCGATCGCGAGCGTCCCGAAGGCGTCGTCGAGCCGGCCGCGAATGCGACGCCCCGCGAGCAGCGACACGAGCGGGAGCGTCGGATCCTTCAGCGCCTGGAAGTGCTCCCGGCAGCGTCCGAGCGCCTCGTCTGGAGGAACGCCCTGCGCGACGAGCGCGGCGATGATCGCGCCGATGCTCGTTCCGCCCACCCAATCGATCGGCACGCCGGCTTCGGCCAGCGCGCGCAGCACGCCCAGGTGCGCGAATCCGCGGGCGCCGCCCCCGCCGAGCACGAGCCCGATCGCCTCCCCGGCGAGACAGCGCGCGAGCCGCGCGAAATCCGCGGGCGAGTCCATCGCGATGTGGTAGTGCGCGTCGAGCCTGAACCGGTCGAGGAGTCGCCCGGTGCCCGTCGGCAACGTGGCGCGCAGCGGACGAACGAAGACGATGCTCGCGCGCGGCGCCTGCGATCCCGGCGCACGACCCGCGAGGCAGCGCTCGATCTCGCGCGCGTCGTGGGCGCTGCCGGCCTCCGCGACGAACAGCACGTGGTCGGCCTGGCGCAGGGCGCGCTCGGTCCAGCGCGAGCCGGGTGCGGTCTCGTATACCACGAAGCGATGCCGCAGCTCCTGCTCGTTCAGCCATTCGACCAGCCGGACGGCCGCGGCGTCGCTCTCCGCGCAGCCGGCGATCCCGTCGCGGCCGAGCTCGCGATCGACCTCGTGCGCGTCGAGGTGCCGCGTCGCGCCGTGAACGGCGAGTGCATCGACCAGTCGCCGCACGAATGCTGCGATCGAGACGTTCGCGTCTGCAGGCACGATCGCGACGGTGCGCACGCCGGAGCGGGCGCGTGGGGGCGACTGCGTGGAGCGGCGCAGTCGCTCGACCAGCAACCCCGCGATCCGCCGCAGCACGCTCGGATGGCGATGGACGAGACCGAGGAAGGCGTCTGCCGGAAGCCGCGCGAGCAGCGAGTCGCGTACGGCGTGGACGGTGGCCGAGCGCGGCTCGCCGGACAGCAGCGCCATCTCGCCGAGCGTTTCGCCCGCGCCGACCTCGTTCAGCGCGCGCGCGCCATCGAGGATGCGCAGCCGCCCGCTGATGACGACGTAGGCGGCGTCGCCCGGATCGCCGCGATGGAACAGCGTCTCGCCGCCGGCGAGCGTGATCCACTCGGTGTTCGCCTTGATCTCGGCGAGGACCGCCGGATCGGCTGCGTCGAACAGCCCGGCGAGGTGCTCTGCCAGGCGGGAGTGCCGGAGCGTGGGTTGCACGGGGGCGCCGGGGTCGCTCTAACCGCGGCGCCCTCGAGGCGAAGTTGCAAGGCCCGCAGTCTAGTGCAGCTCTCGCCCGCCCGTGCGGACGAGCCTGCCGCCCGCTCGTCATGCGGTGGTGCGGCAGCACGGCCCACTGCACCGCGACCGGGCGTTTGCCGCACTTTTCCGGGCACTTTTCCCCACCCGTCCGGCCCCGAAGCAGGCAATTTCGCGCTATCGGATCGGCGCGGGCCCGGCAACAGGAACTAGTTTCCGCGCGTGACCGTCCGACCCGGCCTGCGGCGCGCTTCTTGCACCGCAACGGGCATGGGCGCCCGCCAGGCGGCGCTTCCAGGTCCCTGGCCGGCGGTGAACGCTTGGCCTGTTGGAAGGAGACGTCGCATGACTGCTCGCCTGCGCCGCATCGGTCTTTTCGTGTTCGCCTGCGCGCTGGTCGCCCTCGGAGCGACCGCACGTGCCGCGGACCTCTCGCAACCCATGATGCTCGTCGCGAAGCCCGAGCTCGGGGAGTTCTACGCGCGCACGATCCTGTTCGCGCGCGCGCTCCCGAACGGGCAGCACGTCGGATTCATCATCAATCGCCCGACCCAGGTGACGCTCGGCAAGCTGTTCCCCGACCACGCGCCATCGCAGAAAGTGGTCGACCCGGTGTTTCTCGGCGGCCCGGTCTACACCAACACCCTCTTCGCGGTCGTCCACCGCAACGACAGCCCGGGCGGGCGCTCGGTCGCGCTGCTCGACGACATGTACCTCGCGACGGACGTCGAGATCGTCGACCGCATCATCGAGCAGGACGCCGAGCGCGCGCGCTACATCGCCGGACTGGTCGCCTGGCAGCCCGGCGAGCTCGAGCACGAGGTCCGGAGCGGATTCTGGTTCGTGATCGACGCCGACGCCGACCTCGTGTTTCGCAGGTCCACCGACGGGCTCTGGGAAGAGCTCGTGCGGCGGTCCGCATCCGGGGTCTAGCTCGCCTGGAGCACCCGCTGCGCTCGCGCGGCGAGCGACAGCGCCGCGGCGTCGTCCCAGCGCCCGGCCGCCCGCGCGAACGCTTCCACGAGGGTCGCGTCCGCCTCCTCCTGCAGCCGCAGCACTTCGCGCCGCGACTCGAGCAGCGCCGGGAGCTGATCGTCGCAGCGCGCGATCGGCGTCGGGTAGTTCCGGACCGCTTCGCTCAACGCCGCGCCGCGCCGCTCGAGGAACGCACGGATCTCGCGGCGGAGCTGCACCGACCCGCTCATTTCGGCTGCGGCACGATGCGCAGGTACGGCTTCGGCGCCTTCCAGCCGTCGGGAAACTTCTTCTTCGCCTCGGCCTCGGACACCGATGCGAGGATGATGACGTCCTCGCCCTGCTTCCAGTTCACCGGCGTCGCGACCTTGTGCTGCGCCGTCAGCTGGATCGAGTCGAGCAGCCGCAGCACCTCGTCGAAATTGCGCCCGGTGCTCATCGGGTAGGTGAGCGTCGCCTTGATCTTCCTGTCCGGCCCGATCACGAACACCGAACGGATCGTCGCGTTGTCGGCCGCCGTGCGCTGCCCGGTCGTGCCGCTCGCGTTGGGATGGATCATGTCGTAGAGCTTCGCCACCGTGCAGGTCGGCGTCGCCGATCATCGGGTAGTTCACCGCGGCGCCTTGCGTCTCTTCGATGTCCTTCGACCCAGCGGTCGTGGTCGGCAACCGGGTCGATGCTCAGGCCGAGGATCTTGCAGTTGCGGCGGTCGAATTCGGGCTTGAGCCGCGCCATGTAGCCGAGCTCGGTGGTGCAGACCGGGGTGAAGTCCTTCGGATGCGAGAACAGGATCGCCCACCCGCTGCCGATCCAGTCGTGGAAGCGGATCTTCCCCGTCGGTCGTCTCCGCCGTGAAATCGGGGGCTTCGTCGCCAATGCGCAATGCCATGGTCGGTCTCCTTGGTGTGGCGGCGCGCGCGAACGTCGCGCGCCAATCTGAGTCTAGCCCTTGCGAAATCGAGGCGGAAGTGGCCGGACTCACTCCATCTCGATGCGCTCGAAGGCGAGCTCGAGGTGCTCCACCGCGAGCTCCTGACCGGCCGCCTTCAGGCCCGCGTAGAGCAGTTTCACGGGACGGGCACGCAGCAGCTTCCACGTGAGGACCACCGCGCTGTGGTCCTCGTTCTGGAGCTGGATAACCACGTTGCGGGCAGCGTTATGATCGCCATTGCGGGCCTGGTTCCACCATTGATAGAGATTGAGCGAGCCCACGACGCCGCGTTTCAGGACGACATTGCCGTGGCGCTCCAGGCCGGTCAGCTTGATGACGCTGTTCTCCTTCGAGTTGCCGCTGCGGTACTCGATGACGTCGAGGGCGAACTCGGGAAAGACCACCTCGCTGAAGCCGCTTTCCGGACCGTCCGTGTTACCGGTGCCGAGGTCCACGAGGAAGTTGAAGCCAGGATACGGACGTTCACGCAGCACTGCCATTTTCGCCTCCTTGGGTCGCCGCGCGCCGCACATAGCCGATGTCGCGGTAGATCTCGAGATCATGCGCGACGGTCGCGCTGCGCCGCCGCCCCGATGCGTCCATGTAGGTCACGCGCGCCGCGAACCGGGTGGGCGCATCGCGCGCGAACCAGCTCGCGGTCGTGTCGAGGAACGTCCGGATCGACTTGCGCGGAGCGAGGAACTCGATGTTGCGGAACAGCGCCAGCGCCGCGACGTCGATGCGCCCGCCCGCGCCGGGGAGCGCGCGATCGAAGCGGATCGACACCTTGCGGGCCGGCGCGTCGCCGCAGTTCTGCACGGCGAGGAACAGGAGACCGTCCTCGAAGATCACGTCGACGATCACCGCGCCCTGCCACCGTCCGGTGCCCGGCTTGCCGCGCGCGGTCGTCATCGGTCTATGGCCCTACGCCACGTTCAAGGTGCGCGCCAGGCCGGAAAAGTACGCGAGGCTGCGCGGGTTCGCCATCGCATCGGCGCTCGCCACCTTGTCGACCGGCATCCCGAGCAGGAGCTTGCGCACCGGCAACTCCATCTTCTTCCCGGTGAGCGTGCGCGGCACCTCGTCGATTGCGTACACCTCGTCCGGGACGTGGCGCGCCGAGGCCGCGTCGCGGATGCGGTCCCGGATGCGCTGCTTGAGCGCGTCGTCGAGCATGCAGCCCGGGCGCAGCACGACGAACAGCGGAAGGAACGACTTGCGGCCGAGATACTCGCAGTCGACCACCAGGCTGTCGAGCACCTCGGGCAGATCCTCGACCACGCGGTAGATCTCCGCGGTGCCCATGCGGATGCCATAGCGGTTGATGGTGGTGTCGGAGCGTCCATAGATCACGCTGGTGCCGCGCGCGGTGAAGCGGATCCAGTCGCCGTGGCGCCACTTGCCGGGGTAGGTCTCGAAGTAGCTCTCGCGGTAGCGGGTGCCCCCGGGTCGTTCCAGAAGCAGAGCGGCATCGTCGGCATCGGCGCGGTCACCACCAGCTCCCCGACCTCGCCGACCCGCGGACAACCCGCCTCGTCGAACGCCTCGACCGCGACGCCGAGGCACTTCGCCTGCATCTCGCCCGCCGTCACCGGGAGGATCGGGCACCCCGCGACGAAGCCGCACGCGATGTCGGTGCCGCCGCTGATCGGCGCGACCCACCAATCGCGCTTGACCTTCAGATAGAGCCACTCGAACGCGTCGACGCTCAGCGGCGACCCCGTCACGCTGATCGCATCGAGCGCCGCGAGATCGGCGACGCCCGCGGGCTCCACACCCGACTTCATCCATCCCGCAATGAGCGCCGCGCCGCAGCCGAAGTGCCGCGTCCGGGTCTCGCCGATGACGCGCCACACCTCGCCCGCGTCCGGCCACGACGGATGGCCGTCGAAGGTCACCAGCGTGCAGCCCGCGAGCAATCCGCTCGCCAGCAGGTTCCACACGATCCAGCCCGTGCTCGACATCCAGAAGAAGCGGTCGCCGGCCCGCATGTCCTGGTGCAGCAGCAGCGTCTTCAGGTGCTCGATCACGATCCCGCCGTGTCCGTGCACGATCGCCTTGGGCACGCCGGTCGTCCCGGAGGAGTAGACGATCCAGAGCGGGTGATCGAAGGGCACCTGCTCGAACGCCAGCGGCGCGTCCGACTCGAGCAGGCTCGCGTAGGTCGCGGCGCCGGGCAGGCGTGCGGCCGGGTCGAGGTACGGCAGGAACACCACGCGCTCCAGCGTCGGTAGCTGCGCGACGATCTCCGCGAGCACCGGTCGCCGGTCGAAGGCCTTCCCGCCGTACCGGTACCCGTCCGCCGCGAACAGGACCTTCGGCTCGATCTGGCGGAAGCGGTCGAGCACCGCGCCGCTGCCCATGTCGGGCGAGCAGCTCGACCAGATCGCCCCGACGCTCGCGGTGGCGAGGAACGCGGCGATGGTCTCGGGAGTGTTGGGCAGGTACGAGGCCACGCGATCGCCCGGCCTGACCCCGAGCGCGCGCAGGTTGGCGGCGATCGAGGCGACGCTGCGCTCGAGCGCCGCCCAGGAAATATCCTGCGCCGGCCGTGCCTCCGACCGCGCCAGGATCGCCGGGTATCGGGCCGAAGCGTTGCGCAAGGCGTGCTCGGCGTAGTTGAGCCGCGCGCCCTCGAACCACTTCGCACCCGGCATCCGCCGCCCGTCGAGCACGCGCGCGAACGGCGCCGACGACCGGATCGCCAGGAACTCCCACAGCGAGGCCCAGAAGTCCTCGAGGCGCTCGACCGACCAGCGGTGCAGGGACGCATAGTCGTCGAACCGCAGCCCCTTGCGCTCCGCGAGCCAGCGCCGGTAGCGGGCGAGCTCGCTCGCCTCCGCCCGTTCGCGCGGTGCCGTCCAGAGCACGGTGCCTTCGACCAACGCCATCGCTGCGCCTCTGCGTGGTGGAGCGCGTGAGCTTACCGCGATCCCGGCCATGGACAGGCGCAGGTCGCGCAGCGATACTCCGGCGCGCCCATGTCCCCTCACCGCACCGACTTCGAGACCGGTCGTCCGGTCACCATGGCGCCGCACGGCATGGTCGTCTCGCCCCACGCGCTCGCCTCGCAGGCCGGCGTCGAGGCGCTGCAGGCGGGCGGCTCCGCCATCGACGCCGCGATCGCGGCGAGCGCCGCGCTCGCGGTCATCTATCCGCACATGACGAGCGTCGGCGGCGACGCGTTCTGGCTCGATCTACGATGCGCAGCACGATCGGGTGCGCTACCTCGACGGCGCCGGCCGCGCCGCGGCGGGCGCGAGCATCGGCTGGTTCCACGCGCGCGGCCTGCGCGAGATCCCGTACCGCGGCGTCCTGCCGGCGACGCTCACCGTGCCCGGCGCGGTCGCGAGCTGGAGCGAGGCCCATGCGGCGTACGGCCGCGTCCCGTGGGCGCGCAACCTCGGCCGGGCGGTCGAGCTCGCACGGGACGGCTTTCCGGTGACGGAGCGGCTCGCCAAGTGCATCGCGGCGACGCTGGCGGAGGGCGCGCTCGACGAAGCCGCGCGCGCGATCTTCGCCCCCGGAGGCAGCGCACCGCCGGCCGGAGTCAGGCTCGCCAACCCCGACCTCGCGCACACCCTCGAAGCGATCGCCGTGGAAGGTCGCGAGGGGTTCTACGCCGGTGCGGTCGGGCGCGAGCTGGCGCGCTTCGCGAAGGCCGCCGACGGGTTCTTCGACGAGCGCGACCTCGCCGCGCAGACCGCGGCCTGGGGCGAGCCGATCTCCGGCACCTATCGCGGCATCACGATCTACGAGACACCCGCCCCGACGCAGGGCTTCACGGTGCTCGAGATGCTGAACATCCTGGAGGGCTACGCGGTCGGCGCATGGGCGTTCCTGGGACCCGAGCACGTGCACCACCTCGTGCAGGCGAAGCAGCTCGCGTATCACGATCGCGACACCCTGCTCGCGGACCCGGCCTACGCGCGGGTGCCGATGGAACGCCTGATCTCGAAGGCCTATGCCGAGGAGCGGCGCCGGCTGGTCGACCCGCAGCGCGCGCTGCCGTGGGACAAGGTGCCCTCCTACGGCACCCTCCGCGGCGATACGGTATATGTGGGCGCGGTCGACGCCGACGGGAACGCTGCGTCGCTCATCCAGAGCCTCTACGGGTTCTTCGGCGCGGGGGTCGTCGCCGGCCGGACCGGCGTGGTGCTGCAGAACCGCAGCGCGTACTTCGCGCTTGACCCGGACCATCCCAACCGCCTCGAGGCCGGCAAGAAACCGGCGCACACGCTCATCGCCTCGCTTGCGGTCCGCGACGGCAAGCTGTGGCAGGTCCTCGGATGCATGGGCGCCGACGGCCAGCCGCAGATCCACCTGCAGGCGTACGTCGGCCTGATCGACTACGGGTTGAACGCGCAGCAGGCGGTCGAGGCGCCGCGCTGGCTGTCGGGCCGGTTCGGGCTCCACGACGCGCGCGACCTGCTCAACCTCGAGGGGCGGTTCGCGCCGGCGACGATCGCCGAGCTCGCGCGGCGCGGCCACCCGCTCAACCGCTGGCCCGACCGCGACGAGCTGGCCGGCCACGCCCATTGCATCACCATCGATCCGGAGAGCGGCCTGCGGCTCGGGGGCGCCGACCCGCGCAGCGACGGCGCGGCGATCGGCTACTAGTCGCAGTGACGGTTCCGACTCCGGGAAGCACGCGGGGGTTGGTCGCACGCGCCGCGAATGCGGTGCGCGCGCTGCAAACTAAAACGGCCCGGGTCAGGACCCCGGGCCGTTCGCGTCTACAGACTAGACGCGGGCGTGGCGCTTAGCGCTTCTTCGCCTTCTTCTTCGCAGCTTTCTTCTTCGCAGCCATGTAAATCTCCTTGTAGTAACGCGCCAAGTGTGGCGCGCGATCGTTCTATATCACCGTTCTGCAAGAAATACAACGGCATTTTCGCCATTCGGATGCCGGACGTTGCGCGCATGCGACGCGCTCAGCCCGCCGGATCCTCGCCATCGCGCATCGCCAACGCCTCCAGATAGCGTGCCTCCAACCGCCGCGTGAAGCCGGCATGGTCGAGCAGCGGCGACGCGCGCAGCCGATCGCGCAAGCCGGCGCGCAGCGCCGCGCGACGCGCTCCATCGTGCGCGAGGGCCACTGCCGTCGCGACATACGCCGCGTCCGATTGCGCCGCGAGCTCGCCGAGGCCGACGCAGCCGAGGAGCGATGCGCCGACCCGCGACATGTGCCGGTCGCCGACGCGCGACACCACCGGCACGCCCATCCACAGCGCCTCGCAGGTCGTGGTCGTGCCGTTGTAGGGGAAGGTGTCGAGCGCGATGTCGACCTCGGCGTAGGTCGCGAGATGCTCGCGCGATCCTCGCGCCAGCCCGCCACCTCGATGCGCGCGGCCGGCGACGCCGCGGCGCTCGAAGCGCTCCAGCACCCGGTCGCGGGTCTCCGCGCGGTCGAGCGGCCCGGACTTCAGCACCAGCCGCGCGCCCGGCACGCGCGCGAGGATGTCGGCCCAGACCGCGATCGTCGCTGGCGTGAGCTTGCGCGACGTTGTTGAACGAGCCGAACACGACCGGCGTGGCGCTCGCGCGGCGGCGACCGCCGGGCAGTCCGCCGGCGGCTCGTAGGCGAGGAAGCCGCCCTCGAGGCGCAGCAGCCGCTCGGTGTGCCGCGCGTCAGCCTCCGGCGCCGGATCGGCGACTGCGTCCGTGATGCGGCAGTCCATCGTCGTCCAGGCCGGTGGTGTCCGGGATAGCCGAGCCAGGTCACCTGCACCGGCGCCGGCTTGCGCGCGAACACCGCCAGCCGGTTGCCCGCAGTGTGGCCGGCGAGATCGACGAGGATGTCGATGCGCGTCCTCGCGGATGAGCGCCTCCAGCGCGTCGTCGCTGGCTTTGGCGACGTCCCGCCACCCGTCGGCCGTTTGCCGGATCCGATCGGTGGTGTCGTCGGACAGCCGGTGCGTGTAGTAGCAGAAGACCTCGTACCGGCTCCGGTCGTGGGCGGCGATGACCGGGGCGATGAAGTACCCCACCGAATGCCGCGAGAAGTTCGGCGACACGTAGCCGATGCGGACGCGTCGCCCGGGTTCCGGCGCAGGTAGGACTTCCCCGCCTCGGGGCGGACGCGTCCGCCGCATCAGCGCGCCGTAGCGGCGGTGGAGCTCGAACAGGCCGTCCGGGTCGGCGGGGGCAAGATAGTGGCTGAAGAAGAGGATGCCGGAGGCGATGGACGCCGATTCCGGCGCCAGCTCGAACGCGGTGCGATAGGCCGCGAGCGCCTCCTCGATCGACCAGAGGTCGGCGAGCACGTTGCCCACCCCGAGCCAGGCGTCGACCGCGCGCGGATCGCGCTTCGCCCATGCGCGGTAGCACGCCAGCGCCTCGTCGAGCCGTCCGGCACGCTCGTGTGCTTCGGCCTCGCGTCGCAGGTCTTCGGGCGATTGCGCGCCCGAGGTGGCGTGCCCGCGCGGACGCTGCGCGCCGAGCAGGCTGCGGATCAGGTTGCGGAGCAGACCGGCGTGCCCGGCGTTGCGGGGCTCAGCGCCCGGCCTGCGCGGCGTCGACCCGCGCGCGCAGCTTCTTCGCCCAGGCGTCGAGCGCCGATTTCACCTGTCCCCAGGTGGCGCCGCCGGCTTCTTGGCGGATCGGGCTGGCACGCGCGCTGTCGCGGTACGCCCCCAGCAGCTGGTTCGTGGTGCTCTCGTAGAAGCCGACCTCGATCGTCGCCGCGATGATGTAGCTGTTGCCGGCGGCGACCCGCTCGCGCGTGACCGCGTCGAGGCCCGTCGCCTCCTTCACGCCGGTGAAGACGAGCCCCACCGGCGTGAACTGATAGAGGTGGATCGGGTTGTCGCGATGCAGGTCCACGATCGCCGCGCGGATCCGCACGACGTCCGGTCCCGGCTCGGCCACCACCGGGTAGCGGTCCTGCAGCTGACCGACCGTGGTGGTCCGGAAGTAGTCCGTGATCGCCTTCAGCTCGTCCGGATAGATGCCCTTGTAATCGGACTGCGGGCTGTACCAGACCAGGACCGGGTCGATCATGAACCGCGTGTACTTCGCGCCGTCGCCCGGCTTGAACCCCGGGCGACGATAGACCAGCGCACCGCTGCCGTCGGGCGCGGGCTCGAAGTCGACGGTGCGCCCGAGAAACCCGGACTGGTTGCCGGTCGTCGTCGCGCAGCCATTGAGCCCGAGCGCGGCCGCGGCCGCGAGTACGCACAGAAGTAGCCTCGTCATCGTCATCCCCTTTCCATGGTCGATCGGCGCGGTCAGCGGTCGTACAGCTTCAGCAGCGCGCCGGTGTCGAGCTCCGCGTACCCCAGGTGGATCAGCATCCGGTACAGGGACAGCGCCTCCCCCATCATCGGCGTGGGCGCCTTCAGCCCCGCCGCGAACTCGTTGACCATCTCCAGGTCTTTGAGCAGCTGGCGCGCGTAGCCGAGCGGCGCGAAGTCGCGCTGCACCATGCGCGGGTAGAGCTTCTGCAGCAGCGAGCCGTCGGCGTGTCCGCCGGCGAGGCACTCGGGCAGCTTCGCGGCGTCGATGCCGGCCGACTCGGCGAGCACGAGCGCCTCCGCCATGACCGCGTGGCCGCAACCGACGATGAGCTGATTCAGCATCTTCGCGACCATCCCCGCACCGGTCGGTCCCATGTGCGTAAACCGCGCTGCGATGTCGGAGAAGAGCGGCCGCGCGCGCTCGATGTCCGCGACCTCGCCGCCCGCCATTACGGTCAGCGTGCCCGAACCCGACGCGGGCGGGCCGCCGGACACCGGCGCGTCGACCCAGCGGCAACCCGTCTTCTCCTTGAGCTGCGCGGCCCAGGCTTTGCACTTGTCGACCTTGATGGTCGAGAAATCGATCAGGAGCTGCGGTGGGCAGAGCGCGGTCGCGACGCCGTCGATGCCGAACACCGCCTGCTCGACCGCCTCGTTGGTCGGCAGATTGAGGAGCACGAAGTCGACGTCCGTTGCGGCGTCCACCGGCGACAGCGCCGGCTGCGCACCGGCCGTGCGCGCGGCCTCGATCTGCGTCGGAACGATATCGAAGGCCTTGATCGCGTAGCCGCGCGGCAGGAGGTGCTTCACCATCGGGAGGCCCATCAGCCCGACGCCGACGTAACCGAGGCGGGGTTTGGTGGTCATGGCGCTGGTCTCATGCCGCTGGCCTCATTGAACTAGTCGATCGCGTAGACGCGAATGGCGTTGTCGTGGAAAAGCTTGCGCCGCTCGTCCGCGGACAGGTCGCGGACGATCGTCCGGAAGCCGGCGTAGATCGCGTCGAACGTGGCGCACAGCCCGTCGACCGGGAAGTTGCTCGCGAACATGCAGCGGTCCGGGCCGAAGAGATCGAGGGTCGTCAGCACGATCTCGCGGTTCGCTTCCACCGTCCATGGGCGTCCGGGCACGCCGAGCCCCGAGATCTTCACCGCGACGTTCGGACAGCGCGCGAGGGTCGCCATGCCGTTCCGCCACGCCGCGATGCCTTCCGCGCTGCGGTCGCCGGGGAGCCCGGTGTGGTTGAGGACGATCTGCTGCGACGGGAAGTCCTGCGCGAGCTGCGCGGCCTCCGCGAGATGCCACCACGGGGTCTGCAGATCGAAGCGCAGCCGGTTGCGCCCGAGGAGCGCGAAACCGGCGCGCCAGCGCGCGTCGGTCATGCCCCCGGGCGTGCCCTCCGCGGGCGAGCGGTTCGCGCGCGGCTTGTGGCGGATGCTGCGCACGAACGGGAATGTCGCCTCCCGCTCGAGCACTCCGGCGGCATCCTCCCGATCGAGCCGCGCCTGCGCCACCGCCACGGTGGGGAAGCCGGTGTCGCGCCGCAACGTCTCGACGTAGCGCATCTCGCCGACCGGGTCGCGCGGGTCCCACTCGGTCTCGACATAGACCGTCTTGACAACCGGGTGCGGTCGCGCGTCGGCGAAGTAGTCGGCCGGCAGGTAAGGGCGCCGGATCGCGCGGTAGTCGCCGTAGCGGAACGGGATCGGCGGCTCGTCGCAGAGCCACGGGTAGTAGTTGACCCGCGGATCCCAGAAGTGCTGGTGCGCGTCGACGATCGGAGGCGCGCCGGTCATCCTTCGGCGAGCGCGTATTCCCGCTGCGCGGCGGAGTAGCCGAGCAGCAGCTCGGCAGGCGCGGTGCCCACGCACCGGATCGTGTGGACGGCGCCCCGCGGCACGACCGCGCACGCGCCGGGCGACATGCGGATGCGGCGATCGCCGATGCCGCACTCGACCTCGCCGTCGACGACGTAGATCGATTCCTCGCAGTTGCGGTGCAGGTGCGCGTCGCCGGACTTGCCGGGCTGCACGCGCAGGCGCGCGAGCGCGAGCTCCATGCTGTTCCCCACCTCGGCGCCCGCGAGCCATTCGATGGCGCCCCAGGGAAACTCGTGCCTGACAAGGCGATGCGGACCGATCATTGGAAGGCTCCTTCGCGACGCGGAAGCGTGGCGAGGTTAGCACCATTTGTGCTAAAACCGGCCGCGAGCCCCGGTCGCCGAAGAAATAGGACAAGGACAGCGGGGCGCTCGACCACTAGAGGAGAACCCGATGCCGTACGCCACCCGCACGCTACTCGCGCTCGCCGCCTCCGCGCTCGTCGCCCTGCCCGCGTGGGCGCAGACCTACCCCAACAAGCCGGTCAAGATCATCAGCCCGTTCTCGGCGGGCGGTCCAGCCGACATCTACGCGCGCTACCTCGGACAGCGGCTCGAAAAGCCGATGGGCCAAAACTTCGTGATCGAGAACCGCGTGGGTGGCGGCGGCATCATCGGCGCGGACGCGGTGGCGAAGTCGGCGCCCGACGGCTACACGCTGCTCGTGATGTCGAACACCCACACGGTGAACGAGTCGCTGGTGGCGAAGAAGCCGTACAAGCTGATGACCGACCTCGTGCCGGTCGCCCCCATCAACTACTCCGACCTGCTGCTGGTCGTGAACCCGGCGGTGCCGGCGAAGAACCTGAAGGAGCTGCTCGATCTCGCGCGCGCGAACCCCGGCAAGCTGAACTACGCCTCCTCCGGCAACGGCACGCCCTATCACATGGCGGGCGAGCTTTTCAAGGCGATGGCGGGCGTGAACATCGTGCACGTGCCGCACAAGGAGAGCTCGGGCGCGCGCACGGCCGTGATGGGCGGCCAGGTGGAGATGATGTTCGACGCGATCACCGTGATGTCGAAGCTCGCCGAGTCCGGCAAGGTGCGGGCGATCGCCTCGAGCGGCGCCACGCGCTCGGCGGTGATGCCCGAGATCCCGACGGTGTCGGAGGCGGGGGTGCCCGGCTACGAGGCGACCATCTGGCTCGGCATCATGGCGCCGGCCGGAACGCCCAAGCCGATCGTCGACCAGCTCAACGCGGAGATCGCCAAGATCGTCAGCAGCCCCGACGTCAAGGCGGACTGGGCGAAGCAGGGCGCGGTGCCGATGACGATGGCGCCGGCCGAATTCGACAAGTACATGCGGGCCGACATCGAGAAGTGGGCGAAGGTCGTGAAGATCTCGGGCGCGAAGGTGGATTGAGCGAGTGACCCTCCGCCTCACCGTCAACGGCGCCGAGCATGAGGTCTCCGCCGCCGAGGACACGCCGCTCCTGTACGTGCTGCGCAACGACCTCGGCCTCAAGGCCGCGCGCTTCGGCTGCGGCACCGGCCAGTGCGGCGCGTGCTTCGTGCTGATCGACGGCCGCGCGGTCGCCTCGTGCGATACGCCGCTCTGGTCGGCAGTCGGCAAGACGATCGTCACCCTGGAAGGCCTCGGCACGCCGGAGCACCCGCATCCGCTTCAGTGCGCAGTGATCGACGAGCAGGCGGCGCAGTGCGGCTACTGCCTCTCGGGCATCCTCGTCAGCGCCGCCGCGCTGCTCGCGGAGAACGCGGCCCCGGCGGAAGCCGACGTGCGCGCGGCGCTCGACCGCAACCTCTGCCGCTGCGGCGCGCACAACCGGCTCGTACGCGCCGTCCTGCGGGCGGCCGGGGGTGCGAAGGCATGAACCTCGCGTTCCGCCTCGACGCCGGCGGCCCGGACGAGCGGCCGAAGCTCCCGGGCAGCCTGCATATCAACCGCCGCCTCGGCCAGTGGCTGCGGTTCCTGCCCGAGGGCGTCGTGGAGGTGCGCTCGGGCAAGGTCGAGCTTGGCCAAGGTATCGCCACGGCGCTCGCGCAGATCGTCGCCGACGAGCTGGACATCGCGCCGGCGCGGGTGCGGATGATCGCCGCGACGACCGCGGGGAGCCCGGACGAAGCCGTCACCTCGGGCAGCCTGTCGATCCAGGAGTCCGGCACCGCCCTGCGTTACGCCTGCGCCGAGGCGCGCACCATATATATGGAGGTCGCCGCGGCGCGCCTCGGCCGGCCGGTGGACCGGCTCCAGGTGATCGACGGCGAGATCGTCGCGGTCGGTGGCGCGCACACGAGCTATTGGGCGCTCGCCGACCCCGCGCTGCTCGATCGTGAGGCGACCGCCGCGGTGCGTCCGAAGTCCGAGCACCGCGTCATCGGCACCGCGATGCTGCGGCTCGACATTCCCGACAAGGCGTTCGGCCGGCCACGCTTCGTGCACGACCTCGACCTGCCGGGCATGCTGCACGGACGGGTGCTGCGGCCGCCCTCCCCCGGCGCGGTGCTCCTGTCGATCGACGACGCGAAGGCACGCGCGCTCGACGGCGTCGTCGCGATTGTGCGCGACGGGAGTTTCGTCGGCGTGCTCGCGAAGCGCGAGGAGGTCGCGGTCAAGGCACTCGAGCGGCTGAGCGTCGGCGCGGCCTGGACGGAGCGCGAGACGCTCCCCGATGCAGCGACGCTCGCCGACTGGCTGAAGGCGCAGCCGATCGAGACGAAGGTGGTCGAGGAACGCGTGGCCGAAAGCGCGCCGGAGGCGGCGCGCACGCTGCGCGCCCGGTACTCGCGCCCCTATCTCGCGCACGCCTCGATCGGCCCGTCCTGTGCGCTCGCGCAGTGGCAAGAGGACGCGCTGCAGGTCTGGTGCCACAGCCAGGGCGTCTATAACCTGCGCGCGGATCTCGCGGTGACGCTCGGGATCGCGCCCGAACGCATCGTCGTCGCGCACGTCGAGGGCGCCGGCTGCTACGGCCACAACGGCGCGGACGACGTCGCGCTGGACGCGGCGCTCCTCGCGCGCGCGTCCGGCGGGCGGCCGGTACGCTTGGTGTGGACGCGCGCGGACGAGCTCGCCTGGGCGCCGTTCGGGCCGGCGATGGCGGTCGAGCTCGAAGCCGACCTCGACGCCGCCGGCGAGGTGCTCGCCTGGCGCCACGAGCTCTGGAGCAATGGTCACAGCACGCGCCCGGGGCGCGCCGCGACACCGGCGCTGCTCGCAGCGGCGCATCTGGAGCGTCCGTTCGACCGCGTGCTCGCGATCAACCCGCCGCTGCCGGCGGGCGGCGCGGACCGCAACGCGATTCCGCTGTACGACGTCCCCGCGCGGCGGATCGTCAATCACCGGCTGCTTGCCATGCCGCTGCGCGTGTCCGCGCTGCGCTCGCTAGGCGCCTTCGCCAACGTGTTCGCGATCGAGTCGTTTGTCGACGAGCTCGCCCGCGCCCGGGACGAGGACCCGGTGGCGTGGCGCCTGCGCCACCTCGCCGATCCGCGCGCGCGCGCCGTGATCGAGGCGGCCGCGCGCCGCGCCGGATGGTCGCAGTGGCAGCGGCGCGAGGCCTGGGGCCACGGCATCGGCTTCGCGAAGTACAAGAACCTGGGCGCCTACTGCGCGGTCGTCGCCGAGATCGAGGCCGAGCGCGAGATTCGAGTACGCCGGCTGGTCGTAGCCGTCGACGTCGGCCTGGTGATCAATCCGGACGGCGTCGTCAACCAGATCGAAGGCGGTGCGATCCAGGCGTCGAGCTGGACGCTCAAAGAGGCGGTGCGCTTCGACCGCACCCGCGTCACGAGCAACACGTGGGAGGAGTACCCGATCCTGAAGTTCTCGGAAGTGCCCGCGGTCGAGGTCGAGATCTTGTCCCGGCCCGATCTGCCCTCAGTCGGTGCCGGCGAGGCGGCCCAGGGACCGACCGCGGCGGCGATCGCGAACGCGGTGTTTGACGCGCTCGGCGTGCGCGTGCGCGATCTGCCGATCACGCCCGAGCGCATCGTGGCCGCCTCGGGCTGATCGATGCGCCTCCACGTGCTGAGCGGCGGGGCGGCACAGGGCGTCGTCGCCGCGCTGTCGGACGAGTTTCGAACCTCAACCGGTCACTCGATCGAGGGGACCTTCGGCGCCGTCGGCGCGATGAAAGAGAAGCTCCTCGCCGGCGCACCCGCGGACGTGCTCATCCTCACGCGTGCATTGATCGACGACCTTGCCGGCGCCGGGCACGTGGAGGCCGGGACGCGCGCCGACCTGGGGCGGGTCCGCACCGGCGTCGCGGTGCGCGTGGACGACCCGAGGCCGAACGTGAGCACCGCCGACGGCCTACGCGCGGCGCTGCGCGCCGCAGGCACGATCTTCTTCCCCGATCCGCAGCGCGCCACCGCGGGCATCCATTTCGCGCGCGTCCTGGAAACGCTCGGGATCGCGGCCGAGGTCGCGGGACGGCTGAGCACCCACCCGAACGGCGCCACCGCGATGCGCGAGCTCGCGAAAGCGAACGACGTCCATCCGATCGGCGTCACGCAGATCACCGAGATCCTCAACACCCCCGGGGTCACCCTTGTCGGACCGCTGCCGCGCGAGTTCGAGCTTGCGACGGTCTACACGGCGGCGGTTTGCACCCGCGCCGCAGCGCCCGATGTCGCGCTGCGGCTTGTCGCACTCCTCGCCGCCGAAAGGACGCGCTCCGCGCGCGAAACGGCCGGTTTCGAGCCTTAGTCGATTCAGGCCGACGTCGATCGGACGAGGATCGGACACGTTTTCCGCGGGCCAGACTGGAACCCCGCCCGCTCCAGCCGTAGAGGCCTGACGCTCGAACGGGACCGGCGGGCGGGTCGAGGCGGCACAACCGCCCGGCCTTGTCCTGTGTCAACTCCCGCAAATCCGTAAGTCCGGATCATGCTAGGGGAAAACGCATAGCGAAAAGCAGGACTGTCCGTGAAATCGCGGGCCCGCGTCGGGCGACCGGATGGAATTGGTTGTACCGGTGAGGCGTTGGCGCTAGCCCATACGAGAGCCGTTCGAGAAGAAGCGACGGGGACGGATCATGGTCGACAGAATCTGGCAGAAACACTATCCGGCCGGCATTCCAGGCGAGATCGACGCCGACCACTTCAGCTCGATCCCGGACCTGCTCGAGAAGATCGTCGCCAAGTTCGCCGGCAAGCCGGCCTACCACAACCTCGGCCACCCCCTGAGTTATGCGGCCCTGGAGCGGCTGTCGCGCGAGTTCGCCGCCTTTCTGCAGGGACTGCCGGGCATGGCCAAGGGCGAGCGCGTCGCCATCATGTCGCCGAACCTGCTGCAGTACCCGGTGGCGCTGTTCGGCGTCCTGCGCGCGGGGATGACGGTGGTGAACGTCAATCCCCTGTACTCGCCGCGCGAGCTGGAGCACCAGTTGAAGGACTCCGGCGCCCGAGCCATCGTCATTCTCGAGAACTTCGCCAGTACCTTGCAGCAAGTGCTCAAGAAAACCCCGGTCCAGCACGTGATCACCACCCAGGTCGGAGACCTGCTGCCGATCCCGAAACGCTGGATCGTCAATTTCGTCATCAAGCGGGTCAAGAAGATGGTGCCCCGCTGGCGTATCGACGGCGCCATGAACTTCCGCGCAGCCCTCGCCCGCGGCGCGGCGGCGCAGTTCCAGCCGGTCGAGGTGACCCACGACGACATCGCGTTCCTGCAGTACACCGGCGGCACCACCGGGGTCGCTAAGGGCGCGATGCTCACCCACCGGAACATGCTCGCCAATCTCGAGCAGACGGGCGTGTGGGTCTCGGGCAGCTTCAAGGAAGGCACCGAGATCGTCATCGCACCGCTGCCGATGTACCACATCTTCTGCCTCACCTCGACGCTGTCGTTCATGAAGTGGGGCAGCCTGATCGTGCTCATCACCAACCCGCGCGACCTGCCGGCCTTCGTCAAGGAGCTCCGGCAGTGGAAGTTCAGCGTGATGACCGGGGTCAACACGCTGTTCAACGGCCTCATGAACACCCCCGGATTCGGCCGGCTCGATTTTTCCGCGCTGAAGGTGGTGGTCGGCGGCGGTGCGGCCGTGCAAAAGCCGGTGGCCGAGCGCTGGAAGGAGATGACCGGCCACTATCTCACGGAGGCTTACGGTCTGACCGAGACCTCGCCCGGCGTCAGCGCCAATCCGCTCGGCACGCCCTGGAACGGCACCATCGGCTTGCCCTTTCCTTCCACCGACGTCTCGATCCGCGACGACGACTTCAACGAGTTGCCGGTGTGGACCGGCGAAGGCGACATCGAGAAGCACACCGGCGAGATCTGCGTCTGCGGCCCGCAGGTGATGAAGGGCTACTGGAACAACCCCGAGGAAACCGCAAAGGTGATGCAGAGCGGCTGGCTGAAGACCGGCGACGTCGGCCACCTGAATGCCGAGGGCTACATCACCATCACCGATCGCAAGAAGGACATGATCCTGGTTTCAGGTTTCAACGTCTATCCGAACGAGATCGAAAGCGTGGTGGCGACGCATCCGGGCGTGCTCGAATGCGGGGTGGTGGGCGTCCCCGACGAAAGAACCGGCGAGGCAGTGAAGGTGGTCATAATCAAGAAAGACCCGAACCTCACGAAGGACGCGGTGCTCTCGCACTGCAGGTCCCTGCTCACCGGTTACAAGGTGCCGCGCCATGTGGAGTTCCGCGACACCTTGCCGAAGTCCCCGATCGGCAAAGTCCTGCGGCGCGAGCTACGCGACGCGCCCGACAAGTAGTGGCATTTTCGCGCTCAGCAGCGCCACCCGGCAATCGACTCTCTTCGGTCCATGCCACCCGGTTCGCACCGCGGGAATCGCCATCCATCACCTGGTTCGCGGTGCGACCTTCTTCCAGGCGGCGAGCAACAGAACGACAAGCATCACGAGCGTCGGAACCGGCGCATCGGCCGATCGCATCGCGAAAAGGGTTGCCCCGCTGATCGCACACCACAGCAGCGGAATGATGAGGAGTTCCCAGAACACGCGACCGGATGCGGCCAACATGACACCAAGCGTCGCAATCGCCGTGGGATCGGGTGCGACCCCGAAGACTTCGCCCTGGATCCAGTCGCGACCGACGAGAAGCCCGATGAGCGGGATGCCAAACACCCCGAACAGAACGACAGCAAAGCCCGTGCGTCGAACGGTCGAGTTTACACCATCGAAGACCAATTGCCCGCGCACGACGCCGGTCCAGAGCAGAAGCAGGGCTTCGATTGCAAAGAACCCGGCGAAGTAGCTCGCGGCCCAGTTGATCGTGGCATAGCGGTGAAGATGAAAAGCAATCGCCACCCATAGCCAACAGCCCGCGAGGATCGCTGCCGCCACGCGTCCCTGCCGATGTCCGCGCCCCTGCATCAATGCGAGCAACCAAATGCCGAGGCCGAGGCAGAGAAGCTGCGTTGGCCAGATCTCGCGGTTGTAGAGTTCGAAGAGCCGATAGTAGGTGCTCGGCGAGAACATGAGGAAATCCGACAGCGTGTAGGTCCACCACTCGGACATCAGAGCTTTTCGACGTATCCGCTCATGCGCCGGCGCAAGGGCTCGTCGGGCAGACGGCCGTAGGCGGCCCCCATGTTCTCCCGAACGTGCGCCACGCGCGTTGTGGCGGGGATGGCGCAGGTGACGGCGGGGTGGGACACGATGAACTTGAGTATGAACTGCGCCCAGTTCGCGGAGTCGATCTCCGCCGCCCATGAGGGAAGCGGATAGCGCTTCAGGGACTGAATCAACGCACCCTCTCGAAACGGCCGATTGACGATGACCCCGATGCCCCGCTCGCGCGCCACTGGAAAAATTCGGTCTTCGACGTCGCGGTCCAGGACGTTGTAGGTGACCTGGACGAAATCGATGGCCTGGCTGCGCATGATTTCTTCGATCTCGCGGTGCCGGCGGCCTTCGGAGGTGGTAATGCCGACATAGCGCACCTTTCCCGCGGCCTTCATCTCGAAGAGGGTTTCGAGGTGCACCTCCCAGGCGAGCAGGTTGTGGACCTGCAGGAGGTCGAAGCGTGGAACCTTCCAGTGCCGGCGCGACGCCTCGATCTGGTCTCGGCCCCGTGCACCCGAGCCGATCCACACTTTGTCGGCTGAGAACAGCTGCGACGGCATGCCCAGCTTCTCGAGGCCATAGCCGATGACCTCCTGCGAGGATCCGTACATAGGCGAGGAGTCGATCATGCGCCCGCCGGCTCCGAAGAAGCTGCGCATGACGTCCGCGCACGCGTCCCGCGCCACCCGGTCATTGCCGACGTTGAACGTGATCCAGCTGCCGAGCCCCACGACCGGAATGGCTTCGCCGCTCGAGGGGATGTGCCGGGTCAGGACTGGCCCAGCCTGTGCCCAGCCGCTCACAGGCCATGCGAGGACGCTCCCCCCGATCGCGGCAAGCGATCGCAGCACCGTCCGCCGAGCTTGATGCGGCGAGTCCTTCATGGCGTCAATTCATGGGGACCGTCTCAAGGTGAGATCGAGCGAATTGCGTTCCTGCCTCTATCGGATCTCACGCCCCATACAAGGATACCGCTATGCGCGCGAAGGGCCGTGAGGCAAGTAGCGAGTGACCATGGCATTTTCTCTAGGGGTCGTGGCCGCTCAGCCCGCGCGGAGAAACCCGCGCGGCGCCTGGTGCATCCGCTCGCAGCCGGTCGGCGTGATTCGCACCAGCTCGCCGACTTGCACGCCTGCCTTGCCGTCGCGCGTGATCACGTTCGGCTGCACCACGATCGTCATGTTCGCCTCGAGGCGCAGGTCGGAGAGCGGCCCGGCAGGCCGGCTCGTCGAGCCCACGATCGGCTGCCAGTAGCCGCCGCCGAAGCCGTGGACGACGTCGTCGCAGATGGTGAACCCCGCCCGCTCCACCACCGCCGTGGCGGCGAGGATCTCCGCCGCGGTCGCCCCCGGCCGCAGGCACCCGGCGATCGCATCGAATGCCACCTCTGCGGTCGCGTGCAGCTCGCGATACAGCGGCGTGGGCTCGGCTTCGATCGCGTAGGTACGCAGCACCTGCCCGGGATAGTCGTGGAAGAAGTTCGCGCTGATCTCGACGAACATGGCGTCGCCGGCATTCACCCGCCGCGTCGAATGGAACTGGCGCGGCACGCACAGGTCCGGGTTCGCCATCGAGGTCACGCCGATGTAGTGGATCAGCGTTGTGCCCCCGTGGCCCACATAGGCGCGCTCCACGATGTCCGCCAGCTCGCGCTCGGTCAGCCCGGCGCGCGCCTCGCGCTCCAGCGCCGCAATCGCGAGATCGCTCAGCCACGCGCCGACGCGCAGCCAGTCGATCTCCTCGTCCGATTTGCGCATACGCAACCACGGGTATTCCGGGCCGAGGTCGACGAGGTCGAATTCGCTCGCGAGCGCGCGGACCTTCGACCATGCCAGCGGCCCCATCAGGCCGACGCGCCGCGCACCGCGGGACTTGAGCGCCTCGATCGCCTTGCGCACGCCCTGGTGCTCGCCCCATGCGACCTCGGCGTCGCGGGCGATGCGCCGGGCGAGCGGCAGGTGGTTGAACCACTCGACGAACATCCTCTCCCGCACTCCGGGCGAGAACACCACGAGCGCCTCGGCGGTGATCGGCCAGCCGGTCAGCCACTGCACGCCGCTGCCGGCGCGGTTCTCGCCGCACAGGAGCACATGGTCGCACCCGTGCTTTGCCGCGGCCAGTGCGAGCACGCCACGCCGGCGCGCGAACTCCGCGTCCGAGAACCGCGGATAGTCCTGCTCGAGCAGCGGCCGCAGCCGCGCGTCGAGGACCGGCGGCGTCATTGCGCGCCTGCGCCGCCGGCGCGTTCGATCAGCTTTGCGAGCACCGGCCAATAATTGGCGCCGAATCCGGCCGCGGAAGTCGCTTGCAGCAGCTCGGCAGTGAGCGCCGCGCCGCGCGCCTCGATGCCGCACCCCTGCGCCAGCTCGAGCGCCAGGCGAATGTCCTTCAGCGCGTAGTCCGTCGGGAACGCCTTCTCCGGGAACGACCCGGGCACCATCGCCTTCATCCCGTGGTTCCGCAGCGCGAAGCTGTCGGCCGAGCCGCGCGCGAGCGCCTCGAAGAGCCGCTGGCCTTCCACGCCGGCGCGTGCACCGATTGCAAGGGCCTCGGCCAGCGCCTGCCCGGTCATGAAGAGGACCATGTTGTTCAGGATCTTGACCACCTGACCGGTGCCGGCCGGTCCGCAGTGGATGACGTCGCTACCCATGAGTTCGAGCAGCGGCCGCAGTTCGCCGAACGCGGCATCCGACCCGCCGACCATGATGAGCAGCGTGCCGTTCTGCGCCGCGGCGCGCGTGCGCGCAACCGGCGCGTCCACGAACCCGATGCCGGCGGCGGCAAGCGCGCTCGCGATGCGGCGCGTCGCCTCGACTGCGCTGGTGCTCATGTCGACGATGTCGCGGACGCGACCGCGCGACGCGGCGATGCCGCCGGCGCCGAGGCACACCGCCTCGACCTCGACGGCGCTCGGCAGGGAAAGGAACACGACCTCCGCGCTCGCGGCGACCTCGACGACCGAGGCGCAGGCGCGCACCCCGCAGGAAGCGAGCCGCTGGAGGGGTGCGGGATCGGGGTCGAACGCGAACACCGCGCGGCCGCTCCTGCGCGCCAGGTTAGCGCACATCGGCTCGCCCATCACCCCGAGGCCGATGAAGCCGAGGTCGACGAAACTAAGCGCGCCCGCGTCACTCATCGCGCGCGCGCCGCGACCGCAGCGTTAGCGCCGCCGGCGCTGCGGCGGCACGCCGACCGGTGTGGTCGGACGCTCGTCCTTGTGGCGGAAGTTGATGCGGCCCTTGGTCAGGTCGTAGGGCGACATCTCGAGCGTGACC
Organism: uncultured beta proteobacterium; assembly: GCA_963747775.1. Classification (GTDB taxonomy): domain Bacteria; phylum Pseudomonadota; class Gammaproteobacteria; order Burkholderiales; family SG8-39; genus JAGVSZ01. The sequence continues at coordinate 309,305 of CAVVGT010000009.1, forward strand.
TTGTCGCCGGCGAGGATGCGGATGCGGTGCTTGCGGATCTTGCCCGAGGCATACGCGATCACCTCGGTGCCGTTCGAGAGCGTGACCCGGAAGCGGGTGTCCGGGAACACCTCGCTCACGACGCCTTCCATCTCGATCAGCTCTTCCTTGGGCATTGCGTCTCCTATGCGCGCGAACCGGCGCCGCGCGCGGCCCGTTGCCGGCGGCGAGTGGGAGCCGAGGCGGCGGGCGCCGCCACGGTGAGGATCAGACCGCCTTCAGGTTCACCGCCGAGACGCGGCCGTCGCGCCCCGTCTGGAGCTCGAACTGGACCTTCTGCTTCTCGGCAAGCGTGCCCATTCCGGCGCGCTCGACGGCGGAGATGTGCACGAACACGTCTTTCGAGCCGTCGTCGGGCTGGATGAACCCGAAACCTTTGGTGGCGTTGAAGAACTTTACGGTGCCAGTAGCCATGGAGTTCCTCCTGATCTGGCGTTGCCGGGCGCGGGAGTACGCACGGCCTCAAATCACGCAAGGGAACAGACCAGAATTTCACCCCGAGGGGGTGCAGTGGACGACCCAGCCAATTCGATGGGCGGAAATATGCTTCGGGTCGCCAATTTTTGCAAGTCCGGGGGGCTCCACGGGAAGACCGTACCGCCCCCTACCGACGGGGCAGGCCGAGCGCGCCTGCCATCCAGTCTGCGGTCTGGGTCCGGTACCGATAGGGCCGGTTGTTGGCGATGTGATTGCCGTCCGCGACGACGAGCAGCTCGACCGGCCCCGCCGCTTCCGCGGCGATCCGCTCGGCATCCTGCCACGGCACGAGTCGATCCAGCTTGCCGGACACGAGATAGAGCGGGCACTCGATCCGGCGCGCGGCGTCCTTGAGCGTGAGCGTCGCCGCATGACGCCGTGCCGCGTCCTGCGTCGGAAGGTGGCTGCGCACGCGGAAAGCCTCGCGCGTGAGATCGGGCAGCGCGTCCCACGCCGCGGCCCAATCGTACGGGCCCGCGAGTCCGATGCAGGCCTTGATCCGCTTCTCGAACGCCGCCGCGCGCGGCGCGTAGTAACCACCAAGGCTCACCCCCCACAGGCCGATGCGGCTCGCGTCGAGGTCGCCGCGCCCCTCGATCCAGTCGGCCATGCTGCGCACCGGCACTTCGTAGTCGCCGCGAATCGGAAAGTCGTACTCCGCTTCGCCCTGCCCTGGCCCGTCGACGCAGAGCGTCGCCATGCCGCGCGCGAGGAACGGTAGCTCGTAGGCTTCCAGCTCCTCCTTGGCCGAATCGAGCCCGGGCACCATGATCAGCACCGGCGGCCGCACGGCGCCGTCAGGCTTGCGCAGGATTCCCGCGAGCGCGCGGCCTGCGTACGGGATCTCGACCCGCTCGCCCGGCGGGCGCAGATGCGGGAGCGCGAGCTGCCGGCACTCGACCGCTTTGATGTGCGCGCCGCGCATCTGCGCCACGTCGTGGACGAACAGGAACTTCGCGAAGTGGTAGTAGATCGCGGCGCGGGAGAGATGCTCGGCGGCGCTCAGCCTGTAGCCCGCCACGAGCGCCTCGCGCCCGAGCGCCTCGTGCACGGCCGCGCGCGCGGACCAGGCGCGGCACCAGTCCTCCCAGCGTTCGATGCCGGCCGTCACCTCCTGGAAATCGGCGAGCGCGACCCCGTTGGAGATGAAGCGCGGCAGCCAGTGCGAGATCGCGGTCTCGACCCGCGGGTCACGTGCCATTCGATCGTCCTGATCGCGAGCGGGGGTCAGCCGGCCTTGCGCGGGTGCAGGTCGAAGGCGAGACAGAGCCGCCGCTCGGCGTTCTCCACCGGCAGCGGGATCGTGTCGTGCCACAGATACGACGGGAAGGTGACCAGGAGACCGGGTTCGGGCTGCACCGCGCGCGTGATCGGCTCGCGCGTCAGCGGGATGTCGCGTCGGGATCCACCGACCTTCAGCCAGCCGGCCTGACCCGCCGCCGGATTGCGCACCACTGCGGGCACCTCCACGTAGTACACGCCGCTCAGCCAGCCGTCGGCGTGAATGTGCGGCAGCATCTTGCCGCCGCTCGTCATCTTCACCGCCCAGAGATCGAGATGGAACCGCGGCGGCGCGCCGCGCACGAACGGGTGGCGCGGATCCTCGTTCGGCAGGCTCTTGAGACGCTGCTCGAACCCGTAGGCGATGAACTGCTTCAGGATCGAGGGTGCATCGTCGCGGTAGTCGGCGAGGTTTCGGGTCGTGTGCCAGCCCTTGTAGGTGGCGTACTCGGGCGGATCCTCGCGCATGCTCGCCTCGTCCGCCGCGAAGTCGGCGAGCGCCCGGTTGAGCGCGGCGATGTCCTCGGCGCGATAGCCGAGATCGGCGAGCCGGAGGGTGTGCACGAAGTGATGCGGGTCGGAGAGCCAGGCCTCCTCGTCGCGCCGCCCCAGCTCGGCGAGCGCGAGCGTCTTCAGCGCGAGGGCGCGAACTTCCCAGACCTTGAGCTGCAGGGCCCGGTCGATCGGCGCGAGTGCGTCCGCGGCCCGGCGGTGCACCATCAGGCACTCGCCCAACGCGACGAGCGTCTCGAGGTCGCGCGGGTCGATCTGCGCGGCGCGCTCGAAGGCTTGCACCGCCGCATCGCAATGCCCGAGCTTGGCGTGCAACGTCCCCATGAAGTAGCTGGCCTTGGCGTAGCCGGGATTCGCCGCCGCGATGCGCTCGAGGAGCGCCAGGGCCTCGTCGTACCGCTCCGCGCCGCTCAGGCTCGATGCGAGCGTGTTCAGCAACCGCTTGTGATCGGGCGCGAGCCTCAACCCGCGTTCGCAGCAGTCGATCGCCTCCGCGAACTTGTGTGCATCGTGCAGGACGCCGGCCAGGTTCGCATGGGCGTCGGCGCGATCGGGCGTCCGGCCGAGCGCGCGGCGCAGCAACGTCTCGGCGCGCTCGAACTGCTTCATCTCGGCGAGCAACATGCCGAGGCTCCCGAGCGCGCCGACGTTGTCGGCGTCGAACGTGAGCACCTGATCGTAGAGCTGCGCCGCTTCCTGCAGGCGCCCCGACTTGTGGGCGCGCAGGCCCGCGTCGAGCAGCTGCTTCGGTCCCTGCACTTCCATGCCGAAATGCTAACAGGCTGTCGAAAATCGGTTTCCCGACGCGCGGCACATGCTCGAAGCGAACGATCTCCACAGGGCGGCCGCGTCTCGACAGGCACTGACTTAGGGCGCGGGGGCTGTTTCCCCCGAATTTCAACACCCGTTCACCCACGGGCGCAACGCGCGCTAACATCGCCTGCATGGGACCTCTTGCCGGCGTGAAGGTGCTCGAGCTCGAAGCGATCGGGCCGGGCCCGTTCTGCGCCATGATGCTCGCGGACATGGGCGCCGACGTGCTGCTCGTCGACCGCCCCACCGATCCGCGCCTCGGCTTCGCCCGCGACCGCTGGTCCGACGCGATGCTGCGCGGCCGGCGCTCGGTGACCCTCGATCTGAAGTCGCCGGACGGCGTCGCCGCCGCGCTCGCGCTCGTCGAGCGCGCCGACGCGGTGATCGAGGGCTTTCGTCCCGGTGTGATGGAGCGGCTGGGGCTCGGGCCCGAAGTGCTCCTCGCGCGCAACCCGAAGCTCGTCTACGGCCGGATGACCGGCTGGGGTCAGGACGGACCGCTCGCGCCGCGGGCCGGCCACGACATCAACTACATCGCCCTGTCGGGCGTCCTGCACGCGATCGGACGCGCGGGCAGCGCGCCGGTGCCGCCCCTCAATCTGGTCGGCGACTTCGGCGGCGGCGGGATGCTGCTCGCCTTCGGCATCGCGTGCGCGTTGATCGAGGCGCAGCGCTCGGGCCAGGGACAGGTCGTCGACGCCGCGATGGTGGAAGGCGCATCGCTCCTCGCGACCATGTTCGCGGGCATGCTGGCCGCGGGGCGCTGGAGGGAGGGACGCGGCGAGAACGTGCTCGACTCCGGCGCGCCCTGGTACGACACCTACGAAACCCGCGACGGGCGGTTCGTCGCGATCGGTGCGATCGAGCCGAAGTTCTACGCGGAGCTGCTCGAGCGCCTCGGCGTCGCGGGGGAGAAGCTTCCCGAGCAGCACGACCGGGCGGGCTGGCCGAAGCTGCGGCGCCGCTTTGCGGAAGTCTTCCGCGCGAAGACGCGCGACGAGTGGTGCGCGGCGTTCGAGGGCTCGGACGCCTGCTTCGCGCCGGTCCTCACGTTCTCCGAGGCGCGCGAGCATCCCCACAATCTCGCGCGTCGCGCATCCGTGACGGTCGGAGACGTGCCGCAGCCGGCACCCGCGCCGCGCTTCTCGCGCACGCCGGGCACCGTGCGCCGCGCCCCGCCCGAGCGCGGCGCGCAGGGACGGGAGGCCCTGGCCGACTGGGGGTTCTCGAACGCCGAGGCCGAGCGCTTCGCGTCGCTCGGCCTCGGGTTCACGTCCTGACTGGTTTTCACGACACGAGGGGCCACACCCCCTCGTCCTCCCCGATGTCAGGAAGACCGCTGCCTTTGGCAGCGATCTTCCCTCTTGCTCACGCGGCCTTCTTCGCCCAGCGCTCGAGCTCCTCCCAGCCGCCGATGCGCGTGCCGTTGACGAAGACCTGCGGCACGGTCTGCGCGCGGGCGATCGCGCCGACGACGCGGCTGCGGACCTTGTGGTCGAGCGGGACCTCGACGTAGTCGTAGCCCCGCTCGGTGAGGAGCGCCTTCGCTTTCGCGCAGAATGCGCAGCCCTCGCGCGTCAGGATGGCGACCTGGTCGGGCTTCTTCGCCTTCGGGTTGATGTAGGCGAGCATCGTGTCGGCGTCGGACACCTCGAACGGGTCGCCCGGCTTCTGCGGTTCGACGAACATCTTCTCGACCATGCCGTCGCGCACCAGCATCGAGTAGCGCCACGAACGCTTGCCGAAGCCGAGGTCGGCCTTGTCCACGAGCATGCCCATCCCGTCGGTGAACTCGCCGTTGCCGTCGGGAAGGAGGAAAACCTGGTCGGCCTCCTGGTCCTTCGCCCACTCGTTCATCACGAACGCATCGTTGACCGAGACGCACACGATCCGGTCGACGCCGTTCGCGAAGAAGGCCGGTGCGAGCTCGTTGTAGCGCGGCAGGTGTGTCGACGAGCAGGTCGGCGTGAACGCCCCCGGCAGCGAGAAGACGACCACCGTCTTGCCCTTGAAGATCTCGTCGGTGGTGACGGTCTTCCACTCGCCGCCCGCGCGAGTGCGGAACGACACTTGCGGGACTTCGTGGCCGGCGCGGCTTTCGAGCATGTCTGACTCCATGGTTGGCGATGAGCGATGGCCCGGACTTTACGGGCCGCGGGCTGTGCAGCCCAATACTTGATTGGTATCCTCCCGATAGGCTCAGACTATCGAACTCGAGATGACCCTTACCGAGCTCAGGTACCTGGTCGCGGTCGCCGAAGAGCGCCACTTCGGCCGCGCGGCCAGGCGCTGCTTCGTCAGCCAGCCGAGCCTCTCGGCGGCGATCCGGAATCTCGAGGACGAGCTCGGCGTGCCTCTCTTCGAGCGCGGGAAACAGGGCGTTCTGGTTACCGAGACCGGGGCGCAGGTCGTCGCCCAGGCACGGCGCGCGCTCGAGGAAGCGGCCCGCGTCACGACGATTGCGAAGCAAGGGACGGACCCGTTGAAGGGTGTGCTCCGACTGGGCGTGATCCACACGATTGCGCCTTACCTCCTCCCGGATCTGGTGGGCGCCCTGCGCAAGCGTGCGCCGGAGATGCCGCTCGACATCGAGGAGACCATCACCGCGACCCTCGACCGCATGCTCCGCGCGGGCGAGCTTGATGCGGCGATCGTCGCGCTGCCCTACGAGGCGCCCGGCATCGAGGTGATGCCGCTCTATGACGAGACGTTCCGCGTCGTCGTCCCGGCACGACATCGATTGACGCGCAAGAAGGCGGTGGCTACGGCAGACCTCGATACCGATGAGCTGCTGCTGCTGCCGGTGGGCCACTGCCTGCGCGACCAGGTGCTCGACGCCTGCGAGGATTTCTCCCGTCCGCCGCCGCCCGGGCGGCAGGGCAACTCGCTCGAAACCCTGCGCAGCATGGTGGCCTCCGGCCTGGGGATCACGGTGTTGCCCGCGACAGCGCTCACCCGTCGTTACGCGACGCCGCTCGTCCGATCGATCGACTTCGCCGCCCCGCACCCCAAACGGCGCGTGGCCCTCGCCTGGCGCAGGGACTTTCCGCGGCCGGCCGCCGTGCGCAAGCTCGCCGAAGCGATCCGCGGCCTCGACCTACCGGTGACGCCCCTCGCGGAACCGGAACCCGACCGCGCCGTCTGACGCATTGGCGACGCCTCGTGCTAACGTTCGCAGCGTGAAAAGAACCGCCCTATACAGCCGCTCCGGCCGACCGCGGATCCCCGCCGCAGCGGAAGCGGCCGATTCCCCGCGCGCGAGCGCGCCGGCGGCGCCCGCGACGGCGCAGCCCGCACGCTGGCGCCGACTCCTCGCCCGGCACGAGCGGTTCCTCCTGCTCGCCATCGGCGGACTGCTCGCTGCGCTCGCGATCTTCGTCTACAACACCCGGACGCCGACGGCGCGCGCCCTGACTCAGCAGGATATCGACGCCGCGGTGCTGCACACGCTGCAGACCAAGCCGCTGCCCTCGTACGCCGCGAAGGCGTACGAGGTCATCCGGCCGTCGGTGGTACGAGTGCAGGGACTGGGCATCGACGAGATCGGCGGCGAGGAGGTCGAGCACGGCATCGGCAGCGGCGTCGTGATCGTCGACAAGGGGGTCATCCTCACCAACCTCCACGTCGTGGCGGGCGCGAAGCGCGTCAAGGTGGTCTTCGAAGACGGTCTCGAGTCCGAAGCCGAGATCGTCGGCCTGCACCCCGAGCACGATCTCGCCGTGCTGCAGGCAAAGACGATCCCGGACGACCTCGTCGCCGCGACGATGCGATCCACCGACGACCTCGCGCCGGGCGACCACGTCGTCGCGGTCGGCTTTCCCTTCGGCATCGGGCCGTCGGTGTCGGCCGGGGTCGTGTCGGGGCTGAAGCGCGAGTTCCGCTCGCCCGAAGGCAAGCGCGTGCTGACCAATCTCATCCAGTTCGACGCGGCGGCGAATCCGGGCAGCTCCGGCGGGCCGCTCGTGACCGCCGAGGGCGAGGTGGTCGGCATCGTCACGGCGATTCTCAACCCGTCGGAGCAGCGCGTGTTCATCGGCATCGGCTTCGCGGTGCCGATCGAGAACGCGGCCTCCGCCGCGGGCATGCATCCGTTCTAAACCAGGGGAAGCGGGCACACACGCATGGAAAACGTCAAGGACGCCGGGCGCGCCGAGATGGCGGCGCTCATGGAACGCATCCTGTACGAGGTCAAGAAAGTGGTCGTGGGCCAGGACCACTTCCTCGAGCGCGTGCTCGTGGCGATCCTCGCGCAGGGACACCTGCTCGTCGAGGGCGTGCCGGGGCTCGCGAAGACCCTCACCGTCAAGACGCTCGCGCGGACGATCCGCGGCACGTTCAAGCGCATCCAGTTCACGCCCGACCTCGTTCCGGCCGACCTGGTCGGCACGCGGATCTACAACCAGAAGACCGGAGACTTCGCCACCGCGCTCGGGCCGGTGTTCACCAACCTGCTCCTCGCCGACGAGATCAACCGCGCGCCGGCGAAGGTGCAGAGCGCCCTGCTCGAGGTCATGCAGGAGTACCAGGTGACGATCGCCGGGCAGACGCACAAGGTGCCCGCGCCGTTCCTCACGATGGCGACGCAGAACCCGATCGAGACCGAGGGGACCTATCCGCTGCCCGAGGCGCAGGTCGACCGGTTCATGATGAAGGTGCTGGTCGGCTACCCGACCGAGGAAGAGGAATTCGTCATCGTCGATCGCGTCACCGGGGTCGCCGAGCCCGACGTCATGGCGGTGGCGACCACCGACCAGCTGAGCGCGCTTCAGCGTGACTGCCGCAAGAGCTACGTCGATCCCTCGCTGATGCAGTACGCGGTGCGCCTCGCCGCCGCCACGCGCTTTCCCGAGCGCCACGGCCTCGCCGGCCTCGCGAAGTACCTCTCCTTCGGCGCAAGCCCGCGCGCCCCGATCCACACGATCGAGGGCGCGAAGGCGCTGGCGTATCTGCGCGGACGCACGTACGTGCTGCCCGAGGACGTGACCGACCTGGTCCCCGACGTCTTCCGGCATCGCCTGGTGCTCACCTACCAGGCGCTGTCCGAGGGCATGACCGCGGACGACTTGATCCGCCAGGTCATGCAGAAGATCCCGGCCCCCGAGAAGCCCCTGGAGGCGCATGTCCGGGTCGCCGCAGGCGCCTAGCGCGAGCAAACCCGAGGCCGCAACGCCCGCGCGGTCGAGCGAGCCCGAGCAGGTCCTCCGCCGGCTCGAGTGGACCGTCATCCGCCGCCTGGACGGAGCGGTGCACGGCAATTACCGGACGCTCTTCCGCGGCTTCGGGCTCGACCTCGCCGACATCCGCGAGTACCAGTACCAGGACGACGTCCGCCACATCGACTGGAACGTCACCGCGCGACTCCAGACCCCGTACGTCCGCGAGTACAACGAGGACCGCGAGGTCACCGGGTGGTTCCTGCTCGACCTGAGCCCCTCGGTCGACTTCGGTTCGCACGAGAAGAAGCGCACCGTGTCGGCCGAGTTCGTCACGGTGGTCGCGCGACTGCTCGGCCGGCACGGGAACCGCGTCGGTGCGATGTTCTACGGCGACAGCGTCGATGCCGTGATCCCGGCGCGCGCCGGACGGCGGCACGTCCTGCACCTGCTCCACGAGATGCTTTCCCGGCCGGCGCGCACGCAGTCGAAAGAGACGAACCTGCGCGAGTTCCTCGCGGCGGCGTTCCAGACCATGCCGCGCCGGTCGCTCGTGTTCGTCGTGTCCGACTTCATCAGCACGCCGGGATGGGCGGAGCCGCTCGCCCATCTCGCGCAACGCCACGAGGTCGTCGCGGTGCGGCTTTACGATCCGCTCGAAATGGAGCTCCCGGACCTCGGGCTGCTGGTCGTGCAGGACGCGGAGACCGGCGAGCAGCTCTTCGTCGACACGCACGATGGCGCCTTCCGCAAGCGCTTCGCGGCCGCCGCAGAGCTGCGCGAGCGCATGCTCCGGGCCGCGTTCCGCGACGCCGGCGTGGACGCCCTCGAGCTCTCCACCGATGACGATCTCGTCGACGCCATCCTGCGCTTCGCCGACCTGCGCAAGCGGCGCAGCCAGCTGGCGGGCGGCGGCATCTTGCCGCGGCATCTCGAAGGCGCGGAATGACGTTCATCTGGCCGGAGATGCTCTGGTTGCTCGCCGCCGTCCCGGCGGTCGTCGTGGCGTACGTGTGGCTGCTGCGCCGGCGGAAGAAAGCGGTCGCGCGCTACGCGAACCTCAACATGGTCAAGGAGGCGCTCGGCGCGGGCCCGCGCTTCCGCCGGCACGTCCCGCCGCTCCTCTTCCTCGTCGCGCTCGCGCTCATGATCACGGCGATTGCGCGGCCCGCCGCCGTCGTGATGCTGCCGTCCCAGCAGGAGACGCTCATTCTTGCCATGGACGTCTCGGGCAGCATGCGCGCCAAGGACGTCGAGCCGAGCCGGCTCGCTGCGGCACAGGCCGCCGCAAAGACGTTTGTCAGCGGCCTGCCGCGCACGGTGCGCGTGGGCGTGGTGTCGTTCGCCGGCACCGCAGCGGTGGTGCAGGCGCCGACGCACAGCCGCGAGGACGTGATCGCGGCGATCGACCGCTTCCAGCTCCAGCGCGGCACCGCGATCGGCAGCGGGATCATCGTCTCGCTCGCGACGATCTTCCCCAATGCCGGTATCGACGTGAGCGAGTTGATCTACGGGCGGAACGGGCCGCGCCCGATTCCTGCGCCGATCGATCCGAGCCGCAAGGCCGAGAAGAAGGAGTTCAAGCCGGTCCCACCGGGGTCGCACGCCGGGGCTGCGATCATCCTGCTGACCGACGGCCAGCGCACCGCGGGCCCCGACTCGATCGAGGCGGCCAAGATGGCGGCGGACCGCGGCGTGCGCGTCTTCACGGTCGGGTTCGGCACCGTGAACGGCGAGGTGCTGGGGTTCGAGGGCTGGTCGTTCCGCGCGCGCCTCGACGAGGACACCCTCAAGGGCATCGCGAACATGACGCGCGGCGAGTACTTCCACGCCGGCAGCGCCACGGATCTGAAGAAGGTCTACGAGACGCTCAACGCTCGCATCATCTTCGAGAAGAAGGAGATGGAGATCACCGCCTTCTTCTCGGCCGCCGCCGCGGCGCTCGCACTGTTCGCCGCGGGGCTCTCCATGCTCTGGTTCAACCGAATCCTTTAGCCTTTAGCTCGCAAGCCCGAGCAGCTTCGCCGGGTTCTTGCGCATCATCAGATCGACGTCCGCGTCGGACACGCCCTCGCGCTTGACCGCGGCGATCATGGTCTCGAGGCCGTCCGGATGCGTCATGTTGCCGGTCTGACCGAGGTCGGACGACAGCACCAGGCTGCCCGCGCCGAACTCCTTGACCGCCTGGGCGACGTGCTTCGCGCCGATGTTCGTCCAGTGCGTCATCCAGGCCTGCGAAGCGTTCGGCCCGGTCAGGAACTGCAGGAAGCAGACTTCGATCATCGCGCCCATCTGCGCGACCTGCTTCGCCTGCTCCATCGTGAGACCCGGGATATTGGTGAGCCCGTGGGTGACGATGATGTTCTTCACGCCGAGCTCGCGGGCGCGCTTCGTCACCGCAATGACTTCCTCCGGATGCACGTGTCCGGTGGCGAGCAGCAGGTTCTCGCGCGCGATGATCTTCAGGATCGCTTCCATCTCGGGAATCACCACGCCGTTCGGCGCCACGACGATGCCCTTGGCGTCCTTGCTCACCAGCGTCTTGACATGCTTGTCGGCCTCGAAGGTCGGCAGCCACACGACCTTGCCGCGCCCGCCGTACATGCGGTGCATCCATTCCACCGCATTGGGGTTGATGCCGCCGACGGCGTTGTTGAGGACGATGCCGCCCCAGACCTCGATGCCGGGAACGACCTTCATAACCATTGCGGCGCGGTCCGCGGTCGTGGTGACGTGGTTCTTGAGGAGAATCCCGCGCATGCCGCGCGCCTTCGCCATCTGCGCGATGTCGAAGTCGTCCATGTTGCGGCCGAAGACGTCGGGGTGCGAATGCACGTGCATGTCGATCACGCCGGCGGCGGGACTGACCCGCGGGGGCGGCGGCGGAAAGCCCGCCTGCGCGAACACCGGGCTGGCCGCGACGAGGGTGGAAACGGCAATCGCAGCAGCGATGAGCGTCTTCTTCATGGTCTCTCCTCCTCTAAGGAGGCGCCCAATCTAGCGCATGGTTCCGGCAAAGGAAAGGCGCACGTACTGCTGCGGCGCGGCGCAAAACGTCACGCGCGGGGCCAGGATTCGACGGCGCACGAGGGCGCAAGTGCGATACTGGCCGCCTCATGCGTTGCATTGCGCCAATGAAGTACGCGACCTGGATCGCCGGCGTCGTCCTGGTGCTCGGAACCCTCGTTCCGGCCGCTGCGTCGGCGCGCTGCGTCCGCGACGTCGCGGAGTCGGGCGCGGTCGGCGTGCGCTGCTCGGACGGCGTGCGGGGCCGACTGGCCACCGACGACGTGCCCCCGCCTTCGCCAAGCGCATTCCCGAGGTCCGGCAGCTCGGCCCTCGGCACGCGCGGCAACAACTCCGCGCTGTTGGGCGGCGGGGCCCCACCATCGGCCCTGTCGAGCGGCGCGGCATCGACTGCGCCGCGCGGCCCTTACGGCGGCGGCCGACCCGGCGACACGTCGGGCGGCATGTACTCGATCTCGCGCGGCGCAGACTCCGGCGCCTCCGGCGACCGACGGCCGTACTAGAAAGCCGACCGACCGGTCTCGACCGCCCCGCCCTGTTCGGGCATTCTTGCGCGACCGGGGGCACCGCATGGAGGCGGCCATGTTCAAGCGACTGATCTTGATCGTCGCGCTCGCTTGCGCGGGCGCCGCATCGGCGCAGCAATATCGCGCCCGCCCCCTCGGACTGGAGCCCGTCTCGAGCACGCCCGAGGAAATGGCGGCCACGATGCGGCGCGAGCAGGAGCGCTACGCGACGATCATCCGCAACGCCAACATCAAGATCGAGCAGTAGGCATGGCGGCCCGCGAGATCGAAGTCCGCCGCATCGCAGGCGCGCTCGGCGCGGAGGTGTTCGGCGTCGATCTCGCGCAGCCGCTCGCCGACTCGCAGGCCGCCGCGCTGCGCCGTGCCTGGCTCGAGCACCTCGTGATCTTCTTTCGGGACCAGCCGCTCGCGCCCGCGCAATTCATGGCGTTCGCCGGGCGCTTCGGCGAGCCGGTCGACTATCCGTACCTGAAGGGCCTGGACGGGTTCCCAAGGATCACGGAAGTGAAGAAGCTCGAGCACGAGAGGATGAACTTCGGCGGCGTCTGGCACAGCGACACGGCGTATCTCGAGCTCCCCCCGATGGCATCGCTCCTGATCGCGCGCGAGATTCCACCGTACGGCGGCGACACCCTTTTCGCCAACATGTATCTCGCGTACGAGAGCCTGTCAGAGCGCATGCGGCAGCTACTCGACGGCCTGACAGCAGTGAACTCGTCAGCCAAGGCCGATGCGTCAAAAACACGCGAGGACCGCATCCGCTCCGACGGCCGCGCGGACGCCCGCGCAGAACTCGTCGCCGAGCATCCGGTGGTGCGCACGCATCCCGAAACCGGTCGCAAGGCCCTTTACGTCAATCCCGGTCATACCGTTCGCTTCTGCGGCATGACCGAGGAAGAGTCGCAACCGCTGCTCGACTTCCTCTTCCGGCACCAGGTGCGGCCCGAGTTCACCTGCCGTTTCGTGTGGCGTCCCGGCTCGATCGCGCTCTGGGACAACCGCTGCGCGCAGCACAATCCGGTCAACGACTACCACGGGTTCCGGCGCGTGATGCACCGGATCACCCTGGCGGGGACGCGCCCGGCCTGACGGGGTCTCGGGCCCGCCGATGTTCGAAGGCTTCACGCTGGAGCAGATCGACGCGGGCGGGATCGCCATCCGCGTTCGCCATCGCCTGAGTGCGGGCAAGCCGCCGCTCCTTCTGCTGCACGGCAATCCCCAGACTCACTACATGTGGCACCGCGTCGCGCCGCGGCTCGCCGCACGGTTCAGCGTCGTCGCCACCGATCTCACCGGCTATGGCGACAGCGCAAAGCCCGCGACGACGCCGGACCATGCGCCCTACTCCAAGCGTGCGATGGCGCGCGACCAGATCGCGGTGATGCGGCGATTCGGCTTCGAGCGCTTCTTCGTCGCGGGGCACGACCGCGGCGGCCGGGTTGCCTATCGGATGGCGCTCGATCACCCCGGGCACGTGACGCGGCTCGCGGTGCTCGACATCGTCCCCACGTGGGAGGCATACAAGCGCGCCGACATGGCGTTCGGGTTGAGTTACTTCCACTGGTTCTTCATGACCCAGCCGTTCGATTTGCCGGAGCGACTGATCGGCGCCGACCCGGCGTTCTACTGGCAGCGGCACACCTCGCGCGAGCCGAAGGGCCCCGACTTCTTCGCTGCCGAAGCGCTCGAGGATTACCTGCACTGCTTCTGCAACCCGGCGACGATCCATGCCATTTGCGAGGACTACCGCGCCGCGGCGACCATCGACATGACGCACGACGAGGCCGACCGCAATGCCGGCCGAAAGATCGCCGCGCCCACGCTCGCACTCTGGGGGGCGAAGGGCCGGCTCGAGGCTTGGTACGACGTGCTTGCGATCTGGCGCGGCTGGGCCAACGACGTGCACGGCCGCGCGCTCGAATGCGGTCACTATCTGCCGGAGGAGCGCCCCGACGACGTTCTCGCGGCGTTCGAGGCCTTCTTTCTAGAGTGAGCGTCAGGCGCGCGCCGCGCCGAGGGCGAGATTCCGTCCCGACGCCGGGTCGAAGAGGTGAAGCCTTGCCGGGTCGAATGACACCCGGACGCGCGCGCCCGGCTCGACCGGAAGCTCGGCCCTGACCTCCGCGGTCACCCGCGCGCCGCCCCCGAGGTCGAGGTCGACGAGCTTTTCGGAACCGACGAGCTGCACCAGCGTCACCTCGCCCGGCACCGACGCGCCCTCTGCCGCGTCGAGTCGAACGTCCTGCGGACGGACACCGAGGCGCACGACGCGGTCGGCGCCTGACGCAAGGGCCGATGCGGCGACCGCCGACACCCGTTCGCCGGCCGGGATCGACACCTCGCCGCCGCCGATCCGCGCGCCCTCGATGAAGTTCATCGGCGGGCTGCCGATGAACCCGGCGACGAAGGCGTTGGCCGGACGGTTGTAGATCTCCGCCGGCGTCGCGTATTGCTGCACCACCCCGTGCTCCATGACGGCGATGAGGTCGGACATCGTCATCGCCTCGAGCTGGTCGTGCGTCACGTAGACGGTGGTCGCCTCGAGCCGGAGGTGAAAGCGCTTGAGCTCGCCGCGCATGGTCACGCGCAGCTTCGCGTCGAGGTTCGACAGCGGCTCGTCCATGAGGAAGAGCCAGGGCTTGCGCACCATCGCCCGGCCGAGCGCCACGCGCTGGCGCTGCCCGCCGGAGAGCTGCCGCGGCTTCCGGCCCAGGAGAGGCTCGATCTCCAGCACGCGTGCGACCTCCAGCACGCGGCGGTCGAGCTCGTCGCGCGGCACGCCCCTCACCTTCAGGCCGTACCCGATGTTGGCGCGCACGTCCATGTGCGGGTAGAGCGCGTAGCTCTGGAACACCATGGCGACGTCGCGCTTCCCCGGCGCGAGATCGCTCACCTTCTCGTCGCCATGCCAGATCGCGCCGCGGGTCGCCGACTCGAGCCCGGCGAGAATGCGCAGCAGCGTCGTCTTCCCGCACCCGCTCGGACCCACCAGCGTGACGAACGCCTTCTCGGGAAACTCGAGGTGGACATCCTTGAGGACCGGGACCGGGCCGAAGGACTTGTAGATGTGGTCGAGACGGATCGTCACCCCGGTCAGCCCTTCACCGCGCCCGCGCCGAAGCCGGCGACGAGATGGCGCTGCATCAGCATGAACAGGATCGCCATCGGCACGGTCATCAGCACCGCGGAGGCCATCATCAAGCCCCAGTCGACGTGCACGCCCTCGAAGAAGTGCATCACGCCGACCGTGAGCGGGAGATTCTCGATCGAGTTGATGAACACGCGGGCGAACAGGAAATCGTTCCAGGACACGATCAGGGAGAAGATCGCGGCCGCGATGATCCCGGGGAGCGCCGACGGCAGGACGATGTCCACGAAGACGCGCAGGCGGCTCGCGCCGTCGATCATCGCCGCCTCCTCGAGCTCGATCGGGATGCCGCGGAAGAACGCCCACAGGAGCCACATGGAGAACGGCAGCGTGATCGAGACGTAGCCGAACGTGAGGCTCCACAGGCTGTTGGTGAGCGAGAGCTGCGCCATCACCAGGAACAGCGGGAACACCAGGATGATCGACGGGATCATGTAGCCGAGCAGGCTGAAGTACGGAACGATGCGCCGCCCCCAGTACCGGAATCGCGTCACGCTGTAGGCGGCGAGCGTGCTGATCACGATGCTGATGAGCGCCGATGCGCCGCTCACGATCAGGCTGTTCGTGAACCAGGCGGTGAAGTGCTGCGGGGCCGCGGTCGTCGGCACGTAGGCCTGGTCGGCGCGGAAGTACTGCTCCTTGCCGGTAATGAGGTTGCGGTAGTTCGCGGCGGTGGCCTCGATCGGGATCAGCCGCGGCGGGGTCGCCATCACCTCTTTCGGTCCCTTGAGGGACGTCGAAAACGCCCAGATCAGCGGAAAGCAGATCAGGAACGTGACCGTGAGCAGCACCACGTACGCGAGGACCTGCCGCACTGCGCCGAGCCCGTTCACTCGGATTCCTCACTCGCGAAGCGGAACACCCGCATGTAGATGACGCTCCCGGCGAACAGCAGGAGCATCATCACCACGCCGGTCGCCGCACCCACGCCCATCTTGAGGTTTGCAACCGACTGCTCGAACGAATAGATCGCGAGATTGAACGTGGAGGTTCCCGGCCCGCCCCTGGTAAGGAGGTAGATCTCCTCGAACTTGTTGAACGTCCAGATGGTGCGGAAGATCACCACCACCACCAGCACCTCGGCGAGCTGCGGCAGCGTGATGTCGACGAAGCGCCGCAGCGGCCCGGCACCGTCGACCTTCGCCGCGTCGTAGAGCTCGAGCGGGATGGTCTGCAGCCGCGCGAGCACGCAGATGGTCACGAACGGCGTGTACTTCCACACGTTCAGCGCGATCGTCGAGAGCATCGCCATGCTCGGCGTCGCGAGCCAATAGATGCTCTCGTCGATCAGGCCCGCCCCGCGCAGCGACCAGTTCACCACGCCGATGTCGGGATTGAGCATCCACTGCAGGATGAGCGCAATGACCACCGTCGGCACGATGTACGGGAAGAGCAGCAGGCCGCGGAAAATCGCAATCCCCCGCAGCGGCAAGTGGAGCAGGAGCGCGAGAAGCACGCCGATGACCGTCTGCAGGACGATCGAGCACCCGGTCCAGATCGCGGCCTGCCGGAACGACTGCCAGAACAGCGGATCGTCGAAGATGGTGCGGAAGTTCTCGAGCCCGACGAACGCGCTCGCGTCGGGATTGAGCGGGTTGTGCTGGTAGAACGCGAGGCGCACCGACTCGAGCACCGGGTACACCATGAACACCAGCGCCGCAACGACGAACGGCACGATGAACAGGATCCCGATGCGGTTGTCGGCGACGCGCCAGTCGGTCGAAGGACTCATTCTCGGACGCTGAGAGGCACGGACGCGCAGGGCGAGCCGAACGGCGCTCCGTCCGGCGCGTCCCGCGCGCGGTCGGCGGCTACGCGATCTGCAGCAGGCGCAGGTTGTCCTTGCGCACCTGCTCGAGCTCCCGCGCACCCCACTTGGCCGCGTCGGGTGCTTTCCAGTTGTCGACCACGACCTTCTGCACCGTCTGCGCGAGGATCGAGCGCCCGTGGACCACGCCGGCGAGCGGGTTGACCCCCTTCAGCAGTTCGTTGCCGGTCGACGAGGAGTTCGGGAGCGAGGTCACGTAGTAGTTCATGATGGTCTCCCGCTTCGTCTTGAAGAACGGGTGTTCCTGGAGCCGCGGCGAGCTCAGAACGTCCTTGTAGACCGGCGAGACGTTGGGCATGAGCGAATGGCAATAGCGCACCAGCCACTCCGGGCTGGTCTGGTAGTACACGAGCGCGGCCTTCACCTCCTCGACGTATTGGTTGTTCGGCCGCGGAATGCACCAGCCCTGAAAGTCGTTCCAGTTCGAGCGGCGCCCCGTCTTCGGGTGACGCGCGTGGTTGAACGACTGCAGGTTCGCGAAGACGGCCGGGTTCTCCTCCGCCGCGCGGCCGTACGGCCGGCCCCAGTAGAACGAGATCCCGGCCCGACCGGTGACGATCGAGTCGACCACCTCGAGAAAGCTGTAGCTCACCGCCCCCTTCGGCATGTACGGCTGCAGCGATTTGACGTACTCGAGCGTTTCCACCGTCTCGGGCGAGTCGAAGACCACCTGATACTTGTTCGCGACGTCGAACATCCGCCCGCCCGCCGAGTGCAACAGCGCCGCGAAGTGATAATCGGTGCAGAGGTTGCGGCCGAGCGCGAGCGAGATGCCGGCCATGTCCTTCTTCTTCTCGGAGATCGTCCGCGCGGCGTTCCGCAGGTCGTCCCAGTTCCAGGTGTCCGGGTTGCCGAGGCCGAGCTCGTTGATCACGTCCATGCGCACGACCAGCAGATGCGGCTGGTGGTGCGCGGGCAGCACGTACTGCTTGCCCTGCCACGCGCCCCAGTACTCCCACTTGACGCCGTCGATCAGACGGTTGCGGCCGACCTTCTGCACGACGTCATCCATCGGCTCGAGCAGCAGGTCCGCCATCAGCTGATAGGCGATCGGCGACTCGACGCTGATGCAGTGCGCCGGATTGCGTGCGGCGAGATCGGTCATCAGCTTCACGTACACGCTGTCCCAGGACAGCGTCTCGAGCTTGAAGGCGATCCCCGGCGCGAACTTCTTCGCCCACTCGTTCATCGCGTCGACCGCCACGCCGGCGTACGGCCCGGGCTCGCCCCACACGCGCACGGTGCCGGTCTTGGTGGATTTCGTCTGCGCCCAGGCGGGCAGCGCGCCGGTCGCCGCCGCGCCGCCGGAGAGCGCCGCGAGGTCGGTGAGGAACTTGCGCCGCGGCGAGGACTGCGGATCGGGCGCGCCGGTGAGGATCCTGGTCTTCATCGTCTACTCCTTTGGTAGGGCTTGTTGTCAGCCGTAGCGCTTCTCACGGACGTCCGCGGTGATGCCATGCGCGATCATCCCCTCCACGTAACAGATCCGGCTCATCACCGGCGCGATCCGCCGGCTCGCTTCGCGCGAGAGGTATTGGTAGGTCACGGTCTTGATGAACTTGCCGACCCACAGGCCGCCGGTGTATCGCGCGGCGCGCGCCGTGGGCAGCGTGTGGTTCGTGCCGATCCCCTTGTCGCCGTAGGCGACGGTCGACTCCTCGCCGAGGAACAGGCTGCCGTAGTTCTTCAGCCGGTCGAGGTAGAGCTTGCGCTTGCCCGACTCGACCATCACCTCGAGGTGCTCCGGTGCGTAGTCGTCCGACGCAGCAATCGCTTCATCGTCCGAGTCGACGACGACCACTTCGCCGTGATCGCGCCAGGCCGGTCCCGCGGTCTTCGCGGTCGCGAGCGTCTCGAGCTGGCGATCGACCTCGCGCAGGACCGCCTCGCCCAGCTTGCGCGAGGTGGTGACGAGCCACGCCGGGCTGTCGGGACCATGCTCGGCCTGTCCGAGGAGGTCGGTCGCGACGAGGGCCGGATCGGCCGAGCCGTCGGCAACGATCAGGATCTCGGTCGGCCCGGCCAGCAGGTCGATGCCCACCTGTCCGAAGAGCTGCCGCTTGGATTCCGCGACGAACGGGTTGCCCGCGCCGGTGACCATGTCCACCGGCTTCATGCCGACGCACCCGTACGCCATCGCGGCCATCGCCTGGACGCCGCCGAGGTTGTAGATCTCGTTCGCGCCCGAGGCGTGCAAGGCGTAGAGCGTGTAGGGATACATGCCGTTCGCGTCCCGCGGCGGCGCACAGGCGACGATGGATTCGCAGCCGGCGACCCTGGCGGTGCCGACGCTCATGATGGCCGAGGCGACCAGCGGAAACTTCCCGCCCGGGACGTAGCACCCCACGCGCGAGATCGGGA
This sequence comes from uncultured beta proteobacterium, assembly GCA_963747775.1. Taxonomy (GTDB): domain Bacteria; phylum Pseudomonadota; class Gammaproteobacteria; order Burkholderiales; family SG8-39; genus JAGVSZ01. Next base: position 328,472 of record CAVVGT010000009.1, read on the forward strand.
TCATCTTCTGGCCGATGAAGATGCCCGGCTCGATCTCGGCTTCGAAGCTCTTGAGCGTCTCCAGCTGTCGCTTCGCGAACTCGGACACCTGCCTGAGCGCATAGGCGAAATCGGCCTTGAAGGTCTCGGGAAGCGTGCGCTCGACCTGGCGGATCTCGTCCTGGCCGACCCGGAACTCGCCGGACTCCCACTTGTCGAGCTCGCGCGCGTATCGCCGCACGGCGTCGTCGCGTTCGCGCGCGATGTCGGCGAGCATTCGGCGCACCGTGTCCTCGAGCTTCGTCCGGTCCTGCGGCGCCGGGGGCGGGGCTTGCTTCAGGTAGGTTCGCATCGGTCTTGGCCTCGCGAAAGGGTTGGGAGCTTATACGCCGACGATGCAGAGCCCGTGCGCTGCCGGTCAAGCTGCGACGCACAAACGAGGCGATGCAGTTATCCTCGCGCCCACGGGCGGTCGGCCCGCCGCCGACAATACACGGAGAAGGGAATCGTGCCTCAGGTCAGTGGCGCCGAAGCGCTGGTTCGGATGCTGGAGCTGCACGACGTCGAGGTGCTTTTCGGGTTGTGCGGCGACACGAGCCTTCCCTTCTACGACGCGCTCCGCCAGCTCGACCACCGCATGAAGCACGTGCTGTGCCGCGACGAGCGCTCGGCGGGGTACATGGCGGACGGCTACGCCCGGGTGACCGGCAAGGTGGGCGTGTGCGAGGGGCCGAGCGGCGGCGGCGCCACCTACATCCTCCCCGGGATCGTCGAGGCCAACGAATCCTCCGTCCCGGTGCTCGCGCTGACCACCGACGTGTCGGTGTCCTCGCGCGGCCGCTTCACCCTCACCGAGCTCGATCAGGAAAGCCTGTTCCGTCCCGTCACGAAGTGGAACAGGATGCTCGATCGAGCCGAAGACATTCCGCGATTCATGCGCACTGCTTTCGCGCAGATGACGACGGGCCGTCCCGGCGCAGCCCAGATCGGCGTGCCTTACGACACGCAGCTCGGCCCGGTCGACGCAGCCGACCTGTGGGCGGACATGACCTTCGCGCGCTATCCCGCGCACCGCCCTGCGCCCGACCCCGGGTCAGTGACGGCGCTCGCGCGGCTGATCGCGCAGGCCAAGCGGCCGCTGCTGATCTGCGGCGGTGGCGTCGTGATCTCGTCCGCCGAGGCGGAGCTCGCGCGGCTCGCCGAGCGCATCGGCTCGCCGGTGGCGACCACCATCAGCGGCCAGGGGAGCATCGGCGACGATCATCCGCTCGCGGCCGGCGTCGTGGGGACCAACGGCGGTACGCCGCAGACGCGCGCGCTTGTCGCGGAAGCGGATCTGGTCGTATTCATCGGCTGCCGCGGCGGATCGGTCACCACCGAGCGCCGCCGCTTCCCCGCCCCGGGGCGCGCGCGGATCGGCCACATCGACGTCGACCCAGGCGTCATCGGCGCGAATTACCAAACCGACGCGGCGATCGTCGGGGATGCGCGACTGAGCCTCGCCGCCCTAAACGCCGAGCTCACCGGGACCGGCGCGCGTCGCGATCGCATCGAGGCGGCGACACGCGCGACGGCGAAGGCAAAGGACGCGAAGTTCGCGGCCTTCCGGCGCCTCGCCGAGTCGCTCGGGACCCCGATCAAGCCGGAGCGCCTCGTCGCGGACCTGCAGGCGGTGGCGCCGCCGGATGCGATTCTCGTGGCGGATCCAGGCACGCCATGTCCCTACTTCTCGGCCTACTTCACGCAGAAGAAGCCGGGCCGGCAGTTCATTTCGAACCGCGCCCACGGTGCGCTCGGCTATTCACTGTCCGCGGCGGTCGGCGCGCAGTTCGGGCGCCCGGGCACCAAGTGCATCGCCGTGATGGGCGACGGCAGCTTCGGGTTCACCGTCGGCGAGCTCGAGACGGTGATCCGCCACAAGCTGCCGATCACGTTCGTCGTCGTCTCGAACGCGACCTATGGCTGGATCAAGGCAGGGCAGCGCGCCGGCTTCGACCGCCGCTACTTCTCGGTCGACTTCGAGCGCACCGATCACGCGAAGGTTGCGGCCGCGTACGGGCTCAAGTCGTGGAGCGTGAGCGATCCCGACCGGCTCCGCGGCGTGCTCGCCGAGGCGATCGCGTACGGTGGACCGACGCTCGTTGACGTCATCACGCAGCCGCTGCACGAGGCGAACGCGCCCGTGAGCGAATGGGTGGCCTAGGCGCACGCACGATCTCGGGGTCCAACACAGGAGGCAGTCATGAGCGGCAAGATCGACGCACGGATCAAAGAGCTGGGCATCACCCTCCCCGCACCGGGCGAGCCCGCCGGCAACTATGTCGGCTTCGTCGTGACGGGGAACCTGGCGTTCCTCGCCGGACAGGTGCCGCAGGAGAACGGCGTCAAGAAGTTCATCGGCAAGCTGGGGCGCGAGTTCACCGCCGAGGAAGGCCAGAAGGCCGCGGAGCTCGCGGGACTCAACATGCTCGCGCGGCTGAAGGCCGCGTGCAACGGCGACCTCGATCGCGTCATCCGCTGCGTGAAGATCGTGGGATTCGTAAATGCGACGCCGGACTTCGGCGATCACCCGAAGGTCGTCAACGGCGCCTCGGACCTCGTCGTCAAGGTATTCGGCGAGGCCGGCCGGCATGCGCGCTCGGCGGTCGGCATGGGCTCTCTGCCTTTCGGCGTCGCCGTCGAGGTCGAGGGCGTCTTCGAGATCCGGATCTAACGCGCGCCGGATACGCGCACTAGCGCTTGTACCACCACTTGGTCTCGCTGACGTCCACCTCCCACGGGCGGAGGGGCGTGGCGAGCCCGAACTGCGCGGCGTGCAGGCGGGCCACTTCCATGATGGCCCACAGCGACTCCATCGGGAATCCCTGCCGGCCGCCGCGCTCGTCGATCACGAGCTTGGAGAAGTAGTCGTCCAGCGCGCGCTTGCCCCAGTGCTCCCGGATATGCGCCGCGATCCGCGGATAGCCGCGCTCGACGATCGGCCACGGGTCGGGACGCTCCTTTTGCCGTTCGGCTTCGCGGAGCGACTTCCACCGCTCGCTTACCGCCCGGGTCAGCGTCGCGTCGCCCATGAGCGGCGGGAACTCGGTTTCCGAGGCCTCGGCGTTCTCCGGCGGCAGGTTCAGGCGCTTGCGGAGGGCTTCCTCGCCGGCGTCGGGGTCGAAGACGGCGAACGCGTCCAGATCCGGGGCGGCGTTCTCGCCCGGCGGAGGGTCGGTCGGCTTCTTGGGCTGGCTCATCGCAACGTGGGCCTCGTTGCGGCGGAATCATAATCGGATGCAGCAGTTCCGGGAAGGAACTGTTCCTTAAGGGCTTTACCGTCCCGACTGGGCAAACTCGATGAACCCGCGGACATAGTTGCGCAGGCGCGTGCGGATGGCGTCGTCCACCAGTTTGCCGGCCGGGTCAAACACCTTCGACGCGCCACCGACATAGAGCAGCTGGCCGAACCAGGGTCGCATCCCCAGCGTTCGGAACACGGGCAGCCAAGCGGTCTGGGACTGAATCGTGCCGAACGCGCCGGGTGACGCGCCGATCAGCCCCACCGGCCGGCCGCCGAAGACCCGCTTGATGTCCGACGCGGGCCGGGTTAGCCAGTCGATCGCGTTCTTGAAAGTGCCGGGGATCGAATTGTTGTATTCCGGCGTCACGAGCAGCAACGCGTCCGCCGCGGCGACCCGGTCCTTCAGTTCGGCCACGCGCGGCGGGATTCCCTCGGCTGCCTCGACGTCGCCGTCGTAGAGCGGAATCCCGCGGATGGATTCGACCTCGATCGTCGCACCCGGCGGACATTCCTCCACCGCGGCGCGCAGCAACGCCGCGTTGAAGGACCCGCTACGCAGGCTCCCGGCGATTCCGATGATGCGCACCTGTGCCGTCCGCGTCCGCGCTCAGGCCGCTGCCTGGGTCAGCGCGCCGCTCTGATAGTCGCGGATGGCCTGCTCGATCTCGGCGCGCGTGTTCATCACGAACGGACCGTACTGCACGATCGGCTCGCCGATCGGCCGGCCGGCCAGGAGGATAAAGCGCGCGCCTTCGGGTCCCGCGGTCGCCTCGATCCGCTCTCCCGGTGAAAGGAATCCCGCGCTGTGCGTCTTCAGCGTGCGACCTGCGACGACCAGGCTGCCCTCGAAGGGGTAGACGAACGCGTTGTAGTCGCTCCGAATCGGCTGCGCGAACACACCGCCCGCGGGCAGCTCGATGTCGAGGTACAGCGGATCGGTCGAGAGCCCCTGGATCGGACCCGGGGCGGCCGCACCGTCGGCCTTGAGCGCACCGGCGATCACCTTCGCCCGCCCGCCGCCCGGCAGCGCGACCACCGGGATCTGGTCGGGCTGGATGTCGCGGTAGCCGGCAGCCTTCATCTTCTCGCGCGCAGGCAAGTTGATCCACAGCTGGAAGCCCCGCATGCGCCCGCGCTCCTGCTGCGGCATCTCCGAGTGGATGATGCCGCGGCCGGCGGTCATCCATTGCACGCCACCGGAGCGCAGCTCGCCCGTGTTGCCGAGATGGTCCTGATGCTGCAAGTGACCGTCGAGCATGTAGGTCACGGTCTCGAAGCCGCGGTGCGGATGTGCCGGAAAGCCCGCGACGTAGTCGTCGGGATTCTCCGAAGAGAACTCGTCGAGCATGAGAAACGGGTCGAGTCGCGCGCGGTCCGACTGGCCCAGGCTGCGGCGCAATTTGACGCCGGCGCCGTCCGACGCGGGAACCGACTCGACGATCTCCCGCACAATTCGTGTGGTCATATTGGTGTGCTCCTGGTTAGAACCGGATCGGTGAACCGCTAAGCTGCGGCCAGTTCCGGTGCGTTCAATCTCCGGATCGCCCGGGCAGCCTGCGTGAGACCGGCTTCCTTCGCCGCCGGGCTGATTGCCAGGCCTTCCGCGTAGACGAACTCAACGTCCTCGATCCCGACGAACGCGAGAAACTGTCGCACGAAACCGGACTGGGTGTCGGCCGGCGAGCCGCTATAGCGACCGCCACGCGTGGCGAATACATACGCCTTCTTGCCGGTCAGCAGTCCCTCCGGGCCGTTTTCCGTGTAGCGGAACGTCACGCCGGCGCGCGCGACATGGTCGAGATAGGCCTTGAGCGTGGAGGGCACGCCGAAGTTGTACATCGGCAGTCCGAGCACGATCACCTCCGCGCGCTTCAGCTCGTCGATGAGCGCATCGGATTCGTCGACCACCGCCTGCTGTGCGGGACTGCGCTCCCCCGGCTTGGCGAGGAACGCCTGGAAGCGCTCGCCGGTTAGATGCGGCACCGGTTCGCGCGCGAGATCGCGCACGATGACCTGGCCATCGGGATGCGCGGCACGCCACTGCGCGACAAACTGCTCGGCGAGGCGGCTCGACTGGCCGCTGGTGGAGAAGAGGCTCGTATTCAGTTGCAACAGCGTGTTCATCGGTGGGCTCCTCGTTCGTTGTTTCCGTGCACTGATCATCGGGTTTACCCAGTCGATAAAAAAGGGGAAAATTTCGCCCAAACCCATCGACTAGATCGATAGATGGCCCCTAACCCCCGGATTGGGCTGGACCAATGGCGCGCCCTGCTCGCGGTTGTAGACGCCGGCGGCTACGCCCAAGCGGCCGCGCTCCTCAACAAGAGCCAGTCCACGGTCACCTATGCCGTAAAGAAGATCGAGTCGCTGCTCGGCGTGAAGCCTTTCGAGATCCGCGGGCGGAAAGCGGTGCTGACCGAGGCAGGCCAGGTGCTCTGCCGGCGTGCACGCACGCTGCTCGACGAGGCCGGCGCTTTGGAGCGCGGCGCCGCTGGGATGGCTGCCGATTGGCAGCCGGAACTCCGGCTCGCGATCGAGATCGTTTTCCCGACCTGGCTGCTCCTCGAGTGCCTCGCGCGGTTCGCCGAAGAGCGCCCGGAGACGCGCATCGAGCTCTACGAAACCGTACTCGGCGGCACGGACGAGGCGCTGCTGGAGGGCCGTGTCGATTTTGCGATCTGCTCGAGGCTCCCCACCGGCCGCCTCGGCGACCATCTCGCCCGCGCGCGGTTCATCGCCGCGGCGCATCCCGATCACCCGCTGCACCAGCTGGGACGCGAGCTGACCTATCGAGACTTGCGTCGCCACCGTCAACTCGTGATCCGCGACTCGGGCGTTCAGCGCCGCCGCGCGGGCGCCTGGCTCGAGGCCGAGCGCCGCTGGACGGTGAGCAACAAGGCGACCTCGATTCGCGCGGCGACCATGGGGCTAGGTTTCGCCTGGTATCCCGAGGACAGCATCCGCAGCGAGCTCGAATCGGGCGCGCTCAAGCCGCTCCCGCTGCGCGAAGGCGCCGAACGGTGGGCCGACCTCTACCTCGTGTTCGCCGACCCGGACTACGCGTCGCGCGACGAGCTTCGCCTGGCGCAGATCATTCGCGAGGCAGCGGCGAGGGAATGCGCCCAAGTGGCGACAGTCGCGACGCGGCGCTAGTGCGAGCCGCGCTGCAAGGTCCGCCCAGGTTGCGACCGCGCCGTCCTAGTCGAAGCTGACGATTTCGACCCAGTTCGAGCCCTTCCCCGTCGGGTACTTCTTGAGCGACCGGAGCGCGCCGCTCGTCGGGTCGATCGCGTAGACCGAGATCGTTTCGGACTTCTCCCCGCTCGCGACCAGGAATCGCCCCTTCGGGTCGATCGCGAAGCCCCGCGGCTGCCGCTCGGTCGGCGTGCTCGCCGAGATAGGTCAGGCTGCCCGTTTCCGCGTCGACGCTGAATGCGGCCAGCGTATTGCTGGTGCGTTCCGACGCGTACAGGAACTTGCCGTTCGGGGTCATGTGGAGGTCCGCGGCCCAGATGTCGTTGTCGGTGTTGCGCGGCGGGGCGCCCGCCACGCCGACTGCACCGCGCGGCGCACCGGGCACCAGCTTCGAGTCGGGCGGCAGCGCGGAAGCGGCGCTCACTTCCGTCAGCAATCCGGTCTTGGGATCGAGCGAGAGCGTGGTGACCGTCGCGACCAGCTCGTTCAGCAGGTACACGAACCGGTTGTCGCCGGAGGAGACGAAGGTGGCGCGGACCGGTCATCGGCTTCATCTGCGCGACCGCCGGGCGTGTTCGACGACAGGCGCCCGGACTTCTCGTCGAACACGAACTGGAAGATCTGATCGGTTGCCGAGGTGGGGCACGTAGACGAACCGGTTGCTCTCGTCGGCGCGGATCGCGTGCGCATTCCGGCCGACCGGAATCACCTGCAGGGGCTCGGCGGCCACGCGCCCGTCGGCTGCCGACCGCGTTGACGCTGACCAGATGACCCCCGTAGGAGCGCGCCCGAACAGGAAGCGCCCTGTCCGGTCGAGCGAGATGTACGGAAAGCTCTCCGCCAGGGGCGCTGTCGACAGCGGTTTCAATGCGCCGGTGCCGGCATCGATGGCGTAGGCGTGCACCGAAAACGGCTTGGACCGCGACGCGGCGTAGAGAAAGCGGCGGTCCGGGCTCACCGCCATGGGCATCACCACGCTCGCCGCCTTGACGCGCGCGCCGGGCTCCAGTTCGCCCGAGTCGAGCAACCGATAGGTGCCGATGTCGCCGTCCTCGGCATTCGACACGTAGACGAACGTCGCTGCCACCGCCGGCGCGCCGCCGGCACCTGCCATCATTGCGGTCACGGTCAGCCCCTTGATCCAGCCTGCGAAACGAGTCATGGCCTTGCCTCCTTGTCGTTCTTGTTGAGATGCCGGACGGGCCCGGCATCCGCGGGGCGGAGTCTAACGCCACGCGCGTCGGTGGCGGGTGGCGGGAGCGACCCGGCTCGGAAGACCGCTCCGCGATGCCCTCCTCCAGCGGACCCGGGCCGGAATTATCGACCCGCGGAAAGTGTTAACGTGCCCGCCGCAGCCCTACACGGCCCCACGTGCCCGAGAAGCGGTCCACCCACTCCAGGAGACACCCGATGAAAAAAGTGCTCGGATTGTCCGTCGTTCTGGCCATCGCCCCCGTTTCGCATGCCGCAGACATCGAGGCCGGAAAGGCGAAAGTCGCCACCGTATGCGCCGCCTGCCACGGCGCGAACGGGGTCAGCGTGAGCGATACGATCCCGAACCTCGCGGCGCAGCGCGCGGGCTACCTCGAAGCGCAGCTGAAGGTGCTCAAGGACGGCACGCGCAAGAATCCCGTCATGAACGCGATCGCGGCCCAGCTCAGCCCCGCAGACATCGCCAACGTCGCCGCGTATTTCGCGGCGCAGCCCGGCCCCGCGTCGAACGCCAAGTCGAGCTTCCTTCCGAATCTCGCGGCGAGCCGGGTGACGTTTCCGGAGGGCTACAAGGACACCTTCACGAAATACCACACGATCAATTTCCCGGCGACCGGGCAGGTGCGCTACTACTTTGCCAACAAGGCGGCGGTGCAGGCGGCGAAGGACGGCAAGCCGCTGCCCGACGGCTCGGTGCTGTTCGCAGAGGTCTACGCCGCGAAGGTCGACGCCGACAAGAAGCCGGTCATGGGCAGCGACGGCTTCTTCGTGGCCGGAGAAGCTTCTCTTCTACACGGCGATGGCGCGCGGCGCGGGCTGGGGTACGGACATCCCCGAGATGCTGCGCAACGAGAACTGGAACTACGCCGTGTTCACCACCGACAAGCAGCAGCGGCCCGGGGTGAACCAGGCCGAGTGCCTCGCCTGCCACAAGCCGCTCGACAAGGTGAGCTATACCTTCACGCTGAAGCAGATCGCGGAAGCGAAATAGGCTGGGCGGCGCAAGCGACCCGCGTGGCGAAAGCTGGAGACCGGTAAGGAGAATGTCACGGCGAACAGTGAACGGCCTGGAATCATGGCTCGCGCCGCCACCCTTACCGCGCTGCTGCCCTGGGATTGTTGCTCGCGCGCAGCGCGCTTTCGCAGATGGACGTTCCCACTCGGAGCGCCTTCGTGATGGCTGTAGTGACCCCGGCCGAGCGAGCGGCGGCGGCGGCGAGCTTCACCACGGCGACCCGCCACTTCGCCGCAGCGGTCAGCCCGGCACTCGCTGGTGCGTAGTTCGGGGCGAGCGCGATCGCCGCGCCACTGGTGGCGTGCGGCGTGCTGAAGATCGCTTACGACCTGTCGCTATTCGCGGCGTTCCGACGAATAAAGCCGCGGTCCTGACCGCGCATAGCGACGCCGGCGAAGGACTTGCCGGTCGTCTTCAGCTCACTTCGAGATGCTGACCAGGGTCACTGCGTTGACCAGACTGTTGGCCAGCACGAAGTTGCCGTCCGGCGTCACCGAGGTGTTGCGCACGATGTTGCCGCCGCCCGGGATCGCCCAGCTCTGGAACTGCGCGGTCTTGGGATCGAAGCGCACCACCGTGTTCGGGGTCGTTCCAGACTCGCTGTACCAGATGACGTCGTTGATCGCCGAAATGCCGTAGGGCTCGGACTTCATGCCGCTCGGGGACAGCCACTCGGTCACCTTGCCGGTCGCGGGATCGAGGCGGCCCAGATAGCCCCGCGAGAAGTCGGCATACCAGACGATGTCGTCGCTCGTGATCGCGATGCGCCGCGGGCGGGAGCCCGGATCCGGCAACGCATATTCGCGAATCTGCAGCGTCTTCGGATCGACGCTTCCGACCTTGTTGGTGCCGAATGCGACGTAGAACACGGTGCCTTTCGAATTCACCGCCATTCCGTAGGGGCGCGACTTCGCCGTAGGCGGCGTGAGCAGCTTGATCTCCCCGGTATTCGGATCGAGCCGCCCGACGCGGTTCGCGTTCTGCGCCACGAACCACAGAATTCCACTTTGATCGAAGATCAGGGTGTGCGGATCCTTGACCTCCGGGTCGGGCATCTTGTACTCGGTGACCGCACCCGTCTTCGGGTCGAGCTTGCCGATCAACGCGCCGGTGTTGCCGGTGTACCAGATGTTGCCGTCTCGGTCCTCGACCAGGCCATGCGGTCCGGAATGAGGCGTCGTCAGGGGAAATTCCCTGATCGTGCCGGTCTTCGGATCGACCCGGCCGAGCACGTTGTTCATCTGGCCGGTGTACCAGAGCGCGCCATCCTTCGTCGCCAGCGGATCGTGCGGCCGCGACCCGGGCGTGGGCACTTGCCAGGACTTGATCGCAACCTTGGCGGGTCCCGGGATCACCACCCCGGCGGGCTTCACCTTCTCCGGGAAGTTCTTCGCCAAGTACTCCGTCATCGTCGCGAGCTGATCAGGCGGGATGGGAACGCCGTGGTTGGTCATCATCCGCATGACGGTGCGCCATCCTTCGGCCGTGTAGCCGGCACCGACGCGCGCATGGAACGCGTGGCAGCTGTTGCACTGGGCCGCGACCAGGTCCTTGCCCTTGCCCTCGGGCAACTCCTGGCTCCAGGCGGGAAGCGCGGAGCAGAACGCAAGAGCTCCGATCACGTGCGAGCGCAATTGCCTGGACATGACTTCTCCCCTAAAGAGACTGGCACGAAACCGCCTCGACGCAGCGGCGACCGAGGGAACGCTTGTGACGATAGTAGTCCAGGACGCTCACGAGGGGGAGCAGTCTTGCGGGAATAGCAACGCAAGCCCTCGTCAGAAACGGGTGCCGGGCGCGCCGCAGCGGAGTAGCAGGTGCGGATATCATTCGCGTCGACGGCACGCCCGAGACATGCCCACCCGCCGCGCTGTCCTCAAATCGCTACTCGCCGCGCCGCTCGTTCTGACGCCGCTCGGCCCGAGGCCGGTCGCGGCGCAAGGACAAATCGCGATGCTGGACCTGCGTCGGCAGCCGCAGTTCGTGAACCGGCTACCGCGCCCGGCCCTTGCGACGCCGGTTGCTGGAACGCGACACTTCGACATCGCCGCACGGCAGTTCCGCGGCTGGGTCGGGGTCGTCGATCCGCACACGCGTCGCCCGCTCGAGACGACGCTCTGGGGCTACGACGGCGCCTATCCCGGGCCGACCTTCGTCGTGCGTCGCGGCGAGCCGGTGACCGTGCGCTGGACCAATGCGCTCGTCGCGGACGGGCGGATGCTGCCGCACCTGCTCCCCGTCGACCGCACCATTCACATGGCGCACACGCATTCGGGACCGCCGGGCGGCACGCCGATCGTCACCCATCTGCACGGCGGGCACGTGGAGTCTGCGAGCGACGGCGAGCCGGAAGCCTGGTTCACGCCCGGATTCGCGGAGCGCGGTCCGACCTTCGCGAAAGAGGTCTATCGGTACGACAACGACCAGGAAGCCGCCACGCTCTGGTATCACGATCACGCGCTCGGGCTGACGCGGCTCAACGTCGGCGCCGGGCTCGCAGGCTTCTATCTGATCCGCGACGAGAACGAGGGCCACCTCGGGCTTCCCGCCGGCGATAGCGAGATTCCGCTCCTCATCCAGGACCGGACCTTCACGGCGCGCGGCGAGCTTTTCATCGCCTCGCACCCAGCGCACGCCGGCGCCCCCGACCCGAGCATTCAGCCCGAGGAGTTCGGTGCCGGCATCCTTGTCAACGGAATGCTCTGGCCGTACGAGGCGGTCGAGCCGCGGCGCTACCGGTTGCGCTTCCTGAACGGCTCGGACTCGCGGTTCTATGCGCTCGCATTCGAGCCGCGCCTGCCCTTCGTCATGATCGGCGCGGATGCGGGCTTCCTCGAAGCGCCCGTCGTCCTCGACCGCCTCGTCCTCGCGCCCGCCGAGCGCGCGGACGTGATCGTCGATTTCTCGCGCGCGAGCGTGCGCGGCAGGACAGCAATACTGGTCAACACCGCGCCGACGCCGTTCCCCAAGGGAGACCCGCCGCATCCGCGCACGGCGGGTCGCGTGATGGCGTTTCGCGTCGCCGCGAGCGCAGCGAAGGACGAGACCCGCATCCCCGATCGGCTGCGCCGCGACCCGCTCCCCGACCTCCGCCCCACCGCGCCGATCCGCGAGCTCGTGCTGTTCGAAAGCAAGGATCCGCACGGACGCCTCAAGACGCTGCTCGGCACTCTGCGCGAGGGCGCGAAGACCTGGCACGACCCGGTCACCGAGGACCCGCTGCTCGACGCCGTGGAGGCGTGGGATGTCTACAACACGACCGCCGACACGCACCCCATCCACGTGCACCTCGTGCACTTCCGCGTCGTCGGCCATCGGCGCTTCGAGGGCGAGCCGAATGAAAGCGGCGTGCTCGGGAAGATCCGCTGGATCGAGGACGATCGGCCGCCCGGCGCCGACGAGCACGGCCCGAAAGATACCGTCCGTGTTCCACCCGGCACGCGCACGCGCATCGTCGCGCGCTTCGACCGGCCCGGCCGGTTCGTCTGGCACTGCCACATCCTCTCGCACGAGGACCACGAGATGATGCGGCCGTTCGTCGTTAGAGAGGCGTGAGCGCCCAGCGGCGTGCGGGCATGTCACGCCACCGTCCGGCCGATTCAGATGCCGGTGGCGGTCAGTCGGCGCGAGCCGGCCGGCTGCCCTTCGCGATCGCCGCCGCAACCGCCTTCCAGGTGGCGTTGAACGCTTCAGGCGTGAAGCCGGCGCCGGACGGCAACCAGTCCCCGGTGCTGCCGCCCGCCAGCGTGTAGTGCCCGACCACATCGAGGTGATCGGCGCGCGCGACGTGCACCACCCGACCGTGCAGTTGACTCAGCGTCGGCACGACGCCATCGCTAATACGCGGGGTCGCCTTGAAGGCGAGCCCTCGATCGAGCAGCCGCTGGGTCGCTTTGGACGGTTTCGGGTACGGGTAGTGCAGGTGCGGCCGCGCGGTCAGTGCGTGCAGCAGCCTGAACAGCGCGCGCAGCGCGATGTACTCCGGATCCACGAGCGCCTTCATCTCGAATCCCTCGCGCGGCTCCGGTACACCCGCGACGACACAGCCGTAGTCGATTCCGCCACGATCCGCCACAGCTGCATCGAACAGGTCGATGCCTTCAGCTTCCGGTACTTCGCCTCGACCTCGACCTGAAGCCGAAGAAGCCCGGCACCAAGAACACGAGTCGTGTCGTCATGGCCGGATTATGCCGGCATGCGCAGGCCTCACTTAGAAGCCGCGCACCGCCCCGCCCGACTGCCGGGCGCATCGGACTCCGCAAGCTCGCCTGGTCCAAGCGGTCGCCGCCGCCATTCTGCGGGTAGCGGCCGAAGCGGCCGCGTCCACAGCAGGTCCGTCAAAGGCCAAAGGCGTATAGTGATCCACCTATAGAGGCGCTGGCAGTTCCCACCTCTCCCGCCCCCGATTGGCAACCCCGGGCCGTCGTCCCTCTGCGGGGGTTTGCTGTGCGTGTCATCGAACGAATCACCGGTACCGCCGAGGGTTACGTGCTCGCGGGCACCGTCTCCCGCGACGAGGGCGGCCGCTACGTCGCCGACGCGAAGACCTACCTGCTGACGGTCGGCGGCTGCAGCCGCCCGCTTCGCTCCGTCGCGACGACTCGAACGAACGGACCGGATATCCAGGCCGCAGGGGCTTCGGCCCCGGAGGCGCGAACACGCTTGTGCGCCGAGGCGAAAGAGCGGCTCGGCGCCACCGTGACCAGCTTCGTGTGGCGGCCGGTATTGGCGCTGGTGTCGGCCCAATGAGTTCCGGTGAGCCAACCGGAGCGCTCGCGCCGTCAGTCGTCCGCCGCCGAAATTCGGGGCGATTCTGATCCCGACCCCTCGATCGTCATCGCACCGCAGCCTCCGCCGCGCAAGCCGAAGACCGCATTTCGCCCAGACGTGGGGTAGAAGAGCCCGGCTGAAATCGGCAATTCTGCGCGCCTTCGGGCGCGCGTCGCCAGCCGCGCCGTGGGATAACGAAGAGTCCATCCGCGAGGAGCTCTTCAGTATCGAGCGTCTCGAGCAGCATGCCGAGAGCCTTGCGGCGGCCCAGCCCATCACCGCGAGGCCGATGACCGGGCGATCTCTCGCCGCTCGGCTGAGGGACAACGAGTCGGTTCTGCTCGAAGCGTATCGCGCCATCGCGAACGCGGTCGGCGAGGGGCGCGCCATCACGCCGGCCGCCGAGTGGCTGCTCGACAACTACCACCTCGTCGAAGAGCAGATCCGCGAAATTCGTGACGATCTGCCGCCCGGCTACTATCGGCAGTTGCCGAAGCTGGCCGCCGGACCTTTCGCCGGCTATCCGCGGGTCTTCGGCGTGGCCTGGGCCTTCGTCGCCCATACGGACAGCCGCTTCGACCCGGAGATGCTGCGCCGGTTCGTGCGCGCCTACCAGCGCGTTCAGCCGCTGACGATCGGGGAGTTGTGGGCGGTCGCGATCACGCTGCGGATCGTGCTCGTGGAGAATCTTCGACGCGGCGCCAGGCGCATCGTGACGAGCCGCGCCGCGCGCCAGGAAGCGGATACCCTGGCCGACCGGCTCCTGGGCGTGAACGCGCACCCGGCCGAGCCGATGCGCTCGGCTCTTTCAGCGATTACGAGCAGGCGCCCTTGCCGGAGGTCCTTCGCCGTCCAGCTCGTGCAACGGCTGCGGGACCAGGATCCGAAGGTCACGCCGGCGCTGATGTGGCTCGAGGAGCGCCTGGCGGCGCAGGGAACGACCGCCGACGAGATCGTGCACGACGAGCACCAAAGCCAGGGTGCGACGAACGTGACGGTCCGCAACATCATCACGAGCATGCGCCTGATCTCCGACGTCGACTGGACGGAGCTGTTCGAGAGCGTCAGTCTCGTCGACGACGCGCTGCGGTCCGGCAGCGACTTCGCGGACATGGATTTTCCGACGCGCAACCTCTACCGCAGCGCGATCGAGGAGCTCGCGCGGGGCTCGAAACTGACGGAACTGGAGATTGCGCGAGCGGCTCTTGCTGGCGCGCAAGCGATGCCAACGGCGACCGAGGCGGCCTGGCGACGGCGATCCGCCCGCGAGCGCGATCCCGGCTATCACCTGATCGCCGGGGGGCGTCGCGCGTTCGAGGCGACGGTCGGATTTCGCGCTCCCACTGCGGAGCTGGCCGGGTCGTTTCAACGCCACGATCGGCATCGGCGGCTATATCGGCGGCGTCATCATCGTCGCCGCGATCGTTCTCTCCTGCCGTTGTTCGCGCTGGCGGGAGCGGGAATCGGCGGCGGGTGGCTCGGTCTCCTCGCGCTTCTCGGGCTGATCCCGGCGATCGATGCGGCGATGGCGCTCGTGAACCGCGGCGTCACGAGAGGGTTCGGCGCGACGATCCTGCCGGGCCTGGAGCTGCGCGACGGCGTACCGGCGCACCTGCGCACGATGGTCGCCGTCCCGATCCTGCTCACGACGCAGGCCGCGCTCGAAGAGCAGATCGAGCGCCTGGAAATCCACCACCTTGCCAGTCCGGAAGGCGAGCTCTATTTCGCGCTGCTCTCGGACTGGACGGACGCCGCGACCGAGACCGTCGAGGGAGATGCGCGCGCTCCTCGACGCGGCCGCCGCGGGCATCGCCCGCCTGAATCGCCGCTATGGACCGGCAGCCGGCGGGCGACCGCTTCCTCCTGCTCCATCGCCGGCGGATCTGGAACGCAGGGCAGGCGCAGTGGATCGGGTGGGAACGCAAGCGCGGCAAGCTGCACGAGTTGAACCGGCTGCTCCGCGGCGCGACCGATACGACCTTCGTCGGTGTCGGCGGCCGCGCCCTTCGCCCCGCCTCCCGCCCCGCCTGCCGGCGTCCGCTACGTCATCACGCTCGACGCCGATACCCGGATGCCGCGGGAAACGGCCCGGCGGCTGGTCGGCAAGATGGCGCACCCGCTCAACCATCCGCGGTTCGATGCCGGCACCCGGCGCGTCGTCGAGGGCTATGGCGTGCTGCAGCCGCGCGTCACGCCGTCGCTGCCGATCGGCCGCGAGGGGTCGCTGTTCCAGCGCATCTTCTCCAGCATGAGCGGCATCGATCCCTACGCCGCCGCCGTCTCCGACGTGTATCAGGATCTCTTCGGCGAAGGCTCCTATACCGGCAAGGGCATCTACGACGTGGATGCCTTCGAAGCGGCGCTCGACGGCCGCGTGCCCGACAGCACGCTGCTCAGTCACGACCTGTTCGAAGGGACCTTCGCCCGCGCCGGCCTCGCTTCCGATATCGAGGTCGTCGAGGAGTTTCCGTCACGCTACGACGTCGCCGCCGCGCGCCAGCACCGCTGGGCGCGCGGCGACTGGCAATTGCTGCCGTGGATTCTCGGTCGCGGCGACGCCGCGACTGGCGAGCGAGGCAAGCGTGCGCTGCCGCTGATCGGCCGCTGGAAGATGCTGGACAACCTGCGGCGGTCGCTGTCGGCGCCGGCGAGCGTCGTCGCCTTGCTGGCGGGATGGGCACTGCCCCTGCAGGCCGCCGTCGTCTGGACCGGCTTCATCCTGTCGACGATCGCGTTGTCGACGCTGCTTCCCGTGCTCTCCGCGATCGTGCCGCGCCGCGCCCGGATCACGGCACGCAGCCACCTGCGCGCCCTCGCCGCCGATGTCGGCTCGCCTTGTCCCTGACCGCACTGCTGGTCGTGTTCCTCGCGCATCAGGCCTGGTTGATGGCCGACGCGATCGGGAGAACGCTGTTTCGTCTGCTCGTGAGCCACCGGCACCTGCTCGACTGGGTCACGGCAGCTCAGGCGACGGTGAGCCCCCGGCTCGACCTCGCCGGGTTCTATCGGCAGATGAGCGGTGGTGTCGCCATCGGCATCGTTGCCGCGATCGTCGTCTGGTGGGTCGGGAGCGACGCCTGGCCGGTGGCGGCGCCGTTCGTGATCGCCTGGATCGCATCGCCGGCCATCGCGCGCTGGACGAGCCTGTCGCCGCTCGTGGCGGGGCGCCTGCCGGTCTCGGCCGCGGACGCCCGCGCGCTGCGGCTGGTCGCGCGCCGCACCTGGCGCTTCTTCGAGACCTTCGTGACGGCGGCGGACCACATGCTGCCGCCGGACAATTTCCAGGAAGACCCGAAGCCGGCCGTCGCGCACCGGACCTCCCCCACCAATCTCGGCCTCTACCTCCTCTCCGCCGTCAGCGCCCGCGACTTCGGCTGGGCCGGGACGACCGAGACCGTCGACCGGCTGGAAGCGACGCTCGCGACGATGGGCGGCCTGCAGCGGTTCCGCGGCCACTTCTACAACTGGTACGACACGCGGGATCTTCGCCCGCTGGACCCGCAATACGTCTCGTCGGTGGATAGCGGCAATCTGGCCGGACACCTGATCGCGCTTGCGAATGCCTGCCGGGAGTGGATCGGCCGCCCGTGGCGAGCGCCGACCTCGTCGCCGGCATCGACGACGCCCTGCACCTCACGCGCGAATCCCTGCAAGGACTGCCCGACGACCGGCGGACGCAGACGATCACGCGGCAGCAGCTTGGCGATGCGCTCGATGCGCTCGCTGCCGCGCTCGCTGGCCAGGCACCGATCCGCCGCCGCGGACATCGCGTGCACGACTGGCGGAGATCGCGCCGCACGCCGCGACCATGGTCGACATCGCCCGAACGCTCGCCAGCGAACGCGGCGACGACGCCGGCGCCGAAATGCTGTTCTGGGCGGAGGCGACGCAGGGATCGATCGAGAGTCACCGCCGCGACGTTGCCGCCGCCGCCGACGCCGCGCGCGCCCTGGAACAGCGCCTCGCGACGCTCGCGGCGACGGCGCGGATCCATGGCCGGTCGCGATGGAGTTCGGCTTTCTCCTCGACCCGGACCGCAAGCTCCTCTCGATCGGCTATCGGGTCGCGGAGGGCAATCTCGACCCGAGCTGCTACGACCTGCTCGCCTCCGAGGCGCGCCTCGCGAGCTTCGTGGCGATCGCCAAGGGCGACGTGCCGTCGCGGCACTGGTTCCGGCTCGGGCGCGCCGTCACGCCGGTCGGACGCGGCGCGGCGCTGATCTCCTGGTCGGGATCGATGTTCGAGTACCTGATGCCCTCGCTCGTCATGCGCGCGCCGGCCGGCAGCCTGCTCGAGCAGACGAGCCGCCTCGTCGTCCGCCGGCAGATCGCCTATGGCGCCGCGCTCGGCGTGCCCTGGGGGATTTCGGAATCCGCCTACAACGTCCGCGACCTGGAGCTCACCTATCAGTATTCGAACTTCGGCGTCCCGGGCCTGGGCTTGAAACGCGGCCTGAGCGAGAACGCCGTCGTCGCGCCCTACGCGACGGCGCTCGCGGCCATGGTCGATCCGGGCGCGGCGGCGCGCAACTTCGCCCGGCTCGCCGCCATCGGCGCGCGCGGCCGCTACGGCTTCTACGAGGCGCTGGATTACACGCGCACGCGTCTGCCCGAGGGGAAGGACGTCGCGATCGTCCGCGCCTTCATGGCGCACCATCAGGGCATGACGGTGGTCGCCATCGCCAACGCTCTCCTGGACGGGACGATGCGGGCGACGGTTTCATGCCGAGCCGATCGTGCAGGCGACGGAGCTGCTGCTGCAGGAACGCACGCCGCGCGATGTCGCGGTGGCCCATCCCCGGGCGGAGGAAGTCACGACGGCCGCGACGGTCCGCGACCTGGAGCTGCCGGCGGTGCGACGGCTCCACTCCGCGCACGACGCCACGCCGCAGGCGCACCTGCTTTCGAACGGCCGCTACGCGGTGATGCTGACGGCCGCCGGCTCCGGCTACAGCCGCTGGCGCGACCTCGGGATCACGCGCTGGCGCGAGGACGTCACCCGCGACGACTGGGGCGCCTACGTCTTCCTGCGCGACGTGCAGAGCGGCGAGGTCTGGTCCGCGGGCTACCAGCCGAGCGGCGTCGAACCGGACAGCTACGACGTCACGTTCACCGAGGATCGTGCCGAGTTCGTCCGGCGCGACGGAACGATCACCACGACGCTCGAGGTCGTCGTCTCGCCGGAGGACAACGCCGAGGTCCGCCGCGTCTCCGTCGCGAACACGGGCAGCCGGGCCCGGGACATCGAGCTCACCTCGTACGCCGAGCTCGTGCTGGCGCCGCCCGCCGCCGACGCGGCGCACCCGGCCTTCTCCAAGCTCTTCGTGCAAACCGAATATCTCGCCAAGGTCGGCGCCATCCTGGCGACGCGGCGGCGTCGCTCGCCCGCCGAGCCCGAAATCTGGGCGGCGCATCTTGCCGTCGTCGAAGGCGAGACGGTGGGCGAGCCGGAGATCGAAACCGACCGGGCGCGCTTCCTCGGCCGCGGGCGCGAGGTTCGGGCGCCGATCGCCGTGATGGACGGCCGGCCGCTTTCCAATACCGTCGGCACCGTCCTCGATCCGGTCTTCGCGCTTCGCCGCCGCGTGCGGGTGCCGCCGGGCAGGACGGTGCGCATCGCATTCTGGACGGTCGTCGCGTCGTCCCGCGCCGAGGTGCTGGACCTCATCGACAAGCATCACGACGCAACGGCCTTCGACCGCGCGGCCACGCTGGCGTGGACCCAGGCGCAGGTGCAGTTGAGCCATCTCGGCATCGACGCGGAGGAGGCGGGCCTGTTTCAGCGTCTCGCGGGCCACGTGCTCTACGCCGATCCGTCGCTGCGTCCGTCGTCCGACGCCATCCGCCGCGGCGGCGGCGGGCCGGCGGCGCTCTGGGCGCAGGGCATTTCCGGCGACCTCCCGATCGTTCTGGTGCGGATCGACAACATCGAGGACATCGCCATCGTCCGCCAGTTGCTGCGGGCCCACGAATACTGGCGGATGAAGCAGCTCGCCGTCGATCTCGTGATCCTGAACGAACGGGCATCCTCCTATGTCCAGGATCTTCAGATCGCCCTGGAGACGCTGGTCCGGACGAGCCAGTCCCGGCCGCAGATCGGCGGCGGACCCCGCGCGCGGCGCCGTGTTCGTGCTGCGCGCCGATCTCATTTCGGCGGAGACACGCGCCCTGCTGCTCTCCATGGCCCGGGCCGTGCTGCGTGGGACGACGCGGAACGCTGTCGGAGCAGCTCAACCGTCTCCAGGCAAGACGACACCGGCAGCGGCGCTCGCCGCCCGGGCGCGTGCCGCCCGCAGGCCTGCCGCAGACCGTTCCGGTGCCGCCGGACCTCGAGTTCTTCAACGGGCTCGGCGGATTCGCCGCGGACGGACGCGAGTATGTGACGATCCTCGGCGCCGGGCGGTCGATACCGGCCCCGTGGATCAATGTCATCGCCAATCCTCGTTCGGCTTTCAGGTCGCGGTCGAGGGCAGCGGCTACACCTGGTCGCTCAGCAGTCGCGAGAACCAGCTGACGCCCTGGTCGAACGACCCCGTCACCGATCGGCCGGGCGAGGTCATCTATCTGCGCGACGAGGAGACCGGCGAGCTGTGGGGGCCGACGGCCCTGCCGATCCGTGACGAGGCCGCGCCCTATATCGCCCGGCACGGCCAGGGCTACAGCCGGTTCGAGCACACCGCGCACGGCATCGCGCTCGATCTCCTCCAGTACGTGCCGCTCGATGATCCGATCAAGATCTCGCGGCTGACGATCCGCAACACGTCGGGGCGAACCCGGCGGCTTTCGGTCACGGCCTATGTGGAGTGGGTGCTCGGCCCGTCCCGCAGCGCGTCCGCACTCTCGGTCGTGACGGAGATCGATCCGGAGACCGGCGCGATGTTCGCGCGCAACCCCTGGAACACGACGTTCGGCTCGCGCGTCGCCTTTGCGGATCTGGGCGGACGACAGACCGCCTGGACCGGCGACCGGCGGGAATTCCTGGGGCGCAATGGCACGCTCGACAACCCGGCCGCGCTTGCCGGGGACACGCCCCTCTCGCAGCGGGTCGGTGCCGGCCTCGATCCCTGCGGCGCTCTGCAAGCCCCGGTCGAGCTCAAGCCGGGCGCGCACGGTGGAAATCGTCTTCTTCCTCGGCGAGGCGGCGACGGCGGCCGATGCGCAATCCCTGATCGCTCGCTACCGGGCGGCCGATCTCGATGCGGTCCTGCGCGAGGTCGTCGCGTATTGGGACGATGTGCTCGGCACGGTCCAGGTGAAAACGCCGGACCGGTCGATGGACATCATGCTGAATCGCTGGCTGCTCTATCAGACGCTCGCCTGCCGCGTGTGGGCGCGAGCGGCGTTCTATCAGGCGAGCGGCGCTTACGGTTTCCGCGATCAGCTCCAGGACGGCATGGCGCTCGCCCTGTCGCGACCGGCGCTGACGCGCGAGCATCTCCTGCGCGCCGCGGCCCGGCAGTTCGTCGAAGGCGATGTCCAGCACTGGTGGCTGCCGCCGTCCGGCCAGGGCGTGCGCACACGCATTTCCGACGATCGGGTATGGCTCGCCTATGCCGCCGCGCACTATGTCGGGACCACCGGCGACTTCGCGGTGCTGGACGAGCCCGTTCCATTCCTCGAAGGCCAGGCGCTGCGGCCCGGCGAGCACGATGCCTACTTCCAGCCCATGATCGCGGACGAGAGCGCGTCCCTCTTCGAGCACTGCGCGCGCGGGCTCGATCAGAGTCTCGGCGTCGGCGAACACGGCTTGCCGTTGATCGGCACGGGCGACTGGAACGACGGCATGAACCGGGTCGGCGAGCAGGGCAAAGGCGAGAGCGTCTGGCTCGGCTGGTTCCTGCACGCGACGCTCGCGGCGTTCGCGCCGCTGGCGAAGGCGCGCGGCGAAGAGGCGCGCGCCGCGCAGTGGCTCGCGCACGCGGCTGCGCTGCGAACCGC
Organism: uncultured beta proteobacterium; assembly: GCA_963747775.1. Taxonomy (GTDB): domain Bacteria; phylum Pseudomonadota; class Gammaproteobacteria; order Burkholderiales; family SG8-39; genus JAGVSZ01. The sequence goes on from CAVVGT010000009.1 coordinate 349,863, forward strand.
GCTCGAGCGCGACGGCTGGGACGGCGACTGGTACCGGCGCGGCTATTTCGACGACGGCACGCCGCTCGGCTCGTCCACGAGCGACGAATGCCGGATCGACTCGATCGCGCAATCCTGGAGCGTGATCTCCGGGGCGGCGGATCCGGCGCGTGCCGTGCGTGCCATGGCTGCCGTGGACGAGCAGCTCATTCGCCGCGGCGAAGGTCTGGCGTTGCTGTTCACGCCGCCGTTCGATCGCACGCCGCTCGATCCCGGATACATCAAAGGCTATCCGCCCGGCATCCGGGAAAACGGCGGCCAGTACACCCATGCCGCCGCGTGGTCGGTGATCGCATTCGCCGCGCTCGGCGACGGCGACAAGTCCGCCGAGTTGTTCTCGCTCCTGAATCCGATCAACCACACGAGCACGCGGGCCGACGTGCAGCGCTACAAGGTCGAGCCCTACGTCGTCGCCGCCGATGTCTATTCGGTCGCGCCGCACGTCGGGCGCGGCGGATGGACCTGGTACACGGGCTCGGCCGGATGGCTGTACCGGGCCGGGCTCGAAGCGATCCTCGGCTTTCGCCTGCAGGGCGCGTTCCTGTCCCTGGCGCCCTGCATCCCGAGAGCGTGGCCGCGCTTCGAGATCGTCTTCAAGTATCGCTCCGCGCGCTACGAGATCGCGGTCGAGAATCCCAACGGGGTCAACCGTGGCGTCGCGCACGCCGAGCTGGACGGCAAGACGCTGACCGATGGCGCGACGCGAGTTCCGCTCGTGGATGACGGTCAAGTCCACAAGGTACGCGTGATTCTCGGGTAGGACCTGCTCGTCCAGCGATCGGCCTTCCCGCCATGCCTTGCCCCGGCGGCGCGTCGCGCGGAACATACGGCACTAAGCCAGAATGAAAGGCGATGCGCGTGCCTGCAGGGGCAACCCGATTTCCCGGCGCGCCCGCGTCCGATACTGAGGACTACGCGATGAAGACCTTTCACATCGACTGCGAACTCGACTATGACGTCCCTCAGCAGTCGCTATTCGTGTTCAATCTCGGCGTCCCGTCCACGCCGGCTCAACGCGTCGTTGCCGAAACCGTCTCGACCACGCCGGCCAACCCGCTGGACGAGTTTCGCGACGAGAGCGGGCGCAACCGCTTCTTCCGGGTCGATGTTCCCCCGGGGCAATTCAATATCCGCTATCTCGCGACGGTTGAAGTGCAGGCGCCCGACTGCGACACGTCCGCGCGCGAGACGCCGCTCGCGAAGGTGCCGGGAGAGGTGCTCTCCTACGTTCAGGGAAGTCGTTATTGCGAAGTCGAAGCGCTCTACGACTTCGCCGTCCGGACGTTCGGGAGCATGCCGCCCGGATATCAGCGCGTGCAATCGATCTGCCACTGGGTCAAGGAAAACGTCGATTACCGGCTAGGATCGTCGACGACGACCTACAGCGCGCGCGACGTGCTGGCCAACCGCGCCGGAGTCTGTCGCGACTTCGCCCATCTCGTCATTGCCCTGTGCCGTGCACTGAACATCCCCGCAAGATTCGTCACTGCGTATACCAAGTACGAGGAGCCACCCCAGGACTTTCACGCGGTGGTCGAGGCATTCCTCGGCGATCGATGGTGCCTCTTCGACCCGACTGAACTGGCTTCGATCTCCGATCTGGTCCGGCTCGGAACCGGGCGTGATGCTTCGGACGTGCCCTTTGCAACGTTCTTCGGTACCGCCCGCCTCAGGCGTCTCAGCCCTCTGGTGGAGCCGGCGAGCGGAGACGAGACGCTCGTCTCCCTGCAAACCGCGAATTCTGGAATCCTGCTGACACCGGAAGCGTTGCGCACCGAACGCGCACTTTAGGCGATCTCTGCACAAGTCCCCGATGGGCGGGCGGCGCGAGCGAGGCGTCGTGGCATTGCCGTCGGATCGAGGTAGCCGCCTGTTCAACACACCCTAGATCACGCTCGCAATGATGTTGATGCTGAGCGCGAGCACCGCAATGTTGAACATGAACGCAAGGACGCCGTGGATCGTCGTCAGCCGCCGCATGCTGCGCGAGGCCACCGCGACATCCGACACCTGCGAGGTCATTCCGACCACGAACGCGTAGTACGCGAAATCGAGGTAGTCGGGCTCGCGGCCGCCCGGAAACTGCAGGGAGGCGGCGGCCGCGGGCTGACCGTGCGGGCCGGCGTAGTAGCGGTGGGCGTAGTGGAACGCGAACACCGTCTGGATCAGCAGCCACGACGAGACCAGCGCGGTGATGGTCAACATGAGGTGCCAGGTACGGGCCCAGAACGGGAGGTCCCGGATGGTGCCGGCGACGAACCCGATGGCGACGATGCTGGCGCATGCCGCACCCACCACGAACAGAAAAATGACGTAGCCGCTCTGATCCTGGCTCAGCGCATGGTCACGCGTGGCCCGCGCGTCGGTCCGCCCGATGAGCATCCACGCGAGACCGAGGTAGGCCAGCGCGCCGAGATCCCAGCTCGCGACGGCGCGCGTGTGCCACGAGATCGAGGCCGGCTGCACGACGAACGCGACGACGGCCACGACCAACGCGATTCCCAGGCGTCCCTTTGCCCCGAAACGGGCGATCCACGACGAATTGCTCAGATCACCCATGCGTGCTCCCGATCCAGGCTGCGATAGCGTACAGACAGACCTCGACTAGAGAGAGGAAATTGACGGTTAATACCCCGTACGTGCCCGAGGTGCCCGAGTAGACAGGTACGTACGTCAGGCGTAATCTCGCGAACGATCTCACCCGCCGCAACTGAGTCAGCGCATAGTTGGACGCGCCGCGGACCTCGGTACTTCGGGCGATGTGTTGTGCGAGTGCTGGCGATGCTATAGGAGCAACTAGGAATGAAACTGAAGCTACTAGCCCCTCTGCTTGCCATCGCGTTCCTTGCGTTGTCCTTGTCAGGCTGCAATAAAGAGCCAGCGCCCAAAGCTTCTGCGCCTAAGGCTCCTACAGTCATGAAGTTTGACGAAGCAGCCCTCTTTGAGTTCGACAAGGCAGACCTGAAGCCCGAGGGAAAAGAACAAATTAACGCATACCGCGAAAAGGCGAAAGCCGATTTGAGCAGTGCCGAGAAGGTAAGAGTCGTCGGCTACACCGACAACACCGGTACTGCAGAGCACAACTCGAAGCTGTCGAAACAGCGTGCGGAAGTGGTTCGCGACTACCTGGTCAGCATTGGAGTCGACCCCAAGAAGTTGGAAGCCATCGGGGCGGCCGACGCTAACCCGATCGCTGACAACAGTACGAAGGAAGGTCAAGCGAAGAACCGCCGTGTGGAGATTGAAGTGACTGGGTTAGGAAAGTGAGGATGCTTGCCGGCGTGAGCTTGCACTGGGACACAGCTTCTGGCCGGACTGCGGCGGATCGTCAAGTTCGCCGAGAGCGGCAGTTGGAAATCTGAGCGGCAACGTACGGGAGCCTGCCGCGCACGTCGGGCTACTACCCTGATTTGCTTCGGCTGACACTTGCGCCCGCGATCGCCGTGGCCTCGATCACTTCGTCGCTTCAAGAACCAGGCCACCGTCGGTCTCCCAGTCCTGCTCGGCGGAATGGTCGGAACGCTCGAACCGGCGGGCAGCCTCCTGCCAGTTCACAACCGACCACCAGTCCTTCAGATAGTCGGCGCGTCGGTTCTCATGCTTCAGGTAGTAGGCATGCTCCCAGACGTCGTTCACCAGCAGCGGAAAGTGGCCCTGCATCAGGGGATTGTCGTGGCCGGGGGTGGTGATCACCTGGAGCCCGCCGCCGTCCTGCTGCGCCCTCACGAGCCAAACCCACCCTGACCCGAACACTTTCTCGCCCGCTGCGTCGAACTGCGCCTTGAACTGCTCAAGACTGCCAAAGTCAAGCTTGATCGCGTCGGCAAGCGGGCCCGCCGGCGTGCCGCCCCCTTCCGGAGACATGGCCCGCCAGAACAGTCTGTGGTTCACGTGTCCACCCGCGTTGTTGCGGACGGCTGTGCGGATCTTCTCCGGCACCTTGTTCAGGTTCAGCAACAGCCATGACGCCGTGCGCTCGTGCAGTTCCGGGAATGGTTCCAACGCTGCATTCAAGTTCGTCACATACGACGCATGATGCTGGTCGTGATGCAGCGTCATGGTGTGCGCGTCGATATGCGGCTCCAGCGCCGCATAGCCATACGGCAAGGGTGGAAGTAGATGTTTCATCTGATGGCCCTCCTGGCTCTACGCCGCGCTAGTCGCCGTGCGCGGCGTCAATCAATGACCATGACCCGCGCCCCCGATCGCCACGTCCGCGGAGTAGCCTCGTTGTATACACGCGTCGACCCGTCCTGAAAGCGAATGGTGAACTCGTAGCTCCTGGTCGATTGCGCCGCTTGTTCACCGCGCGTGTCGATTTCCCGCACCAACTCAACCACGCCGCACCCCGCGCACGCGGTTCGGGTTGGCGCGTCGCTCGCCACAGCCGCTGAAGCCCTATCTTCTCCTGCACTGGCGGGCTGGACCGACGTCGGCGACCGCTCAGTAAGCGTGTAGCCGGCATTGGGGTTCCCAATTGCGGTCGGCACCCACGCCGTGAACGCCGAAATTCCCGCCGCGCACAACAGGGTTGTCGCGACACTTGCGATCCAGATCGGCAAGTGCGGAGACCGATCGACTTGCGTTCGCTTGTTCACGTCCTTACGGCCTGGCTGTTTCTAACGACGGTCTTGCCGATATCGTCTTCACCGGTGGCCGACCCGCGCAGAGGTAGACAAGATGATCTCCTGCTGTAGCCGGTTACTCGAGCCGCGTCTCACTCATGACCGTTCTCACGCCCTTCCTGTATCGAGAGGGAGGTGCGACCCGACCGCGATCTCCGGCCAGAAGCCCGCGTCACATATAGCCGGCGGCCAGCATGACGACCACCACTACCGCCAAGAGCCCGACAATTCCGCTCGGTCCGTAACCCCATCCCTTGCTGTGTGGCCAGTTCGGAATTACACCGAGCAGGGCGAGAATCAGGACAATCAAGAGCACCGTTCCTAATGTCATTGCGTTTCTCCTTGTACTGCCGTCCACGATCCCGGCACACCACCATCGCGGGAAGGGCGGATCGTTGTGGCAAGTGTCCTCTCTCAGATTCAGACCCTCTGTGCGCTGGCGTACCCAGGGCGAGACAACTTTCTGGACTGGCAGCACGGCGCCATCGAATGGCGGACCGGCGTTTGAGCACACTGAACGGACACGAGCTATGTGCGCTGCCAGACGGACGGTAGAGAGCTTTCCCAATAGCGTTGCACTGGCAGTGGCCATACGGACGTGGGAAGGCGACGGCGGGAGATCCGCAGTGCGGCCGACCGCCATGAAACGCTGGATTGCAGTCCAAGGATGGTGCAGTGGCCGTCGATTTCGATTCCGAGCTCGGAAAGCTGCTCGACCAGTACGACGAGAAGCGCAGCGCCGTCGCGGCCAGGATGCGTCAAGTCAAGGCCGACGAGGTCGCTTTCCTGGACGAGTTCGCGAACCTCAGGCGTTCAGTGGTGCGACCCGTGTTCGAAGCGGCCGGTGAGGTTCTGAAGGCGCGCGGACACGATTTCAGCATCTCCGAGGACGAGTACGCCTTCGAGAAGGGCGGGAACACGACGGAGGCGAAAATCTCGATTTGCATTTTGCCTGCCGGGCCTGACGGAGCCGCCCCGCGCCCCGAGCAGTGTCCGTCGCTCGCTTTCGCCACCCGGTACTACAACAGGGTGGTGGAAATCCACAGCACATCCCTGGTTCCCCGGTCGGACGGATCAGCAGGTCCGCGCGGGGCGTATCAGCTGGCGCAGATCACCACGGAGCTTGTGAAGAACGAGCTCTTGAAGTTGGTCGCCGAGATCGCGCGGACTTGATCAGGAGATGCGACGAACCTCCTCCTCACGCCCAATCGATGATCGGGCCCGGCAGGTTCCGACGGACGAATGAAGTGCCGGGTTCCCTGCTTACATTACAAGCTTGTTCAGTGCCTCGGCGCAGGCCGTGGCGACCTGGCGGTTCGGCTCGGCGGTGCTACCGGGCATCGTTGCCCAACCGCTTTTCCCCACGTAGTCGCCCTGCTCCCAACTCTTGACCTCTTTCAGCGCCGCAAGCCTCGCCGGCGCGTTGGCGCTTAGTTGAAACTGAGCCACACAAATTGGAGTGAGCGCCGCCAGGGTCGCCTCATCGGCACGCCCGCCGGCGCGCTTCTCCGCCGTGCTACCGGTCACCCAGCCGCCCCAATTGAATCCGACGATTGCGAGCGAGATCGCACCTGCCGCCGCGCCCCAGAGGAATGGCTTTGTCTGGGTAGGAAGCTTGGGAATGTTCATGGAACCTCCTTGGTTCGTGGGGGAAGGACTCACCGGAAGAACGCTTCCGCGTCTTACTTGGTATACGCCGTTCCGCGAGGCGTTCTGTGCGCTGTCGCACATAGGACGCGGTATCGGGAGAAGCGGTACGCGGGCTTGCGATGGCAACTACGTGCTCGAGAGGGAGCCCGATCGCTTGCTCCCCGAACCGCGCCGATCAGAGTTCCCCTGGGTCGCCCTGGCCTGAATCGCCCTGGTCGGAGTCGCGCCAACCCGAGTGGCTCCCGTTGCGCGGAGACTGCCGCGGGAACAGCACCCGGAATGTCGTCCCTTTGCCTCGTCTTCGTTGGTGGTGAACGGCTTCGGCTTCGGCGGAACTACTTCAGGCGAATGTCCCCGAACAGTCCAAGTACCCCCGCGACGATCAGGTAGATCGCGACGATGTAGTTCAGCATCCGGGGCGCGATCAGGATGAGAACGCCGGCGAGAAGCGACACCAGGGGAGCAAGGCTCAAGGTAATGTTCATGGCGACTTCCTTTGTGCGCTGAAGCTGATCGTGGCGGCGATTGTCCTCCCGCCTCCCCGGGAAGCTCTGTGCGCCTCCGTACACACCACGAGGAATCTTCGCTGTAGTCCTGACGCTCTCTCTCCGCGGCACAACCTCGGGCCCTCTTCAACGCGCCCTGAGATCGCGTCGAGTGGCTCAAACCGTCCGGCGAACGGCCTAGGCACGAGCTTTGTGCGCTGGCAGACAGACGGTGATGGTTTTCCTCAGTAGTCTGGAGTTGTTCGGGCCAACAACAGGCTTGCGTCGTTCGCGCCGTACCGATGCGCGAACAGAGAAAGGATGATTCCCATGCTCTATACGATCGTTGCCGTTCTGCTTATCCTGTGGCTTCTGGGGTTAATCACCTCGTTCACCATGGGCGGTTTCATTCATGCCCTTCTTGTAATCGCCATCGTGGTCGTCCTGTTTAGAGTCATAAGCGGACGAAGTCCCGTGTAGCGATTTTGCGGACCCAGAAAGAGGATCAGAAAGAGGGGTGACTTCCGTGTCGGTCAGCGGCAAAGGATCCCATCAGCAACGCGCCATCGAGCTCCTGGCTCGGGAATCGCGCTTGCCGATCAATGAGGTCGCGCAGCTCTACGAAGACGAACGGGCGGGGCTTGCGGTTGATGCGCGCATCACCCGCTTTCTTCCCATTCTTGCCCTCCGAAAAGTCCGGGCATTGCTGCGTCAGCGCAGCATCGGCATACGGGCACCTGCGTAGGAAGCCGGAGCGGCTCGCCGAGTCGCGACGGTCACTGCGGGCTCCCGCCGACCATTGGATTGAGCCGGGCGCGCCGGTAACCCTCCGAACGGCCGTCCTCCGATCGACAACGGTCGACGTATCGCGGCCGAATCAAGCTGATCAGCCCACTCGCCAGCACTCTCTGTGCGCTTGCGCACAGAGAGTGCTAACCTGCCTCTGGCGGTTTCGAACATCGAGTGGATATGGCAGTAGCGGCTGCGCCGAGAACTCCCGAAACGAACAGGCTCCTAGCGGTCCTGCCAGCGACCGCACGCGAATACCTCTATCCCCATCTCGAGCCGGTCTCGATGGCGCTCGGGGAGGTCGTCTACGAGTCCGGCAGCCGGCAGGACTACGTCTACTTCCCCACGACCTCGATCGTGTCCCTGCTCTACGTCATGGAGGACGGCTCGTCCGCCGAAATTGCCGTGGTGGGCAACGAGGGAATGGTCGGTGTTTCACTCTTCATGGGAGGTGAGACCACCCCGAGTCGCGCCATCGTGCAGAGCGCCGGCGCGGCGTTCCGGCTTTCGGGGAAGCTGCTGAAGCGCGAATTCACTCGCGCCGGACCGATGCAGCATCTGTTGCTGCGCTATACCCAGGCGTTGCTGACGCAGATGGCGCAGACGGCGGTCTGCAACCGGCATCATTCGGTCGATCAACAGCTCTGCCGGTGGCTGCTGCTGAGTCTCGATCGGCTGCCCTCCAACAAGCTGACCATGACGCAGGAATTGATCGCCAATATGCTTGGAGTCCGCCGCGAAGGGGTCACGGAAGCCGCCGGGAAGTTGCAGGACGCCGGCTTGATCCGCTACAGCCGTGGCCGCATCACGGTGCTGGATCGGCCGGGACTGGAGGCCCGGGCTTGCGAGTGCTACGACGTGGTCAAACGGGAATCCGATCGCCTGCTCCCCAATATGCTCGCGACGTGATCCCGTGAGGAGGCGCCCCTCCGCGCGCCCCGCTCAGTCTGCCGCGTTGTGCTCGGGCGGAAAGAAATGCCTCCGCTCGATCCACTTGAAGCCCTCGTGCTTCGTGATCGCCGCAATCTCGATCGGGCCACCCACCGTCTTGGGGCGGCCGACCGAGAACTTGACAAAGCCGATGGTCGTCTGGACGAGGAAGCGCGCCAAGTCGACGGCATCGTGGATCGGCATGGCTTCGAGGAACAGCAGTTCGTACAGCTCGGGCGCCAGCTTGGCCCGCGCGCCGGCGGCCGGTTCCGCTGAGAGACCGTGCTTCGTGTAGACCTCGTTGAACTTGGTCCCGAGACCGAAGATCAATCGGTCCAGCGCTTCGTATTCGCCATCCCATCGCGGCCCGAACTCGTGCTCGGCTTGCACCTGCGTTGGTGCAGCGCAATCGGGCCCCATCAACTGCACTTCCCAGACCTCCGCCAGAGGACGGCCAGCCGAATAACCGCATAGGCGTACCTTGGTCCAGACGCTGCCGCCGAGTGGCGACGACTTCTCTTCGAACAGGAATTCCCTGACTCGGATCGCGACCTGCTGGAGGCTATAGCGATCGGGATCCAGGTTCCAGTCGGGGTGATCGGCGCTCCCACCGCTGAACCGCCGTCGCAGGTCCTTCAGCAGAGTGTCGATCGACTCGTTCCCGATGCCGCCGGCGCCCGTCACCATCGCGCCGATGGGCAGCCCCTTCCTGAGGTTCACGATCTTCTGGGCGTGGTGATAGATCATTCCGCTGGCGAAGGAGCTGGCGCTGTCCGCGGCCATGACGACACCGTCGTTGATCTTCACCGACACGAGTACGGTCATCGCTGCGCTAGCAGAGGATGCGGTCGTACACGTTTTCCGCCGACCGGTAGCACCCGCAGGCGGCCGCTTCCAGGCCGCGGCGGGCAAGAACCGTGATGTTGCCGCGGCGGTAGCGAATCAGCTTTCGCTTCTGCAGCGCCCCTGCCGCCTTGGTGACACCGACCCGGCGCACCCCGAGCATGTCGGCGAGGAGCTCGTGGGTCAGATGGAACTCGTCCGCGTGGGCCCGGTCGTGAGTCATCAGCAGCCAGCGGGCGAGGCGCGCCTCCAGTACGTGGAAGTGCGTACACGCGGCCGTCTGCGCGAGCTGCGCCATCGTCACGTAGAGGTAGCGATTCAGCTCGCGCTGCAGGGCAGCGCCAAGAGCGAGCTCGCGCAGGAACGACGCAGCATCCATTCGCATCGCGGTGCCCGAGCCCTGGACCAGCGCGCGCAGGGGTGAGACATCGACGCCCAGCATGACGGTAATCCCGAGCATGCCTTCGCTGCCGACGAGCCCCACCTCCAGGCTCGTGCAGCCGTCGCGCGGCGTCAGCAACGAAATGAAGCCATCGGTGGGGAAGTAGACGTGCCGGATCCGGTCTCCGGGCTCGCAGAGCACATCGGCGAACGCGAGCTCGATCCGCTCGCAGCCCGCAAGCAGGTGCTCGCGGTCCTTGCGGGGCAGCGCCGCAATCAGAGCATTCATGGCGGGGACGCGCCGCGTGGACGACACTGGACTCTCCCGAACGCTTGAGGGGACCCGACAGAGGGCAGGAGGAGAACGTACAAGAGAATCGAGATCCAGTACGTTCGCTAGCGCACGGAACGGAGAAGACTTTCGGCGTATCAATGCATCACTGGTAGCGCAACTCAAGCGCATCAACCCTGAGACGATCATGGCCGTCGGCCACACCGACCGCCTCGGTTCACACCGGTTGCAGCGCCGAGCCGTTACCCCGGAAAAGGAAGAGAAGGCATGGAATTTCTCTGGTTCATACTGATTGGCATGACTGCCGGATGGATGGCGGGACAGTACATGGGTGACGGCGGCTTCGGCGTTGTCCGCGATATCGTAATGGGCGTGGCGGGCGCCATGGTCGGCGGGTATCTATTTCATCAGCTCGGCCTATCCGCCGGGGGCGGGCTGGCCGGCGCTTTGATCGTCTCGACGATCGGGGCGGTGGTCCTGCTATTCATGGGCCGCATGGTCAAGCGCGCCTAGCGCCGGTCGGGCGCAGCTGCGGCTCGAGTCCTGATGATCCGAGGCTCGCCATGATCGCCTCCGCGATCGCGCGCGCCTTAGCTTCGTGCTGCTGGGCGGCGTCGCGCATGCCCTGCGCGGCGCATGCTCGAGCCAGCGCGATCGCCGTATCCCACTGAAGCCGCGTTCGGCCGATGCTCTCGGCGAGAGTTGCCGCCCGCGACAGTTCGGCGTGCGCCGCCGCGTGGGCTGCGTCGGCAAGCAGCGCCTCGCCCCGCCAGCGCCGCGCACTCGCCTCGAGTTCGCGCAGGCCATTTGCCTCGGCGAGCGCGAGCAGCTCGTCCCCGAACGCCCGGCAACGGCGCGCGTCGCCCTGGGCGAGCGCGACCTCGGCCAGCCCTTCGAGACACCGGGTCAGCATGTAGCGCTCGCAGTCGCGCCGCGACTGGTCGATGGCGGACTCCAGGGCCGGCGCCACGTCCGCCTGCCCGAGGCGCGCCCGTGCGATCGCGAGGTTTGCGTCGATCCCTGTGCGCCAGAACATGATTCCGGCGTCGCGCCCGAGCGCGAGCCCGCGCTCCATCTGCTCCGCCGCCTGCTCGTGCAGATCGAGGTCGAGCAGCAGATGCCCCAGAAAATCGTAGGCGATAAGCTGATAACGCACGTGTTTCAGGCTCTGCAGCCAGCGCAGCGTCTTCACCATGCCGGCCCAGGCCTCGCCGTAGTGCCCGGTGCAGGCCCGCACGTGGTCGAGACCGAGTAGCGTCGGACCCATGTGCCACTGCAGGTCCGCCGCACGCGCGATCTCGTGCGCCGCCTCGAAATTCACCAACGCACGCGGATAGTCGCCGAGTCCCTTGGACCCGGTGCAGGCGTGCCCGATCATCATCAGGTTCTCGGACTCGTAGCTCTTGTCGCCGATACTACGGGCAAGCTCGAGCGACCGGCCGTAGCAGCGGATCGCCGCGACGGGCTCTGCGTTCGCGAAGTGCGCCTCGCCGCGGCCGTGATAGGCCTGCACCGCCACGAGATCTGCGAGCGCGGTGCGCTCGCAGATCTCGACCGCCTCCTGGTGGAACCGGATTGCCTGCTCGTTGCGTCCGGTACTCCACGCGACGGTACCGAGGTGATACAGGGTATCGGCCGCATGGCGCTCGTCGTTCATGGCGCGCGATTCCGCCAGTGCATCGGTCAGGCAGGCCGTCGCCTCCTCGTAAGCGTCGGCGCGCCGATACGCCATGCCGAGCTGGATCAGCGCCTCGCGCGCCTTCTCGCGCTCACCGCTTGCCCGGGCCGCGTCGATGACGCGGCGAATATCGGCGACGGCGCCCTCGGTCTGCCCGGCTTGCGCGCGCGCCGCGCCGCGCCGCTCGTAGAGCGCGAGCCGCGAACGCCCGTCCAGCGCTTCCGCATGCGCCTCGGACAGCGCGACCGCGCGATCGAACCAGTGCAGCGCGTCGCGCATCGCGAAGAGCGCCTGGGAGCGCTCGCCGGCCAGAACAAGGTACTCGAGCGCTTTTGACCAGACGTGAGCCCGCTCGTAGTGCTCCGCCAGCCGCGCATCGTGCTCGTGCGCTTCGCCTTCGCCGCGGTGCTCCAGGGCTTCCGCCACGGAACGATGCAGCAACCTGCGCCGCGCTCCGCCGATGTCCCGATAGACCACTTCGCGCACCTTGTCGTGGCTGAAGTCGTACACCCCGCCTTCGCCTTCCTCGCGCAGCAGGCGGCGCTTCACAAGCGCCTCCACCGCGTCGAGCAGCTCCCGTTCCGGCACGCGCGTCACGGCGAGCAGGCTGTCGAAGTCGAAGCGCCGGCCGAGGACCGCCGCGGTTTCGAGCGTCGGTCGAAATTCGTCGGGCACGTGCGCGAGCCGCGCGCGCACGGCGGCGCGCAAGGCGCCCGGGAGCAATCCGGGGCCGTCGCTGGTGCGTGGTTCCAGTTGCGTCTCACCCTCGCTGAGCGATTGCAGGATCGACATCAGGAAGAAGGGATTTCCTTCGGTTTCCCGATGCAGGCGCGCGGCCAGTCCTGGCGCAACCAGCTTCGCATCGCCGAGGGCCGCTACCAGGGCCTCGGCATCTGACAGCTCGAATCGTGCGAGCGGCACGCGGCGCGCGCCGGCCTCGCGGCGCAGGCTCTCGACGAGGCGCGCGAGCCGCGCGTCGCTGTCGAGCTCGTCGTCGCGATACGCGTAGATCACGAGCGCCGGTCGTTCGGCGACGTGCCGCGCGAGGTAGTGGAGCACCTGGGCGCTCGCCTCGTCCGCCCACTGGATATCGTCCACCATCAGAATGAGCGGCCGACCTTCTCTCGACGCCTCGAGGACCTGGCCCACCGCGCGCGACAGGCGAGCCTGGCGCGCCTCGGGGAAATCGCGCGACAGCTGCGGCAGATCCGGAAATCGCTCGGCCACCGCGGGAACCAGTGCGGCGAGCTCGGCGAGCGATACGGGCGCAATATTGCGCAGCGCCGCCGGCGACGCTCGGTCGAGCGCGCGCGTGACGAGGTCGACCACGGGCTGATAGGGGATCGCCCGCTCGATCTCGTAGCAGTTGGTCGCGAGGGTGGGCAGGCCCTGGGCTTCCGCATAGCGTGCGACTTCGCGCATCAACCGGCTCTTGCCGATACCCGGCTCGCCTTCGAGCAGGACGGTGTGCCCGGCGCCGGCGGTGAGCCGCGCGATGAGCCCGATGAGCAGGCCGTACTCGTTGCTTCGGCCGACAAAGGGTGTGGTATCGCTCGCGGCGCCACTTGCCGATTCCGGCGGGGCGTCAGCCGAAGCAGCGGGCGCGGCGGCGCTTGCGTCAGCGCCGACGGGAAGAGCGTCCAGGTGCAGGCGGTTCGCGGCCCGCACCGCACGGGCCGCATCGAGGAAGTCGCGCCGCTCCTCCGCCGGTATGGCGAGCGCCGCGGCGAGCCGTTCGGCGAGCGGGCGAGAGGGCCTGCGCTCGTCGGCTTCGATCTTCCGGATCGCGAAGCCCGAGCAGCTGACCCGCTGGGCGAGCGCCTCCTGAGTGAGATCCAGCGCCTTGCGGCGACGCCGCAGCCAGTAGCCGAAGGAAACCGCCCGGTCCTGCACGCCCTCTGATCCCCCGTAGCCTCTATGCGCCTGACGCAGGCGGCATTGTCCCCGCTATTGTCCCGCCCTTTGTCCCGCTTTGCGGGACCCTGTTCCCTCTCCCGTGCCGTGAAATGGCGGCACGTCGATCGGCGACTCCAATCCCGAATCCGACGCTAGCCAACAGGGCCACGCCGCCGTTCTGAAACAGACCTCCATCCAACTCACCAGGAGAACCGTCATGTCCGCAGTCCTTTCCGCCAGCCCGCCGGCCGTCGACCTCGCGGCCGTCAAGGGCAGGCAACAAGCCGCCTGGTCCGCCGGCGACTACGCCGTCGTCGGCACCACGCTGCAGATCGTCGGCGAGTCGCTGTGCGAGGCGCTCGATCTGCGTCCCGGCGTGCGGGTGCTCGACGTCGCCGCTGGCAACGGCAATGCGACGCTCGCCGCGGCGCGGCGCTGGACCGATGTCACCTCGACCGATTACGTCCCGGCGCTGCTCGAGCGTGGGCGCGCCCGGGCGAGCGCCGAAGGCCTGCCGGTCCAATTCGAGCAGGCGGACGCCGAGAATCTGCCGTACGGCGATGCGAATTTCGATGTCGTGCTGTCCACCTTCGGCGTGATGTTCACGCCCGACCAGGAGAAAGCCGCCTCCGAAATGGCGCGAGTCTGCAAACCGGGCGGCAAGATCGGCCTCGCCAACTGGACCCCGGCGAGCTTCATCGGCCAGCTCTTCAAGCAGATGGGCCAGTACCTGCCCCCGCCGGCCGGCGTGAAGTCGCCCGCGCTCTGGGGCACCGAAGAGCGGCTGCGCGAGCTGTTCGGCAACCGGCTCGACTCCATCGCGATCGAGCGGAAGAATTTTGTCTTCCGCTATCGCAGCCCGGCCCACTGGCTCGAGGTCTTCCGCACCTTCTACGGGCCGATGCAGAAGGCGTTCGGTGCGCTGGATTCGACCAAGCAGGAGGCGCTCGCCGCAGACCTGATCGCCCTGGCCGAACGGTTCAATCGCGCGACCGACGGCTCGCTGGCGGCCCCGGGCGAGTACCTCGAGGTCGTCGTCAAGCGCAAATAGTCGGGTGATGTCGGTTGCTTGAGAGTCGAAGGAAAGCCGGACAATTTCATGGCCCACAAGAGGAGTGAACGACTATGACGACTACCCTATACCAGCGACTGGGCGGCGCCAGCGGCATTGCCAGACTCGTGGACGATGTTGTCGCGGCCCACCTGGCAAATCCCGTCGTGAAGACCCGATTCGAGAACACAAAGGACCTCGACAACCTCAAGAAGATGGCACGGCAGTTTTTCGGCGCCGGGTCCGGCGGCCCGGAAACCTACACGGGCAAGGACATGCCCACGGCGCACAAGGGCATGAACATCAGCGAACAGGAGTACCTGACGGTCACGGATGATATCGTCGGTGCGATGGAGAAGAATGGCCTGAGCGAGGACACGAAGAAGGACGTGATCGCCATTCTCTATTCGCTGAAGGGCGGGATCATCCGCGTCTGAGTAGTCGAGTCGTCGGACGCCGCGTCCGGCCGGGTGCGCCGGCGGCTGTAAGCAGGCTGTCAAGCCACGGACTCCTGATCTGCCGGTTCGCGCTACAGTACGCGCCCGCTGCCAGTCTTCGCGCCGTTATTGCGCAGCCCGCTATGGAGTCCCGTCGCATGAAGTCTCGTGCCATCCCATCGCCCCTGGCGGCCGCGTTGCTCGCCGTCGGTGCGCTCGCCGGCTGCACGGGCACGCCGGATTCGAAGCCGGCGGCCGACTACGCTGCGATCGTCGCGGCACCCGATCGCAGCGATGCCGACCGGAAGACCGACGCGCGGCGCGATCCGGTGAAGCTCTTCGCCTTCACCGGCGTGGGCCCGGGCATGACGGTGCTCGAGATGGGCGCGGGCGGCGGGTACACGGCGGAGATGCTCGCGCGGGCCGTCGCACCGAACGGCAAGGTGTATGCGCAGGATCAGCCGCCGGTGATGCAGCGCGCGAGCGACGCGTACGCGAGCCGCGCGAGAGGCGCTGCGATGAAGAACGTCGACTACGTGCTGCGCCCGTTCGAGGATCCGCTCCCGCCGGGGGTGGGCAATCTCGACGTGATCACGTTCTTCTTCGCCTATCACGACACGGTCCACATGGGCGTCGACCGCGCGAAGATGAATCGGCATCTCTACGAGTTGCTGAAGCCCGGCGGCGTGCTGATCGTCGCGGACCACGCGGCGCGCGCCGGCGACGGTATCGGGGTGACGAAGAGCCTGCACCGGATCGAAGAGGCGTCGCTCACCAAGGAGATTGAAACGGCCGGGTTCAAGCTGGTCGCGACCGGCGAGTTCCTGCGCCATCCGGAGGACAAGCGCGACGTGATCGTGTTCCGCGCGCCGACGCCGGTGGACGAGTTCGTGCTGAAGTTCCAGAAGCCCAGGTGACCGACGGGCGCGTCGCGCGGGCGGCCGTAACACCGCGCCGACGCCAGCCACCGGGCCCTGCGCGCGCCCGGGGGAACGGGGGTAAAGTCCGGCGCACCCGATGGCCTGCGATCTCCTCATCAGGAACGGCACGCTGATCGACGGCACCGGAGCGCCGGCGCGGCGCGCCGACGTGGCCGTCGCGGGCGGGCGCATCGTCGAGATCGGCGACCCGTCGAGGGACAGCGCCGGCAGGGTGATCGATGCCGCCGGGCTTGTCGTCGCGCCCGGATTCATCGACCCGCACACGCACTACGATGCGCAGATCTGCTGGGACGGCGCCGTGACGCCTTCGTCCTGGCACGGCGTGACCTCGGTCGTCATGGGCAACTGCGGCGTCGGCATTGCGCCCTGCCGGCCCGAAGCGCGCGAGATCGCGATGCGGGACCTCGTCAACGTGGAAGCGATCCCGTTCGACGTGCTCGACCAGGGCATCACCTGGGACTGGGAGAGCTTCCCGCAGTATCTGGACGCCGCCGCCGCAGCGCAGGCCCGTCGCTCAACCTCGGCTTCCTCGCGCCGCTCACGCCGTTCCGCCATTACGTCATGGGCGAGGCGTCGATGGAGCGGGCCGCATCGCCGGAGGAGACGGCGCAGATCAAGGCGCTGCTCGGCGAGGCGATCGACGCCGGCGCGTTCGGCTTCTCCAGGACCATCCTCAACCAGCACCTCGGCTTCCAGGGCCGGCCGCTCGCCTGCCGCAACGCGAGCCGCGGCGAACTGACGGCGTACGCCAACGCGCTCGAAGGAGCGGCAAGGGCGCGATCGAGATCGCGCTCACGCGCCAGATCGCCGTGTTGGACGACGACGGACTGGAGCTGCTCGACCTGCTGCTCCGCGAGAGCGCCCGCCCGGTCACCTTCCTCGCGCTGTTCGACCGCGACGACCTGCCCGAGGCGGTGCGCGAGACGCTGCGCAAGGCGGCGCCGCTGATCGCGCGCGGCGCGCGCCCGCAGACCTCGCCGCTGCCGCTGACGCGCGAGATCAACATGCGCAGTCCCTTCTCGTTCGCCGCCTTCCCGTCGTGGAAGCGCGTGTTCGAGGACAAGTCGAAGGCGGCGCAGGCGGCGGTCTACCGCGATCCCGCCTTCCGCAACCAGTTCCGCGAGGAGCTGAAGCGCCCCGCGGGCTTCGGCAACTGGGCGCGCATCACGGTGCACGAGGTGAAGTCCGCGGCGCTGAAGAAGCTCGAAGGGCAGACGGTCGCCGACATCGCGGCCGCGCACGGCAAGGACGGCGTCGACGCCTTCCTCGACCTGACGCTCGAGGACGATCTCGACATCGAGTTCACGATGGCCTCGTTCAACACGCGCGTCGACCGCGTGAGCGAGCTGCTGAACGATCCGAGCGTGCTGATCGGTCTCGGCGACGGCGGCGCCCACGTCGACATGCTGTGCGACTCGGGCTATCCCACCTACGTGCTCGGGACCTGGGTGCGCGAGCGCAAGGTGCTGACGCTCGAGGAGGCGGTGCGCCGCATGACCTCGGACCCGGCCGATTTCTACGGCATCACGGACCGCGGGCGCCTGAAGCCGGGCCTCGCCGCGGACATTGCCATCTTCGATCCGGCCACGGTCGGCTCGGTCGGTCGACCCGAACGGCGCTACGACCTGCCCGGCGGCGCCAAGCGAATGGTGATGCGCTCGCAAGGCATCGAGTACACCGTCGTGAACGGCGCGGTCACCTGGGAGCGGGGTGCGCTCACCGGCGCTGCGGCGGGACGCGTGCTGCGGTCCTGAAAACGCGCGCTGCGGCGTCCTACTTGTCATCTGAAGGGGGAAGTACGTATGCGTCAGAACATCGTCGTCTTCGCAGCCGCAGCGCTCGCCCTGAGTGCAGGCTTGCTCCCGGGAAATACCGCGCATGCGCAGAGCTTCCCCACTCGGCCGGTCACCATCGTCGTGCCCTATCCGCCCGGCGGACTGATCGACCTGGTGGCGCGCATCATCCAGCCGCGGTTGCAGGCCGAGCTCGGCCAGTCGGTGGTCATCGACAACCGCTCGGGCGCCGGAGGCAACGTCGGCGCCGAGATCGTCGTGCGCGCAGCGCCGGACGGGCACACCTTGCTGCTCGCCAATCCGTCGCTCGGCATCAGCCCGCACATCTATCCCAACCTGAGCTACCGGCCGCTCACGGATTTCGCTTACGTCGGGCAGTACGGCACGGTGCCGAACGTGCTGGTGGTGAATCCGTCACTGCCGGTGAAGTCGGTGCAGGAGCTGATCGACGTACGCGCGGAAGAATCCCGGCAAGCTCAACTACGCCTCGAACGGCTTCGGCACTTCGCCACAGATGTCGATGGAGCTGTTCAAGGGCATGACCGGGACCTTCATCGTGCACATTCCGTTCCGCGGCAGCGGCCCCGCGCAGGCCTCCATCCTCGCCAACGAGACGCAGCTGATGTTCGACAACGTCCCGCCGCAGCTGCCGCACATCAAGTCCGGCAAGGTGCGCCCGCTGGCGGTCACCAGCCTGGAGCGCTCCAAGGCGCTGCCCGATATCCCGACGCTCGATGAGGTCGGCCTGAAGGGCTATCAGGTGACGGCCTGGTTCGGGCTGGTCGCGCCGGCGAAAACGCCGCGCGAGGTGGTCATGCGGCTCAACCAGGCGCTGAACCGCACGACGCAGGACCCCCAGGTGAACGAGAGCCTCCTGTCCCGCGGCGCCACGGTGATTCAGGGCACGCCGGAGGACTTCTACAATTTCGTCAAGGCCGAGCTCGAGAAGTGGGGCCCGGTGGTGAAGCGCGCCGGCGTGGTGGCCGAATAGGGTCGCTCAACCGGTCCCGTCGCGAAGACGGTCGTCCGGGTCCATCGCGTCGTCCTGCGTCAGCGCAAGGAGCGCGTCGGCGTACCAGGCGCAGTTGAGATCCAGGCGTTCATCCTGCTGCACGTCGCGATCGGCGACGTCCATCCGGGCCGCGTGGACGCCGAGCAGCATCCACGGGAGTTCCGCCCGACCGGCACCCTGAGTCGCATCGCGCGCGACCACCGGTGCGCCGCTCGTGCCGCGGTGCATCCGTGCATCGGTCAGAAAATATCCGTTGCCCTGAAACCGGATCCCGAACGCCGACGCGATGACCGCCTGCCGCGCGACCGGGAGGCGATGCAGGGTGTCGTGAAAGCCCAGCGGGAAGCCGACGATCAGCACCGACGTTCCCACTTCGATCTGATCGAGCTGCTTCACCAGGTGAGCAGGCGTGAACGGGTGGGAGAGCAACGTCTCGGGCAGAGCCGGACGCTCGAGTTCGACCGCGACCACGTCGATCGTGCCGGCCGAGTCCCGCACCTCCCGCCAGACCGGTGTCCGGTTCCGGTAGAGCGGGATCGAGAACTGCGTCGTCAGCGCCACGTTCTCCGGCGCCACGTGCAGCTCGATCTCCAGCCGATCCGGGCGATGACCGCTCGCCTCGTCGAGCACCACGTGCCGGTTCGTCACGAGGAACAGCCGCTGATCCCGCGCGAAGAAGAAGCCGGTCGCATTGGTCAGGCGCTGCTGTCCGAACAGCGTCGTGACGCGCGTGACGGCGAGCAGCAGCGATTCGATCTTCATGCGCACCTCCGCCAGACGCTCGCCAGCCAGGGCTGCCGCTCGCGCGGCAGGCCGGCGGGCGGTAGTAGTGCGTCGAGCTCGACGAACCCCGCGGCCGACAGGTAGCGGCGCCAATTCTCGAGATCGTGGTACGCGCCGTAGCGTCCGCCGCTCCAGCCTTCCACGTTGTGGCCGTGCGGGTTCGAGCTGAACAGCACGCCGCCCGGCTTCAGCGTTGCGTGCAATTCCAGCAACACGCGCGGCAATTCCTGGCTGGGGACGTGAAACAGCGCGGCGTTCGCGAACACGCCGTCGAACCGCGCCTGCGGCAGGTCGAGCTTGAGGAAGTCCTGCTGCCACACCTCGCAGCCGCTGTCGGCACGCGCCATCTCGGCGAAGCGCGCGGCGCCCTCCAGGCCGACCGCGATGTGGCCGAGGCCGGTAAACACCTTGAGATCGCGACCCGGCCCGCAGCCGAGATCGAGGATCGTGAACGGCGGCGCGCCCTCGATGCATTGCAGCAGCGCGGCGATATTCTGGCTGACGTCGTGATCCTGCGTGCCTCGCCGAAAATCCTCGGCACGCTGGTTGTAATGCTCGAGGGTCAGGCGGGCGAGCTCGTGAAGAGCTCGCGGACTCAGCGTCATTTCGGATTCATCGCCACGCGGTCCTTCCCGTCGGCCCGCTTCCGGCTGCCTTCGCAGCGCACGACGAGGGCTCGTATGGCGGCGATGATACGGGACCGCCCGCGAGCGGGGCGTCATGCGCTCATGAACAACGCGGCCCCCTAAAGCGGCCGCCTACCCTAGGACTAGGAAGCCGGAGCTGCTCGGCGAGTCGCGCCGCTCACTGCGGGGCCCCGCGACGAAGCGGAGTGCGCTCAGCGGGAAATTCCCTTCCCAATCCCAGCCCATCGACCGGCAGCAACAGCGATGTCGCGGCCGAATCAGACTGACCACGCGGTCGAAAGGCCGACGCTTCATGCGGATGCGATGGGCAGACCACCCGGAGCTATGGCATCTGGACGATCATCTGCGCGCGGCGACCGTCGGTCCGCACGCCGGCGTACAGACCCCTCTTCTACCCCGAAGCAGGCTCGACGCGGGTTGGCCGATGCGGCGCTTCGGGCGCCGCTTGACCCGGTCGCTCAAGAGAGACTCTGCCTTGCGCTTCCTTGACGATGTGCTGGCTGGTCCGCTCCCATTTCCGGCGGCGTGCTTCATCCGACATGGCGGACGCGAGCGCCGCGCGGGGCGGGGCCGCCAGATCGAACGCCGACAGCAATGGGTCGAGTTCCATGCGCTACACCATCCGCAATCTCACCCCGGATCGGAGCCACTCCATCATAGGCCTCCCGGGGGGCGGCACCCCGGGTTTACTTTGGTGTCGGCTGAGGAAGGGTCGAGTGCCGGCCAACCGACGAGTCCCCCGCGCAGATCGTCTGATTTGTGTCGCACACGCTCGACCTCCCGACTCGGTGGCGACCGAGCGCGGAAGCATGCGAAAGCGCTCGAAAAGTTGCGCGCTTTCGCGTAAAGTGCGGGACTGTGCTGCATTGCAGCACCTCGCCCCCGACCCTTTTCCAGGTTCCGTCGAAAGATTTCCTTTCGGTTTGGCATAGCGGTTTCAGGTTGGCGCCAATCACAGGAAAGGACTCCATGAGCTTCTCGACGCTCGGTCTCGATTCGTCCCTGCTCGAAAACCTCACCGCGCCTCGGCTATGCCGAGCCCACGCCGGTGCAGCGCGAGGCGATTCCCGCCGCGCTCGCCGGCGGCGACCTGCTGGTCTCGTCGCAGACCGGCAGCGGCAAGACCGCGGCCTTCGTGCTGCCCGGCCTGCAGCGCCTGCGCAGGCTCGCCGCGCCGGGCGCGGCACGGGCCCGCGCATGCTGGTGCTGACGCCGACGCGCGAGCTCGCGCTGCAGGTGCAGAAGGCCACGCCACGGCTACTGCAGCGGCCAGCGCCTGCGCACCGCGTGCCTGGTCGGCGGCATGCCCTTCGGCCGGCAGCTGAAGCAGCTGCGCAAGCCGGTCGACATCGTCATCGCCACGCCCGGCCGCCTCAAGGACCACATGGACCGCGGCAGCGTCGACCTCGACCGCGTCGAGCTGCTGGTGCTCGACGAAGCCGACCGCATGCTCGACATGGGCTTCCAGGAGGAGCATCGACGCGATCGTCGCCCGCGTCGCCGAAGGAGCGCCAGACGCTGCTCTTCTCGGCGACGCTCGACGGCGTGGTCGGCCGCCTCGGCGCAGCGCGTGACGCGCAACCCGAAGCGCGATCGAGATCGCGCGCGAGCGACGAGACCGACCCGACATCACCAGCACGCGCTGATCGCCGACAACGACGCGCACAAGGACGCGCATGCTCGACGCGCTGCTGCGCGAGACCGACGTCGGCCAGGCGCTCGTCTTCACCGCCACCAAGCGCGACGGCCGCCGAGCTGTCCGGCGCGCTGCGCGAGCAGGGCTTCACCGCCGGCGCGCTGCACGGCGACATGCACCAGAGCGAGCGCACCCGCACGCTCAAGCACCTGCGCGACGGCCGCATGCGCGTGCTGGTCGCCACCGACGTCGCCGCGCGCGGCATCGACGTGCCCGGCATCAACCTGGTGGTGAACTACGACGCGCCGCGCCAGGCCGAGGACTACGTCCACCGCATCGGCCGCACCGGCCGCGCCGGCCGCGCCGGCATCGCCGTGACCTTCCTCGGCGCACGCGAGACCGCACCTGGTGCGCAGATCGAGCGCTTCACCGGCAACGCGGTGAGCATGATGGTCATCCCGGGCCTCGAGCCCGCGCACGCGCCGAGCGCACCTCGCGTCCGCGTAACGAAAGCGGCCGGCGCAATAGCGGCGGCGGCTGGAAAGTGTCGCCAGAGTGGAACCGCAGCGCGCGGCCGGCGAACCATCGGCGGCGCGCCGGAAACTGAGCCGGCACTACGCTCGATCCGGCGTCCCGGCTCGCGGACGTCCGGCACGGCCCGGAGACCGTCGCAACGGCCTCACCTCACGCGGGTCGCCCGTCAGCCCTTCTTGCCGGGGAAGGAACCGATCGGCTTGCCCTGTGTCGGCATGAACGGCGCTGCCGGACCGGCAGGCTTCTTCGGCTGCTTGGGCTTCTTGGCTTCACGATTGCTGCGTTGCTGACCTTTCGGCATTCGAGTTCTCCTGAAAAGGGACGCATCCTCGGATTACGGTTCGATTATCCGCGTTTGTGACCGGAACGCGGAACGCGCGCCCGGGGCGGTTCGTCCCGATTCGGGATGCAGCCCTCGCGGTCGATGCGCGATGATCGCTCCAGGAATTGTCCGATCGCCTCTTGCAAACCGCGTCGACGGCCCCATGTCGCTCGGGTCGAATTCGCTTTGGGTCGGCCCGCAGTATCCCCTCCAGGGTGCCACTTCCGGACTATTCCCTCGGTGATTTGATGCCCCGCGCACTAGGGCGCAGGTCAACGTCGCACCTCTACTGGAGGGTTTCATGTCTACAGGCACCGTCAAGTTTTTCAACACGGCGAAGGGTTTCGGCTTCATTCGTCCCGACGACGGCTCGAAGGATGTCTTCGTGCACGTCTCGGCCGTCGAGCGCGCCGGGATCGGCACGCTCAACGAAGGGCAGAAGCTCTCCTACGAGCTCGAGCAGGGAAGGGACGGCAAGTCGTCCGCCGGCGAGCTGAAAGCGCTCTAAGACGCTGTCCGCGGGGGCGGTGCTCGCCGCCTCCGCGTCTCGCCGCGGTGAGCATTACCCGGCCCTGCCGGACTTCACCGCAGTCTCGACCGGCTTGACGTTCCGGCCTGCCGGTCCGTTCGCGGACCCGTCGCACGGATCCGCACAGCACCCCTCCCCCGACTCCGACGCCCCCCTTCGAGCGCGCGTCATCGACGACGCGGCCAACGGCCGGACGCGAAGGGCATTATTCTTGTTCCTTTCGTCAACTGCAGAGCCCATCGCAAAGGATCCCGTATGGCCAAACCGAACTATGCGTTCGCCAAGCGACAGAGAGATCTCGCCAAGAAGCAGAAGAAGGAGGAGAAGCGGCAGCGAAAGGCGGCAACGCAGCCCGACCGGCCTGCGGAGGCACAGCCTCAAACGCCCGGCGAGGAAGCGACCAAGTCCTGACCTGCGCGGAGGCCCCGCGCCACCCGGCCTTAGATCACGAACGCTCGGGAATGCTGCAGGCAGCCGACGAACCGGCCACTGCCAAGAGCGTATAGTGGCTCGTCTGCAGAGGCGCTAGCACTTCCCACCTCCCCGCCCCCGATTGGCGACCCCGGGCCGTTTTGCTGCTGCGGGGCTCGCAATGCGCGTGGTCGAAAGAATCTCCGGCACCGCCGGGCGCTACGTGCTGACCGGCACGGTCTCTCTGGACGAACGCGGCCAGTACATCGCCCGCGCCACGACCTGCATTCTCACGCTCAGTCCGCGCCGGCGCGCCTCCCAGTCGGTCGCGACGGCGAACGCAAGCGGCCCCGATCTCGAGGCGACCGGCGCTTCGGCACCGGAAGCAAGGACGCGCCTTTGCATCGCAGCCCGGGAGCAGCTCGACGCCACCGTCACGAGCTTCGTGTGGCGCCCGGTCCTGGTCCTGGTGGCTACCCATTGAAGTCGGGAGCGTGAGGATTCCCGAGACGCGACAAGGCGGCGGTGCGCCGCCGCAGGACCCGCTGCCCTGTTCGGGGCCGGGAACAGGGAATAGCGGGAGATAACGATGGCAATCGGAACCTGGTTCATCGCCGGCCTGATCGTAGGATTTCTGGCGAACAAGCTGGTCGTGCGTACCGGCGAAGGCCTCATGCGGGACTTCGGCCTCGGCGTCGCGGGTGCCGCCCTCGCCGGGGCACTCTTCGGCGCCGTCAGCACGCCCGACGCGAGCGTGATCAACGTGTTCGGCCTCGTCGTGACGCTGGCCGGCGCGAGTGCGGCGCTGGTCGTGTACCACACGATGTACCCCCACGTGCGCGCAGGTTAGACGGTACGCGCGAAACGATCCCCCGCCCCGACGCGGAATAGCTAGGGCTAGGGCTAGGGCTAGAGCTCGATCGGCTCGATCAGCTTCGGCGTGTCGGCCACCCGGCCATTGATGACCGTGCTCACCGGGACGTAGACGAACGCCGACTGCGCGCGCTCGGCCATGAGCGCAGCAACCCGGACGGGATCCGCGAGCTCGCCGCTCAGCCACTCGGCGTGCGCGTCGTCCGACAGGATGACGGGCATCCGATCGTGGATCTCGGCCACCGGTCCGGCCGCTGCTCGGGTCAGGATCGCGCAGCTCAACCCGCTCGCGCTCGCGTCCGGGGCCTGCCAGAAAGACATCAGTCCGGCAAAGCAGAACGGGGCGCCGTCGAGACGGCGCATGAAGTACGGCTGCCTGTAGCGCTTCACCTCGCCCGTCTCCCGATCGAGCCGCTCCATCTCGCGCCACTCGTACCAGCCTTCCGCCGGCATCAGGCAACGCGCCTGACGATAGGCGTGCCGCCACATCGGTTTCGCGGCCGCCTCCTCGGCGCGCGCGTTGATCGTCGACTGCGGCGGTCTTGCGTTCTTCCACCAATGTGGGACGAAACCCCAGCGCGCCGTCGTGAGCTCGAGCGCGCTCGACTCGGGATCGATGCAGATCAGCGGGACATCCGTGGTCGGCAGCACGTTGTAGCGCCGCCCGAATGGATTGCTGTTGCCCCGGCCGACGTGCCACGCGCGCTCGATCGCGGCGGCGTCCGGATGAACATAGCGTCCGCACATCTGCTGGTTTCCCTCGCTATCGACAGTCGCACGGCGGCACCGGCTTCCGATCTTTCCACAACCCGGCCCGTCGCGCCCGCGCGCGCCACGGCGGATGTTCGGCATTACGCCATCCGGATGATCTGCAGGCAGCGATCGCGTGACGTTTGTGGCGCTTGCGCCCGCTCCCGGTGAATAGGTCACCGGGAGCGGGCCAATAGCACCCAGACGTAGGGCCGGTGCGAGCACAAACTGGCAGCCATCGAGATACGGAGCTTTTCCCGGCTCGATGGGCTCCGAAAAGCGCCCTTAACCCTCAACCACCTTGAAAGGAGTGCCACCATGAAACGCAATCTGATCGGCCTCGCCGCTGTCGCCCTCGCGCTTGTCGCCAACGCTGCCCTGGCGGACAACAACTATGTGTTCGACGACGCCTACTGGAAGCAGGCCCCGAGCGTCCAGGCCCTGCCGTCGATTCATGCGACGGAGTCGCGCGGCAAGTACAGCCTCGTCGACGACTTCAACCCGTAACAGTGCAGGCAAGGGTGCCGGAGCGGACACGCTCCGGCCACCCTCGGCCTCTGCACAGGAGGCTCAGATGGACACGCTGTCGATTCGCATCACCGCACTTGTGATTCCGACTGTCCTCACCATGGCCCTGCTCCTCTCGCCGGTCGACGCGCACGCGGGCGACGGCGCGACCGACTGCCACGAGATCCCGAAGTTCGTGCTCGAGCGTATCGAGATCGTGACCGGCATGGACTGATGCATCCGGGACACTCGCCGGGCATCAGGCCGGGCCCGGTAGACGGTGGGCAGCTTGCATCGCGGCTATTCGGGCTCCAGCTTCGTGCTGCGCATGACGCGCGACGAGATCGGGAGCTACCTGGGCCTCAAGCTCGAGACCGTCAGCCGGCTATTCTCGGCGTTCCACCGGGACGGCCTGATCGAAGTGCAGCAGAGGCAGATCTCCATCGTGGACATCAAGGGCCTGGAGCGCCATCTTGCGCCCCGCAATTGAATTGGAGCGCGTTGCTCTCCGGCCCCTGTAGATGGGAGGCCGATCGAGGCGGCTCCGGTCCTCCAGACGACGGCATTCGAGCCGGAGTACCTAGTTCAGTCTCTGCAGCTTCTGCAACGAGCGCATGCGCCACGGGATCGCCTGGTCCGGAAAGAGGCGCGGATACTCCGTGTAGCTCACCTCGCCGACGTAGATGTCGCCGTGCGAGTCGACCGCGAGTCCGTGCGGGGCCACGAACTTGCCGGTCTCGAGGCCGGGCCCCGTCTCGCCGCCGAGCCGCGCGACGAGCTTGCCGTCGCCGTCGACGATCGAGAGGCGCGGTCCGAGGTTGGGGTGGCTCCGGTTCACCGCCATCCCGGGCCCGAGCTCGCCGATGATGAATTGCGCCTTCCGACCGCGACAGCAATACAGGCCGCAGGGCCGGTGCATGTTGACCCACTGCGTCTCGTAGCGGCCGTTGCCGTCGAACACCTGGACGCGATGGTTTTCGCGGTCGGCCACATAGACCCAGCCTTCCGGGTCGGTGGCGATGTTGTGCGCGATGTTGAACTGACCGGGGTCGGTGCCCGGCTCGCCCCAGGACAGGAGGAGCTTTCCGTCCGGCGAGTACTTGTGCACGCGCGCGTTGCCGTACCCGTCGCTCACGTAGATCTCGCCCTTTGGCGAAAGGGCCGTGTGCGTGCAGCGGTGGAACGGCTTGCCGCTCATGTACGGCGCCGCCTGGCCGGGAACGCCGATCTCGAGCAGCACCTTGCCCTCCGTGGTGCACTTGCGCACGAAGTGGCCCCCGTCGTCGGTGCAGTAGAGAAGGTCGTTCGCGTCGATATGCAGGCCGTGCGCGCGCATGAACGTCCCCTCGCCCCAGGAGCGCAGGTAGTTCCCGTCGCGGTCGAACACGATCATCGGATGCTCGCCGCGGTTGAACACGTAGACGCGGTCCTTGCTGTCCACCGCGACCGCGGCGACGTCCTTGAGCTCCCAGCCCTCGGGCAGCTTCGCCCAGTCCTCCACCACGCGGTACCGATGCTCGCCGCTGCCCAGGATCGTCGTCATCGGTGGTCCCCTTTCGGTCGGTCGGATGGTTTGCGAGCGGGAGCGTAGCATCGCGCATCATGGCCGCGCCCGGCGCCGCGCCGGGACGCGCTCGACGACAGGCGCCGCGTCATCGTCCGTGGCGAGCTCGGCGACGATCCGGCGCACTTCGCCCGGCAGGAATGGCTTCTCGATCACGGGACGGCCGGTTTCGAACGACGAACTCGCGCAGCGCCGAGGCCAGCGTATCTCCGGTCACAAAGACGACGCGCCGGGTCCGCCCGGGCCAGCGTCGCTCGATTTCCTGGTAGAGGGCGCGCCCGTCGAGATCGGGCATGCGGATGTCCGTAAGGATCACGTCATAGTGCTCCGCCGCCATCCGCTCCAGCGCTTCGCGTCCGGAACTGGCGGTGACCACCCGGTGCCGGGCGCCGGTCAGGATTTCGGCCAGTGTTTCGCGAATATCCGCCTCGTCGTCGACGACGAGTATCGTGCGCCGGGTCGCGCCCGCCTTCCAGGACGGCCCGGCATCGGCACCGGTCGCGTCCACGTTGCCGACGGGCAGCGCAATGGTGAACGCTGCACCCCCTTCGCTCGGACAATCGACGGTGAGCGTGCCGCCATGGGCTTCGACGATGCCGAGGCTCACCGCCAGGCCCACGCCCGTGCCGATTCCCGTGGGCTTGGTGGTGAAATACGGTTCGAACACCCGCGCGCGAAGGTGCGCCGGAACGCCGGGGCCGTTGTCCGCAACCGTGATGCGGAGCATGTCGGCGAGCGAGTCGAATCGGCTAACCACGCGAATCCGGCGAGGGGCAGGCTCGTCCTGCAGGGACTGTTGCGCGTTGATGATCAGGTTGAGCAGCACCTGATGGAGCTGGTCCGCGTCGGCGAGGACCAGCGGAAGATCCTGCGGCGAGATCCAGCGCCACCTCGATGTTGCTCGCGCGAACCGCGTAACCGGCGATGTCGAGCGCTGCCGACACGACCTCGTTCATCGCCACCGGGCCACGCTCGGGTTGCTGCTGCCGGGCCATGGCGAGGAAGGTTCGCACGATGCGCGCGCAGCGCTCGGCCGCGGTGCGGATCTTCAGCGCCGCGACCTGGGTCGCCGGATCCCCCTGTTCCTCGAGCAATACCGCCCGGGCGACCACCACCGACAGCGGGATTGTTGAGCTCGTGGGCGACACCGGCCAGCAGCGAGCCGAGCGCAGCGAGTTTTTCGCGCTGATACGAGGATTCGCGCTGTCGCGCCAGCTCTTCCGCGGAGCGCTTCTTTTCGGTGATGTCGCGAGCGATGGTCAGCACATGCGGCTGCCCCTGGTACTGCATCGGGATCCCGTGCACCTCGAGCTCCAATGCGGAACCATCCTGGCGTAGCGCAGTCACCTCCGAGTGCTGCGCCTGACCGGCGGCGACCGCGCGGAGGAACCCGGGCTCGTAGGACGGCCCGGCGTAGCGGCCGGCCAGGAATACAGCGGGCGCGCGGTCGCCGTAGCCGTACATCCGCCAAAGCGCGGGATTGGTGTCCACGATCTCGCCTGCCGCGTTCCACAGCGCCAGACCGTCGATCGATGCATTGAACATGGCGCGATACTGCTCTTCGCTCGCGCGCAGCGCCGCCTCGGCCGCCTTGCGGGCGGAGATGTCGCGCGTGAGCGCCAGTATTCGATCCTGACCGCCGATGGTCACGCGCTTAACGAACACCTCATCCCAGTGCAAGCTTCCATCCTTGCTCCGGCCATGCCATTCGATGCGCAGCTGCTCCCCGGCAATCGCGCGCGCGATCAGCCCCATCGCGTCCTGTTGGGTGTAAGGGCGCTCGCCGGCGCTGAGCGTGCCGATATCGAGCCGTCGCAACTCCTCGCGCGTGTAGCCGAAGGCGGCACAGGCCTTGGGATTGGCATCGACGATGGCCCCGGTTTCGATGTCGTGCACGAAAATGGCGTCCTCGGCGGCATCGAAGATCGCCCGATAGCTCGCCTCCGACACCCGCAGCGCCTCGTCGGCGCGCTTGCGCTCGGTAATGTCGGTGGAGATGGCGCACACGGCGTAGGCGCCCCGGTTCGCGTCGTGCAGCGGGAATCTGATCGAGATATAGGTATGCAAGCCATCGGCCAACGGCGCGGTTTCCTCGAACTCGATGGGCGCATTGCGCTGCAGCACGAGCAGATCGTTGGCACGGAACGACTGCGCGATCTCTTCGGGGAGAAAGTCGCGGTCGGTCCTTCCGACCACATCCGCCTGGCGCAGGTGGAAGAGATGCTCCCATTGTCGGTTGACGAACAGGATCCGGCCTTCGGTGTCCTTGACGGAGACCACGGCCGTGGTGTTGTTGAGCACCTGTTTCAGGCGCGCTTCACTGCTCTCCAGCGCCTGCAGCACGTGCGCGTGCTCGGCAATGTCCTGGCGCAACCGGGTTTGCGTCTCGGCGACCTCGCGCGCCATGGCATCGAACGCACGACTCAGCCGACCGAGCTCGTCGCGTCCTCTCAGACCGCTGCGCGCAGCGAGATTTCCTGATGCGAGTTCTTCGGCGGCGCGCACCAGTCGCGCGGTGCGGCGGGTCAGGAGGAAGTGAAACACCAGCCACATCGCCAGGGCGAGCGCAGTCACCCATCCCGCCCAGTAGAGCGACTGCCGGAGCACCAGTGCGCGCGCTTCCGACTTGGCCCGATTGAGGTCGTAGGCGAGGAACAGGCTGCCGGTTCGCGAGGGACGCAGCTCACTGCGCTCGCTGCCCATCAGGATGCCGGCATAACCGAGCAACACGTTGTCGTTTGCGTCGGTCGCCACTCTTGCACGACGCTCGCGAATCGCCCCGGCTGCCTGGTCGGGGATCGAACTGCGGCATCACGTCCTCGAGTTGCCGCCCCAGCCAGGCACGTCGCGTCGAGGCGATGACCGCGTGCCGGTCATCCGCCAGCGCGACGAAGAGGTAGTCGTGGTTGTGCGCCAGAATGGCGATCTCGTGTTGCGCGGCCGCCAGGTCACCCTTGAGCAGCAGGTACTCCAGGGTGCTCTGCAGGCGGGACACTTCTTGTGCGAGTCGCGTGCGGCTGTCCTCCTCCGCTGCACGCTCGGCCTGAGGCACGTGATAGAGGAGATTCACCGTGCTGAGCGTCGCGGCGAAGCCCAGCAGAATGAGCGGGACCGTGAGCTTGAGCGAAGCCGGAACGCGTAGGCTCATGGCGGGAGGCCCTGCCAGCGGCCCCGGCGCGAGCACGCCTTCGATTGCCAGCCCTTCGCGCAGCAACTTCGCTTCCAGCATCAAGGCCATGAGCCGACGCCCGGTTACCGCCAGCTCGGGCGTCGTCCCGCCGAGCATCCTGAGATTTTCCTCGCGGGACGGAATGTGGAGGCCTTGCAGGGTCTCCAGGAACTGCTCGCCGGTCGTCTGCTGGCGTATGCCCATGCGTCGCGCGGCGTCCTCGGGTTCGCGCTTCAGGTAGTCGATCGCACGGAACCACCCGGCGAGCAGCGCCTGTACCGCCTTGGGCTGCTTCTCGAGGACGGTCGCGCGCACCGCCACGAGATCGACGATCTCGCCGGGAATCTGAGTGCTGTCGAAGAGAGGCGTGGCGCCGGCCCGGAGCAGCTGGGCGCGATACGGGTCGAACGTGACGGCGCCATCCACCTGCCCCTTCTCGAACGCACTGGGTTGCTCGTTCGACTCCAGGTGCACGACGTTCACGTCGCTCGCCTGCATCCCGTTGAGTGCCAGGGCCCGGCTCAGCACGAAGGCTCCGAGCGCGCCGCTTTCCACGGCGACCGGCTTGCCCTTCAGGTCCTGCATCGTCCGCATGCCGGGACGGCCGACGACCACGTCGGCGCCGTGGGACACGTCCACCACCAGGATGATCCGCGGCTGCAGCCCGTCCACGGCGAGTCCGAACAGCTCGTCCAGGCTGATCACCATGCCGTCGATCGCCTGGTTGCGAAAGGCGCGGAGGACTTCGCTCGCCGATGGATACTCCACGAGCTGGACGGCCTTCGGGTCCAGATGGCCCAGCTCGCGCGCCAGGTATAGCGGCTCGCTCCCGATCCAGACATTGGTGCCGATCCGCAGGGCGGATTCCGGTTCGCGCACGCAACCCGTCAGCGGGAGGAGGAGCGCGACGCAGCGCAAGAAGGAACAGACGCATTCTCGTGCGGATGCACGCTTTCATTTCACCCACCGCCCGGCACGAAGACGTAGCCCTCGTTGCGGACCGTCCTGATGTACCGCGGATGCTCGGGATCGGGCTCGATCTTCTTGCGCAACCGCATGATGCGCAGATCCACGCTGCGATCGAACGGGTCCCAGTCACGCTGCTGGCTCAGGTTCAGGATGCGCTCGCGCGAGAGCGCTCGGTTGGGATGCTCCGCGAGCGCCTTTAGCAGATCGAACTCCAGCGGCGACATCGCCACCTCCTCGCCCTCCTCGTCGGTGAGCCGATGCGCGGCGAGGTCGAGCACGCATCGTCCGATGCGCACCCGCTCGGCGCCAAGATCGGCACGCCCCGCGGTCGACGTGCGGCGCAGCACGCTCTTGACGCGCGCGACCAGCTCGCGCGGATCGAAGGGCTTGGGGACATAGTCGTCCGCACCCATCTCGAGGCCCACGATCCGATCCACGACCGTGCCGGCCGACGTCAGCATGACGATCGCGAGGTTCGCGTAGCGCTCGCGCAGATGCCGCGCAAGGCTCAGGCCGTCTTCGCCGGGCATGTGGATGTCGATCAGCGCCAGGTCGATGGAGTGCTGAGCCGCCATCGCCCGCGCGGCGCTGGCGCTCTCGGCGCCGATCGCCGCGTAGCCATGGGCGACGAAGTATTCCTCCAGCACCTCGCGCACGTCCGGCTCGTCGTCGACGATCAGGATGGTGGCCATCATGCTCACGAACCCTCTCCCCCTCCTTTGGGCCGGCTGGGCGTGCGCGCAATTGCACCCGCGGCGGGCGGAAACGCAAATCGTACAACTACTGCGTTGCAGTGTGGCGGGTCGATGGACGCGCTCGACGATGGCGTCCAACCCAACGCACCTTTGCGCACGCCACCCGAAACAGCGCCGCGTTTGTCGCATCCACCCGACACGCGCAACCGTGTCGGAGGCCCCGAGCCCAGCCCGACGCCCAAGAATAGATCCAGTCGCAAGCGGTGCGACACGCGCCGGAGGCGCGTGAAACAAACGAAACAAAATTGGCCGCCCGCGGAAGTTCCCCTGCCGCACCGGCCCCCTAGACTGCCCCGCAGTCCCAGCTTGCGCAGATTCAAGCGCGACGCCGTCGCGGCTTCCGCCAGCTGGATCTGAGTCGAGAGAGCGCAACGATGCCGACCCTGCAAATCGCCGGAAGCAACGTCGAATACCTCGAGTCGGGCAGCGGCGAGCCGGTCGTGCTGTTGCATAGCTCGGGCAGCTCCGGCGCCCAGTGGCGTGCGCTCTCCGAACGGCTGGCCGAGCGGTACCGGGTCATCGTTCCGGATCTTTACGGCTATGGCGCAACCGCGCACTGGTCAGGGCGCGGGCCCTTCCACCTCGAATGCGAAGCCGAGATCGTTCACGCTCTGCTCGGACGGGCCGGCGCACCGGCGCACCTCGTCGGACACTCCTACGGTGGTGCAGTCGCGTTGCACGTTGCAGGTTGGCGCGGCGATTTGTTGCGCAGCCTCACGTTGATTGAGCCCGTCGCATTCCATCTGTTGAGAGGAGACGATGCCCAGGCGCTTGCCGAGATCACGGAAGTCGCCGACACCGTCGCGCGCGCCGCCCTCCGCGGCGAATACGTCGCCGGCTTTGCGCGTTTCGTCGCCTATTGGAGCGGACCGGATGCCTGGGCGGCGCTTCCGCCGGACAAGCGCTACGCGATGGCCGCGCGCCTCCCCAAGGTGATGCTCGACTTTCATGCCACGCTCAACGAACCGGCACGGCTCCATGACTTCGGCTTGATGGCCCTGCCAACCCTGCTCATGCAGGGGGCGGGCTCGCCGTCGCCGACTCGGCGTATTTGCGAGCTCCTCGCGCGCGTCCTTCCCGACGCACAGCTAAAGACCATCGAGGGGGCCGGCCACATGGCGCCGGTGACGCATCGCGACGAAGTCAACGCGACCGTCATCGCGCATCTCGATTCGAATTCCGCACAAGGGTCCCGCCGCCAGCCCTTCCACTCCTCCGGCACCGCGGTTTTTTCTCAACCCAGCCTTCCAAGGGAGTGAAGCGATGGATCCCGGATTCGATCGGCAGCACGGGCGACCGTGCAGTTCAACCGAGCCTTCCTACGGACCCGAGACCTTCAATCTCGCCCACGGCTGGTACGTCCTCGACGACTGCCGGGACGAGCACGTCATGCACCGCTTGCACCGGTACGGCAAGACAGCAATCGATGATGCGCGGCGAGCCTCAGGCCGCGCGCGCGTCGTCGGCCTCTCTGTCGCCATTGCGCTCGCCGCGGCAGTCGGGCTAAGCATCATGCCGACGGCCCGCAGCGCACGACCGAATCCCCCACCGATTGCTGCCGCACCGCCGCCCGCGGCTGTGGACCCATCGCGATTCATTCTCAACGCGCTGCTCGTGCCGGCCCTCGACGCCGATGCCGTGCCGTTGCTCTGGGTGGATCCGCGACCGACATTGGGCTGCGGACCGAATGCCACGGTGCGCGTGAACGGCGAGCCGCTGCCTGCCGGCGCATTGGTGCCCGTCGCGCCGTTCGAGCTCGAGTGGCAGACGGACGATTGTCGCCCCTACGGTGCGCGCGGGCCGCGGTTCGACGGACAGGTCCGGCTGACGGTGTTTAGAGAGGATTGGGGGTTCAGCGCGATGGTCGAGCCCTCGGACCTGCGTGTGGCATATGCGCAAGACGACACCGCGGCCATTCAGCCCGGCGCGGCGTCGATGCCGCAATGCGTCGAGTCCGACGAGACCTACGAGCTCACGATCGACGCGGACCGCTCACTCGCGTGTCGCTGACCGTCCCCATGCTGATGAACCGGATGCCGAAAGGAGTGAAGTGATGGGTCTCAGAGTCGACCTGCAACACTCGCAATCGCGTGATGCAACCGAGCGCTCATACCGATCGGTGGACCTCGATTGCGGATGCGGCGAGCTCGTCCGCGACGATCCGCTCGGTCACGCGCAGGCACGTTCGCACGCCGAGGCGGGGGTGGCCGGCGGGCTTGCGACCGCAGCGATCGAATTTCCAGACCCATTGGACTATCTGATCACCGATCGCGCGCTCGTCCGGCAGCACCTTCAGCCCGCCCGTCACCCCGATGTTCGGCGTCTTGACCGCACATGGAGCAAGCTGTTGCGCCGCCCATTGACGTAAACGGTAACGCTCGATTACCGAGAAAGGATATCGAGATGGAGACGAAGCGCTCAGCGTTCCTGACCCTGGCCTTTTTCGCCCTGTTTCACCCATTGCTAGCATTTGCCCAGCAGTCGACGGGTCCCCAGCAGCCGCCGTGGGACTGGCATGGCCCTTGGCACATGTGGAGCGGCGGCTGGGGATTCTGGTGGATCTTCCCGCTGTTCATGTTGTTCATGATCATTATCTGCGTCGTCATTTTCTTTCTCGGTCACAGGCTAGGCGGCGGTCACCATCATTGGGGACCGTGGCAGATGATGGATCGGGGTCGCTCATCGGGCGACCCAACGTATTCCGCGCTGCAAATCCTGAACGAGCGCTTCGCGAAGGGCGAGATCCAGAAGCAAGAGTACGAGGAGAAAAAGACCGTCATTCTCTCTAGTCGACAGTCCTAGAGAGATTTCAAACAGCATCACTACGGGAGTGACGTCAAATGACTGAGGGTCATCAGGCGTCGAAACTCTATCTTTGTCCCATGCATCCGGACGTTCGTCAGCTGACACCCGGAAAGTGCCCAAAGTGTGGCATGGAATTGCTGCCCGAAGGTACTAGGTTTGGCATGCTTCGCCACATGATCAAGAGCCCACTGATGATCATCATCATGTTGGCAATCATGCTCGCGATCATGACGGTGATCATGATGAAGCGCTAACGGTCCCTTTCAAGCATGCAGCGTTACTCATAGTGATGCGTGACATTGCGTTTGACAGGGTCACGGTCAATACGCTGAACGACGCGTTCGAGCGGACCGACCAACAGCTACGCTGTTGGTTACCCTCCTCGCTACGCTCGTCGGCGGCCGCTCAACGCGAGCGATGTCGCGAGCGACTCCAAGGCACCGGCCGACGTAACGTCGCACGACGCGTTCACCTCCGGCACGGATCTGGGGCCGACCAACGCCGGACGCGACAAGCCGGTTGAGGCGGGGCACGACCGGTCCCGCGAATGATGCCCCCGCCGTCTACTTGCGCGTCCGCTGGAGACGACGATCAATCAGCATCCGGCGACGCACTTCCCCTTGCCGTCGAACTCCATCGTGCGTCCACTGATGGCGAGGTGCGGCGCAGGCTTCAGCTGTTTGATGAGCGCGGCCGTGCGGGAAGCGGGCCTCAGCTTGCCGCCTTCGGTCACGGCCTCGTTCGGGTGGGTGAGGATGACGGAGGCGGGCCGGACGAGTTCGTTCATTGCGTAGGCGCTCCGGACATCACGGTCCCCGCGCTCGGCCCGAGGTTCAGCACCGCGAGGTTCGCCTTGTGGAACTCGTTCACGACCGTCTTCATCTCGGTGTGAATGCCGGTGTCGCCCGAGAGGTACGCGGTGAGTCCGTTGGTGAACTTCACCACGTAGCCCGTCGGCGGACCGAGAACGATGCTCGTGCCGTCCGGCCCCAGGTTTGCGCGCTGCGCCTCCGAAAGCAGGGAGAGCGGCACGTTGTTCGCGTGCGATGCGAACACGATGGTGATTTCCACGCCCTGCGTCGCATCCGGAGCTTCTTCGCGATGAACGCGCCGCCAAGGTGCGTGTTGGAGCGGCACGACGCCGCGACCGGGACGGTGGTCACGCCGGCCGTCTGGGGACACACGTCCACGGGCTTGCCGCGGATGTTCTGCACCTTGCGGCCGATGAACGTGCCCATGTCGCTGGTCATCGCGATCGCCGCATTCTTCGCGGCCGCGATTTCCGCAGTCGTGGAGTTCGGTCCGGCCGGTACCCTTTCCGAGTTCGCGCACTCGCCGGCGCCCACCGCCTTCAGCTTCTGGTCGCCGATGTGGTCCCCGTGGGCGTGGCTGAGCAGCACGACGTGGATGTCGCCGAGCCGCGCATCGTCCGCGCCGGTCACGGTCTGGCCGGCGTCGTAGAGGATTCGCACGCCGGTCGGATCCTCGAAAATCGTCGCGCGATCGTTCGCGCAAAGCTCGCCGGGGTGCGAGCCGACCGGAGTGATCTTAACGTTCTGAGCAACAGCCGGGGCTGTTCCCAGGACGAGCGCGAGGATTGCACCGGCGTGTGCGGTCTTCATCTCTACCCCCTGGTTTGGTGGTTCGGCACCGCCAATGCGGGTCGCTACTCCCAGAGCCCGGCGGGCATCGGTAGGCCGGCGTAGTCCTGCGCGGTGAGCGGCTCGTCGGCGGTGATGCCGAATCGTTCGAGCACGGAGATGATCTGGCGCGCGTGCTGCGCCGAATGCCAGGTGCAGCGCTCGAGCAGCTCGTGCAGCGGACGCTCGCCGTAATAGGTCTTCACCGTCTGTCGGCAGGACTTGTCCGGCAGGGAGGCCCACCACACCTCGAGTCTCCTGCTTACCGATTTGCCATAAGCGCAAATCTGCGCGACTGACTTCACTTTGGGAGGCGGCGGCGCGTTGTACACCGAGGTCAGGTCTTCGACGCCATTCTCCACCGCCTCCAGGAACGCGTCGGGAATCTGGTAGACGTGATAGGCGAGATCGCGGAGACTCCGGTCGCGGCCTGGCGTCGCGCGCTCGAGCAGGTGCTCGCCGGGAATCTGCAGCACGTGGCGCTGTGCCGCCCCGAGGACCCTCAACCATTTCTCCATCAACACACCGGGAGGCAGGTAGTGGGCCCGGAACTCGCGGCCGATGAAGCGGGACACGTCCTCCAGCGCCTGCGCGAATACGAACTCGCGGCCGCGCGCGACAATCGGAACCGTGCGCACGCCCATCTCGCGCAGCTCGGCCATGGCCTGCGGCCGCGCGCCGACGTCGATCGACTCGAACGCCACGCCGAGCTCGGCGAGGTACTCCTTCACCTTCACGCAGCTCGAGCAGCCCTGCCGCCAGTACACTCGCAATGGATCCATGTGCCTACAGCGCGACGGTTACGCCGCGCGCTCCTTGCCTAATTGATGACCGCTCGCGCGAATCCCGATTCTTGACTTCCGCCGCGAACTCACGACCGAGAGTCCACCGACGACGCCGGATACTTGACTGCAAGCGCTCCCGTCGTGCCAAACTGATCGATCTGCCTCTTCCTTAACGAGGAGGGTCGATAATCGTGGTTAGTTCCGCTGAGTTTCTTGCATGCAAGCGACTTCGTATAAACGCAAACCCGATAAGGCCCGCCCCGACTACGTAAAACACACGAACAAGCCAACCCCAGAAGTTTCTCTGAGATTCAATCTCGTCGAAGTGTCGTAAGTTCGCCGATGCGAGCCGGCCAGCCCATTGGAGCTCAACCGTGCGTAGGTGCGAAGCCATAGACATAACCTTCGCATATTGCCCATCTTGAAACGCAGTCTTAGCAGAATCTAACTCGGACTGCCGCATCTCGGCGAACTTTTTCCGCTCCGATACGTTTTCGTTGCCCAACGCTCCGGCGGACTGCAACGCGTTCACCGTGAACTCCATGTACCACAACGAGGCGAATGCGATAGCCTGGGAGTTCTTTGGTTCTTGGGTACCCAGGAGAAGCATGTGACTGAACCAGAGCTGAGCAATATTGTGATTGGACGAGATGTGGCGTTGCAGTCTCTCGAGTTCTTCACGCTTGCGCGTGAAGTCATGCTCGAGTGGCTTCTCGATTAGCCAGGAAAGAACGAAGAGGACTGCGCCAATGCAGTAAAGCCAAGGGATCTCCTTCCAAGCAAGACGCTTGATCCGCACAAGCATGTCCGCCCCCTTACTCTTCCAACGAGCCTAACGTGTATCAAGCCGGAGCCGTCAGATCCGGCCTTCGGTATACTATGTATGTCAATACCATGCATGCTTGCTTTCGGGTGTTACCGAGGCGTCACCGCAGGGAGGAAATAATGCAGACGAAGCGCACGCAATCGGGCTTCACCCTGGTCGAGATCGCGATCGTGCTCGTGATCATCGGCCTCCTGCTGGGCGGAATCCTCAAGGGTCAGGAGATGATCACCCAGGCCCGGATCAAGAACGTCATCAACGATTACAACGGCATCACCGCCGCCTACTTCTCCTATCAGGACCGCTACCGCGCAATTCCCGGCGACGATGCCGCGGCGCCGACACGTTGGACCCTCGGTGCGCCCGGCACCTCGGCGACCGCCGGGGATGGGGTGCTCCAAGGGACTTGGAACGTCGCGACGGCCAGCCCGGAGCCCGAGACGCGGCTCTTCTGGTGGAACCTGCGCTCCGCGGGGTTCATCTCTGGCCCGACCGCCCCCGCCGCGCAAGCGGCCGCCCAACCGACCAACGCCTTCGGCAGCATGATCGGCGCGGCGACCGGCACGGGCGCGGCGACGCTCAGCCTGAGCGGCCTGATCATCTGCTCCTCGGGCATTCCGGACAAGGTGGCGATCGCGGTGGACACGCAGATGGACGACCAGAGCGCCCTCACCGGTTCGCTCCGCGCGATCGTCGGCGGATCGACCACCCCGCTGGGGGTCTTGGGAGCGAACTACGTGGAGACCGGCTCGACCAATTATCTCCTGTGCCGCGGCGTCTGAGGACGACGCAAGCACCGAAGCCAATACCGACCTCGAAAGCCCGCCCTTCGTGGCGGGCTTTCTCTTCCGCCGCCGGGTCGTCGCAGCGAGGCCGTTCCACTTACAGCAATACGCCAGCCCGGAGAAAGACTATCCGCATGAGCGACGGACATACCCGATCAACAGAGACCGGTCTGGCGATGTGGCGTACTGAACTGGCCGTTGTCATGTCCGCGATCCTTTTCCTCGTGGTCACGCCCACCCTCTGTGCGGCCGAAAATTCTTCCGGCAACGCCACACCGGTGCGCCTGCAGCTCAAGTGGCGTCATCAGTTCCAGTTCGCCGGCTTCTACACGGCTCTCGAGAAGGGCTATTACCGTGAGGACGGTTTCGCCGTGACGATCATCCCGGCAACCCCCGGCACCGATCCTGTCGAGACCGTGCTGAAAGGTGGAGCCGACTTCGGCGTCGCGTCTTCGGAACTGGTGTTGCGCTACGCTAAAGGCGACCCGGTTGTCGTGCTTGCCTCCATCTTCCAGCACTCGCCACTCACGTTGTTCGTGCGCCGCGGCACCGGGATCAATACCGTGCATGACCTCGCGGGTCGCAAGGTGGCGCTCGCGCCGTGGGAAACCGAAATCTTCGCCTACCTGCTGCGCGAGCAGGTGCCGTTCGACCGACTGCAGCTCGTGCAGCATGACTACAGCGTGGACACCCTAGTGCAGGGGCGCGTCGACGCGCTCGCGGGCTACGAGACCGACGAGAGCTACTACCTGCAGCAATCGGGTGGACGATACCGCCAGTTCACGCCACGTTCCAGCGGCGTGGACTTTTACGGCGATACGCTGTTCACGACCCGTGCAATGGTGACGAGGCACCCGGAACGGGCGGAGGCATTCCGCGCGGCGAGTCTGCGCGGCTGGGAGTACGCTCTCGCGCATCAGGAGGAGATCGCTGCACTCATTCACGCGAAGTACGCGCCCGACCTCCCTCTAGAAAAACTGCGCTTTGAGGCCGAACGCATGATGCCCCTGGTGCGCTCCGATCTTGTAGAGCTCGGCCACACGCACGCCGGCCGCTGGCAGCACATCTTCGACGTGTACCGCGAACTCGGCCTTGCACCGGGGGGCGCCGAGGTCGACGTCCGCGGACTGATCTACCATCCCCCGCGGCCGACTGATTTGCGCTGGCTGCTGTGGGTGCTTGCAGCCGGCGCCCTCCTCTTGGCGGTGGTCATCTGGATCGCACGTCGCTTCTATCGCTTCAATTGGCGTCTGCGTCAGCAATTGGAGGAGAACCGGCGCCTACAGGACGAACTACGTGCGCTCACCATCACCGACCCGCTCACCGGTCTCCGTAACCGCCGCCACTTTGACGTCGTTTGCGCCACGGAGTGGGAGCGCGCGCGTCGGGACCATCGGCCGCTGACAGTGCTGTTCATCGATGTCGACTACTTCAAGTCCTACAACGATTACCATGGCCATCGTGGCGGCGATGACTGCCTTGCCGCTGTCGGCAAGGCGGTCCGCCAATCGCTGCAGCGCCCGGCAGACCTCGCTGCGCGCTACGGCGGCGACGAATTGGTGGTCCTGCTCCCGGACACCGACACGGACGGCGCGCTCGACGTTGCCCGGCGCGTGCTGGCAGCAATCGGGGCGCTGGATATCCCGCACGGCGCCTCTCCGTTCGGACGGGTCACTACGAGCATCGGTGTGGCGCAGCTGGTGCCCGGGCCGAACCACACATCCGAAGAACTGCTCGAGCGCGCCGATCGCGCGCTCTACGCGGCCAAGCAGGCTGGTCGCAACGGGGTCATGGCGGCGCCGACTTACTTGTTCGATCAGCGCGTCGCCCGATAGCCAATGATCCGCACGCGCCGCCAAGTGCGTTCGTGATCCCCATACGCAGAAGACGTACTACATCGTGAAGTAGGTCGCATATTCGAGTATCGAGCAGTTGGAAGCACGCCCGCCGCACCTGCCATCGCGGCCTCCCGAACATACAATAGCCAGCGTCCCGATCTACTAGCCGGTTCTTTGCGGACCGGTGGGTGCAGATTGGAGGACGCATATGTTGGAGTGGATCAAGAAAGCGGGACGCGAGCCCGACCATCCAATGCGGAACCCGGCGTCCGCATCGGCGTTGCTTGCCAATCTTCGCGGAAGTGATCCGGTTGCAGCGCTCAGCGACCTGAGCGGATGGCTGCAATCGCTCGAAGACGCGCCAGGGTTTGACGAGCGTGTCAAGAGCGAGGTGCTGGGGCTGATCCAGGAGGCAGGCTCAGCGCACGTGTCGGCGTTGCTGGCGCATTACCTCGTGGAACTGGCCGAGAAGCAGGTCGTACGGGAATTGAAATGGAAAGCCCTGGTCGACTACGCATCCAGTTTGGCGGAGGTACTGTGCGGATCGGCCGTGCGACTCCTGGCGGAGCCAAAGAAGGATGCGTCCCTGCCGGGCGCGACCGCTGCGGGCGCAGTACGGGGCCTGCGCGCGTGCCGGACGCTGGCAAAGGTCTTTCTCGTCCATTACCGCAGCGTTCCATCGAGCC
Source organism: uncultured beta proteobacterium (assembly GCA_963747775.1). Classification (GTDB taxonomy): domain Bacteria; phylum Pseudomonadota; class Gammaproteobacteria; order Burkholderiales; family SG8-39; genus JAGVSZ01. The sequence continues at coordinate 391,516 of CAVVGT010000009.1, forward strand.
TGTGGCGGCTCGCGTACTCGGTCCATGCCAGCGCAGAGCGGGCCGGCTGCGCCACCGCCGCAGTTCACCCGCACCGCGGTGAAAAAGCGGTCACCACCGCGACGCAGGAACTACTTCGGCTGTTGATGCTGCAGGTGAGCGAACCGGAAAGGATGGCGCCTGAGCAAATCGAGGTGGCCGACCGAGTAATAGCGCGGGTGGGAAGCGATTTCATACTGCGCCCCCGCGGTGTCACCGATTGCTCCTTCTGGCTCAATCCTGAAGCCGACCTCCCGCCGCAGCGCGCGATCGCCCAACAACCGGCGCCGGATACGCCCGCGCGATATTTCGGTCCGGGGACGGGGTTCGACGCGCTAGCGCGACTCTACAAGCAGCTGGCGTCGACCCATTTTTCGGAGGTCAAAGTCTTTGGAACAGACTTTCCTCCCCACGTGCAGATCGCGGCTGTCGAACATCTGCTGCTCTTTTGGCGGCCAGCGCCACCGTACCCGTCGCCCAACCACTCCCCGGCGACAGGAGAGTTGTTGATCGTGCATCGCCATGCGCAGATTTGTGATCATCTCCCCAACGTCGACGCCACGACAAAGAGATCGGGCGATCCGGAAACGACCGCCGGGGAAGAAGATGCAAAAGCCCAGCCCCCCGAAGTGTGGACCATCCGAGATGCTGGCGGCAACGAAGTTGGTGCAGAGATTCCACCGTCGAGCGGTACCTGGGCAAGAAGCGGCAAGCTCGTTGGGGTTTCGATGCGCGGACGCACGGAGTGGTGGGTAGGCGTGATCCGCCGAATGCGCGCCGAGTTGGGAGCGACCATGCGAGTCGACATCGCCCTGCTCAGCCGCAAGCCGCTTGCGGTGTCGTTGCGGGTTCTCGCAGAAGGCGGCGAAGGTGGCGTTGACTGGGAAGCATCGTCTGGAAGCTTCGCCTACGATTATGTGAACGCGATCCTGCTGGAGGATGTCTCGCAGGCGTCGGGGAAGCCAACTGCGCTGCTGCCCTTGGAGGGTTGGAAGGCGGGGCGAGTCTATGAAGTCACGCTGGCGGAGTCCGTGCGTTACCTTCGGCCCCTACAGATTTTGAAACGAGGGGAGGACTACGCGCGGGTTGCATGCGAGTGGATGCCCGCGCCCAAGCGCTGAATACTCGCTGCGCGAATTCCTCACATAGCGACGCGCTCGTCCGCGCCCACGCCTGCGCGCCCGCTTGAGAGCCGACGGGCAGTAATCGAATCGCCGCGTGACGCGGCGTGACGCCTGGAGCAAACAGGATTGTCGGCGCATACTTCGCGACCAAATCCAATGAGGAGGCTTTCATGACCAGGAGAACATCGGTCTGTCTGTTCCTGTCGGCCGCCTTGGCCACCGCGCTGCCGGCGATCGCTCCGGACGCATCCGCACAGGCGAGCGGCGGGCTGCGAGTCAGCTCGGAGCAAACCGTCGGCGGTTTTGCCTTCCCCGAATCGGTCGCGTACGACCCGAATGCCAAAGTGCTGTACGTCAGCGAGTTCGGCTCCAAGCTCGATCCGGTGCTGAAGGACGGCATGGGCAGGATCAGCAAGGTGGCGCTGAACGGCAAGATCCTGGAGCAGAAGTTCCTGCCCGCACCGGGGGGCGAGGCCCTCAACAAGCCCAAGGGCATCTGGGTCAAGGGCGACCGGCTGTGGGTCACCGACATCGACGTCGTGTGGCTCTTCGACCTGAAGACGAAGAAGGGCCGCAAGGCCGCCCTGCCCGGCATCCAGTTCGCCAACGATCCGACGGTTGCCGGTAACGTGCTCTACGTGAGCGATAACCGGAGCGACCAAGTGTTCAAGGTCGAGCCGGCGGATTTCCTGAATTCCAAGGGCGAACCGAAGGTCACATCGGTGTTCAAGGGCGCGTCGGTCAACCCCAACGGGCTCTTCCCCGCGCGCGACGGCATGCTGCTGATGGTCGGTTTTCTGGCCCCGGACAAACCGCGCGCCATATTCGCGTTGGGCGTCAGCGGCCAGATCAAGGACCTCTCCGGACCCATCGGCCGGCTGGACGGCATCTACGAGATGCCGGACGGCACGCTTCTCGCCACCGACTGGAACTCCGGCTCGCTCTTCAGCTGGACCGAGAAAACCGGGATGCAGAAGCTCGCAACCGAGTTCAAGGGACCCGCCGATTTCTGCGTGGTCCCGCAGGCCGGCGGGGTGACCGTCGTGGTGCCCGATCTGGTCCAGAGCCAGCTGCGGTTCGTCCATCTGCAGAAGTAGCGGGCGGCGCGGTACCGCGGCGGCCCGAGACATGGAATCGCTTTCCGCTCTCGGAAGCGTCGTCGCGGACCTGCTCAAGGAACGCAAGCAGACGCTCGCCGTCGCCGAATCGTCCGCCGGCGGCCTGATCAACGCTGCGCTCGTTGCCGCGCCGGGCGCCTCGGCGTATTACCTCGGCGGCTGCGTCATCTATACCGGCGCCGGCCGCGGGGCGCTGCTCGGGATCACTGCGCAGGACATGGCGGGCATCCGCTCCGCCAGCGAGCCGTTCGCGAAGCTTCTCGCGCGGCGCGTGCGGGAGCGCCTCGGCGCCACCTGGGGCCTCAGCGAAACCGGCGCCAGCGGCCCGACCGGCAACCGTTATGGCGATCCGCCGGGGCATGCCTGCATCGCGGTGAGCGGACCGATCGCGGCCGTGATCACCGTGGAAACGGGCAGCGCCGACCGAGTGGCGAACATGCGAGCGTTCGCGCGTGCGGCGGTCGAGCTCCTGGAGTCTTGCATTCGCAAGACCTGAGTCGAGCCGAGTTCTGTTTCCGCGCGCGACCGGGCAAGTCCGGCCAGCGAGGCGAAGTGATCGGGCTCCGCTCGCAGCGGCTACGCTGGCGAGAGCAGCGAGGGCCTGCGAACGGTCCCGCCTGCGCACCGCTACGCGAACGCATAGAATGGGGACGCTATGGCCCCCCGGATACTGCTCCTCCTCGCCCTGTCGTGCGCGCTCGCCGCGCCGGCGTTTGCACAGACCGGAACGCTCGAGAAGATCCGCCGCGACGGCGCGATCACTCTGGGCTACATCGAGAACGCCGCGCCGTTCTCATCCGTCGACGCGAAGGACGGGCCGCAGGGCTACTCGGTCGACCTGTGCCGCGAGATCGCGCGCGGCATCGGCGCGCAGCTCGGGCTGCCGAAGCTGGAGACGCGCTGGGTCGCGCTGACGATCCAGAACCGCCTCGAGGCGGTGAGCACGCGTCGGGTGGACATCGAGTGCAGCACGACGACCTGGACGCTCGGCCGCCAGCGCAACGTCGATTTCAGCCTGATCACCTTCGTCGACGGCGGGAGCGTCCTCACCAAGGCCGGGTCCGGGCTCGGGCGCATCTCCGACCTGAATGGCAAGCGGGTCGCGGTCATCAAGGGCACCACCACCGAGCAGGCCCTGCGCGCTTCGCTCGCGCGCTACGCGGTGAATGCCGAGGTGCTCACCGTCAGCACGCGTCCCGAGGGGTTCAAGCTCGTCGAGGATTCCAAGGTGGAAGGATTCGCCGCCGACCGAACCACGCTGGTCGGCCAAGTGCTCTCCAAATCGGGCGGTGGGGCGTACCGGCTGCTTGACGAAGATTTCTCGATCGAACCCTACGCCTTCGCGCTGCCGAGCGGCGACCACGAGTACCGGCTCGCGGTCAACCGGGTCCTCGCGCGCCTCTTCCGCAGCGGCGAGATCGGGAAGATCTACGAACGCTGGCTCGGTCCGCTCGGCCCGCCGAGCGCCCTGCTCTCGGCCACCTACTTCGTCCAGGGTATTTCCGAGTAGGACATGTCGGCGCGCGCGACACGGAGCGCGTGCTGGCCGCGCGGCCGAGGCGTCCGCTCGCTCGCAGCGGCCGTTGCGGGCGCGATCGCACTCGCCGCGTCGGCCCAGTCGTATCAGATCCCGGATCTGCGGACGCCGCCGCCGCGCATTGCGACCGCCCCACGTGCGGGCGAGCCGTGCGAAGCCTGTGGCAGGATCGTCTCGATACGCGAGGTGAACATCAATCGCGGAATCTCCGTGCCGTCCAGCCCGGGCGCCGGCCTCCCGGACCCGGGCAACCCGACCCAGCAGAATCTGGTCGGCGCGGTGATCTTCCTCCCGCTCGGCGGCCAGGGTGCGGACAAACCCTATATCGGCCCGGTCGGCACACCCGAGATGTACGCGCGGTTGCGCGAGACCACCTACGAAGTCACCGTGCGGCTGGACGACGGCGCCTATCGCCTGGTGCGGCGCCCCGACGCCTCGGCCTTCGGGGTCGGCGACCGCGTGCGATGGCTCGGCGGCGAGGAGCTCGAGCTCCTCGTCAATTGAGGGGAACCGGTCTCGCCGAGGCTCAGCGATGCATCGCCCGGGCGGGCGCAGTCCGCATCGCGATTGCGCCGCCGCCCGGAAACGGCTGGACGTGGGGCCGAACGCCGCTCGGAAACGGCTGGACATGGGGTCGAACGCCAACCGGGAAGCGGCGGACGTGGGCGGCGCGGACGCCGACAATCGGGAAACCGTACACCACGTAGCCGTACGCTGGGTAATAGCCCGGATAGTAGGAGGCGTAACCGGGGTAGTAGGGATCGTATCCGGGGTAGTAGGGATCGTATCCGGGTCCAACCGGGTTCACATTGGCGCGCTGCTGCGCCTCGTACAAGTCCCTGGCGCGCTGCACCTCGTACAAGTCCCTGGCGCGCTGCGCCTCGTGCAAGTCCCGCTCGAGCTGCGCGACGCGCGCCTCCAGTGCGAGGTCGCGCTGGCTTGCGGGCTGCTCCCTCGGAATGACGGGAGCCGTGCTGGCCGGAGCGTCTTCGAACCGCTCGACGACCTTCACGCCCTGCGGTGGCTTGATGTTGCTGTAGTGGATCGCGCCGTTATCGTCGATCCACTTGTAGACCTCGGCGCGTGCGGGAAGCGGCGCCGTGAGCGCGCCCGTGACGAGGGCGCCGACGAGCATGAGGACGACGCGCATGAATACGACGATCCCCCTCGTGCGGGGGGAAGTCAATATCCGGCCGTGTAACGATACGTGCGCGTTCCCCGGCGCCCGCCCGGATCGGCAATTCCTAGCGCGATTGCGGCGATGCCGGGCGGACGGGCCGCCGACCCTTCCGACGAATCTCTGGCCGGAGCGACGGGACGCTCGCCGGGTGCTCAAGGGGGAGGAAGCGCCCGCGGCGAGCGTCCCGCGTTCCTTGCGACAGAGAGTACGGCGCCGCACCGCGGCTGCAGTAGTGCCGATCGGCACTACCTGGGCCTTACGGGGGTCATGTTGTGCAAATCCGCGCCCGTCCTGGTCAGAAACGGACGCCACTCCAGGCGATGGCGACTGAACGCGCATTTCCGGGCCCGGCGCCACCGCCCCGGCAGACGATCCTACCCGGCGAGTTCGTGCCTCAGGGTGTCAGGCGGAAGCGGCGTATCCCGCTCCTGCGTGCCTCGTCCAAGGCCTCCGCGTATCCGGCGTCCGCATAGCGCATGACACCGCTCGTGGTGTCGTTCGTAAGCGCAAGGTCGATGCGCCGGTCGGCTTCGAGCGAGCCGTCCGCGATGACGGTGAGGCCGGCGCTCGTCATGTAACCGGTATATCCGCCGCCGCCGGAATGGATGGCGACGAGGTCGGCCATCGATGAGCAGGCCACCATCGCATTCAGCAGCGGCCAGTCCGCGATCGCATCCGAGCCGTCGCGCATCCGCTCGGTCATGATGTTGGGATGCGCCATCGCCCCGGCATCGAGATGATCCCGGGTGAAGGCGATCGGACCCGCCAGCGTGCCGTCGCGAACCATCTTGTTGACGGCGAGTCCGACCTCGGTGCGCTCGCCATGGCCAAGCCAGGCGATGCGGGCCGGAAGGCCCTGGAACGGGATTGCCTCGCGCGCCAGCCGGATCCAGTCGGTCACGATACGGTTGCCAGGGAAACGCTGAAGCAGCAGGTCGTCGATCTTCGCGATGTCGGCCGGATCGTTGGCGAGCGCGATCCAGCGGAACGGGCCGATCCCGCGGCAGAAGAGCGGCCGCAAGAACGCCTCGGAGAAGATCGGGATGTCGAAGGCGTTTTCGAGGCCGCCCTTGCGTGCCTGCGTGCGAATGAGGTTGCCGTTGTCGAATACGATCGCGCCCGCCTTCTGGAAGCCGAGCATGGCGGTCACGTGCCGGACGACCGACGCCGTGCTCGCCGCCGCGAGACGTTGCGGATCGGTCTTGCGCAGCGCCCGCACCTCCTCGAGCGCGAGCCCGGCCGGCACGTAGCCGTAGATCAGATCGTGCGCCGAGGTCTGGTCGGTGACGATGTCCGGAATGATCCCGCGGGCGAGGATCTCCGGATAGACCTCGGCGGCGTTTCCGCACAACCCGACCGAGAGGGGCTGCCGCCGGGCCTGCGCGGCGCGGATCATCGCGAGCGCTTCGTCGAGATCCGCCGCCCGTGTCTCGAGATAGCCGATGCTCATGCGCCGCGCGATCCGCTCTTCGTCCACCTCGACGCATAGGATCGCGGCGCCGGCCATCCGCCCGGCGAGCGGTTGCGAGCCGCCCATGCCGCCGAGACCGGCAGTCAGGATGAAGCGACCGGCGAGTTCGCCGCCGAAGTGACGCTCGGCGATGCGGGCGAAGATCTCGTAGGTCCCCTGGATCACGCCCTGGGAGCCGATGTACTGCCAGTCGCCCGCGGTCAGGCCGCCCCAGCAGATGAGGTTCTTGCGCTCGAGCGCGTAGAAGTGCTCGGGGGTGGCCCACTGTCCCACCAGATTGCAGTTCGCCATGACGACGAGCGGCGCCTGGCGATGCGTCTTCACGAGCCCGATCGGTTTGCCCGATTGCACGAGAAGGGTGTCGTCCTCCTCCATCGCCTGGAGCGTCTCCACGATCTTGTCGTGCGAGGGCCAGTCGCGCGCCGCGCGGCCGAGCGCCGCGTACACGATCAGGTTGTCGGGGTCCTCCCCCACCGCAAGCACGTTCTCCAGCAGGCGCAGCAATCCCTCCTGGCGCCAGCCTTTGCATCGGAGGCTCGCGCCCGAGGTCACGCTGAATGTCCGTTTCATGCGATCCAAGCCCTCACCCGTTCCCGATCTCGCGCCTTACCTTCGCCAGCACGGCGGCAGGCGGCGCGGCAAGGGTCCAATCATCGCGGTCGTCCGCCTTCCGCGTCGCGTCGAACCCGAGCTTCGCGATGACGCCCCCGTCCTCGATGGGGTCCGACCGATCGGTCTTCGCGCCGGGCACCACCACCAGGTCCCGATCCGCACGCATGCGGGTCGCGATGGCCCATTCGACTTGCGTGGCGTCCCACGGATCGATGTCGTCATCGACGACCGTAACCCGTTTGACGAGATTCACCGCGCTCAGCCCGAGGGATACCGCCTGCCGAGCGTCGCCCGGACGCGGCGAGGCCAGGCTCACGACGGCATGCATCCGCCCACAGCCACCGGGCGTGACCGCGACCGCCCGGACGCTCGGCAGACGCTGCGACAGGCGAATGGCGAGCCCTGCCGCGATCGCCTCGCCACCGATCCAGACGTGCTCCGGCGCGTACCCGGGCTGGATCACCTGGAGGATCGCGTCGCGACGCCGCGTGAGCCGCGCGAATTCCACCACGTAACCGTCGCCATAGTTCTCGTAGAACCCGTGATACTCGGAGACCGGGCCTTCGCGAACCCGCTCGCTGGGATTCAGCGTCCCCTCCAGGACCATCTCGCAGTGCGCCGGAACGCCTAGATCGGCATGGCCGCAGCGGGCCACTTCGACGGGCTCGCCGAGCAGCGCGCCCGCAACGTGCAGCTCGTCCTCGCCGAAACCGAGATAGAGGGCGGCGGCGATCAGGACGGCCGGGTGATTCCCCAGCGTCACCGCAATGGGGAGCGTGCGGCCCAGATCGGCGGCTTGCCGGGCGAATACCGCCAGGTGATGGTTGGGGGCGATGCCGATGAAGGCGCGATTGCCCCCGAGCGGCTTGAGCCTGGCGAACGAGAGATTGCCGCGACCCGACACCGGGTCGCGCGCGACGATCGCGCCGGCGGTGATGTACGGGCCGGTTTCGTGCTCGAAGAACTTCGGAATCGGTAGCGCGCCAAGATCGGGGGTGTCGATCACTCGCTCCTGGCACGGCCCGCCGCTCACTGGGCGCGGCCCGATCGGCGCACCGATCGCGTTCACGATCTTGCGCTGCAGGTCGGCGACCGCCGTTTCCAGGCCGAGCGCGATGCGCGCGCGCGTGGGCAGCACATTGCCGAGCACCCGCAGGTCGTGGCCGGGGATGTTCTCGAAGAGCAATGCCGGTCCGTCGCCGACCAGACTGAGGTAGGCGGAGATCTCGTACTCGACGCTCGCCGGCTTCGAGATGATCCGCAGCGACTCGCGCTCGGTCAGCGTGGCGAGAAACCGGCGTAAGGATTGTGGATGCTCTTGCATGCGCGGCTTGCGCTGGAGCGCTCGCCGCAACGTTAGCACGGCCGGAATCCGGAGCCCCGCTGCCACCCCTTGCCGCTTGAATGCGGCGCTTTCCAATTTCGAACGGATGAGTCTCCGCGGCCGCCATCTCGTTCGAGGCGCGGCGCGTCGGTCGGGCGCGTCGGAACGCGGTGCTAGAATCCTCCGCGCTCAATCGGTTCGTCCCAGGGAGAAACGCAATGAGACACCTCGCCGCCATCGGCGCGCTCGCCGCGCTGCTCGCGCTTCCCGCGGCCGCCCAGCAGCCGATCCTGCTGAAGGTTCATTCCTTCTCCGGCCCGCAGGCGCCGGACCAGGCGCTGCACCTGTTCCCGTGGGCGGAGAACATCAACAAGCTGGCGGCCGGGAAGATGAAGGTCGAGGTCTATACGAACATGCAGCTCGGCGGAAAACCCGCCGACCTTCCCCAGCAGCTCGAGGACGGCGTCGTGGACATCATCCTCCACGTGCCCGGATTCTCGCCCGGGCGTTTCCCGGGACTGGAAGGCACCGAGCTTCCCTTCACCAACGTCGGCCTTTCCGCCGGCCAGAGCCCCGCGGTGTTCGAATGGTCGGGGCGATGGCTGATGACGAACGAGCTCAAGGGCATGAAGATCCTCGGCTCGCACACCACGGACGCCTCGGTCATCCACTCGCGCACCAAGCCGATGAAGACGCTCGACGACTTCAAGGGCGTCAAGTTTCGGGTGCCCGGCCGCTTCGTCGGCGAGACCGCGAAGGCGCTCGGCGCGACGCCGGTGGGCATTCCGCTGCCGGGCGTGTACGAGGCGATCGAGCGCGGCCAGGTGGACGGCATGTTCATCAACTGGGCGATCGTCACGCCGTATCGACTGCAGGAGGTCACCAAGTTCCACCTCGAGAACCCGATCTACCAGTCGCCGATCATGACGCTGATGAGCCAGAAGTCCTACGACAAGCTGCCCCCGGACATGAAGAAGCTCATCGACGACAACTCGGGCCTCGAGTACACGAAGCGTATCGGCAGGGTGTGGGACGAGCTGACCGTCCCGGCGAAGAAGGCGATCACCGACCGCGGCAACACGCTCTACTCGATCTCGGACCAGGAGCAGGCGCGCTGGATCGTGGCGGTGAAGCCCGTGTACCAGATCTGGATCGAGGAGATGAACAAGCGCGGCCTGCCTGGCCAGAAGATGTTCGACGACCTGCTGGCGACGACCGCGAAATACGGGCGCAAGTGACCGCGGGGATGCGCCCGCACAGCCGGATTTCGCCCGGTTGACCCTCGAACTTTGACCGGCACCGCCGCCCCGCCGTCGCCGACCCGGCGGTTCCTCGCGCGACTCTCCGAGCGGCTCGCCCTGATCGGCGGCATCGCGCTGCTCGGCGCGATGCTGACCATGATCGCCACGGTGGTGGGCGCGGCGTTCGGCAAGCCGCTGCTCGGCGACTCCGAGATCGTCGAGCTTCTCGGCGGCATCACCGTGTTCACCTTCCTGCCGTACTGTCACTTGCGCGGCAGCAACGTCATCGTCGACTTCTTCACGCAGCGGCTTCCCGAGCGTGCGCAGGACTGGCTGGACGCGACGATGAATCTCGTGTTCGCCGCGGTGGCGGTCGCACTCACCTGGCGGCTGATCGAGGGCGGCCTCACCGCGTTCGAGCGCGACAAGCGGAGCATGTTCCTCCAGTTGCCCGACTGGTGGGGGTATTCGATCGGCGCGGTGGCGATGCTCCTCTGGATCGTGGTGTGCCTGTTCATCGCCTGGGAGCGCTTGCAGCAGGCGCGCGGCCGGCTCCAGCGGCGCGCCCCGGACACCGGCGCGTTCGGCTGATGCGCGCCGGCGGACCCCGACCACGGATCCGATGAGCCGGTTCGATATCGGCCTGTGGATGTTCTTCGCTACGCTCGTCGCGATCGGCCTGCGCATGCCGGTCGCAGTCGCCATGCTGCTCGTGGGCGGGTGCGGCTATGCCGCGATCAACGGCGTGACCCCGCTCCTGAACACCCTGAAGAGCCTGACGTTCTCGAAGTTCGCGAACTACACGCTGCTCGTCATCCCGCTGTTCCTGCTGATGGGCGAGTTCGCCACCAAGGGCGGCATGAACTCGGCGCTGTTCCGGGCGGCGCGCGCCTGGTTCGGCCACTGGCGCGGCGGCCTCGGCATCGCGACCATCGGCGGGTGCGCCGCGTTCGGCGCGATCTGCGGCTCGTCGCTCGCGACCGCGGCGACGATGTCCCAGGTCGCCGGGCCGGAGATGCGCAAGCTCGGCTACTCGCCGGCCCTGTACACCGGCACGCTCGCGGCCGGCGGGACGCTCGGGATCCTGATCCCGCCGTCCGTGATCCTGGTGATCTATGCCGTGTTCACCGAGCAGTCGATCGGCGCGCTGTTCATCGCCGCCGTCATTCCCGGGATCATCGCCATGATCCAGTACATGATCGTGGTCAACCTGTACGTGCGCTTCGTGCCCGGCGCCGCGGCGCGCATCGAGAAGGCATCGTGGCGCGAGCGGATGGAGGCGACAAAGCAGGTCTGGCCGGTGCTGCTCGTCTTCGGCCTGGTCGTCGTCGGCATCTATCGGGGCTGGTTCTCCGCGACCGAGGGGGCGGGCGTCGGCGCGTTCGCCACGATGGTGCTGGCGACGTGGCTCGGCGGCATGCGCTGGACGGGCATGCGCGAGTCGCTGCTCTCCACCGGCGAGACGACGGCGATGATGTTCCTCATCATGCTGGGCGCGGAGCTCTTCTCCGCCGGCCTCGCCTCGTCGCAGATGCCGACCGAGCTCGCGCGCAAGGTCGCGGGCCTAGAGGCCTCGCCGGTGACGATCCTGCTCGCGATCCTGCTCGTCTATTTCATCCTCGGCTGCTTCATGGAGTCGCTCGCCATGGTGCTGCTGACGCTGCCGGTCTTCATCCCGCTGATCCTGGTGCTCGATTTCGGCCTGAGCAAGGACGCGCTCCTGGTGTGGTTCGGCATCCTGGTGCTGATCAGCGTCGAGGTGGGCATGATCAGCCCGCCGTTCGGGCTGAATCTCTTCCTCATCAACTCGATGGCGAGGGACGTGCCCATGCGCGAGACCTACAAGGGCGTCATCGGATTCTGCGCGATGGACGCCGTGCGCATTGCGCTGATCGTGTTCTTCCCTGTGCTGGCGCTGTGGCTGCCGGGGGTGAGGTAGCCGGGACTCATCCGCCAAACCAGAACGTCCCGTAACAGGGCGTTCTGGTTTGCGGGCCGCTAACTGCTTAGCAGCTGGCCATGGCCGGAGACGCGTGCGTTCACGCCGGCAAGTCGCAGCGCCTGCCACAGCGCGGCGGTCTGTCCCGTCACGACCGGCTTGTGAAGGTCGTCCTCCAGGCGCTGGATGATGCCGGCAGTGGGCAGGCCCGTGCCGCTGATCAGCAGCGCCTCGGCGTCGCGCATGTCGGTCTGGCGGCCGAGCTCGTACGCGCGCGCTTCCGTCTCGTCATAGATGTTGGTGACGCTCTCCAGTCGGCGGCGAGCGACGATCTCCAGACCCGCCGCCTTCCAGTACGTCGCGCCGAGGGCCTCGGGGTAGGGTGTCGCCAGCGCGATCCGCCGGACGCCGAGCCGCGCGAAGGCCGCGAGGATCGCGCGCGCGGCGGTGACGGCCGGACAGCCCGCCAGCTTGGCGATCCGCTCGACGAGCGCCGGCTCCTCCGCGAATCCGATCGCGTAGCTCACCGAAGTATGGGCGAGCGCGACGACCGTCGGGCGCACCGCCGCCAGCGACGGAACGACCGTCGGCAGCGCGTCGAGGTAGCCGCGCAACCGCCGCTCCATCCCGAAGTGGGCGCCGGGCGTACCCTCCGGCGAGTCGAGCCGCGCGAAGTGCACGGTAACGGACGACGGCGCCATGCGATAGAACTCCGGCTCGACGGTCGGATTGCCGGCGGGCACGAGCACTCCGATGCGGGCAACGCTCGTCATTCCGGTGTCACGTCGGTTTCTCTCCGGTCACTTTATTCGTCTCCGGCCCTGTGATACATGTTAACTGGCCACTTGATTAGCGACATTCCTCAGCCAAGCGAATGACGGGCGCAGGCTGAGGTGGAGTCACTGGCTCGCGACGTGAGCCTGCTGAGAAATGTCGCTAATCAAGACCCTTCATGTGAGGAAGGTTTCCCAAGGCTCAACTCGCCACTCGATGGCAAGCGGGAAACGGTGCGTTAAATATCAAGCGCTTAGACAACAACATCGGTCAGCGCGCCATCGTGCTCACTATTTGTCCATCACCCGGTCGAGACTGGGCCAAGCGCTCCAATTTTGTTTGGAGGGACCAACCCATGCGGATGGGCGACGAAGCACCTGGACTTCGGTTCTCGCTGCTGCTTGCCGCGCTCTTCTTCACCGCCCCAGCGGCCGCCGCTCAGCTCACGCTAGTCTGGACCGACAGGTCGAACAATGAGGACGGATTTCGGATCGAGCGCCGGATCAGCGGTGGCAACTTCGCGCAGATCTCGGCAGTGGCGGCGAACGTCACCTCGTTCATCGACTCAAGCGTGACAGCAGGTGCGACGTACTGCTATCGCGTCCGGGCGTACAAGCAGCAGCACGCCTCCGCCTACAGCGACGAGGCCTGTGGTGCGCCGGCGAACCCGAGCCTGCCGAGCGTGGCCATCGGCGCCTCGGCCTCGACGGCCACCGAGGGCGGAGCCGCGGGCCAGTTCATCGTGCGCCGGACGGGCAGCACTGCGGCGGCGCTCACCGTGAACTACACGGTGGGCGGCACGGCCACCGCGGGCAGTGACTACGCGGCGCTTTCGCGGACCGTGGTGATTCCGGCCGGCGCGTCGAGCGCGGCCATCACGGTACGGCCGACCAATGACACCGCCGTGGAGCCCCAGGAGACGGTCGTGGTGAGGCTCAATGCCAGCACCGCGTACACCGTGGGCGCCGCGAGCAGCGCGACGGTGAAGGTCGTGAGCGACGATAAGCCGAGCGTGGCCATCGGCGCCTCGGCCTCGACGGCCACCGAGGGCGGAGCCGCGGGCCAGTTCACCGTGCGCCGGACGGGCAGCACTGCGGCGGCGCTCACCGTGAACTACACGGTGGGCGGCACGGCCACCGCGGGCAGTGACTACGCGGCGCTTTCGCGGACCGTGGTGATTCCGGCCGGCGCGTCGAGCGCGGCCATCACGGTACGGCCGACCAATGACACCGCCGTGGAGCCCCAGGAGACGGTCGTGGTGAGGCTCAATGCCAGCACCGCGTACACCGTGGGCGCCGCGAGCAGCGCGACGGTGAAGGTCGTGAGCGACGATAAGCCGAGCGTGGCCATCGGCGCCTCGGCCTCGACGGCCACCGAGGGCGGAGCCGCGGGCCAGTTCATCGTGCGCCGGACGGGCAGCACTGCGGCGGCGCTCACCGTGAACTACACGGTGGGCGGCACGGCCACCGCGGGCAGTGACTACGCGGCGCTTTCGCGGACCGTGGTGATTCCGGCCGGCGCGTCGAGCGCGGCCATCACGGTACGGCCGACCAATGACACCGCCGTGGAGCCCCAGGAGACGGTCGTGGTGAGGCTCAATGCCAGCACCGCGTACACCGTGGGCGCCGCGAGCAGCGCGACGGTGAAGGTCGTGAGCGACGATAAGCCGAGCGTGGCCATCGGCGCCTCGGCCTCGACGGCCACCGAGGGCGGAGCCGCGGGCCAGTTCACCGTGCGCCGGACGGGCAGCACTGCGGCGGCGCTCACCGTGAACTACACGGTGGGCGGCACGGCCACCGCGGGCAGTGACTACGCGGCGCTTTCGCGGACCGTGGTGATTCCGGCCGGCGCGTCGAGCGCGGCCATCACGGTACGGCCGACCAATGACACCGCCGTGGAGCCCCAGGAGACGGTCGTGGTGAGGCTCAATGCCAGCACCGCGTACACCGTGGGCGCCGCGAGCAGCGCGACGGTGAAGGTCGTGAGCGACGATAAGCCGAGCGTGGCCATCGGCGCCTCGGCCTCGACGGCCACCGAGGGCGGAGCCGCGGGCCAGTTCATCGTGCGCCGGACGGGCAGCACTGCGGCGGCGCTCACCGTGAACTACACGGTGGGCGGCACGGCCACCGCGGGCAGTGACTACGCGGCGCTTTCGCGGACCGTGGTGATTCCGGCCGGCGCGTCGAGCACGGCCATCACGGTACGGCCGACCAATGACACCGCCGTGGAGCCCCAGGAGACGGTCGTGGTGAGGCTCAATGCCAGCACCGCGTACACCGTGGGCGCCGCGAGCAGCGCGACGGTGAAGGTCGTGAGCGACGATAAGCCGAGCGTGGCCATCGGCGCCTCGGCCTCGACGGCCACCGAGGGCGGAGCCGCGGGCCAGTTCATCGTGCGCCGGACGGGCAGCACTGCGGCGGCGCTCACCGTGAACTACACGGTGGGCGGCACGGCCACCGCGGGCAGTGACTACGCGGCGCTTTCGCGGACCGTGGTGATTCCGGCCGGCGCGTCGAGCACGGCCATCACGGTACGGCCGACCAATGACACCGCCGTGGAGCCCCAGGAGACGGTCGTGGTGAGGCTCAATGCCAGCACCGCGTACACCGTGGGCGCCGCGAGCAGCGCGACGGTGAAGGTCGTGAGCGACGATAAGCCGAGCGTGGCCATCGGCGCCTCGGCCTCGACGGCCACCGAGGGCGGAGCCGCGGGCCAGTTCACCGTGCGCCGGACGGGCAGCACTGCGGCGGCGCTCACCGTGAACTACACGGTGGGCGGCACGGCCACCGCGGGCAGTGACTACGCGGCGCTTTCGCGGACCGTGGTGATTCCGGCCGGCGCGTCGAGCACGGCCATCACGGTACGGCCGACCAATGACACCGCCGTGGAGCCCCAGGAGACGGTCGTGGTGAGGCTCAATGCCAGCACCGCGTACACCGTGGGCGCCGCGAGCAGCGCGACGGTGAAGGTCGTGAGCGACGATAAGCCGAGCGTGGCCATCGGCGCCTCGGCCTCGACGGCCACCGAGGGCGGAGCCGCGGGCCAGTTCATCGTGCGCCGGACGGGCAGCACTGCGGCGGCGCTCACCGTGAACTACACGGTGGGCGGCACGGCCACCGCGGGCAGTGACTACGCGGCGCTTTCGCGGACCGTGGTGATTCCGGCCGGCGCGTCGAGCACGGCCATCACGGTACGGCCGACCAATGACACCGCCGTGGAGCCCCAGGAGACGGTCGTGGTGAGGCTCAATGCCAGCACCGCGTACACCGTGGGCGCCGCGAGCAGCGCGACGGTGAAGGTCGTGAGCGACGATGTCGCGCCGATCACTGTCGACAATGGCGGGACGGGGACGAGTTTCACCGGCACCTGGTTGGTGTCGTCGGCTCCGAACCGGTACGGGAGCACATCTCTTGAAGCGGCGGGCTCCGGGCAGGACACGTACCGATGGACGCCCACCATCCTCACGATGCGCGTCTACGAGGTCTACGCGTGGTGGACCTCGCTGCCGAGCCGGTCGACGGCCATCCAATATCAGATCCGCCACGCCGGGGGAACGGCGGTGGTAACGAGAGATCAGCGGACCGCTGGCGGGCAGTGGGTGTACTTAGGGACGTTCCAGTTCAATACCGGGACGGGGGGATACGTCCAAGTGTCGGACGTCAATGGCGCCGGCGTCTCGGCCGACGCTATCCGATGGGTGTCCGGCGCCAATCGCCCCGGACCAAATCAGATACCTCCTGGCGGGATCGTGATCGACAATGGGCAGTCGGGAACGAGCTTCACCGGGCAGTGGTCGCAGTCGGGCGGGACGAGCCCGTATGGAGCCAGCTCGGTCTACGCCACCGGGTTGGGGCAGGACACGTATCGGTGGACGCCGACGATCCCCAGTGCTCGACCCTACGACGTCTACGTGTGGTGGACGGTGGATCCCAACCGATCCACGAACGTCCAGTACCGGGTCGTGAGCGCCTCGGGGACGGCGGTGACCACTCGGGACCAGCGGACCGGCGGCGGGCGGTGGCAGTATCTCGGAACCTTCGAGTTCAACGCCGGCGCCGGAGGCTACGTCCAGGTCTCCGACATCAATGGGTCCACGGTCTCCGCCGATGCCGCACTGTTCGTTCCGCGGTAGCCGACATGAAAGGATGTGAATGATGATGACGCACCTCGTCCGGATCATCGTGGTCATCCTCATCGCGGCGTTTCCCGCCCGCGCGGCGCCGCAGGCAGATCTGGTCGTGACCGGGCGGGGCGCAACCTCCGAGGCCGAGCCCGCGACCCTGGGGTGCGAGCTCAACCTCGTGGCCACTCCCTCCAACGTCTTCGTCGGTCGCTGCATGGTGGAGGTGGGGCTGGACCAGCTCGTGTTGGGGGGCCTCGCCATCGACGGCGCGGAGCCGATGACGGTCGTGCTCGACGGGCACGTGATCGTGCGCGGAGGGGCGGTCACGGCGACTGGCCGTTTCGAGGAGCTCCTCCAGAGGAGCCAGTCCGGGTTCCCGGTCTACGTCGAGGTTGATCCGCTGGGCCACTCCTGGGCTGTGAGAGGCTACGGCGGGAACGGCGACGTCGAGACAGTGGCCCGCGGGCGGATGACCGAAGGAGCCGTGCACTTCAGGCTACCCTAGATCGTCGGAGCCGGGCCTCTGTGGCCGCCTGCGATACCCAAGGCGCCGCTCGGAGCCATTTAGTAGCGTGCGGCGGCCGGGCGGGCGCCTTCCTCACCCTCTCCGCCACAGACGACGCGTAGAGACAAAAATCCGCCACGCGGGTGGGGTCCTGGTGTGCCACCCAGTGCAACTTGCGCCGACGGGCGAAGCCGAGGCCAGCGAGGGCTACGCCGAGGAGTGCGATGGATGCGGGCTCTGGGACGGACGTCACGTCTACCCAAGTCTGAAATGCTGAGTCAATGGAGGAGTGGGCGCTCCAGTTCGTAGAGCTGACGTTAGTAAAAGTCTGGCCATCGACATACGGGTTGGCAAAGGACCAAATGACCCAAGGCATGCTATCAGGGCCGCTCGCTCTTGATAACGCAATGGCAAAAACATCCCCTGCGCTAAAGATCAAGCCCGCTGCTGATACATCTATTGAGGTCCATCCGACTTGAACACCGTCGCCAAAGGAATCTTTTGTGACGATGTCGTTGATCGAGATGGTCCTAGTGAGCAAAGGCGAGGTTTCATCTGGGAAGCCGCTCGACATGGGGAGAATATCCAAACGGACATCGCCTACGGTTCCGGTGTTCTTGTAGATCTGAACGTCGACTTGCGCGAGGAGCCCGCTTATGTCGCTAATCAGGACTGGCCATGACCTACCCATCGCCCCGGAACGGTACCCGCCTGTACGTTAACCCGCGCGCGTCCGCTGCGGGGATCCTCGGCGTCAAGAAATGATCCTGGTCACCGGCGGATCGGGGTTCGTGGGCCTGAATGTCGCCGAGCAACTCCTGGCGCGGGGCGAAGCGGTGCTGATCTACGACCTCTCCCGGCCCCCCACCGGCTTCCCGGGGGATTTCCGGTTCGAGTCCGGGGACGTCACGGACCGCGAGCATCTCGGCCAGGTCTTCTCCCGGCACAAACCGACGAGCGTGATCCATCTCGCCGCCGTCACGGCGGGCGCCGAGCGCGACGCGCGCGAACCTCGCCGCATCGCCGAAGTGAATCTCATCGGCACCATCAACGTGCTCGACGCCGCGCGCGGACACGGCGTAAGTCGCTTCGTCCACGCCAGCACCGGCGCGGTGTTCGGTGCGGCCGGGATCGGCGCCACCGAGCCCCTCGACGAGGAGCGTCCCCACCCGGTGCCCGAGTCGATCTACGGCATCACCAAGTACGCCGCCGAGCGCGCCTGCCTGCGGCTCGCCGTGCTGTGGGATTTCGACGTGCGCGTGGGTCGCCTCGCGGTCGCGTTCGGCCGTTGGGAGCACGCCACGGGCGCGCGCGACCGGCTCTCGCCGCCGACCGAAATCGCACGCATTGCCCGCGCGGGCGGCGAGGCCGTGTTCCCGCCGCTCGGAGCCACCGATTACATCTACGGCCCGGACCTGGCCGGTGCCCTCCTCGCGCTGCATGACGCGGCCGCGCCCGCACACCGGCTGTATCACCTGGGCACCGGCACTGCGTGGGCGTTGCCGCAGTGGTGCACGCTCCTCGCGGAGCGCTACCCGGCCTTCCGCTGGCGCGAATCGAAGGACCTGAGCGCATGCAACGTGGTTCCCCTGGCGCCCGGCACGCGCGCTCGGTTCTCGAACCGCCGGATCGTCAAGGACCTCGGCTACGCGCCGCGCTACGATCTCGCCGCGGCATTGCAGGACTTCACCTCTTGGATCGGAGGACAGCATGAAGCGTGAGATATCTTGGCCGCGCGAGGACTACTCGCGCGTGCCCTTCTGGCTGCACCACGACGCGGACATCTACGCCCTCGAGATGGAGCGCATCTTCCGCGGGCCGGCCTGGAGCTACTTGGGCCTCGAGGCCGAAATCCCGAATCCCGGGGACTTCCGCACCACCTGGGTCGGCGATACGCCCGTGATCGTCTCGCGCCACCGGGACGGCGCGATTCACGCCTTCGTCAACCGCTGCTCGCACCGCGGCGCAATGATCGCGCGCACGCTGCGCGGCAATACCGACCGCCACGTCTGCCTCTACCACCGCTGGTGCTATTCGAGCGCCGGCGAGCTCACCGGCCTGCCCTTTCGCAAAGGCCTCAAGGGCGAAGGCGGCATGCCGGAGGACTTCGACATGAAGGCGGTGTCGCCGCAGCGTCTGCGCGTGGCCAACTGCCACGGCATGCTCTTCGGCACCTTCGCCGAGAGCGCCGAGCCGATCGAGGCCTATCTCGGCGAATTCGGCACCGGGATGATCCGGCGCTTCTTCTCGCGCCCAATCCGCATCCTCGGTTACTCCCGCCAGCGGATCGCGGGCAACTGGAAGCTCTACGCGGAGAATCTGCGGGACACCTACCATGCCAGCCTGCTGCACGAATTCTTCGTCACTTACGGCGTGGACCGCGCGACGCAGAAGGGCGGGGTCAAGATGGACGCGCGCCACCGTCACAACATGAACCACGCCTACGCGGCGAGCGACTCCCAGGAGGACGCAAAGGCAGCCTACGCCGAGACGGCGGCACGCCTGGACCGCATGCGCCTGCGCGATGAGAAGCTGCTCAAGTTCCACGACGAGTATCCGGACGGCATGAATCTCGCGGCGCCGACGTTCTTCCCGAACGGCCTGCTCATCCAGATCAACAACACGCTCGGCACCCGCCAGATCCGCCCGAAGGGGCCCGGCGAGCACGAGGTATTCCAGACGCTCTTCGCTTATGTCGACGACGACGAGGCGATGATTCGCCACCGCCTGCTGTCGGCCAACCTGGTCGGGCCGGCGGGCTTGGTGAGCATGGAGGACGGCGAAGCCATCGAAGTGATACAGAAGGCGACCCGCAGCGCGCCGGACGGTTGCGCGGTGGTCGAGATGGGCGGCCGCGGCGAGGTGCGCGACCTCGCACATCGCGTCACCGAGACCCCGATCCGCGGCTTCTGGTCCTATTGGGCCGAGCTGATGGGCGCGGAGCCGGCGGGCGGAATCCGATGAACGTCGCCCCCGAGACGCGGGAAGCGGTCACCGCACTGATGGCCGAGTACGCCATGGCGATCGACGAGGATCGCCTCGAGGACTGGGTCGAACTCTTCGTCGAGGACTGCGACTACCGCATCGTCACGCGCGAGAACGTCGAGCAGGAGTTGCCCAACGTGCTCATGTGGTGCGACAACAAGGACATGCTGCGCGACCGCGTCGAGTCCTACCGCCACGTCAACGAGTACAACCCGCACTACGACCGCCACGTCCTCGGGCCCCTGCGCTTCATTGGGGAAAAGGACGGCCTCTGGTCGTTCGAGCTCTCCTACAGCCTCTTCCAGACCAGCCTCGAGGGCGAGTCGCGACTTTTCAGCGTCGGCCGTTATCGCGTCCAAGCGAGGCTTTCGAAGGACGCCGTCAAGCTGAAGAGCGTAGCGGTGATCGCAGACACCGGCCTCGTGCCGTCGCTGCTGGCGACCCCCATCTAGACGCCTGCCCTCTGGCCGTCAGGCCAACCTAGATCGCGTTGTAGCCGCCGTCGACGAGCAGGTCGGAGCCGGTCATGAAGCTCGAGGCGTCGGAGGCGAGGAAGAGCGCCGCGGCGGCGATCTCGTCGGGCAGGCCGAGCCGCTTCATGAGGTGCTTGGATCCGAGCACCTCGCGCGCCTTCTCCATCGAGCCGAATCGCAGCATCCGCTCGGTCTCGACCGCGCCCGGCGAGAGCGTGTTGACGCGGATGTTCTGCGCCGCGTGGTCGGCGGCCATGGCCTTCGCCATGGTGATGAGCGCGCCTTTGGTGGCGCAGTAGGCGACGCGTCCCGGGGTGCCGACGCGAGCCGAGCTGCGAGGCGATGTGGATGATCGAACCGCCGCCGGCGCGCCGCCATGTGCGGAATCGTCCAGCGGCTCATCAGGTAGGCGCCGCCGACGTTGACGGCAAAGACCCGGTTCCAGGCGGCCAGGTCGAGGTCGAGCACGGTGGCGGTCGGATCCCTCATCGCCGCGCCGTTCACGAGGACGTGCAGGCTGCCGAAGGCTTCGGCCGCGCGCTCCACCGCGCTGCTGCGTATCGGATTCGGAGGAGACATCGCAGGGGATGTCCAGGGCACCCTCAAGCGGCTTCTCGGAGATTTGAGGTCCAACGCAGGCCACCCTGCGCGCCCGCCTTGGCGAACGTGCGCGCGATGGCGCCGCCGATGCCGCCGCCGGCGCCGGTGACGATCGCGGCCCTGCCCTTCAGCGAGAAGGTTTCAGCGGATCCGGCATCGTGCCTCCCCAGGTAGGCTTCCTTGACGCGCTCGTCCTGCTTGAGCTCGGCGCAGGGGCCGCCGCGATGATCGCGCCGGTCTGCAGCACGTAGCCGCGGCTCGCGGTCTCGAGCGCGTAGCGGGCATTCTGCTCGACCAGCAGGATGCTGGTCCCCGCGGCGTTGGCGTCGCGGATGCTCTTGAAGATCTCCTGCACGACCATCGGCGCGAGGCCGAGCGAGGGCTCGTCCAGGCACAGGAGCCGCGGATCCGACATCAGCGCGCGCGAGAGCGCGAGCATCTGCTGCTCGCCGCCCGAGAGCGTGCCGGCGCGCTGCGCGGCGCGCTCGCGCAGGCGCGGGAACATGTCCATGCAGCGTTCGATGCGCTCCGCCACCCGGATGCGGTCGCCGCGGTATTTGAAGCCGCCCATCTCCAGGTTCTCGCGCACGGTCAACGACGGAAACACGCGGCGGCCCTCAGGCACCAGCGCGATGCCCGCGAGCGCACGGCGGTGCGAGGGCAGCGCGTCACGTCCTCGCCGTCGAAGACGATCCGGCCGCGGCGCGGCGCCATGGCCCCCGCCACGCCGCGCATGATGGTGGTCTTGCCGGCGCCATTGGCCCCGATCAGGGTCACGATCTCGCCTTCCGCCACCTCGAAGGAAATGTCGCGGCAGGCGGGCACCTCGCCGTAGGCCAGCTCCAGGCCTTCTACCCTAAGCAGCAAATTCGCCGCCCAGATAAGCCTCGATCACCGCGGGATTGGCCTGCACTTCGCGCGGCGTGCCATCGAAGAGCTGCTCGCCGTAGTCCATCACGAACACGTGATGAGCGACGTTCATGACAAGGTCCATGTTGTGCTCCACGACCACCACGGTGATGCCGCGCCGGCCGATGTCCTCCAGGCGCTGCAGCAGAAACTCGACTTCGGCGCCGTTCAGGCCGGCGGCGGGCTCGTCGAGCATGAAAAGCCGGGGCTGGGTCGCGAGCGAGCGAGCGATCTCGAGCATGCGCTGCTGGCCGTAGGGCAGCGCCCCGGCGCGCTCGCCCGAGCGTGCGCCAAGACCGACGAAGGTCAACAGCGCCTCGGCTTCAGCGCGGCAGCGCTCGCGGTCCCGCCGCGCCGCTGCCCGCGGTATCACGTATTGCCAGGCGGGGATCGTCGTGGTGGATGTGGAAGCCGGCAAGCACGTTCTCGAGCACCGTGAGCTGCTTGAAGAGCCGTATCTTCTGGAACGTGCGGGCGATGCCGAGGCGCACGCGGCGGTGCGCGGGCAGCCCGACGATGCTCTGCCCGGCAAAGCGCAGCGCGCCGGCGTCGGGCTGGTAGATGCCGGAAAGCAGGTTGAGCAGCGTCGATTTCCCCGCGCCGTTCGGGCCGATGAGCGCGAAGATCGATTTTTCCGGGATCGCCACGGAGATCTCGCGCACCGCACGCACGCCGCCGAAGCTCTTGCTGACGCCCTCCGCCTCCAGCAAAGCGGTCATGCGCGCTTCCTCCAGAGTGCCGACCAGGCCTGGACGATGCCGCCCGGCATGAAGAGCACGACCAGCGTGAGCGCGAGGCCGTAGACGAGGAGGCGCAGCTCGCCGACGCCCCGCAGCAATTCCGGGAGAAAGGTCAGGACCACGGCGCCGATCACCGGGCCGATCATGGTGCCCGTGCCGCCGACGATCACCATCGCCATCATGGTGAAGGATTCGACGATGTTGAAGGCCTCGGGAACCAGCGTGCCGACGAAGCCGGGGTAGAAGCAGCCGGCGAGGCCGGCGATCGCCGCGCCGAGGCCGAAGGCAAACGCCTTCCAGCGCGCGGCGTTGATGCCGAGCGAGGCGGCGGAGACCTCGTCCTCGCGGATCGCGCGCAGCGTGTCGCCGATCGGCGAGCGCACCAGGTTGTCGAGGAGGACGTAGACGGCGAGCGGCAATGCCGCCGACCAGGTAGAAGAGCGCGACCTGGTTGCCGAAGCCCGGGGCGGCAGGATGCCGTAGATGCCGCGCACGCCTTCGGTGACGCGCTCCCAGTTGACGAGCACCTGGTAGGTGATCACGGCGAATCCGAGCGAGGCGATGGCGAGATAGTGGCCCCTCAGCCGCACCGCGAAGGCGGCAAGCGCGAGGCCGAGCACGCCGGCCGCGGCCACCGCCACCGCCGACGCGAGCCAGAAGTTCCAGCCGTAGGTCTTGACGAGGATCGTCGAGACGTAGGCGCCGATGGCGAAGAACGCGGACTGCCCGAGGTTGAGCTGGCCGGTGTACCCGAGCACCAGGTTGAGCGAGAGTGCCAGCAGCACGTTCATCGCACAGAGGATCAGGATGCCGCGCCAGTATGGCGTCTGCAGCGCGAGCGGCAGCAGCGCGAGCACGAGCACGGCCGCGGCGATTCGCAGCTTCAGACGTTCTCCTCCTTCTTCTCCGCGATGAGGCCGGTGGGCTTGATCGCCAGCATGACGAGGAGCAGCGAGAACACCACCAGATCGATGATCCCGGAACCGAGGTACTGCACCGTGAAGGCTTCGACGACGCCGACCAGAATGCCGGCAAGGATGGTGCCCTCGAGATTGCCGAAGCCGCCGATGATGACGATGGCGAATGCCTTCACGACGACCGACGCGCCCGCGAAGGGCGTGAGCACGAGCACCGGACCGAGCAGCGCCCCCGCCATGCCGGCGAGCGCGGAGGAGATCACGATGGTGAGCCCGATCAGCAGCCCCGGGTTGATGCCCATGAGGCCGGCGGTCTCGCGGTCCTGCGACACGGCGCGCAGCGCCTTGCCGAGGAAGGTGAGGCGGAGAAAGGCGTAGAGCGCCGCGATCGAGGCGGCCGCCACCAGCACCACGACGACGCTCTGCTGCGTGAAGAAGATGCGGCCGATGCGGATGGTCTCGCGCGCGAAGGGCGAATCGAACTGATAGGGGATCGGCCCGAAGAGGGCGAGCTGCCCGTTCTCGAGCAGCACCGAGACGCCGATCGTCGCGATCAGGGGCCGCAACTCGTCGCCGCGCTCCCGCAGCGGGGCGAACACCGCGGCGTTGATGATCAGTCCGAGTATCGCGCCGACGCCGAACGCCACCACGATCGACAGGAGGTAGCCGGTGGTGTCGGCCAGGCCGAGCAGCTTGGTGGCGAAGCGCGTCGCGGCGAAAAAGGCGGCAAACGCGCCCACCGTGACGAAGTCCGCGTGCGCGAAATTGATCTGGTTCAGCACCCCGTAGATCAGGGTAAGCCCCAGCGCCACCATGACGTACAGGCAGCCGAGGTAGACGCCGTTGATGGACTGCTGAACGGCGAGTGCCAGGAAGTCCAGCACGGCAGCCTAGCTATCTACTGCCAGTTCAGTCCCTTCCAGGAGAGGTCCTTCTGGGTCTCGACGAAGTGAACCACCGAGAGATCCGAGTTCTGGCCCTTGGGATCGAAGGTAATTCTGCCGGTGGTCACCTCGACGTCCTTCATCTTCGAAACCCGGTCACGCATCGACTCGGTGTCCGTGGCCCCGCGCCGCACGGCCTCGGCCACCAGGAGGATCGCATCGTAGGCATGGGCGTTGATGTGCGTCGGCACCTTGTCGGCGCCGTACTTGGCCTTGAACGCCTTGACGAAGTCCTGGACGATCTTGCGGTTTTCGGTCGGGTCGAACTGCACGATCCGAACGTAGCCCTCGCTGGCCTGGCCGGCCTTCTGGTCGAAGCCATAGGGCAGCCAGATCGAGCCCATCTGCACCGCGCTGCCGCCGCCGCCCTTGACGATCTTGGCCTGCGCCAGCGCCTGGGACAGGCGCACGGTCTGGCCTTCCAGCGCGAAGGTCGGCAGCACGTCCACCTTGCCGAGCGAGGCGATGCGCGTCGCGATCGCGGTGAAGTCGTTGACGTCGCGGCCGAAGTCGATCTTCGCCAGGACCTTGCCGCCCATGGCGACGAAAGGCTTCTCGAACCCGTCGGCGTTGTCGTTCCCAGCGTTGGTCTTCTCGTGCAGGATCACGGCGGTGCGGGCGCCCAGCTTCTCGTAGGCGACCTTGGCGAGCGGCAGGCTCTGCTGCTCGGCATTCGGGAAGATGCGGAAGACGTACTTGTAGCCCGACTCGGTGAGCTTCATGGTGACCGAGCCGGCGTTGAGCATCGGCACCTTGGCCTGGTCGAGGATCGGCGCGATGGCGAGCGAGGCGTCCGAGCACTCCTCGCCGATCACGATGTGCGGCTTGAGCTGCTCCAGCACGCGCTTCACCGTGTTGGTGGCCTGCAGCGGGCTGCAGGCGGAATCCTCGTACTGAACCTGCAGGCGATAGCCGTTCACCCCGCCCTTCAGCTGCTCGAGGGCGAGCTCGATGCCCTCCTTGCCCATGACGCCGAAGTACGAAGCCGGCCCGGAGATCGGCATCAGAACCCCGACCCGGATCACCTTGTCCTGAGCGCCCGCTGAGAGCGGCGCGATCGCGCAAGCGGCGGCAACGGCAAACGAGCAGGCTACACGCTTCATGTGACACTCTCCCTCGGTTAGGCGCTCAGTTCCGGACGCAATGTACAAAACCCCCGGTGATCGCACAAGGCCTGTCGGCGCAGCCGAACCGGCTCAGGGTTTCACCGCCGTCAAATCGATTTCCACTCGGCATCCGGGCACGAGCAGGCCGCTGATCTGCACTGTGGTGCGCGGCGGCGGCGCGGGAAAGAACTCCTTCCAGACCTGGTCGAAGTAGTAGAAGTCCTTCAGGTCGGTCAGGAACACCTGCGACTTCACCACGTCTTTCAGCTCGCAGCCCGCCCCCTCGAAGACGCTGCGCAGGTTCTGCAGGACGTAGCGCGTCTGCTTCTGGATGTCGGAGCCGTAGTAGGGGAATGCCGGGTCCTGGCGCGCTTCGGGCGCGACGCCGGTCTGGTAGTCCGAGGCGATCTGGCCCGCCGCGTAGAGCGTCTCGCCCGCGAGCACGCCCTGGCTGTGATGCGCCATCGGCGTGGGCGCGCCGGAGGCTTTGATGACCTCACGCTTCATTGCATCTCTCCTGAATCGACATGCTGGTCACCGCACCTCCGGGCGCGCTTCCGGCTCGCATGCCCATCCCTTCCTCCACGCTGCGGTTTTTCCTGCAAGATAGCAAGAGCACCCCGGGAGAGCATCATGTCGCGAGTCTCATACGCCGCGCAGATACCGCCAGAGCTCCAGCCGCTGTTCGACCGGTTCATGGCGCGCTTCGAGAACCAGGCTCGCGCCCTCGCCCATTCGCCACCGGTGTTCCGCCACGTCTACGGGCTCGTGCAGGATCTCCGCGACGAAGGCCGGTTACCGCAGAAGCTGGTCGAGATCGCCGTCGTGGCGGCGAGCGCGGCGAACCGCTGCAAATACTGCGTGGACCACCACGCGCCGGTCCTGAAAGGCATGGGACTTCCGGCGCACACGGTCGATCGGATCCTCGAGCCGGACGTGCCGGGTCTGGATGCGCGCGAACGCCAGGTGCGCGACTATGCCGTGCTCGTCACCGAGCGCCCATGGGGCATTCGGGACGCGGTATTCGACGAGCTTCGCCGCCACTTCGACGACAGGGAGATCGTCGAATTGACCGCTCGGATCGCACTGTGCGGGCTTTTCAACCGGCTCAATGATGCGCTGCAAATCGAGTCCGAGCCCGGGATCATTATCGAGGCCGATAACCCTCATCAGCCGCGCTAGCTGGCTTTTTGCCGGAGCGTCTCCTAAAGTCCCTGCGCACCTGGCAGCCTGCGACGACACTCAAGGAGCATCGCGATGCCCGTCAACACGTATGTAGAGAACGCCTGGTACGTCGCCGGGCGCTCGAGCGAATTTCCCGTCAATCGACCCAAGGGGCTGCAGATCGCCGGACGGCCGGTGCTCGTTTGGCGTACGGGCGAGGGTCGCGTCGTGTCGTTCGACGATCGCTGCGTGCACAAGCGCATGCCGCTCTCCGAGGGAGAGATTCTCTCCGACGGGGTCCTCGAGTGCCCGTATCACGGCTTCTGCTACGACGCGTCGGGTCATTGCGTGCGCATTCCTTCGCAGCTCGATCTGCCGATTCCATCGCGCGCAAAGCTGCGTCCCTTTCCGGTCGTCGAGCAGGACGGCCTCGTCTGGGTGTGGACGGGCGATCCCGCGATGATCGGTGAAGCGGTGGCGCCGCGCACCCCGGAACTCGGCAGCCCCGAGTGGGAGACGCACATGTTCGACCCGGTCCACGTTCCCGCGAACTATGTGCTGCTGATCGAGAATCTGATGGACATCACGCACTTCTATCCGCTGCACGACGGCAACATCGGCGACATCGAGCAGAGCAAGATCCCGGTGGAGCTGGTCGAGGAGAAGCTGAACGGCGTTGAAACGGTGAAGACCGTGCGGCGCGTACAGAACTACAAGCAGCCGCCGTTCATGGCGGATTGGTTCGGTTTTCCGGTGGTCGACCGCTGGCACACCCACCACATGATTGGACCGGGACTCACGCGCGTCGAGTTGCGTTGCGCTGCGCCGGGCAAGCTCGGCATCGCCGCGGAAGAGCGCGGCTACGTGATTCATCATGCGCACACGCCGATCGACGGGACGAACCACACGTGGCGGTTGTGGGTGAGTACCCGGACGGGTTCTGTCGCCGCCAGCGATCCGACCCGGACCTTGACCATGCGCATCGCCGAGACATTCCCCGCGGTCATGGACGAGGACCGCTGGGCGCTCGAGCGCCAGCAGCGCATGTTCGCGTATCCCGACAACGGCTATCACGAAGTCTATCTGCGCTCCGACAAAGCGCTGCTGCGCTGCCGCAAGATCTTGGAAGAGATGGAGCAGAGGAACCGCGGTCACGCTTCGACGGCTACGGCGCCGGCGCAGAGAGTCGCCTAGAATGGCCCGACCCGGGGGGGACGCACAGGGCGATGGAACTCTATCTGTTGCGCACTTTCGTGACCGTCGCCGAACAGGGGCATCTCACTAAGGCGGCGACGCTACTGCACGTCACCCAGCCCGCGGTCAGCGGCCAGATCAAGGCGCTCGAGGAGCAGCTCAAGCTTAAGCTTTTCGAGCGCGGCCCCGGCGGCGTGCGCCTCACCAAAGCTGGCGAGGCGTTGCTGCCGCACGCGAAGGCAGTGGTAAGCGAGGTCGCCGAGTTCCGAAAAGCCGCGAACCGGCTCGAGGGACATCTCACGGGGATGGTGCGTCTCGGCACCATCGTGGATCCGTACATCATTCGGCTCGGTCCGCTCGTCAGCACGTTGCTGGAGCGGCACCCCTGGCTCGACCTGCGCCTGCAGCACGGCATATCGACCTGGGCCACCGAATGCGTCAGCAACGGCGCGCTGGACGCCGCCTTTTCGCTCGGGGGCGCGTTCCATGCCAACGTACGTGTGGTTCCGCTCGCCGAGATCGCCTATCGGATCGTGGCCCCACCGGACTGGGCCGCACGGGTGGACGGCATCGAGCTCAGGCAGATCGCCGCGCTGCCGTGGGTGCGCCCGCCGCGGAACTCGCCGCATCAGCAGATGCAGGAAGAGCTCTTCGAACCGCTGCGCGTTTGGCCGGCGACCGTGGTCGAGGCGGATCAGGAATCCACGATCTCCACCCTGGTGAAGGCAGGCGTCGGGCTCGGCCTCATGCGCGAAGATCTCGCGCGCGCGGCGGCCGCCGCGGGTGAGGTTCACATCTGGGAAGGCGGCGTGCCCGCCACCCAGCTATCGTTCATCTACGCGCGTGGGCGCGACAACGACGCCGTGATCGCTGCCCTGCTGGACGCGCTCGAAGCGGTCTGGAAGCAGCCGGAGGGGAGCGCGCACACCCGCAGCCGCACCGTGGTCGCAATCAAGTCGTCGCGGAACGGCGGCAAGCAGTAGGCCCGATACGCCCAGATGCTGACCGCGAATGCCCTGGTCAAGTCGTTTGGCGGCTACCAAGCGCTTGCCGGATGCTCGCTCGAGATCGCTCGCCAGAGCATCACCGGCATCATCGGGCCGAACGGCGCCGGCAAGTCGACGCTTGTTCAACGTTCTCGGCGGCCTGCTGGCGCCCGAGGCGGGCGACGTGGTCTTCGAAGGGCGCAGCATCCTGTCGCTGCGCCCGGACGAGCGGGCGCGTATCGGGCTGGTGCGCACCTTTCAGATCTCGCGCGAGCTCGGCCAGCTGACGGTCCTCGAGAACATGCTCCTCGCGGGCCCGCATCAGTGCGGCGAGACCGTCTGGCGCTGCTTTCTCGCCTCATCGCGCGTGCGCGCGCAGGAACGTGCCGCGATCCAGAAGGCGCGCGCGCTCCTCGAGCAGGTCAATCTGTGGCAGCTCGCGAACGAGCGCGCGAGGAACCTCTCGGGCGGGCAGAAGAAGCTCCTGGAAATCTCGCGCGCCCTGATGCTCGAACCGAAGATCATCCTGCTCGATGAGCCGACCGCCGGCGTGAGCCCGGTCATGACCGAGGCGCTCGGGCAGACGATCCTGAGTCTGCGCAATCAGGGGCTCACCTTCGCGATCATCGAGCACGACATGGACGTCATCGCGCAGCTCTGCGCGCCGATCTACGTGCTCGCCGAGGGCCGCACCCTCACTCGCGGCACCTTCCGCGAGGTGGCGAGCAACGGCGAGGTCATGAACGCCTATCTCGGCAAGGCGGCATGAGCGACGTGCTGCGAGTGAGCGGGCTGCACGCCGGGTACGGTGCCGGGGACATCCTCAAGGGAATCGACGTGGTCCTGGGCGAGGGCCGGATCGTCACCCTCATCGGCCCGAACGGCTCGGGCAAATCGACGCTCATCAAGACGCTCGCCGGACTGCTGCCCGTCCGCCAGGGCGACGATCGAGTTCCAAGGCCAGCGCCTGAACGAGATGAGCGCACCGAAGCGGGTGCGCGCGGGGATCGCCTACGTGCCGCAGGAATACAACGTGTTTCGCAACCTGACGGTGCTGGAGAACATAAAGATCGCGCGGGAGTTCATGAGCGCGCGGCGCAATGGGGTCGGGCGCTGGACGACGAGATCCTCGCCCTCTTCCCCGAGTTGCCGGCTCACTATCGCAAGCAGGCGGGGAATCTGAGCGGCGGCCAGCGTCAGATGCTCGCCTTCGCCTGTGCGCTCAGCGTGCGCCCCAAAGTCCTGATGTTGGACGAGCCTTCTGCCGGCCTGTCGCCGAAGTACATGAGCGACGTCTTCGATCGGGTCAAAAAGGTGAACGCGATGGGGGTAAGCGTGCTGATGGTCGAGCAGAACGCGCTCGAAGCCCTGCGCATCGCCGACACCTGCATCGTGCTGGCCGGCGGGCGCGTGCGCACTGTGGCGCCGGCCAACGAAGTACTGGGAATGAAAGATCTGCAACAGCCTTTACCTCGGGGACGCGCAGGCGGCGACCGGCATGATGCCCGTGCATACAGACCGCTGTTCAACGGCATCGTCACCGGCGTCATCATGACGCTGCCCGCGCTTGCCGTGACGCTCCTCTTCGGCGTGCTCAAGTTTCCGAACTTCGCGGTCGGCGCGATGATGACGGTGGCCGCGTACCTCGCCTTCGCGCTGAATGCGCAACTCGGTTGGCCGCTTCTGGCCGCCGCGATCGCGGCGGCCGTGGCGATGGGCTTCCTGTGCATCGGCATCGATCAGGTCACCTTCAAACCGCTTCGCGAACGCGGCGGCATCACGCTGATGGTGGCCTCGCTCGGCCTTGGCTTCATCCTCGAGAACGTTGCGCGCTTCGCCTACGGCAACTCGGCGCGCAGCTTCGTGATCGAGCTGGCGCGTCCGTTCCGCATCGCCGACGTACGCATGAACCAGGAACAGATGATCACGATCACGGTCGCCACCACCGCGATGCTCGCTGATGTACATCCTCCTGTCCCGGATGCCGATGGGACGCGCGATGCGCGCCGTGGCCGACAACCCGTCTCTCGCGCAGGTGCGCGGCATCGAGAGCCCGCGCGTCATTCGCTGGACCTGGTTCATCGCCGGTCTTCTGCTCGCCGGCGGCGGCGTGCTCATCGGCATGGATCGCGCGCTGGAGCCGCCGATGGGCTCGAACTACCTCATCAGCGTCTTCGCTGCGGCGATCCTCGGCGGCCTCGGCAGCCCGCTGGGTGCGTTCGTCGGGGCGCTCGTCATCGGCGTCGCGAGCGAGCTCTCCACGCTGGTGATGCCTCCGAACTACCGCATCGGAGTTCCGCTGTGCGCCATCGCGGTGATTCTCATATTCCGGCCGCAGGGTCTGTTCGGTCAGCCTTACATCAGGAAATGAGCCGGGCATGATCTCTTTTCTGGTGCTGATGGGCATCGTGGTCTGCTTCTCCGCGATCCTGGCGCTCGCGCTCAACTTCCAATGGGGCCTGGGCGGCATGGTGAACTTCGGGCTCACCGGGTTCTACGCGCTCGGCGCATACGCCTCGGCACTACTGATGCTCAAGACCGGGGCGAACACCTTCGTCGCAACGCTCGGCGCAATCGCGATCGTCGCCGCTGTCTGCGGGCTGGTTGCCTTCATTACGCTGCGCGTTACCGAAGAGGACTATTTCGCGATCGTCACGCTGGGCGTTGGCGAGATGCTGCGCCTGATGGCGCTCAACGAGGACTGGCTCACCAAAGGCGCGCTCGGCCTCACCGGGATCCCCCGCCCGCTAGGAACCGTAGTCGCGCCCGAGTACTACCAGTACTTCCTGCTCGGTCTGTCCTTCGCGCTCCTCCTGGGCACGCTCTGGTTTCTCAACGTGATCGCGCGCTCCCCGTTCGGCCGCCTCGTGCGCGCAGTGCGCGAGGACGACGTGGTGGCCGCGACATTGGGCAAGAACGTGCTGTGGGCACGCGTGCGCATCTTCGCGATCGGCGGCGGCATCATCGGCCTTGCCGGCTCGATGCACAGCTTCTACTACCAGTACGTCGACCCGACACAGTTCACGAACATCGTCATTGCCTACGCCTTTATGGCGGTGATCGCCGGCGGCCGCGGCGCACACCAAGGCGCCATCTGGGGCGCAGCCGCAGTCATGGTGCTGCTCGAGGGATCGCGCTTCCTCAAGGACCTCATTCCGGGAATCGATTCCGACCAGCTAGCCGCTATCCGCATCATCATCATCGGAGTGGGACTTCTTCTGCTCCTGATCTACAGACCGCAGGGGTTCATGCGCGAGTACCGACTGCAGGCCGAACTCAAATAACCGCGCTCAACTAGGAGGAGACAGATGGACAGGATCCGACGTGACCTCATCAAGTCGATCGGCGCTGCCACCGCATCTACCCTCGCCGCGCCCTACCTGAATCTCGCGCATGCGCAGGCCGCGCCGATTCCGATCGGCGTCGCGCTGCCGCTCACCGGCAACGCCGGCGCCTACGGCCCCGACATGGCCGAAGCGGCCAAGCGCACGGCGGCGAAGATCAACGACGCCGGCGGCATCCTCGGCGGGCGCAAGCTCGAGCTCTTCATCGAGGATTCCGAATCGAGCGCCTCGGTGGCAGCCAATCTCTCCCAGAAGTTCATCAACGTGCACAAGGCGCAATCGCTCGTCGGCTACTGGGGAACGCCGGAAGGCATGTCTTCGCGCCCGATCGCGATCCAGAACAAGGTGGTGCTCATGGTCTCGAGCGCCGCCAACGCGATCACCGAGGGCGATCCTCAAGGATACGTGTGGCGGTTCCAGATGAAGGCCACGGACTGGGGCATCGTCATCGGTCGCGCCACTTTGAAGCTGGGCTTTCAGTCGGTCGGCATCATGGGCCTGCAGAACGCCTTCGTGTTGCCGATCATGCGCGTCTTCGAGGAGACCATGAAGGCGAACGGGCGCAAGGTCGTGGACTCGCTCATCTACAACCCGGAGCAGCCTTCCTACCGCGCCGAGGTTGAGCGCATCTTCGGCAAGAAGCCGGACGCCGTCTACTGCTTCGGCTTGCTGCCGGACTTCGTGTCGATCATGAAGGAGGTCTATCGCGGTGGGTTCGACAGCAAGGTCGTGGCGCTTTCCATCATGGCCGACGCCGAAGGGAAGTTCGTCCAGGCGGTCGGCGACAAGGTGGCCGAGGGCATCCGTCATTTC
Organism: uncultured beta proteobacterium; assembly: GCA_963747775.1. Lineage (GTDB taxonomy): Bacteria > Pseudomonadota > Gammaproteobacteria > Burkholderiales > SG8-39 > JAGVSZ01. The sequence goes on from CAVVGT010000009.1 coordinate 424,657, forward strand.
CAGCCGATGCCGGACGTGAGCGCGCCGGGCTACAAGAAGTTCCTGCAGCTGATGGGGGCGCCCTGCCGACCGCGTGTTCCTGTTCCCGCCCAACACCCACGACCAGATCGCGATCACTGCGCTCGCGATGCAGAAAGCGAACAGCCCGATGGCCGTGGACTGGTCGAAGCAGATCATTGCGGTGGGTAACGGACCGGGCCAGGAAGTCGACGATGTGACCGAAGCGTTGAAGCTCGTACGCGCCGGCAAGCCGATCAACTTCCAGGGTGCCGGATCGACGTGTGACTTCACGCCGAACGGCGACCAGCTCGGTCGCGGCATGGGCCAGTGGATCATCAAGGGCGGCAAGAGCGTATTCGTGGAGTACGCAAAGCCGTGACACCGTGAACGGCAACCGGCGCGGAACGAGCGGCATGGCGCGAGCTTCGGCCCAGCCCGTGCCTGCGGCCGCCGCACCCGCGGTCGAGCTCATCAAGGCGGAGCACAGGGCGCTCGCGCGAGTGATCGGCGCCATGCAGGCCCTGGTCACGCGCTGGCGCACGCCGGAGGAGAAGGCTGACCTCGCGCTGTTCGATTCGATGCTGCGCTACATCGAGAACGTTCCGGACCGCGTTCACCACCCCAAGGAGGATCGCGTCCTCTTTCCCGCGATCGAGCGCCGCTCGCGGCAGGGCAGCGAGCTGATCGCGCAACTCAAGCGCGAACACGCGCGCGGCGAGTCGATGCTCGCCGCCACCCGTTCGGCGCTGCAGCGCCTGCAAGAGGCCGAGCCCAACGCGCTCGAAGGTCTCGCGACCGCGGTAGAGGAATTCGCCGAGTTCTACTGGTGGCATTTGCACCGCGAGGAGGAGCAGCTCATGCCACTTGCCTGCGCGTCGCTCACGGATGACGATTGGCACGAGATCCAGGCGACGTTCGCCTCGAACACTGACCCGCTGTTCGGGGCCGAGTGTGCAGCAGAGTACCGAGCGCTCTATGAGCGCATTGCCGAGCTCACCGACAAGTCGTTGAAGTCGCTCGTACCGCGTTAGTCACCGTCCGGAAAGGGTCGCGAGCACTCCCCTTCTGAAGAGAACGGCCCGGCGCCTCGGGCGCCGGGCCCAGCCCCGGTTTCACCGCGCTACCGCTTCTCGCCGGCCCGCACCAGTTCCCTCACCTTGCGCGGCGTGAGCGGCAGCTCGTCGCAGCGCACGCCGTACTCCGTGAGCGCGTCCTCGATCGCGCGCGAGAGCGCGCCGGGCGCGCCCATCCGCCCCCCTTCCCCGCCGCCCTTGATGCCGTACTCGGTGAACGGCGAAGGCGTCTCCACGTGCCCCACGCGGATCGCGGGCGGCATCTCGGCGAGCGTCGGAATCAGATAGTCGGCGAACGTCCCGGTGACGAGCTGGCCGTTCTCGTCGTAGTGGAACTTCTCGTAGAGCGCGGTGCCGATGCCTTGCGCCGTGCCGCCGCGGATGTGTCCCGCGAGCGTCATGGGGTTCACCACCGTTCCCGCGTCGTGGACGGCGACGTAGTCGAGGATCGCCACCTTGCCCGTCTTAGGGTCGACCTCGACGAGCGCCAGGTGGCACATGTGCCCCATGATCGGATAGAAGATCCCGAGGTGGCTGCGGTCGGCCGCCGGCATCGTCGTGAGCGGATGGTCGTACACATAGTTCGCGTCGATCCCGCTCGCGAAGTCGTCGCCCGCCGGCAGATTGAGGCGGAAGTAATGGGCGAAGAGCGCCACCTCGCCGATGGTCTTCTCCTTCCCGGGCACGCCTTTCACGCCGATCTTGCCGACGCGGAACTCGAGGTCGCCCACGTCGGCCTCCATCATGTGTCCGGCCACGCGCAGGAGCTTGTCCTTCACCCGCTTGGCCGCGCCCACGATCGCCCCGGCGATCATCACCGTGAAGCGGCTGCCGCCCGGGCCGGTGGAGTTGAAGCCGCTCTGAGTGTCCGCATAGACGATGTTGACCTGCGACGGATCGACCTGGAACTGCTCGGCCACGATCTGGGTCGCCATCGTCTCCGGGCTGTTGCCCCAGAAGGGCGAGCCGAGCGTGACGTGGATCGCGCCGGTGGGGTCGATGCGGATCTGCGTCGACTCCGGCGAGCTCGTCAGCGTGAAGCCCGGGTTCTCGGTGCCGTTGAGCGACCAGAACTCGGTCGCGCTGAAGACGCTGCGCTCCTGGCAAGTCGCCGCGCCGATGCCGACGCAGCGACCCTGGGTGCGCGCTTCGTCCCGGATCTTCTGCCACTTCGGCAGCTCGGCGATGCGCAGCGCCTCCTCGAGCACCGCGGGATAGTTCCCGCTGTCGTATAGGTTGCCGCTAGGGATGACGTACGGGAACTGGTCAGGCTGGATCAGGTTCCTGCGGCGCAGCTCGATCGGGTCCATCTTCAGCTCGTCGGCCGCGGCGTCGGCCATGCGCTCGAGCATCCAGTTGGTCACCTCCGAGCCGAAGCCGCGGTAAGCGCCCTGCTGGCATTTGTTGGTGAGGACCGCGATGAGCTCCATCTGGATGCTGTTGATGCGGTACGGCCCGACGATCTGACACAGCGAGTTGCCGTGCGTCCCGACGCCGAACTGGAAATACGCCCCGTAGTCGTCGATCACCTGGAACCTGAGCGACTGCATCGTGCCGTCGCGCTTCAACGCGAGCTCGCAGCGATAGAGACGGTCCGAGCCGTGGTTGTCGCAGCTGGTGATGTTGTCCAGGCGATCCTCCAGGTACTTGACCGGGCGGCCCGCTGCGCGAGCGAGCGTGCCCGCGAGCGTCATCACCTTGTGGGTGAAGAGCTTCGAGCCGAAGCTGCCGCCGGTGACGCACGGGATCAGGTTCAGCTTCGACGCCGGCACGCCGAGCGACGCGCCGACCAGCCAGCCGACGTAGTTGAGGAACGAGCTGTTCGTGTGCATCGTGAACTTGCCGCTGCCCGGCTCGTAGGACGCGATGCAGCCGACCGTCTCGAGCGGCTGCGCGCCCGAGCGGCCCCAGCGAAGGCGGCGCTTCACCACCACGTCCGCTTTGGCGAAGTCCTCCTGCACGGGTCCGAATGTGAAAGTACGGTGCTGCGCGATGTTGTTCGGGCCGCGCTCCGGATGCAGCACGGCGTCCCCGGTCGAGGTCATCGCGGCCTCGGGGTCCACCACCACCGGCAGGTCCTCGTACTCGACGTCGATCAGGTCGCACGCGTCTTCGGCGACGTAGCGGTTCTCGGCGACCACCGCCGCCACCGCTTCGCCGACGTGGCGCACCCGATCGACCGCCAGGCAGTACTGCACCACCGGCGGGCTCGCGAACTGCGCCGTCGCGCCGGTCATCTCCTTCGCTTCCGCGCCGGTGAGCACGAGATAGACTCCCGCGAGCGCCTTCGCCTTCGAGGTATCGATGCGCTTGATGCGGGCGTGCGCCCGGTCGCTGCGCAGGACCGCGGCGTGCGCCATGTTCGGGACCGCGATGTCGTCGATGTACTGGCCGTTGCCGGTCAGCAGGCGCGGATCCTCGACCCGCTTGAGGTTCTGGCCGATGTACTTGTAGCTCTTCCGCGGCGGCTCCTGCTGCCGGCTCGGCGGAATGTAGCCTTCGGCGGGGATGTGCTTCGGAAAGGTCGCGGTCATTTCGCTCCCTCCTGCATCAGTTCGGCGGCCCGCTGCACGGACTCGACGATGGTGTAGTAGCCCGTGCAACGGCACAGGTTCGAGGAGATCGCTTCCTCGATCTCGGCCTTCGTGGGCCGCGCATTCCGTTCGAGGAGCTCGGTCGCCACCATCAGCATCCCGGGCGTGCAGAAGCCGCATTGCAAGCCGTGCTTCTCCCAGAAGGCCTGTTGCAGCGCGTTCAGCTTGCCGCCGTGCGCGAGCCCGTCGGCGGTGCGCACCTCGCAGCCATCCGCCTGCACCGCGAAGCTCAGGCAGGCGCGGACGGACTCGCCGTCCACCAGCACCGTGCAGGTGCCGCAGACGCCGTGCTCGCAGCCGACGTGGGTGGCCTTTAGGCCCAGGTCCTCCCGCAGGAAATCCGCGAGGAGCCGGCGCGGCTCCACCGTGCGCTCGAACCGCGCGCCGTTCACTTTCAGACTGATCGGAATCATGGGCATGGCGGTCTCCTCAACGTGCGCGCTCGCGCGCTGCGGCCAGCGCGCGGGCGGTCAGCGTTTCGACCAGCTCGCGCTTGTACAGGGGGTCGGCGTGATAGGTGCTGCCCGGTCGCACGATCTCGCTCGCGATGCGCGCGGCGGCCGTGATCGTGGCGTCGTCGAGCGCAGTGCCGACGAGCTGCTTCTCCACCGCCGGAAGACGCACCCCGGGCCGCTCCATGCCCGCCACCGCGACGCCCGCGTGCGTGCACTTTCCGCCCGCGACGGTGACGACAGCGCCGACACCCGCCATCGCGAAATCGCCCTGCCGGTTGGCGGTCTCCCGCCATGCCGCGCCCTGGCCGGGCTTGGCGGAAGTGATCCGGACCTCGGTGACCATCTCGCCTTCGGCGAGCGCGGTCGTGAGGGCGCCGATGAAGAACTCCGTTGCCGGAATCGTCCGGGCACCCTTGGCGCTCCGGACGCCGATCTTGGCCTCGCACGCGGCGAGCACGGCGGGCATCTCGGAGGCCGGATCCGCGTGACTGATGTTTCCGCCCAGGGTGCCGCGATTGCGGATCGGGCCGTGCGCCACGCACCGATAGGCTTCCACCATGAGCGGACAGTGCTTCGCGACGAGCTCGGAGGCGAGCAGCGCGGCGTGCCGGGCGAGTGCGCCGATGACGAGCTCGCCGCCGTCGACCCGGATGTCGGCGAGGCCGGGCACGCGGTTGATGTCGATGAGGACCGCGGGCTTCACGAGCCGCAGGTTCATCATCGGCACCAGGCTCTGTCCTCCGGCAAGGATCCTCCCGGCCGGCCCGTGGCGCGCGAGCGCGGCGAGCGCCTCAGGGAGCGAACCCGGCCGGACGTACTCAAACGGTGCTGGCTTCACATGCGTCTCCCACGGAGTCGAAGTCCATCCGGCGAAGGAGTCGCCCTCCGTTGGCGGCGCCGCGCCCGTTGCTCGTTCGTGTCTCGGGGGATGGACTGAGGGGCGAAAGAATCCAGGCGCTTAGAGTAGCGCGCGCGCGGACAGGTTCAAGAAGAATCGCGCTGCCCGCCGCGGGCGCGGACGAACCGATGAGGTTCGTGTGCCGCAGTGCGGCATGGCTACCGGCCTGGCGGCGCGATATCTGCCGGCGGAAGTGACGCTGGTGCTGGCGGCCGGAATTTGATCGAAAGCGGCGCCAAGAGCTTAGCGACCTTGGTTGCGCTCGTCATCGTCTTCTTCTGGGTCAGCCTCGCGCGGGTTCCTGCTGTCGTACGCAAATTGGGCCCGACGAAAAAATATCAGTTTACGCTAGGGCATCGATGTCTGGCGCGCCCGGCAGGAGCTGAACCCACGACCCCCTGGTTCGTAGCGCGCAGACAACGTCGGCGCACACCCGGGGCCAGACCCGCCCGCACGACCCGTGGTTCGTAGTACCGTTCAGTTCGGAGGTCAGTCGGATGGACAACCAGATCGTGCGAGCTGCGCAGGGCCTGTCGTCTCCGGCACCGTATTGCTGCACGCAGGGCGCGGGCAAGACCAGGGGTCCCCCTGAGCGCGCTCTGGCGCCGCGCGCGCGCGAGGTCGAGCGATGAAGGGACAGCCGCTCACCGGGGTCCGCGTGCTCGACTTCAGCACGCTGCTGCCCGGCCCGCTCGCGACGCTCATGCTCGCCGAGGGGGGCGCGGAGGTGATCAAGATCGAGCGTCCGGGGCGTGGCGACGAGATGCGCTCGTACGCGCCGAAGTTCGGCGCCGACAGCGTAAACTTCGCGCTCCTCAACCGCGGCAAGCGGTCGATCGCGATCGACCTGAAGGATCCGCTTGCGGTCGAGCGCCTGCTTGCGCTCGTCGGCGGAGCCGACGTGCTCGTCGAGCAGTTCCGGCCCGGTGTGATGGACCGTCTGGGTCTCGGCTACGAGCGGCTGAAGACGATTAACCCGCGGCTCGTGTACTGCGCGATCACCGGATATGGCCAGTCGGGTCCGCGCGCGCAGGAGGCCGCGCACGATCTCAACTACGTCGCCGAGACGGGCATGCTCGGCCTCGCCGCGGGCGCGGACGGCGCACCGGTCCTGCCGATGGCGCTCGTCGCCGACATCGCGGGAGGCGCCTATCCGGCCGTGGTCAACATCCTTCTCGCGCTCAAAGCACGGGACGTCACCGGTCAGGGCTGTAAGCTCGACGTCGCCATGACCGACAACCTCTTTACCTTCATGTACTGGGCGGTCGGGAACGGGCTCGCGGCGGGCGAGTGGCCGAAGCCCGGCGGCGAGCTCATCACCGGTGGCTCGCCACGCTACCAGATCTATCGCACCGCCGACGACGAGTTCGTCGCGGCCGCGCCGCTCGAACAGAAGTTCTGGGACAACTTCTGCGCGGCGATCGGACTCGAGGCGACGTTACGTGACGACACCCGCGAGCCCGCGGCGGTGGCGCGCGCCGTCGCCGGGTGCATCCGAGCGCAACCGGCGTCGCACTGGCAGGAAGCGTTCGCCGCCAGGGACGTCTGCGCGTGCATCGTGAAGACGGTGCAGGAGGCGCTCGCGGACGCGCACTTCGTTGAGCGCGGGCTGTTCGCGCGTCGGCTGGTGGCCGACGGCCGGCACATTCCTGCGCTGCCGGTACCGGTCGCCACGGCGTTCCGTGGTGCAACGATCGAAGCGGGCTACCCCTCGCTCGGCGAAGGCAACGCGCTACTCGACGCGCGGAGAGCGACGTAAGCGCTGTTCCGCTACTTCACGTGCTTGCGGAACTCGGGCTTGCGCTTTTCCTTGAGCGCCTGGACGCCCTCCTTCGACTCGTCCGTCTGGTAGTACATGCTGAGCGCCTGCATGCCCATGTCGGCGATGCCGATGATTCCGGCGCTGTCGGCGTTGAAAGAGCGCTTCGCGATCGCGATAGCCGTAGGGCTCCTCTCCACAATCTCCGCGCACCAGCGCGCCACCTCCGCGTCGAGTTCCGCGTCCGGCACGACCGCGTTCACCATCCCCATGGCGAGCGCGTCGCGCGCACTGTAGCGCCGGCACAAGTACCACACCTCGCGGGCGCGCTTCTCCCCGATCACGCGCGCCATGTAGGCCGTGCCGAACCCGGGATCGACCGAGCCCATCTTCGGACCGACTTGCCCGAACACCGCCGATTCGGCGGCGAGGGTGAGGTCGCAGATCAGCGCGAGCACGTTGCCCCCGCCGATCGCGTAACCCCGCACCTTGGCGATGACCGGCTTCGGGACGTCCCGGATCACGCGCTGCAGGTCTTCGATCGGCAGGCCGATCATGCCGCGCCCGTCGTAGCTGCCTTCGTGCGCCCCCTGGTCGCCTCCGGTGCAGAACGCCTTCTCGCCCGCTCCCGTCAGCACGATGACGCCGATGTCGCGGTTCCACCCGGCGCGGTGGAAGGCGCTGATCAGCTCCTCGCAGGTCTTGCCGCGGAATGCATTGAACTTTTGCGGCCGATTGATCGTGATGGTCGCGACGCCGTTCTCGGCCTGGTAGATGATGTCTTCGTACATGATCGATCCTCGTCGTTGGCGCGAGGCTCGAGCCGAGCCTCGCGTGCGCCTGCAGGTTTGGTACGTCCCCGCGTGCCTGGGGGCACGCTCCGCCGGTAAGCCCGTCCGCCTGCCTCGGTGAGCACCGCGTTCAGCATGAGGTCGAGCCCGCGATCGACGTACTGGTCCACGGTCATCAGGCGATGGAAGCGCCAGGCTTTCAGCGCCCAAGCATGCGAGAACATGACGATCTGGTAGACGAAGAGCTCCTTGTCCACCTTGTGAAGCAGGCCGGCCTTAATGCAATCGTCCACGCACACCGCGAGCAGCACGTTTGTGGCCAGCTCCTGCTGCTGCATCACCCGGCGCCGCTCGGGGCGCAACGACTTCGTCTCTCGGTAGGCGAGCACGGTCGCGTCGGCGTTGGCGTCGTTCACTCGGCAGTAGGCATGCACCGCGGCGCGCAGGCGCGCCAGGGGATTGGTGACGCCCTCCAGGACCTTCGGAATCTCGCGCTGATAGGCGTCGAGCACTTCGCCCAGCACGAGGAAGAGCACGTCCTCCTTCTCCTTGAAGTACTGGTAGATGAGGCCGATGCTCACGTTGGCGCGCAGAGCGATGTCGCGCACCGTGGTGACATGGTAGCCCCGCTCGCCGAAGAGCTCGGTGGCGGCGCGCACGATCTGCGCGCGCCGCTTGTCGACGAGCTCCCGGTCGGAGACGGTGCTTACGACCCGGAGCGGCATCGCAACAGTCAGAACTTGGGCATCTTGCATTCGCCGTTCGGCGGCGGGCTCGCCTGATCGGCCGAGAAGGTGGTGGTGATAATCGGCCGCAGTTTGCCGCCCTGGTCCCCTATGTAGCCGAAGTAGTTTGGTGCGACCATCTGATGATCTTCGGCGCGAATGACCTGCTTGCCGAAGAGGGTGTCGAACGTCCCGCCGTGCATTACGCGGGCGATGTCGATCGGCTTGCTGCTCTTCGCTCTCGCAATCGACTGGAAGATCACCTGCATGCCGATGTATGTTTCGCCTTCGAAGTTGGTGGGTTCGTCGCCGTTGTAGACCTTCTTCCAAGCCTCAACGAAGCGCTTGTTGTCGGGGGTGTCCAAGCTGGAACTGTAGTTGATGATGCCCCAGATCCCCTTGGAGGTGTCTCCCAGCGCCTTGACCGTGTTGTCGGTCACGAAGCTCACTCCGGCGACGAAAGTGTTGTCCAACAATCCGAACTGCTTCGCCTGCGTGGCGAAGTTGATCGCGTCCCGGCCGGCGAGTGCGATCCAGACACCCTGGGCGCCGGAGTTCTTGACTTGCTGGATGTAGGGCGCGAAGTCGTTCGTGCCAAAGGGGGAGTAGAACTCCCCGACGATCTCCTTGTTGTGCGCCTTCGCGGCAGCCGCGAAGCTTTGCCCGGAGTTCCGCCCCCACGCGATGTCCGCGGCGACGATCGCCCACTTGGTCTCCTTACGAGTGCCGAGCCACGGGCGCACGACCGCCGCGTCCTGGGCGTCTTGATGGTTCACGCGAAACACGCGCGGCACGCACGAGTCGCCCGTGAGCTTGTCGGCCTTGTTGATCGTCACGACGTAGATCGCGTCCCATCGCTCGAGCATCGGCGCCATCGCCAAGCCCTCGCCGGACGCGATGGTCCCGGTGAGGATTCGGTAGCCCTCGAGCGCGAGCTTCTCGGCCTGCTTGCGCGCGACCTCGGGCTTCGCTTCGGTGTCGAGCACCTTGTACTCGACCTTGCGCCCGCCGATCCCGCCTTTGGCGTTCACTTCCTGCACCGCGAACTCCACCGCCCGCTTCGCCTGGTTGCCCAGGTCGGCGTAGGTGCCCGACATCGCCGTGGGCACGCCGATCTTGATCGTGTCCTGCGCCAGTACGGGCGCCTGTGCGGCAAGCACTGCCGTGACCCCTGCTCCCAACCCGATCAACCGTTTTATCAACACTCTTGCCTGCATGACTTCCTCCGTTTGCAATGACGCCATCGATCAAACCGCCACATGTTCCTTCAACTTCTCCATTGAGAGGTCGGCCAGGCGACCCTGGTCCACGACCTGCCCTTTAGAAAGCGCGTAGTAGCGCTGTGCGACCCGCCGCACCAGCCCGAAGTTCTGTTCGATGAGGAGCAGCCCGGTTCCGCCGTCGGCGAGCCTGCGGAGCACGACGGCGAGCTCGTCCACGATCACCGGCGCGAGCCCTTCGCTCGGCTCATCGAGCACGAGGAGTGCCGGGTTCGCCATCAGCGCGCGGCCGATGGCGAGCATCTGCTGCTGGCCGCCGGAGAGCGCCATGCCGGGCGTGTCGGCACGCTCCTTCAGCACCGGAAACAGCTCGAACACCCGCTCCAGATTCCACGCGCCCGGGCGCCGCACGGCGGCGCCGAGGAGCAGGTTCTCGCGCACGGTGAGGTTCGGGATGATGTGCCGTCCCTGCAGCACGACCGCCACCCCGGCGCGCGCGGCCGTGAAGTGCTGGATCGTCCGCGGCAGCGCGCCGCGGAAGCGGATCTCGCCCGCGCGCAGCCGTGCAACGCCGAGAAACGTGTTTACGACCGTGCTCTTGCCCACGCCGTTGCGGCCGAGAATCGCCACGCGCTCGTTCTCGCTCACGGCGAGGTCGATCCCATGCAGCACTCGCGATTCACCATAACCGGCTTCCACCCCGCGGAAGCTCAGGAGCTCGCTCACTCGACCGTACTCCCGAGATAAGCGGTCACGACTTCCGGGATCTTGCGGATCTCGTCCGCGGCCCCCTCGGCGAGCACGCGGCCGAGATGGAGCACCGTGATCCGGTCGCAGATCGAGAAGACCACCTCCATGTCGTGCTCCACGAGCAATACGGTCACCTTCCAGCGGCTCGCGAGATCGCGCAGGAGTTCCGCCAGCGCCACCGATTCCTTCATCGAGAGACCGGCCGCCGGTTCGTCGAGCAGCAGCACGGTGGGCCGTCCGATCAGCGCGAGCGCGAGGTCGAGCCGGCGGCGGTCGCCGTACGAGACGTCTGCCGCCCGCATGTGAGCGATGCCTGCGAGGCCCATCTCGTGCAGGACCTCGTCCACGTTCGGTGTCTCGGCGTTCCACGATGCGATCTCGAGCTGTTCGCGCACCGCGAGCTCGGGGAAGATGTTGGTCCTCTGGAACGAGCGGGCGAGCCCGCCGCGGCGGCGCTCCTGCACCGTGCGCGCGCTGATGTCTTCGCCACGTAATCGCACCGTGCCCTGCCAATCGTCGGCGCGGCCCGAGAGCACATCGATCAGCGTGGACTTGCCTGCGCCGTTGGGCCCGATCAGACCTCGGATCTCCCCGTCCGGGACCGCGATTCTCACCGCGTCGAGCGCCGTGAAGCCGCCGAAGCGGCGTGTGAGCCCCACGCCCTCGATCGCGAAGGTCTCAGCCATCGCGACGCACGCCGGCCGGGCGCATCCGATCGAGGAGCTTCGTCAGTGCGCCACTGATGCCCGTCGGCAGCGCGACCGTGACCGCGATCAGCATGAGGCCGATCATCGCCGGCCAGTGCTCGGTAAGGTCGCCCGCCACGTCCTTGAAGAAGAAGAACACCACAGCGCCCAGCGCGGGCCCCCAAAGCAGCCGGGTGCCGCCGACGATGGCCATGATGAGGGCCGAGCCCGAGAGGCTCCAGTGCAGCGACTCCGGGGAGACGAAGCCGTTGTAGAGCGCGAACAGCGTTCCCGCGATCGCCCCAATCAAGGCCGAAATTGCAAAGATCAGTGCGCGCGGCAGGACCGTCTGGTAGCCGAGAAAACGCGCGCGCTCTTCGTTCTCGCGGATCGCCGTCGTCACGCGCCCAAAGCGGCTGCGCACGAGCAGGTGCAGACCGAAGAGCACGCCCGCCAACACGACCCAGCAGATGACGAACATGGTCTGGGGTCGCTGAAAGACTTCGGTCGCCATACCGAAGACGGTCTTGGGCAGGCTGATCGCCAGTCCGTCGTCGCCGCCCGTAGCAAGGCGTGCGCGCACTGCGAACTCGTGGAAAGCCTGTCCGACCGCCAGCGTGAGCATCGAAAACGCCACGCCGGGGATACGGACGATGACGAGTCCGAGCAGGAAGGCAAGCAGCGTCGGTATCGCGATCGCCAGGACGATCGAGAGTTCCAGCGGCCAGAGACCGTGCTTCGCCGGCAGCGCGATGAAGTAGCCGGCGAGGCCGAAGAACGCCGCGTGGCCGAAGCTCACCAGGCCTATCTGCCGGATCACGAGTCCGACGGCGGTCGCCAGGATCCCCCCGATCACGGCCTGCGTGAGAAGCGTGATGACGAGGGTGGAGGTCACCGCCAGCGGCAGCATTGAGCCCGCCACGATCGCGATTCCGAGCGCGAGCCAGACCTGGCGCGAGACCCGCGCGAGGGCGGGCGTGGCGGGAAGCACGATCCGCTCGCTCGGCTGACTCATGGGACTACTTCGGCGCCGCGCGCCAAGGATTTGCCCTTGGGGCGGCCCGACATGCCGCGCTCGCCTTCAACACGACCAGGGGTTGACACAGGATGTCTCATACGTGCTGACCCGCGAAGCCCGAGGGCCTCCAGATCAGGATTCCCACCATCAGCAGGAACGGGATCATCGTCGCCGCCGACGGCACGTACACCACGCCGAAGTTGTGCAGCTGCCCGATGATGAGCGCGGCGAAGAAGGCACCGGAAAAGCTGCCGAGTCCCCCCACGACGACAACGATGAAGGAGTCGATCAGGATGAAGCTGCCCATGCTCGGCGAGAGCGCCAGCAGCGGCGCGGACACCGTTCCGGACAGGCCCGCAAGCGCCGCGCCGGCGGCGACCACGATGATGCTCACGCGGTCGGTGTTCACGCCAAGGATCGCCGTCGTCGTGCGATCGACGCTGGAGGCGCGGACGAAGAGCCCGATCCGGCTCATGCGCAGCCACAGGGAGAGCCCGATTGCCACCGCCGCGGCGAGCACGATCACGAAGAGCCGGTAGGTCGGGAAGCTCTCGCCGAGGATCTGCACCGTGCCGGCGAGCGCCTCGGGCGGCTTGAGCGAGAGGAAGTCCTTGCCCCAGATCGTGCGCACGGCGTCCTCGAGGACGAGCAGGATGCCGAAGGTCACGAGCACCGTGACGATCGGATCCTCGCGCTGCAGTGGCCGGAATACGACTGCATCCAGGAACACCCCGAGCGCCGCGAGCACGGCGACCGACACGAGCAGCCCGACCCAGAAGTTGCCGAAGTAAGTCGCGATCGCGTAGCCGACGTAGGCACCCACCATGAAGAGGCTGCCGTGCGCGAAATTCACGACGCGGCGCAGCCCGAAGATGAGGACGAGCCCCACGGCGAGGATATAGAGGAGCCCGCCGTACACCAGCCCGTTGAGGATCTGCAAGAGCATCAGTCGCTGGCGGTCATGCGCGCACCGTGATCCCGGTACGCAGCGGCGAGGCGGCCACCCTTCTCCTTGCGGTCTGTTCGCGCGGGACTGCAGCGATGCGTGCGATCCGGTGCCCGGCCCCGCGCTGAATGATCATTCGTTCATCCAATAGCGTCAAGGCGCCGCCTCATGATGCGAGCGCGCCGACTCGCGGATCCGCGTGCGTGCCGCGCATCCTGCGCCGCAGCATAGTCCTGCGCGACGTGGGAATCTTTGATCTCCCCGGGGTTGCCCGCATCGAGGCCGGTGCTAGACTGGATTTTTTGCCCCGGCGCGCGGCGCTCGCTGGCCATGTTCTATCACATCGTGATGATGCGACTGCAGGATCCGGATCGCGCCTTCCATGATCGCGTGCACGGGTATGTCGAGCGCGTGCGGCGCGAGCTATCCTACGTGCGTGCCTACGACTACTGCCGCAACGAGGCGTCGCGGGCGAAGGGGTTCGACTGGGCGATCATCGCCGCCTTCGACTCGAGCGCCGACCACGACCGCTACCAGGTGTCGCCCGTCCACTTGGAGATGAAGACGTTCATGACGCCGCGCATTGTGGACCTCGTCGTCTGCGATTCGGACAGCGCCGGCGCGCGCCCGTGAGCGAGTCGCCAGTCGCCCGCCCGAGCGGCTTCGTCTGGCAGCCCACCGAGGCGATCAGGGCGGCCGCCAACTGGCAGGCGTTCCTCCGTGCCGAGCAGCTACCGGACTATCCGGCGCTCGCGCGCAAGGCCGCGACCGAGCCGGAGTGGTTCTGGGACGCGCTGATCCGATTTCTGGGCATCCGGTTCATCAAGCCGTACTCGCGCGCGCTTGACCTGTCCGCAGGGCTGGCTTGGCCGAAATGGTGCGTCGGCGGCACCACCAACGCGACGCTCTCGTGCCTCGACAGACACGTCGCGACGGCGCGACGCGACCATCCGGCGATCGTCTGGGAGTCCGAAGTCGGAGAGGTCCGCACCTGGAGCTACGCGGCGCTCCTTGCCGAGACCTGCAGGCTCGCCGATGGGCTCGCCAGGCTCGGGCTGCGCCCGGGCGACGCGGTGGGTCTGTACATGCCGATGATGCCGGAGACCGCAGCCGCGTTCCTCGCCCTCGCGCGCCTCGGGTGCATCGCGCTCCCGCTCTTCTCCGGCTTCGGCGCCGCCGCGATCGCCACGCGCCTGAACGACGGGAACGCCGTCGCCGCGATCACGGTCGATGCGTGCCTGCGGCGCGGGCGCACGGTGCCGATGAAGGCCATACTCGACGAGGCCGCGCGCGAGGTGCCGACGTTGCGGCATGTCGTCGTCGCGCGGCGCTTGGCGGGCGACGGGCCGATGCAGGCCGGGCGCGACGTGTGGTGGCACGAACTCGTGGCCGGTTGCGCACCGACGTTCCCCGCGGCAGAGCTCGACGCCGAGGCGCCACTCCTGATCGTCTACACGTCGGGCACGACGGGAAAGCCCAAGGGCACGGTCCACACCCACTGCGGCTTCGCGGTGAAGACCGGCGAGGATTTCCTGCTCTGCTTCGATCTCAAGGTGACCGACCGGATGCTCTGGATGACCGACATGGGCTGGCTCGTCGGCCCGATCCAGATCCTCGCGACCACGCTCGCCGGTGCGACGCTCGTCATGGCCGAGGGCACGCCCGACTACCCGGAGCCGGGCCGGCTCTGGCGGCTGATCGAGACCCACAAGGTGAGCTTCCTGGGGCTGAGCCCCACCATCGCGCGGATCCTGCTCCGCTACGGGGACGACGTGGTCGCCAGGCACGATCTCGCGTCGCTGCGGCTCGCGGCCTCGACCGGCGAGCCGTGGGACCCGCAGTCCTGGAACTGGGTGTTCGAGAAAGTGCTCGGACGGCGCGGCCCGCTCATGAACTACTCGGGGGGCACCGAGATGGGGGGGCTCGTCGCCACCAACATCCTCTACCCGATCAAGCCTGCGAGCTTCTTCGGCCCCATCCCCGGGACGGGGGCCGACATCGTCGATGCGAGCGGCCGCAGCGTCGCCACGGGCGAGGTGGGCGAGCTCGTCATGCGTGAGGCCTGCATCGGGACCACGCGCGGACTCTGGCGGGATCCGGAGCGCTATCTCGATAACTACTGGACCCGGATCCCCGGGATGTGGGTTCACGGCGACTGGGCTTCCCGGGACGCCGACGGCTGCTGGCACATCCACGGACGCTCGGACGACACCATCAAGATTGCCGGCAAGCGCACCGGCCCGGCCGAGATCGAGGCGCTGCTCCTCGCGACGGGGCGGGTGAGCGATGCGGCCGCCGTGGCCGTGCCCGATCCGACCAAGGGCTCGGCCGTGGTGTGCGCAGTAGTCGCCGCGACGGGCGAGAACGCGGATGCGGCACTCGCCGATGCCCTCTCGGCGGCGGTCGTGGCGGGTCTCGGCTCGCCTTACCGGCCAAGTCGCGTCGTGTTCGTCTCGGACCTGCCAAAGACACGCAACCTGAAGACGATGCGCCGCGTGGTGCGCGCGGCACTCACCGGCGAACCTGCCGGCGACCTCTCCACACTCGTGAACCCCGAGATCGTGGACGAGTTGCGGCGCGCCGTCGCCCCCGGGTGAGCGGGCCGATGCGACTCGCAGGGCGGATTGCGCTCGTCACCGGCGCCGGCGGGCCGATGGGGCGCGCCATTGCACAGCGCTTCGCGCAGGAGGGCGCCTCGCTCATCCTGGCGGAGATCTCGGGCAATCGCCTCGGCGAAGCGCAGGAGGACGTGGTGGCGGCGCTCGCGCCCGACGCCGGTACCGTGGCGCACCGTGCCGACGTCACGCGGGCCGACGAGGCGCGCGACGTGGTCGAGGCCGGGCTCGCCCGCTTCGGGCGCATCGACATTCTGGTGAACGTCGTGGGCGGGATCCGCAGTCCGACGCTGTTCGCGCCGCTCCTCGAGATCGACGAGGCGCGCTGGGACGACACGTTCCGCCTCAACCTCAAGGCGACCTTCCATCTCGTGAAGCTCGCCGCGCCCGGAATGCTCGAGCGCCGCTACGGGAAGATCGTGAACCTCGCGTCGATGAACTTCGCCGGCGAGTCGGGTTCCTCTGATTACGGCGCTGCCAAGGCGGCGGTGGCTTCGCTCACGCGCACGCTCGCCATCGAGCTCGCGCCCCACGTCAATGTGAACTGCATCGCGCCCGGCACGACCCGGACCACCGTCGTGAGCCGCATGCCGCCCGAGGAGCTCGAACGCTACGCCGCGAAGCCGCTCCTCAAGCGGCTCGGCGAGCCCAGGGACATCGCCAACGCGGCGCTCTTCCTCGCGAGCGACGAGGCCGCCTATATCACCGGCGAGATCCTCGCCGTCACGGGCGGAGTGTGGCCGGCGCTGTGAGCCTCGCTCAGCTCGCGGTGTAGCCGCCGTCGATGAACAGCGTCTGCCCCGTGATGAAACGTGCGGCCGGCGAGGCAAGGAAGACGAGCGCCCCGGCGATATCCTCCGGCTCGCCGAGCCGCCCGAGCGGCGTGCGATCGAGCACCGCCTGATAGAGCTGCGGCTGCGCGCGCACGAGCTCCCGGTTGAGATCGGTGACAATCACGGTGGGGGCAATCGCGTTCACCCGGATCCCGTGCGGCCCGAGCTCGAGCGCGAGCGCCCGCGTGAGGTTCATGACGGCTGCCTTTGCCGCCGAGTAGGCGGTGCGCTTCGCCATGCCGCGTGCCGAGAGGATCGAGCCCATGCTGATGATGCAGCCTTCGCGCTGGCGTATCATCACCGGCGCCACGGCGCGCGAGCAGTAGAAGGCACCGGTCGCGCTCGTGTCCATGATGCGGTGCCAGTCGTCGTCGGTGAGTTCGACCACGGTCTTCGGCGAAGTGATCCCTGCGTTGTTGAGCAGGATGTCGACGCGACCGAAGGCGTCGACCGCCTGCTCGATCATGCGGCTCACGTCCGCGCTGCGGGTGACGTCGGCGACGATCGCCGCCGCACGCCGGCCCGCGCCGCGCACCCCATCCGCTGCCGCCCGAAGCTTCTCCGCCGTGCGACCGACGAGCACGACGTCCGCGCCGGCCGCGGCGAAGGCACGCGCCGCGAGGCCTCCCAGTCCGCCTCCGCCGCCGGTCACGATCGCGACTTTACCGTCCAGGCGCATCGCGGGAAACTCGTCCATCACCATCCCTCAGCCCGCCATCTGCCCGCCGTCGAGCGGCAGGGCGATGCCGGTGATCATGCGCGCCTCGTCGGAGGCGAGAAAGACGGCGGCATTGCCCGTGTCCACCGGCTCGGGCATGCGCCCGAGCGGGATGGTCGCGCGGAAGCGCTTGCGCGCCTCCTCCATGTCGTCGGCCATGCCGGGCAGGAACTTCGGCAACATCGGCGTCTCGGTGACCGTCGGACAGATCGCGTTCACGCGGATGTTCGCGGGCGCGAGCTCGAGTGCAAGCCCCTTCACGAGCCCGACGATGCCGTGCTTGGACGCCGTGTAGACGGTGTAGTTCGGGCGCGCCTTGATCCCCTGCAGCGAGGACGTGAAGAGGATCACCGCGCCCGCCGGGCGGCGCTTGCCCGCCTCGCGCAACGCGGGGAGGGCCTCCTGCGTCATCTTGAATACGCCGATGAGGTTGACCCCGATCACGCGCTCGAGCGTTGCGTCGTCCGCGCTCTCCACCGGCCCCGCGAACGGGCCGCCCGCGTTGTTGTGCAGGATGTCGAGTGCGCCGAAGCGCGCAAGCGTCGCCTCGACGGCGGTGCGACACTGGCCGCGGTCGGTATGATCGCAGCGCACGAAGAGCCCCGCGGACCCGAGCTCGCGCGCCAGCGCGCTGCCCCGCGCCTCATCGATATCGGCGATGGCGACGCGGGCCCCCTCCTCAGCGAAGCGCCGCACGGTCGCCGCCCCGAGACCCGAAGCGCCGCCGGTCACGATCGCCACGCGGTCCCTCAGCCTCGACATGGCCACCGTCCTCTCATGTCGACGCCGCAGAATCCGGCACCACGGACGCCTTGACGGCGATGAGTGCGGTGATGCGGCCGTAAAGGTGCTGATATTGGCTGCGCATCAGCAGATCGGGGCTCGCGAGGAGCCTCTCGGCTTCGCGCCGCAGCGTTTCCAGGATCCTCATCTCGTCGTCGCTTGCGCTCATCGTCTCGCTCCGGCTACTTCTTCGCGGCGTACCCGCTCTTCCGCTCGTCGGTCCAGCGCCGCGCCTTGTAGAGAAACTGAGGCAGATCGGCGATCGGTACTTCGCGCAGCTGCATCGCCACATTCGTCTGATTCTTGATCCCCTCGCGGATCGTCGCGAGCAGGCGCTCCTTCGCGGAGACGGCGATGCCTAGCGCTTCCTCCTTGAGTGCGAGACGAATCTCGACCTCCGTGCGTCCCGCATCGTCCACGAACACCCGACCCGTGTATTCGGCGATTTCCGGGTGCGCGAAGATCACCTGATCGACCGCGAGCGGCCAGACGTTGTTGCCGCGGATCTTCAGCATGTCGTCGTAGCGGCCCACGCCGCCCGCTTCGATGCAGTGCCAGGGCCGCCCACAGTTGCACGCGTCATGCGGAAACCAGCGGGCCTTGTCCCGGGTGGAGAAGCGGAGCACCGGCGAGCCCTGGATGTCGAGGTTGGTCAGGACGATCTCGCCCTCCTCGCCCGGGCCGACCGGCGCGCCGGTCTCCGGGTCCACGACTTCGGTGTAGTTCAGCCACTCGAAGATGTGCATGAGGCCGCGGCGCCCGTCGGCGCGCACCGCGCCCTGCTCACACGTCGCGCAGACAAAACCGGCGCCCTGCGTGCTGCCGTAGCCTTCGTGCACGCGGCATTGCCACGCCCCTTCGATCGCGCGCGCCCACTCCGCGGGATACCCCTCCGCGACGAGGAAGATGCCCCGCATCATCGGCAGCAGTTCCGCCGGCCGGATGCCGCGCCGGCGGAATGCCTCGGTGAGCGTGTGCATGTAGTTGGTCGAAGCGTAGATGAAGTGGAGCTCGCCCAGCCGCTCGAGGAGATCCAATTTCGCATCGGTGCTGAGCGCGCCGCCGGCGTGAACAGCGGTTGCCCCCGCGATCCGGAAACCCTCGGGCGGCCCCCAACCGCCGGTGGTGAGTCCGCCGGCGGGCACGCAGTTCAACGCCATCTGGCCCGGACGCAATCCCGCCATGTACCACGGCAAGTAGTGGAGAAAACCCTGCACCGCGACGTCGTGCTGCGTGCGTCCATAGATTTCCTGGCCCTTGCCGGAGGTGCCGCCCGTCATGTTGACGAGCACCACCTCTTCGCGTGGCACGCCGAGGCGGCTGCCGAAGGGCGGCGCGGCCAGCTGGTCTGCGAGAAAGTCCTCCTTGGTCGAGAGCGGGATGCGCCGGATGTCTGCGAGGCTCCGGATGTGCTCCGGCCCGAGCTTTGCCGACTCAAGCTTGCGCCGGTAGAAGGGGTTGGTGCGCGCGGCGCGCTCCAGTTGGCGGCGCAACTTCGCGAGCAGCAACCGATCCAGCTCGACCCGCGTCATCCGCTCGAAGGGTGCGAGCGCGGCCGATTGCGCGAAGAAGGCTTCGGTCTGCTTCATCGAGCCGGGGTCCCCGCGGGCTTGAACCGTGGCAGCGTGATCCCGGGCGCGACGTCGTCGAAGGTGACCTCGACGCGCATGTCGCCCCGCACGTCGGAAGGCGCACAGCCGACGATGTTGCTCGCCATGCGCACACCTTCGTCGAGCTCGACGAGAGCCACCACGTATGGGACATCGCCGGCATAGACGTCCTTCGGCACCGGGTGCGTCACCACGATCCAGCTGAATACCCTGGCCCGGCCCGCCGACTGGATCCATTCCGAGCGGCGCGATCGACAGTGCGGACAGAACGGGCCGGGCGGATAGCGGAACGCGCCGCACCCCGCGCACTTCTGGAGCGTCAGCCGGTGCTCGCGGCAGGCCGCCCAGAATGGGGCGGAATCCGGGTCGGCCACGGGGACCGGCTTGAGATAGTCGCCCATGGGTCTAGCGCCGCAAGACCAGCGCGCTGCCGCAGGTCATGGCGCCCGCGCTCGTGAACGCGATCTCCGCCCCGGCGACCTGGCGCGCGCCCGCGTTTCCGCGCAGCTGGCGCACGGCCTCGAGCACGTGATTCAGGCCGTGGATATAGGCCTCCGACAGCAGCCCGCCGTGCGTGTTGACCGGTAGCTCGCCGTCGCGCGCGATGCGCCCGCCTTGCACGAACACCCCGCCCTCGCCCGCCGGGCAGAAGCCGAAACCCTCGAGCTGCATGATCACGCTATAGGTAAAGCAATCGTAGATCTCGGCCACATCCACGTCGCCCGGGCCCACGCCGGCGCTCTTCCAGACGTCGGCGGCGATGTACTGGCTGTAGTTGTGCGCGTGATCCGGCCAGCGCAGCGCGTCGAAAAGATCGTCGCCCTGGTTGGGCCCGCCGCCGTAGGCCCCGCCCATGATGTGCACCGGGCGATGCGGCAGGTCGCGCGCGCGCTCGGCGCTCGTCACCAGAACCGCACAGGCGCCGTCGGACTCGAGGCAGATGTCGAGCATCCGGAACGGCTCGACGATCATGCGCGAGCGCAGGTAGTCCTCCAGAGTCATCGGCTCGCGCTGCATCGCGCGCTCGTTGAGTGCCGCGTTCTGGCGGCAGGTGATGGCCACCGTCGCGAGCTGCTCGCTCGTCGTGCCGTATTTGAGCATGTGCCGCCGGCACCACATGGCCATCGCTTGCGGATAGGTAATCCACCCGAAGGGCGCGGTGTATTGCGTGACCCCGCGCGCGGAGAGCTCCCGTCCGCCACCGAGGCGGAAGCCCGACCGGCCGTTCATCGCGCGATAGCACAGCACGTTCTTCGCGAGGCCCGCCTCGATCGCGGCGGTCGCGGCGAGCACGATCAGGTTCGCCGCATTGCCCCCGCCGGCGTAATCGACCGCGTACTGCACCGCCGGAATACCGAGGCTCGTGGCGACCGCGGTCGCGGGCGCGGAGTCGTTGAAGTGAAAGCTGACGATGCCGTCGACGTCTTCGAGCGCGACGCCGGCGTCGTTCGCCGCCTTGAGACACGCTTCCGACGCGAGATCGAGCACGGTCCGCCCCGAGGCTTTCGTGTAGGCGGTCTCGCCGATGCCGGCGATGCAGTACTTGTCACGCAAGGTCCACATTGCGGGCTTCGCTCTAGCGGCCTCCGCCGCCCTTTCGGTAGACCGGCTTGCGCTTCTCCGCGAAAGCAAGCAGCCCCTCGGTCGCATCCGGATCGGTAGTGGCGTAGCGGTGCACGTAGTCCAGCTCGAGCGCAAGGCCCGCTTCCAACGAGCCGCGCATGCCGGTATTCACGAGGTGCTTCATGCCCTTCACGCCCGAGCGGCTCTTCGCGAGGAGGCTCGCCGCCACCTCACGCGCGCGTTCGAGAAGCTTCGCGTCGGCCACCACCTCGCCGACGAGCCCGATGCGTTCGCACTCGCGCGCGGGTAGGAGCTCGCCGGAGAACATCAGGCGCTTTGCACGCGGGACGCCGATCGCGCGCGGGAGACGCTGCGACCCGCCCGCCCCCGGGAGCTGCCCGAAATTGAGGTGGCCATCGCCGATCTTCGCCCCCTCGGCCGCCAGCACGAGATCGCACGCGAGCATGAGCTCGAGTCCGCCCGCGACGCAGAAGCCGTTGACGGCCGCGATGTAGATCTTCTCGGACACCTCCATTGCCGCAAGCAGTGCGTGGAAGTCCTGCAGGAACGTCCGGAACTCGCCGGGAGAGCGGTAGAGACGAACGTAACCCAGGAGATCGCCGCCCGCAGAAAAAGCTCGGCCCGCGCCAGTGATCACCACGACCGCCACCTCGGCATCGCGCTCGAGGTCCGCCGCGGCCGCGCGCAACTCGCGCACGGTGCCCCAATCGAGCGGATTCATCTTTTCCGCTCGATTGAGCGTGACGAACGCCGCCCCGCCCTCGCGCTCACGCTCACGCTCGACGGTGATGTTCTGATACGACGCCACGGGACTCGCCTTTCTCGCCGTGCCGGCGCCGTCGCCGACCCGTACGCAATCTAGTCGGAACGGCAGCCGCCTGCAACCGCTCCGCCCCGTTCAGTCGCCTTCGAACACCGGCGTCTGCTTCGCCACGAACGCGCGATAGGCGCGCTCGTAGTCCTCGTCTGCATGCAGATCGCCTGCGCCTGGGCCTCGGCCTCGATCGCGTCGTCGATGCCCATGCTCCACTCCTGGTGGATGCAGCGCTTGGTCATCGCGTGCGCGAACGTCGGGCCGTCGGCGAGCGAGTTGGCGAGCGCCTGTGCTTCAGAGAGCAGCGCTGCTCGGGTGCGCAGAGCTTGTTGTAGAAGCCCCACCGCTCGGCCTCCGTCGCCGTCCGAGCGACCGACCCGTGTAGAGCAGCTCGGCGGCGCGGCCGGCACCGACGATCCGCGGCAGGATGTTGCAGGCGCCCATGTCGGCACCCGCGAGCCCGACGCGCACGAAGAGAAACGCCACCTTGCTGCGCGCCGTGCCGCACGCAGGTCGGACGCCATGGCGACGATCGCGCCGGCGCCGGCGCAGATGCCGTCCACCGCGGCGACGATCGGCTGCGGACAGGCGCGCATCGCCTTGACGAGATCCCCGGTCATGCGCGTGAACTCGAGCAGCCCGGGCATGTCGTCGTTTCCTGCATCTCGACCAGCGGCCCGATGATCTCGTGCACGTCGCCGCCCGAGCAGAAGTTTCCGCCGGCGCCCGTCACGACGACGGCTCTTCACCTCGTCGGCATACGTGCAGGTCGCGGAAGGTGTCGCGCAGCTCCGCGTAGGACTCGAAGGTGAGCGGGTTCTTGCGCTCGGGCCGGTTCAGGGTGACGGTCGCCACCTTGCCGTCGAGCTGCCATCCGAAGTGCTTCGGCTTGAACTCGCGGAAGTTGACCCGCGGCGGAAGGAAGCGAGTGCTGGTGCTCGCCATACTCGGATCTCCTCTTAGTGTTCGATGTGATACGGGTTTGCCCGGTCGTGCGACCGCGCCGTCACCTGGCCTCGGCACCGAGCTTTGCTGCGACCTCGCGCAGCTTGAATTTCTGGATCTTTCCCGAGGGCGTGCGCGGCATGGCCTCGACGAGCTCGAGCCGCTCGGGCCAATAGTTCTTAGCCATGCCTTCCTTCGTCAGGAACGCGGTCATCTCCTCGAAGGTCGGCCGCTCGCCCGGCCGCGGGACCACGAACGCGCAGGCGCGCTCGCCGAGCCGCGGGTCGGGCATCGCGACCACCGCTACGTCTTGCACCTTCGGGAGGCGGTAGAGCAGGTTCTCGATCTCGATCACCGGAATGTTCTCGCCGCCGCGGATGATGACGTCCTTGGTGCGGCCGGTGATGCGGACATAACCATCCTTGTCGATGCGCGCGAGGTCGCCCGTCTCGAACCACCCCTCGGCATCCCAGGCGTTGAGCTCGGGCTTCTTGAGGTAGCCGACGAAAGTGAAGGTGCCGCGCGCCTGCAGCCGTCCCACCGCGCCTGCGGGCGCCACCTGGTCGTTCGCGTCCAAGATGCGCACCTCCATGCCGCCGATCGCTTGTCCGTCGGTGCCGAAGATCTTCTCGGGGGGATCGCCCGGGCGAGCGATGGTGACCGCACCGTTCTCGGTCATGCCCCAGCAGGAGAGCACCTCGAAGCCGAGCCGTTCAGTCGCTCGCTGCACGATCACGCCGCGGGATCGGTGCGCCCGCGCAGACGAACGTGCGCAGGGTCTTCACGCTTTCGCGAGTGACCGCCTCGTTGTTCGTGAGGTCGGAGAGGAACGGCGTCGAGGCCATGGTGAACGTCGCGCCCTCGGCCTGGATGCAGGCGCGCCGCGTCGGGTGCCGACCAGACGTCGAGCAGTACCAGCTTGGTCTTGAGGAGAACCGGCAGCATCATGCCGTAGACGAACCCGGTCTGGTGCGCGAGCGGCGACGCCATGAAGACCACGTCGCTCGGCCCCAGTCGCACCCAGTCGATGTACTGCAGCGCCATCGCGAGCAGCGTGTTCGAGATGTGCATCACGGCCTTGGGCTCGCCGCTCGTGCCCGAGGTGTAGAGGAGCTCGGTGAGGTCGTTCGGGCCCGGGCGCCGCGCCCGGAAAAGCGCCGCGGGGTCCGTCTCCTTCTCCCAAGCACGCTCGAGGAAGTGGCGCTCGAACGACTGCTCGCCCGCGCCGTTCACCACAAAGCTGTGGCGCACGCTCGCGAGCTCCGGTCGGATCTCGGCGAGCATCGCCGCATAGTCGAAATCGCGGAAGCGCGCGGGCACGATCACCACGCGCGATTCGGCGAAGTTCAGCATGAAGCGCAGCTCCCGCTGCCGGAAGATCGGCATCAGCGGATTGGCCACGGCGCCAATGCGCACGCAGGCGAGATAGAGCGCCGGGTACTGCCACCAGTTCGGCAGCTGGAACGACACCACCTCGCCGGGCTGCACGCCGAGCGCCGCGAGCCCGAGCGCAATGCGCTCCACGCGGTGTGCGAGCGCCGCGTAGGTGAGGGTCGTCCGCTCGCCCGTGACGCTGTTCGTTCCGGTGATGGCCACCTGGTCCGGCGCCGCGCTGACCGCCTCGTCCAGGTAGTCGGTTAGCAGTCGGCTCGGCCACAGGCCACTCGCGTCCTCGGCGCGCCGGCGCGCCTCGGAAAGGTAGATCTGAAACGCCATGCTCGCCTCCTCCTTCGCTAGGAACGCGGGCGCATTTCTCGAAGGCGCCCCTCCGGCGTTCGGTCGCCGCGCGCGTCAGCCGGCCATCGTGAGACCGCCGCTCACGCTGAGCACCTGCCCAGTAATGTAATCCGAGTGGCCGCTCGCAAAGAAGAGAATGGCGTCGGCCACTTCCTCGGGCTTGCCGACGCGGCGGAACGGGATCGCCTTGACGAATGCATCGCGCAACTTCTCCGGCACGGCGTTGTAGAGCGGCGTGTCGGTCGGGCCCGGGCACACGCAGTTGGCATTCACCCCAAAGCGAGCGGTCTCGCGCGCCAGACTTTTCGTGAATGCGATCAGGCCACCCTTTGCCGCCGAATACACAGTCTCGCCCAAGCTGCCGACGCGCCCCGCGTCACTCGCCACGTTGACGATCTTGCCGGCGCGCGCGTCGTACATCGGCTGGAGCAGCTGGCGCGTGAGCCGGATCGGTCCCATGAGGTTCAGTGCGATGACCCGATCCCAGAAGTCCGGCGTATTCTCGATGAAGGGCTGCGGGCGGCCCCATCCCGCCGCATTGACGAGCACGTCGACGCGCCCGCCCGCACGGTCGAGCGCCGCGCTCGCGCAGGCGTCGATCGAGGCGCTGTCGGTCACGTCCACCTTGAGGTACTCCACTCTCAACCGCGCGTCCTCCGCCTCGGCCACGGCGGCCGCGCCTCCCGAATCGTTCACGTCCGCACAGAAGACGCGCGCCCCGGCGCGCGCGAGCGCAAACACAGTGGCCTTGCCGATACCCGATGCACCGCCGGTGACTAGCGCAACCTTGTTGTCGAGCCGCATGGTTTCAGTCCTTCCTTCCTTTGGGTGATCAGAGTGCGCGGGCGACGGTCGTCAATCCGGCGCCGTCAATGAGAGGCCGCCCGCGACCCCGGCCCGGGTTGCCAGCACCAGCTTGCCCTGGATGCCCCGCTCCGCCATGCGGCGCAGCGCCGCCGGGGCCTGTTCGAGCGGATAGACCGCGGCGACGGCCGGTTTCAGCTTGCCTTCGCGCCACAGTCCGTAGAGCGCCTCCTGCACCCGGCGAACCCATGCCGGGTCGCGCTCGCGGTAGTCGCTCCAGTGTAGACCCGAGGCCGAGATGTTCTTGATCAAGAGGTAGTTTGCGCGGATCGTCGGAAACGCGCCCCCGACGAACCCGACCACCACGATGCGGCCGGACCAGGCGAGCGCGCGCAGACAGGCGTCGAAGACCTCGCCGCCAATGTTCTCGACCACCACGTCGACGCCATGCCCGCCGGTCAGCGTGCGCACCTCCTCCCGCAGCGCATCCCGCAGTCCCTTTCGCGACAGGTCAATCACCGCGTGCGCGCCCTGCGCGCGCACGAAGTCCGCCTTCGCCGGCGTTCCGACGCCGGCCAGCACGCGGCCACCGAGCGCCTTCGCGAGCTGCACCGCGGCGCTCCCGACGCCGCCGGAGGCGCCCGTCACCAGCACCCACTCGCCCGTGCGAAATCGACCGTGCTCGACGAGCGCAAAGTGCGCCGTAAGATAAGTGAGGCCCAGGGCCGCGCCGGTGGCGAAGTCCATGCCCTCGGGCAGCGGGTACACGGTCGCGGCGCGCACGACGACCTGCTCCACGTAGCCGCCGTTCTCCATCTGTGCGGCGACCCGCTGGCCCGGCGCGAGCGAGCTCACGCCTTCGCCCACGGCCCGCACGATGCCCGCGACCTCCTTGCCGGGGCTGAAGGGCAGCGGGGCGAGGATCTGGTACTCGCCCCGCGCGACGAGCAGGTCCGGAAAGTTCACGCCGCACGCGTGGACCTCGATCAGAACCTCTCCGGGCCCCGGCGCCGCGATCGGGACCTCCGTGATCGCGAGGTCCTCGGGCTCGCCGAATCGCAGCACGCGGACCGCGCGCATGGGTGTCTCAGCTCGAGACCGCGGGCCGGGCCAGCGTCACTCGCCTGCGATCGCGCGGCTGATCACGAGGTGCTGGATGTCGTTCGTGCCCTCGTAGATCTTGGCGCCGCGGACTGCGCGATAGATGCGCTCCACGCCGTAGTCCGCGATGTAGCCGTAGCCACCGAGCGTCTGGATCGCATCGGAGCACACCCGCTCGGCCATCTCCGAGGCGAAGAGCTTCGCCATCGACGCCTCCTTGAGGCACGGCAGCCCGGCGCTGCGCAGCGCTGCGGCGTGCAGCACGAGCTGCCGAGCCGCTTCGATGGAAGTGGCCATGTCCGCGAGCCGGAACGCCACGGCCTGGTGCTCGATGATCGGCTTTCCGAAGGTGATCCGCTCCTTCGCGTACCCCAGCGCGAGCTCCATCGCCGCACGCGCCATGCCGACGCACTGGGATGCGATGCCGATGCGCCCGCCTTCCAGGTTCGCGAGCGCAATCCGATAGCCGCCACCCTCGCTTCCGAGCAGCGCATCGGCCGGCAGGCGGGCGTCCTCGAACACGATCTCGCAGGTGTCCGAGGCGTTCTGACCCATCTTCTTCTCGATGCGCGCAACTTTGTAGCCCGGGTTGGACGTTTCGATGATGAACGCACTGATCCCGCGCTTGCCCGCGGCCGGCTCGGACACCGCGAAGACGAGCGCGATGTCCGCCGTGCTTCCGCTGGTGATGAACTGCTTGGTGCCGCTGAGCACCCAACCCTCCGCGGTCCGCGTCGCCCTCGTGCGCAGTGCCGACGCGTCGGAGCCCCCTTGCGGCTCGGTGAGGCAGAAGGCGCAGAGCATCTCGCCGCGCGCCAGCGGCCTCAGGTACTTCTCCTTTTGCGCCAAGGTGCCGTACTCGAGGATCGGCATGCACCCGACGGAGTTGTGCCCGCTCATCACCGTCGACACGGCACCGTCGCCGGCGGCCACCTCCTCGAGCGCGAGCGCGTAGGACACGTAGTCGAGCCCGGCGCCGTCCCACTCGGGCCGGTACGGTCACCCCCATGAACCCGAGCTGGCCCAGCGCCTTCACGGCCGCACGCGGGAAAGTGGCGGTGCGATCCCACTCGGCCGAATGCGGCGCAAGCTCCCGGCGCGCGAACTCGCGCGCCGCATCGCGCGCCATGCGCTGTTCTTCGCTCAGGAGCACGGGGTGTTTTGCACAGGCAGAGCGGGCGCTCGATTGAAGGGCCCGGACGATTCTCGGGTCGACCCATGTAGCTGTCAAGGTCGCGTGAGCACGCTTTCGTTCGACTCCGAATTGTTTGCTCCCGCGCCGAACCGATGCTTCGGCGCGCATCCCCGGGCGCGGCGCGCTCAACCGCAAAGACGGAAATCTCAAGGGAGCGCTTCAGCCCGCCATCCTGGAAGCGAAGGAGGTGCGGCAAGACGGCGGATGTGCGGTCTCGTCTCGGGGGGCGAATGGGCCGTCGGCGTCTGCTTCGTTTGTTCTGGATCAATTTCATTTCGGCATTCCGATACCAGAATGACACCAAGAGGCGAAGTTCCTCGTGGTGATGCAACAGGCGACAGGCGCGCGACACGCCATTGACGTCGGCGTCGTGCTGCGCGGGGGCCCTCCGGCTGGCGACGGCCCGATGCCGATCGTCCAGCCGAAGGGTGCCAGCACGACCGGGGGTGTCGTCGCGGCCCCTTGAGCGCTTCTCCGTTCACACGGCAGGGCAGCGCGAGGGCACAGCCCGCGCCCCCAAGGAGCACGACACCGTGAGCAAGAGACTGCTGACCCTGACCGTCAACGAACGCGTCGAGGAGCATGCGGTCGCCGACAACGCGCTGCTGCTCGACGTACTGCGCGACAACGCTCGGCCTGACCGGCACCAAGCAAGGCTGCGACGGCGGCGAATGCGGCGCCTGCACCGTGCTGGTCGACGGCGAGCCGCGGCTGGCCTGCATCACGCTGGCCGCCACGTTGCGAGGGCGCGCGCGTCGAGACCATCGAGCATCTGGCCAGCCAACGGCCGCATGAGCCGGCTGCAGCAGGCGTTCCACGAGAAGCTCGGCACGCAGTGCGGCTTCTGCACGCCCGGAATGATCATGGCCGCCGAGGCGCTGCTGCGCCGCTGCCCCGAGCCCGAGCGAGGCGCAGATCCGCGAAGCGCTGTCGGGCAACCTGTGCCGCTGCACCGGCTACGTGAAGATCATCGAATCGGTGCAGGCCGCCGCGGGCGGGGCGCGATGACTCGGGCCGATACCGCGCACGGCGCCCAGGCCGGGCGCGCACCGGCCGCGCACAAGGGCGGCGCCGTCGGCCTGCGCACGCCGCTGATCGACGGCATCGAGAAGGTCACCGGCCGCGCGCGCTACACCGCCGACCTGCCCTTCGGCCAGGCGCTGGTCGGCCGCATCCTGCGCAGCCCGGTCGCGCACGGCGTGATCCGCGGCATCGACACGCGCCGGGCGCGCGCGATGCCCGGCGTGCGCGCGGTGATCACCGGCGAGGACTTCGCGGCGCCCTACGGCGTGATCCCGATCGCGCAGAACGAATGGCCGCTGGCGCGCGACAAGGTGCGCTACCGCGGCGAGCCGGTGGCCGCGGTGGCGGCCATCGACGCGGCCACCGCCGAGGCCGCGCTGCGCGCGATCGTGCTCGACATCGAGCCGCTGCCGGCGTACTTCAGCGCCGCCGACGCGCGCGCCGACGGACGCGGTGCTGCTGCACGAGAAGAAGGCCGGCAACATCGAGCGCGAGGTCGATCAGGACTTCGGCGACGTCGACGCCGGCTTCGCGGCGGCCGACCTCGTGCTCGAGCGCAGACTTCCAGTACGCCGAGGTCGGCGCACGGCCAGATCGAGCTCAATGCCGCGGTCGCCGCCTACGAACCCGAGCGCGACCGCCTGACGACGCATTCGGTGACCCAGGTGCCGTACTACCTGCACCTGACGCTGGCGCAGTGCCTCGGCATGGACAGCTCGCGCATCCGCGTCGTCAAGCCCTTCGTCGGCGGCGGCTTCGGCCATCGCGTCGAGCCGCTGAACTTCGAGATGGTCACCGCCGCGCTGGCGCGCGCGGCCGGCGGCACGGTGCAAAACCGAGCTGACGCGCGAGGAGGCCTTCCTCACCCACCGCGGCCGGCCGGCGACCGACATCCGGCTGAAGATCGGCATGAAGAAGTCGGGCGAGATCACCGCGGTCGACTGCGAGATCGTGCAGCGCGGCGGCGCCTACGGCGGCTACGGGCTGGTGACGATCCTCTACGCCGGCGCGCTGCTGCACGCGCTGTACGCGTCGGCGCGGTGCGCTACCGCGGCTTTCGCGTCTACACCAACCTGCCGCCGTGCGGCGCGATGCGCGGCCACGGCGCGGTCGATGCGCGGCACGCGTTCGAGTCGCTGCTCGACGAGATGGCCGGCCGGCTCGGGCTCGATCCGTTCGCGCGTGCGGCGCGCCAACCTGATCGCCGCGCCGTACCGCACGCTCAACGACCTGCAGGTCAACTCCTACGGCATCCCGGCCTGCCTCGACTGGGTCGAGCAGGCGTCGGGCTGGAAGGCGCGGCACGGCAAGCTGCCGCGCGGGCGCGGCCTGGGCATGGCCTGCTCGCACTACGTGTCGGGCTCGGCCAAGCCGGTGCACTGGAGCGGCGAGCCGCATGCGGTGATCAACCTCAAGCTCGACTTCGACGGCGGCATCACCATCCTCACCGGCGCGTCCGACATCGGCCAGGGCTCGTCGACGCTGCTCACGCAGGTCGTGGCCGAGGTGCTGATGCTGCCGATGGCGCGCATCCGCGTCATCGCCACCGACAGCGCGCTGACGCCCAAGGACAACGGCTCGTACTCGTCGCGCGTGTCGTTCATGGTCGGCAACGCCGCGCTGCGCGCGGCCGAGGAATTGAAGCGCGTGCTGGTCGCCGCCGCGGCCAGGCAGCTGCGAGGTCACGCCCGACGAGATCGAGTGGGAGGGCGAGCGCTGCGCGCGTGGTCGGCACCGACCGCTCGCTCGACTTCGCGCAGATCGTGGAGGCGGCGCTGGTCGCACAACGGCACGCTGACGGTCAAGGGCGTCTGGTCGACGCCGCCGGAGACGCAGGGCGGCAAGTTCCGCGGCGCGGCGGTCGGCTCGACCGCCGGCTTCTCGTACGCGGCGCAGGTGGTCGAGGTCAGCGTCGACGAGGACACCGGCGCCGTCAAGGTCGAGCAGGTCTGGGTCGCGCACGACTGCGGCTTCGCGATCAACCCGCTGGCGGTCGAAGGCCAGGTGCAGGGCGCGGTCTGGATGGGCATGGGCCAGGCGCTGTCGGAGGAGACGCAGTACCACGAGGGCCTGCCGCTGCGGCCGAACATGCTCGACTACCGCATCCCGACCATCGTCGAATCGCCGCCGATCGAGGTGAAGCTGGTCGAGAGCCTCGATCCGCTCGGACCCTTCGGCGCCAAGGAAGCGAGCGAGGGCGCGCTGCACGGCTTCCCGCCGGCGCTGACCAACGCGATCTGCGACGCGATCGGCATTCGCCTGACCGAGCTGCCGGCCTCGCCCGACCGGCTGCTCGAGGCGATCCACGCCCGCCGGCGCGAGCAGCGGCTGCAGGCGCGGCGCGCCTCGGCTGCGGCGCCCGCCGCCATCAAGGCCCGGGGGCGACCCTCGAGGTGAAATGACCATGCACGGCATGCCCGATTTCCAGCTGAAGCGTCCGGCCAGCCTCGCCGAGGCCGCCGCGCTGATCGCAGCCGAGCCGGGCGCGCGGCTGCTGGCCGGGGGTACCGACCTCGTTCCCAATCTGCGACGCGGCCTCGAGCGTCCCCCACTGCTGGTCGATCTGAGCGCGGTGACGGATTTCGCGACGCTCGAGCTCGGCGATGCCGGACTGGTGCTCGGTGCCGGCGTGACGCTGGCGCAACTGGCCTCGGACGAGCGGATCTCCAGCCGCTGGCAGGCGATCGGCGAGGCCGCGCGCGCCGCCGCGGGCCCGGGCCACCGCACGGTGGCCACGCTGGGCGGCAACCTGTGCCTCGACACGCGCTGCGTGTTCTACAACCAGAGCGAGTGGTGGCGCGCGGCCAACGCACTACTGCCTCAAGCGCGGCGGCGACACCTGCCACGTCGCACCGCAGGGCCGGCACTGCCACGCCGCGTTCAGCGGCGACGTCGCCCCAGCGCTGATCGTGCTCGGCGCCGAGGTCGAGCTGGTGGCGAGCCGGGGCACGCGCCGCGTGGCGCTGGCCGACTGCTATCGCGACGACGGCGCGGCCCACCTGACGATCGAACGCGACGAGGTGCTCGCCCGCGTGCATGTGCCGGCGCCGTCGGCCGGGCGAGTCAGCGGCTATCGCAAGGCGCGCGCGCGCGGCGCGATGGACTTCCCGCTGGCCGGCGTGGCTTGTGCGCTCGGCATGCGCAACGGCAAGCTGGCCGAGTTGCGCGTGGCGCTGACCGGCACCAACTCGCGGCCGCTGCTGCTGGAGGGCACTCAGGCGCTGATCGGCAAGCCGCTCGACGACCAGGGATTGGCCGCCCTCGACAAGCTGGTGCAAAAGCAGGTCAGCCCGATGCGCACGACGGTCACGCAGTCCAACTACCGGCGTCTGGTGGCCGCGGCGCTCGCGCGGCGCCTGGTGCGCGAGCTGGCGTCGATCGCCCCGGCCCTTTCGTGATGCCGCGCGTGCGCGAGGACGGCGAGCGCATTCCGCCCCTGCATTGGCGTTGCGCGCGCTGCGACAAGCTCAGCGAGGGCTTTGCCTTTCCGTACGGGCGCTGTCCGCATTGCGGCGGATCGCTGGAGCGGCTCGACACATCGCGCGCGAACGAGGGCGAGGGGCTGGAAGGCGTGCGCATGGCCTTCGAAATCGAACTGGGCGGGCGCGCCTTCTACCAGCGCGCCGCGGCCGACAGCGGCGATCCGGTGCTGCGCGCTCTGTTCGGCCGCTTCGCCGTCATGGAAGGCGAGCACATCGAGGCGCTTTCGCGGCGTTACCGCGTCGATGTACCCGAGCCATCACCGGCGTTTCGGGTCGAGGTGGCGGCCATCTTCGCGCAGATCGAGAACCGCCCGCAGGATCCGGCCAATCTGTTTCGCATCGCGATCGGGCTGGAACAGCGCGCGGTCGAGTTCTTCAGCGCCCGTGCGGCCCAGGCGGACGAAGACTCGACCGAGCAGCGCCTGTATCGCGAGCTCGCGGCCGAGGAGCGCGAACACGCCGGCACCCTCGCCGCCGAGTTCGAGCGTTGGCAAGCCGGCAAGCCGGGGCGGTTGAGTGTAGATCTGCATGGCAGCCGGCCGAGGCAGGCCGGCGAAACGCCCGCGCCGATGAATGCGGCGGCGCTCCTGCTCGACGCGCGGGATACGCAGCGCACGGCGCTGGTCTGCACCACCGGCGCGAGCCTCAGCTACGGCGCGCTGCGCGATGGCGTGGCACGCTGCGCCGCCGTGTGGCGGGCACGCGGGATCGGGCCCGGCGATCGCGTCGCGATCAAGCTGGCCGACGGCGTGGACTGGGTCACCGCCTTCCTCGGCACGATCTGGTGCGGGGCCATCGCGGTCGGGGTCAACCCGCGCGTGCCGGCGCCCGACTGGCAGTACATCCTCGACGAGGCCGGCTTCAGCGTGATCCTGGACGAATCGCTCGACGCCACGCCTTCGCCGTATCGCGAGCGCGTGATGCTGCTCGACGACTGGTGCGTCGAGTGCAAGCGCGCGACACCGATCGCGGCGCAAGCGCTGGAGAAGGATGCGCCGGCCTTCTGGTGTCACTCCTCGGGGACCTCGGGCAAGCCCAAAGCGGTGGTGCACGCGCATCGCTTCGCGCGGCGGATCGAGCAAGTCTCGCGCGACGCGCTCGGCATCGTCCCGGGCGACCGCCTGTTCGCCAGCTCGAAGCTGTTCTTTTCCTATCCGCAGACCAACAGCCTGTTCGCCGGCCTGAAGCTTAGCGCCACCGTGATGCTCGACCCGCAGTGGCCGACCGCGGCGAGCGTGGCCGCAACCGTCGCGACGCAACGCCCGACGGTCCTGTTCAGCGTGCCCTCGCTGTACCGCAACCTGCTGTACGAGGGCCTGGCCCCGGGCATCGCCCGGGCCGGCGTGCGGCTGTGCGTGTCGGCCGGCGAGGCCCTGCCGCCGAGCCTGCGCGACGAATGGCGCAAGCAGACCGGCCTGACCATCGTCAATGGCTACGGCGCATCGGAAACGCTGATCCTCGTGATGATCGACCGCGGGGACGGGCGCGGCTTCTCGCCGTCGCCCGGCGTCGACATCCGGCCGCTGGAGGGGGTCCCGGACGGCGCGCCCTCGCGCCTCTGCATCCGGGCTCCTACGCTCGCGTTGGGCTACCTCGACCGGCCGCAGGCCCAGGCCGAGACTTTCCGCGACGGCGCGTTCTGTCCGGCCGACCTGTTCGTACACGACGCCGCGGGCGGCTGGCGATTCGCCGGCCGCGAGGATTCGCTGGTCAAGATCCGCGGCCGCTGGGTCAACCTGGTCGAACTCGAGCAGCAGCTGTCGTCACAGTCGCCCGGCATCGCGGAGGCTGTCGCAGTGTGCGTGCCCGATGGCGATGGAGTGGATGCGGTCGCGTTCTTCTTTGTTGCGAGCGACATTGCCGCGGTCAGCGCCGCGCTGCAGGCCGGTGCCAAGGCCCTGCCGCCCCACCAGCGGCCGCGCTGGCTGCATGCGATCGACACCCTGCCCCGCACGCCGACCGGCAAGATCCTGCGGCGCAAGCTGCAAGAGCTCCATCGCACGCTGGTGTGAAGGTCGACAACCCACGGCGCAACCTTGAACTCCTGCCGCGTGGCCGATCATGCGGCAAGACGAGGGGGTACCTGATTTCAGGTCCTAAGCGGTTGGATTCTGGCGTGTCCGTCGGAACTTGACCCCGCGCCCTCTGGTTCGTACCGCGCATTGCCATGCGGGCGACGCGGCGTGCAGAATCCCCGCATGAGCGGCTCCGGTCCGTCCCCAAGCCCCTTCATTCACCGCCAGGCGATCCGCTTCTCGCACTGCGATCCGGGCGGCATCGTCTACTTCCCGCACTACTTCGAGATGGTCTACGAGGCCATCGAGGACTGGTTCGACTCGAAGATCGAGCCGAACCTGGAAACGCGCCTGCGCCAGGAAGGCATGGGCTTCCCCACCGTCAACACGCAGTGCGATTTCTTCAAGCCGAGCCGCGTCGGCGACGTGCTCGACCTCGAGATCGCGGTGGCGCGCCTGGGCCGCAGCGCGGTCGAATTCTTCGTCGCGGGCAAGGTCGCGGGCGAGGAGCGCCTGAGGGTGCGTCACCTGATCGCGCTCGTCTCGCTCGAGCAGCTGCGCGCCGTGCCGATCCCCGAGGCCCTGCGCGTGAAGATCGCGCGCCATGTCGCCGGCGGCGGCGGCCTCGCGCGGCTGCCGAGCCCCGACTGCGGCAACGCGCAGCGCTTCCCGACCGAATACCTCATCCGCTTCTCGCACTGCGACCCGGGCGGCATCGTGCATTTCCCGCGCTTCTTCGACATGATCAACGCGGCCGTGGAGGATTGGTTCGCGCGGGTGCTTGCAATCCCGTTCGACACCATGCACATGGAGCAACGCTATGGCTTTCCGATCGTGCACACGCAATGCGAGTTCCTCAAGCCCTGCCGCATCGGCGAGCGGCTGGTGCTGGATCTATCAGTGGCGAGAATCGGCCGCGCCTCGCTCGACCTGACGCTCTGTGGTCGCATCGGCGGCGAGAACCGCCTGCGCGCGCGCAACGTCCGTTCGATGATGTCGCTCGAAACCTACCGCGCGCTGCCGATTCCCGGCGACCTGCGCGCCCGGATGGCGCCGTTCGTGTCGGGTGCCGCGGCCTGACACCGGCGCGGCCTTCGATTTCCTCACGTGTGCCGAGCCCGCTGGCTCGCTCCTTCGTCGAGCGTGGAAGGTGGCGGTCAGGGCCCTGAGCCGACGTTCGCGGTTGATCGAGGAATACCTTAGGATGGTCTCCACTCGATTGGCAGCCGCCCGCGCATGAGGAGTACAGCGACATGGACAGGATCAATATTCAGTTCACTTTGTTTTCCGCGTTCTACTCGCCGCTCATTTCGACGATGTCGGGCGGATTTCTCAAGGCGGAGGGTCTGGATCCGGCGTGGTCGATCTCGCCGCCGGGCGTCTCGGCGCTTGCCGCCTTGAACGACGGTTCGGCTCACGTCGTTCAATCGGCCCTGAGCCAGGGGTTCGCGTCGCTCGATAAGGGAGAGACGCCGGCCGCAGTCCATTTCGCCCAGGTCAACGAGATGGACGGGTTCTTCCTCACCGGACGCGCGGCGGATCCCGCCTTCACCTGGGACAAGCTGGAAGGCGCCGAAGTCGTCATGTTCAAGGCTGGCCAGCCCCTTGCCATGTTCAAGTACGCCTGTTTCAAGGCAGGCATCGATTTCAACCGGATAAAGCCCATCTGCCCCGGCGGCGCCGCCGAAATCGACCAAGCCTTTCGCAAGGGGCAGGGACAGTACGTTCAGCAGCAGGGTCCGTTCCCGCAGCAACTGCAAGCCGATGGCGTCGGACATGTCGTGGCCCAGGTTGGCAAACAGATCGGACCATGCGGTTTTTCCAGTCTTGCGGCGACCCGGGACTGGCTTGAAACAGATATGGCGAAGGCGTTCATGCGCGCCTACAAGAAGACCCGGTCCTATTTGAACGCGACGCCAGCCGCCGAGATTGCCAGGGCGGAGAAGCCGTATTTCCCCGATATCGATGAAAGCGTTCTCGCCGATTGCATCGCAACGTATCAGCAGCTTGGCTGCTGGACGCCGCACGTGGAAATCACGCGCGCAGCCTATGAGAAAACACTGGATGTCTTCGAATACAACGGGCTGTTAAAGCGACGCTATCGCTACGAGCAAGTCTGTGCCGCACCGCCGGCAACCGATTGAAAATTTGCTCGTGGACGCTCTGGTTGGGCAGGACACCGTCCTCTTCACGCCCGCGCCCCGGATCGACAACGGCCTCGGAGATCTTCCTCCGTTCCAGACCTGGACCGATACTTGGCTCTTTGCCGTTCCTGCCGAGAGTCTGGACAGCGGACTGGGCGATTTGCCGCCGTACCCTGAATGGCGGTACCCGTGGGTCTACGCGATGCCGGCGGAGAAGATCGATAGCGGGCTCGGTGAAATTCGCCCGATAACCGTCTCCGAAAAGTCCGCGCTCGCCGAACAGCGCACCCGGTAGGCGCGTCACGCCGCAAAAGCCTCCGCCGCCGGGTCCCTCCGGTGTCCCCGGCGTCCAGAAGCGGCTCGGGGAGCTCCCGTGCGCCGCTACCGCCTAGCCGAATGAACCCATCGGGCCGGGGTAACTCACTTCTTCCAGGCGGCCCGTGTCGACGTCGTAAACAAAGCCCCGGACTGTCATCGCATCCGGACCGCTCGTCGGGATCCAGGGATGATTCAAGACGGCGGACATCGACCGCCGCACATCCCACGTCAGGCGCTCGATATTCTTGGGGTCTCGCGGCGCATCCAGAGGCTCGATCTGCCCGCGGAACGCGTGAAATGCAGATGGCGTCGCCGAGTGCTTCTGGCAGCTCACGAAGGTCCGGCCAGTGGCCTTGCTCAAGAGCTGCGATGCGCCGGGGTCGCCCTCCAATCCCGCCTTGAGGAGGTCGTCCGTGAACGCGAGCATCCCGCAGCGCGTGTGATGAATCAGGATGATCTCGTTGGTGTTCAGCAAATGGTGGGAAATGATCAAGCAGCGGATGGCATCGTCGGTGACGACGCCTCCTGCATTGCGGATGATGTGCGCGTCCCCCGTCTGCAATCCCAACAGATCCTCCACATCCAGTCGCGCGTCCATGCACGCCACTACTGCAACCCGTTTCGCCGGCTGGATCGGCTTGGGTCCGGGATACGCGGCCTTGTGCACCGCCTCCTTAGTTGCATACTGCTGATTGTTCTTAAGAAATTGGTCGGTATTTGAGAGCGCCATAGCGTCACCTCGCAGGGTTCGAACAACGGGACCAATTCGCTTCGACAGGTTCCACCGTACCTAGCACCGGCGGAAAGCAAGAATACTCTTCCCGAAGCCTGTGTCGCAGCCGCTCCAGCGGCATCGCGACAACCCGGGTGAGGCTCCGATACCCCTTCGTTTGAAAAGACAAACGGCCGGCGAGGCCATCGCTAGCCGTCCGATCATCCAACCGCCGCGCGCTGGGACTGCTTGGTCAATGCGCTTTCGATCAAGCGCCGTGCCCGGACGCCGCCGGCGTCGATATTGAAGTTCCGCAGCTGCCGGTCTGTCCGCCGTAGAATGTTCTCCTGCTGAGCCTCGAGCACGACGATGTCTTCCGCGAATACCGCGCTCTGGGCATCCTTGATGCGGCAGCTCAGTCCCTGATCCTTGACCTCGAAGTCGCGCGCCATGCCCCAGAAGTACCAGGTGGAGGTGTCCGACTCCGGCGTCATCACGTCCACCACGATTCCGGTCACGCCCTGCGAACGGTCCCCCTGCGGCGCTCCGGTGCCCGAGTGCGCTACGCCGACGTCGATCATGACGTTGGCCGGCAACGTGAACGTGCCGATCTGCCAGCGGTCGCACTGCTCATTCGACTTCAGGTTGCTGGCCCAGAACGGCGGCGGTTCGATGCCGTGCATCCAGCGCGTCACCGTTACGGACTTGTCGTCCTCGGTGGTCTTGATCGGCGCTTTGGTGATCTCCTCCTGACCGATGCTGGTCGGATGCACGAATGTTTCGTGGGTCAGATCCATCAGATTGTCCACGAGCAGCCGATAGTCGCAGCGGACGTAGTAGGTGCCGCCGTCGAAAGCCCAATTCGGATCGGAGCACCGGTGCAGGTCGGGGATCAGCGCTTCATCGGCACGCGCCGGATCGCCGATCCATACCCAGACGAAGCGATGCCGCTCCACCACCGGGTAGGCGTTGACTTTCACGCTGGCGGGCACCTTGTCCATGTTCGGCATGTAAACGCATTCGCCCTTGCCGTTGAGCTCGATGCCGTGATAACCGCAGACGATCAGTTCGCCCTTTACCCTGCCTTTGGACAGCGGCAGCATGCGATGGGGGCAACAGTCT
This sequence comes from uncultured beta proteobacterium, assembly GCA_963747775.1. Classification (GTDB taxonomy): domain Bacteria; phylum Pseudomonadota; class Gammaproteobacteria; order Burkholderiales; family SG8-39; genus JAGVSZ01. The sequence continues at coordinate 463,127 of CAVVGT010000009.1, forward strand.
TCCAGCGCGACCAGGCTGCGGTCGGGTCGGCGATAGAGCACGATCGGCTCGCCGCACACCGTTCGCGCAAATGGCTTCTGCTTGACTTCGTAGTCCCACGCGATGACATACCAGTGGTTCGTGAGGAACATGGTTCGCTCTCCAGGCAACGTACGCCCACGACGCACGGGCGCTTGAGGGGAATTATCGCGCGGTCTGCATGCGTAATGTAAGCGCGCGACAGCACCGGGCGCGATGCCCGGTCGGCGCGCGGTAGATATGTTCCCGTCGTAAAGCCGGACCGTGCGTGACCTTCTCAGATGACCCGATCGCCCATGATCGCCTTGTGTCAGTGTCCGGGCCGAGCCGGAAGCCGGCGGTCCGATCAGGCAGTGGCGAAGAATTGACCCGAGGAAAAGGCCCTGGCTCACGCTAAGGCCTTGATGATCTGGCGCGCACAGAACTACACGCGCCCCCGTTCGTAGGGCCTCGCCAGGATGTTCGCGCGGAGCCCTCGATGTCCGCGCAACCCGTGTCAACCTTGGTCGGCAACCGCGCCGTCGTCCGCTGGACCGCGGCTTGGGGGCCGACCCTTCTCCCATCTTGCATTTGGGCGCAGACACGCCTATACCGTATCTGCTCCCAGCCGCTCCCGTGACCGCGACCGAACCCGCGGCGCGATGACGGCGTGGAAGCCATTTTCAACCCTCGTCTGCTGCACCGAACGAAACGTCGCGACACTAAGGGGGGATTCTCAATGACTCGACGATGGCACTTCCCTGCACTTACGGCTGCGTCGCTCATGCTCGCCGCCGCTGCCGCCCCGGCAGCCGACGTTGACGGCAACCGCCTCGTCAACGCCGACAAGGAGCCGGACAACTGGATGACCTATCACGGCACCTACAAGTCGTGGCACTACAGCCCGCTTGCCGTGATCAACGCCGGCAACGTGGCCCAGCTCAGGGAGGCGTGGTCGCACGTCGCGAGCCGGTCGACGCGAGGCCTCCAGTCGTACCCGCTGGTCGTCGACGGCGTGCTGTACTACTCCGGGTCCTACAACCAGGTCTGGGCGCTCGATGGCGCCACAGGCGATGTGCTGTGGCAGTACAAGCAGAAGCTCAACGAGGACCTGGTCGCGAAGCAGACCCACTCGCCGTACAACCGCGGCATCGCGATCGGATACGGCAACATCTACATGGGCACGCTCGACGGCAAGCTCGTCGCGATCGACATGAAGTCGGGCAAGCTCGCCTGGGAAACCAAGCTGGTGAACTCGGAAAAGCTTACGGTCGGCTTCACCGGCGCGCCGCTGCTGGTGAAGGACAAGGTCGTCATCGGCGCGCAGGGCGGCGAGTGGCCCGACCGCGGGCCGATCTTCGGCGTCGACGCGCGAACCGGGAAGCAGTTGTGGCGGTTTTACACGGCGGGCGGCGAGGAAGGCAACGGCGACGCGCGCAACACGTGGCTCAACGACTCGTGGAAGACCGGCGGCGGCGGCGGCTGGATGGCGGGTGGCTATGACCCCGAGACCAACACCGTGTGGTGGGGTACGGCCAACCCGGCGCCGCTCTACGATTGGTCGGGGGCAGATTACAAGACCAAGGGCGCGCGTCCGGGCGATAACCTGTACACCACGTCGGTGATCCTGCTCGATCCGGACACGGGCAAGCTAAAGGGCTACCACCAGGAGCTGCCGCACGACGCGTGGGACTTCGACAGCGCCACCGGCGAGTTCATCATGGTCGAGCGCGGCGGGAAGAAGTTCGTCGTCCACCCGAGCAAGAGCGGCTTCGTCTGGGTCTATGACCGCAACGGCAAGGTGGTGAACGTCTGGCGGTTGATCAAGCACATCAACTTCGTGCAGGACATCAAGCCGAACGGCGAGCTCGTCGGTCGCCGCGACATGACCGAAGGCAAACACGAGAACCTGTGCCCGTTCATCGCCGGCGGGATGAGCTGGAACATGGGTTCGTACAACCCGAAAACGGGGCTGCTCTACAAAGTCGGCAACGAGTGGTGCATGGACCTCGAGATCGTCAAGACGACGCCGGTGCTCGAGCCGATGGCGCAGCTCAACATCGGCGCGAACTTCAACATCACGCATCCCAAGGGCGACCAGGCGCACGGTCACGTCTCGGCGCGCGACCCGATCACCGGCAAGATGAAGTGGGAGGTCAAGTTCCCCGAGCCGCCACTCGCGAGCCTGCTCTCCACCGGCGGCAACCTGCTGTTCGTCCCCGACGCGCGCGGCTGGCTGCGCGCCTATGACGCGACGACCGGTAAGGAGCTGTGGAAGCACAACAACGGCCAGGGCCACAACGGCGGGATCATCAGCTATCGCGCCAAGGGCAAGCAGTACGTGGCGGTCATGACCGGTTGGGGCGGCCTCGCCGGCGACGACTATGGCGCGTTCTTCGGCGGCGTCTTCGCGCAGATGCCGAAGGACTCGGGCGTCCTGAAGGTGTTCGCGCTGCCCTGAGCGGCACGCGGGTCGTCGGAAGCGGAGAGGCGCGACGCGCCTCTTCGCTGCGCCGCTCCAAGATGCTGAGACCGTTCCTCGACATCTCGATCAGGGCGATCCCGGTGGCGCTTGGCCTGTGCCTCGCTTCCGCTGGTGCGCCGGTGCCAGCCCAGGACAAGCCCGGCCCGATGCAGTCCGGCCAGCACGTGCAAGGCGCCCCGGCGAAGAAGGGCGCGGCCGATGTGGCGCCAGACGCGACCGCTGCGAGTCCTGCCAGCATCAACGTCAACCAGCTATTCGCGTCGAGTTGCGGCTGGTGCCATTTCAAGGGCGGACGGGAGAACGGCAAGGGGCCGAAGCTCATGCACACGACGCTCACCGATGCCGAGATCGAGTCGCGCATCCGGGCCGGCAAACCGGGTCACATGCCCGCCTTCGGATCGACGTTTAGCGACGAGCAGCTAAAGGCGATCGTCGCCTACATCCGGGAGCTGAAGCCTTGAGCTTGCGGCACGTGCCGTCGAGCGTCGTGGCATCGCTCCTGCTCTACGTGCTATCGGCGGCGCCTGCGTATCCGCGGCCCTACGAGGAGATCCGCGCGCGCGGCGAGATTGCGGTCTGCGCGAACCCGAACGCACTGCCCTACTCCAGCAACCGTCCCGAGCGCCCCGGGTTCCAGATCGAGATCGCCCGCGCGCTCGCCGGACGGCTCGGACTGCGGCTGCACGTCGACTGGATCGTGCCGCGCATGCGCGCTGCGACCGTCGACTGCGACATGCTGATGGACACGATTGCGCGGCCGGAGATCCAGGGACCCGCGATCAAGCTCTCCCTGCCGTACCAGACCGGGGGCGTGGCGCTCGCGTTTGCGCCCGGTCAGCCGACTGTCGCAGCCTATCGTGACCTGAAGGCGGGAAGCCGCGTCGGCGTGATGATGAACTCGCTCGCGAGCCTGATCGTCAGCAAGACCGAGGCGCGCATGGTGCCGTTCGGGTTCGAGGACGACATGCTCGAGGCGGTCGCGAAAGGCGAAGTCGATGCCGCGGCCGTATCGCCGGCGTCGATCGGCTACTTCAACCTCACGAATCCTGCCCGCAAGGTCGCGCTTGTCCACGCCGAGGACTCCGAGCCCGAACTGAAATGGGTCGTCGCAATAGGCCTGCGCCGGGCCGATACACCGCTCGTCGAGGCGGTCAACGCGGCGGTCGCCGGACTCGTTGCAGACGGCACGATCGCCGGGATCTATGCGAACTACGGCGTGACCTATCGCCGGCCGTGATACGGCCATCCGTCGTACACCACGACTAAGGACACCCACGGGCGCATCCGGCGGGATTTAATGGGATGGACGTCCCCCACCCGCTACGGCATCGACGTGCCAAAGTGGTCGTGCGTGTCAACCACTTAAGGAGAGGGGACGTCTAAATGAAGATTACGACGATTGGCCTGGATCTGGCCGCGATTCGCGACCATCTTGCCGAGTTTGGCATCGTGATCCGGCAAGGCGTCAAGGCCCTGCCCCAAGCCCTACCGAAGCTCCTTGAAGAGACTGACACCACCCTGCCCCCATAGCGCGCTCGATGCGCGCCCTGCTCAGCGAGCAGCTGCGTTATTTCTCAGAGCGTGTGAGTCAGGTCGAGCGAGAGCTGCTTCGCTGGCATCGCACCAGCGAGCCCAGCCCGCGCCTGGAGGCCATCGGCGGGGTCGGCCCGATCACGGCCACAGCCATCGGATCAGGTTGCGCGGACAGGACACGAACAGTCCGCGGACAGCGTTACCGCAGAAGCCACATCCAGTTCGCGACCAGCGCGGCGCAGAGAACGATCTCGCCGTACATTCGGATCTTCCCTCTCCGGCGGTCCACTATCACCATCTGATTCCTGCGACGCCGCTCCTTCATCTTCATCGCCACTTGTTTCCCCTCACTCGAGTTGCGATTCGAAATCAGCAAAGCACATAGACGGCATTCGCCTAGGCCGCTGAGGTGACTGGTGGTAGCAAAGTTGTGTTAAGCACAGCTTATGCGACGAAGCATTGGGTGTGTGTCAAATCTCGTGAACCAACCTGTACAAATCCAGTAATCCCCCGACCCCCGGGGTTCTGAGCCTCGTAATGGGCTATCGAGCTTCGTGAAAGACGACACCTTATGGTGCGAGGGTCACCGGCTCGTCGTCGTGTTCCTGTGTGCGTGGTAAGAGCGGAAGGCTTCGGCGTCGCCGATTTGCAGCTGCTTAGGGAGCTGGGAATTGTTGACGAGGATGTCGATGACTTCTTAGCGGCGCGAGATGCGTCGGGAGGCGCGGTCGAGCGGGACTGCCGAACCTGTCGTAACTCGACCGGCACGCCGGACGGGCATCACCTTTAGTGCGACCGTCACCGGCTGGTGGTCGTGTTCCCGTGCGGGTGGTGGGAGCGAGAGGTCGGCGCGAAAAGCGAAGCTCGGGGCGCCCCCTCGCGCACCCTAGCGGCCGCTACACGGGGATCGGGGCGGGCAAGGAGCGCTCCACGCGGCCCACCGTTTGAGCGAACGCGGAATCAGACGGCGCCTTTGACAATTGTTTTCTGTTGACGATCCTCAGCTCGGCTAGGGTGCCACTAGGCGAATAGCTCAACAGGAAGAGCGACGGTGCCAGTCCTTACCGAAGGTTGAGGGTTCGAGTCCTTCTTCGCCTACCAGACATTCGTCGATGCGTGAAAAGCCGAACAGCGCGATCAACCCGCGGGACAAGGCAGCCACCGTGAACCTCTTTCGTGTCGAATCCGCTGAACCCTACGGGTGGATTGTCTATCTGGACGGCTTCGAGAAGACGCACTTCTTTGCGAGCCGCTCTCTTGCATTGATGTATGCGCGCGAATGGGCGAAAGCCAACGCACCGAGCGTGATCCAGGTCGCAGCCCTGAGCGGACATGTCGAGCGTGAGGAAACGCACAGCGTGAGGATGTTCCCCGAGCCACTGTCGGCTCGGAGTGTCCTCGGCTAGCGCGCATCCGCTCCGGCTCGCGGCGTCGGGCGGCGGCACCCCCTCCTACCCGATGACGGTCGCTCCGCAGCGGCCGCTAGGCGCGGCGAGCGACCTTCCGCCGCCCCACAAACGAAAACCCCGCCACGCGCGCGGGGTCCTGTTGCGCTTTGCGCCACTCAACAAGGCTTGCGGCGCCGCGCGAAGCTGAGACCGGCGAGGGCGAGGCCGAGAAGCGCGATCGTCCCCGGCTCCGGCGCGCCGTTCGGCGTAGCGAGCCCGACGACGCCGATCGTGAATCCGTGCCAGTTCTCGCTGGTGTCCGTGAAGGTGATCGAGGTGAAGGTCCCGGGCAGGCGGATCACGCCGTGCACCTCGCCCTGCCCGAAGAAGCCGTCGGCGTTGGCGTTCAGGATCGGCGTGCCGTTGCCCCAGAATCCGGCGCCGAAGCTCAGGATCTGGATCGGTGTGTTGAAGTCGACCGTGTTGCCGTTCCAGCTGACGAGCGCGAGGAGGGGATCGACGACCGGCGTAGAGAAGCTGATGGTCTTGGTTCCGCCCGAGCTCAGAGCGACGATGTCGGTGCCCGGGGGGGCATTGCTCACGGTCGAACTGATGTAGGGCGCGGACGGGTTCCAGTAGTTGATCCCGCCGCTCGTCTGCACGAACGCGGATAGGCCTGAGTACGTCACGCCCACCGCGGTGCCGTTCACATCCAGCGTGCCGAGCGCGCCGGGGGCGGCTGTCGTCACAGCCGTCCAATCGGTCCAGGACACGATGGCGGCCTGCGCAGTCGTGCAGGCGGTCAGGGCGAAGAAACCTGCGATGACGCTGCTCCAGCGGATGCGCATGACGATTCTCTCCCTGAGATGACAGGTCACGATCCGAAGTGGCCCGGCGAGGCCTTGCAGCGAAAGATGCACGCATCATGCGTGCCATTTTTAAAAAGAATCGATAGTTCAAGCCCTTGCCAGACTCGCCGGATAGATGGGACGAGCGGACTGTAAACGGTGCCGACGCCGGTGCGCATCGGAGCCCCGTGGGCGTCCTTGCCAGTCTGGACATCTCGCGGGCGATCAAGCTCGACGCCGTTCAATCCGGAGTAACCATGGTCGACAAGCTGCGGGCGCTCCTTCTCAAGCACTACGGCCTCGCCGCGGGCTCACGGCAAAAGACGACGGTGCGAGCGGCACCGGCTGGTGGTCGTCGTGCGGGTGGCGGGAGCGGGAGGTCGGGGCCGGCCGAGACGGAAGCGATTCCCAACGACGAATTTGTCAACTTCGGTGAAAGGCGTGGGCTAAAGCACGGACCTAATACATTGGGGCAGAAGACGCCATGTAGTCGTGCGCGATCATGTTCGTCTGGGCGCAGCGCGGAAACAATCCCCTTGCTGGGGCGCCCGGCTTCGGCCCTCGTCGTCCATGCGGGGCCGTTTTTTTTGCTCGCGGACGGCGTGATTGCTGGCCGGCATGCTGTTGATCCCCCGCCACCGTTGCGCCGTGCGTTCGTTCATGCCCGCGCGTTCGATGGTGTTGCGGTAGTCGAATGGCATACCCGCCGCAGCGGCGGGTTTAGTCCCGCCGTCACGACCACGCGGGGACCGTTCGATCTTTCTGAGCCGTGCCTTGACGCGGCGCTCGGCCGCGCCTGCCGGGGCTACGGGCGCGTTCGACGCGCGGACGGGTGGTCGCACCTTGTGGTCGCGAGCGTCACCGGTCCGTAGTCGTGTCCCCGTGTGGGTGGTGGGAGCGGGAGGCGGGAGCGGAAATGAAAGCCCCGCCGAAGCGGGGCTCGTCAACTCATCCTACAGGTAAGGTAGGGCTCTCTCCCTTACTTTTCTTTCTTCGGTTTTTCCTTCACCGGCTTCACCGATCCCGCTTTCGCATACGCCGGCGCAACGGCCAAGGTCAGAATCGCCGGCGCAACATACGCTGCTTTCTTGATGAAGTCCCGGCGACCGGCTTTGGCGCTTGATGTTCTTTCTTTATCCATGGACGTCATCCCTCCGCGGATGCATTAATCTGACAAGCTGCTCCAAGGCCCATTGCGAGCTGGCCGAGCCGAGCATCTGACTATTTCAGCACATGGCGGTCGGATTGCAAATACGCCGGAAGGCCTAGAGGAGGAACGCGGCGAGCGCACAGGCTCGCGCAGCAAGCCACCGGGAGCCATAGCCTTGCGCCATGGGCGAAGGCTACTTCCCTCCATGGCGCGACAACCTAGAGCGTGGGTGCCACACCTGCCGCTACTCGATCGGCACGCCGGACGGCTGGCACCTATGGTGCGAGCGTCACTGGCTTGTCGTCGTATTCGCGTGCGGGTGGTGGGAGCGGGCGGCGGGGCCGATGGTCGTGAGCCGGGTTCGCCGGTATCCTTGCCGCGCCGGAGGGGGACCGATCTTCCTCGGGGGGAGAGTGAGACATGCGGACTTTGCTGACTCTGATTTCACTGGCCGTGACTGGCTGCGCGGTAACGCCCACCGGCGTGCGCCAGAGCACGCAACCGTGGATGTATGAGCGGGCGGGGGGGCCTGTCGCGAATGTCGCGGACTGCTTCGGGATGGCACTTGAGCGGGATCTTGGATTGGAGACAGTCGTGCGACGGCCACGCCCAAGCAGCGCCGAGGTAAGCGCGAGGGGCGCATCGGGTTACCTTGTCGTGACGCTTGAGGACCGCCGTGCGGGCGGAATGCTGGTCGCGGTGTACAGCAATCGCTTCGCGGATTTCTGCGCCCCCGCCGCACTGGTGATAGAGGAGGCCTTTGAGACCTGCACGCCGCGCTGATAGGCGGACCAAGTAGCGAGCCTCATCCGGCGCGTTCCTGGCGCCACGCCACGTTCGTCGCGCGGACGGGTGGTCGCCCCTATGGTGCGAGCAGCCCGGCAGGTGGTTCGTGTTCCCCTGCGGGTGGTGGGAACGGGAGGCGGGGCCATTGTGAGGCGCTAGCCCGGCGCTAGCCCGAAGAAGGGGCGGTCGCTGCTAACCGTTAACCCTTTGAATTCTGGCGTGCCCGGCAGGATTTGAACCCACGACCCCCTCCCCAAAAAGTCCCCCAGTTGTGCAGCAGCGAACGTGACCTGACTCCGGATTGTCTAGACAATCACGGGGTACTGAACGCCGTCCATCGTCACGGTAGTGCCAGATAAGCAGCTCGCCTTGTCAGATGCTCGGAACGCGAAAACATGAGCGATCTCGTAAAGCTCGGCCACGCGACCCACTCCGATGCGGTCCTGGATGCGGCGCAACGCCTCCTCTTGCGTGATGCCGAGCACGCGCGGCCGGGAGACACCCTGGACCAGCCGCTGCCACTTTCGTTCATTGCACGCACCCAGTGCGGCGAACCACGTTGTTCTCCGCCGTGCCCCGCGCCGGCGAATCCATTCGTATATCCCCTTCCCGACCCGGTCATTCGGGTCGACAATCGGAAACGCGACGCCTCCTCGTGGTGTGTTCTTAAGTGGATAGCGTCATCACGCCCCGGCGTGCCCTGAGGAGGGATCTTCACTCATTGTTTCGGAGGAATCGATGCCGGAATATCTCCACCCGGGCGTGTACATCGAAGAGTACGACGGCCAACCGAAGGCCATCCCCGGCGTCGCGACGTCGACGGATGAATTCGTCGTGCGAACCCTCGCCAACGAGATTGCGCAGATCGTTCGCCGCGCGCATCCGGATTGGACGGACTTCAACGTTCGGGACCCCGGCGTGACGCTGCTGGACGTGTTGGCATTTCTCTCGGAGCTGGTCCTCTACCGGTCCGGCACCCTTTCGGAACAAGGTCGCCGGGCGGCGCTGCGGGCCGTCGGGTCGCTGTCGCGACTGACCGATCCGTGTGGGCGAGGCTGCGGGACGATCTCGCGCCCGCGGTTCTTCACCGGACAGCTTTTCGACGCGGCGTCGCTGCAGGCCGAGCAGGACTATCACCGCGAGAAGCGCCGACGCCACAATCGTGCGCTCCATGGCGTAGGCATCGTGGACGGCCTCGGTGTCGGCGTCGAACCGGGCGGCGGGGCCGAGCACGGCCGCATCCGGATCGAGCCCGGTTATACGATCGATCCGTGTGGCGACGAGATCGTTCTCGATCAGGGTGCGGTGCTCCCGCTGCCGCGAACGGGCGACCCGATTTGGGTCACGCTGCGCCATTGGGACCGGCCGTGTTCGCCCGTCCCTTCGGCGGCGCAGGCTGAGCCGATGCATTCGCGCATCGAGGACGCCTGCATCGTGTCGCTGACAGGCGCCTTCGCCTCCCCGGCGATCGCGGTGGCACGATTGCACGCGTCGAGGAACGGGTGGGTCGTCGATGCGGCCTTCACTCCGCCACGTGTTTCGCGGATGGCGGGCTGAAAGCGCCCGCCCCAACTGGCATGAGGCGACGCTGGCACCTAAGCGACGCTCTGGCTCGCGTCTTCGCGGTCGCGCTCGGCCTCCTGATCCTCGCAATCACCCTGGCCTTCTCGCTCGCGATCCTCCTCGTGTTCCTGATGGTGGCGGCCCTCGTCGTGGGCTACGCGTGGTGGAAAGCCCGGTCCCTCCGCACCGGCAAGGGCCGCATCATCGAGGGGGATGCCGGGCGCGAGATTCGTCCGCGCGACCCGGGCTGAAGGTGCGACGCACAAGATCGCAGCGCGCATGCGCGCCCGGCGCATGGCGCGCGGGTCGGGATCCCGCTCAGTCGCGCTGACGGGCGCGCATGCGCCGGCTCGCCCACCTGCGCCGCTGTCAAACGGACGTTCCGTAGCCGGGGTGCGGTCGTTCCCTTGTAGCGCTAGGCCATTTGTCTAGTGTACGAAGCGCGTCCCGGAGCGTAAAAAGCCACTCGTCCCTTGTACGATCGCGTGACGCGCTCCCCGATTCGCGGCGGCGAGCGAGTCGCGAAGCGTCGCATCTCGCAGCAAAGGACGTCGTGACCCCATCAGACTCCGCTGCCGGCACCTTGAGCCGGCGCAACGAACTGCCCTGCGCGGCAGGCCACCTTTCCGCGCCGCCGTTGCGCTAGAGGCACGCGTGGCGGGCACGTCCGACAAGGTTTTTCTGCGCGCCTTCAAGTGGTTCAAGGCGGCCGTCGACAAGCTGCAGTCCGAGATTCCCCGCAATGGCGGCCCCGCAAACCTCGCCGGTCCGCTGACCGACATCCTCCGCACGAAGCTCGGGCTGCAGCTCGACAAGACCGCAGCGACGATCGACCCGGGCGCCTTTGCGGCCACCCGCGCCGAAGCGCAGTCGCTCGCGGTCGCGGCGATGGTCACCGGCGAGACGCTCGCGGCGCTGCGCACGCTCGGCGAGGTACTGGCCGACATCGATGCCGGCGCGATCGGGCTCGACGACCTGAGCAAGGTCATCCAGCAGATCGACCGCATTACGAGCGCCGATCCCGGACAAGCCGCCGAGCGCCTACTCGATCGCCAAGCTGCTGCTGATCCTGAGCGGCGACGCCGACGAGCCCGACAACAAACCGCCGGCACGCAAGCTGGTCCTGCTGCTCACGAACAACCCGGGGCTGAGCGACGCGCAGGTCGCCGAGCCGCAGATGATCCTCGGCCTGGCGATCATCGCGGTCGGCACAATCCTCGACCGCTCGTTTGCCGGTGCCGGGGTGCCTGTGGCCGCGCCGCCGGTGGCGATCGCGCTGCCGCCAATCGACAAGCACAAAGCCTTCACGCTCGCGCGCAGCGACGACGCCTCGAGGAAGCTCGAACTGAAGCTCGGCCTGAACACGATCGCGGCGGAGACGAAGCTCTTCGCCGAGCTGTCGAGCACGCTGCGCACGCAAGCCGCGGTCGGCGACGCGTTCGAGCTGCAGTTTTCCTCGGGTGCGGGCTTTCGCGCGCAGTTCAGCGTGCCGCCGCTCGTGCCGCTGCCGGCGCAGATCCCGCGGCCCGACTTCAGCGGCAACATCGATATCGGCCTCGCATTCGCGCGCAAGAGCAGCGCGAACCCGATCGTGCTCGGGCCCCTGGACGGCACGCACTTCTCGATCGGCGAGCTATCCGGCGGCATCACGCTGAAAGGCAACGCGCCGCAGGTCGAGTTCGACCTGAAGGACAGCAAGCTGGTGCTGAGGATCGGCGACGACGCGCTGCTCGGCGCCGTGATCGGCGACGCGATCGAGGTCGCGCTGACGTTCGGCCTGATCGCCGACGCCGCGGGCCTGCGGCTGAAGGACGGTACCGGCCTGAAGGCGACGATCCCGCTCGAGAAGATCCCGAACAGCCCGGTGCAGATCCCGTTCCTCTACTTCGATCTGATCAAGGGCGCCAACCTGAACCAGGTCGACATCGAGATCGCGGGGTCGTTCCAGGTCGCGATCGGCCCGTTCGCCGGGTCGATCGATCGGCTCGGCACCAAGCTGAACCTCGGCAACATGCTCGGCGGCGGCCCGCCACCGCTCGCGGCGTGGGGCCTGAAGCCGCCGTCGGGCGCGGGCCTCGCGATCGACGCCGGCGTCGTCAAGGGCGGCGGCTTCCTGCTCTTCGACGAGCCGCGCGGCGAGTACGGCGGCATCCTCGACATCAAGCTGATGCAGATCGGCGTCAAGGCGATCGGCCTGCTGTCGACCAAGAACCCGCGGCGGCTGGTCGCTGCTGCTGATCATCACCGCGCAGCTGCCGCCGATCCAGCTCGGCTTCGGCTTCACGATGACCGGCATCGGCGGCCTGCTCGGCGTGCAGCACACGATCGACACGCAGGCGCTCAGCGCCGGGCTCTCGACCGGCTCGCTCGACAGCTTCCTGTTCCCGCAGAACCCGATCGCCAACGCGCCGCAGATCATCAACCAGCTGCGCACGATCTTCCCGTTCAAGCGCCGGCGGCTTCGTGATCGGGCCGATGCTCGAGCTCGGCTGGGGCACGCCGAGCCTGGTGATCGCGCGCATCGGCGTGCTGATCGAGCCGAGCCAGATCGTCGTCGTCGGCCAGGTGATCGTGCAGCTGCCGCCGCTGGTCGACAAGTCGCTCGCGCTGCTCTACCTGCAGATGGACATCGCCGGCGGCGTCGTGTTCGACCCGCTGAAGTTCTGGATCGACGGCGCTGCTGCGCGATTCGCGCGTGCTGTTCATCTCGCTGACCGGCCAGTTCGCGTTTCGCGCGCTGTTCGGCGACAAGCCGAGCTTCCTGATCAGCGCCGGCGGCTTCCATCCGCGCTTCACCGACATCCCGCCGGACATCCCGGCGCCGTTCCAGCGCGTCGGCGCCGAGTTCTCGATCGGCATCGTCGGCATGCAGCTTCGAGGGCTACTTCGCGGTCACGTCGGCCACCGTGCAGGGCGGCTCGTCGATGCGCGTGTGGGGCGACGTCGGCATCGCCGCGTTCGAGGGCGGCTTCGAGTTCAACGCGATCATCTACATCGTTCCGAAGTTCCGCTTCGAGGTCGACATCCACGTCTGGGCCGGCGTCGAGGTGTTCGACATCGACTTCGCGAGCGTCGACATCTACGGCCTGCTCGCCGGCCCGGGGCGCTGGCACATCGTCGGCCGGCGACGATCCACACGCCGTGGCCGCTGCCCGACTTCAGCTTCCACGTCGACGAGACCTGGGGCGAAGACCGCGACACGCCGGTGCGCAAGCTCACGCTGGTCGACGAGCTGCAGAAGGAGCTCGAAGGCCCAGGACGACAAGGGCACGCCGGTCAACTGGTCGGCGGTGCTGCCGGTCGCCGACGACGGCTTCGTCACGTTGATCAAGCTGCCGCCGGCGCCGGGCCTGCTCGCGCATCCGAACGCGCTGCTGCAGTTCGTGCAGAAGCGCATGCCGCTTGCCAAGGCGCTCGACCAAGCTCGGCTCGGACGCGATCGAGGGCGAGAAGCAGATCGCGATCGCCACGATCTCGTTCGGCCCGATCGTCAAGAATCGCCGACCGCAGGCTCGACGACAACTTCCCGATCGCGCAGTTCGTCGAGATGAACGAGGACGACCTGCTCGGCAAGCCGTCGTTCGACCGCTTCGAGTCCGGCCTCGAGGTCGGCCAGCGCGACTATCTGTTCGGCGCGCCGGTCGCTGACAAGTTCGACTACGAGGAGGTCAACCTCTCGACGCCCGCGGAGCCGACGAGGCATCGTCGCCGCCGGGCTGTTCTCGGCGGCGCACCTGGCCTGGGCGCCCTGGACATGGGCGCGGCCGGCCGCTCCGTCCTGCGCGACAAGGCGCGGCGGCTGCCCGAGGACGCGGTAAAAATCAAGGTCAACCCGCCGCCGCTGCAGACGCTCGACACCGGCGCCGGCGCGATGGCGGGCAGCACGCTCGGCGGCCGCGCCGCGCAGTCGTTCTGGCACGCGCAAGACGAGGCCGAGGTCGCGGGTCCCGGCGTCGCTGTGGTCGAAGCCTTCGAGATGGCGTTCTAGAGCCGCCCAGGGAGCGCGAGATGGCCATTGCCTATCAGTTCCTGCCCTGGGTGCGGCGCGGCCTTGCCGTGGCGCTCGATACCGCGGACAACCTCGGCAACGGCGCTCCGCTCCCGGCCCGCGGCAGCGCGCAGGTCGGCGTCACGCCTCGCCGCCCCGCACGACGGCACGGCGATCGCGCCGCTGCCGATGCGCCTCCACGGTCCGGGCGATGTGATCGGCATCGACACGCGACTGGTCGTGCGCACCGATCCGAAGCCGAACGCGCGCAATTTCGAGCCGAACTATCTCGCGATCGTCGACTTCGACCCGCCCGACTTCCCGTGGATGCTGACGCCGGCCAAGGCGCAGGACGACCGGCGGCTGCGGCCCTGGCTGGTGCTGCTGGTGCTCGAGGTCGCGAAGACCGGGCTGCCGCGGATGGCGCAGGGCGCGCCGCTGCCGTCGATCCGCATCAAGGCGGCGGATGTCGCGAGCGAGCTGCCCGACCTCGCCGACTCGTGGTCGTGGGCGCACTCGCAACTCGTCAACGAGGACGCAGCGCAGATCCAGACCGACCTGCAGAACCAGCCGACCAGCAACATCTCGCGCCTCGTCTGCCCGCGGCGTCTCGCCGAGCGCACCGACTACGTGGCCTGCGTGGTGCCGGCGTTCGAGCCGGGGCGCCTGCGCGGGCTCGGGCCGGTCGCGGCGGAGGACGACCCGGCGATGACGACGCTCGCGCCCGCCTGGAACAAGGCGGTCGCGGCCGACGTGGTGCTGCCGGTGTATTACCACTGGGAGTTCTCGACCGGCCCGAAGGGCGACTTCGAATCGCTCGCGCGCCGCCTGCGCACGCCGGGCTCGTACAAGGGCACCCCGGTCGAGGCGCAGCTCGCCGCACGTCGGCACGATCCCGATGCAGGTCGACGATCTGCTCAACGGCGCGACACCCGGGCCTGCAGACGACGATGGAAGGCGCGCTCGTGCCGATCAGCTTCAAGCCCGGCGCGCTCGCCGCACGCCGACGCAGGCGGAGAGCCTGGAGATCATCGTCAACACGCCGCAGGACCAGGTCGTCAACCCGGTCGGCGACGGCGCGACCAACGCCGCACGGGCGACGCATCGAGGTCAAGCCGCCGATGGTCGGCGGCTGGCACGCAAAGAAACACCAGGTGTTTCGCGCGGGCGTCGGGCCGGCCGGCGCGCCAAGGCTCGGCAAGCACTGGCTGGCCGACCTGAACCTGAATCCGCGCTACCGCGGCGCGGCCGGGTACGGCGCGGAGGTGGTGCGCAAGAACCAGGAGGACTACGTCGACGCCTGCTGGGACCAGATCGGCGACATCCTGAGCGCGGAGATGAAGTTCAACCTCACGCGCCTTGCGATCGAGGCGCTCGGCGCGCTCAAGCGCAAGCACTACGACGTGCTGCCGCCCGAGCGCGTGCTGCAGCTGTTCGGGCCCGCGCTGCCGCGCATCGAGGCGCTCGGGACGCCGGCGCAGACCTACCGCATCAACGGCAAGATCGCGTCGCTCGGCGGCCGGCTCGATCGCTCGAGCATGCCGCGCGGCCTGGTCGACGCGGCGATGCGCCGCGTCGCGAGCCCGGCGCGACCGCTCGCTGCGCATGGCGGCGCGGCTGAACGGCGCGATTGACGCGCTGCCGTCGGCTGACGAGCAGCTATCGTCGCGACCATGGCGCAGGCGACGAGCAAGCCCGGCGGCGTTTTCGGTCAATGCGTTCACGCCCGACGGCATCGTCGGCACGACGCTGTTCGACGGCGTCGACCTGGGCGGCGCCGCCGACGACGCGCCGATCGACCTGGCGCGCGGTCGGACTGCGGGCGCGGCACGTTCACCGTCGGCGAGGTGAAGCAGGCGCTCGCCGGCGCAAGCGCGGCGCAGAAGGCGCTCGCGACGAAGGGCGTGCCCGACCTGAAGATCCGCGCCGGTCAGCACCTCGGCGTGTTCACCGATCTGCACGTCGAACGCTTCGGCATGCTCGCCGTCGCATTCGCCGACCGTCACGGTCGAGCGACTGGGGCATCGTCGCGTCGCAGATCGAATCGCTCGGCAAGCGCGGCGTCGAGGGCTTCCTGGTCGAATCGAGCACCAGCACGGCCCTGCTGCAGGTCAACTCGATGCGGCTCGACGCGCGCAGCGGCCAGTTGCACGGTCGACCGCGTGACCGCGCAGTTCGACGCAGGGCGGCGCTCGCTGCCGCTGAAACTGGCGCGCCGCGCCGCGCGCACCGACGCGATCGCCGCGCTGGCGGGCACGAAGCTCGGCACGGTGAACATCGGCACGTGCGCGCGAGTTCAACGCCGAGAGGCCTGTTCGCGGCCCTGCCGCCGAACTCGCTGATGACGACTGCCGGCGGCGTCGGCCGGACGCTTCACGCTCAACGCGAGCTTCGAGTTCGAGGTCAAGCCGCCGACGGGCGGGCTCCCGCCGGTGGTCAGCATCACGCTGCCCCCGGCGATCCGCAATCGCGAGGTACTGAACCGCTTCACCGTGGCGACGCGCGGTGTGCAGCAGACCTGGCGCGACGCCTTCGCCGGCAAGCGCGTCGCAGGTGCAGGTGGTCGATTTCCCGCTCGCGCAGGCGGCAAGCGTCGTGCGCGCCCGCACCGACCCGGCGCTGACCTTGCCGCTGCGCCTCGCCGCCAGCGTGTCGATCGCACAGCACGCGCTCGACAAGGCTGCCAGCCCCGCACGTCGCGCGCTTCCTCGGCAAGGGTCGCTTCGCCGACTACCGGTTCATGATCCCGGAGCTGTTCGACCGCGTGATGGCCTGGCCGCACCTGCGCAACGCGTTCTACCGCGACCTCGCCGACTACGACCGGAACGCGTTCATGCCCGGCGTCGACGACCTGCCGCAGGACCTGATCATGCTGGTGCAGGTGAACCAGTTCTTCATCGACGCGGTGATGGCCGGCGCGAACTTCGAGATGAACCGCGAGCTGCTGTGGCGCGGCTTCCCGACCGACCTGCGCGGCACGCCGTTCCAGCGCTTCTGGGGGCGCATCGGCTTCGACGCCGGAACGGCTCCTTCTGCTCGACGACATGGAGCCGATGCACCAGTGGCGTGCGCAGCCGCTCGGACTGCGCACCGACGAGAACATGACCGATCCGAACCGGATCGCGCTGCTGGTCCGCGGGCAGCTGCTGCGGCGCTACCCGAACACTGCGGTCTACGCGTGGAAGAAGCGCACCACCCCGGCCAATCCCGATCCGGAGAGCCCCGACCATACGCAGCTCCTGAAGGACGCCATCGGCAACCCGCCGAACGCGGCCGCGATCCAGCAGCCGGTCTTCGCCGGCGTCATCCCGCCCGACATCACGTTCTTCGGGTTCGATATCGACAAGCAGGACGTCGCCAAGTGGTGCTTCGTGCTGGAGGAGCAGATGAGCGAGCCGCGCTTCGGCTTCGACGTGGACGTGCCCGCGCAGGGGCAGCCGGCCCCGGTGAAGCCGCAGCGGAGCGCGCTGCGGTCGGCGCTCGTGCAGATGGCGGTGCCCAACAACGCGCTGCTCGCCGGCGGCTACAACGCGTACAAGGCGCTGTCCTGGTCGCACGTCGGCGTCGTAGCCGGGCGCCTACGCGAGCCTGGAGAAGCTGATCAACGTCCCGAACAAGCCGTTCGCGTCCTTCCCGACGCTCGCGGCCGATGCGACCGCGGCCGACATCGCGAAGGCGCTCCTGCAACAGCCGTTCCGCGCCTACTACCTCGGCGCCGATCTCTCCACGTGACGGAGGCGACATGCCTGTGCTGCGGCTGAACTTCACGGCGATCCAGCGGGCGCGCGCCCGCCTCGCCGAGCAGCGCGGCCGGCAGCGCAGCACGAGCGCGGAGCATCAGCGATCGCAGGCCGAGCTGGCCCGCATGCGCCGCAGCGGGGCCGACGCGCGCACGCTCGCGCGCCAGGAGCGGCGGGTCGCAAAGCTCGCCGCCGATGCGCGCGCGGCCGACGCCGCCGCGCGCGCCGCGCTGACCGAGATCCGCGGGCTTTCCGAGCAGCTGCGCCGCGGCCGCGACCCGGCGGTCCTGGTGCAGGCGCTGTCGGCGGCGTACCCGGTGATGCTGATGCCGGTGTCGGTGCAGACGCGCTACGACGATGCGACCTCGAAGCTCATGATCCGCATCTACCCGGACACGCTGCACGGCTACACGCACGAGCCGGGTCTGACCCCGAACGAGGTCGACGAAGGCAAGCGCTACTGGACCCAGCGCTTTGCCGTACCGGCCGACGCCCAGTCGCCGTGGCTGCAGATCGCACGCGTGTTCGGACCTGCGCGCGCCGCCTATGTTGTGCGCACGACGACGCCGACCAACGTCGACGCGATCGGGCCGGATGCGCGAGCCGGTGTTCGACGACGCGGCGATCCCGCTCGCGGCCACGCAGGCTCCGCAGGTCTTCGCGCAGGCGCTGCCGGATCGCTTCGTCGCAATCGGCATGCGCAACGGGGACGAGATCTTCCGAAAGTGGGGCGGCGCGGTCGCCGACCAGCTCGCCCTCTCGCCGCTGTTCGACCCGCTGCTGGTCGAGAACCCGGACACATACGATCCGTTCGCCGGCGATCGGGCGTGGCTGGTCGACTACGCCGCCGCCGAAGCGGCCGGCATGGCGATCACGATCACCCAGGCCGACCTGAAGGCCGGTACGCTGATGACCCATGGCGTGCGACCGCCTCGTCGTGCTCGGCGTCGACTGGACGCAGACGCCGCAGACGGCGGCCGAACTCGGTCGCAGCCCTGCTCGACAACCACCTGCACAGCGCCGGCCTGAAGTTCGTCGCGCAGGGCACGCCGACCAACAACACGAGCACCTCGCGCGCGGGCTTCGCGGCGAACGGCGCCGATGTCGTGGCGGCGCTGGAACCGTCGCAGGCGGACCAGACTGCGGCGCAGGTCGCCGACGAGCTGGCCAGCGCCGGGGCGCGCCTGCAACTCCTGCTCGGCGTGCCGAAGCCCGCGGTCGGGCCCGGCGGCGAGCCGGTCGCCGGCTTCGACGCGGGGTTGGTCCCGGGCGCCGACCTGGCGGAAGGGGCCAGCAGCGGCCACATGCTCAACGCGCTGTGGAATGCGACGCTCGGCTACACGCTGCGCTTCTTCTGGAACCCGATCGACACCGCCCAGACGCTGATCGAGGACGCCGCGATCGACCAGCTGCGCGCGTACGGCATGCGCTTCCTGCGGCCGGGCGGGCCGCTGTCGGCGCTGCGCGTCGGCAAGACGCCCTACGGCATCCTGCCGATCACCGCGCGCGGCTTCGTGCCGAAGGCCAACTCGCCGATCGAGCGCGAGTTGTTCGAGGCACTCAGCTGGTTCCGGACGCACTGGGACCTGGCGGCATCGAGCGTGCCGACGTTGCGCGACCCGAGCGCCGAGAGCCTGCATCAGGTGCTCGCGATGCAGCCGTGGGCCCTCGCCAAGCGCTTCTGGCAGGTGGTCGGACCCGCGGCGGTGAAGAACTACCCGGACATCGAGCCGTTCGCCGCCTGGCAGGGGCTGTTCCTGCACCTACTGGTCGAGAGCCTGCTCGAGAAGCAGCCGTTCTCCACCAAGGCGCCGTTCCTCGCGACGTGCGCCGTCCGGCCGAAGCCGCACTCGCTCGACGCGGTCCCGTGGGTGCAGCGCGACCCGGACCACCCGAAACAGGAAGTGCCGCCGGACCGGCCGCTCGCGACGCAACTACATCGCAGGCGCTGCGGCAGCTGCTCTCGCAGCCGACCAACACGATCCGCGGACCGCTGGTCGCGATGCAGAATGCCGAGTCGCTGCTGGCGGCGATGCTGGCGTTCGCCGCCGACGAGGAGGTGCTGCCAGTCGGGCCGCGCGCTCTTCCGCGACCACGTGGCGAAGCGGCCGAACCTCAGCGCCGCGGTGAAGCTCCAGGCGAAGCGGCTGCGTCCGGCCGAGTACGTCGGCGTCGATGTCGCGACGCAGATCGGCGACCAGTTCGACGTCGGCCACGCCAACGCGGTGCTGGGCCTGCGGCTCGAGGGCACCACTGCCAGCAGCACCGTCGAGGGCTTCATCGGCAGCCACTTCGGGCAAGCCGTCCTCAACTGGCCCGAGCAGCTGAAGAACATCGCGAGCTTCAACGAGAGCCTCGCGTTCCTGCAGGACCGCACCGTCGGTGAACTGGGCCACGCGTTCAAGACCACGCTCGACCTGTACTCGCACCGGCTCGATGCCTGGATCACCTCGCTCGCCACCAAGCGGCTGGACGAGCTGCGCGAGAAGGCGCCGCAAGGGCTGCACATCGGCGCGTTCGGCATCGTCGAGGACCTGCTGCCCGACTCGGTGCGACCGCGCCGACCAGTCAGCCGACAGCTACGGCTACGTGCACGCGCCGTCGCTGCAGCAGGCGGCGACCGCAGCGATCCTGCGCAGCGGCCATCTCGCCAACCGGCAGGCCGCCGGCGAGCGCGTTCAACATCGACCTGCGCTCGCACCGCGTCAAGCGCGCGAAGCGGCTGCTCGAGGGGCTCGCCAGCGGCCAGTCGATGGCGGCGCTGCTCGGCTACCGCTTCGAGCGCGCCTTGCGCGACCGCGCGCTGCTCGCAGCACATTCTCGAGCTGCGCCGCGCGTTTCCGCTGCTGCCGGCGGGCCGGAACGCGGGCGACGAGGCGAAGGAGGCGATCGCCGCGCGCAACGTCATCGACGGTGTGCGGCTCGTCGCCGAGTACCGCGAGAAGGGTATCGGGCACATCGCCGCGTCCGTGCTGCCGCTCGTGCTGGCCGCGAGCGAGCGGGCCACGATCGGGAAGATCATCGACGAGCTGAGTCGACCAGCTGGACGCCGTGTCGGACCTGCTGCTCGCCGAGAGCGTGTTCCAGGTTGCGGGCGGCAACATGGACGGCGCCGGCGCCGCGATGGTCGCACTCGACAAGCAGGAGCGCCCGCCCGAAACGCGCGCCGTCGACACGCCGCACAGCACGCGCGGCTACACGCAGCGCGTGGTCGTCGCGATGCAGTCGACGAGCCTCGGCCCGTGGGCGGGCGTGGCCGACGACGACCTCGCGGCGCAAGTCGAGCCGCGCCTGAACGCATGGCTCGCGTCGCTCGCTCGGCGACCCCGGCGGGCTACGTGTTCGGCGCGCAGCATCTTCGACGCCGTCTTCGATGCCGACGGATCCGGCGAAGATCGTCTCGTGGGCCGACACGGGCGTGACGCTCCAGGCGGGACTCGACGAGCTCGGCCTGTCGCCGCTCGCGCTCGTGCTCGGCAGCGAGGCGCAGCAGGCCGGCGGGCAGAGCGCGGTGCAGGAGCGCATCGGCGCGGTGCTCTCGGCCCAGGCCCGTGCGCGGCCGGGCGCGGCGCCGGAGCGCGAGGCGATCGTGCTGCAGGCCGACTCGCCGCAGGCCGGCACGCACGGGCTGGTCGCGTTCGAGTCGTTCGCGTGGCTGCTGCGCCGACTGATCGAGAAGGCGCGGGCGCTGCGACGCATGGACATGGTGCGCGCCGAGGATGGCATCGAGACCGACGCGACGCTGAACGACGGCGAGTTCGCCGGTGTCGATCTTCCCGACCTGAAGCTACGGCTGCAGGCGGCCGACACGCCCGCGCAGGCGGCGATCGCGGCGCTGGGCGCCGCCATCGCGCCCGTACCGACCGATCCCGACGCGCTCGCCGCGCTCGATCCCGTGGCGCCAGCCACCGTCGCGATGCTCGGCGCGCTGCACGCAGCGCTCGCGCAGGCGCGCGCGCTCGGCTGGCGCAGCGCCTTGCCGAGCGAGCGCATCGGTGCCGGTGCGACGCCGGAAACGAGGGCGAGCGCGTCACGCCGGGCGACACGGTCGAGCTTGCGGTCGCGCGCGCCAAGGGGCTGCTCGCCGAAGTGACCGGAAGACTCGATGCGGCGCCGGCGCCGGTCGCGACCGACAGTCTCGCGAAGCAGGCGCAGGCCGCGCTCGATCGCATCCGGGCGATTCTCGGCAAGTCGTTCCCGATGCTGCCGCGCTTCAACCTCGGCGGCTATGCGGCCGATGCCGCGACCACGCTCGGCGACCGCGCCACGCTGCTCGGCGGCGACGATCTGGCGATCGCCGGCTGGCTGCCGAAGCTCGGTTGCGTGCGCGGAGGTGACCGGACTGCTGTCCGACGTGCTCACCGCCGCCGACGCGATGGGTCAGCCCGGCGCGCCGGGCGACCTCAAGCTGCTGCAGTACCCCCGCGACGCCGCGGCGCGCTGGGGCGCGCTGCCGCCGGCGCCCGGACAGGACCTGCGCGGCGTGGTCGCGGTGGTCGCGCATGCGCCGGCGGCGCTCGCGGCGCTCGGTGCGGCGGACACGCTGGCCGGCCTGTTCGTCGACGAATGGTCGGAGTCGATTCCGACCGACCGACGAGACCACCGGGCTCGGTTTCCATTTCGACGCGCCCGGTGCCCGCCCGCCGCAATGCATCCTGCTTGCGGTGCCGGCCGATCCGGCCGCCGCGAACTGGACGCTCGACGGGCTGGTGGGCGTGGTCAACGAGGCGATGGCGCTGGCGCGCCTGCGCGCAGTGCGGCCGCAGGACCTGACGGGCCTCGGATTGGTGCTGCCCGGCATCTTCCTGTCCAACAATTTCCAGCCAGGACGTGCCGTCGGTCGACTTCGCGAAGCTGCTCGACAAGAACCTCGCGGTGCTACGCGCTGCGTATGGTCAGAACAGTGATACGAGCTTCATGAAGATGGCCGCCGGCACGACCACGCTGTTCGAGTAAGGGACGCTGCGCCATGGCCTTCCGAGTCTCCGCCGCCGCGATCGGGATCCAGTCGCTCGCGGCGATCATCGCCAAGCCCGATCCGTCAGCGACCACGTGGTCGCGCCTCGAGCCGCTGCCGACCAGCGACGACGTGTCCGAGGCGCTGCAGGCGCGCGTCGCCGACCCGCTGTGGATGCTCGCGCGGCAATGGCAGTTCAACGAGTTCCAGGGCGAGGATGCGGGCAGCCCGATCAAGGCCGATCTGCGCATCGAGGGCGTGCCCGGTCACGTCGCTCGTCGGGGGCGGCGCGCCGGCGCAGGCGCTCGCGGGCGCACCGCCCGATCGAGGCGCTGGTCGAGCGCGAGCAGGTGCTGCCGACGCATCCGAAGCTCAACGCCCAGGCCGGCCAGCACCTGATGCGGCATGCTGCGCGCCGCGGGCTTGAGCGGCGCGTTGCCGACGCTGCTGCAGGGCTATCCGGCCGGCATCGCCGCCCCGCAGGACCCGGTCGGCCGACAACGCCGGCTTCGTCTGGAACGCGCTGCTCGACGGCAAAGCGATCGACGCGCTGGCGATCGCGGCCGAACTGCGGCCCGCTCGCTCGGCAACGACGCCGCGCTCGATGCCTTCGCCGCCGGCCTCGGCGTCGCGGCCGGGCAGCTGGCGAGCTTTCGCGACGTGCCGCGACGCAATGGATGCGCGTGGCTCGACGAGCTCGCGCGTCGACGGCAGCGACGCCGGGCGCCAGCCCGTACTGGAACCCGCAGCGGCTGGAGTACGCGTTCGCGCTGCAGGCCGACGGCACGCAGCCGCTCCTGCGACTCGACGCCGACGAGTACACCGACGGCCGGCTCGACTGGCACACCTTCGACGGTCAGCGCCGCCAGGCGCAAGCCGGGCCCGAACGTAGCGGTCGATCGAGGTCGCACCGAAGCGCCCGCCGATGCCGACGATCGCGCGCTACCCGGGCATGCCGGCCGATCGCTACTGGGAGTTCGAGGACGGGCGCGTCAACTTCGGCATGCTCGGCGCGGCCAAGAACGATCTCGCGCGGCTGGCGGTGCTCGAGTACGCGCTGGTCTTCGGCAACGACTGGTTCACGCTGCCGGTCACGCTGCCGGTGAACGCGCTGTACCGCGTCGCACGCAGCTCGACGTGCTCGACAACTTCGGCATCGCCGTGAAGATCCCGCCGGCGACGCAACCTCGACGGCACGCAGTGGACGATGTACGAGATGAGCGTCAGCGGCGAGCCCGCTCGTGCCGCGCCCGCGGCTCGACGACATCCTGTACCTGTGCCCGGCGCTGAAGACGCTCGAGGGACCGCCGCTCGAGCACGTGCTGATGATGCGCGACGAGATGGCCAACATGGTGTGGGGCATCGAGAAGACGCGTGCAGGGCACCTCGGGCGAGCCGCTGGATCGCAAGTTCGAGAGCAACCGCCTGTCGACGACTCAGGCGCTGCGCCCGCCGGCCGACGCAGTCGCCGCGCCGGCGGCGCGCCGCTGAACTACCGGCTGCAGACGCCGGTGGCCGGCGCACTGGATCCCGTTCCTGCCGGTCAAGAAGGCCGGCGCGACACCGTTCAACTGGTCGATCCAGCTGCAGCGCGGCGTCGTCGACGCACCACTACCAGGTCGACGCCGCTGCGCCTGAACGACCCGCGCAACGCCGACTACAAGGCGTTCATCGAGCGCCTGCGCGCGGCGCCGTTCGTCGAGCAGAAGCCCGAGCAGGGTCGCCCGACAACCGCTGCAGGGCTTCATGTTCCACCCGCGCGGCGAGCATTCTGCGGCTGGACCCGAACGCGGCGGTCGAGCACCGACTACCTGCGCGTCGAGGAGGAGGAGGTGCCGCGCGACGGCATCGAGCTGAAGCGCGCCTTCAACTACGCGCGCGACGCGCAGGGCCGCGCGCTGCTGTGGATCGGCCGCAGCAAGACACCGGTCGCGGCGAGGGCTCGAGCGGCCTGCGCTTCGACGTGATTCGGCGCGGTCGGCGTTGACGCGCCCCCTTGCGGGGGACGCGGCATGCGACCGGCACGCCGGACGGCTGGCACCTCTGGTGCGAGCGACACCAGCTGGTAGTCGTGTTCCCGTGCGGGTGGTGGGAGCGAGAGGTCGGCGCGAAAAGCGAAGCTCGGGGCGCCCCCTCGCGCACCCTAGCGGCCGCTACACGGGGATCGGGGCGGGCAAGGAGCGCTCCACGCGGCCCACCGTTCGAGCGAACGCGGAATCAGACGGCGCCTTTGACAATTGTTTTCTGTTGACGATCCTCAGCTCGGCTAGGGTGCCACTAGGCGAATAGCTCAACAGGAAGAGCGACGGTGCCAGTCCTTACCGAAGGTTGAGGGTTCGAGTCCTTCTTCGCCTACCAGACATTCGTCGATGCGTGAAAAGCCGAACAGCGCGATCAACCCGCGGGACAAGGCAGCCACCGTGAACCTCTTTCGTGTCGAATCCGCTGAACCCTACGGGTGGATTGTCTATCTGGACGGCTTCGAGAAGACGCACTTCTTTGCGAGCCGCTCTCTTGCATTGATGTATGCGCGCGAATGGGCGAAAGCCAACGCACCGAGCGTGATCCAGGTCGCAGCCCTGAGCGGACATGTCGAGCGTGAGGAAACGCACAGCGTGAGGATGTTCCCCGAGCCACTGTCGGCTCGGAGTGTCCTCGGCTAGCGCGCATCCGCTCCAGCTCGCGGCGTTGGGCGGCGGCACCCCCTCCTACCCGATGACGGTCGCTCCGCAGCGGCCGCTAGGCGCGGCGAGGAGTAGGACTGGCACGGGCGAGCACTACGGCGAGCGACCCGCTCTACGTCGCGGAACCCTTGTTCCGGCGCATGCCGCGCAGGCGGTTCTCGCAAGTTTCCCAATCGCCTTGGCGACACTCGAGCTTGCGGCACTCGAATTCACACGCGGCGATGTCTTCGGGGACGTCTTGAATCAATTGCGCCTTGAGCCACTGGCGCACCTTGTGGATGCGGGCTTGCCTGTCTTGTTTCCGGGTAACCATGGGCTACCTCCGGCTCTCTGGTGCAGGGACGCGCGCAATAGAGCCAAGACCAGGCGGCGGCTTGCACGGTCCGCGTTAGGCTAGCTACATCAGCCTCGGCTGTCGAGCAAGACTTGAACCCACATCGACTAGCGATCGTCGGGGCTGGTCAGAAAATGCATTGCGCCGCGAACCAGCGAATGGCCGCGGCGGATGGCGTGAGGCTCAATGTCGCGACCGCATCTCCTTGTCGCCTGTTGATGCCCGAGTCAAGAGTGCCGTCAGGATCACGTGCAGGACGACCGCCGGCCACAGCAATATGCCGTTCATGCCGCCCGCGAAGCCGAGGTAGGCGAGATACAGCGTGACGGCCGCGCCGTAGGTCAACATGCCGACCCGCGGCGGGCCCGGCCAGCAGGCGACCCCGAGGGCGATCAGGGCGATGCCAGCCACGCGCGCGACGGGTATCGCGATGCCGGTCAGTTCCGTGCCCAACAGCAATTGCCCGACCAACGACGGCACGATCAGCAACGCCACTCCGGTCGCAGCTTCACTGACCGCAGCGAGAACAAGCACTCCTTTCATCGCGTTCGTTTCCGGTTCTTTCGCGCTCGGGATCCGGTTTGCAAGAGCCTGAAGCCGCTAGCGCGCCGCTGCCGTCTGGGGCTCCGGTTCGAGCTTGAAGGTCAGCTTATCGATCTTGCCGGTGAACTTGAGCGGGCGGGTTCAGCCGCCGATGACTGGATGGATCACCAGTTCGGCGCGGCCGTCCTCCCAGGTGCTGCGCGGATTGCCCGAGGCGCTCACCAGGATCGAGGGCACCCCCATGCCGATCAGCTGCAGCCGGATCGCCTCGGCCCGCTGGCTCGAGAGGCGCTGGCGATCGGCCTCGCTGCCGCCCTTGTCGGGATGGCCGATCACGGTGATGGTGATCTTGCCGTAGGTCTTCGCCACCGAAGCGACCTTCTGCAGCGCCGACAGAAACGCCGGGTTGACCACGGTGGACCCGGGCGCAAAGCGCGTGTTGCCGGTCATGTTGACGAGCACCCCCTGGTTCTTGAGCAGCTCGACGCTCGCGTGGCCGGCATTCACCTCGGGGGCGAGCACCTGCGCGAGGTTCTGCCTCTGGGTGTCCATGTGGTGGCCGATCAGGCCGCCGGCGAGCGCCCCGCCCGCCGCCCCGATCAGGATGCCGACCGCGGGATCGGCGTGATCCACAAGACCCCCGATCAGCGCCCCGGTGGCCCCGCCGAACAGGGCGCCCTTGCCCGTGTCGGTGCCCATCATCCCGCCGCCCGCACCGCCGGTGCCGGCGCAGCCGGCGACCAGGGTCGCGGCAACAACGGCTGCGGAGAGCGCGCGCGCACAGCGCCCGCCGTTACGTTTCAGGCCCATCTTCCGGTCTCCGATGTCTACGAGTGAATGCGTCACGGGGTGCGGGTCACTTGACCATCTCGGTGAGGACCTGCGTAGAGGCCTTCTGGTACTGCGCCTGGGTGATGAGGCCCTCGCTCAGCAGGGACTTGAGCTGCTCGAGCTTCTGCGTGGTTGCCGACTGCGGTGCCGGTGCGGCGGGCTTCTCCGTGACCTGCACGTTCACCGTCGCCGGGGCCGGGGGCGGCGCAGCGGCCCGCGCCGCGGCGGCAGAGGCCTCGGCGCTCGAGGTCGCCACCGCGGCCGTGGTCACCGCCGCGGCGGTCCCGATCACCGCCACGCGCCGGATGTTGCGGCGCCAGAACCCCAGGATGTCGATGAACAGCACCGCGTCGCCCGCGGCCTGCGGCACCGTGCCCTCGATGATCGTGATGTCGTAGATCAGGTCTCGGCCTTGCATGCGCGGGTTCTTCAGGTTGATCACCGCGTTCTGCAGGTCCGCCTTGCCCACTTCCAGCATCGACAGCGTCGCATTCGGCGGGTTCTTGGCGAAGCTGTCCGGACCTTCGCTCCACAGGTGCAGGAACTCGTCGCGCGTGTGGTAGTGCCCGGCCATGCGCACCGGGCGGTCGGTGAAGAACAGCGTCGAGCGCCCGATGTTCTTCATCTTGAGCGTGCCCTTGGCCTTGTCGTACTCGATGCCGGTGGAGTTCTGCACGAACAGCAGTTCCACCTTCTGCTGCGAGATCGCCACCGGCGCGGGCTTCGCCGGCGCGGACTTGGCCGGCACCTGCGCAAAGCCGGCCTGCGGCAATGCGATCAGGGCGGCGAGCGCGAGTGCGAGCCTCTGTCGCGGGCGTAACTGGAACTGGAGCATCTGGATCTCCTCTGCAACGTTGAATGAACTCGATAGAGGCCGCCTACGCCTGAGGTGTCAGCGCCAGCCGACGCCGCGAGCGCCCACGCCGACGCCGTGGAACCCCGGCCCGACCCCGCCTCCGACCCCGTACCAGTCGATAAACACGCTCGTCGCGCCGCCGTTCGCCGGCATCCTTCCCTCGACGATCTTGTACGTGTACAGGAGGTCGGCACCGTCGACGACCGGCTTCATGAGCGTGACCACCACGAGCGTCGGTTCCGCGCGCCCCGGCTCGTAGATCGAGAGGGTCGCGTTCGGCGGATCTGCGTTGAAACTGTCCCGCCCCTCTTTCCACGTCTTCAGGTAGTCGGTCATCGGGAGATTGCCGGCGATCCGCTTCGGCCGGTCGGAGAAGTACAGCGTCTGCTGATTGACCTTGACCAGCCGCAGAGTGCTCCGGGCGGCGTCGACCCGGAGGTCCTCCGCGATTTGCACGAACATGAGTTGCGCCTGCGACCCGCCGGCTTCCGCGCCGGGTGCCTGCGAGCCCGCGCAGCCAGCGAGAGCGGCGGCCGCGATCGCGAGCAGCATGTAAGCGACGATTCTCATATGGCCTCCTTGACCGGTTGCGGCGACGCGCCTCGGGTGCCGATGAATCACGGCTGCGTCGCCACGTACACGAGGTTGTTGCCCTGGAACGCGGCGCGATAGAACACGCCGGGGCCGCAGTTGTAGTACTCGACGCCGCCGATCGCCGTCGCGGCACAGCCGGGCGGAAGCGCATGCACGACGGTTCCGACCGGCACCGGGCCCGCGGGCGCAGGCGGCGGCGGAGGTGGGGGCTTCGGCTGAGCGGCGGCAGCGGCCGCCGAAGCCGTCGCGGCGGTCGCCGCCGTGGCCTCCACGGCGACCACGCGGCGTGTCGTGCGCCGGGCGACGCCCGCATAGGACATAGGTGTGAGCGGCGCGCCGATGAGCGCGGCAGCCTCCCGCACGAAACCGAGGCCGAGCGGCACCTCGGGCGCGAAATCCGCGAGCAGTAGCGCAGGCACCGAGACGCCCAGTAGCGCGAACTTGAGTGTTCTCTTCATCGTATCCTCCGAGGACTCAGCGGGTGCCGCTCTTGCCGAGCGGCAGGAAATCGACCTTCCTCGCGCCCTTGCCTGGGGTGAAGGCGAACGTCTTCTCGCCGAACTGTGGCGCGAGGTTCCACTTGGTCATCACCACCTCGAACTGGGGCGAGCCGGCGATGTCCGTGCTGGTGATCACCCATTTGCGCGGCAGCGGCTGGGCGCCTTCCTGGATCCAGATCTGCCAGTCGACCCCGGCGCCGCGGAAGGCGAGATGGTCGCAACGCGCGCCCTCCACCACGCTCTTCCCGACCACGAACCCGGAGGTCACGTTCTCCATCAGGACCTCGTACGCGTTCGCGTACAGGAGGTCGCTGCCCGGCGCGATGATGTCGAGGGAGGTGCGCGCGAAGTCGAGCATCTGCTCCACCGTGCCGGGAGCAGCCACCGTGGCGTAGTACTTCTGCCCGGGGTTATAGAGCGTGAGCGACTTCCCGTCGTAGAGGAAGAGCTGGTCGACCAGGTCGCCTTTGCGCTCGGCCCGCAGCTTGTTCGGGCGCTGGACCGAGCCGGTCGCCGCAGTGCCGAACTGGAGCTTTTGCCCGGACGTGAGCACGACCTCGATCGTGTTGCGCGTATCGACGGTGAACCGCTTCTGCGCCGCGAGAAAGGCCATCGACGTCTTCAGCAGCTTCTCGGCCTGCGGATCGATTCCCGCAGGTTGCGCGGGCGCCGTCTGCGACAGCACGCTAGTCACAACGAACGCGAAGGTCGCGATGACCCGCGCTTTGGAGGTTGACTTCATTGCACTCTCCCTGGACGCGCCTAGTCCCGCGTCGAATCGTCGTCGTTGATCAGCAGCACGCGCGACCCTCGGGTCTCGGTGTGACACCATCTCAGTATCCGCCGCCGCCCCAGTGCGGAAAATTAGACTTTGGTGCAATGCGGAGCGGGAGGGGGAAACTTACCCAACCGGGTCCGACCGGTTAGAGTGCGCGCCGCTATCGCAAGGACCAGCCCAGCAGCAGCAGCCCGCTCGCCGCAATCCAGCTTCCGGCGACGCGCCAGGCGATGCGCAGCCATCCCGACTGCCACGCGGCGGCGCACGCTGCGCCCAGGGTCGTGACGACGAAGACCGCGCCGACGATGCCGACGACGCCGCGGATGCCGGGACCGGCCTGCGCCATCGCGTAGCCGTTCGCAAGGCCGAGGAAGAGGCCGACGGCGGCCGCGATCGCCGTCGTCGCGGCCGCCGGCAGCCGGAAGTCGGCCGCGACGAGGCCGCCCAGCACGAGCAACGGCACCCACGAGAGCGAGTCGGGCACGGGGACTCTCGCCGCTGTCCCGAGGATGCCTGCGAGCAGCCACGCCACAGGCAGCACGAAGATCGCGCGCCGCGCGTGCTCCCTGCCGCGCAATCCGGCGAGCACCGCCAGCGCGAGCG
This sequence comes from uncultured beta proteobacterium, assembly GCA_963747775.1. Classification (GTDB taxonomy): domain Bacteria; phylum Pseudomonadota; class Gammaproteobacteria; order Burkholderiales; family SG8-39; genus JAGVSZ01. The sequence goes on from CAVVGT010000009.1 coordinate 493,285, forward strand.
CCGGAATCAGGTCCTCGGGCGTCAGCGCGAAATGAGCGATGCCGTCGTACACCGGTCCGAGACCGGTTTCGACCAGGTGCGCGTGCGCTTGCGGTGCGCACGACGCCAGCACGAGTCCGCGACCGGCCGCCCGGGCCCGGGCACCGATGTGCAGCGGCTTCACGCGATCGCGCGCCACAGGAAGAAGACTCCCGCAAGCCCGACGCCGCCGCCGGCGATTCGTAGCGCGATCCGGCCCGCCGGCCAGCGGTGCATTGCGCCGATCGCGATGCCGACCGCGTGCAGGCACCCGGTCGCGACGACGAAGCCGAGGCTGTACAGAAGCCCGCTCTGCCCGGGGGGCAACTCCGTGCCGTGCGCGTGCCCGTGAAAGACGGCGAAGAAGCCGACCAGCGCGGCCGCGGCAAACAGGGGCAGGCGGCGCTCCGTCATCACCGCGGCGCCCAGCAGGATCGCGGAGGCGGCGATGCCGGCCTCGACGCCCGGCAGCGGAACGCCGAGCAGGCCGAGGAATCCGCCCAGCGCCATCACGATCGGAAACGTCACCGGGAGCAGCCAGATCGCCGGCGCGCCGAGCTGCGCTCCCCAGAGTCCCACTGCGACCATCGCGAGCACGTGATCGAGTCCCGAGACCGGGTGCAGCAGCCCGGTGAGGAATCCCGCCGCCTGCCCCGTTTGCACGTGCGCGAGCGCGGGGGCGGCCAGCGCGGCGAGCGACACGGCAACGAGCGGGCGATTCGCCGACGCCGTTCGCATCACCCGCCCTCGACCATCAGCGCGAGCCGCTGGATCGTCCAGAACGCCCCGAGCGAGCCGACCACATAGGCCGGCAGCAGTTCGACTGGCCGCGGCCAATGCACCTGGAGGACCTTGAACGCGCGAACCAGCAGCAGGATCAGGGCGACGAAGGCGAGCTGGCCGATCTCGACGCCGACGTTGAACATCAGCAAGGCGAGCGGGATCTCGCGCTGTGGCAATCCGAGCGCCATAAGACTGCTCGCGAAGCCGAAGCCGTGAAGCAGGCCGAAGGCGAATGCGACCACCCACGGATGCCGGATCGTGAAGCTCGACTCGCCACGCCAGACGCGGACGATCTCCGGGCCGAGGAACAGGATCGACAGAGCGATCGCGGCGTTGAGGGGCGGCGCCGGCACGTTGGCGTAGCCGAGCGTGGCGATGGCGAGGGTGATGCTGTGCGCGACGGTGAACGCGGTGATCGTCTTGACCAGCATCCACGGCGTGCGCACGATGGCGAGCAGCCCGAGCACGAACAGGAGGTGGTCGACGCCGAGCAGGATGTGGTCGATGCCCTGCGCGAGGAACACGCCGGCAGAGGCCAGCGCGCCGCGCGGCGCTGCGAACTCGATCCACGGACGCGGCGGGCGGACGAGCTCGGTCGCGTGCGTGCCGTCGAGACGCTCGATCCGGACGAGCACGTCGGTGATCGTGAGCTGAAGCCCGGGGAATTCGATGCGCTTGCCCGCGAGGCCGTTCGGCCCGGCATCGATCCGGCGCCGCTCGAGCAGCGAATCGGGCAGCTCCTGGACGCTGGGCTCCTCGACGTTCCGCACGCCGTCGGGCAGCTTAAGCGCGACGGGCAGGCGCATGCCCGCGAGCACCGGCGTGCGCCACAGCACGCTGAACTGGCCGGGCGCGGTTTCCTTGAGCTCGAGGTAGGCGGGCCGGGCCTCGTGGGCACGCGCCGCCGGCAGTCCGGCGAGCAGACCGAGCAGCGCCGCCGCGACATATCCGGCGATGCGGCGCACGCCGATCACTTCGACGCCGCGCCCGACGGCGCGGGCCCTTTCGGTATCTGCGAAGACGACGAGGCCGCGGAACTCTCGGGCGGCGCGGGCAGCAGCACCGTGTAGTTGGCGCGCATCTTTTTGTACGCCTTCTCCCAGGCAAGCGCCTTCTGCTCGCCGAGCCACGCGGTCCGGATGTCGGGTTCGATCTCCTCGAAGGCCGGTACGCGGCCGGGAATCATGGTGTCGACGAACACGAGGTGCCAGCCGAAGCCGGACTCGACGGGCCCCTGCCACGAGCCGGGCGGAAGCTTGGCCAGCGCCAGAGCGAACGGCGATCCAAATTCCTTGCCGAGATAGTCGGGCGCGCGATCACGGTAGTAGTCCTGGAACATGAACGCGTCGGCGAGCGACCCCGCGATTTTCGCGTCGACCGGCTGGCCGGCGAGCTTCGCCAGCGCCTGCGCCGCATCGTTTCGCGCGCGGTCGCCGCGCCGGTCGGTCGAGAAGTACAAATGCCGGAAGCTCAGCCGGGGCGGCTGCGCGAATTTGGCGCTGTTCTTCTCGAACCAGCTCCTGAGCTCGGCCGTCGTCGGCTCGCGCGCGGCGGCCACGTCCTCGGCCAGGAACTGCATCTTCTGCGCCATGCGGCGCTTGACGATCTCGTCGTTCTTGTCGAGGCCCATCGCGAGCGCCTCGCGGTAGAGGATTTCCTGCTGGACCTTGTTCTCGACCATGCGCTCGAGCTCCTGCGGCGTCGGCAGGCGGCGCCACTGCGACTGGAAGAGCAGGGTGAGCTGGGCGATCTCGTCGAGCGACAGCCGGATCTCCTTCGACGTCGCGGTTCCCTGGCGTCCGGACTGCGTGAGGCTGTAGAGGCCGAACAGAACCGCCCCGATCAGCAGGAAGTGGACCAACGGCTCACGTAGAAGACGGCTCATGGCGTTCCGCAGGAATTGCGCCGGCCGCGACCACCGCATCGCGGACTGCGTCAATGGGAGATCAGTAAACGGGCTGGCGGTTCCCGGAAATCGGCTGTAACGGCTCGTCGGTTCGGGTCGTCAGCCCCGAGCTAACGCGGCGGCGACGTCGGCGCCGGGCTCGGCGCGAGAACCGCGCTCGCCGAGCGGCCGGAGGCGCCGATGTCCGGCCCAAGCTGGCCGATGGCATTCGCGCCGCCCGGGCTGAGCCGCAGGTACGTGACAATCGCAGCGCGCGATGCGTAGTGCTGACGGACCTCCGATTTCATCAGCGCAACGTATTCGGGCACCGCGTCCCAGTACTGCCAGGCCGCGAGGTCCTGGGCGACGAGTCCCGCGAGCGGCTTGTGGGCCTGCATGAAGATGCGGTACGACTCGATGACGCGCTGACGCGGAATCGCCGCATTCGCGTTCCCGTGCACGCTGAGCGCCAGCAGCGCCCCCTCGATCTCGCGCGTCGAACGCTTCTGATCACGGAGGTAACTGGCGTCGATCCATGCCATGCGCGCCGGACCGCGCAGCTGCACGTCGGCGGCAATCATCGAACCGAGGTTCGTCGCGTCGCCCGCTTGCCAGGCCGCGTCGAGCCGCGAATCGAGTCCCGCGGCGTCCTTCGCATCTCCGGCGATCCCGAGCAGCAGCAGGTAGAGCGGTTGCCGCGAAGCGAGCCCCGGATCACCGAGCCATCGCCGGACCGCCGCAGCGGGTATGCGCGGCTTGAGGGTGAGCAACGCGGCGTACGGCGCCGCGGCAAGCGTGCCGTACGCGGCCTCGGCGACCAGCGGCTCGTGATGCTCGAGATACGGAAGCATCAGGGCGACGCGCGCGCGCGACTCGTCGGCGTTCATTTCCGTCGGGCGCTTCCCTGCGGCAAGCTCGCGCAGCCACGATGCGTGCTCGACGCCGATCGCGCCGACGCTGAACCACAACGGCCAGTTGTCGTCGCTGACGAGCAGCAATGTCTTCGTCTTCGTCTTGGTCTTCCCGGTCGCCGCGGCTTTGAGCTGGACCGAGCGCCCGTCGAGGATGCCGCCCGGTTGCTGACCCTTGATGACCGCGACGACCCGGTAACCGCTTCCATCCGCGGTGGGGTCTGCCAACACCGCCCGCCGCATGTCGACGAGCTGCTCGGCCGTCGATGACCGGAAGCCCCCCAGGCAAAGGGGGCACGCGGTCGCTTCGAGGCTTGCGACGAGAAGCAGCGCCGCGAAAACCCACCTGGTCATCGACTCGACTCCTGCCGGCTGGACGGCTCGACGAGAAGCTTTGTCAATCGGCCCTCCGCATCCGCTCCGACTCGTCTTTCAGCCTCTACAGCGCTACTTGCGCGCGCCGGGAAAGAACGTTGACGCTGCCGATTTCAGCTTATCCACCGCCTGGTCGACCGCCCCCTCGACCAGGCGCCGCCGCATCTGCTCGCGCATGGCCTGGAACTTCTGCTGCTGCTCCGCGTTGAGCAGCGGCGAGATCTGCTCGTCGAAGGAGACGCCGAGCTTGCGCAGCGCCTCCACCTTCTGCAGGCCGCTGAGCTTGGTGTCCTTCTTCAGTTCGCCGAGTTGCTTGAGCTCCTGCTCGAGAATCGGGACGATCTGCTTCTTCTGCTCTTCCGTCAGCCCCAGCTCGATCGAGAACTGGTTCCCGAGCGCGGTCAGCGGGTTCGACGCGATCTGCGGCGCCGGGATGATCTCGTAGTTGGCGTAGCCGAACTCGTTGCTGCGCGCGGCGTAGGTGTCCTTGCCGAGCTTGTAGAACGTCAGCGCGTACGGGTGCTGCGACACGGGGATCACGACCTTGCCGCCTTCGATCTTGTAGGCGCTGGTCAATCCCCGGTAACCGTCGCCCACGATGTCGCCGTAACTGCTCGGCATATCGGTGCTGGTTCCGACGCGGAACACGATCGTCTTGCCTTCGGTCGTGAAGTTCTGGCTGAACTGTTCCCCCGTGACGTTGTTGCGCAGCCAGAAAGCCTTGCCGACGATGAGCGCCTTCAGCTGCGCATCGTTGAGCGCGCTGGCGCCCTTCTTCGTCAGGTCGGCAACGGTCATGCCTGCCGAAGCCTTCTTGCGCGCCTCGGCCGACGGCGCATACCAGATCGGCGAGCTCCAGGCGCGTTCCTGCCCCGTGAGCGGCACGATGTCGGGCGGCGGCAGTCCCGCCTTGACGGCCTGGATGAGGGTCCAGCGCGGCGTGGGAATCTCGATTACGCGCGCGTAGTAAAAGGCGTGCAGGCTGGCGTCGAACTCCGGATCGGTCCAAACGATCTTGAGCTCGGCCGAGCCGACGCTGTTGGTGTAGGTGGCCTTGTCGAAGTCCACCGTGCTCTGGATGGCCGGCACCCGGCCGGTCCACTTGTCGGGCTTGCGGTCGCCCGCCCACACGACGTCGAAGACCCGCTCGAAGCTCTGCCCGTTCTTCGTCCAGCCCTTGACGACCTGGATACGGTCCAGATTGCCCGAGGCCGGGTCCTTAACGGCCCAGACGACGAACTTCGGCGCCGTGCCTTTGCCGCCCGCGGGCATCGGCGGCAGGTCCGCGCCCATCGGCACGCCGCCTGCGTAGGACTGCTTCACCCAGTCGCCGGCGTTGAGGAGGTCCTTGCCGTAGCCCCAGCCGCCGAAGAAGCGGACCTTGATGTGCGGGCCGCTGACGCCGAACGTTTCCTTGCGGTACATCGCGTCCCACAGCGAAGCGCGGGTGTTCTCCTCGGCCCACACGCCGGTTAGCCCGCCGGGGTTTTCCAGGCGCACGTCCATGGTGCCGCCGATCAGTACGCCGGCAAAGCGTCGCTCGACCGACCCGTCCGCATCGGCGTGCAGGCCGAAGAAGTTGTCCTGGCGGTACGGGCTGGCGCTGTTGTGCGAGTCGGAGCCGCCGGCCATGCCGAACTTGTACGGGTTGTAACCGCGCACGTCCTGCATCGTCAGACCGTCCTTCAACGCCTGGCGCGCGAAGCTGCCGGTAATGTGGTCGATGCGGCCGACGTCGTCCGGAAGGCCCAGGATGGCCTGAAACAGCTCGTAGCTGGCGAACTCGTCGTTGGGCGACAGCAGGGGGTGCGTCTCCGACTGTCCCTTGCCCTGCTTGATCTCGATCAGGCGCTCGTTGCGGTCGCGCGCGGCCGCCCACGCGGCGTCGATCGGCCGCCCGGTGGTGTTGTCGACGTCGACCGGATACATCCAGCCGTCGCTGACGTTGGCGTTGTGCGAGATCGCGAGCAGTTCGTTGCCGCTCTTCCGCTGCGCGTCCATCCAGTTCCACAGGTCCGTGGGGCGAGTGGACTCGAGCGAACTGAACGGATAGTCGGGGACCTTTTCGCAGGCCCGGAAGAAGACGTTGCGGTGCAGGTTGTGACCGCCCGGCATCGACGTCCACTCGTACGAGCAGAACGCGGTGAACTTGCCGGGCTGGTTGGCCTCGTCGGCGATCTTAACGTTTTCCTTCCACACGGTGGAAGTGATCTTCGGGTCCATGAGCGCCTTCACCGGCGCGCCCGAGTTGAGCTTCAGCAGATACGAGAAGACCCGGTTTTGCTCTTCCTTGCTGTTCGGATCCTTCATGATCATGGGCTGCGCCTCGGGCAGCTTGCTCACGTAGGACCCCGGCGTGTTGGCCTCCCTGGTGACGCCGACATACTCCGAGTGATCGGTCACGCCCATGAAGTCGAGCGGCGTGTCGATCCTGATGTCGAAGCCCATCGGGTGCTTGATCGTCTCGCCCTTGGCGTACTTGTAGGCGTCGGCCGGGCCGGTGAGGCGGTTGCCCATCACCCACGCGTCGACCGACCAGCCGGTGTGAAGGTGCGTCTCGCCGTAGTACGCGTTCCGGTCAGGGTTCGGTTGCAGCGCAGACGCCGGCGCCGCTGCCGGCTGGGCCGGGGCGGGCCGCCTTCTTGGCTGCGTCGTCCGCTCCGGCCTTCGCCGGTGCGGGCGGCTCGGGCTCCTTCCGATCGCAGGCGCCGAGCGCCACGAGCGCAACCACGGCCAGGCTTGCGGCGAGAAGGCGTGAAGTCATGGAGTTGGCTCCCCTGGAATTGAGCATCGATCTCAACACGTCGGCGCAACGAGCACGAGCATAGCATTGACGTTTGATCAGACCGTTTCAGTCCCGCCTCGTGTGCTCATGGCTTCGCTTCGTGGGCTCCCTGGCAGGACGGACCCGCACGGGCGATCGCCGCGAGCAGGTCCTCATTCTTGAAGGGCTTGAAGAGCACCGCGACCGGGGCGAACGCCGCGAGCGGTGCGCTCACGTCCTCGGGCTCGAGCGCGGTGATGAAGACGGTGGGGAGATCACGGCCCGACTCGACGAGGGTCCGCTTGAATGCGATCCCGTCGATCCCCGGCATGTTCACGTCCAGGACGAGGCACGCGTCGCGCTCGGGCACGCCGGCCGCAAGCAACGCTTCCACGCTGGCGTAGCCCGTCACGTCGAATCCCGCCTGCCGGAGGCTCCGCACCAGAGCTCGGCGCAGCGAGTCGTCGTCGTCCACGAGCAGCACGCGCGGTCCTCGGGGTTTCGGTGTGGACACGAAATCAGTATCCGCCGCGGGCGCGGCGCGGGAAATTAGACCTTGGTGGAATCGGGAGCCGCCCATAAGAAGGGGCGCGGTTTTCACGGGCGCGATCCGGTGAGATGCGGCGCGAACACGGCGCAAGTCTCCGCCGACGCGCCCCGCCGGCAAATCCGACTTTGGTAGTACCGCGGATGCGGGGCGCGGCGATCAGCGCCGCGTCGCGTCCGTGTCGGTCGCGACACCGAGGCGCTCGCTCATCCGCACCAGATCGGCGAGCGACGCCGCCCCCATCTTCTCCATGACGCGGCCGCGGTGGACCTTGATCGTGGCCTCCGCGACCCCGAGCCGGTCGGCGATGACCTTGTTCAGCAGCCCCGCGACCACGAGCGCGAGGACTTCCCGCTCGCGGGCCGTCAGCGCCTCGTAGCGCGCGCGGAGGCTCCCGGTCTCGCGGCGCTCGCGTCCCATCGCGCGGCTCCGCTCGAGCGCTTCGGCAACCGCGGCGAGGATCTCGCGTTCGGAGGACGGTTTCGGCAGGAAGTCGACCGCGCCGCCCTTCATCGCGCGGACGGTGGTCGGGATGTCGCCGTGGCCGGTGATGAACACCATCGGCAGCGCGCGGCCGGCCTGCGCGAGCGCCTCCTGCAGATCGAGCCCGCTCATGCCGGGCATGCGGACGTCGGTCAGGATGCAGGCGATTTCCGCCTGCGGTGCGCGTGCCACGTAGTCCTGCGCCGACGCGAACGTCTCCACGCGGAACCCGGCGATGCGGAGCTTGCGCTCGAGCGCCCGGCGGACCGACGCGTCGTCGTCGATGACGAACACGGTACCGGCAGCGTCGGCGCGAGTGGTCAAGCGGTGTCCCGCGACGGCCGCGGGGGAAGCTCGATCCGGAAGGTGGACTCCAACCCGGGCGCGGAGTGCGCCGCGAGCGTTCCGCCGTGCGCCTCGACGATCGTCCGGCTGATCGAAAGCCCGAGGCCCATGCCCTTCGGCTTGGTGGTGAAGAACGGCTGGAAGATGCGGGCGAGCATTTCCGCGTCCATGCCGATGCCCGAATCCCGCACCTCGACGTGCACGCCGTCGCCGCTACGACCGGCGCGCACCGTCACCTCGCGGGCGGGCCGGTCGCCGGCCGCCACGGCGTCGAGGGCGTTCGAGAGCAGATTGAGCACGACCTGCTGCAGCTGCACCCGGTCGCCGACGACTTTCGGCAGCGCCTCGGCGATCTCGAGGCGGAGCCGCGCACCGCGCGCCTGCGCCTCCCTACCGACGAGCTGCAGGACGTCCTCGAGCACCTCGCGCAGGTCGAGCTCCCCGCGCTCTACTTCTCCGCGGCGCAGGAAACGGCGCAGCTTCTGCACCAGGTCCCCGGCGCGGCGCTCGTCGGCGACGATGTCGGCGAGCGTCGCGCGCAGCTCGTCGAGGTCCGGCTCCGGGGCGGCGAGCAGCCGCACGCCGGTCTCCGCGTTGGCGAGGCTGGCGGCGAGCGGCTGCGTCAGCTCGTGCGCGAGCGAGGCGGCGAACGCCCCCATCGCGCCGACGCGGGTCGCGTGCGCCGCCTGCGCCCTCGCCTCATGCTCGCGGCGCTGCGCTTCGTCGCGCGCGAGCACGCTCGCGAGCACCTCGCCGAGCAGCGCGATCCGCGGCACCAGCGCCTCGGGCCAGTCGCGCGCCTCGTGCACCGTCGCGAACGACAGTGCCCGGACGACGACGCCGGAGACGTTGAGCGGGACGATCACGAGCGAGCGCACGCCGAGCGCGCGGAGCGCCGGTAAATCCGCCGCTGCCTCGGGCGGCAGTTCGGCGCAGCTCGCGAAGCGGACGACCGAGCCAGCAACGATCTGCGTGCCGATCCAGGGGATCGAGACGCCGTCGGCCTGATCCGTCGCGACCCGCACGTCCGCGGCGAGCCACCGGTGCGTCTTCCTGAACTCGGGGCTCGCCCCGATGCGCTCCCAGAGCGTCGCCCGCTCGGCGCCGAGGAAGAGCGCCATGTCGCGCAGGCCCGCCCTGATCACGCGGTCCCGGTCCTCGGCGCGGTCGGTCGTGAGCAGGGCGGCCAGCATCTCGGACACCAGGCGCTCGAATTTCATCGCCGAGTCGAGCGATTCCCGCGCGCGCTTGTATGCGAGCGCATTACCGAAGACTTCCGCGAGGATGTGGAGCCTGGAAACGAGCTCGCCCGGCCAATGACGTTCGCGCCGGAACGAGGCGAGGGCAATCGCCCCTTCGATTCGCCCGCCGACATTCATGGGCACGGTGAGATTGGCCTTCACACCGACGCGCCGCCAGGTCGCCTCGTCGGTCGCGGCCTCGGCAGGCAGTTCGTCGAGCCGCGACAACACGATCGGATGGCCGGCCTGGAGGCGCTGCATCGCCCACGGGAAATCCCTGGAGACCGACCGCAGCACCGCCGGAGCGATGCCGTCTACAGTCCACGAGTGGGTGAGGTACGACTCACCTGTCTGCGGCGCGAAGCCGATCAGGTTCGCGCGGTCCACGTCGAGCAGCCCGGCGATCCGCCGGAGTGCATCGGTGATCGCGTCATCGACGCTGGTCGTCGCCAAGTTGACGAAGCCCGCGGACAGCTCCGCGAGCAGTCGCTCGAACGCCAGGAGCTCGCCGATGGAGGAGGAATCCGGCGCGTGCACCGCACGGGCCGGATCGATTGTCGTGGAAGGCAGGCGCGAAGCCATTTACTACGTTTCGGTTACGTCGTTCGGTACGCCCTTAGTCTAGCGAGATCGATTGGCTTGTGCAGATCGGGCGTTCGCGCCCTTTACTGGTGCGCTTCCTCAGCTAGCGAACCGGCGCTCCCCGCGCCCTCCGGCGGTGCCGACGTTCGCAGAACAGGGATTCGCGGCGGTCGTCGCGGTTGGTTAGGCCCGATCGCTACCCGTTCCAGACGTCAGGGTCGCGTCATCGGCGTCGGGCTGCTCACAGACCAACCTTCCCCCGGAGGGTTCAAGGCTCCCCGGCCGACGCTCCGGTGCGGCTAAACGTTCAAGAAGGCACGGAATCACAACTCGCGAGCATGGCGCAGAAGGACTGCGGAACAATGTCACGCGGTCTGCCGACCCTGGAACGGCCCTTGCGTCTAGTGCCACCTGATTTCACAACTCGTGGTCATCTCAGGAGAAAGATCGTGTTTGCGAGAAAAGTACTGTTAGCTCTGTGCGCGGTGGCCCTCACCCTGTCGACGTCTGCCGCTCTGGGTGAGAACGCTCGGGTCGCGCAGGACACAAACCTCCTTACGCCCGCGCCGAAAATCGACAATGGCCTTGGGGAACTCCCGCCGTACGCAACCTGGACCGATCCATGGGTCTTTGCCGTGCCTGCCGAGAGTCTCGACAGCGGCCTCGGCGAGCTCCCGCAGTACAGCGAATGGCGGTACCCGTGGGTCTACGCGATGCCGGCGGAGAAGATCGATAGCGGGCTCGGCGAAATCCGCCCGATAACCGTTTCCGAAATGCCCACCGTCGCCGAACGGCGTACCCAGTAGGCTGCCGGTCCGACGCCTCGCCGTCGCAAGGCGGTCGATCAGGGCCCTCACGGCGCCCGGCTCCTTCGCCGCGGCGCTGATCCCTGCCGCGTAGATGACATACTCCTGCAGCTCGGGCCGGAACGTCCCGAGAACCATGACGCTGCGCGCCTCCAAAGAGAGACTTCGCGCTGAGCAGCGTGCCCTTGAACGCGTCGACCGACTTGAATCGGGCCGGGTGGCGTGTACCTTCTGGGTCTGCCCTGGCTTCACAAGTGGAAGTCCGCGTTCCTGTTAGGCGTCGGGGAGGACGCCGAACATCTAGCGTTGCAAATCACGGGCGACGTGCGGGCATGAGTCCAAGTCCATTGCGGTCGCGCCATTGCACGCATGGACTCATGATCACCGCAATCGCGTACGCTCACCCAACACTAGGCGGAATAGTGAACGTTCCGGCAACTTGGGTACGATGTCGAAAAGTCCAGCGAAGAACACTTGAACCCCGGACAACGAAGCGCCGCGGCGCTTCTCGCAGCGACTGTCGTCAACCTACCGTTCGGCACGCTCTATGCCTTCAGCGTGTTCCTGAAGCCGATGGAGCTGCTGCTCGGCGCGACGCGGGCGGAGATGAGTTTCGTCTTTGGTCTCGCCACCGTGACCCTCACGATGGGCATGAACTTCGCGCCGCAGCTCTACCGGCGGCTCTCTCCCGCCTTGCTCGCCGTTGCGTGCGGCCTCTCAAGCGGGGCGGGGCTGTGGCTCTCCGCGTCGGCATCGAGCTTCGTGCACTTCGCGCTCGGCTACGGAGTGCTGTTCGGGCCGGGCGCGGGCGTGATGTTCATCGTGGGGCAGCAGGCGGTGAACCAGACCGTCGGCAAGGCGCGCGGACTCGCGAACGGCTACGTGGTAAGTCTCTACCCCCTGGGCGCGATGCTTGGGGCACCCGTCTTCGGCTGGTCTATCCAGGCCTTTGGTGTGCGGCCCACGCTCGCCGGCCTCGGGGTCGTCGTGGTGGCTGCATGCGCAATCACGGCAGCCCTTTTGCGGGCCGCCGAGATCCAGATGCTCGACGCATCCTCGACGGAGGTCGGGGGCGGTCGGCTCGGACGCACGTTCTACTTGCTGACTGCAGTGTTCTTTCTTGCCGCGGCCGCGGGTCTCACGGTCTTGAGCCAGGCCGCCGCGATCGTGCAAGCCTACGGCGGCGTCGCCGCGTTTGCGGTGGGCGCGACGACCTTCATCACCGGCGCCGTGGGCGCCGCCCGCATCGCCGGCGGGTGGCTCGTCGATCACTTCGCGGCCGCGCGAGTGGGCATCGGCGCGCACGCCTGCTCGCTCGCGGGCGCCGTACTGCTGAGCCTGATCCCGACCCCGGCGACCGCAGCCTTCGCGCTGGGCCTCATCGGGATCGGGTACGGTCTCGTTTCGGGGCTCGCCGCCGGCGCCATCGCGCAGTACTGGCACAAGAACCAATTCGGCCGCATCGCGAGCCGCCTTTACATCGCCTGGTGCACGGCGGCAATCAGCCTGCCGGTGTTCGCGGGTGCGCTGTTCGACCGCACCGGCAGCTATGCATCCGCGGTGTGGGTCGCCGCAGGTATCAACGTTCTCGGCATGCTCATTGCATGCATGCTTCCGTCCGCAAATCGCAGAGGCTCATGACGGTGGATCGTCCAGTACCAGCCCTTCGGGCGAAGGCGCTAGCGCCTGGACGAACGGCCCCTTCGGGCGCCGTTTTCGTTGGGAGTCGACTGCCGGTTGAGCAGCGTCGATACCTTGGGCCGGTTCAGGATCGCAGGCGCCACCTGTTATGTGCGACAATGTCGTACACGATGGAGGTTGAAGATGACGACCCTGACCATTCGGCTTGACGCGAAGCTGGAGAAGGCCCTCGACCGGATTGCGAAGAGCACTGGGCGGACCAAGAGTGAGATTGCACGTGAGGCGCTCAAGCGCCAAGTCGCCATTGCTCGCTTTCGCGAACTGCGGAAGAAGACGTTGCCGTTCGCCGAGGCACAGGGACTCGTTACCGATGAGGATGTGTTCCGGGCCCTCTCGTGAGGGTCTTCCTCGACACGAATGTACTGGTGAGCGCCTTTGCGTCGCGTGGCTTGTGCGCCGATCTCTTCGAGCTTGTTCTCCTGGAGCACGACTTGATCTCGGGAGAGAACGTGCTTCGCGAACTCGCCAACGCGCTTCGCGCGAAGGTCAAGGTTCCTGCAGCACGTTCGGTTGAGATCGTCGATTTTGTCTCGGGCGAGGCCGCCCAGGTCATCGGAGCGGCCGAGTCCGCCGAGGCCAAAGTCGATCCCGACGACGCCCGAGTGCTGGGCGAGGCGCTCGCGGGGCAGACGGATTTGTTTGTTACCGGTGACGCCGCGCTGCTGGAGCTTGCGACCGTCGGGGCGCTGAAGATCGTATCGCCTCGTCAGTTCTGGGAGGCGCTGCATGCGCCAGAGAAATAGGCTGCCCGCCTTCGTGACCTTCCGGACTCCCGAAGAGCGAAGGGCCCGCGATCTGGCGGGCCCTTCTTGTGCCCGGCCCGACACATGGGTGACAGGGCGTACCGGACACATGGGTAACACTTTCCGCCCTCTGGCGGGAGGTGTCTATGCCGTGGAAGGAGTGTTCGGTAATGGACGAGCGCCTGCGCTTTGTTGCCAAGCTGCTCGACGGCGAATCAATGACTTACGTCTGCCGCGAATTCGGCATCTCGCGCAAGACCGGCTACAAGATCTTCGCCCGCTACAAGGAGAGCGGCTTGGAGGCGCTGAGCGAGCGCTCGCGCCGACCGGTGCACTATGCCAACCAGCTGCCGCCCCAGATCGAGCGCCTGATCGTCACCCTGAAGCGCGAGAAGCCCCATTGGGGCGCGCGCAAGATTCGCGAGCTGCTGGTGCGCCGATTGGACCAGGACCTGCGCATTCCGGCCAAGAGCACCATCCACGCCGTCTTGCACCGCCATGGCCTAGTCAAGGGAATCGGCCGGCCTCGTTCTCGCGCCAGCGGCACCGCGCTCTCCAGCGGAGCGGCCCCGAACGATCTGTGGTGCGCCGACTTCAAGGGCGAGTTCAAGCTCGGCAACGGGCACTACTGCTATCCGTTGACCGTCACCGACCATGCTTCGCGTTTCCTGCTGCTGTGCGAAGCCCTCGAATCCACGCGCGAAGACACCGCCATCACCGCCTTCGAGCAACTGTTCTGCGAGCGCGGCCTGCCCGCGGCAATCCGATCGGACAACGGCGTGCCTTTCGCCAGCCCCAACGCGCTGTTCAACCTCTCCAAGCTGTCGGTCTGGTGGTTGCGCCTGGGCATCGCGATCGAGCGCATCCGGCCCGGCCACCCGCAGCAGAACGCCCGTCACGAGCGCATGCACCTCACGCTCAAAAAGGAAGCCACCCGCCCGCCGGGCATGAACAGCCTTCAGCAGCAGGCACGCTTCGATACCTTCGTTCGGGAATTCAACACCGAGCGGCCACACGAAGCCCTGGACATGAACAGACCGGCCGAGGTGTATACGGCCTCCCCTCGACCTTACCGAGGCCTGCCCGAGCTCAGCTATCCCTTGCACGACCGCGATGTCCTCGTGACCGCTTGCGGGCGCATCTGCATGCACCGCAAACGCGTCAACCTCTCGCAGGTCTTCGCCGGTCAGCGCGTGGGCATCAAGGAGGTCGACGAGGGCATTTGGATCGTGAGCTTCATGCACTACGATCTCGGCTACATCGACCTGGAACAGAGGACTCTGCAACCCCTGGACAACCCGTTCGGCCCGAGGTTGTCACCTATGTCTTAGGTACGGCCCGTCACCCATGTGTCCGGGCCGGACCCTTTGAATTCTGGCGCGCCCGGCAGGATTTGAACCCACGACCCCTTGGTTCGTAGGCGGTAGTGCGATTCGCGATTTCTTACTGCGAATCAGCTAGATGAAAGACATGGTCTGTATCATTCACCGCGCGGCTTGGTACTCGCAGGCGCCAATGATACAGCTGTAGTACTCAAGCAAACGCGACTGACACGCGTCCGGTCGCCCGATTGCGAGGCTTCGGTGTGACGACGATCTTCACGTCACACCCCAAGCGGTTCAGAAGCCCAATCAGCCGCTCCTGCGAGTACCCCTGGAACTGCCCGTTGAGCAGCGCTGAAACCTTCGGCTGGCTCAGGCTGAGAACTTTCGCCGCCGCCGTTTGCGTCAATCGCCGCGCACGGATGATCCGTACGATCTCGGCGACGATGCGTGCCCTGGCGAGCATCGCATCGGCGTTCTTGAACCCGAGATCCTTGTAGACGTTCCCGCTACCTACCTCGATCTCCAGCCCGGGAGTGAGCTTGACCTTGCGCATCTTTGCCATCGTTACGTTTCCTTGTCCATCTGCTCGGCAGCCTTGAGCCGAGCGCGAATCAGATCCATGTCCGGCTTTGGCGTCTGCGCTCCTCGGGTCGACTTCTTCTTGAAGCAATGAAGCACGTAGACCGCTCGCTTAAGCCGAACCGTGTACACGGCGCGATAGGTGTCGCTCTGATAATCCTCAACTACTTCCAGCACGCCTGCCGATCCAAACCCCTTCAGCGGTTTCGTGGCCGGATGCCTCTCGCCGATCTGGGCGAGATAAAGCGCAAACCCTGCTTTCCGCCGCACCGCCCGCGGCATGGCCACGAGGTCCTTCTTCGCGGAGGCGGCCCAACGCAGGGGTTTCTCTGGTTGTTTGGGCACCACCATACGTCGATTAATTATCCCATAACTGGTATACGCCGGCAAGCTGGGCAGCCTCACACACGTCTGCGTAATCCGACCGCGGACGCATCGAGCGGCACGGGCGCGAGCGGCGTCTCGATGTTCCAGACGAACAGCGTCGCTGTAAAAGCCGTGAGGTACGTTCATTGGCAGCCGGTCGCGGGGCAGAGTCACGCCGCGACGCTCGTCGGCTGCTTGAAGCAGATCGCCGCCGAGCTCACCGAGGCGGTCAAGCTCTACATCGTGAACGAATGCATGAAGCTCGCCGCCAAGATGGACACGTCCGACAAGATCCTCGAAGACCACGACGCGCGGCTCGCGCACCTCGAAGATGCGGCCGAGAAGCTGCGGCAGATCAGGAGGGTCGCGTGACCGAGTGGAAAGCCGTCGCGCATCGTGGCGAGTTCGCGCTCGAAGTCGTCACGGCGACCCGCGCCCGCGACGACGGGCTCGCGCTCCACGAGGGGATGGAGTTCATCGGCGTGATCCTCCGCTACGGTGAAGATCCGGTCCTCGTCGCGTTCGCCGGGCTCCCGCGCGTCGCGGCGTTCATCGCGGAGATGAAGCCCCTCGCGTTCTTCCTGAAGACCGGCGAGGGTGAAGATCCCGCGCCGTGGTTCTCGGCGTTCGACGATCTACTTGCCGGCGGCGTCAGCGAGGCGCTGCACTGATTTTCCCCGGCGTTACGAGGGCACTCGGGCGGCGTTCCTACGTCCGAGCGCCGGCGGCGATCCGGCCGGAAGCGCCCGGCCCGGATCGCGCGGCAGGCACCTGCAGCATCTCGCGAGCACAAACGAAAACCCCGCCACGCGGGCGGGGTCCTGTTGCGCGACGTGTGACTCAATGAAGCTTGCGGCGGCGAGCGAAGCCGAGACCGGCGAGGGCGAGACCGAAGAGCGCGAGGGTAGCGGGTTCGGGCACCCGCGTGACTTCGCCGAGGAAGGTGAGGCCATCGATCGTGTCCGGAATAGCGCCGAACGGCTGGAACGCGGAGCCGGCAATCAGCGTCAGCGTCGAGAAGTCGTACCCTTCCACCCACCCCGCCTGCCGCCCCACCCACAGGATATTGTCAAACGGGTCGTAGGCCAGCGCGCCCACGTTCGTACCCTGCCCGACGCCGTTCAGGTTTGCCATCTGGGTGTACGTGTTCGTCGCCGGATCCCACGTACCGATGGAGCGCCCACCCCACTTCGAGATCCAAATCTCGGTGCCAATTAGCGCCATTCCCACGACGTCAGTCTGCGGGAATGGAATGCCGATTTGCGCGCCGGTGACGGGGTTGAGCTGGCGGATCGCATCCGCGTAGTGGACGTGGTAAAAGTTTCCGTTCGTGTCGAAGATCATCTCCTCGTTGCAGCAGCCCGTGTTGGGAATCCCGGGCGCGTTGATCGAGGAAATCAGGCCGCCGTTGAAAGTCAGCCGGTTGAACTGGTTCAGTTGTGGTGTGCCTGCGAACAGAAAACCGCCCCCGTCTGCCAGGCCGTTCGCCAAGACCGGTGCGCCACTCGGAAGAAACCCGAGCGGGATGATCTGCACGGGCCCAGCGGTCGCTCCGGTCGTCGTGACCTTGGCGATTCGGTCCTGGCCGTTGATGAGTCCCCGGAATTCCTCTGTATCCGCGCCGACGAACAACGTTCCTGCTACTCCGGCGTTCGAGCCAAGAAGCAGCGCGAGGACCGTTGCGGCCTTGGCTAATGCCTGGTATGTGCGAGCCATTGAGATCTCCTCTCGCAGATTTGGTGGGCACCTTGTTCTCTGTGTTTACAGAACGACGGAAAGCATTATTTGGGCCCGCTCGGCTACGCTATTGATTTAAAGCCCTTGTTTTCGCCACGGGCGCGTCGCTCAGGCGCTCACTGGAAAAATTCCCGACACCTGTCACAGTGAGTTCGTCACTGCTGCGGCGCTCGGCAAACGGGTAAACCGCCGAGACCCCGCACTTGCGGTCGCGATGGGATGACGGATGCCCTCCGCGAGGAGCCCGCGGCGGAGATGGTCGTTGTCGTTTCGTTTCCATCAGGGCTGCCAGGCGGGCGACTCGAGATCTACGTCTTCCAAGTTCCCAGGTCGTTAAAGATCAGCGTGTTATCGTAATGGCGCAAATCTTGCTTTCTACGCCGCAGGATGCTTCCGAGCACAGAGCGAGGACGGCGGCGATGAGGGCGAAAGGAAGAAGACGCGGCCCATCGGCAAGCTTGTCGCGAAGCGAGACGGCGGCTACGCGCACGGCAACGCCGCAGATGAAGCGACTCACCCTCGACATTCCCGAGGACTTGCACCGGGCGATTAAGCTCGACGCCGTTCATGCCGGAGTGACCATGGTCGACAAGCTTCGGGCGCTCCTTCTCAAGCACTACGGCCTCGCCGCGGGCTCACGGCAAAAGACGACGGAATAGCTGCAGCGCGCCTGCCGAGCCTACCGACACTCGGTCGGAAGACGGACGGCTGGCACCTCTGGTGCGAGCGGCCCCGAATCGTGGGGCGCGCCCTAGCCCGTGCCGCTCAAGGGTTGCCGCTCTCGGCCGGCCGGCCTCGTCGATCAGCCCCCGCGCGTACTCCCGGTTACTAAGATAGTTCGTCCGCCTAAGGCTCGGGGATACGCTGTCGCATCCGCACGAGTCCATCCTCGTCGACACGGCGTAGCCTATAGATGAGCACGCTCAAAACACCGCGCGCGGCCTCGGCGTAGGAGTCGTCCGTCGTTACCTGGTTCTGCTGTTCGATGCCGGCTTCGTCTCGAAGCTCGTTCAGGATCGCCGCTAGATCATCGAGAAACTGCGAGGTCACGAGTTTGAAGGGGACGCTTTCCTTGAGGGCCTCGTCGGCGGTGCGATCGACGCGGAGATGCGCCGCAAACTGATGCCGAGCCGATCGAAGCTGTTCTGCCGTTTCCCGGAGCGGTTGTAATCGACGCTTGAAATCCTTGACGCGAGCGTCCCCGAGCCGTTGCTTCACGCACTCGAGGTAGTTGTAAACGCTCGCGTGCTCTTCCCCGTGTTCAAAGATGCGGTAGATCGCCAGCACCATCGTGTGAAGCAGGGATAGTTCGATGATGTCGAAAAAGTCTCTGTACTTTCGATATACCGGAACACCGGGGTTCCAGGAATAGGATGACACGGGCGGGTTTGTGCCGACCTGGGTCTCCAACGTGGAGGAGAGATGAGATTCGTAGAGACGCCAGACGACTTGCTTCGCGGCGCGAGCTTGCTCAGCGCTTTCTCGTAGGTGACGCAGAATGAGCTCGGGATCGGGAGTCGGTGGGACTGTAGCCATGTCGGAAAGCCTACTTGCCTGCCTCGCGGAACAGGCTAGTGGTCCCTGTTTCCGTGCGCGAAAGGCGGCGGTTACTCGCGGTAGTGTCAAGGGCAATCCAAATCTCCCTAGTTGTGGCAATCGAATTCTCCCCACCCTGGTTAGGACTCGGTTTCTTCCGTTCGGACCAAGCCGGCCTTGAGCTTCTCCTTCAGCCGGTAGGAGTTGCCACGGATGTTAAGCGTCACCGCGTGATGCAGGAGCCGATCGAGGATCGCGGTGGCGATCACCCGATCGCCGAACACCTCGCCCCAGGCGGCGAAGCTCTGGTTGCTGGTCAGGATCATCGGCCCGCGCTCGTAGCGGCGGCTGATCAGCTGGAAGAAGAGGTTCGCCCCCAGCCGGTCGATCGGCAGGTAGCCGATCTCGTCGATGAGCAGCAGCCGCGGCGTCGTGTAGAGCTTCAGCTTCTCGTCGAGCCGCCCCTCGGCGTGCGCCTTGGTCAGCGTCGCGATCAGGTGTGCGGCCGTGCTGAACAGCACCCGGTAGCCTGCCTCGATCGCCTTCAGGCCCAGGGCGACGGCGAGGTGGGTCTTGCCGACCCCCGGCGGCCCGAGCACGATCACGTTGTCGCCGTGCTCGATGAAGTGGCAGCTCGCCAGGGCTTGTACCTGCTTCCTGTCGATCGAGGGCTGGTAGCCGAAGTCGAAGGTCTCCAGCGGCTTGACGAACGGGAAGCGCGCCATCGCGGTGCGCATGGCGATGTTCTTGCTCGTCTTGGCGGCCACCTCCTCGCCGAGCACCTGCTCGAGGAAGTCGGCGTAGGCCAGCTCCTGGGCGGCGGCGTGCTGCAGCAGGGCCTCCAGCCGCTCGCGGCTCTTGAACAGGCGCAGCTTCCGCAGGTGCTCGCCCAGCCGTTCGAGTTGTGCAGCCGTGGTCTGAGGCGCGTTCGATGCCGCCTCCAGCATCTGCTCGTAGACGGCGAGATCGCGACTCTCGACGGCGCCGAGCAGCGCATCGGGCGACGCCGGCCGCAGGCTCACGCCCAGGTGTCGCCGTGGCGCGTGCGCGCGTTGCGCGCCACCGCCCCCGGGCCATGCTCGGGATGGACGCTGAGCTGATGACGACCGGCCAGCACCGGGTGCTCGGCCACCAGGTTCGCCGCGGTGGCGGATCACCCACTGCCCGCCCTAGCGCACCACCTGCACCGTCTTGCCGATCAGCGCAACGGCACCGAGTAGCGGTTGCTGTCGAGGCACACCAGCCAGTCGTCGGCGACGACGCGACTCGCGCACGATCGCCTGCAGGAAGCTCGGCACGGCCGGCTACGGGGGCGCCAGTGCTGCGCGCCTCGCGGCAAAGCGCTCGATCGGCCGCTGGTGGGTCGTGCCGTGAACGCGCAGGTCGGCCACCTCGACCTGCCAGGCGGCGAGTTGCGCGTTGAAGTCGTCCAGGTCGGCGAACGTGCGCCCGGGCAGCGAAGTTGCGCTTCACGTACTTCACCCCGCTCTCGACCTTGCCCTTGGTCTGCGCCCGGTAGGGCCGGCACAGCCGCGGCTCGTAAGCCCCAGTGCTGGGCGAAGGCCTGGAAGGTCGCGTTCCAGCGCTTGGCCCCCTCGCGCTGCCCTGGAGCACGGTGCGCATGCGGTCGTAAGCAGGATCTCGCGAGCAGCCCGCCGAAGTGCGCGAAGCCGTGCTCGTGCGCCGCCAGCAACGATTCCATGCGTTCGTGCTCGTAGCCCTCGGCCCAGCCGCGGCGCGAGTAGCCGAGCGTCAGGACGAAGATGTGCACCTTCGCCGGCTTCGCCCCGAAGCGCACGCGCGACCTCGCCCCAGTCGGCCTGTGCCTGCTCGCCCGGCTCGGTCTCGAACCGGCACTGCGTGAGCGAGCCGGCCGCAGCCTCCACGCGCAAGGGGCGCACCGCATCGCGCACGGTCTGATAGCTGCCCCCATAGCCGCGCTCCCGGCGCAGCTCCTGGAAGAGGATCCGCGCCGAGTAGTCGACTTGCGGGGCGCGCTCGGCAAGCCACGCTCGATGCGGGCTGAGCAGCGACTCCTGCGCCGGCGCCCGGCGGTAGGGCTGCCACGCCGTCTGCGCCAGCGCGCGCCGCACGGTCTTGCGGTCCAGCCCGCTCGATCGCGCAATCTGCGACACGCTCACCCCGGCCGCTCGCAGCCGATGAATCTCCTCCCAGCGCTCCTTGCCGACCACCACATCCTCCGCGTTCGACTCGAACGCGGCGACGTTACCCGGCCGGCCGTGCTCGGCGCCCTCGAGGGCGCCGAGCACGACTACTTCATCTGCCGTTTCCTGTTGCACCTTCCACCTCCTTCAGAAAGGGGTGGGGAGATTTCAATTGTCCGAAGTGGGGAGTTTCGAATTGCCGCTGACAGCGGTAGCACCTGCTACGCCGCGATCTGGGCGCCGGATGGCCCGGAGGGCGGGCGACGGGGGAACGCGGTAGGTGGGTCTTAGAGCCGCTTCTTGGGCGCCTTTTCCGCCGCTAGCCCGGCGCTAGCCCGGACTCGGTCGCCTACAGTCGTATCGTCTAAGTCCTTGAATTCCGGCGCGCCCGGCAGGATTTGAACCCACGACCCCCTGGTTCGTAGGCGGTTGAGGCGGATTTTCGCGGCTTGTTAATCAGCCCCTTGCGGCGCTTGCCAAACTCGAAACCAATCTATCCCAGTCACAGTTTGGTCACACCCAATCTGAATTGGGCACACTCGGGTCACAACCGGCGAATCGGGCACTAGCTCGCTCAACGGCTGGATCGGCAGTGCCAATTTTCAGTCGATTTTGATGCTGCCCGCCCGGATTACCTTGCCCCACTTCCCGGTCTCTTCGGCGATGAGTTTTCCGAAGTCGACGGACGAACCGATAAGGGTCGTGGCGCCCAAGTCAGCGAAGCGCGCCTTCATCTTCGGATCGGCAAGGCCCGCATTGATCGTTCTATTAAGCTTCTCGACGATATCGGAAGGCGTGTTCCTGGGCGCAACTATGCCGGCCCATCCACTGGCCTCGTAGCCAGGCACGAATTCGCCCACGGTCGGCATGTCCGGCAGCGCCTCCGATCGCGTCGCCGCTGTCACCGCGAGGCCGCGAAGCTGGCCGGACTTGATGTATGGGATCGACGCTGGCACGGGTTCGAACAAGATCTGCACTTGCCCGCTGAGCAGCGCGGTAATTGCCTGCGACGCGCCTTTATACGGGACATGGACGAATTCAACACCGGTCATCATCCTGAACAGTTCCCCCGCGAGATGCTGCGTGGTCCCGTTACCGGACGAGCCCTGGTTGATCTTGCCCGGATTCGCTTTCGCGTAGGCAATGAATTCAGGAACCGTCTTCGCCGAACAGGATGCTCCGACCGTCATAACGTTGGGAAATCGAACGACGCCGGCGACCGGGGCGACGTCGCCGACGAAGTTAAAGCCAAGGTTTTCGTAGAGCGTCGCATTGATTGCGTTCACTGCACCACTCAGGAGGAGCGTGTAACCGTCGGCGGGTGCACGAATGACCGCCTCGGTCGCGAGATTGCTGCTCGCGCCAGGCCGGTTCTCGACAATGACTGGCTGGTTGAACTGCTCCGCCAACCATTGGCCGATCAGGCGCGCAATGATGTCGAAGTTACCTCCCGCCGCAAAGCCGACGATAAGACGCAGCGGCCGTGACGGATAGGCTTGTGACCAGGCGATCCGGGATGCCGCGGGCAGCGCCGCAGCGGCAGCAGCCAGACGGAGAAATTGTCTACGATGAATCTTCATGACGCTCTCCCTAGATGCCTGCGAGACGCGCCAATTATCAACCGCCTCAGGAATCAATAGGAGCTACATACACGCACGCCAGTAATGCGAAAATATCAATAATCTCCGATGCGAGTCCGTATGCGCCCAAATATCCGCGTGATCGAGATCTTCGTCCGCGTTGTCGAGAGCGGTAGCTTTGTCGCAGGGGCGCGCAGCTTGCTTATTGATCCTGCGGCGGTCAGCCGGGCAATCAAGAGCTTGGAAGAGAACCTGGGCATCTTGCTTTTCACCCGATCCACGCGCGTGCTGAAGCTAACGACCGAAGGCGCGCGTTTCTATCGAGACGCTGCCCAGATGTTGGGGACGTTCGAGGAAACGGTTTCCAGATTTCGGGCCGAAACCGCACAGCACCGGCAGCTCAGAGTCGGATTGGGGCCAGCCCTTAGCCGGCGGATGCTGTTGCACGCCATCCCGCCTTTCCAAGACCGGTATCCCGAAATTCGGCTCATCTTGCTCAGCATCAATGACCCTGCCGAAATAGGCAACGAGGGCATCGATGTCCTAGTGCGCCCTCGAAGCGCACGCCAGCGGG
>CAVVGT010000010.1:0-66998 GCA_963747775.1 uncultured beta proteobacterium
ACCCAATCCGAGCATAGGACCTTCAAACGCCCCCGGCAAGGCTCAGGACTGGGCCCCGGACCGGCTCGCGGCGGCCTGAAGTCCTTGGACTTGGCGCCTCAATCGCCCTTTGTGCCGCCTACCTGTGTGTGCCCACTCCTGCGGGGCCTCCTTCGGGGGCCCAGGACGGATCCGACCGGCCGCTTCGGGGCGACGAGTTCGAGGCCGCCGATGCCGCTGATGGGTCGAAAGCGCCGCCGAGCGACTGATTTCCGGCAGGCGCGCGAGGACCGCAGTTGGCCGTAGTGCAGGCGATGTTGACGAGCGGGTTCGGAGTTCAGAATTTCTCTTCGTAATCGAGAGCGGGTGCCGCCGGCTCGAAGGGGAGGGGGAGGGCACGTATGCTTTCTTTGATGGACCCAGGGCGTTCGAGATCCTCGCACGGCAGATGGACGCGAGGTCCGAGCTCCGTGTAACGCTGCTACTGAACATCCAGCGCAAGAGGGGCGATACGACGGTCGCGGAGCAGCTCGTCCGAAAGTTTGCGGATAGGTTCTGGGCAACAGACTGGCCCGGCTCATCTCGGCCAAGAGTGTATTACGACCCGCGCGCGCTTGAGGCGGAAGGCCCTACTGGGGTCCTCCACGCCAAAGCTGTCGTGGTCGACGACGAGGTAGTGTTCGTAACATCTGCAAACCTCACCGAGGCCGCCCTCGACCGCAACATCGAAGTGGGGCTACTCGTCCGTGACCGCGCACTCGCCGCCAGCGTGTCGAGCCATTTCCAGGGGTTGATCGATCGGGGGCTGCTGCGGCCGTTGCCGATGGCGTGAGGTGCCTGTACTACGGGCGGTCACGCCGGACGGACGGGGAAGGGCGGGCGGAAGAGGCCGTTCTTGGCGAGCGCGTCTTCCCGTGCGGCTTCACCGCCTCGTAGGGGGGGCTCGCAATACTTTAGGCGGCAATGCTCAGCAACCGTTCAACGCTCGCTGCTCAGCAACTGTCCAACACCCGGCTATCGTAGGTGCTTTCTGCGCGAGGCTGAGCATGGCTAAAAAGCTCCAACCACGAAGCGCGCCGGGAGATGGTGAAGGCCGTGCGCGAAGGTAGGTCGATTCGGTCGGTGGCCCGCCAATACGGGGTCGACCCCTCGACCGTGCTGTTCTGGGTCAGGCGTAGTGCTGGCAAACGGCTCGATCGGGTTGATTGGTCCGATCGCAAGGCAGGGCCCAGGCAGCCTTGGAACCGCACGGCCGTTTCCCTTGAGCGCCGGGTGCTGGCGATGCGACGGCAGCTGCGGGACGAGAGCGACCTGGGCGAGTTCGGCGCGCCGGCGATTCATCAGGCGATGAGTGAGGCAGGGCAAGCCCCGGTGCCTTCGGTAGCCACGATCGGGCGGGTACTGAAGCGACGCGGGGCGATCGCCGATACGCGGCGGCGTCGCCGGCCGCCGCCGCCGCGGGGTTGGTGGCTGGCTGAGGTGGCCGCAGGGCTTGCCGAGCTGGACAGCTTCGATTTGATCGAGGATCTTAAGATCCAGGACGGGCCGCTGGTGTCGGTACTCACGGCGACCTCGCTGCACGGGGGCTACGTGCAAGCTTGGCCCGAGCAGACCATTCGAGCCCGCGAGATCGTCTCGTGGTTGATTGAGCACTGGCGCCAGATCGGCTTGCCCGCGTACGCCCAGTTTGACAATGACACGCGCTTCCAAGGCGTTCACCACTTCGCCGATGCTATCGGCCGCGTGAGCCGCCTGTGCCTGTCGTTGGGCGTGATCCCGGTGTTCGCCCCGCCGCGCGAACCGGGCTTCCAGAACGCCATCGAGAGCTTCAACGGCTTGTGGCAGGCCAAGGTATGGCAGCGCTTTCGCTACGCGAACCTCAGGGAGCTCAAAGCGCAGTCGGCGCGCTACATCCAGGCCCACCTTCAACGCAGCAGCCCCCGGCGCATCAACGCCCCGCCGCGTCGCGCCTTTCCAGAGCGCTGGAAGCTCGACCTCCAAGCCGCGCCGTGCGGCACGATCATCTACCTGCGCCGGGCCGACGATGCAGGTCACGTGGAACTGCTTGGACATCGCTTTGCGATCAGCGCGAAGTGGGAGGGCCGTTTGGTCCGGTGCGAGGTCCATCTCGATGAGGCTCGCATCGACTGCTACGGCCTTGGCCGCCGCGATCCGAACTCGCATCCCTTGTTGGTTCAACTGCCATACAGCCGCGTCGACAAACCATTCAGGGCCTGACCATGAGCGTTGGACAGTTGCTGAGCATTTGCCACGTGAACGTGAAATTGCCGTTGGACGGTTGCTGAGCATTGCCCCTTTAGGCGTAACGGTTCGAGTGTCGGCTGGCTGGACTGACAACCGAGGGACGCAGAGCTTTTTGGGCCGAGCCAAGCAACCCCATTGAGGGTTGGCATCAGAGCAAACCGACCGACGGATTGCTTGTCCGCCCGTCCAGAAATCAAGCCAAATGAAACCGCCTTCGACTCTGAGCGGGCCATCGACGTGAGGAAGAACCACTGAGAATCTCGTTGCGTGATCGATCTGGGACTAGTCTTGGCCCACTGGACGTATGGGCTTCATGGATCACGGCAGTGAGTGCCTTCCCAGCTATGCACAACAGGAGTTAGAAGCGATGGCCAAGCATGATCTACCGAGGTCCCAAGAATCCGAGGGCGCCTGGATATTTTTGTCGCACTCTCACGAGGACTGGAATACGGTTCGCGAGATCAGAAACGTTCTAGAAGGCAAGGGG
Organism: uncultured beta proteobacterium; assembly: GCA_963747775.1. Lineage (GTDB taxonomy): Bacteria > Pseudomonadota > Gammaproteobacteria > Burkholderiales > SG8-39 > JAGVSZ01. Next base: position 2,732 of record CAVVGT010000010.1, read on the forward strand.
CACAAACCACTGATGTTCTTCCTCAGGTGTTTGGACGACGGCTCGGAGCTGCATGAGCTCATCCGACGAGAAATCGAGGCGAGGACGTGGTTTCTGCTGTGCGAAAGCGAGCACGCGAAAAAATCCCGGTGGGTGCAGGAGGAAGTCGCATTGATTAAATCAATGCCCGACAAATACTTCGAGCGGGTGGATCTGAGCGAACCGCTCGAGCAACAGATCGACCACATCGACGCACTGTGCAGACGAATCACGGTCTACTTGTCCTACGCTCGGGACGACACGCTCGCGCACGCTAAGCTGTTGGGCAGCGAGCTGCTCCAAAATGACTACTACCTGCGGGAACCGGAATTCTTCGCGACACCTGACCAGGACTGGCAAGAGGCGATTACAGGCGCGGTCGACGATGCATTGCTGCACGGATTCGTGCTGATCCTGCTGACTCCCAATTCCGCCAAGAAGGAGTTCGTGCGTTACGAGGTCGAATATGCTGCCACCAAGGCCGCGTCGATGCACAGAAGCGGCAGCGTCGTACCTGTTGTCTTTGGCGACCCAAGCGCAACGGTCGCGCAATTCTCCCCCAGGGCGAGAAAGCTGCTTGAATCCACGCAATGGTTCCACTTCGATGAAGGCCACTCTCAGCAAAGCGTGGCGCGACTTGTCCGTGAGCTCAAGAAGAGGGCAATCGACTGATCGGTTTCCGCGCCCAACCCATCGCGCAATGGGGCACGGAGCGATTGTCAGCCTTCAAGTACCGAGCCGCCAGCCGAGGCTTGTTGTACTTACCGGAAGCCGGGCGTGCCCCAGTGACTGGCGGCCTTCTGTATCGACGTATCACCCGCTGGGAGCACGAGGCGGTCATGGAGGCCATGCAAGATCGGCTCGATCGCCACCCCGACATCATGCGGGTGCGACGACAAACGGCGGAGCACCCGTTCGGCACCCTCAAGCTGTGGATGGGGGCCAGCCACTTCCTCACTCGAACGCTCCAGCGCGTGCGCACCGAGATGAGCTTGCATGTACTCGCCTACAACCTGAAGCGAGTGATGCGGATCCTGGGGATCGGCGAAATGTTGAAGGTGCTGGCGACGTAAGCCCTTTATCGTCGCTTTTGGGCTCCCACAGTGGCCGTCGAGGCGTCCCCAACGCCCCGGACGAGCCCCGAGCGACACGCGGACGGCTGATCGTTCGCCGACCATCCAAACCCGCCCATCGCCGAACCCGGTGCCGCGTTTTTACACGGCCTCGGCCGCAGGCGGCCATTGGCATCGGGTCGACTGGCGCCCCAGTTGCGCGTTTCAGGACGCCCTCCTGCCACGGATCGGGCGTCACGCCAAACTCTTCGTAGGCTAGCAGGCGGACGTTCCTTGTACGCCCTGTGCCGTTCAAGAAGGTTCGGGCTCACTGTCTACAGCTGGTCGCTCGACGATCTCGGCGCCAGCCACGGAGGGTGACGCGTCCGCGTGCCGCATGCATTCCAGCTCGAGGTGCTGCAGCGACGGCGGGAGCGGCTTGATCGGCTGGTCCCACGTGTCTGCGATCACCTTCTCCAGTGTCACTACCTCCGCCTGCAACTGCATTGGGATCAGGCGGCGTACAGCTTGTAGAACTCGCGGCCTCGACGCGAACTCGCCGCGCCGAGGCCGTTCCCACTCGGAGAGCTTCAGTCCTCGGGCCACTCGCAACGGAAGTTGGCCGCGTCCTCTATGCTGCCCCGTCCTACGTAGCGCGCCTGCTTGGGATACGCACACAACGGGCGCGTGCGGCCGGGCCAGGGCGTGCCGGTCGGCGCCGTTCCGATGATCTGCGCAGGCGCGTCGCCGTTCTCGACCCAATCGACGATCGCGGCGAACGCGTCGAACTGTGACGTCGAGGGGCCTCCGCCACAGTGGTTCATGCCCGGGACCACAAACACGCGCGCGAACTTCTGCGTCTCGCGCAAGCCGTCGTTGTTTGCGACGAGCCGCCGGTACCAGGCGAGGTGGAACCTGGAAGAAAACACCGGATCCGCCTGTCCGGTATAGACGATCAGCTTCCCGTTGTTCTTCCTGAACTTGCGGTAATCGGTGTCGCTGGTGCCCATGAACTCCATGGCGGACTCTCTGTCGGGCTTGACCCGGGCGAAGATCTTGGGTGCGTCGGTGTCCATGTTGAAGCTCAGCACCCACGGCACAAATGCGTCGCCAAAGTTGGTCGTATTTGGCCCACCGAGTGGGTTCGCATTGGTGATCGTCGTGCCCGGCGCGACGTCGGTTCCGCCGGTCTTGCTGTTCGGGGGCGTGGTGAAGATGAAGGGCAGGGCACCGCCGCCGAGCGTCACGTTGAGCGCGCTGTTGCCCGGAACGGGGAACCCAGGCACGAGCGGGCCGATCTTCCACTGGCGCCAGCCGAACGCCGCGATCCCTGGATCCCAGAACCAGCCGGCGTACAGCCGCTCGCCCCGCGAGTTGCGCGCCCCGTCGAAGACCTGACGGAGCGCCTTCACCTGGGCGTCCGACAGCACGCCACTAACTCCCGGGCTGAGCTCTGCGGGATCGAAGCGACACACTTGAGGGTTGAACACCATGCCGTCCACGAGACCGTCCTGCGCGTCGCAGGCTTCCAGGATCGCATTGCCTACGGCAGCGAGCTCGGCGTCAGTGAAGGAGCTCGCGAGGTCCGGATTGCCGAACGACGTCTTCGATCGGGCCGCGCGCGCGAACGCCTGCGAGTCCCACGCCTCAGCGACCGCGGCCTTCGGGAGGTCCATACCCGGGTTCCCCGCCACGATCCCGTCGAAGAACTCCGGATAGCGCTGCGAGAACATGAGTCCCTCGCGTCCGCCCTCGGAGCAGCCGGCGAAGTAAGAGTACTCCGGCGCAGCGCCGTAGAATTCTTTGACGAGCCTCTTAGCCTTCTCGGTGACTTCGGCAGGACCGTTGTACCCGTAATCGCTGCGCGCCTGCGGGTCGAAGCCGAACTCGAAGCTGCCGGCGACCGTCGAGGTGTTCCTCGAGTTGTCGTGACCGCTGTCGGTCGAAACGACGGCGTACCCTTGCTGGAGCTGAGGCCCGTTTGCCGCGCCGAGGTTCCCGTCGGTGCCGCCGCCGCCCTGGTAGAAGAACCGGTGATTCCACTCGGTTGGCATCCGCAGATGGAAGCCGATGGCGTAGGTCTGTCCGTCGACGCGGCTCGTCCGCGTGTTGATCGCGCCGATGACCTCGCAGTGCTCGGGCATTTCCTGCCCGGCGGGGTTGAGCTGGGCGAGGGTGATGACGGTGCCGTGGATGTTCACAGTCGCCAGCTCGGCACAGCTATTCGCAGCCGACCCCCGTGCGGCGTGAAGCGCAGGTGCAGCAAGCATCAGAACAACTGCACAACCCAGGACGCGGCACCACCGAGCGGGACTCATTTGGCTGGCTCCTCCGTGACATGTTGGTGAGTAGGTGTGCTCCCTCCAGATCGGTCCCTCCCTCGTGTGCGCTTTCTGGCGCGAGGCGCTCTTGTGCGAAGAAGGAACCAAACTACTATACACGTGCCGAGTTCGCTCGCCGGCTGTGAGTCAGTCGGTCGACGAGTGTCGCCGCTTCGGTACGTGATGACGCCGCGAGCGGACGTCCCGCCAGGCAGCCATTGAGCGGCACGCCTTGATCGACCAGTTGCACGGCCACGCGCTCTGGCGCTAGTGGAAAGGGAATCGGCTGGTTGCGGGACACGCCGCGGTCTTTCCCGATATCGCGGATTCGCTTCCGCTCGCTGCCTGACTCACGTCGCCGTCGTCAAGACGGTGTTCGGCGTAGTCCGGCGTACGCTTACTATTGCGAGCGCCTCTCCTGCAGACCGGCCTAGATCGGGCAGCGCTCGCTTCGACGCCGCGCTAGGTTTCTCTGAGAGCGCCTGCTACAAGTCGGCTATGGGTCGAGAGCCCATTTGACCGTCCGCTTTCGGCACGCTTCTCAAACTTCCGGAGTTGGCCGGTCAGCGACGGTCAGCCGAAGGACTCAAGTCGACCCCAATCAGCCTGTCACGATCCGGCAAACCGGACGTTCGTCGAGGTCCCATCCGGGCCCGACCCCGCCCGTGGGCACTGCTGCACGACGCCCCGTTCTTTCACGTGGCTCACGTCAAGTCGCGTCGAGCCGTTCACTCGGTCTCCTCATTCCCAACACCAGCGTGCAAGCGGCTTCCATACTCAGCGTTACCCTCACCGCGCAGGCGGATCAGCGTCGCCGTGGCAGATGCAAGCGCGGGCCGCGCTTCGTCGTAGTAGGAGTCAATCGCAACGCTGCCACGCGCGTTCGCGCGCCACTATGGCTCAGCTCAGCAGGCGCGGCGGCCTCGTCGGCTTCCCGATCACGCTGGCGCCCGATAGCTGAACGACTTGAACGGCTCGAGCGGTGAGTTCCAGCGCGTCGACGAGGCAGGTGGGTGTCGGTTGGCGAGTTAAGAGAGATCCTCACAAAGGCGCCGAGTGCTCGCCCGATGTTGGTTGGTCGGCAGCGTCGCTGATTGTTCCTGTGGCGGCGGACGGCGTGACCTCACAGAGATCCCCGAAATCGCATGCCTACTCATACCCCCCATGCACGAGCAAGCGATTCATCGGCCCGGAATGCTCTCGGCGAATTCGAAACTATCTTAATCGAATCGCTGAGCGTTTCGCGCTCATAGTCGCTGGTGGCTGCCGCGCGCATAGATTCGAGCGCCGCCGTCGGCCGTGTGTTCCGCAGCGCGCCGGTCACGATGGCGGTCGCGATACGATTGATGTCGACGGCCTCGCTGAATAGTGCCATGTACGCAAGCCTACTCGTGCAATCTGCGCTGCTGCTGCCGCCGAGCGCTTTGAGAAGCGTAATTGCCTGGTTGAGTCGGTAACATGCGGCGTTGTATTCGGCCACCCCTTCGACATACCAACTCCCTGCGGATTGCCCTGACCTGATGTGGGAGATTCCGGAGTTGCGCACTGGAATGAACGTATCAACCCACGAGGCCTCGGACGGCGAGTACCCAGCCGTGGCCGGCCACTCGTCAGATGCCTGGCTGAACGCGTGTCTCATGTGCATCTCGCCGGCGTGCCGATAGAGCACGAAGCACCAGCCGGACGATTCATGAACACGGCCGCTGTTCATCGTGACGCTCGGATTGCTTCGCGCTGATGGGTAGATGAGGCCGTCCGCGCCCGCGCGACGAGCGAGGAATCCGGCGAGATTGCCGGTGGACCATCCTCCACCAAGCCATTGGTCGAGAAGGCTGGGCAAGAACTCAGCGAAATCGTTCGGAGGCCGGCGGCCTAAGAGAAGAGGATAGTCGTCTTCCTCAATCTGGAACGTCCCACCAAACTGTTCGACGAGCCACGATTGAGCTTCGGCTTTTCGTAGATCGATGACCTGGCGCAGAGATGCGGATCGAAGTGTGAACGGAATCTGAACGACGTAGTGACGGCCTGGGCCGAACGCTTCGTGAAGGACACCGTCAGATTCGAGCGGTCGCAGCGCCACAAGGAATGAAGGCAAGCTCAAGTCGAGAGCTTTGTAGTTCCTCTTTGGAATCGTCGCCAGGATACCAAGCAGCTCCATGGTGTTTGCCATGGAAGTATCGAAGAACGAGACCAGCCCCGGGTAGGCCGAGCCTGTCAGGTAAGCGGAAATCTCATGCAGCAGCGTGTGCCCGTCCCATCCGGCATCGTCAATCGAAATCGAGAAGTAGCAACCTCGCGGAAGGGTGCCGTCTCCGGCGAATCGCCTCGAGGTCGCCTGGTCGAACTGAAATGCGGCGCCACCATATCTTTGGCTGAGTCGGTTCGTCGCATTGCTGACCTGCTGCTCGTCAATGGTGTAGGCACCGAACGCTGAGTTGAAGGCATACCGGGCGAGCGGTCCCAAACTCGGCGTGTCAACCTGTTTGAGTCGCAGGTCAATGCTTGTGAATGGAGTGTTCGACATCGCCTTTCGCCTCCAGCCATAGAACGCACTGATTCGTCAGGGACTTGCGGTGGGATCAACGCTTGCAAGTGGCGAACGATCTTGGCATGTAGGAGGCGAGCCCTGCAGGCCTGTGCCAGTCACGCGTTTTAACGTCCGGTCCTCGGCACAAGCTCGACCGTCGTTTCCTGGCCGTTCAGCAAAGTTCGCGGAGGTCCGCTTTTCTCGCACCTGACCGGCAGCTTGGGGTCCGAGTCCATCCATTCACCCGACGGATGTGCAATGCGAAAGTGGCTTCATACGCGCCGGGAGCGGTATTGGCGAGGCGGCGCGACTCGCGCTCAATGGACTACTAGTCCGTCGGCACTGCAGCGATGGGACGCCCGCTAGCGGCCCAGATGCCGCTCTCCGATGGACAGCGAAGGTCTTTTACTTCCGTCGAGATTCAGCACCGAAGGAATACGAAGAAGCAGTAGCCTCTCGTTGAGCCTTCGTAACAGGGAACAACACCATTACTCACCGGATAGCCACGGCTTTCGGCATCTCTCCATCTTTGCCAAGCCGTGGATTGTGTTGCATAGGGTCCAGCCCGCTGGGAGCATTCCCTGTATTGGGCGAGATAGAGCTGGTCCTGAAACAGAAGCTGAGCTTCACGGCTCGGTTCGCCCACAGTCTGCGACAGAGCCAGAGTCGGTAGCAGAAGCGCGGAGAAGACAAAGAAACACAGCGCGATGATGGTCTTACAGGACCAGAGTCCACCAAGTCGCATTGCACACCTCCTTGAAAAGGCATCGCTGGGAATGCCTGTCGAACTAACCACAGAGTAGCGGGCTTGATCCAGCCCAGGATGTGGATATTGCCGGCACGCTCGTGAGCTGTTCACCTCACCTGCGCAAACTGCTCCGGGTGACGAGATAGCTCTCTCCTAGCAAGTACGGGTTCCGGTTCGCCCTGTATTCGCCGTCCCAACGTGTGCACTGGCTATGAGCGTGCATTAAGTGGGGGTTTTCCCTACGGACGCCTTATCCGCCGCTAGGCGTGCTCGGCCTGCGTGATTCGCTCTGAGTCGGTCATCATCAACTGGTCAAATCAGCGACAGTCAAGTCCCTGCAGCCGTGTTAACCCATTGACGACCTGAACTACTAGCGATTCATCGGGGTGCCCTTGCCCGCATTGAATTGAGCCTAGGAAGGACCCACGAGCGCCCACCGGAGGGGGAGTCGAGTGGATTAGGGGAGCGTCTTCTATCCATCTTGCTCTTTTGCATTTCTCGCGTGGGGCTTTGAAACACTCCCGCTAAACTCCTCACCCCCCTCGCAGATTTTCCAGGTGGCAGAGCCTTTGCACTCGCCAGCGCGCTTGAACTCCATCCGCTCGGCGATTCGGTCGGCGTGGCGCTGCAGCCACTTTCCGAGGCTTAACGCATCAAGCTGTCCGCTGCGATCGCGCGCGGCCGCCTCGATCGCTTCGCGAAGCGGTGCCTCGCGGAGCGCGAGGTCGATTGCCTCGCGCTCCGTGGTGGGGTCGCTGCCGAACGCCGCACGCCAGGCGCGCACCATCAAAAGGTGGCGATTGCGTTCAGGGTCTTCCTGCTCGACGAGCTTCTGGGTGGAGCAGGGTGACCGAATGGAGTCGACCCCTGATGGTCAATCGGGAATCTCGGTCGAGGTACAGCTAGAACTGTCGCCTGTAGCCGACCGCGAATCCGTGGGGTAGCAACTCAATCATGATCGGGACATCGCGGCTGTGCGCGTACCAACCGGACACGCCCCCCACCGCCCAGCTCGCCAAGACGTCGGTTTGCCAGTGCGCCTGATTCTTGATGCGGCCCGCGCCAACATACAGCGGCAAGAGAAGTAAGGCGTAGGTCGCCGGATAGTCTCTGCCATATTCGAGCACATAGGGAGTGATCAGCGCGGCGGACACCGAAACCTCTCCACTCGGGAAGCTGTAATTGGACCCCCCTTGGAACCATAGACAGGGATTGTCCTCATCGCTGGGTCGCACGCGGGTGAAGATGTGTTTGGCGGCCGTCGCCGTTACGCCGGCGATGATCTCCGAATCGGTGCCTTGCCACATTGTCTTGCCAAAGCGCGTTTCGGAGCCTTCCCAAACAGCCCCACCAATTTGAGCAACTGTAAGGGCCCCCAACAAACCGCGATAGACATTCGGATTCCATACGCCGGACACGTTATAGCTGACGCGGTGGTCGACATGCGACCACGCGCAATTCTGAGCATCGCACGCAGGTGCAATTAGCAAGAGCCCAGTCAACAAGAGAACTGGTTTCGTGACTCGCATGTACGTTCCTCCACCGATCGTAGTCAGAGCGGAGGAACAGAGGCTCGAACCACGAGGGCGTCACTCGAAGAGTAGCTCGTGAAACCTGTCAACATCCTTTCAAGGGTCAAAGCGCATGCTTCCTCATGCGGTGCGAGCAGCATCGGCAGATCGTCGTGTTCCCATGCGGCTGGTGGGAGCGGGAGGCGGGGACCGACCAGAAAAACCGGTGCTCCCCTCCTTTGCGGCATCGGCAGGCGGGAACGTCGACCGATGAGCTCAAGGAGCTCGGGGGGTGGAAGTCGCGGGTGATGGTCGACCGCTACGCGAAGTTCGCGACCGAGCAACTTGCTGTCGCCGCGGCGCGGATCGAGACCGATCGGCGTAGAGAAAACGTAGGGAAAGTTCTACGTTTTCCCTACGGTCGGGAAACGAAAACGGGCTAACGCATCGCTAACCCGTTGGAATGCCTGGCTCCCCGAGTAGGGATCGAACCTACGACCTGCGGATTAACAGTCCGTCGCTCTACCGGCTGAGCTATCGGGGAAGCGCGAGGCGGGCATTCTAGTCGAAACCCCGCCCGAGCGCGACCCCGGCTCTACGACGTGTTCCGCCGTAGAGCCGGGAGCGGGACAGCGATCCCTGCGCTACTTGATGTCGGGAATCGGGAAGATCACCCCGCCGAACAGCAGGTAGGCGAGAAGAAGCGTCCAGAACACATTGATGATTTGCGCGGCGATGAACGCCACGGCGGGCCGGCCGCCTTCCATCGTCGCGAGATCGATGAAGCGCGTCTCGAGCCCGATGCACACGAACGCGAGCGCGAACCACCAGGTACGGAACTCCGCGAGTGCGCTCTTGGTGCCGTTCACCATGTCGTTCGGCAGGAAGAACGAGAAGAGCGCCGAGGCGACGAGGAAGCCGAGCACGAACTTCGGAAACCGCTCCCAGATGATCCCTGCGGTCGGCTGCTCGCCCGTCTTGCTGCCCGCCTTGTAGGTCCACCACACGACCAGAATGAAGGCGGCCACGCCGATCAAGGCGTTTTGCGAGAACTTGACGATCACGCCCGTCTTCATTGCAGCGTCGCTGATCAAAGCGCCCGCCGCCACGACCGAGGCGCTGGTGTCGAGCGTGCCGCCAAGCCAGGCTCCCGCGACGAGGTCCGGGAAATGGAACACTTTTGCGAGCCACGGCATGACGATCATCATCGGCACCGCGACGATCAGCACGAGCGAGGTTACGTACGAGAGCTTCTTCTTGTCGCCCTGGATCGCGCCGCAGGTCGCGATCGCCGCCGAGACCCCGCAGATCGCGACCGACGAGGAGAGCATCGCCGCAAAGTCATCGTCGACACGCAGCTTCCGCGCGATCCAGAAGCACACGTACCAGACGACGACCACGACGAACACGGCCTGGATGATCCCCAGCACGCCGGCCTGAACCACCTCTAAGAAAAGGAGGCCGGCTCCGAGGATGACGAGACCGGTCTTGATGTAGTACTCGGTTTGCACCGCCGGCATGAGCCACTTCGGCGTGCCGATGGTGTTGCTCACGAGCAGCCCCATCAGCAGCGCGAAGATGACGTACTCGATGCCGTACTCGATGAACAGGCCGTTCCCCGCCAGCACCCGGGCCAGCCAGGCGAGCGCGAACACGACCGGAAAACCGATGATCAGGGGCGTCGCCTTGTTGCCCATCAGTACGTATCCGAGGGCCGCGAGAATCAGCCAGGCAATCCCGATATAGATCGCCTTGGAGAGGTTGGCCCAGGTGAAGACCTTCGCGTCGGCGACGGCCCCTGCATGAGCCCGGATCTCGCCGCCCAGCGCTCCGGCGACGCCCTTCCCGCCGACCTTCTGCAGCTCGCCGGCAACCTTCTCGACCGCCTTTCGATCGCCCTTCTGCAGCGCAACACCGAGCTCGCTCGCTTTGGCAGCCAGGTCTTTTTGTCCCTTGCCTTCGGCTTCCTTCGCGATTCCGTCCAGCGCAGCCGTCCAGTCGGCCGTGCGGGAGGCCATCTGGCCGTCGGTCGTCCAGCGATAACTGGGCGTGACGTTCCGCAGGTCGATCAACTTCCAGCTGAACGCCGCCAACGTGACGATGATGACGATGATGCCCAGGTATACGGCGATCCAATCCTCGGTTCGCCACTTGCTGGAACCCGTAGGCGCCACTGCTTGACCTTGCGGGACCGTCGCTGCGTTGCTGTCCGAAGCCATGGCTGCTCCTCCTCGCGTTGTGGGTGCTGCCTGCGCGGTTGGTGTTACCCCTTCTTCTTTTTCCCGGTATCGCCGACGCCTGGATGGCGCCGGTCGGGCACCGGGCGCGACGATTCTTCTATGTCAGCGTGACCGGGCGCCAAGCCAAAAAACTCATGGGAGGCCAAGGATTTTCTATCGCCTCTGCACAATGACCGCCATCGCAAACCCGCGGCGTCGCCTACCCAGACGGGGCCGGACCAACCGAGATTGGCCCGCCCTTCAGCCCTTCAGCACGCGTGTGATTGCGTCCGCGGCGTAGTCGACGTTTTTCGAGTTGAGCGCGGCGACGCAGATCCGCCCGGTCTCGATCGCATAGATCGAGAAATCCTCGCGCAGCCGCAGGACCTGGGTCTTGGTCAGCCCTGAGTAGGAAAACATGCCGCGCTGGCGGCGCACGAAACCGAAGTCCGAGCCTGGCGCCCGCGACTGGATGCCGTCCACGAGCGCCTTGCGCATGGCCTTGATGCGGTCGCGCATTTGCCCGAGTTCCTTCTCCCAGAGCGTGCGCAGTTCGGGCGTGGTCAGCGTCATCGCGACGACCTTGCCGCCATGCGTGGGCGGATTCGAGTAGTTGGTGCGGACCACCCGCTTGAGCTGGCTCAGCACCCGCGCGGCCTCGTCGGCGCTCGCGGTCGCGACGCTCAACGCGCCGACGCGCTCGCCGTAGAGCGAGAACGACTTCGAGAACGAGCTGGCCACGAACACCGGGCTGCATGCCGCGGCGAAACGGCGCACCGCCGCCCCGTCGGATTCGATGCCCTCCGCAAACCCCTGGTACGCGATGTCGAGGAAGGGCACGAGTTCGCGTGCCTTCACGACCTCGATCACCCGCGTCCACTGGTCCGGGGTCAGGTCGTAGCCGGTCGGGTTGTGGCAGCACGCATGCAGGACGACGATCGACCGGGCCGGAAGCTTCTCCAATGCCGCGACCATTCCCGGGAAGTTGACGTCGTGGCGGGCCGCATCGTAGTAGGGGTAGGTCGCCACCTTGAACCCGGCGCTCTCGAAGAGCGCGTGATGATTCTCCCAGCTCGGATCGCTGATCCACACGCCGGCGCCGGCATTGACCCGCTGCAGGAAGTCCGTGCCGATCTTCAAGCCGCCGGTCCCGCCGAGCGCCTGCACCGTGACGCCGCGACCCTCTTTCACGACTGCGGAGTCGGCACCGAAAACGAGTCCCTGCACCGCCTTGTCATAGGCGGCCAGCCCGTCGATCGGCAGGTAGTTCCACGGCGCCGGGTCGTCGAGGATCGCCCGGTCCGCGCGGCGCACGCACTCGAGGAGCGGCACCTTCCCGGCGTCGTCGGTGTAGACCCCGATCCCGAGGTTGACCTTCTTCGGATTCGTGTCGGCGTTGAACAGCTCCAGGTTGCCGATGATCGGGTCGCGCGGCGCCATCTCGACGCCGGCCAAGAGGGATGCGGTCATTTTCGCGAACGGGAAGGGAGGTGGAAAACGTCCGCATTCTAGCGCCGACGGTCGGTGACGCGCGACTCGCTGTGAGAAAATCCCCGCTTGCCGCACCTGTCGTCCCGAATGTCGATTCTCTCTCAGCCGGTCCACGCGCCCGAGAAAGCGAAGGTCCTCACCTTCCCGGGGGGCGCGTTCCGCCTGCACCAGCCGTTCGCGCCCGCCGGCGACCAACCGGAGGCGATCGAGCGCATCGTCGAAGGCTTGAACGACGGGCTCGCCTATCAGACGCTGCTCGGCGTGACCGGCTCGGGAAAAACCTACACGATGGCGAACGTGATCGCGCGGATCGGACGCCCCGCGCTGGTGCTCGCGCCCAACAAGACGCTCGCGGCGCAGCTCTACTCGGAGTTCCGCGAGTTCTTCCCCGAGAACGCGGTCGAGTACTTCGTCTCGTACTACGACTATTACCAGCCCGAGGCCTACGTCCCCTCGCGCGACCTCTACATCGAGAAGGACTCGAGCATCAACGAGCACATCGAGCAGATGCGGCTCTCGGCGACCAAGTCGCTGCTCGAGCGCGACGACGCCGTGATCGTGGCGACGGTGTCCTGTATCTACGGGATCGGCGATCCGGTCGACTACCACGGCATGATCCTGCACCTGCGCGAGCGCGAAAAGGCGGGGCAGCGGGACGTGATCGCACGCCTCGTCGCGATGCAGTACGAGCGTTCCGAGCTCGACTTCCGACGCGGCACCTTTCGCGTGCGGGGCGACGTCATCGACGTGTTCCCGGCCGAGCATTCGGAGACCGCCCTGCGCGTGACGCTCTTCGACGACGAGGTGGACAGCCTGATGCTGTTCGATCCGCTTACCGGCCGGTCGGTCCAGCGCGTCTCGCGGTTCACCGTCTACCCGTCGAGCCACTACGTCACGCCACGCGCGACCACGCTGCGGGCCATCGAGGCGATCAAGCTGGAGCTCGCGGAGCGGATCGAGTTCTTCCAGCGCGCGGGCAAGCTCGTCGAGGCGCAGCGGATCGAGCAGCGCACGCGCTTCGACCTCGAGATGCTAAACGAGATGGGGTTCTGCAAGGGCATCGAGAACTACTCGCGGCACCTGTCCGGGCGCAAGCCCGGGGAGCCGCCGCCGACGCTCATCGACTATCTCCCGCCCCGCTCGCTCATGATCGTCGACGAGAGCCACGTGACGATCCCGCAACTCGGCGGGATGTACCGCGGCGACCGCTCGCGCAAGGAGAACCTCGTCGACTACGGCTTCCGCCTGCCCTCGGCCCTCGACAACCGCCCCCTCAAGTTCGAGGAGTTCGAAGCGATGGCGCGCCAGACGATCTTCGTCTCGGCGACGCCGGCGGACTACGAACTGGGGCGATCGGGACAGGTGGTGGAGCAGGTCGTGCGACCGACCGGGCTCGTCGACCCGACCTTGGAAGTGCGGCCCGCATCGACCCAGGTCGACGATCTGCTCTCGGAGATCAATCTACGCGTCGCGCGGAGCGAACGTGTGCTCGTCACGACGCTCACCAAGCGCATGGCGGAGGACCTGACCGAGTACCTCCGCGAGCACGGCGTGAAGGTACGCTACTTGCACTCCGAGGTGGAGACGGTCGAGCGCGTGGAGATCATCCGCGACCTGCGCCTTGGCGAGTTCGACGTGCTCGTGGGCATCAACCTGCTGCGCGAGGGACTCGACATTCCCGAAGTGTCGCTGGTGGCGATCCTCGACGCCGACAAGGAGGGTTTCCTGCGTTCGGAGCGCTCGCTGATCCAGACGATCGGCCGGGCGGCCCGGCACATCCACGGGGCCGCGATCCTCTACGCCGACGTGATGACCGAGTCGATGCGCAGGGCGATCGGCGAAACCGACCGCCGGCGGGCGAAGCAGGTCGCGTTCAACGCCGCCAGCGGGATCGAGCCGAAGGGGGTCTTCAAGCGCATCAAGGACATCATCGACGGCGTGTACGACGCCGACGACGCACGGGCCGGGTTGAAGGCCGCCGAGGAGCAGGCGCGCTACGAGGCGATGACCGAAAAGGAGCTCGGCCGGGAGATCAAGCGCTTGGAGAAGCAGATGCTCGATCACGCGCGCAATCTCGAGTTCGAGAAGGCGGCCGCCGCGCGCGACCAGCTCACGACGCTCAAGCGCGCGGTGTTCGGTGCCGATGGCGAGGAGCCGGTCGCGCGCGAGGCGGGCGCATGAAGGGCGTCCTCTTCGTCTGCACCGGAAACTTAATTTTTATCGCGTTGGATGATAAGGTTAAGCACACTCTGTAGCACTACCTGTCACACTGTCCGAAAATGGCGTGCGGCAAATGTCGGGTGGAAAGTTGTCCAATAGATTCACTCGACCGTGATGCGTCCTAAAGCGTGTAGGACCGCCCAGGAGCGACGATCGACGTGGGGGACGGCCTACGACGGGTCGTCCGCGCACCGATAGCGGATAGCCCCGCAAGTAACTCGTCGAGCTTCATGATCACGGGCCCATTCGGCGCCGCCAGGTTGAGCACGTCGTTACCGAATCGGGTAAGCCGGGCTTGCTTGCGAATGCGATCTATTAGCTGGCGTCGCAAAATCTTACATAGCCACTTCTCGCTCGCCGTGCGGTTCGCGTCTAATCGGCCAGCAAGCAGAACCTTTTTCGACCGCTGACGGCGTTATTGATCGCGCTTGTAGGCACATGGGCGCTCTTGTCGAGCGCGTGGTCGTACCCTGTCGATGCCGAAGTGGCGTGACTGATCGCAATCCGGCGGGACGCGGAGCCGTGCATGTCAGAGATTTTTACACCCAAGGGGTCCATGACGAACGATCGCGCGGCTAAGCGTTGACCCTGTTTACACTTTTTCACAATGGCACGACTAATGCTTAGTGTTGGAGGCTCAACACCGCCGAAAGGGGGATTAGATGTCACACCCTGTCAGGCTCGTTCTCGGTTTTGTCGCTTTCTCGTTACCGACCCTGGCCGCGGCTGCGCCCATCACGTTCTCGGCAGGTGGCGATAGCACTGCAGCATCGATCCAAGCCACGGTCGATGCCTTCAGGGCCGCCCTGGGTGACCCCAACAATGGCAATGCCCCGGGACCGCTCGCCGGTGGTCGCCGCGAAATCAACTGGGACGGGGGCGGGGGTGTGAACGCCACCACAGCCCCTATCACGCCCTTCAACGTGTTCCGGAACACGCGCGGCGGTCAATTCACTACACCGGGAACGGGCCTTACGCAGGCTCCTCCCTCGGGCGGGCCAACGGACGGCCTGGCAGGGCTTTTCGGCAATCCGACCTATGGGACCATCTTCAGTACCTTCAGCCCCTTGCGCTTGTTCGCCCCGGTCGACAGCAACATTACTGAAGGCTTGTTCTTCCTGCCCGGCAGCAACGGGGCGTTACCGCTAGCGGTTAGTGGCTTCGGCGCGGTCTTTACCGACGTGGATCTGGCGGACACCACGACGATCGACTATTTCGACGCGAATGGCAATCTCCTGCACAGCGCGTCGGTGCTTCCGGGCACGGTCGCCGATGGGAGTCTCTCGTTTCTCGGTGTGGTGTTCGATGCCGGCGAGCGCATTGCTCGCGTGCGGATTACCACCGGCAACGCAGCGCTGGGTCCCAATGACGGCGGCGGAGTAGACGTCGTGGCGATGGACGATTTTCTCTACAGTGAACCTGTACCTGAACCGTCCACCCTCGCGCTCCTCGGACTCGCCGTCGCCGGTTTCGCCTTCGCTCGCCGCCGCAAGCTGCACTGAGTAGCACGTCGCGCAACAGGACCCCGCCCGCGTGGCGGGGTTTTCGTTTCTTCGCTCAGCGAGTGCCGCGGCGGCCGAGGTCAAGCGACACGCAGGCGCTGTCTGCAATGCCGCCGCCCGACGAAAAAGAAGCCCCGCGCGCTGGCGGGGCGAAGTCTCCGGGCGGGAGGAAGCGCGGAGGAGCCGCGCGCCGGCTGAAGACGGGACCGCCGCGCGCATTTCAATTCACATCGTCGGCAAGCAGGTCCTCGATCTCGCGCTGCTCCAGCTCTCGGACGCGCGCCTCGAGCGGCGCGATGGCCTTCGCGACGGCCTCGGCGATCGCTTCCTCGAGCCCCCGGGCGAACGAATGGAGACTCGCCTTCAGTTCGTCTTCGGGCGTCATCAGTTCAGCTTCCGTGGGTCCGCGGGTTTCGTCACGACCATTTTCTCGAACTCGGAGTCGGTCTCGTCATCGGCGCAGATGATGACGATCGCGGCCGGCTGGACGTGGTCGACGAGATGGCGAAGGGCAACGATGTTGCTGCAGCCGACCGGGCCGACTTCCACGCCGCTCGTCGAGGTCATGCACACGATGTACGGCACCGGGCAGCCGGGCACGCCACTCGCTGCGAGGTGGGCGCGCGTCAGGATGCGCAGTTGCGCGCAGGTGTCTCCGGCAGGCGGAAGGGTGCTTTCCATTAGCTGACTCCCGCGGCCGGCGCAGCCGTTCTTGGGTTGTAGCCCTCTTCCTCGCGGATCTCGTCGGCGGTCAAGATGCCGGCCTCGACGGCGATCTTCCACGACTGCCAACGTTGCTCAGGATCGCCGCGGAGCAGGCCGGCGAGATCGAGCTCGAGCCGATGCGTCGAACGGCTAGCTGCGCTGAACACGGACTTGCTGAACTCCGCCTCGACCTTCCGCACCCATGGTGTAAGCGTATTCGTCGCGAAAAACCGGATCATCGTCGCGCTGTTTGTGAACGTGGAATGGCTCAGGTCGCCGACGATCGGCGGCGGCACGCCGTAGAGACGCGCGAGCTCCTCGACCGCGAACTTCCGCGACTGCAAGAATTCGGCGTCTTGTGGCGAAATGGATAACTGCTCCCACTTCAGGCCCTGATCGAGCACCAGTGCCTTGGCTGCGTTCGCCGGCCCGGCGAAGGCGGCGCGGAAGAGCTCGGCGAGGCGCTCGCGCGCGGCGTCCGAGAGCTTCCCCTCGAGCGTCAGCGCGCCACTCGGCGTGGCGCCGTTGCGGTAGAGCGCGATCGAGAACTCCTGCATCGAGAGGCCCGCCTGGACCACCGCGGCCGCGCGCTGCAGCCGCGAGCGGCCGATCAGTCCATCATCGGAGCGGTCCCGGAGGTGGAACACTTCATCCTGGAGCAGCCGCCGCGGCCGGCCGGTGCCGCCGTAGAGCGCCGTGGTCTCGGTGATGTCGTAGGCGAGGCGGCGACCGCTCGGCAGGAGCTGCACCGAGCAGAACTCCCACGGGATCGGCCGGAGCTCCACCACGGCGCCGCGGGCATCGGTGACGATCTCGGAGAGCGCGTTCCCGCGCAGGAGCACGGATGCCAGGGTCCACTCGAGCCAGTCCGGCCACGATTGGTGCTCGTTCGGACCATTCGCGATGAGGCGCGTTACAGGATGGCCGGAATCGATCTCCCGGCCGCGCTCGAGCTGCCGATATACGTAGGCCGGTAGCGATGCCATCGCGGAGCTGATCGCACTCACGCAGGCAAGGACGGTCGACAGGTTCTCGGCCATGCGCGGGTTGACGATCCCCGTCGTGCCGAGGTCGACGCCGCCGCGCAATGCATCCCAGGACACCTCTCGCGCGCGCTCCTCCAAAGCACCGGCCGCCGCGGCCGGTGCTTGAGGCGGATCGAAGTAATCCGCGATTCGGCGGATCATGCCCATTTCGTCGTCTCCAGGTAGAGGCGGGCGAGCGCGAGCTTCGGTGTCTTCGACCGCGCCGTGACGGAGGTCTCCGGGTAGGCCGCCCAGGCCGAGACCACGGACACCTCGTGCAAGTCGATCGCCGTCAACATGCGCCGAGGTCCGTTCCAGGTCTCCCCGCCCTTCGGCACGAGGAACCCGAACGACATGCCGCCCAGGTCGCCACGCTCGGCTAAGGCAAGGGCGTCGCGCCCGGGCTGTGTGTCGGGCACCGGAAGGGAGAATGCGAGCCCGGTGCCGTCCTCCTTGAGCGTGAGCGTGCCCGAGCGCGTCCGCGCGAGTACCTTGCCGGGGTCGTGGTCGACCATCGCCACGACGTCCCGATCGCTCTTGAGCGTCGCTGTGAAAGCGCCGGGCGCGATGATCTCGGTGAAGTCGCCGATCCGCGCCTCGACGTTGAACTTCGCGACGTAGCCCTCGAGCTTCCGGTCCTTCGTAGCCCGGAGCTCAAGGACCGCGCGCTGCTCGAGCTGCATCACGGCGCAACCGTCATCGATGCGAACGACTCGGCGTGACGCACGACCACATCGGCAGTCGCCAGCCCGCGGACTTTCACGCCGCCGCGCGCATAGGCCGAGCTTTCGTATGGGTTGACCAGGACGTCGAGCTCGGACCAGAAGCCGATTAGCAGATCGCTCCACATTCCGAAAATCAGCGCATCCGATTCCGGCGAGCCGAGGGAGCCCGGCACGTTCGTCGATGGAATGAGCGGATACCCGGCCAGGCTGCCGGGCTCCTCCTGGATCATCCTCGAGTCGGTACTCGCCACGCGAACGGTCGAGCGCAACGCGCGCACGACCTTCGGGGTTGTCGTGAAGCCGCTGCCCTCGGCGTTCTGCGTCTCCACCGCCTCGATCAGTTGGAGGACCTTCGCCCAGGACGGAGCGCCGGCAGGCACTGTGCTGATGCCCGAGTTGAGCAGGCCCGTCGGCTGCGTGCCGCCGCTTCCGCTAATCCCGGCGATGTCGATCGCGCGAGCGATGACGGCGGCGAAGTCGCTGCGGATTAGTTGCTCGATGTCGGGCGAGCTCTGGAGGAGGATGTTCCGCGAGAACTCGGTCAGCGCGCCCACCGTGTTCGGCTGCAATTGGACCTTGCGGAAAACGGGATCGCCCCCGGTCAGCGACGTATCGTCAGCAATCCACCCCGTAGACGCCGACTGGAACAACTTCGGGATTTCCACGTCGCCCACGAGCCCGGAGAGCACACGCGCACCGAGGCGGCGCGTCACCAGGCGCGAGCGCAGGGCGTCGATGTACAGGTCGCCGCGGTGGTCGATCCCGATCAGGTTCGCGCCGCCCGAGTCCGGGCTGCCGCCAGTCGACGTGATGTTGCGTCTCTCGAGCCGCTGGTGGAACACGTTCATCGGCACCGCAAGGCCCTTGAACGGGCGCCCGGCGCGGCGCGAGAGCTCGACCGATAGTTCGCGTTCTCGCCCGCTGTCAATCTGTCCGGCGAGGTCCGGGACCATGCTCGCGATCGCGCGGCGCAAACTGAAGTCCCTGCACGCATCGTCGAAGCGCTCGTCGCCGGTTCCGGCGAGGGTCTCGCCCTGCATGCGACGCTCGGCCTCGTCGAGCAGCTTCTGGCGGTCGATGCGCTTCTCCAGGCCCTCGAGCTCGCCCTTGAGCTGGTCGAACTTCGACGCCTGTTCGGTGGAGAGATCACCGCCGTTACCGGCAGGCTTCTCGGTGATGCCTCGCATCTCGGTGACGATCACCGCGCGGCGTTCAAGTAGATCTCGGACGTTCATGGGTGCTTCCTTCTCTCAAGTAACAACGGTTAGGCCAAACGCGGCGTGCTTTCGTTTCATGCGGTGATCACCAAGGTCCGCGGCACGACAAACTCGCGTTCCGCCGGCGTCCGCGCGTGCAACCCGCACGCCATCGCCAGCGCGACCACGCCGTCGATCCTGCCTGTCGACTTCACCTTGTCGAGCTTGCGCGCGCCGGTCGGGTCGATCGCGACCCGCGCAGACCAGATGTTCCAGTTCATGACCGGGTGATCGGCGTGCTTGAGCGTGCGGTTCAGGACCGCCGCCTCGAGCGCGTCGACCGCGCCGTTCATGTCTTTGAAGCCTTGCCCCCACGGCGTGATCTCGATCTCGATCCCTTCGTCGTCGAGGAGCTTGCGCAGATCCTCGAGCCTCCATCGGTCAAAGGCGAGGCCGCGCACGTCGTAGGTCGCCGTGATCTCGGCTAGGCGGTGGACGATCGCCCCCGTGTTGATTGCGCGGCCCTGCGTCGCCTCGAGGTAGCCCTGCCGCGCCCACAAGGGGTAGGGCACCTTGTCGGTGTGCTCGTGCTCGGCGAGCCGGTCGCGAGGGCACCAGAACCACGACAGGACCGCGCCGCCGTCCTGGGGGAAGTAGAGCTGCACGCTCGTGAGATCGGTGGTCGAGCTCTTGTCGAGCCCGGCCCAGCACGGTCGCCCACGCAGCCGCTCGACGTCGATCTCACCGCCGCAGGCCTCCCACTCTGCCCGCGGGATGAAGCGCGCCTCGGCGCTCACCCTCTGGTTGAGGTACAGCAGCCGGAAGGCGGGCTCGCGTCCGGGCATCCGCTGCGCCTGCAACGCCGCCGAGCGCATCTCGTCCAGGGACCGGAAGTCGCCCAGCGCCGGGTTGCAGGCGTGCCAGGTCGCCTCGTCCCACGGGTCGGCGTCCTCCGGCGCGGTGTAGATGATCGGCAGGAAGTGCGCGTCATCGAGCACACCGTCGCGGACCTGCAGCCCGTAGTCCACCAGCTCGGTCATGACCGCGTGAGGTTCGCTCGACTGTGTGCTGATCACAATGCCGAGTGGTTCCTTGCGCGCCGCGGTCGAAGTCGAGAGCACGTCGTAAAGCCGCCGATCGGGCGCCTGCGCTAGCTCGTCGTAGATCCAGCACGAGGCGGAGAATCCGTGCTTGGTCGTCGCGTCCGCGCTCAAGGCCTGGTAGACCGAGCCGGTCTCGACGTCCTCGAGCGTCTTGTTGAAGTCGCGCACGACGATCCGCTGCTCGAGCGCCGGGACCCGCGCGATGATCGCCTTCATCTCGGCGTAGATCAGCGCCGCCTGAGCGCGATCGGCGGCCGCGCTGTAAACTTGCCCGCGCGGTTCCGCTTCCGGCCCGCAGAGATGCGCGAGCGCGAGCGTCGCGGTCAACCCCGTCTTTCCCTGCTTCCGCGGCATCGTGATCAATACCTGCCGCACGATCCGCCGGCTGCACTCGTCGGTCCGATAGATCGCCTTCAGGATGTCGAGCTGCCAGGGCCGGACCTTGAACGTCGTTCCGGCCAGCAACCCGGACGTGACGGGCAGGCGTTCGATGAACTCGACGATCCGCTCGAAGCGCGACGCGCCCGATGCATGCACAAGGTCTCGCCGGCGGGACGTTTTCCGCTTCGCTACCGGCTTCGCTCGAGGTCCCCTGAGTCCCATGTCAGTAGCAACTAACTTTTCGTGGCGAGTCGCCCGCGGTCTCCGGCGTCAGCTCGGAGATATATTTTTCATGCGCGTGCCTCGGCGCGCACCACTGGCAGCCTTCACCACCGCAACGCGGGCATGCCGCAGCGGATGTTTCCGGCGTTTCCGATGTTTCCGGTCCCATGGCAGGTAGTCCCAGGTACCGGATCCACGGGTCGTGGAGATCCTCCCGTCGGTAGCCTTTCGACCCGCGGTCCCCGATACGTACTTGCCGACGAGTAACCCCATAGGGACGGAGGTAGGCGGACAGACGTCTTGCGTCTATAGGCTTGCCCTTCAGATCGCCCCAAGGTGACTCTTCCATCGCCACCAAAGCCTTGATGATCTCTTCGGTAAACATCGCTTCCCGATCGCGGAAGGCAGCACGCAGGTCGGCGAGCAGTTGCACGCCCAAGCTGGGTGTCCCTCGCTTAGCATCGGAAACATGGGAAACAGAGGAAACGCGAGCACGCTCCGGCCAGACTCCGCCGGCCGCGTCGGCCACGGCGAGCAGCGCTTCCCAGACATCGGCGTCCCGGTCGGCGACGCCGACAGGCATTGCCGGCATCGCGCCTACTAGGACGTCCTGGATCTGCGACGCCCAGGCCGCCAGTTGATCGTGCAGCTCGTTCCCCTGCGGGCCATGGATGCGGCGACGGTACGGCTCGATGGCCTCAGTGGGCGCTCTGCGCCGCATCCGGACCACGACGGAGCGCGTCAGGATCGTGTCCGGCAAGTTCCCAAGCCCAGCCAGGGCGACGGCGCAGTAGGCCGGCAGCTCCTCGGTCTCGATGATCTTGCCGCGCACCACGCAGCGGCCAGCCATCGCGCCGCGGCGGTGCCCTGCATTCAGGATGCCCCGGACCTCCTCGTTGTCCTTCGCCTTGGGGCCGAACAACGTGTCGATCTCGTCGAACAGGACCGTCGGCGGGCCGCTTGGGTCCGAGACCTTGCGGAACAGGTACGCAGGCGTCGCGTTGATCGCCTCGATCGGGCGCGGGACGAGCGTCTCGGTGATCTCGAGCGCGCGCGTCTTGCCGCTGCCTGGTTCGGGCGACAGGAATGCGATCCTCGGGGTCGACTCCCAGGCGTCCATCAAATGCGTATGAGCGATCCACAGGGCGTGAGCGACCTGTGCGTCCGCCGACGGATAGGCGATGAACCGGCCGAGGAAAGCGTGGACGCTGTCGAGCAGCGCGGCGCCGTCGATCTCCTCGGCGACCGCGCGGATTCGCTCGAGCTTCGCTCTCGTCGCGCTGACGTACGCGGTGATGGCGCGGAATCTCGCGAAGCACTTGTCCCTAATCTCCGCCGGCAGCGCGCTCCGCTCCTCGGGCGTGAGCTTCCGCCACTCGTCATGGAAGTGGCCATCGTCGAGCTCGAGCAGGGTCGGCGGCAGTGGCCCGGCCCGCACAGAGCTCGTGATCGCAATCGCCTGGTTCATAGGTCGGCGAACGCCCGCCTCGCCGGACAGGGCTGACCTTGAATTTTCAGAAGGACCTCGACCTGCTTGGCCGGAGCGCTCCGCCGGTCGCGTTTCGGCAGCGCGCGCACGAATTCCGCGGCCAGGCGGTCCACGTCGGCAATGCCGCGCCATCGCGACCGCGCGTCGCGTTGGTCCTGGTCGGTGGGCAGCGGCCGGAAGTGCTCGCAGCGCCGGGGCGTGTCGGGCACGATTCGAATCCGCTGCGCCTGGCACCACCCGCCGCGGTGCCGGCCGCACTGCTCGCAGCGCCTGCGGTCGTCAGGAACCACGGACCGCCTCTGCGTAGAGCCGCTCGAGCTCGTCGGCAACATGATCGACGGCGTCGCCATGCTCCTGCACGCTGCGCTCCTCGGCGGCGCGGTGCAGCTCCGCGCTGACGCGAAGGGTGGCAATCCACCCGGCCAATGTTTTGAGGTCGGCCGCGGCGGCGATCATGCGGAGGCCTGCTTGCGCGCGCGGTTCAGCCCGGCGAGGCGCTCACGATCAGTCTGGCTCGGTGCAGGTGTGGGAACTGCGCCTCGCGCGCGGCAGCGGCGCAGCCACGCGATGAGGTCTTCCTGGAGGATGATCAGGCGGCGACCGCTGCGGACGGCCGGCAACTCTCCAGTCTTGATCGCTAGATCAAGTGTTGCTCCTGGGAGATTCGTCGCGGCAGCGGCGGCGGCGCGGGTGTAGGCAACCGGTGTTGGCCCCACGGGCATGGGTGCAACCTCCAAAAAAGTCTTGGGGTCACACGTCGTCGTAGCCTCAAACTTGCGAGCGTCTCCGGAGGAGACACTCAGAGGCCCGAGCCCGTAGCGCCGGAAGCAACGTGTAGTAACAGAACTTTAAACGGCTTGACGTCGCGCTGTCAAATGCCCACGTCGCCACCTTTGCCGGTGAACCCCGCCGGCAGGGTAGAAACTCAGGCGACGATCCGCGCAAGATCCGCGGCCCATAGGTTCGTCGCCGCGATGCGCTCGCCCTCAAGCGTCGCGCGGTTGTAGATCGCCGCCACGCCCTCTGCGCTGTGGTTCAAAAGCTTCTCGATCACGTGCGGCGCAACGCCCAGTCCGCCGAGCCGCGTCGCGAACGTGCGCCTCAGATCGTGTGCTGTCCAGGGTCCGAGCGGCTCGTCAGTCTCCTCATCGAGCGGCTGAATACTCGCCCACGGCTCGCGCGGCATCTCGTCCCCGTCGATGTTGATCTGCACGCGGCGTAGCCAGGCCTGCACGTTCGTCGCGGTCGTGCGGCGGAAGAGGAGGGGCGCGGTGCCGTTGAACTGCACCCGTGTCTCGGGGACGATGTACACGTGATGCGCTCGGCCGTTCTTGCTGTTTTCGCTCGGGACCAGCAGCCATTCGCCCTCGACCGACGGACGCATCTCCTCGATCTTCTCGCCCGTCCTGAGATGCGCGGTGCTAGCTTGCTGCAACTCGGAGATCCGGCAGCCGGTGAGGAGCAGGGCGCGGAGTAGGTTCGCATTCGGCGAGTCGAGCCGCCACATCTCGCGGATCTCGGCATCGGACAGCACCCGACTGCGCGACGCCTCGTTGCCGCCAGCGATGCGCCGCGTGAGTCCCGATCCGGGCGATAACTCGAGGTAGCCAATCTCGACGCACCACGCGAGCGCGAGCTTGAGGGCGCTCAAGCAGCGGTTCGCGGCGACGGGCGACTGTTTTGCGTATCCTCGGACGAATCGCGCGATCTCGGCCCGCGTGAGTTCCTGCAGCCGGCGGCTGCCGAACTCGGCGACGGCCTTCGTGACGTATGTCCGCACGCTCTTCGTGACTCGGTACCGCGGCTCGATCTGGTCGGCATACCATTCCTCGAGCGCGTCCTTGACCGTGAGCGCGTTCAAGGGTGTCGACCGGCCGGTGCGCTTCGCGAGCGCCGCCCGTGCCTGCTTCACCGACAGGTCCGGCCACGTTCCGAGGGTGACGTAAGAGGTACGGCCGTTGCGCTTCGTTCTCCACACCCAGGTGCGGCGGTCGGAGGGGACGATGCGAACGTACAAACCGCTGCCGTCATTGAGCCAGCGTTCTTTGGTCGGGTCAGCCTTCTCGGCCTTGATGTCGGTCTCGGTCAGCGGCATTCTGTAGCACTCACTGTAGCACCCCGTGCGACAGTTTACCCGAAACTAACCGAAACGAACCGCCAGAGTGGAATCAGGACAAGGACATAGCGGGAAGCGCCTCTTTGGAGTGCTTTTCATTTGCACCGGAAACATCTGCCGCTCGCCGACGGCCGAGGGCGTGTTCCGCAAACTGGTCGCCGACGCCGGCCTGGCCCGCCTGATCATGATCGACTCGGCGGGAACGCACGGCTATCACGTGGGGGAGGCGCCCGACAACCGCATGCAGGCGGCGGCGCGCCGGCGCGGCTACGAGCTATCCGGCCTGCGCGCGCGGCGGGTTGCGCGCGAGGATTTCCATCGCTTCGACTTCCTGCTGGCGATGGATCGCGAGCACCACGAGATCCTCGCCCGGCTCGCGCCACCGTCGGCGGGCCACAAGGTGAAGCTGATGATGGAGTTCAGGCGCCGCTCGACGCATACGGAGGTGCCCGATCCGTACTACGGCGGACCCGAAGGCTTCGAGCTCGTGCTCGACCTGCTCGAGGATGCGGCCGCGGGCCTCCTCGAGACGCTGCGTCTCGAGCTCGGGCCGCGGGCATAGCGAGCGCTACTGCGGTGGCGCCTCTGTGTCGGGCTTACGCGCGGTCTCGACCTGCATCAGCGGAGCGTTGAGATCCGCCGGTGGAGGCCGGCGCTCGCGGCGCGGGCGCGGGCCGGGCGGCTCGTCTGCTTCGACCTGGGGCACCACGCGATCCGCCTTTGTCTGGATCATGACGAGACCGCTCTCGCGCAGCGCGGCGTCAAGGTCGGCCGGTGGCGCCGGTGGGGGAGGCGGCGGCGGCGCGATCACGACCGGTGCTGCGGCGAATGGAGCTGGCGCTTTGACGGCCGGCGCCGGTCTCCGCTCAACTGACTCAGCGACGAACGGCATCGCTGCGGCCACTGCGACTGGGGTTGCCGCTTCAGCGACCGGGGTGGGCCTCGCCACCTCACCGGCCGTCGGCATCGCCGCAGCCATTGCGTCTGGCGCTTCGACCGGCGGTGCGGCTATTACGGTCTCGCGCTCGGGTGCAAATGCTGAAGCTGCCGGCTGCTCCTCGCGGCGCGGCTGACCCTCCCGCCGCTCTCCGCGCTCTCCGCGACCGCCACGGTCACCACGGTCGCCACGATCGCCGCGCTCACGACCTTCCCTGCGGCTGCGACCGCGCTCGCTCTCTTCGCGCGGAACCCCGGGCTGCGGTCCTCCCGGCGCCGCATGCGCCTGCTGCGGAGGGCGCTGCTCGCTCGGGGCGCCGCGCTGACGATCCTCGTGCCGCGGTCCGCGCTCGCCGCGGTGCTCCCGCGGTTCGCGCTGTTCACGCGGCTCGCGTGGCTCACGGTGCTCGCGTCCCTCGCGTTGCGGCTCGCGGCCGTGACGCTCGCCCGGTCCGCGCCCTTGCGGCTGCCCACGCTCCGGGCGCGGGCCGCGCTCGTCGCGGCGCCGCTCCTGGCCTTCGCGTGGACCGCCGCGGTCGGGGCGCCGGTCGCGCCGCTCGCCACGATCGCCCCGCTCGCCGCGATCGCGGCGCTGCTGGGGCTCCGGGCGTGGCGCCGGAGCGGCGACCGGCGGCGGCTTGACGGCCACCGGTTCTTCGGCGCGGAACCACCCGAAAAGCCGATCGAAGAACCCCTGCTTCGCAGGCGCGAGCGCCGGGGCGCGCACCGCCGCCGGTGTAGCCGCGGGTTGAACCGCCGGCGGCCGCGGGACGAACGGTGCAGGTTGATCAGGCGTCACCGCCTGCACTGCGGCCTGCGGACGCTCCGGGCGGGCTTCCTGGGCCGAGGTATAGGGCTTCTCCTCGCTCGGCGCCTCGACCAGGTTGTAGCTCGGTGGCAGCGCGCCCTCCTGGTTGAGGTCGTCGTGGCGCAGCCGCTCGACTTTGTAGTGTGGCGTCTCGAGGTGGACGTTCGGAATCAGGATGACGTTCACCTTCAGCCGCGCCTCGAGCGCATGGATGTCGGTGCGCTTCTCGTTGAGGAGGTAGGTCGCCACGTCCACCGGCACCTGCACGTGGATCGCCGCGGTGTTCTCCTTCATCGCTTCCTCCTGCATGATACGCAGGATGTGCAGCGCGGTCGATTCGATACCGCGGATGAAGCCGATGCCGCTGCAGCGCGGGCAGGGCTGGTGCGCGGTCTCCTCGAGCGAGGGGCGCAGCCGCTGGCGCGACAGCTCCATCAGTCCGAAGCGCGAGATCTTGCCCATCTGCACCCGCGCGCGGTCGAAGCGCAGCGCATCGCGCAGGCGGGTCTCCACCTCGCGCTGGTTGCGCTGGTTCTCCATGTCGATGAAGTCGATGACGATCAGGCCGCCGAGGTCGCGGAGCCGCAGTTGGCGCGCGATCTCGTCCGCGGCTTCCGCATTGGTTCGGAACGCCGTTTCCTCGATGTCCTGGCCCTTGGTTGCGCGCGCCGAGTTCACATCGACCGCGACCAGTGCCTCGGTGTGATCGATGACCACCGCGCCACCGGAGGGCAGCGCGACCTGGCGCGAATAGGCGCTCTCGATCTGGTGCTCGATCTGGAAGCGCGAGAAGAGGGGCACATCGTCGTGGTACCGCTTCACGCGCTGGACGTTGTCGGGCATCACGTTGCCCATGAACGCGATCGTCTGCTCGTAGATCGGGTCGGTGTCGATCAGGATCTCGCCGATCTCGGGCTGGAAGTAGTCCCGGATCGCGCGAATGACCAGACTCGACTCCTGGTAGATGAGGAATGGCGCGGGATTGGCGATCTTTCCGCTTTCGTCCCGCTGGGGAGCGGCGGCCTCGATGACCTTCTCCCAGAGCGTGAGCAGGTATTTCAGGTCCCACTCGAGCTCCTCGAACGAGCGACCGATGCCGGCCGTGCGCGCGATGACGCTCATGCCCTGCGGGACGGGAAGCCGCTCCATCGTCTCGCGCAGCTCGTTGCGGTCCTCGCCCTCGACGCGGCGGGATACGCCGCCGCCGCGCGGGTTGTTCGGCATCAGGACGAGATAGCGCCCGGCCAGGCTGACGAAGGTGGTGAGCGCGGCGCCCTTGTTGCCGCGCTCGTCCTTCTCGACCTGGAGGATGACCTCGGTACCCTCGGCGACCGCATCCTGGATGCGGGCCCGGCCCGGCTCGACGTCAGGCCGGAAGTAGCTGCGGGAGATTTCCTTGAAAGGCAGGAATCCGTGGCGTTCGGTACCGTAGTCGACGAATGCGGCTTCGAGGCTGGGTTCGACGCGAGTGATGATGCCCTTGTAGATGTTTCCTTTGCGTTGCTCTTTGCTGGCCGATTCGATGTCGAGGTCGATGAGTTTCTGACCGTCGACGATCGCGACACGGAGTTCCTCGGCCTGTGTCGCGTTGAACAGCATGCGCTTCATATAGTTCTTCTCCTAGCGCGCCCGCTGGACAACACGCAGTTGACTGATGGCTGGCCTTTAGCGATGCATCCTTATGATCACTTAGGGTGGGTTCAGTTGGTCAGTGTTTGCGTGTTGCGCCCGGTTCTGGTGTTCCGTGGCCGGGCTGGAGGAATCGGAAAGTGATTCCAGTGCGCTCGTCATTTACCATCGCCGCTCATGGTGAGCGATGACAACCAGCTGTTGGGCACGGGTCTCCTCGAGATCGGGCCCGCTTCGTGGCGCTCGCGCCGGGGACGTGGTGGCGGCCGGGCAGTTCGCGCGGCCGCTGTCCCGCAATCGAAGACAGCGGCTGGAGTATATGAAGAATGAAGGGTTTAGGCAACGCGCGCGGGTCTGAGCGCCGGGTCCCGGCCGCCCGGACCGCGCTCGTCGGGGAGGAGGGCGCCGACCAGCGCGTGGACAATTTCCTGCTGCGCGAACTCAAAGGCGTGCCCCGCAGCCACATCTATCGGCTGCTCCGGGGCGGCGAGGTGCGGGTCAACAGCCGCAGGGTCGACGCCACGTACCGCCTGCAGCAGGGTGATCGGGTGCGGATTCCCCCGGTCCGGGTCGCGACTCCGGCCGGCGGCCGGACTCCCATCGCGCGTGATCACGGATTTCCGATCGTCTTCGAGGACGACGCGTTGCTGGTGGTCAATAAGCCCGCCGGTGTGGCGGTTCACGGCGGGAGCGGTGTGAGCTTCGGGGTGATCGAGCGGCTGCGCGCCGCACGCCCGGAGGCCCGAGTCCTCGAGCTGGCGCATCGGCTGGACCGCGAGACCTCCGGCCTACTGATCGTGGCGAAGAAACGCTCGGCACTCACCGCGCTCCACACGGCCTTGCGCGAGGGGCGGGTCGGCAAGCGCTATCTCGTGCTCGTGAAGGGGCGCTGGGCCCGCGGCGCGCGCGACGTCGTGCTGCCCCTGCGAAAGTACCTGACCCCGGCGGGGGAGCGACGGGTCAACGTCGCGGAGGGCGGGAAGGAGTCGCGCACGCACTTCGAGCCGGTGCGCGCCGGCGGCGGGTTCACCCTGCTCGCGGCCCGGCTCGACACCGGGCGCACGCACCAGATCCGGGTCCAGCTCGCGCACCTCGGTTTTCCGATCGCCGGCGACGACAAGTACGGGGACTTCGAGCTGAATCGCGAGCTCGCACGGCGCGGGCTCAAACGGATGTTTCTGCACGCCGCGGAGCTCGCGTTCGCGCATCCGACGACCGGGGCGGCGCTCGCGCTCCGTGCACCGCTGCCCGATGATCTGCAGCGCTTCCTCGAGGCGCTGACGAACCCGGACGCCGAGCATGCCGCGCCGCTTTGAGCTCGTCGTATTCGACTGGGACGGGACGCTGATCGACTCGGCGGGTGCCATCGCGGCGTGCATCCAGGACGCGTGCCGTGACCTCGGGCTGCCGGTTCCCGACAACGAGCGGGCGAGCCACGTCATCGGCCTCGGGCTCACGGACGCCCTGTCGTACGCGGTGCCCTCGCTTCCGTCCTCCGAGTACGGACGCCTGGTCGAGCGCTACCGCGTGCACTTTTTAGCGCGGGATCCGGGCCTGCCACTCTTTCCCGGCACGCGGCCGATGCTGGAGGACTTGCGTGAGCGGGGCCATGCGCTCGCGATCGCGACGGGCAAGAGCAGCGCCGGCCTCGCGCGCGCGCTCGCGCAAACGGGCCTCGCGTCACTCTTCGACGCAACGCGCTGCGCGGACCAGTGCGCCTCCAAGCCCGCGCCGGAGATGCTGCTCGAGCTGATGGCCGAGCTCGATGCCGCCCCGGAGCTCACTTTGATGATCGGCGATACCTCGCACGACCTGCAGATGGCCGCAAACGCGGGTGTCGCGGCCGTGGCGGTGAGCTACGGCGCGCACCCGGGCGACTTGCTCGCCGCGCTCGATCCGCTCGCGCTGGTCCACTCGACCGCGGAGCTCGCGGCGTGGCTCGCGGCCAACGCGTAGCGGTCTGCCGGTCCGACGCGCTCCGCGACGGCGGGGAGGGCGTGCGCTTCGAGGTGGAACAAGGCGGCGCGCGGCATCCTGCGTTTGCGATCCGGTTTGCCGGTCGCGTGCAGGCCTACCGCAACCGATGCGCACACGTCGGGGTGGAGCTCGACTGGCAGCCGGGGCGGTTTTTCGATGCCGATGGCATGGTTTTGATATGCTCGACGCACGGGGCGCTGTACGATCCGGCGACCGGGGAATGCCGCGGCGGACCGTGCCGCGGCGCCGGACTGGAGCCGGTGCCGGTCGAGGAGATCGACGGGCTAGTCGTGCTGAGCGTGAGGGACTGACGGGTCATGAACGAGAGCGGCGAGAACTGGGAACGGGGCGTGATCGAGAAGCTCGCGCTCGATGCGCTGAAGGAGCAGAAACGTGCGCGGCGCTGGGGCATCTTCTTCAAGCTGCTGACGTTCGCCTATCTCACGTTCCTGATCGTGATGGTGCTCGAGTGGCGCGGCGATGCCGACCGGCTCGCCGGCACCAAGCACACGGCGCTGGTGGACGTCATCGGGGTCATCGACTCGAAGGGCGGTGCGAGCGCGGACAGCGTCACCGGCGCCCTTCAGAGCGCTTTCAAGGACAAGAACACGCAGGGCGTCATCCTGCGCATCAACTCGCCCGGTGGCAGTCCCGTGCAAGCCGGCATCATCTACGACGAGATCCGGCGATTGCGCGAGAAGCATCCGAACATTCCGCTCTATGCCGTCGTCGAGGACATGTGCGCTTCGGGGGGGTACTACATCGCCGCCGCGACCGACAAGATCTATGTCGACAAGGCGAGCCTGGTGGGCTCGATCGGCGTCCTGATGGACCAATTCGGCTTCGTGGACACGATGGAGAAGCTGGGCGTCGAGCGCCGCGTCCTGACGGCGGGAGAGAACAAGGCCTTCCTGGACCCGTTTGCGCCGCTGCAGCCTACCCACGTCGAGCACGCGCGGAAGATCCTCGGCGAGATCCACGCGCAGTTCATCGAGGTCGTGAAGAAAGGGCGCGGCAAGCGCCTCAAGGAGTCGCCCGAGATCTTCAGTGGGCTCCTGTGGTCCGGTGCCACGTCGATCGAGCTCGGGCTCAGCGACGGTTTCGGCACCGTCGACTACGTCGCGCGCGAGGTCATCAAGGCCGAGCAGATCGTCGAGTACACGCGCAAGGAAAACTTCGCGGAGCGGTTGGCGAGGCGGTTCGGCGCCGCGATGGCCGATGCGATCGCGCCCGGCGCCTCGGGTGGCGTGCGGCTGCGCTAGCGCCCGCGGTCGCGCGCGAGCAGCAGGAACACGGTCGGTCGCTTGCCGATTCGCATCGGGGTGGTTCGCCATTGAGCCACCGTCTTGGTGGTGATTTCCTCGGTCGGCAGCGTAAGATCGGTCGCGACGCAGAACTGTGTGTCGTCGGCGCAGGCGAACGCGACCGCCTGCAGCACCCGATCGTTCCGATAGGGCGTCTCGATGAAGACCTCCGTGCGCCGCTCCTTGCGCGAGTCCGCCTCGAGCGCCTTCAGTCGCCGCTTGAGGTCCGGTTCAGGGACCGGCAGGTACCCGTGGAATGCAAACCGCTGACCCTCGAGACCCGCGGCCATCAAGGCGAGGAGAATCGACGAGGGACCGACGAGCGGGCGAACGCGGATACCCGCCTCGTGGGCAAGGCGCACCAAGGGCGCCCCAGGATCGGCGACCCCGGGTGCACCCGCCTCGGAGAGCACCGCAGCGCTCGCTCCGGCGCGCAAGGGCGCGAGCAGCTGCTCGAGCGCGCCGAGCGTCGCGTCCGCAGCGAGCTTATCGATGGCGAGCTCGGCCAGCGGCCCCGGATGCCCGATCGACTTCAGGAAGGCGCGTGCGCCCTTCGGTTCCTCGGCTATGAAGTGGCGCAATCCCCGCAGCACGGCCTGCACGCCCGACGGAATGGCATCGGCCGGGTCGGAGTCGCCCAGCAGCACCGGTGCGAGGTAAAGCGTTCCCGCGATCACGCCGGCGGCAGCGGCGATACGCCGAAATCGGCGAGAAGATCGACCAGCGCAATCAGCGGCAGGCCGATCAGCGCGGTGGGATCCGTGCTGTCGAGCCTGCGCACGAGGACGATCCCGAGGGCCTCGATCTTGGCGGACCCGGCGCAGTCATACGGCCGCTCCGAACGCAAGTAGGCGTCAATCGTCGCGTCGTCGAAATCACGAAAATGCACGTCGGTCGCCACCAGCCGCGTCTCTGTGGTGCCGGTCGCGCGATGCGATACCGCCACGGCAGTCAGGAACGAGACGCGGCGCCCGCGCATTGCGCGCAGTTGCGTGACGGCGTTCGCGTGCGTGCCCGGTTTCGAGAGCGCAGCGGTGTCCAGCACCGCCACCTGGTCGGCGCCGATGACGATCGCATCGGGCACGCGCGCGGCCACGGCATCGGCCTTCTCGCGCGCGAGCCGGAGCACGAGGTCCGCGGCCGCTTCGCCCGGCCGTGGCGCCTCGTCCACGCCGGGGCTCATCGTCTCGAACGGCAGACGCAGCCGGGCAAGGAGCTCACGGCGATAGGGGGAGGTCGAAGCGAGGATGAGGCGCGGCAATTTCACCACTGCAGGGCGGCAAGGGATGCGCTAGCTCTATGATTTTTTTGACCCAATCGCTCAAAGATAATATCATTCACCGCTTATGTCTCGCGCCGGGACGATCGACGGTCCGCAACTTGCGCGGGACCGTGGAGCGGTCTCCGGCACCCTCGGTATCGACGCGCTTCCGCGCCTTGCGGCATCGGGATGCGAAGCCGCGACGCTCCGTTATCGGGTGCGCGGCGGAGTGAACGCCGCAGGGCGGCCGTGCCTGGACGTCGAAGGTTCGGGTGTCGCCTTGATGGCGTGCCAGCGATGTCTCGGCGCGGTCGCGTTCCCGATCGAGTTGAGCGTAGAACTGGAGCTGGCCGCCACCGAGAAGGAGATGTTTGGGGCGGACGACGACGTGGATCGGGTGCTGGCGACGCCGTCGATGGATGTCGCGTCGCTCGTCGAGGATGAGGCGCTGCTGGTGCTGCCGATGGCGCCGATGCACGCGCAATGCGAGCCTGACGCTGAACTGCGCGACGCGCATCGCGCAGCGCCGTTCGCGGCGCTGGCAGGCTTTCGCAAGAGCGGGGGTGGCGATGGCTGACCTCCGGCACAGTTGATACGAAGGAGTCGTATATGGCCGTACAGCAGAACAAGAAATCAGCGTCGCGGCGCGGTATGCACCGGTCGCATGACTTTCTCGCGAACCCGCCGCTCGCGGTGGAGCCCTCGACCGGCGAAGTGCACCTGAGGCACCACGTGAGTCCGAGCGGCTACTATCGCGGCAAGAAAGTCGTCAAGACCAAGGCCGAATAAGCCAACTGCAATCCGGCGGCTGCAGAATAAGAGGAGGGGAGCCCGGCGGGGCCGCACGGCCGCTCTGCGGGGCGCGGTGCGGAACCTGTGGGCAACGACGTCACCCTCGCGATCGACTGCATGGGCGGCGACTACGGTCCGTCGGTGACGGTGCCGGCGGCGCTGCGCTTCTTCGAGCGCGATCCTTCAGCGACGATCCATCTCGTCGGACAGTTAGACGCGATCGAGGCGGAGCTGCGCCGCAGCCGTGCCTCTGCCAGCGAGCGGCTGCACGTGCGGCATGCGGCTGAGGTCGTGGGGATGGACGAGGCGCCCGCGGTGGCTCTGAAGCGCAAGAAGAACTCGTCGATGCGTGTCGCGATCGATCTCATCAAGAGCGGCGACGCGCAGGCGTGCGTCAGCGCGGGCAATACGGGCGCGCTCATGGCGACCGCGCACTTCGTGCTCAAGACGCTTCCCGGCATCGACCGGCCCGCGCTGGTGTCGGTACTGCCGACGATGACCGGCCAGACCTATATGCTCGATCTCGGCGCGAGCCCGGACTGCAAGCCCGAGCACTTGCTCCAGTTCGCGCTGATGGGGTCGATCCTGGTCGAGGCGGTCGAGCACCGCGAACGACCGTCGGTGGGGTTGCTCAACATCGGCGCCGAAGCGATCAAGGGCAACCAGGTCGTGAAGCAGGCCGGCGAGCTTCTGCGCGCAAGCGACCTCAATTTTGCCGGCAATGTCGAGGGCGACGGGATCTACCGCGGAGAAGTGGACGTCGTGGTGTGTGACGGCTTTGTCGGCAATGTGGCGCTCAAGACCTCCGAGGGACTGGCGCGGATGGTCGAGCGATTCCTGCGCGAGGAACTCACGCGGAACCCGCTGCGCAAGCTCGCCGCGCTGGTGGCACTACCTGCGCTGGCAGCATTTCGGCGCCGCGTGGACCCGCGCCGCTACAACGGCGCCACGCTGCTCGGCCTCAAGGGCGTGGTGGTGAAGAGCCACGGCTCGGCCGACCGCCTGGGCTTCTATCACGCGATCGAGCGGGCGGCCGAGGAGGTGCGTGGGGGCGTTCTCGAGCGCATCAGCGCGCGCCTGGCCGCGGCAAAGGACGCCGCCCCTCTTGCGGAGGTGGCGTCGTGAAGTTCTCGCGCGTCGTCGGCTCCGGGAGCTACTTGCCACCGCGGATCGTCACCAACGCGGAACTCGCGCAACGGGTCGACACGAGCGACGAATGGATCGTCTCGCGTACCGGCATCCGCCAGCGCCACATCGCGGAGGCATCGCAGACCTCGAGCGACCTAGCGCTCGAAGCGGGTCGCGCGGCGCTCCGCGCGGCGGGCGTGAGCGCGGGCGACATCGACCTGATCGTGGTGGCCACGTCCACGCCCGACTACGTCTTTCCGAGCACCGCCTGCCTGCTCCAGGCGAAGCTGGGCGTTGCGGGCTGCCCGGCCTTCGACGTGCAGGCGGTGTGCAGCGGGTTCGTCTACGGGCTGGCGGTGGCCGACAACTTCATCCGTGCCGGGCAGGCGCGTTGCGCACTGATCGTCGGCGCCGAGGTCTTCTCGCGCATCCTCGACTGGAGCGATCGTGCGACCTGCGTCCTATTCGGCGACGGCGCCGGCGCGGTCGTGCTGCGCGCGGACGAACGGCCGGGCGTGCACGGCTGCGTCCTGCACGCCGACGGTCGTCAGGCCCGGATACTCGAGGTGCCCGGTAACGTGTGCGGAGGCAAGGTCACGGGAAGCGCGTTTGTCCGGATGGACGGACCCGCCGTGTTCAAGTTCGCGG
The DNA here is from genome assembly GCA_963747775.1 of uncultured beta proteobacterium. Taxonomy (GTDB): domain Bacteria; phylum Pseudomonadota; class Gammaproteobacteria; order Burkholderiales; family SG8-39; genus JAGVSZ01. The sequence continues at coordinate 37,786 of CAVVGT010000010.1, forward strand.
TGCGCGTGCTCGACGAGGCGGCGCGCGAAGTGGTCGCGAAGTGCGGCATGCAGCTCGCCGAGGTGGACTGGTTGATTCCCCATCAGGCAAACGTGCGTATCTTGGATGCGACGGTGAAGCGGCTCGGGCTGCCGCCCGATCGTCTCATCGTCACCGTAGACCGCCATGCGAACACCTCGGCGGCGTCCGTGCCGCTCGCGCTCGACCTCGCGATGCGGGACGGGCGGATCAAGCCGGGCCACCGGGTACTCCTCGAAGGTGTGGGCGGCGGCTTTACGTGGGGCGCGGCGCTCGTGGAGATCTGAGCAATGCTGGAGCCACGATGAAGTTCGGAATGGTCTTTCCCGGGCAGGGATCGCAGTCCAAGGGCATGCTCGAAGGCTACGGCGATGCGCCCGAGGTTCGCGAGGTGCTTGCGGTCGCGTCCGCGGTCCTCAAGCAAGACATCGCGAAGCTGATCACCGATGGGCCGACGGACGAGCTCAACAAGACGGTCAACACCCAGCCGGTGATGCTGACGGCCGGCTACGCCGCCTACCGCCTGTGGCGCGCGCTCGGCGGGCCGCAGCCGGCGGTCCTCGCGGGCCACAGTCTGGGCGAGTACACCGCCCTGGTGGCCGCTGGCGCACTTGCCTTCGAGGACGCCCTGCCGCTCGTGCGGCTGCGCGCACAGGCGATGCAGGAGGCCGTTCCCGAGGGCCAGGGTGCGATGGCTGCGGTACTCGGACTCGACGACGAGGCCATCCGTGCCGCGTGCGCCGAAGCGGCGCAAGGCGAGGTCGTCGAACCGGTGAATTTCAATGCGCCCGGCCAGGTGGTCATCGCGGGCCACGTCGAAGCCGTCGGGCGGGCCGTCGATGCGGCGCGGGCGCGCGGGGCGCGACGCGCCGTTCCCCTTCCCGTCAGCGCACCGTTCCATTCGTCGCTGCTCGCGTCGGCGGCGGCGCGACTCCGGGAGCACCTGGGCTCGGTGCGTATCCAGCCGCCCCGCATCCCGGTGATCCACAATGTCGACGCGCAGAGCTACGATGATCCCGAGCGGATCAAGGACGCGCTCGTCCGTCAGGCCGACCATCCGGTACGCTGGGTGGAGTGCGTGCGGGCGATGACGGCACACGGGGTCACGCTGGTTGCGGAGTGCGGGCCGGGCAGGGTGCTCGCACCGCTCGTGAAGCGGATCGTCGACGGTGCCGAGGGCGTCGCGCTGCTCGACCGGGACGCGATCATGCAGGCGATCGAATCGGTGCGCAGAGCCTAGCCATGGACCTCAAGGGGCAGGTGGCACTCGTCACGGGCGCCTCGCGTGGAATCGGACGGGCAATTGCGCTCGCGCTCGGGCGTGCCGGGGCCACGGTCGTCGGCACGTCCACGACGGAGGCCGGCGCACGGGGGGTGGGCGAGGCGTTAGCGGTGGCCGGGATCGCCGGGCGCGGTTCGGTGCTCGACGTCACCGACACGAATGGCGTGGACGCGCTGGTTGCCGCAATCGAGAAGGAATTCGGGGCGGTGTCGATCCTAGTGAACAACGCCGGCGTCACCCAAGACAATCTCCTCCTGCGCATGAAAGACGCGGAGTGGGACGCTGTCGTCGACACCGATCTCAAGTCGGTCTTCCGGCTCTGCCGCGCCGTGCTCCGCGGCATGATGAAAGCGCGGGCCGGGCGCATCATCAGCATCACCTCGGTGGTGGGATCGAGTGGCAACCCGGGCCAGGTGAACTACGCCGCAGCGAAGGCAGGCGCGGCCGGACTGACCCGTGCGCTCGCGCGCGAGATCGGCAGCCGCGGGATTACCGTGAACTGCGTGGCTCCCGGGTTCATCGATACCGACATGACCAAGTCCCTGCCGGAGGCGCAGCGTGAGGCGCTCCTCGGCCAGATTCCCCTGGGGCGACTCGGACAGGTCGACGACGTGGCCGCGGCCGTCGTATTCCTCGCATCGCCCGGCGCGGCGTATGTGACCGGTACGACGTTGCACGTGAACGGGGGCATGTACATGAACTGAAACAGGATTCGGGTGCTCGGGCGACGCGGCATGGCGTTCTGGTAAGATCTCGGCCGCTCGGGGCAGCCAGGTCCAACAAGGCTCAGCATGGGGATGCGCGAGGAGGCGCTGCTCCTTCGCTCTATCGATATCCCTAGAACACATATCCGCAAAGGGAAGGGAAGCCCGCAATGGAGAACATCGAACAACGCGTCAAGAAGATCGTCGCCGAGCAGCTCGGCGTCAACGAGGCCGAGATCAAGAACGAGTCCTCGTTCGTCGACGACCTCGGGGCCGACTCGCTCGACACGGTCGAACTCGTGATGGCCCTCGAAGAGGAATTCGAGACCGAGATCCCGGACGAGGACGCGGAAAAGATCGCTACCGTCCAGCAGGCCATCGACTACGTCAAGGCCCATAGCGGCAAGAAGGCCTAAGGCGGCGCCAAGGAGCACGCTTGTCGCGCCGCCGCGTCGCCGTCACCGGCCTCGGCATCGTTTGCCCGGTCGGCAACACGGTTGACGAGGCCTGGGGCAATATCACCTCTGCCAAGTCGGGCATCGCCCGCATCACCCGTTTTGACGCTTCCCGCTACGCGAGTCAGATCGCGGGCGAGGTGAAGGGGTTCGACGTCGCTGCCTATCTGCCGCCGAAGGAGGCGCGGCGGATGGATACCTTCATTCACTACGGCATGGCCGCGTCCATCCAGGCGATCCGAGATGCCGGGGTCGACCCCGAGAAGATGGATCGCGAGCGCATTGGCTGCGTGCTCGGCTCCGGCATCGGCGGCCTGCCGCTGATCGAGGATACCCACGTCGACCTGGCGAAGGGCGGTCCGCGCAAGATCTCCCCGTTCTTCGTGCCCGGCAGCATCATCAACATGATCGCCGGGAATCTGTCGATCATGTACGGGTTCAAGGGGCCGAATCTCGCCCTGGTCACCGCCTGTACGACCTCAAACCATTGCATCGGCGAGGCCGGGCGCCTGATCGAGTATGGCGATGCCGATGTCATGATCGCGGGCGGTTCGGAGGCCACCGTCAGCCCGCTGGGTATAGGCGGCTTCGCAGCGATGCGCGCGCTCTCGACTCGCAACGACGATCCGGCGAGCGCGAGCCGCCCGTGGGACAAGGACCGCGACGGCTTCGTGCTGGGCGAGGGGGCCGGAGTGCTCGTGCTCGAGGAACTCGAGCACGCAAAGCGCCGCGGCGCGCGCATCTATGCCGAGTTGGTCGGGTACGGGATGAGCGCGGACGCGCACCACATGACCGCGCCGCTGCGAGGACGGCGAAGGGGCCGCGCGCTGCATGGCGAACGCGCTGCGCAATGCGCGGCATGAGCCCGGGCGACGTCGACTACGTCAACGCCCACGGCACTTCGACGCCGCTCGGCGACCTCGCCGAGACCAGTCGCGATGAAGCGCTGCTTCGGCGATCACGCCCGGAAGCTCGCGGTCAGCTCGACGAAATCGATGACCGGCCACCTGCTCGGCGCCGCCGGTGGCGTCGAGGCGGTGTTCTCGGTGCTTGCGATCTCACCGGCAAGTCGCCCCGCCGACGGCGAACCTCCACAATGCCGACCCGGCCTGCGACCTCGACTACGTTCCGCTCGTTGCGCGCGAGATGCCCATTCGCGCGGCGCTGTCCAACTCGTTCGGCTTCGGTGGCACGAACGGCACGTTGATCTTCGCGCGCGCTTGAACGACTCGCTGCGCGTGCAACTTCGACCCTCGCGGGCGCTGGCCACCGCGCTTGCGGTCGGTCACCTCCTGGCACTGGTCGCCGCGGTGACGGGTCTGCCGCCCGAAGCTGCGCTGTTCGTGGTCCTCGGGCTCGGCCTGTCCTTGCTCCACCATCTGCGTCTGGCCATGCACCGATCGGCCCTGGCCGTAGCCGGCCTGGACCTCTCGGCGGACGGCCGCGTCGCCGTGGCGAACCCGGCGGGGGTCTGGTTAGGAGCAGAGGTGCGGCATTCGGCCGTTCCCGCCAGCTGGCTGGCGGTGGTGGCCGCACGCGACGACGCGGGACGATCCAGAACCATCGTGATCCTGCCCGACGCGACAGACCCAGAAGCGTTTCGGCGGCTGCGCGTCTGGCTTAAGTGGCGGATGACCCCCCCGGTTAACGGGCCGGAACCGGCAAACAGCCATGCTTCGGGCTGAACTATCCGTCCGGCGGCGTGTCTCTAGTGCGAGGTCGCGCCCGAGCGATCTGGGTGGGTCGGCTATACTGCCGCCCGCGGGCCGGTAAGCACTTGAAAAATAAGATTTCAAGCGGCTCCGCGGAAGGCGGCCATGGCGGACCGCGAGATTGACCAGCAGCTCGTCGAGCGCGCGCAGCGCGGGGATAAGCGGGCGTTTGATCTGCTGGTCTCCAAGTACCAGCGCAAGCTCGGGCGTTTGTTGTCGCGGTTCATTCGCGATCCGGCCGAGGTCGAGGACGTCGCACAGGAAGCCTTCATCAAGGCCTACCGTGCGCTTCCCAGCTTCCGCGGCGACAGCGCGTTCTATACGTGGCTGTACCGGATCGGGATCAATACCGCGAAGAACTACCTCGTGGCGCTCGGGCGTCGGGCGCCCACGGTAACCGAGTTCAACTCGGACGAGGCGGAGAGTTTCGAGGACGGCGAGCAACTGCGCGACATCAATACGCCCGAGAGCATGCTGATGTCGAAGGAGATCGGGTCCACCGTCAACGCGGCGATGGAGGATCTACCGGAGGATCTGCGGACGGCGATCACGTTGCGCGAGATCGAGGGTCTGAGCTACGAGGAGATCGCGAGCATCATGAACTGCCCGATCGGCACGGTCCGCTCCCGGATCTTTCGGGCCCGGGAGGCGATCGCGGCACGGCTGCGCCCGCTGCTCGAGACACGCAAGGACAAGAGATGGTGACGCAATGAAGGAACGGCTTTCGGCGCTCGTGGACGAGGAACTCGGTGGTGCCGAATCGGAGCGTTGCCTCGAACAGCTCGGCGACGACTTGGATCTCCGGGACGCTTGGCGCGTCTACCATTTGATCGGCGATGCGCTCCGCGGCCAGGCTGGCCAGGGGCTTCCGCCGTCGTTCGCGGAGCGTCTCGCCGCGGAGCCTACTGTGCTTGCGCCGCGTCGCGCCGCGCGGGCCGGACAGCGCAGCACCTGGTACGCGCTTTCCGCCGCGGCCAGCGTTGCTGCTGTCGCACTGGTCGGGTGGATGGCGTTACCCCTGTTCGAACCGCGCGCTCCGATCGCATCCTCCCAGCCTGCGCCCGCCCTAGCCGCGGTCGCGCTGCCTCCGGCCGTAGTCCCCGCCGCGCAAGGCGTGAACGACTACCTGCTCGCTCACCAGCGGTTCTCGCCGTCGTCGGTCATGGGCGGGATGGCGCCCTACGTGCGCACCGTTTCTGAAGCGCGCGAGGCCCGTTGAGCATGCGGGCATTGGTGTTTTCGGCGGCGCTCGCTGCGGCGTCGGTCGCCGCCGTCGCACCGGCGTCGGCCCAGCAGGGCACCGATGCCGCCAGCTGGCTCAGAAAGATCTATGCGGCGACCGAGAAACTGAGCTACACCGGCACGTTCGTGTACCAGCAGGGCGAGCACTCCGAGACCTCGCGGCTGACTCGAGTCGTGGACGCGACTGGCGTGCACGAGCGGCTGGAGGTCCTCGACGGCACGCCGCGGGAGATCATCCGGTTCAATGAAGAGGTCAAGTGCTACATCCCCAGTACGATGACGGTCAAGGTCGACCGCCAGATGCAGACCGGGCCGTTCCCGGCGATGCGCGCGGAGGTCGGGGATTTTGCCGCGCACTACAACATCCGCAAGGCCGAGACCGAGCGGATCGCGGGATACGACTGCCAGGCGATCGTTCTCGAGCCGAAGGACAACTTGCGTTACGGGCACAAACTGTGGGCGGACCTCGCCACTGGCATGCTGGTGAAGGCCAAAACGTTTAACGAGCGGAACGAGGTCGTCGAGCAGTTCTCGTTCACCGAGCTGCAGATCGGCGGGCGCATCGATCGCGAGAAGGTCAAGTCGCGCTTCGCCGGGAAGGGGCGCGACTGGCGGGTGGAGCAATCGGCGATCGTCGAGGCGAACCTCGCCAGCCTCGGGTGGGGGCTCCGGTCGCTGCCCCCGGGATACCGCAAGGTTACCGAGCTCAAGCGCAGCGTCGGCGCCTCGCCGGACGTGGGCCAGATCGTCGTGTCCGACGGCTTGGCGGCCGTTTCGGTGTTCATCGAGCCTCTCGGGGCGCGTGAGGGGCAGCCGCAGCTCGGATTGGCCCGCCATGGGGCCTTGAACGTCTATGTTCGGAAGCTCGAGAACCACCTGGTCACGGTGGTCGGGGAGGTCCCCGCCGAGGGTGTCCGCCAGATTGCCGACAGCGTGGAGTACCGCCGCCCCTAGGCCCCTTGCGGGGGCTGGAAGGGGGCGGTTCTCCTTGAAAGCTGGAGCCGCGCGCCTTATCTTAGTAAATCACAGCGAATTTCCCGGTCCCGCCATGAGAGCAACCCTTCACACCACCTTCGCCGCCGCCCTGATCGCGCTCACGAGCCTCGCCCAGGCGCAGACACGTGAGCTGCCGGATTTCACGCAGATCGTCGAACAGCAGGGCGCCGCAGTCGTGAACATCAGCACGACGCAGCAGCGCCAGCGGCGCGCGCAGCCGCAGGTCCCGCAACTCGACGAAGACGACCCGATGTACGAGTTCTTCCGGCGCTTCATCCCGCGCGGGCCGCAGGGACCGCAGACGCCGCGCGAGCCCGAATCGAGCTCGCTCGGCTCGGGCTTCGTGGTGAGCGCCGATGGTTACATCCTGACCAATGCGCACGTCGTCGATTCCGCCGACGAGATCACTGTGAAGTTCAACGACAAGCGCGAGTTCAAGGCCAAGGTGATCGGCGCCGACCGGCGCACGGACGTCGCGCTGATCAAGATCGAGGCAAGCGGCCTGCAGCCGGTCAAGTTCGGGGACCCGACGCGCCTCAAGGTGGGCGAGTGGGTGGCGGCGATCGGCTCGCCGTTCGGGTTCGAGAATTCGGTGACCGCCGGCATCGTAAGCGCCAAGGGGCGTTCGCTCCCGCAGGAGAACTTCGTTCCTTTCATCCAGACCGACGTGGCGATCAATCCCGGCAACTCCGGCGGACCGCTCTTCAACCTGCGTGGCGAGGTCGTGGGGATCAACTCGCAAATCTACAGCCGGACCGGCGGTTTCATGGGGCTGTCGTTCGCGATCCCGATCGACGTCGCGATGGACATCTCTACGCAACTCAAGAGCGCGGGCCGCGTGCAGCGCGGGCGCATAGGCGTCGTGATCCAGGAAGTCTCCAAAGAGCTTGCCGACTCGTTTGGCCTCGCCAAGCCGACCGGGGCGCTGGTGAACGGGGTCGAGAAGGGCGGCCCGGCCGAGAAGGCCGGCGTCGAGACGGGCGACATCATTCTACGGTTTGACGGTAAGCAGGTCGCCGCGTCGTCGGATCTTCCGCGAATTGTCGGGAGCACGAAGCCCGGGACCAAGGTGCCGATGCAGGTGTGGCGGAAGGGTCAGACCCGGGACGTCAGCGTCACGGTCGGCGAGATTCCGGATGATCGAGTTGCTGCCGCGCGTGGTGCCAAACCGGGCGCTCCGAAGGCGGAGATCGCGGCGAATCGGCTGGGACTGGTGGTGAGCGATCTCGGCGAGGACAAGCGACGCGACATGCGGCTCCAGGGCGGTGTCGTCGTCGACGAGGTGCGGACCGCGCCGCGTGCCGACATTCGGCAGGGCGACATCATCGTCTCGCTTACCGCCAAGGGCGCAACGACCGAGCTCAAGTCGGCCAAGCAGTTCAACGACCTGCTGTCGTCGCTCGATAAAGGCACGACCATGACGCTGCAGATCCGCCGCGGGGAGGCAAACATCTTCGCGACGATCCGCGGCGATACTGCGGGTGGCTGAGGCAACGCCTGGCGTCGCTCTGACGCTCTACAGCCGCAGCTACTGCCACCTCTGCGACGACATGGCGGCCGCGCTCGAGCCGCTCCAGCTAGAGTTCGGTTTCGGTCTTGCATGGGTCGACGTCGACCGCGACCCGGCCCTCGAGACGCGCTATGGCGAGCGGGTACCGGTGCTCGCGCACGGCGATGCCGAGCTCTGCCACTATTTCCTCGACGCGCCGCGCGTCCGTGCCTACCTCGCGCGAATCGGCTAGAATCCGCACCGCCTCGCCGAGCGAAAAGGTGCCGAAAAGGCACCTTTTTTTTAAGGGTTCGTGCCAGAGGGGCTACCGCTCCTACTGGATCCCCAATCTCAGTGATGCCAGAGGCAATTCCTTCTCTGACGACCGACGCGTGCAGGTTGATCGTGCGTCGGAGTGAGGTGAGCCTTTCGCATTGCGTAGACAGCTGATGCAGCACATCCGCAATTTTTCCATCATCGCGCACATCGACCACGGTAAGTCCACGCTCGCCGACCGGTTCATCCAGCGTTGCGGGGGCCTCTCGGACCGCGAGATGAGCGAGCAGGTGCTCGATTCCATGGATCTCGAGCGTGAGCGCGGCATCACGATCAAGGCCCAGACAGCGGCATTGCATTACACGGCGCGCGACGGCAAGACCTATAACCTGAACCTGATCGATACGCCCGGCCACGTCGACTTCTCCTACGAGGTGTCGCGCTCGCTCGCGGCGTGCGAGGGTGCGTTGCTCGTGGTCGACGCCTCGCAGGGCGTCGAGGCGCAGACGGTCGCGAACTGCTATACCGCGATCGAGCAGGGTGTGGAGGTCGTTCCGGTCCTGAACAAGATCGACCTGCCGTCCGCGAACCCGGAGCGGGCGATCCAGGAAATCGAGGATGTAATCGGCATCCCCGCGCAGGACGCCGTCCGCACCAGCGCGAAGACCGGCGAAGGCATCGACGAGGTCCTCGAGGCGGTGATCCAGCGCATCCCGGCGCCCAAGGGCGATCCGGCTGCGCCGCTCAAGGCACTCATCATCGACTCCTGGTTCGACAACTACGTCGGGGTCGTGATGCTGGTGCGCATGGTCGACGGGACGCTACGGCCGAAGGATCGGATTCGCCTGATGTCGACGCAGGGAAGCCACCTGTGCGAGCAGGTGGGCGTGTTTACGCCGAAGTCCGAGAATCGCCCTGAGCTCTCCGCCGGGGAGGTCGGGTTCATCATTTCCGGTATCAAGGAGCTGCAGGCGGCGCGTGTCGGCGACACCGTGACGCTCGCAGATCGGCCCGCCGCCGAGGCGCTGCCCGGATTCAAGGAAATCAAGCCCCAGGTGTTCGCGGGTCTCTATCCGATCGAGGCGAACCAGTACGCGGCGCTGCGCGAGGCGCTCCAGAAGCTCAAGCTCAACGATGCCTCGCTGCATTACGAGCCCGAAGTCTCCCAGGCCCTCGGCTTCGGTTTCCGATGCGGATTCCTCGGCCTCCTCCACATGGACATCGTGCAGGAACGGCTCGAGCGCGAGTACGACATGGACCTGATCACCACCGCGCCCACGGTGGTGTACGAGGTCACGCTGCGCGACGGCACGGTCGAGAGCATCGAGAACCCGGCGAAGATGCCTGACCCGGCCAAGATCGAGGAGATCCGAGAGCCGATCATCATCACGACGATCTTTGTCCCGCAGGAGTACGTGGGCCCGGTGATCACGCTCTGCACCGGCAAGCGCGGCGCGCAGAAGAACATGCAATACCACGGCCGGCAGGTGATGCTCACCTACGAGATGCCGCTGAACGAGATCGTGATGGACTTCTTCGACAAGCTGAAGTCCGTATCACGCGGCTACGCCTCGCTCGACTACGAGTTCAAGGAGTTTCGCGCCGCCGACATGGTCAAGCTCGACATCCTCGTGAACGGCGAGCGCGTGGATGCCCTCTCGCTGATGGTCCACCGCCAGAACGCGCAGTACCGGGGACGCGATCTGGCGGCGCGGATGCGCGGACTGATCCCGCGCCAGATGTTCGACGTGGCCATCCAGGCCTCGATCGGCTCGCATATCATCGCCCGCGAGACGGTGAAGGCTTTGCGCAAGAACGTACTGGCCAAGTGCTACGGCGGCGACATCACCCGCAAACGCAAGCTGCTAGAGAAGCAGAAGGCGGGAAAGAAGCGCATGAAGCAGGTCGGCACCGTCGAAATCCCCCAGGAGGCATTCCTGGCGATCCTTCAGGTCGAGGAGAAGTGACCGAGTGGGTACGCCATGAACTTCGCCCTGATTCTCTTCGTCCTGCTCGTCGTGACCGGGCTCGTTGCGGCTGTAGACCGCCTGCACTTCAGCAGGACGCGCCGCGCGGGCGAGAAGGAGCCCTGGTGGATCGAGTATCCCAAGAGCTTCTTCCCGGTGATTCTGATCGTGTTCCTGTTGCGCTCGTTCATCGTCGAGCCGTTCCGAATTCCCTCGGGCTCGATGATTCCGACGCTGCTCGTCGGCGATTTCATCCTCGTCAATAAATTCGCCTACGGCATCCGGCTTCCGATCATCAACAAGAAGATCGTCGACATCGGCGAGCCCCGGCGCGGCGACGTGATGGTGTTCCGCTACCCTGAGGACCCGTCGCTCGACTACATCAAGCGCGTGGTCGGACTGCCTGGCGACCGGATCGAGTACGTCAACAAGCGACTTACGGTGAACGGCAGGGAGATCGACCTCAAGGCAGCCGGCGACTATCTCCACAAGGAGCGAATGAGCTTTGCCAAGCGCTATGAGGAAACGACCGGCGATCGCCCGCACTCCATCCTGATCGAGGAGGATGCGCCGGCTTCGGTCCCGTTCGTGAAGCAATTCCCGTTCCGAGAAAATTGCACCTACAATAACGAAGGTCTTGCCTGTACCGTCCCGCCAGGGCACTACTTTCTCATGGGCGACAACCGCGACAACTCGAGCGACAGCCGGGTGTGGGGGTTCGTCCCGGACGCGAACATCGTGGGGAAGGCGTTTTTCATCTGGTTCAACTTCAGCGAGCCGAGCCGCTTCGGCTCGTTCCAATGAGGGCAGGGGACATGACCTTCAGGCAACGACAACGGGGGCTGGGCTTCGCCGGGGTGATTCTGCTCCTCATCGCGATCGTGTTCATCGCGATCATCGGGATGAAACTAGTTCCCGCGTATATCGAGTTCTTCACGATCAGGAAGGCGGTCACCGCAATTACCCAGAGCGGCGAGCTGCGAGGGGCCTCGGTCGCGGACGTGCGCAAGGCCTTCGACCGGCGCACCGCCATCGACGACATCACCGCGGTGACTCCGGCGGACCTGGAAATCACGAAGGAAGGCAACGAGGTCGTCATTTCCTTTGCGTACGAGAAGCGGATCAAGCTCTTCTACAACATCAGCGTGCTGATCGACTTCGCCGGCTCGAGCCGGCCCACCAGCACAAAGGTGAGCGAGTAGCCGCAGCGCCCCGGATCGCGTCTCGCAACTCCGGAGCCGTCCTCGCCCTCTTACCCGCGTCAGGTGTGAAGCTCGATTCGCTGCAGGAGCAACTGGGCCACCGGTTTCGCGACCCCCGGCTGCTGTTACAGGCGCTGACGCACCGCAGCCACAGTACCCCGCACAATGAGCGCCTCGAGTTCCTGGGCGACGGCGTGCTCAACTGCATCGTTGCGGCGGAGCTCTACACGCGTTTCCCCGGCTTGAAGGAGGGCGAACTGTCCCGTCTGCGCGCGAGCCTGGTGCGCGAGGAGCGGCTGCACGAGATCGCCGCCGGACTCGCGCTGGGGGACGACCTGCGCCTTGGGGAAGGCGAGCTGAAGAGCGGCGGGTTCCGGCGTCCATCGATTCTCGCCGACGGCCTCGAGGCGCTGATCGGGGCGGTGTTTCTCGACGGCGGCTTCGAGTCCGCGCGGGACGTCGTCCTGCGCCTGTATCGCCCCCAGATCGAAAGCGTGGGACCCGATGCGGTCGAGAAGGATCCGAAGACGCAGCTCCAGGAGTGGTTGCAGAGCCGGCGCTACGCGCTGCCGCAGTACAGCGTAGTCGCCACCCACGGCGCGGCGCACGAGCAGCGGTTCGAGGTCGAATGCCTGGTTCGCGAGCTCGATCTGCGCACGGTCGGTACCGGTACGAGTCGGCGCCTGGCCGAGCAGGAGGCGGCGCGGGCCGCCTACGATCAGCTGCAACAATGAGCGCGACGACGGAGCAAGACTTTCGCTGCGGCACTGCCGCGATTGTCGGGCGCCCGAACGTCGGCAAGTCCACGCTGCTTAACGCCCTTGTGGGGCAGAAGCTCACCATCACGTCCGGGAAGCCCCAGACGACCCGCCACCGCATTAGGGGCGTGCTCACCCGCCCGGGCGCGCAGTTCGTCTTCGTGGACACGCCCGGATTCCAGACGCTGCATGGCGGTCCGCTCAACCGGGCGCTCAACCGCGCGGTGCGCGCCGCGCTTGAAGAGGTCGACGCAGTGCTGTTCGTCGTCGAGGCGGGTCGGCTCGAGGACGACGACCGGGCGGTATTGCGCCTGCTGCCGCAGCGGGTTCCGGTAATACTGGTCGCGAACAAGAGCGACCGGATTGGCGGCCCCGAGCGCATGCTGCCCTTCCTCCGCACCGCGGCGGCTGCGTTCGATTTTGCCGCAGTGGTGCCGGTCAGCGCAGCACGTGGCCGCAACCTCGGCGAGTTGCTGAAGGCGCTTGCGCCCCTGCTGCCGGTGCAGTCGCCGCTGTTCGACGAGGAGACGCTGACCGACCGCAGCGAACGGTTCCTAGCGGCGGAGATCGTGCGCGAGAAGCTGTTCCGCCTGCTCGGCGACGAGGTGCCCTATGGCGCCGCGGTGACAATCGACCAGTTCCTTGAAGAAGGCCGCTTGCGGCGCATCCATGCAGCGGTCGTGGTCGATCGGGAGAACCACAAGTCCATCGTCATCGGCAAGGGGGGCGAGAAACTCAAGGCGATTGCAAGCGCCGCCCGACGTGACATGGAGAAGCTGTTCGGCGGAAAGGTGTTCCTGGAAGTCTGGGTGAAGGTACGGGGCGGCTGGACCGAGAATGCCGCCACCCTGCGCCGCCTGGGGATCGAGCATGTCTAGCCGCCGCATCGAGTATGAAGCGGCCTTCGTGCTGCATGCATATCCCTATTCGGAGACCAGCCTTCTGGTGGAGGCTTTCAGCCGCAGCCATGGGCGGCTTCCGCTCGTGGCGAAGGGCGCGCGTCGGCAGGGATCGTCAATGCGGGGCGTGCTGCTCGCGTTCCAGCCGCTGACCATCGGTTGGTCGGGGCGCGGAGAGGTCCGGACACTCGTTCGCTGCGACTGGCACGGCGGCTACCCGTTGCCCCGCGGCGAGGCGCTGCTTTGCGGCTTCTACGTCAACGAGCTCGTGCTGCGATTGCTGCCGCGCGAGGACCCGCACGAACGGCTCTTCGACCACTATGCCGCAGCGGTCACCCAGCTCGCGCAGGGCGCGGCCGGCGGGCCGGTGCTGCGTGCGTTCGAGCGGCGGCTGTTGCAAGAGTTGGGCTATGCTTTGACGCTCGATCGCGATGCCGTCACCGGTGCCGCAATTGAGCCGGAGCGGATGTATCGCTACGAGCCGGAGCGCGGCCCGGTGGCAACAATGAACGGCGCATCGACGGATGATCCGCGCGTCGTGCCGGGGCGGGTCCTGCTGGCGCTGGCGCAGGACGACTACTCGGATGCATCGATCGCGGCCGGGGCACGCCAGCTGATGGGCGCGTTGATCGACCAGCGGCTCGACCATCAGACGCTGCACAGCCGCAGGGTGTTCCGCGCGCTTCAGGATCTGTGAACCGATGATCGAGCTCGGCGTCAATATCGACCACGTTGCGACCGTCCGTCAGGCGCGGCGCACCTATGAACCGGATCCGGTATGGGCGGCGGTCGAAGCGCATCTCGGTGGCGCGGACGGGATCACCGTCCATCTGCGCGAGGACCGGCGCCACATCCAAGACGAAGATGTCCGTCGCCTGCGCGAGCTGACCCACATCAAGCTCAACCTGGAGATGGCCGCGACCGACGAAATGGTCGCGATCGCGGGCCGCGTTCGCCCCGAGATGGCGATGCTCGTGCCGGAGGGCCGGCAGGAGATCACGACCGAGGGCGGGCTCGACATCGTCGGACAGGAGGCGCGCCTGAAGGGCGTGGTGGCGCGACTTGCCGGCGCGGGGACCGTGGTCAGCGTCTTCATCGACGCGGACCTGCGCCAGGTGGAGGCGGCGCGGCGGGTCGGTGCCGCCGTGTGCGAGGTGCACACCGGGCCCTACGCGCACGCGTTCCACTCCCGCGGCCGGGACGCGGAGAGCCCCGCGGTCGTGGCCGAGCTCGATCGGCTACGGGTCGCGGGCGATGCGATCCGCGGCCTCGGAATGCGGTTCAACGCCGGCCATGCCCTGAACTATTTCAACGTCGAAGCCGTCGCTGCACTACCGGGCGTGAGGGAGCTGCACATCGGCCACGCGCTCGTGAGCCGCGCCGTCTTCGTCGGCATGCGCGAGGCGGTGCGCGAGATGAAAACCCTGATCGTCAATGCCGCAATGCGCGCGTCGATCCGGGAGCGGCGGTGATCCTCGGCATCGGGACCGACCTCGTCGAGATCGGACGCATCGAGCTGGCGCTCGAGCGTTGGGGCGAGCGGTTCGCGCGCAAGGTCCTGGTGCCCCGCGAACTCGATCGCCTCGCCGGCCATCGCAAGCCCGCCGCGTATCTCGCCAAGCGCTTCGCGGCGAAGGAAGCATTCTCGAAAGCGCTGGGCACGGGCATCCGCGCCCCGGTCAACTGGCAGAACATCGGCGTGGTCAACCACGCTTCGGGCCGGCCCTACCTCGAGCTGTCCGCGCCGCTCGCGGCGCTGGTGAAACGGCGCGGCGTGATGAGCGTCCATTTGAGCCTGACCGACGAGCGCGGCATGGCGGCGGCGTTCGTGATTCTGGAAGGGGAGAAGCTTGGCGGTTGAGCGTCCGCTCGGGCCCGTGATGCTCGACGTCGCCGGCCTGGAACTCGCGGCAGACGAGCGCGAAATGCTCGCTCACCCCCTGGTCGGTGGGGTGATTCTCTTCGCCCGCAACTACCAGTCGCCGGCACAGCTCGAGGCGCTCACCGCGGCGATCCACGCGGTCCGGACCCCTCGTCTGCTGATCGCCGTCGACCACGAAGGGGGGCGCGTTCAGCGGTTCACCGCGGGGTTCACGCGCCTGCCCCCGATGCGGGCACTCGGGCGTCTCTACGATCGGGAGCCGGCACTGGCCGTCAATCTCGCGGGCGCCATCGGCGTCGTGCTCGCTGCGGAACTGCGCGAGCGCGGCGTGGATTTCAGCTTCACGCCGGTCCTCGACATCGACTTCGGGGCGAGCAGCGTGATCGGCGACCGCGCCTTCCATTCGACGGCGGTCGGTGTGGCGGCGCTTGCCGGCGGGCTCGCGGCCGGCCTGGCGCGCATGGGCATGGGCGCCGTCGGAAAGCACTTCCCGGGCCACGGCTACGTGCGGGCCGACTCTCACCAAGAGGTGCCGATCGACGAGCGGCCCCTCGCGGCCATCGAGGCGGACGACCTAGTGCCGTACCAGACGCTCATCGGCAAAGGCCTTGCCGGCGTGATGCCCGCGCACGTCATCTATCCGCAAGTGGACAAGCGTACGGCCGGATTCTCGCCGGTGTGGTTGAGGGACATCCTGCGCGGCCACCTGGGGTTCGACGGAATCGTGTTCAGCGACGACCTGTCGATGGAAGGCGCCAGCGTGGCGGGTGGGATCGTCGAGCGCGGCCGCGCGGCGCTGTCGGCGGGCTGCGACATGGTGCTCGTGTGCAACGCTCCGGCCGCCGCACAGCGACTGCTCGGCGGTCTCGGGTCTTGCGCGCTCGATGCGAGCCGGGCTGCCCGCATGTGCACGAGCGCAGTGGACGTCGGCGCCTACCGCTCGGCCGCGGCGCGGGTCGACGCGGCGAAAAGCGAGGGGTTGTTGGCCTGAGATGCGCTAGGCGCGCTCGATGTACGCGCCGTCGTCAGTGTTGACCCGGATCTTTTCGCCCTTGTCGACGAACGGGGGGACCTGCACGGTAATGCCGGTCTCGAGCGTCGCCGGCTTGAACGACGTGGTGGCCGTGGCACCTTTTATGTTCGGTTCGGTGTCGACCACCGTCAGGATCACGCTCGCGGGCAGCTGCACGCCGATTGGGCGGTCGTTGTGGAAGTTGATCTGCACGTCGGTGTTGGGCAGCAGATAGCCGGTCTGCCCCTCGAGCTCCTCCGCGGACAGCGACATCTGCTCGTATGTGGCCTGGTCCATGAAGACGTAGCTGGAGCCCTCCTGGTACAGGTACTGCATCTCGCGCGACTCGACGTACGCACGCTCGATCTTCTCGTCGGTCCGGAAGCGCTGGTTGGTTTTGGTGCCGGCCTCGATGTCCTTCATCTCGACCTGCATGAACGCGCCGCCGCGTCCGCCGACGTGCACGTGATAGGATTTCAGCACGCGCCACACGCGCTTGTCCCATTCGAGCAGGTTGCCGACCCGGATCTCGGTCGCGAGTACTTTCGCCATGGTCAGTTGCCGGGGCTGGAGAGAAAAACGCGCGATTCTACAGCAAACGCCCGCTGCTCCGACGCCTGAACGCCGCAACTCGGATCGGCTCCACGCCCCCCGTGTTCGACCCTGCCGCCCTGATCTCCGACCTGCCGCACCAGCCCGGCGTCTATCGCATGCTCAATGCGAAGGGCGAGGTCCTCTACGTCGGCAAGGCGGGCGACCTGCGCAAGCGCGTCTCGACCTACTTCCAGAAGAGCGATCACGGCCCGCGCATCCAGCTGATGCTGGCGCAGGTGGCGCGCCGTCGAGATCACCGTGACGCGCTCCGAAGCCGAGGCGCTGATCCTCGAAAACAACCTGATCAAGTCGCTCGCCCCGCGCTACAACATCCTCTTCCGCGACGACAAGTCCTACCCCTACCTCGTGGTCACGGGCGATCGCTTTCCGCGCATCGGCTTCCATCGCGGACCGCTCGACCGGCAGCACATCTACTTCGGCCCGTTCGCGAACGCGGGCGCGGTGCGCGAGAGCATCCAGCTGCTCGCAGAAGGTGTTCCGCCTGCGCACCTGCGAGGACTCGGTGTTCCAGAACCGGTCGCGGCCGTGCCTGCTGCACCAGATCCGGCGCTGCTCGGCGCCGTGCGTCGGCCTGATCGACGCGGCGCGGTACGCCCAGGACGTGAACGACGCGCGACTGTTCATGGAGGGCCGCGAGGACGACGTGGTCGGCGCGCTCGCCGCGCGGATGCAGGAGGCGGCCGAACGGCTCGACTACGAGCAGGCGGCGATCTACCGCGACCAGCTGCGCTCGCTCGCGCGCGTGCAGACGCGCCAGTACGTGGACACCGGCGAAAGCGCTGGATGCCGACGTCGTCGCCTGCGCGATCGAGAGCGGCATCGCCTGCGTCAATCTGGCGATGATCCGCAACGGCCGCCACCTCGGCGACAAGAGCTTCTTCCCGCAGAACGCCGAGGACCGGTCCGCGCCGGAGGTGACTGGAGCGTTCCTCGCGCAGCACTACCTGCAAGCAGCCGCTGCCGGCGCTTATCGTCGCCGCGGAGGGCGTCGACGCCGACGAGCTCGACGCACTGCTCGCGGAGAATGCGGGACACACGGTGCAGATCGTCACGCGCCCGCACGCCGAACGGCGCGCATGGCTGGAGATGGCGCAGCGAAATGCCCAACAGGCGCTGGCGCAAGGCTGCGGGAGCAAGGCACCCAGGAGGCGCGGCTCGCGGCGCTGCGCGAGGCGCTGGGGCTGCCGCCGTCGGTGCAGCGCATCGAGTGCTTCGACGTCAGCCATACCAGGGGGAAGCGACCGTCGCGTCCTGCGTGGTCTACGATCAAGTCCGGATGCGCAACTCCGAGTACCGGCGCTACAACATCGCCGGCACGCACGCCGGGCGACGATTACGCGGCCATGCGCGACGTGCTGCAGCGCCGCTACGAGCAAGATGGCGCGCGGGCGAGGGCGTGGTGCCGGACCTGATCCTGATCGACGGCGGCAAGGGCCAGCTGCACGCGGTGCAGGCGGTCCTGGCGGAGCTCGGGTTCGCGGACATCGCAGCTGGTCGGCGTCGCCAAAGGACGACGCGCGCAGACCCGGGCTCGAGGAACTCGTGCTCGGTGACGGTAGAGCGCTGCAGCTCGCGAAGCCGACCATCCCGGCGCTGCACCTCATCCAGCAGATCCGCGACGAGGCGCACCGCTTCGCGATCACCGGGCACCGCGCGCGCCGCGGCAAGGCCCGCGTGACCTCGACGTCTGGAGACGATCGGCGGCGTGGGCGCGAAGCGGCGCCAGCAACTGCTCGAACGGTTCGGCGGACTGAAAGGGGTGATGGCGGCGAGCGTCGACGAGCTCACCCAGGTCGAGGGCATCAGCCGCACGCTCGCGGAAAGGATCTACCAGGAGCTGCACTGACCCGTGCCGCTCAACCTCCCCAACCTGCTCACCTGGCTGCGGATCATCATGATTCCGTCTGGTCGTGCTCTTCTATCTTCCCGAAGACCTGGTGCAGCTGCACGACAAGAACCTGGTCGCCACCGTCCTCTTCATCGGCGGCGGCGATCACCGACTGGCTCGACGGCTACCTGGCGCGCAGGCTCAACCAGATGTCGGCGTTCGGCGCGTTCCTCGATCCGGTCGCCGACAAGCTGATGGTGGCGGCAGCGCTGATCATCCTGGTCGAGCTCGGGCGCGTGCCGGCGATCATCGCCGTCATCATCATCGGCCGCGAGATCACCATCTCGGCGCTGCGCGAATGGATGGCGAAGATCGGGCAGGCGAAGAGCGTGGCGGTGAACTTCCTGGGCAAGATCAAGACCGTCTCGCAGATGGTGGCGATCCCGATGCTGCTCTACCACGACCCGCATCGGCCGCTGTTCGACCCGCAGCAGGTCGGCACGTGGCTGATTTACCTGGCCGCGGCGCTGACGCTCGTTTCGATGGCGTATTACCTCAAGCTCGCCGGGCCGCATGCCTTCGGCAGAGGCGGACGAGCTTGACCGGAGAGCGACCCAATCTGATAAAATTCGCTTTCGCCACGCGGGAATAGCTCAGTTGGTAGAGCGCAACCTTGCCAAGGTTGAGGTCGCGAGTTCGAGACTCGTTTCCCGCTCCAGGATTCTCAGAGGGAAGGCGGTCGCTGCTGTTCCCTCTTTTCATTTGGTCGGTGCCTCGCGGCGCTGATCCGCACGGCGGGGTGGCAGAGTGGTCATGCAGCGGCCTGCAAAGCCGTGTACGCCGGTTCGATTCCGACCCCCGCCTCCAGACTCATCTCATGTGACTGTCTGAGCTGCGATTTCTCTGCATCGTCGCCATCTGGTTCACTTTGCGCCGAGACCCATTCGCTTGCCCGCTTCGGTGTACACGCGGATACGCTCGGCCATGAAGACGTCCATGCGATCAACGCCGACGTCGACGAGCTCGAAGCCGCTTTTGGCGGCGAGTTCCTTCATCTCCGGGTCTACGTTGAGCGCAGTCCAAAGGTCGGACATGCGCTTGCGCGCTTCCGGCGACGCAGACTTCGGCATGCCGATGCCGCGATAGGCGCCGTCGACCCAGTCGACCCCGAGCTCCTTGAAGGTCGGCGTGTCGGGAAGCAGGGGATGACGCTTGTCCATCGCGACCGCCAGTGCGCGCACCTTGGCTTTGTTGTTGATGGCAAACGCGGTATAGGACATCGCGCCCCCGACGTGCCCACCGATCACGGCCGTGGTCATATCGCCGGTGCCTTTGAACGGAATGTATATCGTCTTGACGCCGAACGCGGCGTTGAGCCGCTCGTGCGCCGCGTGATTTGCCGAGTTGAGCCCCGAGCCCCCGAGCGTGATCCGGTCGGGTTGCGACTTGGCCGCCTGGCCGCTTGGTGTGGTGAAGTCAATCCACCATGTGTTACCGCGCTTCCGGATTGCCATAGTTTGTCTCCTATGCCGGGAGCGCAGGCCCGGCCCGATTGTAGCCGCTCGCGCGCGAATCGCCAGACGCGGCCGACCTTGATGCCGCCGAGGACGATGGCGTGTCGCCGGACGGTCTCGGGGTGAACCCGGAGTAGCTGCGCGGCTTCCTCCAGCGTCAGCACGGCCCTCCCCGAGAGGGCGACGTTCACGCCACCCTCGCGCGGGAGATCGAGCTGTTCCGGCTGGTCGTTGAGATCCCGCATAAGCCCTCCTGGTTGACTTCAACCCAGGTCTTCGTGTCTTCTTCCTTCTCGTCGCTCGTCGGTGTAATCGCTTCGGTAAGTGTTTCTGTCCGTCCCGCCGGCCGTGGCCAGGCGAGAGATTCGAGGGACACGGGACACCACTCCCGGTAAGTGCAGGTGCTCGATAACTTGAGTTGCCACCGCTGCACGTCGGCATTGGCTGCCGGTGCGCGTCTCGAGGAACGAGACCGCCACATCGGGGACCATTGACCCAGGGTCCGAGGAGCGCCGGTGAGGGCGCGGATGGGTTGCCGCCCGGGTGGACGGCGTGGAGGCTTTGCACCTCCCTCTTGGGCGATGTGATGGGGCCGGAAGGCCCCGTCACTTCTCTCCCCACGCTGAATCGCGTGCGCGAAGGTCTCAAACGTCAAGGCCTTAGACGCGTCGTCACTGGCAGACCAGTGACGACGCTCGCCGGTGACGCTGATGTGCGAGGCGTGGTCCAGGCGAGCGGTGAGCTCGGCCGGATCACGCGCGCATCACACGCCGCAGGCTCTCGCGGAGCGGTTCACGCATGGGGATGACGACCGATGCGGGGCTCGGTGGCCCTGCCAGTCGTCTCTCAGGATGTCGGTCGAGCCGACATCCGAATGGCGCCGTGGGAACTGCTTGGCGCCCGCTACTACGGCGCGATCGGGGTCCTCCAGGGACTGTCCGATCGCCGATGACAGGCCGCGCGTCGTCGAGCGATGACGCGGCCAGGACTCAGGGTGCTACTTCTCCTACTTCTCGTCGCTTCCGGACTTGCCGGGGCGTTCATCTCCAATGCGCTTATCGAGCGCCGCGCCTGGGTATCTCAACCCAGGGACCCCGAGGGGCCTCGCACGGATCCCGCCGGTGGGCTCGATTCCGTGCACTCCGATGACGATGAGAGTGTAGCGGGCTTTGGGTCGGATCAAACACCCGGAAAGAGGGGGTGTAGAGGGGGGCTTTCCGGGGTTGAGGAGCCAAATGCTGCCGGCGCGGTCGGGCGTATCCCCAGCAAAGGGGCCTCGGATCGGGCGCGTACTGCTTTCCCCGGCCCGACGACGTTCGGGCCCCAGGTTCGCCCGCTGACTGCTTCGCGGGGCCCCGCGTGGATGCCAGCGGGGCTACGCTTGCAGCGTATACGCTGATCGCGTATAGTGTATCGATGGTCTTTGTCGAGTTGACGCCTTTCGTCGGCTTCCGAGGCGAATACTTGACCGATGAAGACCTCCGCGCGTTGCAGAGCTTTTTGCTCGTATCGCCTGACGCCGGCGCTTTGATCCGCGGCGGATCGGGGCTGCGGAAGTTGCGTTGGTCGGCGCAAGGGCGTGGAAAGCGCGGCGGCGCGAGAGTGATCTACTACGGCCATCGCACCTCGCCGGCACATTTGGATGTTCACGCTGTAAGCGAAGAAACGTCGCCGAAACGATCCCGGCTCACGTTCTTCGACAGATCAAGCAAGAGATCGATGGCTAAGGCCAAACGCAATGTCGGGGTCGAGATCCTGCGAGGGATCCAGGAGATCGAGCGGGGCGAGCACGGCCGGGTCATCACCGTTCCGTCGGTGGCCTCGGTTCGTGAGAGCACCGGGCTCTCGCAATCGCAGTTCGCGCGGCTGCTGGGGGTCTCGGTCCGTACGCTCCAGGAGTGGGAGCAGGGACGCCGAGCGCCTTCGGGAGCAGCGCGCACGCTTCTTCTCATCGCGGCGAGGAATCCGCGCGCGCTTCGCGAGGTCGCCTAGGAGCTTCCTCGGCGCGATCGCAGTGCGGTCAGGGCGCTTGCCCGGGCACGTACTGGCAGCCCCCACGTCCCCGCGCTCCTGACCAAGCCGCGCCGAGGCTGCGTCGGCGCGGCTCCGCTTATGCCTGGGGACCCCTCAAGCGGTGGAAGATGCGTCCACGCAGCGTGGACGCAGTAACGCCTCGACGACCATCCATGCAGTTCCGGGAGGAAAGCCGAGGGATCCGACGCCGAGTTCCGTTGTTGCTTCCGAGTTCAACAAGCCAGACGCCTAGGGCGAGCGAGTCGGCACAGGGAGCAAGCCGCGATCTCAACGCGGAAGAGCCGGCACGATAACCGCTCGGCTAAGCACCTCCGGGAAGTTCACTGCGAACCTCCCATGGCCTTCCGCGGACCGAGCGGGATCACCAGCGTTGCGAACACCGCATAGCCCTGGAGCCGGTTCTCCGCCCAGAACTCCCAGTAGCCACGCAGGTTCGCATACGCCGGCAACCCGCCAATGGTGAACGCGTAGCCGACCTCGGGGCCGATCGAGGCGACCTTCGACTTGAAGGACCCGAGCTTGGCGCCCGAGCCGCTGTCGCCGGTGAGCTGGTAATACACGTACCCGACCACACCCACCTCCCAGTTCGCGGACAGGAACTGGGAGGCGGCCCAGTCGAGGTGCGAGTCGATGCCGTTCTTGTAGTTCGTGCTGGTGTTCTCGAAGTTGTAGGTGAAACCCAGCACGGCAGAGAACTCCCGGCCGTTTTGCTGGTTGAGGTAGGTGTACCCCCCGCCCGCGTCGATCGCGCCATGACCGATGCCGATGTTCGAGAGCCGCTTGCTGTCGTAGGCCCCGACCGGGATGTCGCCGGTGAGGTAGGACATCCAGTTGTGGACGCCGCTCGACCATGCGAGGCTCACGACCGGGTAGAGGTCGGTGAAGCCCCACACGGAGTCGCTTCTATCGACCTTATCAAACAGGCGCCGCCGTCGCCGCCGCCCTTACCCAACGTTGGGCACAGTAGCGACTGGGCGTCACCGCGACTACTGCCCTTTAGGGAAGGTGGGCGCTCTTCGAACGTCGCGGCAACCCTTCCCCAAAGGGCAGTAGTTGCGCCGCGCAGCGCTCGCTACCCTGCGTCATGCCGAACAAATCCGGCCACGTCTACGTGGCCGTTGTCGATGACGACGAGAGCGTTTGCCGCTCCTTTGCGCGCCTGTTGCGCGCGGCCGGCATGCAGCCGATCACCTACTTGTCCGCGGAAGCCTTCCTTGCGGACACGAAGCATCCCCAGTTCGACTGCCTGCTGCTCGACGTCCAGTTAACCGGGGTGTCGGGGCTCGAGTTGCAGAAGCAACTCGCGACCGCAGGCGCGCCGGCACCGGTGATCTTCATCACCGCTCATGACGATCCTCGAGTCCGCGAGCAGGCCTATGCGGCCGGTTGTGCCGGCTATTTCCGCAAGACGGACTCCGGGACCGATGTGCTCGAAGCGATCCGCCGGGCCCTGGCCGGACCTTCGACACCGCGGTGAAGGCACCGGCCCCGTTCCCTCGCCTCCGATCTTCGTAGGCGCTGGCGGTTAGGTCCATCCAGGTCGAGCCCTGCCGGGGCCGCGTTGCTGGGCTCGGGGCAGCGTGGTACGGTTGATTTCCGCGCTCCCATTTCCCGCCAATATGCGTGGTGATTTGCGCGTCAGAAGGCACCAAGGTTGCCTCACTGCGTGGCCATAGCGGGCGGTAACAAGCCATGAACTGGATCACCATTGCCTGGCCGATGGTGGCCGCAGCGTGCCTCACGCTGGGGTTGATCGAGCTGCGCGTGGGCCTCGCGCAGCCCCCGCGAGCGGCCCGCCTGCTGCTTTCACTGAGCGCTTTCGCGATCGCCGTCTTTTCCGGGCTGGAGCTGGCGCTCATGCGAGCGGACACGGTCGCCGAGTTCGAGGCGCTGCTGCCCTGGGCGGACACCGTGGTGGGGGTGGTCATGGTGTCGCTGACGGCCTTCATCTGGGTCTTCTTTCGCACCGGGAACAAGTGGCTCGCGCTCGCGGTGCCCGGCCTCTATGCCGTGGGGTTGGTCTTCGACTTTCTTCCGGGGTCGAGCATGACCTACGAGAAGATCATGGGCCTGAGAACCATGGAGACGTTCGGTGGCGCGACCTTCAACGTGGCCGAAGGTGTGCCGAACCCCTGGAATGCGTTCGCGTATCTGGCGGCGCTCGTGTTGATCGTGTTCGTGGTTGATGCCTCGGTGAGGTTGTGGCGCCGCGGCGGGCGCCGGCGCGCCGTGGTCGTCGGCGGCGGCGTGACGTTGTTCTTCCTGCTGGGAGGCGTGCACACCGCCTTGGTGGACACCGGGCTCGTGCGGACGCCCTATTTGATCAGCTGGGCCTATCTGTGTGTTCTGCTGGCAATGGGACATGAACTGAGCGGCGACATCCTCGCCTCGGCGCAGCTTTCCCGCCAACTGCAGGACAGTGAGCGGCGCATGGACCTTGCGAGCGACGCGGCCGGCCTCGGAATGTGGACCTGGGACGTCATCCGCGATCAGATCTGGGCCACGAGCAGGACCCGCTCCCTGCTCGGCTTCTCGGAAGCGGAGAGCCTGAACGTGCCGCGCTTTCTGAGCGCGGTGCACCCCGAGGACCGCGAAGCCGTACGGCACACCATCGAGAGCGGGTTGAACGGCGGCCGCGATCACGAGTTGGAGTATCGCATGCAGCTTCCCGATGGGCAGACGCGCTGGATCGCGGCGCGCGGACGAGCCGACCGCGACAGCGCAGGCAAGACGGTTCTCATGCGCGGCGTGGTGCTCGATATCTCGGCGCGACGCCGATCGGAATTGGAGCTGCAGCAGGTGCGAGGCCAGCTCGCGCACGTCGCCCGGGTGACGATGCTGGGACAGCTCGCTGCGGCGCTCGCGCACGAGCTGGGCCAGCCGCTCGGTGCGATCCTGCGCAACGCCGAGGCGGCGGAACTCTTTCTGCAGCACGAGCCGCCGGACCTCGACGAGTTGCGCGCCATACTCGCCGACATCCGCAAGGACGACCAGCGTGCGGGCGACGTGATCGAGCGGCTGCGTGCCTTGCTCAAGCGACGTAGCATCGAGCCGCGCGCACTGGCCGTAGGCGACCTTCTGGCCAACTGTGACGCGCTCATCCGCGCCGACGCGGCCGGCCGCCACGTCAAGGTCGAAATCGAAGCCTCACCCGGCCTGCCGAGGGTGATGGGCGACCGCGTGCACCTCCAACAGGTGCTGCTCAATCTCGTGCTCAATGCGATGGATGCCGTCGAGGGCGAACCCGCCCGGGAGCGGCGGGTGTCGGTGCGGGCCCGCCTCGACGGCGGGCGCACCGTCGAGGTGGCGGTGAGCGACTCGGGACACGGCATGACCCCAGAACGGCTCGCGCTCGTATTCGAGCCGTTCTTTACCACGAAGGCGAACGGCATGGGCATCGGGCTGCCGATCTCGCGCGCGATCATCGAAGCGCACGGCGGGCGCATCTGGGCGGAGACCAATGCGGACAAAGGGGCGACGCTCCGATTCACGCTCCCGGTGGCGGAAGAACCGGTGGCCGAGGAGGCGCCCGCAGCGTGAGCGAGTCCGGGCCCGTGCTGTATGTCGTGGACGACGACGCTTCGTTCCTGACAGCCGTGTCCCGGCTGCTCCGGGCTGCGGGCTACGCAGTGCGGACGTTTTCCAAAGCCGAAGAGTTCCTCGCTCAGCTTGCCGACACGCCTGGCTGCCTGATCGCAGATTTGCAGATGCCCGGCCTGAGCGGCCTGGAACTGCAGGAGGCTCTGAGCCGGGCCGGGCACGCGCTGCCGGTGATCTTTCTCACCGGGCAGGGCGACATCCCGACGACCGTGCGTGCCATGCGGCAAGGGGCGGAGGACTTCCTCACCAAGCGCGCGCCGAAGGAAGACCTGCTCGAAGCGGTGAATCGCGCGCTTGCCCGCGATGCCCGCCAGCGCGCCGAGCGCGTCCGGTTACGCGAGTTGCGCGCCCGCTTCGATGCCCTCACGCCGCGCGAGCGCGACGTGCTGCGCCACGTCGTTCAGGGACGGCAGAACAAGCAGATCGCCGCGGACCTGAACATCAACGAGCGGACGGTGAAGCTGCACCGCACCGCCATCACCACCAAGCTCGAAGTGCGGTCGGTCGCCGAGCTCACGCGGCTCGTCCAGGCGGCGGGCGCGTTCGAGGAACAGGGGCAGTAGTCGCGCTGCCGCACAGTCGCTACATAGTACCGATGCGGACTGAGGCGGGTTTGAATCGGCCGTTCTTGGTAAACGAAGGCGCGCTGGCCGCAACGCGTCGTGGGACGTCGTTTCGCGCTACGCTGCGAGTTCGAAGCTTGCGTGAGTTTTGCGTGAATCAGTCGTGCATGGTCGTGCAAAGCTATGCGAGGGTTGCAACGGGCGTCCTCCTAAGCTACTGATTAAACGACCGCTACAAAACGGGCCCCGAACTCACCGTCCTGCACACCGCTCGCGATCCCCGACTGTGGCCGCAGCCGCGGAAGAAGGCCCGCTAGCACGCACGCCTCTTGCGCGGCCTTTGCGTGAATCAGTTGTGAACGGCCCGGCATGACGCTGTAGAAGACGCGACGGGTGGCCTCGGGATCGAGTTGCCGTCTAATGGTGCCTCTGCCGCGCTGTGACGAATTTGTGCCGTGAGTTGGATAGAATCGGGTCGTGCGAAGTGGGCCTGCGCTGACCGGTTTCTCAGTTAATCAATCGTTTACCCACCCGCCCGGGTGGCGAAACTGGTAGACGCAAGGGACTTAAAATCCTTGGCCGTAAGGCATCCCGGTTCGAGTCCGGGCCCGGGCACTCCTGATAAAACAATAGCTTAATAAGAAGCCGGCAGGAGGCGTTGCACCATGCGGCACACGGAATTGAACCTCCGCGCGCGCCGTCCCTTCCACACGGCGTCGCGCGGCATTCTCGAGACGCCACTCGAGTGCCGGCGGCAGTTCCCGCGCTGCGCGGCCGACACCTACAGCGTCTCGCGCGCACAAACGAAAACCCCGCCACGCGGGCGGGGTCCTGTTGCGCGACGTGGTACTCAGTGCAGTTTGCGGCGGCGCGCGAAGCCGAAACCGGCGAGAGCGAGGCCGAGGAGGGCAAGGCTGCCCGGCTCGGGTACGGTGGCCGTGGTGCTCGCCGCCCGGACTGTTTCCGTCATCAGGAGCGAGAGGGTGTACACGTCGCCCGGGAGAATCACCGAAGTCGCGCTGAAGGTCCCCTGACCGGGACTGAAGATGCTGTTATCGCCCGGCGTGTTCGCAAGCAACGCCTGGTTGAGGCTGAACGGATTGGTCTCGGACGCCACACCGACCTCGCCGCTCGATAAACCGGGCGTCCACAGGAAGACCGTATTGCCCGCGGCATTGGTCAGGCGAACATCCAGCGACATGACAGCGGTGGACGCGTCCCCAGGCTGATCGACGGCCACTTGCATGAATGGAGTTGCGAGGAAGCTGAGATCGAACTGCGCCGAGAAGACCTGGGGCCACTCGACGATACTCACAATCTGTTCGCTCGCCGACGCGCCGCCCGTACCGAGGGTGCTCAGTCGGGTCTCAGCAACCCCGCTTGCGCCGGCTCCACCTAGTTGCCCGAAGATGCCCGTGATGTTCGCGTCACCGCGGGAGCCGACGAATCCGCCAGCCGGGGGCGTCGTATAAGTGTCTTCCGCAGGAAACGGTCCAGGCCCGGCCGTCGCCTGGGGCGCGTTGGCACTGAGTCCGCCCGGGTTGCACGGCGGCGTGGGCGTGATCCCCCCCGGACCACAGGTGACCACGTTATTCACCGATGGCCCGTTGAAGGACGCGGCGTCGGTAGCGGTGGTGTCGCCGGGCCGAAAAGTCGTAGAGGGGTCGGAGACGAAAAACTGGAAGTTCGTCACGCGATTGAGCGACACGCCGATCACGGTCGCGTGCGCATCCGCCACCCCCGCAAGAGCAGTTACAAGTGCGGCCGCGCCCAATGCGAAGGCCCTTCTCATTGCGCTCCGCTTGCGTGACATGTTCTCTCTCCTTACATCAGGACCGTCATCCAAGGCGCATCGCCAGCTCGCCGACCCCGAGCGCCCGCCAGCTATCTAGCACCCGGCGATCGGATTGCAAATACACCGGAAGGCCTAGTCGGCGCGTTCTCTGCGCTCGACGGGTCCATAAGTGTTGGGTGTTGGCGAACGACGTGCCGCACAAGAGGAGGAACGCGGCGAGCGCGCAGGCTCGTGCTGTGTGCCACCGGGGGCCATAGCCTTGCGCCACCGGCGAAGGCTCTTCACTCGGTGGGTAGGCTCGGTCGAGTGGGACTGTCACACACCTGCCGCTACTCGATCGGCCGGCCTGACGGCGTCCACGTATGGTGCGAGCGGCACCGGCTGGTGGTCGTGTTCCCGTGCGGGTGGGTGGGAGCGAAGCGGGGGCGGACTGTGATGACAGCGTGCAAGAGAAGACGGACCAGTTCAAGCAATCTCACGTCGTGTCGACATCGAGTAGCAGACGCATGCCGGCCTCCGTGATCGTCCGCGCGAACGTCCAATGCGACTCGGTTGTGTTCGCGGCCAACGCAGAACCGTGACGAACCCCGGGCGAGGCGTTTGCGAATGTCCACAGGCCTTCGAGGACGTGATCCGCGCCCGCCGGAATAAGTCGGCTTGAGCGAAGTTGCTTGATAGCGTCCCCGAGCGTGAGGCCCGGCTTGCCGAGGACGACTTGAGCCAGGGACTCGACAGCACTTGCGGCTTCCTTCACAGCGTTCTCAAGGTCCGGTGGCGCGTTACCGGCGAGCCCGAGTGCTTTGCGCCAATGCTCACGAGCAGGCTGATAGCGCGGTGCGCTTAGCTCGTCTTCGAGCGGCGGTCGGCGTGCTTTTCGACCGAGGAGGTCGATCTCGGCGTCGCCCAGCGCCGGCTCAATTGCGTGACTGCGGGCGGCGCTGAGGTCCGGCCAGTTACCACTCATCGCGCTTTTCGCTATGTCGTAGATGTCGTGGAGGTCAGCAGAATCCGACGTCACCGCTTCCTCCAGAAGTACCCGAATCTGACCCTTGTTGTCCTCGGTGGGCGTGAAGCCCTCACTGTCGAGCACCGCACGGGTCGTGTCCCAAGCGATCTGCGCTCGCTTCTGCAGCCCTCCCTCGCACAGGCGAAGAGTCGCCTTTGCGTATGCGGACGAGTTCAATGTGCCACGGTCCAATTCGCCCGTTCTAGGGATTGAAGAGAGCCAAAAGACTCCTTTGCGGCGTCCGCCAGGCGAAGTCGTATCCGCCGCCTAGCGAGTTCAAGGGCTTCAGGAGACATCGGTAGAGCCTCGGCACATTCTTGGCACAGTCGGCGCAACAAACCGCCGCAGTCTACTGCAGAGCGCA
>CAVVGT010000011.1:0-392313 GCA_963747775.1 uncultured beta proteobacterium
CTGGCGGCGCGACTACAACCCCGTTTCATACTGCCCCACCTCGCTATGTCATTGATAGATCGAGGACGCCCTGTTCCTCGGGCGGTATCGCGGAGTCGCGACGGCGACCACGAGCGCGCGCGAGGATCTCTGCGACGGCATTTGCATCCAGGGTATCGCGATAGAAGATCCACGGCCCGTCGGATAGAGGATGCTCTGCCTTCAACTCGCCGTGTTCGACGGCCAGTCGCAACGTGCGGGCGCTGATGCCGATGATGCGTGCCGCTTCGGTCAGATTCATCCAGCCTTCACTTGCGCGCCGCTCTGCGGAGTAGACCGGGATGTCGTGGTGACTGCGCAGCGCGGTCACGCGCTCGCGGGTCCAGAAGTTACCGCGACCGGTGCGCCGGCCGTTGCGGTTGAGCACATTGGCGATGAAGGCGTCGGGGCAGATTCGGGCCAGCGCGCGCACGGCATCCACCGTCTCTCTGGCGGTGTGCGTGGCGTTCTGCCCGCGCCGGCGCCGTGGCACGCGCACCTCGGTGTGCAAGCCGCCCCTCCAATGGATCACGAGCACGATCTCGCTCGTAGCTGCGTCGACGTCGACGACGACCTCGTGGATGAGCGAGCGCACGATGCGCTTCTTCAGCCGCGCATCGGTATCCGGATGCTCCCAGAGGACCTCGAGCCGCTCGGCCAGGCCTGAGAACTCCTCCGCAGTCGGGGCCGGCTGCTCCTTGAGCGTGCCGATGTGCTGCGCGATGCGGTTCTCGATCTCGCGCACCCGTTCGAGGGCTTGGTTCCATCGCCGCTCGAGTTCGTCGGCGACGAGTCGGTTCTCGGGATCGGCGGCGTCATACTGACGCTGGGCGCGGCTTGCCGTGTAGCGTGCCGCCTCGAGATCGCGCTCGAGGGCGCCCCGCACCTCGTCCTGCTTCTTCGCCTCTTCCCGATGGGCCAAGATCGCTGCCTCGACGGCGGCCGGTTGCACCACGCGCAGCACCTCTACGGCAATCGCCGCATCGACTCGGCTGCCACCAAAGCCGATACACCGGGGTTCGCCCTTGTCGAGCCAGCCGCGGTGACAGACGTAGCGTGCCACGTCGTGGTGGCTTCCAGTGTAGTGCACCGTGAGCCTCCCCGCGCAGCGCCGGCAGCGCAGCAGCCCCGCAGCCAACGCCAGACCTGCCTTCGCTGGTCCGGGCGCCCCCGAGCCGAGCTGCTGGTTGGCCTGGATCAAGCCGCCGATGCGCTCGAAACGCTCCCAGTCGACGTAGCCTTCGTGCGCCTGCGGGATCAGCGCCAGCCATTGCTCACGAGGTTTGCGCCGACCGTGCTTGCGCTGCTCGCCCGCGTCGTAACGCACTCCATGCTCGGTCTTGCCGTAGGCGTAGGCGCCGCCGTAGATCGGGTTGGTGAGGATTCGGTACACGGTGGCATAGGTGGGGCGTTTCCAGCGCGTCTCCGCACGGGGCGTCGTCACCGGCAATTGAAGACCGTGCTCGTGGAACCACAGCAGCGTCTGACGCACCGAGCCGATCCGCTCGAACTGGTCGAAGACCAGGCCGATCGCCTCCTGGATCCGCCGATCGGGGTCCTTCTCCAGGCGCTGGTCTTCGGTCTTGCGATAGCCGACCGGCGCCATGACGAGGAGCTCACCGCGCTT
Organism: uncultured beta proteobacterium; assembly: GCA_963747775.1. GTDB lineage: Bacteria > Pseudomonadota > Gammaproteobacteria > Burkholderiales > SG8-39 > JAGVSZ01. The sequence continues at coordinate 1,646 of CAVVGT010000011.1, forward strand.
AGCCTTCGCGCGCCGCGCTTCCAGCGAGCGCTGGCGAAGAAGGTCGAGCTCGTACTCGTTCAAGCTCCCCTTGAGTCCGAGCAGCAGCCGGTCGTTGCTCGCGCGGGGCGCATAAACGGTCTCCTGGTCGATCAGTACCGTATCGACCACCCGGCATACCTCGACGAGCTGCTGCCACTCGCGACTGTTCCGGGCGAAGCGCGACACTTCGCGCGCGGCGACCGCGCCGACGCGGCCCAAGCTCACATCGGCAACCATCCGCTCGAAGCCGCTGCGCGTCTCGGTGCCGGCCGCCGAGCGGCCAAGATCCTCATCGATGATCTCGATCTCGGTCCAGCCCAGATCGCGCAGCCGTGCCTGCATCGCGTACTGCAGCTTCTGGCTCTCCAGGTTGTGCGCAACCTGGAACGATGAGGACTGACGCACATACAGCACGGCCTTGCGGGCGAGATGCTGCAGACGGATCTTCTCACTCATCGCGCGCCTCCCGACCGAGCGGCTCGAGAGCGTCGCGACGATGGCTTCGGAGCAGCCGAACCAGCAACGACAGCACCTGCGCTCGCGTCTCGGGCGGCAAGTCCGCCCACTGGACAGTCACTGGATGCGGATGAAACAAGCCCAGCTGATCGGCCAAGCGCAACGCTCTCACGTATCGCACAGGCACCTCCCGGTTCGGAGTTGGCAAGGTGCCCGGCTTGTAGCACGGTGTGCTCGTCAGCTCGCGAAGCGCTCTCGATCAGATGACGAAGCTCGTGCAACGCCTCGCAGGTGACAGAAGGGGACGGCGACAACGCGATTCGGCAGCACGCCGACGCGTCGAACATCCATTGCGGAATCTCAAGCGAACGGCTATCGTCGTCTGGCTCGAGCACGCAGCGATACAGCGCATGCTCGTTCCTTGCAACGGCGCCCACGATGTAAACCGAGCGGCCGTGCCACGGATGCCAGCGGTAGAGAACTACTCGCGACTCGGTAACATGGGCGTTCTGTCGTCGATTTGTACAATGAGCAACGGCCACACGGTGCACTCGGTCGTCTGACCCCGAGTGAGTTCGCCAGCAGAGGTCAGAAGTCAGCCCCGAAAGAGGCCCGACTCTAGTTCAGAAGTGTCGAGGAACCGGGGTGACGTCATGCTTCGCGTCGAAACATCCGAGGCGAACGCATCCTGAGCGACGAGTGCAGATGATGCTCATTGTAGTGCTCGATCCAGCGCGGCAAGCTCGTCAGGATCGCGCGCGCGTCCGGCGTCGGGTTCACCGACACGTAGTCGCGCTTGAGCGTGTTCACGAACGCCTCGGCCATACCGTTCGACTGGGGGGCTCTCGATCGGTGTGGTGAGCGGCACCAGGTTAAGCTCCCGGGCGAAGCGACGCGTGTCCCCGGCGATGTCGGGCGAGCCGTTGTCCGAGAGCCACTGGATCGGCGTTGGTGCTTCCAGCATGCTGAAGCGGTACTCGATCGCCTCGAGCATCATGTCGCGCACCAGGTCCCCGTCGATGCCGCCGTTCGCGACCGCGACCCAGCTCATCACCTCCCGGTCGCAGCAGTCCAGGCTGAAGGCCATGCGGACCCGCTCGCCGTTGTCGGGACGGATCTCCAGAGCATCGGAACACCAGCGGCTGTCGCTCATGTCCACGGCAACCCGGCCGTCGTGACGTCAATCGGCGCCGCGACGGGGCGAGCGAGCAAGCAGCAGGCCGTAGGTTCGCATGACCCAATAGATGCGCTTGTGGTTAACCGGCGGGCGATGCTCAGCCCGGCGACGACGGCATACGCACTCGCAGGTGCGCCGATAGCCGTATGTGGGCAGTTCGACCAACTCGGCACGGATCTCGGCCAGCAGGGCCTCGTCGTCGGCCGGGCGGCGGTTCTTCCGGCCGTCGCACCAGTCCGAGCTCCGGTTTGCCCGCTCGATGACGTTGCTGCGCGCTACACCCAGGACCTCACAGACCGTCTTCACTTGTCGTCCCCGGGCAATAAGGGCGAGCGCGCAACCCACTTTCGTTCTCTGGCGACCTCGATGGCTTCCTTGAGGACCTCGTTCTCGAGGGTCTTACGCCCCAGCAGCCGCTCCAGCTCGCGGATCTTCCGAGAGGCCGCGGCGAGCTCCGAGGCCGGCACCACCGGCTCGCCCGCGGCGACCGAAGCAAGGCTCCCCTCTTGGTAGAGCTTGCGCCAGTGGAATAGTTGATTCGGATTGATCCCATGACGGCGCGCTACCAGCGACACCGACACCCCCGGGCTTAAGGGTCTCGCGGACCATGGCTACCTTCTCAGCAGCGGTCCAGCGGCGGCGCCGGCCGGCGCCGCCGTTGAGCACTTCGACTACCGGTTCGTTCTTGCGGCTAGTCATAGACACAGGCGTACTCCTATCCCGAAGTTTAGGACTACACCGTGTCCGGTGATTCAGAGGGCTACCTCAGAAACTCATGGAAAGGAAAACCGCCATGAACGATCGTACGGGGGACACCGCAGGTAGGAAACCGCGACTGGCCCCCGTCGGGCAAATGGACGTCGCCGGGGCGGTGCGCACCCCCTTCGCCGACCAGGAACCTCACTCCTAGCCCTCGAAGGCGCCGGCAAGCGCCTATGCAACGTGCGGCTCATCCATGCCGAGGCCGAGTTCGCGGAGATCTATGCCCGGCTACCCCTTGTTCGCACGGATCAAGCACTGGCTGGGGCAACGCGGCTTCGCCTCCCTCGGATTCACGGTCTAACCGCGGCACTCCGCCGACGCGGGATTTTCGAATGCGCGGCACGTCGCCACGGCGTGCCGCATCGCCGCGATGTGCCGCATCGCCGCGATGTGCCGCACCCGTTCCTCCCTCCAAGCGGCTCACGTGGCGAAGGCATCGAGCCAAACGCGGTGCCCGCGCTGACCCGTCCCGATCACGCCGAAACGATCGCCGAGACCACGAGCGCGTTCCTGTAGAATCGGCGCCCGCCGCCGATGCTGTTCAATTCGTATCTCTTCCTCTTCGCGTTTCTCCCGGTCACCTACGTCGGGTATTACGTACTCGCGCGCATCGACTGGGTCTGGGCAAAGGTCTGGCTCGCGGCGGCATCGCTCGTCTTTTACGCGGCCTGGGATTTGCGCTTCCTGCCGATCCTGCTCGCGTCGATCTTGTTCAACTATGCGGTCGGCTACCAGATCGCCAAGTCCGCCGAGCGCGGTGCGAAGCACAGGGCGCGCGCGTGGCTCGTCCTCGGGATCGTCGGCGATCTCGGCGCGCTCGCCTATTTCAAGTACGTCAACTTCTTCCTGGCGACGGTCAACCTGGTTGCCGGCACGGCCTGGAACCTCGGTGAGATCCTGCTGCCGCTCGGCATCTCGTTCTTCACTTTCACGCAGATCGCCTATCTCGTCGACGCCTACCAGGGCAAGGCGCGCGAGTACCGCTTCGCCGACTACGCGCTGTTCGTGACCTACTTTCCCCATCTGATCGTGGGTCCGATCCTGCACCACGCGCAGATGATGCCGCAGTTCAACCAGCCGGCTACGTTCGTGCAGGATCGGCTGCGCTTCGCCGTCGGCATCGCGATCTTCACGGTGGGGCTGTTCAAGAAAGTCGCCCTCGCCGACCGCATCGCGATCTACGCCGACACCGTGTTCAACGCCGCGGCGCAGGGCGTGCCGCTCACGGCTTCCGAGGCCTGGGCGGGGACCCTTGCGTATACGCTGCAGCTCTATTTCGACTTCTCCGGCTACTCGGACATGGCGGTCGGGCTGTCGCTGCTGTTCGGCATCCGCATGCCGCTCAACTTCGCCGCGCCCTTGCAGTCCACCAGCATGATCGAGATGTGGCAGCGCTGGCACATGACCCTCGGCCGGTTCCTGCGCGACTACCTCTATCAGCCCATCGCCGGCCTCGGCAAGAACGCCGGGAAGGCCGCGATGGGGCTGTTCGCCACCATGTTCCTGGGCGGCCTGTGGCACGGCGCGGGCTGGACGTTCGTCGTGTTCGGGCTGCTGCACGGCGCCTACCTGGTGACCAATCATTTCTGGCGCCTGTGGGTGATGCGGAACGTCGAGCTGGCGGGGCCGAGCGCCTTTCTCTACGACCGGACCTGTCACCTGCTGACCTTCTTCGCATGGATGATGGGCTTGGTGATCTTTCGCAGCAACACGATGACCACGGCGACGCACGTGTTCAGCGCGATGTTCGGTGGCGGGGCGGTCGCGGCGACCGCGTTTCCCCACTTCGATCTCAACTGGCGCCACGGCTTGAGCGTGGCTTGCGGTGCTGCTCGCGTTCGCGTGGTTCGGACCGTCGATGATACGCATGTTCCGTCCGTACAAGCCGGCGCTGGCGACGATGCGCTTCGAGGAGCCGCCGACTCGCTATGAATGGCGACCCGATTGGCGCTGGGCGATCGGGCTGGGGTTGTTGCTGGCGGCATCGATCATGATGATGTCGCGCACCTCGGTGTTCCTGTACTTCCAGTTCTGATGCGCCTGCTGCTCTGCGCTCTTGCGTTTCTCGCTGCCGGGGTGGGCTTCAACGTCCTGATCGACCCTTACGGGATTTTCTTCTGGTTCGAGCGCCAGGGCATCAACGCGTACAAGCCCGATGTGCTCTCGAACTGGCGCACCGCGAAGCCGCTGCGCCAGATGCTGTTGCGCCCCGACGCGCTGCTGGTCGGTTCGTCGCGCGTGCTGGGCGCCTGGGACCCGGCCCACCCTGCGTTCGCGAAGTTCGAGCAGCCGTACAACTTCGGCATTCCGGGGCCCGTGCTCTGCGAGCTCGCCAAGAATTTCGAGTTTGCCCTCCAGACGCGCACGCCAACGCGCGTCCTCATCGGCCTCGACTTGTTCGGCGCCAACGCGCTGTTCGAGGGGGCGCCGTGCGAACTCCCGCCCGAGCTGCAGAACCGCGCGCTGGCCCTGCCGCGCGTGATGGTCTCGGCCAACACCTTCAACGCGGCGCAGAAGACGCTTTTCGGCCAGCGCCGTGCCGACCCGAACATCTGGCAGCCGACCCCCAACGGACTGGCGGCGATCTCGCCGGAAATGCCGCTGAAGCAGGGCGGGATGCGTGCCGCGTTCCAGTACTTCGCCTACGGGGCGCTCGATGTCCAGTACCTGCCGCGGCCGATCTGCCGGCTGGAGATCGGTGCCGATGATCCGACGCGGGACACGCTGCGCCACTTCAGGCGCATGCTCGAGCTCGCGCGCGCGCGCGGGATCGAGGTGCACATCGCGCTGCATCCGGTCCATGCCTACCTGCTGCAGAGTCTCGACGCCGTCGGCCTGTGGACCCAATACGAGACCTGGAAGCGCCTGGTGACCGCAACGGTCGAGGACGAGGCGCGCGCCGCGGGTGCGCAGCCGTTTCCGCTGTGGGACTTCAGCGGCTACAACGCCCTCACCACCGAAGCGATCCCGCCGGCGGGAGACAAGCGAACGCTGATGACGAACTACTGGGATCCTTCGCATTACCGGATCCCGGTGGGAAACGCGATGTTCGACCGGATGTTCGACGTCGGCGCGCCGCGGGCCGACTTCGGGGTGCGACTCGCAAGCGCCGACCTCGACGCGCATCTCGCACGGCTGCGCCAGGGCCGCGACGCCTACGCGGCGACGCATCCGGTCGAGGTCGCGGAGATCGCCGAGATCGTCGAACGCATCCGCAACAGGTCCGGATGCCCCGCCCCCGACGGGCGCGAGCGCGGTCGGTGACGCAACCGCAGACGACGCCCGTGCACGGCTGACCCGGGATGCTTTTCAACACCTACGTCTTCATCTTCGGCTTCCTGCCGGTCGTGCTGGCCGGCTACTTCGTGATCGCCCGCACGAGCCACAAAGGCGCCGCGCTCTGGGTGGGCCTCGCGTCGCTCGTGTTCTACGGCTGGTGGAACCCGAGGTACGTGACGCTGCTGCTCGCGTCGATCGCGGTGAACTTCGTGATCGGCACGACGATTGCGCGCGCGCGCGAGGCGGGCCGTCTGGCGCACGCGAAGCGCTGGCTCGTCGCCGGGCTCGTGTTCGATCTCGGCGTGCTTGCGTTCTTCAAGTACGCGAACTTCTTCGTCGAGAACGCCAACGTGCTCGGCGCCGGGCTCACGCTGCCCGCGATCGTGCTGCCGCTCGGCATCTCCTTCTTCACGTTCACGCAGATCGCGTTCCTCGTCGATGCGTATCGCGGCATCGCGAAGGAGTACTCGGCGATCCACTACCTGCTGTTCGTCACGTACTTCCCGCACCTCATCGCGGGCCCGATGCTGCATCACAAGGAGATGATGCCGCAGTTCGCCGACCCCGTCGCATACCGCTGGAACTGGGAGAACATCGCGGTCGGGCTCACGATCTTCTTCATCGGGCTGGTGAAGAAGGTCGGCCTCGCCGATGCGATCGCGGTGTACGTCGGCCCGGTGTTCGCGAAAGGGGCGACGCCGAGCGCGCTCGAGGCCTGGGGCGGGGTGCTCGCCTACACGCTGCAGCTCTACTTCGACTTCTCGGGCTACTCCGACATGGCGATCGGACTGTCGCGCCTGTTCGGCGTGAAGCTGCCGCTCAACTTCGATTCGCCTTACAAGGCCGGCAACATCATCGAGTTCTGGCGCCGCTGGCACATGACGCTCTCGCGCTTCCTGCGCGACTACCTCTACTTCCCGCTCGGCGGCAATCGGCTCGGGGTCGCGCGGCGGCTACGTGAACCTCATGGCGACGATGGTGCTGGGCGGCCTCTGGCACGGCGCGGCGTGGACGTTCGTCGTCTGGGGCACGCTGCACGGACTGTTTCTGGTCGTGAACCATTTCTGGCGCGACCGGATTGCCGCGCCGCGCGGCTGGGGCACCGGGCGCGCGTATCGCGCTGGCGCGTGGCTTGTAACCTTCGCCGTGGTGGTGGTGGCCTGGGTGTTCTTCCGCGCGCCGGATCTTGCGACCGCGTTCGACCTGCTGCGCGCGATGTTCGGCGCGGGCGAGGCGGCGTCGAGCTCGTTCCGCCTCTCGTACCACCGCGATCAGCTCTATCTCACGATCGCGCTGCTCGCCATCGCGCTCGCCGCGCCGAACACGCAGGAGCTCATGCGCCGCTTCGAGCCCGCGCTCGGTCCGCTGCGCGCGACCGCGAGCCGGCTCGCGTGGCGTCCGACGCTCGGATGGCTTGCCGCCACCTGCGCGCTAGTCGCGTGGGCCATCGCGCTCACGCCGCAGGGGGATCGCGTGAGCGAGTTTCTCTACTTTCAGTTCTAGGGACGCGCATCGACGATGCGCATGAGCTTCCGCGCCGTTGCACTCGCCCTCGTCTTGGCCGCGTTCGGGGTGGCCGCCAGCGTGTTCTATACGGCGCTTACCATTGGTCCCGCACCGTGGAAGTTCTTCATCGGCTCAGGCGACCTTACCCGGCAGGGCTGGTATTCCAACCCGCGGCACGCGCCGACGTTGCCGCAGGCCGCGTTCGAACCGCCGCTGATCAAGGTGGGCGGGTACGATCGCTATTACGACGTCGTGGTCCTCGGCGACTCGTTCAGCACGTCGGATCGATTCAGCTGGGCGAACCTGCTCGCGGCGCAGGGCTGGCGCGTGCTCGTGCATCCGCCCGCAAGCACCCCGAGACCGCGAACTCGATGTCGATGCCTTAGTCGCGAGCGCCGCGTATCAGGCCGCGCCGCCCCGGCTGGTGATCTACCAGTCGGTCGAACGCGAGCTGCCGAAGCGGTTCCCGACGCTCGCCCCCCAGTGCGATGCGGCGGTGCCGCCCCTGCCCGACGTGCCGCTGCCGGCGCCGCGCGCGATCACCCCGCACACGGTGCCCGTCCTGCCGGATCTGCGCACGCCGTTCGACACGGCGCAGATCGGTTTCGGGCGCGACTTCCTACTTGCCAATCTGGGCCGGCCGTTCGCCAAGAACACCGTGGTGTATCGAACCGATCTGGCGGTGCCGCGGTTCTCGAGCGTCCGACCCGCGACGCTGCTCTACTACTCCGAGGATCGGGTGACGCCGCGCATGGGGCCCGCCGAACTCGAACGCGTGCGCTGCGGCCTGCTCGCGATCCAGCGCCGCATCGAGGCGCCGGGCCGCACGCGCTTCGTCGTGATGATCGCACCGGACAAGCTGTCCTCGTACGCGCGCGACATCGCCCGGGACAGTCCGTCCCGAGGCAGCATCGTCCCGCGGCTCGTGGACCCCCGGCTGCGCCTGCTGCGCCTGGACCTCGCGCTGCGCAGCGCGATCGAAAGCGGTACGCTGGACGTTTATCTGCCCAATGACACCCATTGGGGCGCCGCCGGTCACCGTATCGTCGCCGACACGACACTCGCGTTCCTGCAGGAACTGGCGCGACCCCCGAGAAGCGCCGATTGACCGTGCGGCGCAGAGTGGGAGATCGTCATCCCGATATCGGCGAGGTGATTCGCGCGCCGTAGCTCCGCCGCGAGACGGCCCGTTCTTGGCGTGCGGCGCAAGTCGGCTAGACTTGTCGCCCGCTCGCCGCACACGTCCCAGCCCGGCGAGCCCACCCTTTCCGTCCCGGCACCGTCAAATGGACTTCATCGATCTCAAGACCCAGTACCGCCTCCTGCGCGAGTCGATGAACACGCGCATTCAGAAGGTCCTCGATCACGGCCAGTTCATCCTCGGCCCAGAGGTCGCTGAGCTCGAACAGCGGCTGGCCGCCTACGTCGGCGTGAAGCACTGCGTGACCGTCGCGAGCGGGACCGACGCGCTGCTGGTGCCGCTGATGGCGCTCGGGATCAAGCCGGGCGACGAGGTGATCACGAGTCCGTTTACATTCGCCGCCACCGCCGAGATGGTCGTGCTGCTCGGGGCGAAGCCCGTCTACGTCGACGCCGAGCCCGACACCGCCAACATCGACGCCAGGAATCTCGAGGCTGCGATCACGTCGCGCACGCGGGCGATCATGCCGGTGTCCCTCTACGGCCAGCCGGCCGACATGGACGAGATCAACGCGATCGCTGCGCGACGCGGGATCCCGGTTATCGAGGACGCGGCGCAGAGCTTCGGCGCGACGTACAAGGGGCGCAGGAGCTGTGGGCTCTCGACGATCGGCGCGACGAGCTTCTTTCCGAGCAAGCCGCTCGGCTGCTATGGCGAAGGTGGCGCGGTATTCACGAACGATGACGCGCTCGCGCAAGCCATGCGGGAGATCCGCCATCACGGGCAGGCGGGCCGCTACCACCACACGCGGATCGGGATCAACGGCCGGCTCGATACCCTTCAATGCGCGGTGCTGCTCGCGAAGCTCGAGCGCTTCGACTGGGAGGTTGCGGAGCGGGCGCGGATCGGCGCCCGGTACGACGAGCTGCTGTCGGGGCTCGAGCCCGCGATCCGGCGCGTGAAAGTGCGGCCCGATCGAACGAGCGTCTTTGCCCAGTACTCGGTCCTCGCCGCGGATCGCGAGGCGCTCGAGCGCGCGCTCAAGGCCGAGGGCATCCCGACCGCGATCCACTACCCGAAGTCCCTGCACCAGCAGCCGGCCTATTCGGCGGGCTGGGAAGGTGCCTCGTTCCCGGTCGCCGAGCGGCTCGCGCGCGAGGTGATCAGCCTGCCGATGCATCCGTACCTGGATGCGGCGAGCCAAGATCGCATCGCGGCTGCGGTGCGCAGGGCCGTCGGTCGCTAGGCGACCTCGGTCAGACAGCGCGCAAGCGCAGCATCCCAGGCGGCGAGCCGAAGGCCCGCACGGCCAAAGAGCCGGGCGCAGTCGAGGCGCGAATTCGCCGGCCGACGTGCCGGTGTCGGGTAGGCGCTCGTCGGGATGGCCTCGAGCGCAGGCGGGGTGACACCGAGCCGCGTCATCTCCGATGAGTCAAAGATCGCCCGCGCGAATCCGAACCACGTCGTCGCCCCGCTCGCGGTCAGGTGGTAGAGACCGTCGGCGCCGCGCGCGGCGAGCTCCGGCTGCCCTAGCAAGTCCGCGGTCGCCCGTGCGATCTCGCGCGACCACGTCGGCGCACCGATCTGGTCGTCGACGATGCTCAGGCTGCGCCGCTCACGGGCGAGCCGCAGCATCGTGAGCAGGAAGTTCTGGCCGCGCGCGCCGTACACCCAGCTCGTGCGCAGCGTCAGGTGCCGGCAGCCGCTGGCGCCGATCGCACGCTCGCCCTCGAGCTTGGTGCGGCCGTAGACGCCGAGCGGGTTCGGTCGGATCGGTCTCGAGGTAGGGCTCAGCCTTCGTGCCGTCGAACACGTAGTCCGTCGAGTAGTGCACGAGGATGGCGTCCAGGTGCTGCGCTTCCTCCGCGAGGATTCCCGGCGCGATCGTGTTGATCGCGCGCGCGAGCTCGGGCTCGCTTTCGGCCCGGTCGACCGCGGTGTACGCGGCGGCGTTGACGATCGCGTCCGGCGCGATCGCGCGCACGGTCTCGCGCAGGGCGTCGGGTTGCGCGAGGTCGAGGCGGCTCCGGTCGAGTTCGATCACCTCACCGAGCGGTGCGAGCGCGCGGGCGAGTTCCCAACCGACCTGCCCGTTCGCGCCGGTGAGCAGGATCCTCACGGGAAGACTTCGGCGTCGCGGAACCGCGCGCCGGCGGCGTCCCGTGCCGAGAGCGTCGGCGCGTCATCGAGCGGCCACGCGATCGCCAGTACCGGATCGTTCCAGGCGATCACGCGTTCGTGCTCGGGCGCGTAGTAGTCGGTCGTCTTGTAGAGGAAGTCGGCCGATTCCGAGAGCACCAGGAAGCCGTGCCCGAAGCCGGGCGGGATCCACAGCATCCGCCTGTTGTCCGCCGAGAGGCGCTCGCCGACCCACCGGCCGAACGTGGGCGAGGCGCGGCGCAGGTCGACTGCGACGTCGAACACCTCGCCGGCGGCGACCCGGACGAGCTTGCCTTGCGGCTGGCGGATCTGGTAGTGCAGACCGCGCAACACGCCTCGCGGGGACCGGCTGTGGTTGTCCTGCACGAACGCCGCCGGGATTCCCGCCTTGGCGAAGGCCTGCGCGTTCCAGCTCTCGAGGAAGAAGCCGCGCGAGTCGCCGAACACCTTCGGTTCGATCAACAGGACGTCGGGGATCGCGGTCGGAGTGACGATCACGTCGGCGTGCGCTCCTCGAGCACCTGGAGCAGGTACTGGCCGTACCCGCTCTTCGCGAGCGGTGCGGCCAGGCGCTCGAGGTCCTCGCGCCGAGATGAAGCCCATGCGAAAGGCGATCTCCTCGAGGCAGGCGATCTTGAGGCCCTGGCGCTGCTCGATGGTCTCGATGAACTGCGACGCCTCGAGCAGCGACTCGTGGGTGCCGGTGTCGAGCCAGGCGTAGCCGCGGCCCATGGTCACGACGTTGAGCTCGCCGTGCTCCAGATAGATCCGGTTGACGTCGGTGATCTCCAGCTCGCCGCGCGCCGAGGGCTTGAGCGACGCCGCGATCTCCACGACCTGGTTGTCGTAGAAGTACAGGCCGGTCACGGCGTAGCGCGACTTGGGCTGCTCGGGTTTCTCCTCGATGCTGATCGCGCGGCCACCGGCGTCGAACTCCACCACGCCGTAGCGCTCGGGATCGGCCACGTGGTAGGCGAACACGGTCGCCCCGCGCGTGCTACTCGTCGCGCCCTGCAGGTCGGTCGACAGATCGTGCCCGTAGAAGATGTTGTCGCCCAGGACGAGGCAGGAGCTCTCCCCGCCGATGAAACCGCGTCCGATGATGAAGGCCTGCGCGAGGCCGTCGGGGCAGGGCTGCACGGCGTAGGAGAGGTTCAAGCCCCAGCGCCGTCCGTCGCCGAGCAGTTGCTCGAAGCGCGGGGTGTCCTGCGGCGTCGAGATGATCAGGATGTCGCGCATGCCCGCCAGCATCAGCGTGCTGAGCGGGTAGTAGATCATCGGCTTGTCGTACACCGGCAGCAGCTGCTTGGAGACGACCTGCGTCACCGGGTAGAGACGGGTGCCGGAGCCGCCGGCGAGAATGATGCCTTTCATACGCGGGCTTCAGGCGCCGTGTACCACCAGCGCGCCGTATCCAGAGAGGGCCTTGTCGTGCGTCAAGAGCGACATCTGCTCCACCCTGCTTTGTGCGACCAGAAGGCGGTCGAAAGGGTCGCGATGGATATCCGGCAGCTCCGCGACTGCAACTGCGTGGCGGCTCGTCACCGGGAGCGCTGTGAAGCCGCCGCTCTCGAGCTTCTGTATGAACGCGCCGGGATCGACGTCGATGCGGCCGAGCCCGGCCTTAATCGCGAGCTCCCAGATACTTGCGGCCGATGCAAACACTTCGTTCGCCGGGTCCGCGATCAGCGAGGCGGCTTCGCGCGAGAGTCGGCGGCCGGCGACCCACCACACGAGGAGGTGCGTATCGACGAGCAGTCTCACCTGGGTGCCGGCTTTCGCTTCTGCTCAAGCGTCCCCTCGAAGGCTGCCAGGAGCTCGTCGGGCAGCGGCGCATCGAAGTCCTTGCCGATCCGGATCTTTCCCTTGAGCGCGCCCGGCTTCCGCGGCGACCGCGACTGTACGTAGGGCACGATGCGCGCGACCGGCTCCCCTGCCTTCGCAAGGATGATCTCCTCCCCTGCCCGCACCCGTTCGACGAGCTTCGAGAGCTGCGTCTTGGCTTCGTGAATGTTGACGGTCTCCATGGCGGATTCCTGATGAAAGACTTAGCTAAGTCTAGCTAGATCCGGGCCGGGTTGCAATCGCGGAGCTAGCGACTGCGGTAGTTCGTCTCGATCCAGTTCCGATAGTCGCCGGAGCGGACCGAGGCGACCCACCCCGGATTCGCGAGGTACCATTCCACCGTCTTCCGCAGCCCCGACTCGAAGCTCTCCGCAGGACGCCAGCCGAGCTCCGCTTCGATCTTGCGCGTGTCCATCGCGTAGCGCCAGTCGTGGCCCGGGCGGTCCGTGACGAACTGGATCAGGCTCGCGTAGCGATCGGCGCCGCGCGGGCGCAGATCGTCGAGGATCGCGCACACCCGCTTCACGACGTCGAGGTTCTTGCATTCCGCGGCGCCGCCGATGTTGTAGGTCTCGCCCCGCCGGCCGCGTGCGAGCACCAGGCGGATCGCGCTGCAGTGGTCCCCGACATAAAGCCAGTCGCGCACGTTGGAGCCGTCGCCATAGACCGGCAGCGGCTTGCCGTCGAGCGCGTTCAGCACCATCAGCGGGATGAGCTTTTCCGGGAACTGGTAGGGCCCGTAGTTGTTCGAGCAGTTGGTGGTGAGGACCGGCAGCCCATAGGTGTGGTGGTATGCGCGCACCAGGTGATCGGAGCCGGCCTTCGACGCGGAGTAGGGGCTGTTCGGCGCATACGGTGTCGTCTCGGCGAAAGCCGGATCGCTCGGCCCGAGCGAACCCGTAGACCTCGTCGGTGGAGACGTGAAGGAACCGGAACGCGTCCCGGTTCGCTCCCGCGAGCCCGCTCCAGTGGGCGCGCACCGCTTCGAGCAGCGTGAACGTCCCGACGACGTTGGTCTGGATGAAGTCCGCCGGCCCGTGGATCGAGCGATCGACATGGCTCTCGGCGGCGAAATGCACGATCGCGCGCGGGCGATGCTGCACGAGCAGACCGTCGACCGCCTCGCGGTCGCCGATGTCGCCCCGGACGAAGGTGTGGCGATGGTCGCGCTCGAGCAATGCGAGATTGCGCAGGTTCCCGGCATACGTCAGCTTGTCGAGGCTGACGACGGGCTCGCCGACCTCGCGCATCCAGTCGAGAACGAAGTTGGAGCCGATAAAACCGGCGGCGCCGGTCACGAGAATCGTCATTGCGCGGGTCTCTTGAGCGCCCTCAGCTTCGCATATTTGTGGAAACTGTTCATGCAGCCGATCGAGATGTGAACCAGGCCGGGCACCCCGTCGAGGAAGCCCAGGCGGAAGACGTAGAACTTGAGGAACCGCACCAACGGGCTGAACACGAGGTGCAGCGCGCCCGCTCCGCGATCGTCGGCCAGCATCCGCTCGGCCTGCAGCGTCGTGTACCGATTCTGCTTGTCGAGGTAGCGCTCCAGCGACTCCGCCGATTCGTGCATCAGGTCGCCCGCGAGCCGCACCACCGGCGCCGTCGTGAGGACGTGCTCGTGCACCGGGTCGTCGCTCCAGCGCGCGTGCGCGCGATGGAAGAGCCGCGTGTTCCAGTCCGGGTAGCCCTCGCCGTGCCGCAGCCAGCGACCCATGAAGCGGTTGCAGCGGGCCATCGAGTACACGAAGCCGCGCGGCGCAGGCAGCTCCGCGACGATCGAGCGGCGGAGCGCCTCGCTGACGCGCTCGTCGGCGTCGACGCACAGCACCCAGTCGTGCGCGGCCTGGGAGACGGCGAACTGCTTCTGGCGGCCGAAACCGAGCCACGCGTGCGGCACGACGCGAGCGCCCCGGGCCTGCGCGAGCTCGATCGTGCCGTCGGTGCTGCCCGAGTCGACGACCAGGATCTCCTGGGCGAATGCGACGCTCGCGAGGCAGGCGTCGAGCTCTCGCGCGGCGTTGAGGGTGATGACGACTGCCGAAAGGGCTTGCGAAGACGTGCCGGAAGGCACTGAGTTTCCCTTATAATTCAGGTGTTTCTAAGCGGCCATTCTACCGCGAAGAGCCAGCGCGCCAACCGCGCTCGCCGCGACAATGAAAAGAATCCTCCTGGTCCGCCTCTCCTCGCTCGGCGATGTCCTGCACACGTTTCCCGCCGCGACCGACATCCGGGGAGCGTTTCCCGACGCGGTGCTCGACTGGGCGGTGGAAGAGGCTTACGTGCCGCTCGTCAGGATGCATCCTGGCGTCACGCGTGCGATTCCCTTCGCGCTGCGGCGCTGGCGGACCCAGTGGTTCCGGCCGCGAGCGTGGCGCGAGCTCGCCGAGTTTCGCGCCGCGCTGCGCGAGCATCCGTACGACGCGATCTTCGAAACGCAGGGCCTGTTGAAAAGCGCGCTGGTCGCAAAGCTTGCGTGCGGGCCGGTCTTCGGCTTCGGGCTGGGTACGGCGCGCGAGGGTTTCGCCACGCGGTTCTACGACACGACCTACGAGTTCGAACCCGCCGTCCACAAGATCGAGCGCTATCGGGCCGTCGCCGCGCGCGCACTCGGATACGTACGGCCGCGGGGCGTGACGTACGGGATCGTCGCGCCGCCCGCGCCGGCGTACGCACCGCGCCAGCCCTACTGCGTGCTGCTCCACTCGACCGCCCGCGCCGCGAAGCTCTGGACCGAGGAGGCTTGGATCGGCGTCGCGCGGGCACTCGAGTCCCGCGGGGTCGTGTGCGTGCTGCCCTGGGGTGCCGAGGACGAGCGCGCTCGCGCGGGTCGCCTCGCAGGCGCCCTGGCGCGTGGCGTCGTCGCGCCCCGCATGTCGATCGAGGAGGCCGCCGCCCTCGTCGGGCACGCTGCGGCGGTGATCGGCGTCGACACCGGGCTGATGCATCTCGCGGCGGCGCTCGGCGTTCCCGTCGTGGGTGTCTTCTGCGACTCCGAGCCGCTCGACGCGCAGCCGCTCGGCGCAGGGCGCACGGCTTATCGCGGCGGGGTGGGGACGCCCCCGACGGTCGCCGCGGTGCTCGAGGCGCTGCACGAGGTCGCACCGGCGCTCGCGTGATGCTCCGCGTCGCGTACAACCTACTCTGGCATCTCGCGCTGCCGCTGCTGCCGCTGCGCCTCTGGTGGCGCGGCCGCAAGGAGCCGGGGTACCGCGAGGCGATCGGCGAGCGCTTCGGGCGCTACGGCGCGCGTCCCGGCGGACCGGTCATCTGGATCCACGCGGTGTCGCTCGGGGAAACGCGCGCCGCGCAGCCCCTGGTCCGCGCGCTGCGCGAGCGGTACCCGGATCGCACGCTGCTCCTGACGCACATGACGGCCACCGGCCGCGCGGCGGCGCGCAGCCTGTACGGCGACTTCGCACGGCTCGCGTTCCTGCCCTACGACTTTCCGTGGGCGGTGCGGCGGTTCGTCGCGCACTTCCGGCCGCAGCTCGGCGTGATCCTGGAGACGGAGATCTGGCCGAACCTCGTCCGTGCCTGCCGCGAGGCGGGCGTCCCGGTGCTCCTCGCCAACGCGCGCATGTCCGCGAAGTCGGCGCGCGGCTACGCCGCCGTCGGTTCGCTCGCGCGTGCGGCGCTCGACGACCTCGCCGCGATCGGGGCGCAGACGACAGCGGATGCGGAGCGGCTCGGCGCGCTGGGCGCGCACGCCGTCGAGGTCAGCGGAAACCTGAAGTTCGACGTGACGCCGCCGGCCGAGACGCAGGCGCGCGCGCAGGCGCTGCGCACCGTGTTCGGGGAGCGGCCGGTGCTGCTCGCGGCGAGCACGCGCGAGGGCGAGGAAGCCGTCCTGCTGGACGCGCTCGCGCGCGACCCTTTGCCTGCCGGCACCCTCACGGTCATCGTTCCGCGCCACCCCCAGCGCTTCGCCGAGGTCGCGGCGCTGCTCGCCAGCCGCGGTCGCGCGTTCGTCCGGCGCAGCGACGGCCGGACCGTGCCTGCCGACTGCGATCTGGTACTCGGCGACAGCATGGGCGAGATGAGCGCGTACTACGCGGCCTGCGACGTCGCGTTCGTCGGCGGGAGCCTGCTTCCCTACGGCGCGCAGAATCTCATCGAGGCCTGCGCCGAGGGCACGCCGGTCCTGATCGGGCCGTCGACGTTCAATTTCGCCGACGCGGCCGCCGAGGCCGTGCGGCTCGGCGCGGCGGTGCAGGTCGCCGACGCCGATGCGCTCGTGCGGGAGGCGGCGCGCCTGCTGTCGGACGCCGGCGCACGAGCCTGGATGGGCGAGGCCGGAGAAGCCTTCTGCGCCGCGCACCGCGGCGCAACCGCGCGAACGATGGCGATCGTGGAGCGGCTGATCGCCGACCGGTGATCGCAACCGGCGGGCGCCGCAGCTAATCGGTGCCGGGGACCTTCGGGTCGACGAACTTCACCACGCGCGTCGTGCCGTCCGAGGCCGTCGCCTTTGCCTCGCCGGTGGGTGCGACGACTTCCGGAGCGGGTGCGACCGGCTGGGCGAGGGCGACGGATCGCAGCTCGGTCACCTCCACCGGCGGCACCACTGGAGCGGCAACCGATTTCTCGACGATCGGCGCCGCCTCGGCCGTAGCAGTCTTCGGTTTCGTCGCGGGACGGCTGGCCGTTTTCTTGGTCGACTCGGTCTTCGTGGTCTTGCGATCGGTGCGCGACTTGTCGGGTGCGGAGGCGTCGGAGTTCGGCCCCTGGGCTTTCGACGACGGTGCGCCGGCGACCGGTTGTAAGGCCCGCGGCGGCGTCGGCGCCGCCGCGGCGAACGCAGCCGGCACGGTGGCGGTCGAAGCGAGCGGTGCCATGGTCGCGCTCGACTTTGGCGCCGGCTGATCGATGCCGAGGAGTCGGTTGACCTCTTCGACGTCTTCTTCGCTGAGCGCGCCGGCCGCGGCTTTGAGCTTGAGCCCGTTGACGATCGTGTCGTAACGCGATCGCGCGAGGTCGCGCTTGGTCTGGAACACCTGCTGCTGGGCGTTCAGCACGTCGATGTTGATCCGTACGCCGACCTCGTAGCCGACGCGGTTCGACTGCAGCGCCGTCTCGCTCGAGACCAGAGCCTGCTCCAGGGCCTTCACCTGCGCCAGTCCGTTGGTGACGTTGAGGTAGGCCTGCTGCGCGTTGAACTCCGCCGCACGGCGGCTCGACTCGAGGTCCTGGCGCGCCTTCTCTTTCAGCGCGACGGCCTCCCGGGTCCTCGACATTACCGACCCGCCGGCGTAGATCGGCAGGTTGAGCTGCAGCCCGATTACATTCTGGTTGATCTGAGACCGGGTGCCCACGCCGATCGCGAGGCTCTGATTGGTGTTTTCCTGGGCGCTCGCGACCACGTCCAGGGTCGGGTAATGGCCCGCGCGCTGGCGCCCGACTTCGCGGTCGGCGATCTCGAGCACCGCCTCGTTCGCACGCACGGTGAAGTTGTTCGCGCGCGCGCCGCTCGCCCACTCGTCCTGGTTCGCCGGCCGCGGCGTCTGGATCACCAGCTGGGTGCGCAGCGGCGTGAGCGCATCGGGCGGCTGGGCGGTGATCTGCTGCAGGTTGCGCTGCGCGACGAGAAGCGCGTTCTGGCCGGCGATCTCCTGCGCCACCGCGAGGTCGTAGCGCGCCTGCGCCTCGTTCGTGTCGGTGATGGTCGCGGTGCCGACCTCGAAGTTGCGCTTCGCCTGCGCCAGCTGCTCCTGGATCGCGGCCTTGTTGGCGACGATGAAGTCGATGTTGTCGCGCCCGGCGAGCACGTCGAAGTACGCCTGCGCGACGCGCACGATCAGGTCCTGCGTCGCCTGGCCGAACTGCGCCTCGGCCTGCAGGACCTGGAACTGCGACTGCTGGTACTGCACCAAGTTCTGCCAACGGAACAGCGGCTGGGTCAGGGTGACGGCCCAGCCGTTGGAGTTGAACTGCGACTGGGCGTTGAAGGTCCGGTTCTCGGCGTCGTTCCAGTTCGTGTTGCCGGTGCCGTTGATCACCGGAAGCAGCAGCGCCCGCCCTTGCGGCAGCTTCTCGATGCCGGCCTCGAGCTGCGCGCGGGATGCTGCGAACACGGAGTCGTTCTGCTTCGCGAGCCGGTAGGTCTCGAGAAAGTCGGCGGCGGCGGCGCCTTGCGCGAATGCGGCGGCGACGAGCACTGCAGCCACGCGGATGCGGAAAGGATTCATCAGGGTGATCCCCATTTCTAGTTAGTTAGTAGGTCGCCATCGTCGGATCGACGGTGCGGGCCCAGGCGTCGACGCCGCCGAAGAGGTTGTGCACGCGGGCGAACCCGCGCTGCTCGAGGTACCGCCCGACCTGGAAGCTGCGCGCCCCATGATGGCAGATCAGCACCGTGTCGGCCGTGGCGTCCAGCTCGCCGGCGCGCGCCGGGATCGTATTCATCGGCACGTGGACCGACTCCGGGAGGCGGCACACCTCGATCTCCCAGGGTTCCCGGACGTCGACGAGCACCGGTCGCGGGCGCGACGCGTCGTCGAGCCATGCCTTGAGCTGCTGAGGGGTGATCTGCTCCATTTCGCCTGAGTCGCTGGTCACGGCTCGCGCCTAGAAGACGAACTTCTCCCGCTGCTCCGCGTTCTTGAGCGGCGCGAGCACCGTCTCGAACAGATCCAGCGTCCGGTACGACCCTTCGCCGACGCAGGTCACCAACCGGGCACTCATCACCGGCAGCTCGCCGACCACGGCGAACAGGCGCCCGCGCGGCTTGAGCTGCGCCAGCAACGCCTCGGGTAGCACCGGGGTCGAGCCCGTCAGGACAATCACGTCGTAGGGGGCGTGCTTCGGCCAGCCGCGCGCCGCGTCGCCGGGCTCAGTGGTCGCGTTGCGCACCCCCGCGCGGCGCAAGTTCGCCTCGCCGAAAGTCTTGAGCGTCGGGTTGATTTCGATGCTATGGACGTGGGCGGCGCGATGCGCAAGCAGCGCGGTCAGGTAGCCGCTCCCGGTGCCGACCTCGAGCACCTTGTCGCTCGGCTTCACCGCGAGTTCCTGGAGCACGCGGGCCTCGACCTTCGGCGCCATCATCTTCTCGCCTTCGACCGTGTTTTCAAGCAATGGGATCTCGAGGTCGGAGAACGCGATCTCGCGATAGCCCGGCGGCACGAACTCTTCGCGTCGCACCACGTAGAGCAAGTCGAGCACCTCCTGGTCCAAAACGTCCCAGGGTCGGATTTGCTGCTCGACCATGTTGAACCGGGCCTGCTCGATATTCATAAGATTCTGGAGAAACTCCCTCTAACTAGCTATTTAAGCACGGAGTTTAGGGTTCGGCAAAGGGTTGTTGCAGGGACGTGACATGGGTCTCGCTCGGGCGTCGACCGATCGTCCGCGGGGTTCAGAATCCGGACGGGATCGTCCCACAACTGAGCGGCTGCCTGTATGAACAGCCTCACGTCCGAGGCACGGCGAGGGGTCGGGGCCCCGATCGGTTCGTTACAGGGTGCCTTCCAGGATCGCGCCGGAGGTCCCGGCCGAGGCTGGCGCAGGGACGGTCCGGACGTGCGGCGCCGGCGCTTTGACCCGGAACCAGGCCGCGTACAGGGCCGGAAGGAAGAGCAGCGTGAGCAGGGTCGCGACCACCAGGCCGCCCATGATCGCGACCGCCATCGGCCCGAAGAAAGCGCTCCGGGTGAGGGGGATCATCGCCAGCACCGCCGCCGCCGCGGTGAGCGTGATCGGGCGGAAGCGGCGCACGGTTGCCTCGACGATCGCCGCCCAGGGCGCGTGCCCAGCGCGAATGTCCTGATCGATCTGGTCCACCAGGATCACGGCATTGCGCATGATCATCCCGGACAGCGCGATCGTCCCGAGCATCGCGACAAAGCCGAACGGCTGGTTGAAGAGCAGCATGGCCGCCGTCACGCCGATCAGACCGAGCGGCGCGGTCAGCACGACCATCGCGACCCGCGAGAAGCTCTGCAGCTGGAGCATGAGCACGGTGAGCACGACGATCGCCAGAAGCGGCAGGCCGGCCATGACGGACTTCTGCCCCTTGGCACTGTCCTCGACCGCGCCGCCGGTCTCGAGGGAGTAGCCGGGCGGCAGCGCCGCCCGGATCGGCGCGAGCAGCGGCGCGATCTGCGCCGTGACGGCCGGCCCCTGGATGTTGCCGTAGACATTGGCACGGACCGTGATCGTCGGCAGCCCGTTGCGGCGCCAGATGACGCCGTCTTCGAATCCGTACGAAATTGTCGCGACCTGCGCGAGCGGCACGGACCGCGTGGCGGCGGCAGACCCCTTCCCGTCCCCCGCGGTCCCGGCGCGTGCCGGGATCGCGAGATCCGCGACGAGGGAAAGCCGGGCGCGCTCGTCGGCCGCGCCGCGCAGCAGTACTTCGATCTGCTTGTCGCGCTCGCGGTAGTGCGTGACGGTAAGGCCGTTCAGCGACGTGTTGAGGAACGCGGACAGGTCCTGCGACGACAGTCCGAGAAGTCGCGCCTTCTCCTGGTCGATGTCGACCTTGATGACCTTGGACTTCTCTTCCCAGTCGAAGTGCACGTTCGAGAGGTGCGGGTTGGCGCGCATGACCCCCGCGACCCGCTCGGCGTGCCGGCGCACGATCGCGGTGTCCTCGCCGGAGACGCGGAACTGCACCGGAAAGCCGACCGGCGGGCCGTTCTCGAGGCGGGTCACGTTGCCGCGCACGAAGTGGAAGCTCGTCTCGAAACGCTGGATGAGGCGGGCGCGCAGCGCCTCGCGCGCCTTCAGGTCCTTCGCCAGGATCACGAACTGGGCGAAGTTCGTGTTGGCGAGCTGCTGGTCGAGGGGCAGGTAGAAGCGCGGGCTGCCCCAGCCCACGTAGCTCACGTAGTTGACGATCCCGTCTTCGCGCTCGAGCGCGCTCTCGAACTGCTTGGCCACGGCCTCCGTCGCGGCAAACGAGGATCCTTCGGCGAGGCGCAGATCGACGAGGAGCTCGGGCCGGCTGGAGGCCGGGAAGAACTGCTGCGGGACGAGCCCGAAGCCGACGACCGCGGCGGCGAAGAGCGATGCCGTCGCCGCGATCACGACGGCGCGGTGCGCGACGCACCAGTGCACCGTCGAACGGAAGCGCGCATAGAACGGCGTCGCGTAGACCGCATGCTCGCGATCCGCTGAGGCGCCGGCCGCATGCCGCGGGGGCGCGCGCTCGAAGCGGGCCGCGAGCCGTGGCGCGATCCGGCGCAGCACTCGCGCCAGCCACGATGGGCGGCCGTCCCGCGACGCGAGCTCGGGGAGCAGCCGGTAGCCGAGGTAGGGCACGAACACCACTGCCGCGATCCACGAGACGAGCAGCGCGATGGTCGTCACTTGGAAGATCGAGCGCGTGTATTCGCCCGTCGACGATGCGGCGGTCGCGATCGGCAGGAAGCCGGCCACGGTCACGAGCGTCCCCGACAGCATCGGCATGGCGGTGCTCGAATACGCGAAGCTCGCCGCGCGCAGCCGGTCCCAGCCCTGCTCCATCTTCGTCGCCATCATCTCGACCGCGATGATCGCGTCGTCCACCAGCAGCCCGAGCGCGAGGATCAGCGCGCCGAGCGATATCTTGTGCAGCCCGATGCCGAAGAGCTGCATGAACAGGAAGGTGGCTGCGAGCACGAGCGGAATCGACAGCGCGACGACGACCCCGGTGCGCAGCCCGAGCGAGGCGAGGCTCACCGCCAGCACGATGATCACCGCCTCGGCGAGCGAGCGCACGAACTCGCCGACCGAGCGCTGCACGGCGGCAGGCTGGCTGGTGACCTGGCCGAGTTCGAGCCCGACCGGCAGCTCCGTGCGAATGCGCTCGATCTCGCGCTCGAGGTGGTGGCCGAGCTCGATGATGTCGCCGCCCTTCGCCATCGACACGCCGATGCCGAGCGCCTCGCGCCCCTGGAATCGCATCTTGGGCTGCGGCGGGTCCGCGTAGCCGCGCGACACCTTCGCGATGTCGCCGAGGCGGAAGAGCCGGCCGTTCGCGCGGATCGTGGTCTCGCGGATCGCCTCGATCGAACCGAAGTCGCCGCTCGGACGCAGGTAGACCTTGTCGGCCACGGTCTCGAAGCTGCCCGCCGGCGCCATCGCGTTCTGCGTCGCGAGGGCGTTCACGATCGTGGACACGTCCACGCCGAGCGTCGCGAGCTTGGCGTTCGAGATCTCGATGAAGACCTTCTCGTCCTGCTCGCCGAACAACTCGACCTTCGCGACGTCGGGCACGCGCAGCAGCTGCTGGCGGATCCGGTCGGCGTACTTCTTGAGATCGGCGTAGGAGAAACCGGCTCCGGTGAGCGCGTAGATGTTTCCGAACGTCTCGCCGAACTCGTCGTTGAAGTAGGGCCCCTGGACACCGGCGGGCAGGGTGTGGCGCATGTCGCCGACCTTCTTGCGCACTCGGTCCCAGGTCTCCGCGACCGCCGACGTCGGGGTCGAGTCCTTCATCGTGAAGAACACGAGCGATTCGCCCGGCTTCGAGTAGCTGCGGATGATGTCGACGTTTGGCGCCTCCTGGAGCTTCTTCTCGATCCGGTCGGTGATCTGCTCCTCGACCTCGTGCGCTGTGGCGCCGGCCCAGGTGGTGCGAATCACCATGACCTTGAACGTGAAAGGCGGGTCCTCCGACTGGCCGAGCTTGGAGTAGGCGAGCACGCCGAAGATCGCGAGCACGATCATCGCGTACAGCACCAGGCTCTGGTGCTCGAGGGCCCACGCGGAAAGGTTGAAGCGCTTCACTGCGGCACCTCGGACCCTCGGGTCATGCGCCGCGCTGGAGCGCGGCCTGGAGCCGCTCCTGCGAGCGCGGGCTCGCGGCGGCCTCGCTCTCGACGTGCACCGTCTCACCAGCGAGCAGCTTGTGCACCCCGGCGGTGACCACGATCTCACCGGTCTTCAGCCCGGCGGTAATCGTCGCGCCGTCCTCGCGGTACGCGGCGACCTTTACCGGGCGGAGATGGACCTGGCTCGTCTGCGGGTCCACGACCCAGACCGCCGGCTCGCCATCGATCTGCGTCAGCGCGGTCAGGGGTATGCCGATCGTCTCCGGACCGGTGCGCTGGCCGAGCGCCACATTGGCGGTCATGCCGAGCTTCACGGCGTCGTCGGGCGCGAGGAGGGTGACCTTCACCGCGAAGGTGCGTGTTGCCGCGTCCGCAGTCGGCGCCACTTCGCGGATCTGGCCGGCATACGGCTTCCCCGGTGCCGCCAGCACGGCCACGAGGATCTGCTGCGGGATCTGCTGCGGGATCTGCCGCGCATCGCGCAGCTCGGCGAGCCGGCTCTCCGGCACGCTGATCACGACCTCCTTCTCCGCAGGCTGCGCGAAGCGCATGACCGCCTGCCCGGCGGCGACCACTTGTCCCGCCTCGACGTTGACCGCGGTGATCACCCCGTCGGCTTCGGCCGCAAGCGTCGTGTACGATGACTGATTGCGAGCGGTGGCGAGCTGCGCGCGCGCCTGCTCGAGTCGCGCCTTGGTAGTGTTGAAGGTCGTCTCGCGCGCATCGAGCACCGCCTGGCTGACGAATTTCTTCGCATAGAGATCGCGGTACCGCTCGACCTCCGCCTTGGCCAGCGCGTGATCGGCTTCCGCGCCCGCGAGCGCCGAGCGCGCGCTCTCTGCGGCAAGGTGGGCGTCTTGCGGGTCCAGGCGCGCGAGCGGCTGCCCCTTCTTCACGGTTGCGCCGACGTCGACGTAACGCGCGACGACCTTGCCGCCGACGCGGAAGGCGAGATCGTTCTCGTAGCGCGCGCGAATTTCCCCCGAATAGACGTTCGCGCCGTCACCCGGTTTGACGCCGACCACCTGTGCGATCACCGCACGCGCGGTCGGTGGGGGCGCCGCGGGCTTGGAGCATGCGGCGAGCGCGAGCGCGGCAACGAGGGCGACGGTCAGGCGGGGCGGATGCATGGTGACGCTCCTGAGGGGGCGAACGGCGTCAGCGGCGGCGGGCGGGCTCGGCCGCGCGCATGCCGTTCACGAGCAGATCGAGCGTGTGCTCGAAGTACGCCGGAACGTCGAAGTCCTCCGGGCCGGCGCAGGGCAGAAACGAGTGCTGCAGGATGGACCGCATGATGAGCGGCGCCATCACCGCCCGCACCGTGTAATCGACGTCGACCGGCCGGAACTCGCCGCGCTCGATCCCGCGCTGGACCGCGTGGGCGAAGAGCCGCGAGCCGCGCTGGATCACCTCCGCGTAGTAGAACCGAGCGAGCTCCGGGAAGTTCTGCGCCTCGGAGATCATCAGCTTCGGGATGCCGGAAAGCCGCGTCGACCCGATCGAGTTCCACCAGCCCCCGACCAAGGCTCGCAGGAGGTCGGGCGAGGTGCCTTCGTACTGCGCGACCAGGTGCTCGGCTTCCTCGATGGCGCGGACGATGCCCGAGCGGATCACCGCCTTGAACAGTTCTTCCTTGCTGTCGAAGTAGAGGTAAACCGTGCCCTTCGACACGCCTGCGCGCTGCGCGACGTCCTCGAGGCGCGTGGTCGCGTAGCCGCGCTCGACGAACAGCTCGAGCGCGGCGTCGAGGATCTCCGCGGGACGGGCCTCCTTGCGACGCCCAAACCGGGGCTCAGCTTTTTGAACTTCGGTGGCGTTCATGGCGTTCTCATGACTGACTGGTCAGTAATATGTCATCTGACTGACTCGTCAGTCAACTATTTTTTGTAAGGGTGACGAGGTGCATCCCCGAAGACGCTATCGATGTGAGCACCCGCTCTCGCGGAAGCCCAGACTGACGTGACCGTTAGGCGTGATCGCGAACGAGCGCAGCTGCGGATGCGCCGGCCAGTCGTCCCAGCGTGACGGCGGCGAGCAGGCCGTTGCCGGAGAGGTATCCCCAAACGTGTGCGCCGGACACGCCGCCCGCAGCGCCGCCACCGGCGAAGAGATTCGGTAGCGGCGCACCCTGTGCGTCGAGCACGCGCGCGTCCGCGTCCACGACGAGCCCGCCTTGAGTATGAAAGAGCGCGCCGGTCACCTTCACCGCGTAATAGGGCGGCGCGAGCGCCGGTTTGCCTCGGAAGTCGCGACCGAACGGGTCGTGCGCCGACCCTGCAGCGTAGCGCGCGACTTCGCCGAAAGTTTCGGCGAGCGCGATGCCGGGCAGACTGCAGACCCGGGAGAGCGCTTCGACCGTCGCGGCCTGGCGGATCGCGCCGAGCGCGTCCGCGCCGCGGTAGTCCTCGAAATCCATCCCGAGGCGGTGGAGCCGCTCGTCGTAGATGTTCCACGCGACGCTTCCCGGCTGCTCGATCACGGGGACGCATTGCTCCGAGTAGCCGAGGTGCTCGTTCGAGAAGCGCCGACCTGCGGCGTTCACCTGGAACCCGCCTTCCATCATCAGCGCCCAGGTGATCAGGATCCCGTGCGGTGTCGCCACCGAGCCGTGCCCCTGGTACGCGGACATGTCGCGTACCGCGGCGCCGAGCGCGGTCCCCCATGCCACCGCGTCGCCCTGATTCCCGACGTGACCGAAGTAGAGAGCGTCGGCAATCTCGGGGATGTACTGCCTCACCATCCCCGGGTTGCCGCCGAAACCCGAGCAGGCGAGCACGACGGCCTCGCAACCCACTTCCTCGACTGCGTCATCAGGCCGCGAGAACGCGACGCCCCGTACGCGGCGCGCCCGGTCGGCATACATTGTTCTTCCTTGCGCGGTGTTGAGGACGTCGACCCCGGCGCTCGCCGCTGCGCGCTGCAATGCGGCCATCAGCGCCGTACCCGTCTTCTCGGGCACGGCATGCATGCGCAGCACGCTGTGGCCGGGATAGAGGAAGCCCTCGACCAGCACGAACGGCACGCCGTGCGCGTCGGCGAGCCACTCCAGCGTCGGTCCGGAGGCTCGACACACCGCGTCGACGATGCGCGGATCGGCTTCGCCGCGGTTCTTGTGCCGGACGTCGTCGACCATCCGCCCGACCGAGTCGACGACGCCGCGCGCTTGCTGCCAACGCGTCGTGCACGCCGGGATGAAGCCCGAGGAGAGCGCCGTCGAGCCCGCCGGCTGCGCATCGCGCTCGAGCACGAGGACTTCCGCGCCAGCATCGTGCGCCGCCAGAGCGGCAACGAGCCCGCATGCGCCCGCCCCGACAACGAGCACCGGCGCGTGCACGTCGAACTGCCGCGCCTCGTCGACCACGACCGGCATCCCGCTCCCCTCAGACACCGACAAGTGCGGCCCGGCACAGGCTCATCGAAGGAAGCATCACCCGCTCGGCCGGGATGAAAATGCGGTCGCCGTATGAGGGAGTTGATTGAATAGGAAGTCCTCGAGAGTCCTGATCGGGGCGATGTCTTCGCGTAACGATGCGCGAGCGCCTTCGATCCGCGCGCGGATCTGTCGACCGTATTCAACATCCCGAACGAGTCTGGCCGCCGTCGCGACGTATTCTTCCTCCGACTGCGCGACCAGTTCCGATAACCCCATCCGCTTCAAGAGCCCGCTTGCGAGCCTTCCCCGCATGAACCGCCCTTCCCGCGTGACAATCGGGAGGCCGCTCCCCACCGCTTGCATCGCGGTGTTGAACCCCGAGAACCCAATCGTGTCGAGATATAGATCGGCGCGCTTCATGAGGCCATGAAATGCCGCGCGCGGCTGCCGGGGAATGACGACCCCGTAGCGCTCGAATACCAGGCCGTCTCGCTCGAACGCTGCTTTCAATCTGCGGTGCAATTTCTCCGACAAATGCGCGGGCTGGTGCATGAAGAAGACGAATTGGCACCGTCCGATCCGTCGGGCGATCGCAGGGAAGACCCGGTCGTGCTGGGGCGCGTACTTGTACGGCGTGCCCGGACAAATGAGAATCGGCGACGCTGAGTCGATTCCCAGTCGAGCAAGGTCCGGCTCCACTGCCGTCACCGACGATTCCTCGTAACAGCAGCCGGAGCCGGGGAGTGTCACCAATCTCTCGGTGTAGTACTGCTGCGCACCGGGCGGCTCGAAAGCCTCCGCTGACAAGTAGTAGTCAATCGTGGGCAACCCGCTCGTCTCGGGATGCCCCCACGACGCAACCTGGACAGGCGCAAGGCGCGAACTCGCAAGCTTGCCCGACATCCCGTCCATTCCGAGTTCCGGATAGATCAGCACGTCCGGCTGCCGCTCGAGGATGAGGTGCACCCATTCGTGCAGGCTTTTCGGACCCTGCTCGAAATGCGCTGCATGCGACCTCGCGAAAAGAGTCTCCTGGTCCTGCGTTTGGCCGAGGTGGAAGACGTCCACATCGAACCGGCCGCGATCGAGGTGCTGGACCCAGCCCTTGATGAGCGCGGTCCAGACCGAGTGCTCGAAGATGTGCGCCGATACGATCCCGACCCGGAGATGGCTCCGCTTGGGTGGCGGGTCCCGGGGCAGGCGTTGTCGTTCCGACCATCGCCGCATGATTTCCGCGGAGAGTTTTCCGTAGCGGGCAAGGAGGTCGCGGTTGTCCTGCTCCTGGTACGCCAGGTAAAACGGTTGTAGCGCCATGGCGTCGGGGTCGTGGTCGGAATTGGAGCCGAACCATTGGCTCAGCTTGGCGAGCTCCGAGGAGAACGCGGCCCGGCAGCGCTCCGGATCGGCTTCCGCTTCGTATACGGCCGGCAACTGCGCCATCGTGAAGACCCAGCGCGCCGCAGCGAAATCCGGTCGCCGCGCGATCGCCCGCCCGAAAGCCTGCAAGGCCTCTTGCTGGCGATCCAGGCGGACCAACGCAGTCCCGAGGTTGTAGTGCCCCTCGGCGAGATCGGGCTTGACGGCCAAAGCACGTTCACACGACGCCAGTGCTTCTTCGGGCCGACGCAGACTTAGCAGGGCGGAGCTGCGATTGATGAGCGCCTCGACATGGTCTGGCTGGATTGCCAGAGCCGCTTCGCACGAATCCAGCGCCTCCTCGAAACGATTCAAGTCCAGCAGGACATTACCCCGGCCCGCGAGCGCATCCGCGCAGCGTGGGTCGAGAGCCAGGACTTTCTCGTAAGAAGACAGCGCTTCATCACCGCGCTCCAGCCTCCGCAAACAAACACCGCGGCTGAGCAGGGCTTCAATGCAGCCGGGGTTGCTCGCCAGGGCCATGCTGCAACTGGCCAGCGCCTCCTCGAGGCGGCCCAGATCCATGAGGGCGGCCGCTCGAGCGACAAGCGCCTCAACATAGCCTGGCTTGATGGCCAAGGCCATTTCAAAGGAGGCGAGCGCCTCCGCCGTCGCTTTCAGCCCGAGCTGGCAATTCCCGAGATTGAGGATGGCGGTCGCGTCCCCCGGACGGGTTGACAGCAGCCCCTTGAACAGCGACTCCGCCTCGGAGAACCGTTGCGATCGCAATAGGACCACCGCGAGATTATTGGTGATGCTCGGGCGCGCCGGCGCCAGTTCCAAGGCCTTCCGGTAGAGCTGCTCCGCCGCAGCGAGGTCCCCCCTCTCTTGGTGGGCTAATGCGGTGAGAAACAGTTCTTTCGCACGGGCAAGGCTATCCATGACCAAGACCTCTCCCGGTCCCCAGAATAATTGGCGGCTCGAGAACACGACTCCGGTGCGGTTTCACGCGCCGTGCGACCGGGGCCGATCCCGACCCGCAGCATCGGCTCACGCCGCCCGCGTCGGCCGCCGCAGGTACTGACCGCGCGCGGGGCCGAGGACCTTGCCGTCGTCGTAGATCGCCCGGCCGCGCAGAAAGGTGGACTTCACCCGGCCGGAGAGTTCCATCCCCTCGAACGGGGTGTAGCCCTGCTTCGACTCCGACTCGGCGGCGCGCACGACGAACGACTCCTGCGGGTCGACGAGCACCAGATCGGCGTCGTAGCCGGGTGCGATGTCGCCCTTGTTCTTGAGCCCGTAGCGCTGCGCGGGGTTCCAGCACAGCAGCTCGGCCATGTGGCTGTAGGACATGCCGCGCTTCGCGCCTTCACTCAGCACCCCGGAGAGCAGGTACTCGGTGCCGCCGAAGCCGGATTTCGCCATCCAGATGTTCTTCGGGAACTTCGCGCTGTACTTCTGCTCGGCGTTGCAGCACGCGTGGTCGCTCACGATCCAGTCGACGTCGCGGTCGAGCACCGCCTCCCAGAGCGCCTCGACGTCCGCGCGCGGGCGGATCGGCGGGTTCACCTTGGCGAGCACGCCGCAGTCGCAGTCGACGTCGAGCAGCAGGTGGCCGACGGTGACCTCGCGCCTGAAATTGATGTGCGGGAAGGTGTCCTGCATCATCAGCGCGGCATCGATCGCCTTCTTGGACGAGAGGTGCAGCAGGTTGACGTTGACGCATTCGGTCTCGTAGGCGAGGTATGCGGCGATCCAGATCGCCAGTCCCTCGGAGTGCGGCGGTCGCGCCGCGCTGTACGCGCGCAGGCCGTCGAGCTTGCCCTCCCTCTCCACGAGCTTCGTGTACGCGTTCAGGATCTCGGCGAGCTCGCAGTGCAGGCTGACGCTGATCTGGTCGGCGTGCTCCGGATGCTTTTCCATCATCCGGCGTGCCGAACGCATGACGAACTCGAAGTGCGCGACGTCGTAGCGCTCGTCCGGCCCGATCATCAGGAACTGGTTCTGGCTGTCCGACCTGCCGTGCAGGCCGTAGCCGCCATAGAACATGAAGATCTTGAACGACGGTACGCCCCAATCGGTCAGGAGCGAATCCATCTCGCCGATGTGCTGCGACTCGATCGGCGCGACGTGGAAGCCGTAATCGACCCAGTAGTTTTCCTGCGCGAGCTTGAGCAGCTCGGGCATGAATTCGCGATACGGGCCGCCGCGGTTGAGGTAGTACTGGCCCGTTCGGGTATACGTGAGGCTCGAGGTCACGCCGCCCGTTGCCGCGGCCTTGCTCTCGCTCACTGCGTCCTCGGCCATCGGCCGATAGATGCCGACGTGCATGTGCGCGTCCACGAGGCCCGGAAACGCGAGCCGGTTCTTCCCGTCCACGATCTCGTTCGTCTCCGCCGGCCGGATCTCCGGCGCAAGCCGCGCGAACCTGCCGTCCTTGATGCCGATGTCGAGAAGATCCACCGCACTCCGGTTGGGGCGGACGACACGGACGTTCTTGACGACAAGGTCGAAGGGTTTGTTCATCGGGCTGCTCCGCGGGTGACTGCACTTTCACGTTCGTCGCGCTGTCGACCGGCTCCCACTTTCCGACCTCGGCTTCCACGCGCTCGGTGGACTCCGCGGCGTCCTGACAGGACGGCTCAGCCCGGGAGCCGGGCGGCGAGCGACGGTGTGGCGCGCGAAAGATCGGCCCCGGGCCGGCCGCCGAGCAGCTCGAGCAGCCGCCACGCGCCGCACAGGTTTGAGGACAGCAGCGGTATCTCGAAGTCGGCCGACGCCGCGGCGATCGCATCCAGCGTTCTCATTCCGGTGCCGGTGAGCAGCACTGCTCCCGCGCCCTTCGGATCCACGCGTTTGAGCGTCGCCACAACCTCGCGCGTGACCAGATGGTAGGCGCGAAAATCCTCGTCGATCGACACGAGCTGAGTGATGCGCACGCCGGCGCCCTCGAAATACGCACGCGCACGCGCCGTCAGCCACGCGGGGTAGGGCGACACTACCGCGATTGCGTCCACCTGAAGGGTCCGAAGAGTGTCGAGGATCGCGAGACCGGCGGTGACGACCGGGGCGCCCGCCTCTTTGGAGAGTTGTTCGCAAAGCGCGCGGTCCCCGGCCCCGCCCAGCGCGTAGGTTGGCGCGGTGACGGCGACGACGAGTGCATCGAGCTTCAGCGACCCGAAGCTCTTCGCCGCGGCGGCGTAGTGGGGGACGTAGGCGTCGACGCGGGCCTGCAATTCCCCCGGGAGCACGGGGAGGCGCGTCACGTGCATGCTGCACTCGGGCGGCAACAACCGGCGCATCTCCGGCTCGACGGTGGGATTCGCAGGTGGAACGATTACGCCCACGCGCTTCGGCGGGTCGCTCGGTTTCATTTGCGCACTTGCCTCAAGGGGCAGGCTTTCTCGGGGTGATTTCGCCGTCCGCGTCTGGGGCGGCGGCCAGGGTCGGATTCTCCGCCGTCGTGATCGTGGAAGCTAGGGCCCGAACGCCCGGAAAGGTCAAGTGTTGCACGGGACCCACGGGCGCGCCTCAGATTCCCAGGTAGGCCCGCTTCAGCTCCCGGTTCGCCAGCAACTCGGCCGGCGTTCCGTGGAAGGCGATCGCGCCGTTCTCGAGCACGTAGGCGCGGTGTGCGATCTCGAGCGACTGGCCGACGTTCTGCTCGACCAGCAGGATCGCGAGCCCCTCGGCGTTGAGCCGATGGATCAGGCCGAACATTTCCTCCACCAAGAGCGGGGCGAGACCAAGCGAGGGCTCGTCGAGAATGAGCAGCCGGGGCTCGGCCATCAGACCGCGCCCGATCGCCAGCATCTGCTGCTCGCCCCCGGAGAGCGTGCCGGCGCGCTGGGCGGTGCGTTCCTTCAGCCGCGGGAAGACCGCAAACACGCGCTCGAGGTTGTGCACGCGACTGCTGCGCCCCCGGCGATAGCTGCCCAGCTCGAGATTCTCGAGTACCGAGAGATTCGGAAACACGCGCCGGCCCTCGGGGACCTGAATCAGCCCGGCGGCGACGATTTGGGTCGGCTGGGCGCACGTGATGTCGCTTCCGTCGAAACCGACCCGACCCGAGAACGCCGGATAGAGCCCACAGACGGTGTTGTTGAACGTGGATTTGCCGGCGCCGTTCGATCCGAGCACCGCGACGATCTCGCCGGCGCAGATCTCCAGGCTCACGCCGCGGAGCACCTCGACCGATCCGTAGCCGCCGCGCAGATCGCGGACTTCAAGCATGCACCATGCTCCGCAGGCGCCTCGCGGTGCCGGTGCCGAGGTAGGCCTCGATCACCACCGGGTCGTTGGTCACCTCGGCCGGCGTGCCTTGCGCGATCAGCCGTCCGTTGCTGAGCACGTACACGTCGTCGGCAAGGTTCATCACCGCCTGCATCACGTGCTCGATCATCAGGATCGTCACACCGCCGTCCCGGATCGCGCGGATGACCGGGATGACCTCGGTGATCTCCTGCGGGTTGAGGCCCGCCAGCACCTCGTCGAGCAGGAGCAGCTTCGGCCCCGTGGCCAGGGCGCGCGCCAGCTCGAGTCGCTTGCGGCCGGCGATGGTGAGGTTCAGCGCGAGCTTCTCGAGCGCCTCGCCCAGGCCGATGCGGCGCGCGACCTCGTCCGCCCGGGCGAGCGCCGCGCGCCGCGAGCGCACCCGGCAGGTGCGCGCCGACCGCGATGTTCTCGCGCACGGTCTGCCCGCCGAACGGCTGCACGATCTGAAAGGTTCGCGTCATCCCGAGGCGGCAGACCCGGTGCGGCGGGAGGCCGGTGATGTCCCGGCCGTCGAACGCGACGGCGCCGCGGTCGGGCTTGAGGAAGCCGGAGATCAGGTTGAAGCAGCGTCGTCTTGCCCGCGCCGTTCGGGCCGATCAGCGCGACGATGCGGCCGGCGCGAACCCGGAGGCTGACCTCCTCGACGGCACGCAGGCCGCCGAAGCTGATCGAGAGGTCCCGCGCCTCAAGCACGTCTCGCCTCCGTCCGGGCGGCCGGCGCCGCCTCGCGCGCGGCGCGAGTCTGAAATGCGCCGATGATGCCGCGCGGCAGGAACATCACCATCAGGATCAGCACGAGGCCGTAGACGACGAGGTTGACGCCGGGAGCATCGCCCATCAGGCCGCGGGTGACTTCGCCCAGGACGTGCAGCACCACGGCGCCGAGCAGCGGGTCCCCACACGGTGCCGATGCCGCCCACGATCGGCGCGAGCAGCGCCTCGACCGAGACGCCCGGCCCGTACGCGATGTGCGGATCGATGTACTGCAAGTACTGCACGTAGAACACGCCGCCCGCCGCCATCAGCGCGCCGGAGATCATGATCGCCGCAAGCTTGACGCGGAATACGTTCACGCCGAGCGCCGCGGCCGACTCCTCGTTGTCGCGCACCGCCTGCAGCCATGCGCCGTAGCGCGAGTGCTTGAGCCACCAGCTGATCGCGAGCGCCGCGACGATCAGCGCGAGGATCGACGTACAGGTAGCCGGCCTTGGACGCGAACTGCAGGTTGGCCGCGCGATTCGTCCAGCTTGATCATCAGCCCGACGCCGGCGCCGGTGAACTCGAAGGTGTTGGCGAGGATGCGGAACACCTCGGCGAAGGCGAGCGTCACCAGCGCGAAGTACGAGCCGCGCAGTCCGTAGCGGAACGAGAGCGCGCCGATGAACGCGCCGACCGCGCGCGCCGCAGCGCGACCGCGACCGGCAGCGCCGCCCACGCGTTCCAGCCGAACTTCACCTGCAGCACCGCCATGGCGTAGGCGCCGGTGCCGAAGAACACCGCGTGGCCGAACGAGAACTGGCCGCCGAATCCGCCGAGGATGTTCCATGCCTGGCCGAGCAGCGCGGCGTACAGCGTCATGATGACGACGTTGAGCGCGATAGCCCGAGCTGACGAAGATCGGCAGCAGCGGCCACTGCCGCCGCGAACGCGACGATGCCCAGGAGGCTGCTCATCATGCCTTCGCCCCGAACAGCCCCTGCGGACGGAACAGCAGCACCGCGATGAAGATCAGGAAGATGCCGATCTGGCCGAGCGACTTTCGCCGAGCCACAGGCCGCCGACCGACTCGACCACGCCGATGATGAAGCCGCCCGGCCAGCGCGCCGACGAAGCTGCCCATGCCGCCGAGCACCACGATCGGTGAACGCGATCAGCACGAAGCCGTTGCCGACCTCGGGTTCACGTAGTAGACCGGCAGGAGGAAGCACGCGGCCGCGCCGAGGCAGGCAAGCCCGATGCCGAAGCTCATCGCGAACACGTGCTCGACGTCGATGCCGACCAGCCGTGCGCCCTGCCGTTCCTTGGCGCACGCGCGGATCGCGCGGCCGAGATCGGTCCGGAGCATCACCGCGAGCAGCGCCGCCGCCATCGCCAGCGCGCCGGCGAACGCGACGATCTTCGGCAGCGAGATCATCGCGCCCAGGATCGGGACGGTGGTGAACGTGTAGGCGGTGTCGATCGTGCGGGTGTCGGACTTGCCAGAGGAAGAGCGCCAGGTTCTCCAGCACGATCGCCAGCCCCAGCGTCACGAGCAGGATGTTCTCGTCCTTGCCGTGGCTCGCGACGCCGATCACGAAGCGCTGCAGGGCGTAGCCGAGCGCGAACATCGCCGGGATCATGATCGGCAGCGAGAGATAGGGATCGATTCCGAGGAGCCGGTGCAGGAAGTACACGCCGTAGAGCGCCATCATCAGCGCCGCGCCGTGCGCGAAGTTGATGATGTGCAGCACGCCGTAGATCAGCGTCAGCCCGAGCGCGATCAGCGCGTAGACCGCGCCGGTCGTCAGCCCGTTGAGGACCGACGGGAAGAGGATGGAGAACTCGAGCACCGCGCGTGACTCGTGTTCGGCGAGGCGCGCGGGCGCGGCCGGCTCACGCCGGCAGCGCGTCCTCGCGACCCACGCTGGGCCCTGCTCGCGTCACGCCTTCCAGGGGAACACCGGCTCCGTCTCCGCGAAGGTGTTGGGCAGCACGACCTTGATGTCGCCCTTGAGCACCTGCATCATCAGCGGCTGCGCGCCCTGGTTCTGGCCGTTCACGAACTGCGTCGGACCGTAGGGCATGAAGTGCTTGTCCCAGGTCGAGCTCGCGAGCGCCTCGATGATCGCCTCGCGGTCGCGCGACCTTCGCGCGCTCGATGGCGTCCGCGAGCAGGTACACCGCACTGGTAGTTCAGGAACACCTCGTAGGTGAAGAACTGGTCCTTCATCGCGTCGACCTTCTTCTTCAGCGCCAGCGCCGCGCTTGTCCTTCGGGTTGAACCAGTGGTTGACGTCGATGATGCCGTTGGCGACGTCGGGGAATTCCTTGACGAACTTGTAGGACGAGGCGGCGCCGCCGAGCACCGAGAAGACCGCCTTCGGCTGCACGCCCTGCTGCTTCATCGTGCGCACCAGCAGCGCGTACTCGTTGTAGTAGTTGGCCGGGATGACGATGTCGGGGTTGAGCGCCTTCATCCGCAGCACGATGTTGTTGAAGTCGCGCGTCGGATTGGCGTGCTTGATCACCTCGACCACCTTGTAGCCCGAGGCCCGGCAGGAGCTGCTGGAGCAGGTTCGCCGTCCCGGTGCCGAACAGCGACTCCTCGTGGATGATCATCACCGTCGTGGCGGGCTTGCGCGCCAGCGTGTTCATGATGTGCAGGTCGTTGATGGCGTCGGTCGCGATCACGCGGTAGCCGGGTCCGAAGCGGAAGGTGTTCTTCAGCCCGCGCTCGACGATCTGGTCGGCGACGCCGACGTCGACGACGTGCGGGATGTTGTACTTGGCGGCCGCCTGGGTCGTGGCGAGGCAGATCGCGCTCGCATAGGCGCCCACGATCGCCGCTCGCGCCGGCCTCGTTCATCTTCTCGACCTCCGCGACCCCCACCTCGGGGCGCGGATGCGCGTCGGCCTAGCATCGGCTCGAGCTTCGCTCCGCCGAGCGCCTTGAGGCCGCCCGCTGCGTTGATCTCGTCGATCGCGAGCCTGCGCGCCCAGCCGGGACAGATTGCCCGAGTAGGCGAGCGGGCCGGTCACCGGGTGCAGGACGCCGAGTTTCAGCGGCCCGCCTTGCCCGCGCACGATGGCCGGAAAGCCGAGCGTGCCGCTGGCCGCAGCGGCGGAAAGCGCGGCGGTCTGCGTGATGAACTTGCGGCGCTGTTGGCGGACGGGACGGGTCATTGCTGCTTCCTCCTCTGATTGGGCTCCATGGCCCGGTTCTAATGGTCGGTGCCAAGTTAACCATGCGCCCGGGATTCGGTCATTGTGCCGGGGGGCGCCGGGGATCGTAGGTGCCGGAATGGGCACTGTCAATGAAGCCCGTGGCGCGCGTTTTCCACATTGTCAGACGCGTTGAAGAGACCAGTGAATCGGAGTAACGTCCGAGGCCTGACATGGGGGTCCTGTCGCGCCGACCGCGCGCGGGTGAGAAAGTCCCTTAGAACCTGATCCGGGTAATTCCGGCGTAGGAAAATGTCGAGCCGAGTCCGCGTCCCCAACGTTCTTGCCATCGCCGGCGTCGACCCTTCGGGCGGCGCGGGCGTACTCGCCGACGTCAAGGCTTTTTCCGCGCTTGGCGCCTACGGCTGCGGCGCGATCGCGGCGCTCACGGCGCAGAACACGCGCGCCGTCACCGGCATCCACGAAGTGCCGCCCGAGTTCCTGAAGCTGCAGCTCGACACGCTGTTCGAAGACGTGCGCATCGATGCGGTGAAGATCGGCATGCTCGCATCGCGCGCGCTGATCGGCGTGGTCGCCGAGGCGCTGCGCCGATACACGCCGCGCTTCGTCGTGCTCGATCCGGTGATGGTCGCCAAGAGCGGCGACCGGCTCCTGCGCGCGGAGGCTGTCGACGCACTGACGCGCGATCTCCTGCCCCTCGCGACGGTGCTCACGCCGAATCTGCCGGAGGCCGGCGACCTGCTCGGGGGCGCCGTCGCCGACTCGCCAGAGGCGATGCGCGACGCGGCGCGCGCGCTGTATGCGCTCGGTCCGAAGCACGTGCTCGTCAAGGGGGGGCATGGCTCCGGCGACACGCTTGTCGATGTCCTCTTTGACGGCACGCACGTCGTCGAATTGCCCGCGCAGCGCATTCGCACCCGCAACACTCACGGCACCGGCTGCACGCTTTCGTCGGCGATCGCCGCGCTCCTGCCGCAGCGCCCGACCGTCGAGGCGGCGGTGCGTGATGCGCGCGCATACGTGCTCGACGCGATTCGCCGCGCGGACGATCTCCAAGTCGGCGGCGGCCATGGGCCGCTGCACCATTTTCACCATCTCTGGCCGAGCGCGAACGTGCGCCAAGCCCGTTTCCAGGAGGCAACCGAATGAACGCCCACCAGAAATTTCTCGCCACCGCGGCCCGCGTCGATGCCGCGGCGATCCAGCCGCTGCCCAGCTCGCGCAAGATCTACGCGGAAGGCTCGCGGCCCGACATCCGCGTGCCGATGCGCGAGATCGCTCAAGGCGACACGCCCGCCTCCGTTCGGCGCGGAGAAGAACCCGCCGATCTGCGTCTACGACACATCGGGTCCTTACACCGACCCCGCGGTTACGATCGACGTTCGCGCCGGGCTCGCGCCGCTGCGCGCGCGGTGGATCGAGGAGCGCGGGGACACCGAGCTGCTCGACGGCCCGAGCTCGGCGTACGGCCGGGAGCGGCTCGCGGACCCGGAGCTCGCGGAGATGCGCTTCGACCTGAAGCGCAGGCCGCGCCGCGCGAAGGCGGGGCGCGCCGTCACGCAGATGCACTACGCGCGCCGGGGCATCGTCACGCCCGAGATGGAGTTCATCGCGATCCGCGAGAACCTGCGCCGGCGCGAGTACATCGAATCGTTGCACGCAAGCGGCCCGACCGGCGCGAAGCTCGCCGAAGTCCTCGCGCGGCAGCATCGTGGCGAGTCGTTCGGCGCCTCGATCCCTGCGCAGACGACCCCGGAGTTCGTGCGCGACGAGGTGGCGCGCGGCCGGGCGATCATCCCGGCGAACATCAACCACCCGGAAACCGAGCCGATGGTCATCGGCCGCAACTTCCTGGTGAAGATCAACGCGAACATCGGCAACTCCGCGGTCACGTCCTCGATCGGCGAGGAGGTCGAGAAGATGACCTGGTCGATCCGCTGGGGCGGCGACACGGTCATGGATCTCTCGACCGGCAAGCACATCCACGAGACGCGCGAGTGGATCATCCGC
The DNA here is from genome assembly GCA_963747775.1 of uncultured beta proteobacterium. Taxonomy (GTDB): domain Bacteria; phylum Pseudomonadota; class Gammaproteobacteria; order Burkholderiales; family SG8-39; genus JAGVSZ01. The sequence continues at coordinate 39,643 of CAVVGT010000011.1, forward strand.
AACGCCCCGGTCCCGATCGGCACCGTGCCGATCTACCAGGCGCTCGAGAAGGTGGACGGGAAAGCCGAGGACCTGACGTGGGAGATCTTCCGCGACACGCTGATCGAGCAGGCCGAGCAGGGCGTCGACTACTTCACCATCCACGCCGGCGTGCGGCTGCCGTTCGTCCCGCTGACCGCGAAGCGCCTGACCGGCATCGTCTCGCGCGGCGGCTCGATCGTCGCCAAGTGGTGCCTCGCGCACCACCAGGAGAGCTTCCTCTACACGCATTTCGAGGACATCTGCGAGATCATGCGCGGCCTACGACGTCGCGTTCTCGCTCGGCGACGGCCTGCGTCCCGGCTCGATCTACGACGCGAACGACGAGGCGCAGCTCGCGGAGCTGCGCACGCTCGGCGAGCTCACGAAGATCGCGTGGCGGCACGACTGCCAGGTGATGATCGAGGGGCCCGGGCACGTGCCGATGCAACTCATCAAGGAGAACATGGAGCTCGAGCTCGCGGACTGCCACGAGGCGCCGTTCTACACCCTCGGACCGCTCACCACCGACATCGCGCCCGGCTACGACCACATCACGAGCGCGATCGGCGCGGCGCAGATCGGCTGGTACGGGACGGCAATGCTGTGCTACGTCACGCCCAAGGAGCACCTCGGGCTGCCGAACAAGAAGGACGTGAAGGACGGCATCATCGCCTACAAGATCGCGGCGCATGCCGCCGATCTCGCCAAGGGGCATCCGGGCGCGCAGATCCGCGACAATGCGCTATCCAAGGCGCGCTTCGAGTTCCGCTGGGCCGACCAGTTCAACCTCGGGCTCGACCCGGACACCGCGAAGGAGTTCCACGACGAGACGCTGCCGCAGGAGGGCGCCAAGCTCGCGCACTTCTGCTCGATGTGCGGACCGCACTTCTGCTCGATGAAGATCACGCAGGACGTACGTGAGTACGCGGCACAGCAGGGCGTGTCGGACGCCGACGCCCTGACGAAGGGAATGGCGGAGAAAGCCAAGGAGTTCGTGGCACAGGGCGGCGAAATCTACCGGCGGGCGTGATCAATCGGGTGCTCGTCAAGGTGTCTTGATCGACCTTATATAGTTAGCGCACGCTCCGGGCGGGGCGCCTCGCGCAGCGACAGTGATGGAGGCAGCGAATGGGCATTCTCGAAGATCTTCTCGGTGGCGCGATGGCCGGTCAGGACAACACGGGCGGCCCGGCGCGGCAGGCGCCGGCGGGCGGCGGCATGGGCGGCGTCCTGATGGCGCTGCTCCCGGTGGTGCTCTCGATGCTCGCGAGTCGGGGCGGCGGCACGGGTCAGGCCGGCCCCGGGGCGGGCGGCGGAGGCTTGGGCGACATCCTGGGCCAAGTCCTGGGTGGCGGCGCGCAACGAGGCGGCGGCGGGATGGGTGACATCCTCGGGCAGGTACTGGCGGCGGCGCGGGCGGTGGCATGGGCGGTCTCGGCGGCCTGCTCGAGCAGATGCAGCGCTCGGGCTACGGTGAGCAGGCCCGCTCGTGGGTCGGGCCCGGACAGAACATGCCGATCTCGCCCGACGTGCTCGGGCAGATTTTCGGCCAAGGCGGTATCGAGGAAATCGCACGACAGGCCGGCGTCACGCCGCAGGAGGCGTCCACCGGACTGTCGGAGCTGCTTCCCGAGGTCGTGGACCGGGTCACGCCGGACGGACAGGTGCCCGACCTCGACCAGCTCGCCCTGAGCGTCGAGAACCTGCGCCGGCGCATGGGCGCTTGATTCCGGACCTCTCGCCGCTCGAGGCGCGCGTGCTCGGTGTCCTCGTCGAGAAGGAGCGCACGGTCCCGGACACGTATCCGCTGTCGCTCAACGCCCTGACGCTCGGGTGCAATCAGAAGAACAATCGTGATCCGCTGATGCAGGCGACCGAGGCCGAAGTCCAGGCTGCGGTGGACGCCCTGCGCCCGCTGTCGCTGGTGATCGAGTCAAGCGGCTCGCGGGTGATGCGCTACGCGCACAACCTCGGGCGCGTCCTGCGCGTGCCCGATCCGGCCGTCGCGCTGCTCGCCGCGCTGATGCTGCGCGGCCCGCAGACGCCCGGCGAGCTCCGTATCGCCACCGAGCGCCTGCACCGCTTCGCCGCTCTCGGGGAGGTCGAAGCGGCGCTGCGCGAGCTCGCCGACCGCTCCGGCGCCGGCGCGGGACCCCTGGTCGTCCAGCTTGCGCGGGTTCCCGGCGCCCGCGAGCAGCGCTGGGCGCATCTGCTGTCGGGGCGAGTCGAGGTCGAATCGAGGCCCCCGCCGGTTGCCAGTGCGGCGAAGTCGTCGGTCCCCGACACGACGGCCGCCGACATCGCGACGCTGAAGGCCGAGGTCGCGCGCCTCGCGGCCGAGACGGCCGAACTCCGCGCGATCGTCGAGCGCCTCGCGCGCAACCTCGCCGCGCCACGGTAGCCGGCACCGCCGCCCCGCAGGGCGGTGTACGCGTGCGGAATTCGTCCGCCCGCTTTCACAATTCTTCACAGTCAGTCATCTGCTTGCCACCTAGACTCGTAAACATCGCAAGGGTTGGCGCGTTATCCCGACATAGCCCCATGAACCCTTGGACAACCCCGCGAATGATCGCGATCGACGATAGCCGGCTCCACGAGTGGGCCGAGTTCAACCTGCCGGCCGAGCTTCTGGAGCGGTCGATGGTGCTCTCGCCGCTCGCGCGGCGCGTGCTCACTGCGCCACCTGCCCAGGGCGAGCGGGAGACGGCAAACGCCGAAGCGCCCCGCCGCGCCTTCCCCGATATCGGTCCGCTGCTGTTGCCCGGATTGGGTCTCAACTCGCTCCCGAAACCCTGACGTCCGGGCGCTTGCCGCCCGCGACCCGGCCGCCTGTTTCTCCGCGACCGATCCGGTCGCCGCCAGACACGAGTCCACGGCGTTCAGGCAGCGCCGTACGGCGTGCGTTCCGATTGGCCAAGCCCTGCCGAGCGCACGGGGGCGACACGCTACAATCGCGCCCCTGATGGATCTCGTTCTGCTGCTCAAGGCGCTCGTCCTCGGCATCGTCGAAGGCCTCACCGAGTTTCTTCCCGTCTCCAGCACCGGGCACCTCATTCTCGCCGGCGACCTGCTCGGGTTCAACGACGAGAAAGGCAAGATCTTCGAGATCGTGATCCAGACCGGCGCGATGCTCGCGGTGGTGTGGGAATACCGCGCGAAGTTTGCCGCGGTCCTCGCCGGCCTCGCCTCCGAAGCGAGCGCGCGGCGGTTCGTCGCGAACCTGGTCGTCGCGTTCATCCCGGCGGCGATTCTCGGCCTCACGTTCGGCAAGTACATCAAGGCGGCGCTCTTCAAGCCGGTCCCGGTCGCGATCGCGTTCATCGTCGGCGCATTCGTGATCCTGTGGGCCGAGCGGCGCGAGCACCGGGTGCGCGTCGCGAGCGTCGATGACATGACCTGGCGCGACGCGCTCAAGGTCGGCTGCGCCCAGTGCTTCGCGCTCATTCCCGGCACTTCGCGCTCCGGGGCGACGATCATCGGCGGGTTGCTGTTCGGCCTGTCGCGGCGCGCGGCGACCGAGTTCTCGTTCTTCCTCGCCGTGCCGACCCTGATCGCGGCCGGCGCGTACGATTTCTACAAGAACCGCGCGCTGTTCGACGTGCACGACCTCGGAATGTTCGGCGTCGGACTGGCGGTGTCGTTCGTGTCCGCGTTCCTGTGCATCCGTTGGCTGCTGCGCTTCATCGCGTCGCACGACTTCACGATTTTCGCCTGGTACCGCATCGCGTTCGGCGTGATCGTCCTGCTCACCGCTTACACCGGGCTCGTCGATTGGACCCAGACGTGAGCGCCGCGCGGGACAGCGTCTAGAACGCCGCGACCGCGCCGTCGGAGCGGGGGTCTGAGCCCCCTTCGAAGTTGCCGTCGGGATGGCGGATCGCGCAGCCGGCGTGGCCCATCATCTCGTCGAAGTCCTGAAACACGTCGACTTCGTGTCCCCGCCGGCGCAGCTCCGCCACAACGTCCGGTGCGAAGCGGCCCTCGAGCTTCAGGGTCTCGGTCGTCTGGCCCCAGGTGCGCCCGAGCAGCCAGCGCGGTGCCGCGATCGCGGCGGCGGGATTCATGCCGTGCACGAGCGTGCGTGTGAACACCGCGCTCTGCGTCTGCGGCTGTCCGTCACCGCCCATGTTCCCGTACACCATCGTGCGACCGTTCTTGAGCAGCGCCATCGCCGGGTTGAGCGTGTGGAACGGCTTTCGGCGCGGCTTGAGCGCGTTGAGCGCGCGCTCGTCCAGGCTGAACGAGCAGCCGCGGTTCTGCCAGCAGACGCCGCTCGACCCGAGCACGACGCCCGAGCCGAACTCGTGATAGACGCTCTGGATGAAGCTCACCGCGCGCCCTTCGCCGTCGATCACGCCCATCCAGATCGTATCGGCGGGGCCTTTTCCGGCGCCCCACGGGGCCGTGCGGTCGCGGTCGATCCGCGCAGCGAGCTCGTCGAGCGCCTTCGGTGCAAGGAAGCTCGCGGGATCGACCGTCATGTATGCCGGGTCGGTGATGTGCCGGTCGCGGACCATGAACGCCCGCTTCACCGCTTCGACGCAGAGGTGAACGTAATCGGCGCCGAGCGGGTCGAGCCGGTCGATGCCGAGCCGATCGAGCTGGCCGAGGATGAGCAGGCTCACCAGGCCCTGGGTCGGCGGCGGCAGGTTGTAGACCCGTCCGAGCGAATGCTCGAGGACGAGCGGCTCGCGCCAGTGCGCGCGGTGCGACTCGAGATCGGCGAGCGCCACGGGCGACCCGGCGGCAGCGAGCTCCGCCGCAAATGAGCGCGCGAGGTCGCCACGGTAGAAGTCGTCGAGCCCGGCCGTCGCGAGCCGCTCCAACGTCGCGCCCAGCTTCGACTGCGCGAACCGGGCGCCTGTTGCGGGTACTTCTCCGTCGGGAAGAAACAGCTCCGCGAAGCCCGGCTGTGGCTCGAGCTCCTTGCGCTTCTGCGTCGTGTTGACATGCTGGCTGCGCGTGACCGGGATCCCGGCCCGCGCGTAGTGGATGGCGTCGGCGAACAGCCGAGAAAGCGGCAGGCGGCCCCCGATCTCGCGACCGGCTCCGTACGCGAGCGCCCAACCCGAGATCGTCCCGGCGACAGTGTTCGCCGCGACGCCACCGCGAAAGGGGATCACGCCCGTGATGCCGCGGCTGCGATACCAGTCGATCGACGCCGCCTGCGCGGCCGCGCCGCAGGCGTCGATGCCGCGCACGTCGCGCCCCGGCACGTGCACTAGCCAGAACGAGTCGCCGCCGATCGAGTTCATGTGCGGGTAGACGACCGCGATGGTCGCGGCTGCGGCGACCATCGCCTCGATGGCGTTGCCGCCCTCGCGCAGGACGGCGAGCGCCGACTGCGAGGCGAGCGAATGCGGCGCGACCGCCATGCCGCGCGTGCCTCGGGTGGGATTCAGCATGTTCGGAGCTGGGTGGGAAAGCGGCGGATTCTAGGCACTCGTGCGCCGTGTGGCGAGCGCCGCAGCGTCGCGGCCCGCGCGCGTTCGCCCGCCGGACGCGCAGGTCAGCCCTGCACCCACGGCAGCCCGGCGACCTTCCACCCGCCGACGGTGCCGCGATGTCCGCGCGCGTCCTTGTCGCCCTCGAAGCCCTCGAGAATGTTGAAGGCCTGGGCGTATCCGAGCCCTCGTGCGGCGAGCGCGGCGTGGTGCGAGCGGCCGCCGCTTCGGCACAGGAAGAGCACCGGCGCGCCCTTATCCGGGACGCGCGTAAGCAACTCCTGTTCGAAGGCCGGATTTCGCGCTCCGCCCGGCCATACGTTCCATTCGATGAAGACCGCGTTGGGCGGCCGGCCCACCCATTCCAGCTCCGCCCGGGTGCGCACATCCACAAGCCGGCCCTGGGGCTCCTGCTCGAGGATCGCGTGAGCCTCCGCCGGAGTCACTGCACCAGCGTAGGGCACGTTCAATTGGCGAGCCCGTTCGCGGGCGCGATGGAGGATGTCATCGATGGTAGGCATTGAATTGCGGAGGCAAGGCGCGCGATGGTCGGATCAGTCTAGCTACTTGATCTGGGGTGGCCAAGCCGAGTCTCGCCACATCATGAATTGCACCCAAAACGGGCATAGGGATTAAATCCGCACTATCATGGTGCGATTCAAGCGGGGCCGGCGTCTTAAACCCCTTGCAGCACAAGGATCTAGCGCCATTTCGGTGCATGGCACGGATCTCGCAGTAGGGGCTCCGTTTGCCCGCTCAGGGATTCGTTCGTTCATTCATTGTCGATAGGAGAAGAAACAATGGCCACGACCGCGGCCGATGTCATGAAGATGCTCAAGGAGAAGGAGGTCAAGTTCGTCGACCTGCGCTTCACCGACACGCGAGGCAAGGAGCAGCACGTCACCGTGCCGATCAAGCACTTCACCCTGGACAAGTTCGAGCACGGCCACGCCTTCGACGGCTCGTCGATCGCGGGCTGGAAGGGGATCGAAGCGTCCGACATGCTGCTCATGCCCGACCCCGTTTCGGTGCGCATGGATCCGTTCAGCGACGAGCCGGTGCTCAACATCAGCTGCGACGTGATCGAGCCGTCGGACATGAAGCCATACAACCGCGACCCGCGCTCGATCGCGAAGAAGGCGGAGGCCTACCTCAAGTCCACCGGCCTCGGCGACACCGCGTACTTCGGCCCGGAGCCCGAGTTCTTCATCTTCGACAGCGTCACCTGGAACGTCGACATGTCGGGCTGCTCCGTGAGGATCAAATCGGAGGAGGCGCCTTGGTCCTCCGGCGAGGAGTACGAGGGCGGAAACATGGCGCACCGCGCGCCGGTCAAAGGCGGGTACTTCCCGGTTCCGCCGGTCGATACGCTGCACGACATCCGCAATGCGATCTGCCTCGCGCTGGAGCAGCAGGGGGTCGAGGTCGAGGTGCACCACCACGAGGTCGCCGCCGCCGGCCAGAATGAGATCGGCACGATGTTCGCGCCGCTGGTGAAGCGCGCGGACTGGATGCAGATCCTCAAGTACACGGTGTGGATGACGGCTGCGTCCTACGGCAAGACGGCGACCTTCATGCCGAAGCCGATCGTGGGCGACAACGGGTCGGGCATGCACGTGCACCAGTCAGTGTGGAAGGAGGGCAAGAATCTTTTCGCGGGGAACGGCTATGCGGGCCTCTCCGACTTCGCGCTGCACTACATCGGGGGCATCATCAAGCACGCCAAGGCCCTGAACGCCATCACCAACCCCGGCACCAACAGCTACAAGCGTCTCGTGCCCGGCTTCGAGGCGCCCATCAACCTCGCGTACTCCGCCCGCAACCGCTCGGCCGCATGCCGCATTCCGTTCGTTTCGAGCGACAAGGCGCGCCGCGTCGAGGTCCGCTTCCCCGACCCGACGACGAACCCGTACCTTGCGTTCGCAGCGATGCTGATGGCCGGCCTGGACGGCGTGCAGAACAAGATCCACCCGGGCGACCCGTTCGACAAGGACCTCTACCACCTGCCGCCCGAGGAGGCGAAGAAGGTTCCGAACGTCTGCTCGTCGCTCGACATGGCGCTGGAACACTTCGACAAGGACCGCGAGTTCCTGACCCGCGGCGGGGTCTTCTCGAACGACGTGATCGACGCGTACATCGCGCTCAAGATGGACGAGGTCACGCGCTTCCGCATGACCACGCACCCGCTCGAGTTCGACATGTACTACAGCTCTTGACCGATCGGCCGCCTCACAGGCAGGACGGGGGCGGGCGCCCCCGTCTTTTTTTCCCGTGCTCGCTCCCGTGACCCTGATCCGATCGCCCCGAATCCGCCCCGGCCGAAGGCGTGACATATGGCGTGAGGGATCCGGGAAAGTCATTTGTAATCAGGCAAGTCATGGCCTAGACTTCACCTCCCTCCTCTGCCCGGGTGATCGTCATGAGGACTGCCGTCCTGATCTCCGCAACCGCCGCGCTCGCGTTTGCGCCGGGCGTCTATGCCCAAGGCACCGTCTGGCGCTGCACCGAGGCGGACGGCCGCGCGCACTATACGAACATCAAGAAGGAAACCGAAGGCAAGACCTGCCAAGTGGTGACCCGGGAGGTCTCCGTCGTATCCGGCAATCCGCTGGCCGCTCCCCCTGCCGCGACGCGCGGGACGGGGTCGCAGGCGGCGGTCGCGACCCCGCCCGGCTTTCCGCGGGTGGATCGCGAGACCCAGCGCTCGCGCGACGACAGCCGGCGCAAGATTCTCGAGGACGAACTCGCGACCGAAGAGAAGGGGCTCGTCGACGCGAAGACCAAGCTCACCGAGCAGGAGTCGGTGCGACTTGGGGACGAGAAGAACTACCAGCGCGTCCTCGATCGCCTGAAGCCGTATCAGGATGCGGTCGAGCGGCACGAGCGCAACGTCGCGGCGCTCAAGCGCGAGATGTCGAACACCAAGTAGGTTCGCTCCGCCGCGCCGCCCGGCGCGGCGACCTCTCGCGGGGGCGCCGATGAGCGCGCCCGCGTTCGCCGGGCTCGAACTCCTCGCGACGGCGGTCGTCCTGCTCGACGCCGACCTGCGCGTCGTCCACGCGAATTCCTCCGCCGAGAACCTGCTCGCCACCAGCAGCCGCGCGCTCGCAGGCCACGTCTTTTGCACGCTGTTCACCGACGCGCAGCCGCTCAATGCCAAGCTGCGCGAGGCGGTGGAGCGGGCGTGGGGATTCTGGGACCAGGAGCTCACCCTTACGCGGCAGGGTGGCGTCGTGCTCGCGCTCAACTGCCTGGTGACCCCGGTGGACGGTCCGCGCAACGCGCGCCTGGTGGTCGAGCTTCGCGCCATCGACCAACGCCAACGCATCGAGCGCGAGGAGCGCGAGCTGACCCATGCGTTTGCCAATCGCGAGCTGATCCGCAACCTCGCGCACGAGATCAAGAATCCACTCGGGGGCCTGCGCGGCTCGGCACAGCTCCTCGAGCGCGAGCTCGAGCGGCCCGAGCTGCGCGAATACACCCAGGTGATCATCAAGGAGGCGGATCGGCTCCAGCTGCTGATGGACCGCCTCCTGACCCCGCACCGGGCGCCCCATGTCGGCCCGGTGAACGTGCACGAGGTGTGCGAGCGGGTGCGCAGCCTGATCCACGCCGAGTTTCCCGAAGGGGTGCGGATCGTGCGCGACTTCGACGCGAGCCTGCCCGATATCCACGCCGACCGCGAGCAGCTCATCCAGGCCGTGCTCAACGTGGTCCGCAACGGTGCGCAGGCCATCGTCGGCGCGCGCAAACGGGGCGACGACCCGCCCGGAACCATCAAGCTGCGGACGCGCGTCGCCCGATTCGTGACGATCGGACGGCGCATGCATCGCCTGGCACTGGAATTGCAAGTGATGGACGACGGGCCGGGCATCCCGCCCGAGCTGCGCGAGCGCGTGTTCTACCCGCTCGTGTCGGGTCGGGAAGGCGGCACCGGGCTCGGACTCACGCTCGCGCAGGCTTACGTGCAGCAGCACGGCGGCTCGATCGAATGTGACAGCGCCCCCGGCCGTACCGTGTTCCGGATCTTGTTCCCGATCGACGCGACGAAGGCAGCCGCATGAAGCCAGTCTGGGTAATCGACGACGACCGTTCCATCCGCTGGGTGTTCGAGAAGGCACTGTCCCGCGAGGGCATTCCGTTCAAGACGTTCGGTGTAGCGCAAGAGGCGCTCGCCGAGCTCGAGCGCGATGCGCCGCAGGTGCTCGTCTCGGACATCCGCATGCCGGGCACCTCGGGGCTGGAGCTGCTGCAGAATATCAAGGAGAAGCACCCGCAGCTCCCGGTCATCATCATGACCGCGTACTCGGACCTCGAGAGCGCGGTCGCGGCGTTCCAGGGCGGCGCGTTCGAGTACCTGCCGAAGCCCTTCGACGTGGATCAGGCGGTCGACCTCATCCGCCGCGCGGTGGGCGAGAGCATGCGCGAAGAGGGCACGGAGGAGGCCGAGTCGGGATCGCCCGAAATCCTCGGCCAGGCGCCTTCGATGCAGGAGGTGTTCCGCGCGATCGGGCGGCTGTCGAACTCGGGCGCCACGGTGCTCATCACCGGCGAATCCGGGTCCGGCAAGGAACTGGTCGCGCGCGCGCTCCATCGCCACAGCCCGCGCGCGGCGCAGCCGTTCGTGGCCATCAACACCGCCGCGATGCCCAAGGACCTACTGGAGAGCGAGCTCTTCGGCCACGAACGCGGCGCGTTCACCGGCGCGCAGGCGATGCGGCGTGGCCGCTTCGAGCAGGCCGAGGGCGGGACGCTGTTCCTGGACGAGATCGGCGACATGGCGCCCGACCTGCAGACGCGCCTGCTGCGCGTCCTCTCCGACGGGCAGTTCTACCGCGTGGGCGGCCACCAGCCGCTCAAGGCGAACGTCCGCGTGATCGCCGCGACACACCAGGATCTCGAGGCACGCGTACGCGAGGGGACGTTCCGCGAAGACCTCTATCACCGCCTCAACGTCATCCGCCTCCGATTGCCTTCACTGCGTGAGCGCCGCGAGGACATCCCGCTGCTCGCGCGCCACTTTCTCGCGAAGAGCGCGCGCGACCTCAGCGTCGAGCCGAAACGGCTCACCGAGAACGCGATGACCTACCTGGCGGCGCAGGACTGGCCGGGCAACGTGCGCCAGCTCGAGAACGTGTGTCACTGGCTGACGGTCATGGCGCCTGCCCAGGCCATCGACATCGGGGATCTGCCGCCCGAGTTGCGCATGGCGGGGGCGGCCGCGGGCGAAACCCACTGGACGGCCGCACTGCGAAGCGCGGCAGAGAAGGCGCTCGTCCGGGGCGAGTCGCAGATCATGGACGCCCTCACCCGGGAGTTCGAGAAGACGCTGATCGCGAAGGCTCTCGAGCACACCGGCGGCCGGCGCATCGAAGCGGCAACCCTGCTCGGCATCGGCCGCAACACGATCACCCGCAAGATCGCGGAGCTCGGGATCGAGGAGAAGAACGGCCGGGCGGCCGAGTCGACCGTCGACTGAGCAGCCAGACGCCGGCGGCGCCGTGGTCAATCGTCCGCGTCGCCGCGGGTTACAGTCGGCTGTGGCGAAGGAACCGTCTCGCGCGCCGTGGCGATCACCGCCTCGAGCAAACCGGCGAGGTGCGGGCAGTCGGCCGCGCGCACGAAGCGTTCCGTCGTCTCGGCGGCGAAGAGCGCGTCGATGCGTCGTCCTGTAAGGGTCTTGCAGGCTGCTGCCGCACGCGCGCCCGCGGCCGGGCCCGCGGTTTTGACGTCAACCTCGACGCGCGCGTCCCGGATCGTCTGAGTGTGGTCCACCGTCACCCCGATCGCGAGCGCACGGTAAGGTTCGCCGGCCGCGACGTGCATGCCCCCCAGCTGCATGTCGCGGGTCTTCACATCCGCGAGGCGTCCCTCGATGTCCCAGCAACCGTCATCGCGACGGTATGCGCGGCACACCACCTGGCGTCCATGAATGAGCTGGCGCGCGGGTCCCTGAGCGGGGCCGATCGCACCGTCGTGCGCGTGCGGCAGGGACCGATGGCTGCGCCGGCGCTTCGGCGAGTCGGTGCTCACAAGCCGGTTTCTCCAGAACCTTCAGTGGGCGAGCACCCACGCCGCGAGCGCGCGCCGCAGGTTCGCCGAGTACGGTGCGGAGGCCGCAAGCGCGGCGAGGCGGGGAGCGACGACGGCCGCCGCGAAGCGGCTAAGCGGCAGCTCGCGCGCGCCGGAGGAATCGTGAGGCGATGACTCGGACGAACGTGCAATCCAGCTGCCGTCGAATACGACATCGCCCTGGATCGCCTGCCGCTGCGCGAGCAGCGCCTCGGCGGCTCGGTCGAACACCCGCTGCGCCTCCGGCAGGGCGTCGATCAGCGCTTCCATCCAGTCGAGCCAGAACTCGACGGTCGCGACATGAACGTGTGCGCGTGCGTAACGCCCCATCTCGGCGAGCGCGGCGTCGGCGTCCGGCAACGCGAGCGCTGGCCGCAGCAGCACGAGCTTGCCGTTGACCTCGTCGGCGGCGAGGGCGAGGAGCCCGCCGAGCGCCGCGCCGGCATTTGCCACGCTGCCGGTGACGACGAGCTCGAGCACGTAGTCCGCCCCGCGCGTCGACCCTCCGGGCGCCGGAACGCCGAAGCGGGCGGTGTCGAACGTAGCTTCGGCGACGATCCCACGGTCGGATTCGAGGCGCATAAAATGCACCAGGACGTCGCTGCGCAACAGCCCGCTGCGCGCGTGTTCGCGAACGCGCTCGAAGAGCTGCCGGCGCGCTTCGGTGCCGACGCGTGCCACGAAAGCGGGATAGAAGGACGCGAACTCGCGCTGCAGCCCGACGTGGCCGCGGCCGAGGAGGAACAGCGCGCGCGCCGCGAGCGCGGACATGAGACCGTTGTCGCAGGGTGCGCCGACGGCGTGGCTCCGGAGCTCGGCGCTCACGCGCTCCGGCTCCCACTCGTTGGCGTCCATCGCAATTGCCTGGCGCACGCGCCCGTTCCGTCCGCAGGATAATCAACGACCTTACCGTGTCGGCTATCCTCTGCCCCTGTCCGGAATCGCCAGACGCTTGACACGGGACGCCAGCACGATGGAACGCTCCAATTCGCACGCACGCGCTTCAGCGCTGCTCTCGCCGAGTATCAATGTGGTCCGGGCGCTGGAGGCGCGCGGCATCGATGGCGCAACGCTGCTGCGCAGGGCCGGTTGCGATCCGGCGCTTTTCCACGTTCCGGAGACGCGCATCCCGAACCAGGTCATCCAGCGCGTGTTCGAGCTGGCGGAGGAGGAAACAGGTGACCCCTGCTTCGGCCTGGACGTCGGGCAGCAAGTTCGGGGGGTCGCGCTGCACGCGGTCGGTTACGCCTGGCTTGCGAGCGCGACGCTTTTCGACGCGATGACCAGGCTGGCGCGCTATACGCGCGTGCTCACCGACTTCTGGCATGCGGAGATCCGGGAGGAGCCGCGCGGCCTGCGGTTTGTCGTGATGTACGTGGACCCGCAGGCCATCCGGCCCTGGTCCCGTCAGGACGCGGTCCTGGCCGGGCTCCTGCAGCTCTGCCGGATCACGTACGGCGGCTCGTTCGCGCCGCTCGAGGCGACCGTCGGGCGTGCGCCGCTGACCGACACGCGGCGGTTCGAGGACTTTTTCCGGGCGCCGATCGTGTGGGGCGCACCGCAGCCGAGCCTCCTCTGTCGGCGCGAAGACCTCGCGCAGCCGCTTACCACGACCAATCCCGGCGTTGCGGTGGCGAGCGAGAACCTCGTCGCCGACTATCTCGCCCGGCTCGACCGCGACGACGTGGTGGCACAGGTCAAGCGCGAACTGCTCGGCTACTTCCCCGCCGGGACGCCGACCCAGGCGACCGTTGCGCGGGCGGTGGGGCTGAGCGCGCGCACTCTCCATAGGCGGCTCGCGGAGGCGGGAACGTCCTTCGAGAAGCTGCTCGACGAAACGCGACGCGAGCTCGGGGCGGAGTACGTTCGCCGCACCGATTACTCGGTCGGCGAGGTCGCGTACCTGCTCGGCTTCGCCGAGACCTCGAGCTTCAACCGCGCGTTCCGCCGGTGGACCGGAAAGTCGCCGAGCGAATTCCGCCGCGCCGAACCGACCGGCGCGGCTGCGACATGAGGCGCTGGACAATCAAGCTCGCGTCCGTCGCCGCCATGCTGATCGGCATGGTGTTGCTCCCGGCGCTCGGCCAGCAGCCTGCTGCGAATGCCGGTGCGACGTCGGCGTCGGGTCCCGGCAAGGCTGCGGTCGCGAAGGTCGCGCGCATCACGGCCAAGGTCGAGGCGCTCGATCGGACGGCGCGCACGATTACGCTGCGCGGGGCGAAGGGCACCGCGGTCACGTTTTACGCCGGGCCCGAGGTCCGGGGATTCGACCAGGCGCGGGTCGGCGATTTCGTCGTGATACGGTACCTCGAGGCCGTGCTGATCGAGGTCAGGAAGGGCGGATCCGGCGTGCGCGAGCGGACGGAAGCCAGTGCGGACGGTGGTGCGCGCCGGGTGACCGTCGCCGCGGACGTCGTCGCGAAGGACGCAGCCAGGCGAACGGTCACGCTGCGGGGCCCGAAGCAGACGGTCGAGCTCAAGGCGCCCAGCGCGGAGCAGTTCAAACTCGTTCAGGTCGGAGATCGCGTCGAGGCGACCTATACGGAGCTGGCCGCCATCTCCATCGAGCTTGCCGTGTCGCGGCCGGAGCACGACAGGAAATAGCCGCGCACGACGGCCCCGTGGAAGGTGCTAAGCTTTCGCCGCAATCGGCCGATCGCCGCGATGGGAGAGCGTGCCGGATCCGGAAGCACCGGACGGCACCGCCGAAGGCGCAAACGCCCGTGAACCGCTCAGGCTGAACACCATCGACGGCGGGCCACTCTGGAGAGCGTCCGGCCGCGGTTTCCGCTGAGCGTGCCGGGCCACCGAAGGGGCACGCGGGGCACGCGCCGGTGCGCGTGGAGGATCCCCGTAATCTCTCAGGTACCGAGGACAGAGAGGGCGAAGCGACTCGATCGCTTCGCCCTTTTTCGTTTGCGAATGGGAGACGCGGTGCTCAAGCAGACTGCGCTGAATGCGCTCCACCGGGCAGCGGGCGCCAAGCTCGTCGAATTCGGCGGCTGGGAGATGCCGCTCCACTACGGCTCGCAGATCGAGGAGCACCACGCGGTGCGGCGCGCGGCGGGCATGTTCGACGTCTCGCACATGCGCGTCGTGGAAGTCCTCGGCCCCGGCGCGCGCGACTTTCTCCGCTACGTGTTGGCCAACGACGTCGCAAAACTCGACGCGCCGGGTCGCGCGCTCTACTCGTGCATGCTGAACGAGCACGGTGGCGTGGTGGACGATCTGATCGCCTACTTCCTCGCCGACGGCGCATTCCGTCTCGTCGTCAACGCCGGCACTGCGGAGAAGGACCTCGAATGGCTCGGCACGCGCGCCGCGAGCGGTGCCCGCGAGGTGGAGATCGTGCCGCGACCGGATCTCGCCCTGATCGCGGTGCAGGGCCCGTATGCGCGCGAGCTCGCGTGGCACGCATTCCCGGGATTGAATGCCGCAACGTCGGCGCTGCGGCGTTTTCAGGGAACGTTCTTCCGCGACTGGTTCGTCGCGCGCACCGGATACACCGGTGAGGACGGTTTCGAGATGATGCTGCCGGCGCCGCTCGCGCCGCGTGCATGGCGCTCGCTCGCGCGCGCAAACGTGAAGCCGTGCGGCCTCGGCGCGCGCGACACGCTGCGCCTCGAGGCGGGCATGAGCCTGTACGGCCAGGACATGGACGATACGACGAGTCCATTCGAGTCGGGCCTTGCCTGGACCGTGGACATGAAGGCAGGACGCGACTTCGTTGGACACGTTGCCCTCGACGCGGCAACGGCCGGGCGCACGCTGCTTGGCATCATGCTGCTCGACCAGGGCGTGCTCCGATCGCACCAGCCGGTGTACGCGCCGCAGGGCGCGGGCATGACCACGAGCGGCTCGTTCGCGCCCACGCTCGGGCGCTCGATCGCGCTCGCGCGCGTGCCGGCTGCGGTGAAGCCCGGCGACGCGATCGAGGTCGAGATCCGCGGCAAGCGGCTTCGCGCCGTCGCCGTGCGCCCGCCGTTCGTGCGCGACGGCAAGAGCCTGATCGAAGAATTCCTCAGCGAGGGAAAGCCATGACCAAGATGCCGTCGGAGCTGAAGTACTCGAAGACGCACGAATGGGTGCGCGTGGAGCCGGACGGCACCGCGTCGGTCGGCATCACCGACTTCGCGCAGGAAGCGCTCGGCGACATCGTGTTCGTCGAGTTCCCGAAGGTCGGTGCGAAGGTCAAGGCGGGCGAGGCGGTCGGCGTGGTGGAGTCCGTGAAGGCCGCATCCGACGTCTACGCGCCCATCTCGGGCGAAGTCGTCGCCGTCAACGACGGGATTCCCGACCATTGGGAGGAAATCAACAAAGACGCGTTCACGGCGTGGCTCTACAGGCTGAAGCCGTCGAACCCGGACGAGTTGGACGCACTGCTCGACGCGACGCGATACGCGGCAACGGCGGAGTCGTCGAAGTGACCGCGCGGCCAGCCCTGACCGCGGGCGCGCTGCCCGGCTTCGCCGCGCGGCACATCGGTCCGACCCCGGCCGAGCAGCAGGCGATGCTCGCCGAGCTGGGATTCGCGTCGCTCGACGAGCTCGTCGAGCGGCTCGTCCCCGAAACCATCCGCGATCGCGAGCCGCTCGCCTTTCCTGCCGTCGGCGACGAGGCCGAGGTGCTCGCGGCGCTGAAGGGGCTCGCGGCGAAGAACAAGGCGCTGCGCTCGTTCATCGGCATGGGCTACCACGCGGCGCACACGCCGACCGTCATCCTGCGGAATGTTCTCGAGAACCCGGCCTGGTACACGTCGTACACGCCGTATCAGCCGGAGATCTCGCAGGGACGGCTGGAAGCGCTGCTGAACTTCCAGACGATGATCACCGACCTCACCGCGCTCGACGTCGCGAACGCGTCGCTGCTCGACGAGGGGACCGCGGCGGCCGAGGCGATGGCGCTTTGCCTGCGCAGCGCCCTGTCGTCGAGTCAAGCATTCTTCGTGGCCGCCGACTGCCATCCGCAGACGATCGCGGTCGTGCGCACCCGCGCCGGGGCGATCGGCGTCAGCGTCGTGGTGGGTGCGCCCGACGAAGCGCTGGCCGGCGACTACTTCGGCGTGCTGCTGCAGTACCCCGGCACGACGGGCGAGATCGTCGACTACCGCGATCTCATCGCGAAACTGCGCGCGAGGCGGATGTACGTCGCCGTCGCCGCCGACGTGCTCGCCCTCGCGCTGCTCGTGCCGCCGGGGGAACTCGGCGCCGACATCGCGGTGGGGTCGACCCAACGGTTCGGCGTTCCGATGAGCTATGGCGGGCCGCACGCCGCGTTTCTCGCCTGCACCGACGCGCTCAAGCGCGGCCTGCCCGGCCGGCTGGTTGGCGCGACCGTCGACAGTCATGGCGACACCGCCTACCGCCTCGCGCTCCAGACGCGCGAGCAGCACATCCGCCGCGAGAAGGCGACGAGCAACATCTGCACCTCGCAGGTTCTGCTCGCCGTCATGGCGGGCATGTACGCGGTCTATCACGGCCCCGAGGGGCTGAAGGCGATCGCACGCCGGGTCCAACGGCACGCGGCCGTCCTCGCGCACGGGCTGGAGAGGCAGGGTTGGCAGGTCCCGACGCGGCACTGCTTCGACACGATCGTCGTCTGCACCGGCGCGGAGACGGCGGCCCTCCATGCGCGGGCACTGGCTGCGAGGATCAATCTCCGACACGTCGACACCCAATCGATCGGGATCGCACTCGACGAACCCACGACCGCCGCCGAAGTCGAGGCGCTCTGGCACGTCTTTGCATTGCGCGGACCAGGCGCTCCTTCGTGGACGGCGGTCGACGCCGATGCACCCGAGCGTCTGCCCGCGGGCCTGAAGCGCACCAGCGCGTTTCTCGCGCATCCGGTATTCCACCGTTACCGCTCCGAGACGGCGATGCTGCGCTACCTCCGCGCGCTGGCCGACAAGGACCTCGCCCTCGACCGCACGATGATCCCGCTCGGCTCCTGCACGATGAAGCTGAACGCGACCACCGAGATGCTCGCGATCACCTGGCCGGAGTTCGCGAACCTGCATCCGTTCGCGCCCGACGACCAGGCGCAGGGATATCGAGAGCTCGCCGCCGACCTCGAGCGCTGGCTGTGCGCGATCACCGGCTACGATGCCGTATCGCTCCAGCCCAACTCGGGCGCGCAGGGCGAGTTCGCTGGGCTCGTCGCCATCCGCGCCTATCACGCGAGCCGCGGGGACGGGCATCGTCACGTCGTGCTCGTGCCCGGCTCGGCGCACGGGACGAACCCGGCCTCGGCGCACATGGCGGGCTGCGAGGTCGTGGTGGTGGCGACCGATCCCTCGGGCAACGTCGATCTCGACGATCTCGCCGCGAAGGCGGCGGCGCATGCGCGGGACCTCGCGGCGATCATGGTGACGTACCCGTCGACGCATGGCGTATTCGAGCCGAACATCCGCGAGGTCTGTGCGATCGTCCACGAGCACGGCGGGCAGGTCTATCTGGACGGGGCGAACCTGAACGCATTGATGGGCGCCGCATCGCCCGGGCACTTCGGCGCCGACGTCTCGCACCTCAACCTGCACAAGACCTTCTGCATTCCTCACGGGGGCGGTGGGCCGGGGGTGGGGCCGGTCGCGGCAAAGGCGCACCTCGCGCCGTTCCTGCCCGGGCATCCGCTGAAGCCGGGCGCCGTCGGCCCGGTCGCGGCGGCACCGTACGGCAGCGCGGGCATCCTGCCGATCTCGTGGGCGTTCATTGCGCTGATGGGTGGCCGCGGCCTCACCGAAGCGGCGCGCGTCGCGGTGCTCAACGCGAACTACGTGGCGCGGCGCCTCGCGCCGCATTTCCGGATCCTCTACACGGGCGAAGGCGGCGGCGTCGCGCACGAGTGCATCCTCGACCCGCGGGGGCTGAAGGAGGCAAGCGGCGTGACCGCGGAGGACATCGCGAAACGTCTGATCGACTTCGGCATCCACGCACCGACGATGTCGTTCCCGGTCGCGGGCACGCTCATGGTCGAGCCGACCGAGAGCGAGGGAAAGCCCGAGCTCGACCGGTTCATCGAGGCGATGATCGCAATCCGTGCCGAGATCCGGGCGATCGAGAGCGCACGCTGGACCCGAGACGACAACCCGCTCAAGCACGCGCCACACACTGCGCGCGCGGTCAGTGAGGACGAGTGGAGCCATTCGTACCCGCGCTCACTCGCGGCGTACCCGGTGCCATCGCTGAAACAGGCAAAGTACTGGTCGCCGGTCGGGCGGGTCGACAACGTCTACGGGGACCGGCACCTTTTTTGCACCTGCCCACCACTTGAGGTGGGGTAGGCTGGCCACCTCCTGGCGATCCATTCCACTATCCGGAATAGGGGCCAAGATCAAAGATTCCGTGCCGCAGCAAAGGTAGAATCTCGGCTCTCCATCCTCTTTGTGCGCGAGTCCCCCATGACCGACAAGTATGCCGGCGGCATCGAAGTGCACGGCCGCGTCACTCCCGAGTACGCGCAGATCGTCACCCCCGAGGCGATGGCCTTCGTCGCCAAGCTGCATCGCGCCTTCGAACCGCGCCGGCAGGAGCTGCTGACGCGGCGTGCTGCACGGCAAAAGGAGTTCGACGCCGGAAAGCTGCCCGACTTCCTCCCCGACACGAAATCGATTCGAGAGTCGGAGTGGAAGATCGCCGGCCAGCCGAAGGACATGCTCGACCGCCGCGTCGAGATCACGGGACCGACCGACCGCAAGATGGTGATCAACGCCCTCAATTGCGGTGCGTCGACCTTCATGGCGGACTTCGAGGATGCGAACTGCCCGACGTGGGACAACATGATCGACGGGCAGCTCAACCTGCGCGACGCTGTCCGCCGCACGATCTTCTTCGAGCAGGGCGGCAAGCAGTACCGGCTCAACGACAAGACGGCCGTGCTGATCCCGCGCCCGCGCGGCTGGCACCTGAACGAAAAGCACGTCCTGATCGACGGCAAGCAGGTCTCGGGCGGCATCTTCGACTTCGCGCTGCTCTTCTTCCACAACGCGAAGGAGTTGCTCGCGCGCGGCTCGGGACCTTACTACTACCTGCCGAAGATGGAGAGCCATCTCGAGGCGCGCCTCTGGAACGACATCTTCACGCTCGCGCAGAAGGAGCTCGGCGTGCCGCACGGCTCGATCCGGGCAACTGCGCTCGTGGAGACGGTGCTCGCGGCGTTCGAGATGGACGAGATCCTGTGGGAGCTGAAGGATCACTCGGGGGGTCTCAACATCGGCCGATGGGATTACATCTTTTCGTGCATCAAGAAGTTCCGCGTCAACAAAGATTTCTGTCTCGCGGACCGCGCGCAGGTGACGATGACCGCGCCGTTCATGCGCGCCTACGCGCTGTCGCTCGTAAAGACCTGCCATCGTCGCAACGCGCCGGCGATGGGCGGCATGGCGGCGCAGATTCCCATCAAGAACGATCCGGTCGCGAACGACGCCGCACTCGAGAAGGTGCGCGCGGACAAGCTGCGCGAAGTGACCGACGGCTGCGACGGCACCTGGGTCGCGCACCCCGGCCTCGTGCCGATCGCGAAAGCGGTGTTCGACCAACACATGCCGACGCCGAACCAGTACGGCAAGCAGCGGCCGGACGTAAGTGTCACCGCGAAGGATCTGCTGAATTTCCAGCCCGAGAAGCCGATCAGCGAGGCGGGCCTGCGCGGCAACATCAGCGTCGGCATCCAGTACCTCGGCGCCTGGCTCGCGGGCAACGGCTGCGTGCCGGTGTTCAACCTGATGGAGGATGCCGCCACCGCCGAGATCTCGCGCTCGCAGATCTGGCAGTGGATCCGTTCGCCGAAAGGCGTGCTGGATGACGGCCGCAAGGTGACGGTCGAGCTCTTCCGGCAGCTTCTGAATCAAGAGCTGCCGAAGGTGAAGACCTACCTCGGCGACGAGGCGTGGAAGACGGGCAAGTACGAAGAGGCGGCGAAACTCTTCGACGAGCTCACCACCGGCGAGTACGTCGAGTTTCTCACGCTGCCGGCGTACCAGAAGATCGACTGACCGGCGCCCTGCGTCGGAGGAACGCCCGCTTCACGCGGGCGTTTTTCTTGGTGCGGAGGAACGCGGCTACTGCACTTCGACCTGACCCGTCGCGCGTGCCCGGATAGGCGCAGATTCTAGCGGGCACCGGCCGATGCGGCCACCCGCTAACCCCGTCGCAACCTCAGCCCGGCATCGGCAACCACCGCCCGCCCGCCTCGACGGCGCGGCCCTCGTCCCGCAGCTTGATCAGGTGCGCGAGCAGCGACCGGCTCGCGACCGGGTGCATGCGCGCGGGCACGTCGTCGTAGACGTGCGGGACAAGGTCGTCGAGCGTCGCGGGCCCGTGTGCGACAAGCTGTGCGAGAACCTTGTTTTCACGCGCGAGCCGGTGCACCAGCACGCGCTCCACCATCTCATGCGGCTTGCCCATCAGGAAGCCGTGGCCGGGTGCGATGTACGCGATCTCCTCGGCAAGCAACAGCCGCAGGCTGGCAAGATAGGTCGCCAGGTGGCCGTCGGGCGGGTTGATCACGACCGTCGAGCCCTGCATCAGGTGATCGCCGGTGAAGAGGACGCGCTCGCGTTCCTCCAGGAAGCAGAGCTGGTTCGACGCGTGGCCCGGCGTGTGCAGCACGCGCAGCGCGCAGCCGCCGACGTCGAGCCGCTCGCCGTGCACGAGCTCGCGCGCGGGCGCGAAAGTCGCGTCCTGGCGCTCCGGGAACGAGGCGCGCATGCCGAGCACGTGCGCACCGGTTCGAGCCGCCAGCGGCGCCGCGGCGGGTGAGTGATCGACGTGGGTGTGGGTGCAGAGGATCCAGCGGATCGGTCCGGCGGCGCCATCGACGATGGCCTGGACGTGTGCATCGATTGCGGGCCCCGGGTCGATCACCGCAATGCCTGACGCCGCGTCGCCGAGGAGATATGTGTTCGTCCCCGGCCCTGTCATCACGCCGGGGTTGGGCGCGGTCAGGCGCACGATCCGCGGCGCGATCCGTACGGGCACGCCCGGCAGGATCTCGTACGCCGCGGTCCCCTTGCCCTCGGGGTCGAGCTTGTCGACCTCGGCGTACGCATAGTCGCCCGGCACGAGGAGCTTCGGGCCGTCGCGCCCGGACGCGAGCCGCGGCGACATCGGCGGCATCGCGCGCGGCGTGTGCGCGTAGTCGAGCGCGTCGGCGACGCGGGCGAATTCCGCAAGCAGCTCGAGCGTCTTAAGCGTCGGGAACATGAGCTGAATGTCACCGCGCGCATGCCGCTCCAGTGCAAGGTGCGGCACGACCCATTCATGCGCCACCGTCTCGCCGGCGTCGTGCATCGGCCGCTGGTGCTCGGGCGCCGCGGCGATGAAGAAGCGCGTATCGTAGCGGCGCGGCCGGCCGGCCTGGGTGATCCAGTGCGAGAGATAGGCGAGCCGATCGGTCGCCAGCCGCACGCCGAGCGCGGCGATCATCGCGCCGAACGTCGTCTCGCCCGTATTCAGCGCGCGCCGCAGGCTCGGCGCATCTTCGCGCGCGACCGGCGAGTCGAAATGCAGCAGCTCGTCGCCCGCATAGGCGTATAGCAGCCCCGCCTCCTCGAAGCACTCGCGGATCGCGCAGATCCAGTAGGAAAGACCGCCGGAGGCGATCTCGAGGCGCAGGCTGGCTTGCGCGTCGTTGAGCCCGGCGCATGATGCGGCGAGCGCCGCGTCGGCCGCGTCCACCGCGCCGCCGGGAAACACGTGAGCGCCACCGGCGAAGTCCATCGCCTTCGTCCGATGCATCAACAGCACTTCCATGCCGCCCTCGCCGTCACGCACGACGACCAGGGTGGCGGCAGGGCGGGGAGTCGGAGGACCGGCCGGCGAAGTCATTGTCGAGGCTCAACACTATAGCGCACGCGCCCGCCCGACCTGCCCGCGCGACCGACGGCGTGAGTGCCGGTTACTATCTCGTCCTCTGTCCCAGAACGATCATGGAAACCGACCTCCGACGCGATCTCGCCCGCACCGTCCTCGCGGTGCTCTTCATCTTCGCGCTCATTGCGGCCTCGTTCTGGATCCTGCGGCCATTCCTGGCGGCGATCATCTGGTCGACGATGATCGTCGTGTCGACCTGGCCGATCATGCTCGTGATCCAGCATCGACTGTGGAACAAGCGCGCGCTCGCCGTAACGGTGATGACGGCGGCGCTGCTGCTGATCTTCGTCGCTCCGTTCTCGGCCGCGATCGGCACGATCGTTGCAAACGCCGACGAGATGGCGGGCTGGGCGAAGGGGCTGTCCGATCTGAAGCTTCCGCCGCCGCCCGCGATCGTCGAGCAGATCCCTCTGGTCGGCGAGAGGATCGCCGCGCTGTGGCAGCAATACGCGGCCAGGGGCTTCGAGGATCTCGCTCACGTCGTCGCGCCCTACGGCGGCCGGATCACGCGATGGTTCGTCGCAGAGGTGGGCGGGTTCGGATTGGTGAGCGTTCAGTTCCTGCTGACCATCGTCATCTCCGCGATCATGTACGCGACCGGCGAGGATGCGGCGCGGTGGGTGCGGCGCTTCGGCCGGCGCCTGGCGGGTGATCGTGGCGACAACGTCGTGCGCCTCGCCGGCCAGGCGATCCGCGGCGTGGCGCTCGGCGTGGTGGTGACTGCGCTGGTGCAGTCGCTGCTCGGCGGGATCGGCCTCGCCGTCGCGGGCGTTCCGTTCGCGGCGGTGCTCACCGCCGTGATGTTCATGCTCGCGCTGGCCCAGATCGGCGCGGTGCCGGTGCTCGTATGCGCGCTCGCGTGGCTCTGGTGGAAGGATGCGACCGCCTGGTTTGTCGCTCTGCTCGTCTGGACGCTGATCGTCGGCAGCCTCGATAACGTCCTGCGTCCGATCCTCATCAAAAAGGGTGCCGACCTGCCGCTGCTCCTGATCTTCGCCGGGGTCATCGGCGGACTGTTCGCGTTCGGCCTGCTCGGACTGTTCGTCGGGCCGGTGATCCTCGCGGTCGCATACACTCTGCTCGACGCCTGGGTGGCGGAGGCGCCCGAGGAGCAAGACGCCGCACGACGCGGCTGACTCACGGCATCGTCCAGAGATTGCCGCACTTGCGGCAGCGCACCTTGAGCCAGGGCCCTGCGGCGGCCGCCGGCGCGGCGCCGCTCGGCGCCAGCGGCGGTGGGTCGCCCCAGTCGAGCACATCGAACTTCGCGTACGCGTTGCACTGACCGCACGTCGAATGGTCGCCGTAGATCTCGGCGACCGTCATGATCGCCTTGTAACGCTGCCACGCGAAGAGACCCACGAAGCCGCCCCCCAGCACGAGCGCGAGCATGAGCACCGGTGTCGCGCCTGGCGCACGGAAGTTGAGCTGCTCCGCGCACGCCGCCACCAGGATCATGCAAAGAAAGCAGGTGACGAGATACAGATGGCTCTCGATGAGCTGACGCTCGTACCACTTCTTGAAGCCGCGCTTCCTGATGCTCTCGACGAGGTCCATGGGCGGCTCGCAGGGGCGGCATGCTGCGCCAGACCGATGGTACGCGCGCGCACCGCCGGCGGATGCCGCAACTCACTCCGTCGCGATCTCCGCCAGCACCGGAGCGTGATCCGAGGGCCGTTCGAGGCGGCGCGGCTCCACGTCGATTGCGCAGCGCGTGCAGCGGGACGCGAGCTCGGGCGAGACGAGGATGTGATCGATCCGCAGCCCCATGTTCCGTTTGAACTGGTTCATGCGGTAGTCCCACCAGGTGAACGACTTTTCCGGCTGAGCGAAGAGCCGGAAACTGTCCTTCAGGCCGAGATCGAGCAGGCGCCGGAATGCGGCACGCTCCTCCTCGCTGCACAGTACCTGCCCTTCCCACAGCTTCGGGTCGTGCACGTCGCGGTCCTCCGGCGCGACGTTGTAGTCGCCCAGCACGACGAGGCGCGGATGTCGCGCGAGCTCCAAGCGGAGCGAGTCCGCGAACGCGCGCAGCCAGCGCAGCTTGTATTCGTACTTCTCGCTGCCGACCGCCTGGCCGTTCGGGACGTATGCGCACACCACGCGCACGCCGTCCGCCGTCGCGGTGACCACGCGCTTCTGGTCGTCCTCGAAGCCGGGGATGCCAGCCTGGACGTCTGCGAGCGGGACGCGCGACACGATGGCGACGCCGTTGTAGGTCTTCTGGCCGGAGAAAGCGGTTCGATAACCCGCCGCCTCGATCGCGGCCACCGGAAAACTCGGATCCTCGGTCTTGGTTTCCTGGAGGCAGAGGACGTCGGGCGCTTGCCGCGCCAGCCAGTCGAGCAGGTGAGGGAGACGGACTTTGAGCGAGTTGACGTTCCAGGTGGCGAGCTTCATGCGCGCGAGTTTAGCGCCGGCGCCAAATCGGGCGGGGGCCGGCTCGGCACGGCGCAGTACGATGCACTGCTCTCGGACCGCCCGTTACTTCAGGGCTATATCGTCTTCGAGATCGACGAGCGCCAGACCGGGCCGCTGGCGAAGTAGCTCGGCGAGAAGGCCGACTGAGCTCGAGGCAGCACAGCCCCGAACGCGCGCTCGCGGTTCTCCGCGTTACTTCGGCGCGTAGGGACCCTGGCTCGCCGCTGCGGGCGCGTTAGGGTCGGTTGCCGCGGCCGGGACCGCGTAACGCCCGGTCGTGCGCGCGGCCTGGTCGGCCAGTACCTTCGCTTCCTTCGCGTCGGGCGCCGGCGGTGCATAACGCCCCGATGGCGCCTGCGCCGCGGCCGCCTGCTGCGGCGTCTCCGCCTTTGCAGCGACTTGCGCCGCGGGCTTCTGAGCCTTCGCCGCGAGCGGCGCAGCATTGCGCGGATATCCGGCGCTGTCGAGCACGGTATGCCATACGTCCGCGGAGTAGCCCTTCGTGATTTGCTTGCCGACCGTGAGCACCGGGACTTCGTCGCTGCCGGACACTTTCTTCAGTTCGGCGCGGCTCTTCTCGTCGGTGATCGCAACCTCGCGGAACGGCACGCCGCGATTTGACAGGAGCGTGCGCGCATCCTTGCATGCATCGGCGCAATTCTCCGCGGTGTAGATCGTGACCGGGTGATTCTTTGCGGCCTGCTGCGTCGCGTACGACTGCTGGCCGCTCTCGACCATACTGCCGCCGGCCGAACGCTTCTGCACGTTCGTTGCCTCCGTCGGCGGTGGCGGTGTCTGCGAGTAGTGGACCTTGCCGTCCTTGTCCACCCAGCGATAGGCCTGCGCGGCGACGGTGGCCGCGCAGAGAAGCGCTACGGCTGCGAACAGGATGCGTGGCATCGAGGTCTCCCGGTCAGGGGCGTTTCATGACGCAGGCATGATAGCACCGGGGTCGGGTGCACCCCGCCGCGTGCCCCGCTCGGGCGCGGCAATAATCCACAGGGTCACGCCGCGGTCGACGCGCCCCACCTCCGTTCGGGCACGGGGACTCCCCCCGGGGCGTCGGCGGCCGGCCGCGATGCGCCTTGTTCGCATCCCCACGCAAGCGTGGGGCCCCTGCTCAGGGGCTCACGCGGCCATGCCGTTGTGCCGCAGCAGTGCGTCGACGCTCGGCTCGCGCCCACGGAACGCCTTGAATGACTCGATTGCGGGCCGGCTGCCGCCGACCGCGAGGATCTCGTCCCGGAAGCGCGAGCCGGTCTCCGGATCGAGTACGCCGCGCTCCTCGAACAGGCCGTACGCGTCCGCCGACAGCACCTCGGCCCACTTGTAGCTGTAGTAGCCGGCGCTGTATCCGCCCGCGAAGATGTGCGAGAAGCCGTGCGGAAAGCGGTTGAAGCGCGGCGGGATCAGCACGGCCGTTCGCGCGCGCACCTCGTCGAGCAGGGCGAGCGGTGTGCGCTCGCCTGCCGGGTCGAAGTCGTCGTGCAGGTGCATATCGAACAGCGCGAACTCGAGCTGCCGCACGGTCTGCATGCCCGACTGGAAATTCTTGGCTGCGACCATCCGGTCGAACAGCGCGCGCGGCAACGGCGCGCCGGTGTCCACGTGTGCGGTCATGTGCTCGAGCACCTGCCACTCCCAGCAGAAGTTCTCCATGAACTGGCTTGGCAGTTCGACCGCGTCCCACTCCACCCCGCGAATGCCGGACACGCCGCTATAGTCGACGCGGGTGAGCAGGTGGTGCAGCCCGTGGCCGAACTCGTGGAACAGGGTGATCACGTCGTCGTGCGTGAGCAGCGCCGGCTTCCCGCCGACCGGCGCGGGGAAGTTGCACACGAGGTGCGCGACCGGGGCCTGCACCGCGTCGCGCACCAGGCGGCGCACGATCGCCTCGTCCATCCACGCGCCGCCGCGCTTGGTTTCGCGCGAGTACGGGTCGAGGTAGAAGCGGCCGACCAGACGACCCGCGGCATCGTCGATGCGGAAGAAGCGCACGCCCGGATCCCAGGTCTCGGCGCGATCGTCCACGATGCGCAGGCCGTAGATCGATTCCACCAGGCGGAACATGCCGGCGAGCACATTCGGCTCCTGGAAGTACTGCTTCACCTCCTGGTCCGAGAAGGCGTAGCGCGCGACGCGCAGCTTCTCGGAGGCGTACGCGGCGTCCCAGGCCTCGAGCGTCTCGAGCCCGAGCGCCTGCGCGGCGAACTCGGTGAGCTCCGCCATGTCACGCCGCGCGTAAGGCATGGCCTTGGCGGCGAGGTCCTCGAGGAACGCAATCACCTGTCGCGGCGACTCGGCCATCTTCGCCACCAGCGATACTTCGGCGTGCGACGCGTAGCCGAGGAGCTGCGCCGCCTCGCGCCGCAGGCGCAGGATGTGCCCGATGAGCTCGGTGTTGTCCCACTCAGCGAGCGTGCCTGCCGCCGGCGGAGCCTCGCCCGGCACGCCGTTCGTCCGTGCCTCGAACGTGCTCCTGGCGGCGAATGCCCCGGCGAACTCCTCGGAAGCGCGCGTGGCCCACCCGCGATACATGACCTCGCGCAGGGCGCGCTTGTCGGCGTACTGCATGACCGGGACGTAGCAGGGCGCCTGTAGCACGAGCTTCCATCCGCCCTTGCCGTCTTTCTCCGCCGCGGCGCGCGCAGGTTCGAGCACGTCGTCCGGGATGCCCGCGAGCGCCGCGCGATCGGTCACGTGGATCGCGAAGGCGTTGGTCGAGTCGAGCACGTTCTCGGAGAACTGCGTCGACAGCTTCGCGAGTTCCTCCTGAATCGCGCCGAAGCGACGTTTGCGTTCCGCGTCGAGCTCGGCGCCGGACAGGCGGAAGTCGCGAATCTCGTTCTCGACCACCTTGCGCTGCGCGGGCAAGAGCGTCGCGAACTCCGGTCCGGCCTGCAACGCCTTGTACTGCGCGAAGAGCGCGAGATTCTGGCCGAGCTCGGTCCAGTACTGGACGATCTTCGGCTGGTTCGCCTTGTACGCCTCGCGCAGCGCGGGCGAGTCGAGCACGGCGTGCAGGTGCCCCACTACCCCCCACGCACGACCGAGGCGCTCGTTCGCGTCCTCGAGCGGTCGCACGAAGCCCTCCCACGTCGCCGGCGTGTCGCCCCGAGTGAGCCGATCGATCAGCGCGCGGTTCTCCGCGAGCAACTGGTCGACCGCGGGTGTGATGTGGTCGGTCTGCACCGCGGCAAAGCGCGGCAGTCCGGAGAAATCAAGCAGAGGGTTTGCCGTGTCGTGCATATGATTTGGAGTATGCGATGCGGCGCATTACGCGCGCCGCTCGAGCGCGCGCTCCGCGGCGCGGATCGTGTTTGCGAGCAACATCGTGATCGTCATCGGCCCCACGCCACCCGGCACGGGCGTCAGACGCGAGGCGACGCCGAGCAGGCCCGCGAAGTCGCAGTCGCCCACGAGCTTGCCGTCTGGCGGACGGCTGATCCCGACGTCGATCACGACCGCGCCCGGTTTGACCATTTCGCGGGTGATCAGTTTCGGCCTGCCGACGGCCGCCACCAGAATGTCCGCACGTATCGTGTGGCTTCCGAGCTCACGGGTCTTGGAGTTGCAGATGGTGACCGTGGCCCCTCTCTGCAAGAGCAGATGCGCGAGCGGCTTGCCGACGATGTTGCTCTGGCCGACCACCACCGCGTGCAAGCCCCACGGGGTCACGCCCTCGGCATCCAGAATTTCCATCACGCCGGCCGGGGTGCAGGGCACGAGGCCCGCGCCGCCGGTGACGAGCAGGCCCACGTTGAGCGGATGGAAGCCATCGACGTCCTTGTCGGGCGAGATTGCGCGCAGCACCGCCCCGGTCGAGAGGTGCTTCGGCAGGGGCAGCTGGACCAGGATGCCGTGCACGACGGGATCGGCGTTGAAGCCCCCGATACGCGCGAGCAGCTCCGCCTCCGTTGTCGCGTCCGGCAGTTCGAGCTGCACGGAGTGCAGCCCCACGTCTGCACACGCCTTGACCTTGTGGCGCACATAGGCCTTCGAGGCCAGGTTGTCGCCGACGATGATCACCGCCAGCCCAGGCGGGCCGGCCCGCGCCGTCAGCCGCGCGGCCCGCTCGCGAAGCGCGGCACGGATGCGTCGGGATAGCGCGACGCCGTCGATGATGCGGGTGTCCACGGTGGGGGCTTCGCGAGGCGAAACAGGGGCCGCGATTCTACCGGCATCGCCTCATTCTCAGGCGCTTGGCCCGTCGGGTAGTGCCTTGTACAATCCGGAAAGCGCTTCCGGATAAAGAAAAAATGCATTCACGTCGAATTGCTTCGTTTTCGACCGCCGATTAAGCTTCGTCGGCAAAGAAGAACACCGCCGAGCCGGCAAGCGCCCACCCCCAGGAGCATCAAGATGGCCGCCGTCCCCGATTTCCGCGCCGCCAACGATCCCGACACTCTCGAGACCGGGGAGTGGCTCGACGCGCTCGATGCGGTGCTGGAGCGCGAAGGCCCCGAGCGCGCGCACTACCTGCTCGAGAAGTTGATCGAACAGGCGCGCCGGTCCGGCGCTTACATCCCGTTCAGCCCGAACACTGCGTACATCAACACGATCCCGCCGCAACTCGAGGCCCGCATGCCGGGCGACCCCGCGATCGAGGAGCGCAACCGCTCGTTCATGCGCTGGAACGCGATGGTGATGGTGGCCAAGGCCAACAAGGGCGAAGGCGATCTCGGCGGCCACATCGCGAGCTTCGCCTCGGTGGCGAACATGTTCGGCGTGGGGTTCAACCACTTCTGGAACGCACCGCACGAGGGCCACGGCGGCGACCTCATCTTCTTCCAGGGCCATTCTTCGCCGGGGATCTACGCGCGCGCTTTGCAGGAAGGGCGTTTCACCGAAGAGCAGATCCTCAATTTCCGCCGCGAGGTCGACGGCCGCGGGATCTCGTCGTACCCGCACCCGTGGCTGATGCCGGACTTCTGGCAGTTCCCGACCGTGTCCATGGGCCTCGGGCCGATCCAGGCGATCTACCAGGCGCGCTTCCTGAAATACCTTCACGCGCGCGGGCTCGCCGACACCGCGAACCGCAAGGTGTGGGCGTTCCTCGGCGACGGCGAGATGGACGAGCCGGAATCGCTCGGCGCGCTCGGCATGGCCTCTCGCGAGAAGCTCGATAACCTGATCTTCGTCGTGAACTGCAACCTGCAGCGGCTCGACGGCCCGGTGCGCGGCAACGGCAAGATCATCCAGGAGCTCGAGGGCGACTTCCGCGGCGCGGGCTGGAACGTGATCAAGCTGATCTGGGGCTCGTACTGGGATTCGCTTCTCGCGCGCGACAAGGAAGGCATCCTCCACCGCGTGATGGAAGAGACGGTCGACGGCGAATACCAGAACTACAAGGCGAACGACGGCGCGTTCGTCCGCAAGCATTTCTTCGGCAAGCACCCGAAGCTGCTGGAGATGGTGTCGCGGATGACCGACGAGGACATCTGGCGGCTCAATCGCGGCGGCCACGATCCGTACAAGATCTACGCGGCCTACCACGCGGCAGTGAATCACAAGGACCAGCCCACCGTCATTCTCGCGAAGACCATCAAGGGCTTCGGCCTCGGCCGCCAGGGGCAGGCGCAGAACCCGACCCACCAGCTCAAGAAGCTCGACAAGGAGGCGATCCGCCAGTTCCGCGACCGCTTCAACATCCCGGTACCGGACGAGCAGCTCGAGGCGCTGCCGTTCTACATTCCGCCGGCCGACTCGCCGGAGATGACGTACCTGCACGAGCGACGCAAGGCGCTGGGCGGCTATCTCCCGCAGCGCCGCCGCAAGGCCGACGCGGCCCCGCAGGTACCGGACCTTTCCGCCTTCGAGCAGGTGACGGGACCGACCGCCGCGGGGCGCGAGATCTCCACCACGATGGCGTTCGTGCGGATCCTGACGGCACTCATCCGCGATAAGAACATCGGCAAGCACATCGTGCCGATCGTCCCCGACGAGGCGCGTACGTTCGGCATGGAGGGCATGTTCCGCCAGCTCGGGATCTACTCGGCCGAAGGCCAGAAGTACACGCCGGTCGACAAGGACCAGGTGATGTACTACCGCGAGGACAAGGCCGGCCAGATCCTCGAGGAAGGGATCAACGAGGCGGGGGCGTTCTCGTCGTGGATCGCCGCGGCGACGAGCTACAGCGTCAACAATGTCGTCATGGTGCCCTTCTACATCTTCTACTCGATGTTCGGGCTGCAGCGCATCGGCGACCTGGCATGGGCTGCCGCCGACCAGCGCGCGCGCGGGTTCGTGCTCGGTGCGACCGCCGGCCGCACGACGTTGAACGGCGAGGGCCTGCAGCACGAGGACGGCCACTCGCACATCCTCTCCTCGGTGATTCCGAACTGCGTGTCCTACGACCCGACGTTCGCCTTCGAACTCGCGGTGATCGTCCAGGACGGCCTGCGCCGCATGGTGTCCGACCAGGAGGACGTGTTCTATTACGTCACCCTGATGAACGAGAACTATGCGCACCCGGGCCTCACCGAGCCTGCCGACAGGAACGTGAAGGACGGAGTCCTCAAGGGCATGTACCTGCTGAAGGAGGGCGGCAAGGCCAAAGGCAGCGCGGACAAGCCGCTCAGGGTGCAGCTGATGGGCTCGGGCACGATCCTGCGCGAGGTGATCGCCGCGGCGGAGCTGCTGGAGAAGGACTGGGGCGTGACCGGCGATATCTGGAGTTGCCCGAGCTTCACCGAACTGCGGCGCGAGGGCCTCGAGGTCGAGCGCTGGAACCTGCTCCACCCGACCGAGAAGGCGCGCAAGTCCTACGTCGAGAGCCGCCTCGAGGAGCGCGCAGGTCCGGTGATCGCGTCGACCGACTACATGAAGACTTTCGCCGACCAGATCCGGTCGTTCATGCCGAAGGGGCGCGACTACCGCGTGCTCGGCACCGACGGCTTCGGGCGCTCCGACACGCGCGAGAAGCTGCGGCACTTCTTCGAGGTGAACCGCTACTGGGTGGCGATTTCCGCGCTCAAGGCGCTCGCCGATGGCGGCGCGCTCAAGCACTCGCTCGTCGCCGACGCGATCAAGAAATACGGCATCGATCCGGCGAAACCGAATCCGGCGACGGTGTAAGGGGAGTCAATGGGCGCGATGCAGGAAGTGCTGGTTCCGGACATCGGCGACTTCAAGAGCGTCGACGTCATCGAGATCCTCGTCAAGCCGGGCGACACGGTGGCGCCCGAGCAATCGCTGGTCACGCTCGAGAGCGACAAGGCGACGATGGAGATCCCCTCGCCGTCTGCCGGCGTGGTGAAGGAGGTGCGCATCAAGGTCGGCGACAAGGTGTCCGAAGGCACGCCGATCCTCGTTCTCGAGGCGGGTGCGGCACCGGCCGATGCGGCACCGAAGCCGGCTTCCGCGCCGGCGCCGGCAGCGGCGGCCGCCCCTGCGGCGGCGGCGACCAAGCCCGCGTCGGTAGGCGCCGTGCGTCGCGTCGAGGTGCCCGACATCGGCGACTTCAAGGACGTCGAAGTCATCGAGATACTCGTGAAGCCGGGCGACACGGTCGCCGCCGAGCAATCGCTGATCTCGCTCGAAAGCGACAAGGCGACGATGGAGGTGCCGTCACCGGCTGCGGGCGTGGTGAAGGAAATCCTGCTGAAAGTCGGCGACAAAGTGTCGCAGGGAGCGCCGATCCTCGTGCTCACTGAGGCGAGCGCTGCCACGACAGCAGCCGCGCCAGCGCCGCAGGCACCGCCTCCAGACATGGCCCGTACCGTCGAGATGCCGATTCCCGCGCGCGCGCCGCCGGTGCCCGCGGAGGTCACCGGCAGCGGCCCGGCGGGCTTCAAGCCCCATGCGAGCCCGTCGGTGCGGAAGTTCGCGCGCGAGCTCGGTGTCGATCTCGCGCGGGTCACGGGCACCGGGCCGAAGGGTCGCATCGTGCTCGCCGATGTCCAGGCCTTCGTCAAAGGTGCGATCGCGCGCGGCGCGGCGGCGCCGGCTGCGCCCGCAGTCGGCGGCCTCACCGTGCTGCCCTGGCCGCAGGTCGACTTCGCGAAGTTCGGCCCGATCGAAACGCAGCCGCTGTCGCGCATCAAGAAGATCTCGGGCGCGAACCTGCACCGCAACTGGGTGATAATTCCGCACGTCACGAACAACGACGTTGCCGACATCACCGACCTGGAGGCGCTGCGCGTCCAGCTGAACAAGGAGAACGAGAGTTCGGGCGTGAAGCTGACCATGCTCGCGTTCCTCGTCAAGGCGTGCGTCGCGGCGCTCAGGAAATTCCCCGAGTTCAACAGCTCTCTCGACGGCGACAACCTGGTGTTCAAGCGCTACTACCACATCGGGTTCGCCGCGGACACGCCGAACGGGCTCATGGTGCCGGTCATCAAGGACGCCGACAAGAAAGGCATCATGGAGGTCGCCAAGGAAACGGGCGCGCTGGCCAAGCAGGCGCGCGAAGGCAAGCTCAAGCCTGCGGACATGCAGGGCGGCACGTTCTCCATCTCGAGCCTCGGCGGCATCGGCGGCACTTCGTTCACGCCGATCATCAATGCACCGGAGGTCGCGATCCTCGGCGTCTCGCGCTCGGCGCAGCAACCGGTGTGGGACGGGAAGAGCTTCGTGCCGCGGCTCATGCTGCCGCTCTCGCTCTCCTACGACCACCGCGTTATCGACGGCGCGCTGGCCGCCCGGTTCAACGCCTACCTCGCGCAACTGCTCGCCGATTTCCGGCGGGCGATGCTGTAGAGCGGCGGCGATGCTCGAGGTCAAGGTTCCCGACATCGGCGACTTCAAAGATGTCGACGTCATCGAGGTGCTGGTCAAGCTCGGCGACCGCGTCGCGAAAGAGCAGTCGCTGATCTCGCTCGAGAGCGACAAGGCGACGATGGAGATCCCGTCGCCCGCGTCCGGCGTGGTGACAAGCATTGGCGTGAAGGTCGGCGACAAAGTGTCCGAGGGCGCGCCGATCCTGGTGCTGGAGGAGACGGCAGGCGCTCCGGCCGCGGCGCTGCCCAAGCCCGCCGCACCTGCCCTACAGGTCGCGGCGCCCGCCGTTGCGCCCGCGCCCGCGGCGGCCTCGCACTCCGGTGGAGCCGACTACACCTGCGACACGCTCGTGCTCGGCTCCGGCCCCGGCGGGTACTCGGCCGCGTTCCGGTCGGCCGACCTGGGGATGAACACGCTGCTGGTCGAGCGCTACCCGACCCTCGGCGGCGTGTGCCTCAACGTCGGCTGCATCCCGTCGAAGGCACTTCTGCACGTCGCGGCAGTGATGGACGAAGCGGCGCACTTCGCCGATATCGGCGTGAGCTTCGGCAAACCGACGGTGGACCTCGACAAGCTCCGCGCGCACAAGGACAAGGTCGTGGGGAAGCTGGTCGGCGGCGTCGGCAGCATGGCGAAGACGCGCAAGGTCACCGTCGTGCGCGGCTACGGCCACTTCCTCGATGCGCATCATCTCGAGGTCGAGCTGACGACCGGGGACGGGCAGGACAAGACCGGCGACAAGAAGGTCGTGCGCTTCGAGAAGGCGATCATCGCCGCCGGCTCGATGGCGGTGCGGCTGCCGTTCGTTCCCGACGATCCCCGGATCGTCGACTCCACCGGCGCGCTGTCGCTGGCGACCGTGCCCAAGCGCATGCTGGTGATCGGCGGCGGGATCATCGGCCTCGAGATGGCGAGCGTCTACTCCACCCTCGGCGCGCGCATCGAGGTGGTCGAGATGCTCGATGGCCTGATGACGGGCGCCGACCGCGATCTCGTCGCCGTCTGGCAGAAGTTCAATGCGAAGCGCTTCGACAAGATCATGCTCCAGACGAAGACCGTCGGCGTCGAGGCGAAGTCGGACGGCATCCTGGTCAAGTTCGAGGGCGCTCAGGCGCCGGCCGAGCCGCAGCGCTACGATTTGGTTTTGGTCAGCGTCGGCCGCAGTCCGAACGGCAAGAAGATCGGCGCGGAGAGGGCGGGGATCGCCGTCAGCGACCGCGGCTTCATCCCGGTCGACGGGCAGATGCGCACGAACGTGCCGCACATTTTCGCGATCGGCGACATCGTCGGCCAGCCGATGCTCGCACACAAGGCGACGCACGAAGGCCATGTTGCCGCCGAGGCGGCCGCGGGGAAGAAGTCCCACTTCGACGCGCGCGTGATCCCGTCGGTCGCTTACACCGACCCCGAGGTCGCGTGGGTGGGCACGACCGAGGATGAGGCGAAGCAGCAGGGCATCAAGTACGGCGTCGGCAAGTTTCCGTGGACGGCATCGGGGCGGGCGCTCGCGAATGGCCGCTCGGAGGGCGTCACCAAGCTCATCTTCGACGAGGCGCATCACCGGATCATCGGCGGCGGCATCGTCGGTACCGGCGCGGGCGATCTGATCACCGAGATCGCGCTCGCAATCGAGATGGGCGCCGACGCGGTGGACATCGGCAAGACGATTCACCCGCATCCGACGCTCAGCGAGAGCGTCGGCATGGCGGCGGAGGTCTACGAGGGTGTCTGCACCGACCTGCCGCCGCCGCGCAAGCGGTAGGGCGCAGCGCGGAATGGCACGGAGGTCTACGAGGGTGTCTGCACCGACCTGCCGCCGCCGCGCAAGCGGTAGGGCGCAGCGCGGAATGGCGGTACGGGCGCTCCTCGTCGGGGCGTGCGTCGCATCGTTCGCTTGCGCCGCCCAGGCCCAGCGTGCCAACCCGATCCTCGAGCCCGAGCAGCCGTGGAGCTTCCAGGGCTTCAGCCTGAGGCCACCCGCCGGAGCGGGCTGGTACAGCCTCGCCAAGAGCCGCACGCGCGCCGCTCTCGGGCGACGCGTCGAATCGCGGACCCATACGCTGGTTGCAGCCGTCCATTCCGCGCGGCTTGCGCGGCCGTTCGGCTCACCCGATGCGATTGCCGCCGAGCTGCGTGCGCGACGCGGGCGCGGCCTCGATCCGGCACGGTTCCGCCTCGTCGGGTCCGAAGAGCGACGCGACGACCTCGACGGTGCCTGGTGCACCCGCTACCGGCTTGATGCGGAGGAGCTCGCACCCGGGGCGGGTCTGCTGGTTCTACGCGTGGAGGGCCGTTCGTGCGTGCACCCCGCCGCGCCTGACCTGCTCGTCGAATTGAGCGTCTCCGAGCGCGGGCTTCCGGGCGAGGGCGACGAGGACGCACGCGCGCAGGCCGGATCGTTCCTGGACAGCCTGCGCTTCATCCCGATCACGCCCTCCGCCACCCTACTCGACGCCGAAGACCTGTTCCAGCGTGGAGCGACCGACGAGGCAACGCGGCTGCTAGAAACGCTCGCCGCACGGGGCGACCCCGCGGCGGCGCTGCGGCTGGCGCAAGCCTACGACAGCGGACGGGGCGTTCCGGCGGATGTGGCACGCGCCGAGCGCATGTACCGGCTTGCGGCTGCGTCTGGAGAGGTGGACGCGCTCTACAACCTCGGCGTGTTCCACGACAAGGCGCGTGACGGCGCACGCGACGCGCAGGAGGCGGTGCGCTGGTTTCGGCGTGCCGCCGATCAGCGCGACGCTCAGGCGCAACTCAACCTCGGAATCTTGTTCTACAAAGGCGACGGCGTGCCGGTCGATCACGTGCAGGCCCGGGCGTGGCTGGAGCTGGCGGCGGACAACGGCAACGCGCGTGCCAAGGATCTGCTGCGTGCGCTCGAATTCAGGCCGGGCCCGTGGGACGGGTTGCCGGTCAAGCCGACGGTGCTGATCGATCCGCCATGAGCGCGGCGGTTAGAAATCCCTGCGAGGCTCCGCTTGGAACCGTAGCCTTGCCTGGGATTGGGGAGTTGCAAGTGGGGCCGTGGCCCCTCTTGCAGAGTTCACTCAGTAGAAGCGGTACCCGAATACGGTGCCGAAGCTCGTCGTGCCGCGATCGGACCCGAGGCCTTCGCCCGGGTCGCCGTACAGTCGATCGTAGCCGAGCGTGGTGTTGACGTACAGGTTCCGGTCGAGGGTGTAGAGCCACGAGAGGCGGAAGCCGGCGCCCGGGTCGCCGTACCGCAGCGTCCTGGGCGACAGCACGTCGCCGCCGAGGGCACCGTACGCCGGAACGACTGCACCGGATTGCCCGAGCGTCAGGCCCCCGGAGAGGGTGATGGAATGCCGTTCCGCGACGCTGACGCCGTAGCTCGCGCCGAAATCGATCCGCGTTGCGGCAAGGCGTGGATCATCGAGGGACTGGCGGACCGCCGACGAGAAGGTCCAGTTCGAGTAGCGGTAGTCGAGGTACGCTCCGCCGTCCACGGGTAAGGTCGCGGCGCCGGGAAGCAGGAGGCGAGGCGACAGCGGCAGCGTGTCCAGGACCCCCGGGCCGGCGCGCAGGCCGGGATCGAACCCGCCGGTGCGAGCGAGGCTGAACCCTTGGCCGCTGCGCGGACCGACGAACATGCCCCCCCGCCACGGGGAGGCGTTCGGCACCGTCAAGTCGACCACTGTCGCGCCCCACCCCTCGGAGCGGCCGAGCCCTCGATCGCTCGCCGCAGGGGCGTCGATCCGCTGCGCGACCGCAGGGGCGGCAACGATGCAGAGGCCGACGAGTAGGTTGCGCGGGCGCATCACGGCGAGGCTGCACAGGACGACGTCATCTTACGCCGCATTGCGCCCGCGGGCTCAAGGGCCTAAGTCCCACGGCCGACCCTGGGGAACGCTCGGCTAGAATCCACGCAGCCGGAGAGCCCCATGACCCAGGACGAGATGAAGCAGGCGGTCGCCCGTGCGGCGGTGCAATACGTCGTCGAAGACGCCGTCATCGGCGTCGGCAGCGGCTCGACCGCCAACTTCTTCATCGACGAGCTGGCCGCTTTCCGCGGCCGCATCCGGGGCGCGGTGGCGAGCTCCGAGCGCACCGCGGAGCGGCTGCGCCGGCACGGTATTGCGCTCTTCGACGTGAACGAGCTCGAGGGGCTGCCGGTGTACATCGACGGTGCGGACGAGGTGACCGAGCGCTTCGCGATGATCAAGGGGGGCGGCGGCGCTCTCACGCGCGAGAAGATCGTCGCGGCCGTGTCGCGCCGGTTCGTCTGCATCGCGGACGCCTCGAAGCTCGTGCCGGTGTTGGGCGGATTTCCACTGCCGGTCGAGGTGATCCCGATGGCGCGCGCGCACGTGGTGCGCGCCATCGCGCAGCTCGGCGGTCGCCCGCGGCTGCGCGAGGGATTCGTGACCGACAACGGGAACGTGGTGCTGGACGTCGCCGGGCTGTCAATCACCGACCCGGCCGGCCTCGAGGAGCAATTGAACAACATCGTGGGCGTCGTGACGAACGGGCTCTTCGCGCGGCGCGGCGCCGACGTCGTCCTCCTGGGGACGCCCGCGGGCGTGCGCACGATGACCCGGCCGGCGCGGCTGTAATATTCCTGTCATCGCCGTCGATCAGACTGTCCAGTCCCGGAGCGCCCCGATGTCCGAGCACATTTCCAAGCAATTCGACGCGGAGCTGGAAGACGTGCGCACGCGCGTCCTGCAGATGGGCGGGCTGGTCGAGGAGCAGATCCGCCGCGCCGCCGACACGCTCGTCACCGGCGACATGGCCGAGATCGCGGCCGTGCAGGAGAACGACCACCGCGTCAATGCGATGGAAGTGGACCTCGACGAGGCGTGCAGCCACATCATCGCGCGCCGTCAACCGGCTGCGGGAGACCTGCGACTGCTGATCGCGGTGATCAAGACCATCACCGACTTGGAGCGCATCGGCGACGAAGCGGAGAAGATCGCGCGCATGGCGAAGCTGATCTACGACGCCGAGCGGATGCACATGCCCCGCATAGAGGTGCGGCACGTCGCGGGCCTCGCGCTCGCGATGCTGCGCAAGTCGCTGGATGCGTTCGCGCGCCTGGACGTGAAGGCCGCGCAGGAGGTGGTGCGGCAGGACGACGCGGTGGACAGCGAGTTCCGCTCGATCCTGCGTCAGCTGATTACCTTCATGATGGAGGACCCGCGCACGATCAGCCGCTGCCTCGAGGTGCTGTTCGTCGCCAAGGCGCTGGAGCGCATCGGCGACCACTCCAAGAACATGGCCGAGTACGTGGTCTACATGGTCGAGGGCCGCGACGTGCGGCACATGCGTTCCGACGCGATCGCGCGGGCGGCGAACGAGTAGCTTAGGGAATCTCGGCGAGACGCCGCTTCGAGCGGGGTTTTTGCCCGGGACTGGATCGCTCTCAGGGCTTGGTCGGCACGTAGCCGGACGCCTCGTCGGCACCGCCGCCGAAAAAGAACTTCTCCGCCTGCTCGAGCAGGTACTTGCGCGCCCGCGCGTCGGCGAGGTTCAGGCGGTTCTCGTTGATGAGCCGGGTCTGCTGCGCCTGCCACATCTGCCAGGCTTCCTTCGACACGTTCTCCCAGATGCGCTTGCCGAGCTCTCCAGGCAGCGGCGGGAAGTCGAGGCCTTCTCCCGCGCGCCCGAGCTTCACGCACTTGACCATTCTCGCCATGGGGCGACTCCGAGTTGCGGTGAGGCGCGGATTCTAGCGCGCGGCTCTACAGGCCCTTGACCAGGACCTTGGAGCGTCGCTGCCAGTTGTAGAGCGAGCGCTTCTCGCGCGGCAGCGCCTCGGACGTCGCCACTGCGAACCCCCGCTCTGCGAACCACTGCGCGGTGCGCGTGGTGAGGACGAAGAGCTTCTTCATTCCCGCGGCGCGCGCCTGCTCCTGGATCGCGTCCATCAATTTCTCGCCGTGGCCCGCGCCGCGATATTCGGGACGCACCGCGAGGCAGGCGAGCTCACCCGCGCGCGCGTGGGGGAACGGGTAGAGCGCAGCGCAGCCGAGGATCAGCCGGTCGTGCTCCAGCACCGTGAAGCGCCCGATCTCGCGCTCGAGCAACTCGCGGCCGCGCCGCACCAGCGTGCCGTCGGCCTCGAGCGGCTCGATCAACTGCAGGATGCCGCCGACGTCTTCGATGCTTGCCGGGCGCATGCGCTCGAGCTTGTCGGCGGTGATCATGCTGCCCGAGCCCTCGTGGGTGAACAGCTCCGTGAGAAGCGCGCCGTCGGCATCGCGCGCGATGACGTGCGCGCGCTCCACGCCCGCGCGCACCGCCTCGACCGCGTGCGCCAGGTACGCGCGCGTATCGCCGGTGAGATGGCTGCCGCGCCCGAGCAGACGCTCCGCCTCGTTCGCGCTCAGCTCCGGCAGCACGCGGCCATCGGCATCGGCGAGGGCGGCGTCGGAGAAGAAGATCAGCTTCGCCGCGCGCA
This sequence comes from uncultured beta proteobacterium, assembly GCA_963747775.1. Classification (GTDB taxonomy): domain Bacteria; phylum Pseudomonadota; class Gammaproteobacteria; order Burkholderiales; family SG8-39; genus JAGVSZ01. The sequence continues at coordinate 79,617 of CAVVGT010000011.1, forward strand.
CCGCCGCGGCGGTCGCGACCGCCACGTCCTCCATCGCCAGGTTGAATACTTCGCCCGTCGGGGAGAAGCCGATCGGGGAGGTGATCACGATGTTGCCCGCGTCGAGGCAGCCCGCGATCGCCTGGGCATCCACCTTGCGCACGGTGCCGGTGTGCTGGTAGTCGACGCCGTCGACGACGCCCATCGGCTGCGCCGTGATGAAGTTCCCGGACACCGTATTGATCGCCGCGCCGGCCATCGGCGTGTTCGGCAGGCCGAGCGAGAGCAGCGCATCCATCTCGACGCGGAGCAGGCCGACTGCGGCCTTCACGCACTCCAGCGCGACCGGGTCGGTGACCCGCAGGCCCTTGTGGTAGCGCGAGCGCTGCCGCCGCGCCGCAAGCTGCGACTCGATCTGCGGGCGCGAGCCGTGCACCAGCACCACGCGGATGCCGGCGCTGTGCAGCAAGTTCAGGTCGTGCGCGAGCGCCACGAAGCGTCCCTCGGCGACCAGCTCGCCGCCGAAGGCGATCACGAACGTGCGTCCGCGGAACGCGCGGAAATAGGGCGCGACCGACCGGAACCAGGTGACGAAGCTGGCGTCGGGCTTCACTGGCATGGGGCTTGTTCCCGGCATGAACGAGGCGCATTCTAGAGCATCGCTTTCGCCGGCCGGTCGGATGCGCCGTCAACGGGCGCTCCCGCAATCGCGTTATTGCCTGGCCACGCCCACCCGGAGGTCAACCATGGCCCTGAAACATACTCTCGCCGCGCTCGCCGCTGCTTGCACGGTCGGCGCTGCACACGCCCAGTCCACGACGATCCAGACCGACTGGGCCACCTTCGGCAAGCTCCTGTCGGTCGTGCACGTGCTGATGCAAGCCTCGGAGCAATCGGGCGGCGATCCCAAGGCGATGCAGAAGGCAATGGACGAGATCCTGAGCGGGCGGAACGCGGACGCGAACGCGCTCGCGCTGGAGATTTTCGGCGAGGTGCCGGCCCAGGAGCGCGAGAAGATGCTCTCCATCGGCCGCTCGATGGCGGCGATGAGCCAGCGGCAGGTGGTCGCGGACGCGCGCACCTCGGGCGACGCGGCGGCACTCCAGGCGCGCAAGGATCTCACCGCGATGGGCATGGTCTATCACGACAAGTCCCAGTTCCTCGACGCCGTGAAGCGCAACGACCTGCTCGCCGCGCAGCTCTTCATCGTCGGTCGCGGCGTCGATCCGAACGCCAGGGACCTGCTCGGTCATTCCGCCCTCGACATCGCGAAGCGCGGCGGCAACCCGGAGATGATCGAGCTGCTCGCGGCGGCGACCCGCAAGTAGCAGCCGGTCGGCCCGCCGGCCTCCGCTAGCAGTCCCCGTAGATCGCTTGCAGTGCGGCGAGCGCCGCGAGCGGTGCGGTCTCGGTCCGCAGAACGCGCGGGCCGAAACGCACCGTTACGAATCCCGCGGCGACGGCAATCGCGCGCTCTTCGGTCGCAAGCCCGCCCTCCGGGCCGATCAGTACGGTCACCGGCGCCCGCGGTGCGAGCGACCGGACGGTCGTCTCACCGTCGGGCGCCAGCAGGACGCGCGTCCCGGCCTCTGCGGGTGCTGCGAAGAACGCCCCGAAACCGAGGCTCGGCGCGACGCGCGGGACGCGGTTCCGCCCGCACTGCTCGCACGCCGCGATCACCACGTTCTGCCAGTGCGCCTCGCGGCGCTCCTGGCGCTCGCTCGAGAGCCGGACGACCGAGCGCGCCGTCACGATCGGCTGGATCGCCGCGACCCCAAGCTCGGTCGCCTTCTGCAACACGAGATCCATGCGATCGCCCGCGCACACGCCCTGCGCGAGGCGCACTTCGAGCGGCGACTCCCGATCGACCGCACGCCGCTCGCGCACCGTCGCGACGACGCCCCGCTTGCCGGTGCCGGTGATCACCGCCGCGGACTCGTGGCCGTCGCCGCCGAAGAGGATCACCGCGTCGCCGACGCGCAGTCGCAGCGCGGCCACGTGGCGCGCCGTACGCTCGGAGAGCTCGACGGTCGCACCGGGCGAGAGCGTCGCCTCGCAATGGAGCCGCGGCGCCGCGCAGAAGGGCTCATTTGCCATGCTACGATTCTAGCGGCGGTTCTCGAAGCGAGGTCTCGCATGGCGGCACAATCCCGAGTCTGCGATTTCGGATGGAGGGCGGTCGAGTTCGATTTGCCCGGTGTGGACGAGCGGCGTCACACGCTGGCCTCGGCGCGCGGCCCGAACGGGCTGCTGGTGATGTTCCTCTGCAACCACTGCCCGTACGTGAAGGCGATCCGCGCGCGCATCGTCCGCGACTGCCGGGAGCTCGCTGCCCACGGGATCGGCTCGATCGCTATCATGTCCAACGATCCGGTCGAGTATCCGGAGGACTCGTTCGAGAACATGCGGCGCGTCGCGGCGGAGGCCGGTTTCACGTTCCCCTACGTGCTCGATGCCACCCAGGCGATCGCGAAGGCCTACGACGCGGTGTGCACGCCCGAGTTCTTCGGCTTCAACGCAGGCCTCGAGCTCCAGTACCACGGCCGCCTCGACGCGTCGAAGACCGCCCCGGTCGAAGGCGCACGGCGCGAGCTGTTCGATGCCATGGTCGACATCGCGCGGACCGGCAAGGGTCCGGAAGAGCAAACCGCCGCCCTCGGCTGCTCGATCAAATGGAAGCACGCATAACACCCCCGCTGCGATGATCGAGGCCCTCGTCGCGGCCGTCCGCGAGGTCGCACGGGCCGAGATCCTGCCGCGCGCGCGGCGCGTCCGCGGCGAGCGCAAGCAGGACGGCAGCCTCTTCTCCGAGGCGGACACCGCCGCGCAGGCGGCGCTGATCCCGCGCCTGCGCCAGCTCCGCGATTGCCCGGTGATCGGCGAGGAGATGCCGCGCGGCGAGCAGGTCGCCGCGTGGGGCGAAGGTACAGGCGCCGCCTGGTGCGTCGACCCGATCGACGGAACGACCAACTTCCTGCAGGGTATTCCTTACTACGCCGTGTCGGTGGCGCTGATCGAGGGCGGGTGCACCGCGCTCGGGGTGGTCCACAATCCGGCGACCGGAGAGACCTTCCACGCCGCGGCCGGCGGCGGCGCGTACCACGACGGCGAGCGGATCGCGCCGCGCCCAGCGCCGGCGCGGCTCGCCGACGCGATCGCATCACTGGAACTGAAGCGCCTCCCGCGCGATGCGGCCCAGCGTCTTGCCGGTGGCCTGCCCTGGTACTCCTACCGCAACTTCGGCGCGGCCGCGCTCGACTGGTGCTGGCTCGCGCTCGGCCGGTTCGACGTCTATCTGCACGCGAATCACATGCTGTGGGACTACGCCGCGGGGAGTCTGATCCTCGCGGAGTCGGGCGGGACGATGGCCACGTTCGCGCACGACGACTTCCTGGCCGGCCCGCCCTGGACGAAGTCGGTCATCGCGAGTCGCGACGTGCAGCTCTTCCCGGAGTGGCGCGACTACGTGCGCGCGCAGCTCAGCGGCGCGCACGCGTGACCACCGTGTGACGCCCGCGATCGAGGTCCGCGATCTCGTCAAGCGCTTCGATGCGGTCGAGGCGGTGCGCGGCATCTCCTTCATCGTCGCGCCCGGCTCGACCTGCGCGCTCCTCGGCGGCAACGGCGCGGGCAAGACCACCACGCTGTCCATGCTGCTCGGCGTGCTCCTGCCTTCCTCCGGGTCCATCCGGGTGCTGGGCGAGGACATCGCGCGGCACCGCTATCGCGTCCTCGGACGCATGAACTTCACTTCTCCGTACGTCGACCTGCCGAAGAAGCTCACGGTCGAAGAAAACCTGCGGATGTTCGCGCGGCTCTACGGTGTCCGCGACATGAAGCGCCGCATCGCCGCGCTTGCCGCCGAGCTCGACCTGGCGGACATCCTCCGGCGCGCGTACGGCGCGCTTTCCGCGGGCATGCGCACGCGCGTGTCGGTGGCGAAGGCGCTGCTCAACGAGCCCGAGCTGCTGCTCCTCGACGAGCCGACCGCCTCGCTCGACCCCGACGTCGGCGACCGGGTGCGCACGCAGCTCATGGACTACCAGAAGCGCACCGGCGCCACGCTGCTGCTCGCTTCGCACAACATGCCCGAGGTCGAGCGCATGTGCGACACGGTGCTGATGCTGCGCGCCGGCCGGATCGTCGACTCGGGCGCGCCGGCCGAGCTGATCGCGCGCTACGGGCGCTCCACGATGGAGGAGGTGTTCCTGGACGTGGCGCGGCGGCCCGAACGCACCGTCGAGCGCGGTCCCGACGAGATCCGGCTGGAACGCGAATGACCTCGCCCGCCGCGCTCTCGCTCCGCCGGATCTACGCGATGGTCCTGCGCCACCTGTACCTCTTTCGCAAGTCGTGGGTGCGGGTGATCGAGATGGCCTACTGGCCGACGATGCAGATGGTGCTGTGGGGATTCATCGCGCAGTTCCTGGCCACCAACTCGTCGTGGGTCGCGCAGGTGCCGGGACTGCTGGTGTCGGCGCTCCTGCTCTGGGAGGTGCTGTTCCGCGGCCAGCTCGGCGTGGCGCTCTCGTTCTTCGAGGAGCTGTACGCGCGCAACCTCGGGCACCTGTTCGTCAGTCCGCTGCGGCCGCTCGAGCTGGTGGCCTCCATGATCGCCGTGTCGTTCTTCCGCACCGCGATCGGCGTCGGCACGGCGATCGTGCTCGCGCTGGTCCTCTACCACTATTCGATCTTCGACCTAGGAGTTCCCCTGGCGACCTTCTTCGCCAACCTGCTCGCGTGCGGCTGGGCGGTCGGCCTAATGGTCGCGGCGCTGGTGATGCGTTACGGGCTCGCGGCGGAGAACTTCGCCTGGGGCGCGATCTTCGTCGCCGCGCCGATCAGCGGCATCTACTACCCGGTGAGCGTGCTCCCGGACTGGCTGCAGGCGGTGGCTTGGTGCCTGCCTACGAGCCACGTGTTCGAAGGAATGCGCGCGGTGCTGCTGGAGAAGACCTTCCTCTGGCGCGAGTTTTGGACGGCGGTTGGGCTGAATGTCCTCTACATGATTGCCGGAATCGCGCTGTTTCTGGGCGCGTTCAACGGCGCCCGCCGGCGCGGAATGCTGCTGCAGATCGGCGAGTAGGCGTGCGCCGCATCCGGAGCGGCACGCACACGGTATATGGCGCCCCGGCCCGCGCGACCGGCACGGCGCCCACCCGGTATTTCTCCGCGTCCCGCCTACGTAGTATCCCCAAGTAATCGCCGACCACGGCCTCCGACCAACGGGGGCCAGCGTATTGCAGGCATCGAGGTTGCGGTGACGCAGCCGCGATCCAACCCCGAGAGCTTTATTTGCCGTTAACCCAAGGAGATCGAGTCATGAAAAAGCTGATCGCAGTCGTGCTGCTGAGCCTCGCCGGCGCGCAAGGTATCGCCGTGGCGAACGAGAACAACACCTACACCGAGCCGTACTGGGCGCCGCGCAAGTTCGTGAGCGTCGAGACCACGCAGTACCATGGCCCGGCGGAAATGCGCGGCAAGTACGACCTCGTCGACCGGTACAACCCGTAAGGCATGCGCACGACTCCTTCTTCACGGAGTCGTGTCCTGAGATTGGGGATTTGCGAAGGGGACTGCGGTCCCCTTCGCATAGTTTCCCTGAATCGGGGTGAGACGATGTCCGGGCGCAGCCTAATCAACGCGAGCCTCCTCCTCCTGGCGCTGGGGACGGCTGCGCCCGGCGCGGCTCAGGTGATCGAGGACCCGCACTGGCGGAGGATCGCGAGCGACGATGCGCGCCCGCAGCTCCACCGGCCTGCGCAACCCGAGGAGCGCGGTCGCCCCTTGCCTGGCGCAGAACCGGCGGCGCGGGGAGATCGCTGAGCGGCAGTCGCTTCGAAGCACGCAGGCCGGGACTTCCCGGCTCTTCTTGCCCTCTGCGCCCGCCGTTACTTGCCCGGACCGTGCGGCTCCGTGCCGATCAGAGTGCCCCGGTCCCGCGACTGCCGTGCGTAGGTGAATGCCTTCTTCTTGCCCAGGGCGAGCATCAGCGCATTGGCGAGCCACATCGCGTCCTCGCGGCGCAACGTGATCCCCCCGCCGTGGGACTTCCCGTCGCCTTCGAACGCCGGATCGTTAACGGTGATGTCCACCGTGCCGAGCTGCGGATCCTTCGAGACGCGGAGCGTTGCGTGCGGCAGCGCGTATCCGCCGTAGACCCGTTCATTGACCTTTGCCCAGACGAACACTAGCCGCTCCCCGTGTGGTTTCAGTTTGCCAGCGATTCTACGCGGCGCGGGTGGCCGGCAGGGATCGGTCGCCCGTTTGGGGAATAGAAAGCGCGACCCCGCGGGTCGGGCGTCCTCGGTTGGCGGCGAAGAGGGCGCCCGCCTTTCGGTGCGGGGTCGCGGAGAAAAGCTGGGCGGAGGACGTTCCGCGCGCTCAGGCCGCGGCAGGCAGGGCGTTGGTGTCCGTCGTCCCGACCATCGCGGTGACGACGCGATCCATCAGCGCTTCGGCACCCTCGACGAGCCGTGCCTTGCCATCGCGCAGCAGGCCGGCGAGCGCTTTGGGCGCCACCTGGCGCGCGGCCGAGCCGCTCGCGGTGAAGAGCAGGACCGTCTGCTTCGGGCTGACCCACGAGAGCTTCGAGCGAACGGTGGCCGCGCCTTCGATGAACTCGACCATCGCGCCGCGTTCCAGCGCCATCGCGGTGTGGACCCAGTAGTCGTCCTCCATGCCCGAATTCGTGACCGGCCCGGTCGCAGGATCGTCTGCCGGCTCGGGTTCCGCGATGGGTGCGGCCGGTGCCGGCTCGGCGCCCGCCGCGTGGGCCTTCGCCTGCGCCTTGGCCGCACTGATCGTGGTGGTGTGCGCCTGCATGAGCTGGTTGAAGAACGCGTGGCGCGCCTCCGGCGGCATTTCGATCGCATTCATGCCGCGCAGCAGGCTCTTCATGAGCGTGGGGAGCATCGAGGCGAGCTGCTGGATCTCGTTCGTGCGCAGCGGCGCGACGCTCCAGACCAGCGCGTCGACGATGCCGAGGCGGTGGGTCCACGAGTCGTCGCCTTCGCGATTCTTGATGTACGCATCCACCAGCGTCTTCGTCCACCAGTGGTACAGGAACTCGCGGACGAACCCCGGGGTCTTGCGCGTCGCGCGCCGCTTGATCTCGGCGAGCGCGGTGTGATGCGCGATCTCCGCCTCTTCCTTGCGCACGAGCTCGGCGGTCGTGGGCGCGATCTCCTGCTCGCGGCGCTGCGAGTCCTCCTCGATCAGCTTCTCGAGGGTCTCCTGCGCGACGGTGAAGACGGTGAGGTCGTCGATGAATTCGTGCACCAGATAGTCGACGACGCCGCGCAGTCCGGACAGGAACTTGGACTGCTCGTCGGTCGCAACCTCCGGATCGGACGCCGCCTCGGCGACCTGGTCGAGGAACCGGCGCATCGGGTGCGCCCGGCGCGCGAAGAACGTGCGGTCCAGAAGGGCGGCCTTGATCGCGACGATCTGCAGCCGCGCGAGCTCCGACTTCACCGTCTCGGCGATCTCGCGATCGTCGAGGATGTAGTCGAAGACCATCGTGACCAGCTCGATCGTGAGCTGGTCGAGCGGGTGGCTCTGCGTGCGTACCTGCTGGTCGATGGCGCCGATGTAGTCGAGCGGGTTCGCGCCCATGGCGGGGCCGAAGCCGGCGTTGCCCTGCAACCGGGTCAGCGAGCCGATCAGCTCGGGCGTCGCCGGAGTCTCGAGCGCGCCCTCGAACTGGAACTGCGACGGTTCCGCCATCACCCGCGCCATCGCCTGTCGGCCGGACGGCGGGCCGCTCACCACGCCGGCGAGCAGGGTCGACAGGTCGAGCTGCTGGCTCGCGGAGAGGGCCGCTGCCGCGGCCGGCACGCCGGCGGCATGGAGCAGCTGGCCGAGCTGCATCAGCTGGCTCGTGCCCATGCCCGCGGCCCCGCCCTGCGGGTTGCCCAGCAGCTGCGCGAGATTCATCGCCTGGCTCGCGCCCATCGCGCCGGTGGAGTCGCCCGCGCGCGGCGCCACCCCGACGTCGCGCGCGCGCTTCACGTGGAAGTTGATGCGCGGCAGGATATGGTGGGCGATCAGGTTCTTGTTCACGTCGGCGTACACGGCGCTCATGCCGGCCGCGACGTGAGGCTGGAAGGCGTTCAGCAGCGAGCGCTTGATCGCGAAATCGCCGGGGATCTTCGCGCACGACAGGCGCAGCGCCTCGAACACCGTCTCGGGCGAGAGCGGGTTGCCGCTGTCCTCGAGGTCCTCGGTGGAGAGCAGGTGGCCGAGCCGCGCGCGGATGCCGAGCAGCTCGTCCTGGTCCATGCGGTTCCGGGTCTTGCGCGCCAGGTCGTTGACGACGAGCTCTTCCTCCATCGCGCTGTCGTCGACCAGCGTCAGCTCCTCGAGCTTGAGCTCCTGCGTCTTCTCCTTGGAGAGCCGGCGCGTGGCGATGCGACGCTCGAAGATCTCGATGAAGTGGCGGTCGAACGAGCCGGTGATCTCGGAACGGTGCTTCTTGACCTGCGACATCGTCTCGAACAGGAGCTGCTGCTCGGCGCGCGACGTGCTGGCCTCGGCGGCCGCGAAGAGGTCGTTCTCGACCTTGTCGAGCGCATCGGCGATGATGCGGCTCAGTTTGGAGCGGGCGAGCTCGCGGGTCTGACCGAGCAACGCTTTGCTCTCCGCCCCGGCGAGGGGGCGATTGACTGCGGCCTGAGCGGCAGACCGTCTAGACGTATCCATGACTCAACCCCTTTGGGTCGCGACGCGTGCAAGGCCGTGCGGCGATGGCGACCTGGCGCACATCGCTAACCCGATGCGCCGGCCTTCACGAGTGCGAGCCAAAAACCGAGCGTCTTCGTCCGGAGGTGCCGGCGGAAGACGCGACCCGCCGGCCCGGTGCTGCTTGTGTTGTTCTTCTCGTTGCACGACTATGCCAGACGCGTATGCCCACGTCATCGGCGCGCCGTGACAAAGGTCACGTGCCCCCATGGAGGAAAGTCACGTCGGGAACGAGATCGCGACGCCGCTGTCGAGCGGGCGACAACCGGTGCGGACCAGCGGTAGGCGCGGCGCGACGAACGGCGCGCGGGGTGCGCCGTGCTATTTCGTGCAGGACCACGCGATGACGCGGCACTCCGGGGCGGAGCATTGCAGCCGTGCCTTCGTCTCGGCCTCCTGCGCCGTGACGCCCTCGGCAACGGCGGGGCCGGTGGGGCCGTCGACCAGCGCGCCGCAGCCGTTCTTGTAGCTCGCGACGACGATGCACTCCGGATGGGCGCACGCATCGAGCGCGGCAGTGCCCGCTTCACGCTGGCCGGGGTAGTCGAAGCTGTAGCCGAACGCGCCCGTGGCGCGGTGATAGGCGATCGCACCCCAGCTCTCGACCGGGATTGGGGTGACGGTTCCCGGCACGACGATGATCGGCTGAGCCGGGAGCGGACGGGGCACCATCTGTGCGTGCGCGGGGGCGGCCCCGAGCGTGCAGGTCGCGAGGAGCACGCCTGCGCGCCTCACATCGTCGCCCCGAGCATCCAGGGCGCGAACTCGTCCTCGCCGTAGCCCCACCGCTCGCTCTTCGATTTCTCGCCCGACGCGGTGCGCAGCACAAGCTCGAAGAACCGCGCCCCCGCCGCGGCGATCGATTCCTTGCCGTCGACGACGGTGCCGCAGTTGATGTCCATGTCGTCTTCCTGGCGGGCGAAAAGCGGCGTGTTGGTCGCGAGCTTCAGCGACGGCGATGGCTTGCAGCCGTAGGCCGAGCCGCGGCCGGTGGTGAAGCAGATCAGGTTCGCGCCGCCGGCGACCTGGCCGGTGGCGGAGACCGGGTCATAGCCCGGCGTGTCCATGTACACGAAGCCCTTTGCGGTCACCGGCATGGCGTACTCGTAGACGTCGACGAGGTTCGTCGTGCCGCCCTTGGCAACCGCGCCGAGCGATTTCTCGAGGATGGTCGTCAGCCCCCCGGCCTTGTTGCCCGGGGACGGGTTGTTGTTCATCTCGTTGCCGTTGCGCGCGGTGTAGTCCTCCCACCACTTGATGCGGCTGATGAGCTTTTCGCCGACCTCGCGCGATACGGCGCGGCGTGTGAGCAGGTGCTCGGCGCCGTAGATCTCGGGCGTCTCGGACAGGATGGCCGTGCCGCCGTGGCGCACGAGGAGATCGACCGCCGCACCGAGCGCCGGGTTCGCGCTGATGCCCGAGTAGCCGTCCGAACCGCCGCACTGCAGGCCGAGGACGAGATGGCTCGCCGGCACCGTTTCGCGCGTCACCTTGTTCGCGTCGGGCAGCAGTTCGCGGATGCGCGCGACGCCCTCTTCGACGGCCTTGCGGGTGCCGCCCTTGTCCTGGATCGTGAACGCGTGAAGATGGTCGGTACGCTTCAGCCCTTGAGCGGCGAGGAGGCTGTTGATCTGGTTCGCCTCGCAGCCGAGCCCGACCAGCAGCACCGAGTGGAAGTTCGCGTGGCGGATGTAGCCGGCTGTGGTGCGCCGCAGGATGTCGACCGCCTCGCCCTCGGAGGCCATGCCGCAGCCGGTCTTGTGCGCGAGCGCGACCACGCCGTCCACGCCGGGAAAGGCGTCCAGCCGGTTCTCGAAGTGCCGTGCAATCATCTTTGCCACCGTGGCCGAGCAGTTCACGCTCGTGATCACGCCGATGTAGTTGCGCGTGGCGACTCTACCGTCGGCGCGGACGATGCCCTGGAAGGTGGCTGCCGGAGCGATGTACTGCGTGGGCTTCGCGTCGGCGCCGAATGCGTAATCCCGCTCGAAGTCCCCCATGGCGATGTTGTGAACGTGTACGTGATCGCCCGCTTTGATGTCGCGCGTCGCGAACCCGATGATCTGGTCGTAGCGGCGCACGGGCGCGCCGGACTTCACGTCGCGCGTCGCGATCTTGTGGCCCGCGGGCACCTTCACCGCGACGCGCACGTTGCCTTCTTTTACGAGCAGCGTCCCCTCGGGGATGGCGACGCGCGCGATGACCACGTCGTCGGCGGGGTTGAGGCGAATGGTGAGGTCGGCGGCCTGAAGCATGGATCCCCCGCGGGGCGCGAATCGTGAGGCGTGAATCGTACCTCCGCTCAGGATGCGCGGGGAGCGAGCGCCGCCGCCTGCCGCAGCGCCTCGAGCATGCTGCGCTCGTCGGCCCGGCCGGTGCCGGCGATGTCGAATGCCGTGCCGTGGTCCACCGAGGTCCGGAGCACGGGCAGCCCGGCAGTGATGTTCACACCGGTGTCGAACGCGACCGCCTTCACGGGGCCATGGCCCTGGTCGTGATACATCGCGACGATCAAGTCGAAGTCGCCTTTGAGCGAGCGGTAGAAGAGCGTGTCGGCGGGCAGCGGACCCTCGACCTTCCAGCCGCGCGCGACGCACGCGCGGATCGCCGGCTCGATCTTCGTCGCCTCCTCGCCGCGGCCGAACAGCCCGCTCTCGCCCGCGTGCGGGTTGATGCCGCACACGGCGATGCGCGGCTCGGCGATCCCGGCGCGTCGAACGAGCTCGTGGCCGCGCGCGATCGTGCGCTCCACCAGACCGGCGTCGATCCGCTCGACCGCGTCGACCAGCCCGATGTGCGTCGTAACGTGGATGACGCGCATGCCCGGCGCCATCAACATCAGCGAGACTTCGGGCGTCCCGGTGAGCTGCGCGAGCATCTCGGTGTGGCCCGGGAAGCGATGGCCGGCGGCGTTGAGCGCCTCCTTGTTCAGCGGCGCGGTGCAGATTGCGTCCACCTTGCCGGCGACCGCGAGCGCGACCGCGCGCTCGACGAACCGGTACGCGGCCTCGCCGCAGGCGCTGGAGAGCTTGCCGAACGGCGTGTCTTCCGGGACGAGCGCGAGGTCGACGCAGTCGACGACGCCGGGCTCGAAGCCCGCGTCCTCGGGCTCCGCGATCGCGCGCACGGCGAGCCCGGACCGGACGAGCTGCCCGGCCCGACCGAGGCGCCTCGCGTCGCCGACGACGAGCGGGCGGGCGATCGCATGGAGCTCGCGGTGCGCGAGCGCTTTCATGATCACTTCGGGCCCGACGCCGGCGGCGTCGCCCATGGTGATCGCGATCCTGGGGCGCGTGGTCATGGTCGGTCGAAGGTAGCAGTGCGGCGTGGCAGCGTCAAAGAGGGCCGCCGCGCGCGGCGACGAGACGCGCGAGCAGCTCCGCATCGCCGAACGCCCCCGACTTCGACAGGACGCGCACGCCGTCCCAGCGGCCGCCCACCAGGCGCGCGGCCGGCAGCCCGGGCGCCGCCTCGCCGTTCACCACGAACGCTTCCGCGCGCAACGCCTCCGCGACGGTTCGCAGCGTCTCGCCGCCCGAAACGAGCAGTCCGGCCGGGGCGTCGAGACGGGGGAGCAACCGGGTCAGGATGCCGGCGATGCGCCGCGCCGCCTCGGCCTCGGACACGCCGTCGGGCAGCGCGAACGTCACGAGCGCCGCGCCGGCCTCGTCGAGGCATCCCTGCACTGCGCTGACCTCGGCGCCGGATGAACCGATCTCGATCCACAGGTCCGGATGCAATTCGCGGCAGCGCTCGAGTTGCGCGCGGGCCACCGCATGGTGCGAACCGACGATCGCGAGCAGCGGCTCCGGCGCCACCGCTTTGCGCGGCGGCGCCGTCCCTGCGAGCGCCGCAGCCAGCCCGGCCGATCCGCACCACAGCACCGGCGGTGCGAGCCGCGCGCCCACGGCCGCGATCGCCGCGAGGTCCGCGTCGGTCTCGGCGTCGCAGAGGAACAGCGCTTCGCCCGCGACCGCATCGGCCTTCGCGACGCGGCGAACCGGCAGCTCGAGCCGCGCAAGTTCGTCGGCGAACGCGGCCGCGACTGGCACCCAGACGCCATCGAGCCCGCGTGCGTGCTGCACGCCGCCGCGCGTCGCGCGCCCCTGCGCCGGGAACGCCGGCGCGACGACCGCGCTCCGGAAACCGCCGTTGCGGAACGACTCCGCGAGCTCGGTCGCCGGATGGCCGCGCAGCAGGCTGTCCACCTTCTTGAAGGCGATCGGCGCGCCATCGAAGAAATCCGCCAGCGCCGTCATTGCCGCGCCGGCCTCGTCGGCCGCGAGCCCACGCGTCGCGCTGTCATAGGCGAGGCAGTCTTCGCCGGCGCCGGCGTCGCCGGGCAGGAATCGCACCGTTACCGCGCCCACGCTGCCCGTGAACTGGGCCGCGGTGTCGAGCGCGCCGGTGAGGTCGTCGGCGAGGAGCCGCAGGCGCGTCCCGGCTCCGTGCGCGAGGCGCCGCTTACTGCCCACGAGCGCGAGCCATCCCGCCTACTCGGTGGCCGCCTGCGCCTCGGCGAGCGAGCGGATCTGGAACTTGCCGTCCTCGCGGAACAGCCACGTCTCGGCGACCTCGACCCGGCTGCTCCGGAGCAGGGCCGTCGGCGGGGCGGGGAAAGGCGCCGCGGCGCGCACGCTCGCGAGCGCGACCTTTTCCTGCGCCGGATGCCGCGAGCGCAGCGTCTTCAGGCCGGTCAGCGTGCCGCTGCGCTCGATCGTGAACTGGAGCACGACGACCGCCTCCAGGATCTCGGGCGGGCGGCCCGCGAAGGTCTGCGCCGCGCTGGTGGACAGGATGCGCTGCGCGACGTCGCGCTTGTACGCGTCGAGCGGCGTCCTGGGCGGCGGCAGCTTCGGCGCCGCGGCCTGCGGTGGCGCGGGCGCTGGCGGTGGAGGCTCCTGCGCGGGCGCCGGCGCGGCGGGTTTCTCCGGCACCGGGGGCGGCGGCGCACCGCACGCGGCGAGCAGCAGCGCAGCGAGGAGAATGGCGTGCCGCATCAGGACTTGCCGGACTTGGTGGGCAGCGGATGCCCCGGCAGCAGCGTGTAGGGATGGACCCATCCAGGTTGCGATCTGATGCGCTCGAGCCAGGCGCCGATGTGTGGATAGTCCTGCCACGATACGCCGAACTCGTCGGGCCAGTAGAGATAGCCGCACATCGAAAGGTCCGCGATCGTCAGGCGATCGCCAATCGCGAACGGCTGCACGGCGAGGTGCTTGTCGAGAATGCCGAGCGCGCCGGTCATCCGGCCGCGCAGGAACGCGACCGTACCGGGGTCCGGATCCTTCGCGAACTGCAGAAAATAGCGCAGCGTCGCGATGTAGCTCGTGAGCTTGTGGTTGTCCCACAGCAGCCAGCGCAGGATCTCGCGCCGCTCGTCATCATTCGACCAGCCGAACTTCCCGAACCTGCAGGCAAGGTCGTCGAGAATCACGCCCGATTGCGCCAGTCTGCGTCCGCGATGTTCGAGGACCGGGACTTCGCCCATCTCGTTCACCTGCTCGCGGTACTCGGGCGTGCGCGTCTCGCCGTTGAAGTAGTCGACGAAGCGCGGCTGCCAGTCCGCGCTGCACAGGTTCAGCATCAACGCTGCCTTGAACGCGTTGCCGGACTGCGCGAAGCAGTAGAGGGTGTACTCGGCCACGGGTCAATCCGGGCGATTCGCGGTACCGACGCGCCCGAGCCCGGGGAGCCGGAGCGCGGGTTCCGCGACGTCGATGCCGAGGGACAGTCCGAGCACGTTGACCTCCAGGCCCTCTTCCGGGGCGACGATGATGCCGAGCAGGCCGAAGAGCGACGCCTGGACGCCGGTGCCGCTCGGTGCGCGGCCGATCGCCGCGGAGAACGGCTGGTAGTCCTTGCCGATCGCGTTCGCCGGCAGGTCGAGCCGCAAGCCCGGGACGCTGCGGCCGATGTGAGCGATGAAGGTATTGCTGTTCGGGCCGGGCCACGTCCGATACGTGTCGTCGTACGGGTAACTCGCGATAGCGGCTTCGACCTGGTCGATGAGCGCCTCGACGCCCTCGCCGCGCCGGTCGACAAGAAGGTCCGGATGGCTGCTGAACCACAGGGCGTCGGGACCGGCGAAGTTGCGCCGCACGTGGGGCGGGCCACCCCAGAAGACGACGTCATAGCGGGTGTACGCGTCGGCGCCTTCGCGCTTGAACGAGATCCAGGAATGGACGCCGAACGCGCCGCGCCACCCGAACGTGCGCGCGGCGTAGACCTGGATCACCGGCTCGCGGAAGCTCGCTGGATCGGGCGCGAGCCCGGTCGGCGCGCGCGAGGCGGTCTGCCAGGTTGCGGCGGCGGGCGTGTGCGTCGCGACGCTGATCGCAAGCGGGAGGACGAACAGGGCGATGACGAGGAGCATGGTGCGTTTGGGCTTCATCGATTCCGGAACGCGGGCGTGCGCTGACGCCAGGACGATACCGCATTCGCGGGCCGCGGCGCAGCGATGCGTCGAAAATGGTCTTAGACTCGCTGCGCGGGCCTGTTGCGCACGCGGACGTCCGGTAGTCCCGGGATCCCTCATGTTCAGTTACCTGCAATCGCGCATCCGCGGCACCGCGAGCACCGGCCCGGGCGCGCCGCCGCCCGGTCTGCTCGCCTTTTATTGGCACTTCGTGCGCCAGACGAAGGGCTGGTACGCGCTGATGTTCGTCACCAGCCTCGCGGTCGCGCTGATCGACACGGTGATCCCGGTGTTCATCGGCAGGCTCGTGTCGCTCATGGAGGCCGCCGATCGCCAGGCGGCGCTCGACCGCGAGTGGCCGCTGCTCGTCGGCATGGTGGCGCTCGTGCTGATCGCCCGGCCGCTGGTGATGCTCGCCGATGTCGCGATCCGCCACAACGCGATCATTCCCGGTGCCACCAGCCTCATCCGCTGGCAGAGCCACTGGCACGTCGTGCGCCAGAGCTGGCCGTTCTTCCAGAACGATTTCGCCGGCCGCATCGCCAACCGCGTGATGCAGACCGCCAACGCGCTGCGCGAGAGCGTGATGGCGAGCATTCGGGCCGTCTGGTACATCGCGGTGTACGGCATCGGCGCGCTCGTGCTGATGTCCCTCTCGGACTGGCGGCTCGGGGTCCCGACGCTGCTGTGGTTCGCCGGCTATCTCGTCTTCCTCCGCTACTTCGTGCCGCGCATGCGCGATCTCGCCCGGGCGAGCTCGGAGGTGCGCTCGCACGTCATGGCGCGGGTGGTCGACAGCTACACCAACATCCTTACCGTCAAGCTCTTCGCGAAGCTCGCCGACGAGGACGCATACGTGCGCGAAGTGGTCGACGAGCATCAGCGCGCGATCGGTGCGCACATGCGGCTGATCTCGCAGTTCATGTTCGCGCTGGCGGTCATGAACGCGGCGCTGCTCACCGGCACCGCGGTCATCGGCATCTGGCTCTGGGCGCAGGGCGCGGTGAGCGCGGGTGTCGTCGCCACCGCGCTGCCGCTCGCCTGGCAGATCGCCAACGTCGCCGGCTGGGTGAGCTGGGAGGTGACTGGCATCTTCGAGAACATCGGCGTCGTGCAGGAAGGGATGCAGACGATCGCCGTCCCGCACAGCGGGAACGACCGCCCCGGCGCCCGCCCGCTCGAGGTTTCGCGCGGCGAGATCCGCTTCGAGGACGTGAGCTTCAGCTACGGCCGCAGCGACGGCAAGCCGGTACTCGACCGCCTGAGCCTCGCGATCCGCCCCGGCGAGCGGGTCGGCCTAGTCGGCCGCTCGGGCGCGGGCAAGTCGACGCTCGTCAACCTGCTGCTGCGGTTCTACGCGCCGGAGCGCGGCACCATTCGTATCGACGGACAGGACATCGCCAACGTCACGCAGGAAAGCGTGCGCGCGGCCATCGGCATGGTGACGCAGGACACCTCGCTCCTGCACCGCTCGATCGCGGCCAACATCCGCTACGGTCGCCCGGGCGCGAGCGACGCCGAGGTCGAGGCGGCCGCGCGCAAGGCGCAGGCGGACGAGTTCATCGCCGGACTGCAGGACTGGACCGGCCGTACGGGCTACGAGGCCCACGTGGGCGAGCGCGGCGTCAAGCTCTCCGGCGGGCAGCGCCAGCGTGTCGCGATCGCGCGCGTGGTGCTCAAGGACGCACCGATCCTGGTCCTCGACGAGGCCACCTCCGCGCTCGACAGCGAGGTCGAGCTCGCCATCCAGGAGCAGCTGCTCGGCCTGATGGAGGGCAAGACCGTGATCGCGATCGCGCACCGTCTATCGACCATTGCGCGCATGGACCGCCTGATCGTGCTCGAGGCCGGGCGCATCGTCGAAGCGGGCACGCACGACGAGCTGCTGCGCCTGCGCGGCCACTACGAGCGGCTGTGGCGGCACCAGTCCGGCGGGTTTTTGCCGCACGACATTTCCCCCACCGAGACCGCGACCGAATTGCCCGACGAGCCGCCGGTCGACGAGCTGCGCGCCGAGACGAAGCCCGAACCTTCCACCGACGACGCGCCGGTGGTGACCCGAGTCTGACCGTCGTCAGCCCTTGCGTTCGCCCGGGCGCCGAGCGCATGGACTCGCCCCCCGCCGGGCGCTCGCGTTCATGCTATAAATTCCCGATGCAGTCGGTCGCCGAACGGCTTGCCGCGCACGTCGAGCGTGTACACACCGGATCGGCCGAGGCATTCCGCGAAACCGCCGAAAAACTGCTGGTCGACGTCGCCGGCCTGTGCGTCGCGGCGCGCAACTCGGATTACGTGCGCGCCGCGCTCGCGGGATGGGAAGCTTCGGGAAAATGCAGCGCCATCGGTCATGCGCGCACGCTCGATGCCGCGGGCGCGGCGTTCGTGAACGGCACCGCCGCGCACGGTGAGGATTTCGACGACACCTTCGAGGGCGGGCCGATTCACGCGGGCGCGGTAATCGTGCCCGCGATCCTGGCGGTCGCCGAGCGCGAGCGCCTGCCCGGGCGCGACGCGCTCGCCGGAATCGCGGTCGGCGCCGAAGTGATGTGCCGCGCGAGCCTGGTTGCACCCAAGCGCATCCATCGGGCCGGCTTCCATCCCACGGCCGTGCTGGGGGCGCTGGGCGCGGCCGCCGGGGTCGCCACGGCACGGCGTGCGCCGCGCGCCGAGTTCGTTAATGCGCTCGGTGTCGTCGGCTCGATGGCCTCCGGCATCATCGAGTATCTCGCAGAGGGGGCCTGGACGAAGCGCCTGCACCCGGGCTGGGCGGCGCAATCCGGGCTCCGCGCCGCGGACCTCGCGCGCGCCGGGTTCGTCGGGCCGCGCACCGTGCTCGAGGGCACGCACGGCCTGTATCAGGGCTTCGCACATACCACCGAAGGCGACTGGGAAAAGTTGCTCGATGGTTTCGGCGTGCGCTGGCTTGCGGCCTCGATCGCGTTCAAGCCGTATGCCTGCGGCACGATGACGCAGCCCTATGTCGACTGCGCGCGCCGGCTCGCCGCGCGCGTGCGCACGGAGGAGATCGCCGAGGTCGTGTGCGAGGCGGCCGAAGGCACGGTGCATCGCCTGTGGGAGCCCCTCGCCGCCAAACAGCGCCCGCCGAACGCGTATGCCGCGAAGTTCAGCCAGCCCTACTGCATCGCCGCCGGCTTTATTCTCGGCGATGCCGGGCTCGAGGCCTTCACCGAGGAGCGGGTCTGGGACGAGCGCCTGCGTGCGCTGGCTGCGAAGGTGCGGTACGAGATCGATTCCGACAATCCCTATCCGGATGAGTTCACGGGTCACGTGCGCGTGCGGCTGAAGGACGGCCGCGTGCTGGAGGAGCGCCAGGCGCACCTGCGCGGCGGGGCCCACGAGCCGCTCGCGCGCGCCGACCTCGAGGAAAAGTTCTGGCGGAACTGCGCCTATGGCGGCTGGAGCGTCGCCCAGGCGGAACGGTTCCTGGGTTTCGCCCGAAGCGCCTTCGACGCGGAAATCGACTTGTCCCCCTTCCGCTCGTGAGCGAACTCCGAGACCGGGTCGCGCTGGTCACCGGCGCGGGGCGCAACATCGGCCGCGCGATCGCGCTCGCACTCGCCCAGGCCGGCGCCGCGGTCGTGGTGAACGCCCGCCAATCCTTCGATGAGATCAATGGGGTCGCCGCCGAGATTACCGCGCTGGGCGGAAGCGCCCTCGCGGTACTCGGCGACGTCCGCGACGAAGAGGCGGTCCGGCGCATGGTCGCCCAGGCCCTGGAGCGCCTCGGGCGGCTCGATATCCTCATCAACAACGCAGCGCTACGCGCGGTCGAGCCGCTCGAGCGCATCGACGCCGAGCGCTGGCGCGAGATCACCGGGGTGACCCTGGACGGCGCCTGGTTTTGCACGCGCGCCTGTCTCGATCACCTCAAGAAAAGCGATTCTGGCGCGATCGTCAACATCGGCGGCCTGTCGGCGCACACCGGTGCTGCCGGACGGCCGCACGTCGTCGCCGCGAAAGCCGGGCTCGCCGGCCTCACGCGCGCGCTCGCGCACGACCTCGCACCGCACGGGATCACCGTGAACTGCGTGGCGCCCGGACTCATCGCGACCGAGCGCGGCGTTTCGAGCGGCGCGCATTCGGCGCACGCACACCGCCGCGAGACCGTGCTCGGGCGCCGCGGCACGCCCGAGGAAGTGGCGGCGGCGGTGCGTTTTCTTGCCGGGCCGGGTGCGCGCTATATCACCGGCCAGACGTTGCACGTGAACGGTGGCGCCTTTTTCTAGCCGGTTTCACGATACTAGGGGGGCACGCCTCATCGTGCTCCCCGAAGTCGCGAGAACCGCCGTCACGGCGGCGATTCCCTACTCGTCCAGCGAAATATTGCGCTCGCGGGCCACCGCCCTCCAGCGCACGAGCTCGGACTGGATGAATTGGGCGAACTGCTCGGGCGTCATCGGCATCGGGTCGATCGCTTCGCTCGCCAGCCGCTCCTGGAATGCTGGCGACGCGAGCGCTTTGCCGATTTCGGCGCTGAGCTTTTTCGTGATCTCCGCGGGCAGCTTCGCCGGGCCCACGATGCCGTACCACTGCACGCCATCGAAGCCCTTGAATCCCGATTCCTCGAAGGTGGGCACCTCGGGCAGCAGCGGGTGGCGACTGAGGGTGGTCACGGCGATGGGCTTCATTTTCCCGGTCTGAATGTGCGGAAGCGCGGCCGCGAGGCCCGGCGTCATGATCTGGGTCTGCCCGGCAAGGAAGTCCTGAATCGCCGGACCGATGCCGCGGTAGTGCACCGTTACGGCGTCGAGGCCGGTGGCAGCCTTGAGCTGTTCCATCACCAGGTGGTTGAGCGTGCCGATCCCGCCCGAGCCGAAGCTCAGCTTCCCCGCATTTTTCTTCGAGTAATCGATGAGGCCCTTCAGGTCGGAGACGGGCACCGACGGATGGACCACCAGCACGTTTGGCGTGCCGCCGATCATTGCGATCGCGGTGAAGTCCCTGATCGCGTCGTACGGAACCTTGCGCACCGCGGGATTGGTGCCGTGCGTGGCCACATAGCCCACCATCAGCGTGTAGCCGTCCGGCGCAGCCCGGGCCACCTGCTGCGAGGCGATCGCGCCGCCCCCGCCCGACACGTTCTCCACGATGAACGACTGCTGCATCGCGCGGCCGAGCTGCTGCGCGATCGTGCGGCCGATCAGATCCAACCCGCCGCCCGGCTGGGCGGGAACGACGATCTTTACCGGCTTGACGGGATAGGACTGCGCTGCGCCGAGGAGCGGCAGCAGCGCGATCGCCGTCAGGAGCGCGGTCGCGAATCGATTCATGAGTCCTCTACGGAAATGGCGGGGATCGATCCGGCCGCCTGCTCGCGGCCGACTCAGACGATCCGCTCGCCGAACTTCTTGACTGCCGCATCCGACAGGGTGAGCCCCAATCCCGGCTGATCCTTCAGCGTCAATACGCCTCCGGCGATCTTCGGAGGATCCTCGAACAGCTCGGCCTGGAGCGGATCGCGCTCCGGGTCGGTGAACGACTCGACGATGACGCCCGCCGGACTCGCGGCCACGATATGGGCGTGGATGAAGCAGTCGTGGTGCGGCGCGACCTGGACGTGGTTCATTTCGCACAGCGCGGCGAGCTTCCGGCCCTCGGTGAAGCCGCCCATCATGGTGCAGTCGAACTGCAGAATCTGGATCGCCTGCTCTTCGAGCAGCGCACGGCAGCCGTAGCTGGTCAGCTCGCTTTCGCCGGCCGACAGCGGGATCCGCGTCTTCTGGGCGAGCAGCTTCAGCTCCCTGCGATCGTCGGCCCACCGCACGGGCTCTTCCAGCCAGCGCGGCCGCAGCGGTTCGAGCAGGCGGGCGCCCTCGATGGCGGTAGGAAGGTCCCAGCCGCGGTTCACGTCGACCATGAGGTCTTTTTCGTTGCCGATGATCTCGCGGACGAGCGCGAGGCGTTCCATGTCCTCGCCGAGCGGTGCGCCGCCGGCCTTGGCCTTGAAGCCGGTGTGCCCCTGCGCCTTCAGCATCTGAATCTCGTCGCGCAGCTCGGACATCGTCTTCCCGTCGCGGTAGTACGCGCAGGTCACATAACACGGAACCTCGCTCCGGAAGCCGCCGAACATTCGATAGAGGGGCAGGCCGGCGACCTTGCCCATGATGTCCCATGCGGCGATGTCGACGGCGGCGGAAATCCGCACCAGCGCTTCGCGCGACCAGCCCTTCTCGAAGGCGAGCCGCTGCCAAGTGAGCGAAAAGAGCTTCTGGTACAGGCGCTCGGGCGCGAGCGGATCGGCGCCGACGATCAGCTCGCCGATGCCGCTGCGGAAGACGTGGATTGCCGCCTCGATGGGGGTGTAGCTGGTGGCGAGGCCGATCCCCTCGATGCCGCCGTCGGTCTGCAGGCGCACGAGGATCTCGTTGGCTTTGGGGACGATGAAATGACTGACCCAGTGCGGGCGCCCGGCGTCGGGGGCGCGCAGTATGTAGACCTGGAGTGCGGTGATCTTCATGTGCGCCCCTCTATTCGGCAGGGATCCTCGCCTGCTTCACGACCTTGGCGAACGCTTCGGTATCGCGGATCGACGCGGCACGCTCAATGGTTGTCTTTCGGCACCGCCGCGCCGCTCTTGCCGACCAGGAAGTCGAGATCCGCACCCTTGTTTGCCTGCATCACGCGGTCGACGTAGAGCTTGTTGTAGCCGCGCGCCAGATGTTGCGGCGGACCCTTCCACTCGGTCTTGCGCTTCGCCAGCTCCGCCTCGGACACCTCGAGGTGGAGCTTCCGGCTTGCGACGTCGAGCTCGATCATGTCGCCACTGCGCACGAACGCGAGCGGGCCGCCCGCCGCAGCCTCCGGCGCGCTGTGCAGCACGACCGTGCCGTACGCGGTGCCGCTCATGCGCGCGTCCGAGATGCGAACCATGTCGGTGATTCCCTTGCGCAGCACCTTCGGCGGCAGCGGCATGTTGCCGGCCTCCGCCATTCCCGGATAACCCTTCGGCCCGCAGTTCTTGAGCACCATGACGCAGGTCTCGTCGATGTCGAGGTTCTCGTCGTCGATACGCGTGTGGAAGTCGGTGATGTCCTCGAACACCACTGCGCGGCCGCGGTGCTTCAGGAGTGACGGCGTCGCCGCCGAGGGCTTGATCACCGCGCCATCGGGCGCCAGGTTTCCCTTCAGCACCGCGATGCCCGCCGACGGCTTGAACGGCTTCTCGTACGCGAAGACGACTTCGCGGTTGTGGCAGGGGGCATCCCTGTTGTTGTCCCAGATCGTCTTCCCGTTGGCGGTGAGCGCATTCCTGTTCAGCACACCCGCGTGGCCGAGCTCGCGCAGCACCGCGGGCAATCCGCCCGCGTAGCAGAAGTCCTCCATCAGGTAGTGCCCCGAGGGCTGCAGGTTAACGAGACACGGGAGGCGGCTGCCGATCCGGTCGAAGTCTTCCAGCTCGAGCTTCACGCCCATGCGGCCGGCGATCGCCAGCAGATGGATCACCGCGTTGGTCGAGCCGCCGATCGCGGCAAGGGTCATGATCGCGTTCTCGAACGCCTCGCGCGTGAGGATCTTCGACATGCGGAGATCCTCCTTGACCATCTCGACGATGCGCCGTCCCGCCATTCGCGCGATGACGTTCCGCCGCCCGTCCACCGCCGGGAACGCGGCGTTGCCGGGCAGCCCCATCCCGAGCGCCTCCACCATCGACGCCATGGTCGAGGCGGTGCCCATCGTCATGCAGTGGCCGTGCGAGCGGTGCATGCACGACTCGGCCTCAAAGAAATCCTCGAGCGGCATCTTCCCGGCGCGCACCTCCTCGCTCATCTGCCAGGTGCCGGTGCCCGAGCCGATGTCCTGGCCGCGCCACTTGCCCGACAGCATCGGCCCGCCGGACACGCCGATCGCGGGCACGTCGACGCTCGCCGCGCCCATCAGCAGCGCCGGCGTCGTCTTGTCGCAGCCGAAGAGCAGCACCACGCCGTCGATCGGGTTAGCGCGGATCGACTCCTCGACGTCCATGCTGGCGAGATTGCGAAACAGCATCGCCGTCGGCCGCAGCATGGTTTCACCCAGCGACATCACCGGGAACTCGAGCGGGAAGCCGCCGGCGTCGAGCACGCCCTGCTTCACGTAGTCGGCGATCGTGCGGAAGTGCGAGTTGCACGGCGTCAGCTCGGAAAAGGTGTTGCAAATGCCGATCACCGGGCGACCGTCGAACTGGTCGTGCGGAATGCCGCGGTTCTTGATCCAGCTGCGATAGATGAAGCCGTCGCGGTCGGTGCGGCCGAACCACTCGGTTGAGCGCAGCGTGGGTTTCTTGGTGTCAGCCATCGTTGTAGTCCTTAGAGACCCGCGGGCAGCGGATGGAGGTCGGTGCTCTTGCCGGCCTTCATGACCTGGCCGGGTACGTCATGCCCGATCAGCGCGGGCAGGCCGCGCGAGGCGGCGATCAGCTTGTCGAGGTCCACGCCGGTGTCGTGCCCCATCTGGTGCAGCATGTGGACCAGGTCTTCGGTGCAGATGTTTCCGGTCGCCCCAGGCGCGAATGGACAACCGCCGAGGCCGCCGAGCGACGACTCGAAGTGCGTGATCCCGACATCGAGGCCCGCGACGACGTTCGCGAGCCCCATGCCGCGCGTGTTGTGCAGGTGCAGCGCAAAGCCGTAATTTGGGAAGCGCGCGCGCACTTCGGTGCAGATGTCCCGGATCTGGGTCGGATTGCCCATGCCGATCGTGTCGGCGAGCGCGATCGAATCGATGCCAAGACCGACCAGGCGGTCGACGAACTTCAGGATGCGATCGAGCGGCTGAAAGCCCTCGAACGGGCAGCCGAACGTGGTGGCCATGCCGCAGGCGACTTTGACGTCCGTGCCTTCGACGGCGTGCATGATCTCCGCGAAGCCGGAAAAAGACTCTTCCGTGGAGCGGCGCACGTTCGAGCGGTTGTGGCTCTCCGACACGGAGACGACGAGCACGATCTCGTCCACCTTCGCTGCGAGTGCCCGTTCGGCGCCTTTCGGATTCGCGACCAGGGCAACGTACATCACTGCCGGGTTGCGCTGGATGCCCGCCATCACGGCCTCCGCGTCGGCGAGCGCCGGCACCGCCTTCGGCGAGACGAACGAGGTGACTTCGATCTTGTGGAGGCCGGTGTCCGAGAGCCAGTCGATCAGCGCGACTTTCTCCGCGGTCGGGATGAAGCGCGGCTCGATCTGGAAGCCGTCACGCGTGACGACCTCGTGGACATACAGGCGCGTCATCGCGAACTCAGTATGTCGCGCGACCGCCCGAGATGTCGAACACGCCGCCGGTCGAGAATGCGCAGTCCTCGGAGGCGAGCCAGCACACCAGCGCGGCGATCTCCTCGACCTTGACGAAGCGCCCCATCGGGATCTTGGAGAGCATGTAGTCGATGTGCTGCTGGGTGATCTGGTCGAAGATCGCGGTCTTCGCCGCCGCCGGGGTCACGCAGTTCACCAGCACGCCGGCCTGCGCGAGCTCCTTCCCGAGGCTCTTGGTGAGCGCGATCACGCCCGCCTTCGACGCCGAGTAAGCCGACGCGTTCGGGTTGCCTTCCTTGCCGGCAATGGAGGCGATGTTCACGATGCGCCCGTACTTCGCCTTCGCCATGTGCGGCGCGAGCGCCCGGCAGGTGAGGAACGGGCCGGTGAGGTTGACCTTGAGGACCCGCTCCCATTCTTCGACCGGGAGGTCGATGGTGGGCACGGCCATGCCGGCGATGCCGGCGTTGTTCACGAGCACGTCGATCTTGCGCAGATCCTTGAGCGCCTCATCGGTCGCCTTCGTGATCGACGGCGCCTCGGTGACGTCGACAGCGGCGCCGCTGGCGGGTCCGGGCAGCGACGCGACCGTCTTGTCGAGCAGCGCCTTGTCGCGATCCCAGATGCGCACCGTCGCGCCGGAGTCGAGCAGCCGCTTGACGATGGCGAGGCCGATGCCCTGCGCGCCACCGGTGACGATGGCCGTGCGGCCCCTGAAATCGAGCTGGTTCATTGCGATCCCTCGCGAACGACGCTTGCCGAGGCGTCGAAGTATAGAGGACTCAGTGCGCGGCGACCCTCGCCGCAACCACCGCGCCGAACGCCGCGGTGCCGAGCGTGCCGCCGAGGTCCGCTGTGCGGGTCGCGGGCTCGGCGAGCGCTGCGTCGACCGCCGCGTGGATCGCGCGTCCCGCCCGGCCGCAGGCGTCGGCGCCGCGCCGCTCGGCGAGCCAGTCAAGCAGCATCGCCGCGGAAAGGATGAGCGAGGTCGGGTTCGCCAAGTCCCGGCCGGCGATGTCGGGTGCGGAGCCGTGCTGGGCCTGGGCTGCGCACAGCGTGTCGCCCGCGTTGATCGAGCCTGCGAGGCCGAGGCTCCCGGCGAGTTCCGCGGCGAGATCCGACAGGATGTCGGCGTAGAAGTTGGTCGCCAGCACCACGTCGAAGTGCCCCGGGTCGCGTACGAACTTCGCGGCACAGGCGTCGACGATGATCTCCTCGAGGCGCACGTCGGAGAACTCGGCCGCGACGGCGCGCGTCGACTTGAGGAACAGCCCGTCCGTGAGGATGAAATTGTTCGCCTTGTGCACGGCGGTCACGAGCCGCCGCCGGCGCCGAGCGAGCTCGAACGCGCGGCGCGCGATCCGCTCGCGGGCGTGCACCGTGATCTTGCGCAGCGACAGCGCCACGTCGGGCGTCGGCATGAACTCGCCGGAACCGGCGAACATGTTGCGGTCCGGGTAAAAGCCCTCGGTGACCTCGCGCACGATCACGAGGTCCATCGGACCGAGGGTCCGGCCGATTCCCGGCCGTGAACGCGCGGGCCGGATGTTCGCGTAGAGATCGAGCTTCACCCGGAACGCGGCGGACACGTTCACGCCGCCCTTGTCGCGCGCCGGGTAGTCGAGGTGCGAGATCGGGCCGAGGAGGACCCCGTCCAGGACGCGCGCGCGGTCGAGCACGCCGTCGGGGAGCGTGGTGCCCATCTTCTCCAGCGCGGCGAAGCCGATGTCCGCGTACTCCAGCTCGACCCGGAGCCCGAACCGGCGATCGGCCGCTTCGAGCACGGCGACCGTCGCCGCGGTGATCTCGGGACCGATGCCGTCTCCGGGGAGGACGAGCAGTTTCATCAGTCGAGGATTCTAGCCGCTCGACGCGCGGCGCCACAGTCGCTGCGTCGCCAACACCGCGCCCTCGGCCAGCGCCGCGAGCTTCGCGTACGCGATCGGGGGATGGACCGCACCGGCGCCGGCGAAGGTGCCGAATCCGCAGTCGGTGCCGGCGATGACCCGCTCGCGGCCGACGATGTCGGCGTAGCGGCAGAGGCGCTCGGCCACCAGCTCGGGGTGCTCGATGAAGTTCGAGACGCTGTCGATGACGCCGGGCACGAGGATCCTGTCGTCCGGCACTCGCGCCGATTGCCACACCGTCCACTCGTGCGCGTGGCGCGGGTTCGCGCCCTCGAAGAGGATCGCCCGTGCGTTCACGGCCAGAACGAGGTCGATGATCCGTTCGAGCGGAATGTCGTGATGGTGCGGGCCCTCGTAGTTGCCCCAGCAAAGGTGCAGGCGGACTCGATCCGCCGGCACGTTGGCGAGCGCATGATTCAGGACCTCGACCTGCCGCCGTGCGCCCCGCAGGAACTCCGCTTCCGACTTGTCACGGAAGGCGAGGTGCCGGCCCATTGCGAGATCGGGCGCATCGACCTGCAGCACGAGGCCGGCCCCGACGATCGTCTCGTACTCCGTGCGCATCACCTGCGCGAGCGCTTCGAGGTATTGCTCCTGCGTCGGGTAGTGCTCGTTCGGCTGGAACACCGCGATCACGCCGGGCGACGCCGCGTTCATGAAGCCCTCGGCCGCGCCGGCCGCTGCCATCGCGGCTTTCAGATGCTCGATGTCCTTTCGCAGGGGTGCGAGGTCCTTCACCGCGATCGGACCGCGGCAGATCGGCCGGTGGTACCTGGGCGTGTCGCCGATCTTCGCCAGGCGCGCCTTGAAGCCGGGAAAATCGTCGATGTCGCTCGGCACCTGGCGCGGGGACTCCCCGACCTCGAAACCGGTGAGCCGGTGGCGGACGTAGGTCGCGTAGCTGATCTTGCTGGTCTCGCCGTCGCTCACGACGTCGACGCCGGCCGCGACCTGCTTCCTCACCGCGTCGAAGACCGCGGCCCGCATCGTCGCGTCGAACGCATCCGGGTCGACCGATTCCCCGCGGTCCTGCGCGAACAATGCATCGACCACGTTCTGAGGACGCGGCAGGCTACCGACGTGCGTCGTGAGGATGCGGTCGGTGCTGCAGCGCATTGCGTGGTTCGTCTCAGCTCCGGCCGCGCTTCACCGTAGCCAGCGCGCCGCGGTGCGCGAGCTTGCGCAGTCCCGCGGTGAGCGTCTTGACATTGATGACCCGCAACGCCGCGATGCAGCGCTTTCGGTGCGCCGCTTCGTCGAGCAGCCGCTGCGCCGCTTCGCTGAGCGCCCGATCGACGATGGATCCGTAGGCGCCGCGCGCGAACGCTGCCCCGGCAAGAGCATCCGCGCGGTTCCACCCCTCCACCATGAAGGCGAGATCGATGACGTCGCGGCTCAGGACGGCATCGTCACGCCAGCGATCCGCGTTGGCGAGCAGCTTCTCTGCAAAGCAGTCGGCGTGATCCAGACACGGCACGTCGAAGCCGATGCGGCTTCCACCGGCGAGCTCGATGCGCCCTTCCAGGACGATCTCGAACTTGAGCTTTGCGTCGTTGATGTCGAGCACTGTCCGGATGCCGTAGCGATCGGCGCGGACCTCGCGCGCCAGGGCAAGCGGCCGTGCAGCGATCTCACCGAGCGAACGGTCCGAGATCGTGGACCGGAGCGCACGATAGCCCGCTGCGCTCGAGCACAGGAAGTCCAGGTCCTCCGACTCGCGATACTCGCCCAGGTCGAGCACGATCCGGGTACCGCCGCCGAACCAGCACCGGCAAGCTTCCAGGAACCGGCCGTCCAGCGCGGCCAAAGTCGTGGCAACCGTCGCGTGGCGCGGTCGCGCGAAACGCCGCTCAGGCATTCAGCACACCGTTTCCGAAGCGCTGCGCGAGGCGGTCGATCAGAGCCCGCTCGCGCGCCTTGAGACGCGGCTGGTCCACGAACCGCCAGTTGCGCTCGTAGAGCGCGAACGCCTCCCGCGCCGGAACGAACTGGTCCGAGCGGTTCCAGCAGAGCAGGGCGAGCTCGGGATACTCGCGCACGTCGATCACCGCGTCCTCGAGGAACCGTGCCAGGTCGCCTTCGAAGCCGGGGAGCATCAGTGCGTGCCGCAGGCGCTCGGACGTGGGTTTGCTCAGCTTGACCTGGCAGAGCGTCAGACCGGCCGCACGCTCGCGGGCACGTTGCGCACGCTTGGCAAGCCGCAGCTGTTCGTTTCGCGGCAACGGATTGGTGCGGGGGCGGCCGCGGGGGCGGACAGGCGCAGGACGGAGCATGGCGGTATTGTCCGCTTTTGAATGCTACCATGTCAACATAAATATGGGCATGCCTTTCAGCGAAGAAGCAGCACGAGATCACGGCGCATTTGGATCGCGTCGACGGAGCGCCCTGTCGTGTGAACAGCCCTAGCGATACCGCTCCCGGAGCTTGACCTTCCAGAACTTCCCGGTGGAGGTGCGCGGGATCGCGTCGAGAAACTCGAATCGGTCTGGCAACTGCCACTTCGCGAGCTTGCTGCCAAGATGAGCGCGCAACTCGTCGGGCGAAGCGGTCCTGCCGGCCTTGAGCACGACGCAGGCGAGCGGCCGCTCGCCCCACTTCGCGTCGGAGATCGCGATCACCGCGGCTTCCTGCACCGCCGGATGCGCCATCAGCAGGTTCTCCATGTCGACCGAGCTGATCCACTCGCCGCCCGACTTGATCAAGTCCTTCGCGCGGTCGGTGATGCGCACGTAGCCATGGGGGTCGATCGTCGCGACGTCGCCCGTGCGCAGCCAGCCGTCGGCGGAGAACTTCTCCGGGTCGTGCGTCGCGTCGTGGTACCCGCCGGCGATGAACGGCCCGCGCACCTGGATCTCGCCGACGCTCTTGCCGTCCCAGGGCTGCTCGGAACCGTCGCCGCCGATGATGCGGATGTCCATGATCGGGACGGGCACGCCCGCCATGCCGAGCCGCGCGAAGCGCTCGTCCTCGCTCGCGTTCAGCAACTCGGGCTTGATGAACGAAAGCGTGCCGAGCGGGCTCATCTCCGTCATGCCCCAGCCGGGGCTCACCGCCGCGCCGTGCCGCGCGTACGCGCGCACCAGCGACTCGGGGACCGGCGCGCCGCCGACCAGCATGCGCATCCCCGGCGGCAGCTTGTAGCGGTCCGATTGCGCGTCGAGAAGTTGGAGCATTCCGAGCCAGATCGTCGGCACGCCGAGGGCGTAGGTCGGCTTCTCCCGCGCCATCAGGTCGAGGAGGTCCTCCGGTGCAAGGTGCGGGCCGGGAAAAACGAGCTTGATGCCCATCATCGCGCACACGTACGGCACGCCCCAGCAGTTCGCATGGAACATCGGCGTCGCGGGCATCACCGAGTCGCGCGCCGAGAGGCCCCAATGATCCGGCTGGTTCGCCATGAGCGTGTGGATCACCGTCGAGCGGTGCGAGTACACGACGCCTTTCGGGCGCCCGGTCGTCCCGGACGTGTAGCACATGGCGATCGGGTCGTCCTCCTCGTGCGGCGCGTAGTCGAAGCGCGCCGGCGCGCCGTCGAGGAGCGCCTCGTAGTCGACTAACGGAGCAGACACGACCCTGCGGCTCAGCGGGACCACGATCACCTTCTCGAACGGCGCCAGCGCCTTGAACTGCTCGTAGAGCGGCAGGAGCACGTCGTCGACGATGAGGAACCGGTCCTGCGCGTGATTCGCGATCCAGCCGATCTCATCGGGGACGAGGCGCAAGTTCAGCGTGTGCATCACGCCGCCCGCCGCGGGAATGCCGAAGTAGCACTCGAGGTGGGCGTAGTGATTCCAGCACAGCGTCGCGACGCGGTCGCCCTTCTTGAGCCCGACGGCAATCAGTGCGGACGCGAGCGCGCGGGACCGGCGGTAGAAGTCGGCGAAACGGTGGCGCGCCAGCGACTTGTCGGGCAGCCGGCTAACGATCTCGGACTCCGGATACAGCTTGCCCGCGCGCTCGAGGATCTGGTTGATGGACAGCGGTACGCGCTGCATCGTCGAGCGGATCATGGTCGTCCTCCTCCTCGGCCGCTATTTTGCGGGAGGCGGGACCGATCTGCGACAATCGCGTGCCGATCCCGGCCCCAAGGGGATTTACAAGGGGCTCGCCCCTTGTTCGAGCACGGGGGATATACAAGGGGAGTCTCCCCTTGTTCGTAAGAGAGCATTCTCACGTCACGTGCGCAGTCGTTCGATTCAAAGGAGTGGTCGACGATGAAAGTCTTCCAAATCCAGGACGACTGGGGCATGGACCACCTCCAGCTCGCCACGCGTCCCGAGCCCAGGCCCGGCCCCGGCCAGGTGCTGATGCGCATGAAGACCGCCGCGCTCAACTACCGCGATCTGCTGGTGCCGAACCGCGGGTACGGTTCGTACACGGGCAACCTGCCGCTGATCCCGGTTTCCGACGGCGTCGGGGAGGTCGTCGAGGTCGGTGCCGGCGTCACGCGAGCGAAAGTGGGCGACCGCGTCTGCCCGTGCTTCCAGCAAGGCTACGTCGGCGGCGAGCCGGACCTCGAGCGCATCACGAGGACGATGGGCGGCCCGATCGACGGCACTATGGCGGACCTCGTGTGCCTGCCCGAGGACGGGGTGGTGAAAGTGCCCGCCTACCTGAGCGACCTCGAGGCCGCGACGCTGCCGTGCGCCGCGGTTACGGCGTGGAGCGCGCTCGTCACCTACGAGCACCTGCGTCCGGGCGCGCGCGTGCTCGTTCAGGGTACCGGCGGCGTGGCGCTCTTCGCGCTCCAGATCGCCAAGCTCTTCGGCGCGCACGTCACGGTCATCTCCTCGAGCGACGAGAAGATCGCGCGAGCGAAAGCGCTCGGCGCCGACGCCGCGATCAACTACCGCACGACGCCGGAATGGGCGAAGGCGACGCGCGAGATCACCGGCGGCCGCGGCTACGACCACATCGTCGAGCTCGGCGGCGAGCAGACGTTGCCGCAGTCACTGCGCTGCATCCGGCCGGGCGGGACGCTCTCGATGATTGGCGTGGTCTCGGGCGGAACGGCAGCGGTGCCGCTCGGACTCGTCGTCACGCGCCAGGTGCGGCTGCAGGGCGTCACCGTCGGTCATCGCGACGGCTTCGAGGCGATGCTGCGCGCGTTCGAGCAGCATCGCGTCAAGCCGGTGATCGACCGGGTGTTCGCCTTCGAGGCGCTCAAGGAGGCCCTGGCCTACCTCAAGAGCGGCGCGCACTTCGGCAAGATCTGCATCCAGCACTAGCGCGGGCGCGGCACATGGGCGGCATCCTCTCTGGCGTCACCGTCGTCGCGCTCGAGCACGTCATCGCGGCGCCGTTCGCGACGCGGCACCTCGCCGATCTCGGCGCGCGGGTCATCAAGATCGAGCGTCCCGGCGGCGGCGATTTCGCTCGCGGCTACGACGAACGCGTGCGCGGCCTCGCCTCGCACTTCGTCTGGACCAACCGCGGCAAGCAGAGCATCTCGCTCGATCTAAAGGCGTCCGAAGGGCTCGAGGTGCTGGACCGCCTCGTGCGGCGCGCCGACGTGGTCATCCAGAACCTCGCGCCGGGCGCGGCGGCGCGGCTTGGCTGCGGATACGACGCGCTCGCAGCGAAAAACCCGTCGATCATCCTGTGCGAGATCTCCGGCTACGGCGAGGACGGGCCGTATTCCGACAAGAAGGCCTACGATCTCCTCGTGCAGTCCGAGGCGGGGCTGCTGTCGGTGACCGGCACGCCGAACGATGTGGTGAAGGCCGGCATCTCGATCGCGGACATCGCGGCCGGGATGTACGCGTACAGCTCGATCCTCGCCGCCCTCTACGACCGCGCGCGCACCGGGCGCGGCCGGCGCATCGAGATCTCCATGCTCGAGGCGCTCGCCGAGTGGATGGGGTTCCCGCTGTACTACACGCACGACGGCCAGGCGCCCCCGCCGCGCAGCGGCGCCGCGCATGCGACGATCTTCCCGTACGGGCCGTTCAAGTGCGGCGACGGGCGCACGATCATGATGGGGCTGCAGAACGAGCCCGAGTGGCGCGCGTTCTGCGACAAGGTGCTCGAGCGCCCGGAACTGAAAGCCGATCCGCGGTTTCAGAGCCCGGTCTTGCGAGCGACCAACCGCACGGTGCTGCAGCCGGTCATCGACGAGGCGTTCGCGAAGATGCCGGCCGCCGCGGTCGTGGAGCGGCTCGACGCCGCCGGCATCGGCAACGCGACGGTGAACGAGATGCGTGACGTCTGGGCGCACCCGCAGCTCGCCGCACGCGACCGCTGGCGCGAGATGACCTCGCCGGCCGGCCCACTGCCGACGCTGCGGTTGCCCGGCTCGTGGACGGACGAGGAAGCGCCGGTCGGCGCGGTCCCCGCCGTCGGCGAGCACACCGATCTCGTGCTCGCCGATTTTGGCTATTCGCGCGGCGAGATCGCGGCGCTACGCAGCCGCCGGATCGTCTGACCCGTGCTCAGGCAGGATCGACCCGCGACAGAAACCGCACCGCGTTCGACGCGAGCCACCCTTCCATCTTCGGCTTGAAGGCCAAGAAGTGCGGTGACTTCAGGTGCGCCTCGAAGGCCGCCTTGTCTTTGTACACCTCGTAGAGCACGATCTTGGCCGGGTCGTCGGGCGCAACGCAGACGTCGAACTGCCTGCAGCCGGGCTCGGTCTCGCGCGAAGCCCGCGCGTTCTTCACGATCTCCGCGGTGAAGGCCTGAACGTGTTCCGGCTTGACGACGAAATCCACCACCAGGACATACATGCTTGCCTCCGCTTCAGTTGAGGATCAGCCTCACCAACGTCGTCGACAGCGCCGGCACGTAGGTGATCAGAAGCAGCACCAGCACCGTCGCCGTCATGAGCGGGATGAGCGCGCGCGTGATCGCGCCGATGCCGGCGTTCGCGAGCTTGGCTGCGACAAAGAGCGTTCCGCCCACCGGCGGGGTGTAGAGCGCGATTGCGAGGTTCGCGGTCATCACGACGCCAAGGTGCACCAGGTCGACGTTGAACACCTTCGCGAGCGGCAGGAAGAGGGGCGCGGTCAAGAGCAGCGCCGGCAGGGGCTCGATGAAGATGCCGAGGAGCAGCAGCGACAGGTTGACGAGCAGCAGGAACATCCACTGATCGTGCGCCACGACCTTCACCCACTCGGCGAGCTGCATCGCCACCTGCTCCGCGGTGAGCAGCCACGCCATCGCTGCGGTCGCACCGAGCACGAGCATGACCACTGCGCTCGTCTGGAAGGCGCTTAGGAGCAGCCGGGGGAGATCGCGCCAGGAGATGTCGCCGTAGAGAAAGAGCGACACGCCGATCCCGTAGACCACCGCGACCGCGGCCGACTCGGTGGGAGTGAAGTAACCCGACCAGATCCCGCCCACGATGATCACCGGCATGACGAGCGCCGGGCCCGCGGCCTTGAACGCGCGCCAGATCTCGGCGCGCGAGGCGCGCTCGGAGCCCGAGTCGCAGCCGGTCTTCTTCCCGTACCACATGCAGACGGCCACGAGCGCCGCGGCCGAGATGAAGGCGGGAATGACGCCCGACATCGACAGCGTGCGCATCGACACGCCGGAGATGAATGCATAGACGAGGAACGGGATCGAGAGCGGCATCAGGAGCGCGAGCGTCCCCGCGACCGCGAGCAGCGCCGCCGCGAACGGTCGCGAGTAGCCGCGCTGGATCATCGTCGGGACGACGAGCGACCCGATCGCGGCGGTGTCGGCGATCGCCGATCCCGACACGCCGCCGAACATCAGGCACGAGGCGACGGTGACGACGCCGAGGCCGCCGGGCAGGAAGCCGAAGAGCACGCGAGCGAGCTCCACGATGCGCTTCCCGACGCCGCCGTGGGACAAAAGCTCGCCGGCGAAGATGAATAGCGGCACCGCGATCAAGATGAACGGCTCGACTCCGCCGATGTAGGTCAGGAAGATCGTCTCGAGCGGATGCGAGAGACCCTTCGCCCAGATCATGCCGATGGTGGTGACGAGCAGCGCGTACACGAGCGGCACGCCCGCGAGCGCGATGACGAAGAAGGCGAGAAAGATGTGAACCGCGAACATCGCCTAGACACCGTACCGTTCTGCCGCCGGCCTGCCGCGGACGATCTGCACCAGGTCCCAGGCGACAAAGGCGAACGTCACCGCGGAGCCGACCGGAAGTGAGAGGTACTGCCACGACATCGGCCAGTCGAGCACCGTCAGGATGTTCGCCCGGCTCGCGGCCACGATCCCTAGTCCGAACCAGACCAGCAGCCCGAGGACAAAGAGCGAGAGCACCTGGATGGCCGCGTCGGCCCAGCGGCGGGGAACTCCGGCGAGCTTGTCGAGGAACTCGGTGATCCGCATGTGCGTGCCGCGCCGGGTCGCCGCCGCGCCCCCGAGAAACGTCACCCAGACCATCATGAACTCGCAGAGCTCGGTGGTCCAGGCGACGTCGCGCCCGAAGACGTGGAAGACGACGTTGACGAACACGAGCGCGACCATCGCGGCGCCGAGCGCGACCACCGCCCAGTCGACGGCGGTGCCGAGGAGACGGATCGGCAGCGGCGCCGCCGGTCCGGCGGGTAGCAGCGCGCGGTGCGGCGCGCGCCGCGCCCGCTCGACTTTGAGCGCAGCGCTCACCGGTCGATCACTTCGCCGGCATCGCCTTGCGGATACCCGTCGCTTCGGCCAAGACCTGGTCGACGTCGGCGCCGTACTTCTCCTTCGCCTTCGCGTACGCGGGCTGCACCGACTTGCGGAACGGCTCCAGCGGGGGCCGCGCGACCTTCGCGCCTTTCGCGGTCATGTCGGCGAGCTGGCGCTCGTCGTTGGCGCGGATCTCCTTGCGGATCCAGTCGGCGGTCTCGCGCGCCGCCTTGGCGACGGCGTCGCGGTCTGCAGGAGAGAGCTTCTGCCAGGTCTTCTCGGAGATCGTCAGCGGGATCGGACTGTAGACGTGCTGCGTGAGCGTGACGTTCGGCGCGACCTCGTAGAACTTGTTCGCGTAAATTGTGTCGATCGGGTTCTCCTGCCCCCACACGACGTTCTGCTGGATCGCGAGGTACACCTCGGTCACCGGCAGGATCTGGATGGTGAAGCCCATCGCCTCGAGCAGCCAACGCTGCATCTCGTTCGGGTAGGTGCGCAGCTTCTTGCCCTTCGCGTCCTCCGGGGTGTTGAGCGGCCCCTTCGTCGTCATCGAACGGAAGCCGGCCTCCCAGGTGGCGAGGAACCTGAAGCCCTTCGACGGACCCTGCTCGAACTGCTTCTTCAGCCAGGCCGAGTCGTCGTAGAGCTTCCAGCCCTGGTCGTAGGTGTCGACGAGGTACGGCATCAGCATCAGGTTGAGCGTCGGGATGTGCGTCGCGTAGGTGCCGGTGCCGGTCACGGTCAGGTCGATGCCGCCGAGCTGGAGCTGCTCGACCGCCTTCGGGTCGTTGGCGAGCTGCCCGGCGGGGAACACCTGCACCTTGACGCGGCCCTGGCTGTAGCTCTCCACGCTCTTGGCGAAGATCAACGCAGCGGCCTGGCGTGCGCCGCCCGGCTGATCGGTGTGGCTGAACTTGAGCACCGTCTGTGCGACGGCCGCGGCCGACGCGCCGAGCGCGAGCACGGCTGCGCACGCGAGCTTCCCGACGAACAGTCTTCGTTTCATTGGCGTCTCTCCTCTGTGGCAGGTTGAAGCGGATCGAAAGCTTCGAGGGCGATGCGGCGACCTTCGGCATGCGAGCGGTAAATCGCCTCCTGCGCGCGCAGCGCGATGAGGTACTCGCGGCCGGTGTTCTCGAGCGGTGCGCCCTCCAGCAGGTGCCGCACGACGTGGCGCTGGAGGTGCTCGCACGCGCCGCCGGCGAACGTGTCGGTCGGCCCGGCATCGTAGCGATGCTCGGTTTCCGGCCCGTGGTGCGGCTTCCACCACAGCCGCGCCTCGCCGTCGAGGCGCAGCACGCCCGCGGACCCCTCCAGCCACATCTCGCCCATCGTGCGCCGCGGGTTGGTCGCGACGTGGTCGTTCAGCCGGTTGCCGTCGAAGAGCCCGGTCGCCCCGCCGGCGAACTCGAACACGATGAGCCCCGAGTCCTCGCCGGCGATTACCGGGTTGAGTCTCCGCAGCCGCGCATAGACTGCGGCGATCTCGCCCATCAGGAAGCGGAAAGTGTCGATCCAGTGGATCGCGGTCTCGTAGACGAGCAGCTGCGGCATCTGCTGGAAGTAGGGCTGGCGGTCGAGGTAGGCGCGCGGCCCCTGGCCGTCGCCCGGCCGCAGCCGGAAGGCGATGCCGTGCAGCGTGCCGAGATGGCCGGCCGCGATGAGCCGCCTCGCCTCGCGGTGCCACGGCGTCCAGCGGAAGTTCTCGTGCGCGACGAGCAGCGCGCCGGAGCGCTCGGCCGTCTCGACGAGGGCGACCGCCTCGGCATAGGTCGGCGCGAGCGCCTTCTGGCAGATCGCGGGGAGCCTGCGCCGCGCGGCCTCGGCGACGAGCGCCGCGTGCGACGACGGGGGCGTGACGATGTCGAGGAGGTCCGGCGCGACCGCGTCGAGCATGTGCACGGCATCAGCAAAGACGTTCGAGACGCCGAACCGCTCGGCATGCGCGCGCGCTTTCGCCTCGTCGCGGTCGCAGAGCGCGACGTACTCCACCTCGGGGATCGCTTTCCAGCCCGCGAGATGGAACTGGCTGAAATAGCCGGCGCCCACGCCGGCGACCCGGAGCCTCGCCATCATCGCGCTCACAACATCTCGCCGATCGCGCGCGTGATCGCGGCGGTTCCATCCTTGCCGCCGAATTCGGCCGAAAGGACCTTGCGCTCGCCGAAAGCCCGGTCCACCGCGCGCTCGATGCGCTGCGCCGCCTCGACCGCCTGCGTGACTCCGTGCCGTTCGCCGAGCCACTCGAGCATCATGGCCGCGGACAGGAACATCGCGGTCGGATTCGCGATCCCTTTGCCCGCGATGTCCGGGGCGGTGCCGCCTGCGGGCTGAAAGAGGCCGTGCTTGTCGCCGACGTCCGCCGACGGCGCGAGGCCCATGCCGCCGATCAACGCCGCGCCGAGGTCGGAGAGGATGTCGCCGAACTGGTTCTCGGTCGGCAGCACGTCGAAATCCCACGGCCGCCGCACGAGATCGAGCGCCATCGCGTCGACGTACGCATCGGCGGCCGCGAGGTCGGGGTGGCGCTTCGCGACGTCCCAGAACACCTTGCGCATCAGCGCAAAGCCGCGGTGCACGTTCGCCTTGTCGACGCAGGTCACGCGGCCTTTCCGGGGATTGCGCGCCTTGCGCTGCGCTGCGAGGCGGAACGCGAACTCGAAGAGCCGATCCGAGCCCTTGCGCGTGATGCGGCCGATGTCGTAGGCGACGTCGTCGCTCGAGACCGGTCCGGCGGACGGGTGATAGCGGCCGTAGAACCAGCCCTCGCTCTGCTCGCGCACCAGCACGAAATCGATGTCGCGCGCGCGCGGGTCGGCCAGCGGCAGCGGCACGCCGGGGATCGCGCGGATCGGGCGCACGCCGGCATAGAGATCGAGATTTCTGCGCAGATCGAGCTGCGGCGCGATCTCGGTGCCATCGGGGTAGCGGACGTCGGGCAGGCCCATCGAGCCGAAGAGGATCGCGTCGCACCTCTCGCACGCCTTGGCCGCGGCATCGGGAAACGCGACGCCGGTGTCGCGATAGTGCGCAGCGCCGGCCCCATGGCGCTCGAACCGGA
Organism: uncultured beta proteobacterium; assembly: GCA_963747775.1. Lineage (GTDB taxonomy): Bacteria > Pseudomonadota > Gammaproteobacteria > Burkholderiales > SG8-39 > JAGVSZ01. Next base: position 117,561 of record CAVVGT010000011.1, read on the forward strand.
GGCGGAAGCCGCCGGCCTTCGGCACGACCCGGTCGAGCAGCGCAACGCAGGCGTCCATGATCTCGACGCCGATGCCGTCGCCGGGGAGGACCACGATGTGGAATTCGTTCATGAGAGGAAGTCGAAATAAAGAAAGGGGAGAAGTTCAAAGCTGCTGGAACCGATACCGCTCGAGAATTCCGAGCAACTCGACGCTCGCCCGCTCGCGGTGTGCGCGGTTCACCTCGTTCGCGCCCGCCGCGTCGCCCGCGCGGATGCGCTCCACCAGCGCAATGTGCTCCTTGGTCGAGTGGACGGGCTTCGGCCGCAGGCGCAGCGTGAAGCGGCGCACGCGGTGCGCACGGTCCCAGAAGTTCAGCACCGCCTCGACGAGCAGCCGGTTGCCGGAGAGCTCGATGAGATGCCGGTGGAAACGCTCGTCCGCCTCGGCCCACGCTTCCAGGTCGTCGGCCTTGAGCGCCTTGGCCATGTCGCGCGAGGCCTGCTCGAGCGGCGCGAGCTCGGCCTCCGAGGGCTTGCGCTTCGCGGCGAGCTCCGCGGCCTTCGACTCGAGCGCCGAGAGAATCTCGTAGATCTGCTGCATGTCCGCCGGCGACACCGGCAGCACGCGCATCCCGTGCCGTGGGATCACCGCGACGAGCCCTTCCTTCTGCAGGCGGATCAGCGCCTCGCGCAGCGGCGTGCGGCTGATGCCGAGCTCTTCCGCGAGCGCTTGCTCGAGCGCCTGGTGGCCCGGCGGGTAGGTGTTGTCGAGGATGCGCCGGCGCAGCGCCTCGTAGGCGGCGTCGACGAGCGAGCCGCGCGGCGTCGCACGGCGGCGCGTGCGGCGCAGTGCGGTCGGGACGGTGCGTGGCACGGGATTCACCACTGCCAGTGCGCGGGCGGGTGTCCCGCGACCGGCGAACGGAAGTACGCGATGGAGTCGCCCAGCAGGCAGCCGAGATACGCCGTGCGGAGATCCGGGCCGCCGAAGGCGAGGCTCGAGATGTTCCTCAGCACGCGGGTCGCCGCGTTGTCCACGTGCGCCCGGGTCATCGCGCCGGCGAGGTATGCCGCCTCGCACCAGTCGAGGTGCTGCGCGTCGATTTCCTCGAGCACGACGTGCTGCGCACCGTCGGGCGCCACGCGGATGACGCGGTTCGAGACGATGCTGGTGATCCAGACGTGGCCTTCCGCATCGAACGTGAGGCCGTCGGGGAACGTGCCCTTGCCGAACGTCGTCACGATTTCCTTCGGCCCCAGCGACCCGCCGGTGTGGATCGGGAACCGCGCGAGCCGGCGCCCGAATGTCTCGTTCACGTACAGCCAGTTCCCGTCGGGGCTCACCACGGCCTCGTTCGTGTAGCCGAGCCCGTCCGCGACGATCCGCGCGCCGCGATCGTCGGCGAGCACGATGAAGCCCGACGCGCAGTCGGGGCGGAAGTCCAGGATGCGCGGGGCCTTCGTCGTGCTGACGGTGATCCACACGCGCTCCGCGGCGTCGATGCCCACGTAGTTGGTCGGGGGCAGCACGACGCCGTCCACCGCCTCGAGGAACGGCCGCACCTCGCCGGACCGCGTGAGCGCGAAGACGCCGCCCAGCGCGTCGCCCAGGTCTGCGAGCAGGAACGAGCCGTCACGCCGAAGCGCAACGCCGTTGGGGCGCAGGGGGCGCCCGCCGGGGAGTTGCGACGCGTACAGCGTGTGCGAGCCGTCCGGACGGATGTGGGCCACTCCGCCGCGCCAGTCGGCCGAGTAGAGCTCGCCGCGCGCGGTGGCGAGAACGCACTCCGGCCGGTTGAGCCCGGTGCCGACGAAGCGAAGTTCGTCGAGCGGCACGCGGAGCGGGGCGGTGGGCATAGCGCGGGGGACCGGGGCTATGACGTACGCGGCAACGTATACGTAAAACCGAATCGCGTTGCAAGGCGCACCGCAGCACGCGTCGCGTTCAGGCGCGCCGCGCGGCGAGCACAGGTCTCGCCCGCCGTCGACTCGGCTACTTCAGTCGTCCGGTCTGCTGGTAGAACGCGCGCTCGCGCTCGGCGTAGCGGTTGAGATCATCCGCGATGCGCGCGGAATTAACGAGCGCCGGGTCGAAGTACACCCCCGCCTTCCGGTACTCGGCCACGAGCTCCGGATCGCTCATCGCCGCCCGGACGCCGCCCGCCAGGTAGGCCTTGCGGTCGGCCGGCGTGCCCTTCGGCACCACCACGAACCGAACTACCGCCCAGATGTAATCCTTGCCGCCGAGCGCCTCGTTGAAGGTCGGCATGTCCTTGAGGTAGGGCATGCGCTCGCTGGAAGCGACCGCGAGCGGCGCAACCTTGCCGGCGTCGAGGTGGCCGCGGAACTCGGCGAAGAACCCCTGCGCAATGTCGACGTTGCCGCCGACGAGCGCGTTGATACCGGCCCCGCCGCCCTGGAACGGCACGCGCAGGAACTTGGCGCCCGAGGCGGCCTCGACCTGCTCGACGAGGTACTCCCACATGCTGCCTGGCACGGTCGCGACGCGGATCGTGCCGGGCTTGTCTTTCGCGATCTGCAGGATCTCCTTCAGCGTCTTGCCCTTGAGCGGGCCCTCCGTCGGGCCGACCCAGGTGAGCGCGTCGCTGTTGAGATAGCCGATCGGCTCGAGATCGGTGTACGCCCACTTGCCCTGCGCACGGAGCATTGCGTCGCCCCACACCAGGTTCGCCAGGACGCCGACGGTATAGCCGTCGGGCTTCGCCTGGGTGGCGAGATAGCTGTGCCCGACCATGCCGGCACCGCCGGTGCGGTTGTTGACCAGGACCTTGTCGCCGGTCGCCTTCTCGACGTACTTCGCGAGCAGGCGCGCGGTCACGTCCATGCCACCGCCAGCCGGATAGACGACGACGTACTCGATCGGCTGCGTCGGGAAGTCCTTGGGCTTGACCGCTTTCGGGTCGACGGTCTGCGCGGCCAGGGGCGCCGCGACGGCCGCGGCGAGAGCGAAGGCGAATACGGACCTCTTCACGTGCTTCCTCCTTTGGATCGTCGTTTGCGGCGGAGCATCAAGCCGACCAGGACCGCGCTCGCCGCGAGGAGCGCAGCGGTCACCGGTCTCTGGACGAGGATCATAGCGCCATCGGGCGACATGACGAGCGACTGGCGCAGCGACTGCTCGAGCAGGGGCGCGAGCACGAAGGCGATCACGAACGGGGCGAGGTCGTACTCGAGCTTGCGCAGCACGTAGCCCGCGACGCCGAAGCCGAGCATCACCCAGATGTCGAACACGTTCTTGTTCGCCGAGTAGGTGCCGACGATGGCGAGCAGCAGCACGATCGGAAACAGCACCCGGTAGGGCACGCGCAGGAGCTGCACCCAGAGCCCGACGAGCGGGAGGTTCAGCAGCAGCAGGAAGACGTTCCCCACGTACATGCTCGCGACGACGCCCCAGAAGAGATCGGGCCGCTGGGTCATGAAGAGCGGCCCGGGCTGAATGCCCTGGATGACCAGTGCGCCGAGGAGGAGCGCCGTCACCGCATTGCCAGGAATGCCGAGCGAAAGCAGCGGGATCATGCTGCCGCCGACGGCGGCGTTGTTGGCCGACTCGGGGCCGGCGACGCCTTCGATCGCCCCCTTTCCGAACCGCGTCGGGTCGCCCGCGATCCGACGCTCGACCGCATAGGACATGAAGGCCGCCGTGACCGGTCCGCCGCCGGGCACCAGCCCGAGCAGGAAGCCGAGCCCGCTGCCGCGCAGGATCGGCCTCCACGACGCCCGCCAGTCGTCCGCCGTGGGCCACAACCCGCGGATGCGCTCCGCCACCAGCGTGTTGCGCGCGAGGTGCTCGACGTTGGCGAGGATCTCGGCGACGCCGAAGAGCCCGATGACCACGGCGAGGAGCTCGATGCCCGCGGTCAGGTTGACCGAGCCGAAGGTGAACCGGTCGCGGCCGTTGACCACGTCGATGCCGATTGCCGCGGCGAGGAAGGCGAGCGCGATCGTGAGCACGCCCTTCACCGCCGAGCCGGTGATCATGTAGAGGGTGCAGACGAGGCCCAGCACCATCAGCCCGAAGTTCTCCGGCGGGCCGAAGCGGATCGCGATCGCCGCGAGCAGCGGGGCGAAAAAAGTGAGCAGCACCAGACTCGCCGTGCCGGCGATGAACGATCCGAGCGCCGCGATGCCGAGCGCGGCGCCGGCGCGCCCCTGCCGCGCGAGCTGGTGGCCGTCGAGCGTGGTCACCACCGAAGCCGCCTCGCCGGGGATGTTCACCAGGATCGACGTCGTCGAGCCGCCGTACATCGCCCCGTAGAAGATCGCGGCGAGCATCGCCAGCCCGGCGACCGGCGTGAGCGTGAAAGTCACCGGCAGCAGCAGCGCGAGCGCGGCGAGCGGGCCGATCCCCGGCAGCACCCCGACCAGCGTGCCGACCAGGCTGCCGATGAAGCAGTAATAGAGGTTCGCCGGCGTGAGGATGACGCCGAAGCCGATGGCGAGGCCCTCGAGCGCGCCCATCGCCTCACCAGCCCCACGGGCCGCGCGGCAGCGACATCCCCAGGGCGTGACCGAACAGCCACATGACCCCGGCGACCGAGCCGATCGTGAGCGCGATCGACCCGATCCAGCTGGATCGCTCGACCGTCCGGAGCAGGACGATCATCGTGATCGCGCCGGCAACCGCGAAGCCCGCGTAGGGGATGGCGACCGCCATCAGCGCGAGCCCGGCGACGACGCCGAGCACGCGGCCGCGCGCCGACCCGAGCGGCCAAGCCGGCGCGCTGGCGCGGTGCGAAGGCAGGAGGAGCAGGGCGACGCCGGCGCCCGCGACGATCAGGCCGGCGAGGAGGGGGAAGAGGCCGCTCTCCGGGCCGGACGGGCCGGTGAGCCCGATCGTCCACGCGTGCGCGGCGGCGCCCGCGCCGAGCAGGATCCAGAAGACGTTGAGGGCGCGCTCGAACATGCGCGCTCAGAGCTCGTTGCCGATGCGATGTCCTTCGTGCACCGCCGCGAGCATCGCCCGCGGCGCGAATGCGTCGCCGGCGAGCCGCACCTCGAGCCCCTGCGCCCGCAGTGGCGCGGCGAGCCGGTCGTCGGCGAGGCGCGGCGTCGCGTAGGCGAACAGCGCAACGTCCTCGATCGCGCGCTCCTCGCCGGTGAACGCGTTTGCGTGCACGACCCGCTGCGCGGCGAAGCGCTTCGGCGCCGCCGCGACGACGATCTCGACGCGGGCTCGATAGAGTCGCCGGTACACCCCGAGCAGCCCGACATAGGCGACGTTGCGGCCGAGCTGCGTGCGTGGGGTGATGATCACGAGACGGTCGTAGGTCGACGCGAGCAGATCCGCGAGTGCGTAGACGCCGGCACCGTGGTCGTGGTCGAAAAGGACCGCCGTGCCGGCGCGCTTGCGGGGCTCGACGCCCAGACCCGCCACGAGCGTCCACGCATCCGTGCCCGCGTCGCTGTCCGCCGCCAGCGTCGCGGGGCGGCGCATGCTCGACCCGGTCGCGAGCACGACCGCGTCGGGGCGGAGCGCGGCGATCTGCGCGGCCGTCGCGGGCGCACCCGATTGTCTGGCGACGCCCGCCTCGCGGGCGCGCGCGAGCTGGAACTCGAACACCTTTGCCACCTCGGCGCGGCCGGGGAGCAGCGATTCGAGCCGCGCTTTGCCGCCGGCCTCCCGCGAGCCGAGCAGCGTCACGTCGTGCCCGCGGCGCGCCGCGACCCACGCGGCCTCGAGTCCGGCGACGCCGCCGCCGACCACGACGATGCGGCGCGTCCGGCCGGCCCGCGCGGGTTGCCACGCCGCTTCGCCCGGGGTTCCGAGATGCGGGTTGTGAATGCACGCGATCGGCTTGCCGGCGTGGATCTCGGCCCAGCAGACGTTGCAGAAGATGCACGGCCGGGTGGCGGCCGCATTCCCCGCGCGGGCCTTCTCCGGCAGCGCCGCATCGGCGACGAGCGCGCGCCCCATGCCGATCAGGTCGCCGACGCCTTCGCCGAGGAGTTGCTCGGCGTGCGCGGCGTCGAGGACGCGCCCGAGAGCGAGCACCGGGATCGGCCGCGCGCGCTCTCGGAGCCGCCGCTGCAGGGCCATGAAGGGTCCCGGCGGGTAGTGCATGTCCGGCGTGTGGTCCTCGAGGCTCGGGCTGAAGTTGCCCTGGGCGAACGCGACGTAGTCCAGGCCGCCCGCCGCGGCGAGGCGTGCCGCGATCCGGCCCGCCTCGTCGCCGTCGATGCCGCCCGGCACGCGCTCGTCGCCCGGCATCTTCAGCCCGACGATGAAGCCGGCACCGCAGTCGGCCCGGATGCCCGCGATCACCTCGCGGACGAAGCGAGTGCGGCCCTCGACGTCGCCGCCGTACCCGTTGTCGCGGATGTTCGACCACGGCGAGAGGAACTGCGTGATCAGGTAGCCGTGTCCGCCGTGGAGCTCGACGCCCGAGAACCCGGCCCGCTGGAGCGTCCGCGCGGCGTCGACGAAGGCGCGCGCGATGACGCCGATCTCGTCGGGCGTCATCACGTGCGGCACCGACCAGCTGTAGGCGTCCGGCAGCGCCGAAACGCCGACGGGCGCATCGACGGGGCTCCAGAGCTGCTGGCGGCCGACGTGCCAGAGCTGGCCGACCAGCCGGCAATCGTGCCGCTCCACCGCCGCCGCAAGGCGCTGGAAGCCGTCGAAGTTCGCCGCGTCGAACACGGTCGCCACGTTCGGCTGCGGCACGCTGGAGGCGTGGATTGCGAGTCCCTCTGTGACGAGCATCGCGGCGCCGCCCGCGGCGCGCTCCGCGTAGTAGTCGACGAGGCGCGACGTGACCCGGTTCTCGCGCGCGAAGTTGGACAGCACCGCAGGGAAGACGATGCGGTTCCTCAGGCGCTTGCCGGCGAGTTCGAAGGTCGTGAAGAGTTGCATCCGCGAGGCTCCCGGGGCAGGCAGTGCGTCGCCGCGCGCCCCGCGATGAAGAAACTGGGGGCCGCTAGGCCCGGGACTCGAGTTCGAGCCGGACCGCCTGGGTGCCGAGCACCATCGCGCGCAGCTTGGCGCGCGTCGCAGCGCGGTCGCGCGCCACGCAGCCACAGTCGGGCGCGGCGATCAGCCGCTCGGGTGGCAGCACTTCGAGCGCCGCGCGGAGCCGCGCCGCGACCGTCTCCGGCCCCTCCACCTCGTCGGTGCCGACATCGATCACGCCGAGCTGGATGATCTTGCCCGGCAGGCCGGCGAGGAGCTTCGGCGCGAGCTTCGGCTCGGCGAACTCGAGCGAGTACTGGTCGACTTTCGCGCGCGCGAGCGCCGGGAAGATCTCCTCGTAGCCGTGTTTCCACTCCTTGTTGCCGAGGCGCGCGCGGTAGCCGTAACACACGTGCACGCAGCTCGCGACCGTCGTGCCGGCGAACGCGCGGTCCATCGCCTCGACGCCCCAGGCATGGAGCTTCTCGGGCAGGCGCGTGAACGCGGGCTCGTCGAGCTGCACCATCTCGCAACCGGCGGCCGCGAGCGCCCGGATCTCCTGGTTGAGCGCGTCGGCGCAGGCAAACGCGAGCGCAGGCTCGTCGCCGTAGTAGTCGTCGGCCATCCCGTCGACGAGCGTCGACGGCCCCGGCAGCGTCATCTTGATCGGCCGGTTCGTGAGGCGGCGGAGGAACCGGTAGTCGTCGACCGCCTGGTGCGTGGCGAGCGTGATGGGACCGGTGACGCGCGGCACCTCCTGCGTGAACTTGCCCCCGCGCATGGACTTGGCTTTCAGCTTCTCGCAGTCGACTCCCCCGAGCTGATGGATGAAGTGCGTGTAGTGGGTCGAGCGGCGCTGCTCGCCGTCGCACACGATGTCGATCCCGGCGGCCTCCTGGTCGGCGAGCGCGAGGCGCGTGGCGTCGTCCTTCGCCTCCTTCAGCGCGTCGCCCTCGAAGTTCCAGCGCTCGACCACGCTGTACCACGTGCCGGTGAGCCACGCCGGCTTGGGCAGACTCCCGACGACGGTGGTCGGGATGAGCGGCAGGGTCATGCGGGTCTCCTCGGCGCAGCGGTGCAGGGCGGAACCGGCGGCGATTGTAGCCGGTCGATCCTCAATTCCCCGTTCGCGCCGCTGCGCGCAACCGTAAGACGAACCGCGGACGGAGCGCGACGCGGCTACTGGACCCGCGCGCCGGTCTTCGGGTCGAACAAGTATGCGAGTTCGGGCGCGAGCCCGATCGTCTCGCCCGGCCGAAAGTGGTGGCGCTCGCGGACGACCGCGATCACGTCGGCGCCGGCCACCTTGCAGAAGATGAGCGTGTCCGCGCCGGTGGGCTCGACCACGACCACCTCCGCTGGCACGCCGCCGTCGCGGACCGCGAGGTGCTCGGGCCGCACGCCGAGCGTGACCTCGCGCCCGTCATTCTCCGCGCGCAAGCCCTGCGGCGCGGGGATGCGCACGCCCTCCCCGAGCGCGATCTCGAGACCCGCGCCGTTGCGCGCCAGCCGGCCCTTCAGGAAGTTCATCGCCGGCGAGCCGATGAACCCCGCCACGAAGAGGTTCGCCGGGTCGTCGTACAGGTCGAGCGGCGCACCGATCTGCTCGACGTTGCCGCCGTTCATGACCACGATCTTGTCGGCCATGGTCATCGCCTCGATCTGGTCGTGCGTGACGTACACCGCCGTCGTCTTGAGGCGCTGGTGCAACTCCTTGATCTCGGTGCGCATCTGCACCCGCAGCTTCGCGTCGAGGTTCGAGAGCGGCTCGTCGAACAGGAACACCTGCGGCTGGCGCACGATCGCGCGGCCCATCGCCACGCGCTGACGCTGGCCACCCGAGAGGTGGCGCGGGAAGCGTTCGAGGTAGTCGGAGAGGCCGAGGATCTTCGCCGCGGACCCCACACGCTCGCCCATCTCCTCCTTCGTTCGACCCGCGAGCTTGAGGCTGAAGGCCATGTTGTCGAACACGGTCATGTGCGGGTAAAGCGCGTAGTTCTGGAACACCATGGCGATGTCGCGCTGCTTCGGTGCGACGTCGTTGACCACGCGGGATCCGATGGCGATCTCGCCGCCGCTGATCTCCTCGAGCCCGGCGATCATGCGCAGCAGCGTCGACTTGCCGCAGCCCGACGGTCCGACCAGGACGCAGAATTCTCCGTCCTCGATCTTGATGTCGACGCCGTGGACGACCTCCAGGTTGCCGTACGTCTTTCTTACGCGGGACAGGGTGACCGATGCCATGCGCTTGCCTCTTTCAACGTTCCACTTGCCACTTGCCACTTGCCACGTGCCACGTGCCACGTGCCACGTGACCCAGGTCAGGCCGCGACCGGCAGACAGGCCGGACCGGCCGGTTCGAACGCCTTGTAGGTGAGAATGAACTCCTGGTGCCCCAGCGACTCCGACCTCGTCCGCTCGCCGCGCGCAACGCCCAGGGCGAGCGCGAAGACTTCCCGCCCGACCTCGTCGAGCGTCGCACGGCCTTCGAGGATGCGGCCGGCGTCGACGTCCATGTCGTCCTCGAGCTTGCGGTAGGTCTCCGGATTCGCGCAGACTTTGATCACGGGGGCGACGGCGGAGCCGACGACCGACCCGCGGCCGGTCGAGAAGAACACGAGGTGGGCGCCGCACGCGATCAGCTCGGCGATCTCCGCGTTGTCGTTGATGTTCGGGAAGCCGAACCTGACCTCGCCGTCGGGCACGACATCGAGCAGGTAGAGCCCGCCGGCCGGCGGCAGGTCGCCCGGCTTGAGCAGCCCGACGATCCGCGAGGCGCCGCTCTTCGCATACGCGCCGAGCGATTTCTCCTCCTGGGTGGTGAGGCCGCCGTCGGCGTTCCCGACTGCGAAGCTGCCGTGCCCGAGGGTCGCGTAGTAGCGCGCGGCCTTCCCGACGCACGCCACGATCTCGCGGCCGAGCTCGGGCGTCGCCGCGCGTCTTGCCATGTGATGCTCGCAGCCGACCAGCTCGCCCGTCTCCTCGAAGATACACGCGGCGCCGTGCTCGATCAGGAGGTCGAACGCGCGGCCCATCGCGGGATTGGCGGTGATGCCGCTGGTGCCGTCGGAGCCGCCGCAGACCGTGCCGACGACCAGCTCGGACAGGGCCATCGGCACGGCGACCTGCGCGTCGAGCTCGCTCAGCCACTCCTCGACCCATTCGGCGCCGCGCGCGATGGTTCGGCGCGTGCCGCCGGATTCCTGGATGACGAGCGTCGCGGCGGGGCGGCCGGACGCCCGGATGTGCGCCTCGAGCGCGCGGCGGTTGAAGCTCTCGCAGCCGAGCGAGACGAGCAGCACGGCGCCGACGTTCGGATGGGTGCACAGGCGCCGCATCATGCGGTCGGCGTATGCGTTCGGGTAACACCCGGGAAAGCCGATGAGGTGCACGGGACGGTCGCGGAAGCGTCCGACGATCTCCCGCGCGACGTGATGGGCGCACTCGACGAGGTAGGCGACCGCGACGACGTTGCGGATGCCCTTGCGGCCGTCGGGGCGCAGGTAGCCGCGGAGCTCGCTCGCGCTCACGCGTGCTTCGCCACGAAGACCCGCCCTGCCTCGAGCGTGTAAGTCGGGAGGTAATCGCTCTCGAGGTTGTGCGTGTGGATGTGCTCGCCGCGCGCGATCGACGCGCTCGCCGTGCCGATGATCGCGCCGTACTTGAGCACCTTCTCGCCGCGCGCGATCGCACGCCGTGCGAGCTTGTGGCCGACACCGATCGCCTTGGCGACGGCGACCGACTCGCCGTCGATGCTCACGCGATCGCCCGCATGCAGCGCCCGCGCGACCACGAGGCAGTTGTCCTCGGGGGCGAGCAGCACCAGGCGGGAATCAGAACTTGCCATACTCCAGATACGCCTCGACCGGGTCCATGCCGCCGAGGATCGCGGTGCGAACCTTGTTCTCGGTCTGCATCACCTCTTCGGTCCTGGTCACCGCTTCCGCGGCCACCGCTCGCGGGATCACGACGACGCCGTCCCGGTCGCCCAGCAGATAGTCCCCGTCGCAGATCGTCACCGCGCCGATCGTGATCGGCTCCCCGAAGCGGTCCGGAATCCAGCGACCGACGATGTCGCTCGGCGTGAAGAAGCTGAAGAACACCGGGAACCCGATCTTCAGGATGAACTCCGTGTCGCGGCAGCCGCCGTCCACGACGTAGCCGAGCACGCCCTTGTTCTTGAGCGTCTCGGCCGAGAGCTCGCCCATCAGGGCAACCTCGCAGTTCTGGGGCTGGCAGACGATCACGCGTCCGGGCGGCGCCTTCGAGAGGAGCCCGGTCCAGCCGAGCAGCGTGTCGTGGGCGCTCTTCGTCCGGTCGATGTGCCCGGAGGCGGTCCAGACCGGTCCCGCGAGCTTGTGCGCCGGATCGAGCGGGCGGATCCCCGGCGGGAGCACGACGCGCTCGTGCCCCATTGCGCGCAGCACGTCGTGGATTGCGCCGGTGTAGCAGTTCGCGAGGCGCCCGGTGAGCTCGTCCATGACCGGGGGCGCTCAGCTCTTTACGGCGCCCGCCGTCAGCCCGGACACCATGTACCGGCGGAACGCGTAGTAGATCGCGGTCGGGGGCAGCGCGTAGATCACGCCGGTCGCCATGAGCAGCGCCCACGGCGCGTCGTCGAACGCGAGGAAGTTGCCGAGCGCGACCGACAGCGTGAGCCGGCTCTCGGTGGCGAGCATCAGGAACGCGTAGAGGTACTCGTTCCAGGCGAGCAGGAGCGCGTAGGTCCCGATCGCGACCATGGTCGGCACCATCAAGGGCAGGTAGACGAACCGGAAAATCTGCATCGTGGACGCGCCGTCGATCTTCGCCGCCTCGTCCAGCTCGCGCGGAATCTTGGTCGACGCCTGGTTCATCACCCAGATGGCATAGGGCGATGCGAGCGCCACCATCGCGAAGATCAGCGACCAGGGGCTGTCCACCAGCCCGTACTCGCCCATGATCTTGTACATCGGGATCGCCAGGAACGCCGCCGGGATCAGGTAGGTCAGCAGGGCGATATTCGTGATCATCCTGCCGCCCTTGATGCGGATGCGCGTGATCGCGAAGTTCGCACAGGCCCCGATCGCCAGCGTGATGACGGCGACCATCACCGCGATGAAGACGCTGGTTCCGAGCTGCGACCAGAAGTGCTGCACCATGTTGTGCTTCGCGCCGAGCACCAGCTCGAAGTTCTGCAGGGTGGGATTCTTCGGGAAGAGCCCGCTCGCCACCGCCTCCTGCTGGGGCGTGAGTGCGATGACGAGCAGGTGATAGATCGGGATGATCGTCCACAGGAACACGGCGATCCCGATGAGATACAGCGGCCAGTCGCGCGCGAACTTCATTCGCTCAGTCCGCAGTGTGATCGGCGGACAGCCGCTTCATCATGTACCAGACTATCGGCAGGATCGCCGGCATCGCCACGATGATCGACGCGAGGGCGACGTCGACCTGGTCCATGCGCAGGTAGCGGATGCCGAGCGTCGCGAGGACGTGGGTGGAATCGATCGGGCCGCCGCCGGTCAGGAGGTAGACGGAGTTGAAATCACCGAGGCTCCAGATGGTCGAGAGGAGCACGCAGGTCAGGTACAGGCCGCGCAAGCTGGGCCAGCTCACGTAGCGGAAAGTCTGCCAGCGCGTGGCGCCGTCGACCGCGGCCGACTCGTAGAGGTCCTTCGGGATCGCCATCCGCCCGGCGAGGAGAATCAGCGTCCAGAACGGCAGCGACTTCCAGATGTGCACGATGATCGCCCAGGCGAGGCCGTAGTGCCGCTCGGTGAGCCAACCCGGTCCCTCGATCTGGAACCACTTGAAGAGCAACGCGTTCAACATCCCCCATTCCGGGTTCAGCATCCAGCGGAACGACAGGATCGTCGGGATCGAGGGCATGGCCCACGCGATCAGGAACAGGACGGAGAGCCCACGGATCCAGGCTTTCTCCTGCAGAAAGAACGCCGAGAGCCCGAGCGCGAGCAGCATCTTCACGTTGACCGCGACCAGCAGGAAGACGATCGTGTTGACGATCGTCGAGGCGAATACCGGATCCTCGAAGAGCTTGCGGTACGCCGAGGGGCTCGAGCCCAGCCAGATGCCGTACAGCACCGGGAAGACGACGAACAGCGCAAAGACCGCGAAGTAGGGGATGAGCAGCACGATCCCCCACAAGGCCTCCTCCGAGAGACCCTTCTTCGGGGGCGCCTGCGCCGGCGCCGGGAGCGCAACGCTACTCATCTTTCATGGACGGGGGCGGCGGCACGCCGCCCCCGAGGAATCCGCGCTACTGCGCGAGAATTTGTTTGACCCGGGCGATCAGCTCGTCGGCCGCCTTCTCCGCCGACACGCCGTCCTTGGCGATGCGCGCCGTGGCGCGGCCCCAGACGTTCTCGGCATTGACGATCGTGAACTTCCAGTTGTAGACGAACGGGAAGAAGACGATGCCCTGCGACACCTGCTGTTGCACCGCCTTGCGGTGCGGATCCTTGCCGTCGGTCCAGAAAGGCGCGACCGACGCGCGCTTGGTCACCGGCACCCAGCGGCCGAGCGAGCCCTCGACGTAAGGCTGCAGGTTGTCCTCCTCGAGGAAGTACGCCAGGAATTCCTTGCCCCGCCGCTTGTTCTTGGCGTCGGCGAACACCACCGCCGTCTTCACCGCGGCGAGCTGCGGCACGTTGGTGCCGTCGGGCTTGGGCGGGAAGGCACGGGTGCGGATCAGCTCGTAGTAGTTCTTGCGCGCGGTCTCCTTCTGCTCCGGCGTGGAGGTCGCGCGGTTCATCGTGTCGAGCTGCGCCGCCGGGATGGAGATGGTCGCGTTGTGCGTCATCACCGTGGTCTTGTTGGCGAAGTTGAGGTTGTTGTCGACGTCGGTCCAGTTGACCGACGAGGCAGGCGAGCAGCCCTTCTTCACGATCGCCGCGTAGTCGGCCAGCGCTCGGGTGAGCCCGGCCTTGTTCTTGGGTTGGTCGAGCGTGAGCTTGCCGTCGGCGTCGACGACCTGTACGTCGTACGCGTTCATGAACTGGTGGAAGCTGAAGAACGTGTCGGAAGCCTGCACGCTCGCGGGATGTCCGATGCCGAAGGTCCGCTGACCCTTGGCGCGCAACGCGGGCTGCACCTTGTCGCACCAGAAGTCCCAGAAGCCCTTCCAGTTGTTCGGAATATCCGCCTCCTTGAAGCCGGCATCCTGGATCATGTCGATCCAGTAGTTGATGTGCATCAGCTGCATCTCGACCGGCGCCGCGTAGTACGCGCGCTTGCCGGTCTTGCCGTTCAGGAGCCAGGTCGTCGAGAGCGGGCCGGGCAGAAACTGCGACGCAAGCGGCGTGATGATGTCGTCGAGGTTCTCGAGCTTGCCCTCGAACGCCCACTTGCCGGTGACCCGGAAGTCGTAGGTGAGACCGAAACCGACGTCGGGCGGGTTGCCCGCCTCGACCGCGGCGACCGACTTGGTGACGATGTCCTCGGGCGAATAGAGCGACAGGTCGACCTTGATGCCGCTCTTCGCCTCGTACTTCTTGATCACGTCCTGCAGCGCCTGGTCCTCCGACGGATAGAAGGCGCGGGTGAACCAGACGGTGACGCGCTCCTGCGCGAGGGCTCCGGATGACGGGAGAGCCAGGAGCGCGGTGGCGGCGATGCCCGCCACGCGGCCAGCGAAACGCAGCATTTCTCCTCCTTGTGTCGACGCGGTGCCGGCCTGCGCCGGCTTATCGGATGAGTCCTTGCCCGAGGACTCCGGCGGAGGACGGTACGCGGATCGCCAGGGAGTGTCAAACCCGCCCGGGGCGCTGTCCGGACCACTGAAAACCTGCGCAAGCGGCTGGTCTGGCAGGGTTTTCCGGCGTTCCGGACAGCGAAAAGGAGTCGATTCCGCGGATCGCGCTGCTATAATCACCCGTTCCCGCGAAAACAACATCCGCAAGGAGGACTCGACAAGTGGGCGACCGGCTGAAGGGCAAACGCGCCTTCATCACGGCGGCCGGGCAGGGCATGGGACGCGCGGCGGCGATCGCGTTCGGCTCCGAAGGCGCGCAGGTCTGGGCGACCGACGTCAACGCCGAGGCGCTGCGATCGCTCGAGGGCACGTCCGGCGTGACCACGCACGTGCTCGATGTCACCGATTCCGGGGCCGTGGAGCGCGTCGCGAAGGAGGCAGGCGACGTCAACGTCGTGTTCAACTGCGCCGGGATCGTGCATCACGGCACGATCATGGAATGCAGCGAGCAGGACTGGGACCGGAGCTTCGACCTCAACATCAAGTCGATGTACCGCGTGACGCGGGCGTTCCTTCCGGGGATGCTCAAGCAGCAGAAGGGCTCGATCATCAACATGGCGTCGGTCGCCTCGAGCCTGCGCGGGCTGCCGAACCGCCTCGCCTACGGCACCACAAAGGCGGCGGTCCTCGGTTTCACCAAAGCGGTCGCAGCCGACTACGTCAGGCAGGGCATCCGCTGCAATGCGGTCTGCCCCGGCACGGTCGATACGCCGAGCCTGCAGGGGCGCATCAACGCCTTCGCCGATCCGGTGCAGGCGCGCAAGGATTTCGTCGCGCGCCAGCCGATGGGCCGGCTCGCGACCGTCGACGACATCACCCCGCTGCTCATCTATCTCGCCTCGGACGAGTCCGCGTTCGCCACCGGGGTCGCCTTTTCGGTGGATGGCGGCATGACGATCTAGGGACCGGACGGCGCGGCCCTCACCACATCGCTAGACCTGGAGAACGAAAAGATGAAGCTG
Source organism: uncultured beta proteobacterium (assembly GCA_963747775.1). Taxonomy (GTDB): domain Bacteria; phylum Pseudomonadota; class Gammaproteobacteria; order Burkholderiales; family SG8-39; genus JAGVSZ01. The sequence goes on from CAVVGT010000011.1 coordinate 133,168, forward strand.
TGTCGTTGGGGCAAGAACGGCTACGAAAAGCCGGGGATGATCGATTCGCAGGGCATGTTGCGCGACCTGTCCAGCGTGCTGTCGAACGTCGACCAGGACACGATCTCGCCCAAGGGGCTCGCGCGGCTGCGCAAGATCAGGCCGGAGTCGCTGCCGCTCATCAAGACCGAGCCGCGCTTCGGCGTGCCCTACACGGGCATCACCAAGTTCGTCGCGATCGGCCTCAACTACAGCGATCACGCCGCGGAGTCCGGGCTGCCGGTGCCGTCCGAGCCGGTCGTGTTCATGAAGGCCACGACCTCGATCAGCGGGCCGAACGACGACGTCGTCCAGCCGCGCAGCTCGACCAAGCTCGACTGGGAAGTGGAGCTCGGCGTAGTAATCGGCACCAAGGCGCAGTACGTGCAGGAGGAGAAGGCGCTCGAGCACGTCGCCGGCTACTGCATCGTGAACGACGTGTCCGAGCGCTCGTTCCAGATGGCGACCAGCCAGTGGGACAAGGGCAAGGGCTGCGACACGTTCGGCCCGATCGGCCCGTGGCTGGTGACCACGGACGAGATCCCGAATCCCCAGACGCTCGAGATGTGGCTCGACGTGAACACCGAGCGCATGCAGACCGGCAACACGCGCACGATGATCTTCTCGGTCGCCAGGATCGTCTCGCACCTGTCGCAGTACATGACCCTGATGCCGGGCGACATCATCACCACCGGGACGCCGCCGGGCGTCGGCATGGGCAAGAAGCCCGAGCCGGTCTGGCTCAAACCGGGCGACGTCATGACGCTCGGAATCCAGGGTCTCGGTGAGCAGCGCCAGCGGATCGTGGCCTATACGGGCAAGTAATCGCCCGGCTCCGCCGCACACGGCCGCCCGCGGGCGGCCGTTCTCGTTCCTGGCTGCGCCCGCGCGCGACTGCGTGTACGCTTTTGTCATGACATTGGCAAGAGGCGCCGCATGCGGGTGATTGTGCTAGGCGCGGGCGTCGTGGGCACGGCGAGCGCCTGGTACCTCGCGCGTGCCGGCCACGAAGTCACGGTGATCGAGCGGCAGGGCGCGGCCGCGCTCGAGACGAGCTTCGCGAACGGCGGTCAGGTGTCCGCGAGCCACGCGGAGCCCTGGGCAAATCCGGGCGTGCCGGCCAAGCTCTTCCAGTGGCTCGGCCGCGAAGACGCGCCGCTGCTGTTCCGGCCGCGCGCGGAATGGCGCCAGTGGGTCTGGGGGGCGCGCTTTCTGTTCGAGTGCCTGCCGTTCCGCAACCGCGCCAACACCCGGCAGCTTCTCGCGCTCGCGCTCTACAGCCGGGCGCTACTGCAGCAGCTCCGGCGCGACACCGGCATCGAGTACGACCAGCTCGCACGCGGCATTCTCGCCTTCCACACCGACGAGCAGGAGTACCAGCGGGCGGTCGCGCAGGCCGAGCGGATGCGACGCTACGGTTGCGTGTGCGAGGCGAAGACCGCCGAGGCGTGCATCCAGATCGAGCCGGCGATGCGTCACGCGGCCGACCGCATCGTCGGCGGCATCTACACGCCGGACGACGAGTCGGGCGACGCGTGCAAGTTCACCCAGGGGCTCGCGCGGCTCGCTCTGGCGCAGGGCGTGCGGTTCGAGTACGGCCGGACCATCAAGCGCCTCGAGGCAGAGGGCGGTCGCGTATGCCGCGTCGTGCTCGCCGACGCGACGGGTCGCGACGACCCGGTCGGGGCGGAGGCCTACGTCGTTGCGCTCGGGAGCTACAGCCCGCTCCTCCTGGCGCCGCTCGGCGTCTCGCTCCCGGTCTATCCGCTCAAGGGCTACTCGATCACCGTGCCGCTCGAGCCCACCGACGAAGCGCCCACGGTGAGCCTGACCGACGTCGAGCACAAACTGGTGTTCTCGCGCCTCGGCGACCGGCTCCGTGTCGCCGGCACCGCCGAGATGGACGATTACAACACGGAAGTCGACGACGCACGCTGCCAGGCGATCGTGCGGCGGACCTTCGATCTCTTTCCGGGCGCGGGACACTCCGAGCGTGCGGCGTTCTGGACCGGCCTGCGGCCGGCGACGCCGTCCAACCTGCCGTGCGTGGGGCGCACGCGTTATGCGAACCTGTTCCTCAACACCGGGCACGGCACCCTCGGCTGGACACTGGCATGCGGTTCGGGGCATGCGATCGCGGACATCGTGAGCGGGCGCGTGCCGGAGCCGGACTTCCGGTTCATGGGACTGCCGACGCGCGCGCGCGCCGTGCTCGTTGCGAGCCCCGGCTCCGGCTGAGCGGTCGCGCTCAGGCCGCGCGCTTATTGCGCTTGACCGGGCCGCCGCGCGGCACGTCGTGCCGCACGCAATCCTCGGGCTGGAACAGCGTGGTCAACTCGTCCACCAGCGCGCGCGCGCGCGCGGTGTTGTCGCGCGAGTAGTTGCAGACGTACGCGTCCAGGGTCACGCAGGCGATTTCCGGCCAGGTGTGGATGGCCACATGCGACTCGGCCAGCACGACGCAACCCGTCACGCCCGCCGACGGATCCGGCGCGCCGTCGCTGCCCGGAAACTGGCGGAACAGGTCTCCGAGGACCGTGAGGCCCGCGCGCTCGATCTCCGCGATGCAGCGCTCGCGCAGCGCAGCGGCGTCAGTCAGATAGCGCGCCTCGCCGCGGCAGTGGTACAGGTTGGCGAGAACATGGAGGCCGTCCAATGCGCGCTCTCGATTCAAGTCGATCGGGCAATCATGTCGGCCACCACCGCGTCGATCAGCCGCCGCGAAATGCTGATCGGCTGCGGGAGCAGCGGGAGCTCGCGGATGTTAAACCACTGCGCCGACTCGATTTCAAGCGGATCGACACGGATTTCGCCACTTTTCCAGTCCGCGGTGAACGCGATCATCAGGGAGTGGGGAAACGGCCAGGGCTGGCTCGCGAAATACCGCACGTTCTGCACCGCGATGCCGACTTCCTCGAGCACCTCGCGCTCGAGGCACTGCTCGAGCGTCTCGCCCGGCTCGACGAAGCCAGCGAGCGCGCTGTGCATCCCGGGCGGGAAGCGGTGCGAGCGACCGAGGAGGATCTCGTCGCGCCCGCGCCGTACCAGCGCCATGATGGCCGGCGCGATGCGCGGATAGACGACGAGCCCGCACGCCGGGCACTCCCGCGACCGCTCGCTGTCGCGCAGCGTCGTCGCCGTACCGCAGCGGCCGCAGAAGCCGTGCGTGCGGTCCCAGTCGATGATCTGCAGAGCGCGGCCAGCGAGCGCGAAGTGCGCGTCGGGCAGCCGCGAGAAGAGCGACCTCAGGCCGCGCCACTCCCAGCCTTGCGCCGCCGGCACGCTCGCACCGACGTCACAGGCATAACAGTGCTCCGGGCCGAGGCGGCCGAGGTACTGGATGTGGCCCGCCTCGAAGCCCAGCGCATCGGGGTGCAGGATCACCGGTAGCTGCGGCACGCCGCCCGACGACACCAACAGATCGCTCTCGCGGAACACGAACCACAGCGCCGACGAGATCGGTGCGGACGGCGGCTGCACCGCGCCGACGTACTCGGCCGGCGCGGTGAAGGGCATCTCGATCACGCGTTCTTCCGCAGCCGCCGCAGCAGCGAGGAGGTGTCCCAGCGCCCGCCGCCCGCCTTCTGGATCTCGGCGAAGAAGCCGTCGATCAGACGCGTCCCGGGCAACGCGGCGCCGTTGCGCGCGGCCTCCTCCTGGCAGATGCGCAGATCCTTGCGCATCCAGTCGACCGCGAAGCCGAAGTCGAACTTGTCGGCGAGCATCGTGGCGCCGCGATTCTCCATCTGCCACGACTGCGCGGCGCCCTTCGAGATCGTGTCGAGCACGAGCTTCACATCGAGCCCCGCGCGCAAGCCGAAATCGATGCCCTCGGCGAGGCCCTGCACGACGCCGACGACGCAGATCTGATTCACCATCTTCGCGAGCTGTCCGGCGCCGGAGGGGCCGATCAGGGTCACCGCGCGCGCGAAATGCGCGATGACGGGACGCGCGCGCTCGAACGCCTGCGCATCGCCTCCGACCATCACGGTCAGCACGCCGCTCTCGGCGCCCGACTGCCCGCCGGAGACCGGCGCGTCGAGGAAGTGGAAGCCGCGCTTCGATGCCTCGGCCGCCAGATCGCGTGCAACCTGAGCCGACGCGGTCGTGTGATCGACGTGAATTGCGCCCTTTGCCATCGCGCCGAACGAACCGTCCGGGCCGAGCGCGATCGCGCGCAGATCCGGATCGTCGCCGACGCACGAGAACACCAGCTCGGCGCCCGCGGCCGCGCTCGCCGGCGTAGCGGCGAGCCGCCCGCCGTGGCTCGCGACCCAGGTCGCGGCTTTCGCGCGAGTGCGGTTGTAGACCGTGACGTCGTGTCCCGCCTGCGCAAGATGGCGGGCCATGGGCGCGCCCATGACCCCGAGACCGATGAACGCGACTTTCGCCATCTCCCGCTCCTCGCAACGAACGCCCGGCCGATTATAGAGCGCACCTCGTGTGCACTCGCCTCGTCTCGCTCCGTGCCGACGCGCTACGCCGACGACGGGCCGGACGGGTCGAGGGTAACGGCGAGGTGCAGCCCCGGCAGGTATTCGAGGTGCAGTTGCGCGGCCTGCCGCCGCGCAAGCGCCGCGAGCAGGGGCAGCGCACACCCTGCGGAGTTTCCGGTGCGCAGGCGCTCGAGGCCGTCATCTGCGAGCGGCGTGACCGCACCGTCGGCGGCGAGCGCGAGCTCGAGCCGCGCGAGGCTCGCCGCCGAGGGCTCGTGGGCGAGCAGCAATGCGACGCCGCAGGGCGCGACGATCGGAATGGCGGCGGCGAGCGGCGCGGGGTTCGGCGCGTCGTACGCAACGAGCAGCACCCGCCGCCGCTCGGCCGCGGACTGGAGCGCGGCTTCGAGCAGGCCCGCGGCGAAGCTGCCCTGGTTGGCGCAGAGGCTGGTCGACGCCTCGCGGGAACCCGTGGCGATGCTCCAGTAGCCCGCCGGCGCGTTGTGGACGGAGTTGTGGAACCGGGTCGGCGAGACGTCGCGCACCGGCCCCGCGAGCGTCTCGCAGATCTGGTGCAGCACCTCGCCGTTTCCCGACGAGGAGGTGAAGACGGTCGGGAGATCGGCCGCGCGCGCACCGCTCGCCGCGAGCGCCTCGGCGCCGACGTGGAGTGCGAGCCGGACGATGTCGCCGCAGCGGCGCCGCTCCGCCGGCGGCAGCAGGTCGGCGCTCGGTCGCGGCATCTCGCCTGCCTCGTAGCGGAACTCGCCGCAAAGGACCGCGCGCGCGGCATGCCATCCGAGCAGCCCGGGGGCGAGGAGGCCGATGCCATCGACGTGGATCGCCATCAACTCACCCGATGCATCGCGCGCCAGGTGCCGCTGCGAGTCGTCGTTGCCGGAGTTGTCAAGGCGTCCGCCCGAACACCAGGCTGCAGTTGTTGCCGCCGAAGCCGAACGAGTTCGAGAGCACGTAGCGCGCGTCGGCCGGCTCGCCTTCCAGCAGCACGTGGCAGCCGCACTCGCGGTCGAGCGCGCGGGTGTTGGCGGTGCCCGGCAGCCAGCCGTGCTCGAGGCTCATGATCGCGACGAGCGCCTCGGTGATTCCCGCGGCGCCGAGGAGATGGCCGTGCGCGCCCTTCGTCGCGCTGCACGGCGTGCGCGACCCGAAGACGTCGCGCACCGCCCGGCCTTCTGCGGCGTCGTTGGTGCGCGTCGCCGTGCCGTGCAGGTTCACGTAGCCGATCTCCCCCGGCGCGACCGACGCCGAGGCGAGCGCGCGCTCCATCGCGAGCCGCGCGCCGAGGCCCTCGGGATGCGGCGTGGACATGTGGTAGGCGTCGGCGCTCTCCCCGACGCCGACGAGCGCGACGCCCTCTCCCGTGCGCTCGAGCAGCGCGAAGCCGGCGCCCTCGCCGATCGAGATGCCGGTCCGCTCGGCATCGAACGGACGGCAGGGCGCCTTCGATAGCAGCTCGAGCGAACGGAAGCCGTAGAGCGTGGTGAGGCAGAGGCTGTCGACGCCGCCGACGAGGGTCGCGTCGGCAAGCCCGGCGTCGATCAGCCGCGCCGCGCTGGCGAAGACCTTGGCGCTCGACGAGCACGCCGTCGACACGACGTGCGCGACGCCGCCGAGGTCGAGCATGCGCCGCACGAACGCCGCGAGCGAGAACGTGTTCTGCGTCTCGATGTAGTGGAAGTCCGCCGGCAGCGCGCCGGTGACCGGATCGCGGTGATGGTACGCGTGTTCGGTCGCGCCCACGCCCGAGGTGCTCGTGCCGAGGACCACGGCGACGCGGCGCGGACCGTAGCGCGCGCGTGCGGCCGACACCGCGTCCGCGAAGCCGTCCTGCTCGAGCCCGAGCTGCGCGAGGCGATTGTTGCGGCAGTCGAACCACGCCAGCTCCGGTCGCAGCCTCACGCGCTCGACGCCGTCCACCTGGCCGACGAACGTTTCGAGCGCGGCATCCTCGAACGTGCACGCTCGCAGGCCCGAGCGGCGAGTGCGCAACGCGCTCCACCACGCGTCCACGCCTTCGCCGAGGCAGTTGACGCCGGTGTACGCAGTGACGATGAGGGGAGTCAAGCGCGTGAGCAAGGGTGAGTTCGCGATTTCTATTCTAACAAGGCCGACCGCCCGGGCAGCGTCGCGCGCGCACCGATTGGCGCCGCACGCGGAGAGTGTGTCTTGGACGCGCGGCAGGGCGGCAAGCGCTAGACTGAACACTTTCGAGGCGCCCGCCCATGCTGCCGCCGATCGGAGACGGACCCCCCAAGGCCGACGAGCGGGAGCGGCTGATTCCGCCGGAGATCCTGCCGCTCTTCGACGACACCTTCGTCCGCTCGTGTCAGCTGATCGAGGAGTATGTCACGCGCCTCGCGCTCAAGTCGGTCCGTGCGGCGGGGCTCGAGCGCGCCTGCGCCGACGGCGCAACGGTGGATGAAGCGATCGAGCGCGCGCAACTCGACCCGACCGTCGCGCGCGTGCCGGTGGCGTGGCTGCTGCGGACGCTCGTCGCGCGCGGCTGGGCCGATCGCGTGACGGCCGACGATGACGCCGCCCGGTATCGGATCGACCGCGCGCTCCCGGTCCTTGACCCGGACGAGCTGCTCGCGGCGCAGGTGGCGAACGACGAGCGGTGTCTGCCCTCGTACGGGATCGCGGCACTCGCGGCGGACGCCTACGCGGCCGTCCTGCGGGGCGAGATCACCGGCGAGCAGGCGCTCTTCGGGCCCGAGGGCGTGGTCGCGTGGTCGAAGTACTTCTCCAATGCCAATCCGCTCTATGGCGTCGCGAACGCGATCGGCGCGGTCGCGGCGGCGCGGGCCCTGCCGCGGCAGGGCGGCGAGGTGCTCGAGCTCGGCGCCGGCTTCGGCAGCGGTGCCGAGGCGCTGCTCGAGCGGATCGCGGCGACGGGCCGTGCGAACCAGGTGTCGCGATACCGGGTCACGGATCATTCGGCGATGTTCCTCCGCCGCGCCGAGCGGACGCTGCGCGCCCGCTTCTGCGCCGCGCCGCTCGAATTCCACACGCTCGACATCGACCGGCCGTTTGCCGAGGCCGGTGTGCGCCCCGCGAGTTGTGCACTCGTTTTCGGCGTCAACGTCCTGCACGTCGCGCGCGACCTGGCAGCGACGCTCGCGGAAGTGCGGGCGGCGCTCGTCGACCGGGGCGTGCTGGCGATCGCGGAGTGCGTGCGGCCGTTTACGGGCTGGCCGGTCTACGTCGAGTTCGTCTTCAACCTGCTGGTCACGTTCCGCGACCCGGTGCTCGCGCCGCCGTGGCGCCCGAACGGTGGGTTCCTGACGCCCGAGCAGTGGCGCGCGGCACTCGAGGCAAACGGGTTTAAGGACGTGCAGGTCTTCCCGGACATCGCTGCCATCCGCGAGGTCTTCCCGTCGTTCGTCGTCGCCGCGATCGTCGCGACGCGCGCATGACCCCGACGATTGTCGTCCCCGACGCCTATTGCGAAGGACACTTCCCGGGGCGGCCGATCCTTCCCGCCGTCGCGCTGCTCGTGCTCGTCGTCGAGCAGCTCTCCCGCGAATCGCAACGTCCGCTGCCGCTCCGCACGATCCCGTTCCTCCGGTTGCGGCAGCTCGTTGCGCCCGGCGACCGCCTGACGCTCGCCGCACGCCGCAGTAACGGCGAGCGCGTGAACGTCGAGGTGAGGCGCGACGGTGCGGTCGTCGCGAACGGCGAGCTCGGCCTGGGTCGTCCCGAGGCGCCGGCCGGGGCGCTGGCACATTGGACGGTAGGGGCGGGGCAGCGCGCGCCCATCGAAACCTTGCTCCCGCAGCAACCGCCGATGCGGTTCGTCACTTCGATCATCGGCGAGATGCACGAAGGCCTGGTTTGCGAGGCGCGGATTCCGGCTGCCTGTGCGCTCGTCATCGGGGGTAACGCGCCCGCCTTCGCTGCCGTGGAAGCGGCGGCGCAGACCGCGGCGCTCTGGGAGGCCGTCCGGCGCTCGCGCGAGTCACGCGGTGCCGGGCCGCGGGTCGGCTACCTTGTCGCGCTGCGCGATCTCGCCTTCTTCGCTGAGCGGATCCCGGCGGAGGCGTCCCTGGTTGCGTCGGTGCGCCTCGACGGCGCGGCGCTGCCGCTCACGCACTACGCGATCGAGGTCGGCCACGGCGGGGTGCCGGTGCTGCGCGGGAAGATCGCGACGTACCTCGCCGACGAACGCAGCGGGTCGGTTCACCGTTCCGGCCAGCGCCCCGGGAATACGAACCGCTCGTAACGCGCGCGTGATTCTCGGAAATTGCTAATGAGAATTCGCCCGGCGCGCCGGGGTGCGCGGCGACTTTAGCGCGGGCGCCTCGAGCGCGGCGAGATGGCGGCCGCCCTCGGCGAGCAGGAACGCCTTTAGCGCCTGGGCGACCGGAGACAGCCGCTTCCGCGCGAGGTGCACGACGTGCCACTTGCGCACAATAGGGAGCCCCGCAACGTCGAGGATGACGAGCCGTCGCGTCGCCAGTTCCAGGCCGACGGTGTGGAGCGACAGCAGCGAGATGCCCATGCCCGCGATCACCGCCTGCTTGATCGTCTCGTTCGAGGCCATCTCCATGCTCACCTTTAGCGGCAGCTTGTGCTCGGCGAACAGCCGCTCGAGCAGGCCGCGCGTGCCCGACCCCGGTTCGCGGATCGCGAACGTTTCCTCGGCCAGCCGTTCTAGCGGGATGCGACGTTGGTCCGCGAGCGGGTGATCGGGCGGCGCGATGATCACGTGCGGGTGCGGAGCGAAGCCCTCCGCGACGGTCGCAATGTTCTGCGGCGGCCGGCCCATGACCGCGAGGTCGACCTCGTTTCCCACGAGCAGCCCGATCATCGCCTCGCGATTGTCGACCTCCAGTTTCACCGCCACTCCGGGATGCGCTTTCAGGAACCGCCCGAGCAGCTCCGGCGCGAAGTACTTCGCGGTCGACACGAGCCCGATCGTGAGCCGACCCTGGGTGAGGCCCCGCATCCCGCCCAGGGCCTCCTCGGCGGCGCGCAGCTCGCGGTCGATCGCGTGGGCGCGCGCCTGCAGCTCCCGACCCGCCTCGGTGAGGTGGATCTTCTTGCCGATCTGCTCGACCAGCGGCAGCCCGGCTTCGACCTCGAGGCTCTTGACCTGCATCGACACCGCCGGCTGACTGAGGTGCAGCTCCGCGGCCGCGCGCGAGAACGAGAGGTGGCGCGCAACCGCCTCGAAGACGCGCAGCTGGCGCAGGGTGACGCGACGCATCGGCATGGCCGGGCCTTTCGGCGATGTATCAGGGAAAGCTTATCAAATGCATAAGAAACCGTGACTATCTCTTATGTATTGGCACCTCTACAGTCCGGGCATCGCGAACGCGTGCCAACGAACCGGAGAAGACCGATGGGCAAGGCCTACAGCGCCGGCGTCAAGGAGTACCGGCACACCTACTGGGAACCCGACTACCAGGTGAAGGACACCGACCTTCTCGCCTGCTTCAAGATCACGCCGCAGGCGGGTGTGCCGCGCGAGGAAGCCGCCGCCGCCGTCGCTGCCGAATCCTCCACCGGGACGTGGACCACCGTCTGGACCGACCTGCTGACCGACCTCGAGCACTACAAGGGCCGCGCCTTCCGCATCGAGGACGTGCCCGGCGACGACACCTGCTTCTACGCCTTCATCGCCTACCCGATCGACCTCTTCGAGGAAGGATCGGTGGTGAACGTGTTCACCTCGCTCGTCGGCAACGTGTTCGGCTTCAAGGCGATCCGCGCGCTGCGCCTCGAGGACGTGCGCTTCCCGATCGCCTACGTGATGACCTGCGGCGGTCCGCCGCACGGCATCCAGGTCGAGCGCGACAAGATGGACAAGTACGGCCGGCCGCTGCTCGGCTGCACCATCAAGCCGAAACTCGGCCTGTCGGCGAAGAACTACGGCCGCGCGGTATACGAGTGCCTGCGCGGCGGGCTCGACTTCACCAAGGACGACGAGAACGTCAACTCGCAGCCGTTCATGCGCTGGCGCGACCGCTTCGGCTTCGTCGCCGCGGCGATCCGCAAGGCCGAGGCCGAGACCGGCGAGCGCAAGGGCCACTACCTGAACGTGACTGCGCCGACGCCCGAGGAGATGTACAAGCGCGCCGCGTTCGCCAAGGAGCTCGGCATGCCGATCGTCATGCACGACTTCCTCACCGGCGGCTTCTGCGCGAACACCGGGCTCGCGAACTGGTGCCGCGAGAACGGCATGCTGCTGCACATCCATCGCGCGATGCATGCGGTGATCGACCGCGACCGCCACCACGGCATCCACTTCCGCGTGCTGCTCAAGGCGCTGCGGCTCTCGGGGGGCGATCACCTGCACACCGGCACGGTGGTCGGCAAGCTCGAAGGCGACCGGCAGGCGACGCTCGGCTGGATCGACCTCCTGCGCGAGCGCTACGTCAAGGAGGACCGCTCGCGCGGGATCTTCTTCGATCAGGACTGGGGCTCGATGCCCGGTGCATTCGCGGTGGCTTCCGGCGGCATCCACGTGTGGCACATGCCGGCGCTGCTCTCGATCTTCGGCGACGACGCGGTGTTCCAGTTCGGCGGCGGCACGCTCGGCCACCCCTGGGGCAACGCGGCGGGCGCCGCGGCGAACCGGGTCGCGCTCGAGGCCTGCGTCGAGGCGCGCAACCAGGGCCGTGACCTCGAGCGCGAAGGCAAGGAGATCCTGGTCGCGGCGGCCCGGTCGAGCCCGGAGCTCAAGGCCGCGATGGAGACCTGGAAAGAGATTAAGTTCGAATTCGACACCGTCGATACGCTCGACGTCGCAAGAGCGGCATAGGAGAACGGCATGAGCACCGCTACGATGCAGGATTACAAGTCGAGCCTGGGCGACCCGGCGAGCCGCAGGTTCGGGACGTTCTCCTACCTGCCGGCGATGTCACCGGAGCGCATGCGGGCGCAGGTCGACTATCTCGTGCAGCGCGGCTGGTCGCCGGCGATCGAGCACACCGAGCCGCAAAACGCGGACGGCTCGTACTGGTACATGTGGAAGCTGCCGATGTTCGGCGAGACGCGCGCGGAGCAAGTGCTCGCTGAGGCGGCGGCGTGCCACAAAGCCCACCCCGGCAATCACGTCCGTCTGGTCGGCTACGACAAGCGGAAGCAGACGCAGGGCGCGGCGATGGTGATCTACCGCGGCCGGGCGGTGTAGACCCGGGCGCCGCTGCCTTTTATCGGAGATCAATTCACTGCCGCGCGCAGGGCTGCACCATTCCCGGCTCGGCGGGTGAAGGCGTCAAAACCGGACCACGAATCGCGAGGAGACCTGGATGAACCTGCAAGCGCTGATCTTCGACGTCGATGGCACGCTGGCCGACACGGAGGAAACGCATCGCCAGGCGTTCAACGCCGCCTTCATCCAGTTCGAGCTGTGGTGGGACTGGGGTCCGCAGCAGTATGCCGAGCTCCTTAACATCTCCGGCGGGAAGGAGCGCGTCGCGCGTTACGTCGAGACCCTCGATGTGGCCGCGTCCGAGCGCTCGCGCCTCCAGCAGCTCGTCCCGGCGATCCACCGCGAGAAGACGCGACTGTTCACCGAGCTGATCGCCGACGGGCGCGCGCGGTTCCGCCCCGGCGTCGCGCGGCTGATCCGCGAAGCGAAGCAGGCGGGCGTGCGGCTCGCGCTCGCGTCGACCACGACCGCCGCGAACGTCGAAGCGCTGATCGCCTCGAACCTCGGGCCCGAGTCCTTGCGCGACTTCGCGGTGATCGCCTGCGCCGACCAGGTCGAGGCGAAGAAACCCGCGCCCGATCTCTACAACCTCGCGCTGGCGGAGCTCGGGGTGCCAGCGCCCTCCTGCGTCGCGTTCGAGGACTCCGGCAATGGCGTGCAGGCCGCGAAGGCCGCCGGTCTCTTCACCGTCGTCACGCCCACGCTGTGGACCGCGACGCAGGACTTCCGCGGCGCGGACCTGGTGCTGCACAGCCTCGGCGATCCTCGTTCGCCGGTCGACGCCGCCGCGCAGGAGCGGATCGGGGCGAAGTGGCTGACGCTCGCCGCGCTGACGCGGCTGCACGCCGCCGCGTCGGGCGGATCGCTCGAGCGGGCGGCCTGACGGCGCGCCGGTCGGGGAGGCACAAGGATGGTTGCGCGCGAGAAGACGCTCACCGAGTTCATCATGGAGGAGCAGCGCCGCGCGCCGCAGGCGACCGGCGACTTCACCGCGCTCCTCAACCACATCCGGATCGCGTGCAAGCGCGTCGGCTTCCTGGTTGGCCGCGGCGCGCTTGGCGGCGCGGGCACGACGAACGTGCAGGGCGAGGGGCAGATGAAGCTCGACGTCGGCGCGAACGACATCTTTCTGCGCACTCTCGAATATGGCGGGCATCTCGCCGGCATGGTGTCCGAGGAGATGGAAGCGCCCTACCAGATCCCCGACGTCTATCCGCGCGGCAAGTATCTGCTCGCGTTCGACCCGCTCGACGGCTCGTCGAACATCGACGTGAACGTCTCCGTCGGCAGCATCTTCTCGGTGCTGCGCGCGCCATCCGGCGTCGATCGGCCCCAGGCCGGCGACTTTCTGCAGCCGGGCACGCAGCAGGTCTGCGCCGGCTACGCGATCTACGGGCCCACGACGATGCTCGTGCTCTCCCTGGGGCGCGGCACGCACGGCTTCACGCTCGATCGCGGGTTCGGCGAATTCATCCTCACGCATCCCGGCATGCGCATCCCGGACGACACGCGAGAGTTCGCGATCAACACGTCGAACGAGCGGTTCTGGGAGGCGCCCGTAAAGCGCTACGTCGCCGAGTGCGTGTCGGGACGAAGCGGCCCGCGCGGCGCCGACTTCAACATGCGCTGGATCGCCTCGCTCGTCGCCGAAGTCCACCGCATCCTGGTGCGCGGCGGCCTGTTCATGTATCCGAAGGACACGAAGGACCCGGCAAAGGCCGGGCGACTGCGCCTGCTCTACGAGGCGAACCCGATGGCGATGATCGTCGAGCAGGCGGGCGGCGCGGCTTCGACCGGACGGGGCACGATCCGGGACGTGCAGCCGACCGACCTGCACGAGCGCGTGCCGGTGATTCTCGGCTCGAAGAACGAGGTCGAGCGCATCGAGCGCTACCATCAGGAGCACGCGGCCGGTCTCGACCAGCCGTACACGTCGCCGCTCTTCCGGGAGCGGTCGCTCTTCGTGCCGTCGTGAGGTTGATGTGGAAGTGCTAGCCAAGGGGGGCCGAGTTGGGGAGCGAAGGGTCCCAACCCTTCGCTTGGCCCCCTTGACCATCCCCCAATCCTGGTGAACAAGTCCGGCGTGGCGGGCTTGTTGGGAGATCGCTAATGTCGACCAAGCATCCCATCATCGCCGTCACCGGTTCGTCCGGTGCGGGCACCTCGTCGATCACCCGCACGTTTCAGTACATCTTCGAGCGCGAAGGCATCAAAGCGGCGATCGCGGAGGGCGACTCGTTCCATCGCTACGACCGCAAGGGAATGAAGGTCGCGATGGCCGAGGCGGCGAAGCAGGGCAACGCCCACTTCAGCCACTTCGGCCCGGAGGCGAACCTCTTCGAGACGCTCGAGGAGCTGTTTCGCGGCTACGGCGAGAGCGGCGCCGGACGGCTGCGCAAGTACCTGCACAACGAGGAGGAGGCCGGGCGGTATCGCCAGGAGCCGGGCACTTTCACCCCATGGGAGGAGATCCCGCACGGCACCGATCTCCTGTACTACGAGGGCCTGCACGGCGCGGTGGCCACCGGCAACGTGGACGTCGCGCGGTACGCCGACCTCATCGTCGGGGTGGTGCCGATCATCAACTTGGAGTGGATCCAGAAGCTCCACCGCGACAAGTCGATGCGCGGGTACTCGACCGAAGCGGTGGTCGACACGGTCCTGCGGCGGATGCCCGATTACGTGAACTTCATCTGCCCGCAGTTCTCCCGCACGCACATCAACTTCCAGCGCGTGCCGACGGTCGACACGTCGAACCCGTTCATCGCGCGCTGGATCCCCTCGGCGGACGAGAGCTTCGTGGTCATCCGCTTCGCGAACCCGAAGGGCATCGATTTCCCGTATCTCCTGTCGATGATCGACGATGCGTTCATGTCGCGCGCGAACGTGATCGTGGTGCCCGGCGGCAAGATGGAGCTCGCGCTGCAGCTCATCCTCACGCCGCTGATCCTCAAGCTGGTCGATGCGCGGCGCCGGACGCTCGGCGTGCCCGCGCCGAAGGCGTCCGCCACCGTCCCGTGATTCGCCCAATCGGCGCTCGGCGTGGAAAAACCCGCCCGCTTCCGCGATAATCACAATCTTCCGCCCCGCCCGACCCTCCGGATCCGTCGCCATGAGCACCTCTGCAGCAGCCGTCGCGCCCGCCGCCATCGAGCGCGACATGGCGAACGCCATCCGCGCGCTCGCGATGGACGCGGTCCAGAAGGCGAACTCCGGCCATCCCGGCATGCCGATGGGCATGGCCGAGATCGCGGTCGCGCTGTGGAACCGCCATCTGCGCCACAACCCGGCGAATCCCGCGTGGGCCGACCGCGACCGCTTCGTGCTGTCGAACGGCCACGGTTCGATGCTGCTCTACGCGCTGCTGCACCTCACCGGATACGACCTCCCGATCGCGGAGATCGAGCGCTTCCGGCAGCTGCACTCGAAGACCCCGGGGCATCCCGAGCTCGGTTGTGCGCCCGGCATCGAGACGACCACCGGGCCGCTCGGGCAGGGGCTCGCGAACGCGGTCGGACTGGCGATCGCGGAGCGCATCCTCGCCGCCGAGTTCAACCGGCCGTTCTTCGAGGTCGTCAACCATCACACCTACGTCTTCCTCGGCGACGGCTGCCTGATGGAGGGCATCTCGCATGAGGCGTGCTCGCTCGCCGGCGTGCTGGGCCTCGGCAAGCTGATCGCGCTGTACGACGACAACGGCATCTCGATCGACGGCCACGTCGAGGGCTGGTTCCGCGACGACACGCCCAAGCGCTTCGAGGCGTACGGCTGGCACGTCGTGCCGCACGTCGACGGGCACGACGTCGCGGCCGTGGACGCGGCGATCCGCGCCGCGCAGGCGGTCACGGACCGGCCCAGCCTCGTCTGCTGCAAGACCGTCATCGGCAAGGGCGCGCCGCACAAGGCGGGATCGCACGACGCCCACGGCGCGCCGCTCGGCGAGAAGGAAGTGGCGGCGACGCGCGAGGCGATCGGCTGGCCGTATCCGCCGTTCGAGATTCCGGCCCACGTCTACGCGGGCTGGGACGCGCGCACGCGCGGCGCCCAGCTCGAGGCCCAGTGGCGCGAGCGATTTGCGGGCTACGAGGCGAAGTACCCGGAGCTCGCGGCCGAGCTCCGGCGGCGAATGGCGGGCGAGCTGCCCGAGAACTGGCGCGCGGCGACGCGTGATCTTGTAGCCGCGATCGACGCCAAGGCCGAGACGATCGCGACACGCAAGGCGTCGCAGAACGCGATCGAGGGGCTGGGGAAGCACCTGCCGGAGCTCGTCGGCGGCTCGGCCGACCTCGCCGGCTCCAACCTCACGCTGTGGTCCGGCTCGAAGAGCATCGGGCACGACGACGGCGGCAACTACGTGCACTACGGGGTGCGCGAGTTCGGCATGAGCGCGATCGTCAACGGGCTCGCGCTCCACGGCGGCGTGATTCCCTACGGCGGCACGTTCCTGGTGTTCTCGGACTACGCGCGCAACGCGCTGCGCGTCGCGTCGATCATGAAGGTCCGCTCGATCTTCGTGTTCACGCACGACTCGATCGGGCTGGGCGAGGACGGGCCGACCCACCAGTCGGTCGAGCACGTCGCGAGCCTGCGTCTCGTCCCGGGCATGGATCTCTGGCGGCCGTGCGACACGGTCGAGTCGATGGTCGCGTGGATCGCGGCGATCGAGCGCAGGGAGGGCCCGTCGTCGCTCGTCTTCTCGCGCCAGAACGTGGCGTTCCAGAAACGCGCACCGGCGACAATCGACGCTATCCGTCGCGGCGGCTACGTGCTCGCCGATGCGCCCGGTGCGCGAGCAGTGATCATCGCGACGGGTTCCGAAGTGCCCCTCGCCACCGGCGCGCGGACGAAGCTCGCGGAGGAAGGAATCCCCGTGCGCGTCGTCTCGATGCCATCGACCGAAGTGTTCGACCGTCAGGACGGCCCTTATCGCGAGAGCGTGCTGCCGAAGGGCGTGCCGCGCGTCGCGGTCGAAGCCGGCGTGACCGACTATTGGCGCAAGTACGTCGGCCTCGAGGGCGAGGTCGTCGGGATCGACCGCTTCGGCGAGTCGGCGCCCGGTCCCGAGCTGTTCAAGTTCTTCGGCTTTACCGTCGACAATGTCGTCGCTGCGGTGAAGCGCGCGATCGGTTAGAAATTCTCAGGAGCGGAGCATGCCCATCAAAGTCGCCATCAATGGCTACGGCCGCATCGGCCGCAACATCCTGCGCGCCCACTACGAGGGCGGCAAGAAGCACGACCTCCAGATCGTCGCGCTCAACGACCTCGGCGACGCGCAAACCAACGCCCACCTGACCAAGTACGACACCGCGCACGGCCGCTTCCCCGGCGCCGTAGAGGTGGACGGCGACTTTCTAGTGGTGAACGGCGACCGGATACGCGTCTGCGCCCTGAGGGATCCGGCCCAGCTGCCGTGGAAGGAGCTCGGCGTCGACGTGGTCCTCGAATGCACCGGGCTCTTCACCAGCAAAGCCAAGAACTCGGCGCACATAACCGCCGGCGCCAAGAAGGTGATCATCTCGGCGCCGGGCGACAAGGACGTCGATGCGACGGTCGTCTACGGCGTCAACCACGGGGTCTTGAAGGCCGCGCACACGGTGATCTCGAACGCCTCGTGCACCACCAACTGCCTCGCACCGCTCGTGAAGGCGCTGCACGACCGCATCGGCGTCGTGAACGGTCTCATGACGACGATTCACGCCTACACGAACGACCAGGTCCTGACCGACGTCTTCCACAAGGACCTGCGCCGGGCACGCTCGGCGACGATGTCGATGATCCCGACCAAGACCGGCGCCGCGGCGGCGGTCGGGCTCGTGCTGCCCGAGCTGAACGGGAAGCTCGATGGCTACGCGATGCGCGTCCCCACGATCAACGTCTCGGTCGTTGACCTCGCGTTCGTGGCGAAGCGGGCGACCACGGTCGACGAGGTGAATGCGGCGGTGAAGCAGGCGGCAGACACCGATCTCAAGGGCATCCTGGTCTATAACAAGGACCCGCTCGTCTCGATCGACTTCAACCACCACCCGGCCTCGTCCATCTTCGACGCGACGCTGACCAAAGTGTCCGAGGGGACCCTGGTGAAGGTGTGCTCCTGGTACGACAACGAGTGGGGCTTCTCGAACCGGATGCTCGACACGACGGTCGCCTTCATGAAGGCAGGGGCGGCCGCCGCGAAGGCCGCCGCGTAGCAACACTGGGCGCCGCGCCTGCGGCGCCCACCCGCTATATTTCGCCGCCCCGCAGTCATGCCGATCCTCCGAATGACCGACCTGAGCCTGCGCGAAAAGCGGGTCTTCATTCGTGCCGACCTCAACGTCCCGCAGGACGACGCCGGCAAGATTGCCGACGACACGCGCATCCGCGCCGCGGTGCCGGGTATTCGGCACGCGCTCGACGCGGGCGCACGCGTGATGGTCACATCGCATCTCGGCCGGCCCAAGGAGGGCGAGCTCAAGCCCGCGGACTCGCTCGCGCCGGTGGCCGAGCGCCTGTCGGCGCTGCTCGGCGTCCCGGTGCCGCTCAAACGGACGTGGATCGACGCGGGCGAGGTCGCGCCGCCGCCCGGTCAGGTGGTGATGCTGGAGAACTGCCGCGTCAACAAGGGCGAGAAGAAGGACGACGAGGCGCTCGCGCGCAAGATGGCGGCGCTGTGCGACGTGTACGTCAACGACGCGTTCGGCACCGCGCATCGGGCCGAGGCCACGACGCACGGCATCGCGAAGTTCGCGCCGATCGCCTGCGCGGGCCCGCTGATGATCGCGGAGGTCGATGCGCTCACGCGGGCGCTCGCCCATCCCGCCCGGCCGCTCGTCGCGATCGTCGCAGGGTCGAAGGTCTCGACCAAGCTCACGATCCTCGCCTCGCTCGCGGCAAAGGTGGATGCGCTCATCGTCGGCGGCGGGATCGCGAACACCTTCCTGCTCGCGAACGGCGGACCGATCGGGAAATCACTTGCCGAGCCCGATCTCGTCGACGAGGCCCGCAAGATCATCCGCATGATGGAAGAAAAGCGCGGTGCTGTTCCGATCCCGATCGATGTCGTCTGCGCGAAGGAGCTTTCGGCCACCGCGAAAGCCGAGCTCAAGGCGGCCGCGAACGTGGCGGCCGACGACCTGATCCTCGACATCGGTCCGCAGTCGGCCGGCGCGCTCGAGCACCTGCTGAAGGCGGCCGGCACGATCGTGTGGAACGGGCCGGTCGGCGTATTCGAGTTCGACCAGTTTGGCGCGGGGACGAGAGCCGTCGCGAACGCGATCGCCGCAAGCAAGGCGTTCTCGCTCGCCGGCGGCGGCGACACCATTGCCGCGATCACGAAGTACGGTGTCGCAGACAGGATTTCCTACATCTCCACCGCCGGCGGCGCATTCCTCGAGTTCCTCGAGGGGAAGACCCTCCCGGCCCTCGCCGTCCTCGCAGCGCGCGGCGCGCGATAGCGCGCCCGTCCGCCGTCCTTTCGGGGGCCGCGGCTTGCGGGTCCCCGCCCGCTGTCGTAACGTGACGCCACGAACAAGAACGAACCAGGAGCCGCATGCTGTCCCATCAGACCCCGGCACACGACCGCCGGCGCAGCACCAAGATCGTCGCCACGCTCGGACCCGCATCGAGCGACCCCACGGTGCTCGAACGCATGATCCTCGCCGGCGTCGACGTCGTGCGGATGAACTTCTCGCACGGTACCCCCGACGACCATCGTGCGCGCGCCCAGCTCGTCCGGGACCTGTGCCGCAAGACCGGGCGCACCGTCGGCATCATGGCCGACCTGCAAGGGCCGAAAATCCGTGTCGGCAAGTTCAAGGACGGGCGCGTCACCCTGGGCCCGGGCGATCGGTTCGTCCTGGACGCCGAGTGCGAGCTCGGCGACCAGACGCGTGCCGGCCTCGACTACAAGGAGCTGCCGCAGGACGTGCGACCCGGCGACGTGCTGCTGCTCGACGACGGCAAGATCGTGTTCGAGGTCGAGAAGGTGGTCGGGCGCGAGATCCACAGCCGGGTCCGGCACGGCGGCGTGCTCTCGAACAACAAGGGCATCAACCGGCTCGGCGGCGGCCTGACCGCGCCTGCCCTCACCGCGAAGGACATGGAGGACATCCGGCTCGCGGCGGGCATCAACGCGGACTACCTCGCCGTGTCGTTCCCGAAGAGCGGCAAGGACATGTACATGGCGCGCGAGCTGCTGCGCGCCGCGGGCGGCAGGTCGTTCCTGATCGCGAAGATCGAGCGCGCGGAGGCCGTCGGCCGCGAGGCGTTCGAGGACATCCTTTCGGCCTGCGACGGCATCATGGTCGCGCGCGGCGATCTCGCGGTGGAAGTCGGCGACGCGTCGGTGCCGGCGCTGCAGAAGCGCATGATCCACCTCGCGCGCGAGCACAATCGGCTGACGATCACCGCTACCCAGATGATGGAATCGATGATCGCGAGCCCGGTGCCGACCCGCGCCGAGGTCTCCGACGTCGCGAACGCGGTCCTCGACGGCACCGACGCGGTCATGCTCTCGGCCGAGACCGCGGCCGGCAAGTACCCGGTCGAGACCATCGAGGCGATGAGCCGCATCTGCGTCGAGGCGGAGAAGAGTTCGCCGGTACACCTCGACCGCGAGTTCCTCGATCGCGTGTTCACGCGCATCGACCAGTCGATCGCGATGGCGGCGCTGTTCACGGCGTACCACCTCAAGGTCAAGGCGATCGCGGCGCTCACCGAGTCGGGCTCGACTGCCCTCTGGATGTCGCGCCTGAACTGCGGCGTGCCGATCTATGCCCTGACGTCGCAGACGTCGACGCGCTACCGGGTGAGCCTCTTCCGCGACGTCTCGCCGCTCACCGTGAGCTACCAGGGCCACGACCGCGAGGCGCTGCTCGAGGAAGCCGAGAGCGTGCTGGTGAGGAACGGCGTGGTCGGGCCCGGCGACCTGATCGTCATCTCGTTCGGCGAGCCGATCGGCGCATCCGGCGGGACGAACACGATGAAGATCGTCAAGGTCGGCGAACATCGCCAAGCTTGAGCGAACCGGACGAGGCTAACCTGTTGTACAGGTTAAGTGCGACGGCCGAGGCCAAAATCGCTCGGAGGCGAGCATCGCCGAGCGTCGTCCGCAAGGCCCGCCCATGAAGCTACCCGAGCGCTTCGAGTCGGTCGAGCACCTCGAGGAGGTGATGACGATGCCCTCCGCGGCGCTCGTCGCCGATCTCGCGCGCGCGCCGGGCGACATCCTCGTGCTCGGCGTCGGCGGCAAGATGGGGCCGACACTGGCCCGAATGGCGAAGCGCGCTGCGCCCCGGCGCGAGGTGATCGGCGTGGCGCGCTTCAGCGAGCCGGGCGTGCGCTCGGCGCTGGTGGCAGCGGGCGTGCGCACGATCGAATGCGACCTGCTCGATCGCGCCGCCGTCGCGCGCCTGCCCGACGCGCCGAACGTGGTTTTCATGGCCGGCCGAAAGTTCGGCTCGACCGGCGCCGAGCACCTCACCTGGGCGATGAACGCGCTCGTGCCGGCGATCGTCGCCGAGCGGTTCGCGCACTCGCGCATCGTCGCGTTCTCCACCGCCTGCGTCTATCCGTTCGTGCCGATTGCGGGCGGCGGCGCGACCGAGGACACGCCGATCACGCCCCCGCCGGGCGAGTACGCGAACTCGTGCGTGGCGCGCGAGCGCATGTTCCAGCACTTCTCGCACCTCGCCGGCACGCCCGGCCGGCTGATCCGGCTCTCGTACGCGATCGACATGCGCTACGGCGTGCTGCACGACGTGGCGCGCAAGGTGCTCGCACGCCAGCCGATCGACCTCGCGATGGGACACGTGAACGTGATCTGGCAGGGCGATGCCAACAGCCAGGCGCTGCGCGCGCTCGCGCACTGCACCGCACCGACGACGGGCCTCAACGTGAGCGGGCCCGCGGCGACGAGCATCCGCGCGCTCGCGGCCGCGTTCGGCGAGCGCTTCGGAGTCGCGCCGGTGTTGACGGGCAGCGAATCCGGCTCCGCGTGGCTCGTGGACACGACCGCGGCGCGCGGGCTCTTCGGCCCCCCCGAGGTCCCGCTCGCGCGCCTGATCGACTGGACGGCGGACTGGATCGGGCGTGCGCAGCCCTCGCTCGGCAAGGACACCCACTTCGAGGTCCGCGATGGCAACTACTGAGGAACTCGCTGCCTGCGGCGGCGACTGCGCCGAGTTCGGGGAGCACGCGGGGGCACAGCCCCCTTCGTATCATGGCGATCGCTGAAAGCGTCCCCATCCGGCCGCTCGGGGTCGCCGACCTCGACGCCGTCCAGCAGCTTTCGTTCGAGGCGGGCTGGAACCAGGTCGAAGCGGACTGGCGGATCTTCCTCGAGCTCGGCCATCTCTACGGCGTGGACGGGCCTGCGGGGACCGTCCGCGCGACCGGTGCGACGCTGCCGCTCGGCAGCGAGTTCGGATGGATCAGCATGATCATCGTCACCGTGGCCGCGCGTCACCGCGGCGTCGCGGCGCAGCTCGTCCTGCACGGCATCGAGGATCTCGCGGCACAGGGTCTCGTCCCCGGACTGGACGCGACGCCGGCCGGCCGGGACGTGTATGGGCGCCTCGGATTTCGCGACACCTGGCCCATCACCCGGCTGGTGCGGCCCGGGACCGGGCGGGTCCGTGGGGTCGGCGGCGAGATCGCGCCCGAGCTGCGCTCTGCGACCCTCGGCGATCTGGAAGCGGTGGCCGCGCTCGACCACCGCGCGTTCGGCACCGAGCGCCGCGCCGTGCTGGCCCGGCTCATCGAGCGCGCGCCGGAACTCGCGGTGGTCGGCTGGACGCCCGGGGCCGCCGGCTTCCTGCTCGGGCGTTTCGGCCGGACGTCCACTCAGCTCGGACCGGTCGTCGCCTCCGAGCCCGCGGTGGCCCTCTCCATGATCGACTACGCGCTCGCCCAGGCGCCGGGGCCGTTCATCCTCGATCTCGTCGACCTGCGCCCCGGCCTGCGGGCCGCCCTCGAAGGGCGCGGGTTCGCGCCGCAGCGCACTTTTAGCCGCATGTACTACCGGCGCGCCGAGCCGTTCGGCGACCCGAACTTCGCGATCGCGATCGCCGGGCCGGAGCTCGGCTGAAGGCGGGGGATGCCCATCGTCCGACACATCGAGGACATTCCGCCGGAGGTCCTCGCGTGCCTGCGCCGCGGCGCGGCCATCCCCGCGCATCTGCTCGCGCTCGACGCCCGGCGCCGCCTCGATTCGCGCCGCCAGCGAGCGCTGAGCCGGTACTACGTCGACGCCGGCGCCGGCGGGCTCGCGGTGGGCGTGCACGCGACGCAGTTCGCGATCCGCGAAGCGGGCTTGTACGAGCCGGTCCTGCGTCTCGCCATGAACACGGTCGTCGAGTGGACCGACCGGCCGATGGTGATGATCGCCGGCCTCGCCGGCCAGACCGCGCAGGCGCGCCGCGAAGCCGAACTTGCGCGCGAGATCGGCTACCACGCGGGCCTGCTGTCGCTCGCCGCGATGCAGGGCGCCTCCGAGGACGAGCTCATCGCCCACTGCCTCGCGGTGTCGCGCGTGATGCCGCTCGTCGGGTTCTACCTGCAGCCCGCGGTCGGCGGAATCCCGCTCTCCGCGCGGTTCTGGCGGCGCTTCGCGGAGATCGAGAACGTCGTCGCGATCAAGATCGCGCCGTTCAATCGCTACCGTACGCTCGACGTCGTGCGCGGCGTCGTGACCGCGCGCGCCGAAGACCGCGTCACGCTCTACACCGGCAACGACGATCACATCGTGCTCGACCTCGTCACGCCGTACTCGATCCGGCGCGACGGCGCGGAGGTGCCGGTGCGCATCCGCGGCGGGCTGCTCGGCCACTGGAGCGTCTGGACGAAGACCGCGGTCGAGCTCCTGCGCATCGTCCACCTCGCCGTCGAGCGCGGCGCGATTCCCCTCGAGATCCTGGAGCTCGACGCGCACGTCACCGACGCGAACGGCGCGTTCTTCGACGTCGCGCACGACTTTGCCGGCTGCATCGCCGGGTGCCACGAGGTGCTGCGGCGCCAGGGGCTGTTCGAGGGCATCTGGTGCCTCGATCCGAAGGAGACGCTCTCTCCCGGGCAAGCCGAGGAAATCGCGCGCGTGATGGCGGCTTATCCCGAGTTGAACGATACGGATTTCGTGCGAGCGAACCTCGACCGCTGGCTCGCCTGAGCGGCGCTTGCCGCTACCGGCAGCGCGTTCTGTAACGGAAGTCGTTACTGGGTTGCGTGGCGGAGGCGCCGTCCTTTCCGCTGCTTGACTTAGATCAATCTCCCGCGCGCGACGGAGTTCAACCTCATTTCAATCCGGCGTTCACCGCAGCCGGACATGGAGGAGGGTCGGCATGAATCCCACGTTCTATGAGGTCATGCGCCAGCAGGGCATCACGCGGCGCAGCTTCCTGAAGTTCTGCAGCCTCACCGCCGCATCGCTCGGCCTCGGCGCCGAGGGCGCGCCGGCGATCGCGCAGGCGATGCAAGACCAAGCCGCGCACGCCGGTGCTCTGGCTCCACGGCAACGAGTGCACGTGCTGCTCCGAGTCGTTCATCCGCTCGTCGCATCCGCTCGCCAAGGACGCGGTGCTCACGCTTGATCTCGCTCGACTACGACGACACGCTGATGGCCGCGGCCGGCCACCAGGCCGAGGAGATCCTGACCGAGATCGTGTCCAAGAACAAAGGCAGCTACATCGTCGCGGTCGAGGGCAACCCGCCGCTGAACGAGGACGGCATGTACTGCTTCCAGGGCGGAAAGCCGTTCGTCGAGAAGCTCAAGTGGGTCGCGCAAGGATGCCAAGGCGATCATCGCCTGGGGCTCGTGTGCGTCGTGGGGCTGCGTGCAGGCCGCCAAACCGAACCCGACGTGGGCGACGGTCCGGTGCACCAGGTGATCACCGACAAGCCGGTGATCAAGGTGCCCGGGTTGCCCGCCGATCGCCGAGGTGATGGCGGCGGTGGTGACCTACATGGTCGCGTTCGACAAGCTGCCCGAGCTCGACCGTCAGGGCCGGCCGAAGGCCTTCTACGGCCAGCGCATCCACGACAAGTGCTATCGCCGGCCGCACTTCGACGCCGGCCAGTTCGTCGAGAAGTTCGACGACGAGTGCGGCGCGCAAGGGCTACTGCCTCTACAAGATGGGCTGCAAGGGTCCGACGACGTACAACGCGTGCTCGACGGTGCGCTGGAACGAGGGCATGTCGTTCCCGATCCAGTCGGGGCACGGCTGCATCGGCTGCTCGGAGGAGGACTTCTGGGACAAGGGCAGCTTCTACGACCGATTGACCGACATCAAGCAGTTCGGCGTCGAAGCAGAATGCGGACAGGGTCGGCGCAGCGGCGGCGGTCGTCGTCGGGGCGGCGGTCGTCGGCGCACGCGGCGGCGAGCGCCATCAAGCGCGCCGCGTCGAAGACGCGATCGGCCGACAGCCAAAGGAGGTAAGTGATCATGGGCGCGTACGAGACCCAAGGCTTCAAGATCGACGATAGCGGCAAGCGCGTCGTCGTCGATCCGATCTGCCGCATCGAGGGTCATCTGCGCGTCGAGGTCAACCTCGACAAGGACAACGTGATCCGCAACGCGGTGTCCTCGGGCATGATGTGGCGCGGCCTCGAGGTGATCCTCAAGGGCCGCGATCCGCGCGATGCGTGGGCGTTCACCGAGCGGATCTGCGGCGTCTGCACCGGCGTCCATGCGCTCGCTTCGGTGCGCTGCGTGGAGGACGCGCTGGCGATCAAGATCCCGGACAACGGCCAACATGATCCGCAACCTCATGCACTGCGTGCTGTACGCGCAGGACCATCTGGTGCACTTCTACCATCTCCACGCGCTCGACTGGGTGGACGTGGTGAGCGCGCTCAAGGCCGATCCGCAGCGGCACCTCCGAGCTCGCGCAGAAGATCTCGAATTGGCCGCTCTCGTCGCCCGGGTACTACCGCGACCTGCAGACACGGCTCAAGAAGTTCGTCGAGTCCGGCCAGCTCGGGCCGTTCCGCAACGCCTATTGGGGCCACCCGGCGTACAAGCTGCCGCCCGAGGCCAACCTGATGGCGGTTGCGCACTACCTCGAGGCGCTCGACTTCCAGAAGGAGATCGTGAAGATCCAGACGATCTTCGGCGGCAAGAACCCGCACCCGAACTGGCTGGTGGGCGGCGTGCCGTGCCCGATCAACGTCGACGACGTCGGCGCGGTCGGGGCGCTCAATCTCGAGCGGCTGAACATGGTCGGCAACATCGTCGATCACAGACCGTCGAGTTCATCGATCAGGTCTACATTCCCGATCTCCTCGCCATCGCCTCGTACTACAAGGACTGGGCCGCGATCGGCGGCGGGCTCTCGGGCCAGAGCGTGCTCTCGTACGGCGACTTTCCCGACCGGGCGAACGACGACAAGAGCCGACTGTTACCGGCGCGGTGCGATCATCAACGGCAACCTCAAGGAGGTGTCACGACGTCGACCTGCGCGATCCCGAGGAGATCCAGGAGTTCGTGACGCACTCCTGGTACAAGTACGCCGACGAGAAGAAGGGGCTGCATCCCTGGGACGGGCGAGACCGACCCCGAACTTCGTGCTCGGCAAGAACACCAAGGGCACCAAGACCGATATCAAGGAGCTCGACGAGAGCGCCAAGTACTCCTTCATCAAGGCGCCGCGCTGGAAAGGCCACGCGATGGAGGTCGGCCCGCTCGCCCGCTACATCGTCGCGTACGCGAAGGGCGTGCCGGAGATCAAGGAGCAGGTCGACAGGACGCTGAAGCAGCTCGACGTGCCGCTGCCCGCGCTCTTCTCGACGCTCGGCCGCACCGCGGCACGCGGGCTCGAGTGTCAGTGGGCCGTCCACAAGATGAAGTACTTCTACGACGGCCTGATGTCCAACGTGAAGAACAACAACGTCGACACGGCCAACGTCAGCAAGTGGGAGCCGTCGACCTGGCCGAAGGAGGCGAAGGGTGTCGGCATCATGGAGGC
Organism: uncultured beta proteobacterium; assembly: GCA_963747775.1. Classification (GTDB taxonomy): domain Bacteria; phylum Pseudomonadota; class Gammaproteobacteria; order Burkholderiales; family SG8-39; genus JAGVSZ01. Next base: position 159,739 of record CAVVGT010000011.1, read on the forward strand.
CCCGCGCGGCGCGCTCGCGCACTGGATCAGGATCAAGGATCACGAAGATCGACTCGTACCAGTGCGTGGTGCCGACGACATGGAACGGCAGCCCGCGCGATGCCGTCAGGGCAAGATCGGCGCGTACGAGGCCGCGCTGATGAATACCAAGATGGCGAAGCCGGAGTGGCCACTCGAGATCCTGCGGACGATCCACAGCTTCGATCCGTGCCTCGCCTGCGCGACGCACGTCATGTCGCCGGAGGGCAAGGAGCTGGTGTCGGTCAAGGTGAAATGAGCGCGCGCCGGCGTCCGCCACGGGCGCCGGCAGCCAATCTCTGGTGGAGGATCGAACAATGAGCGCTCCCGCATCCGAGCTTCCGCGGGTCGCATCCTTCGCTCGGTGTTCGTCTACGAATGGCCGGTGCGACTCTGGCACTTGCTGAACGCGCTGGCATCGTCGTGCTCGCGGTGACCGGCTACTACATCGGCAATCCGCTGCTGCCGAACATGCCCGGCGAGGCGGTCGACGCAGTTCATCGATGGGCTACATTCGCTTCGCGCACTTCGCCGCGGGTTACCTGGTCGCGATCCTGTTCCTGGGCCGGATCTACTGGGCGATCGTGGGCAACCACTACGCGCGGCACCTGATGCTTGCCGCCGCTTTTCGACGCCAAGGCGGCGTGGGCCGGAGCGTGGCGTCGCTCAAGTACTATCTGTTCGTCGTCGACAAGCAGGAGTCGCGCGTCGCGGGCGAACCCGCTCGAGGTCAGATCTCGACGTTCTTCATGTTCACCCTGCCGATGATCTTCCTGATCCTCACCGGCTTCGCGCTCTATGCCGAAGGCACCGGCCAGGGCTCGTGGCAGGCGCTGGCGTTCGGTTGGGTACGCTATCTCTTCGGCGACAGCCAGGCGCTGCACACCTGGCACCATGTCGCGATGTGGGCGCTGCTGTGTTACGTCATCATTCACCTCTACCTCGTGATTCCGCCAGGAGTCATGACGCGACCAGAGCTACGTCAGCACGATGATCAGCGGCTATCGGATCGTTCAAGGACTAGACGCGGAACCGTGTCCGCTGTCCGGAGCGAAGTGCGAAGCCATGCGCACGCAGGCGCAGGCGCAAGCCGACACGAGCCCCGCGTCCGACATTGCCGCGGCGGATCTCGGCGCGACGTCTCGGCGCTCGCCTCGCGCACGCCACCGCATCCGGGCCACTTCCTCGATACGCGCTTCCTCGAGCCGCTCGCCATCACCCAGCAAGCACCTCGCGAGCGCGCTCGGCGTCTCGCGCCGGCGAGTGAACGAGATCGATCCGCGGTCACCGCGGCATTACGCCCGACACCGCGGTCCGCCTCGCGTGCTACTTCCGACAACGACGCCGCGTTCTGGCTGCAGCTGCAGACTCGCCTGGGATCTGCACGCAGCGATCAAGACGTCTCGCGCCGCGACGGCGCACGCGCTAGCCCGGCTGCGGATCTCGCCCTTTCCCCGCCGCTCGGCCCGCGTCGATGCACGTCGAGGGCGACGGCGGCGACGCCAGGCTCGACAGGGAGCGTCCGTACGTTCCGCGACGGGCCGCTTCGCCACCTCCACGCCGTTCTTGATCCACGTCAACAGCTTCGCCGTGGTGCAGCCTAACCTTCGTTCAACGGCTTTGTAACGCCGCACGTAACAAGCACAGGCGTCGACCCGGAGGAGGAGGCGTGGAGTCGTTGGTGCTCGGCATCGGCAACGTGCTGTGGGCCGACGAAGGCTTCGGCGTGCGCGCGGTCGAGGCATTGCACGACGCCTACGACATTCCCCGCGGGTGTCGCGGCTGCGTCGACGGCGGCACGCAGGGTCTCTATCTCCTCAATGCCGTCATGGCGACGCGCGGCGTCTGATCATCTTCGACGCGATCGACTACGGCCTTCCCGCCGGGACGCTCAAGGTCGTGCGGGACGCCGAGGTGCCGGCCTGGGGCGCGGCGAAGATGAGCATGCACCAGACGGGCTTTCAGGAGCTGCTCGCGCTCGCGCAGCTGAAGCGGCCGCGTTCCCGAGCTCGATGCGCTCATCGGCGTGCAGCCCGAGGATCTCTCCGACTTCGGCGGGCAGCCTGCGCGCGTGCGTGCGGGCCCGCATCCCCGAGGCGGTCGCAATCGCCGCTGCGCAGCTCGCCGGTTGGGGCTTCGTCCCGCGCCCGCGCGCCGCGCTTGCGCCGCAGCGCCTCAACGCGGCCTCGTTCGCGATCGACTCGTACGAGACGGGCCGCCCGTCGCCGGACGCGGCATGTCGCGTCGGCGACGCGCGCTTCCTGGCAACCGCGCCCGTGGGGAAGCGGACTGATGTGCATCGGCATCCCGATGCGCGTGGTCAGCGAAGGTCATCCGGCTGGCGTGGTGCGAGGGCCGCGACGAGCGCAAGTCGAGCTCGACATGCTGCTCGTCGGCCCGCAGCCGCTCGGCACGTGGGTGCTCGCGTTCCAGGGCGTCGCGCGTCGCGTTATGAGCGAGGAGGAGGCCGCGCAGACGACCGCCGCGCTCGATGCGCTCGCGGCTGCACTGCGCGGCGAGACCGACCTCAGACGCTTCTTTCGCGGACCTCGCCGACCGCGAGCCTCAGCTGCCCGAACATCTGAGGAGCAAGGTGAATTGACGACTGCCGCTGCTGCGCGCGTGCATCCGCTGCTCGAGCGCCTGACGTGCGACCTGCGTTACCCCGCGCCGACGCTGGAGGAGTTCGACGCTTCGCCGCGCGGCCGGGCGACACGTCCTGCTTTTCTTCACCGACGACCCGGAACGCTATCGCGAGACGCTCGATCTGGCCGTCATCCTGCCGGAGCTCGCCCGCGCGTTTCCCGGGCGCTTCGCAGGTCGGCGTCCTGCTCCCGGCGGTCGCGAACGCGATCGCGCCACGCTACGGCTTCCGTCGCTGGCCGGCCCTCGTGCTGCTGCGCGACGGGGAGTACGTCGGCGCGATCGACGGGGTCCGCGACTGGTACGAGTACCGCTTCCAGGTTGCGCGACTTCTCGAGATCGAGCCGTCCGCCCCGCCGCCGCCCCTCGTTCCGTCGCCGTCGTGCCGGCAGGACGGTACGCGGCACGACATCTGTCTCAGACCTCGGAAACGACCCATGAAAGCCTTCACGATCCCCGTTCGCGCCATCGGACCCGGCTCGCAGCCGCGACGATGCCGAGCCGCTCGACAGTTCTGCGACATGCCGACGGCGATGCAGCACGTTCAAGATGCCGCGTGGTGCCCGAAGCGGCGGACCGGCACGGCGATGGCGCGCGCGCGCGACGTGCTCGCCGACCTCCTCGGGCGCGCTGGCATCCTGGAACGCGTCGACGGCGCGCATCCGCGCATCGAGGTCACGACCTGCCTCGCGGCGCCACTCGCCATCCTCAATGAGGTGCTCGGCGAGGGCGAGGTGTCGATCAAGCTCCAGGGCACAGCCCTGCGCGTTGCGCATGCAGGAGACCCTGTTCGCGGGCGTATGGCGCGTGCAGCGAGCTCGACGGCGAGGGCGGCCTCGACCGCGACGAGATCGAGGTCTGCGCGATCCCCGCGACGGGCGATCGAGATCGCTGCCGTGCGACGCGCCACGAGACTTGCCGCGCCGTCGAGATCCCGGACGGCGTGATGAACGCTCCTTCGCTTCTCGACCGAGATCCGCGCGTCAGTGCAGGCGTGACCGCCGGCGCGCCGGCGCACGTCGTCAACCTCACGCTGTTGCCGCTCTCGCCCGCGGATCATCGCGTCCTCGAGGAGGTGCTCCCGGTCGGCGCGGTCGCGATGATGTCGCGCGGCTTCGGCAACTGCCGCATCACCTCGCACCACGCGCGCGCACGTCTGGCGCGTGCAGTACTTCAACAACATGCAGACGCTCATCCTCAACACGATCGAGGTCGTGGACGTGCCCGAGGTCGCGATCGCCGCGGCCGACGATCTCGCCGACAGCGCGCGAGCGCCTGGCGGAGCTCGTGGAGTGGATGACCGAGGACTGCGACGCCTGAGGCGCAATGACACGCATGTTCGAAGGCTCATATCTCGGCGACGCCGGCGAAGATCAGACCGCGAGACGAAGCTCGAGTGCAAGATCTGCTGGCACGTCTACGACCCGGCGGCAGGCGACGAGGTGTGGCAGATCCCGCCGGGCACGTCGTTCGACGGAGCTGCCCGTCCACTGGACCTGCCCGAACTGCGCCGGGACAAAGGAGCAGTTCATGGTGGTGAGCGATGACTGAAGCCCCGCCTGTCGCGGGCTACGCCACCGATCCGGGGCCGCAGGTGGCGGCGGCGTTTCGCGTCGTGCACGCGACGCACATGCACGACGTGCCGATCCTCAATCCGGCGCTCTCGCGTCGAGGCCGTCGACTTCGCGCCCTGGGACGCGCATTGGCTCGGCGTGCCTCGTCACGCCGTGGTTCATGAACCTCATGCTCCTGCCGCGCGAGACCGAGCATGGGTGCCCCTCCGCCCGGGCGAAAAGCACACGTACCTCTTCCCCGCCGGCGCCTTCGAGTTCATCGGCGGCCGCGAGGCGGCGATCGGCGAGTACCAGACGTGCTCGCTTTTCTCGCCGATGTTCGAGTTCGCCGACCACGCGACAGCGCGGCAGACCGCGGAAGCGTGCCTGCTTGCGCTCTTCGATCCCGGCAACGTCGAGCACGCCGATGTGCCGCTGCTCGCGAAATCCGAGACCCTGACCGAGGCCGCCAGGGAAGTCGCCGCGCGCGAGGCGGCCGAGCCGCCCCCCGGACCGCTCGCGGAGCTCGAGGCGAGGATGGAGACGCCGCTGTCGAAGCGCGAGTTCCTGCGCGGAAAGTTCCTCGACCATGACGCTGGAGGGTGAACTCGTCGTGCGCACGGCGTGGAACGGATCCCGGGTGACCGGCGTCGAGGTCGCCTCGACGCGGCCGCACGTCGCGGACCGACTCCTCGCCGGGCGTGCGGTGACCGAAGCGGTGGCGATGGTGCCGCGGCTCTTCTCGATCTGCGGTCGATCGCAAGGCGTCGCTGCTGCGCTCGCATGCGACGCCGCAGCGGGGCGGGCACCCGAGCCGCCGGCGCTGCGTGACCGCGAGACCGAGGTGCGTAGCGAGGCCGTGCAGGAGGTCCTGCGGCGCGTGCTGTTCGACTGGCCCCGCCTTGCGGACGCCGCGCCCGATGCAGCGGCGCTCGCCGACGTGCGCAGCGCGCTGAGCGCCGCCCCCGACGCGATGCGCGCGATTGTCTGGGAACGGATCGTCGGAAAAAGCAATTCCTGGGACGTCCTGGACGATGCAGGCGCCGGCGACCGCTGGCTCGCGGCGGCGGCGACGCCCGTCGCGGCGCTGATCACGCGCCTTGCCGGCGCGCGGCCCGCTTTCGCGGCGAGCGAGGTCGCGCTGCTGCCGCCCGACGGCGAAGCGGTCGCGCGCGCGGTCGGCGTCGCGCTCGCCGCCGATCCCGGATTCGAGCGCGCGCCCTCGTGGCAGGGAGCGCCCGCGGAAACCGGGGCGCTCGCACGCATCCATGCGCAGCCGTGGGTTGCAGCGGTCGTGGCGCGCAGCGGGCGCTCGGCGCTTGCGCGTCTGGTGGCGCGCGTCGTGGAGCTCGTGGCGCAGGTGCGGCCCGATGTGCCACCACCCGCGCGCGTCGCGGGCGCCGTGCCGATGGCACCCGGCGCGGGGCTCGGCTGGGTCGAGACCGCGCGCGGGCTGCTCGTGCATGCGGTCGAGATCGGAGCGGGGGTGGTGCGGCGTTATCGGATCGTCGCGCCGACCGAGTGGAACTTCCACCCGCGCGGCGCGCTCGCGGCAGGGCTCGCGGATATCGCGGCAACCGGCGAAGACGAGCTGCGACGGCTCGTGCGCCTCGCGGTCGAGTCGCTCGATCCGTGCGTCGCGTATCGCGTCGAAGTGTCGCCGGCGTGAGATGGCCATGCACGAGATGGCGATGGCCGAGAGCGTGATCCAGATCGTCGAGGAGACGGCGCGGAAGAACTCGGCGGCCTGCGTTCGCGCGGTATGGCTGGAGATCGGCCGGCTTTCGCACGTCGAACCGGAGGCGCTGCGGTTCGCGTTCGACGTGGTGAAGCGCAACGGCCTCGCGCACGGCGCGCGGCTCGAGATCGTCGCGACCGAAGGGACCGCGTGGTGCATGAAGTGCAGCCAGACCGTGGCGCTCGCGCGCTTCGGCGACGCCTGCCCGGCCTGCGGGAGCTATCAGCTCCAGGTCACCGCCGGAGACGAGATGCGGGTGAAGGAAATCGAGATCGAGTGAGGGGAACCGGACATGTGCACGACCTGCGGTTGCGGCCAGGGCGAGACGCGGATCGAGGGCGCCCGAGGTCACGAACACGTCCACGAGCACGTCCACGCGGACGGGACGGTGCACAGCCATTCGCACGACCATGCGGATCCGCACGGACACGGGCACGATCACGGCCATCACGAGCACGAGCACGAGCACGCCCACGCGCATCGTCACGCCGACGGCACGATGCACAGCCACGCCCACGACCACGCCGATGACCACGATGGCGACGATCACAACCGCGGACACGGCCGAGGACACCACGACCACGCCGACCACGACCTGCACTACGGGCACGGCCCGGCCGGCGCGCACGCGCCGGGGATGTCGCAGGCGCGCATGGTGCAGATCGAGCAGGACATCCTCGGCAAGAACGACGCGCTCGCGGCGGCCAACCGGAAGCGCTTTGCCGAGCGCGGCATCTTCGCGGTAAACCTCGTTTCGAGCCCGGGCTCGGGCAAGACGACGCTGCTTGTCCGGACCATCGAGGCCCTGCAAGGCCGGCACGACGATCGTGCGTGATCGAGGGCGACCAGGAGACGAGCTCCGACGCGGATCGCATCCGCGCGACCGGGGCGAACGGCGCTGCAAGTCAACACCGGCAAGGGCTGTCATCTCGACGCCGACATGGTGGGCAAGGCGGTCGAGCGCCTCGCGCCCGCCCGTGGGCAGCGTCCTGATGATCGAGAACGTCGGCAACCTCGTGTGTCCCGCCGGGTTCGATCTCGGCGAGGCGCACAAGGTCGTCGTGCTGTCGGTGACCGAGGGCGAGGACAAGCCGCTCAAGTATCCGGACATGTTCCGGCGCTCGAGCGCTGATGCTGCTCAACAAGATCGATCTGCTGCCGTACGTCGAGTTCGACGTCGCGAAGTGCGTCGAGTACGCGCGGCGGGTCAACCCGGGAATCCGCGTGATCGAGGTGTCAGCGACCAAGGGCCAGGGCCTGAGCGAGTGGTTCGCGTGGATCGAGCGTGGGGCGCAGGCCGCCGCGGCGGCACGCGTCGAGTCGGTCGATGCGTTGAAAGCGCGCCTCGCCGAGCTCGAAGCGCAGGTCGCGGCGCTGAAGAGCATGCTGCCGTGACACTCGGTGCGCCCGTCGCCGAGCCCGGCCTTGCCCGCCGCGCGATCCGCGTGCGCGGCGCGGTGCAAGGCGTTGGTTTTCGCCCCTTCGTGTGGCGCCTCGCGAACGAGTTGCGGCTCGACGGCTTCGTGCGCAATGACGCACACGGTGTCGCGATCGAGGTGCAGGGCGACGCGGGCGCGCTCGACCGCTTCCTCGACCGGCTGAGCGGCGAAGCACCTGCGGCTCGCGCGCATCGACGCGATCGAGGCCTCCGCTGCGCAGGCGCGGCCCGCCAGCGGTTTTGCGATCGAGCCGAGCGTCGCCGGCCCCGCCCGCACCGGGATCGCCGCGGACTCGGGCATCTGCGACGACTGCCTGGCCGAGCTCTTCGATCCGCACGACCGGCGCTACCGCTACGCGTTCGTCAACTGCACGCAGTGCGGCCCGCGCTACACGATCACCCGTCGGCTGCCCTACGACCGGCCGCACACCAGCATGCACGCGTTCACGCTCTGCGCACCGTGCGCAGCCGAGTACCGCGATCCGGCGAGCCGACGGTTTCACGCGCAGCCGAACGCCTGCCCCGACTGCGGGCCGCGGCTCGCGGTTGCACGATCGCGATGGCGCGCATCTCGACGCGGGCGATCCGATCGTCGCCGCCGTCAAACGACTTGCCCGCGGCGAGATCCTCGCGATCAAGGGCCTCGGCGGCTACCACCTTGCGTGCGACGCGCGCGACGCGGCAGCCGTCGCATGCCTGCGCGAGCGCAAGCACCGCGAGGAGAAGCCGTTCGCGATCATGGTGGCGAGCGCAGCCTCGCTGGGAGCCCTCGCCGCATCCGACGACGCGGCAGCGCGCGCTGCTCGAGTCGCGCGAGCGGCCGATCGTGCTCCTGCGCAAGACACCCGAGGCCGACCGGCTCCTGCCCGGCGTCGCACCCGGGCTCGCCGTGGCTGGGCGCGATGCTGCCGTACACGCCGCTGCAGTACCTGCTCTTCCACGAAGCGGCGGGGCGCCCGGTCGGCACCGCGTGGCTCGCTGCGCCGCAGCCGCTCGCGCTCGTGATGACGAGCGCCAATCCAGGCGGCGAGCCGCTCGTGACCGACGAGGCGGAGGCGTTCCGCCGCCTGGCCAGGATCGCCGACGCGTTTCTCGTGCACGATCGCGCCATCGTCGTGCGCTGCGACGACAGCGTCGTGCGGAGCGAGCGCGGCGCGCCGGCGTTCGTGCGCCGCGCGCGCGGCTTCACGCCGGTCGCGATCAAGCTGCCCGGAGATGGTCCGTCGATCCTCGCGACCGGCGCGTTCCTGAAGAACGCGGTGTGCGTCACGCGCGGCGACGAGGCGTTCCTGTCGCAGCACGTCGGCGACCTCGACAACGCACCGACGTGCCGCGCGCTCGAGGAGGCGGCGGCGCACCTGATGAAGGTGCTGGACGTCACGCCGGAGGCGGTCGCGCACGATCTGCACCCCGATTTCCACAGCACCACGCTTCGCGACCACGTTCGCCGCGTGCACGCGGCGTTCCGGCGCACGGCGTGCAGCATCACCACGCCCATATCGCCGCGGTCGCCGCCGAGCACGGCGTCGAGGCGCCGGTCCTGGGCTTGGCGCTCGACGGCGTCGGCCTTGGCAGCGACGGTGCCGCATGGGGCGGTGAGCTGCTGTCGGTCGACGGCGCGGCGATGGCGCGCACCGGCCATCTGCGCACGCTGCGGCTGCCGGGCGGCGATCGCGCCGCCCGCGAACCGTGGCGCATGGCCGCGTCCGCGCTGCACGCGCTCGGTCGCGGGGACGAGATCGTGCGGCGCTTCGGTGCCTCCGGCGCGGCGACGATCGCGCAGATGCTCGAGCGTGGCGTCAACTGTCCGCCGAGCTCGAGCGCGGGGCGCTGGTTCGACGCCGCGGCAGGCCTGCTCGGCGTGCGCGCCGTCAGTGCCTACGAAGGTCAGGCAGCGATGCTGCTTGAAGGCCTCGCCGATCGCCATGGACTGGTCACGCCGCTCGCCTCGGGTTGGGCGATCAGCGACGACGGCGTCCTCGACCTGCTGCCGTTGCTCGGTGCCCTGGCCGACATCGACGACGCGGCCCAGGGCGCGGCGCTCTTTCACGCGACCGTGGTCACGGCGCTCGCCGAGTGGGTGGGCGCGGCGGCACGCCGCACCGGCCTCCGCACTGTCGCCCTCGGCGGCGGATGCTTCATGAATCGGATCCTCGCGACACGCCTGCGCGCACGGCTCGAGCGACGGGGCCTGACGGTGCTCGAGGCGCGCCAGGCGCCGCCGAACGACGGCGGGCTCGCGCTCGGACAGGCGGCCGTAGCGCGCGCGCTCGGGGGGGTTTGAGATGTGCCTCGCCGTACCCGTGCTGGTGGTGAAGCGCCTCGACGGCGACGACGCGATCATCGACGCGGGCGGCGTGCGCAAGCAGGTCTCTCTCGCCCTCGTGCCGGAGGCACGCGAGGGCGACTACGTGATCGTGCACGTCGGTTACGCGATCAGCCGGCTCGACTCGGACGAGGCGCTGAAGACGCTGGCGCTCTTCGCGGGGATGGAGGCGGCCGCATGAAGTACGTCGACGAATTCCGCGACGGGGAGCTCGCCCGCATTCTCGCCGAGCGCATCGCGCGGGCGGTCGAGCCGGGCCGTCCGTATCGCTTCATGGAGTTCTGCGGCGGCCATACGCATGCGATCTCGCGCTACGGCGTGACCGACCTGCTGCCGGCGAGCGTCGAAATGGTGCACGGCCCCGGCTGCCCGGTGTGCGTGCTGCCGATCGGACGCATCGACAACGCCATCGCGCTCGCGCTCGAGCGCGGCGTGATCCTGTGCACCTACGCCGACACGATGCGCGTGCCGGCCTCGGAGCGCTCCAGCCTGACGAAGGCGAAGGCCGCGGGCGCGGACATCCGCATGGTGTACTCGGCTGCCGACGCGGTGCGCATCGCGCGCGAGAACCCGGCGCGCGACGTGGTGTTCTTCGCGATCGGGTTCGAGACCACCACGCCGCCGACGGCGATCGCGATCCTCGAGGCGGACCGGGCCGGCCTCGCCAACTTCGCGGTCTTCTGCAACCACGTCCTGACGCCGGCGGCGATCGCGAACATCCTCGAGTCGCCCCAGGTGCGCGACATCGGCACGGTCCCGCTCGACGGCTTCGTCGGGCCGGCGCACGTCTCGTGCGTGATCGGCAGCCAGCCGTACGAATACTTCGCCGAGGAATACGGGAAGCCGGTGGTGATCGCCGGATTCGAGCCGCTCGACGTGATGCAGGCGGTGCTGATGCTCGTCGCGCAGGTGAACGACGGCCGTCACGAGGTCGAGAACGAGTTCGTGCGCGCGGTCACCCGCGAAGGCAACGGCAAGGCGAAGGCGCTCGTCGCGGAGGTGTTCGAGCTGCGCCGCTCGTTCGAGTGGCGCGGCCTGGGCGAGGTGCCCTACAGCGCGCTGCGGATCAAGACGAAGTACCAGCGGTTCGACGCCGAGAAGCGCTACGGGATCGTGTACCGTGCGGTCGCCGACAACAAGGCGTGCGAATGCGGCGCGATCCTGCGCGGCGCGAAGCGGCCGAAGGACTGCAAGGTGTTCGGCACGGTCTGCACGCCCGAGAATCCGCTCGGGTCGTGCATGGTGTCGAGCGAGGGCGCATGCGCGGCGTACTACACCTACGGGCGCTTCCGCGATCGGGAAGCCGCATGAGCGCGGTGAAGAAGGACTACGTCCGCCCGATCGACTTCAAGACCGGGCGCGTGGACATGGGCCACGGCGCCGGAGGTCGCGCGATGGCGCAACTGATCGACGAGCTGTTCTTGGCCGCGTTCGACAACGAGTGGCTGCGCCAGCTCAACGATCAGGCCTGCTTCGCCGTGCCCACCGGCCGGATGGTCATGGCGACCGACAGCCACGTCGTGTCGCCGCTGTTCTTCCCCGGCGGCGATATCGGCTGCCTCTCGGTGCACGGCACGATCAACGACGTCGCGATGTCGGGTGCGTCGCCGCTCTACTTGTCCGCGACGTTCATCCTCGAGGAAGGCTTCCCTCTGGCCGATCTCCGGCGCATCGTGGAATCGATGGCGGCGGCGTCGCAGGAGGCGCGCGTACCGGTGGTCACCGGCGACACCAAGGTCGTGGAGAAGGGCAAGGGCGACGGCGTCTTCATCACGACGACCGGCGTCGGCATGGTGCCCGAGGGCGTCGAGATCTCAGGCGACCGTGCCCGGCCGGGCGACAAGGTGCTGGTGTCGGGCACGCTGGGCGACCATGGCGTCGCGATCATGTCGTTTCGCGAGAATCTCGAGTTCGAAACGACGATCCGCTCGGACACTGCCGCGCTGCACGGACTGGTGGCGCGCATGGTCGAGGCGGTGCCGGGCATTCGGTGCCTGCGCGATCCGACGCGCGGCGGACTCGCCGCAACGCTGAACGAGTTCGCGCGCCAGTCGCAGGTCGGCTTTCGCATCCGCGAGCGCCACGTTCCGATCAGATCGGAGGTCAACGCCGCGTGCGAGCTGCTCGGGCTCGATCCGCTCCATGTCGCGAACGAGGGCAAGCTCGTCGCCGTCTGCGCGCCGGACGACGCCGAGCACCTGCTCGCAGCGATGCGTGCGCACCCGCTCGGCCGGGACGCCGCGGTGATCGGCGAGGCGGTCGACGATTCGCACCGGTTCGTCCAGATGGAGACCGGCTTCGGCGGCTCGCGCATCGTCGACTGGCTGTCCGGGGAACAGCTCCCCAGGATCTGCTGATGCGCATTCTTTTCCTCACGCACGCCTTCAACAGCCTCGCGCAGCGGCTGTACGTCGAGCTCGTCGCCCACGGCCACGAGGTGTCGATCGAGATCGACGTGAACGATCGCGTCACCGAGGAGGCGGTGCGGCTCTTCGACCCCGAGCTGATCGTCGCGCCGTTCCTGAAGCGCGCGATTCCCGAGTCGGTGTGGCGCAACCGGCGCTGCATCGTCGTCCATCCCGGCATCGCGGGCGACCGCGGGCCGTCGTCGCTCGACTGGGCCGTGCAGGCGCGCGAGGCGAAGTGGGGCGTGACCGCGCTCGAAGCGGTCGCGGAACTGGATGCCGGACCGGTCTGGGCATCGGTGGACTTTCCGATGCGGGAGGCCGCGAAAGGGAGCGTCTATCGCAACGAGATCACCGAGGCCGCCGTGCGGGCGCTGCTCGCGATGCTCGGGCGCATGGCGGACCCGTCCTTCCGCCCTGCGCCGCTCGACGCCGCCGCGACCGACGTACGCGGCCGTCTGCGCCCGCTCATGCGCCAGGCCGACCGTGCGATCGACTGGTCGCGCGACGACAGCGCCAGTGTCCTGGCGAAGATTCACGCCGCCGACGGCGTGCCCGGTGTCCTGGACGAGGTCCGCGGCGTGCCGGTCTATCTGCACGACGCGCACGCGGAGGACTCGCTGCGCGGCGGGCGGCCGGGCGAGGTGATCGCGCGACGCGACGGGGCGATTCTCCGCACAACGGTCGACGGGGCAGTCTGGATCGGACACCTCAGGCGCAAGAGCGACGGGGAGCCGACCCTCAAGCTTCCCGCGACGATGGTGCTCGACGAGCACCTCGCCGGCGTGCCCGAAGTACCCGCCGCGTTGTGGGACGAAGCATCCGCGCGCAGTTATCGTGAGATTCGTTACGAGGAAGCGGGCGGCGTGGGATACGTCCACTTCGGGTTCTACAACGGCGCGATGAGCGCGCGGCAATGCGAGCGCCTGGCCGAGGCGATCCGGTTCGCGAAGGCGCGCCCGACGCGCGTGATCGCGCTGATGGGCGGCGCCGACTTCTGGTCGAACGGCATCCACCTCAATGTCATCGAGGCGTCGCCCACGCCCGCCGACGAGTCCTGGGCGAACATCAACGCAATCGACGACGTCGCCCTCGAGATCTTGACTTGCGACCGTCAACTGACCGTCGCTGCGATGCAGGGCAACGCGGGTGCCGGCGGGGTGTTCCTCGCGCTCGCCGCGGACCGGGTGCTCGCGCGTCGTGGCGTCGTCCTCAACCCGCACTACAAAGGCATGGGGAACCTGTACGGCTCAGAGTACTGGACGTACCTGCTTTCGCGACGGGTCGGCGCGAAGCGCGCGGCGGAGATCACCGGCAACCGCTTGCCGATCGGCGCGCCGCAGGCCGCGGCGCTCGGGCTGATCGACGAAGCGGTCGGCGACGATGTACCGGGGTTCGTCGCGCACGCGATTGCTGTTGCACGGCGGCTGGCGCGCGACCCGGGCTACGATGCGCTCCTCGTGCGCAAACGTGCGATTCGCGCGACCGACGAGGCGGCGAAGCCGCTCGCGGCCTATCGCGCGGAGGAACTGGAGCGGATGAAGCTCAATTTCTACGGCTTCGATCCGAGCTACCACGTCGCACGCTACCACTTCGTGTTCAAGGTGCCGAAATCGCGCACGCCGCTGTACCTCGCCCGGCACCGCGCCGGCCGGGCGGCGCCGCGCGTCGCCGCCTGATTCGGGAGGAGGCTCGATGCAGCGTTTCACGATCTCGCTGGAAGACCGGCTCGCAACCGAGTTTGACGCGCTCATCCGCCAGAAGGGCTACGGCAACCGCTCGGAGGCGGTGCGCGATATGCTGCGCGGCACCATCGAGAAGTCGCGTATCGCGCGCGGCGAGGCGCTGCACGCCGTCGGTTGCCTGTCCTATGTCTACGACCACCACGAGCGCGACCTGGCTGAGCGCCTCACGGCGCTCGCCCACGAACACCACGACCTCGTCGTGTCGGCGACCCATGCGCACCTCGACCACGAGACCTGCATCGAGACGGTGATCCTGCGCGGGCGCACCGCCGACGTGCACGCGTTCGCCGACGCCGTGATCGCCGAGCGCGGCGTGCGCCACGGCGGCCTGAATCTCGTGCCGGCCGACTTGGGTGCTGCGCCGCATCGGCACGTGCACGTCCGGCCCAAGTCCTGACCTGGGTCAAACCGGTTGACGCGCGTGCCCGTAAGCTGATTTGACTGAGACTTCATACAGGGCGGACCGGATGGAGACCCTCCCGCACGACTGGCTGGCCCTTGCCGCGCTCGTGTTCGTGCTCGGCGTGAAGCACGGGCTCGATCCGGATCACCTGGTCGCGATCGACGGGCTCACGCGCTTCAACAGCAAGGCGGACCGGCGGCTTGCCCGGTGGTGCGGCGCGCTCTTCTCGCTTGGCCACGGGACGGTCGTGATCGCGGTGGCGCTGGTGGTGGGCGTTGCCGCCGGCCGTTGGATCGTGCCCGCCTGGCTCGACGAAGTCGGCACTTGGATCTCGATCGGCTTCCTGGTTGCGCTCGGGGTCCTCAATCTCCAGGCGGTACTCGGCACGCCTGCGGACCGGATCGTCCGTCCGGTCGGCGTGCGCGGTCGGCTGTTCGCGCGGCTCACGCACACCTCCCGCCCGGGCGCCATCGCGCTGGTCGGCGCCTTGTTCGCGCTGTCCTTCGACACCCTCTCGCAGGCCGCGCTTTTCGCGGTCACGGCCACGCAGATCGGCGGGTGGGCGCACTCGGTCGCACTCGCGCTGTTGTTCATGCTCGGCATGACGCTCGCGGACGGCGCGAACGGCCTGTGGATCGCCTCGCTCCTGCGCAGCGCCGACGACCGCGCTCGGATCGCCTCGCGCGTGCTCGGGCTCGCCGTCGCCGGCCTGAGCCTGGGCGTTGCCGCTTTCGTCGTCGCCGGGCGCTATTCGGCGCCTGTCGCGGCCTGGGCGTCGGGCCGCGAGGTCGTCCTCGGCGCGGGCGTCATCGGCGCCGTCGCTGCTGCCTTCATTCTCGGCCTCACGCTCGCGCGCCGGCCCGCTGTAGCACCGCGCACTTAGCGCAAGGCCCCGATACCGTGGCCCGAATCGCGACGTGCGCGCGTAGGAAGATTCTTTACTTCTTCTTAAGCACCGCGTTATCGCACGCCTGGGCCTGCCTGGCCCAGACGGGCACCACGTCGCCGGCCTTGGAAGTGGTCGCGCCCGAGGTCGTCGTCACCGCCGCGCCGGGCGAGCTGCTCGGCGCGGCAACCGCGGCCTCCGAGGGCAGCGTCGGCCAGCGCGAGATCGAGTCGCGGCCGTCGCTGCGGCCGGCCGACGTGCTCGAGCTCGTGCCCGGCGTGATCGTCACCCAGCACAGCGGCGCGGGGAAGGCGAACCAGTACTTCCTGCGCGGCTTCAACCTCGACCACGGGACCGACTTCCTGACGCGCGTGATGGGCATGCAGGTGAACTTCCCCACCCATGCCCACGGCCAGGGCTACATGGACCTCAACTTCCTGATCCCGGAGCTCGTGCAGCGCCTCGACTACCGCAAGGGGCCGTACTACGCCGACGTCGGAGACTTCTCGTCGGCGGGCAGCTCGGACATCGAGTACTTCCGCCGCCTGCCGCAGAACTTCGCGCTGGGCGAGATCGGCTCCTATTCGTACGGCCGCGCGCTGGTCGCGGCTTCGCCCCAGCTCGGCCCCGGCACCCTGCTCGTTGCGGGCGAGTGGGTGACCGACGACGGGCCGTGGGAGGTGCCGCAGAACTTCCGCAAGCTAAACGGCGTCGCCTCCTACAGCGTCGGCACCGCTTCCGACGGGTGGCAGGTGACCGGCATGGCCTACAGCGGGAAATGGAACGCGACCGACCAGGTGCCGTTGCGCGCGCTCGAGAGCGGCGAGATCGGGCGCTTCGGCTCGCTCGATGCCTCCGACGGCGGCAAGTCGCAGCGCTATTCGCTCTCCGGCCGCTGGGGCCGCACCGGGAAGGACGAGTCGACGCGGGCCGGCGCCTACTTCATCGACTACAAGCTCGACCTCTGGTCCAACTTCACGTTCTTCCTCAACGACCCGGTCAACGGCGACCAGTTCCAGCAGTCGGACCGGCGCCGGGCGTACGGGCTCGACCTGGCGCAGGACTGGATCGGGCGCCGGGGCGAGGCGGAGTACATAAACACCATCGGGCTGCAGGGTCGCTACGACGACATCCCCAGGGTCGGGCTCCACCTCACGCGGGAACGCGAGCGGCTCGCGACGATCCGCGAGGACAGCGTCGACGAATGGAACGTCGGCGTCTACGCGCAGAACGACACGCGCTGGAACGCGTGGTTGCGCACCGTCGCGGGCCTGCGCTGGAACCGGTTCGACTTCGACGTGCGCAGCAGCCTGACCGACAACTCGGGCAAGGCCTCCGCGAGCGTGCTCAGCCCGAAGGTACAGGTCGTGCTCGGACCTTGGGCGCGCACCGAGTACTACCTCGCGTACGGGCAGGGCTTCCATTCCAACGACGCGCGCGGCGTCACCACCCGCGTCAACCCCGATCCGCGCGACCCCGGCTACCTGCAGGCGGTCGACCCGGTCACGCCGATCGTGAAGACCACGGGCTACGAGGCGGGGCTGCGCAGCATCCCGTTCGAGGGGTTCCAGACCACCCTTGCGCTGTGGAATCTCGACGTGGATTCCGAGCTCCTGTTCGTGGGCGACGCGGGGACGACCGAGCCGAGCCGACCGAGCAAGCGCTACGGGATCGAGTGGTACGGGTATTACACACCGCGCCCATGGCTCGCGCTCGACCTTCTCGCCGCGTACACCAAGGCCCGCTTCACCGACGACGATCCGGTCGGCGATCGCATCCCGGGCGCGATCCAGACCGCGCTCGCCGGCGGCATCACGCTGTTCCCGCTGAACGGGTGGTTCGGGAGCCTGCGGTTCCGCTACTTCGGCGCGCGTCCGCTCGTCGAGGACAATTCCGTGCGCTCCGCGTCGTCGTCGATGTGGAACCTGCGCGCGGGCTACCAGTTCGCAAAGCGCGCGCAGATTGCGTTCGAGGTCATCAACCTGTTCGACCAGAAGGTGAGCGACATCGACTACTTCTACGAATCACGCCTCGCAACCGAGCTCGCGCCGGTCAGCGACATCCACACGCATCCGGCAGTGCCGCGCACGCTCAGACTCGCAGTGAAGCTCGGGTTTTGACCACTCGTTCCATCCCGAGGAGACCCTGATGAAGAGATGCTGTCGGCGGCGCTCGTGCCGCGCTAGGGAAACGGAAGCGAAGATACCGGCCGGCGGCCGGTCTTGGCGGCGCGCGGACGCGCTAGCCGCGGAACTTGACGACCAGCAGACCGACGAGGGCTAGGAAAAGAATAATCAGATAGATGTCTAGAAAGGACATTGCGAGTCCCTTATATGTTTTTCCCCGAGAGCGTGCGCGGAGTATACCTCTCGCCAAAGGCCGCTCAACCTACCCCAAGCCACCTCGGTGCAACCGGACATATTTCACAACTATTCACATTGGCGCGGGATTCAAGCGGCTTTCTGCGCACGACGCCCCTCGTAGAGGTCCCGCCCGGCCGCGAGCGCCCGGATCTTGCCGTCCGCAATGCTGCGCTTCAGCATCCAGAAGCCGCAGTCGGGGTGAATGTAGCGCACCCGGCCCGCGCCGA
This sequence comes from uncultured beta proteobacterium, assembly GCA_963747775.1. Classification (GTDB taxonomy): domain Bacteria; phylum Pseudomonadota; class Gammaproteobacteria; order Burkholderiales; family SG8-39; genus JAGVSZ01. The sequence goes on from CAVVGT010000011.1 coordinate 177,484, forward strand.
TGACCCGCTCCGCGGCCTCGATCGCGTGCGCGACCGCGTCGGCCGACTCGATCTCCGTGCGCTTAATGTCGACGACCCCGAGGCCCATTCCGATCTCGGGCCGCAGCTCCTTGAAGACCGCGAGCTCCTCGGACGGACGGTGCGCGCACTCCATCACGATGTGGTCGACGTGCAGGGCGTTGAGGTATTTCATCAGCTGTCCCCAGGTTCCCTTCTGGATCGACTGCCCGCCGTAGTTGCCGAAGCACAGGTGCACCGCGGGCTTGGCCTTCACCGCGTCGAGGACGCGGTTCATTGCAGCCGCCGCCCACTCCCACTCCTCGGGCGCGCCGGGCAGGTTCGCCTCGTCGAGCTGGACCACGTCCGCGTCGATGTACGTGACCTGCGCCGCGAGCGCGTCGGCGAGCGCGAAGGCCACTTCTGCCACCGACTTGTAATGGCGGTTCGCCAGCACCTTGGCGAGCATGTGCGGGCCGGTGATCGTGAACTTGAACGGCCGGCTGGCGAAGGCCTTGGCGCGCGCGCAGGCGAGCGGCAGGTCGAGCGCGCCGGCGCCGATCGGCCCGTCGACCACGCCGGGCGGCCGGGTGCGAAAGCCCATCCCGCGCTGCGAGCGGTACGCGATCAGCTCCTCGAAGCTCATGCGCGTGCGGATGCCGTCCATCGGCCGCACGAAGTACTCGATCATCCCGTTCGTCTCGGGATGGTTGACGTCGAAGCGGTACAGCTCGCCGTCGCACACGAGGTCGATGCCTGCCTGCTCCTGCGTGTGGATCACGACGCGGGTGGCGTCGGCGAGGGCCTGCTCCGAGGGGGCGGCGGCGAGCCAGTCGGGGATCGGGTAGGAGCCGACGACGGTGGTCTTGATGCGGGGCGCTGCACTCATGGGTCACCTCCGGGTGCTGCGGCGGAAGTTTAAGGGCGTGAGCCGGAGCGTTGCAATCTGTTAACGAATCGGTTAAAACCTTCGGCCTCCGTACCCCCGTCCCTTGAGGAGAAAACCATGAAACGTCCTGCGATCGCGCTGGTCGGCCTCGCCCTTGCAGCGGTCTCCCTCGGGGCGGCGGCACAGTGGAAGCCGTCCCGCCCCGTCACGGTTATCGTGCCGTGGGCCGCGGGCGGCTCGACCGATCAGGTGACCCGCATCGCCGCCGGCGAGCTGGAGAAGGTGCTCGGGCAGAAGGTGGTGATCGTCAACCAGCCCGGCGCGGCCGGCTCGATCGGGACCAAGAACGCGCTCGAGGCGGCGAAGGACGGCTATACCTGGACCGCCGGGGCGGCGCAGGATCTCGGCGTGTACCGCACGCTCGGGATGCTCGACACCAATCTCGGTGACTGGAATCTCTTCCTGCACGTCGCCAACGTGCCGGTGGTCGGCGTGAATCCGGCGACGCCGTACAAGGACATGAAGGACCTGCTCGATGCGATGAAGGCGAAGCCCGGCGAGATCACCGTCGCGACCGCCGGCGTCACCTCAGGCGGGCACAACGCGATGGAGGCCATCTCCAAGGCGACCGGCGCGAAATACCGCCACGTCACCTACGACGGTGGTAACCCGGCGGTCGTCGCCACCGTCGGCGGCGAGACGCAAGTCACCACCCAGCTGGCGGTCGAGCAGGCCGAGATGATCCGCGCCAAGCGCATCCGGCCGCTCGCCTCGGTGAGCGACAAGCCCGTGATCATCGAGGGCTACGGCACAATCGAGCCGATCACGAAGTGGATCCCGAACTTCAAGTCGGCCACCAACTACTTCGGCATCTTCGTTCCCAAAGGCGTTCCGCCGGAGGTCGTCGCGACCCTCGAGAAGGCTTGGGCCGACGCCATCGCCAACAGCGAGGCGCTCCGCAAGTACGCCACCAGCCGCGGTGCGGTATTTGCGCCGGTCAGCGGCGACGCGGCGCAGAAGGCCGCGTTCCCTGCCGTGCAGGCCAATGCGTGGCTGATGTTCGACTCGGGCAAGGCGAAGGTTTCTCCGGACACCGTAGGCATTCCCAAGCCCTGACGGGCCGGGAGGGGGAAGGTAGAAGGGAAGAGTCCGGCGCGCCCCGCCCCCGGCCATGTCCGACTCGGCCCCCTCTTCCCGCGCCGACCTCGTGTGGGCGCTCGTGTGGATCGCCGTCGGCGCGGCGATCTTCGCCGGCGGGTTCACGATGGATCGGCTCGAGCGCCAGAACATCAATCCGTACACCGCGCCGGGGCTCGTGCCGGCGCTGCTCGGGATCGGCATCGCGGTCCTCGGCGTGATTCTTCTCGTGCGGTCGGTGCGCCGCGGCGGGCTCGCCGCGGCTGAGGATGGCAGGACGCCTGCGGACGGTGGCCGCCTCGTGTTGGCGCTCGGCTTGAGCGTTGTCTACGCCGGCGGCTTGGTCGGGCGCACGCTGCTCGGCTTCCACGTGCCGTTCTGGCTCGCCACGGCGCTCTTCGTTTTCGTCTCGATCCTGGCGTTCGAGTGGCGCGAGCGCCGTGCGCGCGGCGAGCTGGGACGCGGCATTGCGGTCGCTGCCGCGTGCGCAGTCGGCACCGCCGCCGGCGTGACGGCGGTGTTCCAGGAAGTGTTCCTGGTGCGGCTGCCTTAGATGTTCGACGGTCTCGCCCTGTTCGGCAAGTCGCTGGCGAGCTTCGCCGACCCGCTCACCCTGCTCATCATCGCGGGGGCCTGCTTCCTCGGCATTGTGATCGGCGCGCTGCCGGGCCTTACCGCGACGATGGGCGTGGCGCTCCTGACGACGCTCACGCTGAAGATGCCGTCCAACGTCGCCCTGCTCGTCCTGGTTTGCAGCTACGTGGGCGCGATCTACGGCGGCTCACGTTCCGCGATTTTGCTGAACATCCCCGGCACGCCGGCGAACGCCGCGGCATGCCTCGACGGATACGCGCTCGCCCAGCAGGGCCTCGCCGGGCGCGCGATCGGCATCTCGACGACCGGCTCGGTGATGGGCACGCTGATCGGAATGTTCTTCCTCGCGCTGTTCACGCCCGTCCTCGGCGAGGTGGCGCTCAAGTTCGGCGCCTACGAGTTCTTCTGGCTCGCGCTGTTCGGCGTGATCATCTCGGGCAACCTGACCGGCAACGACCCGCTCAAGGGCTGGCTCGCCGGGTTCGTCGGCCTCTTCATCGCGTCCGTCGGACAGGACCCGATCCACGCCTACGAGCGCTTCGCGTTCGACAACCGCGACCTCGCCGGCGGCTTCCAGCTCATTCCGGCGCTCGTCGGCGCGTTCGGATTCGCGGAGGTGCTGACCGTGCTCGCGGCGAGGACGCAAAAGCCCGTTATCCATCGGTTCGACACGCATTTGCCGCGGATCGGCGACGTGCTCAAGTACTGGCGCACCATTCTGCGCTCCGGGATCATCGGTACGTTCATCGGCATCGTGCCCGGCGTCGGCGAGGACGTCGCGTCGTGGTCCTCCTACGCCGCCGCGCGGCGCGCGAGCAAGGAGCCCGAGAAATTCGGCAAAGGGTCGGTGGAAGGGCTGATGGCTGCGGAGACCGGCGACAACGCCTGCGTCCCCGGCGCGATCATTCCGGTGCTCGCGCTCGCGGTCCCCGGCTCCGCGCCGGCGGCGGTGCTGATGGCGGCCATGATCATCCATGGCGTACAGCCCGGGCCCCTGATCATGGTGAACAGCCCGCAGTTTGTCTTCGACGTCGTGGCGATGATGCTCTACGCGACCGTCGGGATCCTCGTCTTCGGCCTCGCGCTGGTGAAGCCACTGCTGAAGGTCTTGCAGGTGCCGCGCGAGATCATCATGCCAATCGTCTTCGTGCTGTGCGTGATCGGCTCGTACGCGATCTCGCAGCGGCTGTTCGACGTGTGGACGATGCTCGGGTTCGGCGTCATCGGCTACATCCTGCGGAGTTACAACTACCCAATGGCGCCGTTCGTCCTCGGGATCGTGCTCGGCGACCTCCTCGACAAGAATCTGCGCCGCGGGCTGGTGCTGTCCGACGGCGACCTGACGCCCTTCTTCGTGCGGCCGATCAGCGCGACGCTCGCGGCGATCTGCCTGCTCACGATCCTGATGAACTTCGCCGCGGTGCGGCGGGCGTTCCACGCCGCCTATGTCGTCCTGACGCCATGGCGAAAGGCGGCCTGACCGATGCGGATCGCGCTCTGCAACGAGGTCCTGCAGCCGATGCCGTTCGTGCAGCAGTGCGCGTGGGCCGCGGCGGTCGGTTACGACGGACTCGAGGTGGCGCCGTTCACGCTGTCGGACGAGCCGCACCTGATGATTGCCCAGGAGCGCGCGGCGATCCGACGCGCCGCCGCGGACGCAGGCGTGGCGATCACCGGGCTGCACTGGCTCCTGCTGACGCCCAAGGGCCTGTCGATCACCAGCCCGGACGATGCGGTCCGCTCGCGTACCGTCGAAGTCATGCGCCGGCTCGTGGATTTCTGCGCCGACGTCGGCGGCAAGGTCCTCGTGCACGGCTCGCCCGGACAGCGCGCGATCCCGGCGGGCGAAACGCGCGACACCGCGATCGCGCGGGCGCGTGACGCGTTCGCCCGCGTCGCCGACGATGCGCAGCGCGCCGGCGTGGTGTACTGCATCGAGCCGCTGGCGACGACCGAGACGCCGGTGATCAACACGATCGCCGAGGCGGCCGCGATCGTCGACGCGATCGGCAACCCGGCGCTCCGCACGATGATCGATTGCGCCGCTGCGGGCCGGATGGAACCCGAGCCGCTCCCCGCCGTCATCGACCACTGGCTGCCCACCGGCCGCATCGCGCACGTCCAGGTGAACGATCCGAACCGGCGCGGGCCGGGCGAGGGCGAGTTGCATTTCGCGCCGATTCTCGCGGCGCTGAAGCGCAACGGCTATGCGGGCGTCGTGGCCGTGGAGCCGTTCAAGTACACGCCCGACGGGCAGGCCTGCGCGGCGCGCGCGGTCGGCTACGTGCGCGGCATCCTCGAGACACTGGAGCGCCGGTAATGTCCCGGAACGGCACGCTCGAGGCGCGCCGCCCGACGCACGGCAACGGCACCGGCACGAAGCGCGCGCGCCGCCGCGCGCAACCCGGTCCCCGCACGCGCGACCCGGAAGGCACGCGTGCGCGCATCCTCGCGGCGGCCACGCGCGAGTTCGCGCGCCACGGCCTCGGCGGCGCCCGCGTCGACCGCATCGCCACCGCGGCCGACGCCAACAAGCGCATGCTCTACTACTACTTCGGCGACAAGGACGCGTTGTTCCTGGCGGTGCTGGAGCAGGCCTACGCAAGCATCCGCGCCGCCGAGCAGGAGCTGAACCTCCTCGACCGCCCGCCCGTCGAAGGCGTGCGCCGCCTGGTCGAGTTCACGTGGCACTACTACCTCGACCACCCGGAGTTCCTCACGCTGCTCAACAGCGAGAACCTGCACCGGGCGCGCCACCTGAAGCGCTCGAAGACCATCCGTCCGATGAACTCGCCGCTCATCGAGACGCTCGCGGGGATCCTGCACCGCGGGGAGCGAGAGGGCACGTTCCGGCCGGGCGTCGATCCGCTGCAGCTCTACATCTCGATCGCGGGGCTCGCCTACTTCTTCCTGTCCAACAACCACACGCTGGCGCAGGTGTTCGACCGCTCGCTCGCCACGCCGGCGGCGCGCGCGGCGCGCGCGGCGCACATGAGCGCGATGGTGATCGGCTTCCTGACGAACCGCGACGCTGAGAGCGTCCCGGCTTAACGGCCCTCGAACGACCCGTCGCGCTTCTGCTGGAACGCCGCGATGCCTTCGCGGCGGTCGTCGGACTGCATGCAGAGCACGTGCAACTCGTTCTCGTAGCGCAACCCGGCTTCCAGCGGTGTCGACAGCGCGGCGCGCAACGCCGCCTTGACGGCCTGGGTCGCGATCGGGCTGTGCGCCGCGATGGTCTGCGCGAGCGCCGCGACGCGCGCCGCAAGCGCGCCGTCCTCGACGACCTCCTCGACGAGTCCGATCGCGAGCGCGCGCTCGGCGTCGATTGCCTCGCCCGACAGCAGGAGGAGTCCTGCCTGGCCGATGCCGACGAGCCGCGGCAGCACCTGGGAGGCGCCGCCGCCGCCGAGCCAGCCGCGCTTGACCTCGGGTGCGCCGAGCCGCGCGCTCCGGCCGGCAATGCGGATGTCGGCCGAGAGCGCGATCTCGAGCCCGCCGCCGAGCACCCAGCCGCGCAAGCCCGCGATCACCGGCTTGCGGAGGTCGCGCACCACCGTCGCGTACTCGACCCGGTTGCGGAATGCCCAGACGCCGCGGTCCTCCGCGAGCGCGTTGAGATCGCTCCCCGCCGAAAACGCGCGCTCGCCGGCCCCGGCGAGGGTGACGACGCGAATCTCGTCGCGGCGGTCCACTTCGCGGCAGATCGCCGCGAGCGACTCGGTCATCTGCGGCGTGATCGCGTTGTGCTTCTCCGGCCGGTCGATGACGATGCGCCCAATCGCGCCGTCTACGTGCAGCGTGATCTTCCCGGACATGTCCGCCTCCTGTCCCTATGCCGCCGCGCGGCGGGCTACTTCGCGCGCGACGATCGAGACGTCGCGATCGCCTTCGCCGCGATCCGCCACCGCCTGGAACAACGCGATGACGGACTCGAACACCTCGAGGCGGACGCCCAGTGATCGGGCGAACGCTTCGGCGGTGCGCATGTCCTTGAGCTGATACGCGGCCGGGCTTCCCGGCGCGAAATTGCCGGTCACCATCCGCTCGCCGAGCACGCGCAGCACCTTCGAATCGGCGAAGCCACCCATCCACGCCTCGCGCACCGCGGCTGGATCGGCGCCACCGCGGTGCACGAGCTCGAGCGCTTCGGCGATCGCGACCAGCGTGCCGCCGACGATGATCTGGTTCGCCAGCTTGGCGAGCTGGCCGCTTCCGGCCGGCCCGAGATGCGTGACCCGGCCGAGCGGGTCAAGCGTCTTTGCGACGTCGCGAACGGCATCGGCCTCGCCCCCCGCCATGATCGCGAGCGTGCCGTCGCGCGCGCCCGGCTCGCCGCCGGACACCGGCGCATCGACGTACCGCACCCCATGCCCCGAGACACGCGCCGCCTGGGCACGCGCCGTCTCCACCGGAATCGAGCTCATCACGACGAGCGTCGCGCCCGACGCGAGCGCTTCGGCCGGCACGCGCCCGCTATCGTCCGCGCCGAACAGGACTGCGTCGCAGACCGGACCGTTGCTCAGCATGACGATGGCGAAATCGGATCCGTCGAGAGCCGCGCTCGGGGTCGCGACGCGCGTGACCCCGTGCGCCGCAAGCGCTTCCACCTTGGCCGCCGAGCGGTTCCAGGCCTGCACCGATGCGCCGGCCGCGGCGAGACGGCGCGCCATGTGGCCGCCCATGATGCCGGTGCCGAGGAAGCCGATGATCATTAACGATACGAGGGGGCAAAGCCGCTCTCGCGGCGCCCCCTCGTGCTCCCCGAGTCCAGGGAAAGCGACGCCTGCGGCATAGGTTTCGACTTGCTCACGCGAGATTCGCCGCCTTCTTTACCGCGGCGAGCTGCGCGTTCTCCGGCGAGCTCTTGTAGTGCGTGTCGAGCGGATAGCAGCCCGAGACCAGGCCGTTGCGCGGCGCGGTCGTGCAGTCGCTGAACGTGCGGCACAGCCGCTTGCGCTGCAGGCCGCGGCCCGCGAGCACGTCGGCGGGCAGTTCGGGATAGGCGAGCACCATGCGGCCGAGCCCGACGAAGTCCAGCCAGCCTTCCCGCACGGTCGCCTGCGCGACGTTCGGCAGAAACTCCTGCAGGTAGGTGAAGCCGCTGCCCATGATCCCGAGGTCGGGGAATGCCGATTTCAGTTCGCGCGCGGCGGAGAGATTGCGCAGCACGCCCGCCAGCGGATCTTCCGGCGGGTGGTAGCCGTCCGACGGCGGATAGAGCGCGGGCCGCGTGAGATGCGGGTTGTAGTACGGGCTGCCGGCCGACACGTTCACCAGCCGGATGCCGAGGTCGCGCGCGATCGCCAGCACGGCCTTGGTTTCGGTCGAGATCGATGCTGACCGGATCGTTTTCGTTCAGGCCGAAGCCGTAGCGATAAGGCAGGCACGCGCTGTAGTCGTCCGGTACGCCGGGCCCCAGTGCGCCGGGACGCGTCAGCGCCGGGTCGGGTCGGAACGGCACGAAATCGAACGCGGAGATGCGCAGCCCGATTCCCAGCCGCGGGGCGGCGGCGCGGATGCCGGCGACCAGCTCGCGCAGGAAGCGCGTGCGGTTCTCGAGCGACCCGCCGAACTCGCCCGGGCGCGTCTTCGCGCTCAGGAACTCGTGTCCGAGGTAGCCGTGGCAGTGCTTGAGGTCGACGAAATCGAACCCGCAGTCGGCGGCCCGCCGCGCGGCGATGACGTAGTCGTCGATGAGCGCGCGGATCTCGCCATCCCTCAGCAGGTTCGCGCCCGCATCGATGTTGAACTTGCGGTCGAGCAGCGGGTGGGCGTAGAGCACCCGCGGCTCGAGCCGCTTGCCGTTGGGCCGCGAGAACCGGCCCGAGTGCGTGAGCTGCAACCCGATGTGGAGCCCCCGGTCGTCGCCCATCGCCGTCCGGTGCGCGGCGACGAGCGCCTCGCGCAGCCCGGCGATCGCGGACTGCGTGTGCTCGGCCATGGTGAGCTGGTTCGGGTTCGCGCGGCCGTCGTGGCGCACTGCCACCGCCTCGCCGCCCCAGATGAGCTTCGCGCCGCTCGCGCCGAACCGGCACCAGCGCCGCAACGTGTTTTCCGTCGGCGTCCCGTCAAGGGCGCCGTCCCAGCCCTCCATTGGCTGAATCGCAAATCGATTGCCGATCGTGATCGCGCCGAGGTTGAACGGCGCCGCCAGCGGTCCGTCGGGCGTAACGACCTCGTCGACCGGCAGGCCAAGACCCGACTCGCGCAGGTGCGCGGCGAAGTTCGCGACCGACTGGAGCGATTTGACCTTTACGTAATCGCCGAATTTCAACGCGCTCTCCTCACGAGGGCGTGCCCCCGACCAGCCTCAACGCCCGTTCCGCGGGCGCGCGCGCCAGTACGTCCTGCGCGAGGCCCATGGCCGTCGGGACGAAGAGCCGCGCGTCCATAGGTTTCAAGTCCAGCGACACGCGCGGCCGGAATCCCATCCGGCCCATGACGTCGCGCTCCAGGTCGACACCCGGACCGATCTCGATCAGTTCGAGGCCGTCCGCAGTGGCGCGGAAGACCGCGCGCTCGGTGACGTACAGGACGCTCTGCCCGCGCTCGATCGCGTAGCGCCCGCTGTACGAGACCTGCTCGACGTCGCCCACGAACTTCTGCTCGCGCCCCTCCTGCTCGATCCGAAGGCGCCCGCCGGGCCAATCGAGTTTGACGCCGCCCGCGGTGAAGGTGCCGCTGAACACGACGGTGCGCGCGTTCTGGCTGATGTTGATGAAGCCGCCCGGACCGATGATGCGGCCGCCGAACCGGCTCACGTTCACGTTGCAGTGCCGGTCGACCTGCGCGAACGAGAGGAAGGCGAGGTCGAGCCCGCCGCCGTCGTAGAAGTCGAACTGGTAGGGCTGGTCGACCATCGCCGAGTAGTTGCGGCTCGCACCGGCCTCGCGGCCGCTCGCGGGCGCTCCGCCGATCATGCCCTGCTCGTTGGTGAGCACGACCTCCCCGAGGATGCGCTCCTCCGCGGCGACCACGGCGATGCCGGTCGAGATCCCCGAACCGAGATTGCACACGGCACGCGGGAACAGTTCCATGGCCGCGCGGCGCGCGATGACCTTGCGCGCATCGAACGGCAGCGCCTCGATCTCGGACAGCGGCGCACGCAGCTCGCCGGCATAGGCCGGGCTATAGGCGGTGTAGTAGGTCTGGCCCTGGTCGGGATCGACCACGACGAAGTCGACCAGCATCCCCGGAATCTTCACCTGCTTCGGCGGCAGCGCGCCGCGCACCGCGAGGCGCTTCACCTGCACCATGACGATCGCACCGGCGCGGCGCGCGGCCTGCGCCATCGACAGCATCTCGCCGAAGATCGCCTCGTGCTCCATCGTGACGTTGCCGTCCTCGTCGGCGGTCGTGCCGCGCAGCAGCGCGACGTCGATGTGAAACGGCTTGTAGCGCAGCCACTCGCGCCCGTCGATCTCGACCAGCTCGACGAGGTCTTCGCGCGCGGACGCGCTCTGCCGGCCGCCGCCGTGCCGCGGATCGACGAACGTATGGAGGCCGGTGTGCGTGACGAGCCCCGGCCGGCCGGCCGCCATCTCGCGCGTGAGCTGCGAGAGCGCGCCCTGCGGAAGCGTGTAGGCCTCGACCTTGTCGGCGAGCGCAAGCGCCTCGACGCGCGGCGAATCGACCAGCGTGCCGCACACGATGCGCTTCAGCATCCCGTCGTGAGCGAAACGGCTCACGCCGCGGTCGCCGCGGTCGCCGAGCCCGACCGGATGGATTGAAGTGAGCGAGCGCGGCTCGCGTTCCGCGAGGAAGCGGCGCTCGAGCGCGGCGATCAGCGCCTCGGGCACCGCGTGGCCGCCGCCGGACCCGCCGATGAGGAGGGTGTCGCCCGAACGCACATGACGGGCCGCGTCGTCTGCAGTGATGACTTTCATAACGTGCGGGCGGGAAAGAACTCGAACATGAGGTCGACCTGGCAGTCGAGCATGTGCCGGCCGAGGTGGATGGGACAGCCGTGGCGCTCGGCGGCGACGAGCAGCGGCGTCTTCTCCGGCTTCATGAGCACCTCGGCCACGACCGTGGTGCGCGGCAAACCGCTCACGTCGAACGCAGGCGGATCGCCGGGCTCGAGCCCCACGGCCGTGGCGTTCACGGCGAGATCGTGACCGGCCGGATCCGCGCGGCCGGTGCGCACGTCGCACGACGGGTAGGCGGCACCGAGCTTGCGCACGAGCGCCTCCGCGCGTGGGGCGGTCCGATTGTGGATCGTGATCGCGGCCACTCCGGCGCGCGCCAGGGCGAAGCTCACTGCGCTCGCCGCGCCGCCGGCGCCGGCCACGAATGCACGCCGGCCCTGCAGCGCGTGGCCCGCCGCGCGCAGGCCGGCGACGAACCCCTGTCCATCGAACAGATCGCCGACGAGGCGTCCGTCCGCCGTGCGCCGCACCGCGTTCACCGCGCCGACGAGACGGCCTTCGCCGATCACCTCATCGCACAACTCGACCATCGTGTGCTTGTGCGGCGCGGTCACGACGAAGCCGTCGAGATTCTCCAGCGCGCGCAGGCCGCCGATCGCGGCGGCGAGGCGGGCCGCGGTCACATGCAGCGGCACGCACGCGGCATCGATCCCTCGCTCCGCGAAGCGGGCGTTGAACACCGTCGGCACCCGGACATGGGCGATGGGGTCGCCGACGATCGCGTACAGCCTGGCTTTCCCGGTGACGGTCACGGCGCCGCATTGTCAACTGACGGTCCCCGGGTGGCAAGCCCGCGGCGCCGATTGACAGCGCGCGTCGGGGGACGATAGGCTCGTTAACCGGATAGTTAACACCACGCCAGCCAACACCAAGCGCCGCCCCGCCTCCCGCGCATCGCATGAGCAAGATCGTCAGAGTGGACGTCGGGCGGCTCGATTACCCGCTGATCGGCGAATTCAAGTTCTTTGCCGGAAGCGCGCGTCCGTCGGTCCTCGTGCGGCTGACCGACGATGCGGGCCGCCAGGGCTGGGGCCAGTCCGTCCCGGTGGAGACCTGGACCTACGAGACGGTCGAGACCGTGGACACCACGCTGCGCGGCTATCTCGCTCCGGCGATCGTCGGCGCGGATCCGTCCGACCTTGCGGACATTCACCGCCGCATGGAGCGCGCGATCCGCCCGTCGTTCTCCGTCGGACAGCCGCTCGCGAAGGCCGCGATCGATCTTGCCTGCTACGATCTCTGGGGCAAATCCACCGGGCGCAGCGTCGCGGAGCTGCTCGGCGGGGTGCGCGCCCCCGAAGTCCGGCTGAGCTGGACCGTGCAGTCGCCGACGCTCGCGGGCGCGGAGCGGCTGCTGGAGCAGGGGCGCGAGCTCGGCTACGCGAGCTACAACGTGAAAATCGGGTCTCCCCAGGCGCCGGAGTACGACCGGGACCTGATTCGGCTGGTGCGCGGCTTCGCGCCCGAGGGCTTCCACTGGGCCGACGCGAACACGAGCTACGATCTCGAAACCGCGCTCGCAATGGCGCCCGAGCTCGCCGATGCCGGATTCAAGGGACTGGAGTCGCCCTTTCCGCCCAACCGCATTCGCGACTACCAGCGCCTCCGCGGACAGGGCGCCCTGCCGATCCTCATGGATGAAGGGATCGTCTCGCCGGTGGAGACCGCGGAGTTCATTGCGCTCGGCATGATGGACGGCATCGCGATGAAGGTGGCGCGTTGCGGCGGGCTCTGGCACGCGTCGCGGATCGTGACCCAGCTCGAGGACGCGGGGCTCGCGCTCTTCGCCTCGGGGCTGACCGATCCCGAGTGGTCGCTCGCGGCCTCGATCCACCTGTTCGCCGCGGCGGGACTGACGCGGCCTGCGGCGCTCAACGGGCCGCAGTACATTGCCGGCCGCGGCACGGCGGATCCGGCGTTTCGCGCCGTGAGGGACCGCGTCGGGGTGCCGCGCGCGCCGGGGCTCGGGGTCGCGACGGACCGCCGCGCGGAGCAGGTCTTGCAAGCCGTTGCCGGGAAATAGGAACGAACCGATGGCTATAACGACGAACGTCGCAACTCGACCCGACCGGCCGGGGCGCGGGATCGCCGCGGCGCTGACCGCGAAGCTCACGCCTTTCGTCGGCATCCTGGTGTTCCTCGCCCTCTGGCAAGCGGCGGTGGCGATCCTCAAGGTGCCCGCCTACCTGCTGCCCGCGCCCACCCAGATCTTCCGGACGTTCTTCGACGAGCTGCCGAGGATCCTGCACCACGGCTGGTTCACGACCTACGAGATGCTGCTCGGTTACGGGCTCGCGGTGATCATCGCCGTCCCGCTCGCGATCGCGATCACCTCGTCGCAGCGCTTCGACCGGTTCGTCATGCCGACCATGCTCTTCTTCCAGGTCGTGCCCAAGGTGGCGATCGCCCCGCTCTTCCTGGTCTGGTTCGGCGTCGGCACGACGCCGAAGGTCCTGATCGCGTTCCTCATCTCCTTCTTTCCCATCGTCATCGATGCGGCGGTGGGGCTGCGGTCGATGTCCTCCGAGATGAACGATCTCGCGCGCTCGATGGGTGCGAGCCGGATGCAGGTGTTCACGCAGTTCCGGCTGCCGACCAGCCTGCCCTACCTCTTCAGCGGCCTCAAGGTGGCGGCGACGCTTGCCGTCGCCGGCGCGGTGGTCGGCGAGTTCGTCGGGGCGGACCGGGGCCTCGGGTATCTCCTGATGGTCACCGGCACCAACCTCGAGACCGCGATGGTGTTCGCCACGCTCGTCGCGCTGACGATCATCGGCCTGGTGTTCTTCTACGCGGTCGAGTTTCTCGAGCAGTTGCTGATTCCATGGCACGTGTCACACCGCGTGCGCGAGGATCCGGCCACGATCTAGAGCTTCAAACCGCTGTCAATTTCGACCCCGCAAGCGAAGGAGGAGGCGTTGTGAAAACCAAGAGAATCATCCTGTCCCTGGTTGCCGCGGCGATGAGCGCGGCGCTCGTCGCGCCCGCGACCGCGCAGACGAAGTTCCCGTTCCGGCTCAACTGGACGCTCTACGGCGAGCACGCGCCGTTCTTCGTCGCGCGCGACAAGGGCTTCTACAAGGAGGAAGGGCTGGACGTCGAGATCCAGGAAGGCAGCGGCTCGACCACCGTGTCGCAGCTCGTCGCCAACAGCACCAGCCCCGTGGCCTACGTCGACGCGGCGACGATGATGCGCGGCGTCGGCGCCGGCATGCCGATCAAGGCGGTCGGCGTGACTCTCCAGCAGAGCCCGATGGCGTTTATCTACCGCGCCGACGCGGCGCGCCCGACCAAGATCGCCGACATCAAGGGCAGCCGGATCGCGATCACCGCGGGGGATGCGAGCCTCGCGATCTTCACGGCGTTCATGGGCAAGCTCGGCATGAAGGTCGAGGACGTGCAGATGATCGTCGTCGCCAACCCGGCGGCCAAGGAGCAGGCGGTGCTCAACAAGCAGGCCGATGCGCTGCTCGGCTACTTCATGGACCAGGGCCCGCGCATGCAGCTGCAGACCGGCGTGAAGATGGGCTGGACGCGCCTCTACGACATGGCCGGCGTCACGACGCTCTCCAGCGCGATCATCGCGAATAACGACTGGCTCAAAGACGCGAAGAACCAGGACATGCTGCGGCGGTTCCTGCGCGCCAGCCAGCGCGGCTGGGATTACAGCAACAAGAACCGCGCCGAGGCCGCCGAGATCTTCCGCAAGGCGGCACCCGTCTTTACGCAGGAGATCGCGCTGCTCGAGGTCGACGGCACGATGACGATCATTCACACGGAGCGCACCAAGGGCAAGGCGATCGGCTGGTCGGCGATGGAGGACTGGAAGGACACGCAGACGCTGCTCGAGACGTTCGCCAAGCTCAAGCCGCAGCCCGATCTCAATCAGTACTACACGAACAGCTTCCTGTCCGAGGCGCCCTACCTTCCGGCCAAGTAGCCCTTTGGCGCGGCTTTCCCGCGGCCTTCCGGTCGCGGGACGCCGGCCGCCTCGCCCAGAAAGCCGCCGCGTACGCATCGATGGATCAACCGCACATCCGCCTTCAGAATGTCGCCAAGACCTACGACACCAAGGGCGGTGTCGTGGAAGCATGCGTCGACATCAATCTCGAGATCCGCAAGTCCGAGTTCGTCGCCGTCGTCGGGCCGAGCGGCTGCGGCAAGACGACGATTCTCAAGATGGTCGCCGGGCTCATCCCCTACAGCGCCGGGAGCATCACCGTCGGCGGCAACCGGGTCGATCGCCCGCAGACGGACGTGGGTATCGTGTTCCAGGACTCGATCATGCTCGACTGGCGCAACGTGCTGGCGAACGTGATGCTCCAGGTCGACATCCGGCGCATGGACCGGGCGCAGTACGAGCCGGTCGCGATGGGCCTCCTCAAGGCAACCGGCCTCGAAGGCTTCGAGCACAAGAAGCCCTACGAGCTCTCGGGCGGGATGCGACAGCGGGTGTCGATCTGTCGCGCGCTGGTCCACGACCCGCCGCTCCTGCTCCTCGACGAGCCGTTCGGCGCGCTGGATGCGCTCACCCGCGAGCAGATCTCGATGGACATCCAGCGCGTGTGGATGGACAAGCGCAAGACCGCGCTGCACATCACCCACAGCATCCCGGAGGCGGTATTGCTCGCCGATCGAGTCGTGGTGATGAGCCCGCGGCCGGGCCGCATCGTGGAGATCATCGACATCGATCTGCCGCGCCCGCGGCGGCTGGACAAGCTGCCCCAGAAGTTCAACGACTACGCCGGACACATCCGCGACATCTTCAAGTCGAGGGGTGTCCTGGCGATGGACTGACCCGGTGACGAGCGCTCCCGCCCTTCGCATCGTCGCGGTGGAGTTCCGCGAGCGGCCGGTGCGGCTGCGCATGCCGTTCCGCTTCGGCGTCGTGACGCTCACCGAGGCGCCGCAGGCGTTCGTGCGCGTGCGGGTCCGGCTCGACGACGGCCGGGAGGGCTGGGGCGCGGGCGCCGAGATCCTCGCGCCGAAGTGGTTCGACAAGAATCTCGCACTCTCCAACGAGGACAACTTCGACCAGCTCCGCCTGGCGCTTGCCCTTGCCCGGGATGCCTACCTTGACGGGGCGGCGCGCACCGCCTTCGGCCTCTTCGCTGCGCATTATCGAGAGGTGATCGAGGCCGGCGCCCGGCGGGACCTCGATCCGCTCGTCGCCTGCTTCGGGCCTGCGCAACTCGACCGCGCGATCCTGGACGCGCTGTGCCGGCTCCACCGGATGTCGTTCTACGAGGCGGTGCAGGGCAACTTCGCCGGCATCGAGCCGGCCGCAGTCGCGCCCGACCTCGCCGGCTTCGACATCGGTGCCTTCCTCGCGCGGTTGCAGCCCGCGGACACGATCGACGCGCGGCACACGGTCGGCCTGGTGGACGCGATTGCCGGGCATCCCGGCCAGGTGAAGGACGGCCTCCCCGAGTCGCTGGAGGAAGTGGTCGCGACCTACGGTCACCGCTGGTACAAGCTCAAGGTGGGCGGGAACGTCGACGAAGACGTGCGCCGGCTCGCGGACATCGCCGCGGTACTGGACGCATCGGGTCGCGACTACCGCGCCTCCCTCGACGGCAACGAGCAGTACGACGACTTGGAGGCGTTGCGGGCACTGCTCGCGCGGATGAGCGCGACGCCGCAGCTCGCGCGGCTCCTCGGCGCGATCGCGTTCATCGAGCAGCCGATCAACCGCAAGCATGCGCTCGACCGGGACGTCGCTGCGGTGTCGCGCACGACGCCGGTGATCGTGGACGAGTCGGACGCGGACCTCGATGCCTTCCCGCGTGCGAAGGCGCTCGGGTACTCGGGCGTCTCGTCGAAGATGTGCAAGGGGCTCTACAAGTCGATCCTGAACGCGGCGCGCTGCGCGCTCTGGAGCTCGCCCGCGCGCCGCTATTTCATGACGGCGGAGGATCTGACGACGCAGGCCGGCCTTGCCGTGCAGCAGGACCTCGCGCTGGTGAACCTGCTCGGGATGACGCACGTCGAGCGCAACGGCCATCATTACGTGAACGGCATGGCGGATCTGCCCGCGGGCGAGCAGGATGCGTTCCTCGCCGCGCACCCGGATCTCTACGAGCGCAGCCACGGCGCCGTGCGGCTGCGCATCCGCGATGGCCGGCTCGCGGTCGGGTCGCTCGGCTGCGTGGGATTCGCGAGTGGCGCGGAACCGGATTGGCGTGAGATGACGCCGATGCCCGAGCGCGCGGCGACGGAGGTGAAATAGGATGAAAGCGTTTCGGGTAATGGGGACCAACCACACGAGCTTCACCGTGTCGAGTCTCGATCGCACGATCGCGTTCTTCCGCGACTGCCTCGGGTTCGATCTGGTGTCGCGCGCGCCGCGCAGCCCCGACCTCGTGTCGCGCATCACCGGCGTGCCCGGCGCGGAGGTGACGATCGCGTTCCTGAGGGGAGCGGGGCACACGATCGAGCTGATCGAGTACGGTGCGCCGGCCGATCGCGGCAAGGTGGTCTCACGACCGTGCGACACCGGCTTCGCCCATTTGGCGTTGAACGTCGACAACGTCGACGCGGCAGTGGAGGCGGCGGCGAAGTTTGGCGTGAAACCGCTCTCGCCTCCGGTCCCGATCGACCAGGGCCCGAACCGCGGCCGCAAGGTCGTTTACGTGCGCGATGGGGACGGGGTGACGATCGAATTCATCGAGGCGCAGGTCGGGTGACGGCGTCCCTCACATTTTCACGAGGTCGGAGATGAGCGAAAAGCGACTCGGCATCATCATGCATGGCGTCACCGGACGCATGGGCGCGAACCAGCATCTCGCACGCTCGATCGCAGTGATTCGCGAGCAGGGCGGCGTGCGGCTAGCCGACGGGACGCGGATCATGCCCGACCCGATCCTCGTGGGCCGGCGGCCGGACGCGCTGCGCGCACTCGCGCAGGCGCACCGCATCGAGCGGACCACGACCGACCTCGACACGGTGCTCGCGGACAAGAGCTACACGGTCTTCTTCGACGCCGCGTCGACGCAGCTCCGGCCCACGATCCTGAAGAAGGCGATCGCCGCGGGCAAGCACGTCTACTGCGAGAAGCCGACCGCGACCGGCCTCGCGGAAGCGATGGACCTCTACCGCGCGGCGAAAGCGGCCGGCGTCAAGCACGGCGTCGTGCAGGACAAGCTGTGGCTGCCGGGCCTGCTCAAGCTGAAGATGCTGATCGACTCGGGATTCTTCGGCCGCATCCTCTCGGTGCGCGGCGAGTTCGGGTACTGGGTGTTCGAGGGCGACTGGCAGCCGGCGCAGCGGCCGTCGTGGAACTACCGCAAGGAGGACGGCGGCGGGATCATCCTCGACATGCTGTGCCATTTCCGCTACGTGCTCGACAACCTGTTCGGCGCGGTGAAGAGCGTGAGTTGCCTCGGCGCGACGCACATCCCCGAGCGCTGGGACGAAGCCGGCAAGAAGTACCCGGCCACCGCCGACGACGCCGCCTACACGACGGTGCAGCTCGAGGGCGGCGTGATCGCGCAGATCAACGCCGCCTGGAGCGTGCGGGTCCGTCGCGACGACCTGCTGACGCTCCAGGTGGACGGCACGCACGGCTCGGCGGTCGCGGGGCTCCAGAGGTGCTACACGCAGCCGCGCGTCGCGACGCCGAAGCCGGTCTGGAACCCGGACGTGCCGCAGGCGATCGACTTCTTCGACACCTGGCAGGAAGTGCCGAACAACGTCGCCTACGAAAACGCATTCAAGGCCCAGTGGGAGCTCTTCATCCGGCACGTCTGCGAGGACGCGCCGTTCCGCTGGAGCCTGCTCGAGGGGGCGAAGGGCGTGCAGCTCGGCGACTGTGCGCTCGCAAGCTGGGCCGAGCGGCGCTGGATCGATCTGCCGAAGCTGGAGGCCTGACATGAACGCACCGATCTCGATGAGCATCCGACTGCCGACCGCCGACCGGACGCTCGAGCCCTTCACGCTCTCCGCGCCAAGGGAATTTCCGGCGAAACGGACCCATGCCTTCAATCGCGTCGCGTTCGCCGCGGCGCACGTCGTTGCCGATCCGCTGTCCGGAAAGGACCCGTGGCTGGACGCCGCGGTCGATTGGGACGCGACGCTCCGGTTCCGCCGGCACCTCTGGGCGCTCGGGTTCGGCGTCGCCGAGGCGATGGACACCGCGCAGCGCGGCATGGGGCTCGACTGGTCCACGTCGCTCGAGTTGATTCGGCGCTCGATCGACGCGGCACGCGACTTCCCCGGTGCGTTCCTCGCGAGCGGCGCCGGCACGGACCATCTCGCGCCCGGCCCGGGCGTCAAGGTTTCCGACGTGATCGCCGCCTACGAGCAGCAGTTCCACGCGGTCGAGAAGGCCGGCGGCCGGATCATCATGATGGCGAGCCGCGCGCTCGCCGCGTGCACGAACTCGCCCGACGAGTACTACCACGTCTACACGAAGCTGCTGCACCAGGCGAAGGAGCCGGTCATCATCCACTGGCTGGGCGAGATGTTCGACCCGGCGCTGGCCGGCTACTGGGGCTACGCGGATCACTACAAGGCGATGGAGGTCGCCCTCATGGTGATTCAGGCGAACGCCGCCAAGATCGACGGCATCAAGGTCTCGCTGCTCGACAAGCAGAAGGAGGTCGACCTGCGCCGGCGGCTGCCGAAGAACGTGCGCATGTACACCGGCGACGATTACAACTTCGCCGAGCTGATCGAGGGCGACTCGCAGGGCCACTCGGACGCGCTGCTCGGGATCTTCGACTCGATCGCGCCCGCCGCCTCGGCAGCGTTGTCGGCGCTCGCGCAGGGCGACCGCACGACCTTCCACGAGCTGCTCGCGCCGACCGTGCCGCTGTCGCGCCACGTCTTCGGCGCCCCCACGCGCTTCTACAAGACCGGGGTGGTGTTCCTCGCGTGGCTCAATGGCCACCAGGACCACTTCGTGATGGTCGGCGGGCAGCAGAGCGCGCGGCACATCGCGCACCTCGCAGAGGCGTTCCGGCTTGCGGACCGTGCCGGCCTGCTGCACGATCCGGACCTCGCCTGCGCGCGCATGCGGCAACTGCTCGCGGTGCACGGCCTCCAGGGATGAGCGGCAAGGTCGTCTCGTTCGAGCACGCCGCCCGACTGATCCCCGACGGGGCGGTCGTGAGCGTGAGCTCGTCGTCCGGGCTCAACACGCCGGACCGGATGCTCGCCGCGCTCGGGAACCGCTTCGAGCGAGACGGAGCCCCGCGCGACATCACGATGCTGCTGCCGATCGCGGCAGGCGACATGTGGGGCACCAAGGGCATCGACCACGTCGCGCGCAAGGGCCTGCTCGCGAAAGTGCTCGCCGGCTCGTACCCGAGCGGCCCGTCGTCGGCGGAGCCGCCGGCGATCTGGAAGATGATCGCGG
This sequence comes from uncultured beta proteobacterium, assembly GCA_963747775.1. Taxonomy (GTDB): domain Bacteria; phylum Pseudomonadota; class Gammaproteobacteria; order Burkholderiales; family SG8-39; genus JAGVSZ01. The sequence goes on from CAVVGT010000011.1 coordinate 197,387, forward strand.
CGAACGAGGTCGCGGCGTACAACGTGCCGAGCGGCATCCTGTTCGACATGCACCGCGAGTCGGCGGCGCGTCGCGCCGGCGTGATGACTCGCATCGGACTGGACACGTTCGTCGACCCGCGCCTCGGCGGCTGCCGGATGAACGACGCCGCCCGCGCGGACGTCGTCGAGCTCGTCGATTTCAAGGGCGGCGAGTGGCTTTACTTCCCGAACATTCCGCCCGACGTCGCGATCATCCGCGGCACCACCGCCGACGAGGACGGCAACCTCTCCATGGAACACGAAGGCGCCTTCCTCGGCCCGCTCGACATCGCGCTCGCCGCGCGCAACAACGGCGGCGTCGTGATCGCCCAGGTGAAGCGCACCACCGCACGCGCGAGCATCCCGACCCAGCGCGTGCACGTGCCGTCGACGCTGGTCGATTACGTCGTCGTCGACCCGGACCAGATGCAGGCGACGCAGACCCGGCACGACCCGGCGATCAGCGGCGAGGTGCGCCGCCCGCTGTCGTCCTTTCCGCCGGTGCCGTTCGGCGCCGACAAGGTGATCGCGCGGCGCGCGGCGCTCGAGCTCGCGCAGGGCGATGCGGTCAACCTCGGCTTCGGCATCTCGCCGCTCGTGCCGCGCATCCTGATCGAGGAGGGCCGACAGGACGACGTGACCTGGACGATTGAGCAGGGGCCGGTGGGCGGCGTGCCGCTCGACGGCTTCCCGTTCGGTTGCGCGGCCAACGCGCAGGCGTTCCTGCCGTCGCCCTATCAGTTCATCTACTTCCAGGGCGCCGGTTTCGACGTCGGCATGCTCTCGTTCCTGGAGGTCGGCGCCGATGGCAGCGTGAACGTCTCGCGCCTCGCGTCGCGGCCGCACGTCACCGCGGGCTGCGGCGGGTTCGTCGACATCACCGCGCACGCGCGCAAGCTCGTGTTCTCGGGCTACTTCCGCGCCGCCGGCCTCGAGCTCGACGTGGGGCGCGGCAAGCTGAAGATCCGCAAGGACGGCAAGTTCGCGAAGTTCGTGCCGCAGGTGGATCACGTGACCTTCTCCGGTCGCCGTGCGCGTGCGCAGAAGCAGGACGTCACCTACGTCACCGAGCGCTGCGTGATCCGGCTGCTGGGCGACGGGCTGACGGTCACCGAGATCGCCCCGGGTGTGGACCTCGAGCGCGAGGTGCTCGGGCAAGCGGGATTTGCGCTCAACGTGGCGCCCGATCTGAAAACGATGGACGAGCGCCTGTTCCGCGAGGACGCGATCGGCCTCCAGCTTCAGCCCCGACGCCGCCGGCGATGAATCCCGGTCTCAACTGGTACGAAGACTGCGCGGTCGGTGACGCGTTCACCACCGGCGGCATCGTCGTGACCGAGAGCCTGATCCAGGCCTTCGCCGGCCTGTCGGGGGACTTCTTCGATCTGCACGTGGACGACCGGTTCGCGCGCGATCTCGGCTTCAAGGGGCGCGTCGCGCACGGCATCCTCGGGCTCGCGCTCACCGACGGGCTGAAGAACCGCGCCGAGCACCGCTTCCGCGCGATTGCGTCCCTCGGCTGGAACTGGAAGTTCTCCGGACCGATCCTCGTCGGCGATCGCATCCACGCCGAGGTCGCGGTCGTTGCCAAGCGTGAAACGAAGCGCCCCGACCGCGGCATCGTCACGCTCGCGATCAAGGTGAAGAACCAGGACGGGCAGGTGGTCCAGGAAGGCGCGAACGAGCTGATGATATCGAGACGGCCGGCAGGAGGGGGCTTGCATGAGTGAACACGTCCTGATCGCGGCCGACGGCCCGATCGTCACCGTCACGCTGAACCGGGCGGAGAAGCTGAACGCGTTCACGATGGCGATGCTCGACGCACTGGAGGCTGCCTGCACCCGCATCGAGCGCGACGACTCCGTGCGCGCCGTGATCGTCGCGTCCGCCTCGCCGAAGGCCTTCTGCGCCGGCGCCGACATCATCGATTGGGGCCCGCTCGGGCCGCAGGGCATGTGGGCGCACTGGATCCGCGACGGGCAGCGGGTGTTCGACCGTCTCGCGCGCTTGCGCCAGCCGACCATCGCCGCGGTGGGCGGCATCGCATTCGGCGGCGGCCTCGAGCTCGCCCTCGCCTGCGACATCCGGATCGCCGCGGAGAGCGCCCGCTTCGGACTGCCCGAAGTCACGATCGGCGCGGTGCCCGGCTGGGCCGGTTCGCAGCGCCTGCCGCACCTCATCGGCGTCGGGCGCGCCAAGCACATGATGCTGACCGGGGAGCCGATTGACGCGGTGACGGCCGGCGCGTGGGGCCTGGCGAGCGAAGTCGTGCCAGCCGACCGATTGATGCCCCGCGTGCTTGAGTTGGCGCGGCGCATCGCCCAGAATGCGCCGACCGCGGTGCAGGCGGCGAAACAGCTCGCCGACGCCGCGGCCGGGGAGGGGATCACGACGACGCTGGAATCGCTCGCCGCCGGGTTTGCTGCGGGGAGCGACGATGCGCGCGAAGGAGTCGCGGCATTCCGCGCGAAGCGGAAGCCGAAGTTCACCGGGAAGTAGAAACCGACCATCAAAGGAGGAGACATGAAACGCAGAACGTTCCTTTCGTCGCTCGCCGTGGGCGCCGTCGCAGTGGCCTCATTTTCGATCGGGGCGGGCCCCGCGACCGCCCAGCAGACCATCACGCTGAACGGCGCCTCGCAGTTCAACGACGACCATGCCTTCACGAAGTCGATGGTGCGGTTCGAGGAGCTGGTCAAGAAGTACTACGGCAAGCCGGTCAACTTCACGCTGCACAAGAATAGCGCGCTCGGCCTGGAGAAGCAGTACTTCGAGTACATGGCGCAGGGCAAGGCAGTCGACTACGCGATCGTGTCGCCGGCGCACATGTCGACCTTTTCGAAGGCCGCGCCGTTCATTGACGCGCCGTTCATCTTCCGCGACCTCGACCACTGGAACAAGGTGCTCGACGCGGACCTCCTGAAGCCGATCGCCGACGAGATCAACCAGAAGGCCGAGGTGATGCTGATCGGCTACGCCGGCGGCGGCACGCGCAATATCTTCGCCAACAAGCCTGTCAAGAACATGGCGGAGCTGAAGGGTCTCAAGGTGCGCGTGCAGGGTGCGCCGATCTGGAGCCGCACGTTCCAGGCCGCGGGCATGGCCCCGACTGTGATCGCCTACAACGAGGTCTACAACGCGATCCAGAACGGCGTCATCCAGGCCGGCGAGAACGAGGCCGCCGGCGTCGAGCAGATGAAGTTCTACGAGGTCGGCCCGAACCTCTCGATGACCGAGCACGCGATCACCATCCGGCCGCTCTGCTTCTCGACCAAGACCTTCAACAAGCTGCCGAAGGACCTGCAGGCCGCGGTCATCAGGGCGGGCAAGGAGGCCGGCGCCTACGGCCGGCAGATCGAGTCGAGCGAGGACACGGCCAAGCTCGACGCGATGGAAAAGTCCGGCAAGCTCAAGCGCATCCCGTTCGCCGATCGCGCGGCGATGAAGAAGGCGGTCGATCCGGTCATCGTGGAGTACGCGAAGGAGGTCGGCGCAGACGGGATCCTAGCGAAGATCAACGCCATCAAGTAAGGCATCCGTCTTCCGGGCCGGCGGGCGGGTCGTCTGCCGGCCCGGACGTTTTTGCAGGGAGGAGCATGTCTGAGGAAACGTCTGCCGCGCGCGGCCGCTGGCGCCGATTCGCTGCCTGGTACTCCTGGGCCCTGTCGTGGCTGCTCGTCGTCTCGGTCGCGATCCTGATCATCCCGGTCAGCCTGCAGATCTTCTCGCGCTACACCGAGCTGATCCCGTCCTACATCTGGACCGAGGAGATGGCGCGCTTCCTCTTCATCTGGATGATCATGATCGGCGCCATGGTCGGCGTCCGCGAGGGCACGCACTTCGAGGTCGACGTGTGGCCACAGCTCGGCGAGCGCGGCGGCGCGGCGCTCAGAATCGTGAGCGGTGTCGCGATCCTGGTCCTCGCGCTCGTCTTCCTCTGGTACGGAATCGAGTTCACCCGGTTTGCGTGGAACCGGATTTCGGAACTTGCCGAGCTTCCGCTCTGGCTGATCCACATCGCGTGGCCGCTGACCGGGGCGACCTGGCTCGTTTTCCAGGGTGAGCGGATGCGCGACGACTTCAGCGCGCTCGCCTCCGGAAGGCCGGCGTAATGGGCGCCGCCGCGTTCTCGGCCGGGACGGCCAGCCTCATCCTGTTCGGCGTTTTCTTCGGGCTGCTCGCGTTGCGCGTACCCGTGGCGTTCGCGCTCGGCCTCGCGTGCCTGCCGATGCTCATCGTCGAGGAGCATCTCTCCCCAATGACGCTGGTGCAGGAGACCTTCAACGCCTACAACTCGTTCATCCTGCTCGCGGTGCCCTTCTTCCTGCTCACCGCGAACCTGATGAACGTCGGCGGCATCACCGACCGCCTGGTACGCCTGTCGCGCGCCATGGTCGGGCATTTCCCCGGCTCGCTCGCGCAGATGAACGTGCTCCTGTCGATCTTCTTCGCCGGGATCTCGGGCTCGTCGACCGCCGACGCGGCGAGCCAGGGCAAGATCTTCATCGAGGCGCAGATCAAGGAAGGCTACGACCGCAGCTTCTCGATCGCGATCACCGCGGTGTCCGCGGTGCTGGCGGTGATCATCCCGCCCTCCATCCTGATGATCGTCTGGGGCGGCGTGCTCACGGTGTCGATCGGCGCTCTGTTCCTCGCGGGCGTGATCCCGGGGCTGCTGCTCGGAGTGGTGCAGATGGCGACGGTGCACGTCTACGCCAAGCTGCGCAACTACCCGACCTATCCGCGCTCGACCTTCCGCGAGTTCCTCCTGGCGGCGGCGGTGTCGATTCCGGCGTTGATGACGCCCTTCATCATCATCGGCGGCAAGATCTTCGGCTGGTTCACCGCGACCGAGTCGGCGTGCATCGCCGTGCTCTACGCCGGCGTGCTCTCGCTTTTCGTCTATCGCGAGATGGACCTGAAGGGATTGCACCAGGCGCTGGTCGAGACCGGGAAATTCGCCGGGATCGCGCTCTTCTGCGTGGGGACCGCGTCGGCGTTCGGCTGGATGCTCGCCTACTACCAGATCCCCAAGGTGCTCCTCGAGGGCGTGCAGGGCTGGGGCATGGGGATCATCGCGACCGGATTCTTCATCGCCGGCGCGTTCCTGGTGGTGGGCTGCTTTCTCGACGCGATTCCGGCCATCATCATCGTCGGAACGATCCTCGAGCCGCTGGCGAAGGCGGTGCACATGGACCCGGTCCACTTCGCGATGATCGGCATCGTCTCGCTTGCGTTCGGTCTGGTGACGCCACCGTACGGGCTGTGCCTCATGATCTCCTGCGCAATCGGAAGGCTGCGGGTGCTCGACGTCCTCAAGGACGTGACGATCATGCTCATCCCGATGCTCGGCGTGCTTGCGCTGATCATCGTTTGGCCGGACGTCGCGCTCTGGCTGCCGCGGCAGATCTCGCCGGAGTTCCTGAAGTAATGGGCAGCGAACCTTGATCACCGGCAAGACACGCCTCCTCGCCATCGTCGGCGATCCGATCGACAAGGCCCGGTCGCCGGAGAGCTTCTGCCGCCTGTTCGAGCTGAACGGCCACGACGCGATCATGATTCCGGTCCACGTGACGAGCGCGGACCTGGCACCCGTGGTGGCCGGCCTGAAGGCGATGCGCAATCTCGACGGCATCGTGGCCACGATGCCGCACAAGGGTGCGACGGCCGGCTTCGCGGATGAGGTGCTCGCGACCGGCCGTCTCGTGGGCGCCGTAAATGCGCTCCGGCGGCGTCCCGACGGCCGGTGGGAGGCCGACATGTTCGACGGCCGCGGCTTCGTCGCGGGCATGCGCGCGCACGGCCACGACCCTGCGGGCGCACGCGTTGCGCTGATCGGCGCGGGCGGTGCGGGGAGCGCGATCGCGGTCTCGCTTTGCCAGGCCGGCATCGCGGCGCTCTCGGTCCACGAACTGGACGCGGCGAAGGCGGAGCGACTGGTGGCGCTACTCCGGGCGACTTTCTCCAAGGTGAACGTGCGCGCTGGTGCGCCGGATCTCGCAATCGCGGACATCCTGATCAACGCCACGCCGATCGGCATGCAGCCCGGCGATCCGCTGCCTTGGGACCTCGCGGCATTGCGTCCCGGCACGATCGTCGGCGACGTCACGACGAAGCCCGAAGTCACGCCGTTCGTCGCGGCGGCGCGCGCCAAGGGGGTGGCCACCGTCACCGGGCGTGACATGTATGAAGGCCAGGTGCGCGAGCTCGGTGCCTTCTTCGGCTATCCCTTGGAAAAAGTCGCATGAGTCCTCCGGATCCCGGCCTGCTCTCGCTCAACACCGCCACCGTGCGCGAGAAGTGCAACCTGCGGCAGGCGGCCGAAGCCTGCCGCCGGCACGACATCCGCGGGATCTGCCCGTGGCGCGACAAGCTGACGGAGATCGGCGCGAAGGAGGCGGTGCGCATCATCCGCGACAACGGGCTGACGGTGACCGGCCTGTGCCGCGGCGGGTTCTTCCCGGCGCCGGACTGGAAGGGCCGCCAGGCGGCGATCGACGACAACCTGCGCGCGATCGACGAGGCCGCGACGATCGAAGCGCGGTGCCTCGTCATCGTCGCGGGCGGGCTCGCGCAGGGCTCGAAGGATCTCGGCGGCGCGCGCGACATGATCCGCGACGGCCTCGGCGCGATCTTCGACCACGCGCGCTCGTGCGGCGTGCCGATCGCGATCGAGCCGATGCACCCGATGTACGCGGCGGACCGGGGCTGCATCAACACGCTCGCGCAGGCGCTCGACCTCTGCGATGAGCTGGATGGGAAGAACGGCACCGCGATGGGCGTCGCGGTGGACGTCTATCACGTCTGGTGGGACCCGGAGCTCAAGCGCCAGATCGAGCGCGCCGGCGAGAAGCGGCTGTTCGGCTTCCACCTGTGCGACTGGCTCGTGCCCACGACCGACCTCCTGCTCGACCGCGGGATGATGGGCGACGGCGTGATCGACATCCCGCTCGTCCGCTCGTGGATGGAGGCCGCCGGCTATCGTGGCATGCACGAGGTCGAAATTTTCTCCAAGAACAACTGGTGGAGGAAGGAGGCTGATGAAGTGCTGCTGACGTGCAAGGTACGCCACGAGACGGTGTGCTGAGATGGCACGGCACCGCATCGGCATCATCGGCCTCGGCATGGCGCTCAAGCCGCACGCGCTGAGCCTTCGGGACCTCGCGGACCGCGTGGAGGTCGCCGCCGCATTCGCGCCGTCGGCCGCACGGCGTGACGAAGCCGCGCGGGCGTGGGGCGTGCCGGTCGTCGACTCGCTCGAGCGGATTCTCGGCGACCGCTCCATCGATACAGTGCTGATCCTCACCCCGCCGTGGACGCACACCGATCTGGTGAACCAGGCCGCGGCGGCCGGCAAGCACGTGCTGCTCGAGAAGCCGGTCGAGGCGAACGTCGCGCGCGCCGCCGCGATCGTGGAGGCCTGCGAGCGGGCGGGCGTGCGCCTCGCGATCGTGTTCCAGCACCGCTTCCGCCCGGCGGCGCTCGAGCTCGCAAAGCTGATGCACGGCGGCAAGCTCGGGAAGCTGCTTTCGGCATCGGCGTCGATCCGCTGGTGGCGCCCGCCGGAGTACTACGGGGGAAGGGAAGAGGACCCCCGCACCAGCGGGACGCAGCCCGGGCGTGGGACGCTCGCGCGCGACGGCGGCGGGGTGCTGCTCACCCAGGCGATCCATACCCTCGACCTCCTACTGCACCTCGTCGGCCCGGTGCAGGAGGTCATGGCCTTCGTCGACACGAGCCCGCTGCGCGCGATCGACACGGAAGACATCGTCGCAGCCAGCGTGCGCTACGCGAACGGCGCCTCGGGCGTCATCGACGCGACCACGGTCACCTACCCGGGCTATCCGGAGCGCATCGAGATCGCCGGCACGGCAGGCTCGGCGGCGCTCGAGGTCGAGACGTTGACGGTCCATTACATGAACGGGGAGCGTTTCCAGCTGGTGGGCCCCTCGGCCGGCGGTGGTGGTGCGGACCCGATGGCCTTCTCCCACGACCATCACCGCCGGGTGCTGACGGAATTCCTGGATGCGATCGACGGCCAGCGCGAGCCGATGAACTCCGGACGTTCGGCGCTTCACGTCCAGCGGCTGATCGATGCGCTGCTCGCATCCGGCAAGCGTGGCGCGCCGGTCCGGCCGGTCTAGCCGAACGATTGCCCGCGATCGCGGAGGTGCGGCCGGGTGCCGGGCGCCAGTGCAATGCTGCCGACGCACGCGAGAGAGTAAAATCCCGGTCCTCCGCGTGCGAATCCCATCTGTCATAGGAGTCCTCCCATGAGCGAGCTCACGAAAGTCGCCCAAGCCATGGTCGCCCCCGGCAAGGGCATCCTGGCCGCCGACGAGTCCACCGGCACCATTGAAAAGCGCTTCAAGTCGATCGCCATCGAGGCCATCGAGGAGAACCGTCGCGCCTACCGCGACATGCTGTTCACCACCCGGGGACTTGGCGACCATATCAGCGGCGTGATCCTGTACGACGAGACCCTGCGCCAGAAATCCGCGGACGGGACGCCGTTCGCGGCGTTGCTCGCGCGCCTGGGCGTGCTGCCGGGCATCAAGGTCGACGCCGGCACCGCCGACCTCGCGTTCTGCGCAGGCGAGAAGGTCACCGAGGGCCTCGACAAGCTCGCCAAGCGCGTGCAGGAGTACGTGAAGCTCGGCGCGAAGTTCGCGAAGTGGCGTGCGGTGATCACGATCGGCAAGGACATCCCGTCGACCACCTGCATCGCCGCGAATGCGCACGCGCTGGGGCGCTACGCCGCGATCTGTCTCGCGAATGGTCTCGTGCCGATCGTGGAGCCGGAAGTGCTGATGGACGGCGACCACACGATCGAGCGCTGCGAGGAGGTGACCGAGTGGACGCTGAACGCCGTGTATGAGGCGCTCTACATGAACCGCGTGACGCTCGAGGAAACGGTGCTCAAGCCCTCGATGGTCATCTCCGGCAAGGATTGCGCGCGGCAGGCGGGCACGGAGGAAGTGGCGGAGCGCACCGTGCGCGTGCTCAAGCGCTGCGTACCTGCGGCGGTAACCGGCATCGCGTTCCTCTCCGGCGGACAGAGCGACGAACAGGCCACCGCGAACCTCAATGCGATGAACCGGATGTACAAGGGCAGGATGCCCTGGCCGCTGACGTTCTCGTACGGCCGCGCGCTCCAGTCGCCTTCGCTGAAGGCCTGGAAGGGCGCCGCAGCGAACGTCCCGCAGGCCCAGGCGTTGCTCGCGCACCGTTCGCGGATGAATGGCCTCGCCGCGAAGGGCGAATATCGCGCCGAGCTCGAGAAGAAGGCGGCCTGAGATGAGCGGGCGCCGGGTCGGCGTCGTCATGGGCAGCGCGTCGGACTGGGACGTGATGAAGGCGGCCGCCGAGCAGCTGAAGTCCTTCGGCGTCCCCTACGAGGCGCGCGCGTTGTCGGCGCACCGTACGCCCGAGGCACTCGAGCAGTGGATCGCCGCGCTGGAGAAGCAGGGCGCCGCGTGCTTCATCGCCGCAGCGGGCGGCGCAGCGCACCTCGCCGGCGTCGTCGCGGCGAAGACGATGCTCCCGGTGCTCGGCGTGCCGATGCCCTCGAAGCACCTGCAGGGGCTCGACTCGCTGCTCTCGATGGTCCAGATGCCCAAGGGCATCCCGGTCGCGACCTTCGCGATCGGCGATGCGGGCGCGGCGAACGCGGCGTTGTTCGCCGTGGCGCTCCTCGCGCTGGATGATGCCGCGCTGGCCGCAAAACTCCGCGCGTTCCGCAGGGAGCAGGCCGAGAAAGTGATCGCCACGAAGCTGCCCGACTGACGATGAGCGCCCTGTTCGAGTCGAGCCTCAAGAGCCTGCCCTTCCTGCACCGCGGCAAGGTGCGGGATCTGTACGCCGTCGGCGACGACAAGCTGCTCGTCATCCAGACCGACCGCCTGTCGGCGTTCGACGTGATCCTCCCGACGCCGGTCCCCGGCAAGGGCCGGGTGCTGACCGCGCTTTCGAATTTCTGGTTCGAGAAGCTCGGCCACGTCATCCCGAACCACCTCACGGGTATCGCGCCCGAAACCGTGGTCGCCCCAGATGAGCGCGACCAGGTCGCCGGGCGCGCGATGGTCGTGCGGCGCCTGAAGCCGGTGCTCGTCGAAGCGATCGCGCGCGGCTACATCATCGGGTCGGGGTGGAAGGACTATCAGAAGACCGGCGCGATCTGCGGCATCGCGCTTCCCGCGGGGCTGCGTGAGGCCGAGAAGCTGCCGCAGCCGATCTTCACGCCCTCGACCAAGGCGGCGATCGGCGCGCACGATGAGAACATCGCGTTCGCGGAGGTCGAGAAGCGGATCGGCGTCGAGCGTGCACGCGAAGTGCGCGATGCCACCCTGCTTCTCTACACCGAAGCCGCGGATTTCGCGCGCGGCAAGGGGATTATCATCGCCGACACCAAGTTCGAGTTCGGCACCGACGCCGCCGGGAAGCTGGTCCTGATCGACGAGGCGCTGACGCCCGACTCCTCGCGCTTCTGGCCGGCGGATCAGTATCGTGTCGGCATGAGCCCGCCGTCCTTCGACAAACAGTACGTGCGCGACTGGCTCGAGTCGCAGAAGTGGAACAAGCAGCCGCCGGCGCCTCGGCTTCCCGCGGACGTGCTCGCGCGCACCGCCGAGAAGTACCTCGAGGCGCTGCGCATGCTCACCGGTCGAACGCTGGCCGAGCTCGGCTGAGCCCTTCCCAATGGAGCAGACGTCCCCGGCGCCCGGAGCCGCGCCGCCGCCGCCGGAAGTCGCGCCGACTCCGCCGTCTCCGCCCGCGCCGGTCAACATCGTGGCCGCCGATGAGGAGAGCATCGTGCGCGCTGTCGAGCTGCTGCGCGCCGGTGAGGTCGTCGCCTTCCCGACCGAAACGGTGTACGGACTCGGCGCGGACGCCGCGAACGCCGACGCGGTCGCAAGGATCTACGCGCTTAAGGGTCGGCCGAGCGCCCACCCGGTGATCGTCCATCTCGCCGATGCCGCCCGGCTCGATGAATGGGCGGTCGACGTTTCCAGGGAGGCACGCAAGCTCGCGCATGCCTTCTGGCCCGGGCCGCTGACCCTTGTCCTCAAGCGTGCGCCGCACGTGCCGGACGCAGTGACGGGCGGACAGGACACGGTGGGCCTGCGTGTACCTTCGCATCCGGTCGCGCAGGCGCTACTCGTCCGGTTCGGCGGCGAACACGGTGGACACCGCTTTAGCGGCGTGGCCGCGCCGTCCGCCAACAAGTTCGGGCGGGTCAGCCCGACGCTGGCCGAGCACGTGTTCGCCGACTTCGCGCTCGCCGTGCCGCTCATCCTCGACGGCGGCGCGACGAACGTCGGAATCGAATCCACCATCGTCGATTTATCGGGCGAGCGGCCGCGACTGCTGAGACCAGGCGGCGTTTCAGTCGCCGCGATCGAGGCGGTGCTCGGCGATGGCCTCGCGGCGGCGGACGAGTCGGCGCCGCGCGCCTCGGGGACGCTGCCGGCGCACTACGCGCCGAAGGCGCATGTGCGGCTGGTGCGGCGGGTGGAGATGCTGGAGGCGCTCGCCTCGCACAAGGGGCGGCGGCTCGGCGTTCTCGCGCTCGAAGTGAGGGTGCCGCGGCTCAACCCGGCGCTGCAGCGCGTGGTGCCCGCGATTGCCGCGCAGTACGCGCACGAGCTCTACGCGGCGATGCGCGCGCTCGATGCGCAGAACGTGGATTTGATCTTGGTGGAAACGCCGCCCGGCTCTCCGGCCTGGGCGGCGGTGCATGATCGGCTCGCGCGCGCAGCGCGCGGTGCGACGGAGGGCGGGGCGACTTGAGAATCCCGGGCGCAACCGCTGCCGGAGGGAGCGGTTGCGCTGGTTTTGGGGACGAGGACGTGCGTCCCCTTTGCTCAGATGTTTCCTAGCCGCCCTTGTACGAGGTCAGCTCGTAAGTAGCGCGCACGCCCGGCATGAAGGATCCCATCGGGCAGCCGTAGCGGCGCTCGCAGAACTCCTCGAACACCACGACCTTTGCCGCGCCGCGGATGTCCGGTGCATACCACTCGGTCTCCGTGCGCTGGGTGATCCCGCGGAACGTGTCGTAGTCGCCGAGGTACATCGTGCGCTCGATCTTCATGGCCCGGAATTCCCCGGCGGGCACCTTGATCGTCTCCCAGCCACGCACCTTGCCGCGCACCAGCATCTCGCGCCTCTCGTGCGAGAAGGGGTCGGTGCGAATGACCTTTTGCGACCACGACTTGCCTTCGGCGAGCGGAAACGGCACCAGCTGGAACGCGGGGTCCATCGTCCCGCTGGCCCGGTCGTTGAGCACGCCGGAAGCGAGCTCGCCGGGTGCGCGGAAGAGGTCGTCGAACGACCCGTCGGCGGAACGCACCGCGACACGGATGCCGCCCGCATCGGTGCTCGTGACCTCACGGGTCCAAGTGCCCGTCACCTGCTTGTTGTAGTTGTCGATCCCGCGATAGGTCCAGGTGTCGCCCGCCTTCAGCGTCGGAGCGGTCACTTGCGCCATGACTGAAAGCGACGTGCCCAGCAGCGCTGCCGCGACAAGCGCTCGCGATGAGAGGGATCCAAGTGGGGACATGCGTGATCTCCTTTCTGCTGGTTGCTTCGGGTCTACCGCCGATGCGGTGACTTCCGGCTGCTACGGGCCGGCACGTCTTTCGGATGCAAACAGCGGCGCCGGGGGGATTGTTCCGCCGGCGGCGCGAAAGAACCAGTGTGAAAGAACTGGCTGGAAAAAACCAGTGGGAGAAGGACTAGTGGGAGAAAACCAGCGGGACAAGACCAGCGCTAAGTGCGCTTCGCGGTCTTGGCAGCCTTGGCGGCCGGGGCGGGTTTGGCTGCCGGTTCGACCGGCTTGGCCGGCTGCTCGGCGGCGGGGGCGATCTTCGCCCGGCGGGCGAGGAGGTGCCCGAAATTCTCGAGCGACAGGAGGTGGGCGTAAATCCGGCCGACGATGCCCTTCTTGAAGAGGTTCTTGTGCTGCGCGGCGTTGAGATGCTCGAGCTTTGAATCCTGAACGCGGAACATCCCGGCGAGATTGATCGGCGCTGCGCCGGTCGCCGGCGTCGCCTGCATGGTGAACGGCTCGAAGAGATCGTAATCGGCGAGGATCGCGCAGAGCTCGCGGGTGCGCTCGAGGTCGGCCTCGTACTCGCGCAGGAGCTGCTCGATCTGGGTCCAGCGCTGAGTGGGCTTGCCCTCGGCGTCGAACATCTTCTCTCCGGCCTCGGAGAGGAACGACTTCTCGACGCAGATCAGGCGGTTCTCCTGGGCAGCGGTCCCCATGGTGACGCGCGCCATGCAGAACGGATAGCGGCGCACGTAGGCGGGCACGTAGACGCCCTGCTCCCAGGCGCCGTTGCGCACGAACAGGTTCTCGGTCTGCGCCAGTCCGAGGACTGCGACGGCCGCGTAGCTCTTGCGCTGGTCGCTCGACGCGAACACGATCGGAAAGTTGCGCGCCGCGGGTGCGAACTCGACGTAGCTCACCGGCATCGCATTCGTCTGGGCGCAAAATTCTGGAAGCTTCCCGGGCGCGGGCAGCGCGATCCCCTGGGACTTCTGCAACGGCACGATTTCTCGGTAGCCGAATGGCGGGTTGATCTGCATCGCTCTTCTCCGGTGGCTGAGCCAGGGAGCTAGCCACGGGCCCCCGCCTCCCGCAACCGCCGCGCGCCTGGCCCTGTGGAGATTCTGGCGTTCGGGACCTCAATTCGGTAAAATCGCGCCCTCTCCGTGGGGTGGTAGCTCAGCTGGGAGAGCGCCGCGTTCGCAATGCGGAGGTCGGGAGTTCGATCCTCCTCCACTCCACCAAACTCCCTCCCGGCCCGTGTCTTACACGGGCCTCTTGCTTCGAGCGCCGGAGCCTGCCGTGCCGATCGCCGCGACCGCCAGGAAGAATTTCTACAAGGACTCCGTCGCGCTGATGCGCATCGCCCAGGCGATCGGGGCGCGCGATGGCTTGGGACGGGTGTCGCTGCTGATGGGGACGCCGGCGAACAAGGACATTCTCGCGCAGGGCGGTCTGCTCGTCCCCGAGCTCGTTGCGGCAGCGCCCGCCGACCTCATGATTCTGGTCGAGGGACAGCAGGATGCGCTCGCCCCGGCGCTCGCCGCGATCGAGGAGCAGCTAGCGGGGCGCGAAACGGCCGCTGCGGGGGAGCGCACCGAGATTGCGCCGCGCTCGATCGCGATGGGCGTCGACCGCCTCGAGCGCGCGACGCTCGCGCAGATTTCGGTCCCGGGCCCGTACGCCGCGGCGGAGGCGCTGAAGGCGCTCAAGCGCGGCCTGCACGTCTTTCTCTTCAGCGACAACGTGCCGCTCGCCGAGGAGCAGGCAGTCAAGCGCCTGGCCGCGAAAAAGAGTCTGCTCGTGATGGGTCCGGACTGCGGCACCGCGATCATCGGCGGCGTGCCGCTCGGTTTTGCGAACGCGGTGCGGCGCGGGGCGATCGGCCTCGTCGGCGCATCGGGCACCGGCATGCAGGAGGTGACCTGCCGCATCCACGCCCTCGGCGAAGGGATCTCGCATGCCATCGGCACCGGCAGTCGCGACGTCTACGAGGAGATCGGCGGGACGACGCTGCTTGCGGGCCTGGATCTGCTCGCGCGCGATTCCGGGACGCGCGTGATCGTGATCGTCTCCAAGCCGCCTTCGCCAAAGGTCGCGGACCGCGCGCTCGCCGCAGCGCGCGAGTGCGGCAAGCCGGTCGTCGTGCTGTTCCTCGGCGCGAAACTCGCCGGCGGCGGCAATGTCCATCCCGTTACGACGCTCGACGAAGCTGCCGCTACCGCCGTGTCCGTCGCGCGCGGCGAGAAGGCGCCCGCCACGGCGAGCGCGTTCGGGGCGCTCGACGCGAAGCTCGCGCCTGGACAGCGATTCCTGCGCGGGCTCTATTCGGGCGGCACCTACTGCACCGAAGCGCAGTACGTCTGGAAGGACGCCGGCATCGCGACCTGGTCGAACGCCCCGGCCGAGAAAAGGTACACCTTGCCCCATGGCGCCCCGAGCCGCGACCACACCGCGCTCGATCTCGGCGCCGACGAGTTCACCGTCGGCCGCCCGCATCCCATGATCGACTTCGCCGCGCGGACGGAGCGACTTCTCGCCGAGGCGCGCGATCCGTCGGTGGCGGTCGTCGTCCTGGACGTGGTGCTCGGCTACGGCGCGAACGCGGATCCCGCCGGCGAGCTCGCGCCGGCCATCCGTGCGGCGCGCGCGATCGCGGCGCGGGACGGTCGCGAGCTCGTCGTGCTCGGTTTCCTCTGCGGCACCGATGACGATCCGCAGGGCCTTGCCGCGCAGACGGCGAAGCTCCGCGAGGCGGGGATGAACCTCGCGGGCGGCTCCACCGCCGCTGCGCGCCTGGCAGCGCGGTTCGTGGCGGGGCGCTGAGCGCCGCGCGCCGATGCGCTTCGATGCCAAGCTCGTTGTCGTCGCCTTCGGCGGCAACGCGGTGTATCCGCCGACGATCAAGGGTACGGCGCAGGAGCAGCTCGACATCATGGAGGACGCGTGCGAGCACCTCGTCCCGGTGTTCCGCGCCGGCTATCGAGCGGTGCTCACCCACGGCAACGGCCCGGTGGTCGGCAACATCCTTTTCCGGATGGCACGCACTTCACGCGAGCTCGTGCCGATGCCGATGGACGTGTGCGTCGCGCACTCGCAGGGCGGCATGGGCTACATGCTGCAGCAGAGCCTCGCGAACGTGCTGGCCAATGCACGGCATGAAGCGTGTCGGTGTCGTCGATCGTGACCGAAGTCGAGGTTGCGCCGGACGATCCGGCGTTCACGCACCCGACCAAGCCGGTCGGCAAGTTCTTTACGGAGGAAGAGGCCGAGCGGATCGCCGCCGAGACCGGCTGGGACTTCGTCGAGGACTCGGGGCGCGGCTACCGTCGCGTCGTGCCCTCGCCGGTGCCGCTCAGGATCCTCGATGCGCCTGCGATCAACGCGCTGCTCGGTGCGGGCGTCATCCCGATCGCGGCGGGCGGCGGCGGCATCCCGGTCGTGCGAGACGGCGCGCGCTTTCGTGGCGTGGCGGCGGTGATCGACAAGGATATGACGAGCGCGCTGCTCGCCGTGGACGTCGGTGCCGGCACCTTGGTGATGCTTACCGGAGTCGAGCGCGTGGCGCTCGATTTCGGCAAGCCCAGCCAGCGCCTGCTCGATCGCATGACGGCTGCCCAAGCGCGCCAGCATCTCGCGGACGGACAGTTCCCGCCAGGAAGCATGGGGCCGAAGGTCACCGCGGCGCTGCACTATCTCGAGCGCGGCGGGCCGCGGGCGCTGATTACCTCGCTCGAAAAGCTCGATGCGGCGCTCGAGGGCAGGGCCGGCACGGAGATCGTCGCGTGAACGTGCTCGCGATCGGGCGCAAGGCACGCGCGGCGCTGGAGTCGAGCGGCGGGGTCGCGCGGCCGCTCGCGGCGTTTCCCGACGCGCCTTACTTCGAGGCGGCCGGCGAGATCGTTTGGGTGGGGTCGAAGCTGCCGGCGCGGCACCCACGCGCGGTGCTGACCGCACAGCCGGTCGCGCGCAGCGCCGAGGTCTCGTTTGGCGCTTTGCCGGGCGAAGCGTGGTCGCGCGCAATGCCCGCGCGTGTCGACCCCGCCGTCGTGGCGAGCGCATGCCGCCGGCTCGTCGGCGCCATCGACCGCGTCGGCGAGCCGCGGGGATTCGGTGCGCTGCTTGCGCGCACGATGCCCGCGTTTCCGCTCGATCTCGCGGCGCCGAGGGTGCGGACGCTCGCGGCGGCATATAGAGCGGATGACGCGCAATTGGTATATGCGGCGTCGCGGGCGCTGCTGGGTTTGGGCACCGGCCTGACCCCGTCGGGCGACGATCTCGCCGGCGCGGCGCTGTTCGGTCGCATGCTCGTCGACCGCGGCGGCCGATGGCGCGCGACCGGGGCGCGGCTTGCAGCCGATGCCCGCACCGCGAGCCACGCGATCAGTGCGGCGCTCCTCGCGGACCACGTGGCCGGCGAGACGTTCGAGTCGCTGCACGCGCTTGCCGACGCGCTGGTCGTCGACGACGGCGCCGCTGCGCTGGAGGCGGCGCGGACGCTGGTCGCGCTGGGCCACTCGTCGGGCTGGGACATGCTCACCGGGTTCGCAATCGGCGTAACCGGCGATGTCGGGGGGGAAGGGTGAAGAACGACCTGCTGCACGATCGGCTCGGCGTGGTGAACGTCGGGCTGGAGATGTTCACCGAGAGCGTGGCGCGCGCGGGCGCGCCGCTTGCGCACCTCGACTGGCGGCCGGCCGGCGACGGCGACGCGAAGCTCGCGTGGGGGCTCGCGCAACTCGCCGGCGACCCCGACGATCCGGAATCGCCGGGCACGCGCGTGGACCGCGCGAACCAGGTTGCCACCGAGCGCATGCTCGCGGCGCGCCCGGTCCTCGTCGACGTCGCGCTGCGGGCCGACGAGATCTGGCCCGAGCTGTGGGCGAACGGGAAGAGAACGCTTACGCACGCCGGCGCGCCGATCCCGTGGGCACGGATGTGCGATCCGATGAAGGGCACGATGATCGGCGCGATGCTCTACGAGGGATGGGCCGCCACGCCGGAGGCAGGCGGCCGATCGCCTCGCGCGCGGCGAGGTCGCGTTCCTGCCGAACCACGACGTGCGCGCGGTGGGCCCGATGTCGGGCGCGATTTCGCCGTCGATGCCGGTGTTCGTGGTGAAGAACGCGACGCACGGCAACATGGCCTACACGAACTTCAGCGAGGGCATCGGCCGCGTGTTGCGCTTCGGCGCCTACGGCCCCGAAGTGATCGAGCGGCTGAAGTGGATCGCGGGCGTGATCGCGCCGGCGCTCAAGACGGCGCTCGCAGGCCTTCCGGACGGCGTGGACCTCAAGTCGATCCAGTCGCAGGCGCTGCTGATGGGCGACGAGGTGCACAGCCGGAATGCCGCGGCGACGGCGCTCTTTCACATGGCCGATCGGCGGCGCGCTCGCCGGCAGCGCGTTCGATCGCGCGCGCGCGCGCGAGGCGCTCGACTTCATTGCGGCCACGAGCCAGTTCTTCCTCAACCTGTCGATGGTCGCGTCGAAGGCGATCATGGACGCGACGCACGGCGTCGCGGGGTCGTCGATCGTGACGGCGATCGCGCGCAACGGCGTCACCACCGCGATCCGGGTCAGCGGTCTCGGCTTCGCGGTGGTTCGAGTCGCCCTCCGACATGCCGATCGGGCTGTTCTTCCCGGGGTTCAAGCAGGAGGACGCCAACGCCGACCTCGGCGACAGCGCGATCTGCGAGACCGCGGGTTACGGCGGACAGGCGCTCGCGGCGTCGCCCGCGCTGGTGCAGCTCGTCGGCGGCAGCGTTGCGCAGGCGGTCGAGTACTCGCGCGAGATGTACCACGTGACCTGGACGCGCAATCCGGTGATGTCGCTGCCGAACCTCGAGTTCGCCGGCGGTCCGGCGGGCATCGACGTGCGCAAGGTCGTCGACACCGGCATCCGACCGGTCGTGACGACCGGCATCGCCCACAAGCAGGCCGGCATCGGGCAGATCGGCGCCGGCATCGTGCGCGTGCCGATGGCCTGCTTCACGCAGGCGACGCTCGCGCTCGCCGACAGTCTCGGCGTCGCCTCTTAGGCCGCACGCGGTGCTCCGCTCGTCCGCCGCTTGACTCAATAGGTGTATATGCACTAATATCGCGGCCATGTCCGATGCCGAGACCCGCATCGTCGGCTGCACGTGCGACCGTTTGCGCAAGCTCGCGCGGCGGCTCACGCA
Organism: uncultured beta proteobacterium; assembly: GCA_963747775.1. Lineage (GTDB taxonomy): Bacteria > Pseudomonadota > Gammaproteobacteria > Burkholderiales > SG8-39 > JAGVSZ01. The sequence continues at coordinate 216,138 of CAVVGT010000011.1, forward strand.
GCGCTACGACGCTCACCTGGCACCGACCGGCCTGCGGCTCACGCAGTTCTCGCTGCTCGCCCATCTGATGCGCGGCGGGCCTGCGACGATGTCCGTCCTCGCCGAGCTCCTCGAGATGGATCGCACCACCCTGACGCGCAACCTGAAGCCGCTGGCCGACGCCGGACTCGTCGCGATGGATGCCGGCCGCGACGCGCGCGAGCGGGTCGTGAGGGTTTCGGACCAGGGCCGGACGGTCTGGCGCGCCGCGCGCGAGCGCTGGCGTCGCGCGCAGGACGAAGTGAACCAGGTGCTCGGGGTCGAGCAGGTTATCGCCCTGCACGGCGTGCTCGACGGCTCGCTCGAGACGCTCAGGAATCGAGCGCGCAGCCGTGCCGCAGCAAGGAAACGCGCATGACCCGGAACCGCCTCGTCCTGATCCTCGGCGCCGCCGCGGCGATCTGCGCGTTCACTTTCGGCATTCGCATGGCGACCGGGCTCTTCATCGGGCCGATCAACACGCAGACCGGCGTGGGGCTCGTCGCGATCAGCTTCGCGTTCGGCGTGGCGCAACTCGTGTGGGGCGTCGCCCAGCCGATCGCCGGGGCGATCGCGGACCGTCATGGCGCGGGCCGCGTGATCGCGGGCGGGATCGTGATGGTCGCGGCGGGCACCGCGCTGATCCCGTTCGCGGGTACGACCGTCGCACTTGTCTTCGCGATCGGCGTGCTCATCGCCGCAGGCGCGGGGGCCGCTGGCCTCTCGGTCCTCTTCGGCGCGATCGCGCGCTTGCTGCCGGTCGAGAAACGTGCGATGGCGAGCGGCATCGTGAACGCCGGCGGCTCGTTCGGCCAGTTCACCATCGTGCCGCTCGCACAGGGGTTGATCACCTGGGGCGGATGGATGCCGGCGCTGTGGTGGCTCGCGATGTTGATGGTCGCGGCCCTGCCCCTCGCATGGGTCCTCAAGGGCAAGCACGAGCCAACGTCAGGTCACGCCAAGGAAGAGCGTCTGGGCGGCGCGATCAAGCGCGCAGTCGGCGACCAAAACTTCTTGCTGCTCAACGCCGGGTTCTTCACCTGCGGCTTCCACGTGGCGTTCATCATGACGCATCTGCCGGGCGTGGTCGCGTCGTGCCAGCTGCCGCCGGCAGTGGGTGCGTGGTCGCTCGCGAGTAATCGGACTCTTCAACCTAGTCGGCAGCCTCGGCATCGGCTGGGCGATGGGGCGATGGCGCTCGCGCTCGCTGCTTGTCGGTCGTTTACGTGATGCGCGCCGTCGCGGTGCTCGTCTTCCTTGCGGCGCCGAAGACCGAGCTGACTTTCGTGCTGTTCGCGGCGGTGCTCGGCCTGACCTGGCTTTCGACAGTGCCCCCGACCGCGGGGCTGGTGGCAAAGTTCTACGGCCCGCGCTACATGGCCACCCTGTTCGGCATCGTGATGCTGTCGCACCAGATCGGCGGCTTCCTTGGCGCGTACCTGGGCGGCAAGGCCTTTACGGCGACGGGCTCTTACGACTGGATGTGGTGGGCCGACATCGCGCTCGCGCTCTTCGCGGCCGCGGTGCATCTGCCCATCCGCGAGAAACCGGTGCGCGTCGTGCCGGTGCCGGCGTAATGGAATTGTTAAACGGTGTCGACGCGCGTGACAGTTCGCACGCGTTGACAATCGTTCACACGTCTGTCGCGCTCAGGTGCACACAATTGCCCCGTGCGCTCTTCCGCCTTCCCGGCCCGGCGGGTGAGATTCAAGGGATCGACGGCGACGGACAGCGCACACCAGTTTCTTTCGGGGGAGGGCGCACATGCAGCATCCGGTCGTAGTCGTGTCGTTCGTGAGTGGTGTGTGGGCAGCCGACGTCGAGGATGGCGCCGCGCGTCAGATCTTCGGTGAGCGCTATCCCGCGCTCGAGTGGGCCCATCGCTGGGCCCAGTCGCACCGACCCAGCCTCGTCCGGGTGTTGCGGCAGGACGGGATCGTCGAAGACGAATGGGCCTACGGCGCCTTCAAGGGGATCCGCCGGATGGGCCCGCCCGCCGACGTACGGGTGGCGGCGCAATGAACGTCTTCGTGGTCTATCCGAACGCGCGCGCAGGCTGGGAGTTGCTGCGCGAGGGCGACGCCGCGCCGCTGCATTTCGGCGACAAGGACGACGCGATCGGCTATGCGCGCTGCCTGGCCGTCGCGAACCGGCCAAGCGCACTCAAGATCGAAACCGCCTTCGGCCAGCTCGAGACCGGCTGGGTCTTCGACGGCGCGGGCGCCCCGCGCCCGATTCGCTCGCAGCGCGCCTAGCGCGCAGCGCGTTTACTGACGGCCGTCGATCGGGCGGCCGCTCTCGCGGTACTCCTCTTTCACCACGCTCGATCCGCGGAATTCGGGGCGAATGTCCTGCTCCGCCGTCGGGGGCGGCGGCACGAACGGCCCGGGCTGGTGCTGTACCGATGTGTCCGGCGGGGCCGCAGGCGCCAGCCGTTCGAGCCGCTCCACTCGATAGCGGTACGCGGCCATTTCCGCCGGTGAGCATCGGCCGTATCGATAGCACGACGGCCACGTGTCCGGACTCCGCGGGACGAGCGGTGCCGTAGCCCAGGGATCGATGATCGCGTAAGGAGCGTATCCGCCATACAGGGGCGGGCCGTACCCGCCGTACACGATCCCGGCGCCACCCCCGATCACGACCTGCCCGAACGCCGGCTGCGCGGCGAACGAGAGCGTGGCGCAAAGCAGGGTGGCTGCGCGCTGCATGGCATCACCTCGCGTCCGGGTCGCCGCGTGCCCTGCGCAGACGCCGTGCGTACACGGTCATCTCCTTTGCGGCTTGCTGGTCGCCCCGGGCCGTAGCCACCACGATTCCTCGAGCGTACGCTTCCAGCGCCTCCTCCGCGCGCCCGGCCTCGGCGAGCGCGCGACCGAGAAGTTTCCAGGCCGCCGAGTAGTCCGGATCGCGCGTCACCGCCTCGCGCAACTGCGCTGCGGCGTTTGACGGGTCGCCCGACTTCAGGTACTCGCTTCCGATCGAGAAGCGCAGCAGCGCACCGTCGCGCGCAGTGCCGACGAGCTTGAGCAGCTTGGGGAGGGTCGCGGTCACCAGGTTAACATTCCCACCGATGCGAGCCTACCCTGACCGAACAACATGGCCAAGGCCGTGCCGGCGGTGAGCGCGAAGAAGGCGAAGGGCGGCGGCACAGCGTCGATCGCCGGAGGGCGCTCGTGGTCCTTCGCGGCTCCCGCGTCGCTCCGCGGTAAGCTCGCGAAGCTGGGGCTGAACAGCGACTTCGATCTCGTCCTCCACCTGCCGTTGCGCTACGAAGATGAGACGCACGTAACGCCGATCGCGGCCGTGCGACACGGTGCGCCGGTGCTCGTCGAGGGCGAGGTCCTTTCGAGCGACGTTGCTTACCGTCCACGCAGGCAGCTCGTGCTGAAGGTGCGCGACGAGTCCGGACTCCTGTTCGTGCGCTTCCTCAACTTCTACCCCAGCCACGCGCGCAGCCTCGCGGCCGGCGCGCGCATACGGCTGTTCGGCGAGGTGCGGCCCGGCTTCTTCGGCGGCGAGATGGTGCACCCGCGCTTCCGCGTCGTGCGCGGCCCGGAGCCTCTTGCGGATGCGCTGACCCCCGTCTATCCCACGACAGCAGGGCTCCCGCAGGCGGTGCTGCGCAGGATGGTCAACGAGGCGCTCGATCGAGCGGACGTTTCGGAGACGCTGCCGGAGGAGGTGCGCGAACGTCTGGGCCTCGTGCCGTTCGCGGACGCGGTGCGCGCGCTGCACCGCCCCGCCGCCGATGCCGACGCCGGCGCGCTCGAGGCGCGCACGCACCCGGCGTGGCGCAGGATGAAGTTCGACGAGCTGCTCGGCCAGCAGCTTTCGATGCGTCTGCACTATCGCGCACGTCGCCGGGACCGGGCCCGTGCGCTCGCGCCGGCCGCAACGCTCACCACGCGACTGCTCGACGGGCTCCCGTTCCGTCTAACGCGTGCGCAGGTACGCGTCTGGAACGAGATCCAGCACGATCTCGCCGAGACGCACCCGATGAATCGCCTGCTCCAGGGCGACGTCGGGAGCGGCAAGACCGTGGTCGCCGCGCTCGCCGCGCTGCGCGCGGTGGAGAACGGCTGGCAGACCGCGGTGATGGCGCCGACCGAGATCCTGGCCGAGCAGCATCATCGCAAGTTCGCCGAATGGCTCGAACCGCTCGGCGTGCGCGTCGCGCGGCTCGCGGGCGGCACGGGTGCGCGCGAACGCAAGCAGGCGCTTGCCGCAGTCGCCGCGGGCGAAGTGCAAATCGTCGTCGGTACGCACGCCCTGTTCCAAGCGAAGGTCGAGTTCGCACGGCTTGCCCTCGCCGTCGTCGACGAGCAGCACCGCTTCGGCGTACGCCAGCGGCTTGCGTTGCGCGACAAGGCCCGCCCCCTTAAGACGGGCGCGAAGCGCAGCGAACCGGGGGGGAACGCCGGCACCTACGCACCCCATCAGCTGATGATGAGTGCCACGCCGATCCCGCGGACGCTCTCGATGAGCTACTACGCCGATCTCGACGTCTCGGTGATCGACGAGCTTCCGCCCGGCCGCACGCCGGTCGTGACGAAGCTCGTCGCGGACACGCGACGCGACGAGGTGATCCGCCGCATTCGCGACGCCTGCCGCGAGGGCCGCCAGGCCTACTGGGTGTGCCCGCTGATCGAGGAGTCGGAGGCGCTCGAGCTCCAGACGGCGATCGATACCCACGCGCGGCTCGCGGGGGAGCTACCGGACCTTGCGGTCGGGCTCGCGCACGGCCGACTTGCACCGGCGGAGAAGGCGCGGGTCATGGGCGACTTCAAGGCGGGGCGCGTCCAGCTGCTCGTCGCGACCACGGTGATCGAGGTCGGCGTCGACGTGCCGAATGCGTCGCTGATGGTCATCGAGCACGCCGAGCGATTCGGGCTCGCGCAACTCCACCAGCTGCGCGGCCGCGTCGGCCGTGGCGCGGTCGAGAGCGCATGCATCCTGCTCTACCAGAACCCGCTGTCGGAGGCCGCCCGCGCACGGCTGCGCATCATCTTCGAGCACTCCGACGGGTTCCGGATCGCGCACGAAGACCTAGTGTTGCGCGGCCCCGGGGAATACCTGGGCGCGCGCCAGAGCGGGGTGATGCTGCTGCGTTTCGCGGACCTCACGCGCGACGTGGACCTGCTCGAGGCCGCGCGGACGGTCGCCGAGTCGATGCTCGACCGTCACCCGGACGACGCGGCCCTCCACGTCCGCCGCTGGATGAGCGGGCGGGCCGAGCTGCTGCGCGCGTAGCGTTGCGCGCGCGGGTTCTTGCGACAATAGCGGCCATGAACACCACGGCACTGCGCACGAAGCTCGATCTCTACGAACGGCTGATGCGGCTGGACAAGCCGATCGGCACGCTGCTTCTGCTCTGGCCGACCCTGTGGGCGCTGTGGATTGCGGCCGCGGGGCGGCCGACGTGGGCGCTGATCGTGATCTTTTCGCTCGGCACGCTGCTCATGCGCTCCGCGGGGTGCGTCATGAACGATCTTGCGGACGCCGGCTACGACCGGCATGTCGAGCGCACGCGCAACCGGCCGCTGGCGACCGGCGCGGTCACGCGCGGCGAGGCGATCGCGCTGGCCGGGTTTCTGGTGCTGTGCTCGTTTGCGCTGGTCCTGTTCCTCAACGGACTCACGATCCTGTTGTCGGTCGTGGCCCTGTTCCTGGCCGCGACCTACCCGCTCACGAAGCGTTTTCTCGCGGTCCCACAGGCCTATCTCGGCATTGCCTTCGGGTTCGGAATCCCGATGGCCACAGCGGCGCAGCTCGGCGAGCTGACGGCAAGCGCCTGGCTGCTGCTCGCGGCCAACATCTCCTGGGCGATCGCCTACGACACCGAGTACGCGATGGTCGACCGCAACGACGACGTGAGGATCGGCATCAAGACCTCGGCGATCACCTTCGGCCGCTTCGACGTCGCCGCCGTGATGACGTGCTACGCGGGAATGCTCGCGATCCTCGCGTACATCGGCTTCGCTGAAGGTCTCGCATGGCCGTACTATGTCGGCCTTGCTGTCGCGGCAGCCATGATGGGGTACCACTACACGCTGATCCGCGGTCGCGGCCGCGAGGGATGCTTTAAGGCATTCCTGCATAACAACTGGGTCGGCGGGGCGATTTTCGCGGGAATCGTCGCCGCCTACGCTTCGACCGGCGCATGGCCGGTGACGGCAGCGGGCGGCGAGCCGCAAACTGTGAACAGTAAGCCGTTGCCCGCGGGTTCGCCGTTCACTATCCGCCCGTAAACGGTTACCGTTCGGCTCGTCATCGGTTCTTCACGCGCAACCCATGGATCTCGGACTCAAGAACCGAGTCGTCCTGATCACCGGAGGCAGCAAGGGCATCGGCCTCGCCTGCGCCAGAGCGTTCCTGGCCGAAGGCGCGAAGGTCGCCATCGCATCACGCAGCAAAGTCAACCTCGTCGCAGCCGAGCGACAGCTCAAGTCCGAGGGGTGCGACGTCATGAAGGTATCCGGGGACCTGATCGACCCGGCCAATGCGCGCCGCATGGTCGCCGAAGTGGAGCAGGCGCTCGGACCGATCGATGTGTTGGTCAACTCCGCCGGCGGGGCGAAGCGCACGCCGCCCGAAGAGCTCACCCCCGAGGCCTGGCGCGCGGCGATGGACGCGAAATACTTCACGTACGTCCACGCGATCGACGCGGTGATCAAGGGTATGGCGAGCCGCAAGCGGGGGGCGATCGTCAACGTCATCGGCAGCGGGGGCAAGATCGCGAGCCGCACGCACCTGCCGGGGGGCGCCGCGAACGCGGCATTGATGCTTGTGACCGCAGGCCTTGCGAACGCTTACGGAGCGCATGGCGTTCGCGTAAATGCGGTCAATCCTGGCGCAACGCTCACCGACCGGCTGAAGTCCAGGATGGAGACCGATGCGCGTGCGGCCGGGATCACCCCGGACGAGGCCCTGAAGCGTGCGACCGACCGCGCACCGCTCGGCCGGCTCGCGCAGCCCGAGGAAATCGCCAACGCGGTGCTGTTCCTCGCATCCGACAAGGCGAGCTACATCAGCGGGGCGGTGATCGCCATGGACGGGGCGTTGAACCCGATCGTGGTCTGAGACGAAACCGATGCCAGAGGCATCGCTTTGCCCGACTTCGGGGAGCATGAGGGGGCGCCACGCAGCGGCTTTGCCCCCTCGTGGCGTGCAGAACTGAGGCGCGCGCCGGTGGCGACCGCACCCTATCCGCACCTCGGCGCTGGCGAGCAGGTGCTCGCCGAGACGCCGCTCGGCGGCGCCACTGCGGTACTCACCGACCGGCGTCTTGTGGTCGCCGGGCGCGTTCTGGAGCAGAGCCTGCCGCTCGTCCACATAGCGGTCGTGCGGGTGCGCTTCGAGCGTGCGTTCGGCGCGGTCGCGCTCGGTGTGGCGCTGCTCATCGCCGCACTGATCCTCTTCTCGATCACCTCGCCGCTACGGACGCTCATCCTCAACCAGAGCGTCGGATTGGAGCCGGCCGCGAGCCAGGAGCGCGCGACCAACCCCGACGGCGCGGGCGGGATTGCCGTCGTGGTGCAGCGACTCCTCGAGGGTGCCGCCGGGGTCGTCGGCGTGTTCCCGATCGCGGGATGGCTGCTCCTGCTCACCGGCCTCGCGCGGATCGTGATCGGTGCGATCGGGCGGACCGTAGTGACGGTCGCGGCCGGCGGCGCCGAGGTCGAGTTCTCGAAGCGCGGGAACAGTCGCGAGTTGCAGGACTTTGTCGCCGAGGTTGGCCGACAACTGCCCGGCCCGCCTCGACCGCCACCGAGGTGAAGCTCTTCTCGCCGCGCGCCCACGGCGTCCGCTGAGGTGTGCAGCGCAGCGTGACGGACCTACCACAGCGCTGGCACCAATTCGTCGCTATCCGCGCCCCATAACGGGGACGGATCGGCGCGCGCGTTGCAGTGCGGGGGGTGAATCCGCCACACATCGCGACGCATCCCGGCGCGGCGCGATCCCGCCCGCGCGTGAACCATCGCACACCTTTGCGTCATCGCGACCACGCAGCGTGAACTGCGCCGCTTCGCTCTCGCGCCGCTGGCACCGCGCTTGCTCCTCTCCGCAGCGGCGGTAGAGCCGCCCCGAAAACATAAAGACGGAGGGGAAAATGGACGACAACCTGAGCGACATGGCAGGCATCGAGGTCGAGGAGCTCGAGCACGAGTCGTTCGAGCCGATCACACCGGACGGCAACCAGCGCTGGCAGGGCCAGCTGCGCCGCACCGGTTCGGCGCGGGAGCTTCCGGGCCCCCAGCGCTTTCGCGACTACCCTGTGTGGCTGACCGAGCCGCACAAGAATCCGGCGCTCGAAGACGCGTCGGCCTGACCGCACCGCATTCCTGAAGCCTCCCGCCCCGACCGCTCGCGCCGGGGCGGCGGCGCTTTACCTCCCTCCCTCCGGCCGCTAGGCTACGGGGCCCTTCCCGCCCCGGAGCCCGCGTGCGTTACCAGGATCTGCGCGACTTCATCGCCCAGCTCGAGAAGCTCGGCGAACTGAAGCGCGTTGCCGTGGAGGTGGATCCGCGCCTCGAGATGACCGAGATCTGCGACCGCGTGCTGCGCGCGGGCGGCCCCGCAATTCTCTTCGAGAGGCCGCGCGGGCACCGGGTTCCGGTCCTCGGGAACCTGTTCGGCACGCCGCGACGCGTTGCGCTGGCGATGGGCGCCGACTCCGTCGAAGCGCTGCGCGACATCGGCAAGCTGCTCGCCTTCCTGAAGGAACCGGAGCCGCCGCAGGGCTTCAAGGACGTGATGGAGCGCTGGATCCCGATCGGGCGCCAGGTGATGCACATGGCGCCGAAGGAAGTGTCGGGCGCGCCGTGTCAGCAGGTCGTCTGGGAGGGCAAGGACGTCGACCTGGGTCGCCTGCCCGTGCAGACGTGCTGGCCGGGCGATGCCGGGCCGCTCATCACCTGGGGGCTCGTCGCGACGCGCGGCCCGCACAAGAAACGCCAGAACCTCGGCATCTACCGCCAGCAGGTCATCGCGCCCAACAAGACCATCATGCGGTGGTTCGCCCATCGCGGCGGGGCGCTCGATTTTAGCGACCACAGCGCGGCGCGACCGGGCGCGCCGTTCCCAATCGCCGTCGCGCTCGGCGCCGACCCGGCGACGATCCTCGGCGCGGTCACCCCCGTGCCGGATACGCTGTCGGAGTACCAATTCGCCGGGCTGCTGCGCGGGTCGCGCACCGAGATCGCCCGCTGCATCGGCGCCGACCTGAGCGTGCCCGCGAGCGCGGAGATCGTGCTCGAGGGGGCGATCCTCCCGGGAGAGACCGCGCTCGAGGGGCCGTTCGGCGATCACACCGGGTACTACAACGAGCGGGACGCTTTCCCGGTCTTCACGATCGAGCGCATCACGATGCGCCGCGACCCGATCTATCACTCGACCTACACGGGGAAGCCGCCCGACGAGCCCGCGGTGCTGGGTGTGGCGCTCAACGAGGTCTTCGTCCCGATCCTCCAGAAGCAGTTCCCCGAGATCGTCGACTTCTACCTGCCGCCCGAGGGCTGCTCCTACCGCCTGGCCGTGGTCAGCATGAAGAAGCAGTACCCGGGCCACGCGAAGCGCGTCATGTTCGGGATCTGGAGCTTCCTTCGACAGTTCATGTACACGAAACTCATCGTCGTCACCGACGACGACGTCGAAATTCGCGACTGGAAGGAGGTGATCTGGGCACTCACCACTCGCGTCGACGCCGCGCGCGACGTGACGATCGTCGCGAACACGCCGATCGACTACCTGGACTTCGCGAGCCCGGTGTCGGGCCTCGGCTCGAAGATGGGCATCGACGCGACCGCCAAGTGGCCGGGCGAAACGACGCGCGAGTGGGGCCGGCCGATCGTGATGGACCCGGCGACCCGCACGCGCGTCGACGAGCTCTGGAGTTCGCTCGGGCTCTAGCGGCAAAGAAAAAGCCGGGCAGAGCCCGGCTTTTGAACGTCAGATGGTCCTGACGAAGCGGTTTAGAACCGCACGATTCCGCGGAACGAGACGAGCCCGGCAGTGATTTGTGTTGCAGTCTTCAAGCCGGCGCCCCGTCCTAATCTTTAGAAATCACTTGAGGTTCTTTAGATAACATATGGTTCACTGTATGAATTACTCGAGAGATTCGTCAAGACCTACCGCGTGGATCCGCCCACTTTTGTTGCTTAGACACGACAAGCAAGCGAATGTTGTTAAACTGAAGTCTCGTGAGTATTAAGTAATATATTGATTATTTTATGATTAATTGATGAGTTTCAATCTTTGGCGCATTGCCGCTTGAACTCGGTGCCAACAGCCGCAGATGAGCGGCGTCGCGAGCCAGCGCTCGTGGAGGGCAGGGATGACCGAAGCGGTGTTGCCGGAGACGGAAGAAAAGAAACTGCGCGACCTCGCCCTGCTCGTCTATGTGCTGCAGGCGATCGGGTTCCTGATCGGGCTCACCTGGATCGTCGGCGTCGTCATCAACTATCTCAAGATCGAGGACGTGCGGAACACCTGGCTCGAAACGCACTTCAACTGGCAGCTGCGCACGTTCTGGGTCGGCCTCGCGGGGATGGCCGTCGCGTGGATGCTCATGGTCGTCAAGGTCGGGGTGCTGATCGGCTTCGCCGTGACGGTATGGGCGATCTATCGCGTTGCGAAGGGCGGGCTGGCGCTCATCGACCGCAAGCCGATGTATTCCGCGCTCGTCTGAGCGCGGCGCGAGGAGGATCGGAATGTCCACGCTGGACCAGCAAGGCCAAGCGGAACCCCTGCCGTCGGTCGTCACGGTCGCGCACATCGTCTATGCGTTGCACGCGCTCGCGATCGTGGTGGGTATCGCGGGGACCGCGACCGTCGTCGGCAGCTTCATCGGCAGCGTGCCGTCGATCGTCGCGGTGATCGTCAACTACGTGAAGCGCGGTGATGCGCGCGGCACGTGGACGGAATCGCACTACCGCTGGCAGATCCGCACGTTCTGGTATGCGCTGCTGTGGTTCCTGGTTGGGTGGGCTCTGATCATTACGTTGGTCGGTGCTCTCGTCGGGGTCCCCGTGCTGATCGCACTGACCATCTGGCTCGTCTACCGGATCGGCCGCGGCTGGCTCAGGCTCAACGACCGCAAGCCGATGTACGTCTAGACGCGCGCGCAGCGGTCTCAACGACGACTGACGAGCAGCGCGACGACGGCGCCGACTGCAGCGCCAATGCCTGCCGCGACGCCCGCCGTCTTCCACGGGTGCTCGTGCGCGTAAGCGTCGGCCTGGCGTGCGGTTTCGCGGGCACGCGCCTCCACCGCTGCCTCGAGCTCGCGCAAGCGCGTCCTGGCGCGCTGCAGACTCGCGTCGACCCGCGGCCGCAGCGCCGCGACTTTCTCCTTGGACTCAGACGCGACCGCCTGAACGATCTCCTCGGTGTCCGTTAGAACCGAGCGGACGTCGGACACGAGGCGCTCGCGTGCTACGTCGAATGTGGTTCCCATTGCAATTCTCCTTTGCGGGCATCCAACAACACTGGCAGAGTATCCGTGCCAGCCCAAGGGAGGTTGATCGCGCGCAAGGCGGACCCGGATTCGGGCCTGCACTGCGAAAGGGCGTGATCTTCGTCCCGGATGACGAGCACGGGTGCCCGTCGGTGGGGTAAAGTCCCGCTCGTGCGCGCCCCGCGCCTTGACCTACCATGATCGCGGGGTACGATGGATCGCAAGAATGCGATCACAATATGCCGCGGAATTCCGCGATCCGCAACAAGCCGTTGATTCGATGGAGTGAGACCGGGCCCATGAGCCGGCTAGGCCACAGGTTTCCGTCGCAAGTACGCACGCTCGCCGCAGCGGCGGTGCTCGCCTGTGCCGCACCGTTCGCCAATGCGAACGTCTATGCGCTGGTCGAGGAAGACGGGACCGTGCGACTGTCGAACACACCCGACGACCCTCGATACAAGCTCTATTTCCGCGAGCCTGCGGAGTACAAGCTGAAGGACGCGACGCAATTGCGCGGCGTGCGCAACCCGGGCGACTACCGCTTGCGGGCGGCGTGGGGCCGGGCGGACCCCAAGTCCGAACTGTTCGCGAACCCGCTGCTCGCCGACAAGCCCTACCAGGAACAGGTCGTCGAAGCGGCGAAGGAGCACAAGCTCGATCCGGCGCTCGTGCATGCAGTGATCGCGGCCGAATCGAACTACAACCCGAACGCGCGGAGCAACAAGGGTGCAGTCGGCCTGATGCAGGTCATGCCCGACACCGGGCGCCGCTACGGCGTCAAGGAGAAGGATCTGAAGCAGCCTGAGAAGAACATCCGCGCGGGCGTCCAGTACCTCGCCGACCTCATCGACCTGTTCGACGGCGATCTGAAGCTCGCGCTCGCGGGCTACAACGCCGGCGAGAACGCCGTGCTCCGCCACGGTCGCAAGGTTCCGCCGTTCGCGGAAACGCAGGCCTACGTGCCCCGCGTCCTGCAGTTCTACGACACGCTCCGGCTCCGCTGAGCCCGGGGTTGGCGTTCCGGCTCGCCTGGGGCTAGCGCCCCGAGTCGTATACCCACCGCAGTACGGCATCCTGGGCCGCCTGGCCGGCGCCGGCGTTCGCATGGTTCGCGATGAACACGACGACCTGCCGCCGGCCGTTGCGGTCGAGCACGTAGCCTGCAATCGAGCGCACGTCGAAGAGCGACCCGGTCTTGATGTGCGCCTGACCCGCGACGCTCTCGAACTTCATGCGCTTGCGCAGCGTCCCGTCGTAGGCGACGAGCGGCATCGAGGCAATGAACTCCGGCATCACGCTTGAGCGATACGCGGCGAGCAGCAGCCGCCCGAGGCCGCCGGCGCTCACGCGTTCGGTGCGCGACAGTCCCGAACCGTTGTCGATGATGAGCTCCGGCAGGTCGAGCCCGCGTGCCGCAAGCCAGGACTGCACCGCGCGCGTAGAGCGGTCGTAGCGGCCCGGCAGCCTGAGCGTCTCGGCGGAAATCGTCAGGAAGACCTGGCGCGCCATGACGTTGTTGCTGAACTTGTTCATGTCGCGCACGACTTCGGCGGCACTCGGCGACTCGTAGGTCGCGAACGGTCGCGCTCCCTCCGGCGCGACGCCATCGCGCGCGCGGCCGCGCAGCGTGCCGCCCATCTCCTCCCACAGCTGGCGGAACACGCCGTGCACGTAGTCGCGGTGCGTGAGCAGCGCGAGGTTCCAGTAACGCTCGCCGCAGCTTGCCGGCATCGTCCCGGAGAAGCTCACCTTCGCGCCGCCGCCGACCTGCTGCAGGTCGAACTTGAGGGCCGCGCGCCAGTCGCCGCAGACGCCCTCGCCGGCGCGCACGCCGTTGGCGACTTCGAGTTGCGCGAGGCGCGGCTCGGGGACGATCGTCACCGTCTTCGCAGCGGCGTCCGGCACGAACTGGAAGCGCACCGCCTTGTAGTTCACCAGCAGCGCGTCGGCGCCGACGTTATACGGTCGCAGCGGCTCGCCGTCGAAGCGCGCCGCGTCGTGATCGTTCACTTCGAAGTACGAGCGATCGAGGACGAGATCGCCGCGGATCTCGCGCAGGCCGCGCGCGCGCAGGGCGCGCAGCAGCAGCCAGAAGTGCTCGATGGTGAGCCGCGGGTCGCCATACCCCTTGAGGACCAGGTCGCCGTCGAGCACGTCTCCGGCGAACGGGCCGGCAAGGTAGGCCTCGGTCTTCCACGTATAGCTCGGCCCGAGCAGCTCGAGCGCCGCGAACGTCGTCACGAGCTTCATTACCGACGCGGGATTGAGCGGCTGGCCGGCGTTGAACGAGAGCGCGGGCTTGCTGGCGTCGACGTCCTGTACGAACAGCGCGACCGCCGACTGCGGGATGCCGGCGCGCGCGAGCGCGGACGCGATCGGTGGCGGCAGGACCTCGGCGGCGCCGACCCGCGCCGTCAGGGCCGCGACGGCCGCGACGGTGAGAGCGAACTGCGCGCAACGGCGCGCGCACCGGGCGAGGCGAAGCACGCCGGCGAGTATGCCACGTGGCGCACCCTCAGCCGAACCCGCGGCGCGGGTTGAAGCGCGAGGCGCGGGAAAGCTGCAGGTAGAGCTGGCGTTCGATTTCGGTCGGCACATCGGGCGTCGCGACGCGCAGGCACGCGAGGAGATCGCCACGTGCGCCGTCGGGCTTGGGCAACCCGCGTCCTTTGAGGCGGAACGTCTGCCCCGAGGTGGAACCGGCGGGCACGTGCACCCGGAACGGCTTTTCCAGGGTCGGGATGTCCAGGACTGCGCCGAGCACGGCTTCCCACGGCGCGATCGGCAGGTAGAACCAGAGGTCGTGCTCGTGGATGCGCCGGAACAGCCGGTGCGGACGATAGGCAAGCTCCACCAGGAGATCGCCGGCGGCGCCGCCATTCGCCCCGGATCCGCCCACGCCCTTGAGGCGCAGACGCTGACCCTCGGTCGCGCCCTTCGGCACGCGCACTTCGACGGCCCGCTCGACTGCGCGCTTGCCGCTGCCCTTGCGCTCGGGCACCGCGAACGTCAGCAGGACGTTGCCGCCGCGAACCGCCTCTTCGAACGTAATCTCCGCGGCGACTTCGTGGTCGGCGCCGGGCACCGAGGCGCCTCCGTCGCGGGCGTGACCGGCGCGCTTGTCCGCGAACCGCTTGAACAGCCCGCGCATCTTCGCCTGGGGGGCATCGACGGATTCGGCGACGTCGGCGTCGGCGCGCGGCACGCCCCCGGCCGGCGCCACGAACTCGCGCATTGGCGGGACGCCGTTGATCTCGTGCTCGGAAAGGTCCAGTGCGCGCTCCATCTCCTCCAACTCATAGCGGACCCGCTGGTCGGGGTCCCGCAGGATCTGGTAGGCGCGCGTGATTTCCTTGAAGCGCTCCTCGGCCTCGGCGTCGTCGGAGACGTCGGGATGCAGGCGTTGCGCGAGGCGGCGGTAAGCGGCTTTGATCTCGTCCGCAGTAGCCGTGCGCTGGACGCCGAGGAGTGAGTAGTAGTCGTAGTGCATGGGGTCCGGCCCCGGCAACTCGCCGCGGGCAACGCACAATGTTCGTCGCCGAACCGGCCCCGGGCAAGCGACGATTTGTGCGGTTTATCACAGCCGCGACATCCTGTCACTGAACCGAAACGGGAGGGTGCCCGGACGGATGGGCGTGTTCAAGGCCTTACAATCGGCTCCCGCCAGACCAAGAAACGCCCACCCCGCCGGGCCTAGGCGCACGATGACCCTCAAGCTGCCGCGACCCGCACTCCTCATCCCGATCCTGCTGGCGATTGCGGTCGCGATGTTCTTCGGCGTTCGGGCGCTGCTCGGCGCCAAGGTGCGAGCGGTGGAGGTGACGAGGAGCGACCTCGTTCAGACTGTGGTCTCTACCGGCCGGGTGATCACGCCCGCGCGGGTGGAGATCGGCAGCGTCGTCCTCGGTACCGTGCGGACGGTCGAGACCAAGGAAGGCACCGTGGTGAAGGCCGGCCAGGTCATGGCGCGCCTCAAGGACGAGGAGCAGCGCGCCGCCCTCGAGCAAGCGCGCGGGGCGCTAGCCGAAGCGGAAGCCCGGCTTACCCAGCTCGCTCGCCTGTCCGCGCCTTCGTCGGAGCAGGCGCTCAAGCAGGCCGACGCAAACCTCGAGTTTGCCGACGAGGAATACAAGCGCGTGAAGAGCCTCTTCGAGAAAGGCTACTTCAGCCAGGCGAAGCTCGACGAGGCCGAGCGCAACCTCGATGTGGCGAAAGCCGCGCGGGAGAACGCCGTGCTGCAAGCCGCCTCCAACAGTCCGAAAGGCAGCGACTACGCGCTCGCGATTGCGCGCCGCGACCAGGCGCGCGCGGCGCTCGAGGTGGCGCAGGCGCGGCTCGACAACACCGTCATCAAGGCGCCCGCGCCCGGAACGGTGCTGAAGCGGCTGATGGAGCCGGGCGACGTGGTGCAGCAGGGCAAGAAGCTCTTCGAGCTCTCGGTCACCGGCGAGACGCAGGTGGTGCTGAACGTCGACGAGAAGAACATCGGCCTGCTCGCGCTCGGACAGCAGGCGCAGGTCGCCGCCGACGCATACCCCGGCCGCAGCTTCGGCGCCGAGGTCTTCTACATCGCGCCCGGCGTCGACGCGCAGCGCGGGACCGTCGAGGTCAAGCTGCGCGTACCCGACCCGCCCGGGTTCGCGCGTCCGGACATGACGGTATCGGCCGAGATCCTTGCCGCGAAGCGCGCCAGCACGCTGACGCTCGACAGCGACGCGATTCGCGACGCCGCGGGACCGGCACCCTGGGTGTTGGTGATCCGCGACGGGCACGTGCTCCGTCAGTCGGTCAGGCTCGGAATCCGCGGCGCGGGGCACACCGAGATCCTGGACGGGCTCGCCGCGGGCGAGGCCGTCGTGCTGCCGTCGGAGGCGTCGGTGCGCGAGGGGCAGCGCGCACGCGCCGACACGGCTCAAGCGACGAAGAAGCCGGTCGTGCGCGGCCCGGATATCTTCAAGTAGCCGACGCATGCCGTTCGAGCTGATCGTGGCCCTGCGGTTCCTGCGCGAGGGGCGCATGCAGACCGCGCTCATCCTGGGCGGCGTGGCGATCGGCGTCGCGGTGGTGGTGTTCATCACCGGGCTCGTCCAAGGCCTGCAGGCGAGCCTCGTCGAGCGCACGCTCGGCAGCCAGGCGCACATCGTCATCCGTCCGCCGGAGGAGAAGACCCAGCCCGTGGTCGACCGCAACGCTTCGGACGTGGCGGCGCGCATCGAGGCGCGACCGCAGCGGCTGCGCTCGATCGATCAGTGGGAATCGCTCCTGCCGGCCGTCGTGCGCACGCCGGGGGTCGTCGCCGCCTCCCCGATGGCGACGGGCGCGGCATTTGCGCAGCGCGGCACGGCGTCCAAGTCGGTCGCCTTGCGCGGCGTCGATCCCGAGCGCTACCGCCGGATCGTCCGCATCAACGAGGACATGGTCGCGGGCGAGTTCCGGCTGTCCGGGACCGACGGCGTCATCGGGATCGAGCTCGCGAAGGATCTCGGGGTCGCGGTCGGCGACCGGATCCGGATCGGCACCCCGGAGGGTCGCGAGGAAGTGATCACGGTCGCGGGGATCTTCGACCTCGGCAACAAGGACCTCAACCAGCGTTGGGTGTTCGTGACGCTAAAGCTCGCGCAGACGCTCCTCGACCTTCCCGGTGGCGTCTCCACGATCGAGCTGACGGTACTCGAGATCTTCAGTGCCGATGCGGTCGCCGCGCGCCTCGAGCGCGAGACCGGGCTGCTGGCGGAGAGCTGGATGACGACCAACGCGCAGCTGCTCGCAGCGATGCGCAACCAGAACATCAGCACCGGCACGATCCGGTTGTTCGTGACCCTGGTGGTCGCGCTCGGGATTGCGAGCGTGCTCGTCGTGTGGGTGGTGCAGAAGCAGAAGGAGATCGGCATCCTGCGCGCGATGGGCGCGAGCCGGCTCCGGATCATGGCCGTGTTCCTGCTCCAGGGCGGCATGGTCGCGCTGGGCGGCTCGATGGTCGGGTCCCTGATCGCGGCAGGGCTGGTGCGGATCTTCGCGCGGGTGTTCGTGAACGCCGACGGCACGCCCATGTTCGTACCGGAGGTCGGCGCGGCGCTCGTGCTGACCACGTGGGCCGTCGCCCTCTTCACCGGGCTGCTCGCTGCCGCCCTGCCGGCGCGCCGGGCGGCGCAGCTCGACCCCGTCGCCGCGATCCGCCTCGGATGAGCGTCGCCCCGCGCGAGCCGATCCTCGCGCTCGAGGGCGTGCGCAAGTCCTACAACATCGGCACGCCCGTCGAGGCGGAGGTCCTGCACGGCATCGATCTGATCGTCGAGCCGAGCGAGTTCGCGGCGCTGATCGGGCCGTCGGGCTCGGGGAAATCGACGCTGCTCAACATCATCGGGCTGCTGGAGCGACCGACCGCAGGGCGGATGCGCGTCGCAGGCCGCGAGTCGACCACGCTCGACGAGACGGGCCTGACGGAGCTGCGCGGGCGCACCCTCGGATTCGTCTTCCAGTTCCACCACCTGATCCCGGCGTTCACCGCGCTCGAGAACGTGATGATGCCGATGCTGATCGAGCGCGGGCGGCCGGACGCCGCGATGCGCGCGAACGCGCTCGATCTCCTCCGCGAGGTCGGACTGGAAGCCGCGGCGGGCAAGAAGCCGGCCGAGCTCTCGGGCGGCATGCAGCAGCGCGTGGCGATCGCGCGCGCGCTGTCGATGCGCCCGCCGATCGTGCTCGCCGACGAGCCGACCGGCAATCTCGACACGCACACTGCCGACGAGATCTTCGACCTGATGCGCCGGTTCAACGCCGCGCACGGCATCGCGTTCGTCGTGGTAACCCACGATCCACGGCTCGCGGCGCGCTGCGACCGCCGGATCGAGCTCGTCGACGGGCGGCTCGTCAAAGCCGCGGCGCCGCCCTGGCCGGCGGAGGGCCCGGTCCCTCGGTAAGCGCGGTTACGCCGGACCGAGCAGCTGGCACTCGAGCTCGCGCACGCGCTGCTCGAGCGCGTCGATGCGCTCCAGGTACGCGAGCGCGAGCGCCATCCCCGCCGCATTGAGCTCGAAGTCGTCGCGCAGCCGCGCGGCGCGGCGCGCACGCACGAGCGCACGCGTCGTGAATGGCCCCGACGCGCCAGCCGCCTCGAGGACACCGAACTCGACCAGCGCCGCGAGCTCGTCCCGGGCGAGGCCCGACGTGGCGAGGAACTCCTCGATCGCTATCGTGCGCTCGTCGTCGAAGAGCAGAAGCAGCGTTTCCCCGGTCATGACCGTTCTCGCCATTGCGTCAGCCGAGGTGCCCACGCGGGTTGAACCCGGACAAGCGGCCAAGCTCCTCGTAGAGCTGCTTTTCGCGCTCCGACAGCACCGACGGCGTCACGATCTGCAGCACGCAGTAGAAATCCCCGTAGCCTTCCTTGGGCCGGGGGAGTCCCTTGCCCGCGAGCCGGAGCTTCTGCCCCGGGCGCGACCCGGGGCGCACCGACACCTTCACGCGTCCGTCCAGCGTGGGCACTTCGACGTCGCTGCCGAGCACCGCTTCCCACGGCGTGACCGGCAGCTCGAGGTACAGATCGTGGCCGGACGCCTTGTAGAGCGGATGCGGGTGCACCGCGATGTTCAGGTAGAGGTCGCCCGCCGGCCCACCCCCCGCTCCCGGTCCGCCCTTGCCCGGCACGCGCAGCCGCTGGCCGTCGGTCGCGCCCTTCGGCACGCGCACGCGCACGGTCTTCGGCACGCGCCGGACCGCGCCGTCGGGCGTCATCTCGGGCGCCGAGACGTCGAGCGATACCTCCGCGCCGCGATACAGATCCTCGAGCGTGAGATGCGCGGTGACTTCGTAGTCCTGACCGCGCATCGCGAACCCGCCCGCGCCCGGACCGCCGCGCCGGCCGCGCGCGCTCCGCCCCTGGAACGGGCCCCCGCCGAAGTGCTCGAAGAGATCGGCGAGGTCGAAGTCGTCGAAACTGCCCTGCTCGAAGCGGAACTGCCGCTCCCACCCCGGCGGCGGGCGAACATCCTCGCCGGGCTGGTAGCGGCCGAGCTGGTCGTAGGCGGCGCGCTTCTCCGCGTCCTTCAGCGTTTCGTACGCCTCCTGGACCTCCTTGAACTTCTCCTCGGCGTCCTTCTCCTTGGAGACGTCCGGGTGGTACTTGCGCGCGAGCTTGCGGTACGACTTCTTGATGTCGTCCGCGGAAGCGTCGCGTGCGACGCCGAGGGTCGCGTAGTAGTCCTTGTACTTCACGGTCGGGCCCCGTCCGGCCGCGCCGGCGGCCGCCAAAACCCAACATTGGGGCGCCGCAATCGGCCGTCAAGCCGCATGATCAACCGTTCTTCTGCGGCGATAGAAATTTGTTTCCGGTCGGCCCCGCCCATTGTTGACCCCGGTCAACCAGGCCGGAGGCCAACCGCCGACGATGGGCGGCTCACGGATTGCACAAGAGGCGCGGATATGGCACACATAGTCGTGATCGGAGCAGGCCTCGGCGGCCTGCCGATGGCCTACGAGATGAAGGCGCTCGCCCGCACGGAGGACCGCGTCACGGTCGTCGGAAACGGGCCGACATTCCACTTCGTGCCTTCGAACCCCTGGGTCGCCGTACGCTGGCGCGCACGCAAGCAGATCGAGTTCCAGGCCGCGCCGCACCTCGACAAGAAGGGGATCGCATTCGACCCGCGCGGGGCGAAGCGCGTGCATCCCGAAAGGAATGTCGTGGAGCTCGGCGATGGCACCCTGCTCGCGTACGACTATCTCGTCGTTGCGAGCGGGCCGAAGCTCGCATTCGAGGAGGTCGAGGGCCTCGGGCCCAAGGGGCACACGCAGTCGATTTGCCACGTCGACCATGCCGAGGCCGCTGCGGACCGCTGGGATGCGTTCGTGACGGACCCCGGGCCGATCGTCGTGGGCGCGGTGCAGGGCGCCTCGTGCTTCGGGCCGGCATACGAGTTCGCGTTCATCATGGATACCGACCTCCGGCGGCGGAAGGTGCGCGACCGCGTGCCGATGACCTTCGTGACCGCGGAACCCTACATCGGACATCTCGGCCTCGGCGGCGTCGGCGACTCGAAGACGATGCTCGAGTCGGCGATGCGTGACAAGCACATCAAGTGGATCACCAACGCCAAAGTGGCGAAGGTCGAAGAGGGAAAGATGTTCGTCGTCGAGCACGACGAGGAAGGCAAGCCGAAGAAGGAGCACACGCTGTCCTTCAAATACTCCATGATGCTGCCCGCGTTCAAGGGGATCGACGCGGTGTTCGGGATCGACGGGCTCACCAATCCGCGCGGCTTCATCCTGATCGACGAGTATCAGCGCAACCCGAAGTATCCGAACCTGTATGCGGTCGGCGTGTGCGTGGCGATCCCGCCCGTGGAGCCGACGCCGGTACCGACCGGCGCGCCGAAGACCGGGTTCATGATCGAGTCGATGGTGACGGCCACCGCGCACAACATTCGCGAGGCGATCGACGGCAAGGCGCCATCGCACAAGGCCACGTGGAACGCCGTGTGCCTTGCGGACATGGGCGACACCGGAATCGCGTTCGTCGCGCTGCCGCAGATCCCGCCGCGCAACGTGAACTGGTTCAGCGAGGGGAAGTGGGTGCATCTCGCGAAGATCGCCTTCGAGAAGTACTTCATCCGCAAGATGAAGAAGGGCACCTCCGAGCCGTATTACGAGAAGGCGGTGATGAAGATCCTCGGGATCGCGAAGCTGAAAGGCTCCCTGGCGAAGGAAAAATGAAAACCGCCCCTTCGGGGCGGCTCTCGTCTGACTGCCGGGTTGGTCAGGAGCCGTCGGGTCCTTCGCGCCCCGGCATCGGGCCGCGTATCACGAGCCCGGTGCCGCGTAGCCCCGCCGCGCGAATCCCGGAAACCCGATCAGGCGGTCGGCGGTCGCTTTCTGCTCGGGCGTGAGCACCGCGTAGAGCCCGTCGCGCGCCGCGCCGATCTGCTTGGCCGCTTCGGCGTTGGCCGCGAAGTGCTTGCTTTGCAGCTCGGCCCGAGCGGTCGGGTCGGTCGCCACCATCTGCTCGCGGAACTTCGCGCGCGCCTCAGCTTGCGCCTTGACGACGCCCGCGTAGGCGTTCCACGCGTTCTCCTGTTCGGCGGTGATCTTGAGCGCACCTTTGACGCCGTCGAGCCGTGCTTCGGCCGCCGCCGGGTTCATCATTCCCCCGCCGCCCATGCGGCCGCCCCCGCCCATGCCACCCATCATCGGGCCGTATCCGGCGCCTGCGCCCGGACCGCCCATCATCGCGCAGTTCTCGGAGCCGGGGCCGACACCCGCAGCCGGTCCCGCACCGCCATGCCACCCGGGACCGGCTGCGAAGGCGGAACCGACGGCGGCGGCGACTCCAACCGCGACCAGGAATTTGCTTGCGACTTTCATGACAACCTCCGTTTTGGAATGAACTCTGTTCGATTCCATTAGAGCGCTTTCCGCAGCGCGCGCGAGATTAATGTGTAACCAAGCGTTACCCACGACGCGGCGCTTACAAACCGAGCGCGCTGTCGCATGCGCGCCGCGCGATCGCGCGGGCGTTTGACCTGGGTCAACACGCGCGGAGTCGCCATCGCCAGCATGGATCGGCATCACGACGCTGCTACAGAGGCGTTCGTCCAGCAACGGCCAGGAGGAGATTGGTGGAACTGCTCGAGGTCGCGCGGGGCCCTGCGCTCTGGGTGTCGCTTGCGACCTGTGTGCTCGGCGTCGGGTGGCGGCTGTGGGGCATCTTTCGGCGGCCGGTGAAGCCCGACTGGTCCGAACCACGCAGCACCGCGACGGCGGCTGGCGCGCTGCGGATGATCGTGCGGCGGATGTGGCACCACGCGACCTTCCGTCAGCGCACGTTTCTGAGCTCGTTCAATGCCTACGCCTATCACATCGGGCTCGCGATCGTCGTCTTCGGCTTCGTGCCGCACATTGCATTCATCAGGCGCCTGACCGGACTGTCCTGGCCTGCGGTGCCGAGCTGGCTGTTCGTCGCGGCGGTGGGCGCGGTGTTCGTCGGGCTCGGCTGGGTCCTGGTCGCGCGGCTCACCAATCCGGTGCTGAAGCTGCTGTCCAACTTCGACGATTACTTCAGCTGGTTCGTCACGGTCCTGCCGATGATCACCGGCATGGCGGTGATCACCCTCGCGTTCGACCAGCCGTATCCCGCGCAGCCGCTGAGCCCAGTCCCGGTTGCAATCCATCTCCTGTCGCTCGAATTGCTGCTGGTCTGGCTGCCGTTCGGAAAGCTCTCGCATGCGTTCCTGGTGTTCCTCGCGCGCGGCTACACCGGCGCCGCATTCGCCCGCAAGGGGGCCGAGCTGTGAGCGACGTCGACGACAAGCACCCGGTCGACCTCGAGTCGAAGCGCTTTTCGATCCGGAAGCCCGAGGTCCGCTACGACAAGCAGGGCGAGCGCCCCGACGGCGAGCGACTCGAGGCGGCGATGCAGGCATTCGCGAAGGACATGGGCCGCGCCGCCGCCGTGTACATGGAGTCGTGCATCCATTGCGGGAATTGCGCCGAGGCGTGCCACTTCTACGTGCAGACGGGCGACCCGAAGTACACGCCGATTTGGAAGCTCGAGCCGTTCAAGCAGGCGTACAAGCGCGAGGTCGGGCCGTTCGCCTGGCTCTATCGCGCGCTGAACCTGAAGCGTGCGGTGACGGTCGGCGAGCTGGAGGAATGGCAGCACCTCCTCTACGACTCGTGCACGGTCTGCGGCCGCTGCACGATGATCTGCCCGATGGGCATCGACATCGCGTCGCTTATCAGCCAGGCGCGGCACGGCATGTTCGCCGCGGGTCTGGTGCCGCACGAGCTGTGGGCGGTCGCCGAGCGTGGGCACCGCGAAGGCAGCCCTCTTGGGGCGACGCCGAAAGTATTCAAAGAACGCATCGAGTGGCTCGCCGACGACTACGAGGTCGAGCTGCCGCTCGACCGTGCCGAAGCGGAAATCCTGGTCACGTTCTCGTCGATCGAGATCATGAAGTACCCCGAGTCGCTGGTCGCGACCGCGAAGATCCTGAAGCACGCCGGATACCCGTGGACACTGTCGACCACGGGCTACGAGGCGACCAACTTCGGCTTGCTGTCGGGTAACCTCGACTGGCAGCGCGAGCTGAGCATGAAGCTCATCGACGCCGCCGTCGCATGCAAGGCGAAGATGCTCGTGCTGCCCGAGTGCGGGCACGCGTATACCGCACTGCGCTGGATGGGCGCGAACGCGTACGGCAAGCCGCTGCCGTTCCGCGTGCTGCACATCTCGGAGTTTCTCGCCGAGAACGTGCAGAACGGGCGCATCAAAGTGAAAAAGGTGTCGCGTTCGCTTACGTTCCACGACCCCTGCCAGGTGTCGCGGCGAGGCGGGGCGGTCGACGCGCCGCGCGTCGTGCTGCGGGCGCTCGGGGTCGAGCTCCGCGAGACGCAGGACCACGGCAGCCTCAACTGGTGCTGCGGCGGAGGGGGCGGGGTGGTGACGATCCACCGCGCCGACGAGCTCCGCTACAAGGCGTTCGAGCTCAAGATGAAGCAGCTCGACGCGACGGGCGCCGAGCTGACGGTGACGAGCTGCGCCAACTGCCGCCAGACCTTCGACGACGGGCAGGCCCACTTCAAGTGGGCGCGCACGATGGGCAGCCTGCTCGAGCTCGTCGCCGAGAACCTGCGCGACTGACGTGCCGCGCTATTGCGCCTTGGGCGCGCCCGGCCCGGGGCCGGGACCGCGCGGACCCGGCTCGGGCAGCGTGATCCCCTTCTCCTTCGCGCGGGCATCCGCGATCGCACGGCGCTCGGCCTGGATCTGGGCGCGCTCCTCCGGCGTTTTCGCGGCCTTCATCTTGTCGAAGAACGCCCGTCGCTCCTCCGGCGAGAAGAGCTCGTCGCCGTACACCTGGCTCCGGCGCGCCGTCGGACCCGCGCCGGGGGCGCGGGGCTCCGGCAGGGGCACGCCCTTTTCCTGGGCGCGCTTCTGCATCTCCATGCGATGCTCGTCGCGCAGCTTGAGGCGCTCGTCCTGCGTCTTCGCGCTGCGCAACTTGTCGATGTACGCGTCGCGCTCCTGCGGGGTCATGAGGTCTGCGCCGTACATGCGCGGCTGCCCGCTGCGTCCCTGGAGGGTGATCCCCTGCGCCGTGGCGCGCTTCTGCATCTCGGCGCGGTGGGCGTCGCGGATCTTCGTGCGCTCCTCGGGCGTTTTCGCGTCCTGCAACTGCTTGCGGTAGGCGTCGCGCTCCTCCTGGGTCATCAACTGGTTTGCGTACGGGCGCTGCGCCTGGGCGCTCGGAGCGGCAGGCGACGTCTGCTGGGCGGAAGCGGGGAGGGGGGCCATGCCGGTCGCCAGGGCAATCGCAGCGGCGGCGAATAGGCGTCGAAGGGTCATGTGGATTTCCTCGGGTCGGTCGATCGTTCCGGCAATTTCGCCACGCCCGGCGTCCCCTGCCTATAGCCCAGGGGGATCTTGTGTCACGAGATGTTGCCCCGAGGCGGACCCTTACACCTCGAAACGTCCGGCGATCGCGAACCCCGACGGACTGCCAAAAGACTTGAAACGGCAACGTTCTACCCGTATCATTAGCACTCACTCGGGTCGAGTGCTAACAGACTTGGCCCGTCTGCTTTCCGCGGCTGCTTGAAGTGAGCGACCGCTAACTAACCGAAGATAGGAGGAAAGTCCATGAAAATCCGTCCGTTGCACGACCGCGTGATCGTCAAGCGGCTCGAGGCCGAAAGCAAGTCCGCCGGCGGGATCGTGATCCCGGATACGGCAGGTGAAAAGCCGGACCAGGGCGAGGTCGTCGCCGTCGGCCCGGGCAAGAAGACCGAGGAAGGGAAAGTCCTGCCGATGGACGTGAAGGTCGGCGACCGCATCCTCTTCGGCAAGTACTCGGGCACGACCGTCAAGGTCGAGGGCACCGAGCTCCTCGTGATGCGCGAGGAAGACATCATGGGCGTCGTCGCCTGACGCGCCGGATCCACCCAGCCAGACACAGTTAGGAGTCCCGCATGCCAGCCAAAGACGTACGTTTCCACGAAGACGCCCGCCACAAGATGCTCGAGGGCGTCAATATCCTCGCCAACGCGGTGAAGGCGACGCTCGGTCCAAAGGGCCGCAACGTCGTGCTCGAGCGCTCGTTCGGCGCCCCGACCGTCACCAAGGACGGCGTGTCGGTCGCAAAAGAGATCGAGCTGAAAGACAAGTTCCAGAACATGGGCGCGCAGATGGTCAAGGAGGTCGCGTCCAAGACCTCGGACATCGCCGGCGACGGCACGACGACCGCCACGGTGCTCGCGCAGGCGATCGTGCGCGAGGGCATGAAGTATGTGGCCGCCGGGATGAACCCGATGGACCTCAAGCGTGGCATCGACAAGGCGGTGATCGCGGTCACCGACGAGCTGAAGAAGCTCTCGAAGCCCACCACCACCTCCAAGGAAATCGCGCAGGTCGGCTCGATCTCCGCGAACGGGGACGACTCGATCGGCAAGATCATCGCCGACGCCATGGACAAGGTCGGCAAGGAAGGCGTGATCACGGTCGAGGACGGCAAGAGCCTGCAGAACGAGCTCGAGGTCGTCGAAGGGATGCAGTTCGACCGCGGCTATCTGTCGCCGTACTTCATCAACAACCCGGAGAAGCAGATCTCGATACTCGAGGACTGCTACATCCTCCTGCACGACAAGAAGATCTCCAACATCCGTGACCTCCTGCCGGTGCTCGAGGGCGTGGCCAAGGCCGGCAAGCCGCTCCTGATCGTGGCCGAGGATTGCGAGGGCGAGGCGCTCGCGACCCTGGTCGTGAACAACCTGCGCGGCATCCTGAAGACCTGCGCGGTGAAGGCGCCGGGCTTCGGCGACCGCCGCAAGGCGATGCTCGAGGACATCGCGATCCTCACCGGCGGCACCGTGATTGCCGAGGAGCTGGGCCTCACGCTCGAGAAGACCACCCTCAAGGACCTCGGCCGCGCGAAGCGCATCGAGATCGGCAAGGAAGAGACCACCCTCATCGACGGCGCCGGCGACGCTAAGGGCATCGAGGCCCGCGTCAAGAACATCCGCCAGCAGATCGAGGAAGCGACCAGCGACTATGACAAGGAGAAGCTGCAGGAGCGCGTAGCGAAGCTCGCCGGCGGCGTAGCGGTGATCAAGGTCGGTGCCGCAACCGAAATCGAGATGAAGGAGAAGAAGGCCCGCGTCGAGGACGCGCTGCACTCCACCCGCGCCGCGGTCGAGGAGGGCATCGTGGCCGGCGGCGGCGTGGCGCTGATCCGTGCGCGCAAGGCGCTGGACAAGCTCAAGGGCGACAACGCCGATCAGGACGCCGGCATCAAGATCGTCGTCCGCGCACTCGAGGAGCCGCTGCGCATCATCGTCGCCAACTCCGGCGTCGAGCCGTCCGTGGTGCTGAACAAGATCGTCGAGGGCAAGGGCAACTTCGGCTTCAACGCCCAGACCGAGGAATACGGCGATCTCGTCGAGATGGGCGTCGTCGACCCGACCAAGGTCGCGCGCACCGCGCTGCAGAACGCCTCGTCGGTCGCCGGCCTGCTGCTCACCACCGAGGTGTCGGTGGCCGAGTCGGTCGAGGACAAGCCCAAGGGCGGTGGGCACGGCCACGGCGGCATGGGCGGCATGGGCGGCATGGGCATGGATGGAATGGATATGTAACTCGCTCTGGCGAGTTACATATCCGGGAAGGATCGAACAGGAGGGAACCGCGGTTTCCTCCCGTTACCCACCTTCCTGAGCACCACCTCGCGGCCCCGCTTCGGCGGGGCCGTTTCTTTTCAGTCGTGGCGCAGCCGGATCAGCCGCTTGCCGAGGTTCTCGCCGCGGTAGAGGCCCGCGATCGCGCCCGGGGCTTGCTCGATGCCGTCGAGGATGTCCTCGCGATAGCGCAGCTTTCCTGCGCGCACCCAGTCGGCGAGCCGGCCGACCGCTTCCTCGTAGCGGTGCTGGTAGTCAAAGACGATGAAGCCCTGCATGCGCGCGCGCTTCACCAGAAGGTGGCGCTCGACCCGTGGCCCCGTCGGGGGCGGGTCCCAGCTCGCCACGGACGCCGTACCGCAGATCACCACCCGCGCGCCGACGGCGAGATGACGCAGCACCGTGTCGCTGATCGGGCCCGCGGTGTTGTCGAAGTAGACGTCGAGGCCGCGCGGGCATGCGGCTGCGAGTGCGGCATCCAGATTCCCCGACTTGTAGTCGACGGTGGCATCGTAGCCGAACTCGTCGTGGCACAGCGCCATCTTGGTCGCGCCGCCCGCAATGCCGACGGTGCGGCACCCGGCGAGCTTCGCGATCTGGCCGACCGTCGCGCCCACCGCGCCCGCCGCGGTCGAGACGACGACCGTGTCGCCGGGGCGCGGCTCGCCGACATCGAGCAGCGCGAAGTAGGCGGTCACGCCGTTCAGACCCAGAACGCCGAGCGACGTCGAGAGGGGGAGGTCTGTCTCCCTGACCTTGCGCGTGATCTGGCTGCCATCGCTCACCGCGTATTCCTGCCACCCGAGCAGGCCCATGACCCGGTCGCCGACCGCGTAGCTCGAGTGGCGCGAGGCGATCACCTCGCCGGCGGCAAACGAGCGCATCACCTCGCCGATGCCCACTGGCGTCGAGTAGTTTGCGACGGCGCTCACCCACCCGCGCATCGCAGGATCAACGGACAGGAAGTCGTTGCGTACCAGGATCTCGCCGTCCCGCAGGTCGGGCACCGGCGCGGTGGCGAGTTCGAAATGCTCCGCCTGCGGGATGCCGTCCGGGCGGGCCTTCAGTCGGACCTGACGATGGAACGAGGGTGCCATGGGCGTGTGCTCTCCTGCAGATCGGATCGAGCGATCGTGACAGATCGTGTCGCGCCCATCCAGCGCGACCGGCCGCTTTGCTACACTGGCTCGCAACCCGCCGCCGGGGTACGAGAGCGGGCACAGGAAGGAGGGGTGCTGCGGTGCGTATCCTTATTGCCGAAGACGACGCGGTCCTGTCGGACGGGCTCACGCACAGCCTGCGCCAGTCCGGCTACTCCGTGGATTGCGTCAAGGACGGCACCGCGGCCGACGCGGCGCTGGCGACCGCCCAGTTCGATCTGCTGATCCTCGACGTCGGCCTGCCGAAGCTCTCCGGCTTCGAGGTGCTCAAGCGCCTGCGCGGGCGCGGCTCTGCGCTACCGGTGCTGATCCTGACCGCTCTCGACGGCGTCGACGACCGCGTGCGCGGCCTCGATCTCGGCGCGGACGACTACCTCGCGAAGCCGTTCGCGCTGCAGGAGCTCGAAGCCCGCGTGCGCGCGCTCACGCGCCGCGGTCACGCGGCGAGCTCGAGCGTCCTCCGGCACGGCGACCTTGCGTTCGACCAGGTCGGCAAGATCGCCGAGGTCAACGGCCGCATGCTCGACCTCTCCGCGCGCGAGCTGGCTCTGCTCGAGATCTTCATGCAGCGGCCCGGCCGGATGGTCAACAAGGAACAGATCGTGGATCTCCTGTGCCAATGGGGCGAAGAGGTCAGCACCAACGCGGTCGAGGTCTACATCCACCGCCTGCGCAGGAAGCTCGAGCCCGGTGGCGTGAAGATCGCGACCGTTCGCGGCCTCGGCTACTGCCTTGAGAAGGCCGCCAATGGCGCGCGAAAAGCAACATAACCAGAAGTCGGTCTTCGGCGAGATCGTCGACTGGACGCTCGCGCCGCTGCTGATCCTCTGGCCGATCAGCATGGCGATCCAGTACTTCCTCGCCTACAACATCGCCGACAACGCCTACGACCGCGAGCTGCGCGACAGCGCGGTCGCAGTCTCGAAGCAGCTGAGCTACAACGCCGGGCAGCTGGTGGTGAAGGACGACGCCGCCGCCGCGATCATGCTGCGCGCCGACGAGGAGGACGTCACCTACCTCCAGGTGCGCGACCAGCGCAATTCGGTTGCCAGCGGCGACGTGAACCTGCCACTGGTCGACTTCACGCCGGAGATGAATCCGAACGAGGTGTACTTCCGCGACGATCACCTGCCGGGGGTGGAGCTCCGGGTCGCGTACATGTTCGCGCAGGTGCCCGGCATGTCCGGCGCCGCGCTCGTCCAGGTGGCCGAGACGGTCGGCAAGCGCAGCCGGCTCGCGAGCGAGATCATCGGCGACGTGCTCGCCGCGCAGTTCCTGATCGTTCCGGTGGCGCTGCTGTTCGTATGGCTCGGCCTCACGCGTGGCGTCGAGCCGCTCAATGCGCTGACCGAAGCCATTCGCCGGCGCAAGCCGGGCGACCTCGCGCCGATCGACGAGGCGGACGTGCCCGAGGAAGTGCAGCCGCTCATTGGCGCGTTCAACGACCTGCTGGCGCGGCTCGACGCGAGCCTGCGTGCCCAGCAACGCTTCGTGGCCGATGCTGCCCACCAGATGCGCACGCCGCTTGCCGGCCTAAAGATGCAGGCGGAGATCGCGATGCGACAGCGAGATCCGGTGAACCTGCAGCACGCGATGCGGCAAATCGTCGCCAGCGCCGATCGCACCGCTCATCTGATCAACCAGCTTCTCGCGCTCGCTCGCGCCGATGCCGACTCGCCGCCGGCGCTGCAGCCGCTCGATCTCGACCAACTTGCGCGCGACGTCGCCCGCGAGTGGGTGCCGCGCGCCCGAGAAAAAGACATCGATCTCGGCTTCGAGGCTGCCGAGCATGCCGCCTGGGTGGAGGGCAACGCGGCGCTGCTCCGGGAGCTCCTCGGCAACCTCGTCGACAACGCGATCCGCTATACGCCGGTCGGCGGTCGCGTCACCGTGCGGATGCTTGTCGATGATCGCGTCGTTCTCGACGTCGAGGACACTGGAATCGGCATTGACGATGCCGAGCGCGAGCTGGTGTTCGAGCGCTTCTACCGTGTGCTTGGCACGGAGGTGGAGGGCTCCGGCCTCGGGCTTCCGATTGTCCGCGGCATCGCGCATCTGCACCGCGCGAGCGTCACGCTCTTTCCGAACCCGCGCGAGCGCGGGACCGTCGCCCGTGTCTTCTTCTTGCGCGCCAAAGGTGCGCAGGACCGACTTCGCCCCGCCGCGTAGCGCCTCCGCACGCAGGAACCCGTGTCGTTCCACACGCGCGGCCGTTTGGTCCGCTTGTCCGTGGCGGGTGCGCCGACAATAATGGGTCAATTAGTGCAACTTCACGACGTCGCCCGAAACGAGAGGGGAAGGAGGCGACATGGATAGGAATGTTGTACTCGCTAAGACGGCGAAAGGGCTCGAGGAGGTCAGGTCTCGCAAGCAGGGCCTGCCCCAGAAGCAGCGCTCGATCCTGATCATGGTGGACGGCGTCGCGACCGTCGGGGAGATCCTCGCGAAGTTCGGCGGAATACCCGAGATCGCTGCCGCGCTGGACGCCCTTGCGGCCAAAGGCTTCGTCGAGGTAGAGGTCATCAAGGGAGGGGTTGCCACGCCGGCCGCTGCCGTAGCCCCGGCGACCGCCGTTCCCGCGAGCATGCCGCAAACGCGCGGCGAGGCCCTGAACGCACTGACTCGCTTCCTGCACGACAACCTCGGCCCCGCCGCCGACCTGGTCACCGGCGACCTCGAGAAGGCGCGGACGCAACCCGAGTTCGCCTCCGCGATCGAGCGCTGCGCCGACATGCTCGAGGCGGTGCGCGGAAACCAGAAGGCGCAACTCTTCCGCGACCGGGCCAAGGCCTTTGCCGCCGCCTACCTCGGCGGATAATCTCCGGCTGGCGATCGTGCATGTCCCGCCGCGGCACGGCCGGACGGGGCGGCGCTCATCCGAGGGAAGACGCTGATGCTCCGCCGCGCCTTTGCAGTGACCTTCGCGTCGCGTCGCGAGTGGGAGGCGATCGCGCGGGAGCGGCCGGCCACGCTGGCTGTCCTCGTGCGCTACGTCGTGCCGCTCGCCGCCATTCCGGCGTTCGCGTGGATGTTCGGGCTCGCCGTGTTCGGCATGGAGCTTGTGGTGCTGGGGGAGCCGATCGCCCGGCCCGGCCCCGCCGCGATCCTGCACGCAGGACTGGCCACCTTCCTGGGCTCGATCCTCTCGGTGGCGCTGCTTGCCGGCGCGTTCGCACTTATCGCGCCGATGTACGGCGCGCATCGGGACTGGCGCGGCGCATGGACGGTGGCCGCTTACGGCACCACGCCCGTCTGGCTCTTCGGGATCGTCCTCGTGAAGCCCGTGTTGATCGTTGCGATGCTTGCAGTTTTGCTGCACTGCGCCTACCTCTACCACGACGGGCTTCGAGCATTGCACTTCGCGCGCGAGAGCGAGGCGCCCGAGTACGTCGCGATCGCTCTCGTGCTGCTGCTGGCCGCCTCGACTTTGGTGGGCGGCCTCCTAAGCACGCTTGGCGTGCTGTGACGCGACGCAGCAATTGGTGCGCCGGATTCGCCAGGACTCTAGCCCGTAAGCGCCGTGTAAGGTTGCCTCTCTACGCTGCCGACAATAAATCACTAAGAATCCGAGCGCAAAGAAGCCCGGACCACCGGGTCCCGATCCATTTCCGGCACGGAGGACGACATGGAGCTGACAGCAAAGCACCGCGAGTATTGGCGGAAGAACGTAACCATCACACTGATCCTGCTCGGCATTTGGTTCGTGGTCACGTTTGTCATCGGGTACATCGCCCGGGATCTGCAGTTCATCTTCTTCGGCTGGCCGTTCGCTTTCTGGGTGGGGGCGCAGGGCGCGCTGGTGATCTACGTGCTGATCATCTGGTTCTACGCGCGATACATGAACAAGCTCGACCAGCAGTACGGCGTAGCCGAAGGGGAGGAATAAGCCGTGGCGACTCAGACACAGGACCAGTTCAAGTCGATGTTGAAGAAGGTGTACTCCTGGTACACCGGCGGGTTCATCGCCTTCGTCATCGTTCTCGCGATCCTCGAGCAGTTCGGCCTGACGCGGCAATGGATCGGCTACATCTTCCTGCTCGCCACGGTGGGCCTCTACGCCGGCATCGGCGTGATGAGCCGCACATCCGATATCGCCGAGTACTACGTGGCCGGACGGCGTGTTCCCGCCCTGTTCAATGGCATGGCGACCGGTGCCGACTGGATGAGCGCAGCCTCCTTCATCGGCATGGCCGGCACGCTCTACCTGACCGGCTACGGCGGCCTCGCGTTCGTGATGGGCTGGACTGGGGGTTATTGCCTGGTGGCGTTCCTGCTCGCGCCCTACCTGCGTAAGTTCGGCCAGTTCACGATTCCCGACTTCCTCGGGGCGCGCTACGGCGGTAACATCGCCCGCTTCGTCGGGGTCTGTTGCGCGATCTTGTGCTCCTTCACCTACGTGGTAGCGCAGATCTACGGCGTCGGCCTCGTCACGACCCGCCTGACCGGCGTCGCGTTCGAGCTGGGGATCTTCCTCGGCCTCGGCGGCATTCTGGTGTGCAGCTTCCTCGGCGGCATGCGCGCGGTGACCTGGACGCAGGTGGCGCAGTACATCATCCTGATCATCGCCTACATGATCCCGGTCGTATGGCTGTCGGTGAAGCAGACCGGGTTCCCGATTCCGCAGCTCGTGTACGGCAAGGTGCTCCAGAAGGTCACCGAGCGCGAGAAGGAGCTGACCAACGATCCGAAGGAGATCCAGGTCCGCAAGATCTTCGCTGATCGTGCCGCGGCGGCGACGGCCAACCTCAAGGGACTACCGGCTTCATTCGACGCGGAAAAGGGCAAGCTCGCCAACGCACTCGAGGACCTGAAGGCGAGCAATGCGCCGGCCGACCAGATCGCTGCCGCGCAAACCACGCTCGATAAGTTTCCGAAGAGCGTGGACGAGGCAAAGGCCGCCTGGACCCGGGAAGCCGGACTCGCCGCGCGGGCGGCACCGCCCCTGCAACATGCGACGGCGTTCCCGGGGGCCACCGAGAAAGCGCGCGATGTGTCGCGTAAGAACTTCCTCGCGCTCATCTTCTGTTTGATGGTTGGGACCGCAGCGCTGCCGCACATCCTGATGCGGTACTACACGACGCCGAGCGTGAAGGAGGCTCGCGAGTCGGTCACGTGGTCGCTCTTCTTCATCTTCCTGCTCTACTTCACCGCGCCCGCCCTTGCGGTGCTGGCCAAGTTCGACGTCTATACGTTGGTCGTCGGCACGGAGTTCGCCAAGCTGCCGGCCTGGGCGGCCTCTTGGTCGAGAGTGGACCCGGGCCTGCTGAGCATTGTCGACGTCAATCGCGACGGGATCGTGCAGCTCGCCGAGATCGCGATCGGCGGGGACATCATCGTGCTCGCCACCCCTGAGATCGCGGGGTTGCCGTACGTGATCTCGGGTCTCGTGGCCGCAGGCGGTCTGGCCGCGGCGCTCTCGACCGCGGACGGCCTGCTCCTCACGATCGCCAACGCGCTTTCGCACGACCTTTACTACAAGATGATCGACCCACATGCGTCGACGCAACGCCGCGTGACGCTGTCGAAGATCCTCCTGCTGGTCGTGGCCCTGTTCGCAGCGTACGTGGCGAGCCAGAAGCCGGCCGACATCCTGTTCCTGGTGAGCGCGGCGTTCTCGTTCGCGGCCGCGGCGTTCTTTCCCGCACTGGTGCTCGGCATCTTCTGGAGGCGCGCGAGCAAGTGGGGCGCGATTCTCGGCATGATCGCGGGCATCGGCGTAACCGTGTACTACATGGCGACGACCCAGCCGTGGCTCCGCGGCATATTCGGTGTGACGACCCCGATGGCAGACGCGATCTGGTGGGATATCCAGCCGATCTCGGCGGCGACATTCGGGGTGCCGCTCGGGTTCCTCGTGATCATCGTCGTGAGCCTGCTCACGCCGGCGCCCTCGAAGGAAGTCCAGGAACTGGTGGACCACGTCCGCTACCCGCACCTACGCGGCGACATCGATACGACGGGCACGTGATCCCGCACTGTGCTTGAGCGACGAGGCCCGCGTGAGCGGGCCTCGTCGCTTTGTGCATTCCAACCGACTGCGGCAATACCGTGTCCGCCGATCTCTTCCTCGTCACGATCGCAAAGGCGCTTGTCGAGATCGCCGCGCTCTTCATCCTCGGGCAAGGGACTCTGTACGTTCTAAGCGGGGAGAAGCGCGAGGGCAACCTCTTCTATCAGCTCTTCAGGATCATCACCCGGCCTGTCTACGGCATCGTCCGGCTGCTGACGCCGAAATTCATCGTGGACCGGCATGTCCCCTGGGTGGCGCTGATGGTGCTGTTCTGGCTTTGGCTCGCCTTGACGTTTGCGAAAATCCAGATCTGTGCCGAGCGCGACGACAAGTGCCGGTCCGACGGCGTGCAACAGACGAGGGCGGCATCGTTTCGTGTGCCGACCCTTCAGGCTGGCGACCGCCCTACGGCACCGCTATAATCCGCGCTCCCGTCACGGGCGCCTTGATTTCCGATCGCGTCTCCCGGTCCGGCCAAGTAGCTCAGTTGGTAGAGCAGAGGACTGAAAATCCTTGTGTCGGCGGTTCAATTCCGTCCTTGGCCACCATTCACTTCAACGACTTGCGCACGCGCCGAAAGCAAAGCTCGGCCGCCGTGCGGGAGTTTTGCGGGACCCCCCTAGGCCGCAGAGAGCCGCCGCAAGACCACTAGCGTTGGCGGCCGCCGGTCCGATTCGCAGACGCGATTCGCCGCCTCGAGGAGCTTGGTGAGCTCCGCAGCGGAGTAGTGCGTCGTGATCCGGCCCGAACGGTGCCCGAGCAGGTCTTGCCGGTCCTCGAAGCTCACCCCGGCGGCCCGCAAGCGCCGCCCGAACGTGTGCTTCAGGTCGTGCACGCGCACCTGCGTCAGCTCTGCCGCCTTCCGGGCACGCAGCCATGCGCTGTTCAGCATGCGTGTGATCGGCTGGTTCTGGTACGCGAACACGTGCGAGGCGTGCTTCCCGCGCTGTGCCTCCACGACCGACGCGGCGGTCCGGTTCAGGACGATCAGCCGGTCTTCGGCGTTCTTGACGTACCGTCCTGGAACAATGAAGACCGATGTATCCAGCTCTGGAACCGCGACCTCCCATTCCCAGCGCAGCTTGCACACCTCCTGATCCCGGCAGCCCGTGTTCACCGCGAAGAGCGCCATCGCCGCCAAGTGGTCCGGGAGCGCCTTGAACAAGCGCGCCTGCTCGTCCCAGTTCAGCGGGTAGGGCTGCCGCTTCTCGACGTCCGGAAGCATCCGGATCCTCGGCGCCACGTGGAGCCAGGTCAGCCCGTGCTCGTCGATCCACTCGTGGGCAGCCAAATTCAGAATCCGCCGCACGACCTTGAGCCCGTGGTTGATGGTGCCCGTGGCCACCCCTTGCTTCCGGCGGTTCGCGATCCAGGGCTGCAGCGTCCCGATGTGAAGCCTGTCGAGTGCCGCCGTCCCGATCGCGGGCATGAGCAACTTCAGCCGGCTGATGTCGTCGCATAAGCTCCGCTTGTGTCCGTTCTCGAGCACGTACTTTGCCGCAGCCTGTTCGAACGTCCGCGTTGGCCTTACTCCATAGACTTGCGCATTTCGGCTTTCCTCCATGAGCCGGGCGAGGTAGCGCTCTGCCTCTTCGAGTGAATCCGTTCCACTGCTCTGGCAAATTCGCCGCCTGCCGATGTGTTTGTCGATGTGCCAGACCCCTCCGCGCTTGAAGAGGCCAGGCATTCTCTTGCGTCCCATATCGAAGCTCCTTTCGCTCGACCGGGACGCCCGTTGCGGGCCTTATGTTCCTCGGCCCACGCGTCCAGTTCAAGTCGGTCGAATGCCACGCCCTGAATGCCGATCGGGATCTCGGTGAGAGAACCGCGGACCTCGGCGTTGAAGCGGTTGCGGTCCATGCCGAGGTAAGTCGGCGCATCGCGGAAACGGATGAAGCGAGGGAGAATTCATGGCGGCTCCTCATCGACCTAAGTAGGTGGCCGTGACTTGGCCGCGCCCGTGCCCGAGCTCGAGCGAGATCTCGAGCCGCGCCCGCTGATCAGTCGAACGCTGGTCCGGCGTGAGCTGCTTCGCCGTCGGCCCGCCGCGCGCCGGACACGCCCAGCCCGTCTTCTCGAGGTAGCGCGTCTGGGCGTAGCGGTGCCGCAGGCCGTGCACCTTGTTGATCCCGGCCCGTTGGCACTCGGCCTTGAAGGCGTTGAGCTGCTCCTTGTAGGTCCAGCCCTGCGGGATGAGGCTCCCGCCGGCGGCGAGCTTCTTCGCCTCGTTCAGCACCGCCCGCTGGGCCTCCGTCCGGATCGGGAACTCCCGCTCCCGCCCGCCCTTGGTCCAGGAGGCCTTTAGGACGAGCGCATTCCCCTGGTCGGCCCAGCCCGGGCGGATCTTCAAGGACTCCTCGCGGCGAAGCCCGAAAGCCGCCTGGAGCCGCAGCGACATTGCCACGTAGGGAGAGCGCACCTCGCCCACCTTGGTCGGGTCGAGATCCTTGCCCTTGTCCTGGTTGGTGACGTAGTGGCGCCGCTCGATCCCGTAGGCGTCGTTGTCGCGGGCGACCACGTTCTCCTTGCGAGCGCGGTGAAACTGCCGCCTGACACGCCAGTAATGAGGTTGACTTCGTCGAGCAAGCGGACTTTGTTGCCCTTCGGTCCGACAACCACGGTCTTCCGAAGGAACTCCAAGACCCCGTAGGAAAAAGCGGCAGCGCGCGTGCCGCCGCCCGAAAAGGCGAGGATGACCAGGTTTTCCTTGTCTTTGAACCTTGCCTGGCGCGACTCGAAACTGTACGCGGTTGCCGGGTCGGTCTTCGTGATCGGCGGATTGATCGGGCGGGTGGCGCAGCCGCCCAGCAGGACCAGGAGCGCGGCCGCGAGGAGGCTGAATCTGTACGTGGTATTCATGATTTCTTTCACTCCCTGGTCCGCTAGAGCTTGCTCACTTCACCATGCCCTAAATTCCAAACCCATTCGGCCGGGCCGGCTCGACAAGTAATAATTGCCGCGAGTACGGCGACGAGAACCCACCGTGTGCGGCTCTTTTGAACGGCTCCAATAGATGAGAGGAACGTCAATCTCGACAAATCAGCGCGATCGTCAACGGTGTGACTGCACGCGCCAGGTCGCCACGCCCATCAGACAACTCGGCGCCTTCTCCGCGGTGTAGGCGGATCGATAGACAGATGTCATGATTCGCCGCCCCGATTAAGTTCGGCCACCGGCACGAACGACCGTGGGATATGCGGTGAGCGCGAACTCCAACGATGGATCCGCGGAGCGGAAGCGGTGCTCCCGGCCGGACCGGGAACTACAACCGATCCAACTCCGCCCAATCCGCCGCACCAGGATCAGAAGGGTTCCGGCACGTACTTGAACGGAAGGTCGACAGCCTTGTAGCGTCCGACCTTGCGCTTGGGCAGCTTGACCTTCGCGGCGGGAAGCGCCTTGTACGGAACGTGCTTCAGAATGTGGCTGATCACGTTCAGGCGCACCCGCTTCTTGTCCTCCGAGCGCGCGACGAACCACGGCGCCCACGAGGTATCCGTGGCGGCGAACATCTCGTCGCGCGCCTTCGTGTAGTCGTCCCAGCGATCGTAGGACTTGAGGTCCATCGGCGAGAGCTTCCACGTCTTGCGGCCG
Organism: uncultured beta proteobacterium; assembly: GCA_963747775.1. Taxonomy (GTDB): domain Bacteria; phylum Pseudomonadota; class Gammaproteobacteria; order Burkholderiales; family SG8-39; genus JAGVSZ01. The sequence continues at coordinate 254,038 of CAVVGT010000011.1, forward strand.
TCGCCGATTCGCCCCGCGAGTCGCCGCGTCTGCTCCTCGGGGCTCACCTCCAGCCAGTACTTGAGCAGGATGATCCCCGACTTGACCATCAGCTGCTCGAACAGCGGAATGACCTGCAGGAAGCTCCGGGCCTGCTCCTCGGTGCAGAAACCCATCACGCGCTCGACGCCGGCGCGGTTGTACCAGCTGCGGTCCCAGATCACGACCTCGCCCGCCGCGGGCAGGTGCGGCAGGTAGCGCTGCCCATACATCTGAGTCTTCTCGCGTTCGGTCGGCGCGGGCAGCGCGATGACGCGAAACACCCGCGGGCTCACGCGCTCGGTGATCGCCTTGATCGTCCCGCCCTTTCCGGCGCCATCGCGGCCCTCGAAGACAATGCAGACCTTGAGCCCTTTCTGCACGATCCATTGCTGCAGCTTCACCAGCTCGACGTGAAGCTTCTTGAGCTCCCGGTTGTAGTCTTTGGTCGACAGCTCTTTGCTCGATGCGGCCTCGGCGGCGCCATTGTTGCCCTTCTTTGCCTTGCCCTTCGCTGCGTCCATCGCTTTTGCTTTCTTCTTTCCCATGGTCATCTCCATCGGGTTGCTGTTTCGGATCGTTCCGCAGTCATCGTGATCACATCACCCAGGGTACCGCGATCCGCTCATGGAGCGCTACGCGTGAATCGCCTGCGCAACGCGCGCAGGCGATCGACGACCGCGTCGAAGAGCAGGATGGCGAAGGCCGAGTACGACGTGATGAGCCCGTAGTCGACGATGCGCATGTAGAACTTCATGTTCGAATCGTCGCCGCTGAAACCCTGTGTCAGCGCATCCGGGAAGACGATGAAGACCAGCGTCGTCAGGCCGTAGCTCCAGCGGTAGTAGTTCGGCGTCAGCGCGCCGGGTCCGTGGCCGAAGATGCGCGTCGCGTACAACAGCGAGAACATCGCCATCACCAGCACGAACCAGAACCACGACGGCCACAGCTTGACGAGCCACCACATGATCAGCCCGCCGGTGGCGCCGATGAGCGTGGCCAGGATCAGGTCGATGGTCAGCTTCAGTGCGTTCGCGCGGCGCGCATGCTGCGCGATCATCGCCGGCTGGTAGTAGCCGATCAGGTAGCGGATGTTGTTGTCGCTGCTCAGCATGTACGCGAACAGCGGCAGCAGCACCAGCACCGGCCGCAGCGCCAGGATCGCCCGGTCCGCCGGTGTGCCCTCGATCCGGGGCGCATTGGGTAGGCCTGGAAACACGCCGCCGGGCACCGCGGCGAAGGCGACCCAGAGGACGGGGAACATGGCGAGTGCGCACTGCGCCATGCCCTTGGCGAACTCGACGCCCAGATCCATCGAGTCCTGCCCGAACGCCGGAACGAGCGTGATGCCGACGATCACGATCATGGCGTTCAGGCCCGTGATCTTGCCCTCGGCCTGCAGGTAGAAGTTGACGAAGAGGATCAGCGCGACCACGGCAAAGCCGAACAGCTGATGGCTGTGCAGCGGCAGCATCAGCACCGCGCCGAGGCCGGCGAAGGCGATGAGCTTGGTGGTGATCCACAGCCCGTAGCGCAGCGACGGTGCCGACGGAATGGGCAAGGCCAGGAACGGGATCACCAGCGCCGGCAGCAGGAACGAGAAGGGCCAGTTGATGTAGGTGCTGTAGGCGGTGGCCAGCGTCACGCCGATGGTGAAGCGCAGGATGCGGCGCGCCCTGGGGTTGGCCAGCGCCCGCGCCTTCGGCGCCGCCGCCGCGACGGCCTCAGTAGGCATACGACATCAGGCCGCTAAACCACATCAGGAACCGACCCAGGGGATTGAGGATCGGATGCTCGCCGGTGTACACGAGCACGTTGACCTGGCTGCCGACACGCGCGCCGAGCTGCGCGGCCTCCGCGGGATCCTCGAAATCGATCAGCACCGGAAAGCGCTGCGCGTTGCGCAACCAGTCGCGCGCGTTCTGCACCGTGGGCAGCGTGCCCGGCTTCGAGGTCGACTCGGCGGCGGTGACGCCGAAGGTGACGTTCCGCACACGCCCGCGCAGCGTCTTGTCGGGCCAGACATCGAGCACGAGGTCGACCGTGTCGCCCGGCTTGATGTGGCCGAGGTTGTTCTCGGTGAGGTTCGCCTCGACCCACATCTTCTGCGTCCCGACGAAGGTCATCAGCGGCTGCCCGGTCGCGGCGAAATTGCCGACGTCCACGCGCAGGTCAGTCACCAGCCCGTCGTTGGGCGCGACGAGGCGCGTGTACTGCAGATCGAGCTTCGCTTTGTCGAGGGCCGCGCGCGCGGCAAGCAGTTGCGGGTTCTTCTCGTCCCGCGGCCCGAGCCCTTCGATCGCCTTCTGCAGATTGGCCTTGGCGCTCTCCATCTGCGCCTCGGCCTCGAGGCGGGATGCCGACGCCCACTCCAGCGCGCGCTCAGAGATCGCGCCGCGGACTTCGGCATCGATGCGCTTCAGGCGAGCCTCGTTCTGCGTGTCCTTGACCAGGCCGGCCCTCGCGGCTTGCAGCGAGGCCGCGGCCGCATCGACCGTCGAGCTGGAGACCTTGAGGTTTTGCTGGGTGAGCGCGAGCTGGGCTTCGGCCGCGGCGACCGCCAGCTGGTAACGCATCGGGTCGATCCGGGCAAGCAAGTCGCCCTTCTTGACCGCCTGGTTTGTACGTACGTCGACGGAGAGAATCTCGCCGGCCACCTGCGGTGCAATCGGCACCACGAAGGCGTTCACGCGCGCCTGCGTCGTGTACGGGGTGTAGCGGTCGGCGGCCATGTACCAGGCGAGCAGGAGCAGACAGAACGCACTGAAGATCAGGACCCACTTGCGCACCGGGTCCATCCGCCGCGGGGAGGCTGGAACTTCCGGCTTGGCGGGCACACCGCCCCCGTGGGGCGCCGGCGCGTTCGCGGCCGCCGGTCCGGCCGGTTTGTTCTCCGCGGACTTTCCCGGTTCCGGCCCCCCTTGCGGGGTCTTCTGTTGTTCGCTCATGACATACCTGCATTCGGGTTGACGCGGTTTACCAGTCCGGTGACGGCCAGCCGCCGCCCTCGCCCTTCAACGGCGGTTGGGTCGCTTCCGGTTGCAGAAGGTCGCCCCAGTCCACGCGCTTTCGCATCGTGTCGCTGGTCGCCTCGTCGACGAAACCGTGGCTCGAACGGATCTCCCAGCCGCCGCCGAGCGCCCGATAGATTCCGACCGCGCTGCTGACGGTCGTGCTGCGCGCCGTGACGAGTTGCTGCTGCACCCGCAGCAACGAGTTCTGGGCATCCAGCACGCGCTGGAAGTCGGAAAGACCTTCGCGGTACCCGACGTTCGCGAGGGTGAGCGAGCGCTGCGCAGACACTTCGGTCTCGGCCAGAATCCGCTCCTGCTCGCGGCTGTGCAGGAACGCCACCATGCCGTCCTCCACCTCCTTCACGGCGTTGAGCACGGTGCTCTGGTAGTTCTCCAGCAGTTGCTGGAGCTGGGCATCCTTGACCCTGACGTTATTGCGGATGCGTCCGTAGTTCAGGATGTTCCAGCTGAAGTACGGCCCGCCGAAGAACGTGAGGGAGTTTGCGTTGAAAAGCTGGCCGAAGCCGCTGTTGCCGGTACGCGTGGTGTTGGTTCCGTCGGCGGCCACCACGCCGAGAAAGCCACTCAACCCGAAGCTCGGATAGAGGTCGGCCTCGGCGACTCCCACTACTGCGCTTTGCGTTGCCGCGGCGAGTTCTGCCTGACGCACGTCGGGACGCCGCCGGAGCAGATCCGTCGGGGCGCCCGCGGCAATCGCTTGCGGTGCCGCCGGAATCACGCCCGGCTGCGGGCCCATGATCTCCGCAAGGCTGCCCGGAGGCTGGCCGAGCAGCGTGCTGAGCGCGTTCTTTGCCTGTTGCAGCCCGGTCTCCAATGGCGGGATCGTTGCCTGCGTCCCCAGCAGCTGAGTGCGTGCCTGAAGCACGTCGAGCTCTCCGACATCGCCACCGCGGTACCGGGCCTCGGTGATCCGGACGCTGCGCTGCTGGATGGCGATGTTTTCGCGCGCGACCTTGAGTTGCGCCTCCGCCGACCGGATGGCGACATAGGTGTCCGCCACCTGGGCGACGAGCAGCACGAGCACGTTGTCGTAGCCGGCGACGGCGGCCAGCACGTTGGCATCGGCCGCCTCGATCGAGCGCCGGAACTTGCCCCAGAAATCGAGCTCCCAGCCGACACTCACACCGACGCTGTATTCCCAGAAGCGCAGGTCGCCGGCCGCCGTGTTGGCGGCATTCCTGCTGGCCGCCGTGTAGTTCACGCTGCCGTTCGCCTGCTGGACCTGGGGGTAGAGATAGCCCACGGCGACCCCGAGCTGGGCCCTCGCCTCCAGTACCCGCAGGCCCGCGATCTTCAGGTTGTAGTTGTTCCGGTACGCGGTCTCGATCAGCTTGCCGAGGACCGGGTCGCCGAAACCTTCCCACCACCGGATCTGCTCCGCAGGCTTTCGCGTGACGACCGCAGTGTCGGCCTCCGGCCATTGCCCCGGTACCGGCGCTTTGGGCTGCACGAAGTCGGGACCCACCGTCGTGCAGCCTGCGAGTGCCAGCGTCAAGCCGATCCATGCCGCCGACCGAAGGTGATGCCGACTCCTGCGGGATGATGCTGCGGGCACGGCTCGCGACTCGAGATCGCGTGCGACCTGGACCGAGTCGTACGGGAGCGTGGCGCGGCATGTGTCGGCAGTCGTCATCATGTCAGGCTGCGGCAGCATTCACTCATGCCGCCCGTCCTTCGCGTTGCAGTCGCATGCGTTTCACTTGATCGTGTAACCGCGGCCCACCCACAACCGGCGAGAGCGAGCAGCGCAACGAGCGCGGCGAAAGGCTTGGTTTGGCTACCGAACGTGGTATTGATCGACTGGCCGCATTCTATGTCGGCAGGTCGGGTCCGTGGCGACTCACGCAGTGTGCGCTTTTTTTTCCATCACCCGGGGTCGCGAGGGCAACCTGCCCCGCTGTGCGGCTACTTCACTGCCGAGCGACCGTAGCTTGCTGCCAAGACCTCGAGGCCCTTGCGCGCCGTCCCCCAGTCTTCTTTGTCCACCGCGTTGGTCACGGCGTATATGCGCGCGAGCGCTACCTGCATTTCCACGCTATTGGTGCGCATCCGAGTGACATCGTTGCGCAACAGATAGAGCGCGGCTTGCGCGTCCTGTTTGGCCTTGGCGTCGATAGCCGACAGAGCCAGTGAGTAATGCTCGGCAGTCATTGCGTCCGGTGCGCCCGGGTCCCAGGTCGGGGTCGTGCTGCAGCCGAGCAAGCCGGCAACGAGTGCTGCGGCGGCCAGCAAAACGGACAATCTGCGACCGATCGAATTCATCTTTGATCCTCCCCATCCTCCCCTATACATCGACGCATGCCGCGATCACTTGGCCGCCGGCTTCGTTGCCGGCTCGACGCTCAGCGCGAGCGCTTCGGTGTAGGTCACCTCGACCTGGTCGCCCTTCTTGACGACCTTGAATTGATCGGGGTTCTGCACATTAAGCGTCACGACGTTGCCCCGCGGCCCCTTGAGCGTGATCGTGCTTTTCTTGGGGTCGACGCCGATGACGTCGGCGATCGCGGTGACCTCGCGCGCGCCGGCGACCGCGGGTCGCTCGCCGGGTTTCGCCCGTGCGGCCTCCTCGCGCACGGTCGGCTCCCCCGCCTTGACCTTGGTCTTCCTCAGCTCGAGCGTGAGCGCCTCGGCGTAGCGCGCGACGACGAAGTCGCCGAGCTTGATCTGGTTGAAGTTCTTGACCTCGTCGCCCGCGACGATATCGACGACGTTGCCCTTCGGCCCTTTCAGCGTCACCGTGCGCGTCGCCTTGTCGATGCCGACGACCTGGGCGGACAGCTCCGCCGCACGGACGATGGACGCCCTGCCCGGCTCGCTGGCAATGACCGTGCCCCCCGCCGCGTCGGGTTTTTGCGCAAACACGGGCGCGGCAGCGGCGATCAGCGCGAGTACGAGGGTCAACCTGGTCTTCTTCAGAGACTGTTTCATAAGACTTCTCCATTCGAATGCGGCGGGTGATGCGGCGTCGGGCGGCGTGCCTCATGCGAGAGCGCGCGCCGTCGCGTCGCAAACAAGCTCAATCACGCGGCCCGGAGTCTACGCGGATCTATCCGGACACGGACTCGGCATGTTTGGACAGAACCCCCGTATACCGTTTGAGTTGGATCAAACACACAACACCCAGCGGGCGCGCGACAACAGACCGTGAGCCAGGGGCCCGGAGAAGCAATCGTCCGCATCGGCGCTGCGGCGGCGGTTCCGGCGGCGCTCAGGAGCCTGGGTGCAGATCCGGCCGAGGTAGTGGCCGAGGCGGGGTTCGACCTGGAACTGTTCGGCGATCCCGACAACCTGATTTCCTGCGCAGCTTTGCATTTGCGGCGGCGTTCGGGACGGCGGTTTTTTGCTTTGCGCCGTTGCAGGAGGTTTCCGCAGCCACGGCAGCTGAGCTCAATTCGGTCCCGCAGGCAAACTGTGCTCGACCCGGCTGATGCCTGCGTCGCCGATACTTGCCAAACCGCCATTTGCGAGTTCTCATACGTCCCGCTTGGGATCCGCAGTTCCGTCGCAGTACGGTCCGCCCGAATATGAGTAGGGAGCGCACGAGTGCCCTATCAGATGATGTATTCCTCTCAAGCCACGGCGCCCATGGGACGTACCCCGGACGGCCAACCGCACGAATTGCGAATCTGCCGCAGAGGGTTGCTCCATGAATTCCACGCTCATCGCCGTCCTCGTATTCGTTTTCGTTTTCGGCGGGGCGCTGGCGGGCATCGCCGTCCGCGTCCCCGCGCATCATCAGGATGCCGAAACGAGGGACGTGGTCAAACTGGTGATGGGCCTGGTTGCAACCATCACCGCCCTGGTCCTGAGCCTGCTGATAGCATCCGCGCACAGTTCATACGACAGGCAGGAGAGCGAAGTGCAAGAACTCGGCGCACAAATTGTTCAGCTCGATGCGCTGTTCGCCCACTACGGCCCGGAAGCGAACGACAGCCGGGCGCAGCTACGTCGCATGGTCGAGACCGAACTCGCGCGGCTGTGGCCCGATGCTGGCGCCGCACGAGCGGCCATGCGCGCGCCGCAAACTTACAGGCCGGCGGAAGACCTGTTCGCCACGGTCTCCCGCCTGACGCCCAAATCCGAGGCCCAGCGATCTGCCCAGGGCCGTGCTCTGCAGCTCATGACGACCATGGGCACTACCATCCGCCTGCTGTACCTACAAGCCGGAGGCTCCCTGTCCTGGCCCTTCTTCGTCGTGCTGGTGTTCTGGCTTGTTATGCTCTTCGTTGGCTTCGGTCTCTACGCGCGCCGCAACGCCACCGTCACTGCGGCGTTATTCGTCGGCGCGCTGACGGTCGCGGGCGCGATATTCCTGATCCTGGAGATGAATCGGCCGTTCCACGGACTGATGCAAATCTCTAGCGCGCCAATTAGGCACGCGCTGGAGCAGATTGGCCGCTAATGGCCGAGGCCGTCGGCCGCGTCTTCCGGCTGTGGGTGCTCATCAACAGGCGCTGGCGGCCGGTGGGTTGAAGTCCCATTCATTGCAGATGGTGGGCGAATGATTACCCTTGGAGGCAGGATGAAACCCGGTATGAAAGGAATTCTGCTGCATGCATTCGTGGTCGCGGCTCTGGGTACGGGCGTCGCGGAGGGCAAGGAATGCAGGGGCGTCAACTTTCCCGACCAAGCCCAGGTCGAAAGCACCAATCTGACGCTCAACGGGCTCGGCTTGCGCTAGGCGACTGCATTAAAGATCAATGTTTACGTCGGCGCGTTGTATGTGGCCAAGACCTCGAGCGACCCGAACGCGCTGCTCGGATCGAATACGGGCGTGAGCGCCTGCTGAGGTTCGTCGCTAATCAAGGGTAGTGTTCACGTTGAGATCAAGCCTACAACTCCTCGCCTGCCACGAGTGCGACCTCCTCCAGCGCGAGGTGCCGCTCGCCCCCGGTGGCACCGCGCGCTGCCCGCGCTGCGGCGCGGTCCTCTACCGCAACACGCCCGACGGCCTCGATCGCACGCTCGCCTACGCACTCGGGGCGGCGGTGCTGTTCCTCGTGGCGAACGCCTTTCCGATCGTCGGGCTGAACGCGCAGGGCAACCACACCTCGACCACGCTCTTCGGCACGGTGCGGGCGCTGCACGACAACGGCATGACGAGCGTCGCCGCGCTCGTCTTCGTCACGACGATCCTGATGCCCGCCCTCAATATCGGCGCGCTGCTCTACATGCTCCTGCCGCTCAAGATCGGGCGGGTGCCGCGCGGTCTGCCCGCGGTGTTCCGCCTGGTCGACGCCGTGCGCCCGTGGGGCATGGTGGAGGTGTTCATGCTCGGCACGCTGATCGCGCTCACGAAGCTTGCGGCGCTCGCCTCGGTCGTGCCCGGGATCGCGCTGTGGTCGTTCGGCGCGCTGATGTTCCTCGTCGCGGCCGCGGCCGCCTCGTTCGATTCGCACGCGCTCTGGGCGCGGGTGGAGGCGGCGCGGTGACCGCAATAACTGCAGCCCAAGCGGGCCTTCTCGCCTGCCACGCCTGCGGGCTGGTGCACCGTCCGGCCGGCGGTGCGCACGAGCTGGCGTGCGCGCGCTGCGGCGCGGGCCTGCACTTCCGCAAGCCGGACAGCATCGCCCGCACCTGGGCGCTGCTGATTGCCGCGTGCGTCCTGATCGTCCCGGCCAACCTGCTGCCGGTGATGGAGACCGGCTCGCTCTTCGGCTCGGAGACCGACACGATCCTGAGCGGCGTGATCTTTCTGTGGATCTCGGGGTCGTGGCCGCTCGCGGTGATCGTGTTTATCGCCAGCATCGCGGTCCCGTTCTCGAAGCTCGGAGCGCTGACGTACCTCCTCGTCTCCGTGCAGCGGCGCTCCACCTGGGCGCCGCGCGAGCGCACCCGGCTCTACCGCGTGCTGGAGATCGTCGGCCGGTGGTCGATGATCGACATCTACGTCGCGGCGATCCTCACTGCGCTTGTCCAGTTCGGCGGCCTGATGAGCATCAGGGCCGGTCCCGGCGCAATCGCGTTCGGGGCGGTGGTGGTGCTGACGATGTTCGCGGCCGAGAGCTTCGATCCGCGGCTGATCTGGGACACTGCGGAGAAAAAACATGGCTGATACGCCGCGCGCGCGCGAACTTCCGGACCTTCCCGAGGCGGTGCCGGCACCCAAGCGGCGCTGGGCGCCGCAGCTCATCTGGATCATCCCGATCGTGGCGGTGCTCGCCGGCGGCTGGCTCGCGGTGAAGACGATCCTCGAGCGCGGCCCGACGATCACGATCAGCTTCCAGACCGGCGAAGGCCTGGAAGCCGGCAAGACGAAGATCAAGTACAAGGACGTCGACGTCGGCCTGGTGAAGGACATCGCGCTCGCCGCGGACCGCAAGCGGGTCGTCGCCACCGCCGAGCTCGACAAGGACGCCGCGGACCTGCTCGTGGAGGACACGCGGTTCTGGGCGGTGCGGCCGCGGATCACCGCGGGCGGGGTGTCCGGGCTCGGGACGCTGCTCTCCGGCCCCTACGTCACGGTGGATCCCGGCCGGGCGAAAGAGAAGCGGCGCGAGTTCGTCGCCCTCGACGTGCCGCCGATCGTCACCCACGAGGACCCCGGGCGGGAGTTCATCCTGAAGGCCGACGACCTCGGGTCGCACGACGTGGGCGTGCCGGTCTACTTCCGGCGGCTGCATGTCGGCGAGGTCATCGCCCGCGAGCTCGACAAGGACGGGAAGGGCGTGTCGATCAGGATCTTCGTGCGTGCGCCCTACGACCAGTACGTCACCGCCAACACGCGCTTCTGGAACGCGAGCGGCGTCGACGTGTCGCTCGACGCGTCCGGCGTCCGGGTGCAGACCGAGTCGCTCGTCTCGATCCTCATCGGCGGCATCGCGTTCCAGACGCCGCTCGACGGCGGCGTGGCGCCTGCTGCCGACGCGAACGCCGTGTTCAAGCTGTTCGGCACGCACGAGGCGGCGATGAAGCACCCCGACCTCGAGATCGAGCACTTCGTCCTCGTGTTCAAGCAGTCGGTGCGGGGCCTCGCGGTGGGCGCGCCGGTCGACTTCCGCGGCGTGACCATCGGCGAAGTCCTCCGGATCGGCGTCGAGTTCGATCCGAAAGCGTTCAATTTCGTGCAGCCGGTCGAGGTCCACCTCTATCCGCACCGCCTGCGGATGCGCTCCGACGACATGGGTGCCGTGCTGCCGGTCCTACAGACCCCGGAGGCGCGCCTGAGGCGCTATGCACTCTTCGTGGAGCGGGGCTTCCGCGCCCAGCTGCGGACCGGCAATCTGCTCACGGGGCAGCAGTACGTCGCGGTCGACTTCTTCCCCGACGCGCCGAAAGCAAAGTTCGACACCGCGAAGCGGCCGCTCGAGATCCCGACGATCCCGGGCGCGTTCGAGGACCTCGAGGCGACGGTCGCGAGCATCGTCAAGAAGCTCGACCGGGTGCAATACGAGCAGATCAGTGCGGACGTGCGCAAGGTGATGGCGACGCTCGACCAGACGCTCAAGAGCGCCGACGTACTGGTCAAGCGGCTCGACGCGGAAACGGCGCCCGAGCTGAACCGGACGCTCGAGGAGGGGCGCCGGGCGCTCAAGAGCGCCGACAGCGCGCTCGCGACCGATTCGCCGCTGCAGACCGATCTCCGCGAGACGCTGCGCGAGCTCACCCGTGCGGCGGCGTCGATCCGCGCGCTCACCGACTACCTCGAGCGCCAACCCCAGTCCCTGATCTTCGGCAAGCCGCCGGAGGAGCCCAAGTGATGCGCCTGCACCCTGCTGTCGCGTGTCTCGCCCTGCTGCTGCTCGCGGCCTGCGGCAGCCCGCCGAAGGAGCGCTACTACACGCTGTCCGCGGCGGCGAGCGCGCCGGCGCCCGCGGTCGGTGCGACGGCTTCCAGCGTCGCGGTCGGACCGGTGACCCTGCCGGAGGTGATCGACCAGCCGCAGATGGTGGTGCAGGTCGCCGCCAACCAGGTGGCGATCTACGAGTTCCAGCGCTGGGCGAGCCCGCTGAAGAGCGAGGTCGCGCGCGTGATCGCTGCGAACCTGGCGCAGGAGCTCGGCACGGCGCGCGTCTGGGCCTACGCGCAGACCACGCTCGCGAACCCGGACTACCAGGTGCTCGTCGACATCCAGCGTTTCGACTCGGTGCTCGGGGAGGCGGTGACGATCGATGCGCTCTGGACGGTCCGTCGCGCCGCTGGCGGAGCGACGAAGACCGGGCGCTCGTCGGTGCGCGAGACGGTGTCCGGCGCCGGCTTCGACGCTCTCGTCGCCGCGCACAGCCGCGCACTCGCCAGCGTAAGCCGCGACATCGCCGGCGCGATCCGCGTGCCGTGATATCCCGGCAACAGCCGGCGGTGCGCCGGTCCGCGCTCCGCTGGCCGCCGCGTTGCCGGTGATCTCAGCCGAGAGCGCGGCGTTTTCCGCCGCGATGCGACCCCGGTCCTCGAGCAGGATCTGGTCCTCACGCCGGGTAACGGCATCGCGCACATCTCTTCTTCAATTTGATGCAGGTCAACTGGGCTCGACCAACTGAAAGCACGCGTATTGACGGGCCTAGTGGCCGCTTTGGACCGAGGCGGGAACCGCGAGACGGCCCAGTCGAGGTGGGAGTCGATGCCGTTCTCGCAGTTCGTGCTGAAATGAAGCCGCCCAGTGCGATCGTGCGCGAAGCAACCCGTAGCCCACCTAGGCGTTTGCAACTGCCGCTCAGCCTGCGGCATGTCGCCGGCGAGCCCAGGTGGCGGCGGCAAGCAGCAATACCAGCCCGACCACTCCCGTCACGATCAGCATGACGGTAGCCTTGGGCTCGGCGGCGCTCGCCCCGGCGGTGACGAGGGCCGCGCCGACGTTGCGGCCGGCCGTTGCATAGCCGAGCAGGCGGCGCCCGGCCGCATTCCGCTCCGCAAGCGCCCATGCGCCAGCGAACACCAGCACGACGAAGAGAATCGCTGCGCCGATCGCGCCGCTGCCCAGGACTCCCGCCAGCGCGGTGAGGTTCGTGCCGCAGACGAGGAGCACTACGGCGACGAAGCCGATGTTGGAAGTCCGCGTGACCGCCGGCAGCAGCTTTGCGCCGGTCTGCGGCGCAAAGCGCTGCCCTGCCATGCCGAGCAGAAGCGGAATGAGCATCAGAACCACGAGCGGCGCCGCGATCCGCCAGGGGTTTACTTGAACGCCCTTAACGAACAGCGGCAGCGCCAGCGGCATGACCACGATGCTGCCCGCCATCAGCAAGACCATCAGGGCCGTCGCGCTCGCCACGTCGGCACGGCCGGCTTCGGCGAGCTTGGGCAACATCGGCGAGCCCGCGGCGAAGCCGAGCATCATTAATCCCAGCGCATACCCGTGGTCGATCGGCAGCACGGCGGCGATCGACAATGCCACGACAGGCGCCAGCGCGAAGTTGGCAATCAGCGCGCGGAGGACCCACACGGGACTTCGCAGGGGCGCAATGATCTCGGCGCTTCGCGCAGCAAGTCCGATCGACAGCATGCTCGACACGACGAAGACCACGATGGTGCCCTTTACGAGCAATTGCAATGGATCCATGGTGCCAGCGCTAATGCGGCGGCCCAGTGCGTGGTGATCCGTTCGCGGTCTGGGTCAACTCGTCCAGAAGGTTGCAGCGTGGGCTCGCGACAGCATGCCTCCGGCGAGGTTTCTGGCTTTGAACCCCTTCTGCAACAGCATCCGTGTCGCGGAGTAGGCGCGCTGGCCGGACCGGCAGATGACGAGGATCTCCCGATCGCGGGGGAGCTCGCCGAGACGCGCCCGGAGCTGACCGAGCGGGATGTTGACCGCGCCCGGCGCACTCTCCACGGCGAGCTCCACGGGTTCGCGCACGTCGAGGAGGAACGCTTTTCCGGCACCATCCCAGTGGCTGATCGGCATGTCGCCACGCAGGACATCGGCTGCGACCATTCCCGCGAAATTGACCGGATCCTTCGCGCTGCCGAACTGGGGCGCGTAGCACAGCTCCGATTCTTCGAGGTCGTAGACGGTCGCGCCCATCTGGAGCGCCATGGCGAGCGCGCTGATCCGCTTGTCCACGTTGTCCTCGCCGAGCGCCTGCGCGCCGAGGAGCTTCCCGTCCGACTTGCGGAAGATGACCTTCATCGCGATCGGCTTGGCGCCCGGGTAGTAGCCGGCGTGCGAGTTCGGGTAGAGGTAGATCTTCTCGTAGTCCTTGTCGCCGATCCGCTTGAGCGTCTTCTCGCTGGCACCGGTCCAGGCGGCCGCCCCGCCGAAGAGTCCGATGATCGAGGTGCCCTGGCTGCCGCGGAAGCGGGAGTCGCGCCCGGCGATCACGTCGGCCGCGATGCGGCCCTGCCGGTTCGCCGGCCCGGCGAGCGCGATGAGACTCCACTCGCCGGTCACGAAGTCCTTGACTTCGACGGCGTCGCCGACGGCGAAGATGTCCGGGTTGCTCGTGCGCATGTGTTCGTCGACGCGGATCCCGCCGCGCTGGCCGATTTCCAGTCCGGCGGTCTTCGCCAGCGCGGTGTCCGGGCGCACGCCGAGCGCGAGGATCACGATGTCGGCCGGATACGACTTGCCGGATTTGGTGAGGACAGCCAGCGTATCGTTGGCAGCCTTCTGGAATCCGGCCACGCCGTCGTTGAGCGCCAGGCGGATGCCATGCCGCTCCACGTAGCCCTCGACGATGCGCGCCATTTCCGGATCGAGCGGCGCCAGGATCTGATCGCCCATCTCGACGAGGGTGACGTCGAACCCGCGATGCACGAGGTTCTCCGCCGTCTCGAGGCCGATGAATCCGCCCCCGATGACCACCGCATGGGTCTTGGGCCTCACCGTCTGGAAGCCCGAGTACTTGTGCATCCCGGAGAGGAACAGGGACCCTCGTTCGATCCACTCGCGGATGGCCCGCGTGTCGGGCACGGTCCTCACCTCGAAGATTCCCGGGAGGTCGATGCCGGGCAGGGGCGGGCGGATCGACGGCGCGCCGGGCGACAGCACGAGCTTGTCGTAGGACTCGGTCGTCACCTCGCCGGTTGCGACATTGCGCAGCTCGACGGTCTTCTTGTCCGGCGAGATCTTGGTGGCCTCGCAACCCGTTCTCACGTCGACGGCGAACTGGGAGCGGAACGTGTTCGCGTCCGCGACGAAAAGACTCGCTTCCTTCGGGATGACGTCGCCGACGTGATAGGGCAGCCCGCAGTTCGCGTACGAAACGTACGGTCCGCGTTCCACCATGATGATCTCGGCCTTCTCGTCCAGCCTGCGCAGACGCGCCGCGCACGAGGCGCCGCCAGCCGAACCGCCAACGATGATGACTTTCATGACTTTTCCTTCCTAAGGCCTGATGTCTGAGATACCGGCAGGTCGCGAACTGTCGGCCCGCTACCCCACCCGCGCTACTGCATGAACCAGCCGTGGCTGACGACGAAGGACTGGCCGGTCATCGCGTTGGACGGGAACGCGGCGCAGAACAGGGTCGCTTCGGCCACGTCCTCGACCGTGGTGAATTCTCCGTCCACCGTCTCCTTGAGCATGACGTTCTTGATGACTTCCTGTTCGGAGATGCCCAGTTCCTTTGCCTGCTCGGGCGCGCTACTCGCACGACGAACTATCTCGGGAGGTCGCCGAATTTGGCTCCGATCGCTACGGATGCCAGCCTCTTGATGGCGCGTAGGCACGTCGGGCCATCGTTCGTCGGGCGGGGCAGCGCGGGGTTGCGTTCGTGATGTATGCTGTTGAGCAGTTTGAAAAATCCGAGGCTGGCAGACCATGAACGACCGCGAGCTGCTTTCGCACATCACGTCGAATCCCGAGATTTTCGGTGGCAAGTCGATCATCCGTGGAATGAGGATCTCCGTCGAGCTAATCCTGAGCCTGCTCGCGCAAGGCGAAACCGTCGAAGGCATCCTGGCCGACTACCCGAGCCTGACCCGCACCGATATCCAGGCATGCCTTGCGTATGCCCGCGCGGTCATCGCGAACGACGCCCTTGACGCCGTCAAAATCAACTGAGGGATGCGCTTTCTCGTCGACCGCTGCGCTGGCGCGCCTTGCACAGTGGTTGCGGGATCAAGGACACGACACCGTCGAGGCTGCCCAACTGGGTGACGATCCCGGTGACGCTGCAATCCTGCAACGGGCGGTCGACGATGACCGGATCTTGGTTACGATCGATACCGACTTTGGCGTCTTGATCTTCGCGGATGAACGGCCGCACCGGGGCCTCGTTCGCCTTCCCGACGTTCCCGCGGACAGGCGCATCGAAATCTTCTCCGATCTCCTTTCACGCCACTCGGCGGATCTTGAGGCTCGCGCCGTCGTCACGATTCGCACTGGTATCGTCCGTATTTCCCGCCCGGCGCCGGATCGTCGCGAGCCTTGAAGTATGGAGCCGCGAAAGCGGCCGCGAGTCTCGCGTGAGTTTTGCGGGGATCAGCTGTGCAAAGTCCTGCATCGTGCTGCGAAAGACGCAACGGGCGTCCTCGGAAGTTACTGATTTCACAACCACTACGTCGGCCACAGGCGAACTGAAAATCCTTGTGTCGGCGGTTCAATTCCGTCCTTGGCCACCAACAATGTAGCGGCTGCTAATGTAAGCGGGCGCTAACATAAGTTCCACGTGAGCGGATTGTAAGCAGCCGGGAACGAAGTGATCCCCGGGGGTAGCGACGGAGATCGGGCGGGGTTTAGCGTGGCCGGCGAGGGCTGGATCATTCGCGCCCTGACTCGCCCGTCTTCTTTTCTGACGCACCAACCCGTAGCTCAGCCGACCCGGCGGTAATCTTACTTTGACCAGTCAAATCCAAAACGCGTCGGAGATCAGCGGCTGCGGCACTGCCCACTACCGTCACGGTGCCGGGAGCGGATTCCTTTACCTCCCCTACAAGCCCCATACCAGCGAGATGCCGCGCAGCCGCGATCTTGCGTTGATCAGTCCTCGATAACGAAGTCAGTACAGCAACAATCAAGTCCGGCTTGGTTGGGTCGGCCTTTAAGTTTAAGCCCTCTCTGGACGTAAGCTCCAAGAACGACTGCGTCAACGCTGGGTCGCCATAGAGAATGGGCACTAGGTCTGCTGGAGGAATCTTGTCATCCTTCCTCGTCACCTCTAATTGAGTCTTCAGTGCAGCAACATCGGCCTTTAAGTGATGCATTTCACTCCGTTGCAGAGCTGCCAAGTTGTCCTTGTTGGTCAGAGTCGCGCGCAGGGCATCGATTTCTCTTTGGTGCCATGCAGACGCAATCTTCCAGATAACGACTGCTGTCGCGATCACGAGGAACAGGACGAAGCCAAAGGGCGCGGAACTAATCACGCTCCACTCCTTGTCGAGCGACGCGGAACGAATCACGCTCCACGCCTTCTCGAGCGACTCGGCGAGCCTTTCCCAGAACATTAGCGGAGGATACCAGCCGCCTGTGCCGCATCGGCCGCCGCGTGTGACGCCGTCACAGCGCGGGAAGCGTTGCAGTCCGCGCGCAAGGGGGCACAACGTATTACCCCCACCATGCCGGTGCCGATCTCATGACCAGGCGCGCTCGCGCTATGCCTGCATTGCTTTGATCAGCGCAGCGGTTGCAAGCAGCCTGATCACTCGCTTCATGTTGTAGGCCAGCCGGGCTCATTTCCGTTCGCACTTTCGCTAGCGTGCGCATCAGGAAGCGCCGACGTTTCGACGGTGAACTGCCACGCGACGCGAGCGCGACGAAGGCGCAGGCCGGAATTTGCACGGCGTGACCACCGTCACATTCTGTCATCTCCGTTGCAGGATTTGACAATCGTCGCACGAGTCGGGGCGTAGCCTCTCGTAGAGGTTCGAAGATAGTTTCTTACTAGGGAACCGTATGAATCAAAAGTCAATGGTCACGGGGTTGATGGCTGCGGGACTCCTCGCTGTTGTACCCATCGCCAGCGCCACCTTGATCAATTTCGAAGGTTATGCAGACGGCGCGAACCTCCAGGGCGCTAATCTTGGCGGGGTCACTTTGTATGGTATGTCCGGCAACGCACAGATCTATTCCGACGATAGAGATGGCGCCTCCTATCGTTCTCCGGTGAACTCGGTCAGTGACGAGTTGGGGGTCGGGCTCAATGGAACCTTCGATAGTCCAATCACTCTTGTCAGCCTCTGGGGAGGCGACGCGGGTGGCGATACCGATTCCTGGACGCTCCAAGTGTTCGATGCGGCGAATAACAGCCTCGGTCTCGCGGCTTCGGGTGACTGGGGTGGTGACCCGTATACACAACTCACTTTGTCGGGTGCTGGCATAGTTCGCTTCGAAGCTCGCTGGACCGGCAACGTCGCGGGCATCGCTTGGGATAATCTGGAGTTCGCCGCCGCGACCGCGACCGTGCCCGAATCCGGCACCCTCGCCCTGCTCGGCCTCGGCCTCGCCGGTCTCAGATTCGCTCGCCGCCGAAAGCTGCACTGAGTAGCACCTAGCGCAACAGGACCCCGCCCGCGTGGCGGGTTTTTTTCTTAGTGGCGATCATGCAGCAATCTCCGCTCCGGACGGTTTCGACGTTCGCGCTCGCGGCTATCCTCTACGCGGGACGACGATTGGCTCCGTCGGCGCGGCGCACGGCATGACGCGCAACGCTCGCGTTTAGCGGCCGCCGAGCGGCGATGCGGCGAGGGTAGCTGCCGCCGACGCTGGCACGATGCCGGCTAAGGGAGGCCGCCGTGTATATTCAATGGCTTGCAAGAACTGCTAGAAACGGCTAAGAACTGCCGAGGCACCGGGGTGAATAACTGAAAATCCCTTGTGTCGGAGGTTCAATTCCGTCCTTGGCCACCATCATCTCAATGCGCGGATAGATCGACGCTAGTCGCGCGCATGCACGTGACCGCTACTCGGCGGTAAATCCAGAGGCCTTGACGATGGGGGCCCAGCGCGCGGTGTCGGCGGCCATAATCGCCGCGAGCGCTTTGGGTGTCGTGCCGGTCGGTTCGACGCCGAGGCTGAGGAACCGTTCCCTGATCTCCGGCGTACGCAGGGCCGCGACGATCGCCGCCGACAACCGATCGATCACCGGCATCGGCGTTCCCGCGCGGGCGTAGACGGCGACCCAACCGACCGCGTCGACGGCCGCCAGGCCCTGCTCCCTGAACGTCGGTACCGCCGGTGACAGCGGCGAACGCTCGGCGCCCGAAATCGCGACGATCCGGATCCTGCCGGCGCGATGCAGCTCGATCAGGTTGGTCAGCGAATCGACGCCGGCCGCAATCTGGCCGCCCATCAGGTCGGCCAGCATCGGCGCCGCGCCTTTGTACGGCACGTGAACCAGGTGCGTGCCGGTTGCCTGGTCGATCATCACGCCGAAGAAGTGCGGGACGCTGCCTGCGCCCGCCGTCCCGAAAGTCGCCTCCTTGCCATGGGTCTTTGCCCAAGCAACGAACTCCGGGGCCGTCCGCGCCGGATGGTTCGGCCCGACCGCCAGCGCATATCGAAACGTCAGCACCTGCGTGACGGGCGCGAAGTCCTTCACCGGATCGTAATGGAGGTTCTTGAACACCATTGGGGCCAGCACCGGCACGACGATCGGTGCGAGGTACAGCGTCGTGCCGTCCAGGTCGGCATTCTTGAGCGCCTCGGCGGCGATGCGTCCGGTCGCGCCGGGCTTGCGCTCGATGACGACCGGCCGCCCCATCGTGGTGCCGATGCTCTCGCTGATCAGCTGCGCAAACGCGTAACCCGCGTCATCGGCGAAACCCAGGAGAATCCGGACGGGGCCCCTGGCCGTGTCCTGCGCATCTGCGTAGGTGGGCGCGAAGGCTACGAGCGCCCCTGAGATCAGTGCGCAGAGCAGGTGGTACACGCGCACGCCGCGACCCTTCGGCTGGTGCATTGAAGCGACGGGAACGAAGGATATACTTTCCGCCGCGTTCGCAACTTCACGATCTCGTAGCCCCCGCCCGTCAGCAGCCGTGCGCACCGCACCGATGATCGGCAAGCACCCCCTCGCCGATGCGACGCCGGCGTCGCTGCCCGCCGACGAGCTGTCCCGGTTCGAGCGGCTGCTCGTGGAACTGTCCGCCGGCTTCATCAACCTCCCGGCGGCGCGCATCGACGAAGCCATCGACGACGGGCTGCGTCGCATCGTCGCAGCCCTCGGTATCGATCGGAGCACCCTGAACTCGAGGTCGTCGGCAAGCGGACAGATCGAGATCACGCACTCCTATGCCGGCTCCGGGGTGGTGCGCGCCCCCACGCTCGGGCCGGGGCCGGAACTCTGGCCCTGGGCATGGTCGCTCATCGTCGCAAACCGGCCCGTCGTGTTCGAGCGTCTGGACGACCTGCCCCCGGAGGCAAGCGTCGACCGGGTGAACTATGAGCGCATCGGGCTGAAATCCCACGTGACGATGCCGATGATCGTCGACGGGGAGTTGTACGGAGGCCTCAGCTTCGGCACCGTCCGGCGGGAGCGGACCTGGCCGGCGGAGCTTCTCGAGCGGATGGGGCTCCTGGCCCAGATCTTCGGCGGCGCCCTCGCCCGCAAGCGCGCGCAGGAAGAGCTAAAGGAGGCGACCGGCTTCGAACGCCTGGCGTCCAGCATCCTCGCGTCGCTGTTCCTTGCCCGGCCGGGCGACGAGGGTGGCGCGGTCAAGCAGGGGCTCAAGGACATCGGCCTCTTCCTCGGGTTACAGCGGGTGAGCCTGTGGGAGCGGGTTCCCCGTCGCGACGAGTTCCGCAGAACGGACCATTGGCAGCCCGCGGGACCGCCCGCGCCGTCGGTCGCACCCGACCTCCCGTGGGTCAGCGCCCGGCTGGTCCGCGGCGTGGTCGTCCGCTTCACGCGGGACACCGAACTGCCCCCGGAAGCGGGTGCCGACCTGCCGAAGCTGCGCGAGCTCGGGGTGCGCTCGATGCTGGCCGTGCCGTTCCTGGTCTCCCGCGCGGTCGCGGGCGCGCTTTTTCTCGCGAGCACGCACGAAGACCGCACGTGGCACGAGGGCCTCGCCCCCGGCGTGAGTCTGCTGGCCGAGGTGTTCGCGAGCCTGCACGCGCGCCAATCGGCCGAGCGCCGGAAGCAGGCCGCGGAGGTCGAGGCGGCGCACTGGCGGGAGCGCCTGGCGCACCTCGTGCGGGTGCACACAGCCGGGGAGATGTCGGCCGCGCTTGCCCACGAGATCACCCAGCCGCTGGGGGCGATCGAGAACTACGCGCTGGCTGCGCGCCGCCGCACGAGAGAGGACTCGCCCGACCTCGCGCGAATCGCGGACCTGCTGGACAAGGTGATCGGTCAGGCGACCCGCGCCGGCGACGTGGTGACGCGCATGCGCAGCATGGTGCAACGGCACGAACTCGAACCGAAGGAAATCGATGTCGCGCGCGCGGTCGGGGCTTGCGTCGACATGGTGAAGACGGACTGTGAGCTGCGCGACATCCGCATCGACCTGAAGACGGACGATGCGTTGCCGGTGGTGGTCGTCGACGAGATCCATCTGCAGCAGGTGGTTCTCAACCTCCTGCGCAACGCGATGGAGGCGGTCGAGCTGCCGCACCCGGGCGTCTCCAGGGAGATCGCGATCGAGATCGGACCCGACGGGGCCGACGCGGTGTCGGTGCAGGTCGCGGACCGGGGCGCGGGCATCGCCGAGGGCGACCTCGAGCACGTCTTCGAGTCGTTCTACTCGACCAAACCCACCGGGCTGGGCGTCGGCCTCGCGATCTGCCGCAAGCTGATCGAGGCGCACGGCGGCGCCTTGTGGGCATCGCACAATCCGGGCGGCGGCGCGGTGTTCCGGTTCACGCTCCCGGTGGCGGCGCCGACGGACTGACACGCGAATGAACAAAGACACGGTCGAACCCGCCGTATTCATCATCGACGACGACGAAGCGTTCCGGGATTCGGTCAAGGAGCTCGTGAGCTCGGTCGGGCTCGCGACCCAGACCTTCCGCTCGGCGCTGGAGTTCCTCGAGGCATTCGACCCGGCGCGTCCGGGCTGCCTCGTCCTGGACGTGCGCATGGCGCGCATGAGCGGGATCGCGCTGCAGGCGAAGCTCAAGGAGATGGGCGCGCGCATCCCGATCGTGTTCATCAGCGGGCACGGGGATATCGCGATGGCGGTCAACGCGATCAAGGACGGCGCGGTGGACTTCGTGCAGAAGCCCTACCACGAGCAGCAGCTGCTCGACGCGATCGACGAGGCGCTGCGCCGGGATGCCGCGCAGCGCGCTCCGGCCTCACACGCCGGCGGGCTCGCGGAGCGCGTGGCGACGCTGACCGCACGGGAGGCCGAAGTGATGGCGCTCGCGCTCAAAGGGCTGCCGAGCAAGGTCATCGCCAAGGAGCTCTCGATCAGCCATCGAACGGTCGAGCAGCATCGCAGCCGGCTGCTCGAAAAGCTTGGCGTCGGCTCGGTTACGGAGCTGATGCGCCTCACCCTCGAGCGACCCGCCGAGTAACCACTGCTCGCCGCGCCGCCGGCGGGCGTGCCGCCGCGCGGCCCCGCACTTGCATTCCGCTCCACGTACGCGGCATCCGTGGCCGCCGGGATAGGCCCTTCGCGCCTTCGGGTCCATCATCGCGTCGGAGCGGAAGAGATTCGTTGGGAGCGCAGGGCACTGACGGAGGGTGGTGCCCGCGGACTCGCCGTGCGGGCCCTGGGGCTCATGCCAACCACCATCTACGTCATCGATCCCGATCCGGATGAGCGGACATGGATCGAATCGACGCTCGGCCCGATCGTCGACGCCGTCGTCTTCCTGGACGACGGCGCGGCGCTGCTCGCACGCATTGGCATTAGCGGCGGCAAAGACGCCTGCCTGGTCGCATCGGCCGAGCCCGACAACACGGCGACGCTCGAGCTCGTCCGCGAGCTACGCGACAGGGGCGCGACGCTTCCGGTGATCGTGCTGGGCCCGCATAGCGCCTTCCGGACTGCGGTCGACATCGCGCGCCTCGAGGCGACGGACTTCCTCGAGCGTCCGGTCAGCGCTCGGCAGCTCCGCGCCGCCGTAAGCAAGGCCTGTAAGCGCGGCGCATGAGCTAGCCCTGAATTCTTCCGCGTTGCCGACTGCTCACGCCAGGGACTGTCCGCCGAGAGAAGGGAGGAGCCCGTCCTGTCACAAAAGATTCACGGAGACGCTACGTGACCTACGTGCGCACACGGATTGGCGGGCGCGAGGGGTGCGAAGCATGCTGTTGAGTCGGGAAAGGGTGTCCTGTGAGGCCTCGTTTGCCCTTCATGTTCGTTCGCATGCTTGCGCTTGGCGCCGCGCTCGCCTTCGGGGTGCAGGCGCTCGTCATCAGCATGAAGAACGACTGGAAGAAGATCTTCGCGTTCGAGTAGCCGCAGTCGGCACCCAAGAGGCAACGCTATGTCATTTTTCGACGATCTTCTCGCGAAGCCCGCTAACTTGTCCGCCGAATCGAAATGGGCAGTGCTGAATGGTTATATGTATCTTGCGCTCGGGGGCCTACTCATTGTTTGGCCCGGCGTGGTGCAAACGATCTTCATGGATAGGGCATTCGTCGGGGACGAGAGTGCGCTCTTCCGTGTGGTTGGCATGGCGCTAGGCGTGATTGGCTGGCTTTACGTTTTTGGCGGTCGTTCCGGCGCTCGACAATTCGGCCCCGCTTCCATCCTCGACCGTGTGGTGCTCGTCCCTGCAGAGCTACTGCCCCTCGCAATTACGGGCGTTTTTCCGCATATCTTGGTGGCGGTTGCGATTCTTGATCCCACCCTCGCCATCGTTGCTGGGGTGCTCCACAAACGCAAGACGTGACCGCGCTGACCAACGGGACATGGCCGCCGCACCTCAGACCGATGCCGAAGAGGATCGCTCGGGCCTGCTCAAGCTCGCGGTCGCCGGCTTGGCGGTCGGCGCGCTGGCCGGGCTCGTCGGCAGCGCGTTCCACGCCCTCGTCGACCGCGCCGGCGCGCTGCGCGACGCGCTGGTCGCCTGGTCGCACACGGCGCCGTGGATCGGCTGGCTCGTGCCCGTCGTGGTCGCCGCCGCGGCGGCATTTTTCGCGCGCTGGCTCGTGCGGCGCTTCGCACCCGAGGCCTCGGGCAGCGGCGTCCAGCACATCGAGGCAGTCGTGCGCGGCGACGCGCGCGTCACGGGCGCCGCGGTGCTGCCGGTCAAGTTCTTCGGCGGCGTGCTCGCGCTCGGCGCGGGCCTCGCGCTCGGCCGCGAAGGGCCGACCGTGCAGATGAGCGCGACGGTCGGGCACCTCGCCAGTCGCTGGTTCAGGCTGGGCGCCGCCGACGCCCGCGTGCTCCTCGCCGCCGGCGCAGGCGCGGGCCTTGCGGCGGCGTTCAACGCGCCGCTGGCCGGCGCGGTGTTCGTGCTCGAGGAGCTCGTTCGCCGCTTCGAGCTGCGCGTCGCCGTGGCGACGTTCGCCGCGTGCAGCGCCGCGCTCGCCGTGATGCGCGCGCTGGTCGGCGACCGGCTTGTGTTCTCCGTGCCGGCGATCGAGGTCGATCTCTTTCCGGGCTATCTGCTCTTCCTCCTGTTCGGCGCGCTCGTCGGGCTCGTTGGGGTCGCATACAACCGGATGATCGTCGCCGCCATCGATCTTCTCGAGCGCGTTCGCGTCGCGCCCGAGCTCCGCGCCGCGGCGGTGGGCGGAACCGTCGGGCTGGTCGCCTACTGCGCGCCAGCGCTCGTCGGCGGCGGCGAAACGCTGATCCAGGGCGTGCTCGACGGCGGCCACTCCGTGGCAGCGCTCGTCCTCGTTCTCGGGATACGCCTCCTGCTCGGGCCGCTCTCGTATGCCCCCGGACTCCCCGGGGGACTGTTCGCGCCGCTGCTCGTGGTCGGCGCGATCGCGGGCTCGCTGTTCGGGCGCTCAGCCGAAGCCATGGTGCCGTTGCTCACGACCCCGATCGTCGCCTTCGCCGCGATCGGCATGGGGGCGCTGTTCGTCGCCGTCGTGCGGGCTCCGATCACCGGCATTGCGCTCGTCGTCGAGATGACCGGTGCAACGACGCTCTTCGTCCCGTTGCTCACGGCGTGCGCGGCCGCGGTTGCCGTGCCGACCGCGCTCGGGGACCGGCCGATCTACGACGCGCTGCGGATGCGCGACGCGGCGCGGCAGAAGAACAAGGGAGGCGCAGCGGGCCGCAGTGCGGGTCGGGCGCTAGGCGGCGGCACCTAACAGGAGAGAGGTCATGAGCAGCGGGAAGAGGAAATTCTTCATCATCGTCGGCTTGCTGTTTGTGGCAGGCGTGGCTATCGCGGGAGTGCTCTACGTCACTTTCCCCGTGCAGATGACAACCACCGGCGGCATCGGGCTCAACTTTCTCAGGTCGCTGTCGTCGCCGGCGGGAACGTTGAGCGTCGAGACGAATCCCGCCTACAAAGCGCCGGTAGCTGCCGTGCCCTCACCACCGCTAGCCGATGCGGCATGGCCCAATGCTGCGGTCGGCGACTGGCCAAGCTACAACAGAACACCGACATCGCAGCGCTACTCGCCGCTCAACCAGATCAACACGAAGAATGTCGGGAACCTGAAGGTCTTGTGCACCTACGACCTCGGCGTGTTCGCTGCCTTTGAATCCGGCCTGATCATGGTGAACAACGCTCTGATCGGCACCGCTGAGTTCGAGATCTTCTCCATCAACCCGGCCACGTGCGCCGAGAACTGGCGCACGCGCCTGGATTATCCCGGCGCGCTCCTGCCGGCCAACCGCGGCGCCGCCTACATGGACGGCATGCTGTTTCGCGGCACACAGGACTGTCGGGTGCTGGCCTTCGATTTCAAGACGGGCAAACAAGTGTGGGAGACGACGATCTGCGACCCGAAACGCGGCGAGTCAGTGCCGGCGGCGCCGATCGCCTGGAACGGCCTCGTCTACATCGGCAATGCCGGCGGAGACTTCAAGGGCGGCAAGGGTCATGTATACGCGCTCGAGGGAAAGACCGGCAAGATCGTCTGGCAGTTCTTCCTCGTCCCCAAAGTTGAAGGCGATGTGGTCCGAGGCCCGCTGGGCAAGTCGCCGCTCGACGCGTCGACCTGGAACAACGCGCCCGGCATACCCATCAGCGGCGGCGGTGCCTGGACCTCGTACACCCTCGATATCAAGAACGGGTTGCTGTACGTCCCGGGAGGCAATCCGGCCCCCGACTTCGCCTCGGGAGCACGCGAAGGCACCAATCTCTTTACCGACTCGGTTGTCGTACTCGACACCAAGACAGGCGACTACAAGAGCCACTTCAAGGTCGTGAAAAAGGACTGGCATGACTGGGACGTATCCAATCCACCTATCCTGCTTCAGACCATGGGCGGCAAGCAGCTCATGGCGGTCGCACCGAAGGATGGACACCTTTATGGCTACGATCTCGCCACCAACAACCTGCTCTACCGGGTGCCGGTAACCACGATCGAGAATGCGGAGGGCACTTTCGCCGTCGGCCAGAACGTTCATTTCTGTCCCGGTCCGGTGGGGGGCTCTGAATGGAACACCCCGGGCTACGATCCGACCTTGAATCTCATCATCACCGGTACCGTCGACTGGTGCGATACCGTGACGATCAAGACTGACGAGAGAATGCGGTCGGTGGCCGTCGGTCAGCCCTGGACCGGCATGGCGACGTGGAACCCGATCAACATGTTCGGCAAGGAAGACCCTACCGACGGGCACTGGGCTGGATGGATCTATGCCAGCGACGCCGACACCGGGGTCTGGAAATGGCGTGCCAAGTCCAACTATCCCATTGTCGCCGCCATCACGCCGACGGCCGGTGGAATCGTGTTCTTCGCTGACCTCGGCGGCAATTTCTACGCGTTGGATTCTTCCACCGGCCAGAAACTCTGGGGAGGGCCGCTCGGAACTGGCGGCGGGATCGGAGGCGGCGTGATCACGTACACCGTGGACGGCGTGCAGAAAGTTGCCGTGGCTGACGGATTCACCTTGGTCGCATGGCCAACGAAGCCGAGGCACGCGAAGGTCGTAATCCTGGGCCTCGAAACCGCCGCCGCGAAGAAATGACAGGGGACTTCGGACCATGGACCTCGATCCCGTCTTCCTCTCGCGCCTCCAGTTCGCGTTCCTCATCAGCTTCCACATCATCTTCCCGTCTTTCACGATCGGGTTGGCGGCGTGGCTGGCGACGATCGAGGGCGCGCGGCTCGTCACCGGCAACCCGCTCTACCGGCGCGTGTTCGACTTCTGGCTCAAGGTGTTCGCGGTCTCGTTCGGCATGGGGGTGGTGACGGGTGTCGTGATGGCGTTCCAGTTCGGCACCAACTGGGGCGTGCTGGCGCAGAAGGCCGGCTCGATCCAGGGGCCGCTGCTCGGCTACGAGGCCTTCACTGCCTTCATGCTGGAGGCGACGTTCTTCGGCGTGATGCTGCTCGGGCGCGACCGCGTGTCGCCGCGCTTCTATTTCTTCGCGTGCGGCATGGTCTCGCTCGGGACGATGTTCTCGTCGTTCTGGATTCTCGCCAACAACACCTGGATGCAAGTGCCGGTCGGGCACACGATCGTCGACGGCAGGATCATCCCTGCGGACTGGAGCGAGATCGTGCTTGGGTCAGTGATGATGGTCCGCTGGCCGCACATGCTGCTCGCCGCATTCTTGACAACCGGCATGTGCGTGGCAGCCACCGGCGCCTGGTATGTGTTGCGCAATATCCATCGCGCCGAGGCGCGCGTGATGCTGAATTGGGGGCTTGCCTTCGTCGCAATAGTGATTCCGATCCAACTCTTCTTCGGCCACCTAACGGGTCTCTACGTCCTCAAGCATCAGCCGGCGAAGTTCGCGGCGATTGAGGCGCGCTGGAAGACGCAGCAGCCGGCCAGTGAAGTGCTGATCGCGATTCCCGACGAGAAGAACCAGCGCAATCTCTTCGCGATCGAAATCCCGAAACTCGGCAGCATGATCGCCTCGGGCAACTGGACTGCGAAAGAGATCGGCTTGGAGGCGTTCCCGCCGGACGACCGGCCGCCGGTGCTGATCCCGTTCTTCGGCTTCCGGATCATGGTGGGGATGGGACTCGACCATGCTCGCGGTCTCGTGGTTCGGTAACTTCCTCCGCTGGCGCGGCCGGCTCGAGACGACGCGCTGGTTTCTCTGGGGAACGTTCCTCGCGTTTCCGACCGGCTTCGTCGCCGTCCTCTGCGGGTGGTTTACGGCCGAGGTCGGGCGTCAGCCGTGGGTCGTGTACGGGCTGCTGCGCACCAAGGACGCGGTCACACCGTCGCTCACGACCGGCGACGTGCTGTTCTCGCTCGCCTGCTACGTTCTCGTCTACGCCGTGGTCTATTCGTTCGGCATGTACTACATCTACAAGCTGTTGCATGAAGGGCCAACAGGCGACGCGAAAGCCATCCCTGGCGCCACCGGCAGGCGGCCGATGGCGTTCGCAGACAGTGCCGAGACGGCGACCGGCAGCAAGCTCCGGACCGACGGATAATCGCCATGGAACCAAGCAATCTCGCATTGTTCTGGGCCGGCGTGATCGCCGCCGCGATCCTGCTCTACGTCATCCTGGACGGCCTCGATCTCGGCGTCGGGGTACTGTTCGGCACGACCCGGGAGGAGGCGCACCGGGTCCGGATGATGGACACCATCGCCCCGTTCTGGGATGGCAACGAGACCTGGCTGGTGGTGATCGGCGCGGGGCTCTTTGCCGCGTTTCCCGACGTTTATGCGGTGTTCCTCGGCGCGTTCTACCTCCCGGTCCTGCTGTTGCTGTTAGGCTTGATCTTCCGCGGCGTCGCGTTCGAGTTCCGCTTCCGGAGCGAGCGCATGCGCTGGCTCTGGGACTGGGGCTTCTTCCTCGGCTCGACGGTGGTCGCGTTCGTCCAGGGCGCGGCGGTCGGCGCGATGATTCGCGGCATCCCGGTCGTGGACGGCCAGTACGCCGGCAGTCCGTTCGGCTGGCTGCACCCGTTTGCGGTCCTGACCGGGATCGGGCTCGTGCTCGGGTACGCGCTGCTCGGGGCGGGCTGGCTCGTGCTCAAGAGCGACGGCGAACTGCGTGACTGGGCCTACGCCCGCATCCGGTGGCTCGCCGCCGGCGTCCTGGTCGTTCTGTTCCTGGCGTTCGCATTCACGTTCGACTACAGCGTCGTCGCGCGAAGCAATCTGCACGCAAGGCCCTGGGGCCTCGTGTTCCCCGCGATCGGTGTGCTGGCACTGGTGGGGATCTTCTTCGGGGCGTGGCAGAAGCGCGATGGCTGGCCGTTCGCGATGACTGCGCTCTTCTTCCTCGCCGCTTTTCTGAGCCTGGGGGTGATGCTCTGGCCGTACATGATTCCGTATTCCATCACCGTCGCGGACGCGGCGGCGCCGGAAGCCTCACTGCGATTTCTGTTCTACGGCGGTGTTGTGGTCCTGCCCGTCATCGCCGCCTACACGATCGGCGTCTACTGGGTCTTTCGCGGCAAGGTTCGTAAGGGTTACGGTCGAGCGACCAGAGGCGGGACCTAAGTTGAACTCATCGACGAGATGCAAGCAGCGTCGCGTAGCCGCTGCTATCAGAAGGAGTTGATCGATGGCCGATCAGGGAACGCAGCCACACCGATTCGAAGTCAGGCCGACCTCGGACAGTCATTTCGGGTGGATCCGGACCCGCTTGAGCCTCGAGCGCACCCTCATGTCGTGGGTGCGGACGTCGGTGGCGCTGATCGGCTTCGGCTTCACGATCGTGCAGTTCTTCGAACACCTCCACTCAGAGGTCGTTGCCCCGGCCCTTCGGCCGCAGGCACCTCGGTATCTGGGGCTCGCGCTCATCGCCGCCGGTGTGATCGCGCTGCTCGTTTCGGTCTGGCAGTACCGAGCGGTGGTGCGCTACCTGTTGAGCAAGGAGTTCGAGCCCATCGCCGGTTTGGGTGAGGTGGTCAGGCACACGCCCCTTTATGCGATCTCGATCGCGATCATCTTCATCGGGCTGTTCGCGTTCGGGGCGGTGTTCCTCCGCGCGGTATAGGGAGTTCACCGACCGGTTGCAACGGAGATCGCTCGTGGAAATCAACTCGCCGACGCAAGACGACAAGTTCGTCGAGGGTTCGCCGCCGCCCGGCAAGCCGCCGGCCGAAGGCATGGTCTGGATTCCGGGCGGGACCTTCCTCATGGGGTCCGACCGCCATTACCCGGAGGAGGCGCCCGCGCACAAGGTGACCGTGAACGGTTTCTGGATGGATCGGTACGCCGTGACGAACGCCGACTTTCGCCGCTTCGTCGAGGCGACCCGGTACGTCACGCTCGCCGAGCGGCCCGCAAACGCGGCGGACTACCCCGGCGCGAAGCCTGAACTGCTCGAACCCTCGGCGGTGGTCTTCCGCAAGACCGCGGGCCCGGTCGACCTGCGGAATCCCCACAACTGGTGGACGTACGTGCGGGGTGCCGACTGGCGGCATCCGCAGGGGCCGGGCAGCACCCTCCAGGGGCTATGGAAGCATCCGGTGGTGCATGTCGCCTACGAGGACGTCGAAGCGTATGCGAAATGGGCCGGAAAGGAGCTGCCGACGGAAGCCGAGTGGGAATTCGCCGCGCGCGGCGGGCTCGAAGGCGCGGAGTACGTGTGGGGAGACGAGCTCACGCCCGGCGGGAAGTCGATGTGCAACACCTGGCAGGGCGAGTTCCCGTGGCAGAACCTGCTCAGCGACGGCTACGAGTGGACCGCGCCGGTCGGGTCTTTCCCGCCGAACGGCTACGGGCTGTACGAGATGGCCGGCAACGTCTGGGAATGGACGACGGATTGGTATCAGGAGCACGGCAAGATCGAGCAGGCCTGCTGCACCCTGGAGAACCCCCGGGGCGGGGAGGCAGAGCAGAGCTACGACCCACGCCTGCCCCACGTTCGCATCCCGAGAAAGGTGATGAAGGGCGGCTCGTACTTGTGCGCGCCGAACTACTGCCGGCGATACCGGCCGGCGGCGCGCATGGCGCAACCGGTGGATACCGCGATCGGCCACCTCGGATTCCGCTGCATCGTGCGTGTCGTAAGCGCTTCAACACAATAACAATCGCCCAGGGAGGTACGATCGAAGAGCTTCTTCCATCACATCGCGCATTACGTGGCGCTCGTGCTCGAGCCGCCAAGTCGCAAGTCGCGGTCGCAAACGACCGCTAACCGAAAGGAGTAAGACATGGCAAAGACGGACAAACCCAATATCCTGATCATGTGGGGCGACGACATCGGCATGTGGAACGTCAGCCGCTATAGCCAAGGCATGATGGGCTACCGGACCCCCAACATCGACCGCATCGGCGAAGAAGGGGTGACTTTCACCGACTACTACGCCCAGCAGAGCTGCACCGCCGGCCGCGCGTCCTTCATATGCGGCCAGAACCCGATCCGCACGGGCCTGACCAAGGTCGGCATGCCCGGCGCCGCGGTCGGCCTGCATAAGGAAGATCCGACCATTGCTGAGCTGCTCAAGCCGCTCGGCTACGCCACCGGCCAGTTCGGCAAGAACCATTTGGGCGATCGGGACGAATTCCTGCCGTGCGTACACGGCTTCGACGAATTCTTCGGCAATCTCTATCACCTGAACGCCGAGGAAGAACCCGAGCTGCCCGACTATCCCAAGGATCCGGAATTCAAGAAGAAGTTCGGGCCGCGCGGCGTGCTCGACTGCGTGGCTGACGGCAAGGGCGGGCAGACGATCAAGGACACCGGCCCCCTGACCAAGAAACGCATGGAAACGATCGACGAAGAGATCACCGAGCGTGCTCTCGCCTGGATGGAGAAGCAGGCCAAGGCGAACAAGCCCTTCTTTCTCTGGTACAACTCGACGGCCATGCACTTCCGTTCCCACGTCGCCGCAAAGAATATCGGCAAGAGCGGCCAGGACCCCTACAGCGATCGCATGGTCACCCACGATGAGCAGATCGGCCAGATGCTCGACAAGCTCGATGAGCTGGGCATCGCCGACAACACCATCGTCATGTATTCCACCGACAACGGACCGCAAAACGACACCTGGCCGGACGCCGGTAACACGCCGTTCCGCAGCAACAAGGACACCAACTGGGAAGGTGGCTGGCGCGTACCGTGTCTCATGCGCTGGCCGGGCAAGATCAAGGCCGGCACGTGGCTGAACGGTATCGTCTCCCACATCGACATGTTTCCGACCTTGCTCGCTGCCGCCGGCAATCCGGACGTTACCAAGCAACTCCTCGACGGTTGCACAGTCGGCGGCAAGAATTTCAAGGTCCATCTCGACGGCTACAACCAGATTCCCTACCTGACGGGCGAGGTGAAGAAGAGCCCGAGAAACGCCATCATGTACTTCAGCGATGACGGTGAGGTCATGGCGCTCCGGATTGGCGACTACAAGTGCGTGCTGGCCGAGCAGCGCGCAACTTCGACGCGCGTCTGGCAGGAACCGCTGGTGAAGCTTCGGGTGCCGACGATCTTCAACCTCCGCCGCGACCCGTTCGAGCGGGCCGACTTCAACTCAAATGTCTATTGGGACTGGGTGGTCGATCACGCTTTCCTGATATACGAGATGCAAGCGGTGGTGGCGGGGCAGATCGCGGACTTCGCCAAGTTCCCGCCGCGGCAGAAGCCGGCTTCGTTCAACCTGGACGCGGTGTTGGCGCAGGTGTCGAGTCACGGCAATTCCTGACCTTCACAGGGTCTCGCAGGCATAGCCGTGGGCGCCCCACGCGCCTCGGTGGAACCGGCCCATGCAGGAGACCATCCCCTGCATGGGTCCTTTTCTTGCACCTCAGGTATCGTGAAAGACCACGAATCACGAAGCGCGGATGCCGCGAGCGTTGGGGAGGAGGTGCGCGCGTTTTACGAACGTCATCCGTATCCACCCCCAGTCGACAGCCTCGAGAAATATCGACGGCTCGGGCAGGACCGGCAGAAACGCCGGGCGGACTATCACCTCTTCTGGCCTGCAAGACCCTATCGGGAGGACCAATCCATCCTCATTGCCGGCTGCGGGACATCTCAGGCGGCCAAGCATGCCTTGCGTTGGCCTGCGGCTCAGGTTACCGGCATCGACTTCAGCGCAACCAGTGTGCGCTCTACCGAGGAGCTCAAGCGGAAATACAACTTGAACAATCTCCAGGTCTGCCAGCTTCCCATCGAGCGGGTAGGCGATCTGAAAATGAGCTTCGATCAGATTATCTGCACCGGGGTTCTCCATCATCTCGCGGAGCCCGATGCGGGGCTCAGCGCTCTGCGCGGTGTGCTCAACCCGGACGGAGGAGCGATGCATCTCATGGTGTATGCGCCTTACGGACGGACTGGCATCTACATCCTGCAGGAATTCTGCAGAGCGCGATCGGCATCGGCGCCACCGATGTCGAAATTCGCGATCTCATCGATGCGCTCAAGGCGCTGCCACCTGGACATCCGCTGCAAGACCTTCTCCGCGAGGCGCCCGACTTCCGGAACGAGGCAGCGCTCGCCGACGCGCTGCTGCATCCGCAGGACCGCGCCTATTCAGTGCCGCAGCTATTCGAGTTCATCGAAAAGGCAGGACTGACATTCGGCCGGTGGCTAAAACAAGCACCCTACACCCCTCATTGTGGAGTCGTAGCAAAGATCCCGCAGGCTTCCCGGCTGGCACAGCTTTCCCTCGCAGAGCAGTATGCTGCCGTCGAACTGTTTCGCGGCACGATGGTTCGCCACAGCGTGATTGCTTATCGAGACGATAGCCCTGGCGGCGCGCAACCGATAAGTTTTGCCGGGGATGACTGGCTCGGCTATGTGCCCCTTCGAATGCCAGACACGATCTGTGTTCAAGAGCGGCTGCCCCCCGGCGCGGCGGCCGTTCTGATCAACCCGACACACGCCTACCGGGATCTAATCATGCCAATCGATTCAACAGAAAAGGGTTTGTTCGATGCCATTGATGGGAACCGTAGTATCGGCGGGATAGTGGAAAGAACGTTGCCATCCTCACAAGCAAAACCGCAACTCGACATGGCACGTACCTTCTTTGAAAAGCTCTGGTACTACGATCAGGTCGTGTTCGACGCGTCGCGGTGCGGTGCAGCGAAGAGAGGAAGCCTGAGGTGTCGGAGATTCAGGAAATCTTGACCCGATTCTGGGACCAATTGATCGCGCAACCGAGCGGGCCGTTGGCGTTTCGCTTGATCCTCCAGCCCATCATGGCGACTATCTTGGCCATCCTCGACGGATTGAAAGATGCGCGGGTCGGCCGGCCACCTTACTCGTGGACCATCTTGTCCGATCCATCCCGGCGGGCAGGCTACCTTCGCGAAGGACTGAAAAGACTGAGCAGAGTCATCGTCTTTGCGCTCGTGATGGACGCGATCTACCAGTTCATGGTTTTAGGAAGGTTTTACCTGGGAGAAGCGCTGGTCACCGCGTTCGTGCTTGCGGTTCTTCCTTATTTGTTGATTCGCGGCCCGGTCGACCGCATCGCGCGACGCCGGTAACGGAGAAGCCGGCCGCGCCGCAGGCGGCGACCACGCAGAAGCGCGACCACGCAGAAGCTCGAGCAGCTCGAGTCGCCGCTGAGAGAGGGGCTGATTGCCCAAGCCCAGTACCAGAGAAGGCATCGCAGCAGGTTCTCACCGGAGTGGGAATTCGCCGCGCGTTTTCGGGGCGACATGGAGGCCATGCACGAGCTGCAGCACCGATGGGCACGAGGAGAGAGCAATGCAAGGCGCACCTGACGCGACCGCGCTGATCGGATTCGGCGCGATTTTCACGCTGTTTTTCATCACGCTCGGGCCGCTCAAGATCCTCGGCCCGTTCGCGCAGCTCACGCGGGAGACGGACGAGGCGACGATGCGGAAAATCGCGGTGCGCGCCTTCGTGCTCGCGGTGATCGCGGTAGTGGTCGGCGGCCTCGCCGGCCGGGTGCTGCTCGACTTCTGGGGCATCTCGTCGTCGGCGATGCTGCTTTCGGGCGGGATCATCTTCGCGCTCGTCGGCCTGGGTCTCGTGCTCGAGCAGTATCAGCCGGCGCATCCGCCGCCGCCGCCGCTCCCGGCCGCGCCCATGGCGGCAGCGATGCGGATCACGTTTCCGACCGTCGTCACGCCCTATGGCATCGCCGCGCTCATCGTCGTCCTCACCAACAGCCGCGACGCCGAGCGCACCGGGGCCATTCTCGCGCTCCTCCTGGCGGTGATGGTGCTCAACCTGCTCACGATGCTGTATGGGCGCCGGATCATGGGCGGAGTCACGATCATGGTGCTGCAGGTCATCGGCGCGGTGCTTGGTGTGCTCCAGATCGCGATCGCGATCGACATGATCCTCCGCGCACTGCGCGAGCTCGGGGTGTTCTAGCGTGCGGTCGGACTACCCACGAAGGGACGATGACGATGAGCAATCCTGACTACGCCTCACTCGTCGAGCGGCAACGCGAGTACTTTCTGTCCGGCAGTACCCGTCCTGCGGCATGGCGCAAGGCACGGCTGGAAGCGCTCAAGGCGCTGTTCACCGAGAACCACGACGAGCTGTGCGAGGCGCTCTGGAAGGACTTGCGTCGCAACGTTACCGACGCCGATCTGATGGACGTCGCGTACAACGTCAAGGAAGCCGACTACGCACTCGTGCACCTGGCCGCGTGGATGGAACCGCAGCGCGTCCACACGCCGCTCGTGTTCGAGCCCGGCCACATCCGCGTACGCCGTGATCCCCTGGGCGTGACGCTGATCATCGGTGCGTGGAACGAGCCGTTCATGCTCCTCTTTGCCCCGCTCGTGGCAGCGCTCGCCGGCGGAAACACCGCAGTGCTGAAGCCGTCGGAGCTCGCAGTGACGTGCTCCGCCGCGGCGGCGCGCCTGGTGCCCAAGTACTTCGATCCCCGCGCGGTCGCCGTGGTCGAGGGTGCCGTGCCCGAGACGACGGCTCTGCTGGGCCAGAAGTGGGACTTGATCTTCTTCACCGGCAGCCCCGCCGTCGGGAAGATCGTGCACCGGGCCGCGGCGCAGTATCTGACGCCTTGCGTGCTCGAGCTAGGCGGCAAGAACCCGACGATCGTCCACGCCTCGGCGGACCTGAGATCGGCCGCGCGCCGCATCGCGTACGGCCGCTTCATGAACTCCGGGCACATCTGCACTGCGCCCGACCACGTGCTCGTGTGGCCCGAGGTCAAGGACGAGTTCGTGCGGCACCTGGCGGCAACGATCCGTGAGTTTTACGGCGACGACCCGCAGAAGAGCCCCGACTACGGACGGGTGATCAACCAGCGGAACTTCGATCGCCTCGTGGGACTCCTCGGCAGCGGGAAGGTCGCGGTCGGCGGTCAGACCGACTCCGCCGAGCGCTACATTGCCCCGACCGTCCTCGTCGACGTCTCGCCGGACTCGCTCATCATGCAGGAGGAAGTCTTCGGCCCGATCCTGCCGGTTCTCGAGATCGATTCGGTCGAGGCGGTTATCGCCTGGGTCAACAGCCGACCGCGTCCGCTCGGGCTCTACGTGTTCGCCGAAGATCTGGACGTGGCCGAGCGGATCCTGGACGCGACCGAATCGGGCGACGCGGCGATCAATGACTGCACGATCCATCCGCTGGTCCCCGAGCTGCCGTTCGGCGGTGTCGGCAACTCCGGGATGGGGAAATACCACGGCCGCTGGGGGTTCGAGGCGTTCACCAACGCGCGCGGCGTGATGTACCACGGCGCGCGGATCGACCCGGGCGTGCGATACCCGCCGTACGCCAAGCACACCATCGAGCGGAAGATCGAAGGCAGGTTGATGCCGTAGCTAGCACATGGCTGGCGGCGCATGCCCGCATTCCCCGAAGGACACTTGGAAGATGACAACGATGACTCTGCGGATCATGCGGTCCATTCTCGCGGCCGCCGTTCTGGCGATCGCAGGATGCGCAAGCACCAATGTCTCCACGATTCCCTATCCGGATGTGGGGACCTTGTCGCCGACCGAACCTGCGCGGGTGCAGATCCTGCGTGCCGAACCGGCGCGGCCGAACGTCAAGCTCGGCGAAATCACCGTCGACGCCTCTTCCAGCCCGCCGCCGACGCCGCAGGAGGTTGACGGCATGCTCCGCGCGGCGGCGGCCAAGCTCGGTGCCGACGCGGCGGTCGTCGTCGTCGACACAACTCAGCCGGGCCTCCCCGTTGCGGGCGCGACTTGGTGGGGCCGCACGCCCATGAACCGCAGCGCGCGCGAGGTGATCGCCGTTGCCGTGAAGTACCGCTAAGCGGACGGCCATGTACCACAAGCAACCGAGCTCGACACTTCGGCTAGCCGCGGCAGTCGCGTTCACGGCATCGGCGATGGTGCCTGCGTACGCAGAAATGAGCGCCGAGGAACTCGCCAAGCTGGCGCAGAACCCGGTCGGGAACCTGATCAGCCTGCCGTTCCAGAACAACACGAACCTCAACTTCGGGCCGGAGAAGGGGACGCAGAACATCCTCAACATCCAGCCGGTGATCCCGATCGAGATCAACAACGACTGGAACATCATCACGCGCACGATCGTGCCGGTGATCTGGAACCCGTCGCTGAGCCCGGGCGACCCCGCCACCAGCGGTATTGGCGACACGGTGTTCACGGCGTTCCTGTCGCCGGGCAATCCCGGACACTGGATCTGGGGCGCCGGACCGGTCATCCAGATCCCCACGAACACCAACGCGGAGCTCGGCAACAAGAACTGGGGGCTCGGGACCGTCGGCGGTTGTACTCCACCTCGACCACGGCAGTCCATGGGTGTACGGCGTGCTGGTGAACAACGTATGGTCGCTCTCGAGCAACGAACGCGGTGGCTCGTACAACAACGGCCTGATCCAGCCGTTCGTCAACTACAACTTCTCGGGCGGCTTGTATCTCACCAGCGCTCCGATCGCCACCGTCAACTGGAAGGCCGACAGCGGCGACAAGTGGACCGTGCCCGTGGGCGGTGGAATCGGGAAGATCTTCCACCTCGGCAAGCTGCCGGTAAACACGCAGCTTTCGGCGTACTACAACGTCGTCCGGCCCGACGACGGCGCCACCTGGCAGATCCGGTTCCAGATACAGCTGATGTTTCCGAAGTGAGCGCGGCGCGACGGTATCCGCATAGGCGAGCGTAATCCGGGAAGGAGATGACGTATGGACCAAACTGAACCGACGCTCTATCTCGTCATCCTGATCGTCCTGTTCGTCGGGATTGTCGCGTGGGCGTTCGGCCGCAAGCGCAAGGCGCGGTTCGAGCGCGACGCGAAGATTCCGTTCCAGGACAAAGATGGCTGAGACGCCCGGCGCGCCGCGACGGCCGCGATCGCGCTCGTGGTCGCGAGCCTGTCTGGCCAGCCCCCGATCGGCCGGCAAGCGCGGTGGCCGCACGTAGCGTACGTGGTTCCACCTATGCCACTCACCGTGGCCGGGAACGTGGCGCGCGCCCGGCAGCCTGCCTAGCATCGAGCCTGCGGGACTCCCGAGAAAGTAGGAGAGTGCTCATGAATCGCCCCCGATTCTTTTCGAGCGCCGCGTTCGCGGTCTTCGTCGCCTGCGGCCCGCAAACGGCGGCCCTGGCGCAAAGCGCAACCCCGGGCGAGATCCCGGTCGATTCCTGGCCGCACACCGTTTCGGCGGGCGGCGACAAGCTCACCGTCTACGAGCCGCAGGTGGAGAGTTGGCAAGGCAATGTCCTGCGCGCGCGCGCCGCGATCGGCGTGGAGACGCCCGCGCTGCCCAAGCCGACCTACGGCGTCGTCCACTACACCGCCCGGACCGAGGTGGACAAAGCGGCCGGGATGGTGACGCTCAACGACTTCCGTGTCGTGCGGGCGCAGTTCCCGACCCAGCAGTTCCAGACGCCGAGCTTCATCGCGACGCTCAACGATGCCGCGTCCAACCGGCAGCCGATGACGATCGCGCTGGAGCGATTGCAGGCGAACCTCGCGGTGACGCAGGCGACCAGCCCGGCCCGCACCCTGCCGGTCGCAAACGGTCCGCCGCGGATCATCGTGAGCTACACGCCGGCCCTGCTCGTGCTCGTGGACGGAGAGCCGGCGCTGCGCGCGTTTTCCGGGACGAGCTTCCTGCGGGTGATCAACACCCGCGCGCTGATCCTCCTCGACCAGTCCTCCGGCACCTACTATCTCTACACCGCCGGCCACTGGTACGAGGCGAACGATATTCAGGGCCCGTGGCGGCACAAGCTCTTCTCCGGCTTCCAGCTCGACCAAGCGAAGGACGTCGCCGAGAAGTCTGGCGAGGTGACCCTGATGTCCAACGACGCGGTGAAGAAGGCCTACGGCGATTCGATACCGACGATCTACGTGAGCCTGAAGCCTGCCGCGCTCGTGCACCTGAACGGCCAGCCGCAGCTCGCGCCGATCGCAAACACGGCGTTGCTGGAGGTCACCAACACCTCCGACGATGTCTTCCTCAACAGCGGCGACCAGAACTACTACGTCCGGCTGACCGGACGCTGGTTCAAGTCGCCGACCCTGAACGGGCCGTGGACCTTCGTCGCCTCGAACGCGCTGCCACCGGATTTCGCGCAGATTCCCCCGCAACATCCGAAGGCGGACGTGCTCGCGTCGGTGGCGGGCACGGTCCCCGCGCGCGAGGCGCTGATCGCGAACAGCGTGCCGCAGACCGCCACCGTCCAGCGCAGCAAGGCCACGCTCGACGTCAAGTACGACGGTCCCGCCAAGTTCGTGCCGATCGAGGACACCGCGCTGAGCTATGCGCAGAACACCCCGA
The DNA here is from genome assembly GCA_963747775.1 of uncultured beta proteobacterium. Classification (GTDB taxonomy): domain Bacteria; phylum Pseudomonadota; class Gammaproteobacteria; order Burkholderiales; family SG8-39; genus JAGVSZ01. The sequence goes on from CAVVGT010000011.1 coordinate 292,570, forward strand.
TTCCGGTGATCCGGGTGACACCGTCTTCCTACTACGCGCTGCAGAACGCGGTCTGGTTTGTTGCCACCGATCCGAACGGGGCATGGACCGCCGCCACGTCGGTGCCCGCGGTGATCTACACGATCCCGCCCTCGTCGCCGGTCCACTACGTCACCTACGTGCGCATCTACGGCTCGACCGCCGACGTCGTCTACGCCGGCTACACGCCCGGATACATGGGCACGGTGGTCGCGCCCGGCGGTGTGGTGGTCTACGGCACGGGCTACGCGTATCCGGCTTGGGTCGGCTCGGTCTGGTATCCGACGCCGATCACGTACGGCATCGGCGCGACGGTCGCGTACTCGACCTGGGGCGGCTGGAACGTCGGATTCGGCATCGGGTATCCCGTCTATCCGCCGTACTGGGGTCCCTATGCGTACGGCGCCGGGTTCGCCGCGGGCATGTTCACCGGTATGGCGATCGGTGCCGCGGCGTGGGGCTGGGGCTGGCACGGCGGCTACAACGTCACCGTCAACAACGTCTACAATCACTGGGACCGCGGCACCGTCTCGACCTATCACGGCAATTACAACTATGCGCGCGGTCGCGACGCCGCAGTCGTGCGCGGAGGCGACGATACCTACGCCGCGCGCGACGGCAACGTCTACCGCAAGCAGGCCGGCGAGTGGCAGCACTACAACCGCAACAGCGGCTCCTGGGACAACATGAATCGGCTCGAGTCGGGGATCAACAAGGCGCAGACGCAAAGGACTTCGGGAGACTCGTTCCAGTCGCTCGACCGCGATTCCTCGGCACGCTCCGCCGGCGACCAGAGCTTCAGTCAGTTCCGCTCCGACGGCGGATTCGGTGACCGCTCGTTCAGCGGCGGCGATTTCAGCAGCCGCTTTGGCGGCGGCGGATTCGGCGGCGGCGATCGGTCATTCGGCGGCTTCGGCGGCTTCCACGGCGGCGGCTTCGGCGGGTTCGGCGGCGGCTTCGGCGGCCGCTTTGGGGGCGGCGGCTTTGGCGGGTTCCGCCGCTAAGGAAAGGAGCTCAACCCATGTTACGTGTGCATCGAATCGTGGCGCTCGCCGCCACGCTGGTTGCGGCGGGCTGCCAGACGCAGGCCCAGATGCTTGCGAGCGACCAGGCGACCGCGAGTGGGGTCGCGGCGCGACGCGGACAGTTCGAGCTGAGCTGCCCGCAGGTGACGACGTCCATCCTTTCGAGCAATGTCCTGCAACCGCTCTTGTGGGGCGGCGAGGAACGTGCGGAGTACACGATCGGCGTCGCGGGCTGCGACCGGCGGAACACGTACGTCGTGGTGTGCGCGCTCGGCTCGCCGAGCTGTTTCGCAGCGGCGGCGCGTTAGACGACCAGTGCACGCGACGAGCCGCGTGCACCGACGCCCGCTCGCGGCCGCGCGCGGGAAGCGCTCCGACGCCGGACCGAAGCCCGGCGCGACAGCAAGTCAGAACGGCGAAGGCGCGGCCACGCGCCGATCGTCGTTCGGCTTGAGGGCCTGGCCGTTCGCGACCTGCGCGACCGGCGAGATCGCCGGGGGCCGGTTGCGGGCTTGCTGGGGGTCGGCCTGCACCGGGGCGGACTTCGCTCCCAGCGCGGCGGCGAGTGCGAGTGCGACGAGAAGTTCGCTCATGCTGCCCCCGTTCGGTGCCGCCGGTGGGGTGTGTGGACTTCTTATGACGTCAGCATAGACAGCAGGCTCCTGCCGACCAAGCCCGCCGGCGCCGCTGCGTGACGGAAGTCACGCGCGCCCGCGCTCGGCCGCAGTGGCAGCTCGCTTCCGACCGCGCCTCGACACCGTTTGACGGCGCCCGAACACGCGATTCGCCCCGACGCCGGCTGCTGCGCCGACCTCCGCGCACAATGTCACGGGGAATCGCCGTCCCGCGGTGCTGGCATCGTGCTTGCATTGCCTCTCCGGTCGAGTGGCCGAGAGCAACCCGTGGAAACGCTGATCCGCACCGCCTTTCAGCCGATCATGAGCGATCGCGGGCACGTCGTGGCCTACGAGGCGCTGCTGCGCTTCCGCGAGGGCCTCGACAAGCCGGATTCGCGCGAGATCGCGATCAAGCGCTGGGAGGACTCCGGCTACATCGGCACGGTGGACGTGTCGGTGCTCAAGCAGGCGATCGACGCGCTCGACCTTCTGCACCACTCGCTGCTGGTGAGCGTGAACGTGTCCATGATCACGCTCGCGAAGCACGGCGACCGCTATCTCGGCCATCTTGCCAGCATCGGCGACAAGGCGAAACGCCTGATCGTCGAGGTCACCGACACCGCGTCGCACGGCGATCCTGCGCTGCTCCTCAAGTTCGCGCGGGCGTGCGCCGCGTGCAAGGTGCGCCTCGCGCTCGACGATTTCTCGCCCGACCGGCCGAAGTCGGCCGAGACGGTGCTCCAGCTCGTGCGGCCAAGACTGATCAAGCTCGACCGCAAGTCCGTGTCCGCGGCGTTCCAGAACGTCAAGGACGATCAGATCGGCGAGATCGTGCGCGTCGCAAACACGGTCGGTGCGCGCGTCGTCGCGCAGGGTATCGACAGCCAGGAGAAGTTCGACTGGGCGTTTCGCCTCGGCGTGCGCTACTTCCAGGGCTTCCTCGTCGGCCATCCGCGGCAGTTCCCGCTGCTCGACTCCAAAGCCGCTTTCAACGACCTGCAGGACTCCCAGGCGCCCGACGAGCTCGCGGCTGCCTGAGGTCGCCCCCGACCGACGCGGCTGCGCCGCGGCCGTTACACTCCCCGGCTGCCGCAAGCCGGGGGAAACCGATGGAATGGATCACCGATCCGCAGGCGTGGATCGCGCTTGCGACGCTCACGGCGCTCGAGATCGTCCTGGGCATCGACAACATCATCTTCATCTCGATCCTGGTCGGCCGGCTGCCCGAACAGCGCCGCAATCTCGCCCGTCGCCTCGGCCTCGCGGCTGCGATGGGCACGCGCATCCTGCTGCTCGTCTCGCTCGCGTGGATCATGACGCTCACCACGCCGCTCTTCAGCGTGCTGCGCTGGGAGATCTCGGGACGCGACCTGATCCTGCTCCTGGGCGGGCTCTTCCTGCTCTGGAAGAGCGTCCACGAGATTCACAATTCGCTCGAGGGGGAGGAGGACGAGAGCGGGTCGGCGGCAACGGCCACGTTCGGCGCCGTGCTCGTCCAGATCGCGATCCTCGACATCGTCTTTTCGCTCGACTCGGTGATCACCGCGGTGGGCATGGCGGACGACATCGCCGTCATGGTGATCGCCGTCGTCCTCGCGGTGGCCGTCATGATGTTTGCCGCGCGGCCGATCGGCGAGTTCGTCGACCGCCATCCGACGATCAAGATGCTCGCACTGTCGTTCCTGATCCTGGTCGGCTTTGCGCTCGTCGCCGAGGGCCTGAACTTCCACGTGCCCAAGGGCTACATCTACTTTGCGATGGCGTTCTCGGTGGCCGTGGAGATGCTCAATCTTCGTGTGCGCGCCCGCGCCGCACGGGCGCCCGTGGTCAAACTCAGGAGGGCTATGCATCGATCGGCTGGAGCGAAGGCTGACCGGGCCCCCGGGGATTGATCGGGGTCAAGGTGCCCGGGGCGCGGGCCTGCGAGGCTCCCCCAGCGCATCAGAGAGGTGAAAGCCGAACACTTCGCTATAATAATCAGCCACTTTTTCAGACCCATGCAGCTCTTCACACTCGGCCTCAACCACGAGAGCGCACCCCTCGCGATCCGCGAGAAGGTGGCTTTCGGCGCCGAGCAGCTGAAGCGCGCCCTCCGCGAACTCGGTCGCGCGAAGCCGGTCGAGGAGGCGGCGATCCTCTCCACGTGCAACCGCACCGAGCTGTACTGCGCCGCGGGCGAGCCGAAGGAGGCCCTGGCGTGGCTGGCCGGGTACCACCATCTCGGCGAGCATGACCTGCGGCCGTACCTCTACACGCTCCCACGCGAGGAAGCGGTGCGCCACACCTTCCGGGTGGCGTCCGGGCTGGACTCGATGGTGCTCGGCGAGCCCCAGATCCTCGGGCAGTTGAAGCAGGCGGTGCGCGCCGCCGAGGAGATGGGCACGCTCGGCGCGACGCTATCACGGCTCTTCCAGCGGTCGTTCGCCGTGGCGAAGGAGGTGCGCACCAACACCCGCATCGGCGCGAACGTCGTGTCGATGGCCGCGGCCTCGGTGCGGCTCGCCGCGCGCATCTTCCCCAGCCTGCGCGAGACGAGCGTGCTCTTCATTGGCGCCGGGGAGATGATCGAGCTGTGCGCGACGCACTTCGCCGCGCAGATGCCGCGCGCGATGACGGTCGCGAACCGCACGCTGGACCGCGCCCAGCACCTCGCGCACCGCCTCGGCGCGCAGGCGATCGAGCTGCGGGCGCTGCCGGAGCATCTCGCCGCGCACGACATCGTAGTGTCGTGCACCGCGAGCTCGCTCCCGATCCTCGGCAAGGGCACGATGGAGCGCGTGATCAAGGCGCGCCGCCACGCTCCCGTGTTCATGGTCGATCTGGCCGTGCCGCGCGACATCGAGCCGGAGGTGGCGGAGCTCGACGATATCTATCTTTACACCGTCGACGACCTCGGCGAGGTCGTCCGCGCCGGCATGGACGAGCGCACCTCGCACGTCGCGCAGGCCGAGGCGATCATCGACGCCCAGGTCGGCTCGTTCCTGCACTGGATGGAGGCGCGCGAGCTGGTGCCCACCATCCGCGCGCTGCGCGAGGGTGCCGAGGACGCGCGCCGGCACGAGGTCGATCGCGCGCTGCGGATGCTCGCGCGCGGCGACGATCCGCGGCAGGTCCTCGATGCGCTGTCGCACGGGTTGACCAACAAGCTCATGCACGGGCCGACCCAGGCGCTCCACGACGTGCAGGCGCCCGAGCGGTCCCAGCTCCGCGAGTTCATCGCGCGGCTCTTCAACCTCCGCGCCGGCCGGTAGCTGTGCGGCCCCGCGGAACGGCCGCGCGGCGGCCGACCTTCTCCCCTTATCCCTTCCCCGTCCCCCGGTGAAAGCCAGCATTGCCGCCAAGCTCGACCAGCTCGCGCGCCGCCTCGGCGAGCTGAACCGCTTTCTCGCCTCCGAGGACTCGGCGCGCGACCTCGACGAGTTCCGGCGCGTGTCGCGCGAGCATGCCGAGATCACGCCCGTCGTCGAACGGTTCAACGCGTACCAGGCGGCCGAGGCCGACCGGGCCGCGGCGACGGAGATGCTCGCCGATCCGGAGATGAAGTCCTTCGGCGAGGCCGAGGTGCAGGACGCGACCGCGCGCATGGAGGGGCTCGAGGCCGAGCTGCAGCGCCTGCTCCTGCCCCGGGACCCGAACGACGAGCGCAACATCTTCCTCGAGATCCGCGCCGGCGCCGGCGGCGACGAATCGGCGCTCTTCGCCGGCGACCTCTTCCGCATGTACTCGCGCTACGCCGAGCGGCGCCGCTGGCAGGTCGAGATCATCTCCGCGAGCCCGTCCGACCTCGGCGGCTTCAAGGAAGTGATCCTGCGCATCGCGGGGCAGGGCGTGTACTCGCGCCTCAAGTTCGAGTCCGGCGGGCATCGCGTTCAGCGCGTGCCCGCCACCGAGACGCAGGGGCGCATCCACACCTCGGCCGCGACGGTCGCGGTGATGCCCGAGGCCGACGAAGTCGTCGACGTCGAGCTCAATCCCGCGGACCTGAGGATCGACACTTACCGCGCCTCGGGCGCGGGCGGGCAACACGTGAACAAGACCGACTCCGCGGTGCGGATCACGCACCTGCCCACCGGAATCGTCGTCGAGTGCCAGGACGACCGCTCGCAGCACAAGAACAAGGCGCGCGCGATGTCGCTCCTCGGCGCTCGGATCAAGGACCAGCAGCTGCGCGAGCAGCGCGCGAAGGAGGCGGCGACGCGCAAGTCGCTGGTCGGCAGCGGCGATCGGTCCGACCGCATCCGCACGTACAACTTCCCGCAGGGCCGCGTCACCGACCACCGCATCAATTTCACGCTGCACAAGATTGCCGCGATCATGGACGGCGACCTAGACGAGCTCTTCGACCAGCTCGCCGCTGAGCATCAGGCCGAGCAGCTCGCCGCGCTGGCCGAGACGGCCGCATGAGCCACCCGGCGCGGGGCCCCGTCGGGACGACGGGGATCGACGGTAAGGCGAATGCGGCCTGTCGCCGACGAACCGGCGCTTCCGAACTGCGCGGCCGTCCGGAGGCGGCCGTCTGATGCCGACGATCGCGTCGCTCCTCGCTTCCTCGGAGCTGCCGCCGCTGGAAGCGCAGGTGCTCGCGGCTCACGCGCTCGCCGTCCCGCGCGCCAGCCTGCTCGCCGACCAGGCGCGCACGCTCACCGACGAGGACGCACGGCGGATCGGACGCCTCTTCCTGCGGCGGCGCGCCGGCGAGCCGGTGGCGTACCTCACCGGCGAGCGGGAGTTCTTCGGCCTGTCGCTCGCGATCACCCCGGAGGTCCTGATCCCGCGCCCCGAGACCGAGCTGCTCGTCGCGCTGGCGCTGGAGCTGGCGCCCTCGGGCGCGCGCGTGCTCGACCTGGGCACCGGCAGCGGCGCAGTCGCGATCGCGATTGCGCACGAGGAGCCCGACATGGAAGTCGTGGCGGTCGACGCATCGGCCGATGCGCTCGCCGTCGCGCGCGAGAACGCGCGCCGCCATGGCGCGACGATCCGCTTCGTCTACGGGAGCTGGTATGCGGGGCTGGAATCGCAATCTCGGGCCGAGCGCTTCGACATGATCGTCGCGAATCCGCCGTATGTCGCGGAGGGCGACGAGCATCTCGAGCACGGCGACCTACGCTTCGAGCCGCGCGCGGCGCTCGTAAGCGGGGCGGATGGGCTCGACGCGATCCGCGCGATCGTGGCGCGCGCCCAGGATCACCTCAGGCCGGGCGGCTGGCTCCTCTTCGAGCACGGCTACGATCAGGGGGAGCGCTGCCGCAGCCTGCTCGCGATGTACGGCTACTCGCAGGTGCAGACCTGGCAGGACCTCGCCGGCATCGAGCGCGTGAGCGGCGCGCGGGCGCGGTAGGATCCGCGATGTTTCGCTTGGTTGTGCTTGCACTGGCCGCGCTTTGCGTGGGCCCCGGGATCGCGGCCGACGTTCCAGCGGTCGCGGTCGCCGCGAATCTGAACTTCGCGATGCCGGAGATCGCCGCGGCGTTCAAGCAGAAGACCGGGCGCGAGGTGAAGCTCGCGTTCGGCGCTTCGGGCAACTTCTCGCGCCAGATCCGCGCGGGTGCGCCCTTCGAGCTGTTCCTGTCGGCCGACGAGGCCAACGTGAAGGTGCTCGCCGATGCGGGTCGCTCCGCGGATGCCGGCCGTGTGTACGCGATCGGGCGGCTGGCGCTGTTCGCGCCGAGCGCATCGGCGGTGCGCGTCGACACGGCGCTCGACGGCCTCGCCGAAGCGGTCCGGGATGGGCGCCTAAAGCGCATTGCGATCGCCCATCCCGAGCTCGCGCCGTACGGCGTGGCCGCGCGCGAGGCGCTCCGCCGCAAAGGCCTGTGGGAGGCGCTGCAGGGCCGCATCGTGCTCGGCGAGAACGTCAACCAGACTGCGCAGTTCGCGCTGGCTGGCGGCGTCGACGCGGCGTTCATTCCGTACTCGATCGTCGTCGCCCCGGGCTTCAGCGACAAGGGGCGCGCGGCGCTGCTGCCCGAGTCGCTGCACGATCCGATCGTGCAGAGAATGGTGCTCGTGAAAGGCGCGGGCGACACTGCGCGGCAACTCTACGAATTCGTTCTGGGGCCGGAGGCGCGCGTGATTCTGGAGCGCTACGGCTTCGGGATCCCCGGAAGCTAGGCCGCTTGGACGCGCAGGCGCTTGCACTCTCGCTCAGGCTGGCGGTCGGCACCGCGGTGCTCCTTCTGCCGCTCGCCGTCGCGCTCGGCCGCGTGCTCGCCTGGCGTCGCTTCGCCGGCAAGCCGGCCGTCGAGGCGCTGCTCGCGCTGCCGCTCGTCCTGCCGCCGACCGTGCTGGGCTACTATCTCCTTACGACGTTTGCCCCGACGTCGCCATTCGGCCAGTTCTATCAGGGACTCTTCGGCACGACGCTCGCGTTCAGCTTCGAGGGACTGCTCGTCGCCTCGGTGATCGCCAACATTCCGTTCGCGGTGCAGCCGGTGCAGCGTGGGTTCGAATCGATCGCCACGGAAGTGCGCGAGGCCGCGTGGCTGTGCGGCATGTCGGGCTGGCGCGCGTTCTGGCGCGTCGAGCTGCCGCTCGCTTGGCCCGGGTTGCTGACCGCGTTCGTGCTCACGTTCGCGCACACGCTCGGCGAGTTCGGCGTCGTCCTGATGGTCGGCGGCAACATTCCGGGCGAGACGCGGACAGTCGCCATCGCGATCTACGACCGCGCGCAGGCGCTCGACGACCACGCGGCGGGCGTGATGGCGGCGACGCTGCTCGCGCTCTCGTTCGCCGCGATCGGCGTGGTGTACTGGCTCGACCGCGCGCGGAGGCACCGTGGGTAGCGGCGGCCTGCGCGTCGTGTTGCGTCAGTCGGCGCCGATTCCCCTCGATGCGCGCTTCGAGTGCGGGCCGGGCGAACTGCTCGCGCTCGTGGGTCCGTCGGGCAGCGGCAAGACGACCATACTGCGCGCCATCGCGGGGCTGGTCCGGCCTCGTTCGGGCGAAGTGAACTGCAACGGCGAGACCTGGATGGGCGCCGCCGCGTTCTTGCCGCCGCAGGCCCGGCACGTGGGGCTCGTGTTCCAGAATTACGCGCTGTTCCCGCACATGAGCGCGAGCGGAAACGTCGAAGCCGCGCTGCCGGTGTCGCTGGGGCGCGCGGCTCGCGCCGCGGCGGCGCGCGAGCTGCTCGAGTTTGTCCACCTCGGCGGGCTCGAGTCGCGCGCGCCGCGCGAGCTCTCCGGCGGCCAGCAGCAGCGCGTCGCGCTTGCCCGGGCGCTCGCGCGCGACCCGAAGGTGCTGCTTCTCGACGAGCCGTTCTCGGCAGTGGACCAGGTGACGCGGCGCCGCCTGCAGCGCGAGCTGGCACAGTTGCGACAGCGCCTGCGAATTCCGATCGTGCTCGTGACTCACGACCTCGAGGAAGCCGCGGCGCTTGCCGACCGCATGGCGGTTCTGCATCGCGGCAACACGCTCCAGGACGGGCCGCCGCTCGAGGTGCTCGCGCGGCCGAAGAACGCGCTGGTCGCCCGGCTCGTCGATTTCCGTAACCTGTTTTATGGCGAGGTGGTCGCGCATGACGCGGCGGCTGGCACGACGCACCTGCGCTGGGAGGGGCGCGAGCTCGAGGCGATGCATCGGCCCGAGTACGCGGTCGGCAGCCGCGTCTGCTGGGGCATCCAGCCGGCGCACTGCGTGCTGCACCGGCGCGACCGGCCGTCGCGCGGCGAACGCGAGAACCCGGTGGGCGGGGTCATCGGCGAGTACCTGCCGTTCGGCGAGAATGCCTCGGTCACACTCTGGGTGGACGGGCGGCGCGAGGTGGAGCTGCGATTCTCGGTGCCGGCCCACGTCGCGGCCCGAAACGGCCTCGCCACGGGTGTCGAGGCGCGGGTGTCCCTGCTCAGGGACGCGCTTCACTTCATGCCCTACGAGCCGCTGGAGCGGCTTCCCGCGCCGACCGGCGAACCCGCCGTTGACCCGGACCGGGCGCGCGGCTAGAATTCATATCCGACAGATTTGATCAACTATTTCGTCGATTAATCGGCTTCACTGCCGGGCCACCGGCCCGTCGATACGCAAGGAGCGGACATGGACGCGCAGCAGACGATCAAGCAGCAGGTGACCTCGAACCCGGTCGTGCTCTACATGAAGGGCAATCCGCACTTCCCGCAGTGCGGCTTCTCCGCCACCGCGGTGCAGATCCTGCGGGCGTGCGGCGTCGAGGAGTTCTTCAGCGTGAACGTGCTGGAGGAGCCGGAGATCCGGCAGGGGATCAAGGAGTACGCGAGCTGGCCGACGATCCCGCAGCTCTACGTCAACGGCGAGTTCGTCGGCGGCTCCGACATCATGCGCGAGATGTACGAGTCGGGCGAGTTGAAGAAGCTGCTCGCGAAGCAGGCAGCCTAAACAGCAGACCCCACGGCACTGGACAAGCGGCGGCGCCTGCGGGCGCCGCCGTTGTTCTTGTGGTCCGCCGTCTGCGCCCTACAGGCCGAGGACGAGGCACGTTGTCGTGCCGTGCGCGTAGAGCTTCCCGTCCCAGCCCACGATTCGACCCTCGGCAGTCACGATCGTACGGCCGGCGCTGATCACCTTGCCTTCCGCGCGCACCGGACCCGACTCGCTCGACAGCGGGCGCACCAGGTTCACCTTCAGCTCCACGGTCGTGTAGCCCTGGCCGGCCGCGAGCGTCGTCTGCGCCGCGCAGGCCATGCACGAGTCGAGCAGCGTGCAGGCCCAGCCGCCGTGCACCGAGCCGATCGGGTTGTAGAACGCGTGCTTCGCCTCGCCCAGGAACACCGCGTGGCCCTTCGTGGCCTCGACCAGGTAGAAGTCCAGTGTGTCGTTGATCGGTGGGTGCGGTAGCCGCCCGTCGACGATTGCGCGCAGGAAGTCGAGGCCGCTCATCGACCGGATCGTCTCCACCGTGCTTACGCCCGCGGCGCTCTTGCGTCCCGGCGCGCTTTCGATGCGTGCGCGCCACTCGTCGCGCGTCGTGTCCGCCTTCGTCATCGCTCGTGCTCCGTTCAGCTCGCCGCTTCCAGCAGCCGCTCCATCATCCGCTCGGCCTGGGCGCGGTAACCTGCACCGAACAGGTTCAGGTGGTTGAGGACGTGATACAGGTTGTACAGAACCCGCCGCAACCGGTAGCCGTCCGCGATCGGGCGCACCTCCCGATAGCCTTCGTAAAAGCTTTCCGGGAAACCGCCGAAGAGCTCCGTCATCGCCAGATCGGCCTCGGGGTCGCCATAGTAAACGGCGGGATCGAAGACGACCGGAATGCCGTTGCGCAAGAACGCGGCGTTGCCCGTCCAGAGATCCCCGTGCAGGAGCGCGGGCGCCGCATCGTGCGCGGCGAGGAGCCGCGGCACCGCTTCGACCACCTTGTCGCCGAGCGATTGCAGCCGTGCCTCGTAACCGTTGGCGCGCGCCCGCGCGAGCTGCGGGGCAAGCCGGCGCGTCTGCCAGAACTCGATCCAGGACGCGCACGGCGCGTTGGTTTGCGGCGTGAGCCCGATGAAGTTGTCGCGCGTCCAGCCGAAGTGCGGCCCGCGATGGCCGTGCTGCCGCGCGAGCCGGCGCCCGAGCTCGCGATGCGCCGCGTCCGAGCCTTCCCCGAGCGCGAGAAATTCGAGCACCTGGAACGCGCGCCCCTCCGCCGTCCCCTGCACGATCGGCTTCGGTACGCGCATGCCCGCCGCGCCGAGCGCGAGAAGGCCGTCCGCTTCCGCCGCGAAGCTCGCCTCGAAGCGCGCCTCATTCAGCTTCGCGAAGTACCGCGCGTCGTCCGGGCCTTCGAGCGTCACCGCTTCATGGATGCACCCGCCGCCGACCGGCGTCGCGCGCACGACCTGGAACGACGCGCCCGTCGCCTGGGAGATCGCGCTCGCGAGCGCGGCGGCGAGGGAGGAAGTCAGGTTCAGACCGCCGACAGGCGGTTATTGGCCATCGTCAGGCGCTCGACCAGGATCGACATGAAGGCCCGGTCGAAGCGGTGCTGGCACGCGTCGGAGGCATGCGCAAGGTCGTCGCAGCGGATCGTGATGACCCGCGACGGCGCGAGCGTCACGACGTCGGCGCTGCGCTCGTTGGTCTGGCGCGAGAGGTAGGCCATCTCGCCGAAGCACTCGCCCGCGTTGAGGATGTTCAGCAGCTTCTGGCGCTTGGTGACCTTCACTTCGCCGGAGGCGAGCATGCAGAAGAAGTCCCCCGCATCGCCGACTCGCATGATCGCCTTGCCCGGCTCAGCGTCCTGCCACGAGCTGATGCGCAGCACCTCCCACAGCTCGGCATCGGTGAACTCCCGGAAGAACTCCATGGCGCGCAGCGTGTTGAACTTCTCCGAGTCGGCCACCTCCTCGGTCGGCAGGCGCACCGCCTCGGAGCTCAGCACGTCCGCGAGATCGATCGAGAACTCGTCCCAGCTCTGGTAGCGGCGGCCGAGGTCCTTCTCCATCGCCTTGCGCACGATGCGGTCGAGCGCGGGCGGGTCTCCTTGCGGTGCGAGGACGGCAGCGGCGGCTCGACGCTGGTGATCTGGTACATCATGCTGAAGTTGTTCTTGGCGTTGAACGGCAGCACGCCGGCGAGCAGCTGGTACATCACGACGCCGAGGGAGTAGATGTCGGTGCGGTGGTCGAGCGGCTGCTCCTTGACCTGCTGCGGTGACATGTAGGCAGGCGAGCCGACGCCGGTGACCTGCGTGGTGTCGCCGGTGGACATGATCGCCGAGCCGAAGTCGGTGATCTTGATGTCGGTGCCGCCGACCAGCAGGATGTTCGCCGGCTTGATGTCGCGGTGGGTGACCCCGAGCTTGTGCGCGAAGTCGAGCGCGCGCGTGCACTTGAAGACGATCTCCACGATCTTGTCGAGCGCCAGCAGGTTCTCGGGGACGCAGAACTGCTCGAGCGTCCCGCCGGGCACGTACTCGACGACGATGTAGGACTGCTTTTCGCCCACCACCGCGTCGTAGATCTGCGCGATGTGCGGGTGCGCGAGCTTGCCGGCGAGCGAGGCCTCGGTGACGAAGAGCTTGCGGTAGAGCTTGCCGCCCTGCGGGTCGTTGAGGCGCTCCTGGTAGACGATCTTGACCGCGACGTCCCGGCCGGCGAACTCGTCGTGGCACAGAAACACCTCGCTCGTCGCCCCCTCGCCGAGCTTGCGGAGAACCTGGTACTTGCCGATCCGGTCCGGCGCGGTCGCCGTCCGTTCTAGCGTCGCGCCTGCGTCCATGACGGTTGCGTCCATAGCCCGGCGAGTGTGGGCCGGCGCCGCGCCCGGTTCAAGGGGGCAATGGCTCGCTACTTGGAAAGTTCCGCACGGGCGCGCGCGACGGCCGCCCGGACCTGCTCCGGGGCGGTGCCACCGAGGTGATTCCGGCTCGCGAGCGACCCCTCGACCGTCAGCACCGCAAATACGTCCTCCGCGATCTGCGGGGCGAACTGGCGCAGCACCGGCAAGGGCAGGCCGGCCAGGTCGACCCCGGTGCGGTCGGCCTCGCGCACCGCGCGGGCGACCGCCTCGTGCGCGTCCCGGAACGGCATGCCCTTCTTGACCAGGTAGTCGGCGAGATCGGTGGCCGTCGCGAATCCCTCGCTGGCCGCCGACCGCATCGCCGTCGCGTCGACCTCGATACCCGGCACCAGCGCCGCAAAGATCGCGAGCGTGTCGACGAGCGTGTCGACGCTGTCGAAGAGCGGCTCCTTGTCTTCCTGGTTGTCCTTGTTGTAGGCGAGCGGCTGGCCCTTCATGAGCGTCAGCAACGACACCAGGTGGCCGACGACGCGTCCGGTCTTGCCGCGCGCGAGTTCCGGCACGTCGGGGTTCTTCTTCTGCGGCATGATCGACGAGCCGGTGCAGAACCGGTCCGGCAGCCGCACGAATCCGAAGCGCGGGCTCATCCACAGGACCAGCTCCTCGCAGAACCGCGAGAGGTGCACCATCGCGATCGCGGCCGCGGCGCAGAACTCGATCGCGAAGTCGCGGTCGCTCACCGCGTCGAGCGAGTTCGCGCAAACGCCGTCGAAGCCGAGTTCGCGCGCCACGCGCTCGCGATCGATCGGGTACGGGGTCCCGGCGAGCGCCGCCGCGCCGAGCGGCAGCCGGTTCGCGCGCCGACGGCAGTCGGCGAACCGCTCGCGGTCGCGCTTCAGCATCTCGTAGTACGCCAGCAGATGATGGCCGAAGGTCACCGGTTGCGCGACCTGAAGGTGAGTGAACCCGGGCATCGCGGTGGCGGCATGCGTGCCGGCGAGGTCGACGAGCGCGCCCTGGAGCGTGCTCGCCAGCGCGTCGATCTCGTCGATCGCGGCGCGCAGATACAGCCGCACGTCGGTCGCCACCTGGTCGTTGCGCGATCGCGCGGTGTGCAGGCGCTTGCCCGCGTCGCCGACGAGCGCGGTGAGGCGCCGCTCGATGTTGAGATGAACGTCCTCGGACTCGAGCGCCCACTGGAACCGGCCCGAGCGGATCTCCTCGCCAACCGTCGCCATGCCGCGCTCGATGTCGGCGAGATCCTGCTTCGAGATCACGCCGCAGGCCGTCAGCATCCGCGCGTGGGCGAGCGAGCCCGCGATGTCGAACGCTGCCAGCCGTTGGTCGAAGCCCACCGACGCCGTGTAGCGCAGCACCCGCGCGTCGAGGCTCTCGGCGAAGCGGCCCGACCACTTCGGCGGCGTGTGCCCGGTGTGATCCATTCCCTCGGACTTCGGCATGGCGGCTTGTAAAACTCGCCTCCCGGCTTGAGAATCGTACGCAAAACAACGCGTTATCGCGTTGATCTGGCGGATATGATGACGGCGCCATTCTAGCAGCGCGCCGTTAGACGCATAGAACGTGAACCCGAATACCAACGCCGTCCCCGACGCGCTCCCCGACTTCCGCAACCTGGGGGTGGCGGCGCGCATCCTGGTCGGGGTCAATCTGGCCGCATTCGTGGCGGCGGCGATCAAGGCGACGACGCTCGCACAGCTCGTGAGCGAGTTCCTGGACATTGCGCTCGTCGTCGAGCCGACGCTGATCGCGAGCCTCGCGGTTTTCTCGGCGGCGAGCCCGTGGCTCGCGAAACTGCCGTACCTGATCGGTCTGGCGACCGTCGCCGCGGTGGTGCTCATTCTCACGGCGGGCGCAGCGTTCCTGCGCGCGAGCGTGGACGCTGGGCCGCTTGGCATCGTGCGCGCGGGCGCGTTCGCGCTGCTCGCGACCGCGCTGCTCGCCAGCTACTTCCATCTGCGCAACCGGGCGTTCTCGCCCGCCCTCGCCGAGGCGCGGCTGCAGGCGCTGCAGGCGCGCATCCGGCCGCACTTCCTCTTCAACACGCTCAATGCGGTGCTGTCGCTGATTCGCAAGGACCCGCGGCGCGCGGAAGCCGCGATCGAGGATCTCTCCGAGCTCTACCGGATGGTGATGGCCGACACGAAGAATCTCACCACGCTCGCCCGCGAGCTCGACCTGACGCGCCAGTACCTCAACCTCGAGCAGCTGCGCCTCGGCGAGCGGCTCATCGTCGACTGGCAGACCGCGGAAGCGCCGCGCGACGCGCTCGTGCCGCCGCTGCTTCTCCAACCGCTCGTCGAGAATGCGGTCTATCACGGCATCGAGCCGGGCATCGAGCCCGGAACGATCGTGATCGCGATCCGGCGCGACAAGGACCGGGTGCACCTGAAGCTCACCAACCCGTACCACCCCGAGCACCAGCACCGGCAGGGCAACCGCATCGCGCTCGCCAACATCCGCGAGCGGCTTGCGCTGCACTTCGACGTCGAGGGCGTGCTGGAGAGCGGCGTGAAAGGCTCGAGCTACGAGATCCGCATGTCGATGCCGTACCGGCGCGCCGCGCCGCATTCGGTATCCGGAGAGCGGGCGGCGGCGTGAAGCCACAGTGGGAGGGGATCGAATGACCGCGCAGCCGCCACTCCGAGTCTTCCTCGTCGACGACGAGCAGCCCGCGCGCGCGCGGATGCGCGAGGTGCTCGGCGACCTTGCCGTCGAGCTGCCCAACCTCGTGGTCGGCGAGGCCGCGAACGGCCAGGACGCGCTTGCCACGTTGCCCGCGCTCGCTCCCGACGTCGTCCTCGTCGACATCCACATGCCGCAGATGAACGGCATGGAGTTCGCGCGCCACCTCGCGATTCTCGAGACGCCGCCGGCGGTGGTGTTCGTGACCGCGCACGACCAGTACGCGATCGAGGCCTTCGAGGTGAACGCGCTCGACTACCTCCTCAAGCCGGTGCGTGCTTCGCGGCTCGCGGGCGCGCTCGCCAAGGCGCGCGCGACCGGTTCGGTCAGCCGCGACGCGGTCGATCGGGCAGCGGTGCAGGCGGGCCAGGTGCCGCGGCGCTTCTTCTCGGTCGGCGAGCGCGGCAAGATCCTGCTCGTGCCGGTCGCCGATGTCGTCTACCTGAAGGCGGAGCTCAAGTACGTCACGGTGCGCACGGCGGACAAGGAGCATCTGCTCGAAGAGGCGCTGACCAGCCTCGAACAAGAGTTCACGGGCATCTTCGTGCGCATCCACCGCTCGTGCCTCGTCGCGCGCCGGCGCATTCGCGGCTTCGAGCGCGTGACCGACGAGGACGGCGAGGGCGCCGGCTGGGCGGTCATCCTCGAGGGGGTTCCCGAGAAGCTGCCGGTGAGTCGCCGGCAATGGCCGACCGTCAAGGCGCTCGCGAGCGGGTGAACCGCTACTGCGCCGCGAGCTTCGCGCGAGCCGTCTCGATGCGCCGCTCGAGCAGTCCCCCGTAAAGGTCCGTCGAGCTGATGCCGATCAGCGGATCGGCGAGCGGCTCGCCCTGTGGACCGAGGAACACCACGTAGGGCACGATCCGCGCCTTGCGGCCCTTGGCGAGCGCCGCGTGCGTGGTGGCATGCCCGTCGAACCCGACGACGTGCCGCCCGCTCTGGACGTCGATTTCGCGCAGCACGACCTGCTTCGCCGCCGCCGGGTCCGCCTGCATCGGCTCGAGGAATCCCTTGCGCACCTTCCTGCAGTAGGGGCAGTCCGCAGTGGCGTAGAGCACGACGATGACGCGTCCGGATGCGCGCGCG
The DNA here is from genome assembly GCA_963747775.1 of uncultured beta proteobacterium. Lineage (GTDB taxonomy): Bacteria > Pseudomonadota > Gammaproteobacteria > Burkholderiales > SG8-39 > JAGVSZ01. Next base: position 309,215 of record CAVVGT010000011.1, read on the forward strand.
GCGCGCCCGTCGGCCGCGAGGTCGCGCGCGAACGGGACGGGCTCCGCGGCGGCGGCCGCAAAGGCCCAGAATGCTAGAATCGCCGCGCACGCGACGCGCCGAGCGCGGCAGTGCATCCCGGTCATCGTGGCCACGCCTTGAAGTCTCCCGAACGCATCATCATCGCCTCGCGCGTCTCGCGCCTTGCCCTGTGGCAGGCCGAGCATGTGCGCGCGCGGCTCGCGGCATTGTACCCAGCGTGCCGCGTCGAGATCCTCGGCATGAGCACGCGCGGCGACGAAATCCTCGACCGCTCGCTCGCCAAGATCGGCGGCAAGGGCCTGTTCGTCAAGGAGCTGGAGAACGCGCTCGGGACGGCCGCGCGGACATCGCGGTGCACTCGGCGAAGGACGTGCCGATGGACCTGCCGGCGGGCTTCACGCTCGCCGCGTTTCTCGCGCGCGAGGATCCGCGCGACGCGCTGGTCTCGAACCTGTACGAGCGGCTCGCTGATTTGCCGGCCGCGGCTGTCGTCGGCACTTCAAGCCTGCGGCGCGAGGCGCAGCTGCGCAGCCGCTTCCCGCGGCTCGACGTCCAGCCGCTGCGCGGCAATCTCGACACGCGGCTCGCCAAGCTCGACCGCGGCGAGTACGCCGCGATCGTGCTCGCGGTCGCGGGGCTCAAGCGTCTCGGGCTAGGCGGTCGGATTCGCGCGGTGCTCGACCCCGAGGAGAGCCTGCCGGCCGTCGGGCAGGGTGCGCTTGCGATCGAGTGCCGCGACGGCCGGCCGGAGCTCGTCGCCGCGCTCGCGCCGCTGCACGACGCTGCGACGGCTGCCTGCGTGCGCGCCGAGCGCGCCGTGAGCCGCGCGCTCGGCGGCAGTTGCACGGTGCCGCTCGCGGCCCACGCGGAGCTGACGAACGGCGCGCTCGAGCTGCGCGGTCTCGTCGCGAGTCCGGACGGGAAACGGATCGCGCGCGGAGAGGCGCGCGGCGATGCGTCCGCGCCGGAACGTGTCGGCGAAGCGCTCGCAGCGGCACTGCGTGCACGGGGCGCCGACAAGATCCTCGCCGAGCTCAGATGAATGCCGGCCGCCTCGCGGGCCGGCGCGTCGTCGTGACGCGGCCGGCCGGGCAGAACGAGCGCCTCGCCGAGATGATCCGCGCGGAGGGCGGCGAGCCGATCGTTTTTCCGGTGCTGGAGATCCTCGACCTCGAGGACACGCGCGCGCTCGTCTCGGCCGCAGACCGCCTCGACGAGTATGACCTCGCGGTGTTCATCAGTCCCAACGCCGTCGACAAGGCCCTGAACGTGGTCCTCGCCCGGCGTGCGTGGCCGCAGCGCCTGCGCGCCGCGACGATCGGCCGGGCGAGCGAGAAGGCGCTCGCCCGCTACGGTGTCATGAACGTAATCGCGCCCTCCGGGCGCTTCGACAGCGAGGCGCTCCTCGCGCTGCCGCAGCTCGCCGACGTGCACGGCTGGCGCGCACTCGTCTTTCGCGGCGACGGCGGCCGGGAGCTGCTCGGCGACACGCTGCGCGAGCGCGGCGCGACGGTGGAATACGTCGAATGCTATCGCCGCGTGCGCCCGAACGCCGATGTCGAGCCGCTCCTCAAGCGTTGGGGCCGCGGCGAGATCGACGCGGTCACGGTCAGCTCGAGCGAGGGTCTGCGCAATCTCTACGACATGCTCGGCAAGCTCGGTCAGGCGTGGCTCAAGCGCACGCCTCTCTTGGCGCCGCACGCGCGCATTGCGGAGAACGCCCGCGCGCTCGGTTGCGAGCGGGTGATCGAGACCGGGCCGGCGGACGAGGGGCTCTGCGAAGGGCTCGTCGCGTTTTTGGGACAATAGCCGCCGATGACCGACGCCCCACACCCAGCTGTGCGCACCGCCCGACGCAGAGCGGAGGCGTGGCTGCGTCCGGCGGTCGTGGTGCCGGCGATCGTCGCCGCCGCGCTCGCCTGGGGCTGGTGGACCACGCGCGCCGACCTGGCGGCGGTGCGCGAGGAGGTCGCGCAGCGGCTGCGCGACGCCGGCAACGAATCGAAGGAGGCGCGCATCGTCGCGCGCGAGTCGCAGGAGGCGGTGCGCGACGCGCAGGCGAAGATCGGCGCGCTGGAGGCGAAGCAGCTCGAGTCGCAGAGCCAGCAGCTCGCGCTCGAGTCGCTCTACCAGGAGCTGTCGCGCTCGCGCGACGAATGGGTACTCGCCGAAGTGGAGCAGACGCTCACGATCGCGTCCCAGCAGCTCCAGCTCGCCGGGAACGTTCGCGCGGCGCTCGCCGCGCTGCAAACGGTGGATGCGCGGCTCGCGCGCTCCGACCGGCCGCAGTTCATCGGCTTGCGCAAGGTCGTTGCGCGCGACATCGAGCGCCTCAAGGCCGCGCCGGATCTCGACATCGCCGGGATGACGCTGCGCATCGATCAGGTGATCGCCGCCGTCGACCAGATGCCGCTGCTCGTCGACGGTCGCCCATCCGTGACGGATTCGAAGCCGCCTTCGGGCGCGTCGCAGGAGGGCTGGTGGACGCGGTCGTGGCGCGGGGTATGGGACGAGTTCAAGGGGTTGGTGCGGGTACAGCGCCTCGATGCCGCGGACTCGTCGCTGCTCGCGCCGGAGAGCCGCTATTTTCTGCGCGAGAACCTGAAGCTGCGGCTGCTGCACGCGCGCCTCGCGTTGCTCCAGCGCGACGAGCCGGCGTTCCGCGCCGACATCAAGGCGGCGCAAGGCTGGCTCAATCGCTACTTCGACACGCGGCAGAAGTCGGTTGCCGGCGCCGCGCAGACGCTCGCGCAGTTGAATGCCGCAGCGGTGAACGTGGACCTGCCGACGATCGCGGACAGCCTCAACGCCTTGCGTACGTTCAAGACACCGCGCGAGCGGGCGATCAAATAGGTCGTCGGTGCGCTGGCTGGTCACCTTCGTCGTCGTCGCCGCGCTTGCCGTCGCGTTCGCGCTCGCGGCGCGGTACGGCGAGGGGTACGCGCTGTTCGTGTACCCGCCCTGGCGGATCGAGATCTCCCTGACGCTCTTCCTGCTCGCCGCGCTCGCGCTTTTTGCGGTCCTCTACGGGTTGCTGCGGCTCGCCTCTCACACCGCGCGCCTGCCGGCGCACGTCGCGGCATTCCGGCGCCGCGCCCGCGCCAATCGCGCGCACGAGGCGCTGCGGCAGGCCTGGCAGGCGTTCATGGAGGGTCGCTACGGGCGCGCCGAAAAGCTGGCCGGGCGCGCCTACGGCCTCGACGAGGCGCCCGGCATGGCGGCTTTGCTCGCGGCGCGGGCCGCGCATGCGATGCGCGACCCGGGCCGGCGCGGGCGCTGGCTTGCGCGCGCGGTCGACGCCGCCGGTGCGAGCCGCTACGCGCGCCTCGCGACCGAAGCCGAAGCGGCGGTCGACGAGCGCCGCTTCGAAGAGGCGCGGGAGGTCCTGCGCGAGCTCCACGCCACCGGGCCGCGGCACGCGGCGACGCTGCGCCTGCTGATGCGCGCCGAGCAGGGCCTGCAGAACTGGGACGAGGTGCTGCGCCTGCTGCGCATCCTCGAGAAGCGCGACGCGGTGCCGGCGGAGCTTGCTGCGCAACTGCGGATCACGGCGACCATCGAGAACCTGCGCAAGAAGGCGATCGACGCCGACGGGCTCGCCGCGTATCTCGCAAGCGTGCCCGCGGCCGATCGGACCCGGCCGCGCGTGGCGGCGACCACGGCGCGCCTCTTCATCGATCTCGGCGCGTGCGAGCGCGCCCATCCGATCATCCGCGACGCGCTCGCGGAGCAGTGGTCGAGCGAGCTCGTCGCGCTCTACGGCGAGTGTCGCGGCGGCGACGACCTCGCGCGTATCGAGCAGTGCGAGCGGTGGCTCGACGACCATCCGCGCGATCCAGGCCTGCTGCTCGCGCTCGGCCGGTTGTGCGCCAGCCGCGAGTTGTGGGGCAAGGCGCAGAGCTATCTCGATGCGAGCCTGTCGGCGCAACCCTCGCGTGCGGCGCACGTCGAGCTCGCCCGACTCCTCGAGCGCATCGGGCGGGACGCGGACGCGAACCGGCACTACCGCGCTGCGGCCGATCCGAAGCTGCCGGCGTAGCGGCAGTGACGGTTCGGCCGGAAGACCTCGAGATCGTCGACGCCCACCATCATCTCTGGGATCTAGGGCGCAACTATTACCCCTGGCTCGCCGACCACCCCGAGCCGAATTTCCTGCTCGGCGACTACGCGCCGCTCAAGCGCAACTACCTGCCCGAGGATTACCGGCGCGACGCCGCCGGTTTGAAGGTCACGGCAACGGTTCACGTCGAGGCGGAGCACGATCGCAACCGCCAGGTCGCCGAGACCGAGTGGCTGCGCGAGATCAGTGCTCGCCACGGCATGCCGAACGCGGTCGTCGCGCACGCGTGGTTGCACACCGACGACTGCGAGGACCTCCTCGCCCGGCAGAAGCGCTTCCCGCTCGTGCGCGGCATTCGCTCGAAGCCCGTGACGGCCAGCTCCGCGGGCGAGGCCCCACCGACCGGGCCGGGCAGCATGCGGGATCCGCAGTGGCGGCGCGGCCTCGCGCTGCTCGAGAAGTACGATCTCTCGTGGGACTTGCGCGTGCCATTCTGGCATCTGGCGGAGGCGGCCGAGGTGTGCGCGCGGATTCCGGGCGTGCGCGTCGTCCTCAATCACACCGGGCTGCCGTGGGACCGCAGCGACCGCGGGCTTGCGGCCTGGCGCGCCGGGATGCAGGCGCTCGCCGCGTGCCACAACGTCCATTGCAAGCTCAGCGAGCTCGGCCTCAAAGACGCACCGTGGACCATCGACGGCAACCGCCGCGTCGTGCGCGAGGCGATCGAGATCTTCGGCGTCGACCGCTGCATGTTTGCGTCGAACTTCCCGGTCGCCGGGTTGAAGATCGGCTATCGCGCGCAGATCGCGGCCCTGCTCGAAATCCTTGCCGATCTGAGCCGGTCCGAGCTCGACAGCCTGTTCCGCGACAACGCGCGCCGCTTCTATCGGATCGCCTGAGGCGCGCGGGGATTGCACGATCACCCCGGGCCGGGCAACATCCAGACCGTCGACCTTAGGAGGCATCGATCCCATGCTCAGCGAAACCGAACGCAAGAATGCCGCGGAGTCCCTCCTGCAGGCCCTGCGCGACAAGAAGCCCATCGTGCAGCTCTCGAAGACGTATCCGGAGATCGCCATCGAGGACTCCTACGCGATCCAGAGCCTCGTGAACGAGGCCAAGGTCGCCGCCGGCGCGAAGGTGCGCGGGCACAAGGTCGGGCTGACCTCGAAGGCGATGCAGCAGTCCTCGCAGATCGACGAGCCCGACTACGGCGTGCTCATGGCCGACATGTTCTACGACGACGGCGCGATCCTGAAGCACGCCGACTTCTGCGTGCCGCGCGTGGAGATGGAGCTCGGGTTCGTCCTCGGCAAGCGCCTCAAGGGGCCGGGCGTCGGCCTGCTCGACGTGCTGACCGCGACGGAGTGGGTGGTTCCGTCGATCGAGGTCATCGACGCGCGCGTGCAGAACCCGCGCAAGATCTTCGACACGGTGGCGGACAACGGCGCGGCGGCGGCGGTCGTGATCGGCGGCCGGCCGGTGCGGCCCACCGACGTTGACCTGCGCTGGGTTGGCGGCCTGATGTACCGCAACGGCGATATCGAGGAGAGCGGCGTGGCAGCGGGCGTGCTCGGCCATCCGGCGCTCGGCATCGCGTGGCTCGCCAACAAGGTCGGCCGTTTCGGCACGGCGCTCGAGCCGGGTCATTTCACGCTCTCCGGATCGTTTATTCGCCCGGTCTGGGCCAACAAGGGGGACACGCTCCGAGCGGATTTCGGTCCGCTCGGCACGATTGGCGTGCAGTTCGTGTAAAGGCCAACGCAACACCGCCCCGCGCGGTCAGGCGTTCGTCGGCGAGCGGGCGCTGGCGACCGTTGCGGGGCAGTGACGGCGCCGGATCAGCGCCGGCGGAAGACGAGGTCCCACACGCCGTGGCCCAGGCGCGTGCCGCGGGTCTCGAACTTCGTGAGCGGGCGCGAGTCCGGCCGCGGCGCGAAACCCGTCGCGGTGTTCGCGAGCAGCGGCTCGGCCGACAGCACTTCGAGCATCTGCGCCGCGTAGTCCTCCCAGTCGGTCGCGACGTGCAGGTACGCGCCCGCGCTTCATGCGCGATGCGAGCAGACGCGACGAACTCGGGCTGAATCAGGCGGCGCTTGTGATGGCGCTTTTTCGGCCACGGGTCGGGAAAGAAGACGTGCACGCCGTCGAGTGCGCCGGGTGCGATCATGTGCTCGAGCACCTCGACGGCGTCGTGCTGGATGACGCGGATGTTCGTCAGGCCGAGGGCCTCGGCGATGCGCTTGAGGAGGCGCGCCGACGCCCGGCGTGTGCACCTCGATGCCGAGGTAGTCGTTCTCCGGATGCGCCTGCGGCGATCGCCGCGGTGGTCTCGCCCATGCCGAAGCCGATCTCGAGGATCTTCGGCGCGCGGCGCCCGAACGCACGCTCGAGGTCGAGCGGCTCGGGCGAGAACGCGATGCCGTACACCGGCAGGAGCCGTTCGACCGCGCGTCGCTGCGCGGCAGTGACGCGCCCCTGGCGCAGGACGTAGCTGCGGATCGCGCGGCGCCCGGCCTCGGTCATGCGCGGCTGCGCGGGCGAGCGCTCAGGAGCTTGCGGCTGGATGAGCCCGGCGGTCGGCGAGCTCGGGCGTCGGCGGAATAGAGCTTCTTCGGCATGCGGCCCGCGCGGAACGCCTCGCGCCCGGCCTCGACCGCCTTGCTCATCGCCTGCGCCATCAGCACCGGGTTCTGCGCTTTCGCGATCGCGGTGTTCATCAGCACCGCGTCGCAGCCGAGCTCCATCGCGATCGCGGCGTCGGAGGCCGTGCCGACGCCGGCGTCGACGACGACCGGCACCTTCGCGCTTCTCCAGGATGAGCTGCAGGTTCCAGGGATTGAGGATGCCCATGCCGGAGCCGATGAGCGAGGCGAGCGGCATCACCGCGACGCAGCCGATGTCCTCGAGCCGCCTGGCGATGATCGGGTCGTCGCTCGTGTAGACCATCACCTTGAAGCCGTCCTTCACCAGCGTCTCGGCGGCCGCGAGCGTCTCGACGACGTTCGGAAACAGGGTGTGCGGGTCGCCGAGCACCTCGAGCTTCACGAGGTCGTGGCCGTCGAGCAGCTCGCGCGCGAGGCGCAGCGTGCGCACCGCGTCGTCGGCGCTGTAGCAGCCCGGCGGTGTTCGGCAGGTAGGTGTACTTCGACGGCGGCAGCGCGTCGAGCAGCGACGGCTCGTTCGCGTTCTGGCCGATGTTCGTGCGCCGGATCGCGACGGTGACGATCTCCGCGCCGCTCGCCTCGACCGCGCGGCGCGTCTCGTCGAAATCCTTGTACTTGCCGGTGCCGATCAGCAGGCGCGAGCGAGTAGGTCTTGCCGGCGATGACGAGCGGGTCGCCGGCGAGCTGGCCGGGCGCCTGGGTCGGGAGCGTTCATTGGGGAAGGTCCTTGGTCAGCCGCCGCCCACGGCGACGACGATCTCGAGCCGGTCGCCGTCGGCGAGCGGCGTGTCGGCGTAGCGGCTGCGCGGGACGATCTCGCCGTTGCGCTCGATCGCGACTTTCTTGCCGCCGAGCGCGAGCTCGTCGATCAGGCGCGCGAGGTCGAGCGGAGCAGGGAAACCGCGCGGCTCGCCGTTGATAGACAGCTGGATCACGGGAATTGCCGTAGGCCGGGACTGGAATCGATTCTAGCACCCGTCCCGAGTGTCGAAATACCTTACGGTCGAGCGGTCCAGCGGCGGCTCGCACGCGGCAAGTGATTGAGGCTTCGAATCTCCCGGGACTGGGCACGATCTTTGCGATCGTCAAATCCCTTGCCCATCAGAAGGCCGTCACAAGGAGGCGTCCATGATTCGATCGATCCGCGCCGGCGTCGCCCTGGCCCTGCTGCTCCTGGCGAGCACGGCCCAGGCGTTCCCCTACACGGGCCTGGCGATCTTCGGCGACAGCCTGGCCGACGGCGGCAACAATGCGGCTGTGTTCGACTTCGTTGTCGGACCCAGCCTGAACCCGCCGGTGCCGCCGGGCACGCTGCGCACGCCAACGCCGATCGGCTCGCCTGCTTTCATCCCGACGTTCCCATACGCGTCGAACCGCTACAGCAACGGCCTCGTGTGGGTTGAGCAGCTGGCCGGTTCTCTTGGACTGAGCGCGATTCCTTCCTCCTTCGGCGGAACCAACTTCGCCTTCGGTGGCGCGCGTACCGGCCCCCTCAATTCGCCTTTCCCATTCAGCCTGCTAGATCAGGTCAGCATGTTCTTGACCGCAACCGGTGGGGTGGCACCGAGCGACTGGCTATACATCGTCGTCGGTGGCGGGAACGACGTGCGCGACGCGCTGCTCCCGCCGGGCGCGAACGTACCGCAGGTCATCGGCAACTACGCGACGAACATGGGCATGATCCTCGCGCAGCTCACCGGGGCGGGGGCAGACCAGATTCTCCTCGCGAATGTCCCGGATGTCGGCAAGACGCCCGCGGTCCAGGCGGCCGGCCCCGCAGCGGCGGCGGGCGCTACTACGATTTCGTTCCTGATGAACCAGGCCTTGGGAGGCGTACTCCAGGGCCTTTCGCCGCAAGCGCGAGACGGCATCGACGTGCTCGACACGTTCGGTTTGCTCAACCAGGTGTTTGTCGATCCAGGCATCGATGCCAAGTCCGCCTGCGCGTTCACGCAAGCTTGCATCGACAACCCCGGAAATACGTTCTTCTGGGACGGCATTCACCCGACGACGTTCGGGCACCGGCTATTGGCGGATGCGGCGCTGCGGCTCATCTCCGAGCCGCCGATCTTCGTGCTACTGGGGGTCGCGCTCCTTTCGCTGGCATTCCTGCGCCGGCTGAGTCGGTAACGCGCGCGACTCTGGAGAGTTCCCGCAGGGATCCCCAGGGCTGCGGTCGCCAGCTTCCCCGGCGTCTGTTGTTCTTGTAGGACAGCGTCCCGGCCCGGCGGCCTTGTTCTGCGGGACTACCCGCCGCCTGCCCGCGGCCAACTCTGCTGCGCCGGGATCGTCCGCTGCTAGAATCACGCCCGTCCGCGGGTGTCGTCTAATGGCAAGACAACAGCTTCCCAAGCTGTGAACGTCGGTTCGATTCCGATCACCCGCTCCACGCCGATCTTCCGCTCGATCGGGATGCTCGCCTAACCGACCGGCTCGACGTCCAGCCGCGCAACGATCCCTTCGAGCGCACGATTCGGCGCCGGATAGCGCTTGAGCACCAGCGGGTCGTGGCCGGGGATGACGTGCTGCCCCGAGCTCGCGAGTGCGTACGCGCGCCGGTGTCCGGCCAGCATGTCGGCGACGTTGTAGACGGTCGGGAACGGCCGGACCTGCTCCATGTTGGCGTACAGGTGGGCGGCGTCGGACGCGAGCACGACCCAGCCGCGCTGCGTCCACACCCGCACCATCTGCAGCCCCATCGTGTGGCCGCCGACGAAGTGCACGCTGATCCCGGGCGCGAGCTCCTCGTCACCGTCGTGGAAGGCGACCCGGCCGTCATACAGCCGCCGCACCATCCTCACCACATCCTCGATGTCATACGCGTGGCGGAGCGGCGGGTGGCACATGCAGCGACCGGTGGCGTAGAACATCTCCTTGTCCTGCACGTGGTAGCGGGCGCGCTCGAACAGGCGGTCACTGCCGCAGTGGTCGTAGTGCAGGTGGGTGATGATCACGTCCGCGATCTTGTCGGCGTCGATGTCGAGCGCCTTCAGGCCCTCGGACGGGCAGCGGATGACGTTCCGCTGGCGCTGCGTGCCCATCGCCGCGTCGAAGCCGGTGTCGACGATCCAGGTCTTGTCCGGGCCTCGGATCGCCCAGACGAAGTAGTCGAGCGGCATCGGCCCGTTGTGCGGGTCGCCGCCGAGGAAGTTCGCGCTCGCGAGCCGTTGGTGGTCGGCGTACTTGATTGCGTAGATTTCGTGTGTCTGCAGCCCGGCCATCGCCGCACCTCCCCCGCCTATCTGCCTTTGACCTCGACGCCCGTCGCGCGCTCGAGTAGCTGCACGATGGCGGTCATGTCCGAGTCCGCGCCGAGCTCAGCATTCGCGCGGGCCCACAGCTCGCGCACCGCGGCCGAGACTGTCATCGGCACGCCGACCGCTTCCGCCTCTTCGAGGCAGAGTCGCACGTCCTTGTACATCAGCCCGGTCGCGAACCCCTGACTGAACTTGCGCGTAAGCACCTGTCGCGGGAACTTGTCCTGCGAGGCGGTATTGCGGCCGCTGCCAGCGTTGATCACCTCGCACATCACCGTCGGATCGAGCCCCGATTTGACGCCGAATACGATCGCCTCCGCCGTCGCCGCGGTCGCCGTGGCGGAGAGCAGGTTGTTCGCGAGCTTCATCGTCTGGCCCATGCCTGGGCGCTCGCCGATGAAGAACACCTTTCCGAAGACGGCGAGCATGGGCTGAAGGTCGGCGAACAGCGCCTGCGGGCAGGCGACCATCACCGCGAGCGTGCCCGCGACCGCGCCCGCGACGCCGCCGCTCACAGGGGAATCGATCGCGGCGATTCCCTTCTCCGCGAGCGTGGCCGCGATCTCGCGTGCCATGCGCGCCCCGGTCGTCGAGAGATCGACCACCGTTTTGACCTTCGACCCGGCGCTCACGCCCGCAGCGCCGAGCACGACCTCGCGGACGATCGGCGGTGTCGGCAGGCTGAGGAGCACCGTGTCTACCGCCGACGCGACCGCCGCCGCCGACGCGGCGGCGCGCGCACCCTTCGCGGTCAGCGCCGCGACCGACTCCGGGCGGACGTCGTACACGACGAGCTCGTAGCCGGCGGCGACGAGCCGCAACGCCATCGGCTCGCCCATCCGGCCGAGCCCGATGAAACCGACTTGCTTGGCCATCACGCCTCCCTCGGGTTCTAGGCCTTCTTCCCGTCGATCTCGGCGAACACTTCGCGCGCGCAGCGGAACGACTCGACCGCCGCGGGTACGCCGCAGTAGATCGCCACCTGCATGAACACCTCGCGGATTTCGTCGCGGCTGAGCCCGTTGTTGAGCGCGCCGCGGATGTGCAGCTTCAGCTCGTGGCTGCGGCCAAGCGCCGACAGCATGCCGAGGTTCAGGATGCTGCGCGACTGGCGCGAGAGTCCCTCGCGCGTCCATACCGCGCCCCAGCAGTACTCGGTGACGAGCTCCTGGAACGGCATGTTGAAGTCGTCGGCGGTCTTGAGCGAGCGCTCGACGTGCTCCGCTCCGAGCACTGCCTTCCGTACAGCGAGACCCTTGTCGTGCAATTGCTTGTCCATGATTCCTCCGGGAGTTGGGGGTGGGCGGGCGATCGCGCACGCCGTGCGGTGCCGCGGGGGGCGGGTCGCGGCATTCTACGGAGCGCGGCGAGCGAGCGTCAATGCGGCGCGCGTGGGATGCGGATGGGCGGCGCCGATGCTAGATTGCCGGCCTAGGCCACGTATAGGAGCAGCCTATGGCGGCATTCCCCGAAATCGCGTGGATGGAAGCCTACCGCGACCGCGTGAACGCAGACCCCGAGATGGACGTGATCGGTGACTGGTTCACCGTTTCGTTCTCGTTCACGTTCGGCGAGCGGCGCTACGTGGTCCGCGTCGAGCGCGGCAAGATCGTCGACATCAGTGCTGCGCCGCGGATCGACGCGCGGGCGTCGTTCGGCTTCCGCGCGCCGATGGCGGTCTGGCAGAAGTTCGTCAGCCACGACCCGCCCGCGCTCTACCACGACTTCTTTGCGATGCTGATGCGCGTGCCGGAGTTCGTGCTCGAGGGCGACGGCCTCGTGGCCATGCAAAACGCGCGGGCGCTGCAGCGCATGATGAACCTGATGCGCGGCTGAGGAGAGCAAGGTGCCGAAATACGAGCCGATCGTCGGCCGCTACGTCCAGGTGCCCGCGGCGACACGAGCCTCCGGATCTACTTCGAGGAGGCGGGGCAGGGGATTCCGCTGCTCTGCCTGCACACGGCGGGCGCCGACAGCCGGCAATGGCGCCACGTCCTCAATGACGCCGACATCACGCACCGATACCGCGTGATCGCGTTCGACCTGCCCTATCACGGCCGATCGCCGCCGCCCGACCAGTGGTGGCTCTCGAAATACCGGCTGACGACGAAGGGCTACCTGGAGATTGTCCGCGCGGTCTGGAAGACGCTCGAGCTCGAGCGCCCGGTGGTGATGGGTTGCTCGATGGGCGGCGCCATCTCGCTCAAGGTCGCTGCGGACTTTCAGAGCGAGCTGACCGGAATCGTCGGCCTCGAGGCGACGGCGTTCGCGCCTGGCCGCTACAACGACTTCCTGCACCATCCGGCGATCCACGGCGGCGAGCTGTGCGCGAGCTATACGCTGGGGCTCAACGCGCCGTCGAGCCCGGAGGTCGCGAAGCGCGAGAACTGGTGGTACTACAGCCAGGGCGGGCCCGGCGTCTACGCCGGCGACGTGCACTACTACAGTTTCGACTGGGACGCGCGCGAGGACGTCAAGCGAATCGACACGCGCAAGTGCAAAGTGTCGCTGCTCACCGGCGAGTACGACTACTCCTGCACGCCGGCGATGACCGATGCGGTCGCCGCCGCGATCCCCGGCTGCCGCATGACGATCATGAAGGGGATGGGGCATTTCCCCATGGTCGAGAACTACCCGGCGTTCCGGCCGTTCCTGCTGCCCGAGCTCCAGTTCATGGCCGGTTGACGGCACCGCGCTCGCCCCGCTCGTGGGAGAGCGCGGTGCACGCGACTACTTCTTCGACCAGACCGGCTTCGCCATCGCCGAAGCCGCCGGATACACGACCACCGGCTCGCCGCTCTGCCATTGCACGATGAGGAGCGACGCGTCGGCGCGACGCCCGTTCTCGTCGAACTTGAGCCGTCCGCCGGGAAAGAACTTCGCCGGACCGTCGGTCGTGTCCATCGCCCGGATCGCCGCGGCCACTTTCCTGCGGTCCGCCGCGCCGGCCTTTTCAAGCGCGTCCTTGAAGATCCACATGTCGCCGTAGGTGGAGATGCTGTCCTGGGTCATCCACGGCTCTCCGGTGCGCTTCTTGAAGTCGGCGATGATGGCTTCCTGACCTTTGGCGCCCCAGTTGGCCACTACCGTCATCACCCCTTCCATCAGGTCCTTGCCCACGAGGCGGAGCATCTCCGGCGCGCCGATGTGCGCACCGTTCGAGACTACCGGCAGCCGCCCGCGACCCAGCCCCATCTCGCTCAGCTTCTCCAGCACGAGCTTGTCGTCGGGCACGCTGGTTGGCAGGAGGAGCAGGACGTCGGGCCGAGTGTTGCGCACCTTCTGCACCACCGAGGTTGCATCGGCAAGCGGCGGCGTGAAGGTCTCGTCGACGACGAGCGACAGGTTCAGCTTCTGGAACCCGCCCTCGCGCATCGGCTTCACAAAGCTCACCGGGGCCGCGGTGTTGTCCATCACGATGCCCACCGTCTTCAGCGGTGCGCCCGTGGCGGACTTCGCGAGCTCGAGCAGCGCGGGCAGCGCGCCGTTCGCCTGCGCACCCCCGGTCGGCGACGTCTGGAACACGTACTTGTAGCCGCGCCCGGTGATCACGTCCGAGTAGGAGAGCGTGAGCACCGGCAGCTCCGCACGCTCGGTGACCTCGGTGACCGCGAGCGTGAAGCTCGACAGCCACGCGCCGGTCGCGCCGACGACGTCGGTCTCCTGCGCGACGAGGCGCTGCGCCGCGTTCTTCGCCTTCTCGGCGTTATCACCCGCGTCGACGACGAGCAGCCGCATCTGCGCCCCGCCCAGCGACTTGATGCCGCCGGCGCGATTGATGTCCTCGATCGCCATGTCGGCGCCCTTCTTCATCAGCTCGCCCTGCCGCGCCCAGGGCCCGGACATCGGGGCGATCATCGCAACCCGGACCTCTTTTGCCTGGGACCACGCCGGGCCGGCGCCAAGTGCGACTCCGGCGCCGGCGAAGGCGGCGAGCAGCGCCCGAACGAGCGTTCTTCGTTGCATTCTCATCTCAGCTTCCTCCTTTGAAGATAAGGCCACAGGGCCCCGTTCAGCGACTCACATCCCAAGATACGCCCGTTTCACCCGCTCGTCGGCGAGCAGCACGTCATGCGTTCCCTCCAGCACGAGGCGCCCGGACTCGAGCACGTACCCGTAGTTGCACGCGCTGAGCGCCTCGGCGACCCGCTGCTCGACGAGCAGCACCGTGAGCCCGGTCTGGCGGTGGATCTCCTCGATGCGGCTGAAGATGAGATCGGCGAGCATCGGGGCGAGCCCCATCGAGGGCTCGTCGAGCAGCAGGAGGCGCGGCGACGACGCGAGCCCGCGGCCGATCGCGAGCATCTGCTGCTCGCCGCCGGAGAGGGTGCCGGCGGGCTGGTCGCGCCGCTCCTTCAGCACCGGGAACAGCGTGAAGATCTGCTCGAGGTTGCGCGACCACTCGGCGCGCCCCCGCTCGGGCACCGCGCCCATTTCCAGGTTCTCGAGCACGCTCAGCGACCGGAACACCTGCCGCCCTTCCGGCACGTGCGCGATGCCGAGGTGCGCGCGTTCCGGGGGCGGCACGGCGAGCAGATCGCGGCCGTCGAAGGTGATCCGGCCGGCGGACGGCCGCACGGTCCCGGAGACGGTCTTGAAAAGCGTCGTCTTGCCGGCGCCGTTCGGCCCGACGATGGCCACGAACTGGCCCGCCGCCACGGCGAGCGAGACGTCGACGAGCGCCTTCAGCCCGCCGTAGGCGACGTTCAGTCCCTCAATGCTTAGCACGGGCCATCCACCGGGTGCCGAGATACGCCTCGATGACCTTCGGGTCGCGCGTGACCTCTGCCGGCGCGCCCGCGGCGAGCACCGCGCCGTGGTCGAGGACCACGAACCGGTCGGCGAGCTGCACCATCGCGTGCATCGTGTGCTCGATGATCACGATCGTCAGACCGCCGTCCGCGAGCGCATTGAGCGTGGCGAGCACGCGGTGGATCTCCTGCGAGCCGAGCCCGGCGAGCGTTTCGTCGGCGAGCAGAAGCTTCGGCCGCGAAGCGATCGCGCGCGCGAGCTCCATCAGGCGCAGCTCGACCGACGTGAGCCCGCCGGCGACCGCGTCGCCGCGCGCGGCGAGGCCCACGCGGGCGAGCGCGTCCCGCGCCGCGGCGTACGCCCGGGCATCGTCGCGCTCTGCCGCGAACGCGCCGACGACCACGTTGTCGAGCACGGACATGCGCGGGAACGGCCGCATCACCTGGAACGTCCGCCCGATGCCGAGGCGGCAGATCGCGTTCGTCTTGAGCCCGAGGAGGGACCGGCCCTCGAAGAGCACTTCGCCGGCGTCCGCCCGGATGAAGCCGTTCAGGAGATTGAAGAGCGTGGTCTTGCCGGCGCCGTTGGGGCCGATGATCCCGAGCACTTCGCCGCGGCGCACGTCGAAGCTCACGTCCTGCACCGCCTTCAGGCCGCCGAACAAGCGCGAGACGTTCGCGACCCGCAGCACGATCTCCTCGCCGAGCACACGTCGCGCCGCTGGAGCGCCCGCCACCACCGGCTCGTCGAGGAGCGGGTGCACGTCTCCGGCGTGCGCCCGCCGCGCCCGGGCGTCGCGGAATTTCGGCACCAGGCCCTCGGGCGCGAGCATGATCACGGCCACGATCGCGGCGCCGAACACGACCCCCTGGATGCCCGGGATCTTGTCGCCGAGCTCGGCGTGCAGGATCTCGGCGAGCGGGATCAGGATGAGCGCGCCGATCACCGGGCCCCAGACGGTGGCGACGCCGCCGAACAGCGTCACGATCAGCGCCTGCGCGGAGGTCAGCATCCCGAAAACCGTCGGCGGGGTGACAACGAGCAGCACCACCGCGTAGAACCCGCCTGCGGCCGCGGCGATCGCACCGGAGACCATGATCGCCTTCATCTTCCAGCGCAGCGCGTCGATGCCGGAGGCCTCCGCGGCCCATTCGTTCTGCTTGATCGCGATGAGGGACAGGCCGAACCGGGAGCGCTCGATCCGCAGTGAGATGAGCATCGCCGCGACCAGCATGGCGAGCGCGATCACGACGTAGGCGCGGTGATCCGCGAACTGCATGTAGGTGACCGGCGCCTCGCGCTTCATCGGCAGCGCCACCTCCTGGTAGCCCAGCCACTCGAAGACGTAGAGCAGTGCAAGCGGGTAGGCGAGCATCGCGAGCGAGAAGTAGACCCCGCGCAGCCGGAACGTGGGAAAGCCGATGAGAACGCCGGCCGCGACGCCGACCAGCATCCCGACCGGGATGCCGATCCAAGGCGTGATGCCGAGCTCGACGAAGAGCAGCGTCACGGTGTACGCGCCGAGCCCGAAAAACGAAGCGTGGCCGAACGACACCAGGCCGGAGTAGCCGCTGAAGACGTTCCACGCGACGCCCATGATCGCCCAGACCAGGACGAGCGTCAGCATCAGCTGGTAGTACTCGTTCCGGATGGCTAGGCCGACGGCGAGATAGGCCGCGGCGAACCAGAAGATCGCCGCAACGGGCTTGCCGCGGATGCCCGTCATGCGCGCTCCACGTTCCGCCCGAAGAGGCCTTCGGGCCGCAGGAGGACGATCAGCAGGAACACGACGAAGATCGCGGCATTCTGCAGCTGCACCGGCAGCACGAGCGTCGAGAGCTGCTGCACGAGCCCGATGGTCAGCCCGCCCCAGAACGCCCCGCCGATGCTGCCCATTCCGCCGAGCACGACGCCGGCGTACATGATGATGACGAACTCGATGCCCACATACGGCTGGAACGGGTAGTAGGTCGCGACGAGCCCACCGGCGAGCGCGGTGATTGCGCACCCCAGCCCGAACGCGATGCGGTGCGCCCGCTCGACGTCGATCCCCATGTAGGTCGCTGCCTCGGGGTTGTCGGCCGCGGCGCGCAGTTGCTTGCCGATCCGCGAGCGGGTGATGAAGAGATAGAGTGCCGCCGCGACCGCGATCGACACGACAAACGCTACGCTGCGCGCCTTGTTGAAGAACATCGAGACGTGGTCGGCGGCGAGCGGGCCGATCTCCCACGCGGTCGCCGAGAGCGGCGTGCGGATGTTCTCCGGCGTCGAGCCGAAGAAGATCAAGCCGGCGTTGGAAAAGATGAGCGACAGGCCGAGCGTGAGGATCAGCTGCGGGTAGTGCCCCTCGCCCTCGGTGCCGAACACCCGGGACCCGGTCACGCGCGCGAGGAAGAAGCGGTGCAGCAGGATACCGACGAAGTAGAGGAGGACGCCGGCGAGCGCGGCGCCGACGATCGGTCCGACGTACGGGCCGAGGAGGCGGCCCAGACCGAGCCAGGTGAACGCGTAGAGCGTGGCGTACATCCCGAGCATCAGGAACTCGCCCTGCGCGAAGTTGATCACCCGCATCACGCCGAAGATGAGGCCGAGACCCACGCACATCAGCGCGTACACGCTACCGATCAGGAGCCCCGCGGTGAGCGCCTGCAGCAGGTTCTCGAGAAAGATGAGCAGCGGATTCATGGGCGTTCAGCGATCCGCCGGCCGGAACCGCAGGAGCGTGACGTCCTCGCGCACGTCGTCGAAGTCGGCGACGACCGCCAGGCCGACGGCGAGCCGTTCATTCGGCGCGCCGACGACGCTCGTCGTCAGGCGCGGTCCCTCGTCGAGCTCGACCTGCACGACGTTGTAGGGGACGTCGCCCGCGAATGCCGGGAACCACGCCTTGTGGACGACGGTCCAGGTGGAGACCCGCCCGCGCCCGCTGACCGGCCGCCACTCGAGCCGGTCGGAGAAACAGTTCGGGCACACCGGCCCCGGCGGGAGATGCGGCCGGCCGCAGTCGCTGCAGTACGGCAGCACGAGCTTGCGGCTGCGAAGCGCGTCCCAGAACGGCTGCGTGTCGGGCGTGATTCGGGGCAGGGGCTTGGCGGCGTCGCTCATCGTCCGCTCCGGAAGATCACCGCGTCGCCCCAGGCGGTGCCCCACTGGAGGTGGCGCGCGTTCGCGATCTGGCGCGCGCCGGCGGCGCCGCGCAGCTGCCGGACGATCTCGAGGATCGAGTTCCAGCCGCCAACATGCGCCTCGGACAGGAGCCCGCCCGACGTGTTCATCGGCAGCTCGCCGCCGAGCTCGATCCGGCCGTTCTGCACCCACTTCGCCGCCTCGCCCGGGCCGCAGAAGCCGAAGCGTTCCAGCACGAACAGCACGAGCGGCGAGAACGCGTCGTACGTATAGAGCCCCGCGATGTCCTTCCGCTCGATCCCCGCCATCCGGTAGGCGAGGAGGTCGCGTTCCTCCGGCCGCCAGCGGGCGGTCGTCTGCTGGTTGATGCCGAGCCCCCGCGGCGCGAAGATGAACTCGTCGCGCCCGGAGCGCAGTCCCTGCATCCCGGCGATGTAGACCGGGGCCTGCTTCAGGTCGCGGGCGCGCTCGGCCGACGTGACCAGTGCGACCGCCGCGCCGTCGGTGATGAGGCAGCAGTCGTAGAGCCGCAGCGGATCGACGACCATGCGCGCCGACTGGTGCGCCGTGAGCGTCAGTGGCGCCTTCATCACCGCGTGCGGGCTCATTAGCGCGTGCTTGCGGAAGGCGATCGGCACTGCGGCGAGCTCCTTGCTCGTCGCGCCGTACAGCGTCATGTAGCGCTGCATCCCTAGCGCGGCGCCGCCGGCGGGTGCCGTGAGCCCATAGGGCGGCGACTCGCCGTGCGTGCCGCCGTCCTCGCGCGTGCCCTCGGCGTCGCCTGGGCCGCCGAGGATCTGCCGCTCGCGGGTGAAGCTGATCGCGGTGACGCACGCGACGACGCTCGCGAGGCCGCACGCCACCGCCATCGCCGCCTGCTGGATCGCGCTCGTTACGAAGCGCCCGTGCAGCCAGGTCTGGCTCACCCAGCGGAGATCCAGCCCGTAGGCTTCCGCCATGCGGTCGTAGTCGACGCCGAGCGGCCAGCCGAGGTGAATCGCGACGCCGTCGACGTCCGCGCGCGTGAGGCCGGCATCGTCGAGCGCGGCCTTCAGCGCCTTGGCCCCGAGCTTGAGCTGGCTGTCCGGCAGGAAGCGCCCGTACTCGCTCTGGCCGATGCCGACGATCGCGGTCTGGTCGCGCAAAGGCAGGGCGACCATGCGCTCAGCCGTTCGGGCGCAGGAGGATCCGCCCGCTGATGCGGCCGGCTTCCATGAGCGTGTGCGCCTCGCCGGCCTCCTCGAGCGCGAGCGTGCGGCTGACGACGGCCTTGACCTGGCCGCGCTTCATCAGCGCGAGCACGTCCTCGAGCTGATTGCGCGAGGTGCTGGTGACCGAAAGCATCGACTGGTTCTTGAGGAAGAGCTGCGCCGGGTTGAACTGCACGAACTGCCCGGTGAGCTGGCCGATCAGGATCCAGCGCCCGGCGACGCCGAGGCTCCGGCGCATCGGCTCGAAGAGCGGCGTGCCGACGTTGTCGACGAGGACGTCGACGCCGCGGCCGTCGGTGAGCCGCTTCACCCGGGGCGAGAAATCCTCGCCGCGCGCATGCACGACGACCTCGTGCGCCCCCATCTCGCGGATCAGGTCGACCTTGTCCGGGGAGGTCGTTTGCGCGATGACGTACGCGCCCGCGAGCCGCGCAAGCTGCACCGCGTGCAGGCCGAGTCCGCCGCCGGCGCCGGTGACGAGCGCGCTTTCGCCCATCCGGAGCTTGCCGACGTCGCGCAAGCCGTTGAGGAGGGTACCGATCGCACACGAGGCAATCGACGCGTCGGCGAGCGCGACGCCGTCGGGCACGGCGGCGACGTTGTCGTCACCCACCGCGACGTACTCGCCGTAGCCGCCGACCAGCCCCCAGTCGCCGAGGAACTTCCGGTCGGGGCAGAGGGTCTCGCGCCCGCTGCGGCAGAACCGGCACGCGCCGCAGATGTAGTAGCGCTGCGCGGTCGCGACGCGGTCGCCGGTCCTGAACCGCGTGACGTCACGGCCGATGTCGACGACCGTGCCGGAGATCTCGTGTCCCAGGACGCAGGGCAGCTTCACCCCGGCCTTCAGCGTGCCGTTCCGCGTCAGGACGTCATGGAAGCAGACGCCACAGGCATCGACCTTGATCACCACCTCGCGCGGGCCGGCGGTCGGATCGGGAATGCGCTCGATCTTCATCGCGTCGATGCCGCCGGGCTGGCGCACCACCATTGCCTTCATCGCTATTCCCTCATTCTGCCGGAACGAACTTCACGAGCGTCGCCGAGGGCGTCACCGGCTCGAAGCTCGCGCGCACCCGCATGCCGGACCGGATCCGCTCGTGCGGGACGCCGACGAGGTTGCTGAAGAGGCGCACGCCTTCGTCCAGCTTCACCTGGACGACGTCGTACGGCACGTCGCGTGCGAACGCCGGCCAGTAGGCGCGGTGGAACGTGCAGTACGACTCGACGATGCCGCTGCCGGAGGTTGCGACCCATTCGTTCCGCTCGCGGCGGCAATGCGTGCAGTAGCGCGCGGCCGGGAATCGGTGGCGGCCGCAGTCGAGACAGCGTTGCAGCACTAGGACGCCGCGCCTGGCCCCGTCCCAGAACGGGCGATTCGCCACGTCGTCGGGCGGCAGCGGCTTCGCGTAGTCGCTCATTGCGGGTCCCGCCCGTAGATCATCGAAGTGATGACCGGCGCGGCGGTCATGTATTGGACCAGCGCCGCATCCGCGACCTGCCGTGCACCGCATTCGCCGCGCACCTGGCGCACCGCTTCGACGTTGAGCGCCCAGCCCTGCATGTACGACTCCGACAGGTGGCCGCCGCTGGTGTTGGTCGGGAGCGCGCCGCCGAGCGCGAGCCTGCCGTCGGCGACGAACGGGCCGCTCTCGCCCACCGGGCAGAACCCGAAGCCCTCGAGCGAGAAGAGGACCGTCGGGGTGAAGTTGTCGTAGATCATCAGCGCATCCATGTCGCTCGGGCCCGCGCCGGCCATTGCATAGACGTCGCTCGCGACCCGCTGCATCGGGCCGCGCCAGTAATCCTCGGGCGGGAACGTCGATCCCGCGAACTCGGACGCCTGGGAGAAGCCGCGGATGTACGCGGGCGGCTTGCGGAGGTCGCGCGCGCGCTCGGTCGTGGTGAGGATCATCGCCACGCCGCCGTCGTTGATCAGGCAGTAGTCGAGCAGCCGCAACGGCTCGCAAATGAAGCGCGCGGCGCGATATTCCTCGAGCGTGAACGGCGTGCGCATCACCGCGTCCGGGTTGAGGCTCGCGTGCCGGCGGAATGCCATCGCGATCGCACCGAGCTGATCGGTCGTGGTGCCGTACTGCTCCATGTGCCGGCGCATCATCAGCGCGTGGAAGGCGCCCGGCGAGGTCATCCCGTACGGGAACCACAGCCCGGCGCCGCCGCTGCCGTACGCGTCGGAGGCGCCGCCGTACTGGTCGCCCGCGGAGCGGCCGTTGTTGCCGTAGACGAGCGCGACCGTTTCCGCCATTCCGGCGGCGATCACGGCGACGGCGGTCTGGATGCAGATGCCCGAAAACCGGCCCTGTCCCGGCGTGATCGTGGTGTAGCGCGGGTTGATGCCGGTGATCTCGCCGAAGCGCTGGTAGTCGGGAATCCGGTTGATGATGAGGCCGTCCATGTCCTCGAAGCCGAGGCCGCAGTCGTCGAGCGCTTCCTTCAGCGCCCATACGCCTAGGTCGTAGGCGTCGTACTCCGGCAGCTTGCCGTAGCGCGTCGTGCCCACGCCGGCGACCGCAACGCGCCCCGCGAGATCTTTCTTCACCTGGCGAACCTCGGCTCGGGGAGCCCGCGCACGCCCACGTCGAGCGCGAACACGCCGCCCGCGTGCGGCTGCGCGACGAGCGCATCGCCGGCGAGGTCCATGCGCGCGCTCGTCACGTACAGCGTGGCGAGGTCCGGTCCGCCGAACATGCAGGTCGTTGGCCGCTGGACCGGCATGCGGACCGTGCGATCGAGCCTGCCGTCGGGCGCGTAGCGATGGATGGCCCAGCGGTCGAACTGGGCGCTCCAGACGAAGCCCTCCGCATCCACGGTCATGCCGTCCGGCCCGCCGTGACCGGCGTCGACCTCCACGAACACGCGGCGATTTGCGATCGTACCTGCCGTCCGGTCGAAGTCGTAGCAGTAGATTCGCCGCGAGGGGGTGTCGGTGAAGTACATCGTCCGGTCGTCGGGACTCCAGCCGATGCCGTTCGAGATCGTGAAGCCGCGGTCCATCGCCGCCACGCGGAAGTCCGGCCCGACGCGATAGAGCTGTCCGATCGCCGCGCCGAGCTTGCGGTCGAGGGTCCCCGCCCAGAAACGGCCCGCGCGATCGACCTTGCCGTCGTTGAAGCGTTCGTCGCCGAGCGTTAGGCCGGGCGTATCCAGCCAGTGGAGCTCGCCGCCCGGCTCATCGAGCGTCGCGAACCCGTTGCGGAACGCGAACAGGAATCCACCGTTCTTGCGCAGCGCAAAAGATCCCGGGGGTTTCGGCAGCGGCCAGTGGTCGACGCGGTCCGCGCGCGGATCGAAGCGCCACAGCGACGGGCTCGAGATGTCGATCCACCAGAGCAGGCGCTCCTGCGGACACCACACCGCGCCCTCGCCGAGCACGTTCTTGCAGTCGACCGCGCAGGTCGCCTGGACAGCGCTCATTGGATTTCCCTCGCGCTTCGCGCACGGGATGCGCCCTTGGGGCGGCCCGGCGGGCGCATGCCTCCTCCGTTCGGCGCCGCCCGTCCGCTGTCGCGCAGCGAGGTGTTGTTGGGCGCGGCGATATCTTGTTGGCTATGATGCTAGCGCCTTATCGACCGGCCGACAATCCAATCACCAGCGCGATGAGCGAGCGACCGAATCCCACCGCGAGTCCCTCGATGGCGCGCTCGTTCGCGCGCTGGATCCGCGACGTCGACGCGGCGAACTTGGATACGCGCGTCGTCGACAAGGCAAAGCTGTGCCTGCTCGACATGATCGGCGTCGCCGGAGCAGCCAGTGATCTGCCGTGGAGCCGGCAGGCGGCAGGGTACGCCGCAGCGATGGGCGGCAACCAGGCGACGCTGATCGGGTCGCGTGCGCGCGCGAGCGTCGCGGAAGCCGCATTCGCGAACGCGACGACGGCGCACGGGCTCGTGCAGGAGGACATGCACACCCCGAGCGTTTCGCACATCGGCGTCGTCGTCTGGCCGACGCTCCTCGCTCTCGCGGAAAGCCAGCGCGTAACCGGGCGCGAGATCGTCGCCGCCGGTGTCGTCGGCTATCAGGTCATGGGCCGGCTCGGGCAGGCGCTGATCACGCAGGACGTGGCGCAGCGGTTCCGCCCGACCGGCCTCGTCGGGGCCGTGGGAGGGGCGGCGGCGGGCGCCCGACTGCTGCGCCTGTCGGAGGACGAAACGGTGAATGCGCTCGCGCTCGCCGCCAATACCGCCGGCGGCCTGAACGAGTGGCCATATTCGGGCGGGGGCGAGATGTTCTTTCATCCCGGCTTCGCCGCGCGCAACGCGGTGACCGCGCTCCTGCTCGCGCGCGCGGGCGCCGAGGCGTCCGAGTCGGCGCTCGACGGACGCGCGGGGCTCTTCGCGGCATTCGGCGGCGCACCGCGTGCGACGCTCGCGCTCGGCGGCGAGTGGGAGATCCTCGCCGCCTACCACAAGCCGGCGCCGGCCTGCAACTACGCGCAGACGCCGGCGCAGGCGGCGCTCGCGGTGCGCAGTGTGCACGGGATCGCGCCGCGCGACATCGAGCGGGTCGTGGTGAAGAGCTTCCCCGAGGCGATCGCCTACCCGGGCTGCGATCACGCCGGCCCGTATCGCTCGCAGCTCCAGGCGAAGATGAGCATCCAGTTCACCGTTGCTGCGGTGCTGGTGCACGGCCGGCTCGACGACGACGTGTTCCGCAGCTTCGACGCCGGCGGGGAAGTCGCGCAGCTCGCCCGGCGCGTGCGGCTCGAAATCGACACCGAGCTCGCGCGCGGGTATCCGCAGCGGCAGGGCGCAGAGGTCGTGGTGTCGTTGCGGGATGGCCGGACGGCGAGTCGGCGCCTCCTTGCGCTTGAGCCGCTCGATCCGGCGGGCGTGCGCCGGCGCACGCGCAGCACGCTCGCCCGGGTGCTGGATGACGCGCGAGCGGAGCAGATCGAGCGCGACATCGACACGCTCACGGACTGCCCGGACGTCGCGCGCATAGTGCGGCGACTCGCGCGCGGCTGAGGACCCGGTTGTGGCGTCGATGCCGACCAGCCGGACCATCCCGGACCTGATCGACGAGCTGGCGCAGCGCTTCCCCGAGCGCGAGGCGCTGGTCGGATCCGGCCGGCGCTATACCTACCGCCAGCTTCGCTCCGAGGTGCGGCGCATCGCGCGCGGGCTGTACGGGCTCGGCGTTCGCCGCGGCGACAAGGTCGCGATCCTGATGGGCAACCGGCCCGAGTGGCTGATCGTCGATTTCGCGATCACGCTGCTCGGCGGCGTGATGGTGGGGGTCAATACCTGGGCGCCCGCGCGCGAGCTGGAGCACGTCCTCGCGCACTCCGATTCCCGGATCCTGATCGCGGTCGACCGCTTTCTGAAATACGACTATCGCGCATTGCTCGCGGCACTCCAGCCCCACCGCGAACGGCTGCCGCAGCTCGAGCGGATCGTCGGCGTGGGCGACGCGCTTCCCGGCGGATGGCTGCCGTACGCAGAGCTGGACGCGCTCGCCGAGCGGGTACCCGACGCGGCCATCGACGCCACGCAGCGCGCCGTCGACCCGCACGACGTGGCCTACCTGCTCTACACCTCGGGCTCGACGTCGCTGCCGAAGGGCGTGCAGCTCCAGCACTACGCGCTCATCGAGAACATGTGGCAGATCGGGGAGCGTCAGAAGGTCACCGAGCACGACCGCCTGTGGCTCGCGGTGTCGCTCTTCTGGGGACTCGGCTGCGAGAACGCGCTGTTCAACGTCTTGACCCACGCCGGCTGCGTCGTGCTGCAGGAGCACTTCGACGCGGGCGAGGCGCTCGCACTGATCGAGCGGGAGCACTGCACGCTGTTCTATGGCACGCCCAACATGGCCCAGGCCCTGCACGAGCATCCCGACCGGGCGCGGCGCGATCTGTCGAGCCTGCGCGGTGGCGCGACCATCGGCACGCCCGAGCAGATCATGCGCGTCGTGGAGCTCGGGGCGCGCGAGGTCTGCAACATCTACGGCCTCACCGAGACGTACGGCAACTGCAACGTCGCCGACGCCGCCGATCCGCTCGAGAAGCGGCTCGCGAGCGTAGGGCGGCCGCTCGACGGCGTCGATCAACGGATCGTGGACCCGCAGACCGGGCGGGTGCTCCCGCACGGCGAGGTGGGCGAGGTCCGGGTGAAGGGCTACGTGACCTGCGGCTACTACAAGGACCCGGCGCGCACCGCCGAGTCATTCGACGAGCACGGGTACTTCAGGACCGGCGATCTCGGCGTCGTCGATGCCGACGGCAGTCTCCACTTCCGCGGACGCATCAAGGAGATGGTCAAGACGGGTGGGATCAACGTCGCGCCGGTCGAGGTGGAGGAGGTGCTGATGAGCCATCCCGACGTGCACGCCGCGTTCGTGACGGGCGTGCCCGATCCGCAGCGCGACGAGGTGCTCGCCGCGGTGATCGTCCGGAAACCGGGCGCGACGCTGTCGGAGGAGGACGTCTGCGCCTTCTGCCGCGAGGCGCTCGCGGCCTACAAGGTGCCCCGCCTGGTCCGGTTCGCCGCGGAGCACGAGCTGCCGCTCACGACCACCGGGAAGCTGCAGAAGAACCGGCTCGCCGCGACGTTCTTCGCCGATCGCTCGACTGGCTGAAGGCAGCGACTCAGCCGGCGAACCGTGGTTCCGGCAATCCGCGCACGCCGAGCCCGGTCACCTTGAAGAGGCTCCCGGCGAGGAACTGGGGCTTCGATTCCTTCGCGAAGAGATCGTGGACCGCCGGGTGCTTTACCCGGGCCATCGACGTGACGTACAGCTCGTCGAGCCGCTCGCCGCCGAACATGCAGCTCGTGATGTTCCGAACCGGCATGCCGATGCGCCGCTCGACCGTGCCGTCGGGCGCGTAGCGGACGAGCTCGGCGGAGATGAGTTGCGCGTTCCACACGCAGCCCTCGTCGTCGATCGTCGAGCCGTCGGCGACGCCGGCGTCGGCCTTGAACGACGCGAACACCCGCTTGTTGGCAAGGCTGCCGGTCGCGATGTCGAAGTCGTACGCCCAGTACTCGCCCTGGAAGGTGTCGGCGAAGTAGAACGTCCGGTCGTCAGGGCTCCAGCACGGGCCGTTCGAGCAGATGATCCCGGCATCCACCTTGGTGACGCGCAGATCGGGATCGAGCCGGTACAGCCCGCAGATCGCGAGCTCCTCCTTGTCGTCCATGCCGCCGGCGTAGAAGCGGCCGCGGCGGTCGCACTTGCCGTCGTTCAGCCGCGTGCGCGGAACGTCGGCCTCGACGAGTTGGATGAGGTCGAGCCTGCCGCTCGCGAAGTCGAAGAAGTAGAACCCGTCGTCGAGTGCGAGCACCGCGCCGCCGTCCCGGCGCAGCGCCATCGCGCCGACGTCGCGATTGAGCGACCAGTTCTCGACCTTGCCGGTGCGCGGGTCGAGCCGCCAGATCGACGGCTTGCCGACGCGCCGGCCGGTGCCGTCGACCCAGTAGAGCCGGCCCTCGTCGACGTCCCATACCGGTCCCTCGCCGAGATGGTTTTCGCACGCGAGGATGCACTCGATCTTGAGCGCCACGGCTTCAGTCGATTCTGGCGCCGGAGACCTTCACCGCCTGCGCGTACTTCTCGCTCGCGGCGCGGATGCGCGCCCCGTATTCCTCGGGCGTGCTGCCGACCGGCTCGATGTCGAGTTGAGCGAAGCGCTGCATGACTTCGGGTGCTCTCACCGCTTTCGCGATCTCCTGCGACATCCGCGATACGATGGCCGGTGGCGTTTCTGTTGGCGCGACGAGTCCGATGTTCGGCGCGAAGTCATAGCTGGGCACGCCGAGCTCAGCCACCGTCGGCACGTCCGGCGCGGTTGGCGAGCGCTTGGCCGTGCTCACCGCCAGCACCTTCACGCGACCGGCCTTCACGTGCGCCGCGATGGAGGGCATTGCGGAGTACGCCATGGTGACGTCGCCGCTGACGAGCGCCGGGATCGACTGGCCGGTGCCCTTGTACGGGATGTGGACGATGCTCAAGCCCAGCGCGCTCTTGAGCGACTCCGTCGCGAGGTGGTGGATGCTGCCCATCCCCGAGGAGCCGTAGTTGAGCTGGCCGGGCTTCGCCTTGGCGAGCGCGACCAGCTCGCCGAAGTCCTTGACCGGCACCCCGGCGTTGGCGACGAGGAACAAGTTCGCGGTGGCGATCAGGCTGACCGGGACGAAATCCTTCACCGGGTCGTACGGCAGCTTCACGTAGAGGAACTGGTTGATCGAAACCTGGCCGACGTCGGCGACGAGGAACGTGTAGCCGTCCGGTGCAGCGCGCGCCACGGCTTCGCTGCCGGGAATGCCGCCCGCGCCCCCGCGGTTCTCGACCGTCACCTGCTGGCCGAGGCCCTCGGAGATTTTCTGCGTGACGATGCGGGCGATCGTGTCCGGCAATCCACCGGCCGAGTAGGGCACGATCCAGCGCACGGGCTTCGTGGGCCACGCGTCCTGGGCGACTGCAGGCGGCGACAGTTGCAGAACGGCAAGGGCCCCGAGCAGACCCCCAATCCGCTTCAAGGAACGGTTCATGGCGCTCCCTCCTCTTGGAGACTCTAATATACGCGGCGAGGAGGATTCGAGCGATGGCTAGGCTGCGCATGACGCTCGCGTGCTGGGACTACGACCGCACGCGCGCGCTCGCCGACGGAACGGTACGGCCCGAGGGGATCGACCTCGTGTACCTGCAGCAGCCGGTGGAGGAGACGTTCTTCCGCATGCTGCGACACCGGGAGTTCGATTGCGCCGAAATGTCGCTCTCATCGTATGCGATGTCGCTCGGGCGCGACGAGCGGCCGTTCGTCGCGATCCCCGCCTTTCCGTCGCGCTTCTTCCGGCACTCCTGCGTCTTCGTCTCGGCGCGCAGCGGCATCACACAGCCGGGCGAGCTCGCCGGGCGGCGCATCGGCAGCCCGGAGTACCAGATGACCGCGCCGGTCTGGATTCGCGGCATCCTCGCCGACGAGTACGGCGTCGCGGTCACGGGCCCGCAGTACCTGACCGGCGGCGAGGAGGAGCCGGGGCGGACCGAGAAGATCGCGCTCGACCTCCCGCCCGCAATTCGCGTCGCGCGCATCGGCGCCGGCCAGACGCTGGCCCGCATGCTCGCCGACGGCGAACTGGACGCGCTCTACACCGCGCGTGCCCCGTCGACGTTTCGCACCCGCCCGGAGGACGTGCGGCGGTTGTTCCCGGAGTACGTCGCCGTCGAGCGCGACTACTTTCGCCGCACGCGGATCTTCCCGATCATGCACACGGTCGTTATCCGCCGCGACGTGTACGAGCGGAATCGCTGGTGCGCGCGCGAGCTGTACAAGGCATTCGTGGTCGCGCAGCGCAAGACCTACCGCGATCTCGAGGAGACCGCGGCCCACAAGGCGATGCTCCCCTGGCTGACTGCGCATGTCGAGGATGCGCAACGCACCTTGGGCGACGACTGGTGGGCGTATGGACTCGCGCCGAATCGCCACGTGCTGGAGACCTTCTTGCGCTACCACCACGAGCAGGGCCTGTCGACGCGACGGCTTGCGCCGGAGGAACTGTTCGCGCCGGAGACGCTCGAAGCCTTCAAGGTGTGAGCGGGGCTAGAATGCGGGCGCACGCCCCGATCGCAATGCCCGTCACCTTCGATGGCAAGCTCGTCGTCGCAATCTCCTCCCGTGCGCTGTTCGACCTGGAGGCGTCGAACCGCGTCTTCGAGGAGCAGGGCGTCGAGGCGTACTGGAAATACCAGCGCGAGCGCGAGGACGAGACCCTCGCGCCCGGCGTCGCCTTCGCCCTGGTCCGGAAGCTCCTCGCGCTGAACGCCCTGGCGCCGGCGCGGCCGCGTGTCGAGGTGATCCTCCTCTCGCGCAACACCGCGGACACCGGCCTGCGGATCATGCACTCGATCCGGCACTACGCGCTCGACATCACGCGCGCGGCGTTCACCGGCGGCGAGAGCACCTATCCCTACGTGCCGGCGTTCGACGCGCATCTCTTCCTTTCCGCGAACGCCGACGACGTCCGCAGGGCGCTCGATGCCGGCAATGCAGCGGCGCAGATCCTCCCGTCCAACGTCGGGCAGGCCGTGGGCGAGACCGGCGAGCTCCGCATCGCGTTCGACGGCGATGCGGTGCTGTTCTCCGACGAGGCGGAGCGCATCTTCAAGCGCGACGGCCTGGACGCGTTCACGTCGTCCGAGGTCGGTGCGGCCCGCGAGCCGCTGTCGGGCGGCCCGTTCAAGAGCTTCCTCGCGGCGCTGCACCGGATCCAGTCGGATTTTCCGCCCGAGCGCGCGCCGATCCGCACCGCGATCGTGACCGCACGCAGCGCGCCCGCGCACGAGCGCGTGGTGCGCACGCTGCGCGCATGGAACATCCGTATCGACGAGGCGCTCTTCCTCGGCGGCCTGGAGAAAGGGCCGTTCCTGAAGGCATTCGGCGCGGACATCTTCTTCGACGACCAGCGCGGCCACGTCGATTCGGCGCACCGGCACGACGTCGCCGCCGGCCACGTGCCCTTCGGCGTCGCGAACGAAAAGGCGAAACAGCCATGAAAGCGCTCAAGTGGATTCTCGGCATCGCGGGCGGCCTGCTCGTGCTCCTCATCGTCGCCATCGCCATCGTCGCGACAACGTTCGATCCCAACCAGTACAAGCCGCAGATCGTCGACCTGGTGAAGCAGAAGACCGGTCGCACGCTGGCGATGGACGGGAAGATCGGCCTGAGCTTCTTCCCGCGCATCGGTGCCGAGGTCGAGAGGCTCGCGCTGTCGGACCCGAAGGGCCAGGGAATCTTCGCAAAGGTCGAGGAGGCGCAGGTGGCGGTCGCGCTGCTCCCGCTCCTGTCGAGACAGGTGATCGTCGACAAGGTCGTGCTGAGCGGGCTCACGGTCGACCTCGTCCGGTACAAGGACGGCCGCACCAACTACGACGATCTGATCGGCAAGGAGACCAAACCGGACGAGAAGCCGGGACCGAAGCCTGCGCCGCCGGCCGGTGCGCCGCTGGCGGTCGACATCGGCGGGATCGCGCTGAAGAACGCCGCGATCGGCTGGCGCGACGAAGGCGACGGCACCGACGTGCGGCTCTCGGCCGTTGATCTGGAAACGGGTCGCATCGCGAGTGGCGTGCCGGGCAAGCTCAAGCTCGCCGCGAAGGTCGACGGCAAGCAGCCGCTGGTGCGCATGCAGGTTGACCTTTCGACGGGCTACGCCCTCGACTTCACGGGCGGTGCAGTCGTGTTGTCGGCCTTCGACCTCAAGGCCGTCGGCGACGCGCCGGGCGTGATCGGGCTCGAAGTTCGCGCGAAGGGCGAGAAGCTCGACCTGGACCCCGCGGCGAAGCGCTTCGACCTGTCGGGGATCGAGCTCGCGGCGAAGTCGAAGGACGGCCTGGACGCGCAATTCTCCATCCCGAAGCTGCAGCTCGCGCCGGACCGGGCCGAGAGCAAGGTGATCAGCGGCGCGGTGAAGCTCGCGAAGCCGGGGCAGGCGGTGGACGCGAAGCTCGCGCTATCGGCGCTCGAGGCAAAGGGCAAGCAGATTCGGTTCGCGCGCTTCGACGTCGACCTGGATGCGAAGACGGGCGCATTGTCGGCGCAAAGCAAGCTGACCTCGCCGGTGACGTTGAACCTCGAAGCGAGCGAGATCTCGCTGCCCGGCCTCGCGGGGGACGTCACGTTGAGCGGCCCCGACATCCCCAACCAGGCGCTGCGCGCCGCGCTCAAGGGCGGGGCGCGCGCCGACTGGGCGAAGAAGAACGCCAGCGCGGAGCTCGCTGCCAAGCTCGACGAGTCGAACATCCAGGCGAAGCTCGTCGTCGCGCATTGGGCGAAGCCGGCCATCAGCTTCGACATCGTGGCCGACCGGCTCAACGTCGATCGCTATCTGCCGCCGAAGCCGGCGGCGAAGGCGCCGGCCGCGGGTGGCGCACCGGCGCCCGCGAGCGGCGGCGGGGCGGGCGCCGAGAAGCCGTTCGACCTGACTCCGCTCAAGGCGCTTGACGCAACCGGCAGCGTGAAGGTCGGCGCGCTACAAGTGGCGAACATCAAGGCCGACAACGTCAACGTCGGCCTCAAGGCCGCCGGCGGAAGGCTCGACGTCAGCCCGATCTCGGCGAGCCTCTATCAAGGCACGCTTGCGGGCACTGCCGTGGTGAATGCGAACAACAACACGTTCGCCGTGAAGCAGCAGCTCGCCGGGATCAGTGTCGGCCCGCTGCTCCGGGACGCCGCAAACAAGGACATTCTCGAAGGGCGCGGAAACGTCGTGCTCGACGTGACTACCGCGGGGCAGACGCCGACCGCGCTGAAGAAAGCGCTGAACGGTACCGCGAGCCTCGCGTTGAAGGACGGTGCGTTCAAGGGCGTCGACGTCGCCGCGCTGCTCCGCCAGGCGCGGGCCATCCTCGGCTCGAAGAGCGCGGTCGAGCAGCAGGCGAAGGGCGGGCAGAAGACCGACTTCACCGAGCTCACCGGCAGCTTCGTGATCAAGAACGGCGTGGCGCACAACGAGGATCTGCAGGCGAAGTCGCCGCTCGTACGGCTTGCCGGCGCCGGAGACATCAACATCGGCGAGGGGACAATGGACTACACCGCGAAGACGTCGCTGGTTGCGACGTCGACCGGTCAGGGCGGCAAGGAGTCCGCGGACGTGCGCGGCATCACCGCACCGGTGAAGATCACCGGGCCCTTCGACAACTTGAAGTATTCGGTCGACGTCGCGGCGCTCGCTACGGACGCGGCGAAGGATGCGCTCGCGCGCGAGCTGGAGCGCCGGCTCGGCGGCGGTCAGGCCGGCAAGACGGGCGCGTCGGGCGACAAACCGTCGGGCAGCACCCGCGACGTGCTGCGCGGGCTCTTCGGGCGCTGACGGAGTGTCCGACTTCGCGCGCCGCGTCATCGACTGGCAGCGCAGTCAAGGCCGCAACGACCTGCCGTGGCAGGGCACGCGCGACCCGTACGCGATCTGGCTGTCCGAGGTCATGCTGCAGCAGACCCAGGTCGCGACCGTAGTGCCCTACTACCTGCGATTCCGCGCACGCTTTCCCGAGCTCGGCAGCCTCGCGACGGCGGACGAAGACGAAGTGCTGAGGCTCTGGAGCGGGCTCGGCTACTACTCGCGGGCGCGCAACCTTCATCGCGCAGCGCAGGCGATCGTCGCGCAGCACGCAGGCGCTTTCCCGCGCGAGCTCGCCGATATCGAAGCACTGCCCGGCATCGGGCGCTCGACCGCCGCAGCGATTGCCGGGTTCGCGTACGGCGCGCGCGCCGCGATTCTAGACGGCAACGTGAAGCGGGTCCTCGCGCGGCACTTCGTGATCGAGGGCTTTCCCGGCGACCGCGCGGTCGAGCAGCGCCTCTGGCAGCTCGCCGAGTCGCTGCTGCCCTCGGCCGACATCGAGCCCTACATCCAGGGGCTCATGGATCTCGGCGCGACGGTGTGCACGACCCGTGCGCCCCAGTGCGTCCGCTGCCCGGTGCGCGCGAGTTGTGCGGCGCTCACGCAAAATCGGGTCGCCGAGTTGCCTGCGCCGCGGCCACGGCGCGTCGTCCCGCACCGGCGCACGGCGATGCTCGTGCTGCGCCGCGAAGGTGACGTGCTGCTGCAAAAGCGCCCAGCAGTGGGCGTCTGGAGCAGACTGTGGTGCTTCCCGGAGATCGGATCCGCCGACGATCCGGCGCGGGTCGCCCGGCGCCTGTACGGCTGCGAGGTCTCGAGCGTCGAGCGACTTGACGTGCTCCGGCATGGTTTCACGCACTTCACCCTCGACATCGAGCCGATCGTCGGCCGCGTGAAGCGCGTCGGGCTGCGCGCGGCCCAGCCGGGCGTGCTGTGGTTACCGCTGCAGGAGGCGATCGGCGCCGCGGTGCCGGTGCCGGTGCGGAAGCTGCTGCGCGCGCTCGGTGGGGGTTCAGCCTCGACCGACCAGGCCGCGCTGTTCGAGGAACTTGTACAGGATCTCGAGGCGCGGTAGAGCCCCGTCGAGCTCGAGCAGCTTCTGCTTGGCGGCGAGCGGCACCTTCAGGATTTCGCTCAGGCGGTAGCCGACCCACGACGCGCTCTCGAACGCGTGCGGCTCGGCGAACAGCGGCGCGTTGTTGTCGGCGACCACCATCCGGATGAGGTCGGCGAGCGCGCCGAACTGCTCCGGCAATGCGGCATCCGCCTCGTCGGCAATCAGCTCCACATGCGCGCGGCGCAAGCCCTGGGGCGCGACGCTCGACCCGAGGATGCGAAACCGCTGCCCGCCGCGCGTGCGCAGCTGCAGCAGCCCCAGCTGCTCCATGTCCCAGCTCGTGATATGGGCGAGACAGCCCACCGTCTCCGGTTCGGCGGCCGTGCCGACCTCCTTGCCGTTGCGGATGAGACAGACGCCGAACGGGCGCTCGGACTTGAGGCAGTCG
This sequence comes from uncultured beta proteobacterium, assembly GCA_963747775.1. Taxonomy (GTDB): domain Bacteria; phylum Pseudomonadota; class Gammaproteobacteria; order Burkholderiales; family SG8-39; genus JAGVSZ01. The sequence goes on from CAVVGT010000011.1 coordinate 342,667, forward strand.
CGCGTCATGTCCATATAGCGCGCCTCGAACACGCGCAGCGGCAACACCCCGCCGGGAAAGAGCACCGTGTTGAGCGGGAAGATCGGCAGATCCTGCAGGTCAGGCGCCATGTCCGCAATTCTATTCGCGTCGCCGCGGCTCCCAGCGTGCAGAACTCTCATCCGGCGCGTCGCGGCGCGAGCCGTCAGGGCTTGCCGAGCTGCCGGTGCCGGACCAGGACCGGCGCCGACTCGCGGAAGCGTCGGGCGAGCCGCTCGACGAAGTACACCGAGCGGTGCTGCCCGCCGGTGCACCCGATCGCGACCGTGAGATACGCACGGTTGTCCCGCATGAACGAGGGGAGCCACTTCGCGACGAAGTCGCCGATGTCGGCGAGCATGGTGGCCGCATGCGGCAGCGCGTCCAGGAAGGCGACCACCGGCGCGTCGAGCCCGGTGAGCGGGCGCAGCTGCGGGTCGTAGAACGGGTTGGGGAGGCTGCGCACGTCGAACACGAGGTCGGCATCGAGCGGGATGCCCTGCTTGAAGCCGAACGACTCGAAGAGGAGCGTCATGCCGGAGCGGTCGATCGCGAAGAAGTCCTTGATCCACGCGCGCAGCGTGTTCGGCGCAAGGTCGCTCGTGTCGATGCGATGACCGAGCTCCATGACGTCCTCGAGCAGCTCGCGCTCGCGGGCGATCGACTCGTCGAGCGTGCGCTCGGCGTCGGCGAGCGGGTGGCGGCGGCGCGTTTCGGAGAAGCGCTTGATGAGCGCGTCGTTCTTCGCTTCGAGGACGAGCAGGCGGACGTCGACGCCCTGGGCCTTCAATCCGCCCAGCGAGCCGGGAAGCTCCGCGAGCGCCGCGCCGCTGCGGGCATCGACCGTGACCGCCACGCGCTCGTAGCCCGCGTTGCGCAGGAACGCGACCGTCTCGAAGAGCAGGGTCGCGGGGAGATTGTCGACGCAATAGAAGCTCGCGTCCTCGAGGACGTTCAGAGCGACGCTCTTGCCGGAGCCGGAGAGTCCGCTGATGATCACCAGTAGCATGACCGGGGCAGCATAGCCGAGGGCGCCGACGGGCCGCAATCGGAACGGGATGTGACCCCGCCGTTCTCGGGGCGGCGTTTCGGGATCGGGGAAATGCGGAGGGGTTGTGGCCCCATAGACGGGGTCTCGGAATGAAAAGGCGCGTGCCGAGCACGCGCCTTCAGGGCGGGGGATTCCGCGGGCCGATCAGCCGCTCAGGCACTTGCTCATGAAGGCCTGGCGGTCGTCGCCCTTCATGGCCTTGTCGCTCGCCTGTTTGTTGCACGCCGTCATCTTCTCCTGCTGGGTCATCGGCGTCCCGTCGCCCTTGAGGCACGAGCTCATGTACGCCTGGCGTGCGTCGTTGTCCTTGAACTGCTGCTTCTTCGCATCCGCGTTGCACTGCTGCATGCGCTTCTGCTGCTCGGTCAGCTCCTTCTTTTCCTGCGCGAAGACCGGCGAAGCGAACAGCGCGGCGGCTGCGAGCGCCGCAATCAGGCCTTTGTTCATGCTTCTCCTCCTCTGTAGTCGGGATGGGCGCCGGGACGGGCCAGCGTGGCTACTCTAACGCGACCCGGCGGCGCCGGTTGACGGCTCGCCTGCCCCGTCGTCGCGCGCCATCTCGACCCGCTGTCGACGCAAGAAGGCCTCGGTGCTGTTGTAGCCGCGGATCTGGAGAATGTAGTTTCGCACCGCCGCCTCGAGGAGCACGGCGAGGTTGCGGCCGGCCGCGACCGGGATCACCACCTTGCGCACGGTGATGCCGAGAATGTCCTCGGCGAGTTCGTGCAGCGGCAGCCGCTCGGCTGGCGCTGCGAGCGACGGCGTCGGCCGCTCGAGATGCACCACGAGCCGCAGATTCATCTTCGGGCGCACCGCGGTCTCGCCGAAGATCGAGCGGATGTCGAGCACGCCCAGGCCGCGCACCTCGAGAAAATCCTTGAGCATCGCCGGGCACCGGCCGTCGAGCTGCTCCTGGCCGATGCGCGAGATCTCGACCACGTCGTCGGCGACGAGCCCGTGGCCGCGGCTGATGAGCTCCAGTCCCAGCTCGCTCTTGCCGACGCCGGAGTCGCCCGTGATCAGTACCCCCAGGCCGAGCACGTCCATGAACACGCCGTGGCGCGTCGTCGTTTCGGCCAGCGTCTTTGAGAGATAGCGCCGCAGCTTGTCGATCAGCTGGGCGGCGGGCCGGGGCGAGGCGAGGACCGTGACGCCGCGCGCCTCCGCCACCTGCAGCAGGCGCGGATGTCCTGCAACGCCGTCGGCGAGTATGACTGCGGCAGGGCGGGTGCCGAGGCCCACGTCGACGAGGCGTTCGAGTCGCGCGCCTTCCAGCGCGTCGAGATGCGCCTGCTCGTGCTTGCCCAGAACCTGAATGCGGTTCGGGTGGATGAGGTTTAGATGGCCGACGAAGGCGGCCGATTCGATGGGGTCCTGCCGGACGACGGCCTCGCCGCCCGCCTTGCCACAGACCCAGGAAAGCGCCAGCCGCTCGCGGTTGTCCTCAAACAGCCGCGCGACGCTGGTCTGCAACATACGGGCTGCCACGCGGAGATCTGCTCGTGCAGGGTCCCGGCGTCGGTTGCGGCGGCGAGTCGGCCCCGCAGCTCGCGATCGCTGAACATCTGCGCGAGCTCGGAGAGGATCTCGAGGTGCTGCTCGGTCGCCTGCTCCGGGACGAGCAGGACGAAGACGAGCTCCACCGGACGGCCGTCGGGCGCGTCGAAGGCCACCGCGGCCTTGAGCCGCAGGAACGCGCCAATCGGGTCCTTGAGGCCCTTGATGCGCCCGTGCGGGATCGCCACACCCTGCCCCAACCCGGTCGACCCAAGCTTCTCGCGGGCGAAGAGGCTGTCGAAGACGAGGCTGCGCGCAATTCCCTGGTGGTTCTCGAAGAGGAGCCCCACCTGCTCGAACATGCGTTTCTTGCTGCTGACCTCCGCGTCGAGGAGGATGTTCGACGCCGGGAGCAGCTTGGCGATGCGGTTCATGCTCGGTTCCGAGGTCGGGGTCGTTGCCTGTCTAACGCTTGGGAGTGGGGCGTTTACCCGGATAGGCCGGCATTCTACCGCGGTGCCGCACTGCCCACGCAACCGGTTGCAGGGGCTAGCTTTCCGCCTGGTGCTTGAGCGCGTCGCTCGGGCGCGTCGCGGCGCGGCCCTTTTGCTTCAGGACCTGGCGGTCGAGCTTGTCGATCATCGCGTCGATCGCCGCGTAAAGGTCCTCGTGATCGGCCTCTACGTGCAGATCCTTGCCGCGCAGATGCATGTTCGCCTCGGCTTTCTGGCGCAGCTTCTGCACCGACAGGATCACGCTCACGGTCGTCACGTGATCGGAGTGGCGCACGACCCGGTCGAGCTTCGACTCCACGTAGCTGCGGATGGCCGGCGTGACCGCGACGTGATGGCCGGTGACGGATAGGTTCATTGGGGTGGCCCTCCTGAGGGAGATGGATCAGATCGACTTGCGGAGGTTGCCGGGCCGGATGTGCAGCGACTCGCGGTACTTGGCGATGGTCCGCCGCGCCACCACGATGCCTTGCTGCCCGAGGATTTCCGAGATCTTGGAGTCGGAGAGCGGCTTCTTGCCGTCCTCGGCGGCGACCAGTTGCTTGATCAGCGCGCGGATCGCGGTGGCCGAGCACGCGCCGCCGGTATCGGTCGCGACGTGGCTGCCGAAGAAGTACTTCAGCTCGAAGATTCCGCGCGGCGTGGCCATGAACTTCTGCGTGGTCACGCGCGACACGGTGGATTCGTGCAGCCCGAGCGCGTCGGCGATCTCGCGCAGCACCAGCGGTCGCATCGCGACCTCGCCGTGGTCGAAGAAGTGGCGCTGGCGATCGACGATCGCCTGCGACACGCGCTGGATCGTCTCGAAGCGCTGCTGCACGTTCTTGATCAGCCAGCGCGCTTCCTGGAGCTGCGACGACATCTGTCCCGCACTCGCGCGGTTCTGCTGCAGGATGTCGGCGTACATGCGGTTGATGCGCAGCCGCGGCATCGCGTCCGGGTTGAGCGACGCGACCCAGACGTTCTTCACCTTGCGCACGATCACGTCGGCGACGACGTAGCGGGTCTCGATCTGCGCGAACTCCGCGCCGGGGTGCGGGTTCAGGCTCTGGATGAGCTGGTGCGCGGCGCGCAGGCTCGACTCGTCGCAGCCGGTCAGCTTCTTCAGCTTGGCGTAGTCGCGCGCGGCGAGGAGCGGAAGGTGCTCGCGCACGATCCTCAGCGCGAGCTCGCGCCCGGTGGTCGCCTCGGCAAGCGCGAGCAGCTGCAGTTCCAGGCACTCGGCCGGAGAGCGCGCGCCGATGCCGGTCGGGTCGAGGTTCTGCAGGTGTTTGAGCGCGATCGTGAGATCGTCGGCCTCCACGCCGAGCTCCGCGGGCAACATTTCGGCAATCTCGTCGAGCGGCTGTGTCAGGTAGCCATCCTCGTCGAGCGCGTCGACGAGCATCGCGACCAGGCGACGGTCGCGGTCGGGCAGCGGCGTCAGCGAGAGCTGCTGGAGGAGATGGTCGCGGAGCGTCGGCGACTCGGCGGCGAGCTGCGGGTAATCCGATTCGTCGCCTTCCTCGCGGCCCGTGCCAGCGCCGCCGCTTTCGAGGTACCAGTCGGCGTCCGGCGGACGCTCGTCCTCGGCCGGGGCCGCACCTTCGGGCGCTGCGGCGTGCTCGACCGCCGGCTCGGAAACCTGTTGGGCGCCGTTGATGCGCGGCGGCGCGTCGCCGTCGTCCTCGCTCTCCTCGCGCTCGAGCAGCGGGTTCTCGGCGAGAAAACGCTCCAGCTCCTGGTTGAGCTCGAGCGTGGACAGCTGCAGGAGACGGATGGACTGCTGCAGCTGAGGTGTCAGCGTGAGGTGCTGCGACAGCTTGAGCTGCAGGGTTTGCTTCATGCCGCGGAGGGCAGGGGGCCGAGAGTCGAGGTTTCGGATGGGTGGGCGTCGGGTCGTCGGCGCTGGTCTTGTCCCTCACCGGTGCGCGGGAAGGGTCGGTCAACCTGCATCAGAGGCGGAAGTGTTCGCCGAGATAAACACGTCTAACATTTTCATTGTAAACGATCTCTTCCGGCCTGCCGGCAGCCAGCACCGTGCCTTCGTTAATTATGTACGCCCGGTCGCAAATTCCCAGCGTTTCCCGCACGTTATGATCGGTGATCAGGACTCCGATGCCCCGTTCCTTGAGGAATCGGATGATGCGCTGGATGTCCAGCACCGCGATCGGGTCGACACCCGCGAACGGCTCGTCGAGCAGGATGAACTCGGGCTGGGTCCCGAGCGCCCGGGCGATCTCCGTCCGTCGCCGCTCCCCCCCGGAGAGAGACAGCGCGGTGGCGTCACGCAGGTGGGCGATGTGCAGCTCCTCGAGCAGCGTATCGAGCCGGCGCCCGACTTCGTCCTCGGACAGCTCCATCAGCTCGAGGACCGCGCGGATATTCTCCTGGACGGTCAGTCGGCGGAACACCGACGCTTCCTGGGGCAGATAGGACAGCCCGAGTCGCGCCCGCCGGTGGATCGGGAGGCGCGTGATTTCGCGGTCGTCGATATAGATCCGGCCGCCGTCGGCGGCAACCAGCCCGACGATCATGTAGAAGCAGGTCGTCTTGCCCGCGCCGTTCGGCCCGAGCAGGCCCACCACCTCGCCGCTGGAGACCTCGAGCGACACGTCATGGACGACGACGCGCTTCTTGTAGCGCTTGTTGAGTTCGACGGCGCGGAGTCGGCTCATGTCGGGTCAGGCCGCACGCCTGGCGGCAGATTGAGCCCGGGCGACAGCTTCAGCTCTTGCCGAGGTCGGTCGCTGGCTTCAGGTCGAGCGGGGCCGCCGGGCGCGCGGACGGTTCGTCCTTTTTCTTCGGTTGGATGACTGCACGCACGCGGCCCTCGCGCCCCGGAGGGCCTGCGGCGTCCTTCGACGGTTGCACGCGGAACACCTCGGTGCGAGAGTCGTATGAGATGTAGTTGCCCCGCACCTCGTCCTTGTCGCGCGAAACCCGCGCCTTGTCGAAGAGCTCCACGCGTTCGGATTTGCCGTCGTACTCGATGCGCAATGCCTCGCCGTCGATCCATTCGTCGGCGCCGTCGCGCTTCTGGCGAAATGTGGCCGGGGTGCCCACCGCTACGCCGGTCTGGAACCCCTGGGTATCCTGGCGCACCGTAAGCTTGTCCGCGCGCAGGACGAACGTGCCTTGCGTGAGCACGACGCGGCCCTCGAATACCGCGGTCTGCTTCTGGTCGTCGGCGAGCATGCGGTCGGCTTCGATATTCACCGGCTTGTCGCGATCGGTGCGCTCCGCGTGCGCGACCACACCGATTGCGAGTAGCAGCACGACAGCGGCGACCGAGCGGCGCATCACTCACCTCTTCTGCATCGCCGATGGCTCGAACGAGCCGCTCACGCGCGCCTTCAGCTCGAACTGGCGCTTGGCGTTGTCGTACTCCATGCCCACCCCGGCGAGCTTCGCGCTGCCCTCGGTGATCAGCACCGGCTCCGGCGTGCGCGCCAGTTCGGTCTTCGGAAACACCTGGAGATAGGTGGTGTCCATGCGCAGCTCCGGGCGATCCCCGACCGCGTCGCGAATCACCACCACGTTGCCGTACAGGCGCACCTCGTCGCCCTCCTTGTTAACCGTTCCGCGCTCGGCCGAGACGCGCATCGGCGGACCTTTTTCGGGAAACTGCGTCAGCCGTGGCTCTTCGATCTCGGTCGTTTCCTCGTCCGGGTAGTAGAGCATTCGCTGGGCCGTCAGGCGCGATTCCGCCCGGCCGCCGTTGTCCATCGCCGTGGAAGTGACGCGGTCCACGACGAACTCCGGCACGCGCGCGTGCGCCGACGCCGCCGCGGCCGTGGGGGCGTTCACCGTGCGCTCGAGCCAGAACGTGAGCGCCGCGAGCCCGGCCGCGAGTCCGAGCGAGAACAGCGTGTTCGATCGCAGTTTCATGCGAGATACCGTGCAACCGCGGCATCGAGCGCGCCCTGCGCTCGGAGGATCAGATCGCACACCTCGCGGGCGGCGCCGCGACCCCCGGGGGTCCGGCTGACGTAGTGCGCGCAGGAGCGTACCGCTTCGGGCGCTTCCGGCACCGTGGCGGCGAAACCGCAGCGCGTGAGTACCGGCAGATCCGGCAGGTCGTCGCCCATGAAGCCGCACGCGCGGGCCTCGAGGCCGAGCTCGCCACGAATGCGCTCGAACACCGACAGCTTGTCCTCGACGCCCTGGAACAGACGCGCCACGCCAAGGTTCGCGGCACGCGCCGCGACCGCGTTTGAGCGTCGCCCGCTGATCAGCGCGACCTCGACGCCCGCCGCCTGCAGCATCTTCAGTCCGAGGCCGTCAAGCGTGTGGAACGCCTTCAGCTCTGCACCCTCGTCGGTGTAGTAGAGCGCGCCGTCGGTCAGCACGCCGTCGACGTCGAATGCCATGAGCCGCAGCGGGCGGGCCCGCTCGAGCGCGTCGCTCACAACACCTTCGCGCGAAAGAGGTCGTGGATATTGAGCGCGCCGACGAGTGTGCCGGCGGCATCGACGACCGGGAGCTGCGTAGTCTTGCGAGTCTCCATCAGCTCGACCGCCTCCGCGGCGAGCGCCTCGGGGCGGATGGTGCGCGGACCGCGCGTCATGACCGCCGTGATCGGGGTGGTGCGGATGTCGCCGCCGCGCTCCAGGCTGCGTCGGAGGTCACCATCGGTGAAGATGCCCACGAGGCGACCCGCTTCGTCCACGACAGCGGTCATGCCCATGCGCTTCCTCGAGACCTCGAGCACCGCCTCGGCCAGCGTCGCGCGTTCGCTCACGGTCGGAATGTCCGCGCCGGTGCGCATCACGTCACGCACGTGCGTGAGCAGGCGCCGGCCGAGCAGCCCGCCGGGGTGCGAGCGGGCAAAGTCCTCGTGGCCGAACCCGCGCGCGTCGAGCAGCGCCACCGCGAGCGCGTCACCGAGAGCGAGCGCGGCGGTGGTGCTCGCCGTCGGCGCGAGGTTGAGCGGGCAGGCTTCGCGCTCGACGCGGGTGTCGAGCACGGCATCGGCGAGCGCCGCGAGCGTCGAGTCGAGCTTCCCGGTGAGCGCGATCAGGTGCGCGCCCATCCGCTTGACGAGCGGCAGCACGGTCAGGAGCTCGTCGCTTTCGCCCGAGTAGGAGAGCGCGATCACCACGTCCTCGTGCATGATCATGCCGAGATCGCCGTGGCTCGCTTCGCCCGGGTGCACGAAGAAGGCCGGCGTCCCCGTGCTCGCCAGCGTCGAGGCGATCTTGCGGCCGATGTGGCCCGACTTGCCGACGCCGGTCACCACGACCCGCCCGCGGCACGCGAGGATCAGCCGCACCGCTGCGACGAATTGCTCGTCGAGGCGCAAGGCAAGCGCCGCCACCGCCGCAGCCTCGATCTCGAGCACCTCGCGGGCGAGCGCAAGCACGCCCGCAGTGCTGACCGCCGAGGTCTCGGCGCGATCTTCGTGGTCCCGCGTTGGCACTCTCGCTATCATCGTGAAAAGTATAGCAAACCATCCCTCTGGCCCCGCTCGCGCGCGGCCCTCAAGACACGATGAGCGAAGCGCTCGAACTGGTGCTGATCCTCCTCGCGAGCGCGGTGCTCGTCGTGGTGGTTTTCCGCAGTCTGCACCTGCCGCCGCTGCTCGGCTATCTGATTGTCGGTGTCGCGATCGGCCCGCACGCACTCGGCTGGGTCGCCGACAGCCCGGCGACGCGCCAGCTCGCGGAGTTCGGTGTCGTATTTCTCATGTTCTCGCTCGGGCTCGAGTTCAGCCTGCCGCGGTTGGTCCAGATGCGCGGCCTGGTCTTCGGACTGGGCGGCGCACAGGTTGCCCTCAGCATGGCCGCGCTCGCGCCGGTCGCCGTCATCTTCGGGATCTCGTGGCAGGCCGCAATCGTGCTCGCCGGCGCGCTCGCAATGTCCTCCACGGCGATCGTGATCCGCCTGCTGGTGGAGCGCCTCGAGACGGAGACGCCGCACGGCCGCGACGCGATCGGCGTGCTGCTGTTTCAGGACCTTGCGGTGGTGCCGCTGCTGATCCTCATTCCGGCACTCGCCGGCTCGGGGGAAACGCTCACACGCGACCTCGCTCTGGCGGCGCTCAAAGCCGCCGCAGTCCTTGCGGTCGTGCTGCTCATCGGGCAGCGCCTGATGCGGACCTGGTTCACGCTGGTCGCCCGCCGCCGCTCGCACGAGCTGTTCATCATCAACGTGCTGTTGATCGTTCTGGGGCTCGCATACCTCACGGAGCTCGCCGGCCTCTCGCTCGCGCTCGGGGCGTTCGTCGCTGGGATGCTGATCTCGGAGACCCAGTACCGGCACCAGGTCGAGGAGGACATCAAGCCCTTCCGCGAGGTGCTGCTGGGCCTGTTCTTCATCTCGGTGGGCATGCAGCTCGACCTGCGGGTCGTGGCGGGCCACTTTCCGCTCGTCCTGACGATTTTCGCGGTGCCGATGGTGCTGAAGTTCGTTCTGATCGCCGGACTGTCGCGGCTGCGCGGGGCGACGCCCGGAACGGCGATCCGCAGCGGCCTCGCACTCGCGCAGGCGGGCGAGTTCGGTCTGGTGCTCATCGTACGCGCCCTGGATCTGCAGGTGGTCGAACTGGCCCTGTCGCAGGCGATCGTGGCGGGCATGCTGCTGTCGATGCTCGCCGCGCCGTTTCTCATCCAGCACAGCGACCGGATCGCGCTGCGGCTCTCGGGGTCGGAGTGGATGCTGCGGTCGTTGCAGCTGCATCAGATCGCAGTGCGCAGCCTCGCGGCCGAGCGGCACGTCGTGATCTGCGGCTACGGCCGGACCGGCCAGAGCCTCGCGCGCTTCCTCGAGCGGGAGGGGATCGCGTACATCGCGCTCGATCTGGATCCGGAGCGCGTCCGTGAGGCGGCCGCGGCCGGCGATACCGTGGTTTTCGGTGACGCTGCGCGCCGCGAGACGCTCATCGCCGCGGGCGTGAAGCGCGCGGCGGTGCTCGTCGTGACCTATACCGATACCCCTTCCGCCCTGCGGGTGCTGCACTTTGCGCACGAAGTGAGCGCGGCGCTACCGGTCATCGTGCGCACTCGCGATGACAGCGGGCTCGAACGACTCCAGCAGGCGGGCGCGACCGAGGTCGTGCCCGACACGTTCGAGACCAGCCTGATGCTTGCTTCGCACGCGATGCTGATGCTGGGCGTTCCGGTCCGGCGCGTGGTCTCGCAGATCCGGGGCGTGCGCGACCAGCGCTACCGGCTGTTGCGCGGCTTCTACCACGGAGCGAGCGATGACGCCGCCGATCTCGACGACGCCAACCAGCCCCGGCTGCACACCGTCAGCGTCGATACGGGCGCGCGCGCGGTCGGGCGCACGCTCGCCGAGCTGGCGCTTGCAGAGCTCGGCGCAGAGGTGACGGCGATCCGCCGGCGCGGCATCCGCGCGGACGACCCCGGGCCGGAGACGCGCTTCGAGGCGGGCGATGTCGTCGTGCTGCTCGGGCGCCCGGACGCGCTCGAGGCTGCCGAGTCGCGATTGCTGCAAGGGTAGCGAAGTGGGCGCGCGGGATCAGTCGAGCCGGCGGCAGAGAATGTACATGGCTGCGTCGTCAGTTTCGTAGCCCAGGACACCTGCGTTGGCGGTAGCAATCGCCTCGTTGTCGATATTCTGCTTTGCGGCGCGCACCAGTCCGCGGCGCGGGTCCCCGTCGTCGAGCTGGCTCTCGACGCCGATCGCAACCTCGCCCGGCAAGTTAGCGGCACAGGCGGCAAGGCGGGGGAAACCGAATACGCCCCACTCCACGCCGACGACCCCGGCGATACGCGTTCAGCGGCTGCGCGACCGGCGTGATCACTGGCGGCGGAGCGATGACGAGCTCCGCCAGCCGGATCTGCCACCAGAAATTCAGGGATTCGCCGGTCACGAGGTCCACGGTCAGCGTGACCAACGGGTCGCCACCGGGCGGTGGCGCCTGGTACGAGCCGCTGATGCGGCCGTCGCCGGTGCCGTCCTTCGACCGGCCGACCCAGCGGCTCGACGCGCGTGCATCGTCGCCAGGCAGCGCTGCGTAGCGATCCTGGTAGGTCAGTACCGCCACCTTCAGGTGCTCGAACTCGTTAGCGGCGAACTTGATGCGCGATTGGACGAGAATGCCGTTGCCGAGCAGCAGCATGCCGACCAGCAAGCCGATCAGCACGAGCACGATTGCGAGCTCCACGAGCGTGAAGCCACTTTGTTGGAGAGGGTGCCCGCAGGCCCTCCGTTGCCTGTGGACGCCATCGGAAGATCCAGCCATTCTTCTGTGACCGATGACTTGCTGCACGACGTACGACGATCCGCGAGGTTGCCCTGCCGTCACTGCGGACGCGAGGAATTTGTCCCGCAATTCCCGCGGTGCCAACCGCCCGGTCGTGACCGCCGCACCGGCTGTTGGCGCGGCGACAGCTTTTCTTCGCGCGGACTCGTGCCACCGGCGCAAAAGAAGCCCGACCAGCGAACAGCGAATAGCGGAGATGACGATGAAACGTGAGTTGACGTTAGGCGCAGTAATCGCAGCGGGGCTGCTCTCGATTGGCGTGTCGGCGTACCAGGCGCCTGCGGCCCAAACCCCGGCCGCACCAAAAGTCATCGATCTGGTCAAGCTCAAGGACAACTTGTACGTCCTGGCCAGCTCCGTTCCCGGCAATCCAGCCACGTTCAGCGGCGGCAACGTCTCGGTGTTCATCACCGACACGGGCGTGACCCTCGTTGACTCCAAGCTCGCGGGCTGGGGTCAGGCGATGCTCGACAAGATCAAGACCGTCACCAATAGACCCGTGACCCGGATCATCAATACCCACACGCACGGCGACCACACCGGCAACGACAGTTTCTTTGGCCCCAACGTCGAGATTGTCGCGCACGAGAACACGAAGGCCAACATGACCCGGATGGACGCCTTCAAAGGCGAAAAGGTGATCTACCTGCCGAAGAAGGTCTACCAGGACAAGATGACGCTGGACAGCGGCAAGGATCAGATCGACCTCTACTACTTCGGTCCAGGCCACACCAACGGCGACACCTGGGTCGTCTTCCCCACGCTGCGCGTGCTTCAAACCGGCGACATGGTGGCATGGAAAGACGCGCCGCTCTGCGATCGCAACAACGGTGGCAGCTGCGTCGCCTTTCCCAAGACGCTCGCCGCCGTCGTTGGCGGCGTCAAGAATGTGGACACCGTGATTTCCGGACACATGGGAATGATCACGATGAAGGACATTCAGGAGTATCAGCGCTACATGACCGATCTGGTTGCAGGCGCGCAAGCAGCGATGAAGGCGGGCAAGACGGTGGACGATGCTGTTGCCGGGCTGAATCTTGGCGCGAAATATCCGGGCTACAAGTCGGAGCGAGTCAAGGCGGCCGTACAGGCAATCTACGACGAGCTGAAGCCTTAGGAAGGCAGAAGGCATCCGCCTACGCTCGCACAACAGCCAAGCGAGCTACGGCGCGATGGCGCGCCGGAGCCACGCGGCGAAGGCGGCCAGAAGAGAAGGGGCCAAATGCGAATCGCCGTCATGATGATAGCCGTCGGCATCGCCGTTGCCCTGACCTTGGGCAGCTGGGATCCGCAGGCGTTGGCCGCGCAAGCGCGTCCAGCGACGTCATGGTTCAAGGGCAACCTGCACACGCACACGCTCAACAGCGACGGCGATTCCACGCCGGACGAAGTGGTCACCTGGTATCGCGAGCACGGATATCAGTTCCTCGTCCTCACCGATCACAACTACCTGACGACTGTGGATGGCCTCAACGCCGTGCACGGAGCCGCTGACAAGTTTCTGGTGGTCAAAGGCGAAGAGGTCACCGGCCGCGTCGGCGACAAACCAGTGCACGTCAACGGCTTGGAAGTCGAACGTTTGGTCGATGCGCCGACTGGTGCCACGGTCGTGGACGTCGCGCAGCGCATGGTCGACGGTATTCGCGCGGCGAAGGGTGTACCGAGCATCAATCATCCCAACTACGGCTGGGCGTTTTCGACCGACGAGCTCGGGCAGCTCCAGCGCACGCGGCTGTTCGAGGTATTCAACGGGCATCCCCTCGTCAACAACATCGGCGGCGGCGGCGTTCCCGGCCTCGAGGAAACCTGGGATCGCATTCTCTCGAGCGGCAAACTCCTCTACGGAGTGGCAGTCGACGACGCGCACTATTTCAAGCGGCCGTGGGATGCGACCGCCCCGGCGCCAGGCAAAGGCTGGGTCTACGTCCGCTCGCCGCAACTCGAAGGCCGCGCACTGGTCGAGGCGCTCGAACGCGGGGAGTTCTATTCGTCAACCGGCGTCGAGCTCAGTGCGATCGACGTGGTCAACTCGACGCTGACGGTCGTGGTTCGCCAGGAGCCCTCGAGCAAGTACCGCATCCAATTCATCGGCCGTCAGGGTCGAGTGTTGAGCGAGGCGACGGCGAGTCCGGCGAGCTACACGTTCAAGGGCGATGAAGGCTACGTCCGCGCAAAAGTGATCGAGTCGAACGGCAAGTTCGCGTGGATTCAGCCGGTGGCTGTTGGCTCAGCAGGTCCTCGCTGACGAATAAAGAATAAAGAAGAACGAAGAAAGAAAGTGGACTTGGCGAAGAGCGAACAGCGACTAGCGAATGGCGGCCCCGTTGTGGTGGTGGCCGCTGTCATCGAGCGCGACGATTCGTTTCTGGTGACTCTCCGGCAATCGGGGACGCATCTCGCCGGTCACTGGGAGTTTCCGGGAGGCAAGGTTCATTCTCACGAAACTCACAGCGAAGCGCTTCGCCGCGAGCTCTTCGAAGAGCTGGATATCGTCGCGGTGGTCGACGAGCTGATGCACTCGGTGAGCCACACCTATCCAGATAAAACCGTCGAGCTGTATTTCTACCGCTGCGGCTTCGACGGTGAGCCCAAGCCGATGATGGGACAAGACATGCAGTGGGTGCCGCGTGTCGAGCTGGCGTTGCTGCCATTCCCCGAAGCGGATCGCGATCTGCTCGCGCTCCTGATCGCCGGTTCAGGCCAATAGCGAATAGCGAAGAGCGAAGAGCGAACCGCTACTTGATCACCAGCAACCGATAGTTCGCCGAGTGCACGAACTGCACGCCGTTCTCCATCAGCACGGCGTCGTCTTCAATCGGAATCCGCAGCTTCTTGCCGCCCCATTCCGCGATTGGCGTGTACGCAAAGTATTCGAACGAAAACATGTGCTGCACGTGCATCGTGAACGTCGTCTGCAGCGGCTGCCAGGTGGTGAGCGAAGGGCCGATGTCGTGGCCAGTGTTGCCGACGGGATGGAAGCCGTAGACGACGTCGGTTTTCTGGTCAGCGTTCGGCTTGTTGAACTCGATCACGCCGTAGCCGGCGCTGCGTAGCGCCGTCGTCCATCACCTTCATGGTCGCGTCGGCGCGCACGCCAGGCTTGATCGCCTTCTTGAGCACGTCGCGCACGGCAATCGCCTTGTCGAACGCTGCCTGAATGCTTTTCGGTGGCGCTGTTTCGCCAGGCTTCAGAACATAGGCCACGCGTTTGACGTCGGTGCCGAAGTTCATCAACTGCACACCCCAATCGATCATCATCACGTCGCCGGGCTGGATGATGCGATTGCTCGAGGTGGCGACGATACCCTCGGGGCCGGTGACGTAGACCGATGGCATGTCGAACTCCGAGCCGAGGGCGCGATCGAGCAGGCGGTCCTGGAGCCACCAGGCCACGTCTTCGAGTGTGGTCTTGCCGGGCGTAATCACTTCGTTCGACAGCGCGCGCTCGGTGAGCTGAATGGCGATGCCGGCGGCTTCGCCGAACGCCACAATCTCGGCAGCGACACGGTGCGAGCGGAAATCTGCCACCACACGCTCGGCGCTCACCAGGCGTGAGGCATACGGTTCGCCCAACGTCTTCTTGAGATGCGCCAGCATCGTCACCGACAAACCGTCCGCCGGGCCGATCTCCTCGGACATGTTGACGCCGATGCGCTTGGGGTCGCGTTGCTTGACGATCTCGGCCAGGCGCGCTGCGGGCAGGATCTGATCGTAGGCGCCCGACTCCGATAGCAGATACCCGCCTGGGCCGAGCGCGAGCCGCTCGATGCGGTCGGTGCCGCGATCGGCGAACACGTAGTAGCCGATGCCTGTGACATAGCCTCGGCCGAGATCGCGCCAGAGCGGGTCGTAGTGGTTTTCCTTGACCGCGACGATCCACATGTCGATGCCGTGATCGCGCATCGCCCGCGGCAGCACCTGCTCGAACTTGTCGAGGCGGATCTGCCGCTCCATCTCCCATCGGCGTCGGGCCTCTTGCGCGCCCAGTCCAGCGCCAACCGTCACCAGCACCAGCAGCGTCGATATCACCTTGCGCATGGCTCGCATTCTAGACATCTTCCAAGGCCTGAGTCGTGACGTTTGAGGCAAGTTTTCGGCAGGCCGCAGAAGATGTCGCCCCGCGTCCTCGACGTTGCTCGGGACGCCCTGAGCCTTGGTCGAAGGGCGGAGCGGGGCAAAACGATACTGCCCTAGCGAAGCTGAGCCGACGCGCGTTGCTGGGCGGTTTGAGGCGAAGCGTCTCTTTTCCCGCCTGCGGCCGTCCGCCTCCTGCCGTCGGCCTTCATGGCGACAGGCTCGGGCACTCGTGGGCGCGAAGGCATCGTTATGGTAGTATTGCCTCGTTATGGCACGAATCACGTTCTCGCTGGATGACGCCACCGTTGCGCAGATCCGGCAGACGGCCGCCCGGCTGCGCACGCCGCAGAGCCACGTCGTGCGCGACGCGGTGGCCGACTACGCGGCTCGCACCGACCGGTTGAGCGAGCGCGAGCGGCACCAGCTCATGGGCGTGCTCGAGCGTTTGCGCGACGGCAAGCCGACGCGGACGGCCAAAGCCGTGGATGCGGAACTGCGGACCCTGCGAGCGGCGCGTCGCGCCGGCGGGCGGCAGCATCGGCCGGCATGATCGTCCACGTCGATACCTCGGCCCTGATCGATGCGCTGACCGGGCCGCGCCGGTCACTCGACACCTTGATGCGGCTGGCGGAGGCGGGTCACCGCCTCGGGCTCTCGACCATCGTCCTCTACGAATGGCTGCGAGGTCCTCGGACCCGCACCGAGCTCTCGGCGCAGGAAGAGGTGTTTCCCTCCGAGCGTGCCGCGGCGTTTGGCACGGCCGACGCGGCCATCGCCGCCAGGCTTTACAAGCAGGTGGCGCGACCGCGTGGACGTGAGATCGATCTCGCGGTGGCGGCGTGCGCCCTCGCCAACGGCGCCGCCATCTGGACGCTGAATCCGGGCGACTTTCGCGACATCCCCGATCTCCGGCTCATGTAAGGTGCTGGGCGCCCGCAGTGCGTGGTGATCGCTCACCTTCGTAAGGGGTACGGCCTGGCCGTGATGACCAACGCCGACAGTGAGGCCAGGTGCTCGGCGAGATCATCGCGCGCGCGGCGTCAGCCTACAGCTGGGACTCACTCGACAAGCCGCTCGCCCGGTAGCCCTACCTCCCCGCGCGCTTCGGCGGCAGCATCGCCTTGTCGATGATCGCGACGACGACGTAATTGGGATCGACCATCTCGTTGAGATCGATCCGCGCGACCTTCGACAGCAGCTCGTAGGCGTCGAGCTCGGAAAGGCCGTAGTCGTCGCGGATCCACATGATCAATTCCTTGAATGCGATCCGCAGCGCATCATCCACGGGGCGGTAGGCGCCCAGGGCCATGATCGATCGATCGTTTTCGAAGCGCGGCCACTTGATGGCCTTGCCCTTGATGACGTTGACGGAGAGGCGCACCCTGAGCGGCACTTCGATGCCCGTGCCGCCGACTTCACCCTCGCCCTGCGCCGCGTGACCATCGCCGAAGGACAGCATCGCGCCAGAGACGCTCACCGGCAGGTATACCGTGTGGCCCACGCTCGCTTGCGGTGAATCCATGTTGCCGCCCCATTCGCCGGGTGTGATCGACATCCGCGACTCGCCACCGGGCGGCGCCACGCCGAGGCAGCCGAGAAACGGATGCATCGGGATCTTCACCGTGAAGCCCGAATCAGTGGCTTTGAACGTGGCGGTGTTGTTCGCCTTGTCGATGTCGTAGAACCAGATGCGTTCCGGCAGATCGGGATTGAGCATCGGCGTGTAGGTGGTGGTGTTCAGCGCGCCGAAGCCGGGCGCCATCGCGCCGACGCCGATGGTCCCGTCCACGTCGAGGTTCTCGATCTTCACCGCGAGCGTATCGCCCGGCTCCGCCCCTTCGACGAAGAACGGACCGGTGAGTGGATTGTCGCCCTTGACGAGCGCCATCGTGTCGCCGGGTTTGCGGATGGCGTTGCCGAACGCGTCGAGGGTGTTGGCTTCGATCACATCGCCGGACCGGACGCGGGCCACTGGCGTTCCGGGCCCATAGACGTACTTCACGTTGGCCATCGACGCTTCGAAGCGCACGACCCGCGGCGCTGGTGACTTGTCCGCCTGCCAGCCTCCGCCAAGGCTACGGCGGCCCGCCGAGGCATCTGCGAAGGCGGGAGCTTGAGCGAAGGCGAACGTGTGAATCAAGCCAAGCAAGGCAAACAGCCAGGTTCGGTACATCAGAGCTTCTCCTCTTCGTCGAGCATACTAGCCATCAACACACGATTCTTCGGCGTGATGTCCAGTGGAATGCTCTGCGTCCACACGCGATAGCCGCGCTGTTGGAGTCGCGCGGCTCTCATCACATCGATCGCGAGAGCGGCATCCACCCACCCGGTGAGGCCACCGGTGTCGCACGTCTCCACGTCGTGGCAGCAGGGCAGTACCGCGACACGCGCGCCCGCGTCCATCGCGCGATCCAGGATGACGTCGGTCAGCCGGCCGCACGCGTGGCTCGAGACCACGACATCCGTGGGATGGAGCGGCAGGGAGTCGAGATCGGCCGCGACAAAGTTGATTCGCCCGGCCAAACGAGGCCACCACTCAACCAGCGCATCATGGAGTTTCGCGCAGGACGGCGGCAACGTGAGGTCGATCGCCACGGCGCTCGGTGACGAATCGTCCAAGATCAGCATCAAGTGGGCGAGCAGACCGTGACCGGCCGCCATGTCGATCACGCGTCCGCCGCGAAAGCGCCGCCGCACGCGTCGCGCCACTTCCCACGCTTCGAACAGCTCCTTGCGCGGCAGGCACCCCACTCCGCAGACCGCCCGCCCGACGCGATCCAGCAGGGTCTCGCTTGGAAAGCGCCCGAGATCGAAGTGAGTGAGGCGCTCCTTCGAGGATGGTGAGAACACGCCCCTCACAGTACACGGGAAGGCAGAAGGCAAAGGCAGTCCCAAGCCCCAAGTCCCCAAGCCCCAAGCCCCAAGCCCCAAGTCCCAAGTCCCAAGTCCCAAGTCCCAAGCCACAATAAGCCTCAGTGCCTGTCGAGCTCACGGCAATTGAGTCAGCCATCGCTAGAGGAGAACGTGGCCGCGGCGCGGCGATGGCGATGCGTATCGTCGCTGATGTCGCCAGCCTCATGGGCGCGGCGCGACTGATTCCCATCGCGTCGGCACACATCGACGGTGCGCTCTATCACGGAGATTCGGGGACGCTGTTCGCTGAAGCGCTCGTCGAAGGCGGTGCGAAGACATCGGTGCGCGCCACTTTGAACGTTGGCGCGCTGGATCTGACCGGCTGCTCGCAGAACCGTCTCCCACCGCATGAGCGCGAGATGGCCCGGCGCATGATGTCGGCGTACCGCTCGCTAGGTTGTGAGGCCACGTGGACGTGCGCGCCGTATCAGGCCGGGCATCGACCGGCGCTCGGCACCGACGTCGCCTGGGGTGAATCAAACGCCGTCGTGTTCTGCAACTCGGTGCTTGGTGCCCGCACCAATCGCTACGGTGACTTCCTCGATATCGCCTGCGCCATCGCCGGACGCGCACCCGACTACGGCCTCCATCGGGCGGAGAACCG
This sequence comes from uncultured beta proteobacterium, assembly GCA_963747775.1. Lineage (GTDB taxonomy): Bacteria > Pseudomonadota > Gammaproteobacteria > Burkholderiales > SG8-39 > JAGVSZ01. Next base: position 361,548 of record CAVVGT010000011.1, read on the forward strand.
TCGCGCCTCCGTCGTCTTCGACGTATCGGGCCTCGACCCTCGATTCCTCTCGTCGGAGATCGCGTGGCCCGTGCTCGGCAATCTTTACGGCCGCACGGTTGGCAACGCCATTGGCGTCGTCACTGGGATCACCTCGCATCCTGGCGAGGACGCGTTGAAGGCGTTTGGCGCCACGGCCGCATCCACTGGAGCCGTCGGACTCTTCCACATTGCCGGGGTCACGCCGGAGGCGCCTGACGCGGCGACGGCGCTCAATCACGCGCCTCCCCGGTCGCGCATCGACGTCACAGAGGCCATGGTCGCCGACGCACAGCGACGCCTCTCGACGGCCGATTGCGCCGATCGTGTCGATGCCGTTGCCGTCGGTAGCCCGCACTTGTCGATGGATGAATTCGATCGACTGGAACGATTGCTGTCCGAGCGACACGTGCGCGTCCCGATCTACGCGTGCACCGGCCGCCACGTGCTCGCGGTACTCGAGCGAACAGGACGAAGGCAATTGCTCGAATCCTTCGGGGTGGTCATCGTCGCCGACACGTGCGTGGTGGTGACGCCCATCCTGCCGGACGTTCCTGACGCGGTGCTGATGACTAATTCCGGAAAGTTCGCCCACTACGCGCCTGGCAACACCGGCTATGCAGTGCTCTACGGGTCGATGGCCGATTGCGTCGAGAGCGCGGTGACCGGCGTGCCGACCTTTGGAGCCGCGCGATGACGCCGGTCCGAGGCGACGTGATGGTGGCGGGCACCGGTGGCGCCGGTGAGTCGCTGATCCTCACCGCGCCGATCAGTTTCTGGGGCGGGGTCAATCCGAAGACGGGACAGATTGCCGATGTGCGTCATCCCCAGCACGGCAGCCACATAGCCGGGCGAGTGTTGTTCGTGCCGGGCACGATCGGCTCCTCATCAGCGGCCGCAATCCTGCTGGAGTTGGTGCACGTCGGGCTCGCTCCGGCCGCGTTGGTGCTGCACGAACCCGACGCCATCCTGCTGCTGGGCCTGATCGTGGCGAAGGAGATGGGCTACGAGACGCCGATCGCGGTGCAACTCGATCGCGATCGCTTCAACGCGTTCGCACACCACACGGTCAGCGTCTCCGCGGCCGGCGAACTGGCTGGCGCACCGCGGGACGTTTAGCGAACGGTCGGCCCAGCTGTTACCGGTTCCCGCAAGAAGGGGCCTGCCCATTTTTCCCCCTGTTTCTCCACTTTCTTGGAGTGAATGCCGACGTAAATCGCATTTCTTGCGACGAGTCGGCAGGAACTCATATCGAAAAGGGGCAGGCCCTTTTTGAACTCACGGCAACCTGAAGGCCACGAGTTCGCCGGAATATGTTCCGCCACTGATCGCGACAACAAGGTACTGCTTGCCGTTCAGCTGGTACGTCATCGGCGAGCCGCTCTGCGGCGCCGGCAGGTAGACCGCGCCAACTTCGCTACCGGTGGCTTTGTCGAACGCGCGCAGCATCGCACCGCGCGCGCCGGACGGCGTCGGGCCAAACGTGCTTTCTCCGGCGACGAGCAGCGTCTTGGTGACCAGCGTCCCGGAGTTGTTACCAGGCCGCCCGAGCGGCGGCAGAGTCAGACCCTTCAGCGCCGGATGATTGCGGATGCTGTCAGGAGTGGCGCCGAACGGCACCTGCCACCGAAACGCGCCCTTGTCGAGATCGATGGCCGTGATCCGGCTGTACGGCGGCTTGATCAAAGGAAGCCCCTGAACCGTCAGGCCGGCACCACCGCCCTCTGTGGACGCCGCAGCCAAAGGAGCGGCGGCTGGCGCCGCGGATGGACCGGCGTCTGAACCGGATCCGCCTGTAAGTCGAGCTCCGGACAGCACCGTGCCTTGAAAGTACGGCATGTCCGAGCGACCCGGTGGAGGCGGCATCAAGCCAAGAGTCGCAACAGACGTTTGCGAGGCGACAAAAACAGTGTGTGTTTCCGGATCGTAGGAGCCACCAGGCCAGTTCGACGCCGCCGCCTGCGCGCCCATCGTCAACGTCGCGATCGGACCGTCCAGCCTGCTCACCGATGGTGGTGTGAAGATCGGGCCGAGCCGGTATCGCGAAACCAGCTTCACCGCTTCCGCGCGAAGCTCGGGCGTGAAGTCGATCAGATCGTCGATGGCGAGACCTTGCCCGTCGTAGGCGGGCGGCTTGGTCGGAAACGGCTGCGTCGGCGAGTACCACTCGCGTGGCGTATCGCCCTTCGGCACTGGCCGCTCGACGATCGGCCAGATAGGTTCTCCGGTTTCTCGATTGAGCACATACAGGAAGGCCTGCTTGGTCGGCTGCGCCAGGGCTTTGATCGAGCGCCCGTTCACCGTGACGTCGGTCAGGATCGGCGGCGCGGGAATGTCCATGTCCCAGATGCCGTGGTGCACCAATTGGTAGTGCCACTTGCGTTGCCCGGTTCGAAGATCAACCGCGACGATGCTCTCGCTGAACAGGTTGTTTCCGGGTCGCAGACCGCCGTAGTAATCGTGGGTCGGCAGCTCCGTCGGCAGATACGCCAGCCCGAGCTGTTCGTCAGCCGACATCTGCGCCCACACACCGGTATTGCCCGTGTAAGACGCTGAGTCTTCCAACCAGGTGTCGTAGCCGAACTCACCAGGTCGCGGGACGGTGTGAAAGGTCCACAGCCGCTTGCCGCTCCGCGCGTCGAAGGCGCGGATGTACCCCTTCACGTTCGCCTTGCTCTTGGGATTCGCGCCAGTCTCGAACGCCGCGCCCACGATGACGACGTCGTTGGCGACGAGCGGTGTGGCGTGGAGCCCGACGGGCGCCGTCTCCAGATCGATTTCTTGATCGAAATCCTGCTTCAAGTCCACGATGCCGCTTCTGCCGAAGCTGGCGGCGAGTTGCCCGGTTCGCGCGTCGAGTGCGACCAGCCGATACCCGGGTGTCACATACAGGATCCGCTCCTCAGTGCCATCGGTCCAATACGCGAGGCCGCGACCCGATAGTTGTCGAGGCGCCGCCTGACCCCGCGCACCCTCGTGCTCACTGTGCATCCACAGCAGTTCGCCGGTTGCCGCATCGAGTGCGACGACCGCCCTGCGTGTGCCGGCAGTCGAAAACAGCCGTCCGTTGACCACCAGTGGCGTGGACTCCAGCTTGAATTCCGGTCGGGGGCCGAGGCTGTCGGTCTTGAAGCGCCAGGCGATCTCGAGCGTGTTGAAGTTCTTGGAGTTGATCTGATCGAGCGGTGAGTAGCGTGTGTTGCCGAGATCGCCGCCGTAGGTAGGCCACTCGCCGCCGCGGGCGCGCGGCTCTTGCGCGACGAACTTGGAGCCACAAACAGCGGTGAGCAGTAGAACCGCCAGGAGAAGTCGCATGGGCGGCATCTTAACCGGCAACCGGCAACCGGCAACCGGCATCCGCCTTCGCTCGCTGGATCCAGGTCGCGCTTCGGCGAGACAGGGACGGCAGACGACAGGCAACCGCCAGACGGCAACCGGCAACCGGGATCCGGCAACGAGCGTTCTTGCGGAAAGCCGATGGCCGAAACCGGAAAGCTGAGAGCTGCCGTGGAGACTGTACGATACGGACTTGGGTCCAAGCGTGAAACGCCGCATCGCCAGAGTCGTTGGCGCCCTCGCGTGGGTCGCCGCGTGCTCGCTGGTGGCTGCGCAAACGGCTCAACCGGTGTGGCGCACGATCGCGCCGGGAGCCGAGCATGCGAGATTCACGCGCGGCGGCGCCGGGCCCGACGGATTTCAGGGCCCGTGGCCGATCAACCTCGTCCGCATCGATCCGGCGCTCGTAACGATCGACGTCGTGCATGCGATGGATGAGGGCGTCGGCCTCGAAGCGGTGAGCTCAATCGCGGCCCGAACCGGCGCCATCGTCGCGGTCAACGCGGGATATTTCCGTACCACCGGCACGTTTCGTGGCGACCCGTTGGGACTGCTGCAGATCGATGGCGTGCTGATGAGCGAGGCGGATCGCGATCGCGTGGCAATGGGCCTGGTGCGCGCCGGCAGCGACGGCCAGAAGAAGACGGCGCTACTTCTCGGTCACGCCGCGACCGATCTCTCTCTCGAGATTTCCGGGGATCGACGCGACATCAACGGCATCAACCGGCCGGTTGGCGCGGACGAGCTGATCCTCTTCACGGCGGGCTTCCACCGCACGACGCTGACCGGGCCAGGGGGACTCGAGGTCGCAGCCCGGCGAGGGGTAATCGATACCATCGCCGATGGCGCCGGCAGCACGACGATTCCGTCAGATGGTGTGGTGCTGTCGGCTCGGGGCGCCGCGCGGACGTGGCTGCTCGCCCACGCCAGGGCCGGTGTCGCCATTTTGGTCTCGGCGCTGGTTCGTCCGGTCGATCGTCAGAACGACAACCCCTGGACGCGCGCCGAAGATATCGTCGGCGGCGGTCCGCGCATCGTCAGCGGCGGCCGCGAAGACATCACGCTCGAGCGCGAGAAGATTCTTCCGACCTTTTCGACCGAACGTCACCCACGGACGGCCATCGGCACCCTGGCCGACGGACGCATCCTGATCGCAACCGTGGATGGCCGGCGGCCACCGCTGAGCGTCGGCATGACCCTCAGCGAACTAGCGCGCTTGATGATCGAATTCGGCGCCACCGACGCGATCAATCTCGACGGCGGCGGATCGACGACGATGGTGGTGGAGGGGAAGGTTGTGAATACGCCGTCCGACGCCGCGGGAGAGCGGCCGGTCAGTGATGCGATTGTGGTCGGGAGGAAGCAGTAAGGCGAATCTGAGAGCGCGATCACAAGATCGGTCGCCACATCGCTAGATCATCCGATCAATAGATCGATCGTCAGCTCAACACTTCACCAGATCGCAAGATTCATCCGCCCTGTCGGCCGATCGGATAACTCCTGCAGAAACGCTTCATCGGGCAGGCCGGGCATTGCGGCTTCCGGGCCGAGCAGTGGAGCGCGCCAAAGTCCATGAGTGCCTGATTGAAATCGAACATGTGCTTGAAGGGGAGCACCGCTTCGGACGTTGCCCACAGGTACTTCTTCATCGCGTGTGTCTTCGGTCCCTTGGCACCACTGGCACTCCTGGCACCGACGAAAATGCGATAAAGCACCCGAGCCACGTTGGTATCCAGAATCGCCGCGCGTTCGCGAAAGGCAAAGCTGCGGATCGCGCCGGCCGTGTACTCGCCGATGCCTTTGAACGACAGCAGTGTTTCATGATCGGACGGCAGCCGGCCGTCGTAGTGTTGCACCGCCTGCTGTGCGATCGACTGCAAACGCTTCGGGCGAATGTTGTAGCCGAGCGGATACCACGTCTCTGACACGTCCGCCGGCGGCGCCTCGGCGAGCACTGCCATCGTCGGATACTTCCCGAGCCACTCGCGATACTTCGGCAGCACGCGATCGACCTGCGTCTGCTGCAGCATGATCTCGGAGACGAGGATGTGGTACGGATCGTCGGTTTTGCGCCACGGCAGGTCGCGGCCGTTGCGGCGATACCACGCGAGCAGGTTGCGGCGAAAGCGCTGACGTTCGGCTGGGGCAGGAAGTGGGCGCGCGCGTCGATTTGCCAGGCGCCTATAATCCCACACGGTGAAGATCTACACGAAGACCGGCGACGCGGGAGAGACCAGCCTGTTCGACGGCACACGCGTCAGCAAGACCGATCCGCGGGTCGCGGCCTACGGTGATGTGGACGAGTTGCAAGCGTCGGTGGGCCTCGCCATCGCCTCGGGCCTCGATCGACAGCTGTCGGACATGTGCGTACAGATTCAGCGCGACCTCTTTGCGCTCGGTGCGCGGCTGGCCGATCCGGCGCACAGGATTGCCGAGCGCGTGAAGAAGGCGATCGTCACCGATGAGAGCGTGTCACGGCTCGAGGGCTGGATCGACAGCTTCGACAGCGAGGTCCCGGCGCTGCGCCATTTCATTCTGTCCGGCGGATCGCCCGAAGGCGCGGCGCTGCATCTGGCGCGCGCCGTCTGCCGGCGAGCCGAGCGCGCGGTCATCGGCCTCGGTCCTGACGCCGTCGAGCCACTGGTGCTCGTCTACCTGAATCGTCTCTCCGATCTGCTGTTCGTGATGGCGCGCGCCGCCAATCATCGAAAGGGCGTGCCCGAGGTGGAATGGTGAACACAGACGAGACAGAGACGACACCAGGGCCGCAGATGAGGCAGATGACGCAATATCACAGGGCCGCAGATGAGGCAGATAACGCAATATCACCAGGGCCGCAGATGACGCAGATGACACAGACGGGATGACTCCGGCTCTCACAGACGCGTACGTTACGTGTCTGCGGCTGGCGCGATCGCACTACGAAAATTTCCCGGTCGCCTCGTGGCTCCTGCCGGCACACTTCCGCCCGCACATCGCCGCCATCTACGCCTTCGCTAGAATCGCCGACGATTTCGCCGACGAACAAGGGCCAACGCCGGCGGAAAGGCTTGCCGCGCTGGATGATTGGCACCGTCGGCTCATCCGAGATCCTGCGGCTGGGATGAGCGCTCTTTCGTCCGCCGTCCCTGTCTCGCCGAAGCGCGACCTGGATCCAGCGAGCGAAGGCGGATGCCGGTTGCCGTCTGCCGACATCAACGCAGTGTTCTTCGCTCTGCACGACACGATCGAGCGCTTTGACTTGCCCTTGTCGCTCTTCACCGATCTCCTCAGCGCGTTCCGGCAGGATGTGACGACGAGCCGCTATTCAACGTGGGCAGACGTGTTGGACTATTGCCGCCGATCGGCGAATCCCGTCGGTCGACTGGTGCTTCGCGTCTTCGGATATCGGCGCGACCATCTCGACTCGGCGTCGGATGCCTTCTGCACCGCGCTTCAGCTGACCAACTTCTGGCAGGATCTCGCCATCGACTGGTCTCGCGGTCGCCTTTATGTGCCGGAAGAGATCTGGCAACAGCGCGGCGCCGATCTCACTACTCTGGCAAGCGGGACGTTGAACGACGCGTGGCGGACCATTCTTCGTGACCTCAGCGATCGCACGCGGCAACTGTTCGGCGAGGGCCGATCGGTGTGCGATGGCGTTGACGGCCGGCTTCGCTACGAACTGCGCGCCACCTGGTTCGGCGGCACGCGTATCCTCGATCGCCTCGAGGCAACTGGCTTCGACGTCTTCACGCAACGGCCGGCACTCGGAGCCCGCGACGCATTGGTGATAGCTTGGGGCACGGTGAACTGGGCATCACGGCAACCGGCAGCCGGCAACCGGCCGGCGAGCGGCAGGAGATGAGCAGAGACACTTCCTTCTCATACTCGTTCCTTGTGCTTCCCGCCGAACAACGACGGGCTATAGGCGTGGTGTGGGACTTTTGCCGCGCCGTGGACGATGCGGTGGACGAGGAAGAGGATAAGGCTGCCGCAACCGAGGAGATCGCTGAGTGGCGGCGCGAGGTCGATCGGCTCTTCTCGACCGCGACGCCGCGAACGCCGCAAGGGATGAATCTCAAGCCGGCGATTGTCCGCTTCGCCCTGTCGCGACAACCATTCGACGATCTGATCGATGGCGTCGAGATGGATCTCCATTGTTCCCGCTACCAGACGTTCGATGAGCTGGTGACTTATTGCCGGCGCGTTGCTTCCGCCGTTGGTCTGATCTGCGTGGAGATCTTCGGTTGCCGGGACGGCGGCTCACGCGACTACGCCATGAATCTTGGTCTGGCGCTGCAGCTCACCAACATCATTCGCGACGTCGGTGTTGATCAACGGGCCGGGCGTGTCTACCTGCCGCAAGAGGATCTCGATCGCTTCGGCGTGGACGAGGCGATGCTCGAGGCCGGCCGGGTGACGCCAGGCGTGCGCGACCTGCTTGCGTTCGAATGCGCCCGCGCCCGCGAACTCTTTGCCGCCGCCGCCCAGGCACTCCCTCCGGCGGAAGCCGGCAACCTGATCGCTGCCGAAATCATGGGTGGGATCTACTTCGAGATTCTGCAGCGCATCGAGCGCCGTGGCTACGACGTCTTCTCGAGCCCGATCCGCGTGCCCAAGCCGGTGCGCGCCGTGATCGCGATGACGACATGGGCGCGTTACCAGCTGTTCGGCCTCGGTGTGCGGTCCTCGGCACGTGCCTGAAGCCTTCGGCTGTGAGTCCAGCTATCAGCGATCAGCTCTCGGCTATCAGCAAGAGCTCTTGCCGAAAGCTGAAAGCCGGCTGCTGAGAGCTGACTGATGACGACAAACTTCGATGTCGCGGTCATCGGTGCGGGCTTCGCCGGCCTGAGTGCCGCCACCGCGCTGGCTGAGGCGGGCGCGCGCGTGGTCGTGCTCGAGGCTCGTCCGGGTCTCGGCGGCCGCGCCTCGTCGTTCGTCGATCCAGCGACCGGTGAGCACGTCGACAACGGGCAGCACATCCTCATGGGCTGCTATCAGGAAACCCTGCGCTTTCTGGCGAGAATCGGCACCGCCGATCGGGTTCGCTGGCAGAGCAGCCTCGCCGTGTCGATGATCGATTCCCGCGGCCACGAGTCGACGTTGCGATTGCCGGCGGCGGCGTCGCCGCTGCATCTCCTGGGAGGAGTATTCGCCTGGGACGCGCTGACCTGGCGTGAGCGCCTCTCGGTCCTCCGCATTGGAGCTGCGCTGCGCACGAGCGCGTCGAGCCCACTCCACTCGGGGACGGTTCGCGAGTGGCTCATGCGTCACGGTCAGGCGGCGCGGTTGTGCGAGCTGCTGTGGGAACCGCTCGCCCTCGCCGCGCTCAATCAATCGATCGATCGTGCCGCCGCGCGCCACTTTGTCGTCGTGCTCCAGAAGATGTTCGGACCCGATCCCGCCGCCGCGTCTCTATTGCTGGCGGCGGTTCCGCTCAACGAGCTCTATGCGGAGCGCTCCCGCGAGTGGGTGCGGCAACGAGGGGGCGACGTGCGTGTCAACGCTCCCGCGCATGTTCGTTTGTCGGCGGATCGAATCGCCGGCCTCCGCATTCGTGACGAGCACATCGACGTCCCGACGGTGATTGCCGCGGTTCCGTGGTTCGCCTTTGCGTCACTCTTCGACGACCCGCCGGCTTCCCTTGCTGAAACAATACGACACGCGACCGCGCTCGGCAGCTCGGCGATCGTGACGGTCAATCTCTGGTTCGATCGGCCGGTGATCGACCGTTCACTCGTTGGCCTGCCGGGACGAGCGTTTCAATGGGTGTTCGACAAGGCGGCAATTTTCGGCAATGACACGTCGCATCTGTCGCTGGTTTCGAGCGGCGCCACCGCGATGGCGGCCGACTCAAATGACGAGCTGATCGCCCGCGCGCTGAGCGAGCTGCGGCAAGCAATCCCGGCCGCCGGAATCGCGACTCTGCGCCAGGCCTCTGCCGTCCGCGAACGGCGTGCGACGTTTTCGCTGGCACCCGACGCTGCGCCGCGGCCACAGACGCAAACCGCGATCGATGGATTGCTGCTGGCGGGAGACTGGATCGACACCGGACTGCCCGCCACCATCGAGTCCGCGGTCGTCTCGGGACACAACGCGGCCCGGTTGGCACTCAACCTCTAACGACGCACGCGAGCGAGCACGAACAGAATGAACCACGAAAAAATGAACCACGAAAAGACCCCGTGATGTGACTTTTGCGCGTGGGTTGATCGCTCTCGTGGTTGTACCTGTATGGGAGTGTTGTGTTCGTGGTCTTCTGCCTCTAACGACGCACGCGAGCGACCACGAACAACGATGAACCACGAAAAAAATGAACCACGAAAAGGCCCCAGTGATGTGACGTTTGCGCGTGGTTGATCACTCTCGTGGTTGTACCTGTATGGAGTGTCGTGTTCGTGGTCTTCTACCTCTAACGACGCACGCGAGCGACCACGAACAACAATGAACCACGAAAAAATGAACCACGAAAAGGGCCAGTGATGTGAATCTGCTCGTGGTTGATCGCTCTCGTGGTTTTACCTGTATGGAGTGTCGTGTTCGTGGTCTTCTGCCTCTAACGACGCACGCGAGCGACACGAACGGAATGAACCACGAACAACATGAACCACGAAAAGAGCCAGTGATGTGAAGTTGCTCGTGGTTGATCGCTCTTCGTGGTTTTACCTGTATGGAGTGTTGTGTTCGTGGTCTTCTACCTCGTGGTTCTTGATCCGCAATGATGACGATCATCGTCCACTACTCGGAGCTCGCCCTTAAAGGCCACAATCGTTCGTGGTTCATGCGAAGGCTGGTCCGCAATCTCCACGTCGCGCTTGCCGGGCTTGGTGTGCAGCGGATCAGGTCGTTGATGGGCCGGATCGAGATCGTAGTCGGCACGGCCGCGGTGCACGAGGAGATCGGGCGACGGCTTGGCCGCGTGTTCGGGATCGCGAACTTTTCCGTCGCCCACCCGCTGCCGCTCGACGTCGGCGCGATGGCGGCGGCGATCATCGAGGGACTTCCACAGGACGATGTGAGCGGATTCAGGGTGAGAGTGCGGCGAGCGGACAAGAGCTTCCCGCTGCGATCGCCTGAGCTTGAAGCCGAACTGGGCGCGCGCATCGTTGCCGCGCGTGGCTGGGCGGTCGATCTGCGCCGGCCGGCGTTGAGCGTGGGCGTCGAGATTGTGCCTGGGGAAGCCTTCTATCACTTGGGTAAGGAAAAAGGCCCGGGAGGGCTGCCGACCGGGACGTCCGGGCGTGTCGTCGCACTTCTGTCAGGCGGCATCGATTCGCCGGTGGCCGCCTGGAGGCTGATGCGGCGTGGCTGTCAGGTGACGTTTGTCCATTTCCACAGCGTGCCGTTTCTGTCACGAGCCTCGCAGGACAAGGCGCGGCGGCTGTGTCAAACGCTGACCGGGTTTCAACTCCGCTCGGCGCTCTATCTTGTGCCATTTGGCGAGCTGCAGCGGCAAATCACGGTCAGCGTTCCCGGCGATCTTCGGGTCGTGATCTACCGTCGCTTCATGCTGCGCATCGCCGAGCGCATCGCGCGTGAGCGCCGCGCCCGCGCCCTGGTCACCGGCGAGGTCGTCGGCCAAGTGGCCTCGCAGACGCTCGACAACATGGCGGTGATCGATTGCGCCACCGATCTGCCGGTGTTCCGCCCGCTGATCGGCATGGACAAGGAAGAGATCATCCTGCAGGCGCAGCGCATCGCTACGTTCGACATCTCGACGCTACCCGACGAGGACTGCTGCACCCTCTTCACACCACGGCATCCTGAAACACATGCTCGCCGTTATCTGATCGACGAAGTGGAACGGGCGCTCCCAATCGGCGAGCTTGTCGATGCAGCGCTGGGCAGCGCCTGCGTGGAGCGCTTCTCCACGCGGTGATAAGATTTGCGCTCGAGTAAATGCCCATGACGACTGTCGAAGAGATTCTCGGCGAAGACGCCCACGGCCTGCTGCAGCATCGCTGCACGACTATCCCGAAAGACACGCTTCACCTGCCAGGGCCGGACTTCATCACCCGCATTCATCTCGGATCGAATCGGCCGGTGCGCGTGCTCACGGCGTTGCAGTCATTGTTCGATCACGGGCGTCTGGGCGGCACCGGCTACGTCTCAATCCTGCCGGTGGATCAGGGCATTGAGCACTCGGCCGGCGCTTCATTCGCGCCCAATCCCGCGCAGTTCGATCCGGGCAACATCGTCAAGCTGGCAATCGAAGGCGGGTGCAATGCGGTGGCCTCGACCCTTGGCGCGCTTGGCTCGGTGGCGCGACGCCACGCGCACGAGATTCCTTTCATTCTCAAGCTCAACCACAACGAGTTCCTGTCGTATCCAAACCAATACGACCAGATCAAGTTCGCCAGCGTGAAGCAGGCGTTCGATATGGGTGCCGCCGGCGTCGGCGCGACGATCTACTTCGGGTCGGAGGAATCGAAGCGGCAGATCCAGGAAGTCACCGAGATGTTCCAGCACGCGCACGAGCTCGGTATGTTCACCGTGCTCTGGTGTTATCTGCGCAACGCCGCCTTCAAGACCAAAGAGACCGACTTCCATCTGTCCGCCGATCTCACCGGTCAGGCGAATCACCTCGGCGTTACCATCGAGGCCGACATCATCAAGCAGAAGATGCCGGAGAACAACGGCGGCTACAACGCGGTCAATTTCGGCAAGACGCACAAGAAGGTGTATTCGGAGCTGACGACCGACCATCCGATCGATCTGACACGCTACCAGCTGGCCAACTGCTTCATGGGCCGCGCCGGCCTGATTAATTCAGGCGGCGCATCGACGGGCGACAGCGACCTCAAGGAAGCGGTGAAGACCGCGGTGATCAACAAGCGCGCCGGCGGCATGGGCCTCATCTCGGGCCGCAAGGCGTTCCAGCGGCCGCTTGCCGATGGCGTCAAGCTGTTGAACGCCATTCAAGACGTCTATCTGAACAAGGCCGTCACGGTCGCGTGATACCCGGCTTCTGACGGCTCAATCAGTCGATCAATAGATGACGACGAGCGGCAGGGTCCTGGCTGCCGTTTCCATAGCTGCAGTCGCTGCGGTAGCCTGGCCGCAGCTGTCGCGGCCTGGCTACAGCCCGGATGAAGAATTCACGGTGTTTGCCGTGCGTGGGATTGCGGCGAACGACCTGCCGCTGCTTCCTTCGGGCCTGCTCTACGATCGCGGCCTCGCCTATTCCTACGCCAGCTGGGCGGCACGTGCCTTCTCTGGTTTCGAACTTCCTGCCTACCGCGCGCTCGCGTTGATGGCGGCGATCGCCTCGCTCGTCGTGTTGTTGCGAACCGTTGAACGCCACGCATCAACCAACGCCGCCATCATCGCGGTGGTTCTGGTCGCGGTCTCCGGACCCTTTTGGGCGGTTGCAACATCGGGCCGTTTCTACGCACCGTTCTTGGCAGCCTATCTAGGAATGGTTGGGCTGGGACAGTAGGACAGGTAGGACAGGTAGGACGGTGGACGGCTGGAACAAGTGTGGGGGTGGCTTGGTCTCTTTGCAGTAGCTGCTTCATGCCGCCTGCTGCATGAACTGGCATTTACGAGCGTCGCGATTCCGGTTCTGTGTCTGATCCTGTCGCCGAAGGTCAGCCGATCGCGTTGGGTTTCGCCGACGCTGGCGATTGTGGCGGGTCTCCTGGCAGCGCAAGCCGCGCTCTTCGCCATCCATTTCCTGGCGCCGTCGAGCGGCGAGACGATGATCAAGCGCTTCTTTCTGTGGCAGGTCATCAACCTCTTCGAAATGCCGCCCGATCGGCAATTCGGCATTCCTTTGGTCGTGCTCGTCGTCGCCTGGCTCATCGCGCCGCAACGCGCTCGCATCCATTCGGTCATCGCGCTCTGCGTATTCGCTTTGATCTTGAGTTTTTCGCTGACGCGAGCCCTCGCCGCCGAACCGTTCTCCCTGGCGCTGGTAGCCAAAGTCCTTCAAGAGGGGTCTCGCTATCCCCTGGACATGTTCTGGCACATCGTCGGGCTCTATCCCGCGAGCATTGGCGTCGCCCTCGCCCTGCTCGTCGCGAGGCTCGCGGGCGCTGGCGGTGCATGGCGGCCGATCGAGCGCGCGGCGCATCTGTTGTGGATCGGGTGGGTGTTGTGGTTCGGCGTCATCGATTCCGGGATCACGATCAACTACTTGCTGCTGCCTGTCTCATTCCTGTTGGTGACGATCGCCATCGATCTCGTGGCGATCCTGCAGCACAACATCGACAGGAGCCGCACGGCGGGGAAAGCGGTTTCAATCGTCGCTAGTGCGCTCGTCATCGCCGCGATTGCCGGCGATCAATGGCGGGGAGAGGGATCGCTCGGCGCGAAACTCGAAGTGGCGCGGCCCACCATCAACGTCCCTGGCATCGAGGAGATTCGCAGCAGCCTGCAGCCAGGCGATCGAGTTGTCTGCACGGACGAGCTCGCGTGCCTGATGCTGATCGGCCGCATCGACGTATGGCTGGCACTCGACGACTACGTTCGAGAACGATTCGTCGTGACCAGGGCCGACGGACGACTCGCCGGTGTCTACACCGGCAGCCCCGTCGTGTATCGGCCGGCCGATCTCTTCGAAGGCAAGCCGGCAGAGCGCACGATGGTGGTCGACGTGTTCAAGGAGTACGCGGTCGGCAACAGTCGCGGCTGGCTTCCACGCGCGCTCGAGCGGGATGGACTTGACGCCCGGATCCTCCTGCAAACATCGCAAGTCCGCATCGTCGAGCTCTCGCCCCCCTGCACAAAACGCAATCCGCTGACAACGCTCGCCACCGCTGTCGCCGTCTAAACCTCCACGACGGCGAGCGAGAGTCTCGTCGGCAGTCTGCCGTCTGCCGACGATTTTCCGAGGACCTCATGCTCCAAGACCTCCGCCTCGCCTTTCGCGGCCTTGCGCTGCGCCCAGGGTTCACCTTCATTGCCGTACTCACGCTGGCCCTCGGCATCGGGGCGACCACGGCCATCTTCAGCGTGGTGCGCGCCGTGCTGTTGCGCCCGCTCGATTATCCGGGCGCCGATCGGCTGGTGAAGGTCTACGGCTTTGACGAAGAGGAGAACGCGCCGGGAATCTGTCGCCCGCCGACTTCCTCGACTTCGAGCGCGACAACACGGTGTTCTCCCGGATGGGCGCCAATGGCTGGGTGGGCCTCTTCACCATTACCGGCGGGACTGGTGAGGCGGAGCGCGTCGGCGGCGTCAACGTCACCCTCGGCTTCTTCCCGACGCTGGGCATCCAGCCCGCGCTCGGACGCCTGTTCACAGCCGAAGAGGATCGCCCGGGCGGACCCAACACGGCGATCCTGAGCGACGGATTCTGGCGGCGCCGCTATGGCGCCGACCCCTCGATTGTGGGTCGATCGATCACGCTCAACGCGACGCCGTTCACCGTCGTTGGGGTCTTGCCGGCGTCGTATCGCCATCTCGAGATCAACCCCGAGCGCCCGGCCGACATCTTCACGCCGTTATCAGTTCGATCCAGCGCAGGCCAATCGCGGCGGTCACTTCATTCGCGGTGTTGGCCGACTCAAGGACAACATGTCGGTTGAACAGGCCAGGGCGGAAATGGACGCCATTGCAGCGCGACTCGAGCAGCAGTATCCCGCCGACAACACGGATCAGGGCGTTGTCGTGATGCCGCTCCTCGAGTCGATGGTGAGCGAGTCACGTCCCGCGCTGCTGCTCCTGTCAGGCGCAGTCGGCTTCGTTCTGCTCGTCGCGTGCGCGAACGTCGCCAACCTGCTGCTCGCGCGAGGCACCGGGCGGCTACGTGAGATGGCGCTGCGCGCGGCGATCGGCGCCGATCGCGGACGCCTGGTGCGCCAGATGCTGACCGAAAGCACAGCGCTCAGCCTGATTGGTGCCGCTGGTGGTTTGTTGCTCGCCTATTGGGCGACCCGCGCGCTGACCGTTCTGGCGTCGGCCGGCGTGCCCCGCGCCGATCAGATCGGCATCGATCTACCGGTGCTGTTGTTCACGCTCGCCGCCTCGCTCGTCACGAGCGTGGCGTTTGGCCTGATGCCGGCGGTTCATTTGTCGCGTCAGGATCTCAACGACTCGCTCAAAGAGGGCGGGCGTCAACACGGGACGACGATCGGCCGCGGCGCCAGCAGAGCTGCTCATCGTGGCGGAAGTCGCGTTGTCGATCGTGCTGCTCATCGGCGCCGGGCTGCTGGTCCGCAGTCTGTGGCAGCTGCAACACGTGAATCCCGGCTTTACCGCACAGAACGTCCTCGGCATGGAGATATCGCTGCCGACCGCGCGATACGAGGAAGGCCAACAGATGCCGTTCTATCAGCATCTGGAAGAGCGCATCCGTTCCCTCGCCGGTGTGTCCGGAGTGGGCGCCATCAACATCCTGCCGCTGAGCCGCAATTACGACAGCCGCGGTGTTCAAGTCGAAGACCATCCGATGCCGGACGGCCAGGGACTTAGTCCGCAAGCGCGATCGATCACACCGGGATATTTCCGGGCAATGCAAATCCCACTGATTCGCGGCCGCGAATTCGACGCGCACGACATCGAGACGGCGTCGCGCGTCGTCATCATCAGCAAGACGATGGCGGAGAAGTACTGGCCGGGAGAGGAGGCGCTCGGCAAACGCATCACCTTCAATAGCGGGATACCGCGCGCTCAGCAGCAGAGTGTCGGCGGTCCCGGCTCACGCATCGTTGTCGGCATCGCCGGCGATGTGAAGCATCTCGGCCTCGACGAAGGTGACGTGCCGATGTTCTACACGCCGCACACGCAACAGCCGTCGTATCACACGATGCGGGTCGTGGTGCGCACCAACGTCGACGCGGCCAGCCTGACGCGGCAGGTCCGATCGGAACTGTCGCAGATCGATCGCGACGTCCCACTGTCGCAAGTCGGCACGCTCTCGCGTGCGGTCGAGGCCACCGTCGCCGCACCACGAATGCGCACGACGTTGCTCGGTATCTTCGCGGCGCTTGCCCTCGTGCTGGCTGCTGTCGGCGTTTACGGCGTGGTCGCCTACATCGTTGGTCAGCGGACGCGCGAGATCGGCGTCCGCCGCGCCCTGGGCGCTCGAGCCGGCACCGTGCTGTTGATGCTGCTCGGCGAAGCACTCCGCCCCGTCGCCATGGGCATAGTCGTCGGGGCCGTTGGCGCGCTCGCCATGAGCCGCGCGCTCGCCGACGATGCTCTACGGTGTGTCGTCGGTCGATGTCCCGACCTACGCGGCGGCGTGCGGGCTCCTGGCCCTTTCCGCCTTCGCCGCGACGATCATCCCAGCCCGACGCGCCCTCAGCGTGGATCCGATTAGGGCAGTGCGGGCAGAGTAATCTCTGGACTTGGGACCCGGGGCTTGGGACTTGGGCCAAGCCTCAAGCCTCAAGCCTCAAGCCTCAGGCCGAGGTATTCGCGGAGGGCTTCGTGCGTACTGCGAAAGGCCAGCTCGTCCCAAGGAATGTCCTCGGGCTCGAATTCTTTCGCCTCTGAGCTCTCGTCGTCGATCGTCAGCGTGCCTCCGACGATCGTCGCCGCAAAGACGATGATCACCGGGAGGCGACCGGCGTACGAGTAGACGTTGATCAGGCGATCGATGCGGACGTCCAGCCCCGCTTCTTCACGCGCTTCGCGGATCGCGGCCGTGCGAATCTCCTCGCCACGATCGACGTAGCCGCCCGGGAACACCCACTTCCCATAGCCGGGTTCGATCGCGCGCTTGAGCAGAATGATGCGGCGCCCATCGACCGAGCGGATGATGGTGCCGACGGCAACCTTGGGATCGAGGTAGAAAACAAAGCCGCAATCACCGTTGGTGCAGACCAGCCGCTTGGGATCCCCCGCCCTCAGTTCCCGCAGCTCGAGCGCGCTGCCGCAGACCGGGCAGAACCGAAACACCGCGCTGCCATGCTCATGCATTGAACGAACCTGCGAACCTGCCGAACCTGCCGAACCTGCCGAACCAGCAGAACCAGCAGAACCCGCAGTACCTCAGGTTCTGTCGACCGAAGTATAGAATTCCCCAATGTCGATTCTGAAAGTCGCTCGTATGGGGCACCCCGTTCTTCGCGCCAAGGCGCGAGCCATCGACAAGAACGAGATCAAGATGCCTGGTCTGCAGGCCTTTCTCGACGACATGATCGAGACGATGCAAGAGTATTCGGGCGTTGGCCTGGCGGCACCGCAGGTGCATCACAGCTTGCGCATCTTCATCGCTCTGCTCGATGCCGAGGGCCGCGGTGAAGGGGAGCCGGTCGCTCTCATCAATCCCGAGATCACCATCGTCGGCAGCGAGCAGGTCGAGGGCTGGGAAGGCTGCCTCAGCATTCCAGACATTCGTGGCCGCGTGCCACGCTCGCAACAGGTCGTCGTTTCTGCGCTCGATCGCACCGGCAAGCGCCTGGAGCTCAACCTCAAGGATTTCCCTGCCCGCGTCGTCCAGCACGAGACCGATCACCTCGACGGCGTTCTCTTCTTCGATCGCATGAAGTCGTTCGAATCGCTCACCTTTCTCGATGAGTATTCGCGCTACCATGCCCGGCGCGACGATGACGATGCAGATGACAGCGACGATTGACACCAGACCAGGGGCGCGTTGTGATCGCAACACCGATTGACAGAAGAACAGAGCCTGCCACGTCGTAGCTCGCTCGCGATCGGCGCGAGCGAAGGCGGGCGAACAGCGAAAGGCTTCATGCGCACAGTTATCGTCACCGGTGGTGGTCGAGGCATTGGCCGCGCGATTGCGTTGGCCCTGGCGGATGCCGGCGGCCATGTCGTGGTCACCGGGCGCACGGTTGCGCAACTGGATGCGACCGCCGCCGAGCTTCACGCCCGCGGCGCACAGGCCACGGCTCTGCCGATGGATGTGAGCGACGAAACGAGCGTCGCGCACGCTTTTGGCGCGCTGCACGGGCGCATCAAGCACGTTGATGTGCTCGTCAACAACGCCGGCGTCGGTGGCGGCGAAGCGGTGCAAGGCTCGGACGTGGCGCGCTGGAAACAGACGATCGATACCAATCTCACCGGCATGTATCTGGTGACGCGCCAGATTCTCCCACTGATGCGCGATGGCGGCCGCGTCATCAACATGTCGTCGGTGCTCGGCCGTTTCGGCGTTGCGAAGTACACCGCCTACTGCGCGTCGAAACACGGGGTCATCGGATTTACCCGCGCTCTCGCGTTGGAGCTGGTCAAGCGGCGGATCACCGTGAACGCCTTGTCGCCTGGCTGGGTCGAGACCGACATGGCCGAACAGGGCATGACACTCGGCGCGCAAGCGACCGGACTGTCGTTCGACGAGTTCAAGGAAATGGCGATCGGCGCCGTGCCGATCAAACGGATGATCGATCCTGACGAGGTCGCTGCGCTCGTCCGCTTTCTGTGCAGTCCTGAAGCGAGCGCCATCACCGGGCAGACCTACAACATCTGCGGCGGACAGACCATGGACTAGAACTAGGTGCCAAGGGTGCAGCGGATGCGAGGTGCCAAGGGCTTGCCCTCCGAAGCTCTAACGATTGGCAATGAGCGAAGGAGGGTGCCAAGGGGACAAGAGTGCTGAACGTACTGATACCGATCGTATTGGCCGGTCTACTCACCGCCGCGTCTTCCCTGATGATCGCGCAGCAGGCCAACGCTCCGCGCAATCCATTTGGAGGCGATGGCGGTGGTCAGGCGGCCGGGCAGCGGTTGTTCGATCAGACCTGCCAGACCTGTCATGGCCCTGGCGGCCGAGGTGACAGCGCCCCGGCGCTGAATGCCGGCAACTTTGTCCACGGTAACAGCGACAGCGATCTCTATCGCACGATCCAGAACGGTGTGGCTGGCAGCCAGATGCCGTCGTTCAGGCGGCTGAGCGATGTCGAACTGTGGCAGCTCGTGGCTTACCTTCGCTCACTGAGCACACCATCCGATCCCCGTCGTCGGCTGGTTGTGGCGACGACGCGCGATGGGCGGGAGGTCCGCGGCATTCGTCTCAACGAGGACACCTTCACAGTGCAGGTGATGGATGCCGATGGGCAGCTTCACGTTCTCGACAAAATGACGATCGTGACCCTACGAGAGGAATCCACGCTCGTTCGACCGACCGACTACGTCAGTCGATCGTCCACGCCGACACCGAACCGCGCAGCGAGGAATGCGGGTGTGACGGTGGATCGGTTGGTGAACGCAGCTGCCGAGCCACACAACTGGTTGATGTACTGGGGCGACTACCAGGGCACTCATTATTCGGCGTTGAAGCAGATCGACGCGACCAATGTGCAGCGTCTGCAGGCGATATGGGCGTTGCCTCTGCCGGGCGAATCGGTGCTCGAAGTCACTCCCCTGGTCGTCGATGGCGTGATGTATGTGAGCCAGCCGGGATCGACCTTTGCGCTCGACGCGCAAACCGGACGGCAGATCTGGCGATCGGATCGCGCCCGGAAGGTGGTGAATCCCGACGAGATCAACAAGTTCAATCGCGGCGTGGCCGTACTCGATCGCCGGTTGTTCGTCGGCACGCTTGATGCCGCGCTGGTGGCGCTCGATGCCAGTACCGGAGAGACGCTCTGGGAAACACAGGTCGCCGACTCGATGTTGGGCTACAGCATCACGAGCGCGCCACTCGTCGTAAAGGACAAGGTCATTGTTGGCGTGTCGGGTGGGGAGTTCGGCGCGCGCGGATTTCTCGACGCCTACGATGCGGCCACCGGTAAGCGCGCCTGGCGGTGGTTTGCGGTGCCCGGTCCCGGAGAGTTTGGCCACGACACATGGGCTGGAGACAGTTGGAAGCTCGGCGGCGCACCGACTTGGCTGACAGGCTCGTACGATCCGGCGCTGAACCTCCTCTATTGGACCATCGGTAATCCCGGGCCGCAGATCGATCGCTCGGTTCGCGGCGACCGCGAGAATCTGTTCAGCGACTCGGTAGTCGCACTCGATCCGGATACTGGTCAGCGCCGGTGGCACTATCAATTCACGCCCAACGATGGACACGACTGGGATTCCTGCCAGGACGTCGTCCTCGTGGATCGTGAGTGGCGTGGCCAGCGACGCAAGCTGATGCTGCACGCCGATCGCAACGGCATCTTGTATGTGCTCGATCGCGCCACCGGAGAGTTCTTGTCGGGGACGCCGTTCGTCTACGTGAATTGGAATTCAGGATTCGACGCGAGCGGCCGCCCGCTCCTCGTGCCTGGCTGGAACTCGAGCGCGGATGGCAGCTTCTATGTCTATCCCACGATCGGTGGCGCCACCAACTTTCAGGCGCCGTCATACAGTCCGAGCACGGGCTGGATCTATCTTCAATATGCGGAAAGCGGCCAGCGCTACGTCAGCACGCCACAGACCTACGAGGCGGGGAAGTTGTACATCGGGCGCACAACGCCGGTGGGTCCGGATATTGGTCCCAAGCCGGGTGAGCCTGGTCGATCGTTCGGTATCAAGGCGCTCGACCCAGCCAACGGCCAAACCATGTGGGACTTCAAGATCTTGCAGCGCTCATTGGCCACGGGTGTGCTCGCCACCGCCGGCGATGTCGTATTCAGCGCAATCCGGGACGGCAATTTTGTCGCGCTCGATGCCCGGACCGGCAAGTATCTCTGGCACTTCCAGACCGGAGCGAACATCGCCGCCTCACCGATGAGTTATTCAGTGAGTGACCGCCAGTTCGTCGCCATTGCGGCTGGCAACACGCTGTACGCCTTCGCTCTTCCGCGATGAGGCTGGGCGCGTAGTCGATGTCTTCAGCAAAGCTGTACCAGCAGCTCGCCGATTGGTGGCCGCTCATGTCGTCGCCAGCGGACTACGAGGAGGAGGCGGCGTTCTACGAGGGTGTGCTGATCGAGTCGTGCGAGGGCCAATGCCTCACCGTGCTCGAACTGGGCAGCGGTGGCGGCAACAATGCGGTGCACCTGAAGAGACGCTTTTCACTCGTGCTTACCGATCGCTCGCCGCAAATGCTGACCGTGAGCAAGGCGCTCAATCCTGAGCTCGAGCACGTCGAAGGCGACATGCGATCGCTCCGGCTGGGCCGCCAGTTCGACGCGGTCTTCGTGCACGATGCCGTCGCCTACATGGCGAGCGAGCGAGACCTGCGGCAGGCGATGGAGACGGCGTCTGTGCACTGCCGTCCGGGAGGCGCCGTGCTCTTCGCGCCCGATCATGTGCGCGAGACGTTCCAACCGTCGACCGATCATGGCGGTCACGACGGCGCCGAGCGCGCGCTCCGATATCTGGAATGGACGTGGGACCCGGATCCAACCGACTCCACCTACACCGTGGACTACGCGTATGTCTTACGCGAGCGCGACGGCTCGTCCAGGGTCGAGCTGGACCGGCATGTCGAGGGATTGTTTACTCGCGGCGAGTGGCTGCAGTGGCTTCGCGATGCCGGATTTGACGCGCGCGTGGTGCCATTCGATCACTCGGAGCTCGAGCCTGGCACCTACGAACTGTTCGCCGGCTGCCGCACGCGTTGAGCCATTCGCGCGCCGCCGCCGACGCCGGAAACCGGGGATCCACGACGGCCGATCCAAGAGCCTCGCTGGGATAGAATCCGCTGCGGTCACGTTCGCGAAGAGAGGGGTGCAGATGAAACCCGACCGTCGCCGATTCCTGAAGAACGCCGCCACGGGGGCTGCGGCGTTCGTCTCCGCACCGCTTGCGGGGCAGGCGCCTCCGGCACCAGGGCAGCAAGGTCAATCCTCTCCGACTCCTGACGCCGCACCGGCCAGTCCTGACGTCTACACCACCGATCGGCCCGGCTCCGACTTCATGGTGGACGTGATCAAGTCGCTCGGCTTCGAGTACGTGGCGGCCAACCCGGGGTCGTCGTTCCGCGCACTGCACGAGTCGCTGATCAATTACGGCGGCAACAAGGCACCCGAACTGCTCACCTGCTGCCATGAGGAGTCGTCGGTGGCCATGGCGCACGGCTACGCCAAGATCGAAGGCAAGCCGATGATGGTGATGGCTCACGGTACCGTCGGCTTGCAGCATGCGGCCATGGCGGTCTACAACGCCTACGCCGACCGCGTCCCCGTCTACATCGTCCTTGGCAACGTGCTCGACGCGCAGTGGCGTCGCAGCGATGTGGAGTGGACCCACGCTGTGCAGGATTGTGCGGCGATGGTGCGCGACTGCATCAAGTGGGACGACACACCGGTGTCGCTGGGCCACTTCGCCGAATCAGGCGTCCGCGCCTACAAGATCGCCATGACGCCGCCGCACGGCCCCGTCATCCTCGTGGCTGACGCGACCATGCAGGAGGAGCCGATTCCGGAGGGCGAGCGCCGGAGCTTGCGCGTGCCGAAGCTGGCGATTGGTTCTCCTCCGGCCGGAGACGGCGGCGCCGTTGCCGAACTGGCGCGGTTGCTCGTCGCCGCAGACAATCCGGTGATCATCACCGGCCGGGCGGCCCGGACGCCGAGCGGGCTGCCGCTGATGATCGAGCTGGCTGAGTTGCTCCAGGCGCCGGTGCGGGATCCGGCATTCGTCCAGCGCATGAACTTTCCCAGCCGGCATCGCCTTCGCGGCGGCAACGTCGCCGACGCCGATCTGGTGCTCGGTCTCGAGGTGCCGGATTTCTATCAGCAGGTGAACGCGCTCACACCCATCAACCGGATGGGGATGACGTCCAGGCGCTTGACCAAGCCCGGCACCAAGATTGCCACCGTTTCATCCATGGAGCTGCTGACCAAGAGCAACTACCAGGACTTTGGACGCTACAACGAAGTCGATCTCGCGATTACCGCCGACGCGGAAGCGACGCTGCCAGCGCTCATCGAGCAGTGCCGGCGCTTGATCACTCCTGAGCGCCGGCGCGTGTTCGACGCTCGTGGCGCGCGCTTGGAGGCCGCCGCTAAGGAGGCGCTCGAGCAGAACATTGAACAGGCGGCGTACGGCTGGGATGCGAGCCCCATCTCCACTGCACGCCTATCGGCCGAAATCTGGAATCAGATCAAGAGCGAAGACTGGTCACTGGTCTCGGACGCCAACTTCATCAACTTCTGGCCGCTCAAGCTCTGGGACTTCACCAGGCACTACCAGTACATCGGCTGGTCCGGGGCGTACGGGATCGGCTACGGCGCACCGGCGGCCGTGGGCGCCGCGCTCGCCAATCGCAAGCACGGCCGGCTGAGCGTCAACATCCAGTGCGACGGCGATCTCAACTACGCGCCGGGCGTGTTGTGGACGGCGGCGCATCATCGTATTCCGCTCCTCACTGTGATGCACAACAACCGGGCCTATCACCAAGAGCGGATGTTCGTCGCCGACATGGCGGCACGCGCCAATCGTGACGTGAGCCGATCGAGCATCGGCAACGAGCTTGCCGATCCGTTCATCGACTACGCTTCGCTGGCGAAGGCGTACGGTGTGTTCGGCGTCGGTCCGATCGAAAACCCGAACGACCTTGGTCCCGCGTTGAAACGTGCCATCGAGGTCGTCAAGCGCGGGGACCCGGCGCTGGTGGATGTGATCACGCAGGGACGTTGAAGACGGCAGACGGCAGACGAAAGGCAGAAGGCAGAATGCAGAAGACAGAAGACAGAAGACAGAAGACAGAAGACAGAAGACAGAAAAAGAAAAAAGAAAAAGAAAGAGGTGACATGAAAATAACGGGCGCCATTGTCGGTTTCGGGCTGGCGAGTGTGCTCTCGACATTGTCGCTAGCGCAGACGCCGGCGCCTACTGCTCCGGTGGCCGCTCAAGCCGCGGCTGGGAGCGTCGAGAACGGCAAGCGCGTGTTCATGAAAGAGACGTGCTTCTTCTGTCATGGAACAGTGGGGCAGGGCGCTGGCGCCACCGGCGCGCGAATTGGTCCGCCGTCGCGCAATCTTGCCGGTTTCATTCGCTACATTCGACGCCCGGCTGGTGCGATGCCGGCGTTCACCGAGAAGGTGATATCCGATCAGGACCTGACCGACGTTTACGCTTACCTGCGAAGCATCCCGGCGTCCAAGCCGACCAAGGACATTCCGCTGCTGCAGCAACTGAAGCAGCCGTGAGTCTCGACGACAGTCGTGGCGACAAACCTGTAGATTTGTCGAGGCAAACTGCCAACTCGGCGGTTACGTCGCTGTTTGGATTCCTGCTGCAAATCGGGTCGCTTGCGGGCCTGGCGCTGACGCTGTCGCTGTCAGCCTGGCGGCTGCCGGTGATTGCCGTTCAGGTGGCGGCGTTCGCGCTGATGGTCTGGGCGCGAATGACGTTTGGCATGCGCAGCTTTCACGCTGAAGCGACGCCGACGGCTGGCGGAGTCGTGACCACGGGTCCGTACCGGTACGTCCGTCATCCGATCTACGCGGCGATCCTCCTGTTTCTGTTGACCGGCGCCGTCGCACACCCGTCGGTCACCAGTGCGATCTTTGCGAGCACCGCAGTCATCGGCACCGCGATGCGCATCATCATGGAGGAGAGGCTGATGCGTGAACGTTACCCGGAGTACGCAGCCTACGCCGCGAAAACGGCGCGCGTCGTCCCATTTCTGATTTAGGGCGAGTCACAAACACAGCCTGCCTCGCTGACCAGCCTCCGCTGAAGCTACGGCGGTCCGCCGAAGCATTTTGCGAAGGCGGAAGCTCGTCGTTGACAGATGAGCGAAGGCGGGCGAACGGCGATTAGCGAACAGCCGTATAATTCACTCCTCTCTTCATGCCCACGCTCGCTCTGGCGACCGCGCATCCGAAAGTCACACTGCGAAGCTCACCGGCGGTGCCGTACGACGGCGCCATTGCGGCTGCGCGCACGTGCTATTCGCCACGGGTCATCGGCCGCGAAGAAATCACCGACAAACAGCGAGACTCGATCGGGCCGTTGACCTTTGATGGCGGACACCACACCGTCTTTCAACATGCGCACTTCGAGTTTGGGCTCGAGAACATCTCGCGCCAGTTCGTGTGGAGCTTTCTCCACTCATATCCCTTCTACAACTCCGAGCAGTCGAGCCAGCGCTACGTCAAGCTGAACGAGCCCAGAGCGTTCGTCCCGCCGCTCTCGGGCGAGGCGCTCGATGTCTTCGAGCGCGCGGTGCTGTCCGCGTGGGACTCGTACGCCGAGCTGTCGGCGCTTCTCAAGGACGATGCCTGGGCGATCTTGAAGGAGCTGCGCTACGTTCGCCCGACCAATAGCGCCGCGCGGCTCAAGGCGGTCGAACGCGAGGCTGAAAAGAAGGCGATCGAGACCGCGCGCTACGTCATTCCGATCGCGGCGTTCACTTCGATGGTGCACACCATCTCGGGCATCGTGCTGCACCGGCTGAACCGGATGCGCCATTCGGGTGACGTGCCGTACGAAGCGGCGATGATCATCGGCGCGATGGTCGATCTCGTGAAGGAGATCGACCCGATGTTCTTCGACAAGATCGGCCTGGCGACCCTCGACCGAGAGGACTTGCCCGAGACCGATTTTCCCAAACCGCGCGCCTCGGGGGACGAGTTTGCGTCGGAGTTCGATCGCCGCCTCGGCAATCGCGTGTCGCGCCTGCGCGACTGGTCGGCCGGCGCCGAGCGCGTCGTCGCCGACGCCGTGCGCGCCACGTTTGGCTTGAGCACCGCCGAGATGAACGACGCCGAGGCGATCGATCGGGTGATGAACCCGAAGCGCAACGTCTATCGTGCCGACATGCTCGATGTCGCCTATCACTCGCCGATGATGCGGGCGCTGCATCACGCCAGCTATGTGTTCGAGAAGCGTCTCAGCCACACCGCCGACTCTCAGGATCAGCGGCACCGGATGGTGCCGGCGTCGCGGCCGATGATGACGCTGGCCGACACACGCCAGCCAGACTACGTGACGCCGCGGCTGATTCGTCAGAATGCCGAGGCTCAGGCGGTCTACGACCGCGCCATGGTGGACGCGTGGAAGGCGAAGAATCGCCTGCTCGAGCTTGGCGTGCCACTCGAGCACGCGCTCTACGTTCTGCCCAACGCCAAGGCGCTGCGGCTGGTCGAATCCGGATCGTTCATCGCCCTGCAGCACAAGTGGACGCTGCGCACTTGCTTCAACGCGCAGGAAGAAATCTATCTGGCGTCGATGGACGAGATTTCGCAGGTGAAGGCGGTTCATCCACAGCTCGGCGAGTTCCTCGGCCCGCCCTGCGTTCTACGCAACGGGATCGTGACACCGCGCTGCACCGAAGGCACCCACTTCTGCGGCGTGCCTGTCTGGCAATCCTTCCCGAAGGCTGAGCGGCGCCTCTAGAAAAGTTCCATGGTTCCAGGCTTCCAAAGTTCCAAAGTTCTTACCGCGTCGGACTGAACCCTGGAACCTTGGAACCCCTGAACCCTGGAACCTTGATTGCCTGGATCGCGCATCTCTACACGGCAAGCGGCGCGCTGCTCGCTCTGGTGGCGACTATCGCGATCGTTGACGGTGATTTCAGATCCGCATTTCTCGCGCTGCTCGCCGCCACCTTTGTCGATGCCACCGACGGCTGGCTGGCACGCGCCGTCCGCGTCAAAGAGCGCATTCCGCACTACGACGGCGCCCGTCTCGACGACATCGTCGACTACCTCACCTACGTCTTCGTTCCTGTTTTGCTGATGTGGCGGGCCGGCATGTTGCCGGCGCAGGGAGGTCTATGGGTGGCTGGTGCGGTGCTGATTGCCAGCGCTTATGGATTCGGACAGGCTGATGCCAAGGTCGTGACGTCTGACTACTTCTTCACCGGCTTCCCGTCCTACTGGAACATCGTTGCTCTCTATCTCTTCGTGTTGCAGCTCGGATCGACAACTAACGCAACGATTCTGATCGTTTGTGCGTGTGCTCGTCTTCGTGCCGCTGCGCTACGTCTATCCCTCGCGCACACGCGTGCTCCGAGTACCCACCGTTCTGCTATGCGCTATCTGGGCGCGCGTTGTTGTGCGTGGTGGTATGGCGCTTACCGGCCACCGACGGCCCGTGGCTGAAGCCTGTCGCTCGTGTTTCCGATCTACTACGTGGCTCTGTCACTATGGCTCCACTTCAGGAACCACTAGCACCAACCCCTGGCACCCTCCTTCGCTCATTTGACAATCGTTGGAGCTTCGGAGGGCAAGCTCTTGGCACCTGGCACTTGGCACCTGGCACCTTGTCTGCACCCACCCTGGCACCTTTGGCACCTGGCACCCTGGCACCTTATTCATGTCGCCGTTAGTCATCATCTTCGTCACCGTCTTCATCGACCTGCTCGGCTTCGGCATCATCATTCCGCTGCTTCCGTTCTATGCCGAATCGTTTGGCGCCACGGCACTGACGGTCGGTCTGCTCGGCACCAGCTTCTCGCTGATGCAGTTCGTCTTCTCGCCGATCTGGGGACGGCTATCGGACCGCGTCGGACGCAAGCCGATCATCCTGCTCGGACTCATGGGCTCGTGCGTTTCGTATCTCATGATGGCGCTGGCCACTACGCTGCCGCTCGTCTTTCTCGCACGCATCGTCGGCGGCATCGCCGGCGCGAACATTCCAACCGCACAGGCCTATATCGCCGACCTCACCACCCCGGAGAATCGTGCCAAGGGTATGGGAATGGTGGGCGCGGCATTCGGGATGGGATTCATCTTTGGTCCCGCGCTTGGCGGCCTGCTCAGCCGCTTTGGACCGTCGGTGCCGATGTGGTTTGCATCGGCACTGTGTCTGCTCAACTTCACCGCGGCGTTGTTTTTGCTGCCCGAGTCGCGCGCGGTTGCGCAGCGAGCGCCAGGTCGTGGCCGGCTCGAAGTGTTTCGCCGGGCGATGACGCATCCGCAACTGGCGCTGCTGTTGTCGCTCTATTTCCTGGTGACGATGGCGTTCTCAGGATTCGAGGCGACGTTCGCGCTCTTCGGCGAGCGTCGGTTTGGCTTTACCGCCGCCACCATCGGATTGGTTTTCACCTTTATCGGGACGATCCTGGCCATCGTCCAAGGTTTCATCGTCGGAAGGGTCGTCAAGCGGGTCGGCGAGGCGCAGCTGATTCCCGCCGCGATTTTTCTCATCGCGCTCAGCATCGGCCTGGTGCCATTCTCGTTCACGGTCCCGATGCTTTTCGTGTCCGTGGGCATCCTGGCGGTGGGCATGGGCTTCAACAGCCCGGCAATGTCGTCGATGGTGTCGCGCCTTTCGGATCCTAACGAGCAAGGCGGCATCTTGGGATTGGCCTCCTCTCTTGCCAGCCTCGGCCGAGTGGTCGGTCCAGCGTGGGGAGGTTTCCTCTTCGATCGTTTCGGCATGACCGTGCCGTATTTGAGCGCGGCGGCGATGATGCTGTTGGCCTTCGTCGTGTCGTTCGTCGGCCTGCGTGGCGTTGACATCAAGCGAGCCGAGGCGGCCCGTTGAACGTCGTTCCGATCCATGCTGCCAATCCCGGGCCCTTCACCGGCGATGGGAACTGGACCTACCTGATCCCTGGCCGCACGTCGGTGTTGATTGATGCCGGCGTCGGAAATCCACAACACCTCGACGCGCTGGCCGCCGTCGCGCCCGACGGGCCGGCAGAGGTGATCGTCACGCATGCGCATTCCGATCACGCCGCCGGTGTGCCGGCGATTTGCGCGCGCTGGCCAGCGGCCACGTTCGCCAAGTTCCCCTGGCCTGAGCGTGACGGACGCTACGACGTCGCCTGGCGCTCGCTCGCGGACGGCGATCGCGTCACGACGGCGGAGGGCGAGCTCGAGCTCATCCATACGCCCGGCCATTCGCCGGATCATCTGTCGCTCTGGCATGCCGGCTCGCGCACGATTTTCGTCGGCGACCTGCTGATCTCCGGCGGCACCGTGTTCATTCCGGCGTCGAGCGGTGGCAGCCTGGCGGCCTACCTCGAGTCACTCCAGCGGGTCGCCGATCTGCAACCGCTGCGCGCCTTGCCGGCGCACGGCCGAGCGATCGAAGACCCGATTCGACTCATCACTCACTACCTCGATCACCGAAGGCAGCGCGAGGAACAAGTCCTCTCGGCGCTCGACGCCGGCGCCGACACTGTCGAGTCGATCACGGATCGAATTTACGCCGGTCACGCCAGTGCGGTGATGCCGATGGCTCGAGAAAGCGTTCTCGCCCACCTCCACAAGCTCGACCACGAGGGCCGCGTGCACCGTGCGAGCGGCCGCTGGACACTCAACCGCGAAGGCACGTAGCCACGAGGCAAATGACCACGAAATCGATCGACCACGAGATCTGACAATTCTTCGTGTTTGATCGGTATTCGTGGTGAGTACCTTGGTGGTTGATTCCCGTTCGTGGTCCAGTTGAGTCACGTAGCCACGAGGCAAATAGCCACGAAAACCGATCGACCACGCGATCGAACAATTCTTCGTGTTTGATCGGTATTCGTGGTGAGTACCTTGGTGGTTGATTCCCGTTCGTGGTCCAGTTGAGTCACGTAGCCACGAGGCAAACCCCGGAAACCGATCGAGCACGAGATCCAAATTCTTCGTGGTTGATCGGTATTCGTGGTGAGTACCTTGGTGGTTGATTCCCGTTCGTGGTCCAGTTGAGTCACGTAGCCACGAGGCAAACCCCGAAAACCGATCGAGCACGAGATCCAAATTCTTCATGGTTGATCGGTATTCGTGGTGAGTACCGTCGTGGTTGATTCCCGTTCGTGGTCAGTTCGTTGCGGTATACGATTCTCCTATGGATAACGTGGTCGACTTCATCAACGTGAATCGCGATCGTTACATTGACGAGCTGAAGCAGTACCTCGCGATTCCGAGCATCAGCGCGCTACCCGCGCACAAGGATGACGTGCGCAGAGGCGCGGAGTGGACAGCCGACGAGATGCGCCGCATCGGTCTGGACAACGTCCGGGTCGAAGAGACGCCAGGACATCCTGCCGTCTATGGCGAGTGGCTCGGCGCCAGCAGCGCCCCGACCATCCTGTTCTACGGCCACTACGACGTGCAGCCGGTCGATCCGCTCAACCTGTGGACGTCGCCGCCGTTCGAGGCGACGATTCGCGACGGCGAGATCTACGCGCGTGGCGCGGCCGACGACAAGGGTCAAGTGTTCATGCACTTCAAGGCCGTCGAAGCGCATTTGAAGCAGAACGGCCGCTTGCCGGTGAACATGAAGTTCCTGATCGAAGGCGAGGAAGAAGTCGGCAGCGAGAATCTCGACGATTACATCCGCGAGCACAAACAGCAGCTCGGCGCCGACGTCGTCGTCATCTCAGATTCGCCGATGTTCGATCGCGGCATCCCCTCCATCTGCTATGGGCTGCGTGGACTGGCGTACTTCCAGATCGACTTGCGCGGCAGCAAGAGCGACTTGCATTCGGGCTCGTTCGGCGGCGCGGTCGCCAATCCGGCGATGGTGCTGGCACAGGTCCTGTCGCAGATGAAGGACAAGAGTGGCCGTATCAAGATCGACGGGTTTTATGATGATGTCGTGCCGCTCAGAGATGAGGAGCGGCAGGAGTTCGCCAAGCTGCCGTTCAACGAGCGGAAGTACCGCCAGGATCTCGGTGTGCCGAAGCTTTTCGGCGAAACCGGCTACACGACGCTGGAGCGGACGTGGGTGCGTCCGACTTTCAGCAAATGGT
>CAVVGT010000012.1:0-200408 GCA_963747775.1 uncultured beta proteobacterium
CCCCCAAAAACGTCAACGCAATTCGAGGAACGCCCCAATATGTCTGTTCGTCCCACTACAAAATTCAAGCGCCCGATCACCGAATGCGCCCAATGTGGCGAACGGCTGTTGATGCCGGGATGGTCGGAAAACGTTGATGTGCGCCGCGTACGGCACCTTTGGGAATGCAAGGCGTGCGATTATGCCTTTGAGACCACCGTTTGTTATGAGGTGGTCGTGGCATGATACGAAAGCGGTGGTAACGCTGCAGTGAATAGCCGCGCGGCAGCGGTTCTCACTGTATCGAATACCCGGCCTGCCGCTTCATATTGGCGAGATCATAAGCAAGCCGCGCGCGCTCGCCATTGGCGCGGTCGAGCGCGGCCTGCAGCCGCGCCTTCTCACGCTTGAGGCTTTGGGTGGTGCGTGGGCGCGGCGATGGATTTCGGTGAGGGCGCCGCGTAGATTGGCTTCGGCCTTGCCGCGCTTTCGATTTCGCTGCGCAGATGCTTGAGCTCTAATTCGCTTTCGTTGAGTTGGGTTTGCAAATTCTTGACGTGGCGGTTGAGCCTTTCGCCAGCGAAATGCGCTAGCAGCTTAGCGCAGCGTGCTTCGATGATGCCACTGAGCTTGTCACTGAGCTTGAACGCCTGACACAAAACATGGCCACCCATGTAAAATCCAATCGCCACAGCAAATGCAAAGCAGAAAACTAAAAATCGTCCTTCAGGTGATACTGGAGCAAACGCGGCGAACGCGATACCGAGGAGAAAGCATAAAGCAGCGAGAAGACTAGCCGTGGATTGAGTAGCTCGGCCACCATCACTACGCGCTGGCTCGACGGCTCGATACATGAACGCTTTTTTCATGTTGCAGCCCCAGAAATGCAGCTGCTTCATCACCTTTCCACCCCTGTTACGAAATATATGGAGTGGCATCCAGACAACTGCGTTCGTCGTTGAGCCTAACGAATGCGTGAGCGAGTTGTTCGGTGAAGCATTTTTCAGCTGGGCGCGGCTTCCTTTTTTGGTATTGCGGAAAATTTGGAGGGCGACCCCCCCGAAATTTTTACAAAATCCTGACCCCTCGCAGAATTTTTGTGACTGCAGCAACATCGTCTTTAGTCCAAACCAAGGAGGTTTGCGATGTACGCGCTGATCATAGTGATTGCAGTGCTTCTCCGGCGGGTCGCGCGGTTACGCCGGTTGGCGTCACCTCTCAGGTGTCAGGAAAATTCAAAAATCTCGATCAGTGCATCACGGGTGCGGGTCAGCACGGCACTGGTCGGGCCACCTCAGACTCTAAGTCTTTCAAGGGGGCTCGTACTGTACGCGCGTACACGGGCGCGAGGTCATTTGGCTGACTAACCGCGCGAGTTGGAGGAAGGATGTCTGCTCTTGATCAGCGGACGTCGCTAACCGTCCTAATTGAGGGCGTCGCCAGATAAGGCTCCGTGGCACGGCTGTGTGTCGCGAGGGCTCACGCCTGCAGGGTCGATTTCGCAGAGAGGCCCTCGCCCCGCCGTCGGAGGAGTGCTTTTCCCGTTCGGCAATCATTTGTTCGATGACCCGACTGGCCTGCGCATGGTGTGACTCCACGTCTTCCGATTTGTACCGTATTAATCGCGGTCGTGCTCGCGACGGCAAAATAATTTCCAGCGGTGATTTTGCGACCGGCCCGCTGTTACCCCAATAGCGACCAAAAATGGTGCACGGCGCGAATGCGAAGAACGTCAACTCCGTCGGTGCGTTCAAAGTCGTTACTTTTTAGACCTCGGCTACGTTTCTTATGTTGGCTTCTTTTTTAGTGTAGCGCGCTTCTTGGAAGCCATTTTCTTAGACCTTTTTTCTTCGTGCCGGAACTCGGTTTTTTGCCCCTATCACTGTCGCTACCTTGTTCCAGACCGCACCTGGCGCAGCCGTACCGTCGTAGCAGCGGCATCGGCAAGCTCGCCAACTCAGGTTTGGTCCCTTCCGCGGCGATTTCTCCTCCGGCTACAACCGTTTCTTGCGCACTACGCCGCCTTATCCCGAACCGCAGGCACAGCCGTCACGTCGCCGCCGCGGCGTTGGCAACTTCGCCAGCAAGAGCTTTGGCTCGTTTGGCCGCACTTTTTCCTGCGGCGACAATAGTTTCTTGCGCACTCGTTATGATGCTTCTTACGCGTCATACTTCACTCTCCCGCCCAGAGGACACGCAGAAACATCGTTCACGCGCCATGACGATTAGTGTTTGGAAGTGGTCCGGGTCTTGTGCTGGTTCTACTGAGAAATGTCCGCTTTCGGTCAAAAGCGGACATGTGCAGTGCACTTAGGCGATGTCCGCTAAGTGCTAATAGCGGACATTCAGTTTTTACTGACCAAGGCGCCGCAGCCGAAGTCGAACGCCTGCAATCGGCGAGCTGGCAATGTCACTGCTGGTGAGGCTAGGTTGATCTAGGTCAAGTGGAAGTCGGCCTCTTAAGGGATAGATTAGGCGTGCTCCCGCCCTGCCAAGAGGGGAGAGCACAATGCCCTGACATTTGAGCCATTCGAGTTACCTGGCGCCTGCAAGCACAGGAAGCGCGCCTGACGGCGCAACGACTTGAGGACCCAGAGCTACGCAGCCATGCTCAGATCGCCGATGATATGACCGCCTCGCCGCCTGCAACAGCGCGTGCGGAAGCTGAACTGTGATCCGCTGCAAAAGATCGCGCATCTCGGCGAAGCGCCAAAAGCCCTCAGAACGTGACCCTGGAACGTATGTGCGCCGACCTTAAACCTGTCGGCTTGGCTGCTTCTATACCTGCGGAAGCCGTTCGATGGCGGCCAGTTTGTACGATGAGGTCGTCGCGAAGTAATCACCAACCGCAACGGGAGGCATTCATCATCAGGTTGGTTACTGCGTCGGCGGTTCACCCGGGGACATGCCAAGGGATTGGTTTTGCGCTGGAGGACCGAGACCGATTGTGCGGAAGCTGGTCGAGGGAGCCGGCGGCAACGTAACTTTTACTTCACGACTGGCGACGCCGACTTCCTGCTCATTACGGAGGCTGGACGAGGCTGATTAGGCGCGATTGCCGCGTTTCTGGCAACAGCGGCTGCCGGCGCCATTTCTGACGTGACGACTTCAGAGCTTGGACTGGTGCCGATTCAGAAGCGGTCGCGGTCAGGCGTCCAAAGTAGCGGCTTGTACAGCCTTCTGGAAAAAATCGAGCAGGCGCACTGGGAGATCCCGATCTCCTGGATGCTCCGCGGTTGGCTCATGAGGCGATATGTGAGGTGGCAACTGGAGATGTCACTATGGGCCAGAAGCGGACACGACCGCCCTCATTCAACCACCTCAGCGACCAAACAGGAGAAACGGATTGGCAGCGCCCGCCTATTGTTGTTATAGACCCGCTGATAGTCGCCGCGCCGAGGCGTATTGCCGGTTTGGACGTCCCAATTGCCCCGGAAAAAAAGCTCCGGACGTCGTCGCTCGCAGAGTTGGTAGGCTGGCGCGTTATAACCCGCCCTGAGGTTGGTTGCTCAGCACCGCGACAATTCGGTGCGATGATTGGTCTCGGACTTGAGCGGCTCGTCCGGAACGACGATCGAGGAGCGCGGCAAGGCGGTCTGCGCGATTCGATCGGCACGTCCTGCGGATGGTGATGCGGTCGAGCACGTTCTTGGCTTCATCCCCGTTGTCGATCGTGACTCGGTCCAGCGCAGGCCCGCGTCGTTGCGCGCCATCGCGGTGAACACACGTCGTTGCCGATCGGTTTGTCGGGATTGCGGATCGTCGACCGAACCTGACGCGTCGCGTCGATACCTCACCCCCGTCCGGCCAGCGTTTATGCGTGTTGGTCGAACGTAAAGCTTCTGCTTGGCGCGGCTGATGAAGATCGAGGCCGGTTCGAGCGCGAGCTTCGCTTCGTTCGCCGCCTTGGCGGTGGCGACCTTCTTGGTTCTCGGCCGCCTTCACGGCGTCCTTTGCGGCTGCGTCCGTATCGACTTTCGATTTTGTCGGCCGTTGCGATGTCGAGCTGCGTCCCCGCTTCCGCGACCTCGAGGTCGCCTCTGCCTCCGCTCCTCGGCCGGCGCTTGGCTCGTCCGTCTTTGCTGCGGCGGCGCCTTGTCGGCCAAGCGAGTTCGGCGTCGGCGCGGGTCTTTAGCAATTTCAGCTTGCGCAAGCGATGCCGAGAGCGATGCCGTCTCGCGCGCCACTCGCGCGGCAGCTTTCTTTGCCTCGTCGGCCGCCTTTGCGGCCTCCGCGGCCTCGCGGGCGAGCGTCCCGGCACGCGCCGGAGCCGCGGCGATCGCGTCCGCATTGAGCGTGATAGCGACGCGTCGGAAATCTCCACCGGAGCCGCGTCGTTCGGCGGATGATCACTCGCATCCCGATCCGGGTCTTGTCGAACAGCTTTCGACAAAACGGTAGGGCATTGCACGCAGCCGTGCGAGGCCGCATACCCAGGCAGCGGCCCGCCGTGCAGCGCGATGCCGTTCCAGGTCATGCGCTGCATGTTCGGCATTCAGGCATCGTCGTACATTGTCGAGTGGTCGTCCTTATCCTTCCCAGGACGGCGAAGACGCCAGCGGGCGTCTGCGCCCCGTGACGCCGGTCGATACCGGGGCACGCAGAATCCAACCGTCGGCGTCATACAAAGTGACCTGCTGGGTCTTTTAGACACGATCGCCATGATTGGCTGACCTGCGCGCGCCGCGCCGTCGCCTCTGCGGTGGCGCGGGACGTGCCTGTGTCGACCTAGGGCGTCGACGGTCAGCGCCGTCAATGCGGCCACCGTCGCCAAGCGCTACGATGGCAGCAGGCCGCCAATGGCATATCGCCACGGTGGATTGCGCCGTCGCCGATCGATTGACCGTCTCCTGCTCCAGTTGAATCTTCTGTCCGCGCTTACGTCCTGTTCAAGTGTTAGATCGCGATTTTCTCGAAATTGACTGCCGCCACCATCACCGGCAAAGCAGCGTTCTTCGTCAGACGTGCCGGCGTCGCCTTCTGGCCCGAACGGGACGTCAGAGCCAAAGCGGACATCGGGATTTCGCGCGAAGCCTCCCCCTCGCAGATTTTTAGCGACCACGAAGGTCTCGCTGATCCACTGCGATCTGAGTTCGACACTCCGCGTTAGTCGAGCGCGCGGTTTGCCCACAGAGCGGCAATTCGGCAATTAATCGAGAGGTTGACTGATTTAAGCGATCGTTAACCACCATTCGAAATGTCCGAAACCTCTAGCGTCCGGAGCAGTCGTCATCGAAGCTCAATATTCAAGACGCTGCTTTCCCTGAATCCTACGTAGTCGAATCGATGGAAGAATTGGCTCGGTATATCGATTTATATCCAGGCGATAAAGGCGGGCATGGAGTTGAAGTAGAAGTTTCCGCACAGCCATATCAAAGTGCACGACTTACAGCGGCTATCGGACGCTACTCAAGTTCCTTTGCCCGAAATTAGAACCGGTGCACGCGAAACGTCAGGCACATGACTTTGATTTACACATTTTCTTGCCTGTGGAGCAAGAGAATGGGGAAAACTTCCAAGCGGACATGGGGACGGAGCGGTTTGCTGACGCAATGGATCATTAAATATGGCTATCTGCCAATTATTCTGATTGGCATGGTCGGTCTTGCGCTCGACATTGGCACCCGCGAATGGAAGAGCGACGACGTCATTGTAGCCGACGCTCCTGTTGTGGCCGCGCCTTCTGTCGTTGCCGAGGCTCCTGTTGTGGCTGAGACTTTTGTCGAGCGTCAGCCGCCCACGGTGGAAATCAAGGTCGAGCCAAAGCCTACTATGCAACTGACGGCTCCTGTTATGGCAGAGGATTTGGTCGAGCCTCCGCCACCCACGATGAAAACCAAAGTCGAGGCAAAGCCTACACAACTGGCGGCGCTTGACCCGGATGTTCGATTGCCGGAGGAGTCCGATCAACCGGCGTCGAAGGGCTACATCATGTACGCCAATTTGCCGACGAATTGGACGCCGTTGCCATTGCCAGACGGCATCAGCTCCGCCAGCACTCCGCACACTGACAACATTCGCGCCGAGATCGAGCAGGCAGCAAAGCTGTTCGATGTCGACATTCAAATGATGAAGGCATTTGCCAAGATCGAGTTCGGCTACAATCCGAAAGCCAAGACCGGCTCATACAAGTGCTTGTTCCAGCTTTCCAACCAGGAGTTTGCCAAATATTGGCAGGGCAACATCTACGACATCCGCGACTGCTCGGTCGCGGCGGCCAGAAAGTTTGCGACTGAGGCCGCACAGTTCGAGAAGGACGTCGGTCGTAGGGCTACGGCGGCAGAACTCTACTGCATCCACCAGCAAGGCTATGAAGGCTGTTCGTTTCATTACGACGCGCCGCAGCAGCTGGCATGGAAAAACATGTACCTGACCACTGAAGGTCAGGAGAAGGGCGCGAAATGGGCGCGCAAGGCCATCTGGGGCAACGTTCCATGGGATCTTAAAGAAACGATCAAGGGCGGAGTTGAGGCGCTGACCAGCGGTCAGTTCATCGCGCTATGGACCGAGCGTGTTAACCGCTTCATGGCGCGCAAGGTCGAGCCGCCGACGAGCTACGTGCAGCACGCCAGCAAGGCCAAGAAGCCGACGAGGTCGGCCACGACTGACAAGAAGAAGGCGAAGGTCGCCGCGAGCGCGAAAAAGATGACCAAGTTAGAGGCCCGGTGATCATCGCATCGTTATGGCGCGCAGGAGGCATGTCCGCTTTGGGTTAAAAGCGGACATTTGCGAGTGTCTAGCGATCGAGCGGGAGCGCGGGAGCGTTGAGGCGATTTATTGTGGGCGCTCGTTGCTGTGCAGGCCGACGTATTGGCGCGGAAGCGCGGGAAGCTCAGACGTAATATCGGCCGCCTTCAACGTCGAATTTCACTTTGATGCCTTCGGCCCGCGCGTCGGCAATGAAGGACGCGGCAACGACCTTGCTTACGCCGAGCTTTTCAGTGATGTCCTTTAACGTGCAGCCTCCCTCGCGCTCGCACAAGGCAATCACGGATTCAACTTTGGTGGTTGGCTTTTTCGTCATAGGAATATATGGCAACGCCCCCAAATCCCCACCGGACAAAGATAACGATAGCATTAACAGGGGCTTTTTTTAAGAAACGAAACAACCCCTATTTTCTACTAACCACGCCGTTCGGTGATCTCAAGGCTACACCCCCTCCGCCTGACATTCATTGCGTCCAGTCATTAGCAAACAAAGCGGTTTGTCCGTGCGATGTCCGCTTACCCCCAAAAGCGGACATGTGCAGTGCACTAGGAGATGCTCCGCTAAGTGCCAATAGCGGACATTCGCCGCTCTATTCGATCACCTCGTCGCGGCATTCAGCAGGCCCTGCGGCACGGTGCGGCCGAGTTGCTTGGCGGTCTTGAGGTTGATCGACAGCTCGGATTTGGCCAGCTGCTGCACCAGAAGGTCGGCGAGCATTTGTTTCCCTTAAGAGTTTGGCCGAGCATCAGGTACCGGCTGAACGGTACGCCATTCAGGAAGGTTGATACCGTTGGCTTCAGCAGGCCTCCAGCCGCTGCAAATTCTCACTGCTGCGTAGATCGCGGGCACCGCGTGGCGAACCCGTCGGAGCGCGCCGAGCTGCTCGATCGTAGCTGTTAAAAGGGTCACCAGCAATGACTAATGCTCCGACCCACTGTTGGACGATCGTCTGGAAGGCCATGCTCAACACGGTTATGCGCACCAGCCTTCGGCACGATAATTTCGGCGACCGATCGGCACGCGCTGCTTCTCGTCGCCGAATTGCGATATTTTGTTCAGGCATTCGGGATTGTCTGGAGTTGATGAGCCAGCGATCACTGGCTGCGTTAGGTGACACGTCGCGCAACAGCTCGAGGCGCTTTCGCACCAGTTCGCCCAGTCAGCAGGCTCCACGCCGGTTGAGGTTGCCACCGGGTCGGCCGAGGCTGGCAACGAGACCATCGTTCCGGGTAGTTGCGGTGGTAAAGACGGATCGGAATTGTTGTGGTCGCAGCTTTGGCTGCCAACGCCAGCAGCAAGGGCGGTTGCGACGATTACCGCCACCTGACGACGAACTCGGTCGGCTGCAAGCGCAGGCGACCTTGATCGATATTGGCCCTCGGCCGAGTGATGTTCGATAACGACGTTCTCGGCCTTCGATGTAGCCCGATTCCTTTGATCCTTGAACGAAGTCCCTGCCGCATATTGGAGGAGTATTGATGCGTTATCGAGAGATCCAGATGGTAGGCATGACCAGGCTGCTGCGCATGGCGCCGTCAGCGGCCACGTTGCTGCACCACCTATCAGTGAAATGAACTCGCGTGTCATCATTTCCTCCCCCGAGGCTTGAGGACGAAGCATCGTAGCCCTTCAAATCGAACGCGTCACGAGACGATCCGGATGTACGCTTCGGGTCAAAAGCCAACATGTGCATGTAACGTCGGCATGTCCCGCTTTGTGCCAATAGCGGACATTTGAGCTCAATCCAACACTTCGTCAGCCGTCGAGATGAAATTTGCTGATACCGTCAGTCCCAGCGTCTTCGCAACTTTAAGGTTGATTACAA
The DNA here is from genome assembly GCA_963747775.1 of uncultured beta proteobacterium. Lineage (GTDB taxonomy): Bacteria > Pseudomonadota > Gammaproteobacteria > Burkholderiales > SG8-39 > JAGVSZ01. The sequence goes on from CAVVGT010000012.1 coordinate 8,514, forward strand.
ATTCAAACTTGTTCGATAGCACGACCGGCAAGTCGGCCGGCTTTTCGCCTTTGAGAATTCGTCCCGTGTAGATGCCTGCCTGCCGATAACCCTCAGGCAGGTTCGTTCCATAACTCATCAACCCGCCGGCCGCCGTGAAGGAGCGTTGTTCGTAGACTGCAGGGATTGCATATTTTGTCGCAAGCGAGACGATCAGTTCGCGCCGACTGGCGAAGAAAGGATCGGCGGCGACGAGCACAGCATTTGCCTGCAGTTGCTTCATCGATGCAAACGCCGCGTCGATTTCTGGTTCGCTGCTGGCATTGATGATTTGTATCCGTTGCCCGAGTTTGTCCGCAGCTTTATGCAATTCTTGCTTTTGATTGTTGGCGGTTGGAAAACTTGGGTTCATCAATGCGGTGATCAGAGCTGCATTCGGTACCAACTCTCGCAGAAGGCCCAGCTTCTTGGTCTCTACGTCAGAGAAAAAAATATAAACCCCTGTAAGATTGCCACCGGGGCGATTGATGCTGGACACGAGGCCTGTCTGGACCGGATCGTCTCCGGATGTAAACACGACGGGTATCGTTGAAGTGGCCTTCTTCGCCGCTATCGCGGCGGGCGGACCACCGGCCATGATTACCGCAACTTTGCGCTCGATTAGATCACCAACCAATTCTGGCAACAGATTATATTGACCGTTGGCCCAACGTGAACTCAATCAGAACGCTCTTACCTTCGATAAAGCCGCTGTCTTCAAGACCTCGGCGATACGCGGCAGCAACAGCCTCTTGCGCTTGCGCTGAAGAGCTGTTGACGAACCCCACTACCGGCACCTGCGCGCTGGCTCGAATTGGCCACAGCGCGGCAGCACTGGCGAGAAGGCTAACGAATTCGCGCCGCCTCATTTGTCGCCCCCCGAGGCTCGAAGAGGCAATGGTAGCAATCAGCACCGGTGGTCTGGAAGGGGGCTTTGTCCGCTTTGGGTCATAAGCGGACATTTGCGGTGCACAGTGTAGTGTCCGCTAAGTGCTAATAGCGGACATAACGGTAGTGTCTTAGTTTGACATTTAAGGTCTTGACGGCCAGTCCCCCGCGCCACCAACTCTATGCTTAGCGCAAAGCAGCATTGGAGGTTGAGCAATGGGCCCCCACATAGCCTTAGCATTGCTGATGGTCTGTTCGATCTACCTTGCCGGTCGAATTGCTGAGCGTCGGGGACGCTCGTTCAAAATCTGGGCGTGGATTGCTGCGATTATCGGGCCGCTCGCGCTTCCACTGGTGTTCTTGTTCCCGAACTTGCATGGCGAGGATGGCGACCGTGCCTAGACGGTAGGCGCGATTGAAATGTCCGCTAAGTGCCAATAGCGGACATTGTTGAGGCATCTGCGTGGTGTCCACTTTGCCCCAACAAGCAGACATTGCGGTCTTGTTGGATTATCCGGTAAGGGGACATCCTCTATAACCCCTCGACAATGAATGCGCGCGATTTCGTCGCTTTGATCCGCATGGCGGTCATCTCTTTTGTGTTTTGATAAAGGCCGTTCGCCTTATCCATGCTGTCGAAAGCAATCATCACAAATCTCTTCGGCGCTGCTCCATCCAGAGCCGTTAGATTGTCAGTGCGCGCGAGGTAACGACCGTCCGCGTGCTTAACCTCTACGATGTTCGCTGGACCAATTTTCGTCATAGCTTTGTAGCCATCGGCGTCTGTTATCTCATCGATCTCAATCACAACATAAAAGATGCGCTTGGCTTGAGCGGCTAGACCCCGCGTTGCAATGACTCCGAGGCCTAATCCAACGGCAACCGCTAAGGCTATTGTGTGCTGAATCCTCATTGTTTTCTCCCATCCAACCGCAACCGGGACCAGCTTTAGTGAACCCGCGCCATCGACAATTGCGCCCCGAGGCTCCGGGCGAGGATCGTAGCAACCTACAGCAGCGTTCAGGAAGGGGGCGGGCGCGTGCCTACTCAATCGGGTGTTTGCAGGCAGCTGAGCAATTCAACGTATTTGCTCGCGCCCCTAGTTGTTACGATTTGAACGCAACGTGAAGCTTCTGATTGCTTAATTGTCGGCCATAGCTCTACAAGTTGCTTATGCGCCGCCCGTTCATCTTGTATGCAGGCCGCGGATATTTCCACCTGACCTGAACCCCCACAAGTCGCGGTGATGTCAAATTTTGGTATCGAGCTGTCTGCTGCTGTTGCATCAGGTCCAATGACGACTGCTGTCGCGACGAGGAGAAATCTAAATCGGAACACGATTTCCTCCTAATACGTTCGAGTTGATAACGGTGACTAATAATACTGCAGGCCTTAGGGGGCAACGCGGTCTCAAGCGCTGAACAAATGGCATGTCTTGGTTGGAGCAGACATGTGCAGCGCACAAGTCGATGTCCGCTAAGTGCCAATAGCGGACATCGCGCTTTCTATTCGATCAACTCGTCGGCGATGGAAGCCACTCCCGGCGGCACCTCGATGCCGAGCGCTCGTGCCGTTTGCAGGTTGATAACGAACTCGAACTTGGTCGATTGCAGCACTGGCAGGTCGGCGGGCTTGGCGCCCTTGAGGATGCTGCCCGTATAGACCCCGACTTGACGAAACACGTCCGCCAGGTCGGTTCCGTAACTCATCAGCCCGCCGGCTGCCACAAGTTCACGGACCGAATAAGCCGCCGGAATCCTGTCGCGCGCCGTCAAGGTGGCAAGTTGCACTCGGCGGTCGAAGAAGAATGCGTCGCCGGCGACGAACAGGACATCAAGCCGCTCGTGCGCAAGAGTGGCAAAGGCCGCATCGATCTCGCCGATTGTTACTCGCGTTGAGGATCTGGGTCTGCAGCCCGATGGTGGGGGCGGCTTCCTGCACGCCCCGCAACGTGGACTCGGCGACGGTGGCATTGCCCGGATTGACCAGCACGGCAACACGAACAGCCTTAGGCACTAGTTCATGCAGGAGCCGCAGCCGCTTGGCTACCACCTCCTGGACGAAGGTATTGATACCCGTCGCGTTGCCGCCAGGCCGAGCGAGGCTGACGACAAGACCAAGCCTAACCGGGTCATCGCCGACAGCGAAGACGATCGGGATCGTCGCTGTTGCAACTTTGGCTGCAAGAGCAGCCTGCACGGTACCCGGCGTGACGATCACGGCCACAGGGCGGCGGACCAGGTCAGCCACTAGTGTCGACAGGCGATCGTATTTGCCCTCCAACCAGTGGTACTCGACCGTCACGTTTTGGCCTTCGACATAGCCAGTGTCATTGAGGCCTTTGCGGAACGCGACCGCAAAGCGCGCGGATGCATCGGCCGTCCCGTCTCGGATAAACGCGACCACCGGCAGCGCCAGCCGCTGCCCACGCGCAGTAAGGGGCCACGCGACTGCGGTACCGCCGAGGAGCGTGATGAAATGGCGCCGTTGCATGTGCCTTCCGCGACGATCACGCTATATGCAGGACTTAAACGATATCACTTTGCGACCCGCAATGTCCGCTTTGGGTCAAAAGCAGACATGTGCAGTGCTTCAACCCATGTCCGCTTTACCCCCGAAAGCGGACATGTGCGACGCACAAACTCATGTCTGCTTTGGGCCAGAAGCGGACGTTCTGCGACGACCGATCGATATCCGCTAAGCGCTCTGTGACGCGACGAATCCTGCACGGGGTGGTAACTGACCTAGCCTTTCTTGGGCGACCAACAATAGGCTTTGGCGCACGCGCCGCCCATGAGCATCGCTCGTTCACTGTCGCTCAGGCGGTCAGTCTTGAGGAAGGGTTTGACGGCTTGCTCGTAGTTGACGACGGCATATGCGCGTGTCCAGTCCGTGCCCCACAGGCAGCGCTCGAAACCCCAAGCATCGAACACGCGGGCGAGTGGATCCCAAATGTCTGGAAACGGATACGGTTCCCGGGACAGCGTGCAGGCGCCGCTCACCTTGATCAACGCGTTCTTGCGTTTGGCCAGGTCCAGCACCTTCGGCAGGTCGGCCCAAGGCTGCAGCGGGGCCGGTGGTGTGCGGGGCTGCAAGATAGCCAGATGGTCGATGATGAAACGCGTATCGGGGTGGCGGTCGATCAACGCCGTGCCCGCATCCACGTTGCCCCAGCACAGTATGTTGACCGGAAAATCGTGCTTTACGGCCGCGCGCAGGATGCGGTCGAGGCCCGGGGCATTCGGCTCGCGGTTTCTCTCCTTCGTCATCATGATACGGATGCCGACCGCGCCCGGCGTGTGCTTCCAATCAGCTATGATATCGCCCACGGCTGGATCGTCTGGGTCGACCGGCTTGACGATCGCGAACCGACCAGGATGGGCCCGTTGCACTTCCACTGCATAACTCGCGTCGTAACGGTACATGGAAAAGGCGGAGATAAAGATCGCGCCGTCGACGCCGACCTTGTCCATCGCCGCTATCATCTCGTCACCCGTGACGTGATCGGGCCAGTTCGGCACACTGTGCCAGGGTCGCTTCGGTGTGTTTGCCTCATAAGCGTGGATCTGGGAATCGATGATCGTCATCGGGGAAGCTCTTCAATTGCTAAGCGATTTCGATATCGCAACAGATGTTCGCTTCGGGGTCAAAAGCGGACATTTCGCCAAGTCACTCGTTTACCTTGTCGGCGCGTGCGAGGAGCGAGGACGGCACGGCAAGGCCGATAGCCTTAGCGGTCTTGAGATTAAGGACCAGCTCAATCTTGAGCACTCGAACATTTCATCAGAGCATTGTGTTAGTCGAGCGCTCGAATGTCGGCGTCCTTGATGACTTTTGACCATTTTTCAATCTCGGATTTGATGTAGATGTCGAGTTCGCTCGGTGTGCCGCCACCAAGCGACATACCGAGGTCGGTAAAGCGTTGCTTGACATCCGGTAGCGCGAGAACACGCTTCACCTCGGCGTTGAGCCGCAACACGAGATCGTGCGGCGTTCCGGCCGGAGCGACCAGCGCGAACCAGGTTGCCGCATCAAAGCCCGGAATGCCTGACTCGGCCACTGTGGGAATCTCCGGTGACCCAGCAACCCGCTGTAAACTGGTGACGGCAAGCGCGCGTAACGATCCCGCTTTTACGTTGCCGATAACCGCGGACAGGTTTGGGAACATCATCTGGAACTGCCCACCCAAGAGATCGTTGATGGCGGGCGCTTCGCCCCGATAGGCGATGTGTACGATCTTGATGCCGGTCACAGATGCGAATAGCTCGCCGGCCATGTGCGGTGTAGTCCCGAGCCCACCCGATCCAAAGTTGATGGTGCCGGGTTTGGCCTTGGCAATTGCAATCAGGTCGTGGACCGATTGCGCGGCGACTGATGGGTGGACCACCAAGACGAGCGGCGAAGTGCCAGTCAGGGCCACACCGGCGAAGTCTTTGGCTGGGTCTATGGAAAACTTGCGGTAAAGGCTTGGTGCGACCGCCAACGTGGTTTGGCTGCCCATCATCAACATATATCCATCGGGCGCCGATTTGGTTACTGCTTCTGCGGCGATCATGCCGCTCGCGCCGGGCCGGTTCTCAACCAACACCGATTGACCCAGGCCTTCAGACATTTTCTGGGCGACAATCCTGGCAATCACATCGGTGCCACCGCCTGCGGAAAAGCCAACCATCATCTTGATTGGCTTGTCGGGATAATTTGCTGTTTGCGCGCGGCTTTCGGCCACAGAAAAGTAGGCGATGACCGCAAGCGCGATGAAAAGCTGCGGATTCATTCAATCATCTCGTCCGCGCGCGCTTGCATCGACGGAGGCACGCTAATGCCGAGCGCCTTGGCGGCTTTGAGATTGATGACCAATTCAAACTTGGTTGCCTGCAGGACTGGCAATTCGGCAGGATTTTCGCCCTTGAGAATCCTGCCGGTATAAGTGCCGGCCAACCGGTAGCTCTCCGATATGTCCGTTCCGTAGCTCATCAGACCGCCAGCCGCAGGAAAGATACGATACGAATAGATCGCGGGCACAGCGTGGCGAACGGTCAGGGCGGCAAGCTTGTCGAGGCCGCGTAGGAAGACCGGGCCTGCGCCGATTACGAGCCCGCTAACTCGCAAACGTTTTATGTCTGCGAAGACCGCATCGAAGTCACCTTCGCTCCTGACATTGAGGACCTGCAACTCTAGCCCGCGGTTGCGGGCCGCCGACAGCACCTCGCGCGATTGGATTTGGGCCAGATTGCGATCGGCTGGGTTCACCAAAAGGGCCATGACTTTCGCGGTTGGCAGAAGTTCATGCAGCAATTCCAACCGCTTTGGCGCAACCTCCACAAACAAATTGGTCACGCCCGTAACATTGCCATCCGGCCGGTTCAAGTTAGTGACGAGACCAAGCCGAACCGGGTCGGTCCCCACCTCGAAGACGATCGGAATGGTCGTGGTAGCCGCCTGTGCCGCGAGCGCCGCCGGAGTAGTAGTTGCGGCGATGACATTTACGTGACGCTGATCAGCGGCCATCGCAGGCAGTCGATCAATTTGTTGGTCGGCCCAGCGATATTCGATCGCAACGTTCCGACCCACGACATAACCGGCTTCTTGCAGGCCGAGTCGGAACGGAGCCGCCCTGGATTCTCCCTCTTCTGGCGAGTAGGAACTGAGGTAGCCAACAACGGGCATTGCTACCTGCTGCGCCAGCACCGCAAGCGGCCACGTTGCCGCAACTCCACCGATAAGGCTGATAAATTCCCGCCGCCTCATGGCCGTCTCCGGCACGAACGCAGGACATACGAAGCATAGCACCTGGAACGGGTTTGCATATGTCCGCTTTGGGTCATTGGCGGACATTTGCGGTGCAAAACGGGATGTCCGCTTTACCCCAATAGCGGACATTTCGCCAGCCGTGGTTTTGGACAATAACGGCGTTTGAAATCCCACCATCAGGTCACAATCGCGGATATTCGGCGGTCGCCTGGTGGTGGGATGGCGGCATTCAAGCTTGCAGGAGGGCGGCAGAAGACAGTCCGGCCCTAATAACCCTTAATAGAAAATCTGTCCAACAAGGGGGTCACTTGGTAGTTGAGGGTTTGCGAGACGCGATTATTTTTGGGCGGCGCTTCGGCTCGCGCTGCACGCGCTACGTGCCCAATTTTCGCCAGAGCGTCAGGTGCCGACTTTGGCTGAGGTACAACTTGCGAGGTCATGTTGGGTGCTGGTGCGACGACGTGATGGGGGGTGACCATCTCAGGCGAAATGGGCTCCAGCGTTGCATTCCCATAGAACAGCAACGCAATCAGCGCCAAACCTACAAATGCCAAAAAGGAGAGAGCTGGCATTGCCTATCGCACTCCCTCTAAGAGGGGCCATAGATGAACGCCAAAACCTAACGTGACTACCGCGAACCAAACAGCGATCGCGGCGGTGCCTAGCGTGGCGGCATGGACATTTTTCCACATACCGTCACGGTAGCGCCGAGCGCCTGCCGACCGGCACTTATACGTGCGTATATTTCGGTATAGGTCGCGGCGAAGCCGAGTGCGTCATGCGCTGACCGGAGCTAAAAGAGGCCGCCCCGAAGTACGCAACCTCAGTAAGCCGTTCGATCACCGGCCCAGTCCGTACTATTATGCCGTCGCAGTAATCACAAATCGCAACGGGAGGTATCCATGATCAGATTGGTTACGCGCGGGCGGTTCACCCCGGGATTATGCCAAGGGATTGATTGCTGCACCGGAGGACCGAGAACCGATTGTGCGGAAGCTGGTCGAGGGAGCCGGCGGCAGACTTGTAAACTTCTACTTCACGACTGGCGACGCCGACTTCCTGCTTATCACGGAAACTAACGAGGCTGAGTCAGCTATCGCTGCTTTGTTGGCAGCAGCAGCAGCGGGCACTATTTCCGACGTGACGACTTCAAGAGCTTGGACTGGTGCCGAATTCAAAGCAGTCGCGGATAAGGCTTCCAAAGTAGCGAGCTTGTATAGCCCGCCTGGAAAAAAGTAGTTTGCGAGGCACCGCTTTGGGTCATTAGCGGACATTTGCGCATGTCCAGGCGATGTCCGCTTTACCCCCGAAAGCGGACATGTGCGGTGCAACTAGGGATGTCCGCTTTGTGCCAATAGCGGACATAGCGGCTTATTTCGTTTGCACCGGCAGACTGGCCAACCTCTAACCTTTTGAATGCCAACGTGGCCTCGGAAAACGAATGGGCTGGTAGGCGGGGTGTCGTCATCGGCTGCCTGTCCGCGATGCTCGAAAGGGTCAGCGATGGCCGCGCCCATCGCCTCAGTGGTCTGGTGCTGTTGCGGTGCCGGCACCGGGAGCGGCGGCAGGAGAGTAAGCGACGGTGATACCGCAAACCACAGGAGATCGTGGCCCCTGCGGCCGCAGTCACGCCGCCGATTGCCAGCAACTTCATCACCCGCATGGCCGCAATTATGTACCCATTCGTGGTGTCGGAATGACGAACTTTAGCTACGCCCGGTTCGGTAAACGGCACTATGCTAACCCCCGTCTACATTGGAAACGAGAAGCCATGATCGGGGCGACACGGCCATGATGACCCTCGGCAACATGCGCGAGAATGATGTGCGCTCGCTGGCGATCATGTGCGGCGCGGTTTGGTGCAATCACCACGCAGTGTTGGACGTTAGCGCCTTTGCCGACCACGTGACGGTGCCATCATTCGGGGCGCGCATGGTTTGCACGGTCCGTGGTGCTATTGGCGCGGATGCGCGGCCCAACTGGAATGAGCGGGCGCAACCTTGTCTGTACGGCCATCACGGTGGCTGACTTTCGCCCGGACATCGTGTTCTTCCCTGATCCGGCTGAGATTGCACCCCATGCGATTGCGTTCGCGCGGATGATGTTTGCGCACACGTCGCTCGAACGCCGGGTCGCGGCGCTACAGGACGCGATCACGCGGCAACCCGGCTTCGGTGAGCAACGCGCCAATCAGTGGGGCACGCGGCAACGTCCTAAGCTGATGGTCGAGTTGATCGAAACGGACCGGGGCAAAGATTTCCCGCAAGCCGGGGAAATCACAAAACTACTCACTGACGCCGTCGACCCTTGCGAGCAACGCAACCTGCTCGCGCACGGCGAATGGTGGGGTTTTGATCGTCCGACTGCGGCAATAATCGTGCGCAGCGACACGCGCTGGGAGCATCCCGAAATCCCGCCAGAGCATCGCCGGTACACGGCGTCCGACATTGAAGTGGTGGCGGCAAAGTTCAAGGACATCGAGGCCGAACTTTCCAAACTGATCCGAGCAATCAATGAAGACCGCCGCGCCGAGCTTGGCCGGTAATTCAAACTATCTGTAAACTTCACGATTTGATGTCTGCTTTACCCCCGAAAGCAGACATTGAGCGGCTCGGCCAGAATGTCCGCTAAGTGCCAATAGCGGACATCCCACCATTCACTCGATCACTTCGTCGGCGCGCGCGAGCAGCGTGGTCGGAACAGAGAGGCCAAGCTCTTTCGCAGTTTTCAAATTGACGACCAATTCGAATTTCGTCGGCACTTGGATCGGCATTTCCGCCGGATTTGCGCCTTTGAGAATACTGTCAACGTAACCTGCCGCGCGACGAAAGTTATCTGAGGGAACGATACCGTAGGATAAGAGCCCACCCTCTCGAGCAAAGAACCCGTACGGGTAGATTGCGGGTAGGCGGCGGCGGGCCGCCACAGCCATAATTGCGCGTCGATGAACAAGTGTGTTGGGACTCGGTAGGATAATGAGGCCGCCATTCGGCTCACCTGCAAACCCCTCGATGCCACGTTCAAACTCGGAGGCGTCGCGGCCCCCGACCGCAATAAATGGCATCGCAAACGCAGGCATAACCGCTTGGATAGCACCCAACATGCCCATCTCGGACGGAGAGGCGAGATCGCGAATGGCAGCGATCCGGACGATATGAGGTGCGACAAGCTTGAGCGTCTCAAGCCATTTGCTCGCCATCGAGTATTCGAAGCTGACAAATCCGGTGATATTTCCGCCCGGGTGCGCCAAGCTTTCGACAAATCCGGCCCCAACGGGATCGAGCACCTGCGCAAAAACGATCGGTATCGTGCGCGTCTCTTGTTGCATGGCCACCAATGTTGGCAAACCACCATTCATGATGACTTCTGGCGCTAGGCTTACAAGCTCGGCCGCATAACGCCGCATAAGGCCGGGGTCGCCTCCGGTCCAGCGAATGTCGAATTTGACATTGCGGCCTTCCGTCCACCCAAGGTCTTGCAGCCCTTTCCGGAACGCCGAGACGCGAGCCTGCCCTTCCGCATCTCGCTCGGAAAGGTCCATCAATATTGCAACTCGCCGCACGCCATCGCGCTGCTGTGCGTGTGCAACGAACGGCCAAGTGCCGGCTACCGATCCAGCAACTAGTTTAATGAACTCGCGCCGTCTCATACCGTCTCAAGCTCAAGACAGAATTTCTGTCGGGTCAAACTAGCACACCGAAAGGGTCGGACGCGAAGCCAGTCTGATGTCCGCAGCAGACATGTGCAGCGCACAAGCCGATGTCCGCTTTGTGCCAATAGCGGACATCGCGACTTGATAGTCGGCCTCCCCACCGTTGGCACGAGACTATCATTTCTCTGCGATCGCCTTTTTCTTTTACCATTGTGGTCCTAGCTGAGCAGGTAGGAGGAGGCGTAATGCTGGAACTCGAAACCTCGCTCTACAGCGTGTCGTTGTTGAACGATGACGAAACTCCAATGGAGTTCGTAGTCCATGTCTTGGAGGTTTTCTTCGATATGGACTGGGATACGGCAAGACAAAAAATGTTTCTAATTCACCAGCACGGAACCGCGGAGTGTGGGTGCTATTCTTACGCGCTGGCGAAGAAAAAGGCTTCCGACGTCGTCGCGTTTGCGCATAAACACAAGCATCCCCTGCGATGCACCTTTGAAAAAGCGCTTCGGACTCCTGAGGCTTAGTTCAATTTTGGCGAATGTCCGCTTTGGGTCAAAAGCGGACATGTGCAGTGCAACTAGGGATGTCTGCTTGTGCCAATAGCGGACTCACGCACCGCAGCGTAAATAGCGCCTTTATTCGATCACGTCATCGACTATGGAGAGTAGCCCAGGCGGCAGGGTGAGGCCGAGTGTTTTTGCGGTCTTGAGATTGATGACCAGCTCAAACTTAGTGGATTGCATTACTGGCAATTCTGTCGGCTTGGTGCCTTTTAGAATTTTGCCGACATAGTTGCCTGCTTGGTGATAAATATCCGTAAGGTTCGTGCCATAACTCATTAGCCCGCCAGCATCGACGAACTCGCGAAATTCATAAATTGCAGGCAGTTTGTTGCGAGCAGCCAAGTCTACTATCTGATCACGGCGGCTGTTGAAAAAGATATCGTTGCCGACCAGGAGTGCGCCTGCTCGCCTTTCCATAATCGTCGCGAATGCTGCATCGATATCTCGTTCATTTTTCGCATTTAAGATGATGACTTGGCGTCCAGCTGCCGTTGCAGCCGTTTGTATTTCTTTCGCCGATGCCTCCGTCTGCCGATTGGTTGGATTGACCAATACAGCGATCAGGGTGACGTGCGGTAGCATCTCTGTAAGGAACCCCAGCCGTTTTCCTTCCATTACCCCCGTGAACACGTTGATGCCCGTGATATTGCCACCGGGCCTGTTCAAGCTCTCCACAAGGCCGAGTTTAACGGGATCGGCGTTAGTGGTGAACACGACAGGGACAGTCGTTGTGGCAGCCTTCGCTGCAAGCGATGCGACCGGGCCTATCGCAGCGATTACGGAAACATGTTGGTCAACCAGATCGGAGGCAAGCGCCGGCAACTGATCGTATTGGCCCTCTGCCCACCGGAACTCAACTGTCAGGTTTTGGCCCTCGACGAAACCGTTGTCTTTCAGACCATTACGGAATGCAGCGACGAACCGCTTGAATGGACCAGGCGACGCGCCGTGGAGAAACCCAACCACTGGCATGGGTGGCTGCTGCGCGCGTGCCACAAGCGGCCACACGACTGACCCACCGCCGAGAAGCGTGATGAACTCGCGCCGCTGCATGTGTCCGGGAGACTCACTCTCTTGTCGCCCCTAAAGCCCACGATTTGTGGCCTGTCGGCGAGAAGAACACGCGACTGAACGCTTATTCCTCGGGACGCGCAATGTCCGCTTTGGGTCACTAGCGGACATTTGCGGTGCAAAACGGGATGTCCGCTTTACCCCCAAAAAGCGGAGGGGGCGGCATTGAGGAATACGCCATGGAACGCACAACGACGTTCTAAGTTCTCACACTAATGCCCCTATCTCAGCGGCGCCCCGATACATCGAAATTTTATGAGACATTTACTTTATGGACTCTGGGCCCCGCATCCAGTCTCGCCAGGAAGCGGTGATGAGAAGCCGTCCCGATGGGGAAACAGAACAACCTGAGGGCATAGCCATGACCACAGCTATCATCCATGGGACATTGTCAGCCTCTGAGCACAGCGTGCAACTGCGCAAAGCGGTTATCGCATCAACGATCGGCACCGCAATCGAATGGTATGATTTTTTTCTCTATGGCACGGCTGCAGGTCTCATATTTGGTAAACTCTACTTTCCCAATGAAGATGCATTAACAGCGACGCTCGCTGCCTTCGGTACCTATTTTATCGGCTTTGTGGGGCGGCCCATCGGCGCTGCAATATTCGGTCACTACGGCGATCGCATTGGTCGAAAAGCGACGCTCATAGCTACGCTTTTGCTTATGGGCATCGCGACCTTCCTCATCGCATTCGTACCGACATATGCGTCAATTGGCATTTGGGGCGCCGTCATCCTGACAGTGTTGAGGATGATTCAAGGTATCGGTGTTGGCGGCGAATGGGGTGGATCGGTGCTATTGGCGATGGAATGGGCCCGCACCCATGGCCATCGGGGATTGGTAGCATCATGGCCACAATTCGGGGTGCCATGCGGCCTGTTCATGGCAAACCTTGCAGTCCTCGCGTTCAGCCAAATGTCGGGTGATCAGTTCATCACCTGGGGCTGGCGAATACCCTTTGCTCTCTCGATTATTCTTGTCGGTGTAGGACTTTGGATTCGGCTTGGTATTCTAGAGACGCCAGTATTCCAGCAGCTCTTGAATACAAGGAAAATTGAGAAGACACCGATCATCGAGGTTTTTAAGAAACATCCCAAGGAGATATTTCTTTCGGCTTTAGTACGAGTGTCGGAGCAAGCGCCGTTCTACATATTTACTGCATTCATCTTTGCCTATGCAGTCGGCACTTTGCATATGTCGCGCGATTTCATTTTGATCTCAGTACTCGTAGCGGCATGTGTCTCGTTCGTCACCATTCCGCTGTCGGGTCACATTTCAGATCGTATCGGCCGCAGAAAAATGTATATGATCGGTGCGGCCTCGGTGGGCTTATTCGGCTTTCTCTATTTCGGTATGGTTGACACGGCCATACCGTCATTGGTGTTCATCGCGATTGTTCTGTCACTCATCCCGCATGACATGCAATATGGGCCACAAGCAGCGCTGATTGCCGAGGCATTTACCCCACGATTGCGTTACAGTGGAGCCTCTTTGGGTTACCAGCTTGCCTCCGTGATCGCTGGTGGGCCGGCGCCTCTTATCGCAACGGCTTTATTCGCCGCGTACCATAGTGGCTATGCCATTGCGGTCTATATCGCTGTTTGCGCGATCGTGAGCCTTGTTGCGGCAGCCTTCATGCCTGACTACACGGGCAGGGATATTTCGACTGAATACGACGACTGAAGCGATAGCGAACTCATGCATCGCAACAAAACGGTCTATTCGATCACCTCGTCCGCGCGTCCAAGCAGTGGTTCGGGGATCGTGAGGCGGAGCACTTTGGCGGTCTTGAGGTTGATGATCAATTCGACCTTTGTTGATTGCTGCACCGGTAAATTCTCTGGCTTCTCACCCTTGAGGATACGGCCGACGTAGGCGCCGGCCAGCTTATAAGTGTCGGCGAAATCGGACCCGTAACTCATCAATCCGCCGGCCGCGGCAAATGCGCGAAGTGGATGAATTGCTGGCACGCCATAACGTGTCGCCAGCGAGGCAATTTCATCCGGCCTGCTAATGAAGAGCGGGTAGGAGCCGATGGCGAGCGCGCTAGCTCGGAGTTCGACGACTTTGGCGAAGGCGGCGTCGATATCGCCGATTGTGCTTGCTTGGAGGAAATGTATCCGGACACCAAGTTGTGCTTGAACCGCTCGCGCATCGTCCATTTCGGAAGCAATAATGGCTGAATCGCGAGGGTTCACCAACACGGCGATGAGCTTGGCATCCGGCATCACCTGGCGCATCAGCTCAATGCGTTTCGTGGCAAGGCCAATGCTCAGATTTGAGACGCCGGTGACATTGCCGCCGGGTCGGTTAAGGCTGGCTACGAGCCCGATCTGGACCGGGTCGGCGCCAGCTTGGAAGACGATCGGAACGGTCGTTGTTGCCGCCTTTGCCGCCAGCGCCGCCGGAGTGGTGACCGCTACGATCACGGTGACTTGGCGTTGAACAAGGTCCGCCGCCAATGCAGGCAACTGGTCGTTTTGATTTCCGGCGAACCGATATTCGATCGCGATGTTCTAGACTCTCGACAAAACCCAATTCCTTTAGGCCTTGACGGAACGCTGTCAGGAGTTGCGGGGCTTCGGACGCTTCCCTGGCACTAAGGAACCCGATAACCGGCGTTACCAACCGCTGTGCGCGAGCGATGAGCGGCCACGCTGTCACCGCCCCGCCGAGAAGTATGATGAACTCGCGCCGCCTCATTCGCCCCCCGAGGCTCAGGACAGGATATCGTAGCGGTTCAAACCTGCACGGGGAAAGCCCCAACCCATGTCCGCTTTGGGTCATAAGCAGACATTTGCGGTCCAAAAGTCGATGTCCGCTAAGTGCCAATAGCGGACATTGCTCCACTTATTCGATCACCTCATCGTTAAGGTTGCCTCATACTTTGTGGGGGCGTTTGCACCGGAAAATCCGCCTTTGTGTGAACTGGTTCACAATATAATTCGCAGCGGCCCCCTAGGCTATTCTCCAAGATTCGTCGCCAAATCGTGGGGTGGCCTATGCAAAAAATTTTTGCGGTTGCATCGCTCTGCGGCGCGATTGCATTTCTGCATCCCGGGGAAGCCGACGCTCAATGTGCAACTAAAGATAGTCTCCAGTATGTCGTCGCTCCAAGAAGCGGGACAGCAGCTGTACCCCAGGCTGAAGCTGTCCGTAAGGTTTGGAAGACCATAACGTTTGGACGATTTGCAAATACATTCGCTCTGCGTAATGCATTGGATGCTGCCGGCTGTGGGATCGGAGATCTCGCTGAGCAAATCCTTGCTCGGCCGGCATTTGCCATGAACCCTGCCGAGGACGTGGACCTTGTGGTTGTGTCTGCCGCCGAACTCGGCACGCCGACTGAAACATCACTGGTGGACGTTTACGCTCGCGCTCAAGAGCGCGGCCTCGCACTTGCGCCAGCCGAGGTTGGTCCGCAGCTGCGGCTGCAATATCCTGACCAACCGATTGGCGAATTTCTTCACGTCGGAATGAACCCGATAAACACATGGTCCGGTGAGCCCGTTATTTTTGCCCTCGTAAACGGGGGAGCAGCACTTATCCTCATCGGCACAGAGAGCAGTGCCAACGCAAAAACATCAGCGACGACCCGCTTTTTGTTCGTCCGGCCTCGTGTATTGGCGGAGGAGCGGTAGAGGTTTCCGGGAATAAATCCGGCAGTAGTCGGCGCGTGTAAATGTCTTTGGGTCAAAAGCAGACATGTGCAGCGCACAAGCCGATGTCCGCTAAGTGCCAATAGCGGGCATTGCGCGACCGCGTCAGCCTGCTTCAATCACCAGCCTTCGATTATCGTAGCGATTGCTGCTTCTCCACCGCCTCCACAGAGGGATCGGGAGTCGATAACTTGGCGATGGCGGCCGCATCGGTTAGCCCTATTTGTACGGACACTAGCGCAGCCTTGAAAACTGCATTTATTCGTGATCGGCGCTGCACAACGAATATCCCCTCAAGTTTGATGAGCCCGTGGATCATCTTTGTGGTTGCACACGTTTTGCCCCAAACAGAACAGCCGATAATTGCAAATAAGACTTAGTCGTTTGAGTACGTTAGAACGAAACTCTTTATTTGTGCTCAGCTCGGTGCGAATAGCATTTTGACCAACATTCGTGCTCGCAAACGAGTTGTCTACGTGAACCGGCCAAGCTTGCATGACAAGAGGTTTGGCATTCCTCCTCGCATGTGGCGTGACGTTTATTCGGCGCAGCCGCGAGTGCGAGCGGCATCGCACAAACGAGAAGGAACAAAACGAGACGGGAAAAGTGTTTGTGCATAGACGGTGACTCCTGTGGGTGATTCTCACTCCATCATCGAATGTTGAATTTGATAGGAACTGTGAACTCGAAAGTGTCGCCCGGTATATTTGGTGGCGGCGGCGGAAACGGCTGTGCGCGTTGAACGGTGGCGATTGTCTCTTGATCCAGTGATGCGAAACCTGATGTCCGTATCACGCGGCTCGCCACCACCTTTCCTTGTCGGTCAATCTTGAACGCAAGTTGTGCGACGCCCGTCTCATGTCTGGCTCGCGCCGCCGCCGGATAGCCTTTGTGGCGTTCGACCTGCTGGGCGATCTTGCGATGCCAGGATGAGACCTGCGCGGCGGAGGGCGCTGGCCGTGGCGGGGATGTTGCAAGAGCAGGCGGACTTGGTTGCTCTATCTGCTTGTCGGGGGGCTTACTGGGTTCGATAGGCAGCTGAACGTCCGCGTCCGGCGAGGGCTGTGGTTGTTCGATTTTCTCTTGCGGGGTTTCCTCGGGCTTAGCGACTTGTGTTTTGGGGATTGTCTCTGATTGCTGCTGCTCTGGGCCCGGCGCAAGGTCGGTCTTGTTTTCCGTCGGGGGCGCCGTGAAAGGTGCAAGATCCACAATTATGGCTTCGGTACCTTCGTCGCCGGCAAGTGGCTCGTGCCAACGTGTTAGCGTCAGAGCGAGCGCAGCATGAATCCCAATCACAACCATCGCGCTGAGAGCCCAGCGACGAAGATCGTAGTCGTCCATAGCCGCAGCCATCATGACGTTTTCTCGACTCCGACCAATGCGATTTTGAGAAAGCCCGCCGCTCGAAGTAAATTCATCACCTCCATCAACTCGCCATACGGCACGGCTTTATCGGCCCGACGGAAAATACGGGTTTGCCTGTCTCCATGCGTCGTTTGCTCAAGCGCTCCCGAAAGCTGGTCGCGTGCGATCGCTATATCCCCAACGGCCAGCGACAGATCAGGTTTTACGGTGAGGTAGAGCGGTTTGTCGGGCCGGGGCTGCGGCTCCGCAGTCGACGAAGGTAGATCGACAGAGATATCCACCGTGGCGAGCGGTGCCGCTATCATAAATATGATGAGGAGGACCAATATCACGTCGATGAATGGCGTGACGTTGATCTCGTGGACCTCATCAAGTTCATCCTTGCCATGATCGAGGCGGACGCTCATCCGAATTACTCCGCGGCTACAGCAGGGCCAACCTTTCGGACCGGCGCATGCCGCGATCGAGGTCCCGACTGACGAGGCGAAGGACCTCCGCCGATGTGTCCGCGAGTTCTGCCCGATAGTTTGTGATCTGCCGCGCAAACAGATTGTAAATGACGACGGCTGGGATGGCGGCTGCAAGTCCAAGGGCAGTCGCGAGCAGTGCTTCAGCAATGCCCGGCGCGACAACTGCTAGATTTGTTGTGTGTGATTTCGAGATGCCGATAAAGCTGTTCATAATGCCCCACACGGTGCCGAACAGCCCGACGAAGGGGGCGGTCGCACCGATGGTTGCAAGAACTCCGGTGCCGCGACTGATGCGACGACTGAAAGCAGCTTCCATCCGCTCCAGACGAGACGTGATGCGTTCCTTTAAGCCATCTTTGTCCGCGGCCCCATCGGACAACCGAATTTCGGCAATCGCGGTCGCACAGAAAGTTGCGGCTGGCTCTATGGGGTTCGAGGGTATGACCTTCGGAAGGGTTTGAAGATTGTTCAGCGCGCTCAGTGCGGACCGTACCCGCCGGCGCGCTTTCAGCAATTCGATTGTTTTGGCAAGACAGACTGTCCATGTCACAACCGACGCAAAGACCAGTCCGACCATGACGGCTTTCACCACCACGTCGGCATTCATGAACATGCCCCAAGGGCTCAGGTCGCGCGGGAGTGCCGCTAGTCCAACGGCCGGCGGCGAAGTTGGCTCTTGGGCGTAGGCCACGTTGAACGGTAACAGGCAGGCTGCCGTCACAAGTGGCAGCCGGGTGTGCCCCGAACGACACCATCGCGAGCTACCTTGTCGAATTTTAAACCAGCCAAACTGGCATGAGCATTTCATGTTTTCCTGCACTTTCATTTGCGCGACACCATTGCGAGACGGGGGTGCTTTTCTCTGCTTACAGTTTCTGCGAAAGGCCCACGAAGAAGCCGCGGCGCATCCCGAATTGTGGTGCGAACACGCCAATTCCCGAACCGTCCCTGATCTCGTAGATGGTGTCGAAGACATTCACGACAGCGAGTTCTGGTGGTGATCGGCTTTAAATCGGGCGACACCTTGAACTCGCGCGAAATCCCGAGATTGACAGTTGCATAAGGCGCAACATGTTCAGTATTTGCAAAACCGCTGCGCAGGCCGCTGCCGTAGACCATATCTGCGCTGAGCCTGGTCCCCTGCCAAAGATAGGATGCGCCCGCTGATGCGGTCCACATCTGGGCATGGTCAGTATAGATGTAGTTGTTGGCGATGTAGGCAAGTTCATCAAGGCCGAATAGATATTGGTTCGATACTATGTTTTTTGCCTGCTGACGCGCCCAAGCGAGATTGCCATAGGCGCTGAAGTTGCCGTCCTTGTAGGTCGCGCTCAACTCGACGCCGGTGTTTTTAGCCGTTTCGTAGTTGAAACCATTCAGGATCAGCGCCGCGCCGAATTGTCCGTCGTCCAGCAGGTCCCTTGCGATCTTGTAATAAGCGTCGATACCAACTTGAAGATTAGGAGTGATCCTTTGCACAATTCCGGCATCGAAGTAGTGCGAACGTTCCGGCAGGGCTGGATTCTGCTGGAAGGTTTCCGGCTGAGCGGTCGTGTTGGCGAACGGAGAGATGTTGGCAGGCGCGGCGATCGCCTGTGGCGGCGGCGTGAAGTAGCGTGCATAACCGGCGTGGAGAGTCGTCCCGTCGAGCGGCTTATACACCACATTGAAGCGCGGACTAAGCTGGTTGGCGTTGACGAATTGCCACATCTGATCGAACCGCACCCCGGCGTTCAGTGTGAGCTTGTCGGTTATCCGCCACTCGTCCTGGAGGTAGAGACCGGCGATCCATCCGAGTTTGGAAAGATTGTCGTTCACGGTGAATGGCGCATCGACCGGCGTGCCGCCTGAGTCGAGCGGGAGCACCGTTGAGTCATTGCTGTTCAGCGTGCTTTCGCCGCTGACCGTAAAGCCCGCCCGCAGAGTATGCGCGTCGTTCAGCTTGTAGGCGGCGTCGCCCTGCAGGCCGTTGGCAAAGCTGCGGCGGTAGACGTCGGACGCTATGCCATTGAAAACAAGGTCGCCGATCGTGTCCGGAACGAAACGCAGCGTGCTATAGCGGGAAAAGGCCGCCAACTGCAGATCCAGCCCATTGACCGACTTCTGCAGTGCGACCACACCGAAGGTGTTTTGTTCCGCCTGGTTCTCGTTGAGTGTCGCCGAATCGAAATTGCTGATCCCAAAAGCGGTGAACTGTGGCGTTTGCCCCGGATTATTTGGAATTTGAAAGTGGCCGGTGAAGTTGCCAAAGATCGTTGCAAGACGCGTCTGTGCGTCAAGCACGGTCGACGTGTAACTGAAGAAGTTGGCCTGATACGTCCGGTCGTGGATCGCGCTGTGGCTGTCGGTCGGATTTTGGATACCGAGATTGTTGGTGAGGCCGAGGCCCGTGACAAAGTACTCGGTGTTGCCAGCGCGGCCGCCGTATTCGAAGCTCGGACTTACCCACCCGAAGCTTCCGCCGTAGATGCCGACGCTGCCGCCCTGTCGCAGCGAATTACCGCTCGGGGTCTGGATATCGATAATACCGGCGGTGCGTAGGCCGAATTGCGCCGGTAGCGCACCCGTAATCAGCGCGAGGCTGCCGACAAAATTGGTGCCGAGAACACGACCGAAGCCAGAAATACCGTCGGGGAGAGTGATCCCGTTGATGCGGTACTGCACATTGGCATGCTCATTGCGCACGTGGATGTCGCCATTGACGGTGCTATCCTGTGAAACGCCGGGCGCTTGCAGCAAGACGGAGTTGAGTGGCGTATTGATGCCTCCCGGCAATGTTTCGATAAACGCGCGGTTCATGTCGAATGTGCTGGCGCCGAACCGCGGCGACAGACTGTCCCGCGCTGTGTCGAATTGCGTGTTCTGGGCGGCAAGAGTGGCGTTGCTGTCGGGCTGCGGCGACGGAGCGGCGGTAGTAGGAACCGTGGACCGCGGGCGCGGCGGCGCTGAGCGCTGGCTTTCTACCACGACTTCCGGCAGCGCGGTCTGCGCTTGCGCCTCGGCAACGACGAATGGGATGAGAACTCGAGCTGGCGAGCAGCAGCCCGCGCGCAAATCGGGGTGACATGACTGAATAGTCCTCCACGCCTTACGGGACACCGGGATGTGGCGTCCGCGAAGAGGACAAGCCACATTGCGGGTAGATCACCGATGTCAGGCGCGGGGTGGAGCGCGGGCTTGGAAATTAAAATGAAAATCGGACGAAACTTGCGCGGTACGGAAATCGGAAACCCACTCGTAGGGGCGATCGGCGGGGACTGGAAGTAACGAAACGGTAGGTAGTACCGAACTCGATGTAAGACTCAGGGCCGCGCAAATCGCGCAGAAGTCATGCTCGGGTTTGCCGTGGTCGTCACCAGCAGGGCTCTCTGGTTGGGCCTGAAGCTGCGCAATTGTCGCTGAAGACGATCCGTGAATGTCATCGGCGTGAATGTGGCCAAAAGACAATACAAGCTGGATGCACAGCGCGAACAACGCTGCCCATGAGCCCAAGCGGCAATTTTTTCTGACCCAGTACATCTCAAGGACTCGCTCTTACAACGGTATTCCGGATAGCCCAAAGAGTAAATCGATCACTGCGCGGTATTTCAGTGTGTTCAAACCTGGATAACGAAGCCCGCGACCGATGTCCGCTTTGGGTCATAAGCGGACGCCGAACCACCCGGCACAACAATTTAATAACATCCAATCCCTCCCAAGGTAATGTCTGCTAAGTGCCAAAAGCGGACATGCTGAAGTCTCATGGATTGCAACAATCAGACAGACCAAGGATCAGGTTCTTGCAAAAGCAAGGCCGCAAGTTCTTTGTATTCGCCCAAGAGTTCTTTGACGTCATCCTCCATCTCAATACTGGGATGGACAAGCGTCCAAAAATGAGCGGTTCTGATAAAAGCAAGAAGCGCCAGGACATACTCGAAGCGTTTGCCGCCAAGGGCGTCTCGCAACGCATTTAGGGCACGCTCGGACTGCGTTGGGTTCACAAAGATCAGAGCGCAAAGCGCAAACAACTGGTCTTCGATTTCGCTACCAGGAACGGGCCAATCGACCGGATTTTCCATGGCCGCCAAGCTACTGTAAATCGGTTCGAGGTCCCGCCGCCAAGGCGGAGGTGTTTTCAGAAGCTCGATCATCTGCTCAATCGTTTGCGTCTGAGCCGCAGGGTCGCCCGCTGCGTGTCCATAGCCGATAAGAAATCCGCAGTGCCGCACAATGCAGTAGCGGACCGGACAGAAACGAGAGAGGAAGACAAAAAGCCGCTCTTTGAAGAGTGTTGGGATCGGAGTATCGAGATACGCCGCCGCAGCAAAGGCCCACAGTTTTTCGATGATCTCAGGGGCGTCGGGGGTCGATACAAAAAAGTTGGGCACTAATCGGAAGCGCTTAGCCACCTGCTGATGGAACGAAGCTTGTTTTTGGAGATGCTCAGGTATTTCAATCGGCTTCGGAGCCTCCGAAACAATACGGTTGCGGGCGTGGTGACTAAATTAGGGGGGATCTTACGAGTGGTCACGATGCGCTCCCTACAATCACAGGCGGGAGCGCTACCGAACTCTCAGCCACCGACGCCTGTGCCATACGGCCCGTGCCGGTGATGCCCTCCATATGGGGCGTCCAACACAGCTAGTCCAGTGTCAAAAGAAGTCCAGGCCAATGTCCGCTTTGGGTCAAAAGCAGACATTTGCAGCGCAATACGTCATGTCCGCTTTACATCCAAAAGCGGACATGTGCGGTGCAAAGAAGGATGTCCGGTAAGTGCCAATAGCGGACATTGCAGTCGCGGCTCATTGCACGAGCTTTACCCCCGGGGGAGCCCAACTTCCGTCGAGAACCTCTGGCTTCGGCCAATAGAGACGAAGGTTCATCGTGAAGGGGCCGCTGGCGGGTGCTGGCAGCCAATTCAACTCTT
Organism: uncultured beta proteobacterium; assembly: GCA_963747775.1. Taxonomy (GTDB): domain Bacteria; phylum Pseudomonadota; class Gammaproteobacteria; order Burkholderiales; family SG8-39; genus JAGVSZ01. Next base: position 30,864 of record CAVVGT010000012.1, read on the forward strand.
TGTCTTGGCCGGGCGACTCGCGCTGGATGTAAAGGTCAAGCGAGCCGTCAGGGTTGAATGCGAGCTTATCGCGATCCCCAATAGCGTAGCGGTCAATCGGATTTGCCGCGAAGTTTTGCCTTTCGTTGTACATCGTGAGCGACCAGAAGGCGCGTACCGGCGGAAGCTCGTCTTTATTGAAATGTAGTATGTACCGGTTGTCGCTACTGAAAGGCTTGCCATCGGCATCGGTGACTGCCGAGGGATAGACCGCATCTTCGATTGTGTTGGCGCCGATACCGACATAGGCGATCATTGCCCGGCTCAAATAATCAGCGCCGTAAGTTCCAACAGCGGTGAGGTTAGTGCGCCAGCCTGCGTTTGCTACGCCGGCCCGCAAAAACCTTGCCCTGATTTTCTTTAACGCGAGCGGCCCAGCTTCGCTCAATGCGCTCTGAACCTCGGGCGATGCCTTGTCGAGCGCGAAGGGCTTACCCGGTTCGATCCCCATGCGTCGCATCTGCTCGAGGATCGGATAGTCGTTCGCGTGCGGCGGGTTCAGCTTAGTCAGTTCGGTGAACAGCGAGAAATACGCAGCCGAGCCGAGCTTTTCTACTTGATCGACTGCCGGCGTCTTCATGTCCCAATCGGGATTGATTGCTGCTGCCGGCGGCCGATACGATTTGCCCCATTCGCTGAGTGGCGTCGTGATTAGCCCGGCCTGAAATTTGTGCACGGCGTCGTAGTCAGCTTTGCCGTTGGTCTGCGTGCGCCCGATCACCCAGCCACACGCGGTCGGACTACGAACGAGCATGGCCCCCGAAGGGAGTTGGCCTTGCCAGCGCGGCTCGGCAATCGCAAGTAACTGCGCACTGGTCCCAGTCGTGCGTGAGCCTGTGCTTTGGAAAACGTCGGTCCACATGTCAAGCATCGGCAGCAGATAATAGCGCCCTGCCGAATCGGGCACATTAATCAACAGTGGCTCTTTCGACACGTCGAACCACATCAGCGAATACAGAGTGTCCGCGTTCGGCCGTGCGATGTCCGTGTAGGTGGCGTCAGGGAATGCCGGCAAATTCGCAAATTGGTTCATCGGTGCCTTGGCGAACTGGCGAGTGTCGGCGACATTGGTGCTGAGCCGGCGCGTCATTTCCATGCTGATAAGCGGATAGGTGTATAGGTAGGCGTTTACTGCAACTTCACCGATCTGATCGGAAGGAAGCGCAGCAGACACGGCTACGGGACGCTGCTGCGCTTGCGCCGTGTGAATACGCGCCGCTGATCCCATCGCCATTGCGACGGCAAGCGTGGTCCCGCCCAGCAGGATTTTGCGCCGACTGACGGCACCGTCTATCACCTTGGTCTTCTCGTCTTGAACTCGCATCTGTCCCTCCTGATGGTGATGCGGGTCGCACCCGAGGAAACTCTGAACCAGATGCGCTAGGGGAAAAATTGCCCGAAGGGCCAATACCGCCGTGTAAATAGGAAAGTAACGCTGCCTTTAATGTCCGCTTTGGGTCATTAGCAGACATTTGCAGTGCAAAACGTCATGTCCGCTTTGTGCCAATAGCGGACATCGCGAGACTTATTCGATCACCTCGTCAGCCGCGACCAGTAGATTTTGTGGAATAGCAAGTCCGAGCGTCCTAGCGGTTCTCAGGTTGACGACCAATTCGAACCGGCTCGATTGCACGACTGGCAAATCGCCAGCTTTATCGCCCCTAAGGATTCGGCCGGCATAAGCGCCAGCCTGACGATCTGGTAACGCTCGCTCCGTAGCTCATCAACCCACCCGCAGTCACAAAATCCCGCGTTTCATAGATCGTGGGCAAGGCGTGCCGCGCGGCCACAGCGACGAGCGCACTGCGATTGCTGTTAAAGAACGGATCGGTGAAATGTATGAGCGCACCAAGATGTTGGCGCGCAGCAGCAGCAAACGTCGGTTCGAGGTCGCGCTCGCCAACAATATCGAGAAACAGTATTTTTCGTCCAAGCGTAGCAGCGGCAGTCTCGATCTGCTTCCTGTCCGCCGCATATCTCGGCTCCTGCGGGCGCCCTAGAAATCCGATGATGGCCTCTTTCGCCACCAGTTGCGACGCCAGCTCCAGACGCTTGTCAACAAGCTGAGCCCCCAGAAAACTCACACCCGTGACATTTCCACCAGGCCTGTTGAGGCTTGTTACGAAGCCGAGTTTGACGGGGTCGCTTGCGGCCGTGAAAACGATGGGAATTGTTGCAGTAGCGGCCTTAGCTGAAATCGTCGCCCAAAGGCTGCCGCCGGTGATCAGTGTAGCGACCGGACGGTTGACCAGCTCAACCGCCATCGCAGGCAGCCTCTCGTCATGGCCGTCTGCCCAGCGATATTCAATGACGACGTTTTGACCCTCGACAAAACCTAAATCCTGCAGGCCAAGGCGAATTCCGGCTGCGTTATGGGAAAAGCTGTCGGCGGACTGTCCGTTCAACATCCCGACCACTGGCATGGCCGACTGCTGGGCGCGAGCTGCGAGGGGCCAAACTACCGCCGCGCTGCCGACCAAGGTGATGAATTCTCGCCGCCTCATTGTAGCCCCCGAGGCTCAAGACGCGACATGTTACACGTCCAATCCGGAAGATTGGAAGCGTAGCTAATGTCAGCTTTGGGTCAAAAGCAGACATGTGCAGCGCAAGAGGTCATATCCGCTTTACCCCCAATAGCGGACATGTGCAGTGCAACTCGGTATGTCCGCTTTGTGCCAAAAGCAGACATTCGTCCTGCTACTCGATCACCTCGTCCGCGCGCCCAATTATTGTGTTGGGGATGTTGAGGCCAAGCGCCTTTGCAGTTTTGAGATTGATGACCAGCTCGACCTTGGTGGCCTGTTGAACCGGAAGATTGGCCGGCTTCTCCCCCTTTAGAATCCGGCCGGCGTATACTCCGACCAAACGATAAGGCTCCGCGAAATCGGCTCCGTAACTCATAAGACCGCCGGCGACCGGAAACTCCCGGTACGCATATATGGTTGGCACTGCATGGCGAGCCGCCAGCTCGACGAGCCGATCACGCTGGTTCAGAAAAAATATTTCGCCGCTTACCACAAGTGCACCTACCCGCTGACCGATAAGTACCTCGAAAACCGATTCGATCTCGCTGGGACTACTTGCATTCAGAATCACCACGCGCGCGCCGAGGGCACGTGCGGCGTCCTGTACGGTCGCCCTTTCAGTCGCGGTTTGGGCGACGTTAGCCGGGTTGACGAGGACCGCGATCGTAGAAGCCGGAGGCATCAGGCTGTGCATCAGCTCAAAGCATTTTTTGAATAGCTCGACGTTCAGGTTAGTAACACCAGTTATGTTGCCGCCGGGCTGCGCTAGGCTGGCGACGAGACCAATTCCGACGGGATCGGTACCGACAATAAAAGCGATCGGGATTGTCTGAGTGGCCGCCTTAGCAGCCAGGGAAGCTGGTGTGCTGGCCGCAACGATGACTGCTACCTGACGGCGAACCAAATCCGCAGCCAGTGCAGGTAGCCGCTCATTTTGACCCTCTATCCATCGATACTCGATCCCTACGGTGCGGCCCTCAACAAATCCTTCACCGGCTAAACTTCGATGGAATGCGGCAACATAGTCACGCGCCATTTCAGATGTTCCAGCACTGAGAAACCCGATGATGGGCATCGCTGGCTGCTGCGCGCGCGCCGCGATCGGCCAAGCAATTGCACCGCCGAGAAGGGTGATGAACTCGCGCCGTCGCATGTGCCCTCCGTGAGGCTCAGGACAGGCCATCGTATCGCGTCAAATGGGCAAACTGGAAGGGGTCGGGTCTGAGGACAGCCGATGTCCGCTTTGGGTCAAAAGCGGACATCGGTCAATTGTTAGGACCGACCGCTGCCAACCAATCTGCAGCGCGCTCGCTCGCCCAGCATCTAGCGGTAAGGTTGGCAAGACTCGGCACGGTCGGGAATACCGAGGCATCGATGACGTAAAGATTATCAGTCCCGCGAATTCGCTTAGTCGCTCCGAAACCGCCCCAGCACATCGGAGGTGAACAATGATGCTCATTCACAAGTTTGCTACTTGCCTCTCGTAACGTTCGTAAAATCAGAACTGCCGTGTGATACGATTGCAACATGGCAAAGTACATCGCGCTGCTTCGTGCTGTGAACGTTGGCGGAACTGGCAAGCTCTCAATGGCCGACCTGAGAGCGATGTGCACTAACGCAGGTTTCGCTCGTGTCGAAACTTACATTGCGAGTGGCAATATTGCCTTCGAAAGCAAGGCCGCCCCATCAAGAGTGAAGGCGAAGCTTGAGAGTCGTTTGCTCGCCTATGCGGGCAAGCCCGTAGGAGTCGTGGTTCGGACGGCACCAGAAATGGTGGCCATACTTAAGGCTAATCCGTTCCCAAAGGCGGAGCCGAAGCACACGTATGCGGTTTTCCTCGATCGCCGCCCCCCACGCGACGCCTTGGATCATGTGGTCGGGCAAAATGATGAGGAGATACGTCTCGGTGATAGAGAGATTTTCGTCCACTACAGGAATGGCATGGGCCGCTCTAAACTCAAGATTCCAGCAGCCAGAAAGGGCACGGCGCGCAACATGAACACTGTTGCGAAACTGGCAGAAATCGCATCGAAGCCCTGAGCAAAGTTTCCAATCTATCAAACGGTAAAGTTGGTCGCTTTGGCACAAAGCGGACATCCCTAGTTGCAATGCACTGTCCGCTTTCGGGGGTAAAGCGGACATCGCGTTCGCATCGCAAAATGTCTGCTAATGACCCAAAGCGGACATTGCGCGCTTCTAGTATGTTGGTTTAAGTCGGTATGATGGCTGGTCCCGAGCCTCAAGGGCCTCAATGAGACGGCGCGAGTTCACGATCCTTCTCGCGAGTGCGGCGGCGTGGCCGGGCGTTGCTATTGCACAGCAGGATAATAAGAAACGGCTAGTCGGTTTGATTTCTGCATTCAACGACAAAGAAATGATGCCGCTTGTCGCAGCATTTCGCGCACGGATGCAAGAGCTGGGATGGGTCGAGGGTCAAAACATTGTTTTCGACGTTAGGACTACCAGCGGAGACTATACAAAGTTAGATACAGAAGCAGGTAGTTTAGTCTTGGCCGCAGCCGATGTAATTGTTGCCCAGGGAACACCTGGCCTCGTCGCTGCAAAAAAATCAACCAAGACCGTACCAGTAGTGTTCATGCAAGTTGCAGAGAGCGATTGATCGACGGTTTGGCTCACCTACGAATACGCGGGCAAGAGCTACGCGGGACGCTTCGCGCACGCGGCAGGCGCGAATACCTGCACCAGCTGCCACGATGCGCACGGCGGGCAGCTGGCGTGGGAGAACTGCGCCGCGTGCCACAAGAAGACCGGGATCAAGAGCGAGGCCGAAATCGTGAAGATCCGCATGACTGCGGGCGACTGGGACGGCAACGGCGCCCAGGAGGGAGCGGCTCAGGAAATCGCGAGCCTGCAGGAGCAGCTCTACGCGGCGATCCAGCAGTACTCGCGCGCGGTGGGCGGCGTGCAGATCGCCTTCTCGCCCGAGGCCTTCCCCTATTGGTACGCGGACCGCAACGGCAACGGCAAGATCGACCCGGACGAGCTGAAGCCCGACAACAAGTACCCGGCCTACACGCCGCGGCTGCTGCAGGCGGTCTACAACTACACCTTCTCGATCCGCGATCCCGGCGCCGCCTATCACAACGGCAAGTACACGGCGCAGCTGCTGCACGACTCGCTCGAGAGCCTCGCGCAGAGCGGCAAGGCCGGCGCGAGCGTCCAGGGCAAGATCCGACCCTAGCCGTCGACCGAGGGCTACTTGAAGACGTCCTTCACCAGCAGGTCCGGCAGCCAGGTGGCGAGCTCCGGGAAGAAGATCACCAGCAGCAGCACGATGGCGTCGCCGATGAAGAAGGGAATGCGTCCCTTGACCACCTGCTGCAGCGGGATCTTGGAGGTGCCGCTGACGGCGAACAGGTTCAGGCCCACCGGCGGCGTCACCACGCCCATCTCGATGTTCAGCGTCAGCATGATGCCGAGGCGCCACCGGGTCGATCTTCATCGCGTAGGCGACCGGGAAGATCACCGGCACGGTGAGCAGGATCATCGCCACGCCGTCGACGAACATGCCGAGGATCAGCAGCACGCCCATGTAGGCGAAGATGAAGCCGAGCGGGGTCAGGCCCCAGCCGACGATGGTGTCGGTGATCTTCTGCGGCCAGTACATGTTGGCGGCGAGGAACTGGAACACGCCGACGCTGCCGATCAGGAACATGATCACGCCGGTCAGGTTCATCGCGCGCATCGCCGTCGGCAGCAGCTCGCGCACGAACTCGCTGCGGCCGACGATCAGAGCCGTAGACCATCGCGTAGCCGCAGGCCGCGGCCGCGGCCTCGGTGGGCGTGAACAGGCCGCCGTAGAGGCCGCCGAGGATGACCACCGGCATGCCGAGCGCGGGCAGCGCGCCCTTCGACTCGCGCAGCACCCGGCCGCCCTCGAACCTGCCGCCGCGCGGCAGCTTGAGCCATAGCGCGATGCAGCATGATGGTGATGATGTAGCCGAGCGCGAGCAGCAGGCCCGGGATCACGCCGGCGAAGAACAGCCGCACGATCGAGGTCTCGGTGACGATGCCGTAGATCAGCAGCGGGATGCTCGGCGGGATCAGGATGGCGATGCCGCCGGCGGTCGCCACCAGCCCGCCCGAGAGCCAGTCGGGGTAGCCGCGCTTCCTCATCTCCGGGATCGCGATCACCGACATCGCCGCCGCCATCGCCACGCTCGAGCCGGAGATGGCGCCGAACAGCACGCAGGCGAGCACGGTCGCGACGCCGAAGCCGCCCGGCAGGTGGCCGACCAGCGAATCGGCGAAGCTGAACAGCTGCTCGATCAGGCCGGTCTTCTCCATCAGGAAGCCGGCGAAGATGAACAGCGGGATCGCGGTGAGCGAGTAGCGCGCGATGAAGCTGAAGAACTGGCGGAAGATGACGGTCGGCTCGAGCAGCGGGTCGACCATGATGTAGGCCGCCGCCGCGGAGCTGAGCGCGATGCCGATCGGCACCGCGAGCAGCAGCAGCGCGAACAGCGACGATGCCGACGATCGCCATCTCGTCCATCAGCGTGCGCCGTCAATCCGCCTGTCGTCGACCGGCTCCTCGAGCACGGTGCGCCCGCGCAGCGCCTGCACTGCCGTAGATCTGGAACAGCATGGTGATCCCCATGCAGGCGAAGGAGACCAGCAGCGACGGCGAGGAACGGCCACATCGGGAAGGCGAGGCTCTCGGTGCGCGTCTCGTACTTGATGCGTCCTCGACCTCCGGCAAGCCCCACCAGACGACCGCCGACCATGAAGGCGCACGAGAACACGAGCGCGACCAGCTTCACGACCTCGGCGCCGCTGCGCCAGCGCCCGCCGAACGCGTCGAACAGCTCCGGGATCAGCGTGACGGTGAGGTGCGCGTCACGCCGCTGCGAGACGCTGAAGTAGAGGAACACCCCGCTCAGGATGAAGAAGGTGACCGCGTCCTGCTGCCACTCGAAGGACACGGCCGAGGACGTAGCGCCGCCCCACCTCGAGCAGCGCGAGCAGCGTGGAGCCGACGAACAGGACCGCGGCGGCGGGCGCCAGGAAGCCGGTCCTGGAACGCACGCCAGGCCGCGTACGCCTTCTCCACGGTGCGCACTACCTACGGATGACGATCTTCGAGGCGTGCTTCGAGCAGTCGATCTTCTCGATCCACGACGAGCCCGGCGGGTGCTGCCGCGACAGCTCCTGGCCTTCCTTGCGAAGTTGTCGACCAGCTGCTGGCCGGCGGCGGCATCTTGCTCTTCATCCAGTTCGCCGGGCCGTCGCCCAGCGCGCCGGTGAGCGTGCGTCGACCTCCTGCGGGGTCATCCAGTACACGCCCGGCTTGGACGGGTCCTTGGTGCCGTACTTGTCGTAGGTCATCTTGTCGACGCACCAGTTGAGTTCCTTCTGCACCTGGATGGTCTCGGCGACCAGCTTCTCGAGCGCCTCCTGCGTCGGCTGGGCAGGCGGTCCCACCAGCGCCGGCTCGCGCTGACCATGTAGTAGTCGCCGGTGAACACGCCCGCGCCGCCGGTCGTGTAGAAGGGCGACTGCTCGCGCACGCCGAGCCAGCCGCCGATGCTGGTCATCAGGCCGTCGATCACGCCCGATTCGAGCGCGCTCGGCACCTCGCCGAACGCCATCACCACCGGGCTCGCCTTCCAGGACTCGAGCACCGGGTTCTCCGCCGGGCCCATGCTGCGCACCTTGCGGCCGATGAAGTCCTCGGGCTTGAGGTAGCGCTTCTTGCCGCCCACGCCCATGCCGAAGCTCATGTGCCCGGCGCCGAACACCTTGATCGCCTGCTGCTTCTGCAGCCGGTCGACCAGGATCTGGTAGGTCTTGGTCTTCTCGAGGTTGTCGACCGCGCCGACCGTGGTCAGGATGCCCGGGCCCGACCACCGCCATCATGTACGGGTCGACCGGCGCCGCCTTGCCCATCTGCATCCAGGTCATCTCGAGGTTGCCCTGGCGCATCGCCTCGAAGGCCTCGGGGATCGTGTAGAGCGCGCCGGCGTAGTAGAGGCGCGCCTCGCTGCCGGGGATGACCTGCGGCAGGCGGTCGCCGAAGTACTTCATCGCCAGCCCCGCCGGGTGCGGCGGCGCCGGGAAATCGGACACGAAGCGCAGCACGACGGGCTTCGGCGGGTCTGTGCGTGCGGCGACGCGGTCCGGCGCGCCGATCGCGGCGAGCGCGCCACGAGGGCCGCGAGCGCGAACTGCGTTGGACAGACGTCGCGTCTGATCGTGATGCATGATCCTCCTCCTCGAAGGTGGTCGCGCAGCGGGACCGGTTCCGATGCGTCTGCGATCGAAGACCCCTCGCAGCGCCGGCTTCCGCGCTGATACGGAAACGGGTAGATTCTAGCCAGGAGGAGAATGCCAATGAGAAAGCTAATCTGCACCGTCGCCGCAGTCGCGTTGCTGGCGGCGTGCCAGAGCCGTCACCGGATGAACCGCCGCGCGCCACTGCTGCACTGCAGCCGACCAAGGGCAGCAAGGCCTTCGGCGAGGCGACCTTCGAGCAGGTCGGCGACAAGGTCCGCGTGATCGTGTTCGCCCAGGGGCTCAAGCCCGACGGCGAGCACGGCTTCCACATCCACGAAGCCGGCGACTGCAGCTCGGGCGACGGCATGAGCGCCAAGGGCCACTTCAACCCGTACGGCAAGCCGCACGGCAACCCGACTTCCGCCGAGCGCCACGCCGGCGACCTGCCCGTCGCTCAAGGCCGGCAAGGACGGCCGCGCCAAGATCGACGTGACGCTGGACGTCATCACCGCTGCGTCCGGGCGCCGGCGAGCATCGTCGGCCGCGGCCTCATCATCCACGCCGACCCGGACGACTACAAGACGCAGCCCACCGGCAACGCCGGCGCGCGCATCGCCTGCGGCGTGATCAAGGCGGGCTGAGCGCCGCGGGGGTCCACGGGGAGCGGCGCTCGCCGCGAGGCCGGAACATCCCCCGCGAGCGTGATCCGGTGCATCAGTCGCCGGTACCCGTGGTAGTCGTTCACCGGGTTGTGCTGCGTGCAACGGTTGTCCCAGAAGGCGATCGAGCCCGGCTGCCGGGAGAAGCGACAGGTGAATTCGGGGCGCACCTGGTGCCGAAAGAGGAAGTCCAGCAGCGGCGCGCTCTCCGCCTCGGTCATGCCCGAGAAGCGCATCGTGTGGCCGAGGTTTACGTAGAGCGCCTTGCGGCCGGTTTCCGGGTGGGTGCGCACCACCGGGTGCTCGGCGACCCGGTCGGCGCGCGCCGCGTCGGCGCCGGCGGCCCTGATGCGGTCCTCGCGCGTCGTCGAGGCGTCGGCCTTGGCGGAGCTGTTCACCGCCCTGAGGCCTGCAAGCATCCCCTTCATCGTGTCCGAGAGCGCGTCATGGGCCGCGTACATGCTCGCGAACAGCGTGTCCCCGCCGTACGGCGGCACTTCGCGCGCGAGCAGCATCGAGCCCATCGGCGGGCGCTCGAGGTAAGTGGTGTCGCTGTGCCAGACGGCGCCGAACGCGGTGCGCTCGTGCTCGAGCTTCTTCACTTCGATGATCTCGGGAAAGTCCGCGATCCCCTTCACGAACGGGTATTCCACCGGTTCGCCGAAGCACCGCGCGAACGCGAGGCGGAGATCTCCGCGCCCAGCGCACCGGCAATGCGCCTGATCCGCACGGTTTCGACGCGCTGCTTCGACTGCGCGCTCAGGGCAGCTGGATCTTCCCGCCGCCGCCGCGCGGGCCGCCGCCGAGGTCTGGCACGCCGCCCTGCGGGATGACGATCGACGAGGCCGCCTGGCGGCGCAGGTCCTGCAGCTCGCGCACGGTGCGCTCGATCGCCTCCTTGGCGAGCGGGCCGAACTTGACCGCGGCGTCCTCGACCGAGGTCGCGTCGATCTCGAACACGATCGGCAGCGCGCCGACGGTGCTCATCACCTGGGTCTCGCCGACGTAAGTGATCTCGCGCGAGGGGTCGCGCTCGCCATCGCCCTTCACCGGGGTCATGCGGCGGATCGTGCCGACGCGCCGATCGGTGAAGACTTCCTCGAGATACAGGGCGGCCGGGTCGATGTTGGGCTCGGTGGGGCCGGGGCGGGTAGCCATGGCGATGCTCCTGGAGTCAGAATGCCGCCTATTGTCCCGCAGTCGGGCGCCGCGCGCCGACCGGAGCTCGAATGGATCGCCGCCGACTGGTTCTCGCCGTACCGACGCTTGCGGTCATGAGTATGGCCGCCGCGCAGGCGCCCGATCGGGATGCGCAGCTAGTCCGCGCCGCGGACGCCGGCGATGCGGCGCAGGTGCGCACGCTGCTCGCGCAGGGGGCGGGCGTGAAGGCGCGCGATGCCCGGGGACGCACCGCGCTGCTTGCCGCCACGCAGGGCAACCGGGTCGAGGCGGCGCGGCTCCTGATCGAGGCGGGCGCGGACGTCAACGCGCAGGACGACATCCGCGACAGCGCGTTCCTCCTCGCCGGCGCGCGCGGCTATCTCGAGATCCTGCGCATGACGCTGAAGGCGGGCGCGGACCTGAAGAGCACCAACCGTTACGGCGGCACCGCGCTCATTCCGGCGTGCCACTATGGCCACGTCGAAACGGTGCGCGAGCTGCTTGCGACGAAGATCGACGTCGACCACGTCAACAACCTCGGCTGGACGGCGCTGCTGGAGGCGGTGATCCTCGGCGACGGGGGCGCGGCGCACACCGAGATCGTGCGGCTTCTCGTCGCCGCCAAAGCGAACCTGGACATCGCGGATCGGCAGGGCGTCACGCCACTCCAGCACGCGCGGGGTCGCGGCTACCGGGAGATCGCGGCAATCCTCGAGAAGGCCGCCGGGCGCTAGCCCTTCCGGCGTTGCTCGTACGCCGCGATCGCGGCGCCGCTCGTCAGGATGATCGCGATGCCGACGAGCGTCACGGCGTCGGGGAACTGCCCGAAGAAGACGAGCCCCGAGATCGTCGCCTGGACGATGTGCATGTATATGAACGGCGCGATGAAGGACGCCGGCGCGAGGCGGTAGGCGCGCATCAGGAGCAGATGGCTCACCGAGCCGGTGACGCCGAACGACAGGAAGAGAATCGTCTGCCACAGGTCGGGCCAGCGGTCCGGTAGGCCGAAGGGCAGCAGCGCGGTTGCGGCGACGGTACCGACGAATGACGAGAGGAAAACCGTGGTGATCGGATGCTCGGTCAGCGCGAGGCGGCGCGACATCAGCTGGAACGCCGCGTTGCAGGCGAGCGTCGCAATCGCGAAGACGATGCCGATCGTCGCGAGCCCCGATCCCGGCCGGACGATGACCAGCATGCCGGCGAAGCCGGCGAGCGCCGCCGCCCAGCGCGCCCGGCCGACGTGCTCGCCGAGCAGGGGCCCGGCGAGCACGAGGATGAGAAGCGGCGCGACGAAGCTGATCGCGGTCGCCTCGGCCTGCGGCAGGTATTTCAGCGCCGCGAAGAGGAAGATCGCGAAGCTGAACACCGTGACCGCGCGCGCGAGCTGCAGCGCCGGGCGCCGGGTCCTGAGCAGCGCGCGGTCCCCGATCGCCGCGACGTACGCCGCCATGAAGAGGAGATGAAAGAAATAACGCGCCCAGACGACGCTGAGTACGGGGAAGTCGCGCACCAGGTACTTGCCGGTGGCGTCGACGAGCACGAACAGGAACTGCGCACCGAGGAAGAGCAGCAGCGCCGTCAGGAGCCCGCCCTTCCCGGCGCTGCCGCGACGCGGGGACATGACGCGGAGCCTATCAGACGCCGCGCGGCTACAATCCGGCGCGTCCGCACCAGCGCACCGACCCAGGGGACACGATGATCCGCGCCGCTCTCGCCGCCGCGCTCGCGCTCTGCGCGACGCTTCCCGCCGTCGCCCAGGAATGGCCCGCCAGGCCGATCCGCATCGTCGTCCCGTTCTCGCCCGGGGGCGTCGCCGACAACAGCGCGCGCGTGATCGCCGACAAGCTCGGTGCGCGCCTCGGCCAGCAGGTGATCGTCGAGAACCGCGCGGGCGCGAGCGGCAACATCGGAGCCGAGGCGGTCGCGAAGGCCGTACCCGACGGGTACACCCTGCTCCTCGGCTTCGACGGCACGATGGTCATCAACCCGCACGTGTTCGCGAAGCTGGGGTTCGACACGCTGCGCGACTTCCAGCCGGTCACCAAGCTCGGCGACGCAACGCTGATCCTCGTCGCGCACCCGTCGCTGCCGGCGAACAGCCTCGCGGAGCTGATCGCCTACTCGAAGGCGCAGTCGGGCGGCGTGGCCTATGGCACTTCCGGTACGGGCGGCACGCCGCATCTCGCCGGGGAGCTGCTCGTCCAGCGCAGCGGCGCGAACCTCGTGCACGTGCCCTACAAGGGCGGCGGGCAGGCGATCGGCGACGTCGTCGGCGGGCAGATTCCGCTCGTGTACACGGCGATCGCCACCGCGCAGCAGTACGTGAAGTCGGGTCGCCTCAAGGCGATCGCCGTATCGAGCGGGAAACGCGCGAGCTCGCTGCCGGAGGTGCCGACCTTCGTCGAGGGCGGCCAGCCGGGGTTCGTCGTCGACTCCTGGGTCGGCATTCTCGCGCCGGCGAAGACCCCGCGCCCGATCGTCGACCGGCTGCAGAAGGAGATCGCGGCAGTGCTCGCGGACAAGGAGGTGAAGGCGCGCTATGAGGTGCTCGGCATCGAGCCGGTCGGCAACACGCCGGGCGAGTTCGCGGCGCAGATCAAGACGGACCTCAGCCGCTGGGAGCAGGTGGTGAAGCAGGCAGGCATCAAGGTGGACTGAGATCATGGCCGAAGTGATTGCATTTCCCGCGGGCGGTTACCGCTACATCAAGGGCGTCTTCCAGTACTCGGCCGGCGTCGCCGCCGAGCCCGGGTTCGAGATCGAGCGCGTGCGCTTCCGCCGCCCGCTGCCGCTCGCCGAAGGCTTCCGCGTGGTGGAGGCGCAGGTGCGCGGCATGGGTCGGCCGCTGACCGCGTTCTGCGCGTGCGAGCTGCGCTCGCCGGCGCCGTTCACCGAGGAAGGGTTCACCGCGTTCAACCGCGTCTATGTCGGCACGCTCGAGCGCTGGGGCCTCTACCGCGGCGGACTGAACCCGGTCGCGCGCTCGAACGTTTGCCCCGCGGTCAATCCACCGTCGGAGCCGAGCCTGCACGCGTTCTCGTACACCGTGCCGGCCGAGGACGACATCGTCGCGAGCTTCGTGATCGCCGGCAGCGGCGAGGCGCCGGAGGGCATGGGCAACTACCGGGATCACATCATCCGCCGCGGCGACGCGTCCGCTGCAGGTCTGCTCGAGAAGGCGCGCTGGGTACTCGGGGAGATGGAGCGCCGGATGGGCGCGCTCGGCTTCGCATGGCGCGACACCACCGCGACGCAGCTCTACACCGTTCACGACGTCCATCCGTTCCTCGCCGACGAGATCGTCAGGCGCGGTGCAGCGTCGGGCGGGCTCACGTGGCACTTCTGCCGGCCGCCGGTGGTCGAGCTCGACTACGAGATGGACGTGCGCGGGGTCGCGCGGGAGCTGGTGCTTTAGTTCGCTTCGACGACACGAGGGGCCGCATCTCCTCGTACTCCCCAATGCCAGGGCCCCAACGTCCTTGGGGCCGTCAGCTCAATGCGCCATCCACCGCGATCACCTGCCCGGAGATGTAGCCCGCGCGGTCGGAGGCGAGGAAGGCGACGAGGTCCGCGACCTCCTGCGGCGTGCCGGCTCGCTGCATCGGCACAAGCGCCTTGATGCGCTCCGGCGGAAACGCCTCCGCGGTGATCTCCGACTCGATGACGCCGGGCGCAATCGCGTTGACCGTCACGCCGCGCGAGGCGCACTCGAGCGCGAGCGCGCGCATTGCGCCGATGAGCCCCGCCTTCGCCGCCGCGTAATTGGTCTGGCCGCGGTTGCCCTTGATCGCGGACACCGACGACACGTTCACGATGCGCCCCCAGCGGGTGCGCAGCATCGGCATCAGCAGCGGCTGCGTCACGTTGAAGAAGCCGTTGAGGGAGACGTCGATGACCGCGCGCCAGGCCTCGCCGCTCATCCCAGCCATGACGCCGTCGCGGACCGTGCCGGCGCTGTTCACCAGCACCTGGATGGCGCCGGCGTCGAGCAGCCGCTCCAGCGCGGAACGCGTCGCGCCGGCATCGGTGACGTCGAACCCCACCGCTTCCGCGGCGCCGCCCGCCGCGATGATCTCTGCCACGACGCGCTCCGCGTTCTCGGGGCGCGAGTGCGCATGCACGATCACGTGCAGGCCACCGGCGGCGAGCGTGCGCGCGATCGCGGCGCCCAGCGCACCGCTTCCCCCGGTGACCAGCGCCCGCTTCACGACGCTCCCGCACTGATCCCGAGCATGACGGTTGCGCGACCCTCCGCAAGCGCTCGGCCGCCCGCTTGGACGACGAACGCATAAACCAGCCCGGCGGCGCCAGCCGCGAGCCGCGTCGCCGCGATCTCGAGGTCCTCGGCGACGTCGTCGAGCCACACCGAGTGAAGCCGCACGTCGCGCACCGCGACGAGCTGGCCGGGGGTGGCACCTGCGCCGCCGGCCAGGGCCCCGTGCGCTGCCATCGCCTGGGCCGCGTACTCGATCGCCGCAGCGGCCGGCAGGCGGCCGTCCACCCGCAGCGGATTGGCCGCCGAGCGATGGCTCGCCGCGCGGCACACGACGCGCGCGGCGTCGTGCGCCTCGACCGTGTCGAGCAGGCACATCGCGCCGCGGTGCGGCAGCAGTGCCTCGAGCTCAGTTCGCGCGAGCGGCACGGACGGGCACCTTCACGGCAGCGACGCAGGCGAGGAGAACGCGGGGATCCAAGGTCGTCGGTGGCGTAACGCGTTGCGAGCCCGAGAATATCGCAACGCGCGTCACCGCGGCTGCGACCACGCGGCGGCGAAGACGAGCGAGAGCGCCGCGCCGAGCGCGACGGTCGTGCCGATCGCCTGCAGGATCGCGGTGCCGGAGGTCGCCAGCGCCCCGAACGCGATCAGCGTCGTGGCGGTGGCGACCAACACCGCATAGGCGTTGCGCAGGCGCTCGTCGTCGTCGGGCACGAAGCGGCTGAAGAACAGCGAGTAGTTCGTCCCGATGCCGAGGACCAGCAGGAGCGCCACGAGGTGCAGGAGCGAGAGCCGGGTGCCCGCCGCCGCGAGCGCCGCCGCCGTGGTTGCGATCGCCGCCAGCACGGGGAGCATCACGACGGTCACGGCGCGCGCGCTGCGCAGGCCGAGGGCAAGGACGGCGCCGATGACCAGGACGCCGAGGCCGGCGAGCTGGAGCGACTGGTCGCGATAGGCGCTCACCATCGCGTCGGACTCCGCCTTAAGGTCGAGGAGCGTCACCTCGGGGTCGCGCAGCGCACCGACGGTCTGCGCGAGCGCGCCTGCGTCGGCGAGACCCGTGAGCGGGGCGAGCCCCGCCCAGCGCCCCTCGAGCTCGACGAGCAGCGCGCGCGCGGCGAGGCCCCACACGGTGCCCTCGAGATCCTTCGCGTCCAGCGGCGGCGCCGTGCGTGCGCGCTCGACCTCCGCGAGAAACGGCGCGAAGAGACCGTCGCGGAACGGCAGACCCTCGGTCGCGGTTGAAAGGTGGCGCACCAGCTCCGGTTCCTCGAGCAGGGCGGCCTGCCGCGCGCGCTGCGCCGCGACGCTGGGCAGGTACCGAGCCGGCGTGTCGAAGCCGCGCACTACCCCGCGCGCGACGAGCTGCGCGAGATCCGGCTCGAGGCGCTCGAGGCGCTGCAGTACCGCCTCGCGCGTTGCGCCGGTGACGACGATCAGATGACGCACGTCCGGCGCGCCGAGGGCGTCGCGCATCTCCTGGTCGCGGCGCTTCTCCGCCTCTGCGATCGGATTCAGGTTGGCGAGATTGTTCTCCCAGAGCCGTGCATGGTTGAAGGTCAGCACGGTTATCGCCGCCACCAGCGCGACCGGCACCAAGGCGGCGAGCTTGCGCACGCCGCGAGCGAGCACTGCCAGCGCGGCCGGCGCCGGCACCGCTGGCGCATCGCGCGTCGCCCATCGTTCGGGGACGACTGCGGGGAGCACGTAGCGGGTCGCCAGGCCCGCGGCCAGCGCGCCGACGAAGGTGAGCAGCCCGAGTTGCGCCAGGCCCGTGAAGCTCGACAGTAGCATCGCGAGCGAGCCGAACACCGTGGTGAGCACCGCGAGCCGCAACGTCGGCCACACCCGCGCCGCGGTCGCGGCGAGCGCCTCTCCGCGCGCGCGCTGCGCGAACAGGTACGTCGAGTAATCGGCCGCCTCGCCGATGAGCGTGGCCCCGAACCCGAGCGTGATGCCGTGCACCGCCCCGAACGCGACGGCGACCGCCGCGATGCCGGCGAGGATGCCGGTCGCAACCGGCAATGCGCCGAACGCCACGAGCGCTGCGCGCCGGTACGCTGCGTAGAGCACGAGCGCAACGCCGACGCTCGCGACGAGCGACAGCCGCCACGCGTCCTGCTCGATCGCGTCGCGCGAGCGCACGGCGAACACGCTGGGGCCGCTCAAGACGAGGCGCACGCCGGGATCGGTGCGCACTGTGGCGAACGCCATCGCGATCTCGGCCTGAATCGCGGCCTGGGCGTCGAGGTCATAGCCCGGCGCGCGGGTCTCGGCCGTCAGCAGCGCGCGCCGCCGCCCGACGTCGAACCAGACGCCCTCGCGCAGGGCGGGCTGCGTGCGCCCGGCGTGCACGGCGAGGAGCGTCGTGAGCTCGCCGGTCGGGTCGCGCGCGAGCGTTGGGCGCACAAGGGTACCGGCGGGCGAGGCGAGCAGCTCGAGCGTGCGCTCGAGCGCGGCGCGCAGGCCGGCAGCGGAAAACTGCTCCGCGCTCACCGCGGGGCTGAGGAGGTAGCGATGGTCGAGCAGCGCGTCGCGGTCGCGCTTGGAGAGGCCGCCTGCGCCGTTCGCCACGTAGGCGAAGCGGTCGCTTGCGCGGAGCCGCTCGGTGAGCGCACGGCTCGTCGCCGCGAGCGTCGCCTCGTCGGCGCCCTCGAGCCCGACGAGGACGAGCCGTGCGGCGACGCCGTCGCGCAGCTGCGCGATCAGCAGTGCCTGGTTCGGGGTGACGGACGGCGGGAGGAACGCGGTGAGGTCCGCGGTGTAGGTCGCCCGCACGGCGATCCATGCGCACGCAATGACGGCGGCGAGCCAAAGCGCAACGGCCGCGCCGCGCCTCAACGCGCGCCCTCGCCGAAGCGCGTGACGACGCGATCGCCGCCCGTCTCGAGGACCTCCATGCCGGTGAGTCGCCCGCCGACACCGCCGATGCGGATGACGGTCACGAGCTCTGCCATGACCGGATCGGACGGGAGCAGCACGAGCGTCCAACCGGGCGGCGCGCCCTCGAGCTCGACGCGATAGTAGCGCTTGAGCGAGGCGAGATCGCCGCGCAGCGTCGCGCGGATGCTCTCGAGGAATGCGCCGAGCGCCGGCTGGCTCGCGATCGACACGGTCCGGGGCGGCGCGCCCTTGCGCTCGATCGTGACGCGGTCACCGTCCACCAGGTAGCGCTCCTCGACCGGTGTCTGCACGCGGCGCTCGAGCTGCGCGGGGTGCGTGAAACGCAGCTCGCCGCTCGTGACGAGAGGCGCCTTGAGCGCGCTCGAGTGGCGCGTCTCGGTGAACGTGACGGTCGAATCGCCGCCCGCCGCCAGGCTGCGCATCAGGTCCTCCACCGCATACGGCGCTTGCGCGCATGCGGCGCCGGCGCCGAGCAGCGCGACGGCGAATGCGACGCGGATCACGTCCGCGACTCCTGATCGGGCGACGCCCAGACGTCGTAGAAGTTGAACCAGTTGTACGGCGCGCTGCGCGCGTAATGCTCGAGGCGCATCGCGTACTCGCGGGCGAGCGCGGCCATCGCTTCGGCGCGGCCCGCCCGCGGCACCTCGAGCGGATCGCGAAACACCTCGAAGTGCACGTCGTAGCGGCGCCCCCCGCGGTAGAGCCCGAAGCAGATCACGACCGGGGCGCCGAGCACTGCGGCGATCGCGTACGGGGCCTGGGGGAAGCGCATCATCGCCCCGAGGAACGGGCAAGCCACGGGCTTCCCGCCGGGGCGCAGGCGGTCGCCGAGCACGCCGAGCATTGCGCCCGCATCCACCCGCTCCTTGGCGCGGATCAGCGAGTCGGGCCTGCCGGCCTCGATGATCAGCTTCGCAAGCTCGGGGTTGAGTGCGGCGAACGCGCCGGTGGCTTTATGCGCGTTCGCGTTGTCCATCAGCATCGCGAGCGGCCAGTGCGCGCCGAATATCGCCGCGGCCCGCAGCGCCTCGAAGCTGCCGAGGTGGGAGCCGAGGAGCACGCAGCCC
The DNA here is from genome assembly GCA_963747775.1 of uncultured beta proteobacterium. Taxonomy (GTDB): domain Bacteria; phylum Pseudomonadota; class Gammaproteobacteria; order Burkholderiales; family SG8-39; genus JAGVSZ01. Next base: position 49,675 of record CAVVGT010000012.1, read on the forward strand.
TTCCCGCGCTCGACGATCGCCCGCAGCTCGGCCGCGCCGTGCAGCCGGATATCGAAGTAGTCCCAGCGGCCCGATAGGAAATACACCCGGTCGAGCAGCGTGGCGGCGAAAGTGTAGTAGTGCCGATAGAGGTCGGCGAGCGTGGCCGTCCGCCCGAGCACGCGCTCGAGATAGGCGCGCGAGGCGGCGCGCGCGCGACCCGAGAAGACGAGGAAGTACACGACGATCGGCGGCAGGAACGTACGGCCGACCGTGCGGCCGAGCTTGCGCGTGACCCAGATCATGAAGGCGAGGAGGCGCGGGCTGCCGCGCTCGCGCACCTCGCGCCACGGGACGTCGGCGCGTATCGAGCTCATCGGCGTTCGAAGCGCAGCGTCCCGCGGGCAATCACGCGCTCGCCGCTGCGGCACTCGAAGCGCGCCTCGGCGGGGCCGAGCGCCGGGAACGTGATCGCACAGGGCTCGCCCGGTGCAAGGGGTGCGAGAAACTTCGCTTGCGGGATTGCGGTGATCCGCACCGGCCCCGCGCGGTGCGCGAGCGCGGCGAGCACGTGGCCGAGGAGCAGCACGCCGGGCACGAGCGGATTGCCCGGGAAGTGGCCGGGCAGCGCCGGGTGGTCGGGCCGGATCACGAAGTCCGGATCACTCCCCATCGGGGTGTGGCGTCGCGTCGTCGTCGCGCGCGCGTACCCTCACGGTGTGCGCGGCCTCGAGCGCCCGCAGGGCCTCGAGCGGCAGCTTGCCGGTCGCCGCCCGCGGCAGGCGCTCGACCTTCACGAGCGGTCGCGGGAGGAACGCCGGATCGACCGTGCGGCCCAGGGCCGCCAGGATCTCGCGCTTCGTCTGTCGCGGCGCGACGACGAACGCCATCAGGCGCGTCACGCGGCCGTCGGCGCGCTCGGGGGCGTGGAACGCGCCGTCGTCCACGCCCGGGATCGCGGTGAGCGCGCGGTTGAGATCGGCAAGTGAGGCGCGCTTGCCGGCCACGTTGACGATATCGGTTGCGCGGCCTTCGAGCACGAATTCGGTCTCGCTCAGGCGGCGGATCAGGTCGCTCACCGGCACGCGCCCGTCGATCATCGCGCCTTCGACCGCCCAGCCGTCGCCGGCAGACACCACGCGGATGCCGTTTATCGTGCGCCACACCGGCGCGGCGGTAGTGTGGCGGGTCGCCACCTGCCCCGCCTCGGTGAAGCCGTAGATCTCGTGCACGCGCGTCGCGAAGCGCTGTTCGGCGCGAGCGGCCAGCGCGGGCGCGAGCGGCGCCGCGGCGGAGAGGACGAGTTCGAGCGGCGGGAGCGTCACGTCGGCCTCGACCAGCGCGCGAATGTGGATCGGCGAGGTCACCAGCACGCGCGGCGCCGGCAGCTCGTTGAGCGCGGCTTGCACGTCGTGCGGGAACAGCGGCCGCGCCGGGTGCAACGCGCCGCCGCCCGCGAGCGGCATGAGCACCGTCGACTCGAAGCCGTACATGTGCTGGGGCGGCACCGTGCCGAGCACGCTGAAGCCGTCGGCGGGGAGCTCGAGCGCCGCACGCTCGGCCGTGCCGCCCGCGACGAGCTTGCCCCAGCGCTTCTCGCTCGGCTGCGGCACGCCGGTGCTCCCGGAAGTGAACACGATCGCCGCCAACTGATCCGCCGGAATCGCGGGCACCGGGCCCGACCATTCGCCCGCGCCGAGATCGGACGGGTAGAGGACGAGCGCTCCCGCGCAGCCCGGCACAGCAACCTCGGCGATCGCGCCGGCGTCGGGATGTGCGGCAAGGACGCGCGCGAGCGCGTGCGCGTGGCGGCTCGGCGGGAAAAGGCTCGCCTTGCCCGCCAGGAGCGCGGCGGCAAACGCGACCGCGAACCGGTAGCGGTCCTCGCACAGGTTGACGAGATGCGGGCCCGCGGGCAGGCGCTCGGCGAGCGCGGCGACCTCGGCCAGGAAGCGTGCGCAGGACACCGGCACGCCGTCGCGCCAGGCGAGCGGGCGCGCGAGCTCGCGATGCCCGATGAGCGGAACGCGGTCGGTGGGCGTCACGTCAGGGTCGGAGCAACTCTGGGGCGCGGCGCACAAGGTTGGCCGCGACCGTGACCGGGTTTTTGTGCGGGAACTGCGGGTAGCGCCACACCCGGTAAGCGTACTCGCCGAAATAGAGGAGCGCCAAGAGCGCGTAGCTCGCAAAGTTGACGAAGAGCGATTGCGCTGCGGCAGTCGCGAAGAGCGCGAGCGCTGCGGCCACTCCCGGGATGCCGGCGAGCAGGATCGCCCACGCCCAGGTCAGCCTGCGCGCGTAGCCGGCGAGGCCTGTCGGAAAATCGCCGTCGCGCTCCAGCCGCGCGATGGTCTCGACCAAGGGCGTGCGGCCGGGCAGGAGCGTGCGTCCGAAGAGCCACGCGCCGGCGAGGAAAGCGAGCGCAGGGCCGGCGAGCGCGAGCTGCGCGATCACGCGGAGGTCGATCCAGGCGGAGGCGATCGCGGCGACCGCCGCGAGGGCGGCGACCCATGTCGGCATGCGGGCCACCAACGCGCCGACGGTGAGCACGGCGAGGAACGCGACCATCACGGCGCGGTTCTCAGCGACGATGGCGAGGTGCAGCGCGAGGGGGCTCGCGAACGCGAGGATCGCGATCGCGGCCTTCACGGCCCCGGACCGGCGCGGCGCTGTGGGCCGCCGCGCCTCACTTCTTGCGGTGCTCGTCAACGTGACGTGCGAGCCTGCGCAGGCTGGCAAAGATGTCGCGATTCGCCTCGTCGTCGGCGCGCAGCTCGACCCCGTACTGCTTGCCGATGGCAAGCGCGATCTCGAGCATGTCGATCGAGTCGAGGCCGAGCCCTTCCCCGTAGAGCGGCGCCTCGGGGTCGATCGCCTCGGCGGGCGCCTCGAGGTTCACGGCCTCCACGACCAGGCGCGCAATCTCGGTTTCGAGGGAAGTTTGGACGTTCATTGTGGTGCCATTTGTTTGTGTCCGCAATTCTACGTGACCGAAGGGAATTGTGGCGGTGCGGCAGCACCGTCTCAGGGCGCGGCAGGCCGGATGTTCTCTCGCCGTCGGCGCATCGCCGCAAGCGTGCGGCGCGGCGTCAGCGCGCTGAAGAAGTAGTAAATCAGCTTGAAGAGCCGGATGCGGGCGTGCACGCCGTTCGCGCGATAGATGTCCCCGGCTAGAAACGAGATCAGGCCGTCGACGGCCCCGAGCACGTTCCTCGGACCCATCAGCAGGTCGCGCATTGCCGGCGTGGTGATGCGATAGATGAACCAGGAGAACGTGCGGATGCCGCGCCGCACGTGGCGCTCGTAGCGCGCGAGCGCGCGTGGGGCCTGCGCCGGGTCGCGCAGTGCCGCGTCCACGGCCTCGGCGCCCGCAAAGGCGCTGGACATGGCGAGGTAGACCCCCGAGGAGAAGACCGGGTCCACGAAGGCGTAGGCGTCGCCGACCATCAGGTGGTTCGCGCCCGTGCAGCGCGTCGCCTGATAGCTGTAGTTGCCGGTCGCCGTCACCGGCGCGATGCGGCGCGCCCGCGCGAGCCGCTCGGCAATCGCCGGGCAGAGCGCGATTGTCTCGTCGAGGAACTGCTCGAGCGAGCCCTTGCGCCGCTTGAGGTAGTAGGGCCAGCACACTGCGCCCACGCTGGTGATCCCGCGCTGCAGGGGGATGAACCAGATCCAGCCGTGGTCGAACCAGTATATGCTGATGTTGCCCTCGTCCTCTCCGGAGAACCGCTGCGCGTCCTCGTAGTGGCCGTAGAGGGCCACGCTGGCGTGCTTCGGGTTCGTCTCCTTGATCCGGAACAGGCCCGCGAGGAACGTGTCGCGGCCCGAAGCGTCGACGAGGAACCGCGCGCGCCACTCGAGCGCGCCCTCCGGCCCGGGGGTTTCCAGCCGGCTGGTTTCCGACCCCCGGGTTTCAGGCCCGCGGGCCCGCACGCGCACCTCGTCGCGGCCGAAGTCGACCTGCTCGGCGCGCGTGTCCTCAAGCACCTGGACACCCTTGCGCGCCGCGTTGCGCAGCAAGAGGTGATCGAGGTCGGCGCGATGCACCTCGAAGCCGCTCGGCAGGGACTTGTCGAGCGCCTGGCGGAAGTAGAACGTCTCCGCCTTGCCGTGATACATGGAGCTGAACTGCGCGCCGTTCTTCACCAGGCCGATCTTCCGCACGTCCTCGAGCACGCCGAGCCGCTCGAACAGGGGATTGTTGTGCGGGAGCAGGGATTCGCCGATGTGAAAGCGCGGGTGGCGGTCCTTCTCAAGCACCACGACCTTCCAGCCGCGCTCCGCGAGAAGCGCCGAGATCGTCGCGCCCGCCGGCCCCCCGCCGATCACCATGACGTCGCAGCGGTGATGTGCGTCAGCGCTCATGCTTGGCCGTGGCTCCGAGCCGGATAACGAGGGGCGACGAACGACGCACCGATTATAGCCACCGCCGGGCCGCCAGAATGGGCAATCGCGTGATGAAGCCGATCATCAGGCGCGCGTGCATCCAGGTGAGGAGCGCGTTGTCGCGGACATACTTGAAGTGCGACACGCCCCCCTCCTCGGGACGCAAATAACGAACAGGCGCCGACCGGTTCACCGGTGGCACGCCGGCCCAGGCGAGCTTCACGACCGCCTCGGGATCGAAGTCGAAGCGGCGCATGAAGGGCGTGCGCGCCATCGCGTGCGCGAGGGGGGCGATCGGATATACGCGGAATCCGAACAGCGAGTCGCCGATCCCGCTCCAGAGGGTCTCGAGGTTCGCCCACCAGTTGGAGATCCTGCGCCCGCGCACGCGCAGCGCGGGCGCGGACGCGTCGAACACGGGCACGCCGAGGATCATCGCCTCGGGCGCGGCGTGCGAGGCGGCCATGAACTCGGGAATTAGGGCGGCCGGATGCTGGCCGTCGGCGTCCATTGTGAGCGCGTGGGTGAAGCCCGCCGCCGCCGCGGCACGGATGCCGTGCAGCACTGCGGCGCCCTTGCCCGAGTTGACGGCGAGCTCGAGCACCCGCAGCCCGGGATCCGCCGCCGCGAGCAGCGCGAGGCACTCGCGGCTGCCGTCGGTGCTGCCGTCCAGCACGACCCAGACTGGGTTCCAGTGTGCGCGCGCCGCGCGCACCGTCTCCACCAGGATCGGGCCGGTGTCGTAGCTCGGAACGAGGACGAGATGGGTCGTCGAGGTCTGCATCTGCGGCGGGGCGCCCGCGGCGCTCACGCCGCCCGCGGCTTGACGGCGCGGTATTCCGAGAAGACGCCCAGCTCCACGTGCCGCGTGACCTCGGCGAAGCCCGCAGCGGCAAGCGTGCGCATCACCGCCTCGGGCGGCACGCAAGCCTCGATCGTGTCCCAGTAATAGCGCATGAGTCGTGGGCTGTCGTCGGTGCGGGCAATCACCCGCGCAAGCAGGGGCACGAACCCGCGCATGTACGCCTTGAGGACCGCGGTGCCGAGCCGGCTCGCCGGCCGCGTGATCTCGAGGATGCAGGCGACCCCGCCGGGCGCGAGGACACGGTGGAACTCGTGGAATGCGACCTCGAGGTCGGAGATGTGCCGCAGTGCATAGCCCATGCTCAGGAACTCGGCGCAGCCGTCGAGGAGCGGGATCGATTCCGCCGCGCCCTCCAGCAATCGCACGTCCTCCGGAAGCGCCGCATTGCGCCGCATGCCGGCGCTCGGATCCACGCCGGTGACCGCGCGCGGATCGCCGACGATGCGCACCGCCTCGCGCGCGAGGAGCCCGGTGCCGGTGCCGACGTCCACGACGCGCATGCCAGGCGCGAGGCCTGCGCGCAGGAGCGCCTGCCGCCGGTACCAGGGGCCCGAGCCGAACGCCATCGCCCGCTCGACGCGGTCGTAATCGACGGCGGTGCGGTCGAAGATGTCGCGCACCCACGCGCGTCGCTCGGTCTCGCTCGGGAAGTACGCCTTGAGCGGCGGATGCGGGGCGTGAACCGGCTCGCGCTCGTTCGTCATGGCCACGCGGCGTTCGCGCCGGACTGCTTCGCCTGACTAGGGTGCATCGTTGATCATCCTTCCGAGCTCGGCGCGAAAATAGGTCTCCACTTCCGCGACGAGCGCCTGGGAATCGTCGCGCGGCGCAAACCGCTGGCCGAGCCGTACGCGGTAGACGAGCGGGAACTCCGGTCTACGGAGAAGCGGCCAGCCCTTGCGCATATAACGTGTGTCGGTCTCGATGATCACCGTCTGAACCAACACCCCCGCACGCTGCGCGATCGGCGCGAAGCCGGTCCTGAACGCGTTCACCGGTGCCTGCACGGTGCGCGTGCCCTCGGGAAAGAAGATCACGTGCTGCCCGGCGCGGAGCGTGGCCACCGCCGACCGGATCATGGCCTTGGGCGCGTCGCCCGGGATGTAGCCGGCGAGCTTCGCGCCGCCGCCGAGGAACGGATTGTCCAGGACTTCGCGTTTCATGACGCAAACCGCTTTGGGCAGGCGCGACACCAGCAGCATCGCGTCGAGGTAGGTCGGATGATTCGGCGCGATCACGACCGGCGGTCCGCCGCGAAGCGCGTCGAGGGCGCGCAGATCGCAGCGTGCGAGGCCGAGCCGGTGCAGCAGGCCGAGGAAACACCGGAATGAGAGCGTTGCGGCGCCTTGGCCGAGGGCACACCCGACACGGCGCGGGAGGAGGAAGTACAGGACCGATCCGGCGACCGTGTGGGCGAGCCCGGCGACGCAGAACACGAGCACCGCGAAGCCGAAGGCGATGCGCTCGTAGAGCCCGCGCGCGAACGGCGCGGCGCGCTTGCCGGGGAGGGCGCCCACGCCGTCCGGCATCAGTCGTCCGACTCGACCAGCGTGGCCGACTGCGCGAAGACGTACGCGATGCCGATTCCGGCGAGGAGCGCCGACCGGCTCTTCACGAGCGGACTGCCGTCGAAGACCGCGCCGTGCAGATCGAAGGCGCGCAGGAAGCCGCCCACCCAGATCCGGTTGAAGCGCTTGTTCAAGCTGAAGGTGAGCTGCGTTCCGCTATAGCCGCCGGACGCGCTATACGCCGGCCGGTCCGGGGTCGCGTACTGCGGGTCGACCTGGTAGTAGTACTGGTTGTAGCGGCGATCGGCGAACAACGGCCCGGCCTGCACGCCGAAGCGCCAGCCGCCGCCGGGGCCGGTGTTGCGCATGAAGAAGTCGATTACCGGGTTGAAGACGACGCCGATGTACTCCGGACTCAGTCCGCCGATCGCGAACGCCGCGCGCACCGGGAGCTGCAGCGAGAGCTCGTTGTCGCGCGCGGCGTTCTCCCAAAGCTTCATCTTGAGCAGCGGTCCGAGCTCCACGGTGGGCTCGAGGTCGGGCATGCCCTGACGCGCGGTGTTCTGGTCGCTCGGTGCCGGCTGGCTCGCGTTGGCCGACACGTCGAACTCGAAGCGCTCGCTGTCGAGCAGCAGCAGGGCCGCGAGGCCGTGCCGGTCGTCCACCTTCAGCACCTCGCCGCGGTAGCGGGCGTACGGGAACGGGTACAGGTAGAAGCGCGACTGGTCCGAGCCCCGGTAGTCCGGCAGCCACATGGGATATGCGCCGGCGCCGAGCTCCCACAGCGGCCGCTGCTCGGCGCCGGCGCCGGGCGGGAGGATGGCACAAAGCGCGAGCATCGCTCGGGCAATGGCGGAGGTTGTATTGGGGCGCATAAAATCCTGGGCCGCGCGGGCCAACCAGCGTGCCGAGTCTAGCAGCGCCCGGCAACCGCCGCGAGCGCGCCGCACGTAAAATGTGCGTGCCGATGGCCTCTCCAATCGCTCTCGCCCCGAGTCTGCGACCTGCGCCGCGACCGTGGCGCCCGGCCCCCGCCGTGCAAGCGTCGGCGGCGCTGCACGTTGCCGGTGCGGCGGCGCTCGTCGCTGTCCCGGCGGCCTGGCCCTGGGTGCTCGGCGGCCTCGTTGCGAATCACGCGGCGCTTGTCGTTGCCGGCCTCCTGCCGCGCAGTCGCGCCATCGGCCCGAACGTCGCACGGTTGCCGCCGGCCGCCGCGCGGCGCGAGCAGGTCGCGCTCACCTTCGACGACGGCCCGGATCCCGAGGTCACGCCGCGGGTGCTCGACCGGCTCGACGAAGCCGGCATGACGGCGACGTTCTTCCTGATCGGCGAGCGGGCCGCGCGGCATCCCGCGCTGGTGCGGGAGATCGTGCGCCGCGGGCACGCGGTGGAGAACCACAGCCATCGCCACTCGACGGCGTTCGCCTTCTACGGCCTCGACCGCATGCGGCGCGACGTGGAGGCGGCGCAAGCCACGATCGCGGACGCCGCCGGGGTCGCGCCGGTGTTTTTCCGCGCGCCGTTCGGGATCCGCAGCCCGCTGCTCGACCCGGCGCTCGCGCGCTGCGGCCTGCACTACGTCTCGTGGACGCGTCGCGGCTTCGATACCGTCGCGCGCAAGCCGGAGCGGGTGCTCGAACGGCTCGCCCGCGGCGCCGCGGCGGGAGACATCTATCTGTTGCACGACGGGATCGCGGCGCGCCCGCGCGCGGGCGAGGCACACGCGCTCGAGGTGCTGCCCGCGCTCGGCGCACGCCTGGCCGCGCTCGGGCTGAGGTCGGTGACCCTGCGGGCCGCGTGCGTGGGCGATGAAGGCGCCTGAGCGCGCGGCGCTCGATGCGATCGTCGCGGCGGCGGGCAGCGCCTATGCGCCGGCCGGACGCACGCCGCTGCACTTCGCGCGCGGCAAGCTGCGCCACGATCCGGTCTTCCGCGCGATCGTCGCGCGCGGCCTGGTTCCCGACAGCGCGCGCCTCGTCGACCTCGGCTGCGGGCAGGGCGTGCTGCCCGCTTTCCTCTTCGCTGCGCGCGCCTGCTACGAGCACGGCGAGTGGCCGACCGCCTGGCCGCCGCCGCCCCGGCTCGCGTCGGTGCTCGGCGTGGATCTGCGGCGCCGTGCGGTCGTCGCCGCGCGCGTGGCGCTCCGGGAGCGAGCCACGGTTCAGGTCGGGAACGTGCGGGACGCGGAGATCCCGCAGTGCGAGGTCATCGCAATCCTCGACGTGCTGCATTACCTGCCGCCCGACGATCAGGCGGGCGTACTCGCGCGCTGCGCGGCCGCGCTCGCGGCTGGTGGCACGCTGCTCCTGCGGGTCGGCGACGCCGATGCCGGTGTGCGTGCCGCGGTCACGCGCCTTTCCGACCAGGCGATCACCCTGCTCCGCGGCGGATGGCCGCGGCTCTACACGCGCGGGCTCAAGGCGTGGATCGCGGCGGTCGAGCAGGCGAGCTTCCACGTCGAGGCCGCGCCGATGAGCGCGGGCACGCCGTTCGCGAACGTGCTGCTCGTCGCGCGCCGGGCGGGGTAGCATCTCGACTCGACACTCGTTCCTTCCCTTCCGGAGTACCCCAATGACGATCAAGCATGTCGGCATCGTCGGCGCCGGCACCATGGGCAACGGCATCGCGCAGGCCTTCGCGGTCGCGGGCATCCCGGTGACGATGACCGATATCGGCGCGGCGCCCCTCGAACGCGCCCTCAAGTCGGTCGACGGCAGCCTCGAGCGCCTCGTCAAGAAGGACAAGATGACCGCGGCTGACAAGGCCGCCGCGATCGCGCGCATCCAGACCTCGACGAGCCTCGAAGCGTTGCGCGCCGCCGACCTCGTCATCGAGGCGGCGACCGAGAACCTCGACCTCAAGCTCGAGATCTTCGGGCGCATCGATGCGGTCGCGAAGGCGGACGCGGTCGTCGCGACCAACACCTCCTCGATCTCGATCACGCGACTCGCCGCGGCGACGAAGCGGCCCGACAAGGTGATCGGGATGCACTTCTTCAACCCGGTGCCGGTGATGCAGCTCGTCGAGGTCATCCGCGGCCTGCAGACCTCGGACGGCACCTACGCCGCGGCCGAGGCGGTCGCGAAGACGATCGGCAAGACGCCCGTGAAGGTGAGGAACTCGCCGGGCTTCGTCGTGAACCGCCTGCTCTGCCCGATGATCAACGAGGCGGTCTTCGCGCTCGGCGAGGGGCTCGCGACCGCGGCCGAGATCGACGCGGCGATGAAGCTCGGGTGCAATCATCCCATCGGTCCGCTCGCGCTCTGCGACCTGATCGGGCTCGACGTGGAGCTCGCGGTGATGCAGGTGCTGTTCGAGGGCTTCAAGGACCCGAAATACCGTCCTGCGCCGCTGCTCGTCGAAATGGTCGAGGCGGGGTATCTGGGGCGGAAGACCGGGCGGGGGTTCTACCCGTATAGCTGACTGGCGGGGCGCGGGGCGATCGGTTTGCTAAGCGCCCGGTTTGCCGGCAAAATTCGCGTCCCCGCAAGGCCGGCTCGAGCCGGCGACGGCCCGGCACGAGGCCGGCGGGTCGCGGCGACGTTGCCGCACTGTTTCCACGCAACCGCATCAAGCCGAGGAGGGGGCCATGGCCAGCGAGCTGGACACGTTTCCGCGCCTGCTCTTGCATCACGCGCAGGTCCGTGGGGACCGGCCGGCGATCCGCGAGAAAGACCTCGGCATCTGGCAGACCTGGACGTGGAGCGAGGTCGCCAACGAGGTTCGCGCACTCGCCTGCGGGCTCGCCGCACAAGGGTTCAAGCGCGGGATGTCGCTCGCGATCATCGGCGAGAACCGGCCGCGCCTGTACTGGGCCATTGCCGCCGCGCAGTCCCTCGGCGGCATCCCGGTGCCGATCTACGCGGACGCCGTGGCGCAGGAGATGGTCTACGTCTTCCACAATGCCGACATCGAGTTCGCGCTCGTCGAAGATCAGGAGCAGGTCGACAAGCTCCTCGAGATCATGCCGCAGTGCCCGAAGCTCGCGCACATCTACTTCGATGATCCGCGCGGGATGCGCCATTATGCGCAGACCGAGCTGATGAGCTTCGACAACCTGCAGGCGATCGGGCGCGACTTCGACGGCCGCAATCCCGAGTTCTTCGCCGACGAGGTGGCGCAGGGCAAGACCACCGACATCGCTTCGATGTTCCACACCTCGGGTACCACCGGCCACCCGAAGGGCGTCACGCACACGCATCACGCGCTGATCACCGCCGGTCGCGCCGGAGCGGAGATGGAGGGGCTCGATCCGTCCGACGAGGTGCTCGCCTACCTGCCCATGGCGTGGATCGGACAGAACATCTTCTCCTACACCCAGTCCTACGTCGTCGGCTTCTGCATGTCCTGCCCCGAGTCGGCCCAGACGGTGAGCACGGACATGCGCGAGATCGGGCCGACCTACTATTTCGCGCCGCCGCCGGTGCTCGAGGGGCTGCTCACGCAGGTGTCGATCCGCATCGAGGACCTGTGGTGGGGCGGGCGCAAGGCCTACGCGTTCTTCATGGATCTCGCGCGTCGCGTCGGGGGCAGAATCCTCGATGGCCAGCCGGTGCCGCTCAAGGACCGGTTGCTGTACAGGCTCGGGAACGTGCTCGTCTACGGGCCGCTGCGCAACGTGCTCGGCATGAGCCGCGTGAGGGTGGCCTATACCGCGGGCGAGGCGATCGGGCCCGACCTCTTCGTCTTCTATCGGTCGATCGGCGTCAACCTGAAGCAACTGTACGGCTCCACCGAGACCGCGGTCTTCGTCTGCGTGCAGCCGAACGGGCAGGTGAAGTCCGACACCGTCGGCCCGCCCGTGAAAGGCGTCGAGGTGAAGGTCATCGACAGCGGCGAGATCCTGATCCGCAGCCCGGGCCTGTTCCGCGAGTACTACAAGAACCCCGAGGCGACCGCCGAGGCGAAGGACCCGGAGGGCTGGTTCCATACCGGCGATGCGGGGTACTTCGACAAGGACCGCCACCTCAAGATCATCGACCGCGCCAAGGACGTGGGGCGCCTCGCCGACGGCACGCTGTTCGCGCCGAAGTACCTCGAGAACAAGCTCAAGTTCTTCCCGTACATCAAGGAGGCCGTGTGCTTCGGCCACCAGCGCGACCGGGTGTGCGCGTTCATCAACATCGACTTCGAGGCGGTCGGCAACTGGGCGGAGCGTCGCAACCTGCCGTACTCCGGCTACACCGATCTCTCCGCCCAGCAGCCGGTCTACAACCTGATCCGCGAGTGCGTGGAGAAGGCGAACCGGGACCTCGCCGCGGACCCGACGCTCGGCGGGTCGCAGATCCACCGGTTCCTCGTCCTGCACAAGGAGCTCGACCCGGACGACGGCGAGATCACGCGCTCGCGCAAGGTCCGCCGGCGGTTTATCGCCGAGAAGTACGCGCCGCTCGTGGACGCGCTGTACGGCGGCAGGCACGAGTGCTTCATCGAGACCCAGGTGCGCTTCGAGGATGGACGCACCGGCTCGATCAGCGCGAATCTCCAGATCGCCGACGCGAAGACCTACCCGGTCGAGGCGGCGAAGAAGGCGGCCTGACCGGCCGGTCGGATGCAGCACGCGCGAAAAATCGGCGAGCCGATCCTGACCGTCGAGGGTGTATCGCTCTCGTTCGGCGGTGTGCGCGCGCTGCAGGACGTGTCGTTCGACGTCCGCGAGCACGAGATCCGCGCGATCATCGGCCCGAACGGCGCGGGCAAGAGCTCGATGCTGAACGTGATCAACGGCGTGTACCATCCGCAGGACGGCAAGATCACGTTCGCCGGGAAAGTGCGCCATCAAGTCGATCCGCACGAGGCCGCGGAGCGGGGCATCGCACGCACCTTCCAGAGCCTCGCGCTCTTCAAGGGTATGAGCGTGCTCGACAACATCATGACCGGGCGCAACCTGAAGATGCGCGCGAACTTGCTGCTGCAGGCGCTGCGGATCGGGCCGGCGTTGCGCGAGGAGATCGAGCATCGCGCGGCAGTCGAGCGCATCATCGACTTCCTCGAGATCCAGGCCTATCGCAAGACGCCGGTGGGCCGGCTTCCCTACGGCCTGCAGAAGCGCGTCGACCTCGCCCGGGCGCTCGCGCTGGAACCGCGGGTGCTGCTGCTCGACGAGCCGATGGCCGGCATGAACGTCGAGGAGAAGCAGGACATGTGTCGCTTCATCCTGGACGTGAACGACGAGTTCGGCACCACGATCGTGCTGATCGAGCACGACATGAGCGTCGTCATGGACATTTCCGACCGCGTGGTGGTGCTCGACTACGGGCGCAAGATCGCGGACGGCACGCCCGACGCGGTGCGGGCCGACCAGGCGGTGATCGACGCCTATCTCGGGGTCGGCCACTAGAGAACCCGGCATGCTGAAGAGAAACTGGCCCGTCGCCGCCCTGATCGCGCTGCTCGCTTGCGGGCCTCGTCGCGCCGCTCGCGACCGGCGCCTCGCCGGTCGGCTTCTACGTGGAGGTGGTGCTCGGCGGGCTGATGACCGGCGTCCTCTACTCGCTCGTGGCGCTCGGCTTCGTGCTGATCTTCAAGGCCTCGGGCGTGTTCAACTTCGCGCAGGGCGCGATGGTGCTCTTCGCCGCGCTGTCGGTCGCGCGCATGGCGGAGGTCATGCCGTGGTGGCTCGCCGCGCTCCTCGCGGTGGTGATCATGGTGGCGCTTGCCTGGCTGATCGAGCGGCTGGTGCTGCGGCCGCTCGTCAACCAGGAGGCGATCGCGCTGCTGATGGCCACGCTCGGGCGTCACCTACTTCCTCGACGGCTTCGGGCAGACGGTGTGGGGGAGCGACATCTACGAGATCAATCTCGGCATCGCGAAAGAGCCGGTGATGGTCCTCGACAAGGTCTTCCAGGGCGGGATCCTCGTCAACAAGGAGGACTTCGTCGCGGCCCTCGCCGCCGCGGCACTGGTGGCGGCGCTTGCGCTGTTCTTCCAGAAGACGCCGACCGGCCGCGCGCTTCGCGCCGTGGCCGACGACCACCAGGCCGCCCAGTCGATCGGCATCCCGCTCAACCGGATCTGGGTCATCGTCTGGTCGGTGGCGGGCGTCGTCGCGCTGGTCGCCGGCGTGATCTGGGGCGCCAAGCTGGGCGTGCAGTTCTCGATCTCCCAGGTCGCGCTGAAGGCGCTCCCGGTCGTCATCCTCGGCGGATTCACGTCGGTGCCCGGCGCGATCGTCGGCGGCCTGATCATCGGCGTCGGCGAGAAGCTCGCCGAGGTGTTCCTCGGTCCGGTGCTCGTCAAGGCGTTCGACCTCGCCGGCGGCGGCATCGAGAACTGGTTCGCCTACATGCTCGCACTGCTGTTCCTGCTCGTCCGCCCGGAAGGGCTGTTCGGCGAGAAACACATCGACCGGGTATGAGACAGACGACTCCCCTCCCGCCCCGACCCTCACCTCCCCGCGAATGGGGAGGGAGGGCGTAACCGACTGCTCCGGCCAAAGGCGTCCCACGCACCCATGCTCTACCGCGAGAACGGCCAGTTCAAGACGACCTACGCCGCCGACCAGCAGATGCTGCCGATCCGGCAGGATCAGCTGTTCATGGTCGCGCTCGTAGTGTTCGCCTTCGCGGTCGTGCCGTTCATTGCGAACGACTACCTCATCCGTGCGATCCTGATCCCGTTCCTCATCCTCGCGCTCGCGGCGCTGGGCCTGAACCTCCTTACCGGCTACTGCGGTCAGGTCTCCATCGGCCACGGGGCGTTCATGGCGGTGGGCGCCTACGCCGCCTACAACATCGCGATCCGGGTGCCGGGGCTGAGCTTCCTCGTCGTGCTCGTGCTCGCGGGCCTCGCGGCGGCGCTGGTCGGGATGATCTTCGGGATCCCGAGCTTGCGGATCAAGGGGCTGTATCTCGCCGTGGCCACGCTCGCCGCCCAGTTCTTCTTCGACTGGGTGTTCGCTCGGGTGAAATGGTTCACCAACTACGCCCCGTCGGGCTCGGTGTCCGTTCCCAACATCGACCTGTTCGGCTTCGTGCTGGACACGCCGCAGCGGAAGTATCTCTTCGTCCTGGCGATCGTCGCGCTGTTTGCCCTGCTCGCGAAGAACCTCGTGCGCGCCCGCGTCGGCCGCTCGTGGATGGCCATCCGCGACATGGATGTGGCGGCGGAGGTCATCGGCATCCGGCCGATGGCGGCCAAGCTCTCCGCGTTTGCCGTCAGCTCGTTCTACGTCGGCGTCGCGGGTGCGCTGTGGGGGTTCATCCACCTCGGCTCGTGGGAGCCGCTCGCGTTCAGCATCACGCTGTCGCTGAACCTGCTCTTCATGATCATCATCGGCGGGCTCGGTTCGATTCTCGGCAGCTTCTTCGGCGCGGCGTTCATCGTCGTGCTGCCGATCCTGTTGAATCAGGCCCCGACCTGGCTCGGCATCCCGATTTCCACGAGCATGATCTCGCACCTCGAGTTCATGATCTTCGGGGCGCTGATCGTCTTCTTCCTGATCGTCGAGCCGCACGGGCTGGCCCGACTGTGGGCGATCGGCAAGGAGAAGCTCCGTCTGTGGCCCTTCCCCCATTGATTCGGCCCCCCCTCGGGGGAGGTGCGTCCGGAGGGGGCATATGGCGTATATTGGGAACTTCCGCAGCCGGCAGTTTCCAAAGACAGGCGAGGCAGATTTCGACCCGCCGCGGACCGGGGCGGGCGATCCAACCTGAGGAGGCAAAAATGTTTCTGAAAGCGATGACCGCGGCCGCGGTTGCCCTGAGCGTCAGCTCGGCGGCCTACGCGCAGGCCAAGGAGCAGTTCTTCCCCTTGCTCGTGTACCGGACCGGCGCGTACGCGCCGAACGGCGTCCCGTTCGCGAACGGATTCCAGGACTACCTGAAGCTCGTCAACGCGCAGGGCGGCGTCAACGGGATCACGCTGACCTGGGAGGAGTGCGAGACCGGGTACGCGACCGACCGCGGCGTGGAATGCTACGAGCGCCTGAAAGGCAAGGGCCCGACCGGCGCGACCCTGGTGCACCCGCTCTCGACCGGGATCACCTTCGCGCTGACCGACAAGGTGCCGGCCGACAAGATTCCGCTCGTCACCGCGGGCTACGGGCGCGCCGATTCGGCGGACGGCACCGTGTTCAAGTGGAACTTCCCGCTCATGGGCACGTACTGGTCGGCGGCCGACATCCTGGTCCAGCACATCGGCAAGAAGGAAGGCGGGCTCGACAAGCTCAAGGGCAAGAAGATCGCGCTCGTCTACCACGACTCGCCCTACGGCAAGGAGCCGATCCCGCTGCTGACCGAGCGCTCCAAGCTGCACGGCTTCGAGCTGCTCCTGCTGCCGGTGACCCACCCCGGGGTGGAGCAGAAGGCAACCTGGCTGCAGGTCCGCCAGCAGCGCCCGGATTACGTGTTTCTCTGGGGCTGGGGCGTCATGAACTCGACGGCGATCAAGGAAGCCGTTGCGACCGGGTACCCGCGCGAGAAGATGTACGGCGTGTGGTGGTCGGGCGCCGAGCCCGACGTGCGGCCCGCGGGCGAGGGCGCGAAGGGCTACAACGCCCTCGCATTGCAGCATTCGTCCGGCCGCACGCAGGTGCACGAGCAGATCCTGAAGCTGGTGCACGACAAGGGCCAGGGCACCGGTCCGAAGGACGAGGTCGGCGAGGTGCTCTACAACCGCGGCCTGATGTCGGCGATGCTCAGCGTCGAAGCGGTGCGCAAGGCGCAGGACCGCTACGGCAAGAAGTCGCTCACCGGCGAGCAGGTGCGCTGGGGCCTCGAGAACCTCTACATCGACGACGCGGCCATCAAGCGCCTCGGGTTCGTGGGCATCCTCCAGCCGATGCAGACGACCTGCAAGGACCACGAGGGCGTGCGCCGCGCGCGCATCCAGACTTGGGACGGCACGAAGTGGATCGTCGGGAACGAGTGGTACGAAGCCGACGAGACGATCATCAAGCCGCTGGTCAACAGCACCGCCAAGCGCTACGCGGCCGACAAGAAGATCGAGATCCGCGACTGCGCGAAGGACGCGTGACCTGACGGGAACGCGCGGGCGCGAGCCGGCGCGCGCTTACCGACTGTTCCTGCGGGCGCTCCGGCGCCCGCAACCATTTTGCAGGATTGCCAGGCGATGTCCGCAGTGCCGAAGCCAGCCGCCGCCGAGCAGGCCTACCTCGCGGTGAACAACATCGAGGTCATCTACAACCACGTCATCCTCGTGCTCAAGGGCGTGTCCCTGAAGGTCGAGAAGGGCCGCATCGTCGCCCTCCTCGGCGCCAACGGCGCGGGCAAGACCACCACCCTGAAGGCGATCTCGAACCTGCTGCGCGCCGAGCGCGGCGAAGTCACCAAGGGCTCGATCGAGTTCGACGGCGAGCGCATCGACGCGCGCACCCCGGCCGAGCTGGTGCGGCGGGGCGTGTGCCAGGTGATGGAGGGCCGGCACTGTTTCCAGCACCTGTCCGTGGAGGAGAACCTCCTCACCGGGGCCTATACGCGCGGCGTCAACCGGGCCGACCTCAAGCGCGACCTCGACCTCGTCTACAGCTACTTCCCGCGCCTGCGTGAGCGGCGCGGCTCGCAGTCCGGCTACACCTCGGGCGGCGAGCAGCAGATGACCGCCATCGGCCGCGCGCTGATGGCGCATCCGAAGATGATCCTGCTCGACGAGCCGTCGATGGGGCTCGCGCCGCAGCTCGTCGAGGAGATCTTCGAAATCGTGAAGAGCCTCAACCAGAAGGAGGGCGTGTCGTTCCTCCTCGCCGAGCAGAACACCAACATCGCGCTCAAGTACGCCGACTACGGCTACATCCTGGAGAACGGCCGGGTCGTGATGGACGGCGAGGCGCAGCGGCTGCGCGAGAACGACGACGTGAAGGAGTTCTACCTCGGGGTGTCGACCGGCGGCCGCAAGAACTTCCGCGACACCAAGTTCTACCGACGGCGCAAGCGCTGGCTCTCCTGATGTCGGAACATTACGACGCCCTCGAGACCCGCGACATCGCGGCGCGCGAGCGCGATCTGCTCGCGCGGCTGCCGCGGCAGGTCGCGCACGCACGGACGAACGCACCGGGCTTCGCGCGGATGCTCGAGCACGTCGACCCGCGCGAGATCGTCTCGCGGACCGCGCTCGCCGGGCTCCCGGTCACGCGCAAGTCCGACCTGAAGGCGCTGCAGGCCCGAATCCGTCCGCTCGGCGGCCTCAATGCGACGCCGGTGGCGAAGCTCGCGAAGATCTTCGTCTCGCCCGGCCCGATCTGCGAGCCCGAGGGGTACGGAAAGGACTGGTGGCGCACCGGCCGCGCGCTGTTCGCCGCCGGGTTCCGGCCGGGCGACCTCGTCGCCAACACCTTCGCCTATCACTTCACGCCGGCCGGCTCGATGCTCGAGACCGGCGCGCTCGCCTGCGGGTGCGCCGTCGTGCCCACCGGCGTCGGGCAGACCGAGATGCAGGTCGCCGCGATCGCCGATTTGCGGATCAGCGCCTACATCGGGACGCCGTCGTTTCTGAAGCTGATCGTCGAGAAGGCCGACGAGTTGAAGGCCGACGTCGCATGCTTGAACAAGGCCATGGTGGGAGGCGAGTACGTCCCGCCGGCACTGCGCGCGGCGATGGCCGATCGCGGCTTGAGCGTCATGCAGTGCTACGCCACCGCCGATCTCGGGCTCATCGCCTACGAGTCGCGCGGGCCGGACGGCAAAGTGTGCGACGGCATGACGGTCGACGAGAACATTCTCCTCGAGATCGTCCGGCCGGGAACGGGCGATCCGGTCGCCGACGGCGAGGTCGGGGAGGTGGTCGTCACGACCTTCAACCCCGACTACCCGCTCATCCGGTTCGCCACCGGCGATCTGTCCGCAGTGCTCCCGGGCCCCAGCCCTTGCGGCCGCACGAACGTGCGCATCAAGGGCTGGATGGGGCGCGCCGACCAGACGACCAAGGTGAAAGGCATGTTCGTGCACCCCTCCCAGATCGCGGAGGTGGTGAAGCGCCACCCGGAAGTGAGGCGCGCGCGCCTGATCGTGGACACCGCGGATGGTCAGGACCGCATGACGCTCCACTGCGAGGTCGAGAGCGCGCCCGCCGGCCTCGCCGAGCGGATCGTCGCGACGCTCCGCGACGTGACCAAGCTGCGCGGCGAGGCGGCCGTGCGCTCACCCGGCGAGCTGCCGAATGACGGCAAGGTGATCGAGGACACCCGCAAGTACGAGTAGCGCGGCGCCGACGACGCGCGGCCGGCGACGCCGGTATGCTTCGGGCCGTGGCCCAGGGGAGCCATTCGATGATCTCGTTGCCGGTCGCGCTGCCGTTTGTCGTGCTCGTCCTCGCGGCCCTCGCCGTCGCGCTCGGCCTGCGCAGGACCTCCGTCCTCGTGTGGGTCGTCGCCGCGGCCCTCCTGCTCTACTCGTTCGCGGGGCACGTGACCGTCCCGCTCAAGATCGCGCTGTAGCCGTGACTGCGCTCGCCCGCACCCTGAACGCGCTCGCGCTCGCCGGCGTCTGCGGCGTGATGCTCTTCGCCTTCTATTGGCAGATCGCGCGCGGGGAGCTGCCGTGCCCGCTCTGCCTGCTCCAGCGCGCGGCGCTCCTCGCGGCGGGCCTCGGCCTCATGCTGAACGTCCGGTTCGGCGCCTCGGAGTCGCACTACGGCATCGTGATCGTCAGTGCGCTCGCGGGCGCCGCCTTCGCGGTCCGCCAGATCTTGTTCTACATCGTGCCGGGCACCGGCGCGTACGGATCCGCGGTGCTCGGCTATCACTTCTACACCTGGGCGCTCGTCGGCTTCGTGGTGCTGATCGCCTTCTCCGGCGTGATGCTCTTCATCGAGGCGCAGTTCGTCGAGGGCGTGCATGCGCTCCGGCCGTCGGCCGGCGCGCAGGCGCTCGGCTGGCTGTTCGTCCTCGTCGTCCTTGCCAACGCGGTGTCGACGCTGCTTGAGTGCGGTTTCGGCCCGTGCCCGGACAACCCGAGCGGCTACGAGCTGCTCGCGAAGTAGGCGGCGGGACGACGCACATGGCCTTTCACGCATTTCTGCGCGCCGGCGAGAAGCGCTACCAGGAGCGCTTCGGCCTCGACTTCGAGGAGTTCGCCGCCGGCCAGCGCTTCCGGCACCGCCCCGGCGTGACCGTGTCGCAGCAGGACAACGCGGACGAGGCGCTCGACACGCTCAACTCGGCGATGCTGCATTACGACGCGCACTACGCGGAGCAGACCGCGTGGCGGCGCCCGCTGATGGTGTCGACGCTCACGATCCAGCGCGTCATCGGCATGGCGTCGAAGACCTTCGGCCGGAAGAAGGCGATCCTCGGGTTCGCCGAGATCGCGCTGACCGGGCCGGTGTTCGGCGGCGACACGCTGTACGCCGAGTCGGAGGTGACCGGCGTCCGGCCGGGCGATGCGCCGGACCACGGCGTGGTCACCGTCGCCACCCGCGGCGTCAACGGCGCGGGCACCGAGATCGGGAAGCTCGTCTACGACGTCGCGATCTATCGCCGCGGCGCGCACCCCGACGAGGCCGGCCGCCCGGCGCTGCCGATCGCCGACGAGGAGCGGTTCGGCATGTACGTCGCGCAAGGCGACGGCGCGCTCGTCGAGCGTTACGGCCTCTTCTTCGAGGACGCACAGCCCGGGGAAACGTTCGTCCATTTCCCGCGGCGCGCGTTCTATCGGGACGAGGCGGTCGAGCATGCGTTCCGCGCGCTCGAGGTCAACCCGCAGTTCCACGACTCGACCTGGGTCGATGCCCACGCGGGCGGCCGCTACCGGGTGATGGAGACCTTTGTGGTGGGGGCCGCGACCGCGCTCACGACCCGCACGTTCGGCCGCGTCGTCGCGAACCTCGGCTGGTATGACGTGAAGCTCCCCGTCCCGGTGTTCGCGGGCGACGCGATCGAGGCCGAGTCGACGATCGTCGACAAACGGGAGTCCAAGTCGCGCCCGAACGAGGGCATTCTCACCGTCGACACGCGCGCCTACAACCAGCGGCGCGAGCTGGTGCTCTCGTACCGGCGCAACCTGCTCGTGTACCGCCGCGGCGCCGCGACGCCCTACGGCGCCGCGGGCTACGCCTAGATCACCGTCCCCATGCCCCGCGCCGATCTCGCTCACTGCCGCGCACTTCTCTTCACCCCCGCCAATCGCGCCGAGCGCTTCGCGAAGGCCGCCGCCACCGGCGCCGACGCGCTGATCCTCGACCTCGAGGACGCCGTGGCCGCGCCGGCGAAGGACGAGGCGCGCGCCATCCTGATCAAGCACTTCCACGGCGACTTTCGCGCCGGCCTCGGACCCCAGCAGCTCAAAGGGCTGCGGGTGAACAACATCCACACCGGCCCCGGCCTGCGCGATCTGGACGCGCTCGCTTCGAGCGGCGTCGTGCCCGATTTCGTGATGGTCCCTAAGGTCGAGTCGGCGTTCGAGGTCCGGCTCTATGCGCGCCATCTCGAAGGCGCGCAGGCGGCGATCGGTCTCGTCTGCCTGATCGAGTCGGCGCGCGGGCTCGAGGCGGCGGTGGAAATCGCGCAAGCGGACCCGCGGGTGCGCGTCCTCGCGTTCGGCGGCGTCGACCTGGCCGCGGACTTGCGCGCCGAGCTCGCCTGGGAGCCGCTGCTCTACGGCCGCTCGCGCCTCGCCCAGGCGGCCGCGAGTGCCGGGCTGGGGCTCCTCGATGTGCCGCACCTCGCGCTCGACGACGCGGCGGCCCTGCGCACCGATTGCCAGCGGGTTAAGGCGCTCGGCTTCACCGGCAAGCTCGCGATCCACCCGAAGCAGGTCGCGCCGATCGTGGACGCCTTCACACCGACCGCGGCCGAGGTCGATCGCGCGACGCGGATGATCGCCGCGCTGGAACAGGCGGGCGGCAACGCGGTGGAGTTCGAGGGCAAGATGCTGGAGGGGCCGGTCGTGAAGGCGGCGCGGCGCATGCTCGCCCTGGCACGACGCTGAGGAGCTGCGATGACCTACACGACGCTCAAGTACGACCGGCAAGACCGCATCGCGCGCATCACCCTGAACCGCCCCGAGCGGTTGAACGCGATCAACGCGGCGATGCCGGGCGAGATCCGCCGCGCGGTCGAGCAGGCCAACGCCGACGATGCCGTGCACGTGATCGTGCTCGCGGGCGCGGGGCGCGCGTTCTGCGCCGGCTACGACCTGAAACAGTACGCGGAAGGCGAGACCCCGCTGATCCAGGACATGCCCTGGGACCCGATGCAGGACTACCGGATCATGAAGGGCTTCACCGACGACTTCTTCTCGATCTGGCGCAGCTACAAGCCGGTGCTCTGCAAGGTGCACGGCTACGCGGTCGCGGGCGGGTCGGACATTGCGCTGTGCGCGGACATCGTGGTCATGGCGGAGGACGCGCGCATCGGCTACATGCCGGCGCGCGTGTGGGGCTGCCCGACCACCGCGATGTGGGTGTACCGCCTCGGCGCCGAGAAGGCGAAGCGCATGCTCCTCACCGGCGACACGATCGACGGCAGGACCGCCAAGGCCTGGGGGCTCGTCTACGAAGCAGTGCCCGAGGACCTGCTGGACGCCGAGGTCGACGCGCTCGCCGAGCGGATGAGTGCGGTGCCCAGGAACCAGCTCATGATGCAGAAGCTGATGATCAACCAGGCCTACGAGAACATGGGGCTCACGAGCACGCAGATGATCGCGACGCTCTTCGACGGCATCACCCGGCACACCCCCGAGGGGATGTGGTTCAAGCGCCACGCCGAGGCGCACGGCTTCCACGCCGCCGTCGAATGGCGCGACAGCGGCAAGCCGATTCCCGAGGGCCGCGCGGCGGGCGACGCGAAATGAGGGCCGTGGTCGCGCTGGCCGGAATGCTCGTCGCGGCGGCCGCGGTCGCGCAAAGCGACTCGCCGCCGCCCCGGGACGCGCCGTACTTCCCGACGCCGCAGTCGGTGGTCGAGCGGATGCTCCAGCTCGCAAAGGTCGGTCCCGAGGATTTCGTGATGGACCTCGGCGCGGGCGACGGGCGCATCGTCATCACCGCGGCGAAGAAGTACGGCGCACGGGGGCTGGGCATCGAGATCGAGCCCAGCCTGGTGACGCAGGCGAACTGGTACGCGCGGCGCAACGGCGTGGGCGACCGGGCGAAGTTCGTCGAGCAGGATCTCTTCCAGACCGACCTCCGGCCGGCGACCGTGCTGACGTTGTACCTCTTCCGCGAGCTCAACATCAAGCTCGCACCGCGCATCCTCGAGCAGCTGCGCCCGGGGGCGCGCGTCGTGTCGCACGACTGGGATCTGGGCGACTGGCCGCCGGACCACCAGGAGACCATGCCCGCACCGGACAAGGCGGTGGGCATCAGCCGCGAGAGCAAGGTGTTCATGTGGGTCGTGCCGGCGCGCGTCCAGGGCCAGTGGCGCCTCGAGACCACGCTGCCCGGCGCGCAGTCCGCGACGCTCGCGCTTCGACAGCGCTATCAGTTCTTCGAAGGGACGCTGGACTCGGTGGCCCTGCAGGGCGGGCGTGCGAACGGCACGGGGCTCGCGTTCACCGTCTCCGGTGCGACGCCGTTCGCGGGACGCTACGAGGGGACCGCGGACGGCGACGCGATTTCCGGCCGCGTCGCGCGGGCGGACGGCGCCACGGGCACGTGGCGGGCGGTGCGCTGAGCGATGCGCCGAGCCGCTGCCATCGTTGCCATGGCGCTCGCGATCGCCGTCGCGCACGGGTACACCTACGACGTCGGCTATGACCCCTACGTCCCGACGCCGCATTCGATCGTCGAGCGCATGCTCGCCTTCGCCGAAGTCGGTCCGAGCGATCTCGTCGTCGACCTCGGCTCGGGCGACGGGCGCATCGTGATCGCCGCTGCGAAACAGTTCGGCGCGCGCGGGCTCGGCGTCGAGATCGACCGCACGCTGATCGCCGAGGCGCAGGAGAAGGCCGCGAAAGCCGGGGTCGCCGGGCGGGTGCGGTTCGTCGCGCGCGACCTGTTTGAAGCCGACCTGCGCGAGGCAACGGTGCTCACGCTCTATCTCCTGCCCGAAACCAACCGCAAGCTCCTGCCCAAGATCCTCGCCGAGATGCGCCCCGGGACGCGCGTCGTGGCGCATCGCTTCGCGGTCGGCGACTGGCGTCCGGACGCGCGGATCAACGTCGATGCCTCCGACGACTGGTCGGCGTCGCACTCGGAGCGTTGGCTGTACCTCTGGTACGTGCCGGCGCGCGTCGCCGGCGAGTGGGAGGTCGTGCGCGAGGGCGACGGCACGTCGTTCCGCCTCGCGCTCGACCAGGCGTATCAGCAGATCGGCGGTGCCGCCGCCGGCGGCGAAGCGCGCGTGGCGCTCGAGCTCGCGGCGCTGCACGGCACCGAGATCCGCTTCATCGTGCCCGGGTCCGCGCCGTTCGCGGGCGACTACGCCGGCCGGATCGACGGCGACACGATGAGCGGCGACCTGAACGGCGGGGCGCAGTGGCGCGCGGTGCGGAGGCGGGCCCCGTGACCGCCTTGCGCCTGCTCTGCGCGCTGCTGCTGCTCGCGGCGACGGCCGCACGCGGAGAGGAGGTGCCGTACGTCCAGACGCCGCAGAACGTCGTCGAGGCGATGCTCGAGCTCGCGGGCGTGCGCGGCAACGATTTCCTGATCGACCTCGGGTCGGGCGACGGCCGCATCGTGATCACCGCGGCGAAGCAGTACGGCGCGAGCGGCGTCGGCATCGACTACGACAACTACCTCGTCAAGGAGAGCACCGACAACGCGGCGAGGGCCGGCGTCGCCGACCGCGCGCGCTTCCTCAAGGAGGACATCTTCGAGACCGACCTGAGCGCGGCGACGGTGGTCACGATGTACCTGCTGCCCGAGTTCAACCTCCGACTGCGGCCGCGGCTTCTCGCCGAGCTGCGCGCCGGTGCGCGCGTGGTGTCGCACGATTGGGACATGGGCGAGTGGGCGCCCGACGCGAGGATCGAGGTGGCGGCGCCGGAGAAGAAGATCGGGCTGCGCAAGACGAGCACGCTCTTCCTGTGGATCATCCCGGCGCAGCTCGCCGGAAAATGGGAGACGCGCGTGCCGGTGGGCGACGGCTCGATGGAGATCGAGCTGGAGCTCGAGCAGGCATTCCAGAATCTCGGCGGCATCGCGCGCATCGACGGCTCGGCGCGACCGATCGAGCGTTCGGAGGTGAAGGGGCGCTACGTCGCGTTCCGGATCGACGATCCGGCCGGGGGCGCAATCCGGTTCCAGGGCAACGCCTCTTCGGACCGCATCGTCGGGCAGGTCTCCTCGCCCGACGGCCGCACCTATCCCTGGCGCGCGCTGCGCGTGAAATAGCTGCGCGTCACCAGCCGCCGCGCTGCGCCGCCAGCCGGCGCCAGCGGCGCAGCAGCAGCCACCCGCCGAGCATGCCGCCGAGGTGCGCGAAGTGCGCGACGCCCTGCGACGTCCCGGTCACGCCCAGGTACAGCTCCAGCGCGCCGTACACCGTCACGAATAGCCACGCCGGCATCGGGATCGGCGGGAAGATCAGCATGATCATGCGGCGCGGGAACAGCATTCCAAATGCGAGCAGCAGCCCGAACACGCCCCCCGATGCCCCGACGGTGGGGTACGGCGTGGCGCTCCCGACCCCCGACACGACGAGCTGCGTGATCGCGGCGACGATCACCGCAACGAAGTAGTACTGCAGATAACGCCGCGGGCCGAACACGCGCTCGATCTCTCCGCCGAACATGTACAGAGCGAACATGTTGAAGAAGAGGTGCAGGGTGTTGCCGTGCAGGAACGCGTAGGTGACGAGCTGCCACAGGTTGAAGCCCGCGCCCGACTCGGGGCCGAGCATCGACGCGGAGCCGAGCGGCCAGAGCGCGAAGGCGGCGACGAACCCGTCACCGAGCAGGAGTTGGGCGCAGAAGATCGCGACGTTTGCGAAGATCAGCGCGCGGGTGACGGGCGGGATCGAGCGGAACATGGTGGGTGGAGGTCGACCAGACTCTACATGAGGGCGGTCGAGCGGGGCTCAATGCCCGGAATCGGCCGGCGCCTGCAGGCGAGGGGGCGTGCCGCCGGGGGCGGGGCGCGATTAGTTGCGCGCCTGCGCTCTGCGGGTTTGGTGGTCGGACACCGTGCAGGCCTGGCAACCGGGCAAGTCTGCCAGGGGCGTTGCAGTCAATGCGTTTCTCCTGTCGTTTGCGGCCTTTCTCATTACGTTCTTGAAACCCACGATCTCCCTAGCAAGAGGTGTAGGCGCGCTCGGGCTTTTCGTGTGCGTGGTTTGGGCGCTCTTGATGATGCGTAATTTCGACTTCTATAGGTACTACTGAACCTGGGCCCGCAAGTTTGAAATGGATGCCTTCGGAGATCTTGTTCAAATGGTTCGACGCGGCGAGGATTTTGCGCGAGGAGATACCGTGGATGTTGAGGGCGCAAAGGTTCGTTTGCGATGGGGAAGCAAACTCTTCAGAGCCGAATGGCTGATCTACGCCGTAATAGCTGCCTTTGCAGTTGTCTACGCCTATATCACGATGCCGACCATGATGGCCGAGAGAAGGGCGCCGAAGAGGATCGGTGCAAAACGAGCGGGAATACGCATTTCATACTCCTGTCAGAAGTAGCTGACCAAGCAAGTGCTGTTGCGGACGCCGCCTTTACGCCGTGTACAGAAAGCTGGTAGCCCAGCCGGCTGCATAGAGTCCGAGGCCGAAAATCGCGTGCGTGACGAGGCTCTGAAACCGGGCGGCGGCAGGGCGCGGAGTGCGGCTGGCGGCGATGCCGGCGCCCATGCCCGGTTGCATCACCAGGAAGGGCGCCGCCACGGTGCAGATCCCGACGAGTAGCGCGGGCCCGATCGTCGGGTGGTGAATCCAAGCGAGGCCCCAAACACCAAGCAGGATGGCCGCAAACGCAACACCGGTCAGGTAATGTGCGGTCCACCCGATCAGGCGCTCGCCGTGCACCGGTAGCGCTGCCGCGATGGAATCATGGCAAAAGCGCCCGCGCGGCATATAGGCGAACCAGCGGCCCACCAGCCCATAGTTCGGTGGAGGGATGCCGAGAAGGTGCTTCCGGGCAATCGCCCAGAGGTCCGTCAGCGCCGTCGCGCCCACCCCGGTGAGCAGAATGCCTACCAAATAGTCCATGACCGTCCCCAATTGATTGCCTTCAAGCGGCACAAGCTGCACAGTGCCACTTGAAGTCAACTTGAGGTCAAGGGGCGCGAGAAATGGACATTTCCGAGGTGGCGAAGCGGTCCGGCGTTCCTGCCTCGACGCTGCGCTTCTACGAGGAAAAGGGCCTGATCGCCTCTGTCGGCAGGCGGGGACTGCGCCGCCTGTTCGATCCCGGCGTGCTGGAACGGCTGGCGCTGATCGCACTGGGACGCTCTGCGGGCTTTTCGCTCGATGAAATCGCGCGCATGTTCGCGTCTGACGGGCGCCCGAACATTGACCGGCGCGTACTCTCGGCCAAGGCAGAGGAACTGGACGGGAAGATTCGCAAGCTGAGCGCCATGCGCGACGGCCTGAGACACGCCGCCGTCTGCCCCGCCCCGAGCCACATGGAATGCCCGACGTTCCGCCGCTTATTGTGGGGCGCTGGTTCTGGAGCTATTGGCAAGCGAAGCAAGAACACGTCCGTTAAGTCAACGACGGCCTCAGTAGTGTCCGGATGTTTACCGCTCGATGTTCCAGAACTGCTTGATGCGAAATAGGTAGTTCATGTTGTTGCCTGGTCTCGATTTCGACCGCGAGCACCGATTCTGCGACCCTGCGGAGCTATTCCTCGCGGGGTCGACCGATGAATCTGGGCAAGCTCGTGTTCTCGCAGCTCATGGGGCATCTTCCGCTGACTACCTTCCGGCGATGTGTCGCACGCTACCGTGGTCATTTCAAGGTCAAGTCGTTCAGCTGTCTGGAGCACTACCTGTGCATGGCCTTTGCGCAGCTCACCTTTCGCGAGAGCCTGCGCGACATCGAAGCGTGTTTGCGAGCGCAATCCGCCAAGCTCTATCACATGGGCATTCGCAGTGCGGTGTCGCGCAGCACGCTGGCCGATGCGAACGAGTCGCGCGACTGGCGCATCTACTGCGACTTCGCCCAGAGCTTGATTGGGATCGCCCGCCGGCTCTACGCCGAGGACTCCTTCGGCGTCGAGTTGAAGAACACTGTCTACGCGCTCGATTCCACGACGATCGACCTGTGCTTGTCGATGTTCCCCTGGGCACCATTTCGCTCCACCAAGGCGGCAGTGAAGCTTCACACGCTGCTCGACCTGCGCGGCAACATCCCGTCTTTCATCTTCATCAGCGACGGCAAACTCCACGACGTCAACATCCTGGACGAGCTCCTGCCCGAGGCGGGTGCTTTCTATGTGATGGATCGGGGCTACATCGACTTCGAGCGCCTGGCGCGCTTGCACCAGGCAGGCAGTTTCTTCGTCACCCGCGCCAAGTCCAACTTCCAGGCGAGCCGCCGCTACTCCGCTCCGGTCGACCGAACCACTGGGCTGGTCTGCGACCAGACGGTGGTGCTCACGGGTTTTTACTCCCGCAAGGGATTCGAGGAGCCGCTGCGAAGGATCAAGTTCAACGATCCGGAGTCGGGCAAACGGCTGGTGTTCCTGACCAACAACTTCGCGTTGCCCGCCTTCACCATCACCCAGCTCTATCGGCTGCGCTGGCAAGTGGAGCTCTTTTTCAAATGGATCAAGCAGCATCTTCGGATCAAGGCGTTCTTCGGCACCAGCGAGAACGCGGTCAAGTCACAAGTCTGGATCGCGGTGTCCGTCTACGTGCTGGTGGCCATCGTCAAGAAACGGCTCGATATCTCGGCAAGTTTGTACGAGATCCTACAAATCCTGAGTCTCACGATGTTCGAGCGAACGCCGCTGGATCAACTGCTTACGCTCTCTGCACCGGAGCCCGACACCTTGAATTCGGCTAACCAGTTGAGTTTGTTTGTCTAACATCCGGACACTACTGCGACGGCCTAACAATTCGCCGCAGGGTCGACAGCACCTCACCGGATAATGTGGACACCCCCACCCAACGCTGAAGGAAGGAGCTGCGCGAGTATCGTTTCGCTTTCGCCGAACGGACTGGAGCGCGACATGCCCGAGGAGATACGTGCTGAGATCGACGACCTCTCCCTGATCAGGGAGCTCGTGCTGAATCAGTTCCGCGGCCTCGCTTGGACGCGCGACCAAGAACCGAACTGGCAGGCGTTCGCTCAAGGGGTTATTCCCGACGCACGCCTTTTCCCTGCGGCGCGCCCGCTAAGGTCTCAAACGATCGATCAGTTCATCCATCGGATGAAAAGATTACGAGCCCAGGGTAAGCTCGTTTCGTTCCAGGAAACTCCTCTCGGTTGCGCCGTGCGAGTGTTCGGCAACGTCGCTGTCGCCTTCGCTGCCTGCGAGATGCTTGAGAACAACTCAACGGTGACTCGCGACGTTAGCGCCATCGTTCTTGTCCGAGACAGCGGCACCTGGCGCATTGTCGCGCAAGCGTGGGACGTCGAGACTGAATCGAACAGGATTCCGAGTGATCTCGCGACGCCCGCAACCCATTGAGAGGCCCGCGACAGCTCTGTCGCAAGTGGCGCCCAACCGTCCGATACGGCGGACCGCTTCGCAGCGGGCTTGCGCCCGCCTGCTTCGCGGCCACTGATCGGGAACGTTTAGGGCTCGACCACACCCACGCACCGAGAGGGACCATGGCAGACGATCCGATGTACCACGATGGGATGCGCCAGCTTCAGGACCTGCGCGAAACGAGGCGCCTCGCTGATCGGCTGGAGAAAACGATTGTTCGCACAGCGTTCACCGACGAGGATCGCGCGTTCATTCAACGTTGTTCGATGTTCTTTGTGGCAACCGCAGACGGCCGCGGCCGTCCGGACTGTTCGTATAAGGGTGGATTGCCCGGATTCGTGCGCGTCCTCGACGGCCGCACTCTTGCCATTCCCGACTACGATGGCAACGGAATGTATCGAACCTGGGGAAACATTCTCGCCAATCCTCACTTGGGGTTACTGTTCATCGACTTCGAGAATCAAAAACGCCTTCGGGTCAACGCCACAGCGCAGATCAGAGCGGACGACCCTTTACGCGCCGAATACCCTGGCTCGGTGTTCATTGTTCGCATGACGGCGCACCGAATCTTCCCGGTATGCCCACGCTACATTCACAAGATGCAGCTTGTTGAACTCTCGGCGTACGTGCCGAAACCCGATTACACGCCACCGGTTCCTGCATGGAAGACTTTTGCCGAGTTTCGCGATGCACTACCAGCCCGTGACCGTGAAGATGACAGTAATCAGGGAGCAAACAGCCAGCCGACGAAGCCCTAACCCGCGTATATGGACTCCCCCCAAGAAGGAAGAGGCTGATCGATAGTTCTGGCACGGAGGGAACGCCTGCAGTCGTATATCCGGCATCGTGAGTGGGCTCTGTGTGGCCCGTGCCGACATGGAATCTGCGAGCACCGAGGCGCCAATCGTTGCAACGGGCAGAGCGTGATAGCTCGCCACGCAGGGTTATCGGCGTCAGTCGGTGCGGGGGTGACCCGGGGTGCCATGGTGGGCGATCAGTCTCTACGCAAGCGATGGCGGGGTGAGTTCGTTCAGTCGAAGCGATCTCGCGCGCTCAGGCCGGGATCGGATAAGCGCTGCGGGTGATCTTCTTTTCCGGCCGTCGGATCTGCCCGTAGGGCGCGCTGTCGCGCAGGCACGCGTAGCAGATGCGCGCGAGCTTGTTGGCGAGCGCGCAGGTGGCCTTGTTGTGGTTGCTTCGTGCCTGCACGGCGAGCGCCCAGCTACGCAGCCCGTCGACTGCGCGGCCGGCCTGGGTGGCGGCGGTGGCCGCGCGCAGCACCGAGCGCGCCCCGTGGGTGAGGAGCATGCGCAGATAGCGGTCGCCGCGCTTGGAGATGCGTCCGATGCGCCGCGTGCTGCCCGAGGAGTATTCCTTGGGCGTCAGGCCGAACCAGGCGGCGAAGTGGCGCGCGTCGCGGAAGTGCGCACGCTGCCGCTGGTGGCCGCCACCATGGCCGTGGCGGTGAGCAGTCCCACGCCGGGAATCGACAGCAGCGTCGTGCACGCGCTCGACTGGCGTGCCGATTGCGTCAGCTCGCGCTCGAGCTGCCCGATCGCGCGCCTCGAGCAGCCGGATCTCCTCGACGAGCAGCTTCATCGTTTCCCGGATGAGATCGGGAATGGCCGAGTTCGGATCGGCGAGCACCCGGGCGATCTGCTCCAGCCCTAGGCGCGCGCCCTGCGCGATCGCGATGCCGAACTCGCGGCAGAAGCCGCGCAGCGCGTTGATGCGCGCGGTGCGCGTGGCCATCCACAGCGAGCGCGTGCGGTGCAGCGCCTGGAGGGCCTGCTGCTCGACCGACTTCACGCGCACCGGGACGATGTCGGCGCAGCGCGCCGCTTCCAGCAGCGCCTCGGCGTCGGCCGCATCGGTCTTGTTGCGCTTCACGTAGGCGCGCACGTACGGCGCCGGCAGCAGCCGGACCTCGATGCCCAGGCCACTGAGCCAGCGCGCCCAGTGGTGCGCGCTGCCGCAGGCCTCCATCACGACCAGGCCGACGGCACGGTTGGCGAACCAGCGCTCGAATTGGGTACGCGTCAGGCGTTGGCGCTCGACCACGCGCCAGTTGGCATCGGCAATTGCGAGCTGGAAGACGGACTTGGCGAGATCGACGCCCACGATGGGCAGCGCGGCGGTAGCATTCATCTCGGACTCTCCTCGGTTGAGCGCTGACACCCCACACCACATGAGGCCAGCTGGCACGATGATGCCGAGAAGCCGGGGGGAGTCCATCCCATCATTCGAGATGGTGTTCCCGTACCTTCGCCGTCCGTCGCGGTCTAACCCGCGCTCCGAGCCGCAGGCTGCAAGCGTACCGCTTGCAGTTCCCTCCTCGCTTCGCTCGTCGGCCGCGGCTCAAGCGCCGCGTTCGACGGCCTGCGTGGAGCCAAAGCCATGGCACGCAACTTCTACATAATCGACGTCTTCGCAGAGCGACCTTACGCCGGGAATCAACTCGCGGTTGTCGTCGGCGCAAATGGCTTCGCTAGGCGGCATAGACACAGGACTAGCCACATGAAGATCACCATTGAAACCGTCGTCTGTGCACCTGTTGAAGAGGTCTGGCGCGCTTGGACGACACCGGAAGACATCAAGCAATGGAACGCCGCGTCCGACGATTGGCACACGACCGAGGCGTCCGTGGATTTGCGGGTCGGCGGCGCCTTTTCATCTCGCATGGAAGCCAAGGATGGCAGCATGGGCTTCGATTTCGCTGGGACATACACCACGGTCGTGGCGAATCAGTTGATCGAGTGCTCGTTCGGTGACCGCGTACTGCGAGTTGAGTTTGTGGATCGGAACGGCGTCGTGACCGTACGTGAAACCTTCGACGCAGAGTCCACGCATTCCGTCGAACAGCAGCGCGACGGATGGCAAGCGATTCTCAACAGGTTCGCACGGCACGTTGAGAGCAGGCGCTAGATTCCGCCGCTCGTGTCCCTAATGGCGCCTAATCCTTCGCTTAGCAGGACGCGCAGCGGCAATACGGCCTTCCGGCGCCAAATCCATGTCGTCGCCTCCAGGCCGCACGATTAACAACCAGAAAGCGATCGGCGACGCATTGACGCGGGCGTTTGCACGCGCTGGGCCCACCTTCCTCGTCATCGATCGCGAACCATAGTGTCCATCCCCAATCGTGTGACGCAGCGCGGGTCGGCCACGGGTTTCTGGCTATGACGCCCGACCCGTCGATGCACCGGCCCGCGCAAGCGGGCCGGTGCATCGCTATCGGTGGGCCGGTGCATCGCTATCGTTGGGCCGGTTGTCCGGGACTTCGTTTGAGGCGCGAGCGTTGTCCCCCGACCATTCAAAGGCGTGACTCAAACCCGCGGCGGTGCGGTAGCCGCGAGAGTGTCACGACGCCCCTCAAGCGCTCTTTGGTCTCTTCCGAGAGCGAACGGGGCGAGCGGTAGCTCGCACCGACGTGTTCAGTGCCACGGCGGCGCGAATGAGCGCCTTCAACGCCTCTTCATCAATCTTGTCGCCCTCGTGGAAATCGATGGCACGCCTGGTGTTGCCTTCGAGGCTGGCGTTGAAGAGGCCTGAAGGGTCCTCCAACGAGGCGCCCTTGGCGAAGGTCATCTTCACGACGTTCTTGTACGTCTCGCCGGTGCAGATCATTCCGGCGTGCGACCACACCGGAACCCCTCTCCACTTCCACTCCTCGACCACTTCGGGGATCGGCCTGCTTGATGAGAATTCGGACCCGAGCGAGCGTCTTGCCCCGCCAGTCACTCAACTCCTTAATTTTCGCATCTATAAGCTTAGAGGCAGAGTCTCCTCCTTTTCCTTCCTTCGAGTCGCCCTTCCTCTGCTTCATGGTTGTCGTCGCTCTGTTGTCGCTCGCCCGTCACTCGAGTATCGCTGGTCAGCACTTGGTACCATCGCATCTCGTTTCCATCGGGGTCTTCGATGTCGAACCAGCCTATCACGTTGGGTCTCGTCTCGATTTCGGGTACATCGACCCCGTTAGCCCTGCCCAATAGGTAATCTGCGCAAATGGGCCCAATGGCAACCGTGGAAGCTCTTTCCCAAGTCTTCGCATCGTTCGGCCTGGCGACGATCCAGCAGCTAAGACGCGGGCAGTATCGACCGTTGGCTATTGGCGGCACTCCTGATCGGTCTTTGCCAAGCAGGCCAGGCGCAGGAAGCGCCGCGCGCGAGTCCTTCCACTCCGTCCGGCGGCGCGGTCACGCTATTTCAGAACGTCCGGATTTTCGACGGCAAGAGCGGCACTCTTTCAGGGCCGAGAAACGTCCTGGTGCGCGGGAACCAGATCGAGCGCATCTCCACCGGTCCGATCCCGACCGATCGAAGCGCCACCACCGTGCTCATCGACGGCGGCGGGCGCACGCTGATGCCCGGGCTGATCGACATGCACTGGCACACGATGCTGGTGCGGCCGACGCCCGCAGCGCTGCTCACGGGGGACATCGGCTACCTCAATCTCGTGGCAGGCGCCGAGGCTACGGCCACGCTGATGCGCGGGTTCACCACCGTTCGCGACATGGGCGGGCCGGCGTTCGGGCTCAAGCGCGCCATCGACGAGGGCATCGTCGCCGGCCCGCGCATCTTCCCGTCCGGCGCCATCATCACCGTCACCAGCGGTCACGGCGACTTCCGCCAGCCGTTCGAAGTGCCGCGCATCCTCGGCGCTCCGCAGTCTCGCGGGGAGCAGACTCGGCGCCGCCATGATCGCGGACAGTCCGGACGAGGTCCGCGTGCGCGTGCGCGAGCAGCTCATGCTGGGTGCGTCGCAGATCAAGCTGACGGCGGGCGGCGGCGTGGCGTCGCCCCACAGCCCGCTCGACGCGTCCACCTTCACCGAGGCCGAGCTGCGCGCCGCCGTTGAAGCCGCCGAGAACTGGGGCACCTACGTCACCGTGCACGCCTACACGCCCGCCTCGATCCAGCGCGCGATCGCCGCCGGCGTGAAGTGCATCGAACACGGCCACCTGATGGACGAAGCCGACCGCCAAGCTGATCGCCGAGAAGGGCATCTGGTTGAGCACTCAGGCGTTTCCCGACGAAATGGCCGACGCGTTTCCGCCCGGCTCGTTGGAGCGGGCCAAGGCGGTGGAGGTGTTCGCCGGTACGGACAGAACCTTCGCGCTGGCGAAGAAGTACAAGATCAAGACGGCGTTCGGCACCGACATCCTGTTCTCCCCGAGCGCTGGCGCAGCGTCAGGGGGAACTGCTGACCAAGCTGGTCCGCTGGTACACCCCCGCCGAAACGCTCGTCATGGCGACCGGGACCAACGCCCAACTGCTGGCGCTGTCCGGGAAGCGCAATCCGTACCCCGGCAAGCTCGGCGTGGTCGAGGAAGGCGCGCTCGCCGACCTCCTGCTCGTCGACGGCGATCCGATCGCCAACATCAAGCTGATCGAGGATCCGGAGAAGAACCTGCTCGTCATCATGAAGGACGGCAGGATCTACAAGAATGCACTGCGCAAATAGGGCCCGATCAGTGTGCGCTTCCCTGTTGCCCTTTCGTCGCGAGAATGACGCACACCTTGTCACCCTCACGAGCAGCGACGCCCAACCATGCGTTCGAGGGGACCGCTTGTCGGCGCCGGGGTGCGCTCTAACCGGCCATTCAGGGATCACGGAGCGCAACGTCGCCGAAGACCGTGGACTCTCTCGTTGGCAAAGTCATCGCCGTCTTTGTCATCGCCGTAGCGCTCTCAGCACTCGGCGCGTGGCTGTTGGCCTGGCGCTTTCGCACAGCGATGCGCGCGCTGATGATCCGACCCGTCGGCGCACGAGTTGCGGCCCTTGCGCCGGCGCCGCCGGCGCCATGGGTCGCGCCGGCGGCGGTGAGTGCTGCCGACAACCGCCGCGCCGGCTGGCGCCTCGCTGCGCTGCTGGTCACGCTGTCAGCCTTGATGTCGCTCACCAGCGCGGCACTATGGCTCGGGCTGACGTTCGGCCATCTGGCCACACCCGCCCAAACGCTGACGATGGCCTTCGTCTTCCTCTGGCCGGTGATCCCCGCGCTGGGCCTGATGTGGCGGTGGTCGTGGCAGCGCGTGGCCGGCGCGCTGTTGCTCTGGTCCCTGTTCGCCTTCCTGGTGGTGGCCTGGCGGATGATCGAAGCAAGACCGGCCGGCGACATCCTCCTGTTGGTGGCCTTGCAAATCGGCCCGACGATGCCTCTCGTCGCCTTGCTTTGCATGGGCAATGCGACACGCGCGATCGCACCCTGGCTCTTGCCGCCGCTGCTCGTGCTGGTCTGGGCATCGATCACGGGCCTCGACCTGCTCAGCCTGATGGTCAAGCAGCCGCCGGAATGGCTGCACGCGCTGACCGCATGGGTCGATACCTCTGGGTCCATGCTGCTGTCCAACACTGCGCTCCTGCTGATCTTTGGGCTGTTCATCGCCTTGCCTTGGGTGCTGATCTGGCGGCCGCTGAAGTGGCTGGCGAGTAAGCTTGCCGCAGCGTACTCCGCGCAATGGATCTCCGAGCTGATGGTGGTGTTCACCGCGGTGTGGGGCATCGCGTTGCTGGACAAGGCCATCGAGCGTGGCGCAGCGATGCTGCTGCCGCTGCTCTGGATCCCGCTTGCAATCGGCCTGGTCAAGAAGCAAGATCGCCCGCTCGGCCGTCCGCCGACGCTGCTCGTGCTGCGCGTATTCCAGCGTGACCGCGCGATGCGCGCGCTGTTTGACACGGTCATCGAGCGCTGGCGGCTTTCCGGCAACACTTTGCTGATTGCCGGCACCGACCTGCTCGAACGCACCCTCGGCGGCGATGACATCTTCACCTTCCTCGACGGCCGGCTGGCGGAGCGTTTCATTCTCAGCGTCGACCAGCTCCCCGCACGCCTGGCCGCCTTCAGGCTCGAGCCCGATACTGAGGGCCGGTACCGCGTCAACGAGTGCTATTGCCACGACAACACGTGGCGCGATAGCCTGGTTGCGTTACTGGCGCGCAGCGACGTGGCGCTAATGGACCTGCGCAGCTTCCAGCGCCGCAACGAAGGCTGCGCCTTCGAGCTTCACGAGCTCGCGCGCGCGCCGCACCTGGCGCGGGTGGTCGTGCTGACCGATGCACAGACCGATCATGCTGCCGCACAGGCCGCTGCCGCCCCGGCGCCAGCGGGCCGCTTCGTCTGGCTCGATGCCACGCACGTGGACCGCGCCAAGCGGCGCGAGGTGCTGAACGCGCTGTTCGTCGCTGCACCAACCTGAGCAGAGGAATGAGGTTCGGTCCCTTCGGTGTCGGCGCGGTCGCCACCCTCAGCATCTGGAGGGCCTAAGAAATGACCTTCGAGCACTTGGTGGTGCACCGATCGGAGGGCATCGGCTGGCTCGAGTATCGGCGCGTGCCGCGCAACGCCTTCAATTGGGAGATGCTGCGCGAGATGCCCGTCGCGCTGGACGAGCTTCTGACCGCCGCCGACGTGCGCGTGATCGTGATTGCGAGCGCGCTTGACGGGTACTTCTCGACCGGCGCGGACCTGACGACGTTCCAGGGCATGACCCAGGCGGACATTCGATCCTGGGTCGGGATCTGCCATGCCCTGGTGCGCCAAATGCGTGCGGCGCGAAAGCCGCTCCTGGCCGCCATTCACGGGGTCGCGGTGGGAGGTGGGCTCGAGATCGTGCTTCACTGCGACGTCCGGTTTGCCGCCCACGACGCCAAGCTCGGGCAACCCGAGGTGAACATCGGTTTCATCCCGCCCGTTGGTGGCACACAGGCCCTCGCGCGGCTGCTGGGCCGACCGCGCGCGCTTCGCCTCCTTTACGAGGGCGGCCTGATCTCTGCGCCGGAAGCACTGGACATCGGCCTCGTCGATCTCGTCGTTCGAGGCGAGGATCTGCGGGCCAGAGTGACCGAGTACGCGTCGGCGCTTGCGCAGAAGCCCGCAGCCACTCTCGCGGCCATTCGTCGCTGCGTCACGGAGGGCGTCGAGGGTTCCTTCGAGGAAGGTCTGGCGATCGAGTTCGACGCTGCGATCGAGCTCGCCGGCAATCCCGACTTCGCCGAAGGCGTGAACGCCTTTCTCGCCAAGCGGGCACCGAGATGGAAATAGCGTTCGATCGCTCGGCGATCCGTTCGGCCACGGCTTCTGGCTGCTCGAATGGAAAGGCGCCGGGTACGATGAGGTCGAGTCGGCGCGGGGTCCGGACGGCCGGTGACCCGCGAACTCGGCAGCCGCTAACGCTCCTGCTTCACCGCCCATGCGCATCGGCTTGATCTCCGACACGCACGGCCTCATGCGCCCCGAGGCGCTGGACGCGCTGCGCGGCTCGAGCCACATCCTGCACGCTGGCGACATCGGCGCCCCCGCCGTTCTGGACGCGCTCCGGACGATCGCGCCGCTGACGGTCGTGCGCGGCAACAACGACGGCGGCGCATGGGCGCGCGCGATCCGGGACACCGAGACCGTCGAGCTCGGCGGCGTCGCGATCCACGTGATCCACGAGCTCGCGCTGCTCGCGGCCGAGCCTGCCGTCGGCGGATGGCGCGTCGTGGTTTCCGGCCACTCGCACCGGCCGGCGATCGAGACGCGCGGCGGCGTGCTCTACGTTAATCCCGGCAGCGCGGGGCCGCGGCGCTTCACGCTGCCGGTGTCCGTCGGGTTCCTGGACATCGACGGCGGCAACGCCGCCGCCCGGATCGGGCGGCTGCCGGTCTGACCTAGGGCCGCCTGAAGGCGCGCCACATGTGGAAGGAGACGGGCGCGCTCGTGGCGAGCATGTTGCCGTTCCGTCGGGTCAGGCGCGCACCTGCGCCACGAGATAGCCGCGCTCCCGCGTCACCGCACGCGCGCGCTCGAGGTCCTCGACCAGCCACGCCGCCATCGCCCCGGGCGTCATGCCGAGGAACTCGCGGTTGAGGTGGCGCAGGATGCCAACGGCCTCGCAGTAGCGCGGCAGTTCGGCGATCGCCATGCGGCCTTTCTGCAGCAGCGCAAACACGATCATGACTTTGGCAGTGTGGCGCGCGAGGCGCGTCAGGTCGCGCTCGAAGCCCTCCAGCCGGCTGTACGCGCGCTCGAGCGCCGGCACGACGCGGTCGAACACCGGACCGTGGCCCGGAATCACGGTGCGCGGGTCGAGCCGCGCGATCGCATCGAGCGTGGCGCGCGTCTGCACGAGCGCGTGCGAGTCGCCGAACAGCGCCGAAAAGATCACGCCGAAGCCGTCCTCCCACAGCGCATCGCCCGCGATCAGCACGCGCTCCGCCGGGGCGTAGAACATGAGCGCGTGCGGATCGTGGCCGGGCGCCGCGACCGCCTGCCAGTCGAGATCCCCCATGCGGAAGGTCGCGCCCGGCACGAGCGTGTCGTCGTAGCGGAACCGGTCGGCGCGCTGGTCGGCGAAGCCGAGGATCAGCCCCTCTTCGTCCCAGGCGTCGACGAGCGGCGCTTCGCCCGCGGGGATGGTCGTGCGGCAGCCGAACTTCTCCTGCACCGCACGATTGCCGCCCATGTGATCGGAGTGGCAGTGCGTGTTGACGAGCCACGTCAGCGGCCGTCCCGCAAGCGCGTGGTCCAGCAGCGCGAGCGTCTGCGACGCGTGATCGCCGTAGCCCGAGTCCACCAGCGTCACCCCGTCGCCGTCGGCGAGCAGGGTGTTGTTGCACGACAACCAGCCGCGTTCGAGAACCTGGATGTGCTTGGGAAGCAAAGGCGGCTAGCGGGCTGCGTGCTTTCGCGCTTCGAGCTTGGCGCGCACCGCGAGCTTCTCCTCGCGCGTGTAGCCCGACCAGCAGGCGATCTCGTCGAGCGTGCGGAAGCAGCCCTCGCACAGACGCGTCGCCTCGTTCATCCGGCAGACGTTGATGCACGGCGACGGCACGTCGTCGCCGGGCGCCTGCGCGGCGACCGCGGAAATGGAGACGACGTTCGTCACGCGGCCCTCTTCGCCGCGAGCGCCTTCGCGACCTTCGACGTCGGCTCGCGCCCGAGCGCGGCGCAGATGAAGCGTCCGGCCTCGAACACCTGCGCGAGGTCGACGCCGGTCTTGATGCCGAGGCCGTCGAGCATGTAGACGACGTCTTCGGTCGCGACGTTGCCCGACGCGCCCTTCGCGTAGGGGCACCCGCCGAGACCCGCGACCGAGCTGTCGGCCGTGGCGACCCCCATCTCCAGCGCGGCGTAGAGGTTCGCGAGCGCCTGGCCGTAGGTGTCGTGCAGATGCACCGCGAGCCGGCCGATTGGCACCTCGCGCGCCACTGCCTCGATCATCGCGCGCACCTTGCCCGGCGTGCCGACGCCGATCGTGTCGCCGAGCGAGAGCTCGTAGCAGCCCATCGCGTCGAGCGCCTTCGCCACCGCCGCGACGGCCGCCGGCGCGATCGCGCCCTCGTATGGGCACCCGGCGACGCAGGAGATATAGCCGCGCACGCGCATGCCCTGCGCGCGCGCCGCCGCCGCGACCGGCGCGAAGCGCTCGAGGCTCTCGGCGATCGAGCAGTTGATGTTCTTGCGGCTGAAGGTCTCGGAGGCGGCGCCGAAGATCGCGATCTCGTCGACGCCGGCCGCGACCGCGGACTCGAAGCCCTTCATGTTCGGCACGAGCACCGGGTACGAGACGCCGGGCTTCCGGCGGATGCCCTTCAGGACCTCCGCGGAGTCGGCCATCTGCGGCACCCATTTGGGCGACACGAACGCGCCCGCCTCGACCGCCGGCAGGCCGGCGTGGGCCAGCCGGTTCACGAGCTCGATCTTCGTCGCAGTTGGGACGGTCTGCGGCTCGTTCTGCAGGCCGTCGCGCGGACCCACTTCGACGATGCGGACTTTTGGCGGGAGCGGCATGCGGCGATTCTAGCCGGAGTGCCCCCCGGGGCCGGGGGGCGAGCGTCAGTAGCCGCGCCCGGGATCGACGACGCCGGTCACCCGCTCCCCGCGGTCGAGCGCGCGGATCTTGCCGGCGACCTGCGCGACCGAGTCCTCGACGAGCGTCAGCGCCGAGGTGTGCGGGGTGAGGAACACCCTCGGGTGCGACCAGAACCGGTGCGTGGCCGGCAGCGGCTCCTGATGGAACACATCGAGCGTGGCGCCGGCGAGATGCCCGCTGTCGAGCAGCGCGAGGAGGTCGTCGTCGACGACCAGGCCACCGCGCGCGACGTTCACGAGGTACGCGCCCTGCGGGAGCCTGCCGAGCGTGTCGCGGTTCAGCAGCCCGGCGGTGTCGGGCGTGAGCGGGAGCATGCATACGAGCGCGCGCGTCGCGCGCAGGAAGGCGTCGAGTCCGTCGCGCCCGGCGAACGTGCGCGCGCCGTCGAGCGCCTTGGCGCTCGCGCTCCAGCCCAGCACCGGGAACCCGAGCGATCGCAGCATCGCCGCGAGGCGCGTCCCGAGCACGCCGAGTCCCATCACGCCGACCGGGAACTCGGCGTGGCGGCGCGGCGCGTGCACCTTCCATTCGGCGCGCGCCTGCTGTGCGGCGTAGTCGTCGAGGCGCCGGAAGTAGCGCAGCACCGCCCAGGCGACGTACTGCTCCATCTGCCGCCCCATGCCCGCGTCCTCGAGACGGACGAGCGGCACGCCGGACGGAATCGAGAGCGCATTCAGGGTCGCGTCCACGCCCGCGCCGAGATTGAACGCGGCCTTGAGCCGCGTCTGGCCGTCGAGGAGGTCGCGCGGCGGATACCAGAACGCGGCGTAATCGGCCTGCCACGCGGTGCCGGGCGTCCACATGCGGATCTCCGCTTCCGGCAGTGCGCGGGCAAAGGCTTCGCGCCATTCGTCGGGTGACTTCGGGATGTAGAGCAGTACGTTCACGGGTCTTGCTATCTATCCGGCGCAAGCCGGAACGACGTGCTACGCCGCGTCGAACCGGATCAGCTCGGCGCCCTCGGCGACCTGGTCGCCGACGCCGTAGAGGATCTCCTTCACCGCGCCCGCCGCGGGCGCGAGGATGGTGTGCTCCATCTTCATCGCCTCCATGATGAGGAGCGGCACGCCGCGTTCGACCTTCGCGCCGATGTCGACCAGCACCGCGATCACCTTGCCCGGCATCGGCGCCGACAGGCCGCCGCCGCGCGCGTCGGCTTCCACCTCGGCGAGCCACGGGTCGTGCAGCTCGAACGTGTGGCGCTCGCCGGCGCAGAGGACATCGATAACCGCGCCGCTACGCACCACGGTCGCGGCGATCGATTCGTCGTCGAGCCAGATGCGCACGCCCGTCGCGCCCGCCGGCTCGCAGGCGAGCATCCGCCGGCCGCCCGGCAGCTCGACCTCGAAGACGCCGCCCGGCCGGTAGTGCACGGTCACCGCGTGCTGCCGCTCGCCCGCCTTGAAGACGAACACGTGATGGTTGTCCTGGTTGAGGCGCCAGCCGTCGCAGTCGCTCCAGGGTGACCACGGATCGCCCGACGCGACCGCGTGCGCGCGCGACTCGCGCCCGAGGCGCAGCAGCTCGGCGGCGGTCGCGAGCGCGAGCACCTCGTCCGGCACCGTCGCCGGCCGTGGGAAGAGCTCGTCGCGCGAGCGCTCGATGAGGCCGGT
Organism: uncultured beta proteobacterium; assembly: GCA_963747775.1. Taxonomy (GTDB): domain Bacteria; phylum Pseudomonadota; class Gammaproteobacteria; order Burkholderiales; family SG8-39; genus JAGVSZ01. Next base: position 91,362 of record CAVVGT010000012.1, read on the forward strand.
GTCGAGGTCCGCGCCGCTGAACGCCGTGCTCGACACCAGCCGCGACAGGAAGCCGACGTTGGTCGTCAGGCCGACGATCTCGAACGCGCGCAGGGCGTCCTTCATCCGCCGCAGCGCCGCGGGCCGGTCGCGGTCCCACACGATCAGCTTCGCGATCATCGGGTCGTAGTGCGGCGTGATCTCGTCGCCCGCGGCGACGCCGGTGTCGATGCGCACGTGCCGCGAAGCGGGCGGGATCGCGAGATGCGCGATGCGTCCGGTGGCCGGCAGGAAGCCCTTCGCCGGGTCCTCCGCGTAGATGCGCGCCTCGAGCGCGTGGCCGTGGAACCGGAGCTCGTCCTGCCGCTTCGGCAGCGGCTCGCCCCACGCGACCCGCAGCTGCCACTCGACGAGGTCCTCGCCGGTGATCATCTCGGTCACCGGGTGCTCGACCTGGAGGCGCGTGTTCATCTCCATGAAGTGGAACGTGCCGGCTTGATCGGCGATGAACTCGACCGTCCCCGCGCCGACGTAGCCGATCGCCTGCGCCGCGGCGACCGCCGCCGCGCCCATCGCGGCGCGGCGCTCCGGCGGCAGGCCCGGGGCCGGCGCCTCCTCGAGCACCTTCTGGTGCCGGCGCTGCACCGAGCAGTCGCGCTCGAAGAGGTGCACCGCGTTCGAATGCCCGTCCGCGAACACCTGGATCTCGATGTGGCGCGGGCGACGGAGGTACTTCTCGACCAGCACCTTGTCGTCGCCGAACGCCGCGGCCGCCTCGCGTCTGCAGGAAGCAAGCGCAGCCTCGAACTCCGCCGCGCTTTCGACGATCCGCATGCCCTTGCCGCCGCCGCCGGCCGAGGCCTTGATCAGCACCGGGTAGCCGATCCGGTCGGCCTGGCCCTGCAGGTATTTCGGCGCCTGCTCGTCGCCGTGATAGCCGGGCACCAACGGGACGCCCGCCTTTTCCATGATCGCCTTCGCCGCGCTCTTCGAGCCCATCGCCCGGATTGCGGCTGCGGGTGGGCCGACGAAGACCACGCCGGCCTGTTCGCAGGCCGTCGCGAAATCTTCGTTCTCGGACAGGAAGCCGTAGCCCGGGTGGATCGCCTGCGCGCCCGACCGGCGGGCGACCTCGAGAATGCGGTCGCCGCGCAGATAGCTCTCCTTCGCCGCCGCCGGGCCGACGAGGTACGCCTCGTCGGCGGCGCGCACGTGCTGCGCGCCGCGATCGGCCTCGGAGTACACCGCCACGGTCCGGATGCCGAGCCGGCGCGCGGTGCGGATCACCCGGCAGGCGATCTCGCCCCGGTTGGCGATCAGGAGCTTGGTGAACATCGGCGGCGTTCAGCCCTTCTTCTTGCCCTTGGCGGGCTTTCGCGCCGGCGCCGCTTCGGCCGCCCATGCCGGCTTGCGCTTCTCGAGGAACGACCGGACGCCTTCCTTGCCTTCCTCGGACGCGCGCGCCGTGGCGATGCGGGTCGCGGTGTCGCCGATGAGGTCGTCGTCGATCCGCCGGCCCGCGACGACGCGGATGAGCTCTTTCGTCGACGCCTGGGCCGCGGGGCTGCCGGCGACGAGCTCCCCCAGCATGGCATTGATCGTGGCGTCGAGCTCTTCGTCCAGGGTGATCTCCTGGACGAACCCGATGCGGTAGGCCTCGGCCGCGGAAAATCGCTCCGCCGTGAGCATGTAGCGCGAAGCCGCGCGCTCGCCCATTGCGGCGATGACGTACGGGCTGATCGTCGCCGGGACGAGCCCGAGCTTCACCTCCGAGAGGCAGAACTCCGCACCTTGCGCCGCCACCGCGACGTCGCACGCCGCGACGAGCCCCATCCCGCCTGCGAACGCCGCCCCGTGCACGCGCGCCACGGTCGGCTTCTTCATCGTGTGCAGCGTGTGCAGCATGCGGGCGAGGCCGAGCGCGTCCTCGTAGTTCTGCTTGAACGTGTAGCCCGACATCTTCTTCATCCAGTTCAGGTCGGCGCCGGCGCAGAACGCCGGCCCGTGCGCGGCGAGCACCATCGCGCGCATGCCCGCGTCGCCGTCCACGACGCGGAACGCGTCGGTGAGCTCGGCGATCATCGTCTCGTTGAACGCGTTGCGGACGTCGGGCCGACTGAGCCAGACGAGCGCGATGCCGGCGGGGGTCTTGTCGAGTTGGATGGTCGTGTAGGACATGATCGTTCGATCGTTCTCAGGGACTGAACCGCTTCGCCACTTCTTCCAGCATCACCTCGGTCGCGCCGCCGCCGATGGCGAGCACGCGCGCGTCGCGCACCAGGCGCTCGATCGGGCTCTCGCGCATGTAACCCATGCCGCCGTGGAACTGCTGGCAGGCGTAGAGGACCTCGTTCGCCAGCTCGCCGGTCAGCGCCTTGAGCGCCGACACCTCCCGCACGCACTCGCGCCCCTGCGTGACGAGCCAGGCGCAATGATAGAGGAATGCCCGCGCCGCCTGGACCTTCGCATCGAGCATCGCGAGCCGCTGGCGGATCGTCTGCATGTCGAACAGCGTCGCGCCGAAGGCCTTGCGCCCCATCACCCACTCGAGCGTGAGCTGCAGCGCCGTCTGGCAGTGCCCGATCGCCATTGCGCCGAGCGCGATCCGCTCGGTCTGGAAGTTGCGCATGATCGCGTAGAAGCCGCGGTTCTCCTCGCCCGAGCAGGTTGGCGCCGGGGATGCGGCAGTCCTCGAACACGAGCTCGGCCGTGTCCGACGAGAGCCAGCCCTGCTTCTTCAGCGCGCGGCCGACCCGAAAGCCCGGCGTGCCCTTCTCGACGATGAACATCGAGATGCCGCGCGCGCCCTTGTCGTCCGGATCGGTGCGCGCCGCGACGAAGTAGAGGTTGCCGTGCACGCCGTTGGTGATGAACATCTTCGTGCCGTTCAGCACCCACGCATCGCCGTCACGCCGCGCGCGGGCGCGGATCGAGGCGACGTCGGAGCCGGCGTCGGGCTCGGTCACCGCCACCGCGGTCACCAGCTCGCCCGCGATCACCCGGCGCAGGTAGCGGTCGCGCTGCGCCTTCGAGCCGCCGTGCACGAGGTGCGGGCTCGCCATGTCGGTGTGCACCAGCACCGTCACGATGAAGCCGCCGAAGGTCGAGCGCGACAGCGCCTCCTGGAACACGACGGCGGTGAGCGCGTCGGCGCCGGCGCCGCCGTACTCGGGCGGATAGGTGATGCCGAGCAGGCCGAGGTCGCCGAGCTTGCGGATCACCTCGCGCGGGACGCAGCCCTCGTCCTCCCAGCGCTCGCCGTGCGGCTCGACCTCGTCGGCGAGGAAGCGGGCGACCGTGATGCGAAGCTGCTCGTGCTCGGGGCGGTCGTAGATCGTCGTCATCGACCCGACCGCAGCGCGGCCGTCCAGGTGAAGAGCGTCCAGAGGAAGCTCCCGAAATCCTGGATCGAGAAGATGAGCGCGAGCGGGCCGGGCAGGGTCGTCGTTGTCATGGCCGCGCTCCTACATTCGAAAGACGCCGAACTTCGTCTCCTCGACCGGCGCATTGAGGGCGGCCGAGAGCCCCAGTGCCAGAACGCGGCGGGTGTCCTCCGGCGCGATCACGCCGTCGTCCCACAGACGGGCCGAGGCGTAGTACGGGTGGCCCTGGCGGTCGTACTGCTCGAGGATCGGCTGCCTTGAATGCCGCCTCCTCCTCCCTCGACCAGCTGCCGCCCTTCGCCTCGATCCCGTCGCGCCGCACGGTCGCCAGCACGCTCGCCGCCTGCTGCCCGCCCATCACGCTCACGCGCGCGTTGGGCCACATCCACAGGAAGCGCGGACTGTAGGCGCGCCCGCACATGCCGTAGTTGCCGGCGCCGTAGGAGCCGCCGATGATCACGGTGAACTTCGGCACCTTCGCGCACGACACCGCGGTCACCATCTTCGCGCCGTCGCGGGCGATCCCGCTCGCCTCGTACTTCTTGCCGACCATGAAGCCGGTGATGTTCTGCAGGAAAAGGAGCGGGATCCCGCGCTGGCTGCACAGCTCGATGAAATGCGCGGCCTTGAGCGCCGACTCCGAGAACAGGATGCCGTTGTTCGCCACGACGCCGACCGGGTAGCCCCAGATGTGCGCGAAGCCGGTCACGAGCGTGGTGCCGTAGTTCTGCTTGAACTCGTCGAGCTCCGAACCGTCGACGATGCGCGCGATCACCTCGCGCACGTCGTAGGGCTTGCGGATGTCGGCCGAGATGATTCCGCCGATCTCCCCGGGCGGGTAGAGCGGCTCGCGCGGCACGGCGACAGTGACGCCGACACGCTTCGCGCGATTGAAGTTCTTCGCGATGCGCCGCGCGATCGCCAGCGCGTGATGGTCGTTGAGCGCGTAGTGGTCGGCGACGCCGGACTGGCGCGTGTGCACCTCGGCGCCGCCGAGTTCCTCGGGGGTCACGATCTCGCCGGTCGCCGCCTTCACGAGCGGTGGCCCGCCGAGGAAGATCGTGCCCTGGCCCTTCACGATGATCGACTCGTCGGACATCGCCGGGACATAGGCGCCGCCGGCGGTGCACGACCCCATGACCGCGGCGATCTGCGGAATGCCGGCCGCCGACAGGTTCGCCTGGTTGTAGAAGATGCGGCCGAAGTGATCGCGGTCGGGGAACACCTCGTCCCACGTCGGCAGGTTCGCGCCGCCCGAGTCCACGAGATAGATGCACGGCAGGCGGTTCTGCGCGGCGATCTCCTGCGCGCGGACGTGCTTCTTCACCGTCATCGGGAAGTAGGTGCCGCCCTTCACCGTCGCGTCGTTCACGACGATCAGGCACTCGTGGCCGGAGACGCGCCCGATGCCGGTGATGACCCCGGCGCCCGGCGCCTCGTCGTTGTACATGCCGTACGCGGCGAGCTGCGAGAACTCGAGGAACGGGGAGCCGGGGTCGAGCAGGGCCCGCACGCGCTCGCGCGGCAGGAGCTTGCCGCGGGCGACGTGCCGCGTGCGCGAGCTCTCGTCGCCGCCGAGCGCGACGCGGTCGACCTGCGCGCGCAGATCGGTGACGAGCGCGGCCATCGCCGCGGCGTTCGCGCGGAACTCCTCGGAGCGGGGATTGATCGCGGTGCGCAGCGCGCCCATGGTCGGAGGTGGCGGAACGTGGGAGGCAGGCGATTCTAGCAGCGGCGCCCCGCAGCACGGCGCCCCGTCCCGACCTATACTCGGCGTGCGCCGCGTCCGCATCGCGGCCGTCGATTCCCGGTCTCGTCCCCAATGGAGCAGGTCCAGCCACCCGCCGATCGCGCCTGGAGCGCGCTGCTCGCGGCGTCGCGCGTCGCGCGCAACGGCTTCGACCGCGGCCGGGCAGTGTCGTTCGCGCCCGACGGTACCGGCGGCTTGCGGGAGGTGCCGTCCACCGCGACCGATGCGACGCTCGCGTGGCGACCGGGCGCCGGCTGGGCGGCCGCCAGCGCGGCGAACGACGGCGCGGACGCGAGCTTCGCGCTCTACCTGCCGCTGTGTGCCGCCGGTCCGGGCCGGCCGCTCACGCTCGGACACCTCGGACAGAGCCTCGACGGCTTCGTCGCCACGCGGACCGGCGACTCCCGGTTCGTCACCGGGACGCAGAACATCGTCCATCTGCACCGTCTGCGCGCGCTCTGCGACGCGGTGGTGGTCGGGGCCGACACCGTCGCGGGCGACGATCCCCGGCTGACGACACGCCTCGTCTCCGGCCCCAACCCGTTGCGCGTGGTGCTCGACCCGCGGCGGCGCCTGCCCGCGCACCACCAGGTGTTCGCCGACGGCGCGGCCGCCACGCTGCTCGTCTGCGAGTCGGCGCGCGCACAGCCCGGCGAGCGCTTCGGCCGCGCCGACGTCGCCGGCGCGCCGAGCCGCGACGGCCGTTTCGATCTTCACGCGGTGCTCGCGCTGCTGCATCGACGCGGCTGTCACGCGGTGTTCGTCGAGGGCGGCGGCGTGACGGTGTCGCGGTTCCTCGAGGCCGGGCTCCTCGATCGGCTCCACGTCGCGATCGCGCCGCTCGTCATCGGGCACGGGCGGCCGGGTCTGCAGCTCCCGCCGGTCGAACGGCTGCGGGACGGTCTCCGCCCCGCGCATCGCGTGTTCCGGATGGGCGAGGACGTGCTGTTCGACTGCGACCTGCGGGCCGGCGCTCCGGCCCCCGACGGGCCCGTCGCACCGCCGCTGGCGCGGATTCACTAAGGCAGTTCGCCCGCCAGATCGATGTGGCCGACGCGGAGCCGCGACGCGCCGGTGGCGAGATGCGCATGCCGTCGCCGCCGCCAATCCTCGAGGGCGGCCGCTTCCCGGGGTGCGATCTCGCGCGCGGCGGCGACCCAGCCGTCGACGAGTGCCGCCTGCAGCGCGCGCGACTCGCTCCCGAGCATCCAGTCGCTGCGCGCGCTGCGCATCCGGTAGCCGCGCTCTTCGAAGACGCGCTCGGCTGCGGCGGCCGCAGCCGGTCCCAGCGCGGGGCCGAAGCCCTTGTCGGTCCGCTGATGCCGGTTCACGAGTTCGCGGATGCGCGCGTCGCCGTCTTCCGACGGTGACCAGTCAATGCGCCCGTCGTAGGTGAGCGCGAAGAGAACGCCCGCCCGCGCCGCGACGCACCGCGCCGCAAGCCGGGCCAACCATGGCGCGGAGACGAGGTCGAGCAGCGCCGCGGCCGTCACGAGGTCGTACCGGTCCAGCGGCAGCGTCTCCAGGTCCTGCACGAGATCGAGGCGCAGCGTGCGCACCCGGGATCCCGCCGGGGCAGCGCGCGCCGTGAGCGCTCCGAGCAGCGTCGGATCGGAATCGACCGCAAGCCATTCCTGCGAGCCGCCGAGACGCGGCGCGAGATAGCGGAGGTTGGCGCCGGTGCCCGCGCCGAGATCGACGACGCGACGCGTCGCACCGGCGCACGGGACGAACGGCCCGATGAGCGCCGCGTCACGCGCGACCGCGTCCGCGGGTTCGCGCAGCGCGAGCCAGTCAGTCGTGAAGCCGCTCAAGGTTCGCGGGTTCGGTTGTGAGCACGGCGGCGAGACGCGCGCACGCCGCGTCCCAGGCGGGTAGTCGCGCGCGCGCACGACGGGCGCCTTCGGCGAGGCGCGCGCGCAGCGCGGCATCGTCGAGGACGCGGGCGAGCGCGTCACGTAATGCCGCCGGATCGCCGGGCGGAACGAGCACGCCGGCATCCGCGGGGACCGTCTCCGGCACGGCGCCGCCGCGCGTGCTCACGATGGGCAGGCCGCGCGCGAGCGCCTCCGCGAGCGCCATGCCGTAACCCTCGTGGAAGGTCGGCAGGACGAACACGTCGGCACGCGCGTAGCACGCGTCGAGGGTCGCACGATCCACCGCGTCGCGGATCGTGATCCGGTGCGCGAGCCCGAGCGCGGCGATGCGCGTCTGCAGGGCCGCCAGGGTCTGCGGATTCCGCGCGAGGCTGCCGACGCACGTGAGGCGCCAGTCGCGATCCGCGAGCCCGGACAGGGCATCGACGAGCACCGCGTGCCCCTTGCGCGGCACGACGGCGGCGACGCACAGCAGCGCGACGCCCGGCCCGCCCGAGCCGCCCGCGAGCGGCGCCGGATCGGTGCCCGGCTCGATCACGGCGATGCGCTCAGGCCGCACGCCGTACCGGGCGAGCCCGCGCGCGGTCGTGCCGCTGGTCGTGACGACCGACCGGACGGCCGCGAGCGCCCGCGCTTCCGAGCGTCGCAGCGCTTCGGCGCGGGCGGGCTCGAGCCCGGTCTCGTCCGCGAGCGGATGGTGCACGAGCGCAACGAGACGGAGCCGGTGCGCTTCGGCGGCTGCGACCTCCGGGAGAGCGCCGAGCGCGAGTCCGTCGACGAGAACGGTCGCGCCGTCGGGAATACGCGCAAATGCGGCGCGCGCGGCCGCGTGCGCCGCCGGCGTCGGCGCCGGGAAGCTCGCGTCGAGCGCGTGGACCGTCACCGCCCAGCCGAGGGCGCGCAGGCCCGCGACGATGCGACGGTCGTACTCGTAGCCGCCGGTGGGCGTCAGCGGGTCGCCGGGCAGGACCAGCGCGAGCGTCGGCATGTCACAAGGCGAGATCGGCCGCGTACGCGGCCCATGCCGCGTGCGATTCGTGGAGGGTCACCTTCAATCGGGCGAGGCCGCGCGCGGTGTCGCCCAGGGACCCGGCGCGGATCGCCCCTTGCATCCGGTCGAACACGACGCGGGCGAGAAATTCGGTCGTCGTGTTCTGGCCCGCGAACTCGGGCACTTCGTCGAGGTTGCGGTAGTTGAGTCCGTCGAGCAGCGCACGCAGCGCGGCCGCCGCCCGGCCGATGTCGACCACGAGTCCGTCGGCGTCGAGCGCGACCCGCCCGAACTCGACGTCGACGACATAGGTCGCGCCGTGCAGGCGCCGGGCCGGGCCGAACACCTCGCCGCGGAAGCTGTGGGCGATCATGAAGTGGTCGCGGACGCAAACGGTGTACATGCGGGTGTACATGGGTCTCCGTTCAGTCGTAGACGATGCGATGGCAGATCGCGTCGCCGGGGTCGGTCGCGAGCCGTGCCATGGCCCGCGGCAGGTCCTCGAACCGGTCCTCGCCGGTGACGAGGACGTCGAGCGCCGCATCGTCGAGGAGCCGCAGCGCCAGCCCGAGGCGCCGCGCGTGCGTCCAGCGCGCGCGCTGCGCGGCGGCGACAGTGCCGACCTGCGACGACTTGAGCGTCAGCCGCTGAGCGTGGAAGCGCTCGCCGAGCGGGAGTGCGACGCTGCGGGTGCCGAACCAGCTCAACTCGACCACCTTCGCCTCGAAACCGGCGAGCGCCAGCGCAACGCGCGCGCCCTCCGCGGTGCCGCTCGCGTGGATCACGAGGTCGGCCTCGGTGCGCGCGCCGCCGGGGGCGGCGAAGCCCACGCCCAGCGCGCCGGCGACCGTCGCGCGGCGCGGATTCGTGTCGACGAGCTCGACCTCGCAGCCGGGCACGCGCCCGGCGAGCCGGGCGACGAGGCAGCCGAGCGCGCCGGCGCCGACGACGGCGACGCGATCGCCGAGCCGCAGGTCCGCGTCCCAGAGGCCGTTGATCGCGGTTTCGAGGTTGGCCGCGAGGATCGCGCGCGCGGCGGGTACCGCTTCGGGCAACGGGTGCACGGCCGCCGCCGGCACGACATAGCGCGTCTGGTGCGGATGGAGGCAGAAGACGCGGCGCCCGCGCAGCGCCGCGGGACCTTCCTCGATCTCGCCGACGCTGCTGTAGCCGTACTTGACCGGCGCCGGGAACTCGCCCGACTGGAACGGGGCCCGCATGCGGGCGTATTCACCAGGCGGCACCTCGCCTTGGAAGACGAGCGCTTCGGTGCCCCGGCTGACGCCGCTGTAGAGTGCGCGGACGCGCACGTCGTCGGGACCGCATCGGCCGAGCGGCTCGCTGCGTATCTCACCGTTGCGGGGGGCGGTGATCCAGAAGGCGCGGGCGTCGGCGGCGGACACGGAGCTGGATGCGGACGCGACGTCGATCGGGGCATTCCGCCCGACGCCGAAGACACTCAAGGATACTAGGCAATGCCGATCGACGGCGCAGTCGCGGATCGACGCGGAAGGCTCCTCCGGGGCGCCCTGACGGGAACCGGCATCGCCCTCGCCGGAGTAGGGCTGTGCGCCGTCGCGGCGAGCGAGGCGCTGGCGCTCGGGTCGACGTACGCGCCGAAGGCGGTCGCCGGCGTCGCCGCGATCGCGGCGTTGATCGTCGCGACGCTGCCCGAGCACCATCCTTTTGCGCGCTTCGGCTGGGCGAACCACGCGACGCTCGCACGGGCGGCGCTCGTCGCGCTGCTCGCCGCCCTGATCGGCGAGGGCGATGCGCCGCGGATCATGGCCTTCGCCGCCGCGCTCGGCGCCGCCGCGGTCGCGCTCGATTTCGTCGATGGCCGTCTCGCGCGCGCGACCGGCTTGGCGAGCGCGTTCGGCGCACGGTTCGACATGGAGACGGATGCGGCGCTGGTCATGGCGCTCGCGGTCCTCGCGTGGCAGTCCGGGCGCTTCGGATCGTGGGTGCTCGCGTCGGGACTGCTGCGCTACGCTTTCGTGGCGGCCGGCCGGTGCTGGCCGTGGCTGCGGCGCCCGCTCGCGCCGAGCCTCCGGCGCAAGGCCGCGGCCGCGCTGCAGATGGTCGCGCTGGTCGCCGTGCTCGTGCCCGGGGTTCCGCGGCAGGCCGCCACGCTCGTCGCGGCATTCGCGCTCGCGTTTCTCTGCTGCTCCTTCCTCGTCGACACGCTGTGGCTCCACGATCACGCGGAGGATCTCCGATCATGACCCGACTGCTCGCGCGACTGCTCGCGCTCGGTCTCGCGCTCGCCGCCCACGGCGCGGCGCAGGCCCAGCCCGCCCGCTACGAGATCGACCCCGACCATCTCAGCGTCGGGTTCCTCGTCCAGCACCTCGGCTATGCGCGCGTCCTCGGAATGTTCCAGAAGGCGAGCGGCACGTTCACCTTCGACGAGACCACCGCGACGCTCTCGGACGTGCGGCTGGTCGTGGAGGCCGCGAGCGTGTTCACCAACCACCGCAAGCGCGACAACCACCTGCGCGGTGCCGACTTCCTGAACGCCGGGGAGTTTCCGCAGATCGTCTTCAAGGGCGCCACGGCGAAGCGCACGGGGGAGCGCACGTTCGTCGTCGAAGGACAGCTCGAGCTCCTCGGCAAGACCGAGCCGATCAGCTTCGACGTGACCTGGAACAAGAGCGGGACGTACGAGCTCCCCGGGGACAAGGCGTACGTCATGGGCGCCTCGGCGCGGGGCAGCTTCCGGCGCAGCCGCTTCGGCATGAACTACGGCGTCGCGAACGGCTGGGTGGGCGACACCGTGGAGCTCATGGTCGATTTCGAGGCGCGACGGAAGTAGACGGGGCGATGCGCTCGACGTGGCGGCAGTGGGCATGGGCGCTCGTCGCGCTGGGGCTCCTCAACTTCGGCCTGACGTTCGACAGTCTCTGGCCGACGCTGTGGATCCGGCCCCGGTCGGACCTGTCGATCGAGCTCGCCGCGGTCGTGCTCGCGCTGGCGTTCGCGGCGGCGCGGTCCGGACCGCCATCGCGTCGCGTGCTCGCCGGGCTTGCGATTGCGTTCACGGTGCTCGCGCTGGGGCGCTACGCCGAGGTCACCGCGCGCGAGCTGTACGGCCGGCCCATCAACCTCTACTACGACGCGCCGCACGTTCCGCGCGTCGTCGCGATGTTCGCCGAAACGGCGCCGCTGTGGCTGACGCTGGCGGTATTCGCGGGCGCCGCCATCGGGCTCGTCGCCATCTACGCGCTCGCGCGCTGGGCGTGGGCGCGCGTCGGCGCGGTGCTCGCAAGTCCGCGATCGCGCGGGGCGATCGCGCTCGCTGCGGTCGGCGCGTGCGCCGCATATCCGTTCGCGGGCGGGGGCTTCGCCGCGCCGGTGAGCGCGAGCTTCGTCCGCCAGGGCGCGCTGCTCGCGCAGGCGCTGGGCGGGAACGGGCCGGACCTCGGGGCGAGCCCGGACTTCGCCGGCGACCTCGGGCGCGTCCAGGGCGCCGACGTGTTCGTCGTCTTCATCGAGTCGTACGGCGCGGCGTCCTACGATCGACCCGCGCTCGCCCCACGCGTGGCCGCGGGCCGCGCAGCGCTCGCTGCCGCGGCCGCCGCGAGCGGGCGCGCGATCGCGTCGGCTTTCGTCGAATCACCGACCTTCGGCGGCGCGTCGTGGCTCGCGCACGCGAGCCTGCTCTCCGGGATCGAGGTGCGCGACGGGGACACCTACAACCTGCTGACCACGCAGCGGCGCGACACGCTCGTGCATGCATTCGCGCGCACCGGGTACCGGACGATCGCGCTGATGCCCGGGTTGCGCCAGGACTGGCGCGAGGGGGTGGCGCTGTACGGCTTCGACGCGGTCTACGACGCGGGACGGCTCGACTACCGCGGCCCCGCGTTCGGCTGGTGGCGCATCCCCGACCAGTACGCGCTCGGCAAGCTCGATCGCGTGGAGGTCGCGCAGCCGGCGCGGCAGCCGCTCTTCGTGTTCTTCCCAACGATCACGAGCCACGCGCCATTCCGGCCCATGCCGCCGTATCAGCCCGACTGGGCGCGACTGTTGTCCGACGATCCATACGACGCCGCGGTCGCGCAGGCGCTGCAGTCCGAGCGGACGGAGTGGAAGGACCTCGACCCGGCGTACGCCGATGCGATCGGCTACGCGCTCGCCTCGCTGGCGGGCTACCTGCGCGAGCGGCCCGGCGCCGATTTCGTCCTGATCGTGCTGGGCGATCACCAGCCGCCGGCGGGCGTGGCCGGCGAGCGGCCGACGTGGGACGTTCCCGTGCACGTGATCGCGAGCCGGCGCGCGATCGTCGACGAGCTGGTCGCTTCCGGATTCACGGACGGCGTCGAGCCGCGGCGGACGCCGATCGGGCGCACGCACGTGCTCACGCCGCTCCTGCTGCGCGCGTTCGGCTCAGGCATGCAGCCTGGCGTACACGTCGCCGGACCCGGCACCGGCGGGGAGCGCCCGCAGCACCCCGCGGATCGCGTCGGGCTCTAGCCACGCGCGCACGGCGAGCCGGTGCCGCTCGCCGGCCGACCAGTTGTAGGCGTAGCGCCCGAGCGAGTCGAGACGGTCCACGCAATCCAGTGCGACATCGCGCGCCGCCGCCAGGTACTCGAACGAGAGCGCGGCGACCGGCGTGGAAAGGCCGGCAAGCGCCTCGGCTTCGTAGCCTTCCACGTCGAGCTTCACGAAATCCGGCCGCCCGTGCACCGCGATCAGCGCATCGAGCGTGGTCACCGTCACGCGCGCGCCCGGCGTCCAGCGCACGCCGCGGAACGACGCGTCGGCGCCGACGCGCGTCGCCCACGCCGGAGAAAGCGTCGTGACGGTCGGTGTCCGCTCGGACGCATGCAGCGTGGCGTCGCCGCTCGCGCGCCCGACCGCCGCCGGCACGATCGTGACGTGTCGATCGCGCCCGTACAGGGTCTCGAGCACGCGCACGAAGTCGGGCTGCGGCTCCACCGCGACGACCCGGGCGCCGAGTCGGCGGAACGCGCGGACCCGATTGCCCGCATGCGCACCGACGTCGAATGCGAGCCCCGCGGTCCCGATGAAAGGCGCGTAGAGACGCGCCAGGCGCCGCGTGCGGAACGGGATGCCGTAGTACAGGGCGAGCGAGCGCGCGACGCCTGCCAGGCGGTCGAGGCGGGTCACGCGGCGATTCTAACAAGCACCCTCTTGCGAGCGCGGGTAAACCCCGCTGTGCCAAGTCGCGTTACGGTACCCATATGGCCCGATTGATCGTCTTTCTTCTCGCACTTGCCGCCGGCGGCGCCGCGGCCGCGGTCTCCGTCGAAACGCGCGCCTTCACGCTCGCCGACCAGTCGACCGAGGCCGACGTCTATCTGCCTGCCGCCCTGCCGCCGCGCGGGCTCGTCGTCATCGCGCACGGATTCACGCGGTCGCGCGGACGCCACGGCATGCTCGCCGCCCGGCTGGCGGAGGAAGGTTTCGCGGTTGCCGTGCCCGACCTGCCGCACTGGATCCAGCACGACGCGAACGCCGCTGTGATCGTGGCGCTCGTCAAAGCGGTGGAAGCGGAGCACGGCCTCGATGCGCGGCCGGTCGTGCTGATCGGCACCTCCGCCGGCGGCCTGGCAGCGCTGCTGGCGACCGATCGCGTGCCGCGGCTCGCGCTCTGGATCGGGCTCGACCCGGTCGACACGTTCGGAATTTCCGAGGGTACGGCGCGCAACCTTCAATCGCGCGCGCTCGTGTTGCGCGCCCCGAGCGGTCCTTGCAACGTCGGCGGCAGCGCAAGGCGGATCGCCGACTGGCTGCCGAACCGTCGCGCCGAGCGCATCGACGGCGCTTCGCATTGCGACTTCGAGGACACCACGAACTGGCGCTGCGAGTCGGTGTGCGGGCCCGCCGATCCCGCGCGGCAGGCGCTCATCATCGAAGAGGCCGTCAAGGCGGCGCGGGAGGCGGTCCCGCGCTGACGCTGGCGGCGCACGATTCGTCGCCGCTCAGCTCGCCGCCGGCTCCGACAACGGGGCGGTCCACGCGTCGTAGCCATAGAGCCACGCGGTGTCCGTCTCGCCGCGCTTCATCCAGGTGTTGGCGCTCGAGATCGCCTGGATCCGCGAGGTGCGCGGCTTGCGATGGGCCTCGTAGCGCCTGAACGCGCCCTCGACGTCCGCGCCGTCGACCGCTTCGAGGCAGCGCGCGAGCACGGCCGCGTCCTCGATCGAGGTCGCCGCGCCCTGCGCCATGTAGGGCGTCATCGGATGGCAGGCGTCGCCGAGAAGCGCGACGCGGCCCTCGCTCCAGCGCGGCAGCGGCGGCCGCTCGAGGATCGCCCACTTGTGGCAGTCGGGACAGCCGTCGAGCACGGCGCGCACGTCCGGATGAAATCCCGCGTAGGCCGCACGCAGCTCGCGCACGTCGCCCTTGGCGGACCACGACTCTCGCGTCATCCACGCGGCCTCCTCCGGCACGCTGGTCACGAAGTAGACCTCGTCGCGCGCCGGGGTGGTGTAGTAGATGACGATATGGCGGTCGGTGCCCCACCACTTCGTGCGCGAGCGACCGAGGTCGCGCCCGACGAGCGCCGCGGGGAACACCGCGCGGTAGGCCACGCGGCCTTTCCAGTCGAGCTTCTCCGGCCCGAGCAGGCGCTCGCGCACGGTCGAGTGCACGCCGTCGGCGCCGACGACCGCATCCGCGCGAACGCGCGTGCCGTCCGCGAACGCGGCCTCGACCCCGCCGGCGCCCGGCTCGAGCCCGACGAGCTTCTTGCCGAGATGAACGATCTCGGCCGGCACGGCGGCAGCGAGCGCGTCGTGCAGCGTCGCCCGGTGCATGCAGAGGTACGGCGCGCCGTACAGGCTCTCGGGCATCGGCAGCTCGTTCGTCACCTCGCCCGTGTCCCAGACGCGGTTCAGGTGCGAGTCGGGCGCGAAGGCCGCGCGGCGCAGGCGCGCCTCCACGCCGACGCCGCGCAGCACCTTCATCGAGTTCGGCATCATCTGGATGCCCGCGCCGACGCGCGCGAATCGGCTCGCCTGCTCGTAGACCTGCACGGCGAAGCCCGCGCGACCCAGCGTGGCCGCGGCCGCGAGGCCGCCCATGCCGGCGCCGATGATCGCGATCGAAACCCGGGCGCGTCCCACGCTCAGTTCGTGGTGAAGCCGCTCGCCTTGACGATCGGCGCCCAGCGCGCCGCCTCGTCGCGGATGAATCGCGTGGCCGATTCGGGGGTCGAGTCGGCGACCATCTCCGCCCCCGCCCGCTCGAGGTCCACCGCGAAGCCGGGGTCCGCCTTTGCTTTCGCCGTGGCCTGAACCAGCGCGTCGACGACCGCGCGCGGCGTCCCCGCCGGCGCGAACACCGCGTTGAACACGACCACTTTCATGTCCGGCAGCCCCGACTCGATCGCCGTCGGGATGTCGGGCGCCGCCTTGAGGCGCGCCTCGCTGTTGATCGCGAGGATGCGCGCGCGCCCGGCGCGATGGTGCCCGATCACGGTCGAGCTCAGGATCGGCGTCAGCACCGGGATGTGCCCCGCGACGAGGTCCTGCATCGCCGGGCCGCCGCCCTTGTAGGGGATATGCACGAGATCGAGCCCGCCTGCGAGCTGCCTGAAGAGCTCGCCGGTCAGGTTGGTGATCGTGCCTTGCCCCGCCGATCCGTAGGAGTACTTGCCGGGGTTCGCCCGCGCGAGCGCGATCAGTTCCTGCAGGGTCTTCGCCGGCAGGGCGGGGTTGACGATGATCGCCGTCGGCGTGGTGCTGACGATGCCGATCGCCACGAAGTCCTTGAGCGCGTCGTAGGGCGGGTTCGCCGTCGCGGCCGGGTTGATCACCTGCGTGGTCGTGGTGCCGGCGAGAAGCGTGTAGCCGTCGGGCTTGGCGCGTGCGACCTCGGTGGCGCCGACGGCGCCGCCCGCCCCCGGCCGGTTGTCCACAACGATCGACCCGCCAAGGTGGGGCGCCACCTTCTGCGCCCACATCCGTCCGATCAGGTCGGTCTCACCGCCCGGCGCGAACGGCACGACGAGCCGGATCGGCCGGTCGGGATACTTCTCCTGCGCGTGGGCGCCGAGCGCACCGGCGAGCACGACCGCTGCAGCAGTCAGCAAGCGGGCGAAATCGGACCCCATCGCGCTAGACCTTCTGGGGCTCCGGGACCGCGTCGCGGTACAGCGCCTCGATCACGTCGGCGTACTTCTCCTCGATGTTCTTGCGGCGCACCTTCAGCGTCGCCGTCATCTCGCCGTCGTCGTGGTCGAGCTCCTTGGCGAGGAGGTGGAACCTGCGCACGCCGCTGCACCTGCGGCATGCGGGCGTTCGCGTCGTCGACCTCGGCCTGGATCAGCTCGCGCACGCGCGGCGTGCTCCGCCAGGCTGCGGAAGTGGGTGTAGGCCGAGGCCGTGCTCCTCGGCCCATTTGCCGACCGTCTCGTAGTCGATCTGAATCAGCGCGGCGACGAAGTGCCGCCGCTCGCCGATCGACCACCGCCTCGCTTGATGTAGGGGCTGAACTTGAGCGGTTCTCGATCTCGGAGGGCGTGATGTTCTTGCCGCCGGCGGTGATCATGATGTCCTTCTTGCGGTCGACGATCCGGATCTCGCGCAGCGGGCGGCGCCGCCCTTCCCGGCGCATCGACGTTCACCCATTCGCCGACGTCGCCGGTGTGCAGCCAGCCGTCGGCGTCGACGACCTCGCGCGTGGCCTCCTGGTTGCGGTAGTAGCCCTTGAAGACGGTGCGCCCGCGCATCAGCACCTCGCCGTCGTCGGCGAGCTTCACCTCGACCGTCGGGCGTGCCGCACGCCGACGGTACCGGGCGGCGAGTAGCCGGTCTTCTGCCCGAGCGCGAGCCCCGACAGTCTCGGTCATGCCGTAGACCTCGCGGATCGGCACGCCGAGCACGCGAAAGAACGCGAGCAGGTCCGGAGACGATCGGCGCGGCGCCCGAGATCGCGAGCCGGCAGCGGCGCAGGCCGATGAAGTTCGCGAGCGCGCGCAGCACCAGCAGATACCAGAATGCCGAACGCGAGCCGGTCTGCAACCGATCCAGGTCGCGCGCGGCCGCGCCGGCGAAGCGCCTGCACCGCCGCGAACGCCCGCTCGAACAGGCGCCGCCGGAAGCCGCCCGCCTCGCGCGATCTTGATCTCGATCGCGGCGTGCAGCTTCTCCCAGATGCGCGGCACGCCGAGGAAGATCGTCGGCGCGATCTCGCGCAGGTCCTACTGCACCGTGCGCAGGCTCTCGGCGAAGTTGACCACGGCGCGCCGACGGCGAGCGGCACGAACACGGTGAAGCATCTGCTCGGCCACGTGGCACAGCGGCAGGTAGGACAGCATCGAGTCGCGCCGCGATGCAGCCGTAGATCGCGACGCCGCCCTCGGCGGCCATCGCGTCGATGTTGTCGTAGGAGATCATCGCCGCCTTCGGGCGGCCGGTCGAGCCGGAGGTGAAGATCATCAGCGCCGATGTCGTCGCCGCGCTGGCGCCGCGAGCCGCTCGTCGACGAGCCGCGGCTGCGCGCGCTCGAACTCCGCGCCGAGCGCCAGCACCGCGTCGAAGTCGTGCAGCGCCGCGCGGTCGTAGCGGCGCAGCCCTTCGGGTCGATCACGACGATCGCCTGCGAGCGCGGGCAGGCGCGCTCGCGCACCTCGAGCACCTTGTCGACCTGCTCCTGGTCCTCGCAGACGACGACGCGCGACTCCGAGAGCCGCCAGCAGGTACTCGACCTCCTCGGCGCGGGCAGGTCGGGTAGACGCCGACCGTGACCGCGCCGACCATGCCCGCGCCCGAGCTGCGCGAACACCCATTCCTTGCGGTTCTCGCTGATGATCGCGACGTGCCCGCCCGCGCGGCAGGCCGAGCTTGCGTCAGGCCGAGGCCGAAGTGGCGCGCGCGGCGCTCGTAGTCGGCCCAGCTGTAGGGCTCCCAGATGCCGAAGTCCTTCTGCCGCAGCGCGACCGCGTGCGGGCACGCGGCTCGCCCAGTGCGCAGCTGCTGCGGCAGCGGTAAGCGTCATGTCGCCTGCGTCGGTTCATGGCGGCTGCGCGGCACTCACGACAGCCAGCGCTTGCGGCGCTTGTAGTGCTTCACGTCGCGGAAGCTCGCCACGCTCGCCGCCTGCTCGCCGTAGCCGAGGTAGAAGCGCTGCACGTCGGGGTCGTGCGACGAGCTTGCTCGGTCGGGCCGTCGATCACGACCTTGCCGTTCTCCATGATGTAGCCGTATGCGCGATGCCGAACGCCACCATCGCGTTCTGCTCGACCAGCAGCATCGACACGCCGCTGCTCGCGGTTGATGCGCGCGATGATGTCGAAGATCGTCCTCGACCACCAGCGGCGCGAGGCCGAGCGAGGGCTCGTCGAGCAGCATCAGCGCGGGCTTGCGCGACGCAGCGCGCGGCCGATCGCGAGCATCTGCTGCTCGCCGCCCGAAAGGTAGCCGGCGAGCTGCTTGCGGCGCTCCGCGCAGCCGCGGGAAAGTAGTCGTAGACCAGCTCGAAGTCGGGCTTGGCGGCCGCGCCCGGTCAGCGCGTTGGTCGCGGCGACCAGGTTCTCCTCGCACCGTCAGGTCCTCGAACACGTGCCGCCCCTCGCGCACGTGGGCGATGCCCGCGCCGCGCCAGCAGGTGCGGCGCGACGTCGGTCGATGCGCTCGCCGCAGAAGCGGATGCGCGCCGGCGCCGATCTGCGCCGTTCTCGAGCGGCAGCAGGCCCGAGACCGCCTTCAGCGTGGTCGTCTTGCCCGCGCCGTTGGCGCCGAGCAGCGCGACGATCGCCGCGCTCGGCACCTCGAGCGAGAGGCCGCGCAGCACCTGCACGCGTGTGGTGGTAGACGACCTCGATGTTCTCGATCGGAGAGCGCCGCGACGGCGCTCATCGGATCGCGTCGACGGACCGGATGGCCGAGCGCCGCTCGGCGGCGACGCCTGCCCGGTTCGCCGCTTCGCGTCCTACTCGATCGTGATCCAGTCCGACGCCGGCTCATCGTCTTGCCGGTCACCGGTACATCCGGCCGATCGGAATGGCGTGCCCTTGATCGAGACCAGCAGGCCGATGATGCCGCCGGTGTCCCACTCGCTTGATCGACTCGAGCGCCGCCTTCATGTTCGGGCCGGTCGAGCGGCTTGCCGGCCTTGAGCGTGCGCTCGATGACCTCGGCGAAGATCATGCCGACGAGCCAGCCTTGCGTGTAGAAGGTCGTGCACGTGGTCTGCCGGCCGCACCTTGGCGCCGACTTCGCGGATCAGCTGCATCGTCGGCGCGTCGTCGGTGTCGTAGCAGTAGCGGTAGGGCATCACGCCCATGAAGCCCGTCGCCCACCGCGCCCATCGCGTCGACGGTGGTCTTGTCCATGCTCCAGATCGTGCCCATGCCGCGCGGGATCATGCCCGCCTCGCGCATCTGGCGTGATGAACTCCGGGATCGGCGCCAGCACGTAGCCGTGGAAGATCACGAAGTCGGGCTTGGCGCGGCGCAGCTTGATCACCTCGGCCGAGACGTCGACGCTGCCCGGCTTCGTGATGATCTCGGCGACGACGGGGATGCCCAGCTTCTGCGGCCTTCGCCTTGCCCGCGGCGATCGGGTCGCGCCCGAACTCGGTGTCGGAATAGACGAACGCGACCGGGGCTTGGTCGCGCCGGCTTCGCGCTGCGGCTGATGTACTCCAGCAGGATCTCGATCATGCGCCGGAGTAGGTCGGGCCCGGGCATGAAGTAGTACGGCGCCTTCGTCGGGTCGGCGAGATCGGAGGAGAAGGACGGCGCCGGTCGCGAGCAGCGAGCCGAGCTGGCTCACTTCGGGCGCGATCGCCTTCGCCCAGCCGGTCGAGTCGCCGTAGAACACGGGCGGCTTGTACTGCGCCGATGAGCTTCTTGAAGATCGCCACCGACTGGTCGACCTTGTAGCCGGAGTCCTCGGCGACGTAACGGAGCTTGCGGCCCGCGATGCCGCCCTGGCGTTGCTTCCACTCGCACGTAGTCGCCGAGGCCCGCGTGCAGGCCGACGCCGGCGAACGCGAAGACGCCGGTGATCGGCGGCGCGGCGCCGATGACGATCTCGCCCGGTTGCGCAATGACGCGCAGCGGCGCGCCGCCAGCGCGGCGGCCGCGCTCGCGGCGAGGCCGGAGCCGATGAAGCGGCGGCGATCGATGAAGCTCATGTTCGCTCTCCTCCTCAAGTGGATCGAAAGTCGTGGATGCTCAGGTCCGGAACGGCCAGAGATGGAAGAAGCGGCGCACGCGCCGCCAGATCTCGGCCAGGCCGTGCGGCTCGAAGATCAGGAAGCCGACGATCAGCAGGCCGAACACGACCTGCCGCATCGAGGCGAGGAACACGCTGGCATCCTGCACGCCCAGGGCGCTGGGCCCAGCCGACCATCGCGCGCAGGACTTCCGGGCACCATCGTCATGAAGATCGCGCCGAGGATGGTGCCGAGGATCGATGCCCAGGCCGCCGACGATGATCGCGGCGAGGTAGAAGATCGACAGCGGCAGCGCGAACAGCTCCGGCGTCACGACGCGGAAGAAGTAGCCCCACAGCCCGCCCGCCACGCCGGCGTAGAAGGAGCCGATCGCGAACGCGAGCAGCTTGTAGCGGAACAGGTTGATGCCGAGGACCTCGGCCGAGATGTCGCGGTCGCGGATCGCGATGAAGGCGCGGCCGATGCGGGTGCGGAACAGGTTGCGCGGCGCCCAGCGAGCATCACGATCGCGAGCGGCACGATCAGGAAGTAGATGCGCGGATCGCCGTCCAGCTCGAAGCCGAACAGCGGCGGCCGGCGGCACGTTCGACGCCGCGCACGCCGCCGGTCACCGACTCCCACTCGCGGAAGACGAAGCCGAGCATGAACTGGGCGGCGAGCGTGGCGACCGCGAGGTAGAGGCCCTTGATGCGCAGGCTCGGCACGCCGACCACCAGGCCGACGCCGCGCCGCCACGCAGCCTGCGAGCGGCAGCGTCGAGGTAGAACGGGATGCCCGCCCTGCTCGGCCACCGCCGACGGTGTAGCAGCCGACGCCCATGAAGGCGGCGTGGCCGAGCGAGATCAGCCCGGTGTAGCCGGTCATGATGTTGAGGCCCGCCGCGCTGATGACGTGGATTCCCAGCAGGCAGGCGAGATAGACGAAGTAGCTCGCCGCCGACGAACGGGAACGCGGCCAGCGCGGCGAGCAGCACGCCGAACCACGCACGCTGCACGCGCGTGTCGAACAGCGCCTCGTCGTGGCGGTAGCTCGCGTGGAAGTCCCCGATGCGCATGCCGGCTCAGAGCCTCTCGATCTCGCGCGTCCCGAACAGGCCGTACGGCCGCACCATCAGGATCACGAGCGACCACGAGGTAGGGCACCAGGTCGCGCGCCTTGCCGCCCAGGTAACGCGACGGTGATGCTCTCGAGCCAGCCGACGATCAGGCCGGCGACGATCGCGCCGGCGACGCTGTCCAGCCCGCCGAGGATGATCACCGCGAGCACGCCCAGCGCCGACCGCCGCCGAGCGTCGGCGAGAGGCTCGTCATCGACGCCGACGACGACGCCGGCCACCGCGCCGACGACGCCGGCGAAGCATCCAGGTGCAGGCGCTGCGTCCTGCGCACGTCGATCCCCATCGCGTAGGCGGTGACCGGGTCGCTCGCCGTGGCGCGCATCGCGACGCCGGTCTTGCGAGTAGCGGAAGTACAGCGGTGAAGCGCGGCGATCAGCGACGGCGGCCAGGGCGAAGCTCCACAGCACCTGGCCCGGGATCAGGATGCTCGCCGAGCATGAACGGCGTGCGCGGCAGGAGCTGCGGCAGCGACAGGTTGTCGCCGCCCCAGACGACCTCGACCACGCCGTGCAGCACGCGCGCCGAGGCCGATCGTGACCATGAGCGATGCGAGATCGACCGGCTGGCCCGGCGAGCGGCCGCAGCACGACGCGCTCGACGAGCGCCGCCGAGCAGCGCGATCGCCGACGAGCGTCAGCGCGAGCGCCAGCCACGACGGCAGGCTCCAGGAGCACGTGCGCGGTGTAGAAGAGGTACGCGCCGAGCATCATGAACTCGCCGATCGCGAAGTTGATGACGCCGCGTGCCCTTGTAGATCGAGCACGAAGCCGAGCGCGATCAGCGCCAGCACGCCGCCCGAGAGCAGGCCGACGCAGGCTGAACTCGGCGAGGCAGCGAGTCCAGTCCATCGGCTCACGCGGCTCTCGCGCTTCGCGCGCCTGCTGCGCCGAGATAGGCGCGCGATCACCTCGGGATTGGCGCCGCACCGTCGCCGGCGTGCCGCTGCGCGATGACCTGGCCGAAATTGAGCACGACGACGTGGCTCGAGATGTCCATCACCATGCCCATGTCGTGCTCGACCAGCAGCACCGTGATGCCGCGCTCCTCCTGGATGTCGAGGATGAAGCGCGCCATGTCCTCGGTCTCCTCGCGGTTCATGCCGGCGACCGGCTCGTCGAGCATCAGCACCTTCGGCTGCATCGCCAGCGCGCGCGCGAGCTCGACGCGCTTCTGCAGGCCGTAGGGCAGCGCGTCGACCGGCAGGTGGCGGATGTGGTCGATCTCGAGGAAGTCGATGACCTCGCGCTCGATCTCGCTCGCGCAGGCGCGATCTCCTCGCGCGCGCTGCGCGGCCGAGGTACCACATGCGCCGAAGCACGCCGGCTCCAGGCGGTCGATGGCCGCCGAGCTTGATGTTGTCGAGCACCGTCATGCCGCGGAACAGCGCGATGTTCTGGAAGGTGCGCGCCAGCCCGAGCGCGGCGCGGCGATGCGCCGGCACGTCGCGAGATGTCCGCGCCGTCGAACCGGATCGCGCCCGCGCTGCGGGCGTAGAAGCCGGAGATCGCGTTGAAGAGGCTGGTCTTGCCCGCGCCGTTGGGGCCGATGATCGCGGTGATGCCGCCCTGGCGCAGCGGCGAACGACACGTCGGCGAGCGCACGGATGCCGCCGAAGCTGAGGGTGAGTCCCTCGGCCTCCAGGATGTTCAAGACGCCTCCTCGGAAGGGATCCGCCGCGCGGTCGCGCGCCCCGCTTACGGGCGCGGCGACTATAGCATGCGCCTACAGCCGGATTCGCTGCGGCGCCGGGCAGGGAATGGCGATCCGGATCGAGAATCTGCGATACTGGCGCGCGTCACACGGAGCGTTCGATGTCGGCACCGACCCCCGCCAAACCCAGAGGATCCCGCGTCGCCTGTTCGTTGCGAACGAGCGACGGCGCAAACGGCATATTTTCGGTCTACCCGGGCGCCGAGTCCAAGACGCTCGCGAGCAAGGACGAGATCAAGTGGGACAAGCCGCCGGCCGGGCCGGTCATCCAGGGCGTCTTCACGATCATCGGCGAGATGGGCATGACCGGGCAGGTGATCCTGCTCGACCAGGCGAAGTGGGATGCGCTGCAGAAGTCCAAGCTGGTTTCGCACTTCTTCATCGCGCTGCTCTGGGGCGGCACGCCGCTCAAGGTCGTGGACGACGCGCTGGTGATGGTGAAGCGCGGGTGACGCTCGGGGCGAACTACCGCCCTTCGAACAGCTTCCGGGCGATGATCTCTTTCATGATCTCGTTCTAGGACCGCGCGCCTCGCTTAGCACCCGATCGGCGCGCTGCCCCCCTCACCCCGACCCTCTCCCCCAACATCGGGGGAGAGGGTGGTCGTTCAACGGCCCTCGAACAGTTTCCGGGCGATGATCTCTTTCATGATCTCGTTCGCGCCGCCGTATATGCGCTGAACCCGCGCGTCGGCCCAGGCCCGGGCGATCGGGTATTCCCACATGTAGCCGTACCCGCCGTGCAGCTGCAGGCAGGCGTCGATCACCCGGTTCTGCATGTCGGAGAGCCAGTACTTCGCCATCGAAGCGGTCGCCGTATCGAGCTTGCCCTCGAGGTGCAGCGCGATGCAGTGGTCGAGAAATGCGCGGCCGACGGTCACCTCGGTGTGCGCCTCGGTGAGCGCGAAGCGCACGTGCTGCTTCTCGGCGAGGGGTGCGCCGAAGGCCTTGCGGTCGCGCACGTAGTCGAGCGTCCATTTGATTGCCGATTCGGCAGCAGCGACCGCGCCAATCGCGACCAGCAGCCGCTCTTGCGGGAGCTGGCTCATCAGGTACCCGAACCCCTTGCCTTCCGCGCCGAGCAGGTTCGACGCCGGCACCCGCACCTCGTCGAAGAACAGCTCCGAGGTGTCCTGCGCGTGCATCCCGACCTTCTCGAGGTTGCGCCCGCGCGCGAAGCCCGGGCGGTCCGACTCGACCAGGACGAGGCTCACGCCTTTCGCGCCGGCGTCGGGATCGGTCTTCGCCGCCACCAGGAACAGGTCGGCGATCTGACCATTCGAGATGAATATCTTCTGGCCGCTGATCACGAATTCATCGCCGTCGCGTCCGCTTTTTCGAACTGCCCGGGTGCGGATCGCGGCGACGTCGCTGCCGGCACCGGGCTCGGTCATGCAGATGCCGGTGATCGTTTCCCCGGACGCCATCCGCGGCAGCCACTGGCGCTTCTGCGCCTCGGTGCCGTAGTGGAGCAGGTAGGGCGCGACGATGTCCGAGTGCAGGTAGAAGAGCGGACCGGTGGCGCCCGCCCAGCACAGCTCCTCGGTGACGATCGTCGAGAGCAGGAAGTCGCCGCCGCCGCCGCCGTACTCCGCCGGACCCGCAGGGCAGAGGAATCCGAGCTCGCCCGCCTTGCGCCAGAGCTCGCGCGGCACGCGCCCCTGGTTCTCCCATTCCCCGTGGTGCGGCGTGACCTCGCGCTCGACGAACCGCCGGACGGTGTCGCGGAAGGCGTGATGCTCGTCGGTGTAGGGCAGGGCGAAGCTCATCGGGTCAAGGGTGCCTGGCAGCGTGGGCCCGGGACGTCACGTAGACGGTGCCCGTGAAGGACGAGACCGGCGTGCCGTCCGCCCGCGCCACGTCCACACGATACACGCCGAGCCGGCGCGAGCGCGTGATCTCGGTCGCGCTGGCCGTCAGCACGTCGCCCGCCTGCACCGCCACCTGATAGGTGATGTGCGCATCGATGCCGGCGGCCACCGCGCCGTGCGAGTTGGAGGCGAGCCCGAATGCGGTGTCTGCGAGCGCGAAGATCACACCGCCGTGACAGGTGCCGTTGAAGTTGAGGTGCTCCCGGCGCACCTTGAGCGACACCGCCGCGCGGCCGAAGCCGCCGCCGGCGCACTCGATGCCGAGGCTGTGCACGAACGGATCGTGCGCCGCCATTTCGGCGACCCGTTTGCGGGCCTGTTCGTCGCGGTCCATTCGCGCTCAGTCGCGGTACGAGGGGTCGATGCGGTCGAGCATGCGCAGCAGCGCGGGCCATTCGAGCAGTCCGTAGCCCGAGCCGGACTGCTGGGCGTCGCGATTCAGGTGCGGATTCGTCTCGCGTTCGTTGTCGAGCGTGATCTCGGTGCCCGAGAGCGCATCCGCGGTGCCCTCGATCACCCCCGCCGGCGGGACATGCAGCGGTCGGTTGCAGGCGAGCACGTCGACCTGGATCCGGCACGCATTCTCGAGCCAGTAGATGAGGTTGAACGCCTGCGGGATGCTTGGCCCGCACGCGAGCAGGCCATGGTTGCGCAGGATCATCGCATTGCGCGTGCCCAGATCGGCCACCAGCCGGTCGCGTTCGCCGCGGTTGAACGCCGGCCCTTCGTAATCGTGATAGGCGAGGTGCCCATGGAAGCGCATCGCCGTCTGCGACAGGGGCAGCAGGCCCTCCCGCAGGGCGCTCACCGCGATGCCCGCGCGCGTATGCGTGTGGATCACGCACGCGACGTCCGCGCGCGCCGCGTGCACCGCGCTGTGGATGACGTATCCCGCCGCGTTCACCGAGTAGTCGATGCCCTCCGGCCGCGCAACGACGTTGCCGTCGAGGTCGACCTTGATCAGGCTCGAGGCGGTGATCTCCTCGTAGAGCATGCCGTATGCGTTGATCAGGACGTGGTGCTCCGGTCCCGGTATCCGCGCGGTGATGTGGTTGTACACGAGGTCCGTCATGCCGTACCGCGCGACCAGGCGGTAGCACGCGGCGAGGTCGACGCGCACGTCCCACTCGGCGGCGCTCACCCGGTCATGGAGCGACGGGGTACGAAGCGGAAGGATGCTGGCCATGACGCCCTCCTTGGGTTGGCCTCAATCGAAGCCGACGAAGCGTGCGATGTCCGCGGCCGGCGCCTGCTCGCCGGGGGCGCGGACCGTCTCACTGCCGGGCTGGGGATACCCCAGCTTCAGCGCCGCGATGACGATCTCGTTCGAGCCCAGCCCGAGCTCGCGTTCGATCGTGTCGTGATAGCGGGCGACCGAAGTGCGGAAGAACGTCGCCAGGCCGCGTCCGCGCGCCGCGGCGAGCAGCGCCTCGATGTACATGCCGCAGTCGAGCCAGTCGCTCCGACCCAGCGGGCGCGAAGCCGTGAAAATGAGCGCGAGCGGCGCGACCGAGTCGGGGTCGCCCCAGCCCTCGAGCCGGAGCGCCGCCACCAGCCGCTCGAGCGGCTCGCCGGCGAGCGCGTAGACCCGCCATGCCGGCGCCTCGGCTGCGGCGAGCGCCGGGCGCGCGGCCGCCAGGATCGCCTCCACCGCCTCGCGCTTCACGGGCGTCGCGCGAAAGCGTTGCGGCGTGCGATGAGCGGCGAGCGCGCGATCGACGGTAGCTCGGTCGTGCGTCGTGGCCGCGCCGTGTGTGCGCAGGCGCCGTCCGCGGCCGGCGTGCGCCGCGTGTGCCTCGATCGCGTTGGCGAGCGTCGCGACGCCCTCGCGCGTCGTCGCCGTCGTGCGCAGGACGCGCACCTCCCATTCGCGCCGGCGGCGCAGGCGCAGCATGTCGCGCAGGCTGCGCTCGGTGTCGAGCGCGAGCGGCGAGTCGCCTTTGTTCACCGCCAGGATGTCGGCGATCTCCAGGATGCCCGCCTTGATCGCCTGCACGTCGTCGCCCAGCCCGGGGGCGCACACGACCACCTTGGTGTCGGCGAGCCCTGCAATCTCGACCTCGGACTGCCCCGTTCCGACCGTCTCGACGATGATCGTCTCGAACCCCGCGGCGTCGAGCACGTCGATGATCTGGGCGGTCTGGCGCGACACGCCGCCGAGATGGCCGCGCGCGGCCACCGAGCGGATGAACACGCGGTCGTCGCCGCCATGCTCGCCCATGCGGACGCGATCGCCGAGCACCGCGCCGCCGGTCACCGGACTCGACGGGTCGACCGCGACCACGCCGATCCGTCGTCCGCGGGCGAGCAGTTCCCCGAGGAGGGCGTTGATGAGCGTCGACTTGCCCGTGCCGGGCGCGCCGGTGATGCCGATCACGTGCGCCCGGCCGACGTGCCGCGCCAGCCCGGCGCGCAGCGCGCCGCTCGCAGGGCCCTCGACCTCCATCGTCGTGATCGCGCGAGCGATCGAGCGCCGGTCGCCGGCGAGGACCGGGGTGAGGAGGGGGTGCTCCGCAGGGTTCACGGGGCTAGACCACCGCCTGCACGTGCCCGAATCCGAGCTCCTTCCGCAGCCGCCCGCAGATCTCGCCGTGCGTGCAGCCCGCCTCGGCCGCCTCGACCACCTTGCCGAACACGTTCTCGCGCGGATCCTGCGCCGCCGCGCCGAGCGCGTCGAGTGCCTTGCGGATGGCAGCCTTGGAGCGCGCCGCCTTGAACGCCTTGAACGACTCGATGTGCACGCGCATGTGCGCCCGATCCGGCCGGTCGAGCGGTCGGCGCGCGCTACGGTCCTCCTCGACCTGGTAGGCGTTCACGCCGACGACGGTCTGCTCGCCCGACTCGACGTTCGCCTGGAAGCGGCGCGCCGACTCGCCGATCATCTTCTGCACCAGGGCGGTCTCGACCGCCTTGTACATGCCGCCCGCGTCCTCGACGAGCTTCATGATCCGGAGGATCTCGGTTTCCATCTGATCGGTGAGCCGCTCGATGTAAAAGCTCCCGCCGAGCGGGTCGATCACATCGGTGAGGTGTGCCTCCTCGCGCAGGATGTTTTGCGTCGCCACCGCGATCCGCGCGCCCGCCTCGGTCGGGCAGGACAGGACCTCGTCGTAGCTGTCGGTGTGCAGCGACTGGAGGCCGCCGAAGATGCCGGCCATCGCCTGGACCGCGACGCGCGCAACGTTGTTCAGCGGCTGCTGCCGCGTCAGGTCGACGCCGGAGGTCTGCGCGTGGAACTTGAAGCGCCACGAACGCGGGTCCCGCGCGCCCCAGCGCTCGCGCGCGACGCGCGCCCAGACGCGCCGGCCGGCGCGGAACTTGGCGATCTCCTCGAAGAACGAGATCGAGATGTCGAAGAAGAACGTAAACCGCGGCAGGAACTGGTCCGGATCCATCCCGCGCGCGACGCAGTCGTCGGCGTTCTGGATCGCGGAGGAGAGCGTGAACGCCATCGCCTCGGCGGGGTTCGCGCCGCCCTGCTGCATGTGCTGCCCGACGACCGACATCGGGTTCCACTTCGGCACGTGGCGATTGCAGTAGTCGATGTGGTCGGCGAGGATCCGCCGCGCGCCCGGCAGCGCGATGCGGAAGAACATGTGGTTGGCGACGTAGTGCGAGAGGTAGTCGCTCTGGTTCGAGGTTCCGCTGATCGTGCGCCAGTCGATGCCGCGCCGCTTCGCCGTCGCGAGCAGGAAGGCGA
Source organism: uncultured beta proteobacterium (assembly GCA_963747775.1). Classification (GTDB taxonomy): domain Bacteria; phylum Pseudomonadota; class Gammaproteobacteria; order Burkholderiales; family SG8-39; genus JAGVSZ01. Next base: position 119,895 of record CAVVGT010000012.1, read on the forward strand.
GCAGCGTGAAGGGGCTCGGGTCGTTCATCGCGCAGGAGATGCGCTCGAGATCGACGCCCTCGAGCGCGCGGTCCATGTGGTCGGCGGAGTTGACCACCGTCCCGCAGGTGCCGAGCAGCTCCTCGTGCACCTCGTCCATGTCGTAGCCGCGGAACACCGAGTTGCAGGGGATGAGCGAGACGGCCGTGGCGCCTTGGTCGAGGATGTCGCGCAGCCGCGCGTTGTAGTCCGCCGGGGTGCCGAGGCCGACCAGCTGCCGCTGCGTCCAGGTGCGGCCGCGATGCATCGTCGGATAGATGCCGCGCGTGTAGGGCGGCTGGCCGGGGAACCCGAGCGCCTTCTCGTACTGCGCGGCGTCGAAGTCGCGCGGCGTGTAGAGCGGCTCAATCGGGATGCCCGAGCGATTGAGGATCGGCTGGTCCGCGCCGATCTGCTCCGCGTACTCGGCCTGCCAGCGGGCCTCTGGGGTGTCGATCAGCTGGGTCTCGAGCGGCTTGTTCATGACGGCCTCCAGGTTCAGGCAGTGGCGCGCGCCGCACGAACGCGCGGCGCCGCTTCACGGATGTACCGGGCGATCTCCTCGAGTCCCGCGCCCGGGTGGAACACGCGCGCGACCCCGCTCGCAAGCAGCGCCTGCTCGTCCTCGTCGGGAACGATGCCGCCGACGATGACGACCACGTCGCCCAGCCCCGCGGCGCGCAGCGCGTCCATCACCTTCGGCACGATCAGGTGATCGGTGGCGAGGGAGGAGATGCCGATCACGTCGACGTCCTCCTCGGTGACGAGCTTGACCACGGTCGGGATCTCCTGCCAAGGCGGCGTGTAGATCACCTCCATCCCGGCGTCGCGCAGATAGGCGGCGACCACGCGGCTGCCGCGATCGTGGCCGTCGAAGCCGATCTTGGTGATCAGGACTTTAGGGCGAATGTCCACGTTTACTCCCAGTCCAGTTGTTCCCGCAGCAGGTTCACGAACCGCCGCGCGATCACTTTGGGGCTGTCGCGGCCCGGGTGATACCAGGTCTGCGACCAGTTGAGGGCGCCGAGCAGCATGAGCCGAACGCTGCGACGGTCGACGCTGCGCGCGAGCGGCAGCGCCTGCACCAATTCGACGAAGAGCTTCTCGTACTCGTCGCGCCGCTTCACGAGCTCGCCGGCGACGGACGGCGCATCCGCGGGCCGCACGCGGATGACGACCTGCGCGTAGTCCCCCGCCCCGAGGAGCGCCTCGAGGTGCGCGACGCATGCCGCCTCGAGCCGCTCCCACGGATCGCGCTTGCCGGTGATCGCGGCCTCGACCGATTCGGAGATCCGCCGCACGCCCTCCGCGTACACCGCGGCGAGCAGCGCCTCTTTAGTGGCGAAATGGTAGTAGAGCGAGCCCGGCAGCATGTCGATCGTACGCACGATGTCGCGCACCGACGTGCCGTGGAAGCCTTGCGCGCTGAACAGGCGTGCCGCCTCGTCGAGGATCCGCGGGAGGCGGTTGTCGGCGCGCGGGGCGCGCGCAGGGCGGGCGGACGGCATGGCTGTAAAGCAAACGAGTGTTTGTTTTTTAACACAGCCCCAGACCGGGGTCAACTCGCGCGATGTCGCGCGCCCCGCTCCCTTATCGGCCGGAATCCTTCGTCAACGTTGCGGCCAACGCACCCTCGGGCGCGCGCAGGTCCAGGCGGTCGCCTTCGAAGTGCGCAGTCGCCACCGACTCGAGCGCCTTCAGGAACTGCTGCTCCTGCTCCATCACGCGCTCGGGCCTCGCGCACATCATCCGCGTGGCGGCCGCCGGCCCGAACGTGAGCTTTTGTCCCTCCGACGTGTACGCGGCGGTATAGCGATTGCAGCCGGCCGAGCCGCCGACCATGCCGTCGGCCGAGAACGCCATCGTCAGGCTCGTGCCGGCCAGGACGCTGACCACCGCCTGCTTGCCGTTGTTGTACCCGGTCACGCGCCATGATGTTCCGGCCAGAGCCTGCGACTGCGCCGCGAGCATCGCTAGCACAGTGCCATCGGCCGTCAGGAGCTGAAGCTCGCCGGCAGCGACGCGATAGGCGCGCGCCCCTGCGAGCGCGCGCATGAACGCTTCGGCCTGCTTCATCACCGCGGGCGGGCAGGCCATCTGCGTCGAGGCCCCTCTCGGACCGACTTGCAACGTCGCACCGGCTACGGTGTACGGCGCGGTGTAGCGGTTGCAGCCATCCGTGCCCTGCACGCGTCCGCCCTCGAAGCGCGCGGTGACGGTGGCATCGGGCTGCAACGTTTGCCCGGGGAGCGAGGACAGCACCCAGGCCGTGCCGGTCAACCCGGATGGGTCACCCGCGGGTGACATGGCGGTACAGGCCGACAGAATGCCGCCGCTGGCGAGAAGCGCCGCAAACCATCTGCGGCCGTTCACGTGGCGGCCCAGTCGAGATGGAACTCGAGCGGCGGCGGCTGCCACACGGCCAGGTGGTCGAGGAGCCGCTCGGGGTCGGGCTCGCTGACGACGAGACCGCGGTGCCCCGCGCGGAGGAGGCCGTCCCCGACCGCGCGATCGAACTGCGCGAGCAGGCCGTCGAAGAAGCCCGCGACATTCACCACGCCGCACGGTTTGCGATGGATGCCGAGCTGCGCCCAGGTGATCATCTCGCAGATCTCCTCGAACGTGCCGAAGCCACCGGGCAGCGCGACGAAGCCGTCGGAGAGCTCCGCCATGCGCGCCTTGCGCTCGTGCATCGAGCGCACGACGATCAGCTCGGTGAGATCGACGCCGTCGTAGGCGAGCTCCTTGCGCTGGAGAGCGGAGGGGATGACGCCGACCACCTTGCCGCCCGCGGTCCGCGCACCCTGCGAGGCGGCGCCCATCAGGCCGACGCGCCCGCCGCCGAAGACGAGGGTGATGCCACGGCGCGCGAGCAGCTCGCCCAGCGCGTGCGCGGTCTCGGCATACGCCGGATTGGTGCCGGCGTTCGAGCCGGCGAATACGCAGATCGCTTTCACATTGTGTCCCTAGCCCTAGAGCGATGCGAAGTCGAAATCGATCGGTGCAGGCATCGTTCGCTCACTCGTTTGCGATGGCGCGACCGATCACCAGGCGCTGGATGTCGCTCGCCCCTTCGTAGATCTGGCACACCCGCACGTCGCGGTAGATCCGTTCGACCGGAAAGTCGTTCATGTAGCCGTAGCCGCCGTGGATCTGGATCGCCGCGGAGCAGACCTCCTCGGCCATCTCGCTCGCGAAGAGCTTGGCCATCGACGCCTCCTTGAGGCAGGGACGCCTGGCGTCGCGCAGCGCGGCGGCGTGCCACACCATCTGGCGCGCGACCTCGATCTTCGTCGCCATGTCGGCGAGACGGAAGCTCACCGCCTGGTGTTCGATGATCGGTTTGCCAAACGCCTCGCGCTCCTTGGCGTACGCGAGCGCGGCCTCGTAGGCGGCGCGCGCCATGCCGACCGCCTGGGCGGCGATGCCGATCCGGCCCCCCTCGAGATTGGACAGCGCGATGCGATAGCCCTCGCCCTCGCCGCCGAGCAGGCCGTCCGCCGGCACGCGGCAGTTCTCGAACACGATCTGCGCAGTGTCGGAAGCGCGCTGGCCGAGCTTGTGCTCGATGCGCGCCACGACGTAGCCGGGTGTCTCGGCCGGCACGACGAACGCGCTGATGCCGCGTTTGCCCGCACCCTTGTCGCTCACGGCGAAGACGACGGCGTAGTCGGCGTTCTTCCCCGTCGTGATGAACTGCTTCACGCCGTTCAGGACCCAGTGCGCGCCGTCACGATCGGCGCGCGTACGGATTGCGGCGGCGTCCGAGCCGACGTGCGGCTCGGTGAGGCAGAAGCACCCGAGCTTCTCGCCGGCGGCGAGCGCTTTCAGCCAGCGCTCCTTCTGTGCGTCGGTGCCGAACGCGTTGATCGGCCCGCATACGACCGAGTTCTGGACGCTCAACATCGTCGAGCACGCGCCATCGCCCGCGGCGACTTCCTCGAGCACGAGCGCGAGCGAGACGTGGTCGAGCCCGGCGCCGCCCCACCGCTCGGGCACGCACACGCCCATCAGGCCCATGCGCCCCATCTCGGCGAGCGCTTCGCGCGGGAACGTCGCGTTGCGGTCCCATTCCGCGGCAAACGGCGCCAGCCGCTCGTGCGCGAACGCGCGCACCGAGTCGCGAATCATCTCTTGTTCGTGCGTGAGGAGCATCCGCGTGCTACGCCCGCGCGGGCGCGGTCGCCTTCTGCATCATGCGGAGGTGGCCGCCCAGGACCGCCGCCGGGATCACCAGCGCGTCGCCGGCGAGCCGCAGCCACAGCGCGGTGGTTTCCGACGAGAACAGCATCATCGCCTCGCCGAACACGAGCGAGGCCAGGCCGACGGCGAACGCGGTCGCGTACTCGCCCCGGTTCGCGAAGCGCGCCGCCGCGTAGCCGCCGAGCACGGTGCAGGCGAGCCCTCCTGCCAGGCTGACGAGCTGGAAGGTCGCGGACGTCGCGAGCGCATGGCCGAGCTCGTCGGGGCCGACGCCGCTCCGGACGAAGAGGATGCTCGCGATCGTGGCGGCCGCGACCGAGAACACCATCGTTCCGCCGATGTCGACGCACAGGCCGAGGAGGATCGCGAGCGGCGTGGAGCGCTGCGGCCCGGCCTGCGGGTCGCGCACCGGCGCTCCGGGCGGGCGATAGGGATCGGTCACGCCGGCCTCAGGTCGGTCGCTTCGGATGCACGTTCGGGGGTGCCGCTCTAGGCCAGTTCCAGCGCGATCGCCGTCGCCTCGCCGCCGCCGATGCACAGGCTGGCGACGCCGCGCCTGCCGCCGTACTTCCGCAGCGCGCCGATCAGCGTCACCATGATGCGCGCGCCGGAGGCACCGATCGGATGGCCCAGCGCGCACGCGCCGCCATGCACGTTCACCTTCTCGTGCGGCAGGCCGTGCTCCTTCATCGCGGCCATCGTGACGACCGCGAACGCCTCGTTGATCTCGTAGAGATCGACGTCTTTCGCGCTCCAGCCCGTTCTCTCGTAGAGCTTGCGGATCGCGCCGACCGGCGCGGTGGTGAAGAGCGCCGGCTCCTGCGCGTGCGTCGAATGCCCGACGATGACCGCGAGCGGCTTCAGCCCGAGCTTCTCGGCGGTCGAGCGGCGCATCAGGACCATCGCCGCCGCGCCGTCGGAGATCGACGACGAGTTCGCCGCGGTCACCGTGCCGTCCTTGCGGAACGCCGGCTTGAGCGTCGGGATCTTCTCGAAGTTCGCCTTGAACGGCTGCTCGTCGTTCTCGATGAACTTCTCGTCCTTGCCGGCCTTGATCGCGAGCGGCGTCGTCTCCCACGCGAACCAGCCTTCCTTGTTCGCTTTCTGCGCGCGCTCGAGCGACGCGATCGCGAACCGGTCCTGTTCCTCGCGAGTGAACTGATACTTGCCCGCGCACTCCTCGGCGAACGTGCCCATCAGTCGGCCCTTGTCGTAGGCGTCCTCGAGGCCGTCGAAGAACATGTGGTCGAGCACCTGCTGGTGGCCCATGCGGTAGCCGGCACGCGCCTTGGGCATGAGGTACGGCGCGTTGGTCATCGACTCCATGCCGCCGGCGACCATGATGTCGTTCGTGCCCGCGGCGAGGAGATCGTGCGCGAACATCGCCGCCTTCATCCCCGAGCCGCACATCTTGTTGACTGTCGTACAGCCGGCCGCGAGCGGCAGTCCTGCGCCGAGCGACGCCTGCCGCGCGGGCGCCTGTCCCTGGCCGGCGGGGAGCACGCAGCCCATCACGACCTCCTGGACCTGCTCGGGCTTGATTTGCGCGCGCTCGACCGCGGCGCGAATCGCCGCCGCGCCGAGCTCGGGGGCGGTGAAGGTTCTCAGGTCGCCCTGGAATGCGCCCATGGGCGTACGGGCGGCGGACAGGATGACGATCGGGTCGTTCAGCATGGGTGCACCTCTTGACGGGAATCTATACGGGTTTGCGGTCGAGTACGAGCCAGGCGGCGAGCGCGCCGAACACGCCGCCGAGCGCGATGCGCTGCGCCTTCACCCAGTCGGGATGCGCGGTGATCCGCAGCGCGAGCGCGGTGGCGACCAGGACGACGCCGACGTCCACCGCCGCGGTGACGGCGATGTTGACGAGCCCCAGGACGACGCTCTGCATGAGGACCGGACCTGCGGGATCGATGAACTGCGGAAATAGCGCGAGATAGAAAAGCGCCACCTTCGGGTTCAGGACGCTCGCGGTCAGGCCCTGACGGAACAACGCGCGGTCCGGCACCGCGGGCAGCGCCGCGGGGGCGAAGCCATTGCTCCCCGCGCCGCGAATTGTCGTCCAGGCGAGCCACAGCAGGTAGGCCGCGCCGGCGAGCCGGATCGCATCGTAGGCGACCGGCACCGCCAGCAGCACCGCGGACAGCCCGAGCGCGGCGGCGAGCATGTGGAACGACAGGCCGACCGACGTGCCGCTCCACGAAACGAGCCCCGCGCGGCGACCCTGGAACAGCGTCCGCGAGAGGAGGTAGAGCATGTTCGGCCCCGGCGTTAGCGCGAGCACGATCGAGGCCAGCACCACCATCGCGAGCGTCTGCGGTTCGATCATCGGGGGTGTCCGCCGCTCACGCGGCGCTCGCATGGCGCGACAGGTTCGCCAGCGCATTCCGATACCGGGGCCCCACTTCGCTCGATGCCGCGACCGTCGGGCCGATGTCGCGCAGCAGGCCGTCGTGCAGCCCGTAGACCCAGCCGTGGATCGACAGCGTCTGGCCGCGCGCCCACGCGTCCTGCACGACCGTGGTCCGCGCCACGTTCACCACCTGCTCGAGGACGTTCAGCTCGCACAGGCGGTCGAGCCGGTCGGCCCCCGTGCCCGCCGTGCCGATGACGGCCTGGTGCTTGGAGTACACGGCTTCGACCTGGCGCAGCCAGTTGTCCGCGATCCCGACCCGCTCGCCCGCCATCGTCGCGCGCACGCCGCTGCAGCCGTAGTGCCCGCAGACGATCACGTGCGCGACGCGCAGCAGGTCGATCGCGAACTGCAGCACCGAGAGCAGGTTGAGGTCGGTCTGCACCACCACGTTGGCGATGTTGCGGTGAACGAACACCTCGCCCGGCGCGAGTCCGGTGATCTCGTTGGCGGGCACGCGCGAGTCCGAGCAACCGATCCAGAGATAGTGCGGCGTCTGCTGCTGCGCGAGCCTGGCGAAGAAGCCGGGGTCCGCGGCGCGCACGCGCGCGGCCCATTGCCGGTTGTTCTCGAGCAGCTGCGTCAGGTCTTTCATCTACACCGTGTCCGCGAACAGCTCCCGCCCGATCAGCCAGCGCCGGATCTCGGACGTGCCGGCGCCGATCTCGTACAGCTTCGCATCGCGCCACAGCCGCCCGGTCGCGTAGTCGTTGATGTAGCCGTTGCCGCCCAGCGCCTGGATCGCTTCGCCGGCCATCCACGTCGCCTTCTCGGCGGAGTAGAGGATCGCGCCGGCGGCGTCCTTGCGCAGGGCGCGCACGTCGTCGGGTGTCTTCGCGCGATCGCAAGCCTGGCCGACCGCGTACACATACGCACGGCACGCCATCATCGTCGAGTACATGTCCGCGAGCTTGCCCTGCATCAGCTGGAACTCGCCGATCGACTGGCCGAACTGCTTGCGGTCGTGCACGTACGGGAGAACGACGTCCATGCACGCGGCCATGACCCCGAGCGGCCCGCCGGAGAGCACCGCGCGCTCGAAGTCGAGCCCGCTCATGAGGACATTCACGCCGCGCCCGAACTCGCCGAGGATCTGCGACTCGGGCACCTCGCAGTCCTGGAACACGAGCTCGCAGGTGTTGGAGCCGCGCATGCCGAGCTTGTCGAGCTTCTGCGCGGTGCCGAAGCCCTTCATGCCCTTCTCGATGAGGAAGGCGGTCATCCCGCGCGGGCCGGCGTTGGCGTCGGTCTTGGCGTAGACGACCAGCGTGTCCGCGTCCGGGCCGTTGGTGATCCACATCTTGTTGCCGTTCAGGACGAACTTGCCGTTCGAGTAGTCGGCGCGCAGCCGCATGCTGACCACGTCGGAGCCGGCGCCCGGCTCGCTCATCGCGAGGGCGCCGACGTGCTCGCCGGAGACGAGCTTCGGCAGGTACTTCTTCTTCTGTGCCGCCGAGCCGTTGCGGCGGATCTGGTTCACGCACAGGTTCGAGTGCGCGCCGTACGAGAGCCCGACGGACGCGGAGGCGCGGCTGATCTCCTCCATCGCGACGATGTGCGCGACGTAACCGAGGGCGGCGCCGCCGTACTCCTCCTCGACGGTGATGCCGAGCAAACCGAGGTCGCCGAGCTTCTTCCACAGGTCGAGCGGAAACTCGTTCGAGCGGTCGATCTCGGCCGCGCGCGGCGCGATCTCCTCGCTCGCGAACTCCCGCACGGTGCGCCGGAGCATGTCGACCGTCTCGCCCAGGTCGAACGCGAGCTGCGGGAAATCGATCATCGGGACGGCGGAGCCGAGGTGCGAGGGGCGATCCATCGGGGTTCTCCAGGGGCGCTCGTCCGGGCGGTCGAAATGGCGTCCGGATCGGTTATCTGCGAAAATGCCGCGCCGCCGCATTCTACTCCCGCGTCCGGCCCGCTCCCAATCGACCAGCGTGAACCGCGCCGAACTGCTCCTCGAGTACCCCTTCGCCGCACCCCCGCCGCCGGGTGAGGTCCGCGAAGTGGCGCCGGGCGTGCACTGGCTGCGGATGCCGCTGCCTTTCGCGCTCGATCACATCAACCTTTGGGCGCTCGAGGACGGCGCCGGCGTGGCGCTGGTCGACACCGGGGTCGGCAATGATGCGACCCGCGCCCTGTGGCAGCAGGTGTTCGACGGCTTCGTGAAGGGCCGCCCGGTCACGCGCGTCATCGCGACCCACCTGCATCCCGATCACGCCGGCAACGCGGGCTGGCTCACCACGCGCTTCGGCGTGCCGCTCTACATGTCTCAGTCCGACTACCTGATGGCGCACGCGTGGAGCCAGAACACGGCGGGCTTCTCGATCGAGTCGCTGATGGCGCACCTGCGGCGCCACGGCCTCGCGGGCGAGTTGTTCGACGGTCAGGCGAGCCGCGGCAATGCCTACCGGCGCAGCGTGCCCGACTTTCCGCGCACCTACCGGCGCATCATCGAGGGCGACGAGCTCGCGATCGGTGCGTGGAAGTGGCGTGTGATCATGGGCTACGGCCACGCTCCGGAGCATGCGTCCTTGTACTGCCGCGAGCTCGGCGTGCTGATCTCGGGCGACATGCTGCTGCCGCGGATCTCCACGAACATCAGCGTCAGCCAGGTGGATCCCGACGCGAATCCGCTTGCGCTCTTTCTCGCCAGTCTGCACCGATACACGCAGGAGATCGGCGGTGACCCGCTGGTACTCCCTTCGCACGGGTTGCCCTTCCGCGGCATGCGCGAGCGCGTCGGCCAGCTCGAGGCGCACCACGCCGCGCGCCTCGCGGAGCTCGAGGACGCCTGCGCGGAGCCGAAGTCGCCGGCCGACGTGATCGGCACGCTCTTCCGCCGCAAGCTGGACGTGCACCAGATCTTTTTCGCGATGGGCGAGTCGCTCGCCCATCTCAACTACCTCATGCATGCCGGCCGCTTCGTCCGGCGGGAGGGGGCCGACGGCGTGGTGCGCTTCGTGCGCGCTGGGAGCGCCTGATGCCGGGTCGCTCACCGCGCGCCGATCCTCGGTCCGCGCGTAAGGCGCCGCCGCGGAGCTCGCGCAGCCGCGCGGCGAAGCGCGCGACCGAAGATGCGGGGGCGACGCCCGCGAACGAGACAGGACGGGGAGGGGAGACGATGAACAAGCCCGAGCAGCAGGATTCGGCGCCGCATCCGGCGGAAGTGGCGAAGGTGTTCGGCGAGGTCGCGGAGCGCTCGTCCTACGTGCTCGGGGACTTCCTCAAGCGCCACGCGGGCGGGAAGGGCGTGTCGTTCAGCGACGAGCTCGGCATCGCCAAGGCGTTCATGGACATGTGGGCGAAGCTCGCCGCGAACCCGATGGCGCTCGCCCAGGCGCAGATGAACATGTACCTCGACTATCTGCGGCTCTGGCAGTCGTCGTGGCTCAAACTGCTCGGCCAGCAGTCCGAGCCGATCGCCGCGCCCGCGAAAGGCGACGCACGGTTCAAGGACGACGAGTGGCAGTCGAACTTCGTGTTCGACTACGTGAAGCAGAGCTACCTCATCGCCGCGCGCCATATCCATGGTGTAGTGTCGAACGTCGAGGGCATCCCCGACGAGTCGAAGAAGAAGGTCGACTTCTTCACCCGCCAGTACATCGACGCGCTCAGCCCGTCCAATTTCGCGTTCACGAACCCGCAGGTGCTGCGCGAGACGATGAAGACCGGCGGGCACAACCTGGTGAAGGGGCTGAATAACCTGCTCGAGGACCTCGACGAGGGCGACGGACAGCTGCGCATCAAGATGACCGACATGAAGGCCTTCAAGGTCGGCGTCAACGTCGCCACCTCGAAGGGAAAGGTCGTCTACCAGAACGAGCTGATGCAGCTCATCCAGTACGACCCGCTGACCGCGGAGCAGTATCGCCGGCCGCTGCTCATCATCCCGCCGTGGATCAACAAGTTCTACATCCTGGACCTGCGCGAGAAGAACTCGTTCATCCGCTGGGCGACCCAGCAGGGCCACACGGTGTTCGTCGTGTCCTGGGTGAACCCAGACGCACGCCTCGCGCACAAGAAGTTCGACGACTACATGTTCGAGGGCACGCTCGCGGCGCTCGATGCGGTGGAGGCGGCCACCGGCGAGCGCGAGGTCAACGCGATCGGCTACTGCCTCGGCGGGACACTGCTCGGCGCGACGCTCGGCTACATGGCGGCGAAGGGCGACGACCGGGTGAAGAGCGCGACCTTCTTCGTGTCGCTGCTGGACTTCTCGGTCCCCGGCGAGCTCGGGGTGTTCATCGACGCGAAGCAGATCGAGAGCCTCGAGAAGAAGATGAACGAACGCGGCTTCTTGGAGGGCTCCGAGATGGCCACCACCTTCAACATGCTGCGCTCGAACGACCTCATCTGGTCGTTCGTCATCAACAACTACCTGATGGGCAAGGAGCCGTTCCCGTTCGACCTGCTGTACTGGAACTCCGATTCCACGCGCATGCCGGCGGCGATGCACAGCTTCTATCTGCGCAACATGTACCTCCACAACAAGCTGCGCGACCCCGGCGGCATCACCCTCGGTGGGGTGCCGATCGACGTGACCAAGGTGAAGGTGCCCGCGTACTTCATCTCCACCGTCGAAGATCACATCGCGCCGTGGCGGTCGACCTATCTCGGCGCGCGCGTTCTCGGCGGGCCGGTGCGCTTCGTGCTGGGCGGTTCCGGCCACATCGCCGGCATCGTCAACCCGCCGGCCGCGAACAAGTACGGCTTCTGGACCAACGACGCGTTGCCCGCCACCCCCGAGGCGTTCCAGCAGACCGCGAAGCAGAACGAGGGCTCGTGGTGGACCGACTGGCAGGCGTGGATCGACGCGCTCAACCGCAGCGAGAAGATCCCCGCGCGTACTCCGGGTGACGGCAAGCTCAAGCCCATCGAGGACGCGCCCGGGTCCTACGTCGCGCTGCGGCTCGGCGACGACGTCCAAGCGAGCAGCGCGAAGACGTGACGCGGCGCGATTCTTCCCCGCCTGGCCAGGAGAGGTGGCCGCGTCGGCGGCCGGGGTGGTCGTGAAGGTGCCCCCGGGCGCCACGCCCGGGCTCTACCTCAAGCTCATCCTGATGGCCGCCTGCTGGGGCGGCCAGTTCGTCGCCGGGCGCATCGTCGCGCCGCTCCTGCCGCCGTTCACGGCCGGCGCGCTCCGAATTGCCGTGGCCATCGGGATCCTCCTCGCGCTCGTGCGCGTGCTCGAGGGCGGCCTGCCGCGGCTGGACGCCCGGGGCCTCGCGGCGATGGTGGCGCTCGGATTCACCGGCGTGTTCGTGTGGAACGCCTGCTTCTTCCCGGCGCTCGAGCGCGTCCCAGCGGGTCGCGGCGCGCTCATCATGGCGCTCAACCCGATCGGCACCGCGCTCGGCATGTGGCTGATCTTTCACGAGCGGCTCACGCGGGGGCGCTGGCTCGGGATCGCACTCGCGCTGACGGGCGCGGCAGTCGTGATCTCGCGCGGCGACCTGCCATCGCTCTTCACCGGCGCGCTCGGGTCGGGCGAGCTGCTACTGTTCGGTACCGTGCTCGGCTGGGTGAGCTACACGCTGATCGGCCGCGGTGTCCTCGTACGCGTCTCGCCGCTCGCGACGACCACCTGGGCCGCGTTGCTCGGCGGCGCGATGCTCGCCGTCGGCGCGGCGCTCGAACGGCCCTGGACGGCGGTCGCGGCGCTGCCGATACAGGGTTGGCTGTCGATCAGCTACATCGGGATCTTCGGGACCGTCGTCGCGTTCGTCTTCTTCTCCGAGGGCGTGCGGCGCATCGGTCCTTCGCGCACCGCGATCTTCATCAACTTCGTTCCGGTGTTCGGCGTGACCTTCGCAGCCCTCTTCCTCGGCGAGCCGATCCTCGCCAGCATGATCGTCGGGGGAATGATGGTGATCGGCGGTGTTCTGCTGACGAGTCGGCCCGCACGCCGGTAGCGGGCTGCTTGGACGCCGCCCAGGGTCGGGCGGCGGTGCTAGAGTTCACGGGCGCGGACGTTCGGCGACGGCCGAACGGACGCCCCGGAAGGACCCTGATGAAGTTCCTGTGGCCTGAAGCTCTCTGGCTCTTGCTCGCGGCGCCGGCGCTCGTCGGCGTCTATGTTTTCCTGTTGCGTCGCAAGAAGAAGGACGTCGTCCGGTACGCAAGCCTGAGCCTCGTCAAGGCCGCCATCGGACCGGGGCAGCGATTCCGGCGCCATCTCCCGCCGCTGCTGCTCCTGGTCGCACTGATCGCGTCGATCGTCGCGATCGCACGGCCCAGCGCCGTGATCACGCTGCCCTCGGAGCAGCGGACGATCATTCTCGCCATCGACGTCTCGCTCAGCATGCGCGCGAGCGACGTCGAACCCAGCCGGCTCGCGGCGGCGCAGGAAGCGGCGAAGGCATTTGTCCAGGAACAGCCCGCGGATGTCCGCATCGGCATCGTGTCCTTCGCCGGCACCGCGTCCGTCGTGCAGGCGCCCACGCGCAACCGCGACGACCTCATCGCGGCCATCGACCGGCTGCAGCTGCAACGCCACACGGCGATCGGGAGCGGGATCATCGTCGCCCTTGCCGCGCTGTTCCCGGACGCCGGCATCGACCTGGAATCGCTGCTGTTCGGCGGGCGCCCGTCGCGCGACGGCGGCCGTGCCGCGCCGGTCGACAAGGCGGGCAAGGCGGAGACGAAGCCGTTCACGCCGGTGCCGCCCGGGTCTTACGCCTCCGGTGCGATCATTCTGCTCACCGATGGCCGTCGCACGATGGGCCCCGACCCTGTCGATGCGGCACGCATGGCCGCCGAGCGCGGCGTCCGCGTCTACACGGTCGGATTCGGCACCGCCGGGGGCGGGATGGCCGACGTGGGCGGCTGGTCCATCTACATGCGCTTCGACGAGGAGACGCTGAAGGCCGTCGCGGACCTCACCCGCGCGGAGTACTTCTACGCCGGCAGCGCGACGGACCTCAAGAAGGTGTACGAGCAGCTGAACACGCAGTTCGTGCTCGAAAAGAAGGAGACCGAGATCAGCGCGCTCGCGATCGCCGTGGCCGCCGTGCTGACGCTCGCCGCGGCGGCGCTCTCGGTGCTGTGGTTCAACCGGAGCGTTTGACCGCCGGGGCCACCGCGAGCCGGGGCGGGTTGCTCAAGCTTCCTCTGACATAGGGGGTCAAAGGGGGGCGTATCCCCCTTCGCTCAGCATTCCCTAGGCGGGTGCCTGCTTCTGGCCGCTCACCGCGAGACAGATCGCACCGAACAACGCATAACCGAGTGCCACCATCGGCGACATGGCCCAGCCGAGCTGCGCGCCGTGGATGAAGCCGAAAAACGCCAGCACCGCACCGGCGAACGCGTACATGGCCGCCATCTTGAACTGCCGGTCGATGATGAACGCCGCCATCGCCCCGAGGACGAGGCCGGCGAGCACCGCACCGCCGCCGAGTAGCTCCATGCCGTGGTACACGACGCCGGTCCCGCCCAGCGCGGCGGCACCGATCTTGCCGGCCGAGGTACCGGCCGCAGCGAGCGCGCTGTCCACCTGCAGCTGCCCCCACGCGGCAACGTTCGGGATGATCGCCAGCACCACCGCGGGTGCATGCGCCTTCGGCGAGGCCTGGAACGCCTGCGCGCCGATCACCAGGCCGATGTAGAGCAGGATCGGCAGGATCGCGACCAGCGGCACCACCGCGAGCAGCAGGGCGGTGAGCCCGAAGAAGCACACGAGCCCGATCACGACGCCGGTCGCGAGCGAGTAGCCGATGCGCCCGCCGACCGACTTCCAACCGGGATGGCCGATGTACACCGCCGGCGGGAACGGGCTCCCGAGCATCGAGCCCACGACCGCACCGACGCCGTCGGCGAGCAGGACCTTGCGCAGATTGTAGTTGTCCCCTGCGGCGGCCGCGCTCTCGACGTTGTTCATCGCCTCGGTGAAGTTGTAGATGCCGAGCGGGATGGCGGTGACGAGCAGAGGCGCGACGTCCCTCAAGCCGGCCCAGACATCGCCGGACATCCACGGCAGGTGCAGACCGAACTGCGCGAACGACTTCGTCACCTCGGCCGGCTTCATGTAGTCGCTCCAGCCGACCGCGGTGGCGAGCCAGCCGAGCACGATCCCCACGAGCACTGCGGCGAGGCCGCCCGGAATGCCGCCGGGCAGACGCACGTTCGCGGTCCAGGCGATGAGCACGATCGCGAACGACACGAACGCGATCCACGGCAGCTCCCACATCTGAAACGCCGGACGCATCGAGATGAAGGCGATCGAGATGCCGGCCAGGGTTCCGAGCATCGCCGCGCGTGGCGTGTGGGCGCGGATCCACGGACCGACGAACGCGCCGAGCAGCACGATCACGCCGATGATGAAGCACCACGCCAGCCCCGCCTGCCACGCGAGTCTCGCGTCGTTCGTCTTGAGATACACCGGCAGCATGACCACGAACACGACGATGAACATGTGCGGGACGCTCGGGCCGTAGGGCATCGCGGTCACGTCGGTGCGGCCCTCCTTCTGCGCGAGCTGCCGGGCGAGCCACGCGTAGTAGAGGTTGCCGAGCGGAAGCGCGATGCCGAGCGCCGGGAGGATGCGTCCGAAGACGAGATCCTCGGGCAGCTTGACGACGTAAAGGCACAGCCCGGTCAGCACGATCACGTTGAGGACGACGTTCGTGAACAGCCCGAAGAAGCCGTTCCAGTCCCCGGGCACCCACCACCGCACTGCCGTTCCGTTCGACATGGTTTTCCCCCTTGGTGACGCGCCCGCCTGGTCTCGGGCGCCATACGAACCGCTCTAGGCGCGCGCGAGCGCCTCGAGGAAGCGCTGCGAGTCGCTCACCCAGCCGAAGATCCCGCCCTGCGCCTTGATCATCTTCAGTGCGGCGACCTGGAACTCCGGAAAGTACGAGCCCACGCAATCCTCGAGCACCAGGCACTCGTAGCCGCGATCGTTCGCCTCGCGCACGCTGGTGTTCACGCAGACTTCGGTCGTGACCCCGCAGACCACGAGCTGCCTGATCCCGCGGTTGTGCAGCAGCGCGTCGAGATCGGTGGCGTAGAACGCGCCCTTGCCGGGCTTGTCGATGACCGGCTCGCCGGGCCCCGGCTTGAGCTCGTCGATGATGTCGTGGCCATACTCGCCGCGCACCAGGATGCGGCCCATCGGGCCGGCGTCGCCGATGCCGGCCTTCAGCTTGCCGCGGCGCTTCTTGCTGGGCGGAAGGTCGGTGAGGTCCGGACGGTGGCCCTCGCGGGTGTGGATCACCAGCATTCCCCGGCCGCGCACCGCGTCGAGTACGCGCTTCGTGGGAGCGATCGCCTTGCGCAGGAGGGAGACGTCGTTGCCGAGCGCTTCGCCGAACCCGCCCGGATCGACGAAGTCGCGCTGCATGTCGATGATGACGAGCGCACAGGCGCGCGGATCGAACTCGAACTCGTAGGGTTCCGCCTTGACCGTCGCCATCGCCTGCTCCCTCCGACTTGTCGCGTCGCACGAGACTCGAGGCGGACGTCCGGAGCGGACGTGGGCCTCCCGGCAGGGGCTTCGCGTCGCGTTCTCCCGCGACTCGCGGGGGCGACGTCAAGGGGAGAAGATACTCCGATCGCGCGTCCAGGGTGCGCGGACCCCGGCGGAAAGCCGCTAAAGAGGGAGCTTGCGCGGCTTGCGCGGGGCGCGTTTCAGTGCACGGTCATAGAGCCAGTTCGGCATGCGTCGCATGAGCCCGCCGACGATCGCCATCTGCCACGGCACGACGGCCCAGGCGCAGCGCGCATCGATCGCGCGCGCCATGCGCCGGGCCCCTTCGTCGGCCGAAAGGATGAACGGCATCGGGTACCGGTTCACGCGCGTCATCGGCGTGTCGATGTACCCGGGACAGAGGGTGACGACGGCGACGCCGCTCCCGCTCAATTCGACGCGCAGGCTCTCCAGCCAAGCGATCGCGGCGGCCTTGGATGCCGAATAAGCTCCCGCGCCCGGCAACCCGCGGAAGCCCGCGACGCTCGCGATGCCCGCGAGAATGCCGGCGCGGCGCGCTCGCATCGGCGCAACGAACGGCTGGAGCGATGCGGCCAGCCCGACCACGTTGGTGCGCAGGATGCGCTCGAGCACCGCAAGATCCTCGGCCTCCCCGCCGGAAGTGCCCGCAGAGACGCCCGCGTTCGCGATGACGACGTCGGGAACGCCGTGCCGGGCCATGAAGTCCTCCGCGGCCGCCCGCATCGCCGCCACGTCGCCGACGTCCGCGGCGTACGTCGTGCACGGGACGCCCAGCGACCGCGCAAGATCGTCGATGGCGTCGATCCGCCGCGCCAGGAGACCGAGCACCGCCCCTTCGCGCGCGTAGTGCCGTGCGAGTGCAGCGCCGATCCCGCTCGATGCGCCCGTGATGAAGATCGTGCGGAGGATCGGGGCCTACTTCTTCGCCGACGCCGCGGCCATGTCCTTACGGGATTGATCGATCAGGGCGTTCGCGGTATCGAGCATCCGTTGCGAGTTCCCGCCCGCGGTGACCAGGTAGCGGCCATTGACCATCAGCGCCGGCACGCCGTCGATCTTGGCGTCGCGCACCAGCTGGTCGGCGCGCTTGAGCCGGCTCTCGACCGCGAAGGACTTGAGCGCCGCCTGGAACTTGGCCACGTCGACCTTCTGCTTCTCGAGCCATTCGGCGAGCTGCCGATCGTCGGTGATCCGCAGGCGGTCCTTGTGGATCGCGTCCATCAGCGGCTTGTGCAGCTTGTCCTCGATCCCCATCGACTCGAGCGCGTAGAAGACGCGCGCGCTGATTTTCCAGCGGTCGTTGAACGTGGCCGGGACGCGCCTGAACTGCACGTCTTTCGCGAGCTTCGGCACCCATGCGTCGAGCAGCGGCTCGAGCTCGAAGCAATGCGGGCACTCGTACCAGAAGAACTCCACCACCTCGATCTTTCCGGCTGCGTCGGTCGCGATCGGCGGGTTGATGTGCAGAAACGGCGCCTGTTGCTGGGCGAGCGCGGCGGGCGCCAGCGTCGCGGCGGCGAGGAGCGCGGCGAGCGCGCGGAAGAGACGTGCGGTCATTGAGGCTCCGTTCAGTTCTTGATCTTGACGAGCGAGGCGTCGATGCTGTTCTGCGCCAGCGTCTGGCGCACCCGGTTGATCTCGTCGAGCTGGGTATACGGCCCCAGCCGGACGCGGTACCAGGTGCCCTTGTCGGGCAGATTGGCGGGTTCGACGCTTGCCTGCAGACCCATTAACGCGAGACGGGCCTTCAGGTTGTCAGCGTCGGCCGGATTCTGGAACGCACCGGCCTGGACGAAGTACAGGTCGCGCGGCGCACCGGACTTCTCGGCCTGCTTGGCCGCCGCGCTCTTCAGGTCGCGGTCGGTGACGGGCTCTTCCTGGCCGGGCAGGATCTTGTAGAAATCGAACTTCGGCTTCTCGGCGGGACCGGCCTTCGCCGCGTCGGCGAGCTTCTGGTCCGCCTGTGGCGTCGTGCCGCGCGGAGGCTGCGTCTTGTTGACGAAGGGCACCGGGGAGTTGGTCACGTAGATGGCCGCGGCGGTGGCGATCGCGAGCCCGAGCACCAGCCCGATGAAGATGCCGAGCAAGGTGCCGCCGACAGGCTTCCTCTTCTTCTCGCGTGGGCGGGGCTTGTAGTCTCTCACTCTGCGGCGCTACATCCGGTCGGGGGCGCTCACGCCCAGGACGGCGAGGCCATTGGCGAGCACCTGCCGCACGGCCGCCGAGAGCGCAAGTCGCGCGAGCCGCGTGCCGCTCTCGGGGACGAGAACGCGCACCGCATTATAGTAACTGTGGAACTCGCCGGCCAACTCGCGCAGGTAGAAGGCGATGAGGTGCGGCGCGAGCTCGTCCGCCGCCGCATTCAGGACGTCCGGGAAGTCGGCGAGCCGCGCCAGCAGTTCGAGCTCGCGCGGCTCGGCAAGCGGATCCAGTGCGACCGCGGCGTGCGCCGCGGGGTCGTCGGGGAAGCGCGCACGCGCCTCCTCGAGCATGCGGCAGACCCGCGCATGGGCGTATTGAACGTAGTAGACCGGGTTCTCCTCGGACTGCGACTTCGCCAGATCGATGTCGAAGGTGAACTCGGTATCGGCCTTGCGCGACACGAGGAAGAAGCGCACCGCGTCACAGCCGACCTCGTCGATGAGATCGCGCACCGTGACGTAGCTTCCGGCGCGCTTCGAGATCTTCACCTCCGCGCCGCCCTTCATCACGGTGACGAGCTTGTGCAGCACGTAGTCGGGGTAGCCGGGGGGAATGCCCATCCCGAGCGCCTGAAGCCCGGCGCGCACCCGCACGACCGTGCTGTGATGATCCATGCCCTGGACATTGATCACTTTGGCGAAGCCGCGCTCCCACTTCGTGACGTGATAGGCGACATCGGGGACGAAGTACGTGTACCCGCCGTCGGACTTGCGCATCACGCGGTCCTTGTCGTCGCCGTAGTCGGTGGTGCGCAGCCACAGCGCCCCGTCCTTCTCGTAGGTCTTGCCCGAGGCGGTCAGCTTCGCCACCGTGGCGTCCACCCGGCCGTCGGTGTAGAGCGAGCTCTCCAAGTAGTAGTTGTCGAACCTCACCCCGAACGCCTGCAGGTCGGTGTCCTGCTCGCGGCGCAGCGCGGCCACCGCGAACCGGCGAATCGACTCGATGTCGCCGAGATCGTGGCCGATCTCGTCCAGGTAGCTCTGGGCGATCTCGCGGATGTACTCGCCGTGGTAGCCATCCTCGGGGAAATGCGCATGCTCGCCGAGGAGCGCCTGCGCGCGCGCGCGCACCGAGACGGCGAGGTTCTGGATCTGCTGGCCGGCGTCGTTGTAGTAGAACTCGCGCGTCACGCGCCAGCCCTGCCGCTCGAGCAGGCCCGCGATCGCGTCGCCGAGGGCCGCCTGGCGGCCATGACCGACGTGCAGCGGGCCGGTCGGATTGGCGGAGACGAACTCCACCATCACGCGGCGGCCCTGGCCACGCTCGGCGTCGCCGAATTGGGCGCCGCGCTCGAGAATGGTGCGGGCGATGCGCCGCTTCGCGGCCGGCCTGAGGTGGAAGTTGATGAAGCCCGGGCCCGCGATCTCGGGCGGCTCGATCCACTCCGAGGCGGGCAGCGCCGCGACCAGCTGCTCGGCGAGCTTGCGAGGCGGGGTTTTGAGGGTCTTCGCGAGCTGCAGCGCCACGGTCGTCGCGTAGTCACCATGCGCGGGATCGCGCGGCCGCTCGAACGTAATCGCGGCTACCGGCACATCGGGCGCGACGCCAGCAAGCGCGCGGGTGACGAGGTCGGTGAGGTGGGCGCGGGTCTCGGCAGACATTAGCGTGGTGCGTGTTGCGCCGCGGAAAGGCGGCGGATTATACCGGACGCCCCTCGCCCAACCCCCTCCAGACGGGTATTTCGCCTCGCATCCGCGCCAACGGCGGCGCGCACACATGATCCGGATCAAACCTCACTGCTGATCGTACGATCAATATGTGGCCATCCCGGAGCTCGGGAAGGAGACGGCCATGATGGAAACGGTTGCCGGAGTGCTGATCGGTGCCGCGCTGATTGCGCTGGTCGCGGTGGCAGCGCGGGCGCTGTGGGTGATGTGGCGCGGCGCCATGCTCGAGGAGCGCCCGCTGCTGATGCACCGCATGCTCCAGCGGCAGGGCGTAACGATCGCGGGGGTCGAGGATTACGCGACGCTGGAGCAGGCATGCCACGCAGCCCGCCGCTGCGTCGCCTGCCGCGACGCCGAAGCGTGCAAGGCCTGGCTCGACGGCGGACAGACCAAACGCTACGCCGTGTTCTGCCCGAACTTCGAGTTCATCGAGCAGCTGAAGCACAAGCAGGCGGCGTAACCTGCTGCCGGGCCGACCCTCCTCACGATCGGCCTGCAGGCCGGTCGCGCGACGGGATGCGCGCCATCCACACCGCGAGCAGCACTCCGAACGCAGCGAGCGCCGCCCGCAGCCAAGGGTCCTCGACGGCGAATACGATCGACGCGGTCAGGGTGACCGCCATTAGTCCGATCGCCATCCACTTCGTCCGGTACGGGATCGACCGGTAGCGGCGCCATTCGCGGATCGTCGGACCGAAGGTCCGGTTGTTGAGCAGACCGTTGTAGAACCGCGTCGATGCGCGCGCGTAGCACGCCGCCGCGAGGAGCATGAACGGCGTGGTCGGCAGGACCGGCAGGAACGCGCCGAGAATCCCGAGCCCGACGAACCCGGTGCCCGCCACGACGAGCGCGACCCGCACCGCGCGCGACGGGTGCACGTCGGTTTCGTGGCTGTAGTCGTGAGGCTGCATCGGGCGCGCTCGGCGAATGCGCCCGACTGTAATGCGCTGCCCCGCCGGCGGCAACTCGGCGGGGGAAGGGTTTGTCTCTCAGCGCGCGGCGGCTTCGACGGGCTTCGAACCCGTCGCGAGAATCGCCGGTTTCTGCGCCCCGAGCGCGGCGACGTCGCCCGCGACCTCGCCGCCCTCTTCGATCACGATGCGCCCGTAGCGGATCTTCCCCGCGACCTTGCCGGTGGGATGGATCACGAGCTGCTTGCGGCAGGTCAGCTCGCCGTCGAACCGGCCGCGAATCTCGGCGATGTCCACGCCGACCGTGCCATGGAACGACCCGTTTTCGGCGATCTGCATCACGCGGCTGTCCATCGACGCCTCGACCCGGCCTTCGACGACGAGCGTGTCGCAGTCGGTGATCTCGGCGCCTTTCAGCTTGATGTCCGGGCCGACGATGAGGCGGCTGCCTTTCGATTCCTCCACCCGCGGTCGCGGCGCCTCGGGCTCGGGTTTGGGCGGCTCGACCCGCGCCGGCTCGGCGGGCACAGCCGGCTGGTTAGCCGCCGCGGTGGCGTCGAAGCCGCGTTGCTCGCGCCGTTGGCGGTCGGCGGGGTTGAACAGCCCTTGTCGATTAAGCATGACTCCTCCTTGGGTTGCACGTCGGTACGAAGATACACCTACTGCAAGGTCCGTGCCCTGAATGTGTTCCCAGTGGCCGAGACGCGCAATACCGAGGCATCTGTCGCCGCTGCACGACGACCTGCCTGCCGCGTTTGCCAACTCGCTGTTTCGGAGGCAGACTCGATGTCGCCCCGGCACGACAGCCGTTGCCGCGCGGGGGCATGCAATTTGCGATCGGACGTGCCGCCCGCGAATCTCACCGTACGCCTTGCGACGACAGACGATGCCGCCGAGATCGCGGCGATGTCGCGCGACTTGATCGAGTCCGGGCTCGGTTGGACCTGGACCGCGGCACGTGTCGCCCGCAACATTCGCAACCCGAGCACGCTCACTGTCGTTGCGTGCACGCCGGGCCGAATCGCGGGGTTCGCAATCATGTACTGCAGCGACGAACACGCGCACCTGAGCCTGCTCGCGGTCCGGCCCGAGTGGCAGCGCGCGGGCCTGGGACGGCACCTCGTCGCCTGGCTCGAGGAGTCGGCGCTTGCGGCAGGCATCGGCACGATTCGCCTGGAGCTGCGCGAGAGCAATCGTGCAGCCAGCCGCTTCTACGCGCGGCTTGGCTTCGCGGAGGTCGCGCGCGTGCCGGCGTACTACGGCGGCGTCGAGGCAGCGGTGCGCATGTCGCGCGACATCCGCCGCGGGCCGACCGGCCCGCTTCCGGGCATCGGCCGGCTGTTGAACGGGTGACGAGGACGACGCTGCGGGCCAGCGAGCGTTCCGAATTGCCCCTGCAGTCGTCCTCGGCTCTGGATGCGCCCCTGGACTTGAGCGCGCCGCCCGGCGCTACACTGCCCCCCGTCTCAGCGTTTACACTCCGCTCCGCGCATAACCATTTCTTCGTTTGATCGAACCATGGGCAAAGGCGACAGGCGCACGCGCCGCGGCAAGCTCTTCAACGGCTCGCACGGCAAGACGCGCTCGAGGCACACGAACCGGGCGGTGCGTCGGAAGAAGAGGTCCCGGTAGGGCCCCGGTCATGGGCGTCGAGGAGAGGCTTCGCGCCCTCGGCCTGGCGTTGCCCGCGTCCACTCGGGCACCGCCCGGAGTGCGGCTCCCGTTCGTCTGGGTGCACGTCGTCGGGGAGCGCGCACTCGTCTCCGGGCACGGGCCGACCGATCCCGACGGCACGCTCGCGGCGACGCGCGGAAAGGTCGGCGCCGAGGTGACGCTCGAGCAGGGCTACGCGGCGGCGCGGCTCACCGCGCTCGCGATCCTCGCGAGCCTGAAGCACGCGCTCGGCGACCTCGAGCGCGTCGAGCGCTGGGTGCGCGCGTTCGGGATGGTGAATTCCGCGCCCGGTTTCCACCGCCAGCCGGCGGTGATCAACGGCTTCTCCGACCTGATCCTCGAGCTCTGGGGCCCCGACCGCGGCCAGCATGCGCGCAGTGCCGTCGGCATGGCGGAGTTGCCGTTCGGGATTCCGGTCGAGATCGAAGCGGAGGTGCTGTTGCGGCGCTGAACGCGGCGCGCTCAGCGCGGCGGGACGGTCCAAAGGTGGATCACGTGCCGCTCTCCCTCGACGACCATCGTCTCGGTGTGGTCCGGCGGCCAGTCGCCGATCGCGTACTCGTGCGAGACGACGCGCGTGCCCGGCTTCAGCTCGCGCGCGAACTTCGGCTGGAGCTTGCGGTTCACGGTCGGGAAGAGGTAGAACGCAACGACCGTCGCATCGCCCAGGTCGGTGAGGAACAGATCCTCGATCCGGAAGCTGACGCGGTCGGCGACGCCGAGCCGCTCCGCGATCGCGCGCGCGTCGCGCACCCAGACGGGATTGATCTCGATGCCGACTCCGCGTGCGCCGTAGCGCTGGGCGGCCGTGATGACGATGCGGCCGTCGCCCGAACCGAGGTCGTATACCACGTCGTCCTTGCCGACCCGCGCCAGCTCGAGCATCCGCTCGACGACCGGCAGCGGCGTCGGGACGTAGTTGATATCGGGCGCGCGGTCCTGCCCCGCGGCGGCGCTCGCGAGCAGCGCGAGCACCAAGGCGACGACACGTCGCTTAGAACTCGAGCGGGTCGACATCGAGGTGCCAGCGGACGGCGCCCGGCTTGAGTGCGTAGAGCGTCTCGACCCAGGCGCGCAGATACGCTTGCAGCGCCGGCCGTGCCGGAGACTGCAGCAACACGTGCGCGCGTGCCTTGCCGGCGAGCTTTGCGAGGGTCATGGGCACCGGATCGTACACGGTCACCTCGTCGCGCTCGGCGGGCGCCTGCGCGAGCGCGCGGGCGAGGAAACCGATCGCGTCGCGCATTTCCTCGCTTTCGGCGCGCAGCACCGCCTCGTGAACCGCGGGCGGAAAGCCTGCGGCGCGCCGTTCATCGAGCTGGGTCGCCGCGAAGCCCGCGAAGTCGTGGCGCATCAGCGCCTGGTAGAGCGGGTGCTGGGGGTAGCGCGTTTGCAGGAGCACCTCGCCCGGCAGGTCGGCGCGCCCGGCCCGGCCGGCCACCTGGTAGAGCTGCGCGAACAGGCGCTCGGGCGCGCGGTAGTCCGCGGCGACGAGCGAGGCATCCGCGCCGAGCACGCCGACGAGCGTGACGCGCGGGAAGTCGTGCCCTTTGGCGAGGATCTGCGTCCCGAGAAGAATGTCCGCCTCGCCCGATTCGATCGCGCGGCGCATGGACTCCCAACGGCCCTTCGCGCGCGTCGAGTCGCTGTCGATGCGCAGCAGCCGTGCGCGCGGGAAACGCGCCGCGATCGTCTCCGCAAGGCGCTGCGTGCCCCGGCCGAAGGGCACGAGGTCGACGTTGCCGCAGCTCGGGCAGTGACGCGGGATCGGCTGGACGTCGCCGCAGTGGTGGCAGCGCAGCCGGCGATCGGCGGTATGCAGCACGAGATGCGCCGCGCAGCGCGCGCAGCCCCCAGTCCAGCCGCACGCGTTGCAGACGAGCACCGGAGCGTAGCCGCGCCGGTTGAGAAACAGGAGCGCCTGCTCGCCCCGGTCGAGCCGACCATCGATCGCCGCGGCGAGAGCGGACGACACGCCGTCGATCGGGGCATCGATACGGGTGTCGACAAGCCGCACGTCGGGCAACCGGCTGCCCGCGCGCGCGCGCTCCGGCAACGCGAGCTGCCGGTAGCGCCCGCTCTGCGCATGCGCGTAGCTCTCGAGCGACGGGGTCGCCGACCCGAGGACGACCGGCGCACCCGCGGCGTGCGCGCGGTAGACCGCGAGATCGCGCGCCGAGTACCGCACACCCTCCTGCTGCTTGAACGAGGCATCGTGCTCCTCGTCGACGACGACAAGGCCGAGCCGCGTGAAGGGCGCGAACACCGCGAGGCGCGTGCCGAGGACGATGCGGGCCGCGCCCGACTGCGCGGCGAGCCAGCCGGCGGCGCGCTCGTTCTCCGCCGCGGCGCTGGTGAGCGTCACCACCCGTGCGCCGGGGAAGCGGCGCGCGAACTGCGCGGCGAGCTGCGGCGTCAGGTTGATCTCCGGAACCAGCACGAGCGCTTGTGTTCCGCGCGCGAGCGCAGCGGCGATGCAGTGCAGGTAGACCTCGGTCTTGCCGCTTCCCGTGATGCCGAGGAGGAGGAACGCCTCGTAGCGGCCCAACGCGCCGACGACCGCGGCGACGGCGCTTTCCTGCGCGGCGGTCAACGGATCCTCCAGGACGAGCGCCGGCGGCGCATCCGGCGGAGCGCAGGGCACGGCCAGCCCGTCCTTGACGAGCCCGCGCAACGGGGCACCGGGCCCGACCGCGGCGGCGCACAGCGGCCCGGTCGCGAGGCGCTCGAGAAGCGAGCGCCGTGCACGACGGCGCGCCGGGAACGTGCCGAGCGCCGCGCGACCTGCGTCGGTGATCGCGAAGGCCTCCGGAGGCAGGACGAGCGGGCGGGTGCGCCGCAGACGCGGCGGCAGCGCGGCGTGGATCACTTCGCCGAGCGGGCGGTGGTAGTAGTCGGCGGTGAACCGGGCGAGCGCCAGCCAGTCGGGCGGCAGCGGCGGCAGGTCGCGGACAACGGCGGCCGCTTCGCGCAGCTTGCCCGCCGGGACGTCCGTCGCGTCACGTACCTCCACGATCACCCCCACGACGGCGCGCGTGCCGAACGGAACGACCGCGCGACGGCCGACATCGGCGCTCACTGCATCCGCGCACGCGTAGTCGAAGAGCCGCGGCAACGGGACGTCGAGCGCGATCGCGCAGGATCGTCATCGCACCATCGCCGAAGTGGAGGGCGTCACGGCCAGATCGACGCTAAAGAGAAATCGAGAAAACCTGCGGTAAACGGCCGTGCCAAAAGCGCGATTGACGTTTTCTCACAGTTTCTGTGGATAAGGCTGTGCATAACCCTGCCACAGGGCCGTAACGTGCCAGACACAAAGGGAAAATTCCCGCCGCTCAAATTCGCGTCGTGCGTAAATCCTATTGCGGATCAACGCGATACGAGTGGTCTCCGCAGGGAGCCACCCGGAGAAGCAGTATCCATGCGGGGGACACGGGAGTGTGCATAAGTCAAGGCCCGCAAGGGATCCGGGGACGCCTTCGAATTTTTCACGTCCCCGTGCTTCGGGGCGCTTCGTGGTAGCGCGGGCTGGTCGCGCGAACCGCTTCGACCAGCGCGGCGACGTTCTCGGGCGGCGTCTGGGGCACGATGCCGTGGCCGAGGTTGAACACGTGACCCGTGCCCGGCCCGAAGGCCGCGAGGACGCGCCCGGCTTCGCGCCGGATGGCCTCGGGCGAGGTGAGCAGCACGATCGGATCGAGGTTTCCCTGCAGCGCCACGCGGTCGCCGACGCGGCGGCGCGCCGCCGCGAGACTCACGGTCCAGTCGAGGCCGACGCATCGCAGCCGCTCGCCGCGATCGCCTCGAGCCACGGGCCGCCGCCCTTGGTGAACACGATGCGCGGCACTCGCACGCCGTCGCGGCTGCGCGTGAGCGACTCGAGCACGCGCGCGCATGTAGGCGAGCGAGAACTCGCAGTACGCGTCGTGCGCCAGCGTGCCGCCCCAGGTGTCGAAGATCATCACCGCCTGCGCGCCCGCCTCGATCTGCGCGTTCAGGTAATGCGGCCACCGCCCGCGCATTGACGGCCAGGATGCCGATGCAGCAGGTCGGGGCGCGCGTAGAGCATGGCGCTTGACGGTCCGGAAGTCGTCGCTGCCGCCGCCCTCGATCATGTAGCAGGCGAGCGTGAAGGGGCTGCCGGAGAAGCCGATCAGCGGCACGCGCCCGGCGAGCGCGCGCCGGATCTCGCGCACCGCGTCGATCACGTATGCGAGCTCGACGTTCGGGTCGGGCAGGGCGAGTCGCGCGATCGACGCCTCGTCGCGCGGCGGTGCGCTCGAAGCGCGGCCCCTCGCCCTCGGCGAAGTACAGCCCGAGCCCCATCGCGTCGGGCATGGTCAGGATGTCGGAGAACAGGATCGCGGCGTCGAGCGGGAAGCGCTCGAGCGGCTGCAGCGTGACCTCGGTGGCCAGCCGCCGGACTCTTGCAGAGCGCGAGGAAGCTGCCCGCACGCGCGCGCGTCGCGTTGTACTCGGGGAGATAGCGTCCGGCCTGACGCATCAGCCAGATCGGCGTGTACGGCGTCGGCTCGCGCAGCAGCGCGCGCAGCAATGATGTCGTTCTGCAGTCGCGCCACTTGCCTAAAGCCTTTCCTGCATCAGCTTGGAGGTGATGAAGCGCCATTCGACGGCGCGTGACCGGCGTGATCGACAGCCGGTTGCCGCGCTGGAGCACGCGCATGCCCGCGAGTCTCCGGGTGCGCTCCGCAGCTCGGCGAGCGGCACGAAGCGGGTCTTCTTCACCAGACGTCACATCGACGTTCAGCCAGCGCGGCTCCTCGCGCGTCGCCTTCGCGTCGTAGTACGCGCTCTTGCGGTCGAACTGCGTCGCGTCGGGGTAGGCGGGAGCCGAGACATCCGCGATGCCGGCGATGCCCGGCTCCGGCGCAGCTCGAATGGAAGAAGAACACGCGATCGCCCGACGCGCATCTCGTCGCGCATGAAGTTGCGCGCCTGATAGTTGCGCACCCCGAACCAGGGCGTGGTCCGGTTCGGCGCCGCGACGAGATCGTCGATGGAGAACTCGTCGGGCTCGGATTTCATCAGCCAGTAACGCATGATCGCTTGAGCCCGACGAGCGGGTTCGGGGAAGATCGAGGGCGCCGCCCTCGTTCCAGCAGCGGAACTCGTCGGGCTCGGATTTCATCAGCCAGTAGCGCATCGGCCTGGGCGCGAAAATGAGACGCGGGCCGCAGCCCGCGTCTTCGCTGAGGCGCCCCCCACAGTGGCGTTGGGCCGCTCGACTTGAACCATTACGGTTCAAGGTGGTCGCGTTCCGGTCGCCTTCAGGTACGTCCGACTGAGGGACGCGCACACAGGCGACACATGGGTCCGCGTCCGGGAGTATGCATTGGTTCAAGCGATCGCTTGGCCTTCACGCACACCGCAGGGGACATTGACCTGCGCGGGCTGCGCCTGCTCGAGCCTGCCCGCGAGCCAGGAAGAAGGCGCTCTCAGAGCAGCTTCTCTTGGGGCGCGAGCGCTTGATCGAGCGCCGCCTGCATCGAAACCATTCTACGCTTGACCTCCGACATGTCAAAACCGTCGCGGCCGGCTGTGGCGCGCTGCCGCGCGCGCGCGCTTCGAGCAGCTCGTGCGCGATATTGAGTGCCGCCATCACCGCGATTCGCTCGGCGTTGCCGACGCGGCCGCTCGACTTGATCTCGCCCATCTTCTGGTCGAGATAGGCGACCGCCTCGAGCAGCGATTCGCGCTCCTCCTCGTGGCAGCTCACCTTGTACGTGCGGCCCATGATCGCGATGTCGAGGGCCTTCGCCGTGGTCGCACTCATTCGGGTATCTGCCTGAGAAGGCCCTCGAGACGATCTTTCGCGCCGTTGATCTTTTCGGCGAGGCGCTTGTTGTCGCTCTCGAGCTTGGCGAGCCGCTGTCGCAGGTCGGTGTTCTCCCCACGCAGCCGCTGGCACAATTCGACCGCCTGCCGAATGCGGTCCTCGAGCGCCGATAGTTCTGCATCCATCGACACACTATAGTTGTAAAAATCTAGCTCGGTCAAGGAGTAAGGCGCCGTTCTAAATGTGTTTTCGTGATGCCCGACACACCCCGCCAGCCTGACCTGACGGCCGCGACGATAACCGATTTCGACGCGGCGAACCCCTTGCGCCCCGGTGCCACCCGCTTGCGCGGCACCACGCGTCGGGGCAAGGCCTGCGAGCTGATCGACAATTCGGGCGATCGGCTGCCGCTGCCGGAACTCCAGGCGATCCTCGATGCGCTCGTCCGGGAGGCGCAGTTCGGGTTCGCCGCCGCGAGCGCGGCGGGGGGCGCGACACTCGATCTGGCGCGCCGCGAGGGTGCGCACATCCAGGTCGACGGAAAGCTCTACCGCCTCATCGTCTATCGCTACCAGGCCCGCATCGAACCGTTCTAGCGCTCCGGATCCAGGACAAAACGCCGCCTCCGCGCCGTGCAGTAGAATCTCCGCGCTCGTTCGTGGTGCCCGCCGGTGCGTTTCGCGCCGACGGGTGAAACGGGAAACAGGTGCGCCGCTCCGCTGTCTGCCAGCCGGTGCGCCAATGCCTGTGCTGCCCCCGCAACGGTAAGCAAGCAACCTCACGTCACCCCGCCACTGTGGCCCCGGGCCATGGGAAGGCGACGTGAGCGGCGCGATTCTCGAGCGCCGGCTTGCGAGCCCGGAGACCGGCCGCGAGCGATCGGTCCGGAACGCCGCGGGTGTCGGTGATCGCATCGCCGATCCTTTCCGTGGCGCCCGGTTCGCCAACGTGAGGCCGGCCTGCGGGGACGCGCGCCGGCGGGGGATCGCACCATGCCTGCAAGTCTTGCGCGCACCTGCGCGGCGCTCTGCATTTCCATTCTCGTGCATCCGGCGTACGCCGCCGACGATCCGGCGGACGAAGTCGTCGTGACAGCGACGCGCGATGCCCAGCGCCTGGGCAGTACCATCCAACACACCTCGGTCATCACGGAGCGCGAGATCCGCACCTCCCAGGCGGTCGACCTGCCGACGTTGCTCCGGCGCGAGGCGGGCCTCGAGTTCACGCAGAATGGCGGGATCGGCCGCGTCGGCGGGCTGTTCATCCGCGGCGCGAATCCGAACCAGGCGCTCATCCTGGTCGACGGAGTCCGCATCAACGCGGCCACCACCGGCGGCACGCAGATCGACCAGCTGCTCCTCGACGAGATCGAGCGCATCGAGATCGTCCGCGGTCCCGGCTCGGCGCTGTACGGCTCGGACGCGATCGGTGGCGTGGTGCAGATCTTTACCAAGCGCGGGCGGGGCGCACCGGCGCCGAACGCCACCATCGGATTCGGCAACGAAGGCACGCAGCGCTACGCGCTCGGGTACGGCGGCAACGCCGGCCCGTGGCAGTTCAGCGTCAACGGGTCATACTTCCGCACCGACGGCTTCTCCTCGCTCGTCACGAACGCTTCGCCGACGGCCAATCCCGACGACGACGGGTACAAGAATCTGTCGGGCTCGGCGATGGCGACCTACCACTTCAACGAACGGAATCGCGCCGGATTCAGCCTGTACACGTCGCAAGGCAGCTCGCAGTTCGACAACGCGTTCGCCGCCTCGCGCGACGATCGCGACACCGGCAAGAGCACGGTGAGCTCGGCGGCCGTCTTCACGCAGAACCAGTTCACCGAGCTCTGGACGAGCCGGCTGTCCCTGTCGCAGGGTGTCGATCTCTTCCGTAACGAGCTCAACGGGCGGCAGACGGATTTCTTCAAGACGCAGAACCAGATGCTGACCTGGCAGAACGGCCTGGCCATCGCCGCCGGACAGAATGTCACGCTCGGCGCCGAGACGCTCGAGCAGAAGGTCAACAGCACCGTCGCCTACACGCGCGACGCCCGCACGGTCAACTCGGCATTCGGCGGCTATACCGGGACCTTCGGCCGGAGCTCGCTGCAGGGAAACGTCCGCTACGATCACTACTCCGATTTCGGGGGCAAGGCGAGCTACCTCGCCGGCTACGGCTACCAACTCCTCGACAGCCTGCGCGCGACGGCTTCCTACTCGCGCGGCTTCCGGGCGCCGAGCTTCAACGAGCTGTTCTTCCCGAACTTCGGCAACCCGAACTTGCAGCCCGAGGAGGCAAAGGCGATCGAAGGCGGGCTGCAGTACGCCGCCGGAGCGCAGCTCGCGCGGCTCGCCGTGTACCGCACCGCATACGACAACCTGATCGGCGGCTTTCCGCTCCAGAACGTGAACAACGCGCTCGTGAAGGGGGTCGAGCTCTCCTACACCGGCAACCTGGCCGGCACCGACCTGAAGGCGAGCGTGACGTTCCAGAATCCGGAAAACGAGGACACCGGCCAGCAGCTCGTCCGGCGCGCGAAGCAGTTCGGTGCGTTCGGTGCGAACCGGGCATTCGGCCCGTTCTCCATCGGCGCGGAGGTGCTTGCTTCGGGCCCCCGCTACGACACCGACGTCTTCACCTTCCAGCGCGTGAAGGTGGCAGGCTATGCCGTGGTGAACCTGTTCGCCCGCTACAACATCACGCCCGACCTGTTCGTCGGCGTGCGGGTGGACAACCTGTTCGACACCGATTACACGCTCGCCTCGGGGTACAACGTGCAGGGGCTGCTCGCGCTCCTCAGCCTCAACTACGTGCCGGCGCGATAGGGCGCGCGGTTCTGCTATCGTCCGCCGCATGGTTCCGGATGCGGTGGACCTCGGCGCGGCGCGCCGCGCGCTCGTCGTGAAGCTGCGCCATCACGGGGACGTGCTGCTCGCGTCGCCGGTCTTCTCGGTGCTGCGGGCGCACTCGCCGCGCCTAGAGATCGACGCGCTCGTGTACGACGACACGAGCGAAATGCTCGCGCTCCACCCGGCGATCGCGACCCTGCACACGGTCGGGCGCGCCTGGCGCGCGGCGTCGGCGACGGCGCGGCTCGCGCACGAAGCGCGGTTGCTGCGGACGCTGCGCGCGCGTCGCTACGATCTTCTCGTCAACCTCACCGAGCATCCGCGCGGCGCGTGGCTCGCGCGCCTGCTCGGGCCGCGCTGGTCGGTCGCGCCGGAGCAGCCGCACCGCGGGCGGCTGTGGCGCCGGAGCTTCACGCACCTGTATCGCCTGCCGCGCGGGGGACGCCGGCACGCGGTCGAATTGAATCTCGACGCGCTGCGCCGCATCGGGATCTATCCCGCCCAGGACGGACGCGCGCTCGTGCTCGTGCCGGGCGACGCGGCCGAGGCCGAGATCCGCAATCGCATGGCCGCGCTCGGCCTCGCCGAGCAGGGCTTCGTGCATCTTCACCCGACCTCGCGCTGGCGCTTCAAGTGCTGGCCTGCCGACCGTACCGCCGCGCTCATCGACCGACTCGCCGCGGCGGGCGAGCGGGTCGTGCTCACCGCCGCCCCGAGCGAGCCGGAGCGCGACTTGGTGCGCGCGATCCGCGGCGCGTGCCGCGCGGACACCGTCGACCTCGCGGGGCAGCTGACGCTCAAGCAGCTCGCGGCGCTCAGCAGGCACGCGAAGCTCTTCGTCGGCGTGGACTCGGCACCCATGCACATCGCGGCCGCAATGGGCACGCCGGTCGTGGCGCTGTTCGGCCCGAGCGGCGAGCTCGAATGGGGACCGTGGTGCGTCGCGAGCCGGGTGATCGTGTCCGACGCGCACCCGTGCCGGCCGTGTGGCAATGATGGCTGCGGCGGCGGCAAGGTGAGCGAGTGTCTCACCACGCTTCCGGTCGACCGGGTCTTCGACGCGGCCCGCGAGCTGCTCGCCACGCCGCGCGGATGATGCGTGCCGTCGCCGCGGCCTGCCTCGCGCTCGCCGCGCAGGGCGTGGCCGCGCAGATCGCGTTGCGCGACGATCGCGGCGTCGAAGTCGTCCTCGCTGCACCCGCCGCGCGGATCGTCGCGCTTGCACCACACCTCGTGGAGATTGCGTTCGCGGCGGGCGCCGGCGCGAAGCTCGTCGGCGTGTCGGCATACAGCGACTTCCCTGCCGCGGCCGCACAGCTGCCGGTGGTCTCGGACGCGACCCATGTGGACTTCGAAGCGCTCGCGCAATTGAAGCCCGACCTCGTCCTGGCGTGGCGGTCCGGCACGCGCGCGCGCGATGTCGTCCAGCTCGAGGCGCGCGGCTTTCGCGTCTACTCGACGGATGCGGGCGCGCTCGAGGACGTTCCGCGCGTCGTGCGCGGGGTGGGGCGGCTCGCGGGCAGCGCGCCGGTGGCCGACCGCGCGGCAGGCGAGCTCGAGGCGCGGCTGGAGGGAATCCGCCGCCGCCACGCGGGTCGCCCGGACGTGCGCGTGTTCTACGAGATCTGGCACGAGCCGCTGATGACGGTGAATGGGCGGCACCTGGTTTCCGCGATGCTCGCGCTTTGCGGCGGCCGCAACGTCTTCGCGGACGCGCGGCCGCTCACGCCGGTCGTGTCGCGCGAGCAGGTACTCGTCGCGGACCCCGACGCGATTCTCGTGAGCGCGCCGCCCGAGCAGGCGAAAGAGACCGCGGCGTCGTGGCGCCAGTTCAAGACGCTGCGCGCCGTGCAGCGCGCCCAGATCCATCCGATGGATCCCGGCCTCGTCAACCGGATGGGCCCGCGCGTGGTCGAAGGCGCGGAGGCGATCTGCGGCGCGCTGGACCGCGTGCGCCAGGGCGGCGCGAAGTGATCGCCGGCGCATGAAGATCGCCATCGTCCGCCAGCGCTACAACCCTTACGGTGGCGCGGAGCGGTTCGTCGTCCGCGCGCTCGCCGCGCTGGCGAATCAAGGCGTGGAGCCGACCATGGTCGCGCGCGATTGGAACGAGGGCGCCGACTTGCGCATGCTCAAGGTCGATCCGATCTACGTCGGCCGCCTCTGGCGCGACCGGAGTTTCGCGCGCGCGGTGTGCGCACGGCTCGCGACGGAGCGGTTCGACCTCGTGCAGTCGCACGAGCGGTTGCCTTGCTGCGACGTCTACCGCGCCGGCGATGGCGTCCACCGGCAGTGGCTCGAGAACCGCGCGCGCGCCGGCGGTGCTCTTGCGCGCCTCGCCGACCGCCTGAGCCCATACCACCGCTACGTGCTCGACGCGGAAGCGCGGCTCTTCGCGAGCCCGCGCCTCAAGGCGGTCATTTGCAACTCGCGCATGGTGCGCGAGGAGATCCGCAGGTGGTTCGGCGTGCCCGAGGAGAAGCTGCACGTCGTGTACAACGGCGTGGACCTCGACGCCTTCGTGCCGGAGCTGCGCGAAGCGCACCGCGCACGCATGCGCGCGGCGCTCGGCGTACCCGAGGCGGCGAAGGTGTTCCTGCACGTCGGCTCGGGCTTCGCGCGCAAGGGCGTCGCAACGGTCATCGCGGCCCTCGGCAGGCTCGCCGACCGCAGCGCGCGGCTGTTCGTCGTCGGGGCAGACCGCGCCACAGCGGCAATGCATACGGCCGCTGCGCGTGCGGGCGTCGCCGACCGCGTGCACCTGGCCGGTGGCCAGGAAGACGTCAAGCCGTGGTACGGCGCGGCCGACTGCTTCGTGCTCGCGACGCTGTACGACCCGTTTCCGAACGCGGCGCTGGAGGCGCTCGCGAGCGGGGTGCCGGCGATCGTGAGCCGGCAATGCGGCGCCGCCGAGCTCATCCAGGAAGGCGCCACCGGGCGAGTCGTCGACGCGCTCGACGTCGACGCCCTCGCGGGCGCGATGGACGACATGGCGGGCCGCGCCACCGACGACATGCGCGAGGACGCGCGTGCCTCCGTGACCCACCTCGGGCTCGACGCCATGGGCGAGCGTCTGATGGCGCTCTACCGCACCCTCCTCGAAGGGAAGGCGTGAGCCGGGCGGTATAATCGCGCGCCCCGCCATGAGCGCCTCCCAGCTTTCCAGCACGCAGCTCTACCTGCGGCTTCTCGGTTACGTGAGGCCCTACTGGCGCGTGTACGCCGTCTCGATCCTGGCGATGATCGTCTTCTCGGCCACGGAGCCGGCGATGCCCGCGCTGGTCAAGCCGCTGATCGACGGCACGTTCGTCGACCGGGACATGTCGGTGCTCCGCTGGGCGCCGGTGGCCATCATCGGCCTGTTCCTGATTCGCGGCGTCGCCTCGTTCGTCGCCGACTACTGCTCGACCTGGGTCGCGCAGAAGGTGGTCGTGGACCTGCGCAAGCACATGTTCGCGACGCTGGTGCGATTGCCGACCGCGTTCTACGACGCCAACACGACCGGCAACCTGATCTCGAAGTTCACCTACAACGTGCAGCAGGTCACCGGCGCGGCCACGAGCGCGATGACGGTCCTCGTCAAGGATTCCCTCGCGGTCCTCGGTCTGCTCGGGTTCATGTTCTACCTCAACTGGCAGCTCACGGCGGCGTCGCTGATCGTGGGGCCGCTGATCGTGCTGATCATCCGCTCGTTCTCGAAGCGCCTGCGCGCGATGAGCCGCGCCGAGCAGGCCGCGATGGGCGACCTCAACCACGTGCTCGAGGAGTCGATCGGCTGCCACCGTGTGGTAAAGGTCTTCGGCGGACAGGAGTACGAGGCCGGGCGGCTCGAGCGCGCGGTGAACAAGGTGCGCAAGTACAACATGAAGATGTCGGTGGCCGCGTCCGCGAACGTGCCGCTGACCCAGATCGTGGGCTCGTTCGCGGTCGCCGGCATCATCTACTTCATCACCCTGCAGGCGACGCGCGACCAGACCACCATCGGCGGATTCATCGCCTTCCTGGGCGCGCTGCTCATGCTGCTCGCACCGTTGAAGCGGCTCACGGGCGTCAGCGCGACGCTGCAGCGCGGGCTCGCTGCGGCCGAGACGGTGTTCGAAATGATCGACGAGCGGGCCGAGGCGGACGCGGGCGCCGCCGAGATCGGGCGGGCGCGCGGGGAGATCGAGTTCCGGAACGTGACGTTCATCTACGCCGGCGGCGGGCGGCCGGCGCTGGAGAACGTGAGCCTCAGGATCGCGGCCGGCGAAACCGTCGCGCTCGTCGGTTCGTCCGGCAGCGGCAAGACCACGCTCGCGAACCTGCTGCCGCGCTTCTACGTCCCCACCTCGGGCAAGATCCTGCTCGACGGTGCCGACACGGCCGACCTCCAGCTCGCGAGCCTGCGCGCGAACATCGCACTGGTGAGCCAGGACGTGACGCTCTTCAACGACACGGTCGCGGCGAACATCGGCTACGGCCGGCTCGGCACCGCGTCGGACGCCGACGTCGCCGCCGCGGCGGAGGCCGCGCATGCCATGGGGTTCATCCGCGAGATGCCGGAGGGCCTGCAGACGATGATCGGCGAGGATGGCGTGCGGCTCTCGGGCGGGCAGCGCCAGCGGCTCGCGATCGCACGCGCGTTTCTCAAGAACGCGCCGATCCTCATCCTGGACGAGGCGACGAGCGCGCTCGACAGCGAGTCGGAGCGCCACGTGCAGGAGGCGCTCGAGAACCTGATGGTCGGCCGCACCACGCTCGTGATCGCGCACCGTCTTTCGACCGTCGAACGCGCCGACCGCATCGTCGTCCTCGACCAGGGGCGCATCGCCGAGGTCGGACGGCACGACGAGCTGCTGGCGCGCAACGGGATCTACGCGAAGCTGCATCGAATCCAGTACACCCGCGAAGAGGCCGCTGTCGCGGCGTGACGCGGCCGCGATGCCAGAATGCCGAAAAAGGGAGATCGGGTTGGAAAAGGAAGGGTCCCAACCCTTCCTTGGGCCCCCTTTAACCCCCTAATTCAGTGGCCGTTGAGAATCGCTTCTCAACAGCACTATGCACATTGTCCACACCGAATCGTCGCAGGGCTGGGGCGGGCAGGAGATCCGCATCCTCAGTGAATCCGAAGGGATGCGTGCGCGCGGCCATCGCGTCACGGTGATCGCTCCTGCGTCGGCCCGCGTGCATCAGGAAGCGCAGCGTCGCGGGATCGAAACGGCCAACCTGCCGCTCTCGCGCAAGAGCCTGCGCGGCGTGGTCGCGCTGCGGCGCTGGCTGGCGGCGCATCCCGTCGATGTGATCAACACCCACAGCTCGACCGACTCGTGGATCGTTGCCGTCGCATGCAGCACGTTGCGAGCGCCGCCGGCGATCGTGCGCACGCGCCACGTCTCGGTGCCGATCGCGAAGAATGCAGCGACGCGCTGGCTCTATACCGGCGCGACGCGCCACGTCGTCACGACGGGCGAGACGCTGCGCCGCCAGCTCATCGACGAGAACCGCTTCCCGCCCGAACGGCTGACTTCGGTTCCGACCGGGGTCGATGCGCGCCGCTTCGTGCCCGGGGACCGCGCGGCGGCGCGCATTGCGGCGGGATTGCCTGCCGACCGCACGCTTATCGGCATCGTCGCCACCCTGCGCAGCTGGAAGGGGCACCGGTTCCTCATCGAGGCGTTCGCGCGGCTCGAGGGCGAGCGGCTCGGGCTCGTGATCGTGGGCGGCGGGCCGCAGCGCGAAGCGATCGAAGCGCAGGTCCGCAGCCTCGGGCTCGGCGACCGCGTCGTCCTCGCGGGCGATCAGGCCGACGTCCTGCCGTGGCTGCAGTCGCTGGATGTATTCGTGCTGCCGTCCTACGCGAACGAGGGCGTGCCGCAGGCGCTGGTGCAGGCGATGCTGTGCGGCCTCGCCTGCGTCACGACCGGCATCGGCGCGATTCCGGAGGCTGCACGCGACGGCGAGACCGCGGTGGTCGTGCCTGCCGAAGACGTCGGCGCGCTCGCGAGCGCGCTCGCACGCGTGGTCGCGGACCCCGCACTGCGGCAGCAGCTCGGGCAGGCGGCGCGTGCGCACTGCGTGCGGCAGTTCGGCTACGAGGCGATGCTCGACCGCATGGAGGCGGTGTTCCGCGATGCTTCGGCCGCGCACTCGACTTAGCGCCCGCCTCGCGGTCGTGCCGCGCGCCGTGGCACGCCTCGTGGCGACCGCGGGACGGCGCCGCCGGGCGGCGCAGCCGCGCTCGATCCTCGTCGCGCACAACCTGCTGTTCGGCGACACGTTGATGCTCGCCGCGCTGCTCGCATCGCTGCGCGAGCGCCACCCGGCCGCGGCGCTGACGATGACCGTCGCGCCGGAGCTCTTGCCGCTCTTCGCGACCCGGCCCTACGGCGTGCGCGCAGTGGCGTACGACCCGCGGGATGCGAACGCGCATCGCGCGCTGGCGTCGGCCGATGGTTACGATCTCGCCATCGTGCCGGGCGACAACCGCCACGCCCTGCTCGCGCTCGCCGCCGGTGCGCGCTGGACGATCGCGGCCGCCGCCGATCGGCCGCAGTGGAAGAACGCGATCGTCGACGAGCGGGTACCGATGCCGACGCGGCCGAGCGCGCTCGCGGACATCTTTGCGTCGCTTGCCGGAGGGCCGCCGGCGCGCGCCTATGCGCGCGGTGATTGGCCCGCGCCGCCGTGCGCACCCTTCGATCTCCCGCAGGTGCCCTACGCCGTGCTGCACGTGGGCGCAGGCTCGCCGTTGCGCCTGTGGGGCCCCGAAAAGTGGCGCGTCGTCGCCGCCTGGCTCGCCGGCCGCGGGCTGCAGCCGGTCTGGAGCGCCGGGCCGCGCGAGGTGGACCTGGTGCGCGCGATCGACCCGGAGGCACGCCACCCCTCCTACGCCGGTCGCCTCGACCTCGCGCAGCTGTGGCGACTACTCGAAGGCGCGCGGCTGCTGGTGGCGCTCGACACCGGCGTCATGCACCTCGCCAAACTCACCGTCACGCCGACCGTCGCGCTGTTCGGGCCCGGCTCGCAGGTGCTGTTCGGACCCGGCGAGTACTGGCGCGCGAATCCGTTTCGTGCGGTGACGATCGACCCCTTTCCGTGCCGCGATCAGCGCACGGTGTTCAAGCGCGAGCTCGATTGGGTACGTCGCTGCCAGCGGTCGACCGACGAATGCGCGGCGCCGCGCTGCATGCACGCGATCGAGGCGGCGATGGTCGAGAGCGCCGCGGCCGAGCTGCTATCCTGAACCGGTCATGACGGCGCTGCCCGATCCCGCCGAAATCGTCCGCTTCCACGACGAGGGTGTCGCCGACCGCGCCTGGGCGAAATCGGGCGCTGTCCGTCACGCCGAAGGCGCGTGGCAGTGGATCGAGGCGAATCACCGCTACAACAACCTGCTGTGGGACGAGGAGGACCTCGCGCGCCGCAAAGATGTCCCCGACGACGCGATTGCCGCGAACAAGCGCGCGATCGACGGCTACAACCAGAAGCGCAACGATGCGATCGAGCGCATCGACGAGCAGCTGCTCACCGCGCTCGCCGCAGTGAAGCAGGCGCCCGGCGCACGCCTCAACTCGGAGACGGCCGGCAGCATGATCGATCGGCTGTCGATCCTCGCGCTCAAGATCTTCCACATGCGAGTGCAGACCGCGCGCACCGACGCGACGCCCGAGCACGTCGAGGCGTGCCGGCAGAAGCTCGCGCGCCTCGTCGAGCAGCGCGGCGACCTGCAGGGCTGCCTGGGCGCGCTCCTTGCCGACTGCGTCGCCGGACGCGCGTACATCAAGGTATACCGGCAGTTTAAGATGTACAACGACCCGACACTGAACCCGTACCTTTACGGCGAGCAAAGAAAATCGGGAGACAAGAAGGGTGAGGGCGCGACGGCGCCCAGCCAGAGCGAATAGTTAGCGGTATACCTCCCGGCGATGTCCGACCTTGAGGACTCTCACCAGAGCGTCCCGGTCATCGACCGCGTAAACGGCGCGATAGTCACCCTGTCGAATTCGGTAGAGGTTGGGGCTGCCCGCAAGCTTGTCGCAGCCGGCGGGACGCGGGTCGATCGCCAGTCCCTCGATCATGCGGACCAACCGCTGGCGCAACTTCTTCGGCTCCACCGCGTCCAGCTCTTTCGCGGCGCTCGGCTTGATGACGAGCCTATAGCCGGCCACGCCGTTTCAGGGCCTTTACGACGGCGGCGAAGTCGACGTCCGGTTCCTTTGCCCGGCCTTCGGCCGCTCCCAGGTCGATCGCATCCTCCGCAAGGGCCCGGCGCACGGCCTCGGTGACGATCTCAGAGATCGATCGGTCGCTCGCGGCGGCTTTGAGTTTTAGTGCTCGATGCAGCGAGGACTCCAGATAAACAGTGGCGCGCTTTTGTGTCTCCATGGGTCCAGTTTAGACAAAAAACGTTGTAACGTCAAAACGTCATTTCTTCACAAGGCCACGTACGACGCCGAGCACTTGGTCGTCGCTCAACTCGCCAACGCTCTTCTGCGCTTCCAGGTAGATCGCGCGCGGACCGCGCGGCGCCCAGTTTGTCGGCGACGGTGAAATGTCGGTCTCGGCGAAGAATCCGAGCACGCCACCCGGGCTCGCGGCGGCGAAATGCATCAGCCCGGAATCCGGAAAGAGCGACGTTCGCGCGTTCCAGATCAGGCCGAGCGCCGGGAGGATCGGCCCGCGAAAGGGATGGATCCACGGCGCGCGCGCGTCGAGCACCGGCTGCGCCACGTCGTCGTCGCCGGGGTAGAGCGGGCTGTCGCCCTTGCCCGGCGTCCACATGAACACCGTATCGAGCGCGAAGTCGTCCTTGAAGCGGCGCGTCCAGGCGAGGATCTGATCGCGCGTCGGCTGCTTCTTCGCGCGGCGTGCGCCGAGACCGAGAACGACGTAGCTGCGCGGTCCGAGGCCGCACTCCGCGAGCCATCTTTCCGCGAACGCCTGCTCCCCCGCGGGCAGCTTGAACATCGGCCAGATGGTCTCGTACGGCCTCGGGATCCCGAGTGGCGCGAGCATCGCCAGGAGCGCGTCGGACTCGTGCAGGCTGCGGTCGACGCGGAGCGGATCGCTGACACGCCGCCAGCGGCCCGGGTCGTCGACGTAGGCGATCACGCGTTTCGCGCGGACCGCAAGCGCGCGCCTGATCGCGCGATGCGACTCCACGCCGTTCGCGACGATCGCGACGTCGTAGCGCTGCCGCCGGAGCTGCAGGAGCTGCCAGGCCGACTGCACCGCGGCCGACAGGCTCACCCTCCGCCCGATGCGGACGCGCGGATACACCCACAGCCGGTCGAGGTGCGGGCTGTCGCGCACCACCCAGGCGTTGTAGTCGTTTGCGAGGAGATGAATCTCGTCGCGCGGCCGCGTGCGCCGCAGGTGCGCGAGCATCGGCGTCGTCAGCAGCAGATCGCCGATCTTGTCACGTTTGATGACGAGGATTCTCATGCACGTTATCGGCGAGGAGCGCGCGCGGTGGTGCGGCGCGCAGCGGACAGGCAGGAGGCGTGTCGTCAAGCTGCGGCGTGACGCCCACGCCCCGCCAGACCGCCACGCACTGGTACAAGCAGACCGGCCGCAAACACGCCTTCTCGTCGCAGTGGACATCGCCGAGCGCGGCGAGGCGCACTGCGATCACGCCGGGCTGGTCCGGCATCACGATGAGCCGCGGCTGCGTCGGACCGAAAAACATGGTCGCGGGAATCCCGAGCGCGACGGCGAGGTGATAGAGGCCGGTGTCCGTTCCGAACCAGGCGCCGAGCGCCAGGTAAAGCGGCACGAGATCGGCGAGGTTGCGGAACGTCCGCACCTCGGCGCCCGCGGGGGGCGGAGTGCGCAACACGGCATCCGCGCCGCGATCCGACGGATTCAGCAGGATCCAGACGGGCCGTCCCGGATGCAGGACGCGCACGCGCTCGACGAGCGCGGCGAGCGCAACGGCATCCATGTTCTTGCGGAGCTCGTTCGCGAGCGGCACGACCCCGATCGGTCCCTCATCTGCGGCGCGCGGCGAGCGGCACGCCGCGAGCGCCGGCAGCGTGAGCCGCAGCGGTTTGGGCAGGTCGGGATCGAGTAGGCGTGCGGTTTGCCAGGACCGATCCACCAGGCTCGTCTCTTCGTAGGGGGAAGGGAACTCGGGGTAGGCATCGGGGAAGCGCGCGTCGAAGAACAGCCGGCGCTGCGCGCGCACGAGCTTTGCAATCTGCAGCATGGCCGGGCCATAGCCGGTCAGCACTACGAGCGCATCGAACGGTTTCGCGGCAATGCACAGCCATAGAAGCTTTGCGATCATCTCCCCGCGATTGCCGAAGAACGCGAACCGTATGCCCGCTGCGTCCTCGAGCAACGGCGCGTAATCGCGGCGGATGAGGAGCGTCACCTCGTCGCGCGGATGTCGGGCGACGAACGCCTGCACCGTCTGGAAGTGGATGAGCGTGTCGCCCAGCTTGGTGCGCAGGACGAAGAGATAGCGACGCGTCACGGCAGCGCCAGTCGCCCGAGATCGGAGAGGGAAGGCATGAGGCGGCGGCTATAATACAGGCCCTCCCAGCGTGCACCCTTGGTTTCCTCCCTCCTTCGCGCCGAGCGGCACCCCGTAGAAGTCTTCGCGCTCCTCGCGCTCGCGTTCGTGCTGCCGCTGGTCGAGGCGCCGAAGACGCTGTTTGCCGCGCTGTTCGCGCTCGCGTGGGTCGTCGGGTGCGTGCGCGAGCGCGACTGGGGCGGGCGCTGGGATACCTGGGACACCATCTTCGCGCTGTGGTTCGTGTCCGGACTGGCCGTCGCGGCCTTCGCCGGGATCAAGTACCAGGAGTGGCGGGGCGCGTCCGATCTGCTCCGCTACGTCGCAGTCGGATGGCTGGTCAAGCGCGGGGGTTACAACGAGCGCACGCTGGTCGCAGTGCTCATGGCGCTCGTGCTCGGCACCGCCTGCACTCTGATGCTCGGTTACTGGATCTATTTCTTGAAGCATCTCGTGATCTGGCACTACCGACCGGATCTGAGCGTGTTCGAGATCCTGTTTCGAATGCGCACCGGCATCATGCTCGAGCTCCACTCCGTCGGGCACGTCAATCACAGTTCGATCTACTTGGCGATCGTCACCGGCACGGCGGCAGGGCTCGCGATGGCGTTCTGGTCGCGACTCACCCCCGTAAGGCGCGTGCTGACCGTCGTCTTTCTGTTCTTCCTCGCGGGTTCACTCGTCGTGATGGCGAGCCGCGGCGCGCTCGTCGCGTTGGGCGCTGTCGTCGCGGCGCTGAGCCTCGCGTGGTGGCCACGCTCGCGCGTGCCTGCGATCGCAATGGCCTCGGCCGTCGCGCTGCTCGCGGTCGGCGCAGTCGCCCTCGATCTCGAGATCGTCAGGAAGCAGCAGCAGTACGCCGAGCAGGGCCTGGTCCTGTCCTACCGCGACACGATCTGGAATGCCGCGCTCGCGGCCGCGGATCGCTATCCGCTGTTCGGCGTCGGGATGGACAACTACAACCGCATCACGCTGGAGCGGATCGAGGACTGGCGGCGCGAGGCGGGCAAGCCGTTCGATCCCGCGCAGTACACGGCCACGGCACACGGACACAGCCTGTACTTCAATGCGATCGCCGAGCGCGGATGGCTCGGCTTCGGCGTGCTCGCGGCGGCGCTCCTGGCGTGGGGGCTGTCCCTGGCGCGCGGCTATCCGATGCACCGCGGGAGCGCTCCCGTCTGTGCGGTGTGGAGCGCGTCGCTGTCGGCGTGGGTCGTCACGGCAGTCGCCGGCATGTTCAACACCACGCTCCACCATGAGCACGGGATGCTCGCGACGATGCTGCTCGGGCTCTGGCTCGTCGCGCGCCGCGCGACGCCGGCGCCCGCCCGATGAGCGCCGGCCCGCGCATCCTGGTCGTCCGTCGCGACAATATCGGCGATCTCGTCTGCACCACGCCGCTCATCGCGGCGCTGCGCGCAAGGTTTCCCGACGCCTGGATCGCGGCTCTCGCCAACAGCTATAACGCGCCGGTGCTCGCCGGGCATCCCGACCTCGATGCGGTCTTCGCATACCGGAAGGGTAAACACGTCGACGCTGGCATATTCACGCTCGCCCTTGAGCGGATCGGGCTCGTGCGACGACTTCGCGGAAGGCGGCTCGACAGCGTCGTGCTCGCGACGACCGCGTACCAGCCTCGCACGCTTCGGCTCGCGCGCTTCCTCGCGCCGGCACACATCGTCGGCTTCGTCGGCGAGCGCGCACCGCGCGCGATCGACCGCCCGGTGTCGCTCGCCGGGGCCGACGGTGAGCACGAAGTCGAGCGCGTGTTCCGGCTGGCGCGCGCATTCGGCGTCGAGGGCCCGCCGCCGCCCCTGCGTATCGCGGTCGATGCGGGCGAGGCCGCGCGCGTCCGGGGGGCGCTCGCAGCCAGCGCGTTCACAGCGGCACCGATCGGCATTCACCTGAGCGCG
This sequence comes from uncultured beta proteobacterium, assembly GCA_963747775.1. Lineage (GTDB taxonomy): Bacteria > Pseudomonadota > Gammaproteobacteria > Burkholderiales > SG8-39 > JAGVSZ01. Next base: position 163,479 of record CAVVGT010000012.1, read on the forward strand.
CGCAAGCCTAGCCAGCGCTGGCCGGCCGAGCGGTTCATTGCACTGATGCGCGTGTTGCACGAACGCAACGGCACCGCGTTCATGCTGTTCTGGTCACCGGGCCCGGCCGACCATCCGCAGCATCCGGGCGACGACGAGAAGGCGAGCGAGGTCATCGAGGCGGTCCGAAGCCTGCCGGTGCTGCCGTGGCCCACGCACGAGCTCGCATCGCTGGTCGCCGGTATCGCCGCGTGCCGGGCGATGGTCATGAGCGACGGGGGCGCGATGCACGTGGCCGCCGCGCTGGGCAAGCCTATCGTGTGTCTATTCGGGAAATCGGACGCGGTGCGTTGGCGGCCCTGGGGCGTTCCGCACGAACTGCTTCAGCCGGCGAGCCTCGACGTGGCGGACATCAAAGTCGAAGACGCGCTTACCGCTTGCGTTTCGCTCGGAGAGTCGTTGCGGGCCGGCTGATACTCGGGAATGCGCACGGCGAGCCCGGTCCGCACCGCGGCCGCGGCGGGCATTCCGGGTGTCTCGAGCCAGCGCACGGTCTCCGCGACCCACGCGACAGCCGGCGGCGCGTCGGCCTTCATGATGCGCAGCTTCGGATGCGGCGTCGGCAGCGTGCTCTCGTCGTCGGCGAGCAGCTCCTCGTAGAGCTTCTCGCCGGGGCGCAACCCGCTGAATACGATCTTTACGTCGTCCTCCGAGAGGCCCGAGAGCCGAATGAGGTCGCGCGCGAGGTCCACGATCTTCACCGGCTCGCCCATGTCGAGCACGAGGATCTCGCCGCCCTGGCCCATCAGCCCGGCCTGCAGCACCAGCTGCGCCGCTTCGGGGATCGACATGAAGTAGCGCCGAATTTCTGGATGCGTCACCGTCACCGGCCCACCGGCGGCGATCTGTTTGCGGAACTTGGGGATCACGCTGCCCGTCGACCCGAGCACGTTCCCGAAGCGCACCATCACGAAGCGAGTGCGCTCGGTCGACAAGGCCTGGCATACGAGCTCCGCGAGGCGCTTGCTCGCGCCCATGACGCTGGTCGGATTCACCGCCTTGTCGGTGGAAACGATCACCACCTTTTCGACCCGATGCCGGATGGCGGCGTCGGCGATGCGCCAGGTGCCGAGCGTGTTGTTCTGCACGGCTTCCCAGGCGTTCTCCTCCTCCATCAGCGGCACGTGCTTGTATGCGGCCGCGTGGAAGATCGCCGACGGCCGATGCTGTGCGAGGACATCGTCGATGCGCTGCGCGTTCTTGACGTCGCCGATGATGTAGACAAGCTCCGTGTCCCCGCAGCGGGTACCGAGCTCCTGCTCGAGACCATAGAGCGCGAGCTCGCTCGCCTCCAGCGCCACGAGCTGCTCCGGCGCGAACTTCAGGATCTGCCGGCACAGCTCCGACCCGATCGAACCGCCTGCGCCGGTGACGAGCACGACGCGGTCGTGCAGCCATGCGTTGAGCCCCGCACTGTCGAGCGTCACCGGATCGCGGCCGAGCAGGTCGTCGAGTTCAACGCCGCGGAGCTGGGAGACGGTGACTTTGCCGCTTACCAGGTCTTCGTAGCTGGGCACGGTCATCGCGGCGAGGCCGGCTTGAGAGCAGAGCTCGAGCGCGCGTCGGCGGACCCTGTGCGACGCCTTGGGCATCGCGATGATCGCGAGCTCGATCTCGCGATCCGCCGCGATCGCGGGCAAGTCCGTGAGCGCGCCCAGGACGGGCACGCCATGGATCTCGCGCCGGAGCTTCGCCGGGTCGTCATCGAGAAGCCCAACGAAGTTCCATTCGGCGTTACGACCAAGGTTCCCCAATAGGTTTGCCGCCGCGGCCCCCGCGCCGAGCACCACGACCCGCCGGCCATCGTCGCTCGCGAGTCGCGAGAGATGCCCCTCCTTCCAGGCGCGGTAGGCGATCCGGCTGCCGCCCATCATCGCCGCGAGCAGGATCGGATAGAGCAGCAGCACCGAGCGGGGCACCCACGGGATGCGGAACAACAGGATCACCAGGGCGATCGCCATTGCTCCAAGCGCGGCCGCGAGCACGATCCGGCGCAGGTCGTGGAAGCTCGCGTAACGCCACAACCCCCGATACATCCCTACGGCCAGGAAGAGCGGCGCCTGCAGCGGCACGACCCACGTTAGGGTGCTCATCATCGCTGAAGCGAACGGCTGCTCTAGTTCGAAGTTCAGCCGGAACAGATAGGCGAGGCACCAGGCGACCGCGGTCGCCGCCACGTCGTGCGCGAAGGCGACGGCATTGCGCCAGTTAGCGCGGCGAGGCATCGTTTCGGTGCCGAACCCAGACGAGATCAACTGCCGCGGCAAGTGCGACGTAGATCACGACCGCCGCGCCAAGGACGACCCACTGCACTCCGTGTGGCTGGCCCAGCGACCACAATGCCGCCGCGCCGCAGACGGCCATCAGCGCGTATTCTGCAAGCGCAGTATCACGATGACCCCAACCGAGCTGCACCAAACGCTGGTAGTAGTGGGTCTTGTGCGCGTGCCAGAAGCGCTCGCCGCGCAGGACGCGGCGCCCGAGCGTCGCGCTCGCGTCGGCGATGAACGGGGAGAACACGAGCAGGGGAAACCAGAGCGGCCACAGGCCCTGCTGCCAGCCCGCGAGCCCGAGCGCCGCGGCGAGAAAGCCGAGCGGGATCGAGCCCGCGTCGCCCATGAAGACGCGCGCCGGGGGGAAATTGAAGACCAGAAACGACGCAGCGGCAGCGGCGATGCTCGCCGAGATCGCGGCTAGGACCAGATCGCCCCCGATCCATCCGCCGAGTGCATAGGCGGCAAACCCGAACAGCGCCATGCCGCCGGCGAGCCCGTCGGATCCGTCCATGAAGTTGTAGAGGTTCGTCATCCACACCGTAGCGACCGCGGCGAACGCCTGCCACGCGGGGTGCAGGTCCGGCAACAGCACGAGCACGAGCGCGACCGCCGCCACGGCGTGCGCGCCGAACCTCGCGGCTATCGGGAGGTGCCGCCGGTCGTCGAGAAAGGAGACACCGGCGAGGCATGCGGCGAGTACGGCAAGCACGGGAGCCGCGCGGAGCAAAGCAAGGGCGACCAGCACACCGGCGACGATGCCGATCCCGCCGATCCGGGGCACCGGGATTGCGTGTAGCGATCGCTCGTTCGGACGATCGACCGGCAGCAGCTCCGGCCGTCGCAGCAGCGTGAGGATCACGGCCGCGCATGCGAGCGCGGCGGCGACAGGGACGAGAGCGAACGTGTTCGGCAAAGTAGGCGCGAGAGACTGTTATGTCCGGGTGGATTCTACCCGGTGCCTCCCTCGCGACCCCGAATGTCGGCGACGCTTCGCGCAAGGCCCTGCTCGAGCGTGAACGGCGGCGCCCAGTCCAGTTCGGCGCGCATGCGCGACGCATCGACTGCCATGTCGTCGACCAGCCGGCTGAGCTCTTCGCCGCGACCGGCCAGCGCTGCCGCAGCGCGCAGGACTCCGAGCGAGCAGGGCAGCAATCGCGGGCGACGGCCGAGCGCCGCGGCGATCCCCGAGACCAGCTCGGGCGTCGAGACATCCCGCAGATCGGCCACGTTGTAAGTCCGGCCCGCCGCAGCGGGATGGTCGAGCGCGCGCACGATCCCATCGACCAGGCTGCCGACGAAAAGGAGGCTACGCCGGTTGCGAACCGACGCGAGCGGCAGCGGGAGACCGCGCTCGACCAGGCGGACGAGGCGCTCGAAGTTTCCCGTCGCCCCAGGACCGTAGACCAGGGGCGGCCTCAGGACCACCAGGTCCGTATTCGAACCGGCGAGTACCTCGGCGACGGCGCGCTCGCCCTCGAGCTTGGAGCGCGCATACGGCGTCGTGGGCGCCGGCGGACTCGACTCGCCGAAGGGCGCACCCGTGCTCCGATCGCCGTAGACCGTAGTGCTGCTGATCAGGACGAGCCGTCGAACCCCTGCCGCACGCGCTGCGCGGGCGAGTCCCGCCGCTCCGTCCACGTTCACTTCTCGGAACAGGCCTTCGCCGGTTCGCGCCTCCTCGCCGGTCACGTGCACGCGCGCGGCGAGGTGAACCACGGCATCGATCCCCGACACGGCGGCACGCCATTCGGTGGCCGCGCCGATCTCGCCGACGGCCACGGCTTCGACCCCCGGGGCCAGGTCCACGCCCGATGTCCGCACGGCCGCGCGTACGGCCCGGCCTTCCACACCGAGTCGGCTCACGAGCGCCCGGCCCACGAAGCCGGTTGCGCCGGTGATCAGGATCTTGCGCGGCCTAGGGTCGCTTGCCACGGGGGCTCTTCCGGCGCATCCGATGGCGCCAGAAAGGGGCCGAGCAAAAGAACCGGAGCATGCTCGCGACATGAAAGCGGAGGTATCGCAGGCTGCGATGGCTCTCGCGGCGCGCGTCGTGAATCGCTTCCACCGTCGGGCAGTACACCACGCGCTTGCCCGCCAAGGCGAGCCGCGTGCACAGGTCGACGTCCTCGTAGTAAAGGAAATAGCGCTCGTCGAAACCGCCGATCGCCGCGAACGTTTCGCGCCGGAACAGCATGAACATGCCCGCCACCCAGTCCGGATGCAGGTCCCCGGCGCCGGCCTCGTAGTCCGGGCGCGACGCGCCGAGCAGCGCCTTGCGCAGGATCGAGACCGGCGTGGGCAGACGGCGCGCACTGTCCTCGACGCCTCCGGCGGGGCTCCGGATGAGCGGCGCGACGACGCCGACCGCGGGATCGCGCAGCCGCTCGGCCAACGGACCGAACGGGTCGGCGCGCAGGCGGATGTCGGGGTTGAGCACGCAGAAGAGCTCGTGGCGGGATGCGCGGAACGCCGCATTGTGGTTGGCGCCGAACCCCTTTGGGGCCACGTTACGCAGCACCCGCACCGGCAATCGGAACCCCGTCGGGTCGAACGGCAGTGATTCGGAGCGATTCAGCGTCAGCACCACTTCGATCGCGCCGGCGCAGTGCGCATCGAGATCGACGAGAAGCTCGCGCACCAGCGCGCCTTGGCCGTGGCTGACGACCGAAATGGAGATCGTTTCACCAGGGGCGGGAGGCGGGGCGACCACGCGGGCGGCCTCCTACTGCTGCTCGGCGACGACGTAGTGGGAGGTCTTGCGAAGGAAAGGCTTCTCCACCGCATGCCACGACGCGAACGCGAGCGCAACCACGATCGCGATCGTGGCGACCAGCCCCGCAGCGGGGTTCTCGCGATAGAGCCCGATGCTCGACGAGCCACTGGATCACCGGGAAGTGCAGGATGTAGATGCCGTACGAGAGGTCGCCGTACTTGCCGAAATTGCCCAGATGGCGCATGCCGACGGCAGCGTAAACGACCAGCGCTCCAAACGCCATGGGAAGGACCAGGACCTTCAGCGGCCACCATGCCTGGCCGACAAGGAGCGCGATCGCCGCGGATGGCAAGATCCACCTCCATCGCGAGGCGAGCGCATTCGCGTAGTAGTAGCACGCCGCGCCGGCAAGGAAGAATCCGAGCTGCCCCGGGAGCTGACGCTGCAGAACGAGGTAATGGGCACTTCCCGTGCGCCGGTGGAGCCCGTCCATTCCCACGACATACACGGCTGCCAGCAGGTAGAGCGCGAGAAGCGTGCGTCCGCGCCCGAGTCGTGCCTCGAGACGGGCAATCACGGGCACCGCGACATAGAACATCACCTCGATCTTGAGCGTCCACAGTGCACCATTCACCTCCGAGATCGGATTGTCTCGAAAGACCCCCGGCAGGTTCGGCTCGAGAAAGTTCAGGAACACCAGGTTTGCTGCGATGTAGCGCACGAGATCGGCGGAAAAGTACTGCGCCACCGGCACGGTCGACGCGAGAACGCCAAGGAGTGCGCAACCCGCCACGACCGCGAAGTAGGCCGGATAGATGCGCCGTACGCGCTTTTCAAGATAGTCGCCGACGCCGCGCGAGGTTTCCAGGCTCATGAAGACGAGGTACCCGCTCACCACGAAGAACCCCTGTATTGCAACCTCCGAGGAGAGGAAACGCGCAAAGACGAGGAGCTCGGTCTCCCGCGACAGCGCATGGCTGTGGACGAGGAGAACCGTGAACGCGAAGACAAACCGCAGGAGGTCGAAGTTGTTCTTGTGACTCAAGGGCGGCGGTTCGATGCCGGGGGCGGGCGCACCGAGGCGCCACCATGCATTTTAGCCGCCGCCGACCGTGACTGAAGCGGCTTGACGGCTAGAATCCCATCTCCCGCGTCCTGCGCCCGGCTTACGCAATGTCAAACCCAATCTTCCCGGTGATCCTGTCGGGCGGCTCCGGCACGCGCCTGTGGCCGATGTCGCGGCGCCTGCTCCCAAGCAGTTCCTGCCGCTGCTCTCCGAGCGCTCGATGCTGCAGGACACGCTGCTGCGCGCTTGCCGGCCTGGCTGGCGCCGTGCGCGCCGATCGTGGTCAGCAACGACGAGCATCGCTTCCTCGTCGCCGAGCAGCTGCGCGAGGTCGGCATCGCGCCGAACGCGCAGATCCTGGAGCCGGTCGGCCGCAACACGGCGCCGGCCGTCGCGGCGGCCGCGATGCGCGTCGCGATGACCGATCCCGACGGCGTGCTGCTGGTATTGCCGGCCGACCATCTGATCCGCGACGTCACGGCGTTTCATGCCGCGGTCGCCGAAGCTGCGCGGATCGCGCAGCGCCGGTTCGCTCGTCACGTTCGGCATCCGCCCGATCGGAGCCCGAGACCGGCTACGGCTACATCGAGCGCGGCGAGGCGCTGACCGGGACGAACGGCGGCTATCGCGTCGCCCGGTTCGTCGAGAAGCCCGACCGCGGACACGGCCGCAGCGATTCATGGAATCGGGGAACTATCTCCTGGAACAGCGGCATGTTCCTGTTCCCGGGCGCGCGTGCTATCTCGACGAACTGGAGCGATTCCGGCCCGACATCCTCGCAGCGACGCAGCGCGCGTGGGACAAGCGCGCGACCGACCTCGATTTCCTGCGGCTCGACGCGGAGGCCTTCGCCGCCTGCCCAGCGGACTCGATCGACTACGCGGTCATGGAGCAAACGGACCGCGCGGCGGTGGTCGCCGGTCGACATCGGCTGGAGCGATGTCGGCTCGTGGACGACGCTGTGGGAGGTCGGCGCGAAGGACGCGCGACGGCAACGTGACCCGCGGCGACGTGCACCTCGTGGACGCGCACGACTGCTACGTCCGGGCCGAGAGCCGCATGGTATCGGTGCTGGGGCTGAAGAACGCTGATCGTGGTCGAGACCGACGACGCGGTGCTGGTTGCCGACGCGATCCAAGGCGCAGGCAGGTCAAGGACATCGTCGGCCACCTCGACGACGCCAAGCGCAGCGAGCACGTCTCGCACAGCCGCGTGCACCGCCCGTGGGGCTGCTACGAATCGCGTGGACGGCGGCGACCGCTTCCAGGTGAAGCGCATCATGGTGAAGCCCGGCGCGGCGCTGTCGCTGCAGATGCACCACCACCGCGCCGAGCACTGGGTCGTCGTCGCGGGAACGGCGCGGGTGACCTGCAACGACGACGTGAGAGCTTCTCGCCGAGAACGAGTCGAGCTACATCCCGATCGGCGCGAAGCATCGGCTCGAGAATCCCGGCAAGACTGCCGCTGCACCTGATCGAGGTGCAGTCGGGCGGCTATCTCGGCGAGGACGACATCGTCCGATTCGAGGATCTCTACAAGCGCGGCTGAAGCGCCTCGAGGCGCGATGGGCGTCGTACTTGCTCAAGTTGTTCTGGCGGCGCTGGCCCATGACGCTGTCGCAATTCGTGCGTGAGTATCGGTATATCGGTCGATGCTGCGAGCGGCCATCGGAATTCCTCTACTTCCCGTTCTGACTCGACGATGAGGATCGGCTTTCGCGCCTACGCATTTGCGCTGACAATCGTTGCCCTCGCCGTCGTCGGCACAATACTGACGGTCGCAGTTTTCGTCGGTCCGTCGCCACTCTCGAAGCCGGGCAGTAACGGCGATCTGACCCGCCTCGGCTGGTACGCCAATACGCTGTATGCGCCGACGCGCCCGCAGCTCGAGTTTCAGCCACCGCGCTTTCGCATCGGAGCGTACGAGCACTATCACGATGTCGTGATCCTCGGGGATTCCTTCAGCGAGTCGGAACCCATGGGGTGGCCGAACTACGTTGCCGAACAAGGATGGAGCGTGGTCGTTGTGCCGCCTGCGAGGACCTCGCGGCGCGACCTCGATGTCGACGCGCTCCTCGGGAGCCCCGTCTACCGAGCACACCCCCCGAAGGTCTTCATCTACCAATCGGTGGAGCGCGCGCTGAAGCATCGGTTTTCGGTCCCGCCGCCCGACTGTACGGCGCCGATGGGAGGCCGACCGACGATCGCGTGGCCACCGCCGGCCACGCCCGAACGGGGGGCGACGCGACCCTTCCTGCCGGATTTGAAGGTCGACCTCGACGGCGGCCAAATTGCTTTCGCCCGCGACTTCATCTTGGCGAATCTCAGGAGACCGTTTAGGCGGCAGAATTCGATCGTCTATCGGGAGACGTTGCGCGCGCCGCGTTTCTCCAGCAGGCGCCCGCAGACGCTCCTCTTCCTTTCCGCGGACCTCGAGACAGCGTCTCTAGAGTCGGTCGATCTGGACCGTATCCGCTGCGGACTGATCGATGTCCAGCGGCGTGTCGAAGCCGCCGGCACCACGCGCTTCGTCGCGATGATCGCGCCGGACAAGCGCGCCATCTATGCGCCAGACATCGTCGGCGCAGCCGGTCCGGGCAGTGTAGTCCCGAAGCTCGTAGACCCGCGCCTCGCGCTCGCACGGCTCGATCTCTCGCTGCGGCAAGCGGTCGAGGCGGGTGAACTTGACGTCTATCTGCCGAACGATACCCATTGGGGTGCGGTCGGGCACCGGGTTGCCGCCGATACGGTCCTCGACCAGCTCCGCGGCGCGCTTCGGTAGCTGAGCCCGCTCGCATCATCGGACCCATCTGTATCGCATAGGCGCAAGTAACGCGCAGCTATATTCACGTCTGGCTTTTTCCGCGCTTCTCCTTGCCGGCACGACTACGGGGGCCACCTTATCAACCGCGGCGGACCGGCCGCAGCACATAGGCGTCCTGGAAGTCCTCGTAGCCCAAGCCGCGCCAGTGTCCGGCGTGAAATGCCACTACGTCCAGGCCAGCCTTGGACGCCAATTCCTCGAAAATGTGACGCTCGAAGGCGACGGCGAGGTCGGGTTCCCGAAGCGATTCCACGAGCGCTCCGTCGCGGGAGTGGGAAAAGCTGAACGGAGTCCGTCCGGATTCGATCTGGCGACGGGATTCGGGATCGAGGATGAAACAGGTGAAATAGGCCGTAGCACCGGGCTTCATGCAGCGCGCAGATTCCCTGAGGTAATGGGCCACCTCGGCGCGTGGCAGGTGCGTGAATACGGAAGTTGCGAACACGAAGTCGACGGAGGCGTCGGCAGAAGGAAAGCGGTACCCCAAGGCTGTTTCCAGGCCGCGCGGATTGTAGAAACTGTTGAAGACGTCGGCGTGAATGAAGCGGTAGCGCGGCAGACTGGAAAAGCGCTTCCTGCACCACCGGACACCGTATCGCACCACGTCGAACCCGATGTAATCCAGGTTCGGGAAGCGCTTGCTCAGAGCCACGGCGTTGCGGCCGATACCGGAGCCGACGTCCATCACGGTCATGCCGTCGGTCAGGCCGGCGCGCGCCGCCATTAGCGCGACCAGGGTGTTGCCGATCGGAACGAACCCGCCGCCGCCAAATTCGATGAAACGTGGCGGCTCGTCGCCGCCATCCAGGAGACGGGACTTGGCTAGGAACATCTCAATTACGTCGGCAAGCAAGGTGTACTTGAGCCGGCGCGGAACCAGTGCCTTGAGTTTTCTCTTCCAGCCAGTGACGTACTTGAGGCGGTTCTCCACGGGTCAATCCATAAGAGCGTCTTCAGGACTTCAAGCCGACGCCGCCTCGCGATTGACATCGCGCATTCGGCGCCGTAACCGGTGGAAATAGTCCACCAACGGCTTCTCGATCCAGCGGTAACCGAGGAGACCGTATCCAACCACTGCGACGAGCATCATTGCAGCCCACAGCAGATTGTCCCAGGGTTCGGAAGAGACGCCGGCGCGTAGCCAGATGCGGCCGACCGCTGACAGCACGAGCACGTGCGACAGATAGATCGTGTAGGACGCGTCGCCGAGATGCACGAGCCAGCCGTGGGCGCGTTGCGCGCAACGCTGCTCAAGCGCGACTGCGCAGTACACCAGCATGCCGTAGATCAGGGCCATGACGGCGGCGCGGGGGAGTGCCGGCATGTCGAGTACGCCGCGGTCGTAAGCTGCGGCGAGGCCGATCAAGGACATCGCGACGCCGCCCCATAACCGTGCCGGAGACGGTCTTCCGGAAGCCTTCGGCAGCCACAATGCTACGAAGGCGCCGGCGATGAACTCGAGCGTCAGCGGATGTGCCGCTATCCGCACCCACGGCGCGACGCCCGGATGCCACCAGGTCAGCGCCGAGATCGCGACGATCGCCGCCCAACCGATCAGGAGCCGGGGCAACTGCTTTTCCGGCGCGAGCATGAAAAGCGCGAAGAAAAGATAGAAGTACATCTCGTGCACCAGGGACCACGCCACCGGCAGCACCGGCAGGTGCGCTTGCGGCAGGAGCAGGAAAGAGCGCGGCAGATCGACCTGATGGCCTTGGGTCGCATTAACCCAGGCGGGTTGCACCAGATACACCGCGGCGGCGAGCCCGGCATAGACCCAGTACGCTGGATAGATGCGCGTTGCGCGGCTGTAGAGGAACCAGCCCGCCTCGCGCAGCTCGGCGAACTTGCCGCGCGTGACCATCACCATGACGAAGCCGCTGACGACGAAGAACAGATCGACACCGGATTCGCCGATGCGGAGCCACGCCGGCAGGATTGTGTCCCCCGCATACTTGCGCTCGATCGCCGCGCAGTGGAACAGCACGACCATCATGACCGCGGCGCCGCGCAACGCCTGCAGGTTGGCGATGCGTCCCGACGACGCGCCGCTAGGGCTTCTTGTCACCGAGCAACTCGGACGGTCCGATCGCCCCGGCTAACGGGTTGGCAGATTCGTCGCGGGCCTCGGTCTCGCCGAGGGCGGCGGAGCCGCCGCGCAGAAAGAGTCGCTCTGCGCTCACCGTCGGCGCGAGCGACTCGTTCGTGATGCCGACGGACGGGGTCCAGCGTCGGGACGCCGCCGTGGACACCGCAATACCCACGCTCTGTTTCGCTCATCCCGTATTCCGGCATGCTAATCATCACGCCCCGTGCGCAGCGCCCCGGTTATGGCGCAACTCCGAGCGCTTGTCCAGCCTCATCGCGGCGCGTACGACGTTTGGGTCGTGCCGAAGCATCCGCTGAAGCGCCTTCAGTTCGACAAGATTTTCGGATGAAGCCCCCGCGCATGACGCGGCGGAGGTCCCCCGGCGGTACGACCCGCCGCGCCTGAATCTCGCGGCGCTTTGACCAAAAACGCCCTAGGCCCATTACGGCATCGCGTTTCGCGCGCCACAATGAACCTCCCTGACCTCGCAGCGCAAATGCGATCAGGCTGTAGAGGTTGAGAATCAGGTGGTATGGCAAATACAGCCAGAATAGCCACCCTGGCATGTTCTTCAAGTACGCCCACGCGAGGTTGCGGTGTCCGTGGTAGAGCTGAAAATCACTCCGCACGCCCGAGATACCCGAGCCAACGTGCTCGACGACGGCCGTCGGCACATAAAGACAACGGTGGCCCAAGAGTCGAAGGCGGAATCCCAGATCCACGTCCTCGACGTAGCAGAAGAAATCCTCGTCGAAGGCCCCCGCCTCCACGACGTCTCGTGTTCGGTAGAGAGCCGCCGCTGCGCATGGGGCGAAGATCTCGCAGGCAGAATCGTACGCTGGCCCGTCGGGACAACCATGACCCTCACGCCAGGCCAGGCCGCTTACGTGGTAGACGTCGCCCACGCCATCGAGACGCGTCGAATCGTTCGCGTCCAGCATCCGGCAGCCAAAGAAGCTGTACTTAGGATTTGCGCGCGCTGCGCCGAGGAACCTCTCGAGCCAGTCGGGCTGCGGGAATGCGTCCGGATTGAGCAATGCGAGCCACTCGGCGCGCACGTGGCCGCGAATCGCGAGGTTGTTTCCCGCAGCGAAGCCGAGGTTCTTGCCTGCACGGATGATCTCGACCGGCACCGGGCCGGCAGGCAGGTCGGCGAGCGACCCGTCCGTCGATCCGTTGTCGACGATGATGGTGCGAAAGTCCGTGAACGTCTGCGCCTGCAACGCCGCGACAGTGCGGGCGAGCCACGCCCCCGCGTTGTAATTCACGATAACGACAGCGACAGTGGACAAAGCGCAGGTGCCGGTGTAGGCGAGGTGAGGTGAGGGCGCAGTTCACGGCACCACCGCGGCGGGCCGGATCAGGGAATTCTATCCGGCGGCACCGGAAGGTGCCTGGAGCCGGCACCGCCTAACATCCTCTCCCAAGTCCATCAACGTCGCATGAAGGGGTTGAACTTCGGGAAGCAAGCCTATTGCGTCGTCGAACTCCGGCGCGGTGAGGAAGCGGCCGAGGTCGCGAAGAAGCTGCGCGACTTTGCGGCGCAGGTAGAAGCCCGCAAGACGTAGCGATGTGCGGCCGGTACGGTCGGTGGAGCAGAAGACAACGGATCGAGGAGTTGCTCGGGATACTGGATCGCTCAAGCGAAGTACGGGAAGGCGGCGCTGTACATCTCGCGCCACGTCGCAGCCAAGCGACGGGACGGCAGCATGCGCCACTCCCACGGCGACACCGCTACTTCGCCACCACCCAATCACCAACTCTTGCTGCGATCGCTCCCGCCGCCACGCGGTTGCCGGGTATGTTCCAGTGCGCGTCGCGCGGCAGATAGAGCGACTCCGACTTCGACCGCTCGCGAATCAGCGGAAGCAAATCGAGGTAGTCGATCTCCAGCCCTAGCAGCGTCGCCGCGAGTGCGCGGTTGGGGAGGTCGAAGTCGAACTGCTCAAGCGGCAGCCCAGCGGCGGTCGCGATCGCCCGCTGCTGCGCAGCGTCGATCTGCTGTTCGTCGGGAATCAACACGATCAGCAGTCGCACAGCCCGCTCGACGCAGACGTCTCGGATCGCCTTGAGGAATGGGGTGATCGCGGCGATGGACGCGTCCAGCTCGGCACGCAGCGGCGGCTGAAAAATCCACGAACGGTCCTTCTGGATCCGCCGGAACACCTCTTCGGAGAAGGCCGGCTGGTTGTCGACGTAGGGCGGGCCGGGCCCGGTCGCGGAGGCCGCTCGGGTGACGTCACGGTAGTTGCGGACCAGCCTGACGACGACGCGGCCGAAGGTGATGAGGTAGGAGTACGTGTACTTCGGGCGCGCGTCGCGCCGCGCGAGGTCATTACCAATGAATAGCGACACGATCACGCCATCCGGCTTGAACGCCAGCCCTTCCTTGAACAGGAGATCCGCGTAGTGGTAGGGGCTCGTGGCTGGGATCCCCATATTGAACACGTCCGCACCGGGATTCCGTACCTTCAGCATGTCCTCCAGAAGCGTCAGGTAGTTGTACCGGTAAGGCACGACGCCGAATGCGAACGAGTCGCCGAGCGCGACGATGCGAAACGTGCCCGGCGCCTTCTCGGTCGAGAATTCCGTGTCGTTGAAACCGAGCGAGTTCAGCCTCGTATCACGGTGCCAGCCACCCGGCTGGCCGCGATACTGGTTGTAACTCATGTCGTAGAACATGAAGCTCGGCTGAATGGCGTGGTACACGCGAAGCGCCACCTCCGCGAGCACGACGGTGACGAGCAGTACGATCGCGGTGTCGCGTAGCGCGCCGAGGACACGCGACTGGCGTCTGCGTGCGCGAGGCTCTCGACCCAAGCTACCCACTGTGAGACCGCCCGATGATGATGCTGCTGCAGCTCATGCGTCCCGGAGGGCGTGTCAGTCGAACAGCCGAGCTAATCGGTCTGAAGCCTCGAACGGAAGGCGGCGTAGGATCTGTGCGATCGTCCAACGCGCTGGGGGCGGTAGCAAGCGCCGCGCAAGCACTGTGCCTAGCGCAAGCAGTGCTGCCCCCGCAGCAACGTCGGCGAGCAGCACCACTGGCCTCGGCCATCCGATGCCCACGAGGCCCGCATCGAGGAGCGCCAGCGTCGGGGTCAGCCAGATCGCGGTCAGCACACCGACCTGCCACGCGCGCCAAAGTTCGATCCACCGAAGTTCGACACTCTTCAGGACGGCGCGTGAAACCAATGCCGCACGGACCAGAAGCATGGCGAACGCCGACCATGCCACCGATTGCAGCGAGAAGCGGGACGCAGCAAGCAGAATCACCAGAAGGAGAGCGACGGAAAGGGCCTGAATCGCAAGATCGCGCTGGACCTGGCCCGATGCTCCGAGCAAGAGCGCTGCCCATGCCGGAGAGCGCCAACGCTGGCATGGCTAGGGCGAATGGCACGACGAGCTCCGCCGCCGGTCTCCAGTCCGCGCCATACAACGTGAGCACGAGCGTCTCCGCGAGCGCCGCGGCGGCGGCGAAGGTCGGCAGGAAGATCGCGCCGATCAAGCGTCGCCGAGACCATCAGGGTACGGCGTCGGAACTCGGTGGCCTCTTCCGAACGTGCCCCGGCGGCGTAGAGCACCTCGATTCCCCCGCCGGCGAGGAAGTTCACCGGCGTGCGCACCGAGTTGTAGGCCGCGTTATAGAGCCCAAGCGGTGCCGCCCCGAACGTTCGGCCGACCAGGAACTGCGGCAGGTTCTCGGCGAGCCAGGAGAGGAAGTTCGAGAACGCTGTCCGCCAGCCATATCTGGACAGCCCTGCGGTACCGCCGCCCCAGAGCGGACGAACGGGGTGGCGGGCCGCCGCGAACATCAAGAGCGCACCGAGTACCGCTTGGCCAAGCATGGCTGCGACCAGGGCCCAGACGCCGAAGCTGGCAAGCGCCAGGGGGATACCAATCAAGCCGTACGGACCGAGATAGGACGCGAGTTGCGTCACCTGAAGCGCCTTAAAGCGCAGGCTGCGCCGAAGGATTGCGCCGCTCACCACCGCTAACGCACTCGGAACGAAGATCAGCGACAGGACCTGCATGGGCATCACGAGGCGCGGCTCCTTGAAATAAGCCGCGATCCAAGGTGCGCCAATCACGCCGAGGGCGGCCAAGCACAGCCCGCGTCAGCATGAGCCGCGTGCAGGCGATGCGGATCTGCCGGTCGTCGAGACGTTCCCGCTGCACCAGTGCGGAGCCAAGACCCTGCTCGGCGATGAAACTTGCCGCGCCCAGCACGGCGACCCCATGCCGACGATGCCAAACGGTGTCGGCCCGAGCACACGCGCAAGCACGGCGGTGAACCCGATCTGCGCGCAGAGCCGGAGCACGGTGCCCGCATAGGTCCACATCACACCTGAGACCGAGCGCTGCGCAAGCGAGCGTGGGGCGCTCATGCCGGACGACGCGTCAGGCCCAGCGCCAGCGGCCGGCCGAAGAACTTCAAGCCGGAGCGCGTGAACAAGCCGATGTGGCGCCAACCCTCGCGCGCTGTATGCGCGCCGCGATGCATGATCCGCATATCCGAAACGTCGGCAGTACATCGCATGATTGTAGAATAGGGCTTTATCCCATCTCCGGGCCGACACCAGAGCAGCCACATCGCGGGCCTTCCGAGGCAGCGTCCCAACAACCGAACTCAAATTTGCTGAATCGGGAACCATGTGCGGCCTCGCGGGTCTGCTTCTCGCGCGCGACACGATTGCGCCGCCCGATCTTGCCGCACGGCTCGAGCGCATGACCGCGGCGCTTCGTCACCGCGGGCCGGATGACCACGGCACGTGGGTCTCCTCGCGCGCTGCCCTCGGCCACCGGCGCCTCGCGATCATCGACCTCTCCGCAGCCGGGCACCAGCCCATGGCCACCGACGGCGGGTCCGTGCAAGTCGCATTCAACGGGGAGATCTACAACTTCCGCGAGCTGCGCGCGGAGCTGGAGCGCAAGGGTTGCACCTTTGTCAGCGCGAGCGACACCGAGGTGATCCTGCACGGCTGGCAGCAATGGGGCAGGGGCGTGTTTGCGCGGGTCCGCGGCATGTTCGCGATCGCGCTCTGGGATGCTCGCGCCGGCCAGCTCGTGCTCGCGCGCGACCGGGTGGGCAAGAAGCCGCTCTACTACGCGTGGTGCGACGGCACGTTCCTGTTCGGTTCGGAGCACAAGGCGCTGCTCGCCTGGCCGGGCATGCAGCGCGAACCGGATCTCGAGGCGATCCATCACTACCTGTCGCTGCAGTACGTCCCCGCGCCGTGGTCGGCCTTCCGGGGCATTCGCAAGGTGCCGAAAGCTTCCTACATGGTGATCGACCTCGACGGCCGGACGGTCACCGACCAGTACTGGACGCTGCCATCGCCGGCCTTGGCGCGTGAGCGCCCGATCGCCGAGCTGAAGGCGGAGCTCGAGCCGCTTCTCGACGAGGCAGTGCGACTGCGGATGATCTCTGACGTGCCGCTCGGTGCGTTCCTGTCCGGCGGCGTGGATTCGTCGTCGGTGGTGGCTATGATGGCGCGGCACTCGAGCGGTCCCGTCAAGACGTTCTGCATCGGTTTCGAGGAGGCCGACTTCGACGAGCGGCGCTATGCGCGGATGGTGGCCGAGCGCTACGCGACCGACCACCACGAGATGACGGTCCGCCCCGATGCGCTTGGCGTGCTTCCGCGCATCGTCTGGCATTACGGCGAGCCGTATGCGGATCCGTCGGCGGTGCCGACCTACTACGTCGCGGAGATCGCCCGACGCCACGTCACGGTGGCGCTCAACGGCGACGGCGGCGACGAGAGCTTCCTCGGCTATCACCGTTACCGCGAATGCCTCAAGACCGAGTGGGTGGGCCGCATTCCGAGGCCGCTCCGGCAGCTGGCGGGGCGCGTCGCCGCGTCCATGTCGCCCAAGCTCGACGGATTCCGCCCGACGCGCGTTGCGCGCCGACTGCTCGGCTACGCGAGCGAGAAAGACGCGCGGCGGTACGCGCCCTCGATGGCCTACTTCTTTGACCACGACAAGGTCGCCGGATACGGCGAGCGGCTGCGGCCCTTGCTGGCCACGTCATCCTTCGATCTCCTCGACCCCTGGTTTGCGGATGCGCCGTCGTTCGTGGCCGGTGCGGCCCGGGCCGACATCGAAACCTACCTCCCCGACGATCTGCTGGTGAAGGTGGACATCGCGAGCATGGCGCACGCGCTCGAGGCGCGCTCGCCGCTGCTCGACCACGTCTTGATGGAGTGGGCCGCAGGGATCCCGGCACACCAGAAGATGGCCGGGGGCGAGACCAAGGCCATTCTGAAGGCGGCGATGGAGCCACACCTGCCGCACGAGGTTCTGTACCGCCCGAAGATGGGCTTCGGCGTGCCGATCGAGCGCTGGCTGCGCAACGAGCTGCGCCAGTTCGCGTACGACACGCTGACCAGCCGCGCCGCGACGGACCGCGGGCTGTTCAGGCCGGAGTATGTGCGGCGGCTGCTCGACGAGCACTCGAGTGGGGCGCGACTCCACCATACCCGACTGTGGGCCCTGTTGATGCTCGAGCTCTGGTTCCAGATGTGGATCGATCCGGCCGCTGCGCCACTGCAGCCGCCGGCCGAGCCTGCCCTTGTCGTGGTGGAATGATCGCGCAATGGCGCTTTCCGTACCGCGGCTGGTGTACGTGGGTCTGCGAACGTTTCTCGTCCCGCCGCCCAAGGGCACCGGCGGCACGGTGTCCGCGCGCTATTGCTACTCGGTCTTCCTGCGGCATCTGGTCATGGCAGACGCTTCCGGATTGCCGGTCGACCCGCGCACCGTCGCGGAGATCGGGCCCGGGGACTCGCTCGGGATCGGGCTCACCGCCCTGCTATGCGGCGCCGAGCAGTACTACGCGTTCGATGTCGTCGAGCACGCTTCGCCCGAGCGCAACCTCGAAGTGTTCGATGAACTTGTCGGGCTCCTGCGAAGCCGCGCGCCGATCCCGAACGAGTCGCAGCTCGCGGAGATCAAGCCCGGGCTCACGGACTATGCGTTCCCGTCGAGTGTTCTCACCGAACGGCGGCTCGCGGAGGCGCTCGCGGATGCGCGCGTGGCCCGACTGCGCGCGGCGCTCGCCGCGGGTGGCGCGGGCCCGATCTGCTACCAGGTGCCCTGGCTTGAGGATACGGTGATCCTTGACGGCACAGTCGACATGATCTTCTCGCAGGCGGCGATGGAGCACGTCGACGCGCTCGAGGACGCATACGCCGCCTGCTGGCGCTGGCTGCGGCCGGGCGGATTCATGTCACACCAGATCGACTTCCGCTGCCACGACACGGCGCAGGAGTGGAACGGCCATTGGGCGTACAACGATCTCGTCTGGTGGGCGATCCGCGGGGCACGCCCGTGGCTGCTGAACCGCGTGCCGTACTCCGGGCACATCCGGCTTATGGCGCAGCAGGGCTTCCGGATCGTCGCCGCCCGCCCGGCGAAAGGTGAAGGTGGCATCGCGCGTGCGCGGCTCGCGCGGCGCTTCCGCGGCCTCTCGGCCGAGGACTTCGCCACTGCCGGCGCATTCGTTCAGGGGCTCAAGCCCGGCGTCTGATGCACGCGCGGGTCCGGCAGGCGCTCGAGTACTGCCGCGCGGCAGGCATTCGCCGCGCGGTGTTCGTCGTCCCGTTCGAGCTCTCGGCCATGCAGGCAGCCGAACTGCGAGCGGATCCGTGCTGTGGGGCGCTTGTGACGCGCGCCGACTATTCAAGCGATGGCCTCGCGTGGCGGCTCCCCGCGACGCCGGGGACGATCGTTTTCCTGGGGGCCTGGCTCATGCTCACGCGGCGCATGCGCGCGCAGATTCGCGGTCGCGGACAGCGGGTCGTCCCGTGCGTGCGCGACGGAGCCTTCTGCTCGATTCCGCTCGCGCAGTTCCGGCGCTGGGCCGCCAAGGATCGGGTCATCCGGTGGCTCGGTGGGCTCGGGCCGAAGCACCCGATCGTGAGGGGCGTGCACGCCGCGCGGCGCGCCGGTGCCCTGCGTCGGGTGTGGCATGGCGTCATGCAGCAGGAGGTGCCCGCTTCGCCCGAGGGCGGGGACGACCAAACGGCCTTCTATCGCGCCCTGCTCGCCGCCGCGCGGGCGGCTGCGCCAAAGATCGATCCCGTTCCGCGTCGGGTCGTCCTCGTCAACGCCGGGCTTGCGGCGGGCGGTGCCGAGCGCCAGATCCTCAATACGCTCGTCGGGCTGGCCGATCGCGGACTCGAGAGCGCATGCTTACTCGGGGAGCACCTCGGCACTCCCGGACTCGATTTCTACCACGCGCAGTTCGAGGCGGCGAACGCGCAGGTGTTCGGCGTCGAGCGGCGGCTCGAGCTGTGGGAGCATGGGCTTGCGACGCTGCCTCCCGCGCTGGCGGAGCTCGTCGCGCGGCTGCCGATCCGGCTCATCGAAGACATCCTGAACCTGACCGAAGCGTTCCGCGAGCGCCGCCCCGAGATCGCGCATGCCTGGCAGGACGCGACGAGCATCCGCTGCGCGATCGCGGGCTTGATCGCTGGGGTGCCGCGCCTCGTGCTCTCGGCGCGGAACGTCAACCCGACGAACTTTGACTACGGGCAGCCGTACATGCGCCCGGCGTATCGGGCGCTGGCCGAGCTGGACAACGTCGTTCTCGCGAACAACAGCGACGCGGGCGCCGACGACTACGCGCGCTGGCTGAACCTGCCGCGCGCGCGGTTCGTGGTGGTCAGGAACGGTTTGGATCTCGACCGGATGAGGCCCGCGCCGGCACACGCCGTCGCCGCCTATCGCGCGCGGCTAGGCATCCCCGCGAATGCGCCGGTGGTCGGGTCGGTGTTCCGGTTCTGGGAAGAGAAGCGACCGATGCTCTGGCTGGAAGTGGCGCGGCGCGTTGCGGCGAGCGTGCCCGCCGCGCATTTCCTGCTGATCGGCGATGGCACCGCTCGCCCCGAGATGCAGAGCTTCGTCCGCAAGGCCAGCCTGGCGGCGCGCTGCCACATGCCCGGAACGATCGGGGATGTCGCGGCGGCGCTCGGTGCGATGACGGCGTTCCTGCTGACCTCGGCGTTCGAGGGCACGCCGAACGTGGTGATCGAGGCGCAGCGTGCGGGCGTCCCGGTGGTGGCCACGGACGCTGGCGGCACGCGCGACGCCGTGGAAGACGGCGTCACCGGCAGGATACTCGCGACCGGCGATGCGGCGGTCATCGCGGACGCCGTGATCGGCGTCCTGTCCGATGAGGTCTTCCGAAGGACAGCGGCCGAGCGCGGTCCGGTGTTCGTCGGCGAGCGGTTCGCGCTCGGCCGCATGATCGACGAGACGCTCGCGATGTACGGCTATCCCTTGGGGTGGAGAGCATAGAGCACGCAGGCGCTGCCGAGCACGCGCGCGAGCCTCTCGCGTGCGGCCATGGGCAGCCGCGGCCCGAGCACCATGTGGCCGGTATAGAAGAGCCCGAGCGGAATCACTTCGTCGACCTCGTAGCCGGCCGCGCGAAACATCGCCAGCCAGCGCCGGCGGCTGAAGAGCCACAGCTCGGAGATCGCGTTGCCGCGCTCGCCGTGACGCGGGACGATCGCGTAGCCCTGCAGGATCCCGACCAACCGCTTCATCTCGGCAAGCCAGCGCGCAGCTTCCCCGCGGCTCAGTCCGCGGCTCAGTCCGCGCGGCAGCAGGCGTGGCAGCTGTAGAACGATCCGCTGCGCCATTTCGACATAGTGCGCGATATTGGTCCAGAGCCGCCAGGTGCCGGTGGGCAGGATGTGCACGCAGCGGCCGCCGGGGCGCAGCACACGCACGACCTCGCGTATCAACCCTTCGATGTCCACGACGTGCTCGAGCACGTTGGATGAGAACACCACATCAAAGCTCGCATCGGGAAATGGGATGCTGCGACCATCGTAGACGGTCACCGGAAATACCTGCTCACGCGCGTAGTTCGAGCCCTCGAGGTCAATCGAGGCGACGTCGAAGCCCGCCTCGGCGAGCCGTCTTGCCTGATAACCAGTGCCGCCGCCGATCTCAAGGACGCGCGCGCGGGCAGCGAGATGGGGCAGCGCCCGGGTGAGCTCGTGCTCGCGCAGGACGTGGAGGAACTCGACGTTGAACAAGGTGCCGCGGCTACCTGATCGCGCGAACCTTGCGACCGACGTAGAGGATCGTGTCTGCGCGGCCATATCGCAGGTCGTACAGCCCGGCCGGGTCGCCCGTCGCGGCGCGCTCCGATCGCTGGGGTTCGAGGATGGCGAGCGCGCGCGTGACGCGGTCTTCGAGCTCAAGGTACGCGCCGGAAAGTGCGTCGAGCAACCGGATCGTGCGCGCATGCAGACGACGGAAGTCGAGCAGCATGCGAAGCTTTTCCGCGAGACCCTTGCGTCTTCGCCACGACGCCGCGCCATAGGCTTCATCCAGGCGCGCTTTGAGGGCCGCCTGCATCTGCGTGCGGATATCGGCCAGGTTCTGCGCCAGCTTCGCGGCCTCGTCCGGATGATCGCGACGGAACTCGGCGATTACCCGGTCGCGTGCCGCCTGGTTTCGCGATGCTTCGTAGACCGCAGCGTCGTCGGCGAAATCGGCAAGACCGAGGAACTCGCGCTCGAATCCGGCTTCGGCCAGCAAGGCGGCGAGGCTCTCGGGCGTGACGCTCCGAACGTGCTGCCAACGGTGGAACAGGGTGCCGCAGGACGGGCAAAAGGCGCTCTGGAGCTCCAGATCCTCGCTGTTCGGCGTGGAGACGATGAAGCGTCCGCCGACGGGGAGGAAGCGGTTCACCCGCGCGAGCATCGGGCGCAGGTCAGGATCCAGCAGGTGCTCGATCACCTCCATGAGCAACACGACGTCGAACTGCTCGCCCGAGCCCGCGCCCACCGCGCCGAGAAAGCCGCGCCGCTCGCCGACGCGCTGCATCAGCGCGGTCTGACGCTCAGGCGAGGGCTCGAACCCGGCCGTCGGATAGCCCTGATCGACGAGCAGGCGGATGATGTGGCCGCTACCCGCGCCGTAGTCCAGATGCCGGCCGCCCGGCTTCAGGAACGGCCTCACGGCCTCGAGAAACGCCGGCCCGGCTGCACGGCCGAACGAGAGCTCGTCCAGCCGTGTCCGTGCGACCCCGTCCCAGAACGTGTTGACGAGCTCCGGCGTCCATTCGAGGCGCTTCACCATCGCTTCGGCACGCCCACACTCCGCCGCCTGCAGAGACCGATGTCGGTTGCCCGCGATTGCGGGCAACCGTATGATCCCTGCCGGCTATTCAAAAGCGGTGCGTTCATTCTGGAAAGAGGCGAACCCCTGACGTGAAGTCACGATCGCGGAACGCCCGAATCTTAGTGCTTCTCGCAGTGTCCCGTGACTTCGCCCGGGCTTCTCCGGTCACCGCGAAATGAGCGCCCGTCTCGCCAGTCTGTTTCAATCCACCCGAACGGCGCTGCGACTGCTCGTCGAGGGCGAGCTGCGCGAGATCGCGCGCCGGGGCTACCGTCTCATCGGCACTCGCGTCGCGGTTGCTCCCGCGACGCTGGCGCCGATCGATCAATACGAGGCGTGGCTCTCGGTCAACCGCTGGACGCTCAAGGCACGAAGGCACCTGATCAACCGCCTCGCCGAGCACGAATGGGCAGACCTGAAATTCACGGTGCTCGTGAGTGTCGAGCCGGGGGATCTGGCCGGGCTCGCGCACACGCTCGACTCGCTCGACCAACAGGTCTACGAGAATTGGGAGGCCCTGATCGTCACCCGGGATGCGACCGCGGCGTACGCGGAACGGATGGTCGGATTGATTCCCGGGGGTCGGACGCGCGTTGTTGCCGTGCAGGCGCCCCACGAAGCGCTCGGGCTCGCAACCGGGCGGTTCGTCCTGCGGCTCTGCCCCGGGGACCGGCTCGGACCCGACGCGCTCGCCGAGTTCGCGCTCGAACTTGCAGACTTCCCGGGCACCGACCTCATCTTCTGCGACGACGACGAGGGCCGCGTCGACGGGTCGCGCCTAGCGCCGCGGTTCAAGCCGGACTGGTCGCCCGAGTCCTATGCAACGCTCAACTTCCCGCGCCAGGCGGTGCTGGTGCGGCGCACGGCTCTAGACCGCCACAGTGCGATGTCCTTGTTCGCCGCGGATCCCCTGCACGAGATCGTCGGTTCGGATGCGAGCGGGGAGCCTCGTGTGAGACACCTTCAGCTGGTGTTGCACCATCGGAGCGCGGACAGCGGGGATGGCACCGATACCGGGACGCTCCTCGCTCGATACGATCGCAGCCTCCCACTCAACCCCAATCTTGCACGTACCGGAAATGGTGTCGCGATCGTGCCACGGCGGGTTGTTCGCGGCGCGGTGCCGCCGATCCGGGCGATGATGTTCACGCCGAATCTCAATCGCGAGGGCGCGCCGTACTCGCAATTCGAGCTCACGCGCGCCTTGCGCGATCGCGGGGTGATCGACCCGCAGGTGATCTCCTTCCACGACGGCCCGTTGCATGAGCTTTACCGTTCGGCCGGGATTCCGGTGCACGTCCATGATCCGATCCTGACCGAGATCCCGACGCTGCGCCGCTATGAGCGGGTCATCGCACGACTTGCGCGCTTTATCCGACATCGCAGGCCAGGCGTGGTGTACGCCAACACGCTGCTCAACTTCCCGGCAATCGAAGCGGCCAACCGGGAAGGGATGCCGTCGATCTGGAATCCCCGCGAGAGCGAGCCCTGGCAGAGCGCCTTTGGATACTTGAGCGAATCGGTCGCGCGGAGGGCGCTCTCGTGTTTTCCGCTGCCGTACCGGGTTGTGTTCGTGGCGCACGCGACCGAGAACGCGTGGGCGCGCTTCAATGTCGCGCACAACGCCGCGGTCATTCACAACGGGCTCGACATGCGCCGGTTCGCGCCGAGCCAGGCCCCGGCCGCCCGGACGCACGCGCGCCAATCGCTCGGCGTGGGCGATGGCGAGTTGATGGTGCTGCTCCTCGGAACGGTTTGCGAACGCAAGGGGCAGCGCGATCTCGCTGCGGCGATTGCACGGCTCGACCCGAGCCTCGTCGCCCGCGCCTGGTTTTTCATCGTCGGCGACGAGCCCGGTTCCTACAGCGACGAGCTCAAGCGCGACATCGCGAAGCTGCCGCCGAGAAGCCGCGGCTCGGGTGAGGGTGGTCCCCACGACCAGCGACGTCGGCTTGTACTACCGCGCTGCCGACGTCTTTGTGCTCACCTCGCGGTTCGAGAGCTTCCCGCGCGTGATCCTCGAGGCGATGGCGCACGCGCTGCCGATCGTGACCACCCCGTGCTTCGGGGTGACGGAACAGGTAGTGGAGGGGCGCAACGCGTTGTTCTACACGCGGGCGATGCGAATCGACTGGCCGTCACGCTGTCGGAGCCGATGAAGGACGACGGAGTTGCGCGCGGCGATGAGCGGTGCGTCGACCGCCAGGATGGGCGAGATGGCGACGTTCGACGAAATGGTGGGCGAGTACGCCGAGATCCTCAGAGAGGCGTACCTGAGCCGATGACTTCGTCAGGCTCGACTCGCTCGCGATCTACCATTGGGCTCCGTCCGGCTCTGGTGACGGGCCACGTCGGCTCGATCGGTTCGTTTTCCCGGTAGGTTGGCCGGGGTCGGCCACGCCGCATCACGCGGAGCAACTCGCGCGGGGCTACCGCGCGTGCCCGCTGAATTCGCCGACGTTTGGCCAGGACCTTGCCGAGGCCGCGAATCGCGTCGATCTTGGCGTGCACCAGCACCTTCCCCCGTCCCCTGAGTGCGAACTGAAGGGTGCTATAGACGTTGAGCGCGAGGTGATAGGGAAGATAGACCCAGAACATCCATCCGGGCATGTTCTTCACGAAGGTCCAGACGAGATTCCGGTGCCCGTGGTAGAGCTGAAAGTCACTGTAGGTACCGGCCACGGCCGAGCCGATGTGATGGACAACTGCATCGGGGACGTACATGCAGCGGTGGCCGGCAAGTCGGAATCGGAAGCCGAGGTCCACGTCCTCAGCGTAGCAGAAGTAATCCTCATCGAACCCACCGACCGAGAGCAGCGCATCGGTACGGTAAAGCGCGGCGGCAGCGCAAGGCGAGAAGATCTCGGTCGGCCGGAGGTATCGGCCGGCCGGCGACAAACCGTGCCCCTCGCGCCAGAAGTTACCCGAGACATGGTAGGCGTCCCCGACGCCATCCAGGCCTGCGCCATCCTCGGAGGACAAGAGGCGGCTGCCGAATGCCACGTACTCAGAGTTTGCCTCCGCGGCAGCGAGCAGGCGCTCCAGCCAATCGGGCCGAGGGAAGGCATCCGGATTGAGCAATGCCGTCCATTCGTTGCGCGGTGAGCGCGCGAGCCCGTAGTTGTTGCCGCCGGAGAATCCCAGGTTTCTCGTGCTTCTGAGCAACCGGATTTTCGGATGATTACGCTCGACGGACTCCACCGAGCGGTCGGTGCTCGCGTTATCGACGATCACGACCGAGAAGTCGCGGAATGTCTGTCGTTCCAGCGCGGCGATGCAGCGATCGAGCCACGGTCCGGCGTTGTAGTTGACGATGAGGACTGTTACGAGCGACATCAGGTCAGCGTAGTGCGATGACGCGAATGCCCTTGATCGGGCGCTTGAGGAACGAGAACATCTCGCCGCGCAAGACAAGGTCACGCTGTTCTGGCCGCACTGGCGAGCGTTGCTGCTCCGGTCGCGTTGCTTCGGCCAAGACCCCATGGAAAGGTAGCACAGCTTCGGCCCGGCCGGCCGCTCGCGGCGCCGCTCAAAGTGAGGCAGTCGGGTCACAGTGCCAGCGAAGACGCGCGGGTCAGACCACCGGATCGTCGGTACGGCCCCGGAAACGGCGGCACCGGGATGTACAATGTACCAATGTGACCCCCGAGTCGAGCGCCGACCCAGAAGCCAAGCGCATGGGGAAGGGCACCGGCCAGTCGGCCACGTTCAGCTTCGGCACGCACGCGCTGACGGAAAACCGCAATCGCCTACTTGTCGACCTGGCGACACCGATGCGACGCTGACCGAGCCCATTGCTGCCTGCTTTATACTCGACCGCAGGCGTAGGGGACGACGCGCCCCCGCGCTTACCCTCGCTTCGACATTGGTGCCTTGAATTGACGCCTTTGATGCGGCTCCAGCACGAAACAATCTCGCGTAAAACACCCGGACGCTTCCGGACGACTGGTCTAAGCCTCTCAGGTTCAGCGCTTGCCGGGACCACCCGCTGCTACTCTTCTTTCCCAGAGATTCCCCTTGGAAATGCTTAGATCTTCGGGGCTACTTCAAACAGCCTGCGCATGGGTCTACCGCTCCTACGGGGCTCTCCCCGCGCCCGCTCGCGACCTCGTTCGTAGATTGAGCCCACGTGTACGACACCCCCTCCGAGATTTCATCGTCCACCGCGCGATGGACCTGCGACAAACGCATCTGACGAGTCTGGACATAGATCGAGTTCCACGACGATGCGCCGGCACGATGCTGAGGCGCTCGGAGTAACGATTGTTGGTTATCCGCGAGGCGAGTTCGGCACTGGAGAAAGCGCAAGACTTCTTGCGAAGTGCCTCGTGGCTTCCCATGTTCCGTTTGAGTTCTACCAAGTCAAATGGGCTGTCCCTGGGGGGATGGGAGACACGAGCGTTTCGGAAAATCTCGTCGACGACCCCGTGTATCCTATCCAGGTCTACTGCATGAGCGCCGACCAGGTACGGCTGATCCCCGTATTTCACGGTCGCAACTTCTGGGCAGGGCGTTACCGAATTGGCTCCTGGTTTTGGGAATTGTCGCGCTTTCCCGACAGATGGAGAGATGCCTTCGCTCAAGTCGATGAAGTCTGGGTTGCTTCTCGTTTCGTTCAGGAGGCGATCGCATCAGCGACAACCAAGCCGGTGATTCATATCCCGCTGGCCGTCGAGTTCTCTGTCTCGCGCCCGTATTCGCGAGCTGAGTTTGGCCTACCCGCCGATCGCTTCCTATTCCTGTTTGTGTTTGACCTGAATTCGTATGCGGCTCGCAAGAATCCTCGTGCGTGCATCGACGCCTTCGTTAAGGCGTTTGGGGACCAACCAAATCTGCCTGTCGGCCTAGTCATCAAGACAATGCATGGCCATGCCTATGGCGATGCCTTCCGGGAACTCAGAGAGGCTGCAGCGAGGGATGCTCGGATCCAGCTGATCGATCGAGTCTTTGCTCGAGACCAGCTCTACGGCCTTCAGTCGGTGTGTGACTGCTTCGTGTCGTTGCATCGAGCTGAAGGGTTTGGACTGGGGATTGCCGAGATGATGCTTCTAGGGAAGCCCGTGATCGTCACGGGGTACTCCGGCAATATGGATTTCACGACTCCGGACAACGCATGTCTTGTCCGCTATCAGCTGGTTCCCGTTCAGCCAGAAGAGTATCCAGAGGGAGAGGGGCAGGTGTGGGCGGATCCCGACAAGGATCACGCCGCCTCTTATATGCGCGAAATCGCCTCGAATAGTGAGCTCAGGACGCGGCTCGGCCGCGCAGGCAGCGAGTTCATCCAACGAAACTATTCTGTGGAGTCCGTTTCGGGTCAGATATTGGCTCGCCTAAAAGCAATTCACGACCCAGCCAAACATCGCGACACAAGTAATGCCGCATGACCGCGTGCGTGCTCACCGACAGCGTCGCCTAAGCGAAGCACGACTGCGATTGTAGGAATTCGCATTCATCAAAACATCGAATTTGAGATAGGTTCTAGTACGTTCGGTCTTGTCGCAAGAAACATCCATCGCAGCGTCTCTTCCATCGGTATGCTCGGAAGGGTTCCGATGCGATGCCTCAGCTTCCTACCGATCCCGACCAGCCGCCTCACGTCATTGGCCCGCACGAAGGCGGGGTTGACCTTCACCGTGATGTCATACCCGGCTATATCGGACATCATGCGCAGGATCTCCGAAGTGAGTAGGCGACCCCTGAACAGACGTTGAAGGGCTCGCCCGCCGGGGCCAGTTCAGCAGGCGGCGGTAAATGACCGCCACGATGCGCACATCCGAGAAGTCGCGCGCGACATCGACGTTGCCGAGTTCAATTTCCCGCGCGCCCGCTTGGAAATGCGAAACGATCTTCGGAATCAGAAAGTCTGGAGCCTGGCCTACGCCGGTGTAGTTGAACGGGCGCGCGATGACGATAGGGAGCCGGTCCATCCAGAGGCGCGCGAGGTATTCCATCGCGAGCTTGCTGACCGCATAGTCGTTTGCAGGCGCCGGGGGCACCGACTCGTCTATCCCTTCCACGGACGCATTGCCGTAGATATTCGCGCTGCTCGCAAGCAGCACGGCTCGCGGCGTCGCGTCAAGCGCGGCGAGCGCCTCGAGCAGGTTGCGGGTGCCGAGAATGTTGACGCGGTAGATGGCCTCGACATCGCCGTGCGCGACGAACGAGATCGCGGCGAGGTGCACTACGACATTCGGGCCGGACAGCAGCAATCACCCTGTGCAGTTGGTCCCGATCGCAAAGGTCAACGACGTGCACATCCGAGCCGGCCTCCTCGCCGTGATGTGCGGTGCCGAATACCCGGTAACCAGCTGTCTCCAGCTCGGGCCGTAGGTAACGGCCGGTGAAGCCTGAATTCCGGTGACGAGCGCGCGTGTCATGGTCAGAACGAGAACCCCGCTGTCGTTGCGGACGGATGTCGGCCTCGACCATCATCTGGCACAGCTGCTCCAGCGTGGTCTGCGGCTTCCCAGCCCAGGTCGCGCTTGGCCTTGGCCGGATTGCCGATCAGGAGGTCGACTTCGGCCGGGCGGTAGAATTTGGGGTTACGCGCACGAAGCGTCTTGCCGGTTGCGGTCGATGCCTACTTCGGACTTGCCGTGCCTTCGAAGGCAAGATCGAATCCGGCCGCCTTGCAGGCCATCGAGACGAAATCGCGCACAGTCTCGGTGCGGTTGGTGGCCAGCACATAGGTGTCCGGCTCGATCGGCCTGCAGCATGCGCCACATGCCTTCGACGTATTCCTTCGCATAGCCCCAGTCGCGCTTGGCATCGAGGTTGCCCAGTTCCAGCACGTCCTGCTTGCCGAGCTTGATCTTGGCGACGGCGTCGGTGATCTTGCGCGTGACGAATTCCGGCCGCGCAGCGGCGACTCGTGGTTGAACAGGATGCCGCTGCGCGCCGAAGATGCCGTAGGACTCGCGGTAGTTGACGGTCATCCAGTGGGCGTACAGCTTGGCCACGCCATACGGGCTGCGCGGGTAGAACGGCGTGCTTCTCGATCTGCGGGACTTGCCTGCACCTTGCCGAACATTTCGGAGGTGCGAGGCCTGGTAGAAGCGAATCTTCGGGTTGACGATGCGGATCGCTTCGAGCAGGTTCAGCGCACCGATGCCGGTGATCTCGCGCGGTGGTGACCGGCTGCTCGAAGGACACGCCGACGAAGCTCTGCGCCGCGAGGTTGTAGACCTCGGTCGCGCTCGTGCTTCTGCAGCAGACGGATGCTCGCGCCGAGATCGGTCAGGTCGTATTCGACCAAGTGCAGGTTCGGATGCTTGGCGATGCCGAGTTCCTCGATGCGCCAGAAATTGACCGAGCTGGTGCGGCGATACGTGCCGTAGACCTTGTAGCCCTTGTCCAGCAGCAGTTCGGCGAGGTAGGCGCCGTCCTGGCCGGTGATGCCGGTGATGATGGCGCGTTTCTGTCTTGTTGAGAATCCACGGCCTTATCCTAATAACAGTTCATGAAGTGTTCACTTGTTCAGGTTGCGCCGGTCACGCGTTGCGGCGGACCAGGTGACCGAGGTCCGACATCCGGGGTTGTCCGCGAACATCAATATCACCCGTGCGCCCAAAAGCGATCGGGCTTCCGTCGCGGATCGGCCGCGCCGCTTCACTACTTAATGATACCTAACATGGGCTCGCCTCTCATAAAGGAGCGGTCCTTGATGCGGTCGCTCGAAGATCCTTGTCGGCGCCCGACTGGCTGCGCGCGTAGGCACCGGTTGCATGCCTTTCCATGGAGCTTCTCGTAGAGCGCGAACTGATGTGCCCGATATTCAGCGCTGTAGGCGATAGCCGGGGTCACGAGTCCGACGAAACTCCACAGCGCATCTGACCTGAAGCCGGACCTCATGGCCAAGCGAGTCATGGTCTTGCCTAGTGTCCCGTCACCGAAGTCATGTTAACGCCGGCGAACGGCCTTGCGGATGATGTCGGCGGGGCTCTTGGTCCAGACGAACGGCGTGGGGTGGTCGTTCCAGTGCTCGATGTAGTGGCCGATGTGCTTCACGAGTGCGCGGACCGAGTCGAAGGAGCCGCGTCGGATCGACTTGCGGGTCAGGATGCCGAACCACGCTTCGACCATGTTGAGCCAGGAGGCGCCGGTGGGGGTGAAGTGGAAGTGGACCTGCGGATGCTGCTCCAGCCATTCGCGCACCCCGGGGGTCGGTGTGAGTCGAGGAGTTGTCGAGGATGACGTGCAGTCTCGCGTCCGGATAGCGCCGGTGCAGCGAGCTTGAGGAAGCCGACGAAGATCCGCGCCGGTGTGGCGCTCGGAGCATTCGCCGATCACGTTGCCGGAGGCGACTTCGAGGGCTGCGTACAGGCTGGTCAGCCCGTTGCGCCGGTAGTCGTGGGTTTGGCGGGCCGGCAGACCCGGCCGCATCGGCAGCATCGGCTGGGTTCGCTTCAGCGCCTGGATCTGGGTCTTCTCGTCGAGGCTCAGCACTGTCAAGGGGGATCCCGGGTTTCCCCAGGTGTGCGAATTGAAATCTCCCCCACCCGGTTCATGAATCTTGGTTTCCTTTGCCCGCACCAGGGTGCCGGCTTTGAATTTCTCTTTGAGCCGATACGAGTTGCCGCGAATTTCGAGCGTCACCGCGTGATGCAGCAGCCGATCGAGGATCGCAGTGGCGATCACTCGGTCGCCGAACACTTCCCCCATGCCGCGAAGCTCTGGTTGCTGGTGAGGATCATCGGTCCGCGCTCGTAGCGACGGCTGATCAGCTGGAAGAAGAGATTCGCCCCCAGCCGGTCGATCGGCAGGTAGCCGATCTCGTCGATGATCAGCAGCCGCGGCGTGGTGTAGAGCTTCCAGCCGTCGAGGCGCCCCTCGGCGTGCGCCTTGGTGAGCGTGGCGATCAGGTGCGCGGCGGTGCTGAAGAGCACCCGGTAGCCCGCCTCGATCGCCTTGAGACCCAGGGTGACCGCGAGGTGCGTCTTCCCGACTCCGGGGCGGCCCGAGGACGAGAAGGGCAGGAGGCGAGCATCTGGACCTGCTTCCGGTCGATCAGGGCTTGTAGCCGAAGTCGAAGGTCTCCAGGGGCTTGACGAACGGGAAGCGCGCCATCGAGGTGCGCATCGTGACGTTCTTGGAGGCCAGCGTGCCCGGTCACCCACCGATCAATCGACGGATCCCTGGACACCTTCTCCACCTGCGTGCTATCGTTGAGGCGCAGGTGAAAGCTGCAGCCGCGGCAGAAGTCCGGCATCCGCCGAAGTTGTAAAGACGTTCGACTTTCTCCGTGTTGTACATTTGCGCTAGGGTGGCGCCGCGGATGTTGCCCAAGTTGAGTTCCTCCCGACATGCTGGAAGTCGTCGCAAGGGCAAAAGGGCAAACGTCGCCATTGGAGGAAACCTGCATGGCGAGCAAAGGTATGCGGCACTGCGACGCGTTGTGCCGCAACGGATCCATGAGCATCGCCCGGGAGAAGGGTGAAGTGTCCAGCACACCCCAGTTTGCGAAGTTTGTCGTCGAGCCGAAGGGCAATACCCTGCCGATGTCCGCCGGATCCATTCCGACAGAGCCTCGTTTGTCCGGGCACTAAGCAGCCGGAAGCCAAGGACCAGTTCGGTCCCGCCCTCACAAGCTGCGAGCAGCCGCCGCACGCCTTCGACCATCTCGTGAAAACGATCCTTGCGCGTCATGCGCAGGTATTCATCCGGGTCAAGTCCGTAGACTGAAACGTGGATCCGGCGCATGCGACCAGCGAGCCAGCTCAGCTCGTCGAGATCGCGGCGGGCCGCCAACACGGCGTTCGTGGTGAAGGAAACCGGTCCAACGCGCGGGTAGCGCTCGAGTAGCTGGAAGCGAGCGCGGAGGTTGCGGGTCAAGAGCACGTCACCGACCGTCGGTGTGAGCGAAAGGCAACCGCCGCCGATCTCGGAATAGTCCCGCAGGACTTTCTCGAAAAGCTCGAGCGACATCATTTCGCGCTTGCGCGACTGGTGAGAATACGCGCAGATGATGCAGTCAAGGTTGCACGCGTTCACCGTCTGGCAGATAAGCATGGCCGGCCGGCTGCGCCCTGCATGTGAGAGCCGGCTTTCAAAGAGTCCTGCCGGGTTATGGCCGGTTGCTTGCGAAACACGTTCATTCGAAGGCCTTCGTTTACGACACAGCGATACCGGGCACCGTGGAACGCGCGTGCCCAAGATACACATCGAGCCAGACGTTTCCTTCCTGCGCTGGGGTGGACGACGAAATCGTAACCTCCCGCGGCGGGCGGGGCAACCACATGCAGAGCGAGCTTGCGTAACTCCTGCGGCTCGATCGAGGCCTCGATGCGTGTGCGGATACCATTAGGTCCGGGCAGCGACACTTGGATCTTGATGGACGTGCCGCTGCCAGACGGACTCGGGATCACTTGATGATCGAACTTGCCCCCGCGCTCGCTGGGCGCCCGCAGCCGGTCGTGCCATATGACAGGCGAATCTCGAGAACCTGTGCTTTCTAAGAAACGCGATAGAATTAATTAAAGTCGTCGGCAACGATCAGCCCGCGTCCAGAATGTTCATGATTGCATGGTTACGGATTCCCAGGACCGACGGCACAGTGACGGTGAGTGATGTTCGCCGGCAAGACGCCAGTATTTCTCTTACGGACTGCGCCGTCTTGTCGCGATCCGAACATCTGACTCCGAGTAATCGTCCGCACGCAATCAATAGCCGCTGGACACCGCCAAAGCCACTCGAGGGGGTCGATGTCGGATCGGGACCGCCCTGAGGGACTTCGAAGGTACTCCAGAGGGCGCGGGGCAAGCCCCCGAGGCCGCTCCACTGCCGCTGAATTACGTATCGGCTGCAATGGCTCTCACTTGGGTCCAGTATTGTATTAGCGGTATTTCGGGCTCCCCAGGTGACCACCTGGTGTTCACCTTAAGCGATGGAATCGTCAACCGAGCATTGGATGTTGACCCGAACCGGTCCTACCTGCAGAAGAGGGCCACCCTATCGCCCTCCTCCTGCTGGAGCGGAGTTTGCCACGTCCACTAGTAGTCTCAGCGTGGATTCCCGATGCATAACGACAGTTCACACGAATTGCTGACTGCCGGCGCGAGCGGAATCGTGGGGCAGGATATCGCGGCCGAAGCCAAGTCCACCCCCTTTTCTGCTGCGAGTGCCGCCGAATCGGCTCGATCGGCGCTGCGCAGAGGATGTTGATGGTCAGTGCATCCAAAGCTCTGGAGGCGTGCTGCGTCTCGCCGCCCGCCGTTTCCTGCTCAGGTTTTTTTCCCGTTCTGTGTTGGATCTCCGACGTCACTCTCCTCGGCTCGGTCTGCTCCCCGTCGTCAGTCGTTCCCAAAAGGACTGAGGTTTCGCGGCGGACAAAGTGGAGGCCATGTGGCGCACACTTCACCAGGACAAGCCCGATCACCCTGTCATCGCGACGGGCAGAACCACGCCCGTGCGCGGTATGTGCCAGATAGCATCCGAGCATGCTGGTCTGCGCACAAGTGGGTCACGAGGTGATTGATCCGACCCGCTTTCGGCCATCCGAGGTCGAGATCCTGCTCAGCAACACTTCCAGGGCGAGAGTGGCATCAGGACGGCACGCCCGCACGAACGTCGAAGGGATCATCATGACGGCGGCAGCGGACCCTTGCCGCCCTTCGGAAGTCTAATCGGGGCAAATATCTCGCGCTCGGACAATCGGTCCCCCCAATGGAACCCCTTAAGGCTCTTCTCCGCTTTCGCGGCTTTATCCTCAACAGCGTGAGGAGGGATTTGCCGCCCGTGACCAGGGCTCCTTGCTTGGGGCGGCATGGAACATCATCAATCCGCTCGCAACGATCATTGTCTACACCGTCGTGTTCTCGGCGGTGATGCAAGCGCGGCTGCCCGGCATCGATGATCGGTTCGGGTACAGCATCTTCCTGTGTGCAGGCGTGCTTCCCTGGCTACTGTTCTCTGAGATCGTCACTCGCTGCCAGTCGATGTTTGTCGATAATGCGAACCTGTTGAAGAAGTCGAGCTTTCCACGCCTTTGTCTTCCCGCAATCGCGGTCCTTACTGCACTTGGCAACTTCGCGATCGTTTTCGGCCTCTTCTTGGGTTTCCTCGCGCTAAGCAGGCAGATTCCCCGGGTCGTTGCGGTGGCGGCGGTTCCTGTGCTGGGCTTGCAAGTGCTCTTCGCGGCCGGTCTCGGCGTGTTCGCTGGGGTGCTGAATGTCTTTTTCCGCGACGTGGGCCAGATAACGGCGACCGTGCTGCAGTTCTGGTTCTGGTTGACGCCTATTGCGTATCCGCTGTCGGTTCTTAGTCCGGAACTGCGCAGGTGGGCGGAACAGAATCCGCTCTACGGTTCCACATTCGCGCTCCAGAGCATTTTCCTCAACGGTCATGTCCCGGACTGGTCGAGCCTTAGTCTGCTCGCTCGGTCTCACGGGAGCCACAGTCGTTTGTGGCTATGGGCTGTTCCGGCGGCGCGCCGCGGAAATCGTGGACGAACTGTGAGCGCGATTGAGGCCAACGGCCTGGGGAAAGGCGTTTAAGCGGTACGGCAGCCAAGGCTCTCGCCTGCTTGAGTGGCTGGTTCCCGGCGTCTCGCGCCACACCCGAGTTTGGGTGCTCAGAAATGTAAGCTTCTCCGTCCGGCCTGGGGAGGCGGTCGGCATCATCGGCGAGAACGGCGCGGGCAAGAGCACCCTGCTGAAGATCATAGCCGGGACCCTGGCGCCTACCGAGGGACGATCCAGATGTCTGGACGCGTCGCAGCCTTGCTCGAGCTCGGCATGGGATTCCATCTGGATTACCGGCCGCCAGAATGCGGTGATGGCCGGCCAACTGCTGGGCTTCACGGCGGAGGAGGTCAAGGCGCGCCGAACAGAAGAGTTGCCAGCCCGGGAGATCTATCCGATACCCGCGAGGACGTACTCAAGCGGCATGACAGTCCGGCTTGCGTTCAGCGCCGCAACCGTCATCCGTCCCGACGTGCTCATTGTGGACGAGGCGCTGGCCGTCGGAGACGTATATTTCCAGCAGAAGTGTTTCGCTCGGATCCAATCGTTCCGGGATCAGGGAACGACGTTGCTCTTCGTGTCGCACGACCCTCAGTCCGTTCTAAACCTCTGCGACCGAGCAATCCTATTGGAACAACATGGCCTGTTAATGGTAGACGACGAGCCGAAGGTGGCGCTGGATCTTTACCAAGCGAAGGTTCCAGCCAAGTCCAGATCCGGCGGGCCAACAATCGCCCTCCAACGGGTGGCGCAGGGACGCGAGAACGGCAAAACGGCTGGCGAGTTTAATACTACGGTCGACGCACCAGTCGAGGCGGTAGGGAACCTGTCATCGGAACAGGTTCAACTTCTGCAGCTTTGGCTGGAGGGAGAGTCAGGCACAG
This sequence comes from uncultured beta proteobacterium, assembly GCA_963747775.1. Taxonomy (GTDB): domain Bacteria; phylum Pseudomonadota; class Gammaproteobacteria; order Burkholderiales; family SG8-39; genus JAGVSZ01. The sequence continues at coordinate 198,972 of CAVVGT010000012.1, forward strand.
GACACAGAGTCTGATCGGCGACTCCGTATGCTTTGTGTGCATCCGTTTGCGCTTCCATCGAGCTTTTCTGATCCTCACGTGCGTCTGCCAAGGTGCGCGATCGCTTCGGAGCGGTCTTTTATGAGACGAACACACATGCACTCGGCGTGAAGATGTCCCCTGTGAAAACGGGCGAGGAACGCATCCTGCGATTTTCGTTCCGCGCCCTCCTTCCGAACGGCCAATTCACGCTTACGGTTGGCGTGGCGAACGAAGGCCTACCAGGACGGCAGTTTGGGGAAGCGCTGCTGTATGTCCACGACGTCGCCTCCTTCACCGTCCATTGGCACAGTGACAAGCCCTGGGTGGGCCGGCCTCTGCAATCTTGAGGCGAAGCCGCAGTTCTCGGAGAAGGCTTAGGACGAGGCGAGCGACACTTGTCAATATGATCGAGAGATAATCTATCGGAGTTCCAGCGCGCGCGGGAGAGTTCGACTTCCGCCGCTATGCGAATCCCGACGACCCTCTGTCCACAGAGTTCGAGGACTGGGTTCCCTACTATCGGATGAAGTTCGCGATCGCCAAAGCGATTCAGCCGGAGTCAATCCTCGAGATCGGTGTGCGGTTCGGATACTCGGCCCGTGCGTTCCTTGACGCAGCCCCGACGGCGCGACTAGTCGGCATCGATCTAGAACGGCCGACGTTCGGCGGCGTACCCGGAGCGCTGTTCTGGGCAAGGCGGATAACGACCGGGTTCGATGTCAGTTTCCTCAACGTCGATTCGCAGGTCCTCAATGACCTCCCCGGTGGCGTGTATGACCTTGTGCACGTCGACGGTCAGCAAGATGGAGACAGCACGCTGCACGATATGGCGCTGGCGTTCAAGCAATCGCGCTATGTGCTGCTCGATGGATTTCTATGGTCCGCCGAGAACCTTGCGGGCGGAAGTGAGGCGCTACGGCGATTCCGGCGTGCCATCGAGTATCGGTGATTCCCGGCTACGCCGGCGAACTTCTGGTCAAGGGCGAGATCGAGTACGTCGAGCAGGCCCAGCGATTGCATGAATCGCGCAATTCCCTCCGCTGTCGATCGGACGAGCGACCGTATCCGGTCCGCGTACACGGCCAGCTATTTCTTGGATGACTGCGGTGGGTTTGCCTCCTATAAGCGGCATCGCGGGCGGCTCCTAGAGATCGGCGCTCTTGGTGATCACCGCAACGCTCGCTGATGCGGCAGTGGGCAGCCGGATTCTCGACCTTGGCGCAGGACGCGGCGAACTGACCTATCACTTCGCCTCGCGCGGCTGTCACGTGACGGCCATCGACTATTCGCCGCAGGCGATCGCTCTCGCAAAGGCGGCGCTGGCAGGCCGGCCCGAACTCGAAGGGAGGGTGGGATCTCGTCTGTGCCGACCTTAACGAAGCAAGGGTCGATGGGTATGTTTGACCTTGCAGTGGC
>CAVVGT010000013.1:0-16330 GCA_963747775.1 uncultured beta proteobacterium
CGGCACGTATCTTGAACGGAAGGTCGACGGCCTTGTAGCGTCCGACCTTGCGCTTGGGCAGCTTGACCTTCGCGGCGGGAACGCTTTGTACGGCACATGTTTCAGCATGTGGCTGATCACGTTCAGGCGCACGCGCTTCTTGTCCTCCGAGCGCGCGACGAACCACGGCGCCCATGGCGTGTCGGTGGCGGCGAACATCTCGTCGCGCGCCTGGTGTAGTCGTCCCCAGCGATCGTAGGACTTGAGGTCCATCGGCGAGAGCTTCCACGTCTTGCGGCCGTCGCCGATCCGCCCCTCGAGTCGCCGCGTCTGCTCCTCGGGGCTCACCTCCAGCCAGTACTTGAGCAGGATGATCCCCGACTTGACCATCAGCTGCTCGAACAGCGGAATGACCTGCAGGAAGCTCCGGGCCTGCTCCTCGGTGCAGAAACCCATCACGCGCTCGACGCCGGCGCGGTTGTACCAGCTGCGGTCCCAGATCACGACCTCGCCCGCCGCGGGCAGGTGCGGCAGGTAGCGCTGCCCGTACATCTGAGTCTTCTCGCGTTCGGTCGGCGCGGGCAGCGCGATGACGCGAAACACCCGCGGGCTCACGCGCTCGGTGATCGCCTTGATCGTGCCGCCCTTGCCGGCGCCGTCGCGGCCCTCGAAGACAATGCAGACCTTGAGCCCTTTCTGCACGATCCATTGCTGCAGCTTCACCAGCTCGACGTGAAGCTTCTTGAGCTCCCGGTTGTAGTCTTTGGTGGACAGCTCTTTGCTCGATGCGGCCTCGGCGGCGCCATTGTTGCCCTTCTTTGACTTGCCTTTTGCTGCGTCCATCGCTTTTGCTCTCTTCTTTCCCATCGTCATCTCCATCGGGTTGCTGTTTCGGATCGTTCCGCAGTCATCGTGATCACATCACCCAGGGTGCCGCGTTCCGCTCATGGAGCGCTACGCGTGAATCGCCTGCGCAACGCGCGCAGGCGATCGACGACCGCGTCGAAGAGCAGGATGGCGAAGGCCGAGTACGACGTGACGAGCCCGTAGTCGACGATGCGCATGTAGAACTTCATGTTCGAATCGTCGCCGCTGAAACCCTGTGTCAGCGCATCCGGGAAGACGATGAAGACCAGCGTCGTCAGGCCGTAGCTCCAGCGGTAGTAGTTCGGCGTCAGCGCGCCGGGTCCGTGGCCGAAGATGCGCGTCGCGTAGAAGAGCGAGAACATCGCCATCACCAGCACGAACCAGAACCACGACGGCCACAGCTTGATGAGCCACCACATGATCAGTCCGCCGATGGCGCCGATGAGCGTGGCCATGACCAGGTCGACGGTCAGCTTGAGTGCGGTTGCACGGCGCACATGCTGCGCGATCATGGCCGGCTGGTAGTAGCCGATCAGGTAGCGAATGTTGTTGTCGCTGCTCAGCATGTAAGCGAAGAGCGGCAGCAGCACCAGCACCGGCCGCAGCGCCAGGATGCCCCGGTCCGCCGGCGTGCCTTCGATCCGGGGTGCGTTGGGCAGGCCCGGAAATACGCCGCCGGGCACCATGGCGAAGGCGATCCAGAGGATGGGGAACATGGCCAGTGCAGCCTGCGACATGCCTTTCGCGAACTCGACGCCCAGATCCATCGAGTCCTGCCCGAACGCCGGAACGAGCGTGATGCCGACGATCACGATCATGGCGTTCAGGCCCGTGATCTTGCCCTCGGCCTGCAGGTAGAAGTTGACGAAGAGGATCAGCGCGACCACGGCAAAGCCGAACAGCTGATGGCTGTGCAGCGGCAGCATCAGCACCGCGCCGAGGCCGGCGAAGGCGATGAGCTTGGTGGTGATCCACAGCCCGTACCGCAGCGACGGCGCCGCCGGGATGGGCAAGGCCAAGAACGGGATCACCAGCGCCGGCAACAGGAACGAGAAGGGCCAGTTGATGTAGGTGCAGTAAGCGGTCGCCAGCGTCACGCCGACCGTGAACCGCAGGATGCGGCGGGCCCTGGGATGGTGTGGGGGGACCCGCGCCTTCGGCGCCGCCGCCGCGACGGCCTCAGTAGGCATACGACATCAGGCCGCTAAACCACATCAGGGAACCGACCCAGGGGATTGAGGATCGGATGCTCGCCGGTGTACACGAGCACGTTGACCTGGCTGCCGACACGCGCGCCGACCTGTGCCGCCTGCTCAGTGTCTTCGAAGTCGATCAGCACCGGAAAGCGCTGCGCGTTGCGCAACCAGTCGCGCGCGTTCTGGACCGTGGGCAGCGTGCCCGGCTTCGAGGTGGACTCGGCGGCGGTGACGCCGAAGGTGACGTTCCGCACACGCCCGCGCAGCGTCTTGTCGGGCCAGACATTGAGCACGAGGTCGACCGTGTCGCCCGGCTTGATGTGGCCGAGGTTGTTCTCGGTGAGGTTCGCCTCGACCCACATCTTCTGCGTCCCGACGAAGGTCATCAGCGGCTGCCCGGTCGCGGCGAAATTGCCGACGTCCACGCGCAGGTCAGTCACCAGCCCGTCGTTGGGCGCGACGAGGCGCGTGTACTGCAGATCGAGCTTCGCTTTGTCGAGGGCCGTGCGCGCGGCAAGCAGTTGCGGGTTCTTCTCGTCCCGCGGCCCGAGCCCTTCGATCGCCTTCTGCAGATTGGCCTTGGCGCTCTCCATCTGCGCCTCGGCCTCGAGGCGGGATGCCGACGCCCACTCCAGCGCGCGCTCAGAGATCGCGCCGCGGACTTCGGCATCGATGCGCTTCAGGCGAGCCTCGTTCTGCGTGTCCTTGACCAGGCCGGCCCTCGCGGCTTGCAGCGAGGCCGCGGCCGCATCGACCGTCGAGCTGGAGACCTTGAGGTTTTGCTGGGTGAGCGCGAGCTGGGCTTCGGCCGCGGCGACCGCCAGCTGGTAACGCATCGGGTCGATCCGGGCAAGCAAGTCGCCCTTCTTGACCGCCTGGTTTGTACGTACGTCGACGGAGAGAATCTCGCCGGCCACCTGCGGTGCAATCGGCACCACGAAGGCGTTCACGCGCGCCTGCGTCGTGTACGGGGTGTAGCGGTCGGCGGCCATGTACCAGGCGAGCAGGAGCAGACAGAACGCACTGAAGATCAGGACCCACTTGCGCACCGGGTCCATCCGCCGCGGGGAGGCTGGAACTTCCGGCTTGGCGGGCACACCGCCCCCGTGGGGCGCCGGCGCGTTCGCGGCCGCCGGTCCGGCCGGTTTGTTCTCCGCGGACTTTCCCGGTTCCGGCCCCCCTTGCGGGGTCTTCTGTTGTTCGCTCATGACATACCTGCATTCGGGTTGACGCGGTTTACCAGTCCGGTGACGGCCAGCCGCCGCCCTCGCCCTTCAACGGCGGTTGGGTCGCTTCCGGTTGCAGAAGGTCGCCCCAGTCCACGCGCTTTCGCATCGTGTCGCTGGTCGCCTCGTCGACGAAACCGTGGCTCGAACGGATCTCCCAGCCGCCGCCGAGCGCCCGATAGATTCCGACCGCGCTGCTGACGGTCGTGCTGCGCGCCGTGACGAGTTGCTGCTGCACCCGCAGCAACGAGTTCTGGGCATCCAGCACGCGCTGGAAGTCGGAAAGACCTTCGCGGTACCCGACGTTCGCGAGGGTGAGCGAGCGCTGCGCAGACACTTCGGTCTCGGCCAGAATCCGCTCCTGCTCGCGGCTGTGCAGGAACGCCACCATGCCGTCCTCCACCTCCTTCACGGCGTTGAGCACGGTGCTCTGGTAGTTCTCCAGCAGTTGCTGGAGCTGGGCATCCTTGACCCTGACGTTATTGCGGATGCGTCCGTAGTTCAGGATGTTCCAGCTGAAGTACGGCCCGCCGAAGAACGTGAGGGAGTTTGCGTTGAAAAGCTGGCCGAAGCCGCTGTTGCCGGTACGCGTGGTGTTGGTTCCGTCGGCGGCCACCACGCCGAGAAAGCCACTCAACCCGAAGCTCGGATAGAGGTCGGCCTCGGCGACTCCCACTACTGCGCTTTGCGTTGCCGCGGCGAGTTCTGCCTGACGCACGTCGGGACGCCGCCGGAGCAGATCCGTCGGGGCGCCCGCGGCAATCGCTTGCGGTGCCGCCGGAATCACGCCCGGCTGCGGGCCCATGATCTCCGCAAGGCTGCCCGGAGGCTGGCCGAGCAGCGTGCTGAGCGCGTTCTTTGCCTGTTGCAGCCCGGTCTCCAATGGCGGGATCGTTGCCTGCGTCCCCAGCAGCTGAGTGCGTGCCTGAAGCACGTCGAGCTCTCCGACATCGCCACCGCGGTACCGGGCCTCGGTGATCCGGACGCTGCGCTGCTGGATGGCGATGTTTTCGCGCGCGACCTTGAGTTGCGCCTCCGCCGACCGGATGGCGACATAGGTGTCCGCCACCTGGGCGACGAGCAGCACGAGCACGTTGTCGTAGCCGGCGACGGCGGCCAGCACGTTGGCATCGGCCGCCTCGATCGAGCGCCGGAACTTGCCCCAGAAATCGAGCTCCCAGCCGACACTCACACCGACGCTGTATTCCCAGAAGCGCAGGTCGCCGGCCGCCGTGTTGGCGGCATTCCTGCTGGCCGCCGTGTAGTTCACGCTGCCGTTCGCCTGCTGGACCTGGGGGTAGAGATAGCCCACGGCGACCCCGAGCTGGGCCCTCGCCTCCAGTACCCGCAGGCCCGCGATCTTCAGGTTGTAGTTGTTCCGGTACGCGGTCTCGATCAGCTTGCCGAGGACCGGGTCGCCGAAACCTTCCCACCACCGGATCTGCTCCGCAGGCTTTCGCGTAATGACCGCAGTGTCGGCCTCCGGCCATTGCTCCGTTACCGGCGCTTTGGGCTGCACGAAGTCGGGACCCACCGTCGCGCAGCCTGCGAGTGCCAGCGTCAAGCCGATCCATGCCGCCGACCGAAGGTGATGCCGACTCCTGCGGGATGATGCTGCGGGCACGGCTCGCGACTCGAGATCGCGTGCGACCTGGACCGAGTCGTACGGGAGCGTGGCGCGGCATGTGTCGGCAGTCGTCATCATGTCAGGCTGCGGCAGCATTCACTCATGCCGCCCGTCCTTCGCGTTGCAGTCGCATGCGTTTCACTTGATCGTGTAACCGCGGCCCACCCACAACCGGCGAGAGCGAGCAGCGCAACGAGCGCGGCGAAAGGCTTGGTTTGGCTACCGAACGTGGTATTGATCGACTGGCCGCATTCTATGTCGGCAGGTCGGGTCCGTGGCGACTCACGCAGTGTGCGCTTTTTTTTCCATCACCCGGGGTCGCGAGGGCAACCTGCCCCGCTGTGCGGCTACTTCACTGCCGAGCGACCGTAGCTTGCTGCCAAGACCTCGAGGCCCTTGCGCGCCGTCCCCCAGTCTTCTTTGTCCACTGCGTTGGTCACGGCGTATATGCGCGCGAGCGCTACCTGCATTTCCACGCTATTGGTGCGCATCCGAGTGACATCGTTGCGCAACAGATAGAGCGCGGCTTGCGCGTCCTGTTTGGCCTTGGCGTCGATAGCCGACAGAGCCAGTGAGTAATGCTCGGCAGTCATTGCGTCCGGTGCGCCCGGGTCCCAGGTCGGGGTCGTGCTGCAGCCGAGCAAGCCGGCAACGAGTGCTGCGGCGGCCAGCAAAACGGACAGTCTGCGACCGATCGAATTCATCTTTGATCCTCCCCTATACAGCGACGCATGCCGCGATCACTTGGCCACCGGCTTCGGCGCCGGCTCAACGCTCAGCGCGAGCGCTTCGGTGTAGGTCACCTCGACCTGGTCGCCTTTCTTGACGACCTTGAACTGATCCGGGTTCTTCACGTCGAGCGTCACGACGTTGCCCCGCGGCCCCTTGAGCGTGATCGTGCTTTTCTTGGGGTCGACGCCGATGACGTCGGCGATCGCAGTGACCTCACGGGCGCCGGCGACCGCCGGCCGCTCGCCGGGTTTCGCCCGTGCGGCCTCCTCGCGCACGGTCGGCTCCCCCGCCTTGACCTTGGTCTTCCGCAGCTCGAGCGTGAGCGCCTCGGCGTAGCGCGCGACGACGAAGTCGCCGAGCTTGATCTGGTTGAAGTTCTTGACCTCGTCGCCCGCGACGATATCGACGACGTTGCCCTTCGGCCCTTTCAGCGTCACCGTGCGCGTCGCCTTGTCGATGCCGACGACCTGGGCGGACAGCTCCGCCGCACGGACGACGGACGCCCTGCCCGGTTCGCTGGTGACGACGGCGCCCCCCGCTGCGTCGGGCTTTTGCGCAAACGCCGGCGCGGCAATGGCTGCCGAGATCAGCGCGAGCGCGAGGGTCAACCTGGTCTTCATCAGAGACTGTTCCATGAGACTTCTCCATTTGAATGAAGGGTTGATGCGGCGTCGGGCGGCGTGCTCCATGCGAGAGAGCGCGCCGTCGCGTCGCAAATAGGCCCAATCACGCGGCCCGGGGTCTCCGTGGACCTATCCGGACACGGACCCGACATGATTGGACAGAGCCCCCGTATGCTGTTTGAGTTGGATCAAACAGACGACACCCAGCGGGTGCGCGACCAGGGGCCCGGAGAAGCAACCGTCCGCATCGGGGTTGCGGCGGCGGTTCCGGCGGTGCTCAGGAGCCTGGGCGCGGATCCGGGCCGAGGTCGTGGCCGAGGCGGGGTTCGACCTGGAACTGTAGACGATCCCGACAACCTGATTTCCTACGCAGCTTTGCATTTGCGGCGGCGTTCGCGACGGCGGTTCTTTGCTTTGCGTCGTTGCAGGAGGCTTCCGCAGTCGCCGATACTTGCCAAACCGCCATTTGCAAGTTCTCATACAGACATCGTGCAGCGGTTCGACGTGCAGCCAGACGCGACGTACGCGGTCAAGGTCATGGCGCAGTACGTGCTCACCGCCGCCGGCATCCTGATCGCGGCCGACATCCTCAGCATCGGTTGGAGCGACGTGCAGTAGCTGATCGCGGCGCTCGGCGTGGGCCTCGGGTTCGGGCTGCAGGAAATCTTTGCCAACTTCATCTCGGGCCTGATCGTGCTCGCCGAACGGCCGATCCGCATCGGCGACGTCGTGACGGTCGGCGACGTCTCGGGCACCGTCGCCCGCATCCGCGCGCGCGCGACCGCGGTGTCGACTTCGACAACAGGGAGGTCATCATCCCGAACAAGGCCTTCATCACCGAGCGCGTGACGAACTGGACGCTGTCGAACCAGACCACCCGGCTGCTCATAAAGGTGGGCGTGGCCTATGGCAGCGACATCGCGCTGGTGCAGCGGGTGTTGCTCGAGGCGGTGCGGCGCAACCCCGACGTGCTGCGGCAGCCGCCGCCGTCGGTGTTCTTCGTCGACTTCGGCGACAGCTCGCTCGACTTCGAGATCCGCGCCTTCGTCGGGTCGTTCGACCAGCGGCTCCGGGTGCGGCACGAGCTCAATCTCGCGGTGGCGGGAGTGCTCGCCGAGCACGGCATCGAGATCCCGTTCCCGCAGCGGGACCTCCACATCCGCTCGGCGCCGGGGCAGGCCGGCGTCCTGCCGCGTCCGTAGGGGGACGCGTGACCGCGCACTAGCGCGGGTTCCCGTCCGTTGCGTTATCGTTCGGCAATGCCCGCGCGCCGAGCCGCCTGGGTTCGCCGACTCGCCATCGCCGTCGCGGCGGTCGTCGCGCTCCTCGTCGGCGTCGTCGCGCTCGTCCCGCTCTTCGTGGACGGTGACCGCGTGCGGCAGGCCGTCGAGCGGCGGATCTCGGACATCGCGGGCGGCGAGGTCCGCTACGACTCGCTCACGCTGCGCTTCTTCCCGCAGCCGCGCGTCGAGATCCGCAACGCCACCGTCCGCATCCCCGGCGACGGTCGCCGGCCGGATCGGCACGCTGGCGATCCGGATTGCGCTGCTGCCGCTGCTCGCCGGGAACGTCCGGCCGGTGGCGGTCAACGTCGGGCAGCCGGTGCTCGAGCTCACGATCCAGCCCGGCGGCGGTGGCAGCGATCCGTTCGCCGCGTACCGCACCGCGCTCGGCCCGGTCGTCGATGCGCTGGTGCGCGAAGCGCGCGGGATGTCGCTCGGGATCACGGACGGCAAGCTCGACGTCCGCTAGCCGGGCAGCGCGTCCTGTCGCTCTCGGGCCTGGCCGCCGATGCGCGGGTGGCGACGGACGCGATTACGCCGACGCGCAGCGGCTGCGGCCGATCTCTGGCGCACGGCCAGCCTCCGGCTGAGGATCGTGCCGAGCTCGCTCGCGGCGACGAGCACGCTGCAGGTGACCGGCCTGCGCCTCGCGGAGCGCTGCTGCAGGCGGCCGGTCTCCAGGCGAGATGCAACGTCGCCGACGGCAGCGATCGACGCCACCCTCGACGCCGAGACCGACGGTCGCGGGAGCGTCCGCGCGACGCTCACCGCGAACGTCGCCGCAGATGACGCTCGCGCGCGGCGCGCGCACGCTCGAGCTCGGAGCGGTGCGCGACGCGCTCGACGCCGGCCGTCGACGGCACCGCGGCTGACGGTGTCGCTCCGCGCGCTCCAGCTCGGCGAGTACCTTCCGGCCGCGACCGGCACGCTGCGCGCGAAGCCCGACGACACCGCGCCGTCGGTCGAGCTCCAGGTCGCCCGCGCTCGATCTCGGCACGGCTGCGCGCCGCCGCGCTCGCGCTCGCGGGCGATCTCGACGCGGTGCGGACGGCCGCCGCGTTCGTCACCGCGGGGGCGGTGCAGTCGCCTCACGATCGAGCGCCGCCGGCGCGCGATTTCGCCTCGCTCGCGGCGCTCGGATCGGTCCGCGCGGAGGCCGCGGCTCGCGGCGGCCGCCCTCGACGTTCCCGCACTGGGAATCGATCATCGCGAACGCCACCGGGCGCTCTCGTGCTCGCGGACGGGACGCTGCGCGGGAGCGAGCTCTCGGGCGCGATCGGCCGCTCGTCGTTCAAGGGCGGCACGCTCGCGGTCGAGCTCGCGCCGGCGGTGGCGCTGCGGGCGCTCGACGCGGCGGTCGACGCGGACCTCGCCGAGACGCTCGCGCTCGCGAGGCGCGCGATCGGCAAGCCGGAGCCCGCCGCCCTCGCCGACGTGGAATCGCTCCAGGGCCGCGGCACGGGCACCGTGGCGTACGAAGCGCACCGCAGACAGGTCCACGCGTCGCGGTCGACGTCGCGGCGCTGCGCGCGACCGCGCGCTATCGGAACGTGCCGTTGCCGATCGCCATGAACGCCGGCGCAGGTCCGGTACGCGCACGACCGCCTGGCCGTGCGCGGACTGCACGGCAGCTTCGGCCGCTCGACCATCCAGGCCGGTGCGCTGGAGCTCGCGCTCGGCCCCGAGCCCGCCGTGCGCGCCGCGAGCGCGGAGGCGGTGGTGGTGCTCGACGAGTTCTACCCCTGGCTCACGTCGCTCGAGGGGCTGCGGCGCCCGGCGAGCGAGATCCCGACCGCGACCGGTACGGTGGCCGTGCAGCTCGTGCGGCTGTCCGGCCCGGTCAATGCGCCCGCGGCGCTCGAGTACGAGGCGGTGATCCGCCCGCAACCGGTGCGGCTCGCCGGGCCAGTGCTGCCCGCGCCGGTCACGCTCGCGGGCGGCGAGCTGCGCATCACGCCGCGCTCGATCGCGCTCGATCGGCTCGACGCGTCGATGCTCGACGCGCGCGTGGTCGCGACCGGAACCGTGCAGGAGTACGCGTCGGCCGCGCCGCGCTTCGACCTCGCGCTCGCCGACGGAACGGCCGGCGAGCGGACCCTCGACTGGGCGCGCTCCCGCTGGAAGCTGCCGGGGACGGCGATGCCGCGGGCGCCGCTCACGCTCGCCTCGGGACGCGTGCAGGGCGCGGGCGGCGCGGGCGCGCCGTTCGCCGCGCAAGGGACGGTCGGCCTCGCCGGCGGCGTGCGCGCCGAGTTCGACCTCGCCAGGCGACCGGGTCATCTCGATCTCCGCCGCCTGGCCGTGAAGGACCCCGACACCGACGCCCACGCTGACGCTGAAGTGGGCGGCGCTCGACCGCGGAGCTCGACGTTCCGGGCAGGCTCGACCACGCCACGCTCGCGCGGGTGCTCGTCGGAGCCGCCCGCGCGGCAGGGCGCGCTGCGGGGCGATTTCCGCGCCACGATCGATCTCGCGGAGCCGCGGCAATCGAGCGCGACCGGCGCGCTCGAGGCCGACCGGATCGACATCCTGGAGCGCTGGGGCATCCCGGTCGCGATCGAGCGTCTGCGTATCGACGTCGCCGGCGACGCCGTCCAGATCCGCGAAGGAGCGGTCGCGGTCGCCGGCGAGCGGCTCGCTCTCACCGGCTCGGTGACGCGCCAGCCGAAGACGTTCGGGCTCGATCTCCGCGTGACGGCGGACGCGATCGACGTCGAACGCCTGCTTCGCGCGTTCCCGCGCGGCGGCGCGACGCCGGCGGCCGCCGGCTGGAACCTCCCGGTCGACGGCCGCATCGCCGTCGACGCGAAGTCCGTCACCTATGGCACGCACGTCGTGCGTCCGGTCTCGGGCACGGTCGCCCTCGCGCCCGATCGCATCGTGGCCGACGTGAAGGAGGCGCAGCTCTGCGGCATCGCCGCTGCCGCTCAGCGCGGTGCTCGTCCCCGGCAACGTGAGCGTGACCGGCCGGATCGAGGCGCGCGCCCAGCCGCTCGCCGGAACGGTGACCTGTCTCCTGGGCGAGCAGCTACGCGATGACCGGGACGCTCGATCTCGACGCGGACCTGTCGGCGAGCGGACCGGCCGACGCGCTCGCGCGCACCGCGCGCGGCACCTTCCAGTTGACGGCGCGCGACGGCCAGATCCAGAGGGCGCCGGCTCATGGCGCGCATCCTCTCGCTCGACGCGGTCGCCGCGGCTGCTGCGCGCCCGGCCGTCGGAGCTGATGGCGAGCGGCCTCGACTACAGCGAGCTCGCGGTCGCGGGCACGCTCGACGCCGGCCGCGTCCGCATCGCGACGCGGCACGCTGAACGCGGCGGCGCTCGGGCTCGCGATGGCCGGCGAGATCGACGTCCCTGCCGGACAGCTCGACATGCAGGGCGTCGTCGCGCCGTTCGGACGGATCCCGGGCGCGATGCAGCACGTCCCGATCGTGGGCCGCATCCTCGGCACCCGCGCCGTCGGGATCCCGCTGAGCGTCACCGGCGACCTGCGCGATCCGCGGGTCGTGCCGCTCGGGCCGGCGGCGATCGGCCAGAGCCTGGTGAACCTGCTTGGGGGCGGTGATGAAGACGCCGGTCGACCTGCTCGATCCGTTCGTCGGGCGGCAACCGCCCGCGCCGTGACGCGGGACCGGATCGGGCCTGTCAACCCGCGGGGTCGATCTGCGCGAGCGCCGCCCGGATCGCGTCCGGATCCGCGGGACGCACCAGGCGGTCGGTTTCCTTGCCGTCCTTGAGGAAGATCAGCGTCGGCCAAACCTTCACGCCGAAGGAGCGCCCCAGCCGGCGGTTGCTCGCATCGGCGAACTTCATGTGGCGCACGCCGGGATGCTGGGCGAGCGCCGCGGCGACGAGCGGTTGCGCACGGCGGCAGTGCCCGCACCAGGCGTTCCCGAACTCGAGGACGATCGGCCCCGCGAGGGAGTCGATCTCGGCGCGCTTCGGCTGGACGTCCGCGTAGTCGCCGTTCATCCCCGACCGGGTGGCGCTAGCCCTGGACGAGCCTGGCCGGCGCGCGCAGCCTGCGGCGGCACAGCCACGTGAAGACGCAGGCGAGCGCCACGCCGACGAACAGGTGCTTGATGTTATGGCCGCTCGCGAGCCCGCCGGTCGTAGAGGCGCTCGAAGGCCACCATCGCAGCTTCGCCGACGAGCGCCGCGACGAACCAGCCAGTGCCGGTGTATTGCGACGGGCGGAACACGACCAGCACGAGGATCGCGAGCACCAGCAGCACGCGCACCATGAGATAGAGCCGGACGTCCTCGTACCCCATCGCTTCCGAGGCGGTCCACCACAGCACGCTCGCGACCCCGAACGCGGTCAGCGGCACGAGCGACCGTATTGGAACGGACCGTCTCGCCGCCGAGCCGACGGGCGCAGGTTATTCAGGACGAGTTCAGCGCCGTGTAACAGAACTGTGGCTACGACGCGGCTGCGAACTGTTCGTTGACCGCGACTTGTCCAATTGCGGGGCGGATTGCGTCGAAAAGCGTGGACCGGGCGCCCAACGTTTCATCTTTGAATTCGACTACACAGACCTCTTCTTCAATTTGATGCAGTCAACTGGGCTCGACCAACTGAAAGCACGCGTATTGACGGGCCTAGTGGCCGCTTTGAACCGAGGCGGGAACCGCGAGGCGGCCCAGTCGAGGTGGGAGTCGATGCCGTTCTTGCAGTTCGTGCTGGTGTGACGACAAAGGGGAGTTGCTCGACGGCAGCAACACCTACAGGATCCATCTGCCGGCGCCCATACCGATCGCGGCCTTTTGGGCCGTGACCGTCTACAACCCGGCCGACGGCACCATGCAGCTGACGGACCAGCCGTATCCGTCACGCAACGGGCTCGACAAGCCTCAGTACAGCGCGGATGGCTCGGTCGATGTCTACGCCGGCCCACGCAGCCGCAGAACATCAACGCGAAGAACTGGATTCAAACCCTGCGTGGCAGAGCCTTCATGGTCGTCTTGCGGCTGTACGGCTCGGAGACGGCATTCTTCGATCAGACCTGGAAACCGGATGATTTGGTCAAGGTGAAATAGCAAGACTTCGTCGAGTCGTTCGCGTCCCTAGACATGGTGTACGAAGGATCGTCGGGATCGGCGCGTAGCGGAGCCGTAGGCGAAGCGAAGCGCTGATTCGTGAATTTCGAGCCGTCCCAGTTACACTTAGCTCGTTTGACGCAAGTCAATCGAGAACTGCCGGCGGCTCGCTAGCCTCCTCCACTCTCTCCAGAAGATCAGACCAACAAGGGACATCGAATCGCAATGCGACACATCACGGCCAATCTGTTTGGGATAGGACTGCTCGCTTTTGCGGTCGGATCAACGTCGGCACTCGCGCAGGAAGTCCTGCCCCGACCTGACCCGCCGTTCAAAGGCAAGATTGGCCGAACGGCAAAGGAGTCCACGCCGGACTTCCCCAAGGCCGTCACCGCGCCCAAGGGCGCGCCCAACGTCCTGCTCATCCTGACCGATGACGTGGGCTTCGGCGCAGCGTCCACGTTCGGCGGGCCGATTCCCAACCCCGACGTTCGACCAGTTGGCGAAGGCCGGTCTGCGTTACAACACCTTCCACACCACGGCGCTTTGCTCGCCAACGCGCGCGGCGCTCATCACCGGGCGCAACCACCACACCAACGCCACCGGCGTCATCACGGAGATGGGCACCGGCTTTCCCGGCTACAACACGCTGATGCCGAAGAGTTCCGGTACGGTCGGGGAAATCCTCAAGCAGAACGGCTACAACACGTCGTGGTTCGGCAAGAACCACAACGTGCCCGACTGGCAGTCGAGCCAGGCGGGGCCGTTCGACCTCTGGCCCACCGGCCTGGGCTTCGAGTATTTCTACGGCTTCATCGGCGGCGACACCGACCAGTGGCACTCCGCCATCTTCGACGGCACGAAGCCGATCGAGCGCCGAGGAGCAACGACCCGAATCGATCACCTCGACGCGCGACCTGGCCGACCATGCCGATCGCGTGGATTCGCCAGCAGCACTCGCTCGCGCCGGACAGACCGTTCTTCGCCTACTACGCGCCGGGCCTGACGCCATGCGCCGCACCACGCGCCCAAGGAGTGGATCGCGAAGTTCAAGGGCCAGTTCGACCAGGGTTGGGACAAGCTGCGCGAGGAGACATTCGCCCGCCAGATAAAGACTGGGCGTCGTGCCCGCCGGCACCAAGCTCACCGCGCGGCCCAACGGAAATTCCGGCGTGGGACTCGCTGAGCGCCGACCAGAAGCGACTCTACGCCCGCATGATGGAAGTCTATGCCGGCTGCCTGGCCTACGTCGATTACAACATCGGGCGGGTCATCCAGGCCGTCGAAGAGACCGGCGAAATGGACAACACGCTCATCATCTATGAGATGGGCGACAACGGCGCGAGCGGCGAAGGCACGTTGCAGGGCCTGTCCAACGAGGTCGGCGTCGCCGCCAACGGCGTCGAGGAAAGCATCCCGTATCTTCTGTCCATCATGGACGATCTCGGCGGGCCGCTAACCTACAATCACTACCCGGTCGGTTGGGCGCACGCGATGGACACGCCGTTCCAGTGGACCAAGCAGGTCGCCTCGCACTTCGGCGGCACGCGCAACGGTCTGGTCATCTCCTGGCCCAAGCGCATCAAGCAGACCGGCGAAGTCCGCTCGCAGTTCAGCTCCGTCATTGACATCGCGCCGACGATTCTCGAAGCCGCCGGAGTCAAGGAGCCGACGATGCTCAACGGCGTGAAACAGACGCCGATCGAAGGCACGAGCCTCGTCTATACCTTCGACGACGCTAAGGCGCCGACACGTCACAGCACGCAGTACTTCGAGCTGCTCGGCTAATCGCGGCGTCTATCACAACGGCTGGATGGCCAACACCTCGCCGTTGCGTCTGCCCTGGGCCCAAGTCGCGCCCGGCGTTGCAAGCGCAAACCCGGACGATTTCAAGTGGGAGCTTTACAACGTTGCGGAGGACTTCTCGCCAGGCGAACGACCTCGCGCCGCAAGAATCCCGCCAAGCTGAAGGAACTGCAGGCCGTGTTCGAGCGCGAAGCGAGAAAGTACAACGTCTTTCCGCTCGACGCCTCGTTTGCTGAACGCGCGGACGTGTCCATTCGTCCGAGCCTCACGCGCGGGCGCAACACGTTCACCTACTATCCGGGCACGATCCGTGTTCCCGAAGGCGCGGCACCGGACATGAAGAACAAGTCCTTCACGATCACGGCGGAGGTCGAGATACCGGAAGGCGGGGCCGAAGGCGTACTCGTCACGCAAGGCGGACGTTTCGGCGGCTGGGGATTGCTCGTCATGGACGGCAAGCCGGAGTTCGACTACGCGTTCTCCAACCAGCCGCAGCACAAATATCGTGTCGTCTCGAACGAGAGACTCGCCGTCGGCAGGCACACTATCAAGTTCGACTTCAAATACGACGGCCCAGGCTATGGCAAGGCGGCACCGGCACGCTCTCGGTGGACGGCAAGCAGGTGGCGCAAGGCAAGATCGAGCGCACCATCCCCGTCCGCTTCTCTCTCGACGAGACCATGGACGTGGGCGAGGACACCGGCACGCCCGTGGTCGAGGACTACGTGAACAAGATGCCCTTCAAGTTCACCGGCGTGCTCAAGAAGGTCGTCATTGAGCTCGGCAAGAGCGGACTCGCTGCCGCCGACGAGAAGTCACTCAAGAAAGCCGCGCGCAACGTCGCGCTGCGCGAGTAGGCGCTGAAACATCTGGCCAGCTAACGAGCGGCTGTGGCGGACGGCGCTGGTGCGCCGCCTGGTGCCGGTGCGCCAACGCGTGATCGTCCTGTTGCTGTTTGCCTGGCCGTGATTCCCGAGCGGATTCAAACCGTAGTCCGATCCCGACGGCGAACCCAAGTGGCGGCGGCAAGCAGTAAGACCAGCCCGACCACTCCGGTCACGATCAGCATGACGACAGCCTTGGGCTCGGCGGCGCTCGCCCCGGCGATGACGAGGGCCGCGCCGACGTTGCGGCCGGCCGTTGCGTAGCCGAGCAGGCGGCGCCCGGCCGCATTCGGCTCCGCAAGCGCCCATGCGCCAGCGAACACCAGCACGACGAAGAGAATCGCTGCGCCGATCGCGCCGCTGCCCAGGACTCCGGCCAGCGCGGTGAGGTTCGTGCCGCAGACGAGGAGCACTACGGCGACGAAGCCGATGTTTGAAGTCCGCGTGACCGCCGGCAGCAGCTTTGCACCGGTCTGCGGCGCAAAGCGCTGCCCTGCCATGCCGAGCAGAAGCGGAATGAGCATCAGCACCACGAGCGGCGCCGCGATCTGCCAGGGATTCACCTGAATGCCCTTCACGAACAGCGGCAGCGCCAGCGGCATGACCACGATGCTGCCCGCCATCAGCAAGACCATCAGGGCCGTCGCGCTCGCCACGTCGGTACGGCCGGCTTCGGCGAGCTTGGGCAACAGCGGCGAGCCCGCGGCAAAGCCGAGCAGCAGCAACCCCAGTTCATACCCGGGGTCGAGCGGCAGCACGCCGGCAATTGCCAACGCCACCGCAGGCGCCAGCGCGAAGTTGGCGCCCAGAGCTCGGAGAACCCACGCGGGACGCCGCAACGGCGCGACGATCTCGGCGCCTCGCGCAGCAAGTCCGATCGACAGCATGCTCGACACGACGAAGACCACGACGGCGCCCTTTACGAGCACTTGCAGTGGATCCATGGCGCTTGCGCTAGTTCAGTCCGGTGAGCATTCCTACCCCTCGCGGTTGGGCACGGCGGTCGATGCTGTCTGAAGAGATGCGGATCAAACCTTCGTCACTACAGAGGCTGTTTAACCATG
>CAVVGT010000014.1:0-348510 GCA_963747775.1 uncultured beta proteobacterium
CGCCGCCGCCCTGCGCTCGGCCAGCCGACCTCGCCGACGAGGATGGCCTTTCCCGGGAACGCGGCGCGCACGCGCTCGTGGACGCGCACGACGTGGTCCACCGCGCGCCCGATCGGCTGCGGGTCGTCCTCCCAGTAGGGCAGCATGTGGACCGTGACGAACGACACCGCCTCGGCGAGCCCGGGGTTGCGGAGCCAGAACTCCCAGACGTCGGCATAGGTCACGGGAATCGGCGTCGCGGCCCTGACGCGCTCGATATATGCGCGGAGCGCCGCAACCGGCTGCTCGCGGCGCAGCAGCACCTCGTTGCCCACGATGACCCCGTCGACCACGTCGCCGTCGCGCTGGAGCACCTCGAGCGCATGCGCGATCTCGCGCTCATTCTCGGCCGCGTCGCGGCCGATCCAGATTCCGAGCAGGACGCGCAGGCCGTGTTTGCGCGCGAGGCGCGGGACCGCGTCCAGGCCCTGATCGACCGAGTAGGTGCGCACGCAGCGCGTGATCCGGGCCAGCGCTGCGAGATCCGCGTCGACCTGCGCGGCGCTCGCCTGTGCGCCGGTCACGAGGGGCGATTGGCCCGGTTTGCGGAACGGCGCATACGAGACGCAAGGCAGGCGGTCGATCGGTGCGTCGACGATCGCCACGGGCTGTGCACTCGCGAGCCACCCCACCAGCGTGGCGGCCGCGCCAGCGGCGGCGACCGCAACCACCGCCGCGCGCTTGACCGCGAGCGCGTCGCGTGTGCGCGAGGCGTCGACTGGGTTGAATGGGTCCGGCATGCGCGGCCTCCGGCGGAAGGCCGCGGATTGTACCGGTGCGCCGGGTCCTCAGTGGTGCGCGTGCGCCGCCACGTACTGCTGCAGCACGAGCTTCAGCATCGCGGCGTGGAGCAGGTCGCCGCGCGAGCGCGCGGTGTCGATGTCGTCGACGATCATCGACTCGATGCGCCGCTCGCCTTCGGGCGTGTGCACGAGGTAGCTGCCGAGCTCGAGGGCCGCCATCTCGGGGATGTGCTCGTGCTCGGCGATCGCGAGCACCTCGTCCTCGGTGAGCTCGCAAAGTCCCAGGCAGTCCTGCAGTGTGAGCATAGAAGCTCCGTGATCGAAAACCAGGCGGGGAGCGCTTAAGGCTGCGCGCCGCACGCGCGAAAAGCAAGGCGCAGTGCGGCATCGCCGGGGTCGCTAGAATGCCCGCGCCGAAGACCGGAGGCGACATGACGATGCGAGCGGGAGTGATAGGGATCGGCGCGATGGGCATGGGCGTCGCGAAGCGATTGCTCGCACGCGGTTACGCGGTGCACGTGCGCGACATTCGCCGCGAGCCGGAGGTCGAGGCGCGCGCCGCGGGCGCCACGGTGTGCGCCTCGCCCGCCGAGGTCGCGAAGGACTGCCCGGTCGTCGTGACGCTCGTCGTCGATGCCCGACAGACTGAAGAAGTCGTGTTCGGACGACAGGGTGTCGTCGAGGGCCTGCAGGCGGGCGGCGTCCTGGTCATGTGCAGCACCGTCGCGCCCGAGTTCTCCGGCGCCCTCGCCGAGCGCCTGGCGCCGCACGGCATTCTCGCGCTTGACGCGCCTGTTTCCGGTGGACCGGCGCGCGCACACGACGGCACCATGTCGATGATGATCGCCGGCGACGCCGCGGCGTACGACAAGGCGAGTGCCGTCCTCGAGGCGATCTCCGGAAAGCGCTTTCGCGTCGGCGCGCGCACCGGCGACGGCTCGAAGATGAAACTCGTCAACAACCTGATGGCCGGCGTCAATCTGGCCGCAGCGTGCGAGGGGATGGTGTTCGGGTTGAAGCTCGGGCTCGATCCGCAGACGATCTTCGACGTCGTGTGCGCGAGCTCGGGCGCGAGCTGGGCGTTTGCCGACCGCATGCCGCGTGTGCTGACGGGCGACTACTCGGCCAAGGCGGCGGTGGACATTCTGGCGAAGGACCTCGGGCTCGCCCTCGAGGCGGGCGCTGCGGCGCGCGCGGCCCTGCCGATCGGCGCCGCTGCACGCCAATCGTTCATCGGCACGAGCGCGCTCGGGCACGGGCAGGAGGACGATGCGGCGGTGGCGAAGTACTACGCGCAGGTGGCGGGGGTGGCGTTGCCGGTCCAGAAGGAACGCTGAACCGGCGAGAGCGCGAAGGTCGCGCGGCGAATGGCCAAGGCGCCGCCGGATCGGGCTTGCTCTAGATCTCGTCGTCCGTCGCGACCGCGGATCGTCGGTAGACCAGCAGACGCCCCTTGTAGGCGGCGGCGCCGGCCGAGGCCGGCCGGTCGAGCCGTTCCTCGCGCATCAGAAAACCCTCTGCCGCCATGCGCCGATTGAAGGCGGGGCGATTGCTGCGGTCCGGGTCGATGATCCACACCTCTCCGTCAGGCGATGCGTGGCGTGCGATGAATCCGGCGAGGGCCCCGTCGTCATCGCGCTCGTACAGAAGGTCACTGCCGATGATCAGATCGTAGCGACCCAGGACAACGCAGCGCGACGACGCGCCTTCCCGCCCGGCGGGCAACGCCGGGCCGTTCCAGTCGCCGTGCCGATACTTCATCGGCGCCAGGTCGTTCAGACGCAGGTTCTCCTCGAGGAAACGCTCCGCGAGGGGGTGGCGGTCGCTGGCGGTGACGTCGGCGCCGCGGCGATGGGAGACGAGGCTCGCCAGAGCGAGCCCGCAACCGACTTCCAGGATCCGTTCGCCGGCGCGTACCGGCCTGAGCGCCATGCGCGCAGCCAGTTGCGCACCGGAGGGCCACAGCAGCCCGAACAACGGCCAGGCGGCGGAGGAGATGCCCGCGCGCTCCGCTTCCCCGAGCGGATCGGAGAACTGCTGACGATCGGCGAGCGAGCGAATGACGAGATCGTCAACGCCCGCGATGGCGATGCGCTCTTGCTTGGTCCGATAGCCGGGTGTCGACGTGTGCGCGGGGCCCGGATTAGGGGCGTCGAGAGTGGATCGATACGGGAGTATGAGGGGTGCGGGGACAGTCCGCTTCCAACCGATTCTGTTGAAGGACTCGGAATCGCAAGACGTTCAATGTCTGCGATCAGTAGCCTTGAGACAGCGGGCGTAGACCCGGTGTGAAGAGGTCCGCGCTACCCGGCTGGTCTTGGCCGAGGCCGTGTAAAAACGTGGCGCCGGGTTCGGCGATGGGCGGGTTTGGATGGTCGGCGAACGATCAGCCGTCCGCGTGTCGCTCGGGGCTCGTCCGGGGCGTTGGGGACGCCTCGACGGCCAGCTCCTCTGTGCCGATTGCTTGGCGCGCTTGCTCTGCCATGCGGGCGAGCTGGTCGCGATCCACACCGTCGGTCACGACCTCGTGCGCGACGATCAGGTGATGCTCGGCATCCACCGCCGTCTGCACGTTATAGCCAACGATGCCACCCTCGCGGTTCTTCATCGAGCGGGCGTCCGGATCGGTCAGTGATACCTGCTGGTCCGGTGCGGCGTTCATCTGCGCATCGATCGCCTTGAGCCGCTCCATCTGCTGCTTCAGGACCTCGATCTTGTCCTGCAGTCGGCCCTTCTTCAGCGCCGCCACCTCCGGCTCCGCCCGATCCGCCGTGTCCATCGAGCTCAGATAACGCTCGATGCTCTCGTCGATCGCAGCCATCCGCCGCTTCATCTTCGCGCTGGTGAAGTTCTTGTCGCGGTTGTTGACCGCCTTGAACTTGCTCCCATCGATCGCGACCAGCACCTGCGTGAACAGGTTGAGCTGCCGGCACAGCACGATGAACTGGCGGCAAACCTGCCGGATCGCCCGGCCGTTATCCTTGCGGAAGTTGGCGATCGTCTTGAAGTCCGGCATCAGCCGACCAGTCAGCCACATCAACTCGATGTTGCGTTGCGTCTCGTGCTCGAGCCGCCGGCTCGACTGGATCCGGTTCAGATAACCGTAGATGTAGATCTTGAGCAGCACCGAGGGGTGGTACGCCGGCCGCCCGGTCGCCTGGGGGTCAGTGCCCTCGAAGCCCATCGCCCGCAGATCCAACTGCTCGACGAAGGCCTCTACAACACGCACCGGGTTATCAGGTCCGACGTAGTCCTCGACACACTCCGGCAGCAACATCGCCTGGGTTCGGTCCGCGCCTTCGATGAATCGCTTCACCTGCCCACCTTAGCCAATCGCGTGATGCCAGCAGTAACGCGAATCACCTCACCTTCGTGTACTCGACACCCACGTTTTTACACAGCCTCGGCCGAAGCCCTTCTCTGCCCCGCAGCTAAGCAGGTGGTTGCTGCGCGACCTTACGACAATCGGCACCAGTTGCGTGGCAGCGATCCGAGCTAGGCGTTCTACGCTGCCAGGGTTACTCGGCGTAGTCTCAGTGTTCGCCGCGTGCTCACTCGCGCGGTTAGTGATCGAACGTCGCGCGCCTCTTCCGTAGAGATCGCGGCGGCCACCGCGCGCAGCTCGAAATACGCGGCCAGGTCGGGGGACCAGTCCAGCACCTGATACTCCCCGTTCGCCCAATCCTGCACGTATTTACCCTTGTGCGCGCCGCGCGCGATCTCGCTCAACGCTTTCATGAGCACGTCCACTTCCTCGATGGTGTTGTACATGCCGAAGCTGATCCGTACCATGCCCGGCATCCCTCTGAGATCGCGCATGGCGATGCTTTGGCCGACTTGCAGGGCGTCGTCCTTCGACATGCCGAGCAGATGAGCGAGATACGGGTGCGCGCAAAAGCAGCCGTTGCGTACGCCGATTCCGTATTCTGTGCCCAGGATGGCGGCGACCAGGAAGTGCGAGAGATTGCCGACATTGAACGGGATGACGCCCAGGCGATCGGCCGCGTGCCGCGGATCGGCGTCGCCATAGATGTGTACGCCGTCGATCTCCGCCATGCGTTCTAGCGCGTACGCGGTGAGATCCGTCTCGTGTCGCGCGATCGCATCCATGCCGATGCTCTTCAGCGCCATTGTCGCCGCTGCCAACGCTACTGCCCCGACTACGTTGGGCGACCCGGCTTCATCGCGATCAGGCGTAGCGGCCCACGCGACAGAATCGATGCCCACAAACTCGATCGTCCCGCCGCCGCGGTATTCCGGCTCGCCCTGGTCGAATGTATCGCGCCGTCCGATCAGCGCGCCGGTGCCGAAGGGCGCATACATCTTGTGCGCGGAGAGCGCCACGTAATCGAGATGAGACGGATCGTCGAGCGCGCCCATCTTGACGCTCCGATGCGGTGCAAGCTGAGCGCAGTCCACCAGGATCTGCGCGCCCGCAGCGTGCGCCTTCTCCGCAAGCCGGTGAATGTCCGGCATGCAACCTGTCACGTTGGCCCCGCCGGTGATGGCCACCAGTTTGACGCGGCCTGCGTGCTTCGCCAGCAATCGGTCGAAGTCCGCCTCGTCCAACCGCCCTAACGCGTCCGCTCCGATATGCTCGACGCGGGCGCGCGCCCGCCACGGCAGGTCGTTGCTGTGGTGCTCCAGCAGCGAGACCAGCACGACATCGTCCGGCTCGAGCGGGAAGCGGTAAGAGAGCTTGTTGATGGCCTCGCTCGTGTTCTTGCCAAAGATCACGACGTGATCGTTGCGATTCGCGCCGACGAACTCGGCAACGATCTCCCGCGCGTCATCGTATGCCTGCGTGGCGACGCGGCTCTTGAAACCCGTGCCGCGATGCACCGATGAATACCATTCCATGAAGCCGCTGACGGTATCCAGCACTTCCCGCAAGACGGGCGTGCTCGCAGCGTTATCAAAGTTGACGTAGGGCCGCCTTGAGCCGTCGAGCACGGGCACGCGCCGGTCGATACCGACGATGCGCCCGCGGACGCGAGCAAGGGCAGGAAGGTCAGCGATATCCATTTGCGCCTCCGGTACGTCCCCAATGGATGCCAGGATGGCCGAGGTAATCCGGCTTGCGCCGTGAATGGTGCCGGCGGTCGTCGGCAAGATTCACGAAATCCGGGGTCCGCGCTTTCAGTTCCGAGAGCCTTGCTTCGGAGAGGATCCTTGACAGGCGACCGTTTGGTCGCACACAGCTCACGCACACGCGCGGAGCCACATCAGGGCAAGCGGGCCTTGGTAATTAAGTCACACGTACGAGTGTTAATAGGGTACTGCGCCGTTTGCGCCAGGGGACTAGGGTGATCGTGCGTGACACGGGTGCTTTCCGTAATCGCGCTTTCCCAAAAATGACCATAGGAGGCCGTCATGCAGACCGTCACCGAACACGCCCTCCACAATGACGCAGGCATCCAGCGCGATATCCGCAAGATCTGTCTGGCGCTCGTGTGGGTAAAGGATGATTCGGCGCCGGAGCGCCGCGAGGAGGTTATCGCTGCGCTGCGGATGCGCCCTGACGTCGTGTCGGCAGAACGCGCTCATGGGAAAGCAAACGTGATCATGATGCGCTTCGACCGTAGCTGCACGTCCGCCAGCGACATCGTTCTTGAACTGCGCCGCGCGGGGGTGGCGGCCGTGCTGGTCGGTTGCTGAGTCGCACTCCCGTTTGTAGATGGCTGCGTAGTTCTCACCACATCTCAACGCCGACCACGACGACTGCCGTACCTTCCGCGGCTCGGTCCGTGCGGGACGGCTCAAGCTGGCGACGGTTCACGGAGTAACCGCCCTCGGCGTCGGCGGCGCCTGTCGCAGTTCAGGTCTTATGCGGGCACCGGCTGGGCGCCGGCCACTCGCGGGCGCTCAGCTGGCGGGCTCTCGTCCATCAGCCACTGCAGGGTGAAGGCGGCGAGGCCGATCACGATCAGCGCGCCCCAGGCAAGGTTGTAGTTGCCGTTCCACGCGAACACCAGGCCGCCCATCCAGGCGCCGAAGAAGGAGCCCACCTGGTGGCTGAGGAACACCACCCCGTAGAGCGCACCGAAGTGCTGCAGGCCGAACACGCGGCCGATGATGCCGGTGATGAGCGGGGATACGCCCAGCCATAGCGTGCCCATCGCGGCGGCGAAGACGAGCGTGGTCGTCGCGCTGATCGGCACGAGCAGGAATGCGCAAATGAAGAGCGTGCGCAGCAGGTAGATCAGCGCGAGCAGGTGCTTCTGGCTGTAGCGCGCACCGAGCAGCCCGAAGCCGTAGGTGCCGAGAGCATTGAACAGGCCGATAAGCCCCAGCGCCGTCGCGCTCACGCCCGGGGCCACGCCGCAGAGCTGCAGGTACGCCGGCAGGTGCGTGGTGAGGAAGACGAGCTGGAAGCCGCAGGCGAAGAAGGCCAGCGTCATGAAGAGGTAACCGCGGTGGCCTATCGCGTCGCGCAGCGCCTCACCCAGACGTTGCGGCTGAGCGCCGTCCCTCTTCGGCCCTGCATTCAGCGTAATCGCGAGGCCCTTGATCGGCAGCGCGAACAGCGCCATCGAGCCCGCGATGCCCGCGAAGGCCATCATCGCGGCCTGCCAGCCGAAGGCATCGATCAGCCCTTGGCCGACGGGCGCGAGCAGCATCGTGCCGAGCGACCCCGAGGCTGCCACTATCCCGACCGTCTGGCTTTGCTTTTCCGGCGGTGTCGCGCGCGCCACCACGCCCATCAGCACACCGAACGCCGTGCCGGCGGTGCCGATGCCAAGCAGGAATCCGGCCACGTTCAAGCCCAGCGCGTCGCGCGAGAACACCATGAGCAGCATCCCCGCCGCGTAGGCGAGCGCCGTCCAGATCAGGATCGGCCGCGGCCCGTGCTTGTCGGCGAGCGCGCCGATGAAGGGCTGGCTGATGCCCCAGACGATGTTCTGCAGCGCGATGGCGAAACCGAAAGTCGCCGCCGAGATCCCGGCATCCAGCGCCATCGGCCGCATGAACAGGCCCAGGCTCTGCCTGATACCCATGCAGATAGAGATGATCGTGCCGCTCAGAACGAGCAGCACGAGCATTGCACGGCGTTGGTCGGGCGAGGTCATGGGGCGCATTGGGCCCTGACCGGATGCAGACTTCAAACGATCTTTCTGCCGCGCATGCATGAGGTAGCGGAATGCGTATCTCGGTGATGTGATTCGTGGACGCCAACCGGAAAGCTAGACGCTTCGCATGGCGTGGCGCGGAGGTACCTAGGCAGGCTCAAAGGGTGAGCTAGGGCCGGCTTGCAGTCGCGCGCGACTCGACCTCAACCGGCTCGACACCCGTGCCTCGAGCGCGTTCCAGGACACCTGCACTTGCCGAAGGTGCGCTATTGCGCGAAATCACAGAGCGCTTCGGAAGCCGAGTCTGGCCAGCCCAACTGAAACCTTTTCTTCCAGTGGACGGCGGCTGGTTTCGACCCTGAGCGGAAATCCACCTCATCGAATTCGACGGATCGAAGCCGACGTTCGGTCGCAGAGGCGGGAGGCTCGCCAGCGGTTGAAGGCGTTCCTGCTGCGCCAGGCCCGGCGCTGCCCGGCAAGACATCGTGGACCCAGGCCCATCAACGCTGGGTCGCGGACCTGCACTTCGATCACGAAGGCGACCCTATCGCGCCGTGGCGGAATGCGAGCGCGCTGCTCAGTCGGCCGAGCAGCGAGTGCAGCGGCTGACCATCGCATTGACCGAGGTCGCACAAGGCTGGCGCCTCGAGCCCGTCGTTGCGGCGCTGCGCGCCTCGCGCACCCGCGTCAAGGCCGTGCGCCTGTGCCTGCGGCTCGCGAGCTGTCCCTGCCATGGGCGGCGAAGCTCGACCCGGCCCAGCTATTCATCGCCCCGTGATCGTCTTACGGCTTGATGTTCTGGTTCAGGTGGAACAGGTTGCCCGGATCGTACTTCCGCTTGATCGACGCCAGCTTCTCGTAGTGCGGCCCGTAATTGTCCTTGACCCGGCCCTGGTCATCGTCGGACATGAAGTTGGTGTAGCCGCCTGCCTGTGAGTGGGGTTCCAGGGCCTTGTAGTAGTCCTTCACCCACTTCGTGTTCCTGGCGTTGTCGGCGGGGTCCGGCCACATCCCCGCGATCACCGTCGCGAAGCTGGCGTCGCGGTGTCCCCAGGCGGTCGCGTCAGGCCTCACTCGGTGGCAGGCACCGTTGATCGGGTAGATGTGCATCGTCGAGTTCACCACCGGCACCTGTGGCCCGAACTGGGCGTGAGCCTCAATGGCGCCGTCCGTCACCTCCGTCGCAAAGGAGGCCTTCCAGTAGTGCTGCAGGCCCGGCGGCAGCAGTGCATCAAAGAGGCCGTTGATCACGTAGTACGGCATCGGCGCAACCATCTCCGCGACCACCGGCGCCGCGCTGCGGATCTTCGCCATTTCGGCCTCCGCCTTGTTCATCGGCCCGGCCCAGCAGGAGACGATCGCGATGAACGGCTTGCCATGGTCCTTTTCCTTGATGAACGGCAGGGGCGGAGCAATCTGGAACGCCGGGAACAGCCCCATCTCCTCCGGCGCCTTCGCCACGTAGTCGCGGTAGAACTGCAATACCTCGCGAACCTTGTCGATCGGGTAGAAGAAGATGCCGGCTGTGATGTCCTTCACCGGATGCAGTTGGTACTCGAAGGAAGTCACCACGCCGAAATTACCGCCGCCGCCGCGGATCGCCCAGAAGAGGTCCTCGTTCTCCTTCGCGCTCGCCACGCGGAACTGTCCGTCCGCTGTCACGACGTCTGCCGAGACCAGGTTGTCCAGCGACAGTCCGAACCCGCGCGTGAGATAGCCGATGCCTCCGCCAAGCGTGAGCCCGGCAATCCCGGTCGAGCCGATGATTCCGCCCGTTGTCGCAAGGCCAAACGGGTACGTTGCGTGATTGAAGTCGGCCCACAAGGTTCCGCCGCCCGCCCGCGCCGTCTTTAGCTTCGGATCGACTCGCACGCCCTTCATCTGCGAGAGCTCGATCACCACGCCGCCGTCGCACGTCCCGAAGCCGGGCACGCTGTGTGACCCGCCGCGCACCGACAGGTCGAGGTCGTTCTCCCGGGCGTAGTCGACTCCGGCCATCACGTCGCCTACGTCAACCGCCCGGATCACAACCGAAGGCCGCTTGTCGATCATCGCGTTGTAGACCTTGCGCGCCTGCTCGTACCCGTCGTCGGCGGAGGTAATCACCTGGCCGCGAGCGCGCTCCCTGACCGTCTCGATCGTGGGCCTCGTCATCGGCAACTCCTTCTCTGTGGCGAAACTTGCGAGGCAAATATGCTCCCGGCGATACGGTCGGTCAATAGCCCCACGCACTGAACCAGGTCATGATCTTGTGAAGGACCTGTGATGCCCACCTCAGGGCGCGCACAGGAGGGCGATGCCTACGTCGTACTGCTGCTCGACAGGCCATGGGTCGAAGCAGAGCGAATGTCCAACGCAGACGAGTAGCCGCAAAGCTGCCCGCCACCAGCGGCAGCTTCTGGCCCGCTTCGCGACTGCCCCGTGACGAGGCGGTCGTTGCGGCAGCAAACGAGACTTCCGTCTGTTCGGCCATCTCGAGGGCGTCATCCACCTCGATGCCAAGGTAGCGGACGGTACTCTCCAGTTTGGTATGGCCGAGCAGTAGCTGAACGGCCCGAAGGTTCTTGGTTCGTCGGTAGATGAGGGAGGCCTTTTCCCGGCGAAGCGTGTGGGTACCGTAGGCGGCCGGGTCCAAGCCGATCTCCCTCACCCAGCCATCCACAACTCGCGCGTACTGACGGGTCGAGAGGTGCGGCGATTCGTGCACACGGCTGGGGAACAGATAGTCATCGGACCCAAGCCCGGCACGGCGGACCCAGTCCGTCACCGCTTGGCGGGTTTGCTCGGTGATTTCGAACTGCACTGGACGCTGGGTCTTCTGTTGCATGATGATCGCGCGGGCGCCAACGCGATCGCCATGAGAAACGTCGCGAACGCGCAACCTGACCAGATCGCAAGCGCGCAGCTTGCTGTCGATGGCTCGGTCGAACAGTGCATGATTGCGGATGCGCCCACGCAGCTGAAGGCGAACGCGGATCGCCCAGATCTCCCTGAGTTTAACGGCGCCTTCTGGCCCACGAGCTTGCCCTTGTTCTACGGCGCACCGCAGGTCGTCGCGGCAACGAGCTGTTCCATAGCAAGCTCCTTTTCGGGGTGAAAGAAGCTCTACTGTGTCCCCTGCGCGAACGGGCGGGATGCGACCGAGGCTGTGTAAAAACAAAAAAGCGACCCCCGAAAAGTACGATAGCGCGTGATTCGAGTAATGCAAATCGCGCGATAGGGCACGTACGTGCCCGAAAATGCACCGCATCAAAAGTGCCTCGATAGTTTTTACACAGCCTCGACCCGTTGCAGTCATAGGAATCGACCGGGACCGGTCCTTCAGTAGCCGTCCGTCAGCGGATATACAACCCGAGCCAAAGTACTGCGCGGCGAGTCTCTGTCGACGGCGAACGGCGGCGCTGATCGGCGACGAAGTGGAGCGTAGTCGCTGATATCACCTTTCGGGGCAGAAATCTGCCAGGCATGTCCCCGGACTGTTTTGTCGACTATCTCCCCGGTCGCTCACGTCACGGGGTGCCCTTACCTGCGGCGGGCGCTATCTGAACACCTCTCAACGTGCCACGCTCAATTGTCTCCTTCAATACTCCCGAGGCCTTCGCCTCTTCGAGAAACTCGCTGACGTAAGCAAGGCGCCCAGACTCGCCCTTTGGGACCGCTGCTGCCATGTAAATGACCGCGAAGTTGTCATCCAATACCCGAGCACCGGGCTGCCGAGCAGCTTCAGCTAGCAGCGCAAAACGAGGCCCTGCGTATGCGTTGGCATTTCCGGCGCGTACCAGGCCGATGGCTGCGGATATGCTGTCAGCGCGTACCAGTTCGGCTTGCTTTAGAAGGCGGCTGAGACGGAGGTCAGACGCGTCCCCGCGCGGTACCGCAATACGAACCCCTGGTCGGTCTGCATCCGCGACCCTTTGGAGCGAAGAGCCAGCCAGCACTAGGTAAGTGAAGTCGCTCTGCAGATACGGGGGTGAGAAGTCCACTTCAGTGGCTCGAGCGGGATCGGCCACCAAGAAGGTAACGTCCCACGCATTAGTCCGAGCTCCCTCCAGGACCGCGCCGGGTCTCGGGTAATAGACGGGTTGAAATTCAATGCCAATCTTTGCGGCAAGCGCACGCGCAAGATCCAACGCGACTCCGCGCACCTCCCCCGTCGTTTGGTCTGTGAGGGCCAAGGCGGGACTGCCCAATCCAAGCCCCACTCGAATGCTGCCTGCCTGAACAAGGTCGCCGACCCGCGGGTCGTACGTCTGTGCGTAGCAAATGCTGTCGCCCGCGAGTCCCGCTCCGATTCCAAGGGTCGCGGCAAGCGCCAACACTAGAACGCTCCGTTTCATGTGCAACCTCCTGTCTCGAGTGCGTGCTGCGCGCTAACGGTCGATCAGCGGCCACGAAACAGCGGGCTCAAGCCCGCTGCGAAGCGGGCCGCTGGATCAGATGGCTGGGCGTTGTTAGTTACAGAATCGAACCCCTCTTCTGAGACTACTCAGACTTGATGCCCGCCTCCCTGAATACCCTTGCCCACCGTGGAATCTCGGACGCAATGAGGGCGGCAAACTCATCTGGAGACGTACCGGTTGTCTCGAGACCGAGATCGGCGAACTTGGCTCGTACGTCGTGCTGCCCGATTACCTTGATGGACTCGAGATAGAGCTTGCGGACGATCGTGGCCGGGGTTCCAGCCGGCGCGAGCAAGCCGCCCCACGAGGTCACTTCAAAGCCCTGAATCCCCGACTCGTCGGCAGTCGGCAATTCGGGAAGCACTGGCGATGGCTTCAACGAGGTCACCGCGAGCGCACGTAACTTTCCTTCCCGCACCGAAGGTAAGGCCACTGCGATGGGGCTAAACATCATCGTGACGCGCCCGCCAAGTAGGTCCGGTATCGCCGCGACCACACCCTTGTAGGGAACCTCTCGAATGTCGATACGCGCCATCGACTTGAACAACGCCCCGGCCAGGTGGGGTGAGCTACCGGTACCGCCGGTGGCGAAAGTGAGCGCACCGGGCTGCGCTCTAGCCAGTGCGACTAGCTCCTGGATGCTCTTTGCCGCGACCGCGTTGTGGACGACCAAGATGATCGGCGACACATAGACCTGCGAGACCGGCGCAAAATCTCTCACCGGATCAAATGGCAACTTATACAGACTGAGATTGACTACGATCTGAGCTTGGTTCGCGAACGCCAGCGTATAGCCATCGGCGGGCGCCCTCGCCACACGCTCGGCCGCGATATTGCCGGCGGCTCCGGCAACGTTTTCCACTACGACCGGGTTTCCCAACGACTCGGTTAACTTTTGGCTTAGCAAACGCGCGACGATGTCCACCGAACTACCGGGTGGTAACCCGACGAGTAGCCGGATTGGTTTCTCCGGGTAATTTGTCTGCGCGCAGACGTCGCCTGCGATCAGCATCGCTGAAGCTGAAGCTATCGTGGCGCACATTCTCTTCATCGGCGCTCTTCTCAATTCCCGCACATCAATCCCAATGCTGGCCACTATCACCCTGTACAACGTTCTTTGGAAGCGCGCTGACTCTTGATTCGGCATAAACTTTTTCTTTATGTCGGGAAGAGAGGCCGGTCGATGGACAAGCTACGCGCCATTGAGTACCTAATCCGGTCGGTCGAGGCCGGAAGTTTCGCCGCGGCCGCGAAATTGCTCGACGTCAGCACGCCCGCGGTCGCCCAGCTAATTAACGCGCTTGAGCGCTCCCTGGGTGTCAAACTCTTTCATCGCACCACGCGCGGGTTGTCGTTGACACCGGATGGTGAGCGCTACTATGAGACTTCGCGCAAGATTGCCGCAGACCTACACGATCTCGAGCACAGCCTCGGGCCGCGGGGCGCAAGGCCGCGCGGGACGCTAACGGTCGGGCTGCGCCAAGCCATTGCTCAAAACTGCGTGATGCCTCGGATCTCGCGCTTTCTCGCGCGCTTTCCAGACGTCGAACTTGTCATGAAACCTGCAAGGACAGTCAGAGACATCGACGAAGGAAAGCTCGACATCGCGGTCCTGATAGGGTGGCCGTCCGAGCGCGATCTCGTCGTACGGCGGCTCGCACAGACGCAGTATGTCGTCTGTGCCTCGCGGGAATACTGGATGCGGGAGGGACGGCCACACGAACCGGAGGACCTCCGGAACCACCATTGCCTTCTTTTCCGAAGTTCTGCGGAAATACTGCTCGACCGTTGGATCTTCGAGAAGAACGGCGAACGGCGAGCAGTGGACGTGACAAGCCACCTGCTCAGCGACGACCGCCCTTGGCTAGACGAGGCGGCTTGCGCTGGCGCTGGCGTGATCCGCCTTGCCGACCTTACCGTCGGTCGCCATTTGTCGGCCGGTTTGCTTGTTCCGGTGCTCACGGACTGGGAAGCGCTCGAGGCGCCAACTATTTTTGCCGCCTACCGACCGGGCCAACGCCAGTCGAAGCTGGTGCGCGTGTTCCTCGATTTCGTCGTGGAGGTCTTTGCCGAACTTCGGAACGAGCGTTCACAGGCGTCGTCCGGAAACATACCGGGCGTGCCGAAACCGGAATGGTTCGGCCGCGCCCGTGGCCGGCAATCTGGCTACGTTGCGCGCAGGAGAAAAGAAGCCTGACGGCGCAAAGTCCGCTCTGCGCGAATCACCATTCGAGGTCGATAGCGCGATCCAACGACCGCTCTCGGCGACCGGGCGTATAGCCGCTCTTGGCTGGGCGCAGTCATTGCAGTACTAGACCAGGACCATCCCGCGCAACCCGTCAGATCTTCTTCTCGCGCCCCGCCCAGTACGGTTCGCGCATCTCGCGCTTCAGCGTCTTGCCCGCCGCGCTGCGCGGGAAGTCCCTCATGATCAGCACTTCGGATACGCGTTGATAGCGCGCCCCGACGCGCTCGTTGGTCCAGTCGCGTAGCGCATCGGCCGTGACGGTCGCGCCCTCGTGCAGGATCACCGCCGCGACCGGCGTCTCGCCCCACTTGTCGTGCGGCACGCCGAACACCGCGACCTCGCGCACGTCCGGATGGCGGATGGCGACCTCCTCGACGTCCTTCGGATAGACCTTCATCCCGCCCGAGTCGATCATGTCTTTCACGCGATCGACGAGGTGGAGAAAGCCGTCCTCGTCGACGTACCCCACGTCGCCGGAGTGCAGCCAGCCGTCGCGGATCGCCTGCGCGGTGAGGTCGGGGCGCTTGTAGTAGCCCGCCATGAGGATCGGGCTCGTCCCGCAGATCTCACCGATCTCGCGCGGCGCGCACGCGGTGCCGTCCTCACGCAGGATGCGCATCGCGCTCGAAGGCAACGGCACGCCGACCGAGCCGGACTTCCGGATCGCGTCGGTGCGGTCCAGAATCGTGATGAAGCCCTCGGTGAGGCCGTACAGCTCGTAGAACCGGTTCGGCAGCAGCGCGTTCAGCCGGTCCTTGTGCTCCTGCAGGAGCGGGGCGCCGAGCGACAGGATGCACTCGAGCGAGGCGAGCTTCTCGGGCGCGAAGTTCGGCGCACCGAGCAGCGCGATGATCTGCGCCGGCACGAGCATCACGTGCGTGACGCGCTCGCGCGCGATCAGCTCGATCATCGCCGCGGCGTCGAACTGCGGCATCAGCACGTAGCGCCCGCCGTTCCAGAACGTCGGCATCATCAGCACGAAGGCGCCATTGAACACGATCGCGCCGGCGTGCAGCGTGACCGACTCCGGGGTCATGCGGAACGCCGCGCCCATCAGGAAGCAGTACATCGACCTCACGAAGTGCGTGTGCATGATGCCCTTCGGCATTCCGGTCGTGCCGCTCGTGTACATGAGGTTGAAGAGGTCCGCGGCCGTGCACGCGGCCGGGACGAGTGCGTCGGACTGCGCGGCGCACGCCGCGCGATAGTCGGCGAAGCCGCCGCCCGCCGCGTCGGTGAGCAGGACATGCGCCGGCAGGCTCGCTCGGATCTCCTCCAGCACGGGCAGCATCGAGCGCTGCGTGACCAGGCACTTCGCATCCGAATCGCGCACGAGGCTCGCGAGCCCCGCGGACATCAGGAGCGGCGAGAGCGGCACGAGCACCGCGCCGACCGTCGGGATCGCCCAGTAGAGCTCGATGAGCTCGAGCGAGTTGGTGAGCACAGTCGCGACTTTGTCGCCCTTCCCGACGCCGAGCGATCGCAGCAAATTGCCGGCGCGCGCAACCCGCGCCCAGAACTGCGCGTAGGTCAGGCGCTGATTCTCGATTACGACGGCCGTGGCATCGGGCCGGTAGCGCGCGTGGCGCTGCACGAGTGTCGCGAGCTCGATCATGGGCGTTCCCTCCTCACGGGATTGCCGGCGGACGGGACGACATGAGTCCGACCAGCGCAATGGCGGTGAACGCGGCACCGGCATAGAAGGTCGCCGCCGGCCCGAGGGTCTGCCAGAGCGCGCCCGCGAGGACGCTCGCCACGAGGAGCGCCGCGCCGGAGACCAGGTTGAATATTCCGAAAGCCGTGCCGCGCAGATCGTCCGGGGCGGTGGCGGCGACCAGCGTCGCGAGCACGCCCTGCGTGAGCCCCATGTGCAGGCCCCACAGCGCCACGCCGGCGAAGAGCATCGGCAGCGACGTGGCGGTCGCAAGGGCGATATCGGCCGCGACCAGCGCAACGAGCCCCCAGAAGAGCAGCGCGCGGCGGTGGCCGCCGTCGAACGCGACGCCGGCCGGGTAGGAGACTCCGGCGAAGACGACGTTCATCACCACCATCACCGCGGGTACCCACGCGACCGCGACCCCGAGGTCGGACGCGCGCAGCACGAGAAACGCCTCGCTGAAGCGCGCGAGCGTCAGCACCGCGCCGAGCGCGACCACGAGCCAGTATCGTCCGGCGAGGCGCCGCGCATCGGCCAAGCGGATCGGCGTGCGCGCCGGGTGCGGCCCCGCGCGTTCCGGCTCGCGCACCGCGACGACGAGCACGAGCACCGCGAGCGCCGCCGGGATCACCGCGACCCACAGCGCGGTGCGGATGTCGACGAGCAGCCACGCGAGCAGCGCGATCGCGAGCACCGGGCCGAGCACCGCCCCGATCGAGTCGAGCGACTGGCGCAGCCCGTACGCCGCGCCCCGCAGCCGCTCCGGCACGAGGTCGGCGACGAGCGCGTCGCGCGGCGCGCCGCGGATGCCCTTGCCGACGCGATCCACGAAGCGCGCGGCGAACACCCAGGCGACCGACGGCGCGAGCGGAAAGAGAGGCTTGGTGATCGCCGCGAGGCCGTAGCCGAGGACGAGCAGGAGCTTCCGCTTGCCGAGCCAGTCGCTGAGCGCGCCCGAGAACACCTTGAGCATCGCCGCGGTGGCTTCGGCGAAGCCCTCCACCAGTCCGACGGTCACCATGCTTGCGCCGAGCACGGTCGTCATGAAGATCGGCAGCAGCGCATGGATGAGCTCCGACGAGGCGTCCATGAGCAGCGACACGACGCCGATCGCCCAGATCGAGCCGGGCAACGCGCCGAAGCGCGCGGCCCCGGTGGAGGTATCGCTGCTCACCTGCGCGGGGGCCCTAAGGCGCCAGCCGCTCGATGATCCAGCCCGCGCCGTCCTTGCGGTAGCAGATGCGGTCGTGCAGACGCGAGGGGCGGCCCTGCCAGAACTCGAACGCGTCGGGCACGAGACGATACCCGCCCCAGTGCGGCGGGCGCGAGGGATGGATGCCGTGGCGCAGGGCCATCTCGGCGACGCGTGCCATCAGGGCGCCCTTGCCGACCGGCGCGCTCTGCGGCGAGGCCCACGCGCCGATGCGCGCGCCGAGCGGGCGAGTCGCGTAGTACTCGTCCGACTCTGTAGCGGGGGCCTTCTCGATCACGCCGCCGATGCGGACCTGGCGCTCGAGCTCCGCCCAGAAGAAGAGCAGGGACGCGTGCGGGTTGACGGCGAGCTCGCGCCCCTTGCGGCTCTCGTAGTTGGTGAAGAACACGAAGCCGCGCGCGTCGCAGCCCTTGAGCAGCACCATGCGCGAGGACGGACGCCCGTCGGTGCCCACGGTGGCGAGCGCCATCGCGGTCGGCTCGCGCAGCTCGCTCTTCAGCGCCTCGTCGAACCACCTGCCGAACTGCGCGATCGGGTCGCGGTCGACGTCCGACTCGTCGAGGGTTTCGCGGCTGTACTCCCGGCGCAGGCTGGCGATGTCCATGATCTACGGAAGCTCGGATTGGTGTCTTTCGGCGGGTGCCGGCGCGAGTTCGAATCGGTGTCAGACGCTGCTTCGTGTCGTCCTCGCTCGTCGAGCCGCGCTGCCTCGCGGCACCCCGTGGCCGATTGTTTCGCCTTTCCCGAAGCGGATTCTACCGTGCGCGGCGCTAGAATCCGCCGCACCATGAGCAGCGTGATCGATTACGGGCACGGCATCAGCGCCATCGACGGTGCCTACCTCCGGCCGCTGCTGATGGCGGTGCATGCGATCGTGGAGGGCGACCGGGCAGCCCTCGTCGACCCGGGAACCAACGCGTCGGTGCCGCTGATCCTGGACGCGCTTGACGCGAAAGGCATCCGTCCCGAGCAGGTGGATTACGTGATGCTCACGCACATCCACCTCGATCACGCGGGAGGATCAGGGCTGCTCATGCGGGAGCTGCCGGATGCGACGCTCACCGTGCATCCGCGCGGGGCGCGCCACATGGCCGACCCGACGCGGCTCGTCGCGGGCACGGTCGGTGTTTACGGCGACGCCGAGACGCGTCGCCTGTACGGCGACATCCTGCCCGTCCCGGCAGCGCGCATTCTCGAGACGCCCGACGGCGCGTCGATCCGGCTGAACGGTCGCGCGCTGGACTTTCACGAAACGTTCGGGCACGCGCGGCACCACGTCGCCATTCACGACTCGGCATCCGGGCACGTGTTTGCCGGCGACACGTTCGGGCTGTCGTATCCCGAGCTCGACTGGCAGGGTCGGCGCTTCGCGTTCGCGACCTCGAGCCCGACCCAGTTCGACCCGGCGCCGTATCACCGCTCGCTCGACCTCATTGCCGGGCTCGCGCGCGGGGCGGTGTACGTGACGCACTACGGACAGGTCGGCGACCTGGAGGCGCGCCTCGCGGCGCTTCACCGACAGGTGGACGCGCTCGCCGAGCTGGGCCGGCGCAAGAACGACGCGGGCCCCGCGCGCCGCGAGCGGCTTTGGGCCGGCGTCAAGGCGATCCTGCTCGACGAAGTGCGCCGCTACGGCGCGCCGTTCACCGAGGGGCAGGTGATGGCCGCGTACGGGCAGGACGTGGATCTGAACGCCGACGGCCTGGTGGCGTGGCTCGACTCGGCGCGGTAGCCCGCACGGTCACCGACCGGACACGCCCGCCGATTCCCCGGTCGGCGCAGATCGTCGCGCCGCGCTTCCGAGAATCAGCGCGGTTCCGACGAGAACGAGCGCGCCGCCGGCGAGCATCGTCGCGGTGATCGCCTCGCCGAGAAACAGCGCGCCCCAGAGCATCCCGAAGACCGGGATGAGGAAGGTGACGGTGAGCGCGCGCGCCGGCCCGACGTCGCCGATGAGCCGGAAGTAGAGCAGGTACGCAATGCCGGTACAGACCACGCCGAGCGCCACTGCAGCCCACGCTGCGTCCGCGGTCGGCATTCCCGCGGGGGGCGCGGCGAGCGCGAACGGGAGGAGCACCGCCGCGGCCGCGACGTTGCTGCCCCCCGCGAGCGCCGTCGAGTCGACCGCGTAAGAGCGGCGCTTCACGTATCCGCTCGCCAGTGCGTAGGACAACGCCGCGGTGAGGCCGGCCAGCGCGGCCGCGACGGTGGTCGGCGTCGCGGCGATCGGACCGAGTCCAACCAGCGTCGCGACGCCCGCGAGACCCGCGGCGAGGCCGAGCGCCTTGCGGACGGTGATCCGCTCGCCGAACCAGGCCGCGGCGACGATCGCGCCGAACAGCGGGGCGGTCGCGTTCACCACGACCAGATAGGACGCGGGCAGGTGCTGCGCGCTCCAGGCGAAGAGGACGAACGGCACGGCGGAGTTGAGGATGCCGACGATCGCGTAGTGGCGCCAGTGGCGGGCGAGGTCGAGGCGCTTGCCGGTGAGGACGAGGACGAGCGCGATGGTCGCGCCGGCGAGCGCGAGGCGGCTCTCGGCGGTGCCGAAGGCCCCGAGCGAGACGACCGCGACCCGCATGAAGAGGAAGGAGGCGCCCCATATCGCCGCGAGCGCGACGAGGCGCGCAAGATCGGCCGGGCGCAACGCGTGGCCCTACTTCGCGGACCCTTCGCGGGCGAGGAGCTTGCGCTTGCGCTCGATTCCCCACCGATAGCCGCCGATCCCGCCGTCGGCCGCGACGACGCGGTGACAGGGAATCGCGAGGGCCAGCGGGTTCGTCGCCACCGCGCGCGCCACGGCGCGCGCACCGCGCGGCACCCCGACGCGGCGCGCGAGCTCGCCGTAGGAGAGCGTGGCACCGGACGGAATCGCCTGCAGCGCGCGCCAGACGCGCTGCTGGAATGCCGTGCCGCGGACGTCCAGCGGCAGGTCGAGACGCCCCGCCGGCGCCGCGGCGAAGGCGGCGGCCGCGGCGAGCCACACGTCGAGCTCCGGGTCGGCACCGACGAGCGTCGCGCGGCCGAAGCGCCGGCCGATGCGCTCGGCGAGC
Source organism: uncultured beta proteobacterium (assembly GCA_963747775.1). GTDB lineage: Bacteria > Pseudomonadota > Gammaproteobacteria > Burkholderiales > SG8-39 > JAGVSZ01. The sequence goes on from CAVVGT010000014.1 coordinate 20,424, forward strand.
TCCGCGCGGGTCGCACCGAGCTCGATCGCGCAGATGCCGCGCGTCGTCGCGGCGACGGCGAGCCAGCCGAGCGGGGTGCGCGCATAGCCGCAACGGATCGACGCGCCTGGCGCGCCATTGCGGTATGCGCCCGGCGACATCCCGAGCAGGCGGTCGGCGCGCTCGTAGACGCGGCTCGGGCTGCCGTAGCCGGCCTCGTAGAGCGCCGCGTCGACCGCGGTCCCGCCGCCGAGTGCGCGCTGCAGGCGCTCACGCCGTTGCGCCGCGTGGTATTCGCGCGGTGTCACGCCGACGACACGCTTGAAGAGACGCTGGAAGTGGAAACGGCTCAGACCGGCATCGAGCGCGAGCGCCGCGAGCGTGGGCACTGACTCTGCCTGCTCGATCGTCCGGCACGCGGCGAGCACGCGGTCGCGCCTGTCGTCGGCCGGTGACAGGCTGCGCTCCGGACGACAGCGCCGGCAGGGCCGGAAGCCGGCGCGCTCGGCCGCGTCGACGGTGTCGAAGCAGCGCACGTGCTCCGGTCGCGGGCGTCGCGACGGGCAGGTCGGGCGGCAGTACACGCCGGTGGTGGTGACGGCGTAGAAGAAGGCCCCGTCGGCGGCGGCGTCGCGGGCGGTGATCGCGCGCCAGCGCGCCGCATCGAGGCGGGAGCCGGCGAGCTGCGGTTCTCTTGCGGTGGTGTTCATGACGTGCAGTCTAGGGGGGCGCGGGACGCCTCGCCATCCGGAGGTTGCGGTCGAACTCGCTCAGTCGCGATCAGTCACCGGCTTTTCCCCACAGCTGTCTCAACCGTTCATCGCGCCGCGCGGCGCAGCGTGGAGCAGGGGCCCCGCTTGCGGGGATGCGACCGCGGAGTCCGCGCAGTGCGGGCGCGTCCCGAGGCTCAACAAAGGATCAGTCCCCCGCTTTTCCCCACAGCTGTCTCAACCGTTCGTCGCGCCGCGCGGCGCAGCGTGGAGCAGGGGCCCCGCTTGCGGGGATGCGACCGCGGAGTCCGCGCAGTGCGGGCGCGCCCCGAGGCTCAACAAAGGATCAGTCACCGGCTTTTCCCCACAGCTGTCTCAACCGTTCGTCGCGCCCGCAGCCGGTCCGGTAGTACTTGTAGCGCACCGGATTCTTCTTGTAGTAGTCCTGGTGGTAGTCCTCCGCCGGCCAGAAGTCGCCCGCCGCCTGCACCGGCGTCACGATCGGCGCCTTGAAGGGCTTCGACTTCTCGAGCGCCGCTTTCGAGGCCTCGGCGAGGCGCTTCTGTTCCTCGTCGTGAAAGAAGATCGCCGTCCGGTACTGCGACCCCACGTCGCAGAACTGCTGATCCCGGACGGTCGGGTCGATATTGCGCCAGAACACCTCGAGCAGTTTCTCGTAGCTCACCTTCGCGGGGTCGTAGACGATCTGGACGACCTCGGCGTGACCGGTGGTGCCGGTGGAAACCTCCTCGTAGGTCGGGGAGCGCTTCTTTCCGCCCATGTAGCCCGACGTCGTGGAGATCACGCCCGGAAGCTTGTCGTAGGGGGGCTCCATGCACCAGAAGCAGCCGCCGGCGAACGTCGCCTTCGCGGTGCCCTGCGCCGCTGCGCCGCCCGCCAGAAGCGCGCCGGACACTGCGACGACGAGCGCCGCCGCGTGCGCGAAACCTCTGATTCCGCCGATACTTTTCTTCATTCCCGTCCTCTCTTTCTCGCTCCGCTCGGGCGCATCCCGAGGCCGCGCACGCGTCGAGCGCGAGCTTACACGCCGGGCGCGCGGGGCGCGCAGGACGACGACATAGCTTCCGCGCGGCGCGCGCACGCGCGGCTCCGGGCTGCGTTACAGAGGGGACGAGCGGGTTTCAGAGCGAAAAAACGCTTGCGCTCCCGCGCTCACTTCGGCATCCTCTCGTCGCCGCGTCGCTCTTCATAGAGCGACAAGCATAAGGTGCAGGACCACAACACAAGCTTAGTGGAGGTGTCAAAGATGGCGACGAAGAAGAAGGCTGCGAAGAAGTCTGCGAAGAAATCCGGCAGGAAAATGGCGGCGCGCCGCCCGGCGAAGAAGAAGTCCGGAGCGAAGCGCAAGCCGAATCCCGCGTTCATGAAGCCGATGACCCCGAGCGCCGCGCTTGCGGCAGTGGTGGGGCCGATCGCGCAGGCGCGCACCGAGATCACCAAGAGGATCTGGGGCTACATCAAGAAGAACAAGCTGCAGGACGCGATCAACAGGCGGATGATCAACGCGGACGAGAAGCTCCGCGAGGTCTTCGGCGGCAAGAGGCAGGTATCGATGTTCGAGATGACCAAGCTGGTCAGCAAGCACCTGAAGTAACCGTCACTTTTCCGCACGGCCGGCCCCGTTAGCGCGGCGCCGGCCGTGTGCTTTCCGGGGTCTCCGGAAGTCCATCTCGCCGATGAACGATCGCACGACCGCCGCTTTCCCGGAGCGCCCGCGCGTGGCGTTCGTGGGCGCGGGGCGCGTCGCTGGGGCGCTCGCGCGCGGCTTCGCGCGGGCGGGCTATCCGGTCGTCGCGATCGCGAGCCGCGCCGCGACGTCCGCGGGCGCGCTTGCCGCGACGGTTCCAGGTAGCCGCGCGGTGCCCTTGCCGCAGGAGGCGGTGGACGGCGCGGATCTCGTCTTCCTGACCGTTCCCGATGACGCGATCGGGCAGGTCGTGACCGCGGTCACGTGGCGAGCGGGCGTCGGGGTCGTGCACGCGAGCGGCGCGGCGGAAGTCGATGCGCTCGCGCCGGCGGCGGAACAAGGCGCACTGATCGGCGGCTTCCATCCGCTGCAGAATTTCGCCGATCCGGACGTCGCGTTGGCCGGGCTCCCGGGCTGCGTCGTCGCGATCGAGGCTCGGGAGCCGCTTGCGGCGCGCCTGGACGCGCTCGCGCAAGTGCTCGGCATGCGGCCCATCCGGCTCCCCGCAGGCGCCCGCGCGCTCTACCACGGCGCCGGGAGCTTCGCCGCGCCGTTCGTCACGGCGCTGCTGCACGAGGCGGTGCGCATCTGGAAGGCCTTCGGGATGAGCGAGGCGGATGCCCTCGCCGCGCTGGTGCCTCTCGCCCGCGGCACCCTCGATTCGGTGGCGCGCGGCGGCACGGTGCGGGGTCTCGCCGGTCCGATCGCGCGCGGCGATGCCGGCACCGTGGCGCGGCACGTCGCCGCGTTTGGCGCGCTCGACGAGCGCACCCTGGCGTTCTACCGCGAGATGGCGGAGCGGGTGATTCCGATCGCGCTGGAGAAGGGCAGCCTCGCGTCGGCGCGTGCGGAGGAGATCCGGGCGCTGCTCAGGACTTCCCGAGCTCTTCCAGGAACCTGACGCGCTCGGGCTCCGTCGGGAGGCTTTCGGCGATCAGCGTGTAGAACTGCTGCGCGGTCGTCGCCTGCAGCGCCGCCTTCTTCACGACCACTTTCGCGATCGGTCCCAGGTGGGTCGTCAGCTTGCTGGTCGCCGCGGCCACCATTTCCGGCGTGAGCTGCGCGCCGGAAAGACGCGCGGCGAGCAGGGTGCTCGCCTCGACCGTTCCGGTTCGCGCGCCCGGCTGCGCCCTCGGCGCCGGCGCGCCGCTCACCTGCGCCCGCGTAGCGAGAAACTGCTTGCGCTCCGCGTCGGTTGCGAGGGTCTCCGCCAGGATGGCGTAGAGCGCGTCGAGGTCGGTCGTCTGCAGGCCGGCGCGCTTGATCATCACCTTCGCCACCGGGCCGACGAAGCGCGCGAGGTGGCCCTCCACCGCCTTGAGGACCTTCGCGTCCCAGCCCGGCGGCGGCTGCGTGGTGCGCGCGGGGGTCGGCGACGAGTCGCTGCCCTGCGACTTCGAGGGCGTCGATTGGCCCGATGGACCGCCCGATTGGCCCGAGTGTCCCGAGGGGCTCGTGGGCTCGATCCTGATCGTGGTCGGAATGATCTCGGTGATGACGGTTTCCTCGGACACCGTCGGGCTCACCGGGGCGGCGTACGCCGTCAGGAGCGCGGTGCGGAAAGCCTGCGCGGTCGCGAAGCGCGCCTCGGGCTTCTTCGCGATCGCGCGCATCACCACCGCGTCGTACTTCGCCTGGATCCGCTCCGGGTCGACCTCGGAGGGCGTCGGAGGCGTCTCGTAGCACACCTTGTAGGCGATCGACTCGGCGCTGCCCGCGAACGGCTTGACGCCGGTGAGCAGCTGGTAGAACACCACGCCGGCGGAGAAGACGTCGGCACGCCAGTCGACGTCCGAGCCGGCGTACTGCTCCGGCGCCATGTAGCCCGGCGTACCCATGATCGCGCCGATCTGCGTCAGGTTCGACGAGTCGATGCGCGCGATGCCGAAGTCGGCCACCTTGAGCCGGCCGTTGGTCATCACGATGAGGTTCGCCGGCTTGACGTCGCGGTGATAGACGCCCTGCTCGTGCGCGTAGGCCAGCGCGTCGAGGAGTTGCGCCATGATGCTGATCGCGTCGCGGTCCTCGAACCGCGTGCCGCGATTGAAGTACTCGCGCAGCGGGTTGCCCTGCACGTACTCCATCGCGATGTACGCGAGATCCCCTTCCTCGCCGTACTCGTAGACCGACACGATGCCCGGATGCGAGAGGCGGCCCGCGGCCTGCGCCTCGTTCTTGAAGCGCGCCAGCATCGACGCGGCGCGGTCGTCGTCGTCGATCAGCTCCTTGCGGATCGTCTTGAGGGCGACGGTGCGGCGGATGTTCGGATCGAACGCCCTGTAGACGACTCCCATGGCGCCCTTTCCGAGCACCTCGGTGACGTCGTACTTGCCGAGCTTGTCGAGCGTTGCCATCGATCAGGGCTTCCGGGGGCGGAGCGCTCTATTCCTCGAGCATCTTCATCGCCTGGACGAGGCTCTTCTTCATGCGGTTGAAGGAGTCGGCGAGCGTGCCGATCTCGTCCTTCGCGCGCACGTGGAAGTCGGGCACCTCCATGTTGCCCAGGCTCACTTCGTCGGCGAGCTTCGAGAGCCGGGTCACCGGCCGGATCACCATCGCGAGCAGCATGAGGTTGAGGGCGACACCGATCACCACGAACACTGCCGTCAGCGAGGTCATAAACGTCTTGAACGCGGCGTTGGCGCGCTCGATGGGAACCGCGGTCGGGACGACCACCACTTGCGCGCCGATCACCTCGTTCAGCTGCCAGCCGAATCCGTTCGCGGGCCCGTAGCGGTCCACCATGGTCTTCGGCGCGGCCTCCACCGTGCTGTGGCACACCAGGCACGCCGGGTCCTTGATCTGGAACGGCCGCGCGATGTAGAGGTTGCGACCGGTCGGGGTGTCGCGCTCGCCGATGATCTCGCCCCGGTCGGGGCTGGCGCGGAACTGGTTGATGATGTCGGCTTCCCACTCCACCGCGCGGTCGCGCGGGTTGGTCGGGTTGAGCGCCGCCTCCTTGTAGCTGTACTCGGGAAACTTCTTGCGCAGCCCGCCCAGCACCTCGGTGGCCGAGTACGACGGTATCGACTGCGGCAGGAATGTGTACTTCATCTGGGTGTCGAGCAGAGGGCGCACCTGGCCCGACGTGTAGGCGCGCGTCGACAGCGACGTCTCCATCAGCAGGCGCGCGTTCTGCAGGATTTCCTCGCGCGCGTTCTTCTGCAGGAGGTCGTGCGAGACGTAGCCGGCCGCGCCGAGCCCGAGCAGGAACACGACGAGGAAGACGAAGTTGAACTTAAGGATCAGTCTCATTGCTGTCTCCTGGACGATCGTGACGATACGAGGGGGCAACGCCGCTGGCGTCCCCTCGTGCTCCCCAACTTCGGGAGAAGCGCTGCCTGCGGCATCGGTTCCCTCTCCGGCTCCATCCGCTCATTCCGACGGGCCCGCCTTGACCGCCGGCTGCGCCTCGACCACCGGCGGCTCGGGCGGCGGCTTCGGCTTGTACTTTTCGGGGAACAGTATAGGGTCCCATTCCGGGTGGGACTTGAGGTTCGCGATCAGCGCCGAGCGGAACGCGACGTCGTGGTTGGCCTTGGGGATGAACGGACGCATGACCGCCTTGCGAATCTCGGGCGGCGCCTTCAGCCACATCTCGACGTCGCCGTAGGCGAGCTCGCCGAGCGGCCGCGGCTGCACTTCCCGCTCCTTCCACTTCGCGATACGCGCGGGCAGGTTGTCCATGTAGGGCCGCGGCATCGCGCTCACGAAAGCGCTCGACGGCCGAGGCTGGACCGAACCCCGCTGCTCGGCCTTGCGCGTGTAGAACTCGCCGCCCCGCAGGCGGATCGGGCTGCTCGGCACCGCCTTGACGAACCCCTCGGCGATGCGCGCCTCACCGGTCTCGACAAACATCGCACCCTCCGCGTCGCCGATCTGCGCGACGCCGATCGCCTCCGCCGTCGCGATGCCGAATACGGGGGTGGACAAGCGGAACGGCGCCGCGGCCTTGGCATTCACGAACTTGACCCAGCCGCGCATCAGGTAGAGCTCGGAAATCCCTCCGGTCTTGGCGGCGCGCGACACGAGCGCCGCTGCGTACAGCCGCGCGCCCGGGCCGAGGCTGAGGATCAAACCGTCGACGAATTCGAACTGCGCAACGCTCTTGTCGCCGACCTCAACGATGTCCCCCGACTGCAGGCGCACGCCCTCGGCGAGCGCGTAGCGGCTCGTGCCGCGCAGCACCGCCGCCGGGCCTTCGAGCAGCGTGACGGCCGCCGGCAGCTCCGCGGCGAGACTGCCGAGCGGCGCCGTGAGGCACGCGGCGGCGAGCCATAACGTCGAAGCGCCCAAAGCGCGCACGCGCTCCCCTCTCCTGGATGTGCAGCGTATCCGGCTGCTTGTCGCTTTCCGACGCCCGAGCCGTGGATAGCCATCCGATACTAGGCGGGGCCCGGGGACCCGTCAATCGGCCTCCCAGCTAGGCCGAACGGCAGGGTCCCGACAACGGGCGGTCGCGCGGGGTCGCATATACTGGCACGCGCCCGGCTGGGCATCCGTACATGTCTCCGTCATGACCCCCGACCCGAAGCACCGCGCGATCCTGTTCGTGGATATCAGCGGCAGCACGCAGCTGTACGAGCAGCTCGGGGACGCGCAGGCGCTGGCGCGGGTCGAGACCTGTCTGCGGCTCCTGCAGCGCGTCACCCAGGAGCTCGGCGGACGGGTGGTCAAGTCCACCGGCGACGGCTTGATGTGCGCGTTCGACGACGCGACGCCGGCCCTGCAGGCGGCCCGCGCGATGCACGTGCGGGTGTTCGAACAGCACGCGCTGGGCGGGCCGACGCTCGCGATCCACGTGGGCTGCCACTACGGGTCGACGATCGAGAGCGGCGGCGACTTCTACGGCGATGCGGTGAACGTCGCGGCGCGCGTCGCCGGCGTCGCGAAGGTCGGCCAGATCATCGCCACCCAGGACGTGATTGCGCGCCTCGACGCCTCGCTCCACGAGAAGACGCGGATGCTCGATCGCGTCGCGGTGAAAGGCAAGCGCGAGCCGGTCGAGATCCACGAGCTCGTCTGGCAGGACTCGGAGGACCTGACCATGCTCGGCACCCGCCTCACCGACGAGCGGGTGCCGCGCCTGCGCCTCGCGTTCGGCGGGCGCGAGCTGTGGTTCGACGGCAGCGGCGCGGGCGCGGTCACGCTCGGCCGCGACGCGGCCTGCGACATCGTGCTCGACGACCGCAAGGCCTCCCGGCAGCACGCGAAGATCGAGCGCCGGCGCGACAAGTTCGTCCTGGTCGATCACAGCTCGAACGGCACGTTCGTCGCGATCGTCGGCGAGAGCGAAATGGGGCTGCGGCGCGAAGAGCTGATCCTGCGTCTGCACGGCCGCATCGCGCTCGGGCACCGGACGAGCGATCCGGAAGCGTCCGTCGTCGAGTTCGTCTGCGAATGACCCGCGCTCAGGTCGCGACCCGATTCCTGCCTGCGCGCTTGGCGCGATAGAGCGCCTTGTCTGCCGCCGTGATCACCGCCTCCGCGTAAGCGTTGCGATCGCTGCGCTCGGCCATGCCGATGCTCACGGTGACTGACACCGTGCGCCCGGTGGAGGCGGGGGACCTGCGGCGCTTGCCGGCCCGTGTGCGCCGGGGGCGGTCGGGCGCACGGATCGCCATGCGATAGCTCTCGATGTCCGCGCGCAGGGCCTCGAGGTGCGGCAGGGCATCGTGCGCCGACTTTCCGGAGAACAGCACGGCGAACTCTTCGCCGCCGTAGCGAAACGCTTCTCCGCCGCCGCCCGCGCGCGCGAGCCGCGCGGCGACCATCCGCAGCACCTGGTCCCCGACGTCGTGTCCGTAGGTGTCGTTGAAGCTCTTGAAATGGTCGACGTCGACCATCGCGATCGCGTAGCGCCGCGCAACCGCCTTGAGGCGCTCGTTGAGCGCGCGCCGGCTCGGCAGGCGCGTGAGCTCGTCGCGGAACGCGAGTCGATAGGTCTCCTGGAGCACGCCGACGACCAGCATGAGGCCCGACGCGGCGACGAGCAGCGGCAGCGCCGGGCGCACCCCGGAGAGGTGCAGGCCGCACGCGAACGCTGCGAGCGCCCATGCCATCCCCCCGACCGCCGCCGAGCGCTTGACGGCGGCCGCGACGGCGACTGCGACGAGGCCGAGCGCGATCGACGCCAGCCCGAGTTGCGGGATCGGCGTCGCGAACGGCGTGGCGGCATTGGCGAGCGGCGCGTACGCCCAGTCGACGGTCGCAGCACGGCCAGTGGCGACGATCCACCAGACGAGCCCTGCCGCGGCAGCGATGACGCCGAGCCGCGGCAGCGCGTGAACGCTCAGGGTTCCGCGCTCCTCCAGCCACGCGAGCGCCGCGAGCACGGGCGGCGCCAGCACGCACAGCCCGGCGAACACCCCGCGCGCCGCGAAGCTTCCCGGCGCGCCGCCGACGAACTGCACGAACGCCGCATAGGCGAGCGCGACGGCGAGCGCCGCGAACACGATGCGCCCGCGGTGGAAGGCGAGCCCGATCAACAGCGCGACAGCGAGTGCGCCGTACGCCGCGCCGGGAAGCATGGCGACGGCGGCGGGCGGCAAGGCGTCCGGCCGGTGCGAGAGCCACCACGCCGCCGCGAGGACGGTGAGCGGCGGGGCCGCGATCGCGGCGGCGGCCAGGACGCGTCGCATCAGGATCGCCGCCGCGCGAACGCCGTCCCGGCGGCCAGCACCAGCGCCATCGCCCAGAAGATCGGCGTCACGCCGAGCGCGGCGCCGAGCGCGCCGAACGCGAGGGGGATGGTCGTCTGGATGAAGTTGAGGACCGTGGTCCGCAGCCCGACCACCTCCCCGGCGCGGTTCGGCGGCGCGGCCGAGAAGAGCAGCGACATCACGATCGGCTGCGACATGCCGAGTCCGAGGCCGAGGACGAACGCGAGCGCCATCAGCACCCCGACGTCGCGGAAGAGCGGGTACGCCGCGTACACGATGCACGCCACCCCGAGCGCCACGGCCACCAGCGTCCATTCGCGCGTGCGGCGCACCAGCGTCGGCAGGGCGAGCCGCACGACGAAGGTCGCGGCGGCGAACGCCCCGAGCAGCACGCCGATCGCGCTCGCCGACAGGCCGAGCGTCGTGCCGTAGATCGGCGCCACGAAGACGAACACGTCCCAGGCCACGTTGAACAGGGCGCTCGCCACGAGGATGTGCCGCAGCTTCCGATCGGCAAGCAGGTCGCCGACCCGGCGCTCGACGCGCTGCGGCGGCGGCGGCGCGGGGCGCGGCAGGCGCAGCCGGCCGAACAGGAGCGCGAGGAACGCGACCAGCGGGAACACCGCCAGCACCAGGAAGGCGCGCGCGTGCCCGAGCCCGTCGATCATGAACCCGGCGGCGAGCGGGCCGAGGAAACCCGATCCCGAGAATCCGAGGGCGAGGAGGCTGAAATTGCGCGGGCGGTCCGCCGGGGCGCCGAGCGCGCCCACCGCGTTGCTGGACGCGATGTGGACGATCACGAGCCCTGACCCCACCAGGGTGGCGACGAAATATAGGGCGGGCAGGGCGGGCCACGCGTACGCGAGCGCGGTGCCGATGGCAGTGAGCGCGGTTCCGAGCAGGAACGGCGGGCGCACGCCGACGCGATCGATCGCGCGGCCCGCGTTCACCGAGAAGAACATCGGCAGCGCGGCGAACAGCGCGCCGATGACGCCCACCTCGAACGTGCTGGCGCCGAGGGAGAGCGCAAACAGCGACGTGCCGACCCGCGCACCGGCAAACGCGGTGTGGGTCATGACGGTGAGGAGGATGATCGCGGCGAGCGTCAACGCGGGCCCCGGCAGGCGCGCATTCTACGGGCGCGCGATCCGGTCAATCGCCCTCGAACTCGACCAGCGCGAAGACCGGATGCCCGAGCCCCTTCAGGCGCTCGCGGCCCCCGAGGTCGGTGAGCGCGATCACGAAGCAGCACTCGACGACGCGGGCCCCCGCGCCCTCGATCAGCCGGACCGCGGCCTCCGCCGTGCCGCCCGTGGCGATCAGGTCGTCGACGAGCAGGATCTGCTCGCCCGCGGAGATCGCGTCCACGTGCATCTCGATGCGGTCGACCCCGTACTCGAGCGCGTAGTCGTGGCCCACGGCCTCGGCCGGCAGCTTCCCGCGCTTGCGCAGCGGGACGAACCCCGCGCCGAGCTGGTGCGCCAGCGGTGCGCCGACGATGAAGCCGCGCGACTCGATGCCCGCCACCTTGTCGACGCGGCGGCCCCGGTACCGACCCGCGAGTTCGCCGATCGTGACGCGGAAGCCGGCCGGGTCCTTCAGCAGCGTGGTGATGTCGCGGAACATCACCCCCGGTTTCGGGTGGTCGGGAATGGTGCGGATGAGCGACTTGATGTCCATTCGCGGGATGCTATCAGCTTGATGCGGACCGACTCGACGACGAACGGCAGTATGGCGTGGGGGCGCGGCTTTCGCCACAATACGCGCCGCTGCTCAACAGGGAGAGACACAGCCATGTCCGGCGCAGGCCACATCGATCCGTCCAACAAGAAGATCGCGCTGCTGATCGCGGTGCTCGCGCTCGTGCTCGCGTTTTCCGAGACCCTCGGCAAGAGCGCGCAGACCACCGCGCTCAGCCTGAACATCGAGGCTTCGAACCTGTGGGCGTTCTTCCAGTCGAAGACGATCCGCCTGACGACCGTGCGCACGGCGGCCGAGATCTTCGAGGTCGGGGCGCCGGGACAGGCGAACGCGCAGGTGCGCGAGGCGATGGAGAAGAAGGCTGCGGACTGGAAGAAGACCGCTGCGCGCTACGATTCCGAGCCGGAGACGCAGGAGGGCCGCAAGGAGCTCGCCGCGCGCGCCAAAGCAGCCGAGGAGAAGCGCGACCGCTCGCTGGCGGCCTACCATCACTACGAGCTCGCGTCGGCGGCGGTCCAGATCGCGATCGTGCTCGCCTCGGCGGCGATCATCACCAGCTTCATGCTGCTCGCGTGGATCGCCGGTGGGCTCGGCGTCGTCGGGCTGATCTTCGTCGGCATCGGCTTCCTCGCACCGACGAGCGTGCACCTGTTCTAGCTGCGCGCGCCGTCGCGCCGGGAGATCAGCTCGCCGCCGCCTTCGGCCAGCGCGCGAGCATGCGCGTGAACTCGTCCGGCGGCACGGGCTTCGAGAAGAAGTAGCCCTGCACCTCGTCGCAGCCGTGGTGGCGCAGGAAGTCGAGCTGCTCGGCGGTCTCGACGCCTTCGGCCACGACCTTCAGGCGCAGGCTGTGGCCGAGCGAGATCACCGCTTGCGCCAGCAGCGCGTGCTGCTGGTCGTTGGCCACTTCGCTCACGAACGAGCGATCGATCTTGAGCGAGTCGATCGGGAAGCGCGACAGGTACGAGAGATTCGAGTAGCCGGTGCCGAAGTCGTCGATCGCGACGCGCACGCCGAGCTTCTTCAGGTCGGCGAGCATCCCGACGAACTCCTGCCCGTGCCCCATGATCGTGCTCTCGGTGAGCTCGAGCTCCAGGCGCTCGGCCTCGAGCCCGCTCTCGGCGAGCGCCGACTGGATCGTCGCGACGAGGTGGCCCTGCCGGAACTGGCGCGCCGAGAGGTTCACCGACACGCTCAGCCCGTCGAAGCCTAGGTCGACCCATTCGCGCGCCTGCCGGCACGCGGCGCGCAGCACCTGCTCGCCGATCTGGTTGATGAGGTTCGCTTCCTCGGCGACCGGGATGAACTTCGCCGGCGGAACGAAGCCGAGCTCGGCGTCGCGCCAGCGCACCAGCGCCTCCATGCCGACGATCTGCTTGGAGCGGATGTCCACGCGCGGCTGGTAGTGGACCTCGAACTCCTCGCGCTCGGTCGCGCGGCGCAGGCTGCCCTCCATTGCGAGGCGCTCGAGCGCGAGCGCGTTCATGTTCGGAGCGTAGAACTGGAAGCTGTTGCGCCCGCGCTCCTTCGCGCTGAACATCGCGGCGTCGGCGTTGCGCAGCAGCGTCGTGACGTCGCCGCCGTCGGTCGGGTACAGCGCGACGCCGACCGAGCAGGTGACGTACAGCTCGCGGCCTTCGATCGTGACCGGCTGCGCGACCTCCTCGATGACGCGCTCGACCACGGCCACCACCGACTCGACGGTCGGCTGCTCGGCGAGCACCACCACGAACTCGTCGCCGCCCTGGCGCGCGACCGTGTCGATCTCGCGCAGCGCGCCGCGGATGCGACGCGAGACGCGCATCAGCACCTCGTCGCCCGAGCCGTGCCCGAGACTGTCGTTGATCACCTTGAAGCGGTCCAGATCGATGAAGGCGACCGCGACCAGCGACCCGTTGCGGTGCGCGTAGCCAATCGCCTGGCGCAGGCGGTCCTCGAGCAGGCCGCGGTTCGGCAGGCCGGTGAGCGCGTCGTGCGTCGCCTGGAACTCGAGCTCCGCCTGATAGCGCTTGCGCTCGGTGATGTCCTCGACGGTCCCCTCGTAGTACTGCGCGCGGCCGTCGGCGGCGCGCACCACGCGCGCGTTCTCCGAGATCCAGATCACCGACCCGTCGCGGCGGTGGACCTGGGACTCGAATTGCGTGACCGATCCGACCTCGCGCATCAGCCGCTCGAAGTCCGCACGGCGGGTCGCTTCGACATAGAGGCTGCGCCCGGCCGCCGCGAGCGAGCTCATCAGCTCGTCCGGCGACTCGTAGCCGTAGATGCGTGCAAGCGCCGGGTTCGCGCTGATGTAGCGGCCCTCGACGCTGGTCTGGTAGATGCCTTCGACGGTGTTCTCGAAGATCGAGCGAAAGCGGCTCTCCGCGTTCGCGAGCGCCTCCACCGCGCGATGCCGGTCGGTGACGTCCTCGACGAAGCCTTCGAGCATCCGGCGCCCGTGCCGGTCGCGGAACGCGGCACCGCGCTCGAGCACCCATTTGGAGGTCCCGTCGGGCAGACTGAGCCGGTACTCGACCTGGAACGGCCGCCCCTCGATCAGCACGCGATAGAACTCGGCGCGGACGCGCTGGCGGTCGTCGGGATCGATCAGGCGGTCATAGACGATTCGGGCCTGTCCAGCTAGCCGGTCGGCCGGGAGGCCGAGCAGCGACTCACAGCCGTCGCTGACGTACTCGATCGTCCAGTCGGGATCGACGCGCAGCCGATAGACCATCCCGTCCAGGCTGTCGAGCAGGACGGTGAGGAGGGGCTGCGACGTCGCAAGCGACGGCAGCGCATCGGCGGCCGAAACGGGCTGCGGCTGATTCATGTGCTCTGTTCTCGCTGGTCCGGGCGGATGAGAAAAAAGTCCGCACCCGGGCCGCTCCGACATACAGGTAGCAAGAGCGCTGCCAGGGGTCCGCCCGCGACCGGGCGCGGCGACCAGCCCAGGAAATTTTTCGCATTGCCGCACCCGAAGCCTCCCGAAACGGATTCGCGTCGTGCGAAAGAACGTCGGAAGGGCCGGGCTTTCCGGCGCCTTCCACGCGGTCGTGCCCGTGCGAAATGCCGCGGGAAGTCGACAACCTGTCAGGGGCGCGACGGTTCGCCGGGGCACTATCCCTCGACGCCGAGGCGTCGCGCGGGCGCGCGCGACCGGGCATGCGTTATCGTCACGGCGTCCTCATCCCGTGGATCGAACATGCGCAGCGACCTGCGCCTCGCGCTCTATCTCGCGCTCGGACTGTTCGGCGCAGGCATGGCGCTCGGCGCCATCGGCTTCGCGCCGACGCCGGTCGCCGAGGCGTGGCGCTTCCTCAGCTACCCGTCGCTGCCGCTGTCCATCGGCCCGTTCGTGGCGCTGCTCGCCACGGTGTTCTTCTGCGCGATTGCCGATCGTCGCCCCGTGGCAACAGTCATGGTCGCGGGCCTCGCCGGGGCGGCCGCGCATCTCGCGCTGTACGGGATGCCGAGCCTCGAGGGGCTGGGGGAGATGGAGCACGTCTACTACGTTCTCGTGATGGCACTGTGGCTCGGTGTTGCGAGCGTCGTCGTGCTCGGCTGGCTTGCCTTGCGCGGTGACGCCGACGTGCGTCGCACCGCGCGTGCCGCGCTCGGCGGTTGCCTCTTCATCGTGCTCTGGTCCGCGTTCCTGGCGAGCTACCTGCAGGCGACCATCACGCTGCACCCGACCACGTTCGACGCGCTGCTGTACCGCTTCGACGCGACGCTCGGATTCCAGGCTGCGCCGCTCGCCGCGCGCGCGCTCGCCGGCGCACCGGTCGCGCGCGACCTGCTCGACTCGATGTACGACTACCAGACCTTCGGATACGCCGCGCTTTATGGCATCACCCTGCGCCGGCGTGCGGAGCCCGCGACGAACCTGCTGCTCGTCTGGGCACTGGGCGCAGCGTGCGCGTTCGCCGCCTATCAGCTGCTTCCGGCGGCCGGTCCGCGCTATCTGCTCGGAGAACGCTTTCCCGACCACCTGCCGCCGCTGGACGCGGTACCCGAGGCGCGCACCGCGGTGCCGCCCTGGCCGCGCGATGCGATTCCGGCGCTCCAGGTCGGCTGGGCGATCGTCTTCTGGGCGTACGCACGGGTGATCGGCTGGCGCTGGATCGCGCGGGCGTGCCTGGCCGCGCTTGCGCTGATCGTCTTGGCCGCACTGGCGCGCGGCGAGCACTACCTCGTCGACGTCGTCGTCACGGTGCCGTTCGTCGCCGCGGTGCTGACCGCGTGTCTGCGCAAGGTGTCGTGGCGCGATCCGCGCAAGCGCCTAGTCGTCGTCTCCGGATTCGGCGTCTGGCTTGCGTGGGTCGTGGCGCTGCGGCTCGGCGTGAAGGGGTTCGAGTCGGTGCCGGGCCTCGCATGGATCGCCATTGCCGCCACGTTGGCCAGCGGCGTGTGGCTCTACCGGTTGTTCTTCCGGCTCGCCCGGACGTCTCAGACGAGAAACTCCGCGAGAAACTGAACCAGCGTCTCCGGCTGCTCGAGCATCGGACAGTGTCCGGATCCGGGGATCTCCCGAAAGGTCGCGCCCGGAATCCGCTCCGCCAGCGCCCGCGCGAGCACGGGAGGCGTGGTCTGATCGAGCGCGCCGCAGAGCACGAGCGTGCGGTTCCCGAGGCCGCCGAGGCGCGGCGTCAGGTCGAGCGCCGCAAGCGCGAGGCAGGCGCGCGCGAAGCAGTCGGGGGCGACCGACGCGAGGGCGTGCCTGCGCGCCCCGATCACGTCCGCGTTGCGCGCCGCAAACTCCGGCGGGAACATGCGCCCGATCGCGGCATCGAGCACCGCAGGCATGCCGCCCGCGCGCACCTTTTCGGCCATGACGCGGAACGGCACGCGGGCCGCCTCCGGAAACGCGGCGACCGCATCGGCGAGCACGAGCGGCCCCAGCCGCCGGCCGTGACGGATGGCGAGCTCGACCGTCACGAAGGCGCCGAAGCCGTTGCCGAACACGGCGGTCGACGCGGGCAGCTCGAGCGCCTGCATCACGCGCGCGACGTGGTCCGCGTGATCGGCCACCGAGTCGAACGCAGTCGGCGTCGACTCGCCGAACCCGGGTAGATTGAAGCGGGTCACGCGGCGGGTCGCCGCGAGCGACGGCAGCACCCGGTCGAACACGGTCAGCTCGGTGAGCAGCGAGTGAATGCAGAGCAGATCCGGCCCGCTGCCGCTGCGATCGTACTCGACGCGCAGGCCGTCCAGCTCGAGAATCGGCATGGATCGCGCGGGGTCTAGCGTCGCCTCACTGGGGCTTCACGCCCGCCGCGGCCAGAACGCGCGCCGCATCGTCGATCTCGGCTCTCACGAACTGATTGAACTGCGCCGGCGTCATCGGCATCGGCTCCAGCCCGATCTTGGCGAGTCGCGCTTTCAGCTCCGGGTCGGCCCACGCGCGCTGAATGTCGCTCGCGATCTTGTCCAGGACCTGGGGCGGTGTGCCCGCGGGCGCGAACATCCCGGTCCACAGATTGAAGCTGAAGTTCGGCACGCCGGCCTCCGCGACGGTCGGCACGTCGGGAAGCAGGCTGGTGCGAGTCGCCGTGCTCACCGCCAGCGGCACGAGCTTGCCGTCGCGGATGTGCGGCAGCGCTGCGGCGATCGGCGAGAAATAGTAGGTGACCCGGCCGGCGATCGTGTCGGTGAGCGCTTCGGGCGTGCCCTTGTAGGGAACGTGCACCACGTCGATGCCCGCCATCCCCTTGAACTTTTCGCCGTTGAGATGGGTGCCGCTTCCGGAGCCCGCGGATGCGAAATTGATGGTTCCGGGCTTGGCTTTCGCGGCGGCCAGCAGCTCCCCGAGCGTCTTGTAGCCGGACGAGGGCGCGACGACCAGAACGGTCGCCTGCCCGGCCACCGGCGCGATCCCGGTCAGATCCTTCGCCGTGTCGTAAGACAGCTTTGCGTAGATCGAGGGGTTTGCCGCGTGCCCCGAGGAGTGCACCAGCAGCAGGTAGCCGTCCGGCGGCGCTTTTGCGACCTGGGCCGCGCCGATGGTGCCGCCGGCGCCGGGCCGGTTCTCGACGATCACCGGCTGCCCCCAGAACTCCGCGAGCTTCTGCTGCATCGCGCGCGCCGAGATGTCGGTCGCGCTGCCGGGGGTGAAGGGCACGGTGATGTGCACCGGCTTCACCGGAAAGGTCTGCGCCGACGCGCCGAGCGTACCGGCCGTCAGCGCCGTGGCGAACACCACCGTCGAGATCTTCTTCACCGTTTTCTCCGCTTCGTTCGACTTTCGGTCGGGTCGGCCAACGCTCAGACGGAAACCTGCATCCCTTTCGCGATTCCCGGCCGTGCCGCCATGCGGTCGGCCCACTTCGCCAGGTTCGGCAGACCGCCGTGTTTCTCGATGACGGGCTTGCGCGTCGCGACCACCGGGTAGAGCGCAAAATCCGCGACCGAGATCTCGCCGGCGAGATAGTCGCGGCCCGCGAGCCGCTCGTCGGCCGCGCGCAGCGCGTTCATCAGCCGCTTCTCGAAGAACTCGACGTTCGGCGCGGACTTCTCCGGCGCGACCATCGAGAGCTGGAAAAGGGTTCCGCTGCCTCCCGCGACGTCGGAGCACGCTTGCAGGAGCCACTGCAGCGCGACCGCGCGGTGCGCGGGATCCTGCGGCAGGAACTTGCCCGATTTCTCCGCCACGTAGAGCACGATCGCGCCGGACTGGGCGAGCACGAGCGGCTTGCCACCCGGCCCTGCGTCGTCGACGATCGCGGGAATCGCACCCGCGGGGTTGATCTTCAGGTATTCGGGTTTGCGCTGATCGCCCGCCTGCAGGTTGAGCTTGTGGGCGCGGTACGCGAGGCCGGATTCCTCGAGCGCGATCGCGGCACGGTGGCCATTGGCCGTCGCGGCAGTGTAGAGATCGATCATCTTAGTGCTCCTTGGTTCAGCCGCGCGCCCGCAGTGCGGCGATGCGTTCTTCCATCGGCGGGTGAGTCGAGAAGAGGGCCATGATCCCGGGCCGGTCGCTGATTCCCATCGCCTTGATCGACTGCGGGAGCGCGCCGGGCTCCAGGCCGCCGAGGCGCGCGAGCGCGTTGATCATCGGCTGCGGGGTGCCGAGGTAGTCGGCCGAGCCGCGATCGGCGCGGAACTCGCGCTGTCGCGAAAACCACGCCACGATCAGCGAAGCGAGCAGGCCGAACAGGATCTGGCACACGATTACGGTGATGAAGTAGCCCGGACCGATGCCCCGTTCGGTACGGAACACGGTCCGGTCGACGATCGTGCCGACGATGCGCGACAGGAACACGACGAACGTGTTCACGACGCCCTGAATCAGCGTCATCGTGACCATGTCGCCGTTCGCCACGTGCGCGACCTCGTGGCCCAGCACGGCGCCAACCTCGTCCCTGTTCATCGACTGGAGGAGCCCGGTCGACACCGCCACGAGAGCGGAGTTCCTGAACGCGCCGGTAGCGAAGGCGTTCGGCTCGCCCTCGTAGACCGCCACTTCGGGCATGCCGATGCCGGCCTTCTGCGCGAGCCCCCGCACCGTTTGAACGAGCCACGCGTGGTCCGAGCTCTCACTGCCGTCGATCACTTGGGCGCCGGTCGACCACTTCGCCATCGGTTTTGACATCAGCAACGAGATGATCGCGCCGGTGAAGCCGACGACCGCCGAAAATGCGAGCAACGGGCCGACCGCGAAGCCCTCCTGCGCGACCACCCGATCGAGACCGAGGACCTTGAGCACGATCGTCAGCACCGCCAGCACGGCGACGTTCGTCAGGACGAAGAGCACGATGCGCTTCATGCAGCCTCCTGGAGTTGTTGGTATTGACGCCGGGGGGCGATTGTACTCGCCGCCCGCGACGCGGATGTGCGTCCGTTCTACCGGCGCCAGGCGACGAGCGCGACACCGAGGCTGGTCACGGCGATCCCCACCAGGCTCAGCGCGCTCGGCACCTCGCCGAACATCAGGTACTCGAGCAGGACCGCAAAGATCGGCGTGAGATAGAGGAGCGTCGTGACGCGTGCCGCCTGTCCGCGGCGCATCAGGACGTGCAGCGCGTTGACGGCCAGGATCGACGCCAGGATCACGAGGAACGCCACCGCGGCGACGAGCTGCCAGCTCCAGGCGACGCGCAGTCCCTCGACGGCCCACGCGAGCGGCGCCATCACCGCCAGCGA
Source organism: uncultured beta proteobacterium (assembly GCA_963747775.1). GTDB lineage: Bacteria > Pseudomonadota > Gammaproteobacteria > Burkholderiales > SG8-39 > JAGVSZ01. The sequence continues at coordinate 39,308 of CAVVGT010000014.1, forward strand.
GGCGACGAACTGCACCAGCGGCGCGCCGCGCAGGTCGACACCGGCGCAGAAGAAACGCTGGTAGAGCGTGCCCGCGGTCACCGCGGCGAGCGAGACCGTCACCGCGATCAGGGCGCCCGCCGTGATCGCGTTCACGTCGATCTTGTGCCACACGACGAGCGCGACGCCGGCGAGGCCGAGCGCCACGCCGGTCCACTGCGCCGGCGCGAGCCGCTCGTGCAGCCAGCGCGACGCGACGATCGCGGTGAGGAGCGGTTGCGCGGACAGGAGGAGTGCAGTGATGCCGGCGGAGAGTCCGAGGTACTGCGTGTAGTGGCTCCCACCCAGGTTGACCGCGTGCATCAGCAGGCCCGCGATCACGACGTGGCCGAGCTCGTGCCGCGTGGCGGGCCAGCGCGGCCGCAGCCACAGCACGACCGGGATCATCAGCGCCGCCCCGAGCGCAAACCGCAGGGTGAGGAACGTGAACGGGGCGGCATACTCCAGCCCCACCTTGGTCGCAAGATAGCCCGAACCCCATACCGACACGAAGTACCACGCGAAGAACGTGTCGAGCCAGCGGCGGTCGTCGGGTGCGGGCGGCATCGGCGGCTCGGGAGGCGGGCGATTCTATCCTCCTTAGGACGCACCGCCCTTGGCACCTGCCGCGTCGTCGATGGCCAGCGCTACTTTTTAGGCAGTCGGCGCTCTCAGCGCAGTGGGGGGATGGACGACGAGCAGAGCATCGTGGTCCGCGACGCCGGCTGGGAGAAGGAGACGCAGGACGTCCCTCTACCGCTGGCCGAACTTCAGTCGCTGCGCGTTCAAGGTGCCCGGCAGCAAGACCGATACCGGGCCCGGCGCCGAATCCATCAAGCGCTTCGGGAAGCTGCCGCCGGGTGCTCCAACCGTGAAGAACTCAGCTGCTCGCGAGCGAGCTCGAGCTGCACCGCCGCGCGCGCGAGATCGGCGCGCGACAGCTCGTGCATCCACGCGTAGAAGGGCGCTTGCAGCTCCACCGCGATGAAGGCGAAGCGCGGCGTGCGTCCGGTGAGGCGCCGGATCGCATCCACGTAGTGCGCGGCCTGCACGTCGTACCCGAAACGCTTGCGGGTGCGCGCGAATCCGCGTGGCCGCACGTCGCCGGTCGTCTTCAGCTCGAGGATGATCTCGTCGGTGAAGCAGTCGGGGCGCGCCTTCCAGCGCCGCCCGAGCTCGTCGGTCCAGTAGACCGACATCTCCTTCATGCCGGCGTCGATCCACGCCGCGAGCGGCGCCCGCGGGTAAGCGCGGATCGCGTCGCGCGCGCCGACGAGCCGGGCATACTCGGCGCCGGTGATCCAGACGCGGTCCAGCGCGTCGACCTGCTCGTCGACGGGCGGCGTGTCGCGGTCGAGCACCAGATGCTCGGTGGCGAACCGCGCGGGCTCGAATACGAGCGCATGCAGCGCCTGCGCGAGCCGTTGCGTGCCGTCGTCCTCGAAGGGCGTGTCGGCCCCCGCCGGTCCGGTCCGCAGCACCCGGCGCAGCGTGGAACTCGAGCCATGGTCGCCGCGGGCGAGGTAGGGCGCCAGGGGTTCCTGCCGGACATGGGCTTGCGTGCTTCGGGCGGCGGGACGCTCCCGGACCAAGTCATCGATGGTTCGCATGTTTGGGGCTTGCCTCTCTTTTTTTCGGGGGGCGACGGACGGGGGGTTCAGGGTAGACCCGGCAGGTTACGCGCAGGTTCCCATTACAACTGGATCGGCGGGCCCGCCCCACCCCTTCCGTGAGAAATGGCCGACCACCCGTCGCCGGGGGGGCACAAACTCGCGCCCGGCCGCGCGTCGGGGTGGACGCCGGCAGCCGGGAAAGCCATCATTTTGGCATCCGGGGTCGCACCCGGCGCGATTCCGATGGCCACGAACGCTCCCGAACAAGCGCAGGCTCCCACCGACCCCGAGGGTGCCACCCTTGCGGACCGGCTGGACATCGTCACTCGTGTCGCCCGGCGCCTGTTCCGCGTCCCGGTCGTTCTGCTCTCCCTCCTCCACGAGCGTGCCCCCCGCCTGTTCACGGGACAGGGCGTCCCGGCGAGCGCGCTCGGCACCGAAGTCGCCTTCGATGCGGCAACGCTTGCGGGCGCAGGGCCGCTCGTGATCCCGGACCTGCTTGCCGATCCGCGGTTCAAGGAGCACCCGTGGGTCACCGGCCGGCTCCAGCTGCGGTTCTACGCGGGGACGCTGCTGGTCGGGCCCGACGGGGCGGTCGCGGGCACGCTCGGCGTGTGCGACCGCGCGCCCAACGCGCTCGCGGAGGGCGATCTGCTGCTGTTGCGCGAGCTCGGCCGCCTTGCCGAGTCCGAACTGGCACTCGCCGCGCTCGGTCGCTCGCAGGCGGAGCTGCTCAAGCAGCGCGACCAGCAGCGCAGCCGCGCGCTCGTCGACACCCGCACGCAGCTCTGGAACCGCCACGCGATGTTCGAGCTGCTCGACCGCGAGTTCCATCGCGCCAAGCGCGAGCAGGAGGCGGTTGCGGTGATCCTCGGCGAGATCGACCGCTTCGACGTGGTCGTCAAGGAGCACGGCGCGCCCGCAGGCGACGCAGTGCTGCGCGAAGTGACCAATCGCATCCGCGGCGTCGTGCGACGCTCGGACACCGTGTCGCGCTTCGGCCCGGACGAGTTCCTGGTGTTCCTCGGCCGTTGCGACCTGGAAAGCGGCGCGACGCTGGCCGAGCGCATGCGCCAGCGCATCCGCAAGACCCCGATCGCGATCGGGCTTCAGCAGCACCAGCACGTGAACGTCACCATGACGTTCGGCGTCTCGGCGAGCGAAGGCGCGGTCGAATGGACCCCCGACACCCTCGTGCGCCGCGCCGACGAGGCGCTCGCCGATGCGGTCCGCAGCGGTCGCGACAAGGTCGCTTCGAAGCGGCTCTGAGCCCTGCCCGCGCTGGCCGCGCGCCGCCTCGGTCGCGTCCCCGCTCGCGTTCCTGGCGCCCGGCGCGCTCGCCTACTTCATCAGGACGGTCGACTACGATCCCGCGGGCGCGGCGACGCCCGCCTGACCCCTGCTCGGTGGCTTACGCGCCGAGCTCCTTCCGCCAGAACTCGTGGAAGTGCACCATGCCGTGCTCGTGCGGCGAGTGATACGGACCCGCGTCGTCCTCGCCCAGCGCGTACAGCGCCTGGCGGCCTTTCTGCAGCCAAACGCACGCCGCTGCGTCCTCGGCCGCCGACTCGTGGTAGGCCGCCTGGTGCGCCTCCACGAGCTCGCGCTCGAACAGCGCCACCTCCTCGGGGTAGTAGAACTCGAGGACGTTGATGGTCTGATCGGGGGCGATGGGAAGGATCGTGCTGATCACGAGCGCGCCCGGGTACCACTCGAGCATGACGTTGGGGTAGTAGATCGACCAGAGCGTGCCGTACTTCGGCATCTGCCCGCCCGACCACTTGAGGTAGGCGTCGCGGTAGCGCTGGTAGTTGCGCGAGGTCTGGTAGCGGAAGCCGTCCTTGATGCCGAGGATCTGCCACGACCAGCGCTCGCCGAATCCCCACTTGTAGTTGCCCGCGTCGACGAACTTCTTGAGCCCCGGATGGAACGGCTCCACGTGGTAGAGCTCGAGGTAGAACTCGAGGAACGTCTTCCAGTTGAACGGGCAGTGGTCGACCTGGACGTGGTCGAACGCGTAGCCCTCGAAGTTGTAGTCCGCGACGAGATCGAAACCGGCGAGATCGGCCGTCACGTCGCGTTCTCCCGCGAAGAGCAGGCCCTGCCAGCCGCGGAGCGGGGTCGACTTGAGCGGTGCGTCCGGCGTCTGCGCAAAATCGGGCGCGCCCATCAGTCGCCCGTCCAGGTCGTAGGTCCAGCGGTGCACCGGACAAACGATGTTCTGTGCGTTGCCGCGACCTTCGAGCAGCAGCGACTGGCGATGGCGGCACACGTTCGAGAGCAGGTTCACCCCGCGCGGGCCGTGGACCAGCGCCTTGCCGTGCTTCGCCCATTCGAGGGTGATGAAGTCGCCCGCGTTCGGCACCATCAGCTCGTGGCCGACGTAGCCGGGGCCCTTGTCGAAGAGCAGCGCCTTCTCGCGAGCCAGGATCTCCGGGTCGAAGTAGGCCGCCACCGGCAGCTGCGGGTGGCTGGGGGCGAGACGATGCGGGTGGGAAAGCTCGGTCATGGCGGGCAGGCCCCTCGAAGCCGTCGGCGCGGAGTATGCCGCGTCATGGCACGGGAGTCTGTAACGGTTCGGCGGGACCGGGGTTGACGAAGGTCACGCCCGCGAGAGCGGCGCGGGTCCCAGCCGCGCGCGATCGTGCGGCGCGGCGAGATCGAGGAGCGGCCCCTTCGGAACGATGCGGGTCGGATTCACCTTGATCTGGCTACCGTAGTAGTGACGCTTGATCTGCGCCAGGTCCACCGTCGCGGCCACCCCGGGCAGCGCGTAGACGTCGCGCGTGTAGCCCCACAGCGCGGGGTAGTCGGCGAGCCGGCGCAGGTTGCACTTGAAGTGACCATGGTAGACGGCGTCGAAGCGCACCAGCGTCGTCCACAGCCGCACGTCCGCCTCGGTGAAGCGATTGCCGCACAGCCAGCGCCGCATCGCGAGTCGATCCTCCAGCCAGTCGAGCGACTCGAAGAGCGCGGTGACCGCCTCGTCGTACTTGTCCTGGGCGGTGGCGAAGCCGGCGCGGTACACGCCGTTGTTCACCGTCCGGTACACGCGGTCGTTGACCGCGTCGATCTCGCCGCTCAGCTCCGCGGGGTAGAGGTCGGGCAAAGCGTGCGCCGCGAACGCGTCGAACTCCCGGTTCAGCATGCGGATGATCTCGGCGGACTCGTTGTTGACGATCGTCCGGGCCGTCGTGTCCCACAGCACGGGCACGGTCACGCGCCCGGTGTAGTCGGATTGCGCCCGCTGGTAGACCTCGTGCAGGAAGCGGCAGCCGTTCGCACGGTCGAGCGTCGTGCCGGCCGCGCCGGTGAACGCCCAACCCTGCGCGACGTTGTCGGGATCGACGGCGGACACCGGGAGCGCCTCCTCGAGGCCCTTCAATGCACGCACGACGAGCGTGCGGTGCGCCCACGGACACGCCAGCGCGACGTACAGGTGGTATCGACCTGCCGCAGCGGGAAAGCCCGTGCTGCCGTCGGCCGCGACGCGGCTGCGGAACGCGGTCTCGGGGCGCACGAACGCACCGCCCGAGACGCGCGTGTCGTACCAGTCGTCCCGCCACGCTCCCTCGACCATCATCCCCATGCGGGGATTGTTCCACGGTTCGCGCGGTGGCGCGCGGCCGCGCGAGGCTCGATCACTTGACCAGCGTGATCGGGACGTGCGTCAGATGCAGCACCTTGTGCGCGACCGACCCCAGCACGAGCGTGCCGACGGTGCCGAGTCCGCGCGTGCCCATGAATATGCCCTCGCAGTGATGGGCTTTCGCATACTCGACGATCTCGTGCGCCGCGTCGCCGACGACGACCTTCGTCACGTGCGGGACGCCGGCGGCCGTCACCCGTTTTGCCCCGTGCTCGAGCACCTTGCGGCCGGCTTCCAGGGCCGGCCCCTCGATGGCCTGGATCTCGAGTGGCCGTCCGCCGGTCATGCGCTCGAGCATCGGTGCGCGGTGCTGCACGTTGAGCAGATGCACTTCCGCGGGCGACTGCTGCTTCAACAGCTTGAGCAGGAAGTCGAGCGCCCGGCGGGAATTCTCGGAACCATCCCAGGGCAGAAGAAACGTGCGGATCATCGGAGCGCCTCCTTGCTGCCTCGGCAGCCGTTTCAGGCGATTCTCCGTGCCGCGGCAGACCCGGCTTTGACCCCCGTCAATTGGCGTGGCTCGGGCGGTACCATGGCTGCTGCACCCGGCGCGAAGGAGCCGACCCGCGTGGACATCCCGAACGCCCTGATACCCGGCCTGTGCGGCAGCGTCGATCTGACGGTCGGCGACGAGCACACCGCGCCGCACGTCGGCAGCGGCCGCGTAAAGGTACTCGCGACGCCGGTCGTCATCAACCTGCTCGAAGCCGCCGCGCTGGCCGCGGTCGAGCACCTGCTGCCGCCGGGGCATCAGTCGCTCGGCACCGACCTCGCGGTGCGTCATTTCGCCGCGACGCCGGTCGGGATGCGCGTTCGAGCCGAGGCGGAGCTGGTCGCGGTCGAGGGGCGTGCGCTGCGATTCCGCGTGTCGGCGCGCGATGAAAAGGAGCCGATCAGCGAAGGCACGCACGAGCGCGTGGTCGTGAACGTCGCGCGGTTCGATCAGCGCATGGAAACGAAGGCGCGCGGCGGCTAGGCCATGCGGGAAAGCAGTCCGAGCGCGGCGAGCTCGGTGCGCAAGCGGTCCGGCGAGGTGAAGTGCAGCGCGTGCAGTCCGGCGGCGCGCCCGGCGGCGACGTTCGCCGGGGAATCGTCGACGAACACGGTGTGCGCCGGATCGAGCCGGCAGCGCTCGATCGCGAGGCGATAGATCCGCGGATCGGGCTTGACCAGCCCGTGCTCGCCCGACACCACGACGTCCTCGAACCAGCCGAGGAACGCATGCCGCGCACGGGCGATCGGGAACGTCTCGGTCGAGAAGTTGGTGAGCGCGCAGAGGCGGTGCCCGCGGTCGCGCAGCTCGGCGAGGATCGCGACGCTCCCGGAGATCTCGCCGCGCAGCATCGTCGGCCACCCGTGCGGCCACTGCGCGATCAGCGCCGCGTGCTCCGGGAACCGGCGGCTGCGCTCGGCGATGGCCTGCGCGGCCGGCATCCCGGCATCCATCTGGAGTATCCATTCGGGCGCGACCACCTCGCACACGAAGCGCTCGAGCGCCGCGGCATCCCCCGGGAAGTGGCGCGCGTAGAAATAGCGCGGATCCCAGTCGAGCAGGACCTTGCCCAGGTCGAAGAGGACCGCGTTCAAAGCGGCAGGAACACAGCGGTGGCGATGAACTGAGTCGAGCGGCGGATGATGCGGTTCGTGCGCTGCGCGGTGACGCGCGCCATGACGTCCTGGTAGGCGATCAGCTTGCCGATCTCGCGCTCGAACGAGAGGTTCTGCGCATCTGCCGCGGCCTCGTTCGACAGCAACAGGAGCTGCCCCTGGGCGTCGCGCGCATTCGCGAGCTTCCACGCAGCGATCTCGACGTTGCGTGCAGCGTTGTACAGCCTTTGCGCATCGAGCGCGTCGGTGAGGTAGATCTCGGTCTTGTCGCCGTACGCGAGCACGACCATGCCTGCGAGGCCGACCGAGAAGGCGAACACCCGGTCGCCCGCGTACTCCGGCCGGAGCGCGAGCTGGATCGCCTCGGTGCCGTGCGCCCCCTTGAGCTCGGGCATGCGAAAGCGGTACTTCGGGTCGAAGCCGCGCTTGACCGCCGCCTCGACCGTGAGAAACCCGCTCTTCGTCAGCTCGCGCGGGTTGCGGCGGTAGAGCTTCTCCATCAGCAGGCGGGTCGACGCGAGGCTCTCCTGCAGGTGCAGCTCGGCGGCGGCATCGATGTCGCTCTTCAGGAGTTCGGCGGCGCGGAACTCGGATTCTGCGGGCGGCTTGCGCTTGCCCGTCGGGGCAGCGGAGGTCGGGTAGGTATGGGTGGTCGAGCATGCGACCAGGAGCAGGGCGCAGAGCGGAAGGGACAGCCGCCGCATGACAGCCGCGCGCCTCGTTCCGCTCATTGTCGTCTTCCGCTGCAACGCTCGGACTCTCCTCCGCGGACTCTCCCCCGTAGTCCGCCGCGGGCCGCCGGCCCCGCGGTCGCCAGCTTACGCCGGCCGCGGCCGCAGCCGCGCGAAAAAATCGCGCCCGCGCTACGCGAGCCCCTTGGTCACCACCTCGCCGACGTCCTTCGAGAGGGTGGCAGCGGCGCGGATGCGCTCGAGCGCGGCGCGGGCGTGCGCCTGGCGGCTGGCGTCGAAGCGCCGCCAGCGGTCGAAGGCGCGTGCGAGCCGGGCAGCGATCTGCGGGTTGAGCGGGTCGAGCTCCAGCACCCGGTCGGCGGCGAACGCGTAGCCGGCGCCGTCCGCGGCGTGGAAGCGCACGTGGTTCGCGCAGAAGCTGCGGATGAGCGCGTACACCTTGTTCGGATTGCGGAGGTCGAACGCCTCGTGCGTCAGCAGCGCCTGCACCCGTTCCAGGGTGTCGGCACGGCGCGAGGCGGCCTGCACCGCCAGCCACTTGTCGACCACGAGCGGCTCGCGCTTCCACTCGGCGTAGAAGCGCTCCAGCGCGGGCGCGCGCGCTGCGGCGTCGGAGTTCGCGAGCGCGCCGAGCGCGGCCATCCGGTCGGTCATGTTGTCGGCGCGATCGAACTGCGCGACCGAAAGCGCCTCGATCTCCGGATCGGCGAGCTCCATGAGCAGCCCGAGCGCCATGTTGCGCAGGGCGCGGCGGCCGGCCGACTGCGCATCCGGGCTATAGGCGCCCCGCACCTCGAGCGAACAGTACGCCGCGAGAAGCTCCGCCCGCAGCGCTCGCGCGATCGCGCGGCGCAGCGCGTTCCGCGCGGCGTGAACGGCATCGGGATCGACGATGTCCATCTGCTCCGCGACGTAGGTTTCGGACGGCAGCACCAGCGCCTCGGCGGCGAACGCCGGATCGAGCGCACCCGCGCCGAGAACCCGCCCGACCGCGTCGATGAACGACTGCGGCACCTCCACGTCCCGCCCGGCGCGGACGGCCTCGACGCCGCGCAGGATGATCGCGAGCGCGAGGCGCTGACCGGCCTCCCAGCGATTGAGCGCGTCGGAGTCGTGCGCCATGAGGTGCACCAGGTCCGCCTCGGCGTACTCGAACTTCAGGTTGACCGGAGCCGAGAAGCGCCGCAGCAGGGATGGAACCGGCCGTTGCGGCACGTCGACGAATTCGAACCGCGCCTGGGGCGCGCGCACCGACAGCACGCGATCGGTGCCGGCAGGCTGCGTCTCGCCGTCGAGCCGGAGCGGGATCTCGCGGCCGTCCGGACCCACGAGCCCGAGCGCAAGCGGGACGTGCATCGGCAGCTTGTGCGGCTGTCCCGGCGTCGGCGGTACCGACTGCTCGACCGTGAGCGTATAGCGCCTTGCCGCCGCGTCGTACTCGCCGCGCGCGGCGAGCGTCGGCGTCCCGGCCTGGTCGTACCAGCGCTTGAACTGCGCGAGGTCGGCGCCGTTCGCGTCCGCCATCGCCGCGACGAAATCGTCGGTGGTGACGGCCTGGCCGTCGTGGCGCCGGAAGTAGAGATCCATCCCGCGCCGGAAGCCCGCGGCGCCGAGGAGCGTATGGATCATGCGCACGACCTCGGCGCCCTTCTCGTACACCGTCGCGGTGTAGAAGTTCGAGATCTCCATGTAGGACTGGGGCCGCACCGGATGCGCCATCGGCCCCGCGTCCTCCGGGAACTGGGCGGCACGCAGGCCCCTCACCTCCTGGATGCGCGTCACGGCGCGCGAGTACGTGTCGGCGCCGAACTCCTGGTCGCGGAAGACGGTGAGCCCCTCCTTGAGGGAGAGCTGGAACCAGTCGCGGCAGGTGACGCGATTGCCGGTCCAGTTGTGGAAGTACTCGTGCGCGACGACGCGGTCGATGTTGAGGAAGTCGGTGTCGGTCGCGATGTCCGGTCGCGCCAGGATGTACTTGGTGTTGAAGATGTTCAGGCCCTTGTTCTCCATTGCGCCCATGTTGAAGTCGCCGACGGCGACGATCATGTAGCGGTCGAGGTCGACCTCCAGGCCGAACACGTCCTCGTCCCACTTCATCGATTTCTTGAGCGCCTGCATCGCAAAGGCGCATTGGTCGAGCTTGCCCGGTTCGACGTAGATCGCGAGCTGCGCGCGCTTCCCCGAGCGCGTGACGAAGGCGTCTTCGAGCACGTCGAGCTTCGCGGCGACGAGCGCGAACAGGTACGACGGCTTCGGATACGGGTCCTCCCACTTCGCCCAGTGCCGGCCGGCACCGTCGTCGCCGGTGGCGACGAGGTTGCCGTTCGACAGCAGCACCGGGTACCGGGCCCGGTCCGCGCGGATGGTCGTGGTGTAGCGCGCCATCACGTCCGGGCGGTCGAGGAAGAAGGTGATGCGCCGGAAGCCCTCCGCCTCGCATTGCGTGAAGAAGCCGTCCTTCGACGCGTAGAGGCCCATCAGCTTGGTGTTCTTGCGCGGCGCGATGCGCACGACCGTCTCGAGCGTGAACGCATCCGGCACGGCGGGAATCGTCAGGTGCTCGGCATCGAGCGTGTATGCCTTTGCGGCGAGCGCGCGGCCGTCGATGGAGACCGAGACGAGGTCGAGCTCGTCGCCGTCCAGCGCGAGCGGCGCATTCCGGTCGCCCGCCGCGGCGTTCCGTTGCAGCGCGAGCCGGGCGCGAACCTCGGCGTGCTCCTCGTGCAGCGCGAGCTCGAGATCGACCGTCCGGATCAGGAACGCAGGGGGCCTATAGTCCTCGAGGTGGATCGTCGTCGGAACCGGGTCTCGTATCATGGGGCGCGCGGCGGGCAAGTGACGGACAGCCCGAGTCTACAAGACCGGCGCGCCCGTTTCCGCTACGCTTCGCCCGCCTTCGAACCTCAGGAACCCGCGATGAAAGCCTACTGGATCCGCCCGCAGGGCGACCGCCCCGTCATCGAATTGCGCGAGACGCCGTCGCCCGAACCGAAAGCCGGCCAGGTGCTGGTCCGCGTTCACGCCGCCGCGCTGAACCGTGGCGAGCTCATCGTGCGGCACGGCATCCACGCGACCCCGGGCAAGCCCGCCGCGGAGGCGAAGCCCGGGGGCGCCGAGTGCGCCGGAGAGGTCGAGCGTGTCGGCGCGGGGGTGACGACCGCAAAGCCCGGCGACCGCGTGATGGGCCGCTGCTCCGGCGGCTTCTCCGAGCATGCCCTGATGGACGCGCGCGAAGCGGTGCCGGTTCCGGACCGCCTTTCGTGGGAGGAGGCCGCGGCGATCCCCCTGGTATTCATGGTCGTCCACGACATGCTGATCGCGCAGGGCCGCCTGCGCGCCGGCGAGTGGCTGCTCGTGACCGGGGTCTCGTCCGGCGTGGGCGTGGCGGCGGTGCAGGTCGGAAAGATGCTCGGCGCGCGGGTGATCGGCACCTCCGGCTCCGCAGAGAAGCTCGAGCGGCTCAAGGCGCTCGGCCTGGACGTCGGCGTGCGCACGCGCGGCGCCGACTTCGTGGACGCGGTGATCCAGGCGACCGGGGGCACGGGCGCCGACCTGATCGTCAACAACGTCGGTGGCACGGTGTTCGACGCCTGCATGCGCGCGGCCGCGTTCCAGGGGCGCTTCGCGACGGTGGGCTACGTCGACGGCGTGATGCGAAGCGAAATCGACATCGAGGCGCTGCACACGAAGCGCCTGCATCTCTTCGGCGTGAGCAACAAGCTGCGCGACGCGGCCCAGCGCGTCGAAACGGTGCGTGGGTTCGTGGCCGACGTGCTGCCGGCGATCGCAGACGGCCGGATCCGGCCGGTGATCGACCGGGTGTTTCCCTTCGCCGAGTTGCCGGCGGCAGTGGCGTTCATGGAGTCGGGCGCGCACCTCGGGAAAATCGTCGTGCGCGCGCCCGGCTGACGGGCGACGCGCGCTCGGGGCGCGCAGCCCCGTCAGTGCCTGAAATGCGTTACCGGCTGCTCGATCGGCCTCACCTCGCCTCGACGAGCCGCCGCTCGGCGCTTTCCACGACCATCGGCGTCGACCAGTCCTGGCGCGCGGGCGGCGCGCCCCAGCGCTTCGTCACCGTCGCGACCCAGTCGGCGGTGTAGAGCTCGTCCGCTGCCGCCTGCGACTCCCAGAGATAGATGCCGACGAGCGCGCGACCGTCCGCGCTGATCCCGTAGTACTTGCGGATCAATCCGGGGATCCCCTGGTAGGTGTGCGCGGTGGCCTTGATGGTGCTGATCAGGTCCGCCTTCGTCGTGCCGTCGGGCACTTTGAACGTCCACATCACGGTGTGCATGGCTGCCTCCTGGGTTAGCGATTCGGGCGCTCCGCGCGGATCAATTCCGCGCCGCGCTCCGCGATCATCACGGTAGGCGAGTTGGTGTTACCCGACGTAATGGTCGGCATGATCGACGCGTCGACGACGCGCAGGCGCTCCATGCCGATCACGCTCAGACGCGAGTCGACCACCGCAGTCGGATCGGATGCCACCCCCATCTTGCAGGTGCCGACCGGGTGGAAGATCGTCGTGCCGACGTCGCCGGCGGCCCGGGCGAGCTCGTCGTCGGACTGGAACGCTACGCCGGGCTTGAACTCGCTCGGCCGATACTTCGCAAGCGCGGGCTGTGCCGCGACTCGGCGCGCCAGCCGCAACGCGTCGGCCGCCACCTTCCGATCCTCCGGCGTCGAGAGATAGTTCAGCATGATCGCCGGGTGCGCGCGCGGATCGGCGCTCTTGATGCGCACGTGCCCGCGGCTCGTCGGGCGGAGATTGCACACCGACGACGTAAAGGCCGGGAAGGGGTGCAGCGGATCGCCGAACTTGTCAAGCGACAGCGGCTGCACGTGGAACTCGACGTTCGGCGTCGCGTGCTCGGGGCTCGAGCGCGCGAATCCGCCGAGCTGGCTCGGCGCCATCGTCAGCGGTCCGGTGCGGAAGAGCGCGTACTCGAGGCCCATCATTGCCTTGCCCCAAAGGCTGTTTGCGCGCTGGTTCAGCGTCACGACGTTCTGCACCTTGAACGCGGTCCGGAGCTGGAGATGGTCCTGCAGGTTCTCGCCGACGCCGGCGAGCGGATGGGTCACCGCGATGCCGCGCTCCTGCAGCAGCGCCGCAGGTCCGATTCCCGAGAGCTGGAGGACCTGCGGCGAGCCGATGCTGCCCAGTGCGAGGATCGTCTCGATGCGCGCTTCGGCAAATACCTCCTCGCCGCCGCGGATTGACTCGATCCCGGCCGCACGTTTGCCCTCGAGCCGCACGCGCTGCACGAGCGCGTCGGTCACGACGGTGAGGTTCGGGCGGTGCAGGACGGGGCGCAGGAACCCCTTGGTCGCGCTCCAGCGCACGCCGCGCTTCTGGTTGACCTCGAACAGGCCGCAGCCCTCGTTGTCGCCGCGATTAAAGTCGTCGGTCCTGGGGATGCCGGCCTGCGCCATCGCTTCCCCGAACGCGTCCAGGATCTTCCACGACAGCCGTTGCCGCTCGACTCGCCACTCGCCGCCGGCGCCGTGCAGATCGTCGGCGCCGCGATGGGAGTCCTCCGAGCGCTTGAAGACCGGCAGCACGCTCTCCCACGACCATGCCGGGTCGTGCGCGAGCCGCGCCCACTCGTCATAGTCGCGCTTCTGTCCGCGCAGATACAGCATCGCGTTGATCGACGAGCAGCCGCCCAGGACCTTGCCGCGCGCATAGAGGATGGATCGGCCGTTGAGCCCCGGGTCCGGCTCGGTGCGATAGCACCAGTCGGTGCGCGGATTGCCGATGCAGTACAGGTAGCCGACGGGGATGTGGATCCAGATCCAGTCGTCCTTGCCGCCCGCCTCGAGGAGCAGGACCGTGACGTCGGGGTCCGCGGAGAGCCGGTTGGCGAGCACGCAGCCCGCGGTGCCCGCGCCGGCAATGACGTAGTCCCAGGTGCCCAGAGCGTTCACGGGCGAGCTGCTCACATCCACTACTCGGCTTCCGCTCTCATTTTAAGCGTGGTGCCGCGCACCGCGATGCCCCCGCGGTCGCAGCGCCCGCTCACTCGGGCTTGACGCCCGCCTGCTTCACGACCTTGCCGTACTTCTCGACGCCGTCCTTCACCGCGGCGGCGAGCTCGGCAGGCGTGCTGGTGATCGGCTCCGCGCCGGCCTTGTTGAGGGCATCGGCGGTGTCGGGCGACGCGATCACCGCGTGGATCTCCTTCTGCAGGCGATCCACGATGGGTGCGGGCGTTCCCGCGGGCGCCATGATCGCAAGCCAGAGCGACGCGTCGAAGCCGGGGAAGCCCGACTCCGCGACGGTGGGCACATTGGGAAGGGACGGGGAGCGCTTGGGCGTACCGACCGCAAGAGGCCGCACGCGGCCCGACTTGGCATGCGGCAGCACCGCCGGCAGGCTGCCGAACAGGATCTCGACCTGCCCGCCGATCACCGCGGTGCCCGCCGGGCCGTTCCCGTTGTACGGGATGTGGACGATGTACAGCCCGGCCGCGCTCTTCAGCATCTCCATCGCGAGGTGTGTCGTCGACCCGGTGCCCGCCGAGGCGTAGTTCAGCTTGCCCGGCCGCGCCTTCACGTAGCCGACGAAATCCTGCAGCGATTTCACGTCCACGCTCGGATTCACCACCAGTAGGTACGGCGTGACCGCGATCAGCGAGATCGGCGCGAAATCCTTCACCGGGTCGTAGCCGATCTTGCCGTACACGCTCGGGGCGACCGCGTGGGTGCTCGTCGTCCCGACCACGAGCGTGTAGCCGTCCGGCGGCGCTTTCGCGACGGCCTCGGCACCGATCGTGCCGCCCGCGCCGCCGCGGTTCTCGACGACGACCTGCTGGCCCAGCCGTTCGGACAGCTTCTGGGCGACGATGCGCGCGATGATGTCGGTCGACCCGCCCGGCGGGAACGGCACGACGAGCCGGATCGGTTTCGCCGGGTAGGCCTGCGCGAACGCCGAATGCGACACCAGCGCGCCAAGAGCCAGGATCATCGCCTTGACCAACGTCCCGGCTGCCGTCTTGTTCATGGTCTGCTCCTCTCAGGTTCCGTACCGGACCGGCGATCCGAACGCCTTCAATGCGGCGAGCGCGCTGTAGCACGCGAGCATCGCCGTCTTCGGGTTCTCGGGCGAGGGTACCGATTCGAACTTGATCGCGATCGTCCCCGTCTTGCCGCGAATGTTGATGTAGTGCGTGTTGTGCTTTAGCGCCGGATCGGCGACGACCTTGAGCCGAGTCCGATCGAACCCGATTCCAGCCATTGCCAGGACCGCGGCGATGTTCACGTTCGCCGGGAAGTGCGGCACGCCCTCGCGGGCAGTGCCGTCGAAGAGGGTCGTCGCGCCCGACAGCCGGTCGAGGTCGATGCCGAGGTGTTCGACGTACGGGATGTCCTTCCACGCGGCGGGCGGCTTGGTGACGGCGATCTCGACCTCGTCGGCGCCCGCGATGCAGGCCGCCTTTAGGGCGTCGAGTCCACCGATCCCGCCCGACGGCACGTAGAGCAGCGCACGATTCTGCGCCGCCGCTTTCTTCGCCAATTGCTCCAACTTCGCCCGCAGCGCGTCGTCGCAGAGCGCGCCGCCCGACAGCACGATCACGGCGATGCCGCGCTCGAGCAGCGGCGCGGCGAATTCCCGCACCGCTTCGTGCGCAGCGGCTTCCACGACGGCGTCCGGCCGCTGCTCGAGCAGCTCGCGCAGGCCGGTGACGAACGGCACGCCGTAGGCTTCAGCGAGGGGTTTGCCGCGCGATGCCGCGCTGCGGCCGAGGATCGCGCACACCTCGAAATCGCCGAGCTCGCCGCGCGCGAGATGCTCCAGGATCAGGCGGGCGATCACCCCGCCGCCGATAACGCCGATGCGCACGCCTCGCGTCCTCCTTCGGCGCAGGATTGTGCCATGCGGGTCGCGTCGCAGCCTCGAATTGCGCGCGGGCGCGACAGCGGCGTAATATGCCGCGCACCGGGGCTCAAGACCCCGCCGCCAGATCGCGCTTTAGGACCGATAGAGGAGAGAGTCGATGAACAAGCTGTTCTGCATCATGGGCGTCGTCGCGTCGCTCATCGCGACGTCCGCATTCGCCGCCTACCCCGACCGCCCGATCAAGCTCGTCGTGCCGTGGGCGGCCGGTGGCGACACCGACAACATCTTCCGGCCCTTCGCGCCGCTCCTGCAGAAGCATATCGGCCAGACGGTCGTGATCGCGAACGTCGGCGGCGCGTCGGGCACCAAGGGCGCGAAGGAGGTGAAGGAATCGCCGGCCGACGGCTATACGCTCTACGCCCCTCACGACTACATCCACTCGACCTACTACACCGGCGTCTCGGACGTGCAGTACTCCGACTTCGAACCAATCTGCATGATCAGCTCGACCGCCTCGGTGCTCACTGCGAGCCCGAAGACTCCGTGGAAGGACTGGAAAGCCTTGCTCGCCGACGCCAAGGCGCGTCCGGGACAGATCTCGGTGGGTGCGACCCTCGGTTCCACCAGCCACTTCTTCCCGGCGCTGATCGAGCAGTCCGCCGGAATCAAGTTCAAGTACGTGTCGTACGAAGGTCTCGCGCCGCGCATGAACGCGATCCTCGGCGGGCACGTCGACCTGACGGATGCCAACCTCACGCAGAAGGGCAAGGTCGAGGCGGGCGAGCTCAAGTTCCTCGCGATCGCGACCGAGAAGCGCAGCCCCGAGCTGCCGAACATTCCTACGCTCAAGGAGCTCGGCGTCAACGTCGTCTACGACGTGAATCGGGGCCTCATGGTGCCGAAGGGCACGCCTGCGGACGCGATCGCGAAGCTCGGCTCGGCCTGCGCGGCCGCGGCGAAGGAGCCGGCGTTCGCCGAGGCGATGAAGAAGCAGGGCACCGACGTCCGCTACATGGACCGCGCGACCTATTCCGCCTGGCTGAAGAAGAACGACGACCTGAACAAGAATCTCGCCAAGGATCTCGGTCTGTCCAAGCGTTGAGGCTTTCCCCCTCTTTCGCAGCGGGAGAGGGCTGGAGGAGGGGGCACTGCAAATGATCGGCCGTGACGGCTGGGCGGGGCTCGTCGTGCTGGCGACGTGCGCGGTACTGTACTGGCTCACGCTCGACCTCAAGGGCAACCCGCTGGTTCCGATCGGGCCCGAGTTCTACCCGCGCATCGTTCTCGGGATCAGCGCCGTTCTCGCAGCGCTGCTCGTGGTCGCGGATGCCCTTGCACAACGGGCGCGCCCTTCGAGCGGCGGCGCGCGTGCGGGGCCGAAGCCGAACTACCTGCTGGTCACGCAAACATTTCTCGTGTTCGGCATCTACATCGTGGCGCTGCCGTACCTCGGGTTCCGCGTTGCGACCGTCTTGTTCGTCGCCGGGCTGGCCGTCCTGCTCGAGCGGCCGCGTGGAGCGAAAGGCTGGGCGAAGGTGCTCATACTCGCGCTCGTCGCGGCGGCGGCGACGTATGCGGTGTTCGAGCACTACCTTACCGTGCTGTTGCCTCGCGGCAAGTGGACCGGCTGGTGACGCACCATTGTGCCCGCGCTTTGCTCGGGCACTCCTCCTCGACAAGGAGGGGATAGCCGATGTACGAGCTCCTCGGTGTCGGCATCGTGAACGTCCTGCAGTGGAAGTACCTGCTGCCGCTCTTCTTCGGCACGCTCGCCGGCGTGATCGGCGGTGCGCTGCCGGGCGTGACCATCACGATGACGATCATCGTGGTGCTGCCGTTCACGTTCGGCCTAGATCCGCTGCAGGGCCTCGCCGCAATGACCGGCGTTTACGTCGGCGGCTCGGCGGGTGGGCTGGTGACCGCGGTCCTGCTCGGGATCCCGGGCACGCCGTCGGCGATTGCGACGACCTTCGACGGCCATCCGATGGCGAAGAAGGGCGAGCCCGGTCGTGCGATCTGGCTCGGCATCTGGGCGTCGTTCTTCGGCGGGCTGCTCGGCGGGATCTTCCTCATCGCGACCACCGGCCCGCTGGCGCGGTTCGCGCTGCAGTTCGGGCCGTGGGAGTACTTCTCACTCTTCATCCTGGCGCTCTCGATGGTTGCCGGCCTCGTCGAGTCCTCGCTCCTCAAGGGGCTGATCTCCGGTGCGCTCGGCCTGATCGTCACGATTCTCGGCGGCGACCCAATTCTCGGCTCGCCCCGGCTTACGCTCGGGATCGACACGATCGAGGGTGGCATCCAGTTCCTGCCGGTGCTGATCGGCGTGTTCGCGTTCGCGCAGATCATGACCGACGTCGAGAAGATCAGGAGGGCTGCGACGACCGGCGAGGCGCTCGTCGGGGCGAACACGCTCGCGACCTCGCAGCTCAAGGTGATCTGGGAGATTCTCTCGCGTCCGTTCCTGCTCGCATGGGCTTCGTTCATCGGCGTGCTAATCGGAGTGCTGCCCGCGATCGGCGGCAGCGCCGCGAACATCATGGCGTACGATCAGGCAAAGAAATTCTCGAAGCACCCCGAGCGCTTCGGCAAGGGCACTCCCGAAGGGATCATCGCCTCGGAGTCGGCGAACAACGCCAACGTCGGGGGATCTCTGGTCACCATTATGGCGTTCGGCATTCCGGGCGACGCGGTGACCGCGGTGATGCTCGGCGCGCTAACGATCCACGGGATCCAGTCGGGGCCACTGTTCATCTTGCAGAACGCGGAGCTTGCCTACGGGATCTTCGCCGCGTATCTGATCGCGCACCCGCTGATGGTCATCATTCTCGGGCTGGGCGCACGGTGGATGATCAACATCGTGACGGTGCCCAAGGCGGCGCTCTTTCCCGTCGTGCTCGTGCTTTGCGTAATCGGCGCGTACGCGCTCAACAATACGATGGCGAACGTCTATGTTCTGGCCGCGTTCGGGCTACTCGGGTACGCAATGGTCAAGTTCGGGTTCCCGCTCGCGCCGTTCATCCTCGGCGTGATCCTCGGCGACCAGATCGAGATCAACCTGATTCGCGCGATCATGAGCGATCCGGATCCGAGCCTGTTCGTGACGCGGCCGATCTCGGGTGCGCTGCTCGCGCTCTCGGCCGCGTCGATCGTTGCTGCCCTCTGGCAGCACCACCGCCACCAGCGGCGCACGGCCGCCTCCGCCGAGGGCGACGCCGATTTCTGATCGGCTCGCAGAAACAATCGCCGCACGCGCTCGTGCAGCCCTCGCGAGCGGCGCGCTCGAGCCGATCGAGACCGAGGAGACCGCGCTCGAGGACGGCGACGTGCGGTTCGTAGTACGCAGCGTGTCGAGCCTCGCGCGCAAGCCTGCCGCAAGCGGAATTCCCAAGGACGACGCGCGGCCGAATCCCTTCACGCTGCCCGATGCCGAGTTGGTGATCGGCGATATCACGGCCACGCATTTCGGCGTGCTCAACAAGTACCCGGTCGTTGCGCAGCACCTGCTGATCGTGACGCGCGAGTTCATGGACCAGGAGGCGCTCCTGGATGCGACCGACTTCGCTGCGCTCGCGGCCTGCCTGCGGCAGGTCGACGGGCTTTGCTTCTACAACGGCGGCCGAGAGGCCGGTGCGAGCCAGCCGCACCGCCATCTGCAGCTCGTCCCGCTGCCCTTGTCGACGCAGCGCGGGGTCGACGCCTGGCGCGTGCCGATGGAGGCGGTCTTCGACCAATGGTCGAGCGGGGGCGGCACGACGCGGCTGCTGCGGCTGCCGTTCCGCAACGCGTTCGCCGTGCTGGAGCCGTCGCTCTTCGACGACGTCGATGCGGCGAGGCGCCTGCTGGAGCTCTACACGCTGATGCTCGCTGCCTGCGGCTTGCGCGAGGAGTCGGCGAACGACAGCGGCCGGGCGGCGAACGAGCCGGAGCGTCCGCTCGGGCCGTACAACCTCCTCATCGCGCGCAGTTGGATGCTCCTCGTGCCGCGGACGCGGGAGCGCTTCGGCACGATCTCGGTGAACGCCCTCGGCTTCGCCGGATCGCTGTTCGTGCGCGACGCAGCGGAGATGGACGCGTTGCGCGCGGCCGGGCCGATGAGCGTGCTGCGGGCGGTCGCGGTGCCTTACTAGAGAGCGAATCGCCGCTTTGACGGCGATTCGGCTGAGATCGGGGAGCACGAGGGGGCCGTGCCCCCTCAAGGAGGGACGGCTAGTACGGCCGGGCGCCAAAGACCGCGCCATGCGCCGCAAGCAGCGCGACGTAGGCGACAACCGCGATCGAGACCACACGCCAGCCGATCTCGCCCGCAACGAACCGGTTGCGCCCGGCGGCGATCGCGCCGAATGGGACGTTCGAGGTCACTGCGGCGAAGCGCTTCCAATCCTCGCCGAGCGACGCGCGCTTCCGCGCGTCGATGAGCACGGTGCCGAGCGCGGCGACGACGAGGAAACCGCCGAAGAAGACGAGCGAGGCGAGATCGCCGCGCGCCAGGATATGGGTGGCCGCCCAAAGCATGAAGGACCACATAAGCGGATGGCGCGTGACCCGGATCATGCCGCGCGCGGGTTCCGCGGATCGCATTGCGCGCTCCTGCCTTACGGCGGTGGGGTTGCGCGCCAACAGCCCGCCGACAAGGAGCGCGAGCGCGAACGGCATCACCGCGAGCGGCGCGAGTCTCAGCCCGGGCCATAGCGGCTGAAGCGGCGCCTTGCCGTACGCCCAAGCCATCCAGCCGATGGTCGCGAATGCGACGAGCGAGTACAGGCCGAGCCATGCCTTCTCCCCGATCGCGCCGGCGATCGCGCCGCGCAGCGGAGTGCTCGAGACGAAGTGCGTGGCGACGAATGCCAACGCCGCGATGGCAAGCTGACCGAGCGGGTCCATCGGCGCGATCAGAGAGTCGGGAGCGAGTAGTTGCCGCCGAGTGCGACCAGGCCCCAGCTGGACCCATGGATGTCGAAGGAGAAGCCGAAATGGCCGGCGAGCGCGTGCTGGTCGCGGAAGATGCGCTGGATCGGGTAGCTGTCGTAGATGCCGTTGGCGCCCGCCAGCGCGTGCAGGTGGTCGACCGCCTCGGTGCAGAGCCCCACCTCGAACGCGGCGTTGCGCTTGATCGCCAGCTTCTCCTCGACGTTCGGAATGTAGCCGCGCGCGGCCCACTCCTGCGCCTTGAGGCAGTCGTTGCGCGCGAGCTGCCACCCCGCGTCGATGCGCGCGCCCGCGGCGCCGACGCGCAGCTGCACCGCCTGGAAGTCGCGCATGCTCGCGCCGGTGTAGCTGGTGCTCCGTCCCTTGACCGCCTCGCAGGTCAGCTCTAGCGCCGCCCGGGCGTTGCCGAGCGCGGCGGCCACGATCGGATGCGAGCTCAGCGCTGCGAGCGGCACCTGGTAGAGCGGATTGGGGTTGACCTTCGCGCCGGGGAAATCGGCACCCCCGCGGATCGCATAGGCGCACAACGCTCGGTGCTCCGGCACGAATACCTCGCTCGCGCGCACCGTTTTCGAGCAGGTTGCACGCATACCGAGCACGTGCCAGTCGTCGATCACCTCGTAGTCGGACTTCGGGATCAGGCACATGCGGTGGTCGACCGCCTTGTCGCCGTCGCGCACGGTCGCGCCGAGCATGTTCCAGTCCGCGCCGTCCACGCCGCTCGAGAAGTTCCAGGTCCCGCTGACGACGTAGCCGCCGTCAACCCTGCGCGCGCGTCCCTGGTGATAGGCGATCCCCGAGGCGATCTGCACGTCCGGGTTCGCGTCCCAGATCTCGGCTTGCGCGCGCTCGTCGTAGAGCGCGAGCACCCAGTGGTGGATCGTGATGTTGCCGACGATCCAGGACGTTGACGCGCAGCCGCGCGCGAGCTCGGCGGGAATCTCGAGCATCGACACGAAGTCGAGCTCCATGCCACCCCAGCGCTTCGGTTGCGTGATGCGGAAGAGCCCGGTGCGGTCGAGATCCGCGATCGTCTCGGGCGGCAGGCGCCGATCCTGCTCGGCACGCACTGCGCGCTCGCGCAACGCAGGCACGAGCGCGCGTGCACGGGCGAGCGCCGCGTCGTAACCGACGTCGGCGAAGCTCACCGGTCGTGCCCGTGCATTCATTTCGCCGTCTCGGCCACGCGCGGCATCTCGGCGTAGTTCTCGCTGCCTGCCCCCCACTTCGGCTCGGTCGTCATCCCGTGGAAATTCAGCTCGATCGTCAGGCCGTTCGGATCCTTGACGAACATCTGAAAGAGCTGGAACTCCGGGAAGTAGCGCTTGCGCGCGGCGAGACCGAGCTTCTCGAACCGCGCATCGAATTTCTCCGGCTCGGTGGCGAGAAAGGCGATGTGATCGACGACGCCGGTGTTGTCGGTGGCCGATTTGGGCGTGGTGCCGAGGTAATAGAGCTCGGCGTTCGGGATGCCGTGCGGTCCCATGTGCACCTGGATCTTGCCGTTCGCACCGAGCCAGTAGCCCGGGAACGGGAAATCGGGGCGCGGCATCACCTCGAAACCGAGGACCTCGCAATAGAAGGCCTTGGTCTTCTCTAGGTCGTTGGCGCGGACGAAGTAGTGGTTGAGGTCGGTGACGGGCATGAGAAGTCCCTCCTGGTCGGAAGCGATCGGATGTTACGCCTTGTCCCAGAGCACATCGGCACCTGCCTTGGCCGCGCGCTCGAGGAGATCGACGAGCGGGAACGCACGCTGGCGGAGCGACACCCTGGGCTGCTCCGGATTGCCGTCGCCGTCCGGCGGCGGTGCCGGCGGCTCGGGCGCAGCGGCGACGGCGGGCTTGAGGCGCGCGAGGGCCGCGGCGATGTCGGCGGCGAGGAGCGCGCTCGGCACGGTGCCGCTGTGTCCCATCATCTTCAGGAGCGCCACGGCGACGTCGCCGAACATCGTGATGGTGCCGACGCTGCTGTCGAAGCGCACGAGCATGGGCCGATTGTACCGGCGGGATTGGCCCACGCGGTAGAATCGCGGCTCGCCGCAGCCCGCCGGAGTCCCCTTGTCGCTCGTTCGCCCCCTTGCGGCCCTGCGCCCCGCGCCCGGCCGCGCCGCCGACGTCATCGCGCCGCCGTACGACGTCGTGACCACCGACGAGGCGCGTGCGTGCGTCGCCGGCCGCCCGTGGAGCTTCCTGCATGTCTCGAAGCCGGAGATCGACCTTCCGACCGGCGCCGATCCGCATTCGCCGAGCGCTTATGCGAAGGCCGCCGAGAATCTCGCGCGGATGCTTCGCTCCGGCATCCTGGTGCGCGATGCCGCGCCTGCCTACTATGTCTATCGCGTCGCCTCCGGCAACCACGTGCAGACCGGCGTGGTGACGGCGACGTCGATCGGCGCCTATGAAGCGAACCGGGTCCGCAAGCACGAGCACACGCGGCCCGACAAGGAAGACGATCGTGTTCGCCACATGCAGGCGCTCAATGCCCAGACGGGGCCGGTGCTCGTGGCGTACCCGCGCGCACCGGAGATCGACGCGCTCCTCGCCGACGCCGCGCGTGGCGCGCCCGACGCCGACGCGCGGCTCGAGGACGGCGTCCGCCACTCGATCTGGCCGATCCGCGATGCAGCCAGCATCGCCCGCGTGACGGCGCTCTTAGACGACGTTCCGGCGCTCTACATCGCCGACGGGCATCATCGTTCGGCGGCTGCCGCGCGCGTGGCGGCCGCGCGGCGCGCGGCGCATGCGCGCAGCACCGTCGAAGAGAGCCACGAATGGTTCCTGACCGTCGCGTTTCCGCACCACGAGCTGCGCATCCTCGACTACAACCGCGTGGTGCGCGATCTCGCCGGAATGAGCCTCGAAGCGTTTCTCGCCCGGCTGCGCGAGAAATTCACCGTCGCCGCGAGCGGGGCGACGGTGCGGCCCGCGCGCCACGGCGAGTTCGGGCTCTATGCGGGCGGGCGCTGGCACCGTCTGACCCTGCGCTCCGATCTCGCCGCCGTCGCGGATCCGGCCCGGCACCTCGATGTGAGCCTCCTGACCGACCACGTGCTGGTGCCGATCCTCGGCATCGGCGATCTGCGCACCGACCAGCGGGTCGACTTCGTGGGCGGCGGTCGGGGGCTTGCGGAGCTGGAGCGGCGCGTCGATTCAGGCGCAATGGCCGCGGCGTTTTCGCTCTATCCGACCCGGATGGAAGACCTGATGGCAATTGCCGATGCCGGCGAGGCGATGCCGCCGAAGTCCACCTGGTTCGATCCCAAGCTCGCCGACGGCCTGGTGTCGCACGTGCTCGACTGAGTAACCGTCTCCGAAGTCAAGAGTGGTGAAGCGAGCTGTCCCAAGGTTTATTTTTTCTGACCATGGCGTTGAGGGTGGTCAGCAGCTTGCGCATGCAGGCCACCAGGGCCACCTTGGGCAGCTTGCCGGCAGCGATGAGCCGTTGGTAGAAGGCTTTGATGACCGGGTTGCGGTTGGTAGCGGTCAGCGTTGCCATGTACAGCACGCGTCGGATCTCGAAGCGTCCGCCTTGCACACGGCGTCGGCCACGCGCGGCACCCGAGTCACTGGCTATCGGGGCGACCCCGACCAAGGCAGCGATTTCGCGGCGGTTGAGCCGACCGAGCTCAGGCAGTTCGGCGATGAGCGTGGCACTGGCGATCGGCCCGATGCCGCGGGTGGACTGCAGCAGTGCATCGAGCTCGGCGAAGTGCTGACCGACATGGGCAATCATCTGCGCTTCGAGCTCGTCGAGCTGCGCTCGGATCGCCTGGATCATCGCCTCGATACTCGGGCGCACCATGAGAACAGCCAGTTGCAGCCGTTGGCGCTCGGCGATCAGCATGGTCAGCAGCTGGCGCCGGCGCGTGACCAGTGCGGCCAGTTGCTGCTGCTGGAGATCGGTAAGCGGACGGATGAAGCGCGCCAAGTCGTCGCGACGCGCCAGCACGGCCGCCAGCTCGGCCAAGATGCGCGCATCGATGCGGTCGGTCTTGGCAAGACGCCCCATCGACTTGGCGAAGTCGCGTGCCTGCTTGGGGTTGACCACGGCCACCGCCAGGCCGGCCGCCTGCAGCGCACAGGCCAGCGCCGCTTCGTAGCCACCGGTGGCTTCCATGACCACCAGCGCCACCCCCAACGGCTGCAGCGCCGCGGCGAGCGCCGTATGGCCCTCGGCGTCGTTCTCGAAGCGCTCGGCGCCAAGCTTGGCGCCGAGCGCGGCCACGTCGAGGTGCGCCTTGGCTACATCAATTCCCACGAATACTGAGGAACCGGACATGGCCTTCATCTCCCTTGCTTGTGCATGCGCGCTCGATCGCGCGCGTAACCGTTCGGGCTCTATGAAGACCAGCGCGGCATCCGTGCGCTCTCTACTCAGTCACGGGCTCAAGGGCCCAAGCGCCTACCAGGCTGCACGGGCCGGTCTGGCCGCCTCATCGGCGCTCAGACTCTACCGCGCTGATCTGGTTTGAAGATACAAGCGCGCGCCGCGCCGCGGTCAGCCGAGCGCCGAACCGCGATAGCGCAGCGCGAGGACGCCGATGTCGTCCTCCGGCGCGGCGTCGCCGGCGCAACGCTCGACGGCGGCGATCGCTGCTCCGACCAGGCCGGTCGCGCTCCCCTCCCGCGCACCGTCCAGCGCCGCCAGCAGGCGGTCGTCCCCGAACGGTCCTCCGCCCGCCGCGCGCGCACCCGTCAAGCCGGCAGTGTGGAGCAGCAGCGCGCTTCCGGGCGGAAGCCGCACTGCGCCGTCGGCGTAAGTCGCACCCTCGACCACTCCGATCGGCGGTCCACTGGTCGCGGCGAGTCGTGCGAAGTGTCCCGTGCCGAGTGCGACCGTCGGCGCGCCGTGTCCCGCATCCACGTATGTGAGCGTCCCGGTCGCGATATCGAGCAGGGCACACGACAGGCTGACCGACAGCCCGCCGTCGTTGCCGGCGAAGAGCGCACGGTTCAGGTGCTCGACGGCGCGTGGCAACGTCGTGCGCGCCGTCTCGCGGCGCAGGATCGTGAGCGTGCGAACCATCATGAGCGCGGCTGGAAGGGCCTGCCCGTGCGCGGTGCCGGCCACCATGAGGAGCCGCGTCGAGTCGACGCAGAGCGCGTCGCAGAAACCTCCGCCGAACGCGCCTGCCGCGCGGGTGCGCGCGGCACAGTCGAATTCGGCCCGCGCCGGAAACAGCGAGCGCTCGTCGGGCAGCAGGTCGGCCCGGATCTCGCGCGCGAGCTCGAGATCGCGGCCCCGCCGCTCCTCCTCCATCTCGTCGCGCAGGTGCGCGATGATGTGCACGCTCGTGCTGCGTACCCGCCCCGACAGCGTCATCATGAACTTGCGGCTCACCTCGGGCACGTTGAGCAGCCGGCCGAACAGCGTGTCGGCGTCGACGAGCAGCACGCGGCAGTCGGAGTCGGCGACCACGTAGGCCGAGACCGGCTCGCCGTCGATCACGGACAGCTCGCCGGCGAAGTCGCCCGCCCCGATCGTCGAGAAGTTCGCCGAGTCGGGCGCGTCGGGATGCACGCGCAGGCGCCCGCTGAGCACGAACGTGAGCTTGTCGCTGCGCTCGCCCGGGCGCAGGAGCACCTCGCCGTCGGGGTACCGCACGATGCGGCATCCCGCGATGGCGTCCTCGACGAGCTGATAAGGCGCGCCGCGGAACACCTCGAACTGCGAGATGAAGCCGCGAATGCGCCGGTCGACGCCCTGACGCTCGTCGGCGAGCACCAGGGTCCCGTCGCCGCGCCAGAGCGGGACGCCGGCCGGGCTCGCGCGCTTGCGGCGATCGGGTCCGCGGGGTGCGTGCGCGGCGGCGCCGCCCTGCGCAGGCGCATGGCGCTTGAGCACCAGTTTCACGACGTTCTTTCCCGCGCGGCGGGCGTAGCTGCATTCGTCGGCGAACTGCTGCACCAGCCGCAGGCCGGAGGCTTCCACGGGCGCGTCGTCTGCGGCCGACTCCGGCATCGCGGAATGCTGGGCGATCGGGTTGAAGGCGCGCCCCGCGTCGATGACTTCGAGCGCAGCGGTGCGCTCGTTCACGCGCGCGCGGAGCTCGATCCGGGCGTCCCCCGTCGCCTCGCCGGCGCGGCGCAGGATGTTTCCGATCAGCTCGGTCGCGCACAGCTCGAGGCGGTGCACGTCCTCGGTGGCGAGCACGAACTCGGCCCCGAGCGCCTGGATCCAGTCTCGCGCGTGTTCCACCGCGGCGGCCTCGCCCGGCAGCGTGAGGCGTCGCGCCGTCTCAGCCACGGGCCGGCCTCCTGCTCGGGATCGAACGCACTGCACAACGACCGGCCCGCACTTGCTACCCGCTCCTTCTGGCCCGCCAAAATCGGGGCCGACGGCGCGCATCTTACCCGGCCGGCCCGCCAAAGCGCGCAACGGACCGGAATACTGGCTAAAATACCAGCATGTCGCTCAAGACAACGCGTGGCGATCCGGGCGGCCCGACCAAGGGGCGCGGCGCGCCGTCGAACCTCGAGGGGCGCTACGAATCGTGGCAGCGCGAGGTCGCGGATGACGGCTGGGCGCGCGCGGACGAGCCGCTGCCGGCGATCCGCACCGAGGTCATCCCGGAGCGGGCGAAGTCGATCATCGCGCACAACGACTCCCCCGACATTCCGTTCGACCAGTCAATCAACCCCTATCGCGGCTGTGAGCACGGTTGCGTCTATTGCTACGCGCGCCCGACCCACGCGTATCTCGGCCTCTCGCCCGGGCTCGACTTCGAGACGCGCATCTTCGCGAAGACCAACGCGGCGGAGCTGCTGCTGCGCGAGCTCGCCGCGCCGGGCTACCGCGCGAGCGCGATCGCGCTCGGCGCCAACACCGATCCCTATCAACCCGCCGAGCGCGACCTGCGGATCACGCGGTCGATCCTCGAGGTGCTCGCCGAATGCGCCCATCCGTTCACGATCGTCACGAAGAATTCGCTGGTAGAGCGCGACGTCGACCTCGTCGCGCCGATGGCGGGGCGACGCATGGCGCGTGCGTACATCTCGGTGACCAACCTTGACGCGGACCTGGCGCGCAAACTCGAGCCGCGCGCCTCGGCACCCTACCGCAGGCTGGAGACGATCCGTCGGCTCACGGAGGCCGGAATTCCGGTCGGCGTGCTGGTCGCGCCGCTGATCCCGTTCGTGACCGATCGCTACATGGAGGAGATCCTCGAGCGAGCGCGCGAGGCGGGCGCGATCTCCGCCGGCTACATCCTGCTGCGGCTTCCCCAAGAAGTCGCGCCGCTCTTCAAGGCGTGGCTCGCCACGCATTACCCTCTCAAGGCAGAGCACGTGATGAGCCTCGTGCGCCAGATGCGCGGCGGCAAGGACTACGAGTCGACGTTCGGCGTCCGGCGGACCGGCTCCGGCAATTTCGCCGCACTGATCGCCAGGCGCTTCGCCCTCGCTTGCGAGCGGCTCGGCCTTGCGCGGGACGAGCGCCTGCCGCTCGACGCCTCCCGGTTCCAGGCACCGCGCGTCGGACTGCAACTCGGGTTGTTCTGACCCCAAGCGCCGCTTAAGAAGTTCTTAAGCTTCCGTGAGCGAACATTTACGAAACCCCGCCCGCGCGATTTCCTAAGCTCCCTCCCGTCCGGACACGTCGTCCGGTTGAGACTGCAGACCAGGAGGAAGGACATGAACGCGAAGCAAGCAGCAGTCGGCGCCGCCCTCGCGCTCGTCGCGGCCGGTAGTGCCGTCGCGGGCGACCAGGGCGCGGACCGCGCCACGCTCGAGCGCGGGAAGTATCTCTTGACGATCAGCGGCTGCAACGATTGCCATACGCCGCGCTACATGGAGGTGGACGGAAAGATCCCCGAGAGCGAGTGGCTGGTCGGCGCCCCGGTCGGATTCCAGGGGCCGTGGGGAACCACGTATCCGGCCAACCTGCGGCTCGCGGTGCACGCGATGTCGGAAGAGGCGTGGCTGACGCGCGCGCGCTCCAGCATGAAGCCGCCGATGCCCTGGTTCAACCTCGCGGCGATGAGCGACGCCGACCTGAAGGCGGTGTATCAGTACATCCGGGTGCTCGGCCCGAAGGGCAGCCCGGCGCCCCAGTACGCCCCGCCCGGACAGCAGGTGAACACGCCGTATTTCGTCTTTGTCCCACAGAACCTGCCGCCCGCACCTCGTGCCGCGGCGCGATAACCGGAGGAAACCGCAATGGAACGCATGATCCCGAACGAGCGGCAGATCGATCCGGCGGTATTCGCCGCGGCGCTCTCGGTGCTCCTCGAGCACACGCCGCATTCAGCGCGCGAGCGCGCGCTCGCCCAGGCCCGGCCCTACGTCGACGAGCGCGACTGGACGCGGTTGATGGCGGCGATCGCGCCGTTGGCGCTCTAGGCGGCGGTTTCGACGAGCCTCAGCGGCCGCCGCACGCACAGCCGGAAACGGCCGCGGCCGGTCTTCTCGATGCGTGCGCAGGCGTCGCGCTCGTCGAGGCGACGCTGCAGGAGGACGAGCCGCGCCTCGAGGTTGTCGCTGACGTCGGGCAGGCGGATCGTCGGGTCGAGGCGCAACTCGCGGTTGGTGAAATCGACGCGCTGGTGGTTCACGTAGTCGCGCGCCAGCTTCCAGAAGATCGCGCCCGCCACGCCTTTGATGAGGTAGTCCTCGCCGAGGAAGATGCTGTCGTTCGCGACGAAGCGGCGGATGACGACCGGGGCGCCCTCCACCGGCATCCGCCCGGCGGCGGCGGGCGGCGTCTCGTCCTGGCCCTCCATCGCCTGCAGGAGGTGGATGCCGGCGCCGAGCTGGGCGGCGAACGCGACCAGCGCGTCCTCGTCGTCGTAGCCGAAGCGCAGGTCCTCGGGACTTTCCACGTACAGCACGCCGACGAGCCGGTTGCACGCGCCGATCGGCACCGCGAGCTGGCTGCGCGATCCGGGCAGCCCCGGAAACGGGATCTCGGTCTCGAGCTGGTCGGCCATGCCGGCCGCGGCGACGCTGGCGCGGATCGCGCGGCCGTAGCCGAACTCGCTGGTCGCGTGCGAGATCCGGATCGGCGTGCATTCGCGCGCCGCCACGCCGATCACGCCTTGCCCGAGGGCGGTCTCCGAACCGACCCCGGACGATTCGTACCCGCCGCTCGCGACCGTGTAGAGCCGCTTTCCCGGCGCGTCGAGCATGAGCACCATGGCGTGATCGATCGCGAACTCGGCCGCGAGGCTCGCGAGCGCCTCGTCGAGCAGCGCCGCGAGATCGACGCAACCGGCGAGGCGCTGCGCCGCCCGTCGCACCGCGGCGAGCAGGCTGCGCCCGGGCGGGAGCGCGGGTTGCTCCCGCCCGGGCACGCGCTCGATCTCCAGCACCTGGTAGACGTCGGATCCGAGCAGCCGGAACACGCCGGCCATCCCGGTGTGCGAGGCGATGCCGGCAAGCTTCGCCTTCATGCTCTCGAACAGCGGCCCTTGCGTTTCGGTGCGCAGGTAGCGCGCCGCGATCCGGTAGCGTGCGAGCGTGACCGGGTGCACCAGGTACAGCGTCACGCGCGGATTGGCGAGGACGTTCTCGCGCGTCTTGCTGAAGAACTGATAGGTGAGTGCGATGTGCGCGGCGTCGACGTAGTGCACCTGCGACACATAGGTGACGTTCGGAGTGCCGTCGGGGGCGCAGGTCGCCACCAGGCTCGGGATGACGCCCTCGAGGCACTCCCGGATCGCGTCGACGGCCAGCGTCAAAGCCGCTTCCCCGCCTGCGGTCCCGGCGTCTGCACGAAGGCGGTCGACGGAGTGAAGCCGACCGCCACCACGTCGGGTGCGTCGTAGGCGAACATCGTGCGCCCGAAGGTCTCGGGAAAGCCGCTGAGCAGGAGGTCGGCCAGCGCTGCGGCGGCGTTCGCGTCGATCAGCTCGAGGTCCCCGGGCTCGATCGCGCCGACCGAGGCGTCCGCGCCCTTGAGCTGGATCGTGCGGTGCGTGCTCGGCTGGCTGAAGATGGCGGCGATCACGCCCGTCGCGCGCAGATCGCGCAGCAACGTCGCCGATTGCGAGGCGAGCACGAACGCCGTCACGCGCCGGCGATCGGGTGCGACGCGACAGCCGAGCGCGCGGGCGACCGAGGGCACGTGCGCCGCGTCGCGCGACGCCACGGTGACCATGTGGCCGGTGCGGAGCAGCGCGTAGTTCGCTTCGTCCGCGAGCGGGCCGGGGCCGGACGTCGCCATGCAGCGGGTCTCAGTCGACTTTCGCGCCGGAGGCCTTGACGACCTTCCCCCACTTCGCGATTTCAGCGCGGATGAAGGCGTCGAAATCCTCGGGGCTGCCGGGGCTGGCGATCGCGCCCTGCTGGTCGAAGCGCTCGCGCACTTCGGGCAGCGCCATGATCTTCCGGACCTCGGCGTTCAGCCGCGCGACGATGTCTTTCGGCGTCCCCGTCGGCGCCATGATCCCGAACCAGGAACTGGACTCGTAGCCAGGCACGCCCGCCTCCACCATCGTCGGAAGGTCCGGCAGCGTCGGGTAGCGGGTCGTCGTGGTGATCGCGAGCGCCCGCAACTTGCCGCCGCGGATGTGCGGCATCGACGGCGGCAGGTTGTCGAACATGACCGACACCTGCCCCCCGATGAGGTCGGTGAGCGCGAGAGCGCTGCCCTTGTACGGGACGTGGACGATGTCCACGCCGGTGAGCAGCTTGAAGAGCTCGCCCGACATGTGGATCGACGTGCCCGAACCCGACGAGGCGAAATTGATCTTCCCCGGGTTCGCTTTCGCGTAGTCGATGAATTCCTTCACGCTGCGCGCCGGCACCGACGGATGCACGACCATCACGTTCGGAACCCGCGCGACCAGGATCACCGGAGTAAGGTCGCGCATGAGGTTGTAGGCGAGCTTCGCGTAGAGCGTCTCGCTGATCGACTGGGCGACGGTCACCATGAGGATCGTGTAGCCGTCGGGCGCGGCTTTTGCGGCAAGCTCCGTACCGACGTTGCCCGCGGCGCCGGCACGGTTCTCCACGATCACCGGCTGCCCGAGGGCGGGACCGAGCTTTTCCGCGATGGAGCGCGCCAGTATGTCGGTCGCACCGCCCGGCGGGAACGGCACGATGTAGCGGATCGGCTTCGTCGGCCACGCCTGGGCGTGTGCCGCGGCGGCGAGGCCGGACAGCAGCGCGAGGGCGGCAACGAGACGGACGAGCGAACGGATGCGGCGCATGCGGGGTCTCCCGATCGAAAAGCGGTGGCGTCCCGGATTGTGCCCGCGTGTTCGAGGGTCTGCCGAAGAGCCGGGCTGGACGGTCGCGCCGCCACGAGCAGCGTCGTAAGCTCGGGGCGTGCCGAACCTCCCGAACGTGATCACGGTGCTCCGGGTGCTGCTCATCCCGGTGATCGCCTACCTGCTCCTCGAAGCCCGCTACGCGCCCGCCCTCGCGGCGTTCATGGCCGCGGCTTTCAGCGACTTCGCCGACGGCGCGATCGCGCGCCATTACCGCATCGTCTCGGACTTCGGCGCGCGCCTGGACCCGATCGCGGACAAGCTCACGATGCTCACCGCGACGATCCTGCTTGCCTGGCAGTCGTGGCTGCCGCTGTGGCTCGCCGCCGCGATCGTGCTGCGCGACATCGTGATTGCCGGCGGCGCAATCGCATACCGGCTGGTGGTCGGGCACGTCGAGATGCAGCCGACGTGGCTTTCCAAGATCAACACCGCGCTGGAGTTCGCCGTGCTCGCGGGCGTGCTCGCGCAGGCGGCGGACCTCGTCGATGGGCGCGAGTGGCTGCCGACGCTCTTCGTCGTCGTCTTCGCGACCGTGGTTGTGTCGGGCGCGCAGTACGTCTGGGCGTGGGGCAGGAAAGCGGCCGCCGCGCGGCGCGGCGCGTGATGCGCGGGGCGGCTCGCCAGAGTCGGTGAGGGCTCGCGCCTAGCGCGGCGGCGGGGTGTTCGGTGGCGGCGGGTAGGGCGCGAGCGGGCCCGGCGGCGGCGGTGAAGCGTTCGGCGGTGGTGGATAAGCCGCAGTCACGGGGCCGCGCTCCGAGTACGACTGCGAGCGGTAGCCCGCGACGGGAATCTTGTTGCCCTTGGCATACATGCATTGCTGATAGGCGAAGTCGTAGCGCTGCTGGACCGCGTAGTACGTCCCGCCGGCGTAGCCTTGACCGACAAGCGCGCCGGTGACCAGACCGACGCCGGCGCCGACCCCTGCGCCCTGGCTGCCGCCGATCAGCGCGCCAGCCCCGGCCCCGACCGCCGTTCCGACGATCGCGGAAGCGACGCCGCTCTGGGCCGCGGCCTGCTGCGACGTCGTGCCGCCCACCTGCACGTTGGCGAATTGCCGGCAATCCGCGTCATCGACGCGGAACTCGTCGAAGGTCTTTCGACTGCCGGGCAGCGACATCACGCTCGGACCGGTCGGCAGGCTCGCGCAACCGGCGACCAGAATCAGGCCGATAAGCGCCAGACGTTTGAGCGAGGGACTCATCGCTTCACCCGATCACGATGGCGGCGGCGGCTGCGGCGACACGCGTTGCCAGCCGCCCGGGCATTCCCGGACGTACGGGTAGTACCCGTTCGCGCCCGGG
The DNA here is from genome assembly GCA_963747775.1 of uncultured beta proteobacterium. GTDB lineage: Bacteria > Pseudomonadota > Gammaproteobacteria > Burkholderiales > SG8-39 > JAGVSZ01. The sequence continues at coordinate 72,167 of CAVVGT010000014.1, forward strand.
CAGAAGTACCACCACCCCGTCGGCTGCGTCGGCGCGGGAGCGACCTGCGGTTGGGCCGGCGCGGCCTGCGGCGGGTCCCGCTCGACGAACACCTGCGGAGCCGACTGAACGACGACGGGCCCCGGACCCCAGCCCGGTCCCCAGCCCCACGGGCCCGGTCCCCAGCCTGCCGCGCCCCAACCCGGGCCCCAGCCCGCGCCCCAGCCCACGCCCCAACCCGGGCCCCAGCCCCAGCCCGGGCCCCAGCCCCAGCCGGGACGCGGGCCCCACCAGCCGGGGCCGACGGCCACGCCAACACTGACGCGCGGGCTGCCACCGTGGCCACCGTGGCCACCACGACCGCCGCCTGCGAACGCAACACCACTCGCCAGCGCACTGCCGAGCAGGGCGATGGCGAGCATCAGCACGAACTTGCGGAATCTCATCATTGTGCTCGGTGGGCTTGGTCTCGGCCGCTCCCGAGCCCTCCTTTGCTGCGTAACGCTTAAGTGGATGAACACCTTAATAATGCTCCCGGCTGACGTCCATGGGGGTAACACTTTGTTACCGTGGTGCCCGACTCCCGCTCTTGCATTTGTGAGCGCGGATTTGAGCGTGCTTGTTTGCGTTAGTTCAAGAGGATCGTGGACGGCGCAGGCCAGAATGCTCTTGAAGGCTGGCCCGGATTTTGAGGAACGGCGGCTTATTGTCAGGGGAACCCGATGCAGAGGCGAATAGCGGCGCCACGTCGTGCGGCGCGGGCGAAGACGAGCAGCGTCAAGCACGTCTACCTGTTCGAGGAAGTCCGCCTTGCCGAGCGCGCCGCGGGGTCCTGGGACGGCGTCCGGGCCCTGCTCGGCGGCAAGGGCGCGAACCTGGCGGAGATGACGCGCCTGGGGCTGCCGGTGCCGCCGGGCTTCATCGTCACCACCGAAGGCCTGCAACGCCTTCCTGCCGCCGGCGGCAAGTTTCCGCCCGGCATGTGGGAGCAGGTGCTGGACGCGCGCTCGCGCGAGCTCGAGCGCGCCGACCGGCAAGACGCTTCGGCGATCCGGCGAACCCGCTGCTCGTCTCGTGCCGCTCGGGCGCGAAGTTCTCGATGCCCGGGATGATGGACACGGTGCTCAACATCGGCCTGAACGACGACGTCGCCGCGGGCCTGGCGCGGCTCACCGGCGACGCGCGCTTCGTCTTCGACGCCTACCGCCGCCTGGTGCAGATGTTCGGCACGGTGGTGCTCGGCGTGCCCGACGAGCCGTTCGAGGACGTGCTCGCCGAGCACCGCGCAAGCGCGCGGCGTCGCGAACGACGCCGACCTCCGCGCCGACGACCTCGAGCGCGATCACCGCGCGAGTTCAAGCGCGATCGTCGCGCGAGCACGCGCGGCGCGCCGTTCCCGCACGATCCGCTCGAGCAGCTGCGGCTGGCGACCGAGGCGGTGTTCCGGTCCTGGAACGGCAAGCGCGCCATCGACTACCGCAACGCCGCCGGCATCGCCGCACGACCTCGGCACCGCGGTCAACATCGTCACCATGGTGTTCGGCAACCTGGGCCACGACTCCGGCACCGGCGTCGCGACGACGCGCAACGTCACCACCGGCGAGCACGAGCTCGAGGGCGACTACCTGATCAACGCGCAGGGCGAGGACGTGGTCGCCGGCATCGCGCACGACCAAGCCGATCGCGGAGCTGAAGCGACGCGATGCCGCGCGTCTACGGCCGAGTTCGCGCGCGATCTGCCGCAAGCTCGAGCGCCACTACCGCGACGTGCAGGACGTCGAGTTCACCATCGAGCGCGGCAAGCTGTGGATGCTGCAGACGCGCGACGCCAAGCGCACGCGCGCAGGCGGCGATCCGCATCGCGGTCGACCTGGCGCGAGGAGAAGCTCATCACGCGCGCAGGAGGCGGTGCAGCGCGTCACGCCCGAGCAGGTCGACTTCTTCCTCCACCCGCAGTTCGACGCCGCGGCGCGGCGCAAGGCGCAAGGACGCGGGCGACGCTGATCGCGACCGGCCTGAACGTCTCGCCGGGCGCGGCCGTCGGCCGAGATCGCGTTCGACGCCGACACCGCCGAGCGCTGGGCGCAAGGAGGAGAAGCAGCGCGTCATCATGGTGCGGCCGGAGACCAAGCCCGACGACGTGCACGGCATGCTCGCCGCGCAGGGCATCCTGACCAGCCGCGGCGGCCGCACCAGCCACGCGGCGCTGGTGGCGCGGCAGTTCGGCAAGCCGGCGGTGGTCGGCGTGCTGGCGCTCGAGATCGACCTCGACGCGCGCGCAGCTGACGCGCTCGGCGGCCGCGTGCTGCAAGGAGGGCGACTGGATCTCGATCGACGGCACCACCGGCGAGGTCTTCGCCGGCGAGCTGCCGACCGTCGTGCCCGACGTCGCCGACCCGTACCTGCTCAAGCTGCTCGCGTGGGCCGACGAGCTTCCGCCGCCTCGGCGTCTGGGCCAACGCCGACTACCCGCGCGACGCCGAGCGGGCGCGCGCGCTTCGGCGCCGAGGGCATCGGCCTCTGCCGCACCGAGCACATGTTCTTCGAGACCGAGCGGCTGCCGATCGTCCAGCGCATGATCCTCGCGCCGAACGACAGCGAGCGCGCGCGCGGCACCTCGCGAAGCTGCTGCCGCTCCAGCGCGCGGACTTCGACGGGCCTGTTCAGGGCGATGGACGGGCTGCCGGTGACGATCCGGCTGATCGACCCGCCGCTGCACGAGTTCCTGCCCGAGCCACGACGAGCTGCATGCACGACGGTCGACCGAGCTCGAGACGCGCATCGCAGCCTCGAGCGACGGCGACGCCGCGGCGCTCGAGCGCGGACGCTGGCGGCGAAGCGCAGGCTGCTCGACGCGCGTCGAGGCGCTGCGCGAGCAGAACCCGATGCTCGGCCTGCGCGGCGTGCGCCTCGGCATCCACATGCCGGCGCTGATGCGCATGCAGGTGCGCGCGATCTTCGAGGCGGCCTGCGCGTGCGCGCAGCGAGGGCGTCGAGGTGCAACCCGAAGATCATGATCCCGCTCGCCGCCACTAGCGAACGAGCTCAAGGTCGAGCGCGAGCTGCTCGAGGAGGAGGCGCAGGCAGGTGATGAAGGAGCAGGGCGCGACAGGTGCCCTACCAGTTCGGCACGATGATCGAGGTGCCGCGCGCGGCGCTCGTCGCCGACCGACTCGCCGAGTACGCCGAGTTCTTCTCCTTCGGCACCAACGACCTGACGCAGACCACCTTCGGCATCTCGCGCGACGACGCCGAGACCGGCTTCCTGATCGAGTACCTGCAGCAAGGGCATCCTGCCCGAGCAACCCGTTCGCCACGCTCGACGAGAGCGGCGTCGGCAAGCTGATGGAGATGGCGGTCGAGCTGCGGCCGCAAGACGCGGCCGGGCCTCGAGATCGGCATCTGCGGCGAGCACGGCGGCGACCCGACGAGCATCGCCTTCTGCCACCAGATCGGGCTCGACTACGTGTCGCTGCTCGCCGTTCCGCGTGCCGGTCGCGCGGCTCGCCGCGGCGCACGCGGCGCTCGGCGACGTGCGGGACCTGCGGTAGAGGTCTTACTGCTGCGCCGGAGCGCGGTCGGCGGCGCCGGCTGCCTGCGGCAGCGCGGGGTGCCCGCTGAAAAGATCCTGTCCGCGCCCGGCTTCGTAGAGGATGACCGCCTGCTCGCGGCCGGGCTCGCCGCGGCGCGCGCGGATCTCGATCGCCTTGGGCACCTCCTGGCGCGCCGCATCCGCTGCGGCGGCCTGTGTCTGCCTCAACTCGCGCACCGCCATCAGGTATGCGCTCTGCAGTTCGGGGCTGAGGCGGCCCTCCGCTGCGGCGCGCCGCATCTCCTGCATCAGCTCGTCGATGCGCGTCGGGATCGGCTGCGAGCGGGTCTGGGGTCCAAAGGATTCCGGTGCACGCGCCGCCGCGGCGAGGCGCTCGGGCGAGCCCAGCACCTTCGCGATGTGCGGGTGTTTGTTGCGCATGGCCCACGTGAACGCGTCGTCGCCATGATCATTGGTGATCGACGCGTCCGCGCCGAGGCCGAGCAGCATCTTCGCGAGCCCCTCGCGTCCTTCGCGCGCCGCCATCATCAGCGGCGTGGAGCCGTTGGTCGAGCGGGCGTTGAGGTCGGCCCCGCGCTCGATCAGGAACTGCGCGACCTTCTCGTGCCCGGCGAATACCGCGTAGTGCAGCGCCGACCACTCCAGGCCGCGGCGGTTGAGCTGCGCGCCGCGCGCGAGCAGCCAGCGCGCGGCCTCGAGGTGCCCGCGCCAGGCGGCGAACAAGAGCGCCTGCTCGCCGTTCACCGTCGTCCGGTTCACGTTCGCGCCGCGGCTCACGAACAGCTCCATCATTTCGATGTTGCCTTCCCACGACGCGATCATCAGCCCGGTGCCGATGCGGTCGGCGAGGTAGTCGGGGGGCAGGCCCTGGTCGAGCCAGGCGCGCGCGGTCCTCACGTCGCCACGCTCGATCGCGATTCCGAACTGGATGGGGTCGGGCAGCGCGCCGTGAACAACGGCGGACGCGCCCAGCAGCAGCGCGACGGCCGCGGTGCGGATCGATTTCAGGAGGTTCATCAAAAGCACTTCGGATTCAATACCCTACATGGTCCGCGAATCGCGGCGCCCTGTCAAAGCGCCCGCTCCCGCGGCGTGCGTTCTTCCACGCGGGTACCCCGCTCGCGGAGGAACTCGCCGAGGATCCGGCCGGTGTGCGTCGCCCGTTGCGCGACCATCTCCGGCGAGCCCTGCGCGACGATGCGCCCGCCGGCATCGCCGCCTTCGGGCCCGAGGTCGATGATCCAGTCGGCCTCGGCGATCACGTCGAGGTTGTGCTCGATCACGACGACGGTGTTGCCCGCGTCCACCAGCCGGTGCAGCACGCGCAGCGAGCTTCTCGACGTCCGCCATGTGCAGGCCGACGGTGGGCTCGTCGAGGACATAGAGCGTGTGGCGCTGCGCGCCGGCGCGGCCGGGGTGCCCGGCGGACGTCGGCGGATTCGCCGCGCACCTTCGACGAGCTCGGTGACGAGCTTGATGCGCTGCGCTTCGCCGCCGGAGAGCGTCGGGCTCTGCTGGCCGAGCGTGAGGTAGCCGAGGCCGACGTCCTGCAGCAGGGTGAGGCGTGGTGGATGGACGGGTGCGCGGAGAAGAATTCGACCGCCTCGTCCACGCTCATCAGGAGCACTTCGCCGATGCTCTTGTCCTTGAAGCGCACGGCGAGCGTCTCGGGATTGAAGCGCGCGCCGCGGCACGCCTCGCAGGTCACCTTCACGTCGGGCAGGAAGACATCTCGATCCGCTTCAACGCCCTGTCCCTCGCACGCCTCGCAGCGCCCGCCCGCGGTGTTGAACGAGAAGCGCGAGGCGGTGTAGCCGCGCATGCGCGCCTCCGGCGGTTTCCGCGTAGAGCCGCCGCACCGCGTCCCAGAAGCCGACGTAGGTCGCGGGGCACGAGCGCGGCGTCTTGCCGATCGGGGTCTGGTCCACTTCCAGCACGCGCCCGATGGCTCCGCGCCGTCGATGCGCGGCAGCCGCCAGCCGGTGAGGGTGAGGCGTGAGGCGTGAGCGGAGCGTTTCCCTTTCGCCTTTGCCTTTGCCGTCTGCCTTGCAGCGCTCGCGGCGACGAGGCGCCGCAGGTTGTCGTAGAGCACGTCGCGCGCGAGCGTGGACTTGCCGGAGCCGGAGACGCCGGTCACCACCGTCAGCCGGCCGAGCGGCACGCGGACGTCGAGGTCGCTTCAGGTTGTGCAGGCGCCGCGCCGGCGACCGCGAGCGACGGGGATCGGCGCGGCTCACCGGCGCCGCGCGTGCAGCGGGTGCCTGAGCGGCTGCGCGAGAAAGCGGCCGGTGACCGAGCCGGGCTCGCGCATGAGATCGCGCGGCCGATGCCCGCGGCGATCACCTCGCCGCCGCGCTGGCCCGCGCCGGGGCCGAGGTCCACCACGTGCTCCGCGCGGCGGATGGTCTCCTCGTCGTGCTCGACCACGATCAGCGTGTTGCCCTTGGCCTGCAGCTTCTCCAGCGTGTCGAGCAGGATGCGGTTGTCGCGCGGGTGCAGGCCGATGGTCGGCTCGTCGAGGATGTAGGCGACGCCGCGCAGGTTGGAGCCGAGCTGCGCGGCGAGCCGGATGCGCTGCGCCTCGCCGCCCGAGAGCGTGGGCGCGGCGCGGTCGAGCGCGAGGTACGAGAGCCCCACCTCGCGCAGGAAGGCGAGACGGCTGTTCAGCTCGGCCACGATGTCCCGCGCGATCTCCGCCTCTCGTCCCTGCGAGGCGAGATCGCTGAAGAACTTCTCGATGGCGCGATACGGACATCCGGCGTGAGGTCGGCAATGGAGCGGCCCCGGAATCGCACCGCCGAGCGCGTCGGATTAAGCCGCTTCCCGTCGCACGCGGCGCAGGGCATCGGCTCGCCTCCGTCGACCAGTCGTTCCACCAGATCTCCTCGCCGGTCTGCTCCTCGTCGAAGCCGGAGAGCTTGAGGCCGGTGCCGTAGCAGGTCGCGCACCAGCCGTGCCGGGAGTTGTAGGAGAAGAGCCGCGGGTCGAGCTCGGGAAAGCTCGTGCCGCACGACGGGCAGGCGCGCTTCACCGAGAACACGGTCTCGGTCAGTCGCTTGCGAGCGCGCGGTCGCGCTTCGCCATCGCCGCGTTCGAGCGCTTCCAGCGGCGCGAGCACGTGCACGACGCCCTTGCCGTGATCGAGCGCGCGGCCGAGCGCCGCGCGCAGCGTCCGCTTCGTTGTCCGGCGCCGCGCGCACGTCGGCGACCGGCAGCTCGATGGTGTGCTCGTGGAAGCGCGACGAGGCGCGGCCACTTGTCGGTCGGGAATGAACTCGCCGTCGACGCGCAGGTGGGTGTGGCCCTTGCCGCGCGCCCACTTGGCGAGGTCGGTGTAGTAGCCCTTGCGGTTCACCACCAGCGGCGCGAGCAGCCCGACGCGCGAGCCGCGGTAGTCGCGCAGGATGCGCGCCGCGATCGCATCCACGCTCTGCGGCTCGATCGGCACGTCGCAGTCGCGGGCAGTACTGCGTGCCGAGCTTCATGTAGAGCAGGCGCAGGAAGTGGTGGATCTCGGTCAGCGTCGCCACCGTGCTCTTGCGCCCGCCGCGGCTCGTGCGCTGCTCGATCGCGACGGTCGGCGGGATGCCGAAGATGCGTCCACGTCCGGGCGCGTCGCCGGGCTCGACGAACTGGCGCGCGTAGGCGTTGAGCGATTCGAGGTAGCGGCGCTGGCCCTCGGCGAACACGATGTCGAAGGCGAGCGTGGACTTGCCGCGAGCCGGAGACGCCGGTCACCACGGTGAAGCGGTTGCGCGGGATCGTCGACGTCGATGTTCTTGAGGTTGTGCTCGCGCGCGTCGTGGATCGTGATGGCGCTGCGGGCGCGCTGGCGCAGGGCGGCCTGCAGCGGGCTGCCGCGCTCCGGTTCGCGCACTTGCGGCGCGGGCGCGAGCGGCGGGCGAGCGCCGTCTCGTAGTCGCGCAGCGCCCGCCCGGTGTGCGAGGTCGGTGCGCCGCGACTTCGCCCGGCGTGCCGGTGCAGACGATCTCGCCGCCGGCGTCGCCGCCCTCCGGGCCGAGGTCGATGATCCAGTCGGCGGCGCGGATGACGTCGAGGTTGTGCTCGATCACGACGAGCGAGTGCCCCGCGGCGAGCAGCTGGCGGAACGCCGCAGCAGTTTCGCGACGTCGTCGAAGTGCAGGCCGGTGGTCGGCTCGTCGAACAGGAACAGTGACGACTGACGGCCGACGCTGACGAGCTCCCGTGGCCGCCGCCTCCGCGAGGTGCCCGGCGAGCTTCAGGCGCTGCGCCTCGCCGCCGGAGAGCGTCGGCACCGGCTGGCCGAGGCGCAGGTAGTCGAGCCCGACGTCGGCGAGCGGCTTCAGCGCGCGCTGCACGTTGCGGCTCCTGCGCGAAAGAACGCGAGCGCCTCGGTGACGGTCAGTCGAGCACGTCGGCGATGGCCTTTCCGTTCCGCTCGTACCCGCTGCAGGCTCGAGCTTCACCTCCAGCACCTCGGGCCGGTAGCGCCTGCCGTTGCAGTCGGGGCAGCGCAGGTAGACGTCGGAGAGGAACTGCATCTCGACGTGCTCGAAGCCGTTGCCGCTGCAGGCGGGGCAGCGGCCGTTGCCGGAGTTGAAGCTGAACGTGCCCGCGGTGTAGCGCCGCTCGCGCGCCGCCGGCGCTGCGGCGAACAGCTGGCGGATCGCGTCGAACGCGCCGACGTAGCTCGCGGGGTTCGAGCGCGTGGTGCGCCCGATCGGCGACTGGTCCACCATCACGACCTCGCCGATGCGCTCGTGGCCCTTCAGCGCGCGGTGCCGCCCGGGCGCCTCGGTGGGCTTGCCCTTCGCCTTGAGCAGCGCCGCGTAGAGCACGTCCTGCACCAGCGTGGACTTGCCCGAGCCCGACACGCCGGTGATGCACACCAGGCGCTCGAGCGGGATGCGTGACGTCGATGTTCTTGAGGTTGTGCTCGGCGGCGCCGCGGATCTGCGACGCGCGCGCCGATCTTCGCGTCCGGCGCGCTGCGGCGCGAGCGCCGCCGTCGGCGCGCTTGCGCCCGGAGAGGTAGTCGGCGGTGAGCGTGCGCGGAGCGCTTCAGCGCCTCCGGCGTGCCGAAGCAAGACGATCTCGCCGCCGCGCTCGCCCGGCCCCGGGCCGAGGTCGAGGATGCGGTCGGCGGCGAGCATGATCTGCGGGATCGTGCTCGACCACCACCAGCGAGTTGCCCGCGCTCGCGCAGCTTCTTCATGACGCCGATCACGCGGCCCATGTCGCGCGGGTGCAGCCCGATCGAGGGCTCGTCCAGCACGAACAGCGTGTTGGTGAGCGAGGTGCCGAGCGCGGTGGTGAGGTTGATGCGCTGCACTTCGCCGCCCGACAGCGTGCGCGACTGGCGGTCGAGCGTGAGATAGCCGAGCCCGACCTCGCCGAGGTAGGAGAACCGCGCGCGGATGTCGGTGAGCAGCAGGTCGGTCGCCTCGTCCAGCGGCGCTGGAAGGCGGAGGTTCTCGAAGAACGCGCGCGCAGCGCTCGACCGGCAGCAGCACGAGGTCGTGCACCGTGAGGCCCGGGCAGGCACGCGAGCCGTCCGTCGCTCGAACTTCACGCCGCTGCGGCATGAAGCGCCGGTCCGGCGTCGAGCACCGCGTCCGCGTCTTCCTCGCTCGCCCAGCCGCCACAGCAGCGCGTCGGTCTTCAGGCGCGCGCCGCCGCAGGCCTCGCACGGCGTGTAGGCGCGGTAGCGCGAGAGCAGCACGCGCACGTGCATCTTGTAGGCCTTGGTTTCCAGCCACTTGAAGAAGCGGCTGACGCCGTACCAGCTTGCCCGGCCAGGACTTGCGCCAGCTCACCCAGCCGGGGTCGCCTTCGATCACCCACTGCCGCGCTGCGCGCGCTCAGTTCGCGCCACGGCATGTCGAGCGGGCACGCCGCGCTTCTTCGCGTACTTGACGAGGTCGTCGTTCCAGCCGCGATAGCTCTCGGTCTGCCACGGCCGGATCGCGCCCTCGCGCAGCGTCTTCGACTCGTCGGGCACGACCAGCCCGTAGTCGACGCCGATCACGCGCCCGAAGCCGCGGCAGGTTTCGCACGCGCCGACCGGCGAGTTGAACGAGAACAGGCTCGGCGTCGGGTCGGCGTAGTGGATGTCGCAGTCGGGGCAGTGGAGCCGTCGAATACTCCAGGGATGAAGCGCCGACGGACTCGAGCGGCGATCCTGGCCTCGCCGTCGGCGACCGGATAGCACGTTCACGCGGCCCTGGCCGACGCTGAGCGCGGCTTCGAGCGCCTCGATCACGCGCGCGCGCTCGGCGCTCGACATGCGCAGGCGGTCCTGCACGACTTCGAGCGTGCTCGCCGCGCTTGCGCGTGGATGCGCGTGTAGCCCTGGCGCTCGAGCAGCTGCTTGCACCTCGGCCTCGCGAGAAGTTCTTCGGCACCGTCGACCGGAAAGGTGATGACGAGGCGCGGATCGCCCGCCGCCGCGGCGCGGGCGCGCGAGCTCGTCGTAGATCGTCTCCGGCGTGTCGCGCCGCACCGGCCGCGCCGCAGCCGCGGCAGTAGAGCCGCGCGGCGCGCGCGAACAGGAGCTTCAGGTGGTCGTTCAGCTCCGTCATCGTGCCCACGGTCGAGCGCGAGGTGCGCACCGGGTTGGTCTGGTCGATGGCGATCGCCGGCGGAATGCCCTCGATGCGCGTCGACCTGCGGCTTGTCCATGCGGTCGAGGAACTGCCGCGCGTACGGCGAGAAGGTCTCGACGTAGCGGCGCTGGCCCTCGGCGTAGAGCGTGTCGAAGACGAGCGAGGACTTGCCCGAGCCCGACACGCCGGTCACGACGATCAGCTCGTTCAGCGGCAGCTCGAGCGTGAGGTTCTTGAGGTTGTTCTGGCGCGCGCCGCGGATGACGATCGCGCCCGCTTCGCGCGCGGGCGCCGGCGCGGCGGTATCGGGAGTGGTGGTGACGATCTCGTTCATGCCTCGCTCGCAGCTCGTCCCCGCCTTCTCCGGCCCGGATTGTACCGGGCGGACGGCGACAGACGGTTGGCGGGTCAATCGGACTCGAACGGCAGCACACTGCGCGGTCAGCGCCGCGCGCGGGGCGGCAGTGCCGCCGCCGATGAAGGGGACGTCGTTCAGTTAGGGCACCAGCGCCAGAAAGAGGAACGCCGCGAAGATCACGAGATGGACCGCGCCCTGCATCATATTGGTCCGGCCCGTCCCGAGCGTGATCGCGCCGACGAGAAACGTCACCATCAGCAGGACCATGTCTTTCGGCTCGAGCCCGAGCACCAGCGGCATGTCGAGCAGTACCGAGGCCAGGGCGACCGCCGGGATGGTGAGCCCGATGCTCGCGAGGGCCGACCCGAGCGCGAGGTTGATGCTGGTCTGGAGACGGTTGGCGCGGGCCGCCCGGACGGCGGCCCAGGTTTCGGGCAGCAGCACGAGCAACGCGATCGCGATGCCGATCACGGCCTTGGGCGCGCCGGCCGCGGCGACCGCCGCCTCGATGGTCGGCGAGAGCACCTTGGCCAGCCCGACGACCGCGACGAGCGACACCAGCAGGAGCGCGAAGCTCGCCCAGGCGATCCCGATCGAAGGCGGCTGCGCATGCGCGCTTTCGTCGGAAGCATCGCCTGCCGGCAAGAAATAGTCGCGGTGGCGGACGGTCTGGATGAACACGTACACCGACCAAAGGGCGAGCGACGCAGCCCCGGAGAACGCCAGCTGCGGCACGGTATAGGTGGGGCCGGGGGAGCTCGTCGTGAAGGTCGGCAACACGAGGGACAACGTGGCCAGCGCGATCAGCGCGGCAAGCCCGGAGTTCGCGCTCTCGATGCGGAACGACTGCTCATGATGCCGCAGCCCGCCGAGCAGAAGGAACACGCCGACGACACCGTTGCAGATGATCATGACCGCCGCGAATATGGTGTCGCGGGGCAGCGCCGCCTTGTCCGGGCCGCCTGCGAGCATCACGGACAGGATGAGTCCCACCTCGATGACCGTGATCGCGACGGCGAGGACCAGCGTGCCGAACGGTTCGCCGACGCGATGGGCGACGACCTCGGCGTGGTGGACTGCGGCGATGACCGCGCCGATGAGGCCCGCCGCGCTTGCGATGGCGATCGCCGTCCCCATCGGCAGGGCGAGGCCTGCGAGGAGCAGCAGTGCGGCGGCCGCCGGCACGACCATGGCCCAACGGGGCATCGACATCTCCTATCGAGGAAGCGCACGAATCGGCCCCGGGAACGCGATCGGTTCGCCGCATCGTTTGCGATGCGGATCGCTTCGGTGCAGGATATCGCGACCCGCCCCGCGTCACCGAGTCCGGATCGAGGAGACCCGATCATGCCGGCTAAGTTGCCCAATCCGCCGTTTCGCGCCGACCACGTGGGCAGCCTGCTGCGTCCCCCCGAATTGCGCGACGCCCGCGCGAAGGCGAAGGCCGGTGCGCTGAGCGCCGCCGACCTGAAGGCGATGGAGGACCGTTGCATCCGCGAAGCCGTGGCGAAGCAGGAGGCGATCGGCCTGGATGCGATCACCGACGGGGAGTTCCGGCGCGATTTCTGGCATCTCGACTTCGTGAGCCAGCTCGAAGGCGTGGCGCTGACCCGGGCGGTGGGGCGCACGTTCGCGGCCGAGGACGTGCCGCCGATGGCCTCGGTGACGGGCAAGGTGCGCTGCGCGCGGCCGATCTTCGTCGATCACTTCGCGTTCCTCAAGTCGGTCGCCCGGAAGACGCCCAAGCTCACGATCCCCGCTCCGGCGACCTTGCACTTCCGCGGCGGGCGCAACGCGATCTCGCGCGCGGCGTATCCGGACCTCAAGGAGTTCTGGGCCGACGCGGCGAGCGCCTACCGCGCGGCGATCGGGCACATCGCCGCGGCCGGCTGCACTTACCTGCAACTCGACGACGTGAGCTTCTCGTACCTGTGCGACCCGAAGGTGCTCGAGAACTTCCGCGCGAACGGCGACGATCCCGCGACGCTCGCGTTGGACTATGCCAATGCGATCAACGGCGCGCTCGCGAAACGTCCGCCGGGGATGACCGTGACGATGCACACGTGCCGCGGAAACTTCCGCAGCACCTGGTTCGCCGCGGGTGCGTATCAGGACTCGGTGATCGAGGCGATGTTCTCGACCGACGTCGACGGCTACTTCATGGAGTACGACGACGAGCGCGCCGGCACCTTCGCGCCGCTCCGGCTGCTGCCGAAGACGAAAAAGGTCGTGCTCGGCCTGGTGACGACGAAGTCGGGCAAACTCGAGGAAAAGGACGACCTCAGGCGCCGCATCGAGCAGGCCGCGAAGTTCATCCCGCTGGACAACCTGTGCCTGTCGCCGCAGTGCGGCTTCGCCAGCACGCACCACGGCAATCAGCTCACCGTGGACGAGCAGTGGCGCAAGCTCGAGCGCGTGGTCGAGGTAGCGCGGGACGTCTGGGGCAGCTGAGAGCACGGAGGCCGGTACCATGACGAAACACCGCAGCGACCCGGAAGGCACGCGGCTGCCGATCAAGCTCGACACGACGTCGAACGGCGAGTTCGCGCCGGTGGCGCTGTCGGCGGCGAACCGCGTCGCCAACCGCCTCGCTCACGAGGCGGCGACCCGAAACGCGCAGCGATTGGGCCTGGGTCGGAGGGCATTCCTCGTTTCCGCGTGCGGCGCCGCGAGCACGCTGCTCGCGTTCAATGCCGCCAACGCGGCAGCGGGCAAGCGCGGCGGCTTCTTCGAGCTCGAACCCGAGGCGGCGCTCGAGCCGCCGCTTGCGGTCGCGAAGCTGGGAGACCACCAGTTCATCTTCGACGTCCAGGGACACTTCGTCGATCCGGCCGGAACGTGGGTGCGCAACGCGCCGCCCGACGCCTTCAAGTGGTCGCCGAAGGCGGGCTGTGCTCTGGCCCGGGAACCCGGCGAGCGCAGCCACCTCCGCTGCCTGGGGCCCGAGGAGTTCGTGAAGGACGTGTTCCTCGACAGTGACACAGATCTCATGGTGCTGTCGTTCGTGCCGTCGCGGCGCGACGCCGAGCCGCTCACCATCCAGGCGGCCGACGCGGTGCGCCGCATCGTCGACCGGATGGAAGGCACGCACCGCCTGCTGCTGCACGGGCGCGTGAACCCGAACCAGCCGGGCGACCTCGAGGGCATGGACGAGCTCGCGCAGCGCTGGAACGTCTGCGCCTGGAAGACCTACACGCAGTTCGGGCCGGGCGGCAAGGGCTATTTCCTGTCCGACGACATCGGCACGCGCTTCATCGAGAAGGCGCGCTCGCTCGGGGTCAAGGTGATCTGCGTGCACAAGGGGCTGCCGTTCGGCAAGCAGTCGTACGAGCACAGCCAGTGCAGCGACATCGGCGTGGTCGCGAAGCGCTTCCCGGACGTGAGCTTCCTCGTCTACCACTCGGGCTTCGTCAGCACCGTCGCCGAGCAGGCCTACGCCGAGGGCGCGGGCCGCGACGGGATCGACACCCTCGTCCGCTCGCTCAGCGAGAACGGCGTTGCGCCGAACGCCAACGTCTATGCCGAGCTCGGGAGCACGTGGCGGTTCCTCATGCGCGACCCGGAGCAGGCTGCCCACGCGCTCGGAAAGCTCTTCAGGTTCTGCGGGGAGAACAACGTGCTCTGGGGTACCGACTCGATCTGGTACGGCTCGCCCCAGGACCAGATCCAAGCGTTTCGCACGTTCCAGATCACGCCGGAGCTGCGCGCGAAGCACGGCTATCCGGAGATCACCCCGGCGCTTCGTGCCAAGGTGTTCGGGCTGAACGCGGCGAAGGTGTACGGGATCAGCGCGGCGGATGTTCGCAAATACACCGGCCGCGATCGCATCGCCCGCGAGCGGCTCGCCTACGGCGAGCATCCGGATCCGCACTATCTGACCTACGGACCGAAGACGCGGCGCGAGTTCCTCAACCTGCTCGCGCGGAACGGCGGGTCGCACGCCTAGCCTCGACGGCCCCCTGGATCAGGATCATCGCGTGGCGGTGCGACGCGCTTCGCCCATGCGGCACGCGAGCGCGAACGCGTTCTTCATCGCGCCGGCATTCGCCTTGCCCTGGCCCGCGATGTCGTAGGCCGTGCCGTGGGCCGGCGTGGCGATCGGGATCGGCAGGCCGCCCTGCACCGTGACACCGCGCTCGAATCCCATCAGCTTCATCGCGATCTGGCCCTGGTCGTGGTACATCGTGACGATGCCGTCGTAGCCGCCGCCCGCATTCTTGTTCAGCGCGCGCACGAAGATCGTGTCGGCCGGGAAGGGCCCATCGGCGGGCCAGCCCCGCTCGGCAGCGCGCTTCACGCCGGGCGCGATGACGTCGATCTCCTCGCGGCCGAAGTTCCCGTTGTCGCCGTTATGAGGGTTGAAACCGCACACGGCGAGCCGGGGCTGCGCCTTGCCCGCGCTCTGCAGGCCGCGGTAGAGCAACCCGATGCCCTCGGCGACGCCTCCTATCGTGAGCAGCGAGGAGACCTCCTTGAGCGGCACGTGCGAGGTGATGCGGGAGGTCCACAGATCCTCGAGCACGTTGAACTCGACGCACGGCCCGGTCCAGCCGAGCACTTCGGCGAACCAGTGCATCTCGTCGGGATGATTCATGCCGCCGGCGCGGAGGGCGCCCTTGTTGAGCGGCGCGAAGCAGAGCGCGTCCGCCTTGCCCGAGCGCACGAGGTCGACGCCGGTCATCAACCCGTCGAGCATGAACCGGCCGTTGTTCGCGCCCGCGATCCCGAGCGGAAACGCCGGCGCGTCGAGCCCCTTCCACTCCACCACCGTCGCATTTACGCGGACGTCCATTGACGCGCGGCCGGAGATTAGCAACACCTCGGCCGTGCCGGTGGCGTCCGGGTCCGCGAGCAGCTTCGCGACGATCTCGGGGCCGACGCCGGCGGGGTCGCCGGTGAACAGAGCGATGCGCGGCTTCATGGGAGCGGTCATCCGGACGGGCAAGCAGGTTGCCACAGCCCGCCGGCGCGGTCCAGCCGCCGGCGCCCGGTTTTGCCAGCGGCGAACCTCCTCTTGTATCCTGACCTCGTCCCTCCACAACCTTCCGGCAAGGGAGTCTGCTCGATGAAGGCCGCCTGCCTAGCTAAGCCCGCCCCACGTCTCCCCCAGCGCGGTGCGTGCGCGCATCCGGCGCGCGGGTGAGTCGATGCACGTCGTCGAACATTTCGCCGCATTCGCCGAGGGCACGCGCACGCAGCCGCTCGCCCCCGAGGTGCTGCACCACGCGAAGCGCGCGCTGATCGACTGGTACGCCGCGACGCTGCCCGGCGCCCGGGTCCCGCCGGCGACGCTGCTCGAACGCGCGCTTGCCGAAGAGCTCGACCATGGCGAGGCCCGTCTCGCGCTCGGTCGGCGCGCCACGATCCGTGCGGCCGCGCTGATCAACGGGTCCGCCGCGCACACCGTCGAGGTCGACGACATTTTCCGCGACGGCATCTATCACCCGGGCGCGCCGACCATTCCCGCGGCGCTCGCGCTGGCCCAGGCACGGCGCGCGACCGGGGATGCCTTTCTGCGCGGGGTGATCGTGGGCTACGAGATCTCCACCCGCATCGGCGCCGCGATGGGCCGCGCGCACTATCGCTACTGGCACAACACCGGCACGATCGGCTGCTTTGGCGCGGCGGCCGCGGCGGCGGAGGTGCTCGGCCTCGATGCGCCCCGCTTCGCTCACGCGCTCGCGACGGTCGCGACCTTCTCGGCCGGGCTCCAGCAAGCCTTCCGGATGGACTCGATGTCGAAGCCCCTGCATGCGGGTCGCGCCGCGGAGGCGGGCGTCACGGCGGCGCTTGCCGCGGCCGAGGGCGTCATCGGCTCTCTCGACGTGCTCGAGGGTGACGCGGGCTTCGGTCGCGCCATGGGGGGCGATCCCGACTGGGCGCACGCGCTTGCGACGCTCGGACGCGATTTCCACATCACCCGGATGACGTTCAAGAACCACGCGTGCTGCGGCCACGCGTTCGCCGCGATCGACGGTGCGCTTGCACTCAAGGCGCGCATGGGTGTCGCGGCGGCGGATATCGCACGCGTGCAGGTGGGCGGCTATCGCGCCACGCTCGAAGTGGCCGGCATCGCCGATCCCACGACGCCGGCCGAGGCGCGGTTCAGCACGCCCTTTCTCGTCGCCACCGCGCTCACGCACGGCAGCGTTCGCCTCGCCGCGTTCGAGCCCTCTCGCCTCGCCGACCCGGCGACCCGGTCCCTCATGCGGCGCGTCGAGGTAAGCATCGATCCGGAGCTCGACGCGACCTTCCCGCGCCAGCGCGCGGCGCGGGTGGCGATCGAGACGCGGGACGGCCGCACCGAGACGCTGCTCCAGCCGACCCGCAAGGGCGATCCGGATGCGCCGCTCTCCGACGCGGAGCTCGAGGCGAAGTATCTCGAGCTCGCGGTACCCGTCATCGGCGCGGCGCGAGCCGGCACGCTGCTCGCGCGCCTCTGGCGGCTGGAGCGCGAGCCCCGTCTCGACTTCGCACCGTGACGCTCGCGCAGGCCCTGTTCGCCCCGCGCGCGGTCGCCCTGATCGGCGCCTCGGGCGACGCAGGGAAGAACACCGCGCGCCCGCAGCGCTTCCTGCGCAAGCACGGCTATGCGGGTCGCATCGTCCCGATCAACCCGACGCGGGCCGAGGTTCTCGGCGAGCGTGCCTGGCCGAGCCTCGCCGACGCGCCCGGCGAGATCGACCACGCGTTCATCATGACGCCGGGCGACGCGGTCGAGCGCGCGCTCGAGGCCTGCGGCGCGCGCGGCGTTCCGGTGGCGACGGTGTTCAGCGATGGCTTCGCCGAGGTCGGGCCCGAAGGTGCGGCGCGGCAGGCGCGGCTCGTGGCGCTCGCCCGGTCGCTCGGCGTGCGCGTGCTCGGACCGAACAGCATCGGCCTCATCGACATTCCGGGCCGCCTCGCGCTCACCGTCAATGCAGTGCTCGAGATGAGCTCGCTCCCGGCCGGCACGACGAGCGTGGTCTCGCAGAGCGGGACGATGCTGGGGACCGTGCTGTCGCGCGGCGCGGCGCGCGGGCTGGGGTTCGCCAAGCTCGTCGCGGTCGGGAACGAGGCCGATCTCGGCGCGGGCGAGCTCGTCGAGCTGCTCGCCGACGATCCGGACACGCGCGTCATCCTGCTGTTCCTCGAGACGGTGCGCGACGCGGCGCGTCTCGCCATCGCGGCTCGCGAGGCGCATGCCGCGGGCAAGCCGGTCGTCGCGTACAAGCTCGGCCGCTCCACCCTCGGCGAGCGGCTCGCGCGCTCGCACACCGGCGCGCTGGCGGGCGCCGACGACGCGATGGACGCGTACCTGCGCGCCTGCGGCATCCTGCGCGTGGAGATGCTCGAGACGCTCGTCGAGATCGCCCCCCTCGTGGCCGGCCGGTCGCCGCCGGCGCTCGGGCATCCTCCGCGCATCGCTGTCGTGACCACGACCGGCGGGGGCGCGGCGAGCGTCGTCGATCGCCTGGGCATGCTCGGTCTCGAGGCGGTCGCTCCCGACGACGCGCTGCGGGCCCGTCTCGGCGCGCTCGGCGTGCGCTCGGCCGAGGCGCCGATCGTCGACCTCACCCTCACCGCCACCGGCGGACAGTACCAGGCGGTGTGCGAGGCGCTCCTCGACTCCAGCGCCTGCGACGCGGTCCTGGCGGTGGTGGGCTCCTCGGCGCAGTTCCACCCGCAGCTCGCCATCGAACCGATCCTGCGCACGGCGCGGCGAGGGAAGCCGCTCGCGGTGTTTCTGACGCCCCAGGCCGAGCGCTCGCTGGCGCTGCTCGCCGCACAGGCCATCGCGGCGTTTCGCACCCCGGAGGCGTGCGCCGACGCGCTCGCAGCGTTCTTCGCATGGCATGCGCCGCGTGCGCGACCCGCGGATGCGCCCATCGCGTGGCCGATCGCCTTGCCGCGTCGAGGGCGGCTGGACGAGGCGGAGGCCCTCGCACTCTTCGGCGCGCTCGGCGTGCCGGTCGTCGAATCGGCCTTGGCGCGGCCGCCTGCTTACGTGCACCCGCTGCCGTATCCCGTTGCGGCAAAGGTCTGCTCGCGCGACCTCGCGCACAAGACCGAAGCGGGCGGCGTTGCGCTCGGGATTGCGAGCGGCGAGGAGTTGGACCGCCGAGTGCGTGCGCTCCTCGCGGCGGTGGCCGGCGCGCACCCGGCCGCCCGCATCGACGGCGTGCTCGTGCAGCGCATGGAGACGGGCCTCGCCGAGGCGATCGTCGGCTATCGCGACGATCCGCTGGTGGGCCCGGTCGTGCTGGTCGGCGCGGGCGGTACGCTCGCCGAAATCTACCGCGACTTCGCCGTGCGTCTTGCGCCGGTGACGGAGGAGGAGGCTGCGGCGATGATCGCCGAGGTCAAGGGCCTCGCGACGATCCGCGGCTACCGCGGCCTGCCGCGCGGCGACGTCGCGGCGCTCGCTCGCGCGGTGACCGCGCTGTCGCGCCTCGCGCTCGTCGCGGGTCGGCCTGTGGCGGAGGCGGAGGCCAACCCGCTGATCGTCAAGCCCGCGGGCGTCGTCGCGGTCGACGGTCTCGTCGTCATGAAGGAGTGATCATGGATTTCCGGTTCACGCCCGAGCAGGAGGCGTTCCGCGACGCGGCGCGACGGTTTGCCTCGAAGCATCTCGCGACCGGCGCGCGCGATCGCGCGCACCGCCCGGAGTATCCGTGGGACGTTGCTCGGCTCATGGCCGCCCAGGGGCTGCTCGGCATCACGATCGCGCCAGCCGACGGGGGCCAGGGCGGCACGCTGATCGACGCGGTGATCGCGATCGAGGCGGTCGCCGAGTCCTGCCCGCGCAGCGCCGACGTCGTCCAGGCGGGCAGCTTCGGCCCGATCCGCGTGCTCGCCGAATACGGCACGCCGGCGCAGAAGGCGCGCTTCCTCGCGCGCCTGCTCGCGGGCGAAGGCGTCATCAGCGTCGGTATGACCGAACCCGAGGCGGGCTCGGCGGTGACCGACCTCGCGACCACCGCCACCCCCGACGGCGACGGCTACCGGATCAACGGCTCCAAGGTGTTCACCACTCACGCGCCCTACGCAGACGTCATTCTCGCTTACGTGCGCTTCGGGCCGGGAATCGATGGCATCGGCTCGGTCCTCGTCGACACTCAGGCGACCGGCGTGAAGCTCGGCAAGCGCGCCCGGTTCATGTCCGGCGAGGAGTGGGCGCAGATCTACTTCGAGGACGTGCTCGTGCCCGCCGACATGGTGGTGCTCGGGCCGGGCGGCTTCCGGAAGCAGATGGCCGGATTCAACGTCGAGCGCATCGGCAACGCCGCGCGTTCCCTGGCGCTCGGGCGCTATGCGTTCGAGCGCGCCAGGGAGTGGGCCCTGCAGCGCAAGCAGTTCGGCCGGCTGCTGGCGGAGTTCCAGGGGCTGCAGTGGAAGTTCGCCGAGATGAAGATAAAGCTTGACGCGGGGCAGCTCCTGCTCTACCGGGCTGCGGCGAACGCCGACCGCGGCTTCCCGTCGGCGGAAGAAACCGCGATCGCGAAGGCATTCTGCAACCAGGCCGGCTTCGAGGTCGCCAACGACGCGTTGCAGGTGATGGGCGGACTCGGTTATACGCAGGAAGAACTGGTGGAGTACTGCGTGCGCCGCTGCCGTGGCTGGATGATCGCCGGCGGCTCGATCGAAATCCTCAAGAACCGGATCGCGGAGAGCGTGTTCGGGCGCGCCTTCGCGCAACGGCCGGAGCGCCGGTGACGCCTCAGTCGGCGTGGATCCCGGTCGCCGCCACGACTTCCTTCCAGCGCGCGACCTCCTCGCGCAGGAGCTTCGCGAACTCTTCCGGCGTATTGCCCACCGGATCGGCGCCCTGGTCGATCAGGCGCTGGCGCATGTCGGGCGCGCGTGCGGCCCTGCCGACCGCGCTCGCCAGCGCGTCGACGCTCTCCCGCGGCGTGCCCGCAGGGGCGAGCAGTCCGTACCAGACCGACACGTCCGCGCCGCTCACGCCGATCTCCTGCAACGTCGGTACTTCGGGCATCAGATCGGAGCGCCGCGTGGCGGCGTAGGCGAGCGGCCGCAGCCGCCCGGCCCGAACCTGCTGGATGATGGCTGGGATGTTGACGAACGTCATGTCGACGTCGCCGGCGATCAGCGCGGTGAGCGAGGGCGCGCTCCCCTTGAACGGCACGTGCACGATGTCGGTTCCGGTACGCAGCTTGAACAGCTCGCCGGCCATGTGCTGCGTCGTGCCGGTCCCCGCCGAGGAGTAGTTCATCACCCCGGGTTTCGCGCGCGCGAGCGCGAGGAGCTCCGCGACGTCCCTGGCCGGCATGCGGCTGCTCACGACGAGCAGGTTCGGGCTCTCGGAGAAGATCGACACCGGCGCGAAGTCGCGCAGCGCATCGAACGGGAGCTTGCGGTAGAGCGCCATGTTGACCGCGAGGGCGCCGCTCGTGAAGAGCAGCGTGTAACCGTCCGGCGCCGCTTTGGCGACCAGCTCGTTGGCGATGTTGGTGCCGGCGCCGGGCCGGTTCTCGACCACCGCCGGCTGGCCGAGATACTCGGTGAGCCGGGCCGCCACCAGGCGCGCGTTGATGTCGACGCCGCCGCCCGGCGTGAATCCGACGATCAGCCGGAGGGGGCGGTTCGGGTATGCGCCCTGGGCAGATGCGGCCGCGCCGTGCAGCGCCAGCGCGAGCGCGACCAGGAACGCGCTGCCGCGTCTACCGATCATCCCGAGTCCCTCCTCGTCGACCGTTCAGTCGATCTTCACCTTCGCGTCGCGGATGAGCTTGCCGGCGCGCTCGTAGTCGGCGCGCGCGAACGCCGCGAACTGCTCGGTCGAGAGCGCCCCGATCTCGCCGCCGAGGCTGGCGAGGCGCGCTTGCACGTCGGGCAGCTTCACGATGCGCGCGAGCTCGCCGTGCAGGCGATCGATCACCGGTTTCGGCGTTCCCGCGGTCGTGTACAGCCCGTACCACGTGCTCATCTCGACGCCCGGGTAGCCGGCCTCCGCGAGCGTGGGCACGTCGGGCAGCTCCGCGGATCGCTTGGGCGTCATGACCGCGAGCACTTTCACTTTGCCGCTCTTGATGAAGCTCATCGCCGACGAGGTCGTGTCGAAGTTGAGCTGGATCTGCCCGCCGACGAGATCGGCCAGCGCCTGGCTCGAACCTTTGTACGGGACGTGCGTCGCCACGGTGCCGGTCGCGAGCTTGAACGCCTCGCCCGCGAGATGCTGCGTGCTGCCGGTGCCCGAGGATCCGAACGAGAACGAATCGGGCTTGGCCTTCATCAGCGCCACGAGCTCCTTCACGCTGCCCGCCGGGATCGCGGCGTTCATCACGATCACGTTGGGCACGACGATGATGAGCGACACCGGCGCGAGGTCCTTCAGCGGGTCGTAGGCGAGCTTGAGCAGGTGCGGCGCGATCGCCTGCGCGGTGTTGGTGGCGAGAAGCAGCGTGGTGCCGTCCGCCGGCGCCTTGGCGGTGAGGTCGGCGGCGATCGTGTTGGAGGCACCCGGCCGGTTTTCGACGACGAACGGCTGCTTGAACGTCTCGGCGAGCTTCTCCGCCAGCAGGCGCGCGATGATGTCGGTCCCGCCGCCGGGCGATGCGCCCACCATGATGCGCACGGGCTTCGTGGGCCAGGTTTGCGCGGCGACGACAGCCGTACCGAGGGCGAGCACAAAGCCTGCTGCCAGGCGTGCGAACAAGGTCATGCCTCGCGTCCTCCTTCCCGAGCGCGGCAGGTTGCCATACCGGCCCGCGCAGGTCCAGCGGGACGCCTCATCCGGACTGAACGCGGACCGCTTTGATCTGCAGCGTCCAGGTCACGATTGCACTGACGTCCGCAGCCGCGGCGACGGCGGTGGCCGCGGCCGCCCGGGTGCCGTCCCCGTGGGTGAGCCGGTTCCCGCGCTGTCCGCCTCCCGCGCCGCAGCGAGCATCCGCGGTGCCGCGGTGCTAGATTGAACGTGTTCAGAACCCAGCCAACCTGGGCCCCCACCCCACCAAGGAGGATCCACCATGGGCTTTCTCAGCGACGACGAAGTTGCCAAGCTGTCTCCCGCCGAATCGCTCTTCCCGTCGCCGATTCCGGTGCAGTTCGTGTCGAGCGACGAGTTCATGCCCGGCGTGCAGACGCCGCAGCAGCGCGAGTTCGAAGGGCGCGTGAAGGCGCTCGGCGCGAAGCTCGCCAAGCACCACGGCATGAGCCGCCGGAAGTTCTTCAAGACCTCCGCGGGGATGGCTGCGGCGTTCGTGGCGATGAACGAGACGTACGCCAAGAACGGGGCGCCGCTGTACGCCGTCGAAAAGGGCGAGGCGACCAACCTGGAGCTTGCCCAGCAGCGCACAGACTCGCTGAAGAACCAGTTCGTGATGGACATGCACACCCACTTCCTGCGCGAGGGCACGCCGATCAGGGCGTTCGTGGCCCAGCGCGAGGCGGTCGGCAAGGCGGGCTGGAACCCGCTGCTCGTCGGCAAGCCCCAGACGATCGACGACTTGATGTTCCCGAACTACTTCAAAGAGATCTTCCTCGACAGCGACACCAAGGTGGCGTGCATCAGCGGCTCCTACTCGGTGGATCCGAAGTACTCCTTCCTCACCAACGAGATGAAGTTCGACGCGCGCGAAAAGATCAACAAGGAAGCGGGCACCCGGCGGATGTTCTCGCATGCGATCTTCACGCCCGGTTGGGAGGGCTGGCTCGACACGTTCGACCGTGAGAACGAGACGCTCAAACCCGATGCGTGGAAGGGTTACACGATCGGCGACAACACCAACAAGCACCTCTCGAAGTTCCCGTTCCGTCTCGACGACGAGAAGGTGATGTATCCGTTTTACGAAAAGTTGGTGAAGGCCATGGCGAAGTACCCGGATCGCCCGGGCCTGAAGAACGTTTGCATCCACAAGGGGTTGTTCCCGCCGTCGGTCGAAGCCCAGTTCCCGCACCTCCTCGGGTACTGCAACGTCGATGACGTCGGCAAGGCGGCGAAGGACTGGCCGCAGCTGAACTTCGTGATCTACCACTCGGCGTATCGCTGGGTCGCCGGCCCCGGCGGCACGGCGGCAAACGCCTGGGCGCAACTCGAACGCACCGGCCGCGTCGACTGGGTAACCGACCTCGCCGACATTCCCGGGCAATACGGCGTCAAGAATGTGTATGCGGACCTCGGCCAGATCTTCGCCCACAGCAACATGGCCGAGCCCCGGGTGTGCGCTTTCATGCTCGGCGCGATGATCAAGGGCATGGGGGCCGATCACGTCGTCTGGGGCACCGACTCGCTGTGGACCGGCGCTCCGCAGTGGCAGATCGAAGCGCTCCGGCGGCTCGAGATTCCCGAGGACATCCAGAAGAAGTACGGCTTTGCGCCGATGGGCCCCGCGGATGGACCGGTCAAGCGCGGGATCCTCGGCGAGAACAGCGCCCGACTCTACGGGTTTTCGCCGAAGCAGCAGGCCGCGGTCCTCACCGACAAGGTCGCTTACTACAAGGACATCTACGAGCGCAACGGTCCGGATCGCTCGAATCGCGCCTACGGCTACATCCGGAAGGCCTGAGGGACCGACAGGTCGGCGGGACTCGCGCGGGCGACGGCGCGAGCCCCGCCGTTTTTCATGGAGGATGCATCGATGAACGAGACGAAGATCGAGACTGCCAGCGGAGGGCGCCGCAGGTTCCTCGCGGCGAGCGCAGCGGGGCTGGCGGTCGCGACGCTTCCCGCGGAGCCCGCGAGCGCGCAAATGTCGAGGCCCCCGTCGACCGCCCTGCCGGAGGTCGTCGGCACGGAGCACTGGGCGACCAAGCGCGTTGCGGGGGAAAGCATCCGCCTGTTCCTGTTGCGCAAGACGCTACGCGATTCGTCCATCGGCGGGCCGCGGCGCGGCACGATCCTGTTCGTGCACGGGTCCTCGGTCTCGTCGACGCCGGTGTTCGACCTGCGCGTACCGGGCAAGCCCGAGTACTCGGTCATGGACTGGTTTGCCCGTCTTGGCTATGACACCTGGTGCGTCGACTGCGAGGGATACGGTCGCTCGGACAAGCAGCGCCCGGTGAACGCCGACGTCGCAATGGGCGCCGACGATCTCGCCGTGGCGACGGAGTACTTGGCAAAGGTCGCGGCCGAACCGCGCGTGCTCCTCTACGGGGCCTCGTCGGGTGCATTGCGTGCGGCGCTCTTCGCGCAGCGTCAGCCGGAGCGGGTGAAGCGCCTGGCGCTCGACGCGTTCGTGTGGACCGGCGAGGGCAGTCCGACGCTCGCCGAGCGCAAGAAGCGCGTCGATCAGTACCGTGCTTCGAACCGCCGGCCCATCGATCGCAAGTTCGTGCACAGCATCTTCACCCGCGATCATCCGGGCACGTCCGATCTGACGGTCGTCGACGCGTTCGCCGATCAGGTGCTCGCGCTCGATACGTCAGTGCCGACCGGGACGTACGTCGACATGTCGGTGAACCTGCCACTGGTCGACCCGGTGAGGATCGGCGTGCCGACGCTGATCATGCGCGGGCAGTGGGACGGCATCGCGTCCTTCCAGGACCTCGCCAACTTCTTCGCGAAGCTTCCGAACCCCGACAAGCAGTTCGCCGTGATGCCCGGCATCGCTCATACCAGCTTCCGGGCAAAGAACTGGCAGCTCGCCTATCACCTCGTCGATTCGTTCTTCGCCCAGCCGACGCCGATCTACACGGGGGAATGACGGCGCGTACCCCGGGGATACGGGGTCCGATCGGCCTCATTGCGGCGGCTTGACGCCGTCCTTGCTCACCTGGATGCGCAGGGCGGTAAGCGTGCCGTCCGGCGCGGCTTGCGCCGCGACGAAGACGTATTCCCCGACCGCCAGATCGCTGCGCGCGCCCGGCACCGCCCGCACGATCGGCACGCCTTCGGGCACGAGGATCTTCTGCATGCCGTCCTTGTATTTGAGCGTGAGCTCGCGGTTGCCGGCCGACTGCACGCTCGCCTCGACGTTCGCGTTCGTCATCGTCGCGCCCGGCTGCAGATCCCACGGCGTGTGGCCCGACGGAACGTTGGGCGGAAGGTAGTGGACCTCGACCGCAACGAGCGTGCCGTCGGGACGCTTCATCGCAGTGGAGCCGACGTAGTCTCCCGGCTTGATGTCTTCGAAACGGACGGTTTTGGCGACCGCGACGGTCGCGCTGTCGGGAAGCGCGAGCCGGAGATCCTGTCCCTCGCGCGCCTTTACCGCCAGGACATTCGGCTCGACGGCGGTGATCGTGCCGCGGATGCGTGCGGGCGTCTGCGCGTCGGCCGCGGCGCTGGCGAGCGCAAGAACGGTGAGGGTCAGCGCGATCCGCATTCTTGCCATGGGGTTTTCCTCCGGGTCGTGGACGTGAAGGAGCGTCGCGGCGGATGCCGGACCCGGGCAAACAGGCCGGGAGGCACTGCTATTCCGCCTGCAGTCCGGCGGCCTTGACGACTCTTGCGGTGTTCGCGATGTCGCGCTGCAGAAACTGGCGGAATGCCTCCGGCGAAGTGCTGACCGCTTCCGCGCCCTGCGCCGCGAAGCCCTCCTTCACGGCGGGGAGGCCTGCCGTCGTCACGACCGCAGCGTGCAGCTTGTCGAGGATTGCGCGCGGCGTGCCCTTCGGCGCGAGGAGCCCGGCCCAGCCGCTGTAGTCGTAACCGGGCAGCGTCTCCGCGACGGTCGGCAAGTCGCCGAACTGCGGGGCACGCGCGGGCAGGGTGTACGCGATCGCCCGCAGACGTCCCGCTTTGACGAGCGACATCGCGGCCGGCGCCGGCGTCACTGTCCAGTGCGACTCGCCCGCGACCACCGACGCGACTGACGGGCCGCCGCCCTTGTACGGCACGTGCAGCGACTCGAAATCGCCCATGACCATCAACAGGACGCCGCCGAGATGGCTCGCGGCGCCCGGACCGGCCGAGGCCATGTTCACGCGACCGCGATTGGCGCGCGCATAGCCGATCAGCTCCTGCACCGTTGCAATCGGCAGCGTCGGAGTGACCACCAGCACGTTCGGCATCACCGCGACCAGCGACACGAACGCGAGATCGTTGACCGGGTCGTAAGGGATCTTCTTCTGCAGCAGCGGCGCAATCGACATGCCGCTCGCGGATGCGAACAGCAGCGTATAGCCGTCGGGTGCGGCATTCTTCGCGATCTCGATGCCGATCGCGCCGGCGGCGCCGGCGCGGTTCTCGATGACGATCGGCTGACCCAGCGTCTCGCCGAGCCGAGCGGCAAAGATCCGGCCGACCGTGTCGATCGAGCTGCCCGGCGCGTTGGGCATCATCAAGCGGATCGGGCGGCTCGGGTAGTCCTGCGCGGACACCGCGAGCGAGACCGCGGCAAGCAACGAAGCGATCGCGCTGCGCAGCACGCTCACCGCTCCTCTGCCCGGAAGCGAAACGTGCGCTCGGCTTCGCCCAGGCGCGCGGAGTCCTTGGTCGAGAGGCCCCAGTGGTCGATGCGATTCGGCGGCCATTTCCAGTCCTCGGGGCGACCAACACGGTAGGTGTCGTCGACCTCCTGCACCTCGGCGGTGTATTCGACTACCGCGCCGAACGGCGCGATGAAGTACGCGAAAACGTTGTTGCCCGGGCCGTGCCGCCCCGGTCCCCACGCCGACGAGAGACCCAGGTCGCGCAGGCGCCCGACTCCGCGCATCACTGCGTCCAGACCGGCCATCTCGAACGCGACGTGATTCAGCGAGGCCGCGCTCGCGTGCGCGAACGCGAGCGCATGGTGCTTCCGGTTGCAGCGCACGAAGGTCATGTGCCGCGTGCGGTCCGACACGACGAAGCCGAGCCCTTCGACTGCGAAGCGCGCGCACGCCTCGCGGTCGAGCGTGTTGAGGACGACATGCGTGAGCTGGACCGGCGTGTCGGGGCCGGCGATCGCGGCGACCGGTTCGCGATCCGCGACGAAGCGGAAGACCTGTCCTTCCGGTCCGGTCACGAAGAAGCCGCTCGGAGCGCCGGGCTCGTCGAACATCGCGACGCGTTCCGGCGCCGGCGTCCCGGCGGCCGCCACCCGCGCGTGCACGGTCCCGATCTCGGTTTCGGAGCCGGAGAACGTGAGCGCAGCCGCCCGCGGGGCCGCGGCCTCGGTCAGGGAAACGAGGTAAGGATGATCGCCGGTGCCGCGGAGAAACGCGGTGCGGCCGCGCAGACCCGCATCGACGAGGCCCCATGTGTCGCGGAGGAACTCAACCGCGGCGTCCCGTCGCGGCAGCTCGAGCTCGATGCTGCGCAGTCTCATGATGAGCGCGCATCTTACTGCAGTGGACGCCGCAGGGGCCCGAGCGGCGCCTCGTAGGATCGGCACGAGCAAGGGGGCACACCCCCTTGCAGATCCCCCAAGTCAGAGCGCCGCTCAGACCGGTGCTACACCGGCCCGAGCGCCGCCTCGCAGGATCGGCACGAGCAAGGGGGCACACCCCCTTGCAGATCCCCCAAGTCAGAGCGCCGCTCAGACCGGCGCTACACCGGCCCGAGCGGCGCCTCGTCCATAAGCGCAATCTGCTCCTTGAGCTCGAGCACCCGGTCCTGCCAGTAGCGCTGGGTGTTGAACCATGGGAACGCGGCGGGGAACGCCGGATCGTCCCAGCGCCGCGCGATCCACGCGGCGTAATGAATGAGCCGCAGCGTGCGCAGCGCCTCGACGAGGGCGAGCTCGCGCCGGTCGAACTCGAAGAAATCCTCGTAGCCGGCGAGGACGTCGGAGAGCTGCTTCGTCATCGCGGTGCGATCGCCGGAGAGCAGCATCCACAGGTCCTGCATGGCCGGACCCATGCGGCTGTCGTCGAAGTCGACGAAGTGCGGGCCATCGTCGGTCCACAGCATGTTCCCTGCGTGGCAGTCGCCGTGCAGGCGGAGCGTCCGCACGTCGCCCGCGCGCTCGTAGCAGCGGCGCACGCGGTCCAGCGCGAGCTCGACCGTGCTCGTCCACGCCGCGAGCAGGTCGTGCGGGATGAAGTCGTGCTCGAGCAGCCAGTCGCGTGGCTCGATGCCGAAGCTCCCGATGCCGAGGCCCGGCCGCTCGACGAAGGGTTGCAGGGCGCCGACCGAGTGGATCCGGCCGATGAAGCGCCCGATCCACTCGAGCGTGTCGGGATCCTCGAGCTCCGGCGTGCGCCCGCCGCGCCGCGGATACACAGCGAAGCGGAAACCGGCGTGCTCGCCGAGGGAGCGACCGTCAAGGGCGCGCGGGGCGACGACCGGAATCTCGCGCTCGGCGAGCTCGGCGACGAACGCGTGCTCTTCGTGGATCTGGGCGTCGGTCCAGCGCGCCGGCCGGTAGAACTTCGTCACGACCGGCAGGCCCGCTTCCAGGAAGACCTGGTAGACGCGGTTCTCGTAACTGTTGAGCGCGATCATGCGCCCGTCGCCGCGCAGGCCGACGGTCTCGAGCGCATCGAGGACGACGTCGGGAGTGAGAGCGGAGTAGGGATGCGACCCCGTCGCGGCTGAGCGGACGGGGTTCCCGGGCGGCGCGGTCAGAGCCTCCCCGCCCGCATCAGGTGCCACCCGACGCCGTTGCAGAACGGGCACGGGCGCGACTCGAACACGCCGGTCTGCTCGCACGACGTGCAGGTTTTCCAGCCGACCTCACGGGTCGCGGCCTTGTACTCGCCGCGGCAGCGCCGGCCGTTGGGACTGCGCCCGCAGCGCTGGTTGATCGTCTCGGTCCGGTAGGTTACTGCGTGGCACAGCGAGCAGACGCCCACTGGCCGCAGCTTCTTCGTCAACAGCATCGTTCCTCCTGTCTCCGTCGGCCTGAAACCAAGAACCCCGACCTTGCGGGGCTCCGTGGTTCACGGTTGCTCGGGACGTGCGGAGATCAGAAAAATGACTATACGCCGACTCGGTCAGCGCCGCCGCGAGCGGCCGCCGCCTCCGCCCACGAAGCTGCGCGCTTCGTTCACGCGCAACGGCTGACCATGCAGGTCCTTGCCGTTGAGGCCCGCGATCGCGGCGAGCGAATGCTGTTTCCCCGGCATCTCGACGAACGCGAATCCCTTCGACGTGCCGGTGAACATCTCGCGCTTCACCTCCGCCGATTTGACGTCGCCGAACGCCTTAAAGAGATCGATCAGCTCGGCCTCCGTGGCCTGCGGGGCGAGGTTGCCTACGAAAATCTCCATTGCGTTCTCCTTGATGAATCCGTGGTCAATTCGTCCGCCGCGGCGTGCCGCGGAGCAGCGCGGGAACAGGCTTATCGCGCCGACCCCCGCCGGCGCGCGGCGTGCGGCGCGCGTGGTCGTGCAGCCGGCCGAGAGCCGACTCGTGGCTGGCCGGCTGCGCCGGTTCCTGGTGATCGTGCGCCGCCGCCTGCGCCGGCTGGTGGTGCTTCCGGGGGTGCGCCTCGCTCGGCGGCGCGCGGTGCGGCTGCGGGTTCGCCTCGTGCGCTGCCTCGTAAAGCGGTTGTGCGTCCGGGTCGTGCGCTGGCGGGTGGCGCGGTTGCGCGTCCGGGTCGCGAGTTGCTTGGCGACGTGGCTGCGCGCTCGCCGCGTGCGCGCCTTCGTAAAGCGGTTGTGCGTCCGGATCGCGCGCCGGCTGGCGGCGCGACTGCAGGTTCGCCATGTGCGCTGCCTTGTGGCGCGGTTGCGCGTCCGGGTCGCGTGCGGCCTGGTGGCGCGGCTGTGTGCCTGCGCCGCGCGGTTGCTGGCGCCGAGGCTGTGCGCCCGGGCGCGACCGCGTCGGCGCCTGCGGCCTGGTCTCGACCGGTGTGGCGGCACGCGGCTCGAACGCCGGTGCTGGGGTGCGCTCGACCTTGCGCTTGAGCAGCTTCTCGATGTCGGCGAGGAGCGGCGCTTCGTCCGGCGCGACGAGCGAGATCGCCTCGCCCGCGCTGCCGGCGCGGCCGGTGCGGCCGATGCGGTGCACGTAGTCTTCGGGCACGTGCGGCAGTTCGTAGTTCACGACGTGCGGCAGCTCCTCGATGTCGAGGCCGCGGGAGGCGAGGTCGGTGGCGACGAGCACGCGCACGTCGCCGGACTTGAAGCCGGCCAGCGCCTTGGTGCGTGCGCCCTGGCTCTTGTTGCCGTGGATCGCGGTCGCCTCGATGCCGTCCTTGCAGAGCTGCTCGGCGAGACGGTTCGCGCCGTGCTTCGTGCGCGTGAACACCAGCACCTGCCGCCAGTCGCCGGAGGACACGAGATGGGCCAGCAGCGCGCGCTTGCGGATCTGCGCGACGGGATAGACGCGTTGCGCGACGAGCTCGGATTCGGCGTTGCGCCGCGCGACCTCGACCATTGCCGGGTCGTGCAGCAGACCGCTCGGCCAGGCTGCGGATCTCGTCGGAGAAGGTCGCCGAGAACAGCAGGTTCTGCCGCTTCGCCGGCAGGAGCGCGAGGATGCGCCGGATGTCGCGGATGAAGCCCATGTCGAGCATGCGATCGGCCTCGTCGAGCACGAGGATCTCGACGTGCCGGAGGTCGACGGTCTTCTGGCCGACGTGGTCGAGCAGGCGGCCGGGCGTCGCGACCAGGATGTCGACGCCGCGGCGCAGCGCATCGATCTGGGGGTTGATGCCGACGCCGCCGTAGACGAGCGTCGTCTTGAGGCGGAGGTGCTTCCCGTAGGTCCGGACGCTTTCCTCGACCTGCGCCGCGAGCTCGCGCGTCGGCGTCAGGATGAGCGCGCGAATCGGATGGCGGGCGGGCGAGGGTGAAGCGTTCGCGCGCGACGCGAGTCGCTGCAACAGCGGCAAGGTGAACCCGGCGGTCTTGCCGGTGCCGGTCTGGGCGCCGGCGAGCACGTCGCGGCCTTCGAGAATGACGGGGATCGCCTGCACCTGGACCGGCGTGGGCGACGTATAGCCTTCGTCCGCGACGGCGCGGACCAACTCGGGCATAAGCCCGAGGGCTTGAAACGACTGGGACAACTGGCTCTCCTGAGCACGGCCTGCTGCGGCTACACGCCGTCAGAACCGGTTCAGGCAGATGCGATTACTGATTGATGAGATCGGGGGAGTTCGAGAACAACCGCGAGGGCCCGACGCGAACCGGATGAAGATGCGTCGATGGCTTGGGTAGGCACTATACAGGGTTTCCGCCGGGGCGGCGGACGGTCAACGCAATCCCGCATAGTCCGTTAGTCCCGGGGCGCGGCCTTTCCGCTGCGACGAACCAACTGGACTCATCGCGATGACCCGACTGATTTCGCTCCTTTCGGCGGTTGCGTTCGCTATGGCCAGCGGCGCGACGTTCGCGCAGGGCGCACCCAAGTCGACCGACGCGCCGGGCGCTCCGGCGAGCGCCACCGCTCCGGCACAGGCTCAGGACGGGAAGCAGGCCCAGCCGAAGGCGAAGAAGACCAAGAAGACGAAGAAGCCGAAGTCCACGACGACCCCGCAGGCCGCGCCGGAAGCCGCGTCGAGCGGCGCCGCGAAGTAGCCGGTCCCTGGAAGCGGAGCCGGCATCCCGGTACCGCATCCTCTAGAATCGCCCGGCCATACGTTTCCGGGAGCAGACCGTGGCGCCGACGAAGAAGGTGGTGAATAGCGCCGTCCCCGAGACCGGG
Organism: uncultured beta proteobacterium; assembly: GCA_963747775.1. Lineage (GTDB taxonomy): Bacteria > Pseudomonadota > Gammaproteobacteria > Burkholderiales > SG8-39 > JAGVSZ01. The sequence continues at coordinate 104,104 of CAVVGT010000014.1, forward strand.
GGACCCTTCAACCTCGGTGTCGCCTACGGGCCGCTGCTGTTCGTCTCGGGTCTGCCGCCGTTCCGGGAGGCCTACGCGCGGCAGATGCGCGAAGCCCGCGCACGCGGGGAGAAGCCGCCGCCGTATGTTCCCGAGCCCTTCGACGAGCAGGTACGCGTCGTGATGGACCACGTGAAGACGGTCGTCGCGGCCGCCGGCTCGAACATGGATTGCCTGCTCAAGGTGATCGTCTGGCTCAAGGACCAGACCAAGGCGGAGGCGTTCGATCGCATCTACCGGACGTACTTCTCGTCGACCGAGACGTTGCCGGCGCGCACCCGGATGCAGGCCGGTCGCACGCCGATGGATTGCGAGCTCGAGGTCGAGGCGATCGGCTATATCCCGGGCGCGGCTTGGGGCGCGCCGCGGCAAACGCAGCGTGTGGCGAAGGTGCGGAAGAAGGCCGCGGCGAAGCGCAAGAGGTAACCCTTCGGAGACGCCCCGCGCAGTCGCCCCCACTCATCCTCGCGCCCGCCATCGCCGTTCCAGGCGCTCAACGACCTCCACCACCGGCGCGTTCGTACGGCGCGAGCGCTGGGGCGCCGCGCGAAACCGCATCAACGCTTCCAGGGCTGCCCGGGCCGGCGCGCCATCGGGGCGCCCCCCCCAGGACGCTCGTCCTTGTGCCGGAAGCTGATCCGACCCTTGGACAGGTCGTAGGGGGACATTTCGAGCGTGACCTTGTCTCCCGCGAGAATGCGGATGCGATGCTTGCGCATTTTCCCGGAGGCGTAGGCGGTGACTTCGACGCCGTTCGCGAGCGTCACGCGAAAGACGGTATTGGGGAGCACTTCGTTGACGACGCCCTCCATTTCGATCATCTCTTCCTTTGCCATCGGGGTTCCTCAAAGGCGAAAGGCGCCCTGCCCGGCCGCACGAGCCGCCGGACAAAGCGCAAGACGGATGCAGGGCCGCACGCGGCGGCCCGGGAACCGGTTAGAGAACCTTAAGGTTCGTCGCGGAGACCCGGCCGTCGCGGCCGCGCTCCGTGTCGAACGAGACCTTCTGGTTCTCGCTGAGGCCGGTCAGGCCGGCGCGCTCCACGGCGGAGATGTGCACGAAGATGTCCTTCGCGCCGTCGTCCGGTTGGATGAAGCCGAAACCCTTGGTGACGTTGAAGAACTTTACGGTGCCAGTAGACATGGTTTTCCTCCAATCTGGCGTCGCCGCGCCCGATATTGGGCAACGGCATCAGAGATCCGATCGGGGAAGACCAACGAGAGCGCCCGGAGGGGGCGCGAAGGACTAGCCGAGACGAATTCGATATGGGGAGTATGGGGGCACCCAGCCTTCTCTGCAAGGCCGGCGCTGGAAGACGACCTCCAAAATTCGCGCCCCTGCAGTATTCTGACGGGCGAGACTTCCGTGCGACCTCGCGCCGCCCATGAGCCACAAGCACGAACAGTTCCTGCGCGCCATCTTCCACGACCCGATCAGCGGGAACATCCACTGGCGCGAGGTCGAGTCGCTGCTCCGTCACCTCGGCGCGAAATTCGAGCAGACCTCGGGCGCGACCGTGCGCGTCGTGCTGAACGGCTTTGACGGGACCCTGCACCGCCCGCACCACAGCGGCACGCTCGACCGCCAGGGCGTCAGGGCCCTGCGCGAATACCTCGCGCACGCCAAGGCGACCCCATCGCTGTACGAGCAAGGAAGAAAGGCGTAAGGGGTGACGCGCCCACACCGAACCCCATCGCCCGATTGATGACCGCCGCCGGTGCGGCCGGCACGACGCCGCCGCGCCGGTCCACGTGCTGGTCGGGGCGCATAAGATCGAGTTTGACGCGAGTGTGAAGCCGGCCGCGGCACTTACTGCGCCGTCCAGCCGCCGTCGACGACCAGACTCGTCCCGGTCACGAGCGAAGCCGCGGGCGAGGCGAGGAACAGCGCGGCGGAGGCGACCTCGTCCAACGTGCCGAGGCGGCCGAGCGGGATGCGATCGTGGACCCATTTGGAGAACTCGGGCCGCGCGAACATCGGCGCCGTCAGCGGCGTCTCGATGAACGTCGGCGCGAGCGAGTTGACGCGGATCCCATGCGGCGCGAGCTCCAGCGCCATCGCCTTGGTCAGGCCCTCGAGCGCGTGCTTGGTGAGACAGTAGACGGAGCGGTTCACGGCGCCGACGTGGCCCATCTGCGACGACACGTTGATGATTGCGCCGCCACGGGTGCGGCGGTTTGCGTCAGCGAGCATCTTGCGCGCGCCCGCCTGGGCGACCAGGAACGCGGCCCGCACGTTCAGATCGAGCAGGCGGTCCAGATGCGCTTCGCTGACGTCGACGAAGGGCTCGGGGATATTCGTGCCGGCGTTGTTCACCAGCACGTCGAGCGCGGACATGTCCCCGATAACGCGCGACACGGCGCCCGAATCGGTGACGTCGCACGCGACCGGCACCGCGCGTCCCCCGGCCGCCCGGATCGCTTCGACCGCCCGTTCCAGCTCATCCCTGCTGCGCGCGAGCAGCCACACCTCGGCGCCCGCATCCGCGAGAGCGTCGGCGATGCTCCGGCCGAGGCCGCGCCCCGCGCCGGTGACGAGCGCTGCGCGGCCCTCCAATCTGAAGCGCGCTGACGTTTCGCTCATGCCGTCGCCTCCGACTACCGCTCCTTGTCGGCGGTGTACTTCGCGCCGCCCAGGCCGTCAGCGACGAACACGATGTGCACGACAGCCTCGGCCCCGCACACGTCGAACGTCCAGCGCTCGCGCCACTCGCCGCTCATCAGGTACGCGGTCTTCAGCTCGGGAACGGCCAGCGGCAGCCAGATCGGCTTGTTGACCGGGCCCATGCGTTGCGCACGCACCGGCTTGACGGCGTTGCAGTCGGTCTTCGCTTTGTCCCTTTCGGCCGCTGCGGCCCGCGCGACCTTGATTGCGGCGGGAATCGCCTCGTCGGCGAGTCGGACCGTGATCAGCGTTGGCCCGATCGCGTCGAGCTCGCCCAGGGCCTTGCGCAGGCCGTCGAAGAGTGGCGGGCGCTTCGGCAGCTTGTCGAGGAGTTCCTCCGCGCGCTTCCGGTTGTCTTCGCCGACGTTATCGGCATAGAACCCCGCGAGCCTCAGCGTTGCGTCGGGGTGTCCCTGCTGCGCGGCCTTGCCGAGCATGTCGTACGCGTTCATCTCGTCCTCGCGCCCGCTGATCGGCCGCGCTGCGAGTGCCTGATAGCGCTGCGCGTCGATGCGGCCCTGGGCGTCGAAGAAGTTCAGCTCGGGCCTCTCCACCGTCAGCGCGTAGACGAGAAACTGTCCATCGGCGCTCCCTTTCGCGGCCGATTTCTGCGCCCACAGCTGTGCGGTGCGTGGATCCGGCTGCGTGCCCACTCCGTAGGCATACGCGCGCGCCACCTGCACGAAGGCCCGCTCGTCGCCCGCCTCGGCCGCGGCGCGGAATTCTTTGAACGCCGCGTTTGCGTCGCCGCGATTGACCGCGGCCATCGCCCTGTCGTAGTCGGCGCGCGCGGTGACGGCGACCGCGACCAGCGCAAACGCGGCGGTTCTCAGTAAACGAGAGAGTGTCATGGTTTTCGCGATCGATTCAGTGCACCTGGCGCGGATGGTAACGCGACGAGGACCAATCGATATGGAGGACGCATGCCGGATCAGTGGTTAGCTGTAGGCGGAGGGCTCCACTCCCATGCGAAGGCATGGCGAAGATCCGCGCCCCGGTCGACGATCGCAACGCGGCGGGCTTCGCCGCGTACCTGGCGCAGCAGACAAAGCCGCTAGGAGCGACGGTGCAGCGGATCAGGAGGGTGGAGTAGGCGCGGCCGGCCTACGAGTCGATCTTCAGCCGCTTCTCCTGAATCAGCTTCATCCACATCTCGCGATCGCGCCGCACGAGCTGCGTGAATGCTTCCGGGTTCATCGGGTAAGGCTCCGCACCCAGATCCATGAGCTTTGCCTGGACGTCCGGCTGTTCGACCGCGCGGGCGATGTCGGCAGCCACGCGGTCGACGATCGCGCGCGGCGTGCCGGCCGGCGCGAACACGCCGTACCAGGAGCTGACGTCGAATCCCGGCAATCCGGACTCGGCGACGGTCGGAAGGTCCGGCGCGGCACGCGCCCGCTGCGCGCCGCTGGTCGCGAGCAGGACCAGCGTGCCCTGCTTCGCGTGGCTGAAAGCGGCCGAGGGGAGCGGATCGAAGACGACCTGGACCTCGTTCGCGAGGAGCGCGAGCAGCGCGGGGCCGCCGCCCTTGTAGGGAATATGCACCATGTCGATGCCCGCCATCGACTTGAAGAGCTCCGTCCCGAGATAGATGCTCGTGCCGGACGAGCCGTAGTTGAGCTTGCCGGGCTGCGACTTGGCGAGCGCGATCAGCTCTGCTGTGGTCTTGACCTTCGTCGCGGGATTGACGGCGAGCAGGTACGGCGCGATCGCGATCGGCGAGACGGGCTCGAAGTCCTTGAGTGGATCGAACTTCGCCGTGGGCAACGTGACGGGGTTGATCACGTGCGTCGTCGTAGTTCCGATCTGCAGCGTGTAGCCGTCAGGCGGGGCACCTTTCACGTACTCGGTGCCCACGACGCCGCTGCCGCCCGGTCGGTTCTCGACCAGAACCTGCCGGCCCCAGAAATCGGACAGCTTCTGCGCGACGGTGCGCGCCAAGATGTCGCTCGCCCCACCCGGCGCGTAGGCGGTGACGATCTTGACCGGCCGATTCGGATAGTCCTGCGCGAGCGCGGGAATGCAGGCTGTGGCAAGCAGCGATGCGAGCACGACGTGGGCGCGGTGGATCATGGTCATGCCACTCCTGGCGAAGGCGTTTTTGTAGGTTTGCCCGCTCAGCTGCGGACCGGAGACGGATACATCACCGCGTCGCCGTGTTTGAACATGTGCTCGATCTCGTCGCGTGACAGGTAGTCCGGCCGCGTGCCCCGGATCGCGGCCAGCTGCTCGGCGATGATGTTGCGCTTGATCTCGCCCACGAGCACGTTGGTGCGGCCGTAACACTCCGACACCGTCCGGCCGAGGACCGTGAAGCCATGCCGCTTCATGATGATGCAGTTGGTCTGATGGATGAACGTCTTGATCGGCGCGACGTCCTCCTCGACGTTGATGTGAGCGGGCAGGTAGTAGGGATAGCTCTGCACGAGAAACGGGAACGTCAGCCCCGTGAACCGCAGCTCTTCGAACCCGGCCGAGAAGAACGCGATCGTCTCGTCGTGATGGAGATGGATCACCGCGTTCACGTCGGGGCGCAACCGCAGGATCTCCCGGTTCATCTGGTGACCCACCGTCGTCGCCCGGTCGCCGTAGAGAATGCGGCCGTCGGGGACATCCGTGATCAACAGGTCGTCGAGCGACATCTCCTCGAGGGACACGCCCTGACACTTGACGTAACAGACGCCCTCCGGATAGCTCGAGTGCGGCACGCGCATGACCAGGTTCCCGGTCGAGCTGTAGACGAGGCCGCGCGCCGACAACATGCGCGCATAGCGCATGTACTGGTCGCCGATCTTGGAATCGAACACTACCGACGGGTCGGGTGTCAGCTCGTTGACACGATACCTGCGTTCCGTGACCTGGGACATGCGCTTCTCCTTGACCGATCCGCGTGAGTGCGTGCGGCGCCTATGGTAGCGCCGCTTCCGGCCGCCGGCAGCGTGCCGCGCAAGCTTCATGCCCGGCTGTCGGGGCCCGGTCACCGTCGTGCGCTATGTCTCGGCGCGATCCCGCGGCCGCGCTGCGCGCACGAATTCGTGAACAAAGACGAGGCGGCGTGCTGGCTGCGACGCTAACCTCCCGGCCCAGCGTTTCATTGAAAAAGGGCTGGTGTCATGCAAGCGAAGCAAATCCGGGACCGATCCAACGACGCCGCGCTCGTCGAGCGCCTCGTCGCGCTCGCAGCGACGTGGTGGGCGGATCCCAACGAGCGGTGCGCGTGCGTGACGATCGCGCTCGCGCTGCTGGTGTGTCCGGAAAAGGTGAGCGTCGCGGCGTCCGATTTCTCCGAATCCGACGACCTGGAGTACCGGAACGTGCGCCTGTCGCTGCCGCGCGCGGCAACGCCCGCGCAGGGGCCCTTCGACTTCTTCGACCGGCGCGCCGCGCGCCCGCGGCTGCCGAACCTGCGCGAGAGCTACGACGATTTCGAGAACAACATCGAAGCGCAGGAATTGCTCGGGTACTTTCCGCTCTGCGACGGCAGGGAGGCGCGCGCCGCGCTGCTCACGCTCGTATGGATCTGTCTCGTCGAGGGCTTCCGCGAGGTGCGCAAGACCGTGAACGGCACTTTCGTGCTGGCGAGCCCGCGCTACGGGGTCGAGCTCACGCTCGACGGCTTCCGCCCGCAGAAACTGGTGCGGGTCCGCTACGCGCCGCCGCCCCGCCGCCCGCGTCCGGCGCGCGGGATGCGCACGCGCTAGCCGCGCGCCTCGGCCTCGATGCGGGCGCGCAGCTCGCGGTAGCGCTCGTCGACCTGCGCGCCGAACAGCGGGTCGGCCGTCGTCGCACCGGCCGCGCCGACCGCTTTCCAGTCCTCGGCCGTCAGGTGCTGCGCCGCGAGCGGCAGGATGAGATCGTTCTCCCCGGCGATGTGGTGACGGTAGTAGACGAGGAGCGTCGCGCAGGCCGACTCGACCCGCTCGCGCGCGACGAATTCGTCGCCTTGCACGGCCTCGAGCAACTCCTGCACTTCTTGCGCCGCGGCCGCAATCACCCGATGCTCCTGGAGGAACCGGTTGACCACCTGCTGGATGGATCCGTCGTGGCGCACGAGCCGCCCGAACGCGACGTCTTCGCGCGGATGGTGAGTGCGCTCCGGGAAGTGACGCAGATAGGTCAGGACGTCGAGCATCAGCTCGTAGTCGGGATGTTCGCCGGAGTGGAACTGGTCGACCTGTCCCTTGAAGAGGTCGAGGAGGCGTTCGAAGTTGTCGTGCTCGGCGCGCCAGACTTTGACCGGGTCGCTCATGTTCGTTTCTCCTTGAAATCGATCGAGTCGTTCATGCTGCGCAGCGCCTTGCGGCGCCAGACGTCCCAGGCGCGCCCGTAGTCCTGGAGTGCGGTAGCCGCCTGCACTTCCTGGTCGTCGAGCGCGACGATCCTTCCCCCAAGGCCGGCGAGCAGCGTGGCCTCGAGCTGCATCCGCGCGCTCATCTCGAGATAGATCGCGCGCCCGACCGCTCGCGGCAGGTTTTCGCCGACCGCCACCGCGCCGTGGCCGCGCATGAGGGCGGCGGGCGAGCGGCCAAGCGTCTTCGCGAGCGCCTGCCCGAGGTAGGGGGTCTTGACCAACAGATCGGTTCCTTCCGCGAAAGCGCGGATCTCGAAGTTCGGCACGCCTTCGCCGATGAACGCCGCCAGGTGGAAGAGCGGACGCAGGGCGACGCCGCACACGCCGAACGGAACGACGGTCGCCGAGTGGGTGTGGACCACCGCGCCGATCTCCGGCCGCTCCCGGTAGATTTCGCCGTGGATGAAACGCTCGCGGACCGACTCGCGTCCGCGCGCGTCGATCGGGTTGCTGTCGAGGTCGTACTCGACGACGTCCGCGGGGGTGACGAGCTCCGGCGCGAGCGAGCGCGCGAGCAGGTAGCGCGTCGGATCGCGGTCGGACCGGACGCTCACGTGCCCGTAAGCATCGATCACGCCGTGTTCGGCGAGCGTTCGGTACGCGACCGCGAGATCTTCCGCCAAGTTCATCCGGTCGCCCTCAGTCGGCCTTGATGCGTGCGCTCGCGCTCACGCGCCCCCAGCGGACCAGCTCCGATCTCACCAGCGAGCCCAGGCGGTCGCGCGCGCCCCCCGCCGGCGTCAGGCCCTGGCGTTCGACCTGCTCGCGCACCTCGGGCTCTCCCAGCACGCCGTTGAGGTCGGCGTTGAGGCGCTCCAGGAGATCGGATGGGGTGCCGGCCGGCGCGAAGACCGCGTACCAGGTCTCGATCACCAGGTCGGCGAATCCTTGTTCCCTCATCGTCGGCACTTTGGGGAAGAGCGGCGATCGCTCCGGGCCCATCACCGCGAGCATGCGGACCTTCCCGGCCTGGACTTGAGGCGCCGCCGTCTGCAGCGCGGAAACCATCGCCTGCACGTGGCCGCCGACCAGATCCTGCAGGCCGCCGCCGAGCCCCTTGTACGGGACGTGCACGAGGTCGATGTTCGCCTCCAGCTTGAGCAGCTCCATCGCGAAGTGCTGCGACGTGCCGTTTCCAGGAGAAGAGTAGTGAAGCCTGCCGGGCTCCTTTTGCGCGAGGTCAATGAACTCGCGCAGCGATTGCACGGGAACCGTCGGGGACGTGATGAGCGCGAGCGCGCTCGTGGCGAGCAGCACGACCGGGCTGAAGCTCCGGATCGGGTCGAACGGCAGGTTCCGGTTGACGGCGGGATTGGTGGCGAAAGACGTGGCCGCAAAGAGGAGCGTGTGCCCGTCCGGGGCGGCATTGGCCACGACCTCCGCCCCGATGTTGCCGCTCGCGCCGGGTCGGTTCTCGGTGATCACGGCGGTCTTCCAGCGCTGCGCGAGCCGCGGGGCGAGCGTCCTGGCGAGAATGTCGGCGCCGGTACCGGGCGTGTAGGGGACCACGAGCTGGACCGTGCGCTGGGGGAAGGCGGGCTGGGCGGGCGCGTCGGCGCTCGCCAGGCTCAGGACCACGCTCGACGCGGCGCAGAGAAGGGACCACGCGCGTGGCCGGCGAAGACTTGCGGCGGACATGTCGGGAGAGCACGTCGATTCGGGCGATGAGAAGTGTACCGTGCGCATGGGCGCACACGTCGGCCCGCGTCGCCTTGCTACTATCCGCGGCAAAGGAAAACTATCGATGACCGACGTTCTAGCGAGAGCGAACCAGGCGGGCGAGGCCGCGAGCGAGCTGGATCGCGCGCTGCGGCACGGGCGGTTCGTCGTGACCGCCGAAGTCTCCCCGCCGGTATCGACCGATCTCGCCGAATTCGTCGCGCGCGCAGCGCCGCTGCAAGGGCTCGTGACGGCGGTGAACGTCACCGACGGCGCAGGCGCGAAGACGCACGTCTCCAGCCTCGTGGCGGCGCATTTCCTCGTGCGGCGCGGCATCGAGCCGATCCTGCAGATCACCTGCCGCGACCGCAACCGGCTCGCGCTGCAGGCGGATCTGCTCGGCGCGGTCGCGCTCGGCATCCGCAACGTGCTGGTGCTGCGCGGGGACGAGCCGCGGGTCGGTGACCAGCCCGAGAGCAAGCCGGTATTCGATCTCGCCACGACGCAGGCGCTCGCGATGGCCCGGGACATGCGCGCGGAACGCCGTCTGCCGTCGGGGACCGAGATCAAGGGCGCGGTCGACCTGGTGCTCGGCGCGGCGGAGACGGTGGTCGACCCGTCGCCCGACTGGCAACCCGCGGGGCTGCTCGCCAAGGTGGCTGCGGGCGCGGACTTCATCCAGACGCAATTCTGCATGGATGCCGGCGTGGCGCGGCGATACGCCGCGCGGCTGCTCGAGCTGGGCGTCGCGCAACGGCTGCCGATCCTGATCGGCGTTGCGCCGATCCCCTCGGCCCGCTCGGCGCGCTGGATGCGCGAACGGCTCTTCGGGACCGTGATTCCGGATGCGGTCGTCGAGCGGCTGGAGCGCGCTGCCGATCCGAAGCTCGAGGGCCAGCAGATCTGCATCGAGGTCATTCGGCAGCTCGCCGCGGTGCCCGGCGTCGCCGGCGTGCACGTCATGGCGCCGCAGTTCCACTCGGCGCTCGCCGCGGTCATTGCGGCATCGGGCGTCGCGGGCAGGCCGCGCGCGTAGAGCGGGAGAAAACGCACATGCGCTACGAGCTCTACTACTGGCCCGAGATTCAAGGTCGCGGCGAATTCGTCCGGCTCGCGCTGGAAGAGGCGGACGCCGACTACGTCGACGTCGCGCGGTCCGGCCCGCGTGGCATGGCCGCGATGATGCGTCTCATGGAGAGTCGCGCTGTCCGTCAACCGCCGTTCGCACCGCCGTTCCTCAAAGCGGGCAGGCTGGTGATCGGCCAGACGGCGAACATCCTGCTGTTCCTCGGTCCGCGGCTCGGGCTCGCGCCGCGCACGGACCCCGGTCGGCTGTGGGCGCACCAGCTCCAGCTCACGATCGCCGACTTCGTCCTCGAGGCGCACGACACGCACCACCCGATCGCGGGCAGCCTCTACTTCGAGGAGCAGAAGCCGGAAGCGAGGCGCCGTGCGGCCCTGTTCATCCGCGAGCGCGTCGCAAAGTTCCTCGGGTACTTCGAGCGGGTGCTGATGCGCAGCCGCGGCCGGTGGATGACGGGCGGCAAGCTGAGCTACGTGGATCTCTCGGTCTTCCAGGCGATCGAGGGCCTGCGCTATGCATTTCCGAGGGCGATGGCCCGGCGGGCGTTCAGATATCCGCGGCTTATGGCGTTGCACGACAGCGTCGCGTCGCGCCCGCGCATTGCCCGCTATCTCGCCTCGGAGCGGCGCCTGCCCTTCAATGAAATGGACATTTGGCGCCACTACCCCGAGCTGGATCGCTGAACCCGTGGTCACGCTCCGCGAAGAGGAGATCGAGTTCGTCCCGATCCGCGCCCAGGGTGCGGGCGGGCAGAACGTCAACAAGGTGTCCAACGCGATCCACCTGCGCTTCGACGTGCGTGCGTCGTCGTTGCCCGACGCGGTCAAGGCCCGGCTCCTGCAGCTGCGCGACCAGCGCATCAGCGCCGACGGGGTGGTGGTGATCAAGGCCCAGCAGTACCGCAGCCTGGAGAAGAATCGCGACGACGCGCTCGCGCGGCTGCACGAGCTCGTGGTTCGCGCCGCCGTCGTCCCGCGCCCCCGTCGACCGACCAAGCCGACGAAAGCCTCGCAGCGCCGGCGCGTGGAGGGCAAAGTCCGGCGCGGGCAGGTGAAGGCGCTGCGGCGGCGCGTGCTCGACTGACCACGGCCGGGCGGCAAGTCAGCGCCGGCCGCTCATTCGCACGCTCATGCCGCTGCGGACCGGCACGTGCGCCGGGCGGTGCCCTAAGCGAGCGCGCGGCCAGTGAAACGGGACGCCGTAAGCGGGCGCATAGCCGGCGAACATGGGCGGGTACGCGTAGTACGGATCGTAGAAGGGCGTCGGGGCGGACACCGCAGTGCGCGCGCGTCGTTGCTCCTCGAGCTCCGCCTCGAGCCGTGCGATCCGCGCGCGGAGCAGGCGATCGTTCTCCCGCTCGAGTTGCGCTTGCGGCACCCCCTGAATCGTGCTGACGCGCCCCGCATCCTCGTCGAGTTGCCGGACCTGCCGCGCCGTGGCGGGTAGTGCGTTCCCGTAGTTCACCACGCCCCTGTCGTCGATCCACTTGTAGGTCGCGGCGGTCACGGCGAGCGGTAGCGTCCCCGCGCCGAGGAGGGATACTTGCAGGAGCACGCGCCGGAGCTTCATACCCGGCACACGATCCCACCGGAAGCGGCTTGCCGTCAATGCCGAGGACGCGACACCGCGCTTTCGCGGCGCTGCGTAGCGTGCTAGCTTTTTGCCTCGTGTCGCGACCTGGAGGCTTCCACATGAGCAGCGCCCCGATCTTCCGCTATCCCGGCAAGGACGCCGACGTCACGTGGGACCAGCGCCTGTGCATTCACATCGGCGAGTGCGGGCGGGCAAAAGGCGATCTCTTCATCACCGGGAGGAATCCCTGGTGCCAGCCGGATCTGGCGACCGTCGCCGAGGTGGCGGACGTGTGCGAGCGCTGCCCGAGCGGCGCGCTCGTCTACGAGGCGAAGGACGGCAAGACAGTCGAGCGGGCCGCGGCGCTGAACACGATCGCGGTGACCTACAACGGGCCGCTCTTCGCGCGCGGCGAGCTCGCGATCGAAGGCGCGCCGGCCGACATGCCGGGCCTGCGATTCCGCGCAGCGCTGTGCCGGTGCGGGCAGTCGAAGAACAAGCCCTTCTGCGACAACAGCCACGAAACCGCGGGGTTCAAGGACTCCGGCGCGGTCGGCGAGACCGGCGCGGGCGGCGGTGCCACGGGTGGCGCGCTCGCGATCAGGCCACTCAAGGACGGCCCGCTGCGGGTGAAAGGCAACTTCGCGATCCTCGCGAGCAGCGGCTGCGCGCGCTGGCAGGGCGCCGAGGCGTACCTGTGCCGCTGCGGCCACTCGAAGAACAAGCCGTTCTGCGACAGCTCGCACAAGGCGGCCGGGTTCAAAGCCGGGTAAGGTCGCCGCCGATCGGTCCCACGCTACGGCGAACGCGTGGGAAGAGTCCCATTGTCGACGCGGAGGACCGCGCGCTGCAGCGCGGGTTATCCTCCGCGCGTCGCGTCAGAAAAACCAATCAATGAATCAAGGAGGATCCGCAATGCACGTCGTGCGTACGCTCGCCCTCGCCCTGACCCTCGTTGCCGCGCCGCACGCGGCGCTGGCCCAGTCGTACCCGTCGAAGCCGATTCGCATCGTCGTTCCCTACACCGCGGGCGGTCCGGCGGACCTGCTCGTGCGCGGCATGGGACAGAAGATGACCGAGAATTGGGGCCAGCAGGTACTGGTCGAGAATCGCCCCGGCGCCAACGAGATCATCGCGGCCGAGGCGGTCGCGCGCGCGCCGGGCGACGGCTACACGCTGCTGCTCGCATCGGACGCGGTGTTCACGCTGAACCAGCACCTGTATTCGAAGATTCCGTACGACCCGGTGAAGGATTTCGTGCCGGTCAGCCGGCTCGTCACCGCGAACCTGATGCTGGTCGCGCGCCCGAAGCTGCCCGCGAACACTGTCGGCGAGCTGATCGATTACGCGCGCAAGAACCCCGGCAAGGTGACCTACGGCTCGGTTGGCGCCGGCGGCGTGAATCATCTCGGCATGGCGTGGTTCGCGACGCAGAACGGCCTGACCATGGAGCACATCCCGTACAAGGGCCTCGTGCAGGGGCTACAGGACGTCGGCGAGGAGCGGGTCGACGTGATGTTCGCGGTGATCGGCGGCGCGGCGCCGCTGCTGAACGCCGGTAAGCTGAAGGGACTCGCCGTGTCGGGCCGTGCGCGCAATCCGCTGGTGCCGAACGTGCCGACCTTCACCGAGGCGGGTTTCCCGAATGCCGATGCGTCGTTCTACTTCGGGCTCGCCGCACCCGCGGGCACGCCGCGCGACGTCCTCGAGAAGATCGGCGCGGAGGCCGGGAAGATCGTCAACGCGCCGGAGTTCCGCGAGAAGTACCTGAACAACCTCGGCTTCGTCCCGGTCGGCGACACGCCGGATCAGTTCGCGGCGTTCCTCAAAACCGACCGCGAGCTTGGGGAGAAGCGCGTCAAGGCATCGGGCGCGAAGCTCGACTAGGCGTGAGGCTGCTTACAGGACGAGCAGAGCGAAAAAGGCGTGGCAGGCACGCGCCGGGCTGCATATCATCTTGGGGGTTCCTGGTGTCGTAATTTCGCGACACGCCGATTCCAGATCGCGACCGGAATGAACTCATGCGGCGCAGCCGGGTCACAGAACGATGACGCAGGGCGGATCCCCGGGGACGCGCGAGTTCCACGCCGAGATCGTCGACCCGCACGCCGGCGCGGATCCCGCGATCGACGTGGATCGCACCCCGCCGTACCTCGACCGGTACGGTCCGAATCCGCCGCCATCCTTCGCCCGGCGACTCGTGTGGTGGGGGGTTCCCGTCGTGCTTCTGGCCGCGGCGGGCGCTACCGTCTACTGGTATTGGCTGCGGCCGCAGGCGGAGGTGCCGACGACCGCGCCACCCGTTGCCGGACTCGCCCCGCCGGCCGCCCCCGAGCCGGCAATCAGGCATCCCATCGAGGCGGCGCAACCCGAGACGAACGAACCGGTTGCCGCAACGTTGCCGCCCTCGGTGGACGAGAGCGACAAGGCGGTCGAGGAGGCGCTCGTGGGCCTCGTCGGTCGCGGGCCGGTCGAGCAGTTCGCGAGCCTCAGCGGATTCGTGCGCCGGGTCGTCGCGACCGTGGACAACCTGCCGCGCAACAAGGCGCCGCAACGCATGTGGCCCCTCACGCCGACCGCGGGCGCGTTCGTTACGACCGGCGGCAAGGACGCCGTCTACCTCAGCGCGGAGAACTACCGGCGCTACGATCCGGCGCTGCGCCTCATGGAGTCGGCGGACACCGGGAAATTCGTGGCGCTCTACGTGCGCCTGTATCCGCTGTTCCAGCAGGCCTACAAGGATCTCGGCTACCCCGACAAGTACTTCAACGACCGACTTGTCGAGGTGATCGACCACCTGCTCGCAACGCCGGAGGTGACCGGGCCCGTGAAACTCGCGCGACCGTGGGTACTGTACGAATTCGCCGATCCCGGCCTCGAGGCGCGCTCGGCCGGGCAGAAGACCCTCATGCGCATCGGCCCCGAGAACGCCGCGCGCGTGAAGGCGAAACTGCGCGAGATCCGCAGGCAGGTCACGGGGCGCCAGCTGCCGCAATAGGCGCCACCGCGCTTCACCCCACGCCGAGCAATTCCACTTCGAACACCAGCGTCGCGTTCGGAGGGATGACGCCGCCGGCGCCGCGCGCGCCATAACCGAGCGCCGGCGGAATGGTGAGTTTGCGCACGCCCCCGACGCGCATGCCTTGCACGCCTTCGTCCCAGCCCGCGATCACGCGCTGCGCACCGAGCGGAAAGACGAACGGATTCCCCCGGTCCTTGCTCGAGTCGAACTTCGTGCCATCGGTGAGCCAGCCCGTGTAGTGCACGGTGACGCGCTGGCCGGCGGCGGCGGCATCGCCGGCGCCCACGGTGACCTCTTCGATCACGAGGCCGGTTGCGGTGGTGGTGGGGGGCATTCGCGTTCTCTTTCGGTCGGAGAAAAGCGGTTCTCAGTGTGGCGCGCGCTCGAACCGGTACGTTGCGAGCGCGACAAGCGAGGCAGCCACGCCGCTCGCGCACACGCCGAGCCAGCCGGCATACGTCCAGGCGGTGCTTGCGATGAATGCGCCGGTCGCGTTGCCGCCCCATACGTGGATCGCGAAGATGGTGTTCGAGCGGCTCCGCGCCTCCGGATCGGCTGTCGTGACCATCGCCTGGTTCGCCACCATCGCGGACCGCAGTCCGCAGTCCTGGAGCATCGCGCCGACGACGATGGCGACGATCGTCACGACGCCGAAGCCGAACGTGAGATAGGCGGCCATCACGAGGCCGATCCCGGTGGTGACGACCGGGCGCACGCCGACCCGATCCATCCAGCGGCCGGCCGGGCGCGCGACGAGAACTCCCGCCGCGCCCGGGATGCCGAAGAGTCCCGCGATCGCCGGGCCCATGCCGTGCACCGCAGCGAGCATCGGCGCAAGCGTCGCCCAGAACCCGCCGTAGCAGACCCCGAGCAGAAACTGCACCGCGGAAGCGCGGCGCAGGTCCGCGCGGCTGCGCACGAGCCCGAGGAGCGAGCGCATCAGGGCGGCGTAAGGAAGGCGCGTCTTGGGCGGCGCGCTCGGCAGACGCGCGATCAGCGCGGGTGCAAGCGCGAGCATCATCGCGGCCGACATCACGTAGGTCCAGCGCCATCCGAGGTACGCCGTTATCAAGCCGCCGCCCACCCGCCCGAACAGGATGCCGAGGAAGAGCCCGGACATCACCGTGCCAATCGCGCGACCGCGCTCGCCCGGTGCGGAGAACTCGGCGATGTACGGCAGGATGTGCTGCGAGATGCTCGCGAAGACGCCGACGAACAGCGCGGCAACGATGAGCATCGCGAGGTTGTGCGCAGCGCCCATCGCGAGCGTCGCGGCAACCAGGCACCACAGCTGCACGGTGATCAGCCGGCGCTTGTCGATGCGATCGCCGAGCGGCGCGAGACACAGCGTGCCGGCGAGGAAGCCACCGAAGCTGCACGTGGCGACCCATCCGACCGCCGCGGCGCTCGCGCCGAACTCGCGCGCGAACTCGGGGAGCATCGGGGTCTGGAAGTGCACCGTCCCCGCGGTGGTGAAGCAGGTGGCCGTCAGCAGCGCCATCAGCCCGGGCGTGAGCCGCGGGCGCTCCGGCGCCCGATTCACCCGATCACCACCGAGAGCATTCCGACCGAGCCGATGTCGATGCCGTCGACGGGAAACTCGAGCTTCTCCCCCGCAGCGTGCAGCGCGATGCAGTACAGCAGCGGAAGGTAGTGATCCGGCGTGGGGATCGAGAGCCGTGCGTCCTCGCCGAGGCTTTCGTACGCGATCAGCGGACCGTGCTCGCGTGCCGCGAGCAGGGCGCGCAGCCGGTCGTTGAACCGCACCGCCCAGTCGTAGGGTGCGGCGTCGCCGCTGCGCCGCATCAGGCCCAGGTTGTGCACGACGTTGCCGCTGCCGATGACGAGGACCCCTTCATCGCGCAGCGGCGCGAGCCGCTTGCCCAGCGCGTAGTGGAAGGACCCGGGCTGCGTGCCGTCGATGCTGAGCTGCACGACCGGAACGTCCGCGGCCGGGAACGCGTGCAGGAGCACCTGCCAGGTCCCGTGATCGAGACCCCAGCTCTCGTCGAGCGGCGCGTCGACCGGCGCGACGAGCGCGCGCACGCGCCGCGCGAGCGCCGGATCGCCGGGCGCAGGGTAGGAAACCTCGTATAGCGGCTTCGGGAAGCCGTAGAAATCGTGGATCGTGCGCGGCCGCTCCATCGCCGTCACCGCGGTGCCGCGCGTGTACCAGTGCGCCGACACCGAGAGGATTGCCCGGGGTCGCGGCAGGGTTGCGCCGAGCTGCCGCCACGCGTCGGCGTAACGGTTGGGCTCAATCGCGTTCATCGGGCTGCCGTGTCCGAAGAACACGACGGGCATGCGCGGCGAGTTAGCGGACATGGGCGTCTTCCGTGCGGCGAGCAGCGCCAGAATGTCCCCGAGTCTATTCGATGTGGCCGCGCGGCACTCCAGCGACGCTCGCTGCTACCATTGCGGCCCGACGCGTCGCGTCACCCGGAGACGACTTGACCGCCGCCCCGATCCGCTTTCCGTTCGACCGCCTGCGCGACTTTGTCGCCGCGGCGTTCGAGCGCGTCGGCATTCCGGCCGAGGACGCTTACGCGCTCGGAAGCCTCATGGCCGAGGCCGACCTGCAGGGCTCCGACGGTCACGGGGTGATCCGCCTCGCGCCCTACGTGCGGCGCATCAAGTCGGGCGGCGTCAACGTGAAGCCGAACATCCGCATCACGGAGGAGCGGCCCGCCATGGCCCTCGTGCACGGCGACAACGGCATGGGCCACCTGGTGATGAAGCGGGCGGCCGCGATCGCGATCGAGAAGGCGCGCACGACCGGCGTGGCGTGGGTCGGCACGCAGTGGAGCAACCATGCGGGGCCCGCCTCGCTCTATGCGCGCATGCCGCTCGCGCACGACATGATCGGGCTCTACCTCGCGGTCGGCAACGCGAACCACCTTCCGCCGTGGGGCGGCCTCGACATGCTGCTCTCGACGAACCCGATCGCCGCGGCGATCCCGGCGCTCGAGGAAGCGCCGGTGGTCCTCGACATGGCCACGACCGTCGCCGCGTACGGCAAGGTGAAGGCGAAGGCGCAGCGCGGCGAGAGGATGCCCGAGGGCTGGATGATGGACCGCGCCGGTCGGCCGATCACCGATCCGAAGCGCGCGGCCGAAGGGTTCCTGCTGCCAATCGGCGGCTACAAGGGCTACGGCCTCGCGCTGATCGTGGGGCTGCTCGCGGGCACCTTGAACCAGGCGGCGATGGGCAAGGGCGTGCTCGACTTCAACGCCGACTTCCAGGGCGCCTCGAATACCGGGCAGGCGATCGTCGCGATCGACGTTGCGGCGTTCGGGGATGTCGGCGAGTTTAAGCGACGCGTCGACAAGGTCGTGCGCGACATGCGCAACGCCGAGCGCATGCCCGGCGTCGACCGGATCTGGGTGCCCGGCGAGCAGAGCAACGCCAAGCGCGTCGCGAACGCGCGCGACGGAATTCCGCTGGCGCCGCAGCTCGTCGCGGCGCTGGACCAGGTGGCAGCCGAGCTGGGTATCGTCCCGCTCGCCAGGTGAACCAGGAGGAGGAATCGATGCGACAAGTCGAAGTCGGCGTGATCGGCACCGGTTGGTGCGGCGGCATCCGCGCGGAAACGATCGCGAGCCATCCGCTCGTGAAGGCGCTGCACATCGCCGAGATCCGGCCGGAGCGGCTGGCGGAGATGGCCAAGAGCACCCGGGCGCGCAGCGCGAGCGCCGACTGGCACACGATCGCCGCGAATCCCGACATCGAGGTGGTGTACATCTCGGCCACCCCCGAGTCGACCCACTACCCGATGGCGAAGGATTGCCTGGTCGCCGGCAAGCACGTGTTCCTCGAGAAGCCGATCGCGATCGAGCTGTGGCAGGCCGACGAGCTCGTCGCACTGGCGAAGCGCAACCGCCTCAAGTTCTCGATCGGCTACTCCCAGCGCTTCAACCCGAAGTTCGCGTACGTGCGGAAGTGCTTGCGCGACGGCACGATCGGCAAGCCGGTGAGCGCCCTCGTCAGCCGCCACATCACGCGCAGCCTCGGCACCAAGATCACCGGCCGCTCGAAGCTGTCGCCGGCGGCGATGGAGTCGACGCACGACCTGGACTTCGTGCTCTGGTGCCTGGAACCGGCCAAGCCGGTGCGCGTCTACTCGCAGGTCAACTTCGGCGCCATGCAGGCGACGACCGGCGCGCCCATTCCGGATGCGCAGTGGATCACCGTGACGATGGACAGCGGCCTCACGTTCGTGGTCGGCGGCGGGTGGAGCCTGCCGCCCGGTTATCCCAACTTTTCGACGACCTGGATCGAGATGGTCGGCACCGAGGGCGCGCTGCTCGTCGACGACAGCCACCGCGACGTGGTGCTGAACACGGTGCAGAAGGGCATGCAGCTGCCGATGTCGACGATGCCCGGGGAGCCGGTCGAGCACGTGTACGCCGGGCCGATGGCGGCCGAGACGGTGCACTTCCTCGAAGCCGCGGTGCACGACCGCCCGGTGATGGTCACGCCGGACCACGCGCGCATGGTGATGGAGGTATACGTCGCCGCGGACCTCTCGGCCGAGCGCAACGAGATCGTCACGCTACCGCTTTCCGGCGCGCAGCTGCGGCTCGCGGCGGGAGGCTAGCGCGATGCGGGGCAGGGAGGCGAAGCGCATCGGCCTGGCGATCGTCGGCGCGGGCCGCGTCGGTCTGTTCCGCGGCGAGGTCGCGATGCGCCATCCGCAGGTCGGCTGGATCGGGATCGCGGAGAAGAACCCCGAGCGCGCGAGGCTCGTCGCCGAGAAGCTCAAGGCCGACTTCGTCACCGCCGACCACCGCGAGCTGCTGCGCCGTGCCGAGACCAACGCGGTGATCGTCTCCACCGACGAGCATCTGCACGTCGACCCGATCCTCGCCGCCGTCGAGCGCGGCCATCCGCTGCTGATCGAGAAGCCGCTCGCGACCGAGCTCGCCGATTCGGCGCGCGTGCTGAAGGCGATCGAGTCGGCCGGCGTCGACGCGGTCGTCGGCTATACGCAGCGCTTCCGCCGGCGCTGGCTCGCCGCGAAGGAGAAGGTCAGGACCGGCGCGCTCGGCGACGTGACGCTCGTCACTTCGCGCGCCTTCATGAACCGGCTCGTCGCGATCGACAACTACCGGCGCACCGACAAGCCGGAGACGATCTCGCCGATGGTCATCTCGGGAACGCACGCGCTCGACGTCGTGATGTGGATGATGGAAGCGAAGACGCCGGTCGAGTGCTACGCGCGCTCGGTCGACAAGGTTCTCGGCCCGGAATGGAAGGGGATCGACGCGACTGCGGGGCTGATTACCTTCAGCGACGGGAGCATCTACCACTTGAACATCTCGTGGGCGCTGCCGGTCACCTGGCCCGGCGCGGTGTACAGCCTCGAGGTCGGCATCGTCGGCACCACGGGCGTCCTCACGATCGACGACACGCACCGCGACATCGTGCTCGCGGTGGGCGCGGCGCAGTCGGAGGGCTATGCGCCCGACAAGAGCCGCCTCGTCGACTTCATGGGCAGCTATCCCCCGGGCGACATGGCGCTCGGCGAGCTGCGTGGCCCGATGCGCGACGAGACCGAGTCGTGGCTGAACCGCGTCGCGCTCGGCCTGCCCACCCAGGCCGCGACCGCTGCCGAGGCCCACAACCGCCTCATGCTCACGAAAGCCCTCGACCTGTCGGCGCAGCGCCATGCGCCGGTGAAGCTTCCCCTGGAGATCGCATGAAGACCATCGACATCCACGCCCATTGGTTCCCGGCCGAGTGGGTGCGCCTGATGGAGCAGGACGCCGGGCGCTTCGGCGCCAAGCTCGCGCGCACGCCCAAGGGCTACCACGTGACGACGCAGCTCCTCACGAACGTCTTCACTGACGAGTTCGTCGATCTCGATCGCCGGCTCGCGGGCATGGATCGGACCGGCGTGGACGTCCAGCTGCTGTCGCTGACCTCGCCGATGGTGTACTGGGCGCCGGCCGCTTTCGGACGCGCACTGGCGCAGTGCTTCAACGATGCCGCGTCCGCGGCGCACCTCAAGCATCCCGGGCGGCTGTTCGGCGCAGCGATGCTGCCCATGCAAGCGCCCGAGCTCGCCCTCAAGGAGCTCGAACGGGCCGCGAAGCTGCCGGGGATGCGCGGCATGTACCTCGCGACGAACGTGAACGGCACGGAACTCGACGACAAGTCGTTCTGGCCGATCTACGCAAGGTGCGAGGCGTTGCGCTGGCCGGTCTTCCTGCATCCGGTCGATACCATCGGCCGCGATCGCACCCAGCGCTTCTATCTGCGCAACCTGCTCGGCAATCCCTACGACACCGGCGTCGCCGCGGCGCATCTCATCTTCGGCGGCGTGCTCGACGCGTTTCCGCGCCTCGAGGTGAACCTGCCGCATGCCGGGGGCACCCTGCCCGGGGTGATCGGCCGGCTCGACCACGGTGCAAAGGTGCGGCCGGAGCTCGCCCACATGAAGCAGCCGCCGAGCGCGTACTTGCGCCGTTTTACTTACGACACGATCGGACACGACGATCGCATCAACCTGAACCTGGTGCGCCTGGTGGGCGCCGACCGGGTGCTGCTCGGCACCGACTACTGTTTCGACATGGGCCTCGCCGAGCCGGTGCAGACGGTGAACCGCCTCACCGATCTCGCGCAGGCGGAGCGCGACCAAATTCTGGGCCGCAATGCGGCTCGACTCCTGGGACTCGACTGACATGCCGGCAATCCATCGCATCGCGTTGACGCTCGCGCTCGCCGCGCTCTCGAGCGCCGCTTTCGCACAAGGTACCTACCCGAACAAACCCGTCCGCATGATTATCCCGCTCGCGGCGGCGAGCGCGGTCGACAATGCGGCGCGCGTCCTCGGCGCGCGCATGTCGGAGAACATGGGCCAGCCGTTCGTGATCGAGAACATCGCCGGCGCGTCCGGGCTGATCGGGGCGGAGCGCGTCGCGATAGCGGCGCCGGACGGATACACGATCGGGGCGTTCAACGACAGCATCCTCACGATGCTGCCGAACCTGCACGCGAAGATGCCGTTCGACGTGATCAAGGACTTCGAGCCGGTCTCGCTCGTCGGCACGATCGAGTGGGGCTTGATCGCCTCGAACGACGCGCCCTTCAAGAGCGCGGCCGACCTCATCTCCGCCGCGACGGCGAGCCCCGGCAAGATCAACTACGCCTCCGGCGGCAACGGCAGCCCGCAGCACATCGCGATGGCGCTGTTCGCGTCGACCGCGAACATCTCGCTCGTGCATGTTCCGTACAAGGGCGCGACGCAGGCCGCCACCGACGTCGCGGCGGGCCAGGTGCCGGTCGGGATGCAGGGGCTCGGCACGGTCGCCTCGCTGGTGCGCGGCGGGAAGCTCCGCCTGATCGGCGTCGGCACGCCGCAGCGCCACCCGCAGTTCCCCGACGTGCCGACGATCGCCGA
This sequence comes from uncultured beta proteobacterium, assembly GCA_963747775.1. GTDB lineage: Bacteria > Pseudomonadota > Gammaproteobacteria > Burkholderiales > SG8-39 > JAGVSZ01. The sequence continues at coordinate 125,897 of CAVVGT010000014.1, forward strand.
GTCGGGACTGCCCGGGTTCACCTTTACGTCCTGGTTTGCCGTCGTGGCGCCGGCGGGAACGCCGAAGGACATCATCGTCCGATTGAATGCCGAGATCGCGCGCGCACTCGCCGCGCCGGACGTGCGCGAGAAGCTCACCATGCAGGGGTTCACCGTCCGCGGGACCTCGCAGGACGAGCTCGGTTCGATCACGCGCGCGCAACTCGCGCGCTATGCCAAGGTGATGAAAGAGGCGGGGATCAAGGCGGAGTGATGCGCATCGCGCTGGTCCACGCCGTGCCGATGGCGCCGGTCGCCTCCCCGTGCTGACGAGCCCGGGAAGCGCCGTGCGGAAACTCAAGCGGCTGCTGTCCCAGAACCGGCGTTAAGATTGCTTCCATCCTGTGGCGCACCGCTGCACTCGACAGCGGACGGCCGCCGGGCGCGCAGTGGCTGCGCGTACACTGAAGGAGAATCGCCATGAGAACCAGAACCGCTGCGCTTTCGGTGCTGATGGCCTGCACCCTGGGAGCGATCGCGCACACCGCCGCGGCGCAGGGTACGGCGGGTTACCCGAACAAGCCGATCCGCCTCGTCATTCCGTTCGCCCCCGGCGGTGCATCCGATCTCGTTGGCCGCATCATCGCGCCGCGCTGGAGTGAGCTGGCCGGCCAGAACATCCTGGTCGAGAACCGGGCGGGCGCCTCGGGGAACATCGGCCTGGAGACCGCGGCGAAGTCGGCGCCGGACGGTTACACGCTGTTCCTCGGCAACGTCGGCACCACGGCGATCAACCCGAGCCTGTACAAGACGACGCTCGCCGTGGTGCCCACGCGCGATTTCGTGCCGATCACGCAGGTGGTCGACGTGCCGAGCGCGCTGGTGGCCAATCCGTCGTTCCCGCCCAACACCGCCAAGGAGATGGTCACTTTCGTCAAGGCCGCGCCCGGCAAGTACTTCTTCGGCTCGCCGGGTCCCGGCAGCGCGAATCGCCTGGAGATGGAGCGCTTCATGAAGTCGACCGGCATCCAGATGGTGCACGTGCCCTACAAGGGCGGCGCCGGGCCGGCGATTACCGGGCTGCTCGGCGGGGAGACGTCGGTCATGTTCGTCACCCTTTCGTCGGCGGCGAGCCAGGTACGCGGCGGCAAGCTGAAACTGCTCGCCGTCGCCGCGCCGCAGCGCGTGGGCGCGTTCCCCAACACGCCGACGCTCTCCGAGGAGGGCCTTCAGGAAATGACCAACGGCTCGTGGCAGGGCGTGTTCGCCCCGGCCGGCACGCCGCCGGAGATCGTGGCGAAGCTGTACGCGATGCTGCAGCAGGTGATGGAGACACCGGACGTCAGGAAGCGCCTCAACGAAAGCGGGGTCGACGTGGTGACGAGCAAGTCGCCCGAGGAGTTTGCCGCCTTTCTTCACGCCGAGACCGAGCGCTGGGCGCAGGTGGTGAAGGATTCCGGCGCGACGGTGGAGTAGGAAGGCGACGCGCGCTACGCGGGCGCGAGCGGCACGCGTGCGTGCGCGTACCGTGCCGCGTATGCCGGATCGATCGTGCCCATCCAGCGGTCCCAGGCGAGGAAATACAGCCCGTAGTTGTGCCGCGCCGTCGCATGATGCGTGTTGTGCGCCACCGACGTGTTCAGCCAGCGCCCGATCCGATGCGTCGCCCACCCGCGCGGGTAGAGCTCGTAGCCGGAGTGCCCGTACACGTTCACCGCGGTGGACAGCGTCTGGAAGACGATGAGCGCGAGCGGATGGACCGGCACGACGAAGACGATCGCGACGACCCCGAGACCCTGCACGATCGACTCCACCGGGTGGAACGCGTACGCCGTCCACGGCGTCGGATTGGTGGACAGGTGGTGCATGCGGTGGACGTGGCGGAAGAGCGCCGGGTGGTGCATCAGCCGATGCGTCCAGTAGAACCAGGTGTCGTGCAGCACGAGCATCAGCGGGATGCTCAGCCCGAAGTACGCCCAGCCGAATTGCGCGATCTCCGGGTAGAGCCGGGTGTGCGGCACCAGGCGCGCTGCGGAGATGAGGCCCATGATCGCGCCGAAAACGAGCACCGCGACGGCCGACCAGCCGATCTCGCGCCCGACCTGGCGCCACGCCGGGGCCGCGGGCTGCAGCTTGCCGGCGCGCACGCGCTTCCGCCACGGCCCGTACCAGAACGCGAAGCCGAGCCCCGCAAGCACGAGATAGCGCACCGCGAACAAGCCCGCGAGCAGGAGGGCGGGCAGGAGGAACTGTCCCTGGTAGGTGAGCACCGGCGTGAACTGCGGGGCGTCCATCGCGTGAAAGTCTAACGCCGCCGGGGCGGCGGTGCCTTCCTTCGCGTAAGGAAAGCGGCTCTCCGCCGACGAACCCCGTAGTGCAGCTCTTCGGAATAATGATCTGCGCCGGACTTGGAGGACGAATGGACGATGTCAAGGTCGGGGTGTCGCGCGGATGGGTGCGCGTTCACCCGCTGGCGGTGCGCGTTACGCACTGGATCAATGCGCTCGCGATCCTGATCATGGTGGCGAGCGGCTGGCGGATCTACAACGCCGCGCGGATCTGGGATTTCGCGCTTCCCGACGAACTGACGCTCGGTGGGTGGCTCGCCGGCGCGCTCCAGTGGCATTTCGCGGCGATGTGGCTGCTGGTCGCGAACGGAATCGTCTATGTCGCCTACGGCATCGCCTCGGGGCATTTCGCGCGGAAGCTGTGGCCGGTGGCGCCGCGCGCGGTGGTGCGCGACGTGCTTGCCGCGTTGCGCGGATGCCTTGCCCACGAAGACCTCACCGCCTACAACGCGGCGCAGCGGGCGGCGTACCTCGCGCTGATCGTCGCCGGCGCCGTCCTGGTGGCCTCCGGTCTCGCGATCTGGAAGCCGGTGCAGCTGCAGGCGCTCGCGGCGCTCATGGGCGGCTACGAGGGCGCGCGGATCCTGCACTTCTTCGCGATGGCGACGGCGGTGCTCGTCGTGGCGGTCCACATTCTCATGGTGCTGCTGGTGCCGCGCACGTTCCCGTCGATGTTCACCGGCCGCGTGCGGAGGGCGTCATGAGGACGATGCGTCAGTTCACCATGCCGACCAGCCTCGCCGAGCACGAGTCACCCCAGGTCCGCAACCTCGAGCGCCGGCTGTTCCTCCGGAGAGGCCTCTCGCTCGGCGCGCTGTCGCTGCTCTCGGGCTGCAGCGTCGCCGATGCGGAGGGGGTGCAGAAGGTGCTGTGGGCGATGTCGCGCTGGAACGATCGCGCGCAGGCGTGGCTCTTCGACCCGAACAAGCTCGCGCCGGAGTACCCCGCGAGCATGATTACCGAGGACTTCCCGTTCAACGCGTTCTACGATCGCGACAAGATCCCGAGGGTCGACGCCAACGACTACCAGCTCGGGCTCGCCGGCCTCATCCGGGAACGCCGCCCGTGGCGGTTGCCCGAGCTGTACGCGCTCCCGCAGGCGACGCAGATCACCCGTCACATCTGCGTCGAAGGCTGGAGCGCGATCGGAAGCTGGAGCGGCGTGCCCTTCCGCGCGTTTCTCGAGCGCGTGGGCGCCGATCTCGGCGCGAAGTACGTCGGGTTCAAGTGCCTCGACGACTACTACACGAGCATCGACATGGCGACGGCGCTGCACCCGCAGACGCTGCTCGCGTTGCGCTTCGGGGATGCGATCCTGCCGCCGGAGTACGGCTTCCCGATGAAGCTCCGCATCCCGACCAAGCTCGGCTTCAAGAATCCGAAGCACATCGTCGCCATCTTCGTGACCAACGATTATCCCGGCGGCTACTGGGAGGACCAGGGCTACAACTGGTACAGCGGCTCATAGCGGGCGGCTGCTTCTGGCCCTGCCTGCCGCGACTCGCTTCCCGATCGACTTCGTGCGGACTCGAGCGGCCTTCCGGCCGTCCCGCTCAGCGCTTTGCGTCGCCGTCGCGGCGCTCATGACCGTCCTGACAGACCAGGCAGCGCTCGGCGGCCGGATAGGCGATCAGGCGGTCGAACTCGATGTCGCGACCGCACGCGGTGCAGTGGCCGTACGAGCCGTCTGCGAGGCGGCGCCGAGCTGCCTCCAGCGCCCGGCGATGCCGCACGGCGTGTGGCTGCTCCCTGTCGACGCGAGAAGCTGCGCTGAGCGTCCGATGCTCCTCCTCGATCAGCTGCGCAAGGTCGCGTCGTTGATCGGTCGTCAGCGCCATGATTCCCCCCTGCGGTAGCGCACCTGGTCGCGTGTGACGACTCTAGGAGTGCGAACGCTCGCGGTCTTGACCGCGATCAACCCGCGGTGATCCGGAAGCGCCTCGTCATGCGGCTGCCACGGCAACTCCGCGGACGGGGACGAAGCGGGTTTGATTCGCATTACGCGGCGTCGCCGCGCGTGCTACGGCCGGCACAGTCCCGAACTCCCGCTCCGCGCCCGCGTCCTTGGGCTCGAGGATCCGGCGCAGACCGGGGATGTCGTTGAGGGTCACCGTGCGGCGATCGACGCTGATCAGCCCGGCGGCAGCGAGTCCCGAGAACGTCCGGCTGACCGTCTCCAGCTTGAGGCCGATGTAGCTGCCGATCTCCTGCCGCGTCATGCGCAGCTCATAGGAGGTGCGCGAGTATCCGAGCCGCCCGAACCGCTCGGACAGGTCGAGGAGGAAGGCCACGAGGCGCGCCTCCGCGTCGAGCGTGCCGAGCAGCCAGATCATGCTGTGCTCCCGGCCGAGCGCGCGGCTGAAGGCGCGGAAGAGCGCGCGCTCGAGGCAGGCGTGTTCGTGTGCGAGCTGTGCGAGCCGTACGTACGGCACCACCGCGACGAGGCACGCGTCGAGCGCGATCACGTCGGCGGTATAGCGACCGGGATCGATCGCGTCGAAGCCGATCGCATCGCCGCCCATCGGCAGCGCGAGCACCATTTCGCTGCCGGCCGCGTCGATGCGCACCGTCTTGAAGAAGCCGCTGCGGATGACGTAGACCGCATCGAACCGGTCCCCGGTGCGGACCAGGGTGTCGCCGGCCTTCAGCCGTCGCACCGGGAAGGTGATCCGGGCGAAGTCCGGATCGGCGACCTCGACCCCGAACGCGGACGCGAGATCCGCGAGCGTCGCCAGCGCGCACGCGGCGGCGGGCGCATTCGCTGCGACGGTGCGGTCGTTCGTGGCGCGGACGTTGCACTCGGGAGTGGTCATGGTCGGCTCCTAGTGGTGCGATCGGTTCTTGATTGCGTTCGACAGGCGTTCGCCGTCTCCGGCGCGGACAGCCAGCCGCGCAGGATCTCGGGAACGCGCCCGAACTCGTGTGATTTGTCGAAAAACGCGTCGGCGCCGGCGGCCAAGCTCGCTTCGCGGTATTGCGGAGTGGCCTGGTTGCTCAGCACGATGACGCGGAGATTCGGCCGGACGGGCTTGACCCGCGCGAGGACGTCGAGCCCGTTGCCGTCCGGGAGCTGAAGGTCGAGCAGGATCACGTCGACTGCGGCCGCCAGCACGCCGTCGACGGCGGTGCGCACCGAGTCCGCCTCGCCCGCGACCTCGATGCCCGCGACGGTGCCGAGCATCGCGACGAGGCGCTTGCGCACCGGGGGCGAGTCCTCGACGATGAAAACTTTCACTTTCCTGATCTTCATGATTGACGGCGCCAGTATCGCGGCGCGAGCGGGACGCCACCATCGGCGGCGGCTGAATCGGTGCCGGGGTCGGCTTACCGCCGCCTAGGAATTGTCCTAGGGGCGGGGGCGGGATGGTCCGATCTGCAGCGGGAATTACTGCGGCAGATCGGGGACGTCGATCAGCTTGTGGGTGATGGCGTAGCGGACGAGATCCGCGAGCGAGCCGAGGCCCATCTTCTCGAGGACGTGGGCCTTGTGCGTGCTCACGGTCTTCACGCTCAGGGTCAGCCGCTCCGCAATCTCGGTCACCGACGCTCCGCCTGCCAGGAGCAGGAAGACCTCGTGCTCGCGGTCCGACAGGCGCTTGTGCGCCAGCTCTTCGCCGGGCGACTGCAGCCCGAGCGCCATGGCCTCGGCCGCCGCGGGCGTGATGAAGAGCCCGCCCGCAGCGATCTTGCGCAGGGCCGCGACGAGCTGCGTCGCTGCCGTGTCCTTGGGGAGGTAGCCGGAGGCGCCGGCGCGGATCGCGCGCACTGCGTACTGCTCCTCCGCGTGCATCGAGAGCACCAGCACGCGCAGCTCGGGGCGCTCGCTTTTCACCTGCCGGAGGAGATCGATGCCGGCCCGCCCGGGCATCGACAGATCGAGGAGCAGAACCTCGAAGCCCCCCGCGCGCACCGTCGCGAGGACCTCGTGGCCGTCGCTCGCTTCGCCGACGATCGCGAACGCGGGCTCGCCGGCGAGAATGCGCTTCAGCCCCTCGCGCACGATGGCGTGGTCGTCCGCGATCACGAGTCGCACGGTCATGCCGCGTCCCTGGCGCGTTCGCCGTCGAGCGGCAGCCGAACGAGCACCGTGGTGCCGCCTTCGGGCGCGGTCGTGACGCTGACGGCGCCGCCGAGCAGCAGCGCCCGTTCGCTGATGCCGCGCAAGCCGAACGAGCGCGGCTTCGCGCGCGCGCCGTCCGCCATGCCGACGCCGTCGTCGCTGACGCTCAGCACCGCTGCGGCGCCGGCGCGCTCGAGCCGCACCCCGACCCGTTGCGCGCGCGCGTGGCGCACGACGTTGGTGAGCGACTCCTGCATGATGCGAAAGAGCGCCGACGCGTGCGGCTCGCCGAGGTGCTCGCAGGCCGGATCGAGGTCGAGCGCGCACGCCAGCCCCGAGCGCTGGGCGACGTTCTGCACGAGCCATTGCGCCGCCGCGCCGAGGCCGAGATCGTCCAGGACGAGCGGGCGCAGGTCGGCCGAGATGCGCCGCGTCGTCGCGACCGTCGCGTCGAGCAGCTGGCGCATGTCGGCCAGCCGCTCGAGCAGGTCGGACCGCTCGCCCGGCGTCATCCGCGCGAGCAGCTCCACGTCCATCTTAAGACCGCTGAGCGCCTGGCCGAGCTCGTCGTGCAGCTCGCGCGCGATGCGGGTGCGTTCGGTCTCGCGCACCTCGAGCATCGCGACCGCCAGCTCGCGTTGCTGCTCCTGCGCGTGGCGCACCTCGGCCTCGGCGCGCGCCCGCTCGCTGACGTCGCGCAGGATCACGGTGAAGAGCTGCTGGTCCCCGACCGCGGCCTGGGAGATAGAGGCCTCGATCGGGAACTCGGTGCCGTCGCTGCGCAGGGCGGACAGCGCGATGCGCGGCCCCATCCGGCGCGCGGAATCGCCGATGCGCCCGAACCGCTCCACGTGCTCGTGATGGACCGCGCGGAACCGCTCCGGGATGAACCGGTCGAGCGGTTCCCCGAGCGCCTCGGCGGCCGCGCGCCCGAGCATCTGCTCGGCTGCGGCGTTGAACAGGACGATGCGCTGGCTCGCGTCGACGGTGATGATCGCGTCCATCGCGGAGCGCACGATCGCATCCAGGCGCCGCTCGCTCTCGCGCGTCTCCTGCTGCGAATGCAGCAGCTCGGCTTCCGCCCGCACGCGCTCGGTGATGTCGCGTAGGATGACCGAGAAGAGCCGTTCGCCCTGCACCGCCGTCTGCGAGATCGAAGCCTCGATCGGGAACTCGGTGCCGTCGGCGCGCAACGCCCAGAGTGCCGTCTGGAGCCCCATGCGCCGCCCCGTTTCACCGGTGCGCGCAAAGCGCTCGAGGTGCGTGCGATGGACGGCCCGGAAGCGCTCGGGAATGAAGCGCTCGAGCGGGCTGCCGAGCGCTTCCGTCGCGCTGCAGCCGAACATCTGCTCGGCCGCGGCGTTGAATACGACGATGCGCTGGTCGGCGTCGACGGTGATGATCGCGTTCATCACCGACTGCACGATCGCGTCCAGCCGCGCCGCGCTTTCGATCATCTCGGCGCGGTGGCGGCGGTCGCTCTCCAGGCGCCGGTGAATGGCGAGCGCAAGCGTGAAAACGACCGCTGCAGCAAGCGCCCCCAGTGCGATCGCGGCAAGCGCGTTCACCCCTTCGGCCCAGATGATGGCCGCGGTCACTGCCATGACGATCAGGGCCGCGCCGATGCCGAGCGCCGGAACGAGGCGGCGCCCCGTCATCGCCGCGCGGCCCGACAGCGACAACCGCCGCGTGCGTGCCGGCCCGACGCGAGCGCCAGACTGCAGGTTCTTCCGCCGTCTAGCGCGGCGTGCTCCATCGCTCGAGGTCTCCCGGTGGGGTCACGCGAAGGTAGGGCGCGGACCCGCGGGCGTCAAGGGTCGGCGCAGCCGCTTGCACGCCGATCGTCTGCGGCGTCGAAGCCGTTACGCTACGCCCAGCCCGCCACGACGAGTTTCCCTATTGTCCGTGCGGATTCGAGCTTCGCGTGCGCCGCCCGCAGGTTCGCCGCGTTGATCGGCCGCAACGTCTCGCGCAGCGTGCCGCGGATCTTCCCCGCGTCGATCAGGTCCGCCACGCGGGTCAGCAGGCGGTGCTGCTCGATCATGTCGGGCGTCTTGAAGCGCGGGCGCGTGAACATCAGCTCCCAGCAGACGGCCGCGCTCTTCCCGCGCACCGCATCCTGCGCGAGCGGGCCCTTGCTGCCGACGATCATGCACACTGCGCCCTGGGGCGCGACCAGGTCGCCCATCGCGTCCCAGTAGCGGTCGGTGTCGTTGAAGTTGGCGATGTAGTCGACGTACTTGAGCCCGAGCGCCTCGATCTGCGGGCGCAGCGGCTGCGAATGGTCGACGACGTGGTCGGCGCCGAGCGCTTTCACCCATGCGACGGTCTCGGGGCGCGACGCCGTCGCGATCACCCTGAGGCCCGCGACCACTTTCGCGATCTGGATGCCGATCGAGCCCACGCCCCCGGCGCCGCCGATGATCAGCAGCGTCGCGCCGCGATGCCCGCCATTCGGGTCGATCTTCATGCGGTCGAAGTACGACTCCCACGCAGTTATCGCCGTCAGGGGAATGGCGGCCGCCTGCGCAAAGTCCATCGATTTCGGCTTGCGCGCGACGATGCGCTCGTCGACGAGCTGGAGCTCGCTGTTCGAGCCGGGGCGGGTCACGTCCCCCGCGTAGTAGACCTCGTCGCCGGACTTGAAGAGCGTCACCTCCGGGCCCACCGCCGCGACGGTTCCGGCGGCATCCCAGCCAAGCACGCGCGGCTGCGGCTCGACCTTCACGCTCGGCGCGCGCTGCTTCGTATCGACCGGATTGACCGACACCGCCGCGACGCGGACGAGGATGTCGTGACCGGTCGGCGCGGGGTCGGGCAGCGTCACGTCGACGAGCGACTCCGGATCGGCGATCGGCAGATAGCGGGTGAGAGCGACGGCTTTCATCTGGTGGATCCTCGTGGTCGAACCGCCTCTGAGGCGCGCGCGTGCGGCAGCGCGAAGACTACCGTCACCTGCAATCCTTTGCCACCGACCCCGGCTTCGAAGCGCACGACCGAGTCGTGCAGCTCCACGATGCGCTTCACGATGGAGAGCCCCAGGCCGCTGCCGCTCTCGCCGGTGCCCATCGCTCGGTAGAAGCGCTCGCCGAGCTTCGACAGCTCGTCGGCCGGCACGCCTGGTCCTTCGTCGGTGACGGTGAGGATAGGCCCGGTGTTCGCATCGGCGGGTGCGATGTGAACGCGCACGGTTGTCCGCGCCGGACTGTAGCGCACGGCGTTGTCGACGAGATTCCGGACCAGGATCCCGAGGAGCGCCGCATCGCCTCGCGCGAGCGTTGGGGAGCCGTCGTCGAGCTCGAGCTCCACCCCCTTTGCCACGGCGCTCGGCGCGATCTCGCCGATCACGGTCTTCGCGACTGCGTACAGGTCGCATGACTCGGGCTGCAGCCGCACGAAGGACGGATCTAGGCGAGCGAGCGTGAGGAGCTGTTCGACGAGATGCGTGGCGCGGTCACAGCCGGCGATCACGTTGTCGAGCGCATGCCGCCGCTCGCGATCGTCGGCCGCGGCGCGCGCGACTTGCGCTTGCATGCGCAGCGCCGCAATCGGTGTCCGCAGCTCGTGAGCGGCATCGGCGGTGAAGCGGCGTTCGTTGTCGATCGATCTCGTCACTCGCACGAACAGTCGATTCAGGCCGTCTACGAGCGGGACGATCTCCGCCGGGCAGTCGTCGACGGCGATCGGCTGCAGATTTTCCGGATCGCGCTGGGCGACCTGGCCTTGGACGTTTCCCAAGGGGCGCGTCGCCCGGCTCACGCTGAGGTAGACGAGCACGCCGAGCACGACAAGCGCGAAAGCGAGCGGCACGAGCAGGTTCCGGCCGATGCGCGCGGCGATCTCGTCGCGGGCCGCGCGTTGCTCGCCGACCTGGATCAGGAACCGCCGTTTCGGGTCCCAGCTGCTGAAGACCCGCCAGCGACGGTCGCCGACCACGGCATCGCTGAACCCTTCGTCGCGGGCCGAGAAGCGCTGGTTGGGCGCATTCGCCGAGTGGAGCCGGAGCGTGCGGCCACGCTCCCAGATCTGGAATGCGACCCGACGCTCGTACCGGTGCAGCTGCGGCGCATGCTCGACGTCGATCTCCTCGAGCTCATGGCCGGCCTGCGCGACCAGCAGCGCCGCAGACTGCGCGAGATGCGCATCGAGCAGCTCGTCGATCTCGTGACGCGCGTCCCAGTAGCTGTAGCCGGCGGTCGCGAGCCAGACGGCGGCGACCGTGCCGAGCAGCATGACGAGCAGTCGGCGCTTGATCGACGTCGGCGCGCGTCCGCTACTCATTCGGGGGTCGCGGCATCAAGTATCCGACGCCGCGCACGGTGCGGATCACCTCGGGTGCGAGCTTGCGGCGCAGGTGGTGCACGTGCACTTCAATCGCGTTGCTCTCGATCTCTTCCCCCCACGCGTAAAGTCGCTCGACGAGCTGCTCGCGCGAAAGCACGCGGCCGGCGCTGAGCATCAGTTCGTGAAGCATCGCGAACTCGCGCGCCTGGAGCGCGATCCGCTCGCCGCGAAAGGTGACCTGGCGCGCGGCGGGGTCGAGCCGCAGCGCGCCGATCTGCAACACCGGCGCCGCTTCGCCCTTGGAGCGCCGCACGAGCGCCCGCAGGCGCGCGGCGAGCTCGCCCAGGTCGACCGGCTTCACGACGTAATCGTCTGCGCCGCTGTCGAGTCCCTTGATCCGATCCTCGACGCTATCGCGGGCGGTGAGGATCAGCACCGGCACGGCGCTGGCGGCGGCGCGGAGCCTCTTCAGCACGTCGAGGCCGCCCAGCCGCGGCAATCCCAGATCGAGGACGACCGCAGCAAAGTCGTGGGTGCCAAGCGCGAGATTCGCCGCGACGCCGTCCAGCGCGAGATCGACGTCAAAGCCCGCCTGTCGGAGACCCGCCTGCAGCCCATCGGAAAGGAGCGGGTCGTCTTCCACCACCAGGATGCGCATCGTGGGGTCAGCGGCTCCGGTCGCGTTCCGCGTGGCTGGCCGGCCGGGCCGTTTCCATCGCGCTGGCGCCCGAAGTGGTCTCGATCACGGGGACGACGCCGGTCCAGAGCGCCGCGATGCTGGCAACCAGCAACGCCGCGACGATCCACCGCGCACCGCGGATCGCTCCGGCGGGGTCGCCGGTCTTGTAGCCCGTGACCATCGCGCGGGCGAGATTCTCCCGGTGCAGCAGGCTGCTCACGACGACGCCGGCGATGTGCAAGAACACGACCGCGAGCATGGCGTTCGCCAGGCCCTCGTGCAAGTCCTCGAGCCACTCGCCCCCGAGCGCGTTGTAGTGCGCGTACCCGGTGAGGCCCGACAGCAGGCCGAGCGCCAGCAGGGCGTAGATCGCGATGCTGCCGGCCGGGTTGTGCCCCAGGAAGTGCTGCGGCCGGAGCGTCAGGAGCGACTTGAGATAGGCGACGACCGCGCGCGGCCCGAAGGCGAACGAGGTGAAGCGCGCGTAGCGCGTTCCTACGATGCCCCAGATCAGCCGGAACGCGATCAGAACGAACACCGTGTAACCCAGCACAACGTGGACATCGCGTAATCGCTCGCTATCGGCAGTCACGAACGCGCCGACGAACGACAGCGCGAGCACCCAATGGAAGACGCGCGTGGGCGCATCCCAAACGAGAATCCTGCTTCTGGTCATCGCTTGCCTCGCCTAGTTAGGAACGCGGATGCCGCGTTCGCCGTAGTCACCGCTCTCGGCGCCGGTGTGGCACGCGGCGCAATTCGCCGGGCTCTTCACCGCCGCGGCTTGCCACGTCGTCGCGGGCACCTTGCGGTGTTCGCCCCGGAACCAGTCGGTCTCGCTGATCCGGAGCCGAGGCATTCCGGCGCTCGACCGCCGGATGCGCCCCGCGCTTGAATCGAGGAACGTTCGGAGCTCTGTGAACGACTTCGCATCGACCGACGCGTCGGTGCCGAAGTGCCTGTCGAGGCCGTTCAGAACCGCCTGCCACGAGTCCGCCGGCAGGAGGGCCGGCGGGTAGGCCACGTGGCAGCTTCCGCACTCGGCCTTGTAGACCGGATTCGTCACGTCGAACGACTTGTCCATCGCGAGCGCTTCGTGCGTTACGAGCGCGATGGCGAACAGCAAGCTCGACGTCCACACGACGAGGTCGAAGATCCTGCGCTTGTCATCGTTGGTCATTTTCAACGCTCCTCATTTGAGCGAGATCAGATAGGCGAGAACATCGCCCTTCTCAGTCGGAGTACAGGTGCGCTTCAGCACGTCGTTGCAGTTGCGGGTGAACCACTTTTCGACCTTTGCGGGATCGGTGAACCGCGCCGGGCTCGCGACTGGGGCAAGCGGCGCGATGGCCTTGCCGGTGACCGCGTGACGGCCTGGCGCGACCGGATTCTGCGTGTGGCAGGAGGCGCAGCTCCAATCACCGCCGTGGACCGACTGGAAGAACGCCTCGCCGCGCTGCGCGGAGAAGCCGCCAAATCCCGGCGCTGCCTGGCGCGCAGCCGACTCGTAGCTGTGCTGGATCTCCGCGGGGGGCTGCGCCAGAACGATCCCCGTACCAAGCAGGCCCGCCGCAACGCCGAGTACTCCAAGGTCTTGTCTCATCACTTGCTCCTCTGTTGTCCGGAGGGATGAGGCGAGGGTAGGGGCGGAGCATTATCGGATCCTTAACTGAGCCTTGCTGCGCTTCAACGGGCCCTTGGAGGCTTGCACGAGGAGGTGCGTGATGCGAGATAACGGGAGGACGCCTCGTCCGCGCTAACATTGCCACTCGATCCCCGTCGTGCTCGGTTCTTACCAATGCCCACACTCTCAGGCCGTCGCGCTTTCCTCCAGCTCCTGGTCGACGAGGGCCTCACGCACCTCTTCGGCAATCCCGGCACGACCGAGCTGCCGATCATGGAGGTCGTCCCCGATTTCCCGCAGCTCAAGTTCGTGCTCGGGCTTCACGAGTCGGTGGTGCTCGGGATGGCCGACGGATTCGCGCGCGCCTCGGGCCGGATCGCCGCCGCAAACGTGCACGTGGCACCGGGGCTCGGGAACGCGATGGGCGCGCTCTACAACGCGAAGTTCTCCAACTCGCCGCTGATCGTCACTGCCGGCCAGCAGGAGCAGGGCCACGGGCTGCTCGAGCCCTTGCTGTACGACCCGCTGGTGCCGCTCGCCCAGCCGCTCGTCAAGTGGGCGATCGAAGTGACGCGCGTCGAGGACCTGCCCCGCATCATTCATCGCGCGGCGAAAGTCGCGCTGACGCCGCCGACCGGGCCCGTGTTCATCAGCCTGCCCGGCGACGTGCTCGACGCGCAGGCCGAGCTCGACCTCGGGCGTCCGGTGCGCATCGACGCGCGCGCGCGTCCGTCGGACGAGGCGCTCGACCGCCTTGCCACGACCCTGCTCGCCGCCCGCCGGCCCGCGATCCTCGCGGGGCAGGAGCTCGCGACGCGCGACGCATTCGGCGAGGCGGCCGAGCTCGCCGAGCTGCTCGGCGCGGCGGTGTTCGGGTCGCCGATCCCGTACTCGGTGCAGTTCCCGACCGAGCATCCCGCGTACCTCGGCGCGCTGACCCGCAACCAGAAGCAGGTGCGCGCCGCGCTCGAGCCTTTCGATCTGCTCGTCTGCCTCGGCGCGGATCTGCTCCGGATGTCGGTGTACAGCCCGGTCGAGCCGCTGCCCGACGGCCTGCCGGTGGTGCACGTGAGCGAGCGCGGCTGGGAGCTCGGCAAGAACTACCGCACCGACCTCGCGATCCAGGCCGACGTGAAGGAAACCCTGCGCGCGCTGCTGCCGCTCGTGCGTGCGCGGCGCGCGCCGGAGGCTGCGGCGCAGGGGTCGTTGCGACTCGCCGAGCTGAAGCCGCGCAACTGGTCGGCGCAGCGCGCGAAGGCGGCGGTCGACGCGATGATGGAGGCCGAGACGTCGCCCATCGATCCGCGCTATTTGATGCTGCGAATCAGCGAGCACCTGCCCAATGACGCGGTGGTGGTCGAAGAGGCGCTCACGTCGTCGACGTCGCTGCCGGGGTTCCTCCGGCTCGCCGATCGGCGCAGCTTTTACGGGCTGGCGAGCGGCGGGCTCGGCTTCGCGCTGCCGGGCGCGATCGGCGTGAGCCTCGCGCTGCCCGGACGGCCGGTGACCGCCGTGGTCGGCGACGGCAGCGCGATGTACGGCATCCAGGCGCTCTGGACCGCCGCGCATCTGAAGCTGCCGGTCACTTACGTCATCAGCAACAATCGCAGCTACCGCATCCTCAAGGAGCGGCTCGTGTCGATGCGCTCGACCGACCAGTTCGTCGGCATGGACATCCGCGATCCCGCAATCGATTACGCAGGTCTCGCGCAATCCATGGGTGTTCCCGCCCGGCGCGTGTCCGACCCGAACGATGTCGTGCCCGCCCTGCGTGAGGCCGCCGCGCGCGGCGGTCCGGGCCTGATCGAAGTGATGGTGGCGGACGGATTCGGCGCGTGAGGGTGGGTTCGCGCAGCGCGCTGCCGCAGGCGCTCTTGGCCTCGCTGGTCCTGCACGCGCTCGCGCTGCTCATCCTCGGACCGCGCCTCGCCACGCCCGCGCCGGTGCGGCCCGAGCCGCTGACGATTCTCGCGATGCGGCTCGAAGCGGCGCCCGAACGCGCGGTCGTCAAGCCGGCGGCGCCGCCCGAGGTGCTCAAGAACACGCTCGATCCGCCGCAGGCGAAGCCGCTCGAGGATCCGATCACGTCGCGCGAGCGCCGGCGGATTGCCGAGAAGGACCAGGCCGCCAAAACGCCCAAGCCGAAGCCCGACGTACCGCCGCCGCGACCCGTGTTACCGGAGCCGCCTCCCCGCGAGCTGCCGCTCGACCGCGGTCTCGATCTGCGCGTGCCGGAGACGCCGCGCGCCGAGCGCCTCAGCCCCGAGCAGCTACGCGAGACGCTGGGGCGGTTATCGGAGGAACTGCTCTATCCCGCCGACGCGCTGCGCCGCGGGCTCGAAGGCGAGGTCGTGATCCTGGTCGAACTGGGCGAAGACGGCCGCATCCTCGGCGCATCGATCGCGAGCGGTTCGGGCCACCCGCCGCTCGACGACGCGGCGGTACGCGCGGTAAAGCGTCTCGGCACGCTCGGCCCGGCGTCGGCGAACAAGTCGATCCTCCTGCCGGTGCGGTTCCGGATCCTTTGATCCGCGCGCATTCTGACGTTCTGAGGGAGCATCTCGGGGTCGACAGCAGAGTCCACACTCGTGTCGGGAAATTGCGAGATAATGAATGAACCGCGTTCTAGCTGCGGTGTGTTTCATCAGCCAGCACGCCTGCGCGGGTTTCCCTCCCTTGAACGATCAAACTCCCCGAAAACAAAGGAGAAACACTATGAAGTTCAACAGCATTCTCGCCATCGCGACGGCGGCGATCGTCTCGCTCACCGCGACCGGTGCGTTCGCGCAGTCGGAAAAAGAGAAGAAGCAGGCCGAGGTCCGCAAGCAGGCCGAGCAAGCGCTCGCGGACTTCTACAAGAGCGAACCGCAGCTTAAGGCCGAGGTTGCCAAGGCGCCCGGGTACGCCGTGTTCTCGACGTTCGGGATGAGCTTCCTGATCGGCGGCACCGGCGGCAAGGGCATTGCGGTCGACAACAAGACCAAGAAGGTGACCTACATGGACCTTGCGGGGGCGAGTGCCGGGCTAACGATCGGCGCGCAAGAGGCGCGGTACCTGTACGTGTTCAAGGATACGGCGTCCCTGCAGCGGTTCATCGACTCCGGCTGGGACGGGGGTGCAGAACTGGCCGCGGGCGCCGGCGCTGGCGAAAAATCCGGCACCGCGCAAGCCGGGACGTTCACCGGCGGCCGGGTCTACATGCTGACGAAGGCCGGCTTCCAGGCCGCTGCAGCGGTGGGCGGCACCAAGGTTTGGAAGGACAAGGAGCTGAACTAAGCAGCAGACAGCCACCCCGCACGGCGTCGCGCGCCGCCGTGCGGGGTAAACTCGCGTCGCGATCCAGTGACGCGAATTTTCCATGCCGCGCATCGACTCCCTCGACACCCTCCGCGATCGGCTGCGTCTCTTCATCGCCGAGCGCGACTGGGACCAGTTCCACAACCCGAAGAACCTCGCGATGGCGCTCGTCGCCGAGGCGGGTGAGCTCGTCGAGCACTTCCAGTGGCTCACGCCGGAGCAGGCGGACCGCCTGTCGCTGGAGACCCTCGCCGAAGTCGAGCACGAGATCGCCGATGTGCTCATCTTCCTCGTCGAGCTCGCCGATCGCCTGAAGATCGACCCGCTCGCCGCAGCGGAGGCGAAGCTGGCGCTCAACGCGCAGAAATACCCGGTCGAGAAGGCGCGCGGGAAGGCGACCAAGTACGACAAGCTATAGCGCCAGCTTGCTCGCGTACCGCCACCTCTTCCACGCCGGCAGCTTCGCCGACGTGTTCAAGCACGCGCTGCTCGCGCGGCTGCTCGTCGCGCTCGGCAAGAAGGACAAGCCGTGCTGCTACGTGGACACCCACGCGGGCCTCGGCGTGTACGACCTCTCGCACGCGTGGTCGGTGAAGAATGCCGAGTTCCGTTCCGGCATCGGGCGGTTGTGGGGGCACGACGACGCGTCGGCGCTGCTCGCACCCTATCTCGACGCGGTCCGCGTGGAGAACCGCGGCAAGGAGCTGCGCTACTACCCCGGCTCGCCGCGGATCGCGCAGCGACTGCTGCACCCGAGCGACCGACTCGTCCTGTCGGAGCTGAACAAGGCCGACTGCGCCGCGCTCGCCGAGCGCTGTGCGGCCGACCGGCGCGTCACCGTGCACCTGATGGACGGCTATCAGTCGCTCAAGGCGCACCTGCCGCCACCGGAGCGGCGCGGACTCGTGCTCGTCGACTCGTCGTTCGACCGCGCCGGGGAGTTCAGGCGCCTTGCCGATGCCCTCGCCGCGGCTCACCAGCGCTGGGCGACGGGCATCTATGCGCTCTGGTATCCGCTGATGGCGCCGACCGCGATGCGCGCGTTCGAACGCGATGTGGTCGCCACGGGGATCCGCAAGATCCTGCAGCTCGAGCTCGCGGTGCGCCCGAGTGGCTGGGCGCTCGGCATGCATGGTTGCGGAATGCTCGTCGTCAATCCGCCATTCGGCTTCGATGCGGAGGCGGAGACGATCCTCGCCTGGCTGTGGCGCGCGCTCGCCGTCGAGCATCAGGGCGGCCAGCGCGCCCGCTGGCTCGTGTCGGAGTAACGCCTACCTGCAGGAAGGGGTGCGCAGCGTGAGCGAAGCGGGGAATCTCGAACGCCGCATCCTCCACCTCGACATGGACGCGTTCTTTGCGTCGGTCGAGCTGCTGCGGCGTCCCGACCTGAAGGGCCAGCCGGTGGTGATCGGCGGGCGCGGCGATCCGACGCGCCGCGGCGTCGTCTCCACCGCGACCTACGAGGCGCGCGCGTTCGGCGTGCGCTCCGGCATGCCGCTGCGCACCGCGCTGAAGCTCTGCCCCGCGGCCGTTTTCCTCCCGGTCGACTTCGAGGAGTACCACCGCTACTCGGCGCTGTTCAAGGCGGTGATGAAGCGCGTCTCGCCGCTGATGGAAGATCGCGGCATCGACGAGGCGTATCTCGATATCACGGCGATCGACCGCCCCAGCGTGGACATCGGGCGTGAAATCAAGGCGCACATCCGCGACGAGACCGGGCTCACGTGCTCGATCGGCATCGCACCCAACAAGCTGCTCGCCAAAATGGCCTCGGAGCTGCAGAAGCCGGACGGCCTGACCGTGCTGGTCGCGGATGACCTCGAGTTGCGCATCTGGCCGCTCGGTGTCCGAAGGGTGCCCGGCATCGGGCCGAAGACCGAGGCGCGGCTCGCCGAGATGGGCGTGCACACGATCGGCGAGCTTGCCGCGGTGCCGATCGAGACACTCGGCGACCGCTTCGGGCGTTCGTACGGCGCGTTCCTGCACGCGGCCTCGCGCGGGATCGACGACGATCCGATCGTGACGCACTGGGAGCCCAAGCAGCGCAGCCGCGAGACGACGTTCCAGGAGGACACCGGCGACTGGCAGACGATCGCGCGCACGATCGCCGGCCTCGCGCGCGAGGTCACCGGGGATCTGCGCGAGGAGGGTTACCGCGCCCGGACCGTCGGCATCAAGCTGCGTTTCGCGGACTTCGAGACGCATACGCGCGAGAAGACGCTCCTCGAGCCCACCGACGCCGAAACGGCGATTCGCAAGGCCGCATTCGAATGCCTTGGCCGGCTCAAGCTCGACCGCCGCGTGCGGCTGCTCGGGGTGCGCGTGGGCGAGCTGAGCCGCGGCGACTCGACTTAGCCGCCCCGGTCGATTAACCTTCCGCGCTTCGTCCCCCGTTTATCGGTCAATCAACAATGAGCACCGCGCCCGACTACCTCCAGCCAGGAAAGAGCCAGTGGATCGGCAAGCCGGTCCGTCGCCTCGAGGACCGGCACCTCATGACCGGGCGGGGCAAGTTCACCGACGACGTGACCCTGCCGAACCAGGCGCACTGCGCCTTCGCGCGCTCGCAGTACGCGCACGCCCGCATCGTCAAGATCGACACGACTGCGGCGCGTAACGCGCCCGGCGTGATCGCGGTGTTCACCGGCGCGGACCTCATCGCCGACGGCGTCGGCCAGTTGCCGTTCGCGCAGATGCACAAGCGGCCCGACGGCTCGCCGGTCGTCGCCCCGCCGCGCTATCCGCTCACCGCCGACGCGGCGCGGTTCGTCGGCAATGCCTACGCGATGGTGATCGCCGAAACCCGCAACCAGGCGAAGGACGCCGCGGAGCTCGTGGAGGTCGAGTGGGAGGATCTCCCGGCGATCGTCGAGGCCATCGACGCCGCGCGCGCGGATGCGCCGGCGCACTGGCCCGCTGCCTTCACACCCGAGTACGGGAACATCGCTGCGATCTACCGCATCGGCGACGCGGCCGTGGTCGACGCTGCGTTCGCGGCCGCACACAAGGTCGTTGCGATCCGGATCGTCAACAACCGCATCGTCTCGAACCCGATCGAGCCGAAATCGGTGCTCGCGGCCTACGACGCCGGGACGCAATCGTTCACCCTGTGGTGCCCGACGCAGAACACCCAGCTCATGAAGGCGCAGCTCGCGGAGAACGTGCTCAAGGTGCCCAAGGACAATTTCCGGGTGATCTGCGGCGACCTCGGCGGCGCTTTCGGCACGCGTGTGTGGCCGTATCCGGAGTACGCGGCGGTCGCCTATGCGGCGCGCAAGGTCGGCCGGCCGGTGAAGTGGCTCGCCGACCGCTCCGAAACGTTCCTCTCCGACAACCACGGCCGCGACCACGTGAGCGAGGCCTCGGTCGCGATCGACGCGGAGCACCGTTTCACCGCGATGCGCATTCGCACGTACGCGAACATCGGCGCATACATCTCCAACTTCGGTGCCGCGGTGCCGGCGATGTCGGGCGCGCGCACGCCGACCGGCGTGTACCGCATCCCGCTGCTGCACCAGGAGATCCGGATGATGTTCACCAACACCGGGCCGGTCGACGCGTACCGCGGCGCCGGGCGGCCGGAGGCCGGCTACCTGATGGAGCGGCTCGCGAGCCGCGCGGCGATCGAGCTCGGCGTCGACCCGGTCGAGCTGCGGCGCAAGAACTTCATCCGCCCGCAGGACATGCCGTACACGAACGCCGCCGGTTACACCTACGACTGCGGCAACTTTCCGGGCGTGCTCGACAAGGCGCTTGCCGCGGCGGACTGGCACGGGTTTCCCGCGCGCAAGGGCGCCGCAAAGCGCCGCGGCCTGCTCGCGGGGCGCGGCCTCGCGTCCTACGTCGAGGTCACCGGCAGCGCAAACCTGACCGAAGCGGTCGACGTGACCGTGAGCGGCGCCGGGCGCGTCACGGTCGTGTCCGGCACGCAGTCGATGGGGACCGGGCTCTGGACGTCGTACGCGCAGATCATCGCCGAGCGGCTCGGGGTGTCGCCCGACGCGGTGACGCTGATCCAGGGCGACACGTCGATCGTGAAGTCGGGTGGCGGCAGCGGCGGATCGCGCTCGCTGCAGGTCGGCGGCGGCGCGGTGCTCGCCGGCGCCAACGCGACGGTGGACGCCGGGCGCAAGCTCGCGGCGGTCGCCCTGGAAGCGGCGGAAGGCGACATCGAGTTTCGCGCCGGGCGGTTCGTGATCGGCGGCACCGACCGCGGCATCGGGCTCTTCGAGCTCGCGAAGCGCCAGCCCGAAGCGAAGTTCGTCGCGAGCGCGTCCGAGACGGCCAAGGACCAGACCTGGCCGAACGGCTGCCAGGTCGCCGAGGTCGAGATCGATCCCGAGACCGGCATCGTGAACGTCACGCGCCACGTCGCCGTCGACGACATCGGCCGCGTGATGAACCCGCTCATCGCGCACGGCCAGATCGAGGGCGGCATCGCGCAGGGCATCGGGCAGGCGCTCGTCGAGCGCACGGTGTACGACCCGGAGAACGGCCAGCTGCTCACCGGCTCGTTCGCGGACTACGCGATGCCGCGTGCCGACGACATTCCCGACCTGGTATGCCAGTTCGACGAATCGACGCCGAGCCCGCTGAACGTCCTCGGCGCAAAAGGCGCCGGCGAGTCGGGCACGCACGGCGCGGTGCCGGCCGTGGTGAATGCGGTGATCGACGCGCTCGGCGAGCTGGGCGTTCGCGAGATCGAGATGCCGATCACGCGCGAGAAGGTGTGGCGTGCGATCCGCGCCGCCGAGCAGCGGCGCTGAGGCGCGTGCCGACCCGGGCCTGACGGCCGTCCCCGGCCTGAAGGTCGGCCATCACACGCGCGCAGAGCGGCCAACCGGCTGCACGGTAATCCTCGCCGAGTCGGGTGCGGTCGCGGGCGTCGACGTGCGCGGCGGCGCGCCGGGCACGCGCGAGACCGACCTCCTCGATCCGAGCAACACGGTCCAGCGGGTTCATGCGGTGGTGCTTTCGGGCGGCAGCGCGTTCGGCCTCGACGCAGCGACCGGTGTCGTGCGCTTTCTCGAAGAGCAAGGTATCGGCTTCGACGTCGGCGTCGTAAAGGTGCCGATCGTGCCGGCGGCCGTGCTGTTCGATCTCGCGGTGGGCGACAGGCCACAGGTGCGCCCCACGGCCGAGAGCGGTTATCGCGCGGCGCAGGCGGCGACCGACGAACCGGTCGCGGAGGGCAACGTCGGCGCGGGGGCGGGCGCGACCGTCGGGAAATTCGCGGGATCCGCGCGCGCGATGAAGAGCGGACTCGGCACCGCGTCGATCGCGCTCCCCGACGGCCTGATCGTCGCGGCGCTGGTGGCGGTGAACGCTTTGGGCGACGTGCTCGATCCGGCGACCGGCCAGCTCATCGCCGGCGCGCGCACCGACGACGGACGCGCGCTCGCGGACGCGCGCCGGCTTCTGCGGACGGTCGGTTTCAAGCCGCTGGCCCGGCCCGGCGAGAACACCACGATCGGCGTGGTCGCGACCAACGCCACGCTCGAGAAAGCGCAGGCGCGCAAGGTGGCGCAAATGGCGCAAGACGGGTTCGCGCGGGCGATCGTGCCCGCGCATACGCCGCTCGACGGCGATACCATCTTCGCGCTCGCGACCGGCCGCCTGCCGGGCGGAGCCGACGTCATGACGATCGGCGCGCTCGCCGCCGAGGTCATGGCCCACGCGGTCGTGCGCGCGGTGCGGGCGGCGACCGGACTGCCCGGGCTGCCTGCGGCGCGCGATCTCGCGCCGGCGCCCTGATCCAGGAGAACGACCATGTCGATCACCGACCAACGCGCCGCGGCCGTCGCCGCGACGATCGAAACCGCGCGCGGAATCGTCGCGCGCAAGGGCGTCACGCGCGCCGCGCTCGACGAGCTTAAGCCGCTGCTGATCGCGCTCGGGGAGCGCGGCGAACTCTTTCCGCGCGAACACTTCCGCATCGCTGCCGGACGCGGGAACGGGATCTTTCATCTCGCCGAGGACGCGGACGGATCGTTTGCGCTCTACGGCTCGGCGGGTCTGCCGGGCAACGCAGCCGCCGCACAATCACACGACCTGGGCGGTGATCTCGGGCGTGTTCGGCGACGAGCACAACGTGTTCTACGAGCGCACCGACAACCGCGTCGGTCGCCGGCCGCGGCACGCTCGGAAGACCGGCGAGATCACCGTGCGCAAGGGCAGCGCCTGCGCGTTCCTGCCCGACGACTTCCACACGATCGAGACGCGAGGCACCGACCCGACGCTGCATCTGCATCTCTACGGCCGCAGCCTCGAGCGACCTGCCCGACCGCATCGGCTTCGAGCAGCGACGACGGGCGGCAGCCTACCGGCGCTTCATGGCCGCAGCCGGAGATCGTGACGCCCGCTCGTCACCGCGCCCGAGCTGCGCGCGATGCTGGGCGACGGCGCGGAGCTCGCGCTGCTCGACGTGCGCGAGGAGGGCGTGTTCTCGAAAGCGCATCTGCTCTTCGGCGAGCCGGTGCCGCTGTCGCGCCTCGAGATGCGGATCGACGCGACTGGTGCCCGCGGCGCTCGACTCGCATCGTGCTGCTGCGATCGACGACGAGCGCTGGCCCAGCGCGCCGCGGCCGTGCTGCGCCGCTTCGGCTACCGGCACCTCTCGGTGCTCGCGGGCGGCATCGGCGCGTGGAAGGCGGCCGGGTTCGAGCTGTTCTCCGGCGTCAACGTGCCGAGCAAGGCGTTCGGCGAGTTCGTCGAGCACCGAGTACGAGACGCCGCGCATCGGGCCGCCGAGCTCAAGGCCGAAGCTGGACGCCGGCGAGGATATCGTGGTTCTCGACTCCCGGCCGATGGACGAGTATCGCGTGATGAGCATCCCGGACGCGGCATCGACTGCCCCGGCGCCGAGCTCGTCTATCGCGTCCACGACATCGTGCCGCGTCCCGAGACGCTCGTGGTCGTGAACTGCGCCGGGCGCACGCGCTCGATCATCGGCGCGCAGTCGCTGATCAACGCCGGCATCCCGAACAAGGTCGTCGCACTCAAGAACGGCACCATGGGCTGGCATCTTGCCGGGCTCAGCCTCGAGCACGGCGCAGGACGCGCCTGCGCCCGCGCCCGGGGAAGCGGCGCTCGCGCAAGGCACGTGCGGCCGCCGACGCGCGTCGCCGAGCGCTTCGGCGTCAAGCGATCGACGCCGCAGGGCTCGAACGCATTCGCGGGCGGACGACCGCGCGGACGCTCTATTTGCTTCGACGTCCGCAGCCCGGACGAGTACGCGCCGGGCATCGTGCGGGATTCGTGCTCCGCGCCCGGCGGCCAGCTCGTGCAGGCGACCGATGTCTACGTCGCGGTCCGCAATGCGCGCATCGTGCTGGTCGACGACCGACGGCGTGCGCGCGACCATGACCGCGTCGTGGCTCCTGCAGATGGGGTGGCCCGAGGTGTACGTGCTCGATGACGCCGAGCAAGCGGGAGCGCTCGTGCCCGGTGTCGACGCGCCCTGCGTGCTCGGGCTGGACGCTGCAAAGCTCGAGGAAATCGACGCCTCGACGCTGCAGAAGGCGCTGGTGGGCGACGACGTGGCAGTCGTGGACTTCGCGAGCAGCATCGAGTATCGCGACGCGCACATTCCAGGCGCGTGGTTTGCGGTGCGCAGCCGACTGCGCGACGCGCTCGGACGGATCGGCCCGGCGAAGCGCCTCGTATTCACCTCGCCCGACGGCACCCTGGCACGGCTCGCGGCGCTCGATGCGGCAGGCTTGATCGATATGCCGGCATCGGTGCTGGCGGGCGGAACGCATGCATGGAAGGCAGCGGGGTTCCCGCTCGAAAGCGGCAGCAACCGCCTCGCCGCCGAAACCGACGACGTGTACTACAAGCCCTACGACCGCCAGGCGCAGATCGAGCAGGCGATGCAGGACTATCTCGACTGGGAGGTCGCGCTCGTCGAGCAGGTCAAGCGCGAGCGCTATCTGGCGTTCCGGAGCCGATAGGCCGGCGTTACGCGCGCGTCATCCGGCTGCAACATCGCCGTCACATACTCGCCTCCCGCACGCTCGACGCGTGCGCGTGGGGAGGCCATGGGCACGGGTGCCGACGTCCGAAGCGACGAGGAGGCGTGGAACCGAGATGCGGTCGAGAGCCTGATCAGCCAGCTCTCGGCGCTGCGCGCCGGGATGGTTGCATTCGAGGCCGGACTCACGCTGCGCCTGCGTCGCATCGAGCCGGGTTTCGCGCCGAGCGCGCGCAACCTCGCGCACTACCTCGCCCTGCGCCGCAGCGATATTCGCCCGCTCCAGGAGCGGCTCGCATGGGTGGGCGTCTCATCCCTCGGACGGGCGGAGACGCACGTCCTCGCCAACCTCGACAAGGTGCTCGGCATCCTGACTCGACTCATCGACCGGCCATGGACGCCGCGCGTCGAGGACGAGCCGGTGGGCTTCAACCGGGGCCGCGCGCTGCTCGATCGCCACGCCGCAGAGCTGCTCGGGCCGCCGCCGGCCGAGCGCGCGGTGCGGATCATGGTGACGCTGCCCGCCGAGGCCGCAACGGACTACGGCCTCGTGCGGCGGCTCGTCGCGGCGGGGATGGACATCGCGCGCATCAATTGTGCGCACGACGATGCGACGGCGTGGGAAGCGATGGCCGAGCACGTCCGTCGCGCTGGCGGTACCGTCGGGCGGCCGGTCAAGATCCTGATGGATCTTGCGGGGCCGAAGCTGCGCACCGGGCCGATCGCCGCGGGGCCCGCAGTTCTGAAGCTGCGGCCGGCGCGCGACGCGTACGGCCGCGTCGTCGCGCCCGTGCGGCTCGCGTTGCGCGCCTTCGCCGCGGACGACGCCGGCGACGGCGCGGAGCACCCGCTGCGCGCGCCCGCGGACTGGCTCGCACGCCTGCGAGAGGGGCATCGCGTGGATTGCACGGACGCGCGGGGCGCCGAGCGAAGCTTCCGGGTTGTGGAGACCGGCGAGGGGGTTGCGTCGCTCGAAGCCGCGAAGACCGTCTATCTGACCGCGGAGACGAAGCTGCGCCGCCGGCGCAACGGCAAGGGACCGCGCGGGACGACGCTCGACGGATTCCCCGCCACGGCGGGCAGCGTGCGCATGTGTCGCGGTGACCTCCTCCACGTGACCCGATCCGGCATCGGTCGCCCCGCCACCGAGGCGCGAGGTCGCCGGAAGGCGAGTCCCGCGACGGTTCCGTGCACGCTGCCGGAGGTGGTCGGGCAGGTGCGCAGAGGCGAGCGGATCTGGTTCGACGACGGGCGCATCGGCGGCGTCGTGCGGCGCGCCACGCGCGACCGCCTCGAGGTCGAGATCACCCACGCCCGCGACGGCGGCGAGGCGCTCGCGGGCGACAAGGGCATCAACCTGCCCGACAGCGCGATCGAGCTGCCGGCGCTGACCGAGAAGGACATCGCGGATCTCACGGTCGTCGCGCGGCACGGCGATATCGTCGGGCTGTCGTTCGCGCAGCGCGCGGCCGACGTCGAGACCCTGCTCGAGTGCCTGCACGGCCTGGGCGCGACGCACCTCGGACTGATCCTCAAGATCGAGACGCGCCACGGCTTCGAGAACCTGCCCGAGCTCGCGTTCGCGGCGATGGCGAGCCAGGCGGCCGGGATCATGATCGCCCGCGGCGATCTCGCGGTGGAATGCGGCTACGAGCGGCTCGCCGAGGTGCAGGAGGAGATCCTCTGGCTCGCCGAGGCGGCGCACATGCCGGTCGTCTGGGCGACGCAGGTGCTCGAGACGCTCGCCAAGACCGGCCGGCCCTCGCGCGCCGAGATCACCGATGCCGCGATGGGCGAGCGTGCGGAGTGCGTGATGCTGAACAAGGGCCCGCACGTGCTGGACGCGATCCGCACGCTCGACGACATCCTGCGCCGGATGCAGGCCCACCAGTCGAAGAAGCGACCGCTGCTCCGCGCGCTGCGTTCGTTTCGAATGCCGCCCGCGCCGGCGCCGCGCGCCGCGGCGCCTAGGGCACGATCCGTTCCGCGCGAAAGCGCGTGAGCAGTCGCACGAACATCTCCTCGCTGTCCACCACGTCGTGGAACCCGAACTGGCGGGCCTTGGTGGTGCTCGTCATCACGTCCCAGTCGCAGCCGAACACGTAGTCGCCGAACGGCCAGGCGACCAGCTCGTCGAAGCGGTACGGCTTCAGGCCGTGCTTAACGACCAGCTGATCCCACAGCGACGCCTTGTCGGCCATGTGGGCGACGAGGGAGATGGTCTGGACGTCTCCGGCCGGCATCTCGAACACGGCGGCGATCTTCGGCCAGACGTTGCACCAGCGGAAGAAGTCGCCGTTCGTGATGTTGAACGCCTGGTTCGCGCAGCGCGGCTCGGTTGCGGCCCAACGCAGTGCGTTCGCGAGATGCGACGATTCGGTCACCTGGTAGACCGATCGGAACGCGCCGGGCTTTCCGGGGAAGCGCAGGGGCAGCCCGAACGCCTTGCTGATCGACGCGTAGACCGCGATCACCGACAGGATGCTCATCGAGGTGCCCGGCGAGAAGCCGCAGAGGGTGTGCGGCCGGACTTCGGTCCAGCTCCAGCGCTTGCCGCGCTGCTGTTGCTCCCGTTGATACTCGGTCAGCCAGTCGATCTGGTCGAAGTAGAAGTCGGGCGGCATGTGGCGCGGATCGTCTTCGCGCGCCGGCGTCCGGAACGGCCCGAGGTGCGCGCCGTAGTACTTGTTGCCCGTGACGAGCACCACGCGCTCGAGCTTTGTCGAGGCGCGATCGATCGCGCTCACCGTGTTCACCAGCATGTCGCGGTTCGCGATGATGTTGGTCGCGAAATTCGCAGCCGCACCGGTCGATGCCTGGAACGCCGCGTAGAACACGTGCGTGACGTCCTTCAGGCCGGCGAGCTGCGCGTCGACCGCGCGCGTGTCGAGCACGTCGACCGGGAGGTAGCGCACGCGGGTGCCGTCCTCGCCCTTGCGCCGCGACAGCCCGATCACCTGCCAGTCGGGCAAGGCGGCAAGCCGCTCGACGACGTAGCGACCGATGACGCCGAGGGCGCCGACGACGACTGCGGTTTTCATTGTCCTGCCTGCTTCGCCCAGGAATCGCGCAGTGTGACCGACCGGTTGAACACCGGCTTCCCCGGCTTCGAGTCGCGCAGGTCGGCGACGAAGTAGCCGTGCCGCTCGAACTGGAAGCGGTCCTCCGGTTTTGCGTCCCGCAGCGCCGGCTCCAGATACGCGGTGATCACCTTCTTCGCGTTGGGATTGAGATCGTCGAGCCAGTTGTGTTCCTCGGCGACTTCGGCCGCGTGCGCTTTTCCGGATTCGTCGGTCGCCTGCGTCCGCGCGACCGGCGCCGGCGCGCGCCCGCGCTTCGATCCCGGGAAGGGCACCGTGAAGAGACGATCGTAAAGCCGCACCTCCGCGTGGTATGCGTGCGCGACGCTGACCCAGTGGATGTTGCCCTTCACCTTGACCTTGTCCGAGCCCGGCGTGCCCGAGCGCGAGTCGGGCAGGACCTCGCAATGCACCGCCGTCACGTTGCCCGCGGCGTCCTTATCGCAGCCGGTGCACTTCACGACGTAGCCGTAGCGCAGCCGCACCATGTTGCCCGGGAAGAGACGGAAGTAGCCCTTGGGCGGCGACTCCTGGAAGTCCTCGCGCTCGATCCACAGCTCGCGGCCGAAGGGCATCCGCCGCTTGCCGAGCTCGGGCTTCTGCGGATGTATCGGCGCCTCGGTTTCCTCGACCTGGCCCGCGGGATAGTTGTCGATCACGAGCTTCAGCGGATCGAGCACCGCGGTCGCGCGCGGCGCGCGCTCGTTCAGGTCCTCGCGCAGGCAGTCCTCGAGCACCGATCATGTCGATCCACGAGTCGGCTTTGGACACCCCGATGCGCTCGGCGAAGAGGCGGACCGATTCGGGCGTGAAACCGCGCCGCCGGAAGCCCACGATCGTCGGCATGCGCGGATCGTCCCAGCCGTCGACGTGCCTCTCCTCGACGAGCTGGATGAGATTGCGCTTCGAGATCACGGACGTAGGTGAGATTGAGCCGCGCGAACTCGATCTGCTGCGGCAGGGGTCGGTTGCAGCAGGCCCATTTCGCCGAGCCGCTCGTACAGCCAGTCGTAGAGCGGGCGGTGGTCCTCGAATTCGAGCGTGCAGATCGAGTGCGTGATGTTCTCGAGCGCGTCCTCGATGGGTGCGCGTAGTCGTACATCGGGTAGATGCACCACTTGTCGCCGGTGCGGTGATGCTCGGCGTTCTTGATGCGGTAGATCGACCGGGTCGCGCATGTTGATGTTGGGCGACCCATGTCGATCTTGAGCGCGCAGCACGTGCGCGCCGTCGGCGTGCTTGCCGTCGCGCATCTCGCCGGAAGAGTCGCAGGTTCTCCTCGACCGGGCGGTCGCGGTAGGGGCGATTCCGCCCGTGCTCGGTGAAGCGTACCGCGGTGCGCGCGCATCTCGTCGGCGGTCAGGTCGTCGACGTACGCGACGCCGTGCTTGATGAAGGTCCTCGCGCGAACTCGTACATCCAGTCGAAGTAGTCGGACGCGTGGTAGAGGTTCGTGCCTCCCAGTCGAAGCCCGAGCCAGTGCACGGCATCGAGGATCGAGTCGACGTACTCCTGCTCTTCCTTCTCCGGGTTGGTGTCGTCGAAGCGCATGTGGCAGACGCCGCCGTAGTCGCGCGCGAGCCCGAAGTTGAGGCAGATCGATTTCGCGTGGCCGATGTGGAGATAGCCGTTCGGCTCCGGCGGGAAGCGCGTGCGGATCTTCGCCGGGTCGGGCGCGCCGGCGCGTGCGCCTCCGCCGAGGCCCGGCTCGCCGCCCCAGCGGCGCGCGGCGTACTTGCCGCTCGCGAGGTCGCCCTCGACGATGCGTGCGGATGAAGTTGGTGCCGGACGGCGCGTTGTCGCTAGTGGCCATAGTCCAATTCTATCGCAGCGCACCACGCGCCCATTGCAGTGCGGAAATCCGCGCGCGTTGATTCACCTCACACCCGCCAGCGCCGACGGCGCGGAGCATAGATGCGCTAGCAGGAGGAGAGCTCCCATGGATCATGCCCCGTCGGTCCGTTCGGTGCCGGAGCTGCTATCGGTTGCGCTCGTCATGGAGCGCGCGGCCGCGGCCCGGTACGCCGACCTGGCGCGCCGCATGGCCGAGCGCGAGCACGACGAGCTGGCCGACCTCTTCACCCGCCTCGGGCGCCTCGAACGCGACCACGCGCGCTTCATCGAACGGCGCCTCGCAGGGCAGATGCCGCTGCAGTCTGTCGTCACCGCGAGCGTGGAGTCGATTGCCCTGGACGAGGAGGCGCCGCTCACGCCGCACGCGGTCCTGCTCGCCGCGCTGCGCAGCGAGGTGGACGCAAAAGCCCACTTCGAGCGCATCGCCGCGGCAGCGCAGGAGGCCGCGGTGCGGCGGCTCGCCGAGGAGATGGCGGCCGAGGAGGCCGAGCACATCGAACGGATCGCCGCCGCACTCGCGCTGCATCCCGGCCCGGCGGCCGACTGGAGCGATCCGAACGTGGCCGCGGCAGCGCGACTTCTCGGCGACTGAGGGCCCGGCACCGGGCCGGTGCGCCAGAAGGTCCTGGCGCGGGGGGTGCCCCACGATTGACGCGGGTCAAACGCGCGCGGCCATGGCGCGGCACACTTCGCCTTGGACCCGCGCACGGTGCGCAGGCCGACCGAGAGGCACGCCCAATGACCCAGAAGCGCGCGATCGGATCGATCGCCGAACTCTACGCGCACGCGCTTGCCGTCGAGCGCGAGGCCGCGGCACGCTACACGGAGCTGGCCGAGTTCATGTCCGACCACGACAATGCGCCGGTCGCGGCGCTTTTCGCGCGGCTCGCGCAGATCGAGGGCGAGCACGCCGACGCGATCGTCGCCCGCGCGCGCGGCCTGGAGGTCCCCACGCTCAGGACCTTCGAGCACACCTGGTTCGACGCCGGACCGCCCGAAACGGTCGCGCACGAGTTCGTGTTCCGGCTCATGACCCCGCACGATGCGCTGAAGGTCGCGCTCGAGGCCGAGCAGCGCGCGCGGGGCTATTTCGAGCAGGTGTTCGCGAACGCAACCGACCCGGACGTGAAGATGCTTGCCGCCGCCATGATCCAGGAGGAGCAGCAGCACATCGAGTGGGTCGAGCGCGCGCTCGCCACCGATCCCGATCCGCACCTCGACTGGGACCAGCTCTTCGCGCACCGGCTCGCGGTGCTGCCGCCGGGGCCCGGCGTGGAGATCCCCGTCCGCCCGATCAAGCCGCGTGCCGGGAAGAAAGCCGCGCGGAAGGCGGCCGCGAAAAAGAAAACCGCCGCGCGCAAGCCCGCGCCGAAGCGGAAAGCGGCGGCCAGGAAAACGCGCAAGCCCGGGCCGAGGCGCAGGCCGACAGCCAAGAAGGCCCGCAAGCCCGCGGCGAAAAAGAAGGCCTCCCGCCGCCGATAGGTCACGGGCGCCGCGACCGGACGCGTCCGCGCGTCTGGTGCACAATCCCGCGCGCAACAAGAGCGCGGCGCCCGACGACGCAGCCGCGCCATACCAGGAGGAGACGGGTGGACCGGTACGACATCCTGATCCGTCGCGCTGTGCTGCGGGCGCGTGCCGGAAAGGCCGTGGACATCGGCGTCGCGGACGGCCGCATTGCGGCGATCGGCGAACGCCTCACCGGCCGGGGCGACGCCGAGATCGACGCGCGCGGCGGTCTCGTCACCGAGTCCTTCGTCGATCCGCACCTGCACCTCTGCAAAGTCTGGACCGCGGCCATGGTCGGCGACGCGGCGATGCAGGCCTACCACGGCGCAGGGATGGCGCACGCGGGGAGCGCGATCGACCTCGCCGCGAAGGTCAAGGCGCAGTACCACGAGTCCTGGATCAGCGAGAACGCGCGACGTGCGGTCGCGCTCGCGGCGCTCCACGGCAATCTCCACATCCGCGCGCTCGCCGACGTCGACACCAAGGCCCGGCTCGAAGGCGTGAAGGCGCTGCTGCGCGTGCGCGACGAGTTCAGGGGCGTCGTCGACGTGCAGGTCGTGGCGTTCGCGCAAGACGGGATCGTGCGCGAGCCCGGTGCCGCGACGCTGATGAGCGAGGCGATGCACCTGGGGGCCGACGTCGTGGGCGGCATTCCGTGGATCGAGCACTCGGACGCCGACCGGGCCGAGCACATTCGCGTCTGCTTCGACCTCGCGCGCGAGTTCGACAAGGACGTGTCGATGCTGCTCGACGATGCGGGCGACGCGCGCCTGCGCACGCTCGAGCTGATGGCCCGCGAGGCGATCGCGCGCGGCTGGGCGGGTCGCGCCCTCGCGCACCACTGCCGGGCGATGGCGCTCTACGATGAGGCGTACTTCCGGGAGCTGGTCCCATTGCTGCAGCGCGCGCGGGTGCCGGTGGTGAGCGATCCGCACACGGGGCCGCTGCATGCGCGCGTGCGCGAGCTGCTCGCGGCGGGGGTCGCCGTCTGCCTCGGGCAGGACGACATTTCGGACGCCTACTACCCGTTCGGCCGGAACAACATGCTCGAGGTGGCGTTCCTGGCATCGCACCTGCTGTGGATGACCGGACGGGCGGACCTTGAGCGGCTGTACGACATGATCACCACCGACGCGGCAAAGGCGATGAATGTCGGCGAGTTCGGCCTCGCGGTCGGCAAGCCGGCGCATCTCGTCGTGCTCGACGCGCCGGACGTGCTCGAGGCGCTGCGCTGGCACGCGCCGCCCGCGCATGTGATCAGCCACGGCCGGGTCCTCGATACCGCCGTGCTGCGGCGCCAGGCGGGGCTCGCCCCATGAAGCCGGCGCCGTTCCGGTACGTCGCCGCCGAATCGCTCGACCACGCGCTCGCGGTGAAGGCGGAGCAGGGCGACGACGCGAAGTTTCTTGCCGGCGGCCAGAGCCTGGTGCCGGCGATGAACTTCCGCCTTGCGCAGCCGGCGATGCTGATCGATCTCAATGGGCTGCGCGATCTCGACTACGTGCGCGCCGACGGCACGCTGCGAATCGGGGCGCTGGCGCGGCATCGCACGATCGAGCGCGATGCGCGCATCGCTCGTCACGCGCCGCTCCTGCACGAAACCGCGCCGCACGTCGCGCACCCGCAGATCCGCAACCGCGGCACGCTGTGCGGCAACCTCGCGCACGCCGATCCGGCATCCGAGTTCCCCGCGGTCGTGCTCGCGCTCGGCGGGCGGCTGCGCGCGCGGTCCGCGCGCGGTGAGCGCTGGATCCGGGCTGATGCATTCTTCAAGAGCGTGTTCACGACGGCGCTCGCGCCGGAGGAGATGCTCGTCGAGGTCGAGCTGCCGGCGCTGCCCCCGCGCACCGGCACGTGCTTTCTCGAGGTCGCGCGGCGGCGCGGCGACTACGCGCTCGTGGGCGTCGCCGCGGTCGTCGAACTCGACTCGGCCGGCAAGGTCGCCGCAGCGCGCGTCGCGCTGTGCAACGCCGGGGAGACGCCGACCCTCGTCGCCGTGAACGATTTCGACGCGGCCCCCGAGCAGGTGCGCCGGGCCATCGACCCGCCGGCGAACGTGCACGCCACGCAGGCGTTCCGGCGCCACCTCGCCGGGGTCCTGACGAAGCGCGCGCTTCAGACCGCCTTCGCGCGCGCCGGAGCCGCATCGTGAGCGCCGACCTCGTGCGCGTCGCAACGACGGTGAACGGCACGCGCCACGAGCGCGAGGTCGAGCCGCGCTTGCTCCTCGCGGACTTCATCCGGCACGAGCTCGGGCTCACCGGCACGCATGTCGGGTGCGAGCACGGGGTGTGCGGCACGTGCACGATCCTGGTGGACGGCGCGCCGATGCGGGCGTGTCTCGATGTTCGCGGTGCAGGCCAACGGCTGCGCGCTGACGACGATCGAGGGGCTCGCGCCGGAGCCCGGCAAGTTGCATCCGCTCCAGGAGGCCTTCCGGGATGCGCACGGACTGCAGTGCGGATTCTGCACGCCGGGCATCCTGATGACCATGAAGGCGTTCCTCGCCGAGAACGGGAATCCGAGCGAGGCCGACATCCGCGAGGCGCTGTCGGGCAACCTGTGCCGCTGCACCGGGTACCAGCATATCGTGGACGCTGTGAAGCTGGCCGCGGAGCGAGCCCGATGACGACGCGGCAGTTCGGCGCCTCGGTCAAGCGCAACGAGGACGCACGCCTGCTCGCCGGCCGCGCGCAGTTCATCGACGACGTGAAGCTGGCCGGCATCCTGCATGCGGCGTTCGTGCGCAGCCCGCACGCGCATGCGCGCATCGTATCGATCGACGCCTCGGCGGCGCTCCTCCGGGACGGCGTCGTCGCGGTCTACACCGCGGAGGATCTCGGCGACTACTGGCGCCCCGGGCCCGTCATCGTGCCTCCGCCGCCGGTCGAAGGCGCAGTGTTCAATGAGCGCACGCAAGTCCCGCTCGCGAAAGGCAAGGCGCGGCACGTCGGCGAGCCGGTCGCGCTCGTAATCGCGGCGAGCCGCTATATCGCCGAGGATGCAGCTGCGGACGTGGTGGTCGAGTGGGACGCGCTGCCGGTTGCAGCCGACCTCGAGCCGGCCGCCGCGCCCGGGGCGCCGCGCGTGCACGACGACCTGCCCGACAACGTCGCCGCGCGGGTCCGTCAGACGAAAGGCGACTATGCCGCGGCGGCGAAGCGCGCGCATCGGATCGTGAAGCGCCGCTTCGCCTACGACCACGGGTGCGCGCAGCCGATGGAGACGCGCGGCGTCGTCGCGCAATGGGATGCCGGCGCCGAGCGGCTCACCGTGTGGGACACGACCCAGGCGCCGATCGCGATCCGCAACGGGCTCGCCGCGATGCTCGGCCTCTCCGAGCGCCAGGTGCGCGTGGTCGCGCCGTTCATCGGGGGCGGCTTCGGGCCGAAGATCATGCTGTTCTACCCGGACGAGGTGCTGATTCCGTGGGCGGCGCTGAAGCTCGGCCGCCCGGTGAAGTGGATCGAGGACCGCGCCGAGCACTTCTTCGCCACGACGCACGAGCGCGGGCAGATGCACGACGCGGAGATCGCGCTCGACCGCGACGGCCGCATCCTCGGCGTGAAGGACGTGTTCCTGCACGACACCGGCGCGTACGACCCGTACGGCCTGACCGTGCCGATCAACAGCCAGTGCACGCTGCTCGGGCCGTACGTGATCCCGAACTACGACAGCACGTTCACCGCGGTTTTCACGAACAAGCCGATCGTCACGCCGTACCGCGGCGCCGGCCGCCAGCATGGCGTGTTCGTGATCGAGCGGCTGCTCGACGTCGCGGCGCGCGAGCTCGGTATCGACCGGGCGGAGATCCGGCGGCGCAACCTGATCCCTTCCGACGCGTTCCCGTACGACAACGAGATCATCTACCAGGACTTCACGCGGCTCGGCTACGACAGCGGCGACTACGCGCCGATGCTCGGGAAAGCGCTCGATATGATCGACTACGAGCGCTTCCTGCGCGAGGAGCAGCCGCGGCTGCGCGCGCAAGGCAGGCGCGTGGGCATCGGCGTCGTGTGCTACGTCGAAGGCACCGGCATCGGCCCCTACGAGGGCGCGAAGGTGCAGGTGCAGACGAGCGGCAAGGTGAGCCTGCTCACCGGCATCGGCACGCAAGGGCAGGGGCACTTCACGAGCTTCGCCCAGATCGTCGCGGACCAGGTGGGCGTCGCCGTGTCGGACGTCGAAGTGATCACCGGCGACACCGACCAGTTCTACTGGGGCGCCGGCACCTTCGCGAGCCGCGGCGCGGTGGTCGCGGGCAACGCCGTGAACGAGGCGGCGCTCGCGGTGCGGAAGAAGATTCTCCGGGTCGCGTCCGAGCACTTCGAGTGCGCGGAGGCCGACCTCGTGATCGAGGACGGCGCGGTCTCGATCGCCGGCGTGCCGGGACGCCGGATCGGGCTCGGCGAGCTCGCCGTGCAGGCGAACCCGCATGCGCGGCGCGGTCGCGCCCGGCATCGAGCCCGGCCTCGAGGCGACGAGCTACTTCGGCCCGGAGAGCGGCGCGACCGCAGCCGGCGTGCACGCGATGATCGTCGAGGTCGACCCCGAAACGATGATCCCGTCGATCCGCAAGTACGTCGTGGTGCACGACTGCGGCACCGTGATCAATCCGATGATCGTCGCGGGCCAGGTGCTCGGGGGCGTCGCCCAAGGCATCGGCAACGCGTTCTACGAGCAGCTCGCATTCGACGCGGAGGGACAGCTCCTCAACGCGACGCTCGCCGACTACCTGTTGCCCGACGGCGCTCGACGTGCCGCGCATCGAGCTCGGCCACACCGTCACGCCGTCGCCGCTCAACCCGCTCGGCATCAAAGGCGTGGGCGAGGCGGGCGCGATACCGGTCGGGCCGCTCTTCGCCCAGGCGCTCGAGGACGCGCTCGAACTGCCGGCACGGGGCAAGGAGCTGAACGAAATTCCGCTGAGTCCCTGCCGGCTCTGGGAGCTGGCGGGGTCGCCGGGATGATGCCTGTCCAGGGGCGTCGCAAACGCAGCCAACCAAAAGGAGGGAAACAGCCATGGCAACAAACGTCTCGGGCTATCTGCCCAACGACCGGCCGGGAGCGGGACGGCTCGTCCTGCTGGGCCTGCAGCACGTCGTCACGATGTTTCCCGCGACGGTGCTCGTCGCGCTGCTGTGCGGCTTCCACCCGAACACGGTGCTGCTCGGCGCCGGGGTGTCGACCATCGTCGCGCTCGTCCTGTCCCGGCGCGGCATCGGGATGTTCATTCCGCTCTTCTACGGCTCGAGCTTCAGCTACATCGCGGCGTACCTCGGCGTGGCGCAGGCGCTGGGTCACAAGGTGCAGTTCGGCGTTCCCGCGCCGGACGAGGTGATCTCGATCATGCAGGCGGGCATCATCTGCACCGGCCTCCTGAACGTGATCGTGGGTTTCGCGATCAAGAGGCTCGGCAAGGCGAAGCTCGACCGCGTGCTGCCGCCGGTGGTCACCGGCTCGGTCGCGTGCGTCATCGGCTTCGGCCTCGCGAAGGCTGCGCTCGACATGTCGCTGACGGTCGTGCCCGGCTACTGGGGCATCGCGCTCGTCACGCTGATCGCCACGGTCGCGTTCTCCTACCTGCTGCAGGGCAAGGGCTTCATCGGCATGCTGCCGATCCTGCTCGGCGCGATCGTCGGCTACGTGCTGACGCTCGTCGTGGCGCCCGACCAGATCAGCTTCAAGAACGTCGTCGAGGCGCCGCTCGTCGCCGCGCCCCACATCACGCTGCCGAGCTTCTCGGGCCCGCTGCTCGTGACCGCGATCTTCTCGATCAGCATCATGG
The DNA here is from genome assembly GCA_963747775.1 of uncultured beta proteobacterium. GTDB lineage: Bacteria > Pseudomonadota > Gammaproteobacteria > Burkholderiales > SG8-39 > JAGVSZ01. The sequence goes on from CAVVGT010000014.1 coordinate 162,371, forward strand.
CGATCGCCACGATTCCCGAGTCGACCGCGCACCTGTACCAGATGAGCCTGTACGTCGACCGGCTCGCCGACGAGCAGGCGCGGCCGAAGTACCACCTCGACCAGCACGTCGGATTCAACCTGATCCTCGACGGGATCGGCGACGTGCTCCACGGAATCCTGGGCGCGACGGCGGGCACCAACTACGGCGAGAACAACTCGCTGATGGCGATCACCCGGAACTACTCCGGGCCGGCGCTGATCGCCGCGGGCGTGATCTGCATCCTGCTCGCGTTCGTGGGCAAGCTGTCGGCGTTCGTCGCGACCATCCCGGTGTTCGTGAGCGGCGGCCTCGCGCTGTATCTCTTCGGCGTGATCGGGATGCAGGGCATCGCGCTCATGCAGGAGGCCAAGGTGAACATGTTCGACCCGCTGCAGCTCGCCGTCGGCGCGTCGATCATGGTGATCGGCATCGGCGGCAACATCGGCTTCCCGGGCGGCTTCCTGCCGATCACGATCCCGGGCGTGTTCCCGCAGGGCCTGCCCGCGATCGCCACCTCCGCGGTGGTCGGGATCCTGATGTACGTGATCTTCAGCGCGCTGAAGCGCCAGCCGGTCATGCGGGACGCGGCGAGCGTGGCGCCGATGCCGTAGCGTCGTCGCAGCGCGAGAGCGGCGGAGGTATCATGCCTCCGCCGTTTCCTTTTCAGCCGTTCCCATGGAGCTCCGCCAGATCCGCTACGCCCTCGCCGTCGCGCGCGAGAGGAGCTTCACGCGCGCCGCGCAGCGGCTCCACGTCTCGCAGTCGGCGGTGAGCGAGCAGGTCGCGAAGCTCGAGGAGGAGATCGGCTTCGAGATCTTCGCGCGCGTCGGGCACTCGATCGAGCTCACCGATGCCGGCCGCACGTTCCTGGCCGAGGCGGAGCGTGTCACCACCGAGTTCCAGGGCCTCGCGCGCACCGCGGAGCGCCTGCGCGGGCGGCGCGTCGAGTCGATCGCGCTCGGCATGGGATCGGGGCTGGCGCAGGTGTTCATCCCGCGGCTCTTCCCTGCTTTGAGCGAGCGCGCGCCGGGGCTTCGGCTCGACGTGCTCACCGCGCCGACGAAGAGCATCTTCCGCGACCTGCACGAAGGCCGCATCGATCTCGGCATCGCGATCGAGACCGCGCCCGAGCGCGTGCCGGCGGGGCTCGCTTCGGAGCGCCTCCTGGAGCTCGACCTCGGGCTCGTCGTCCATCCCGGGCATCGGCTCGCGCGCGCGACCCATCCGGTGGACCTCGGCACGCTCGTTTCCGAGCCGATCGTCATGAGCGAGCTCACGGTCGGCTACGGCGAGGTGGTGATGTCGCTGTTCGCCGACCTCGGGATGCATCCGAACATTCTCGCGGTCGCGGACAACATCGAGACCATGAAGACTATCATCCGCCAGGGCCGCGGCTGCGCGATCATGCCCGCGGCCGCCGCGGCCGAGGACGCCGCGCAGGGCGCGCTGCTCGTGCTCGACTTCGAGCCCGCCCGCAAGGTCGCGCTCGCGCTCTGCCGCCGGCGGACGCCGGCCTCCGCGCGGCGCGAGGCGCATCTCACGCTGCTCGGGGAGCTCCTGCGCGGCGCGGACGCGGCGGTGCGCGCCGAGCTCGCGCCGCCGCTCGCGCAGGTGCGGTGAGCGCGGCCGTGCGCGCGGCGTTCGTCCTCGCCCTGGCATGCTGCGCAGGGGCAGTGTGCGCACAGCCCGCCGCCTGGCCGGCGAAGCCGGTGCGGATCGTGCCGTTCGCGCCGGGCGGCACCGCCGACATGCTCGGCCGCCTGATCGCGAAGAAGCTCGGGGAAGCTTCAAGCAGACGTTCGTGGTGGAGAACCGGCCCGGCGCCGGCGGCGCGCTCGGCTCCGAGCTCGTCGGCGAAGGCGGCGCCCGACGGCTATACGCTGCTGGTCTCCGGCGTCGCCTCGCACGTGCTCGCGCCGGCGCTGCCGCGCGGCGTGCCGTACGACCCGCTGCGCGACTTCACGCACATCGCGCTCTTCGGCGGGCCGCCGTCGGTGCTGGTCGTCAATCCGGCGGTGCCGGCGAAGGACCTGCAGGAGTTTGTTGCGCTTGTTAAAGGCAAAGCCCAGGAAGTATTCCTACGGCTCGCCGGGCAACGGCACGCACGGGCCAGCTGGTCGCGGAGCTCTTCAAGCAGCTCGCCGGACGTCGAGATGCAGCACGTGCCGTACAAAGGCGCCGCGGGCGCGGTCAGCCGACCTCATCGCCGGCCACATCCCGGCCGCGTCGACCACGCTCGTCCACGGCGCGGGGCAGATCCATGCCGGGCGGGCGAGCGGCGCTCGCCGATCAGCGCGGCGGCGCGGCTGCCGGACTACCCGGACGTGCCGACGTTCGCCGAGGCGGGCTACCAGGAACTGGTCGCCACCATCTGGTTCTCGCTCTCGGCGCCGGCCAGACCTGCCGGCGCCGAGATCGTCGAGCGGCTGAACGCCGAGGTGCGCAAGGCGCTCGACTCGCCCGAGGTGCGCGAGCGGCTGAGCCCGAGGGCATCGAGCCCGGCCGGCTCGACGCGCGCGCAGTTCACCGCCTTCGTCGCCGAGGAGCTGAAGCGCTGGACGCCGGTGGTGCGGGCTTCGTCGGCCGGAGCGACCGATGGATTAGCCGGATGCTGACGCAAGGCAGAACGACGAGCTCACGCGCACCGGGCCCGGCACGCTGATGGGCGACCTGTTCCGCCGCTACTGGCTGCCGGCGCTGCTCGCCTGCGAGCTCGCCGGAGCCCGACTGCCCGCCGGTGCGGGTGAAGCTGCTCGGCGAGTCGCTGGTCGCGTTCCGCGACACACAAGGCCACATCGGCCTGATCGACGAGTTCTGCGCGCACCGCGGCGTGTCGCTGTGGTTCGGCCGCAACGAAGAGTGCGGGCTGCGCTGCCCGTACCACGGCTGGAAGTACGACGTGACCGGGCAATGCGTCGACCTGCCCGTCCGAAGGGGAGGACGGGCCGATGCGCAGCGCGGATGAAGCTGAAGTCCTATCCCGTGCATCGAGCTGCGGCGGCGTGGTCTGGACCTACATGGGGCCGCCGGAGCTGAAGCCCGAGCCGCCGGCGCTCGAGTGGGCGCAGGTGCCGCCGGAGCGGCGCTACGTCTCCAAGCGGCTGCAGGAGTGCAACTACCTGCAGGCGCTCGAAGGCGGCATCGACTCCTCGCACGTGTCGTTCCTGCACGGCGCGGCGCTCAAGCGCGATCCGCTGTTCGTCGGCAGCAAGGGCAACGAGTACAACGAGCGCGACCGCATGCCGGAGTTCGACGTGGTCGACTTCGCCGGCGGCCTGCTGATCGGCGCGCGGCGCAACGCCGAGGGCGGGCGCTACTACTGGCGCATCACGCCGTGGATCCTGCCGCTGGCACACGATCATCCCGCCGCGCGCCGGCCATCCGCTCGGCGCGCACGTCTGGGTGCCGATCGACGACGAGAACTGCTGGGCCTGGAGCATCAACTACCACCCGCGCCGCGCGCTGACCGAAGCCGAAGTCGCTGCGATGAAGAAGCGGCAGAGGGATCCACGTGCAGTTACGTTCCCGGGCACGTTCATCCCGCTGCAGAACAAGCGCAACGATTACCTGATGGACCGCGACGGCACAGAAGGCCGGCATCACGTTACTCGCGGCGTCGAGGGCATCGCCATGCAGGACGCCTCGCTGCAGGAGAGCATGGGCCCGATCCAGGACCGCACGCGCGAGAACCTGTGCCCGACCGACCGCGGCATCGTCATGGCGCGCCGCACGCTGCTCGAGGCGGCGCAGGCGAACCGCGCCGGCAAGTCGCTTCCCGGCGCTCGATCGCCGCCGAGCAGCGCGTGCGCTCCTGCGCGATCGAGCTGCCGCGCGACCAGCACTTCAAGGACGCACGCGCGGCACGGCCTGTTCGCGCCGCCCGACACCGATCCGGTCACCGTCTAGATGGGACCGCGCGCCTCGCCAGCACCCAATCGGCGCGCTGCCCCCCTCACCCCAACCCTCTCCCCCGAAGGAGGGGGAGAGGGCTGCCGACGACTCGTCGTACCGCCTCGACCATCGCGCGGTGGTTGGCCTTGTTCTGCCCTGCGATGTCGAGCGCGCTGCCGTGCGCAACCGAGCTGAACACGACCGGGGTGCCGATGGTCATGCCGGCGGTGCGGTCGAATGCGCGGAGCTTCGCCGCGATGTGGCCCTGGTCGTGATACATGACCACGAAGGCGTCGTAGCCCGTCTTGTGGAACATCGTGTCGGCGCCGAACGGGCCGTCCGCCTGCACGCCCGCCGCACGCGCGGCAGCGATTGCGGGAGCGACGATCCGCGCCTCCTCGTCGCCGAACAGGCCGCCCTCGCTCGCGTGCGGGTTCACGCCCGCGACCGCGAGCCGCGGCGCGCTCACGCCGACGCGGCGTAGCGCCGAGTCGGCGGCGCGGATGGCGCCTTCGACGCGCTCGCGCGTGACGAGCTCGAGCGCGCGCCGCAGGCTCACGTGCAGTGTCGTGTGGACGATCCGCACGTCGTCGAAGCAGAGCATCAGGAACGCGTCCTCGGGCGCGACGCCGGTGCAGCGCGCGACGAAGCTCGGGTAACCGTCGAACTCGATCCCGGCCGCCTTGATCGCGGCCTCGGTCTGCGGCGCGGCGATCACGGCGTCGACCTCGCCCGCGAGCGCGGCCTCGATCGCGGCGCGCGCCGAGTCGAGGGCGGCGCGGCCGTGCGCGGCTGCGATCTTGCCGATCGCGAGCTCGCCCGGAGCGAGCTGCCGCCTCGGCCTGGTCGCGACGTCGGAGAGACGCCGTTCGAGTCCGCAGGCCCGCGCGTGCTCCGCGAGCACGCCGGGATCACCGAACAGGACCGGTTCGCAGATCGAACGCACCGATTCGTCGAGCGCAGTCTTCAGCGCGATCTCGGGGCCGATGCCGGCGGGGTCGCCGAGGGCGATGGCGACGCGCGGTCTTGGGGTCGTGCTCATGATCGCGCGGGAGCTTACTGCCCGTTCGGAACCCGCGCTGGCACGCCGCCCCTCGAGACGTCGCGCCACAACGGTGCGCGGGTGACTTCGCTGCACCAAAGGTGTGCCTTCAGACCGCGGCGGGCCTCCCGCGTCACCGGTCCCGAGGTTTCCTTTCCGACGCTAAGGCCATAGCCCGGAACGGAAAAGAGATGCACGCACACGCATGGCACGTCGCTTGCAGTACCCATCGACGGACCCTTCGGGGAGATTCGGTCAACTGAAGAGAGGGAAGCAGATGAAAAGGCGGACGTTCGTCAGGAGCACGCTCGCGCTCGCGATGGCGGCGAGCCTCGCCGGCATGTCGCTCGAAGCGGCAGCGCAGGCGAAGACGGTGAAGGTGGGGGTGCTGCACTCGCTGTCGGGGACGATGGCGATCAGCGAGACGGTGCTGAAGGACACGGCGCTGATGGCGTTCGAGGAGATCAACGCCAAGGGCGGGGTGATGGGCTACAAGATCGAGCCGGTGGTGGTCGACCCCGCATCGAACTGGCCGCTCTTCGCGGAGAAGGCGCGCCAGCTCATCACGCAGGACAAGGTCGCTGCGGTGTTCGGCTGCTGGACCTCGGTGTCGCGCAAGTCCGTGCTCCCGGTGTTCGAGGAGCTGAACGGCCTGCTCTTCTATCCGGTGCAGTACGAAGGCGAGGAGCTGTCGAAGAACGTCTTCTACACCGGCGCCGCGCCCAACCAGCAGGCGATCCCGGCGGTCGAGTACCTGATGAGCAAGGAAGGCGGCGGCGCCAAGCGCTGGGTGCTGCTGGGGACGGACTACGTCTACCCGCGCACGACCAACAAGATCCTGCGCGCCTTCCTCAAGTCCAAGGGCGTCGCCGACAAGGACATCGACGAGAAGTACACGCCGTTCGGCCACTCGGACTACCAGACGATCGTCGCCGACGTCAAGAAGTTCTCCGCCGGCGGCAAGACCGCGGTGGTCTCGACGATCAACGGCGACTCGAACGTGCCGTTCTACAAGGAGCTGGGCAACCAGGGCCTGAAGGCGACCGACGTGCCGGTCGTGGCGTTCTCGGTCGGCGAAGAGGAGCTGCGCGGCGTCGACACCAAGCCGCTCGTCGGCCACCTCGCGGCGTGGAACTACTTCATGTCGATCAAGGACCCGGTGAACGACGAGTTCAAGGCGAAGTGGGCCGCCTACGCGAAGGCGAAGAAGCTGCCCGGCGCCGACAAGCCGCTCACGAACGATCCGATGGAGGCCACCTACATCGGCATCTACATGTGGAAGCAGGCGGTCGAGAAGGCGAAGTCGTTCGACACCGACAAAGTGATCGCGGCGATGGCCGGCCAGACCTTCAAGGCGCCCTCGGGCATCGTGTCGAAGATGGACGAGAAGAACCACCACCTGCACAAGGCGGTGTTCATCGGCGAGGTCAAGGGCGACGGCCAGTTCAACGTCGTCTGGAAGACGAAGGGCCCGATCAAGGCCCAGCCGTGGAGCCCGTTCATCGCGGGCAACGAGAAGAAGCTGGACCAGCCGATGACGGCGACAGCCGCGAAGTAACGCGTCAGGAACGGTGCGGGCGGCGATCACCACCGCCCGACCGATGCACCAAACCGATGCGCGCCGGGCCTCATGCCCGGCGCGCTCACATATGCGCATCCAACTCATCATCTTGCTCGCCGCCGCTACGCTCCTCGCGCGGCCCGCCGCCGCGCTCGACGCGGGCCTGGTCGAGAAGCTCGGCCTGGGCGACAGCGACGAGAAGGTCGCGGCGATCAATGCGCTCGCCGCGACCGGCGATCCGAGGGCAGCAGAGCTCCTCGCGGCTCTCGCCGAGGGCGACTTGCAAATCTCGATCGATGGAAAAACCAGCGGGAAGCGCGTGCTCATCGTGAAGGGGGACAAGGCCACCGACGCGGCGACCGGCGAAGCGGTCGCGCCGCTTCCCAAGGACCGCGAGGACGTGGTCGCCAACAACCGGCTGCGCGGCGCGATCGCGTCCGCGCTCGCGGCCCTGAAGCTGGTCGCGCCCGACCGCGAGACGCGGCTCGCGGCAGTCAAGGCGCTGGCGGGCGGCGCCGACCCCTCGATCCTGCCCCTCGTGAAGAAGGCGCTCGCGCAGGAGTCCGACGCGGTCACCAAGCCGCTGCTCGAAACCGTGGCCGCGACGCTCGAGCTCAGCGGGGGCGACCGCGACGCCCGCATCGCGGCGATCCGGACGCTGGGGCTCTCCGGCAATCCGAACGCCAAGACGCTGCTCCTCGCGCTCGTGGAGAAGCGCAAGGACGGCAGCTTCGCGGAGTCCGACGAGGACGTCCGGATCGAGGCGCAGAAGAGCCTGCGCGCCGTCGAGGACCGGCTCGCGTGGGGCGAGCGCGCGGGGCTCCTGTTCGCCGGCATCAGCCTCGGCAGCATCCTGCTCCTCGCGGCGCTCGGACTCGCGATCACCTACGGGCTGATGGGCGTCATCAACATGGCGCACGGCGAGCTGATCATGATCGGCGCATACACCACCTACGTCGTCCAGAACGTGTTCCGATCGCACGCCCCGGGGGTATTCGACTGGTATCTCCTGTTCGCGGTGCCTGCCGCGTTCGCGGTATCGGCGATCGTCGGCATGATCCTCGAGCGGACGGTGATCCGATTCCTGTACGGCCGGCCGCTCGAGACGCTGCTCGCGACCTGGGGCATCAGCCTGATCCTGATCCAGGCGGTACGGACGATCTTCGGCGCGCAGAACGTGCAGGTCGAGAATCCGGTCTGGATGTCCGGCGGAGTTCAAGTGCTGGCCAACGTCGTGATGCCGTGGAGCCGCATCGTCATCATCGGCTTCGCTGCCGCGGTGCTGGCCGGAATCTGGCTCCTGCTCACGCGCACGCGGCTGGGCCTGTTCGTGCGCGGGGTGACGCAGAACCGCGCGATGGCGTCCTGCGTCGGCGTCCCGACCGCGCGCGTCGACACCTGGGCGTTCGGTGTTGGCTCGGGTCTGGCGGGGCTCGCCGGTTGTGCGCTCTCCCAGATCGGGAACGTCGGGCCGGACCTGGGGCAGGCCTACATCGTCGACTCGTTCCTGGTCGTCGTGCTCGGCGGCGTCGGGCAGCTCGCCGGGACCGTGTACGCGGCGCTGGGCCTCGGCTTCGCGAACAAGCTGCTCGAATCCTGGTCCGGCGCGGTGCTCGCGAAGATCGTCGTGCTCGTCTTCATCATCGTCTTCATCCAGAAGCGGCCGCAAGGACTCTTCGCGATGAAGGGAAGGGCCGTGGAAGCATGAGCGCGCATCGGGAATTCGCGCTGCATGCAGCGCGCCGAGGCGCGCCCGAAGCGCATGCAGGCGCGAAGGGGGCGAGGGGCCCCGCGCGGAGCGCGGGGATCGACGGTAAGGCGAATGCTTCCGGCCGCCGACGTCCGGGCACTTGCTCGAGATGTCGGTGCGGAGGCGGCGAGGCATGACCATGGGCCCGCTCTCGTCGGGGATCACCCGCCTCTACGGCCCGCAAGGCTGGGCGGCGATCGGCGCATTCGCCGCGGTCGCCTTCGTCGTCTTCCCGATCCTGGCGCTGGCGGTGCCGGAGTCCAGCCCGTTCCACGTCTCGGCCTACTGGGTGACGCTGATCGGAAAGATCATGTGCTACGCGATCGTGGCAATGGCGATGGATCTCATCTGGGGTTACGCCGGCATCCTCTCGCTGGGGCACGGCCTATTCTTCGCGCTCGGCGGCTACGCGTTCGGCATGTACCTGATGCGACAGATCGGCGCGGACGGCCAGTACCGCGTGAACATGCCGGACTTCATGGTGTTCCTCGACTGGACGGAATTCCCCTGGCACTGGGCGCTCTCCGACAGCTTCATCGCGCAGATGCTGCTGGTCGTGCTCGTCCCGGGTCTCCTCGCCTTCGCGTTCGGCTACTTCGCGTTCCGTTCGCGGGTCAAGGGCGTCTACTTCTCGATCATCACCCAGGCGCTCACCTACGCGGCGATGCTGCTGTTCTTCCGCAACAACACCGGCTTCGGGGGCAACAACGGCTTCACCGACTTCAAGCGCATCCTCGGCATCCCGATCACCACCGACGAGATGCGCATCGCGCTCTTCTGCATCACTGGCGCGGTGCTGATCGGGACGCTCCTCCTCCTGCGCTGGATCGTCACGTCGAAGTTCGGCCGGGTGCTCGCCGCCATTCGCGACGCCGAGCAGCGGGTGATGTTCTGCGGCTACAACACGGTGCACTACAAGCTCGCGGTGTGGACCCTGTCGGCGGTGCTCTGCGGGATCGCGGGTGCGCTCTACGTGCCGCAGGTCGGCATCATCAATCCGAGCGAGATGTCGCCCGCGAACTCGATCGAGATCGCCATCTGGGTCGCGGTCGGCGGGCGGGGCACGCTCGCCGGCGCGATCCTGGGCGCCGGTCTCGTGAACGGCGCGAAGAGCTTCTTCACCCAGGCGTTTCCCGAGTACTGGCTCTTCGTCCTCGGGCTGCTGTTCGTGCTCGTCACCCTGTTCCTGCCGCAGGGCGTGATGGGGCTCCTCCAGCGCCGGCGCAAGGCACCCGCGACGCCCCAAGCCCGTTCCGCTGCCGAGCCTCCGAGCGCGCCGCGCGCGCGGGCGGTCCAATGAGCTCGGTCGCGGTCCACAGCGCCGAAGGCGTCGGCGGCGGCGCGTCGATCGGACACGTCGCGACCGGTGCGCTGGACACGACGCACGGCGTCGTCCTCTACCTCGAGGACATCTCGGTGTCGTTCGACGGGTTCAAGGCGCTCAGCGCACTCAGCCTCGCGATCGACGCCGGGGAGCTGCGCTGCGTGATCGGCCCGAACGGCGCCGGCAAGACGACGATGATGGACGTCATCACCGGCAAGACGCGGCCCGACGCCGGGACCGCATTCTTCGGCCAGACGATCGACCTCACGCGCCTCGCGGAGGCCGAGATCGCGCAGGCCGGGATCGGGCGCAAGTTCCAGAAGCCGACGATCTTCGAGCACCACACCGCATTCGAGAACCTCGAGCTCGCCATGAAGGCCGACAAGCGCGTGCGGGGCACGCTCTTCCACCGGCTCGCCTCGGCCGAGCGCGATCGGATCGTCGAGATGCTGCGCCGCATCCGGCTCGCCGACGCCGCCGACCGCGTCGCCGGGCTGCTCTCGCACGGCCAGAAGCAGTGGCTCGAGATCGGCATGCTGCTGATGCAGGAGCCGAAGCTGCTGCTCCTAGACGAGCCGGTCGCCGGCATGAGTGACGAGGAGACCGAGCGCACGGCGGAGCTCTTCCTCTCTCTCGCGGGCGAGCATTCGCTGGTGGTCGTCGAGCACGACATGGCCTTCGTCGGCCGCATCGCGCGCAAGGTGACGGTGCTGCACGAGGGCGCCGTGCTCGCGGAAGGGTCCCTCGCCGAGATGCAGGAGGATCCGCGCGTGATCGAGGTCTATCTCGGGCGCTGACGATGCTGACGGTGAGCGGACTCAACCAGTACTACGGCGGCAGCCACATCCTGCGCGACCTCAGCTTCGAGGTGCCGCAGGGCCGTGTGACGGCGCTGCTCGGCCGCAACGGCGTCGGCAAGACCACCGTGCTGCGGACGTTGATGGGCGTCGTGCCGTCGGCGACCGGGAAGGTGGAGTTCGGCGGGCGCGACATCACGCGCGCGGCCCCGTTCCAGCGCGCCGCCGCCGGGCTCGGCTACGTGCCGCAGGGGCGCGAGATCTTCCCGCGGCTGACCGTCGAGGAGAACCTGCTCATGGGGCTCGCGTCGAAGCCGCGCCGGGCCAAGCTCCCCGAGATCGTGTTCGAGCTCTTCCCGGTGCTGAAGCAGATGCTGCGCCGGCGCGGCGGCGACCTCTCCGGCGGGCAGCAGCAGCAGCTCGCGATCGGCCGCGCGCTGGCGATGGATCCGCAGCTGCTCATCCTCGACGAGCCGACCGAGGGCATCCAGCCGTCGATCATCAAGGACATCGAGCGCGCGGTCCGGCGCCTCGCCGAGGTGGAGGAAATCCGCGACGCGATCCGCACCGTTGCGCGCGAGGGCCGGATCGCGATCCTGCTGGTCGAGCAGTACTACGACTTCGCGCGCTCGCTCGCGAACCACTACCTGGTGATGGAGCGCGGCGAAATCGTCGCGCGCGGCCTCGGCGCCGACATGGAGCGGGACGGAGTGCGCGCGCGGCTCGCAGTATGATCGCGGCATGCAGGTCGCCGAATCGGTGCCGCTCGCCGGCTGGCGGGCCACGCTGGTGCTCGACTTCGAGCTGCGCGTGCGGCGCTCCGTGCTCACCGAGCGTCGCCACCTCGGGCCGCTCACGGTCCGGAAGCCGCTCTACCCCGAAGGCGACGACGTCTGTCACGCGATCGTCGTGCATCCGCCGGACGGCATCGCGGGCGGCGACGAGCTCGAGCTCACCGTGCGCGCGAAGGCCGGCGCCCGTGCGCTGCTGACGACGCTCGGCGCGGGCAAGTGGTATCGCACCGCGGGGCCGTGGGCGCATCAGCGCATTGCCCTCGAGGCGGGCGCGGGCGCGGTGCTCGAGTGGCTGCCCCAGGAGACCATCGTGTTCGAGGGCGCCGCGGCCGAGCTCGAGTCGGACATCCGGCTCGCGCCGGACGCGCGCTTCATCGGCTGGGAGATCCTGCGCCTCGGACGCACCGCCTCGGGCAATCGGTTCACGCGCGGCCAGCTGCGCACGCGCACTGTGATCCGGCGCGACGGGCGCGTCGCGTGGCTCGAGCGCGCGCGCCTCGAAGGCGGCTCCGACCTCCTCGACTCTCCCCTCGGCCTTGCCGGGGAGCCGGTGTTCGGGACGCTGCTCGCGGCCGGACCGGATATCGACGCCGGACTCGTGGCCGCCTGCCGCGAGCCGCAACCGCGCGCGGGCACGGGCGCGGTCACGTGCCTGCCCGGCGTGCTCGTCGCGCGCTATCTCGGGGCGGGCAGCGAGGCGGCGCGCGAGTACTTCGCGCAGCTGTGGAGCGTCGTGCGACCGGCGCTCGCCGGGCGCGACGCGGTGCCGCCGCGGATCTGGCAGACCTGAGCGGACGTGACGGAGGGTGAGCCGAAGATGATTCCCGAGATGCAGGGCGAGGCCAGTATCCCCCACGGGACGCAGCTCGCGACGGTCCACCCCGCGATTCCCTGACCCTCGGCCGATACGGATGGAGAGCCACAGCTTCCTCAGCCTCGGCGAGCACGGGTTCCACCGCGTCGCCTACACCGAGTGGGGCGACCCCTCGAACCCTCACGTGGTGCTGTGCGTGCACGGCCTTGCGCGCAACAGCCGCGACTTCGACTTCCTCGCCGAGGCGCTGGCGCGCGACGCGCGGGTCGTCTGCATGGACGTGGTCGGGCGCGGCGACAGCGACTGGCTCGAGGACAAGTCCGAGTACACCTTCTCGACGTACATGAGCGACGCGGCGGCCCTCATCGCCCGCATCACCACGCCGATCCGCGAGCGGTTCTTCCCCGAGCTGCGCTCGCGCTGGCTGCGGCGCGCGAGCGGCACCCGGCTCGACTGGGTCGGCACCTCGATGGGCGGGCTGATCGGCGTGCTGCTCGCCGCCAAGCGCAACGCGCCGATCCGGCGCCTGGTGCTGAACGACGTCGGGCCGCTGGTGCCCTGGAATGCGCTGTTCCGCCTCAAGGGCCACATCGGGCGCGCGACGCGGTTCGCTTCGCTCGACGAGGCCGAGGCGCAGGTGCGCCAGGCGTGCGCGTCGTTCGGCCCGCTCACCGATGCGCAGTGGCGGCACCTCGCGATCCACAGCGTGCGCAAGCAGGAGGACGGCACTTTCGCGCTGTGTTACGACCCGGGGATCGGGCGGGCGTTCCAGGGCCACCGCGATCCGGAGCTGCCGCTCGGCCCCGACTTCATGCGCGGCGTGGACCTCTGGAGCACGTGGGAGCAGGTCGCCTGTCCCCAGCTCGTGCTGCGCGGCGCGGCGTCCGAGGTGCTGACGCGCGAGACGGTCGAGGAGATGAAGCGCCGCACGCCCGGTATTGAATCGATCGAGTTCGCCGGCGTCGGCCACGCGCCGGCCTTGATGAGCGCGGACCAGATCGAAGCGGTGCGCGCATTCCTGACCCGCGCCGACGCACCCGCGCGCGAAGAATCCGGGGAGGAGGGCGCATGATCGGTACCGGGCAGGGGCTCGACACGGCCATCCGTTTCATCGAGACTCAGGGTCCGCTCGTTCGGTAAGAGGGTAGGGCATGGTTTCGGTTCGACTTCTCGCCGCGCTGCTGGGACCCGCGCTTCTTGCCGGCTGCGCGACCACGCAGGTGAACGTCCAATGGACCGAGCCGGAGTTCAAGGGGCGTTCGCTGCGCGGGGAGAAGGTGCTCGTCGTGTGCGACGCGCCCGACGTTGCGACGCAGCGCGTCTGCCAGGAGCAGGTGGCGGCCCGGATCACCGCCGCCGGCGCGACGCCGGTCATCAGCCAGAACGCGGGATTGACGGCGGGCCCGCCGCCGACCAACGACGCGACGCTCGTCGCGGCGCGCGGCGCCGGCGTGAAGGCGATCTTCGGCATCACCGTCGGTGTGGACGTGACGGTGGTCAATCCGGGGCCGAGCGTCGGCATCGGGATCGGCGGCTTCGGCGGTTCCGGCGGCGGATCGGTGTTCGGCAGCAGCGTCGGGATCGGCATCCCGATCGGCGGCGGCCAGGCGACCAGCGGTTACGCCGCGAGCATGATGCTCACCGACGCCGCGACCGTGAAGCTGATGTGGTCGAGCAAGGTGACGACGCCCGCCTCGTCGAACGTCACCGCGCAGATGGGCGAACTCGCGCGCGTCGGCGTCGAGGCCGCGCGGACGGCCGGGTTCTTCTGAAGGTTTCAGCCGAGCGCCGCGCGCAGCTGCTCGGCGGCGCGCCGGTAGCCGTCCGGATTCTTCTCGCGCAGGCGCTGCAGCGTTTCCACGAACGCGTCCACCTCGCGTGAGGTGAGCTGCTCGCGCTTCCTCTTCACGTCCGCGATCTGGTCGGTCATGTCCGTGAAGTCCTGAACGGCCTTGCGGTCCTCGGGCGAGAGCGCCGCCGCGCACAGCGCGCCGTGATCGAGCAGCACGCGGAGCGTCTCGCTGATGCGCCCGAGCTGGCGCCCGTAGCCGGCGACGTTCTCGACGATATCGCGCTCCATGCCGGGGTCGCTCGACTGCATGAGGTTCACGTTGATGAACCCCTGCTGCGTCTCGAAGCTCCACGGGTTGATGACCTGCTTGAGCGACTCCGGGGCCAGCCGCGTCGGGGCCGTCCACCAGTAATTCAGCCAGTCAAAGGGCGTTGCTGCAGCGCTCATCTCGTTCTCCATGGCATGTTTGCAGGATGTGCACCGAGCGTAGCGCGTCCGCGCCGGAAGGAGTATCCGACCATGGGTCTAGTCGCAGGCCGAAGCGGCAGGCGGGACCGAGTGCCATCGGCGCAGCCGATCGACCCATCGTTTCCGACTGTTTGACGCGACCGGAGGGCGGCGCTTATCGTGGCACTCGCCCGCACGGTCCCGCGGGGCGCCAAAGAGGGGGAGGCGCGCAATGCGCGCAGGCAGCGCCGGCCGCATCCGCATCGGCATCGACACCGGCGGCACGTTTACCGACATCGTCGCGGTAGACGGCGCGACCGGCGGCGTGGCCGTCACCAAGGTCCCGAGCACGCCCGCGAACCCGGCGATCGGGCTGGTGAAGGGCGTGCGCCAGATCCTCGAGCAGACCGGCCGCAGCGTCGACGACCTCGCCGGCCTCGCGCACGGCACCACGGTCGCGACCAACGCGCTCCTGCAGGGCGAGATCGAATCGCTCGGGTTGATCGTCACCGAAGGCTTCCGCCACATCCTCGAGATCGCGCGCCAGTCCGTGCCCGAGGGCTACGGCAACTCCTACTTCTGGGTGAAGCCCGAGCGCATCGTGCCCGTCGAGCTGGTGCACGAGGTCGGCGGGCGGCTCGACTTCCGCGGTGCGGAGCTTCGCCCGCTCGACGAGGAGGGCGTGCGGCGCGCGGCGCGCGCCCTCAAGGCGCAGGCGGTGCGCGCGGTCGGCGTGTGCCTCATCCACTCGTACGCGAACGACCGCCACGAGCGGCGCGTGCGCGAGATCTTCGCCGACGAGTACCCCGGCTGCGCGGCGTCGCTCTCGTGCGAGGTGCTGCCCGAGTACCGCGAGTACGAGCGCGCGGTCACCACGCTGGTGGACGCGTTCGTGAAGCCGCACATGGACCGCTACCTGCAGCGCATCCACGACGAGCTGGGACCGGGGCTGCGCGAGAAGCCGTTCCTCGTCATGCAGTCCTCCGGCGGCGTCATCAGCAGCGCGCAGGTGGTGAGGAAGCCCATCACGACGGCGCTCTCCGGTCCGGCGGCCGGCGCGCTCGGGTCGGCGGTGATCGCGCGCATTGCGGGCTTCGAAAACGTGGTGACGCTCGACGCGGGCGGCACGTCGACCGATCTCTGCCTGATCGAGGCGGGCGAGCCGAAGGTCACCAACGGCGGGTCGGTTGGGCCGTTCCCGGTGCGCATCCCGATGATCGACATCAAGACGGTCGGCACCGGCGGCGGCTCGATCGCCTGGATCAGCCGCGAAGGCCACCTCAAGGTCGGGCCGAAGAGCGCGGGCGCGGTGCCCGGCCCGATGTGCTACCCGAACGGCGGCGACCACCCGACCATCACCGACGCGAACCTCGCGCTCGGGCGCATCCCGCCCGCGCTGATCGGCGGCGGCATCCGCCTCGACGCGGCGCGCGCGCGCGCCGGCATCGAGGCGCTCGGGAAACGGCTGAAGAGCGATCTCTCGGTCGAGCAACTCGCCGAGGGGATCATCGAGATCGCCAACTGGAATCAGGGCAACAAGATCCGACAGATGACGATCCAGCGTGGCATCGATCTGCGCGAGTTCGCGCTGCTCTCGTTCGGCGGCTCCGGGCCGGCGCAATCGCCCGCGGTGATGGAGCTGCTCGGCATGCAGGCGTGCATCGTGCCGCTCAACCCGGGCAACCTGTCCGCGTTCGGCCTCCTCGCAGTCGACTGGCGCACCGATCACATCGCGACGCAGGTCACGCACGAGGACGCGCTCGAGCCGCGTGCGCTCGAGGCGATCTACTGCCGGCTCGAAGGCGAGGCGGCGGCGACGCTCGAGCGCGACGGCATCGAGCCCCGCAACGTGCGCCTCATGCGCGAGGCCGACCTGCGGTACGTCGGCCAGTCGATGGAGGTGCGCGTGCAGGCCCCCGGCGGGCGCGTCGACACCGGGTTCGTGAGTGCGCTCGTGGACGCGTTCCACGCGGCGCACGAGAAGGCGTTCGGCTACGGCTATCGGGGCAAGCAGAAGGTCGAGGCGGTGAACTACTGCGTGTCGGGGTTCGGCCTGATCGACCGCCCGCAGCTCCCGAAGCTCGCGACGAGCGGCGCGACTCCGCAGCCTGAGTCCCGGCGGCGCGTCTTTTTCGCCGGCGCATTCGTCGACACGCCGGTCTACGCGCGGAACGCGCTGCCCGCCGGCGCGCGCATCGACGGGCCGGCGGTGATCGAGGAGTTCGGGTCGACGACCGTCGTCTTCCCCGGGCAGACGCTGAGCGTGGACTCGCACGGGATCATGATCGTGCGAAAGGGTTAAGGAGCGCCGCGATGGCCGCCGTGCCCAAACCCTGGCCGACCCCGCCCGCGCGGACGAGGCCGCGCGACGTCGATCCGATCGTGCTGCAGATCGTCGAAGGCACGCTCAACTCGATCGAGGCGGAGATCGAGTACGCGATCGAGCGCACCGCGCGCTCGCCGATGATCCGCGAGGCGCACGACTATCGCGTCGGGCTCTTCGACCGCTTCTGCCGCAAGCTCACCGGGCGCTCGTACTCGGCGATGCCGAACGCGGTCGTGCGCGACTACGCGCCGGCGACGATGAAGCCCGGCGACGTCTTCCTGATGAACGACACCTACCTCACCGAAGGCTCGATCGGGCACCTGCCCGACGTGTGCTCGACGGTGCCGGTGTTCCACGACGGCCAGGTGGTCGCGTACATCCAGGCGTTCGGCCATCACGACGACATCGGCGGCCGCGTGCCCGGCTCGATGCCGGGCACCGCGGTGACCGTGTTCGAGGAAGGCCTCGCGATCCCGCCGATCAAGATCTACGACGCGGGCCGGCGCAACGAGGAGGCGTTCCGGATCATCCGCCGCAACACGCGCGTCCCGGAGATGCTCGAGGCGGACCTCGACAGCGAGATCGAGGCGATCCGCATGGGCGCACGGCGCATGGAGGAGCTGTTCCGGCGCTTCGGCGCGGACACGGTCGAGGCGTGCTTCCAGGCGATCCTCGACAAGTGCCGCGACATCTATCGCAACGAGCTGCTGCCGAAGATCCCGGACGGCGAGTACGCCTGGGAGGACTACGTCGAGCACGACGGCGTGAGCGACCCGAAGCTGCACCGGCTCGCGCTCAAAATGATCAAGAAGGGCGACCGGATCACCCTCGATTTCAACGGCACCGCGCCGCAATCGACCGGCCCGATCAACTGGCCCGCGGACTACGCCGACGGCGCGTTCCTCGTCAAATGGATCGCGCCGATCCTGCGCAACCTCGCCGACACGCCGGAGCGCGCGGCCGAGATCCACGTGAACGAAGGCGTGTGCGAGGTGTTCGACGTGGTGTTCCCGCCCAAGGGCACGCTCATCACGCCGGAGTGGCCGGCGGCGACCAACGCACGCTCGTTCGTCCTGCTGCGCGCGCTCGGACTCCTTGCCGGCGTCGTGACGCAGGCGACCGGCGGACGCATGCCCGCCGATCAGGAGACGATCCGCTACACGGGCTTCTACGGCAACGATCCCCAGGGCCGGCCGTTTCTCTCGCGCGAGGTGATCGGCGGCGGCTCGGGCGGTCGCTGGTACGCCGACGGCAACGACGCGATCCACATCGTTCCCGACTCGCGCAACCAGCCCGCCGAGTTCACCGAGAACCGCTTCCCGGTGATCGTCGAGAAGCTGGGCTTGCGCACCGACTCGGGCGGCGCGGGCAAGCGCCGCGGCGGCCTCGGCTACGACAAGCACTACCGCGTGCTCGTCGACTGCCACACGATCGTGACCGCCGACCGCGTGCGGCTCGGCTGCTATGGTGTCGCGGGCGGGAGCGCGGGGGAGCCTTTCTGCGTGACCGTCGACCTGCACGGGAAGCGCAAGGAGCTCGGAGGGCTCGTCGACGGCGAGCCGGTGAGGGCCGGCCAGGTGGTGCGCGTCGTCACCACCGGCGGCGGCGGCTGGGGCGACCCGCTCGAGCGCGAGCCGGACTGGGTGCTGCGCGACGTGGTGCAGGCGAAGGTGTCGGTCGCCGCGGCGCGCGAGTGCTATGGCGTCGCGATCGTCGAGCAGGACAGCGGATACGCGCTCGACGAGGCGTCGACGGCGAAATTGCGGACCGAGCTGCGCGCCGCGCGGAAGGGCCCGCTGCCGCTCATCGATCGCGGGCCAGGCTACGAAAAAATGCTGCGGGGCGAGTTCGGCCCGCGGCTCTAGGAGAGAAGACATGGCGATCGAAGTCGCGAAGGTGATTCTCAATTCGGTGCAGGACGCCTCCGGCATGGAGGCGCGCATCCTCGCCGGGCAGTTCACCGCCGACCAGGTCGTCGCGGTCGTCGGCAAGACCGAGGGCAACGGCGGCGTCAACGACTTCACGCGCATCCTCGCCGACCAGGCGTTCCGCGCGGTGCTCATGAAGCACGGCAACCGCGCGCTCGGCGAGGTCAAGCAGATCCCCATGGTGTGGTCGGGCGGCTGCGACGGCGTGATCACGCCGCACGCGACCGTGTTCGCACGCAACGACAAGACCGGCCCGAAGAACAAGGACCGGCTGGTGATCGGCGCGGCGATGAGCCCGCAGATCTTCCCCGAGGACATCGGCCGGCCGGCGATGGTCGAGAAGATCGCCGCGGGCGTGCGACTCGCGATGAAGGACGCCGGCATCGACGATCCCAAAGACGTCCACTACGTCCAGACCAAGACGCCGCTGCTCACCATCGACACGGTGCGCGACGCCCACGGCCGCGGCAAGACCGTCGCCTGCGAGGTGCACGACTCGATGGGCGTCTCGAACGGCACGACCGCGCTCGGCATCGCGGTCGCCCTCGGCGAGGTGAAGTCCTACAAACCCGAGGAGATCTGCAAGAACCTCGATCTGTATTCCTCGGTCGCGTCGTGCTCGTCCGGCGTCGAGCTCGATGCCGGCCAGATCGTGCTGATGGGGAACAAGGCCGGCGCCGGCGGGCGCTATCGCATCGGCCACGCGGTGATGCAGGACGCGATCGACATCGACGGCATCTACGCCGCGATCCGCAACGCCGGGTTCGATCTCCCGGAGCGGGCGCGCGCCGAGGACCTGAAGGGGCGCCTCGTGAACTGCTTCATGAAGTGCGAGGCCGACCACCGCGGCACGCTGCGCGGGCGCCGGCAGATCATGCTCGACGACTCCGACGTGCACCATCACCGCCATTCGAAGGCGGCCGTCGGCGGCGTCGCGGCGGCGGCGATCGGCGACCCCGCGGTGTTCGTGTCGGTCGACGCGATGCACCAGGGGCCGCAAGGCGGCGGGCCGGTGATCGCGATCATCGACGCCGGCGAGTAGGCGCGGAGGATAAACCTGGTGAACGGCGCGGCGGCGATCGCTGCGACGCCGGGCGCCGCGCCGGCGGGCGAGGCGCACATCACCATCCGCGGGCTCTCCAAGCGCTTCCAGGGCGCGGTCATCTACGACAACTTCGACTTCGACATCCCGCGCGGCCGGTTCCTCTCGATCTTCGGCCCGAACGGGTGCGGAAAGTCGACGCTGATCAACATCGTCGCCGGCCTCGTTCCGGCCGACGCGGGCACGATCCTCTTCGGCGGCAAGACGCTGAAGGAAACGAAGATCGGCTACGTCTTCCAGAACTACCGCGAGGCGCTCTTTCCCTGGCTGCGCTCGATCGACAACATCGAGTACCCGCTCAAGCTCGCGCGGCTGCCCAAGCGCGAGCGCGAGGAGAAGGTCGAGCGGCTGGTGACGCACCTCGGCGTGAAGATCGACCTCCAGCGCTACCCCTACGAGCTCTCGGGCGGGCAGCAGCAGCTCGTCTCGATCATGCGCGCGCTGGTGGTCGAGCCGGAAGTGCTGTTCCTCGACGAGCCGTTCTCGGCGCTCGATTACGAGATGACGCTGTTCATGCGCGAGCAGCTGCAGCGCCTCTTCATGGAGACCGGGACGACGACCGTGCTCGTGTCGCACGACCTCGAGGAGGCGGTGTACCTCGCCGACCGCGTGCTGCTGCTGTCGCGCCGGCCGGCGCGGGTCGCCGACCTCCCGGAGATCCTGATGCCGCGGCCGCGCAACGACGCGACGCTGTCCGATCCCGCGTTCGTGGCGATCAAGGGACGCTGTCTGGAAGTGTTCCAGCGCGAGGTGAGGAAGGGATGAAGCGCGACACGTTCCTGCCGCTCGTCGGCGTCGCCGGCCTGATCGCGGTCTGGTACCTCGCGGTCTGGGCGCGCGTCGTCGATCCGGTGCTGCTGCCCTCGCCCGAGCAGGCGTTCGCGGCACTCGTGAAGGGCATGGCGGGCGGCAAGCTCGGCCACGACTTCTGGCGCACCGTCGAGCGCACGGCGTATGCGACCGCGATCGCCGCCGTGATCGCCATCCCGCTGGGCGTCCTGCTGGGCGCGAACGAGAAGGCCTACCGCGCGGTCGAGTTCGTGATCGACTTCTTCCGCTCGACCCCGGCCTCGGCGATGTTCCCGCTCTTCCTGGTGATCTTCGGGGTGGGCGACAAGACCAAGATCCTGGTCGCGTCGTTCGGCGCCGCGCTGGTGATCCTGTTCAACGTCGCCTACGGCGTCATGAACGCGCGCAAGACGCGCCTGCTCGCGGCGCGCGTCATGGGCGCCTCCCGCCTGCGCGTGCTGACCGACGTGATGCTGCTCGAGTCGCTGCCGCAGACTTTCGTCGGCTTGCGCAACGGCGTGTCGCTCGCGCTCGTGATCGTGGTCGTGGCGGAGATGTTCATCGGCTCCACCGACGGGCTCGGTCAGCGCGTCTTCGAGGCGCAGCAGCTCTTTGCGATGCCCGATATGTACGCCGCGATCTTCGCCGCCGGCGCGCTTGGTTACGGTCTCAACCTGCTCTTCATGCTCGTCGAGAAGCGCTACGTGCACTGGTCGGGAAAGTAGGCGGCGTCGATGGCTTCCCTCTTAGGCGCGCCGCTGTCCGTCGTGACCGTCGGGCTCGCTTCCTTCGACGACGCGATCGCAGGCACCGGCGCCCGGGTGACGCGCGTGCAATGGAGCCCGCCCGGCGGCGAGCCGGCCACCGCGCGTGCGCTCGCGCGCCTCGTCGGCGATCCCGCGGTCGATGCGGCCGGCAAGAAGGCCTTCGACGCCTACCTGGCCGCTGAACCGTTGCTCGAGGGCGTCGGCATTGCGCGCGAGGTCATCCCCGGCCTCGGCGAGCGGATGCTGCTGCACGCCGGCCCGCCGATCGATTGGGCGCGCATGGGCGGCGCAATGCGCGGGGCCGTGATCGGTGCGTGCCTGCTCGAGGGTTGGGCGAAGGACCCCGACGCCGCGCGCGCCCTGGCCGAGCGCGGCGAGGTCCGGTTCGACCCGTGCCACCACCATGCCGCCGTCGGCCCGATGGCGGGGATCATCAGCCCGTCGATGCCGGTCTGGAGGCTCCGCAACCCGGTCCAGGGCAACCGCTCGTTCAGCAACCTGAACGAAGGACTCGGCAAGGTGCTGCGCTACGGCGCGAACAGCCCCGAGGTGCTCGCAAAGCTCAAGTGGATGGGCGGCACGCTCGGCCCGGTGCTCGGCAAGGCACTCGCCGCGACCGGGCCGATCGAGCTCAAGGCCCTGATGGGGCGCGCCCTGCACATGGGCGACGAGATGCACAACCGCAACATGGCCGCGTCCGCGCTGCTGTTCAAGCGGCTCGTCGCCGGCATCCTCGAGTCGGGCGTGTCCGCGGCCGAGGCGGCGGCGGTGATCGATTTCATGAACGGCAACGACTTCTTCTTCCTCAACATCGGCATGGCGGCGTGCAAGAGCATGCTCGACGCCGCGCGCGGCGTGCCGGGAAGCACGATGGTCACCGCGATGGCGCGGAACGGCACCGACTTCGGCATCCGCGTAAGCGGCACGGGCGAGCGCTGGTTCACCGGCCCGGCGCAGGTGCCCGACGGCCTGTTCTTCCCGGGCTACGGCCCGGCCGACGCCGGCCGCGACATCGGCGACAGCGCGATCACCGAGACCGCCGGCATCGGCGGCTTCGCGATGGCGGCGGCGCCCGCGATCGTCCGGTTCATCGGCGGCACGCCGCAGCTCGCGCTCGACAGCACGCTGACGATGCGGCACATCACGCTCGGCCGCAACAACGCGTTCACCATCCCGATGCTCGATTTCGCCGGCACGCCGGCCGGCATCGACGTGCGCAAGGTCGTGGACACCGGCATCTTGCCGATCATCAATACCGGCATGGCGCACCGCGAAGCCGGCGTCGGCCAGGTCGGGGCGGGCATCGTGCGCCCGCCGATGGAATGCTTCACGCAAGCGCTCGCCGCGCTCGCGGAAAATGCCGGACAGCGTGTGCTATAACGACGACCCTACGGAGAGGACGATAAGACCATGCGTACACTTTCATTGCTCGGAGCAGTGCTCGTCGCCGCGCTCGCCGCGCCCGCGGTCGCGCAGGACAAGGTCAAGGTCGGCGTGTTCCCGGTCAGCTCGTCGCTGCCGTTCTTCGTCGCCCAGGACCGCGGCTTCTTCAAGGACCAGAAACTCGACGTCGAGATGGTGCGCCTCATCGGCGGGCCGCCGAACGTGTCGGGGCTGATCACGAACCAGATCGACGCCTCCGCGATCCTGGTCACGATCGAGGGGATGAACGCCAACCTCAAGAAGCCCGGCGTCGCGATGTACATCTCGCTCAACGGCCAGAACGCCCAGTACCAGATGGAGCAGTTCGTCGTGCGCAGGGGCGTGAACGCGCGCTCGCTCGCCGACCTCAAGGGCAAGAAGATCATGAGCGCGCCGGGCCCGGCGAACGTGACGATGGCGCGGGCCGTGCTCGCGGCAGCGGGGCTGAAGGAGGGCGACTACACGCTCGACCAGCTCGACATGGGGCAGCACGTCAACGCGATGACCGCGGGCACGTTCGACGCCGGCTACACGCTCGAGCCGAACGCCTCGATCATGCGCAAGAACGGCGTCGCGACGACGCTCGAGGCCGGCGTCATCGCCAAGTACATCCTCGGCGACCCGCGCGCGAACGCCTGGGTCGGCGGCGGCGTGATCTCGACCGACTTCATCAAGAGCCGTCCGGACGTCGCGAAGCGCTACGCCGCCGCCTGGGCGAAAGCGATCGACTTCATCAACGCCGACCCGAAGGAGGCGCGCAAGCACCTCGCCAAGAACACCCTCACGCCCGACGACATCGTCGACTCGGTGCCGCTCGTGAAGTTCGTGAACGTCGCGAGCCTGACCAACACCGACCGGCAGGAATTCCAGACGTTCATCGACTACTCGACGCGCATGGGCACGCTTCCGGAGCCGGTGGACGTCGCGAAGTTCCTCCAGCGCTTCTGATGAGCGGGGGCCTGCACCGGCTGCCCGCGCGCGAGCTCGCGCGGCTCATCCGAACGAAGCGCGCGAGCGCGATCGAGGTCCTCGACGCGCACCTTGCGGCGATCGAGTGCGCGAACGCGGCCGTGAACGCGATCGTCACGCTCGCAGCCGGGCCAGCGCGCAGCGCCGCGCGCGGCGTCGACGCGGCGCTCGCGCGCGGCGTGACGCTCGCGCCACTTGCCGGCGTTCCGGTCGGGATCAAGGACGTCACGCCGACCGCCGGCATCCGCACGACCTGGGGCTCGGAGCTCTACGCCGACCACGTGCCGGACGAGGACGGCGAGACGGTCGCGAGCCTCAAGCGTTCCGGCTGCATCGTGATCGGCAAGACGAACACGCCGGAGTTCGCGGCCGGCGGCAACACCGTCAACCGCGTGTTCGGCGCCACGCGCAACCCCTGGGATCTCCGCATGTCGGCGAGCGGATCGACCGGCGGCGGCGCGGCCGCGCTGGCGGCAGGGCTGGTTCCGCTCGCGGAGGGCTCCGACTTCGGCGGCAGCTTGCGCACGCCGGCGTCCTTCTGCGGCGTGGTGGGCCTGCGGACCTCGACCGGGCTGGTGGCGCGCTACCCGATGAACATGGCGTGGCATTCGCAGAACGTCGCCGGACCGATGGCGCGCGACGCCGAGGACTGCGCGTTGATGCTCGACGCGATGACCGGCTTCTCGCTCAAGCTGCCGTCCTCGGTGCCGCCGCCGTGGCCGAGCGCGCACGAGATCGTGGCGCGCGCGGAGAGCCTGCGCGGCGTGCGCCTTGCGTACGTTGCGGACATCGGCGGCACCGGCATCGATCCGGAAGTGGCGCGCATCTGCCGCGACGCGGCCCGCGCGCTCGAGCGCGACGGTGCGACGATCGAGGAAATCCAGGCGGATTTCTCCGACGGCGTGCAGGCGTTCATCACGCTGCGCGGCGAGTCGATGGTCGGGAATCACCTCGACCGGCTCGACAAGCTCGATCGCCTGAACCCCAACCTTGCCGGCAACATCCGGCTCGGGCTCGACGTGAAGATCCTCGACATCGCGCGCGCTGAGCGCAAGCGCGTGGAGATCTTCCATCGCTGGCGCGCCCTGTTCGAGCGGTACGACCTCGTCCTCACGCCGTGCTCGCCGATGCCGCCGTTTCCGGTCGACCAGAACTACCCGACCGAGATCGGCGGCAAGCAGCTCGACAACTACATCGCCTGGATCGCGCAGACCTTCCTCGTGTCGCTCGCCACCCTGCCGGCGGCGAGCGCTCCGTCCGGCCTGACCGCGGCGCGGCTCCCCGTCGGCCTGCAGATCGTCGGCCCGCGCTTCTCCGATCCGAAGATCCTGACGTGCGCGAAGTTCGTGGAGCGCGTCAATCCGCTCGGGTGGGCGCCGCACGCCGCGTGAGCGCGGCGACGGCACGGTCCGGACTCAGCGGCATCAGCCGCTCGAACGCCGCCTGATATGCCTCGGCGTCGACGATCGCCGCGTCGCTGTGCATCGCCCCCTCAACGAGCAGCAGCGACTTCCGCCCGGGCGCACGCAGGTAGAGCTGGACGCCCATCGTGTGCGGCACGACCGGGTCGCGCGTGCCGTGGACGATCAGCAGCGGGACGCTCAGGCGCCGGACCTTGGCCGCGGCGTCGAACCGGTCGCCGAGCAACCGGTCGACGGGGTAGAGCGCAGCGACCCACGAGTCGCGCAGCAACTCGCGGATCGAGGTCGGCGCCCCCTCGATGACCACGCCGTTCACGTCGGGGTAGCGCGCGGCGAGCTCGAGCGCGGGCACCGCACCGAGCGCGTGGCCGTAGACGAAACGGCGACCGGCGTCGGGCTGATGCCATCGCAGCTCGAGCCACGCCGCTTCCGCGTCCTCGTACATGCTCGCTTCGGTGAGCGGACCGCGATCGCTCCGGCCGAGGCCGCGGTAGTCGATCATCAGCACCGCGGCGCCGGCGGCGTGCATGACGGCCGCCACGTGCACCATGCCCGCCTTGGTGCGCCCGGTTCCGGGGAGGACCAGGAGGACCGGCGCATCCCGCCCGTTCGGCAGCCACCAGCCATGAATGAGCGCGCGGCGGGGGCCGGCGCGCAGCCAGACCTCGCGATAGTCGATGCCGAGCATCCCGGGGGTCCGCGGCGTTTCGCGCGCCGGGAAGTCGATGAAGCGGTCGGGGCAGCGCCATACGAGCGCCGCCCCGGTCGCGTAGGCCGCGGCAGCCGCCGCCGCCAGTGCGACGGCGATGCGTCGAATCGTCTGGGGCATGCGGCAAAGCGTACTCCCCGGGCGTCCCGCCGTGCCACGGGCGTCGCTGCCGGTCCCCGTCCCGGAGCCTCCCTAGGGCGCCAGCGCGGCACCCTGGACGCGAACGTGGGCGTCCCGGAACCACGTCTGAAGGGCGACCGCGTCCTGCTCCCACGACGGCACCGAGAGGTCGGCGTTCAGGTACTTCACCTGGACGTAGTGGGCCAGCTCGTGGGCCAGCGACTCGTCGATCGTGCGGCCGAGCCGCGCGTAGTACGACGGGTCGTCGATCAGGTAGATCTCGTTCCGCTCCACCGCGTAGGCGTTGCCGAACGCGTGGGGGCGGAAACCCCATTGCGCGCCGATTGCGTCGCGAAACTGCCCGATCGGCGTGGCGCTCTCGAGGAACACGGCGGGCGGCGCGATCTCCGGGTGCAGCGTCACACCCATGCGCCGTGCGACTTGCGCGAGGACGAACTGCGGGTCTAGGCGCAGCGGCAGCGGCTCGACCGACGCGTCGACCGCCGGCGCCGGCGGGATCAGGGACAGTGTCGTCGCAAGGCCGGCGACCCAGTGTGCGAGGCGGCGCATACGTCCTTACCGCGGCGTCGCCTCGTCGATGAGCGACGCGACCAGCCGCGCCGGGTCGAGGGCGGGGTTGCGCTCGAGCCGCGCGAGCAGGTACTTCGCCTCGAGGCTGCCCTGCCTCATCGTCTGCCTCCGTTGGAGTTCGATCACAGCATTCCGAGCACGTACCACCACGCCGGCACGGTCAGGAACGAGAGGGGGATCCCGATCCCGACCATGAGCGTGGTGAGCGGCGGATCGAGCTTGTGCTCGGTCGCGACGATCGCCGCGCCGATCATCGGCGCCATCGCCGCTTCGAAGAAGACGATTCGCGTGTGATCGGTGTCGATGCCGGCGAGCGCGACGAAGAGGCCCACCAGCACCGCGGGGCCGACGACCAGCTTGAAGCCCAGGCCGAGCGCGAGCTTCTTCGCGTTGCCCGCGAGGGCGCCGAGCCGGATCTGCGCGCCCACCGACACGAGCGCGAGCGGCGCGAGCGTGTCGCCC
Source organism: uncultured beta proteobacterium (assembly GCA_963747775.1). Lineage (GTDB taxonomy): Bacteria > Pseudomonadota > Gammaproteobacteria > Burkholderiales > SG8-39 > JAGVSZ01. The sequence goes on from CAVVGT010000014.1 coordinate 189,210, forward strand.
AGACGTGTGAAGGTGACCGCGAGCCACTCCGGGTACTCGAACGGCCGCAGCAGGAGCGCCGCGAGCACGGCGATGAGCGGCGGGAACAGGGCGATCTTCCGGACGATGGCGCGGCGGTCGAGCGCGGCGCCCGAGTACATCGCCGCCACGATGATGCCCAACGTGGCCAGCGCCAGGTAGGACCCGAGCTGGTCGATCACGAGCCCGAGCGCGACTCCGCCCGAGCCGTAGAACGCCTCGATCATCGGCACGCCGAGGAAGGAGGTGTTCGCGAGCCCGCCGGTGAGCGTCAGCGCGCCGACCGACTGCGGCGCGAGGCCGGCAACGCGCCCGACAATGCCGAAGAAGGCGATGCTCAGCGCAAACAGCACCCACGCCACCGCGGCCGCGAGCACCAGCGCGGACGTGATCTCGACCGCGTGCAGATGCCGGAGGATCAGCGCCGGCAGCGCGACGTTGATGATGAACGCGTTGAGCGCGGCGGGGCCGCTATCGGGCAGACGACCCGAGCGGCGCAGCAGCACGCCGAGCACGAAGCAGGCAACGAGGAGGGTGAGGTTGTTCATGGCGCGTGGTCTTTGCGCCATGTTCGAAGACGGAGGCGTACACGCTGCTTACCGATCTGCGAACGGACGAGCTAATCCGGCCGGGGGAAGGCGCGCAATAATCCCTACATGGATTGGATCTTCGTCCTGGTCATCGGCCTCGCCGCCGGCACGCTCGGCGGGATCGTCGGTTTCGGGACGTCGATCATGCTGCTGCCGCCGCTCGTGGTCGTCTTCGGGCCGAAGGAGGCGGTGCCCATCATGGCGGTGACCGCGCTGCTGGCGAACGCGTCGCGCGCGGCGGTGTGGTGGCGCGAGATCGACTGGCGGGCGTGCGCCGTCTACAGCGCCGCCGCCGCGCCCGCGGCCGCGCTTGGCGCCGCGACGCTCGTGAAGATGAGCTCGGTCGCGATCGAGGTGGCGCTCGGCGCGTTCTTCCTGCTCATGATCCCGGTGCGGCGCACGCTCACGGCGAGCGGGTTCCAGATCCGTCTCTGGCATCTCGCCGTCGTCGGCGGCGTGATTGGCTTCCTCACCGGGATCGTGGCCTCGACCGGGCCGATCAACACGCCGTTCTTCCTCGCGTACGGACTGGTGAAGGGCGCGTTCCTCGCGACCGAGGCGCTCGCCTCGCTGTCGATGTATGTGGCGAAGGCGCTCGCCTTCAATCAGCTCGGCGCGTTGCCATGGGCCACCTTCGCGAAAGGACTCATCGTCGGGTCGGCCGTGATGCTGGGGTCCTATGCGGCCAAGCCGTTCGTGCTGCGCATGGCGCCGGAGCGGTTCAGGTACGTGATGGACGCGCTGATGCTCGTCGCCGGAGTGACGATGATCGCGACGGCGCTCGCGTGAGCCTGGGCGGACGAGGGCTACAAACCGGGCGGCGCATGCATCAATCGGTTACGCAGGGCTTGTGCCCACCGCGTGTGCGGCCTCGGTGATGTTTATCCGGCCGGGCCGAGCGAGGGGCGGCTGTCTAAGCGGCTCCTCGAAAGGCACTCGACGTCCGCGTTCGGGCCAGGAGCGGTCGGCCGCGGTGGCGCACGATAGCGGTCGGTCGGCCGAGGTAATGCGCGTGTTCCAGCAAGACCTTGCCGAGTCGTGAGATCACACGCGGGTAAGAGTGGCGCGCTGCCTGATGCCAGCGATGGCTTGCGTTTTGGCCAATACCCTGAGACAAAACCGCGGAACAGGCATCAGGCGCGCTAGTCTAGTGGTCGACCACGCATGCTACGCGGCACGCGCGCCTTGATCGCATTGGCGCGCGCAAAGTATTCGACGACACCGCCCGGCGCCGTGGGGAGCCCTGTTCGAACGGCGCGCATCAGCCGCGTCCGCTCGCTTTCCGTCATGGACGCGATGATCTTCGTCAGGGGGCTGTAGCTTGGCGTCTGCGCCTGCCAGAAGTCTTGGAAGTCCCGGTACGCCAGGCAGACCTCGATAGTTCTCGTCTCGATTCGCTCGAGCGCCGCTTGCTCAAACAGCGGTCGCAACGCTTCGATGCGGGATTCGTCCGTGCCGGGAATGGCTGGCACGTCAACACCGAACCGGCGCATGGCGCGGCGCAGAGGCCCGCTTGGAGAAAGCTCTTCCGAAAAATCCCACACGTAAGCCGCGACGCTTCCGCCCGCGCGCGTCACGCGCCGCTTTTCAGCCATGGCTTGCGACCGCTCGGCAATGAAGTTCAACACCAGCGCGGAGGTAGCGATATCGAAGGAGGCGTCCGCGAAAGGTAGGCTGCGCGCATCGGCGACTTGGAAAGCCGCTCGGCCAGCCGCCGGCCCCCGTGATGCTTGGGCGATTTGTGCGACTTCCGGATCAATGCCGGCCACCATGGCAGGCGAGCTCAGTTCGAGCAGCGTGTGCGCGAGAACCCCGGTGCCGCAACCCACGTCAAGCCAGCGTGCGCTTGCAGGCGGCGCAAGCCATTGGAGAAAGATGGGCGCGACAGCGCGGCTCCAGCGTCCCATGGCGCGCTCGTAAGCCACGCTGTCATCGAACGTAATCGCGAGTTCTGCCATGCGCTATTCGGGCTTCAAGCCTGCCTGTTGGATGAGCGTTGCGTTAAGAACGACTTCCTTTTCGACGTGCGCTGCAAACTCGGCCGGCGACATGACCATAGGATCGACGCCAAGCGCTGCGAGTTTCCCGCGCGCCTTGGGTGCCTGCAGCGCGTTCAGCGTTTCGCGATTGAGTCTGTTCACAATGTCCGAAGGCGTCTTGGCCGGCACGAATAGCGCGAACCAGATGGGGTATTCAGCCGCTTTGATGCCGGCTTCGCTAAGCGTCGGGACATCGGGTAGCACCGTGGAACGGCTCGACCCGTTGACCGCAAGGGCGCGAAGCTTGCCTTCGCGGATATGCGGCAGCACGAGTGCGACTGGGCCCAAGAAGAAATCGACGCGCCCCGCGATGACTTCCAACATGGCTTCCGCGCCGCCCTTGAAGGGCACATGCACGGCCTCGATTCCTGCGCTCGACACGAAACGCTCGGCGCTCAAATGGGTCGCACTACCGACGCCGACCGATGAAAAATTCAAAGCGCCCGGTCGCGCCTTGGCCGCGGCGACGAGTTCCGCGGCCGAGTTAACGCCTTTGGCAGGCGATACGACGAGAACGGCGGGCGAAATGCCGACCGGCACCACGGCGACGAAGTCGCGCGCTGGGTGGTAGGGCAAGCTCTTGTAAAGCGCCGGTGCAATAGTGTGGGCCGAGCCGTGTGCAAGAATCGTGTAGCCGTCTGGTTCGGATTTCGCGACGACGGCGCTGCCGATCGTTCCGCCCGCGCCGACTCGGTTCTCGACGACGATCGGCTGCCCGAGCTGAGCCGACAACTGTTCAAGAACAAACCGATGCACGATGTCAGTGGAGCTTCCTGCGCCGACCGGTACGATCGCTCGCAGGGGTTTTGTCGGCCACGCTTGGGCCGCAGCCTCGAACACGAGTAACGGCAACGCGAACGCTGAGATCGCCAGCAGATAACGCTTCATGGCAGCCTCCTTGTGGGAAGACAAATCCATTCTCAAGGCCGGCTATTCATAAGTCCAATATATACTTTCGCTAGCTCGTTATGCCGCTGCGGCATTAACATCTCGCCATGGATCTGCGCCATATCCGCACGTTTGTGACCGTGGCCGAGCTCGGCACGGTGTCGAAAGCCGCTTTGCGTCTCCATGTCGCGCAGCCAGCGCTCTCGCGACAGATCGCCAACCTCGAGGATCAACTCGGCCTCAGGCTCTTCGATCGCGTCGGCCGCCGGCTGTTTCTCACGAGCGAAGGCGAGCAACTGCTGAGTAACTGCCGGGGCCTATTGAACTATGCGCGCGCCTTGGGCGAGCAGGCGCATGTGCTCCGACGCGGGGATGTCGGCGTGCTGCGCGTGTCAGCGTCGCCGCACCTGATCGAAGGGATTTTTCCCGATCTCTTGCGTCGCTATGCCGAGCGCTATCCGAACGTGCACGTGAGGCTAATCGACGCCGTGGGCGCGGAATCGTTCGCGATGTTAGAGCGCGGCGAGATTCATCTTGTGCAAACGGGGGTTCGCGCCATCGCGCCGGACGAGCAACGCTTTGCCAGTTATCCGCTTGCGCCGATGGAGATGCTGGCCGCCTGTCATCCGAGCATCAAGCTTGGCAAGGACGGCAAAGTCGAGATCGACCGCCTCGCGCCTTACCCGTTGCTGCACGCGACCACCGATTTCCTCATGCGGAGGCACTTCGATGCGGCATGCCGCATGGCGGGGTTCACGCCGAACTATGTATTGGAATGCCGTGCGCCGCACGCGCTGCTCGCCATGGCTGAGGCGGGGCACGGCGTGGCAATCATTCCGTCGGCGTTGCGCGTTCACCGCTACACGTTGCGACGCATGCGCGTCATGTACCGGGGCAAGCCGTTAGATGAGCCGTTGGCGATGCTGTGGGACAAACGGCGCCCGTTGCCGGCATACGCGAAAGTGTTTTGCGAGATGGTCGCCGAGCACGTACAGCAGGCGTTCCCGATCAAGCGGCAATTCCGGCGAGCTTAGCGGCAGCGCTTGTGCTTAGCGCGTCGTGGCGCCGGCGACCGTTGCGTTCCCAGTCGAAGAAGCTGCGCTCGGGCGCGCACGAACGTCCGCTCGTCTCACACTCGACGGGCGGCTTTGGGTCGATTCTGTTGAAAAACTCGAACTCTGCTGACGATTGAAAAATGAGAGCCTTGTAGGGGCGCGCAGCTTGATTCGAGCTGAGGGGATACACGGAGGAGTTGATATCGCGACCTAGGGCCTCTGATTGGTCCAGAAGCGGAAATTGGATAGCATTTTCGGTTGGATCCACGTCCTGCGGAAACTTGCCGTCCTCCCAATTTCGGGTTTTTCAACGGAATAGGTCGGACCCGGCCGTTGAGCTAGCGCCCGATTTGCCGGTCGTGACTCGTTTGCGACCAAGACAGATTGGCTGTGCCCGAGCGGCGACTGAGAAGGATTGATTTCGAAGGCGGCAAGCGCCGCAATCGCCTGATTGGCAGGAACGCTGGACCAGTACTGATCGTCTTAAGCCCAAGGGCGGATGAGATCGGTAAGCGCCCGGTACGTATTCTCGGGCCACTCTGCGAGCACTTCATTGCGCCGCGGAGGGGCGATCATGGCCCGCACGTCGAAGCTTTCCGGATATGCCCTTAACGCGTGCGCATTCGCGCTCGGCGCGTGGATCGCCGCGACGGCCCTCGAGCCGGCGGAGGCGAGCCCGGGCGCGGCGCCGCTCGCGGAAGCCGCCGAAGACGCCGCCAGCGCGCCGACGACGGTCGACTACGGCCCGCACCTCACTTTGCGCTGAGCGCAGACGAAGAACGGCCAACGACTAGGGCGTGACCGGCGTCGCGCGCGGCAGCGGCAGATTCCTCGCCGCCACGACCTCGCGCAGCCGGTCCGGATAGTCGCTGATCAGGCCGTCGACGCCCAGGTCGATCAAACGCTCCATCTCCGCACGCTCGTTGACCGTCCAGGGCAGGATCGTGAGGCCGAGCGACTTCGCTTCCTTCACGAGCGCTTCGGTCACGTCGACGGCGTTCGGCGACCAGATCCTCCCGCCCGCGGCCTTTACCATCTTCGGGACCGAGCCGTGATCGCGGTAGCGGATGCCGGCGGTCCAGGGCGAGTCTTCGCGATGCCCCGCCTGGATGTTGTCGAGCGCCTGCTGCTGCGAGCTGAGGTAGGAGGTCGCGATCTCGGGCGCCTCCTTCTGCACGATCGCGAGGGTGCGCCAGTCGAACGATTGGATGGTGGTGCGGCCCGCCATCCCATTGGCGCGGACGACCTTGATGAGCGCGCGCACGAACACGTCCGGCGGCGCCGTGTCCTCGGGCGTCTCGGGCGAGAGCTTGGTCTCGATATTGAAGCGCACTTCGGCGTTGCGCGCGTGGCGCGTCAGCTCGAACACCTCGTCGAGCGTGGGGATGCGCACCTTGTCCTGGCGGCGCTGCTCGGGGAAGCGCCTCGAATAGTCGCTGCCCGGCTTGATGCGGCCGACGTCGTAGCGCTGGAGCTCGTGGTAGGTCAACTCGCGAATCGCGGGCGTGCGACCGGTGAGCCACCGACCGTCGGGTCCCCGCGCGATGTCCGGGTTCAGGCGCCGGTCGTGGGCGATCACCACGACGTCGTCCTCGGTCACGCCAGCGTCCATCTCGAGCGTCGTGACGCCGATCGAGAGCGCACGCGCGAACGCAGGGAGCGTGTTCTCGGGCGCAAGGCCGCGCGCACCGCGGTGGCCCTGGAGGTCGAAGGCGGCGGCGTGGTCGGTCATGAGCGCGAGCGCGGCGGCGAGGGCGGCGGAACGCAGCACGGGTTGGGCTAGAATCCAGGTCGTTCTGTTCGCGGCGCCAAGTCTATCCCGGCGCCGCGACTTCCGACATCGTCCCGGATCTCGCCATGGTGAAGGTTTACTCGATCGACGGCATCACTCCGGTGGTGCATCCCGAGGCGTACGTCCATCCGAGCGCGGTGCTGATCGGCGACGTGATTGTCGGTCCCCGCGCGTACATCGGCCCTTCCGCGAGCCTGCGCGGCGACTTCGGCCGCATCGTCATCGAGCAGGGCGCCAACATCCAGGACTGCTGCGTCGTCCACGGGTTTCCGGGCTCCGACACGGTGATCGAGGAGGACGGCCACATCGGCCACGGCGCGATCGTGCACGGCGCCCGCATCTGCCGCAACGCGCTCGTCGGCATTCATGCAGTGGTGAACGACAACGCCGTGGTCGGCGATTCGGCGATTGTCGCGGCGCTCGCGTTCGTCAAGGCCGAGACGAAGATCCCGCCGCGCTCGCTCGCCGCGGGCATCCCGGCGACGGTGCGGCGCGAGTTGAGCGCGCAGGAGCTCACCTGGAAGGCCGACGCGACGCGCCTGTACCAGGAGCTGGCGGTGCGGAGCCTGGGCACGATGCGCGAGACCGAGGCGCTGACCGCGGTCGAGACGGACCGCAAGCGCCTCGCCCTGCCCGAGGTGCTGCCGCTGTCGGAGTGGAAGGCCAAGTACTCGGCAGGCGGCGACGGCGGGGCGATCGAGCAATGACGGCGCTTTCCTTCGCGGCCCGGCTGCGCCGGCGCGATCTGCTGCTCGGGACCATCGTGACGCTCGCGAGCCCCGAGGTCACCGAGATTCTGTCGACCTCCGGCCTCGACTGGCTGTTCATCGATGGCGAGCACTCGCCGATCGATTTCCTTGCGGCGCAGACCCTACTCGCCACCTCTCGCGTGCCATGCCTGATGCGCGTGCCCGAGGCGACCGAGGCGATGCTCAAGAAGGCGCTCGACATCGGCGCCGCCGGCGTGATCGTGCCGATGGTCAACAGCGCGCAGCAGGCGAAAGCGATCGTGTCGTTCTGCAAGTACCCGCCGCGCGGCGTGCGCGGGGTGGGGCGCGTGCGCGCGCAGGGCTACGGCTTCGACTTCGCGCGCTACATGGCGCAGGCGAACGACGAAACGGTTGTGGTCGTGCAGTGCGAGCATATCAGCGCGGTCGAGGCGATCGAGTCGATCGTCGCCGTCGAGGGCGTCGACGCGGTGCTGGTGGGGCCGTACGACCTCTCGGGCAGCATGGGCCTCTCCGGCCAGGTCGAGCATCCGGACGTGCTCGCCGCGATCAGGCGCGTCGCGGAGGTCTGCGGCAGGGCGGGCCGCGCGCTCGGCATTTTCACCGCCGAGCCGGCGAAGATGAAGCCGTTCATCGCGCAGGGCTATACCCTGGCGGCGGTCGGCGTCGACGTGGCCGCGCTCGGCGACGCCGCCCGCGCGACGGTCAAGATCCTGCGGGAATAGGCGCGGCGGGTCCGCGCATCCTTTCCCCTTCCTCCTTACCCATTACCGGAGCGCAGCGCATGTACGAAAACATCCTCGTCGAGACCCGCGGCCGCGTCGGCCTCGTCACCCTCAATCGCCCGAAGGCGCTCAACGCGCTCAACGACCCGCTCATGAACGAGCTCGGCGACGCCCTCGCGAAGTTCGAGGCGGACGAGAACATCGGCGCGATCGTCATCACCGGCAGCGAGAAGGCCTTCGCGGCCGGCGCGGACATCGGCGCGATGAAGGACTGGGGCTACATGGACGTCTACAAGTCCGAGTACATCACGCGCAACTGGGAGAAGCTGAAGCAGGTGCGCAAGCCGGTGATCGCGGCGGTGGCGGGCTATGCGCTGGGCGGCGGCTGCGAGCTCGCGCTGATGTGCGACATCGTCATCGCGGCCGAGACGGCGAAGTTCGGCCAGCCCGAGATCAAGCTCGGCGTCATCCCGGGCGCGGGCGGCACCCAGCGCCTGCCGCGCGCGGTCGGCAAGTCCAAGGCGATGGACATGATCCTCACCGCACGCAACATGGACGCGCAGGAGGCCGAGCGCGCCGGCCTCGTGTCGCGCATCGTGCCCGCCGACAGGCTCCTCGACGAGGCGCTCGCGGTCGCGGCCGCGATCTGCGAGTTCTCGCTGCCGATCGTGATGGCGGCCAAGGAATCGGTCAACCGCGCCTACGAAAGCTCGCTCGCCGAGGGCATCCTCTTCGAGCGCCGCACGTTCCACTCGCTCTTCGCCACCGAGGACCAGAAGGAAGGGATGCGGGCGTTCGTGGAGAAGCGCAAGCCTTCGTTCAGGCATCGTTGAACGAAGCACCCGCCACGGTGAGCGCAGCGTTCAAGGAGAGAAGCTGAACATCGCGGTGGCGCAAGCCCGGTCCCTGTTCCGTGCCCGCTGTGGCTAGGTCGCCGGCGCGTCTCATCGCGTGGGTGTGCCTCGCCCACGTCTTCAGCATGACCGGCTTCGCGTCTTACCCGGCACTCCTGCCGATGCTGCAGGCCGAGTGGGCCATGTCGAACACCGAGGCGGGGTTGGTCAGCGGGCTCTTCTTCGCCGGCTACATGGCCGCGGTGCCGGTGCTCACCACGCTCACCGATCGCCTCGACGCGCGCCGGATCTATCTGGTCGCAAGCCTCGTCGCCGCGGTGGGCACCGCGGCCTTTGCCCTGTACGCGGACGGTCCGGTGGTCGGCGGGCTGTGCCAGCTGTTCGTCGGCGTCGGGATCGCTGGCACCTACATGCCCGGCTTGCGCGCGCTGACGGACAACACGCACGGTCCGGCCCAGACGCGCGCAGTGTCCTTCTATACCGCCTTCTTCGGCGTCGGCGTGAGTCTGTCGCTCGTCCTCGCGCAGCAGGTCGCCGCAGGCGCATGGCTGGCGTTGGGCGTTCGCGGTGCGCGGCCATCGGGCCGCTCGTCTCGGCGGCGATGGTGCTCGCCGGATTGCCGCCGCGGGCCGCGCGCGGTGCAGTGCGGACGCGCGGCTCCTCGACTTCCGGCCGGTGCTCGCGAACCGCGAGGCGAGCCGCTACATCTACGGGTACGCGGTGCATTGCTGGGAACTGTTCGGCTCGCGCTCGTGGATGGTGGCGTTCCTCACGTTCGCCCAGACGATCGCGCCGGCGCCGCTGTCGCCGGCGGCCATCCACGCGCTCGCCAACCTCGGCTCGCCGGTCGCGAGCATCGTCGGCAACGAAGCGGCGCTCCGCGTCGGGCGTGCGCGCGTGATCGTCGCCGGGATGATGCTCTCGGGGTTGCTGACCTGCGTGCTCGGCTTCGCGGCGGCGGCGTCCTGGCTGCTCGTCGCCGCGCTCGTCGTGCTGCACATGCTGCTGGTGATGAGCGACTCCTCGACGCTCACCGCGGGCATGGTCGGCGCCGCCGACCCGCGACTGAAGGGCGCGACGATGGCGGTGCATTCGACGCTCGGCTTCGGCGCGGGCTTCGTGTCGCCGCTCGTGTTCGGCGCCGCGCTCGACCTTGCCGGCGGCAACCGGTCGATCACGGCGTGGGGCATCGCCTTCGCGACGCTCGGCGCGGGCGCGCTCGTCGCCCCGGCGCTTCTCGGCTTCACGCGGCGATGACGGCACTCTCGCAGCGGCGCGAGCGCTGGCTGCTGCTGACGCTCGCCGCCGTGCAGTTCGCGACGGTCTTCGATTTCATGATCCCGATGCCGCTCGGCGCGCAGCTGATGCAGCTCTTCGATCTCACGCCGACGCAGTTCGGCCTGCTCGTGTCCGTCTACATGGTGACCGCGTCGGCGGTCGGATTCGCGGCGTCGTTCGTGGTCGACCGCTTCGACCGGCGCGCGATCCTCCTCGCGCTCTGCGCCGGCTTCGCCGCCACCACGGTGCTGACCGCGACGGCGCAGAGCTACGCCTGGCTGCTCGCCGCGCGCGCGACGGCGGGCGCGTTCGGCGGCGTGCTCGCCGCGACCGTCCTCGCCATCGTCGGCGACACGGTCCCGGACGGCCGGCGCGGGCGCGCCCTCGGCGTCGTGATGAGCGGGCCGTCGTTCGCGTCGATCCTCGGGATCCCGATCTCGATCTGGCTCGCGGCGTCGTCGTCGTGGCGCGCGCCGTTCTTCTTCAACACGGCCCTGTGCGCGGCGATCCTCGCCGCGGCGTTCGTGTACGTCCCGCGGGTGCACGCGCACGTCGCAGCGGCGCGCGGCCGCTCGGCGCTCGCGCAGATCTCCGCCGTTTTCGGGCGCCGGAATCACCTGCGCGCGTTCGCCCTGACGATCGCCCTGAACTTCTCCGGCTTCCTCATCGTGCCGTTCATCGCACCGTACTTCATCAGCAACGTGGGGATCAGCCAGACCGAGCTGCCGGTCACTTACTTCTGCGGCGGCCTCGCGGCACTCGTGTTCGTGCGGTTACATCGGCCGGCTGACCGATCTCCACGGACGGCGCCGCATGTTCGTGCTCGTCGCGAGCGCATCGGCGTTCGCGACCCTGCTCGTCACGCACCTGCCGCCGGTCGCGCTGTGGGGCGCCGTGATCGCCCAGGTCCTCATCATGTCGACATTTCCCGGGCGCTACGTGCCGGCGGTGGCGATCCTTCAGGGCGCGGTGGTGCCGGAGCTCCGTGGCAGCTTCATGAGCCTGAACGCGGCGCTGCAGCAGCTCTCGGCCGGAATCGCCTCGCTGGTCGCGGCCGCGATGGTCGGTCGCGGGCCGGGCGGAGAGCTGACCGTACTTCGGGACGGTCGGCTGGCTGTCGATCCTCGCGACCGGCTCGCGCGATCGCGGTCGCCACCACGGTCCGGCCGGCGGCACCGCCCCGCTACAATCCTGAAATGCCAATGTCATCGCATCCGCGCGCCTTCGCGCTTGCCGCGCTCGTCGTGCAGGCCGCGTCCGCCCGCCGCAGGGACGCGAGGTCGCGGTCGGCCCGACCGGCGACTACGAGATCGCCGTTGCGCACGACGGCCGCACGCGCACTGCGCTCGTTCACGTGCCGGACCGGGTCGCGGACGGGACCCGGCCGGTCCCGGTCGTCCTCAATTTCCACGGCGGCGGCGGCAACGCCGCGCGCACCGCGACTACGTCCGCATGGACGCGCTCGCCGACCGCGAGGGCTTCATCGTCGTGTACCCGAACGGCACCGGCCGTCTCGAGGAGAAGCTGCTCACCTGGAACGCCGGCCTGTGCTGCGGGTACGCGAGGACGGAGAAGGTCGACGACGTCGGCTTCGTGCGCGCGCTGCTCGCGGCGCTCGCGACGCGCGCACCGATCGACACGGCGCGGGTCTACGCGACCGGCCTCTCCAACGGCGCGATGCTGAGCTACCGCCTCGCCGCGCAGCTCTCCGACCGCATCGCGGCGCTGCGCCCGTCGCGGGGAGCATGGTGCTGCCCGAGCCGCGAGCCGACGATCGCGCCGGCGCTCGCCGTTCCCGGGCAGCGCGCGGTGCCGATCCTCCACATCCACAGCATCGACGACAAACGCGCGCTCTACTTCGGCGGCCTGGGTGAACCGTTCCCGTTCACCGACGTCCGCACCCGCCATCCGAACGCGGAGGAGGTGCTCTACCGCTGGGTCGCCTTCGGGAGTGCGCGCCGAAGCCGGTGCTCGAGGAGGTGCGTCAGGGCGCCGCCGGTACGCCGACCGCGGCGCACACCGCGTCGCGGTACGTCTTCGACGGCTGCCGCGACGGCGGCGAGATCGCGCTGTGGAAGCTCACCGGCGCAGGGCACGTCTGGCCGGGCGGCCGCGCGACTACCTTCCGCGCCTGCTCGGCCCGGGTACCGACGTCATCGACGCCAACGAGGAGATGTGGAAGTTCTTCAGGCGGTTCGCGCTGCCGCCGGCACGGAGCTGAGAAACGGCAAGGCAAGGGCGGAAGAGGAATGGGCGCGCGTCGCGCGCCTTTTTTCATTTCCCTTTTCCGGCGTCTCCGCTTGCGCTACCCTGCGCCACGCGCCTGCGACGATGTGCATCGGAGGCCCGGCCAATCGAGGAGGCAAGATGCTCCGCGCAGTCGTTGGGACCTTCGCTGCCGCGCTCTCGGCAACGACCCGAAGGTTGCTGGCTACGCACGCGACGCGCTCGCGGGCCGTGCGGCGCCGGTCGAGGCGGACCACGGTGGCTGCTGAACGCGCAACCACCGCCGCGGAGCTGCTACTCGATGCGCTGTACGCGCATGGCGTCGAGTACTTCTTCGCCAACGCCGGCACCGATTTCCCGCCGGTGATCGAGGCGTTCGCGCGCGGCGCCGAGACCGCACGCGCCTATCCGCGCCCGATCGTCGTCTCGCACGAGAGCGTCGGCGGTCGGCATGGCGCACGGCTATTACCTCGCCACCGGCCGTCCGCAGGCGGTGATGGTGCACGTCAATGTCGGCACCGCGAACTGCCTCGACGACCTGATCAACGCCGCCCGCGACAACGTGCCGATCCTGCTGCTCGCGGGCCGCACGCCGGTCACCGAGCGCGGCCGCAAGGGCTCGCGCACGCGTCCGATCCACTGGGCGCAGGAGATGTTCGACCAGGCCGGGATGCTGCGCGAGATCGTGAAGTGGGACTACGAGCTGCGCTATCCCGAGCAGGCCGCCGACGCGGTGCGCCGCGCGGTCGAGATCGCGATGACGCCGCCGCGCGGACCGGCGTACCTGGTGCTGCCGCGCGAAGCGCTCGCGGGCGAAGTGCCCGCCGACATCGAGACTTCGCCGCGCGCGGTGCCGGCTGCCCGCGCCCCGACCCCGACGCGCTCGCGCGCCTCGCGCAGTGGATCGCGGCGGCCGAGTTCCCGCTCGTGATCGCCTCGGCGTCAGGCCGCGATCCCGCGTCCGTGCCCGCGCTAGCGCACCTGGTGGAGCGATTCGGGATCGGGGTCGTGTGCGCCTGGCCGCGCTACGTGAACCTGCCGGCGAGCCATCCGATGCACCTCGGTTACGCCCCGGGCGCCGCGCTGCGCGAGGCCGATCTCGTCGTGGTGCTCGAGAGCGATGTGCCGTGGTTTCCGCACCTGGAATCCCCGCGCGCTGATGCACGCATCGCGCATGTCGGCGTCGACCCGACCTTTGCGCGCTACCCGATGCGCAGCTTCCCGAGCGATCTCTCGATCGCGGGCGAACCGCGCGTGGTGCTGGAGGCGCTCGCGGTCGCGCTCGGCCCGCACGTTGGAGACGCTCGGATCGAGACGCGGCGGGCGGCGCTCGCTGCGCGTGCGGCGGCGCGTCGTCCGCAGGCGCATGCGGCCTACCCGATCACGCCGGAGTGGATCAGCCGCTGCATCGCCGAGGTGAAAGGCGACGACGCGCTGGTGATCAACGAGTATCCCTTGCGGCTCGATCACTGCGCGTTCGAGCGGCCGGCCAGCTACTTCGGTCTCTCCCCCGCGGGCGGCCTCGGCTGGGGGCTAGGCGCCGCGCTCGGAGTGAAGCTCGCGGCGCCCGAGCGCCTCGTCATTGCCACGGTCGGTGACGGCGCGTACGTGTTCGCCAACCCGACCGCGGGCCACTGGGCGGCGCGCGCGCACGGTCTGCCGATCCTCACCGTGGTGTACAACAACTCGCGCTGGGCGGCAGTGCGGAACGCCACTGTCGCCATGTACAAGGACGGCGTCGCCGCGCGCGCCGGCGGAACGCTGCTCGCGGATCTGAGCCCGAGCCCCGACTACGCAAAGCTCGTCGAGGCGCACGACGGCTACGGCGAACGCGTCGAGCGTGCCGAGGCGTTGCCGAGCGCGCTCGCACGCGCGATCGCCGAGACGCGCCGCGGGCGGCAGGCGCTGCTCGACGTGGTGTGCAACTACTAGGCGCTAGCGCTATGCCGCCCGCGCCTGCGGCGCGAGCTCTCTCCGGCACAGCCGCCGGATGTTGCCCTCGTAGATCTTCTGCCGGTCGACCGCGCTGATCCGCAGCTCGTCGAGGATCTTGATCGTCCAGCGGATGTACGCCGAGCCCTGCTCCGGGTCGAACGGCGAGTCGGATGCGAACACGACGTTGTCGGCGCCGAAGAACGCGAGGCCGCATTCGGTCGCGGGTACCGACCCGAACACCGCGGTGTCGGCGTAGAAGTTGCGGAAGTAGTCGACCGGGCGCTTCTTCATCCACCCCAGCTTCGCGCGCAGGTCCTCGTCGGAGGTGCGCTTGCCGATCTGGTCCCAGCCCGGTCCGACCCGGCCCTCGAAGTAGGGAACCATGCCGCCGAGGTGATGGGTGACGATCTTGAGGTTCGGGTGATTCTCGTACAGGCCGGCGAACACGATGCGCGCCATCGCGACGCTCGTCTCGTAGGGCCAGCCGAAGGTCCACCAGATCTCCCACTCGCTCTTCGTCTCCGAGGCGTAGTCGGGAAAGTCCTTGCCGCGCGTCGGGTGCATCCAGATCGGCATGTCGAGCTTCGCCATCAGGTCGAAGAGCGGCAGCGTCTCCGGCGCGGTGAGCGGCTTCCCGCCCACGTTGGTGTAGACCTGCACGCCGCAGGCGCCGAGCTGGGTCACCGCGCGCTCGGCTTCCCGCAGCATCGCGTCGGGGTCGTTCATCGGCAGCCCCGCGACGAAGCCGAAGAAGCGATCCGGATACTTCGCGCACAGCGCGGCGAAGGAATCGTTGGCGAGCTTCGCCATCTCGGCCGCGTCCGGTCCGAAGTCCTCGACCGGCGGCGCGGCGAGCGAGACGATCTGGCGGTAGTCGGCGCCGAACTCGTCCATGATCCGGAACCGGGCGTCGAGGTCGACGATGCAGGGAATCACCCGCACGCGGCGCGCCATGTCCTTCCAGTTCGCGCCGAGCGCGAGCATGCGGTCGAAGTACGGCTTCGGGAACAGGTGGTTGAACGCGTCGATTTTCACGGGATCCTCCTGAATCGGGCGCCGTCATCTTGACGGAGACCGCCGCGATTGCCAACCTCCCGCCCGCCCCGGCGGGGCGTGCTGCGCTGCGTCGCGCCTGAAGTCATCCGCGTCCCCGTAGGACCCTGGCCGAGCGCGACCCCGCGGTCCGGCGCCAGCGCTGCGACGAGATCCGGCGCGCCAATGCCGACCCGACGCTTGCCCGGGAATTCCTCCCGCAGAGCTCGATGATCGCGAGCCTCCGGCGGGAACGGGCGATCGACTGACGTCCGGCAGCGCGCTGTGGCGTGCGCGCGAGGGATTCCGCATAATCTCCTGTCTCCGGCACCGGAACGAGGTATGCCTCGGCGCGAGAGGCCACAAGAAGACCATAGCGCAGCAGTCCGCGCGCCCGACTCTCGCGCGGCGACGAGAGGAGAGGAGAGGAAGACCGTGGAGAAAGTCTGGCTGAAGCGTTACCCGCCCGGCGTGCCGCACGAGGTGCGCTACGACGAGTTCGAATCGGTGCGCGACCTGTTCGAGGCAAGCGTGAAGAAGTTCGGCGACCGGCCCGCGTACCACAACATGGGCAAGTCGATCACCTTCGCCGACCTCGACCGGATGACGCGCGCGTTCGGGGCTTGGCTGCACGCGAACGGATTCGGCAAGGGGACCCGCGTCGCGATCATGATGCCGAACGTGCTGCAGTACCCGGTGGCGCTGTTCGGGACGCACCGCGCGGGCGGCATCGTCGTCAACGTCAACCCGCTGTACACCGCGCGCGAGCTCGAGCACCAGCTCAAGGACTCGGGCGCCGAGGTGATCGTCATCCTCGAGAACTTCGCCGCCACGCTGCAGCAGGTGCTTTCGCGCACGCCGGTCAAGAAGGTCGTGATCGCCGCGCTCGGCGACATGCTCGGCTTCAAGGGGAAGATCGTCAACTTCGTCGTGCGCCACGTGAAGAAGATGGTGCCGGCGTTCGAGCTGCCGAATGCGCTGAGGTTCAACAACGTGATCGCCGACGGCGCGCGCCGCGAGCTCAAGCCGGTTGCCGTCGGACACGACGACGTCGCGTTCCTGCAGTATACCGGGGGCACGACCGGGGTCGCCAAGGGCGCGATGCTCGTTCATCGGAACATCCTCTCGAACCTCGAGATGGTCCGGGCGTGGATGCTGCCGTTTCTCGGCGAGACGCCGCAGACCGTGATCACCGCGCTGCCGCTCTATCACATCTTTTCGCTGACGGCGAACTGCCTGACGTTCATGAAGATGGGCGGCTGCAACGTGCTGATCACGAACCCGCGCGACATTCCGGGCTTCGCGAAGGAGCTGCAGAAGCACAAGTTCACGATCATCACCGGCGTGAACACGCTCTACAACGCGCTGCTCCACAACGCCGAGTTCCTCAAGCTCGATTTCGGCTCGCTCAAGTGCGCCATCGGCGGCGGGATGGCGGTGCAGAAGGCGGTCGCCGAGCGCTGGAAGCAGGCAACGGGCGTGCCCCTCATCGAAGCCTACGGCCTCACCGAGACCTCGCCGGCGGCGACCCTCAACCCCCTCGACCTCAAGGAGTTCAACGGCTCGATCGGCCTGCCGGCGCCCTCGACCGAGGTCGGCATCCGCGCCGACGACGGCCGCTGGCTGCCGATCTGGGACGGGGTGCGGCCGGTCGAGGAGTGCACCGGCGAGATCTGCATCAAGGGGCCGCAGGTGATGGCCGGCTACTGGCAGAAGCCCGAGGAGACCGCGAAGGTGATGACGCCCGACGGCTTCTTCATGACCGGGGACATCGGGTACATGGACCGGGAAGGGTTCACCCGCATCGTCGACCGCAAGAAGGACATGATCCTCGTGTCGGGCTTCAACGTGTACCCGAACGAGATCGAGGGTGTCCTCGCGATGCATCCGGGCGTGCTGGAGTGCGCGGCGATCGGCGTGCCGGACGCGAAGTCGGGCGAGGCGGTGAAGGTGTTCGTCGTGAAGAAGGACCCGGCCCTCACCGAAGACTCGATCCGCAAGCACTGCGAAGAGCATCTCACCGGCTACAAGCGACCGCGCTACATCGAGTTCCGCGCCGACCTGCCGAAGACGAACGTCGGCAAGATCCTGCGCCGCGCGCTGCGCGACGAGGAGGTCGGGCAGAGGAAGCCCGCTTAGCCGGACGCCGCCGGCGGCACGTCGTCAGCCCTCACCGGAAGCCCGCCGGGCACGCCCAGCGGAGTTCCGCGCGCATGAAACAGGACCGCTTCGCCGCCGGAATCGCGCTGCTGATGATCACCGTGCTGTCGTGGGGCGGGACCTTTCCGGTGGGCAAGGCGGCGGTGGCGGGCATCGATCCGTTCTGGCTCGCGGCGATCCGGTATGGCGTGACCGTCTTCGTGTTCGCCGCGATCCTGGCGGCGGTCGAGGGGCGGTCCGCCTTCGACTACCAGGGCCGGTTCGCCACCGCGGCCGTGATCGGCATCGTCGGTTTCGGGGGCTTCAACACGCTCGCGTTCATCGGCCTCCAGTACAGCAAGGCCGAGCACGTCGCGCTGATCAACGCGCTGCAGGCCCCGATCACCGCGCTCGCGCACTGGGCCTGGCGTGGCGTGCGCCCGGCGAACGTCACGCTCGCGTGCATGGCGGTCGCCTTCGTCGGGGTGTTCTTCGTCGCGACGCACGGCGATCCGGCCGCCGCCCTGAGGGGCGGCTCGCTCGTCGGGGACCTGCTTGCGCTTGCGGCCGCGGTGAGCTGGGTGGTCTTCTCGCTCGGCGTGGTCAAGCTCGCCGGGTTCAGCGCGATCCGCTACATGACCCTCACCTGCATCCCCGGTGCGGTCGCCCTCTTCGCGTTTGCGCTCGTCGCCACCGCGCTCGGCGCCGTCGTGCCGGACGCGGCGACGCTCCGCGCCCACGGGTGGGAAGTGGCCTACCTCATCGTCTTCACGTCGATCGTCGGGGTGATGTGCTGGATTGCGGGCATCCAGCGGGTCGGGCCGCTCGACGCCGCGCTGCTGGCGAATCTCGTGCCAATCGTCGCGTTCGCGATCGGGGCCGCGGTCGGGACGCCGTTCGACGCGTTCGAGCTGGCCGGCGCCGCCCTGGTCATAGTGGCCCTGATGGCCAACAACCTCCTCCTCCGGCGCCGGGCCGCGCACGGGTGAGGTCTTTCCGCGGGCCTTGCCCGGGGTTAGTGCGCCGCAACAAATCCTCTGGTATAAACACGCGAGCTTGTTAACCACGTCGTTAATTGCGACAGGAGGTCACGGAGTGCTCTACGCGCTGCACGAAATGCAACACGCGCTGCTCGCCCCGTGGAACGTCTGGGCGAAAACGCACCACGAGCTGTTCTCGCACCCCTTCAGCCCGCTCGCATATTCGCCCGGGGCGAAGCGCGTCGCGGCCTCCGCGGACCTGATGCATCGCCTGACCAAGCGCTACGACAAGCCCGAGTTCGGGCTCGACCATACGATCATCGACGGCGCCGAGGTGGCGCTCACCGAGCGCGTCGCCGTGTCCAAGCCGTTCTGCCGCCTCCTGCACTTCGAGCGCGCCGCGACGCGCAACGACCCGGTGGTGCTGCTGGTCGCGCCGCTCTCCGGTCACTTCGCCACGCTGCTGCGCGACACGGTGCGCGCGTTCGCTGCCCGACCACGAGGTCTACGTCACCGACTGGGCGGACGCGAAGCTGGTGCCGATCTCGCAGGGCGCGTTCCACCTCGACGACTACGTCGACTACGTGCGCGAGTTCATCCGCCATCTCGGGCCGTCGGTGCACGTGATATCGGTCTGCCAGCCGACGGTGCCGGTGCTCGCGGCGGTGGCGCTGATGGCGGCCGACGGCGAGGCGGTGCAGCCGCGCACGATGACGATGATGGGCGGGCCGATCGACGCGCGCCGCAGCCCGACCGCGGTCACCAATCTCGCGCTCAGGCATCCGCTGTCGTGGTTCGACCGCCGCCTGATCGAGCGCGTGCCGCGCGAAGTATCCCGGCTTCATGCGCCGCGTCTATCCCGGCTTCCTGCAGTACGCCGGATTCGTGGCGATGAACCCCGACCGCCACGTCGATTCGCACTGGCACTACTACCATGCATCTCGTGGCCGGCGACGGCGACAGCGCCGACTCGCACCGCCGCTTCTACGACGAGTACAACGCGGTGCTCGACATGCCGGCCGAGTACTACCTCGACACGATTCGCACCGTCTTCCAGGAGTTCGCTACTGGCGCAGGGCACGATGCGGGTGCGCGGCCAGCCGGTGCGGCCGGATGCGGTCACGAAAACCGCGCTGCTTCACCATCGAGGGCGAGCTCGACGATATCTCCGGCAACGGCCAGACCGAGGCCGCGCAGGCGCTGTGCGCCGGCATTCCCGCGAAGCGCCGCGAGCACTACCTCGTGCCGAAGGCGTCGGCCACTACGGCATCTTCAGCGGCCGCAAGTGGCGCGAGGCGATCGCACCGCGGATCCGGGAGTTCATCCGGCGGCACGCTTGAAACGGGAATTGCCCCCCGTGCGGCAATTCCGCTGACATCGGGGAGCGCGAGGGGCCGTGCCCCCTCGTAGCGTCACTAGGGGCTTAACCCCACCCGCGGCTGCGGGCCGTTAGAGCCTCCGGGACACCCACCCGGAGGCCTTATGACCGCGCTTCGCGCGGCGCTCGTCGCGCCGCTCCTGCTTCTTCTTGCGCTGCCTGCGGCTGCGCAGCACGTCACGCCCCGTCCGCGGCTCGCGATCTCCACGCCAGTCGAACAGCCGGTGGTCCTTCAGTCGGTGCGCATCGCCGCCGAGATCGGCGCGGGCCTCGCGTTGACGAGCGTCGAGCTGACCTTCTACAACCCCAACCGCCGCGTCCTCGAGGGCGAGCTGCAGTTCCCGCTCCTCGACGGCCAGACGGTGGTCGGCATGGCCATGGAGATCGACGGCAACCTGCGCGAGGCGGTGCCGGTCGAAAAGGCACGCGGGCAGATGGTTTTCGAGGACGTCACGCGCCAACGCATCGATCCCGCGCTGCTCGAGGCGACGCAGGGCAACAACTACAAGCTGCGCGTCTACCCGATTCTTCCCGAGCGCACCAAGCAGGTCGTCATCCGCTACAGCGAGTCGCTGAAGGCGATCGCCGGCCGGCACGCCTATCGCGTGCCGCTCGACTACGCCGAGCGGGTGCCATCCTTCTCGCTGCGCATCGCCGTGCACGGGGCGCTCGCGCGGCCGGCGGTGGTACGCGGGATCGCGGAGGGGCTCGCGTTCGCCCGCGACGGCGGGCTCTGGCAGGCCCGCGCCGAGCGCAGCGACTTTGTCGGGCGCGGGCTGCTCGAGCTTGCCCTGCCCCCAGTTGCCGGCCCGCAGGTCGTCACGCAGCGGTTCGAGGGCCGGCGCTACTTCTACGCCGAGGTTCCGGTCGCGACGAGCCGTGCGCCGCGCATGCCGCCCGGCGTCGTCGGGATCGTCTGGGACGCGTCGGGATCCGGCGCGGCACGCGACCGCGCGCGCGAGTTCGGGCTGCTCGATGCCTACTTCGGGCGACTGCGCAACGCCGAAGTGCGCCTGGTGCTCCTGCGGGAGCGCGCCGCTGCACCGCAGGTCTTCCGCGTTGCCGACGGCGACTGGAGCGCGCTGCGCAAGGTGCTCGAGGGGACTCCGTACGACGGTGCGACCAACCTCGGTGCGTTCCGTCCCGAGCCCGAAGTGGGGGAGTACCTGCTCTTCAGCGACGGCCTCGCCAACTTCGGCGACGTGCCGTTCCCGCAATTGCGCGTCCCGGTCTACGCGATTTCCGCCGCAACGAAGGCGGATCCGTCGCGTCTGCGGCACATCGCGCACGCAAACGGCGGGAAGTTCATCGATCTAACCGCCTTGGCGCCGCGGGCCGCCGCCACGGCCCTCCTCACCGAGACGTCGCGACTCGGCGAGCTGACGGGCGAGGGCGTCACGGACCTGGTTGCGGCGTCGCCGCATCCCGAACAGGGCCGCATCCTGGTGGCGGGCGTGCTGACCGAGCCGTCCGGCACCCTGCGCCTTACGTTCGGCCGCGGCGGCGCGCCGCGCACGACGCTCCAGGTCCCGATCGCAGGCGATCGCGCCGACACCCCGCTCGCGGCCGCACAGTGGGCGCGCCTGCGCATCGCGTCGCTCGAGGGCGAGCACGAGCTGAACAAGGGCGCGATCCGGCGGCTCGGCAAGGCGTTCGGTGTGGTCACGCGCGAGACCTCGCTCATCGTGCTCGACCGCGTCGAGGACTACGCGCGCTTCGAGATCGCCCCGCCGCCCGAGCTGACGGCCGAGTACCAGCGGCTGGTCGGTGTCCTCGCGCAGCGCAAGCGCGTCGACGAGGGGGCGCAGCTGGAGCGCGTGGTCGCGATGCTGCGCGAGAAGGAGGCGTGGTGGCAGCGCGAGTTTCCGAAGGGCGCCCGGCCGGCGGTGAAGTCCGAACCCGCGCCGAATGTCGCCCCTCGGGCGCTGCGCGACAGCGCCCGGCTCGAGCGCCAGCTGGAGTTTGCGCGCCCGGAGCAGCGTTCGGCGGCAGCGGCCCCCGCTCCGGCGGCGGCCCCGCAGGCCCGCCTCGCTGAAGAGGCCGTGGCGAAGCGTGCGGACCGCGCGGCCCCGGGGGGAATCGCGATCCAGCTCAAGCGCTGGACGCCCGATGCACCGTACATCGCGCGGCTACGCGAGGCGCCGGCCGCGGACCTGTATCGCGTCTACCTCGACGAGCGGCCGGGCTACGGCGCGAGCACCGCGTTTTTCCTCGACGCGGCCGACCAGTTCTTCGAGAAGGGCCTGCGCGAGCTCGGCGTGCGCGTGCTGACGAACCTCGCCGAGCTGGATCTCGAGAACCGGCACGTCCTGCGCATCCTCGGCTACCGACTGGTGCAGGCGGGCGAGGCGCCGCTCGCGTTGCCGGTGTTCCGGCGCGTGCTGGAACTCGCGCCGGAGGAGCCGCAGTCCTATCGCGATCTCGGCCTCGCGTACGCCGCGGACGGCCAGCCGCAGAAGGCGGTCGACGTGCTCTACGAGGTGGTGGCGCGCCCATGGCACGGCCGGTTCCCGGAAGTGGAGCTGATCGCGCTCGCCGAACTGAATGCCCTCGTCGCGACCTCCGCAATCCCGCTCGACACGAGTCGCTTCGACCCGCGGGTGCTCAAGAACCTTCCCGTGGATCTGCGCGTCGTGCTCACCTGGGACGCGGACAACACCGACATCGACCTGTGGGTCACCGACCCGAACGGCGAGCGCGCGTACTACGGCAACCCGCTGTCCTACCAGGGCGGGCGGATGTCGCGCGACTTCACCGGCGGGTATGGACCGGAGGAGTTCTCGCTGAAGCAGGCGAAGCCAGGGAAGTACACGATTCAGGCGAACTTCTACGGCCACCGCCAGCAGATCGTCGCCGGCGCGACGACGCTGCAGGTCAAGCTGCAGACGCGCTTCGGCACGCGCGAGGTCGAGGAGCGGACCGTCACGCTGCGCCTGCAGAGCCGCGGCGGGATGGTGGCGGTGGGCGAGTTCGAGGTGGGTGCATGGCGCGCGCAGTAGACAGAACCGAGGGCAGGATGGTAAGTGTCGCCTCGTCATGTCGATCGATCGTTGCGAGTGCAACCAACTGCGCCGGGGCTTCATCGCGGGTGCTACGGGGCTGCTCCTGATCCCCGCGGCGCGTGCCCAGGGACGGGACCTGCCGCCCATCGGCCAGCCCGAGAGCCCGACGCGCGACGCCTTCATGCGCCGCGCGCTCGAGATGCGGCGGATCTCGGTCGAGCGCGGCGACCAGGCCTACGGCGCGGTGATCGTGAAGGACGGCAGGATCGTGGGCGAAGGGATCAGTGCGGTGATCACCGCGAACGACCCGACCGCGCATGCGGAGATGCAGGGCATCCGCGACGCCGCGCGACGGCTCGGCACGCGCGACCTGGCGGGCTGCGAGATGTACGGCACCTCGCGCGCCTGCCCGATGTGCGAAGCCGGCGCGTACTGGGCGCGCGTGTCGCGGATGTACTACGGCGAGGGGATCGCGGACGCAGGGGCGCCGCGGCTATCCCGCTAGGGAAGCCCGCACCGCCTTATCGTAGCGGTCGCGCGGCGCGATGCCGTCCTCGGGCACCAGCGTGTAGCTCTGGACGCACTCGACCGCGCGCGCCCTGAGCTGGGTGCAGAACGCATCCTCGAACACCCGGCGCACCGTGCCCTCGCGCGTGATGCCGATCACGAGGACCCGCTTCATCGGGCCGCCGGTGTAGGCCGGGTCCTGCCACTGCTGCACGATCTTCGTCGGCCCCACGCAGCCGGCGAGCGCGACGGCGGCGAACAGGCAGATCCGGGTTGCGAGGCGCATCAATGCTTCTACTCGAGGGGACATGCGCCGATCATAGGTAGGCAATCAGGCGTCCGCAGGCAATCACGCCGAGCCAGATCGCGAGCGAGATGAGCGCCGAGGCTTTCACCGAGAGCGGGGTCGGCTGGTGCTGGTCCCACGTCGAGACCGAGCGGTAGACGCCGTTGTGGAACGCAAGCGCGTTGACGCCCGCGAGCGCGATCAGCAGGAGCTTGACGCGGAACGCCGGATTGCCGGCGAAGTCGGTCGCGTGCGCCGAGAGCATCGCGACGCCGCTCGGCACGATCAGCAGCAGCGCGACCCAGGACCACGGCAGCAGGTGCCGCTCGAGCGAGCGGATCGATACCGTCCGCGAGAAGCCGAGCAGCCGCAGATCGAAGAGCACCACCGAACCGACGAAGGTCGCGATCCCGACGATGTGGACGATCTCGACGATCGGGTAGGTCCACAGCGAGTGTCGCATCACCTCGGCGAGGGACGAGTGCTCGAGTACCGAGAGCCATTCCGTGAAATCCATGGTGTCCGGCCGCGCGGGACTCGCGCGTTCGCTCCTCCTCTTTGCGCCGCGGGGCGGGGGGCTTCTCGAGCGACCCCCTCGGCCGGCCGCGCGCTACCTCAGCTCGACCGTCTTCCCGTCGATCGTGATGCGCTCGGCGCGCATCTCGTCGGGCTTGTTGCGGTTGGGGTAGCCGACCACCGTAGCGGTGTTGCCCACCTTGAGCGCCTCCTTCGGGAGGCCGCGGTTTTCCATGCGTGTCGGCGGCGCGAGCACCGCGTTCCAGGTCTTGGTCGGTGTCTGCAACCGGACGTGACCGTGCGGATGCTCGTAGCCCGACTCGACGATCTTGCCGGTGAGGGTGAGGGGCTGCGAGCTGTCGTATTCGCTCCAGCCGTGGTGCGGCAGGGCCGGAACGGCGAACGCGGCGAGCGCGAGCGCTGCGAACAGATGCTTCTTCATGGCGAGCCGCCGCAAGAATCGACCGGGCGCACTATGCACCGCGAGGATGAAAATTTCAACCGCGTCTAGAATCGGGGCACCGTGCGTGCCGCGTTTCTCGTCTGGCTTCTCTGCTGCGCGCTGGCCGCGCGCGCCCAGCCGGCTGCGCCGTTCCGTCTCGCCGACACCTGGCCGCTTCCTGAGCACGCGCTGCCGTACGCGGGACCCGCACCGTCCACGCATCGGCTGCAGCTCGATCTATTCACCTTTGTCGAAACTGAGCGCGCCACACCCTGGGAGCCGGAGCGCATCCTCGCCGCGGTGCGCGAGGCCGCCGCGATCCTCGCGCAATGCGGCATCAGGCTCGAACGCGCGGAGCTCTACCGCTTCGAAGGCGGCGATCCCGGCCTGCGTTATCTCTCGACGCCGGTCTCGCGAGCGCTCGTGCGACGCGTGCGGCCGGCAAAGCCCGCAGTGTTTTTCGTGCGCGACACGCGCCACGTACCGACCTTCGACGCCGAAGCGTTCGGCACCGGCAACACCGCGACCCGCCCCGAGCTCGTGTTCACCGTTTGGATGACCGCGTGGATTCGGGACCTGCCGCTCGCGCTCGCGCACGAGCTCGCGCACGTTCTCCTGGACTCGGGCAAGCACTCGATCGATCCGGGGAATCTCATGCGCGACGAGACGGCGCCGGGCAACACGCGCCTCACGCCCGAGCAGTGCGCGAGCATGATCGAGGCGGGTGAGCGGAACGGGCTGCTTCAGCGCGAGGTCGTGCGCTGAGGTCCGGCGGCGGTACCCGCCTGCTTCTGCAGAAAGGCGTCGAGCCCGCGGCGCGCCTCCGACCTCACCTTGTTGCGCACGATCGGGGTTCCGCCGAGGAGCCATCCCGTCGCTCCGAGCGCCTGGCGCGCCCAGCGCCAGAAGCCGAAGCGGTCGACGTGGCGCACGATCAATCCGTCGCGGAAATCGAAGGTCGCCTCGATCACGTTGTGGACGTGCCGGCCGGTGGGCGAGAACGTGTAGCGCGCTTCCCAGTGCGCATGGCCACGCATGTCGTCGGCGCGAACGTCGCCGAACACCACATCGAGGTCCTTCGCGCGCGCGCAGAGCATCGCCCACATCGCGCCCGCCGCGCCGCCGCGCAGCTCGGGAAACACCGGGTCGGAGAACACGACTTCGGCGTGGTAGCACGCCCCCATTGTTGCGGCGTCGCGCGCCTGGAACGCGCGATAGAAGCGTTCGATCAGCGCCTCGTTCGGATGCACGGCGCTTACCCGTGGCGCGCGCGGCTGTCGGCCGGCGCCTGCTCGCGATCGGTCATCGTGTAGTCGCGCGCGACGGTCGCCACGCGCAGCCGGTAGTCGCTGAAGACGCCGCCGCGCCCGCGCGTCTGCGCGGCGCGGTGGCCCTCGAGCTCGCGCCAGCGCCGGACCGCCTCCTCGTCCCGCCAGAACGAGAGCGAGAGCACCTTACCCTCGTTGGTGAGGCTCGCGAAGCGCTCGATCGAGAGGAAGCCGTCGGTCTTCTCCAGCTCGGGCCGCAGGCTCGCGGCGAGGTCGAGATACTCCTGCTTGCGGCCGGGCGCCGGGACGACTTCGAAGATGACGGCGATCATTGGAACCTCCCTACGAGCGAATGCGCGGAAACCGCGACGAAGAGCGCGAGCGGCGCGCGATTTACGGGGCGAGCGTCAGCTCGCGCGACCCGGCCGCAGCTTGCCGTCCATCCATACCAGGAGCAGGAGCCCGCCCAGCGTGGACAGGTTCTTCAGGAAATGCAGCAACTGGGAGTGCTGCTCGGCGGCCGGATGCGTCCAGAACGGGTGTGCCGTGAAGGCGTCCACGAGGATGAAGACGGCGAGCAGGCCGGCCACCCAGCGCATCTTCCAGCCGACCATGACGAGCAGGCCGGCCACGAGCTCGAAGACGCTGAACGCAGCCGCCCCGACGGAGAACGGCGGTCCCGGGATGACGCCGGCGAAGATGAGCAGGCGCTCGAGCCCGAGACCGACGAACACGCTCGGAATCAGGATGCGGGCGGCGAAGAACAGTGCTCGGTCGATCATGGTCTGCGACCCCCCTCTCTTGAACAGCCGATCGGCGCAGCGCCGGCCGATGGTACCCGCTCAGGCGTCGGCCGGTTGCGGTGCGTGACCGCGGCGCCCGAGCGACATCCATTCCCAGATCGCCACGACGATCAGCACGGCCGTCGTGCCTGCGGACAGGATCAGCGGCGTGACGAACCCGCAGACCGGAACCAGCAGGGCGAGCAGGCCGAGGCCCACCAGATGGGACAGCGGGACGTGTTTCGACGAGGTGCGCTTGAAGAGGGCGTTGCCGATCAGGTAGAGCGCGGGCCCGCCCAGGATCGCGGCCGCCGCCTTCGCCTCGACGTGGCCGCCCGGATGAGCCAGCACCAGCTCGTCCGCCACCGCCGCCACGACGACGCCGGCGACGATGGGGATGTGCAGGTAGGTGTACGCCGTCCTGGCCATGCGCCCGGGATCGTCGGAGCCGGCGATCAGGCGGCTGCCGCGTTCGGCGCCGATGTTGAAATAGACCCACCACATGGCCACGCTGCCGACGAAGGCGACGACGAAGGCCGCGCCCGTCTCGGCGGTCCACGCCAGGTTCGCGAAGGTGGTGCCTGTGACGAGAATCGACTCGCCGAGCGCGATGATGATGAAGAGGCCGCAGCGCTCCGCCATGTGCCCGCCTTCGACGTCCCAGTCGGCGGTGGTCGAGCAGCCGAGCCCGGGCGTCCAGAAACCGAACCACGGGGACGCGTATTCGATGGCCAGCGCCGCGCCCCACAAACCGAAGCGCGAGCCGCCGTCGAAATACAGGCCCGCGATCCAGAGGACCGTGCCCAGCAGTACCCAGGCCCCGATGCGCTGGAAGTTGCGGTAGTTCCGCGGGCTGTGGCCCCTGAGCGCCCATAGAATGAAGAGCGTTCGACCCACTTGCATGAACACGTACGCCAGAACGAACACCTGCGCCCGCTCCGCGAACGCGTGGGGAATCGACACCGACAGCACGAGGCCCGCCAGCATCAGCGCCATCAGCATCAGTCGCACCGGCGCCTTCTCGGGGTCGAGCCAGTTGGTCATCCACGAGACGTTGATCCACAGCCACCACACCGCCAGCATCAGGAACCCGGTCTGCAGCGCCCCCTGCAGCGTCATGTGCTCCAGCAGGCCGTGCGAGAGCTGAGTGATGGCGAACACGAACACCAGGTCGAAGAAGAGCTCGACGTAGGTGACGCGGCTGTGCTCGTGCGCCCGGCGGGTCCGCAGGTGATTGGCGCGCGCCGCAGGCGAGATCATCGGTGAGTCCTCAGGTCCGGAGGGTTGCGACGCGCGGTGAGCGGTCGGATCAGCAGGAAGGAGGAACTCAGCACCGGGCCCGGTGACCTACTTCGCCCGCCACCCGCCATCGACGACGAGACTGTGCCCGGTGACGTAGCCCGCCTCGTCCGAGGCGAGGTAGCACACCGCCGCCGCGACGTCGTCGACGCTGCCGCGGGTTCCCGCCGGAATCAGCGCGCGGATCTGATCGTCGTTGACCGCGACGCCGCGGCCGCGAATGTCGGGAACGCCGGGACCGAGGAGCTGCTGGGAGTGCTCGCGGAGACCGGTGAGGATCGGGCCCGGGCAGACGCAGTTGATCGTGATGCCGTGCGCGGAGTACACGACCGCCATCTGTCGCGTGAGGCCGACCACGCCGTGCTTGGCGGCGATGTAAGCCGCGCCGCCGCCCGTCCCGTTGAGGCCCGCCACGGACGCCATGTTGACGATCCGTCCCCGCCCGCGCGGCAGCATCTCCCTGAGCGCCCGCTTGCAGCCGAGAAACACGCTCGTCAGATCGATGTCGATCACGCGCCGCCAGACCTGCTCGTCCATCTCGTCGACGTTGAAGTAGCCGTCGAGAATGCCGGCGTTGTTGACCATGACCTCGAGCGCGCCCAGGTCGTGAACGGCGGCCGTAACGGCCTCATCCATCTCGCTCGCCCGGCTGACGTCGGCTCGGTAGCCCGCAGCGCGCCCGCCGGCCGCCGCGATGAGCTGCGCCGTTTCCTTTGCCGTCGTTTCGTCGATGTCGATTGCGGCCACCGCGGCGCCGCGTACCGCCATCATCTGTGCAATCGCCCGGCCAAGGCCTGATCCGGCGCCCGTGACCACCGCCATCCGGTTCTTCAGCGTCATGTCTGCCTTCTCCCGTTAAGCCTGCGTCGGGGCGGATTGTATTGCCGTCAGTGCCGGTCGAGCTGCCGGATCAGCAGCAGGTAGGACGCGAGCACCAGGCACCCGGCGAGCGCGACCGCGGCCGCGAGCTGGATCGGCGCGCCGTCGAAGAACTGCCGCATGAAGAGCTGCCCGACCAGCGCAGCGACGACGAGTTGCGTGCAGCCGAGGAGTGCGGACGCGGTGCCGGCGATCCTCGGGAACGGCGCGACCGCGGCGGCGAGGCAGATCGGATTGATGAAGGCGTGCCCGAAGAGATAGAGCATCATCGGCCCGAACAGCGCGAGCGGATGGGCCACGCCTGCCGCCGCGAGCGCGAGCATCAGCAAACCGCCGGTAGCGGCGAAGCCGGTGCCGATGCCGAGAAGCGCCGGGAGCGCGAAGCGGCGCGTGAGCCGCGAGCAGACAAAGGAGCCGACCAAATTGCCGGTGACCGGGATGATAAACCACAGCCCGAAGTCCTGTGGACGCACGCGCAGCACTTCGATCAGCACGAACGCCGACGCCGAAAGGAAGAAGAACAGCCCCGCATAGGTGATCGTGAAGCACACCGCGTAGGCGGAGAACGTCCTGTTGGTGTAGATGGTCCGCGCGTTGCGTGCGAGCTGCAGGAAGTGGGTCGCGGTCGCCTCGGGATGCCGGTTGGACTCGGCCAGCACCGTCCACGTTGCGACCCACAGCGCGACGCCGTACACGAGCATCAGCGCGAAGGTTGCGCGCCAGTCGAACCAGACGGTGAGATAGCCGCCGAGGAGCGGCGCGAACATCGGCACCAGGACCACCAGCATCATGATGTGGGCGAGCGCTCGCGCGCCGCGCACCGGGTCGAACACGTCGCGCACGATCGCGCGCCCGATGACCGGGCCGCTGCACGCGCCGACGCCCTGGAAGAGGCGCGCCGCGACGAGCATCTCGATCGAGGGCGCGAGCATCGACGCGATCGAGCCGAGCATGAACAACGCGAGTCCGGTGAGCAGCACCGGCCGGCGGCCGAAGCGATCCGAGAGCGGGCCGTAGGCAAGCTGCGCCGTGCCGAACCCGATCGCGAACGCGGAAAGCGTGAGCTGCGCCTGCGCGTCGGTCGCGCCGAGCGCGGACCGGATGGCGGGGAGCGCCGGCAGGTAGAGGTCGCTCGCAAGGGCGAGCAGCGAAAAGATCCCCGCGCAGTAGACGATCAGCGCTTTGCCCGGAGCGTGGGCCGGGTGCGCGATCGTCCGCACGCCCGGGCCTAGCCCGCTTCAGCCGCAGGTTCGACGAGCGCCGCCCGGTGACCGATCCTCACGACGTCCTGTTCGATCGCACCGAAGACGGAGCGACCCTCGCCGTCGCGCATCTCGATCTCCACGCGGTCCCCGAACTGCAGGAACCCCGTCGTGGCCGCGCCGCCCGCGATGATCTCGAGCGCGCGCTTCTCGGCGATGCAGCCGACGCCGGCCTTCGGGTCCTTGTTCGAGACCGTGCCCGAGCCGAGAACCGTCCCGGCGCCGAGCGGACGCGTCTTCGCGGCGTGCACGACGAGTCGCGGGAAGTCGAACGTCATGTCGACGCCGGCGTTCGGCTGTCCGAGCAGCGTGCCGTTCACGTGCACGACGAGCGGCAGATGGACCTTGCGCCCGTCCCAGGCAGTGCCCAGCTCGTCCGGTGTAACCGCGACCGGCGAGAACGCGGTCCACGTCTTCGACTGGAGGAAGCCGAAGCCCTTCGCGAGTTCCGCGGGCACGAGGTTGCGTAGCGAGACGTCGTTGACGAGCATGAAGAGCCGGATGTGCTCGGCGGCCTTCTCGCGCTTCACGCCCATCGGCACGTCGTCGAGGATCACGGCGATCTCTGCCTCCAGATCGATGCCCCATCCCTCGTTCTCGACCGGAATCGGGTCGCGCGGGCCGAGGAAGGCATCCGAGCCGCCCTGATACATGAGCGGCTCTTCGCGCAGTTCCCTCGTCAGCTCCGCGCCGCGCGCCTTGCGCACGCGCTCGGCGTGCGACAGATACGCGGACGCGTCGAGCCACTGGAAGGCGCGTGGCAATGGGGCGTGAAATTTCGTGAGGTCCGGCTCGAACCAGCGCGAGCCTTCGGGCCCGCGGTTGGCCGCGTCTGAGAGCTCTTGGAGGCGCGGCGCGCAGTAGTTCCAGTCGTCGAGCGCGGCCTGCAGCGTGGGTGCGACGTCGTATGCGATCGTCGCGATCTTGAAGTCGCGCTCGACCACGCAGAGCGCGCCATCGCGTGTGTCGTTATTCAAGCTGGCGAGCTTCATGCCAAGGGAATTGCGGGAAAGGCGGGAATTCTACCCGGTCAGGTCGCGAAAGCCGGAATAGCCTTGCTACCCAACGGTGTTCGCCCACCAGGAACGCGCGGAACCGTCCACCCGTCCCGGCGGAAGCGCCGCCCGGTCGGCTGGCATCGGGCTTGCTTTACCGGCTGCGTCCTCCGAGCATGGACCTGTAGGAGTCGATTCGCAATGCGTACATTCCGATCCACGACCGACGCGCTGGGAGGCGTCGCCCTCGCGCTGCTTTCCACCTTCGCTCATGCGGCCGAAAACGACGTCGTGATCGGGCAGACGATCGCGCTCTCCGGCGGACTGGCGGAGCACGGGAAAGCCGTCCAGCTCGGCGCGCGCGCCTACTTCGACAAGGTGAACGCGGCCGGCGGCGTGCACGGCCGCAGACTCGTGCTCACGACGCTCGACGATGCCGGGAACGCGGCGAAAGCCGCCGAGAACACCGCGCTGCTGATCGACCGCGAGAATGTGCTCGCGGTATTCGGCGGTATCGAGGGCGGGCCGTGCGTCGCCAGCATGCGCGTGGCGACCGAGAAGCGCGTGCCGCTCGTCGCCTGTCTCGCCGGTTCGCCCGAGATGCGCGATCCGTTCAACCGCTATGTCTTTCCCGTTCGCGCGGCGCACTACAGCGAGTTCGAGCGGCTCATCGACCTGTCGCTCGAGTCCGGCAGCCGCCGGATCGGATTCCTCCACTCGGACAGCGACACCGGTCGCAAGCACCTGGCGAACGTCCGCAAGCTTCTCGCGCGCTACAACCTGGACGTTGCCGCCGCGATCGCGATCCCGAACGAAAAGCCCGACGCGAAGAGGATCGCGGATCAGATCGTCGCGGCGAAGCTCGACGTCGTGTTCAACCACGGGTCCTATGCACTGTACGGCGAGGTCGTCAAGGAGATGAGAGCCCGCAGCGCCGACACGCGCTTCATGGCCGTGAACTCCGGCGCACAGCAGATGACGCGCACGCTCGGGAAGGACGCGCACGGCGTCATCTTCACGCAGGTGGTGCCATTTCCGTGGGGCGCGACGCCGCCCGTGGTTGCCGAGCACAAGGCCGCGCTTAAGGCCGCGGCGCCGAACGCCGAGCCTTCGTTCAGCAGCCTGGAGGGCTTCATCAATGCGAAGGTGCTCGTGGCGGGGCTGCAGCGCGCGCCCGCTCGGCTGTTGCGCGAAGACCTGATCGCGGGCCTCGAGCAGCTCGGGAACCACGATGTCGGCGGTTTCGTGGTCGTCTACGGGCCCGCTTCGCGGGCCGGTTCCACTTTGGTCGACACCGTGCTCGCGACCGGTTCTGGCCGCTTCGTGCGCTGATCAACTACGCCGTCGCGCGCGCGGCGGCGGGCGCGGTCAGACGGCCGGCAATACCGTCCCCCGGCACTCACCGAAGCCGATGCGCTTGAAGCCGGGCTTCTCGCACCAGCCGCGCAGGATCACCGCATCGCCGTCCTGAAGGAACGTGCGCGTCTCGCCGTGCGGCAGCGCGATCGGCCGCTTGCCCGCGTCGGACAGCTCGAGCAGCGAGCCGGCCTCCTCGGGCGTTGGGCCCGACTGCGTGCCGGTGCCGAGCAGGTCGCCCGGCTGGAGATTGCAGCCGTTCACGGTGTGATGCGTCACCAGCTGCGCGACGGTCCAGTAAGCGTGGCGCAGGCTCGATTGCGAGAGACGGGCGGGGCCGCTGCGCGCGGCGCGCATCCTTTCCGTCTCCAGCCACACTTCGAGCTGCACGTCGAACGCGCCCCGCCCGCGGTTCTCCGCCGAATCGAGATAGGGCAGCGGCTGCGGATCGTCGACCGGGCGCGTCCACTCGGTGCGGTACGGCGCGAGCGCCTCGAGCGTCACGATCCACGGCGAGATGGTGGTCGCGAAGCTCTTCGCGAGGAACGGACCGAGCGGCTGGTACTCCCAGCCCTGGATGTCGCGCGCCGACCAGTCGTTGAGCAGGCACAGGCCGAACACGTGCGCCTCGGCGTCGGCGAGCGGGACGCGCTGGCCGAGCTCGTTGCCGACGCCGACGTAGACGCCGACCTCCAGCTCGTAGTCGAGACGCCGGGACGGGCCGAAGACCGGCGTCTGCGCGTCCTTCGGCAACGTCTGGCCAACGGGGCGCGGGAAGGCCTGCGCCGCTCACGCCGATCGAGGAGGCGCGGCCGTGATAGCCGATCGGCACCCACTTGTAGTTGGGCAGCAGCGGATTGTCGGGCCGGAAGAGCTTGCCGACGGTCGTGGCGTGGTACATCGACGCGTAGAAGTCGGTGTAGTCGCCGATCGCCGCCGGCACCGCGTGCTCGGCGTGCGCCTGCGGCACGAGGCACGCCGTGAGCTTTCCCTGCATCGGGCTGCCTTCGCGCAGCGCGCGCGAGAGCGCGAGGCGCAGCGCGGACCAGGCCGCCGGCCCCATCGCCATGAAGCGCGTTCAGCGTCTGACCGGAACAGTGCGCCGCCGGGGACGCTGCGTCGCCCGAGAACGCGCCGGCCTTGTGCGCGGCGGCGATGTCGAGGATCTGATCGCCGATCGCTACCCCGCCGCGAAACGGTTCGTTCTTCCCCTCGCGACGGAAGATGCCGAACGGCAGGTTCTGGATCGGGAAGTCGGTGCCGCCCGAGCTGGCCGACTCGACCCAGCTGGCGAGCGCCCGGTCGTGCGTCTCGTTGATCTCGTGCATGGACTATGGCTTTCGCGGGTCGAAGTGTTTCGCGAGCCCTTGCCAGCAGGTGTAGTAGTCCTGCTGCAGCTCAGCGGCCTCGAGCGCGAACCGGGTCGGCCGGATCGGCAGGCGCGTCTCGAACATGAAGGCCATGGTGTCCTGGACGTAATGCGGCTTGGAGGTGTCGGCGCGCGATCGCCTTCTCGAAGGTCTCGGCGTCGGGGCCGTGGCCGGTCATGCAGTTGTGCAGGCTCGCGCCGCCGGGCACGAAGCCCTCGGCCTTCGCGTCGTAGACGCCGTGGATCAGCCCCATGAACTCGCTCGCGACGTTGCGGTGGAACCACGGCGGCCGGAACGTGTCCTGCATCGCGAGGATGCGCGGCGGGAAGATCACGAAGTCGATCATGTCGACCGCCGGGCGTGTCCGACTGCGACTGCAGCACGAGGAAGATCGACGGATCGGGATGGTCGTAGCTGATCGAGCCGATCACGTTGAAGCGGCGCAGGTCGTACTTGTACGGCGCGAAGTTGCCGTGCCACGCGACGACGTCGCAGCGGCGAGTGGCCGATCTCGCGGCCCACAGGTTGCCGAGGAACTTGTTGACGAGCTCGAAGCGCCCTTCGCGGTCCTCGTATGCGGCGACCGGGTACATGAAGTCGCGCGGATTGGCGAGGCCGTTCGAGCCGATCGCGCCCAGGTCGGGGAGGCGCAGGTACGCGCCGAAGTTCTCGCAGACGTAGCCGCGCGCCTGGCCATCCGGCAGCTCGACGCGGAAGCGCACGCCGCGCGGGATGACGAGCGATTTCCTGCGGCTCCACCTCGAGCACGCCCAGTCTCGGTGATCGCGCGCAGGCGCCCGAGCTGCGGCACGATCAGCAGCTCGCCGTCGGCGTCGACGAAGTACCGGTCGGTCATCGAGCGTTCGCGGCATAGAGGTGGATCGCGCAGCCGGTCATCGCATCGGGTGCGCCCTTGCCGGCCATCGTGACCAGGCCGTCGACGAAATCGGTCGGCTGCGACGGGATCGGCAGCGGGCTCCAGCGCAGCTGGTTCGGCGTCGCGACCGCGGCGCCGAACTCGTTCGTCATCCGGCCGTTCTCGATGCGGCGGAACGGCTTGTGCACCGCGCCGGGACGGATGCGGTACATCCAGGTGCGGCGGTTCGCGCCGCGCGGCGCGGTGAACGCGGTGCCCGAGAGCTGCTCGGCGTACAGACCGTACGGACACCGCTGCGGCGAGTTCCGGCCGACCGGCAGCGCGCCCGGCAGCGCCTCGGTGGCGAACTCGTTGTCGAAGCCCGTGAGATACGCGAGCGGCGCGGGAGCGGCCTTTGCCTTGGTCGCCGCGGGCTCGGCCTGGGTGGTTGCAGCCATGGGAGTCTCCGAGAGGGTCGTACGCGTTCGAGCCCATGGTACCGCGGCGGGTCGGCCGCGTGCAGCCGCGACGACGTCGACTACAGCGTGAGCTGCGTCCCGAGCTCGATCACGCGATCGGGCGGCAGGTTGTAGTACTCGACGGCGCTCGGGCTGTTGCGCTGCATCCAGCGGAACAGCTCCGCGCCGCCAGGTGAACAGCCCGGGGCGCTCGGCGCGCGCGATGCGTGGACTTGCCGAGGAAGAACGTCGTTTCGTCGCGCTCGAACCGCGAGCCCGTGCCGGGCGAGCAGCGCGAGCGCGCGCGGAACGTCCGGCTCCTCCATGAAGCCGTAGGCGACCGTCGCCTGGTAGGCGCGCTTGCGGATGATCACGTGCACCTCGGTGCGCTCGGCGTCGGGTACCCGCGGCACGTCGGCCGTGGCCAGGGTGAGGAAGACGACGCGCTCGTGCACGACCTTGTTGTGCTTCAGGTTGTGCAGCATCGTCGTCGGCACCGCGTCGGTGCTCGGCGGAGAGAAAGACCGCGGTGCCCGGCACCGTGGCCACGTCGCCGAGGTGCTCGAAGAAGCCCGCGATCGGGATATTCTTGCTGCGCGGCATGGTCGTTGAGGATGTCGGTCGCGCGCTTCCAGGTGGAGAGGAGGGTGAAGATCGCGAGCCCGCACAGGATCGGGAACCAGCCGCCGGCGAGGATCTTGGTGGCGTTGGACGCGAAGAAGGTCAGCTCGACGAGGGCGACGAGGGCGAGCATCGCGAGCACGACACCCTTCAGCCGCCCGGGCAGCGCGAACACCACGATCGCGACGAGCGAGGTCTCGAGCACCATCGTCGCCGACACCGCGATGCCGTACGCCGCCGCGAGATTGCTCGACGAGCCGAAGCCGACCACGAGCAGCACGACCAGCACCATCAGCAGCCAGTTGACCCGGCCGATGTAGATCTGGCCGCGCTCGGTCTCGGAGGTGTGCGTCACCGGGATGCGCGGCAGGTAGCCGAGGCGCGAGGCCTGCTGCGTGACCGAGAACGCGCCGGAGATGGTCGCCTGCGACGCGATGACCGTCGCCGCGGTCGCGAGCGCGACCAGCGGCAGCACCAGCTCGGGCGGCGCGAGCAGGTAGAACGGGTTCTTGACCGCCTCGGGATCGCGCAGCACCAGCGCACCCTGGCCGAGGTAGTTCAGCATCAGCGCCGGCAGGACCAGCCCGAACCAGGCGACGCGGATCGGCAGCGGTCCGAAGTGCCCCATGTCCGCATACAGCGCCTCGCCGCCGGTGAGCGTCAGGAACACCGCACCGAGCGCGAGGAAAGCGAGTCCGGGCGATCGGTACGCGAACGCCACCGCATGGCTCGGGTCGAGCGCGGCCACGATGTCCGGGGTCTTCGCGATGCTGGCGAGCCCGAGCGCCGCGAGCGTGAGGAACCAGACGACGGTGATCGGGCCGAACAGCTTCCCGACCTTCCCGGTGCCGTGCTGCTGGATGGCGAACAGTGCGACGATGATCCCGAGGGTGATCGGCACGACCCACCTCTCGAGCGCAGGGGTCGCCACCGACAGGCCTTCCACCGCGGAGAGCACCGAGATCGCGGGCGTGATCACCGCGTCGCCGTAGAAGAGCGATGCCGCGAACACCGCGATGACGCCCGCCGTCCACTGCAGCCGGGGCTTCGCCCTGAACAGACGCTGCGCGAAGGCGAGCAGCGCGAGCACTCCGCCTTCGCCCTTGTTGTCGAAGCGGAGCACGAAGGTGATGTACTTCAGCGACACGATCAGCGTCACCGACCAGAAGATCAGCGACAGCACGCCGTAGACGTGGGCTACGGTGATCGGAAGCGGGTGGGCGCCGGCGAACGCCTCCTTGAATGCGTACAACGGGCTCGTGCCGATGTCGCCGAAGACGACGCCCAGCGCACCGAGCGTCAGCGCTCCGATGCGCCTCGCGCCCGACTTGCCGGCGCTCATCGAAGCAGAATATGCGGCCAACCGAGCCTCCCTGAAAGCGCGTCGCTGCAGTGCAGCATTCTACGCTCGCTGCGTCGTGGCGCGCCGCACGCGCAAATGTCGAGGCCGGCCGATCGTCGACTAGATGCGACTCTTCGCGATGCGCGCCCGCACGCGTCCGCCGTCGGCGATCGCGAGGATCACCACGATCTCGTCGGGGCGCGGTGCGTCCGCGATCATGGCCGTCAGCGTGTCCAGCTCGTCGAACGACCAGATGTTGTCCTTGTGGTTGAGTGGGACATCGATCGGCGCGCCCGCGGTCGCGACCTTGACGTTGGAGGCGATGATCGCCTCGCCCCTCCGACCGCGGCGCGCATCGGCTTGCCGAGCTTCGGATGCAGCACGGCCGCGCCGTGCTCCATCTCGCCGTTCACGCCGACGATCGCGGCCTTGCCGTAGCTCACCGCAGGGCCCCCGAGCAGCGCCACCAGCTCGGGCATCAGGCGCTCGGCGAGCGCCGCGCCGAGGTCGTACAGCGGCTCGAGGTCCGCCACGTTCTTGCCGGCGTAGGGGTTCGGGATCACGGCGAGTGCGGCGGCGCGGTGGACCGGGCGAGCGCCGGCGACGCCGCCCTCGCCGTATAGCGTCTCGCGCCAGAAGACGGTCTTTCTGCAGTCCATGAGGAGCTCCCCTCGACAAACCCGCGCGAGTGTACTGCGGCGTCTCTCCCCGCGGTCGCGGTATCCTCGCGCCTCCGCCAACTCACCTCGTCGATACCCATGTGGACAGTACGCCGCCTCGCCCAGGATCTCGCCGCCGGGCGCACCACGAGTCGCCAGCTCGTCGAGACCGCGCTCGAGCGCATCGCCGATCCGAAGGGGGAGGGCGGGCGCGCATTCCTCAAGGTGTACGCGGACACGGCGCGCGCCGATGCCGAACACGCGGACGCGCTGCGCCGCGCGGGCGTGGCGCGCTCTCCGATCGACGGTCTGCCGATATCGGTGAAGGATCTCTACGACGTCGCGGGCGACGTGACCCGCGCGGGATCGAAGGTGCTCGAGCTGCGGCCGGCGGCGGACGCGCCCGCGGTGGCGCGGCTGCGCGCGGCCGGCGCGATCCTCATCGGCCGCACCAACATGGTCGAGTTCGCGTTCGGCGGTCTCGGCCTCAACCCGCACTACGGCACGCCGCGCGGTCCATGGGATCGGACGACCGGTCGCGTACCCGGCGGCTCGTCGTCCGGCGCGGGCGTCGCGCAGGCCGACGGCATGTGCGTGATGGCGCTCGGCAGCGACACGCGCGGCTCGGTGCGCATCCCGGCGGCGCTGTGCGGCGTGACCGGATGGAAGCCGACCGCTGCCCGCATTCCGCGCGACGGCGCCTTCCCGCTCTCGTACACGCTCGATTCGGTGGGGCCGCTCGCGAACTCGGTCGAATGCTGCGCGGCGTACGACGTGGTGCTTGCCGGGGAGCCGCCTGAGCCGCTGCCCGCCATGCCCGCGCGCCTGTTGCGGTTCGTCGTGCCGAAGTCGAGCCTGCTCGAAGGGTTGCACGAGCGCGTGGGACGCGCGTTCGAACGCGCGCTCGAGGCACTGTCGAAGACGGGTGCGAGGGTCGAGACGATCGATGCGCCGGTGTTCACGCGCGCGCAGGACCTCTTTCGCAGCGGCGGCCTGGCGGGCGCGGAAAGCTGGCATCTGCACCGCGGCCGCCGCGACCGCTTCGGCGAGCTGGATCCGCGCGTCGCGCAGCGGCTCGTGCTGGGCGAGACGTTCTCCGCGGCCGACTACATCGAGATCCTGCACGAGCGCGCGGCGACGATTCGCGAAGCGGACGCGCTCGTCGCGCCCTACGACGCAATGCTTTATCCGACGGTGGCGGTAATCCCGCCGACGATCGCCGAAGCGTCGGTGACCGACGAGGCCTACTTCGACTGGAACCTGAAGGTGCTGCGCAACACCGGCATCGCGAACGTGCTCGACGGCTGCGCCGCCACGATTCCGTGCCACCGGCCGGGCGAAGCACCGGTCGGGATCACGATCGCCGGGATCGGCGGCAGCGACCGCAGGACGCTCGCAGTTGCCACGGCGGTGCAGGCGGTCGTCGAGCCCTGGCGCTGAGCGGCTAGCGCACCAGGCCCTCGATCGTCTCGGCGAGCTTCACGTCGCGCGCCGAGAGCACGCCGGCGTCGTGCGTCGAGAGCGTGATCTCGACGCGATTCCACACGTTGAACCACTCGGGGTGGTGATCCTGCTTCTCCGCGGCGAGCGCGACGCGGCACATGAACCCCCACGCCTCGTTGAAGTCGGGGAACTAGAACTTCTTAGCGATCGCCGAGCGGCCGTCCACGTGGCTCCAGCCGGATAGCTTCGCGAGGGCAGCGACGATCTCCTGATCGGATAGCTTGGCGAGGGACATGGCGATGCTCCTTTCGACCCGAGCAACGAGTGTACTGCGGCCGCTCGCGGCGCCGCTGCACTGCAATGCCGCGACCTTTCGCACACCGCCACCGGGCTTCGCCGAACGCCGGCATGCCGCTTGCAATCCAACGGGACATGAACGTCCGTGATCTCCTTCACGTGCCCGTCGCGGCCGCACCGCAGCAGGCCGTGCGCCCCGTCCGGATCCTCGGCGTAGCGAGCGGCCTCGGTGCAGAGTCGTCGGGCTGTGCCGACGGTCCGGCACGGCTCCGGCTTGCCGGCGTGGACGCATTTCTTGCCGCGCGCGGGCTCGCCGCCGAGTGGGGCGACACGCTGCACCCCGACGCGGCGCCGGACGAGCCGGTTGCGGAGGCCGTCTGCCGGCTATGCGCGCGTCTCGCGCGCGCGGTGACGGACGCGCTGCGCACGGGCGCTGCGCCGCTCGTGCTCGGCGGCGACCACAGTTGCGCGATGGGGACCTGGCACGGCGTGGCAGAGGCGGCCCGCGGGCCCGTCGGGCTGCTGTGGATCGATGCGCACCTCGACGCGCACACGCCCGAGACGAGCCACACGGGGCGGCTGCACGGCATGCCGCTCGCCGCGCTGCTCGGACAGGGTGGCGCCGCGCTTTGCGTCGAGCGCGCGGTGCTCGCGCCGGAGCACGTGTGCGTGATCGGCGTGCGCAGCTTCGAGCCCGAGGAGGCCGCGCTGCTGGCCGCTCTCGGCGTGCGCGTATACCCGATGCGCGAGATCGCACGGCGCGGCCTGGAGAAAGTGCTGGACGAGGCGCTCGCGCGCGTGCGGCGCGGGACCGTCGGCTATGGCGTCACGCTGGATCTCGACGCGATCGATCCGGCGGACGCACCCGGTGTGACGACGCCGACCCCGCGCGGCTTGCGTGCGGCGACGCTCATTCCGGCGCTCGACGCACTGGTGCGGGACGCGCCGCCGCTCGCCGTCGAGATCGTCGAATACGACCCCCACTGCGACGCCGGCGGGTCGACCGCTCAGCTCGTCGAGCAGGCGGCCGCGGTCCTGCTTGGAGCCGGTGCGGCGTCGACGCCGCTCGCGATCGCGCTCGAGCGGCGGCACAGCGCGGCGAACTACGCGCCGCTGCCGGTCGTCCTGGTGCGCGGCGAAGGTGTGCACGTCTGGGACGAGGCAGGCCGGCGCTACCTCGACTGCATGTCGGCGTACTCCGCCGTGAGCCTCGGCCACGCACATCCGCGCATCGTGCGCGCGCTGACCACCCAGGCGGGTCGACTCGCGGTGACCTCGCGCGCCTATTACAACGACCGGCTGCCCGCATTTCTCGCGCGGCTCTGCCGGCTCACCGGCATGGATCGGGCTCTGCCGGTGAATACCGGCCTTGAAGCGGTCGAGACCGCGCTCAAGGCGGCGCGCAAGTGGGCGTACGAGGTGAAGCGCGTGCCGCACGATTGCGCCGAGATCATTGCGTGCGAAGGCAACTTCCACGGGCGCTCGATCGCGATCACCGGCCTGTCGTCGGAGGCGCAGTATCGGCAGGGGTTCGGCCCGTTTCCGCCGGGGCTCCGGTTGGTGCCGTACGGCGACGTCGCGGCGCTCGAGCGCGCCATTACACCGCACACCGCCGCATTCCTCGTCGAGCCGATCCAGGGCGAACGCGGCATCGTCGTACCCCCGGCCGGCTATCTGGACGCGTGCGCGCGATTGTGCCGCGAGCGCGATGTCCTGTTTATCGCCGACGAGGTTCAGACCGGCCTCGGCCGCACCGGCCGGCTGCTCGCGTGCGACCACGAAGGCGTGCGGCCGGACGGGCTGGTGCTGGGTAAGGCGCTCGGCGGCGGGCTGCTGCCGGTGTCGGCATTCCTCGCGAGCGAGGACGTCATGCGCGTGTTCCGGCCGGGCGATCACGGCAGCACGTTCGGCGGCAATCCGCTCGCGGCTGCGGTCGGACTCGAGACGCTCAACGTCCTGGTCGACGAGCGCTTGTCCGAACGGGCCGCGGAGCTCGGCGCGCGGCTCATGTCCGGACTCGCCGCGATCGCGAGCCCGTTCGTGCAGGACGTCCGCGGCAAGGGACTGCTCGTCGGCGTCGAGATCGACCCCGCGCGCGCCAGCGCCCGGCGCGTCGTGGACGGCCTCCTCGCGCGCGGCGTCCTGTCGAAAGACACCCACGGCACCGTGGTGCGCTTCGCCCCGCCGCTCGTGATCGAACCGGAAGAGGTCGATGCGGCGGTCGAGGCGTTGCGCGAGGCGCTCGCGGAGATCTAACGCGCAAGTTAGTTTTCACAATACGAGGGGCAACGCCACTGGCGCCCACTCGTGCTCCCCGAGATCAGGAAAAGCGCGGCCCCGCGGCAGCGGTTTACTCGGCGGGCCTCAGTCGGCCTGCGCGAGCAGCGCCGCGTTCCCGCCCGCGGCAGCGGTGTTCACCGTGACCGTCCGCTCGATCGCAAACCGCGGCAGGTAGTGCGGCCCCCCGGCCTTCGGTCCGGTACCCGAGAGCCCCTCACCGCCGAACGGCTGCACGCCGACGACCGCACCGATCATGTTGCGGTTCACGTACGTGTTGCCGACGCGCAATCGCATGCGGACACGCTCGACGAAGCGCTCGATGCGGCTGTGGATCCCCAGAGTGAGGCCGTAGCCGGTCGCGGCGACCGCGTCGAGCGCTCGGTCCAGATCTGTCGCACGCCAGCGCACGACGTGCAGCACCGGCCCGAACACCTCTCGCTCCGGCAGGTCCTCCAGCGGGATCTCGAACGCGATCGGTGCGACGAAGCTTCCCTGCCTCATCGCGGGAAGCGGCGCTTCCGCGATCAGCCGGGCGCGCGACCGCAGATGTGCGATGTGCGCATCCAGCGCGCGCCTAGCGTCCGCGTCGATGACCGGGCCGACGTCGGTCTCCGGCCGCGCGGGATCGCCGACGACGAGCTCGGCCATTGCGCCCGCGAGCATCTCGAGGATGCGCGGCGCGGCATCCTCCTGCACGAGCAGCAGGCGTGCCGCCGAGCAGCGTTGCCCGGCGCTCTGGAACGCGGAGGCGATGGTGTCGGCGACCACCTGCTCCGGCAGCGCCGAGGAATCGACGATCATCGCGTTGATGCCGCCGGTCTCGGCGATGAGCGGAACGATCGGCCCGTCGCGCGCGGCCAGTGCGCGGTTGATCGCGCAAGCCGTCTCGTACGAGCCGGTGAACACCACGCCGTCGATCGACGGATGCCGCACGAGCGGTGCGCCGACCGCCTCGCCGGTGCCGACCACGAGGCGGAGGACCGCGCGCGGTACGCCGGCCTCGTGCAGGATCGCGATCGCGCGCGCGCCGATGAGCGGCGTCTGTTCGGCGGGTTTCGCGACCACCGCGTTGCCCGCCATCAGTGCCGCCGAGACCTGGCCGGTGAAGATCGCGAGCGGGAAGTTCCACGGGCTGATGCACGCGAACACGCCGCGCCCCGCGAGCTCGAGCCGGTTCGACTCCCCGGTCGGCCCCGGCAGGTCGACCGGCGCCGCGAACTCGATGCGTCCCCGCGCGGCGTAGTAGCGGCAGAAATCCACCGCCTCGCGCACTTCCGCGACCGCGTCGGCGAGCGTCTTGCCCGCTTCGCGAACGCACAGCGAGACGAGCTCGTCCATCCGGGCCTCGAGCGCGTCGGCGGCGCGCTCGAGGCAGCGCGCGCGTGCCTCCGCCGGCGTCGCATCCCAATCGCGCCAGGCCGCCGCGGCACCTCGAACCGTCGCGTCGAGGTCGGCGGTGCTCGCCTCGGCGATCGCGCCGGTTTCATGGCCCGGTCGGCAGCGGTGCGCGCCATGAGCGGGTCGAGCACGGCGCGGTCCGACAGATCGACGCCGCGCGAATTGCGCCGGTCCGGATAGAGAT
Organism: uncultured beta proteobacterium; assembly: GCA_963747775.1. GTDB lineage: Bacteria > Pseudomonadota > Gammaproteobacteria > Burkholderiales > SG8-39 > JAGVSZ01. The sequence goes on from CAVVGT010000014.1 coordinate 232,369, forward strand.
CGCGCGGCTTCGGAACGCGCGGGTGCGGAGCATAGGGCCGGGGCAGCGCGTCAAGCGGGTCGGCGACGAGCCGCTCGAGCGGCACATCGGGGTCGCCCACCTGGTGGACGAACGAGCTGTTCGCGCCGTTCTCGAGCAACCGGCGGACGAGATAGGCGAGGAGATCGCGGTGGCCGCCGACCGGTGCGTATACGCGGCACGGCAGCCCGTACTCGGGGACCAGCGCGTTGTAGAGGGCGTCGCCCATCCCCTGTAGCTTCTGGAACTCGATATCGCGCCGTCCGGCTGCGCACTCGAGCACCGTGGCGACGGTGTGGCAGTTGTGCGTCGCGAACTGCGGGAACAGTCGCGGCCCGGCCGCCAGCAGGGCCTGCGCGCACGCAATGTACGACACGTCGGTGGCGCTCTTGCGCGTGAACACCGGATAGTCGTCGAGGCCGAGCATCTGCGCGGCCTTGATCTCGGTGTCCCAGTACGCGCCCTTGACGAGACGCACCATCAGTCGCCGGCCGGTCGCCCCCGCGAGCGCGACCAGCCAGTCGCAGACGTGGATCGCGCGCCGCTGGTACGCCTGCACCGCGAGCCCGAGCCCGCTCCAGTCCGCGAGCCGCGGGTCGCGCGCGAGACCCGCGAACAGCTCGAGTGTCAGCTCCAGCCGCTCGCTTTCCTCCGCGTCGATCGTGATCGGGATGCCGGCCACAGCGGCGCGCTGCGCGAGCATGGCGAGGCGTGGCGCGAGCTCGGTGGCGACGCGCGCGTGCTGCGCGACCTCGAATCGGGGATGCAGCGCGGAGAGCTTGATCGAGACTCCGGGCCGCGCCTCGACCGGAAGGTGCCGCAGCGCGGCCCGCGCCACCGCCTCAATCGCCGCCTCGTACGCGGCAAAGTAGCGCTCCGCGTCGCGCGCGGTCCGTGCGGCCTCGCCGAGCATGTCGTAGGAAAAACGATAGCCGAGCGCCTCGCGCTCGGCCGCGCGTTCGATGGCGTCGTCGATCGTCTCGCCGACGATGAACTGCTCCGCCATGATCTTCATGGCCTGTCGGATCGCGGTGCGCACCACCGGCTCGCCGGCGCGGGCGACGAGCCGCCGCAGGAGCCTGGCCGGTTCGTCGCCCGGCGCGTCGCGCCAGGCCGCGAGCCTGCCGGTGAGCATCAGGCCCCAGGTGGCGGCGTTGACGAGCAGCCCGCCCTCGGCTTCGTCCGCCGAGTCCCATTGCGTCCCGGCGAGCTTGTCCCGGATCAGGGCGTCGGCGGTCTCGGCGTCGGGGATGCGCAGGAGCGCCTCCGCGAGGCACATGACGACGATCCCTTCGCGCGTGGCGAGCGCAAAGCGGCGCAGGAACGCCTCGGCGCCGGCGGACTCCTGCGTCCTCGTGCGGATGCGGCGCGCCAGGTCGAGCGCGCGCTCGGCGATTCGCCGGCGTTGCGCGGGCGGGAGCCGTACGCGCGACCGGAGCGCGGCGACGGTCTCCGCCTCGTCCGCGCGATACGCGCGCCCGATCGCCTGCCATAGCGGGGCGAGATCGGCAGTTGCGTCGGGAACGGCCATAACGTTCGCCCCGAACCGCCGACGGGCAGTCCGGGTGGCCGAGATCTTAGACCCACTACGGGGCGGTCGGCCGCACTGCCGCCGCGGGCAGGAGGACGTCGCCCGGCGCCGCTTGGTCGGTCGCGAACGACGGCAGCGTACGGACCCGTTCGTACACCGGCGTGAAGTCCGGCGCGGTGTCGGCGATGAGCTGCGCAAAGCTCCCGATTGCGAAGTAGGTGTCCTGGTAGCGGTCGATGTTGTACTCGGTGCGCAGCAGCCGCTCCAGGTCGAACGTCACTCTCCGCGGCCGCGGACTCTCGATCGAGTGCACCACTTCGCCGCCCGAGGACAGGATTCCCGCACCATAGATCCGCAGGCCCTGCGGCGTGGTCATCAAACCGAACTCCACGGTGTACCAGTAGAGCCGGGCCAGGTATTTCAGCGAGCCGAGTCGGCCCGCCTTCAGGCCGCCCTTGCCGTACGCCTCCATGTAATCGGCGTACAGCGGGTCGAGAAGCAGCGGCACGTGGCCGAAAAAATCGTGGAAGACGTCGGGCTCGACGATGTAGTCGAATTCCGTCGGAGAACGCAGCCAGCGCGTGACCGGGAAGCGGCGGTTGGCAAGATGCGCGAAGAAGGCAAGGTCCGGAATCAGTCCCGGCACCGCGACGAGCTCCCAGTTTGTCGCGCGCCGCAGCTTGGCGGACGCCGCATCGAAGCGCGGGATCCCGTCGCCGGCGTCCAGTCGCGCGAGTCCGGCGAGATACTCGTCGCAGGCGTAGCCGGGAACGAGCCGCATCTGGCGTTCGTAGAGCCGGCGCCACAGCGCGTGCTCGTCCGCCGTGTACTCGTTCCAGCGTTGTGCGACGACGCAGTCGGCGCCCGCGCGCGAGTAATCGCCGCGGAGGGTCGGCTTCGGCGCGTTGCTGACGATCGTGTCGAGCACTCGGGTCTCCGTCATTCCATTCGGCGCCGGAATGACGACTAGGCGGCCGGCTTCAGCACGCCCCGCCGGATCTGGTCGAGCTCGATCGACTCGAACAGTGCGCGGAAGTTGCCCTCGCCGAAGCCCTCGTCACCCTTTCTCTGGATGATCTCGAAGAAGATCGGTCCGATCAGCGTCTTCGTGAAGATCTGCAGGAGGAGCCCTCGCCCGCCCGGGGACGTCGCGGCCCCGTCCCCGACATCGGGTCCGCCGTCGAGCAGAATGCGGCGCTTGCGCAGCTCGCCGATCGGCTCGCCGTGGCCCGGCAGGCGCTGATCGAGCATCTCGTAATAGGTGTCGGGCGTGTCGAGCAGCTCCACGCCACTTGCCGTCAATCGATCGACCGTGGCGTAGATGTCCGTCGTGCCGAGCGCGATGTGCTGGATGCCTTCGCCTTGGTAGGCCTCGAGGTACTCCTGGATCTGCGATCGGTCGTCGGAGCTCTCGTTGACCGGGATGCGGATCTTGCCGCACGGGCTGGTCATCGCTTTCGATTTCAGGCCGGTGAGCTTGCCCTCGATGTCGAAGTAGCGCACTTCGCGAAAGTTGAACAGGCGCTCGTAGAACTCGGCCCACTCCTTCATGCGGCCGCGGTGAACGTTGTGCGTGAGATGGTCGATGTAACCGAGCCCGGCGCCCTGCGGCGCGGGCGCCTTGCCGGCCCAGAAGGCCTCGAACCCGGGCAGCGGTTTGAAGTCGACGTCGTAGATCGTGTGGCCGTAGTCGTTATCCGGGTAGCGGTCGACCAGGTAGATGAGCGAGTCGCCGATGCCCTTGATGGCCGGGATGTTCAGCTCCATCGGTCCGGCGTGGCCTTCGACGCCCCATGCGCCGTTATCGAGCGCGCGCGCGTAAGCGGCCCGCGCATCCTTCACGCGGAAGGCGATTGCGCAAACGCTCGGGCCGTGGCGGCGCGCGAAGTTCTGCGCGAACGAGCGCGGCTCGGCGTTGATGATGAAATTGACGTCGCCCTGCTTGTAGAGCGTGACGTCCTTCTGGCGGTGCCTGGCCACCGCCTTGAAGCCCATCGCCTCGAACAGCCTTCCGAGGGCTTTAGGGTCGGGCGCAGCGTATTCGACGAACTCGAACCCGTCCGTGCCCATGGGGTTCGCCCATAGATCGGTCATGACACGCTCCTGGTGGCCGGTTCTAATGCGTGGGCATTGTAGGGACGCGGCCGCGCCATTTGGTTGCGAAGATGGCCCAATCCAGCTCGAGTCGAGCAATAATATGCCGAGAACAACTCGGATGGGGGTGGAAATGCTAGCCACGACGCTCGATCGCACCGACCGCAAGATCCTCGACCTGCTGCAGCGCGATGGGCGGCTCTCGAACGTCGAGCTGGCCGAAAAGGTCGCGCTGAGTCCCAGCCCCTGTTTGCGACGGGTACGGGCGCTCGAAGTGGCGGGCGTCGTCAGGCAGTACGTCGCGCTGCTCGACCCGGCGAAAGTCGGGCTCGCGCTGCTCGCCTACGTGAACGTGAAGCTCGAGAAGCGCGGCAAGATGCCGATCGACGACTTCAGCAAGGTCGTGCAGGCCTGGCCGGAAGTCGTGGCGTGCTACTCGATGACCGGCGACATGGACTATCTTCTGCGCGTGCAGGTCGAGGACCTCGACCACTACACCCGCTTCATGATGGAGCGGCTGCTCAAGCAGGCCGGCGTGATCGACGTGAAATCCAACTTCGTTCTCGAACGCATCAAGGACACCACCGCGCTTCCCCTCACGCACCTCGGCTGACCATGCAGCGCTCCCGCCCCGCCGCGAAGCCGCGGCAGCACGCGCGGCGCCGGGCGGAGACGGCCGGCCGCAACGCGCCGCTGGCGCTCGAGCGCTTCGTCCCGTTCCGCATCGCGACGCTCGCCAACCTGCTCGCGCTCGGCGCCTCGAGACTCTATGCGCGGCGCTTCGGCCTCGCGATCCGCGAATGGCGGATTCTCGCGGTGCTCGGCGAGGGCCGGCCGCTCTCGGCGGTCGAAGTCGTGCGGCGCACCGCGATCGACAAGGGGCGGGTGAGCCGTGCGGTCGCGAGCCTGATGCGGCGCGGTCTCGTCACGCGCGAGGCGGACGCGTTCGACGCACGCCGCACGATGCTGCGCCTGAGCCGCAAGGGGCGGGCAACGTACCGCCGCATTGTCCCGCTCGCGGCGGCGCGCGAGCGCGCGCTGCTCGCGGCGCTCACCGCCCCGGAGCGCCGGCAGCTGGAGCGGCTCCTCGCGAAGCTGCACGAGCGCGCCGAGGCGCTGCTCGCGCAGCTCGGCGGCGCATCGGCCGGGGATGAGACGGACGAGTAGGACCGGTCTCGCTACGAAATTTCAGTTGCCAGCCCGCCGCCGAGGAAGAGCTGCCCGATGCGGCGGTCGGCGAGGATCGCGCGCGCCTCGCCCGCCATGCGCGTGCGCCCGAGCTCGAGCACGATGCCGAAATCGGAGATCTCGAGCGCGCGCTTGGCGTTCTGCTCGACCATCAGGATCGACATGCCCTTCGCGCGCAGGTCCTGCAGGATGGCGAAGGTCTCCTGCACCAGGCGCGGCGAGAGCCCGATCGAGGGCTCGTCGATCAGCATCAGCTTCGGATCGAGCAGCAGGCTGCGCGCGATCTCGAGCAGCTTCTGCTGGCCGCCGGAGAGCGTCGAGGCCTGCGCGGCGGCGCGCTCGCGCAGCATCGGGAAGCGGTCCATCACCGACTCGATGCGCGCCGCGACGTCGACGCCGGCCGCGCGCCGCCGTCGCGCCGAGCTCGAGGTTGTGGCGCACGCTCAGCTCGGGGAAGATGTTGCGCCCCTGCGGCACGTAGGAGATGCCGAGCTCGAGCAGCTTGCGCGGGCGTGAAGTTGGTCATCTCGCGCCCGTCGAACACGACGCGCCCGGCGCGCACCGGCAGCAGGCCGAACACGGTCTTGAACACGGTCGACTTGCCGGCGCCGTTCGGGCCGATGATGGTGGTGATCGCGCCGCGCGCGCGCCGCAGGCTGGTGCCGTTGAGGACGGTCAGCCCGCCGTAGCCGGCGACGACGTCCTCGAGCACGAGAATCGCGGCTCAGTCGCGCCAAGGTAGGCCTCGATGACCGCGGGGTTGCGCGCGGATCTCTCCGGCGTGCCCTCGGCGATGATGCGGCCCTCGGCGAGCACCAGGATGCGCGTGCACAGCGACATGACGAACTCCATGTTGTGCTCGATGACGACGAAGGTGGCGCGCTGCGTCCGCGTTGATCTCGCGCAGGCGCTCGCGCAGCCCCGCCAGCATGGTCGGGTTGACGCCGCCGGCGGGCTCGTCGAGCAGCACCAGGCGCGGCCCGGCCATGAACGCCATCGCCGACGTCGAGCAGCTTCTGCTGGCCGTAGCTCAGGCTCGCCGGCCTTCTCGTCGGCGAGCGCCGCGAGCCGGAAGAACTCGATCATCCGGTCGGCCGCGGCGCCGAGGCCCGGCGTCGCGCCGCCCGACCAGCCGCGACCACATCGAGCCCTGGTGCTCCTGCCCGGCGAGGATCAGGTTCTCGCGCACGGTGAGCTGCGGGAAGACCTGCAGCAGCTGGAAGGTGCGGCCGACGCCGAGCCGGTTGAGCTCGCAGGGCCGCATGCCGGTGATCGGCGCGCCCGTCGATGCGCACTTCGCCGGCCGAGGGCGGCAGCTGGCCGAGGATGCAGTTGAACAGCGTCGACTTGCCCGAGCCGTTCGGCCCGATCAGGCCGAGGATCTCGCCTTCGCGCACGTCGAAGGAGACGCCGTCGACGGCGCGGATGCCGCCGAAGGTCTTCGCCAGGTCGCGCACCTCGAGGACCGCGCTCACGGGATTCATCGCTTCCTGCAAACCGCTCGGCGAGCCCGAGCAGCCCCGACGGGCAGAACGCCATCAGCACCATCACCGCGATCGCGTAGAAGATCAGGTAGAGCCCCTCGCTGCCGAAGCGCATCCACTCGGGCAGCAGCACCGAGACCGCCGCGCCGAGGAACGGGCCGAGGAAGTAGCCCGAGCCGCCGACCATCACCATCAGCAGCAGGTTCAGCGACAGGTTGAGGTTGAACGCGGTCGGCTCGATGAACTGGACCAGCGGCGCGTACAGCACGCCCGGCGATGCCGCCGAGCGCCGAGCCGATGGCGAACGCCATCAGCGTGTAGCGCCGCGTGTCGACGCCGAGCGAGTCGGCGCGGATCGCGTTCTCGCGCAGCGCGGTGAAGGCGCGGCCCCACGGCGAGCGCACCAGCCACCAGGTCGCCGCGCGAGACCAGCGCGAGGATGCCGAGGCAGAAGAAGTAGAAGTCGACCGGCCCCTTGGTCGACCAGCCGAGCAGCGTCGGCCGCGGGATGCCGGAGATGCCGTAGACGCCCTTGGTCAGCCATTCCTCGTTGCGCAGCACGAGGAACACGAGCGTCGCGAACGAAAGCGTGACGAAGGCGAGGTAGTGGTGCTGCACGCGCAGCGCCGGGTAGCCGAGCAGCCAGCCGATCGCGAGGCATGAGCGCGATCGCCAGCAGGAACGCGGACCACAGCGGCCAGCCCTGCGTGGTGAGCAGCGCCGCGGCGTAGGCGCCGATGCCGACGAACGAGCCCTGCGCGAGCGAGATCTGCCCGGCGTAGCCGAGCGTGAGGTTGAGGCCGATCGCGGCGATCGTCATCACCGACCCACAGGCTGAGCAGGTAGATGCCGTAGGGCTTCAGGCCGAAGGGCGCGGCGACACAGCACGATCGAGCAGCAGCGGCGAGAGCAGCGAGCCTTCTTCATACCGTGCGCTCCTCGGCGCGGCCGAGCAGCCCCTGCGGCCGCCAGAGGATCACCGCGATCAGCAGGAACAGCGGGATCGCGGCGCGGTACTGCGCCGACCAGTACGCGGCGACGAAGTTGTCGATCACGCCGAGCAGCACGCCGCCGACGATCGCGCCGCGCACCTGGTTGAAGCCGCCGACGATGGCGGCGACGAACGCGGCGAGCCCGAGCAGTCTCGCCATTGGTGAACTTGGCGAGGTAGATCGGGCTGACCAGGAACGAAGCGAGCGCCACCAGCGCGGCGTTGATGAGGAACGTGTAGAGGATCATGCGCTCGACCGGGATGCCGAGCACGCGCGCGAGCAGCGGGTTCTGCGCGGTGGCCTGCATCTGCCGGCCGGTGCGCGTGGCGCCGAGGAAGTACTGCAGCAGCGCGACCGCGACGACGCGCCACCGCGATGATCACCAGGCTCTGCGCCGAGATGACCGCGCCGCCGATCGAGAGGTTGGTCGTCGGCCAGACGCCGGGGAACGCCTGCGCCTCGGCGGCGTAGAACTCCTTGACGCCCTCCTTCATGAGGATGGCGAGGCCCGAGGGTCGAGATCACCAGCGGCAGCACGCCGTGGCGCAGGATCGGGTCGACCACCAGCCGCTTGAACAGCAGCCCGAGCACGAGCAGCGCCACGAGCGAAGCCGACCAGCAGCGCCAGCGGGAAGGACAGGCCGCCGAACTTCATCGCCGCCAGCACGAAGAACGCCGGCAGCATGACGAACTCGCCCTGCGCGAAGTTGATCGTCTGCGAGGTCTGCCACAGCAGCACGAAGCCGACCGCGACGAGCGCGTAGATGCCGCCGGTCGCGATCCCCGCGACCGCGAGCTGCAGGAAGTCGGCCAGGCTCTGCCGGAGGCTACTTGCCCAGCTTGGGCAGGATCTCGACGACCTTCTGCTTGCCGTCGACCACCTCGACCAGGAAGCTGATGCGGTCGATGTCGCCCTTCGCGTCCCAGGTCGCCTCCATCAGGATGCCCGGCTCCTGCTCCGGCGTGATGGTCAGGCCGTGCATCGGTCTTCGCGAGCGCCTTGCTGTCGAACTTGCCCAGCTTCTCGGTGGCGTGCTTGACCGCGTAGACCGCGGTGTAGCCCTTGATGCCGTTGTGGTCGGGCAGGTACTTGAAGCGCTTCTGGAACTTGTCGCGGAACTCCTGCACCGCCGGGATCGGCGCGTCGGCGGTGAGGCCGACGTGCCCCTTCACGCCGTTGGCCGTGTCGCCGGCGAGGTCGATCACCTTCTGGCTGATGCACGTTGGTCTCGCCGATGATCGGCGTCTTGACGCCCTGCTTGCGCGCCTCGCGCAGCACGCGCGCGCACTCCTCCTCGTTGGTGTAGACGAAGATCGCGTCCGCGTTCGCCGACTTGAGCTTGACGATGTCGGCGGCGAAGTCCACCTGCCCCGACTCGGTCGAGACGTCGGCGACGATCTTGATGTTGCGCGCCGCCATCTCCTTGAAGAAGACGTCGCGCCCGCCCTTGCCGTAGTCGTTGTTCACCCACAGGAACGCCACCGTCTTCGCCTTGATGCCGTCGGCCACGAAGATCGCCATCTTCGGCATGCTCATCTGCTGGCCGAACGAGGTGCGGAAGATGTAGTCGTTGCCCATCTGCGTGATCTCGGCGGCCTCCGCGCCGGTGAACTGCGGGATCTCGGCCTGCTGGGCGAGCACCATGTTCACCTTCACCGAGCCGGAGAACACCGGGCCGAGGATCACGTAGGGATTGCCGTCGATCGCCTTCTGCACCTGGGCGCGCGAGACGCCCGGGTTGGTCTGCGTGTCGCTCACCGGCGCGTTGATCTTGCGCCCGAGGATGCCGCCCTTCGCGTTGATCTCGTCGATCGCCATCAGCGCGCCGTCGCGGAAGTTGGTGCCCGACACCGCGCCCGAGCCCGACACCTCGATCACGATCGGCATGAACACCGTCTGCTGCGCCTGCGCCGTGCCCGCGGTGACGGCGAGGCCGGCGCCGAGGGCTGCGGCAAGGGCTGCGACACGAATTCTCTTGTTCACCGGCTCCTCCTCCTGACTGTAGGTCTGAGGGACGAAAGCTTACCCGTCATTTCCCGGTCTTTGCACGGATGTCGAGTTCGATTATCGCCCGCAGCTCCGGGGTAACCCGCGGTGTGGCCCCGAACCACTTCCGGAACCCGAACCCCGCCTGCTGGAGCAGCATGCCGAGGCCGTCGACTACCCGATGGCCGCGCGCGCGGGCCGCCGCGAGCAGGCCCGTTTCCAGCGGCACGTAGACGACGTCGTACACGACGGCGCTCGGCTTGAGGGAGGCGATGTCCACCTCAAGCGGGGGCTTGCCCACCATGCCGAGCGAGGTGCAGTTCACCAGCAGGTCCGCGTCCGGCAGCAGCTCGGGGAGCGCGTCGTACCCGAGGCCGCTGACGCGCGGGCCGAAGTCGGCCGCGAGGCTGCGTGCGCGCTCTATCGTGCGATTTGCGACGCGCACCGTGAGGCCGCGCGTCGCGAGCGCGTAAGCGGCGGAGCGCGCCGCACCCCCGGCGCCGAGGATCACCGCGCGGCCATCCGGAACGTCCCATCCCGGCGCACGATCGTCGAGGTTCGCGATGAAGCCGTGGGTGTCCGAGTTCCCGCCCATCAGTCGGCCCTTCTCGAGCCAGAGGGTGTTGACCGCGCCGACCGCATCGGACGCCTCGTCGCGCTGGTCGACGAGGCGGAAGGCGGCTTCCTTGTGCGGTACGGTCACGTTGCCACCGACGTAGCCGTTCGCGGCGAGGTGCGTGACGAAGTCGGGGAACGCTTCGGGCGTGAGGTCCTTCAGCTCGTAGGCCCCGTGGATGCCGAGCGTGCGGAGCCAGTAGCCGTGGATCATCGGCGAGCGCGAATGGGACACCGGATGGCCCATCACGCACGCCTTGGGAAGTGCGGCGGTCATTCTCGGCTTCCGGCTACAGCGGCGAGAACGACGTCGACTTGAGGATGCGGCATTCCTGGTTCTGGTGCGCGCCGAGCTCGCGGCTGCGCTTCAGATAGTCCTGGAAGGCGGGATCGGCCATCAGCGCGTCGCGCTTGGCCTCGCGGTCCGCTTGGCTCGCGTACTTCCAGACGTGCACGACCTGGTTCAGCGGCCCGACCTCGGTGGTTGCGTACAGCACGGGCTCGCCGCAGTGCTTCACCTGGGTCGCGTGGCCGTGCTGCTCGTAGAGCTTCAGCCAGTCGGCGAACTTGCTGTTGTGCAGCGTGTAGATGCGCAGATCGAAGATCATGCCGGCCCCTCCGCAAAGCGCGCAGTCTACGCGGCGCGCGCGTGGAGTCTAGACGCAGCGCGCGGCGCCGGGCGGGCGCGGTTTGCTGCTAGCTGTCATGCCGGTCCGGCATGGCCGGCTCGGCATGGTGGGCCTGTACCCGGTCGCGCAGCTCCTCGAGGTGCGGGTCGCGCAGGCCGTGCGCGGCAAGCGCATCGACGGTATGGAAGAGGTAGTCCGCGGAGGAGCCGAGGTGGCCGCGCGCCGAGGCAAGGGCCTGCGCGATGACGTCGGACGCCAGCCGGCCGGCGTAGTTCGGGTGCGCGTGGTTCACGACGAAGGTGAGCGCGCGCAGCTCCTCGACGCAGCGCCGGCCGCCTTCGCCCGGGGCCGTCTCGACTCGTGCCCAGCGGGGCGCGTACGACCCGACCACCATCTCACGCCGCCAGAGCAGCTTCAGTTCCTCAAGGGCCTTGCCGGCGGGCAGACGGTAGGCGAGTCCACAGCATGCGCCCCCTTTGTCCAGACCGAGCACCAGGCCGGGGCGCTCCGGGCTGCCGCGCCCCATGATGGACCACAGGCAGAAGCGACGATGGAAACCGCGCAGCGTGGCCCGGCGACGCTCCTCATAGTGGAACAGCGGATTCCAGATCAGCGAGCCGTAGCCGAACACCCACACATCCGCGTTTGGGCATGCGCCGGCGAGGACTCGGGCGATCGACGCTTCGAGCTCATCGTCGGAAAGAGGGCGCGGCCCGGTGGCGCACTCCGACCACAACCGGCGCATGCGGCCGGATTCGAGATCTTCGCGGGTGAGGGACATGGGTCGGGGCCGGGTACAACGTGGCCAACGCGCATTGTCGCCCACCGTTGACCCCGTATGGGTCCCCGACCAGGGAATAGTGCTCAGAGCTGGAGATCGGCGCGCGGCCGGTGGGGCTCATCCTCGCCCAGTCGCGCGCGGATGAGCCCGTCCAGGTGCATCAGGTTCGGATCGCGGATCCCGATCGCGGCAAGGCCGTCGATGGTCTGGCGCAGGTAATCGATCCCGGTGCCGATCCTGCCGCGGGCATGGACGAGGCGCTCGACGATGACCTCGGCCGCCAGACGGCCGGTATATCCCGTACGCTCGCGGTGCACGACGAACGCCAGGGCGCGGAGAGTGCGCGCACCGTGGGTAACCAGCACCCAGCGCGGCGCGTACGAGCCGAGCAGCATCTCGCGGCGCCAGAGCAGGCGGAGCTCGGGCTCGGCGACGCGCTCCGGGATGCGGTAGGCCACGCCGGTGCAGCGCCCGCCGCGATCGAGCCCGAGCACCAAGCCCGGTTTCTCGGGCGTGCCCCGGTTCACGCGCGAGGAGAGGCAGAAGCTGCGATGCCAGCCGTGCGCGGTCGCGACGACCCGCTCGTCGAACTCGAGCACCGGGTTCCAGATCAGCGAGCCGTAGGCGAACAGCCAGACATCCGGCTGGCGGTGCGGCGCGGCGAGCGCTTCCTGCAGCGACGCCTCCAGCTCCGCTTCCGACAACAGCTCGCCCGCGAGCGGCGACTGCTCGAGCGCCTGGCGGAGCGCATTCTCGAGCAGGTCTTCGCGGCAGAGCTGCCGCTCCTGCGCCGCAGTGGTGCCGGTGCCGACGAAGGACTCGCCGCGCTCCACGGGCTCGCCCTCGGGCGGCGCGCGTGGGTCGTCGGGGCCTGAGGTCGATGCCATTCAGTCGTTCGGCGAGCGTAGCAACTCCGTGCAATGGTACCCGCCATCCCGCCATGACATCCAACCTGCGTGCGTCGGGCGGCCACGACGCTCCGCGCGCGAAAACACGACGGTGCCGGGCCTCAAGCGGCCTTGCGGTGCGGCCTGGGGCTCGACACGAGGGCGATCGCCTGCGAGATGCGCCGCGCGCCATCGCGCAGGGCGGCGCCGGTCACGCCCGAGGCGATGCGCGCGCAGGTCGAAGGGGAAATCGCCCGCTGGCGAGCACTCGTCGAGAGCCGGAAGATCGAGCGGCAGTAGGCGCGGCCAAAGTCCGCGTTGCGCGCGCGGCGCGCGCCGGGTGACAATCGGCCGCCGTTGCGTGATTGCCACCTCCCTTTCCCCCGCTCCTCGGACACTCATGGCCAAGTTCGCTCTCGGACAATCCGTCACCCGCTTCGAAGACGTCGCGCTCGTTCAAGGACGCGGCCGCTATGCCGACGACGTGCGACTCGCAAACGAGGCGCACGCATACATCTTGCGCTCGCCCCATGCGCACGCCGCGATCCGCCGGATCGACGCGACGGCGGCGCGCGAGGCGCCGGGCGTGCTCGCGGTGCTGACCGGCGCCGACGTGAAGGCCGACGGCCTCGGCGATATCCCATGCATGATTCCGGTGACCAATCCCGACGGCACGCCGCGCGGCGAGACGCCGCGGCCGCTCCTGGCTGCGGACCGCGTGCGGCACGTCGGCGACCCGGTTGCGCTGATCGTCGCGGATACGCTCGGGCACGCGAAGGACGCCGCCGAGCTCGTCGAGGTCGACTACGACCCGCTGCCCGCAGTGGCCGATACCTTCGGCGCGACGCAGCCTGGCGCGGCGCTGGTCTGGCCCGACGTCAAGACCAACGTCTGCTTCGAGCTCGCGTACGGGGACGCGAAAGGGGTCGGCGCCGCGTTCGGGCATGCCGCGCGCGTGGTGAAGGTCGAGCTGGAGAACAATCGGCTGGTCGCAAACGCGCTCGAGCCGCGGGTGGCCGTTGCCGACTACGACGCGGCCACCGACCGCTCGACGCTCTACACGCCGACCCAGGGCCCGCACGTCATCCACGGCCAGATCACCGACGCGATCCTCAAGCTCGACAAGGAGAAGCTGCGGGTCGTCTCCGGCAATGTCGGCGGCGGGTTCGGGATGAAGATCTTCCTGCATCCCGAGCAGCCGCTGGTGGTCTGGGCGTCGCGCAAGCTCAAGCGCGCGGTGCGCTGGACCGGCGAACGCAGCGAAACATTCGTGAGCGACGTCCAAGGGCGCGACAACCACTCGATCGCCGAGCTCGCGCTGGACGCGAATGCAGGGTTTCTCGGGCTGCGCGTGACGACGTACGCGAGCATGGGGGCATACCTCTCGAACTTCGGCCCGTTCATTCCGCAGCTCGCGCTGTTCGTCCTGTCGAGCGTCTACCGCATCCCGGCCATCACGCTGAACGTGAAAGGCGTGCTCACGAACACCGTGCCGGTGGATGCCTACCGCGGTGCCGGCCGGCCGGAGGGCATCTACCTCGTCGAGCGCGTGGTCGATGTCGCCGCGCGCGAGCTCGGGCTTGCGCCCGACGAGATCCGCCGGCGCAATTTCATAAATACTTTTCCGTACCAGACGCCGGTCGAGAGCGAGTACGACAGCGGCGACTTCGATGGAGCGATGCAACTCGCGATGCGCAAGGCCGACTGGGTGGGGTTCGCGGCGCGGCGGGCGGGCGCAGCGCAGCGCGGGCGCCTGCGCGGCATCGGGCTCGCGATGTACATCGAGCGCTGCGGCGGCGGCAACGGGGACACGATCACGCTCAAGGTCGGCGGCAACGGCAGGGCGACGGTGATCTCGGGGATGCAGGACAACGGCCAGGGGCACGTGACGAGCTTCAAGCAGGTGCTCTCCGAGAAACTCGGCATCGATGCGGAAACGATCGAAGTCGTGCAGGGCGACACCGACATCGTGCCGAACGGCCTGACCGGCGGCAGCCGCTTCCTCGCGATCGGCGGCGTCGCGGCGATCGCGGCGGCGGACGAGGCGGTCGCGAAAGGCCGGGAGACCGCGGCCAGCATGCTCGAGGCGGCGGCCGCGGACATCGAGTACCGCGACGGCACGTACTGGATCGCCGGGACTGACCGCGGCGTGTCGATCTTCGAGGTCGCGAAGAAAGCGGGCGGGCTTGTGGCGACGCACACGCGCAACCCGGAGAAATACACGTATCCGAACGGCTGCCACATCGTCGAGGTCGAGGTCGATCCGGACACGGGTGCGACCGCGATCGAGCGCTACACCATCGTCGACGACTTCGGGCGCACGGTGAATCCGCTGCTCGCCGAAGGCCAGATCCACGGCGGGACGGTGCAGGGCGTCGGGCAGGCGCTGCTCGAGCACGCCTACTACGACCCGGAAAGCGGTCAGCTACTCGCCGGCTCGTTCATGGACTACGCGCTGCCGCGCGCCGACGACGTGCCGTCGTTCGACTGCGAGTTTCGCAACGTGCCCTGCACCGGCAACCCGCTCGGCGTGAAGGGCGCGGGCGAGGCAGGTGCGGTCGGTGCGCCGGCGGCGGTGGTGAACGCGGTGGTCGACGCGCTCCATGCCCGCACCGGGCTGAAGCACATCGACATGCCGACGACGCGCGAGAAAGTGTGGAGAGCGCTGCGCGGCGCGTGATCGCCGCGACTCGGCTCGCGTCAGCCGCCGCGCCGCAGGACGAGAAACGTTCCGCTTCCGCGCGCGATCCGCTCGCCCGCGTGGTAGACGAAGCAGTTGACGAACGCCATCTGCCGGCCCGGGCGCATGACGTCCACGCGGGCCTCGATCCAGTCGCCGACGCGCGCGTTGCCGGCAAAGTCCACCGAGAGGTTGGTCGTGACCAGCTGCCGCGGCGGATCGGTCACGAAGCGCGCGGCGTAGCCCATCGCGAAGTCCACCAGCGTGCAGATCATGCCGCCGTGGACGATGCCGTGCGTGTTCAGGTGCTTCTGCGCGACGACCATTCCGACGTGAAACGCGTCGGGCTCGTTCTTCTTGTAGAGCGGACCGACGAGCGCGTGAAACGGGCTCATCGAGTCGAGCAGTTCGTACCCCGAAGGGACGGCGGATGCGGTCAAGCGCGCTCCGTATGCAGGCGCACCAGCGCGAGCCGCGCGGCGCCTTCTTCTGCCGGCGCAATCGCGATCTCGGCGGCGCCATCCTCGTCGACCAGGATCGAGTCGTCCGCCGCGAGCGTCGCCTTGCCCCATCGGCCCCAGGCCACGACTGGGCCGCGCGCGACGTAGACGAGCAGCGTCTCGCCCGCGGGCTTCGCGACCGACTGCGCCACGGCCATGTCGACAATTTCGAGGCGTGCACCGGCGCGTCCGCGGCGGGTCATCACGTTGAACACCTCGACGGGCCCATCCCGCAGAGCGCACTCGACGTCCCACTCGCCGCGGAAGGCGAACGGCTCGAGGAGGGCATCGATCGGTTGGTCAAACGAAAGCCCTTCGTTGTCGCTGCGAATGCTCAGCGTAAGGCCGTTGCCGGTCACCAGCATGAACTGCCGGTCCAGCCCGGGGAAGCTGGAGAACGGCCCATCGGCGGCGATCTCGGGGCGGCTGACCTGCCAGTCGAACGTGTCGTAGCCCCGGCCCGCGGGAGACGCCGCGATTTGGCGCGCGATCCCGCGGCCATTCTTCCACGGGATCGCCTTGTAGTCGGAGCGCCGCAGGATCTTCAAGCCGCCTTCGCCGGCGCGGACGCGGGCGAGCGGAACGAGGCGAGCAGCTCCGCTTCCTTGGCTTTCGCCGCCTTCAGATGGCGCAGCTTCACGTGTCCGTAGCCGCGGATTTCCTCGGGAACGCTGGCGATCGCGACAGCGGTTGCATGCCGGTCGCGGTCGAGCTTCGCGAGGAGCTCGTCGATCGTGCGCTCGTAGTCGGCGATCAGTTGCCGCTCCGTGCGGCGCTCGCCGGTCTTGCCGAACACGTCGAACGCGGTGCCGCGCAGGCCCTTCAACTTGGCAAGCAGCTTGAACGCGGGCAGCATCCAGGGCCCGAACTCGGACTTCTTCGCTTCGCCGCTGACCGGATCGGGCTTGTTGAGCAGCGGCGGCGCGAGGTGGAACTTCAGCTTGAAGTCGCCTTCGAACATCGCATTCACCGGCTGGAGAAACTCGGGTCGCGCGTACAGGCGCGCGACTTCGTACTCGTCCTTGTACGCCATCAACTTGAAGTAGTAGCGCGCGACCGCCTCCGCGAGCTTCGTGCCCAGACCTTGCCCCGTCTCGGCCGCGCGGACGCGGTCGACGAGCGCTCGGTAGCGCGCCGCGTACTTCGCGTCCTGGTATTCCGTGAGGAACTCGACCCGTCGGGTGATCGATTCGTCGAGCGTGCGCGCGAGCCGGCCCTCCAGCGGGATCACTGCCGACGGGACGGCATGCTTCTCGACCGCGGCAGGATCGTGCGCGGCATAACGGCCCCAGAGGAAGCTCTTGCGATTGGCCTCGACCGCGACGCCGTTCAGTTCGACCGCGCGCAGAATCGCGTCCTCCGCCACCGGCACCAGGCCCTTCTGCCACGCATAGCCGAGCATGAACATGTTCGTGGCGATCGCATCGCCCATCAGCGCGGTCGCCAGTCGGGTGGCCTCGACGAACGTGGCGTTGCCCGCGCCGACGCCATCGACGATGGCGCGCTCCATCGCGCTTTGCGGAAACTGCCAGTCCGGCTTGTGGGTGAACTCTGCCGTGGGCGCGCACGCGCTGTTGACCGACGCGCGCGTGTGGCCCGCATGCATCTTGGATAACGCCTCGCCGCTCGCAGACACGACGAGGTCGCAGCCGATCACCGCCTCCGCGCCCCCGGCCGTGATGCGCGGCGCGTGCAGCTGCTCGGGATGCTGCGCGATCCGCACGTACGAGACGACCGCGCCGTTCTTCTGGGCGAGCCCGGTCTGGTCGAGGACGGTCACGCCCTTGCCTTCGAGGTGCGCCGCCATGCCGAGGATCTGCCCGATCGTGATGACGCCCGTGCCGCCGATGCCGGTGACGAGGATGTCGTGCGTGTCATCGAGATTCGGCAGCGCCGGCGCGGGCAGCGGCGGAATCTCGGTGTCCCGACCGCTCGCGATCCCCTTTCGCAGTGTGCCGCCCTCGACCGTCACGAAGCTCGGGCAGAACCCCTTGACGCACGAGTAGTCCTTGTTGCACGAGGATTGGTTGATCTGGCGCTTGCGTCCGAACTCGGTCTCGAGCGGCTCGACCGACACGCAGTTCGATTTTTCGCCGCAGTCCCCGCAGCCTTCGCACACCGCCTCGTTGATGAACGCGCGTTTCGCGGGATCGGGGAAGGTGCCGCGCTTGCGGCGGCGCCGCTTCTCCGCAGCGCACGTCTGATCGTAGATCAGCACCGACACGCCGGCGTGCTCGCGCAGTTCGCGCTGGACGGCGTCGAGCTCGTCGCGGTGCCGCACCGGCACGCCACCGGGCAGAGCGACGGACCGGTACTTCTGCGGCTCGTCGGTGACCACGACGATGCGGTCGACGCCCTCGGCGGCGACCTGCGCGACGATCATCGGGACCGAGAGCGGGCCGTCCACCTTCTGGCCGCCGGTCATCGCAACCGCATCGTTGTAGAGAATCTTGTACGTGATCGGCGCCTTCGCCGCGACCGCCGCCCGGATGGCGAGCAGGCCGGAGTGGTAGTACGTGCCGTCGCCGAGGTTCGCGAAGACGTGCTGCTCGGTCGTGAACGGGAACTGTCCGCACCACGCGACGCCTTCGCCGCCCATGTGGCTGAACGTCGCGGTCCGGCGGTCCGGCATCCACTGCGCCATGTAATGGCAGCCGATACCGGCGAGCGCGCGGCTGCCCTCGGGCACGTTGGTCGAGGTGTTGTGCGGACAGCCGGAACAGAAGTAGGGAATGCGCTGGATGGCGATCGGCGTCGGCGGCCGCCTGATGGCCGCCTCCTTCGCCTCTAGAAACGCCAGCCGCGCCATGATTCGGTCCGACGTGTAGAACTTCCCGACTCGCTGGGCGATCACGCGTGCGACCAGTGCCGGCGTGAGCTCGCCGGTCGTCGGGAGGAGCATCTCGGCCTGGGGCACGTCCCACTCGCCGTGCGAGTCGAATTTGCCGACCACTCGGGGCCGGTCGGTGTCGGGGAGGTTGAAGAGTTGCTCCTTGAGCTGATACTCGACGAGCTGACGCTTCTCCTCGACGACGAGGATCTCCTCGAGGCCGCGCGCGAATGCGGCGATGCCGCTCGGCTCGAGCGGCCATGGCATGCCGACCTTGTAGAGCTTGATCCCGATCTCGGCGGCGAGCCGCGCGTCGATCCCGAGCTCGTCGAACGCCTGCCGGACGTCGTTGTACGCCTTGCCGGTCGTCACGATGCCGAGCCGCGCCTTCGGTGCGTCCCACACCGTCCGGTTGAGGTCGTTCGCGCGCGCGTACGCGAGCGCGGCGAAGAGCTTGTGATGGTAGAGGCGCCGCTCCTGCTCGATGAACCCGAGGTACTCCGGCCAGCGGATCCCTACACCGCCCTGCGGCATCGGGAAGTCCTGCGGGAGGCGGACCTGCACCCGTTCCGGATCGACGTAGACCGAAGCCGAGCTTTCCACGACATCGGTGACGCACTTGAACCCCACCCAGCAGCCCGAGAAGCGGCTCATTGCGAAGCCGTGCTGCCCGAAATCGATGTACTCCTGCACCGTCGAGGGTGACAACACCGGCATCCCTACGGCTTTGAAGATGAAGTCGGACTGCGCCGCCTGCGTCGAGGACTTCGCGCCGTGGTCGTCGCCTGCGAGGCAGAGCACGCCGCCGTGTGGCGAAGTGCCCGCCGCGTTGCCGTGCCGGAATACGTCGCCGCAGCGATCGACACCGGGGCCCTTGCCGTACCACATCGCAAAGACGCCGTCGTACTTCGCGCCCTGGAACAGATTGAGTTGCTGCGTGCCCCAGATCGCGGTCGCCGCGAGATCCTCGTTGACGCCCGGCTGGAACACGATGTGGTGCGCGTCCAGGTGCTTCTTCGCGCGAAACAGCCCCTGGTCGAACATTCCCAGCGGCGAGCCGCGATACCCGGAGATATAGCCCGCGGTGTTGATACCGGCGGCCAGATCACGCGTCCGCTGCAGCATCGGCAGGCGGATTAGCGCTTGTGTGCCGGTGAGGTAAAGGCGCCCGCGTTCGACGGTGTACCTGTCGTCGAGAGAAACGTTGGCGAGGTCGAGGGGGGCGTTCATCGCGGATCATCTCCGGTGGCGACGACGGCGCAGAACGCGATCGACGCGATACCGATTCCAAGCGCGCCTATTCTAACCGCACCAAAACCGGTAGCCGCTCAGCCCTCGAGTGACTTCCACATTTCCTGATCGCGCTCGGCCGTCCAGATGCGAGGATGGGTGACGCCGCCTGCTTCGTCGAATGCCCGTGTTACGTCAAAGGGCATGCAGTGCTCGTAGATGGGGTACCGGCCGTAGACGGGGTCGAGCCGCGCGCGCGCGGCCTCGTAGACCTGCCGGAGGTTCTTGCCGGCGGCAACGCTTTCCTTTGCGCACGCATACAGTGCGCGGACGAAGTCGCGGGTGAACGCGATGGCCTTGAGGCTGTCCGCGGCCGACATCATCGCGGCGCCGCGGCCGGGCACCAGCCGCTCGGGCTTGAGGGCGGCGAGCCTGTCGAGCGTTGCCGGCCACTCCGCCAGTTGCGCATCGCCGGTGTAGATCCCGGCGTTGTACTCGACCAGGTCGCCCGAGAACAGCACCTTTTGCGCCGGGAGCCAGATAATCGAGTCGCCGCGCGTGTGACCTGCCCCGACGTGGCTGATCCGCACCTCCAGTTTGCCCATCCACACGGTCATTTCCCGCGCGAACGTGAGCGTCGGCCAAGTCAGACCGGGAATCGACTCCACGTCACGGAACAATCGCGGAAAGCGGCCGATCTCGGAAGCCATGTCTTCCTTGCCGCGCTCGCGGATCATCTCGAGTGTCGCTTCGCTAGCGATGATCTCGCGCGGTTGATACGCCGAGGCCCCGAGCACGCGTACGGCGTGGTAGTGCGAGAGGACCACGTACTTGATTGGCTTGTCGGTCACCTGCCGAATGCGACGAATGACGTCCTGCGCCATCGCGGGCGTCGCCTGCGTGTCGACCACCATCACGCCGTCGTCGCCAACCACCACACCGGTGTTCGGGTCACCCTCGGTCGTGTAGGCGTAGGCGTTCTCGGAGAGCCGGGCGAACGTGACCTGCTTGTCCGTGAGGTCGGCTTGCGAAGCAAACGCTTTGGCCATTACGGTTCCTTTGAATCGGATTCGCGGCGTTATCCCGGGCGCTTCCGGAGGGCTAAATTCTAGCGGGCTGACCGGGACTTACGACCCGCCGGGCATGGTCCTTGACGCGCGGCAGCGACGCGACTTGCCGGCACCTAGGCGTTTGACAGCACAGGGAAAACGACCCATAATCCCGCGCTTCGTTCGGAGGGGTGCCCGAGCGGCTAAAGGGGGCAGACTGTAAATCTGTTGGCCATGCGCCTACGTAGGTTCGAATCCTACCCCCTCCACCAGCAACATCGCGCGAACGGCGGGCCGCTCGTCACGAATATCGAACCCAAGGCATGCGGGTGTAGCTCAATGGTAGAGCAGAAGCCTTCCAAGCTTATGACGAGGGTTCGATTCCCTTCACCCGCTCCAACTCCCTGCGGGGCCGCGCAGCGCGGGGGGACGGACTGGCAGGGACGACCGGATTCGCCGATGTAGCTCAGTGGTAGAGCACTCCCTTGGTAAGGGAGAGGTCGAGCGTTCAATCCGCTCCATCGGCACCAGGAAGCTAGTGGCAAGGGCATCGCGATACGCGTCACCAGAGTTCCGAGAACACCAACCATCAACAGCGCAGGGCACAGCAAGGGTTGCAATCATGGCAAAGGGCAAATTCGAGCGTACGAAGCCGCATGTGAACGTTGGGACGATTGGTCACGTGGACCATGGGAAGACGACGCTGACGGCGGCGATCACGCACATATTGGCCAAGAAGTTCGGAGGTGAGGCGAAGACCTACGACCAGATTGACAACGCGCCGGAGGAGAAGGCGCGCGGGATCACGATCAACACGGCGCACGTGGAGTACCAGACCAAGAACCGGCACTACGCGCACGTGGACTGTCCGGGGCATGCGGACTACATCAAGAACATGATCACCGGTGCGGCGCAGATGGACGGGGCGATTCTGGTGGTGTCGGCCGCTGACGGTCCGATGCCGCAGACGCGCGAGCACATTCTGCTGGCGCGCCAGGTGGGGGTGCCCTACATCGTGGTGTACATGAACAAGGCGGACATGGTCGATGACAAGGAGCTCCTGGAGCTGGTGGAGATGGAGGTGCGGGAGCTGTTGTCCAAGTACGAGTTTCCGGGGGACAAGACCCCGATCGTGATCGGTTCGGCGCTCAAGGCGCTGGAGGGGGACACCTCGGAGATGGGCGAGGGCTCGATCATGAAGCTGGCCGATGCGCTGGACAGCTACATTCCGCAGCCCAAGCGGGCGGTGGACCGGCCCGTTCCTGATGCCGGTGGAGGACGTGTTCTCGATCTCGGGCCGCGGCACGGTGGTCACGGGGCGGGTGGAGCGCGGCATCATCAAGGTGGGCGAGGAGATCGAGATCGTGGGGCTGAAGGCCACGCTCAAGACGGTGTGCACGGGCGTGGAGATGTTCAGGAAGCTCTTGGACGAGGGGCAGGCGGGGGACAACATCGGGGTGCTCCTGCGGGGCACCAAGCGCGAGGAGGTGGAGCGCGGGCAGGTGCTGGCCAAGCCCGGCTCGATCACCCCGCACACCAAGTTCGAGGCCGAGGTGTACGTGCTGTCCAAGGAAGAGGGCGGGCGGCACACGCCGTTCTTCAACGGGTACCGGCCGCAGTTCTACTTCCGCACCACCGACGTGACCGGCAGCGTGAGTTGCCGGCGGGCATCGAGATGGTGATGCCGGGGGACAACGTGTCGATCACGGTGACCCTGATCGCCCCGATCGCGATGGAAGAGGGCCTGCGCTTTGCCATCCGCGAGGGCGGCAACACCGTCGGCGCAGGCGTCGTGTCGAAAGTCATCGAGTAATCGCAGTACGTGAACCCGCGCGGAGAAGCAGCATCGAACGAATGGTGACCGGCCGGTGTAAAATTGCGCCCGCCCTATCCGGGCAGGCTCCCGAGCACAGGCCAATAGCTCAACTGGCAGAGCGTCGGTCTCCAAAACCGAAGGTTGGGGGTTCGATTCCCTCTTGGCCTGCCATCACTCCCAGAGCAGTAGGGGAGTCCAATGAAAGCAAGCACTGACATCGCCGGCTCGGCAACGCCCATGCTCGACCACATCAAGATCGTACTGGCGGCCCTGTTGGTCGTGGCAGGCTTGGCGGGCTTCTACTACTTCTCGAGCCTGCCGTTGGTCGCGCGGGTGGGGATGGTGCTTGCCGGAATCGCTGCCGGGATTGCCGTGGGCTGGTTTTCGGCACCGGGCCAGCAGCTCGCCGAGTTCGCCCGGGAAGCGATCACCGAGGTCAAGAAGATGGTCTGGCCGACCCGCAAGGAGTCGTTTCAGACCGCAGCGGCCGTGTTCGGGTTCGTCGTGCTGATGGCGCTCTTCCTCTGGATCGTGGACAAGGGGCTCGAGGTCGTCTTGTATGACCTCATCCTCGGGTGGAAAAAGTGATGACCAAGCGCTGGTACGTCGTCCACGCCTACTCGGGCTTCGAGAAGTCGGTCCAGCGGACCCTCGAGGAGCGCATCCGCCGCGAGGGCATGCAGGACAAGTTCGGCAAGATCCTCGTCCCGACCGAAGAGGTCGTGGAGATGAAGGGCGGCCAGAAGCACATGTCGGAGCGCAAGTTCTACCCCGGTTACGTGCTCGTCGAGATGGAGATGGACGACGAGGCGTGGCACCTCGTGAAGAACACGCCGAAGGTGACGGGGTTCGTCGGCGGCGCGCACGGCCGCAAGCCGCCGCCGATCACCGAGAAGGAAGTCGACGCGATCATGCATCAGATGCAGGAGGGCGTCGAAAAACCGAAGCCCAAGGTGCTGTTCGAGGTGGGCGAAGCGGTACGCGTCAAGGAAGGCCCCTTTACTGACTTTCACGGGATGGTGGAGGACGTCAACTATGACAAGAGCAAGCTTCGCGTCTCGGTCACGATTTTCGGTCGCGCGACGCCGGTGGAGCTGGAGTTCGGTCAGGTCGAGAAGGCCTGAGGATGCGGTGGCGAGCTGGCCCGTCATGCGGGTCGACGCGCGCGCGTCGCAGCGCTACGAGGAGCGAGTCGGTACCACCGATCTGCTGTTGAAGAAGGCGGCCTGAGGCCGCGTGGAACGGGGAGACCGCGACAGCGCGGTCGCCGGGACCCGATAGGAGAGAAGCGTGGCAAAGAAGGTCGTCGGATACATCAAGCTGCAGGTGCCCGCGGGCAAAGCGAACCCGAGCCCGCCGATCGGGCCGGCGCTCGGCCAGCGCGGGTTGAACATCATGGAGTTCTGCAAGACGTTCAATGCCCAGACCCAAGGGATGGAGCCCGGCCTGCCGGTGCCGGTGGTGATCACCGCGTATCAGGACAAGAGCTTCACCTTCGTGATGAAGACGCCGCCGGCGTCGATTCTCATCAAGAAGGCGGCGAAGATCGACAAAGGCAGCCAGCGTCCGCACACCGACAAGGTCGGCAAGATCACGCGCGCGCAGGCCGAGGAGATCGCGAAGGCGAAGATGGCCGACCTCACCGCGGCCGACCTCGACGCCGCGGTGCGCACGATCGCCGGCAGCGCGCGCAGCATGGGCGTCACGGTGGAGGGCGTGAAATGAAACAGACCAAGCGGCAGAAGGCCCTGGCGGGTCTGGTCACGCAGAACAAGAGCTACCCGGTCACCGAGGCGCTCGATCTCGTCAAGAAGGCCGCCAAGGCCAAGTTCGACGAGTCGGTCGACGTGGCGGTGAATCTCGGCATCGACGCGAAGAAATCCGACCAGATGGTACGCGGCTCGGTCGTGCTTCCCGCGGGCACGGGCAAGAAGGTGCGCGTGGCGGTGTTCACGGGTGGCGCCAAGGCCGAGGAGGCGAAAGCGGCGGGCGCGGACATCGTCGGACTCGATGATCTCGCGGAGAAGGTGAAGGCGGGGCAGATCGACTTCGACGTGGCGATCGCAAGTCCCGACGCAATGCGGGTGGTCGGCCAGCTCGGCCAGATCCTCGGCCCGCGCGGACTGATGCCGAACCCGAAGGTCGGCACGGTGTCGCCCGACGTGGCGACCGCGGTGAAAAACGCCAAGGCGGGTCAGGTGCAGTACCGCACGGACAAGGCGGGGAACGTCCAGTGCCCGATCGGGCGCGCCTCGTTCACCGCAGACGCGCTGAAGCAGAACCTGGTCGCGCTGGTGGACGCGCTCAACAAGGCGCGGCCGTCGGGAGCGAAGGGCATTTATCTCAAGAAGCTGTCGGTGTCGAGCACCATGGGACCGGGGGTCCGGGTGGACATCGCCAGCTTGGGCGGTTGACGCAGAGACTTTGGGCTGTCGTGGCGCCGGTCCGGGCCGCGACAGGTTGTCAAAGACCGTTGGGGCGGTAGGCAGGCGGGTGTGAGCACGCGGAAGCGAGACGAAGCAATTTCCGTCCGCTGCAGCGTGCAAGCCGGCCGGCCGCTTAATCCGCCGCGAGGCGACCCAGCGCAGATGGCGTGCCCGGAATGAAGGATCGCAGTCGCGGTGCAAGCCGTGGCCGGTCTCCTGAATGAAGGACGCCGTGGGTGCCGCCGGGGCCGCGAGGCCGCAGGCGGCGTAACGCAACTGGAGAGTAGACCGTGGGTCTCAATCTCGAAGAGAAGAAGGCGGTCGTCGAGGAAATCGCGGCGCAGGTCGCGGGTGCCAAGGGGATCGTCCTCGCCGAGTACCGTGGTCTGGAAGTGGGCAACATGACCGAGCTGCGCCGTCGGGCGCGGGGCTCGGGCGTGTACCTGCGCGTCCTGAAGAACACGCTGGCGCGCCGCGCCGTGAAGGACACGCCGTTCGCGAAGCTCGCCGACCAGATGGTCGGCCCGCTCGTGTACGGCATTTCGTCCGACCCGGTGGCCACCGCCAAGGTGATGAACGAGTTCGCCAAGGGCAATGACAAGTTCGTCATCAAGGCGGGCGCGATGCCGAACGCCGTGATCTCCGCCAAGGAGGTCGCGGCGCTCGCGTCGCTGCCGTCGCGCGAGGAGCTTCTCGCGAAGCTCTTGGGGACGATGCAGGCGCCGATCGCCCAGTTCGTCCGCACGCTGAACGAGGTGCCGTCGAAGTTCGTGCGCACCTTCGCTGCCGTGCGGGACGCGAAGGAAAAGGCCGCGGCCTGATCCCTTCCCGATTGCCGGATACCGAAACCGTTCTGATTCAGGAGCAAGCGAAAAATGGCCGTTGCACAAGCTGACATTCTCGACGCAGTCGCAAACATGACCGTTCTCGAGCTCTCCCAGCTCATCAAGCAGATGGAGGAGAAGTTCGGGGTTTCCGCAGCCGCAGCCGCGGTTGCGGTTGCCGCGCCTGCTGCAGGCGGAGGCGCCGCGCGCCGTGGAGGAGAAGACCGAGTTCGACGTGATCCTGACCGCTTGCGGCGACAACAAGGTCAACGTCATCAAGGTCGTCCGCGCGGTGACCGGCCTCGGTCTCAAGGAGGCGAAGGACCTCGTCGATGGCGCGCCCAAGCCCGTGAAGGAAGGCATCGCCAAGAAGGACGCCGAGGACATCCTCAAGCAGATCACCGAGGCAGGCGGCAAGGCGGAGTTGAAGTAAAGCACGAGTGCTCGACGCCTTTCCTCTCGTTGCGACCAGGCTGGCCGCCTCGCGCCACCGGCCCTGCGTCGCTTTGACGGGTATGGCCTGCGCGCCAACGGGGCGCAGCAGCGAGACGGCCGCCGCGGCCGCCTCGCTCCTGTCCCCCGATAACTGCTTTCCGAAGACGGAGCATCCATGACCGCTCTCCAATACACGTCGACCGAGAAGAAGCGCATCCGCAAGAGCTTCGCGAAGCGCGCATCGGTGCTCAATGTTCCGTTCCTGCTCGCGACGCAGCTCGAGTCGTACGCCGCGTTCCTGCAGGCGCAAGTTGCGCCGACCGCGCGCAAGAACGAGGGTCTGCAGGCGGCGTTCACCTCGATCTTCCCGATCAGCTCGCACTAGCGGCAACGCGCGCCTCGAGTTCGTGAGCTTCGCGCTCGGCGAGCCGCCTTTCGACGTCAAGGAGTGCCAGCAGCGCGGGCTCACCTACGCGAGCCCGCTGCGCGCCAAGGTCCGCCTCACCATCATGGACAAGGAGGCGCCCAAGCCGACGGTGACGCGAGGTGAAGGAGCAGGAGGTCTACATGGGCGAGATCCCGCTCATGACGACCACCGGCTCGTTCGTCATCAACGGCACCGAACGCGTCATCGTCAGCCAGCTGCACCGCTCGCCGGGCGTGTTCTTCGAGCACGACCGGGGCAAGACGCACTCGTCCGGCAAGCTGCTCTTCTCGGCGCGCGTGATTCCCTATCGCGGCTCGTGGCTCGATTTCGAGTTCGACCCGAAGGACTACCTCTATTTTCGCGTCGATCGGCGTCGCAAGATGCCGATCACGATCCTGCTCAAGGCGATCGGGATGACGCCGGAGCAGATCCTGGCGACGTTCTACGACATCGACACGTTCCACATCGCCAAGGCCGGCAGTCGAGTTCGAGCTGGTGCCCGAACGGCTGCGCGGCGAGGTGGCGCGTTTCGACTTCGTGGACAAGACCGGCAAGGTCATCGTGCAGAAGGACAAGCGCATCACCGTCAAGCACATCCGCGACATGGAAGCCGCGGGCATGAAGCGCATCAGCGTGCCCGAGGACTTCGTGGTCGGGAGCGCGCTCGCGCTAGACGTGGTCGACAAGGAGACCGGCGAGATTCTCGCGGCCCCGAACGAGGAGATCACCGACACAGGTGCTCGGCAAGTTGCGCGCCGCCGGCGTGCACGTCGTTCAAGACCATCTACACGAACGACCTCGACCAGGGCGCCTACATCTCGCAGACGCTGCGCATCGACGAGACCGCGGACCAGTCGGCGGCGAAGGTCGCGATCTACCGGATGATGCGGCCCGGCGAGCCGCCCACCGAGGACGCGGTCGAGACGCTGTTCAACGGGCTGTTCTACGCCGAGGAGCGCTACGATCTGTCGATGGTGGGCGCATGAAGTTCAACCGCCGCGCCTATCCGGACAAGGTGGACGAGCGGTGCGCCGTCCTGGCTCAAGCGGTTCTACCAGCGCGTCGGGCTCCAAGGGCGTCGAAGGAGCGGCGACGCTCTCCAACGACGATCTTCTCGCGGTGATCGCGGTGCTCGTCGAGCTGCGCAACGGCCGCGGCGAGATCGACGACATCGATCACCTCGGAAACCGTCGCGTCCGTTCGGTCGGCGAGCTGGCGGAGAACCAGTTCCGCGCCGGACTGGTGCGCGTCGAGCGCGCGGTCAGGGAGCGCCTGTCGCAGGCGGAGAGCGACAACCTGATGCCGCACGACCTGATCAACGCCAAGCCGATCAGCGCGGCAATCAAGGAGTTCTTCGGCTCCTCGCAGCTGAGCGCAGTTCATGGACCAGACGAACCCGCTGTCCGAGATCACGCACAAGCGCCGCGTGTCCGCGCTCGGACCGGGCGGATTGACCCGCGAGCGCGCGGGATTCGAGGTACGCGACGTGCATCCGACGCACTACGGCCGCGTGTGCCCGATCGAGACGCCCGAAGGCCCGAACATCGGCCTGATCAACTCGCTCGCGCTCTACGCGCGCACCAACCGCTACGGCTTCCTCGAGACGCCGTATCGGAAGGTGGCCGACGGCAAGGTCACCAACCAGATCGACTTCCTGTCGGCGATCGAGGAAGGCAATTTCATCATCGCGCAGGCGAATGCGCAGCTCGACAAGAACGGCAAGCTGCTCGATTCGCTGGTGTCTTGCCGCGAGCAAGAACGAGTTCACGCTCAAGTCGCCCGAGGAAGTGCAGTACATGGACGTCGCGCCGTCGCAGATCGTCTCGGTCGCGGCGTCGCTGATCCCGTTTCTCGAGCACGACGATGCCAACCGCGCGCTGATGGGCTCCAACATGCAGCGCCAGGCGGTGCCTTGCCTGCGCCCCGAGAAGCCGCTGGTCGGCACGGGGATCGAGCGAACGGTAGCGGTGGACTCCGGGACGGCGGTGATCGCGCTGCGCGGCGGGCTGGTCGATTACGTCGACGCGACCCGCATCGTGGTGCGCGTGAACGACGAAGAGACGGTGGCGGGCGAGGTGGGCGTCGACATCTACAACCTCGTGAAGTACACGCGCTCCAACCAGAACACCAACATCAACCAGCGGCCGATCGTGAAAGTCGGCGAGCGCATCGCCCGGGGCGACGTCGTGGCGGACGGGGCCTCGACCGACCTCGGCGAGCTGGCGCTCGGCCAGAACATGCTGGTCGCGTTCATGCCGTGGAACGGCTTCAACTTCGAGGACTCGATCCTGATCTCGGAGACCGTCGTGGCCGACGACCGCTACACCTCGATCCACATCGAGGAGCTGACCGTCGTGGCCCGCGACACGAAGCTCGGGCCGGAAGAGATCACGCGCGACATCTCCAACCTGTCCGAGCGCAGCTCGCACGGCTCGACGAATCGGGCATCGTGTACATCGGCGCGGAGGTCGCGGCGGGCGACGTGCTGGTGGGCAAGGTGACGCCGAAGGGCGAGACCCAGCTCACGCCGGAGGAAAAGCTGCTGCGCGCGATCTTCGGCGAGAAGGCCTCGGACGTGAAGGACACGTCGCTGCGCGTGCCCTCGGGCATGTCGGGCTGCGTGATCGACGTGCAAGTGTTCACGCGCGAGGGCATCGAGCGCGACAAGCGCGCGCAGCAGATCATCGACGACCAGCTCAAGGGCTACAAGAAGGACCTCGCCGACCAGCTGCGGATCGTCGAGGCCGACACCTTCGGACGGATCGAGCGCCTGCTCATCGGCAAGACGGCGGCGAAAGGGCCGAAGAAGCTCGCGCGGGGCACGAAGATCACGAAGGCCTATCTGGACGACGTCGACCGCTACCAGTGGTTCGAGGTCAGCCTGACTGACGAGGAGGCCCAGGCGCAGCTCGAGTCGCTCAAGGACTCGCTCGACAAGCTGCGCGAGGACTTCGACAAGCTGTTCGAAGTCAAGCGCAAGAAGCTCACGCAGGGCGACGAGCTTCCGCCGGGCGTGCAGAAGATGGTCAAGGTCTATCTCGCCGTGAAGCGCCGCGTGCAGCCGGGCGACAAGATGGCGGGCCGGCACGGGAACAAGGGCGTCATCTCGAAGATCGTGCCGATCGAGGACATGCCGCACATGGCCGACGGCACGCCGGTGGACATCGTGCTGAACCCGCTCGGCGTGCCGTCGCGGATGAACGTCGGCCAGATCCTCGAGACCCATCTCGGGTGGGCCGCCAAGGGTATCGGGTTGCGCATCGGTGCCATGCTCAAGGCCCAAGCGCGGGCGGCGGAGATCCGCAAGCTGCTCGAGCAGGTCTACAACGCGAGCGGCAAGCCCGAGGATATCGCGGCGCTCTCCGACGACGAGGTCGTGCACATGGCGGAGAACCTGACCGCCGGAGTGCCGTTCGCGACGCCGGTGTTCGACGGCGCGGCGGAGGCCGAGATCCGGGCGATGCTCGACCTCGCGTATCCGGACGACGGCTCGGCGCGCCTGCAGCTCACCTCGTCCAAGACGCAGGTGACGCTGTTCGACGGCCGCACCGGCGATCCGTTCGACCGGTCGGTGACGGTGGGTTACATGCACGTGCTGAAGCTGCACCACCTGGTCGACGACAAGATGCACGCGCGCTCGACCGGTCCGTACTCGCTCGTCACGCAGCAGCCGCTCGGCGGCAAGGCGCAGTTCGGCGGCCAGCGCTTCGGCGAGATGGAGGTCTGGGCGCTCGAGGCGTACGGCGCGAGCTATACGCTGCAGGAGATGCTCACGGTCAAGTCGGACGACATCCAGGGCCGGACCAAGGTGTACGAGAACATCGTCAAGGGCGACCACAAGATCGACGCCGGCATGCCGGAGTCGTTCAACGTGCTCGTGAAGGAGATCCGTTCGCTGGGAATCGACATCGACCTGGAGCGGTACTAGAACGCTGCCGGCCGCGCGAATCGCGCAAAGACACGCACCACATCGGGGTGACGACGCATGAAAGCTCTACTCGATCTATTTAAGCAGGTCACGCAGGAAGAGGAATTCGACGCGATCAAGATCGGGCTCGCATCGCCCGAGAAGATCCGGTCGTGGTCGTACGGCGAGGTGAAGAAGCCGGAGACGATCAACTACCGGACCTTCAAGCCGGAGCGCGACGGACTCTTCTGCGCCAAGATCTTCGGGCCGATCAAGGACTACGAGTGCTTGTGCGGCAAGTACAAGCGCCTCAAGCACCGCGGCGTGATCTGCGAGAAGTGCGGCGTCGAGGTGACTCTGGCCAAGGTGCGACGCGAGCGGATGGGTCACATCGAGCTCGCCAGCCCGGTCGCGCACATCTGGTTCCTCAAGAGCCTGCCCTCGCGCCTCGGCCTGGTGCTCGACATGACGCTGCGCGACATCGAGCGTGCGCTGTACTTCGAGGCCTATGTCGTGATCGACCCGGGTATCACGCCGCTCAAGCGCGGCCAGCTGCTGACTGAGGACGACTATCTCGCGAAGGTGGAGGAGTTCGGCGACGACTTCGCGGCGACGATGGGCGCGGAAGGGATCCGCGAGCTGCTCAACTCGCTGGACAGCAACCGCGAGATCGACCAGCTCCGCAAGGAGCTGGAAGCGACGACCTCCGACACGAAGATCAAGAAGATCGCGAAGCGGCTGAAGGTGCTCGAGGCGTTCCAGAAGTCGGGCATCAAGCCGCACTGGATGATCATGGAGGTGCTCCCGGTGCTGCCGCCGGAGCTGCGCCCGCTCGTGCCGCTCGACGGCGGCCGCTTTGCCACCTCCGACCTGAACGACCTGTACCGCCGGGTGATCAACCGGAACAACCGCCTCAAGAGGCTGCTCGAGCTCAAGGCGCCGGAGATCATCGTCCGCAACGAGAAGCGGATGCTCCAAGAGGCGGTCGATTCGCTGCTCGACAATGGCCGCCGCGGCAAGGCGATGACCGGCGCGAACAAGCGTCCGCTCAAGTCGCTCGCCGATATGATCAAAGGCAAGGGCGGGCGCTTCCGTCAAAACCTGCTCGGCAAGCGCGTCGACTACTCCGGCCGCTCGGTAATCGTCGTCGGGCCGCAGCTGAAGCTCCACCAGTGCGGCCTGCCAAAGAAGATGGCGCTCGAGCTGTTCAAGCCGTTCATCTTCCACAAGCTCGAGATGCAGGGAATCGCCACGACCATCAAGGCGGCCAAGCGCGAGGTCGAATCCGAGACGCCGGTGGTATGGGACATCCTCGACGAGGTGATCCGCGAACACCCGGTTCTCCTCAACCGTGCGCCGACGCTCCACCGCCTCGGGATTCAGGCGTTCGAGCCACAGCTCGTGGAGGGCAAGGCGATCCAGCTGCATCCGCTCGTCTGCGCGGCGTTCAACGCCGACTTCGACGGCGACCAGATGGCCGTGCACGTGCCGCTGTCGCTCGAGGCGCAGATGGAGGCGCGCACGCTGATGCTCTCCTCCAACAACGTGCTGTCGCCTGCGAACGGCGACCCGATCATCGTGCCGTCGCAGGACATCGTGCTCGGCCTCTACTACGCCACGCGCGACCGGGTCAACGCTCGCGGCGAGGCAATGGCGTTCGCCGACGTCGGCGAGGTCAGCCGCGCCTACGAGAGCGGCAAGGTCGATCTGCACGCGAAGGTGGCGGTGCGCATTCGCGAATTCGACGTCACGCCGGACGGCGAACGGACGCCGAAGGTCACGCGTTACGACACCACCGTGGGCCGGGCGCTGCTCTCGGAGATCCTGCCGGCCGGATTGCCGTTCGAGAACATCAACAAGCCGCTGAAGAAGAAAGAGATCTCCAGGCTCATCAACGGAAGCTTCCGCCGCTGCGGGCTGCGCGAGACGGTGATTTTCGCCGACCGCCTGATGAATGCCGGGTTCACGATCGCCACGCGCGCGGGACTGTCGATCGGCATCGACGACATGCTCGTGCCCAAAGAGAAGCAGGATCTGATCGGCGAGGCCGAGAAGGAAGTCAAGGAGATCGAGACCCAGTACACCTCGGGCTTGGTCACCGCCGGCGAGCGCTACAACAAGGTCGTCGACATCTGGGGCCGCGCCGGAGACCAGGTCGGCAAGGCGATGATGGAGCAGCTCTCAACCGAGCCGGTCGTCGACCGCCGCGGCCAGGACGTGCGGCAGGAATCGTTCAACTCGATCTACATGATGGCCGACTCCGGGGCGCGCGGCTCGGCGGCGCAGATCCGTCAGCTTGCCGGCATGCGCGGCCTGATGGCGAAGCCGGACGGCTCGATCATCGAGACGCCCATTACCGCGAACTTCCGCGAAGGGCTGAACGTACTGCAGTACTTCATCTCGACGCACGGTGCGCGCAAAGGTCTCGCGGACACCGCGCTGAAAACCGCGAACTCCGGCTACCTGACGCGTCGGCTCGTGGATGTGACGCAGGATCTCGTCGTAACCGAGGATGACTGCGGGACGACCAATGGCGCAGTCATGCGCGCCCTCGTGGAAGGCGGCGAGGTGGTCGAGCCGCTGCGCGAGCGCATCCTGGGTCGGGTCACCGCGCTGGACCTTCTCGACCCGGAGACGCAGGACGTGCTGATCCCCGCGGGGACGCTGTTGAACGAAGACGAGGTCGACGCGATCGAGGCGCCCGGCATCGACGAGGTCAAGGTGCGTACGCCGCTAACCTGCGACACCCGCTGGGGCCTGTGCGCCAAGTGCTACGGCCGCGACCTGGGCCGGGGCACGTTGGTGAACGTCGGCGAGGCGGTCGGCGTAATCGCGGCGCAGTCGATCGGCGAGCCGGGTACGCAGCTCACGATGCGGACGTTCCACATCGGCGGTGCGGCGTCGCGGACCGCAGCGGCGAGCCAGATCGAGGCGAAGTCCAACGGCGTCGCGCGGCTGTCGTCGCAGATGCGGTACGTGACCAACGCCAAGGGGGAGCGCGTGGTGATCTCGCGCAACGGCGAGGTCATGGTGACCGACGACAACGGTCGCGAGCGCGAACGACACAAGGTGCCCTACGGCGCGACGCTCAACGGGGACGACGGCAAGACCGTCAAAGCGGGCCAGATCCTGGCGACCTGGGATCCGCATACCCGGCCGATCATCACCGAGTACGCGGGCACGATCAAGTTCGAGAACGTGGAGGAGGGTGTCACCGCCGCGAAGCAGATCGACGAGATCACCGGCCTCTCGACGCTCGTCGTGATCGACCCGAAGCGCCGCGGAACGGCGGCCAAGGGACTGCGCCCGCAGGTGAAGCTGATCAACGAGAAGGGCGACGAGGTCAAGATCCCGGGTACCGATCACTCGGTGAACATCACCTTCCAGGTCGGTTCGCTCATCACGGTGCGCGACGGTCAGCAGGTGGCGATCGGCGAAGTACTGGCACGCATCCCGCAGGAGACGTCGAAGACCCGCGACATCACCGGGGGTCTGCCGCGCGTCGCCGAGCTCTTCGAGGCGCGAGCGCCGAAGGATGCGGGCATGCTCGCGGAGGTGACCGGCACGGTGTCGTTCGGCAAGGACACCAAGGGCAAGCAGCGCCTGATCATCACCGACCTCGATGCGAAGGAGCACGAGTTCCTGATTCCCAAGGACAAGCACGTGACCGTCCACGACGGCCAGGTGGTGAACAAGGGCGAGCTCATCGTCGAGGGCCCCGAGGATCCGCACGACATCCTCAAGCTGAAGGGCGTGGAGGAACTCGCGCGCTACATCACCGACGAGGTGCAGGACGTGTACCGCCTGCAGGGCGTGCGCATCAACGACAAGCACATCGACGTGATCGTGCGGCAGATGCTTCGGCGGGTCACGATCGAGGACGCCGGCGACAGCCGGTTCATCCCCGGCGAGCAGGTCGAGCGTGCCGATGTGCTGGAGGAGAACGAGCGCGTAGAGGCCGAGGGCAAGAAGCCGGCCACCTACAGCCACAACCTCCTCGGCATCACGAAGGCATCACTGTCGACCGACTCGTTCATCTCCGCCGCGTCGTTCCAGGAGACCACGCGCGTCCTCACCGAGGCCGCGATCATGGGCAAGAGGGACGACCTCCGCGGGCTCAAGGAGAACGTCATCGTCGGGCGCCTCATCCCGGCGGGCACCGGTCTCGCGTACCACACCGCGCGCAAGACCGTGCCGGCCCAGGAGCTGTTCGAGTTGCCGGCCGAGTCACCCGAGACGGTGGAGACGGAAACGCAGGCCTGATCGGGCCGCGGCGGCGCGAAAGGGCGGCTTCGGCCGCCCTTCGCGTTTGAACGGGAGGTTCCGGTGGACCGACGAACCGCGCTCGCCGTCGCGGGAGCGACGTTGCTGGGTGCCTGTGGCTTCGGCCGCGGCGGCGCCGGAGGGGATTTCCCGCCCGAAGTGACGGGTACGGTGACTTACCGGGAGCGGTTCGCCCTGCCGCCGGACGCCGAGCTTCGCGTGACCCTGTACGAGACGAAAGGGGCGAGTGCCGCGCCGACATTCGTCGCAGAGCAGACCATCCCGAGGCCCGGACAGGTCCCGCTGAGGTTCCGCGTCGCATTTCCGCCGAGCGTCATCGACGCGCGGGCCAGCTACGCGCTGGTCGCTCGGATCGAGATCGACGGCAGGATCGTGTTCGTCAACGAGCGGCCCGCGCCGGTGCTGACGCTCGGGAACCCACCGCAGGCGGACATCGTCGTGACGCGCGCACGTCGCGACGTACGCTGAGCGTTTGCGCCTCTAGTTAGCGCATGCCGAGTTGGGTGTTCCCGAATACCCGTCCCGCCTCGCGCGGGGCGCAGCGCCAGTATTGCTCCGGCGCGTGCACCGTTGCGCCGAGTGTGGCGGCGGCATGCCACGCCCACCGCGGGTCGTAAAGCATCGCGCGAGCGAGGGCAATCACGTCTGCTTCGCCGCCGGCCACGATCGCCTCGGCCTGCTGCGGATCGGTAATCAGCCCGACGG
Source organism: uncultured beta proteobacterium (assembly GCA_963747775.1). Lineage (GTDB taxonomy): Bacteria > Pseudomonadota > Gammaproteobacteria > Burkholderiales > SG8-39 > JAGVSZ01. The sequence goes on from CAVVGT010000014.1 coordinate 267,688, forward strand.
CGACCGTTCTCATTCCCGTCTCGGCGCGGATGCGCTTCGAGAAGGGCACCTGGTAGCCGGGCCCGAGCGGAATCTTCTGCTGCGGCGACACGCCGCCGCTCGAGCAGTCGATCCAGTCGCAGCCGCGGCGCGCGAGCTCGCGGACGAACTCGAGGCATTGCTCGATCTCCCAACCGCCGTCCACCCAGTCGGTCGCCGAAAGGCGCACGCCGAGCGGCCGGTCGACAGGCCATGCCGCGCGCACCGCGTCGAAGACCTCGAGCGGCAGGCGCATGCGGTTCTCGAGCGTCCCGCCATACGCGTCGTCACGGCGGTTCGAGAGCGGCGACAGGAACTCGTGGAGCAGGTAGCCGTGCGCCGCATGGAGCTCCAGCGCGTCAAAACCGAGGCGCTCGGCGCGCTGGGTCGTCGCGACGAATGCCGCCCTGATCCGTTCAATCCCCGCCTGGTCGAGCGCCACGGGCGGCGCCTCGTCGGGGAGCTGGGGCAGGGCCGAGGGCGCGACCGGCCGCCAACCGCCCTGGTCAAGCGGGATCAGCTGGCCACCTCGCCACGGCACCGAGCTCGAGCCCTTGCGGCCGGCGTGGCCGATTTGGATGGCAAGCGCAATGGGTGACCGGGCGCGCACTATGCGGACGACACGGTCGAGCGCCTGCTCGTTCTGGTCCGAATACAGCCCCAGGCAACCGGGTGTGATCCGCCCGGTCGCCTCGACTGCGGTCGCCTCGACGCACAGCAGCCCGGCCCCGCCCAGGGCGAGCTGACCGAGATGGATCAGGTGCCAGTCGGTAGCGGAGCCGTCGACCGCCGAGTACTGGCACATCGGCGAGACCATGATGCGGTTAGCGAGCTCGATGCCACGGAAGCGGATCGGCGTAAACAGGGCGCTGGTCATGCGTTTGGCGGTGTATCGGGCTGAACGGGACCGCGGAGTATACGAGACCCGCGCAGTCTCCCGCGACGGTAGAGCGCGCCGCCTAGCAGCGTTGACCGGGGAGCAAATAAGCCCTTATAATCCCGCGTCTTTCCACCCGGGATTGCCCGCTCGGGGACGGCGTGCCGCCGTCCCCGTTCGTTTGGGGCCCGAACTCCCCGTCGTTTGCGGTCAGGAAAAGAATGCCGACAATCAGCCAGCTTATTCGCAAGGGCCGCACCAGCCCGGAGTCCAAGAGCAAGGTGCCGGCGCTCGGTCGCTCGCCGCAGAAGCGCGGCGTGTGCACGCGCGTCTACACCACGACGCCGAAAAAGCCGAACTCAGCGTTGCGCAAGGTCGCGAAGGTACGCCTCACGAACGGCTTCGAGGTCATCAGCTACATCGGTGGCGAGGGCCACAATCTCCAGGAACACTCGGTGGTCCTGATCCGCGGCGGCCGCGTGAAGGACCTGCCCGGCGTGCGCTATCACATCGTCCGCGGCAGTCTCGACACGCAGGGCGTCAAGGACCGCAAGCAGGGCCGCTCGAAGTACGGAGCGAAGCGCGCAAAGGCGGCGTGACCGCGTCGAGCGGAATACCCAGCACCGAACATTTAGCACCGAACATTCAGCACTGAGGTTCAGATGCCTCGTCGTAGAGAAGTCCCGAAGCGTGAGATCCTGCCCGACCCGAAGTTCGGGAACGTCGAGGTCTCCAAGTTCGTCAACGTGCTGATGACCCGCGGCAAGAAGTCGGTTGCCGAGCGGATCATCTACGGCGCGCTCAACTCCATCAAAACGAAGTCGGGCAAGGACCCGATCGAGGTCTTCATCCAGGCGCTCCAGAACGCGCGCCCGATGGTCGAGGTCAAGAGCCGTCGCGTCGGCGGCGCGAACTACCAGGTGCCGGTCGAGGTTCGTCCGGTCCGTCGTATCGCTCTGGCGATGCGCTGGCTCCGCGAGGCGGCGCAGAAGCGCGGCGAGAAGTCCATGGACATCCGGCTCGCCAACGAGCTCATGGAAGCCGCGGAAGGTCGCGGCGGCGCGGTGAAGAAACGCGAGGAAGTGCACCGCATGGCGGAGGCGAACAAAGCGTTCGCCCATTATCGTTTCTGACGAATAGGATTCCCCGGGGTGGCGACGCCGCCCCCGCCCAAGAAAGCCATGCCTCGCAAGACTCCCATCGAGCGCTACCGGAACATCGGGATCTCGGCCCACATCGACGCGGGCAAGACCACGACGACCGAACGCATCCTTTTCTACACCGGTGTGTCCCACAAGATGGGCGAGGTGCACGACGGCGCCGCGGTCATGGACTTCATGGAGCAGGAGCGCGAGCGCGGGATCACCATCACTTCGGCCGCGACCACCTGTTTTTGGAAGGGAATGGACGGCAACCTCCCCGAGCACCGCATCAACATCATCGACACGCCCGGCCACGTCGACTTCACGATCGAGGTCGAGCGCTCGATGCGGGTGCTGGACGGGGCGTGCATGGTGTACGACTCGGTCGGCGGGGTTCAGCCGCAGTCTGAGACCGTCTGGCGCCAGGCGAACAAGTACGGCGTTCCGCGCCTCGCGTTCGTGAACAAGATGGACCGGGTCGGGGCGAACTTCTTTAAGGTCTACGACCAGATCAAGTCGCGGCTGAACGGCAATCCGGTCGTGATCCAAGTGCCGATCGGTGCCGAGGACACGTTCGCCGGCATCGTCGACCTGGTGCGCATGAAAGCGATCTTCTGGGACGAGTCGAGCCAGGGTATGAAGTTCGAGGTGAAGAACGTCCCGGCCGAGCTCCAGGCGCTCGCGGAGGAGTGGCGCGAGAAGATGGTCGAGAGCGCCGCCGAGGCGAGCGAGGAGCTGATGAACAAGTACCTCGACGGAGGCAAGCTCTCCGACGAGGAGATCAAGCGCGGCCTGCGCGACCGCACGATCAAGGGCGAAATCGTCCCGATGCTGTGCGGTTCGGCTTTCAAGAACAAGGGCGTGCAGGCGATGCTGGACGCCGTGATCGAATACATGCCGTCGCCGGTCGACATCCCGCCGGTCAAGGGCTCCAAAGAGAACGGCAATGCCGACGAGCGCAAGCCCGCGGACGACGAGCCGTTCAGCGCGCTGGCGTTCAAGATCATGACCGACCCGTACGTCGGTCAGCTCACGTTCTTCCGCGTCTACTCCGGGGTGCTGAACTCCGGCGACTCGGTGTACACCTCGCTGCGCGGCCGCAAAGAGCGCATCGGTCGGGTCCTGCAGATGCACGCCAACCAGCGCGAGGAGATCAAGGAAGTGCGCGCCGGCGACATCGCGGCCGCGGTCGGACTCAAGGACGTGACCACCGGCGAGACGCTTTGCGACCCCGGCAAGGTCATCATCCTGGAGAAGATGGAGTTCCCGGATCCGGTGATCCATGTCGCGGTCGAGCCGAAGACCAAGGCCGACCAGGAGAAGATGGGCATCGCGCTCGGGCGGCTCGCGCAGGAGGATCCGTCTTTCCGCGTGCGCACCGACGAGGAGTCGGGCCAGACCATCATCTCGGGCATGGGCGAGCTGCACCTCGAGATCATCGTCGATCGCATGAAGCGCGAGTTCGGCGTCGAGGCGAACGTCGGTGCGCCGCAAGTGGCGTACCGCGAAACGATCAAGCGCGCCTGCGCCGAGGTCGAGGGCAAGTTCGTCAAGCAGACCGGCGGGCGCGGCCAGTACGGCCACGTGTGGCTCAAGGTCGAGCCGAACGAGAAAGGCAAGGGGTACGAGTTCGTCGATGCGATCAAGGGGGGCTCGGTGCCGCGCGAGTACATCCCGGCGGTGCAGCGCGGGCTGAACGAGACGCTGCCGAACGGCGTGCTCGCGGGATTTCCCGTCGTCGACGTTAAGGTGACGCTGTTCGACGGCTCCTACCACGAAGTCGACTCGAACGAAAATGCGTTCCGCATGGCCGCCTCGATCGCGTTCAAGGACGGCATGCGCAAGGCCTCGCCGGTGCTGCTCGAACCGATGATGGCGGTCGAGGTCGAGACGCCCGAGGAGAAGATGGGCGACGTGATGGGGGACCTCTCGTCCCGGCGCGGCATGATCCAGGGCATGGAAGACATGGTCGGCGGGTCCAAGGCGATCCGCGCGGAGGTGCCGCTCGCGGAAATGTTCGGCTACTCGACCACCCTGCGGTCGCTCACGCAGGGCCGGGCAACCTACACGATGGAGTTCAAGCACTACTCCGAGGCGCCGAAGCAGATCGCCGAGGCGGTTATCAACAAGTACACCGGCAAGGACGAAAAGAAGTAATCAGGAGGCCGCCATGGCGAAGGGCAAATTCGAGCGTACGAAGCCGCATGTGAACGTTGGGACGATTGGTCACGTGGACCATGGGAAGACGACGCTGACGGCGGCGATCACGCACATATTGGCCAAGAAGTTCGGAGGTGAGGCGAAGGCCTACGACCAGATTGACAACGCGCCGGAGGAGAAGGCGCGCGGGATCACGATCAACACGGCGCACGTGGAGTACCAGACCAAGAACCGGCACTACGCGCACGTGGACTGCCCGGGGCATGCGGACTACATCAAGAACATGATCACCGGTGCGGCGCAGATGGACGGGGCGATTCTGGTGGTGTCGGCCGCTGACGGGCCGATGCCGCAGACGCGCGAGCACATTTTGCTGGCGCGCCAGGTGGGGGTGCCCTACATCGTGGTGTACATGAACAAGGCGGACATGGTCGATGACAAGGAGCTCCTGGAGCTGGTGGAGATGGAGGTGCGGGAGCTGTTGTCCAAGTACGATTTTCCGGGGGACAAGACCCCGATCGTGATCGGTTCGGCGCTCAAGGCGCTGGAGGGGGACACCTCGGAGATGGGCGAAGGCTCGATCATGAAGCTGGCCGATGCGCTGGACAGCTACATTCCGCAGCCCAAGCGGGCGCTGGACCAGCCCTTCCTGATGCCGGTGGAGGACGTGTTCTCGATCTCGGGCCGCGGGACGGTGGTCACGGGGCGGGTGGAGCGGGGCATCATCAAGGTGGGCGAGGAGATCGAGATCGTGGGGCTGAAGGCCACGCTCAAGACGGTGTGCACGGGCGTGGAGATGTTCAGGAAGCTCTTGGACGAGGGGCAGGCGGGGGACAACATCGGGGTGCTCCTGCGGGGCACCAAGCGCGAGGAGGTGGAGCGTGGGCAGGTGCTGGCCAAGCCCGGCTCGATCACCCCGCACACCAAGTTCCAGGCCGAGGTGTACGTGCTCTCCAAGGAAGAGGGGGGGCGGCACACGCCGTTCTTCAACGGGTATCGGCCGCAGTTCTACTTCCGCACCACCGACGTGACCGGGTCCACGGAGTTGCCGGCGGGCATCGAGATGGTGATGCCGGGGGACAACGTGTCGATCACCGTGACCCTGATCGCCCCGATCGCGATGGAAGAGGGCCTGCGCTTTGCCATCCGCGAGGGCGGTCGCACCGTCGGCGCAGGCGTCGTATCGAAAGTCATCGAGTAAGTTGGGAAAATCATGGCCGTTCAAAGCCAAAAGATCCGCATCCGCCTGAAGGCGTTCGACTACAAGCTGATCGACCAGTCGGCGCTCGAGATCGTCGACACGGCGAAGCGCACCGGCGCGGTCGTGAAGGGACCGGTGCCGCTGCCGACACGGATCCAGAAGTTCGATCTCCTGCGCTCCCCGCACATCGACAAGATGTCGCGCGACCAGATGGAGATCCGCACGCACCTGCGCCTGATGGACATCATCGACCCGACCGACAAGACGGTCGACGCGCTGATGAAGCTCGACCTGCCCGCGGGCGTCGACGTGGAGATCAAGCTGTAGCTGGACGGGGCCGGCTGGGCCGGGCCCGCGTGAACCTTACGGTGGTTCGCTTATCCGCCAGTCAATTGCAACTGGCCCCCGGGCGGAAGTCCCGGGGTAACTAATAGAAGGAAGAAGTCATGAGTCTCGGACTCGTCGGCCGCAAGGTCGGCATGACCCGCGTCTTCACCGACGATGGCGACAGCCTGCCGGTGACGGTGCTCGAGGTCGCCGACAATCGCGTCACGCAGATCAAGAAGCCCGACACCGACGGCTATTCGGCCGTGCAGGTGACCTTCGGGAAGCGCCGTGCCACGCGCGTCACCAAGGCGATGGCCGGGCACTTCGCTAAGGCCGGGGTCGAGGGCGGCACCATCCTGCGGGAGTTCCGCATCCCCGCGGGCGATCTCGAAAACTTGCAGGTCGGGGGCAAGGTCGGCGTCGACATCTTTCAGGTCGGCCAGAAGGTGGACGTCTCCGGCACGTCGATCGGGAAGGGATTCGCCGGCGTCATCAAGCGCCACCACTTCTCCTCGAACCGCGCGAGCCACGGCAACTCGGTCTCGCACAATCGGCCCGGCTCGACCGGCCAGAACCAGTCCCCGTCGAAGGTCTTTCCCGGCAAGCGCATGGCGGGCCACCTCGGTGCGGTGAGCCGGACGGTCCCGAATCTCGAGATCGTGCGCATCGACGCCGACCGCGGCCTGCTGCTCGTGCGCGGCTCTGTTCCGGGACACGAAGGTGGCCACATCGTGGTCCAGCCCGCTGCCAAGACGCCGAAGTCCAGGGCGCCGGCGAAGAAGTAAGGGGACCACGCAATGGAATTGAAGCTGATCAACGACCAGGGCAAGAGCGCCGCTACCGTCGCGGCCTCCGACGCCGCCTTCGGCCGCGAGTTCAACGAGGCGCTCGTTCACCAGATCGTCGTCGCCTTCCAGGCGAATGCGCGACTCGGCACACGCGCGCAGAAGGCGCGCGGCGACGTCAACCACTCGCACCGCAAGCCGTGGCGGCAGAAGGGCACCGGGCGCGCGCGCGCCGGCTTCGCCGGCAGCCCGCTGTGGCGCGGCGGCGGCAGGATCTTCCCCAACTCTCCGGACGAGAACTTCACGCAGAAGATCAACCGCAAGATGTACCGCGCGGGGATGGCGTCGATCCTGTCGCAGCTCGCGCGCGAGGGGCGCTTGTCGGTCGTCGAGGACTTCAGGGTCGATGCGCCGAAGACCAGCGTGCTGGCACAGAAGGTGAAAGGCCTCGGACTCGATCAGGTCCTGGTGATCACCGACGGGGTGGACCAGAACCTCTACCTCTCCGCGCGCAATCTGCCCAATGTCCTGGTGCTCGACGTGCGCCAGGCCGACCCCGTGTCGCTGGTCCGCTCGAGGAACGTGCTGCTCACGCGCAAGGCGGTCGCCAAGCTCGAGGAGATGCTGGCATGAGCGCGCTCAACCAGGAACGGCTGCTGAAGGTCCTGCTCGCGCCGGTGGTTTCGGAGAAGAGCACGTTCGTCGGCGAAAAGGCCAACCAGTACGTCTTCCGCGTGACCGATGACGCGACGAAGCCCGAGATCAAGGCGGCGGTCGAGCTCCTCTTCAGCACCAAAGACAAGAAGGTGCTGGTGACCGGCGTGCGCGTCGCGAACGTCAAGGGCAAGCACAAGCGCTCCGGCAAGATCGCCGGGCGGCGCCGCAACTGGAAAAAAGCCTACGTGAGCCTGGCCGCCGGCCAGGACATCACGTTCCAGGCGACGGAGTAGAGCGATGGCACTCGTCAAGGTCAAACCCACTTCGGCCGGTCGGCGCGGCTACGTCAAGGTCGTCACGCCGGGACTGCACAAGGGGCGCCCGGTTGACGCGCTGCTCGAAAAGAAGACGCGCAAGGCGGGCCGCAACAACTACGGCCACATCACCACGCGTCATCAGGGCGGCGGGCACAAGCAGCACTATCGCGTCATCGACTTCAAGCGCAACAAGGACGGCATTCCGGCCAAGGTCGAGCGGCTCGAGTACGACCCGAACCGCAGCGCGCACATCGCGCTGCTGCTCTACGTCGACGGAGAGCGCAGGTACATCATCGCGCCGAAGGGCGTCGCCGCGGGCGCGCAGCTCATGAGCGGTCCCGAGGCGCAGATCAAGCCTGGCAACACCCTGCCGGTGCGGAACATCCCGATCGGTACGACGATCCACTGCATCGAGATGCAGCCGGGCAAGGGCGCGCAGCTCGCCCGTTCCGCGGGCGGCTCGGCGCAGCTCCTCGCCCGCGAGGGCAGCTACGCGCAGGTGCGCCTGCGCTCGGGTGAGATCCGCAAGGTGCACGTCGACTGCCGCGCCACGCTCGGCGAAGTCGGCAACGAGGAGCATTCGCTCGAGCAGACCGGCAAGGCCGGCCGGGTGCGCTGGAAGGGCGTCCGACCGACGGTGCGTGGCGTGGCGATGAACCCGGTCGACCACCCGCACGGCGGCGGCGAGGGCCGCACCGGCACCAAGCGCGATCCGGTCTCGCCGTGGGGCAAGCTCACCAAGGGCTACCGCACCCGCAAGAACAAGCGCACACGCAGCATGATCATCGCTGCCCGCCACAAGAGGTAAACAGACATGTCCCGTTCGATCAAGAAGGGCCCCTTCGTCGACCACCACCTGATCAAGAAGGTGGAGGCGGCGCGTGCCGGCAACGACAAGCGCCCGATCAAGACCTGGTCGCGCCGCTCGACCGTGATTCCCGATTTCGTGGGACTGACGATCGCCGTGCACAACGGCAAGCAGCACATTCCCGTGTACATCTCCGAGAACATGGTCGGCCACAAGCTCGGCGAGTTCGCGCTGACGCGCACGTTCAAGGCGCACTCGGCGGACCGGAAGAGCGCCGCGCCGGCGGCGCCGGCACGGAAGTAAGGAGGCCGCAGAATGCAGACCCAAGCCAAGCTCTACGGCGTGCGCCTCTCGGTGCAGAAAGGCCGACTCGTCGCGGACATGATCCGCGGGCAGTCGGTCGAGAAGGCGTTGAGCATCCTCGCGTTCGCACCGCAGAAGGGCGCGCGGATCATCAAGAAGGTCCTCGAATCGGCAATCGCCAACGCCGAGCACAACGACGGCGCCGACGTGGACGAGCTGAGCGTGACCGGCATCCTGGTCGAGCGCGCCGCGATCATCAAGCGCTTCCAGGCGCGCGCGAAAGGCCGCGGCAACCGCATCAGCAAGCCGACCTGTCACATCTTCGTGACGGTTGGGGACAAGGCGTAAGGAGCGAGAGATGGGACAGAAGATCAATCCGACCGGCTTTCGCCTCGCGTTCAACCGCAACTGGAGCTCGCGCTGGTTCGCAAGCGGCAAGAACTTCGCCGGGATGCTCAACGAGGACCTGAAGGTCCGCGCCTACCTGAAGAAGAAGCTCGCGCACGCCTCGGTGAGCAAGGTCGTCATTGAGCGGCCGGCCAAGGATGCGCGCATCACCATCTACAGCGCCCGGCCCGGGGTGGTGATCGGCAAGAAGGGCGAAGACATCGAACACCTGAAAGCGGAGCTGCGCAAACTCCTCGGCGTGCAGATGGTGCACGTGAACATCGAGGAGGTCCGCAAGCCCGAGATCGACGCGCAGCTGATCGCCGACTCGATCGCCCAGCAGCTCGAAAAGCGGATCATGTTCCGCCGCGCAATGAAGCGCGCGATGCAGAACGCGATGCGCCTGGGCGCGCAGGGCATCAAGATCATGAGCGCCGGCCGCTTGAACGGGGTCGAGATCGCCCGCACCGAGTGGTACCGCGAGGGTCGCGTGCCGTTGCACACGCTGCGCGCGGACATCGACTACGGCTTCGGCGAGGCGAAGACGAGCTACGGCGTCATCGGTATCAAGGTTTGGGTCTACAAAGGCGACGTGCTCGCCAAGGGCGAGCAGCCTGCCGCGGCGGCGCCCACCCCGTCCGAGGAAGAAGCTCCCGGCCGCCGCCTGCGCCGCGCGCCCGGACCGCGTCCGGCGGGCCGACCGGAGGCCGGCGCACCCGCGCCCGGCGAGGCCAAACCCAAGTCGGCGGCGCCGCGCGGTCGCGCCAAGAAGTCCGAGGGCGACGCCAAGGGTGCCGAGGCCGCGCCAGCAGCGCCCGCACCGGCCGCCGCGCCCAAGAAGCCGGCGCTCAAGCGCGTCGTGAAGAAGTCGACCGGAGGCAGCAACGATGCTTCAACCAGCTAGAACCAAGTACCGGAAGCAGCACAAGGGCCGAAACTATGGCGTCGCGACGCGCGGCAACAAGGTGTCGTTCGGCGAGTACGGCCTGAAGGCGACCACTCGCGGACGTCTAACGGCGCGCCAGATCGAGGCGGCACGGCGCGCGATGACCCGTCACATCAAGCGCGGTGGACGCATCTGGATCCGCATCTTTCCCGACAAGCCGGTCTCGCACAAGCCGGCCGAGGTCCGCATGGGCAACGGCAAGGGCAATCCCGAGTACTTCGTGGCCGAGATCCAGCCCGGCAAGGTGCTCTACGAGATGGACGGCGTGGACCTGGCGCTCGCCAGGGAGGCGTTCGCGCTCGCCGCGGCCAAGCTGCCGATCCGGACTGTCGTGGTCCAGCGCCATCTGGGGTGATGCAATGAAGCCGAGTGATCTCCGCGCCAAGGACGAAACGGCGCTCAACAAGGAACTGCAGGATCTCCTGCGCGCGCAGTTCAGCCTGCGCATGCAGAAGGCCACGCAACAGCTGACCAACACGAGCCAGATCCGCAAGGTCCGGCGCGACATCGCGCGCGTGCGGACCGTGCTGGCGCAGAAGGTGAGGGCGAAATGACGGCAGAGACGCAGACGGCGGCGCGCAAGACCCCCCGCACCATGACCGGGCGCGTGGTGAGCGACAAGGCGAACAAGACCGTCACGGTAAAGGTCGAGCGCCGGGTCGCCCATCCGATGTACGGCAAGGTGATTACGCGGACGAAAAAGTATCACGCCCACGACGAAACCAACGAGTGCAAGGAAGGCGATCTGGTCACGATCGAGGAGTGCCGGCCGCTGTCGCGCACCAAGACTTGGCGGGTGACCCGGCTCGTCGAGCGCGCCAAGGCGATCTGACCCGCGCAAAGGTTGCGGGAAGGCCACAAGTCCCCGTATAATTACGCGTTTTTCCGCCGCGCCAGATGGCGCCGGCGGCCCTGCCCGGACGGGCTCCAAGACTGACCGGCCGCTTCCGTGTTGGAAGGTCGGGAGAAGTTGGAGAAGAGAAAATGATCCAGATGCAAACGGTGCTGGACGTGGCCGATAACACCGGCGCGCGTTCGGTCATGTGTATCAAGGTGCTCGGCGGCTCCAAGCGCCGTTACGCCAACATCGGCGACGTGATCAAGGTGAGCATCAAGGACGCCGCGCCGCGCGGTCGCGTTAAGAAGGGCGAGATCTATCACGCGGTCGTCGTGCGCACTGCGAAGGGCGTGCGCCGCCCCGACGGCTCGCTGGTGCGGTTCGACGCTAACGCCGCGGTCCTTCTGTCGCCCAAGATGGAGCCGATCGGCACCCGCATCTTCGGTCCGGTGACGCGCGAGCTGCGCACCGAGCGCTTCATGAAGATCGTGTCGCTCGCGCCGGAAGTCCTCTGAAGAGGCCTGCAACGATGAATAAGATTCGCAAAGGCGACGACGTGATCGTCACCACTGGCCGCGACAAGGGCAAGCGCGGTACCGTGCTGCGCCGGATCGACGACGAGCACTTGGTCGTCGAGGGCGTGAACCGGGTGAAGAAGCACGTGCGCCCGAATCCGATGAAGGGCCAGACCGGCGGGATCGTCGACAAGGAGATGCCGATCCACGTTTCCAATGTCGCCCTCTTCAACCCGCAGACCAAGAAGGCCGATCGCGTCGGCTTCAAGACGCTCGAAGACGGCCGTACGGTGCGGGTGTTCAAGTCGAACGGCGAGATGGTGGAGGCATAGCCATGGCACGGCTCCACGAGCACTACCGCGAAAAAGTCGTTCCCGAGCTCACCAAGAAGTTCGGGTACACGAGCGCGATGGAGGTCCCGCGGATCACCAAGATCACGGTGAACATGGGGGTGGGCGAGAGCACTTCCGACAAGAAGATCCTCGACAACGCGGTCGGGGACCTCACCAAGATCGTCGGCCAGAAGCCGGTCGTCACCAAAGCGAAGAAATCGATCGCGAACTTCAAGGTTCGCGCCGGCTACCCGGTCGGCTGCATGGTCACGCTGCGCGGCCTGCGGATGTACGAGTTCCTCGACCGGCTGGTCACCGTCGCGATACCGCGCATCCGCGACTTCCGCGGCGTGTCGCACCGTGCGTTCGACGGGCGCGGCAATTACACCCTCGGGGTGAAAGAGCAGATCATTTTTCCCGAGATCGAGTACGACAAGATCGACGCGCTGCGCGGGATGAACATCAGCATCACCACCACCGCGAAGACCGATGAGGAGGCGCGCGCCCTGCTGGCCGCCTTCCGCTTCCCGTTCAAGGCCTGAGGAATTACCCATGGCGAAGCTTTCCCTGATCCTGCGCGAGCAGAAGCGCCGCAAGGCGGTAGCCAAGTTCGCCGGCAAACGCAAGGCGCTGTTCGAGATCATCAACGATGCCAAGGCGTCCGACGAGGACCGTGCCGAGGCGCGCGTCAAGCTCGAGAAGATGCCGCGCAACGCCTCGCCGGTGCGGTTGCGCAACCGCTGCGCGCTGACCGGACGTCCGCGCGGCTTCTACCGCAAGTTCGGGCTGGGGCGCAACAAGCTGCGCGAGATCGCGATGCGCGGGGAGATCCCGGGCCTCACGAAGTCGAGCTGGTAACGAAGGCAAGCGGAGGTCCATCATGAGCATGACCGACCCGGTCGCCGACATGCTGACTCGGATCCGCAACGCGCAGGCGTGCGGAAAGATCACCGTTGCGATGCCGTCCTCGAAGCTGAAGGGAGCCATTGCACAGGTGCTGAAGGACGAGGGCTACATCGAAGGCTTCGTGGTGCAGCCGAACGGCGGCAAGCCCGAGATCGAGATCGCGCTGCGCTACTACGCTGGGCAGCCGGTGATCGAGAAGATCGAGCGGGTGAGCCGGCCGGGGCTGCGCGTCTATCGCGGGGCGCAGGACATCCCGAAGGTGATGAACGGACTCGGGGTCGCGATCCTGTCGACCTCGAAGGGACTGATGACCGACCGCAAGGCCCGGGCGACCGGCATCGGCGGCGAAGTCCTGTGCATCGTGGCGTGAGGGAACTGACGATGTCGCGCGTTGGAAAGCTTCCGGTGCCGCTCCCGAAGGGGGTGGAGGCGAACGTCGCCGCGAACGCGGTGTCCATCAAGGGTCCGCTCGGCACGCTTGCCCTTCCGCTGACGAAGGATATCCGCGTCAAGAAGGAGGGCGACGCCCTCGAGATCGAGGTCGCGAACGACTCGGACCGCGCCGACGCGATGAGCGGCACGGTGCGGGCAATCATGGCGAACATGATCGCCGGCGTGACCAAGGGCTTCGAGAAGAAGCTCACCCTGGTCGGCGTCGGCTACCGGGCCCAGGCGCAGGGCGACAAGCTCAACCTGTCGCTCGGCTTCTCGCACCCGGTGGTGCACCAGATGCCCAAGGGCGTGAAGTGCGAGACGCCCACGCAGACCGAGATCCTGATCAAGGGCATGGATCGGCAACTCGTCGGGCAGGTCGCCGCCGAAGTGCGCGCGTACCGGCCGCCGGAGCCCTACAAGGGCAAGGGCGTGCGCTATGCCGACGAGCGCGTGGTCATTAAAGAGACCAAGAAGAAATGACGTTGATCCAGTTATCCGATTTGGGGGATCTGCAAGGGGGCCGTGCCTCCTTGTTCGACCGAGTAGAGGGCGAGCGATGATCGACAAGCGCGAATCGCGCCTCCGCCGCGCGGCGCAGACCCGGCGGAAGCAGCACGAACTGAACGTGGTGCGCCTGGCGGTGCACCGGACGAATCAGCACATCTACGCGCAGGTGCTCTCGAACGACGGCTCGAAAGTGCTTGCGGCGGCCTCGACCGTGGAAAAGGACGTGCGCGGGCAGGTGCCGAACGGGGGCAACAAGGCCGCGGCGGTAGCGGTCGGCAAGCGCATCGCCGAGAAGGCGCTGAAGCTCGGCATCGACAAGGTCGCGTTCGACCGCAGCGGCTTCAGGTATCACGGGCGCATCAAGGCGCTCGCCGATGCCGCGCGCGAAGGCGGCTTGAAGTTCTAGGGAAGGCGACTGATCGATCAAGGGCGTACACCCCTTGGATCCCCAAGTTAGGGCAAGGAAGACGAAATGGCCAGAATGCAGCCCAGGATGCAGCCCTCCGACGACCGGTCGGACGGCCTGCGCGAGAAGATGGTCGCGGTCAATCGCGTCACCAAGGTGGTGAAGGGAGGGCGCGTGCTCGGCTTCGCCGCGCTCACCGTGGTGGGTGACGGCGACGGCGGCATCGGCATGGGAAAGGGCAAGGCCCGCGAGGTGCCGGTGGCGGTGCAGAAGTCGCTCGAAGAGGCGCGCCGCAAGTTGTTCCGGGTGAGCCTGCGCAACGGCACGCTCCAGCACGCGGTCATCGGCCGCCACGGTGCCTCGAAGGTGCTCATGCAGCCGGCTTCCGAGGGCACTGGGATCATCGCCGGCGGCCCGATGCGCGCGGTGTTCGAGGTGATGGGTATCACCAACGTGTTGGCGAAGTGCATCGGCTCGACCAATCCCTACAACGTCGTGCGCGCGACCCTGGACGGCCTGAAGCACATGCGCACGCCGGCAGAGGTGGCTGCCAAGCGCGGCAAGCGCATTGAAGAGATCACCACGGCCTGAAGGGACGGGAGCCATGGCGGACAAGAAGACGCTCAAGGTGACGCTCGTGAAGAGCCCGATCGCCTGCAGGCAGAATCACCAGCAGACGGTGCGCGGCCTCGGGCTGCGCAAGATCCGCCAGACGGTGGAGGTCGAGGACACGCCCGCAATGCGCGGGATGATCAAGCTGGTCAGCTACCTGGTGCGCGTCGACGCGTAACCGGCCGGAGAACGGACCTATGTTTCTGAACGACATCAAACCGGCACCCGGCTCACGGAAGCCCCGCCGCCGCGTCGGCCGCGGCATCGGCTCGGGATTCGGCAAGACGGCAGGCCGCGGGCACAAGGGCCAGAAAGCACGCTCGGGCGGCTACCACAAGGTGGGATTCGAGGGCGGACAGATGCCGCTGCAGCGGCGCCTGCCGAAGCGCGGATTCACCCCGCTCACGCGCGACACGTTCGCCGAGATCCGCCTCTCGGACATCGAGCGGATGAAAGCCGACACCATCGACCTCGCGGCACTGAAGGCCGAGGGCGTGGTGTCGCGTCTCACGATCGAGACGAAGGTCCTGCTTTCCGGCAAGTTGACACGCAAGGTCACCGTCAAAGACATGGGCGTGACCAAGGGCGCGCGCGCAGCGATCGAGGCCGCGGGCGGCGCCGTCGTCGACAACCGGCCCAAGCCGGAGCCCAAGCAGCCGGAACCGAAGGCCAAGTCTGCTGCCCCGGCCACGGAGGCTGAAAAGCCCGCGAAGCCCTCGAAAGCCGCGAAAGCGGCGAAAGCCGACAAGGGCGAGAAGGCTGCGAAGGCTCCGAAGGCCGCGAAGCCGGAGAGCCAGTCCGGCGGCAAGGGCAAAGCGAAGTGACACCGCAACCGAATCGAGACCCGATCGCATAAGTCCCAATCGCGTAGAACCAGTGGCGACCGCAGCCCAACAACTCGGCAAATCCGGCAAGTACGGGGACCTGAAGAAGCGCCTCTTCTTCCTCCTCGGGGCGCTCGTCGTCTTCCGCGTCGGCGCGCACATCCCGGTGCCGGGGATCGACCCGAACGTGCTCGCCGACCTCTTCCGCTCGAACCAGGGCGGGATCCTGGGCCTGTTCAACATGTTCTCGGGCGGCGCGCTCTCGCGTTTCACGATCTTCGCGCTCGGGATCATGCCGTACATCTCCGCGTCGATCATCATGCAGCTGATGACCGCGGTGAGCCCGCAGCTCGAGCAGCTGCGCAAGGAAGGCCAGTCGGGTCAGCGCAAGATCACGCAGTACACGCGCTACTTCACGCTCGGGCTCGCGCTCTTCCAGGCGACCGGCATCTCGATCGCGCTCGAGTCGCAGCCGGGGCTGGTGGCCGATCCGGGCCTGCTGTTCCGGTTCACCACCGTGGTGACGCTGGTGACCGGCACCATGTTCCTGATGTGGCTCGGCGAGCAGATCACCGAGCGCGGCCTTGGCAACGGCATTTCGATCATCATCTTCGCCGGCATCGCCGCCGGGCTGCCCAATGCGATCGCCGGGACGCTCGAGCTGGTGCGCACCGGGGCGATGCACCCGCTCACCGCGCTCCTGATCGCGGTCGGCGTGGCCGTGATCACCTGGTTCGTCTGCTTCGTCGAGCGCGGCCAGCGCAAGATCCTGGTCAATTACGCGAAGCGCCAGGTCGGCAACAAGGTGTACGGCGGGCAGGCTTCGCACCTGCCGTTCAAGCTCAACATGTCCGGCGTGATCCCGCCGATCTTCGCCTCCTCGATCATCCTGTTCCCGGCCACGCTGCTCGGCTGGTTCGGACAGGGCGAAGGACCGACGTTCCTGCGCGACGTCGCCGCGACGCTCACGCCCGGGCAGCCGATCTACGTGATGCTGTACGCCGGCGCGATCGTGTTCTTCTGCTTCTTCTACACGGCGCTGCAGTACAACCCGAAGGAGACGGCCGACAATCTCAAGAAATCCGGCGCGTTCGTCCCCGGGATCCGGCCGGGCGAGCAGACCGCGAAGTATCTCGAGCGGATCCTGATGCGGCTCACCCTCGGCGGCGCCGTCTACGTGGTCGCGATCTGCCTGGTGCCGGAGTTCCTGATCCTGAGATGGAACGTGCCGTTCTACTTCGGCGGCACCAGCCTGCTGATCATCGTGGTCGTGACCATGGACTTCATGTCGCAGGTGCAGGCTTACATCATGACGCACCAGTACGAGAGCCTGCTGAAGAAGGCCAATTTCAAGGGAGCCGGTTTCCCTACGCGCTAGGGTATGGGGAAGGAGGGCGTGATCCAGGTGCAGGGCGAGATTGTGGAGAACCTGCCGAACGCCACCTTCAGGGTGAAGCTCGAGAACGGACACGTGGTCGTCGGGCACGTCGCCGGAAAGATGCGGATGCACTACATCCGCATGCTTCCCGGAGACAAGGTGACGGTGGAGCTGACGTCGTACGATTTATCCAGAGCGCGGATCGTTTTCCGCGCCAAGTAGGTCAACAACAGCAGGTGAGCAACAGCAGGTGAGCAACAGTAGGAGAGCAACATGAAAGTGCTCGCGTCGGTGAAGAAGATGTGCCGCAACTGCAAGATCATCCGCCGCCACCGCGTGGTGCGGGTGATCTGCAAGGATCCGCGGCACAAGCAGCGCCAGGGCTGACCCTGGCGATCAATGGAACAGCGGAGCAGCGGAGCAGCGGAGTAGCCACATGGCCCGGATTGCAGGCGTAAACATCCCGAACCAGCAGCATGCCGAGATCGCGCTGACGGCGATCTTCGGTATCGGCCGCGCGCGCGCAGCCGCGATTTGCGTCGCGGCAAGCATTCCCGGCACGCGCAAGATGAAGGACCTCTCGGACAGCGATCTGGATCGCCTGCGCGAGGCGGTCGGGCGGTTCACCGTCGAGGGCGACCTCCGGCGCGAGGTGTCGATGAACATCAAACGCCTGATGGACCTCGGCGCCTACCGCGGCGTGCGGCACCGCAAGGGCCTTCCGGTCCGCGGCCAGCGCACGCGTACCAACGCGCGCACCCGCAAGGGCCCGCGCAAGGCGGCGATCGCCGCCAAGCCGCAAGCCGGCAAGGTTTGACCGGGCGCCCGCGAGCCCGGCGCCCATAGAGGACGAGATCGATGGCACGACCCCAGCAGCCGCAAACGCAGACCGCCGCCCAGCGCGTCCGCAAGAAGGTGAAGAAGAACGTCGCCGAGGGCATCGCCCACGTGCACGCGTCGTTCAACAACACCATCATCACGATCACCGACCGGCAGGGCAATTGCCTGTCGTGGGCGACCTCGGGCGCGGCCGGCTTCAAGGGCTCGCGCAAGTCCACGCCGTTCGCCGCGCAGGTCGCGGCCGAGCGCGCCGGACGAGGCGCGCTCGAGTGCGGCGTGAAGAACCTCGAGGTGCGCATCAGCGGCCCCGGCCCCGGCCGCGAATCCGCGGTGCGCGCCCTGAACGCGCTCGGGATAAAGATCGCGAGCATCAGCGACATCACGCCGGTGCCGCACAACGGCTGTCGCGCGCCCAAGCGCCGCCGAATCTAAGGAAGAGAACCCGACATGGCCCGCAACCTGGATGCCAAGTGCCGCCTGTGCCGCCGCGAGGGGGAGAAGCTCTTCCTCAAGGGCGAGAAGTGCTTCACCGACAAGTGCGCGGTCGAGCGCCGCAGCTACGCGCCCGGCCAGCACGGGCAGAAGAGCGGACAGCGACTGTCCGACTTCGGCAAGCAGCTGCGCGAGAAGCAGAAGGTGCGCCGCACCTACAGCATCCTCGAGCGGCAGTTCCGCAAGATCTACTTCGAGGCCGACCGCCGCAAGGGCGTGACCGGCGAGAACCTGCTGCAGATCCTCGAATCGCGACTGGACACCGTCGCGTTCCGGATGGGCTTCGGCGCGAGCCGCGCCGAGGCGCGCCAGGTCGTGCGGCACAACGGGGTCCTAGTGAACGGCAAGCGCGTCAACATCCCTTCGTACCTGGTGCGCCCGGGCGACACGGTCGAGGTGGCGCAGGGCGCCAGGGAACACCTGCGCGTCAAGGCGGCCTGCGAGGCGGCCGAGTCGCGCGGCTTCCCGGAGTGGATCGCGGTGGACGCGAAGGCCCTCAAGGGCACGTTCAAGACGCTCCCGACGCGAGCCGAGCTGCCGTCGACGATCAACGAGAGCCTGGTGGTCGAGCTGTACTCGAAGTAATCCTAGGAGCGCCTGACAGAATGACCGTCAGGCGCCTGACTTAGGGGAGTATGAGGGGAGGTATCCCCGCATATCGTTAGAGGCTTAAAGCGAGGAAATCGCATGCAAAGCACTGGTTTTCTGAAGCCCCGCATCATCGACGTCCAGGCCGCGGCCCCGAATCACGCGAAGGTCACGATGGAGCCGTTCGAGCGCGGCTACGGCCACACGCTCGGCAACGCGCTGCGTCGCGTGCTGCTGTCGTCGATGCCGGGCTTCGCGCCCACCGAGGTGCAGATCGCGGGCGTGCTGCACGAATACTCGACGATCGAGGGCGTGCAGGAGGACGTGGTCGACATCCTGCTCAACCTCAAGGGCGTGGTGCTCAAGCTCCACAGCGGCAACGAGGCGACGCTGCGCCTCGCCAAGAAAGGCGAGGGCCTGGTGACCGCCGCCGACATCGAGGTCACGCACGACGTCGAGATCATCAACCCCGAGCACGTCATCGCGCACCTGTCGCCGGGCGGCAAGCTCGAGATGACGGTGAAGGTCGAGCGCGGCCGCGGCTACCAGCCGGGCAACATGCGCGTGGTGCCCGAGGAGTCCAAGGGCATCGGCAAGATCATTCTCGATGCCTCCTTCTCGCCGGTGAAGCGCGTCAGCTACCAGGTCGAGAGCGCGCGCGTCGAGCAGCGCACCGACCTCGACAAGCTGATCATGGACATCGAGACCAACGGCGTCGTCGAGCCCGAGGAGGCGATCCGCTATGCGGCCCGCGTCCTGGTGGATCAGCTGTCCGTGTTCGCGGCGCTCGAGGGAACGTCGGTTCCGACCGAGGACAAGCAGCGCGAGAAGGCCCCGCCGATCGACCCGATCCTGCTGCGGCCGGTCGACGACCTAGAGCTCACGGTGCGCTCGGCGAACTGCCTGAAGGCCGAGAACATCTATTACATCGGCGACCTCATCCAGCGGACCGAGACCGAGCTCCTCAAGACCCCGAACCTCGGCCGCAAGTCGCTCAACGAGATCAAGGAAGTGCTCGCCGCGCGCGGTCTCACCCTCGGGATGAAGCTCGAGAACTGGCCGCCCGCGGGCCTGGAGAAGCTGGCGCCCTGAGTCACCGCCCCCCTGGCGATGGGGGGCGAAGCGGGAGATCTGGAAGACCCGCGCCCTTAGAGAGACGAACGATGCGTCACGGTCACGGACTGAGAAAGCTGAACCGCACGTCGAGCCATCGCGTGGCGATGTTCCGCAACATGACGAACTCGCTGCTGCGGCACGAGCTGATCACGACCACGCTGCCCAAGGCCAAGGAGCTGCGCCGGGTGGTCGAGCCGATGATCACGCTCGGCAAGACCCCGTCGCTCTCGAACCGCCGCCTGGCGTTCAACCGCCTGCGCGACCGCGAGATGGTGAGCAAGCTCTTCGGCGAGCTGGGACCGCGCTACGCGAAGCGCAACGGCGGCTACCTGCGCATCCTGAAGTCGGGATTCCGGCTCGGGGACAACGCGCCGATGGCGATGGTGGAGCTCATGGATCGCCCGGAGCCCAAGGAAGAGGAAGCCAAGGGCGAGGGGAAGAACTGACCGCCCCTTGTCCCTCCTTGCTCGGGAGGGGCGGCGTAAAGCGCCGGGGTGGTTACGCGCAGAAGGCCGGGGTGACCCGGCCTTCGTCCTTTCGGCCCCGTAGAATCGTCTCATGGCGATCTGCCTGTTCACCGACTTCGGCGCAGGCGACCTCTACGTCGGGCAGGTCGAGGCGGTGCTCGATCGGTTGGCGCCCGGTGTGCGGGTCATTCATCTCCTTCACGAGGCGACGCCGTATGACATCAAGTCCGCGGCGCACCTGCTCGCCGCCCTAGCGGCGGGGCTGGCCGGCAGCCACGTCCTGATCGGCGTCGTCGATCCCGGCGTCGGAACCGCGCGCGGCGCCGTCGTCGTGCGCGCCGACCGGCACTGGTACGTCGGGCCGGACAACGGACTCTTCTCGGTCCTGGCCGAGCGTGCGGCAAAGCGCTCCGTCTGGCGCCTCACCGGCACACCGGCGGATGCCTCACGTTCGTTTCACGGGCGCGACGTCTTCGCGCCGATCGCTGCGGCGCTCGCGCTGGGCAAGTCCCCGGGCGACGGCCTGACGCCCACGGACGACCTGTCGGTGCGGCTCGGGGGCGACGACCTCGCCGCGATCATCCACATCGACCACTACGGCAACGCGTGGACTGGGTTGCGTGCGAACGCACTGCCGCGCGACCGAAAGCTCGTGGTCGCGGGCCGCGAGCTTCCGCATGCGGCCGTGTTCGGGGAGTCGCCGTCCGGGGCGCCCTTCTGGTATTCGAACTCGAGCGCGCTGGTCGAGATCGCCGTCAACCAGGGAAGCGCCGCGCGCGTGCTGGGGCTGGAGACCGGGATGCCGGTCGCGTGGCGGTGAGCGCCGCGCCCGGCGCGTAATCGGTCGGCCATGGCGCGTGCGCGACCGGGGCGTATGATGGCCGCATCGCCCGTTCGACCCGACGAGGCACGATGCGTACGCACGCCTGGCGCTCGGCTGCATGGCTCGCGGGCCTCGTGCTGCTCGCCGCCGCGCCGGCACCCCGCGCCGCGGAGGGTCCGGTCATCGTGTTGGAGGTAGACGGGCCGATCGGCCCGCACACGGCCGACTACGTCCACCGCGGGCTCGAGAAAGCCGCGCAGCGCAAGAGCGTCCTCGTGGTGCTGCGGATGGATACCCCCGGCGGTCTCGACACCTCGATGCGCGAGATCATCAAGGACATCCTCGCCTCGGACGTTCCGGTTGCGGCCTACGTTGCGCCGAACGGCGCGCGCGCCGCAAGCGCGGGAACCTACATCCTGTACGCGGCGCACGTCGCTGCGATGGCGCCGGCCACCAACCTGGGTGCCGCTACGCCCGTCGCGATCGGCCTGCCCGGCGACGGCGAGAAGGGCAGGGATAAGGGCGGCGAGAAGAGCAGCGAGAAGGGCGAGCCCCAGTCCTCCGACGCGATGACCCGGAAGCAGGTCAACGACGCGGCGGCCTACATCCGCGGCCTCGCGCAACTGCGCGGCCGCAACGGCGACTGGGCGGAGCGCGCGGTGCGCGAGGCGGTCAGCCTCTCCGCCGCCGACGCCGAGCGCGAACACGTTGTCGACCTCGTTGTGCCCGATGTCTCGGCCCTGGTGCGCGCGGTCGACGGCCGCGAGGTGAACGTGCGCGGGGCGATCCGCAAGCTCGAGCTCGACGGGGCAGGCGTCGAGACGATCGCGCCGGACTGGCGCACGAAGGTGCTGGCGGTGCTCGCCAACCCGAGCCTTGCGCTCATCCTGCTCCTGCTCGGCGTCTACGGGCTCTGGTTCGAGTTTTCCAACCCCGGGTTCATGTTTCCGGGGGTGATAGGCGCGATCTGCCTGCTGCTCGGGCTGTTCGCATTCCAGCTGCTGCCGGTGAACTACGCCGGCCTCGCGCTCATCCTGCTCGGGCTCGGCTTCATGATCGCCGAGGCGTTCCTGCCGAGCTTCGGCTCGCTCGGAATCGGCGGCGTCATCGCGTTCGTGGTCGGCGCGATCTTCCTCGTCGAATCGGACGTGCCCGGGTTTGGGATCCCGCTGTGGCTCATCGCGGGGCTCGCGGCTTCGAGTGCCGCGTTCGTGTTCCTCGTCGGCGGACTCGCTGCGCGCGCGCGGCGCCGGCCGGTCGTGACCGGGCGCGAAGAGCTCGTCGGCGCGGGCGGCGAAGTGATCCAGACCGGCGGCGACGAGACCTGGGCGCGCGTGCACGGCGAGACGTGGCGCGTGCGCAGCCGCGCCCCGCTCGCGCATGGCAGCCGGGTGCGCGTCACCCGCGTGGACGGGCTCGTGCTCGAGGTCACGCCGGAGCGGGAGGGAGCCTGATATGCCGTTCGACTTCGGATACGTGCTGGGCGTCGTCGTTCTCGCCGTCGCGATCTTCGTGGTGTCCTGCTTCCGCGTCCTGCGCGAGTACGAGCGCGGGGTCGTGTTCCTGCTGGGGCGTTTCTGGCGGGTGAAGGGCCCGGGGCTGGTGGTCGTCGTGCGCGGCATACAGCAGATGGTAAAAGTGGATCTCCGCGTCATCGTGCTGGACGTGCCGCCCCAGGACGTGATCACCCGCGACAACGTCTCCGTGAAGGTCAACGCGGTGGTGTACTTCCGGGCCGTCGATCCGCAGCGGGCGATCATCCAGGTCGAGAACTTCCTCAATGCGACCAGCCAGCTCGCGCAGACCACGCTGCGCGCGGTGCTCGGCAAGCACGAGCTCGACGAGTTGCTCTCCGAGCGCGAGAGACTCAACCTCGACATCCAGCGCATCCTCGACGCACAGACCGATGCCTGGGGCATCAAGGTGAC
Organism: uncultured beta proteobacterium; assembly: GCA_963747775.1. GTDB lineage: Bacteria > Pseudomonadota > Gammaproteobacteria > Burkholderiales > SG8-39 > JAGVSZ01. Next base: position 290,623 of record CAVVGT010000014.1, read on the forward strand.
CAACGTCGAGATCAAGCACGTCGACCTCAACGAGACGATGGTGCGCGCGATCGCCCGCCAGGCCGAGGCCGAGCGCGAGCGGCGCGCGAAGGTGATTCACGCCGAAGGCGAGATGCAGGCCTCGGCGAAGCTCCTCGAAGCCTCCCGGATGCTCGCGCAGCAGCCGGAGGCGATGCAGCTGCGCTACCTGCAGACGCTGACGCAGATCGCGAGCGACAAGAGCTCGACGATCGTCTTCCCGGTGCCGATGGACATCTTCCGCACCGTCTTTGGCAAGCGGGGGGACGGCGGCTAACGAACTGTGCCGCGGAGTGGTGGCCGAGGGGGATTGGGCCCGGGGGGTCCCCGCCCTCGCGGCGCTGTTCTGCTAGTTGTTTTTCGCACCCTGGTTGACCCAGAGTTTGAGCAATTCGAGCTCGTGCTCGCTCAGCTTCTGGCGCCCGTGGGGCATGCGAATCGACTTGTCGACGCGCCCCTCGACGAGCATGTTGAGCGCACTCGTGAAGGCGTCGCCCGGCTTGACGAGCGGGCCGAACTTGCCGCCTTTCATCAGCGTGTCGTAGCTCGTAAGATCGAATCCGCTCGCCTCCTGCCCCTGCTGGCCCGGGACGTGACACTCCAGGCAGTGCTTGTCCAGGATCGGCCGGACGTCGCGGCTGTAGCTGACCGTTCCGGGCCCGCATGCCGCCACAAGAGCGATGCTCGAGACGATCGCGGTGCCGAAGACCAATCGCTTGGGAATCATTCCACACCTCCTCCCGCAGGTGAGCGAGACGCCGCTGGTGTCGAACGCGTTGGGGGAGTGTTCTCGACTGCACTCCTTCAACCTGAGACCGTGCGAAGGACGTGCAGTTCCCCCAGGCGACGCGCCGCGTGGCGTGAGCCCTATTCCTTCTTCGTGCTGCCCGCGGCTTCTTCGCCCGGCGGGCCATAGATGAACTTCCAATCCGAGTAGTGCTTCGCGCCGAGGTCCATCTGGCCGGCGGCGCCCTTGGTCGCACCGCGAATCGGCGCGGCCTTCGACCGGCTGTAGACGCCCATGATGCCACCGCCCGGCGCGGGCACCGTGCCCCACGCGGCGCTGTTGGTGACGGGGTCGCGATAGACCTTGCGGAGGTAGCGCTGCGTGCCCGGGTGGCGCGGATCCTCGAGCAGATCCTCGAGTCGCTCCGGATAGCGCCTCGCGGCATCTGGCGCGGCATCCGGCGCGGCCTCGTAGTAGCGGCCGATCGCCTCGCGGAACTTGGCGCCGACCCAGAGGAGCTCGGCCTGCTTCTCCCGCGCACGCTCCTGCCACCACACGGTCAGCATGCCCAGGAGCACGGCGATCATCAGCGCCAGCGCGACCATGACCGCGAGCAGCGTGATGCCTGTGCTCGCCCGCGGCGGGGTCGGGCCGCTACCACTCGCCGTACGGAACGCCATCAAGACCCTTGCCGGGGTTGAGCGAGTAGACGTCGTACACGTCGGTCCCGGGACGCGGCGCCTCGGGCGGGCTCTCATAGCTGCGCAGCCCCCAGGACTGCTCCGCGGGGACCTTTCGATCGGTGTTGAACGGATCGCGGGGGATCTCCACGAGGAAGCGCAGCTTCGCGCCCGCCGGGTTGGCTTCGTCGGTGACGCCGCGGATCAGGGCGAGCAGGCTGGGCGGATAACCCGACTCGCCCTCGATGCGCGCGATCCGCCCCGCGTCGTGCGCGCGCCGATAGGCGTCGAGGGCGTCGCGGATCTCGCGCAGCGCGGTGCGCAGCGCCTGCTCCTTGTCCATCTTCACCCGGATCTCGACGATCGGCAGGGCCATCGTGGCGATGAGCGCCAGGATGGCGATCGTGATGAGCAGCTCGACGAGCGTAACGCCCGAGCGCCGTCGCGCGCCTTGGCCGCGACGCCTCGTCCGCCGGGCCACGGGAGCGCTAGCGGGGAGGTTCGCCACCCGCGGACGATTTGCGCGCAGGCGGGTCGCGCCAGATGTGGAGATACCAGAACGCCGGGATCGCGAAGGGGTAGAAGAACATCATCGCGAACACCCAGGCCACGCGTCGCGACACCGGCATCCGCCCCATGCCGAGTGCGATTCCCGCCTCGATCAGGAACACCGCGAGCGCGATGAAGGCGTGGATGTGGATGATGAACACCTCCGTGCCCGAAGGCGTGACGTGGCCGTCCCGCGGTGAGGCGACCACCGCGAAATCGCCGGCCAGCGCCGCGAACGCGTACACCGTGCCCCAGAGGGCCATCACCCCGAGGACGATCTTGACCGGGACCGGCATCGCCCTCGCGTCTTTCGCCCGCGCTACAGCCCCATCATCTTCATCGCGCCCTTGAAGAGCGCGCTCGACGGATCCGCGAGGCCGTCGAGAATGGAGAAGTGGTGGTCGTTCGGGCACGGGATCTCCGCGGCGATGACTTTCTTCCACTTCGCCGCGAGCGCCGCCTGCTGCACGATGAACGGCGCGAGCTCCTTGCCGCCGGCCGCGAGGTACAGGGGCGCATCGCTCGCGGGCGGATAGAAGAGCGGGCTCACCTTCTCCGCCTGCGCGGGCTTCAGGCGCACGTCGTTGTTGACCGACGGGACGTTCACGATGTCCCGCAGGTCGTAGACGCCGCTGATTGCGAGCCCGCCGCGCACCACCTTCTTCGGCAGGTCGGGCCGGAATACCGGGAGGAGCGCGGCCATTGCCATCGCCGTCAGGTGACCGCCGGCCGAGTGGCCGGAGACGTAGAGGTTGCTGAGCGGCGCGCCGAAGTTGGTCCCGTTCCGGTAGAGCCAGGCGCACGCCTGCAGCACCTGCCGGACGATCTCCTCGACCGTCACCGCAGGGCAGAGTGCGTAGTTCGGCACCGCGACCGTCACGCCGTGGCGCACCAGCTCGGCCGCGACGAACGAGTGGTCCTTCTTGTCGAGCGCGCGCCAGTAGCCGCCGTGGATGAACATCAGGCAGGCGCGACTCGCGCCCGCGGGCGCGAAGATGTCCATCTTCTCCATCGCGTGCGGTCCGTAAGGCACGTCGAGGTGACACCGCACGCGCCGGCGCGTTTCGTCCGAGCGCGCGGCCCAGCGGTCGAAGTACTGCTGGAAATCCGGCACGGCGGCGCGGTTGTTGTACTGCGACTCCCAGTAGGCGACGTCCTTTTTCATGTTCTCCTCGCTCCTCGATCTTCAGTCGGGTACGACCGCCGTCACTTCAATCTCGACCTTCGCCTGATCCTCCATCAGCGCGCTCACCTCCACTGCGGTCATGACCGGGAAGTGCCGCCCGATCACCTCGCGATACGCCACGCCGAGCGCCTTCCCCGCGTCGAGGTACTCGCGCCGGCTCGTGACGTACCAGGTCATCCGGGTGATGTGCTCCGGCTTCGCCCCGTCCTCCGCGAGGACCGCGACAACGTTCCTCAGCGCCTGCCGCGCCTGCGCTACGAAGTCGGCGCTCGGGAAGCGCCCCTGCGCGTCCCAGCCGATCATCCCCGCGACGAACACCTGACGGCCGCGCGCGGAGAGGCCGTTCGAGTAGCCGCGCGGCTGCGGCCAGCCGGCCGGTTGCAGGATCTTCATCGGACGCGTTGGGAGCGGGCGGGCGTTTGCGCGCGATTATGCGCTACGGCGTTGCGGCCTGCATCGGCCCCACCGGGCATAATCGGCGCGGCTTTCCGAGGATGAGATTAGATGAGCTGGGGCGTGCTGTACGTCGCGGGTGAATGGGTGATCCGCATCGGGGCGCTCTTCTACGTGCCGCAGAGGCGCGCGCCGTCGGCCGCGCGCGCATGGCTGCTGCTGATCTTTTTCCTGCCGTACGTGGGCCTGGTGCTCTACGCCCTCGTGGGGCGTGCGTTCCTGCCGCGGCGCCGCGCCACGATGCAGGCGCAGATCTACGCCGCGGTGAGCAAGGTGTTGCCGAGCGCCGGCCCGGCGCGAGCGATCGCCGGACCGCTCGCGCCGCCCATGCAGCTCGCGGCCCGGCTGTCGGAGTTCGCCATCGTGGAGGGCAACCGCTTCGAGCTGCTGCCGGTGTACGACGCGGCGCTCGACCGGCTGATCGCCGAGATCGAGGCGGCAACCCGGTACGTGCACCTGCTTTACTACATCTTCGAGAGCGACGATGCCGGCGCCGCGGTGAGCGCGGCACTGGAGCGTGCGGCCCGCCGCGGCGTCACGGTGCGCGTGCTGATGGACGCGATCGGCTCGCGCGGCGGCCTGCGCACGCTGGCGCCGCAGTTGCGCAGCGCCGGCGTGGAAGTGACCGCGCTGCTCCCGCTCCGGATGTGGGGGCCGAACCGCGCGCGCTTCGACCTGCGCAATCACCGAAAGATCGCGGTGATCGACGGCCGCGTCGCGTTCTTCGGATCGCAGAACGTCGTCAGCGCGCACGCGAACGTCGGCCTCACGAACGAGGAGATGATGGTGCGTGCCACCGGGCCGGTGGTGCGCCAGCTCGAGGCGCTGCTCGTCGCCGACCGTTATCTCGAGACCGGCGACGTGCCCCCCGAGTCGCGCGCCGAGCACGGGGATCCGCAGCCGCAAATCGACGGTGCTCCGGCGCAGGTGTTGCCGAGCGGTCCCGGCTTCAACGCCGGCACCACCGAAGACGTGATGATCGCGCTGCTGTACGCAGCGCGCCGCCGCGTCGTCCTGACGACGCCGTACTTCGTGCCGAGCGAGCCGTTCGCGCTCGCGATGCGCAGCGCCGCGCGTCGCGGCGTCGAGGTGCTGCTGATCGTCGACCGCACCTCCAACAAGCCGCTGGTGCAGCTCGCACAACAGTCGTTCTACGACGATCTGCTCGCCGCGGGGGTGCGCATCCACCCGTACTTCGGCAACTTCCTGCACGCGAAGCACATGAGCGTCGACGACGAGATGGTCCTCATCGGTTCGAGCAACCTCGACCTGCGCTCGTTCCTTCTGAACGCGGAAGTCAGCGTGCTGATCTATGACCGCGGCGTCGCGGCGGACCTGTCCCGGATCCAAGAGCGGTACCTCGCGCAGTGCGAGTCGGTCGACCCGCGCGCGTGGGTGGCGCGTGGCCGGGGGCGGCGGTTGATGGAGAACCTGGCGCGACTCACCGACGCGCTGCTTTGAAGAGGCGGCGCCGACGCGCCGTGCTACCCTCGCGCGCGCGGCGGGGCCGCGCGTCGATCCAGTTCCTGAATTTCGGGAGTCTTCCCATGCAACGCTCTGTTCGAATCGCGGCCATCGTGTTTGCATGGTGCGGGGCGATCGCACCTGAGGCCTCTGTTGCGCAGAGCCAGGGCGCCGACACGCCGCAGCGCCCGCGCGTCGGCCTCGCGCTCTCCGGCGGCGGCGCGCGCGGCGCCGCGCACATCGGCGTGCTCAAGGTGCTCGACGAGCTCCGCGTTCCGGTGGACTGCATCGCCGGCACGAGCATGGGGGCGGTGATCGGCGGCTCGTTCGCCTCGGGCACCACGCCGGCCGAGATGGAGAAGGTCATCGAGAAGACCGACTGGAACGACGTGTTCACCGACCGCCCGCCGCGCACCGAGATTTCGAGCCGCCGCAAGCAGGACGACTACAAGAACCTGTACGCGCCCGAATTCGGCTTCAAGGGCGGCTCGCTCCTGCTGCCGAAGGGGATCGTGGCCGGCGTCAACATCGAGAGCTTTCTGCGCTACCTGACCGAGCAGTCGAGGAACGTCCAGAGTTTCGCGCAGCTGCCCATTCCGTTCCGCGCGGTGGCGGCGGACATCGAGACCGGGCAGGCCGTCATCCTGGACAAGGGCAGCCTCGCCCTGGCGATGCGCGCGAGCATGTCCATTCCCGGCGCGGTCGCGCCGGTCGAGATCGACGGCCGGCTGCTGGTGGACGGCGGCATCGCCAACAACCTGCCGATCAATATCGCGCGCGAGACGTGCGGCGACGTGATCATTGCGGTGAACATCTCGACCCCGCCGCTCAAGCGCGACGAGATCACTTCGGCGCTCAGCATCGTCACGCAGCTGATCAACCTCCTTGGCAAGGACACGGTGGACCGCCAGCTCGCATCCCTGACGCCGCGCGACGTGCTGATCACGCCCGAACTCGGGGACATTTCCTCGGCCAGCTTCGAGCGCCAGGACGAGGCGATCCGGATCGGCGCGGACGCGGCGCGACAGGTAGCGAACTCGCTCACGCGCTACAGCCTGCCGCCCGAGCAGTACGCCGCGCTCCGGAAGACGCAGGTCGTCCCGCGCACCGGGCTCGGCACCGTCGCCGCGATCCGCTTCGAGGGTGTGGAACGCACGAACAGCGAAGTGCTCGCAGCGCTGGTCGAAACGAAACCCGGAGAAGAGCTCGACGAGAACAAGATCAACGCCGACCTGCGGCGGATCTACGGCCGCGGCGACTTCGAGGGGGTGAACTACCGCATCGAGCGGGACGCGGGGGGCTCGCCCGCACTGGTCATCAACGTCCGCGAGAAGGAAATCGGCCCGGACTACCTGCGGTTCGGGCTCGCGCTCGCCTCGGACTTCAAGGGGGACTCGTATTTCAACGCGCTCGTGAGCTACCGGCGCACCTGGCTCAACAAGTTCGGGGCCGAGTGGGTCACCCAGCTGCAGGTCGGGCAGAACGGTTACCTCTACACGGAGTTCTACCAGCCGGTGGAGGAGCGCGGGCGCTTCTTTGTCGCCCCGTATGCCTCGATCGGTCAGTACACGCGCGGCGTCTTCGTCGGCTCTGACCGGGTGGCCGAGTATCAGGTGAAGCAGACCGTAGGCGGTCTTGACCTCGGCGCCGCGCTCGGCACGTGGGGCGAGGTTCGGCTCGGACCGGAGTGGCGCAAGGTCGATGCCAGCGTGGACACCGGCGCCCCCGCGCTGCCGGACGTCAATGTGAACGCGAGCGGCGCGCGGTTCAAACTGTTCGGCGACCGGCAGGACACGGCATGGTTCCCGCGCTCGGGGGAGACTCTGCGTATCAACGCGTTCGAGGCGCTGACCGCGCTCGGCGCGACGGACGGCTATCGGCGCCTCGACGCATACTGGAACGGCGCACTCAGCTTCGGCCCGCATACGTTCAGCGGGACGCTCGTGGGAGGAACCGACTTCGGGTCGGGGCTGCCGGCATACGATTCGTTCACGCTCGGCGGGCCGTTCAGGCTGTCGGGCTATCGGATCAACCAGTTCTCCGGCGACACGATGGCCTACGGCATGCTCCGGTACTACAACCAGATCCTGCGCCTGCCGTCGCTGCTCGGGTCGGGCGTCTATGTCGGGCTCTCGGCCGAGGTGGGGCAAATGAACGGCCTCTACACGCAAGGCGGCGCCTCGACCGGCACGCTCTACTCGGGCTCGTTGTACGTGGGCGCGGAAACCTTCCTCGGCCCGGCGTACCTCGGCGTCGGCTACGGCGGCGGCGGGAACACAGCGGGGTACTTCCTGCTCGGCGTACCATTCTGAGCCCGACGGAGACCTCCCGATGCCTCAGCGTACCCCCCTTTCATCGTCGCGCCTGACGCGGCGGCGCCTGCTGCGCCTGCTCGCCGCGACCCCGCTGCTCGGTGCCTGCGGCGGCACCACGGTGCTGAATCAGATGGGACTTCAGCCCGTGCCGCCCGACGGCCTCCCGCGCGAGCTGCCGGCGCCGGCCCTCCAGGTGGGGGACGAATGGCGCTACGTCAAGCGCTCCGCGCTTACGGGCCTGACGATCGACCAGGCGCGGGTGCGGGTCACCGCGGCGGGGCCGGACGGCTACACCGTCGCGGAGGAATGGCAGACGGCGGGCCCCGTCGCCGCGCGTTACGACCGGAACCTGAACCCGCTGCGCAGCGGGGACTGGGTGTACGAACCCGCCTATCCGCGCTATTCGTTTCCCCTCGCCATCGGCAAGATCTGGGGCGGCGAGGTCATCTCGAGCGAGGTGCCGGCGCGCCGGTATGCGAGGCTGCGCCAGCGCCTCAAGGCGAACGTGCGCGGCTGGGAGCGCGTCACGGTCGGCGCCGGCACGTTCACTGCGCTGCGGATCGACATCGCCATCACTTGGAGCGACACCGACAACGCCCAGGTGTGGGGCAACAGCGCGGAGACCTTCTGGTATGCAACGGAAGTCCGCAACATGGTGCTCCATCATCGCGTGGACTATCCGTACGACGGGATCCAGAGCAGCAACGTCCTCGACGAGCTCGAATCGTTTCGCGTCGGGGCGTGAGGATAGAATGACTCTTCGCGACGTGCGCGAAGCGATGGTCTCTTTCTGACCGCGACCCCCGATCCAGAGGTTCCCGTCGCGCGCCCGAAGCGGCGCCGCGGCCTGCACCTCCTCGTCGGTGCGGGTCTGGGGCTCGTCGCGGTCCTAGGAGGGCTCGCGGCCGCGTTCGTGTGGGGCGTCGCGATCCCCGGCGAGTTTCTGCGTGCCCCGCTCGAGCGCGCGCTGAGCGCGGCCTTCGGCGTGCCGACGCGGATCGAGGGGCCGCTGCAGTTGCGTACCGGCCTGGTGGTAACCGCGACGGCGGACGCTCTGGTGCTCGACGATCCGTCGGGTCCGGTCGACGCCACGCTCGCGCGCGCGACCCGGCCGGGTGTGAGGATCGACCTCGTCTCGCTCGCGCGGCGCGTGGTTGCGCTGGACGAGGTCACGGGCGAGCGTCTGGACCTCACCCTTGCACGGGGCGCCGACGGGCGCGGGAACTGGGCGCCGATCTTCGCGAGCGCGCCGGACGCGGGTCCGTCACCGGTGACGTTCGCCGGAATCGCGCGGCTCCGCATCGGCTCGATCGCCGGCACCTATCGCACCCATGGCGCTGCGCCGGCGCGTTTCGGGGTCGCGGAATTCGACGGCACGCTGCCCCTGCGCAACCCGACGACCGCGCGCGGCACCGCCACGATTCCGGGCTACACGATTGCTTTCGATCTGCGCACCGCATCCCTTGCCGGGTTCCAGGCGGCCGGCGCCGCGATCCCCGTGCAGGGCACGCTCGAATGGTCCGGCGCCCGCGTCGCAGTGGACGGGAGCGTAGCGCCCGACGACGCGCGGCTGGACGCGGCCGTCCAGGTCACGTCCGACGACGCAGGCCAGCTCCTTGCCGCGCTGGGTGTCGCGGCGCACGAGGCGGGCCGGCTCGACGCGCGGGGGCGCGTCGGCGTGACTGCAGCCGATGCGGTGGTCACCGATCTCGCGTTCACGCTCGGAAAGAGCACCCTGTCGGGCAACGCGCGGGTCGCTTGGGGCGCGCCGCGTGCGCGCGTGGCGATCGACGTCGCCAGCGAGCGCATCGACCTCGCACCGTTCCTCGCGGCGGCACCGACGACGGAGAAGCCGGCAGCGGAAACGTTCGTCGAGCTGCTCGAGGACGTCGCGGCCGGCGCCGACGCGGAGGTCAAGGCCGCAGTCGGGGAGCTCTCCGGTGTGCCGGTGACGCTGCACGATCTGAAGCTCGAAGGCCGCGGCGGCGATCGCGTCGTCGCCGTGCAGGGTCACGCCGTGGTGGCAGGAACCCGCGTGAATGGCACGCTCGACTACGACGCACGCAAGCCGCAACGCGTCCTCGCCGCACGCCTCGATGGCGGCGCGGTCTCCACCGAGCGGCTGCTGGGCCAGGAGCACGGGGAGGGATTCTCGGGCGCCACGGGCGGCATTCGCGGGCAGCTGCGTGCGCAGGGCGCCACGCCGCGGGCGATTGTCGCGTCGGCGCAGGGAACTCTCGATGCGCGCGACCTGCGCTGGAGCGTCCCGGGAAAGGGCGGGCAGCCCGTGCGCGGGCGCTTCGACTCGGCGCGGCTCTCGCTGCAGGGCTCGCGCGCGTCCAGCGCCGAGGTCACGGGCAAGCTCGGCACCGACCCGTGCACCCTGAAGGTGTCGGGCGGCGCGCTCGGGCCGCTTTTCGAAGGCGAATCCTGGCCGCTCAAGCTCACCGGGACGTGCGGTACCGCGCGCCTCGCGGCGTCGGGCCGGGTCGCGCACGGCGAAAAGGGCTTCGCGGCCGACCTCGCCTTCGATGCGAGCGCCAACCGGATCGGACCGCTGATGCAGGCGTACGGCATTCCACCCGATGCGCCGCATCCCGCGGCGGCGCGCGGCACGCTGACGGTCGCCGATGACGTCGCGCGCGTGAAACTCGATGCGTTGCGCTTGGGCCGCACGACAGGCTCGGGGATGGTCACTGTGCCGTTCGACGGCAAAGGCGTGCCGCGCGTGCGGCTCGCACTGGCCGTCGTGAACCTGGCAGAGATAAATGCACTAGGCGCCCCGGGTCCGGTGACGCCGCCCGACCCGCTCGAGCGCGAAATGATTCGGAAGAACCTGCGGTTGCCCGACGCGGACTTCGAGATCGCGGCCGAACGCGTCGAGCTTGGCGACGCGACCCTGCGCGGCATGCACGTGAGCGGCGCAATGCGCGCGAGCAGGCTGCCGCTGGCGCCCTTCGGCTTCGAGTGGCAAGGCGTACAAGTGACCGGTGCGCTCGCCGCAGACTTTTCCGGCGCGTTGCCGCGCCTCCAGCTCGACGGCAAGGCGCAGAACGCCGATCTCGGCGCGCTGCTCGCCCGGTTCGGTCAGAAGGGCGTCGGGCTCCGTGTCGGCGCTGTGTCGCTTCGCGCCGGCGCCGAGGGGGCGCGGCTCGGCGCACTCCTCGCGAGCGCGAGGCTCGACGCGACGATCGAGCGCGGGCGGCTCGATCTCGCGCGACCCCCGCTACCCGGCCTGTCCGGCCCCGCCGATTTCTCGGCCGCGCTCAAGGCGGCGCCGGGCCAGCCCGCCACGCTCGCGGCGCGCGGGACGATGGTCGGCGAGCCGTTCGACCTCGGGCTCGAGACCCCAAGTCTGACGGCGCTGGTGCGCGCGACCGAGCCGATCCCTGCGACGCTCCGCCTGACGCTGGGCGATGCGCGCGTACAGGCTTCCGGCCGAGTCGCCCGGGACGGCACGGGGGAGGGGCGCATCCAGCTCAACGGCGAGCACGTCGATCGGCTGGGCAAGCTGGCCGGCATCGAGCTGCCCGCGGTCGGACCCTACGCGGCGTCCGGCGCCGTGGCCGTGTCTGCCGACTCGATTCGCGCATCGGACATCGACCTGAGCTTCGGGCGCAGCCGCCTGCTCGGGCAGGCGCAGATGCAGGTGCGGCGCGGCGGCCGGCCGTTTCACTCGGTCACGCTGCGCGCGCCCGCGCTCCACCTCGAGGACCTCGGCGCCGGACGGTGGCTCGACCGTAGCGCGCGGCCGAAGGACGGCGAAGCGGCCGTCGCACAGCAGGAGGAGGCGCTGTTCGCACGCGTGGTCGAGGTGCTGCGCACCGCCGACGTCGACGGCGTGCTCGATATCGAGGCGCTGCAGGGCGGGGGTGAGCGCTTCGCGAGCGGCCGGCTGCGCACCACGCTCGCGGCCGGTGCGTTGCGACTGCTGCTGCAGGACGTGCGCACCGAAGGCGGCACGATCGACGCGGACCTGCGCATCGATGCGGGCGGCCCGCAACCGAAGTTCGCCTTGCAGGCGCGGGTCGACGGGTTCGAGTTCGCGCCGCTCGCGCGGACGCTGGATCCGGCGACGACGCTCGGCGGCCGGCTCGATCTAGTCGCCGCTCTCGCGGCGCAGGGGCCGCCGGGGCACCTGCTCCCGACGGTGGCCGGCACGGTCGATGTCGCGGTGTACCCGCGCGACCTGCGCGCCGGCGTGCTCGACCTGTGGGGCACCGGCCTGTTGCAGTCGATGCTGCGATCCCTCGACCCGAGCACGCGCTCGGAGGTCGAATGCGCGGTCGCGAGCGTCGACGTCGCCGCGGGCGTCGGGCGCACCCGGGCGTTCTATGTCGACTCGACCCGCGTCCGCGTCATCGGGCAGATCGACTTCGACCTGTCCACCCGCGCGGTCTCCGGCCGGCTGCGACCGCAGTCCGAGCAGCCGGAGCTTTTCACCGTGGCACCGACCATGGTCCTCGCCGGCACGATGGATAATCCGCGCGTGAGCGTCGCACCGGAGGCCTTCGTTCTCGCCCCGCTGCGCTTTGCCACGCCGCTCGCCGGATTCGCGCTCAACTGGCTGAGCGCGAGCGGCCCGTTGCGCGAGGGCGTGCCCGGCTGCAAGGCAGCGTTCGAACAGGCGCGGCGCACGCGCCTCGCGCCGGAAGCCGCGAAGTAGTTACCTGCTCGGCGGCGGCGGGACCTGTTGCGCACCGCCGGGCGGCGGCGCAGCGAGCCCCTGGGCGGCCTTGTTCTGCTTCAGTTGCTCGAGCACGCAGCGCACGCCCGGATCGTCGTTCTTGCCCTGGATGAACGCGGTGACCGCTGAGGTCCAGTTCTCCGGCGTGATCTTCCCGTAGTACAGCCGTGAGGTCTCGTCGACGAAGTATCCGGCCTGCATCGAACCGGGGTTGGTGAGCATGTCGCCGACGTTGACCAGGCCGATGCGCTGGTAGTAGCAGGCGTTCTGCACCTGAGTGAGGAATCCGTCGTAGCCCGGTGCGGGTTTCCAGGCGTCGGGCGCGCACGCGGCGACCAGGACGGCGGCGCAAAGCGCGGCCTGAAGCGAAGCGGATACTTTCATGGTGGTGTTCCCCTTGGGCGCATCGGGCGCGGATTGTCGCACGGGCGCACGCCGCGGAAGGAGGGCTTGCGATAATGTCGTCCGGCGAACCGACGCAAGGAGGCTCCGAATGACCGATGCACCGGGCCAAGGTCTCGTATCCGCGCGGCGGCGCCGGCTCGTCGCGGCGCTCGGCGCCGGTGGCGCTGCCGCGCTGCTCGGCGCGTGCGCGACGGTGCTCCCGCCGCGCCCGGTCGACCGCGCCCGCGCACCGCGCATCGGCGACGCGTGGCGTTATGCGTACCGCAGCGAATGGAAGCAGGACCCCCCGCACATGATTGACTATGCGGTCGTGTCGGTCACCGACCAGGCCATCGGCGACCGGCTGACGCTCGACGGCGCCGCGAGTCCGTGGGACGACCGTCCGTTCGGCTCCGGGTTCGCGCTCGTCGCACGCCCATTCCCCGGGCTGGTGGTACGCGATTTTTCGCCGTACCTCGAAGCGTTCGGTCCGCTCGCGCCCGGCGTCTTCGCCGTGGCGATGCCGCCGGAGCAGTTCGGCACGGCCTGGTCGGGCACCGCCCGCGTGCTCGGGGTCGAGCAGGTGATTACCGCCACCGGCGCGTTCGCCGCAACGCGCGTGCAGCTTTACGGCGGCCGGCCGTTCCTGTCCGGGATGGACGATGCGGCGGACCCGGTCCAGATCTACGCGACAGCCTGGTACGCCCCTGCGGTCAAGCGTCTCGTGAAGTTCGATTTCTTGACCCAGGCCTTGCGGCTGAACCCGCTCGCGCGGGACCACTACGAGCTGGTGAGCTACCGACTCGGCTGATCGCCGGATCGAGCGGTGCGCGCGCGCCGGCGCGCCGCGCCTCGCGCGGGCTGACGCGCTCGTGGCGCTCCGCTGTATCCTCGCGCCGCGTCGGCCGGGGGGGCGACACGGACAGGGGGCAGCCATGAACGCATTTGCGGTCGCATCTCTCGTGCTGGCGTGCTTGCTCGCGGGTGCGTGGCTTGGCTTCTGGTTCAGCACGATCCTTCCCGAGCATCATCTCAGTGCGCACTCGAAGGATTCGGTGAAGCAATCGGTCGCTGTGCTGAGCACGCTGACCGCGCTCGTGCTCGGCCTGGTCGTCGGCTCGGCAAAGAGCTCCTATGACGCCAAGGGTGACGCGCTGACCGCGATGGCGGCCGACATCATTCTGCTCGACCGGATCCTGGCCCAGTACGGTCCCGAGACGGCGGAGGCTCGCAGGCTGCTTCGCGACAGTACCGAGGCCGGCATCAGGGCGATCTGGGCCGATGAAGGCCTCCGGTTCACCGCGATGGAAATCGCCGGACCCAGCGGCGCGCTGGAGGGGATCCAGCGGCAGATTCGCGGACTCACCCCGCAGAATGAAGCGCAGCGCGGGCTGAAGGCACGCGCCATCGAAATCGCCGGCGACCTGTCGAAGACGCGCTGGCTGACGCTCGCGCGCTCGGGCGGCACGATCCCGGTCCCGTTTCTCGCCGTGGTCGTGCTGTGGCTCGCCCTGATGTTCGTCGGCCTCGGGCTCCTCGCCGCGCGCAACGGAACGGTGGCGGCGGCCGCGCTCGCCGTCGCGCTCGCGGTCGCGGCCGCGATCTTTCTCATCCTGGAGCTCGACACGCCTTACTCGGGGCTGATCACGCTGTCGGACGCTCCGCTGCGCCTGGTGCTCCAGCACCTGGGACGATAGTCGCGGCGCGCCGCTCGATGCGCGCCGCGATCCTAGATCCGACGAACGGCACTGAGCAGCGCTCGGCGTTGCGCCGATCTATGATTCCCCGTGCCCGTGCCCGTGCCCGTGCCCGTGCCCGTGCCCGTGCCGGGTGCGTGAACCACGAGGAGGATCCAATGATCGAAGCCAAGCTGTTTCGCGCAGAAGGTGTGGTCGAGGTCATCCCGTCCGGCGCCCTGCGCGCCGTCGATTTTGAGCAGCTCGCGGCGCTGGTCGATCCGTTCATCGAGGCGAACGGCGCCCTGAAGGGCGTGATGATCGTCGCCGACCGCTTTCCCGGTTGGGACAACCTCGGAGCGCTGATCGGCCATGTGCGCTTCGTGCGCGAACATCAGAAACTCGTCCGCCGCGTCGCCACGGTGAGCGACGGCGCGATGCTCACGGTCTTGCCGCAGCTCGCCAAGCACTTCGTGAAAGCGGAGGTGCGCCACTTCCCCTTCGCGGAACGCGACGCCGCGATGGCGTGGCTGAAGCACGCGCCCTGATCGGCGTCGCACGTCGAATCACGAGTAATTTCTGTCTGGTGTTGAACCGCGCTCGCCTGCGTTCGATCGTGCGAAAAGGCAAATGAATGAAGAAGTCCCGAGTCTCGCCGTTGCTTGGCCTCATGCTGGGATTGGCCGCGATCCTCCCCGCGACCGCGCAAGGACCGACGCCTGCACCGAAGGGGGCGGGTTCTCCTTTGGCTGCAGCCAAGCCCGATCTCGCGCTGCTGAAGGGCACCTGGGTGCGGCTCGAGGGCGGCTACGTCATCGCGATCAAGAGCGTCGGCCCGGGCGGCGAGCTCGAGGCCATGTACTTCAACCCGAACCCGTTGCCGTTCGCGAAGGCGCAGGCGAACCGGGACGGCGCCACGGTGCGCGCGTTCTTCGAGCTGCGCGCGGGCGGCTACGGGGGGTCGACCTACGACCTGACCTATGATCCTGCCAGCGATCAGCTAAAGGGAACCTACTACCAAGCCGTGGCGAAGCAGAAGTTCGACATCTCCTTCGCGCGGAAATGAGCGCGCGCATGGGAGCGCGGATCGGGGTCCCAATCCACGCCGACGCAGCCCGCCCCCGCGTCTTCCCGACGGTCCCCGGACGACGTACTATTCGTGCGGCCGCGCACGATTCCTGCCGTCCGGCGGTGAAATCACCTCCTGTCCGGACGCGGCTTCAACGATCCATAGGGAAGGAAGAAGAACCATGAAGGCACGCATGCTGCTCGCCACCGCGGTCGCAGGACTGTCTCTGCTTGCGCCGTTGTCCGCGCTTGCTCAGGCCCCGGCCGACAAGTGGACCTTCTCGGTGATGCCGTACCTGTGGCTCCCGAGCGTCGACGGCAAGCTGCGCTACGGACCGCCGCCGGTGAACGGCGGGACCGCGAACGTGAGCGTCGATGCGGATACTCTGCTCGACAACCTCGACTTCGCGTTCATGATCAACGGCCAGGCGCGCAAGGGCCGGTGGCTGATCGCGACCGATTACATCTACCTCGATTTCTCGAAAGCGGATAGCTCGGTCCGGAGCGTCGATTTCAATCTGGGGCAGGGACCGATCAGCATTCCCGCCGGCGGCAATTCGGGGACGCAGAGCTCCCTCAGGGGCGACGTGTGGACCCTGGTGGGCGGCTACGCCGCCGTGGAGGGCAAGGCGAGCCTCGATGTCATCGGCGGGTTCCGCTATCTCGGCATCACGGCGAAGACCGACTGGCAGCTCCCCGTGACGGTGAGCCTGCCCGGCAGCACGCTGACCTTCCCGGCATCGGGCAGCGTGGACAAGTCGGAAAGCATCTGGGCCGGGATTGTCGGCGCGAAAGGGCGGGCGAAGCTGGGCGAGAGCGCCTGGTTCGTCAACTACTACGCCGACATCGGGGGCGGGTCGTCCGTCTTCACCTGGCAGGGCGTCGCCGGGATCGGCTACGCATTCCGCTGGGGCGACATCATCTTCGACTACCGCTATCTCTACTACAGCGAGAGCGGCGACAAGCTGATCGACAACGTGAGCTTCGGCGGCTTCGCCCTGGGCGCGAACTTCCGGTTCTGAGACCCGTCTCGACGCGGTGAGGACCTGCGCGCCTTGCCGCCGCGCCCCGGGCGCGACCCGGGCCGGGGTGCGGGCGACGGCCGCCTCGACACAGAGCATCCGCGCATAGCGGTCCGATTCGGGGTCGTCGAACGCAGCCCCGGGCTCTGCGCCGGAATTCCAGACCACGCTGCCGGGAAAATCCGTCACACAAACGACGGCCGCCTGTCCCAAGCGCCTTGTTCCGGTAGCGGGCGCCACGGCGTCCCCGGGCGACCGCCCCGTCGTACGTCGCCGACGCGCCTAGAATCGCGTCTGGTCGGTCGATCGGCAGAGCCCCATGAACGACATCGTCTTTCTGGTCGACGTGGACAACACGCTGCTCGACAACGACACAGTCCAGGAGGACCTGAGGCGGCATCTCGAGCGCGAGTTCGGGGCTGCCTGCCGCGACCGCTACTGGGCGATCCTCGAGCAGCTCATGGACGAGCTCGGCTATCGCGATTACCTCGGCGCGCTGCAGCGCTACCGCGTCGAGCACCTCCAGGACATGCACCTGCTGTCGATGTCCTCCTTCCTGGTCGACTACCCGTTCGCGACGCGGCTCTATCCCGGCGCGCTCGACGTCCTCGCGCGGCTTCGCGCCCAGGGGCTGACGGTGATCCTGTCCGACGGCGACGTGGTCTTCCAGCCGCGCAAGGTGGAGCGTTCCGGCATCGCACGCGCCGTCGAGGGGCGCGTGCTCATCTACATCCACAAGGAGCAGGCGCTCGACGATGTCGAGCGGCGGTTTCCCGCCCGGCACTACGTTCTGGTGGACGACAAGCGGCGCATCCTGGCCGCCGTCAAGAAGGCCTGGGGCGACCGCGTGACCACCGTGTTCCCGCGGCAGGGTCACTACGCGCAGGACCCGAAGGCCTCGGGGTATGCTCCGGCGCCCGACGTGACGGTCGAGCGCATCGGCGACCTGCTCGGCTACGACCGGCCCGCGCTGCGCGCCGGCACATGACCCTCCGCGAGGCGACGCGATGAAAGCGACGCAACGGCTCCACGAGCTCGGCCAGAGCCTCTGGCTCGACAACATCACGCGCGATCTGCTCACGAGCGGCACGCTCAAGCGTTACATCGACGCGCTGTCGGTCACGGGGCTCACCTCGAACCCGACCCTCTTCGATCACGCGATCAAGAACAGCACCGCGTACGACGGCGCCATCCGGAAGAGGCTCGCGGAAGGCAAGTCGGGCGAGCAGCTTTTCTTCGAGCTCGCGCTCGAGGACATCACGCAGGCCGCCGACCTGTTCGGGCCGGTCCACGAGCGCACCTGCCGGGTGGACGGCTGGGTGTCCCTGGAAGTGTCGCCGCTGCTCGCGCACGACGCGAAGACCACGCTCGCCTCCGCCAGGGACCTGCACGCGCGCGCCCGCCGCCGCAATCTCTTCATCAAGATTCCCGGCACCCGCGAGGGGCTGCCGGCGATCGAGGAGGCGACCTTTGCCGGCGTGCCGGTGAACGTGACGCTGCTCTTCTCGCGCCAGCACTACCTCGCCGCGGCCGGGGCCTACCTGCACGGCATCGAGCGCCGCATCGCCGCGGGGCTCGATCCGGACGTCGGCTCGGTGGCGTCGCTGTTCGTCAGCCGCTGGGACGTCGCGGCAAGGGCCAAGGTCCCCGCGACGCTTGCCGACAAGCTGGGCATCGCCATCGCCCAGCGGTGCTACAAGGCCTACTGCGATTTCATCGCCTCGCCCCGCTACAAGCGGGTGCTCAACGCCGGCGCGCGCCCGCAGCGCCTGCTGTTCGCCAGCACCGGCGCCAAGGATCCGAAATCCTCCGACATCCTCTACGTCAAGGCGCTCGCCGCACCGCTGACGGTCAACACCCTGCCCGAGGGGACGCTACAGGCGTTCGCCGATCACGGCGAGATCGGGGCGATCATGCCGGCCGACGGCGGCGACTGCGAAGCGGTGATCGCCGAGCACGAGAAGGCGGGGATCGACGTCGCTGCGCTCGCGGCGCAGCTGCAGGACGAGGGCGCCAAGGCCTTCGTCGGCTCGTGGAACGAGCTGATGGGCGTGATCGCGTCGAAGAGCGGCGCGCTCGCGAAGGCGTCATGAACGTGCTGGTCGTCGACGTGGGCGGCACCCACGTCAAGATCCTCGCAACGGGGCAGAAGGCGCACCGGGCGTTTCCCTCCGGGCCGAAGCTGACGGCGCGACAGATGGTCGGGCGCGTGAAGCGGCTCGCCGGCGACTGGACGTACGACGCAGTCTCGATCGGCTACCCGGGGCCGGTGCTGCACAACCGCCCGGTCGCCGAGCCCCACCACCTCGGACGCGGCTGGCAGGGATTCGATTTCGGGGCGGCATTCGAGCGGCCGGCGAAGGTGATCAACGACGCCGCGATGCAGGCGCTCGGCAGCTACCGGGGCGGAAAGCTGCTCTTCCTCGGCCTCGGCACCGGTCTCGGCTCGACGCTCGTCGTCGACGGCATCGTGGAGCCGATGGAGCTCGGCCACTTGCCCTACCGGAAGAGCACCTTCGAGGACTACGTGGGGATTCACGGCCTGGAGCGCCTGGGGAAGAAGCGCTGGCGGCAGTATGTCGAGGACGTCGTCGAGCGCCTGGTCGCGGCCCTGGAGCCCGACGACGTCGTGCTGGGCGGCGGCAACGTCCGCAAGCTGAAGGCGCTGCCGCAGGGATGCCGCGCAGGCGACAACGCGAACGCGTTCAAGGGCGGCTTTCGCATGTGGAGAAGAAGGGCCCATCGCGGCGGACTGGCAGAAAGGAGCACGAGCATGACCGCAGTCATCCAGCCCGTCACGGCGCGCCCGGCGTGGAAGGCTCTCGAGACGCACTGCGCGAGCATGCGCGGCCTGCACCTGCGCCAGCTCTTCGCCGACGACCCGAAGCGCGGCGAGCGGCTTGCCGCCGAGGCGGCCGGCCTCTACCTCGACTACTCGAAGAACCGCGTCACCGACGAGACGCTGCGGCTGCTCGTGCAGCTGGCCGAGCGAGTCCGGCCTGCGCGAGCGGATCGACGCGATGTTCCGCGGCGAGAAGATCAACATCACCGAGAACCGCGCCGTGCTGCACGTCGCGCTGCGCGCGCCGCGCGGCGCCGTCGATCGTCGTCGACGGCGAGAACGTCGTGCCCGAGGTCCACGCCGTGCTCGACCGGATGGCCGCCTTCGCCGACCGCGTGCGCAGCGGCGCGTGGAAGGGCCACACCGGCAAGCGCATCCGCAACGTCGTCAACATCGGCATCGGCGGCTCGGACCTCGGGCCGGTGATGGCCTACGAGGCGCTGCGGCACTACAGCGACCGCGACCTGACGTTCCGCTTCGTCTCGAACGTCGACGGCACCGACTTCGCCGAGGCGACGCGCGACCTCGACCCGGCCGAGACGCTGTTCATCGTCTCGTCGAAGACGTTCACGACGCTGGAGACGATGACCAACGCGCAGCACGCGCGCGCGCCTGGTCGCTCGCGGCGCTCGGCGGCGACGAAGCGGCGGTCGCCAAGCACTTCGTCGCCGTCTCGACCAACGCCGCGGAGGTGGCGAAGTTCGGCATCGACACCGCCAACATGTTCGGCTTCTGGGACTGGGTCGGCGGGCGCTACTCGATGGACTCGGCGATCGGCCTCTCGACGATGCTCGCGATCGGCCCGGAGCACTTCCGCGCGATGCTCGCCGGCTTCCACGCGATGGACGAGCACTTCCGCACCGCGCCGTTCGAGCAGAACCTGCCGGTGCTGATGGGCCTGCTCGCCGTCTGGTACAACAACTTCTTCGGCGCGCAGACGGTCGCGGTGCTGCCCTACGACCAGTACCTGAAGCGCTTCCCGGCCTACCTGCAGCAGCTGACGATGGAGAGCAACGGCAAGCGCGTCACGCTCGACGGCGCGCCGGTCGACTACGAGACCGGCCCGATCTACTGGGGCGAGCCGGGCACCAACGGCCAGCACTCGTTCTACCAGCTGATCCACCAGGGCACGCGGCTCGATCCCGTGCGACTTCATCGCGCTTCGCGCAGCCGCTCAACCCGCTCGGCGCGCACCACGACCTGCTGATGGCGAACGTCTTCGCCCAGGCCGAGGCGCTGGCCTTCGGCAAGACGGCCGACGAGGTGCAAGGCCGAGGGCACGCCCGACTGGCTCGTGCCGCACCGCACCTTCGAGGGCAACCGGCCGTCGAACACGATCCTGCGCCGAGCGGCTGACGCCCGACGGCGCTCGGCAAGCTGGTCGCGCTGTACGAGCACAGCGTCTTCACGCAGGGCGTCGATCTGGAACATCGACTCGTTCGACCAGTGGGGCGTCGAGCTCGGCAAGGTGCTGGCGCAGCGGATCATCCCCGAGCTGGAGAGCGCGGCGCGAGCCGCGCGCTGCAGCACGACAGCTCGACGAACGCGCTGATCCGCCGCTACCGCAAACACAAACAGTAACCGGAGGGTGTCATGCAACTCGGAATGATCGGTCTGGGCCGGATGGGCGCGAACATGGTGCGGCGGCTCATCCGCGGCGGCCACGAGTGCGTGGTGTTCGACCGGTCGCCGAAGGCGGTCGAGGCGCTCGCGAAGGAGCAGGCGACCGGCGCCGCCTCGCTCGCACGACTTCGCGAAGAAGCTCGCAGACGCCGCGGGCGGTGTGGCTGATGGTGCCGGCCGCGGTCGTCGACAAGACCATCGCCGATCTCCTGCCGCACCTCGAGCCGGGCGACATCGTCATCGACGGCGGCAACTCGTACTACGTCGACGACATCCGGCGCGCGAAGGAGCTCGGCGCCGAAGGGGATCCACTACGTCGACGTCGGCACGAGCGGCGGCGTGTGGGGCCTCGAGCGCGGCTACTGCATGATGATCGGCGGCGAGGACGCGGTCGTGAAGCGCCTCGATCCGATCTTCGCGACGCTCGCGCCCGGCATCGGCGAGATCGCGCGCACGCCGGGGCGCGAGAAAGCTCGGCGGCACCGCCGAGCACGGCTATCTCCACTGCGGCCCGAACGGCGCCGGCCACTTCGTCAAGATGGTCCACAACGGCATCGAGTACGGCATCATGGCCGCGTACGCCGAGGGCCTGGGCATCCTGACGCGCGCGAACGTCGGGAAGCAATCGCACGCAGCCGACGCCGAGACCACGCCGCTGCGCGATCCCGAGCACTACCAGTACGACCTCGATCTGCCCGACATCGCCGAGGTGTGGCGCCGCGGCAGCGTGATCGCGTCGTGGCTGCTCGACCTGACGGCGACCGCGCTGCTCGAGGACCCGGCGCTCGCGAAGTTCGCCGGCCGCGTGTCCGATTCGGGCGAAGGACGCTGGACGATCAAGGCCGCGATCGACGAGGCGGTGCCGGCGCCCGTGCTGACGACCGCGCTGTACGAGCGCTTCAGCTCGCGCGGCGAGGCCGACTTCCAGAACAAGCTGCTGTCGGCGATGCGCTTCGAGTTCGGCGGGCACCTGGAGAAGCCGGCGGCCAAGTAATCCTCGACCCCGGAGTTGCTCAACGAGATCAACCATGAGCGAATCCCACTCCGATGCACTCGTCTTCTTCGGCGCGACCGGCGACCTCGCGTACAAGAAGATCTTCCCGTCGCTGCAGGCGATGGTGAAGCGCGGGCACCTCAACGTGCCGGTCATCGGCGTCGCGAAGGCCGGCTGGAACCTCGACCAGTTGAAGGCCCGCGCGCGCGACAGCCTCGAGAAGCACGGCGGCCTCGATGCGGCGGCGTTCGAGAAGCTCGCGCGGCCTGCTGCGCTACGTGGATGGCGACTACGACGATCCGGCCACGTTCCAGGCCCTGCGCAAGACGCTCGGCGCCGCGCAGCGTCCGGCGCATTACCTCGCGATTCCGCCGGTGCTGTTCGGGACGGTCGTCGAGCAGCTCGCGAAGTCGGGCTGCAACGCGGGCGCGCGCGTGATCGTCGAGAAGCCGTTCGGGCACGACCTCGCCTCGGCGCAGGCACTCAACCGGATCCTGCTCGGGATCTTCGACGAAGACGCACATCTTCCGCATCGACCACTACCTCGGCAAGCGGCCGGTGCACAACATGGTGTTCTTCCGCTTCGCCAATGCGTTCTTCGAGCCGTTCTGGAATCGCAAGTTACATCGAGAGCGTGCAGATCACGATGGCGGAGAACTTCGGCGTGCAGGGCCGCGGCGCGTTCTACGACCAGACCGGCACGATGCGCGACGTGATCCAGAACCACCTGTTCCAGGTGCTGGCCAACCTGTGCATGGAGCCGCCGGCGCGCACCGACAGCGAATCGATGCGCGACGAGAAGGTGAAGGTGCTCAAGGCGATCCTGCCGCTCGAGGAGAAGAACGTGGTGCGCGGCCAGTTCCGCGGCTACCTCGACGAGCCCGGCGTGGCGCAGGATTCGCGGACCGAGACGTTCGCGGCGCTGCGGCTCGACATCGATTCGTGGCGCTGGCAGGGCGTGCCGTTCTACATCCGCGCCGGCAAGTCGCTGCCGGTGACCTGCACCGAGGTCGTGGTCCGTTTGCGCCGCGCGCCGCGGATCTTCCCGACCCGCGCGGGCGCGCCCAACCACTTCCGCTTTCGCATCAGCCCGGACACGACGATCGCGCTCGGCATGACGGTCATGGACGAGCAGGAAAGCACGATGGGCGAGCAGATCGAGCTGCTCGCGAGCCGCCGCCCCGGCCCCGCGGAGATGGACGCCTACGAACGGGTGCTCGGCGATGCGATGGAGGGCGATCGCACGCTATTCGCACGCGAGGATTACGTGGAGGAAGCGTGGCGCATCGTCGACCCGGTGCTCGGGGCACGCACGCCGGTCTACGAGTACGAGCCGGGCACCTGGGGGCCGAAGGAGGCGGGCGAGAGCGTCACGCCGCCCGGCGGATGGCAGAATCCGGTGGTGGCCGCCGTAGCCGATGCAGATCGAAGTGCTCAACGACGGCGACGCGGTCGCGAAGCGTGCCGCCGCGATCATCGCCGAGGAGGCCCGGCTCGCGGTGGCGGCGCGCGGACGCTTCACCATGGCGGTGAGCGGCGGCCGCACGCCTTGGGCGATGCTGCGCACGCTGGCCGGAGAGGATGTTCCCTGGGCCGGGGTGCACGTCGTGCAAGTGGACGAACGCGTCGCGCCGGCGGGCGATCCCGACCGCAACCTCACGCACCTGCGCGAAAGTCTGCTCGAGCGCGCCCCGTTGCATGCGCAGCAGGTCCACGCGATGCCGGTGGAGTCTTCGGACCTCGACGCGGCGGCCGCGTCGTATGCCGGCACGCTGCGCGAGATCGCGGGCTCGCCGCCGGTGCTCGACCTCGTGCACCTCGGCCTCGGCCCCGACGGGCACACCGCCTCGCTCGTACCCGGGGATCCGGTGCTCGAGGTCGCCGACCGGGACGTCGGTCTGGCCGGCCCGTACCAGGGCCGGCGCCGCATGACGCTGACCTACCCGATGCTCGACCGCGCGCGGCGCATCCTGTGGGTCGTGACCGGCGAGGAGAAGGCCGGGATGCTCGTGCGTCTGCGCGACGGCGATCGAACGATCCCGGGTGGACGCGTGCGCCGGGACGACGCGCGGGTGCTCGCCGATCGGGGCGCGGCTGCGCGACTCGGCTGAGACGCGGTGCCATGGAACGCACGACCGCTTCCGCCGGCCGCCCCCAGGGGCGCAGCTTCCCGCTCGGCGCCTCGCCGCGCGCGGGCGGCGCCAACTTCAGCGTGTTCTCGAAGCACGGTACCGCCGTCGAGCTGTGCCTCTTCGATCGCGTCGACGACGCGCGGCCCGCGCGCGTGATCGAGCTCGAGCCGCGGACCCATCGCACCTACCACTACTGGCATGCGTTCGTGCCGGGGGTCGCTGCAGGCCAGCTCTACGGATACCGGGTACATGGACCGTTCGATCCGGCGCGCGGCCTGCGCTTCGACGCGCAGAAGCTGCTCCTCGACCCGTACGGGCGCTGCGTCGCCCGGCCGCGCGGCCGCAGCCGCGCGGCGGCGTGCCGGCCGGGCGACAACGCCGCGACCGCCCTGAAGAGCGTGGTGGTCGATGCGCGCAGCTACGACTGGGACGACGACCGGCCGCCGCGGCGGCCGTTCTCCAAGACGGTCATCTACGAGATGCACGTGGGCGCCTTCACGCGCCATCCCAACTCGGGCGTCGCGCCGGCGAAGCGCGGGACGTTCGCGGGCGTCATCGACAAGATCCCGTACCTCAAGGACCTCGGCATCAGCGCGGTGGAGCTCCTGCCGGTGTTCGCCTTCGACGAGCAGGACGCGCCCCCGGGCCGCGCGAACGTCTGGGGCTACCAGCCGGTGTCTTACTTCGCGCCGCACCCGGCCTACAGCTCGCGCGCCGAGGCGCTCGGCGCGCTCGACGAGTTCCGTGACATGGTGAAGGCGCTGCATCGCGCCGGCATCGAGGTGATCCTGGACGTCGTCTACAACCACACCGCCGAGGGCAATCAGGACGGCCCGACCCTGTCGTTTCGCGGCCTGGCGAACGACACCTACTACATCCTCGAGGGCGACAAGGCGCGCTATGCCGACTACACCGGCTGCGGCAACACGCTGGACGCGAACGAGTCGATCGTCCGGCGCCTGATCCTCGACAGCCTGCGCTACTGGGTGAGCGAGATGCACGTCGACGGGTTCCGCTTCGACCTCGCGTCGATCCTGTCGCGCGACGAGGAAGGCCGCCCGATGGCGCGCCCGCCGATCCTGTGGGACATCGAATCGGATCCGGTGCTGGCGAACGTCAAGCTGATCGCGGAGGCGTGGGACGCCGCGGGCCTGTACCAGGTCGGGCGCTTCGCCGGCGACAGCTGGAAGGAATGGAACGGGAAGTTCCGCGACGACGTCCGCGCGTTCCTGCGCGCCGACAACGGCGCGGTCGGCACGCTCGCGGCCCGGCTGGTCGGCAGCCCGGACGTGTACGCGCACGAGGGCCGCGAGCCGGAGCAGAGCATCAACTTCGTGACCTGCCACGACGGCTTCACGCTGAACGACGTGGTCAGCTACAACGTCAAGCACAACGAGGCGAACGGCGAGGGCAACCGCGACGGCTCGGACCACAACTTCAGCTGGAACTGCGGCGTCGAGGGCTCGACCGACGATTCCGGGATCGAGCGGCTGCGCAACCGGCAGGTGAAGAACTTCCTCGCGCTGACCCTGCTCGCCGTCGGCACGCCGATGCTGCTCATGGGCGACGAGGTGCGGCGCACGCAGCGCGGCAACAACAACGCCTACTGCCTCGACGACGAGACGACGTGGTTCGACTGGGACCGCGTCGCGAAGCACGCCGACGTGCACCGCTTCGCGAAGCAGCTCGTCGCCTTCCGCATGGCCCGCGACCTGCCGCTCGAGCGCTTCGACCTGACGCTGAACGAGCTTCTCGAACGGCAGCTCGTCGAGTGGCACGGCGTGCGCCTGCGCGAGCCCGACTGGGCCTACGACTCGCACAGCCTCGCCGCGACGTTGCGCTTCGTGGAGCAAGGGGTGCTCATGCACCTGATGATCAACGCGTACTGGGGGCCGCTCGCCTTCGCAGTTCCGCCGCTGCCGCCGGGCTATCAGCCGTGGCGCCGGTGCGTGGACACGGCGCGGGATTCCCCGGATGACATCTGCGCCTGGCATGGCGCGCCGAGCGCGCCGGCGGGGACCTACGCGGTCGAGCCGCGCTCGATTGCGGTGCTCGTTGCGAAGGCATCGCCGCGGGAGCGGCCATGACCGTCGCAGGCGGCCCAGCTAAGCGCGCTGGCGCAGCCGTGCTCGGCCTTTTCTGCGGTGGTAGTGTCGCCACGCCCACGGAGGAACAGGCAATGGTCGCTCGCGCCGCGCCGCCTTCCGCATCGCGCTGGATCGCGCTGCTGCTGGCTGTTGTCCTGCTCGCATCCGGCTGCGCGCCCACCGCCGGCAACCGGCTGAGCGGCGGCGCGCACGTCGGGGGCGAGACCGCGACCGGGCCGGTCCCCCCAACCCCGGCGCGGCGCGTCTATGTCCAGGACTTCGCGCTGGATGTCGAGGCGACCGAGCCGCAGACCGGCCTGCTCGGCCGGCCACGGCTGTTCCAGCAACTCACCGGCGAGGATCCGGCGACGCACGCGCACCGACTCGTCGACGGGATGGCGACCGCGCTCGTGAAAGACCTGAACGCCGGCGGCATTCCCGCCGAGCGCCTGCCGGCGAGCGGCGCGCTGCCGCCCGACGGCTGGTTGATCCGCGGCGCGTTCACCGAGGCCGACAGCGGGCGCGCGATGCGTCGCGCGGTCATCGGCTTCGGTAGCGGCAAGACCGAGATGGAAGTGCAGGTGGGCGTCAGCGACCTCGCCTCGCCGCAACCCACGGAAGCGTTCCTCCTGTTCGGCACCGTCACCGATCCGAGCCGGCTGCCGGGTGGCGCGGTGACGCGCAATCCCTACGTCGTCGCGGCGAAGTTCGTACTGGAGAAGGGCGCGCCGCAGCGCGACGTCGAGCACACCGCCAAGGCGATCGCCGACGAGCTCGTGAAGTTCCGCGAGCAGGTGCGCAGCGGGCGGGTCACGCTCCCGGCGACGCGGTAACGCGCGCCGGCGCTGCGCATGGGCTCGCCGCCGCGCACCGCCGAGCACGCGCGCATCGCCTCCGCGCCGGCCGGGCGCCCCGGCGAATGGAAAGCGTTCGGCCCGTACGTGAGCGAGCGCGCCTGGGGCACGGTGCGCGAGGACTACAGCGCCGACGGCAAGGCCTGGCAGTACTTTCCGTACGAGCACGGCCGCTCGCGCGCGTACCGCTGGAACGAGGACGGTCTCGCCGGCCTCTGCGACCTGCAGCAGCGCATGTGCTTCGCGCTCGCCTTCTGGAACGGCCGCGACCCGTTTCTCAAGGAGCGCATCTTCGGGCTCGCCGGTCCCGAGGGCAACCACGGCGAGGACGCCAAAGAGTACTGGTGGTACGTTGACGGCACGCCCACGGCGTCGTGGCTTGCCTGGCGCTACCACTATCCGCAGACCGAATTTCCTTACGCGCGCCTGCGCGAGGAGAATGCGCGGCGCGGCAAGCACGAGCGTGAGTTCGAGCTCCTCGACACCGGCGTGTTCGACGACGGCCGCTACTGGCAGATCACCGCGGAGTACGCGAAGGCGGCGCCGCGCGACGTCTGCATGCGGCTCCGCGTCCGCAATGCTGGGCCCGCGGCGGCGTCCCTGCACGTCCTGCCGACGCTCTGGTTTCGCAATCGCTGGTCGTGGGAAGCGGGCGTGCCGCGCCCGGTGATCCGCGCCGTGCCGGGCGATGCGGCGGGCGCGATCGCGGAGGAGGAGAGCCTCGGGTGCTGGCGGCTCGCCGCCGGCCCCGATCCCGCCGGCCGCGCGCCGGCGCTGCTCTTCTGCGAGAACGACACGAACGCGGCGCGCCTCTTCGGCGCCGCGCCGCGGACGCCGTATCCCAAGGACGGCATCAACGATCACGTCGTGAGCGGGGTCGCGACCGTGAATCCCGCGCTGCGCGGCACGAAGTTGGCGTGCTGGTACCGCCTCGAGGTCGCGGCCGGCGGCACCGTCGAGCTGCGCCTGCGGCTCGCGCACGCGGAGGCGCAGGCGGACGGCGCGCTCGACCTCGGCGCGGGCTTCGAGCGCGCGCTCGCCGAGCGCCGCCGCGAAGCCGACGAGTACTACGCGGCGCTGCGGCCCGCGGACGCGAGCGACGACGAGGCCGCAGTGATGCGCCAGGCGTTCGCGGGCATGGTCTGGAGCCAGCAGTTCTACCACTACGACGTCGCGCGCTGGCTCGACGGCGATCCGGCCGAGCCGCCGCCGCCTCCGGCGCGCACGGGCGGACGCAACGCCGGCTGGCGCCATCTGAGCAACCACGACATCCTCGCGATGCCCGACAAGTGGGAGTACCCGTGGTACGCCGCGTGGGATCTCGCCTTCCATTGCGTCGTGCTCGCGCACACCGATCCGGCCGCGGCGAAGCACCAGCTCCTGCTCATGGGCCGCGAGTGGTACATGCACCCGAACGGGCAGCACCCGGCCTACGAGTGGAACTTCGGCGACGTGAATCCGCCCATCCAGGCGTGGGCCGCGCTCGCGGTGTTCCGGATCGACGGCGGCGCCGACTTCGACTTCCTGGCGCGCGCCTTCCACAAGCTGCTGATCAACTTCACCTGGTGGGTGAACCGCAAGGACACGCTCGGCGACAACATCTTCGAGGGCGGCTTCCTCGGGCTGGACAACATCGGGCCGTTCGACCGCTCCGCGATGCTGCCCGGGGGTGGGGTGCTCGAGCAGTCCGACGGCACCGCCTGGATGGCGAAGTACTGCCTCAACATGCTCGAGATGGCGCTGCGCCTCGCCAACCGCGATCACGCGTACGAGGACGTCGCGGTGAAGTTCTTCGAGCACTTCGCCGCGATCGCGGCGGCAATGGGCGAGCTGTGGGACGAGGCGGACGGCTTCTTCTACGATCGCCTGCGCAAGCCCGACGGCACGTCGCTCACCGTGCGCGCGCGCTCGATGGTGGGCCTGCTCCCGCTCTTCGCGGCGGTCGAGCTGAGCGCCTCGCTCTGGGAGCGCCTGCCGAACTTCCAGGCGCGGGCGCGCTGGTTCATCGACCACAAGCCGCACCTGACCGCCTGCCTGCGCTACTTCGCGCAGGAGAATCGTCCCGAGCTCATCGCGCTCGTCGACGAGTCGCGCCTGCGGCGCGTCCTCGCGCGCATGCTCGACGAGGCCGAGTTCCTGTCGCCGTACGGTCTGCGCTCGCTGTCCCGCTATCACCGCGAGCATCCGCTGGTGATCGCGCTGGGTGGCGGTGCGGCGCGTCTCGACTACGAGCCGGCCGAATCGCGGACCGGCCTCTTCGGCGGCAACTCGAACTGGCGCGGGCCGATCTGGTTTCCGCTCAACTTCCTCGCGCTCGAGTCGCTGCGGCACCTGCACGCCTCCCTCGGGGCGCGCTTCACGGTGGAGCTGCCCACCGGCTCCGGCGTGCAGGCGCACCTCGGCCAGGTGGCCGACGAGATCGAGCGCCGGTTGCTGCGGCTGTTCCTGCTGGACGAGAAAGGGCATCGTCCGGTCTACGGGGAGAGCGCGCTCTTTCAGCGCGACGCGGCGTGGCGCGACCACCTCCTGTTCCACGAGTACTTCCACGGCGACACGGGAGAAGGACTCGGCGCCTCGCACCAGACCGGGTGGACCGCTCTGGTCGCGGCGCTCGTCGCGAACCGGCGCAATCGAACCGCGGCTGAGCCTGGCGACGACAGGGCGGGCTCGCCGACAGGGGCCGCAGACGTGCCACGGCGTGAGCGCCCGCCTGCTTAGTCGTGTTCGAAGATCGACGAGGCAATGAGCTTGTTGTCGACGCCCTTGACGCCGCCGACCGTCCGCCACGTCGGTCATCCCGCACTGGCCACGCGTTGATCGCGCGCGTCGCACATCAACGCGCGCGCCGCGTCATGTTGACAGCAGCCCCCCGGCGGGGAACCATGCGCGTTTTGCGGGCCAGGCCAGAGACCGAATCGATGTCGAACGAAAAGGCCGCCGTCCCACCCGTGGCAGCATCGAGGTCTGCCGCCGCGCCCCCGGTGGCCACGCCGCCACCCGACAAGATGCGCCTCGTCCGGACGCTGCTGCGCCCGTACGGGGGCTGGCTGCTCGTGATCTTCGGCGCGATGATTGTCCAGACGGCGATGTCGCTCGCCGCGCCGTGGCCGCTGAAGGTGATCCTCGACCACGTCGTCGGCGGGCACAAGGCGCCCGAATGGCTCGATTCGCTGCGCTTCCTGCCGCTCGGCGGCGACAAGATGGAGCTCGCCGCCGTCGCCGGCGTCGCGGTGCTGGTCATCGCGACGCTCAGCGCGGTCGCGAGCTACATCGAGAACTACTACACCGAGAGCGTGAGCCAGTGGGTCGCGCACGACCTGCGCATGCGCACCTACGACCACCTGCAGCGGCTCTCGCTCGGGTACTACGACACGCACCAGACCGGCGCGATCATCTCCACGATCACTTCCGACGTGAAGACGATCCAGGGCTTCGCCTCGTCCGGGACGCTCGGCATCCTGGTCGATCTCCTCACGATCGTCGGCATGATCGGGGTGATGTTCTGGCTCGAGTGGGACTTCGCGCTCATCGCCGTGGCGGTGACGCCGTTCCTGCTGCTGTTCGTGGCGCGGCTGAACCGCGCGATCAAGCGCGCCACACACGAGGTGCGCAAGCAGCAGAGCAACATCGTCGCCGTGGTCGAGCAGGGGCTCGACTCGGTGCGCGTGGTGAAGGCGTTTGGGCGGCAGGACCGCGAGGAGGAGCGCCTGGGCGAGGTGAGCCGCGCGTCCGTGGATGCGGCGCTCGCGGCACGGCGCGTCAAGTCGCTGCTGTCGCCGGCGGTCGCCATCGTGGTCGCGGCGTGCACGGGATACGTGCTCTGGCGCGGCACCGCGGTCGTGCTCTCCGGCGCGATGACGATCGGCGCGCTCACGGTGTTCCTGTCCTATCTCTCGAAGTTCTTCAAGCCGGTCCAGGATCTCGCGAAGATGAGCAGCACGATCGCCCAGACCGCGGTCGCGATCGAGCGCATCCAGACGATTCTCGACACCGACGACATCCTGCCCGAGCGGCCCGACGCGCGCGACCCGGGCGCCGTTCGCGGCGAGATCGTGTTCGAGCACGTGGCATTCGCCTACGATCCGAAGGCGCCGGTGCTCCGCGACGTGAGCGTGTCGATCGCGCCCGGGCAGTTCGTGGGCGTGGTCGGCCCGACCGGCGGCGGCAAGTCGACCGTGGTGAGCATGATCCCGCGCTTCTACGACGCGGGGTCCGGCAGCGTGCGGATCGACGGGGTGGACGTGCGCGACCTCAAGCTGCAGGCGCTGCGCGCCCAGATCGGCTTCGTGCTGCAAGACACGGCGCTGTTCCACGGCACCGTGCGCGAGAACATCGCCTACGGCCGCCCGGGGGCGACCGAGGCCGAGATCGCCGCCGCGGCGAAGCTCGCGAACGCCGACGAGTTCATCGCCAAGATGCCGGACGGCTATGACACGATGGTCGGCGAGCGCGGGCTCACCCTGTCCGGCGGCCAGCGCCAGCGCATCGGCATCGCGCGCGCGGTCATCCGCAACGCGCCTATCCTCATCCTCGACGAGCCGACCGCGGCGCTCGACACCGAGTCCGAAAAGCTGGTGATGGAGGCGCTCGAGCGGCTGATGAAGGGGCGCACCGTGCTCACGATCGCACATCGCCTCTCCACGATCCGCGACGCCCACAAGATCATCGTGCTCAAGGACGGCGTGGTGGCCGAGGAGGGCACCCACGACGAGCTGGTCGCGAAGAACGGCGTCTACGCCGAGCTGCACCGCATCCAGGCCGGCGGCGTGCCGGCCGCACACTGAGCGAAGGAGGGCCCGTGTCGCACCGCTCCCTGATCGTCCTTCCCGACGATTCGTCCAAGCCGATCATCGACGCGATCGCCGGGGCGCAGAAGTCGCTGCGCGTCAAGATGTTCGTGTTCTCCGACGCCGCGCTGATCCAGGCCGTGATCGATGCGCACAAGCGCGGCGTCAAGACGCAGGTGATGCTCAACCCCGCGCGGCGCAGCGGGGAGGCCGAGAACCAGGCCTCGCGCAAGCAGCTCGAGCACGCCGGAGTCGAGGTAAAGGACAGCAACCCGGCGTTCGACCTCACGCACGAGAAGTCGATGGTGGTCGACGGCGAGACCGCGATGATCATGTCGCTCAACTGGGATCCGAAGAACTTCTCCGAGACGCGCGACTACGCGGTCGTCACCTCGCACCGGCACGAAGTGGACGAGGTCGCCGCCGGCTTCGACGCCGACTGGCACCGCAAGAAGTTCGATCCGGGCGAGGACGCCCATCTCATCTGGTGCAACTTCAACGGCCGCAACCGCGTCGCGCGGTTCATCGACCAGGCGAAGGACACGCTGTTCCTGCAGAACGAGCGCTACCAGGACGAGGTGATCATCGAGCGCCTGGTGCGGGCCACGCACCGCGGCGTGAAGCTGCACGTGCTGGCGCGGCCGGCGCACACCCTCAAGAAGGGCAAGCTGATCGAGGGCGTCGAGGGGCTGCGCATCCTCCACGACGTCGGCGCGAAGGTGCACAAGCTGAAGGGCCTCAAGCTGCACGCCAAGCTGATGGCGGCCGACGGCAAGCGCTGCATCGTCGGCTCGATCAACCTGGCGCCGGGCAGCTTCGACAGCCGGCGCGAGCTCGCGATCGAGGTGGACGACGAGAAGGTGATGAAACCGCTGCATCACGTCGTGAACCACGACTGGGAGCACTCCCGGCCGCTCGACCTTAGCGACGCGGGACTGCTCGCCGACCTGAAGGAGGAGGCGGACGAGGCCGCGGAGATTCTCGCGCTCGACCCCGGCAAGGCGAAGAAGAAGTAGGCGCGCCGGCGCGGCGCGCAGTGGGAAACTCGATCCGCCCGCCCGTAAGCGGCTCTTCCCGACGAAGCCACAAGGAGTCGATGATGAACAAGGTCTCGCTGATTCCGCTGTGCCTGGCCGGCCTCGTGGTGGCCGGGTGCCAGTCCGACGCGCAGATCCTCGCGAGCGAACAGGCGGTCGCCACGCAGACCGCCACGCGCCGCGGCCAGTTCGAGATGAACTGCCCGCAGGCGACGGGAATGATGCTGTCGAGCAACCTGCTCCAGCCGATCGTGTGGGGCGGCCTCGAGCGCGCCGAGTACACCGTCGGCGTGGAAGGGTGCGGCCAGCGCCGGACCTACATCGTGGTCTGCCAGCTCGGCTCCCCGGCGTGCTTCGCGGCGGCGGCCAGGTAAGCGTGGCGCCTGCCTCCGCCCGTCGGGCGCCATGATCGCGGTCGGTGCGGCGCCGCGCGCGCGGATGGCGAATGGTCCGGCCCGGACGATGAGCCGGTGAACGCGCGCATGAGGAACTACCGGCACCTGGCGTTGCTCGTCGTGCTGCTGGTGCAGATCGTCGGGCTCAAGCTCGCGCAGGCGATCGGTCCCGGCGGCGACGGCCGCCGCACCGGTTGAGGAGCACGGCTCCCGCGATGAAGTTGACGGACGGTACCGGCAACGGCCCCTCGCTCGCCGAGCGCCTCGCCTTCGAGCAGCTCCTCGCCGACCTCTCGGCGAATTTCGCCAATGTCCCCGGCGATCGCGTCCTTCAACCTCGGGCGGGAGCAGATGACCGCTGAGGAACAAAAGAAGGTGCGAGATGCGGTCGCCAAAGCGCGCGACTAGCCCGGCGCGAAGCGCGCTACTCGGCGGTGAAGCCTGAAGCCTTGATGATCGGACGCCATCGCGCGGTGTCGGCCGCCATGATCGCCGCGAGCGCGTCGGGCGTCGTGCCGGTCGGCTCGAGGCCGAGCGCCATGAACCTGTCCCTGAGTGCAGGGATCTGCAGCGCGGCGACGATCGCGCTCGACAGGCGGTCGATCACCGGCCGCGGCGTTCCGGCCGGCGCGTACACGCCGTGCCAGCCGACCGCTTCGACCGACGGGTAGCCCTGCTGCCGAAACGTAGGCACCTCCGGCAGGAGCGGCGAGCGCACGGCCCCCGAGGTCGCGAGGATGCGGAGCTTGCCGGCGCGATGCAGCGGGACCAGGTCCGAAACCGCGCTGATGCCGGCGGCGATCTGGCCGCCCATCAGCTCGGATTCGAGCGACCCGACGCCCCTGTAGGCGACCTGCCCGAGCTCGACGCCGGCCGCCTGCCGCAACATCACGCCGAGGAAGTGCGGCAGGCTGCCGGCGCCGGGGTTGCCGACGTTGGCCCGGACCGGGTTGGCCTTCGCCCAGGCGACGAACTCGGACACGGTTCGAGCCGGATGATTCGCCGCGACCCCGAACGCGAACGCGTACCTCGAGACCTGCGCCACCGGGGCGAAATCCTTCGCCGGATCGAAGCTCACGTCCCTGAAGACGAGCGGGACGATCACCGGCACCGCGACCGGCGTGAAGAGGAGCGTCGTGCCGTCCGGAGGGGCGTTCTTCAGGGCGTCTGCGGCGATGCGGCCGGTCGCGCCGGGGCGGTTGTCGACGACGACCGTCTGCCCAAGGCGCTCCCGCAGGGCGTCGGCGATCAGGCGCGCGACGACGTCGGCCTGCCCGCCGGTCGGGACCGGGACGAGAATCCTGACGGATTGCTTGGCCGGACTCTGGGCGTGGGCGGCCGCGGGCGCGAGCGCGGCGAGCACGCCTACAGTCAGTAAGCACAAGATGCGGGCAAGACGCACGCTAGATCACCCGAACGCCGGTCACGCCGCGAAGCATAGCCGTTCACCTCGATGTAGCCTCGCACCGCGCACAATCGCGAGCCCACGTTGGCCGGACGTAATGGGGTTCACCGGGACCGGCGGGCCGACGGGTACACCGAACGGCGACGCGCCGTCCATTCTCAACGCGTCGTACCGTGCATCGGACCCCGGCACCTCCGCACCGGCGGAGCGTTGCGCGGTAACATGCGCGGCGCCGCCAGCGGGGCTTCCGCTCCGAGCGGTCACACCAAAGGAGGAGGCCATGCTGACAATGAAAGACGCGGTTCGCGTGTTGGGTCTTGCCCTGATCGCGCTGTTCGCCGCCGGTGCCACGGCTCAGGAACGCCCGCCCTACGGGCCCGCGATCACCCTCGAGCAGGCCAAGAAGATCTCGGCCGGCGCGGTTGCGGAATCGGCGAAGAACGGCTGGCGCATGGCGATCGCGATCGTCGACAACCACGGCTTCCTGGTTTTCTACGAAAAGATGGACGACACGCAGACGGCGAGCGTCCAGATCGCGCTCGACAAGGCAAAGGCGGCGGCCATGTTCCGCCGGCCGACCAAGGCGTTCGAGGACGGCATTGCCAAGGGGCGGGTTGCCCTGCTCGGCCTGACCGGCGCGACGCCGATCGAGGGCGGCGTGCCGATCATGGTCGGCGGAAAGGTCGTCGGCGGGATCGGCGTCAGCGGCGCGAACTCCGATCAGGACGCGGCTGCGGCGATAGCCGGTCTGAAGGCGGCTGGTCTGTAGACCCGCGCGTCGCATGGAGAGCAACGGCGCCTCGCGAGGCGCCGTTGTTGTTTGAGCAAAGCGTCGGTCGGGCTGCCGGGGGGCGCCCGCGACTCCCCGTCGTTCGGTCGCGCCGCTAGACGGCCGCCTGCCGTCGGGCTGCGAGACTCACCACGTTGGCGTGAGCGGTCACGATGCCAGCAGCGCTATGGCTGTCCAGCCATTGGACGATGGGGAGGAATTCCTGCCGCTCGGACGCGCTCTCCAGCGGGTCCATCTCGAACACGCCCAGGCCCTGTTCGGCGGCGCGAATGTACGTGTCCGAGTCCCGGATCCGGGTCAGGAACGGCAGGCTCAGCGACCGCAGGAACCGCTCGAGCGGCTCGTATACGGGCATGGAGCTCCGCACCCGGTTGGCGACCACCACGACCTTGATGTTGCGCGACCGGACCCGGCCGAGCAGCAGGAGGTCCTTGAGGAAATCGGCCGTCGCGTGCACGTCGATCGACGACGGGCCGACAGGAATGACGACAAACTCCGCCTTGCCCATGAGGTCCTGCAGCAGGATCCCCTTCGCGCCGCCGGGCGCGTCGATGAGCAGCATTCCCGTGTCGGCCGGGACCCAGGTCTGCAGGCTGCGGAGGAGATGGGTTCTTTGCGGGGCCGCATTCGCGCCGTGGATGCGCGGGAGGTGCGCGGGGCGGGACTTCAGCCACTGCAGGCTGGAGCCCTGCGGGTCGTAGTCCTTGATCGCCACCCGGGCTCCGGTCGCGGCGTAATAGCTGGCGAGATTGGTGGTGACCGTCGTCTTGCCGCACCCGCCCTTGGAGTTGATCACCAGCACCGTTCGCATGGCTCGAGACTCGCTCCCCCCGAATACGGGCGTTGGGGAAGCATCGGCCATGCCCGCGCGCCGTCGACACGTTGCGTTTTTCACGGCGTGGTGCAACACAAAAGCGAAAGCCGCCCGGAGGCGCCTAGGCCCCCCAGTAAGGCCGGCGGGGGTCGGTCGATCAGCCTTCCTGCTCGCGCCAGAGATCGAGCACG
The DNA here is from genome assembly GCA_963747775.1 of uncultured beta proteobacterium. GTDB lineage: Bacteria > Pseudomonadota > Gammaproteobacteria > Burkholderiales > SG8-39 > JAGVSZ01. The sequence continues at coordinate 326,803 of CAVVGT010000014.1, forward strand.
TCCTGTACCGGCCGGTCGCTGAACGAGAAGAGCACCGCCTCCGCATCCGCCTCGAGGGTGTACGGCATCCAGGACGGCACGACGAACGTGTCTTTCGGGCTCCAGGCGAGGGTCTCGCCGCCGACTTTCACGCGGCCCTTGCCCTCGACCACCGAGTAGACGGTCGAGTCGGTCGAGCGGTAGGGCTTGCCGCGGAAGCCCTTCGGCAGGAGCTGCATGAAGGTGCCGATCGTCGGCATCGGCCAGCCGCCGGTGGCGGGGTTGGTGAACTTGAGCTTGTGACCGTAGCACGCATGTTGCGCTTCGCTCTTCGCCAGCGTCGCGAGCGCCTCGCGCGTGCGCTCGTACGGATACCAGAAGAGCGGCGAGGTGCGCGACTTCGGCTTGTGATTGACCGGCAGCATGGTGTTGCCGAAGCTCGCGAACGACTCGCCGGAGGTGCGCGTCGTCTGCTGCGATTCTTCAGCGGGACGCTCGAGGAACTGCGCGTCGAGCAGCTCCACGATCGCGATGTCGAGGCCATCCAGCCACACCATCGGCTCGCGCGACGGATTGCCGTGGTCGTGCCAGGTCCACGACGGGGTGATGATGAAGTCGCCGGGGCTCATCGCGACGCGCTCGCCGTCGACCGCGGTGTAGGCGCCCTGGCCGTCCACGATGAAGCGCAGCGCCGATTGCGAGTGGCGGTGCGCCGGCGCGACCTCGCCCGGCAGGATCAGCTGCAGTCCGGCGTACAGGCTGTGCGTGACGCGCGACTGGCCGCGCAGGCCCGGGTTCTCGAGGATCAGCACCCGGCGCTCGGCCTCCTTCGCCGTGATGAGCTTGCCGGCCTCCAGGATCCACGGGCGGACCCTTTCCCAGTTCCAGAGGTACGGCTTGCACGGCGTGTTGGGGGTCGCCGTGATGAGGCCGTGGAGCACTTCCCACAGCGGCGTGACGTTCGCCTTGTCGATCTTGTCGTAGAACGCATGGCGCTCGGCGGCGACCTCGTTCTTGAGCGGGGGCTTCGGGACGGCGGACATGGGCGTTCCTCGGGGATTGATCGGGCGAAAAGGGGGCGCCCGCCATTTTCCGCTATCCGGCGGGGGCCATCAACGCCGTCGTCCCTCCCGCCACCGCGCGGCGCGGGGCTAAGATACCCGGCATTCCCACCCCGAGCGCCGCGGAGGCCCTATGCCCGAACCCGTCCAGCCGAACGCTTCCGGCGAGGAGATCCGTGCGGCCGCCAGCGAGACCGTTCGTCAGGGAACCGACATCCGCGCAAAGGTGCACGAAATCACGCTGCTCGCACTGCAGCGGCAGCGCTTCGACCGGCACGGTATTCGCGAGGTCGTCCGCAGCGTCACCGAAGGCATCGCGGTGGGCGCCGAGAAATCGGGCGGCGACGTGCGCATCGCGATGTCCGAGGCGCTGCGCGGGCTCGACCAGGCGCTGCGCACGTCCGCGGAGGCGGGCGATGTCGCGCTGAAGCAGCTCGCGCGGAGCAGCCGCAGCTTCTCCGATGCGGAGTTCAAGCAGGCGCTCGCGAACCTGCGCAAGCTCGAAGACGACTTCCTGAACACTGCCGACACGGTCGCGAGCGCGGCGGGCGCGCGCGTGCAGCCGGCGCTGCGCGAAGCGCTGCGCGCGGTGCGCAAGACCGGTACCGAGACCGGCAAGCAGGTCGCGCTCACGATGGGCGACTTCACGCAGAAATTCTCCGCGGCTTCGTTCGACGCCGCCATCACGGGCCTCGAGACCGCGAGCCAGGTCGGGCAGCGCTTCGCGCTCGTCGCGAGCGGCGTGCTCGGGGCGTTCGCGGACGCCCTGCGCGCGCCGCCGCCGCCGATCGACAAGGAGCCTCCGAAAGGCGCGCCGGAGCGGCCCAAGGCGTCCTGATCCGGGTTTTCCCCCATGCTGCGCGAAACCGTCGGCGTGATGCGGGACCTCCCGCGTCTGCATGAAATCACGTCGGTCTTCATCCGTCACGGCCTCGGCGACCTCGTGCGCCGGGCCGGCATTGCCGGCGTCCTCGAGCGCGCCGGCCAGATGATCAACTGGGGCGCGCGCGCCGAGAGCGCGCGTCTCGAACCCGCGACGCGCGCTCGCCTCGCGCTCGAGGAGCTCGGCCCGAGCTTCGTGAAGCTCGGCCAGCTGATGGCCACGCGCGTCGATCTCTTCCCGCCGAGCTGGATCGCCGAGTTCGAGAAGCTGCTCGCCGATACGCCCCCGGTCGCGTTCTCGGCGCTCCAGCCCCAGATCGAGCGCGCCCTCGGGCGCTCCCCGTTCGAGGTGTTCCGCGATCTCGATCCGGTCCCGCTCGCCTCCGCGTCGATCGCGCAGGTGCACCGCGCCCGCCTGCAGGACGGCACGCCGGTGGTGCTCAAGATCCGTCGTCCCGGCATCCGCACAAAGGTCGAGGCGGACCTGCGCCTCCTCGCGCAGATCGCGCAGCTCGTCGAGTCGGAGATCCCCGAGGCGCGCCGCTATCAGCCCACCGAGATCGCGGCGCAGTTCGCGCGCTCGCTCGAGCGCGAGCTCGACCTCGCGGTGGAGGCGCGCCACGTCGCGCGGCTGGCGAAGAACTTCGAGGGCGACCCGTACATCGTGATCCCCAAGGTCTACGGCGAGTGGACGAGCGAGGTCATGAACGTTCAGGAGCACGTCGATGCGATTCCCGGCACCGACGTCGCCGCCGTCAAGGCGGCGGGGCTCGACCCGACGCTGATCGCCGCGCGCGGCGTCGAATCGACGCTGAAGATGATCCTCATCGACGGCTTCTTCCATGCCGACCCTCATCCCGGCAACGTCCTCTTCCTGCCCGGCAACCGCATCGCGATGATCGACTGCGGGATGGTCGGACGCCTCTCGCCGACGCGGCGCAACCAAGTCGTCGACCTGCTCGCGGGGCTCGCGCACCTGGACGAGGAAGCGATGCTCGACGTGCTGCTCGACTGGGCGGGCGATGCGTACGTCGACGAGGCGCGACTCGCCGCGGACGTGAACGAGCTCGTGTACGACTATGAAGGGGTGCCACTCAAGGAGATCCGCATCGGGACGCTCGTGCGCGAGTTCGCGACGATCATCCGCCGGCACTCGATCGTCCTGCCGCCCGACCTCACGCTGATGTTCAAGGCGCTGATCACGATGGAGGGCCTCGGGCGGCAGTTCGACCCGGAGTTCCACATCCTCGACCACCTCACGCCGATGCTGCGCCGCGCGCTCGCGGAGCGCTACAAGCCGGCGGGCATCGTGCGTCGGGGGCGCGCCACGCTCGCGCAGGTCGCAGGCCTCCTCACCAGCGTCCCGCGCGATCTCGCGCGGCTGCTCCGCGACGCGCGCCGCGGCAAGACGCGGATCGACCTCGATCTCAAGCGCCTGGACCACTTCGGTCGCCAGCTCGACCGCACGATCGATCGCGCAACGATGGGTATCATGACGGCGTCGCTCGTCATCGGCTCGTCGATCGTGATGACGGTGAGCGGCGGGCCGGTCGTCTTCGGGATCCCGATCCTGACCGCGTTCGGCGTGGTGGGCTACGTGCTGGCGTTCATGAACAGCATGTGGATCATCGTCGGGATGTGGCGTTCCGGAAAAAACTGACAGGGGGAGGCACCATGATCCGCGTACTGATCGCCGCGTTCCTGGCGGCGCTCGCGCCGAGCGCTTTCGCACAAGGCGCTTATCCCAACCGCACGATCAACATGGTCGTCGGGTTCGCACCGGGCGGCGGCACCGACACCGTCGCGCGCATCGTCGCGAAGAAGGTCGGCGACGCCGTGGGCCAGACGGTGATCGTCGAGAACAAGGCCGGAGCCGGCGGCACGGTTGCCGTGCACCAGGTCGCGAAGAGCGCGCCCGACGGCTACACGATCGTGCTCGCGAACGTGGGATCGCTCGCGGTCGCGCCGTACCTCATCGCGAAGCTGCCCTACGATCCGCTGCGCGATCTCGCGCCCATCACCATGGCGGTCGAGTTCCCGAACGTGCTCGTCGTGCAGCCGTCGATGCCGGCGAAGACGCTCGCCGAGTTCGTGCAGCTCGCGAAAGCATCGCCGGGCACGATCGGTTACGGCTCCTCGGGGATCGGCGGCATCGGCCACCTTGCCGGCGCGCTGCTGGGGATCGTGGCCAACATCGACATCGTCCACGTGCCCTACAAAGGCGGCGGCCCGGCGATGCAGGACCTGCTGGGCGGGCAGATCCCGGCGATGATCGCGACGCCGCCGACCGCCCTCCCGCACGTCAAGGCCGGGAAGATCCGCGCGCTCGCGACCACCGGCGCCGCGCGCGCGGCGCTCATGCCCGACGTGCCGACGGTCGCCGAGTCGGGCTATCCCGGTTACGAGGCCACCAACTGGTATGCGTACCTCGCTCCGGCCGGAACGCCGAAGGACGTCCTCGCGCGGCTCCATCGCGAGCTGGTGGAAGCCCTCAACGCGCCCGACGTGCGCGAGCAGCTCGACCGCCAGGGCATCGAGGCGAAGCCGGGCACGCCCGAGGAGCTGACGAAGTACATGGAGCGCGAGCTCGCCACCTGGGGGAAGGTGGTCAAGACGGCGAAGATCCAGGCCAATTGAAATCCCGGACCCCGGCGAACAGCCGGGTCCGGTCCTGCGGGACTACTCGCGCATGAACCCGCTCAGCTCCGGCGTGGTCAGGGCGCGGTCGAGATAGCCGAACGTGCCGCTGTCTTTCACCTCGCGGGCGGCATCGAGCAGGCCGCGCATCGCCGCGCGATAGAGCGAGGTCGCGAGGCTGATGCGCCGCACGCCGGCCGCCTCCAGCTCGGCCACGGTGAACGACTTGCCCTTGATCCCGACCATGAAGTTGAAGGGCTTCGACAGGGCGGCGCAGACCGTGCGCACCGCGGCGAGGTCGGGCAGGCCCGGCGCGAACAGCACGTCGGCGCCCGCTTTCTCGTAGGCCTGCAAGCGCCGCATCGTATCGTCGAGATCCGGGTTGCCGCGCAGGAAGTTCTCCGCGCGGGCGGTCAGGGTGAAGGGGAAGCCCAGCGCGCGCGCCGCCTGCGCCGCCGCGGCGACGCGCTCGGTGGCGTGGCCGATCTCGTGGAGCGGCTGGTCGCGATTGCCCGTCGCGTCCTCGATCGAGCCGCCGACGAGTCCGGCCTCGGCCGCCAGCCGGATCGTCTCGGCTGCGTCCGACGGTGCGTCGCCGAAGCCTTTCTCCAGGTCGGCGGAGACGGGCAGGTCGGTCGCCGCGACGATTGCGCGCGCCTGCGCGAGCGCCTCGTCGCGGGTCACCTTGCCGTCGCGCTTGCCGAGCACGCCGGCGGACGCGCCGCTGGATGTCGCGAGCGCCTGGAATCCGAGCGCAGCGAGGATGCGCGCGGAGCCGGCGTCCCAGGGGTTCGGAATCACGAATGCGCCGGGGCCGTCGTGGAGTGCGCGGAAGCGGGTGGCCTTGTCGATCTGGGTCGCTGTCGTCACGGTTTCTACACCTTTGAGGGCGAGCCACTAGACCTTAGGGTCGATTGACCGGTCTTCGGCCGCCGCATAGTTTGGACCGCTGGTTTCCTTTTGCCGCGGGTCGGTCATTGCCCCCCCTGCGGGGTTCGCCCGCCTGCTCGCCCAACCTCCTCGCAGGAGAACGGAGCCATGTCCACCACGCTGCTCGACTACACGCTCGACGATACCACCGTCAGCAACCCGGACGGCTCGTTCGAGCTGACGTTCACCGATGCGACGGTGGTCCCGGGACCGGGCGCCACCGCGGCGGGCAACTACCCGGACGCGCTCGATCTCGGCGCGCTCGGCAAGGGCGCCGTCGACGTGAGCGCGCTCGCCATCGACCGCCGGCAGTTCACCCTGCGCATCGTCTTCCAGGCGAACGGTCCGATCACGGCGCGCGCGAACCTCCTCGAGTCGAACCGGCTTCCGTTCGCGCTGTTCCTGGTCCCGCGCAGCTCGACCGAGTTCGACCTCGTTGCGTCCGTTTCGCCCGTCGTGCACGGCTGGCGCGCCGCGACCACGCGGTTCGCCGCCGGCCTGAAGCCCGGGGTCTGGTACGTCGCCGAGCTCGTGTACGACATCGACACGGTCGCCCTGTTCGTCGACGAAGCGATCGTTTCCGTGCACGCCTTCTGGTGGGGCGCGATCGACGCGATGGCCGGCCACGATCTCTTCGTCGGGACCTGGGTCGACGGCGCGCGCGACCACTTCGACGGCAAGGTTGCGGCGATCCAATGCCTCGCCGGTATTCCGGAGGCGCTGCAGGCGCAGCTCGACGAGCGCCGTTCGAATCCGGAGTGGTTCATCACGCACAAGCTCGAGTCGCTGCGCGAGCGGCTGGATCTCGGCGAGCCGCTCTCGGCGATCGCGTACCAATGGGGCAGCGGCGCCTATCTCCAGCATTACCAGTACGGCGCGCTCATGTACCACGACTCGGTCGGCGCGGCCTTCGAGCTGCACGGCGCGATCTATGCGCTCTTCCGCAGCCTGCGCAACGCGTCGGCGCTCGGCTACCTCGTCACCGACGAATCGCCCTCGACCAACCCGAGCGGACGCAAGAGCGTCTTCTCGAAGGGCGCCATCTACTGGTCGGACGCAACCGGTGCCGTGCAGCTCCTCGGTCAGATCTACCTCGACTACGAGGCGCTCGGCGAGGCGCGCGCGATCGGTTTCCCGCTCCACGCGGCGCGCGCGATCGCGGGCGGCCTCGAGCAGGAGTTCCAGGGCGCGCGCATGTACCACAAGAGCGGGCAGCCCAACGCGCACGAGGTGCACGGCGCGATCCTGGGGAAGTACCTCGCGTCGGGGGGCACCGCGGTCTGGGGATTCCCCATCACCCACGAGACGGACGTGCGCAGGGGCGCCTTCGCGATCGGCAATTTCTCGGAGTTCGAGCGCGCCACGATTTACTGGAGCTCGTCGACCGGCGCATTCGAGGTGCACGGCGACATCCGGCAGAAGTTCCGCGATCTCGGCGGTCCGGTCGGGAGCCTCGGCTTCCCGACCTCCGACGAGATGGACATTCCGGGCGTCGCGGGCGGCCGCGTCAACACCTTCCAGAACGGCAGCCTGCTCTGGTACGGCAGCGCGGACTCGATCGTGGTCGCGCGGCCTTTCCGCCTGCGCATCGGCCGGATCAACTCGAAGGAGAGCGAAGGCTGGCTGATGGGCCAGAACGACATGTACATCTACATCAAGGTCATGGACGGTGCGCAGGTCGTCTACGACCGTCGCCGTCCGTCGAGCGGCGACTGGGGCGGCGACAACATCGTCGACGTCGATTTCACGATCCCGGTGGTCATCACGCCGAACGCCGCCAAGACCGTGACCCTGTCCATCAACGTGTGGGAGGCCGATCCCTTCGACGACGATCACCTCGGGAAGTGGACCAAGGTCCTCGATGCGTCGAACGGATGGGGCCTGACCGAGAACGGCGGCATCCTCAATTCCGGGCCGTTCTCCAAGATCAACTCGATCACGGCGGCGGTCCAGCCGGTCGTCGATTTCGCGAGCCTCAGCGACACCGAAAAGTTCTGGGGCGTGGCCAACCGGGGCACCGAGGATCTGAGCTACCAGCAGTACGCCGCGGCGTTCTCCGACGTCGACAGCGACACCGAGTGGTGGGACGTGACCGACTGGCTCGACAGGGCGTTCTACGAGCTCGTCGTCAAGAACCTCGCCGAAAGCGGCAACTGCTTCGGCATGAGCCTCGAGGCGATCTACTCGCGCAAGAGCCGGAGCCTCTTCTCGATGCCGTTGAACCGCTTCACCACATGGAGCGTCGTCGAGCCGGAGGTGAACGTGCGCCACTGCTACCAGGTCGGCGCGGGACCGATCTGGTGGTTCGTCGGGGAGTTCCTGACCGGCAACACGCACGATCCGAAGGACGTGTTCACGTTCACCCGCGACGAGTTCAACCGCGGCAATCATCCGGTGATCTGCGTCGCCCAGAACTACGACTTCAGCGGCGCGCCGCATTGCATCCTGCCGATCCACTGGGACTCGAGTTCGAAGCCCTGGCGCATCACCATCTCCGACCCGAACTTCCCGAACGAGCTCAAGACGCTGACGGTCGACCCCGACGACAACGAGTTCGAATACGTGGGCAAGAGCACCTACCGCGGCAGCGAGTGGACCGGCGGGCGCTTCCACTACATGCCCTACTCGCTCGTCTCGAGCGCGCCGCGCACGCCGGTCTGGGACGCGATCCTGCTCATTCTGGCCGGGACGCTCATCATCCTCGGCGACGATGCGCAGACCGAGAGCCTGACCGACGGCGACGGCCGCGACCTGGACGGGCACGGCAACCGCGCGCGCCAGCTGCTGCAGCAGGGCGACGCGCTCGCGGGCTTTTTCGTGCCCTTCAAGGGCTACGACCAGGCGAAGCGCGCGACGCGCCGGGGCGCCGCGTCGCGCCCAATCAGGCGGCGCGGCAAGGGCACCGTGGCCGGAGAGATTCTGCTGCGCAGGCGCCTCGACAGCGACGAGAAGATCGTCGGTCCGGCGGGGGTCGACCTGTCCGCGCTCGCGTATCTGCCGCTGGCGGAGCTGACGTCGACCCGCAGCTTCCGCGCGATCCACAGCGCGTTGTTCGGGGAGCAGCGGCCGACCGGCCGTGTCGCCGGCCGGGCGCTCTATCACCTCGCGAACGATCCGGCCGCGATGCGGAAGCTGAGTGCCGAGGCGCGGAAGACCGTCCGCGACGCCGCGAGCGAGGCGCTTCCGGGCGACTTCCGCCATTCCGTCGTCGGCCTGCGCCGGGGCGTGTTCGACTACGCGGTGAAGCATGGATTGAGCGAGTTCCGACTCGGCTCGTCGCTCGCCCTCTCCGAGCGCATGCAGGTCGCCGTCGACCGCCCGGGCACCAGCACGAACGTGGTCAACGTGAAGGCCAACCGCAACAAGGTCATGCGGCTCGAGGTCGCGAACAAGCTCGGCGTGGCCGGCGACCACGTGCGGATCGCGGTGGAGCAGATCCCGGTCTCCGCCGCCGCGCCCCTGCAGCTCAACCTCAAGCCCGGCCTCGGCGGCCTCGAGGTGATGACCGGCGGCTCGCGCGTCGATGCCCGCATCGAGGTCACGGCGGTCATCGATCGCAAGACCATCCGCCGCTCCTTCCGCCTGCCGCTCGAAGGCGGCGCGCGGCTGAAGCTGTCGAACGCGCTGTCTCAGCGGACGCTGGGGGTGTCGCGCATCGACAACCTGCTCGGTCCTGCGCGGGACGTCAAGATCATTACGAGTACCCGCTGAGCGGGCGGGCGATCCGCCGCCGCCCGCCCCGGCAGGCACCCGCGGCTACCCTCCCGCGCGTGCCCCGATCAGCGACTGCAACACCGTGCCGCGGGTGACGTCGGCCCAGAGCAGGCCGCCGGTCACCGTCCACGCGATTCCGTACCACACGCTGTCGGTGCCGGACCAGCGGCGGATCTTGATCGTGTACGTCTCGCCCGGCTGGCCTTCGAACTCCGCGATCTCGTAGCTGTTGTCCCACGACCCGCTGTAGCCGACCTGGACGCCCCGGCTATTGAAGACCTGGAGATCGAGGTCCACGGTGAGCGTCGAGGCGATCGGCAGATCGATGCCGAACGGGAAGGGGAACATCGTGATCTTGCTGTCCCACGCGAGCGCGACCTTGACGTGGCGCGGTGAGAAGAACGTGCTTCCCAGCTTGACGGCGTAGGAGAAGGTCGTACGGCCATTGGCTCCGATGTCGCTCGAGCGCAGCGTGCCGACGTCCCAGCCGCGGCCGGTCGCCGCGGTGTTGCGCGACCGGCGCTGCTTGGCGATGTTGACGGCTTCGAGCGCGTCCACGGCGCCGGACCCGTCCGACGCATCGACGTCGGCGACGACGTCCCGCCACCACGTCTGGCCGGTGACGTTGCGCTTCGCGCCCGCGAGTAGGATCGCCCGACAGCCCTCGGGCCACGACTTGAGCGTGCCGTCGACGCTCTGGATCAGCGCCGCGCAGCCGGCCGCGGCGGGCGACGCCATGCTCGTCCCGCTCATCGTCAGCCCGACCGTCGTGACCCCGGTGCCGTTCGCCGCGATCTCGGGGAGCTCCCGGTCGCCGTGCGACGTTGAAGGGTTGCGGAAAACCGAGTCGCCGGACATCGCGCCCGCGGCGTCGTTGTGGTTGCCGACCCCGAGGCTGTTGTAGCCCTTGTGGTTGACGTACTCGCTCTCCGGGGGATCGATCTCGTCGTAGTCGCCCAGCCAGTAGTTCCCGGCGGCCTGGCAGATCGTCGGGTAGGGCCACTGCAGGACGAGCCAGTCCTTGTAGATGTCGTCGAACGACATCGATCCCGACTCGGGCTCGCTGTCGCGGTGGAAGCTCTGGCTGATCACCGTGCAGCCCTTGTCCTTGGCGGCCCAGCGCAGCGCGTCGAGGTCCTTCGTGTTCGCGGAATGCAGCGAGCAGGACGGCGCATGGCCGTGGGGCTTGTTGGCCTCGATGTTCTTAACGATGCCGTGGGTGTGGCGGGCGTGATCCGAGGTCGTCAGGCCGGAGGTCTTGTAGCGGGCGGTGATCGAGAGGTTGGTGGTGACGTCGGGCGCGTTCTCCCAGATGGCGACCTTTACGCCGGAGCCCCTGAAACCCAGCGTGTGAACGTCGTCGGAGTTCGCGATCGCGATCGAGTCCGCGAGATCCTCGACGCCGCCCGTCTCGTGGAAGAAGAGGCCCGCGACCTCGGGCCGCGCGGCGATCGCGCGGACCTGCTCGCGCGAGAGGCTGGCATAGACGACCGGCGCCGACGGGTCGGCGCGGCAGCCGCGAACGCGGTGCCCGATTTCGAGGCTCGGCGCGAAGCCGCGGACGACCTTGGCGATCGCTTTGCCGCGCGCGAGCGCTTGCCGATTTGGGCCCTTCGTCTCGCCGCGCTCCTTCTTCTCGGCCGGTTCGAGCGCTTCCTCGCAGCGCAGCCAGATCGCGACCGGTATGCGGGCGCTCGGGCCCAGCTTTTCTACCCGGGCGTGCAGCGATTCGTGAAGCTTGCCGAAGCGGCGGGCGCGGTTTTTCATGATCCGCTCGAGGATGACGTCCGGATCGATCCGGCGGCCCGACTGATCGTATGCGAGGCGCGCGGGCGCGCCCGTTATGCGATGGGCGGCTTTCATGATTTCGACGAAGCGGCCGCCCGGCCGGCGATCGGCGGGCAGACGCTCGGTCGAAAGTTCGTTGACGCGGAGGCGCGAGATGCTCTCGACGCGGACGGCGCTGGAGACCGTTGCCTTGGAGTCGGTGACGAAGAAGGGGATCTCCATGCGATCCCCGATGCGGCGGCGACGGTCCTTGCTCACGAGCCCGTCGACGATGAGGGTCTGCAGGCCGGGGGGAAGGCCTTTCTCCGACGACCACGTGGCCCTGCGCCCGCCGCGGGACAGGCGCACGCGGCCGCGGACGCCCCGAACCACGAGTCCGCCCTGCGCCGAGTCCGGGTGCAGCGGATAGCGGGACTCGACCACAATCGACGCGGTGGCGAAGACGATCTCGTTCGGCGTGACGTTGGTCGACAGGGAGGGGCGTTCGGGCATGGGAGGCTCCTGTGCGTGAGGGTTGCGCCGAGGCGGGCGGCGTTGAGCGCCACCGGAAGGGCAGCGTATGACGCGTACATATCAGCACGTCGGGCCGCGCGATACAATCGGCCCGACGATCTAGATCCGTGAAACTGGATTGGACAGGCGGGGTACCGCTGCTTCTCAGCTTGTCATTCCACGCCGATCGGTCGCGGCGCAGGACGACCGGCGATCAGTCCGACAGCTCGCTCGAGTGGATGAGGCGCGGCACGGGGCGCAACCCGCCGGCGCGCAGGACCCGCCACGCTGCCTCAACCGCCTCGACGGGAAAGGGACGGCTTCGGAGAACGGGCGAGAACTCGATTCGCGCCTGGGGTGCCGAGGCATGCGACTCGCTTCGTTCCGTCAGCTCCCGCTTGATCCTCGCGAATGTGTTCGCGATGTTCGTGTGCACGGCGGGCGTGTAGCGGAACGCCCCTGACAGGCACGACCGGTGCCCCTTCGGCAAGACCTTCGACATGGCGACTTCCTCCTTGCGTATCGCTGGACGATCCAGCTCTGTGCGGAGGGTAGGTCCTGCCGGAGGCGCCGGGACGGCACTGTTGACCGAGAGCCTGTGAAGAATTCACCGACTCGGCATGCCGTGCCTTAGCAGCCATAGGCGCGGTACGTATGGCCAGGAGCGACGCGGCATTGGCAGTTGAATGTCGCTACCGGGCCCCTCCGGCAGGACAGCCCTGCGGGAAAGTCGCCGCATAGTGCGAGTCCCGGCTGATCTATACTGCCTCGCCCGTAACGACGTCGACACTTTTCGGGAAGGAGACGATCCCATGAAGCTTTCCAGCATCGTCGGAGTCGCGTTCGCAGGGTTCGCCGGGGTGGTCCTGGCCCAGGCGCTCAAGGGACCGGTCAACGACGCGCCGTTCACGGAGAAGTGGTGGCCGTCCAAGTGGGGCGCCGACGACAAGGCGGGCAGCGCCAACCACACCAGGAATCCCGCGAACATCAAGCGGGCGCTGGCGACGGTCAAGCAGTACAAATCCATCACGATCGGGAAGTACTATCACCGGGAGATACCCGCCTTCGGCGCCCGCGGGTGGCAATTGACCATTCCCGGCACGCCCACCGGCGGCCCGTTCGGCAAGAACGCGCTGATCTACCACGACGAGCTCGTGATCGCCGAACTCGGGCAGATCGGGACGCAGTTCGACGGTCCCGGGCACATCGGCGTGAACACCTCCAAGGGGCCGATGATGTACAACGGCCGCCTCACCTGGGATGCCTACGAACGCGGTGCCGGCGGCCGCGTGATGGGCATGGGTCCGCTGGGCGTGGAGCACGTCGCCGAGCTCGGTTTCGTCTGCCGGCTGGTCGTCCTCGATGCCGTCGCCTATCGCAAGCAGCAGGGCAAGCTCCCGGCGAGCGCCGAGATGCTGCCGATTCCGGACAGCGCGACGTCGCCCGGCATTGTGACCGCGGACGACGTGAAAGGCATCATGAAGATGGCACGCTTGTCCGAAATCATGCCCGGCGATTGCGTGGCGCTCCACACCGGCCAGGGCAACACCTGGAGCAACGACCGATACAAGACGATGACCTCGGCGCAGCGGGCCGCCGCGCGGGCAATCTGGGACAAGGGCGAACCGGGGTTCGGCGCCAGCGCCTGCGAATACCTGGCGTCGCGCGACATCGCGCTGACGCTGGGCGACACCTCGGCGAACGATTCGCAGCCATTCGGCGAGGAAGGCAACGAGCACGCGGTGCCTTGCCATACCGGCATGCAGACCCGCCGCGGGATCTGGAACCTCGAGAACGTCGACACGAAGTCGCTGGTCGATGCCAAGGTCTACGAGGGCGCGTTCGTCTGGGCGCCGTTGAAGATGATCGGCGCCACGGGTTCGCCGGGCAATCCGGTCGTCCTGTATTGACTGCCTACGGTCAGAATCGCGGTGGCGCTCACGCGCGGACGCGCCGAATGCTAACCCGCATACCCCTGCTTCAGCCCGGCAATGTCGAGGCGACGGTTGCTCGGACCGCCCAAGCCCGGGCGGTCAACGAGATCGACCCGTCAACCTGCACCGGGATGCGCGCCCGTATACGGTCCCGCAGCCGCGCTCTCGCAGTCTCGTCGAGTGACATGGCGTAGGCGGGGGCGGGTCCCTGGCCGCCCAGGAACGGCTGCCAATAGTCTTCGAAGCTTGCGAACGGCGTCGGTATGTCGATCGCGGTCACCTCGACCGCTTCGAGTCCGGCGCTGGAGAAGCGCTCCGCGAGCGCCCCGGGACGGCACAGCGGAAATCGAACGCCTTCATCCATCCTCGCGGCGTCCGGACTGAGCTCGACCGCTGCGTCCCAGAACGCGCGCATGAGCTCCATCTTGCCAGCGTAATCCCAGACATACGCCCCGATGGTTCCCCCGCTCGCCGCCACTCTCGCCATCTCGGCAAGCGCGGCGCGCGGATCCGGAACGAAGTTCAAAACGAGTCCCGAGACCACGACGTCGACCGAAGCGTCATCCAGCGGAATTGCGGTTGCACTGCCGCGGTGAAGCACTGCTCGTCCCGCAAGATTCGCGCTTGCCGTGTTGAGAAATCCTTCCGAGGGCTCGACGCCAGCGACCGACGACGGCGAGCAGTGATCCACAATCGCCGCGCACAGGGCTCCGGTGCCACATCCCACGTCCAGCCACCTTCGTCCGGCGGGAATGCGCAGCCAGGAGAGGAACATCGGAGCGACCCGACGGCTCCACCGACCGACGTACCGCTCGTAGGGATCGCCGCGCTCCCAGGTGTCGGACTCTTGCTTGCGGGCCATGGTCTAACCTCTCTACGCATCAGTCGATGCCCAACGCCGGAGATCATAGGATCGCCAGCGTGTATCCCGTGGACCGGAGTCTACCGAGCGCCGCGACGGCATCGGGAAACGGCTTCAGCTTCTCGATCTCGCCGACGAGCGAGCGCACCTCGCCCTGCGTGTAAGCAATGCCGCAGCGATCCATGACGTAGGAGACGGCGCGATGTCCGATCTGCCGGTACGGAGAGGCGGCTCACGGCGTTCCGGCCATCGCCCGCGACGCCCAACGACTGGTTCGGTAAGCAGGCTCACGCGAACGCCTTCACGGCAAGAAACTCGCCGTTGCCCACCGGAACAAGGCTGGTCGCAAATAGGGGATCGGCGTTCACGAGCGCGACGAAAGGAGCAAGCTGCGCGACGTGAGAAGTCGCATTGTCGACGACCAACAGACCTCCGGGGCGAAGAACGCGACGCAGCTCCTGCCACCAGCCCGGATACTCCGAGCGCTCGGAATCGAGAAAGATGAAGTCGAAGGCGCCCCGATCGGAACGCTGGAGCAGACGGGCTGCGTCATCGCGAACCAACGTGATGTACGGCGCGAGCCCGGAACGCGCAAAGTTCGCCGAGGCGAGGCCCGCCTTGTACTCGGAGAACTCGACGGTGATGACTGCGCCGCCGATGGCCCTGGCGGCCTCGGCAAGCCAGAGCGTGGAGTAACCGTTGGAGGTTCCGATCTCGAGCACCCGGCGCGCGAGCGTGGCGCGTACGAGCACAGACAGGAACTCGCCGGTATCGCGGGTGATGTTCAACATCCGCCGCGAGCGCTCTGCAGTCGCGCCGTCATTGGCCGCGCCGAGGCGCTCGAGCTCGCTCTTCAACGCTTCGAGGGCGTTACTGGTGTTGCTCACTCACGCTTTCTTCTTGCGCTGTGCCTTGGCCTTTGCCAGATTCTGCTTCACGCGAAGCTTGGTGATGCGCTCGATCAAGGCGTAAGGGATCGGTTGATCAAGTGGGAACCGAAGGTTGCCCTTCTCGCCCGCATACGGCGATACGGCCTTCTCCAGCCTTGAATCGCCCCTGATTGGCGGGTAGAAGCCGATGTGCTTCTTGAAGGCTGCAAAGTAAACCAGGACGCCGTTCAACTTGAAGGCCGGGATCCGATAGCTGATGGCTTCCTGGGCATCGGGCGCGGCGCTGCGCACAACTTGCCGAACCCTCCGCAGAATTGCTCGCACTTCTGGCGAGAAGGCCGAGATGTACTCGTCGATGGTCTTGGGCATAGCACGATTGGTTGCCATGTCGTCTCGTGCGCGGCTTCGAGCGGAGTCTTCGCCGCCCGGCGTTCAAGAGCGCGCCGTTTGCGGCGCGTCCCCTGCAGTGCATTGCGGGGCATCGACGATCGGAATGAACCACTTCGGCTTGATGCGCCCGAAATCGGTTCTGACGTGACGTCGCAAACCTTTTTTCGGATCGAGCACGCGTGCACCTCTGTCGTCGCGCACGAATACAACCCAATGCCAGAAGGGCCGCCCTTTCTCCAGATGCCACTTGATGGACAAAATGGCGAGGTCGGGCAGCGACTCCCATGATCGGAACGGGTGTTCAGAGGGCCCCGCCTTCACGCCCAAGTGCTGGAGGAGCTTGCGCACGTGAGCGGTCTCGGACCACAACCGCTCGTCCTGCGCCGAGATGTCGAGAGAAGCGGCGATCGCCTTCGCCTGAGCGTAGGACAGACCCGCGATCGCGGTGACGCTCGCGATCCCGCACCCTGTCGGCTCTAGCTGGACCACTGGCTTGATCATGACGCCCAAACGTTGCGGTTGACCCGCCCGTGCAGGCGGGCGGAGCCCGCCGGAGCGCGTCCGGTGCAAGAGCGGGTAGGGCGTCTTACGGCTCGCGGACTTCGAGATCACGGCAGATCTTCCGTGCGAGGAAGTCGTTGATCTCACGATGACGCGGGATAGTCGAGACCTTCCCGCTCAGACGATTGACGTACACGGAGTGCTTGCCGCCCTCGCGAAGGAGAACGCATCCGTGCGTCTCAAGGTGCCGGATCAAATCAAGGCGCTTCATTCAATCGCGAGGCGCAGCGGCTCACGAATGACCTTCTTCTTCCCAATCGACTTCTTCGACAGGCTGCGGTTCGCCTGAAGGACGAGCTCGACGGCTTCGGCCAGGCTAGCCCGGGCTTGCTTGAGGGTGCGAGCCTGAGTATTAGCGCCCGGCAGTTCCTCGACGAAACCGATATAGCCCTCACGGACTTTCTGAAAGACAGCGGTGAGTTTCATGTCCAGCCTCGAGCCAAGAGTGCGAGCGATGGAAGTATAGCGGGTGCCTCGGCACTAGATGCCCAACGCGGGTTAGAGCGCACCTTAATGGACCCTCGCACCCATGGGTGGAGCGTCACGCCTGAGCCGAGGGCGCCCGAGCACGGGTGCGGAGATGCCCGGCCAGTGCCGCCGCAGCGGCAAAGATGAGCGAGTAGCCAAGCAAGAATGCGGCGCCCAGAACAAACAACGGGCCGACACGCAGGAACAGCAGTTCGTATCCGAGCTGCCCGACGAGTGCGCCAGTGTAGTGTGCCCACAGCGGCCGTGGAACAAGCAGACCCGCGAACGATCCGGACACGGCGAGGCTGAGAACATAGAAATGGCCATCGGCATCCCAGGGCTCGCGGTGGCCAACCAGGAACGGTGACAGGGCCCACACGAGCGCACTGGCCACGATGGAGACCGACAGCGCCCGCCACCACGAATTCGCTTTCATGATGCCGAACATTTTGGTTCAGCAGCCCGTGCGAGGGGCGCGAAGCGCCGCTCGCACGGGTCCACTGCAACTGAGGGTCGGGCATCACGTCTGGTCACGCGCGGTTCACTCTGCCCGAATTCCAGCTTGTCTTACGATCCTGCCCCACTTGTCGACGTCGGACTTGATCGCGGCCGCCAACTCGTCGGTTGTCGTGGCCCTCGGCTCGAATCCCTGCTCGATCCATCGCTGACGCATCTCCGGCGAGCGCACGGCCTTCGAGATGTCCTGATTGAGTCGGGAGATCACTTCGTGGGGCGTTCCTGCGGGAACAAGGATGCCGGCCCAGTCGAAGAGATCCAGGCCGGGTACCCCGGCCTCCGCCATTGTGGGGAGGTTCGGGGCGGGACTCACTCGCTGGTCGGCGGTGACCGCAAGCGCCTTCAGCTTTCCCGCGCGCATTTGAGGAAGCGCGCCGGGCAGGAGCACGAAACCGATGGGCACATGGCCGGCGACGACGTCGGTTACGACCAGCGCTGCGCCCTTGTAGGGCGCGTGAACGATGTCCACACCCGCCAGAGACTTGAACATCTCCCCCACGAGATGATTGACGTTGCCGGTACCGGGGGAACCGTAGGTGAGCTTGCCAGGAGCCGCCTTCGCGAGCGCGATCAGTTCCTGAACCGAGTTCGCCGGAAACGATGGGGTTGCGATGAGCACTGAAGGGAACGTCGCGAGCATGGTCACCGGCGCAAAGGCTTTCACCGGATCGTAGGAGAGCTTCGAAAGCAGTGCGGGGTGGACCGCGATGCCGGAGCCTCCCCCTATCAACAACGTGTACCCATCCGCGGGGGCTCTCGCGACCAGTTCATAGCCGATGACGCCGTTGGCGCCCGGGCGATTCTCGACCACGACCTGTTGCCCGAGTTGCCCTGCGAGGTCGGGGGCGAGGCCACGGGCCAGAATATCGAGGGTGCCGCCCGGAGGAAACGGCACGACCAGTCGTACCGGCTTGACGGGATAGTCGGCTGCGATGCCCGCGTCCGTCGAGGCGATCGTGGTCAAGAGCAAGAAAAGAACACTCGAGAGGTATTTTCTCGGACCCATGGTTTCCCCTCCTCAGCCTGTCAACCAGTCATCTCTCCCTTTGGCGTCCTCTGGATCCGACGCCGCCAGTACCGACGCCCAACGTAGTGATCAGCGGCAGGCGCGCGAGGTGGTCAACGAGAACGTCATGGCCGCTTTCGCCTGTCCGCTGCATCTACAGGTAGACACACACAGTCAGATGACCGCATCAGGCGTCAGGTGGCCGATGCAGGAATAGCTCAATGGTTCGAACAAAAATGAACCCAAAGATGCAAAGGGCCCACGTCAGGACAACGGCGTAAGGGCCGACACTCGGTGGGAACGGGATTCCTGCGACGTTGAACCAGAGACCTGCAACCGCGACGATCGAAAGGGCGTATACGACGACGACCCATGGGGGAAATCGGCCCGGTTCGATCGTACGGCGACGGCGGAATTGGATCAGGAGAACGAAGGTAAAGATCGAAGCAGCGGCTGCGCTGGACAGCGGCCACGTGACGGTGTCAGGGACATGAAGGAGGTTTAGAAGTGTGGGAACCAAAGCAAGAGCGGTGACCAGAAGGCCACCTTCAATGTAGAGGCGCACGAGGCGGAGGTGCCGATCGGAGAGTTCGCCTCCCAGCGCACCTCGGAGGGTGACAACCACTGCCGAAAAACCGACAAATGACAACGAGAGGGCTGCAAGGCGAAGAAGGTAGTCAGATTCTGCCGATGTCACGATCGCATCCTGATAGTAGGTGTCTGACGACCACGATGACCTGCCGCTTGCCAGCGGCAAGGCCGCTGGCACGGGGATCTTCACCCGGTTTCGTGGACACATTTGCTATGAACTCACGAGCTGCTCTGACGTCACCCCGGTTCCTCGACACTTCTGAACTAGAGTCGGGCCTCTTTCGGGGCTGACTTCTGACCTCTGCTGGCGAACTCACTCGGGGTCAGACGACCGAGTGCACCGTGTGGCCGTTGCTCATTGTACAAATCGACGACAGAACGCCCATGTTACCGAGTCGCGAGTAGTTCTCTACCGCTGGCATCCGTGGCACGGCCGCTCGGTTTACATCGTGGGCGCCGTTGCAAGGAACGAGCATGCGCTGTATCGCTGCGTGCTCGAGCCAGACGACGATAGCCGTTCGCTTGAGATTCCGCAATGGATGTTCGACGCGTCGGCGTGCTGCCGAATCGCGTTGTCGCCGTCCCCTTCTGTCACCTGCGAGGCGTTGCACGAGCTTCGTCATCTGATCGAGAGCGCTTCGCGAGCTGACGAGCACACCGTGCTACAAGCCGGGCACCTT
This sequence comes from uncultured beta proteobacterium, assembly GCA_963747775.1. Taxonomy (GTDB): domain Bacteria; phylum Pseudomonadota; class Gammaproteobacteria; order Burkholderiales; family SG8-39; genus JAGVSZ01. The sequence continues at coordinate 346,184 of CAVVGT010000014.1, forward strand.
GCCAACTCCGAACCGGGAGGTGCCTGTGCGATACGTGAGAGCGTTGCGCTTGGCCGATCAGCTGGGCTTGTTTCATCCGCATCCAGTGACTGTCCAGTGGGCGGACTTGCCGCCCGAGACGCGAGCGCAGGTGCTGTCGTTGCTGGTTCGGCTGCTCCGAAGCCATCGTCGCGACGCTCTCGAGCCGCTCGGTCGGGAGGCGCGCGATGAGTGAGAAGATCCGTCTGCAGCATCTCGCCCGCAAGGCCGTGCTGTATGTGCGTCAGTCCTCATCGTTCCAGGTTGCGCACAACCTGGAGAGCCAGAAGCTGCAGTACGCGATGCAGGCACGGCTGCGCGATCTGGGCTGGACCGAGATCGAGATCATCGATGAGGATCTTGGCCGCTCGGCGGCCGGCACCGAGACGCGCAGCGGCTTCGAGCGGATGGTTGCCGATGTGAGCTTGGGCCGCGTCGGCGCGGTCGCCGCGCGCGAAGTGTCGCGCTTCGCCCGGAACAGTCGCGAGTGGCAGCAGCTCGTCGAGGTATGCCGGGTGGTCGATACGGTACTGATCGACCAGGAGACCGTTTATGCGCCCCGCGCGAGCAACGACCGGCTGCTGCTCGGACTCAAGGGGAGCTTGAACGAGTACGAGCTCGACCTTCTTCGCCAGCGCTCGCTGGAAGCGCGGCGCGCGAAGGCTAAGCGCGGTGAGCTCCTCGTCATGGCGCCGGTCGGCTATCGCAAGACCGAAGACCAGCGCCTGGAGAAGGACCCCGATCGGCGGATCCAGGAGGCGATCGGCCTGGTCTTCGACCAGTTCGAGCGGATCGGCTCGGTGCGTCAGACGCTGCTGTGGTTCCACGAGCACGGTCTTCAATTGCCGGTGACGACGCCCCGTGCGGAGACGCGCTGGAAACGCCCCACCTATGCCACCGTGTACCGAATCCTCACCAACCCGATCTACGGCGGCGCCTACGCCTACGGCAAGACCGAGCATGGAGTGCGTTACGACGCGGGCGAGCAGCGCAAGCACGGTCGGCGCAAACCTCGTGAGCAATGGCTGGCGCTGATCCCGCAGGCGCACGAAGGCTACGTCGACTGGGAGCGTTTCGAGCGCATCGGCGGCTTGATCCAGGCCAACCAGCAGCTCGGCTCGGGGGCGCCCGGACCAGCGAAGGCAGGTCTGGCGTTGGCTGCGGGGCTGCTGCGCTGCCGGCGCTGCGCGGGGAGGCTCACGGTGCACTACACTGGAAGCCACCACGACGTGGCACGCTACGTCTGTCACCGCGGCTGGCTCGACAAGGGCGAACCCCGGTGTATCGGCTTTGGTGGCAGCCGAGTCGATGCGGCGATTGCCGTAGAGGTGCTGCGCGTGGTGCAACCGGCCGCCGTCGAGGCAGCGATCTTGGCCCATCGGGAAGAGGCGAAGAAGCAGGACGAGGTGCGGGGCGCCCTCGAGCGCGATCTCGAGGCGGCACGCTACACGGCAAGCCGCGCCCAGCGTCAGTATGACGCCGCCGATCCCGAGAACCGACTCGTCGCCGACGAACTCGAGCGGCGATGGAACCAAGCCCTCGAACGGGTGCGCGAGATCGAGAACCGCATCGCGCAGCACATCGGCACGCTCAAGGAGCAGCCGGCCCCGACTGCGGAGGAGTTCTCAGGCCTGGCCGAGCGGCTCGAGGTCCTCTGGGAGCATCCGGATACCGATGCGCGGCTGAAGAAGCGCATCGTGCGCTCGCTCATCCACGAGGTCGTCGTCGACGTCGACGCAGCTACGAGCGAGATCGTGCTCGTGATCCATTGGAGGGGCGGCTTGCACACCGAGGTGCGCGTGCCACGGCGCCGGCGCGGGCAGAACGCCACGCACACCGCCAGAGAGACGGTGGATGCCGTGCGCGCGCTGGCCCGAATCTGCCCCGACGCCTTCATCGCCAATGTGCTCAACCGCAACGGCCGGCGCACCGGTCGCGGTAACTTCTGGACCCGCGAGCGCGTGACCGCGCTGCGCAGTCACCACGACATCCCGGTCTACTCCGCGAGCGGCGCGCAAGTGAAGGCTGGATGAATCTGACCGAAGCGGCACGCATCATCGGCATCAGCGCCCGCACGTTGCGACTGGCCGTCGAACACGGCGAGTTGAAGGCAGAGCATCCTCTATCCGACGGGCCGTGGATCTTCTATCGCGATACCCTGGATGCAAATGCCGTCGCAGAGATCCTCGCGCGCGCTCGTGGTCGCCGTCGCGACTCCGCGATACCGCCCGAGGAACAGGGCGTCCTCGATCTATCAATGACATAGCGAGGTGGGGCAGTATGAAACGGGGTTGTAGTCGCGCCGCCAG
>CAVVGT010000015.1:0-36740 GCA_963747775.1 uncultured beta proteobacterium
GGGTATCCTGAGCTGGACCGAGAAACGCTGGCCGGATCTCCAGGAGGCGCTGATCGGGGTCGCGTTCGTCCTGGCGGCGACGGCGGCGATCCTCGTGCTTGCGCACAACCCGCACGGCGGTGAGAGCCTGCGGGATCTGCTCTCGGGCCAGATCCTCTGGGTGAGCTTCGGTTCGCTCGCCGTGCCCGCCGTGGCAAGCGCCGTGATCCTCGTCGCATGGTTCGCCGCCGGCACCCGGCGAGACAGCGCGGTCTTCTACGTGCTCTTCGCCTGCGCGGTGACGATCTCGGTTCAGCTCGTCGGGATCTTCCTCGTGTTCGCGACGTTGATCGTCCCGGCGCTCGCGACGCGTTACGCCACGACGCGTCGGTTGCCCACGGCGTACGCGATTGCGATTGCGGGGTACACGCTCGGGCTCGTGGTGTCGGCGCTATTCGATGCGCCTTCCGGCCCGACCGTCGTCTGGACGATGGCCGCCGCGGGCGCTGTCGCGGCAATCGCGGAGCGACGGCGCCGCGTCGAACCGTGAGGACACGCGAGAAGACAAGGACATGGCTAACCGGATGACGCGTGCGGGCGTCACCGCGCTGCGCGTGGTCGTGAGCCCGGTCGGCGCCGCGGCTCAGATGGAACTCGAGCCCACGAACGAGTCAAACGTGGTTGATACGGCGGTGCTCGAGATCGTGAAGAGTTGGCGCTTTATCCCGTCGCGCAGCGCCGGGGACCCGGTGGCCGCGTGGGTAATCGTTCCTGTCGTTTTCCGCCTCGCGCCCGGGTCGTAAAATAAGCCCGCTCGCGCCCGCGACCGATGCCGCGGCGCGGGCGTACTCGGTTTGCCGCACGCGCCCGGGGTGTGGTAGAAGTGCCGAGCGGCTCCTCGGGCCGCTATTTTCTTAATTGCTGATTCGATTTGGCTTTTTCCATCTTCGGCAAGAAACCGGACAAGAAACCGGAGAAGCCGCCCGTCAAGGCTCGGCAGTCGCCCGCCGCGCCGGGTGCCCGCTCGCCCGGACCGGCCGCGTCCGCGGACGAAGGCGAATCGCTCGATTTCACGAACTACGTTCCGCCGTCGGGTTCTCCGCCCTCGGTCGCGCCGTCCGCGGCACCTTCGATCGCACCACCGTCGATCGCGCCGCTTGCGCCGAAGGCCGGCGGATCCGTTGCCATCCCCGCCGGCTTGGACTTCGGGTCCCTGGCGGCGGCTGCCGCCCCGCAACAGGCGCCGACGCCCGCGCCCAAGCCGCCGCCATCTCCCGTCTCGGTCATCCCGGATCTGCCCGGGCTCGGTGCGCCCGCGTCGAAGGCGCCCGAGAAACATTCCGACGCGAAGAAGAAGGCCGCGAAGAAGCCCGTCGACTCGATTCTCTGCATCGAGGTCGACGAAGGCGGGCACGAGGTGCCTCCGGCGATCGAGGAGGCGGCGGTCCTGTACGCCAACGGGCAGACCGCGGAGGCCCACGCGCGACTCAAGACGGCGCTGGAGGGCGAGGACCTGGGCGCGTGGAAGCTGCAGGTGTGGTTGATGCTGTTCGACGTGCTGCAGCAACTCGGCCGGAAGCAGGAATTCGAGGAGCGCGCGCTCGATTTCGTGGTGAAGCTGGAGCGCTCGCCCCCGGTGTGGACCGATGCACCGTCCGCGCCAAAGCAGAACCCATCGCTGCGGACGGGTGGCGCCGCGTCCGTCTCGCTCACCGGCGCGCTCGGTGCGCAGAGCGCCGGCGCGCTCGAGCAGCTGCGCAAGGCGGCGGACAAGCAGCCGAAGCTGCGGCTGGACTTCGGCAAGCTGCAGGGCATCGAGCCGGCGGGCTGCAAGCTGCTGCACGCGACGCTGAAGTATTTCAGGACGGCCAAGAAGGACGTCTGGCTCACCGGCGAGGTAACGCTCCTTAAACTGCTGCGCGACGGCGCAAAGGCGGGCGACACGTCGGTCGACACGAGCGTCTGGCTGCTACTGCTCGATCTCTACCAGATGCTCGGGCTGCAGAACGAGTTCGAAGAAGCTGCGGTCGACTACGCCGTGACCTACGAGGTGTCGCCGCCCTCGTGGGAGGCGCCGCCGCCACGGCCGAAGGGGGAGCCGATGGCCGAATCGCAACCGGTCGCCACCCAGGTGGCCGACGAAGCCTTCCACGTTTCCGGCGAAGTGGCGGGGCAGAGCGATCAGCTCTTCACCGACCTGGGCGCATACGCCGCGGCCGCCAACCCCGTCGTGCTCGACTTCGGGACCGCGCGGCGCGTCGACTTCGTGAACGCCGGCCGGTTGCTGAACGTACTCGAGAAGCTCAAGGCCGAGGGCAAGCAACTGGTCATTCGCGGCGCCGGCGAGATGATCATCGCGCTCTTCGCCGTCATGGGCATTCCCAAGGTCGCGCGGATCATCCCGAGAAAGTGACCTGCGGCGCGTCGCCCGGGGGCGACGCTCGCGCAGGTCATCCCGGCGCAAGCCGGGATCCGGGGGTGTCTTGACTTCCGTGCCGTCCGCCCCAAGGTCGAAAGTTCCCGCGTAAGCTTTCGTCCATGGAACCGTTCCACGGCACTACGATCCTCTCGGTCCGGCGCAAGGGCCAGGTTGCGCTCGGCGGCGACGGGCAGGTCACGCTCGGCAACGTCGTCATCAAGGCGGGCGCGCGCAAGGTGCGGCGTCTGTACCAGGATCGCATCCTCGCCGGCTTCGCCGGCGGAACCGCGGACGCGTTCACGCTATTCGAGCGCTTCGAGGCGAAACTCGATAAGCACCAGGGCAACCTGCTGCGCTCGGCAGTCGAGCTCGCGAAGGACTGGCGAACCGATCGCATCCTGCGGCGGCTCGAGGCAATGCTCGGCGTCGCCGATCGCGAGACCTCGCTCGTTCTCACCGGCGCTGGCGACGTGCTAGAGCCCGAGCACGGGATCATCGCGATCGGCTCGGGCGGCGCGTTTGCTCAAGCTGCGGCCCGCGCCCTGCTCGAGAACAGCGAGTTGGGCGCCGAGGCGATCGTACGCAAGAGTCTCTCGATCGCCGGCGAGCTGTGCATCTACACCAACCAGAACGTCGTCGTGGAAGTGCTCGAGTGACGCCCGCATGTCCACGATGACGCCGCAAGAAATCGTCCACGAGCTCGACAAGCACATCATCGGGCAGGCCAAGGCCAAGCGCGCCGTGGCGATCGCGCTGCGCAACCGCTGGCGGCGGCAGCAGGTCGCCGAGCCGCTGCGGCAGGAGATCACGCCGAAGAACATCCTGATGATCGGACCGACCGGCGTCGGCAAGACCGAGATCGCGCGGCGCCTCGCTCGGCTCGCCGATGCGCCGTTCATCAAGATCGAGGCGACGAAGTTCACCGAGGTCGGTTACGTCGGGCGCGACGTGGACACGATCGTCCGCGACCTCGTCGAGGTGGCAATCAAGAACGCCCGCGAAGCGGCAACGCGCCAGGTCCGCGCGCGCGCCGAGGACGCAGCGGAGGAGCGCATCCTCGAGACGCTGCTACCGCCCGCGCGCGACTTCGGCTTCGGCGCCAAGCCCGAGAGCGCGGACGAGTCGGGCACGCGCCAGAAGTTCCGCAAGAAGCTGCGTGAGGGCGAGCTCGACGACAAGGAAATCGAGATCGAGGTCGCGGCCGGCCAGGCGGGAATGGAGATCCTCGCGCCCCCGGGCATGGAGGAGCTCACCCAGCAGCTCCAGGGCATGTTCCAGAACCTCGCCGGTGGCCGCAAGAAGCTGCGCAAGCTCAAGGTCAAGGAGGCGCTGCGCCTGCTCGTCGACGAGGAGGCGGCCCGCCTCGTCAACGACGAGGAGCTGAAGGCGCGCGCGCTCGCGAACGTCGAGCAGAACGGCATCGTGTTCCTCGACGAGATCGACAAGATCGCGAGCCGCTCCGAGATGCACGGCGCCGATGTCTCGCGCCAGGGGGTGCAGCGCGACTTGCTGCCGCTCGTCGAGGGCACCACGGTCTCGACGCGCCACGGCATGGTGAAGACTGATCACGTCCTCTTCATCGCGAGCGGCGCATTCCACATGTCGAAGCCCTCGGACCTGATCCCCGAGCTGCAGGGCCGGTTCCCGATCCGCGTCGAACTCGACTCTCTCACCGCCGCCGACTTCGAGCAGATCCTGACCAACACCGATGCGTGCCTCACGCGCCAGTACGAGGCCCTCCTCGCCACCGAGGCGGTGAAAGTCGAGTTCCGGCCCGAAGCGGTCAAACGCATCGCCGAGATCGCGTTCGCAGTGAACGAGAAGACCGAAAACATCGGTGCGCGCCGCCTCTACACGGTAATGGAGAAGCTCCTGGAGGAGATCTCGTTCGAGGCCGGGAGGGGCGGCGCGCAGGCGATCAACATTGACGCCGCGTACGTCGATGCGCGGCTGAAGGACCTCGCGGCAAGCGAGGATCTGGCACGCTACGTCCTGTAGACTCGAGCGCGATGCGTCGCTTCGCCTCTCCGCACCGTTTCGCGGTCGCGTTGTTCGCCGCGGCGGTTTCGGTCGCGGCGCCGGCCCTCGCGCACGCGCGCCTCGCGCTACCCATCCACTCGGGATACGCGGAGGTCTGCACCGACGCGGGCCTCAAGCGGGTGCCGGTCGGCGCGCCAGCGAGCGGGGACGAGCAGCCGTCGTACACTCTCCCGCACTGCGTTCTCTGCGTCGTATCGGACGGTGCCCAGGCACCGGGTGGCGCCACGCCGCAGTGCCACGCGCCTCGCCGTGCCGAGCGGCCGGTGCGCATCGCTCTACAGGAAAGCGCGCCACTCGAACCCGTGCGCGCCGCGCAGCCGCGCGGCCCGCCCGCGATCGACCGCACCGCCTGAAACTGCCGCGGAAGGCCGCGGCTTTCGCGCGCCGCGACACGGCCGCGCAATCCGTTTCGAATCGAGGAGTCCGAGATGAAGCAGCTTTCCATTGCCGCGGCGCTTGCGTTGGCCGTTGCGGCCGCGCCCGCCTCGGCGCAGGTGTCCGTCAGCCAGGCTTGGGTGCGCGGCACCGTGCAGGGCCAGAAGGCGACCGGGGCGTTCATGCAGATCAAGAGCACCGACAGTGCAGCGCTCGTCGCCGCCCAGAGTCCGGTTGCCGGCGTCGTCGAGATTCACGAGATGAAGATGGAGAACAACGTGATGAAGATGCGGGCGATCTCGAAGCTCGAGCTGCCGGCGGGTCAGGCGGTCGACCTGAAGCCCGGCGGCTATCACGTCATGCTCCTGGACCTGAAGCAGACGTTGAAGAAGGGCGACACCGTGCCGATCACGCTCAAGTTCCAGGGCAAGGACGGGAAGCCTCAGGAGGTCGAGGTGAAGGCCGAGGTGCGCGAGCTGGGCACTGCCCCGGCGAAACACTGACGCCGCGGTCGACGGGGCGCGTCTTACGCCCGCGCCCCGCCCAACATCCGTAAGCAACGCGGGCAGAGACAGTCCGCCAGGGCCGCGTCGATCGCGACCGGCGGGACGTCGCTGCACCAGCAGCGCTCGACGCCCGCCTTCATGCCGCACTCGAACGTGGCGCCGCATCGAGCGCAGGCATCGCCCGACAGCGGCGTGAGCGCCGCATAGTGGAACCCGCCGCGCGAGCCCGCGGCGCGGCGCCCAAACCGGACCGGGTACGCAAAGCCGGGGCCGTCATGGACGAAGCTGTGGAACTCGCCGTGCTCGCCGCACGGGTCGACCTCTGCAGGGAGGGCGGCGAAGAACGCCGCATCCATCTCGCGGTTCGACCACTCGGCGTCGAGCCTGGTCGCATCCACGCAGACCGTGACGCCGCGATAGCCGTCACGCACAAACGACGTCGCCGTCTCACGGGTGTCGGCGCCCCAGAGCGGATAGACCGGCTCGAACCCGAGCCGCGCCATCAGCGCATCGCGGTACGCCTTGATGTCCTGGAGGAACAGGTCGCCGAACGCGACGTGGCGCACACCCTGTGCCTGCAACGGCGCGAGCGCAGCGGCGAGCCGCTCCTCGTACATCGCGTTGGAGGGAGCGCGCGGAACGCGCACCGCGACGAGCGGGAACCCGAGGCTCGACGCCTGCAGCGCGACGAGTCGCTCCGGGACCTCGTGCATGACGAGCGCGCCTTCGCCTTCGATGAACGTTGCGAGCAACGCCCGCACGTCCCATTGGCCGGACGCCCGCAGGCGTCCAAGCGCGAGGACGCTGTCCTTACCGCCGCTGAAGGAGAGGACGACCGGGGTTTGCACCGCGCCGCGCAATGGCTACTTGCGGAGTACTTCGTCGGGCACCGACGACTGGCCGGCGAAGCTCGCGCCGGACTGCAGCGCCGCGAGCAGCGTCTCCTGCGCCACGTCCTCCGCGGCTGTGGCGTTGCGGAACTGAAACGCCGCGAACTTCAGCAACCGGGGTCGGTGCTTCTGGAGTTCAACCGGATCGATCCCCGGCGTCGTGGACACGGCCATGGTTGACGGTTTCCCATTTCGCCGCGGCATATTACAGCGCGGTCCAGTTGGCGCAAGCACCTCTTGAAAGCCGCTCCCGGTTCCCCATGTAGAGGGGTATGGGGATGAACCCCGCTCGAATCCGACTGTGAGGAGATTGCTATGGCGAATGTGACCCGTTACGACCCGTTCGGAGACCTGTTTGACGACCTCATGAAGGGCTTCCTCGTCCGCCCGATTGCCGCCGAGGGCGCTGCGGCCGCCCCGCGGATGAAGCTAGAGGTCAGCGAGCAGGCCGAGGCCTTCAAGGTGCTCGCCGAGGTCCCGGGGGTGAAGAAGGACGAGATCCAGGTGACGATCGACGGCGACCAGGTGACGATCAGCGCTGAGGTGCGCAAGGAAAAGGACGTGAAGGAAGGTGAGCGCGTCGTGCACAGCGAGCGCTACTACGGCAAGGTCGCGCGCGCGTTCCGCGTGGGCCACGACCTCGACGAGTCGAAGGCGCAGGCGAAGTACACCGACGGCGTGCTGGAACTGGTGCTGCCGAAGAAGAGCACTGCGGCGGCGCGCAAGCTGACCATTCAGTAACGCAATAACGCGCGAGACGCGCAACCCGCACAAGGGCGGCCGTAGGGCCGCCCTTTTTCTTTGCGGCGGGGACGGGAATGTGGCGCGGTAGAATCTCGCCTCGCCAGCGAGACCGCCACGATGACCGTCGCCCCCACCACTGCCGCGCTGAAGGCGCAGGTCCTCGCCGAGGCGCTGCCGTACATCCGCCGCTTTCACGGCAAGACGATCGTCGTGAAGTACGGCGGCAACGCGATGACCGAGCCCGCGCTGCAGAAGAGCTTCGCGCACGACGTGGTGCTGCTCAAGCTCGTGGGCATGAACCCGGTCGTCGTGCACGGCGGCGGGCCGCAGATCGACAGCGTTGCTCAACCGCCTCGGCAAGAAGGGCGAGTTCGTGCAGGGCATGCGCGTGACCGACGCCGAGACGATGGACGTGGTGGAGATGGTCCTCGGCGGAACGGTGAACAAGGAGATCGTCACGCTGATCAACCAGGCCGGCGGCAAGGCCGTCGGGCTGACCGGCAAGGACGGCGCGCTCATCCGGGCACGCAAGCTGCTAGTCGCGGGCGCCGACGGCGGCAAGACCGACATCGGCCAGGTCGGCGAGATCGAGTCGATCGACCCGGTCGTGATCTCCACGCTCGAGGACGGCGGGTTCATTCCGGTCGTCGCGCCGATCGGCGTCGGCAAGAACGGCGAGTCCTACAACATCAACGCCGACCTGGTGGCGGGCAAGCTCGCGGAGGTGCTGAGCGCCGAGAAGCTCGTGCTGCTCACCAACACGCCGGGCGTGCTGGACAAGGACGGCAAGCTGCTCACCGGGCTCACGCCGAAGCGGGTCGACGAGCTGTTGGCCGACGGCACGCTTTCCGGCGGCATGCTGCCGAAGATCGGCTCGGCCCTGGATGCGGCGCGGGGCGGCGTGAAGAGCGTGCACATCATCGACGGCCGCGTGGAGCACGCGCTGCTGCTCGAGATCCTCACCGACGAGGGCGTGGGGACGCTGATTCGCAGCAAGTGAGCGGTCAGACGGACCGGCGATGCTCGTCGACCAGTCCGTCGAGGTAACCCTCGTGCGAGTCGTAGATCGTCAGCACGCGCCGTCGCGGCGCCGCGCTGAACGACATATGCACCCATTCGGCGAATTCGAGGATGCACTGGTCGAAGACGATCTCGGAGTCGCGTATGGCGCTCGTGATCGCCATCGGCGGGCCGAATTCGGGACAGGTGAAATCGACGGCCAGTCCCTGCGCATGCTGCGAGTTCGGCACGCCGCCGACGGCGGCGTTGAGCGTCGGGACATCGGTAGCCGCTCGAGATCTCGAGCGGATACCCGAGGAGCAGGCGCACCTGGTCGAGCCCGCGCGCGAGCAGGCGCAAGTTGGGAAGCAGCGCGGCCGGCGGCGTGTTGTCGATTCCTCGCGACTGCGCCGTGTCGGAGGCGATCAAGCGCGCGAGCGTGATGTAGCGCGACAGGCGCGGATTGCGGGCGCGTTTGCGCATGTCGGGATTCTAGTGCGATGCTGACCTGGATCTTCGATCTCGACAATACGCTGCACGACGCCTCGCCGCATATCTTCCCGCACATCAATCGCAGCATGACGCGGTACCTGCAGGAGCATCTCGCACTCGACGAGGAGGCGGCGGTGCGGCGCGGATCCACTACTGGCGCACGTACGGTGCGACCCTGCTCGGGCTCATCCGGCACCACGGCACCGACCCCGACCATTTCCTCTGGCACACGCACCAGTTCACCGATCTCGCGCGCATGGTCGTCGCCGATCGGGCGGCGCTCGCGGCGGTACGGCGGTTGCGCGGGCGCAAAATGCTCTTCTCGAACGCGCCCGCGCACTACGTGGACGCGATGCTCGACCTGCTCGGGATCGGACCGCTCTTCGACGCGGTGTACGCGATCGAGCACGTGCGCTACCAGCCGAAGCCCTCGCTCGAGGGGTTCCGGCACCTGCTGCGCGCGGAGCGCGTCGTGGCGCGTCGCGCCGTCATGGTCGACGACAGCCTGCCGAACCTCCGCGCGGCGCGTCGTCTCGGCATGCGGACCGTCTGGGTCAGCGCGTTTCCCCGCGCGCCGAGCTACGTCGTCGCGAAGGTGAGCTCGGTCCGACAGCTCCCGCGCCTGCTCGACGACCTCGGGGGCGCGGGCTAGCGGGTAGCCGGCTGCGAAGGCCGGATGTCGCCGACCTCGTGGCGCCCCGGGGACTGCCGCGAAGCGGCGTTGCCCCGTTGGTCGTGGCGAACGAGCGAGTGCTCACCTGCAAGCGCACGCGGCGCTAGAATGCCCGGGCGAGGGGGAGAAGCGTCATGGCGACCAAGCCGGGCGAGCGCAAGCTGCAGATCCTGCAGGTGCTGGCGGAGATGCTGCAGGATCCGAAGGGGGAGCGGATCACCACCGCGGCGCTGGCCGCGAAACTCGACGTGTCCGAGGCGGCGCTCTACCGCCACTTCGCCAGCAAGGCCCAGATGTTCGAGGGCCTGATCGAGTTCATCGAGTCCAGCCTGTTCGGCCTGATCAACAAGATCACCGCCGAGGAGCCGAACGGCCTCAAGCAGGTGCACGGGATCCTGTCGATGCTGCTCGGGTTCGCGGAGAAGAACCCGGGGATGACGCGCGTGCTGATCGGCGACGCGCTGGTCAACGAGGATCCGCGCCTGCAGGCGCGCATCAATCAGCTGCACGACAAGCTCGAGGCCACGCTCAAGCAGTGCCTGCGCGTCGCGGCGACGCAGGCCGTCGAGGGCGGGGGCGCCGCCGCGGAGGACGAGAGCACGCCGCGCGCGAACGCGCTGCTCTGCTACGTCGTCGGACGCTGGCACCAGTTCGCGAAGAGCGGCTTCAAGCGGTCGCCGACCGCGGGGTTCGAGAAGCAGGCGCCGCTGCTCATCTAAGAGCGCCTGACAGCATCACTGTCAGGCGGCCGATTTAGGGGAGTATGAGGGGAGGTATCCCCTCATGGGGTTAGATGCTCGCGGCGTCGCCGCAGACGCGGCAGGCCGGATCCTTCTTCAGCCGGATCGACCGCCACTCCATTCGCAGCGCATCGAGCAGGAGCAGACGCCCGCACAGGCTCTCGCCTAGGCCGGCCACGAGCTTGAGCGCCTCGGCCGCTTGCATCGTTCCGATGATCCCGGTCAGCGGCGCAAATACGCCCATTACGGCGCAGCGCATCTCCTCGGGTTCGGCGTCCTCGGGAAAGAGGCAGGCGTAGCACGGGCTGTCCGCGCGGCGCAGGTCGTAGACGCTGATCTGGCCGTCGAAGCGTACCCCCGCACCCGATACGAGCGGCTCGGCGGTGCGCGACGCACGCGCGGTTGACCGCGTGGCGCGTCGCAAAATTGTCCGTGCAGTCGAGCACCACGTCGGCAGCGGCAACGAGCGCATCGAGCCGCGCGCCTTCAAGCCGCAGTTCCACCGGCTCGACGCGCACCTCGGGATTCAGTCGCGCCAGCGTGTCGCGGCCCGACACCGACTTCGCGCGTCCGACCGCGGCGGTCGCATGCAGGATCTGGCGCTGGAGATTGGTGAGATCGACCGTGTCGCCGTCCGCGAGCGTGATGCGGCCGAGGCCGGCCGAGGCGAGATACAGCGCCGCCGGAGAGCCCAGGCCACCGGCGCCGATCACGAGCGCGTGCGCCGCGAGCAGCTTCTCCTGCCCCTCGATGCCGAGCTCGGGGAGCAGAATGTGTCGCGAGTAGCGCAGGAGCTGATCGTCGTTCATGGCGGCCAGAAAGCAAAAGGGCCGGCGTCGCCGGCCCCGCGTCGCGCGCTGACGCTCAGTTCTTCTTTGCGGGCGTCTCGTCGGGCTTGTCGGCCTTGGCCATCACCGGCAGTCCCTTCAGGTGATTCATCGCCTGCTTGAGCTGGAAGTCGTCGGCGCCGCCGAGCTCGATCGGCTTGCGATCCTCCTCGGTGCTGGTGCGCGGCTTGTCGCTCGCCTCGGGTTTCGGCTTTTCTGCCGGCGCGGCCGGCTTGTCCTTGTCGTTGTCGTTGTCGAGGTGCTTGACGAGATCCGCCTCGCGTACCCGCGCGGCCGGCGCGCCCGGCTCTTCGACTTCGATGTCCGGCGTGATGCCCTTCGCCTGGATCGAGCGACCGTTCGGTGTGTAGTAGCGCGCCGTGGTCAGCTTGATCGCGGTGTTGTTTCCGAGCGGCATGATGGTCTGCACCGAACCCTTGCCGAAGGTCTGCGTACCGATGATCGTGGCACGCTTGTAGTCCTGCAGCGCGCCCGCCACGATCTCCGACGCTGACGCCGAGCCGCCGTTCACGAGTACCACCATCGGTACGTTCTTGATCTGTGGGGGCAGCGCGCGCAGGTAATCCTCGCGCGTCCCGCGCAGGTAGTCTTCGGGGCTCGCGACGTACTTGCGCTTCGCGTCCTCCGCGCGGCCGTCGGTCGTGACGACGGTGGCCTTCGCCGGCAGGAACGCCGCGGAGATGCCGACCGCGCCATTCAGCAGACCGCCCGGATCGTTGCGCAGGTCGAGGATGAGCCCCTTCAGCGCCCCGTCCTTGTACAGCCCGTTGATGTGCTTCACCATGTTCTCGGGCGTGAGCTCCTGGAACTGGGAGACGCGCACGTAGCCGTAGCCCGGCTCGATCAACTTCGACTTGACGCTCTGCACGCGGATCACGTCGCGCACGACCGTCACCTCGAACGGCTTCGCTTCGCCCTTGCGCACGATCGTGAGGCGGATGCCGGTCTTCGGCTTGCCGCGCATGCGCTTGACGGCGTCGTTCAGGCTCATGCCTTTCACCGGCGCGTCGTCGAGCTTGATGATCAGGTCGCCCGGCTTGAGGCCGGCGCGGAAGGCCGGCGTGTCCTCGATCGGCGACACGACCTTCACGAAGCCGTCCTCCATCCCGACCTCGATGCCGAGGCCGCCGAACTCGCCCTGGGTGCCGACCTGCAGCTCCTTGAACGCCTCTTGGTCGAGATACGCGGAGTGCGGATCGAGGCCCGTGAGCATTCCGTTGATGGCTTCGGTGATGAGCTTCTTGTCCTCGACTGACTCGACGTAGCCGGACTTGATCGCGCCGAAGACCTCCGCGAACGAGCGCAGCTCGTCGATCGGCAGGGGGTACTTGGCCGCATCGCGCTGCGCCACCGCCGAGAAGTTGAGCGAGAGGAGCACGCCGGCCAGCACGCCCACCAGGACGAGGCCGAAGCTCTTGAATCTGCTGCCCATGAGGAACGCTCCAGTGAGGGCTATTTAGGTTGCAACCATGGCACCGGGTCGAACGGCCGACCCTGGTACCGAGTTTCAAAGTATAAACCCGAAGCCTCGCCGCCACCGCTCGCGCCCACGGTGGCCACGGCGTCGCCGGCGTGAACTCCGTCACCTAGCCGCTTCAGTACGGATTCGTTGTTCCCGTAGATGCTCAGGAAGCCGTCCCCGTGGTCGAGGATGAGCAGGTTGCCGTAGCCGCGCATCCAGTCGGCGAACACCACCCGGCCGGTGGCGACCGCCTTCACGTCCGCGCCGCCCGGCGCGCGGATGAATACCCCCTTCGTCGAAGGTGCCGCGGCAGTCTCTGAGGCACCGAATCGCGCCGCGAGTTCCCCGCGCACCGGGTACGGAAGCCGTCCCTTCAGCGCGCCGAAATCCCCCAATGCTGGCGCATCGGGTGCCGTCGGACGGCGGGGCGCCGGCTCCGCCGGGGCCCGTGGGGCGGGCTGCGGCACCACGCGGGCGAGCGCTTCGACGAATCTGGCGAGACGGGACTCGTTTCGCTGTGCGGTCTCGAGATCGCGGCGCTGCTTGCGGATCTGGTCGGCGTGGCGCACAAGAATCTGGCGGCGTTCGGAGCCTCTGGCCACCAGGCCATCGCGCTCCGCGCGCGCCTTTTTCTCCACGCCCGCGAGTTCGGCCGCCCTTTCGCGTGCTGCGGATTCCAATCCCGCGCGCCGGGCCAGGTCGTCGCGGGTCTGCTGGATGAGGTCGGCCTGGGCGCGGGCGAGATAAGTCTGGTACACGAGACCGCGCGCGATGCGCTGCGGATCGTCACCGGTGAGGACGAGACGCAGGTAACCGTCTCCACCGTGGATGTAACGCACCTGGAGCGCGCGGCCGAGCTGCGCCTGCCGGGCGTCGAGCTCCGCCTTCAGTGCGCGCGACTCGCCGCTAAGGCGCACCAGCTCTCCGGCGAGGCGGTCGCGTTCGGCGCCCAATTCGCGCAGGGTCCGGTTGGCCTCGGAGATCGCGCTCTCGGAATCGCGCAGCGCGTCGGCCGCTTCGGCCCGCGCGCCTTCGGTTGCGGCGAGCTCCTTCTTGAGCGCCTCGATGCGGCCGCGCAGCGCCCGCAGCTCCTCGTCCTTGCCCTGCGCCGGCGCCGGGCCAGACAGCGCAACGACCACGAATGCCACGAGCGCGACCGCCGCGAGCGGCCGGGCGGCCGGTCGCGTCAAGCGCGGGCCTTGCCCTGGCGCGCGACCGCCTGCGCCGCCGCCTCGACGATCGACGGGTCGCCGAGGTAGTAGTGGCGCAGGGGCTTGAGCGTGTCGTCCAGCTCGTACACGAGGGGGATGGCGGTCGGGATGTTGAGGCCGACAATGTCCGAGTCGCTCACGTCGTCGAGGTACTTCACCAATGCCCGGATCGAGTTCCCGTGCGCCGCGATGATGACCCGCCGGCCCGACCGCACCGACGGCACTATCGCCTCGTGCCAGTAAGGCAGGAACCGCGCCACGGTGTCCTTCAGGCACTCCGTGCGCGGCAGCTCGGTGCTGGAGAGCATCGCGTAACGCGGATCGCCGCCCGGGTGGCGCGGGTCGTCGGCGGCGAGCTCGGGCGGCGGCGTGTCGTAGCTACGCCGCCAGACGAGCACCTGCTCTTCGCCGAACTTCTGCGCCGTCTCCGCCTTGTTCAGGCCCTGCAGTGCTCCGTAGTGGCGCTCGTTCAGGCGCCAGGAGTTGTGAATGGGGATCCACATCAGGTCCATTTCCTCGAGCGCGAGCCAAAGGGTCTTGATCGCGCGCTTCAGGACGGACGTATAGGCCACGTCGAAAGCGTAGCCGCTCTCCTTCAGCAGTCGGCCGGCGCGGCGCGCCTCCTCCCGGCCGTGGTCGGTCAGATCGACGTCGGTCCAGCCGGTGAACCGGTTTTCCCGGTTCCAGAGGCTCTCACCGTGGCGGAGCAGGACGAGCTTGTGCATGGTCGGGCGCTGTTGCGGTGCAGGATCGGAAAGGAATTCTATAATATGGCGTTTCTCTTATGGACCGCCCCGTGCCGTGAAGCGCGAATCGCAGGACATCTTCGAGCTGATCGGCCGCCAGGAGCAGATCGACCAGGCCGCCCGTGCGATCAAGGCGATGGCTCACCCGCTGCGCTTGAAGATCCTGTGCGTGCTCGGCAACGACGAGGTGAGCGTTCAGGACATCGTTGAAGCGGTCGGCACCTCCCAGAGCAACATCTCGCAACACCTCGCCATCCTGCGCGAGAAGGGCGTGCTCAAGGCGCGCAAGGACGCGAATCGCGTCTTCTATCGCGTCGGAGACCAGCGCACGCTTGCGCTGATCGGCATGATGCGCGAGGTGTTCTGCGGCATCCCCCAGACCAAGTGACCCAGCCATGAAGTTCATCACCGAGAACATCTTCCTGATCGCCGTCGCGTTCGTGAGCGGCGCGATGCTGGTCTGGCCGCTCGTGCGGCGCGGGGCGGGTGGGGCCTCGGTCGGCACGCTCGAGGCGACGATGCTGATCAACCAGAAAGACGCGGTCGTGATCGACGTCCGCGAGCCGGGCGAGTTCGCGCAGTCGCACATCCTGAATGCGCGCAATGTGCCGCTGGGCGAGATCGAGGCGCGCATCAAGGAGCTCGAGCGCTTCAAGGAAAAGCCCGTGATCGTGTCCTGCGCGACCGGCAATCGTTCGGGCTCGGCCGCCTCGGTCCTGCGCAAGCACGGCTTCACTAACGTCGTGAATCTCGCCGGCGGCATCGCCGCGTGGCAACAGGCCGGCCTGCCCACGGGAAAGTGATGGCGAAGGTCGTCATGTACACCACCGAGTGGTGCCCGTACTGTCGTCGCGCCGAGGCGTTGCTCCGTGCCAAGGGCGTCGAGATCGAGAGGATCGATCTCGATGCCCGGCCGGACCGCCGTGCCGAGATGCAGCGCCGCAGCAACCGGCGCACGGTCCCGCAGATCTGGATCGGGGCCACGCACGTCGGGGGCTGCGACGAGCTTCACGACCTCGAGCGGCAGGGCAGGCTCGACCCGCTGCTGGCGGCGGCGTAGCGCGGCCGCCGCCGTGGCGCGCTAGACTGCGCGCGCTTTCAATCTCCCAGCGCCTGGAGCGCCTTCATGACCGATTCGCAGCAGCCCGTCTTCAGCATCGAGAAGGTGTACGTCAAGGACGCCTCGATCGAGACGCCGAACAGCCCGCAAATATTCCTGGAACCCACGCAACCGCAGGTCGAGGTGCAACTGCAGAACGCAGCGCAGCAGCTCAACGACGCGCTGTTCGAGGTCGTCGTGACCGTGACGGTCACGGCGAAGGCGGGTGACAAGACGCTCTTCCTGGTCGAGGCCGCACAGGCGGGGATCTTCCGGATCCAGCATGTGCCTGCGGCCGACCTGGAGCCGATACTCGGGGTCGGCTGTCCGAACATCCTGTTCCCGTACGCGCGCGAGGTGGTTGCCGATCTGATCGGGCGCGCGGGGTTCCCCGCGATCCATCTCCAGCCGGTGAACTTCGAAGCGATGTACGCGGCGCGCCTCGAGGCGGAGGCCCAGAAGCAGGGCCCGCGCATCGAGATCGCGCATTGAGGCCGATGACGGTGCGCACCGCGATCGCGCTCGCCGCACTTGCGCTTCCACTCGTCGCCGCCGCCGAGTTCCGGTCGATCGGCGAGGCTGCGGTGGTGCTCTACGACGCGCCGTCCACCCGTGCGGCGAAGCTCTACGTGGCGAGCCGCAATCTTCCGGTCGAGATCATCTCGACCGACGGCGTATGGGTGAAGGTGCGCGACCCCCTTGGGGGACTGTCCTGGATCGAGCGGAAACTGCTCGCGGACAAGCGCACCGTGATGGTGACCGTATCGGTCGCGGACGTGCGCCAACGCGCCGAGGAAACGGCACCGGTCGTCTTTCAGGCGCAACAGGGCGTCGTGCTCGATCTCGTCGAAGCGGGCGCGACCGGCTGGGCGCGGGTGCGCCATGTGGACGGCTCGAGCGGGTTCGTGCGTATCGGTCAGGTCTGGGGCCTTTAGCGCCGCGCCGGCGCGAGATCCGCGATGAGGCTCGCGATCCTGGGTGCGGGCGCGTGGGGCACCGCGCTCGCGGTCGCCTACGCCGAGGAGCACGGCGTGACCTTGTGGGCGCGCGACGCCGCGCAGCGCCAAGCGCTGCGCACGACGCGCCGCAGCCACTATCTCGCCGAGGTCGTCCTGCCCGACGCGGTCGAAGTCGCGGAAGATCCGCTCGCAGCGATCCGGGGCGCGGATGCGGCACTCATCGCGACCCCCACTGCGGGCCTGAGGCACGCCGCCGGTCTCGTTCACCGCGCGGCGGTCGGGCGGCCGGTCGTATGGGTGTGCAAGGGCTTCGAGCAGTCGAGCGGCAAGCTCCCGCACCGGGTGGTCGCAGAAGCGCTCGGCGAGGGCGCGCCGGCGGCGGCGCTCTCCGGCCCGAGCTTCGCGCTCGAGGTAGCGCGCGGCTTGCCGACTGCGGTGACGCTCGCAGCGACCGACGCCGACTTCGCCCGCGACCTCGCGCGCGAGCTGCACCAGCGCCGGCTGCGCCTCTACTTCACCGACGATCTCGTCGGCGTCGAGGTTGGCGGTGCCGTAAAGAACGTCATGGCGATCGCGACCGGCATCTCCGACGGGCTCGGCCTCGGGCTGAACGCGCGCGCGGCGCTGATCACGCGCGGGCTGGCCGAGCTCGCGCGGTTGGGCGTCGCCCTCGGCGGGCGCGCGGAGACGTTCATGGGCCTCGCCGGCGCGGGCGACCTCATCCTCACCTGCACCGGCGATCTATCGCGCAATCGCCAGGTCGGTCTCGCGCTCGGCCGCGGCGAACGGCTGGATGCGATCCTCGCCGGGCTCGGCCATGTTGCAGAAGGCGTGCACACCGCGCGCGAGGTGGACGCGATCGCGCGCGCGCGCGCGATCGACATGCCGATCACCCGCGAGGTCTGCGCAGTGCTGTTCGAGGGCCGTGCCCCCGCCGAGGCGGTCGCGCAACTGCTCGCGCGCGACCCGAAGGCCGAGTAGGCGCAGGCAGAGGAACGCCGCAAAGGGGGCCATGGCCCCTTTTTGCACCTCCTCCATCCCAGAGAACAAGTCCGCACCGGCGGACTTGTTCAGCAGTGCCCTAGCTCTCGTACTTGAACGACAGCTGCACCCGCGTGCGGTAGGCCACGACCTTGCCGCTCTCGACCTTCATGTCCATCTTCGTGACTTCGGCGATGCGCAGATCGCGCAGCGACTTCGACGCCAGCTCCACCGCCTGCTTGGCGGCGTCCTCCCAGGACGTCTTGCTGGTACCGATGACGTCGATCACCCGATAGACGCCTTCGGCACGGTTCTTTTTCGCCATGGTTTCCTCCTGTTTGGGGGTATCGCCCCGGAACGGGCGACCTGCGGATCATACGCCCGGGGCACCGTCGAAGCCCGCCTGACGCCACGCCTCGTACACCACCAGCGCGACCGCGTTCGACAGGTTGACGCTCCGCATCCCCGGGCGCATCGGGATGCGCAGGCGCTGCTCCGCGGGAAACTCCCAAAGTACCGCGTCGGGCAGCCCGCGGGTTTCCGGCCCGAACACGAGCACATCGTCGAGCTGAAAGCGCGCGTCCGCGTAGCTGCGCTGCGCGCGCGAGGAGAACGCAAACATGCGACGACCGGCGAAGTGCGCGCGCGCCGCTGCCCAGTCTTCGTGCAGCGTCGCGGCCCGGATCTCGGCATAGTCGAGCCCGGCGCGCCGCAGCGCCCGGTCGGTGACGAGGAAGCCGAGCGGCCGCACGAGGTGGAGCCGGCAGCCGGCGTTCGCGCACAATCGCAGGACGTTGCCGGTGTTCGGCGGGATCTCGGGTGTGTAGAGGACGACGTCGAACATCGCGTTTCAGCGCAGCCAGGCTCGTGCCACGACCCAGTTTTCCACCCGCGCGGCCCCGGCGCGCTTGAGGGTCCCGGCGAGCTCCTCGAGGCTGGCACCCGTGGTCATGACGTCGTCGACGAGCGCGATCGACCGCCCGGCGACGGCGCGCATGCAGGCAAACGCGCCGCGCACATTCGCGGCGCGCGCATCGTGCGGGAGGCCGGTCTGGGGCGGCGTGTCGCGCACGCGTGCAACCAGCTGCGGCTCGACGGCCAAACGCGTGCCGCGGGCAAGCACGCGCGCGATCTCCATTGCCTGATTGAATCCGCGCTCGCGCAGCCGCGGCGGTGCGAGCGGCATCGGCACCAGCAGGTCCACCCGCCGGTCCGCGACGCGCGCGGCCAGCGCGGCGCCGAACGCGCGGGCGAGCGCGAGGCGGCCGCCGTATTTCAGCGCCAGCACGAGGCGGTCGACCGGGAAGCCGTAGCGCCAGGCCGCGACGGTGGCGTCGAAGCTCGGGGGATCGCTCAGGCACGTGCCGCAGACCGCACCGCCGGGGCTCGGTCCGGCGCACCGCGGGCACGCGTCCCCCAGCGTCGGCAGATCGTGCGCGCAGCCCGAGCAGAACAGCGCGTCGCCGCTCGGCGCCGCGCAGAGAATGCAATCCTGCGCCAGCAGGCGGCGAAGAAACCCGATGCGGGAGCGGAGCGGTTCGAAGGCCATGATTTGACAGGGGCGCAGGCGGCGCGGACACTCGCTGCGACTTCTACCAGCGCCGCGAAATGCGCGCGCCCGCGACAGGAGGCTAGACAGGATGCAGCAGACGGTCAATGCGACCGCGACCGATGGGCCGGCCACTGCGCGCTGGTCGCGAGCGGACGTCGAGCGATTGTTCGACGAGCCATTGCTCGAGCTCGTGTTTCGCGCGCAGACGGTCCACCGGCGGCACTTCGCTCCGGGCAAAGTCCAGCTGTCGACGCTGCTGTCGATCAAGACGGGCGGCTGCCCCGAGGACTGTGCGTATTGCCCGCAGTCGGCGCGCTACCGGACGAGCGTGGACGACGAGCCGATCCTCGAGTTGGCGGCGGTGGTTGCGGCCGCACGTAGCGCCAGGGACGCCGGCGCGACGCGGTTCTGCATGGGCGCGGCGTGGCGCGGGCCGAAGCGGCGCGATCTCGAGCCCGTGCTCGCGATGGTGCGCGCCGTCAAGGCGCTTGGGCCTCGAGACCTGCGCCACGCTGGGGCTGCTCCGCGACGGGCAGGCGGAGAGCCTGAAGGAGGCCGGGCTCGACTACTACAACCACAACCTCGACACGGCCCCCGAGACCTACGGGCGCGTCGTAAGCACGCGTCACTTCGAGGACCGGCTCGCCACGCTCGACAAGGTGCGTCGCGCCGGCATGCACGTGTGCTGCGGCGGGATCGTGGGCATGGGCGAGTCGCGCGCCGAGCGCGCCGGACTGATCGCCGCGCTCGCGACTCTCGATCCGCCTCCCGAATCGGTGCCGATCAACGCGCTGGTGCGGGTTGCGGGCACGCCCCTGGCCGCCGAGCCCGACCTCGACTGGACGGAGTTCGTGCGCACGATCGCGTGCGCGCGGATCACCATGCCGGCGAGCCGCGTGCGTCTCTCGGCAGGGCGGCGCGAGATGCCCGAGGCGGTCCAGGCGCTTTGCTTCCTCGCGGGCGCTAACTCGATTTTCTACGGCGACCGGCTCCTCACCACCGGGAACCCCGACGCGCGCACGGACAGCGCGCTGCTCGCGAAGCTCGGCATCGCGCCCGAGTAAGGGGAAGAGCGCCGAGATGGACGGCTGGCTCGACCGCCGCGCCGCGCGGCGGTGGTTCGAGTGCGCGTCGACCGCGGCCGACACGCTGGCCCGCGAGGTCGAGCGTCGGATGGCCGAGCGTCTCGCGTACGTCAGGCACGATCCGGCGCGCATCCTGAACGCCGGCTCCGGTGGGGCGGGGTGCACCATGCTGCGCACCCGCTATCCCGCTGCCGAAGTCCTCGCCATCGATTCCGCGCTCGAGCGGCTCAAGCGCTCGCGCGACGCGCGGTCGCTGGCCGAGCGTGCCCTCGCGCTCGTTCGCGGCTCGCGCGAGCGCCGCGTTTGCGCGGATTTCTCGATGCTCCCTCTCGGGCCCGGCGCATGCGAGATGGTCTGGTCGAACCTCGCGCTCGCGTGGTCGACCGACCTCGGCGCGACGGTCCGCGAGTGGCATCGCGTGCTGTCGGTAGGCGGCCTGCTGATGTTTTCGACCTACGGGCCCGACACGCTCAAGGAGCTGCGCGCGGCGTACGTCGACACGGTGCCGCACGTCCATCCCTTCCTCGACATGCACGACATCGGCGATGCGCTCGTCGCCGCGGGCTTCGCGGACCCGGTCATGGACATGGAGCCGATCACGCTCACGTACGGGAGCCTGGACGGCCTCGTCGCGGACCTGCGCGCGACCGGCCAGCGCAACGCGCACGCAGAACGGCGCCGCGCGCTCACCGGCGCACGCCGCTGGGCGCGAGCGGGCGCGGCCTATGCGGCGCTCGCCCGCGACGGGCGCCTGCCGGCGACGTTCGAGATCGTGTACGGCCACGCATGGAAGGCCGCGCCCCGCATGACCGCGGACGGCCGCGCGATAATCAAAATCGATCGCAACCGCGCACCGCGAAAACCCGCTTGATTGTCAAGCGGTTCCGATCAAGAAAGGGCCGGCGGCGGCTTGCTGGCGTAGAGGGGCGTGTGATACCTTAGCGCGCCCTGACGCGGACCGTCCTCCGGCCGCGCCAGACGCGAGAACGCACGAGCATGGACGAGGCACGCATCGAGGTTCGGACGCTCGATTCGAGCACCGGCTTCAGCCTGACAACGAGGCGCAACTGCTCGATGCCGCCGCAAGCGCTGGTCTGGCTGCTCGTAATCACGGCCTGCCTCTCCTTCGCGATCGGGATCGGGTTCGCGTTGTTCGGCGCATGGCCGGTGCTGCCGTTCATCGGCCTGGAGGTCGCCGCGCTGGCGACCGCGTTTTGCGTGCACGCCCGGCGCGCGGCCGACTACGAGCGCATCGTGGTGCACGACGGCGTGATGCGGGTCGAGGTGCGCGACGCGGGCCGGATGAGCGTGCACAGCTTTCACCCCGGTTGGGTGAGACTGCACACGCAGCGGACGGGGGAAGAGGTGCGAGTCGGCGTACGATCGCACGGCAGAGAGCTCGAGATCGGGCGCCACCTCGACGCGCCCGGGCGGAGCCTTCTTGCAGCGGAGCTCGCGGGCAGGCTGAAGCGGTACAGGGGCGGGATTTCGAGCTGAATGGATCAATCGGGGAACGCATGAAAAGAACCTGCAGAGCCCTTTCCTGCGCGGGTCTGGTGGGTGCGCTGTACTCGGGCGCCGCGGCGGCGGCTTACCAGTGGAACATGCCAGACGCCGGCATCGAAGGTCGCGCAGGACGTCTACGACCTGCACATGCTGATGATGGGGATCATCGTGGTGATCTTCGTCGCTGTGTTCGCGGTGATGTTCTATTCGGTGTACGCGCATCGCAAGTCCAAGGGCCACCAGGCCGTCGCAGTTCCACGAAAACACCACGGTGGAACTCCTCTGGACCATCGTCCCGCTGATCATCCTGATGCTGATGGCCTGGCCGGCGACCAAGACGCTGCTCTCGCTGCGCGACACCTCGCAATCCGGACCTGACCATCAAGGTGACCGGGTATCAGTGGAAATGGGGCTATGACTACCTGAAGGGCGAGGGCGAGGGCATCAGCTTCGTCTCCGACGCTCACGACGCCGCAGGATCAGATCCAGGGCACGGCGCCCAAGGGCGAGAACTACCTGCTCGAAGTGGACAACCCGGTCGTGGTCCCGGTCGGCAAGAAGATCCGGATGCTCACCACCGGCCGCCGACGTCATCCACTCGTGGTGGGTGCCCGCGCTCGGGATCAAGCAGGACGCCAATCCCCGGCTTCGTGCGCGACACCTGGTTCCAGGCCGAACAGGGTAGGCATCTATCCGGGGCCAGTGCGCGGAGCTGTGCGGCAAGGATCACGGGTTCATGCCGGTGGTCGTCGAAGTCGTGTCGCAGGAGAAGTACAGCGCCTGGGTGGGCGAGCAGAAGAAGAAGATGGCGGCGCGCAGGCGGACGACCCGAACAAGAGTCTGGACGCTCGACGATCTGAAGGCGCGCGGCGCAGAAGATCTACGCCGCCAACTGCGTGGCCTGCCACCAGGCGAACGGCAAGGGCGTGACGGGGGCGTTCCCGGCCCTGGACGGCTCGAAGATCGTGAACGGGCCGAAGGCGCCGAGAACCTGGCGATCGTGCTGAACGGCAAGCCGGCACGGCGATGGCGGCGTTCGGCAAGCAGTTGTCCGATACCGATCTTGCCGCGGTGATCACCTATACGCGCAACAGCTGGGGCAACAAGGCGGTGAGGCATCCAGCCCGCCGATGTCAGTGCAGCGCAAGTGACCGAGTCGTGCGCGGCAAGGTCCGCAGAGTAACGAGTCAACGCGAGTGACGAAGGATCTCGGATGCAGACGATATGGGAAGTGACGCAATGGAGCAGCAAATGAGCGCAATCACCCACGACACCGCGCACGCCCATCACGACGACCACGGTCACGCGCATCATCCGCCGGGTTCATGCGCTGGGTCACGACGACCAACCACAAGGACATCGGCACGATGTACCTGTGGTTCAGCTTCGCCATGTTCCTGGTCGGCGGCGTGATGGCGTTCGTCATCCGCGCCGAGCTGTTCCAGCCCGGCCTGCAGATCGTCAACCCGGACTTCTTCAACCAGATGACCACCCTGCACGGACTCATCATGGTGTTCGGCGCGATCATGCCGGCGTTCGTCGGGTTCGCCAACTGGCAGATCCCGATGATGATCGGCGCGCCCGACATGGCGTTTCCGCGGCTGAACAACTGGAGCTTCTGGCTGCTGCCGCCGGCCGCGTCGCTGCTGGTCATCTTCGCTGTTCGTGCCGGGCGGCGCGGCCGGCGGCGGGCTGGACGCTGTATGCGCCGCTCACCGTACAGATGGGGCCCGGGATGGACTTCACCATCTTCGCGGTGCACATCCTCGGCATGAGCTCGATCATCGGCTCGATCAACATCATCACGACGCTGCTCAACATGCGCGCGCCGGGGATGACGATGATGAAGATGCCGATGTTCTGCTGGACCTGGCTGATCACCGCCTACCTGCTGATCGCGGTCATGCCGGTTTCGCGGGCGCGGTGACGATGATCCTCACCGACCGCCACTTCGGCACGCCGTTCTTCAACGCCGCAGGCGGCGGCGACCCGGTCCTGTACCAGCACATCTTCTGGTTCTTCGGTCACCCGGAGGTCTACATCATCGCGATCCCGGCCTTCGGCGTGATCTCGCAGGTCATTCCCGCGTTCTCGCGCAAGCCGCTGTTCGGTTACACCTCGATGGTCTACGCGACCGCGTCGATCGCCATCCTGTCGTTCATCGTCTGGGCGCACCACATGTACACCGTCGGACATGCCGGTCGAGGCGCAGCTGTACTTCATGTACGCGACGATGCTGATCGCGGTTCCGACCGGCGTGAAGGTATTCAACTGGGTCGCGACGATGTGGAAGGGCTCGCTCACGTTCGAGACGCCGATGCTGTTCGCGATCGGGTTCCTGTTCCTGTTCACGATGGGCGGGTTCTCGGGGCTGGTGCTGTCGATAACTGCCGTGGACGTGCAGATGCACGACACCTATTACGTGGTGGCGCATTTCCACTACGTCATGGTGGCCGGGGCGCTGTTCTCGGCCTTCGCCGGCGTCTACTTCTGGCTGCCGAAGTGGACCGGCAGGATGTACGACGAGACGCTCGGCAAGATGGCACTTCTGGCTGTCGATCATCTTCTTCAACGTGACCTTCTTCGTGCAGCATTTCCTGGGTCTCGCCGGCATGCCGCGGCGCATTCCGGACTACGCGCCTGCAGTTCACCGAGTTCAACATGATCTCGATCGATCGGCGCGTTCGGCTTCGGCCTGTCGCAGCTGCTGTTGCTCGTACATCGTGATCAAGGCGATTCGCAGCGGCGAGAAGGCGCCGCAGCGGCCGTGGGAGGGAGCGGACACGCTGGAGTGGACGCACCTGCCGTCGCCGCCGCCGTACCACAGCTTCGAGACGCCGCCGCCGGTGCGTTGAGAGAGGATTGCGCCGTGGCCGATCGTCGATACGAAGAGCCGCAACCGCAGGACCGCGATCGTGCTCTGGTCGATCGCGCTCGCGTTCTTCTTCGCGCCATCGTGCTCAAGTACCTGGATGCTGCGATGAGCGCGCTCGCGGCCAACGTCGTCGCCGCCAACCGCGTGCTGCTGACGCAAGCTCGCGGTCGTGCGCGCGCTGATGTTCGGCTTCGGATTCGCGCTGGTGCCGTTCTACGAGAAGATCTGCCAGGTGACCGGGCTGCGCGAATCTCTCCAGCCGGACGAGGTCTGCCGCTGCGAACACCCAGGTCGATGCGACACGCACGGTCATGACGATCGAGTTCGACGCGAACACGCAGCGGCTCGCCTGGACGTTCAAGCCCTCGCAGCCGCATCGTCGCGGTGCACCCGGGCGCGGTCACCAGGTGGTCTACGAGATCCGCAATACGCTCGACCGGCCGGTCACCGGACAGGCGGTGCCGAGTTACGGGCCGCCGCGACGCGGCCGAGTATTTCAAGAAGCTGGAGTGCTTCTGCTTCCGCCAGCAGACACTCGCGCCGGCGAGGTGCGCCGGATGCCGGTGGTGTTCGTGCGTCGATCCGGCGCTGCCGAGCGACGTAGGATACGATGACCTTGTCGTATACGTTCTTCGAGGTCGCCGGACCTGCGAGGGCAAGCTCGGGCTGATGAGCGAAGAGGGCGAGCGGAAGAAGGCCGCGCCGCTTCGCCGTGGCAAAGATGGTGTTGTCGTCGTTCTTCGGCGTCCGCGGCGTCGCGCCGATCACGATGCGGCGATGGCGCATGTGACGCCGGTGCAATCTGATCGTCGCCGGGGTCGTCGGTGCGGCGATTTTCGTGGTGGTGTTTGGTTGCTGCTGGTGAAGTTCATCGTCGCGAGCGCCGCTTGAGGGAGAAGAAGGGGAGAGATGATGGCCCAGGCCCATGCGCAACCTTGGTACTACCTGCCGCAGCCCACGCCCTGGCCGGTGATCGGCTCGATGCGCGCTGTTCCTGATGACATGCGGGGCGGCGCTCTGGTTCAACGGCGCCGGGGCGGGCCCGTGGGTGGTGCTCGCCGGCGTGCTGGTGCTGGTCTACATGATGTTCGGCTGGTTCGGCCAGGTCATCGGCGAATCCGAGGGCGGGATGTACCGCAAGCGCGTCGACATGTCGTTCCGCTGGGGCATGAGCTGGTTCATTTTCTCCGAAGTCATGTTTTTCGCGGCATTCTTCGGCGCACTGTTCTACGTGCGGGTGCTCTCCGTGCCGGGGCTCGGCGAGATCGACCAGAAGCTGCTCTGGCCGGACTTTCAGCGCCGTGTGGCCGACCGCCGGACCCGGTATCACGGATCACTTCACGCCCATGGGCGCCTGGGGCATCCCGGCGCTCAACACCGCTGCTGCTGCTCTCGTCGGGCGTCACGCTGACGTCGCGCACTGGGGCCGCTGAGAGAATAAGCGCGGGGCCAGCTCGATGCTGCGGCATGATCGCCGACGATCGCGCTCGGCGCGACGTTCCTCGGCTTCCAGGCCTACGAGTACATGCACGCCTATACCGACCTGAATCTGAAGCTCACGACCGGAATCTACGGGTCGACGTTCTTCATGCTGACCGGCTTTCACGGCTTTCACGTGACGCTCGGCGTGATCATGCTGACGGTGATCCTGTTCCGCTGCATCGCGGGCCACTTCAGGCCCGATCACCACTTCGCGTTCGAGGCGGTGTCGTGGTACTGGCACTTCGTCGACGTCGTCTGGCTGCTGCTGTTCGTGTTCGTCTACTGGCTCTGATCGGCACGACGGGGCGCGCGCCGGGCGCGAACGCATACACGGATAACGAGGAGGAGGGAGTCCCCGCGAGGGGATCTCCGTTGGAGCGCCGCACAATGTGCGGCGTTTTTTTTCCGGAGGGCGACGGCGCCTGGCAGGATGATCCAAGACGGGCGCGCAATTACGGGAGGGACCGCTTGGCGACCGGCGCGGCGGGATAACTCGTTAATCGTGCTTGGCGCGACGCCGCGATTCGTGTGCGCGCAAATTAGAGGCAGAACGCCTCGCCGAGGTGTACGGCATGAAGCTGCTACCCGATGCCGTGCGGCGTGATCAGCCCGAAGTAGTAGCCGGCGAGGAGCAGCAGGAACAGCGTGAGCGACAGGGCGACTCGCCAGGTGAGCGCCTTCACCGTGCGCTTCGAGCGGCCCTGGTCCCGGATCAGGAAGAACAGCCCGGAGAACAGGCTCGCGAGGATCAGGACGACGAAGGCGAGGACGACGTAGCGCACGGTGGCGGGTAAGCTGAAAAGCCAAGGCAGTCTAGCGGAACCGCAGCATGCAGGCTTGGGAGAAACGCAAGTGACGCTGCTCGGCGCGCGGTTCCGCATGCGGCCCGCCTGGCTGGTCGTGGCCGCTGCGGGGTGCGCGCTCTTCGTGTCGCTCGGCAACTGGCAGTCGCGTCGTGCCGAAGAGAAGATCGAGGCGCAGCGACGCATCGACGCGCTAGCGGCGGCCGCGCCGGCGGAGCTCCCGGCCACGCTCGTCGCGGCGAGCGAGTACGCCGGGCGACGCGTGACGGTGCGCGGCGAGTACGTGCCCAAGCATTCGGTGTTCATCGACAACCGTGTCCACAAGGGCGTCGCGGGCTATCACATCGTGACCCCTTTCAGGATCGACGGGGCCGATCTGTACGTGCTCGTGAACCGCGGCTGGGTGGCCGCCGGGCCGCGCCGCGAGCGGCTGCCCGAGGTCGTTGCGCCAAAGGGGCTGCAAGCCATCGAGGGGCTCGCGGTGCTGCCGAGCGGGCGGGCCTACGAGCTCGCGCCGGACACGACGACCGGGCCAGTGCGCCAGCATCTCGACATCGAGCGCATCGGCGCCGAGACGGGGTTGCGGCTGCAGCCGCTGGTCCTGCAGCTTACGAGCGACGCAAAGGACGGACTCGTGCGCGCATGGGAACGGCCGGATGCGGGGGTGAACACCCATCGCGCGTACGCACTTCAGTGGTACGCGCTCGCGCTCCTGACCGCGATCGTCTACGTCGTTCTGGGCTACAGGCGTGCCGCCGACTGAGTCGACGCCGCGAGCGAGCCGCTGGCCCCTCGTCTGGGTCGCGGTGGCATCGTTCGCGCCGTTCGTCCTGGCCTACCTGACGTTCTACTTCTGGGCGCCCGAAGGGCGCATGAACTACGGCGAGCTGATCGAGCCCGCGCGGCCGCTGCCGGACGCCACGCTCATCCTCGCCGACGGTCAGTCGTTCCGCCTCGGCGCCCTGCGTGGGAAATGGGTACTGTTATTGACGGCACCCGGCGCATGCGACGAGTCGTGTCAACGTGCGCTCTATAACATGCGGCAGGTGCGACGCGCGCAGGGCAAGAACATGGACCGTATCGAGCGCGTCTGGCTTATCAGCGACGACGCGCCCCTGGATCCGGCGCTGGCCCGCGCTTTGGACGGAATGTTCTTCGTTCGCGCGGCGGGGAGCGACGTGCTGCGCGAGCCCGCGCTGGCCGGCGACCGTTCCGGGCACCTCTATCTCGTCGACCCGCTGGGCAACCTCATGCTCCGGTTTCCGCGCGATGCCGACCCGAGCCGGATCCTGCGCGACATTGGCCGACTCCTGAGGGTCTCGCGCATCGGCTAGCTTCGCCGGCAGCAATGCGACGCATGCTAGAATCCGCGCGCTTTCGCGTCCTCTCCGTTCCCGATGCAGCTCGCTCGTCCGTTTAGCGCCATTCGGCTCCGTCAGTTCTACGAGCTGACCAAGCCGCGCGTCGTTTCGCTGATCGTATTCTGTGCGGTCATCGGGATGCTCCTCGCGGTACCGGCGGGAAGCTGGATCCCGCTCCACATTCTCCTCGCCGCTACCGCCGGGATCGCGCTCGTCGCGGGCGCAGCCGCGGCGGTGAACTGCCTGGTCGAGCAGCGGCTCGACGCGCTGATGGCCCGGACGCGCGCACGGCCGTTGCCGCGCGGCGACTTGACCTCGGCCGAGACCCTCGTGTTCGCGGGCGTGGTCGGCGGCATCGGTCTGTGGTTGCTCTATTCGGTGGTCAATCCGCTCACGATGTGGCTCACTCTCGGCACGTTCGTGGGCTACGCCATCGTCTACACCATCGTCCTGAAGCCCCTCACGCCGCAGAACATCGTGATCGGTGGCGCCTCGGGTGCGATGCCGCCGGTGCTCGGCTGGGCGGCAGTGACCGGGCAGATCGCGCCGGACGCGCTGCTGCTGTTCCTGATCATCTTCGCGTGGACGCCGCCGCACTTCTGGTCGTTGGCGCTATATCGCGCCGACGAATACGCGCGCGCCGGACTGCCGATGCTGCCGGTGACGCACGGCCGCAAGTACACGCAGCTGCACGTCCTGCTCTACACGCTCATCCTGGCCGCTTGCAGCCTGCTGCCGTTCGTGAGCGGGATGAGCGGGTGGTTCTACCTCGCCGCCGCTGTCGTGCTCGGCGGCATCTTCATCGCTTACGCGGTGCGCATCTATGTCGACTACAGCGACGCTCTCGCGCGGCGGACCTTCCGTTACTCGATCGTCTACCTTGCCGCACTGTTCGCCGCGCTTCTCGCCGATCACTACCTGCCTCGGTAGGGTCGTGGCGATTGCGGCGGCGCTGCTGCTTGCGGCCTGCGCGCCCGAGAAACCGTCGTTCAAGAGCGTCGACGTCACCGGCGCCGAGTTCGGACGCGAACTCGCGTTGACCGACCATACCGGCAAGCCGCGCACGCTCGCCGATTTCAAGGGCAAGGCGGTGGCCGTCTTTTTCGGTTTCACCCGCTGCCCGGACGTCTGCCCGACGACGCTCGCCGAGATGAAGCTCGTGAAAGAGCGCCTCGGCGCCGACGGCGACAAGCTCCAGGTGCTGTTCGTGACGATCGACCCGGAGCGCGACACGCCCGAGCTGCTTGCGAAGTACGTCCCGGCGTTCGACCCGACGTTCCTCGGGCTCTACGGCACCGCGGAGGCGACGGCGAAGACGGCGAAGGAGTTCAAGGTGTTCTACCAGAAGGCGCCCGGCTCGAGCCCCGACAACTATTCGATGGACCACACGGCGGCCACCTTCATCTACGACCCCCAGGGGCGGCTGCGCCTGTTCGCGAAGCACGGCATGGGCGCGGACGCGCTCGCGCAGGACATCCAGCAGCTGCTTGCGGCGCGCTGAGGCGCGCGTTCAGTAGTCGTACACGTACTCGAGTCTCGAGCGGACAGCAAGCCCGCGACCAGCAGACCCACGAAAGCGAGATCCGGCGGGGCCGGATCAAGGCGCCGTCACTCCCCAATCGAATCCCGGTGGCCTTGTCGCACGCCGCTCGCGCGACGACAAGGGGAGGGCGAGGCCGGAGAAGCCGAAATTCTCCTCCGCCACCCGGTCAGGACTCCGCGGCCGCTGCGCAGACGTTAAAGCGCCCGATCAATGCCGGGCGTTACGCGGCGAGCCGGCTCAGTCCATCAACGAGGTTCGATGAGGTGGCGCATTCGCTGCATCGCTTTGGCTTCGATCTGGCGGATGCGCTCCGCGGAGACTTTGAACTCGCCCGCGAGGTCGTGCAGCGTCGCAGGGTCTTTCTCGCGCAGCCAGCGTGCTTCGATGATGCGGCGGCTGCGTGGATCCAGCCCGGCGAGTGCGGTCGCGAGGCCTTCGGCGCGCAGGCGCGTGCCTTCCTCGTCCTCCAGCACCTTGGACGGTTCGTCTTGTGGGTCGGCGAGGTAAGCGATCGGCGCATAGGACTCGTCGTCGTCGCCGGCCGGCTCCAGCGCGACCTCCTGTCCGGACAGGCGCATCTCCATCTCGGCGACCTCTTCGGGTTTCACCCGCAGGGCACCCGCGATGTTGCGGATCTCGTCGGGCGTGAGGGGCTCCAGGCCCGGCTTCATGCTGCGCAGATTGAAGAAGAGCTTGCGCTGCGCCTTTGTCGTGGCGATGCGGACGAGCCGCCAGTTGCGCAGGATGAACTCGTGCATCTCGGCCTTGATCCAGTGGATCGCGAACGACACCAGGCGCACGCCGCGCTCCGGATCGAAGCGCTTCACGGCCTTCATGAGACCGATGTTGCCTTCCTGGATCAGGTCGGCGTGCGGGAGGCCGTAGCCGAGGTAACCGCGCGCGATGGCCACCACCACGCGCAGATGCGAGAGTACGAGCCGACCGGCCGCGTCGAGATCGTTGTCGGTCCGGAATTTCCGCGCGAGTTGCGATTCCTGGTCGGCCGTAAGAAGCGGAAAACGATTCACCGCCTGGATGTAGTGATCCAGGCTACCTGCTGCCGACGGAACCGGGTACGGCAAAACGCTGCTCATATTTCATCAACCTCCTGGAGGAATTTTAGCACTCGCGCAATTGGAGTGCTAATTGCCCGAGAAGTTCACTCGGGCTTTGGCCGAGGGCCTCGCGGCAAATCTGAAGGTCCGCTAATCCGGCTCAATCCTAGCTAAGTGTCTACTCACTGATAACCAGGCGCCACACCAGCCCAACGCACCCGAGAAAGCTAATATCGCGGCCAGGTCGCCGAGCTCAGGGAGCTGCAGGCGGAAGTCCGACCCATAGGTCGTCGCCAGCCGGCCGACCTCGCCGTTCAGCACGCCCACGCTCCCCGCCACCAGCACCAGCGCGGCCAGTCCGCCGACCAGGCCGACGAGCGTCCCTTGGTAGTAGAACGGTCGGTGGACGTAGGCATCGGTCGCGCCGATCAGCTTGCTCACCTCGATCTCCTCGCGCTGCGTCAGGATCTGCAGGCGGACCGTGTTGAAGGTCACGGCGACCAGGCCGAGCGCAAGCAGCCCGGCCAGCAGGCCAGCCCCAACGCCGCCCAGGCGCAGCATCGCCTCCAGCCGCTTGACCCACGCCGCATCGAGCTGGACGTGCGCCACCTTCGGGAGGGCGCGGAGATCCGCTGCCAGGCGCTCGGCGGCCGTCGCGTCGCCGGGAACCAGCGCGACGATAAACGCGTCGGGCAGCGGGTTCGAGCCAAGTGACTCCGCGAGCTCGGCGAGCCCCTGGGCGCGCTTCATCTCGGCGAGCGCCTCATCTTTGGGCACGAACCGGAATGACCGGACGCCGCGCGCGCCTTTCAGCGCCGCTTCAACCCGCGCGCCGTCGGCGCGGGTTGCGTCGGTTGCCAGGAACACCGAGAGTTGCGGGTCCGCACCCCGGTGGCCCGCGAGCCGCTCCAGGTTCACGACGAGCACCCATGCGCCGAGCGGCAGGGCGAGGGTCACGCCGATCACCAGCGCATTCAGCGCGAACGCGAAGGGAGTGCGCGCGAGCCGGCGCACGGTCGCACCGAGGCTGTGCGCATGATGACGCAGCCACGCTCTCACGCGCCTGCCGTTTCATG
The DNA here is from genome assembly GCA_963747775.1 of uncultured beta proteobacterium. Classification (GTDB taxonomy): domain Bacteria; phylum Pseudomonadota; class Gammaproteobacteria; order Burkholderiales; family SG8-39; genus JAGVSZ01. Next base: position 31,502 of record CAVVGT010000015.1, read on the forward strand.
CCGCGCGTCGATCACGCGGCCGTGGCTGAGATGGATCACGCGGGTGGCGAAGCGTTCGACAAGCGGTGCGTCATGGGTCGCGACGACGACGGTAACGCCAACCTGGTGAAACGCCTTGAAGATCGCCATCACGTCGGCTGCCGCGTCCGGGTCGAGGTTTGACAGTGGGCTCGTCGGCGATGAGGATCGACGGCCGGTTTACGACCGCGCGCGCGATGCACAGGCGTTGCTGCTCGCCGCCGGAGAGCGCGATCGGCATCGATTTCTCGCGTCCCGCGAGGCCGACCTTGTCGATCGCGGCACGCGCCCGCCGTGCGGCTTCACCCGGCGCGCTTCCGCACACGACGAGCGGCAGCATTACGTTCTCGATGACGCTGCGATCGTGCAGGAGCTTCTGGTCCTGGAAGACGAGGCCCACGTTGCGACGCAGGAACGGAATCGCTCTGCGCCGCAGCGCGCCGACGTTCTGACCGTTGACCACCACCGTTCCGGAGGTGGCGACGCTCGACCACCGGAACGAGCTTGAGCAGCGGTCGTCTTGCCCGCGCCCGAGTGGCCGATCACGCAGGCCATGTCACCCGCCTCGACCACGAAGCTCGCATCGCGCAGCGCCTCGAAACCCTCCGGGTAGCGCTTCGCGACGTGACTGAACGCGATCGCGGGGCTCGCCAGCGCCGGGTCCTCAGTCGAGCAGCGCGACGACGAAGTCGCGCGCGGCAAACGGCCGCAGGTCGTCGATCCCCTCTCCCACGCCAATGAACGCCAGGGGGATCGGGGCGTGTCTTCGCGATCGCCGCGACGACGCCGCCTTTCGCCGTGCCGTCGAGCTTGGTGAGGATGAGGCCGGTGAGTCCAAGCGCCTCGTCGAACGCCTTCACCTGCGCGACGCGCGTTCTGCCCGGTGTTCGCGTCGAGCACGAGCAGCACCTCGTGCGGCGCGCTCGGATCGGCCTTGGCGATGACGCGCTTCATCTTGCGGATCTCGTCCATGAGGTGGAGCTGCGTGGGCAGCCGTCCCGCCGTGTCGGCGAGCACCACGTCGATGCCGCGCGCCCGGGCGGCGGCGATTGCGTCGAAGATCACCGCGGCCGGATCGCCGCCCGCCTGTGCGACGACGGTCGACGCGGTTGCGCTCTGCCCCAGGCGACAAGCTGCTCGCGCGCCGCCGCGCGAAACGTGTCGCCCGCGGCGAGCAGCACCGAGAGGCCTTGCGCCTGGAAGCAGCTGCGTGAGCTTGCCGATGGTCGTGGTCTTGCCGGCGCCGTTCACGCCCGCGAGCATGATCACGAAGGGCTTTTGCGTCGTCGCGTCGAAAGTGCTCTCAAGCGGCGCGACGAGCGCGGCAATCTCGTCGGCAAGCTCGGCCTTGAGCGCCTGCGGCGTCCTCCAGGCGCTTGTCGCGCTTCACGCGCGCGCGAAGCCGCTCGAGGCAGGTGCTGCGTCGCAGCGAGCCCGACGTCGGCCGAGATCAGGGCGCTTCGAGCTCCTCGAAGAGCGCCTCGTCGATCTCGGGTCCCGCCGAAGACGCCGGCGAGCTGCGATCGCGGTCTTCCTCAGGCCCAGGCGCGAGGCGGGCGATCCGCGAGGCCTTCTGGGCAGCGTCGACGGGTTGCATGCGGAAGGAGAACACGAGGTGTCGGCGCGGTGGGCCGCAAAGACAGGACTAAGATCTGCGGCGAATTCTAGCAGAGCGCCTCTCGTGAGACCCCGGACCCGCACGCCTCGCACGCCGACCGCACGCCGCAACCGCGTGCGCATCATCGCCGGCGAGTGGCGCAGCCGCATCGTCACGTTTCCCGGCGGCAGCCGGGCCTGCGGCCCACGCCGGATCGCGTGCGCGAGACCCTGTTCAACTGGCTCGGCCAGGACCTCGACGGCACGCGGTGCCTCGACCTCTTCGCCGGGCAGCGGCGCGCTCGGGTTCGAGGCGCTCTCGCGCGGCGCGTCGCGCGTGGTGATGGTGGAGCGCTACGCGCGCCGTCGCGGCGGCGCTGCGCGAGAACGCGGCGCGCGCTCGACGCACGCGGATTCGAGCTCGTCGACGGCGATGCGCTACACTTCCTCGCCGCGCCGGACGCGCGGCACGGTTCGACGTCGTGTTCGTCGATCCGCCCTACGCGAGCGGACTCATCGCCGAGGTCCTGCCCCGGCTCGCGGGCGTGCTCGACGCGCGGCGCGCGCGTCTACGTCGAGAGCGATGCGGCGGTCGTGGCGGATCGACCCTGGCGCGTGCGCAAGCACGGTCGCGCCGGAGCCGTGCACTATCAGCTCCTGGAGATGGGAAACCATGACGATCAAGGCCGTCTACCCGGGGACGTTCGATCCGCATCACGCACGGACACGAGGACCTCGTCCAGCGCGCCGCGCGCGCTGTTCGACGAGGTGGTCGTGGGCGTCGCCGACAGCCGGCCAAGCGTCCGTTCTTCTCGCTCGACGAGCGCGTGCAGATGGCGCGCGAAGTGCTCGCGGCCTACCAAACGTGACCGTGCTGGGCTTTCGGCGGTCTGCTGCGCGACTTCGTGCTCGAGCCAGAAGGCGCGCGTGATCCTGCGCGGCCTGCGCGCCGTGTCGGACTTCGAATACGAGTTCCAGCTGGCGGGGATGAACCGCCGCCTCGTTCCCGACGTCGAAACGCTCTTCCTGACGCCCGTCGGAGCAAGTACCATGTTCCTCTCGGCCACGATCGTGCGCGAGATCGCGGTGCTGGGCGGCGACGTCTCGCAAGTTCGTGCACCCGATCGTCGACGAGCGCATGCGCGCCAAGGTGACGCAGCTCGGCGGCTAGCGCGGAGGCGAGCGCGATGGCGCTGCGCATCACCGACGAGTGCATCAACTGCGACGTGTGCGAGCCGGAGTGCCCGAACGACGCGATCTCGCAGGGCACCGAGATCTACGTGATCGACCCGCAGCGGTGCACCGAGTGCGTGGGGCACTTCGACGCGCCGCAGTGCCGGAAGGTCTGCCCGGTCGACTGCATTCCGCTCGACCCGGACTTCGTCGAGACAAAAGACCAGCTGTTCGCGAAATACCTGCGGCTGACCGCGGAGAGGAAGCCGGCAACCGGGGGCTGATCGCGGAAAAGTAGCGGGTAGCCGGCAGCTGGCCGCACCGCCTATGCTGCCTTGGCGATGGGCGCTTTCTGGGCGTCGAGCACCTGATCGATGTCCGCAGCGAGGTGATGGATCGTGTCGAGCTGGTGCATCAGGGTGGTTTCCACGTCCTCCAGCTCTCCCACCCGGTCCACGAGCGTGTCGGTGGCCTGGTGGATGCGCTGGATTGACTCGAGCCGGCGGCGCAACTGCATCTGGTGCTCGCGCACCTGCAGTTCCATCGGCGACATGATCGCGCGCAGCCAAGCCTCGGACTCCTTGTTCGCGTACTGGTAGATGCGCCGCACCTGGCTCGCACATGTGTCGAAGAACTTGTGCGTCAGCGTGAGCTGTTCGTTCGTAAGCATCGTATAGACGGTGTCGAACTGGACCTGGAAAGTGCGCTCGACCCGGTCGAACTGCTTCTGGAACCGCAGCAGCGAGAAGTCCTGCGGCGAGGCGAGGCGCAATCCGTGCTCCGCGGCGAACTTGCGGTACATCGCCTGCATCATGGTCTGGATCTCTGCGATCACGTCGCTCGCCCGCTCGAGCTTCCCACGCACGCCATCGAAGTAGCCCTGCATGGCCGCGCGCAGGCGTGGCGTGATTCGTGCGCGACTCATCGTGCGCAGGGCCCGCTTCGACTCGTCGTTCAGGGCGTCCATGCCCAGATGTGTGAAGAGCGTGTTGGTGAGCTGCGAGAACACCCCGCGGGTGGCCTGGAATCGCGCCAGCCCGCGCTCGAACTCCTCTTTCTCGAAGCGCACCTTGCGCATCATCTCCTCGACCACGTCGAGGTTGCGACCGCGGAGGCTGCGCAGGTCGGCGAGCTGCTCGAGCACGCCGGTCAGCCGCGCCTCCAGGATCGAGCGCGTGTTGAGCAGGAGGTCGACGACCTCGTGACGGGTGGTCTCCCGCACGATCGCCTGCTTCCCGGGAATCAGCTGTGTCGAGAGAGTGCGCTCGAGCACCGGCAGGCGGCTGCGGCCGAGCAACCGATTGTCTTCGGTGATCTTCGCGACCAGCCCTTTCTGCGCGGACACCGCGAGCACCTGCTCCTCGGGGACACCCAGCACCTCGCCGACGAATCCCGTCTGACGGTCGATCTCGGCGTCGATCTCCTCCTCGCTGCGCAGGCCATCCCACAGCGTGTCGATCTTGTTCAGGACGACGTAGCGCCCTTTCTGATGGCCCGGCGTGAGCGCGAGGTACTCGCGCCAGACGTCGGCATCGCTCTTCGAGACGCCCGTGTCGACGGCGAGGACGAACAGGACCGCGTGGGCGTTCGGCAACAGGTTGAGCGTCAGCTCGGGCTCGGCGCCGATCGCGTTGAGACCCGGAGTATCGAGGATCACCAGCCCCTTCTCGAGCAGCGGGTGCGGGAAGTTGATGACCGCATGGCGCCAGCGCGGAATCTCCACCATGCCGTCGGCGGCGAAGCCCGCCGACTGGCTCGTCTCGTGCTGGAGGAAGAGCCCGTAGTGCTTGGCCTCCTCGATGGGCACGCGCTTGATCGCACGCACTTGCTGGAACGCTTCGACGAGCGACCGGGCGTCGGTTACGTCAAGCGGCACATATTCCCATTCGTCGGGAAAGCGCTTGAACTCGCTCGTGGTCGCATTGGTGGCGCGCGTCTCGATCGGGAGCAGGTGGATCGCCGGCGGTCCCGACGGATCCCAGGCGAGCTCAGTCGGACACATCGTCGTGCGTCCGCTGGACGACGGCAGGAGGCGCCGGCCGTAGTCGGCGAAAAAGATCGCGTTGATCAGTTCCGACTTGCCGCGCGAGAACTCGGCGACGAACGCGATCGTGAGCTTGTCCTCGTCCAGCCGCTCGAGCAGCTGGGCGATGCGCAGCTCCGTCTGGGCGTCGGCGAGCTCGTTCACGTGTAGCCAGCGCCGAAACGCGACGATCCGCGCCGCCACGTCGGCCCGCCAGGCGCTGTAGTCCTCGAAGCGCTTGACCAGGCTCGCGGCGACTTCCGGGTGGGACGGCAGACGTATCCATGCATGCTTACTGTAGCACGTGCACAGAATGCTGCAAGTGTTCGACTGGAAAAGGAAATATAGGGTCCGAGGCCGGTTCCAGGACCTCAGCGGCGCTGGCAATCAGGGCAATACCAGGTCGAGCGTTGCCCTTGGGCGATGCGG
>CAVVGT010000016.1:0-978273 GCA_963747775.1 uncultured beta proteobacterium
GCGTTCAACCTCGGCGAGCCGCTCGTCGAGGATTTGCTCGCAGGTCGCCGCGGTCGCCCTCCGCAAACACGGTGAGCACGGGATCGCCCTCGGCGATGTTGCTCTCCGGCGAGGGGACGTCGGCCAGCTCGCGGCGCTGTGGATCTACGCTTGTTCGCTCGATCGCCCAACGGAAAAACGCCGTTGGTGACGATAGCGTCCTGGCGGGCGAATAGGATCGCCTTGCCAAAAGTCGTCGCTTCGCACTCTGCGTGGACGCCAATCGGATTGAAGCGGCGCGAGGGCGCCCTGACAGGCGGCGACGTGCGCGGCGACGATCGAGCGACGGCACGCGCGCTCCACTATTTCCATCGACGCCGAGTACCGCGGGTTGATCTCGATCACCCACGCCCGATCGTCGGCAAGCACCAGATCGACGCCGACCAATCCGCGGAGTTGAAATCTGCTGGCCAGCAAGTCGCCGAGCTGGTCGAGTTGTACGGCAACGGCCGAGCTGATCGACGGCATGCTGATCGACCCGCAGTAACGCCAACGTCCGGCGCCAGTGTCGCGTGAGCCCATCCGCTGTCGCGTCACTCCCAAGAGCCAGGCGCGATCCTCGAAAACAACAAACGCCGCGGAGGCTGGCGTGCCTTCGACGTCGCGCTGGAAGACGGCGTGCTCGCGAGTCGTGCGCGCACCAATGCAGCGTCGCTCGCTGAGGCTCCAGACGCCGACGCCGCTGGCGTCGCGGTAGGTCTTGCACAACCACGAACCGTCGAGCGGCAAGCCCGCGGGCGAGTCGGTGGTTTCGGGAAACCAGAGGCCGGCGTCGCCCAGTTCCTGCTGCAATCGGAGCGGATCGCGAACCTGTCGCAGCGACGTCGCCCGCCGTTGCCCAACAGCGGTCGCAACGCCGCCATCTGATCGACCAATTGCGGGTGATTCTCCAGCGCGCCGGTGTACATCCAGGCGTCGCACGGCGTCGCCGCGAGCCAGTCGGCCAGCGCTTCGGGGTAATCCGTGATGCGCGTCGCCGGGCACGCACGCTGGAGGTCGGCGTCGGCGAACAGGTCGGCGGCGACGACTTCGAATCCCGCCCGCAACGCCGAAAACGCCGCCGCCCGCGCGCTGGCGCCGACGATCGCGAGCTTGCGGATGCGGTCGGTCATGCGCGTGTCGCCGCAACGTCATTTAGCCTCCGGTCATTGACCGGCGGCTAACTACTCATGCGCCGCCCTGTCGTCGCGACCGATACCGGCCGCGGAATTCGTCGGCCGGATACTTCAGCGCGTTCTTCACCATCTTGTCGCGGATCGTGTCGGCGACGTCGATGCCCAGCTCGTTGGCCAGCGCCAGTCCGTAGCCGATCACGTCGGCCAGTTCCTCGCCGATGGCCGCGAGCTTCTCGCCGGTCGTCGACCAGCGCCCGCGAGGCGTCGACGTGAGCCACTGAAAGTGCTCCATCAACTCGGCCGCTTCGATCGCCAGCGCCATCGACAGGTTCTTCGGCGCGTGAAACTGGCGCCAGTCGCGCTCGTCGACGAACTTGCGAATGATCTCGCGCAGCTCGCTGATCGTGGTCGTCGCGTCGCTCATGCGGCCGATTGGTAGAGAACGGCGCGCGACCGTCGCGCGGCGGGGTCGAAGCCCGGCAGCAGCAGCTGCCGCGGCGGATGGCGGCGCTCATGATAGCGCTCGCGGTAGCCGTCTGCCAAGTGTCCCATCACCTCGAGGGCCAGCAGGTCGGCCCGGTTCATCACGTGCCGGGCGCTGCGGTTGCCGAGCCCGGCGACCAGTTCCTCGAGCACCTCGACGTGCAGCTGCATCGTGCGCTGGGCCGGACATGTTCGAGCCGGCCAGCAGCTCGGCCAGCGCCGCCATTTCGTCGGCCAGGTTGCCGGCGCCCATGATGACGTAGGCCCGCAGCATCTCGCGGTAGTGTGCCACCAGCGTCCGCGGGCAGCTCCGGCGACTGGCCGCGTCGCCGCCAGCGTCGGCGCTGCGCGACGACAGCCGGCTTGCATCGCGCGGCTGTCGCCGCTCTGTCGGCGCGTCGCCGTCTTGCAGCAGCTCGCAGATCGGCGATCAGCGCCCGCTGCTGTTCGAGCAGTCGCTCGGCTTCCTGGTGCTCCTGCTGCAGCCGCTGCCGCTCGGCTTGGATGAGTCGACGGTTTTCGCGCGACAGGTTGAATCGCTGGATCGCCCGGGCGAACTTCCACAGCAGGCCGCGGACCGTGGTCTCGCGCGACGCAGCAGTAGTCGTCGGCGCCGGCTTCGTAGCAGACGGCGTCGAGCGCGCTGCGGCGGCTCGTTGCCGAGGATGATCAGCGGCTCGTCGCCGCCGCCGGCGCGAAAGCCGTCGACGAATTCGATGGCGTCGAGCACGCGGCGGCTCGTGGCTCACCAGCATCGCGTCGAACACCTCGTCGCGCAGCCGGGCGAGGCCGGCGGTGACGCCGATCGACTTCTTCGAGCACGATCTGCGCGGCGCCGTCGGCGGCGAACGCCTCGGCCAGCCAGTGGCCGGCGCCGTCGCGCGGGGTGATGTACAGCACCTTGATGCGCGGCGGCAGCCCGAGCGGCGAGGCCGCTGAGGCGAGCGGCGAGGCTGTCGACGGCGCGTGCCGTCATGGGACCAGCCCGCCAGGCTACAGGAGCAAGAATCGCGGCGAAAGGTAGCGAATCCGGCGCAGGCGGCGTCAATTGCGGTCGGCGACTCGGTCGCGCGCATGGGGCGATTCCCGGTGATCGCGCGGCTGCCTTAGAATGGACGGCGATCGGCGCCAGCACGGCTAGCGATGCGCTCGAGCTTTCACGACCGGCACGCGGAACCACTCCATGCGAATTGCCTACCTCGATTGTGCCAGCGGCATCAGCGGCGACATGACGCTGGGCGCCCTGGTCGACGCCGGCGTCGATCTGGCCGCGGTCCAGGCGGGCATCGATTCGCTCGGCCTGCCCAGCTGCCGGCTGGCGACCGCCGAGGTGAAGAAGAAGGGCTTCCGCGCCCTGCAGCTCACGGTCGAGCACGAGCCGGAGCACAAGCACCGGCACCTGCACCACATCACGGCGATGATCGACGGCAGCATCGCTCACGCCGCGGCAGCGGGAGCTGGCCACGCGCATCTTCCGCCGGCTGGCCGAGGCCGAGGCCAAGGTCCACGGCACGACGATCGAGAAGGTCCACTTCCACGAGGTCGGCGCCGTCGATTCGATCGCCGACATCGTCGGCTCGGCGATCGCCTGGGACCTGCTGGGCGTCGAGCGGATCGTCTGCTCGCCCGTGCCGACCGGGAGCGGGTTCGTCGAGATCGCCCACGGCCGCTGTGCGATTCCCGCGCCGGCGACGGCCGAGCTGCTTGCGCGGCGTGCCGCTGGCCGACTTCGCCGTGCGAGGGCGAGCTGACCACGCCGACCGGCGCCGCGATCGTCGCGACGCTGGTCGACGAGTTCGGCCCGCTGCCGGCGATGACGATCGAGCGGATCGGCTACGGCGCGGGGCAGAAGGATTTCGACGCACGCCAATCTGCTGCGGCTGATCGTCGGGGCAGACGGCGACTCGGCGGCGGCGACGCGACACGATCGTGCTGCTTGGAAACCAATCTCGACGACGCCACGGGCGAGTCGATCGGCTACTGCGCCGAGCAGCTGTGGAAGGCCGGGGCGCTCGACGTGTCGACGACGCCGCTGGCGATGAAGAAGAATCGGCCGGGCGTGCTGCTGGCGGTGCAGTGCCGGCCGGCGGACGCCGAGAAGCTGGCCGGCGATCGTGTTTCGCGAGACGACGGCGCTGGGCCTGCGGCGGTCGACGGTCGCAGCGGATGACGCTGCCGCGGCGGCGCGTGACGGTGGAGACGCCGTTCGGCCCGATCGCGGGCGTCGTCGCGACGCTGCCGGACGGGAGCGAGCGGTTTTCGCCGGAGTACGAGGCGTGCGCCACGATCGCGGCGGCAAAAGGCGTTGCTTTGGCGGAGGTGCAGGCGGCGGCGGTGCGGGCGTTCGAAGCGCTGAGGCGTCGCCGCAGCGTGGTCATGATTCGGATCCTCGTCGGTGTGGCGGCTTCGCCGGGACTGCTGAGCGACTCCTCGGCCGGCAGGCGGCCTCGTCGCCGCCGTTTTCGTCTTTGCGGCACGCGGACCACGGCGGCCAGCGTGTCGCCTTCGTCGAGGCGTCATGATCCGCACGCCCTGCGTGTTGCGGCCGATGACGCTGATGTCGCCGGCCGCGATCCGCTGGATCTTGCCGCGGGCGGTCATCATCAGCAGTTCGTCGTCGTCGTCGACGCGGACGATGCCGATCACCGGGCCGTTGCGGTCGGTGGTCTTGATGTCGCGCAGGCCCTTGCCGCCGCGGCGCTGCGTGCGGTAGCGGCTGCCGGAGCGAGCTGCTTCGTCCTCGTCGCCTTCGTCGTCGGCGTCGACGGCTCGCTCGGCGGCGGCTCGCCGTCGGCGTCGTCGTCGTCGGCGATCGCGGCGTCGCCGTCGCCGGCGGCGGCTGTTCGGGCCGAACGGCGTCCGCTTGCCGTAGCCGTTCTCGCAGGCGGTCAGCAGCGTGGCGTCGGGATCGGCCACGACCATGCCGACCAGCGCGTCGCCGCGCCGAGAGCTGATGCCCTTCACGCCGCTGGTGTTGCGGCCCATCGGCCGGGCGTCGGCCTCGCTGAAGCGAATCGCCATGCCGCTGGCCGTGGCCAGCACGACCTCGTCGCCCGGCTTGGTGACGACGACGTCGACCAGCTCGTCGTCCTCGCGGAGCTTGATGGCGATGATGCCGCCCTTCATCGGCCGGCTGTACTGCCTCCAGCGTCGGTCTTCTTCACCAGCCCGCTGCGCGTGGCCATCATCAGGAAGTGGTCGGGCTGGTCGAAATCGCGCACCGCGCGGCAGTCGGCGATCTTCTCGCCCTCGGCGAGGTTGAGCAGGTTGACGACCGCCCGGCCGCGGCTCTCGCGCGCCAGCTGCGGCAGGTCGTAGACCTTCTGCCAGTAGACCTTGCCCGGTTGGTGAAGAACAGCAGGTAGTCGTGCGTGCTGGCGACGAACAGGTGCTCGATCGGATCTTCTTCCTCGGTCTTGGCCCCCTTCATCCCCTTGCCGCCGCGGCGCTGGGCGCGGTAGGTGCTGGCCGGCGTGCGCTTGATGTAGCCCTGGTGGCTGATCGTGACGACCATCGTCTCTTCGGTGATCAGGTCTTCCAGGTCGATCGCGCCGATCTCCTCGCCGCTGATCTCGGTGCGGCGCTCGTCGCCGTGCTTGCGCTTCAGCTCTCGAGCAGTCGTCGCGGATGATGCCGCAGGATGTTCTGCTCGTCGGAGAGGATCCGCAGGTACTCGGCGATCTCCGTCGAGCAGCTCGCGATGCTCGCTCGCCGAGCTTTTCCTGCTCGAGGTTGACCAACTGGCCGAGCGTCATCCGCAGGATCGCGTCGGCCTGCACCGGCGGTGAGCGTGTAGGTCTCGGCCACGCCGCGCTCCGCCTGGAACATGCGCGAAGCCCTCGTCGCCCAGCGCCCGCTGCATCATGCGCGGCCGGGCGCTTCGATCGCCCATCAGCCGCGCCTTGGCCTCGGCCTGCGTCGCCGACGCGCGGATGACGCGGATCACCTCGTCGATATTGGCGTGCGCCAGCAGCAGGCCTTCGACCGTGTGCTTCCGCTGCCGGGCCCTGGCCAGCAGGAACTGCGTGCGGCGGCGAATGACCGTCACGCGATGCCGGATGAACTCCTCCAGCATCTCCTTGAGCGACAGCGTCCGCGGCTTGCCGTCGACCAGCGCCAGGAAGATGAGCGAGAACGATGTCTTGCAGCGGCGAGAACTGGTAGAGCTGGTTGAGCACGACGTCGGGGTCGGCGTCGCGCTTCAGCTCGACGACCAGCCGCACCGGCTCCTTCAGGTCGCTCTCGTTGCGGATCGCCGGAGATGCCCTTGATCCGGTCCTCGTTCGACCAGCTGCGGCGATCCGCTCTTCGACGCGGTCGCGCGCCTGCTGGTACGGAATCTCGGTGACGACGATCCGGTAGCGGTTCTTGCCGTACTCCTCGATGCGCGCCCGGGCGCGGACGACGATCGTGCCGCGGCCCGTGTGGTAGCCGCGGCGAATGCCGCTGCGGCCGCAGATGATGCCGCCGGTGGGAAAGTCGGGCCCGGGCATGATCTCCAGCAGCTCGTCGATCGAGACGTCCGGCTCGTCGATCACGCGCGATCAGCGCGTCGCAGACTTCGCCCAGGTTGTGCGGCGGAATCGACGTGGCCATGCCCACCGCGATGCCGTTGGCGCCGTTGACCAGCAGGTTCGGAAACTTCGACGGCAGCACCGTCGGCTCGGTGCGCCGCTCGTCGTAGGTCGGCACGAAGTCGACCGTGTCGAGCTTCAGGTCGTCGAGCATCATCGCCGCGATCGGCGACATGCGGGCTTCGGTGTACCGCATGGCCGCCGGCGGCAGGCCGGCGATCGAGCCGAAGTTGCCCTGCTTGTCGATCAGCACGTGCCGCATGTTCCATTCCTGGGCCATGCGGACCAGCGTGGGATAGATGACCGCTTCGCCGTGCGGGTGGTAGTTGCCGCTCGTGTCGCCGGAGATCTTCGCGCACTTCACGCGGCCGGCGCCGGGCGTGAGGTTCAGGTCGTTCATCGCGACCAGAATCCGCCGCTGCGAGGGCTTGAGCCCATCGCGCACGTCGGGCAGCGCCCGGCTGACGATGACGCTCATCGCGTACGTGAGGTAGCTGTCCTTCAGCTCGTCCTCGATCGGCAGGTCGATCAGGCGCAGCGCGATGGCTTGCTCGGGCTCGCCGGCAGCGTCCTGCGGATCGTCGGGGGGCAAGTCGGTCGACACGATTTATGGTCCTTTCAGGCGGGCGATGCGGCGCTAGGAAGCGGCCGGCGCACCGCGGGTCGATGGCGTGGAAAAACGCCAGAAATTGGCGGGTTAGACGGTGGTTCGATCGGGGCGTTCCAATCTACCAAAATTTGGCGTGCTCTTATAGCGTGGCCGGCGGCAAATGCTGGCGTGGATTCCTCGAGAAATCCAGGGTCTGGCGAACGATTTTGCTGAGGGCTCGATTTGGCGTCGGTCGCGTCGCGGCTCGGCGTTTGCCGAGCGAACATTTTGCGGCGAGAACGGGGGTCCCACTTTTTGTCGCCGCAGAAGGTCCGACTTCTGCAGCGTCGGCGCCGAGCGGGACTCGGCGACCGTCGAGAAGTTGCGTCACTAGCGGCGTGCATTTGTCGCATTCGTTTTGCAACTTTCTGGCGATGGCTTCGATCGCACAGCGGACCGAACGGCTGCGCAGCGCGGCGATTGTGTACACAGGCGTACAGTACCATAGAGCGCGGCCATTTTCTAGTCGTCATTTCCGAAAGACGACCAAGAAAATCTCACGCAAAGGCGCTAAGGCGCAAAGGGGGAACGGAAAGAGACGAAACCGAAGGAAAAGGGAACGCTGATTCGCGCAGGTCGTCACTGATCAGGAGTGGCGCCGATTAGGAGAAGATTGGTTTTCCGAAATTGTCCTTCTCCTTTGTTTTCATCGGCTCCGTCTTTGCGCTCCGCGCCTTTGCGTGAGGTATATGAACGAGAGAGAACGCCGCACAATTGCAACGGCCTTTCCGAGCGTCAGCATTCACGCCGGATGTTTTGCGGCGAGGACTTCGAGGATGGCGCGGCAGAAGTCGGGCAGGTCGTCGGGCTTGCGGCTGGAGACGAAGTGGCGGTCGACGACGACCGGCTCGTCTTCCCAGAGGGCGCCGGCGTTGACGAGGTCGTCCTTGATGCCGGGCGAGCCGGTGACGCGCACGCCGCGGTAGACGCCGGCCGAGATGGGAATCCAGCCGCCGTGGCAGATGGCGGCGACGAGTTTGCCCGCGGCGTGGAAGTCGCGCACGAGCTCGAGCACCTTGCGGGTCGCGCCGCAGCTTGTCGGGCATGAATCCGCCGGGGACGACCAGGCCGTCGAACCGGTCGGCGTGCATGTCGGCGATCGCGGCGTCGGCGACGCAGGGGTAGCCGTGCTTGCCGGCGTAGGTCGCGCCGGCTTCGGACCGGCGACGACGACCTCGGCGCCGGCTTCGATGCAGGCGCAGCTTCGGGTACCAGAGTTCGAGGTCTTCGTAGATCGTCGCCGACGAAGATCAGGAGGCGATGATTTGTTAGCGGATGGGTCATGATGGTCTTCGACGCTCACGGGGGCTAAACCGCAAGCGACGACTGCACCGACCAACGGGTCGGGCGAACTGGCAGCTCAGGCTTGCCTAGCGATCCGGTCGGACGGGCGATGGGTGATTGCATCGCAGCTCAGATTGTAATCGTGTATGATCACGAGCACTATTCGCAGCGGTGGCGGCTTACGCGACGGGGCTTTTTCTCGCTAGCCGCCTGCTCCAGGAGTTCAAACGATGACGCGCTCGTTGTTCCTGCTTCGTATCGGGCTATTGGGTTGCCTATGCTGCGCTGGTCTCGCGGATGTTTGCCGGGCCGAGGACCCGAAGGACATTCTGTGGTTCGGCAATAGCTTTACCAATGCCGTTTGCTGCGGCAGCACCAGGTCGGTGCCGAACGTCGTATTGGACATCGCACTCGCGGCCGGGCATGTGGCGCCGCCAACAGAAATGCGTCCGTCGATAGCATGACGATGGAGTGGCACCGGCTGAACAACACGGCCGTCATCAACAGCGGGATCACGGCGGGAGAGAAGTGGGAAAACGTGGTGCTGCAGGATTACTCGACGAGCCCGACGCACATCGGCAATCTGGCGTTGCACCTCACCAGCACGCTGGGGATGTACAACCTCGTAAAGGCTCACAGTCCCGAGGTGATTCCCGTTCTGTACGAAACTTCGGCGCGGGGACCCGGGCATTCGGTTTACCTTGGCGCCAGGCCCGACTTCCCGGGCGGACCGGTGCAAATGCAACAGGAACTTCGCGAGGGATACCATTTTTCCACGGACAACATCAATGCGGCGGCGGGCGCTGATCTCGTCAAGCTCGCGCGGGCCGGGGAAGCCTGGCAGGATGGTGGTTTTCCGTTGAATTTCTACGGGTCGGACATTTATCATGCCCAAAACCGTGGGACGCTGCTGAACGCGCTGGTCCTGTACGGCACGATTTACGACGACGTGACCACGAGCGACATCGACCTCAGCACGGTGGTGACGAAATTGAACCTCTCGGCGGCGGACGGGCAGCTCGTGGCGGGGCTGGCCGACGGCGTGCTGGGGTCGGAGCCGTTTGGGCCGGGCGATTACAACGAAGACGGGGACGTTAACCAGCTCGATCTGGAGGATTGGGGCGGTCAATTCGGACAATCGGAGCCTGAAATGGGCGCCGACGGCAACGGCGATGGAAAGGTCGACGGCGCGGATATGTTGGCGTGGCAGCGCATTGCTTCACGCGAGGCGGCCGGCGCGGCGGCGGCGAGCGTGGCGACGCCGGAGCCTGGTGGATCTTGGCTGTTGGTTGTGGGGGCGGGAGTTGGATTTATGGTCGCGAGAGACGCGGGCGTCGGGGCGTATGTTCAGCGCGTCGGCCGGACCGGCGATGCCATCGCCGGCTTTATAGAGAGGGGCGCCGGCTTGCTAGCGTGGGGGGTGAATCGGGGTTGCCCCGTTCGGCGGTTTCCCCATAATCACCCCCTGTTCGTTGGGATTTGCGCCGCCGACGGCTTGCTGCTTGCAGCTGGTCGTGCGGCGCGGGTTCCTTCGCCGCGGCGGCGTGATCGGGCGAATTCAACCTCACCCCCTCAAGCAACTGGCGGTACGCGGATCGGGCTTTCAATTTCATGGCCTGGCCGCGGCACAAAGGAATCTGTGTAGGTCGACCCTGCCCGGCGTGCTTTGGCGCCACGGGCGGCGCGGCCAAAACTTAGACGGCATGAAAGTCCGGCATGATGCTGGGCGGGCCGTCGCGCCTCCTGTGAATTCATGGATGAAGGAAAGGGCGCCTCAATGACCAAAGGATTGGCCGCACTATTGCTATCGGCCGTCGGCGGCCTCGCGTGCCTGGCGGCGACGCCGGCGCAGGCTCAGACCATCAAGACGGAGACCGGCCGGCTGCAGGCGCTCATCGCCGGCTTGCTAGCAGCGACTATGTGCATCGACGAGTCGCCGCTGGACCCGCGGCCGTACGTCGATCCGACGCCGGCGCTCAACGACTTCCGCCACCTGGCCGCGGCGCTGGCTTGGGGCGACGTGGAGGACGCCGCCCGCAAGGCGGCCAAGCTCGACTACGAGGTCGTCGAGTTCACCGACTCGCAGACCAAGAAGCGAGTACTACGTGCTGCGCGAGGACTTGAGCCGGGTCGAAGCCGATCCGCGGCTGGGGCTCGTACATCGTCAATCCGCACAGCCGCATCGACGCGCTGGTCGAGGCGCCGCACCCGATCGCCGACGTGCAAACGCCGGAGATCGGCGGCCTGGTGTTCGAGTACGCCGGCGGCGAAGGGCTTTCTGCTGGCCGGCGCCCATCGCGACGAAGGCCGACGTGCCCGACCTGGTCGACAGCATCTTTCATCAGGTGCACACGGCGTGGATCGGGCCGACGGCGCGGGTGACGGCGTGGCAGATTCACGGCTTCGACGGCGGCAAGCACGACTTTCCCCACGGCGCCGAGGTGGTGGCCTCGACCGGCAACGGCGAAGTGGCCCCGAGGTGCGCGAACCTGCGACGCCCTGTTGGAGAATCGCGGGCTGACCAGCTACGTGTTCAACGACAAGGCGGCCGACTCGCGGCTCAACCAGCGACTCAACGGCGGCGTGCCCGGCGTGACGTTCACCTCGCTGGCGGCCACGCAAGAACGAGCAAGGCCGACTGTCGCGGAGTCTGGGCGGGTCGTTTGTGCACGTGGAGCTGGAAGTCGAGCGTGCGCGCGCAGCGCCGCCAACCGCGAGCTGGCGGCGACGGTGATCGCGGCCGCGATGGCGCGGCGCCGACCGCGCGACCGACGACGACGGCGCCAAGCTGCTGCTCACCTCGCTGGAGATCCGGCCGAGGCGGCGGAGGCGAAGCCGGCTCGGTCGACGAGTCGACGAGCAAGGCCGCGGGCCGAGTCCGCCGGCCGATCGCGTCGCCGCCAAGGACGCCCGACGATCCGAGTCGCGGCGTCGCGCCGCCTTGAACGAGCAGTTCGCCCTGAGCGAGATCGTCCGCGCCGCCGCCCGGCCGACGCGACGAAATCGGGCAATCGCCCGCCCGGACGCCAAGCTTCGGCTCGCGGCGGCGAAATGCAGACAGGTCCCCGCGCGCGCGCGCTGGTATGGGTTTTCCCAGCCCGCACGGTTTAGAATCGACGTCCATCGATGCGGCATCGCCTCGCGCCTCGTCAACTCGCACCTCGTCCCTCGCAGCTTCCAACTCATGACCAAGGCCATCCTCCCCGCCGGCTACAACAACCCCGCCGACGACGAGCCGCTGGAGATCGAGCTCAAGCAGCCGTGGCTGGCGGCGCTGTTGGCGTGGCTCGTGCCCGGGCATGGGGCACCTGTACCAGGGCCGCACGGGCAAGGGGCTGTTGTTCTTCGTCTGCATCCTGGGCACGTTTGTGTTCGGCCTGTGGCTCGGCGAGGGCAAGGTGGTGTACGCCTCGAGCCCCGGCGACGAGCCGTGGCGGTGGCAGTACTACTGCCAGCTCGGCGTGGGCCTGCCGGCGATGCCGGCGCTGGTGGAGCGGGCTCGCGCGAGGAAGTCGGCAAGCCGCCGCTGTTGGGCGGCTGTGATGCGGCCGCCCAAGAACGCGCCGACGGAGTGGACGGACGATTCGAGGCACGTGTCGACGCAGCCCAACGAGCTGGCGATGTGGACGGTCGAGATGCATCCGCGATACGAACTGGGCACGGTGTACACGGTGATCGCGGGACTGTTGAACATCCTGGTGATCTGCGACGCCTACGGCGGGCCGCTGGTGATCCAGCGCGCACGCGAAAGAGAAGAAGCCGGACCGACGCCGGACGTCGTGGAAGTCCGCTGACCGCTCCCCTGCGGAGCTGGATCGGGCCTCAACTCGACATGATTGCCCTGTCGCACTTGACCTTGCCGTCGCCTGTATCCTGCCGCCGCTGGCGGCGATCGCCAGCTTGTGGTACGCCGTGCCGCTGATCGTGTCGGTGAGCCTGGTGTGCGCCGCGACGCGGCACGAGCTGATGCAGCCGATCCTGCACCACGCGGTGCGGTTCGCGGTGTGGGTGCTGGTGTTCATGGCCGTCTTCATGGGGCTGGTGGCTTTCTTGGAGTGGCTGGCGTAGTGCGGTCGAGTCTCGGAGAGACTCGGCAACAGGTAATTTGCTTGGCCGCGATCTCATTCATAACTGCGATAGGCCCCGATTTTTTGCGGGGCGACTATGGTCGGAGGCCTGAAAACGGGGGCTTCCGTGAAGTCGAGCGGGGACAATGGGCCCTCCCTGCCAAGGCGATAGAATGAAAGTCTCCCTGGAGGGAGTAAGTGCCATGCGCGTTGAGACTGTCAGTCTAGCCACACTTGTCGTGCTGCTTCTGCACGTTGCGGCTGGCGCCGACGATGCTACGCCTGTGCCGGCCGAAGGGTGCGCAACGTCCGCGACAGATCTCAAACCTATCGCCGATCCCATCATTTTGCTGATCCGTGACGAAACCGTGCGGGCTGAGCTCAAATTCTCTGACAACCAGCGCCGTGCTATTGACGACCTGTTGAAGACGCACAATCGCCTGCTGCTGGCCATTCGCGACGTCAGCCCTAGCGGCGCCGACGAAACCGCCCGCCCGGCGCTTACGGAGCTCCGCCAGCAGTTCGCCAAGGTTTTAAGCGACGAACAGCGAACGCGCCTGACGAGCCTCATCCTCCAAGCGCAAGGCTATGACTCGCTGCTCCGAAATGACGTGTCGACCAAGCTCGCGCTAGCGGAAAAGCAGCAGCGAGACCTCACTGCCGCGGCGCGACGATTTTCGTACAGCGGCGCAAGAACTCGAAAGTCAAGTGCCGGCAGCACGCCCGAACAACTGCAAGAGGGTCTCGCAAGGCTGCAAAAAGATCGACAACAACAAGTGCTCGCCGTACTCAACGAGAAGCAGACGGCGCAATATGCCGCCATGCTCGGCGAGCCATTTGACTTCGCCAAGGTGAAGGCCAGCCCCGCGGACGCCCCTGAATTTGACGGCGTCGATGCCTGGATGAATTCCGAGTCCGATCACCATGGAGTCGCTTCGCGGTCAGGTGGTGGTTGTGCACTTCTTTGCCTTCGGTTGCATCAACTGCGTTCACAATTATCCATGGTACAAAGACTGGTACGAATGCTTGCCAAGCAAAGGCGTTGCCATCATTGGGATCCACACGCCGGAGACCGCGAGCGAAGCCAAAAACGAACTCCTAAAGCTTCGCTGGAAACCCATGGATTGAAATTCCCGGTCGCCGTGGACAAGGAAAAGAAGATGTGGGAGGCCTGGCACAACGGCATTTGGCCCAGCGTCTATATCATTGACAAGCACGGCCGCGTGCGCTTCTGGTGGTATGGCGAATTGGACTGGCAGGGCGCGGGCAACCAGAAAGTCGCTGAGCGTCAAATTGAGCAGCTCTTAGTCGAAGAGTAATCCGTCAGTTTGATTCAAACTTTCCCGTCGCCGAATAATACGGTGCATTCCACGGTCTAGATACGGCTTCTTGAACCGCCACCCTTCCGTCATGATCTCGCTGGCCGTCGCCGAGTGACATGCGGTCGGGGCGTTTTGCCTGCTGCGGCGAGAAAACTTGACTGCCTGCAATGTCTTTTCTATAGATATAGGTTCTTCTCCTCATCAGGGGCAACCTACCGGGAGTCGCACAGCATGATCGCTTGTCGACAGGTCCTCATTTTTCTCATAGGGCGGCAACTCTCCTCGACGGCGGCCGCGGAAAATTTCAGCTGGAATTTTCAACGGACCGGCTTTCGCAGCACGATGCCTAGCATGCCGCAAACGGCAGTGTCCATGTGCAGCAACCTGAGCTGGCCTGTGGTCTATGGTCTCGACCAGGGTGCTCTTAACGCCTATTCACTGTTCCCAGTCGTCAACACGGGTCAGATTCCGATCGGACCGGCGACCAATTGGCACCGCATCGGGACGAACATCACCAAAGGCTCCCTGCCGACTGGAAACATTTATTTGCAGGCAGCCAGCGGAGCGCCCGACGGCTTCGGCGTCGCCGTGCAAACGGCCAGCGGCTCTACGCAGCCGCCTAGCTTGACGGTCTGGGGAACGTCGCTGGGGCGGCTTTCGCGCTCCGCAAAACAACACGCAAGCCATCAAGTTTGACGAAGATGGCGACCCCTTCATTGGCAGCACAAGCATGATCCCATTCCCGGATGGACGACCACAGGTACTTTATGACATTGCCTTATCCAGCACGGGAGAGATCGGCGCCATAACCCAGCAGGGCAGTGGCATTGGACCCTTGAGCTTTTGGCAACGCAGCCCCCTGCTCGGCGGCAACTGGTTTTCTACCCAGCTTGGGCCTTCGGGCGAGCAATCGCTCTTCGGTCCCTCGGCCGACGTCGTCTACGACACCAGCTCTCGGCCGTATGTGATTGGCCTCGATCGCCTGACACGCAGCAACTCCGTCGTCGCTTACCACTTCAACATTACTACCGGCGTCTGGCAGTTGGATACATTGGAAACCACGATTAGCTCTCCGCCGATCGCCGATGTGGCGGCTGCAGCCAACGACGACGGGGTTCTTGGCGCCGCCTGGGTGAACAATGGCGTCTTGAAATATGCTTACATGGATACCAACGAACAGTCGCCGAGTTGGGTCACCACCACCGTGGCCAGCACGACGCCTACAGGCACGCAGTTAGAATTGTCGCAAGGAGTCGGTTTGGCTTACGACAGGACGGGTCGTCCCGTGATTTCCTTTGTCGAGCGAAGCAATCGTCAGATCTGGGTCGCCTATGACCCGCCGCTCGTCACGGCACCGTCGGCGCCCGTAGCCGGGGACTTCAACGGCGACGGCTCGTGGACGCCGGCGACCTCGACGTCTGGACATCGGCGATGGCCGAGAGCAGCTCTGCCGGCGATGCAGACGCCGACGGGGACAGCGATGGCGCTGATTTCCTTGTCTGGCAACAGCAGTTGGGCGGCAATGAGATCGTAGCTGCCGCCGCGACTGTCCCGGAGCCCGCGGCGCGAGTGCTGCTCCTTCCGGCCGCGTTGGGGATGTTGCGTCCCCGGCGCCGAGCAATGTCATAAACTCGTTTGTCCCAAGACAGGCGCCAGATTCCACCGTTTTTGTAACGCCGTTCTGGCGGGTCAAGCGGCGGCGCTGTGTTCGGTCGCGTCGCGTCGGCACGGGTCGCAAGGTCACGAGCGGTGCAGCCGCCAAGCCAGAGCGCCATGCCCAGAGACTCAGGGCGCGCGGCGACGACCGTGAGCGCCCAAAACCATGGATCGGAGGCCATCTGTGGTTCCACGATGACGCGGACGAGGTGGGCCACGACGATCAGGCCGAAGACGGCGCCGGAGGTGATGAGAAACGCCTTCATTCAGAACTCCGGGCCGAGCGCCATAGATTCACGCTGCCGCCTAACGACCGACCTCAGTTGCCCGCCCTCAGACGAGCCGATTGAGCGGAGTATAGCCGCGGCGATGAAGAAACGCCAAGCACGGCTGGATCGCAAAGTTGGCGACGTCAAACGCAGTCAACAATGAACCCGAGATCCAACAACGGACGCTTCGTCGAGCGGCGGGTGGCGGCAAGCCGATGCAGGTGCGGCCCTTACAACTGGCAGGTATTGCCAGTAGTAAGGGGACTCGCGAGACACTCTGATCACCATCACCATCAGGGCGACGGCGACCACGGTGCTCAGGGCGGCGGCGATGACCGCCATCGTAAGATGGAGAGCGTCTCTGATCATGACCGGGCCACGGTAAGACGGGTTCTAATAAAGGCTAGCTTACCGATTGTGCATGTGTCGGAGGCGGCCAAAAATGCGGAAGGTCACTGGCCAAGCGGAGACGGTCGTCACGTTGGCAGAGGCTACTTGAGTCGCCGGGGGCCGGGTTGGCGACCTCCGGCGGCGATTATACTGAGGGGCATGGACGTCAAGATTCGTCGAATACTGATGCTACTGGCGGTCGCGGCCCTGCTGGCCGCGGGGGCGGCGCTGGTGGTGCAAAAGTATCGCGAAATCACTTTTTACCCGGGATCAACGATTCGAGCATCTTTCTAATTGGAGCGCCGGCGTGCGCCGCCGGCGTCGAAGACAGCCGCCGCAAATGCAGGGATGCGGTCACGGCGACGACGCCATTGCTTGTCGCTGGCCCACGGAATCCGTATGCTGATTCCAAGAGCGCGGCGGCACGATCGCCGCGCTGCCCAGCACGCGTCCGTAGCTCAATGGATAGAGCACTGGTCTTCGGAACCAGGGGTTGCAGGTTCGAGTCCTGCCGGGCGCGCTAGCTACTCCTCCTCGCCGAAATCAGCCTTTTCGACGGGCAGATTTCAATACCGCACGGGATAGAGATTGGGCCGGTAGCTTGGTGCGTAGGGCAGCAGGGGGCGCTGTAAATGATTGGTTGCGGGGCGTAGTAAGGGGCCGCGGGGGCGGTCCATTGGGTGGGCCAGTACGAAGCTGCGGTTGGCACGACGCACCGCGGGTCGTAAGAGTTTGACTGCGGATAGTACGCCGTCGTCTGAGGTGAGAAGGCAGGGGCGCCCCAATTCGGTCGATAGGATGCGGCGTAATTGACGGTCGGGGGCGTTGGTCGCGGAACGTCGGACAACAGCGGTCCTCCGGCCCGCCGCGCCACGCGTTGATCCAACTCCTTGGTGGTCTGGTCGATCATTTCGTTGAGCCGATCGCCTATGGTCAGGGCCTGGCCGACTCGCACTCCGGAGAGCGACGGCATCGACTGAATGACATGGGCCTGGTTGAGGAGCTGCCTGGCCTCGGGATTGGTCTTGTAGTTTCGATAGATGCCGCTCAGGTCGGTCAAATCCGATCGTAGCGGCTCCAACTGCTCTCGCGTGATTTTGAGCTTGTCTTCGTTCTGATCTCGTTCTTCTTTGGCCGCCGGGTAGAGCGTGGTATGGATTGTACGGTTGACCTCGTCTTGGCTCGCGTCGGCGACCTTGGCGTTCTGGTTGACTTTCTCGTCGGCGCTTTCGTAGGTCCGCGTCCAGGTCATCGACCTTGCTTCTCAACTCGGCGCCGACGTCGGATTGCCGGGCAGTGACGCTTTTTAAGTAATCCAACGTCTGCTCGACGAAGTTTTCCTTCTTCTGATCGGCGCTGCCGGACGCGGCAGTCCACTTGGCGGCGGCGGCGGTGGCCTGGCGCAGTTGAGCGCGACGAGCTGCTCGCCGGGAGCGGAATTTCCGCCGGCCAGGGCGCCCTTGGCCGAGCTGAGGAATTTGTCTTGCACGTCGGCAAGCTCGCGGTCGGCCGCCTGGAGCTCGCGGAGGTTGTCCTGAACGGCGGTGCGATATTTGCCGGGGACGGTCTGCTCGGCCGATTTCCACCACTGGAGGAGCGGGCGGCCTTGCTCGCGCAGATTGTCGACCAGGTCGAATTTCTGCGCAGGTCGCCGTAGGCATTGGCTTCGGTTTGCGTGGGATCGACCGCATTGGCGAGCGCACGGCCCTTGCGGGCGGCGGTTTCGAAGCCGACAAATGCTTGCGATAGCCAGTCCACTTTCTCGCACTCCGCGGCGGCGGCGGGATCAGTGGCGTCGTTGTAAAGCGCGAGTCGATCTTCGGCTGGCATGAAGTGCTCGTACTTGATTTCGCGCGAGAGGCGTCAGCGGTTTGGACGCGTGCCTTCACGCCGTCAACTTGCATTTCGAGCCAGATGCGGGCGCCGTCGCCGACGGCGGACTCGTCGGCCAGGTCGGCGGCGCGAATGTTTTGCAGCGACTCGGAGAATTTCTTCAGCCCGGGTTAGCTGGTTGTTCGCTTCGTCGCGGCGCTCGGCAACGCGCTTGAGGGCGTGCTTGTAGAACGCCTGCCTGTAATCGATCGAGCTCTTTGGCGACATCGGCTTCGGTCTGGTCAAATTGCTGAATCTTGAACAGCTCGCCCTGCTGCAGCACGCCGGCCGACTGGGACAGGCTGGCGATCAGCTCGTCGAGGCTGGTCTGGGCATCGTCCCACGCCTGCTCGAACAGCTTCTGGCGGCTTGTCGTCTGTTCCTGGAGGGCGTCGACCACATCTTGCGACCGGCGGCGGGGGCCTCGAAGCTCTTGACGGAAAAGTTGGGGCGACTTCGTCGAATCCGCATCGAAGATCGATGCGGGCTTGGAGCAATTTGTTTTCAAGTTCGGCCAGATGTTGAAACTGCTGGTAAAAACCCAGCATGCCGGGGGCGGGGGCTCCTTGCTTTTGGCGCTGGCTTCGAGCTGCTTCCTCGGCGGTGGGCGTGAGGCTGGCGAGGATTTGGTAGCCGGCCTTGGCCTGCTTGAAGGCCGCGGCCGCTGCGAGATGGTTGGCGCCGCATGTAGAGCAGCTGGTCGCCCCTGGTCGAGTTTTTCTGGCCGGCAACTTCTTGTCCAAGAGCACGAGCGACTCGCGTCTTCTCGGGCGTTTGGCGCACGGTGATATTTGCGTTGCTCTGTGGCGCCGCCGCCCAGGCTTGCGTTTTCCAGATACGGCGAAACGCATTTGCGGGTCAACGTTAAGTTTCGCCAGCACGTCGTTGGACTTGGACGTCGCCGCTCAGGTGCCAAGCGTCGACATTTGATTGTCGGCGCCAGCGATGGCTGGCTCCAGGAAGTTGTGCAGCGCACGTTTGGCGACTTCCGCCTGGGCTAGGGCCTGGCGACGCTCGTACACTGGCTTGAGTCGTGGGTAGGCATAGTACAGGTACCCTAACGTGAGCGTCAGCGCCAACGCTGTGCAAGGCTGCTGGCATGATATAGACGGAGTCGCAGGACGCGGCGGCTCAGCTCTTTGATGCACGCCTTCCAGAACTCGCCGAGGCTGGCAAACCGGCGACGCACGTTGGTCGCTTAGGGCCCGCATGATGGCGGACGACAGGTCGGCCGGCACGAGCGGGTTGACGTCGCGCAGCGGACGCCGCAGGTCCTGGAAATTGCCGCCGGCGAGCAACTCGTACACGATGGCGGCGATGCTGAATTGGTCAAGCGGCGAGATCGAGCCTGCTCGTCGGCGTTCAGCTCTTCGGGCGCGAGGTAGGGCACGGCAGGCGACGTTGTCGGCGGCGGCCCAAGAGGCCGTATTTTCTGAGGATGTAGTTCTGCGTAAGATCGAGCGTGATTGATTCGTCGCTGGTGATCCAGATCGCTTCCGGATTGATGCCGCCGAGGTAGGTCTTGCCGTGGATGGCGCTGACCACGTCGCAGAGCTGATCGAGGATGCCGATGACCTGGGAGACGGCAAAATGGTCGGCGGCCTGGCGATATTGCATCTCCTCCCGAAGCGTGACGCCAGAGGGAACCTCGTGCACCATGACGAGATTGCGGCCGTGGATGAAGTAGTCGAGGACCTTGCGCCTGCACGGCGATGCATCCGCAGGCAGCGATGATGCGCAGTTCGGCTTCAAGGTCGTCGCGGTCGGCGGTGGCGACTTGCCGAGTGAAGCCGCTCGACGTAGACGTTTTTCTGGTGTTCGGGATCGAACGCGAGCCAGGTGACGGCGGTGGAAGTGGCGGCGACTTTCTGCTTAAGGATAAACCGACCCAGGGAGCTGGCTTCAGCGGCTGCCGCGGGCGAGTTGGCGGGCGCATCGGCGGCAGGCGGAGCCGGAAAGTGAAGAACGGGTCGCGGTTTCGCCGGACGGGGCATTTGTCGTCACAGGCTCGCCCGGCTGAGTGGGCGCGGTGCGCGGCTTTCCGCCGGAGGCGGCGCGGCGACAGATGCGGGCTGGTCCGACCCGTCTGATGGCGGCAGTGGCGGCGGCGATTCAGCGACTAGCGGTTTTGCTACGGCCGCCGCCTTGTGGGGCAGATCACGGAGCCCGCTTTGGAGCAGGGCCTCGAACGCGGGAGATGCGCCGAAGTCGCCGAGCAGGCGCCTGGATGGCGCGGAGGCGTTCCATGTGGCGACTTCTCGTTGCCTGGTCCGCGGTCGACGCCGTTGGGTCGCGCTCGATGGCGCCGCTTCGAGCGCCAGGGCCGCCTCGATCTCTTGCCATGTGGCGGCGTCGGAAAGGCCAAGTTCTGCAAGTGCTTGGCGGCGGTCCATTGGCTATGCCGGTTGGTTAAGAGCGGGCGGCGCGGGTGGCGCGATTGGTCAGGGCGCCAGCGGAGCCCAAGGTAGATAAACGGGTCGCGGCGCCGAAACGGGCGCGGGGCACGGACCCAGCGGAAACAGCTGCACCGAGTACGCGGAGTAGGACGGCGGGCAACTGTAGGTCGCCGGCAGCACACGCGAGTACGAGACGCGGGTCGTTGGCGCCATGGGAGACGCCAACTGCCCGACCCTGCAAACGGTACAGGAGCACGCCGCGGGAGCCGACGCGGCCGGGCACGAAGCCGGATAAGCCACGCGATAGGAGGGGTTGACTGGCCCGAACGCCGTTGCAGTTTGTGATGTGGCAGCAAACTGTTGTGTCGGTGCTCGCTCGCTTTCGACGGCTCTCGTCTGCTTGAGCTGCGCAATTCCTGCTGGATTTGCCGGCAATCAAAAGAAACCCCCGGGTCGGCGTCGAGCTCGTTGATGCGGCGTTCCAGTTCTTTCACCTGCTCCCCCGTGGCGTTGCGAAGCGAGGCGAGGTGTTGCTCCAACTGGGCGTGATAGGCTTCGAGATTTTGGATCTCTTGGGAGATGCGCGACTCAAATTCCATGGGCCGCGGTGCGTCGGCGCCTTGTCGAACAGGAGTTTGAGCTTTCGACGGTTTGGCGGACATTCCCCAGTCGTCGACGAGCTGCCGCTGCGCTGACGGCTGTGCGGGCGGCGTCGAAACGACGGCGTCGTGCGACTGCGACCACTGCGCCAGCGCAACGACGGCGAGAATCGCCGCAGCCACGCAGCCGAAGCTGAATACCCAGCGCGTCGATTCGCGCTGATGCAGCGCCACGCGATAGGCGACCACGGCGATCAACAGCCCGATGACTAGGCCGATCGCCAACAGGTTTTCGAGCGAGAGCGAGACCGGGTTTAAGAGCGTGAGCAATGACGACTTAGGCGTTGCGACCTGTGCGGTTGTCGCGCCGACGGCGATTGGCTGGTCCGCCTGGGCGGCGGCGAGATCGACGCCGTCGGGCGAACCCAAGATCAAGTCAGCGGCCGTCGCGGGCGCACTCGTTTGCAGTGAATCCATATTGAAGCGGTGCGAACGTGGCGCGATGTGCAGGCGAAGAGGCGTGTGCACGTGCACACCAGCAAATTTATTTAATCCGCGAAGGCGGATCAATGCGACGAGGGGTTAATTCGATCAGACAAACATAGCTTTTTAAAACGGCGTGCACTACGACCGGCGCGACTGTATTAGTTTACGCTGATTACCAAGCGTTTGCGCGGGGGCGCAGCGCGGCGCCGGACACTCCGCCCAATCGACAGACTCGTCGCCATCCGAGGCGTGCTTTCTCATTCGGGTAAGTCGCCCGGCCAACGGTCGTGATCGCGGAAAAAAGGGGACGATTTTCGGATAAAAAGGTGGCATCAACTATCTAGTCAGTGCAGAATGTGGGCTGCGCTTACGCGGTTTGTACTCGTGGTGACTCTTCTGCTGGAAGTAACGGCTCATGCCCCTCGGTCGATCCAGTCCATCGGCGCCCAATCTGGAAGATCTGATCGTCGAGTCGCTGGCGATCGCTACGGACCTGGAGCGCGGGCAGGCCGATCAGCCGATGACGGCCGCGCTGGAATGGCTTCGCTCGAGCGATGACCGAACGTCGTTGCGGGCGTCAGTCGTGGCCTTGGATCACGAGCGCGCGAAGCGGCTCTCACGTGGCTTACGGGTTCCACAGGCGCGATGCTGGTGCTTAAGGATGGCGTCATTGCGACAGTAAATTGCAATGTGCCGGAGGGTGCGGGTCGAGGGAGCCGGGCGGAGTTGGTCGCACCGCGGCGGTCGAGGCGCGTTGATCGCGACTTCAGAACGTGGAACTGGCAGTGGCCACGACGCCGGAGGCCATCTTCGACAACGACCACTTGTTGGCGCAGCTTGGGCGGCATACCGACATTTTGGTGCTGGCCTGGTTGCGAGGCGTCGCGTTCGCTGACGCGGAGCAACTTCGACTGCTTGGCGCCTTGCTTGACGACTTTCCGGCGATTTGCACGGTGACAGTCGGCGACGCCGACGAGAATTCCGCGCCCGCTGCCCACGGCGGCGGGGAAGTCGACGGGCCAACGGGGTCGCCGGCCGAGACGTTTTTCGGCGTGAGAAATCATCGTGCGGTGGCTTGGGAAGGTGCACCTGTCGGGCAGCGGGGGCCACGACGTCGCCGCCGTGCTTCCCGCTCCTGAATCGAACCAGCGCCAGGGCGCTCAGGAGCTTCCGGCTGGCCGCGGTGCGGAGTCGGCGGTCGAGAGCTTGGGACGGAGGATCGGCGCCGGCGCCCAAGACCTGGACCGGGAGAGCGACGCGATCGCGAGGCGGTCGCAACGCACGGGAGCTCGACGCGGCAAGTCGAGCAAGGCTTTCGGCGACGATCGCTTCCAGGTGTCGCGCACGATCGCCGAGTTGGAAAACAAGCTGACTTCGGCCGCGCGCCGCCATGCAGCCATTGGGTCGCTTGAGCCAGCTCATGCAGGAAATCGCCTCGGAGATCGAGCTGTCGAATTTGGAAGTCGAGTACGGCGCCAAGGTTGCCGTCTACAGCGTAAACGCCGCCCATTTTGCGGGAATCAACCGCCGGCTCATTGAGAACCTGCGCACCCGGCTTGCTCGAGCAGATCAGCGGCGTCAACGCAGGCCTGCAGAAGCTGACGCGAGACGTTGAGCAACGGATTCGCACCATTGATCCCCGACGCGCCGACACTCGCTGGAGCGCTCGACGAAGAGCCGATCTGGTACGCGGTCAGGAATCTAATTCAGATCGGCAAAGACGTCGATATTGAGATACCCCGGCACAGCATCATCGACTTGTTGACCGCCGGTCGGCAGAAGGTTTTCATTTTGATCATGCTGACCGGCCTGGCGGGTCGCATGGGCTCTAGCAAAGAGGTGCTTCAGCCCTCTGAACTTGGCGGCATTTCGAGGCGCTGGGGCCGGGCTTTACACTCGCGGCGGTCACAGTATTCTTCGCCGCCATGTTCGACGCCATCGTGCGCTGGCGGAACGAATCGAAGGATCAGATGGCCAAGGAGCTGCAAAAGATCAAAGACACCGTCTATGCCGAAGGGATGAAAGTCTTTGACCTGCGCACAAGACGAAGCTGGGGGTCGTGAAGGACTACCTGAAGGAGACGGCCAAGAGCCTCGACGAGCAAATCGCCGAAGCCGCCGACGACTTGTCGGCCCGCAATCAATTTGACGCCGACGAGCACAAAGAACGCGTAGATGCCGCCGCCAAGCTGGTTGAGGCGGAGAAAAAATTGCTGGAGGAGGAGCGGAAGCGGCTCGAAAACTGCGCGGGTCCGTGGTCGCGCTGGCGAGCTCGTCGGAAGAAAAGCTGCGCACGGCGCCGCTCGTGGGCGACGTTGGATCGCAGCGGAAGTCGCCAATCGACGGCAAAGTCGACGACCTTGCGTCTGTGAAGGCCAAGCTGGCCTCGGCGAAGCGCGTACCGCCAGGGGACAAAGAGCGAGTCTCTAAAGCATCGACTGGATCGCGCGACCGGACAGGCAAAATGAGTTTTCGAGACAAGCTGGCGGCCAAGAAGGCCGGCCAGGGAGCGAAGGCCGGACGTCGGCAAGCAAAGCGGCGCGACGCCAAGCCGTCACTGGCCGAAAAGTTTGCCGCGCGAAAAAGCCGGCGGCAGGTGGAGAAAAAAGGCGTCGAAAAGCTTGACGATGCGAAGGCGGCGCGGCTAGCGCAGCGGGAAGCGAGGAAGGCGAAGCTTGCGGCGCGGAAGGCGGCCAAAAGCGAACGCCGCGCCAAAGTCACGATCAAGTCCGGCGGGGACAAACCGTCGTTGGCTGAAAAGCTGAAGGCGCGGCGGTCGGGTCAAGCCGTGCCCGAAAAGAAAATGAAAGACCGTGGCGACGCGGAACCCACGCTTGCCGCCAAACTAGCGGTGCGCAAGGCGGTGCGCAGCAGTGACGCCGACGCGAAGGCTGCCGCGGCAGGACCCGCCCCGACTTCGCTGGCGGCAACAGCTCGCGGGGCAAAAGGCGGCCAGAAGCGAGAAAGGCGAGCCGCTCGCGAAAAAGACTGACGGCGGCAAGCCCGCCCTCGCCGAAATGCGTTCGGATCGCAAGTCGATCCAATCGGCGGCCGCGGTTGGCGAGGCCAAACCCGCCGCCGGCAAGTTGACGCGGCCGAAAAATTGGCCGCGCGAAAAGCGGCGCCAGCTTCGGCGCCGTGCACAGGAAGGCGGCGATGCAGGCGCGCGAAAGACGTCGCTGGCGGAAAAACTACGGCGCCAAGCAGGCCGCCGTGACTATTGTCAAACCGAAGGCGACCGAAGCCCAGGCTTCAGCGCTGAAACGCCATCGTAGTTGCCAGTAGAGAAGACAGTTTTCGCCAAGACAAAGACCGGCTGTAATTAACGCCGCACTTTAGGCAATTCGATCCAGCCAGTTGTGCTAACGATGTCACCGCCAAACCATACTGAAATCGGCATTTCGTTAGGCGTCACGGCGGCGCATGCCTCATATGTCAACAATTGGGGCACGCTGACGCTGTGCGGCGATCGCCATGATCGGGACTCGCTGGCGACGCCGCCGCTGGTGCGCTGATTGCCGACGGCAATTGCTGCGGGCACGGCGGTACTGCCGTTCTGGCGATTACTCGAAAGGCAGCCGAGCGCACGGACATTCAACGTGAGGCTTTTCGATCTTCAGGAAAACGTCACGCAGTTCAGCGATGCGTCGGGGCGAACTTCGGGACGGCCTCGCATTCGTGGCTTTGCTGTTGGCCAAGCTTCGCGACGACGCCGAGGCGGCGTTGCGGCGAGTCGTTGATCATGCTGTGATTGCGGTCCCCTCGACCCTGGGCGACGACGGGCGTCGAGCGAGTCGTCAGCGCCGCAAGGCTTGCGGGATTCAGCGGCGTCCGGATGGTGGAAAGTTCGATAGCGGCCGTCGCTCACGCGAGCGCGCGTCGAGAGTTGGGGCGTACAGTGCTGGCGCTAAGCGCTGTCGCCGGCCGGGCGGAAGCTTCCGTCGCACGTCGCACGGTAGGCGGCGAGTGGCGACTCGATGGCGCCGAAGACAGCACCGATGCTTCGATTGACCAAATGTTGGAAACAATTGCCGGTCAACTGACTCGAACCGCGACCTGGCGGCAGTGCTTGCGGCAGCCAGCCGAAGAACGACTTCCATCGCGCATAAAGAAGATTGTGTTGGAATTGCTGCCGCGGTGCACCGACGCGTATGATCGACCGCTGGTAGCGACAACGGCGTATCTGGGCGTGCGCCACGACGACGTTTGCCTAACCCGCAGGGGTTTGGAGGATTGCGGCAAGCCGCTGGTCGATTGCTTCGTCAACGTCGCGGAGAAATGCTTGTCAGCGACGCATACGGGGTGGTCCGATATTGATAACGTTGTGCTTGTGGGACCGCTGGCGTCGGTGATCGGCGTGAAAGAGCTGCTCGTGTCGTGGGGCGACGTCGATGAGTCGGCGATCGTCGTCTGCCAGTCGGAAGCGGTGGCGTTCGGGGCGGTCGAATCGCCCGGCAAGCTGAGCGGCGGCGAAGGCGGCTTGCCTTCAGTCGGGATCGTATTTCGCGAGGCGTCCTCCGGTCGCATCGTGGCGGAGGAGGTGTTGCGCGGACATGATCGGTCACGGCATCGGCAACCCGAGAGCTGCATTTGTGCGACGCGGAACAGGATCGGATTGAGTTGAAATTCATTGCTTGGGATCGAGACATGACTGACGCCAGGCAGGACTTCGGCGAACTGGCGATCGACGGCCATGAAGGCTCGCGATTGGCGGGACCGCTGCGGCTGACGATGGACATCGACGCCGAAGGTAACCTCGCCGTGGCGGCTGAAAGCCCTGAGAACGGCGCCCGTTGGGAAAAGTCGTTTCAGACGCTCAGCGACGCACTGCGCGCAGAGCCGGCCCAAGTCGACGTGCGCATTTGGCGACCTGGTCATTGTCAGTTCATCACGCGAGCGACTACCGCTGGCGAGTCAACAACTGTCACTTACAGCGAACGCATCATGGCCGAATCGATCCAAGAATTAGTCGAACAAAATGGCAAAAAGGCCGAGGAGCTCTACGCACCTCTTGGAGCCGGCGAAGGAGCGGGTCGAGCAACTCAAGGCGCTGATGACCAGAGCGCCGTGCATCTGGACGTCGTGGACGAGACGAGCGAAAGCTTGAAAGGCTTTCTTGCTGGCCTAAGCACTCTCGCCGAGAAGATCGCGAGTACGCGCGACCAAACGACGTCGACCATCGAGTCGCTCGACGAGGTGGCGTCATCGACCGCCGAAAGCCTGTCCTCGTCGTTTGCCGAGATCAAATCGCACATTGAGGAGGCGGCCTCAAGTAGCGACATCGAGCAAGGAGTCAACGGAGGAGCGGCACGGGGCGATCGCTGGATTTCTGAAAGAGATCGGCTCGGCGGCGGACTCGCTCACCGATGCTGTGAAGGCGACGCGGACGGGCTCGAATGAGCTAGCCGCGGCCTTGACCGAGGCCGTGGGCGCGGCGAGCGAAGCGGTTGAACAATTCGACGCTGCGATGACCGAAAGCCTGGACGCCTTGAAAGAGGCGTGCAGCGGCGGCGTCGAGGGACTGGTGAATGGGGTCAACGGCTGGGTCGAGTCGACTGTCGAGAGTCTGGGAGAAGCGTCGACGGCGGTCGAAGGCGCCGTGACTCAGTCCCTGGAGGCGCTCCAGACGGCGCTGGTCGAGGACTCGATGGAGCAGGCTTGGATCGGTGGCCGATGACGTGTTGTCGGGCTTTGGGGACGCCATGGAGGTAATTACCGACCTGGGCGATCAGCTCGACGGCAGCGTGGGAGCGTCATCGAAAAGCTCGACCAGGTCGTCGAGCTGATCGAGACGGTCAAGCCGGTACTCGAGCTTATCGAAGACGCTTTAGGTTAAGCAAGTGAACGAAGTTTTGACCACGATGAGCAAGAAGCTCCATGGAAACGGCTGAAGGCATCGACTCCGCCGCCGACCAGTTACGCACGACGCTGACGTCGCTGGAGGAAGGCATCGATATCGCTCGAGCGAGGCGAGCGAGCAGTTGGACGAGCTGCTGACGGCACTGTCGCTGGGCGTGGAGCAACTGGGCGAAACGCTGGGCGACCTCAAAGAATCGCGCAGGAAATGGCCGATCGTTTGGATGGAGTCGAGGACGAACTGACCGACGCCCTCGACGAACTGCCCACATCGGTCGATTCGGCAAGAGGGACGGTGGAATCGGCCAGCGCCGTGGCGCAGTCGTCGCTGGAGGAAGTTGGGCGGCTGGCGAGCGAAGGGCTGGACGCGCTGCGCACCGCCGACGCCGATTTGTCGACCAAGGCGAGCGAAGGGCAGGAACAGCTCGAGGCGATCAAGAGCGAGGTTGAGGCAGCCGAAGAGCGGAGTCGACCAGCTGTTCACGGAGGTCAAGTCGTCGATTGAATCGCTGCAAGAGGCGTTTGGAGCGTCGCATGACCAAGCATCGGATAGTGTGAACGAGACCGCGGGGGCGATTCGCGAGACGATTGCCGGCGAGCTGCAGGAACGCGTGGACGCCTTGATGTCGACCATCCAGGACAGCCTGGCCGCTCGCCTCGGCCGAAACCATCAGCCAAGGCAAGGAAGCCTTTCCGAATCGCTCTCCGAAGCATTCGACGAGTCCTCGCAGGACCTGGCCGCCGAGATGAGCGAGCGGCTCGAACAGATGCTGAGCGACCTGGCTGAGTACGCTCAGCAGAAGGTCGCGGAGGAAGTGTCGGACGCGGTCAACGAGCTGATCGAAGAAGTCGTGGAAGCGTTCGTTGCTGAGATTGCGATGAACATCATTATGTCCGAGGCGGGCATCACGCTGACAACCGCGATGTCGGAGGCGCTGCCAGGCGCTGTATCGCCGCGAAGAAGGCGTTGGAAATCATCAACAAATTCATCAACCGACGGTTGCCGCGGTCATGGATAATAGTGAAAAAATCAAACGCCGGGTCCGCTCGCTCAGGAGATTCCGGAGCGGCTGGCTGGCGCCATCGAGCGAGTCGGGGCGGTGCAGGACCTGACGGACAAGTGCTTACAGCGGGCCCAGCAGCTTCAGGAGCTGATCTCCAGCCGCGTCGCCGCGATTTTCGACGAGATCAAGGAATTCCAGAGTGCGGTGCAAGAGCGGGGCGAGGACATCACCGCGGCGTCCACGCAACTTGGAGCCGACCTCGAGGAGGCGCCCACGAGCGTGCGCGACAAGCAAGGCGACTTGCAGGGGCGCGTATGACGAGGTGAAGGGGAAGCTCGACGAATACGCCGCCAAACTCCAGGCTGTCGTCGACGAGCTGCAGTCCAAGGGCGAAGAGAACAAGAGCGCGCTGGGAGCGCTGACGGAGACGGTAAACTAGCGCACCGAGGAGCTGAAGACGAGCGTCGATTCGGCGGTGGAACAAGCCGACGCCTTCAAGGACGCCGTCGAGAAAAGCGTCCCAAAGACTGCGCGACCAGGTGAGTCAGGCCGTCGAGGCGCGGCTCGACGGGCACGAAGAGACGCTGAACGGGGCGGGCGAGGAGTTGGACGGCCTACTGGCCGAAATCGGCGAGAACTTTGAATCGAGCATTCAGGAGGTTTCGTCGTCCGTGCTGACGGACGGCGTTAACGGACTAGTCGACAAGATGGAGGAAACCATCACTGAAACGCTGAAGTCGAACATCGATGAGCTGGTGGAGCGATTGATGGACGAATTCAAGGAGATGGCAAAGAAGGTCACCGAGTCCGACGAAGAAACCAAGGAGCTTCGCGAGGCGCTCTTATCCGCTGATCCATGAGCTCATGGAAAAATTCGAGCCCATGGAAGCGTTGTCGGACGCCGTCAAGGAAGTGGCGGATAAGGTGGCCGTTTTTTGAGCACGGTCCTGGGTCGCTGCTGAGGAGCAACACGATGGCTGAATTCGGTGAAGTGGCCGTGGCGGCGTACGACGAGCTGGAGCAGCTCGGCAAAGCCGTGGACGAGCTGACCGGGGCGGTTGACGAGTACCAAGCGCGGGCCGAGTCGTCGTTGAACGACTTGGAATCCATAGGCCAGGAGTTCGAAAAGCTCTGCGACCAATTGTCGCAAAACCTAGCGGAGACGAAGCAGAGTCTGAGCGACTCGCGCCGGGCGAAGTCAAAGGCCGACTGGAAGCGATCCCCGAGCAGGTGAACGAGGCGCGCGACGATGCGCTCGAAAAATTCGACGACGCCAAGGAAATGCTGTCGCAGTTCGACGAATGCCTGAACAGCGGTCAGGAGGAACTCGCGGGACAGGTCGACGAGATGGGCGAAAAGCTAGCCGCGGTCAAGGAATCGGCCGACAAGACGGCCGAAGAATTGGGGGCTTCGATCACCGATGCGGTGAGCCGCCTGGAAGAAACCGCGAGCAAGTTCGGCGAGCAAATCGGCTCGCTGGGTGAAAAGGCCGACGCGTTTGCCGAATACCTGCAGAGCGAAGGCCTGCCGCAGATTGAGGAAGCGATCGAGCAGGCTGTGACCCAGCTTAACGACGAGGCCGAGTCGCTGCGAGATGCGGTGGAAACCTGCCAGGAGTCTTTAAGTGACGAATCCACCGAGGCGATGGACTGGTGCTTGACCAGCAACATGGCGACGTGCTCAGTTCGCTCACGGACTCCATTGATGAAGTGAAGGACACGAGCGAAAAGGTCGCCGATGCCGTGAATACCGCGGGCGAGGTGATGGCTGACGGCAAGGAGGCGATGACCTCGGTGGTGAAGACGAGCACGATTGGGGTCACCACCGTGATGGGGATCATCACGGAGCTCAAGGAAATGTTCGAGAAGGTTGTTTGACAAGGCCTCCAGCCGTTTTTTTTCTTCGTCCGGCGATCTGACGGCGCAAGTTGATTGCCCTACGATCGGCAGCCGTTCAAGCGATGCCCAGCCTAATCGTAAATGACACGCGAGCAATCACTCACGCTTTCTTGTCTCGCGGTTTTCGTATTGGCGGGCACGGGCCAGAGTTGCCCTGCGCAGAGCCCCAAGGAGCTCGTGGTGTGCGTGAGTGATATCCCTCCGTGCGCGTTTACCAAGGGCAAGAAGGTCAAGGGATTTGAGGTCGATTTGTGGGAGAACTGCAGAACCGTCTGGGGCTGCCGTTCCGGTACGAAATCGTCGGATCGGCCGACGAAAAAATCCAAGCCCTGGTGGCTAAGAAGGCGGATGTGGCGATTGCCGGCATCAGCGTGACGCACGAGCGGGAGGACATCGTCGACTTTTCGATTCCCACGCTCAATTCCGGCCTGCGGATCATGGTCCTCAAAGATGCCAGCCTGCTGCCGAAGATGAGCGACAACTCCGCGCCATTGTGCGTACGCTGATCATGTTCTTGCTCGTCGGCGCTCACGTCTTGTGGTGGGCCGAGCGGGGCGGCGGCGCCATCAGCAAGGCGTATTTCCCGGGTATCTTCGAGGCGTTCTGGTGCGTGTTCGCCACGATGACGACGGTAGGTTACGGCGACATCGCGCCGAAACGCTGGCTGGGACGCATCATGGCGGTGTGCATCATGTTCAGCGGCATCACCTTGTTCGGCATTTTCGCCGCCGCGTTGACCGCCGACCTCGTGACCGAGAAACGGCTGTCGGCGATATCGTCAGTGGAAGACTTGCGCGGGATGGACATAGGCGTGAAGCGAAACACCACGAGCAGCCGGTTTCTCAAAAAGCAGGGGCTATTGTGTAAAGAGGCGGAGTCGTTCGAGAAGGCCTGCCAGTTGCTGGCCGAGGGCACAGTCGCGCGTGGTATACGACGAACCCGCGATCCTCTATCAGGTCAAAAAGAATCCCGAGTTCATCGCGGTGGGCGCCCGTTTCACTCGGAGTACTACGCATTCGGATTTCCTGAAGACTCCAGCCTGATTGAAAGCGTGGACCGGGCGATACCTCGAGGCTGAGGAAGACGGCTACTTCGCGGAAACGCGCTTGAAGTGGTTCGGGAACGAATGACGCGTTATTGACGTCACGGTCCTCAGGGGGCTTCGTCGGTGCGTCCTGGATAGGCCAACCTGGCGACTCTTGGCAATTGCGGACCAAATCAAAACCGGTAATTACCGGTTTGATGGAGCCGCACAACGCCCATTACCGCAATTCCCCGCGATTACTTCGCGGCGTTTGCTGCAGTTTGCAAACTGATCAGCACCTTCTTAGATACCTATAATCGCAGCGGAAAACGCGGAATAACAACCAGCGGAAGCCAAATCTTCGGAATCAGGGGTTGCAGGTTCGAGTCCTGCCGGGCGCGCCTACTTGCAAGTCCACTAGTGCGGTTCGATCGGTTCGCTCGCGTTCCACGCCTGCACGGGGATGGCGCCGGCGAGCTGGAACACCTGAACCATGGTGCCATCTGGAAACGCCAGCGAGACGGCGCTCGCTGCCAGTCCCAATTTCGGCAGCGGCCTCGCGAACGGCCACGCCCGTGATGCGGGTAATTTCCTGCCAAAGCAAATCGACGGAGTTTTGGAAAAGCCGACGATGGAACTCCTGGACTTTGACGGCGCCCTCCGGGTTCTGAGCGAGGGCTTGCTCGGCCGGCGAGAGTGCTCCGTGAAGCGTGACGACCAGCGTGTCTCCGCATAGGGCGGTGCTCACGGCGGTAGGCCGGCGACCCGTGCGCTGTTGTTGAAATTCGCTGGCCGCTTCGGCAACTTGCTGGGCCATGGTTAAGTTAGTATCTGCCATTTCGTTTATCCATGCAGGCATGCCTGCGTTGAATGGCGCCAGCACACCGCGCCGTGCCGTGCGCACAAAAAACCGACGTGGTCCAGCAACTTGCGGAGCTGGACCACGTCGGTGTACTCATTAACGAGCCTCCCGACATACCGGGCTGCTCTTCAATTAGTCGTCCGACGCCCATCGCGCAGTGAATCGGGGAAACGACGTTCCTCGACAACTGCGTCACGGTCATCATAAGCGTCAACGCTTGGACAACAAGGTGAATTCCACGCCGGCGCCCTAATTGCTAGTTGATATAATGGCCTTGGGGCAGTCGGGGGAGATATCGGGCGCATCGTCGTGGACACGCGAGGCGTGCCCTCCACATGGCGATAGAGCGCCGGCTCACCTGAGCAATTAAGCGGGATCGCTATGAAAACCCAAGGAGAGATCGAAGCCGCCATCTGCGAAGGGATCGCACGCTTTGAGCAGGAATACATGGGCCGGGGACCCAAGGACATTCACGCCCACCTGATCGGCGATCTCCTCGTGGTCCGCCTCCAGGGCGTCTTGACCGCGGCCGAACAGCAACTGGTCAAGTCGCTCGCCGGCCGAGAAGGGGAGGGACCTGCTCAAAGCAGGTGCGGACCCATCTGATCGAAACGGCGCGGCCGCGTCATGGAAGCGATGGTCCAGGAGGTCACCGGCGTCAAGGTGTTGAGCCTGCACCACGACATCAGCACCGTCACCGGCGAAGAGGTCGTGCTCTTCACGCTGGCCGAGTTACCGCGGTTTCGCGACGCTAAAAAATAGTCCCTACTGGCATTCTGCCTGTTTGTCGACTTGTTGGCGGGGGGCGATCCTGCAGGCGCCGGGCATGATTGGCGTCCCGGCCGCGCCGCGAGTCGTTGAGGTTGGACGAGCTCCGCCTGGTTGAAGTCCGCCGGCCAATCTGGCGCGTTTTCGATCAGCGTTAGACTTTCCGCGCAACAAACTGGCGGCAGCGATGAAATAAATATGGGCAAGTATAGGTACGCGGTCGTTGTAATTGCGGTGGTGCGGAGATAGGATCAGGCGGCGGCGGAAGACGTTCTAATCTGGAAAGCTTCCACTTTGCTGCCGTCGGATGACTAAATAAAGCGCATTCCAGCCTCAGTTGGAAGGCGCGTTAACGAGTAAGCCGACGTGACGGGCATGCCCACAGGGCGTTCCGTCACGTCGGCTTTTTTTGTTTTGGTAACCGATAACCCCAGCATGTCGGCTGAGGATTGTCGTGGGCATCTGTGGGATTTGCTTCGGGAGTCGTTACCTATTTAACAGGGGGTGTGTAATGAAGAGACTCGTGACGGTGTTCGGCATGCTGTTGGCCATTTCGGCGGCCAGCCCAAATTGTTGGGCAGCTATTTATCAGTTCGATGGTAGCGTAGATAACGCTTTTCTTACCCCGAACAATTGGAGTGATGCCACTCCGCCCGGTACTGACGCCTGATCCCTCGGCTGTGCCTGGCGTTGGCGACCGAGCCATCATTAACAACGACTTCGTCGTATCGTATGGCACCGCCGTCACCACCACCGTGGGGAGCCTGATCGTCGGCGCTGACTGGCCGGTGACGGGAGAATTGGGAACGGACGGAACGCTCAACATGACAGCCGGAAAGATCATTGTCACTGGCGGTGGCGACAACTTCCAAATCGCCCGCGCCGCGGAGCCGTCTTTGGCGATGCCAATGGCGATGGCCTGATGACGATGACCAATGCCGAGTTGCAGATTGGCGGTTCGGATCCGATCGTCGGCACGCGCGATCACGGTGTGCTCGATGTCGGCCTGAATGCCAAGGTCTATAACACACCGGGCCAAGACAACTATTGGCGTCTTGGGAATTACGGCCCGAGCGTTGATGCCGGTCTCGAGGGAAATGGCCTCCTCAATGTTCATAGCAATGGCACGTTCAATGCCCATGTCATCTTTATTGGGGACAACGACTCGACTGGCGAGTTGCGGGTCTCCGATACCGGGTCGGTAGTTTTGACCGGCAACTTGGTACCGAGACCATCCGGATTTCAGGCGGGGGGGTCCGCCACGGTTCGCATGACCGGCTCGAATGCGACTTTGAGCGCCTTTAATCTCGAGTCGGAGAGTTTGGCGGGCGAGATCCGTACGAAGTATCGTTTTGACGCCGATGCCGCTCGGCGTGTCGGAAATCAAGTTGACCGACGCGATCAACATTACCAACAACGACCTCGAGGTTAACTTGGGCGGCTTTGTCTTGGCGCCGCTCGCCAAGATCTTGCTGTTCGATGGCGATCAGGCTTTGGCCACCAACCGAATTTTTGGTACGTTTGCAAATGTCACCGTCAACGGAAATCTAAATCCCGCCAATTACACGGTGGTTTACGACCAGCCAATCGGCGACATTCAGTTGCAGAGTACCCGAGCCGTCGACGATGTTGCTGCTCGGCTTCGGAGTGGTCATGACGATCTCGGCGAAGCGTCGGGCATCGTGCGTGACAGCCGCAGCTTGAGCATGCGTTCGCGATGGATTCGATAAAAGACTGATGGAATCAGCGGGTCGGCCCATCCTGCGGCGCAGGATGGCCGGCTGTCTGTCGGGCGATATCCGACAGTCGGCGATGATCAGCAGCGCAGGCGCCCGGCCGAGAGTGACTGCCCACCAGGGGCGGAATGGCAGAGGCGGCGCCTCGCGGTTCTGGCCGCGTCGACTGGCGGCGGTCCTGTTTCGCTGCATTTGGCGGTCGCGATCTCGCGCAGCGACGTCGGCAGCGATTGCAAACAGGACCTAATAGTCGCCAGCAAGAATCCCGCGCTACGGAACGACCAAGATGACAGTTATTCGTCATGCTTTCCGACTCGTGACCAGCCTCGGCGTCGTGTTCGCCTTGTCAACGGTCACCACAGATGCTGGGGCCGTGCCGATCTACTTCGACGGGAGCACAAGCACCGATTTCAATGACCCCACCAATTGGGAATTGAATACGACGCCTGGCGCCAATCTCGACGACATCTATTCGATTGACGACGGCCTCAGCTCAACGTTTTCCGGCGGCAGCACCACCGTGACGGGAGCTGAGAGTCGGATCCGCTGCCAAAGAGCATTCATCGGCGAAACGCATTTCGGCCGACTAACGATGACGGGCGGGGCGCTGGAGGTGATCGGCACGAACACACTCGTGGTCGGCCGTGAAAACCAAAGCTAATTACCTCCGTCGGGCGGCGACTATAACAAGAACGCCGTTGTCGACGCGGCCGATTACGTCATTTGGCGAAAGAACACTTGGGTCGATGTCCGAACTTGGCCGCCGATGGCGACGGGAACGGGACAATCGAGCAAGCCGATCTACGACTTCTGGAGAGCCCGGTTCGGCAACCTCGTAAAAGGCGGCGAAATCATTATGACCGGCAGCGTCCACCTTGAAGGCAAATGGAGCGCTGATTGGCGAACGCACGAAAGGGCTGCTTTCGGTCGGCCCGAATGCCGTCGTCGACATTAGGATCTGGGATACTGACCGTACGGCACCGCCCATCACATCAGGGCCCCACTTTCCCGGCGGCACGGAAGACATGCGCATCGGCGGTTACGGACCGGCGTACGATGATTTCGGGGCGGAGCCGGGCCTGGACGGAGACGGGCTGGTCGACGTGCAAGGCACGCTGAACGCGAAGGACCTGTACGTATCTGAGCACGGCGGCGAAAGGCGAAATTCGTCTCTCCGGTGGTACGGTGAACCTGAACGGCGCCCTGATCATGTCGTTTTGCGACAGTTTGCGTCCCCAACACTTCCCCCGATCCCAGATACGGCCCTTCTGGCCCTGCAGTCCTCGAAGGTGTCGATCATCGGGTCAAGCGGAACCTTTAACGTCGGCCTCGACCCCGACTCCCGACGACGATCGTTGACGCCCTTCGCCGGGATGCTCGCTGCAATCCGAAGGTGTTCGTTCCGGCTATCCGATCGACGGCGACCTTCTCCTTCACGGCCGATGCGGGGGGCGTGACGCCATCATCGTAACGTCGTCGATAACGGCGCCGCAACTCTCCGGCACCGCGTACATTGCCGGGGCAAATCTCGAGCTCAATCTCGACGCCTATACGTCCGCGTCGCCGCTGACATTGATCAATGCCCCGGCCGGGCTGGTCGTCGATCCTGCCCTGCCGACCCTACCCCCCACTACCATCTTGTGGGCTCGTTTGGCTCAAGGTGACCTTTTTGGGCAGTCGGACGGCCACCGTAAACTACGACTACGTCAATGGCAACGTGTTTCTCAACAACTTCCAAAACGGCGCCGGGGCGGCACTGGCTGGCGGGTTCCGCCGTGCCG
Organism: uncultured beta proteobacterium; assembly: GCA_963747775.1. GTDB lineage: Bacteria > Pseudomonadota > Gammaproteobacteria > Burkholderiales > SG8-39 > JAGVSZ01. Next base: position 36,130 of record CAVVGT010000016.1, read on the forward strand.
GAGCCTCGGGCCTGCTGCTGATGACGCTGACGCTGGGCCTGCTGCTGTGCTCATTTAGTGCGAGGAGCGAAACGGCAGACGGCCCGTCTGTGGGGATATCAGTGTCTGAGAATCAGAGCTTAACTCAGGCGCAGACGCCAAACCCCGTCTTTGACGTGCCGACGACTTTTCACGCCGACCGCGCTGGAGTTGCTGCTGTCGCTGCTTGGCACTCGCTGTTGCCCTGCGCCGCTCGTTGACGGCCTGGCCGCCGGGCGCCAACCAGTTGCCACTGGCCGCTATCGATCTGCTTGCCCAACGCGCCGACGACCTATCAGATGCGCGATTGGCATCAGACCGGGCCACGGACTTCGACACGCTGGCGTTTAATACCACCGCAACGGGGCAGTTCTTGCCGTTGGTGAGGATCGACAACACGCCGCAATCGCCGCAACTTCAGACGTCGTTCGGCTTGCCGCCTTATGTCGGCGAAACGCGCACCTTCGGCGAGACAGGCGAGCCGATCCACGAAGCGATCGCGTCGCTGGGGGCCGTGCTCGGCGGGACGCTCGTCGGCGTCGATAAGACAGCCGGGCCGTATAACTGGGTCGCGATGTCGCGCGAGTATTACGTCGACCGAAACTCGCAATCAGTGGTCCTCAATACGCCGTTCTGCCGCTCGGGGCAATCCGCCTGGTACGAGACCTACCCCAACATTCTCTTCTACAGCATTGCCGACCGCTATCCGGGCGAGACGCTACTTTGCAAACCACTCTCAACACGATCGACGTGCGAGTTCTACTCCGCCGTGAACAAATTGACCGCCGGTGGAACCGCCCCAATTTCAATTACACGGCTTACAACTTCAGCAACCGAACAGCCTGTGTACAACGGCGTCTGGCGCGAGCCCGACATGGGATTGGGAATGGCCTGGTTGCAGCATGCGGCCTATTGGCGGAATCAGACGTCGAATCCGACACAGGCGGCCGCCCATCTCAACGCGGTCGATTGGAGCTCTGACGTACTACGAGCAAACGTCGAGCCAATCCCGACTACGAGATACTCACGCCCTTCGGCGCCTACACCGCCGCCCGCATGAACGCCGAGCACGGCCGAAACTACGACATCCAAAAGTTGGTGAATTGGGTCTTCGCTCGCAGCAACGCGCGACCCACCAAGATCATGATCAGCGGCGAGCAGTGGGGCGGCCAGGACGTGGGCGGACTGATGGGATTCACGATCCCCAACACGGGCGCCGACGTGCGCGGCTACGCGTTCTCGATGAACACGTTTGCGACCGCCATGCCGATGGTTCCCGCTCGCGCGCTACGAGGACCGCTACAGCCGCGCCATTGGCAAATGGATGCTCAATGCCGCCAGCGCCGCTCGGTTGTTCTATGCCGATGAGCATTCGCCGCAGAACCAGTCGTCCGAATTCTGGACCGGCGATCCGCAGAGCTCGGTCGCGTACGAAGGGCTCCGCCACCATTGGCTACGGCGAGTTCGACGGCGAGGAACTGTATGCCGCCGGCGATCCGCTCACCTATGGCTGGGGACCGCAGACCGACTTTGGCATCTACGGCTCCGCCTGTCTCCGGCGTGTTTGGCTCGATCATCAAGACGACCAACGTCGACAAGATTCTCCAACTCGATCTGCTGGCCACCGACTTCTACCGCGACGCCGCCCACACCACGTACTTGTACTACAATCCGCTACGCCACCACGAGCATCGGTGGCGATCAATCTCGGCGCTGGCCAGTCGTTCGATCTCTACGACGCCGCGTCGAATCGATTCCTGCGCGCGGGGCGGCCGGGCAAACGTTCTTCAACGTGCCGTCCGACGACGCCGTGATGCTCGTGCTCGTTCCCTCCGGCGGCACGCAAACCAGGCAGGGACGTCAATTGCTCGTCGACGGCGTGGTCATCGATTACAACGCGACGCTGCTGCCGGACAATCTTGTGCGCAATCCCGACGTCGACGTCGCCGGGACGCAGTCGCCAGCCGGCCGGGCTTTTGGAATGGCAGCCTGAACGCCGAGTGGTCGACCGAAGCCGCCGTTAGCCCGACGCATTCCTTGAAATTAGCCGACGCGGATCCGCTTCGCTCGGAGGAATGGCGAACGTTTGCCGACCCGATTGCCGCAGGCGCCGGGCGCACGCTGACGCTCCGCTGGTTCTGGCAATACGATACGGACGACGAGTTTCACGCCCGCCTGCGCCTGTCGACGGACGAGGCGTCCGGGGTCGATCTAACCAATCCTTCGCTCGTTTTCAATTTCGCGGCGAGCGGCGCAGTCAGACGGTTTCGAGGTCTTTGAAACGGCCATTGCAATTCCCGACAATATGCGGTCCTTCGACCTTACCTTCATTACGGGCGGTCCCGCCGAAGCCACGGGAAGCCTTTTTGTCGACGATGTATCTGCCTCGATACTTCCGCCTCACGCGTTTCGGATGATCGACGGCGACTTTAACGGCGACGGCGTGGTCGATGGACTGGATCTATGCAGTTTGGCAGCTTGGATTTGGCGACAACTTTGACGGAGACGACTTCCTTACGTGGCAGCGCAATGCGGAAACTAGCGACGCTCTACTTGCGGCGCAGACTTCCGGCTATGCTGCCGTGCCCGAATCCACGACCGTTTGGCTTGCTTTGGCCGGGTTGGCGCCGTTTCTTGCGAAAATCTGCCCGCCCCCCAGATTGCTTAGACAAACGAGCGTGTTTCGCGCATCCTAATGGCTAAATGCCTACGTCGAACGACTTTTCCGAATGCGTTCGCCAGTGCGCCGACCGCCTCGCGGCCAACGGGGTCGATGCGCTGGGGGCGTTGTTCGATCTGACGTCGCACCGGCTCGTGCGATTGGCCGTGGCCCTGACGCGCAACCAGCACGACGCGGAGGACGCGGTGCAGACATCGCTTGTCCGCGTGGCCAGCCAGCCGCGACTCTTGGCCGGCGCCTCGTGTCCTTGGGCCTACTTGCTGCAGATGGTCCGCAACGAAGCGCTGTGCGTCGCCCGCCGTAAGAACCGGTGGACGGCGGCGGGTGATCTTACCGATCTGGCGACCTGTCGCCGAGTCGATGAGCTGGAGCAGGAAGAAACCTATCGCGCCGTCTGGGCGGCGATTCGCACGCTTCCTCGCGAACAGGCCGAGGTGGTCGTGCTCAAGATTTGGGAGGCAATGACCTTTGCTCAGATCGGCGAGATCCTGGGCGCCTCGTCCAACACGGTGGCCAGCCGATACCAGTACGCCATGGCCAAGCTCGCCCGGCGACTGTTGCCGCAACAGCGGGAGGCGTGCCGTGATTAAGTCGAGCGAATCAAGCTCGCCGCTGGGCGAGGTCGAGGCCTTGATCTGTTCCGCGAGTCGGTACGTCGTCGCCTCGGAAGACCTGCGGCCGCGCGTCATCGAGGCGGCACCGCGCCGGGCGGCAAGAATCCCGCGCCCAACGGCGAATTCGGCAAGCCGTCCTGGTCGTGGTGCTGTCGATGGTCAGTCTTCCCGTCGGCGACCGGCGGATGGGGGCCCGCGATCGAGCGGCGGCCATCGGCGATCCGCAACGGCTAAACGATCAGGCCGCGGCGAAGGGCATACACTGCGGCGGGTTCGGGTGGGGTCTGGTTGAGGCCTTTATCGACTTGCGCCGCGAGCAGTCGGATCGTCTCGACGCGGCGCTCTAGCCACGGCGGCAGTTCGCGACGGCTTTCTTGCCGGATTCTTAGACAGAATGATCGGGGCGTCGCATCTTTCTCGTAGACGCGCCGGGGCCGGAACAGTCTTGCGGCGTGCTGCGCACGTGCCATGGGCGCGAACGGCGCCCTGCGCGGTCGCCCCTCGCGTTGGGCGCCTCCGCTTGTCGCGCTTGCGCAGCCGCCTGAGTGTTTTCATGGAACATGCCACGCTCGACGACTTGATGGCGCTCAACGACCAGTTGGCCGCGCTCGTCGAGGCCGGCGTGCCGCTCGAGTTGGGTCTCGACGGCTCGGTCGAGGATGCGGCAGCCGCCCTGGAAAGAATCAATGCCGCGGTTGCGCGGCGGGTCAGCCGAGGCGAGTCGCTCGTCGACGCTCTGGAGAGCGATCAACAGACGATTCCCGCGCGGTACCGCAGCGTCGTCCAAATCGGCCTTAAGAGCGGCGACATGCACGCGGCCATTGATGCCGCCAGTCAGTCGGCTGAGTTCAAGGACCAGACGCGGTACAGTATCCGGTCCGCATTTTTCTATCCGTTGGTGGTTTGCTTTCTCGCCGCGGTTGGCCTGGCCGGCTATTGCACATTCGTCGTGCCGAAATTGGAAGACTTCCGCCAAGAGTTCCGCATGCCGGAAGGGGCGGGACTGCATACGCTCCAATCGCTGCGGGGGTTGGTCCCCGGCGGTTTGATCATTCTGGCGGTAGTCGTCATGGTTGTCGTCGTGAGGCATTTTGTCACGTCTGGGCGCCACGGGTCGGCGGGCGGCGGCGACGGGTTGATCGCACGTCTGCTCGGCGCCGCACGGACGGGGCAACTTGAGCGTTATGCGACATTCTCGCAGTCGCTCGCATCGCTCCTGGCGGCCGACGTGCCGATTGCCGAAGGCCTGCTACTGGCTGCTGGCGTCAGCGGCGACGCCGGCCTCCGCGCAGGCGCACAGCAACTGGCCCCGATGCTTCACCAAGGGCAAGCCGTTTCGGACGAGGATCCCGCCGCGAAAGCCTTTCCCCCTTTCCTGCGGTGGGCCTTGTTGCGCGCCGAGCCTGCCGTCGACCGAGTGCGCACCTTGGAAATGGCGGCCGACCTCTACCGTCAGTCGGCGGCCCGCCGCTCCGATCGCGTGCGCGTCGTCGCCCCCATCTTGACGAGCGTGCTGGTGGGCGGGAGCGCCGTGCTGTTGTACGGCCTCGCGCTGTTTGTGCCCCTGGTGGAGATGATCGAAAACCTTGCTTTGCAGAGGTAGTCGTTCGACTCCTGCGAAAAATTCGCACGCCCCAGCGGCCTGAACCCAATCCATGCCTCGATTTAGTTACAAAGCTCTGAACGCGGCCGACGAGCTGATCGCCGGCCAGGTCGAAGCCGAAGGCGTCCAGCAGGCCATCGTCCAGTTGGAAGCGGCGGGCTTGGTCGTCCAGTCGATCGGCTATGCGCAGCAGCCGGAGTCCCATCGAATCATCGCGCACGCTCCGCTTGCCCCAAGCGCCGCGGCGCTTCCTTCCACGGCTGCCGATTCGGGGCACGCGGCCCTGCGCACCACATGGCGCGCTTGATTGATCAGGTCCAGCCGATCGTGCCCGCGCTCGCGGCGTACGCCCAGGAGTTGCCTTCCGGGCGACGGCGTCGCGAGTTGAGCACGGTTTGCCGCGTCTTGGAGCAGAACGACGCGGCAGGCGCCGCGGCGGCGCTGGCCGAGCTCCCCGAATACTGGATCCCGCTGCTCAGTTCGGCGGCGGCGTCGAGCGATCCAGCACGGGTTCTTAACGGGTTTCTCGATGAGTCTCAAGCGGCGGCGGAGCTCCGGCGGCAATGGTGGGCGACCTTCGCCTATCCGCTGTTTGTCGCCGGTTTGGCGCTGGCGGTGCTGGTGGCGCTCAGCTTCATGGTCATTCCGGCGTTTCGCGAGATCTTTGCAGACTTCGGCATGCAATTGCCTGCGGCCACCGAGCTCACGCTGGCGCTGTCGCAGGCGGTCACCGACGGGCGACGCCTGGTTGTTGTCGTAGCCATTCTGGCGTTAGCGCTCGTGGCGCTGAACCTGCGCCGCATGCTGCCGACCGGCGCCGGCGACTGGCTCGCCCAGCGCTTCAGCGGCCGGTGGGGTCGCGCGACGGCGATTGCCCAGTTCGCTCGGTTCAGCGCCGATCTTTTGGAAGCGGGCATGAGGTTGCCCGAGGCGCTTAGGTTGGCCGCAGCCGCTTCGCGCCGAACTGGTTCGCAGCGCACCGTTTTGCAGCTGGCGGGCGACCTCGAAGCGGGACGCGAGCCTACGCTGCGCTCCGCTCGAACGCCGTTGACGGCCACGATCCTCTACGCCTTGCACGCCGAGATGGAGGGCGCAGCGCGGATCCGACTGCTGAAGGAAATCGCCGCGTGTTACGCCGACCGCGCACGCGCCAACGCCTTTCCTGGACGCACGGCGTTATGGGTCCGATGGCGATTTGCGTGCTCGGCTTCGTTGTCGGCTTTGTGGTGCTATCGCTGTTCTTGCCGCTGGTGACCCTGATCAACAACCTCAGCGGATAAGCGGCGCGTCGGATTCCCAATGGAAACGCAGTTCCCGACATTTCGCCGACTTGCCAGCACCCAAGCGCCTTTCCGCTCTTGGTGGCCGCGGCGTACGTCGGCTGCACGACGCCGATCGCTGTTGCGCCTGATCACGGTGGCGACCGAGGAGCGCCTGTCGCTGAGCCCGCTGCTTGCGGCCTGGGCTGCGGACGAGCGCGGCGTTCAGCAGCGGCGCGTGTATCGGCTCGCCCGGCTACTGCAAGATGGAACGCCATTGGCTGAAGCCGTCGAGCAGGTTCCCGGGGCGCTGCGGCGACGAGGACGTGCTGGCGATCCGCTTCGGCGTGCAGTCGGGAACCCTGGCAGCGTCGCTGCGAGGGGCACTGGAGGAATCGAGCGATCAGACGCCGAGCGGCGTCCCGCTGTTCCGCTGGACGCTGGCCTACGGTGGCATCATTTCGTTGTTGTTCTTCCTGATTTCGCTATTCATTTACATCAAGATTATTCCCGCCATACAGGAAATCTGCGCCGAATTCGACATTGAGCAGTCTGGGCCGTTGCGTTGGTCGATACGGCTGGCCGAGGTCGTTTCGAATTACTGGTACCTGTTCGCACTGCTTCTCTTAGTATTCTTGTGGTCGCTCTTCTCGGCTCGGCCCGGCCGATTTGTCCGCCGCCGGATCTTCGGCCCGCTCTTCGGCCCGCTGCGCCAACTGCACACGGCCGAGGTGCTGCGCAACTCGGCGCCGCGGCCCGCGCTGGCCGACCGATCTCCGGCGCCCTCTCGACGCTGGCCCGTTACCACTTCGACCCCGCCACGCGCAGCAAGCTCCTGTTCGTCCGCAACGAGGTCGAGCAGGGCGCCGACGTGTGGGAGAGCATGACTTCCGCGGGCCTGCTCGCGCCGGCCGAAGTTAATTTGCTCAAAACGGCCGACCGGTTCGGCAATCGCACCTGGGCGCTGGAGCAACTCGCAGCCGGCAAAAAACGCCGCACGGTGCGTCGGCTCCAGCGGCTGTCGGAATTGTTCCTGCCGGCGATGGTTTTATTTCTAGGCTCCTTCGTGTTGCTCCAGGCTCTGTCGATTTTTGCGCCGCTTGTGCAACTCCTCACCTCGCTCTTGTAACAGCCATGATTCGCCGTCGCGCCGCATTCCGAACGAATTCTTGCACCGAGCGCACGCCAAGTTCGCCAGCGTTGCGGTCCGGCTGCCGCTTGGGCACAACGACAATCGAACTTCTCGTCTCGTTCACTCTGCTCACCACGGTGCTTTCAGTGTCGCTGCCGCTCGTGGTTCGTCACGGCCGCATCCTCTCGTCGGCCCGTCAATATCGGCTCGCCATTGAGGAACTCACCAACCAACTCGACCGACTCGCCGCACTTCCCGTGGGCGAAGTCCGCGAAGAACTTGCGCAACTCAAACCCTCCGAATTTACCCGCGACCGTTTGCCGGGCGCCGAGCTGCGCGGCACGGTGGCGGCCGCCGACCTTGGGCAACGACTTACGCTCAGCATCGTGTGGGACGAGCCCCAGCGACGATCCGCTCCGGTCGAGCTCGCGGCCTGGCTGTTTTCCGACGCCGACGAAGCCGAGCGCGCGGCTCCGCCAGGAGGAGAACCATGAACCGTCGCCGCGGCATTTCACTGGTCGAGCTCCTGGCGGTCTTGTCCGGCTGCACGCTGGTGCTGTCGATGAGCGCCGTGCTCATCGCCCGCTCGATGCGCCGAGTCCGAGACGCGTTACTTCTTCGACGTTGAACGCGCCGCACTGCGGTTATCCAACCAGCTTCGCCGGGATGTTCACCGCGCGCGCGAGGCGGAAATCGACGGCAACGAGCGCGAACAAGGGGAACTTTTCCGATTGGACTTGGGCGACCTCGAGTCCGTCGCCTACCGCCGAGACGCGGAAAAGATCGTCCGCGTCCTGACGCGGGATGCGAACATCGTTTCCCGCGAGGAATACGCGCTTTCCGCCGCCATGGAAATTACCGTGCGGCAGCAAGACGCCCCCCCGCGCCTGGTGTTGTCAATCACGTCCAATCCGGACTTTCCGTCCGAAAGACAAGGCCCCCACCGCGACGACGATCCGCCAGGCGCCCGTCAATCTGCAGGTCGAAGCGGTCGTGGGTCGCGACTTGCGCCGCGCGTCGGCGAGGACACGCGAGGACACTGCGCGATGAACCGATCCCTCCAGCCCCGAGTTCGTCGCTGGCCGCGCCGGCGAGTCGCCGCGTCCCGCGGGGCCGTGCTCGTCGCCGCCCTCGTTTGCCTCTTGGTCGTGATGGGCATCATCGGCGGCATGCTCCGGGGCGTCTGCGCGCTCGCCGGCAACTCCATGCCGAGCGCGACCTGAGGCAGACCGAGCTGCTCGTCGAAGCCGGGGCCGACCGCGCCGCGCTGCGCCTGGCAGGCGATCCGTCCTACGACGGCGAGACGTGGCGGATACCTTCCGACCAGATCATCGGCCGCGGCGATGGCGTCGTCACGATTCGCGCTGTGCGGCCCGCAGCCGACAAACCCTGGCAAGTCCGCGTCGTCGCCGAATACCCAGCCGGCAGCGAGCTGTCGATTCGGCGTTCGCACACGTTCGAGCTTTCAATCTCAGCATCCCCGTGAGAGGAGTAGTCCCATGCAATCCATGCATCCGACCCGCGTTTCAGGTTCGTCCCCGCCGCGCAAGGGCGGATTCACCCTCGTGGAGCTGTTGGTGGTGATCGCCATCATTGGCGTGCTGGTGGCCCTGTTGCTGCCCGCGGTGCAGGCGGCCCGCGAGGCGGCCCGGCGATGCAGCTGCCTGAACAACGTCGCGCAACTCGGCTTGTCGCTCCATAGCTACGAATTCCATCACGAGACGCTGCCGCCGGGCGTCATCAACCCCGACGGACCCATTCGCAATGAACCGGCGGGACAACATGTCAGTTGGATCGTCGGGGCGCTGCCTTACCTCGAGCAGAACGTCTTATGGCGCAACTTCGATGAGAAAGCGGGCGCCTACGCTCCGGCTAACGCCCCCGTGCGCACCGCCAAGGTCGCCGTGCTCGTCTGCCCTTCGTATGGGGGAATAGAAATGAACCAAGAGGGAACGATCGCCCGCACCACCTACGCCGGTTGCCACCACGACGTCGAGGCGCCGATCGACAAGGACAACCACGGCCTGTTGTTCCTCAACAGCCACATCCGCTTCAGCGACATTTACGACGGCAGCTCGAACACGATTTTGCTCGGCGAATGCCTTCCGGCTGAGGATGGCAGCGATTTGGGGTGGGTCTCCGGGACGCGGGCGACGCTGCGCAACACCAGCCGCATCGAGCTCCCCCCACGCCCGAATCAGCCGCCGACGCCCCAGGAAGTCGAGCCGGCAAGCGAAAAGACGGGGTCGACGTTTGTCGGGGGCTTCGGCGGCTATCACTCGGGGGGCATCGTGGTCGTGGCACTCGCCGACGGATCGACCCGTTCGCTCACGAGCACGATCGATCCCCAGCTCCTGCGACAACTGGGCAACCGCGCGGACGGCGAGATTATGAAGTCGATCCAGTAGCCAAGTTTCTTCGCGCGGCCGCGCTTACTGTTCCCCATCACGATCGGCGCCAGCTGTGCTGGGCGCACGCCCCGGCGAGGCGGCGGATTTACGTCCGCAGGACCAGCACCGCGCAATGCGCGAGGCGAACGACTCGCTCCGCCACGGACCCAATGAGCAGGTGGGCAAGTCCGGTTCGTCCGTGCGAGGGCATTACGATCAGACCGGCGCCGATCTCCTGGGCAAAGGCGGCAATTTCGTGTCCTGGATCGCCAAACCGGACCTCGAAATTTATGCCGCGGTATTTCGCGTCGCCGTAGCGCTTGTGGGCGGCGTCCACGATTCGCTCTTGGCGTTCGTCATCGTTGATGATGTAGACCATGCTCTGGTTCAAAGGCTGCCAGCGGCGGGGCCACGTGCATCACGGTGACGTGCTGTGCGGTGCGGCGATATCCAGCGCGGCGTTCACGGCGCCGTCCGCTTCATCCGAAAAGTCGATCGGGACAACTATCGGTTTGTCGGCGAATCTGTTCATGACGTCACCTTTAGGGCGTGGGCGATCGATGTTGACGATCCTCGTCGGTCGCGCCGATCAGCGCCGCAATTACATCCAGCGTGGAGACTATCCCGGCCGGCGCCGAGCGGTCGTCGAGGACGACGAGCCGATGGATGTGTTCGACGCACATGATATGGTGCGGCGTGCAGCAACGGCTCCTTGGCCGGCACGGATTGCACCGCCGGCGTCATAAACCGCTGCACGGAACTCCAGGGAAGGTCCTGGCCTTTCAGGGCGTCGTTCCACACATGTGAATAGTCGCCATCGCCGCCGCGGCTGATTTCAAACTTAAGAAAATCCGCAGCGCTCAAGACGCCAATGCACGCCCTGTGGCATCGACGACGGGCGCCCCGCTGGCCGCGGCGGCTGTCAAAATTCCCGCGGCTTCCTCCATGCTGGCGCCATCGGGAATCACGGTTACGTTGCGGCTCATCACATCGGCCGCCGTCAGGCCTTGCAAACGCTCCAACGGATTGCTTGAAACGGCCAACATAGCTTTTTACCCTCAGAGTTTCGTTTTCCAGCAACAGATCAGATAAGTAGAGCAGCAGAGCCAGGCAGCCTCGGCGCGGCCGTGGCGGAAATGACGGGACACTGGCGCCGTTGGGCCCCGCCTGGCACTGAGGGCAACATTTTGCAAGTTTAATGCCGCAGTTGAAACTGGGCATTTCACGGCCGTTCGAGCGGCGCGTGGCCGGCAAAAAATGGGACAAATCGGCCCAGTAGTGCGCCGACTCGCACGCTTTTCCCGTTGAGAAACGCGCCGCTTATGCCTCCTCCGCCGGCGCTGCAGGTTACGCGACAAGGGCGGCATAGCGTGTGGCTTGATCCAAGTAGCCGAGGGCGTCGGCCATGTCCGGCGAGCCGTCCGCCGGATCGCCTCCTGGACGCGGCTGGGCTGCCGTAACTGCTTGCGCACACGCATGGATCGACTTGTAAAAGGCTTCCAGGCGTGGAAAGCCGTTGTCGTTCGCCAGGCGTCGATAGGTCGACATCACGTGTTCAGCGACGTCGCCCCGACCCAGATGCTCACATTCCATCGCGAGCAGGCCCAGGTCGTCCAAGGCGTCGAGCTTTCGCAGATTGGCGCTGTATTCGATGCAATCGACGATCAGCGGTTGTCGTTCGAAGAAAATGTGTTCTGGCCGCAAATCGCCATGGCCGTCGACGATCCGTCCGTCGCATACGCGAAGATTGAGCACCATTCGCTCGCTCGCCAAAAAATTACTCTGTACGTCGCGCAGACGCCGAACGGCCAGACCTGCTCTTGCCGGCAATGACTCAATTAATTGCCTGGCCGCGTCATTAATCCTGCGATGCAGCCGGCGCACAGGTCGTCCAATTGCTCCGTTTCGGGCGGCCGGGCGTGATAGAAGGCTGCCAGCTTGTCAGCCAACGCAACCACCTGGCTCTTGCTGAGCCTCGCCGCGACGCATGAGCGATCGGAGGTCCTGGTCGGCCCGCAAGCGTCGCATTTTGACCATCCATTCCACGGCGGCGCCTTTGCCGCCCAGTTGGAGTTGGCCGCGGGGCCCGCGGGTGATGGGAACAACGCCCAAATACACGCCCTGGGCCAAACGCTGATTCAGCCACACTTCCTCGATGCACGCCGCGTGGCGTTTCGACCGGCGAGCGAAATTGGGCCTCGCCCAGGTCGACGGCCTTTTTCACCTTGTAAGCGTGCCGTTCGGTCAGAATTACCCAAGACAAGGGCGTTTCGATAACTTCTGTTTCCGTTGGCTGGCCGAGATAGTCGTCAACGGCGTGCCGCCATACATTCGCGCTGGCTGCCACGGCGGTGGACTGAAGTGAGCTCAACACAGACGCCTCCTAAAGGGCTGGGCGACACCGCCAAAATCGCAACTCGTGGTCTTTTCCATCACCGCGCCGACCCCGGGAGACGCCAGGGCGGCGTCCCCCAAGGATCGGCACGGACGCACCAGTAAATTTGTCCCGGCCGATGCTGTCTCGTGAGGGGTCTTGGCGACCCTCCTCGGCCGGGACGCCGCACGCGATCGCATCGCGACGTGCGCGCGGAACTGCGAGACGTACTAGCAAGCGGGGCGCCCAAACTCGTTGAGCGGCGTGCGCCTCAATGAATGCCCGCATTGCGAGGCCGGCGGCGCGAATCCCATCATCTGATAGCGCCCCAATTCGCACAGTGCGCGCCGAAACTGGCCCCCGCGGAGCGTTTTGGGCGGGCCGCGCCAGGGGCCCCTGTCCCCGCGGGGCATCGCAATTTGCCGACGATTGTCTGGCTGTGCCCGGCGGTCATCGTTCGGCGCCCGGATTGCATTCACGGTCATGCGGCTTGGCGGCTGCGCGTGGCAGGTCCGCCGGCGTCCTGGGCCCCCCTTTTGAATGCGAAACGTCGCCATGTACATCGAATCTCCTACTTACGCCCCGCCCCGTCCGCGTAAACCGCCTACGCCCGTCCGCCGTGCCAGGCGGATCGCGCCGATCGGTCCGCGCGACGTCCCGACGACAATTTCGATTGCTCACGAACCGCCGCCGGTGCTTCGCTTGCTCAACGAGATGGACGCCGTTGTGCGCCGGCTCGACGATTCCACGACGGGCATCACGCGCCTGGCCCATCAGTTGGTTCTCGACCTTCACTCGCATTTTGAACTTGAAGACGCCCGCGGCGCACTGCACGATCTTGCAGCGGCGCATTGCGATGAAGACGTCGACAAATGCCATCGTGAGCAAGAGGCTGTGCTGGCCGACGCCAGGCAGCTGCTGGTCATCGCCGCTAGCGAGCCCCATAGCGCGGCCTGGCAGCGGCGACTCAATCGGGCATTCTCGCGAGTGTTGAACAGGTTCTTCAGGCTCGAGGGCGTTGAGCGTGAACTCGTCCAGCATGCCTACGGGTTAGATATCCGGGACACCGACTGACGGCGGCCGCGCCGCCGGCTGGGGCCTGGCGCCTCAATGTGTCGTCGCCCCCAGCGTGGAAAGGATCCAGGTCCGACCCGCACGGCCGACAGGAATCGTTCAACAGAGGTTGCATCATGGGAATCGCCGCAGAATCGCCTACCTGGCTGGCATCGCCAGGGACGGCTGCCATCGTCGCCGTGCGCGACGCTTGGTAAAACAGGGAGACAGCTCTTCCCTGATTTCGACTACGCGGACATGTCGGAAGAAAAGTTTGCCCAACGATACCGCGTCATGCAGAAATACGTCGGCTGGACCGACGCCGACGCCGTCCGCGTCGCTGCGCTCGGGCCGCTGGTCGCTCCGCATGCGCGGTCGCTGATCGAGGATTTCTACGCCGAAATTCAGCGTCATCCCGAGGCGGCGCAAGTGATTACCGGGGGCGCCGAGCAAATCGAGCGTCTCTCCCGCACGCTGCGCGAATGGCTGGCGCAATTGCTGGGGGGACGATACGACGAGGCGTACATGGCCCGCCGCTGGAAAGTCGGCTACCGCCATGTCGAGATTGGACTGGCCCAGCGGTACACGAGCCTGGCGTTGTCGCGACTTCGCGAGGGCATCGCGCGTCATGTCTGGGCCGAATGGTCAGGGTCGAAGGAAGAGTTGGTCGCCTCGCTGGCCTCGTTAAATAAGCTGCTCGATCTCGATCACGCGCTCATTCAGGACGCTTACGAGTTCGAGCATGTGCGCCGCGAGCGTTTGCTCGAACGCGAGCGGAGCGAACGGATGTTCCGCCATTTAGTCGAGAGCGCCAGCTGCTTGATCGTCATTCTCAACCCGGAATACGAGGCCGTGTATTTCAATCCGTACGCCGAAGCCGCGACGGGCTATGCCGGCATGGAAGTCCGCAGCGAACCGGGCCGCGTGCTGGCCATCCTGGGTCGCGACGACCAGGAGACGGTCGCCCGACTGCGCGAAGTGTTGGCGGGCGGCGGCCCCTTGTCGTATGAAACTCAGGTCGATCGCCGATCGGGATCGCCTCACTGGATCAACTGGACGCTGACCCGCATGACGGACTTCGACGAAGGGTCCGCCGTGCTGGCCGTCGGTCACGACGTGACGGATCAGAAGCAGGCTGCCGCTCAGTTGCTGCAGGGCAGTCGATTGGCGACGATTGGCGAGATGTATACGCGGCTGGCGCACGAAAGCCGCAATGCCCTGCAGCGGCTGCGAGTCTGCACGGAAATGCTTGTCGACCAGGTGGAAGATCGGCCGTCGGCGGTGGCGCTGCTCGATCGCTCGCAACGGGCGCAGGACGACCTGCGGCGATTGCTGGACGAGGTCCGAAATTTTGCGGCGCCCATCGCGCTGGAACTGACCGAGTGTCGCTTGCCTGCGTTATGGCGCGAGGCGTGGAATCTGCTGCAAGTGACCGACAAGGGCCGCAGCGCCAAGCTGGTCGACGAGGATCGCGAGGCGCTCTTGTCAAGCTGCGTCGACCGCTTCCGCATGGTCCAGGCCTTTCGGAATATATTTGAGAATTCACTAGCGGCCTGTGGCGATTCGGCAATCATTCGCATCGAGTGCCAGGAAGCGTAGTCGACGGCAAGCCGAGCGTCCAGATCCTGATCGAGGACAATGGACCCGGCTTTGACGAGGAGGCGACGCAGCGCGCATTCGAACCGTTTTTTACCACAAAATCGACGGGCACCGGTTTGGGTCTGGCGATTGTCCGCAGGATCGTCGAGGCCCACGGCGGGAGCGTCCGCGCCTCCCGCGTCAAACCGCAGCGGGCGCAGATTTGCATGATGCTGCCAGTACGACCCCGCTCGTCCTAACTCACTGTAAATGCCATGAACGAGAATGCTCCGCCCGCTGAAGTCGATTTGTTGTTGGTCGACGACGACGCCGACTTGCGCAACGACGTCGCGAGTTTCCTGGGTACGCGCGGCTACCGCGTCGAAACCTGCGGCGACGGCGAGGAAGCGCTGGCGCAGGCCGATCGGCGGGCGTTCGACGTCGCGATTCTCGATCTTTCGATGCCGGGCCTGAGCGGCTTGGAAGTGCTGCAAAGGCTGAAGGCCCGCGGCGCCGAGTGCGAAGTCGTCATGCTGACCGGCGAGGGGACGATCGAAACCGCCGTCGAGGCGATGAAGCTGGGCGCCCGCGAGTTTCTCAGCAAACCGATCAGCCTCCGCGAGCTCGATCGCCTGGTCCGAAAAGCCTACGAAACCGGGCAATTGCAGCGAGAGAATCGGCAACTCAAGGCGGTGCTCAAGCACCAGCAGCGCGCGACCAGCATGATCGGCGAATCCGCAGCGATGCAGGAAGTTTATCGCCTGATCCAGCGCACGGGGCCGTCCAACAAGCCGATCCTGATCCAAGGCGATAGCGGCACGGGCAAGGAACTGGTCGCGCGCGCCTTGCACGAAGCCAGCCCGCTGGCGGACAAGCCGTTCGTGGTGATCAATTGCGCCGCGTTGCCGGAAACGCTGCTGGAAAGCGAACTGTTCGGGCACGAAAAGGGCGCGTTCACCGGCGCCGTTAGCAGCAAGCAAGGTCTCTTCGAGGTGGCCGACGGCGGCACGATGTTCATCGACGAAATCGGCGAATTGGCGGGTTCGCTGCAGGCCAAGCTGCTGCGCGTGCTGGAAGACGGTTCGCTGCGGCGCATCGGTTCGGTGAAGGAACGGCGGGTCCACGTGCGGCTGATCGCCGCCACGAATCGCGACATGGCCGAAGAAGTGCGCGACGGTCGGTTTCGCGAGGATCTGTTCTACCGCATCAACGTCCTGACGATCCTCCTGCCGCCCTTGCGCGAACGCGAAGGCGACATCCGCCTGCTTGGTCGACCATTTCGCCGGCTCGGAATGGCGCGTCGACGACGAAGTGCTGAAGATCTTCGAGAATTACAGCTGGCCGGGCAATGTGCGGCAGCTGCAGAACGCCCTCGAGCGGGCGAAGATACTTGCCGAGGACGAGTGGATTCGCGCTCGACAATCTGCCGCCGGAGATCGTGAAAGGGGCGACGACGTCGTCGGCCCGGCAACTGGGGCCCAACATGGATCTGGACACCGTCAACAAGCTGCACGTCGAGGACACGTTCAAGCGGTTCGGCGGCAACAAAGCCCGCACCGCCCGGGCGCTGGGGATTGGACGGCGCACGCTCTATCGGCTTCTGGAAAAGTACGGCATCGAAGCGGCCGACTCGGGCGGTTAGTCATTGGCGTCGGTTGGCGCCGGGGCCGGTTGGGGCGTCTCAGCATGCAAAGTTCGCCACAGGTTGCATCTCCACGCCCGCAGACTGCCGCCATTGCGGCCACGCCGCCCCAGCGCTCCCACATGGGCGCTGAAGTGTGCGGTATGGCGCGCGTGGTAGGATGCGAAATGAGCCAAACGGCACGTTTTCGCGATAAGAGCACACGGCGCACGATTTGCTTTTCTGCTGGCGGAACCAAAATAACCCACCAACCCCCAACAACACGCTGCACACCATGGTTACGCCGCCAAAACCTCGTTTGCTCATCGGAAAGCCCGGCCTCGACGGGCACGACCGCGGGGCGAAGTACGTCGCCCACGTGCTCCGGGACGCCGGCTTCGAGGTGATTTACACCGGCATCCGCCGCAGTCCGGAGCAGATCGTCGACGCGGCTATGCAGGAGGACGTGGCCGCCATTGGACTGTCGCTGCTCTCGGGGGCGCACCTGGTGTTGTTCAAGCGAGTCCTGGAGTTGCTTGGACGAACGCGGCGCCCGCGACATCTTGGTGTTCGGCGGCGGGACGATCCCGCCGCGGGACGTTGCCGAGCTCAAGGAGATGGGCGTCGCCGCCGTGTTTACGCCCGGAACTCCCGCCAAGGAGATCGTCGACACGATCAGCGGCCTGCTCGCGACGAAGCCGGTGGCGTGAGCGGTTCGCACTGACGCGAAGCCTGAAGCAGCGATGGATAAAAGCCTGCAACAACTTGTGGATGAGGTGCGAACGGAGACGCCGCAGGCGCTGCGAGCGGCGGCGCGGCTGATGACCGCGATGACCGACGAGCCGCACCGCCTGGTCGAATTGCTGGCTGGAAGCGACGACTGGCCGCAGCCTCGTCTGGTGCTCGGGATCACCGGGCCGCCGGCTCGGGGAAGTCGACGCTCGTCGATCACCTGGCGCAGGAGTTCCGCACCCGCCGCCCCGAGCGCCGTCTCGGGATCATTGCCGTCGACCCGTCGTCGCCGTTCACTGGCGGCGCCCTCCTGGGCGATCGGGTGCGGATGATGCGCCACGCGACCGACCCTGGCGTGTTCATTCGATCGCTGGCCACGCGCGGTCGGCTGGGCGGGCTGGCCTTGGGGGTGCAGGGGGTCGTGCGAGTGATGGGGCTCGCGGGTTGCGACGTCGTGATCGTGGAAACGGTCGGCGTGGGTCAAAGCGAAGTCGAAATCGCCCAGAATGCCGACGTCGTCATGGTTGTGTTGGCGCCGGGCCAGGGCGACTCGATTCAATTGTTGAAGGCGGGGTTGATGGAGGCCGGCGATCTGTTTGTCGTCAATAAGGCCGACCGCGAGGGCGCCGCTCAGTTGCACCAGCAGTTGCTGGCCATGCTCACGCTGCACCAGCGAGTCGCGCGAGGACCTGGGCCGATGGCCGAGTGCGTCGGCGGCGTCGGCCGGCTGTTCGCAGCCGCCGGTGGTCTTCTCCACAGCGCCATAAACCACGAAGGAGTGCCTGAGTTGGCCGACGCACTGGACTTGCTCGTCGCGAACCATGCGGCCGACTGGCAAGCGCGTCGCCGGGGGCAATCGATCGACGAGGTCCGACAGGCCGTGGTCGACGCCGTAAGCCGCCGCATCCATGACGCGCTGGGCGCCAACGGCGCCGCCAGCGGCCGATTGCGGCAGGTCGTCCGCGGCGAGATCTCCTTGGACGGCCTCGTCGACCAACTGCTGCGCGACGCCGCCGAACGGCTCCCGCCGCCGACAGCGGCAGAAGGATTATCGGGCGCCGGGTCAAATCACGAGCCAAGCGAAGGGTAAGGGACGGCAAAGATGACGACTGCAGATTCTGTGAAACGCATCGATTCGGTCGTGGACGAGTGGGAAACCGGACCGCTGGCGCGTATGTTGGCGAAGTTTCCCGAGCAGAAGCAGCAGTTCGTCACCGCGTCCGGCAAAGCCGGTCGAGCGACTCTACACGCCGGACGCGGCGACGATCGACGAGTACGATCAGAAGCTCGGCCTTCCCGGACAGTATCCGTTCACCCGCGGCGTGCAGCCGACGATGTATCGCGGCCGCTTCTGGACGATGCGGCAATACGCCGGTTTCGCCACGGCCGAGGAGTCGAACCAGCGCTACCGCTATCTGCTGGAGCAGGGCACGACGGGCCTGAGCGTGGCGTTCGATTTGCCGACGCAGATCGGCTACGACTCGGACGACGCCATGGCGACCGGCGAGGTGGGCAAGGTGGGCGTGGCGATCGACTCGCTCGCCGACATGGAGACGCTGTTCGACGAGATTCCGCTCGACAAAGTGTCGACCAGCATGACGATCAACTCGACGGCCGCCATTCTGCTGGCGATGTACATCGCCGTCGCCGAGAAGCAGGGCGTACCGGCGGACAAGCTCAACGGCACGATTCAGAACGACATCCTCAAGGAGTACATCGCTCGCGGCACCTACCGCTTTCCGCCCGCAGCCGTCGCTGCGGCTGATGAGCGACATCTTTGCCTACTGCACCGAAGCACGTGCCGAATTGGAACACGATCAGCATCAGCGGCTACCACATTCGCGAAGCGGGCTCGACGGCGGCCCAGGAGATTGGCTTCACGCTGGCCGACGCGATCTGCTACATCGAGACGGCGCTGAAGGCCGGGCTGGCGATCGACGACTTCGCGCCGCGGCTGGCGTTCTTCTTCGCGGCCCACAGCGACGTGTTCGAGGAAGTCGCCAAGTTTCGCGCCGCCCGGCGGCTCTACGCCCGGATCATGAAGGAGCGCTTCGGCGCCACCAATCCCAAGAGCCTGATGCTCCGCTTTCACACGCAAACCGGCGGCGTGACGCTCACCGCCCAGCAGCCGGACAACAACGTGGTCCGCGTGACGTTGCAGGCGCTGGCCGCGGTGCTGGGCGGCACGCAGTCGCTGCACACCAATTCCAAGGACGAAGCGCTCGCCCTGCCGACCGAGGACGCCGTGACGGTGGCCCTGCGGACGCAGCAGATTCTGGCGCACGAATCGGGCGTGATCAACACGATCGATCCGCTCGCCGGCAGCTTCTTCGTCGAGAAGACTCACCGACGAGCTGGAGGCCGAGGCCGAAGCGCTGATTCGCGAGATCGACGACCGCGGCGGCATGGTCGCGGCCATCGAGCAAGGATTCGTGCAGAAGCGAGATCGAGCAGTCGGCGTATCGCTTTGGCCAGTCGATCGAGACCGGCGAGCGGGTGATCGTCGGCGTCAACAAGTTCGCGTCTCACGACGAGCCGGACGTGGATTTGTTCGAAGTGCCGGCGGAACGACCGAGCGGCAGGTCGCCAAGGTCCGCGAGGTGCGCACGTCTCGCGACGCGGTCGAGCTGACCGCGCCCTGGCGGCGGTCGCGGCCGCCGCCGCGGGCGACGACAACCTGATGCCTGCGATTCTCGAAGCCGTGCGTGCTACGCCACGGTGGGCGGAGATCTGCACGGCGCTGGCCGGGGTGTTCGGCGAGTATACTGAGTCCTTCAATTAGCTGGCCGCCGTGCGCGGCGAGGTGAAACCATGATCAACGCCCAGGCCGTCAATCACATTGGCATCGCCGTGGAATCGTTCGCGAAGCACCGCGACTTCTACGAAAACACGCTGGGCGCCCAGTTCGAAGCGATCGAGGACGTCCCCAGTCAAAAGGTGCGGGTGGCGTTCTTCAAGCTCGGCGACGTGCGGCTGGAGCTCTTGGAGCCGACGGACGACGCCAGCCCGATCGCGACGTTTCTCGCCAAGCGCGGCGAGGGCTTGCATCACGTGGCCTACACGGTCGCCGATATCGACCAGCGCCTGGCCGAACTCAAGTCGGCCGGCGTGCGATTGATCGACGAACAGCCTCGGCCGGGAGCTCACGGCACCCAGATCGCCTTTCTCCATCCGAAGAGCTCGGCGGGCGTGCTGACCGAACTGTGTCGAGCCCCGAGGATAATGGAAGCGGTCATGCGGCGCGTGCATTTCGATGTAACCGACTCGACCAACCTGCAGGCGCGGCGTCTGGCGGCCGCAGCACCCGGGCGAGCGCGTGCTGGTGACGGCTGCGGAGCAGTGCGCCGGCCGCGGCCGACTGGGGCGCGTCTGGCACAGCCCGCGCGGCGGCGCCTGGATGAGCCTCGCCTGGCCGATGCACAACGCCCCGGGCACGTACGCCGCCGTCTCGCTGGTCGCGGCGGTGGCCGTGCTGCGGGCCCTGCGCGAGGCCGCTCCACAAACCGCCGACCGCCTGCAAGTGAAATGGCCGAACGACGTGCTCCTCGACGGCGCAAAGTCGCCGGCATCCTGTGCGAACAAATACTCGGCGACTTCGGACGGCGGCGGCCACGCTGATCGTCGGCGTCGGCGTGAACGTGGATTTCGATGGCGCGATGCTCGGCGCGGATCTGCGCCACCCGGCCACCACCCTGCGGACGGCCCTGGGACAGTCGATTCCCGTGGAGTCCGTCGTCGCCGCCGTGACGCGCTGTCCTGGAAGACTTGCTGACCGATTTCGAGTCCGAAGGCTTGGGCAATTCGCTGCTGGCCGAGTTGCGCACTGCACTGGCCTATACGGGTACGCTACAAAGCCTCGACCTGGCCGGCCGCGTGGCGACAGGCCGCGTGACGGGCGTCGATCCGTCGGGTCGACTGGTGTTGGAGTGCGAAGGGGGCGAGATCGCTTTCGAGTCGGGAGAGTTGGTGGCCGTTGCGCCGCACCAGGGAGCGTCGCTGCCAGGTTAGTTGATCGCATCATGCCGAACACGAATTTCATCCCGCGACTCACCGCCGACGAAGCCGCCGCGATGATCCCCGACGGCGCGATGGTCGGCTTTTCGGGATTCACGCCGGCCGGCGCCGCCAAGGCCGTGCCGCGGGCGCTGGCGGCGCGCGCCCGGCGATTGCACGATCGCGGACAACCGCTGCAGGTGCGCGTGTTGACCGGCGCCAGCACCGGACCGGCGCTCGACGACGCGCTGGCCGAGGCCGACGCCATCTCCTGGCGGCGCCCCCTATCAAGGCAGCCGGCTGATGCGGGAGCGGATCAATTCGCACCAGACGGAGTTCGTCGACATGCATTTGTCGCACCTGCCGCAGATGGTGGAGTGCGGTTTCTTCGGCAATCTCGACTTTGCCGTCGTCGAAGCGGTCGACCTGACGGACGACGGGCGGGTGTACCTGAGCGCGTCGGTCGGCGCGACGCCGACGTTTCTGCGTCACGCCGACAAGGTGATCGTGGAAATCAATTCGCGACATCCGCACGCGGTTGGCGGAGATGCACGACATCCACATTCTGCCGTTGCCGCCGCACCGCACGAACATCCCGATCGAGCATGCGCTGCAGAAGATCGGGACGCCGTTCGCGACCGTCGATCCCGCCAAGATCGTCGGCGTCGTCGAGACCAACGAAGCGCGACGGCGTGGCGGCGTTTCAACGCCCCCGATGACGCCAGCCGGCGCATCGCCGACCACGTCGTGGAGTTTCATCCTCGACGAAATGCGCGCTGGGCCGAATCCCGCCGGAGTTCCTGCCGCTGCAGTCGGGCGTCGGCAACGTGGCCAACGCCGTGATGGCCGGGCTGGGCCAGCACGAGGACGTGCCGCCGTTTGTCATGTACAGCGAGGTGTTTCAGGACTGCGTTGGTCGACCTGATGGAAGCCGGCCGTCTGCGCGGCGCGTCGGCCACGAGCCTGACGCTCAGCGAGCCGCAGCTCGAGCGCGTCTACGACAACATGGATTTCTTCGCCCCGCGCATCGTGCTGCGGCCGCAGGAGCTGTCGAACAATCCCGGGCGTCATTCGTCGGCTCGGGGTCATCGCGATCAATACGGTGCTCGAGATGGACATCTGACCGGGTGCGCCAACTCGACGCATGTCTGCGGCGGCCAGGTGATGAACGGCGTGGGCGGCTCGGGCGACTTCACGCGCAATGCCTACTTGTCGATCCTCGTGGCGCCCAGCGTCGCCAAGCGCGGGGCCATTTCGACCGTCGTCCCCATGGTCACGCACGTCGACCACAACGAACATTCGGTGCAGATCGTGGTGACCGAGCAGGGCCTGGCCGACCTGCGCGGCCTGGGCCCCAGCGAACGGGCGCGAACGATTATCGACAACTGCGCGCACCCCATGTACCGCGACTACCTTCACAATTATCTTGAATCGGCTCCAATGGGCCATATTCGGCACGA
Source organism: uncultured beta proteobacterium (assembly GCA_963747775.1). GTDB lineage: Bacteria > Pseudomonadota > Gammaproteobacteria > Burkholderiales > SG8-39 > JAGVSZ01. The sequence continues at coordinate 58,637 of CAVVGT010000016.1, forward strand.
TCTGACGCGCTGCTTCGAGCTGCATCGCAATCTTGTGGAGACCGGCAGCATGTTGCCGGTCGCCGTCGGCGCTGTAACGAGGAACGGCAGGCCATGACTCGCACAGTTGACGTCACCGAGCTGGTGCTTCGCGACGGCCATCAGAGCCTGCTGGCCACGCGGATGGCGCTGGAAGACATGGTGCCGGCCTGCGAGGACATCGACCAGGCCGGCTATTGGAGCGTCGAATGCTGGGGCGGCGCGACGTACGACTCCTGCATTCGCTTTCTCAACGAAGACCCCTGGGAGCGGCTGCGCACGTTTCGCAAGCTGATGCCCAACAGCCGCCTGCAGATGCTGCTCCGCGGGCAGAACCTGCTCGGCTATCGCCACTACGAGGACACGGTCGTCGATCGGTTCGTGGACGAAGTCGGCGGAAAACGGCATGGACGTGTTCCGCGTGTTCGACGCGCTCAACGACATCCGCAACCTGCGCCGCGCCTTGGAGGCCGTGCGCCGCACCGGCAAGCACGCCCAGGGAACGATCTGCTACACGACCTCGCCGCTGCACACGATCGAGCAAGTTCGTCGAGATGGCCGCAGCAGCTTCGCGACCTGGGCTGCGACTCGATTTGCATCAAGGACATGGCGGCGCTGCTGCGGCCGCAGCCGGCCTTCGATCTGGTGCGCGGCATCAAGGAGAAGTGCGGCGACGACACGCGCGTCCACGTGCACGTGCATTCCACCACGGGCGTCACGCTGGTCAGCCTGATGAAGGCGATCGAGGCCGGCGCCGACATCGTCGACACGTCCATCTCGTCGCTGAGCCTCGGCCCGGGCCACAATCCGACCGAGGCCGTCGTCGAGATGCTCGAAGGCACCGGCTACACGACGCGGCTCGACAAGGACCGGCTGCTGAAGATCAAGGAGCACTTCGCCAAGATTCGGCCGCGCTACGCCGAGTTCGAATCGAAATTCATCGGCGTCGAGACCGAGATCTTCGACAGCCAGATTCCCGGCGGCATGATCTCGAACATGGAAAGCCAGCTCAAGCAGCAGGGCGCCGGCGACCGCGTCAAGGAGGTGCTCGCCGAGGTGCCCAACGTCCGCAAGGACGCCGGCTATCCGCCGCTGGTCACGCCGTCGAGCCAGATCGTCGGCACGCAGGCCGTGTTCAACGTGCTGATGGGCCGCTACAAAGCGCTCACCGGCGAATTCGCCGATTTGATGCTGGGCTATTACGGCGAGACGATCGGCCCGCGCGATCCCGCGGTCATGGAAGCGGCCGCCACGCACGCCAAGAAGGAGCCGATCACCGGCCGCCCCGCCGACTTGCTCAAGCCCGAATGGGAGGAACTTCGTGCGCAGGCCCTGGCGCTGAAGGGCTGCAACGGCTCGGACGAAGACGTGCTGACCTACGCCATGTTCCCGCAGGTCGCGCCGAAGTTTTTTGCGCAGCGCGCCAATGGGCCGCAAGAACGTGAGCAAGAAGCCGCAAGCCGACGACACACCAGCCGGCGGCCGCGGGCGCCGCCAAGCCGGCAGACGGCAAAGGCCCGGTGTCCAAGCCGTGTCACCTACCAGGTGAAAATCGGCGACAAGACGCACCAGGTAACCGTCGAACCGGCGTAAGCGAAGCGAGAGATCGCGATGAGCGACCCAAGCCGCGAAGTCGATGGACGAATTGATCGAGGCCCTGCGCCAGAAGCGCGAGCACTTGAAGCAGGGCGGCGGCCCCGATCGTCTGGCCAAGCAGCGGGAACAGGGCAAGCTGACCGCCCGCGAGCGAATCGACGCGCTCGTCGATCGCCAACAGCCTCGAGGAGTTCGGCCTGTTCGCCCAGCATCGACAAACGCAATTCGGCATGGCGGACAAGGAGTGCCCGGCCGACGGCGTCGTGACCGGCGCGGCGACGGTCGACGGCCGGCTCGTTCACCTGGCGAGCCAGGACTTCACCGTGCTGGGCGGCTCGGCCGGCGAGGTCCATTCGCTGAAAGTCGCCGACGCCATGGCGCGGTCGCTCAAGACCGGCAGCCCGTTCGTCTTCATCAACGATTCGGGCGGCGCCCGCGTGCAGGAGGGCATCGATTCGCTGTCCGGTTACGGCCAGGTGTTTTACCACAACGTGATGCTCTCGGGCGTCGTGCCGCAGATTTCGCTGATCTGCGGGCCCTGCGCCGGCGGCGCGGCGTACTCGCCGGCGCTGACCGATTTCATCATCCAGACGCGCCAGGCCCAGATGTTCATCACCGGGCCGCAGGTCATCAAGCAAGTCACCGGCGAGCAAATCACGGCCGAGGCCCTCGGCGGCGCCGACGCCCACATGGCCCACTCCGGCGTGATCCACTTCATCGCCGAGAACGACGAGGAAGCCGTCGGCGCTGTGCCGACGACTGCTCAGCTTCCTGCCGTCGAACAATCTCGAAGAGCCGCCGCGGCTGCCGTCGGACGACAACGTCGATCCCAATCCGGAGTTGAACAGCATCGTGCCGGTCGATCCCAAGAAAGGCTACGACGTACGCGACGTGATCTGCGGCATCGTCGACCAGGGCGATTTCCTGGAGTCGCAGGCCGGCTATGCCATGAACATGGTCGTCGGCTTCGTCGCATCGTCGCGCCGGTCGGCTGGATGCCGGGCGGGTTCGGCGTCGCGACGGTGCTGGCGTGCGTCCTGTTCGGCGCCATCTCGGGCTCTTCCGTCGCGATGGCCGCGGCAATGAGCGTCATCGCGATCCCGGAAATGCGGAAGCGCGGCTACCCCGACTGGCTGTCCGGGGGATTGGTGGCGACAGCCGGCGGGATCGCGATGCTGATCCCGCCGAGCATCATCCTGCTCGTGTACGGCATCGTCACCGAGACCTCGGTCACGCGGCTCTTCTTCGCCGGCGTCATCCCGGGCCTGCTGCTCGCCCTCGGCAACATCATCAGCGTCATTCTCATCGCGCTTTACCTGAAGCTGCCGCGCTCCGGAAGGTTCGAAGGGCGGCGGGCCTGGATAGAGTTCAAGGGCGCCGCGCCCGCGCTTGGCATGCCGGTCGTCATACTCGGCGGACTCTACGGCGGCCTGTTCACGCCGACCGAGGCCGCCGCGGCGGCATGCGGGTACGCGCTGCTCTACGGCATCCTCACCGGCCGAGCGAGGTTCGTCGCCCAGCTCCTGCCCACCGCGGCCCGGGCGTTGAACCTCACCGCGGTGGTGCTCTTCCTCGTCGGCAGCGTCGGCGTGTTCCAGTTCCTCGCGGCCAACATGTATTGGCCGCAGAAGATCACCGAGGCCGTGACCAGCTGGGGGCTCACCCCGCTCGGGTTCATTTTCGCGTTCATGCTCGTGCTGATCGTGCTCGGCATGTTCGTGGACGGCGTGGCGATGGTGCTGCTGACGGTGCCGGTGGTGTTCCCGGTGGCCTACGCGCTCAAGATCGATCCGGTGCACCTCGGCATCATGCTGACGCTCAACGTAGAGATGGGCGTGGTCACGCCGCCGGTCGGGCTGAACCTCTTCGCGGTGAGCGGCACGTCGCGGATCCCGCTTCCGGACGTCATCAAGGGCACCATCCCGTTCTTCGTCGGCGATCTCACCGTGCTGCTGCTGGTGATCTTCTTCCCGGGGCTCGCGACCTGGCTGCCGGATATGCTGGTTCAGGACGTTTTCAAGTAGCCCTCGGTCGACGGCTAGGGTCGGATCTTGCCCTGGACGCTCGCGCCGGCCTTGCCGCTCTGCGCGAGGCTCTCGAGCGAGTCGTGCAGCAGCTGCGCCGTGTACTTGCCGTTGTGATAGGCGGCGCCGGGATCGCGGATCGAGAAGGTGTAGTTGTAGACCGCCTGCAGCAGCCGCGGCGTGTAGGCCGGGTACTTGTTGTCGGGCTTCAGCTCGTCCGGGTCGATCTTGCCGTTGCCGTTGCGGTCCGCGTACCAATAGGGGAAGGCCTCGGGCGAGAAGGCGATCTGCACGCCGCCCACCGCGCGCGAGTACTGCTGGATCGCCGCGTAGAGCTGCTTCTGCAGGCTCGCGATTTCCTGAGCCGCTCCCTCCTGGGCGCCGTTGCCGTCCCAGTCGCCCGCAGTCATGCGGATCTTCACGATTTCGGCCTCGCTCTTGATCCCGGTCTTCTTGTGGCACGCGGCGCAGTTCTCCCACGCCAGCTGCCCGCCGTGCGCATCGTGGCAGCTGGTGCAGGTATTCGCGCCTGCCGCGTGCGCGAAGCGTCCCGCGTAGCTCTTGCCCGCGTATTCGTACCCGATCTTCGCCTCGGTGCCGTAGATCGTGGCGCCGGCCTGCTTGTAGTGCAGATGGACGAAATTGATCTTGGGGTTCGGTGCGTCGGCATCCATGCCCGCAATCGCCTTGTTCACGCTGGCGGTGGACTCGCGGCCCTGGTGGCACTGCATGCAGACGTTGCTCGCATGATCGCCGGTGTCGACCACCGCGCCGCTCGCGAAGGTGACCTTCGGCGCGTCGCGCAGCGCGAACCCCACCGCGTCGACGTGGCAGTTGGTGCAGGCGAACCCGTAGCCCTTCACGTGGGGCGAAGCGGGGTTCTTGCCGTCCTTCAGGTACGTCGCGAGCCCGTCCGCCGCATGGCACTTCGCGCACACCGCCGGGATCGCCGGTTCCTTGTCCCAGTAGCGGAACGCCTTGTTGTCCTTGGAGAAGTGGCCCTGCCCGAGCTGGATCGCGGGGCCGCTCGCTTTCTTGTCGCCCTTGTGTTCCGAGGACACCATCGCGGTGGTGCACGCGGCCGCGACCAGCGCCACGGCGGACAGTGCGAGGATCTTGCCAAACCTGGAACGCATGACGCCTCCTGGGGAATTGCGGGCAGCGATGGATTTCTATAGGAGTTCGCAGCGCCGGGGCTTGAGCGAGATCAACCTGGCGCGCCGCGCCCGGCATCCCCCGATCGGAGGATAATCGCGCCCTTTCCGCGGTTCCTCCGCTCCTCCTGCGCACATTCCCGATGGCCCAGTACGTTTACACCATGCGGCGCGTCAGCAAGACGGTGCCGCCCCAGCGCCAGATCCTCAAGGACATCTCGCTCAGCTTCTTCCCGGGCGCCAAGATCGGCGTGCTCGGCCTGAACGGCTCGGGCAAGTCGACGCTGCTCAAGATCATGGCCGGCGAGGACAAGAACTTCGACGGCGAGGCGATCCCGATGCCGAACATGCGCGTCGGATTCCTGCCCCAGGAACCGCAGCTCGACCCGGCGAAGACCGTGCGCGAGTGCGTCCAGGAAGGCCTCGGCGACATCCTTGCCGCGAAGCGGCGCCTCGAGGAGGTGTACGCCGCGTACGCCGAGCCCGACGCCGACTTCGACTCGCTCGCCGAGGAGCAGGCGAAGCTCGAGGCGGTGATCGCCTCCGCCGGCGCCGACAGCGAGCACCAGCTCGAGATCGCGGCCGACGCACTGCGCCTGCCGCCGTGGGACGCCAAGGTCGAGCGCCTCTCCGGCGGCGAGAAGCGGCGCGTGGCGCTGTGCCGGCTGCTCCTCTCCAAGCCCGACATGCTGCTGCTCGACGAGCCGACCAACCACCTCGACGCGGAGAGCGTCGAGTGGATCGAGCAATTCCTGCAGAAGTTCCCCGGCACCGTGATCGCGGTGACCCACGACCGCTACTTCCTCGACAACGCCGCCGAGTGGATCCTGGAGCTCGACCGCGGCTACGGCATTCCGTGGAAGGGCAACTACAGCTCGTGGCTCGAGCAGAAGGAGCAGCGCCTCGAAACCGAGGCGAAGCAGGAAGCGGCGCGCATCAAGACGATGAAGGCCGAGCTCGAGTGGGTGCGCCAGAACGCCAAGGGTCGCCAGGCGAAATCGAAGGCGCGCCTCGCACGCTTCGAGGAGCTGTCCTCCTACGAGCACCAGCAGCGAAACGAGACGCAGGAGATCTTCATCCCGGTCGCCGAGCGCCTCGGCGGAAAGGTAATCGAGCTGAAGGATGTTTCGAAGGGCTATGGCGAGCGGCTGCTGATCGACAAGCTGTCGCTCTCGATCCCGCCCGGCGCGATCGTCGGCATCATCGGCCCGAACGGCGCCGGCAAGTCGACGCTATTCCGCATGATCACCGGAAAGGAGAAGCCGGACGCGGGGACGCTCGAAGTCGGGCCGACGGTGAAGATCGCCTACGTCGACCAGACGCGCGACGACCTCACCGCGAACAAATCGGTGTGGGAGGACGTGTCGGGCGGCCTCGACCTGCTCACCGTCGGCAAGTTCGAGATGCCGTCGCGCGCCTACATCGGCCGCTTCAACTTCCGGGGCGCGGACCAACAGAAGAACGTCGGCCAGCTCTCCGGCGGCGAGCGCGGGCGGCTGCACCTCGCCAAGACGCTGATCGCGGGCGGCAACGTGCTGCTCCTCGACGAACCGTCGAACGATCTCGACATCGAGACGCTGCGCGCGCTCGAGGAGGCACTGCTCGAGTTCGCCGGCACCGTGCTGGTCATCAGCCACGACCGCTGGTTCCTCGACCGCATCGCCACCCACATCCTCGCTTGCGAGGGCGAGTCGCAGTGGGTGTTCTATCCCGGCAACTACCACGAGTACGAGGCCGACAAGGTGAAGCGCCTCGGCGAGGAAGGCGCACGGCCGAAGCGCATCCGCTTCAAGCCGCTGAAGTGACCGCGCGGTGGCGGCGGTGCGCCCGTCGGACTACTCGGCGCGCGGCGCGGCTAGTTGCGCCTCCGCCGCCGGCGCTTCGGCGCCCGCCGACGGCGGGCGAATGGCGGCCTCCTCGTCGGCGCCCGCCCTGCGCTCGCGACGCTTCGCGGACTTCTGCTGGGAGGTGGCCAGCTCCTCGCGCAAGCGACGCGCCTCGCGCGCGAGGACGTCGACCTCGCGCGCAAGTTCAGCATTGCGCAAGCGCGCGGCGTCGAGCTCGCGCCGCGCCGTCTCGAGCTCCGTCTTCAACGCCGCGCTGTCGGCGTTTGGCCCCGCCGCGTCAGGCGAGAGCACCCGGGACGCCACCAGCACGCCGAGCATGAGTCCGAGCGCCATTGCGCCGGCGCGCACCCACGGGCGATGCCAGAAGCCGTACGGCTGCACGACGACGCGCGCGGCGCTCAGGTCGCTGGGGCTTCGCAGTCTCACGCGGCCGGTCCTCCGTTGCGATGACGGTGGCATGGTCGCCCGGCCGGCCGCCGCGGACACAGGAACGAGTTCACCTGCCGCCGCCGACCCTCGCCCGTTACGGGGGGAATGTCGGGCGTCGGCGACGGGGGCAGCCCGTCAGCGCGGTGCGGGCGTCAGCGCGGCCGGCGTCGGTCCGACCGCGAACTCAACGCCCTCCATCTCGACGCGCGGCGGGCACTCGCCGAAGAACCGCGCGATCGCGTGGACGACCTCGAAGGGGCGCGGCGGCCCCGAACTCGCCGCTCATCGCCGCGAGGTCCGCGAGCGGCCGACCGTCGAGCTCGTGCCGCGGACCCGAACTCCGGAGCAGGCGGTCGACGGTCCGGCGCGCGTAGTCGGGATCGCTCCTCCAGCCGCGCTCAGAGGCCGCGGGTGCGAGGCGCGAATAGGCGGGAGCGCTGATCAGGAAGCTCGCTTTCATGGTTCCTCCGTGAACGACAGCGAGTTGTGGTGCGCGCATCGTCGCCGCCCCGGCCCGCGCTGCCAATGCGACACGTGGATTAGCGCGGTTAAGCCGAACGGCCGACCGAATCTAGAGGCCCTCCTCTAGGAAAGCGCCACCGAGCGCCGGAGCGGCGCGAGACCTGACAGACGGGGTCGACCGTCAGTCGTCGAGCTTCTTGAGGACGTGCCTGCGGTTGCGCGTATACGGCCGCACCTGCGTCGGCCAGCGGCCGGCATCGACCGCTTTCGCCCAGCCCTCGCTCACCAGCACTTCGGCGCTCTCGAGCTCGTAGATCGCGCTGTACTTCGGCTCGCCCTCGGCCACGAGGGTCTTCTTCTCACCGCCGATGATCATGTTGAGCGGCACCGTCCGGCAGCGCCGTGCCGAAACGACGCCGGGCACCTTGAGGATCAGCGGAATGTGCTCGGTGTCGTAGACCTCGTTGAAGATCGCGTCCTTGTCCGGATCGACGTCCATGCTGGCGATGAAGACGAACTGCGCTTTTCCTGGCATCGAGGCATGCTCCTGGTGGCGGCGGGAGGGCGAGAGTCTATCCCGACCGCGGCGCCCGTCGTCACCCGGCCGTGGCACGCACCGACGCAAGCTCGGCCTCCAGCGCAGCGATTCGGTCGTGGAGCGGCTGTACGGCCGCGCGCACCTCGGCTTCGCTAAAGCGCGGCGTGATGTGCTGCGGGCAGTTCCAGTCGAAGGCCGCGACCTCGATCACCGCCACGCGCTCGATGCGCGCCCCGTAGTCCGGCAGCTCGACCTCGAACACGACCTCCGGCGGCGCATCGCCGAGGTCGAACATGCGCAGGCGGCCGAGCAGCTTGAGGCGGGTCTGATGCGCGTAATCCATCAGGAAGAGGGCCACACGGTCGTTCGTCGCCGCGTTGCCGACGCTGACGAACTGCCGGTTGCCGCCGAAGTCGGCGAACGCGAGCGTGCGCGGGTCGATCACTTTCAGGAATCCCGGCGGGCCGCCGCGATGCTGCACGTAGGGCCATCCCGTGGCGCCGACGGTGGCCAGATAGAAGCTGTCGCGCGCGGCGATGAAGCCCGCCTCGCGCGCCGCCAGTCCGGGGTTCGGTCCGGTGCGCGCCTCGAGCCGCTGGTAGTGGGCGCGCGAGCCGTTGCGGGCTTGCGCGGCCCTTACGGCGTCAGTGAAGGCGATCTCGGCGAATGGGTAGGCCATGCGTCGTTGCTCCTCTCGATGGCCGCCATGATGAATGCCGACCGGACCGCAATAAATGGTCCTTGCGGCATTAGATTACTGCGTGGACAGCAGTAATATCCCGAGGTGGACAAGCTGCGGGCGATGGATACGTTCGTGCGAATCGTGGAGAGCGGCAGCCTCACCGCCGCAGCCGACGCGCTCGACGTTTCGGGCCCCTCGGTGGTGCGGCTGCTGGCGCGCCTCGAGCGTTCGCTCGACGTGCGCCTGCTGAACCGCACCACGCGCCGTATCGCGCTGACCGACGAGGGCCGCGAATTTTACGAGCGCTGCAAGCGCATCCTCGCCGAGGTCGAGGAGGCGGAGGCGGCGGCCGGCAACCGCCGCGGCGCGCCTCGCGGGCTGCTGCACGTGACCGCACCGGTGCTGTTCGGCCGAATGCACGTCGCGCCGCTCGCCGCGGCGTTCGCGCGCGCCTACACCGGGGTCGCGGTCGATTTGCTGCTGGTCGACCGGGTGGTGAACCTGCTGGAAGAAGGGCTCGATCTCGGCGTGCGCATCGGCGCGCTCGGCGACTCCGCGCTGGTCGCGGTACCGGTCGGCGAAGTGCGGCGCGTCCTCTGCGCAAGCCCGGGGTACCTGCTGCGGGCGGGCACGCCGAAGCATCCGCGCGAGCTGCGCGGCCACGCGTGCCTGCGCTTCGCCGGGCTCGGTCCGACGCACGAATGGACGTTTGTCGAGGCCGGGCGACGCCTCGCCGTGCCGGTCGCCGGCCCGCTCTCGAGCAACCAGGCCGAGCCCCTCGTCGAGGCGTGCGCCGACGGCCTCGGCGTCGGGATGTTCCTCTCGTATCAGGTCGCGGCGCTGGTCGCGGGGGGTCGCCTGAAGCTCCTGCTCGCCGAATGGTGTCCGCCGCCCGTACCGGTGAGTGTCGTGTACCCGCACGCCAAGCTGCTGCCCACGCGCACGCGGCTCTGCGTCGACTGGCTGCGCGCGCGGCTGCCGGCGCGGATCGCGGTCATCCCCCGAACCAGCGGAAGAACGCGGCGAGGATGAGCGCGTTCGCGGTGTCGGTGTAGAGCGAAGCAGCGAGCGTGATCGCGAGCAGCGCGCGCGGCGTCTCGCCGAAGGTCGTGTTGAGCCGCCGCATCACCGCGAGACCGACCGGCATCGCGCCGAGGCTGAAGCCGATGAATCCGCCGCTCGCCGCCGCAGCGTCGCGGTCGCGCCCGAACAGCGTATAGACGACCAGCACCGCGATCAGCACGGTCACCGTCGCCTGCACGGCGGCGCCGGCGAGAAGCATCGGCAGCTTCGCCGCGAGCTCGGCCCAATCGAGCGTGAGCATCGCGATCGCGAGGAAGATGCGCAGCGCGATGGTGCCGACGAGGTCCGTGACCTCGGTGTCGAGCGGGCGTCGCGCCGCATCGGCGACGTTGGTGATCAGCACGCCGGTCAGCAACACGGCGAGAAACGTGGGGGCCTTGAACCCCAGCCCCGCCGCCCAGTCGCGCAGCACCGGGCCGATCGCGAGACACGCGAGGAGCCACAGGAGGCACGGCAGCCACCGGTCGGACGAGAACGCCGGCTCGCGCGGCGCGGCTGCGGATTCGGTCGCCTCGAACACTGTCGCGTGTCGCGCCGCCGCGGCGTCGCGCGTGGCGAGCCACACCGAAACCGGACCCGCGACCAGCCCGCCGAGGACGAGCCCGAGCGTGGCACTGCCGATGCCGATCTCGAACGCCCCGGTGATCGCCTGCCCTTCGGGCGCATTTGCCCAGGCGGTGGCGGTCCCGTGGCCGCCGAGGTAAGCGATGCTGCCCATGAAGAGTCCCGTCGCCGGGGCCGCACCGAACAGCGCCGCGACCGCGATCCCCACCAGGTTTTGCGCGAGGACGGCGAGCGTGATGGCGAGGCAGATCGCCAGCGTCCCCTTGCCGGCCGACGCGAGCCGGCCGAGGTGCGCGCCGAACCCGAGCGAGGCGAAGAAGACGAGGAGCAGCACGTCGCGCGGCGCGGTAGCGAACTTCACGTCCAGCCAACCCCCCGCCCGCAAGCCCGCGAGCACGAGCGAGATCAGCAGACCGGCGGTGACGGCGGGCGGGATGTTGCCCCGCTCGACCCACGGCAGCGCGCGGTTGATGCGCCGGCCGAGCTCGATCGTCACGAGCGCGGCGAAGAGCGTCCAGACTCCCGAGAGCTCGACCTTCATTTGTTGTTCTTGCCTCCCCGGCACATCCTACCGCCGCCGCCGGGATTGCGTTCGCGCGCGAAACGCGGTGTCATAAGGCATGACGACTTTCGGCAAGGAACCTCGCGCGGACGCGGCGGGCACGGTCGCGCTCGGGGATCTGCGCGTGAATCGCCTCGCGTTCGGCGCGATGCGCGTCTGCGGGCGCGACATCTGGGGTCCGCCCGCCGATCGCGCCGCCGCGCATCGGGTGATCCGGCGCGCGGTCGAGCTGGGCGTGAACTTCATCGACACCGCGGACAGCTACGGCCCGGAGGTCGACGAGATCCTGATTGCCGAGGCGCTGCATCCCTACCCGACGGGACTCGTGATCGGCACGAAGGGCGGGCTGGTACGGCCGAACCGGCACGCGTGGGACTCGAACGCGGACCCCGAGCACCTGCGGCACGCGGTCAACGGCAGTCTGCAGCGGCTCGGGCTCGAGCGGATCGATCTCTATCAGCTGCATGCGCCCGACCCGCGCGTGCCGTTCGCCGAGTCGGTCGGCGCGCTCGCCCGCATGCAGCGCGGCGGGAAGATCCGTCACATCGGGCTGTCCAACGTCTCGGTCGCCGAGCTCACCGCGGCGCGGAAGATCGCACCGATCGTGTCGGTGCAGAACGAGTACAACTTCGACGACCGCAGCTCGGACGACGTGCTCGCCGAATGCGTGCGCCTCGGCATCGCGTTCATCCCGTGGTATCCGCTCGGCGCCGGGCGCAGCCTGCGCTCGGCGAAGCTGAAGCGCGTCGCGGCCCGGCGCGGCGTGAGCGCCGCGCAGGTGGCGCTCGCGTGGCTCCTCGCGCGCACGCCGGTGATGCTGCCGATTCCCGGCACTGCGTCGCTCGCCCACCTCGAGGAGAACGTGCGCGCGGCGAGCCTGGTGCTTACCGAGGAGGAACGGGTCGCGCTCGGCTGACGGTCACGCCGCCGCGCGATGGCGCTCCGCCTCGGCTGCCGGCGCCGCGAGACGAACGACCTCGCCGACGACGAGGATCGCGGGGCTGGCGAGCCCCGCTGCCGCGATCGCCGCGGGCAGGTCGGCGAGCGTCGTGATCACCTCCTGTTGTCGAGAAGTCGTGCCGTGCTGGATCGCCGCGGCCGGCGTGTCGCCTGCCATGCCGCCCGCGCGCAATCCCGCGACGATCTCCGGGAGCGTCGCGATGCCCATGTACACGACGATCGTCAGGCCCGAGCGGGCCAGGGCCGACCAGTCGGGCGCGGTGCCCTCGCGGGTGTGCCCCGTCACAAACGCAACCCCGCGCGCGAGTCCGCGATGCGTGACGGGAATGCCCGCTGCGGCAGGCGCGCCGATGCCGGCGGTGACGCCGCTCACGACCTCGCACGCAATGCCGGCGGCGCGCAGCGCTGCGAGCTCTTCGCCGCCGCGCCGCGCGAGGCGAACCATCAGACGCTCGATGAACGCCTGCGGCGTCGACCGGCAACCGCCGCGCTTGCCCACGGGCACGATCCGCGCGCCCGGCCGCGCGTGCGCCAGGATTGCGGGATTCACCAGATCGTCGTGGAGCACGAAATCCGCTGCGCCAAGTGCGCGCACCGCCTTGAGGGTGACGAGCTCCGGGTCGCCGGGCCCGGCGCCGATCAGATAGACCTTGCCGCGCTTCATGCCGCCTCGCGCTCGCGCGTGGCGAGCATGCGCTTCAGCTCGGGGACGCACGATCCGCAGCTCGTGCCGCAGCCGAGCTTCGCTTGAAGCGCGGCAAGCGTCGGTGCGCGCGACTCGTCCACCACCAGCACCTGCATCGCCACAGCTCTTCTAACTAATGGGCGAAGTCCTTACTTGCAACATGCATGCCACGCCGCTGCACCGCGCCGGAGCGCCCCGGTGTCAACCGCGGTGCGCCACCCCGCGTTCATGGCGCACTCTTCATCAAGGGCCGCACCGGAAGGAACCACCCGTTGAACGCACCGCTCGCAGGCCCGCTCGAGGAGACGCTGACGCTCCGCCAGGCGAAGAAGCTCATCCAGTGCATGGCGCACGAGCAGAGCTTTCTCCTGCTCTCGCCCCCGGGCGTTGGGAAGTCCGAGATGGTGTACGAAGCGGCGCGGGAGATGAGCCTGCCGTGCCGCTCGCTCCTCGGCACGCAGATCGCGCCCGAAGACGTGAGCGGCGTCCCGCGCATCGTCGGTGAGCGCAGCGTGTTCTGCCCGCCGCGCCTGCTGCTGCCGGAACGGCCGGAGCCGTTCTGCCTCTTCCTCGACGAGTTGCCGGCGTGCGCGCCGGACGTCCAGAAGGCGTTCTACTCGCTGCTCCTCGAGCGGCGCCTGGGCGAACACGAACTGCCGAAGGGCACGTGGGTGGTCGCAGCCGGCAACCGGGCGCAGGATCGCGCGCTGGTGCGCTCGCTCAGCTCCGCGCTCGTGAACCGCGTGACGCTCCTGCACGTGCGCGTCGACGTCGGCGAGTGGCTCGACTGGGCCCGCCGCCACCGCGTGCGGCCGGAGATCCTGAGCTTCATCGCGTACCTGCCCGACGCGCTGATGCGCCCGGTGCCCGCGGAGCCCGTCCCGTTCTCGACGCCGCGCGCGTGGGCCCTGCTGTCGCGGGCGCTCGACCTGGCCGAAGGCTCGGGCATTCTCACGCGCGAGACCCGGCGCGCGCTCGCGTTTGGACGGCTTTCCGCCGAGGACGCCGCGGTGTTCTGCGCGCTCGCCGAGGAGTCGATCGCCGCGATCCAGCCGCCCGAGCGCTACATCGAGAACCCGGCCGAGCTGCCGCGCGGCGACGTCGCGCGCTGGTTCGTGCTGAACTGCATTCGCCAGCAGGTGCGCGACGGGAAGCTCGACGGTGCGCGGCCGGCGGCGATCAACCGCTTCCTGCGCAGCCTGCCGCCCGAGGCGCAGCTCACGCTGCTCACGGACCTGGTCGAGCAGTGGGGCGCGCTCGGCGCCGACCGGGCGATGTTCGACCTCCTGAAGCGCGTCGCCAACCTGTGACCGCCGCCGCGGTTGCCAGCGAGCGCGAGACGCTGGAGCGGATCGCGCGCGGCCTGCGCATGACCACCGTCGCACTCCCGCACCTCGCGGGCCTGGCCGCGGCGACGCGCGTCGCGCTCGACGACCGCATTCCGACGATGGGCGTCTTCGCTTCGGGCCGGCTCGTGGCGAACCCGCAGTTCGTGCGCCGGTTGAAGGAGAACGAGCTCGTGTTCGTGCTCGCGCACGAGCTGCTGCACCTCGCCTTGCGCACGCACGACCGCGCGAAGGGATCGGATCGCCTCCAGTTCAATTACGCGCACGACTACATCATCAACGACATCCTGCGCGCCGAGCTCGGGTTCGCGCACATTCCCGCCAACGGGCTCGACATGCCGGGCGCGCGAGAGAGGTCGGCCGAGGAGATCCTGCTCGGGATGCGCCGCAACGAACAGCAGACGAAGACGCGCGTGTTCGAGGGCGAGGCGACCTCCACGCGGCGCCTGTTCGGCGGCGGCCAGGGGCGGGGCGGCGACGGGGCCGACGAAGCCGGCGACGTGCTGGACGATAAGCGCGAGCGCGAGATGTTTCCGGGAGACGCCACCGCGCAGGCGGCGCGGGCGGAGCGGATGAAGGAGCTCGCCGCCAAGGCGCTCGGCCTCGCGGCGGCGATGGGACGCTTGCAGGGCCTGCGCGGCACCGATCCGGGCGCGACGCGCCAAGTCGTGTCGGCCCTGCGCGATGTGTACCGGCCGCCCTGGGAGCTCGCGCTGCAGCGCTGGCTCGAGTCGGTGGCGCCCGGCGAACGCACCTTTGCGCGGCCGTCTCGCCGTCTGGCGCCGCAGGCCGATGTGGTGCTGCCAGGGCGGCGCCGCGAGGGCTGGATCCTCAACGTCGTGCTCGACACGAGCGGCTCGATGGCCGCCGAGATACCGCACGCGCTCGGCGCGATCGCCGGGTTCTGCGATGCGGTCGCGGTGGACCAGGTGCGCCTGCTCCAGTGCGACGCGGCGGTCACGTCCGACCAGACATTGACTCCGCTCGAGCTCGCCGAGCGCGAGATCGCCGGCTACGGTGGCAGCGACCTGTCGCCCGCGATGCTGAGGCTCGCCGACGAGCCCCATGTGCGTGCCGCAGTGGTCATCACCGACGGCGACATCGCGTATCCGCCCGAACCGATGCCCTACAACGTGCTGTGGGTGCTGCCTGCGCGCGACGCGGCGCGCTTCCAACCGCCATATGGCCGCGTCGTCGCGATGGACGCACATTAAGGAAAGATGCAATGAGAGTGATGCTGGAACTGGTGGCGTACTTCGACCGGAGCGGTCCCGCGCGAGGAAGGGGCCGGTTGGGAAAGGAAGGGTCCCAACCCTTCCTTCGGACCCCCTTCCGGATCCCCCAATCCAGGCGGTCGAAGCAGTCGGTGGCTTAGCGAAAGGTATTGAGATGAGGGTAATGCAGGAACTGGTGGCGTACTTCGACCGGAGCGGTCGGTTGTCGCCGCGGCAAATGCACAAACTGCTCGACCAGGGCTTCCTCGCCTCGGACGCCCCGCCGACGATGGTCGACCTTTGCGACCGCGTCGGCGCGGTCTACTACTTTCGCGTCACCGGCGATACGAACGGGCCGCTGTGGGGTACCGACGTGTACACGGGGGACTCCGCCCTCGCGGTCGCCGCGGTGCACGCCGGACTCGTGCAGCCCGGGGCGACCGCAATTCTGCGCGTTACGGTCGAACAGCCTCCGAAACAATACAAGGGCGCTACGCGCAACGGCGTCGCGAGCCACGACTTCGGACCGTTCGGCACGGCCTACCGTTTGAGCCGGGTGTGACACGCGAGCTGGGGCCCGCCGGGTTGCGGGCGATCGTGGAGGGCCGTTAAGCTCGGCGGGTGAGCGCACCGGTCTACCGCCAAGTTGCCCTGCGACGCGCCCCCGTCGAGGTCGCGCGCGATGCTCGCGGCCACCTCCGGCTGCGCTCCACGCTGGCCCTCGGGCCGTTTCCCGCGCGGCTGACCGACCGCCTAGTCGAGTACGCCGCCGCGGCCCCGGAGCGCACGCTGTTCGCCCGGCGCGGCCCGGACGGCGCCTGGCGCGCGATCACGTACGCGCATGCGCTCGAACGCGCGCGCCACCTCGGCCAGGCGTTGCTCGACCGCGGACTGTCGGCCGAGCGCCCGCTGCTGATCCTGTCCGAGAACGATCTCGAGCATGCCCATGCTCGCGCTCGCCGCGCTGCACGTCGGCGTGCCGTTCCTGGCGGTGTCGCCCGCGTATTCGCTCGTCTCGCAGGACTTCGGCAAGCTGCGCGCACGCGGTTGCTCTGATGACGCCGGGGCTGGTCTTCGCCTCCGACGGAAGCCGGTACGGGCGCGCGATCGAAGCGACGGTGCCGCCGGACACCGAGCTCGCCGTGACGCAGGCGCCGCCCGCGGGCCGCAAGGCGACGCTGTTCTCGCACGCTCGCCGCGACGCGCGACACGGGGACGGTGGACGCCGCGCACGGCGCGATCGGGCCGGAGACCGTCACGAAGTTCCTGCTCACCTCGGGCTCGACCGGCATGCCGAAAGCGGTGATCCACACGCAGCGGATGCTCACCAGCCAACCTGCAGATGATCGTCGAGTGCCTGCCGTTCCTCGCCGACGAACCGCCGGTGCTGGTCGACTGGCTGCCCTGGAACCACACGTTCGGCGGCAACCACAACTTCGGGCTGACGCTCTACAACGGCGGCACGCTCTACATCGACGACGGCAAGCCGCTGCCGCAGCTGATCGGCGAGACGCTCCGCAACCTGCGCGAGATCGCGCCCACGGTCTACTTCAACGTGCCGCGCGGCTTCGAGGAGATCGCGCACGCGCTGCGCGGCCGACGCGCGCTGGCGCGAAAACGTTCTTCAGCCGCGTGAAGATGCTGTTCTACGCCGCCGCCAGCCTGTCGCAGCCGATCTGGGACGCGCTTGCACGACGTCGCCGAGCGAGACGCTGCGGCGAGCGCATCCTCATGATCACCGGCCTCGGCATGACCGAGACGGCGCCGTTCGCGATCTGCGCCAACTGGGAGGCGGGCCGCTCCGGCGGCATCGGCCATCCGGCGCCGGGCATCGAGCTGCGGCTCGCGCCCGTCGGGGACAAGCTCGAGGCGCGCTACCGGGGCCCGAACGTCACGCCCGGCTTCTGGCGGCAGGAGGCGCTCACGCGGCAGGGCGTTCGACGAGGACGGCTTCTACCGCAGCGGCGACGCGGTCCGCTTCCTCGATCCGGCCGACCCGCAGCAGGGTCTCGCTGTTCGACGGCCGCATCGCCGAGGACTTCAAGCTCGACACCGGCACCTGGGTGAGCGTCGGGCCGCTGCGCGCGCAGATCATCGCCGCCGGCGCGCCGCTACGTGCAGGATGTCGTGATCGCCGGCCACGACCGCCGCGAGGTGACCGCGCTCGTGATCCCGCACCTCGATTCGTGCCGCAGGCTCTGCCCGGACCTGCCGGCCGGCGCGTCGGCCGCGCAGATCGCGGCGCACCCGGCGGTGCGCGCGGTCGTCCAGCGGGTCCTCGACTCGCTCGGCCGCGCGAGCACCGGCGCCGCGAACCGGATCGCGCGCGCGATGCTGCTCGACGTGCCGCCGTCGATCGACCGCGGCGAGATCACCGACAAGGGCTCGATCAACCAGCGCGCCGCGCTGGAGCATCGCGCCGGGCTGGTCGAGGCGCTGTACGCCGAGCCGCCGCCGGACCGCAGGTGATCGTCGCTCAATACGAAGGAGCCCGACCGTGAACGTCGACGAGCTGGTCGCAATCGACATCCACACGCACGCCGAGGTCTCGACGCGGATGCTGCCCGACGAGGCCGCGAAAGAGCTCGACGAGGCGAAGGGCCGGTACTTCAAGTACGTCCCGCAGCACCCGACGATCGCCCAGATGGCCGCGTACTACCGCGAGCGGAAGATGGGCTTCGTCGTGTTCACCGTCGACCACGAGCGCGGCCTGGGGATGAAGCGCATCTCGAACGAGGAGGTCGCCGAAAGCGCGGCGGAGCACGGCGACGTCGCGATCCCGTTCGCGAGCATCGACCCGGCGCGCGGCAAGATGGGCGTGCGCGAGGCGCGGCGGCTGATCGAGCACTTCGGCGTCAGGGGGTTCAAGTTCCACCCGACGGTGCAGGGGTTCTACCCCAACGACCACGACGCCTATCCGCTGTACGAGGTGATCGCCGAAGCGAAGCTGCCGGCGCTGTTCCACACCGGCCAGACCGGGATCGGCGCCGGCATGCCGGGCGGCGGCGGCATCCGCCTGAAGTACTCGAACCCGATCTACCTGGACGACGTGGCGGTCGACTTCCCGGACATGCCGATCGTCATGGCGCACCCGTCGGTGCCCTGGCAGGACGAGGCGCTGTCGGTGGCGACCCACAAGCCGCAACGTCTACATCGACCTGTCGGGCTGGTCGCCGAAGTACTTCCCGCCGCAGCTGGTGCAGTACGCGAACACGCTGCTCAAGCACAAGGTGCTGTTCGGCACCGACTACCCGCTGCTTGCCGCCCGACCGCTGGATCGCCGATTTCGAGAAGCTCGACGATCAAGCCCGAGGTCCGGCCGCTGATCATGAAGGAGAACGCCGTGCGCCTCCTGGGGTTGAAGCGGGGCCGCGCGGCCTGATCCGCGTCGAAACAGTCGTGTCCGCAAGATCGCTCGACGGGTTTCTCAACGTCCGCGTCGACCGGGCGCTGTCATGACTTCGTCATGCGCCGGGGCGGTGCGCAGCTTTCACAATCATTAACGATCCATTCGCGCGCGCGCGCTAAGCTGGGCGTGCATGACAATCGCATGCATGGGCAAAGTGAGGATCCGACGATGTTTGCAGACCAGGAGCGCCAGGCGTTCGACCTGGGCCGCCGAATGGCGGAAGCCGATTTTCTTCTCGAGGACAACCCGTTCCCGCGCATCAGTCCGCGCCTGGCCGTGCAGTGGACGCACGGCTTCTTCGCGGCGAATGCCCTCCACGGTTTGAGCGCCGCGATGGCCCGCGGTGCGCTCTCCGCGCCGCGCCCGCAACCGCGCCTCGTCAGCGCGGCGTGATCGGCGCCCGTGCTATTTGGGCGCGGGGAGCGGCCCGAGCAGCTTCTCGAGCGCAAGCCCGATGGCGAGCAGCCGCCGGTCGGTGCCGACCGGCCCGTCCAACTCCAGGCCGATCGGCAGGCCGGCCTTGTTCAACCCCGCCGGAATCGACAGGCCGGGGATCCCCGCATTCGAGCCCGGATCGGTGTTGCGGATAAAGGTGGCGAAGGTCGGCACCTTCTTGCCGTCGAGCTCCGTCTCCTGATCGTCGCCGATCGGCGCAGCGGCGAGCGGCGTGGTCGGGAACACGATCGCCGCGACCTTGTGCCGCGCGAAGTAGCCGGCGTAGGCCTTCTGCAGCATCGGGCGGTGCACCTTGATCGCCTCGTCGTACACGCTCTTCGTGACTGACGGTGGCTCGCCCTTTGCCAGCGCGGCAAACAGCCCTTTCACGTCCGGGCTCGCGACCTGCTCCGCGAACCCCTTGAAGTCGAGCCCGATGCCGTAGCGCCGCGCGTACGCGGGCAGATCGATCGTGACCTCGTACAGCGCCACCGGGAAGCTCACCTTCGCGTTGAGCGCCAGCAGGCCCGGGACGTCGGCCTCGACGAGCACCACGCCCGCCGCCTTCATCCTCGCCAGTGCCGTCCCCATCACGCGCGCCGTCTCGGCGTCGACACCGTCGTTGAGCGCGTTCGGCACACCGAGCCGCAGGCCCTTGAGCGACGCCGGGACCACCGCCTCTTTCGTATCGGTGATGACCGTAGTCGAGCACGGCGAGGTCCGCCACCGATCGCGCCATCGGCCCGGCGGTGTCGCGGGTGTGCGCGATCGGCGTGATGCCCGTCTGCGGATAACGGCCGAGCGTCGGCCGCAGGACCGGCGATGCCGTCCAGAGCGGCGGGAATGCGCACCGAGCCGCCGGTGTCGGTGCCGAGGCCCGCCGGCGCCATGCGCGCGGCGATCGCGGCACCGGTGCCCGCCGAGGAGCCGCCCGCGATGCGCTGCGGATCGTACGGATTGGCGACGGCGCCGAACGCGGCGTTGTTGCTGGTGATGCCGAAGGCGAGCTCGTGCATGTTGGTCTTGCCGAGCACGATCGCCCCCGCGCTCGCGCAGCTTCTTGACGACCGGCGCATCCTCTTTCGGGACGAATCCGTGCAGCGCCGGGGACCCGGCGGTGTTCGGCAGGCCGGCGACATGGATGTTGTCCTTGATCACGACCGGGACGCCGTGCAGCGGGCCCTGCCACTTGCGCGCCTTCGCGGCGTCATCGGCCGCGCGCGCGGCCTTCAGCGCGCCTTCCTCGTCGAGCGTAATGAACGCGTTGAGCGACTTGCCGGCCTTCGCCCGCTCGAGCAGCGCGCGGGTGAGCCGCTCGCTGGTGATCTCGCCCCTGCGGATCTGCGCGGCGGCCTCGGTGGCGGTGAGGGTCGTCGGATCCTGCGCCGCCGCGCCGGCCGCGAGCGCGCCTGCGAGCGCGCCCGCGAGCCAGCGGCGCGCCAAGCTCATCCGCGGCCGACGAACGGCATCTTGGTCGCCATGACGGTCAGGAACTGGACGTTCGACGCCAGCGGCAGGCTCGCCATGTGCACGATCGCGTCGGCCACGTGCTGCACGTCCATCACCGCCTCGATCGCGATCTCGCCGTTCGCCTGCGGCACGCCCTTCGCCATGCGCGCCGCCATCTCGGTGAGCGCGTTGCCGATGTCGATCTGGCCGCACGCGATGTCGTACTTGCGGCCGTCGAGCGAGATGCACTTGGTGAGGCCGGTGATCGCGTGCTTGGTCGCGGTGTAGGGGGTCGAGTTCGGCCGCGGCGCGTGCGCGGAGATCGAGCCGTTGTTGATGATCCGCCCGCCGCGCGGGTCCTGCGCCTTCATGATCCGGAACGCCTCCTGGATGCAGAGGAACATGCCGGTGAGGTTCACGTCGACCACGCTCTTCCACTGCTCGAAGCTCAGGTCCTCGAGCGGGATCGCCGGGCGCGTTCTGCCCGGCGTTGTTGAAGAGCACGTCGAGGCGGCCCCACTTGTCCTTGACCTTGCCGAACAGCGCGCGCACCGACTCGGGGTTCGTGACGTCGGTCGGGACGGCGAGCGCGCGCGCGCCGTCGGCGCCGGCGAGCTTGACCGACTCCGCGAGCGCGTCCGCGCGCCGGCCGGCGAGGGCGACCGAGTAGCCGGCCTTCAGCAGCGCGACGGCGGAGGCGCGTCCGATGCCGCTGCCCGCGCCGGTGACGATGGCGATCTTCGTGCTCATGGCGTGCTCTCCTTGCGTGGACTCCTGTGGGGGCGTCGATGGTAACTCGATCTAACGCCTGAGCGTGATGATCACCACGCCGGCGACCAGGAGCAGCATCCCCGTCATCTCGCGCCGCGTCATCCTTTCGCGGAAGAAGCGGCGCGACACGATCGAGCTGAACACCAGCTCGACGAGACCGAGCGTGCGGACGTGCGCGACCGGCTCGATCGTCATGGCGGTGAACCAGCCCGCGGAGGCCGCCGCGCCCATGAAGCCCGCGAAGAGCGACGCCCGCCACGCGCGGAACACACGCCCGATCACCGCGCGGTCGCGCACGAGGAGCCAGCCGCCGAGGAGGCACGTCTGGATGCACTGGGCCACCAGCAGCGTGAACGCCGCGGCGATCAGGAACGGCGCGCCGTCCAGGGCAAGCGCCGCGCCGCGATAGCCCACCGCCGACAGCGCGAACGCCGCGCCCGAGCCGAGTCCGACCAGCGCCGTGCGCGAGGTCCAACCGGCCACGAGCGCGCGCAACGGCCGCTCCTTGTCGGCCGGCGCGAGCAGCAGCACGCCCAGAGTCCCGCAGGCGATCGCCGCGGCGCTGGCCGTGCCGATCGGGTCGCCGAGGAACACGAGCCCGAACAGCGCGACCTGGATGATCTCGGTCTTGGTATACGCGACGCCGAGCGCGAAGTTGCGCTCGGCCATTACGCGCAGCAGCAGCGCCGTGGCGATGATCTGCGCGACCGCGCCGATCACGACCCACGCCGCGAAGATCGTATTCGGCGCGGGCAGCGCGAAGCCGCCGAACCGGTGCACGATCCAGAGCCAGAGCGCCGCGAACGGCAGCCCGTACAGGAAGCGCACCAGCGTCGCGCCGAGCGTGCCCAGCGTGTCGGTGAGGCTGCGCTGCGCGGCATTGCGCAGCGTCTGGGCAAACGCCGCCCAGATCGTGACCGGAATCCAGAGCCAATCGGCGGGCAAGCTCATCGGACGACCCTCGCGGTCACTGGACGACCCGCGCGCTCGGGGGTGCGCCCCTGGGCCGGCCCGGCGGGCTCACGCCTGGACCGAGTAGCCGCCATCGACCGGGATCGCCGTCCCCGTGACGAAGTCCGACGCCGCGCTGGCGAGGAAGGCGGCGATGCCGGCGAAGTCGTCCGGCACGCCCCAGCGCCCCGCGGGCGTGCGCGCGAGCACCCGCTCGTGGAGCCCCTCGACCTGGGCGCGGGCCGCGACGGTGAGCTCCGTGTCGATGAAGCCCGGCAGGATCGCGTTCACCTGGATCCTGTCCCGCGCCCACGCCGTCGCGCAGACCTTGGTGAACTGCACGACGCCGCCTTTCGCCGCGGCGTATGCCGGCGCGAACGGAGCGCCGAAGATCGACATCATCGAGCCGATGTTGATGATCTTTCCGCCGCCGCCCGCCTTCAGCACCGGATAGGCCGCGTGCGAGCAGAGGTACGTGCTCGTCAGGCTCGCGTCCATCACCTGGCGCCACTCGTCGAGCGAGATCTCGTGCGGCGGCTTGCGGATCGCGATGCCGGCATTGTTCACGAGAATGTCGAGCCGGCCGCAGCGTGCGAGCGTCTCGCGGATGAGCGCCTCGACCGATGCGGGGTCGGTGACGTCCGCCGCGATCGCAAGCGCGCCGCCGGGACCCTGCGCGTCGAGCGCGGCGACCGCCGCGCGCGATTTCGCCTGGTTGCGGGCGGCGACAACGACTCGCGCCCCCGCCGCGGCGAGCCCGCGGCCCATGCCGAGGCCGATCCCCCCGTTCCCGCCGGTGACGATCGCGACCTTGCCGGTGAGGTCGATCATGGCGCGTTCCCCCGATCCCCGTGAAAGCGGCGCATGGTACCGCCGAACGCCCGCGGCGCGACAATCGGCGGCCATTCCGGTATAAGCCGCCCTGTCCGAAACGGAGATCGCGATGGACTTCAGGTTCGACTTCACCGGCAAGACCGCGCTCGTGACCGGCGGCGTGACCGGCATCGGCGCGGCGACGAGCCTCGCCTTCAAGCGCGCGGGCGCTGCCGTGATCGCGTGCGGCCTGACCGATGCGGAGCTCGCCGCGGCGCGCGCGAATCCCGACTTCGCGGGCATCGACGTGCGCCGGCTCGACGTCACCGACCTCGCCGCGGTGAACGCGCTCGTCGGCGGCCTCGCGTCGCTCGATTGTGTCGTGAACAGCGCGGGCATCATCCAGCGCGGCGCGGAGCATCAGCCGGAGGTGTTCGACCGGGTCCTCGACGTGAACGTGAGCGGCGGCATGCGCGTCGCCACCGCGGCGCGCCCGCTGCTCGCGCGCCGCAAGGGTGCGGTGGTCTTCGTCGCGTCGATCATGGCGTTCTTCGGCGGGCCGGTGCAGCCGGCGTACTCGTCGTCCAAGGGCGCGGTGCGCAATCTCACCATGTCGCTCGCCTGTGCCTACGCGGCCGACGGCGTGCGCGTGAACGCGGTCGCGCCCGGCTGGGTCGTGACCGAGCTCTCGCGCGGCGCGCGCGAGAACCCGGAACGCAACGCGCAGATCAACGCGCGCATCCCGCTCGGGCGCTGGGCCGAGCCCGCCGAGATCGCCGATCCGATCCTGTTCCTCTGTTCGGATGCCGCGCGCTACCTGACCGGCACGGTCATGATCGTCGACGGCGGCTACACGAGCGTCGGTTGACCGCCCGCATGCAAGCGTTCGGCCGGCGCCGTGCGCTGCTCGCGCTCGGCGCGCTCCCGTTTGCGGCCGCCGCCCAGCAATCGTACGAGCCGCCGCCCACCACCGACGGTGGGCCGTTCGTCCCTACGCCCTGGGTGATCCTCGACGAGATGCTCAAGCTCGCCGACATCCGGCCGGACGACACCGTGTACGACCTCGGCTCGGGCGACGGGCGGCTCGTGATCGCCGCCGCGGAGCGACACGGCGCGCGCGGGGTCGGCATCGAGCGGCATCCCGACCTCGTCGTGTACTCGCGGGCGCTCGCCGAGCGGCGCGGCGTCGCCGACCGCGTGAAGTTCGTCGAGGGGAACGTGCTGGAGGCCGACGTGCGGAGCGCGACGGTGGTCATGATGTACCTCCTTCCGCGCCTGGTCGTGCAACTGGTGCCGAAGCTGCGCGCGGAGCTTCCCGTCGGCGCACGCATCGTCTCGCACGACTACTCGCTCGAGCCGTGGAAACCGGATAAGACGCTCGCCTTCGAGGTCGAGGAGAAGGTGGCGATCAACGGCACGGCCGAGACGAAGCTCTTCTACTACGTGGTGCCGGCACGGGTTGGCGGGCGCTGGGCGCTCGAGATCGGCGCACCTGTCGGCGACGGCGGCCCGATCCCGCTTGCGATCGAGCAGACGCCCGACCGGCTCGAGGGAACCGCGCTGCTGGACGGCCGCGCCACCGAGGTGCGCGTTCTGCAGGTGCGCGCCGACGCGATCCGCTTCGCTCTGCTGCATCGCGGCCGGCTACTCGAGTTCAGTGGCCGGGCCGCCCGCAACGCGATGACCGGCGAGGTCCAGGCGCACGGCGTGCGCGGGCGCTGGTCTGCGCGCGCAATGCCCGAGTAGCATCGAGGATTACCGTTCCCTCCGTCCCACGATGAATCCCGAGAGCCCTGCCGGCGCACGCCGGCGCTACCCCCTGCACATCCACCTGAGCGCGCTCTTCTCCGTGCTCGTGCTCGCGACCGGCGCCGCGATCGCGTGGCTCGGCTACGGCGAGGCGCGCGACATCACGCTCAAGGCCACCGACGAGGTGTTCCGCCACGTCAGATCCGAGACGCGGTCCGCGCTCGCCGGCGCGCTGCAGCCGGTCGGGAGCTTCGCCGACCTGCTCGCGCTGCAGCCGCTCGCCCGCGCCCGCACGCTCGACCAGCGGCTCGAGGCGCTGCCGTTCATGCGCCGGGCGTTCGCCGGGCATGCGCCGATCGCCGCAGCCTACGCGGGTTACGACGACGGCGGCTTTTTTCTCGTCCGCCCGCTGCGCAGCGACGCGGAGCGGGCGTTTTTCGAGGCGCCCGCAGGAACGGCGTTCTACACCCAGAACATCGACGTCGGCCCGAGCGGGGCACGCACAGTCACGAACCTCTTCTTCGACGCAGCGCTGCGCGAGCTCGCCCGCCGCACCCCGGGTGCCGTCGACTTCGACCCGCGCACGCGACCCTGGTACCGGCTGGCGGAGCGCCCGGGCGAGCGCGTGCTTACCGAGCCGTACGTGTTCTTCGCCACCCAGGCGCCGGGCATGACGGTGGCGGTCCGCGCCGGCGCGACGAGCGTCGTCGGCGTCGACGTGACGCTCCATCAGGTGTCGGAGCTGCTCGCCACGCTGCGCACGCTGCCGGACATGAAGATCGTGCTCTTCGGCGCGGATCGCCGCGTGATCGCGCGCGCCGATCTCGACCGCGCGATGGTTCGCCGCGATGGCGACCGGGTCGCGCTCGCGACCCTCGACGAATTCGGCGAGCCGGTCCTCGCGCAGATGCAACCGGTGCGAGCGGACGGCGGTGACGCCGCCGGCGTCGCGCTCGAGGCCGATGGCGCGCGCTGGAAGACGGTCGTGCTGCCGATTCCCACGGTGCGCGGGACGCTGTCGCTCGGCATCGCCGCGCCGCTCGACGCGCTGCTCGCGGATGCCCGCGCGATGCGCACGCGCGGCCTGCTCGCGGCCCTCGCGATCCTACTGGTGGCCCTCCCGCTCACGTGGTGGGTCGCGCACCGCGTCGGCGCCGCGCTGCGGGCCCTCACCCGGGAGGCACAGGACATCCGCGCGTTCCGATTCGACGGCGCCGCCGTGCCTCCGTCGATCGTCCTCGAGATCGACCAGCTGTCCGGTGCGATGTCGATGATGCGCGGCACGATCCGGAAATTCCTCGACATCGCCACCTCGCTCGCCGCCGAGACGAACTTCCGCCGCCTGCTCGACCGGGTGGTTGCCGAGACCTCCGCGACCACGCATGCCGCGGGCGGGCTCGTCTATCTCTTCGAGGCGGAGCGCGGCACCCTCGCGCCGGCCTCGGTCGTGCACGCCGACGGCGGCTCGACCGACACGCGTCCGGCCGAGCAGCCGGTCGACGCGGCCTCGCCAATGGCCGAGGCCTTCCGCTCGGGCAAGACCGTGGTGGCATCCGCCGCGGGCTTCGACTTCGTTTCCGCGCTCTGGTCGGATCGGGCGGTCAGCATCGTCGCGATCCCGCTGCGCGACCGCAATCGCGACACCGTCGGCACGCTCGCGCTGTTCTTCCGCGGCGACGAGCGCCCGGGCGACGATCGCCTCGCGTTCGCCGAGGCGCTCTCGGGCACCGCCGCGGTCGCGATCGAAACGCAGCGCCTGCTCGATGCGCGCAAGGCGCTGCTCGACTCGTTCATCCGCCTGGTCGCCGGCGCGATCGACGCGAAGTCGCCCTACACCGGCGGCCACTGCCAGCGCGTGCCGGAGCTGACCAAGATGCTGGCGCGCGCCGCCTGCGAGGCGAAGGACGGCCCGTTCGCGCGACTTCGACCTCGATCGGAGGAGGAATGGGAAGCGCTGCACATCGCCGAGCTGGCTGCACGACTGCGGCAAGGTCACCACGCCGGAGTACGTCGTCGACAAGGCGACCAAGCTGGAGACGATCTACGACCGCATCCACGAGGTGCGGATGCGCTTCGAGGTGCTCAAGCGCGACGCCGAAATCGAGTACTGGAAGGCGGTCGCGGCGGGCGGCGACGCGACCGCGCTGCGGCGCGCGCTCGATCGGCAGCTCGCCGTCGCTCGACGAGGAGTTCGCCTTCGTCGCGGGCTGCAACGAGGGCGGCGAATTCATGGCGCCCGGAAAAGATCGCGCGGCTGAAGACGATCGCCGCGCGCACCTGGCTGCGCACGCTCGACGACCGGATCGGCGTGTCGCACGAGGAGAAGACGCGCAAGGCGCGCACGCCCGCGCCGCCGCTGCCCGGCGACCGAGCACCTGCTCGCCGACAAGCCCGAGCACGTGATCGAGCGCGCGCCCGGCGACCTCATGCCGGCCGACAATCCGTGGGGCTTCAAGCTCGACGTGCCCGCGCACAAGTACAACCGCGGCGAGCTCTACAACCTCTCCATCGGCCGCGGCACGCTGACCGAGGAGGAGCGCTACATCATCAACGATCACATCGTGCAGACGATCGTGATGCTGTCGCAGCTGCCGTTCCCGAAGCACCTGAAGAACGTGCCGGAGATCGCCGGCGGCCATCACGAGAAGATGGACGGCACCGGCTACCCGAAGCGTCTCGCGCGCGGACCAGATGAGCCTCACGGCGCGGATGATGGCGATCGCGGACATCTTCGAGGCGCTGACCGCGGCCGACCGGCCGTACAAGAAGGGCAAGACGCTGTCGGAGGCGATCAAGATCATGAGCTTCATGCGGCGCGACCGGCACGTCGACCCGGATCTTTTCGATCTGTTCCTGACTTCCGGCGTGTACCGCAAGTACGCCGAACGCTTCCTGCGACCGGAGCAGATCGACGCCGTCGACGTCGCACAGTACGTGGGCCGCCCGCAGGCGGCGTGACAAGGAGCACTCGATGGAGCCGAACCAGCGCTATCCGGACCCCGCCGTGCGGATCGTCGACGAGAGCTTCGCGAAGTACCGGCTCAACCTCGCGGCGGTCGAGCGCATCGCGCACGGGTGCCGCTGGGCCGAGGGGCCGGTGTGGTTCGGCGACGGCCGGTACCTCCTGTGGAGCGACATCCCCAACAACCGCATCATGAAGTGGGAGGAGGAGACCGGCGCGGTGAGCGTGTTCCGCAAGCCGTCGAACTTCGCCAACGGCAACACGCGCGATCGGCAGGGGCGGCTCGTGACCTGCGAGCACGGCGGGCGGCGCGTGTCGCGCACCGAGTACGACGGCACGGTCAGCGTGATCGCCGACCGCTACGCGGGCAAGCCGCTCAACTCGCCGAACGACGTCGTGGTGAAGTCCGACGGTTCGGTGTGGTTCACCGACCCGCCGTTCGGCCTGCTCGGGTACTACGAGGGGTACGTCGCGAAGCAGGAGCTGCCGACCAATGTGTATCGCGTGGACGGCGCGACCGGCGAGGTCACGGTGGTCGCGGACGACGTCAACTGCCCGAACGGGCTCGCCTTCTCGCCGGACGAGTCGATCCTCTACGTCGATCGAGTCGCGCAGCACGCCGCGCAACGTCCTCGCCTACGACGTCGGCGACGGCGGCCGGCGGGTCGAGAACCGGCGCACGCTGATCGCCGCGGGGC
The DNA here is from genome assembly GCA_963747775.1 of uncultured beta proteobacterium. Lineage (GTDB taxonomy): Bacteria > Pseudomonadota > Gammaproteobacteria > Burkholderiales > SG8-39 > JAGVSZ01. Next base: position 87,038 of record CAVVGT010000016.1, read on the forward strand.
CCGGCACGCCCGACGGCATGCGCTGCGACGTGGACGGGAACCTCTGGTGCGGATGGGGCATGGGCGACCCGAGCGCTCGACGGGGTGTCGATCTTCAACCCCGACGGCCGGCTGATCGGCCGCATCGACCTCCCCGAGCGCTGCGCGAACCTCTGCTTCGGCGGCACCTACCGCAACCGCCTGTTCATGGCCGCGAGCAAGAGCGTCTACGCGCTCTACGTCAACACGCAGGGCGCGGCGGGCGGATAGGCCGGACGCTCAGCGCCGGTCGCGCCGCTTGGGCTGCGCCGGCGGCGTTGCGTCGAGCGTCTCGAAGTCGGCGGGCGCGACGACCTCGAGCATCTCGATGTCCTTCGAGTGCCGGATCTCGCGGTGGCGGATGCGCGGCGGCTGGTAGAAGCAGCTGCCCGGGCGCATCGTCACCTTGCCGACGCCTTCGTACTCGAACTCGATCCAACCCTTCAGCACGTATACGAACTGCGCATCGCAATCGTGCATGTGCCAGTCGCCGTGCGGCGCCTTGCCGGGGCGCGCCCGGATGACGTGCGCGACCACCTTGCCGCGCGTCGCGCGCTTGATGCCGAGGTCGCGGTACTCGAAGTAGCCGCGCAGGCCGCGCCGGACGAACTTCGAGCGCTTGCGGTGCGAGACGCTGAAACGACGTGCGGCCGTGGTCGCCATAGCATCACCCTCCCTTCTTCAAAGCCGCGAACGCCTGGTCGGCGATGTCGAGCGTCTTGTCCACGTCGGCCTCGGTGTGCGCGATTGAGATGTAGAACTTCTCGTTCGGATTCACGAGCAGCCCGCGTTTGATCAGCTCGAGCGCCCAGCGCAGGCCGAGGTCCTTGTTCGCGGTGGTGAGATCCATCCACGTCCGGAGCGGCGTGCGGTCGGTGAACCGCACCCCGAACACCGCGTCCTCGCCCGGCGCCTGCACCGCGAAGCCGTGCCGCTCGCCCGCGGCGACGAGGCCCGCGCGCAGCTTTGCGCCGACGCGGTGCAGGCCATCGTAGACCCCCGGCTGCGAGAGCACGCCGAGCGCCGCAATGCCCGCCGCCGCGCAGATCGGGTTGCCGTTGAGCGTGTTGGTTGCCCACACGACTTCCGCCTTCGGCCGGCTGCGCGCGTCGAGCACCGACATGATCGCGGCGTCGCCCACGATCGCAGCCATGGGGAAACCGCCGCTGATCGCCTTGCCGTAGCACGCGAGATCCGGCACCACGCCGTAGCGCTCCTGCGCGCCGCCCCAGGCGATGCGGAACCCGGTGACGATCTCGTCGTAGATCATCACGATGCCGTGCCGCTTCGTCACCTCGCGTACCGCCTGCAGGAACCCCGGCTCCGGCAGGAGCACGCGCTGCAACGGTTCGACGATCACCGCGGCCAGCTCGTGCGCGTGGCGCTCGATCATCGCCACCGCGCGCGCCGTCTCGTTGAACGGCGTGACGAGCACGGTCTCGCCGGCCTGCGGCGGGACGCCGACCGAGTCCGGCCGCGCATGCGGGTAGTCCGAAGGTTGCGCGGGCACCGTGCCCCACAGGCCGTAGTCGTGCATGCCGTGCCACGCGCCTTCGAACTTCAGCACCTTGTTCCGCTTGGTGAACGCCCGCGCGATGCGCAGCGCGTAGAACGTCGCCTCGGTGCCCGAGCCGGTGTAGTGCGCGACCTGGCCGCACGGGATCGCCTCGACCAGCCGCTTCGCGAGCGTGATCTCCGGCTCGTTGAGGAAGTAGTAGGTCGTGCCTTTCGGCAGGCGTGCGTTCACCGCCTCGGTGATCGCCGGATGCGCGTGCCCGAGGAGGACCGGGCCCGACGAGAGGTGGTAGTCGATGTACTCGCGTCCGGCGACGTCCCACACGCGGCTGCCCTCGCCGCGCTCCACGACCAGGTTGAGCTCGGGCGGGATGACGAAGAGGCCGGTGCCGCCGCCGGCGAGATACTTCCCGGCGTCGGCCAGGAGTCCGGCTTGTTGTGGTGCACTCACGATTCAGCCCTTCCGGCTTGCGGTGAACGTGAATCCCGCATTCTCGAAGTAGGCGCGCGCCTTGGGGTCGATGCGCTCGAGCTTGTCCGCGATGTGGCGTGCGAAGTCGATGTCGGTCATGTCGTGCACGCCACCGGTGATCAGTACTTGCACGATCCCCTCCGTCTCGCCGACGTTGCGGAACGCGCGGCACACGCCTGGCGGAAGCGAGATCGTGTCGAACTCGTCGAGCACCACGCGCTCCGAGCCGTCGTCGTTCCAGCGGAACTCGAACGTGCCGCGCAGCACGGTGAACGTCTCGTACGTGCTCACGTGCGAGTGCAGCTCCGGCCCCTGTCCGGGCGGACACACCGCAAGCGTCATCGTCATCCCGGCGGCGCCCCTGATCGGCGCGCCCGAGGAGATCGGCGTTGCGCTCGAGTCCTCCAGGCCGATCACCGACAGGAGCTTCCGCGCGTAGACGACGTCCTTCGCCTCGAGGGGGATTGCGTTCTCGGCCTGGGTCGGCAGCGGCTTCAGGTCCCGGAAACGCGACACGCGCTTGCTCATGTCGGCCTGGTTGAGCTCGATGGTCCTCACATCGCCCCCTTGGTGCGCAGGTTCGCCTTGAAGAACGCGATCGTCCGCGACCAGGCGAGCTCGGCGGCGGCCTTGTTGTAGCGGGCGGCCCCGGTGTCGTTGTGGAACGCGTGGTCGGTACCGTCGTACACGAACTTCTCGTAGGCGACGCCGGCGGACTTGAGTGCCGCCTCGTAGTCCGGGATGCCGGCGTTGATGCGCGGGTCGTATCCGGCGTAGTGCAGCTGGAGCCTCGCCTTGATCCGGGGCACGTCGCCGGTCGGCGCAACCACGCCGTAGTACGGCACGCCCGCTGCGAGGTCCGGCGCGGCCACGGCAAGGAGGTTGACCATTCCGCCGCCCCAGCAGAACCCGACCGCGCCGACCGGGCCCGCCGCGTCGGGCCGGCTCTTGAGGTAGGCGATCGCCGCGACGAAGCTGCGCACGGTTGCGTCGCGGTCGAGCCGTCCGAACGCCGCGCGCGCATCGTCCTCGTCACTTGGCGTGCCGCCGACCGGCGACAACGCGTCGGGCGCGAGCGCGGTGAAGCCCGCCACGGCCACCCGGCGGGCGACATCCCGGATGTGCGGGTTGAGCCCGCGATTCTCGTGGATCACGATGACGCCCGCGCGCTTCGGCGGTCCGGCCTTGGGCCCGGCCAGGTACGCGAGGACCTCTCCGGTCGCGCCCGGATATCCGATCGTGCTCGTCACGAGCCGGGGATCGGCGGGATCAACCTGCGCCGCGCGGGCGTAGTTCGCCTCGAGAAGCGGAAGCAGCGCGTAGGCAGCGGCCGAGCTTCCGGCGAGGACGGCAAGGCGCTCGAGGAACGCACGCCGCTCCAGGGGCCGGTGCGTGTATTCGTCGTACAGCTCGATGATGTGGCGGTCCATCGGATGGCCTCCTGCGCGTCCGTGGGCGGATTCTAAGGAAGTGCGGCTGATCGCGTAGACTGATGAACACCGTCAGGTACCAGGAGGAAAACATGCAACTGCGTCGACTCGGCAAGACCGGCCTCGAGGTGTCCGCCCTCGGCCTCGGCTGCATGGCGATGACCAATCTATACGGGGCGGTGGACGACGGTGAGGCAATCGCCACCGTCCGTGCGGCGCTCGACGCGGGCGCGAACTTCCTCGACACCGCCGACGCTTACGCCGACGGCAAGAACGAGCAGCTCCTCGCGCGCGCGCTCGCCGACGGCTACCGCGCCAAGGCGGTCGTGGCGTCGAAGTTCGGCAACGTGCGCACACCCGACGGCAAGCCCGCGGCGAACGGTCGGCCGGAGTACGTGATCGAGGCGTGCAACAAGAGCCTCGCGCGGCTCGGCATCGACGTGCTCGACCTCTACTACCAGCACCGCGTGGACGCAGCCGTGCCGATCGAGGACACGGTCGGCGCGATGAAGCGGCTCGTCGAGCAGGGCAAGGTGCGCCATCTCGGCCTCTCCGAGGCGGGGCCCGAGACGCTGCGGCGCGCGGCCGCGGTGCACCCGATCGCCGCGCTGCAGACCGAGTACTCGCTGTGGTGCCGCTTCGTCGAGAGCGACATCCTGAAGACCTGCCGCGAGCTCGGCACCGGCTTCGTGCCCTACTCGCCGCTCGGCCGCGGCATGCTCACGGGCGCGATCCGGACGCTGGCCGATCTCGCGGAGAACGACCGTCGCCGCGACCACCCGCGCTTCCAGGAAGGCAACTTCGAAGCGAACGCCGCGCTGGTGCGCCCCATTCTCGAGATGGCGGACGCGAAGCGCTGCACGCCCGCGCAGCTCGCGCTCGCGTGGCTGCTCGCGCAGGGGCCCGACGTCGTGCCGATCCCCGGCACCAAGCGCCGCACGCACCTCGCCGAGAACCTGGCGGCGCTCGACGTGAAGCTTTCGACCGAAGAGACCGCGGCACTCGCGCGCGCCATCGACGACAGCCGCGTCGCGGGAACGCGCTACCCGAAGGGCCAGCTGGCGCTCCTCGGACTCTAACGGAGTCGGCTTCGACGAGACGACGCCGATCGGGATTTCGCCCGCCTACGAGGACCACAAGCCGGAGCAGTGCAAGGCGCGGGAGCGCCGGCAGCCGGCCCTCAGGATTCGAGCGAGACTCGTTCTTATCCCTGGCCGCGTTGCACTGCGAAATCGCCGCGTTCGAGCAGCCACGACGTGGCGAACCCGAAGACGAGCCCCCAGAACGCCGCGCCGATGTTGAAGATCGCCACGTCCGCCACCGTCACGAGGAAGGTGACGAGCGCGCCGAGCGCGAAGCGGTCCTTGAACGAGATCGTGAAGGCGGTCTGCAGCACGCGCAGCATGGCGAGCCCCGCGAGCGCCGCAATGAAGGCCTTGGGGGTGGCGAGCATCAGCCGCACGAAGAACGGCGACGCGAGGCCGAACCCGAGCGCGAGGATCCCGACGAAGATCCCCGCCGTGTAGTGGCGAGGCTTGTCGCCCGACGCGGAAATGATCGCGTTGACCGGTCCGGTCAGGCACGTCGAGACGGTGCCGACGAACGCGGTGACGATCGAGCCGATACCGCAGGCGACGGTGACCGCGTTGATCGGGGGCTGATGCCCGGCCGCGCGCAGCACCGCGACGCCTTGCCCGTTCTGCACGACGAGCACGGTGATCGCGAGGGGAACCACGAGCTCGACCATCGCCTGCCACGAGAACACCGGCACGTAGAGGTTCGGCCGGGCGAGCGCCGACCCCGCGGCGCCGGCGGGATCGAACCGGGCGAGCGCGGCGACGAGGACCGCGCCGACGATCAAGGCGCCGATCAGCGGCGGCATGACGCGCGCGAGCCGGGGCGACGCGCTCAGTGCGAAGAAGGCCGCGGCCATGGGCGCCGCGATCCAGAAGTCGTCGCGGATCGCGAACACGAGGTCGAGCCCGAACCGCAGGAACACGCCCGCCACCATGCCCATGACGATCGGCATCGGCACCGCTTCCATCGCGCGCCGCACCCAGCCGCTCAGCCCGAGCGCGAGCATCAGGACGCCGGTGGCGACGAACGCCCCGATCACCTCCGGAAAAGTCAGATGCCCGAGCGCGGGGCCCACGAGCACCGCGCCCGGGATGGTCCAGAAGAAGACGAGCGGCTGGCGGTAGAGCCAGCAGAACGCGATGCTGATCAGCCCGTTGATGAAGAACGAGCCGAAGATCCATGACGACAGATCGGCAGCGCTCAGCCCGCCGCGCGTGCCGACCGCGAGGATGATCGCCACCGGGCCCGAGGCCGCGAACACAAACCCGATGAACGCATTGGTGGCGTAGAGGCCGCCGAACGCGGCGAGCGCCGTGCGGGGTCGCGTCGGTGGCGCGGCCGGCTTCTCGAGCGCCATCGCGCGAGGCTACAGCCGCAGGAGCCGGCGCGCGTTGACCGCGACGATCAGCCGCTTCGCGGCGTCGTCGATCAACGGGTTGTCGGTCACGTTCCTGACCGGCTGCTCGTAGGCGATCGGGAAGCAGTAGTCGCTGCCGATCAGCACGCGGTCGGCGCCGATGTGGCGCACCAGGAACTCCAGCACGGCATCGGAATAGCCGATCGTGTCGTAGTGAAAGCGCCGCAAGTATTCGAGCGGCGGGTGCGCGATGTGCTTGAGGTCCGCGCGCTTCTCCCAGCCGCGGTTGAGCCGACCGACGAGCCACGGGAACGCGCCGCCGGCGTGCGGGAGGACGACGTCGAGCTTCGGGAAGCGGTCGAGCACGCCGCCGAAGATCAGGTGGGCGGCTGCGACCGCGGTCTCCACCGGGTTGCCGATGAGGTTCGTGAGGTAGTGACGCTCGAGGCGCTCGCGCGCGAGCACGAACACCGGGTGCAGGAAGAGCGGCAATCCCGTCGACTCGACCCGCTCGTAGACCGGGAAGAACGACTCGTCGGAGAGATCCTTGCCGAGGATGTTGGTCGCGATGTAGAAGCCGCGCACGCCGGGCAGCGCGCGGGCGCGATCGACCTCCTGCACGGCGAGATCGGGCGCCTGCATCGGCAGCGCGGCGAGCCCGACGAAGCGCGTCGGGGCCTGCTCGTGCGCGCGCACGAGGGCGTCGTTGAAAACGGCCGCCAGCCGCGCGCCGAGGTCGCGCCCCGCCCAGTACATCATCGGCTGCGAGAGCGAGAGCGCGTGCACGGCGACGCCTTGCGCGTCCATCGCCTGCAGGCGCGCGTCGAGATCGACGAACGGTGGTCCGGCGGGGCCGGTCGCGAGTTGGCCGACCTTGAACTGCGGGCCCTTGCCCGGCACCTCCGTCCATTCGACGCCGTGGGCCGGACCGTGATCGCGCACGAGATCGAGCCACTCGCGCGGGTACCAGTGGGCGTGGACGTCGACGGCGATTGCGTGATCGTGGTCTTTGCTCATCAGAGGAACCGTAGGATCCAGAGGGATAGTTGCGGAGTGTAGGTCACGACCATCAATGCTGCGATTGCCGCAACGATGAACGGGACCAGCCCGGGATAGATCACCGAGAGCGGCGTCTTGAAGACCGCCTGACCGACGAAGATGTTGATGCCGAATGGCGGCGTGAACGTGCCGATGCTCAGGTTCATTACGAAGATCACGCCGAAGTGCACCGGATCGACGCCGATCGCCTTCGCGACCGGGACGAGCAGCGGCGTGAGCACCAGGATCGACGACGCGGTGTCGAGGAACATGCCGATCGCGAGCAGCAGCAGGTTGATCGCGAGCAGCACCGCCCAGGGCGGCGCGTTCAGGCCGGTGACCGTCTCGGCCAGCGCCTGCGGGACGCCGTTGATCGTCAGCAGCCACGAGAACACGCCCGCCGAGGCGACGATCACGAAGACCTGCGCGGTGAGGTACATCGAGCGCGAAGCGGTGCGGAACACCTCGGCCCAGCTGAGCTCGCCGTACACCAGCACGACCACGACGATCGCGTACACGCACGCGATCCCCGCGGCCTCGGTCGGCGAGAAGATGCCCGCGTAGATCCCGCCGAGAACGAACACCGGGGCCGCGATCGACCAGATGCCGTCCCGGGTCGCGGCGAGGAACTCGCCGAGCTCGAAGCGCTTTCCCGCGCCTTCGCGGCGCCGCCAGGCGTAGTACCAGATGTAGGCGCCGAAGAACGCCGCGAGCACGAGGCCCGGGATCGCGCCCGCCGCAAACAGCTTCACGACGGAGGTGTCCGATGCGATGCCGTAGAGGATGAACCCGATCGAGGGCGGGATGAGGTTGTCGACCGAGGCGGCCGAGATGAGCAGGCCGGAAGAAAAGCGCTCGTTGTAGCCGGCCTCGCGCAACCGGTCGTAGGTGAGCCCCCCCACCGCGGCGACGGTCGCGGCGGTGGATCCCGAGATCGCGCTGAACACGGTGACCGTCCCGAGCGCGGTAAACGGCAGGCTTCCGCGCACGCCGCCGATCATCGAGGTCACCCACCGTACCAGCCGCCGGGACACGCCCCCGCGGCCCATCAGGTCGCCGGCGAAGATGAAGAACGGCACCGCGAGCAGGGCGTACTTGTCGATGCTGCTGAACATCACCTGGTGCATGACGGTGGCCGGGGCCGGCGCGAACGCGACCAGCACGATTGCCGCCGTGGCGAGCAGGATCACGAAGAACGGAAAGCCGAGCGCGAGCAGCGCGAGCGGCAGCAGGGCCAGGACCCAGGTCATGCCGGGCGGGCGTTCAGAACTTGCCGCTGAGGTAGGAGCGGAGGCGCAGGAGCACCGCAAGCGCGGTGAGCACGAACCCGACGAGCAGCGCGGCATGGGGGATCGCCTTCGGCACGCCCGCGGCGATGCTGACCTGACCGGCTTGCGCGAACAGCATGACCGTCGTCCACGACTGCACGGCGACGAACACGCACACCGCGAACATGACCGCCGCCACGAGGCCGCGGTGCAGCCTGCGCCAGCGGCTCGGGATCGCCGCCGAGAAGAGATCCATGTTCAGGTGCTCGCCCCGGAAGGCGATCGCCGCCATCCCGAGGAACACGCCCCAGATCGTGAGGTAGACCAGGATCTCCTCGGTCCAGAAGATCGCCTGGCCGAAGAGGTGACGGCTCACCACGTTCGCGAAGTTGAGCGCGATGCCGACGAGCATCAGCGCGCCGAGGATCCAGCCGGGCAGCGTGTCGAAGACGAACCGGCCCATCGGCGCGTATGCGGGGCGCTGGTGCGGCGCTTGGGTGGCGGGCGCGCTCAGTTCTTCTGCGCGGTCGCGAGGAGCTGCTTGTAGAAGGCGCTCACTGCGGGGCTGTCCTTCGTGACCTCGTCCCCGATCGGCCCGAGCAGCTGGCGCACGCGCGCCTGATCCTCGGGCGAGAAGCGCACGAACTCGCCGCCGGCCTCCGTCCAGCGCTTGCGCATGCCCTCGTCGATGGTGCGCGACTGCGCCATCATGCGCGGCTGGACCTTGACGCCCTCCTCGATCACGATCTGGCGCAGGTCGGCCGGCAGCTTGCCGAGCCACGCGCGGCTCACCGCGCCCACCGACACGATCATGGTGTCGTTCAGCTCGGTGAGGGTCTTGCTGATCTCGTTGAACTTGAGGTTCACGAAGACCGCGGTGGCGCTCTGCGTGCCGTCGATGACGCCCTGCTGCAGGCCCGGGATGACCTCGGCGAGGTCCATCGGCACGGCGGTCGCGCCGAACACGCGCATCTTCGCCCGCTCCGCAGCGGTCGCGTTGACCCGTAGCTTCTTGCCTTTGAAGTCGTCGATGCGGCGGATCGGCTGCTTGGCGAGATAGTGCGCGAACGCGAAGGTGTAGATCGAGACGATCTGGATGTTCTTGTCCGCGCCGAGCGCGAGGATCTCCTTGTTCAGGGCCGAATCGAGCAGGACCTTCTCCGCATGCTGCATGTCCTTGAAGAGCATCGGGATGCTGAAGGTGCCGAAGCGCGGATCCACGCCGGCGAAGAAGTCGGCGGGCGAGGTGAACGCTTCGATCGTGCCGAGCTGTGTGCCCTCGATCTGGCTCGCGATCGTGCCGAGCTGGTTGCGCGGGAAGAGCTTCACCTCGATCCGAGAATTCGAGCGCGCCTCGACGCCTTCCTTCATCCAGGTGCCCCACTGGTGCTGGATGTCGTTCATGGTGGCGAAGCCGATCTTCATCGTGAAGTCGGCGGCGGCGGCGGGCAGTGCCGCACCGAGCGCGAGCCCGGCAACGGCGACGAGCGCGCGGAACGAGCGCGTGGCGCGTGACATCTGGCGTTCTCCTCCTGGTTGGTCTTGTCGCCCCGCTAGTCGCGCCGGGGCTGCGCGGTCGTCACCAGACGAGGTCGCCCTCGCGGATGAGCATCATGCAACCGTCGGCCTCGGTGAACGGCGCGTGCGGCTTGCCGCAGGGCATGCGGAACCACATGCCGGCGCCGTAGGCAGCGTACTCGTCGCTGAGGCACCCTTTGAGCACGAACGTCTCCTCGCCGATCGAGTGGTCGTGCGACGGAATCTTGCGGTTCGGGTGCACGTTGCCGATGCGTCCGGTCTCGATGCCGTCGGCGTTCGGGTAGAGGTGCAGCACGTCCGCACCGCGATGCGGGAATGCGGTCCACTGCGCGGTCTTCGCGTCGATCACGAGGCGCTGCCCGCCCGGCCGGATGGGCACGCGCCACTTTACGTAGAGCACGCAACCGCCCTTCGAGGACGGCGTATGGGAATAGCCGGGCTGGTTCCGGATGAAGGTGTGCTGGCCGTATTGCCCGTTTCCATCCTCGTAGCTGCCCTCGATCACGAAGATGTCCATCCGGTCCACTAGCGTCTCGGTGGGGAGCCGCGCGCCGGGCTCGAATTTGAGGAGCGACGTTTCCCGCCCTTTGCGCGGGTCGTTCACGAACTCGAGCACCTTGCGCGAGACGCCTGCGTGCTCGGTCCTCTCCCACGGCATCTCGTTGGTGCTGACGACCGCGACCTGGTTCGAATCGGCGTTGACTGCGGGTGCGACGCGCATGGGTCCCCTTCGATTCGGAGTTTCGTTCGGAGGAAAAAACAACGATAATCGAACGACGCACCGCGGGTCAATACGCGCGGCGCCGCAATCGCCACCGTCCGCTCCTCGCGAGGCAATCACCGATGGCCGACACGTCCGAAGAACCCGCAATCGCCCAAAAGAGCCCGTACAAGATCGATTTGCTGGCGGGCTATCGCTATGCATGGTGCGCTTGCGGGCTCTCGAAGATGCAGCCCTTCTGCGACGGCTCGCACACCTCGACGAAAACCGGGATCAAGCCGGTCGTCTGGACTCAGGAGAAGGATCACACCGCGTACCTGTGCGGCTGCAAGCGGACCGGCGGGAAGCCTTTTTGCGACGCTACCCACAAGAAGCTGTAACGTAGAACGCATCTCGCACCCTCCACGGAGCCACCCCATGGACCGCGAACTGAAAGCCATCCACAACTTCATCGCGGGCGAGTTCGTCGCCGCGAAATCGGGCAAGACCTTCGAGAACCGTTCCCCGGTCGACGGGCGGCTGATCGGGCTCGTCTCCGAGGCGGGCGAGCCGGAGGTCGACGCGGCGGTGCGCGCCGCGCGCGGGGCGCTGGCGGGGCCGTGGGGAACGATGGACACCGCCAAGCGCTCCGAGTTGCTCTACGCCGTCGCCGACGAGATCAACCGTCGCTTCGACGACTTCCTGCAGGCCGAAGTCGCCGACACCGGCAAGCCGCTGTCGCTCGCGAAGCATCTGGACATCCCGCGCGGCGCGGCAAACTTCAAGATCTTCGCCGACGTCGTCAAGAACGTCCCCACCGAGTCGTTCCAGATGGCGACGCCCGACGGCAAGGGCGCGCTGAACTATGCGATCCGCGTGCCGAAGGGCGTAGTCGCGGTGATCTGCCCGTGGAACCTGCCGCTCCTGCTGATGACCTGGAAGGTCGGGCCCTGCGCTCGCCTGCGGGAACACCGTGGTGGTGAAGCCCTCGGAGGAGACGCCGTCGACCGCCACGCTGCTCGGCGAGGTGATGAACAAGGTCGGCGTCCCGCGGGGCGTATACAACGTGCTGCACGGCTTCGGGCCCGGCTCGGCGGGCGAGTTCCTCACCCGGCACCAGGGCGTCGACGCGATCACGTTTACCGGCGAGACGCGCACCGGCACCGCGATCATGAAGGCGGCGGCGGAGGGCACGCGCGGGGTGTCGTTCGAGCTGGGCGGCAAGAACGCGGGTCTGGTGTTCGCCGACTGCGACTTCGACGCGGCGGTCGACGGGATCGCGCGAGCGGCATTCGCCAACTGCGGCCAGGTCTGCCTCGGCACCGAGCGCGTGTACGTCGAGCGCCCGATCTTCGAGAAGTTCGTGCAGGCGCTCAAGAAGAAGGCCGAGGGCATGAAGGCCGGCCCGCCCGAGGACGCGGCGACCGGCATCGGCCCGCTGATCAGCCAGGAGCACCGGAGCAAGGTGCTGTCGTACTACAAGAAGGCGGTCGCCGACGGCGCAACGGTGGTCACCGGCGGCGGCGTGCCGGATATGCCGGGCGAGCTCCGGAACGGCTCCTGGATCCAGCCGACGATCTGGACCGGCCTCGCCGAGGACTCGGCCGTGATCCGCGAGGAGATCTTCGGGCCGTGCTGCCACATTCGGCCGTTCGACGCCGAGGACGAGGCGATCCGCTCGCGAACGACACGCCCTACGGGCTGGCGACCACGATCTGGACGACGAACCTCGCGCGCGCGCACCGCGTCTCGGCGCAGATCGACGTGGGCATCTGCTGGGTCAACTGCTGGTTCCTGCGCGATCTGCGCACGCCGTTCGGCGGCTCGAAGGAATCCGGCATCGGCCGCGAGGGCGGCGTGCACTCGCTCGAGTTCTACACCGAGCTCAGGAACGTCTGCGTCAAGCTGTAATCGCGCGCCTTCGCCCGCTGCGGAGCCGGCGCCGCTTCAAATCGCGGCCGCGCGTCGCAGCGGCAGGCTGCGGCGCGCCACGTGACCGGCGAGCCACTTCACCGACTGGCGTGCGCGCTCGGCGACGACCGGCAAAGGCAGCTGCAGGTAGTCGTCGTTGAACACCTCGAAGCTGTAGTCGCCGCGATAGCCCACCCCGTCGAGGCGACGGACGAGTGCCGCGACCGCGTCGCTGTGGACGCCTTCGCCGGGAAACACGCGAAGATGCCGCGCAGTGTCCATCCGCTCCTCCGGCGACCGCGTCTCCTGCCACATGAAATCGGCGAGCTGGACGAGGAAGATCTTGCGCGGGTCGACGTCCTCGAGCGCGTCGAGGCCGGTGGCGGTGGCGAGGATGTGAAAGGAGTCGATCGCCAGGCCCAGACCGGGATGATCGGCGGCCTCGACCAGTCGCCACGCGTGCGGATACTCGTTCACGTGCCGCCCCCAGGAGAGCGCCTCGTACGCAATGCGGATGTTCAGCGGTAGCGCGAGCGTCGCGAGCTTGCGGAGATCGCGCACCAGGGCATCGGACTCTCCGGTCGCGTGCGTCGACGTGGACGAGCACACCAGCAGCACTCCGGCGTCCAGCGCGCGACACATGCGGAGCATCGCCTTCGCGATATCGACCTTGTAGGCGTGCAGATGCCCGGTGAGGCCCTCGAAATCGCGCAACACCTGGAAGCCGGTCACGCGCAACCCGCTCTCGCGCACCGCCGCCACTGCGGCGGCTTCGCCCTGCGGATGGCCGGCGATGTCGCGCGCCGAGAGCATGATCTGCGTGAAACCCGCGTCGCGCACCGCCCGCAGCTTCGCCTCGAGGGGGCCCGCGAGCGTGATGGTGTCCATTCCGAAGTGATCGAGGTTCATGGCCGTTCCCCTTGCGCGCTACGTCAGGGCTCGAGGTGGCTCACCACCAGCTCGAAGGTGACGCCGCCGAGATAAATCTGGGTCAGCGCGCCCTTCTCGCTCGGCTGCACCGGTCCGCGATCCACGAACACGACGCCGCGCTCGCGCAGGATCCGCGTCGCGGCGATCACGTCGCGCGCGCCGAGGCCGACGCGCAGCAACCGCTCCTCCCATTCGATGTCGTCCGCGCCCGGCGGCGGCTCGACGAGCTGCAGATAGAACTTGCGGCACGGGCTCTCCAGGAGCGTGCCCTTGGGCAGCACGCCGAAGTACTTCCCCTCGGGCAGGATCGAGAACCCGAAGAGGCTGCGGTAGAACTCCACCCACTCCACGCTGCGGTCGCCGAAGATGCTCTGCACCACGCCGAAATAGTGCAATCCCGCCAGCGCCGGCGGATGGCGCGCGACACCCGGGAGCGGCACGAAGTCGACGTCGTAGATGGAGAACTCCTTGTGGCGATCGACGAAGTAGATGAGGCTGTCGCCGACGCCACGGATGCCCGGAATGTTCAGCTCCATGGCGGAGGCCCGCGTCGGCATCTCCCAGGCGCCGAGATCGAGCGCGTGGCGCCAGGCTTGGGCGGCGTCGCGCACGCGCAGCGCGATCGCGGTCAGGGCCGGCATGCCCGTCGGCGCGGCGAGGCCGGGCAGCGGGTCGGGATGGGCGTTGACGATGAGGTTCATCGGTCCCTGGCGGTACAGCACGACCTCACGGGAGCGGTGCCGCGCGACCGGCATGAAGCCCAGGTTCTGCAGCAGCGCGCCGAGCGCGTGCGGCTGCGAGGTCGCGTACTCGATGAACTCGATGCCGTCCATGCCGAGCGGGTTGGTCGGCTCCGGGATGTGCTCGTCGACCTTCAAGGTCATGGTCGCCTCCGTCAGGGAACGAGTTGCGCGCCCAGCTCCCGTGCCGCGGCCTGCAGCGGCGGGAGGCACAGCGTTTTGAGGTCGCGCAGCGTGATGCGCCGGGCCTGGACGATCACATTCATGCCGGCGACGATAGTCCCGACGGCGTTGCGGACCGGCACCGCGATCGAGCGCACGGTCGGCTCGAGCAGCTGGTCGGCGATCGCGTAGTCGGCCTCGCGCACGCCCGCAAGGTGCTGGCGCAGCTTCTCCGGGTCGACGATGGTGCGCTCGGTGTAGGGGTGCAAGTCGGCGCGCGACAGGTAGTCGTCGAGCGCGCGCTCGGGCAGGTTCGCCAGCAGCACGTGGCCGATCGAGGTGCAGTGGGCGGGCAGCCGGCTGCCGACGTTCAGGTTGACCGAGATGATCCGCGAGGTCAGCGAGCGCGCCACGTACAGGATGTCGTCGCCGTCGAGGATCGCGAGCGAGCAGGACTCGTTCACCGCGTCGCTCACGCGATCGAGGAACGGTTGCGCGGTCACCACCAGCGGCGTCGAGGAGAGATACGCATGCCCGAGGCCGAGCAGCTTCGGGCGCAGCGCAAAGCTGCGCCCGTCCGCGGACGCGACGTAGCCGAGCCGCGCCAGGGTGTACAGGCAGCGGCGCACCGCGGCCCGCGGGATGCCCGTCTTCTGGCTGAGTTGCGCGATGGTCATGTGGCGCGTTTCGCTGGAAAAGCCGCGTATCACCGCCAGCCCGCGCGCGAGCGAGGTCATGAAGTTCGGGTCGCCGGTCGCGGCGCTGATCTCGGCTGCGCGGTCCATGTTCGATAATCGCACGATTATTCGATAATCGCCCTTGACACAGCATAGGCTCAAACCTACGATGCGCGCAACAATAAAGGAGGCCGGCCGACCGGGACCGCAGCCCGCGCCGGCGACCGGCGCGGCACGGATCGGTCCGGTCCGCCCGGATCACACCAAAGGAGACGCAAGCCATGAACCGCGTCATCGACGGCTATTGCCGCCTGCTGACGATGCTGATGGTGCTGATGCTGGCGCTCATGGTCGTGCTGGTGTTCGGCAACGTCGTCCTGCGCTACGGCTTCAACTCCGGAATCACCGTCAGCGAGGAGGTCTCGCGCTGGTTGTTCCTGTGGATGACGTTCCTCGGCGCGATCGTGGCGCTGCGGGAGCACGGCCACCTCGGCACCGACTTTCTGGTCGCGCGCCTGCCCCGGGCGGGCAAGAAAGCCTGTCTCCTGATCGGCCAGGTCCTCATGCTCTACGTGACCTGGCTCGTGCTCAGCGGAAGCTGGACCCAGACCGTCATCAATCTCGACACGCAGGCGCCGGTGACCGGGGCGCCGATCGCCGTGGTCTACGGCACCGGCGTCGTCTTCGCCGTGTCGGCCGGCGTCCTGCTCGCGCGCGAGCTGTGGCGCACCGTGCGCGGCGAGGTCGGCGACGCGGAGCTCGTGATGGTGCAGGAGTCCGAGGACCTCGCCCAGGTGCGCGACCTGCACATCGGCGAGTCCGGTCCCGCCGATCCGCGGCGCTGAGCGGCACGCGCGATGACCGTCGCCGTCTTCCTCGGCTCGCTGCTCGCCGCGATGGCGCTCGGCGTGCCGATCGCCTATGCGCTGCTGCTCTGCGGCGTGGCGCTGATGTGGCATCTCAACACGTTCGACGCGCAGATCCTGGCGCAGAACCTCGTCAACGGCGCCGACAGCTTCCCGCTGCTCGCGGTGCCGTTCTTCATGCTCGCCGGCGAGATCATGAACGTGGGCGGGCTCTCGAAACGCATCGTCCAGCTCGCCATGACGCTGGTCGGGCACGTGCGCGGCGGGCTCGGCTTCGTGACGATCATCGCCGCCTGCCTGATGGCGGCGCTGTCGGGCTCCGCGGTGGCCGACACCGCGGCGCTCGCCGCGCTGCTGCTGCCGATGATGGTCAAGGCCGGCCACGACAAGGCGCGCGCGGGCGGGCTGATCGCCTCGGCCGGCATCATCGCGCCCGTCATCCCGCCGTCGATCGGCTTCGTGATCTTCGGCGTCGCGGCCAACGTGTCGATCGGCAAGCTGTTCCTCGCGGGCATCGTGCCCGGCCTGCTCATGGGCGTCGCCATCGCCATCACCTGGTGGTGGGTGGCGCGGCGCGAGGGCAGCACGCCCGCGCCCAAAGCGACCGCCGCCGAGCGCTGGCGGGCGTTCAGGGAGTCGACGTGGGCGCTCTTTCTGCCGGTGATCGTGCTGTTCGGGCTCAAGTTCGGCGTCTTCACGCCGACCGAAGCGGCGGTCGTCGCGGCGGTCTACGCGCTTTTCGTCGCGACGGTCGTCTACCGCGAGCTCAGGCTCGGCCAGCTCTACGAGGTCTTCGCGAGCGCCGCGAAGACCACCGCCGTCATCATGTTCCTCGTGGCCGCGGCGATGGTGAGCGCGTGGCTCATCACCGTGGCCAACATCCCGGCCCAGCTGATCGCGCTGCTCGAGCCCTTCATGGGCAACCAGACGCTGCTGCTCGTCGCCATCATGGTCCTGGTGATGGCGGTGGGCACGGCGATGGACATGACGCCCACGATCCTGATCCTGACGCCGGTGCTGATGCCGGTGGTGAAGGCCGCGGGCATCGATCCGGTGTACTTCGGCGTGCTGTTCATCATCAACAATGCGATTGGCCTCGTCACGCCGCCCGTGGGCACGGTGCTGAACGTGGTGGCGGGCGTGGGCAAGATGAAGCTGGACGAGGTCACCCGCGGCGTGATCCCGTTCATGATCGCCGAGTTCGCAGTGATGTTCCTGATGGTGCTCTTCCCGCAGCTGGTGACCGTGCCGGCGAAATGGTTCGCGAGTTGACACGGCGGGAAACGCGGTTTGACGTTGCTTTGCCCATTCTCTAGGAGGAGACAGACGATGACTTCCCGCATCAAACGACTGACGCTCACGGTGATCGCCGTGCTGTTCGCGGCCACCGCCGCGCACGCGCAGGTCCAGGACCGTACCCTCAAGTTCGCCACCCAGAACCCCAAGGGCCACCCGATCGTGACCGGCATGGAGAAGTTCGCCGAGCTCGTCGCCGCGAAGAGCGGCGGCAAGATCAAGGTGAACCTCTTCCCCGGCGGCGTGCTGGGCAGCGACCAGGCCAACGTATCGGCCGTACAGGGCGGCACGCTCGAGATCGTGTCGCTCAACTCGGGAATCCTCGCCTCGCAGGCGAAGGAGTTCGGCATCTACGACTTCCCGTTCATGTTCGCCAATCGCACAAGAGGCCGACGCCATCGTCGACGGTCCGTTCGGCAAGGCCATGCACCAGAAGCTCGAGTCGAAGGGCATCGTCGGTCTCGCGTACTGGGAGCTCGGCTTCCGCAACATCACCAACAGCCGCCGTCCCATCGTCAAGGTCGAGGACATCGCGGGGCTCAAGCTGCGCGTGATTCCCAACGCGATCAACGTCGACTGGGTGAAGGCACTCGACGCCAATCCGACGCCGATGCCGTTCCCCGAGGTCTACGCGGGGCTCGAGCAGAAGGCGATCGACGGGCAGGAGAACCCGGTCACCGTGATCAACGCCAACAAGTTCTACGAAGTGCAGAAGCACGTCGCACTGACCAACCACCAGTACAACCCGCAGTCGGTGATCTTCAGCAAGAAGGTGTGGGACACGCTGAGCGCGGACGAGAAGAAGATCCTCGTCGGACGCCGCGGCCGAGGCGGCGAAGGCCCAGCGCCAGGCCTCGCGCGACGCAGCGGGCGGCGCGCTCGACAACCTGAAGAAGAACGGCATGCAGGTGACGCGAGTTCTCCCCGGCCGAACTGGCCAAGTTCCGCGAGAAGATGAAGCCGGTGGTCGCGCAAGCACGCCGAAGTCGTCGGTGCCGACACCGTCACCGCGCTGCAGGCCGAGCTCGCCAAGATCCGGAAGTAAGAGGAAGCGCGCCGGTCGCGCAGGAAAGCACTCGCGCGGCCGGCGTCCTTCTCGATCGCAGTAGACCCCGATCATGCGCAGGACCCGCATCGCCGTCGCCGGCGCCGGCTACATCGGCCTGGCCCACATCGGCGTGGCGCGCGCGAGCGCCACGCTGTGCGCTGTCGGCGATCGTCGATCCGTCGCCCGCGGCGCCGGCCCATGCCGACGCAGGCCGGCGTGCCGCTGTACCGCTCGCTCGGCGAGCTGTTGCGCCAAGGATCGGCCGGACGGCGTGGTCCTCGCCACGCCGAACCCGCTGCACGTGCCGCAGGCGCTGCGAGTGCATCGCGGCCGGCCTGCCGATCCTGCTCGAGAAGCCGATCGCGCCGACGGTGGCCGAGGCGAGCGGCTGGTCGAGGCCGTCGAGGCGAGCCGGCGCCAGGGTGCTGATCGGCCACCACCGCGCGCACAGCCCGATCATGGCCAAGGCGAAGCAGGTGGTCGCATCGGGCGTGCTCGGCGAGCTCGTCGCCGTGATGGGCAGCGCCACCTTCTTCAAGCCCGACCACTACTTCGCCGACGCGCCGTGGCGGCGCGAGACCGGGCGCCGGCCCGATCCTGCTCAACATGATCCACGAGGTGCACAACCTGCGCATGCTGTGCGGCGAGATCGTCGCCGTGCAGGCCTTCGCCTCGCACGCGACGCGCGGCTTCGCGGTCGAGGACACGGTGGCGATCAACCTGCGCTTCGCCAGCGGCGTGCTCGGCACCTTCATGCTGAGCGACACCGCCGCCTGCGCCGCGCAGCTGGGAGCAGACCTCGCAGGAGAACAAGGCCTACCCGAGCTACGACGACGAGGACTGCTACGTGATCGCCGGCACCAACGGCAGCCTGTCGGTGCCGACGATGCGGCTGAAGACCTACCCGCGACCCGAAGACCGTTCGTGGTGGAAGCCGTTCGAGGTCGGCGTCGTCGGCATGGTGCGCGACGACCCGCTCAAGCACCAGATCGAGCATTTCGGCGCGGTCGTGCGCGGCGAGGCCGAGCCGCTGGTCAGCGCGCGCGACGGCCTGGCCAACCTGCGCGTCACCGAAGCCATCGTCGCGGCGGCGCAATCGGGCCGGACGGTCGAATTGCGCGTCCATTGAACATTCCCTCGAGGACACCCGATGAAGATCCTCATGCTCCACGGCATCAACCACAACATGTTCGGCAAGCGCGACCCGAAGCAGTACGGCACGATCACGCTGGCCGAGATCGACGCCCGGCTCGCGGCGCTCGGCCGGGAGCTCGGCGCCGAGGTCGAGAGCTTCCAGACCAACGGCGAGGGCGCAGATGTGCGAGCGCATCCACCGGCGCTACGGCGAGGCGATCGACGCGGTGCTGATCAACGCCGGCGCGTGGACGCACTACAGCTACGGCATCCGCGACGCGCTGGCGATCCTGACCTGCCCGGTGATCGAGGTGCACATGTCGAACATCCATGCGCGCGAGGCGTTCCGCCACCACTCGGTGTTCGCCGAGATCGTCAAGCGGCCAGATCTGCGGCTTCGGCGTCGACAGCTACCTGCTCGGCGCTGCGCGCCGCGGTCGTCGGCCGTGCAGGCGCCGGCAAGAGCCCGCAGCGCACGCATGATCAGCGGCACGACCACCGCTGATCGCGCACATCGGCTACCCGACCGAGACGTTCAAGGCGCCGATGATCTACAACCCGTACTTCGAGCAGGCCGGCATCGACGCCGTCGTCGTGCCGATGGGCTGTCAAGGCCGAGCGACTACCCGGCAGTTCCTGCAGCCGCTGTTCACGCTGAGCAACATCCGCGGCGCGCTGATCACGATGCCGCACAAGGTGACGACCGTCGAGCTGCTCGACGAGGCGTCGCCCGCGGTGCAGATCGCCGGCTCGTGCAACGCCGTCCGGCGCACGGCGGACGGCCGCCTGCAGGGCGACATGTTCGACGGCGAAGGCTTCGTGCGCGGCGTGCGCGCGCAAGGGCTGCGCGCGTCGCCGGCGCGCGCGTGCTGGTGGTCGGCGCCGGCGGCGTCGGCTCGGCGATCGCCGCGTCGCTCGCGGCGGCCGGCGTGGCGCGAGCTCGGCCTGTTCGACACGCACGCCGCGTCGGCCGCAGGCGCTCGGCGAGCGGCTCGCGCACGCACTACCCGACGCTGCAGGTCGCGACCGGCTCGAACGACCCGGCCGGCTACGACCTCGTCGTCAACGCCACGCCGCTGGGCATGAACGACGGCGATCCGCTGCCGATCGACGTCGCGCGCATCGCGCCGCGCGACCTTCGTCGGCGAGGTGGTGATGAAGAGCGAGATGACGGCGTTCCTGCAGGCGGCGCAGGCGCGCGGCTGCCGCGATCCAGGTGGGCACCGACATGCTGTTCGAGCAGATCCCGGCCTACCTCGAGTTCTTCGGCTTCCGGCACCACCACGCCGGACGAGCTGCGCGCAGTGGCGAAAATCAGGTACTGAGCGCCCGGGCAAGTCCGTCGCCGCTGCGGCCCGCAATGACTTCCGCCGGCGCGGGATTGTCCGATCCGGGCCGGAACGGCTATGCTCCTCGAGCAGCGCCCGATCCGGTCGTGGACCTCCGCGGCGCCGCCACCGCCCACGAGCTGCAAAGGAGCAGGAGATCATGACCGGAGTTGTCGCCGCGGCGGTGGTCGCGCACGTGCCCACGCTCGGGCGCGACGAAATCACGCCCGACTTCCAGAAGACGTTGGTCGCGGGCGAGCGCGAGATGGGCGCGGCGCTGCGCCGCACCCTCAAACCCGATCTCTGGGTGATCGCCTCCGCGCACTGGGTTGCGACGTTCGATTGGGTCGTGACCTGCCAGCCGGTGCACCAGGGCATGTGCGTCGCGGACGAGGCGCCGAACCTCATTCCCGGCCTGCCGTACCGCTATCGCGGCGACGCCGAGTTCGCCACGGCGTTCATCGAGGAACTCGGCCGCGCGAACGTGCCAGCCGCGCGCAACGACTCCGAGCACTACGGCTGGGACTACGGCACCTACGTCCCGCTCAAGCATTTGGATCCGGAAGCGCAGGTCGCGGTGGTCGGTATGCCAAGCGTGCTCATGTCTGACCACGCGGAGTGCCTGCGCGCCGGCGCGGCGGCGCACGCCGCGGCGAAGCGGCTCGGCCGGCGCGCGGTGTTTCTCGCGAGCACGGCCTTCGCGCACATCCTCGTGCGCGGACGGCACAACATGCCGACACCCGAGCGCGTCGCCGCGGACAAGTCGTTCATCGAGAAGCTCAAGGGCGGCGCGGTCGAGGACGCGATCACAGGCTTCGGCGACTACAGCCGCCTCGTCGGCGCGGAGATGGGCGGGCGTCCGCTCGCGACGCTGCTCGGCGTGGCGCGCGCAATGGCGGGCGACGGCGCCAGGCTGACCGGCCGCCAGTACGGCGAGTACGCGCAATCCTCCGCGAGCGGCAATGCGGTGGTGCTCATGGCGGACCGCGCGACGCTCGCATCGGTGCAATGACGAATACGCCGAGCAATTCGATGCTGCGCGCAGCGGCCGCAGTGCTCGCACTCACAGCATGGATGGCGGCCGGCCCGCTCGCCGCGCAGGGCTACCCCGAGAAGCCGGTGCGGATCATCGTCAACTTCCCGCCCGGCGGGCCGTCCGACATCCTCGCGCGCAGCCTCGGCGAGAAGATGTCGGCGGCGCTCAAGCAGCCGTTCGTCGTGGAGGCGCGGGGCGGCGCCGGCGGCAACATCGGCGCCGAGGCGGTCGCGCGCAGCCCGGCGGACGGCTACACGGTGCTGTTCTCGATCGACACGACCTTCACCGTCAATCCGAACCTCTACAAATCGATGCCGTTCAAGCTCGCGGAGCTCAAGCCGCTGATGCTGATGGCGTCGTCGGGGCTCCTAGTGGGCGTGAACCCGAACGTCGGCGCGACTTCGCTCGCCGACTTCATCGCAATCGGCAAGCGCGAGACCATCACGTTCAGCTCGGGCAGCAACGGCAGCCCGGGCCACGTCGCGGCGTCGATCCTGCAGGACTCCGCGGGCGTGAAGGTGAACCACATTCCATACAAAGGGAACACGCCGGCGGTGATGGCGGTGGTGACCGGCGAAGTGCAGGCCGGCATCCTCGCGACGACCGGCCTCCTGCCGCAGGTCCAGGCCGGCAAGGTGAAGGCGCTGGCGGTGACGAGCCGCAAGCGCTCGCCGCTGATGCCCGACGTGCCGACGACGGCGGAGGCCGGCGTGCCGGCGCTCGAGTTCGAGGTGTTGTATGTCGCCTTCGTTCCCGCCGCGACGCCGGAGCCGATCGTCGCCACCCTGCAGAAGGCGATGGCGGACGCGCTCCGGGCGCCCGACGTGCAGGAGCGGCTGACCAGGCTCGACATGGCGATCGAGGGCGAGACCACCGCCGCCGCGGAGGCGCGCCTCGCCAAGGCGCGCGACCGCTACGCTGCGACGATCAAGGCCACCGGCATGAAGATCGACTGACGCCTGGGGCGCGCAGCGTGGCAACGAATTTCGTCTTCATCCTCGCCGACGATCTCGGCTATGCCGACCTCGGCTGCTACGGCGGCCGCGCGCCGGTCTCGCCCAACGTCGACCGGCTCGCGGCGCGCGGGCTGCGCTTCACGCAGGGCTACTGCGAACTCGCCGGTGTGCTCGCCGACGCGCTTCGCGCTGATGACCGGGCGCTACCAGTACCGCCTGCGCGGCGCGGCCGAGGAGCCGATGTCCGGCACGCGCGCGCGGCATCACGGAGATCGGCTTGCCGCCCGCGCATCCGACCCTGCCCTCGCTCCTGCGCGAGCCGGGCTACCGAACCGCGCTGATCGGCAAGTGGCATCTCGGCTATCCGCCGCACTTCGGTCCGCTGCAAGAGCGGCTATGAAGAACACTTCGGGCCCGACGTCGGGCGGCGTCGACTACTTCACCCACACCGACCGCGAGGGCAAGCACGATCTGTACGAGAACGGCGAGCCCACGCGCGCAGAGGGCTATCTCACCGATCTGCTGTCGCGAGCGCGCGGTCGACTACGTGCGCAAGCGCGCCGCGGACCGCACGCCGTTCCTGCTGAGCCTGCACTACACCGCGCCGCACTGGCCGTGGGAGACGCGCGACGACGCGGCGCTCGCCGCGGGGCTGGTCGGGAAGATCGCGCACCTCGACGGCGGCTCAATCCACACCTATCAGCGAATGATCCACCACATGGACGAGGGCATCGGTCAGGTGGCTCGCAGCGCTCGAAGCGGCGGGGCTGCTCGACGACACGCTGCGTCGTCTTCACGAGCGACAACGGCGGTGAGCGCTTCTCGGACAACTGGCCCCTCGTCGGCGGCAAGATGGACCTGACCGAGGGCGGCATCCGCGTGCCCTACGTCGTGCACTGGCCACGCACGATTGCGGCGGGCGGCGTCTCCGACCAGCTCGCGATCACGATGGACTGGGTGGCCACGTTCTTCGACGCGGCGGGCGCTCGGGCGCATCCGGACTTTCCGCTCGACGGCGCGTCGCTCCTGCCGGTCCTGCGCGATCTCCGCAACCGCATCGACCGCACGCTCTACTGGCGCATGAAGCACCGCAACCAGCGCGCGCTGCGGGAGGACAAGTGGAAATACCTCGCGATCGGCGCGAACGAATATCTCTTCGATCTCGCGGCCGACGAACGCGAGCGCGCGAACCTGGCGGCCAGGCATCCGGCCCGCCTTGCTGCGCTCCGGGGCCGCTACGCCGAATGGAACGCAAGCATGCCGCCGGTTCCGGAGGACGCGCGCGTGTCGCTGATCTACACCGACAAGGACATGCCTTGAGCCTCGTCTCAGGGACCCTTTACGGGGTCCTGCTCAACTACAAGGGTGCGTTGGCGGCGCTCGGCGATGCCGTGCACAAACCGCCCTACAAGGCGCCCCCCAAGGCGCCGGTGCTCTACATCAAGCCGGCCAACACCTGGATCGGCGACGGCGCACCGATCCCCGTTCCGGGCGACGCCGAAGCGCTGCAGATGGGTGCCGCGCTCGGCGTCGTCATCGGGCGCACCGCGTGCCGCGTGCGGGCGGAGTCCGCGCTCGATCACGTCGCTGGCTACGCGATCGTGAACGACGTGAGCGTGCCGCACGACAGCTACTACCGTCCGTCCATTCGCTTCAAGTGCCGCGACGGATTCTGCCCGATCAGCGCCAGGACCGTCGAGCGTGCGCGCGTGTCGAGTCCCGACCGGCTCGCCGTGCGGGTCTTCGTCGACGGCGCGTTGCGGCAGCAGAACACGACCGCGAACCTGATCCGCTCGACCGCGCGGCTGATCGCCGACATCACCGAGTTCATGACGCTCAGTGCGGGCGACATTCTGCTGACCGGCGTGCCCGAGAACGCGCCGCTCGCGCGCGCCGGGCAACGCGTCGCCATCGAGATCGAGAGCGTGGGGCGGATCGAGAATCCGCTCGTCGCCGAGGTCAGCGATCGATGAGGCGAGCACGCGTTGCGCACTCCGGCGCCGTCCACGAGGCCACGGACGCCGGCGGCGGCCGGCTGCGGCTCGCGGACGGGCGGGTCGTGAGCGAGGACGCGGTGGTCTGGCTGCCGCCGTTCCAGCCGCGCACGATCGTCGCGCTGGGACTCAACTACGCCGATCACGCGAAGGAGCTCGCGTTCAACGCCCAGGCGGAGCCGCTCGTGTTCCTCAAGGGGCCGAACGCGCTCGTCGGCCACCGCGCGCAGACCCGCCGCCCCGACGATGCGACGTTCATGCACTACGAGTGCGAGCTGGCGGTGGTGATCGGCAAGCCCGCGCATCGCGTATCTCGCGCCGCCGCATACGACCACGTCGCGGGCTACACGGTCGCCAACGACTACGCGATCCGCGATTACCTCGAGAACTGGTATCGGCCGAACCTGCGAGTGAAGAACCGCGACGGCTGCACCGCGCTCGGGCCGTGGCTGGTCGAGCGCGCCGACGTGCCCGACCCGATGCGGCTCGCGCTACGCACCACCGTGAATGGCAAGGTGACGCAGGCGGGCAACACCCGTGACATGATCTCGGACGTCCCGTTCCTGATCGAGTACCTGTCCGGTTTCATGACGCTCGACGCCGGCGACGTGATCCTCACCGGCACGCCCGAAGGCGTGGTCAATGTAATGCCCGGCGACGAAGTGGTGACCGAGATCGAAGGCATCGGCAGACTGATCAACCACATCGTCGGGGACGAAGCGTTCGGCAGGAGCGAGCAGCGATGATCGAGCATCTGATCGGCGGCAAGCGGGTGGCGAGCCGCGAGGCCTTCGAGACCGTCAATCCGGCGACCCAGGAAGTTCTTGCGGAAGTGGCTGCGGGCGGCGAGGCGGAGATCGCCGCCGCGGTCGAAGCCGCCAAGGCCGCGTTCCCGAAGTGGGCCGGTACGCCGCAGGCGACGCGCGCGCAGATCATGCGCAAGCTGGGGGACCTGATCGGCCAGCACGTTCCGGAGATCTCGGACGCTCGAGACCAAGGACACCGGCCAGGTCATCGGCCAGACGAAGAAGGCGCTGGTGCCGCGCGCGGCGGACAACTTCTACTTTTTCGCCGAGGTGTGCACGCGCATGGACGGGCACACCTATCCCGTCGACGACAAGATGCTGAACTACACGCTCTTCCAGCCGGTGGGCGTGTGCGCGCTGATCTCGCCGTGGAACGTGCCGTTCATGACCGCGACGTGGAAGGTCGCGCCGTGCCTCGCGCTCGGCAACACCGCCGTGCTGAAGATGTCCGAGCTCTCGCCGCTCACCGCGACGCGCTTGGGCGAGCTGGCGCTCGAGGCCGGCGTCCCGCCCGGCGTGCTGAACGTCGTGCACGGCTACGGCAAGACCGCCGGCGACGCGCTGATCCGACATCCCGACGTGCGCGCGATCTCGTTCACCGGCGCGACCGCCACCGGGAACCTGATCGTGCAGCGCGCCGGGCTCAAGAAGTTCTCGATGGAGCTCGGCGGCAAGTCGCCGTTCGTCGTGTTCGACGACGCCGACCTCGAACGCGCGATGGACGCCGCGGTGTTCATGATCTTCTCGAACAACGGCGAGCGCTGCACCGCCGGGTCGCGGATCCTCGTCCAGCGCACGATCCACGACCGGTTCGTCGAGACGTTCGCGGCGCGCGCGGCGCGTCTCGCCGTCGGCGACCCGCTCGACGAGAAGACGATCATCGGGCCGCTGATCTCCAAGGAGCATCTCGCGAAGGTGCGGCGCTACATCGAGCTCGGCCCGACGGAGGGCGCGACCCTGCTCACCGGCGGCCTCGATGCGCCCGCCGGTACCCGCCGCGGTGCGCAAAGGCAACTTCGTGAAGGCCACCGTGTTCGCGAACGTCCGCAACGAGATGAAGATCGCGCAGGACGAGATCTTCGGGCCGGTCGCGTGCCTGATTCCGTTCGCGGACGAGGCCGACGCCTTGCGGATCGCGAACGACGTGCGGTACGGCCTGTCGTCCTACGTGTGGACGGGCAACCTCGCGCCGCGCCCATCGCGTGGCCGCCGGCATCGAGGCCGGTATGTGCTTCGTCAACAGCCAGAACGTGCGCGACCTGCGCCAGCCGTTCGGCGGCATCAAGGCGTCGGGCATCGGCCGCGAGGGCGGCACGTGGAGCTTCGAGGTGTTCACCGAGCCGAAGAACGTCTGCGTCTCGCATCAGCGACCACCCGATCCCTCGTTGGGGAATCTGAGTGGGCAAGCTCGCGCTCGCCGCTAAGGTCACCCACGTCCCGTCGCTCTACCTCTCGGAGCTGCCGGGCAAGCACCAGGGCTGCCGGCAGGCGGCGATCGACGGGCACTTCGAGCTGGGGCGGCGCTGCAAGGCGCTCGGCGTGGACACGGTCGTGGTGTTCGACGTCCACTGGCTGGTCAACGCCGGCTACCACGTGAACTGCGCACCCAAGTTCAAGGGCGTCTACACGTCCAACGAGCTGCCGCACTTCATCAAGAACATGCCGTTCGAGTACGACGGCAACCCGCGGCTCGGCCGCCTCATCGCGGAGACCGCGACGGAGATGGGCGTGCCCACGCGGGCGCACGACGCCACCACGCTCGACCTCGAGTACGGCACGCTGGTGCCGATGCGCTACATGCACATGGACGCCGCCAACCGCTTCACGGTCGTGTCGGTCGCGGCCTGGTGCAACTGGCACAAGCTCGAGGACAGCGCCCGCTTCGGCCTCGCCGTCCGGCGCGCGATCGAAGACCGTTACGACGGCACGGTCGCGATCCTCGCGAGCGGCTCGCTTTCGCACCGCTTCAACGACAACGGCAGCCCCGAGGAATCGATCCACGAGATCAGCGACGAGTTCTACCGCCAGATCGACCTGCGCGTCGTGGAGCTGTGGCAGAGGGGCGACTGGAAGACGTTCGTGAAGATGCTCCCGACGTACAACGCCACGTGCCACGGCGAAGGCCACATGCACGACACCGCGATGCTGCTCGGGGCGCTCGGCTGGGACGCCTACGACCGGCCGGTGGAGGTCGTCACCCCCTACTTCGCCAGCTCGGGGACCGGACAGATCAACGCGGTCTTCCCGGTGATGCCGCTTTCGCGCTGAAACCATGCCGCATCTGACGATCGAATACTCGGCCAACCTGCGCGCCGCAGGGGACATCCCCGGCCTGCTGCCGAAGCTCGCACAGTGCTTGCGCGAGCAGCGCGCCGACGGCAAGCCGGTGTACCCGACCGGCGGCGTGCGCGTGCGCGCCTACGAGGCGGTCGACTATTGCGTCGCCGACGGCGCGCCGGACGCGGCGTTCGTGCACGCCACGCTGAAGATCGGGAAGGGGCGCGCGCGCGAGACGGTCCGCGCGACGGGCGAAGCCCTGTTCGAGACCATCAAGGCGCACTTCGCGCCGCTCTCCGCCCGCCACGGGCTCGCGCTGTCGCTCTATCTCGACGAGGTCGACGAGACGGGCTCGTGGAAGCACAACACCCTGCACGAACGGCTGAAGCGGAAATGAATCCCGCCGAGCAGGCGGCGCGCGTTCAGCTCGCGGCCGCGTACCGGATCTTCGACTACCTCGGCTGGACCGAGCTGATCTACAACCACATCACGCTGCGCCTGCCCGGCCTCGAGCGGCACTTCCTCATCAACCCGTTCGGGCTGCGCTATGCGGAGGTCAAGGCGTCGAACCTGGTGAAGGTCGATCTCGCGGGCAAGGTCGTCGGCGAGTCCCCCTGGCCGGTCAACCCGGCGGGGTTCACGATCCATGGCGCGATCCACGCCGGCATCCCGAACGCGCACTGCGTGATGCACACGCACACGACCGCCGGGATGGCCGTCGCCTGCTCGCAGGGCGGGTTGTCGATGAGCAACTTCTACTCGGCGCAGCTGCACGGCAAAGTGGCGTATCACGATTTCGAGGGCATCACCGTGCACGCCGACGAGGGCCCGCGCCTGATCGCGAACATCGGCGACAGGCCGGCGGTGATCC
The DNA here is from genome assembly GCA_963747775.1 of uncultured beta proteobacterium. Taxonomy (GTDB): domain Bacteria; phylum Pseudomonadota; class Gammaproteobacteria; order Burkholderiales; family SG8-39; genus JAGVSZ01. The sequence continues at coordinate 115,484 of CAVVGT010000016.1, forward strand.
TGCGCAACCACGGCCTGCTCGCGTGGGCGGAGTCGCTGCCGCGCGCGTTCGCGATCCTGTGGCTGCTCAACCGCGCATGCGAGATCCAGCTCGCCTCGACCGCGATGGGGCCGGTGATCGAGATCCCCGGGACGATCCAGCGCAAGTGCACGCGCGACTCGCTGCAGTTCAATCCCGACTTCGGCGCAGGCCAGGACGTATTCGACGCCTTGACCCGTGCGGTCGACGCGATCGACCCGTCGTACAAGACATGAAGGTCTGCATCTACGGCGCCGGCGCGATCGGTGGCTTCCTCGGCACGCGACTCGGCGCGGCGGGGCACACCTTGAGCGCCGTCGCACGCGGCGCGACGCTCGCCGCGTTGCGCCAGCACGGCCTGCGACTCGTGCAGGGCGGCCAGACGATTGCCGCGCCCGGTTCAGGCTGAGGAAGACCCGGCCCGCCTCGGCCCTCACGATCTCGTAGTCGTCGCGGTGAAAGGTCCGGCGCTCGCCGCGGTCGCCGGGCGCATCGCGCCGCTATTGGCACCGGACACGATGGTGCTCGTCGCGATGAACGGCGTGCCGTGGTGGTTCTTCGACGGCCTGCCGGGGCCGTTACGCCGGAACGCGGCTCGCATCGGTCGATCCGGACGGCGCGATCGCCGCGGCGATCCCGACGCGACACGTCATCGGCTGCGTCGTGCACGCAAGCTGCTCGACGCCGGAACCGGGTCTGGTCCGACACGGCATGGGCGACGGGGCTGATCGTCGGCGAGCCGGCCGGCGGGCGCTCGGCGCGCGTCGCAGCGGCTGGTCGCCGACCTCGCGCGCGCCGGCTTCGACGCGAAGCTGTCGGAGCGCGATCCAGCAGGACATCTGGTACAAGCTCTGGGGCAACATGACGATGAACCCGGTGTCGGCGATCACCGGCGCCACCGGCGACCGCATCCTCGACGACCCGCTGGTGCGCGCGTTCTGCTCCGCGGCGATGCGCGAGGCCGCGGCGATCGGCGCGCGAGATCGGCTGCGCGATGACGCAGTCGACCGAGGACCGCCACGCGGTGACGCGCAAGCTCGGCGCGTTCAAGACCTCGATGCTGCAGGACGTCGAGGCCGGCCGCCCGATCGAGCTCGACGCGATCGTCGGCGTCGTGCGGGAGATCGGGCAGAAGGTGGGCGTGCCGACGCCGAACATCGACGCGCTGCTCGGGGTCGCGCGGCTCTTTGCCCGCGTGCGCGGGCTTTACTGAAGAGGGAGCGGCACGCCCAGCGCCGCGAGCTGCTTCTCCGCGGCCGCCTCCCACCCGCGATTCGCCGCCGGGCTCGCGGGACTGGGATGCAGGATCTGCCCGACGCGGATCCGGCGCGCGACCGCGCCGTCGATGAGCTCGCCCTCGAGCACGGCGCGGACACGCTTCTCCGCGAAGGCGCCTACGCCGATCGCCCATTGCGGCGCAAGCGCCGCGAGCGCCGCGGCGAGGTGACGGTCGCATGCGGCGTAGACCTCGGCGAGCAGCGCCGCCGGCAGCTTGTCCGGCGTGAAGTTGCGCCCGGACGTTTCGAGGAGCGCGAGCGGACAGTAGTTGAGGACGTACCAGTCGGCGAAGAACGCCTCGGCCGGTCCGAAGCGCGCGGCCGCCCAGCCCCACAGCCGTCGCCCGCTCACTTCCGAACGCTTGCAGTCGAAGCCCTCGATCGGGCGTTTCGGATGCTCGTGCTCCGGCCGCTCGACGCGCGCGCGGATGCCCATCCAGTCGCGCACAGCGGGGATCTCTCCGAACGGCACTCCCGTCTGCATCATCCCGAACGGCCCCGGGTTCATGCCGAGCAGCACGACCCGCTTCGGTCCCGCCCCGTAACGGTTGACGTACGCCTCGTACGGCGCCCACGCGTACTGGTGTGGATCGTAGACATGCGCGACCGGCGCGGGAAACCGGAGTTGCGCGAGCGCGCGCGAAAGCTCGCGCGCGCGATCGAGGAGGACGGTGGCGGACATGCGACGGCGCCGTCAGTTTACTCGTCGGCGCGCGACGCGGCGCGCGTGAAATCCGACCGATCGGGTCGAGAGCGCGGCCACCCCCGCGCGGTATTTTTCCTTGCGTAGCCGACGGCGCAGCCGTCGATCGGGCCGATTCGAGAATGGGCCCGGCGCTTGCTTGGTGAAGCGGCACGACGCGCGGTCGCGGTTTCTGCCCGCGGTCGTCGTGGAACCCGATCGTGAGCACATCCGAACGCAACCGCCGACCGGCGCGGAGACTATCCGCGCTGCTGTGCTTCGTCGCAGCGGCGTGCGCGTTCACGTGCGCCGCGGAGGCGCAGGCGCAGGCGGCGTCGACCGGCGGGCTCGGCAGCGCGGGAAACTACGTCTTGGGCTTCGTCCAGTACGTCCGGTGGCCCGCCGAAGACGACGTCAAGACCTGGCAGGTGTGCGTCGCCGCACCGCTAGCGGACAAGGCCGACGCCTATGCGGGACGCAGTGCGCGCGGCAAGCCGTTCGAGGTGCGCGCGGTGGCCGCGCGCGACGCGCTCGCCGACTGCCACGTCCTCGATCTGAGCGACGCATTGGAGGCCGACGCCAAGGCGCTGCTCGAGCGCGCGCGCCGGCTCGCGATCCTCACCGTCGGAGAGGGCGAGCGGTTTTGCACGGCGGGCGGCGTAGCATGCCTGCGACGGCGCGACGGCGGCGGCTTCGAGATCAACCTGTCCGCGGCACAGCAGGCGCGGCTCAACGTGAACGCGCAGCTGCTGATGCTCGGCCGCAAGCGCCAGTTCGCCGGAGGCGGCTCGTGAGCGCGCGCGCCCCCGCCGCGACCCTCGCCGGGCGCATCCGCGCCGCGCTGCTCGCGGTCACCTTGCTCGCGATCCTGGTGGTCTCGCTCGGCACACTGGCAATCGGTTATTTCTCCCTGCGTGCGCAGATGAACGCTCACCTGCGCACGCTGGCGGTCGTGACCGCGACGCAAAGCCAGGCGGCGCTCGTCTTCCAGGACCGCCGTGCCGCCGAGGAGGTGCTGCGCGCGATCCCCGCGGAGGAAGGCGTCGTGCTGGCCGAGCTGCGCGATGCGTCGGGCGCAGTGGTGGCGCGCATCGCCGGTGAGCGGCGGTCCTACGCCGGACGGTTGATGAGCGCAGTTGCGCAGGAGACGGTGCGCGCAGACGTGATCGTCGACAACCGCATCGTAGGCAGCGTCGCACTGGACACCGACGGCGAGCCGCTCGCGCGGGCGCTGCTCGGCCTGCTCGCGTACGACGTGCTCGGTGCGCTCGTCACCGGCGCGGTCGTGCTCGTAATCGCGCGCCGCCTCACGCGCCGCATCACCCAACCGCTCACGGAGCTCGGGACGGTCATCCACGGCGTGCGCGAGAAGCGCAACTTCAGCCGGCGCGCCCCGCCGTGCGGCATCACTGAGATCGAGGACCTGCGCAACGACTTCCACGCGCTGCTCGACGAGATCCAGCGCCGCGACACCGACCTCCGGCGCACCAACGCCGCGTTGACGCGGCTCGCGTTGCGCGACACGCTGACCGGGCTACCGAACCGGGCGATGTTCGAGCGGTCGCTGCTCGACGCGCTCAACGGCGGCGCGTGCGCCGGGCTGCTGTACTTCGACATCGACTCCTTCAAGGCGGTGAACGACGCTCTCGGGCACCCCGTCGGCGACGCGCTGCTCAAGCGCATTGCGCAGCGCCTGCGCGAACGGCTGCCGGCGCACGCGGTGCCGGCGCGCATCGGCGGCGACGAGTTCGTGGTGCTGCTCACTCCGGCAGGATCGGCGGAGGAGCTGCGGGCGCTCGCCGCCGAAGTGCAGCGCGCGTTGCAGGCGCCGCTGCCCATCGGGGCGTATCTGTTCTCTCCCGGCGTGAGCGTCGGCTCCGCGCTGTCCGGCGTCGACGCGCGGGATGCGGACGAGCTGATCCAGCTCGCCGATCAGGCGATGTACTCGGCGAAGGCCGAGCGCCGCGAAAACGGCGCGCGCACCCATTGGCAGGAACTACCTCCCTCCAGCGAGCGCGCCGCAGCCGTGCCGGACCCGGTTGCCGAATGGGAGAGAGCGATGAAGGCGGCGCGCGAGGCAGTGCTGTTCGAAGGGTAGCTCGCCGGCGCCGAGCGGGCACCATTGATCGATATGGAGCGAGTCGTGCAAACGAACGATCGAAGCAATCACTTGAGCAGGCTACGCAGGCTGTGCTGCCTCGGACTGCTCGTCATGCTGACCGCCTGCCAGACCGTGCCGCCTCAGTCGCCGCCACCGGCAGGAGCGCGGGCGGTGGAAACGCTGCGCGCGCTCGGCTTCGTCGAGACCAACGACGGCTGGATGCTCAGCCTTTCGGTCCCGATCCTGTTCGAGTCGAACCGCGACGAGCTCAAGCCGGAGACGCGCAGGGCCCTCGGCGACCTCGCCGACTCGCTGCTCCGAACCGGGATCCGCCGCGTCCGGGTCGAGGGTCACACCGACAGCCACGGCAGTCGCGAATACAACATCGAGCTCTCGCGGCGGCGCGCCGAGGCGGTCGCGCGCGAGCTCGCCGCACATGGTTTCGCCGAGGGGGCGATCGTGCGCCAGGCGTGGGGATTCGAGTATCCGGCGGCGCCGAACGAGACGCCCGACGGCCGCGCGCTGAACCGGCGCGTCACGATCGTGGTGCTTCCGACGGAGCTCGCGGCCGACTAGGGCCCGGCGTCCACCGGCTCAGTGCATCGACGGCTTCTTGAGGAAGTCGTTGCGGTCGGCGGAGCGCACGCGCAGCTGCTTCGCCACGCCGTTCCGCGTGAGCGCGAGCGGCACTTCGGTGCCAGCCGGCCCGAGGCGCCACACGCCACGCCATAGCGCGGCAAGCCCGGTCACGCGGTCGCCACCGACCGCGACCACCACGTCGCCGAGCCGCACGCCGGCGCGGTCTGCCGGCCCGTCGGTGGCGAGGCCTGCGACGACGATGCGCCCCTTGTCCTCCGCGGTATACATCCCGAGCCATGCGCGCGCGGGTCCCGCCGGTCGCCCACGCTTGAGCATGTCGTCGAGAACCGGATCGAGCAGATCGATCGGAACGAACATGTTGCCCTGCTGCGCGCCGCCGCCGAGCGACGCAGGATCCTGCACCAGCAGCGAGCCGACGCCGAGCAGCTGCCCGTCCCCGTCGACCAGCGCCGCGCCGCCCCACTGTGGGTGCGGTGGCGCGGTGAACAGCGCTTCGTCGAGGACGTATTCCCAGTAGCCCGCGAACTCGCGCTTCGCGACGAGCTGCGCCTGCAGCGCGTGCGCGCGGCCGCCGTGCCCGATCACGACCACGTCGTCGCCGACGGCCGCCGCCGCGGTCGTGCCGCGCCCGAGTACCGGCGCGTCGAGCTGCCCGAGGGGCAGCACGAGCCCGAAGCCGGTGGTCTGATCGTAAGCGATCGGATGGCCGGACACTACTTGCCCGGCGTTCGTGGTGAGCCAGATCGAGGTCGCCTCGGTGATGAGGTAGCCGATCGTGAGCACCAGCCCGTCGGCGCGGATCACGACGCCGTTGCCGACCCGGTCGGTGCCCAGGATCGAGGCGGTGAAGGCGTCCTCGGGAACCTCGGCGCGCAGCAGCACAGCCGAGTCGAACGCGGCCTGCAGGTTGAAGCGCAGCTCCGCCTGCTTGGGCTGCAGACTCTCGGGGAAAGACCAGCTGGTCGATTCGGACATTGGGGCAATCAGCGGTGGACTGAGACCCGTTCGCGCTCAGATCTTACGCCATCACCCCCGCCCGGCGGCGCCGTTTGATCCAGGTCAGCGCGATTGCGTCCGGGGCGGATTACGTTGGGCGCTTCGCGCGGCCGTGCGGCCGCTCTGGAGGAGGCTCCCATGACAACGACCCCCGAACGCGTTCAGGACATCGCCCATCTCGGCAGCGTCGAGCTGCTGACCCCGAAGCTCGACCGGAGCCTCTGGTACTTCAAGGACGTGCTCGGCATGGAGGTCGTGCACGTCGCCGGGCAGTCGGTCTATCTGCGCGGGTACGGCGACCATGCGGCAAGCGCGCTCAAGCTGACCGCCGCCGCCCGGCCCGGCGTGGGCTGCATCTCGTGGCGCACGATGGGTCCGGCGGCGCTCGAGCGGCGCGTCAAGGCGATCGAGGCGACCGGCCAGGGGCTCGGCTGGATCGACGGCGACTTCTGCCGCGGCCCGAGCTATCGCTTCCGCGATCCCGACGGCCACCTGATGGAGGTCTACTACGAGGAGCAGAAGTACGTCGCGCCCGACCATCTGCGCTCGACGCTTAAGAACCTGCCGATGCGTTACACGGCGAAGGGCGTCAACGTGCGGCGCACCGATCACCTCGCGCTGCTGGCGCGCGACGTGCCGGCCAACCGCGCCTTCGCGCAGACCGCGCTCGGCTTCCGCGTGCACGAGCAGGTGCTGTTCGAGCACGGCACCAAGGAGATCGGCGCGTGGCTCAGCCCGTCGATCGTCCACCACCAGGTGGCCTACGTGCTCGACGTCAAGGGCGGCAGCGGCCGGCTGCACCACTTCTCGCTGTGGGTCGACGATCGTGCCGACGTGCTGCGCGCCGCCGACATCCTCGCCGAAAACGGGATCTTCATCGAGGCCGGCCCGTCGCGGCACAACAACTCGCAGGGGTTCTACCTCTACTCCTACGAGCCGGGCGGCAACCGCATCGAGGTGTACTCGGGGAGCTATCTCGTCACAGCGCCGGACTGGGAGCCGGTGACCTGGAACGAGGAGGAGCGCGGCACCGGCGTGTACTGGGGCACGCCGCTGCCCGACAGCTTCCTCACCTATGCGACGCCGGACATTGCGGTCGACGCCGCGCCGGCCCCGAAGGTGCCAGTCTTCGACCCGGGTTGAGACGCCTCGCCGCCGGGGAAGTGCCCTACACTCCTCGCGAACCGCCGGCATAGGGGAAGGGTGCGATGGACCAGGACGGAATCCGGGAATCGATCGAGAGCCTCGTCGCCTATCTCGGCGAGCACCCGGAGAAGTGGCGCAACGCCGATCCGCCCGCCACCGCGGTGATGATCGACGGCCTGCGCTGCCGCGCGGAGGGGCCCGGCGGTGCGTCGATCGTGAGCGACATGCCGCGCGCGGTGGGCGGAGGCGATTCCGCGCCGCGCCCGGGGTGGTTCATGCGCGCGGCGCTCGCGACCTGCGATGCGACCGTGATCGCCATGCGCGCCGCGCAGCTCGGCATCGCGCTCGACCGGCTCGAAGTCGCGGTGGAGAGCGAGTCCGACCCGCGCGGACTCCTCGGCATCGACGACGCGGTCGTCGCGGGTCCAGCGCGCTTGCGCATGCGCGTGACGATCGCTGCCGCGAGCGTGCCGGCGGAGCAGCTGCGCGAGATCGTCGCCTGGGCCGATCGCCACTCGCCCGTCGGGGACGCGCTGCGGCGCGCCATCCCGGTCGAAGTCGAGGTCCTCGCGGACTAGGATTTCCGCATCGGCCAGTTCGGCGTCGGCTCGGCAATCTTGCGAAGAACGTCGAGGATTGCCGTCAGCGGGGAGTTGAGCGCTTACGCCGCAGGCCCCGCAATCGGGCCGAGCGCCGAGGCCGCGAGGGTGCCGGTGGTCGATCCGAGCCGGGCGTCCGCTACTCCTTGAACTTGTCGCCGCGCGGCAACGAAAGATCGAACACCCGGTCGGGCAACCATGTCGCGATCGACGGAAACGCGACCACGGTTGCGATGACGAGCGCCTGGATCAGAACGTAGGGGACGGCGCCTCGGTAAATGTCCGCGAGCGTGATCGCCGGCGGTGCGGCGCCGCGCAGCAGGACGAGCGCGAAGCCGAACGGCGGCGTGAGAAACGACGTCTGCAGGTTCAGCGCCAACAGCACGGCGACCCACAGGGCGACATGCCCCGGCGCGAGGTGCGCGCCAAAGTCGAGCGCTTCCAGCACCGGCTTCAGGATCGGGAACGTGATCAGCACGATCTCGACCCAGTCGAAGAAGAACCCGAGCACGAACACCACCGCGAGCGCGACGACCAGCACGCCGGTCGCGCCGAAGTCGAGCGCGCGGAACGCGGCGGCGATCAGGTGCCCGCCGCCGAGCAGCCGGAACACCAGGGAGAAAACCCCTGCACCGATGAAGATGAAAAACACAATCGCCGTCGTGAGGACCGTCTGGCGAATGGAGGCGTCGAGGTCCCCGAGAGAGAGCCGGCGCTGCGCGAGCCCGATGGCGAGCGCGCCCGCCGCGCCGAGCGCAGCCGACTCCGAGAGCGACGCCCAACCGAGCGCGATCGACGCGAGGATGCCGGCGATCAGCAGGCCGGGCGCCGCGAGCCGCACGGCGAGCGCGCGCGGCGCAGTCGCAGCCGTAGGCGCGCCGGTGACTTTCGCGACGATTGGCCGTCTCGCGACGACGACGAAGACGACGTAGGCGCCGACCAGCATCGCGAGCGGTCCGAGCATCGCGAGAAACATGGCCGGAACCTGCACACCGAGCGCATCGGCGACGAAGAACAGCAGAATGCCGGGCGGCACCACGACGCCGAGCGTGCCGGCGGCGGCGACCACGCCGGCGGCGTCGGCGGGCCGGTATCCCTGCCGCAGCAGGACCGGCAAGGCCATGAACGCCAGCGCGCCGACCGAAGCTGCGATCACGCCCGCGGTCGGCGCGAGAACCGCACCGAGCGCGATCACCGCAACCGGAAGCGCGCCGGGAGCGCCGCGCAGCAGCGCCTGCACACCGAGCAGCAGGTCTTCCGCGAGTCCCGTGCGCTGCAGCGTCGCGCCCATCAGGACGAGCAGCGGGACCGCGGCGTAGAGGATCTCGTCGCTGTCGCTGAGGGACCCGTAGACGCGGAAGAAGATCGCGCCGAGGTCGGTCGCGCGGACCACACCCGCGAGCATGCCGAGGCCACCGAATAGAAAGCCGACCGCAACGAGCACCAGAGCGACGGGCAGTCCGCTGAACAGCATCGCCGCGAGGGTCGCGAGCATCGCAACCGCGAGCCACTCGCCGGGCGAGATCGTCAATTCTCGCGCTCCGTGCTGAAAAGCTCGGGAGCGTCGGGTTCGATCAGCACTCGCACGCAGCAAATCGAGATTGCCGCGCCCGCGGCGGCGAGCAGCAGCGCGCCGAGCGGTACCGTCGCGCGAACGAGCCACTGCAGCGGCAGCTCGCCGAACGGCAGGCGCTCGCCCTGGACGAACGAGCGCCACGCCGACTCGCCGCCGTACCACGCGAGCACCGCGCACAGCGGCAGAACGACCAGCACGCATCCGGTCAGCTCGATGCCTGCGCGCACGCGCGCCGGCAGTCGCCGGCTCACGAGATCGATCCGCACGTGCGCATCGCGCAGATACGCATAGCCGAACGAGGTCATGACGAGGCCGAAAAACAGCAGGCCCTCGATCTCCTTGAACTCGCTCGATGGACCGATGCGCAGATGGCGGCCCAGCGCGAGGCCCACGCCGAGCGCGACGATCAGCGGCAGCGCGATCCGCCCGACGAGGAGCGCGATGGCGGAGACGGCGCGGTCGAGCGCGCGGGCGAGTCGATCAGCCGTGGTCAGCTCTTCGCGGCGTTGCGCATCAGCCAGTTTGGCGTCGGCTCGGCGGTCTTGCGCAGCGTGTTGCGGTCGGTGTGGTGGAAGAGCTGGTCATTGCCGGCGATCTTCAGCACCGTGTCCTGTTCGTACGACCACGTGCCGTCGCCGTTCACCGCGACCTTGATGCGGTACTCCAGCGTCCTGAACGCATAATCGAGGAACGGGATGGAGCAGGTCCCGTTGGTGGGCGAGCCGAACTCGCAGCGCGCCTCGAAGGTCTTCGCGTCCCGCGCCGCCTTGCCGGTCGCCATCGCGATCTGCCCGCGCGGGATCGTGAGCGTCAGGACGATCATCCCGGTGGCCGGCTCCCAGAGCCAGTACCCGACCTGGTCGTGGAAGGTCTCCGGCAGGTTCGGCCGCAGCACGTGCTGGTGGTAGCGCAATCCGTAGAGCAGCTGCGGACCGTTCGCCTGCGGGTCGATCGGTTGCAGCTCGTAGCGCTCCAGGTACGCGTCCTTCTCCGGGCCGTCGGGCTTGGGATTCACGTCGAGACCGCGCTTCCCCTCCCAGACGCCGGCGAGCGGCGCGAGCGGGCCGAGATTCCTCAGGGTGTCCGGATCGATCTCGGACGGCTCGGTGTAGATGTCGGCGGGAAAGTCGGCCATGTCGTGTCGACTGGGAAGAGGTTGGGGTTACGGTGCGAAGAGCGCGAACGTGCGCGCCTCGATGCTTTGACGCGGCGGCGCATTCGCGGGCGTGGTGGGATCGGCGAACGACGTGTGCGCGGTGAAGCGCGCCCGACCGTCCTTCGCCGAGTCGTACACCTTGAAGACGAGTGCCTCGTCGCGCCGCATCTCCGGAAAGTAGAACCAGCGGTGCGCAGGGTTGTGGCGCACCTGGTAGGTCTCGCCCACGCGGTGCGGATAGCGGCGCTCGGCGGCGAGCAGGTCGGCGGGGGCAAGGCTGCGCGCGTCGGCAATGGCGAGCGGATGGGCCTGGACCGGACGGTTGATCGCGCGCCACACCTGGATGATCGCGAAGCGCTGCGCGAGGAGCCGCTCGGCCTCGTCGGGCAGGGCCTCGCGCAGACGCTGCGGGCCGGACCACTCGGTGTAGTCGTTGTGCACGGAGAGCACGGGCTCGCGCACCAGGCGCGCCTCGCGCTCGGCCTCGTCGCCGGAGCGCAGGGTGTGATCGAACACGACGACGCGCGCGGCCCCGGATACCCGTTTCACCAGCCGCTCGATCTCCGGGTAATACACCGCCTTCAGCTCGTCGGCGTCGAAGAAGTCCTTCATCGCGGTCGGATGGTCGACGAACGCGAAGCCGTTCCGGTCCAGCGTGAACTCGGCGGCAAGCGGCCGTCCGTTCTCGACCGTCACGGCGCGGCTCTCCTTCGTGCCGACGTTCCGGCGCCGGATGTTGCCCGGACCGAACGTCTCGTTCACCGGCTTCTCTCCGGTGTCGACCGCGTAGGTCAGCTCGGCAGTGACGGCAGCGTGCATCGGGGTCTCGCGCTCAGTCGGCCTTGATCTTCGCCTCGCGAATCACGCGCGCCCACTTCTCCGTCTCGGCCTTGCCGAGCGCGGCCAATTCCTCGGGCGTGCCGGTGCGCGGCGACAGCCCCTGCTTGGCGAGCGCATCGCGCATGTCGGGTTGCGCAACGATGTCGCGGATCTCGCGGCTGTACTTCGCCAGCACGTCGGGCGCCAGGTTCGCCGGGCCCCACACGCCGAACCAGAGATCGACGTCGAAGCCGCGCACGCCCTGCTCGTCCAGCGACGGAAACTCCGGGAACAGCGGATGGCGATTCGGCAGACTCACCCCCAGCAGCTTGATCTGGCCCGCGCGCGTCGGCGGCAGCGCCGTGTGCACCGGCAGGAACATCGCGTTGATCTGTCCGCCGAGCAGGTCGGTGAGCGCGCCGGACAGACCTTTGTACGGGACATGCACGATGTCGAGCCCGGCCTGCTGCTTGAAGAGCTCCATGCAGAGATGATGGTGCGTGCCGTTGCCGGGGGAACCGTAGTTGAGCTGCCCGGGGCGCGCCTTGACGTACGCGATGAATTCCTGCGTCGTCGACACGGGCACGGTCTGGTTGACCGTCAGCGCGAGGCCGGTGAACGCGACGCTGGTGATCGGCGTGAAGCTCGTCAGCACGTCGTACGGCACGCCGGGCAGGATGTGGGGCACCGCGAACATCGTCGCCACGTTCACCATGATGGTGTGGCCGTCGGGCGCCGCCTTCGCGACGATTTCCCCGCCGATCGTGCCCGAGGCGCCGGGCCGGTTCTCCACCACGAACGGCTGACCCCAGCGCTCGGCGAGCTTCGGCGAGAGAAGGCGCGCGATGAAGTCGATCCCCGTCCCGGTCGTGTACGGCACCATGACGCGGACCGGCCGCGTCGAGAGACCTTGCGCGAACGCGGTGCCGGGCAGCACGGCAGCGGCCGCGAGCGCGCCCACCGCGCGGCGCCGGTTCGGAAGGTGGCCGCTGCCGTTCACTTCTTCCTCCGCCTCGCGGGCTTCGCTGCGGCGGCAGCGGGCACCTTGAGCCGCAGCATCCGCAGGGCGTTGCCGAAATAGATCCCGTCGCGGTCGTTGCGCGCGAGCTTGAGCGAGTCGATCGCCTTGATCGACTCGCGGATGAAGAGCGGCCCGCCCTGCGGATCGAACGGGCAATCGGTGCCGAACAGCACACGCTTCGACCCGAAGAAGTCGAGCCCGCAGCGGATCGCGGAAGCCGACCCGTTCACCGCGGTGTCGCCGTGGAACATCCGGAAGTACTCGACCGGGTGCTTCGCCATGCTCTTGAGCAGCGCCCCGTAGTCCTCGTCCGCAGTACGGCTGCCGAACTGGTCGTAGCCGTAGCGGATGCGCTTGTCGAAGAACGGCGCCATCGCGCCGAGATGGTGGGTGATGATGCGCAGCTTCGGCAGCCGCTCGAGAACTTTGGAGAACACCAGGCGCGCCATGAACGCGGTCGTCTCGTAGGGCCAGCCGAACGCCCACCAGATCTCGTACTTCGACTTGGCCTCGCCCGGGTAGTCGGCGAACTTCGCGGTGCGCGCCGGGTGCACCCAGACCGGCAGGTCGTGCTGCGTCGCCATCCGCTCGAAGATCGGATAGAACTCCGGCTCATCGAGTGGGCGGCCGTTGACGTTGGTGAAGATCTGCACGCCCTTCGCGCCGAGCGCGCCGATCGCGCGCTCCATCTCGTCGAGCGCGGCCGGCACGTTGTTCATCGGCAGCGAGGCGACGAAGGCGGGAAAGAGATCCGGATGCTTGGCGACGATCTCCGCCATGCTGTCGTTCGCGACGCGCGCGAGCGCCGGCGATTCCTCCGGCCCGGCGAGGAACTCGACCGGCGGCATCGACAGCGTCAGCACCTGCTTGTACCCCGGGAAGCGCTTCATCATGCGCATCCGCGCATCGAGGTCGTAGAGCACCGGGATGCTCATCCAGCGCTTGAGCTGGCCGGCGAGGACGGGATTGGTCTGCCCGATCGCCTTCATCCGCTCGAAGTACGGGAGCGGCAGGATGTGCGGAAAGATGTCGAGTTTCAGCGGCGCCGGCGCGGCCATGCCCATTTTCTCCACTGTTGACGCGGCACGCGGTGCCGCGCGGGCATTCTGCACGAAACCCGCACGGCGGGCGATGCGCGCCTATACTCCTCCCGCCGCACCGGGAGGAGGACCCATGAAGCGCGCGTTGATCCTGCTGCTCGTCTGGCCGTTCGCCGGCAAGATGATCCGCGACAGCAACGTTGCGGTTGATTGAGGCCCCTCCTCTGAGCCCCGGCGACGACGTCACCGCGACGCTCGCGCGCTTCCTCGTCGCGTCCCGCTGGGAGGAGGTGCCGGACGCAGTGCGTCACGAAGGCAGGCGCACGCTTCTCAACAGTCTCGGCGCGGCGCTCGGCGGCTGCCGCGACACCGCCGTCGAGCATGCCTACGCCGTGCTGCGCCGGTTCGCCGGGCGCGCCGAAGCGACGCTCATCGGCCGCACGGAGCGCTCGGACGCCCTGACCGCCGCCTTCGTCAATGCGGCCAGCGCGAACGTGCTCGATTTCGACGACACGCATCTGCCGACGGTCATTCACCCCGCGGCGCCAGTGATTCCGGCGGTGCTCGCAATGTCGGAGCGGACGCCGGTGACCGGCGCGCAACTCCTGCACGCCGCGATCCTCGGCATCGAGGTCGAGTGCCGGATCGGGAACGCGGTGTCGCCCTGGCACTACGCGCGCGGCTGGCACATCACCAGCACCTGCGGCGTGATCGGCGCGGCAGCAGCGGTCGCCAAGCTGCTGAATCTGGATGCGGAGCGCACGACCTGGGCGCTCGGCATCGCCGCCAACCAGGCCGGGGGCCTGGTCGAGACGCTGGGCAGCATGGCGAAGAGCGTCAGCGTCGGCAACGCACCGCGCAACGGGATCGTCGCCGCGCTCCTCGCGCAGCAGGGCGTCACCGCCGCGCCGCATACGATCGAAGGCGCGCGCGGCTTCGTGCACGTCATGGGGGAGCGGCCGGATCTCGCGGCGATCGACGCAGCGCTGGGAACGTCCTGGGAGAGCGCACGCAACACTTACAAGCCCTACCCGTGCGGCATCGTTCTGCACCCGGTGATCGACGCGCTCCTCGTGCTGCGCGCAACCCACGCGCTGCGAGCGGACGTCGTCGAGCGGGTGATCGTCCGGGGAAATCCGCTGCTGCGCCAGCGCACCGACCGCAAGGCGCCGCGCACGGGACGGGAGGCGAGCGTGAGCGCCCAGCACACGGCGGCCGTGTGCGTGCTGTACGGCGCCGCGGGGGTCGCACAGTACAGCGACGCCTGCGTCGCGGACCCGGCGGTCCAGGCCCTCGGCGCGCGGGTGGCGGTGGAAGACGACCCGGCGATCCCCGTCGGCGCAGCGGTCGTGAACGTGCGAACCGCAGACGGTCGAACGCTCACGCATTCGGTCGCACACGCGCTGGGCAGCCTCGAGCGCCCGATGAGCGACGTCGCGATCGAGGCCAAGGTCCGCGACCTCGCGTCGGCAGGCGCGCCCGAGTGCGACGCCGACCGGTTGATCGACGCCGTCTGGGCCGTCGAGCGGCTCGACGACGCGGCGATCGTCGCGCGGCTCGCGGCGGCCCGAACGTAGCGTGCGGAGATTGCGGAGGATCGGATGGCGAGCGGGCGCGGGAAAATCGGTTTCGTAGGTTTGGGCGTGATGGGCGCGCCGATGGCGCGCCGGCTGCTCGAGCGCGGCCACGCGCTGATCGTGCACGATCGAGACCCCAATGCTATACGGCGTCTGACGCGGCGCGGCGCGGTTGCCGCCCGGAGCCCGCGCGAGGTCGCGGACGCCGCGCGGGTCGTGTTCGCGAGCCTGCCGACGCCGGACGCAGTCCGCGCCGTCGCGCTCGGCGACGACGGCATCGCCCGGGGTCGCGCGGTGCGGACGTTCGTGGATCTGGGCACCACCGGCTCGCGGGTGGAAGAAGCGGTCGCACGGATACTGGCCGCGGCCGGGATCGCGACGGTCGCCGCACCGATCTCGGGTGGCGCCGCCGGCGCGGCGAAGGCCACGCTCGCGGTGATGGCCGCGGGACCGCCGCACGCGGTGGCCGCGGTGCGGCCGCTGCTTGCCGCCTTCGGCAAGGTGTTCGTGGTCGGCAGTCGCCCGGGACAGGCGCAACTCCTGAAGGTGCTCAACAACCTGCTCTCCTCCACCGCGCTGGCGGTCACGTCGGAGGCGCTCGTCGCGGGCGTAAAGGGCGGCCTGGACCCCGCAATTATGGTTGCGGTGTTCAACGCCAGTACCGGCCGGAACAGCGCGACGGAGGACAAGGTGCCGCGATGGGTGCTGCCCCGCACGTTCGCGTTCGGCCATCCGATCGCGGGCGTGTGCAAGGACATCGGCCTCGCGATCGACGAGTGCCAGGCGCTCGGCGTGCCGATGTGGATCGGGAGCGCCGCGCGGGCGCTGTGGCAGTACGCCGCGGCGAAGGGCGGCGCGCAGAAAGACATGACCGCGCTCGTCACCTATATCGAGCCGTGGGCGGGCGTCACGGTCAGGACGCGAGCGCAGCGGCGACGAACGGGTGGACCGGTTTCGCGACCTCGCATGCGCCCGCGACGAAGCAGGGCGCGGTCAGCGGCGACATAGAAGCGTTCGGAAGCTTCGGGGAGACCGACTTCAAAGGCCCCGGAAAATCACGGCCGCTGCTCATGCACGCGCCGACCGAGGGCGCGGATGCCCTCGAGGATCGCCCGGGTGCCGTCCAGCCACCACCAGTGCGAGGTGCCCGGCAGCTCGAGCAAGCGCGCTTCGGGGATGGCGCTCGCGACATAGCGGCCGGCTCCCACCCGCACGATGCGGTCTCCGGTCCGATGCATCACGAGCGTCGGTGCGCGCACTCGCGGGAGGAGCGCGCGCACGTCGGTCATCGCGAATGCCTTCAGGACGCCCGCCATGCAGCGCGGGCTCGAGCCGAGTCGTAGCATCCGCGCCCACCAGCGCTGCAGGAGCGCGTCGTTTGCGTGGTCCGGCGCGAACGCCGCGATCGCTTCCGGACGGCCCCACTGCGAGACGAGGTGGGCGAGCCGCCGTTCGTGCTCCTCGGGCGTCAGCGCCCAGGGATGGTCGGGCGCGGCGGTGCCGCAGGCGAGCGTGCCCCAGAGCGCGAGCCCGGCCACGCGCGCCGGATGCTCCACCGCCAGGCGCACCGCGATCGGGCCACCCTCGGACACGGCAAAGACGAGCGCGCGACGGGTTCCCGCCGCGGCGAGCACGGCCAGCGCGTCCGCGGTGCTCACCGTGGTGTCCGCGGGATCGACCGTGCGGTCGGAGCGCCCCACGCCGCGCCGGTCGTAGAGGATCAGCCTGAAGTGCTGCGCGAGCGCGTGCAGGAAACCTCCCGGACCGCCCGGCGCCCACACCTGGTCCAGGTTGGAGGCGAAGCCGCTGATGAGCAGCAGGTCGAGCGGCCCCGTGCCGACCACCTGATAGGCGAGATGGACGTTGCCGCTACGCGTGAAGCGGATGGCGCCGGGCGGCAGCGCGTCGGCGGCGGATGGCGCCGGCGCGGGCAGCCGATCGCGGATCTGCGCTGCGAGCTCACTCGTCGCCGGCTCCGGCTCGACGGCAAGCCCGTCTCGAAGCAGCTGGCGACATCGCTCGAACTGCTGCAACGCCGATCTCGCGTCGCCGCCTGCGCCATGCACCCGAATGAGCTGGCGCTGGCCGGCCTCGTCGAGCGGATCGAGCGCGACGAATTCCTGCGCATGCAAGAGCGCGCGGTCGTATCGACCGCCGCGCTCGTACAGCGTGACGAGGCGCGCGAGCACCTGCTTCCTGCCCTGCCACAGCGATTCCCGCTGCCGCTCGAGCCACATCGACAGCTCTTCGCACTCGTCGAGCGCGAGGCCCTCGGCGAACTGCGGCCGCGATAGGGCGGCTGCCCGCTCGAGCGCCGACAGCGCGGCAGGCGACGCGTCCTCCCCCGACTGGTACAGCCCGCGCGCGAGCGCATGACGGAGCGATGCAAGGTCGGTCGCGTCGCACACGTCCCGCGCGAGCGCCACGCTTTGGCGCTCCACGGCGAGGGCCTCGCCGCCGACGCGATTCGAGAGCTCGTGCAGCAATCGGCGCAACCGTCCGCGCGCCGCGGTCTCGTCCGCATTGGGCCAGAGCAGCGCGGCGAGCCGTTGCCGGCTGAGCGGTCGCGCCTCCGCAGCGAGCAGCGCGAGCAGCGCCTGCTCGCGGCGCGCGCCCGGCTCGATGGAGGCCGCGTGCCGCTCGAGACGCACCGGGCCCAGCACGCGGATCGAGGTACCTTCTGTCACCTCTGAGCTCATGCGGCGATACGCTACGCGCCATCTCCGGGCTGCAGCGTCAGCCGAGAAACTGCAGCACCGCCGGCACCTGGCGGCGCAACAAGGCGTTGCGCGCATTCCACGCCACGTCGGGCGCAAGCGGCTCGAGAAAACGCACCTCGCCGCCCGTGAGCAGCGCAATCGGAACGCCGTCGCGATAGAGCACGCGGTTGCCGGTGAGCGCGGGAAGTCGCGCGCCCGGCGTGAGGAGACCCACGAGATTCAGCGGATCGGCGCCGCTCAGGCCGACGAGCGCGCCGGTGCGCTCCGCGCGGCGCACGTCGCGCAGGCTGCCGACGGCCTCGGGCAGCGCGTACTGCTCGCCCGACACGCCCGCGACGAAGCGCCCCCCGCGGATCTCGCCGCGCGCCTCGAGACGGCGGTAGGTCCGGAGCAGCTCGCGCCACGGCGGAAGCCAGTCGGCCTCGCGCGCGATGAGGCGCCAGAAGACGACGCCGTAGCGCTTGAGCAGCGTGCGCGCGACGTGCTCGACGACCTCCGCGCCGCTCCCGGTTCCGGGCTTGCGCCGCGCCAGCGCCCAACGGCCCGCATCCTCGATGCCGAAGAGCGCGGTGCGGCGGCGCCGCTTGTGGCTGCCGAGCGCGCGCCTGCGGTCGGTCGGCACGAGCAGCGCGCGCAGGCCGGCGAAGCTGTCGCAGTTCACCACGCCCAGCGCGGTGAGCTCGCCGAGCGCTTCCTCCACCTGCGTGCGGAGCATCCCGGTGCCGTCGACGATCTCCTCGAAGAACGACGCGCCGTGCGTGCCGATGAATTCGCGCACCTGACCCGCGCGCGGAGACGGGGTCGCACCGTCGTCGGTCGCGAGCGCGGTCCAGAGCGCCAGGTTGCGCCGGCCGAGCAATGCGATCGGCGTCGTACGCACCGGCGTGGGCGTGCGCTCGCCCGTCGGCCGCGGCGTCGCGAGGCGCGTCCACACGACGCGGCCGGCGAGGCTCAGCTCGTCGAGCCACGCCGGGTCGTACTCGTTGAGGCGCGCGGGCAGGATCTCGGTCTCCCAGGCCGCCGCCGGCGCCTCGAAGCCCTCGAGCTGCGAGACGATCCCGGCGAGCGCGTCGGCGCCTTCCACGCGCGCATCGGGCGCGACGCGCTGCCAGCGGAGGAGGAAGCGCATGAAGTCGCGCGCCTCGACCGGCTCGATCTCCGCGCGCAGACGATTCACCGTGTACCGGTGGATGCGCGCGAGGAGCCGGCGCTCGCACCACTCGAGCTCGCGCGCATCGGGCGTGAAGCGCCCGCGCATGACCGAGCCTTCCGCTTCGAGCGTCGCGAGCGGTGATTCGAGCTGGGCCGCCGCGAGGCCGAGCGGCGCACCCAGCGCGGCGGGCGTAACCGGCCCGAGCGCCTGCAGGCGATCGCGGACGATCTCGACGAGCGCCTCCTCGCGGGTCCAGGGCTTGCGATATTCCGCCGGCACGGCAATCTCCGGCACGTGCGTCGCGCCGCGAAAGACGGCATCGAACTCCGGCAGGCGTTCAGCGGCGACCCAAATCCCGATCGCGCGACTCGTCTCGCCGCCCGCGAGCCGGGTCGCGCGCTGCGTTGCGGCGAGCTCGTCGGCGAACCCGCGCCACGCCGGCTCGAGCTCCGCGTCGCCCAGGAACGCGAGTGTGGCGAGCGCATCGGCCAGCTCATCCGCGTTGCGCGGGTCGGGCCATACCTCCTCGCGCACGCGCGCGATCGCGTCGGCGTCGAGCTTGCCGAGATCGGCAGCGGTCGCGGCGTCGAGCCAGCGGCGCGCCATCACAGCCTGCGTGCGACGCTCCTCGAGCGGTGCGTCGTCGAGGAACGCGTACGGCCGCGCGGACAGGATCTCGAGCGCCAGCGGCGACGGCTCGGTGAGATCGCAGGCACGCGCCCGGATCTCGCCCCGTTCGAGGTCCGCGAGCAACCGCTCGAGCCCCTCGACGTCCATTGCCGCGTGCAGGCAGTCGGCGATCGCCTGGTCGACGAGCGGATGCGACGGAACCTCGCGATCGCCGACGATGTTCTCGCCGCACGCGACCTGGTCGGGAAACACGGTCGCCAGAAGGTCCTCGGCCTGCATCCGCTGGATCTGCGGCGCGACCTTGCGTCCGCCGCGGAAACGCGGCAGCGCGAGCGCCACGGTGGCAATCCATCGCCAGCGCGCCGCGAACATCGGCGCATCGAGCAGCGCCTGCACGAGGAGCGGACGCACTGTCTTCGCGTTGAGGTAGCGCGCCACCTCCTCGAGCGGGAAGCTGTGGCTGGTCGAGAGCGACAGGACGATCGCGTCCTCGGTCGCGGCCGCCTGCAGCTCGAAGTTGAACTTGCGGCAGAAGCGCTTGCGCAGCGCGAGCCCCCACGCGCGGTTGATCCGGCCGCCGAAGGGCGCGTGGATCACCAGTTGCATGCCGCCCGATTCGTCGAAGAAGCGCTCGAGCACGACCGTGCGCAGCGTGGGCAGCGCGCCGAGCGCGGCGCGCGCCGCGGCGAGGTATTCGACGATCTGCTCGGCGGCCGCCTGGCCGAGGCCCACGTCCTGCACGAGCCATCCGACTGCGGCGGCGTCTCCACCGCGGTCGAGCGCCGCCTCGATCGACTCGCGGACCCGCGACACCGACCGGGAAAGCTCCTCGCTGCGCGCGGGCGCTTCGCCCAGCCAGAACGGAATCCCCGGCGGCGCGCCCTTCGCGTCCTCGACGCGCACCGTGCCGCGCTCGATGCGCAGGATGCGATACGAGGTGTTGCCGAGCTGGAACACGTCGCCGGCCAGGCTCTCGACCGCGAAGTCCTCGTTCACCGAGCCGATCACCTGCGCCTGCGGCTCGAGCACGACCGCGTAGTCGGCCATGTCGGGAATCGTCCCGCCGGAGGTGACCGCGGTGAGCGCGCGCCTCGCCGCCCGCGCAGCACGCCGTTCACCGCGTCGCGGTGCAGATGCGCGCTGCGGCGGCCCCGGCGGGTGTCGAAGCCGTCGGCAAGCATCTGGGACACCGCGACGAATTGCTCCCGGGCGAGGGCACGGAACGGGTACGCGCGCCGGAAGCGCGCGAAGAGCTCGTCCTCGCGCCATTCCCGATGCGCGACCTCGGCGACGATCTGCTGCGCGAGCACGTCGAGCGGCTGGTCGGGCACCGCGATGCGGTCGAGCTCGCCGCGCCCGACCGCATCGAGCAGCGCCGCGGCGTCGCAGAGGTCGTCGCGCGAGAGCGGAAAGAGCCGCCCCTTCGGCAGGCCGCCGACCGCGTGGCCCGAGCGCCCGACGCGCTGCAGGAACGCGGCGATCGTCCGCGTCGAGCCGAGCTGGCACACCAGGTCGACGTCGCCGATGTCGATGCCGAGCTCGAGCGAAGCGGTGGCCACCAGCAGCTTCAGCTCGCCGCGCTTGAGCCGTTGCTCGGCGTCGAGCCGGATCTCGCGCGCCAGGCTGCCGTGATGCGCGGCGACCTGGGTTGCGCCGAGCCGCTCCGAAAGATGCCGCGCCGCGCGCTCGGCGAGTCGCCGCGTATTGACGAAGACGAGCGTCGTGCGGTGCTCGTTGGCAAGCGCGGCGAGGCGATCGTAGACCTGCTGCCACACCTCGCCGGACATCACCGCCTCGAGTGGCGCGTCCGGGAGCTCGATCGCCAGGTCGCGCTGGCGCGCATGGCCGGTGTCGACGATCGAGCACGCGGCGTGCGCGCCGACGAGAAAGCGCGCGATTTCCTCGATCGGCTTCTGCGTCGCCGACAGCCCGATTCGCACGAGGCCGGACCCCGCGAGCGCCTCGAGGCGTTCGAGCGACAGCGCGAGGTGCGCACCGCGCTTGTTCGGCGCGAGCGCGTGAATCTCGTCGACGATCACCGTCCGCGTCGTCGCGAGCATCTTCCGGCCCGACTCGCTGGTCAGCAGGATGTAGAGCGACTCCGGCGTCGTGACGACGATGTGCGGCGGTCGCTTGCGCATGCTCTGGCGCTGCGCCTGCGGGGTATCGCCGGTGCGCACGAGGGTGCGGATCTCGACGTCGGGCAGGCCGAGCGCTTCGAGCTCTGCGCGGATGCCCGCGAGCGGAGCCTCGAGGTTGCGCTGGATGTCGTTCGACAGCGCCTTGAGGGGCGAGACGTACACTACGTGCGTCTCGTCCGCGAGTCCGCGCTCCACGCCCTCGCGCACGAGCGCGTCGATCGCGGCGAGAAACGCGGCGAGCGTCTTGCCCGAGCCGGTCGGCGCGGCGACGAGCGCATGCCGGCCGGACTTGATCGCCGGCCAGGCCGCGACCTGCGGCGCGGTCGGCGCGGCGAACGCCGAGCGAAACCACGCGCCGACGGCGGGATGAAAGTGCTCTAGAACGGCATCCGACATGACGGCAGCGCCCGCATGGGGGCGCGAGGCTACTTGGGCGTGAAGCGCACTCCGGAGATCGGCGCCACCGCCGCGTTGTACGCCTCGCCGCAGTGCGCGCCGCAGCGCTTCACCCAGTTCGGCAGCACCACGTCGGTGAGGATCTGCCGCGCCCGGGCATTGTCGGCATCGCTTGCCTTCACCCAGGTGAGACGGCGGTCCTTCAACACGGTGAAGATCTTGCAGCGCTCCGCATTGCCGACGTTGCACTCGATGCCGTCCTGCGTGAGCTCGGCACCGAGCTTCCACTGCGCCTCCTCGACGTCGCGAAACGTCTTCTCGAGGAACTCGCGCACCTGCGGATCGAGCCTGTTCCACCACGCGAGGTTCACCAGATAGCCGGAGATGCCCCACGAGGCTACGAGCGTGTACATGTGCGTGGTCACCTCGTACCACTTCGAGGCGTTCGCCGTGCCCGTCCCGGTGACGGCGCAATCGACCACGCCGCGCTCGAGCGCGCCGTACACCTCGCCGAACGCGATGCCGACCGGTTGCGCGCCGAGCGCGTTCACGAAATCCGACTGGGCGGGTCCGGCGACACGGACCTTCAGCCCTTTCAAGTCGGCGATGCCGGTGACCGGCTTCTTGCAGAAGAACACCTGCGCCGGAAACGGACTGGTGGCGATCATCTTCACGCCGAGCTTCTCGAGCTCGCGATTGGCCGCCGGCGCGAGCGCCTGCGCCGCGCGGCGTACGCTTTCCATGCTGGTGTGGACGCCGGGCAGGTCGAAGCCGTCGAGCAGCGGGACATCGCCCGACACGGTGGGCAGCGGCGCGCCGACGATGTCCACCTGGCCCGAGCGCACCAGCCGGATCGCCTCGGGTCCCGAAACATTCGCCTCGGGGTAGGCGCGCAGATTGAACTCGATGCGGCCGTTGGTCGCCTTGGGCACGCCGTCACGCAGCATCGGCACGTCGACCTTCTGGTACTGCGGCAGCGTCGGCGCGAGCTGCGTCACCGCCGAGATCGTCACCTTCGGGCCGGGCGGCAGCGTTTGCGCGCCCGCGGCGACGAAGGCGAGCGACAACGCAACGGCAAGCAACGTCTGCTTCATGGTTTTCCTCTCGGGGTCGAGCGGCGATACTACAGGACGTCGCCGTCGTACGGCGACCTGCCAGAGCTCCCTGGCCACCATGCCGCTTGCCAACTTTGAGTATCGGAAGATGACGACATTAAGCCTCGATTCGAAATCAGGGGACTGGCTGCACCGATGCGGATGGACCGCCGCACTTGCGCTTTTCCTTCTCGCGATAGGCGCGTCGGCGCAGACGGCGCCGGCGCTCGACGTGCCCTACGTGCCGACGCCCGAGCCAGTCGTTAACGCGATGCTGAAGCTGGCACAGGTGAAGCGCGGCGACGTGCTGTACGACCTCGGCTCGGGCGACGGCCGCATCGTGATCGCGGCGGCGAAGCGCTACGGCGTGCGCGGCACCGGGGTCGACATCGATCCGCGGCGCATCGACGAGGCGAACGCCAACGCGCGCAAGGCCGGCGTCGCCGGGCGCGTGCGCTTCGTCAACCAGGATCTGTTCGCGATCGACTTCAGCGAAGCGACCGTGGTGACCCTCTATCTCCTGCCGCGGATCAACCTGCAGCTCCGCCCCAAGCTGCTCGCCGAGCTGCGGCCCGGGACGCGCATCGTCTCCCACGGGTTCGACATGGGCGATTGGCGGCCCGAACGCGTCGTGGAAGTCGGCTCCTCGACGATCTATCTCTGGATCGTCCCGCCCGCCGCCGCGACGCCTAAGTGAGCAGCAGGCCCAGCTGCTCCGCACGCCCGATGCCTGCCGCCGCGAGGCTCGCGGCGAACGCCGACCGCGCGCCGACGAGCGGCGCGACGTCGCATTCGAGAAAGCGCAGCCGTCCGGAATCCATTTCGTGGATGAGATCGATGCGGGCCGCCCAGTCGACGCGCAGCGTGGAAGCGACGCGCCGGGCCACGGCGCGCACGCGGTCGGCGAGCGGCGCGGCGGCGACCGGCGCGCGGTCCGGTCGCCAGAAGTACTTGCGCGTGAACGAGTAGGGCGTGCCTTCGGGCAGGAAGATCTGCAGCGGCATCCCGACCCGGCCATGCAGCACGGCGACCGTCAGCTCGGCGCCGACGATCCGCTCCTGCGCGATGAAACGGTCGGTCCGCCGCCGCCGCGGGATCGGTCCGTCGCGCAGCAGTCGCACGCCGATCGAGTCCGATCCGCGCCGCGGCTTGACGAACAACGGGAACGACAGTGCGCCGGCATCGTGCGCGAGTGCGGTCGCGGGACAGTCGATGCCGGCTGCTGCGGCGAGTCGCCCGGCCTCGTACTTGTCGTAGCAGCGCGCCATCGCTTCGACACTCGGTCCGACGTAGGGGATGGCGGCGTCGGTGAGCGCCTGCGCGGCCTCGAGCATCACGGGGTCCGATACGCGGAGCAGCAAGGGCCCGGACGGCAGGCATGCAACCGAATCCGCGCCGAACACTTCAACGCGCACATCGCATCCCGCAGCGCGCAACTCCTCGACGATGGACTGCGCCTCGGCGCGATGAATCCAGGCGAGCGGATGCAGGCGGGCCACTTCGCGGACCACGACGAGCCGTGCGGGTGGGCGCCAGGACACGCGACGTATACTCGCAGCGCGTGGCCGTTCGGGCAATCGCAACTCAGGGAGACAGAATCGTGAACCTGCGTCGCATCGGCATCCTGCTGCTCGCCGCCATCGTCGCGGCCCCGGTCTGGTCGCAGACCTATCCGGTGAAGCCGGTCCGCGTCGTCGTCACGTTCCCGCCCGGCGGCACCCCCGACATCTACGGCCGCATCATGGCCGCCGAGCTCGCGAAGGTCTGGAACCAGTCGGTGGTGGTGGAGAACCGCACCGGCGCGGGCGGCACCATCGGCACCGACAGCGTCGCGAAGAGCGCGCCGGACGGGTACACGCTGCTCTTCGCCGCCGACGCCTCGATCACCATCGCGCCGCATCTGTACTCCAAGCTGCCGTACGATCCGGTGCGCGATTTCGCACCCATCGTGAACGTGGCCGCCGGACCGTTCGTCATGCTCGCGAATCCGTCGTTCCCGGCGAACAACGTCGCGGAGATGATCGCGCTGGTCCGCGCCAATCCGGGCAAGTACAGCTACGCCTCGTCGGGCGCGGGCGGCCAGCAGCACCTGTCGATGGAGACGGTGCGCTCGATGACCGGCATCGACATCGTGCACATCCCCTACAAGGGCTTCGGCCAGGGCATCGCGGACGTACTTGCGAATCAGGTACCGCTGATCTTCGGCGGCATCACCGCGTCGATCTCGCTCATCAAGTCCGGCAAGGTGAAGGGCCTCGGCGTCACCAGCCCGCAGCGCTCGAAGGCGCTGCCCGACGTTCCCGCGATCGCGGAGACCCTGCCCGGCTTCGACATCCAGGCGTGGTACGGCTTCATGGCGCCCGCCGGCACGCCGCGCGAGATCGTGCTGAAGATCCACGACGACGTCGTCGCGATCATCAAGCGGCCCGATTTCCAGGAGCGCCTTGCGAAGGACGCGATCGAGCCGGTCGCCAATTCGCCCGAGGCGTTCGCGGCGCAGATCAATGCCGACCTGGGGCGATGGGCGAAGATCGTCAAGGCGGCGAACGCGAAGCTCGATTAGGAGGCGGCGCCTCCGTTTCCCGCGGTCGTCGGCCGGTGATCGTGAATTCCGTCGGACTCCCGGACGTGCTGGTGGATCTTCGTCGCCTATGCTATAGGCCTTGAACGCCGACCCGGCCGGTCCGACAACGACCGGCGGCCGCGAGCCGAGGCGACGATGACTGCTCCCCGTGTGCCGATGATCGAGGTCGGCGCCAACCCGGCGTTGGCGCCCCTCGAGGCGCGCATCCGGGCCGCGCGAGGCGCAATCTCGCCCCTCTACCGCGTGCTCCTCAACAGCGCGCCGCTGGTCGAAGGATGGGAAGCGCTGCTGACCGCAATCCGGCAGAAGACGTCGGTTCCGCCGGGCCTGCGGGAGCTCGTCATCCTGCGAGTCGCGGTGTTGAACGGCGCGGCGTACGAGTTCGAGGCGCACGTGCCGCATGCGAGGCGCGCGGGGGTCAGCGAGGAGAAGATGGCCGCCGTGCGCGAACCCGGCATG
The DNA here is from genome assembly GCA_963747775.1 of uncultured beta proteobacterium. Classification (GTDB taxonomy): domain Bacteria; phylum Pseudomonadota; class Gammaproteobacteria; order Burkholderiales; family SG8-39; genus JAGVSZ01. The sequence continues at coordinate 141,269 of CAVVGT010000016.1, forward strand.
GAGCTGCCGTTCGATGCAACGGAGCGGATCGTCCTCCGACTGACCGACGCCATGACCCGCGACATCGAGGTCCCCGACGCGCTCTACCGCGAGCTCGAGTCGCGGTTCGGCCCCGCCGAGCTCGTGGAGCTGGTGGCGACGGTGGCCGCCTACAACATGGTCTCGAGGTTCCTCGTCGCGCTGCGGATCGGCCACTGAGGAACGACGTGCACTCCCGGAAGACCGACGCCATCGTGTTCAAGTGCCGCGCGCCCGTGCCGGCGCCGGAGGGGCTCGCCGAGGCGATTGCGGCGGTCGCACGGTCGCAGGGGCTGCCGGCGGCCGACGCCACCGTCAACCTGAGTCTCGACGGTGCCGAGCTATATGCCTATCTCGCTCTGCGCGAGCCGGCGGAGGTCGCACCGGCGCCGCTTGCCGCGGCGTTCGCACGAGTAACGGGCGCGTCGGCCGTCGAAGCGGTGCGGCTCGCCCGCCTGCAGGACATTCGCGGCGCTTCGCACGACGAACCGCCGGTGTTCCACTACGTCGTCGAAACGGACGTGGTGCCCGAGGCCGAGCGCGACCTGAACGAGTGGTACGACGCCGAGCACCTGCCCGGCCTCGCGGCGGTGCCGGGCACGATCCGCACGCAGCGCTTTCTGAACCTCGATGGTGCGCCGCGCTACCACTCGTGCTACGAGCTGGTCTCGCAGGAGACGTTGGGAAGCCCCCCGTGGCTCGCGGTCCGCCACACCGCGTGGAGCGATCGGGTGCGCCCCAACTTCCGCAACACCAAGCGGACGATGTTCCGACGCGTCAACGGGCGGCGGCTCTAGCAGCGGCGCCGGGCGAGGCGCAGCGTGCGCGAGTCCTCCCCGTTGTTCATTTGTCGGGAGCGCGGCGAGCTCGGCGACGGCGCTGCCGGCGCGATCCCCGAACTGGAGGCAGGAACGTGATGAACGTGACCGGCAGCGGGCAGATCCTCGGTGCCACGGTCGATGGACTCGATCTCTCGCAGGGGCTGTCCGACGCGGCGTTCGACCTGCTCGTGCGCTCGCTCGGACAATACGGCGTGCTGCGGTTTCCGCGGCAGAAGCTTTCGGCCGTCGATCTCAAGCGCTTCAGCGAGCGCTTCGGACGCCTCGAGATCAACGTGGCGAACGCCTACCAGGAGCCCGGCCTCCCGGAGGTGATGATCCTCTCCAACATCGTCGAGAACGGCAAGCCGATCGGCCTGGCCGACGCCGGGCAGGACTGGCACACCGACATGTCCTACAGCAGCATGATCGCCTTCGCGAACGTGCTCTACGGCATCCGGATCCCGCAGCGGGACGGCAAGCCCCTCGGGGCCACCGAGTTCAGCAGCATGCACGCCGCCTACGACGGTCTGCCCGCCGAGCTCAAGCAGCGCCTGGCCGGCATGACGGCGCGGCACGACTTCGAGAAATTCTGGGAGATGATGCGGCGCGAGCGCGGGAGCGCGCGGCCGCCGCTCACCGACGCGCAGCGCAGGGCGAAGCCGCCGGTGTCGCATCCGATCTTCCTCACGCACCCGATCACCGGGCGCAAGGTGCTCTACGCGAATCCGGGCTACGCGACGCGCATCAACGAGCTGCCGGAGAAGGAGAGCGACGAGATGCTCGAATTCCTCTTCGCCCATCAGCTCCAGGCGCGCTATCGCTACACCTTCCACTGGCAAGCCGGCGATGTCCTGATGTGGGAGGACATCGGCACCGTCCATCGGGCGGTCGCCGACTACGGCGCCGACGAGCATCGGCTGATCAAGCGCTGCCAGGTGATGGCGGACCGGTTCTTCGGCGACGCGGGGCCGCGATGAAGCTCGTGAGCTATCGTCGCGGCGGCGCGCAGCCGAGCGTCGGCGCGGTCGCGGGCGAGCGCGTGATCGACCTGACCGAGGTCATCGCCGCGATCGACGTTCCCGCCGCAAGCGCCGAGCGACTCGCCTCATGCGGGCTCCCGCTTCCCGCCGGCGGGATCATGCGCCTGCTATACGCCGGCACCTCCGCGCTGCGGGAGGTCGGGCGCCGCGTCGCGGACCTGGCACGGGACGGCAGGCCGGACCGGCATCCCCTGCTGGCGCGGATCGCGTTGCTCGCGCCGATTCCCCGCCCGGGAAAGATCGTGGCGATCGGGCGCAACTATGCGGACCACGCGAAGGAAACGGGCGTCGATCCGTTCGAGAAACCGCGGATCATCGCGAAACTGCCCTCGAGCGTGGTCGGACCGGGAACCGTAGTGAAGCGGCCCGGCCCGGTGACGAAATTCGACTTCGAGGCGGAGCTCGGCGTGGTGATCGGCGAGTTTGCATCCGACGTGCCGGCCGCGGACGCGCTCGATGTGGTGGCCGGCTACACCATCCTGAACGACCTGAGCGCGCGCGAGTTCCAGTTCGACGTGTCGCCGCCGCAGACGACGTTCGCCAAGAGCATGGACGGCTTCTGCCCGATGGGACCGTGGCTCGTGACGCGCGACGAGATCCCCGATCCCCAACGGCTCGCGCTCGCCTCCTACGTGAACGGCGCGCAAATGCAGCACGGCACCACGGCGGACATGATCTTTCCGGTCGCCCGGCTGATCGAGTACCTCACCCGGTACATGACCCTCGAACCGGGCGACGTCATTGCAACCGGCACGCCAGCGGGCGTCGGTGCGTTTCGCAGGCCGCCGGTGTGGCTGGCGCCGGGAGACCGGGTGCGGATCGAGATCGCGGGCATCGGCGTCCTCGAGCACGGAATCGGCTGAATCGAACACCAGGAGGAGTCAGCGCCATGAATCGAATCCTGATCGCCCTGACCGCCGTGGCCGGGCTGTGCGCCGGGATGCCGGCCGTCGCCCAGGACTACCCCGCGAAGCCGGTGAGGATCCTCGTCGGGTTCGCGGCGGGCGGGCCGACCGACGTGATCGCGCGGATCGTCGCCCAGGACCTGACCGCCTCGATGGGCCAGTCGTTCATCGTGGAGAACCGGGCCGGCGCGAACGCGATCATCGCCACCGAGGCGGTCGCGCGCGCGGCACCGGACGGCTACACCCTGCTGTTCTCTTCCCTCTCGCTGCTGGTGAACGCAATCCTGCTGGAGAGCAAGATCAAGTACGACCCGTTCAAGGACTTCGCGCCGATCAGCAACGCCGCGCTGCTCCCGATGGTGATCGTCACGAGCCCCGAGACCGGGATCGGCTCGCTGCCCGAGCTCGTCGCGCGCGCCAAGGCGAAGCCGGGGGACCTGACCTACGGGACACCGGGTCACGGCGGCTCCGCCCACCTCGCGGGCGCGATGCTCGAGAACCTGACCGATACGAAGATGACCAATGTCCCTTTCAAGGGCAACGCGCCGGCGCTCGCCGAGGTCATGGCGGGGCGCGTGACCTTCATGTTCTATCCGATCATCGGCATCGCCAATCAGGTGCAGGCCAAGAAGCTGAAGGTCCTGGCGGTGGGCACCGCGGCGCGCCACCCGGACTTCCCCGACGCGCCGACCGTCGGCGAATCCGGCTATCCGGCACTCGAGGAGACGGCGCCCTGGGTGGGGATGCTCGCGCCCGCCGGCACGCCGCCGGCGATCGTCAACCGGCTGAGCGAGGAGATGCGGAAGTCGCTCGCGAAGCCCGAGACTCGGGAGCGCCTCACGGCGCTCGGCGCGATCACCGTCGGCGACACGCCCGCCGAGTACGCTGCCTTCCTCGCCAAGGATCACGAGCGCTGGGCCCGCGTCATCAAGGCATCGGGCGTGAAAGCGGAGTGACGGTGAGCGAGGCTACAAGCGCCGCGGCCGCGCCTACGAGCGCGGCGCCGGCCCGGGCCGCGGCACCCCCGGTGCCGCGCGCCATCCGGCGGGCGTATTCGATCGAGGATCTGCGCCGCGTCGCCGAGCGCCGGCTGCCGCGTGCGATCTTCGAGTTCTTCGACGGCGGGGCCGAGGACGAGCAGACCTTGCACGACAACCGCGCGGCCTTCGATCGCGTGCGACTCGCGCCAAAGGTGCTCGTGAACATCGCGCAGATCGACACGCAGGCGCACATCCTCGGCGAGCCCGCCAGACTGCCGATGGCCATCGCGCCGACCGGGGCGGTCGGCTTCGGCCGTCCGGGCGCGGATGTCGCGATCGCGCGGGCCGCCGCGGCATTCGGCATCCCTTACGCGCTCTCGACCACCGCCACCGCCTCGATCGAGCGCATCGCGCACGAGGCGCCCGGCCGCCACTGGTTCCAGCTCTACGCGCTGCGGAACCGGGAGTTCACCGCGCGCCTGGTCGAGCGGGCGCGCGCCGCCGACTACGAGGCGTTGATCGTGACCGTCGACGTCCCCGTCGGCGGCAAGCGCGAGCGCGACTTCCGCAACGACTTCTCGATCCCGTTCCGGTTCACGCGCAGGAACCTCCTCGATTTCGCGTCGCGGCCGGGCTGGGCGCTCTCGATGCTGCGCCACGGCGTCCCGGTCATGGAGAACCTGATCGGCTTCGTGCCGGAGACGACGAGCACGGCGGCGATCGCGTCGTCGGTCGGACGCAACTACGACCTGACGTTCGACTGGGACCGGCTCAAGGCCATGCGAGACACGTGGCCGCGGAAGCTGCTGGTCAAGGGCGTGCTGCGTCCGGATGACGCAGCGCGCATCGCCGCGATCGGCTGCGACGGCGTCATCGTGTCCAACCACGGCGGACGCCAGCTGGACGGCGCGCAGGCGACGCTCGATGCGCTGCCGCCGATCGTGCGCGCGGTCGGCGGCCGCATCGGCGTCCTGGTGGACGGCGGCGTCCGGCGCGGCCGCGACGTGGTGAAGGCGCTCGCGCTGGGCGCCGAGGCCGCCATGACCGGCCGCGCGACGCTCTACGGCGCGTGCGCGGGGGGCGAGGCGGGCGCCGCGTGGGCCCTGGAAATCCTGCGCGACGAGCTGATCCGGACGATGCGTCTTTGTGGCGTGTGTGCCGTGAGCGAGATCGGCCCGGATCTCGTCGCGCCCTCGAACGAGGGCACTGCGGCCTGAGCGCTCCGCCGGCCGCGAGTCAACCGCAGCGGACCGTCATCCCTCCGTCGACGACGATCTCCGTGCCGGTGATGAAGCGCGCCTCGTCCGAGGCGAGGAACAGGGCGGCATTCGCGGTGTCCCGCCCGTCGCCCATGAACGGCAGCGGAATGCGCGCCTGCCGCTGACGGAGGAGCGCTTCCACGTCGCCGCCGGCACGCTGCTTCGCGAGACGGACTTCCACCATCGGCGTGTGCAGCTGGCCGGGCACGACGGTGTTCACCCGGATCCCCTTGGCCGCGTACTGGACGGCGACCACGCGCGACAGCTGGATCACGCCGGCCTTGGTCGCCGCGTAGGCCACCTGCGCGGCCCCGGTCCAGCGCAGCCCCGACGTCGACGCGAGATTGACGATGGCCCCGCTCGCCTGGCGCTCCATGACCGGAAGCACCTGCTTGCACGTCAGGAAGACGCTCTTCAGGTTGAGATCGACCTGCGCGTCCCAGACCTCCTCCGACATCTCGACCGGGCCGCCGGCCGCAGAGCCGCCGACGTTGTTGACCAGCACGTCGATGCGTCCGAATGCGTCCAGGCAAGCGCGAACCATCGCGGCGACGGCATCCGCCTGGGTGACGTCGCACGCATGGGTCGCGATCGAGCCGCCGGCCTCCCGGACGAGCGCGACGGTGTCGGCGAGCCGGTCCATCTCCCGGTCCACCGCGAAAACCCGCGCGCCCTCCTCGGCGAAGCGCACCGCCACCGCGCGCCCGTTGCCCCAGCCGGGGCCGACGGACCCGGCACCGGTGACGATGGCAATCCGGTCCTGGAGACGTTTCGTCACTGCGCCAATGGGATCGGAACCCCGTAACGACGGCTGCGGATCGGTCATTCCGGAGGCAATCGCGCTGCTATTCCTTGAATCCGATCGCCTTGATGATCGTGCCCCACCGGGTCTGTTCCTCGGACACGAAGACGGCGTACTCCTCGGGGGTCGACGGAAAGGGAATTCCGCTCACCTTGTCGAACTGCTCGAGGAGCATCGGCGAGCCGAGCGCCGCGATCGCGGCGGCGTGGATGCGCCTGAGGACGTCGGGCGGTGTCGCCGCCGGCGCCACGAGCCCGTACCAGTTGTCCGAGATCACGCGCGGATATCCGAGCTCGCCGGTGGTCGCGACCTCCGGCAGCGGGGGCGCGCGCTTCGCGCTCGTCACCGCCAGCGCCTTGAGCTTGCCGGCGCGGATGTGCGGCAGCACGACCGGCACGTCGAAGATTCCCATCTGCACCTGCCCGCCGAGCAGATCGTTCACCGCGGGTGCGGCGCCCTTGTACGGGACGTGCACGAGGTCGACCTTCGCCTCGACTTTCAGCAGCTCGCCGGCGAGGTGGGTGATGCCGCCCCCGCCCGCGGAGCCGAAGTTGACCTTCCCGGGATGGGCCTTCGCGTAGGCGATGAGCTCGGCCAGCGTGTTCACCGGCACCGAGGGATGGACGACGATGACCTCGGGGACCCTGACCACCGTCGTGATCAGCGCGAGATCCTTCTGCGGGTTGTAGGGCATGCTCGTGAGCGCGAACGGCGCCATCGCCAGCGACCCCTGGTTGTTGAGCCCCAGGGTGTAGCCATCAGGCGCGGCCTTCGCGACCGCGTCCATCCCGAGCACGCCGCCCACGCCGCCCCGGTTGTCGACCACGATCTGCTGGCCGAGGTTCGCGCTCATCGCCTGCGCCAGCACGCGTCCGAAGAGGTCGGCCGGCCCGCCGGCCGGGAAGCCCACGATCATCCGCACCGGCTTGGACGGATACGCCTGAGCGAGCGCCGCACCCGGCAGAAGCGCCGCCAGGGTGCAGATCGCGAGTCGCTTCAGGATGCTCATCGTTTTCTCCCCCATCGAGATCGAAGCACGTCGCATCAGGCCCCCGCCTCGACTTTCTTCGAGATCGGCGGCTGCGGCAGCCGGGCCTCGCCCGGCTCCAGCACGAAGGTGTGCTCGAGCGACCACCAGGTCCCTTCGACGCCGACGGCGGGCGCCGGCTCGTTCTCGTGTTTCACGTAGTGGCCGATGAGCGCCTTTGTCACGCCGAACTGCGAGTCCGTCTCGAGATACGGATCGTCGTTGGTGTAGACCTGCGAGGCGATCGTCTTGAAGCCCGGCTTGAAGACGAGAAAGTGCAGATGCGCCGGGCGCCAGTTGTGCCGCTTCTGCGCGGCGAGCAGCGCGCCGGTCGGCCCTTCGATCGGCACCGGGTAGGCGCCCGGCTTGATGCTGCGGAACGCGAACGAGCCGTCGGCCTCGGTCGTGAACTTGCCGCGCAGATTCATTTCGGCCTGCGACGTGTCCTGGTTCTCGTACAGGCCGACGGGCGACGAGTGCCAGACGTCCACCTCGGCGCCCGCGATCGGCCGCCCTGCGGCGTCGCGCACCCAGCCGCTGAAGAAGAGCGCCTCGCCGGGCGTGGCCGAGCGCAGCAGCGTCCCGCCGTTCGCCACGCGCGGCGAACCGGTGCGCCAGAACGGCCCGAGATTGTTCGCCTGGGTCGGGCGCGTGCCGTTCGCGCCGTTGTTCAGCAGGCACACGAGGTTCGACACCCCGAGCGCGCCCGACATCAGCATCGCCTCGTTGTGACTCGGCGTCGTGCGCTGCCCGATCGCGTTGACGAGCGCGATCGCCGCCTGGAACTCGCGCTCGGTGAGGCGCACCTCGCGCACGAATCCGTGCAGGTGCCGCACCAGGGCCGCGAGGATCTCCTGCGTGCGCGCATCCGGCGTGCGATGCATCTCCGCGAGCACGGCCTCGGTGACGTCTTCCTGGGTCTCGATGATCACGGCGGAATCTCCGGCGATTGAGGACGCGATGCTACGGCAGCCCTGGCGATACCGCCACGCGGGCCGCGCGAGACAACGCCGCCGGCCGGGACTATGATTTCGTGCGCAACGATCGTCAGGCAGTCCCCTCACCGCCAGGAGAACCCCGGAATGATCAAGCTCACCGTGAACGGTCGGCCGCGCCAGGCCGACGTCGAGCCCGAGATGCCGCTGCTGTGGGTCCTGCGCGATGTGCTCGACGTCAAGGGTCCGAAGTTCGGATGCGGCATCGCACAATGCGGCGCGTGCACCGTGCACGTGGACGGCGAACCGATGCGGTCGTGCTCGGTTCCGGTCTCCGCCGTGGCCGGCAGGCGGATCGTCACGATCGAGGGCCTCGCGCAGGGCGGCAAGCCGCATCCGGTGCAGCAGGCGTGGATCGAGCACCAGGTGCCGCAGTGCGGGTACTGCCAGGGCGGCCAGATCCTCGCCGCGGTCGCGCTGCTGCGCAAGAAGCCGAACCCGACCGACGCCGACATCGACGAGGCGATGACCAATCTGTGCCGCTGCGGCACGTACGCGCGCATCCGCACCGCCATCCACGCGGCGGCGAAGTCGCCGGGCGCGAAGACCAAGGCCTGAGGAGGGAATCATGACCACCGCGCTCAACCCCTCCCGCCGCAAGTTCCTGAAAGACTCCGCCGCCGTCGGCGGCGGCCTCGTGGTCGGTTTCCACCTGCCCGCTGCGCTGGCGCAAAGCGGGACGGCACAGGCCGCACCCGGCACCCAAATCAACGCGTGGGTCGTCGTGCGTCCCGACGACACGGTCGTCATCCGCTACGCACGCTCCGAGATGGGCCAGGGCAGCATGACCTCGGCCGCGCAGCTCGTCGCCGAGGAGCTCGGCGCCGACTGGAAGAAGGTCCGCGTCGAGTACGCCTCGACCAACGAGCAGGTGCGCCTCAAGCGCCCGTGGGGCGACATGGCGGCGGTCGGCAGCCGGACCATCCGCCAGTCGCAGGAGTACCTGCGCAAAGGCGGTGCGACCGCGCGCGAGATGCTCGTCGCCGCCGCGGCGCAGGGCTGGAAGGTGCCCGCCTCGGAATGCGTCGCGGCGGGTGGCGTGATCACGCACGCGCCGAGCGGACGCAAGGTCGCGTTCGGCAAGGTCGCCGCCGCGGCCGCGAAGCTGGAGCCGCCGAAGGAGGCCCCGCTGAAGGATCCGAAGAGCTGGACGATCGCCGGGAAGCCGATCCCGCGCGTCGACATTCCCGACACCGTGATGGGCCGACAGCGCTACGGCATCGACGCCCAGGTGCCCGGGATGGTCTACGCCGCGATCGCGCAATGCCCGGTGTTCGGCGGCAAGGCCAAGTCCTACGACGCGGCGAAGATTCAGGGCCGCCGCGGCATCCTCAAGACGCTGACGATCGACGGCGACAACGCGGTGGTGGTCGTCGCCGACAACTGGTGGCGCGCCAAGGAAGCGCTGAAGGACGTGGCCATCGTCTGGGACGACGCCGGCAGCGGCGCGGTCTCGAGCGCCAGCATCATGGAGTTTCTCAAGGCCGGCTTCAACGAAGAAGTCGTGCCGGTCGCAAAGCGCACCGGCGACGCGGACAAGGCGCTGAGCGAAGCGGCGAAGGTGGTGCTGGCGGAGTACTTCACGCCGTTCCAGGCGCACTGCACGCTCGAGCCGCAGACCTGCACGGTGCTGATCAAGGACGGCCGGGTCGACGTCTGGACCTCCACGCAGAACGCGGAAGCGACGCACGCCACCGCGGCGGGCGTGGCGGGCGTTCCGCTCGAGAACGTGTACGTCCATCGCATGCAGCTCGGCGGCGGCTTCGGCCGGCGCGGCGCGCAGGACTACACCCGGCAAGCCACGCAGATCGCGAAAGCAATGCCGGGGACGCCGGTGAAGCTGCTGTGGACGCGCGAGGAGGACATGCAGCACGACCTCTACCGTCCGGCGAGCCTCATCCGGCTCAAGGGCGGCCTCGACGCCGCGGGCAATCCCGTGGCGCTCTGGACGCGCGTCTCGGCGCCGTCGATCATCGCGACGCTGCTGAAGCTCCCGCTCAAGGACGGCATCGATCCGCAGGCGGTCGCTTCCTTCAGCGATCTGCCCTTCTCGATCCCCAACGTGCGCGTCGAATACGCGCAGCGCAATCCGCACGTGCCGGTCGGGTTCTGGCGCACCGTCGGCCACTCGCAGAATCCGTTCGTGCGCGAGTGCTTCGTCGACGAGCTCGCGCAGGCCGCGGGCAAGGATCCGTACGAGTTCCGCCGCGCGATGCTCGCGAGCGCGCCGAAGGACCTCGCCATCCTCGACGCGGTGGCGAAGAAGGCCGACTGGGGCCAGCCGCTCCCCGCGGGCGTGTTCCGCGGCATCGCGGAGACCGAAGCCTACGGCAGCTACACGTCCTGCGTGGCCGAAGTGTCGGGAAACGCGAAGGGCGAGATCGCGATCCATCGCATCGTGATCGGGCTCGACTGCGGTTACATGGTGAACCCGGACAACATCGTCGCGCAGATCCAGGGCAGCGTCGTCTACGCGCTGAGCGCGCTCTTCTGGGGCGACATCACGCTCAAGGACGGGCGCGTCGAGCAGACGAACTTCCATGACTATCGCCTAATGCGGCTCGCCGAGATGCCCAAAGTCGAGGTGTTGCTCGCGCCCACCGGCGGGTTCTGGGGCGGCGTGGGCGAGCCCGCGAACGCGCCGGTCGCGCCGGCGGTGTGCAACGCGATCTTCGCCGCGACCGGCAAGCGCCTGCGCTCGCATCCGCTCAGCAAGGAAGGGTTCTCGCTCGTCAAGGCGTGAGGACCGCGCAAACGATCGTGGCGAGCGTGCTCATGGCGACCTCGGCGATCGCCGCTGCGCAGGCGCTCGTGGCGTTCGAAGTCGTGGGCGACGGCATTCCGGCCGCGCTCACGACGACACCCGGCGATGCCGCGCGCGGCCGCCAGGCGGCGTTGAACCGCAACGAAGGCGGATGCGTGCTCTGCCACGCCGTGCCCGACCCGGCCGAACGGTTCATGGGCGACCTCGCGCCGTCGCTCGCCGGCGCCGGTGCGCGGCTCACGCCGGCGCAGCTGCGTCTGCGCATCGTCGATTCGACGCGCCTCAACCCCGCTACGCCGATGCCGGCCTACTACCGCACTGCGGGCCTCAACCAGGTCGCCGCCGCGTTCCGCGGGAAGCCGGTCCTCTCCGCGCAGCAGGTCGAGGACGTGGTCGCGTGGCTGGCGACGCTCAAGGAGCCCGCGAAGTGAAGCGTCGCCATTTCCTCGCCGGCATCGGCGCGGCCGCGCTGGCGCCGCGCCGCGCGCGCGGCCAGGCGAGCTCGGTCGACGAGCTGGTGCGGGTCGCGACGCGCGGTGCACCGGCCCGCAAGGGACGGGTGAAGCTCGAGCTCCCGGTGCTCGCGGACAACGGCAATTCCGTCACGATGAAAGTGAGCGTGGAGAGCCCAATGAGCGCGGCCGACCACGTGAAGAGCATTCGCCTGCTCTCGGAACGCAACCCGGTGCAGGAGATGGCCGCGTTCCACCTCGGGCCGCGGGCGGGGCGTGCGGAGATCGTCTCGCGCGTGCGGCTCGCGGGCAGCCAGAACGTCGTGGCGGTCGCTGAAATGTCGGACGGCTCGTTCTGGTTCGACGTCGCCAACGTGATCGTGACGCTCTCCGCCTGCCTGGACGAGAGCTAGCCGTGGCCGCCCGCATCCAGGTGCCGGCCGAAGCTCGCCGCGGCGAGATCGTGGAGATCCGCGTCCTCATCCAGCATCCGATGGAAACCGGTTACCGCAACGACGACACCGGGAAGCGCATTGCCCGCAACACCATCCGGACGCTGACCTGCCGTTTCGAGGGCACGGAGATCTTCCGCGCGGAGATGTCGCCCGGAATCGCAGCGAACCCTTATGTCGTCTTCACGACCATCGCGGAAGCGAGCGGGACGCTCGAGTTCGAGTGGGTCGACGACGCGGGCGTGCAGGAATCGGCGCGGACCGCCCTCCGGGTGAGCGGGTGAGCGGACCGGTCGGTTGCGCCCGCCGCCGGCGCGCCGCACCGGATTGATCCGTGATCGTCACCCGCATCTACGCCGACGCGGACGGCACCGCGCGCATCGAGCGGCGCACGGTGCCGATGCAGCCGGACACGAGCGCGCGGCCGACCTCGCCGGACGTGCCGGCGCTGCGGCTCTTCTTCCGCGACACGCCGCCCGCTCACGTGCACGCGAGGCACCGCGCTCCGCAGCGTCAGTTCATCTTCGTCGTCTCGGGTACGGGCGAGATCGAGCTCGACGACGCCGCGCGCTGGCGCTTCGGCCCGGGCGACGTGCTCTTCGTCGAGAACACCACCGGCAAGGGCCACGTCACGCGCACCCTGGAGGGCGTGCGCGGCTTCGCGCACGTGCCGGTGCCGCCCGAGTTCGACATCACGACCTGGCCGCTCGCGGCGCCGACGGAATGAGCGCCAGCCGGCGCCGCCGCGTTGCTTGCGGCGTGACCGCGCTCGTCGTCGCGTGGGGGGCGCAGGCCGGCGCCCAGGAGCGCCCGATTCCGCTCGACCAGCTCCAGTCCGGCGCCGCATTCCTCGGCCCGGCGCTGCGCGCGCAGCAGCAGGACGACTTCGCGAATCCCGGCATGCTCTGGGTCGAGCGCGGCGCGAAGCTCTGGGACGCGCCGGCGGGCGCGTCGGGCAAGTCATGCGCCGACTGCCATGGCGACGCGCGCGCGTCGATGAAAGGCGTGGCGGCACGCCTTCCCACGGTCGATCGCGCGTCGGGCCGTCTCGTCAACGTCGCCGATCGCATCGTCGAGTGCCGCATCGCGCGCCAGGACGCGCCGCGCCCGGCGTGGGAGTCGGAGGAGCTCCTCGCCCTCGGCGCGTTCGTCGCGCACCAGTCGCGCGGTCTGCCGGTCGCGGCGAGCATCGACGGCCCGGCGCGCGCGCGCTTCGAGGCGGGCCGTGCGCTCTACGCGCGCCGCGTCGGCCAGATGAACCTCGCCTGCACGCAGTGCCACGACGCGAACTGGGGGAAGACGCTCTTCTCGGAGCGCATCAGCCAGGGGCATCCGAACGCTTATCCGGCGTATCGCCTGGAGTGGCAGACGCTCGGGTCGCTCGAGCGCCGGATCCGCGCCTGTCTATCGGGCGTGCGTGCCGAGATGCTGCCTTACGGCGCGCCCGAGTACCGCGACCTGGAGCTCTTCCTGATGTGGCGCGCGGCGGGGCTCGCGATCGAGACCCCCGGCGTGCGGCGCTAGCGCTTACCCCAGCGCAAGGCGAGCGGATTCAGTTCCCGTGCGAGCGCGAGCAGTCCGGCGCGCGTCGCCGCATCGAGCGGCGGGAGCGGGTGGCGCACGGCGTCGCTCTTGATCACGCCGCCTTCCGCCATCGCGGTCTTGGTGGCGCGCAGCCCGCACTGCCGGTTCTCGTAGTTGATGAGCGGCAGGATGCGCGCATAGGCCGCGGCGGCCTCGGCGCGTCGCCCGGCGCGGAAGTGCTCGAGCACCGGCTTGATGAGATCGGGCAGGAGTGCGCTCGGCATCGTGCCGGTGGCGCCGGCGTCGAGATCGGCCATGAGCGTGATCGACTCCTCGCCGTCGAACGGCCCCACGATCGCCGCGCCGCCCTGCTCGACCAGCGCGCGGAGCTTCGCTGCCGCGCCGGGCACCTCGATTTTGAAGTAGCGCACCTGCGGCACCTCGCGCGCGAGCCGCGCGAGGAACGCAACCGACAGCGTGACGCCGCTCAGCGGCGCGTCCTGCACCATGATCGGGATCGACACCGCCTCCGCGACGCGCGCAAAGTGCTCGAACACACCGCTTTCGTCGGCGCGCAGCGTCGCGCCGTGATACGGCGGCATGAGCATCAGCATGCGCGCGCCGGCGGCGGCGGCCCGCCGCGCACGTTCGACCGCGATCCGCGTGCTGAAGTGGCTGCAGGTCACGATCACCGGAACACGCCCTGCGACGTGTTCCAGGCAGACTCGGAGAAGCGTGTCGCGCTCCGCGTCGGTGAGCAGGAACTGCTCGGAGTAGTTGGCGAGGATGCAGATGCCGTCGACGCCCTGGTCGATCATGCAGTCGAGCACGCGGCGCTGGCCGTCGAGGTCGAGGTCGAAGCGCGCGGTGAACGGCGTCGGGGCGATCGGGAAGATCCCCGAATAGGGCTCGCGGACAAGAGAAGTCGTCACGCGTCGAACTCGCGCAGCAGCTTGCCCGGCCGTCCGCGATCGTTCATCGGTCCCTTCTCGTTCACGACTCGTGTGCCGTTGACCCACACGCCGTGCAGGCCGACCGCGGGCGTGTCGATGCGGCTCGCGCCCGCCGGGAGGTCGAAGACGCGCCGCTTGGGCCCGCGGCCCACCGTCGCGGGGTCGAACAGCATGAGGTCGGCCCACGCGCCGGGCGGCAAGGCGCCCGCGATCCCGGATCCGATAGAGCGCGGCGGGGCGGCTCGTCACCGCCTGCACCGCCTGCTCGAGCGTCATATCGCCGCGCTCGCGCACCCAGTGCCCGAAGAGGTGCAGGCCGAAACCCGCATCGCACAGGAAGGAGAGATGCGCGCCGGCGTCCGAGAGCGTGATCTGCGCGCTCGGGTGGCGCAGTAGCTCGCGCACCTGGTCCTCGTTGGTGTTGAAGAGCTTGCAATCGAACATCGCGTCGAGCTCGCCGTCGAGCGCGAAGTCGAGCAGCCAATCGAGCGGATCCCTGCCCGCCGCGCGCGCGAGCGCGGCGACGTTTTTGCCGACAAGCGCCGCGTGCTCGGGCCGCTCGGCCGCCTTGATCGTCATGTGCTCGAGCGTGTGATAGGAGAATCGGTTCGGCACGCCGCCTTTGCTCGCCGCCTCGGCCTTGATCGCGCCGCGGAACACCGGGTCCGCGAGAACACGCCGGAACTGCTCCGAGCCTTCCGCCTTGATCGCCGGCTTCCAGGCGATGAGCGCTTCCAGCGGGTACGGGTGGCTCAGCGTGAATTCCATGCCGAGCGGGAAGCAGCCGACGTGGCCCCACAGCTCGCGCCCGCGCTTGCGCGCCGCGTCGATCTGCTCGAACTCCCCGAACACGCGCTCCGGATCGTTGGGGTCGACGAACATCGCGGCGATGTTGACCGGCCGGCCGTTGCGCTCGGCGATGCGCTCGAGCCACGGCACCGTGGTGGTCATGCCCTTGGTCAGCATGAATACCCCCTTGCCGACCTCGCCCAGCGCGCCGGTGAGCTCGAGCATCTCGTGCTCGTCGGCGAGGCGCGACGGCATCGGGATGCCGTTCTCGCCGTTGTGCTGCTCGAGCGTCGAGGTCGAGAACCCGACCGCGCCGGCGCGCAGGCCGTCGACCACGAGCCGCTTCATCTCCGCGACCTCGGCGGGCGTTGCCGCGCGCTTCGCGGCATCCTCGCGCAGCACGTAGGTGCGCACCGACGAGTGCCCGATGAACGAGGCGACGTTGGGCACGAGGCCGCGACGCTCCAGCAAGCGCAGGTAATCGGGGTAGCTCTCGAACTCCCACTCGACGCCGGCGCGCAGCGCATCGAGCGGCATGCCTTCGACGTGTGTCAGGTTGCGGAGCGTGAGGTCGCGATCGGACGGGCGGCAGGGGGCGATGGTGAAGCCGCAGTTCCCGATCACCATGCTGGTCACGCCGAGCGCGACCGACGGCGTCGCATACGGATCCCAGATGAGCTGGGCGTCGAAATGCGTGTGCAGGTCGATGATACCGGGCGCCAGCGCGAGGCCTTGCGCGTCCACGCGTTGCGCGGCGCTGCCGGTAGCGTCGCCGACCGCGGCGATGCGGCCGTCCTCGACCGCCAAGCTGCCGCGTCGCGCCGGCGCGCCCGTGCCGTCGATCAGCAACGCATTGTCGATGACGAGATCGTGCATGCCCCCTCCTTGCCGGTCGCCGCGAGCGCGCAGCATAGCAAGGGGGCGCAAAGTGGCGCAGCGCAATCCAATCGATGCCTTGCGGCACGATCGGACATGCGCAAGCGCGGCCGCCTCGGGCCCGGGGAGCGTCCGGGTCAGGGTCTCGTCGCCTCCGCGGCGAGCCCCTCGAGCGCCTTCTTGAGATTCGGCACCACCGCGCAGTCGGGTGCGCCGTGGCGCGCGGCGAGGAACTGCGGCTCGTTGTAGCCGAGCCACACCTGCCCCGACTCGTCCTGCCAGGCGAGCGCCTTGAGCGGCAGGTCGATGCCGACCGATTGGGCGCACTCCATCAGAGGCGTGCCGCCCTGGGGGTTGCCGAAGACCAGCAGCTCGGTCGGGCGCAGCGTGCGGCCGATCTTCTGCGCGCCGGCCGCGTGATCGACGCGCAGGAACACCACCAGGTTGCGGGACTTCGCCGCGGCCTCCAGTCGGTCAGCGGTCTCCTTGACCGAATGCGCGCTTTTCACCGCGGTCATCCCGTCGGCTGCACGGGCGGGAAGTGCGGCGACGAGCGCGAGCAGGGCCAGCGCGACGAAGCGTGTCAGCGGCATTGCCATCTCCTGTGGGGGTGGTGGGAAGTTACCAGCGCAGCACGCGCGGTCCGATCAGCGCGCCGAGCACCGTCGGGATCAGCATGCCGAGGACGTACCAGACGCCGAGGAACGGCGCTGCGAGTTCGGGGCAGTGGAAAGCGTAGACGACGGCGCCGGCGGCGCCAGCGAACAAGCCGGCCGCCGCCCCCGCCCACCGCAGCCGCGTGGGCGCGAGCCCCTTCATGCCCCACAGCGCGGCGACGAAGATCGGCAGCGAAATCACCGCGATGTTGAGCGGGCACGCGGACCAGGTCTGCCCCAGCAGGAGCTCGGCACGGCGCGGGGCGTCGGCGCCGGCGAGCGCGATCGCCGCGAGGAGCCACATCGCGAGCACCGGTGCGGCGAGCACTCCCGGCAGGCGCGCGAGCCGCGCACCCGGCCGCGCGAGCCGCAGCGCCGCCACCCAACCGCCCAGGGCGAGCGACGCCACGAACGCGAACTTGATCCAGAACATCGGCGCGGGCAGGTCCTGAACGAGCGTCGAGCGCACCCCGAGCCAGGCCGCCATCAGGACCGTGGCCGCGATCAAGCCGGCGCCGACGGCCAGCGCGCAGCGCCGCACCGGCGCGCGCGGATCGATCGCCTCGGCCCCGGTCGCGAGTAGCCTTGCCAGCTCGTCGGTGTTCAAGGGGCACTCCTGATCTTCGCCGCGAGGGCCTTGAGGCCGCGGTGCACGGCGACTTTCACCGCCGACTCCGACATCCCGGTGAGGCGCGCGGCCTCCGCGACCGAAAGCCCCTGCACCTTCACGCAGACGATCGGCATGCGCTGGCGTTCGGGCAGGGTCTCGAGGAGCTTCGCGAGGTCGCGCCGCGCTTCGGCCGCATCGGCGTCCGCCGTCGACAGGACCTCGAGCTCGTCATCGAGCGGCTCGGTCAGGAGGTCACTCCGCCCGCGGCGGCGCAGGCAATCGACGAGCTTGTAGCGGGCGATGGCGTGCACCCACGCCGTCAGCGGCTGCGCGACGTCGAAGGTGTGGCGCTGGTTGTGCACGGCCAGAAGCGTCTCCTGCACCAGGTCCTCGACTTCGTCAGGCAGCCGGGCGAGGCGCCGCCTGAGGAACGCGCGCAGGTGCGCGCTCAACTCGATCAGGAACCGATGATAGGCCGCGGCGTCGCCGCCCAGCCCGCGCGCGAGGAGGTCCTTGAGTCGTTCCTCGCTGGCGGTCAATCGGCCCTCTTCGTTATTCGTTGCGGGAGGCGGTTCGGTTACAGGGCACGCCCGATCGGGCGTAGCCGGCCGCGAATTGTGCCTGCGCCTGTAACCGGACGCCCGGCCGGAGCGAACTACGCTCACAGATCCGCCGTGTCGGCGCGGTCGTCCCAACCCTCACCAAGGAGTCATTGCGATGAAACGCGTCACCCTCGCAGCCACCGCCCTCGCTCTCACCGCGCTCGCCTCGGGCGCTGCGCTCGCCCAGGACAAGGGCGCCTCGATCAAGGGCGAAAAGGAGCGCTGCTACGGCATCTCGCTCGCCGGCAAGAACGACTGCCAGGCCGGCCCCGGCACGACCTGCGCCGGCACGTCCAAGACGGACTACCAGGGCAACGCCTGGAAGTACGTCGCCAAGGGGACCTGCACCACGATGAAGACGCCGACCGGCATGGGATCGCTCGCGCCGGTCAAGGGCTGAGCACGCGCTGACAGCGACGTCGATGACCACGCAACCGTCCGCCGGGCTCGGCCTGAAGCCCCAGCACTTCGAGGACGCGCTCGCCGCGCCCGCGGACGGGTTGTGGTTCGAGGTTCATCCCGAGAACTACATGGTCGCGGGCGGGCCGCGGCTCGCGTGGCTGGAGGCGATCCGCGCACGTCATCCGCTCTCCCTGCACGGCGTCGCGCTGTCGCTTGCCGCGGACGCGCCGCCCGACGAGGCGCATCTTGCCCGGCTCGCCGCGCTGATCGACCGCTTCGAGCCCGCGCTCGTCTCGGAGCACCTCGCTTGGTCGGCGTGGCAGGGCGCGTACCGGCCCGACCTGCTGCCGTTCCCGCGCACGACCGAAGCCCTGACGCGCATCGCGGCGAACGTCGAGCGCGCGCAGGACGCGCTCGGCCGCAGGATCGCGCTCGAGAATCCGTCCCACTATCTCGTTATCGACGGTCACGACTGGGACGAGATCGACTTCCTCGAAACGCTCGCGCGCCGCACCGGCTGCGGTCTGCTGCTCGACGTCAACAACGTGTTCGTGTCCGCGCGCAACCTCGGGTTGTCGGCGGAGGCCCATATCGACGCGTTTCCGGGTGCGCTCGTCGCGGAGATCCATCTCGCCGGCCACACCGCCGATCCGGCCCTCGGCGCGGCGCTGCTGGTCGACTCGCACGACGCACCGGTCGATCCGGCCGTGTGGGCGCTCTACGAGCGGCTGATCGCACGCATCGGACCGCGGCCGACGCTGATCGAGCGCGACGACAATCTCCCGGCGTTTGATGTGCTGATGCAAGAGCGCGCACAGGCCGAGTCGGTCCTGCGCGCGCCGCTGCGGAGAGCCGCATGAGCACGGGGGCGCTGCGGCAGTTCCAGGACGGCTTCGCGCGCGCGCTGCTCGCACCCGAGCTGCGCCCGGACGACTACGCACCGGAGGTCGCGCGCCTTGCCGCGCAGCCGGCGTTCGCCGTCTATCGCAACACGGTGATGAAGGGCTGCATCGACGCGCTGCAGGCCAATTACCCGTCGGTGGCGCGCCTCGTCGGCGCGGAGTGGTTTCGCGCCGCCGCCGCGATCTTCGTGCGCGCGCAACTGCCCGCGCATCCCGCGCTCGCCGTCTACGGCGCAGGCTTCGCGGACTTCCTCGCCGGGTTCGAGCCCGCCGCCGAGCTGCCCTACCTGCCGGGCGTCGCGCGCCTCGACCGGTTCTGGACCGAGGCCCACACGGCGCCGGACGAGGTGCCGATCGAGGCGGCCGCGGTCGCGCCACTGGAGCCCGAGGCGATCGCGCGCACGGTCCTGCGGCCGCACGCCAGCGCGCGCTGGTCGTGGTTCGCCGCGCTGCCGATCGCGACCGTCTGGCGGCGCAATCGGTATCCGATCGGCGGCGACGAGGCGGAGATCGACTGGCGCGCGGAAGGCGTGCTCGTCGTGCGCCCGGGCGGCAGCGTCGGGAACGTCGATCTTGACGCGTCGGGATGCGCCTTCCTCGATGCGTGCGCGTCCGGCGGAACGCTGGCCGAGGCCGCGGCCGCCGCGCTGGCCGTGGACGCGCAGGCGGACCTGGCGCGCCTCATGTTGCAGCTCCTGGAAGCCGGTGCCTTCGGGCGCATGGACCACCTCGATCACCCAGCGGAGGAACGATGACGACCGCAACCACTTCCGCCCCCGCCGGGCCGACCGGACTGCGTGCCGCGTGGAACCGCATCGCTGACGCCCTGGAGCGCCGGATCGGCCACTCGCTGCTTGCGCTCGCGGCCCGGTTCTCCATCGCCGGCATCTTCTTCATGTCCGGCCGCACGAAGGTCGAGGGCTGGCTGAGCGTGAGCGAGAACGCGGTCGCGCTCTTCGCCGACGAATACAAGGTGCCGCTGCTTTCGTCCGAACTCGCCGCGCACCTCGCGACCTACGCCGAGCACCTGTTCCCTGTCCTTCTCGTCCTCGGGCTCTTCACGCGGTTCGCGGCGCTCGCGCTCCTCGGGATGACCGCGGTGATCCAGGTCTTCGTCTACCCCGCCGCGTGGGCCACCCACCTCGCGTGGGCCGGACTGCTGATTTACCTGGCGGGGCGCGGCGCGGGCGCGTGGTCGCTCGACCGCCCGCTCGGCATCCGGTAGTCCGCCGCCCCGGGACCGGCTGCGCGGCGCGGCCGGGCGCGCCGGCGTGGGCCGGGGGCTTGACCTGGATCAGGCGCCGGCGCCCATGGGCCGGGTACCGTCATTTCATTGCAGCCCGCACGGAGCGCCTGCCATGAAATACGACGATCCCGAGTGCGCCTACTGTCCGCCTACCGTCCGCGCCTGCCGCCAAGGCGAGGCCGCCGAGCGCGGGCCGGGATTCTGCCCGTCCCAGGTGGACCCGGACACCCAGGCGCACGCGCGCGCCGCCTACGACGATCCCGAGACGCGCCGCATCGCTCACGAGTCCGCGCTCGTCGAGGCCGAGGGCTACTGCAAGTGGACGCGCGTCGAGGAGATCGTGCAGTTCGCGAAGCGCATGGGGTTCCGAAAGATCGGGATCGCGAACTGCATCAGCTTCGTCGACCACGCCTACGTGCTCTCGGGCATTCTCGAGAGCCACGGCTTCGAGGTCGTGTCGGTCGCGTGCAAGAACGGCAACATCCCCAAGGAGGAACTGGGCGTCGCCGACCACGAGAAGATCCGCCCAGGCCAGTTCGAGCCGCTCTGCAATCCGGTGTCGCAGGCGGAACTCCTCAACGCGCACGGCTGCGAGCTCAACGTGGTGATGGGGCTGTGCGTCGGCCACGACAGCCTGTTCTTCAAGCACGCGCACGGCCTCACCACGGTGCTGGTCGCCAAGGATCGCGTCCTCGGCCACAATCCCGTGATGGCGCTCCATCTCGCCGACACGTACTACGCGCGGGTCTGGGGCCCCGACCGTCCGGCCAAGCCGCCCAAGCTCCCGCCCGGCGGGCGGCGCGACGCCGGGTGAGGCCGACCCCCGTTCGCCGCTGACCCTCGTCGAGCACGCTTGAAGCGGACTTGCTAGGCTCGATCGCGCGCCACGACCCGTGGCGATCGTGTGTGGCACCCTCCCGCTCGACTCCGATAGCCCATCAGTGACCGGCGACCCCTCCGCTCCACGACCCGACCTCGCTCGCACGCTGGAGCTCGAAGCACCGGTCGCGGCACGCCGTCGCATGGGGCGCTGGGTCGCCGCGGCCGTTGCATTGGTCGCTGCCGTGGCGGTGGTCGTCCTCCTCGTTTCGAACCGCGGCGACGAACCCCGCTACCAGACCGCGAAGAGTCACGCGCGGCAACCTCACCGTGATCGTGACTTCGACCGGCACGCTTCAACCGACGAACCAGGTGGACGTGGGCAGCGAACTCTCGGGGATCGTCAGAACCGTGGAGGCCGACTTCAACGATACGGTCAAGGTCGGCCAGGTGCTGGCGCGGCTCGACACCACCCGGCTCGAGGCGCAGGTCCTGCAGGCGGAGGCGGCCGTCCGGGCGGCGGAGGCGCGCGTGCGCGAATCCGAGGCGAACGAGAACGAGATGCGGCGCAAGCTCGCGCGCGCGCAGGAGCTCTCGGGCCAGAAGTACCTGTCCGAAGAGGCGCTCGTCACCGCTCAGGCAGGCGCCGATCGCGCCATGGCCGCGCTCCAGAGCGCGCGCAGCCAGACCGATCAGGCCCGCGCCACGCTCACGGTGGACCGCACCAACCTCGCGAAGTCGGTGATCCGCTCCCCGATCAACGGCACCGTGCTCGCGCGCAAGGTCGAGCCCGGCCAGACGGTCGCCGCGACGCTCCAGGCGCCGGTGCTGTTCACGCTGGCCGAGGACCTCACGAAGATGGAGCTGCACGTCGACGTCGACGAGGCCGACGTCGGCCTGGTGAAGGTCGGGCAGCCGGCGACGTTCACGGTGGATGCCTACCCCGGCCGCGCATTTCCCTCGAAGGTCACCGAAGTGCGCAATGCCGCCAAGACCGTCAGCGGCGTCGTCACGTACGAGACGGTGCTCGCGGCCGACAACGCCGAACTGCTGTTGCGCCCGGGCATGACCGGCATCGCGAACATCACCGTCAATCAGCTGCAGGATGTCCTTGTCGTTCCCAACACGGCACTGCGATTCACGCCGCCCGCCGCGCCGGCCGCCCGCTCCCTCGTCAGCCGGCTCCTGCCGATCCCCCAGCGCACGGCCGCGCCCAACGTCGGCCAGGCGGGCGCCGACCGCCGGCATCAGCAAGTGTGGGTCCTGAAAGACGACGCTCCCGTGGCCGTCGCGGTCGTCGTCGGCGCAACCGACGGCCGCATGACGCAGATCGTCGGCGGAGACGTGCAGCCGGGGCTCGAGGTGCTGACCGACACGCTGCAGGCGGCAAAATGAGCGTGGCGCTCGCCGCGCCGCGGGCGGGGACCACCGCGGCGGCGGCGCCGCCCGTCATCGAGCTGCACGGGGTGACGAAGACGTACGGGTCGGGCGCCGCCGCGGTTCACGCGCTGCGCGGCATCGACCTGCGCATCGACGCCGGCGAGTTCGTCGCGGTCATGGGGCCGAGCGGCTCGGGCAAGTCCACGTGCATGAACATCGTCGGGTGCCTCGACGTCCCGAGCGCCGGCGCGTATCGCTTCGACGGCGTCGACGTCGGCGGCCTTTCGCGGCGCCAGCGCGCGCTCCTGCGTCGCAACTTCCTCGGCTTCGTGTTCCAGGGCTACAACCTCCTGAACCGCACCACGGCGCTGGAAAACGTCGAGCTGCCGCTCGTCTACCGCGGCCTGCGGCCCCGCGAGCGCCACCCACGGGCGTTGCGCGCGCTCGCCACCGTGGGGCTCGAGGCATGGGCGCACCACACGCCGGGCGAGCTTTCCGGCGGGCAGCAGCAGCGCGTCGCGATCGCGCGCGCGATCGTCACCGAGCCGACCGTGATCCTCGCCGACGAGCCGACCGGCAACCTCGACACCGTGCGCAGCCGCGAGATCATGGATCTCCTCGCCGCGCTCAACCGCGACCACCGGATCACGATCGTCATGGTCACCCACGAGGCGGACATGGCCGCCTATGCGCGCCGCATCGTGCACTTCGTGGACGGGCGCGTGGCATCGGACCAGCTCGGGCCGGGGCGCACCTGATGTTCCGCGAGACGCTCCTGCTGGCGCTGCGCTCGATCCGCCGCAACGTGCTGCGCTCGTCGCTCACCATTCTCGGGATCGTCATCGGGATCGCGGCGGTCATCACCCTGGTCACGCTCGGCGGCGGGGCGACCGTCCAGGTGGCCAATCAGATCAAGAGCCTCGGCAGCAACCTGCTCAGCGTGCGCCCCGGCCAGCAGCCGCGCGCGGGCGGCGTGCGGCAGGCCGCGCGGCTGTTCGAGGCGAAGGACCTCGAGGCGATCGAGCGCGACATCTCCGGGATCGCCATCGTGGCGCCGACGGCGTCCCGAAGCATGCTCGCCATCAGCGGCGACACGAACTGGTCGACGGTCGTCACCGGCGTCGACAACGCCTATCTGCGCGTGCGCGACTGGCCGCTCGCCAATGGCCGCGTGTTCACCGACGGCGAGCTGCGCGCCGGAGCGCTGGGCTGCATTCTCGGCGACACGGTGCGCCAGAAGCTCTTCGGCGCCCTGGACCCGCTCGACGCGACGATCCGGCTGGGCGCCCTGTCCTGCCCCGTGATCGGCGTGCTCGCGGCGAAAGGTCAGGCAGCGTTCGGCATGGACCAGGACGATCTCGTGCTGATCCCGCTGCGCGCGTACCAGCGGCGCATCGCCGGCAACCAGTACATCGACGCGATCCTCGTCTCGGTGCGCGACGGAGTGTCGACCCAGAAAGTGCAAGCCGACATCGAGCTGCTGCTGCGCGAGCGCCGCCATCTCGGCCCGCGCGAGGAGGCCGACTTCCACGTGCTCGACATGCAGCAGATCGTCGCCACCGTGAGCGGCACCACGCGGACCCTCACCGCGCTGCTCGGCGCGGTCGCCGCCGTGAGCCTGCTCGTCGGCGGGATCGGCATCATGAACATCATGCTCGTCTCGGTGACCGAGCGTACGCGCGAGATCGGCATCCGGCTCGCCATCGGCGCCACGGAGAACGAGGTGCTGCTGCAGTTTCTCGTCGAGGCGGTGGCCTTGTCGCTGCTGGGCGGCGTCACGGGCATCCTCGCCGGCGTCGGCGCCGCGGCCGGGGCGCGTCGCTGTTGAACGTGCCGTTCGTCTTCAACACCTGGATCGTCGTCGTCGCTTTCCTCTTCTCCGGCGCGGTGGGCGTGATCTTCGGGTACTTTCCCGCGCGCAAGGCGGCGCAGCTCAACCCGATCGACGCCCTGCGGCACGAGTGAAGGGGCGGCGGGCGCGAGCGCGCCCGGCGATCGGATCAGAGCGCCTGGCGCGCGATCTTCAGCCGCGTGGCGCTGACGTCGTCGCCGCGCACTTCCCGCAGCGCATAGCCGACGAAGTCGTCGACGACTTCCTTCCGCCAGTACAGATCGAGGTCGGTGTTGTCGAGCGGCTTAGCGCGCGACGCGACCGCTTCCGCCGCCGCGGCGATCGCCTCGTCGGTGAGCGTCTTCCCGCGCAACAGGGCGCCTGCCTTCTCCACGACGAAGGGGCGCGAGGCCGCGGCCCCGAGCACGATGCGCGCGTCCTCCACGACGCCGTCGGGCGCGAGCTTCACCGCGGCGGCGACCCCGAGCACCGGGAAGTCGAACGCCCCGCGCCGGCGCAGCTTCCAGTAGCTCGACCGCCAGCCGGCGGCATCGGGGAGCGCGATCTCGGTGAGGATCTCGTCCGCGCGGCGCGTGAGGTAATCGATCCCGTCGTTCTTGTAGAGATCGGCCAGGGCGAGCTCGCGCTCGCCTTGTGCGGAGACAAGCGTCACTTTCGCGCCCAGCGCGATCAGCGCGGGTGCGGTGTCGGTGGAGGACACCGCGACGCAGCGCTTGCTCGCGGTCGCGACCCAGCAGGTCCCGCCGTCCTTCTTCAGGCAGAAGTCGATCGCCTTGCGCCACTCGTGGTTCTGGTTGTAGTAGGTGCAGCGGGTGTCGAGGCACACGTTGCCGCCGAGCGTGCCCATGTTGCGCAGATGAACGGTCGCGACCTGCGCCGCGGCCTGCCACAACGCGCGGTATTTCTCGCGCAGGTCCGCGTCGTGAACGACGTCGGTGAGCGTGCGCGCCGCGCCGAGGCACAGGCCGGCCCCGTTCGCGCGCGTCTTCAGCGCGGCGACGTCTCGGATCGACACCAGCGTCTGCGGCGTCTGGTGCCGGCGCTTCATGTTCGGCACGAGATCGGTGCCGCCCGCGATCAGCATCGCCTGCGGGCCCTCGCCCGCGAGGATCTTCGCCGCCTCGGCCACGCTCTTCGGCGCGTGCCAGCGGAACCAGGGCAGGCGCATCATGACGCGGCCGCTCCCGCAACGCGGATCACGCGCGCGCGCTCGTGGCCCTTCACCGCATTACCGTCGCCGCCCTCGGCCGGCGGCGTCACGATGACCGGGTCCGGATACGGCACGTCGGGGAAGCGCTCCGGCCCGACGCGCGCGGGCTTCCCTTCCGCTTTCAGTACCAGCGCCTTGAGGATCTTGTCCGGCGTGATCGGCACTTCGTCGATCCGCACGCCGATCGCGTCGAAGATCGCATTCGCCACCGCCGGCATCACCGGCAGCAGCGGACCCTGGCCCACCTCCTTCGCGCCGAACGGGCAGTTCGGGTCCGGGTCCTCCACCAGCACGGTGTCGACGTCGGGCATGTCGAGCGAGGTGAGGCTCTTGTACTCGAGCAGCGACGGGATCTTGTGCACCAGCGCGTTCGAGAGCTTGGGCGGCAGACGCCGGAACGACTGCTCCTCCATCAGCGCCTCGCCGAGCGCCATGTACACGCTGCCCTCGACCTGCCCGCGCGCGAGCACCGGATTGATCGCCCGCCCGATGTCGTGCGCGATCCAGACCTTCGGCACCGTGATCCAGCCGGTTGCCGGGTCGACCTCGACCTCGACGACGCAGGCGGTGTACGAATACGCTGGCGACGGACCGACGCCGGCGCCCTTGAAGCGCCCCGGCGCCCGCGGCGGCGTGTAGGAGCCGACTGCGCCGAGCGTGCCGAACTTCGCTTCGGCCAGGACGACCGCTTCGGCGAACGCCATGCCCTTCGAGGGATCGTCCGCGCGAAACACGCGTCCCTGTGCGAACGCGACGTTGTCGGGCAGCGTTTCGAGACTGTCTGCGGCACCGGCGGCGATCTGCTCGCGTATGCGCTCGGCCGCCTGGATGGCGGCGTTGCCGGACATGACGGTGACGCGACTCGAGTACGAGCCGAGGTCGACCGGCGTGATAGCGGTGTCGCCGGTCACCACGCGCACCTCGAACGGATCGATGCCGAGCACCTCGGCGACGATCGCCGCGAGCACGTCGTCGGAACCCTGCCCGATCTCGGTCGAGCCGCAGAACGCGGTGACCTGGCCGCTGCGGTCGACGAGCAGCTGCACCCCGCTCTGCGGCATCTTGTTCCAGTAGATCGGCAGCCCCGCGCCGCAGAGATACGCCCCGCATGCGATGCCGATGCCGCGGCCGTGGGGAAGCTTACGGTGCCTTGTGTTCCACCCGGAGCGTTCGACCACCTGCCGGATGCACTCGGCCAAGCCGATCGTGCCGATCTTCAGCCAGTTCGCCGTGAGCGAGTTCGGCGGCGCGATCATCGCGAGGCGCAACTCGGCGGGGTCCTTGCTGAGTCGCTCGGCGATCTTGTCGAGCTGAATCTCCTGCCCGAAGCGCGGTTGCGGGGTGCCGTGGCCGCGCTTGGGCCCGCACGGCGGCTTGTTGGTGAATGCGCGCGCCGCGTCGAACTTGTAGCGCGGGATGTCGTAGGTCACCGTCTGCAGCACGCCGGTGTAGAACGTGCTCGCCGTGCCGTAGGAGCCGTAGGCGCCCCCGTCGAGCAGCGTCTGGACGTGCATGCCGGTGATCCTGCCCTCCGGCGTCACGCCGGTGCGCATGCGCATGAGCACCGGATGGCGGCCGCGGTGCATGTAGAACACCTCCTCGCGCGTCAGGCAGATCTTCACCGGGCGGCCGAGCTTCAGCGCCGCCTTGGACACCACGATCTCGTGGTTGTGCAGGTCGCACTTGCCGCCGAAGCCGCCGCCGTTCGGGCAGGCGATGACGCGGATGTGCGAAGCCGGCATCTGCAGCGCGCGCGCCATGGCGCGATGAATGTAGTGCGGCACCTGGGTCGAGGACCAGAGCGTGAGCTTGCCTTCGCCGTCCACCTGGGCGACGGAGGCGTGCTGCTCGATCGGCAGGTGCGTGTTGCCCTCGTAGAAGAACACGTCCTCGAAGACGTGCGCGCTGTGCGCGAGCGCTTCCTCCACGTCGCCGAACTCGAACGCCTGCAGGCGGTGCAGGTTGCCGAGGTCGCCGTAGTCGTGGATGCGGGGCTCGGGATTCGCGAGCGCCTCCTCCGGCGACGCGATGGTCTTCAGCGGCGTGTACTCGACGGCGATCAGCTCGACCGCCTCGGCGGCGGTCTGTTCGTCCCGGGCGATGACCGCGGCGATCGGGTCGCCGACGTAACGCACGCGCTCGGGCGCGAGCGGATATTCGTCCTGCGTGACCGGCAGGATGCCGAACGTGACGGGGAAATCCTTGCCGGTGAGCACCAGATACACGCCCGGATGCTTTTCCGCGCGCGTCACATCGATCGAGCGGATCAAGGCATGCGGCACCGGCGAGCGGAGCAGCTTGCAGTGCGCCATGCGCGGGAGCATCACGTCGTCGGCGAACCGGGTGAGCCCGGTGACCTTCGCGCGGCCGTCGACGCGGCGCCGCGGCTTGCCGATGGTTTCGAACCGACGGGTGTCGAAGCGGCGTTTCGTGCTCATGCAGTTTCCTTCATCCGCCGTGCAGCTTCCTCAATCGCCTCGTAGATCTGCAGATACCCGGTGCAGCGACACAGGTTCCCGGAGATCGCCTCGCGGATGCGGTCGCGCGACGCCTCGGGCTCCTTCTCCAGGAGCGCTTTCGCGGTGAGCAGGATCCCGGGCGTGCAATACCCGCATTGCGCGGCGCCGAGGTCCGCGAACGCGGCCTGCAGCGGGTGCAGCTCGGACCCGTTCGCCATTCCCTCGATCGTCTCGATCCGCTTGCCGGCGCACGCGACCGCGAGCTCGAGGCACGACAGCACCGGCTCGCCGTCGACCAGGACCGCGCACGCGCCGCATTCGCCCAGCTCGCAGCCGTGCTTCGTGCCGGTGAGCCCGAGGTCCTCGCGCAGCACCTCGAGCAGCGTCTTGTAGGGCGCGAACGAGACCGGCGTGTCTTCGCCGTTCACGTCGAGCCGCAGGTGCACCCGGTCGGGCACGGCACTCATTTCAGGACTCCCTTTACGAGGTAATCGGCCAGCGTCTGCGCGATCTCGGCCACCGTGCGCGCACCGTCGCGCCGGTACCAGCGCGCCGTCCAGTTGACCGCGCCGAGCATCGCGCGGGTGACGAGCGCGGCGTCGCAGTGCGCGAACTCGTCGCGCGCCACGCCTTCCATGACCAGCTGGCGGACGGCGCGCTCGTAGCGGTCGCGCTTGTCGATCAGCGGCGCGCGCATCGCCTCGGGCAGCGCGTCGACCTCGAGGTGGGCGGTGGCCCCCTCCAGCTCGTCGAGCATCGCGTGGACATGCGCCCGCAGCACGCTGCGGAGCTGCTCGGCGCTGGACGCCGGCGTGGCGCGCGCGGCCGCGACGGCGGCAAGCATGTGCTCCAGGGTCCGCTCTTGGCAGAAGAGCAGGAGCTCGTCCTTGCCGGAGAAGTAGTAATAGAGGTTGCCCGGGGAGAGGTCCGCCTCCTGGGCGATCTCGCGCATTCCGGCCGCGGCGACCCCGCGACGGCGGAATACGCGTGCGGCAGCCCGGAGGATGTCGAGCCGGCGCGCCTCGCTCCGGCGCCGGACGCGCTCCGAGGGCTCGATCGAACGATGATTCAAAATTTGAACCATTGTTCGAATTCTAGGGCCGGCGCCCCTCGAAGGCAACCGCCCTCGATGCTGCGGTGCGTTCAGCCTCGCGCCGAGCGCTGCGGCAGATCCTCGAACTCGACGGTCGTCCGCGCCTTCATCGCCGCGACCGAGCGCCGGATGTCGTCGATGCTGAAGATGCCCGGCTGGAGCGCGTTCAGGTACGCGAAGCTCTCCGCGACCGAATGGTCGCGGGCGTGCGAGATCACGCCCTTGGTGGCCGACACCGCGAGCGGGGACTTGGCCGCAATCCGGCGCCCGACCTCCAGCGCGCCAGCGACCAGCGCCTCGTGGGTGTCGAAGAGGCCGTTCACGAACCCGAGCCGCTCGGCGCGCTCGGCCGGCAGCCGGTCGCCGGTGTAGGCCAGCTCCCGCATGACGGCCTCGGGCAGCTGCTTGGGCATGCGGTTCAGCGTCCCGACGTCGGCCATCATGCCGAGGTTGATCTCCTGAATCACGAACCACGCGTCGCGGGTCGCGTAGCGCAGGCAGCACGCGGCAACGAAGTCGACGCCACCGCCGATGCAGCCGCCCTGCACCGCCGCGATCACCGGGAAGCGCGCGCCGGCGAGCGTGTGGAAGGCGTCCTGCAGCTCGACGAGCTTGGCGAAGAAACGCTGGCGGCCGGCGATCGTCGAAGTGTCGAGCGCGGGCTCGTTCTCGAACATCGCGAGATCGATGCCGGCGGTGAAGTGCTTGCCGGTCGAGGAGATCACCGCCGCACGCACGCCACCGCCCGCATCGAGCTCGCGCACGGCGGCGGGCAGCTCGCGCCAGAACGTGGCCGCCAGGGCGTTCATGCGCTCCGGCCGGGACAGCCGGATGTGCGCGACCTTCGCTTCGACCGAAACCGCGATGCTCTCGTATGCCATTCCGATCACTCCAGCGTGACGTTGAGGTCGCGGATCACCTTGCCCCACTTGTCCGATTCGGCGCGGATGTAGACGCCGAACTCCGCGGGGGTGCTCCCGACCACGATGAATCCCTGCCCCAGGAGCCGCTCCTTCAGGTCGGGGCGTTGCAGCGTCGTGCGCAGGTCGCGCGCGAGCCGCGCGACGATCGGCTGCGGCGTGCCGGCTGGCGCGAGCATCCCCACCCAGGACTGCGCCTCGAACCCGGGCAGCGTCTCGGCGACGGTGGGGACCTGGGGCAATTGCGGCGCGCGCTCCCGCCCGGCAACCCCCAGGGCCTTCAGCTTGCCGCCTTTCACGTGCTGCACGAAAAGCGGCATCGAGGCAAACGCGAAGTTCACCTGTCCGCCGAGGAGATCGTTGACGAGCGGCCCGCCGCCTTTATAGGGCACGTGCACCGCGTCGAAGCCTTCGCGTTGCGCCAGCGCGAGCGAGGCGAGATGGCTGGAGTTGCCGGTCCCGGTCGAGCCGTAGTTCAGCTTGCCGGGGTTTGCGCGTCCGTAGTCGACCAGCTCGCGGACGTTCGCCGGCGCGAAGTTCGGCGCTCCGACGAGCAGCAGCGGCGATTGCACCATCAGGCTCACCGGCTCGAACGCCTTGAGGGGATCGTAGGGGAGGTTCTTGTAGAGGTACTGGTTGACGCTGTGGTTGTCGAAGACCCCGAGCAGCGTGTACCCGTCGGGCGCCGCGCGAGCCGCTTCGGCCGTGCCGATCGTCCCGCCGGCGCCCGCCTTGTTCTCGACGATGACCGGCTGCCCGAGCGACTCCGCGAGCGGCGGAGCGACCGCCCGCGCCACGATGTCGGTGGTTCCTCCCGCCGGATACGGCACGATGAGCCGCACCGGCTTCGCGGGATAGGTCTGAGCCGCCGCCGCGGAAGCGACGGCGGCGAGGAGAAGGGTGAGGATCGTCCGACGCATGGGTCCGGGGCTCCGTTCGAGCAGGCAGAGGCGAGGCATTACACCACGGCGGTTGCAGAGGCGCGACGCTGCGCGCGGCGGTACCCTCGCGTTACACTGAGGCCGCCGATCCTCGCAGCGGGCGCCGATCTTCCCGGCGGGCTATGGCGGCCGACTGCACTACGCTCCGCGCGACTTATGTGAGGCGAGCCATGCGACCAACACGCATTCTCGGCGCCTTCGCGCTCGCAATGTCTTGCGCGGGCGCGCTTGCACAGTCGTACCCGTCGAAAGCGATCAAGGTGGTCGTGCCGAATCCGGCCGGCGGCTACTACGACGTCATCGCGCGCACCGTCGGGCAGAAGCTCACGGATTCGCTCGGCCAGCCGATGGTGGTGGAGAACCGCGTCGGGGCGGGCGGGAGCCTCGGTACCGAGTTCACCGCGAAGTCCCCCCCCGACGGCTACACGATCATGGTGGGCGGGATCGGCCCGCACGGCATCGTGCCCAGCCTCTATGCGAACCTCTCGTACGACCCGGTGAAGGACTTCGCGCCGATCATCCTCGTCGCGACCACGCCGAACATCCTGGTCGTCCATCCCTCCTCGCCGTTCCAGAGCGTGCAGGACATCGTCGCGGCCGCACGGCAGCGGCCCGGTGCGCTGAGCTACGCCTCGAACGGCAACGGCACGTCCCAGCATCTCTCGGCTGAGATGCTCGCGATGACGATGGGGCTCAAGCTGAACCACATCCCGTTCAAGGGCAGCGCGCCGGCGATCACCGCGATGCTCGGCGGCCAGGTGGACTTCGCCTTCGCCGTCGCGCCCGACGCGCTGGCCCACGTGAGGGGCGGCAAGCTGCGGGCGCTCGCGGTCACCGGCGCCAAGCGCGCGGCGCCGCTGCCGGAGGTCCCGACGATGATCGAGGCGGGCGTGCCGGACTACGAGGCGATCGCGTGGTTCGGCTACTTCGCCCCGGCGGGCACGCCGCGCGAGATCGTCGACCGGCTGAACGCCGAGATCGCGAAAGCGATGGCCGCGCCCGACGTGCGCGAGCGCATCGCGCCCGGCGGGCTGTCGGAGCTGCCCGGCGGAACGCCGGAGCGACTCGGCGAGCTCGTGAAGAGCGAGATCGCCAAGTGGTCGCGCGTCGTGAAGGAGTCGGGCGCGAAAGTCGATTGACCGAGGCTAGATCGGGTACACGAGCAGCGTGTCGATCGCCTTCGAGTCGAACACGACGTGCCGCCGCCGGAAGCGCGGCGTGGCGCCCTCGAACTGCACGCGGTCGCGGTACTGGCCGGAGGAGAAGATCGCGCTCGAGCCGTCGTGCTCCATGATCCGGATCACCGCGTAGTTCGAGCGCACCTCGTACGCGCCGCCTTCGTCGCCGATCACCTGCACGCCCGAGACGAGGTGCCGGTAGTGGTGCGCCTCGTAGATGTTCGCGACCCGGAGCGACACGATGCGATCGCGGAGCTGCGCGCGCGAGCGCGTGTGGATCACCGCCAGCGGGAGACCGCGGTCGAGGTTGTAGCGCGACGCGACCTTGTACTCCCCGTCCTCGACCAGCAGGGCCGCGAGCGCCTCGAGCCGGTCCTCGTCGATCGCGCGCGCCCACTCGAAAACGAGCCCCTCGATCGCGCGCTGCTGCGCGTCTGCGAGCGCCATCAGTAGCCCATGTCGGTGCGATAGACGTGCCAGAAGTTGCGCAATCCCCGCTCCGAGAGCTTGCTCTCGCCGCCGCTCGCGAGATCCTTTCCGCCCATGTACATCACCGAAGCGGCGTCGCCCGAGCCGCCGGTGGCGCGCCGGATCATGTTGCACACCGCGGCGTCCTCCATCGACACCATGCCCGCAGAGCCGACGAGGTTGGTCTGC
This sequence comes from uncultured beta proteobacterium, assembly GCA_963747775.1. Lineage (GTDB taxonomy): Bacteria > Pseudomonadota > Gammaproteobacteria > Burkholderiales > SG8-39 > JAGVSZ01. The sequence goes on from CAVVGT010000016.1 coordinate 173,853, forward strand.
ATCAGGCGGCGCTCGACCAGGTCCGGCGGATCGTCGGCGAACCCGAAGTAGGTCCAGTTGAGGTCGCAGGAGTGCGGCCCGTTCGGGATCAGCTGGCGGGTCGCGAGGCTGTGCGCGATCTGGTGCAGCACGCAGCCCGGGTACACCGAGAGGATCTGGATGCTGATCCCGTCGCCGAACTCGTCCCGCCACTCGAGGATCGAATGGTCCTCGAGCTTGAACTGGGCATTGTGCGAGCGCAGCCCCGAGGCGGTCTCCTGGTAGTCGGCCGAGGGCTTCTCGGTGCCGGCCTTGGTGTAGAAGTACTGGTGCCGGCCGGAACGCTCGATGACCATGGCCGACTCCTGCGACTGGCGCGACATGCCGAACGTTCCGTAGAACGAGTGCAGGATGTTCGCGTGGTAGGAATCGCGCGGGTTCTCGTGGTAGTTCTTCCAGTTCGCGTCGATGCGCTGGGTGTCGTAGCCGAGCACCTTGAGCGGCTTCGTGAGCGTCCGGCGGATGCCGTCGCCGACTTCGCCGAGCCACTCCGCCAGCGGCGGCACCTCCGGCGAGTAGGTCGCGAACGCCAGCCCGCAGAAGCTCTCGCAGCGGAGCTTCTGCAGGCCGTGATCTGCGAGTCGGAAATCGGCCGGTAACCCGCCCTCGCCCCGCAGGCCGCGCCGGAACGCCGCCGACTTGAGATCGCCCTTCAGGTCGTACACCCACGCGTGGTAGACGCAGTAGAACTCCTTCGTGCGTCCCATTTCCTCGCGGCAGACGAGATTGCCGCGATGCGCGCAACGATTGACCATCGCGTTCAACCGGCCGTCTTCGCCGCGGCACACGATGACCGGTGCGTCCCCGACGCGCGTGCACTTGAAGGCGCCCGGCTCCGGCACCTCGGCCTCGAGGCCGACGTAGTGCCACACCGGCCCGCGAAAAATGCGCGCCTGTTCCCGCGCGTACACGTCGGGATCGCTGAAGGCCCAGTAAGGCGCGTGGCCCGGACCTTCGCCCGGCCAGGCGCGCCCGGTCGATGCGGCTGCGGGCGTGCTCACGATCGATCTCCGATCCGACGACGGCCCGACTCTAGCACTGCCGGTGCGCGCTCGACCTGCCTGCCCGCGCTCGCCGGCGACGGCAACGGCACCAGTTGCGGCGCAACGGGCACCTGGCAGCCATCGACGCAGCACCGGCCCGGCTGCCGGTTGCGCGTGATCTTGCGCATCTCGTCGGTGAGGATGCCACGCTCGAGCAGTCGCTCGATGAGATCCACCTTGTTCCCGAGCGGGTAGTGGCGCCAGATCTCCATCTGCATCGCCTCGGGCGACCCGCCGCCGTGGAGCGAGATCACCGAGTACCACCCCGCCTGATTTGAGGCGGTGAGATCCTCGATGAGGCGCGCGACCTCGATGCGTTTCTCGTACGGAATGTCGGAGCGCGCGCCGAGCAGCTCGGAGAGGCGCCCCGCGGTCGCCGGGTTGTGGTCCTCGTCGGGCCCCGGCAGCGTGACGATCAGCCCGCCCGAGAGGTGATGCGCGAGCCGGTGCATGTCGTAGATCTGCGTCGCGAGCAGGAGCTTGCCGATGTTTCCGAACACCGCGTCCGGCACCGCGACGCCGGCCGGGTCCTGCGCGCAGTACACCGACGCGGCGACGCCACACGCATAGAAGCCCTCGACGATCTTGATCAGCTCGACCATCTGCCCGCGCAGGTTGGACGCGTCGTCGAGGTCGACGCCGTTCGCCTCGGTCATCAGCGCGCTCGCGCCGATCAGCAGGTCGCCGAACCCGGCGCGCGCCGCGATGCAGGTCTGGCGGTGGTGCTGCGCGTACTGATAGGTGAGGAAGCCCGAGTGCCGCCATTCGCCGGCGAGAAACACGCGCTCCCACGGCACGAACACCCGATCGAAGATCGCGACCGCCGTGGACTGACCGTACTTCGCGCTGAACTTCGCGGCCGCCTCGCCCGGGCGACCCGCCGGTCGCGCGACCAGCGTGAGGTTCTCGGCGTCCACCGGCACGGCGCAGCAGACGGCATAGTCGGCATCCGCCTCGGTCATGTTTCGGCACGGCATGACGAGCAGCTCGTGCATGTACGGCGCGCCGGTGATGATCGCCTTCGCGCCGGCGATCACGATCCCGTCCTTGCGCCGCTCGACGATGTGCACGTAAGCGTCCGGATTCGGCTGCTCGAAAGGACGCAGCGTGCGATCGCCCTTGCCGTCGGTCATCGCCACGCCGAGCGCGAGATCCTCGGCGTACACGCGATCGAGATACGCCGCGACCCGCTCGCCGTACGCGGTGCCGCAATTGGCGTCGGTGCGCGCGGCCGCCTGACGCAGCGCGGCAAGCGCATCCCCGCCCAGGTAGCGCTGCGCACACCCCGTCTCCTGACAGAGCAGGCGCACGGCCTCCAGCTTGTTGAGGAGATCCTGACTCGACGCGGGAACCGCGTTCATCCGGTTGACCGCGCGCCCTCCCGCGAGATCGGGCCGGCTCGCGCGCATCACCGGCGCGAGGTCCTCCCGGAGCGCGTAGTCGTACGACAGAGCGAGCCCGTTCACGCCGGGCGCGAGCAGCGGTTCGTCCGCCACCGAGCCCACCTGCTGCCCGTTCACGTACACGCGCGGCCGGTAGCGCCGCAGCGACTCGCGGTAGTCCTTGCCGGACATCAGCATTGGGGAACCTCCTCGAAGCTCGGAGCGGCGCATTATCCCGCCCCGCCGGGGATCGAGTAATCTTCCCGCGTCCCGTTCCGCAACCTCGATCGTGGAGGCTGGATGATGGCTCGCGCCCTCGTGCTCTTCGCGGCCTGCGTGCTCTCGCTGCAGGCCTTCGCGCAGGCATTCCCCTCGAAGCCCGTCCGGCTCGTGGTCGGCTATCCGCCCGGCGGGTCGGGGGACTTCCTCACGCGGCTCGTCGCCGAGGAGATGTCGAAGGACCTCGGTGTCGCCGTCATCGCCGAGAACCGGCCCGGCGCGGGCGCGACCATCGCCTCCGAGCTCGTGGCGAAGGCGCCGGCAGACGGCTACACGCTGCTCAACTCGACGCACCACACGATCAACAAGGCGCTCTACAAGAAGCTCGGGTACGACCCCGACAAGGACTTTGCCGCCGTGACGCGCATCGCCACCGGGCCGCTCGTCATCGTCGTCAACAACAACCTGCCGTTCAAGACGCTGAAGGAGCTGATCGACTACGCCAAGGCGAATCCGGGCAAGCTGTTCAACGCCAACTCCGGGGCCGGCTCGTCGCCGCATCTCGCCGCGGTGCAGTTCGAGGCGGCGGCCGGGGTGAAGTTCACGACCGTGCCGTTCAAGGGGGGCGGGCCGGCGGCGCAATCGATCATCGCGGGGGACACTCAGGTGATGTTCGCGACCTCGCCGACCGTGATGGGGTTCATCCGCGCCGGACGCATGCGCGCGCTCGCCGTCACGACCGCGAAAGCCTCGCCCGCGATTCCCGGCATTCCCGGCGCGGGGGACGCCGGCCTGGCCGGCTACGACTCCAACTTCTCGTTCGGGCTGTACGTGCCGGCCGGGACGCCGCCCGTTGCGATCAGGCGCCTCCACGACGCCGCAGTAAAGGGCCTTGCCAAGCCGGAGGTGCGCGAGAAGATCGCGCTGCAGGGCATGGATGCGACTCCCTCCGCCTCGCCGGAGGCATTCGAGGCCGAGCTGAAGGCCGAAGCGCCGATGTGGGAGCGCGTGGTGCTCGATTCAGGGGCGCGGGTGGAGTGACCCTCCCATGCCGTCGGGCAAGACCGGACCAGACAGCGAACGGCTGAACCGGCTCGTCGCCGAAGCGCGGCGCGACCGCGAGCGGCGCGAGAAGACCTATCGGGAGCAGGCGCTCAAGCTCTATCCCTGGGTCTGCGGGCGCTGCGCCCGCGAGTTCACCCGCGCGACGGTCCATCAGCTCACGGTGCACCACAAGGACGGCAATCACGACAACAATCCGCCCGACGGCAGCAACTGGGAGCTGCTGTGCGTCTACTGTCACGACAACGAGCACTCGCGCCAGCTCGAGCACGATGCGCAGGGCGCGCCGGCGCCGGGCGGCGCGCACGACCCGCCCGCGACGCACAAGCCGTTCGCCGACCTCGAGGCGTTGCTCAGGAACAAGGGCAAGCGTGCCCGCTGACGGCGGCGCGGCCGCAAGACCGCCGGGATGTCGCTGACGGTGATGCTCGCGGTGCTCGCCGCGGCGGCGCTGCACGCGAGCTGGAACGCGATCGGGAAAGCGGCGAGCGGGAAGGCGGGCGACGTCATCGCGGTGGGTGTCACCGCGGGCGCGCTGGCGGCGTGCGCCCTGCCCTTCCTTCCGCTGCCTGCGCAGGCGAGCTGGCCGCAGCTCGCGGCGTCGGCGGTCATCCATCTCGCCTACTTCAAGCTGCTCGAGCTGGCCTATCGCACGGGCGATCTCAGCGTCGCCTACCCGCTGATGCGCGGTACGCCACCCCTCGTCACCGCGCTCGGCGCGTGGGCACTGCTCGCCGAACCGCTGTCGCCCGCCGGCTGGACTGCCGTGGGCATCATCGTCGCCGGCGCCCTTGCCCTCGCGGCCGACGGGCTGCATGGACGTCGCATCGGCACGCGGTCGCTCGCGATCGTCGGCGCGAACATCCTGGTCATCGTCGCGTACACGCTCGTCGACGGCTCGGGGGTCCGGGCGGCGGGCAACGCGCCGAGCTACATCGCCTGGATGTTCGCGCTCACGGCGTTGACGCTGGTGCTCGCGCGTCCGTGGCTCGGCGTACGCGGCCTGCCGCAATCGCACGGTGCGTGGGGGTTGCTCGCGGCGGGCGCCCTGTGCACGCTCGGCGCGTACGGGATCGTGCTCTGGGCGATGACGCTCGCGCCGATCGGCCTGGTCGCGGCGCTGCGCGAAACCTCGATCGTGTTCGGGACGGTCATCGCTGCAACGTGGCTCCGCGAGCGCGTGTCGCCCCAGCGTTGGGCCGGAGTGGCGCTCATCGCCGCGGGTGCGGCGGCGATGCGGCTCGCGTGAGCGCGGCGCCGCAGCGCGCGCCTCACCGCGCCCGCTGCTGAGCCGGCTTGCGCGCGAGGCAGGTGCGAACGTGATTGTCGCGCCACGGGTCGTGCAAGCCCAGGATCTCCGCCTCGTTCTCGCAGCGCTGCGTCCGCCCTGCGAGGTCGTTGGAAGTCGCCTCGATTCGCGGGGCCAGCGGCTCGCGAAAAACCGGCTCGTCCTCGGGCGGATCGACGCTGCCGTCGCCGAGCCGCTCGACCTCCACCGTCACCGTGAGCTGGCCGTAGCTGCCGAGCCCGATCTCCTCGGCCGCTCGGCGCGAAAGGTTGACGACCCGCCCGGGACCGCCGCCCCAGCGATCGTTCACGACCACGCGCACGGTTGTGCCGGTCGCGGGATCGGTGACGCGGATTCGCGTACCGAGCGGAAGCGTGCGATGCGCGGCGGTCAGCCGGTTGCTGTCGTAACGCTGCCCGCTCGCCGTCAGCTGGCCTTCGAGGTCGCCCGAGTAGACCGACGCGATCCCGGTTTCGGACCCGGGGACTACCGCGACCGGCCGCTCGACCTTCGGCCGCGCAGTGCCCGTCTGAGCGAGCGCCGGGGCCGACGCGGCGATCAGGATTGTCGCGAGCGCGCGATGCAGCGAAAGCGACGCACCCGACATCCGTGCCTCGCGTGCCGTCGCGCGCTCAGGACAGCTCGCGCCGCACGATGCCGGCGCCGGCGGCGAGTGCCGCGAGCTTCCCGAACGCGACCTCGCGCGGCAGGTATTTCATGCCGCAGTCGGGCGCCGGGACGAGCCGGTCGGCGCTCACGTGGCGCAACCCGCTGCGGATCCGCGCCGCGACAACTTCCGCGGTCTCGACCTTCCGGTCGCCGAGGTCGATGACGCCGAGCATGATCCGCTTGCGCGCGAGATCCTTCAGCACGCCGAGGTCGAGCTTCGGCTGCGCCGCCTCGATCGAGATCTGGTGCGCGGTGCTGTCGGCCAGCTCGGCCAGGAAGGCGTAGCCGGTCGGCTTCTCGCTCACGACCGCCGCGTAGCCGAAGCACACGTGCACGACCGTCGGCACGGTCAGCCCCTCGAGCGCGCGGTTGATCGCCTTCACCGCGTACCGCTTGGCCGCCTGCGGGTCGTTGCGCACCCACGGCTCGTCGAACTGGATGACGTCCGCGCCCGCAGCCTGCAGGGCGTGCGCCTCCGCGTTCACCGCCGCCGCGAAATCCAGGGCCATCTCTTCGTCGTCGCGATAGAACTCGTTCTTCGCCTGCTGCGCCATCGTGAAGGGCCCGGGCAGCGTGATCTTCGCGCGCCGATCGGTGTTGCGGCGGAGGAACGCCATGTCGCGGACCTCGACCGCCTGCGTCCGGCGAATGCGCGCGACGACGCGCGGCACCTGCACCGACCGGCCCGACCGGTTCGTGATCGTCGCGGGATGATCGTTGTCGATCCCCTCGAGCGCGGTTGCGAAGCGGTTCGAGTAGCTCTCGCGGCGCATCTCGCCGTCGGTGATGATGTCGATCCCCGCGCGTTCCATGTCGCGGATCGCGAGCAGCGTCGCATCGTCCTGCGCCTGCTCGAGGTACTGCTCCGGCACGCGCCAGAGCTCGCGCGCGCGCACGCGCGGCACGCCCGTGGCGAGCAGGGCGCGATCGACGAGCCAGTCGGGCTGGGGATAGCTGCCGACGACCGTCGTCGGCAAGAGCGGCTCGGCCATGCGATTACTCCAGGTACTGGGGCGCCTTCGGCACGCGCGCGCTCTGCGCCTTGTCGTGGTTAATCCACAGCTGGGCGTTGTACTGCGCGATCACGCCGGCGACGCGGTCCATGCTTTTCACGGTTTCGGCGCTGTTGAAATTCATGCCCGGGACCCGCCGGTTCGTCCAGTTCGACTCGAAGTGCACCATGTCGCCCGACAGGATCACGGCACCCGTCTTCGGCAGCCGGACGAGCAGCGACTGATGCCCCGGGGTGTGGCCCGGCGTCGACAGGATCACGACCGAGCCGTCGCCGAACACGTCCTGGTCGCCCTTGAGCTTCACGACCGTATTCGCGCGCAGCTTCTCGTACGTCGCCGGCTGGAAGCCGAACTTCTGCGGCGTGGGTCCGAACACCGCCTCGTACTCCGTCTCCTGGATGTACAGGGTCGCGGCGGGAAAGAGGTTGGCGTTGCCCGCGTGATCCGGGTGGAAGTGCGAGAACGCGATCACGGTCACGTCCGTCGTCTTGACGCCGACTTCCGCGAGCTGCGCCGCAAGTGCCTTGGGCAGGCGCGCGTGCAGCGCGCCGCCGGCCGCGACGAGACCGTCCGGCATCGCCGCGACGGCGTCCGAGAACCCCGTGTCCCACAGCAGCAGCCCCTTCGCGTGCCGGATCAGGTAGCAGTTGTTGCTGAACTCCCAGGGCTGCCCGACGTTCACTCCCGGCGACCACCGCGACACGTCCGTCGTCCGCGACTCGCCGCAGTTGAAGACGTACATCCGCTGGATCCCGGCCGGGCTCTTCTCCGCCATCTGCGAGCAGCCGGCCGCGAGGGCCGCCACGGCCGCCAGCGGGACGACGATGCGAAACAGCGTGCGACCGATCATGGCGGCCTCCTCAACGGCGAACCAGGCAAGGGCGGATGGTACTCAGTACGGCAGTCCGACGTAATTCTCGGCGAGCGCCGCCTGCGCGGCGGGCGAATCGAACAGGTACTGCAGTTCGGCGAGCTGGATCTTCTCGCCGAACGGTCCGTGATCCGGGAAGCGGTGCAGCAGCATCGTCATCCACCACGAGAAGCGCTCGGCCTTCCAGATGCGACGCAGCGCGCGCTCCGAGTAGGCGTTGAGGCCTCGGTGCGGCCATGCCGGTAGTGCTCGTGCAGGCCGTCGAACAAGTAGCGCACGTCGCTCGCGGCGAGGTTGAGCCCCTTCGCGCCGGTGGGCGGCACGATGTGCGCCGCGTCGCCGGCGAGGAAGAGGCGCCCGAAGCGCATCGGCTCGGCGACGAAGCTCCGCAGCGGGGCGATGCTCTTCTCGATCGAGGGCCCGGTGACGAGCGCAACCGCGGCGCGCGGGTCGAGCCGCCGCTCGAGCTCCGCCCAGAAGCGCTCGTCCGGCCACTCCTCGACGCGCTCGGCGAGCGTGCACTGCAGGTAGTAGCGGCTGCGCGTGCGGCTGCGCATGCTGCACAGCGCGAAGCCGCGCTCGTGGCTCGCGTAGATCAGCTCCTCGGACACCGGCGGGACGTCGGCGAGCACGCCGAGCCAGCCGAACGGATAGACGCGCTCGTAGGTGCGGATTCCCGACGCTGGAACGCTCTGCCGGCACACGCCGTGGAAACCGTCGCAGCCCGCGATGAAGTCGCATTCGAGCGTGCGGGCCTCGCCGCCATGCCGGTAGCGCACCACCGGTCGGTCGGCGTCGAAGCCGTGCACGCTCACGTCCTCGGCCTCGTACACCGACTGCGCGCCCGCTCGCGGCGCGCGCGTCCATCAGGTCGCGCGTGACCTCGGTCTGGCCGTACACGATCACGTTCTTGCCGCCGGTCAGGCGGTTCAGGTCGATGCGATGGCGGCCGCCGGCCCAGCTGATCTCGATGCCGTCGTGCACCAGCCCCTCGGGGTGCAGGCGCGCGCCGACCCCCGCCTCGTCCAGCATGTCCACCGCGCCCTGCTCGAGCACGCCGGCCCGGATGCGCCCGAGCACGTACTCCGGCGTCCGCTGTTCGAGGATCACGTTGTCGATGCCAGCGCGCTCGAGCAGCTGACCCAGCAGCAGGCCCGACGGGCCGGCGCCGACGATGGCGACTTTGGTGCGCATGGACCTCCTCCGGTCAGTCCGGGCTGCGGCGAGTCGAACCTGAACTTTGCTCCCCAATCCGCCGATCCGGCGTTACTATTCAAGACCTTGGCATCCGGCCCTAAAGCCGAACCCCAAAATGGGCCGGTCCCAGGATACCGAGAGAGAAGGAGGCTGCCATGGCCAATCCCGAACCTTCCAGTCTGAGGCTTGCCTTCGACGCCGATGCCGGGCGTCGCACGGCCGCCGCAGACGACGTCGATGCGGCCGCCCAGAGCGAATCGATGCGGGCGGCATTCGACGCCATCCGCCAGGCGATTCTCGGCTACGAGCAGAACCTGCGCGACGCCCCGGCCGAAGACGCCCGTGCACGCCCCCTGCCCGAGCTCGCGTTGCCGGACGCGCCCGTCCAGGGGGGCAGCGCCTTGGCGGTCGCCGAGGACCGGCTGCTCCAGGAAACCGAAGCGCGTGTGCGCGCGGAGCTCCGGGCGGCGCACGTCGTTGCCGAGCGTGCCGCGGCCGAGGCGAACGCGCGAGCCGTCGCCCAGGCGCGGGCCGAGGCCGAGACGCGCGCGCAGGGACTCACCGAATCGCTGGTGCGCGCCGAGCAAGCCGCGATGCATGCAGCGCAGGAGCGCACCAAGGCCCACGACCGCGCGCTCGAAGCGCTGCGCGTGCGCGAGGCCCTCGACGTTGCGACCCAGACCGTGCAGGAGCAGCGTATGCGGCTCGAGCAGGAGCTCGGCCGCATCCAAGCCGTGCGCGCCGAAGCGGAGGAGCGCGCGGCCCTTGCGGCGCACGAACGCGTGGCCGCGGAGTCGGCCGCAGCGCGTGAAGCCGCGGCGCGGATCGAGACCGAGCTGAAGGCGCGCACTGCGGCCGAACTCCGCGCGCGCGCGGAATCGGAGGACGCTGCCGCAGCCAGGGCGCGTTTGAGCCTCGAGACGCGCGCCGCCGAAGCCGCCCGCACCAAAGCGCGTGCCGAACTGGAAGCGCGCGACCGGGCGCAGGCACGTGCCGAAGCCGAGGAGCGGGCCGCGGCGGCCGCAACCGCGCGCGCGATGGCGCAGCAGGAAGCTGCCGCCCGCGCCGAAGCGCGTAAGGAACAGGATGCGATCGCCCTCGCCGAGGCGAACGCGCGGGCCGAAGCCGAGGCGCGGGCGAGCGAGGCCGCGCGCATTCGCACGGCGTCGGATGCCCGGGCGCGTGCCGAAGCCGAGGCGCGCGCGCGCGCCGAGAGCGATGCGGCGGCCCAGGCGAGCGCGCTCGCGACAGCCGAAGCGGCCGCGACGCTCGCCGCCGAGGAGCGCCGGCGCGCCGAAGCGGCCCTCACCGACGCCGCGATAGCCAGCAGGGAGGCCGATCGGCGCGCCGCCGAAGCAGCGGATGCGCGGGAGGCCGCCGAAACGGCAGCGCGGCTCGCCTTCGAGGACCGCCAACGCGCCGAAGCGACGCTCGCCGTGACTGCGATGGCCAGCAGCGAGGCCGATCGGCGCGCCGCCGAAGTGGCGGATGCACGTGCCGCCGCTCAGGTCGCTGCAACGCTCGCGGCGGGAGACCGCCGCCGCGCCGACGCCGCACTCGCCGACGCTGCGATGGCGAGCACTGAAGTCGACCGGCGCGCCGCCGAGGCGGCGGATGCGCGCGCCGCCGCGCTTGCCAGCGCCGCCGCCGAGGCCGAACGCCGCATCGCGGCGGAGGCAGCGGCCGTGGAGGCAGGCGAGGCGCGCCGACGCGTGGAGGAGGCGCTCGCGCAGACCGCCCTTGCAAGGCACGCGGCGGAACAACGCGCCGCCGAAGCGGCAGACGCGCGCGCGGCCGCCCAGGCCGCTGCAGCGCTCGCGGCGGAGGACCGCCGACGCGCGGACGCAGCGCTCGCCGACACCGCAATGGCGAGCACGGAAGTCGACCGGCGCGCCGCCGAAGCGGCGGACGCACGCGCAGCCGTGCTTGCCGGCGCCGCCGCCGAGGCCGAGCGCCGCATCGCGGCGGAGGCAGCGGCCATAGCGGCAGGCGAAGCGCGACGACGCGCGGAGGAGGCGCTCGCGCAGGCCGCCCTTGCAAGACGCGAAGCGGAACAGCGCGCCGCCGAGGAAACGGCGTCACACGCAGCGGCCGCGGCAGGTGCGGCGTCCGAAGCGGAACGACGCGCTGCGGCCGAGGCACGCGCCAGGCGTGCGGCCGAGGCGCGTGCGCGCGCCGACGAGACCCTGCGTCACCACACGGAAGCGACCGTCGTCGCGGAATGCCAGGCGCTCGCGGAGGCCGATGCGAAATCGCGCGCGCTGGCACAGCTCCTCCAGGCGCGCCGGGCGCGCATCGAAGCCGACGCATCCGCGCGCCGCGCCGCCGAAACGAAGATCGACAAGGAACGGGTGTTGCACGCGGCCGCGGCCGAGTTGGCGAGCGTCGAAGCGCGGGTCACCGAACAACTCGAGGCGAAGCTTGCCGCGGTGAAGGAATCGATCCAGCATCGGCGCGCGCGGGTCGAGTTCGAGACGCGCGTGCGCAAGGCGGCCGAGGTGCGGGTGCGGGTCGAGGCGCTGGCGGCACGCGCCGCGCGCATGTGGGCCGAAACCGAAGAGACCGAGACGCGTCAAGCCCTGGCACGGGCGAGCTCGGCGCTTCCCTCGCACAAGACCCCGGGCTAGAACGCGCGGCTACTGCGGCGGCAGGGCTTCCTCGAGCCGGTCGGTCGCCGGCGGCGGGGTGCGAGACAGCGCCGCGATCTCGGCGCGCAGCGCGGGCGTCATTTCGATCTCGACCGAGTCGAGCGACGCGCGCAGTTGCTCGACGCTGCGCGCGCCGATGATCGGCGCGGTGATGGCGGGATGGCTGCCGGTCCACGCCACGGCCATGCTCATCGGGTGGACCCCGCGCTGCGCGCAGAGCGCGGCGAACTTCGCCGCGGTCTCGTGCATCCAGTCCTCGCCGTACCGGTCGCGGTATTTAGGGTTCGCGACGAGTCGCCCGGTCCCGGGCTTCGCCTTGTCCTCGTACTTCCCCGAGAGCAGTCCGCCGCCCGCAGGGCTGTAGGGCACCACCGCGACGCCGTTCGCCTCGGCCATCGGGAGGATCTCCACCTCGGCCTGGCGCTTGACGAGGTTGTACATCGGCTGAATGACCTGGAGCCGCGCCCAACTCCGCGCCGCCTGGTAGTCGAGCGCCATCTGGGTCTGCCACGCAGCGTGATTGCTGAGCGCGGGATACAGGATCTTGCCCGCGCGCACGAGATCCTCCAATGCGCGCAGGGACTCCTCGAGCGGCGTCGCGGCATCCTGCTGGTGCAGGTAGTAGACCTCGACGCGGTCGGTCTTCAGTCGCCGCAGGCTGTCCTCCACGGCGCGCGTGATGTGGCGGCGCGAGAGACCGCGCGCGTTGCGGTCGGGCCCGGTCGGGTTGAAGCCCTTCGTCGCGAGCACCAGGTCCTCGCGGTGGCCCCGCATTAGGCCGCCGAGGATCTCCTCCGAGCGCCCGTCGTTATACTGGTCCGCGGTGTCGAAGAAGTTGATGCCGGCGTCGCGGGCCGCCTTGTACATCGCCGCCGAGGCGCTTTCGTCGGCATCGCCGCCGTATGCCATCGTGCCCGCGCAGAGTTGCGACACCTGCACGCCGGTACGTCCGAGGAGCCGGAATTTCATGCGCGCACCTCCCGGGGTCAGCGCTTGCGGTTGGTCACCAGCAGAATCGTGCCGGCAGCGATCGCCGCCACGCTGATCCAGATCGGAATCGCGACCGTTTCCTTCTCCTCGATGGAGAACTGAAACGGTCCCAGCTTCGCCTCGTGCGTCTCTCGCGTATAGCTGAAGCTGCCGTAGATCAGCCCCGCCACGCCGGCGACGATCAGCAGAACACCGATGATCTTGGCTGCGCCCATGATGCCGTCCGGAACGGACTATATCGCAGCGCGCGCCGGTTCTGGTCTAATCCTCCCGCCCTACCGCTGCCTCATCGGCCATGCGTTTCGACACCTATCTCCGCTACGACGAGCTGACGCGCGCGCTCCACGCGCTCGCCGCCGCACACCCGCGGCTCCTCCGCATCGAGAGCATCGGCAAGAGCTTCGAGGGGCGCGACATCTGGCTTGCGACCGCCACGCGGTTCGACACGGGCGCCGACGGGGACAAGCCCGCGCTATGGGTCGACGGCAACATCCATGCGACCGAGGTCGCCGGATCGATGGCGTGCCTCTACCTGCTGCATCACCTCGTCGCGCAGTACGGCAAGGACGAGGACATCACGCGCTGCCTCGACACGCGCGCGTTCTACGTCTGTCCGCGTCTCAACCCGGACGGCGCCGAATGGGCACTCGCCGACGTCCCGAAGATCATCCGCTCCAGCACGCGGCCCTACCCCTACGACGAGGAGCCCGTCGCGGGATTGCGCCGCGAGGACGTCGACGGCGACGGCCGTGTGCTCACGATGCGCGTGCCCGATCCCAACGGGCCGTGGAAGACGTCCGAGCGCGATCGGCGCCTCATGGTCCGTCGCGATCCGGCCGAGACCGGTGGCCGCTACTACCGGCTGCTGCCGGAAGGGCTGATCGACGGCTGGGACGGGGCGACGTTCAAGCTGCAGCCGCGCAAGGAGCAGCTCGACCTGAATCGCAACTTCCCCGCGGGCTGGCGGCAGGAGCACGAACAGTACGGCGCGGGACCCTTCCCGACCTCCGAGCCCGAGGTGCGCACGGCGGTGCAGTTCGTCGCCGCGCATCCGAACATCACCGGCGCGATCCTGTTCCACACCTACAGCGGCGTGCTGCTCCGACCGTACTCGCACCAGGCCGACGACGCCCTGCCGGTCGAGGATCTCCGGACGTACCAGAAGCTCGGCGGGAAGGGGACCGAGATCACCGGCTATCCGAGCATCTCGGTGTTCCACGACTTCCGCTATCACCCGAAGGAGGTCATCACCGGCTCGTTCGACGACTGGGCCTACGACCATCTCGGCGTGTTCGCGTGGACGATCGAGATCTGGAGCCCGCAGCGCGCGGCCGGCATCGCTGACTACAAGTTCATCGAGTGGTACCGCGAGCACCCGGTCGAGGACGACCTCAAGCTGCTCGAGTGGAACGACAAGACGCTGGCCGGCCGCGGCTTCGTCGACTGGTATCCGTTCCGGCACCCGCAGCTCGGTGAGGTCGAGCTTGGCGGCTGGAACGCGCTCTACACCTGGAGCAATCCGCCGCACGCATTGCTCGAGAAGGAACTCGCGCTCTTCCCGAAGTGGCTCGTGTGGAACCTCCTCGTGTCGCCTCAGCTCGAGCTCGTCGAGGCGAGCGCCGCGCGGCTTGGCGCCGAAACGTGGCGCGTTCGTCTCGTCGTCCAAAACACGGGCTGGCTGCCGAGCTACGTCACGCAGCGCGCATTGAAGAACAAGACCGTGCGCGGGGTGATCGCCGAGATCGAGCTGCCGCCGGACGCGCTGCTCGAGACCGGCATCGCGCGCGAGGACCTCGGCCAGCTCGAGGGTCGCGCGTACAAGCCGACGGTGCCGAGCAGCTGGGCCGGCTGGGGCGGCGATGCAACCGACGATCGCGCGAAGGCGGAATGGGTCGTGCGCGCGCCGTCAGGCGGCGTGGTGAAGCTCACGGCGCGGCACGAGCGAGCCGGCGTGGTGCGGGCGGAGATCCGGCTCGATTCGCCGGAGTGATCGCGGCCATCCGAAACTACGATTTAGAGATTCCTTCCCCGGCACCTATACTCGATTTGTGCGACGCAACATGCTCGCCTGAAATGATGAAGGTATCCGCGTGAAACGAGTTACTGGGAGACCCATTGGCAAGTCCACCGCCGAACTGGTGGAAGGCGTCCAGATGAACGCGGCCGACCGCCAGGTGGCGATGGCCGCGTTGCAGCGCGCGGAGGCAATCTCCGACGTGCTGTACTTCGCGACGGAAGCGGCGAAAGCGGCCATCGAGGCCGGCCTGCACGGCGCGCGAATCCTCGCGCAGCGCATCAGGACGACGCTGGCCAAGTCTGCTCAATCGTAGCTCGTCTGCAGCGGGCGAGATCTCGCTTGACGCGTCCCGGTCGGGGGTTGCGGCACAGCGCGACTTCGGCAGCGAGCGCCTCGATCGTCAGCCCCGCGAGCCAGCCTTTGCTCTCGTGACGCATCGACGTATCGCCGCACGGCGTCGACGAACATCGTCTCGCTTATTTGCTCGTGCTAGACGTGGTAGCCCGCCTCGCGCTGGTGCCGAATGGCGAGCACCTCGATCCTGTCCCGGCGCGGCGAGACCCGATACAGCGCGACATACCCGGTCCGACCATAAGAGATCACGAGTTCACGCAGGCGCCCTCGGACCGGCCGGCCGATGTAAGGGTGACGTTTCAGGACCCGAACGGCATCCACGATGGCCTCCGCTGCGTTGACCGCGGCGGCGGGAGCCACTGCATCAAGGAAGTCGAATAGCCGATCGAGATCGGTCAGCGCCCGCGCGCTGTAGAGGATCTCAGCCAATGCGGTCTGACGCGGCTCGTCCTAGCGTTTGCGAGCACGCCGTGCCGGCTGCGGGCGGCGCGCCGTCTTTCCCGTAGCGCGCGCCGCGATATATGCGTGCACTTCTTCGGCCGCGTACAGCGGTCCACCGGCGTCCACGTCCGCTGCGGATGCTTCAGCTTCGACGATGAACGCCTCGCGCATTTCCGCCAACGCAGCCTGAGCCTCCAGTGCGTCAACCATCCAAGCGTGCGGCGTCTTCCCCGCCGCCTCAGCGAGCGGAGCGATGCGAGCCTTCAGCGGCTCGGGAAGCTTGAGCGTCGTGGTGGAGGTCATCGCGACGATCCGTGAATAGGTGACACCATGGTAATACCCAGCAGAAACGCCCGTCAACAGAACGTCGCGTCCACCTTCGCTTCTGTTCTAATCCCATCCGTCATGCAACCCGCCCGCGACCTGTCGAGCTACCGCAAGCACTGGGCCGCGCGCTTCGGCATCGCGCCGTTCCTGCCGATGTCGAGCGAGGAGATGGACGCGCTCGGCTGGGACAGCTGCGACGTGGTCATGGTGACCGGCGATGCGTACGTCGATCACCCCAGCTTCGGCATGGCCATCATCGGGCGCGTGCTCGAGGCGCAGGGCTTCCGCGTCGGCATCATCGCGCAGCCCGACTGGCACAGCGCCGAGCCGTTCGCCGCGCTCGGTCGCCCGAACCTGTTCTTCGGCATCACCGCGGGGAACATGGACTCGATGGTGAACCGCTACACCGCGGACCGGCGCATCCGCAGCGATGACGCGTACACGCCGGGCGGCGAAGGCGGCAAGCGACCGGACCGCTCCGTCATCGTCTACGCCCAGCGCGCGCGCGAGGCGTTCAACGACGTGCCGATCGTGATCGGCGGAATCGAGGCTTCGCTGCGACGCATCGCGCATTTCGACTACTGGTCGGAGAAGGTGCGCCGCTCGATTCTGCTCGACGCGAAGGCCGATCTGCTCGTGTTCGGCAACGCCGAGCGGCAGATCTGCGAGATCGCGCACCGCCTCGCAGCGCGCGAATCCATCCACGACATCACCGATCTGCGCGGCACCGCGTTCGCGCGCCGATCCCTGCCGCCCGATTGGATCGAGATCGACTCGACGCACCTCGACACGCCGGGTCCGCTGAACCCGCCGGTCGATCCGTACGCCAT
The DNA here is from genome assembly GCA_963747775.1 of uncultured beta proteobacterium. Taxonomy (GTDB): domain Bacteria; phylum Pseudomonadota; class Gammaproteobacteria; order Burkholderiales; family SG8-39; genus JAGVSZ01. Next base: position 190,243 of record CAVVGT010000016.1, read on the forward strand.
GGCGGACAACGCGGGAACCAAGGCGGGGCGGCCGGCGCAGCAGGTGGTGCGCTTCGAGCGGGACGTGAGGAACGCCGACCGCGGCCGCAGCGTCGTGCGCCTGCCCGGGTACGAGCGGGTGGCGAACGACCCGGTGCTGTATGCCCATGCTTCCCGGATCCTGCACGTCGAGTCGAATCCCGGCAACGCGCGCGCGCTCGTGCAGCGTCACGGCGAGCTCGACGTGTGGCTGAACCCGCCGCCCATCCCGCTCACGACGAAGGAGATGGACTGGGTATACGAGCTGCCGTACCGGCGCCAGCCGCACCCGTTCTACGGGAGCGCGAAGATCCCGGCGCACGAGATGATCCGCTTCTCGATCGCCATCCAGCGCGGCTGCTTCGGCGGCTGCACGTTCTGCTCGATCACCGAGCACGAGGGCCGCATCATCCAGAGCCGCTCGGAGGACTCGGTGATCCGCGAGATCGAGACGGTACGCGACACGGTGCCGGGCTTCACCGGCGTCATCTCCGATCTCGGCGGGCCGACCGCCAACATGTATCGCCTCGCGTGCAAGAGCCGCGAGATCGAGAGCGCCTGCCGCCGGCCCTCGTGCGTCTATCCCGGCATCTGCCCGAACCTGAACACCGACCACGCGCCGCTCATCAAGCTCTACCGTCGGGCGCGCGAGCTGCCGGGCATCAAGAAGGTGCTGATCGCCTCGGGCGTGCGCTACGACCTCGCGATCGAGTCGCCCGAGTACGTGAAGGAGCTCGCGCAGCACCACGTCGGCGGCTATCTCAAGATCGCGCCCGAGGCGATCGGCGAAGGTCCGCTCTCGAAGATGATGAAGCCGGGCGTCGGGACCTACTACCGGTTCAAGGAGCTCTTCGACCGCTACTCGAAGGAAGCGGGCAAGGAGCAGTACCTCATTCCCTACTTCATCGCGGCGCACCCCGGCACCACCGACGAGGACATGCTGGAGCTCGCGCTGTGGCTGAAGAAGAACGGCTTCCGCGCCGACCAGGTGCAGGCATTCCTGCCTTCGCCGATGGCGACCGCCACCGCCATGTATCACAGCGGCAAGAACCCGCTGCGGCGCGTGTCGCGCACGAGCGAAGACGTGGTCGTGCCGAAGGGACTGAAGGTGCGCCGCCTGCACAAAGCGTTCCTGCGCTACCACGACGCGCACAACTGGCCGATGCTGCGCGAGGCGCTGCGGCGCATGGGCCGCACCGACCTGATCGGCAGCGGCAGGCATCATCTCGTGCCGGCGTACCAGCCGGCGGGGACGGGCGAGGCGCACGAAGGCCGGCGCGGCGCTAGCGCGCATCGCCCGTTCCGCACGCAGCACACCGGATTGCCGGCGACGCCGGCACGGCGCAAGGGCGCGGGCGCGGCGACGCGCCGCAAGGGCTGAGCCGGGACGCATGCGCGGCACCCCGCTCGCCCTGCTCGTCGTCTGCATCGCCGGCTGCGCGGCACTCGTCCAGGACTCCCACCTCGACGAGCGCTATGGCGCGCCGGACCCCGCGCGCTACGATGCGCCGCGTGCGCCTGCGCCGGGCGGGATGTCCTACCGCAAGGACGTGCAGCCGATCCTCGAGCGCCGCTGCGTCGTCTGCCACGGCTGCTACGACGCGCCCTGCCAGATCAAGCTCGGCGCTTGGGAAGGGATTGCGCGCGGCGGAAGTACCGCCCCCATTTATGACGGCGGCCGCCTGCTCGAGGCGCCGACGACGCGATTGTTCGTGGACGCGCAGCGACCGTCCGAGTGGCGCAAGAAGGGCTTCTTCCCGATCCTAAACGAGCGCGCGCCGACGCCCGATGCGAACCTCGCGGCGAGCGTGCTCTACCGGACCCTCGCGCTCAAGCGCGCCCATCCGCTGCCGGGCGAGGCGGTGCTCCCGAAGCCGTTCGATTTCTCGCTCGACCGCAGCCAGTCGTGCCCGCGCATCGAGCAGTACGACGCCTACGAGCGCGACTTCCCGCTCGCGGGCATGCCCTACGGCCTCCCTGGACTCGATCCGCGCGAATTCGAGACGGTCACGCGCTGGCTCGAGGCCGGCGCGCCCTACGACGGGTCGGTGCCGCCGTCCGCGGACGCGAGCCGCCAGGTGCGCGAGTGGGAGGCGTTCCTCAATGGCGACTCGCTCAAGGAGCGGCTGATGAGCCGCTATCTGTACGAGCACCTGTACCTCGGGTATCTGTACTTCGAGGGCGACCCGGGCCGGCGCGCCTTCCGCCTCGTCCGGTCCGCCACGCCGCCGGGCACGCCGGTCGCGTTTGTCGCGACGCGGCGGCCGTACGACGATCCGCAGGTGCCGCGCGTGTACTACCGGTTGGTGCCCGAGCCGGAGACGATCCTCGCCAAGACGCACATGCCCTACGCGCTCTCGCCCGCGCGGATGGCGAAGTACCGCGCCTGGTTCCTCGCCGCGCAATTCCAGGTCGACGCGCTGCCGGACTACGCGATCGAGACGGCGTCGAACCCGTTCGTCGCCTTCCGCGCCCTGCCGGTCGACTCGCGCTACCGCTTCCTGCTCGACGAGGCGAACTTCTTCATCCTGAACTTCATCAAGGGCCCGGTGTGCCGCGGCCAGCTCGCGGTCGACGTGATCGAGGACCGCTTCTGGGTCTTCTTCGCCGATCCGGCGATCAGCGCGAGCGAGGCGAGCGCCGAGCTGATCGCGCGCCAGTCGGGCGATCTGCGCCTGCCCGCCGAATGGGGCAGCAACGCGCCGCTGCTGCGGCCGTGGCTCCAGTACGCCGACCTGGAGACGCGCTTTTTGCAGGCGAAGACCCGCAACCTCGAGCAGGCGCTCGACGGGCCGCGCAAGATCGACCTCGCGCTCGTCTGGGACGGCGAGGGCCGCAATCCGAACGCCGCGCTGACGGTCTTCCGGCACTTCGACAGCGCGTCCGTCGTGCAGGGGCTGGTGGGCGAGCCGCCGAAGACGGCCTGGGTCATCGGCTACCCGCTCCTCGAGCGCATCTACTACCTGCTCGTCGCCGGCTACGACGTGTACGGCAACGCCGGTCACCAGCTCACGAGCCGGCTGTACATGGACTTCCTGCGGATGGAAGGGGAGTTCAACTTCCTGGTCTTCCTCCCGCGGGCGGCGCGCGAGCCGACGCGCGATTACTGGTATCGCGGCGCGTCGGACTCGGTGAAGGACTATGTGTACGGACGCCGGGCGCAACTCGACCTCGAGACCGGCATCGACTATCGGACGGCCGATCCGCAGCGCGAGCTCTACGGCCTGCTGCGGGCGCGCCTCGCGCCGGTTCTGGCGACGCGCTACGACCTCGCGACCGTGGCCGACGCGGCGCTGCGACGCGACCTGCAGGCGCTCGCCGCGGTGCGGGGGGCGAGCACCGCGTGGCTGCCCGAGATGATCTTCATCCGCGTCGACGACCCGCCGCGCCCGCCGCAGTGGTTCACGCTCCTGCGCGACACCGCGCACAGCAACGTGTCGCACATCTTCCTGGAGAAGCAGGAGCTGCTGCCGGCGGAGAACACGCTCACGCTGGTGCCGGGGTTCATCGGCGCCTATCCGAATGCGGTCTTCCGCGTCCGCCGCGCGGAGCTGCCGGCGCTCGCGGCGGCGATTCGTGGACTCGGCTCGGAGGCCGACTACCGCAAGCTCGCCGACGGCTTCGCCGTCCGCCGCACCGACGCGGCGTTCTGGGCCGCGAGCGACGCGATGAATGACGCGTACGCGCGCGTGCAGCCGCTGGAGGCGGGCCTCTTCGACCTCAATCGGCTCGAGAACCGCTGAAGCCCGCGCCGCGGGAATCAGGCCGTCCGGCCGGTGACGGGCGCCAGCTGCAGCAGCTTCACCAGCGCATGCAGCGTGCGATTGACCGGCGCGGGAACGCCGAGCGCCGCGCCACGCTGCGCGACATAGCCGTTCAGCGCGTCGATCTCGGTCGGCTTGCCGAGCCCGATGTCCTGCGCGGTGGACGAGATCTGCGCCGGCATCGCCGCGCCGATACCCAGCACGCGCTCGAGCAGGCCGGCGGTGTCGAGTGCGATCCCGTCCGCGCGGGCGACGGCCACGGCCTCGTCCACCACCTGCGCCATGAGGTCGCGCGCCCAGGGGCTCGCGATCATCGGCCCGTACGGCAGGCGCGAGAGCGCGCAGGCCGCGTTGTAGGCGCAGTTGATGATGAGCTTGGTCCACAGCTCGCCGTCGACGTTCGGCGACACCTTGCACGGCACGCCGGCGCGCTCGAACACCGCCGCGACCGCGGCGGCGCGCCGCGCCCCTGCGGCGGAGCCGGCCTGCCCGCCGAGGACGAGGTCGCCGCGCCCGGTGTGGCGCACATGCCCCGGCCCGGCCATCTGGCACCCGACGTACACGACCGCCGCGAGCACCTCGGCCGTCACGAGCGGGCGCATGCGCGCCGCGTTGTCGACACCGTTCTGCAGGCTGACGACGGCGGCGCCGGGGGCGAGATGAGGCGCGATCGACTTCGCCGCCGCATCCGTGTCGCCGGACTTCACGCACACGAGGACGAGCTCCGCGCCGGCAACGGCGTTCGCGTCGCTCGATGCGGCGACCGGCACGTGCATCTTGAACTGCAGGGTGTCGAGGAAAAGTCCGTCGCGCCGGAAAGCCTCGACGTGAACCGGCCGGCCGATCAGTGTCACCGGCGCGCCCGCGCGCGCGAGCATGCCCCCGTAGTAGCAGCCGACGGCGCCCGCGCCGAGTACGGCGATCCGGGGCCAGGCGTCCGTGGTCATGTGTTCCCGCTCGTCATGCGCGGCCGGTTCAGCGCGCCGGCGGCGCGACGGTCGCGTCGCGCTGGCCGCTGCGCTCCAGTGCACGCGCGACGAACCCGGACGCTTTCATCTCCTCGACGAACTCGCGCAGGTAGCGCGCGCCGGCCGCGCGGCCCTGCGGAGTGCCCATGGCCTGCTCGATCAGCATGAAGCGCCCCTCGATCACGCGATAACCCGGGTTCGCGGCTGCATAGTGGACGAGCGGCTGCTTCACGCCGGCGACGAAATCGAGCCGCTCCTTCACGAAGAGCTCGATCGACGCCGGCGCAGTCGGCGCGCGGACGAGTTGCGCGCGCTTGAGCGTGCGGCTGAGGTAGAGGTCGTATGCGCTCTTGTTCCCCACTGCGATGCGCACGCCGTCGCGGTCGAAGTCCCCGATCGCGCGCAGCGGCGAGTCGGTGCGGACGAGATAGGTCCCCTCGATGTGGACATAGGGTGCGGTGAAGGAAATCTGGGCCGCGCGGACCGGCTCGATCGCGAGAAACGCGACGTCCCACGCGCCGCTGCCGAGCGCGTCGAACACCTTGCCCGCGGCGTCGAACGTGACGAGCTCGACCGGCACGCCCAGCCGCCGTCCGAGCTCGCGCGCGAGATCCACCGACACGCCGCCCGGCGCGCCGGTCGTCGGGTCCTTCTGCGCGAGCACCGGATTGCCGAAGTTGATGGCGGCGTGGAGCTTCCCGGTCGGCGCGAGCGCCTTCGTCGCCTCCGGCGGAACGGGGGCGACCCCGGCGCACGCGCCGAGGAACGGCAGGCAGGCAAGCCAGACGAGCGCTTTCAAGCAAGCATCCCATTGCGATCGGAGGTGCGATCCTGCGTCATCCGCCGGCGCCGGGTCAACACCGCGCCGCACGCCTAGAATCCGCCCGGTGCACATCTGGGTCGACGCCGACGCCTGTCCGGCCGTGGTGAAGGACATCCTCTACCGCGCCGCCGAGCGCGCGCAGGTGCCGCTGACCCTGGTCGCCAACCAGCCGCTGCGCGCCCCGCCGTCGGCTTACATCCGCGTGGTTCAGGTGCCGCGCGGGTTCGACGTCGCCGACAACGAGATCGTGCGCCGCGTCCAGCCGGGCGACCTGGTCGTGACCGCCGACATCCCGCTCGCCGCCGCGGTGATCGAGCGCGGCGGCGACGCCCTCGATCCGCGCGGGGAGCGTTACTCGCGCGACACCATTCGCGAGCGGCTGACGATGCGCAATTTCATGGACGAGCTGCGCGCGAGCGGCGTGCAGACCGGCGGCCCCGCGCCCATCGCGCACGGCGACCGGCAGCGCTTCGCGAATCAGCTCGACCGGTGGCTCACACAGGCGCAGGGAAGACGGGAGGAGCCATGAATCTCAGGCACATCGGCATCGTGAGCCCGGGCGACATGGGCCAGGCGGTCGCGATCCGGCTCCGCGAGACGGGGTTCGAGGTACACACCGCGCTGCAGGGCCGCAGCGAGCGCACGCGCGCGCTCGCCGCCCAGGGCGGGATCGACGATTGCGGCGACCTCGACACGCTGGTGCGCCGCTGCGACGCGATCCTGTCGATCCTCGACCCCGGCGCGGCCATGGCGACGGCGCGCGCGGTGGCCGGCGCGGTCCGGCGCTCGGGCAGGCGGCTGCTGTTCGCCGATTGCAACGCGGTGGCCCCCGCGACCAAGCGCGGGATGGACGCCGTGCTGAGCGAGGCGGGCGCCATTTTCGTCGACGCCGCGATCATCGGGCCGCCGCCGCGCGGCAAGGGCGGCATCCGGCTCTACGTGTCCGGGCCGCAGGCCGGGGCGCTCCTGCCGCTCGCGCACGAGACCCTCTCGGTGCGCATCGTGAGCGACCGGATCGGCGACGCCGCGTCGGTGAAGATGTGCTACGGCGCGGTCACCAAGGGCGCAATCGCGCTGCTGACCGAGATGCTCATCGTGGCGCGCCGCCTCGGCGTGGCCGACACGCTCGACGCCGAGCTCGCCGGCAGCCAGGCCGCGATCCGCGAGTGGATTCTCCGCAACCTCACCAACATGGCGCCGAAGGCCTATCGCTGGGTGCCCGAGACGACCGAGATCGCGGCGACGTTCGCGGAAGCCGGGCTCACGCCGCGCATTTTGCAGGGCGCCGCCGACATGTACGAGTTCATCGCCGCCACCGAGCTCGGCAAGGAATCGCCCGAGCAGGCACGCGAGCGGGCGCGCACCGGGCTCGAGGTCATCAAGGCGCTCGCGGCCGAGCGGGACTAGGATCGAAGCGGCGTCCGGGTCGATCCCGGAGGAGGCCCCATGCAGGCGTCACGCATCGCAGCGCTGCAAGCCATGCCCATCTTCGGCGGGATTCGTGCCGACGTGCTCGCCGCGTTCGTCGAGGCCGCGGCGGCGGTGGCCGTGGCGCAGGGCGAGTACTTCTTCCGGGAGGGCGACAGGGCCGAGTCGATGTTCGTGCTGGAGACGGGCAAGGTCGCGATCCTCAAGCATTGGGCGGGCGAGCCGCACCTGCTCGGGCAGCTGTCCGCGGGCGACTGCTTCGGCGAGATGGCGCTCCTCGACCTGTTTCCCCGCAGCGCTTCGGTGCTCGCGCTCGAACCGTGCACGGCGATCGAGCTGTCGACCGCGCGCCTGTACAAGCTCTACGAGACCCACCTCGAGCAGTTCGCGCTGATCCAGATGAACATCGCGCGCGAGCTCAGCCGGCGCCTGCGCGCCGCGGACGAGCGGCTGTTCCGCGCGCAGATCGGCGCCGACGACCCGCAGGCGGCGTGGGCTTTTCCGGTGACCTGATGTCGCGCCGGATCGCGCCGGACGCTCAGAGGCGGTAGCGGTCGAGCACCGCACGGTCGACCTCGACGCCCAGCCCCGGGCGGGACGGGACGTCGATCCACCCGTCGCGCTGCACCACCGGCTCGTCGATGAGCTGCTGGCGGAACGGGTGCGACGAGCGGTCGTACTCGAAGATCGGCTCTTCCGCGAACACCGAGTGATGCGCGATCGGCGCCGCTGCGATGAGCTGCAGCGATGCCGCCTGCGCGACGCCCGAGCCCCAGACGTGCGGATTCACCTGCACCCCGTGCGCCTGGGCGAGCGCGATGACGTGCCGGCAGGCCGTGAATCCGCCCACCGAGCCGATGTCCGGCTGCGCGATGTCGACGGCGCCGGCGGCGAGAAACTCGCGGAAGCCGTAGAGGGTGTGCTCGTTCTCCCCGCCTGCGATCGGCATCGGGCAGCGGCTGCGCACTTCGCGGTAGCCGGCGAGGTGCTCCGGCGCGACCGGCTCCTCGTACCAGCGCAGCCCGTACGGCGCGAGCGCCTGCCCGAGCCGCACGGCGTCGCCGACGCCGTAGGCGTGGTTGGTGTCGACCATCAGCGTGACCCCGCGGCCCTCGATCGCACGGCCGACCGCGGCCATCACGGCGAGATCGTCGGCGAGGCCGTAGCCGAGCTTTACCTTCATCGCGCGGAAGCCGGCGGCGTGATGCGCGATCGCCTCGTCCGCGAGCCGGCTCGCCTCGCCCTGTCCCGAGATCCGGTAGAAGCCCGTCGCATACGCCTGGACCCGCGTGCGGAACGCCCCGCCGAACAGTTTGTGCACCGGAACGCCGTGCGCCTTGCCGGCAAGGTCCCACAGCGCGATGTCGATCGCGCTGATGCCCGCGACGACCGACCCCTTGCGCCCATAGTCGCGCGTCGCGTGATACATGCGATGCCACAGGACTTCCGTATCGAGCGGATCGGCGCCGAGCACCACCGGCTTGAGCGCCGCATCGATCACCGCCGCGGCGATCTGCGGGGGCTCGAGGCCCTGCGCGAACGCCTCGCCCCAGCCCACCAGCCCCGCATCGGTCACGACTTCGACGAGGGTCGCGGAGCGGTGCTTGACCCAGCCCTGCGAGAAGGCGAACGGCTGCTCGAGCGGCGTGCGCAGCGGGTGGACTTTGACGTCGACGATCTTCATGGCGCGGGCCTCGTCACGGCAGCCGCTGGATCTTCTTCCCGTCCCAGCGGTATTTCACCTGCTTCACCACGCTCGGGCAGCAGCGCGGGTCCTTCGGGCCCAGCGTCTTCTCCTCGACGAAGATCACGCCGCCCTTGACGCCGAGGAGCTTGGCCTCGCCCGTCAGCGGCGTCGTGAGCGTGCGGTACTTCCTGCCCTCGTCGATGAACACGGTGAGGTGGTTGTAGAAGTACGTCGGCCCCAGCTGCACCCAGACGAGCACGAGCTCGGCCTTTCCGTCGCCATTCAGGTCCACCAGCGCCTTGCCGAGTTCCGAGGGGTCCAGGTCGGGCGTCTTCTTCGAGGCCAGGAAGTGCTTGATCAGCGCGTCGCCCTCGGGTCCGGTGAAGGCCTGCGCGGTGCCGGCGGCGGCCGCCAGGAAGAAGATCAGGAGGGCGTGCCGGATCGTCATCGCCTCGCCTCGAACGGTCTCAAACGCTGCCGCGCAGCAGCCGTGCGAGCTCGGCGCCTTGCGCGAGACGGATGTTCTTCTGGGTCGCGAATGCGCGCGCATTGTCGGAGACCTCGCCCGCCACGACGTAGACGCTCTCGTGCGCCTCGCGCGCGCGCCGCGCCGCATCCAGCTCCCGCAGCGGCTCGATGCCGGTGCGCACGACCTTCCAGCGTTTGCAGCTCACCAGCGACACGCGCCCGGCCTTGGTCATCTCGAAATCGGCCCCCCCGCCGTTAAATCGGCTCACCGCGTAGCCGTCGCGCCGGAACGCGTCCTCGATCGCGGCGGAGAAATCGCCCCACTGCATCGCGCGCACTGCCTCGAGCGTGCCGGCGACCCGCTTGGCGCTCGGCGCGCGCAGCTGCTTCCAGCCGGCGAAGAGCCCGATCCCCAGGAACGGCAGCCCGACAAAAACCGCGTAGAGGTCGGGGATCACGAGCCGCGCCGCCAGCGCGAGTCCGGCGGCAATGGCGATGCTGATCCACCACGGTGAGCGCAGCAGGACCGCGAACAGCGAGTTTTCGTGCATCCGGAGCTTCATGACTCGGAACTATAGCGTCCGGCTCGCGAGCGGGCATCGGCACCGCGGCGCCCGATTCCCCGCTACCCTCGCGCGCTGAACGACCCACCGGAGGAGAGCACACATGCCACCCGCCACCAAGCGTCACATCGTGAGCGACAAGCTGCATTCGCGCGTGTTCAACGGCAAGTCGATCTTCCCGCACGCCCTCTCGGTCGAAGGAAAGCGACTGATCTTCGTCTCCGGCCAGCTCGCCTGGGACAAGGACGGCAACGTCGTGGGCAAGGGCGACATGCGCACGCAGTTCCGCCGGGTATGCGAGAACATCGCGCAGGCCCTCGCCGAGTCCGGGGCGAGCTGGGAGGACGTCGTCCAGACCAACACCTACGTCACGGACATGGACGCGTTCTTCAAGTGCACCGACATCCGGCACGAGTTCTTCGGGCCGGGCTGGCCGACGAGCACGACGCTCGAAGTGAGCCGGCTGGCGCACCCGGACATGCAGGTCGAGATCGAGGCGGTGGCGGTGGTCGGATGAACACCGGGCGTCGCGGATTGTGCCGATCGGGCCGGCGGGTTAATGTGGCGCGGGCCTCTCCGGGAGTGACGCGACAGTGATCTTCGAGCAAATCGCCACCGGCGGCTGCCAGTCCTACCTCGTCGGCTGCCCCGACACCTGCGCGGGCGCGCTGATCGATCCGGAGCTGAGCCAGGTCGACCGCTACGTCGCGCTCGCGGCGCGGGACAGCCTGCGGATCCGGTACCTGATCGACACGCACACGCATGCCGACCACTTCTCCGGGACGCGGGAGCTCGCGCGACGGCTCGCCGTACCGGTGGTGATGCATCGCGCGAGCCCGGCGCCGTTCGTGGACATGCGCCTCGACGACGGCGAGATGCTGGCCGTGGGAAAGCTGCGGCTGCGGGTGCTGCATACCCCGGGGCACACGCGCGACTCGATGTGCCTCGTCGCGGAGGACCGCGCGTTCACCGGCGACACGCTGCTCATCGGGGCCACCGGCCGCACCGACCTTCCCAGCGGCGACCCGGAGGCGCTCCACGACAGCCTCTTCAACAAGCTGCTGAAGCTCGACCCGGCGCTCACGGTGTACCCGGCGCACGACTACAAGGGCCAGGGCCACACGACGATCGCGCAAGAGCTTGCCGCGAATCCGCGGCTGCAGAAGCGCGACCGGACCGAGTTCGTCGCGATGATGCGCAACCTCAATCTCACGATGCCGACACATCTCACCGAGGCGTTGCGCACCAACATGAGCGGTGGGAAAACCGTTGCGCAGCTCCTCGCCGAGGCGGCCGCGACCGTTGCCGTTCATGTCGCTCGAGGAGCTGAAGGCGCGGATCGACTCGCCCGCGGCCGACCTCATCGTGCTCGACGTGCGCGAGCGCGATGCCTACGCGGAGGGCCACATCCCGGGCGCGCGCCTCCTGCCGCGCGGCCAGCTCGAGCTGCGCGTGAACCAGGACCTGCCCGACCCGACGCCGCGCATCCTCGCCTACTGCGAGTTCGGCCGCATCTCGACGCTCGCCGCCGCGACGCTCCGCACGATGGGCTACCCGCGCGCGGTCGCGCTGGACGGCGGGATGAAAGCGTGGCGCGAGGCGGGATTTCCGGTGCGGACCGGGAACGAGGCGTAGGGGTCGCGGCTTCAGCTCGCACCGGCGAGCGCCGCCTTCGCCTTCTCCTCGAGCGCGCTCCAGCGCTCGAACTTGCGCTCGAGCAACCGCTCGATCTCGGTGGCGCGCTGGCGATCCGACTTGATCCGCTCGGCGCCGTGCCTGTGGTAGTCGGCGCTCGCCATCTGCGCCGTCAATTCGTGCTGCTCGCGCTCCAGCGCCTCGATCTCCGCGGGTAGCGCCTCCAGGTCGCGTTGCTCCTTGAACGAGAGCTTGACCTTCTGCGCCTCGCGCGACGGCTGCCGCGCGGCGCGGGCGGCCGGGGCGGCGGCAGCCTGCGCGACCGGCACCGGCGCAGGCCGCTGGGCGAGCCAGTCGCTGTACCCGCCCACGTACTCGCGCCACTTTCCGCCGCCTTCGGCGACGAGCGTCTGCGTGACCACGTTATCGAGAAACGCGCGATCGTGGCTCACCAGCAGCAACGTGCCCGTGTAGTCCTGCAAGGTCGACTCGAGCAGCTCGAGCGATTCGATGTCGAGATCGTTGGTCGGCTCGTCGAGCACGAGCAGGTTGGCCGACCGGGCGAACAGCCGGGCGAGCAGCAGCCGGTTGCGCTCCCCGCCCGATAGGCTCGACACTTTCGCCTGCACGCGCCGCGGCGGAAAGAGGAAATCGCCGAGATAGCTCATCACGTGCTTGCGCTCGCCGCCGATCGCGACCCACTCCGATCCCGGGCTGATCGTGTCGGCGACCGACTGCTCGGGGTCGAGCTGCTCGCGCATCTGGTCGAAGTACGCCACCTGCAGGCCGGTGCCCAGGCGCACCCTGCCCGCATCGGGCGCGAGCGTGCCGAGGAGGAGCCGGAGCATCGTGCTCTTGCCGGCGCCGTTCGGGCCGATGAGCCCGATGCGATCGCCGCGGATGATGCGCATCGACAGGTCGCGCACGATCTCGAGCGCGCCGAAGCGCTTGCCGACGCCCTCGAGCTCCGCGACGAGCTTGCCGGAGCGCTCGCCCGCATCGAGCGTGAGCTTGATGTTCCCGAGGCGGTCCCGCCGCGCGGTGCGCTCGCGGCGCAGCGCTTCCAATCGCTTGACGCGACCCTCGTTCCGCGTGCGGCGCGCTTCGACGCCCTTGCGGATCCAGACCTCCTCCTGCGCCCAGAACTTGTCGAAGCGGCGGCTTGCGACCTCCTCGGCGGCGAGCTCGTCGCGCCGGCGCGCCTCGAACGCGGCGAAGTTGCCCGGGTACGAGCGCAGTGTCCCGCGGTCGAGCTCGATGATGCGCGTCGCCACGCGATCGAGGAACGCGCGGTCGTGCGTGATGAGGATCGCCGTCGGGCCCTTGAGCAGCAGCTCCTCGAGCCGCGTGATGCCGTCGATGTCGAGGTGGTTGGTCGGCTCGTCGAGCAGCAGCAGCTCGGGCTGCAGCGCGAGCGCCAGGGCGAGTGCGCCGCGCTTGCGCTCGCCGCCCGAGAGCACCGCCGGATCCAGCGCCCCGTCGAGCCCGAAGCGATGCAGCGACTCGACCAGCCGCGCCTCGGCGCGCCAGCGCTCGCGCTCGTCGTGGATCTCCTCGAGCCGGCCGCGCTGCGCCAGGCTCTCGCGCAGCGTCGGGGCGGGCGGCAGCTCGGGCTCCTGCTCCACGAGCGCGATCGACAGCCCGTCGCGCACCTTCAGCTCGCCATCGTCGAGCGGGGTCCGCCCGGTGAGGACCCGCAGCAGCGAGGACTTGCCGGTGCCGTTGCGGCCGATCAGGCCGATGCGCTCGCCGTCGAGCACGGTGAGCGCCGCGCGATCGAGCAGCGGCAGATCGCCGTAGGCGAGTTGAGCGGCGGCGAGCGTCAGGAGCGTCATGGGAGGCGCGATTGTAGTCGCGAACCCGACGCCGTCGTCCCGCCACGACGCTTCGCGGACGCAGTTGAAACAGCGTGTTTCAAGGGTCAACGGTGATCTCTCGGAGCGTCGTTTTGCGTTCGAGTGGCGCGTGTTGCGCACGCACCGGAGAACGCGATGGCAACGTCCCTGTTCAGGTCTCTACCCTTCCTGCTGCTCACCCTCGGGCTGCTCGGAAACGCTGCGGCGGCCGCGGACTCCGATCCGCCCGCGCGGGTCGGCCGCGCGAGCCTCGTCGAAGGCGACGTCGCATACCTGCGCGACGGCGAGTGGGTCCCGCTGCCGGTCAACTGGCCGATCACGACGGGCGCCCGGCTCTCGGCGGCGCCCGGCGCGCGCGCCGAAGTGCGCGTCGGCTCCACCGCGGTCCGGCTTGCGGGTGCGACCGAGCTCGAGATCGTCCGGCTCGACGACGACGCAATTGCGCTGCGCCTGTTGCAGGGCACGATCGACGCGCGGGTGCGGGATAGCGAAGTTGCACGCGAGTTCTCGGTCGAGACGCCCGAGGCGCGCGCGACGCTGCTCGAGTCCGGCCGCTATCGGTTCGACACAGGCACTGTGCCCGACACGACTGTAGTGAGCGCTGACATTGGCGCCACGCGCGTCGAGGCCGGCAGCAATTCGATCGTGGTCCGTCCGGGCAAGCGCGCAGAGGTGTGGCGCAACGGCGACGTCCTCCTCGCCGAAGCGCGACCGGACGCGTTCGACGACTGGGCCCTCGCTCGCGATCGGCGCGAGGAGACGTCGCGGATCGCCCCTTACGTCTCCCCGGAGATGACCGGGTACGAGTCGCTCGCCGAGCACGGCGACTGGCGCGAGGTCCCCGAGTACGGCCCGGTCTGGGTGCCCCGCGCCGTTCCGGTCGGCTGGGCGCCGTATCGCACCGGCCGCTGGGCGTGGGTCGAGCCGTGGGGCTGGACGTGGATCGACGAAGCGCCGTGGGGCTTCGCGCCATTCCACTACGGGCGCTGGGCGTTCGTCGGCGGCGTGTGGGCGTGGGCCCCGGGGCGCGTGATCGCGCGTCCGGTCTATGCGCCGGCGCTCGTGGGCTGGGTCGGCCGCCCGGGCTGGAGCGTGAGCGTGTCGATCGGCACCGTCCCGGCCGTGGGCTGGTTCCCGCTCGCGCCGCGCGAAGTGTTCGTGCCCGCGTACCGCCACAGCCCCGCGTACGTGCGGAACGTGAACATCGCGCACGTCACCAACGTCACGCAGATCACCAACGTCACGCGAGTGACGAACGTGAACTACGTGAACCGCGGCATCGATCGCGCCGTAACGGTCGTGCCGGCGGCAGCGGTCACCAACGGACAGCCGATCGCGCGTTCGCAGGTACACGTGCGCCGAGCCGAGCTCGACCGCAACGCGGCGGCATCGCCGACGCCGCCGGTCGCCGCGATCGCCCCGCCGCGGCCGGTAGTGCCGCACGCGGCGCGCGACGATCGCGGGCCGCAGCGACAGTTCGACCCGGGTCCGCGCTCGCAGGAGGCGCCGCGCGCCGAACGGCGCGACGAGCGCAGGCAAGAGGTCCGCGTGCAGCCGTCGCCGAACGTGGCCGCGACGCCGAGCGCACCGGCCGCGCCGCAGCCCGTGTCGCCCGGAACGCGGGGGAACGAGCGGGCGCTCGATCGATCGCCGCCGAGTGCCGATGAGCGGCCCGCGACGCGCGGGCCCGTGATCGCGACGACCCCGACACCGCCGGTCCAGGCGACGCCGACGATGCCACCGCGCGCAGGCGTCGGCGCAGCGCCCGCCGTCACCGATCGCGCGAACCCGCGCACGCCCGATCGCCCGCAAGCGCGCGCGATCGAACGCGGGCCGGATGGCACATTTCGCTCGGCCGAGCCCCGGCCCGAGCCGCGTCGCGAGGTCCAGCGCGTAGAGCCGCCGCGCGCGATCGCGCCGGCAGCGCCGGCACCCCAACCCCAAGTCCGAATCGAGCCGCGCCACGAGTCGCGACCGGACGTCCGCCGTGTCGAGCCGCCGCGCGCGGCCGCGCAGCCGGCGCCCCCGCCCGCTCAGGCGCGGATCGAGCCTCGGCCGACCGCACCGGCGCCCATCGTGCGCGCCGTGCCACCCGCGCCCACGACGGCGATGCCCGCGCCGCAACCTCCGTCGTCGCAGCAGCAGTCGGCCCCGCACAATGATCGCGATCGCGGTCAGGGTCGCGATGATCGCGATCGCGGCCAGGGTCGCGAGCAGCGGCGCGCCGAAGGACGCGGTAGCGGGTAGCGCATCGACTGCGGCTAGACTGGTCGCCTCGCTTCAATCCGCACGGCGCGACGCCGTGCGGCGAGGACGATCATGATCGACAACCTGTTGGACGACCTGCCCAGGGCCACGGAGCAGGAGCAGCTGATCGACGTGCTCAAGCGCCCCGGCGTGCGGATCGAGCGGATCGTGTCGACCGGGCAGTCCAGCCCGCCGGGGTTCTGGTACGACCAGGCGCACGGCGAATGGGTCGCGGTGCTCGCGGGCGAAGCACGGCTGCGCTTCGAGGACGAGCCGGCGGCGCGCACGCTGGGGCCCGGCGATTTCGTCGACATCGCGCCGCACCGCCGGCATCGGGTCGAGTGGACGCGTCCGGGCGAGCCGACCGTCTGGCTCGCCGTGCACTACGACTAGGCCTGCCGGGCGCGGCTCGCGCGAACGCTGGTTGGCGTGACACCATCGCGCTTCGCTCGCCGAGGACGACGGAACACGCTATGAAAAACACGCGCGCCCGCTACGGTGTCGTCACCAAGGTCCTGCACTGGACCCTCTTCCTCCTCATCCTCAACCAGTTCGTCGTCGCGACCATGATGCTCAACACGCCGCAGGGGACGACGACGGCCGGCTTCGCCCCGGGCGTGCTCTACAACTGGCACAAGTCGATCGGGCTGATCGCGCTGGCGGTGGCGCTCGCGCGCTACATCTGGCGCAAGACCACGCCGCTCCCCGACTGGGCGCCCAACCTGAGCGCCAGCGAGAAGCGCTGGCTCCCGCGCATCGAGACCGCGCTCTACTGCTGCATGTTCCTGATGCCGATCAGCGGCTACGTGTTCGTCATGGCCGGTGGGTATGGCGTGAACTTCTTCGGCCAGTGGAACCTGCCCAACTACCTGGGCAAGCACGCCGCCGTGTCGGTGATCGCCGAATGGGTGCACGCGATCACGGCCGCGCTCCTCGTCCTCACCCTGTTCGCGCACTGGGGCGTAGGTATTCGGCATCACCTGCGGCACGGCGATCGGTACCTGCATCGGATGCTGCCGTTCACGCATCAGAAGTAGCGGCCGACTAGCCGCTCGCCCGCAGGCGCTCGAGGTCGAACGCGATCGAGCCGTCGTCGCTCGTCGCGAGCACATGGCCGTCCTGGATCGTGAACTGAAGCCGCATCGTGCGGCGCGCGAGCGGTTCGAGCCCGCGACTGGCGTCGGCGGGAATGCCGTAGACGGTCACATTCGACAGCCGCGCGAGCTTCGACTCGATCTCGCCCCACCACACGGGGACGGAACGGCCCCCGTAGGCATACACGACGACCTGCCGCGAGCGTCCGGCGGCTTTCGCGAGCCGCCGCTCGTCGGGCAGGCCCACGTCGATCCAGCGCTCGATCGCGCCGGTGAGGTCCCGTTCCCACAGGTCCGGCTCGTCCGTGTCCGAGAGCCCCTTCCCGAACGCGAGTCGCTCGTTCGCGCAGTGCGCGTACGCAAGCAGTCGCACCATCATGCGTTCGTCCGTCTCGGACGGATGCCTCGCGATCGTGACCGCATGGTCCGCGTAGTAGCCACGGTCCATGTCGGCGATCTGGAGCTCGGCTTTGTAGACCGTCGCCTTGAGGGCCATCTAACCCGTTCACCGATTGACGCGGCGGACGCCTTCCCTAGCGATGCGCGAGCGGATCTCGAGCGGGCGCGCGGCCTGGCGCAGGCGATCGAGGCGCCGGGCCGGTGTGGTATGACGGCGATGCGCTTAGTACTTGACCGAGCAGCCGTAGGGAGATGTTGCCGCCACGCTCACCGGCTTGCCGGCCATCGCCTCGCCCAGGGCGGCGCGGACGTGGTTCTTCGCGCTCTTCGTTTCCGCGGCGCTCGCCCAGCGCTTGTCGTCGATCGCACCGGCGTACACGAGCTTGCCCTGCGGATCGATCACGTACATGTGCGGCGTCGTCCGTGCGGCGTAGAGCCGCCCGACCTTGCCGTCCTTGTCGATCAGCGTCGCCTTTGGCGCGGCGCCTTTCTCGCCGAGCCACTTCGCCATGTTCTCCGGCGGGGTGAACTCGCCGCTCGCCGGGCTGGAGGAGTTCACCGCCAGCCACACCACATCCTTAGCGGCGACTTCCTTTTGCAGCGACGGCATGTTTCCGCTGTCGTAGTGCCGGCGCACGTACGGGCACTCTGGGTTGATCCATTCGAGCACGACGAACTTGCCGCGGAAATCCGACAGCTTGACCGCTTTGCCGCTCAAGTCGGGCGCGCTGAAGTCGGGCGCGGGCTGACCGACGGTGGCGGGGAACGCCGGCGCGGCAGCGATGGCGAGGGCGGCTGCGAGACCGAGTGCGAGGTGTTTCATGGCGTCCTCCTGGTCGGGAGTGAAAAGGCGATCAACCGTCGAGCGCTTCGATCAGGCGCTCGCGCGTAAGAATCTCCGGCAGCACGAGCGGCACGCGGCCGGGCTTGTACAGCACGTAAGCGGGGACGCCGCTGCGCCCGATCTGCGCCAGCGCCTTCGCGATCTCGGGATCGCGGCGCGTCCAGTCTGCGCGCACGAGCTCGATGCCGCGCACGCGGAATGCCTCCAGCACGTCGTCGCGCGCGAGCACGAGCTTCTTGTTTACCTGGCAGGTCACGCACCACGCGGCGGTGAAGTCGACGAACACCGGCTTGCCGGAGGTCGTCAGCGCGGCGAGCGTTGGCGCGGAGTACGGCTGCCACGCGCCGTCCGCGGCCAGGCGCGGCGCTGCGCTCTCGCGCGGGACGACCGCGACGGCGAGCGACGCTGCGAGCAGCGCGACGATTGCGCCGCGCGCGAGCGGACCGCGGCTGCCGGGCAGGCTGGAGAGCCACGCCGCGAGCGCCGCGATCACCGCGGCTGTGAGCAGCCACACGACCGCATCCGGTCCCGCCTGCCGGCCGAGGACCCAGGCGAGCCACACCACGGTCGCATAGAGCGGGAATGCGAGCGCCTGCTTGAGCCGCACCATCCAGGGACCGGGCTTCGGCACGTGCGCAAGCCACGCCGGGAACCAGGCCAGCAGGGCGTACGGCAGCGCCATCCCGGCGCCGAGCGCGGTGAAGACGCCGAACGCGCTGATGGCATCGGCACTCACTGCAAAGCCGAGCGCCGCGCCCATGAACGGTGCGGTGCACGGCGCGGCGACCAGCACCGCGAGCACGCCCGTCAGGCACGAGTCGAGCGCGGGTCGCTTTGCACTCCACGCAGCGAGACGGGCGGGCAGCAGGTTGCCGAACTCGAACACGCCCGACAGGTTCAGCGCGAGGGCGAAGAAGAGCAACGCGAGCAGCGCGACCGCGACGGGCGACTGAAGCTGGAAGCCCCAGCCGAGCCCGGCGCCCGCCGCACGCAGCGCCAGTAACGCGCCTGCGAGCAACCAGAACGAGACGAGCACACCGGCCGCGTAGAGCAATCCGTGACGCCTGCCGGCGCGAACGTCGGCGTGGCTCGCGAAGCCGAGCACCTTGATCGCAAGCACCGGAAGCACGCACGGCATCAGGTTCAGGATCAAGCCGCCGGCGAACGCCGCGACGAGCGCAGCGATGAAGCCGATGCGGACGGCGGATCCATCCGGACTCGCCGCGACGGGAACGTCGATCGCGAACGCGCGCGGGGTCGTGGCGCCCGGCGGCGAGAGAACGAGAACGCCCGCCACACGGTCGAACGGGCCGACCGGCTGCGCGGCACGGGCAAGCGTCAGGCGGTAACCGCCTTCCGCGGCGACGAGCGGTTGCGGCGCCGCCGGCTCGAGCTTCCCTTCTTCGAAGGGGAAGAATCGCGCTTCCGGCACCGCGACCCCCGACGGCGGCACGATTCGCAGCGCGACGGCGTCGGGCGCGGCGCCCGCCGTGAGCGTCCAGCCCGGGAGCGCCCCCGCGGGCGCCGGCAGGCGCGCCCGGGCGGCCGCGACCGGTCCCGCCCCGCGCGGATCGGGGTCTGCCCGCGCCGCGACCGGCAGCGTGATCGACAGTTCGACGTCCTCGGGGATGCAATGCACGTCGCACACCAGCCACCACGCTTTTGCGGACAGCGTGACCGGCGTTCCGATGGCGAGGTCCGGCGGCGCAGCGATGCGCACGAGATGCAGCGCCTCGTTCTTGTAGCCGAAGTTCATCAGCGGACCGGCAGGCAGGCGCTCGGGCACGGGCCATTCGATCTCGCCGGCCTGGAAGCCCGCGGGCAGCCGCCACTCGAGCCGCGTCGGTTCGCCGGAGTCGCCGGGGTTGCGCCAGTACGTGTGCCAGCCCGGGATGATCGCGAGCCGAAGCGCGACCAGGAGGGGCTCCCCGGGGACGATTGCGGTACGTTCCGCGATGAGTTCCGCCTCGACGTGCGGCGTGCGGACCGGTGCGGCGGCCGCGGGCGCCAGCGTGGTGCACACGGTTAGCGCCGCGAGGAATAAGAACCGGGACATCAGTCGACGAGTGTGCCGCAACGGAGTGACTTCCAGCCGGGTTGCAACTATAGCGCCCGGTCGAAAGGCGGGTGCCAGCGTCACCCGCGAGCCGAGGGATCCTCGGACCACCATTTCCTTGGAATCGGTCCCGTCCGGGTGCCCGTGTCCTCAGCCCGCCGGCGTCCCGACGAGCTTCGCGATCACCGGCCGCGATCCTTCGAGCGCCACCCGCTGCATGTAGAGCGCGAGGCCACGCGGACCGCCCAGCTCCTCGCCGCCTCCGGCGCGCCCCGGGCCGCCGTGCACGAGCTGCGGCAGCACCGTTCCCGGACCGGGCGAGAGCTCGATCTTGGGATGACCGAGAAAAATCCGGCCATGGTACGGAGCGATTCCGAACACCGCTTCCTCGGTCCAGGCCGAATCGTCGGAGTACACCGAGGACACGAGGCCGCCGTCGCCGCGCGCAACGATCGCCGCTGCCTCGCCGGCCGCGCCCGAGTACGGCAGGAGCGAGGCCACCGGGCCGAAGACCTCGCGCGCGTGCACTGCGGACGCGGCGGCGCCCGCCTCGAACTCGACGAGCACCGGGGAGAGGAAGAAGCCTTTGCCGGCATCGACGCCGGCGGCCGCGAACGGCGCCGCGCTGCCGAATGCGAGTCGGCCCTCTTGCGCGAGCCGCTCGACGCCTTCGCGCGCGTCGGCGAGTTGCGCAGGCGTGGCGAGCGGCCCCATGCGCACGTCGTCCCGCGCCGGATCGCCGACGCGCACGGCGCCGAGCAGCTCCACGAGGTCGTCGCGTACGGTGGCAGCGACCGCCTGAGGCACGACCACGCGCCGGATGGCGGTGCATTTCTGGCCGGCTTTCTGCGTCATGTCGCGCTGCACGTCCTTCAGGAAGAGCTCGTACATGTCGCTGCCCGGCGCGACGTCCGGCCCGAGGACCGCGGCGTTGAGGCTGTCGGCCTCGATGTTCACCCGCACCGATTCGCGGAGGACGTTCGGCAGGGCGCGAATGCGCGCACCGGTGTCGCCGGAGCCGGTGAACGCGAGGACGTCCTGTGCGCCGAGGAGCGACGGTAGATCGCGCGGGCTCCCGGCGAGGAACGAGAGCACCCCTTCGGGGAGGATCTTCGCGTCCACCAGGATCTCCATGACGCGGTGGGCGACCATGGCGGAGCTGGTGGCGGGCTTGGTGAGCACGGGCATGCCGGCGAGCAACGCCGTCGCCGCCTTCTCGGCCAAGCCCCAGGCAGGAAAGTTGAAGGCGTTGATGTGCACCGCAACGCCCGTCCGCGGCACGCACACGTGCTGGCCGTGGAAGCGCGGCGAGCGGCCGAGCTGGAGGCCTTCGCCATCGACCAGGAACCGGGCCGCGCCCAGGCTCGCGCCGATCTCCGCATAGGCGGACAGGGTGGCGATCGCGCCTTCCACGTCGAACTTCGCGTCCGACCGGGTGTTGCCGCCGTTCGCGACCGCGAGGTCGAGCAGCTCATCGCGGTGGGCCTGCATCGACTGGGCCATCGCCTTGAGCACCGCCCCGCGCTCGGCAAAGGTCATGGCGCGCAGGGCGGGCCCGCCGCGACTGCGGGCGTGGTCGAGCGCCGCTGCAAGGTCGACGCCTGCGCTGCTCGCCGTGGCGAGCGGCGCCTCGGTGGCGGGATTCACCAGCGTCTGCGGCGTTCCCTCGCCTTGGATCCAGCGTCCCCCGACATAGCTTCGCAGCGTGATCATGTTGCGTCCTCCGTATCCAATGTCCCGCCGGGCAGCGCCAGCCGCCGCCGCACCGGAAAGAGATGCAGGTCGAACCGCTCCGCGACGTAGCCCCAGAGCCCCCGCGGGAAGCGCACCATCACAATCACCGCCACGACGCCGAGCGCGATGAGGTACCCCGTGCCGAAGTCGCCGAGCGCCTCGCGCAGCAGGAAGAAGAGCAGCGTGCCGATGATCGGCCCCTCGATCGTGCCGATGCCGCCGATGACGACGATGAAGATGATGAACGCGGTCCAGCTTACGCCGAACGCGGCGTCGGGCGAGATCCGGAGATTCATCAGGAAGTACAGCGCGCCGACCACGCCGCAGCCGAACGCCGCGACCAGGTAGACCCAGAACTTGGTCGCCGCGATGTCGACGCCCTGGCTCGCCGCCGCGCGCTCGCTGTCGCGGATCGCCGTCAATGCGAGACCGTAGCGGGAGTGGAGCAGCCAGTAGACGCCCGCGACGGCGCCCACGGCCACGACGAGCGCGATCCAGAACGTGAGCGACTCCCGCATCGCTTTGGGAAAAGCCCGCATCGAGGTCAGGCTCGTGCCCGTTCCGCCGCCGACCGCGGTCGCATTCGCGGCGATCAGACGAAACGACTCGGCGACGACCCAGGTCCCGATCGCGAAATACCCGCCGTGCAGGCGGAAGACGATTTTCGACGTCGGGATCGCCACGAACGCTGCGACGAGACCCGCGATCGGCACGCAGACGAACGGATTCCACCCGGCGAGGTCCGCGAGAACGACGAGCGCGTAGCCGCCGATCCCGAGATAGCCCTGCTGCCCCACCGAGACGAGGCCGCCATAGCCGGCGAGCAGGTTCCACATCTGCGCCATGGCGAGGAGGCAGGCGAACTCGACGAACAGGCGCAGCGTGCTCGAATCCGCCCACCCAGGCAGCGCCGCGAGCATTAGAACGGCGACGACCGAGACGGCGCCGGCGATGCGGCTTGCACGCGTGGCGCGCTGAACGCGGATCTGTCGGCACCGTCAATCCCGGGTGCGGGGAAAGAGCCCCTGCGGCCGCACGAGCAGCACCGCGAGGAAGACGAGATGCCCGACGAGGATCCCCCAGCCCGGATCGAGACGGAAGCCGATTCCCTGCGCGACGCCGAGCACCAGCCCGCCGGCGAGCGTGCCCCAGAAGGAGCCAAGCCCGCCGATGATGACCGCTTCGAACGCGTACAGCAGATAGGCCGGCCCGTCGCTCGGCGCGACGGTGGTGCGCAGCGCGAGAAAGATCCCTGCGATTGTGACGACGCCGAAGGCGATGGCGGTCGCCAGCGCGTAGACGTGCCGGTGATCGATGCCCTGGAGCTCCGCCGCTTCCGGATCGTCGGACGTCGCGCGAAACGCACGGCCGAGCGGCGTGCGCCCGAACAGCCACTCCAGAGAGAACGCGAGTGCGACCGCGGCCAGAAACGTGATCAACGGCAGCCAGCCGACCGCCAGGTCGCCTGCGATGCGCAGGCTCTGCGTCTCGAGCCCGCCCGCGCTGAGCGAGCGCGAGTCGGCCGAGAACACCTCGAGCAGCACGTTCTGGATGACGATCGAAAGCCCGAAGGTCACCAGAAGCGGCGGCAGGATGTCCTTGCCGAGCGTGCGGTTGAGGATGCCGCGCTGCAGTCCGTAGCCTACGACGAGCATCACCGGGAGCACGACGAGCAATAGCAGCACCGGGGTAACCTGCACGCCGAGCGCCACGCCGATGGCGAGGAACGCCGCCAGCACGATGAAGTCGCCGTGCGCGATGTTCACCAGGCGCATCACGCCGAACATCAGCGCGAGTCCCATCGCGAAAAGCGCGTAGAGGCCGCCGAGCATCAGGCCCTGCAGGACGGTGTCGATCCAGCCGATCATGCGGCCGCCGACCCGAAGTACGCGGCCGAGATCGCCTCGCGCGTGAGCTCGCGCGAGCGGCCGTGCAACGACACGCGCCCCTCCTGGAAGCAGTACAGGCGACCCGTCGTGCGCTGCGCGATGCCCACGTCCTGCTCGACCACGATCAGGGACAACCCCTCCCGCATCATCGCCGGCAGGGTGTTGTAGAGGCTGGTGACGATGAGGGGCGAGAGCCCGAGCGAGATCTCGTCGCAGATCAGGAGACGCGGGTTGGCGAGCAGCGCGCGGCCGATGGCCACCATCTGCTGCTGGCCGCCCGAGAGCGCGTTGCCGGGGCGGGTTCGCAGGTCCGTCAGCGCCGGGAACAACTCGTACACGCGCGCCAGGCTCCACGGCCCCTTGCGCTTCGCGTAGCCACCGATCAGCAGATTCTCCTCGACCGACAGGCTGGGAAACAGGCGGCGCCCCTCGGGCACCATCGCGATGCCCTGCCGCACGATCTCGCTCGCCGGCAGGCCGCCGATCGGCCGGCCGTCAAACACGATCTTCTCCGGCGCTGCGCTCAGGAGCCCGGTCACCGCCTTGAGGAAGGTCGACTTGCCCGCGCCGTTCGCGCCGATGATTCCCACCGCCTCGCCCGGGTGAATCTCGAAGTCGATGCCGAAGAGCGCCTGGAAGTCGCCGTAGAAGGCGGTGAGGCCCGCGGTCTTGAGCAGCGCGCTCATACTCGCCGCCTCCGAACGGTCGAACCGTCACGCGCGTCGTCGCGTCGGCGGCCCGAAGTAATCGCCTTTCCGTCGATCCCCCCGCGATGCGCGGGGCCCCTCGCCGGGTGGCTCATACTTCTATCCCCAGATAAACCCGTTGCACTTCCGGGTCGGCCATCACCGCCTCCGGCGTCCCGTCGGCGAGCTTCGCGCCGAAATTGATCGCGACGATCCGGTCGGCGACCGCGACGAGCGCGTGCATGACGTGCTCGATCCAGATCATCGTCGTGCCGGCCGCCTTGATCTCGCGGATCAGCGCCACCAGCTCGCGCGCCTCGTGCTCGGTCAGCCCGCCGGCGATCTCGTCGAGGAGGAGCAGCTTCGGCTGCGTCGCGAGCGCGCGCGCGAGCTCAAGGCGCTTGCGCTCGAGCAGCGTCAGGCGCCCGGCGAGCGCGTTCGCGTGGCGCCGCAGCCCGGTCCGGTCGAGCACGTCGACGCAGGCCGCGTTCGCCTCGTCCTCCTTCATCGCAGCGCCGAAGGTCGCGGCGACGAGCAGGTTCTCGAACACGGTCATGCCGCCGAACGGCTGCGGGATCTGGTACGAGCGCCCGATGCCCTTGCGGCAGCGCGCGTGCGGCGAGGCGGCGGCGATCTCCTCGTCGAGGAAGCGGATCGAGCCCGCGTCGGCGCGCAGGTCGCCGGTGACCAGGTTGAAGAGCGTCGTCTTGCCGGCGCCGTTCGGGCCGATGACGCCGAGCAGCTCGCGGCTCTCGACGGCGAGGCTCAGGTCGTCGATGACCTTCACCGCACCGAACGACTTCCGCACGCCGGCGAGCTCGAGCACCGCTCCCATTAGTTGCTCACGATGCGAGGGGCCACGGCCCCTCGCGCTCCCCACTCCCAGGAAGCCCATTGCCTTCGGCATCGGGCTTCATCCCGGACGACGCCGCGCCGGAGTGGCGCGCCTCCGGCGTCGTGCTTGCGGCTGTCCAGGGTCAGGCGAGCAGCTTGAGCTTGCCCGCCACCGGGACGTTCGGCGCGGTCTGGTTGTCGACGACGACCAGCTCGTACTTGTATTTCTTGCCGGGCACCCACTGTCCGCCCGCGAGCGGCGTCTTGGTCACGTTCTTCACCGGCCCCTTGCCCCAGGAGACGTTGCCGACGATCGTGTCGAGGTTGGTGGCGACCATCGCGTCGCGGATCGACGCCTTGCTGCCGAGATCCTTCGTGCGCTTGAACGTGTCGATCGCGACCTCGAAGAGGGCGTGAACGAAGCCGATCGGCTGCGTCCACTGCTTCTTCGTCGCGGCCTCGTAGGCGTCGGCGAGCGCCTTCGCCGACTGCCCGGTGAGCGAGGACTTGTACGGGACGGTTGGCGTCCACCACACTTCGGTGGTCATGCCGTCGCCGAGCTCGCCGAGCGCCTCGACCGACGCGGGGAAGAGCAGCGCCTTGCCGACCGTGACCACCTTCGGGCGGAAGCCCTGCTGCCGCGCCTGCGTGAGGAAGGTCCGGATGTCCGGCGGGATCAGCACGCCGGTGATGATCTCGGCGTTGTCCTTCTTGAACGCCGCGATCTGCGCGCTGAAGTCGGCGGTGAGGTTCTGGAAGCGGCCGGGATCGACGAGCTTGAAGCCGTCCTTCGCGAGCGCCGGCGGGAAGCCGCGCGCGGGGTCGCCCCAGGCGTTGCCGTCGGCGTCGTTCGGGAACAGGCCGCCGACCACCTTGTTCGTCGGCACCGACTTCCACAGGTTGGTGAACACCGCAATCACGTCCTCGAGGCCCCAGAAGAAGTGATACGTCCAGTTGAAGCCCTTGGCCGGATCGCCCTTGCGCCCGAAGAACCAGGGCTGCCACGGGCAGAGGGTGGAGACGCAAGGGATCTCGTTCAGCTCGCACTGGTCGGACACCGGGTTCGCGGTCTCGGGCGTGTTGCCGGCGACCATCAGGTCGATCTTGTCCTTGAGGATCAGGTCCGCCGCCGTCTCGCCGGCCCGGTTGGCGCTCGACTGGCTGTCCTTGGTGATGATCTCGATCTCGACCTTGCGGCCGCCGATCGTGAGGCCGCTCTTCAGCGTCTGCTGGATCGCGCCGATCACGAACTTGTTCGCCTCGCCGAACGGGGCGAGGGGGCCGGTCGCGGGATAGACGTAGCCGATCTTGAGCTTGCGCGTGCCCTGCGCGAGGGCCGGAAAACCGAGGCTGCTCGCGACCCCCGCGGTGGCGAGGGCGGCGCCGCTCTTGAGGACCGTGCGACGGCGCTGGTCGACGTTGCGTTTCATGGATCTCCCTCCTATTTCCGGAACAGGTTGATCTTGTCGGTATTGATGAGATCCGGCGCGGTCCAGCCGTTGAGGTCGTACTCGTTCAGGCACTGGTCGGCGAAGCCCTTGAACCGGTCGTAGGCGCCCGAGGCGATCGCGCCGAAGAGCGCATACCGGCGGATCTCCTCGTGGCTGCCGCTGTAGTTGATCTCGTAGAGCTCGTGCCGCCCGCCGAACTCGGTGCCGACCGCATCCCACAGGGCCTTCATCACCTTGACGCGCCCCATCGCGTCGACGCCGCCGGAACCGCGCAGGTAGCGGTCGAGGTACGGGCGCAGCTCCGGGGTGTTGAAGTCCTTCGCGTGCGAGTTGAGGAAGATGAGCCCGCTCGCCACCGTCTTCTCGATCAGGTTCTTCACCTGCACGTAGGCCTCGGGCGCGAGCACCTGGTAGGCGGAAGCCGCCTCCATGCTGGGAAGAATGCACCCGCTCTCCCAGGGGTCGGCCGAGTGCGCCATCGCATTGGTGCACGCCCACAGCATGTTGCGCCAGGCGATCGCTTCACCGATGTTCGCCTCGACGCCGCGGAACTGGCGCGCGCCGGTGATCTCGGTCGCCTTGATCATCAGCCCGATGATGAAGTCGAGCTTCACCGCGAGCCGCGTGCAGCCCTGGAACATCGCGCGCGGCAGGAAGCCGGTGCGCGGGAAGAAGTTGTTCGCCTTTTCCGTGTCGGCGAAGACGAACACGTCCTCCCACGGCACGAACGCGTCGTCGAGCACGAAGACCGCGTCGTTCTCGTCCAGCCGGCTCGAGAGCGGATAGTCGAACGGGCTGCCCATCGCGGCGGCACGGTACTCGTTCGAGACGCGACAGATGAGCTTCACCCCCTTGGCGTTCGTCGGGACCATGAAGACCATCGAGAAATTCTTGTCCTGCACCGGGATCAGGCCGTGGTGCGCGACGAACGTGAAATGCGTGAGCGCCGAGCCGGTCGCGACGACCTTCGCGCCGCTGACGTAGATGCCGGCGTCGGTCTCCTTGGTGACGTGGCAGTAGACGTCGGTCGCCCCGCCCGGCGCGCCGGGCGCGATGTTGCGATCCACCGGCGGATGGATGATCGCGTGGTTCACGAACGGCACGCGCTCCTGGCTCGCGCGATACCAGCGGCGCGCGTTCTCTTGGTACGGCGCGTAGAACTCCGCGTTCGCACCGAGCGTCCCGAGGAACGCCGCCTTGTAGTCGGGCGAGCGGCCGAGCCAGCCGTAGGTGACCCGGGCCCACTCGGCAATCGCGTCGCGCGACTTGACCTGCTCCTCGACCGTGCGCGGGGCGATGAAGTAGCGGTGCGTGAACCCGCCCCATTCGGTCGGGCAGGTCAGTACGTTCTTCCCGGACTTGTGGTCCGCGTGCAGCGCGTCGTAGAGCCGCGCGATCATCCGGGCGGTGTTCTGGAACGCCGGGTGCTGGGTGATGTTCTTCACCCGCTCCCCGTAGATCCAGATCTCGCGCCCGTCGTCGAGGCTGTCGAGGAACTCCTTGCCGGTGTACGGGAGCGTGACCTTCCCGCTTGCGGCCTTCGAGGAGGCTGCAGTGCTCATGGGAATCCTCCTTGGTAGAGCGAGCGCCGAGATCGTCGTCTGGCGCGGATTGTTGACGGGAAATGTACCCCGCGGGCGGGCTTATTCCAAGGGGCGGTGCAGCGCGGGTGGCGCAAGCGGAGAGCGGGTGCAGGTGCTCAAATGCACGCCCGGACCCCGCGCGCTCTCGTCGCCACGGCTTCTTGCTCGCCGCAAGCGGCCTACTGCACCAAGTTGATCCTGACACCGATCTGAGAAAAACGGGGCACTGCCCGCTAGATCCAAGACTATGTCCTTTTGACCAACGTCGTCCTCTGACAGAGAAGCAATGCCAGATCTTTCCGCCGCTCCTTCTCGGCCGGCCACCCGACGATATCCGCATGTAGCGGGTGAGGCTCAGGAGCAGGCGTGACAGTAAGTCCAACCTCGCTGATCGCACCCGCCGTCAGATTGGCTGACGCTAGTGCTCTTAAGCCCCGGGCTCTTCCCACGACGTTATCTGCCAAATCCCAAACCTCCGCCAGGGTGAGCGATGACGCTCTAAAGACGGAGGTAGCCATGAGCGCTGGCTGTAGCGAAGACGGCGGTATGAAGGCGGAGGGTCGGACCCCAAACGGCCCTCCGATATGACTGCGCTGCAGAACGAAACGACTGATCCGTTCGCCAGCGTCAATCGGTGCGGTGGACTCGGACTTAGAGAACAGCCTCTTGAATCGCGCGAATAACCCGGGGAGGAATCACTTCACTCAATTGCTCCGAGCCGTTCTGCCTCGAGTGCTCGCTCAAGAGTGCCGCGTACGCGAGCTTCCCAGTAGGACCAATGCTCACCGATATGACCCTCCCTCCCGAACCGGCCCACTCGAATGCGATCTCACCATCCGGCTCAGGAACGATGTCGGGAACGGGAAGATTGCGAGGGAGAGCTAACGCAAACCGGAAAGCTTGCTCAGCGGTCATTGCCTCAATGGGTCGCGCTGAATAGCCATCCCATCCTTGGTGTGCACACGCAGCGCGAGCCTCCGCGATCTGCTGTTCAATCAACTCAAAGCCGGTTTTCGCGTAGTGGCGGTAGGCGCGCGTCGCATGAGCCGCCAGCCGTGACGCAGGCTCGCTCGCGGCAGACGATCCAGCTCCATGTCTCCACCCCGAAACGTAAGCAACCGAAGAAACAGTCGTCATTTGAAGAGCTCAAGTGCCTTGTTTGTGAGCGATGAGAAGAACACTCGGTTCTTGATCTCGCGGGCCGTGTCTAACGCGGCCCAAACGCTCTGATCCATTGAAGGGTAGTGCTTGGCCTGAAAAACATCAATATCCAGGACGACTGGTGTAGCTGACGGCGTTCCAGGCTCCAGGGCATGCGTCACAATGGCCGCAAATCCCGTCTCCGCGACAGGAATGGTGATCTGCTGGAAGAAGCCCGCCAGGACCTGAGGTAGTTCGCTTGGGACCCGTGGAGCGCACGTCAAGAAATCATCGAAATCGATCGGGCTCGCCGGGAGCTGGAGAACGTTGATGAAGCGGGTTGCCACCCTGATGATGGGGGTTTCCCCAACGATTGAGTTCCATCTTTCCCACACTGATCGGGCTTCCTGCTTGAAGGCGTCCCAGGTCGAATAACCCTTCAGGATGCTAAACGTGATGCCTCGGTCTCGAAACTGGACGACCCGTGACCCATCTTCATTGTCAAGCCGGTAACCGATCGTCGCGCTCTCGCGCGTCCTCGCCGTCAAGGCTGACTCCTGACCCATGGAAAACTCGAATACTCCATGTCTCAGCGTCTGCCTCTTCGGATATTTCTCGGAGAGCCTGTCGGCCGCAACCGCTACCTTCGCGAGATCCAACGGGGCATCGAACTGGACGTCGATGAGCGCCTCCCTGATCGGAGGATTGCGGAGAGTTGGTCGAGTCACTGGTTAAGCCTGCGTGGCGTACGTCATCTGCTGGTGGTCACTACATACTCCTCCGATACTGCCCCCCCACCTCAAACAGCGCATGCGTGATCTGCCCCAGCGAGCAGACCCGCACTGCATCCACCAGCACCTCGAACACATTCTTGTTGTCGATCACCGCCTGCTGAAGGCGCTTCAGCATCGGGCCGCTCTCGGCCTGGTGGCGCTCGTGGAAATCGCGTAGCCGATTCAGCTGCCCCTGCTTCTCCTCGTCGGTCGACCGGATCAGCTCGAGGTGTTCGGGCACCAGGTCGCCGTGGGGGTTGCGGAAGGTGTTGACGCCAATGATCGGGTACGAGCCGTCGTGCTTCTTGTGCTCGTAGACCATCGACTCCTCCTGGATCTTGCTGCGCTGGTAACCGGTCTCCATCGCGCCGAGCACGCCGCCGCGCTCGCTGATCCGCTCGAACTCCTTCAGCACCGCCTCCTCGACGAGATCGGTGAGCTCCTCGACGATGAAGCTGCCCTGGTTGGGATTCTCGTTCTTGGCGAGGCCCCATTCGCGGTTGATGATGAGCTGGATCGCCATCGCGCGGCGCACCGACTCTTCGGTCGGCGTGGTGATCGCCTCGTCGTAGGCGTTCGTGTGCAGCGAGTTGGTGTTGTCGTAGGTCGAGATCAGCGCCTGCAGCGTGGTGCGGATGTCGTTGAACGCGATCTCCTGCGCGTGCAGCGATCGCCCGCTGGTCTGCGAGTGGAACTTGAGCTTCTGGCTGCGCTCGTTCGCGCCGTACTTGTTCTTCATCGCCACCGCCCAGATGCGCCGGGCGACGCGGCCGATCACCGAGTACTCCGGATCCATGCCGTAGCTGAAGAAGAAAGAGAGATTCGGTGCGAAGTCGTCGATGTGCATCCCGCGCGCGAGGTACGCCTCGACGAACGTGAATCCGTTCGAGAGCGTGAACGCGAGCTGCGAGATTGGGTTCGCGCCGGCCTCGGCGATGTGGTAGCCCGAGATCGACACCGAATAGAAGTTCTTCACCCGGTTGTGGACGAAGTACTCCTGGATGTCGCCCATCACCTTGAGGCTGAACTCGGTGGAGAAGATGCAGGTGTTCTGCCCCTGGTCCTCCTTGAGGATGTCGGCCTGTACCGTGCCGCGCACGCTCTCCAGCGTCCACTCGCGGATCTTGTCGGCCTCGTCCTCGGTCGGCTCGCGCCCGTTGTCCTTGCGGAACTTGTCGAGCTGCTGGTCGATCGCGGTGTTGAGGAACATCGCGAGGATCGTCGGCGCCGGTCCGTTGATGGTCATCGACACCGAGGTGTTGGGGCTGCAGAGGTCGAACCCCGAGTACAGCACCTTCATGTCGTCGAGCGTGGCGATGGAGACGCCCGAGTTGCCGACCTTGCCGTAGATGTCGGGGCGCAGATCCGGCTCGAAGCCGTAGAGCGTCACCGAGTCGAACGCCGTCGACAGGCGCTTCGCCGGCATGTCCTTCGAGAGCAGGTGGAAGCGCTTGTTGGTGCGGAAAGGATCGCCCTCGCCCGCGAACATGCGCGTCGGATCCTCGTTCTCGCGCTTGAACGCGAACACCCCTGCGGTGAACGGGAACGAGCCCGGCACGTTCTCGAGCATCAGCCACTTGAGCTGCTCACCGTGGTCTTCGTACCGCGGCAGCACGACCTTGCGGATCGGCGTGCCGGAGAGCGACGTGTAGGTGAGCTTGGTGCGGACCTCGCGGCCGCGGATCTTCACCACGTACTCGTCGCCCGAGTAGGCCTTGCGCATGGCGGGCCACATGTCGAGGAGCTTCTTCGCGCGAGGGTCGAGGCGGGGCCCGCGCTCGACGGCGAGGCGCTCGACCGTGTCGTGCGCGCCGTGCTTCTCGGTGCTGTCCGCCGCGAGCATGCGCATCGTCGCGCGCAGCTGCTGGATCTCGCGCGCGAGCTTCGACTGCTCGCCGGCGTGCTTGTGATACGCGCGCACCGCCTCGGCGATCTCGGCGAGGTAGCGGCTGCGCTGGGATGGGACGACGACGGTCTGGCTGGTCGACTGCTTCGTCGCGACGACGGGCAGGCGCCCCTTTGCGCGCGTCAGGCCGAGCTCGACGAGACGCGGTGCGATCGCCTGGTAGAGCGCAGTGACGCCGTCGTCGTTGAAGCGGCTCGCCATCGTGCCGAAAACCGGCATCTCGTCCGGCGACTTCGAGAAGAGCTGCTTGTTGCGCTGGAATTGCTTGCGCACGTCGCGCAGCGCGTCGTGCGCGCCCTTGCGGTCGAACTTGTTGATCGCCACGAAGTCGGCGAAGTCGAGCATGTCGATCTTCTCGAGCTGGCTTGCGGCGCCGAACTCGGGCGTCATGACGTAGAGGCTCACGTCGACGAGCGGCACGATCGCGGCGTCGCCCTGCCCGATGCCCGAGGTCTCGACGAGGACGAGGTCGAAGCCCGCGACGCGGCACGCCGCGATGGCGTCTCCGAGCGCAGGAGACACCTCCGACCCGGCCTCGCGTGTCGCGAGCGAGCGCATGAACACCTTCGGCGTATTTATCGCGTTCATGCGGATCCGGTCGCCGAGCAGCGCGCCGCCCGACTTGCGCCGCGACGGGTCGACGGCGAGCACCGCGATGTCGAGCGCGTCGTCCTGGTCGAGGCGGAACCGGCGGATCACCTCGTCGGTGAGCGAGCTCTTGCCCGCGCCGCCGGTGCCAGTGATGCCGAGCACGGGGATGCGCTTGGTGTCGCCTTCCTCGACGAGCGCCTTGCGCTTCGCGCCATCGTAGGAACCGGATTCGAGCGCCGTGATCAGGCGCGCCAGCGCACGGCGGTCGCCGTTGCGCACGGCCTTGAGATCCTTCGGCGCGTACTTCGCGAGATCCTCGTCGCAGCGCTGGATCATGTCGTTGATCATGCCCTGCAAGCCCATCTTGGCGCCGTCCTCGGGCGAGTAGATGCGCGTGACGCCGTACTCGTGCAGTGCCTTGACCTCGGCCGGCACGATCACCCCGCCGCCCCCGCCGAAGACCTTGATGTTCTCGCCGCCCCGCTCGCGCAGGAGGTCCAGCATGTACTTGAAGTACTCGACGTGCCCGCCCTGGTACGAGCTCACCGCGATGCCCTGCACGTCCTCCTGCAGCGCCGCGGTCACCACTTCCTCGACCGAGCGGTTGTGCCCGAGGTGGATCACCTCGCAGCCCGAGGCCTGGATGATCCGCCGCATGATGTTGATCGACGCGTCGTGCCCGTCGAACAGGCTCGCGGCGGTGACGAAGCGGATCTTGTGCTTCGCCTTGTAGGGCGTGAGCTGCTGGCTGACGGAGAGGTCGGTCATTCTGGTGGCCCCGGAGCGCGCGACAGGGCCGACAAGTGTACTGCGATCAGGGACTTGGGCGCCCTCTGGCAGGGCGTCCCGTGATCCGGGAAGGACCGGAGACAAAACCGGTGCCGGAGGCAGCGGTTTTGCTGGCTTTGGGGTGCACGAGGGACTGTGGCCCCTCGGTTCGTTACAACGGGCTAGCGGCGGAAAAGCCGAACGAAGCGGTTGCGCAGGGCGATGAGGGCGCCGGTGGCGAGCGCGGCGAACGTGGCGAAGGCGATCAGCACGAACCCCGTGAGCGCCGCGAACGCGACCGGAATGAGCAGCCAGAGCGGCGGACGGCGCCGGGTCGCGGCCTCTTCGATCCATTCGGCGTCGCGCAGCTCGTAGGTGCGCGGCTCGCGGGGGGACGTCGTGCGGGCAGGGGTGTCCATGCGGGGTCCCATATCGGTCCGCATCATTGGACTACAAGATGGGCGACGCGGTTCAATAGTCAATCCCTATTGGCTCGTTTGCATTAAACGATTTCCCCTGTCGGCCCGCCGTCGCTAGTCTGCGCCCGTCTGCGGCAATCGCCTTGGCTACTATCAATCCCATTGCTAGAACCTATTTGATCGATCGGTACCCGGACTCCAAACTGGATCGAGTAGTTAGGTGCAAACAAATAAAGGATAGAACCATGTCAACCGAAGCAAAGTGCCCGTTCAATCACACCGCTGGTGGCGGAAGCTCAAACCGCGACTGGTGGCCCAATCAGCTGAAGCTGAACATCCTGCACCAGCATTCCTCCAAGTCCAATCCGATGGGCGAGGACATTCAACTACGCTGAAGAGTTCAAGAGCCTCGACCTGGCGGCTGTGAAGAAGGATCTCACGGCGCTGATGACCGACTCGCAGGACTGGTGGCCGGCGGACTTCGGCCACTACGGACCTTTGTTCATTCGCATGGCGTGGCACAGCGCCGGCACCTACCGCACCGGCGACGGTCGCGGCGGCGGCCGGTGCCGGCCAGCAGCGCTTCGCGCCGCTCAACAGCTGGCCCGACAACGTCAACCTCGACAAGGCGCGCAGGCTGCTTTGGCCGATCAAGCAGAAGTACGGCCGGAAAATCTCCTGGGCCGACCTGATGATCCTCACGGGCAACGTCGCGCTGGAATCGATGGGATTCAAGACCTTCGGTTTCGGCGGCGGTCGCGAGGACGTCTGGGAGCCGGACAGGACGTCTACTGGGGCTCCGAGAACAAGTGGCTGGATGACAAGCGCTACTCCGGCGACCGGGACCTCGAAAATCCGCTCGCTGCCGTGCAGATGGGCCTGATCTACGTCAACCCGGAAGGCCCGAACGGCAACCCGGATCCGCTCGCGGCGGCCAAGGATATCCGCGAGACCTTCGCCCGCATGGCGATGAATGACGAAGAGACGGTGGCGCTGATCGCTGGCGGCCACACCTTCGGCAAGACCCACGGCGCCGGCGATGCGAAACATGTGGGGCCCGAGCCCGAAGCGGCCGGCATCGAGGAGCAGGGCCTGGGCTGGAAGAGCAGCTTCGGCACCGGCAAAGGCGGCGACGCGATCACCAGCGGCCTGGAAGTCACCTGGACCACCACGCCCACGAAGTGGAGCAACAACTTCTTCTGGAACCTGTTCGGCTACGAATGGGAACTGACGAAGAGCCCGGCCGGTGCGCATCAGTGGGAAGCCAAGGGTGCGCGGCGCGACGATTCCGCGATGCCCACGATCCGTCGAAGACGCATCGCGCCGACCATGCTGACCACGGACCTCTCGCTGCGCTTCGACCCGGCCTACGAAAAGATTTCACGGCGCTTCATGGAGAATCCGGATGAGTTCGCGGACGCGTTCGCCCGGGCGTGGTTCAAGCTGACGCACCGCGACATGGGCCCGCGCGCGCGTTATCTCGGCCCGGAGGTTCCTGCCGAAGAGCTGATCTGGCAGGACCCGATCCCGGCGGTCAATCACGCGTTGATTGATGAAAAGGACATCGCCTCCCTGAAGGCCAAGATCCTCGCATCCGGCCTGTCCATCTCCCAGCTGGTCACCACGGCCTGGGCGTCTGCTGCAACATTCCGCGGCAGCGACAAGCGCGGTGGCGCGAACGGCGCGCGCATTCGCCTGGCGCCGCAGAAGGATTGGGAAGTCAACCAGCCGGCCGAACTGGCGAAGGTCCTGCAGAAGCTGGAAGCGATCCAGAAGGACTTCAACAGCGCACAGTCCGGCGGCAAGAAGGTTTCGCTTGCCGACCTGATCGTTCTGGGCGGCTGCGCAGCCGTCGAGGCAGCTGCGAAGAAGGCCGGCCACGACGTGAAGGTTCCCTTCTCGCCGGGGCGCATGGATGCGTCGCAGGAGCAGACCGATGTGGACTCGTTCGCCGTACTGGAGCCGACCGCAGACGGGTTCCGCAACTACGCTCCGGAAGGGACTCGAGGGATCGGCGGCTGAGCTGCTGGTGGACAAGGCGCAGTTGATGACGCTGACCGCCCCTGAGATGACGGTTCTGATCGGCGGCCTGCGCGCCCTGAATGCGAACGTCGGCCAGTCCAAGCACGGTGTTTTCACCAAGCGGCCCGAGACACTGACCAATGACTTCTTCGTGAATCTCCTCGACATGAACACGAAGTGGCAGAAGTCCGCCACATCCGAAGGCGTGTTGGAGGGGCGCGATCGGGCGACGGGCGAGCTCAAGTGGACGGGCACCGTCGTTGATCTCGTCTTCGGTTCGAACTCCCAGCTCCGAGCCCTCGCGGAAGTCTATGCGTGCAGCGACTCGCAGCAGGCGTTCGTGCGTGACTTTGTGGCGGCCTGGAACAAGGTGATGAACCTCGATCGCTTCGACCTCGCGTGATCTCAGAGGAAAGGTCTTAGAGGTCCTATACCGCACAGCCGCGACCTGACATCGGGTTATCCCGGGCCAGGTCGAGGCTGAGCGTGCGGCGCCAGCTCGTGCATTTCACCAAAGCCGATCCGGCGTACGGCGCCGGCGTGGCGAAGGCGCTGGGATTGAACGTGCGCTAGCCGGCGGCGCGCGCAGGCCGGCACTCATTTGCCCCGGCGTCGCCCGGGCTGTAGAGTGCCGGCCTTCCCCACGTTGGAACCGCGCGCAAATGCTCAACCCTTCCCTGCTTCGTGCCACCGCGGCCGCCCTGGCCGCCCTGTTGATCGCGGCCTGCAGCATGGACGCGCGCACCTCGCTCGACGCGAGCTGGATCGACCCGACCGTGAAAGGCAAGAAGTTCAAGAAGGTGCTGATCCTCTCGGTCGCGACCGACGAGTTCGCGCAGCAGTACTTCCAGCAGGACATGGCCGCCGCGATGCGCGCGCGCGGCATGAACGCCGTCGCCTCGGAGCGCTTCTTCACGCACAAGAGTCCCTCCGAGCAGGCGCGCTTCATGCGGGCAGTCGACAGTTCCGATGCCGACGCCGTCCTGCTCGCACGGGTGATCGGCGTCGACCAGAAGACCGGGACGGTCCCGGGAATGCTGACCGGCCCGAGGGGCACGCCCGTGACGGAGACGGTCGGCCTCAGCAACGCCGTTGCCGCGACGTTTGCGCCGACCATGTATGTGCGCCCGAGCGACTACACGCTCACGACCGTGATCGTCGAGACGGTGCTC
Source organism: uncultured beta proteobacterium (assembly GCA_963747775.1). GTDB lineage: Bacteria > Pseudomonadota > Gammaproteobacteria > Burkholderiales > SG8-39 > JAGVSZ01. Next base: position 227,061 of record CAVVGT010000016.1, read on the forward strand.
TACGAGCTGAAGGGCCGCAGGGCCATCTGGTCCGCGCGGACCAACACGGCCAACGCCGACCAGGGCGACCTCAAGCCTGCGATCGCGCAGTTTGTCAGCGTGTTGATCGGGGCGATGGAGCGGGACGGACTGCTGTAGCCGCGCGCAGGCGCGCCCCCGGTCAGGGGGACCTCATCAACCGCCGCCGTACTTCATGACGCGCGCCGCGAACTCCGGGTAGCCGAGGAACCACTCGAGCTCGGGCACGGTTTCCCGCCAGCCGGGCACGCGGTCGCCGTGACGCTCGCGCCGCAGCGCTTCGAGCGCCTGCTTCACTGCCGCGTACTGCGCGCACAGCGTCAGCCCGTAGTAGAGGACGATCGAGATGCCCGCGAGCTCCTCGTCGTCGAAACCGAAGCCCGGCGTGTCGACGGTGACGATCGGCTTGCCGATCTCCGCGCGGATCGCCCCGACCTGCGGCGGGGTCATGCCGGTCGGGAACACGAGGTCTGCCCCCGCCTCCGCGAACGCCTTCATGCGCAACACGGCTTCGACGGGGTCCTTCAGCGCCCACGCCGCGTCGGTGCGCGCGATGATCAGGAAGTTCGGGTCGGTGCGCGCATCGAGCGCCGCCTTGATCCGCCCGACCGCCGCGTCGCGCGGGCGCAGGCGCTGCGGCACGTCGGCATGCTTGCCGAAGGCGTGGTCCTCGATGTGGATCGCCGCGACGCCGGCCTGCTCGTACGCGCGCACGGTGCGCCAGAGGTTGGCCGCGTCGTTGAACCCGCCCTCGGCGTCCGCGATGACCGGGATCTTCACCGCCTCGACGAGGGTGCGCGCCTGCTCCACCAGCTCGGGCAGCGCGAGCAACCCCACGTCCGCGAGCCCGAAGCGGCTCGCGGCGGTGGCGTAGCTGCCGATGTAGACCAGGGGGAAACCCGCGGCCTCGACGAGGCGCGCGGAAAGCGCGTCGGTCGCACCGGGGGCGATGAACGTGCGACCGGTGTTCACCAGGTCGCGGAGGCTCTGGCGGAGAAGCGGCATGGCGGAAGTCCCTTGGAAGCGGGGCGTCGCAGTCTAGCGCGGAGCAGGCGTTGCTTCCGCAGACTGCCGGACGCCGTGTGCCGATTGCGCGTGGCGGGAGGGAGCGAGTAACCTCGGCCCGGACCGCATCCCTCCACCCTCCGCCCGCATGCTCATCAACTGCGTCGCCTATCGAGACGGGCGCAAGCTCGCCGACATCGGCATCGAGGAGATCAGCCGCTACGTGTCGCAACCGGACACGCTGGTGTGGGTCGCGCTCGCCGAGCCGAGCGACGCGGAGCTCGCCAAGATGCAGCGGGAGTTCGGGCTGCACGAGCTCGCCGTCGAGGATGCCCAGAGCGGGCACCAGCGCCCGAAGGTCGAGGAGTACGGGGACTCGCTGTTCGTCGTGCTCCAGACGATCGAGCTGGACGGGCACGACCTGCGCGTCGGCGAGCTCGACGTGTTCGTGGGGCCGAACTACGTGCTGTCGACCCGCACCCGGACGCGGCGCGGGTTCGGCGACGTGCGCGCGCGCTGCGAGCGGGAACCGGAGCTCCTAAGGCACGGCCCCGGGTTCGTGCTGTACGCCCTTATGGATTCGGTGGTCGACCGCTACTTCCCGGTGCTGGACCACTTCGAGACCGAGCTCGAAGGTCTGGAGGAGCTGATGTTCACGGGCGGGCTCGCGCAGCGCAGCCTCAAGGAGCTCTACGGCCTCAAGCAGCGGCTGATGATGCTCAAGCACGCCGTCGCGCCGCTGCTCGACGCGGTGGGCCGGCTGCACGGCGGGCGCGTCCCGCGCGCCTGCGCGGGCACGCAGGAGTACTACCGGGACATCTTCGATCACCTGCAGCGCATCAACCAGTCGATCGAGAGCAGCCGCGAAATGATCGCGACCGCCATTTCGGTGAGCCTCTCGCTTCTCACCCTGCAGGAGAACCAGTTCACCAAGCGGCTGGCGGGCGTGGCCGCGCTGGTGGCCGTCCCGACGATGATCGCCGGGATCTACGGCATGAACTTCAAGCACATGCCGGAGCTCGGCTGGACCTTCGGCTATCCGCTGGCGCTGGGCCTGATGGCGGCGATCGACGTCTACATCTTCTACCGCCTGCGCAAGGCCGGCTGGATCTAGCCGCACCCGCACCCGCTGCCGCGCGCCGCCGTGCCGTTGATATACTGGTGCCATATCAAACGCACCCGGAGGAGGCGCCGTGACCGCAGCAGCGAAGCCGGCGGAGAGGAAGAAGCGGACGATCACCGAGATCCGCGACTCGAAGCAGCAGCCGGCGAGAAGATGGTCTACACGTCGGTGCTCGACTACACCTCGGCCAAGTGGGCGGAAGCGGCGGGCGTCGACGTCGTGCGTGGTCGGCGACAGCCTGGCGATGACCTGCCACGGCCACCCGAGCACCATTCCGGCGACGATGGACATGATGGTCCTGCACGTCGCAGGCGGTGCGGCGCGGCGCGCCCAACACCTTCGTGCTCGGGTGCATGCCCTACCAGAGCTACAACACGGTCGACCGCGCGCTCGCGAACGCGACGCGCTTCATGCAGGAGGCGCTCGTCGACGCGGTCAAGCCGCAGGGCGGCAAGTCGCAGGCGCACATCCTCAAGGCGCTCGTGGACGCGGGCATTCCCACCGCGTCGCACATCGGGCTCACGCCGCACACCATCGCGATGTTCGGCGGCTTCAGGATCCAGGGCCGCACCGCCGAGGCGGCGATGAAGATCCTCGAGGACGCGCTCGCGATCCAGGACGCGGGCTGCTTCATGCTCGAGTTCGAGGCGGTGCCGGCGAAGATCGCGAAGGTGATCTCGGAGCAGCTCGAGATCCCGACCATCGGCATCGGCGCCGGCGCCGGCACCGACGGGCAGATCCTGCTCTGCCTACGACCTGCTCGGCGTGTTCACCGACTTCAAGCCGAAGTTCACCAAGCGCTACGCGAACATGACCGAGGTGGCGGTGGCGCGGCTGAAGGCCTACGTCGCGGACGTCAAGGCGGGCACGTTCCCCGACGACGACCACAGCTACGGCGTCGACGAGAAGGAGTACGACAAATTCCTCGGCCTCGTGCGAAAAGCGCCGGCACGCGTGACGCCGCGAAGCTCGCGCCCGCGCCGCCGCCGGCGCCAACGGCGCGCAGCAGACGCTCACCGACCGCGCTTACACGGCGCTCGAGGAGATGATCGTCACGCTGGAGCTGCCGCCGGGCAGCGCGGTGTCCGAGGCGATGCTGTCCGAGCGGCTCGGCATCGGCCGCACGCCGATCCGCGAAGCGCTGCAGCGACTCGCGCGCGAGCGCCTGGTGCACGATCCTGCCGCGGCGCGGCGTGATCGTCTCCGACATCAACGTCAAGGCGCAGCTGCGGCTGCTCGAGGTGCGGCGCGAGGTCGAGCGGCTCGTGGCGTGGAGCGCCGCGCGCCGCGCAACCGCCGAGGAGCGCGCGCGCTTCGCCGAGCTGGCGCGGCGCTTCGAAAGCGCCGCGCGGACGAATGACGACGTCTCGTTCATGCGCGTCGACCGCGACTTCAACGAGCTGTGCCGTGAGGCCGCGCGCAACGAGTTCGCGACCGACGGCGATGCAGCCTGATGCACGTCGCTGTCGCGCCGCTTCTGGTACCTGCACTACAAGCAGGCGGCCGACATGCCGGAGACGGCGAAGCTGCACGCGGACATCGCGCGCGCGATCGCCGCGGAGGACCCCAAGGCGGCGGCGAAAGCCTCCGACGCGCTGCTCGACAACATCGAGGCCTTCACGCGGAACACCGTCAGCACCGACTTCTGAGCCCGTGCCGCGCCGCAACATGCGCGGCTCGACAGCGCCGACGACATACGGCTAACATATCAGACATCCCCGTTCCCGACCCCACCCGACCGTCCAGGAGGTGCTCATGGCCGAGCTCGTCGACCGCCACGACCCGACCGAGCGTCAGCTCAAGTTCCGCGCGCAGTACCAGGCGCAGATCCACCCGCTTTACAGCGGCCCGATCCACATCGGGGTGATCTATGTCGTCGGCCTCTCCGTCATCGCGTGGTGCGTGTCGCGCCTGGAGAACGCGGCCTGGGAATGGCTGCTCGTGATCCCGGTGTTCTTCTTCTCCAACCTGTTCGAGTGGTGGATCCACAAGTACGTCATGCACCGGCTGGTCGACGTGTGGGCGTTGCGCGCGATCTACGACCGGCACACGCGCCAGCACCACCAGTACTTCACCGACAGCGAGATGAGCGTCTCCACGAGCCGCGAGTGGCGGATCATCTTCTTCCCCTGGCGCGCGCTGTTCACGTTCATGGCGCTCGGCACGCCGTTCGCGCTGCTGCTCGGCTGGCTCCTCACGCCGAACGCCGGCTACATCCTGATGGTCACGATGGTCGGGCAGTACCTCATCTACGAGACGTTCCACTACTGCTGCCACGTGCGCGACAACTGGTTCGTGCGTTACATGCCCTTCATCAACACGATCCGCCGGCATCACTTCGCGCACCACAACTTCGGGATCATGATGACCCACAACATGAATCTCACGTTCCCGCTCGCCGACTGGGTGATGGGCACGAGCGACGTGCGGCGCGGGCTCGTCGGCACGCTGCTCAACGGTTACAACGAGGACTACGTCAAGCCCGAGCTCAAGCCCACGATCGAGCGCTTCCGCCGCCCGGACGCGCCGGTGTCGCTCGACGGGCCGATCATGGAGCCGGGTCACCAACAGCCGGCGTGACCGGCACACCGCTTCACACCAGGAGGAGAGTCAGATGAAGAAACGCGATTTTCTGAAGGCCGGCGCAGGTGCCGGCCTGGCGCTCCCGGCCGCCGCGCACGCGCAGAGCCGGCGCGAGCTACAACTGGAAGATGGCCACGGGCTGGCCGGGCGGCCCGCTGATGGATATCGGCGCCAAGGCGTTCGCCGAGCGGATGGAGCTCCTCTCGGGCGGGCGGTTCAAGATCCAGGTGTTTCCCGGGCGGCGCGCTCGGCAACGCGCTGAAGGTGCCGGAAACGGTGAAGAACGGCGTCGCCGAGCTGGGTCATACCTGGATGGGTTACGACTGGGGCAAGGACCCGACCACGGTGCTGTTCGGCGGCTACGCCGGCTCGTTCGACACCGAGCGCATGCTGCACTGGATCTACGAGGCCGGCGGCGCTCGAGATGCAGCGCCAGTTCCGCGACGACACCGAGGGCGTCTATCTCGATCGCTGCTGTTCATCCGCACGGCGGAGGTGTTCCTGCATTCGCGCAAGCCGGTCAAGACGCTGGCGGACCTGAAGGGCCTGAAGCTGCGCACCGCGGGCGCCTGGCTCGAGATGGCCAAGGAGCTCGGCGCGGCGCCGGTCACCACCGCCGGCGGCGACGTCTATCCGATGCTCGAGCGCGGCGCGATCGACGCGACCGAGTGGGGCACGCTGTGGGAGAACATCTCGCCCGGGTTCTACAAGGTCGCGAAGTACCTGATCTACCCGGGCGTGCACCAGCCCACCGCGCCGTTCGAGCTGGTGCATCAACAAGGACGCCTGGAACAAGCTGTCGCCGAACGACAAGAGGCTGGTGGAGACGGTCGCGAAGCTGGTGACCTTCGAGAGCTGGCTCAGGATCGGCCAGGAGGACGCCAAGTCGCTCGACTTCTACAAGAAGGCGGGCAACACCATCATCGAGCTCGACCCGGAGGTGCAGTTCGCCGGACGCAAGATCGGGCAGGACTGGGCGGACAAGGTCGCGAAGGAGAACAAATACCCCTGGTTCGCCAAGGTGCTCAAGAGCCAGCAGGACTTCGAGACGCAGTGGAAGGGCGCCGAGGGCTGGCGCAAGGTCAAGGTGAAAGACTGAGCCGGCGCCGGGACAGCGACGGGGCGCGGCGCTCGCGCCCCGTTTTTTTGCCCCGCGCGACGTGAGTCGTGGAGCCGCGACGTGGACGCCCTCATCCGGAGCATCGAACGCATCACCGCCAGCGTCGGCATCATGGCGTCGTTCGCCATCGTGCCGCTCGTGCTCGCCACCTGCTACGAGGTCTTCGCGCGCTACGTCGTTCGGCGCGCCGACCATCTGGGCCTACGAGATCGGCTACATGCTCACCGGCTCGCACTTCCTGCTCGGCATGGCCTACACGCTCGCGGTCGGCGAGCACATCCGCATCGACATCTTCAGCGGGAGATTCGCATCGCGCACGCGGGCGCGTGATCGATCTCTGGCGCTACTGCGGTCATGCTGCCGCTGATGCTCTGGCTGTCCTACGCGCTGTTCCAGCATCTCGCCACCGGCTACCTGCGCAACGAGCGCAGCGGCCAGTCGGCGATGAACCTGCCGGTGTGGCCGTTCCGGATCGTGTTCCTCGTCGCCTTCACGCTGCTCGCGCTGCAGATCCTGCGCCGAAGTGATCAAGACCGCGCGCACGCTGCAGGGCCGGGACCACGCTGATGGACGTACCTGCCGTTCCTGATGCTGCCGGTCGCCTTCGCCCTGATGTTCCTGGGCGATCCAGGTCGCCTTCTCGATGATGATCACCGCCGTGCTGTTCGGGCTGGTCGATCTTCGGCAACCGCGTCATCTTCCAGTTCATCGAGAAGATCGAGGACATTTCCTCCAACTTCGTGTTCGCCGCGGTGCCGCTGTTCGTGTTCATGGGCGCGATGCTGGAGAAGTCGGGCATCGCCGACAAGCTGTTCGAGGCGATCCACATCTGGACGCGGCGCCTGCCGGGCGGCCTCGCGCTCGCCACCATCATGATGTGCATCATCTTCGCCGCCTCCTAGCGGCGTCATCGGCGCGACCGAGTCGGTGGTCGGCCTGCTCACGATCCCGATCATGCTGCGCTACAGGCTACGACAAGGCGCTGATCTCCGGGACGCATCTGCGCCGGCGGGTCGCTCGGCACCATCATCCCGCCCTCGGTGGTGGCGGTGGTCATGGGACCGCTCGCCAACGTGTCGGTGGGCGACCTGCTCTACGGCATGGTGTTCCCGGGCCTGATCATGGGCCGGCTGTACCTCGTCTACATCTTCACCCTGTGCGTGCTCCGCCCGGAGGCGGGGCCGCGCATCCCGCCCGAGCCCGGCGAGCCCGCGCTTCGGCGCAGAAGCTGTGGATCACCACGCGCAACCTGGTGCCGCCGCTGTTCATGATCTTCGCGGTGCTCGGCTCGATCCTGCTCGGCTGGGCCTCGCCGACCGAGGCCGCGGCGATCGGCGCGCTCTCCTCGGTGCTGCTGACCATGCTCTACGGCCACTTCACGTGGGCGGGCTGTACGAGGCGCTGATCAAGACGCTGCAAGATCACCACCATGATCATGACCGTGCTGCTTGCCGGAACGCTGTTCACCGGCGTCTTCATCGGCGGCGGCGGCATCAACACCGCCAGCATGCTGATCAACGAAGATGCCGCTCTCGCCCTGGATGCTGCTCGCGCTGATGATGTCGATCATCTTCATCGCCGGCTTCTTCCTCGACTGGATCTCGATCGTGCTGATCTTCGTGCCGCTGTTCACGCCGCTGATCACGGCAGCCGGGCTTCGACCCGGTCTGGTTCTGCATCCTGTTCCTGATCATGATCCAGACGTCGCTACCTGACGCCGCCGATGGCGCCGGCGATCTTCTACCTGCGCGCGGTGGCGCCGCTCGAGATCACCATCCGCCACATGTACCGCGGGCGTGGTGCCGTTCATCGCGCTGCAGTGCGCTGACGCTCGTGATCGCGATGGTTTTCCCGACGCTGGTCACCTGGCTGCCGAGCGTGATGCTCAATTTCAACGCTGAAAGGAGCACTCCATGACACCCGAACAGATTCTCGCCATCCCGCCCGCGCGTGCTGACGCAGGCGCAGCGCGAGTCCTACTTTCCGCGAGGGCTACATCCTGCTGGAGAAAATCATCGGCGACGAGTGGATCCGCAAGCTGCGCGACGCCACCGAGGAACTGGTCGAGCGCAGCCGCAAGGTGACGAAGTCGGACACGCATCTTCGATCTGGAGCCCGACCACCGGCCGGATGCGCCGCGCCTGCGCCGGGTGTCGAACCCGGTCGAGCACCATCCGGTGTTCTGGGACTACTGCACCCAGTCGCTCGCTGCGGCGACGTCGTCGCCGACCTGGTCGGGCCCGACGTCAAGTTCCACCACTCCAAGCTCAACTTCAAGTGGACGCAGGGCGGCGAGGAGGTGAAGTGGCACTACGACATTTCGTTCTGGCCGCACACCAACTATTCGCCGCTGACGGTCGGCACCTACCTCTACGACTGCGGCATGGACCAGGGCCCGCTCGGGCGTGATTCCGCAGCAGCCACCTGATCGAGCCGATGCTCACCCAGTACGACGACCAGGGCAACTGGGTCGGCTGCCTCGGCGACCGGGATCGTCGCGAAGCTCGATCTGTCCAAGGCCGTGCTATCTGACCGGGCCGGCCGGCTCGCTGACGCTGCACAACTGCCGCACGATGCACGGTTCGCCGCGCAACGACTCCGACCTGGGGCGGCCGCTGCTGCTCTACACGCTGACCTCGGCCGACGCGTTCCCGTACACGGTGAATCCGATCAAACCGAAGCACGACCAGACGATCATCCGCGGCAAGCGCGCCGCGTTCGCGCATCACGACCCGCGGCCGTGCCTGATCCCGCCGGACTGGTCGGGCGGCTACACGTCGATCTTCTCGCTGCAGCAGGAGGAGGACGAGAAGGCGGCGGTCGGGGGGATGTAGCCTGCCCCTTCTAGCGCAGGCCCTTGCCCAGCCGCGCCTCGAGCTTCGCGACCTCGTCGGGCTTCATGCCGTAGCTGTGGTCGGCGTCGGGAAAGTACGCCGTCACGCACTTCCGCCGCGTAGGTTTTCAGCGCCTCGACCGCGACCTGCGAGAGGTTCGCGTAGCGCTTGGTGAACTTCGGCTTGAACTGGTCGAAGACCCCGAGGAGATCGAACGCGAGCAGGAGCTGCGCGCAGCCCGACGGCCCGGCGCCGATGCTGAAGGTGAAGATGTTGACCGCCTCGTGGACGGCGCGCCCGACGGGTGCCGGCACCGCCTCGATCTCGAACCCGATCGCGCCTGCCTCCTGAATCGCGAGCGCATCGTCGATGATCTGCAGCGCATCGTCGGCCGTGCGCCCCTGTAGCTTGAAGCCGCCGTACCTGTGCACGAAGTGCGGGCACATGCCGACGTGGCTCATGACCGGAACGCCCGCATCGGCGATCGCGCGGATGATCGGGACCTGCGCGCGGCCGCCCTGCATCTTGACGCAGTCGACCTGCCCCTCCTTCATGAACCGCAGCGCGTTCTTCACCGCGATCGCGGGGTTCGCGTAGCTGCCGTACGGCATCGCGACGAGCGAAAACGTGTTGGGCGCGCCGCGCCGCACTGCCGGCAGTGCTCGAGCATGAGATCGACGGTCGCGGGCAGCGTGTTCGGGTGCCCGTAGCTCACCATCGCGAGACTGTCGCCGATCGCGACGATGTCCAGCCCGGCGCGCTCCGCCCAGATCGCGGTCGGATAGTCGGGAATCGACGCCATCACGAGGCGGCGCCCGGTGCGCTTCGCCTCGAGGAGATCGGGGATCGTGAGCTTCTTGCGCTCTTCGGCCATCAGCGGTTCCCGGCTCAGGCACGGAACTGCTGGCGGTCGGTGCCCTGAGTACAGGGCCTTCACCTGCCGCCCCACCGACTCGGCATGCGCGGCGAGCGCCGCGTCGTCGAGATCGTGCTGCGGGCGCGGCTCGGGGTCGAAGTTCCCCTACTTGTCCACGCCGCGCACCAGCATCGCCGCGTCGCGCACCTTGGTCTGGCGCACGTAGGTCGGGATGTAGCGGATCGCGAGGCCGATGCGCCGGTCGGCGGTGCGGTTCGGCTCCGAGCCGTGCACGAGCTTGATGTGGTGCAGCGACATCTCGCCCGCGCTGGAGCGCGATGCCGACCGCTTTCGACTTGTCGACCTCGACCGCGATCTCCTGGCCGCGCGAGAGCAGGTTGTCCTTGTGGAAGGTGTCGACGTGCGGCAGCTGGTCGATCTTGTGGCTGCCGGGGATCAATCTGCATGTAGCCGTTCTCGGGCGTCGCCTCGGTGAACGCGACCCAGGCGGTCATCACGTCGTCGGGATCGAGGCCCCAGTAGGTCGCGTCCTGGTGCCAGGACACGAAGCCCGGGTTGTCCGCCTCCTTGATGAAGAAGTTGGTGGTCCAGCACAGGATGTCCGGCCCGATCACGTCCTCGACCGCGTCGAGGATCTTCGGGTGGTGCACCAGTTCGTCGGCCCAGGTGAAGAGGAGGTGGCATCTTGTGCCGCCAGTTGCCCTGCAGCGGCGCGCCGGTCTTGCCTCGTGCTCCTCCAGGCAGCGGCGGTAGCGCCGCCGTCCTCCGCGGCTGCAGGACCCGGATCGGGAAATAGTAACCGTCGCGGTGGTACTGCTCGACCGCGGCGTCGACAGAATCTTGGGCATCGGGGCGTCCTCCTCTGCGCGGATGGGCGGCGCGGTCCGGCTCGCACCGCAGTAGACGCAGTGAATTTGAGATACGACTAACATATCATGGCAACGCGCACGCGAGGAGCGCCGCCGACGCTGTCGCTGCGGCGGACACGAGAAACGGCACCCACCGCCACGGTGCGGCAGCAGCACCCACCGACAACAGGAGGAGTCCAGCCATGAGCGTCCAGCGTCGCAAGTTTCATTGACCGGCGCGGCAGCCGCCGCCGGCGCAGCGAGCCTGGGGTTCCCCGCCATCGTGACAGGCGCAGCAGCCGATCAAGTGGAAGACGCAGATCGATGTGGAGTTCGGCCGAGATCACCTACAAGGCATTCGAGGACCTCTGCACCCGCATCGGCAAGGCGACCAACGGCCGCCTGGAGATCCAGCCCTTCGCGGCGGGCGCGGTGGTCGGTCTGTTCGAGACCCTCGAGGCGGTGCAGGCCGGCGCGCTGCAGGGCCAGTCGACCGCGCCGGTGTATTTCACCGGCAAGGACGCGGGCTTCGTCGATGATCGGCGACCTCACCTTCGGCTACCAGCATCCGTGGCAGGCGGACGCTTGGTACTACTACAAGGGCGGCCTCGACCTGCTGCGCGAGGCGCTATGCGCGCTTCAACGCGCTACTGCGTCGGCGTCTCCTGGTGGGGGCTCGAGTCGATCGTGTCCAAGCGCCCGATCCGCAACATGGCCGACTTCAAGGGCATCAAGATCCGCTCGCCGCAGGGCATCAACGCCGATATCCTCACCAAGCTCGGCGCGTGCGATCGTCGTGCATCCCCGGCGGAGAGGTGTATTCGTCGCTCGACAAGGGCGTCGTCGACGCCGCGGACTGGGCTACGATCTCGATGAACCAGCGCATGGGCTTCCACGAGGTGGCGAAGTTCCCCACCATGTTCACCCATTCGATGCCGAGCCAGGACTTCACCGTCAACGTCGCGGCGTGGAAGCGCGCTCCCGGACGACGTCAAGCAGATCGTGACGAGCTGCGTGCGCGAGTGGAGCGCGACCAGGTCCAGCGCGTCGCGGTCGAGGACGTGCGCGTGCTCGGCGAGCTCAAGGGCAAGGGCGTCACGCTGATCGACCTGGGACCCGGAAGAGCTGCGCAAGGTGCGCGCGCTGGCGCAGCAGGTCTGGACCGACTGGGCGAAGAAGTCCCCGCTTGCCAAGCGCGCCTACGACTCGCAGACCGCCTGGCTGCGAGACCTGGGCTTGATCGCATGAGTGAGGCTCCGGCGCCGCGCGGCGCCGGGCAGGCCCGGCCGCGCGGCGGTCGGCGGTCGACCGCTTCTGCGACGCGGTCGACGCGACCAACGCGTGGACTGGGCTCGTCTGCGGCTACGCCATCGCGATCGTTACCGGGGTGGTGATCTGCGAGGTCGTGGCCCGCGGCACGTTCGGCAGCCCGACCGTCTGGGCGAACGAAACCATGGTATACCTCTCGGCCGTCGCCTACCTCGTGGTGCGGCGGCTACGCCCTGCTCCACCGGCGCCACGTCCGCATCGACGTGATCTACGAGCGGCTCGCGCCGCGCACCCGCGCCAAGCTCGATCTCTTCACGTTCGCCTTCTTCGTGCTCTACGTCGGCACGCTCGTGTGGGTCGGCGGCCACATGGCCTGGGCGTCGTTTCAGCAGAGCGAGACCACCGGCACGCCGTGGAGCCCGCCGATCTGGCCGGTGAAGCTCGCCATCCCGGTGGCGGGTTTGCTGCTTCTCCTGCAAGGCACTGCCAACCTCCTGCGCGATCTCGGCATCGCCACGCCGCGCTCGCCGCAATGAGCATCGAGCTCCTCAGCCTGCTGTTCGTGGCGGTGTTCGTCGCCGTGCTGCTGACGGGACTGCCACTCGCGTTCGCGACCGGCGCCGTCGCGGTCGTGTTCGCGCTCGCCCTCTTCGGCGTGCCCGGTCTCACGCTGATCGTCAGCCGCGTGTTCACGCTGATGGGCAACTACGTCCTCGTCTCGGTCCCGCTGTTCATTTTCATGGCGTGCATTCTCGAGCGGGCGGGCGTCGCCGCGGCGATCTTCCGCACCGTCTATGTCTGGTCCGGCCGGCTGCGCGGCGGACTCGCCGTCGCGGTAATCATCTCCTGCGCGTTAATGGCCGCGATGGTCGGCGTGATCGGCGCCGAGATCGTGACGATGGGCGTGGTCGCGCTCCCCGCGATGCTCTCGCGCGGCTACAAGAAGGACCTCGCGCTCGGGTGCATCTGCGCCGGCGGCGGGCTTGCGACGCTGATCCCGCCGAGCGTGGTGTTCATCATGTGGGGTCTCACGGCCGGCGTCTCGATCGGCCAGCTCTACATGGCCGGCGTCGTGCCCGGCCTGCTGCTCGCGGCGCTGTACATCGCCTACATCATGGCGCGGTGCCAGCTTCCAGCCGGACATCGCGCCGCCGGCCGAGCGCCGCGGAGCGGGCGATCCCGCTCGTGGAGAAGATCGCGCATGCTCCGAGAGCTGGCGCTGCCGGCGCTGGTTGCGTTCAGCGTCCTCGGCTCGCTCTATCTCGGCTGGGCGACACCGACCGAGGCGGCCGGCGTCGGCGTGATCGGGGCGATGGTCGCGGCGGCGGTGAATGGCCGCATGACCTGGGCGAACATCAAGATCGCGCTCGCCGACACCGCGAAGGTGAGCGCGATGCTCTACTGGCTCTTCTTCGGCTCCTCCGCGCTGATCGGCGTGTATACCCTGGCCGGCGGCACGAAGCTCATCCAGGACACCATGACGAGCCTGCCGGTGAGCCCAATCGTGGTCATCATCGCGATGCAGATCATCTGGATCATCCTCGGCTGCTTCATCGATTGGATCGGCATTCTGCTCCTCACCGCGCCGATCTTCGTGCCGGTCGCCGCGGCGCTCGGCTTCGACCTCGTCTGGCTCGGCGTGCTTTTCTGCATGAACATGCAGATCTCGTACATCTCGCCGCCCTTCGGCCCGGCCGCGTTCTACCTCAAGGGCGTGACACCGAAGGACGTGACGCTCACCGAGATCTTCCACTCCATCTGGCCGTACCTCGGGCTGCAGGGGCTCGGGCTCGGACTCGTGATCGCGTTCCCGCAGATCGCGCTCTGGCTGCCCAGCACCATGACGCGCTGAGCCGCCCGCCGATGGACGGGCGCGGTATGCTCCGCGCCAACGTTCGCGCGGCAAGCGCCCGATGGACCTGCAATCGCTGATCGGCACCTACGGCTACCCGGTCGTGTTCGCGGGCGCGCTCCTCGAGGGCGAGACGGTGCTCGTGCTGGCCGGGCTCGCGGCCCATCTCGGTTATCTCTCGCTCATGAAGGTGGTCGCGGCCGCCGCGCTCGGAGGCTTCCTCGGCGACCAGGTCTACTTCTTCCTCGGCCGGCGCTACGGCCTTGCGATTCTCGATCGGTTCCCGGCCGCGAAAGCGGTGGCGCCGCGGGTGGATGCGCTCGTCGTGCGCTACCGCACGCTCGTGGTCCCGCTGCTCCGGTTCGCCTACGGGGTGCGCACCGTCGGGCCGATCGTGATCGGCGCGGGCCGGATGCCCGCGCTCGAGTTCGCGGCGCTGAACGCGCTCGGCGCGGTCGCGTGGGCGCTCCTGGTCGGCGGTGCCGGGTATCTCTTCGGGCAGGTCGTGATCGCGATCCTCGGCAAGGCGAAGATCGCTGAGGAGGTGCTGTTCGCCACCGCGGCCGTCGTAACGGTGATCGCCGTGGTGGTCTATCGACGGAGACGGCGCCGGGCCGCGCAGCGTAACGACGAGGCACGGGCATGAGGCTGCTGCTCGTCGAGGACGACCCGATGGTCGGCGAGAGCATCCGCGACGGGCTCGGCCAGGAGGGCTACACGGTCGACTGGGTGCGCGACGGCAAGGGGGCCGAGACCGCGCTGGACGCGGAGCCTTATGCGGCCGTGCTGCTCGATCTCGGCTTGCCGCGGATGGACGGTCTGGACGTGCTACGCGCCGCACGCGCGAAGCGCAACGACGTGCCGATCCTCGTGATCACCGCGCGCGACGCGGTGGCTGATCGCATCAAAGGCCTCGACGCGGGCGCGGACGACTACCTGGTGAAGCCCTTCGACCTTGACGAGCTCGCGGCGCGGGTGCGAGCGCTCGTGCGCCGCGCGGACGGGCGCGCCGAACCGGTCGTGCGCCACGGGCCGATCGCGCTCGACCCGGCGACGCGCACGGTGACGCTGCGTGGTCGACCGGTCGAGCTGTCGGGTCGCGAGTTCGCGCTGCTGCAGTCGCTGCTCGCGCGGCCGGGCGCGGTCCTGTCGCGCGCGCAGCTCGAGGAGCGCCTCTACGGCTGGGACGAGGAGGTCGGCTCGAACGCGATCGAGGTGCACATCCACAACCTGCGGCGCAAGCTGGGCGCCGACACCATCCGCAACGTGCGCGGCGTCGGCTACACGATCCCCGCCGAATGAGCTCGCTCCGTACCCGACTCCTCGTCGCGCTGCTCGGCGCGGTGCTCCTTGCCGGGGTGATCGCGAGCGCGGCGAGCTACTACAACGCGCGCGCTGAAATCGGCGCCCTCCTCGACGAGGAGATGCGGCAGGTCGCGCTCTCGCTGCGCGACCACGCGATCCTCGACGTCAGCCGGCTGGCGCCCGGCAACAGCGATCCGAACCAGCGCGTCGTCGTGCAGATCTGGGACCCGCGCGGCGTGGCGGTGTACCTCTCGAGCGCCGCCACGCCGCTGCCGCTTTCGCGCACGCCCGGGTTCACCACGATCACCCACGAGGGTCGCCAGTGGCGCATGTTCACCGCGCGCTCGGGACCGCAGACGATCCAGGTGGCGCAGTCGACCGCGGTGCGCACCGAGCTTGCGGCGGCCGCGGCGCTGCGGCTGCTGGTGCCGATCCTCGCCGTCCTGCCGCTGCTCGCATTTCTCGTGTGGCTGATCCTCGACCGCGGACTGGCGCCACTGGCACGCGTCGCGCGCGCGATGCGCGCGCGCAGCCCCACGTCGCTCGAACCGCTGCCCGCCGAGCGCCTGCCCGGCGAGGTGCGGCCGCTCGTCGATGCGCTGAACGGGTTGCTCGGACGGCTCGGCGACGCTTTCGCGCTGCAGCGGCGCTTCGCCGCCGACGCCGCGCACGAGTTGCGCACGCCGCTCACCGCCCTCGCCCTCCAGATCCAGCTCGCGGAGCGTGCGCAGACCGACGCGGACCGCGCCGCGACGCTCGCGAAGCTGAAGGAGGGCGTCAAGCGCGCGACGCGCCTCGTCCAGCAGCTCCTCGCGATGGCGCGGCTCGAGCCGGAGGCCGCGGAGACGCCGTTCGCGCCGGTGGCGCTGGATGCGCTCGCGCAGGCGGTCGCCGCCGAGCTCGCGTCGGTGGCGGAGGCGAAACCCGTCACGCTGGCGGTGGGCCGCGCCGAGCCGCTCGTCGTAGTGGGCAACGAAGAGGCCCTCCGGCTGCTGCTGACGAACCTCGTCGACAACGCCCTCCGCTATACACCCGCCGGCGGCCGGGTCGAGGTGCGTGCGCTTCGCAGTGGTGCGGAGGCGGTGCTCGAGGTCGCCGACGACGGCCCCGGCGTCCCTGCTACGGAGCGCCCGCGGGTGTTCGATCGCTTCTACCGCGTCGCGGGCACCGACTTGCCCGGGAGCGGTCTCGGCCTGGCCATCGTCAAGCAGGTCGCCGACCTGCACCACGCCCGCGTCGAGCTCGCCGACGGCCTCGACGGCCGCGGGCTCACCGCGCGGGTCCTGCTCCCGGCGGCCTGACCCACCTCCCAGGCCGCTGCGCGGCCACCCCTCCTGACCAGGAGGGGAACGCAGTCCTTCCGTCCTTCCTAGGTAGGGGTGCCTGCGAAGCAGGCGGGTCGGCCCGGTTCTTAAGTCCCGCTTAAGTTTCCGGAGCCAGCATGCGCGTCGTGGCGGGGCGTCTCGCCCTGCCGAGTCCAGCGACCAAGGAGAAACATCCATGCCAGCGACTCGCTTCAAGCCTTCGATCATCGCGCTCGCGATCGCCGCCGCCCTCGCGGCCGGTTGCGGCGACGTCAAGATGCCCGGCGTCAAGGACGCCGGCGCAGCCCCCGCTCCGACGGCCCCGACCGCCGCCGCGGCGCCCCTGCGGCAGCTGCCCGACTTCAGCACGCTCGTCGAGCAGCAGGGCCCGACCGTCGTGAACATCGCGGTCAAGAAGGACGAGGCCGCCGTCGCGATGCGCGGGAACCGCGGTCCCGCCGACGAGGAGATGAGGGAGTTCCTGCGCCGGTTTGGGATGCCGATGCCCGAGCGCGGCACGCCATCGCAAGGCGTCGGCTCCGGCTTCATCGTGACGCCCGACGGCATGATCCTCACCAACGCGCACGTCGTCGACGGCGCGACCGAAGTCGTGGTGAAGCTCGCCGACAAGCGCGAGTTCAAGGCGAAGGTGCTCGGCGTGGACGCGAAGACCGACGTCGCGGTGATCAAGATCGACGCGAGCGGCCTGCCGGCCGTCAGGTTCGGCGACACGTCGAAGCTGCGCGTGGGCGAGTGGGTGGCCGCGATCGGCTCGCCGTTCGGCCTCGAGCACACCGTGACCGCCGGCATCGTGTCGGCCAAGAGCCGCAACCTGCCCGACGAGCGCCTGGTGCCGTTCATCCAGACCGACGTGGCGGTGAACCCGGGCAACTCAGGCGGGCCGCTGTTCAACATGGATGGGGAAGTCGTCGGGATCAACTCGCAGATCTTCTCCACGAGCGGCGGCTACATGGGCCTCTCGTTCGCGATCCCGATCGACCTCGCGCTGAAGGTCCGGGACCAGCTCGTCACGCACGGCAAGGTGACCCGCGGCCGGATCGGCGTGGTGGTGCAGCAGGTCACGGCCCCCCTCGCCGAATCGTTCGGTCTCGGCAAGGCGCGCGGCGCGCTCGTCTCGGCCGTCGAGCCCAATGCGCCCGCCGACAAGGCCGGGCTGGAGACCGGCGACGTGATCGTGGCCTTCAACGGCAAGTCGATCACCGAGTCGGGCGAGCTGCCGGCGATCGTCGCCGAGACCAAGCCCGGCGAGACCGCGACGGCCCGCGTGTGGCGCAACGGCGCCGAGCGCGACGTGAAGATCACCATTGCCGAGATGACGACCGAACCGGCGAAGCTCGCCGGCGCGCCGGCCGCGCCGCAAGGCAAGCTCGGCGTCGCAGTGCGCCCGCTCTCGGCCGACGAGGCGAAGCGCATCCAGAGCGAAGGCGGCCTGCTCGTCGAGCGCGCCGACGGCCCCGCGGCGAAAGCCGGCGTGCGCGCCGGCGACGTGATCCTCGGCGTGAACGGCAAGCCGGTGAAGTCGGTCGACGAGCTGAAGAGCGCGATCGACGCCGCCGGCAAGAATGCGGCGGTGCTGGTCCAGCGCGGCGAGAACCGCCTCTTCGTGCCGGTGCAGATCGGCTGAGGCCCCCCGCTCCTTTCTTCCCCGAGGCGCCTGCATCCAATCGCCATCTTAGGTTCCTCGGGCTTTTTCTCCCCTCGAGGCCCGCAAGGGGTCTCGTTCACCGGCCCGCGCGACGCGCGGGCCGCTTTTTTTTCCGGCCGGCCGGCGTGAGCTTTGCAACGCTTGGGTGCGTCCGGCGTATGCTGCGCGCCGTATCGTGACCTCGTCCAGCAAGGAGGAGAGATCGACATGAAGCGGGCTCTCGCAATTGCGGCCGCGGCGGCGTTGACCGTATCGACCGCCCCGTTCGCCCAGACCACGATCGGCGGCTGCACGATCGCGCCGAAAGCGAGCTGCGCGAAGGCGCAGATGAAGCGCGCGTCGCTCGCGAACATGGATCTCTCCGGGGCCGATCTGTCCGGGGCGAAACTGCAGGAAGCGAAGGCGTCGGGCGTCAAGTTCGTCGGTGCCAATCTGCAGAACACCGATTTCGACACCGCGGACCTGCGCAAAGCCGACTTTTCGAACGCGAATCTGCGCGGGGCAAACCTCGCCGGCGCCGAGATTTCCGGCGTCAACTGGTCCGGTGCGGATCTCTCCGGCGCGCAGTTCCCGGCCGGCAAGGACAACTACGGCATGCCGCTCGCGCGGCGCTGCGCAGAAGGATCGATGGGCGCCTGCAAGTAGCGATACCCCGGGCCTGCGGTATGCTCCGCGGCCCATGCCGGCCCGCTACCCCGAGCGCATCGTCTGCCTCACCGAGGAGACCACCGAGACGCTGTATCTCCTCGGCGAGGAGCGGCGCATCGTCGGCATCTCCGGTTACACCGTGCGTCCCGCGCGCGCACGGCGCGAGAAGCCGCGCGTATCGGCATTCCTCTCGGCGAAGAACGACAAGATCGTCGCGCTGAAGCCCGATCTGGTCGCTCGGGTTCTCCGACCTCCAGGCCGACATCGCGCGCGATCTCGTCAAGGCGGGGCTGAACGTTCTCATCTTCAACCAGCGCTCGGTCGACGAAATCCTCTCGATGATCCTGACGCTGTCTTCGCTCGTCGGGGCGTCCGCGAAGGGCGAGCGCCTGGTCGCCGAGCTCGAGGCCGGCCTCGCCGGGATCCGCGCCGGAGCGGCACGCTTCGCGCGCCGGCCGCGCGTCTACTTCGAGGAATGGGACGACCCGATGATCAGCGGCATCGGCTGGGTGAGTGAGCTGGTCGGCGTCGCCGGCGGCGCGGACATCTTCCCGGAGCGCGCGCGCAGCCACGCTGCCGCCGGACGCACGGTCGCCGATCCGCAGGAGGTCGTGCGCGCGCGGCCCGACGTGATCCTCGGCTCGTGGTGCGGGAAGAAGTTCCGGCCCGAGCGCGTGGCAGCACGGCCCGGCTGGCAGGACGTGCCCGCGGTGCGCGACGGCGAGCTGCACGAGATCAAGTCCGCCGACATCCTGCAGCCGGGCCCGGCAGCGCTCACCGACGGCGTGCGCCGCATGCACGCGATCTTCGGCGACTGGGTGGCGCGCCAGGCACGTATAGGGCGCGAATAACCGTGACCCGCCCGGCGTCCACCCGCGCGGCCCCGCGCTGCACCATTGGCAGCGGGCGGGCGCTGTCGTAGGCTCTGTTCATGGAACAGACCGACGCCCGGAACGACCCGGCCGCCACCGGCGCGACCGCGTCCGACCCGCCGCGCCGCTGGTTCGCGCCCGCCGAGTGGTCCGGTGCGTTCGGCGACCTCGGCACGCTCGTGCCGTTCCTCCTCGCCTACATCGCGGTAGTGAAGATCGACCCCGCGGGAATCCTGCTGACGTTCGGGATCGCGATGATCGTCGTCGGTGCCGTCTATCGAACGCCATTCCCGGTGCAGCCGATGAAGGCGATCGGCTCGGTGGCGGCGACCCACACCGCGGCGGGCGTGGCGCTGACCGCCGGCACGTTCCACCTCGCCGCGCTGCTCACCGGCCTGGTGTGGCTCGCGATCGGCGCCTCGGGTGCCGCGCAGCGCCTGTCGCGGGTCGTCAGTCCGGCGGTGTGCTACGGCGTCATCCTCGGCCTGGGGATGGCCCTGATGCTCGAGGCCGTGAAGCTGATGGCAGCGAGCTGGTGGATCGCCGCGCCCGCGCTGCTCGGGACGTTCGTGCTGCTCTCGCGGCGCCGCTTCCCCGTCATGCTCCTGCTGCTCGCGGTCGGCGCGTCGATCGCACTGCTGCAGCAGCCCGAGCTCGCCGCGGCGCTCACGGACGCGCCGATCGGATTCCGCCTCCCTGCGTTCACGCTCGGCAGCCTGGAGTGGTCTCACGTCGCAGTCGCGACGATCGTGCTCGTGATCCCGCAGCTGCCGCTCACCTTCGGTAACGCGCTGATCGCGATCGCCGAGGAGAACAACCGGCTCTTCCCGGAACACCCGGTCACCGAGAAGCGCGTGGCGCTCTCCACCGGTCTGATGAACGTGTTCGCCGGGTCGTTCGGCGGCGTGCCGATGTGCCACGGCGCCGGCGGCATGGCCGGGCACGTGCGATTCGGCGCCCGCACCGGCGGCGCGCCGGTCATCCTCGGCACGCTGCTCGTCGTCGCGGCATTGTTCTTCTCGGGCGCGGTGGAGACCGGGCTCGCGCTCTTTCCCGCCGCGATCCTCGGCGTGATCCTGTTCGTCGCGGGGAGCCAGCTCGCGCTCGGCGTCTGCGACGGCTGGCAGCAGAAGGACGACCGCTTCGTGCTGATCGTGGTCGCGGCGCTGTCGATCTGGAACGTGGGGGTCGCGTTCCTGTTCGGCCTCGCGACGCAGTGGCTGCTGCGCCGGAAGCTGCTCGAGCTCTAGCCCCGCACCGACAGCGCCAGCTACGCCCGCCGGACGGCCCGCCAGGCCTCGACGAGCGCGCGCCCGGCGTGCCGTATTTCGTCTTCGGTCGTGGGCGCGCCCACCGAGAGCCGCACGGCGCCGGCCGCACGCTCGTAGCCGATGCCCATCGCGGCGAGCACGCCGCTCACGCTGTCATTCTCCGCGTGACACGCGGCGCCGAGCGATGCCGCCACGTCGGCCTCGGCGGTGCGCAGGAGCTCGCGGCCGCTTGCGCGCGGGAACGAAACGTTCAGTGTGTTCGGGAGACGATGCTCGAAATGTCCGTTCAGTGCCAGGCCCGGCACACCGGCCGCGAGCGTCGCGTGCAGCGCATCGCGTAACCCGCGCAGCTGCGCGTGGGCGTGCGGCAGCCGCTCCCGCGCGAGTCGCGCGGCCTCGCCGAGCCCGACGATCGCCGGCACGTTCTCCGTGCCGGGCCTCAGACTGCGCTCGTGGTCCGCGCCGACGATTACCGGGGCGAGCGGCGTTCCGTCTCGAACGTAGAGCGCGCCGACGCCCTTGGTGGCGTAGAACTTGTGTCCCGCGAGCGTGAGGAGGTCGACGCCCAGTTCGCCGACGTTTACCTGGATCTTGCCCGCGGCCTGCGCCGCGTCGGTGTGCATGACCGCGCCGCGCGATCGCGCGAGCGCCGCGATCTCGGCGACCGGCTGGATCGTGCCGACCTCGTTGTTCGCCAGCATGATCGAGACGAGCGCGGTGTCGTCGCGCAGCGCGCGTGCGACGGCCTGCGGGTCGACGCGTCCATGCGGGTCGACATCGACGATCGTGACGTCCCAGCCGTCGTCGCGCAGCCGGAGGCACGGCTGCAGCACCGCGGGATGCTCCACGGCCGAGGTGACGACGTGCCGTTTCGCGCCGCGCAGCGCGCGCGTCACGCCGAAGATCGCGAGGTTGTTCGCCTCCGTGGCGCAGCCGGTGAAGACAATCTCGGCCGGCGTCGCGCCGATCAGCGCCGCGACCTGTTCCCGCGCCCGGTCCACCGCTTCGTGCGCGCGCCGTCCAAACGAGTGCGACGAGGACGGATTGCCGAAGTGCTCGCGCAGGTACGGACCGATCGCGTCGGCCACTTCCAGCGCGACGGGAGTCGTCGCGTTGTAGTCGAGATAAACCGGCGTCTTCATGCGCTCGGCATCATAGGCCCGCGGGGCATGAGGCAAGCGTGCTCAGAACACGAGGACCTTGTCCGCCCCGGTGGTCCACTCGGTGAGCTGGTCCATCGACCCGCGCTTCGCGCCCTCGACCAGCTCATCGGCGGTAATGCCCCGGGCGTCCATGCAGGTGCCGCACACGCCGACCTCGCCCCCGCGGCGGATCACCGCGCCGAGCATGTCCGCGATGTTGTAGTAGCCCGGCGCGACCTTCTGGCCGGCATGCGCGCAGGTGGCCGCGTCTCCTAGCAGAAACATGCGCACGCCGCTCGCGCCCTTGTCGAGCAGCGCGCGCGCGAGGCGCAGCGCGTTGTAGGATTTTTCTGTCCCGTAGGGCGGATCGTTGAGGATCAGGAGCGTGTTCATGTCTGCCTCGCTTCGCCTCGGGCGGGGTCGGGCCGCCGGTTGATTGCGTAGCCGCCAGGCGTATCGCGAAACGGTTGCAGAAGCAGCCGGTCGAGACGGAGATCGCCGGGCCGGCGGAAAGCGTCGACGCCAATCGTCATCGCCTCGTGCCCAGCCGCGGGTTGCGCGCGGTAGGTGCCGAAGAGCCGGTCCCACCACGGCAGGTTGAAGCCGAAGTTGCTGTTGGTCTCGTTGTGGACGATCGAGTGATGGACCCGGTGCATGTCCGGCGTCACGACGGCGCGGCGCAGCCACCGGTCGACGGCAACCGGCAGCCGCCCGTTCGCGTGGTTGAACATCGCGGTGGCGTTGAGCAGCACCTCGAAAGCGAGCACTGCGACCGCCGGGGCGCCGATCGCGGCAACTGCCGCGCACTTCACGGCGGTGGAGATCAGGATCTCGCCCGGATGGAAGCGCGTGCCGGTCGTCACGTCGAAGTCGAGGTCGGAATGGTGCACGCGGTGCAGCCGCCAAAGCGCAGGCACTGCATGGAAGGTGACGTGCTGGAAGTAGATCGCAAGGTCGAGCAGCACGACCGCGAGCGGGATCGCGATCCAGTTTGGAACCCCGATCGCGTTGACGAGACCCCAGCCGTGCGTCTCGCCTGCGATGGCCACCGCGATCGCCGCGCCCGGCGCCGCCAGCCTGAGCACGCCGACGTCGAGGACGAGAAGCGCAAGGTTGTGCGGCCAGCGGTCGCGCCGCGCGAACGCCGCTCGGCGCCGCGGGGCCAGCACCTCCCAGAGCGCGACGGCAACGAGCACGCCAAAGAACACGGCCAGCCGGATCAGCGGCTCGGCGGCGATCCCTGCCTGCGACATCTTGGCGTCCACTCCCCGGTTGCTGCTAGACTGCTTCAGCCGTCAAGCTATCTAATATTCAATAGATCAATTGAATACTATGCCTGGAGCGCCACACGTGTCAACCGCCCCGAATCCGAAGCGCGAGGTCTTCCACAGCCTGGCCCGGATCGGCACCGCCCTGTCGAGCGCGGTCCGGCTGGAGTTCCTCGAGTTGCTCGCCCAGGGCGAGCGCAGCGTCGATCAGCTCGCAACCCTCACCGGCGCCTCGGTGGCGAACACCTCCCAGCACCTGCAGAAGCTGAAAGCCGCCGGGTTGATCGTCGGGCGCAAGGAGGGCCAGTACGTGTACTACCGGCTCTCCGGAGAGGAGATCGTCGAGTTGCTCAGCGCACTCGGAAAGACCGGCGCTGCTTACCTCGCCGAGGTCGAGCGCACCGTGCGGCTGTACTTCGCGGCCAAGGACGACCTGGAGCCCGTCCCGGCGCGCGAGCTGCTAGAGCGCGCGAAGCGGGGCCTGGTGACCGTGCTCGACGTGCGCCCGCCCGAGGAGTTCGCCGCTGGCCACGTGCCCGGGGCGGTGAACATCCCGGTCCACGAACTCGAGAAGCGGCTCGCCGAGCTGCCGAAGCGCAGGGAAGTGGTCGCCTACTGCCGCGGGCCGTACTGCCTGATGTCGTACGACGCGGTCGTGCTGCTGCGCAAGAAGGGGCTCAAGGCGCGCCGGCTTCAGGATGGCCTGCCCGAGTGGCGGCTGGCCGGGCTACCGGTCCAACACGACTAGCGGTCCAGCACGACTAGCGGTCCAGCACGACTAGCGTCCGGTCGGCGGCGCCGACCCTTGCCTTGCTTATCGTAAGCTAGGCAACTATCCTGTGCGGCATGTTCCGCGAGGACCTGACGCGCAATTTCGGCTTCCTACTCAACGACGTGGCGCGCCTCATGCGCACCGTGTACGACCGGCGCGTGAAGTCCGTCGGCCTGACGCGCTCGCAGTGGTGGGTCCTCAACCACCTCTTTCGCGGCGACGGGGTGACCCAGACCGAGCTCGCCGAGACCCTCGAGATCGAGAAGGCCACCTTGGGGCGCCTGCTCGACCGCCTCGAGGCGAAGGGCTGGGTGCGGCGCGAGGATGACGCCACCGACCGCCGGGCCTGGCGGGTGTACCTCACCGACGAGGTCGGGCCCGCGATGCACGAGCTGCGTGCGGTGGCGGCGGAGCTGCGCCGCGACGCGCTCGCCGGCTTGAGCGCGGCGGAACGCGAGCGCTTCGTCGACACGCTGCTCGCGATCAAGTCCAATCTCGCAAAGCTGCCGCCCGGCGACGGCGCGCCGCGCCGCGGCCGCTGACGATGGCCTCGCGCCGGCGCCTGCGGGCAGTGCTCCTGATCGGCGTGCCGATCGCCGCCGTCGCGGTCGCGCTCCATTTCTACGCGCGCGGCGGACGCCACGTCGAGACCGACAACGCCTACGTCAAGGCGCGCATCATCGTGGTGACCGCGGAGGTCGCCGGGCGCGTCCTCGAGGTGGCGGTCCGCGACAACCAGCCGGTCGCGGCGGGCCAGCTGCTCTTTCGCATCGACGCGGCGCCGTTCGAGGTGGCGATCGCGCGCGCCGACGCGCAGATGGCGGTCGTGCGCACCGAGCTCGACGCGCTGCGCGCCGAGCACCGCGTCACACTCGCCGAGGCGGTCGAGGCCGAGGAGCGCATCGGCTTCCTCACGCGCCAGCTCGAGCGCCAGCAGCGGCTCAAGGAGCGCGGCATGACGCGCGACGACGCCGTCGACGAGGCGCGCCACAACCTCGATGCGGCGCGGGCGCGGCGCGACGCGGTGCGGGAGCGCACGGCGCGCGTGCTCGCCAGCCTCGGCGGCGATCCCGCCCTGCCCGCCAGCCGGCACCCGCGCTTCCTCGAGGCGCAGGCCGTCCGCAGCGCCGCGCAGCTCGACGTGGCGCACACGCGCGTGACCGCGCCGGCCGCGGGCGTCGTCAGCAACATGAAACTCCAGGTGGGCGAATACGTGTCGCGCGGCGTGCCCGTCTTCAGCGTGATCGAGACCGGCGACCCCTGGGTCGAGGCGAACTTCAAGGAGACGCAGCTCGCCGGCGTGCGCGTCGGGCAGGCCGCGCGCATCGCGGCCGACGCCTATCCCGGGGTCGAGTGGCGCGCGCGCGTAAGCACGATCGCGCCCGCGACCGGCGCCGAGTTCGCGGTGCTCCCGCCGCAGAACGCCACCGGCAACTGGGTGAAGATCGTGCAGCGCGTGCCCGTGCTCCTGGCGATCGAACAGGCCGCCGAGCAGCCGCCGCTGCGTGCCGGCATGACCGTCAACGTCAGCGTCGACACCGGCCGCACCCGGGGCCTGCCCGATTTCCTGAGCTGGCTCGCACCCTGACGGGCGGTCCGGTGAGCGCCCAGGCGATTTCCCTGGCCGAGGACACCGGCGCCGGCGCGCCGCTGCGCCGCGCGCTCGTGCTCGGCACATGCACCGGCGTGACGTTCCTGTACGCGATGACGGTCACTATCGCCAACGTGTCGCTGCCGCAGATGCAAGGGGCGTTCTCGGCGACGCAGGACCAGATCGCCTGGGTGGTGACCGCGAATCTCGTCGCCACTGCGATCGCGACGCCGCTCTCGGGCTGGCTCCTCGCGCGGCTCGGACGGCGGAAGCTGTGCAACGCCTGCGTCATCGGCTTCGGCGCGGCCTCCCTCGCGTGCGGGTTCGCCGAATCGCTCGAGCAGCTCGTGCTCTTCCGGGTCTTGCAGGGCGCGATCGGCGCGCCGCTCGTGCCGGCGTCGCAAGCGATCGTCCTCGACACGTATCCGCGGCGCCAGCACGGCGCGGTGATCGCGATCTACGGGATGGGTTCGGTGCTCGGCCCGATCATGGGGCCGATGGTGGGCGGCTACCTGAGCGAGGCCTACGACTGGCGCTGGGTGTTCTACATGATCACGCCGTTCAGCGTCCTTGCGCTGCTCGGCACCTGGCTCTTCATCGCCGACCGCGAGTCGCCCGCGCGGGTGCGACTCGACTGGCTGGGCTTCCTGCTGCTCTCGGCGATGCTCGCGACGCTCCAGCTCATGCTGGACCGCGGCGAGCGCGCCGACTGGTTCGACTCCGGGGAGATCGTGACCTACGCCGCGCTGGCGGCGGTCACCCTCTATGCCTTCATCGTGCACAGCGCGACCGCGGAGCGGCCGTTCCTCCAGCCGGCGCTGCTGCGCGACCGCAACTTCACCATCGGCCTCGTGCTTATCTTCGTGTTCGGCATGCTCAACTTCACGCCGATGACGCTGCTGCCGCCGCTCCTGCAGGGCGTCAGCGGCTATCCGGACTCGGTGATCGGGTTCGTGCTCGGTGCGCGCGGCCTTGGCACGCTGGTGGCGTTCTTCCTCATGATCTTCGCGAGCCGGTTCGACCCGCGCGCGATGATCGCGCTCGGTCTGTGCCTGCAGGCGCTGGCCGGCTGGCAGCTCGCGCATCTGGACATGAACCCGAGCGCCCAGGGCGTGTTCTGGCCGATGGCGCTGCAAGGCTTCGGCGTCGGCGTCCTGTGGGTACCGATCACGATGGTGAGCTTCTCGACGCTCAGGCAGGCGTCGGTGGCGGAGGCGTCCGCGATCTACAACATGGTGCGCAATGTCGGCTCGAGCATCCACATCTCGCTCAGCACCACGCTCGCGGTGCGGATGGCGCGGACGAACTACGCGGAGCTCGCGCCGGCGGTGTCGCCCTACAACGAAGCCCTCTCGATGCCCTGGGTCGCCGGGGGATGGAGCGCGAGCACGCCGGAAGGTCTCGCCGCCCTCGGGCGCGAGGTCGCGCGCCAGGCGGCGATGATCGGCTATATCGACGCGTTCGTGTTCTTCATCGCCACCGCGCTCGTCGTGCTGCCGCTCGTACTGCTGGTGCGCTGGAAACGGTAAGCAGGAAGCCCGTTCGTTGCTGCAAAGCTTATCAGCGGTGCGGTGCCGGATCCCACCTCGTTCAACGGGAAACATCTCCGGGGCCCTCCAGCGCCGCGAGCAGAGCCAGTGTCATCGCCGCGATACGGCGGTCGAGGTCGGGCGTGCGGAAGAAGTGGTCGAAGCCGAGCTCCGCCACGGTGATCCCCTGCGGCACGATGGCATCGGAGAGCAGTGTCAGGCCGTCGTTCGGGCCGTGCTCGGCGAGGATCGCGTAGTTGCCGCGGGTCCAGTCGGTGAGGTCGCGCTCGCGCGGCACGGCGAGGTAGTTGACGACGAGCACATGCGCAGGCAGCTGCGATACGGCGATCCGGGCGCGGCTCGCCGCGGTCGCCATCGACGGGATCGCGCGCGTATGGTGGCCGCGGAAGGCGAAGCCGATGGCTGCGAGCCAGCTGCGCGGCCAGGCGTCCCAGTAGTCCGCGATCGCAGTGCCGTGGAGAAGCCCCCCGATGTTGACCCACGCCACCACGTGCGCGGCGCCGTCCGCCCGCCGGAGCAGATCGAGCGCGAGGTGCGTTTCGGGGCCGCCCTTGCTCGTGCTGACCAGGATGAGGCGTCGCCCGTCCGGCGCCAGGCGCTCGATCTCGGCTGCGAGCGTCACGGCGTTCGCTTCCACCGTGTCGTTTTCTTCGATCGGCACGAGTCGCGTCTCGAATCCCCGGCTTTCGAGCACCCGGTGCACCCGCGCGAGGTCCGCGCCAGTCGCCGGGTCGGTGCGGTAGCGCCACCCCGGCACGAGCAGGAACAGCTCGTGCGAGGACTCTCGCACCGGCCATAACGGGTCAGCGAGCGCACGCTCGTACCGCACGCGGAACTCGCGGTTGCGCGGCACCGCGTCGATGATCCGGGCGAACAGTTCGGCCGCCTGGTCGAGGCTGGTCGCACGCGCGTGCGCCGCGAGCGACTCGCGCATGGCCGCGGCGTCGCCGCGCTCGAGCGCCTGGGCAAAGGCGAGCCCCGGCGGTACGTCGGCCGCGAACGGCGTCGGCGCGGCCGCCAAGCCGAACAGCAGGAGGAAGAGCGGGCGCCGGATCACCGGATCGCACGCTAGCCCGGTTGACTTTGGTCTTCGCTCCGGGGAAACGATGCCCCGGTCGGCGTTTCCGGTACCCGCGGCATGACGCCCGCCCTTGCCGGTCTCTGCCTAGTGGACGCCGCCTTCCCGGTCCTCCCCGACGCTGCGGCCGGCGCGCCCTCGGCCCGCAGCGCGTCGAGGATCGGGCACTCGCTTATGCACCCCTGCCGCATCGTCAGTCCAAGCACTCTGCGGATTCGATCTGCACGGTCGAGTGCGCGATACCGAAGCGTTCCTTCAGGCGCGACTTGATCGCGGCGAGCGCGACGCCGTGGTTGGTCGCCGGCGCAAGCTGCACGTGCAGCGTCACCATCGGGCGCTCGGACGTCAGCATCCAGGCGTGGACGTGGTGGACGTCGAGCACGCCGGGGACGGCCGCGCGCAGGTCCGCCTTCAGCGTCCGATCGTCGAAGCCCTCCGGCGTGCCTTCCATGAGCACGTGGCCCGCGCGCCGCGTCACGTCCCAGGCGCCGCGCAGGATCAGCAGGCTGACGAGCACCGAGAGGATCGGGTCGATCGGCGTCCAGCCGCTCGCGAGGATCACGATCGCGGCGACGATCGCGCCCACCGAACCGAACAGATCGCCCAGCACGTGCATCAGCGCAGCGCTGACGTTCAGGTTGCGCCGGTCCCCCGCTCGCAGCACGAGAAACGCGACGACGTTCACCGCCAGGCCGGCGACCGCGATCGCGAGCATCGGGCCGGCGAGCACCGGTGCGGGCGCGCGCAGCCGTCCGACGGCTTCCACGAGGATCCACGCTGCGATCGCGAACAGCACGAGGCCGTTCACGAACGCGGCGAGGATCTGGAAGCGGTGATAGCCGTAGCTGCGCTTGTCGTCGTGCGGCCGGCGGGCGACGCGGAACGCCACCCACGCCAGCGCGAGCGCGGCGGCATCGGAGAGCATGTGGCCGGCGTCGGCGATCAGCGCGAGCGAGCCGGCGAGCCAGCCGCCGACGGCCTCGACCGCCATGAATGCGGCGGTGAGCAGCAGCACCCAGAAGACGCGCCGCTCGCCGTCGTGGCCGGAGGGCGCGTGATGCGGATGCGCGTGATCGTGGTGGGCGTGGTCGTGCAAGAGGCGATCCCCTACGCGGGGCAGGATGCCCGACCGGGACTCGCCGCGCAACCGGGGAGACGTGAACTCGTGCCGCCGGAACGTGCAACCATCGGGGCCGCATGGAATCGCTGAATCACATCCTCCTCGTCGGCGCGCTGATCCTGCTCGTGGCGCTGCTGCTCGGCGCGGCGTCGTCGCGCATCGGTCTGCCCTTCCTGCTCGTGTTCCTGGTCGTCGGGATGATCGCCGGCGAGGACGGGCCGGGCGGGATTGCGTTCAACGACTATCGACTGAGCTTCCTCGTCGGCAACCTCGCGCTGGCGGTGATCCTCCTCGACGGCGGTCTGCGCACGCGCTTCGAGGTTTTCCGGGTGGGACTGCGCCCCGCTCTCGTCCTCGCCACGGTGGGCGTCGTGCTGACCGCCGCGCTCGTCGCCGCGTGCGCGGCGTGGCTGTTCGACCTCGACTGGCGGCTTGCGGCACTGCTCGGCGCGATCGTCGGCTCGACCGACGCCGCGGCGGTGTTCGCACTGCTGAAGTCCGCGGGCGTCCGCCTCAGCGACCGCATCGCCGCGACGCTCGAGATCGAGTCGGGAGCGAACGACCCGATGGCGGTGTTCCTGACCATCGGCCTGATCGGCATCGTCCTCGCTCCGGCCGAAGAGCCGCTCGTGCAACTCGCGGTCGACCTCGCCATGCAGGCCGGCATCGGCGCCGGGGCGGGCCTCGCGATCGGCTACGCGGCCGGGCGTTGCCTCCCGCGGATCCGCCTTGGCCCCGGCCTCGACGCCCTGCTCGTCTGCGCGCTCGGCGTGTCGGTGTTCGCGCTCACGAACGGCGTCGGCGGCAGCGGTTTTCTGGCCGTCTACCTGACGGGCGTGATGATCGCGAACGCCGCCGCCCGCACGAGCGACGACGTGCTGCGCGCAATGGACGGGATGGCGTGGCTCGCGCAGTCGGGCATGTTCCTCCTGCTCGGCCTGCTCGTGACGCCGCACGAGCTCACGCCGTTGCTCGTTCCGGCGCTCGGCGTCGCCGCGTTCCTGATGCTCGTCGCGCGGCCGGCGGCGGTGTGGGCCTGCCTCACGCCGTTCCGTTTTCCAGCCGGGGAGGTCTGGTACATCGGCTGGATGGGGCTGCGCGGCGCGGTGCCGATCGTGCTCGCGATCTTTCCGCTGCTCGCCGGCGTGCAAGGCGCGGAGCTGCTGTTCAACGTCGCGTTCGTGGTGGTGCTCGTCTCGCTGCTCGCCCAGGGGACAACCGTCGGCTTCGCGGCGCGCGCGCTGGGCGTGGCGTTGCCGCGACGCGGGGCGCCGCTGGCGCGCGTCTCGCTCACCGGCGGAAGCGGCCGGCACGAGCTGATGGAATTCGACGTGGAGGCCGATTCGCCGGTGTGCGGTGCGCCGCTCGGGCTGATCGATCTGCCGCCCGGCGCACGCGCCGTGTCGGTGATGCGCGCGGGGCAGCCGCTCGCACCCGAGGACGCCGGCCCGCTCGCAGGCGGCGACGTGGTCGCCATCCTCGCGTCGGAGTCGGTGATCGGACGGCTGGAGGAGATGTTCCTGGCCGATGCGGCGGCGGCAACCGAGAAGCGCCATCGCTCGTTCGGGGAATTCTTCATCGACGCCGACGCGCCGGCCGCCGACGTGCTCGAGCTCTACGGCGTAACGCTGCCGGCGCATGTCAGGGTCGACGGCACGCTTGGCGAGCTGGTGCGCTCGCGTCTGCTGCGGCCGCCCGTCGAGGGCGACGCCGTCGCCCTTGCGGGGGTCGTGCTGACGGTCGCGGAGATGGACGGGGCGCGCATCCGACGCGTGGCGTTGCGGCTGCCGCGAGCACGATCGCCTTCGCCGCGCCCGCGGTAACCGGGCGTGCTCAGCCCGCCGGCTTGCGCACCAGGACTTTCTTCGGATCCTCGGCGATCACGACCGCCGGGAAGCCTTCGCGCCGCAGCATCTCGAACGTGTCGGGCGGAATGATCGCGAACGCCGCGGGATCGGTCAGCCACCGCGCGCGGAACGCTTCGAGCGTGGGCACCTGCAGGTCCGGCGCGGCGCGGATGCCCGGCTCGAGCTCGCCGGTAAACTGGACCACGGTCACCAGCCTACCGAGGTAGAACGGCAGTGTCTGGTCGTACATGCGCACTGTGTACACGGGCGCGTCGGCCGGGCCCAGGCCCTTGATGTGCGCCGCAAAGGACGCCGCCGAGCGCGTCGGCGCGACGTGCCGGTAGCCGACCATCCCCAGACTCATCGCGACGTAGCAGGCCGCGAGGAGCGCAACGATCAGCCGCCGCGGGTCCGTCCGGTCGAGCCAGTAGAGCCCGATGCCGCCCGCGAGGACGAGCAGCATCGAGCCGGACTTGGTCCAGACGCTGAACGCCGCGTAGATCGGGTACAGGACGCCGGGGTTCCGGCCTTCGAGCACTTCGCTCGCGGTAAACATGACGACGCCGAAGACCATCGCACTCACCGCGAGCGCGAGCGCGGAGCGGCGCGCGCTCGCGCTCGCCAGCGCGTCGCCCGCAAGCAGCGCGAGCGCCGGCACGATCGGCAGCAGGTAAGCGGGCAGCTTCGACTGCGAGACGCTGAAAAATGCGAACACGATCGCGCACCAGAACAACAGGAAGCGCCGCGTCGACACCGCCCTGCCCTCCGGCCGCGCGCGCCACGCCTGCGCAACCCCGCCCGCAGCGGCGACAATCCACGGGGCCACCGCGAGCACCAGGATCGGCACGAAGTACCACGCCGCGCCCGCGCGGTCGTGCACGGTGCTGGTGAAGCGCTGGAAATGCTCGTGCAGAAAGAAGAACTCGGGGAATCCCGGGTTCGCGCGCGCGACGAGCACGAACCACGGTACCGTGATCGCACCGAAGAGCGCGAGACCCGGCAGCCACTGCAGGCGCGCGATCGCCGTCGGCTGGCGGTGCCAGATCGCATAAGCGATGAGCGTGCCGAGCGGGAGCACCACGCCAATGAGCCCCTTGCTCATCACCGCGAGCGCCATCGCGCTCCAGGCGACCAGCATCCAGCCCCGTTCCGCCGCGCGCGTTGCGGCCTGCCGCGACAGCAGGTACGCAAACACGGCGCCAGTGAGGAACAGGCTCACCCCCATGTCGAGCGTGTTCACGCCCGACATGACCACGAAGTACGGGCTCGCAAGCAGCGCGAGCGCGCCGAACTCGCCGGCGGCCCGGCCCAGGAGCCGCCGTCCCGCGAACCAAGTTACGAACACCGCGGCAAGCCCGGTGAGGGCGGTCCAGAGGCGTGCCGTCCACTCCGAGACGCCGAACGCCTCGTACGCCGTGGCCGTCGCCCAGTACTGGAGCGGCGGTTTTTGGAGATACGCAAAACCGTTGAGGCGGGGCGTGACCCAGTCGCCAGTCGCGACCATCTCGCGCGAGATCTCGGCGTAACGGCCTTCGTCCGGATGGGCGAGCAGCCGCCCGGGCAGCTTCACGAACCAAAGCGCCAGCAGGACCAGCGCGCAGCCAATCCAGAAAGCGCGGCGGCCCGGCGATGGGGAGGTCAGGACGGATTCTGCGGTGGCAGCGATCGGGGTTGCGGACATGCGGCATCGCGACTGCGAGGACCGCGCATTCTCCCCGAAAACGCTTGCACGAACTGCGCACGGCGGCCGCCATGGCCGCCGTGCGATTCGGTGCAGCTCGAGCTTAGAAGAAAAGCCGGAACCCGATGTTCACGCTGTTCGCCGGCGGGTACGGATACGGATACGGCGCGGGGACGGCGACGACCGGCGCCGGGAGGACCGGCACGTAGACCGGCCGCGCTACGACGCGAGGCGCGGGGTAGTAGGCGTACGGCCCGACGTACGCCGGCCGGTAACCTTGCTTGAAGTGGCCGTGCTTCCAGCCGTTGCCGGGGGACGCGTAGGGCTGAGAACCCCACCCGCCGTAGCCCGGGCCATTGTCGTGCGCGAAGGCGGCGAGCGGCGCGGCCAGAAGAAGCGTTGCTGTAGCGGCGGTGGTGATCAGCTTTTTCATCGCGGTCTCCTTTGGTGAGGTGCGATGGCAGCACCTTAAGGCCGCGGTGTAAGCAGACTATTTCGCCGCGCGGTCGCGATGTAAGCGCTTGTTTCGAGGCGTGGAAAGTGTCGCCCCCCGGCGACACTCAGCGAATCGGCAGCGCGGCCAGGCCGCCCGTGCGGAAGAGCAGACCGGCGCCCTGGTACCAGGCGATCGCCTCGCGCGTCAGGTCCGCGTCGCTGTCGTCGGGATCGTCGTCCGACGGCACGTCCACGTTGGTGATCGCGACGCCGCGCCGCGGGCGCAGCGACACGAGCCGACCGCCGTCGACGAAGCCCATCTCCTGGTACGTGCTGACGAACGCGCGATCATGCGCGGGATCGGCCTGGAAGATGTCCCAGCCGAGGAACCGGCTGCGGTAGGAGAAGTTGAGCAGGCCGAGGATGGTGGGCGCGACGTCGATCTGGCTCATCAGGCGATCGACCGTGCGGGGCGCGACGTGTTTCGGCGCATAGACAAGGAGGGGGATGCGATAACGGTCCACGGGCAGCCCGGTCTTGCCCGCGCTGGCAGCCTGGTGATCGGCCACAAACACGAACACGGTGTCGTCGAACCAGTCCTCGGCGCGCGCGTCCGCGATGAACTTGCCGATGGCCCAGTCGGTGTACTTCACGGCGCCCTCGCGCCCCGAGCCGGACGGGATGTCGATCCGGCCGTCGGGGTAGGTGTACGGCCGGTGGTTCGAGGTCGTCATGACGTGCACGAAGGACCGCCGCCCGGCGGCGTGGCTTGCGCGCATCTCTTCGAGCACCTGGCCGAAGAGGTCCTCGTCGGCGACGCCCCAGACGGTCTCGTGATGGATGCGCGCCGCCGGGATCGCGCGCCGGTCGACCACCGCGTAGCCGTTCGCGCCGAAGAACTGGCTCATGTTGTCGAAGTAGGCATAGCCGCCGTAGACGTACTTCGATTCGTAGCCGCGATCGCCGAACACGCTCGCGAGCGAGAACAGGCCTTCGTTGTGGGACCGGCGCACGAGTGACTGCCCGGGCGTCGGCGGGACCGCCAGCGCGAGCGCCTCGAGCCCGCGGACGGTGCGCGTGCCGGTCGCGTACAGGCGCGTGAAGAAGAGACCTTCGCGCGCCAGCCGGTCGAGGTTCGGCGTGATCCCGGCCGTGTTGCCGAACGCGCCGAGGTAGTCGGCCGACAGGCTCTCGACGCTCACCAGCACCACGTTGAGCCGTCGCTCGGGCCCGGGATTGACGATCTCGCGCGTGATGTCGCGCGGATCTTCGGAGACGAAGCGAGCCTCGCGGGTCGCGAGCTCCGCGCGCAGTGCGGCGAACACCTCGGCCTCGGGCAGCGTGCGGTAGAACCGCGCGTAGTCGATCTCGTTCGATCGGAACGCGGCGAACAGCTCGTAGAGCCCGTTCCCCGACAGCTCGGCGACGTACTTGTCCGCGCCGCGATCCTTGAGCGACGTGTCGACGCCGCCCGTAACGGCGATCACCGCCGCGATCCATGCCGCGAGCAGCGCCGCGCGCGGCGCGAGCACGCGCTGGACCGGTCGACGCGGCCATGTCGCGACGAAGATCGCCGTCGCGATCGCGGCGATGGCGGCGAGAATCCAGCCGACCGGATACGACTGCACGATGTTGCCGAGGACCTCGCGGGTGTAGACGAGGTAGTCGACCGCAATGAAGTTGAACCGGCCGTCGAAATCCTCCCAGAAAAGCCATTCGCCGACGGCCAGAAACAGGAGGCCGAAGAGCGCCGCCCATGCCATCGCCGCGACGAGTGCTCGATGCCACCGGGTCGCCAGCACCCGCTCCGGGACCGCAGTCAGCCAGAGCGCGAACGGCGCTCCGGCATACAAAAACGTCGCGAGATCGTAGCCGAGCCCCACGGCGGCGATGCGCAATATCTCGGCGGCGCCGAAATCGGCGCCCGTCCGCACGGCGAGGGCGGCGCGCGTCAGCGTCGCGAGCGCGAAGAACGCGCCGGCGAGCCAGGCGAGCGGCGCGTAGCGCAGTCCGCAGCGCTCGAACACTCGGCACGTCAGTCGCGGCAGCGCGATCGGGAAGGCTCGCATGGGGAGAACCGGGGGCTCCGCGCAGGATTGGCGCGGGCGCGATGAGGAGCCAGGATTGTACCGCCGCGTCCCTGACGGCCGGCTGACAGCATCCGCGGTCGAGTCCTGGCCAGCGCGGCCCGCGCCAGATCACTCCGCGAGGTCGCGCTTCTTCTGCTCGAACTCGTCCTTGCCGATCTCACCGCGCGCGTAGCGCTTCTTGAGGATGTCGAGCGCGGTCTCCGCCGGCGGTGCACCCGCCTGCGGTTCGCGCCGGAGCAGGCGCACGAGCAGGACGATCCCGACGCCGAGGATCACCCACCACAGCACGCTGTGCGCGATCGCCATGCCCCAGCCCCAGTCCTCCATTCCGCCCCACCACATCATTGGACCTCCTTCCCCACGGCGCTAGAGCGGGGTCTTGCGCAGCCTGAGCGCGTTGCCGATTACGGACACGGACGACAGACTCATCGCCGCGCTCGCGATCATCGGGCTGAGCAGCAGCCCGAGCCACGGGAAGAGCACGCCCGCCGCGATGGGCACGCCAATCGCGTTGTAGACGAACGCGAAGAACAGGTTCTGGCGGATGTTCGCCATCGTCGCGCGCGACAGGCGCCGCGCCTTGGCGATGCCGCGCAGGTCGCCTTTCACCAGCACGACGCGCGCGCTCTGCATGGCGATGTCGGTGCCATGGCCCATCGCGATGCCGACGTTCGCCTGCGCGAGTGCCGGCGCGTCGTTCACGCCGTCGCCCGCCATCGCAACGATCTCGCCCTTCGCCTGCAGTGCCTGCACGACGCGATGCTTGTCCTGCGGGAGCACCTCGGCGACGAAGTCCGACAGCCCAAGCTTCTCCGCCACCGCCTGCGCGGTGCGCTGGTTATCGCCGGTGAGCATGACGATCTTCACGCCCGCCTCGCGCAGCGCACGGATCGCCTCGGGCGTGGAGGCCTTCACCGGGTCGGCGACGCCGACGAGCCCGGCTGCGCGGCCGTCGACCGCGACGAACATCACCGTCTGACCTTCGGCCTGCAGCGCCCGTGCGCGCTCGGCAAGCCGCCCTGCGTGGACCTTCGCATCGGCGAGCAGGGCCGCGTTGCCGACGAGCACCCGGCGGCCGTCGATCGTGCCGCGCACGCCCTTGCCGGTGACCGACGCGAAGTCGGCCACCGACGCGAGCGCGAAGCCACCTGCCTCGGCGGCCGCGACGATCGCCGCGGCGAGCGGGTGCTCGCTCGCGCGCTCGAGGCTCGCCGCGAGCCGCAGCACGTCCTGCGCGGGCACTTCGCCGACGGACTCGACCGCCTGCACCGCGGGCTTGCCCTCGGTGAGCGTGCCGGTCTTGTCGACGACGAGCGTGGTCACTTTCTCCATCAGCTCGAGCGCCTCGGCATCCTTGATGAGCACGCCGTCGAGCGCGCCGCGGCCGACCCCGACCATCACCGAGATCGGCGTCGCGAGCCCGAGCGCGCACGGGCACGCAATGATGAGCACGGACACGGCGACGACCAGGGCGTTCGCAAGCGCCGGTTGCGGCCCGAGAATCCACCATACCGCGGCTGCGATAAGTGCGACCGTGATCACGCCGGGCACGAACCACGACGACACGAGATCCGCAAGCCGCTGGATCGGCGCGCGCGAACGCGCCGCTTCGCTCACGAGATGCGCGATCTGGGCGAGGAGCGTGTCGGCGCCGACCTTCTCGGCGCGCATCACGAAGGTGCCGGTCTGGTTGACCGTGGCGCCGGTGACCGGATCGCCGGTGCGTTTCTCCACCGGCACCGACTCGCCGGTGATCATCGACTCGTCGACGACCGAGTGGCCCTCGAGGACGACGCCGTCCACCGGGACCTTGGAGCCGGGCCGCACGCGCAGGGCGTCGCCGGGGTTGACATCCGCGAGCTGGACTTCGCGCTCGGCGCCGTCCGCCTCGACGCGGATTGCGGTGTTGGGCGCGAGGCCGAGCAGCGCGCGCACCGCGCTCGAGGTCTGCGACCGGGCGCGCAGCTCCAGCACCTCACCGAGCAGCACCAATGTGGTGATGACCGCCGCCGCTTCGAAGTAGAGCGGGACGAGGCCGTGCGCCTTGAACGCCGCGGGAAGCGCGTCCGGCACGAGCACCGCGAAGACGCTGAACAAGTAGGCGACCGCGACGCCCAGCCCGATGAGGCTGTACATGTTGAGCCGCAGCGTGCGGAACGAGACCCACGCGCGCTCGAAGAACGGCCAGCCGCCCCAGAGCACGACGGGCGTCGCGAGCGCGAGCTGCCCCCAGGCGAAGAGCGTCTCGTTCACCGCATGCCGGAATTCCATGCCCCAGATCATCTCGGCCATCGCGGTCGCGACGAGGGGCAGACTGAGCGCGACGCTCACCCAGAAGCGCCGCGTCATGTCCTTCAGATGGACGTTCTCGACGTCCTCGAGCGTGGCGGTGCGCGGCTCGAGCGCCATGCCGCAAATCGGGCAATTGCCCGGCACGTCGCGCACGATCTCGGGGTGCATCGGGCAGGTCCACTCGACCTGCGTGCCGGCCGTCACGGCCGGAGGCGGGGCGGCTGCGGCGGCGACGTGATGTGGATGGGCATCGGGTCCGTGCTTGTCATGCACGTGACCGTGGCGCGCGTGGACGGTCATGTCAGCGTCTCCTCCGTGGGCCGGACCTCCCTCGTGGCGGACCGCTCCTTGCTGCGCGAACTCACTTCTCGATGCGCGTCACGAGGTAGTTGTCGCCCTGCCTCTCGGCCCGGAACTTCACCTTGTCTCCGGCTTTGACCTTGTCGAGCAGCGCAAGATCCGTGACCTGGAACACCATCGTCATCGCCGGCATGTCGAGGTTCTTGATCGGCCCGTGCTTGATGGTGAGCTTCTTCGCCTCCTTGTCCACGCGGCGGATCTCGCCCTCGGTGAGTGCCGCCGACGTCGCTGCGGC
The DNA here is from genome assembly GCA_963747775.1 of uncultured beta proteobacterium. Classification (GTDB taxonomy): domain Bacteria; phylum Pseudomonadota; class Gammaproteobacteria; order Burkholderiales; family SG8-39; genus JAGVSZ01. Next base: position 265,117 of record CAVVGT010000016.1, read on the forward strand.
CTTGGCCGGCGCGCCGTGACCGGCGTGGTCCGTTTGCGCGAGCACGGCCGGCGCACCGAGCGCCAGTGTCGTCGCGAGAACGAGGGCTGCCTTCATCGTCGTCTCTCCTTGCGTTAGCGCACGGTGATCTTGCCGACCATTCCCGCCTCGAGATGGCCGGGGACCAGACACCCGTAGTGGAACTCGCCTGGCCTCGTAAACTGCCACACGATGACCGCCGTCCTGCCGGGCGCGACGTGCGCCATGTACGGTTCGTCGTGCTCCATGCCGGGGTGCTTGCGCATCATCTCGGCGTGCTCCTTCAGGTCCTGCAGCGTGCCGAGCACCATCTCGTGCATCGCCTTCCCCGAATTCGCGACCTCGAACCGGATCGTCTCGCCGCGCTTCACCTCGATCGCAGCCGGCGTGAACCGCATCGTGTCAGCCATGGCCACGCGAATCGTGCGCGCGACCCGCTTCGTGTCGCCGGTGCGGCCGAAAGCGGTCTCGACCATCGGCTGCGCGGCAGCCGTCTTACCGTGGGTCTCGTGCGCACCGCTCAGAGGCGAGACGACGAGGAGTGCGGCCGCGACGAGCGCGCGGCGAAGCAATTTTCGGTCAGTGGACATGGCGGTGGTGAAGGTCCGGATAATGCGGGTGAGCGTGGGAAATCGCGGCGTGCCGGTGCGCGTGCGCATGCGGCTCGCTGCCGTCCCACGCAAAGCCGTGATCGTGCTGATGGTGCTCGTCGTGCACGTGAGGATGCGCATGCTCCAGCGGCTCGTGCGTGTGCGGGTGCTCGTGCCGCTCGGTCAGGTGCAGCCACACGCCTGCGCCCATGAGCGCCGCCGCCAGCCAGAACGCCGGCGACGTCGGCTCGGAGAAAGCCCCGATCGCAACCGCCGCGCCGATGAACGGCGCCGTCGAGAAGTAGGCGCCGGTGCGCGCCGCGCCGAGTCCGCGCAGCGCGACGACGAAGAGCACCAGGCTCACGCCGTAGCCGAAGAGACCGACCGCGAGCGCGGCGGCTGCGGGCGAAGCGGCCGGCAGGTGGCCGCCAATGGCGAATCCGATCGCCAGATTGACCGCCCCCGCGACGAGCCCCTTTACGCCCGCAAGGAACGTCGCATCCCCGCCCGACACCTTTCGCGTGAGATTGTTGTCGATGGCCCAGCACAGACACGCGGCTGCGACGAGCAGCACACCCATTGCGTCGTGCGCGGCCGCCGACTCGGTCGGCCAGGCGAGCGCCACACCGCCGGCCACGATCAACGCCATCCCCAGCACGATGCGCCGGCCCGCGTTCTCGCGAAACACGATCCACGCGATGAGCGCGGTCAACACCGCCTCGAGGTTGAGCAGCAGCGAAGCGCTCGCGCCGCTCGTGCGCGCAAGTCCCAGCATCAGCGCGACCGGCCCGAGCACGCCACCGAACGCGATGGCGCCGGCGAGCCATGGCCAGTCGCGCGGCGCGAGGCCGGTTCCGCCCGGCCGCAGCCATGCGACCGCCCGGATCGCGAGCAATCCGAGTCCGCTGCCCAGGTACAGCAACGCCGCAAGCACGACGGGATGCACGTCGGCGACGAGCGCCTTCGCAACCGGCGTGCTCGCGCCGAACAGCGCCGCGGCGCCGAGCGCCGCGAAAACGGCGCCGGCGTTGACGTCGGCGGCGGCAATCCTGTTCATGCGGCGGGATGATGCCCGACTGCGGCCGCTGCGGGCGCGACGCCGCGACGCCGCATCAGGTAATACGCCGCCGGGATCACGAGCATCGACAGAAGCGGCGCGGTGATCATGCCCCCGATCATCGGCGCGGCGATGCGTTGCATGACCTCGGCGCCGGTGCCGGCCGACCACATGATGGGCAGGAGACCCGCGACGATCACCGCGACCGTCATCGCCTTTGGCCGCACGCGCAGCACCGCGCCTTCCTCGATCGCGCGCCCGACCTCCTGCGCCGTGAGCGCGATCCCGGCCCGCTCGCGCGCTTCGAGGGCGTGTCGCAAGTAGATGAGCATCACGACCCCGAACTCGGCCGCGACGCCCGCGAGGGCGATGAACCCGACCGCGGAGGCGACCGACATGTTGTAGCCGAGCAGGTACATGAGCCAGAGCCCGCCGATCAGCGAGAACGGCATCGTCGCCATGATCAGCGCGGCCTCGTCGAAGCGCCGGAAGGTGAGGTAGAGCAGCACGAACACGATCAGCAGGGTGAACGGCACGACCACGGTCAGGCGCTCCTTCGCGCGCTCGAGGTACTCGAACTGGCCCGACCAGGCGATCGAATAGCCTGGGGGCAGCGTCACGCTCTCGATGACCGCGCGCTGCGCGTCGCGCACCACCGCCACCAGGTCGCGGCCGCGGATGTCGACGTAGATCCAGCCCGACGGCCGCGCACTCTCGCTCTTGATGCCGGGTGGCCCGTCGGCCACCGCGATCGCGGCGACGGCCGCGAGCGAAATCTGCTGCCCGCGCTCGGTGACCACCGGGAGCGTGCGCAGCTTCTCGATCGAGTCGCGCAGCTCGCGCGGATAGCGGACATTGATCGGAAAGCGCTGCAATCCCTCGATCGTCTCGCCGACATTCTCGCCGCCGATCGCCGCCGCGACGATCTCCTGCACGTCGCTCACGTTGAGCCCGTAGCGCGCGGCGGCGTTGCGGTCGATCCGGACGTCGATGTACCGCCCGCCCGTGAGCCGCTCGGCGAGCGCGGAGGTCACGCCCGGCACGTCGCGCACCGCGCGCTCGATTTCCGCGGCGACGCGGTCGATCTCGGCGAGGTCCGGCCCGCTCACCTTGATGCCGAGCGGGCTCTTGATGCCGGTGGCGAGCATGTCGATGCGGTTGCGCACCGGCGGCACCCAGATGTTGGACAGCCCGGGGATCTTGAGGCGCTCGTCGAGCTCGTCGATGAGCGCCTGCGTCGTGAGGCCCGGCCGCCACTCCGCGCGCGGCTTGAGCTGGATCGTGGTCTCGATCATCTCGAGCGGCGCCGGATCGGTCGCCGTCTCGGCGCGCCCGATCTTGCCGAAGACGCGCTTCACCTCGGGCACGGTCGCGATGAGCCGGTCGGTCTGCTGGAGGAGCTCCGCCGCCTTGCCGGGCGACAGGCCCGGCAGCGCCGTGGGCATGTAGAGCAGATCCCCCTCGTCGAGCGGGGGCAGGAACTCGCCGCCGATCCGGGTCGCCGGGTACCACGTCGCGGCGAGCAGGAGCACGGCGACGACGAGCGTGAGCCACGGGGCCGCGAGCACGCCGCGAATGATCGGGTGGTACAGCGCGATCAGCCAGCGGCTCAACGGGTTGGCCTGCTCGGACGGGATCCGGCCGCGGATCAGGTAGCCCATGAGCACCGGCACGAGCGTGACCGACAGCGCCGCCGCGGCGGCCATCGCATACGTCTTGGTGAACGCGAGCGGCGCGAAGAGCCGCCCCTCCTGCGCCTGGAGCGAGAACACCGGCACGAACGAGAGCGTGATGATGAGCAGGCTGAAGAAGAGCGCCGGCCCGACCTCGGCCGCCGCGTCGCCGATGACCCGCCAGTGCTCCGCGCCCGCGAGCTTCGCGCCCGGATGCGCGTGCTGCCACGCCTCGAGCTTCTTGTGCGCGTTCTCGATCATGACGATCGCCGCATCGACCATCGCGCCGACGGCGATCGCGATCCCGCCGAGCGACATGATGTTCGCGTTCACGCCCTGGTACTGCATCACGATGAACGCCATCAGCACGCCGAGCGGCAGCGTGACGATCGCGACGAACCCCGAGCGCAGGTGGAACAGGAAGGCGAGGCAGACCACCGCGACGACGACGAACTCCTCGACGAGCTTGTCGCGCAGGTGGGCGATCGAGCGTTCGATCAGGCCCGAGCGATCGTACGTCTCGACGATCTCGACGCCTTTCGGGAGGCTCGCCCGGAGCGAGGCGAGCTTGGCCTTGACCGCGTGGATGGTCTCGAGCGCGTTCTTGCCCGACCGCATCACGATCACGCCGCCGACGACCTCGCCCTCGCCGTCGAGGTCGGCGATCCCGCGCCGCATCTCCGGGCCGATCTGGACGTACGCGACGTCCTTCAGCAACACCGGCGTCCCGGACTCGCTCGTCCGGATCGGGATGACGCGGAAATCGTCGAGCGTCTTCAGATAGCCGCTCGCGCGCACCATGTACTCGGCCTCGCCGAGCTCGACGACGGACCCGCCGGTCTCGCGATTCGCGTTCTGGATGGCCTTGACCACCGTGGCGAGCGGGATGCCGTAGGCGCGCAGGCGATCGGGGTCGAGCACGACCTGGTACTGCCGCACCATGCCGCCGACGGTCGCGACCTCGGCGACGTTCGGGACGCTCTTCAGCTCGTACTTGAGGAACCAGTCCTGCAGCGCGCGCAGTCCGCCGAGGTCGTTGCCGCCGGAGCGGTCGACGAGCGCGTACTGATAGATCCAGCCGACGCCGGTCGCGTCGGGGCCGAGCGCGGCCTTCGCGCCCGCGGGCAGGCGCGATTGCACCTGGTTCAGGTACTCGAGCACCCGGGAGCGCGCCCAGTACAGATCGGTGCCGTCCTCGAACAGCACGTAGACGAACGAGTCGCCGAAGAACGAGTAACCGCGCACCACCTTCGCGCCCGGCACCGACATCATCGTCGTCGTGATCGGATAGGTGACCTGGTCCTCGACGATGCGCGGCGCCTGGCCGGGAAACGTGGTGCGGATGATCACCTGCACGTCGGAGAGATCGGGAATCGCGTCGACCGGCGTGCGCAGTACCCCCCACACGCCCCACGCCGCGACGAGGAGCGTCGCGAGGAGGACGAGGAAACGGTTCGTGATCGACCAGCGGATGAGGCTTGCGATCATGGCGTTTCCATCCGACTCGGGACAGCCACGAGAGGGTGCACCCCCTCGTTCTGAAGTGCTGCGATCATTTCGGGGCTCCGTGACCGGCATGCGGGTCTGCCGCCTTCGCGCCGGCGCCTGCGCGCTCGACCTTGGTGGTCCGGAACTCGCCGTCGCGCGTGATCACGAAGTCGAAGCGGATCGCGTCGCCGGCCTTCAGGCCGGGCGGTAGCCCGCTCCGCGGCGTCTTGAACTCCATCGTCATCGCGCCCATTCCCGCGCTCGGGACCGCACCGTGCTTGATGAGCAGGGATTGGTCGTCGACGCTCACCACCACGCCCTCGCCGCGGTGTGCGGGGCTCGCCGCGCCGGGCTCGCCGCCCGCAGGTTCCATCGGCTGCATGCGCGTGAGCGTCGATCGCAGGCTCGCCTCCGAGTCGATGAGGAACTGCCCCGACAGCACAACGCGGTCACCCGCCGCGAGCCCCTTCAGGATCGCGGTGTCGCCCCCCGCCTCACCGCCGGCCTCGACCTCGACCTGGCGGAACTGGCCCTTCTCGCCGGCGACGATCACGACCGTGCGCGTGCCGGTGCGGATCACCGCCTCGCTCGGCACCAGCAGCGTCGCACGCGCCTGCGCCGGCGTGAACGAGAGCGATGCGAACATCCCGGGCGAGAGCCGTGCCCCGGGGTTGGCGAGCTCGATACGCGCCCGCACGGTGCGCGTCTCCGCGCTGACCTCCGGCAGGATCGCCGCGACGCGGCCGCGGAAGGTCTCGCCCGGCCACGCGGCCACGCGCGCCTCGACGGGGGTACCCGGGCGCACGGCCGCGCTCAGGCTCTCGGGCACCTCTGCGTTCACCCAGACGGTGGAGACGTCGACGATGCGGAAGAGCGTCGCACCCGGCATCACGCTCATCCCCTCGCGCACCTCGAGCGCCGCGATCACGCCGCCGATCGGCGCGCGGAGCGTGACGCGTGGCGCAACGCGGCGATCGCGCTCGACGGCGCCGATGAGCTCGTCGCTCATCCCGAGCAGCACGAGGCGCTGGCGCGTCGCGGCGCGCAGCGTCTCGACGTCCGCGAGCGCGCTCTTGAGCAGCGCGAGGTACTCCTCCTGCGCCGCGGCCCACTCGGGCACGAGCAGCTCGACGAGCGGCGCGCCCTTCGCGATCGGGTCGAGCGGCGCGCGCGCATACAGCTTCTCGACGAAGCCGCCGGTGCGCGACTGCAGCACCACGACGCCACGCTCGTTCCACGCCACCGTGCCGACCGCCTCGATCCTGCGGTCGAGGGTCCCGGTCCGGACGACCGCGGTGCGCACGCCGAGGTTCTGCGTGACTCGAGGGTTGATCGTGACGCCGCCCTCGGCAGGACCCTCGTCGGCGTACTTCGGCACGAGCTGCATGTCCATGAACGGCGACTTGCCCGGCTTGTCGAACCGCTGCTGCGGATACATCGGGTCGTACCAGTAGAGGACCTTGCGCCCGGTGTCGGCCCTCGCGACCGGCGCCGCGTCCGTCGCGGCCGGCGCGAGATGCTTCACCCCCTCCGACCTGCCGTACCAGTAGCCTCCTGCGATTCCTGCGGCGGCGAGCACGGCAACGAGCGTCCCTGCGATAACGGGTTTCATTGCTTGGTCTCCTCGGCCGGGGCGAGATAGTTCAGACCGGCCCACGCGCGGCTGCGCTCGAGCAGGGCGTTGTGCAGCCCGAGGCGCGTTTCGGCCTCGGCCTTGCGCGCCTCGATGACGGAGGCGAGCGCGCCCTTGCCGCCGCGATACGACGCGAGCGCCGCCTCGGCACGCTCGCGCGCGAGCGGCACGAGCAGTTGCTCGAAGCGCTGCACGCGCTTGCTCCACGCTTCCCAGTCGACGGCGAGACCGCGCAGCTGCGCGGCGTACATGCGGCGCGCCTCCTCGAGCTGCGCGCGGGCGCGCTCCACCTGCGCCACGCTCGCGGCGACCTCCCGGTCCTGGCGGTTCGCCGGGGCGATCGGCAGGTCGACGCTGAACATCAGGCTCAGCATGTTGGAGTAGTACGGGCTGCGCTGGCCGTACGAGAGCTCGACGCCCCAGTCGGGTTTCTTCGTGCTCTGTGCGAGCGCCACGTCGCTGCGCGCGAGCGCCGTGCGGCTCTCGAGCACCTGCAGCGTCGGTTGGCGGTCGAGCGACTCGAGCAATGCCGCGACCGGCACCGCGAGCCGGGTGGTGTCGGGCGCCGCGCCGAGCGGACGCTGCGCGTCCTCGCCCACGAGCGCCGACAGCGCGATCCGCGCGCGCGCCAGCACGCGCTCCTGGTCGATCACCTGGTCCCGCGCGGCCTCGACCGCCGAGCGCGCCATGAACCCGTCCGCGGGCGCCGCACGGCCCGCGGCGATCGCCGCAGCCACGGTGTCTTGCTGGAGCGCGACCGCATTGACGAGGTCGCTCATCACTTCGACCGCGCGCGTCGCGTGCAGCGTGTCGTACCACGCGAGCGCGATGTCGCGCCGCAGGTTCGCGCGCTCCAGCACGAGGCCGGCCTGCTCCACGCCGAGCTCGCGCGCGGCGCGCTCGCCGCGCGCCTTGCGCTTGTCGCCGTTCACGATGTCCTGCATCACGCCGATCCGCTTCATCGTCATGAAGTCCCGCGTCAGGCTCCAGGCGTCCTCGCCGCTGACCGGCACGTTCTCGAGCCCGAACTTGAGCTTCGGGTCGGGAAGCTGGGCGGCGCGGCCGGCGAGGTCGGAGGCGGCGGCGACCGCGGAAGACTGCGCGGCGAGCCGCGCGGAACGATCCTCGCCGAGGCGGATCGCCTCATCCAGCGACAGGGCCTGCGCCGCGACGCGGGGCGCGACGGCCCCGATGAGAATGCACGCGGCAACGCGTGCGATGACTGTGCGATGCATGGAACCTCCGCTCGATCGAACCGGATGCAGACCGTGCTCGTGCGGCACGGCGCGTCGATCAAGCGCAGGTCAGATGCGCAGGCGGCGGTGCAGGAGAAAAGGCGGGGGAGCGCCGGTGTGCGCGAGCCAGCGGGTCAAACCGGCCGTCGCATCGGCGCCAGTACGTGCGACGTCGTGCGCGCGCAGCACGGCGAGCGGCGCGCCGAGATCGGGCGCCACGAGCGGCTTCGCCTGGTCGACGGTCTGCGTGCCGGCTTCGCAATGCGCCTTGCAAAGCGTGTCGGGAGCGGGCTGCTCGGGCGCGCCGTGATGGCAGGTCTCGGTCGCCTCGTCCGCCGGGGCGGCGAGCACGCACCCATGTGCCGCGACCAGCGCCTGCGCGAGCACGAGCGCCACGATCGCGAGGAGCGCGGTGAGGCGGCGGGGCGGGCCCGGGCGAAACATGCGCGGAAGGATACCCCGGCTCGATCGGCGGCACGATTGCGCTGGATCAAACTCCTACCAGCCGCGCACGGCGTTCGCCAGCAGTTCGTACAAGGCGAAGTAGCTCCCCTGCAGCGCGCCCACGCTCGGCACGAAGTTGAGCGGGCCGGTGATCGAGAAGTTCGGGATCTGGGTCGGCGCGGGCACCACCTCGAGCCCGGCGGCAACGAATTCGGCCCGCGCGCGCCGAATGTCGAAGCCGTGCATGACCAGCACGACGCGCCTTACGCCGTCCCGCTTCAGGATCGCGGCGGAGAGCTGCGCGTTCTCGTGCGTGTTGCGCGACCGGTCCTCGGCCCAGCGCACCGGCACGTTGAACTCCTCCTCGAGCGCGGCGCGCATCAGCGACGCCTCGGTGGCCGTGTCGCCGAACACCGACCCCCCGGAGACGAGCACCGGCAGTCCGGTCTCGCGCGCGAGCTTCGCACCATAGCGCACGCGCTCGAGGGTGACGCGGCCGAGCGTGTCGCCGCCGTACTCGAGCGCCTCGCGTCGCACGCCGCCGCCGAGGATGACTACCGCCTGCGCGGTGCGCGCGTCCTCGAGGCGCACCGCCGGGCTGTCGTTAGCAAGACTCAGGAGGAGACCCGAGACCGGGCTCAACGAAAGCGCGAGCAGGGTCGCGAGCCCGGTCCAGACCATCGCACGCCCGGTCCGCGGCCACCGTCGAAGCATCAACGCCCCCGCGAAAGCGAGCAGCAATGGGCCGGTCGGCGGCAGGACGAGCGCGCCCAGGAGCTTCTTTAGCAGGAAGAGATCCATGAAAGCGTCGACAGTACGTCACTCGGATGCGAAGCGCGCAAGGGAACGAGCCCCCCGCCGGATGGATGATGACGAGCAGCAACCTCCAGCACTATACTGGGCTCGCTGCTGCGCACGTTCGACCGCAGGTTCGACACAACTCCACAGGTCCGGCGCGGCGGCGAGTCTTTCCAAGACATACCGCGGTGGGGACTGCGTTGGGGAGGCGTCATGTTTCTGTTCGAGCTGTTGAATCTCGCGCACGGCTTCAAGAAGTACTTCGACGTCGCGCCGGCGGTCACGCCGCAGCTGCAGACGCAAGCTTATGAGATCCGGCATCGCGTGTATTGCGAATAGCTCGGGTACGAGCCGGTGCGTCCGGACCACTGCGAGCGCGACGACTACGACACGCGGGCGGATCACATCCTGATCCGCTCGGTGAAGGCCAACCGGTTCGTCGCGTGCGCGCGCGTCGTTCGCGTGGATCCCGCGGACCCGGCGAGCCAGCTCCCGCTCGAGCGCAGCTGCGCGGCCGCGATCGACCGGACGATCATCGATCCCGGGCGGCTCGATCGCGCCCGCATCGGCGAGATTTCCCGCCTGGCGATCGTTCCGGAATTCCGTCAGCGGCGCGGCGAGAAGAACACGGCGGTCGCGGTGTCGGAAGCGGATTTCGGCTCCGTGGACCTGCCCCGGTTTCCGTACATCCAGGTCGCCCCTTACTACGGGACGATCGCGCTCGCCAAGCGGCTCGGCGTCGAAACGATCTTCATCCTCACCGAGCCGCACCTTTCCGGCCACTTCGCCAAGCTCGGTGCACGCCCCCATCCGATCGGCGCGCCGATCGAGCATCGCGGACAGCGGATTCCCTCGGTGATGACGGTGACCGAGACCGAAAAACATCTGCCGAGATCGGTGCGTCCGCTGTACGAGCTGCTGTGCAACGCGATCTGGTCGGGGTTCGAGGCGCGGCCGAAGACGTTGCACTGACCCTCCCCTCCTGGTCAGGAGGGGTGGCGCGAAGCGCCGGGGTGGTTGAACAGGGTAATCCACACCACCCCGCCCGCTGCGCGGGCACCCCTCCTCATGAGAGGAGGGGAGTTCCCGCACTAGCGCTTGCCGCGCTTCATCAGCTCGACGAGATACCCGCTGGGAATCGCGTAGGTGATCCCGCTCGGCTGCGCGAGCACGGATTCCTTGGTGCCCTTCACGAACACCATGTTCACCACGCCGATCACCTCGCCGGTGGCGGGGGAGTAGACGGGACTGCCGCTGTTCCCGGGGTAGGCGGTCGCATCGAGCTGAAACACCGGGAACGCGCCGCTCGTGAGCTGGCGGACCAGATGCGGGTCGAGCTGGCTCGAATTCGTCATCGGGATCGCGATCGGCGTGATCGCCGCCACCATGCCGCGATGCGTGGCGGGATGCGGCCCGAGGACGTTACCGATCGGAAAGCCGGTGAACAGGATCGCCTCGCCTTCGCGCACGTCTTCGGAGTTGCGCAGAGTGAGCGGCGGCAGCGGCGGGCCCTCGATGCGCAGGAGCGCGAGGTCGTGCGCGGGGTCGGCCGCGCCGCGCGTCGCGGGCCGCAGCTGCGCCTCGCGCCCCTGACCCGCGATCAGGATCGCAATCGTCTCGAGCTTCTCCACATCGAGCGTTGCGGGCAGGACGTGGGCGTTGGTGACGATCGTCGCGCCGTCGCCGACCGCGAACCCGGTCCCGAGGAAGCGGAACGCCGGCGAGCGCGTGCGCTGGAACGACCCGACCGCCACGACCGAAGCCTTGACGCGCTGGATCGTTTGCGGCGCATCGGACAGGGCCTGGGCCGACGCGCCGATCGGCGCCGACAGGGCTAGCGCCAGGAACAGGCCGACGCGCATCGGCTACATCCGCGCGGCGCGCGCCGACGCGAGCAGCGGCGAGGGCTCGGCGAACTGCGGGTTGTACGGATGCTGCGGCGCGCCGTAGAGCCGCCGAACCTTCTTCACGTAGTCGCGCGTCTCGGCGTAGGGTGGCACGCCGCCGTGGCGATCGACCGCGCCCTCGCCCGCGTTGTAAGCCGCCGCGGCGAGCTCGACCTGCCCGCGGTAATACGCGAGGAGCCAGCGCAAATACGAAAGGCCGCCGCGCACGTTCTCGGCCGGGTCGTAGACGTTCTTGACGTTGAATCGGGTCGCCGTGTCTGGAATGAGTTGCATCAGACCGCGCGCGTCCTTCGGCGAGCGCGCGTAGGGCTCGAAGTTCGACTCCACGGCGACAATCGCAAGCGCTAGACGCGGGCTGACGTCGTACTTCGGCGCGAGCGTCCGCACCAGCTCCGCGAACTTCTGCTTGTAGGGCGGCAGGCCGGTGAACGTGTCGGCGCCGTCGTCGAACACCAGCACCGCCGCCGGCATCGTCGCGGGCTGCATGCAGTCGGGCAGGCGGTCGACCGCATCGCCGACGAAGCGCTGCATGCGCTGCGCATGCGCGTGGCCCTGCGCGGCGGCCAGCCCGAACAGACTCGCGGCAAACGCGTCGTCGTGCGGGAGGCCGCGGCCGTTCGCGTACATCCAGCCGAGGCTGTACTGTCCCTCCGCGTCGCCGCGCCGCGCCGCCTCACAGTAGAAGAAAGCGGCCTTGACGAGATCCTTCGGCACGCCTTCGCCGTGTTCGTGTGCGAGCGCGAGCACGACCAGTTCGCGGGGAGAGGCGTTTGCGTCGTACGCGACGAGCGGCTCCGCGGCCAGCGCGGCGCCGGCCGCGAGGAGGCCCAGGATCGCGCATACGCTGCGGCGAAAGGACACCCGGCGCCTCCTACGTCCGCACCGGTGCGGCGGCGAAGCGCGCGACGTACCAGTGCAGCGCCTCGACCAAGCCGGCGCGCAAATCGTGCGTCGGTGCGTACCCCAGCAGGCGCACTGCCTTGCCGACGTCCGCCTGCGAGTGCCGTACGTCTCCGGCGCGGAACGCCTCGTGCACCGCGGCCGGCGCGTCGAGGTCGGGCAGCAGCTGGCGCAACAGGGCGTACAACCCGTTCAGCGTCGTCCGCTCGCCGACCGCGACGTTGTACACCTGGTTCACCGCCGCCTCGTCGGTGACGAGCGCGGCGCGCAGGTTGGCCTGCACCGCGTTGGCGACGTAGCAGAAGTCGCGGCTCGTCTCACCGTCGCCGTAGATCGAGACCCGCTCGCCGCGCAGCAGCGCGCGCACCCAGCGCGGGATCACCGCCGCATAGGCCCCCTCGGGATCCTGGCGCGCGCCGAACACGTTAAAGTAGCGCAGGCCGATCGCGCCCGTTCCATAGCAGCGCCCGAACACGTCGGCGTAGAGCTCGTTCAGGTGCTTGGTCACAGCGTAAGGGGAGAGCGGCGCGCCGATCTGGTCCTCGACCTTGGGCAGGTCCGGCTGGTCGCCGTAGGTCGAGCTCGACGCCGCATACACGAACCGGCGCGCGCCGGCTTCGCGCGCGGCGACGAGCACGTTGAGGAACCCGGTTGCGTTCGCCGCGTGCGTGAGGAGCGGATTCTCGATCGAGCGCGGCACCGAGCCGAGCGCCGCCTGGTGGAACACGATCTCGACCCGCTCACACGCGCGCCGGCAGGTCGCGAGATCGACGATGTCGCCCTCGACGAACGCGTGCCGACGCCAGGCCTCCTCGCCCACCGCGGCGCGCACCTCCTCGAGGTTGCGCTTATAGCCGGTGGAGAAGTTGTCCAGGCTCACGACTTCCTGCCCGAGCTTGAGCAGATGCTCCACCAGGTGCGAGCCGATAAAGCCCGCGCTGCCGGTGACGAGCCAGCGGCGCCGCGTTGCGCCGATTTCTCGCCGTAAGGATTCGTGTATCGGTTCGGTCATTCTCTACAGTCGCCAGACCCGGATGCCGTGCCCCCGCAGCTGCTCGGCGTCGTGCTGGCCCTTCACGTCGACCAGCAGCCCGCCGGCCGCGAGCTTCGCGAGGTAGTCCTCGAGCGGGCGCGCCTTGAATTCCTTGTGCGCGACCGCCGCGACGAGCGCGTTCGCTTTGGGCATGTGCTCCCAGGCCTTGAGTTCGACGCCATACTCGTGCACCGCTTCGCCCGGATCGGCGAGCGGATCATGCACGTGCACGGTTACCCCGTAGGACTCGAGCTCACGGATGATGTCGATCACGCGCGAGTTGCGCAGATCCGGGCAGTCCTCCTTGAAGGTGAGCCCGAGCACGTTCACGTGCGCGCCCTTCACCGAGAACCCCGCCTGGATCAGGTGCTTCACGGTCTGCTCGGCGACGAACTTGCCCATGCCGTCGTTGATGCGCCGCCCCGCGAGGATCACCTGCGGGTGATAGCCGATCATGTCGGCCTTGTGCGTGAGGTAGTAGGGATCGACGCCGATGCAGTGTCCGCCCACGAGGCCGGGCCGGAACGGCAGGAAGTTCCACTTCGTCCCCGCCGCCTTGAGCACCTCGAGGGTGTCGATGCCAAGCTTGTGGAAGATCAGCGCCAGCTCGTTCATGAGCGCGATGTTGAGGTCGCGCTGAGTATTTTCGATCACCTTGGCCGCCTCGGCCACTTTGATACTGCTCGCCCGGTGGACCCCGGCGGTCACCACGCTGCCATACACGCGCGCGACGCGCTCGAGCGTCTCCGGCGTATCGCCCGACACGACTTTCACGATCTTGGTGAGCGTGTGCTCTTTGTCCCCGGGGTTGATTCGCTCGGGCGAGTAGCCAACGAAGAAATCCTGCTTCCACTTCATCCCCGAGTGCTTCTCGACCACCGGGATGCAGATCTCCTCGGTCGCACCGGGATACACGGTGGACTCGTAGACGATCGTCGCGCCGCGCTTGAGATTCGTCCCCACCGACTCGCTCGCGCCGAGCAGCGGCCCGAAGTCCGGCTGATGCGCCTCATCGATCGGGGTCGGCACCGCGACGATCACGAAGTCGGCGTCCTTCAGCGCAGCGGGATCTGTGGTCGCGCGCAGTTGCGTCGCGGCCTTCAGCTCCGCGGTGCTGACTTCGCCGGTTGGGTCGACGTGCCGCCGGTACGCATCCACTTTCGCGGCGGAGAGGTCGAAGCCGATGGTTGGGTGCTGCTTGCCAAACTCGACCGCGAGCGGAAGCCCGACGTAGCCGAGGCCGACGATTGCAATGGTGGTCATGGTGTGATCAGAGTTGCTTCAGGAGTTCGTTTGCCTCGGTTTTGAGAGGACTCTCGTTCTTGGCGTTCGCCACGACCTCGAGCTCCTTCCGCGCGGTTGCCTTGTCGCCGGACTTGAGCAGCGCCTTCGCGTAATGCATGCGGATTTCGAGCGCGTTCGGCGCTGCACCTGCCGCCTTGCCCAGCATCTCGAGACCGCGCATCGCATCCCCCTGGTTAACGAGGATCCAGCCGTAGGTGTCCTGGATCGCCGGATTGTTGGGGGCGAAGTTGTACGCCTGCTCCGCGTATCCGGCCGCCGCGGGATCCTTCAACTCGTAAAGCGACCATGCCAGGTTGTTGAGCGCGAGGGCGTTCTCCGGCTGCAGCTCGAGCACCTCTCGATACTGCCTGCTCGCCTGCCGGTAATTCCGGTTCCGGATGTCGAGATCGGCGAGGTAGAAGCGGACGACGGCATCCTTCGGGTTCTGCTTGAGCCATTTGGCCACGAGTGCGTCGGCGTTCGCCTGCTGCCCGGCAGCCGTCAGCAGCTGGTGTTCCCGGACCGCGAGCTGGGGCAACGGCTGGCGCTTGGACGCCTCCGCGTACACCTTGGCCGCTTCCGCGAACCTCTTCTGGCTCGCGAGAACGTCACCCTCCATCGCGAACCCGATCGCCTGCTTCGGGCGACGGCTCTGCACTTCGCGCGCCTCCTTACTCGCGTCATCAACCCGACCTGCGGCCAGCTGCACGACGATGATCTCGCGCGCGATCTCGAGGTTTTCAGGGCTGAGCGCGAGCGCCCTGCGCAACGACTGAAGAGCCGCGTCGTATTCCTTGGCGCCGAATTGCACCGCGGCAAGCCGCATCAGCGGCGCGGGCGACTGGGGGAGCACCCCGACGAGTCGGTTGAGCGTGGCGATCGCCTGGTTCGTGTCGCCGGCTGCGAGCTGAGCGCCTGCGAGAGCCTCCATGACCAGGACATCGCTCGGCAGCGCCGCCGATGCGGCCTGCGCCGCGGCAAGTGCGGCTTTCGCGTCCCGCGCCTGGACGTGGTGGGAGATAAGCGCGAGCCGCGCCGGTGCCCACTGCGGGTTGGCGGCCACCGCACGGTCGAGCGTCGCAGCGACCTCCTTCGCCGGCGCGCCGGTCGCCGCCTGAATCCGCGCGAGCGCGAGGATCGCGCTCTCGTTTTTCCGCGCCTTCGCGACAATCGCTTCGACGCGCTTCCTCGCGTCGTCGGGCCGCTTCTCGGCGAGGTCGAGCTGCGCGAGGTTGGCGGCCGCCGGCAGGTAGTCGAACTGCAGCGAGAGCGCGCGCTCGAAGTTCGCCCGCGCGTTCTTGCGGTCCTGCTTCGCGAGGTAGACTGTGCCTTTCACGTTGTACGTGAGCGGATTCTTGGGTTGTTTCTTCTCGAGGTTCGCGACCGCGGTGAGCGCCTTGTCGTATTCCTTCCGGCGCAGGTGCGCGGCGATGAGCGCAAGGTCGGCCTGGTACTGGGACTCGTCGAGTCCGGAGGCTTCCTCGAGGTCCCTGAGCGCGCGATCCACGTCGCCCGTCGCGAACCGCAGCTGTGCGGCACGCGTCCGGAGCGCGGCGTCGTCCTTCGCGAGGGCCACAGCCTGGTCGTAGTACTTCGCGGCATCCGCCAATCGGTTGTTGGCGAGCGCGATCTCGCCGGCGAGCCGGAGGACCGCGGGATTCTGCGGCGCGCCGCGGAGCGCGGGTTCGAGCACCTCCTCCGCCTTGGCCGGCTGCCCGATGCGCAGATAGGTCAGCGTCAGGAGGTTCCGGGCGGCAAGGCTGTTGGGGTAGCGCGCGAGCACCCGCCTCAGATACTCCTCGGCGGCGCCCATGCCGCCGAGCTGAAGCTCGATCCCGCCGGCGAGGAGCTGGGTCGGCGCATGGTCGGGCGCGACTTTGAGCACCTGCTGGATCGCCTCGCGGGCCTTGGCGGCCTCACCCTTGCGGAAGGCGAGCAGCGCCTCGAGGTAGCTCGAGCGCACGTCTTTCGGGATCGCTTTGCGCATCGCGGCGATCTCGGTCGCCGCGCGATCGTAGTTCTTCGAGTCGATCAGCAACGAGACGAACGTGAACCGCGCCGCCGCGTTGTACGGCTGCGCTTTCACGAGCGTGGCGAGGACCTGCGCGGCGTCCCCGGGCCTGTTCGAAACGATCAACAGCTCCGCCTTGAGTGCCAGCGCCTCAGGCAGATCCGGTGCCTTGGCGAGAACGTCGTCGACGACCTTCGTCGCACCAGGAAGATCACGCCCGCCAGCCATGATGCGCGCCTCGACCACGCGCGCCTGTGGATGATCCGGCTTGGCCGCGAGCGCCGCCGCGACGGCCGCGCGCGCCTCGTCCAGCTGCCCTTGCGCAAGATGCGCTTCGGCGAGCGTCGTCTTCACCGCAGCTTCTGCGGCGGGATCGGCGAGTTTCACCGCCCCGAGTTCGGCCGTTGCCTTCCTGAACTCGCCGATCGCGATCAACGACTGGGCGAGTCGCGGGTAGACCTGCTCCGGCGGGTACTTGTATTCGAGCGCGCGGCGGAACTCCTTCTCCGCAGACACGTAATCGCCGGACTTCGCGAGCGAGACGCCAAGCAGGTAGCGTGCCTCGGCATTCTGCGGCTCGGCCTGGAGCGCGTTCTTGAGCTGGATCGTCGCGGCTTTCTGGTCGTTCTTGGCCATGTATGCCTTGGCCGAGGCGACGAGCTGGTCGGATTTGTCCTGCCCGCATCCGGCAACCAGGGCGGCGGCGAGCGCGGTAGTTACGGCAACGACAACGAGTTTCGGCAAGTGAGCACGCTTCACGTCAGGATCCTTTTTCGCTGGAGACTTTCGCGGCCGCGTCGTTCGGCTGCCGCAGGCCGAATCGCTCGAGCAGGTCGTAGAGCGTCGGACGGCTCACGCCGAGCAGCTCCGCCGCCCGGCTGACATTCCCGTTTACGCGGCCGAGCACACGGAGGACGGCCTGTTTCTCGGCCTCGTCGCGCACTTGGCGCAGGTTGAACACCTCGTCCTCCACCCCGGCCGGCAAGCCCAGGTCGGCCGCCCGGATGGCGGAGGCGTCGGTCATGATCACCGCGCGCTTCATGCAGTTCTCGAGCTCGCGCACGTTGCCGGGCCAGGCGTACGTCTCGATCGTGCTCACCGCGTCGGGCGCGAGCGTCGACGCGCCGCGGCGCTGCTCCGCGGCAAACCGCCGGACGAAGGCGTGCGCGAGCAGGCTCGCATCGCCGGGCCGTTTCCGGAGCGGCGGGATCTCAAGCACGATTTCGGCGAGGCGGTAGTACAGATCCTCGCGGAACTTGCCCTGCGTCATTAGCTCTTTCAGGTTCTGGTGCGTGGCGCAGACGATGCGCACCTCGATCGGGATCTCCTCGCGACCGCCGACGCGCTCGATCACGCGCGCCTGCAGGAACCGCAGAAGCTTCGACTGCAGCGAGAGCGGGAGGTCGCCGATCTCGTCGAGGAACAGCGTGCCCCGGTGCGCGGTCTCGATCTTGCCGAGCGTCTGTTTGACCGCACCGGTGAATGCGCCCTTCTCGTAACCGAAGAGCTCGCTCTCCAGCAGCGTCTCTGGAATCGCCGCGCAGTTGATCGCGACGAAGCGTTCCTTGCGCCGCTGCGAAAGGTCGTGGAGCCCCCTCGCGACGAGCTCCTTGCCGGTGCCGGACTCGCCGAGAAGCAGTACGGTCGCCGTCGTCGGCGCGACCTTCTCGGTCGTGCGGCAGATGCGCAGCAGCTCCGGGTCCCGGGTCAGGATACCCCCGAGTGCAGATGGCTGCTGCGCAACCTGGAGACGGCGGTTCTCCTCCTGGAGCTCGTAGAGACGGTAGGCACGCTCGATCGTCAGCGCGAGGAGCTCGGACTCGAACGGCTTGGCGTAGAAATCGTACGCGCCGAGCGCGATGGCCTTGAGTGCGTTCGTGCGGTCGTTCTGGCCGGTGAGCACGATAATCTTCGTGTCGGGCGCGAGGGCAATCAGCTCCTCCAGCAGCCGGAACCCTTCGGTCGGGTCGTCGGGATGCGGCGGCAGGCCGAGATCCATGGTCACGACCGCCGGCTCGAATCGCCGCAGCTGCGCGACCGCCGTCTCGCGATCCCCGGCGACGACGGTCTCGAACCGGTCGAACGCCCAGCGCATCTGCTTCTGGAGGGCCGGATCGTCCTCGACGATCAGGAGCGGCCTGCGTTTGGCGTCGTTCATGCGACCTCCCGCAACACCACGTCGCCGCTCCCGCCGATCTCGCAGCGCGGCAGCAGTATCCGCACCTTCGTGCCGACGTTCGGGGTGCTGTCGACGAGTATTCGCCCGCCGAGCCCGGTGACGTACTGGAAGCTTTCGTAGACGCCGATCCCCATCCCGTGCGGCTTGGTGGTCTGGAACGGCTTGAAGAGCTTGTCGCGGACGAAGTCCGGCGCCATGCCCACTCCGGTGTCGCCGACCTCGACGACCGCGTTGGCGCCGTCGCTGAGGACGCGGACCTCGACGCTGCCGCCTTCAGCGGTCGCCTCGAGCGCGTTCTGGATCAGGTGACCGATCACGCGCTCGAGCCGGTCCTTGTGCCCGAGGACGTGGACGCTCGCCGCGGCGTCGAGTTCGATCGACACCTCGCCGGCGCTTTTCAGCTCGTACTGCCTGCGCACGAGCGCCGCGAGGTCGACCGGCTGCGGTCGCTCGACCGGCGTCGTCCCGCTCCGCAGCTGGAGCATCAGCGCGTTCATGCGCTGGGTGACGTGGTCGATCGTTTCGAGTGCGTCGCGCTGGAACTCCGGGTTGTGGCGATACCGCTCGGCGTTCTTGAGCAGCAGCGTGAGCTGGGCCACCAGGTTCTTGAGGTCGTGGACGACGAACGCCGACATGCGGTTGAAGGCGTCGAACTTCTGCGCGTCCACCAGCGCCTCGGTGGCGCGGAACTGCGCGAGATAACTCGCCGCCTGCTGGCTCGCGGTCTTGAGGAGGTCGAGCACCTCCCAGTTAACGTCGACCGGCGTGCGCGGGCGCGCGAGCACGACGAAGCCGATCAGCTCGCTCCCGCTCGGCAGCGGCACGACGAGCCACGCATCCGGAAGCGTGGCGAGCCAGGCGGGCAGCGCGAGGCCGGGGTACCGCTCCGGGCGCTCCGCATACTCGTCGAGTCGCACGATCCAGCCGGTGCGCGCAAGGAACGACGTGAGCGAGCCGGCGACGGGTTCGTGCTCCGCTACCCCGGGCAGGTTGGTGCCTGCTACCGGCCGGAACGCACCGTCCCGCTCCAGAAAGAGCGCCCCACCCAAGCTCTCGACGAGGTCGGCGAGCGCGCGGATGAGTTGCTCGTTGAATCCCAACCCGATCGCCGGTGCGGCAAGCACGCGCGTGAAACGCAACCACTCTTCGCGATAGTCGTACCGGTACGAGAAGAAATTCTTGCTGACGAACACGCGCAACCGCGCGCGCAGGCTTTCGGAGAATGCCAACGCGCCAAGGACGAGCAGCGCGGCGAACACGATGGCCACCTGGAGCGTCTTGCCCCAGCTGCCGCCGAACAGGCGGACCCAGTACCCAGCGCCCGCCACGATGAGGAGGTAGACCCCCGCGACGACCAGCGCGCTCGAGTGGAAGACGACGCCGCGCGAAACGTGGAGGTCGATCGTCCACGCGGTATTGCGTGCCGTCGCCACCGCCACGAACGGGATCACGAGCGCATGGGCGATCCCGCGCGCCGCCCACATTTCCGGATCGAGTTGCCGGAAGAGCATGGCATCGGAGTACAGAAAGACGTCGAACGCGAATACCCCCGCGAGCCCGATGACGAGCGGTTTGACACCCCAGCGCCCATGCTCGGCCGTGCGCCGCCACAGCTGCTCGACGAGCACGAGCCCGAGGATCGCGAGCCCGAGCAGCGCGGTGAACGCGCCGGTAGAGGGGAGAGGACTTGTCGCGCCGATGAAAGGCTGCGGAATGAGCGCCGACGCTGCGATTAACAACGCGGCTACTGCAAGCAGCCAGCGGGGGGTGTTGCTCCAGGGCCGCGCCGTGCGGCCCGGCTGCCAGCCGTCGAGCAGCAGCGTGAGAAATGCGATCCACGCGCCCATGCGTGCGGCGTCCAGAAAGCGAGCGCCCCCCCACCACACCGCATCGTCTGCGGGAAAGCTCAGCGCCGCGGCAACCGCGCCGGCCCACAGCGCGCTTGCGACCACCGCTCCGAGCAGCACCGAGGCCCGTACGCCTCCTCGCCAGGCGATCGCAAGCCGGAACGCGAACGCCACGAACAGGAAGGCGGCGAGCCCGTGGCTCCAGAAGGCTGCGCTGTAAAGGAGGGCGTCAGTCAATGTCGGAATGTGTAAGACCTACCGACACGTACTCTACCCCCGGCCCGACGTGGCGGGGGCCTCGGCTCATGTGACATCCGCCACACGAAACCGCTGAATTTGCAGAAGTTTGCAAAAATAGAATGGGCGGTGGAAGCAGCGCCGCGCCACGTCCGGTAGATTCCCGGCAGCGTCGCGATTCCTTGCCGTTGGGTTGCCGAGCAATGCCGTCATCCCCGTGGAAAGGAAGATGACGCTTACAGGTACCGCCTAAAGCGCCCCCTCGCCTCGGAGCACGACGCGAACGGTCTCGAAGAGAATGAGCAGATCGAGAAGCAAGGTGTGGTTCTTGACGTAGTACAGGTCGTACTCGAGCTTCTTCTTCGCATCCTCGCACGAGGCCCCGTAGGCGTAGCGCACCTGTGCCCAGCCCGTCACGCCCGGCTTCAAGCTGTGGCGCACGTTGTAGAACGGGATGCCCTGGGCAAGATGGGCAACGAACTGGGGTCGTTCCGGCCGTGGCCCGACCAGGCTCAAGTCGCCATTGAGGACGTTGAAGAGCTGGGGCAGCTCGTCGATGCGCATCTTGCGCAGGAACCGTCCGACGCGGGTCACGCGCGGATCGCCCGGTTGCGCCCAGCGCGCGGCGCCATCCGCCTCGGCATCCTGGCACATGCTGCGGAACTTCCAGATCACGAATGTCCTGCCACCACGCCCGACGCGCTCCTGCCGATAGAGGACGGGAGATCCACTCTCGACCACGATCGCAATCGTGGCGACCAGCATCACGGGCAGCGCGAGCGCGAGCAGGACGAGCGACACGACGATGTCGACCACGCGCTTCTCGAAGGTCCGCCACCAGTGCTGGCGGAAGCCGTCGGAATACACTAGCCAACTTCCCTTGAGCATTTCGACGGGCACGCGCCCGCGCAGCCGCTCGTAGACGCTTTCGAGCGTGCGTACCGGCACGCCCGCGAGGCGACATTCGAGCAGCTGGTCCATCGGTACGGCGCCGCCGCGCTGGTCGCGCACCGCGACGATGATCTCGGTCGCGCGCAACCGACGGGCCGTGGTCGCGAGCGGTTCCGCGCGTGCGAGCAACCGCATCGGGGACACGAGGGACTCGCGCCCGGGGACGGGATAGAACCCGACGATCTCGGGCTTGCCGTGACGGAAGCCGTCGAGCGCCTGCTCGAGATCGGCCGCCTCCTCGCCCGCGCCGATCACCAGCACGCGGTTTGCCAGCCGGTCCGCGCGGGCGAACACCCCTTTGCGAAGAAAGACGAACCCGACGAACGCGAGCACGGCTGCATCGACGAGGACCTCCTGCATGCGGGGGCCCCCGGGAATAATGAAAAGCGCGACGTACGCCGCTGAGGTGCCGAGCACCAGCGCCCCGAGCGTGCGCCACAAGAAGTGCCCGAGCGGCGTTTTGCGATCGCTGCGATAGAGACCCGCGAGCCCGTTCGCAGCGACCACGGTGGCGGCGAAGACGAGCGCAGGAGCCAGCACGACGTCGGACAACCCGCGGCCATGCCGCTGCAGCCCGACTGCAAGGAACATCGCTGCAACGAACCAGGCTGCCTCAAGAAGGATCTGGCCCACTGCCGCGACCGATAGGTATTGCCTAAGAACCGCCATCTGCTTCGTTGCTCCCAGAAGAAGGTCGTTCCCTCCGACTCGGCTGGGTCGTTTCGTACTTTCTTGTTCGGCGCGACCTCGTCGCGCTCGACCGCATTCGGCGCTGGGCCGGGAAAACCCAACCTGTCGTCCCCAACTAGGACGACCCGACTGCGGGGCATCTCAGATCTAGTTTTGCGTGACCCGGGGAACCCCGGGTTGCGCCGTGGGCTATCGCACCCGCGGCCGGTGATATCGCCAGCTGTGGGTCCCTATTGCGCTTCCATTACTGCCTGCCTTCCTTCTGCTGCTGCGTTTTCATGCAGGACATGTCCTGTTGGTGAAGGATGCCATGACAAATGCATGTTGAATTGTGAAAGCTTGTGAAATTCGCTGCTATTGAATTCATCATGTCTTGCAACTGACGCGATTGCACGAGGACACACTCACGCATCTGAAGAAATGCTAGACGAGTCGAACGCGAAACTCATCGACCAAAGGGCCTAGTCGCCAGGCGGCATGTGTCGTGCACACACGACAACAAACCGTGCATGTCGATTCGGGCCTCTATGGTCTTCGCTCTTCAACGGTGAGGGATAGCGCGAAACGTCGGGGGGATGCGACGCCTTTCATGCGATCGTAACCTCGCGGTTTTTGGTTTCACGCCTGCCGAGGTTTCGTCACCCCGGCGGAAGCGGAAGTCAAGTGGCCCACTTGCCGCTCGACAATCGGTTTGCTGCTGCCGGCTTCACGATGTCGCGAGAGGGCTGTGAAAATGACAAAGTCTTAGGCGGAGCAGGCATATTTATCGTTAAACATCAGTTACTTACAGATCATCGCCCGGTTCACGTCGAGCAGGCTTCAGGCGACCGAACCCCTTCACCGCGAGGTGTCGGGCGAGCAATGCCGGTGGCATACGAAGCCAATGTGACCGGATGAAGAGTAGGTCGCGGGCGAGGCGCGTCACATGGGAAGAAAAGTGGTCCGGATGGGGCGGAAGTATCGCCCGAGGCACGAGTGCATCCATGAGCGCACGCACCGGTATGTTCGGTGCCGGGATTCCGGTGTCGCTGGGCAGCGACAGGCCGAGGAGCCGCTGGGCAAAATGCAGCGCATACCAGATCGGCCGACCCAGCCCGTGGAGATCAATCCGCGAGCGAAGCCGCTCCCAGAAGCCAGCGTCTTGCGAGAAGTGGCGCACCAGGCCGTCGATGTCCGCGATGTCGCGCAGCCGGTTGGCACAGTCCGAGTCCTGGAACAGGTGCACGCTGGCGTGAAGGAGCTGGTCCTCGGGGCTGAGCACGCGGAATCGTCCGTCCGGCGCCGGCACGGACGCCGCAAGGAGCGCCTCGGCATCGGGTTTCAGCCGCGCCGTCTGCTGGAGGATCGAGTGGTGCACATCGAGTCTCATCGGATGGCGGGGATAGCGCAACGGCGGGATTTCATGCGTCCACTCGCGGTAATAGCGCTCGTCGTAGGCATCCATCGGCTCCATCGCCCAACCGGCATTCCGCAGCGTCGCCTCGACCTCTTCGATCCTCCCGCGCGGGACCATGATGTCCACGTCGCCCATCCATCGCCCCGCGGCGAACGGTAGTCCCTGCGCGAGGTACGCGGCGCCCTTCAGGAGGACGATCGAGACGGCGAGCGGCTCGAGCACCCGAGCCAGCCGATGGAGCTCGAGCTCCGCCATCTTGTGCGTGTGGCGCACCATGACGCGCGCGGCGCGCATATGGTCGCGGACCGCTGACGGTACCCGGTCGAGCGCCCCCGCCCGCTCGATGCGGCACCCCAGCTCGGCGAGGAGCTTTGCCGAGCGCGCCACCCGGACGGTCGTGTCCCACGCCTCGGGCGCGAGCTCACCTGCGCGTTCCGGATGCGCGAGGAGCAGCAGGAGCAGGGATGCATGGTGGGCACGGGCCGGTCGCGCGGCGATCATGCCCGGATTCTAGTGGGCGGCAGGAACCTCGGGCAGGGCGGGCAGGGACTCCGAGACGATCTCGATCAGCTCGTCCATTGTCTCGATCGCCTCGTCGATGCGCGAATACTGCAGCCGATAGCACTCGCAGGCCTCGATCAGGTCGCCGACCGCGTCGAACCCGTCCGGGCCGATCAGCTCGTAGTTGAACGAGTTCGCCGCGAGCCGCGCAAACGCGCGCGACTTCGGCACGGGATGCACCAGCAGCTCCACCCCTGGCGCGTACTGTGGAAAGACGACGAGCGCCGGCCGCGCGGGAACATGCCGCGCGGCGACACTCGATTCGCCCGGAGCAAGATGCGCCACGGTTCCCTTGCGGGTCTTCGGAAAGCTCGGCCCCATGACGGCACCGCGGCCGAACGCACGGATCACGTCGATGGACTCGTTCTTGAGCCCCAGCGGCTTCAGCATCGGCAAGAGCATGCGGTCCGACAAGCGCACGACGGCGAACTCGTCGGAGAGCAACCGATAGCCGCGGCACACGAGCGCCGCCGTGAGCGTGCTCTTCCCCGAGCCGGGAAGCGCCGGCAACACGGCTGCATGACCGCTCTTTTCCACCACGCCGGCGTGGAGCAGCAGGTGGTGATAGCACTGCTGGGCGAAGCACGAGTTGATGCCCCACTCAAGGAGCGGGAGATGCGTGTCGGCCGGGAACGGTGCGAACGGGAGCCCGCCGTCCACGAAGAAATCGACCTGGGAACGGAGTGATCGTCGCAGCCCGCTGCGGCGAATCATATTCACCGAGATGTCGAAAAAACCATGGACGGCTTCGACGGGGAAAGCGCCATACACGATGCGAATAGCCTCAGGAAGTCCCGGGACGCTGGAACGAACTCGCACTCGCGCAGCACCCACGTCCAGCGCAAGGCCCTCCCCGGCGAGCCGCGCCGCCACGGCACTGGCATCAAGATCGCGGATGCGCATCGGAAGCCTCGGGCAATTCGACGATGAGCCCAAGGTCGCGGAGCTCCTCCAACACTCGGGACACGCTCTCGCGGGGCACGATTGAAAGCGTGTCTTCCTTCGACGCCGCTGCAACCGCACGGACGAGTTCGTCGAAGGATGCGGGCGAGCTCAGCAAGCGAGCAAAAACCGGGACGGCCTTGCCCGTGAGCAAGTGCGTTTCCCAGGTCAGCGGGTTAAACGCGAGCGCCTCGGTGTCGAAGCGGCGTAACCGGGTTTCCTGCCGACGAGCACTCCACACGCTGTGCTCGCGAGGAGCCCCGCTCATCGGACAGCTCGGAGAGGATCAGACGCGACGCCGAGTGGCGAGTGAGGTGGCGCACGTACGGGTCATGATGCTGCCGCCTTTGTCCTCGAAGACGGTGCTGACGATCTCGCCCCTCTCGTCCAAGTTCATCAGTGCTTGCTTGATGGCCTTTTTTTTGTCCGCGATGCCGGGCTGGCCGACGAGAAAATTCGTTGGCTCGGCACTGCTCCCGCCCGCCTCGATCTGCCAGTAACGCCCGCTGCCGTCGGCAAAGAAATCGCCGGGGATCACTTTTCCGTTGTCGGAGATTTCCTTGATCTCCAGCGTGCCCCTGACGTACGTGTCCTCGGAGTCGGTAAGTGCCAGCGGTGGGTCCTGCCGGGCCTGCTCGGCACCACGCGCAATGCACTGTCCTGCGCTCGCCCATGCCTGCTCCGGCGAACGCAGTGAAAACGTGGACGGTGCGCTCGAGGACGAGCCGCTTAAGCCGTTCGAGCCACCGCCGCCACCGCCGCCACCGCCACCACCACCACCACCGCACCCAGCAAGCGTGGCAGCGCTTGCGGCAATCGCACCCTTGATCAACTTGCGTCGAACGACCTGCATGGTTTCATCATATACAAACCTTCGGGCGCTTGCCACCCAATGGCGCGCCACATACGCATCCGCGGCACCCCGGGTGCGCAAACCGCAGCCAACTTGCGGTTAGCTCTTTAACTCTTTGAAAAAGCGCCAGATCCGTAACACTACCTGCCGGACCCAGGTACCCCTGTAAACAATTGTTAAATTGTTAACTTCGTGACCTTGCGCCCACGCAGCCGCCGCGTCGGCCAAGAGTCTGATGCCGGCCGCAACGCCATGCCGCTAGCATGAGCAGCTCACGTGTCGAATCAGGAGCGGGGTAGGCCATGGCCATGGAAGTAGCGTTGCCCGGGCAGGTTGCTGCGCAGGCCCCGCACAGGGTGGTTCAGCAGGGAAAGATCACCGCTTTCCACTTCCTCGTCGTGCTCGCTCAGCTCGGTCTGCTCACGCTCGTGCTGCGGCAATTCCAGATCGAAAGTGGTGCCTTTCTCCGCCTGTCGCTGCTCGCCTTCGCGGGTTTCGCGGTCCACGCCTTTCTGCCGCTCCGCTACCGGCAGCCCTTCTTCCTCGCCCTGTCGCTTGCAGGCATCGCGCTCATCCTCGGGCTTGCGAACGGGGCAGTGCTCGTCGCGATCGGCCTCGTCCTGATCGGCATCTGTCATCTGCCGCTCGCTTTCTCCACGCGGATCGCGGTCCTGCTGACAGTTGTCGCCGTGCTGATCGCACAACGAGCCCAATGGATGTCCGCGCCGTGGTCCGAGGCGATCTGGCCGATCCTCGGCTCCATGTTCATGTTCCGGCTGATCGTCTATCTCTACGATCTGCGCCACGAGACCGCACCGGCATCCCCCGTGCGAACGCTCTCGTACTTCTTCATGCTGCCCAACGCCTGCTTCCCGCTCTTCCCCGTCGTCGACTACAAGAGCTTTGGCAGGAACTACTTCGACGACGACGCATACCGGATCTACCAGATCGGTATGGACTGGATGGTGCGCGGGGTCATTCACCTCATCCTCTACCGTGTCGTCTACTACTACTTCACGCTCGCACCGTGCGGAGGTTCACGGCCCGGGCGATCTCGCGCAATACATGATCTCGAACTTCCTGCTGTACCTGCGGGTCTCGGGCCAGTTCCACCTGATCGTGGGCATGCTGTACCTGTTCGGCTTCCGGTTGCCGGAAACGCACCACAAGTACTTCCTCGCGTCGAGCATCTCGGACTTCTGGCGACGGATCAACATCTACTGGAAGGACTTCATGCTCAAGGTGTTCTACTACCCGGCGTACTTCAAGCTGCGCCGGTACGGGAACACCGTGGCGCTGGTGCTTGCGACCCTGTTCGTCTTCCTAATGACGTGGTTCCTACACGCCTACCAATGGTTCTGGCTGCGAGGCACCATCCTCTTCGTCTGGCAGGACATCCTCTTCTGGACGATCCTCGGGATGCTGGTGGTGGTCAACTCGCTCTGGCAGGCGAAGCACGGCCGGGAGCGGAAGCTCGGGAAAGCCGCCTGGACCTGGAGGAGCCTCTCCATCCTGACGCTGAAGACCGTCGGCACCTTCTGCTTCATCTGTATCCTGTGGTCGTTCTGGACGACCGAGTCCATCGCGGACTGGGTCTCGCTCTGGACCGCCGTACGTGAGAAGCTCACGGCCGAACTCGGCCCTCCGTCGGTTGCGTTGGCGGCCGTGCTCATCGCCGCCGGAACGACCGGTGGGGGAGGCGGATCGAAGCTCAAGCAGCAGAAGCCCGCTACGTGGCGCTCTGCGCTCGCGACGACGCTCTCGCTCGGGGTGCTCCTCACCGTCGGCATTGAAGGCATCTATACGCACTTCGGCCCGACCGTCGCAACATTCATCCAGCCGCTGCGGTCCGGGCGGCTGAGCCGGCTGGACACCACGGCGCTCGAGCGCGGCTATTACGAGCAGCTCCTGCAGGTGAACCGCTTCAACTCCCAGCTCTGGGAGGTGTACTCGAAGCGGCCGGCGAACTGGCTCGACATCGAGAGCGGACAGCTAAAGCGCCACATTGGGGGATTCGCACAGATGGAGCTGATCCCCTCCTTCGTGGCGTCGACGAACTATGGCACGCTCACCATCAACCGCTGGGGGATGCGCGATCAGGAGTACGAGCTCAAGCCCCCGGCCGGCGCATACCGGATCGCGCTCCTCGGCCCGTCGAACGTGATGGGCTGGGGCGTCGGCGACGGCGAGACCTTCGAGGCGCTGGTGGAAACCCGACTGAATCGCGAACGGGCCGGCGCGCCGTTCGCGAAGTACGAGATCCTGAACTTCGGCGTCCCGGGCTACAACCCACCGCAGCAGCTCGTAGCGCTCGAGAAAGCCCTGACCTTCAGTCCCGATGCGGTGATTTACGTCGCGACCGGACGCGAGATTTCGCGGGCCGCGGCTTATCTCGTGGAAGTCGTGCAAAAGCGCATCGACATCCCGTATCCCGCCCTCAAGGAAGCGGTGTCGAAGGCCGGCCTCGAAGCGGACATGGATCGAGCGACCGCGCGGCGACGGCTCGAGCCGTTCCGGCGCGACATCCTCTCCGCCGTCTACGGACGAATCGCCGAGGAGTCGCGCGCCCGCGGCATCGTGCCGGTGTGGATCTTCCTGCCCCAGGTTCGGGAGGGCACCTGGCAGGAAGAGACGCCCGAGACCGTGCGGCTTGCCGAAGCCGCCGGCTTTATCGTCGTGAACCTCTCCGACGTGTACAAGGGCGAGGACCTCGCCACGATCCGCCTGGCCGAATGGGACGAGCACCCGAACGCGCGTGCACATCGACTAATCGCTGCGCGAATCTACGAGGCGCTCCAGGAGAAGCGCGACGCCATATTCAGGACCGCGAAGCGTTAGAGTGTTAGCACTGCACGAGCAAGCTTCGACGAATATGACGCCGACTGGATGCCGGCTTTCGCCGACATGGCGGAATCGAGATACAGGAGCCGACAACATGACCGACGCCATCAAGGGACCGATCAAGGACTTCATCATGAGCGAGTTCCTGCCCGGCGAGGACCCGAACGAGCTCACGGACAGCACACCGCTCATCTCGGGCGGCATCCTGGATTCGATCGCGACGCTGAAGCTCGTGATGTTCATGGAGGAGCGTTTCGGCGTCACTTTCGAGGCGCACGAGGTCAACCGCGAGCTCCTGGACACGCTCGCCGACATCGCGCGCCTGATCGCTTCAAAGAACCCGAAGCTTCGCCATGAAAGCGCCTGACGCACTGCACGAGCACTTCGTCGACGCCGCTCGCCGCTTCCCTGAACGCGTCGCGGTCGTCGAGCCGGGCTGCGGCACGATCACCTACCGCGAGCTGGCGACGCTTTCCGATCGCCTCCGGGACCGGCTTTGCGCGGTCGGAGTGCGTCCCGGCGACCGCGTCGGGATCTACATGCGGAAGTCCATCGACGCCGTCGTAGCCATCTACGGCATCCTGAAGGCCGGCGCCGCGTACGTGCCGGTCGACCCCGGCGCGCCGCCGGCGCGCAACGCCTACATCCTGCAGAACTGCGCGGTCAAGGCAGTCGTCATGGAGAGCCGCTTCGATGCGAAGCTCCGGCCGGAGCTGGAGCAGTTGGGACCTAACCCGGCGCTGATCCTGACCGCTGAGGCCGGTGCGGGAGCTGCCCTGCGGCAAGCGCTCGATGAGGCGGATGCGAAAGAAGCGGTGCCGGCAGGCGCAACGTTCACGCCGCGTAGCGCCGACCTCGCGTACATCCTCTACACCTCGGGCTCCACCGGCAAGCCGAAGGGTGTGATGCTCTCGCACGAGAATGGTGTGAGCTACGTCGACTGGTGCACCGAAGTATTCGAGCCGCACGAGAACGACCGCTTTTCCTCGCACGCGCCGTTCCACTTCGACCTGTCGATCCTCGACATCCACGTCCCGCTGAAGCACGGCGCTACGCTTGTCTTGATCGGAGAGGACGTGGGCAAGGACCCGGAGCGCCTCGCCGCGCTGATCGCGGAGCAGCGGATCTCGGTCTGGTACTCGGCGCCATCGATCCTCGGTTTGCTCGCGCAGTTCGGGAAGCTCGACGGCTACGACTATTCCGCTCTGCGCCTGGTGCTCTTCGCCGGCGAGGTCTTTGCGGTGAAGCATCTGCGGTCCCTCTGCACGCAGCTGCCGAAGCCGCGGTACTTCAACCTCTACGGCCCGACCGAGACGAACGTCTGCACGTTTTACGAAGTCGCGCTCCCCGTTCCCGGGGACCGGCTCATCCCGTACCCGATCGGCAAGACCTGCTCGCACCTGCGCTGCAAGGTGGTCGACCCGGACGGGCGCGAGGTGCGCACGGGCGACGAGGGCGAGCTGTGCGTGGCCGGCCGCGGCGTGATGCAGGGCTACTGGGCGCTGCCGGAGCAGACCGCGCGGGCGTTCCTCACCGACGACGCGGGTAGCCGCTGGTACAAGACAGGTGACATCGTCACCGAGGCGCTCGACGGCAACTACACGTACCTCGGGCGGCGCGACCGGATGGTCAAGCGCCGCGGCTACCGCGTCGAGCTCGGCGAGATCGAGTCCGCCCTGTACCGCCACCCGGCGATCAAGGAGGCGGCGGTCGTGGCCAAGCCGGACGAGGAGTTCGGCGTGCGGCTCACCGCGTTCCTCAGCTGCCGCGACACGAAGCACCCGTCGCTCATCGAGATGAAGCGCTTCTGCACCGAGCACCTGCCGCTGTATATGATCCCCGACGTCTTCTCCTGGCACGAGGCGCTGCCGAAGACCTCGACCGACAAGACCGACTACCAGCGGCTGAAGGAACTGGCCTGATGGATTTCGCACCCAGCGACGAGCAGAAGATCCTGCGCGACAACATCGTCCGGTTCGCGCGCGAGGTGCTGAACCCGGGCGTCGCCGAGCGCGACCGCGAGCAAACATTCTCGCGCGAACTCTGGCGCAAGTGCGGCGAGATCGGCATCCAGGGCCTGCCGGTGCCCGAGCAGTACGGCGGGAGCGGGTCTGACCCCCTGACCTGCGCCATCGGCCTGGAGGCGCTGGGGTACGGTTGCAAGGACGGG
Organism: uncultured beta proteobacterium; assembly: GCA_963747775.1. Classification (GTDB taxonomy): domain Bacteria; phylum Pseudomonadota; class Gammaproteobacteria; order Burkholderiales; family SG8-39; genus JAGVSZ01. Next base: position 295,855 of record CAVVGT010000016.1, read on the forward strand.
GGCCTGGTCTTCTCCCTGTGCGCTCACCTGCTCTCCTGCGTGGTGCCGCTGTGGCAGCACGGCAACGAGGCGCAGAAGCGGCGCTATCTACCTGGCCTGTGCGACGGCACGCTGATCGGGGTGCACGCGATGACCGAGCCAGGCTCGGGCTCGGACGCATTCGCGCTGCGCACTCGCGCCGAGCCCGACGGGTCGGGCTTCCGGCTCAATGGCACGAAGACCTTCATCTCGAATGGCCCGGTCGCGGACCTTGTGATCGTGTTCGCCATGACCGATCCGAAAAAGGGTTATCACGGCGGCGTGACGGCGTTCCTGGTGGAGAGCAGTGCGCGCGGCTTCGCCGCCGGCGCGAAGTTCGAGAAGATGGGGCTGCGCACCTCGCCGATCGGTGAGCTCGTATTTACCGATCTCTACGTCCCGCCCGAGGCGGTGCTCTCCGGCGTCGGGGCCGGGTCCGCCGTGTTCACCTCGGCCATGGACTGGGAGCGGATCTGCCTGTTCGCGAGCCACGTGGGCGCGATGGAGCGCCTGCTCGAGACTTCAATCGCCTACGCGCGCACGCGTAGCCAGTTCGGGCAGCTGATCGGCAAGTTCCAGGCGGTGTCGCACCGCATCGCCGACATGAAGGTGCAGCTCGAAGCCGCGCGGCTGCTGACCTATCGCGCCGCCTGGCGTCTCGAGCACGCACGGAGCGCTTCGCTGGATGCCGCGATGACGAAGCTGTTCGTCAGCGAGTCGCTCCTCCAGGCGGCCCTAGGCACCGTGCAGATCCACGGTGGCTACGGCTTCATGGCGGAGTACGAGGTCGAGCGGGCGCTGCGCGACGCGGTGGGCAGCACCCTCTACTCGGGCACGAGCGAGATGCAGCGGAACATCATCGCGCGGTGGCTCGGCCTTTGAGGAGCGCGTTCGGCCCGGACTGCCCGGTGAGAAAAGCGGGCTTGCGGGCGAGCTGCAGCGGCCAGACGGGCCGCGAGGCGCCCGAGGCGTATGCGCCAACGTCGCCGCCGGCACGCGGCCGCCCGTCGAAATCGAGCCCACTGTCCGGAAGATCGGCGACATCGAGCGCCGGCACGGGGGCCTTGCCGGTGCCTGGCCGCCACGAGAGGTCCAACCCGGCGCCCGGCGCACCGCCGGGCGCCGCGAGGTAACGCAGGGCCGACTCTTGCGATCCGACCACGTTGCCGCCGTCGTCGCGGCCAGCTAGCGGGTGCGAGGCGAAGATCGCGTTGCCCGCCACGAACTGCCTGAACGCATCGTCGGCACCCTGAAAATGCACGCCCGAGTCTCGCGCGACGATCGTGTTGTGGAAGATCCGGATGCGCTTGGGTCGGTCGTTGTGCGGCTGGATTGCGATCGCGCTCCCCGCCGTGTTCACGAGCACGTTGTCGTAGAACGCCACGTTGCCTTCCCCCTGGAACAGGGCTTCGGTCGAGTTCTGATAGAAGAAGTTCCCGTAGATCGCATACTCGTCGTCCGCGCCCGGCCCGCGCGGCGGGAAATGCCCGACGAGCAGGTTGGGGCGCGCGAACTTGCGGCCGGCTGCGTCGTTCGCCTTGCTGAACACGTTGTGCCGGATGACGGTCCGCGTTGGGCCAGCGGGCATGCCGATGGACGACGGCCTTTCCTTCTGGTGCTTGATCTGGAGGTTGTAGCCGATCGTGTCGACGATGACGTTGTGCTCGATTAGCCCGCCGACGAACGGCACGTCGCCGTCGGAGCCGCCGAGGTACATCCCGGTCCCCGCGCCGACGATCACGTTGCCGCGGATGATCCAGCCCCAGACGGGGCACTGGGTCGAGATGGCGACGTTCTGCTGATCGTGCCCGTAGCCGACGAGGGCGAGATTCTCGACAGTGATGTGATGCGCGAACCGCGAGTTCGCCTCCGCCCGCACGCCGTCGACTGGCAGGCCGCGGCCTTCGAGCCGCAGGTTGCGGATCGCGACGTGGCTCGAGTCGCGGATGCTTACCGTGTTCGCGCCAGGCACGGCTACCAGGACGGCCGGCTCGCCGTTGGCCGGGCCCGTGATCACGATCGGGCGCCCGGGCTCGCCGTGCAGTGCGCGAATCGGTAGCCCGCGCGTGTAGTGACCCGGTGCGAGTCGCAGCGTATCGCCGGGCTTGAGCCCGGGTAGTGCGTGGAGATAGTCGGCCGGCGTCACCGAGTACTCGGCGCCAAGCGTGAGCTGCGTCACGAGCAGGCCGACGAGTAGGAACGCGCGACGAAAGGCTTTCACGTGTTCACGCAGGGCGCATGCTGCCTAGCGAATGTCGCCCCGGACATTTCGGCGGTGTGGGAAATGAACGCGGCATTTGTAGCGCCGTCCCGTCGCGCGGTTCGCGCTTCCCGAGTGGTCGATTTCAAGCGCAGCGAGATCGTCGTCGCACGTCTGACGAACTGGAGCGCGATTTCACGGAAGGATTATAGCTACCGTCAAGTGCGCCGCGACCCGTCGGTGAGCAGCTGACAAGCGCCGACCGCTCGGTAGAACCCCCGCAGGCGAGGGAAACAAAGGCTCGGCTCGCGTGACGCAGTTCGGTCACAGCAAGTTCAGCTTCGCTCGGGGTGAAGTTGAGCAGGACGAGGCTCCCGTAGATCACGAACGCGAGGTACGCCACCGCGCACGCGGCGAGCAGCCCTCGGTAGCGCCGATCATCTGCAACCGTCATTTCAGAGTCTATCCTTCACGGCGGTCGTTTTTCACATCGCGAAGACCGCGCCGGGACGAATGATTACGATCGCAGAGGGCATGGGTGCTATCTTTGCACTCTGCAAGGCACGACGGGGCACGCTCTGCAATGAACGACCACCCCGCTTTGGCAGCGCTTGTGTGGGTAACGCGCCGGCAGCGCTTAGACCGGGAGTGGACCAGGTGATCGTAGCATTCGACGCCGCGCTCGACGCCCCGCCGGCGCAATGGGACGCGACGGTGGAAGCGCTCGACGGAACGGTCTTCCATAGCTCCCATTGGGCGGAGCTTCAGCGCCAGGTTCAGGGTGTCCGCCCCGTCTTCATTCTCGGGAAGGACGCCGCCGGGCAGCCGGTGGGCGCCGCCCTGGGGCTTTATCGTCAGTCGTCGCGCCCGGTGCTCAGCCGGATTCTGCGCAGTCTCGAGCTTCCATCCTATCCCGTCGCGTTACGCGCTGACCCGGCGCTCCTCGAGGCGCTCCTCGACGAGTGCGAGCGCTTCGCCCGGCAGCTCGGCTGTGCGCGCATTTCCATCGGCTCGAACTTCTCGGGCGCGAGCAAGCTCGCGCTGGCGTCGCGCGGCTACGCGACGTCCGACCGCGTGGAGTTCGAGGTGGACCTTGCTGCCGAGACCGACGCTCTGTGGCAAGCGATCAAGAAGGATCAGCGCGATCGCATCCGCAAGCTGACGCAGGCCGGCGTCGAGTTCGAGTGGACTGCGCGTGCCGATGCGATCGATGCGCTCAGCGCTGTGCGGGAGTCCGCGCTCGACCGTCGTCTCGAGCGCGAGCAGGGCTTCGACCTGCCCTCCGACCCGGAGTACTACCGGCGGCTTCATAGCGCGCTCCTCGCGCCGGGGGCCGCCCGCCTGCTGGTGGCGAAGCAGGGCGTCGCCGTCATCGCCGCCATTCTGTACGCGACGTTCGCGCGCAAGGCCTACTCGGTCTTCAGCGGCAGCACGGAGGCCGGATACAAGCTGGGTGCGCAAACCGGTCTCTACTGGTATGCGGTCAACACCTTCAAGACCGAGGGATACCGCGTGCTCAACCGCGGCGGCGTTCCGGCGGCGGCGGCCGATGAGAGCCATCCGTTGCACGGTATCTACCGCTTCAAGCACCGTTTGGGAACGACGCCCGTTCTTTGTCGATCAGGAGGCAAAGTCTTGAGCCCCTTCAAGCACGCCGTCGCGCGATTGCGCAGCACGGTGGTGCGCTGGAGGCAGCCGTCGACGACCTCGGCGTAAATGGGCCAGTAGCGCGCGCACGAGGCTCGCAGCGGCTGCGCACGCCGCAACTCGCGTCATCTGCGACTTAGACGGGGCGGCCGCGGTACCCTGCGATCTCCGACTTGATGACCCGCGCCGGATTGCCGACGACCATCGTGTTTGCCGCGACAGACCGGGTCACGACGGCGCCGGCGCCGACGACCGCGTTGTCGCCGACTTCGACTTCGGGCAGCACCACCGCACCAGCCCCCACAAAGGCCCCACGTCCGACACGGGCTGCTCCGGCGATGACCGCGCCGGGCCCGATCGTCGCGTATTGCTCGATGGCGACATGATGGCCGACGTTGGCGCCGCGGTTGATGACGACGAGATTGCCGATCGTGCCACCGCCGCCGATGACGCACCCGGCGTTCACGTACACGCCTTCGCCGACGTGGGTGGATCGCGCCAGCGGGGATGTCGGATCCACGATCGTTGCCAAGCGTGTGAAGCCGAGCTGGAACGCCTCTTCGAGCGCAAGCTTGCGATTCGCCGGAGTCATCATCACCACGGCCACTGAGTGAGCGAGGTCGGCCTTGGTGAGGTCCGCGGGGGTCAACAGCCGTAGCGCGTCGCTCACATAGACCGGGCCGTCCACGTTGCGCACGGCGGCGACCACCTCGATACCGCTACGGTGGCAGCTTTCCTCGACGTCGACCATCAAGGCCGACCCGACACCGAAGAGGACGATCTGTCTCACCTCGTGCCCTGCCCCTCGAGAGCAACGCTCATCCGAAATCTCGGGCCGCTCATGCAATTGTCAAAAATCTTTACGGGGCGGGAATTTTCGACCGATCTTTGCCACACATGGGGCCGTAAGCCAACATTCTGCTCGAGATTCCAATATCGTGGCGGGATCTGGCATCAGCGCTCGGTAAGAGCGTCGACGACGATGAAGAAGCACGCGTCCGCCATGGCATGCATCGGTCCCGGCGACCGCGGGGCGCGGTTCGCACCGGAAGCCGCGGCCGTGTATAGCGCACAGGCGTTGGTCTCTGCGGGTCAAGCAATCGTCCAGCTCGCGTCTGGAGCGCGCCTCCACCGGATACCGCGCATCGACGAGCCGCGCGGGAGCCTCGTGTTCGCGGAGGTCGGGCAGCATCTCCCGTTCGAGCCCAAGCGCTTCTTCTGCGTGTTCGACGTCCCCGACGGCGAAGTCAGGGGCGGTCATGCCCACCGGAAGCTGCACGAGTTCCTCATCTGTCTTCGGGGGACTTGGGTAGTGATGCTCGACAACGGGTTCGTGCAGGAGGTGGTGCTCCTCGATGCGCCGGACGTCGGGCTGTACCTCCCGCCTCGGCTGTGGCGGCGACACTACCAACAGGGCCCCGGCGCGTTGCTCATGGCGCTAGCGTCAGACGTCTATCGCCCTGACGACCACGTACGCGACTATCAGACGTTCGCCCGCATGGCACGCATGTGAAGGGCCGGTGGCGGCGGCCGAGAGCGGCAATACTCGAAGCAAGGGGGTTCCTTTGCTTGACTTCGGCGCAATGCATGCCGAGCTCCGACCGGTGCTGGACGCTGCGGCGTCGTGTCGTCGAGTCCAACACGCTCATCCTCGGGCGCGAAGCCGACGCGTTCGAGGCCGAGTTTGCCGCGTACTGCGGCGTCGACCACTGCGTGGGGGTCGGTAACGGTCTTGACGCGCTCGTCTTCATTCTGCGCGCACTTGACATCGGTCCGGGCTACGAAGTCATCGTTCCTGCTCACACCTTCATCGCGACCTGGTTGGCCGTCTCCTGCGCCGGCGCGACGCCCGTTCCCGTAGAGCCCGATGCGGAGACCTACAACCTCGACCCCGGAAGGGTCGAGGACGCCATCACGCCGCGTACGCGCGCGATCATGCCGGTGCACCTTTAGGGCCAGACTGCGGACATGGATCGCGTCACGGAGAGTGCAGCGCGGCACGAGCTCAAGGTCGTCGAGGACGCCGCCCAGGCCCACGGCACCCGGTACAAAGGGCCGGCGCGCCGGCAGCCTCGGCGACGCGGCCGGATTCAGCTTCTACCCCACCAAGAATCTCGGTGCACTCGGAGACGGCGGCGCGGTCGTCACGAGCAACCGCGAGATCGCGGACCGCGTGCGCCATCTCCGGAACTACGGAGCGCGGGAGAAGTACCGGCACGAGGTGCTCGGGGTCAACTCCCGTCTCGACGAGCTTCAAGCGGCGTTCGTGCGCGAGAAGCTCCGGGTCCTGGACGACTGGAACGAGCGAAGGAAGCGTGCGGCCGCACGGTATCGCGAGCACCTCGAGGACATGGACGTCGCGCTGCCGTCTGTGTCCGCGTGGGCGGACCCCGTGTGGCACCTGCTCGTCATTCGAATCGCGGACTGCGACGCGGTGCGCGCAAGCCTCGACGCCGAAGGCGTCGGCACCGGGATCCATTACCCGGTTGCGCCGCATCTGCAGGAAGCCTACCGGAGCCTCGGTCACGGCCTCGGGTCTTTCCTGCGAGCCGAAGCCCTCAGCCGGGCGGCACTCAGTCTGCCGCTGTGGCCGCAGATCCGGCCTTCGCAGCAGGCAACCGTGGTGGAAGCGCTCGGCGGGGCAATCAGGAGGCTGCGGCATGCCGAGTGAAGGCCGTCTCCTGACGGTCATGGCGGTCTGCTACAACCACGCCCGTTTCCTGACCGAATGCCTGGACAGTATCCGCGCGCAGACTTTCCAGGACTTCCAGCTGGTGATCACGGACGACGGATCGACCGACGGCTCGCCTGCGCTCATCCGCGACTGGCTGACGGCACATGGCGTTTCCGCCCACTTCATCCGGCACGAGGCGAACCGTGGCCTGTGCCCGACGCTCAACGAGGCGCTCGCGGCGGTGCGCGGTAAGTACCTGGCGAAGATTTCGACCGACGACGTGTGGATGCCCGACAAGCTGGCGCGGCAGGTTCCGGTGATGGAGTCGTTGTCGGACCGTGTCGCCGTGCTGTATGGTGACGCGCTTCAGATCAACGAGGTAGGTCAAGTGCTCCCGCGGAAATTTCTATCCGAGTGCGCCGTCAGTGGGCCTGGCCCAAGCGGAAACGTCTTTCGATCCCTTCTTCGTCGCAATTTCGTGCTGGGACCGACAACTCTCGTTCGAACCGAGTGCCTGCGAAGCGTGGGCGGGTATGACGAGACCCTCGCGTACGAGGATTGGGACATGTGGCTGCGGTTGGCGCGACGATACGAGTTCCAGTTCTCGCCGGAGATCTTTACGAAGTACCGCATCGTGGAGAGCTCGCTAAGTCGCACGACGGTTGCGTGGGGTTCGCCCAATCAGCTCTGGACAGATCTACGAATTCTTGAGAAGTGCCTGGACTCGCCCGACCTGAGCCGGGCAGAGGCGGCGCGCACCCGGCTCCGGATGCTCGCCCGCGCCCTCCGCCTCGCCCGGCATGCCGAGGGGCGGGCGGTGCGGGCGGTTAGCCGCGCCTTGAGCGCATGGCTTTGACGCGACGGCCTTGTCCAAACCCGCTCGGATCGGATGAGGCTGTTGAGAGCGTTGATCGAGGCCGGAGCGTCGCGCTATTCAATCACTTCGGGCAGCGCCATGTCGCCGCCGGGATGCTCGGGCCCTAACGGATCCCGGGGGATCGGCGATCGGACGTAGATGCCGCTCCCTTCGCGCTGCCAGCGGAACGAGTAGCGATGCACAGACCCGACCTCGCGATAGCCCCGCCGAGCGGAGAGCTTCCGCGACGCGCGATTGCCGACCCACGTGAAGGTATAGAAGTAACGAAAACCCGCTGCGCGGAACAGCGTTTCGAAGCGCTCGAAGCACGCGTCGATGAGGCCGGTGCCGCGATACGTCGGGGACGCCCAGATGTTGGAAACGCGCGCTTCGTCAGGCAGCAGATATCGCCAGCACGTAACCATCCTTCGATTGTCCGCTTCAAACACCGGCCACATAACGGCACCGAGGTCACCGCCGATCCATGCGGCGTAGCAGTTCCGCATACCGTAGACCGCCCGGTACTCGAAGTGACGCGGTAATGGCGCCGGCATGCTTTTGAACTGCTCGAAGACCGCGTCGTCCACCCGCCGCAGGTGGAACGATAGATTGCACGACGCCGGCACCGGCGGCAGCCTCAGATCACGCTGTGCAGCGACAAACTCGGTGTACTCGAAGAGGCTGCCGGCGACGGCGCGGCCGAGCCCGCCGAAACCTTGCTTCGCGTACACATCGGGGATCCGTCTGAGTTTCTCGAGCATCTTCACGATCGTCGTCACCGAAAAGGCAGGGTGGACCGGTCGCTACGTTCCAGCGGTGGCGCGTACGATCTCCGCGACCCGCCGGACGTCATCCATTTCGACGGTCGGCTCGCACGGGAGCTCCACGAGCGAAGGCCAGATGCGGTCTGCATTCGGCAGCGCGCTGCGCGCGTGTTTCTCGTAAGGTGGTTGAAGATGGAGCGGCCGGTAGCTACGATCCACCTCATAGCCTGCGTCGCGCAGAGCCCGCACGATTGCGATGGTGACGTGCTCCCCGCCGTGGAAGCTGACCAACTGTGTCAGGCACGCCGAGCCCTCTGTATGAGGCAAGAGCGAGCATGCGGCTTCGTGACCGAGCAGTGCCCTATACGCATCAACGCGGCTGCGGCGGGCGGCAATGTTGGCATCGAGCGTGTCGAGCAAGCTCGTGGCGACGGCGGCGTCCAGATTCGCCATCGCGCGGCCCGCGTAGGCGGACTCCTGTCGGATCGTGTAGACACGGCTCAACGTGACCTGCAGCGGAAGAGACCAGCGTCGCCAACGTCGCCACACCGTTACGGCCGCTGCCCGCTTCAAAGTCGGTACCGCGGCTGCGGGAGAGAAGTGGGCAGTCCGGGCTCGCTCCAGCACCTCGTTGTGGCGCGACACCAGAGCCCCGCCGCCGACGCCGAAGCACACTTTGCCGTTCCCGAAACTCACGATGCCGGCGTCTCCGAAGGTGCCGAGCAGCCGTCCTTTCAGCCTTGCGCCGAGCGCCTGCGCGGCATCGTCGATGAGGATGAGTCCTCGCTCCCGGCAGAGCACCTCGATGGCGCGGATCGGTGCTGGATTGCCGAAGAGATGTGCGACGACCACCGCCCGCGTGCGAGAGGTGATGGCAGCTTCCACCGTCTCGGAGGTCAGGGTCAGATCTTTCCCGACGTCGGCGAGGACCGGCACGGCCTCCACGGCGACGATGGGCGGGACGATGCTGGCGCAGCAGAACGTCGGCACGATGACTTCGTCCCCGGCGCCCACTCCGGTGGCGCGCAGCCCGAGCTCCAGCGCGGCACGGCCGCTGTTGCACGCGACCGGCGTCGATGTCGAGAAGAACATCGCCAGCTTCTCCTCGAGCCGCTGCACGTCGGGGCCACTCACGACACGGCCGCTGCCGATGCAGCGCGTCAGTGCAGCATAGGTGCGCCAGCTCCAGAAGGGCCTGCAAAGCGGGACCCGATAGACGTAAGGGAGGCGGAAGGTGTTGCCCACGCTCGCGGAGGCGCTTAGATTGGCGTTGTCACTTCGTGGATTTCGGATGAGGGATTCGGTTTTCAAAGTTGTGGCGACACTCGCGAGCCGAAGGCGTGCTGACGCGCGCAGCACGATTGCGCCTGTGCCGAATTGTGCCATGCGACGATTTCGCCCGAGAACGGCGCATTGCCGCGTTCAGATCAAGCACCAGCGCGCGCGGCCGAGTCTGCCCGGCATGCCTTCCGGGCGAAGCATCACGGTGATCAGGCACAATGTGTTCAGCAAGGCGGAGAACGCTTCGACCGCGGAGCTCGCACGGCCCAATCTCCTGGTTGGGCATTTCCCGAAGAGCGGGCCAGGTGTCGAGGACCTTTACGTGATCTACGGCAATTTCTTCCACGAGAATGCGACCGAAGCGCTGTTCCAGGGGGAAGGGAGCATCGCGTTCTACAGCAACGTGCTCGTCAACCTGTCCGGGAGCGCCAGCCACATCCAGCCGCACAACGGGCAGCCGGAAACGATTGACGTCTTCGGCAACACCGTCGTCGCGCGAGACAACGGTGTGCTGATCGCGGGCGGAGACCCCCGGCGCAGGCAGCGAGTGTTCGGCAATGCCATCTTCGCCGGCGCGCCGCTGCAAGGCGGCGAGGCGTCCGCAAACGTGACCGGGGATTTAAACGAAGCTGCCCGGTGGCTTCGAAGTCCCTTCGCACCGCCGGGCGAGTTGGACCTTGCACAACGTGGGAAGAGCGGCATCGAAGCGGCCTCTTGGCCGGAAGTCCCCGACGGCACTCCGGACGCGACGAAGGACTTCGAGGGCAAGCCACGCGCCGCCGGCACGGTGGGTGCGTACGCGGAAGCGCGGGCGAAGTGGCGGCTCCCGCTGGAGCGGAAGCCGCTGCCGCGGTAGGGTGCCCGTACCCTCCCCGAGCGATCTCGCGATTGATCCCTCGACCTGGGTCAGTGAACGGGAGAGCCACTCGAGCTGTGGCAGCACGGGATGCCGGATTTGCCATCGCCACACGAGCCGCTACCATTGACCCTCATTGGATTCACAGACATGAGCGACACGAAAGACTTACTCAAGCGTGGAGGCCGTTTCGCGGCGTTGGTGGCCGCCGCCGTTATTCTGATTTCCACGCTGGGCAACAACGTCGCGGCACAAGATCCCGGGCGCGATTACTACAAAGCTAGCTCGTATCGCGACGGCATCCAGATGCTGAAGAACTTGAACCAAAACCACTTCCGACCGGCCGCTGGAGCGCTAGAGCGGCGGCGCTACCAGGCGGCGCAGGGTGATTTGGAGTTCATGCTCAAGTATTTCCCGAACCACCCGCAGGCCTTGGCGGGAATGGCGCAGGTCGGTATTGGATTGAAGCGCCCCGATCTTGCCGACCAGCACTTCAGGAATGCCATCGAGCGCTATCCGGATCACGACGAAACGTACGTAATCTACGGGATCTTTTTGCAGAAGCTCGGGCGTACGGACGCGGCAATCGCGCAGTACAGGAAGGCGCTCGAGATCAACCCGAACTCCGGTTTTGGACACTACAACCTCGGGCTCGCCTACGTCGACACCAAAGACTACGCGCAAGCCAACGCTCACGCCCAGAAGGCATATCAGCTCGGGGTCAACTTCCCGGGCCTGAAACGGCAGCTCGAAGCCGCAAGGGCCTGGAAGCCGGCCGAACCCTCGGCCGGCGCTGCCGCGACCCCCGAATCGGCCAAGCGCGAGGGCGAGGCCAAATAGCGCGCGTCGCTCGCGCCCATCTTCGGCCTATGTACGTCGATCGTTTTGCAGGATCCCGGAAGTCGGGCTGACGATAGGCGCCGGGCGCGCGATTCCAGCGGGAGCGGGTTTCACAACGGCATTGAGCTCGCGCGAGAGAATCGCCGTCATCGCTATAAAGATGAAGTAAAGATCGAAATAAGCAACGTTGAGAAACGCACCGCTGATCCCGAAGGCGATGATGCCTATCCGCAACCCGTCCGCATAGGTCCCGATCCAGGCGGTGTCGGGAAGCGCGCGGGCTTGTCTTCGCAGTCGAGTCAATCCCGCAAGCGCAGATACCATGAGGGAGAGATATAAGCCTAGTGCAACGAAACCATGCTGGCCCAAGACCTGGAAATAGGCGCTGTGCGCGGACTGGGTGCCGCCGCCGATATGCCGGTAATCCTCGCCGACGTAGCTCAGCCACCTTGCCCGATTTGGGGAGTATTCGAACTGGAATCCCGCGCCGGTGATCGGCCTTTCCTTGGCAATGTTCCAGGAGACGCTCCAGGAGCGCAGTCGCGCCATCGCTGACGAATCCTGCTCGTAGGTCTGGATCGTTTCGGCGCGCTGCCAGAGCCTCTCCGGGGCGAACGAGACGACCAAGGATCCAGAGATTAGGAGCAAGATCATCCCCCCCCACACCTTGCGCGGGTCCCTCAGGAGCAGCAGCGGCAGCACAACGGCGAGGCCGACCAGCGCCCCTCGCGAATAGGTGAAGACGCTCGCGATCACGCAACCGACCGCCGCGAAATTCAGGAAGAGCTTGAGTTTCCGGTTCTGCTCGTCGCGAGCAAGCGACACGAGCACCGGGACCACCATGTTTAGCGCAAGTCCGAGGAACGTATTACCTCCGATGAACACCCCCTCCGGGCCTTGCACGTTGTGAACGCCGCCGGTTGTGACCGTAAAGATCGCGCCCTTGATGCCGTAGAACCCCAGGCTCAGGCCGATGACGAGCATCAAGGCTTGGACGCGAGCCTTGCCGTAGATGAACATGGTTGCGACGAATGTCATCAGGAGGATCTTGGCGAACTGCTCCCAATATCCCCACGCGGGTGCCGGTTCCCAGGCGAAGAACGTCGTGAAGGTGCAGTACGCAAAGAAGATCGCGACGAGTGCGAGCCCAGCGTTCCACGGAATCGCCTTGCGATCGCGGGAGATCAGCGCCCCGACGAGCGTGGCGAGCGCGATCATCATCGCGAACGGCATGGTCCGCGCGAACCCCCAGGTGAACATGTGCGGGTTCATCAACCCAAACCAGTACCACGCCAGGATGCCAATCCATGGCCGGTAGAGGCAGACGGGCAGCAGGCCTAAGGTGATTGCCGTGAGCGCGAGGTCTCGCATCGGAGCGCGGAAAGGATCACAAGAGCGGTGTCGCAGCGCTGCTACTATTCGAGCGAAGAATCATACCCTCAGTGACTCCTGATCTCGCGGTCCGATGGATCACCGACGAGGCGGAATTCCTCGCGCTCCGCGAACCGTGGAACCGCCTGGTGCCGGCCGCCCGTGGGCGCGACCTGTTCCTGCGGCACGAATGGTTCGACGCTGCCTGGCAATGGCGCAAGGACGAGCGCTGCGCGCTGCGCATCGCCTTGGTGTCCCGGGGAGCGCAGCTCATCGCGATCTGCCCGCTGGTGCTGCAAGCGACGCAACACGGCAGGCTACCTGCGCGCCGGCTGGAGTTCTTGACGGTTCCCGACACCCAGTTCTGCGATCTGGTCTGCGATCGGGCAGAGGCCGCCGCAGTGCGCGCCGCGATGTTGCCCGCACTGAGAGACCGTGCACGCGAGTGGGACGTGCTGGACCTGAGGTACTTGCCGGAAGACGCCGCCGCGGCCGGACTTGCGCAGCATGACGCTTCGCGGGCCGGTGTGGAGTGCGAGCGAACGCCCTGGGATGTGAACTCTTACATCGACCTCACCGAGTCGTGGGATGCATTCTATGGTCGGCGGTCCCGTAGCCTCAAGAAGGCGAACAATCTCGCAGCGAACCGCCTGCGCAAGGCCGGTGACCTGGAGCTTCAGTGGGTGCGGGGAGAGCGCGCAACGCCAGGGCGCAGCGACACCCTGCTCGACGAGCTGGTCGCGGTTTCTGCAAAAAGCTGGAAAGTCGGAACCGGGCTCACGCTCGACAAGGCGCGGCCCGGCGCGTTCATCCGGCGCTTGACGCGTCATGCGATGGAGCAGGGCTGGCTGTCGATGTGGTGTCTTCGCCTCGACGGCAAGCCGGTGGCCATGGAGTATCAACTCGTCAATGGCGACGATGTGTTTGCGCTGCGCGCCGATTTCGACCAGACCCTCGAGGCGATCTCTCCTGGATCGTATCTCAGCGTGCAGCTGCTCCAACAGCTCTTTGCGAGCGGGCTGCGGCGCTACTGGCTGGGGCCGGGGCCGAATCCGTACAAAGCGCGATGGACGGAAAAGAGCGAGACCCTGTACCGTGTGCGCGCCTTTAGCCCGACCGCGCGCGGGCGACTGCATCGACTGAACGAGCAGCTTGTTCGTCCCGCGGCGCGAAAGGTGCGCGCCGCGCTGCGTCGCGTACGTCGTGGACAATCCGATCCGGCCGGAGCGGACAAGTGAGCGGTCTTTGCGGCTGGCACGGCGCGGCATCGGAAACGCAGGAGGCCGCAGGCGCCTTGGCGCGCATGGCCGAGAAGCTCGCCGTCGGGCCTGGCGAGACACAGCAATGCCTGCGCTTGAATGGTGGCGGCATTGCGGCTTCCGGTCGCAACGTCGCTATCAGTATGGCTGAGACGTCAAGCCCGCGAAGAGCGTGCGGCGTGGTCGGCCGGCCGCGATGGACTGACACCGCGCTCGCCGCGGAGGCGGTCCGGGTCGGCATCGCGCGCAGCTTCCTAGCCGCGTACGAAGCGCACGGCGCCGCTGCGCTCGCCAAGCTCCAGGGTGCCTTCTCGCTCGCGGTGATCGACGAGGCGAGCGGCGAGGTCCTCATTGCCGTCGACCGGACGGAAACCTATCCGATGGCTTACGCGGCCCCAGGCAGCGGGCTCGTCGTATTCGGTTCCCGCATCGACGCCGTCGTTTCGCATCCGGGCGTCTCGGCGGAGATCGACGCCCAGGCGCTCTACGACTACGTGTACTTCCACATGATCCCCGGGCCGCGCTCGGCGATCCGGGGCGTTTCGCGACTGCTGCCCGGCACCTACGGCTTGTTCAAGGCCGGAGCGCTCGAGGTGCGGCCCTATTGGGAGATGCGCTACATCGAGAACGAAACGGCGCCCTTCGGTGTGCTCAAGGACCGCTTTCTCCGGTGCCTGCGCGAGAGCGTTGCCGAAGCCGCCTCAGGCGAAGCAGTAGGCGCCTTCCTGAGCGGCGGCACCGACAGCTCGACCGTTGCAGGCCTCCTCACGGCAGTCTGCGCAGAACCTGCGAAGACATTCTCGATCGGGTTCGACGCCGCGGGCTACGACGAGATGGCGTACGCCCGAATCGCGGCGAAGCATTTCGGCACGCGGCAGTTCGAGTACTACGTTACCGCCGACGATGTCGTCGCCGCGGTCCCGATGATTGCGCGGGCGTACGACCAACCCTTCGGCAACGCCTCGACGGTGCCCACCTACTATTGCGCCCGGCTCGCCGCGGCGGAGGGCGTCACGTGCATGCTCGGCGGCGACGGCGGCGACGAGCTCTTCGGCGGCAATGCGCGCTATGCCACGCAATATCTTCTGTCGCTCTACGGGGTGCTGCCCGAATGGCTTCGCGCGGGGGTCGCCGAGCCGCTCGCCTTCCGCATGCCGGGCGCCGCCGCGATCCCCGGGATGCGCAAGCTGCAGGCCTATATCAGGCTCGCGTCCAAGCCGATGCCTGCACGGCTCGAGCACTACAATCTGCTGGAGCACCTCGGCCCCACGCGCATCTTCCGCGAGGAGTTCCTCGCCACGGTTGACCCCGGCGGCCCGCTCGGCCAGCTTGCGGAAACGTACCAACGCACCGACGCGCGGTCCCTGATCAACCGGATGCTGGCGCTCGACCTGAAGTACACCCTGGCCGACAACGATCTACCCAAGGTGACGCGGATGTGCGACCTTGCCGGTGTGGAGTGCGCCTTCCCGATGCTGGATGAGCGCGTCGTGGAGTTCTCGGCACATCTGGCCCCCGAGCTGAAGCTGAAGGGCACCCGGCTGCGCTACTTCTTCAAGAAAGCGCTCCGGGACTTTCTGCCGCGAGAGATCATCGCGAAGACAAAACACGGGTTCGGCTTACCGGTCGGCCTGTGGCTCGAAAAACACCGAGCGCTCCGCGAGCTTGCCATGGACAGTCTCGCGGACCTCAAAGGCCGGAACGTCGTGCGGAGCGAGTTCATCGATGAACTCACTTCGCTACACCTCGCGAGCCATGCTTCATACTACGGAGTGATGGTGTGGGTGCTGATGATGCTCGAGCAGTGGTACAAGCATCACGACGCGTGGAACGCGAGCGCGACCTCGCGCATAGCCGCAGCCCTGGACGGTACTACAAAGCCACGGCAGGCGTCGGCCAGCTGACGCGCCACGTTGCCGAGACGAGCAATCGAAATCCGCGCGTCCGTGCTTCCTGGATGCTCACCGCAACCGGGGACCCAACGGCTCAAGCGAGCTGAAATAACTTGCGAGGGCTTTCATCTGATTTTCGTCGAGCCGGTGGGCGGCACCCGCCATCGCAGGATCGATACGGCCGCCGTCCCTATAGGCCTTGAGGACGAATATGAAGTCTTCGGCGGGCCAGCCGGCGATCGATGGTATGCCATTGTCTGGGCCATCGACCTGATGACAATTCGTGCACTGGGGCGACAGGCGCTTGCCGTAGGCTCGCAATCTGGCGTTGTCGTCCGCCAGTGCGGAGGTCCCGAAGGTCATGAGGCCGACGGCGGTTGAGGCGCAGACCGCTGCTAGTCGAACGCGTCTATCCATCATGGTTACCTTTCCCGGAGGCGCTCGCCGATTCAGAGTACAACACAATTCGACCGCATGCCACTGACGGGGATCTCCGCGGCATCCGCGGTGGATCCGCAAGCGATGAATCGGTCGCACCCAATAGACCCACCGCCGCACCCGCGACGCCGATTGACGATTCGTCGGCCGACCGGTAGCTTGGCCGTCGGTGAGGAGGCGTTGTCGTGTTTTTCCAGTTGCGGCACTGCTGACATTCGTCCGGCCAGGCTCCCACGCCGAAGAGTAGTGGAGAGAGGGGGAAAACAATGAATCGCTTGACCCTGTCGTTGTCGACACTGCTTATGCTGGTGGTAGCTCCTCCACCCGACGCCTGGGGCAACGAGTGGACCAACCGGGGCGGCACGCTCAATCCCGGGGGCGGCTGGTTCGAGTGGGTTCAGAACACCATCGATGGTCGGCATTGCGCGCTCGGCTACAACGGCAGTCTGCAGTGTTACGACCCCGCCACCAACGTGCTGGAAACGGTGTACCAGAATGCCTCGCAGACGCCCGATCCGCAGAACGGCGACCTGCAGATCTTCGGGTGGGATCACGTGAACCAGGAATATCTTGCAATGGACGGCGGGCGGACGATCGGTCCTAATCCGCTGGCCTTCAGCATGATCACTCGGACGTGGCGCATCCTGACCAACGCCGACTTCAATGGGATCGAGTCGCGAACGAAAACCGGCGGCGCCGGGTCGGCGACATCGCCCGATCACGATCTCTTCGTCGTGTTCGCGGGATCGCAATGGGGCTACCCGGGTCGCAAGACGCTCGTCTACGACCTCCGGAACCGTACGTACCGGGAAGTGAATGCGCCTGCCTCGATGCCAGCGCGACACCGCACTCTGGGACAACTCCTGTACATCTCCTCGTTACGGAAGTTTCTTCTCTTCGGCGGGGGTACCAGCGACTACAAGCCGCTCAACGACCTGTGGCTCTTTGATCCAACGACGTTGGTCTGGACAAGCGTGACGGCGCTGGATCCTCCGTCGGGGCGGTACTTCAGTCAGATGGCGTACGACAGTACCAACGATCTGGTCTTCCTGTACGGAGGGCACGGCGCCGCGGACGGCAACGTGTCAATTCTTCACATTAATACGTGGACGTGGGAACACCTGCCGCAACCGCCAGGAAGCGTGCTCGTCGATTACCCGGGCGTGCGCCGCGCCGGCGCCGGGATCTTCGACCCCGGCGCAGGCTTCTGTTCGGGATCCGGGGTTCTCGTCGGCACAGATTGGGTCCGCAGCGCGCACATCTGGTGCTGGACCCACGCATTCGGCCCACCCCCGCCGCCGCCTCCCCCGCCGGCGCCGGGCTGGGTCTTGACGACATCCACCCCAGATCGCATGCGGTTCGAATTCCAGATCGCCCCGCCCAGCGGAGCCGATGTCTACGACTGCGTCGTCGCTGTGACGGCCATCGATTGCCAGAGGCGCTGACAGACCCCACCTGACGATGTCTTCATTGCGCGGGCGTACGTCCAGCCCTTCGGCAACGCCTCGGCCGTCCGTGCCTATTACTGTGCCCGACTCGCCGCGGCGGAGGGTATCCACCTGCATGCTCGGTGGCGACGGCGGCGACGAGCTCGCGTCGGTGCATCTCGCGAGCCATGCCTCGTACTACGGAGTGATGGTGCGGGTACTGATGATGTTCGAGCAGTGGTACAAGCATCACGGCGTTTTGACATCACACGCTAACTGAGCCCGCGGGCGCGCGGCTTCCGAATAGCAAGCCCTCGCCTATGAATTCCAATCAGCGCGTGCTCTCGATGGGCTCCATTAAGGAACCGCTCGTCCTCGACCGATGCGCACGCTGCTTCTGAGTCCACACTCGCCGTTCGGCCGCGAGTTCGGTGCTCAACAGCGCACGAGCCTGCTCTACGATGCGCTTTCCCGGCTGGGCGAGACGGACGTTGCCATCATATGCCCCGGCGAGGCGACCCGTGCCGTATCGCCGAACGATCCGAGGGTGCGCGCGCAGTTGCACTGGAAACCGCGCGCGATGGGGTATGCGAGCTACGCGCAGGATCTTGAGTTGACCACGTTGCTGAATAACGCTGTGGCGCTCGAGGAGTACGACGTTGTCGTCAGCCGCTATATCGCATCCATCGCCAAGGTGGTGCTGCCAGAGAGAGTGCCCACCATCGTGGACCTCGACGATGTCTGTTATCGGTACAGTCCAGTGCTCGGCTACGGCTGGCGTCTTGCCGGTGCACGCGCGAAGGCGTGGCTGCGGCAGGTCGCCATCGATCGTCTATTGCCCCGCTACTCGGGGTTCTTTTTCGTTTCAGAGCGCGATCGTGCGCGATATGCCAATCTGCGGGCGCCGTCCTCCGAACATCCCTTTGGGCGTTCCTCCCGCGGTCGACTTCAGGAGCGCCGGCCATACGATCTTGTTCGTGGGCTCGCTCTGGTACGCCCCAAATCGCCAGGGGATTGACCGGTTCCTTTCGCACAGCTGGCCCGCTATCCTGAAGGCCGTGCCTCAAGCCAAGCTTATCGTGTCCGGAGCAGTGGAACAGGCGGTCAGAAACGAGTGGAACCGATTACCGGGCGTGACGGCGCCGGGATTTGTTCCAGACCTCGCCGCGGCTTACCGTGACAGCGCATTCACTATTGTCCCGATTCATTCCGGCGGGCAACGAACATAAAGATTCTGGAATCCTTCGCGCATGGGCGTGCTTGCGTTACCACGCGCTTTTGCCAACAGGCGTTCGGAGAGTCATTCAATGGTGACCGCGAGCTTTGCTTCGCCGAAGACGACATCGGGTTAGCGGCCGCCTGTGTCAAGCTGTTGGGCAACGCGGCGGAGCGTGAGGGACGGGCCAGAGCAGGGCGACATGTCATCGAGAAGCACTTTACGCCCAAGCACTTTAACGACGCCGTTGCCTCGTTTGTAGGATCCGTAGTCAGCGACTAGCTCTGCTAGCGTGTGCGCGGCGCCGGCGCACGAGCTCGCAGGTACGTCGATAGCCGTAGGTAGGCAGCTCGGCCACCTCAGTGCGGATCTCGCCGACCAGGGCTTGGTCGTCGACTGGGCGGCGGTTTTTACCGACCATCGGACTAGTCGGTAGTCCGATTTGCCCGCTAATGGACGTTGGAGCGCGCTACACCGAGGACCCTGCACACCGTACTCATTTGTCGTCCCCGGCAATAAGGATGAGCGCGCTATCCACTTTCGTTCTCGAGCGACCTTGACGGCTTCCTTGAGGATCTCGTTCTCCAGGGTTTTCCGGGTAGTGCAACGGCTTTTTCGCACTTTTCGTGGGCGGTGGCCTGGTCTGATTCTCAGGCGGCTGCCTCCTGCTTGGCGGGGTTGAGCAGCGTTTCCATCAGAAGGTAACGCCGCTTGCCCCACTTGGTCGCCGCGATGTGTCTGAGTCTTGCCGCGACCAGCATCAACTCGGTGAGGACGGTCTTCTTGCTGTAGCCGTTGCGGTGGTTGCCGGCGCCGGCTGCGCAATCGGCCTCGGCCGATTGCGCAGCTAAGTGCTCATCGAGCTCGGCGTTGAGCATGCGCTCGGCCAGCGCCTTCTTGATCTCGTCGAGCAGTCCCTCGGAGCCGAACACCTTCTTCGGATCGGCGTCCTTGAGCAGCTCGTCAACCAGTTCCTTCTTGACTGCCATAACATCCCCCTTTCCGGGAAGTATGGCTCGGACACACGAAATTCCTGACACTCCTGCGGAGGAATGGTCAAGCGTGCCAACGCGCTAGGCACCACCGGCGGTGAGCAGGCCGGTCAGGAGCGGCGGAACTCCTCGATCAGCGCTTCCGGCTCCTCCTCGCGCAGGCAGACCCGCTTCCAGATACCGTAATTCAGGAGGTTCCAGAACAGCCATGCCTTGGAAGGATCGAAGCCTTGTACCTCCCGAACCCAGGCTTCGTCCACCGCCTTGATCGCCACGGGAACCAGGCGCTCCAGCACACCACCCCGAGTCGCCCAATCACTCCGCCGGAGGCCGAATCCCCACTTAGGCCGCTCCCGAATGAATCGGGGCACCCCTACCCGCTCCGCAAGGGCCTTGCGGAGGGCGTTTTCTGGGGGGCCAAGCTTCTCCGGCCAGCACAAGCGGAACACGAGGTCGAGTACTTCCGAGTCGTAGAACGGAAAATGCACGTTTCGGCTTTGGGCGTGGCCGATCTTGTACCAGATGTTTTGGGTGATCTGTTCGTCGCCCAGAAGCGAATAAATTGCCCAGACATCGCGCAGATCTCGGTTCTGAAAGGCAAGCAACACATCGACCTTTCGGCCGACGATCTGCTGCAGTGACACGCCGAGGTGCGCCCGGATCCATTCCGGGTCGCCATAGGCATGCCAGGACCACATGGGATTATCCGGGTCACTCGGAAATGAATCCCCAGCTTGCCGGGATGTCGCCAGGTTCTCGAGCCAGTACCGGCCGCGGCCGCCGGCGAGACGGTTGGCGAGCTTCAGCAGAGCAACCATGGGCGGGAGCTGAGCCATCCGGTACCACGGGTAGCGCCGGCGCCAGTAGAGAAAGTTGCGGACGTTTCCGAAGGCAGCGCCCGCCCCTACGCCAATCACTATGTTCGGGTACGAAGCATCGATTCCATCCCGGAACAGTAAGTGCAACAAAACGGACTGCATATGGTGCACCGGCAGTTCCGCTGCGGCGATTGCCTGAATCATTCCCTTGAGATATTCCTCGTGGCTTGGAACGTAGTGTCGGTGGGGAATGTTCAAGGCCTCGGCGGCCGAGATTGCGTATCCTCTCTCTACCTCGAGCGCGGGCAACTCAAAGGGATAGCTGCTCGAATAGGTGAGCCCGCTCCCGCCACACCCGCGGGAAATCTGGCAGATGATGGTCGAATCGACTCCACCGCTCAGCAGGACCGCCGTTCGCTCGGGATCCAGCTGACGGAGATACCGCGCCAGAGCTGCTTCAAGACGCTCGGCGGTTTCCGCCACACGGGCTCCCGCCTCCGGCGCCGGGAAGGCGACCGGTTCCTCGCGCAGCGCGAGCTCTCTGCCCACCGTGATCTCCAGCGCATAGCAGGACGGGAGTTGCCGGATGTTCCGATAGAGAGTCGAGGGCGGGGTGACGATGCGATAGAGCAGGAATTCGGAAAACGCCTCGCTGTTCTCTTCAAGACGGATCCCGGCCTGCCGGAGAAACCGGATGTGCGTCGACGCAAACAGCTCTCCATCCTGCGTTACCGCGTAATAGAACGGCCGTCCGGAAAGTGGTGGCGCGACTCGAATGCGGTTGCGGTGCGGATCGACCCGGATCTCCGGCCATTCGGGGCTGGCCCTCACCGTGAACCCGGCCATTCCGAATGACTCGGCTGCTCCGGTCGACTCGCGGTCGGAGCGCGTTCGAGTGATAGACAGGGTTAGCATGGAATGGCGCCGAGTCAGTGCGTTTACCGAGGGACAGACAGGTCGATGCCCGTAAGTCGGAGATCACGGGGATCAGGGAGTTCCGTGTGTGCCGAGCGGAACCGACCGGGGCACCGGGAGTCGCCGAGTCCTCACGCTCTGCACGAGGGGCTGCGATGCGGATAAGAGCCCAACCGGCTTCGTCTGCGTTCCAGATCCGGGATCAAGAAAGGCTTGTATGTGCTGCGATCGAAGTCCAGGAATTTTCCAATGCTTTTCTGGCCCTCCCCTTTGTAGAGACCCGCCATCGGCCAAAAGGTCATCTCCCCCGCGTAGACGCGATCGCCGGTGCAGAACAAGTCGACTCGAACGCACTTGAAGCCCTTGCTCAGCTGCTCGGCCACGTGGATCATTTCGCCCCAAAGCTCGGGCTTCTTGAAATCAGTTCCAAGCTTGAAGCTCGGATACAGCTCGGTGGCCAGGTCATTGCCCGCGGGATCGACTGTCTGCTCCTTGGTATCGAATCCTCTGTCGTAGATGTAGTGGCAGAACTTCACCACGCCTTCGATGCAGTAGAACTTGTAATCCGGCGGCTGCTTGCCGCTTCCCGGATCGATGAACTCCTCGACCAGCACCCTGGGCTCAACGTAGGAGTATGACCACTCGCCGTTCAGCCATCCATAGGGCTCCGCGAGTGCGGCCTCGATTCTTCCCTCCGCGGCGCGACGGTCGAGACTCGACTTGTCTCGAACCAGGATGACTGTACCCGAGTTGTGGTTCGTCTTGATCACGAAGGCATCGGGCAGCGCGCCGAAGTCGATTTCTGAGAAGTGTTTGTGCACCTGATACATCTTGACCAGATAGCGATCCCCGACCCGATCCCGCACATGGTCCCGAACGAGAACCTTGTCCGAACAGCGCACGCACTCCTCGCTCTGGTCGAACAGCTTCAGCCACTGAATCTTGTCATTGAAATCGCGACAGTCGACCAGATTTGGAAACTTGCTGAGCCCCTCCCAGCAGCGGCGGTGAATGATGTCATAAAGCTCCCAGTGCTCGGGTGTCAGCGGAAGGTGGCGCTTGTCACGCAGCCACTTGAGGCGGATCGTGACAGGAAAGCACGCGCGCCCGATTCTGCGTTTCGCTCCCTGGAGAAGTTCGATGATCTGCGCGCTTCTCACAATTCTCAGACTTAACGGATGGCTCGGGCTGCTCGCTCCGGGAGCCATGTTGGCTACCCTATGATGCTGAGAAAGCCCCCTAGCGCCCCTTCGCAGAGCGATGGGGGATGGCACTTTCCGGCGGTACGCAACTCCAGACGGGTGCGGATAACGCCCTCCGAGATTGGCGCGATTGTAGCCGACGCAGTACTGGCGCCGGTGGAAGCGCCGGCGATCTCCTGGTCGCGAGCGCACGGTCCGGCGCTTTGCAGCGAGAGATTGAGCTAGCATCCTCGTCTTCGCCGCGACCTATCGATGCCCACGCGCGGCCCCGGCGACCGCGGTGGTGTCCGATTCTGCAGGGCGGTGCTGTCGAAGAGGGCCGTTTGATAATGCGAACGCTTGGGATCGTTGCTAAAGGGATAGTCGCAGCAAACCTGGCATTTTTCTGGGTCGCGGCCCGTCTCGGGATGAGAGAAGCCCTATTGAGATTGAGCAAGGCCTACGATGCTCTGCTAGCGCCGAGCCGACCGCCATTGCAGAGCGTCTCCATTCGTGGGCTGGCGAACCACTACTGCAACGGCCGTGGTCTCGAGGTCGGTCCTGGCCGGAGCCCAATCTGCGAGCCGGAGAACGCGAAATTTCTCGACAAGTATCCAGGACGGCACTCCGATGGCGTTGCCATAGACTACGTGTGCGAAGCGTTCGACATACCGGTTCCGGATAGCTCATTCGACTTCCTGGTTTCTGCGCATACGCTCGAGCACCTGCCGGATCCGCTCCGGGCCCTCAACGAATGGCGCAGGGTGGTTCGTAAAGGCGGCGTTCTCTTTCTGGTCCTTCCTCATTGCGAGAGAACCTACGATGCCGGCAGGCCCGTGACGCAATTTTCCCACCACCTGGCCGACTTCGAGAAAGGAGTCGGCTTCGAGGACACGACGCACTTCGAGGAGTTCGAGCGAATAAGCATCCCCGCGGGACGGGACCACACCTGGCTTTCAGATCCGGACTGCAGAAAGCCGGATGGAAAGTTGAATTGGGAGTGGATCGTTTCGCAGGGAGTCATCCACTACCACGTCTGGACGCAGTCCGAGATCGTGGACCTCCTGAGATACATTGGCTGCCCCGTACTCTTCGTTCAGGACGAAGCGGTTGACCGCTCCGACAGCTTTGTCGTGGTGGGGCGGGTCGTGAAGTAGTGGGGCCCCGCGGAGGTCCGGTCAACCCGACTTTATCTTCGGACTCGATCGCGCAACCGTCCAAGTGCATCTTTTGCGGCCAAGAACCCGCGCCAGAAGGGATTTCTGGATTCACGATATTTCTCGACAAATGCCTGCAGGGAGCGAGGCTTGGTCCCGTGTGGGGTGAAATCGAAGAGAGGACTCTTATAGACGTGCCCTGGAATAACGTCCGGCCTCAATCCCCGCCTCCAGAGCACGTAATCGAAGCTGAGCTGGTCCCGGATGCTCCCGCCTTCTATCTCCGCCCACCATTCCTCCATGGCCGCCGCCACCGTAGGAAGATTGTGCTCCCGGGCGATAATCGTGCAAGTGTGGAGCCCGCGATGAGCCGGATACCCCGCATCGACGTAGCGCGCCATCTGCCTCTCGATCACTTCGCGATTGAACCCATGCCTGATGCACGTTTCCGCTTCGTCGTAGATGCAGTCTCGCTCATGATGCCTATAGGTTGCGATTCCGCTCTTGAGCACCGTAGCCATCCAGGTTCGAGGATCTACTCGAGGGCATAAGTTTCCGTCTACCCACAAGCTGAACCTGTACTTCCTGAGATAGCGATGCGCAAGCACCTTGAAGACCTTCGCGCACTTGCGCGGATCAACGAATTCCGAAGGACTGACGACCACTCTCCAACCTGGCGGACGGATCCGCGAGTCGTCCGTGAAGAGCACGAAGTGGACGCCTTGGAAGTTCGGCGCGGGCCACGGAAATTCCTTGCGACCGAAGATCGCGGAGTAGACGACGGTCTCTAACGAATCGGCCACGGAGTCGAAACGAGCAGGCGAAGTTCCTAGAGTCGCGGCACGCTTCGCGTCTGCGACCCCTCGCGATCAAGCTCGTCTTTCAATGCCGCCAGATAGCCGCGCCCAAATCGCAAGTCGGGCTCGAGGTGATTTCCCTCGGCCCATTCGTTCCAGGACTTTACGAATATGAGACGGCGCTCGCGCGGGACGTGGCGCGTGATTTCGAGGGCACTTCGGAAGTGCTCCGCGAAGAGGCGCGGAGTCGAGCCGAACAGGACCAAGCCGTTGGCACCGCTGCGAGGAGTGTTGTCCCAGTTGGGCACGACGCAAGGATAGCGGTTCTCGCTCGGCAGCGCGCTTGGCAACAGGTGCGGGATCGCGCGCCGGTAGCTGTAGATGGTGGGAAGACGGAGGAACCGGGCACTTGCCCGCAATGCAAGCCACATCGCCCGGTGCCCGTATTTCCAGGACGTACGCGGCGCAATGCGCTGGATTACGGCCGCATCGTAGCCGTGTTCGCTCGGATCCCATCCGGGGTCCCAACTGACGCCGACGAGTTGCAGACCTTCGAGGCCGGCCTCGCGCGCCATTTCGCGCCAAAGTGCGAGCGTGCGGTGCGGCTCAGGGAAATCGTCGGGCGAATAGATCACAAACAGGGGCTTTCCATGCACCCGGATATAGCGTGGATCTCGAAAAGCCGGGAGGAGCATTTCGAAGTGCTTCCGGTGGTCCGCCTCTCCCGGATACGTCTGCTTTATCAGGACGCGTTTCGGTGATCCGTGCCACACACCGGTCCATGACTCATTCGCCCAGCACACGCTGAAAGGGAAATCGGGTTTTCCCGAGGCGACGACCTCGTCGAACGGCCGGTTCAACAGGCGCTTTCCGGCAAACCAGTAGTGGTAGTAGCAGAATCCCTCGATCCCATACTCCGCGGCCATGGCGGCCTGAGCCGACCGCGTCTCGGGCACCCGTAGGTCATAGAACCCAAGGTCGGCGGGTACGTGGGGCTGGTAGTGACCTGGGAAGCGGCGACACCCCTTCGCCGTGTTCGTCCACTCGGTAAAGCCCTTGCCCCACCATTCGTCGTTCTCGGGGATCGGATGAAACTGCGGGAGGTAGAAAGCGATTGTTCGGGCTGGTGACTTCATTGGATCAATTGAGAATCGCGCTCGCTAACATGCAAATGAAATCCGTCGCGCCTCATGCACGAAAGATATCCGCGCGTGCCGTAAGCCCCTCTTTTTCGTTGAAGCGTTTGCGCCCGCATCGAACACTACCTGCCACGTTTGTGCTGGAAGAGATCAATGCCGCGAGTGTTGATTCTCCAGGCTGGGTAAATGCGCGTACGGGTGAGTCGTTCCGAGAGCTTCAAGATCCGTCGTTGGATAGCCACTGCGTCTCCCTCGCCTGCGGGAAGATGGCATTTCAAAGGAACGACATGCGATTTCTCGTTGGCTATCGCGGACGGAAATCACGCCTCGTGACGATGTTTGACACTTGACGCCGATGGTCTTTTTTTTACGTTTATTCCAGACCGCCATGTCGTTCCCGGCGTGCCAGTCGCCGCGCCCGCACGAGAAGATCACTACGATGCGGCGCCGCTCGCACCTTCGGTGGTGGCCGTCCGGCGTCCCGATAGGTCCGGAAGCAGGGCTTTCCCGCAGAATGATACGTGAAGGCGGCACGAATGAAGGGATGGCGGTCTTCAGCGCCCGATTGCCGAACCGAAGCTCAATGAGCGCTTCCAGGGGAGTGCGAAGAGTGCGTGGGGGTTTCGCTCAAGCACGATCTTCGTTCGCCTTCTCGTTCTTCCAATACACTCAGACGGCATACGCAGCAGCTCGCGGGTATGCTATCTATGGACGGAAGGTGGGCCTGGCGCCGACGCGTGGCGAACGCCGTGGCGAGAGAATGGGGCGAAGCGGCGCTGCATCAGTTCGCTATTGGATACGTCCGCGAGTTGAGTGACTGATCGGGTGCCCGCGTCGCAGTGCTGAAGGGGTTCGCGGAACGGAAACGTTCATTGCTGGGAGAGTCCTGATGTTCAACGCCCTGGCGAAGGCGGTCCTCAAGAAGGCTGTGGACATGGCGATCATTTTGCCCGCGAGGTGGCTCGGCCCTGGCAGAAGCCCGTTCTCATACATGGCAACACGACTCTCGTACGAACGTCTCCGCGACGTGTTCATCCGTCGCGGTGCCGAATCGCCCGTCGATGAGGTCGCCCGCGCACGTATTGTCGAGCGCTTCGAGCGGATCGACCGTGAGCTGAACACCTACGAGGGCGGCACCACCCTCCCCACCGACGGATTGTTCATGGCGGAGGCCCTGCTGTCGCTCCAGGTTCCTGGAGACGTGGTCGAGTGCGGCTGCTTCACAGGCGGAAGCACGTCAAAACTCTCCATAGTCGCTGACATCGTAGGCCGGCGACTGCACGTGTTCGACAGCTTCCAAGGTCTACCCGAGGTGGACGAATACAACCTCCGCGACCTCCACGCTCGGAGGTCAGTCGCTTTCATGACGCCGTGGACGGCGGGGCGCTATTCGGCGGGAAGCGTCGAGGCAGTTAAGGCCAATGTCTCGCGGTACGGGGAGGTCGGCGTGTGTACATTCGTGCAGGGCTGGCTGAAGGATACTCTCGTCGACGGGCACCTCCCTCCCGCTGTCGCGATGGCTTTTACCGATGTGGACATCCCGAGCTCGGCGCGGGACTGCCTGCTCGGGATCTGGCCGCGCCTGTCGGACGGCGGCATCTACTTCTCCCACGACGTGGCATTCATCAAGGTATTGCAAGTGCTCATGGACAGCGACGTCTGGCGCGAAGTCTTCCGGGAGCCGGCCCCGATCCTCTTCGGCGCCGGATGGGGTCTTGGCGATTCCTCCCCGGCTCTGGGCTTCATGGTCAAGGGCCGGAGGAGCGCCGAGTACATCAAGAGCCTGACTCTGGAGAAATAGGATTCGTGTCCGTTTCTCGTCCTGGACTCCCGCGCAGGAGCGCTTCCGCGTCGAGGGAGAGGCCGACGAACGCGGCGCAGGCGCTGGCGGCGGACCGGCTTGTTGGCCGGTGGAAGCGGCGATCGCAGGGGCCGAAGGACGCGGGGTGTTCCACTGGTATTCCACCGGTCGGGTGCTGAAATGGGATCAAGCTCGATCTTGAACCTTGTGAACTCGACCCTTGGTCGCGCAAACCGGGCTGGCGGAATGAAGCTCAAGGCAATGGTGAAATCCGCGCTGTTCAAGCTGAACAGGGAATGGCTCCTGTATAGGTACCGCAGCGCACCGCCAGGCAGCGTCGCGTGGCTCGTTGGGACGGAGATGAAGTACGGCGGAATCGTCTCGGACGTGCCGACCATAAGAGTTAGCCCGAAGGACCCGCGGACGCCGGAAAGAGCCTACGCCACGCTCATGATGGGCGGAGACAGGATGCTCCATCACGGCTACGCGCGAAAGTACGCGGAGTACCTGCATCCGTTTATGTCGGAGAGCAGACCCGTAACGCTGGCGGAAGTGGGCATCCTGAAGGGAACGGGACTCGCCATCTGGTGTGACCTCTTCCAGAGTGGAAGAGTCATGGGATTGGACATCGACCTCGGACACACCCTGCGCAACATGCCCAATCTCAGGGCTCGAGGGGCTTTCAAGGTTAGAGCTCCGGAGCTTCACGAGTTCGATCAGTTTCTGGACAATACGGCGCTTCTCGGCAGATTGCTGCATGGAGACAAGATAGACATTTTCGTCGACGACGGTTATCACTCCGACGAGACCATCGTTCGGACGTTGCAAAGCGCGCTTCCTCACCTGGCGGAGAGGTTCGTGTATTTCATCGAGGACAACAGCGAAGTCCACCTGAAGCTCAGGAGGCTGTACCAAAATCTATCTATCGATAGTGGAGGCCAGCTCACCGTCGTTTCGCGGCTCGTGCGCTGAGCCCGTCTCGGCTCGCGCGAGTAGGTGCTTAGGCAGATCCCGAAAACGCCGGCGCCACTCGAACCCGGTTCCCGTTGGTTAGCGGGGAGACGCAGGGGGCGCACCAAAACGCGAAGGTACTTGAATCAACACGGACCGTTTACCGTAACAGTTTTGGCAATCGGGACGCGACTATTTGAGGCGCTATCTCGTCTAGGCAAAGTAGACAGTGTAATCATCCAGCCCGCCGATTC
Source organism: uncultured beta proteobacterium (assembly GCA_963747775.1). GTDB lineage: Bacteria > Pseudomonadota > Gammaproteobacteria > Burkholderiales > SG8-39 > JAGVSZ01. The sequence continues at coordinate 324,599 of CAVVGT010000016.1, forward strand.
GACCTGCTCTGTACCGCCGGATGACCCACGCAGATACACGGAAATTCACTGGCGCCCTCGCGTGGCCGGTTATGCGAACTTTTTGCCCGAGCGAAGCGTGACGTCGTCGCTGACCAATGCTCTGAGCATTGATACCTACGACGTGATCGTCAGCCGCTCTCTCGCTCCGATTGCCAAGCTCAAATTACCGAAAACGATTGCCACTGTTGTCGATCTCGACGATGTCTACTACCGTCACAGCCCGTTGCTCGGTTACGGCAGGGAACTCGTCTGGCCGCGCACAAAGGCGTGGCTAAAGCAAAGCGCAATCGACCGGCAGATGCCTCGCTACTCCGGTTTCTTCTTCGTTTCAGACCGTGACCGCAATCGCTATAGCGCGCTTCGGGGCGCTGTGCTCCCAAACGTCCCTCTTGGGATTCCTCCATCCGTCGATTTCAAGAGTTCGGGTAATACGATCCTTTTCGTGGGCTCGCTCTGGTACCCCCCGAACCGCCAAGGCGTTGACCGATTCCTTGCGCTTAGCTGGCCCGCCGTCCGTAAAGCTGTCCCTGATGTCAAGCTCGTCCTAGCTGGCGCCGTGGACCATGCGGTCAGAGCGAAATGGAATCAATTTCCCGGCGTTACGGCCCCAGGTTTCGTCCAGGATCTTGCCTTAGCCTATCGTGACTGCGCGTTGCCATCGTGCCGATCCATTTAGGGGGTGGCACCAACATCAAGATTCTGGAATCTTTCGCGCACGGGCGCGCTTGCGTTACCACGCGCTTTTGCCAAGAGGCATTCGATGATGGGTTCCACGAGGACCGCGACCTTCGGGTCGCCGATGACGACGCCGGGTTGGGGAGGGCCTGCGTCGAGTTGTTGGGCAACGTAGCCGAGCGCGAGGCGCGCGCGCGCGGGGCGAGCAGTTATCGAGAGCAGGTTTACGGCCGAGCGCTTCAATGACACGGTCGCCTCGTTTATTGACTTGGTCGGATGAGAATGCAATTTGGCTGTCAGTAGGAATCCAAAACTCCCCACTTGTGGGAATTGAATTTTCCCCACCCTCGATGATCAGGAGATCGCAGATGGATGGGAAGGTGATGGGGACGCTGTCGGCCCGAGGGCCGATAGCGTCGGCGCGCCGGTTATGGTGGCCGTGCCCGAGGTGGGCGCGGAGGTGCCGGTGATCGGCAAGGAACGTTGGGAGGAGATCCGTCGAATGCGCGCAGACGGGCAAACGGTGTCGCAGATCGCGCGTCTGACGGGGCTGGACCGCAAGACGGTGCGCAGTTGTTTGGGCAAGCTCGGAGTGGACGCCCTATCGGCGGGCCGAGTGTCTCGAGACGCTGCTGTCGGCGCACCGGGCTGGCTCGACTGAGCGCGCCCCGCAGGTGCACTTACTCGGCGCGGATTCTGTTCCAGGAGTTGCGCGCCAGCGCGTGGCTACACGCGGCGGTTACGACACGGTGCGCAACGCGGTGCGGCCGCTGCGTGCGGAAGCCGCCGTGGCGGCGCTGACGCAACGTCGCTTCGAGACCGAACCGGGCGAGCAAGCGCAGGTCGACTGGGGCCAGGTGCGGGTGCGCTTCGTCACCGGCCCGGTCGACGTGCATGTGTTCGTGCTGACGCTCGGCTACTCGCGCCGCGCCTGGGCCGAGGGCTACGAGAACGAGCGCATGGGCGCGCTGCTGGCCGCGCACGAGCACGCCTTCGCGCACTTCGGCGGACGCACCGCCGAGATTGCTCTACGACCGGATGCGCACGGTGACGTGGCAGCCCGGCGAGGGCAAGGCGCGCTGGAACCCGACCTTCGAGGCGTTCGCCCGGCACTGGGGCTTCGAGCCGCGGCTGTGCCGCCCCTACCGGGCGCAGACCAAGGGCAAGGTCGAGTCCGGGGTGAAGTACGTGAAGCGCAACTTCCTGCCCGGGCGGGTGTTCCGCGATCTGGCCGACTTCAACGACGCAGCTGCGTCGCCTGGCTGGCCGAGGTGGCCGACGTGCGCGTGCACGGCACCACCCACGAGCGGCCGATCGAGCGCTTCGCGCGCGAAGCCGGAGCGCTGGTGCGCACCCGCGACCAGCCGAGCTTCTTCCAGGCGCTGCGCCGCGAGCGCGTCGTGGCCGACGACTGGCTGGTGTCGATCGACGCCAATCGCTACTCGGTGCCGTGGCGCCTGATCGGCAAGACCGTCCAGGTGGTGCGCGTGGGCGCGAGCTGGCAGATCTCGCACCGCGGCGCAGGTCGTGGCCGAGCACCCGGTGCTCGCCGGGCGCCATCAGCTGCAGGTCGATCCCGCGCATGGACCAGGCGCCGTGGCGCGCAATGCGCGCACCCGCTTCGCCGCGAGCGCGCCGCCGGCGAGCGCCCCCGCGCGCATGGGCTGCACGGCGTCGAGGTGCGCGACCTCGCGGTGTACGAGCAGCTGCTGGAGGTCGCATGAACGCCGCCCAGCTGGAACGCCTCGGCGAGCACCTGCTCAAGCTGCGTCTGTTCAAGAGCCGCGAGCGGCTCGAAGCGCTGCTGCAGGAGGCCGCCGCGCAGAGAGCTGGCCTACGCGCGATTTCCTCGAGCAGGTGCTGTCCGAGGAGGTCGCCGCCAAGACCAGCAAGAACGTCACGATGCGCACCGCCATGGCCCGCTTCCCGTTCGTGAAGCCGCTGGAGACCTTCGACTTCGGCTACCAGCCCTCGATCGACAAGAAGCAGGTCCAGAGCCTCGCCACCTGCCACTTCATCGAGCACGGCGACAACGTGCTCGTGCTCGGCCCGCCGGGGGTCGGCAAGACCCACCTCGCCGTCGCCCTGGGGCTGAAGGCGATCGAGGCCGGCTACCGGGTGCTGTTCACCACCGCCGCGCAACCTGATCGCCACCCTGACCAAGGCGCACGGCGAGGGCCGGCTGGACGAGAAGCTCAAGTTCTACACCACGCCGCGGCTGTTGATCATCGACGAGATCGGCTATCTGCCCATCGACCGGCTGGGCGCCAATCTGTTCTTCCAGCTGATCAGCCGTCGCTACGAGCGCGGACCGATGATCCTCACCAGCAACCAGAGCTTCGCCGCCTGGGGCGACGTGTTCGGCGACCGCGTGATCGCCACCGCGATCCTCGATCGGCTGCTGCATCACGCGGTGACGCTCAACATCCGCGGCAACTCGTACCGGCTCAAGGAGAAGTTGAAGGCCGGCCTCGTCCGTACGGAAGAGGCCGAAGCGTGAACCGGGTGGGGAATTTTCGATTCCCATACCTGGGGAAATTTGGGTTCCCCTTGACATTTGGCCGCATGCATGCTCATGCGGGCGCTGAGGATGCGCTGCTCGACCTCCTCGGGGGTGCGATTCCACGGTCGGCCAGGCTTGCAGTTGGTGAAGTTCACCCAGTCCAGGCGTTTGCCGTGGGCCTGTCTGACCCAGTTGACCACGGTGCCCACGCTCACCCCGAAGCGCGCGGCGACCTCGCGCATGCTTCATGCTTCCCCTTTGCGCACCGCCCGCACCATCTCGCGGCGCCGCTGCTTAATTGCGCCTTCTTACCCATGACCAACTCAACCAAAATGCGAACACGCTATCGGAAACCTGCGGCACGTCGGTGGCCCGCCCAACCGCACGGCGAGGAGGGTCCGTACTCGTTTCGCGCCACGCGCGAGAGGTTGCGCTATGCGGTCAACGTTTTGCGTTCTCTTTACGGCGTCTCGCCGCGCGAATGTTCGTGTTGTAGCTATAAGGGCCGATTCAGGGCCTTCGGCGTCCCTCCTCGGTACGACGCGCAATGTACGAACTGTGGGGCTCTTGAAAGACATCGCCTGTTCGTACTAGTCAGCGAGCAACTGGGGCTATTCTCCCGCCCAAGAGACATTCTGCATTTCGCCCCTGAGCCGCCTCTTCGCTCATATATTCGCCCTCGAGCGCGAACCTATCTCACGGCCGACATTTCCGGCGTCGGGGTTGACCGCAGCGAGAACATCGAAGCCTTGTCACTCGGCAGTGAGAGTTTCGATGTGGTGGTTTGCTCTCACGTGTTTGAACATGTCGACGATAGAAAAGCGTTGCGTGAGACACACCGAGTCCTTCGCCCCGGTGGACTACTGCTTTGCATGGTTCCGATTGTGGAGGGTTGGGAAAACACCTACGAGGATTCGCAGATCGTCGCACCTCAACAAAGAACATTGCACTTTGGTCAGTATGATCATCTACGAGTCTACGGACGTGATTTTCGCGATAGGTTGGAATCGGCGGGTTTTCGTGTGGATCAGTGCACGGCGACGGGCGAGCTTTCCGTCCGGTATGGACTCCTATTTGGGGAGAAAGTCTTCGTCTGCACCAAATCCGTGGCTGGACGCTAGATTGGCGAACGGTAGCCAATCTTCAGTGATTGCTTGACGTCTCTCAGGGGCTACATGACACGTCAGCCTGTTTCCGAAGATGCGCAAAAGAACCCAAAGCAGTTTTATGACGCGCGATATCAATCTGGGTACATGCAGGATTTCACCGATGTGTTCGAGGCCTGCCGCGTGTACACGGTAAGAAGAGTTCTTAAACAACTCAAGGAGAATGGATTTTCCCCGCGAACAATCGTCGACTATGGATGCGGTGAGGGGCGCTATCTTTCGGTACTGAGAGATTACTGGCCTCAAATCCCGCTGATCGGGTGCGACATCTCTGATCTAGCGCTCCGTATCGCTGCGGAGCATCACGAGGATGTGCAATTAATATCGATGGGAGACGAGACTGTCTCCCTTCCGGATGGCTTTGCTGATCTTGTAACTAGCGTCGAAGTCATCGAGCACGTTCAGAGCGCCGAGCGGGCGGCAAGCGAAATGGCACGACTCCTTCGGCCTGGGGGCATCTTACTTCTCACGACGCCTTGCGCCAATGCGTATTCCCTCGAGTGGTTCTTCAACAGATTTACTGGTGGTTTGGAACCGTCCTCAGATGGATACGGGCGGTTTGCCACCGATGAGCCTGGGCATTTGAGGAGGCTAACGGACCGTCATGTGCATAGCTTGTTCGAGGCTAACTCGGTCGAGATATTCTCAATTCTCCACCGAGCTCACGTGTTTACAACCTTGGTGTGGAAGTTCGAAAAGTTCTTGCGCTTTCTGCCCGCCAAGCTACGGACACAGCTCGCGCTTTTGGATTGGCATCTATTCAAACATTTCCCGAACGGGGCAACGATGATGGCCTTGGGAAAAAAAGTATAGAGCGGGGGTGTGAGGAACAGCCCGACGAGTGTACTGATCGCTCGGCATCGCGTCGTCGGTTTCCGTCTCCTCTGCCGGTTCGGTCTGAGCATAGACCAGAGCTGCAATCCAACGGCATGGCGGAAGCGTTGTGAACACGTTCAAGCGCGACTACGCGTCGCTAAGCCCGACGCCGGATGCGCGCCCGATCCTGACAAGCTTGCCGCGCTGGATCGAGCACTACAATGAGCATCATCCGCACTCCGCGCTCAAGATGCGCTCGGCTCGAATGTTCCGACGCGAGCAGGCCTTGGTGGAGTGAGAGTCCGTGTCTGGAGATGTAGGGGCAACATCACTTTGCAGGTCTCGCCAAACACGCAAACACGGAGTTTGCTCGATTGAGCTATCAGCGATACATCGAAAACACTCCCACTGGATGCGTTCGAAGGACTATGACGACATCTTGGCGTTCGTTGGCGGCGCGGCTAATGGATCCCACCCACTGTTCTATCGAGTTGCGCAAGGTATATTGCGCGGTGCCAGACTGGTAGTAAGTACTGTGCGTAACGGGGGATCAATATAGATCTCACTAGACGGGGAACTAACCACGAGACCCAGTGCTTAGACCACAAGCCATCGCCGCCATTTAAAAGATAGGCCGCGGTCCGGTAGCTCAGATTGACTAATGCTAGGCGCTGGAACTTCGCCGGCTCGGCTTCCTTGTTCTCGAAAGGAACAGTTGCGAAATCAGGATAAAAGGATTGGATTGTCTTGGTGTGGAAGGTGTGGTCGAGAAAGTAAGACGGCGGCAACGACGCTAATAGGTCATAGACGCCTTTTTCAAGGTACGGTGCGAACACTACGCTGGTCCCGCTAAGGAGGCACCACGGGCTCAGTGCAATTTCGCGACGGGTGCGGTTCCAGAAGATGAACTGGCTAAACGGGTTCGGCGACGAAACATGTCTCTCAATTTCGCTTACCACCCGCTCAAGCGCGAGCTCGCGCGGCCACCGGCGATACAACGCGGCCGGAAGCAAACTTGGAAGATAGCCTTCTTTGCCTAAGAGATCGTTTGCCAGATCAACAAAATTGCCTCTTTCCACCATGCGGAGTCGCGTCTCGGAGAGAAACAAGCCCGCCGACAGGACATCACCACCTATGCCGTCGAAAACGCAGTCGAACGATCGCGCTGCAAGATAGTTTCGCAACGGCATCAGCCAACCGTGCTCATCGGCACATAAGTTCGTTAATACGTTCTTTTCCAACTCCGCCTTAAGCAGGTCGTCCGGCGGCTCTACTATTTCATGAGGGGTACCAACGACACGGGCTAACTGCGCGGCGATCACGGCGTCTTCATTGGGCCGCGGTGGGGGATGCATCGCTGTCACACAGAACATCGGAACTTTGCCCCGGCGCGCGAGGGCGAGGAGAATATGCCGCGAGTCGCGCCCTCCCGAAAGCAAGACTGCAACCTGCGATGACTTTTTCAGGTCGAACCGCTCAATCGCTGCCTGAAACGACTCCCCATACAGCTGCATCGCGTGAGCGCGAGATGGACAGACGGCGGCGGGCTCAATTTGAGGACGCGCTGAAAGGAGCGATAACGTCCCATCCTTCCAGATAAGGGTGCACCCCGGGGGCGTTGAGCGAATGTCTCGAAGTGGCGTATCGTCACTAAGGTAATATCCCAGCCTTAGAAACACTGAAACAGCCGCATCGTCGATGACGTTAAGTGAGAAACGTCGGATCAGCTCGCCGAGGTCCGTCGATATTCCAAATCCTTCACTGCTCGCGTGATAGTAGACTGGGTAGAAGCCATAACGGTCGTTGGCGAAGTTCACTTGCCCATTTCGGTACTGCCACTCAGCCCAAATTCCGTCACGTTCGGATACCTCTCCAGGTAGTCGGTACCCAAGAGAAACTTCGGTATCTCCGACGAATTCAGTGCTCGATTGCCCTCGTTCCAGTAATAGAAGGCGGTGACCGGCGGGCAGCTGCACAGGGGTTTGATCCCATCTGTCTGCGGAGAAAGCGACGCGCGTGCTCATTCGATGACGCAGAAACCTCGCCGTGATTTGTTCATCGGACTGCCTGTCGTTAATGCGTGCCGACCAAAATCGTGGCGGTGTCCCGTTCTTAGTTGAAGCTTCGGACGGCGGGCGGTTCACAGGCTAAGCAGCACGAGCCTTCACGTCAATAGAGCTGGCCCTGAAAAACTGGACAGTGCGATAGGTGATAGAACTGCTCCAGCTGTTTTTGATAGGAGCAGAGGTAGTGGAACGACCCCGCAGGAACCACTCAGCGGCCTTCAAAGCCAAAGTGGCGTTGGCGGCGATTCGAGGCGATCGAGCAGGCCTTGGTGGAGTGAGAGTCCGTGTCTGGAGATGTGGGGGCAACATCACTTTGCAGGTCTCGCCAAACACGCAAACACGGAGTTTGCTCGATTGAGCTATCAGCGATACATCGAAAACACTCCCACTGGATGCGTTCGAAGGACTATGACGACATCTTGGCGTTCGTTGCCGGTCGCGCGTGACCGGGTTTTTCTAGACGCTTGTGTGGCGTTCGGTGCAAGCTGGGAGAAGCTCTTTTTTCATGGAGCTGGTCTTGTTCATAGAAGTAGGCGGTCGCGCTCAATCGGGAGGCCGACGGGACCCCACTTATCGAAGTCGCAGCGCGTGGCATGGGCAAGGAGCCGGGGCCGGCCGAATTTGGAGAGCCTCAAGCCTGTCGGCTCAAAGCCGCGCTGATTGAACGCGAAACCGTGCCAGGACAGCGGGTAGTGGTGTCGACGCCATTGCGAAACGTGGGCGCGTCCTCAAATGCGTCGTCGCAAGCATCGCTAGGCACGTTCGTCGCCTTACTACCGCGACTTGATCGCCATTTCGCAGGACATGTCCTCGGGGAATTCGGGACGGACCAATGACCATGTTACTTAAGCGGCCCAATCGTTCGCCGCGGAAGTACTTGGTCTACACGTCCGCAGGAGATAAGGCCAGCCTCCACAAATGGTTAGGAGAGCCTCGCCAGTTCGATATCTGGATTACATACTACGGAGTCAAGCCTGGACGATACTGGGACGATGCCGACTACTACAACGCCAGAACGGGTTCCAAGTTTCAGAACCTTCACGACGTCTACGGGAGATGGAACAGTCTAGTCACGCAGTATGACGCTGTAATGGTCATGGATGACGATGTATTCATCGATAGCCAAGCGATTGATTCGCTTTTCCTCATGCGGGAGAGGTTCGACTATTGGCTGCTTCAACCAGCCTTTAGCCCATGGGGAAAGATAAGTCACAAGATTACTCAAGCACGAAGACATTGCACGCGCCGGGAGACAAACTTTGTAGAGATGACTTGTCCATTGTTTCGACGGGACATCCTTGATCGTTTCATGGCGGTGTATGACCCTGTGCTGGTTGGGTGGGGCATAGACTGGTGGTTCTTGCATGTGATCGGCCCGGATCTACGGGGGCGCGTCGCGATTATCGACGCCGTCCCCTGCAAAAACCCGCGCGATCGAGCGAAAGGCGGAAGAGAGATCGACAGGCTACAGAGTACGAGCGAGCGGCAAAGGACCTGGGACCGACTGAGAGCTCAACTACCGCGTTGAGAGCGATGTAAGAAACCAAATTGAGTACATTCGTTTTCGAAGGCAGTTTTTCTCTGCTTTGCTTGGGGTACTCTGGGGGGGGGCTGAAGCAGCTGTCGTTGGGCTGATTAACTCGGCGCGAAGAGTCTGGTGGCACATTCAACCGAACCGAAGGCATTGATTGTCGACGTGATCACTGAGCTAGATTCAGATCGCCCTCACCGGCCAAAGGCCTTCGCCTGCTGAACACATCGTCATAGTGTTCATGCGCTCCCTCCCCGAATTCAGGCTCGAATCCTTCGTCGAACATGAGCTTGTACAGCTCGCGGGGGGTATGCCCATACTTGTTCATTAGCTTGGCGTCGATCTCGGCTACGACTGAGTGGATCTGAGCAGCGATCGGGCTGCGCAGGAGCGCTCTAAGCACGTGAAGCTCGAAACCCTCGACGTCGATTTTGATATGCACTGAACGGCGCCCTATTAGGTCGAGCAGGAGCGGAAAGGTCGCTGGGTCGACAACCGGGACGCGAACCGAGGTTGCGTGCTCCGCTGCCCCCCCCAGCAATAGACGACTTGCCCCCGAATGGCCGCTTACAAGATCTAGTAGTAGAACGTCGTTCTGCTCACCAAACGCGAGGTTCATCGGTACGATGTTCGGCGCCTTGTTGAGCTGAATGTTCTGCAAGAGGATAGGAAAAATCTTCGGGTTTGGCTCAAATGCCAGCACCACTCCGGCCATCAGCTGTGCGGATGCCAGAAGACTAAATAATCCTTGGTTGGCGCCAATGTCCAAGAAGACACTATTGCTAGGAAGCGAACGGATATGGCGCGGAATCACGTCGGAGTAGTAGCCCAAGATACACGCCTCGTTTGTCCAGTCACCGGGGATCACGCACAGTTGGACCCCATACTTCGACCGTACGTGGCGCATCAAGGGCAGAACAGCACGTAGCAGGCGGCCCTTCCCTCGGAAATGAGGGCGGGGGATGATGGCTTCTATAGTTCGTCGCAGGATGCACACGATTGCTGTCTGCGGGCACAGGAGGGTCGCATCGGCGCTAATCTATTACGCTGGTATGAGACGTAGACCGTCCGGTCGATTCCAATACCTAGAGCTATCAATGTTGCATAGAGGGTCATTGCGCGCGGACGGGGCATCATTTAAAAACTTGATTACCAATGAACCTCAGCCAGCTTTACGAGCCGGTAGGGCATCGGGGGCGTGGTGGCGGCTGCCGCTCAAGCCGCTCGAGCATCGCCGAGAGGTCGAAGCATTGGTTGAACCGTCAGCAGAACTCGGCGAGGTATCGGGGCAAGTGCTTGGCCCGGATCGCGTGGTAGGTGTGGGCTTCCCCCGATTTTCCGGACGGTTTGCTTAGCTTGCGAAGCATAGTTCGAACTCCATGGGGCTGATGTTGCCAATGCTCGAATGCCGCCGGCGCGGGTTGTACAAGTCGACAACAGAACGCCCATGTTACCGAGCAGCGTGTAGTCCGCTACGCGCCCTTCCTCAGCCAGAGCAGTGCAGGCTCTTGTGCGCTTGCTTAGCGATTCGACCGCATACTACTGAGCCATCAGTGATGTAAGAAAAAAAGGGCCAAGACCCGATCTCTTGTTTCTTTTGCGATGGACTCACGTTGAGCGGACTCTACCTCGCAGCCGTACTATTCAGCGGGAGCATCTCACCGCGGCACCGATTCTAATGTCAAGCCTGCACTTGAGATACCGCACGAAACCATTGAGCTCACGCCCAATCCCTAATACGTTGAACTTTCGGACGTCATGCCAAAGCGCAGCTGCCCAGCCGCGCAAGAAAGCGCTCCGCATCTGCGCATCAAGGAGTCCCTTAGCATAATAGGCGCCGCGTCCGATGTCGTATCCGATGTAAAGACTGCGAACTTGGCTGCGCGTCCGGCGGCCATGATCGTGAGACACTACTGGGCGAGGATCGTAGGCACCTCGATGACCCGAGAAAGATGCTCGAGCGAGCGCTTCACAATCCTCCGCTGATACAAGACGCGCGCCGGCCCCAAAGAGGGGGTCGAATCCGCCGATCTCCTCAAGCACCGACCTCCTGAACGCAAAGTTCGCACCGTGGATCAGGCCGGGCTTAACGAAGCTTTTTGGGGCAATCTCTACTCGGTGGTCCAATTTCTGGATAGTGATCGGGTAGTCGCGCGGGTCGTGAAGCAGCACACGGCCTCCTAGGAACGCGATATCCGTTTTGTCGAAGCAGACGCATATGGCGTGAAGCCAGTCGCGGGCCGGATAACAGTCATCATCGGTGAAGGCGACAAACTCCCCACGCGCGGCACGCCATCCCGCGTTGCGGGCGTTTGCGAGCCCAGGTCTTGCTTCGTGGATGATCTTAAGGCCGAATCGATTCTCCGAATCGAAATTCCTGAGGACAGTGGCAGTGCCGTCGGTCGATCCATTGTCAACAACGATAAGCTCCCAAGCGAATGGCACCGCAAGTTCCACGCATCGCCTCCAACGCTCGGCATAACTTGTCAGCACGGTTACGTGTACATATCACGGCTGAAATCCGAACCGACGCCCCGGGATCAACCATGGGCGGCTTCCTTTGGGATTGTGTTAGCGGCGCTTGTCAAGGAAGATACTCTCCGCTGGACCGCGTCGAATTTGTCAGGAATCAAATGGCCGATTTTCTTTCGTAGCCTGACGTGGCGATTCTAGCCGCGCGATGAATCGTATGGAAAGCGACCTCATATATGACGTCGGAATGAACAACGGAGATGACACCGCGTACTACCTTCATAAAGGGTATCGCGTCGTCGCCATCGAGGCACACCCGGTACAAGCAAGAAAGGCGGCAGAACGTTTCGAGAACGACGTCGCGGAGGGACGCCTGACAATCCTGAACATCGCGGTCTCGGAGGAAGAGGCTGAACTCCCATTCTGGGTTTGTGAGTCCGTTTCCGAATGGAGCTCCTTCGACCGAAAAATCGCCTCCAGACAAGGAGCGCCGCATCGTCGGATCACGGTGCACGGCAAGCGGTTTTCGGACATCCTGAAGATGCATGGGGTGCCCTATTACCTGAAAGTCGACATTGAAGGTAGCGATCTCCTCTGCGTGCGCGCCCTCTCTGCGCACGACTTGCCCGCAATATCTTTCGATTGAAATGAGTGCGCAAGTCATCGCGATCTACCTCTCTTTCGCGAACTGGGGTTTAGGGACTTCAAATGCATTAGCCAGTACTGCTATTTGCCTGTCCAGAGTCCGCCGTCACATGCAGAAGAGATGTTTGGAAGGCATTACCTACGGTCGACCAGTCGTGCTTTCTTCTGGCGTGTTTATCGTCGACTGGGCGGGCGAAGAGCGCTCGATCGCAAGCTCGCACCGCTGCGGTCCCGGGACGGTTGGGAGTTCCCTCGCGGCAGCTCCGGTCCGTTCGGGGAAGACACTCTCGGCGAATGGCTGACGTTCGAAAATTTCAGGGCGTCACTCGAAACTGTTCACAGGCAGTTCGAGAATCGCGTCGTCAGTCCGTTTTGGGGACACGAGTCCTTTTCGTTCTGGGCGGACATTCACATGCGCAGCCATGCGAACCCATGCAGACCGTTGGGCAAACCGAGATTGACGTAGATGAGCTATTTGAAAAGTTTCCTGAACTTTAATTCGTCTCGGCACCGTCTCTGGCAGGAGAACGCGGCATTTGGTGCGTTGATTCCCGAGGGCGCGTTGGTGCTTGATGCAGGTGCCGGCGATGCTCCCTACCGCGAACTGTTCCGGCATGTCAAATACGAATCAGTCGACTTTCAGAAGATCGACAAGGATTACGCACCTTCCACCTACGTTTGCGATCTGCGGAGCATACCAGTCGAGGGTTCCCGCTGCGACTTCGTGATCTTCAATCAGGTGATGGAACACGTCCCAGAGCCTAAGTTAGGCTTCGCCGAGCTGCATCGGGTTCTGAAACCGGGGGGGAGGATGATCTACACGGGACCTCTGTTCTTCGAAGAGCACGAGCAACCGTACGACTTCTATCGGTACACGCAATTCGGGTTGCGTTATCTGTTCAACTCAACTGGATTCGCGATCGAACGTCTGGATTGGCTTGAGGGATACTTTGGAACGGTGGTGTATCAGTTGAGTTGCATGGCGCGTTACCTTCCCAGCAATCCGCGGGATCTGGGTCGCGGAATCGCCGGGTATGCGTTGATCCCAGTCCTCGCGATTCTTAGGCTCGTCTTCGCTGTCTGCTCGATTCTCTTCCAACGGCTCGACGTGGGCATCAAGTTCGCGGCACGGGGATACCCAAAGAACTATGTCGCTCTTGTCGTTAAGGCGTTAAGGCGCCTTCGAAATGACCTTCGCCCGGTTCCTCCGACGACCAGCAACTCGCAGTCGGTCAGGTGGACCGCCTGACGCTCTCGATGGCGTGCACGAGCACGTTGCTGCGGTTGTACGTCGCAGTGATGACGCTAACCCTGGGCGTGCCTTCGGGAAGCATGGGCATCAGGCCGTCAAGGAAGAGTCGAGCTTAGTAGAGCGTCGGCTAGATTTCGACTGCCGATCGGCGGGTATTGAGCAGTAGTCGCGCGTTGAACTTCAATGGATGGCGATCCCAGGGGGTGAAGCGTGGAAGCTGGAATATGTCGGACGTTCGTCGCGCCGCGCCCCAGGAGGTGGTCACCGCCGCCGAGAATCCAACTCTTCGGGCAAGCGCCACGTGACTTGGTCCGAAGTCCTCTGTCGGTATGCCGTTCGGGTAAGCGAACAGCTCCACTGGTCCACCGATCAGCGCTTCCAGCATTGCCTTGCCTTCGGCCATCTCGGCCTCCGCCTCCTTGTCGGATATCCGGGTCAGGATGGGATGCGTGACTGTGTGGCCGCCAACCGCCATGCCGGCATCGTAAAGGGCCCGGACCTGAGCCCTCGTCATCATGAGATCGCCGGGCAGGGGCTGTCCGATGGTGGCGGCGATCCTCTCGACGATATCAGCGCGCTCAGCGGGGGGGCGGTGCTTGATCGCTCTCAACAGCCCACGCAGCGCTGCGCGACGCTCGTCGATCGAGCTCACCGGAAGCACGCCGAGGCCCAGGCTCGAGAGGTCGAGCGTCGGCCCCTGCGCGCGTCTGAGCGCTTCGATGATCGTGTCGTTCCACATCCGGCCCCCGTCGAGGAAGCCCGTAGCGACGAAGAAAGTCGCCGGGATTCCCGACTGTTTGAGGATCGTCAGCGCGACATCGTGATTGTCTGCGTAGCCGTCGTCGAAGGTGACGCACGCAGCGCGTCCGGGCAGCCTCCCTTTGGCGAGGCGTTGCACGGCCTCGCCGAGCGGCAGAACGTTGAAGTTCGATGCCAAGAGCGCCATCTGCTGGGCAAACGTGGCTGCGTCGATCGTGTCGTCCAGCAACGGGTCGCGAGCCCGGAGGATCCGGTGGTAGATCAGAATAGATAAGCGGCCGCGCGCCCCGCTGGGGGAGAGCATGCTCCCGACGGCGCGCATGAAGCCGGAGGCGATCGATCGCGACATCTTTGGGCTCAGGATCTGCCCGCTGCCTTGGCAGCGCCCCTCGTCCCGTGAACGCGGCCGTCCGCGACGCCGTCGAAGATCCCGGCGAGCTCGCCGGTGAGGCGGCGTCGGTCAAACTGACGGAGTGTTTCCGGATTAGCATGGCGGTGTGCAAGCGTGCCACGCTGCCACAGCGCATATATCTCGACGATCGCTTCCTGGAGTGCGCCGGCATCGCGCGGATTTGCGAGCCAGCCACCGCCCGTCTGTGCGATCACCTCGGTTGTCGCGCCGGGAAGCACGAGCGCGAGGACGGGACACATCGACCGAAGATACTCGTAGAGCTTGGCCGGCACCAGCGAGGTGGTGTCGTCCGAAGCCTGGAGCAACAGCAGCAGGTCCGCGTTCGCGAGCGCCGTCAGCGCTTCGACGTAGGGCACGCGCGGCAAGAACTCCACCGACCTTGCGAGGCGGGTATCCGCCACGCACTTTCTCATGCGCTCCGAATCCGCGTAAGGCCCGCCGCCGATGAAGCGCAGGAGGATCTTTGCGGCGTCGAGCTTGCCCTGCTCGCGCGCCGACGCAATCGCCCGAAAAAGCGGGCACGGATCCCGGAAGTCGGCGTTGATGTTACCGGCGTGAACCACGACGAGCCGCTCGGCGCGCATCGCCTTGCGCGCGGGAAGCGCGGCGAAGTCGGCCTCGTCATAGCCGTTGAGGATCGCGGTGAACTTCGAAGGGCTCTGGTTTGCGTAGCGCTGCCGCAGCAATTCGCGCAGCTGCGTGGTGCTCGTGACGACGTGCGCCGCGGACTTGACGACCATCCGCTCCAGCCGCGGCGCAAACCATGCTACGACTGCCGGTGTGCGCGGCTCGGGGGGCTCCTCGTGCCACGGGTCGCGAAAGTCGATCACGTGCGGTACGTTCGCACGCCGCGAAAGGGTCCGGGCGATCAAGTGCGCAGTCGGATGCGGGCTGGTCGAGAAGACGAGGTCCACGGGGTCCTCGGCGAGGATCCTGCGCCCTGCCGCGACTGCCCACGGGTACCATCCGATCCACGTGTCCGGCACGGCGAGGATAGCCGGATACAGGCCGCGAATCGACAGGTGCTTCCGGGTGTTCAGGTAGCGTGTGCGCACCACTTGCACCGACGCCGGCACCTGCGCCTCGAGCTTATCGTCGATGACGTCATACGCATCGCGTATCAGCGTGAGCACCGTCACGCGCCAGCCGTACTCCTCCAGATAGCGCGAGAACTTCAGGGTCCGCAGGACGCCGCTGCTGCTCGCCTCGGGCGGGAAGTGGAAAGCGACGAAAAGTGCGTGTCTCAACCGGCGGAGCTTCCGTATGATGCGGGACCGCCCGGCCGGCCGAGCCAGCAAGCGCCTTCGTGGCGGACCTGCCGGATGATGCCAGAGTCCGGTGATGATCGAGCCGGTTGGCGTGCGGAAGCCGCGCAAGAACCCCTCAGCGTCGCACCATCGGCGCAAGAGGTTGCAAAGGTCACGTGTCAAAAGCGAATCTGTTGAGTCGGCTGCGCGGCGCGACCCGATTGGGGCGCGCGGCGCTGAGCCGCATCGTGCGTCCACAGCCGGCGCACGAGGTCCGGCTTCCGGCCGATGCCGAAGTGATCGCCGCTTTGCGCGAGGACGTGCCCGCTCTCGCTCAGGTGAGGTCGGCCGCGCAGTCCGGCAGCATCGAGAAGGCGCGAGACCTGCTCGTCGTGCATTTCCGTGAACGCGCTGCACCGTGCTTCTTCCTGGATCGCACCGAGGTGCGGCCCCTGGCCGGCCGGCTGGCGGCTGCGCGGCCCGACTGGCGCGCAGAAGCAACGCATTCGGCCGCTGATTGGCAACGCTACGTTTACTCGAATGGTGCTGCGGCGCGTCGAGCGACGGACCTTCCCGACTGGAACAACCTCCCGCTCGGGCCGGGCAGAGACACCGTCAATCAGCACAAGGCCCACCACTTCCTGTTCGCCGTACAGCTCGCGCGGGCGCAGGCCTACGGCGCGCAATCGACCGACGCCTTGCGAAGCATCCTCGATTCCTGGATCACCGCGACTGACGGCAGGCCCGGTGCGCCGGCCTACTCGAGCCCGCTCGTCGCCGTGCACCGGGCCGTCGCGCTGACATGGACCTGGGCGTTTCTTGGCGGCTCCTGCGAGCCAGACCCCGAGCTCGAGCTCACACTTTTCAGGATCATCCTCGCGGACGCGCGCTTCGTTCACGCGCGGCTCGGAAAGTCGGCGCCGAACAACCACCTGCTGGCCGATGCATTCCTGATGTTTTATCTCGGTATTCTCTACCCCGAGCTTCGCGAGGCCGAGACGTGGCGGCGGGACGGCGAGACGCTCTTTCTGCGGGAGCTTCGGCGGCAGATCTACGATGACGGGACCAGCTTCGAGCATTCGGTGCATTACCACGAGCTGGCCTGCGAGATGGCTACGGCGATCGTGCTCCTTGCCAAACGAAATGCGGTCGAGCTTGAACCATGGGTGGAGCAGCGCCTCGCGCGCATGCTGCGATTTCAGGCATTGCTCGGCGGGCCACAAGCCCGAAGCGTCGCAATCGGGGACAGCATCGAGACGCATCTTTTCCCGCTGGATAGTTTTGACCGGGTCGGTGCGGCTTCGCACCGGGAGGTCCTGCGGACGCTCTTTGATGCGAGTGTTCCTCCGTCAAGCCAGGATGCACCGGGGCAGGAGCGCGCCGCGTGGTTGCTCGGTGGACGACTTGCGAGTGCGGGGCCAGCCATCGGTGACAGCGACCCGGCCGCGTTCCCCGACGGCGGTTTCGTCGTGCTGCCTGACAGCCGGGTCGACGGCTGCCTGGTCTTCCGGACGGGCCCGACCCCGGGCCGGCTATACAGCGCAGGACATCTGCACGCCGACCTTCTGTCCGTCTATCTTCGGCTCGGCGGAACGCCGATGATCGTTGACGCGGGAACCTTCACCTATCGTGCTCGCAAGGAGCGCTGGCCGGCCGACGAGCCGCCGTGGCGGACGCATTTCCTCGGCCCGTCGGCGCACAACGCGCTTTGCATCGAGGCCCGTGATCCGCTCGACCGCGGCCCCGGCGACTTCCCGGCCGGGCCGTTGAAGACCGAAGTGGTGGCGAGTCCGCTTGTCACTGGCGGCGACATCGCCTGGGCCGAGGCGACCGCGGTGAGCGAAACGCCTTACGGCGGTCATGCGCGAGGTGTTGTGCGGGTCCTCGGCCACTACTGGCTCGTTTACGACCTTCTTCCGCCGGCCGCGGCCGAATCGAGCGCATGGCTTTCCCTGCATTTCTCCGACGAGGCGGTCGTCCGGCGACAGGGCCCGCGCGCAATCGTAGCCAGGTGCGCAGATAGGCACCTTGTCGTTGTCTCGAGCGCCGGTCACCCGGAGATGCAGCTTATCAAGGCGTCCCGCGGGCCCTTGGGAGGATGGGTATCGCCGCGGTACGGCGAGCTGTCTCCGGCGTTCGTGTGCCGGATCGTCACGACGGGCGGTCCATTGGCCGCAGCAACCCTCCTCCAGCCGGTCTCGTCCGATGCCGAAACCGCGATGGTCGAAGTGCAGCAAACGGACACCGGGGCGGTAGGAATGCAGATCACATGCGAGCGCTGGGTCGATTACCTCATCCTGCCGCGCGGCTCTTCGAACAATCGAACGAATCTCTTCGGCATCGCTCTCGAAGGCGCCGCGCTGTGGCTGCGGACTAAGAAGGCCCGGCCGACGGAGCTGCGCGGCCTGGCGGTTTGCCGAGCGGAGTCGGACTCGCTGGGCTTCTCGGTGAGCAGTCGTCGAGGGGCGTGCGACGTTCGGTCGACGTTCGAGCAGGGCGCCGGCGCACTGCGCGAGGAAAGTGCAGCGGATGTCGACGTGGTGTTGCGGTAGCCCTCCATGCGGCACGCATCCAAGCTGAAGCAGCCTCCGGCGGCGCTCCGGGTGGGTGCCAATGACGCACGCCAATGAGATAAGCGATGGGCGAGAAGCCGACGTTCAACCTGCGGACGGCCATCCTCAAGGGTGCGGCATGGTCCATCGCCCTGCGATGGACCATTCGGCTGCTCAGCCTCGTGAGCACGGTGATCCTCGCGCGGCTGCTTGCGCCCGCCGACTTCGGGCTCGTGGCGATGGCGATGCTGGTCGTTGCCTTCGTGGAAGCGTGGCTCTCTTTCGGCTTGGGCACCGCACTGATCCAGAACCAGAACGCGACGCGCGAGCACTACGACACCGCCTGGACGCTCGGCATTCTCCAGAGCATGGTGGTCGCGGGCGCCATCGCAGCCGCGGCGCCGTTGGCTGCAGCCTACTACCACGAGCCGCGCGTCACGGCGGTTCTCTGGGCGCTCTGCCCAGCGCTCGTTGTCGGCCGCTTCAGTAACGTCGGCGTGGTCGCGTTTCGAAAGGAGCTGGAGTTCCACAAGGAATTTGGGATGCAGATTACCGGCAAGGTGCTGGGGTTCTTCATTACCGTCGGCGCGGCGCTGTGGTTGCGCAGCTACTGGGCGCTGGTGATCGGGATTGCCGCAAGCTACGGCGTGGGGTGTGCGCTCAGCTACGCCATGCACCCCTATCGACCCCGGTTTTCGCTCGCGCGCTTCCGCGATCTGTGGTCGTACTCACAGTGGATGCTCGTGCGGAGCATCGGACACTTCGCCGAAACGCGCGCGGACGAGGTGATCGTTGCCGGGCTCGGTTCGACGCGTCAAATGGGGCTGTACACCGTTGCGGCCGAGCTCGGTCGGCTGCCCGGAAGCGAAATCTCCGCGCCGCTGAACCTGGCGCTCGTCCCGGGCTTCGCCAAGATCCAGCACGACCCGCACCGGCTGGCGGCAGCCTATCTCAAGGTGCTGGCTACCGTCAGCGCAGTGACGATTCCGGCCGGAATCGGGCTAGCGCTCGTTGCGCGGGAGGCGGTACCCCTTCTACTGGGGGCACAATGGACGGACGCCGTGCCCTTGCTGGTCTTGCTTGCCATCGCCGGGGCGTTCAAGACCAGCGAGTCGCTGTCGATCAGTCTGTTCCTAGGTGCGGGCTGGCCGAGGATGGCGGCGATGTGCTCCTGGCTGAACGCCGCACTGCTCGTCGGGTTGGCGCTTCCCTTGGTAGGCACGCAGGGCGGCGAGGGCGTTGCGATGGCCAGACTGGGTGGAACGGCCATCCTGATCGCGTTCATCTTCTACTCCCTTACGAGAGTTGCTGAGATGACCCTTTGGGATTTGGTCGCGCGGCTCCTGCGCCCGCTCGCCGCGTCGGCGCTCATGGCCTTGGCAGTGACTTCGGTGCCCGAGTCGGGAAGCGGAATGCTCGTCGATCTGATAGCCAAGATTCTCGTGGGCGTAGCAACCTACTGCGCGGCACTGCTCCTCGCCTGGCGCGTCGCGGGCAGTCCCGACGGCGCCGAGCGCTTCTTTCTCGATCAGCTTCGGGCACGGCTGAAGCGCTGAGAAGTGGCCGCTAAAGCCCCTCCGGCTTGTAGAGGTAGATGCGCCCATTGGCTACGTGGCCGTTGTAGATCGCGAAGCACTGCAACCGCGGTATCCACTGGATGCGCTTGTACTGTCCCGCGCCGGACGGGTCGTTCTGCACCGCGTCTCCGTTCATCGTGATCTTCGTGACGGTCCAGCGATTCGAAAGCGGGTTGGAGCCTGGCGGCTGGAGCCTGTAGATCACTTGGGGGGCATAGCCCTGAAGCCGATTGCCTTGGCTGTAGACGAAGAAGCAGTCGAGGTCCGGGCAGTAGGCGATCCCGCCATGGACCATGAGTCCCTGGGGCCACGGCGCACCGGTCAGCGATAGCGGGACTGCCGAGGCGGTCGAATCGACCGCGATGGCATTGATTCCTCCGGGAGCGGAATCGGGAGGTTTGGCGTTGGTCGGAAGCAGCCACAATCTCCTCACCGGATCGAAGATGCCGACGCCGTGATGGGGGATCCCGGACCAGCGGCGTGAAACCTGGCGCGGCGGCCCACCGCCCGATGGGGCGAGCTCCAGGTAGCCATAGTTGTGGTAGATCCGCTGTTTCTCTTCGTCGTAACCGCTCACGCACGTCTGAGCCGTGAAGGGGATCCTGTTAGCGGAGAGTCGTCCCCACTTGTTCACGTCGAGATCGAAGTAGTGTGCCCGGCTCGTCGAGCGCGTCGTGTAGACGATGCTGCTGATCGGTCGCACGAGGGCGCCTTTCTTGTTCCCGATGACGCTTCCGGGAAGCCAGACCAATCCGTCATAGTTGTGCGGCGCGCCCGGCTCCGTCCCGGCAGGCAGGAGTCCTTTCCCGTACTGCTCCACAACTGGACCGTGCTCGCATTCGGCGACGTTGAAATGAACCGGGTCCTTGCGGGTCTTTCTTGGGGTCGACCCCTGGACCCGTGGGTGCTCCTGACATCGCGTGAGACGGTTCGCTCAATCGCGAGAAACGGCGCGTGGAGAAGTCGAACGCATACACCTCGTTGCCCCAGTAGTCACCGTCTCCGCCGCAGTGGAACAGCATCGAGCCGTCCGGGCCGAGGTCCTTCGCGTAGGCGGCACTCGCCCACGCACGCGTGAGCGCAAAGATTCCGACTCCGCCCGATCCGAAATACACCGCTTTGTTGCCGTAGTCGCCCGGCCGGACGTCATATAGGAAATTGGTCGGCGCGCCGCGGGCGTCCGTGGTAATTGCCTTTGCGTTTCCGCCGGCGGGTAGCCAGGCCCGGCTGGATTCCACTACCAGCTGGTAATGCCAGTACTCCGGGACCTGCTTCCCCTGGACCGCCTCGCTCACGTTCCAGCCTACGACGATGACGCCGCTCGGGTGGCGGTTGTTGTGCATCGGCCGATAACCTGTGCCGTCCTTGAGAAGTGGGCTCGGTGGGCCGTCGCTGACGGCTCCGGTCTTCCGGTTGACGAGGTACGCCTTCGGCTCCTCGGTCCAGATGAGAAAGGCGTCGATCTCCGGAAGATAGGCGTAGTCCCCATCCGAATAGGTGTTCGCAGGAAGCGTGGCGAGAACATGCCCCTTGTAAGTGCGAGTGTCGAACTCCGCCAGGTCGCGCGTGCCGCCGGAGCGCCCGCCGACGCAGTAGAGTTTGCCTTCGACCAGGTGATTGGTCGCGCCGTTCGTCGGATACCAATTGTCGATCCCCGTGATGCGGTTGCGCTTGTATTCCCCGGTGCTCGGATTGAACTCCATCAAGCCGGTCCCGAACCCGCCGTCCCAGTAGGCGGCAAGGATCAGGTCGCGCGCCGCGTCGTATACCGATCGCATGTGCTGTCCTCCGCCGAGGGCGCGATGCACCTGCTTCTTGGCGGGGCCGAACGGTACCAGCCAATCTCTCTTGACCGGATCGAACGTCTGGACGATGCCGGAGGTCGGGATGCCAACGTATTTGCTTCTCTCGTCCCCCGTGATCCCGCCTTGATATCCGCATGTGAACCAGAAGACCTTGCGTTTCGAGTCCCAGCACACGGCAACCTCGTCCATGTGCATCGGATAGTGTTGTCCAGCCTTTCCCCAGAACGGATACGCCTGTTCCCAAACTCTTGTTCGGGGATCATAGGTCAGTAGCGCGTTCTGGCCCGACTGCATTCCCTGCCAGTCCGATTGGTAGTCGCCGCCGAAGATGTAGAACTTCCCATCATCCGGGCAGAGTACCCAACGCGCATGCTTTGATGTAACCGGAATCGCGGGGTTAGCGTTGGTGGCGGCGCTCCCAGGTAAAGGGAATCTTTCGCGACTCCACCGCAAGACCTGCTCACGTGCTGCGGTAGTCACGTTTACGATCACCGCGCCGTCGCTCTCACCGGCGAGTCCGTCTTCCGCGTCCATCGCCCGTGCCCGCGCCAGGCGTCCGCGTGAAGTGAACGCCAAGGCCACTAGGCTCGCGGTTCCGAGCAGGATCTGCCTGCGACGCATGTGTATCGGCCACATCGCTACTTCTCCTCTCGGCAAAATCCAATATATCAAACGCTTCCACTCACAGCGAGCCATTGCGCCAACGCTGGATTCGGTAACGCCGCGGGAAGTGAATCGGGTTAATGTACCTCAGCCGTCTGCCACTCGATGGCTCCGCACCTTTAGGAGGCTGCTCCGCGCGAGTGAAGGATGGAGCGCTTTACCACAGGCCAAATGCCTATGGTCGCTCTTTCGCGCGAATTTCCAGCATCAGCGCATCTGCAAAGAACTTTGCGGCCCAGTTGAGGTATTCGTAGGCGCCGTACTCGCCCCAGATCGGCTGCGAGCCCTTGATTCCCCCGCGAATACCGGGGTCCGCCGCGTCCAGATCCTGCGTGCTCGAGAGGTAGCGGTTCATCCGCTCCGCAGCGCGAAGATAACGCGGATTCTTCGTCATCTCGTAGAGCCTGCAGCCAGACGATCGCGGTCTGGGCGTCGCCTGTCAGGCAGCTCCACTTCGCCGCGTCGTTCCAATCCGAATCGAATCGACCCGCGAGGCTTCCGTCGGGTCTCTGTCTGGCAAGCAGGGCGTCGGCTGCAAGCCGGGCCGCGTCCTGGAAGCGCTTCTCGCCAAGAAGGGCCCCGGCTTCAAGTAGCCCTTCCATCGTATAGGCGATGGTGTGCAGCAATGGTCGGATTATGTCATCCAGGCAGCAATCCTCGAACCAGCCGTTGGAACGCTGCTTGGTCAGGACGAAATTCAGGTTCCGCACGACGGCCTCGCGATGCGCCGGATCGCGAGTTATTTCGTGCGCTTCCGAGCAGTCCCCAGGCCGTGCGCGTGTCGTAGACATTTACTCCGTGCCGTGCGTATCGGGACGCGTGCCGCCGCCACGCCCCGTCGGGATCCATCGCTCCCACCAGAAAGTCGGCGCCTCGCTGCGCCGCTCGACGAAAAGTCTCGTCGTGGGTCTCCTTGAAGGCGGCGGACCAGCCGAACAGCACCTGGCCCGTGTTGAAGATCGCCGCGGTCGCCGGGAAGTCGATGACGCCCCCCTGAACGGCGCCGTTCTCCATCTGGACGTCCGCCTCCCACTGCGCCATCCGGATTGCACGCTCGCGATACTCGCTTGTTCCAGTGAGCGAAGCGTATGCGAAGAAAGTCGGAATGATGTAGCCGGTGGTCTCAGGGTAGGAGGCCAGCCAGCCCGACCGCTTGTGGTCCCGCATGTGCCGCAAGGCGTAGCCTCGGGATACGCCTGCATCCGGAGTTGCGTCTTGGGCGCGGCACAGCCACTGCATGGCTGCCTCGAGGTGAATCTCGGGCGCCCTTGCGGGGGAGCGTCGGTCCAGCAGGTCAGGCAGGGCGAGGGAGATACGCTTCGTCCACAACATCTCGGTTGGTCCGTAGAAGAAGGGTTCGTAGACGAATGGTGTTGAGACAGTTGCCGCGTCAGCCCCGCGACCAGCACGCTTGCACGTTGCTGATCGCGCACTTCATTTTTCCGCGGCAACCACGTAAGCATGACTCAATGCGCTGCCCAGCCCTGGCAGGTTGGTGAGCATCGCGCGCACGCCACGGGACTCGGCGAAACGTTGCACGGCACCGAACCGGCCAGGGAATATGGGTACCCAGGTAACGTGCACTCGCCGGAGCCCGCAGCGTCGGAATACCTGTGTGAGCTGGCCAGGCGAATCGCACCGGAGCCGACTATCGTAGCCTCGTAAACGGGCGGCGAACCGCCACGTCAAGTTGGGCACGAAATTGGCGTTCAGCGCATCGACCCACACCCATCCTCCGGGCCGCACGACCCGTGCGAGCTCGCGGACGGCGCGCTCGGGATCCGACAATGCCTGCAGCACGCCGAAGCAGATGGCACCGTCGCAACAGTTCGAGGCCAGCGGAAGTCTGGTGACATCCGCCCCGAGCAGGAGCAGCGAGGCCTCCTCCGATCGTTGCTGGGCTTTGCGCAGCGATGGGAGGGAATAATCGACAGCGACGACCTGCTGTCCAGCAGCGACCATCGCCCTGGCGTATGTGCCCGCGCCGCATCCCGCATCGAGCCACATGCCGCCCGCCCTCTGCGGCCGCCACGACCGCAGGAAGTTACGCAGCCGCGCCTGCAGCCCGGCCTCGCTCCACCCCGCGATGCCGGCATCGTTCTCGTGCTCGAGGCCGAACTCCTCGAAGCGACGCCGCCAGGTTGTCTCAAACTCCGACCGCATGGCCGACTGACTCAACTGAGCGCGATCGGGTCAGAGGCACTTAGGCGAGGGGCAGCCTCGTGCGATGCGTGTGGCCTCCGAAATCCCGCCTCGACGAGAAGGAGGAGGTTCCAGAACCTCTGAACTCTTGGCGCGTTGACGCTCTCCCGTGTCCCGAATTGATCCAGCCATCTGTTCAACGCAGCGACATCGACGATGTGATCGATCGCTTCACCGTAGTCACGGATGAGCGATCGCATTCTATCGAGATGTTGCCCAACCAGTGCCCTGGTATCTATCTCCGGCGGCGCCAGGGAGCGCCTCAAATCCGGATAGAGCCGGATGACCAGGTTGGTGAGCGTTCCCCGCGCTCTGCGATAGAGGGACGGTGGCCGAGGGGGCGTGAACAAGTTGGCGAATCGGTCGCGGGCGTACGGCAAATATAGGGATTGACGATTCAAGTCGCCGTAATCGAGATTCGACCAGAAAGTGACCATCTCGGCCGTATAGAACGATGGGGCGACCGGGATTTCGCAGTTTGCAAGCTCTGCGGAGAGAAGTCCGTACACGATCGTCATGGGTGCTTTTCCGCCGACAGAGGACTACTTTCTGGTTCTTCGAACGATGTCAGCGGAGCGGTAACGTTGCTAACGACGTAGCGGAATTTGCCCGAGCTCTCCGCGGCAATGTGGGGCACTTCCTCCATGACAATCTTCACGCCATGGCCGAGTCGCGCCTTCAGGCCGTGCTCGACCGCGCTGCGTACCGCCTCGCAATACCCGTTGCCCGGCACGAGCAGCACTCGTGTCACGTCGATGCTCTCCTGGATGATCTTAAAGGATTCGATTCCCGGATTCTCGCGCAGCACGTAGATCAGGGCGAGCCCGTGCATCAGGGTGCCATCGGCGGCGACGACGAGGTCCGTCATCCTGCCCTGGATGTCGCCGAGGAGCGGCAGACCGCGGCCGCAAGCGCATGGACGGTCATCCAGGACGCCGATGTCTCCCGTGCGATATCGCACGAAGGGGAAGTCCTTCGTCGCCAGGTGGGTCACGACGATTTCGCCCGGCTCGCCTGGAGCCGCCCGCGAGCCGTCCGGCCGAACCGTCTCAACGATCACGTCCTCCGCCGCAATGTGCATGCCGCCGCTCGGGCACTCGTGCGCCACGAAGCCCGCATCGCGGCCGCCATAGCCGTTCGCAACCCGACAACCGAAGGTCCTAGCGATCGCTTGACGCTGATCGTCGTAGAGCTTTTCGGCTGTCACGAACGCGACCTTGATTCCCAGATCGTCCATCTTTGCCGCCCGCCGTTCGGCGTGCCGGGCGATGAGCGCAAGGGACGACGGGTAACCGAAGAGCATGGCCGGTCTCGCCTCGCGTATCGCGAGGATAAAACTATCCAGATTGGCTTCGGACATCTCGAACGCGGGCAGGAGTCGCGTCCGAAGCAGTCGATCGCGCAATGCCCGGACGCGATCCTGTGCACCGAGCTCGATCGGGGAGCCCCAGACCACGATCTCGGGATCGCCGATGTCGACGCCCCACCAACGCGTCGCACGCCATTTTGCCGCCACGTCGTGGCTGACGCGCTGGCGAGCGATGAAGAACACCAGCGGTTCGCCGGTCGAGCCCCCTGTGTTGAAGCGCCTGAGATCTTCTGCCGCATCGGACTTCAGCCGGTCGATATTGGCCCGGATGGCCTGCTTAGTGAGGAACGGCATTCTCTCGAGGTCCTGAAGCGAGGAGAGCCGCGCTGGCACGATTGAGTGCTGCGCAAGGAGGTCCCGGTAATATGGGACGTGCTGGCTTGCGTGTTGCAGAAGGCTACGCAGCCTGTCGAGTTGGAGCGCGGCGAGCCGTTCGGCGGGCCACCATTGGGACTCTTCGAGCGCGCGCCGAACCGCGACAGTGGCATGACCCTTCAGCCGCTCGTGCAGGGGGAAGACGAGCAAAGCGCAGACACGCGTGTAGAGCCCGGGCATCGACTACTCGCTCGCGCGCGCGTGCTTTGCCTGCGCCGGCTCAAGAACCAACGCCGCATAAATGTCGAACCACGCTTCGCGCACATAGGGCCAAGCGCACCGCTCGGCCGCGGCGCGACCGGCTTCGGCCAACGACGAGGCCAATGTAGGAGACTCGAGCACGCGCAGCACCGCCTCCGCCATCGCATCGGGCCGCCGCGCATCGACCAGCAAAGCGTTTCGGCCCTCGTCAACCAAATAGGGTACGCCACCCACGTTGGTACTCACGACCGGAACGCAGGACGCCCACGCCTCCAGGATCGAGATCGGCATGTTGTCGACCGTGCTCGGGTTGAGCATCAGCGACGCGGACCTGTACAGAGCGGAGATCTCGCGATTGTCCAGGCTGCCGCTGAACGTGACCCCATCGGCTACGCCGAGCTCGACGGCGAGCGCTTCGAGATCCACGCGTGCCGGCCCGGAGCCCGCGACCGTCAGGCGCGCGTCCGGGTGGCGCTTCCGCACGATAGCGAAAGCACGAATCGCCGTGTCGACGTCATAGATCGGCTCGAGGTTCCTCGTCACGATGAGATGCGGCGCGGCCGGCGTGCAGGATCGTGGCGGGAATCTTGCGAGATCGATGATGTTCGGGACGATGCGGGTCG
Source organism: uncultured beta proteobacterium (assembly GCA_963747775.1). Taxonomy (GTDB): domain Bacteria; phylum Pseudomonadota; class Gammaproteobacteria; order Burkholderiales; family SG8-39; genus JAGVSZ01. Next base: position 351,531 of record CAVVGT010000016.1, read on the forward strand.
CCACGCCGTAGCGCGCGAACACCGAAGCCAGGAACCGGCTTGGAACCACCACGGTCGATGCGAGGGCGAGCGCTGGTTTGATCCGCGCGAAAGAATCGGCGAAGAACTGCTCCGCGTTTCCGCCCCGGTAGTTCACCACCACGGGGACTCGCTTGTGGTGCGCGACCCAGATCGCCGGTGCCGCGAAGAGGTGCCACGACCAGCCCGAGTTCGCCATGACATGCACAAGCTGTGCCCGCCCGAACGCGCGCCACAGCGCGACAAGGTACGGCACCATGCGGAACAGCGCACGAACGCCGAGAAGGCGGCCGACGAAGGCTGGACGATAGGGTGGATTCGTCCCCACCACTTCCACCTGCACCCCTTCGAATCGCAGGAGCTCCGCGAGCTGGCGCGTCTGGTTCGCCATCCCGCCGGACGGAGGCGGCAGCGGCCCGACCATCGCGATCCGGTTCGGCATCATCACGCGCTCGCGGCTGCGAGCGCGGCTTCATACACAGACCGGTACCTCGCCACGCTTCGTCGCCAGTTACGTTCCGATTCGACGAACCGTCGGCCGCCCGCCTTGACCGTGGTCCAGGTCTCCGGATGTCCGAGCACCTCGAGCACCTTGTCCGCGAGCGCAACGGCATTGCCGGCCGGGAACAGGAAGCCGTTCACGCCGTCCTGGATGAGCTCGCGATGCCCGCCTACGTCCGACGCGATGAGCAGCCGTCCCTGCGCCATGGCCTCGAGAGGCTTTAGCGGCGTGACGAGATCCGTGAGGCGCATGGAAAGGCGCGGATACACGAGCACGTCGACCAGGTCGTAGTAGCGGTCCACTTCGGCGTGAGGGATCCGGCCGGTGAAGATCACTTTGTCTGCAGCATCGAGCCGCGCAGCGCGCTCCTTGAGCAAGGCATCCTGCGGGCCGCCGCCGACGAGCAGAACGCGCGCGCGCGGCTCCTCGCGAAGGATGGCCGGCAGCGCATCGAGGAGGAGGCCAAGCCCTTCGTACGCATAGAACGAGCCGACGAAGCCGAGCACGACCGCGCCGTCCAGGCCGAGCGCGCGACGCAGCGAGGCGTCCGCCCCGCCGCGCGCCGTGAATCTCTCGATGTCGACGGCGTTGGGAATCACCGTGATTCTCTCCGCAGGAACTCCGCGTGCGGCGATCTCGGACCGCAGGCCTTCGCAGATACAGGTGACCGCATCGGCCCGCTTGAGCGCGTAGGTCTCGAGCGCTCGGCTCAACCGATAGCGGACGCCCCATTCGCGGGCCGTGCCGAGATCGACTGCTGCGTCCTCCCAGAACGCCCTGACTTCATAGACCACCGGAAGCCGATGGCGACGCCCGACCCGGAGCGCCGGGATCGCATTGAGCACGGGCGAATGCGCATGCAGAAGGTCCGGCTTGACCCTGCCGACCACCTCCTCGAGCCGGCTCGCCGTGGCCCGCATCAGGGCAATCTCGCGTGCGATCGGGAGCCTCGAGATCCCCTTGGGTACCCACCGGGTGCGGAAGAAATCAAGGCCTTCGATGCCTTCCTCGACATCCCCTGGAGCGGAGTGCTTCGGACTGGTCAGGTGAAACGTCTCCCATCCCAGCGCCCGCTGCTCGCGCAGGATCGCCGCGGTGCGAAACGTGTAGCCGCTGTGGAGCGGAATCGAGTGATCCAGGACGTGAAGAATCCGCACCCGGGCCGCGACCGACCTAGGCAGGCGCATGTTGCCGGCGCCCCGCGACCTCTCGTTGCTTCCGTATGCGCCGGGCCGCGACCCAGTCGAACGGCGTGTCGATGCCGCGCCAATCGACCTTCGGCGAGGGCGATAAGGCGTAGAGCTCCCCCACGGTCCGCGGCATCGCGGCCGCACCAGCGGTCTTCAGCACGCGCCTGAGCATCGCCGTCTCGAAATGACCCACGCTGTACCGCACCCGCCGTCGGAAGTACTGTCGCCATCCCGCGGGCGTCCAGACGGGAATCGACCTGAACGAGAACGTGCTCTGTCGGACCGGCAAAACGCGCTCGTCATCCCACTTCGTGCTTGCCGGGTCGAGGTCCCACTTGGCGAGCGCCCCAATCAGCCCGTCCTCGCGCACGAAACCGATCGGCATGCGAATCCCTGCGCGGCGAATGCGAGCGAGAAGCTCCTCGCGGACGGCGTAGAGATTGCCCAACACGCCCCGCTCACTGATGACGGACTCGACCTGCGCGTGGCGGCTCCTGCCAGACGACGGCACTGCCGATGCGACAAGTGCCCTAGGGTTCGTCTCCAGAGCGTTCGCGAGGAGCGCAATTGAGCGGGGGTCGGGTACGGCATCCCCGTCGACGAAGGCGGCCGCTCCGCCGTCCGGCATATGCTCATGAACAAAGATGTTCCACGCGTTCGACTTGTCGCCTTTGGCGATGACGAGCGGCACGATGTTCGGCCGCGTCCTCGCGTATCCCTCGACGAGGCCGGCTGTGCGATCCGTGCATCCATTCGCGAGAACGAAGACCTTGGCCGACCCCGGGCATCCGGCGGCGGGCAGGCTATTGAGGCAGCGGATGATGTTGCGTTCTTCGTTGTGCGCGAACACTGCAACGGCTTTGATGTCGACAGTCATGCTGCTTCTTTGCGCTGTGGGCCTCAGACCGCCTGCCGCAACGCGACGCTCCTGGCGTCCGCGACATGGTGCAGGAAGCGCTCGAACATCAAAAGCGTCCATATCGCAGCACTGAAGTCGCGGACCCCGGATTCGTGCGCGGCCAGCAGATGCTGCAAGTATCGCCGATTGAAGTATCCCGTATCCAACAATCTGGAACCGAGCATCGCTTCTCTTACGCGCTCCCGTAGCGGCCCGCGAAACCAGCTTGCCAGCGGCACCGCGAAACCCATCTTCGGACGGTAGAGCAGGTCGGCGGACAAGCGCGACTCCATTGCCTTCTTCAGCAGATACTTCCCTTGCGTTCCGCGCAGTTTCAGCGAAGACGGGACCGTGGCGAGCCACTCGACGAGCGGGTGGTCCATGAGGGGCTCGCGAACCTCGAGCGAGTGCGCCATGCTGGCTCGGTCCACTTTCGTGTTGATGTCACCGACGAGATAGGTCTTGAGATCCAGGTACTGCACGAGCGCCAGGGGATCGTCACGATTCGCGCGCGCCGCGTGCCGACGGAACACCTCGACGGCGTTGTAGCCGCCGAGCTTCGCCTTGAGGCCGTTGCTGAACAGCGCGGCGCGCATGTCGTCCCGCAGGATGGAGACGCCATGGAAGTAGCCCTCGACCGAATCGCGCGCCAGCGCCTGGAAGGTGCTCTTCGCGCGAAAGACGCGCGGCGCCCAGTCGGCCTTCGGGTAGACCCTCCCCAAGAGCCCGAACACTGGGAGCCGGACCGAGAGGGGCAGCGCGGAGCGCATCAGGTCCTCGGCCACGTGCATCCGATAGCGGCGATATCCGGCGAAGCTCTCGTCGCCGCCGTCCCCCGACAGAGCCACGGTCACGTGCGTGCGGGCGAGCTGGCATACCCGGTACGTGGGGATAGCTGAGCTGTCGGCAAAAGGCTCGTCGTAGGTGGCGGCGAGAATATCGATCAAGTCGAAGTCGTCGCTCTCGACCCGGTCGACGTGATGGCGCGTGCGGTAGCGGTCGGCGACCTCCTGCGCGTACCTCGACTCGTCGAACTCGGGATCCGCGAACGCGATGGAGCAGGTTTCGACCGGTCCCTTTGAGGGCCCGGCCATCATCGCGACAACCGCGCTCGAGTCGACGCCGCCCGAGAGGAACGCGCCGAGTGGCACCTCCGCGATCAGCCGGAGCTCGACCGATTCGCGCAGCCGGCGGACTAGCTCCTCGCACGCCTCCGCCTCGCCCATGCGGGCGTCCACCGTGAAGCGGACGTCCCAGTACTCTTCCGGAGCCGGGAGCGGTCGGCCGCGCACGACGGTCAGGGTGTGCGCCGGCGGGAGCTTGAGCGCGCCGCGGTAGATCGTGCGCGGCTCGGGAATGTAACCGAGCGCGAAGTACTCCTCGACGGCGAAGGGGTCGAGCTCCCGGTCGAGTCCGGCGTGGGCGGTTAGTGCCTTCAGCTCCGAGCCGAAGATCAGGGTGCCGTCGTTCAACGCCGCGTAGTAGAGCGGCTTGACGCCGAGCCGGTCGCGCGCGAGGAAGACGGTCTCCCTGTTGCGGTCCCAGAGCGCGAAAGCGAACATCCCGCGAAAGCGCTTCACGCACTCGGCTCCCCAGGCCTCCCAGGCGTGCACGATGACCTCCGTGTCGCTCCGGGTGTGGAAGATGTGACCGAGGCGGGTGAGTTCGGGGATCAGCTCCTGGAAGTTGTAGATCTCGCCGTTGAACACGACGCAGACCGTGCCGTCCTCGTTGTAGAGCGGCTGCTGGCCGGTGGCGAGGTCTATGATCGACAGGCGCCGGTGGCCGAGCCCGAGTCCCGGCTCGAGATGGATGCCGCCCTCGTCGGGACCGCGGTGGTGCTGGGTCTCGTTCATGCGCTCGACGAGGCCGCGCGAGATCTCCCGCTTGCCGCGGACGTCAAACACGCCCACGATGCCGCACATGATCCGGGTGCGCTCCGATCAGACCCGGTTGAGCGAGGGGCGGCGCACGCCGCGGCGCTCGAGCACCCGCCGGTAGAGCCGGTCGTAGTCCGTGACCATCCGGTCGAGGCTGAAGTGCCGCTCCACTCGATTGCGGCCCGCCTTGCCGTGGCGCCGCAGGACGTCGGGGTGGTGGAAGTAGTCGAGGATCCGGGTCGCGAGCGCCTCGCTGTCGGCGGGGGGCACCAGCCGGCCGGTCAGGCTTTCCTCGACGAGCTCGGCGTTGCCGCCCATGCAGGTCGCGATCACCGTCAGCCCGCTCGCCATCGCTTCGAGGATCGTGTTGGAGATGCCCTCGGCGAGCGATGGCAGGACGAAGCAGTCGAGGCCGCGCATAATCTCGGGCACGTCGCTCCGCTCGCCGGGCAGCCAGGCGAGCTCGCGCAAGCCTGCCTCGGCCAGGGTGCGCTCGACGTCGGGCCGCAGCGGGCCGTCGCCCACCATGACGAGGCGCAGCCGCGCGCGCGCGCGGGGATTGCGCTCGATCGCGCGGACGAAGGCGCGGGCGAGATTGACCGGGTCCTTGACCGCCTGCATCCGGCCGACCGTTCCGACCAGCCAGAGCCGCGGGTCTGCGAACGGGCAGTCCGCGACCCGCGGGCTTGCGCCTCCGCCCGGAAAGAACCGTCCGGTGTCCACGCCGTTGTAGACCTGCACGATCCTGTCCCGGCCAATGCCGACGCGCCGCTGCAGATAGTCCTGCAGGTGCTGTGAGAGCGCGACGTAGCTCGTGACGAACGGACTGAACGCCCTGCGCGTCCAGCGCAGCTGCACGCTCGCGCCGTGCAGGTCTGCGGTGTCCCATCCGTGCTCGCCGTGAATGCGAACCGGCGCCCTCGCGGCCCAGGCTGGTGCCGTCGCCTCGAGCGCAGCTATGTTGCGCGTGTGGACGATCGCCGGCTTCAGCTTGCGGAAGAGGCGGAAGAGACGCGGGTACAGCCCGACGAGGTGTCCAGGGCCCTTGCCGAGGGCCTCGAAGACGACGTCGCTGCGCTCGACGCGCCGGCAGAATTCGGGCGAGACATCGGTGAGTGCGATCACGCCGTGCCGCCATGCGTCGTGCGGGAGGCGATTGATCAGGTTAACGACCCCGTTCTCGAGCCCGCCGACGTCGAACCGGTAGACGACGTGCGCGATCAGCGGGCGGGGATCAGCACGCGCGGGCACGACTCACTCACCGTTCGCCTGACGCAGCGCCGCCATCACTACCCCGCTCATGTCGCGCGCGAACGACTCGAGCGGCCGCGCATCGCGCGTCCTGGCATCGGGCTGCGAGGTGTAGATGACAATCACTGCCGACCGGTCTGACTTAAGCGACACCTTCGCCAACGCGAGCAGCGCTTTCGCAACGATATCGCTTGCCGTGAATCGCCCATTCACCCAGTACCATGCCCGTGCCGAAAGATATGTCTCGCTGTCGCTGATCTCCGCCGCGCGCGTCGCGATGTCCTCGCCGCCCCACTGGAGCGAGTCCCGGCCTTCGGCGATGTTCACCCAACGCTTGTCGTTCGGCGTCACCAAGTCGTTGCCCGAAACAATCAGCTCCTTCCCCTGCGACTGCTGGCTGTACAGCGCGACGAACACGCCGACCGTGCGGCCATCCTTGGCGAACCATTGGTGCACCTCGCTCTGCGCGCCGAGGTAGTGCGGCGTCCAGACATGCCGCGGTTCGGGCGCGGGCTGCCAACCTGCGGCGGCGGCGATCGGCGGCAGCCTTGCCGCGACGACTTGCGAATGCGCGTCGACCGCGGCGCCGATCGGCCGCCAGACAACGCCGAGGGCGAGGGTGAGGACCACGGCCAGTGCGACCGGGCCAGTCGCGCCCGGGCGCAGGGCCGGCGCCCATCGGGGTGGGGCGGAGGAACGGGGCGCCTCGTCGTCGCGCCAGTACGCGCCGATCCAGAACATCGCCGCCATCACGACACCAAAGAACACCCAGCCGTAGATGACATGGTCCACTCCGGCTGCCAAGCGGTTGTTCGTCAAGTGGCCAAGCATCACGATGATGTAGGCGCGGAGCCAGTTCGCGATGATCGGCACGACGATCGCCGCGAGGAAGAACAGTACGCGCTTGCGCGTCGAGCGGTAGGTGAGGTGAGCGTAAAGCGCCCCGACCATCATCGACGCGATCAGGTAGCGGATACCGCTGCAGGCTTCGACCACCGACCAGCGGCCGGACGGGATCGCGAAGTGATTGCCTTCGCGAAAGACCGGAACTCCGGACGCCCGCACGGCCGCGATCGTGAAGTCGGCGGTGCGGTCGATCAGCACCGGCACGAGAAACTCGCCGAACGGCACCGCGAACGCGAGGAACGCGAGCGAAAACGCAATTTCGCGGGCGATCGGCAATCCCAGAACGGCCACGAGCGCCCCCGCCAGCATGAAGTACAGCGCGAAGTGCTCCAGGCCGAGGACGCCAGCCAGATTGCCGGCCATCCAGGCGAACCCCGCCCCCGCCACGATAACAAGCGCCGGCCAGAAGGGCTTCACTGGCAGCGTGGCCAGCGCGTATCGCTTGCGCCAGACCAGCCAGAGCACGATCGGAATGACGACGTAGCCATGCGCGAAGGTCTCCGCGCGGCGCCAGATCGATTCGATCGACGCGGCTGTCGGCCAGAATGCGGCGAGGAGACCGAGCACCACCGCAGCGGCGGCGAGGCCGGACACCAGGCCGTACTTGCGAAGGCCAGTGGTGAGTTCAGGGACGAAATGCGTTTCCGTCTTCATTCTGACGTGCCGTTCATCCACGTGCCGCGCGCAAGCCCGTCACCGGCGGCTCGGGAATCGCCGAAGGGCGGGCGGGCACTGGTGCGTCCTCCAGCAGCGTGTCAACCAGCTCGAGATTCCGATCCCACTGGTAGTCCTCGAGCACTCGAGCCCGCGCGGCCTGTCCCATGGCAGCACCGTCTGCCGTCAGCGCCTGCCCGACTCGGGCGGCAAACTCGGAGGCGTCCGTGGCCACGAAGATTTCCCGCCCCGGGATCGCCGAGAGCGAGTTCCCGCACTCAGCGGTCGCGACGACCGGCCGTGCCATCGCCATCGCTTCGAGGACCTTGTTCTGCACGCCCCGCGCGATACGGAGCGGCGCCACCACGACTGCCGCGTGCTGCAGGTACGGCCGCGTGTCGGGCACGCGCCCGGTCACGACCACCGCCGGATCGCGTGCGAGGGCCTGGACCGAAGGTAGCGGGTTCATGCCGACGACGTAGAAGCGGGCGCGCGGCAGCTTACGCAGCACGGCCGGAAGAATTTCGGTTGCGAACCAACAGGCTGCATCAGCGTTCGGCCAGTAGTCCATTGCCCCGGTGAAGACGATGGCCGCTTCTTCCGCCGCAAACGGGCGCTCGAACCCGGCGGCTGGCGCGAAGAACTCGGCATCGACGCCGTTCGATACGACGTGCACACGCGCGGCGGTCCGCGGAGCGCGCGTCACAAAAAGTGCCTTCTCGGCAGGCGTGGTCAGCAGGCTCGCGTCGAACTCGCGCGCAGCGGCCTCTTCGAAGTCGAGCAGCCGCTCGGCTTCGCGACGATATATCCACGAGAGCGGCCACCGATGCTCGGTCGAATACTGCCGCCACTTTTCGGAGTCGACGTCGACCAGGTCGAGCACGCGCTTGAGGTCGCGCCGGCCCGCGACATACTGCGCCATGGCCGACGAGAAGACGAGACACTTGCGAATACCTTCGCGCTGAACGGTCTCATCGACCCAGCGCTGGAGCGCGCGGTCGCGAAAGTACGGCAGCGTGAGCGCTTCGCCGGTCACCAACCCGCCGAGGCTCTTGATCCGGCCCATGCGACGGTCGAGGCGGCGCGCCTGAACCTCGGCGCAAAGCGCCTGCAACGCGGCGACGTGCTCCCAGTCCGCCACGTCGTCCACGAAGGTGCCCAGATGGATCCGGTATCGAGTCGCCAAGTGCTTCAGTAGGTGGTACGCGCGGACCTTGTCGCCCTTGTTCGGGGGAAACGGAATCCGGTGCGACAGAAAGAGCAGCGGCTCCATCGCGCTAGCCCAGGTTCCGCACGATGTACGGCCCGATCGCGTTCGCCACGCCAATCGGCAGCCGCCGCCAAACCGCAATCATCGCCTTGTACTTCGGGTTTGACGGGTTGTTCTGCGGGATCACGGTGCCGCGCAGGAGCGCGTACTCATAGTGCAGCGGCTCGGGAACGAATCCCCAGTTCTTCTTAAAGCTGAATGAACCGGTGTCGCGCTTGCTGCGGCCGTAGTCGAAGACGCGCAGGCCCCGCCCGCACGCCCGGCGCATCAGGTCCCAGTACTTGAAGTCGTTCGCCGCCAGGTCGCGTGCCGCCGCGTCGTCGCCAGCGTAGTACGGCAGCACCTCGTCGCGGAAGTAGAAGGTGAGGACACTTGACACGGGTTTACGTTCCGCATCGAGCACGGTCAGGATTTCCACGTCGCGCCCGAACACGCGCTTGAGCGTCTCGAAGTAGCGCTTCGGCAGCGCTGGCGTGCCGTGACGGTGCACGTTGTCGGCATAAAGCGCGAAGAACCGGTCGACCGATGCATCGATCTCCCCCTGGAGGCCGCGCTGGATGCCCTTGCGCACCATCGCCCGCTGCTTGCGGGGGATGGCGCGCATATTCGATTCGACGTCGGGCAGGATCTCCTTGCGGAAGGTGACGTAGAGGTCCTGGCGCGCCCAGTCGGACTCGCGCGCGATCCGGTTGCGCAGCTCGAGATGGCCCGCGCCGAGGCCTTCCGCGAGCCCGCGCGCGGCGGTGTGCAACGCGGTCATCGCGGCCGGGTCGGTCGCGGCCACGCCGCCGTACACGCAGAACGGCAGCGAGACGAGGGCGTGCCCGAAAAGCACGCTCTTCACTTGCGCGAGAGGAAGCACGCCGACAATCGCTCCGTCGCGCTCGGCGAAGAGGTAGAAGGTCCGATGGCGGAACACCGAATCGATGACTTCCTTCCACCCGGCCTTGTGGAAGAAGGTCGCCTCGGGGCACCGCTCGATGAACGCGTCCCAGCGCGCGAGGTCTGTGCCAGCGGCTTGCCGCACCTCGATGCCGGCGATCGCAGCCGCCGGAGCGAGTTCGGTTGCGGTGAGCTTCATGCGACCTCGACCTGGATGCCCGGCCAGCGCATGGTGGTCTGGCCGACCAGTCTCGAGAAGGGGACAGGAGCCTCGGCGCCGCGCATCAGAGCCCCTCTTGCAGGAACACGCGATCGACGCGGTCCCAGCGGAAATCGTTGAGCAGCCGGCGCAGCCGGTGCTCCGTCTGATCGAGGTTCAGATAGTGGCGCATCCTGGTCTTCAGGCCCACGCCCGGCACGCGCGGCTGGTCGGGATCGAGTTCCCACGGGTGAAAGTAGAAGATTGCGGGCTGCGCGTCCACCTCGTTCACGCGCTCGATCGACCAGCGCGACACCGCATACGGCAGCAGGCGGAAGTAGCCGCCGCCGCCGGCCGGCCAGTTGCGACTCGAGGAGCCGCGTCGTAGTGATCGGCACCTCGAGCAGCTCCGGGCGCGAGCGGTAGGCGAACCGCGGCGCGTCGGGAATGCCGTAGTGGTCGTGGCGGATCGGGTAGACACTCGAGCTATAGCGATACCCGGCCTGAAGGATGCAGTCGTGCGCCCACTCGGTCTCGGTGCTGATCGAGAAGCTGGGCGCGCGGTAGCCTCGCACTTCGACGCCGGCGACGTCCTCGAGGATCGTCTTGGCAAGATGAATGTCCGCGTAGAACGCGTCGCGGTCGAGCTCGTTCGCGCGGCAGTGCGCGTAGCCGTGACTCGCGACCTCGTGCCCCGCGGCGGCAATGCGCCGAATCGCATCCGGATGGCGCTCGGCGATCCAGCCGAGAGTGAAGAAAGTCGCCCGCGCGCCCGCCTCGTGCAAGAGCGTCAGGATGACGTCAAGGTTACGCTCGATCCGGCAGGGCGTCTTGTCCCACATAGAGCGCGGAAACCACGGGGAGAGCGCCCAGACCTGGAAGTAGTCCTCGACGTCGACGCTCAACGCGTTGACGACAACCCGTCGGGCGGTGAGCGGCGCGCGCACGGTGCTAGGCCCTCTGCGGCGCCCGCCGCGTCGCGATCCAGCGCGCAAGGTGGCCGGCGATGCGGTCGGCGGCGTGGCCGTCCCACAGCTCCGGTGCGCGTCCACGCTTACCGCCGCCGGCGAGGATCTCGTCGAGCAGGCGAAGCGTGAGCGCCGCGTCGCGCCCGACGATGGTGTTCGTGCCCTCATCGACGGTGATCGGGCGTTCGGTCGAATCGCGCATCGTGAGGCAAGGCACGCCGAGCGCGGTCGTCTCCTCCTGCATGCCGCCGGAGTCGGTGAGCACCACCGCGGCCTTCGCCATCAGGCCGAGCATCTCGAGGTAGCCTTCGGGCGGGAGCACCGCGATGGCAGGCGTCTCGGTCAGCGGTGCGAGGCCGAAACGCTCGACGTTTCCGCGCGTGCGCGGATGGAGCGCACAGACGAGGGGCAGCTTCGCGCTCGCCGCGCGCAGGATTTCGAGGCACTCGCGCAACGCGTCAGGCCGGTCGACGTTCGCCGGGCGGTGCAACGTAACGACGCCGAACCCCCGCTCGTTCCGGACCAGTGCGGGGTCGATTCCCGCGCGGCTCAACGTCTCCGCCGGCGGCACCGCGCGCGGTAGGTTCGCGCGCAGCGAGTCGATCATCACGTTGCCGACGAACACGATGCGCTCGGGCGGGATCCCCTCGCGCGCGAGGTTCGCCGCCGCCGACCGCTCGGTCGTGTAGAGGAGGTCGGCTATCTGGTCGGTGAGGACGCGGTTCATCTCCTCGGGCATCGCGCGGTCGAAGCTGCGCAGCCCCGCTTCGACGTGGACGACCGGCACGTGCTTCTTCGCCGCGACCAGGCTGCACGCGAGCGTGGAGTTGACGTCGCCGACGACGATCACGGCGGACGGCAGGTGTTGGTCGATCACCGGCTCGAACCGGCGCATCACCTCCGCGGTCTGGACGGCGTGCGTGCCCGAACCCACCTCGAGGTTCAGGTCCGGCGCCGGCAGCTGCAGATCGGCGAACAGCTTGTCGCTCATCGAGGCGTCGTAGTGCTGGCCGGTGTGCACCAGCACCGCGCGCGGCAGCGCAGAGCTGCGCGCGAACGCCGCGAGCAGCGGCGCCATCTTCATGAAGTTGGGCCGCGCCCCGACGATGCAGAGGATCGGGCCGGCCATGGCGGGGTTCGCGCCCATCAGCCCTTCCGCGATGCCTTGCTTTCTTGCTCACGCGCCGCGAGGAGCGTGTGCACCAGTGTGACCGTGGAATGGAGGAGGCGCTCGAGCCGCGTGACGCGTTCCTCAAGCTTCGCCACGTCGGACTCGGTGAGGCGCGCGGGGGCGGATCCGACTGCGACCGGGAGGGACGCCGCGGGATTTGCACCCCCAGGCATGCCCACTACCGGTGCGGTTTCCGCACCAAGCTCCTGTCGCATCTCGTTCGCGACGCCGCGGACGTCGGTGGCAGTGACGAGATGCTTCTCACCGAGGTACGCCCCGAGCATGACCCGGTTGCAGAGCAGGTTGATGCGACGCGGGATGCCGCCGGACATGAAGTGAACGACGTCGAACGCGCCGGGCTCAAACCTCGGGTCGCCCTTCCAGCCAACGCGCTTGAGGCGGTGCTCCACGTAGGCCTGCGTCTCGGCGCGGTCCATCGGCCCGAGGTGGTAGGAGGCGATCACGCGCTGGCGCAGCTGGTGCAACTGACCGCTCTGCATGACCTGCCGCAGCTCCGGCTGGCCGACGATGAAGCTCTGCAGCAAAGCCCGGTCGCCGAGCTGGAAGTTCGACAGCATGCGCAGCTCTTCCACTGCGCGCGCGGTGAGGTTCTGCGCCTCGTCGACGATCAGCAGGGCGCGCCTGTGCTGCGGGACGAGCCCGACGAGGAAGGCCTCGATGTGCGCGAGCAGCTGTGCCTTGCCGGTCGCTTGCACCGGGATGCCGAACGCGGCCGCGACCGACCGCAGGAGGTCTTCGGCGTCGAGCTGCGTGCTGACGAGCTGCGCCGCGATGATCTTGGTCGGGTCGAGGCGGCTTAAGAGGCTGCGGACGAGCGTTGTCTTGCCCGCACCGACCTCGCCCGTGATGACGATGAAGCCCTCGCTCTGGTGCAGGCCGTATTGCAGATACGCGTATGCGCGGGCATGGCCCCGGCTCGCGAAGAAGAATTCGGGGTCGGGGTTGAGCTGGAAGGGCTTGCCCGAGAGGCTATAGAAGGTTTCGTACATGGGGTCACTTGTATGAATAGTCCCAGCCGCCGAACAGGCCGGCCTCGCGGTATTCAGGGTAGAACGCGGTGGTCGCGTCCTGCCATTGGTAGCGCACCCCTGCAAACAGGGTCGAGCGCGGGCTGAGCCTGAAGGTCGCGAGCGCTCGAACAATGTTGTAAGTCGTGGAGCCGGGCCGCAAGTCGGAGTCGTAAGTCGTGTATGCCCTGAGGGCGAGGGCCGACAGGTTGGTGGTGGCGGACAAGCGATAGGTGTAGTTCGCCGATACGCCGCGTGTCGTCAAAACCTGCGAGGTGAGCAATGCGGGGATCGGTGTCCCGACGGCGGTAATCGGATCCTGGTGCCTCCAATAAGCGGTGAAGACCAGCGAACTGTTTGCACCGTGCAGCGTGAACGCGGCTTCCGCGCGCTCGATGAGGAGGATCTGGTTGTTGTAGTAGACCACGGGTTCCGTGAGCACCGTGGGCAGGCCCGACTGTTGCAGGAACTGGTCGACGGCCTGCTGTCGCTCCACCGGATCCGGGAGTCGCGCTGTGAAAGCGGCATCGACCACCTCGGTCGTCAGCCCCGGTCGCAGCGCGATCTGCTGCGGATAGGTGGAGATGTTGCGCGAACCGGAGAGGCGCCAGCCCGTTAGCCGGGTCCGATGGTTCAGGTTCAGGCCGTAGGAGGGGCCAAAGAACCGCTCCTCCCAGAAGGCGTCCAGGGTCGTACGAGGCGTTGGCGTCCAGTTCACTCCGGCGCCGTAGATCGGGCCGGAGTATTGATTCAGGTAGTAGTTGTTCCACTCGTAGCCGCCGCGCGCGGAGAGCTGGAGATCCGGATTGACCTGGTAGTAGAGGATCCCCCTCGCGACCTCGGTGCTTAAAGGCTGCTGCTCATCGAATCTGACGTCGTTGCCGATGTACTCCGCGGTCCAGCCGAACAGCCGGATCGGGCTCGATATGCGGGCGGTCAAGGTCGAGTAGTACGAGTCTCGCAGACCGCCGCCAGTATTGTCGCCCGAGTACGTCGTCCACTGATTGTCCCAGCGCAGGAGATAGTCGTAACCGGAGATCACCCGGCGTAGGTACGGGCTGAGGCCGTACGAGTAGGTCGTGAACACATTCTCGGAAGCCAACCCGGGGGTGATCGAGACCGGGTTGAATGCCGAGAAAAAATTCTGATAGATGCGCGCGTTCGCGTCTACGAAGAACAGTTTCTCGACGAGTTCGGCGTTGCCGCGCAGGAACCCATTGGAGTAGTAGTTGCTGTTCTGGCCGGTCGTGTACCAGTAGGCGCCCAGCTCATAGGCGCCGCGCACCTGGTAGCGCGCCCCTGTTCCCGTGAAGCGAATGCGGGGCGCGACCTGGAGATAGCCCCCACTCTCCTCCTGCCCCGGCGGCGCCAGGTTGAGGTTGTTCGAGATCGTCGGGGCAATGCGAACGCCCGGCTCGAGGGTCCACTGGTCGGCCCGGATCGGCGACGCGAAGAGCGCGAGCCCCGAGAGAATGAGCGCCCCCACCAGCGCCGGCAGGAGGCCCTCGCCCAGGCGCTCGACGTTCAGAGCTGCGTGCGCGGCCGTCACTCGCACTCGGTCAGCGCGGCAGGGATGCGCGCTGCGGGGTCGAGGCGCCGTAGTAGTACCCGTAGTAGGCCCCGAGCTCGGACTCGGCGACCTTGTTCAGCACGAGCTGGACGACGGGACACGACTCGATGGTCGCGAGCGCGGACTTGACCTTGCTCTGCGGTGTCTGATCGGCCTCCACGACCATCACGATCTGGCCCATCTTGGACGCCAGAACCCGCGATTCGGTCGATGGGAGAAGCGGCGGCGAATCGAAGAGGATGATCCGGTCCGTATACCGAGACGAGAGCTCGTCAAGAAGCTCCATCATGGCGGCGCTCGCGAGCAGCTCGGACGCGCGCTCGTTCGCCGTACCCGCCGGCAGCAAGGAAAGACGCGGCACGTTTGTTCGGAGGAGGACGTCGCCGACGTCGAGGTTCTGGTCGGTGAGCAGATCGACCAGGCCTTTCGCCGGCGGCAGCCCGAGCACCCGCGGAACGCCCGGCGCGATCACGTCGCCGTCCACCAGCAGCACCGTGCTGTCGACTTCCATCGCGATGCTCATGGCCAGGTTCACCGATACGAAGCTCTTTCCCTCGCCGGGCACGGAGCTCGTCACCATGATTAGGTTGCCGCGCGCCACCGGAATGCCCGAGGCTCCGCGCGCGTTCGCCAACAGCGGGCGCTTCAGGATGCGGAACTCGTCGGCGGTCTTGGACCGTGGGCTCTCCGGCGTGATCATGCCGGTCGCCTCGAGCCGCGTGAGATCGATCTGGACGGATTTCGCAATGGCCCGCTCCGGTGAGATCGGTGTCGCATCCAAGCTCGTGCGCGCGCCCGACTTCTCTTCGGTAATGTCGCCGCGTCGACCGCGGAGAGGGACGCCCGTCTCGCCCTGATCGGGCGCTACCGGTGCGGGCGAACGGAACCCCTGACCCTCCGGAACGCTGATCCCCGCGTTCCTGAGCTGCTCCAGCCGCCGTGCGGCTTCTTCGATGATGCTCACTCTTCGTGCACCTATGCGACTCTGTTGGTCATCCAAAGCAGCGTGAATACGCCGCCATAGCAAATCAGCAGCCCTGCAAGCAGCCCCGCGAACGCTACATGTCCGCGGCGCCGGCTTGCGATGTGGGCCTCGTCGGCCAGCAGTGAAATCGACCCGAGCAGCGGGCGCCCGGCGATCGCGCGCAGCGTGCGTCCGTTATGGAACGTGGGCTGTAACTGGCTCCACAGGAAGCTCGCCGCGACGCCAGCGCCGAGTGCGGCGAGCAGGGCGAGGAGCAACAGCGCCAGACGGTTCGGCGCAACCGGGTTAGGCGACACACGGGGTGGATCGATCACGCGGATCTCTGAGGTGCCCGCCGCTTGCATTTCGCTCGACAGCGAAGCGGACTCGCGCCTCGTCACGAGGCCCTCGTAGTTCCTCTTGTGAATCTCGTAGTCACGGTTCAGCTGCGTGTACTCGGCCTCGATCTGTGGCAACGACTGCGCGGCCCCACGCAGCCGCTGGTACTCCGCCTCGAAGCTGCCAACGCGCGCCCGCAATGCGGCCACTTTGGCCTCGGACTCCGCGAGCGCGATCCTGAGCTGCTGATAGACGGGATTCCGGTCCATCGAGGTCACCCCGGACTTGGACCCGCCGGCCTGTTGCCGGGTGGCGGTCTCCTTGCGACGCTCCTCCTCGAGCTGTTCGATGATGCGCTTGGTCCCGATCACGTCCGGGTGCTGCTCCGTGTAGCGGCGCAGGAGCTCGTCGAGGTTCTTCTTGAGCGCGTCGATGCGCGCGTCGATCTCCGGCACGACGCCGGTAGGTGCTCCGCCACCCTCGGGTAGGAACACCGGGTCCTCGCCGGTCAGCTCGCGCTTCAACGCGTCGCGCGACTGCTCGGCGGCCCGCAGCTCGAGGCGCGCCTTGTTGAGCTCCTCGCCCAGCGCCGTCATCCGCGAGAAGTAGTCGCGGCCGCCCGGTCCGAAGAGGCCCAGGTACTTCAGCTTGAACTGCTTGACGCGGTCCTCCGCTTCCTCGAGCCGCTTTTCGTAAACCTTGATCTGGTCCTGGATGAAGCGCCGCGCCTGGTCGCTGTCCTGCCGCGTGCCGCCGAGACTGGATTCAACGAAGATCGACAGCAGGGACTCGACCACTTTCTTGGCCTGCTCGGGCTGCGGATTATGGTAGGACAGGATGAAAAGATTGTCCCGGCCGACGCTACCCATTTTGATGTTCCGACCCAGGTCATCGAGAAGCGATTCGCGCTCGCGCGGCGAGGTCACGTTCAAGTCCATATCCGTCATGCGGATCAGCTTTTCGAGGTTCGGCCGGCTGATCAACGTGCGGCTGAGGATGTTGAGCTGCTGGTCGAGGTTGGGCTGCACTGCGAGCCCCGACATGAGCGGTTTGAGGATGGACTTCGTGTCGACATAGACGCGCGCCGACGCTTCGTACCGGTCGGGCATCTTGAACACCATCACGACGGCGACAATGCCAACGAGCCAGGCGACAGCGATGCCTAGCCAGCGACGGTGCCAGATGCCGCGCAGGATATCCAGGACCTGGCGGCCTAATTCATCCATTCGATCGTACCTTGTGTAGCGTCATCGGACTGCTCAGAACCAGCTCTGCGGAATGACGAGGATGTCACCGGGCTTCATCTCGACGTTCGCGCCGATGTCGCCGCGGCGCACGAGGTCGCGCAGGCGAACGGCGTACACCTTCCCGCCTTCGGCGCCCCGCACGATCGTGGCGGCGTTGCCGTCGGCGAAGTCGGTGAGCCCGCCGACCGCGATCATCACGTCGAGCACGGTCATGTCCTGCCGATAGGCAAGCACCTGCGGCTTCGCCGCCTCCCCGATCACACGGATCTGCTCGCTGAAGGGCCCCACGAATCCCGTCACGACCACCGTCACGACCGGATCGCGGAGGTACTTCGACAGCGCCTTCTCGAAGTCGCGCGCGAGCGTGGTCGGGTCCTTCCCGAGAGCGGGCAGGTCCTCGACGAGGGGCGCGCTGATCTTGCCGTCCGGGCGCACCGGGTAGGACCCCGACAGCTCGGGGTTGCGCCAGACGATGATATTGACCGTATCGAGCGCGCCGATCTTATAGGTGTAATCCGGCGTCGCGGCTGCAGTCGGCGCCGGCGGGTAGTCCTTGGTCGCGCATCCCGCGCCGATGAGCGCAAAGACGACTGAACCCAGCACCAAGAGCAATCGAAAGACAGGACCGGACGGCCGACGAACCATAACGCCCCCTTGTTGACACCCCGCAAACGCTGCGGCGCGGCGTTAAGTTTAACTCGCGGGCGCGGCGCCGTTAAGAATCAGCAGGATAGATAACGGAAAGTGGCGAAAAATTGACGTTATTTAACCGTTGGCAGGTATGCCGATGCCATATCGTCGGGGTGGCCCGACGGGGGTATGACCTCGCAATCGGATAGGTCGAGGGATAAGTCGTTTCCGTGAAATCGCCGCTTTGGATGTCTCTGCGCATGCACGGTCGGGTTTCGATCGCGTTGGGCAACGATTACATTGGATGAACCGAGTGCCGAAACGGCAGAGATCGAGCGCTCACCGCCTAAACGTTGTACCGCAGGGCCTCGCAGCACGCCGAGCACGGCGCCCGCCAGCCCGAGCACCAGGCTCTCCGCGAGCACGAGGCGGAAGATCGCAGGCGACCGGTCGCCCACCGCACGCATCGTCCCGAACTCGGCCATTCGTCTTGTCGTAGAAGTCGTTCACCTCGTCCCACGTGCTCACCTCTGGCCTGCCAGCTGGCCGGGGAGCGTCGCCACGGTCTGCGTGTCGCGCGTGCTCGCCAGCGAGATCACCAAGGACGTTATGATGGGCGCTTGCGATGAGCTGCAAGCAGACGTCCCGCGTGATGCAACTGGAAGCGAACCGGCGAGCCGGCAGTTGGTGACTCCACGCGGCTCACGATGAGCAGAACTTCGACCCGCAAGAAGGTTCTCTTCTTCGCTGAAGCCGTCACGCTCGCCCACATCGGTCGGCCCCTCGCCTTGGCGGCAGCGCTTGGAGCCGAGGAGTTCGACGTCGCGCTCGCGTGTGACCCGCGCGCCGCGTGGGCGCTGGGTGGCTTCCGGGGCCGAGTGGTACCGATCCGCTCGATCCCCTCGGCGCAGTTTCTCCATGCGCTGGCAGTCGGTCGTCCGGTCTATGACGAAACAACGTTGACGGCGTATGTCGAGGAGGACCTGAAAGTCCTCGAGGACGTCCGTCCTGACGTAGTCGTAGGGGACTTCCGGCTCTCGCTGTCGGTGAGCGCGCGCCACGCTGGGGTACGCTATCTCGCGATCTCGAACGCGTATTGGAGTCCCTATTACAGCCAGGCGCGCTACGTCATCCCCGAACATCCGGCGACGCAGTTTGTCCCGGTTGGCCTGGCGAGCGCATTCTTCCGGGCGACGCGACCGGCGTTCTTTGCGCTCCACAGTAGACCGTTGAACCGTGTCCGGCGGCGCTTTGGCATGCCTTCGCTCGGTGGCGATCTGCGCCGCATCTACACCGACGCGGATCAGGTGCTGTATGCCGACGTCCCGGAACTCTTCCCCCTGACCGATGCGCCACCGACGCACGAATTCCTTGGGCCGATAGTGTGGTCGCCGCCGGTCGGACGGCCGGATTGGTGGGACGAGTTGCCCCTCAGCCGACCGCTCGTCTACGTGACCTTCGGGAGCTCCGGAAAACCGAAGTTGCTCGACCAGGCGCTCGCGGCGCTCGCCCCGCTCGAATTGACGGTCATTGCGGCAACCGCAAGCGATCGTCCGCTCGTACCGACGCCCGTCAATGCTAAGGTCGTACGCTACCTTTCCGGGGATGCAGCGGCGCATCGCGCAGCGCTCGTCATCTGCAACGGCGGCAGCCCCACGAGCCAGCAGGCGTTGGCCGCAGGCGTGCCCGTCGTGGGGATCGCGAGCAACCTGGATCAGTTTCTCAACATGGAAGCCCTGGTGCGGCTCGGAGCCGGTCGACTTCTTCGCGGGGACCGAGCGAGCATCCAGCACATACGTGCAGTTGCAATCGAGATGCTGTCGGAGAAGAAATATGCCGATCGCGCTAAGACGATTGCGGGGCTGTTCAAGGAACACGATGCCCGGACAACCTTCGTCGCTACACTGGAGGCTACTTGCAAGGACGTGAGGGACGCAACGAGCCGCGCCGGTCCGAAGCACGGGGCCGATCGCAGGGCTCGCACGGCGAAACGGTAGACGCCCGCGAATCTGGGCCTCATCACGCGCAAGTTCGTTCGACGATCGATGAAGACTTCTGCAACGGACTTTTTGCTCGTGAGCGCGTGCGTTATGGCCCTTGCAGGCGCGAGCGCATGGATCGCGTGGGTCATTCCCGTGGGTGGCGCTTACGAGGCGCTGGTAGATCTGGGGATCTTCCTTCTAGCCTATGGCACCTTGAGCATGGGCCTTCTCGCCTTCGCGCGCCGGATCTGGCCTTACCCCTGCGGGAACTTCACAATGGACGATCCCGCTTTCGCCTACTGGAAGCTCAATGCAGTGCTGGTGGATCTCGCCACGAAATCTCTGTCCCCGTTCCGGACGGTGTTCACCGAGGCCCTGCTCCACGTGGGATTCGGTGCGTCGGTCGGACCTCAAGTCGCCATCGCGGGCGTGCTGAGGGACCACCCGCTCCTCGAGATCGGGGCGCGCGCGACGATCGGCCAGAATTCCGTGATCACCGCGCACGCGATCACGCATGACGAGATCGTGCTCAAACCCGTCAAGATCGCCGCCGGCGCGGTCGTGGGGATGAACTCGGTCGTGATGCCCGGAGTGGAACTGGGCGAGAACGCGGTCCTCGCGCCCGGTTCGGTCGCGACCATCGACACGAAGATTCCGGCGAACGAGTTGTGGGGCGGCATTCCCGCGCGCAGGCTCAAGGCGCTCTCACGCCCTGCCCAAGCGGCGGCGGCCGGCTGATCAGTCCTCGTCCGGCGGGCGGAACATCTTGCCGACCTCCCGAACCACGAATCTGGGTGGGAAGCATCCGGCAAAGACTCGCTGCTTGAAGGTCCCTCTTGCCGATGAGACCATCGGCCCGTCCCGCTCAAGGCGCTTCAGGGCCGCGCTTACGGCTTCCGAAGGGGCATGCCGTTCGCGGACCGCACTCGCATACGCACCCGCCTTCTGGTCGAACTCGCTCCTCGTTGGCCCGGGCACCAACGTCTGAACGTGGATGCCGTACCGTCTCCACTCTTCGTAGAGCGCGAGGCTGAAGTGGTGCACGAAAGCCTTGCTTGCGCCATACACCGCCATGAACGGAACGGGCTGAAACGCGGCCTGGGAGGAAACGTTGATGACCGCGCTGCTGGGAAACGAACGCAAGTGGGGAAAGAACGCTCGGCACAGCGCGACCATAGCTGTGTTGTTGACTCGCAGCATGTCGTCGTAATCCCCGATCGCCACCGTCTCAAACCGGCCCCATCTTCCCGCGCCGGCATTGTTGACCAGCAGTCGAACGCGCACGCCGACGGCCTCGAGCCGGCTGAGGACGCTGGCCGCGACGCCGGGCTCGCCAAGGTCTGCCACCGCTACCATGGTTTCTACCCCGGAGTCGCTCCTCAGCTTCAGTGCAAGGGCGTCGAGGCGCGCGCCGCGACGGGCGATCAGTGCCAGATTCAGACCCGCCGCCGCCAGCTGAATCGCGAACTCCTGGCCGATGCCGGAAGAAGCTCCGGTGACCAAAGCCCAGTCACCCCGCCACGGGACCATTGCCGCCCCCAGAAAAAGAGAAAGGGGCTTTCGCCCCTTTCTTTGTCTCAGCCTGGGCTGAGCCTGTCAAGCTCTCCGACGCCTCAGGGAGAACCCGAGGGCGCTGAGCGCCGCACCGAACAGCGCGAGCGAGCCGGGCTCCGGAGTAGGAAAACTCGCGGTCGAGTCGGTCATCAGGACTTCGTTGGTGCCGTTAAACCCGTTGACCGTGCCAACTGTATTGACGAGACACGGTCCACCGGCGCTGTTCGGCCCCACACCGTTGATGAGCGCTACCCCATTCCAGAAGCAGGACGAGGGGTTGGTCTGCGAGAATGCGAGGTTGAGCTGCGTGTCAAAATTAAGGAGAAACACGCTAGGTACACCCCCAAGGAAAAAGGCCGGGTTAGCCGAAGCCACGGATATTGCCAGCTTACCACCACCGGTCCCGCTGATGCTGTCGACTGCGGGATAGTTGTTGACATTGAAATTATCCAGGTCGGGATCCGACGTGCTAATACCGCTCGCGGTAAACGAACTCCTGCCGTTCTGCGTCGTCGCGTCGAACGGCGTCACCGTGCCCTCGAGAATCAAAACGCTGTCGTTGAATCCGGTGCCACGCAGACTGTTTTGGTCTGGCGTCGGGTCATACCAAATCTGGAAGAAGTTGGTACCACCCGCGCTCACATCGAACGTGGCCGTCCCCGCACCGACGGGACCACTCGCGTCGAACACGGTCTCCTGGAATGCCGTGACATAGGTCCACTCGTAGTTGGTGGCCGCGATGCCTCCGTTGAGGTTCAAACCACCGATGCCGACACCGCTAGAATTCACGAAAGCGCTCAACCCGGCCTGGGCGTAGACCTGGATCACGTTTCCGGCCACCGGGTTTGTCACGACGGTCTCGCCGACCGGAGTGACAAGGAGGTTGCCAGCAGTCCAGTCCAAGCTCCCAACGCTGATGGTGGGATCGTTTACGCCACCATCTGGATTGATGAGAGCGGCCTGTGCCGCAGTGGAGAAGAACGCGGCAATAGCCAGCGCCAGAAGGGGCTTAGTGCAGATCTTTTTCATTGACATCTCCTCATTCAGGCCCCGCACGGCAGAACCTTTGCGCGACATGATGCAAGTGCCATGCCAGATCCGAAAGACGCTAAAGATCATTAGGTTACTGCTAAAGCTCAAGCGTCAATGCCGAAGGCTGTAAAGTTCTTCGACGTTACGAAAAAGCGACATGGATCATCTGCTCGGCGACCCTCAAAGCATTCGCCGCGATCGTAAGGCTCGGATTCGTCCCGCCACTTGATGGAAAGAAGCTGGCATCGACGACATACAGATTCTCGAGGCCGTGCGCCCGATTGTCTGAACCAAGCACGCTCGTGTCCGGATCAGTTCCAAATCTGGCGGTTCCGGCGGCGTGGGCAAGGCGCGAATCGTTCTCGGCCTGTCGAATGACCAGGGGGCGGAAGGGCCCCAGAAGTTCGCGCATTCGGGAGCGCATCCGGCGGATGCGCACACGCTCTCCGGGGTGCAGACGGTAATCGATGCGTAGCCGTCCGGTAACGGGGCTGATGTCTACCCGATTTGTCAGGTAAGGAAGATCCTCGACGATCGATGCGAGGATCAGGGTCCCGGACAAGGCGCGCTCAAGATACCGGCGAAGCCACGGCCGGACAAGGTTGTAAAGACTGCCAACAAGCTGGGATGACCCCTGAGCCACGTCTTGTCCAAGGGACTCGACAAGGTGCGTGGCAGCGGGGAGTGCCCCGAACGACTGCACCGACCCAAGTTTGCGGTCCATAGAGAAATAGAAGTCGGTGAAAGCAAGTTCCTTGAGCCTGGAGTCGATTTCGCGAGCAGCCTTCGGCTTGATCGCATACAAATCCACGTAGTGACGCATCAGGTTCCTGCCGACGAGTCCCGAGCCGTTCGCAAGACCCTGTGGCCACAACGGGGAGGCCGAGTTCAACAGTATTCTTGGGGTCTGTAGAGCCCCGGCGGCAAGCACAACAACCGACGCGCGCAAGCCGACGTGTTGACTGTGTCGCCGGCAGACAACCTCTGTCACGCGCTCGCGACTCGCCTCCAGGCGCGTGATTTCGCACTCGTCCAGGAGATGTGCGCCAAACGCGTCGAGCGCGGGGAGCAAACAGATACGACTGCTATCGTTCTTGCAGTCCAGCGGACACAGATATCCTTGGCAGCACTGACATCCAGGCCTGAATTCGCATGCGAGCGGCAGGCGGTAAGGATGGCAGCCTTGTGTACGCAGGTAGTCGAACAGCTCCCTCGCAGCTCCGGTCATGGCGGGAGGCTCTAGATATTCGGGCCGGAATTCCGGGCCTCGTCGAGGGTCGGACTCGCCCCGAACACGGTAAAGACGCTCCGCCTGCTCGTAGAACGGGACGAGGTCGCCGTAGCCGATCGGCCAGGCGTCCGGCAAGCTGCTATCGGTGGCGGTTGGGTGGCAGGCGCGCGGGGTGAAATCTTGAGGAAACAAACGCTCCATTGCCATGCCGTAAAGAGCGCTCGAGCCACCGGTGCCGGCCCCAACGAACGGGACGTAACTCTTGACCCTAGTCCCGCTTCGGGCGTCGATTTCCTCCCATTCGCGGCCGGCGTTGGCGAGCACTGACCGATGCTTCGGTTGTGGCGCTGTCGGACGGTCGAAGAAGTCTTCGGCGTAGCGGCCCGTGAGCGCGGAAGGCCTTGCCCGGGACTTCCCGCGTTCGCAAAAGAGCACACGCTTTCCGGCTTTCGCCAAGGCATACCCGATCGTCGCGCCTCCCATGCCGGTGCCAACGACGATCACGTCCCAATGCTGCTTCGTGACGTCGTCGAGCGTCATCGACTGGATCGCGACCGTGTCGCTTTCGCGCATGCCGATCTCAGGCGCGCGCGCGGCGATCAAGCGTGCCGGCTGCCGCTGGCCATCATGCGGGCATGACCTCTAGGCTCGCGTCCGCTGCCAGAGGAGGGCGTCCAGCGGGAGACGCAGCGAGCGCGCGAGCGCGCCGTTTGCCGAACCGATCCTTCCCATCCATACCGCCCGAAGCAGCTGATCATCGCCAATCAGCTCGCCGAGCCGCGCGCGCAGCCGCTTGGCTTTTTCCATTGCCGACCGGTCCCCAGAAAAGGACGTCTGGTGCCACGCATAGCCGCTGAAGATCAGCGGGGTCATCTCGGGCTGCTGTTGAAGTCCGAAGCGGGTGGCGGCAAGCCAAAGCCTCTGGACCGCGCCTCCCGCACTGACGTAGTCGTCGACGCCCTGAGGTTCTGCGCGTGCCAAGATGACCAGATGGGCCGCGCAAGCGATACCGGGCAAGAGGTCCAGTTCCAATCGCGGCACGAGCGTTCCCCCGAAATACGTGCTGAGAACCTTCGTCCGCGTCCAACTTCTCATCGCCCAGCGCATGAGGCGCAACGTGGCCGGGTCCAGGCCGATCGCCTGATCGGGGACCTTGCTCTCGCTGAACCTCGCATTCCATTCGATGACCGCGGCATGGACGTCGTAGGCCTCCTTGATGGTGAGGCGCAGCTTCGCCGAGGAGAAGAGGAGACGCGCCATTCGCCATCGGGTCGCTAAGTCTTCCACCCAAAGGACCGTGTGAGACGGTCCGACGCTCGCGTCCAGGCACCCTTTCTCTGCCGGCGTGAGAGGGCGCATCGAGTACGGCCGCCGATTGACCGAGCGCGTCTTGATTGCGGGAATGAGATCACTGGGTTGCACCGCAGGGTCATCTCTAAGTCGCACGTCGAACGTCGGCGTCTCTTCCGGATAATCAATGCGACGGTCCACGTCGGCGCCCTTCCCGAATCCGCTGGCCGCGATGCGCAGGGTTTCGAGCATTGCGCCGATAGCGATCTGGCTCGGGTGGCCGGTAAGGTCGTATACGCAGTGTTGACGCGTGTCGAAGCCGTGAATGACCACATAGTCATCGGAGACGATCTCGAATCGCCACGGCTGTGTGTTGTCGCCACTCGGCGCCCAGCGCGCGAGATCGAGGATCTGCTCAATGACGCGCATCGTGCCCGCCCTTCGGATCGTCGCTGTTCACGCGCGATATTGCCGACGGGCGAGCGCCATCATCACCCTCTGCAGGGGATTCGCGTTGCCCCACGGCCGCCAGGTTCGCACCATCCGGTTCTTGTACGCATCGAAGTGCAGTCCCCGGGGTGCCGCGAGCACAGGGCCGCGCCGCAGGAGAATCTTCAACACCTCCGTCGCCGCGACGCCTGCACAGAGCTGACAGGCCATGATGGTCGACGGCCCGCGTCGGTCGCGAAGGTTAACCCGCGAGGCGTCGACGAGGTAACCGCGGTGTAGCATCTTTGGGGTAAGGCCGAGCAGAAACCGAAGTGCCTTGTCGCCTTCGTCGGCAGCGGCGCCGAACCTGAAATACTCCTCGAACGTCATGCCCCCAGGGAGGAAGTTGAGCACTGCGACTCCCATGCCGATGGGTGCCGCGGTCACCGCCGGAATGCCGAGCGCTGCACACGCGGCAAACGCCCGCTCGCGAGCATCGAACGCGAAAAAATCCAGTCCGTCGACATATGCGTCAGCACCGGCGAGAAATGAGCTGATGTTTCCCGCGTCGACGCCTTCCGGGAAACGTCGGATCTCCAATTCGGGGTTGATTTCCGCCGCCATCTGCGCAAGCACCTCGGCCTTGGAGCGGCCCAGGCTATCGACAGTCGCCCCGACCTGCCGGTTGAAGTTCGCGAGATCGAACCGGTCCATGTCCGCGATCGCGAACCGACCGATCCCGAGTCGGGCCAGGGTCAACAGATGAGCCCCCCCGACGCCCCCCAGCCCGGCGATCGCCACGCACTTCCGTCGAAGCGTCTGCTGCTCGGCCTCCGTCACCCACCCGAGGTTGCGGGAGAAGGCCTCGTCGTACTCGAATCCGTGCGACACTTTTGACCGCTACGCAACGTTTGCGCCATCGCCAGCGGGCGATCATAGCTTCTTCGATCGGGCAGCGTCCGGCTGACGCTTGGGGCACTGCGGCGTGGGCGCAGCAAGGGGACGCGTCAAGGGCGCTGCAAGCACCGAATGAACCCGATCAACGCCTCCGTCCGCGCGAGCTTTGCGCACGCGACCCGCAGCGTTCTGCGGCACCGACGTCGAACTGGGATTGCAGCGGGCGCAATCGCTTTCGGTGTCGTCGCCCTCATCCTCGCGAGCGCCTTCATTGAGTGGATCTTTTGGGCCACCCGCGAGGGCACGATCCAGCAGGGTCTCGGTCACATCCATATCGCACGGAAAGGGTTCCATGAGCACGGGATCGCCGATCCCACGCGGTTCCTTCTGCCCGGGCAGTCCGAGGTGCTCGCGGCGCTGCTGGCGTCGCCGCGAGTGCGAACGGTCGCACCGCGAATCGCCTACAGTGGGCTGATCAGCAAGGGCGACGTCACGCTCTCCTTCCTCGGCGAGGCGGTCGACCCGGAGAGGGAGAGAAACTTCGGGACCGTGTCGATCATCGTTCAGGGGGGAAGCTCTCGCCCCAGGACCGTACCGGGATCATCGTCGGACAAGGGCTCGCCGCGAACTTGGGGGCGAAGGTGGGCGACACGCTCGTCCTACTCGCCAATACGCCGAGGGGCGGCGTGAACGCCATTGAGGTCAAGGTACGCGGGCTCTTCGCCACCGTGAGCAAAGCGTACGACGACAGCGCCATGCGGGCGCCAACCTTCGTCGCGCAGACCCTGCTCCGGGTCGACGGCGCCCATCGCTGGGTCGTAGTGCTGCGGGACACGGCTGACACTCCGGCCGCACTCGCGGAGTTTCGCAGCCGCTTCGCGGATCAGGACCTCGAGTTCGTTCCATGGTATGAGCTCGCCGACTTCTACAACAAGACCGTGCAACTCCTCTCGCGGCAGATGGGGTTCATGCACGGCATCATCGGGCTGCTGATCGTACTCACGATCGCCAACAGCATGATGATGAGCGTGCTCGAGCGCACGAGCGAGATCGGGACGTCGATGGCGCTGGGCACCCCACGGCGGGGCATCCTTGCGCAGTTCGTCACCGAGGGCCTGGTTCTGGGTCTCGTCGGCGGGCTCGCCGGCCTGCTGCTCGGGATCGGGCTTGCCGCGCTCATTTCGGCTGTGGGCATCCCGATGCCTCCTCCGCCCGGTCAGACGCAAAGTTACCGGGCCGGGATGATCGTCACGCCTCCGGCAGTGCTTCAGGCGTTCGCGCTTGCCGCAGTGTCCGCGCTCGTCGCCGCTCTGTACCCGGCGTGGAAGGCGTCCCGCATCGAGATCGTGGACGCATTGCGCCACGGAAGGTAGCCGAGCACACCGGGACCCCGCTCCGCCAAGCCCATGTTGCTCCAGTTCGCGCTCCGCAACCTCCTGCGGCACTGGGGGCGAACCGGTTTGGTCCTCGCCGCGATCGCGGCCGGGGTTGCAGGCCTCATCCTGAGCGGCGGGTTCGTGCTGGACCTTTATCGCCAACTCAGTGAGTCGATCATCCGCTCCCAGACCGGGCACCTGCAGGTCGCCAAGCCGGCGCTCTTTGCCGAAGGCTCGCGAGCACCCGAGAAGTACCGGATCGCGGATCCGGCCAAGGTTGCGACCACGATCTCAGGCGTTCCCGGTGTGGAGCGCGCGATGGCGCGCCTCTACTTCTCCGGCTTACTGGGCAACGGGCGCGTCGACGTCCCGATCGTCGGCGAGGGCGGCGAGCCCGACAAAGAAGCAGCGCTCTCGACCTCGCTGACCCTCCTCGACGGCCGCCTCCTGACCGGCAAGGATGTTCATGGCGCGCTGGTCGGCGAGGGCCTAGCGAAGACGCTGAACGTCCGCCCCGGTGACAGCGTGACGCTGCTGGCGAGTACGCTCGAGGGTGCAATGAATACGGCCGATCTCGAGGTGGTCGGCGTGTTCCGCAGTTTTTCGAAGGACTACGACGCAAGAGCCCTTAAGGTATCGCTCACCGCTGCACAGGAGCTTCTTTCCACGCCGGATGCCAATACAATTGTTGTCCAGCTCGCGCGGACCGCGGATACCCGCCGGATCGCAGGTGCTCTTTCGGAGCAACTCCGTCCTGACGATCTGGTCGTCAAGACCTGGGACGAGCTCAACGATTTCTACGCGAACACCGTGCTCCTGTATGACCGGCAGTTCGCGGTGCTCCGACTGATCATCCTGTTTCTGGTTGTGCTCGGCGTGGCCAATACGGTCAACATGACCGTGTTCGAGCGTCTTGCGGAATTCGGGACAATGCGGGCGCTCGGCAATCGAGGTGGCCGGGTGATGAGCCTGATCCTGACCGAATGTCTGGTTTTGGGTCTCGCGGGCGCAAGCGTTGGTCTCGTGCTCGGGATGGTCATCGCCCTGGTGATCTCGGCGATCGGCATCCCGATGCCGCCGCCGCCGAATTCGAGCGTGGGCTATACGGCGCAGATCGCGCTTTCTTCCGCAGGTCTGCTCGAAGCAGCGCTCGTAGGCGTTCTTGCGGCCGTGCTCTCTGGCGTCCTTCCCGCCATCCGCGCGCGGCGCGTCGCCATCGTCGAGGCTCTGCGCCAAGCGGTTTAGCAGAGGGCCAACGACGGCGCCTCGGTGCGCTCGCGGCAGTCGCTTGCTGCGATCTCCCTGAGTTCGACGGCGCCGGCAGATCCTCTGCACGCGCCTCGACCGGCGGAATCGGCGGCTCTGGGCTGCTCGCCGGACCCCACTCCAAGAAACCGTTGCAGGCCTATGAAAGAACAATGTAATGTCGGGCTAGAGAGACACTTTGCAAGCACCCGCGATCGCGCTAGCATCTGTGCCCGAAGGAATCCGCGGGGGCGGCAGTCACTCAAAGGTAGTCGGGCCAATGAGCCCGCTACAACAACGCCGTTCATCCTCCTTCCACACCAGGCGGAGAGTATCGGGTCTTCTGACTCGTGCTGGGGATGTGCTTCTGTGTGTAAGAGGATCTGGGGATGGTGCCTGAGACACTCGCCTCACTGCAGGCCGCCGCGCAGCACGCGACGTTCGTCGCGGCTCTGACGGCCAGTTCCACGCTCGCGTTCGAGGCCGCAATGCGCGGCTATGCGGGCTCCTCGATCGAGAAATTCCTGCGCTGGGCGACCGGCGACGACGAGCCTCGAGAGCAGCTGCGCCCGGTGCGCGATCGGGTTGATGTCGCTCTGGCGCATATGCGTCAGTCGTTCCGTGAGGCGGACGCGCTCGTTGAACGGCAATACCTTAGCCGCGGTTACCGCGTCGATGGCTTCGAGGCCGCAGTCGATTCGCCCACGCGCAGTCGGCCGAGGCACGTCATCCTCGCCCGCCGCAGCGGACAGGTTGTGGGAACGATCACGCTCGGCCTCGATTCACCCGCCGGGCTGCTTGTAGAGGAGTCGAACCGACAGCCGATTGAAGTGGCCCGCACCGAGGGCAAGCGCCTCGGCGAAGTCGTGCGCCTCGCCGTGGACGACGCAGCCAGCTCGAGTTCGAAGGCCGTCCTCGCCGCCCTGTTCAACGCCGCGCATGGCCTCATGGTGTTGCATCGTCTGGACGACACCTACATCGAGGTGAACCCGCGTCACGTGCCGTTTTACCGGCGCGCGCTGTGCTTCAAGGTCGCAGGGGAGCCGAGCGTGTGTCCGCGCGTGGGGGCGCCGTCGGTGCTGCTGCGGCTACCAGTGAGCGAGCTGAGCCAGAAGATCTCGCAGCTCGAGGGCGCGCTCGCGTCGTTTCCGACGTCTTGATCGTCCTGGGCGCGGTCAAGCGCGCTTCGCCGGGATCTTCTAATCGCCCCCGCATGGGCGCCAGCGTGGGGCGGGCCTGAGTCGCGCCGGCGGTGACCCCCGCGCGTGGTCGTTGTCAACTCTCAGATCGCCGGGAGGTTTCCGCTCCAGTCTCGAGCGAAGGGCTCAGAAATCGTACCGAACTTCAGTGTAGATGCGGTCGCGGTTGTTGTAGCGCCCGAAGACGCCGTCGTTTGGACCGATGAAGACGTCCACGCCGACGCCGACCAGGGTGTTCTTGGCCGGCGTCCAGTTCACGCGCGGGCGGATCAGGCCCCCTCCGCCGCCGAATGTCTGGATCCAGAGAAGCTGTGGCTCGAGCGTCGGTGTCACATTGCCGGAAATCTGCGCGCTGACACCGAAGCTGCCCGATTGCAGAGCCAGGGTGCTGTCGCCGCCGCTGTAGAGTCGCTGGAAGGCCTGCAGGTTAAGCCTGACGTCGCGTGGTAGCGTGAAGTCTGCACTGACGATCCAGTCGAAAGTGTCCTTTGTTAGCACGCCCTCGGGGGCATTCGGGTCGGTCGACGCGTAGCTCCGGCCATCGGCGTACACCAGCTCGGCACGTGCGACAACCTGCCCGAAGTCCTTGCTTACGGTGCCGCCCGCCTGCCAGATGCGTTCGTAGCGCGGCTGAAACGCGAACGGCAGCGTCGGGTTCACGCTCGGAATCCGGAAGAACGTGGGCGAGTTGGAGAAGCTTCGATAGTAGAATGCCGCGAGATCCCAGCCACCGACGAGCGTGTTGGCGCGTACCCCGTAGGCCGAGTTGCCGAGGTTCTGCGTCGGCTTTACCGGATCGAGGAAGGCCGCAGCCACGCTGCCCGGCGTCGGCGACGGCAGGCGCGCGGGGTAGAAATCCGAGCCGGGCTTGCCGATGTCATCAAGGGTCTGGAACGGGATCCACACGAGCTCGAGGTGCGCGTCGCCCTTGAAGTATTCGGCGCGGGCGGCCCACTGCGGCTTGCGCAGGATGTCGAAGCTTGGAAGCACGAACTCGCGAAGGTCGAGCGCCGACACGACGTCTGCGAAAAAGAGCCCGACCACCTCGCCCCACACGATGTTCTGGGCGCCCACGCGGAAATCCCAGCCGGCGGCCGAGAAGTCGACGTAGGTCTCGCGCCAGAAGGCGTTCAACTTCTGATCGTTCCGCACGTCGGACAAGTAGAAGTCCGAGGTCGCATAGACGATGTCCGCGTCGACGCGCCCGCCGATCTTCCACTTCGCGTGTGCGCCGAGGTTGCCCTGCGCCGAGAGCTGAAACCGGTTCACCGCGTTGGACCAGTGCGACGGGTCGGAGTAGGTGTACGCGCCGAGGAAGTCGTAGAACCCGCCGAGCGAGAACGGCTTGTCGCTCGCCGGGGTTGCTGCCGCAGGCTTGGTGCCGAACAGCTCGTCGCGCGAGCCCGGCAGGCCGTCGGTCGACGGCTTCTGCGCCTGCGCAACCGCCGCGGCACACCAGACGGCCGCGATGACCCCGCAGAACACCCGCTTTGCGCCAGCGAATCTCCTCGGCATTGTCGTCATCCCCTCCCCTGAGTCGCCCGCCCGGCGCGCCGCCGCTCGTCAACGACAAGCCAGCGGGAGTTGGAGCGCACACCGAGCATCTGGATCCGCCCGTCCTCGATGCGGACGAGCCGGTCGGCCTGGGCCATCACCTTCTTGTCGTGCGTGGAGAAGATGAAGGTCGTCCCGAGCTTTGTGTTGAGGTCCTTCATCAGCGCCAGGATGCCCTCGCCGGTCTTGTGATCGAGATTCGCGGTCGGCTCGTCGGCGAGCACGATCTTCGGCTGGGTGGCGAGAGCGCGCGCGATCGCGACGCGCTGCCGCTGTCCGCCGGAGAGCTGGTTGGGGCGATGCCGCGCGTATTTCTTGAGCTTGACCATGTCGAGGAAGCGCGCGACGCGCTCGCGGCGCTCGGCTTTCGAGAGCTCGGGCCGTTGCAGGAGCGGGTACTCCACGTTCTCCTCGGCCGACAGCACGGGCAGTAGGTTGAAGGTCTGGAACACGAAACCGATGGTGCGCGCGCGCAGGTCGGCGAGCTGATCGGGGGTCTTCCCGCTCACGTCCTCGCCGTCGATGAGGATCCGGCCGCTCGTGGGCGTGTCGATGCAGCCGATCAGGTTCAGCAGCGTCGACTTTCCGCTCCCCGACGGGCCCGCGATGGCGAGAAAGACGCCCGCCTCGATGCTCAGCGTCACGTCGCTCAGCGCGTTCACGCGCTGCTCGCCGAGGAGGTATTCCTTGGAAACGTTCTCGACGCGCACGAGGCTCATGTCATCGCTGCTTCTGCCGCTTCGCGCCGACTATACTAGGCGCGCTTCAAACAGAGCTTCCCGCGCCATGACGCCCAGTGCAGCTTTTCCTCCCCGGTGTTCCAAGCGCTGCGCAGTCATAGCGGCGATTCTTGCCGGTCTGCTCTATTTTCTCAATAGCGGCGCTCAAGTGGATGGTCAAAACGATGAAAAGCTGGCGCGCGAAATCCTCGAAAAAGCCGACCGGATCCGTTTCCCCGAGGAGGGTTTCCAGGTCGACCTGGCGGTGGCGAACTCGAACGCAGGCGAGGTGACCGACACCCGCCAGTACCGCGTGCTGTCGAAGGGCAACGAGAACTCGATCGTGATGGTGACCGAGCCCGCAGCCGACCGGGGCCAGATCATGCTGCTGAAGGGTCGCGACCTGTGGCTGTTCCTGCCGAACGTCTCCCAGCCGGTGCGCCTCTCACTCGCCCAGCGCCTCACGGGCCAGGTCGCCAACGGCGACATCGCGCGCGCGAACTTCACCGGCGACTACATACCGAAGCTCGTGCGTACGGAGAGAATCGACGGTGAGGACCACTACGTCCTGGAGCTCAATGCGCTCGACCGGACGGTCACCTACCACCGCGTAATGTACTGGGTGAGACAGAAGAATTTCTTTCCCCACAAGGCGGAATTCTATTCGCTCTCCGACCGACTGCTGAAAACCGCGCGCTATGAGAACTTCCAGCAGATGGCCGGCCGCGCGCGGCCAACCCGCCTCGTCTTGCAAGACGCGCTGCGCAAGGGCGAGGCGTCCGTGCTCGACTACTCCGGCATGGTGCTCAAGGACCTGCCAGACAAAATCTTCACGCGGGACTACCTGAAGCGGCTCTAGCGTCGGCGGCCACGCGCACGCGGCGGCGATGAGAACCGCAGAGCTCGGTGCGGCGCGGTTTCGAATTGCGTCTGTGCCGCATAACGATATCACCGCTACCTCGAGAACAACGAAGCCAGAACTACCGCGGTTTTTTTTGCCTATCGAGTTCGCGCAGTCGGCCAAGAATTCCTTCTGCTTGCCTTTCGCCAAACCAATAGGGGAACATCAGGCGTGTGGTTTTCGCGAGTTCCGGCTTTCCACCGAATTTTTGAATCTCCGCGGGGAAGCGGTCGTTCTGCAAGCAAAGGAGTACTGCCGGGGCGTTTACGCGAGTGTTGAGTCGCTCCTGTCCAAGGAGCTCGAACATGAGCGCCCTCCGATAGAACGGGGCGTGGCGTGGGTTGACCTCGATTACCGCAAAGTCGCAGTTGCGCAGGTAATACGTGAACATCCACGCAGTGTGGAAGAGTCCGGCGAGCACGGGCTTGGATATGGCCTCGTGATCGACCGCGAGCCGGGTGTACTCGCACAGCCGGCATCCAGCTGAGCGCAGGGTATCGACCTCGTCCTTGTATAACTGGTCGGCCGAAAGCCCCCGCTCGGAGTCGATGCGGATGCCGACTGTCCCGACGAGCTTGCCCTCGTCGTAGGCGACGAAGGTGAAAAGATTCGGATCCTCCGGCTGCTTGCGGGAGCTTTGATAGCCACGCTCGCTATAGCGACGTTCGATGAGGGTGCCGGCGGCCTCCCGGAACCCCTCCCGTTTCGCCACGCGGATCTTGAACGCCGCGTGCTCGGCGCTTGGCTCTTCCAGTCCCGTGGTCGCCGCGTCCGATGTCGTGAAGCTGCGAAAGCGCAGCGCGCGGTCGTCAAAAACGGTGTTGCCGCTCGTGAAGTCGGCCCCATCGCTCGCGAACGGAAGCGACGAATCGCCCGGCACGCCCATCCGCCGGCCTAGCGAGGTCCCGGCGAGCCGGCCGCGCAGCCGCTCGACGAGCTTGCGGACCGATGCTTTCATGGAACTTGTCCCCGAACTCCGAGTGCGGATCGCGTTTGCCCATCCGCTGAGTCAAGTCTACACGTTGGGAACCCGACACCCTGTGACCCGGGGGCGGCGGCCGAATCTAGGTCCGGTCCTTTGAACCGACAGGCCAGGCAGCACCCGGGAGTACGGTCGAACAGGACAGCCCACGGGCCTAGGTGACGCGCGCCCTGTGGCGGGCGGGCGGCCTCCGGGCCGTCAGGTCAGCACCTGAGCCCCTTTCGGTCCAGCAGGTCCCGCGGTTTCAGCGAGAGGCCGCGGCACCTTGAGGGGGATCACCCGATTTCGCGCGAGGATTGCGGTTTCGGGCTGCTCCGCCAGGAGGAAGCTGAAAACAGGCAACGCGGTCGCATGGACCTAAACCTCCGGCACGCGCATGCGGCCGTTCGTCGCGTCCTTGGAAGGCACGAGCAGGTCGCCTTTCAGCTTCGTGCCCCAACGACGTCAACGGTCGCCGCGCGTCGAGCTCCGGCACTTCCACGAACGGCAGGCCGGTCCGGCGCAGCACCTCCTAGCACCGCCTTCCGGGATCATGACGAGCTGAATGGGCGCGTCGCGGGCGATTTCGATGTCCTCGGCCGTGTAGTTGCGGCGCGGCTTCACGCCGAGGGTATTGAGGAGCGCCCCGTACGCGTGCGCGCCAACCAGCATCGCGCCGGTTTGGAACACGCCTGCGTTGTAGAGCGTCTCAAGCGTCACTACCGTGCTGTTGTCCGCGGAGAAGTATCCCCGGGCGGCACAGCGCGTTGGCATCCTTCGCTAACCGATGAGCGAAGGCGATCCGCGCCTCGAGCTCTGCCTTCCGCGCGGCGGCTGCCGCGTCGCCCACCGGGCCGAGTGATTGCTCCTGCTCTTTTCCGTTGAGCGCGTAGCGACGCCAGTGCCAGTAGTCCCGACCGCTCGCGGACGACGATGCTGCCGGGGGAGTGCGAGAACAATTCCTCGTGCGCGCGCGGAGACAACCGGATCGTCGAACTGGAAGCGATTCGCGTGCGGGTGGAACTCGATCTCGTCGCGCAGAGGCAGAGCCCCGTACTCCCGACCTTCACGGGGCAAGGCGGTCCCAGTCAATCCCGTGCACCCTCCGATCCGGCGCCGCCGCGAACTCATCCTAGACCCCGAACACCCGCCGCGCGTTGCCCCCCCGCACCCGCTCCCGAACGCCGTCCGCCAGCGCGTCCACTCGCGCCAGGCACCCAATCGGGTCGCCAATGGTGTGCGGATAGTCGGAGCCGTACATTACGTTCTCGCTGCCGAACACGCTCACCGCCATCTCCAGCGCGTCCTGGCGGAACACGACCGAGTCGGCGTAGATCTGGCGTGCGTAGTGCGAGGGCTTGAGCTTCGTCTTGGCCGCCGCGGCGGGGATGTTCTCCCAGCACTGGTCGAGGCGTCCGATCAGGAACGGCAGCGCGCCGCCGCCGTGCGCGGCGATGATCTTGACCTTCTCGTTCCGGTCGAAGAACCCGTCGTAGATCATGCGCGCGACGGCGAGCGAGGTGTCGAACGTGAAGCCGAGAGACGCGACGAGCTGGAACTCCTGCATGCCGAGCTCGCCGACGCCGGGTGGCGCGGTCGGGTGAACGAGCACTGGCAACGCCGCTTCGTCGATCGCCCTCCAGATCGATGCGAACGCAGGATCGGTGAGCGGCTTCCCGCCGATGTTCGCGAGCACCATCACGCCCGAAGCGCCTTTCGAGGTGGCGCGCTTCAGCTCCTCGAGCGCGAGGTCCGCGTGCTGCCACGGTAGCGAGCAAAACCAGCGGATGCGCCCCGGGTGCGCGGTCTGCGCCTGGGCGAACGTGTCGTTCATGCCCTGCGCGGCTTTCACGCTCACCTGCGCGTCGCCCCAGAAGACGTTCGGGCACGTGAGCGACACGACGGAGACGTCGATGCGCGCCTTGTCCATGTTGCGGATGCGCAGGTCCCAGTCGAACATCGCCGGCACCGGCGTCATGAACGGCGCGCCGTCGAGATGGATGGCCCGCAGCCCGCCCTTCACTTCCTGCAGCGTGTAGCGCGGGCGGCCGTGTTGCTCGAGCAGCTTCACCCAGTCGTGGGTGAGCATGTGGGTGTGGACGTCGATGACGGTCATTGTGCTTTGGCTCCGGAGGCTTTGACGACCTGCGCCCATTTCACGATCTCGCGCTGGACGTAAGCGGCGAACTCTTCGGGCGAGTCGGTGACCGGTTCCATGCCGATGCCGAGGAGCTTCTCGCGCACGTCGGGCAGGCTCAGGATCCGCACGATCTCGGCGTTGAGCTGATTCACCACCGGACGCGGCGTGCCGGCGGTGGTGAACACGCCGAACCACGCCCTGACATCGAAGCCGGGCAAGCCCTGCTCCGCGATCGTCGGCACGTCGGGCAGCAGCGGCGAGCGCTTCGCGCCGGTCACCGCGAGCGAGCGCAGCTTGCCGGCGCGGATGTGCGGCAGCGCGGTCGGGATGTCGCCGAAGGTCATCGAGATCTGCCCGGCGAGGAGATCCACCATCGCCGGCGCGCCGCCCTTGTAGGGGATGTGGACCATTTCCACGCCGGCCATGGTCTTGAACAGCTCGCCCGCAAGGTGCTGCGAGGTGCCGTTGCCGGCGGAGCCGAAGGTGAGCTTCCCCGGATTGGCCCTGGCGTACGCAATCAGCTCGGCGACGTTCTTCGCCGGCACCGAAGGATGCACCGACAGGGAGTTGTTGATCGAGGCGGCGATCGTCACCGGCGCGAAGTCCTTCACCGCGTCGTACGGCATCGTGCTGTAGAGGCTCACGTTGATCGCGTGCGTCGCGATCGTGCCCATCACGAGCGTGTACCCGTCGGGTGCCGCCTTGGCGACGATGTCCGCGCCGATGTTGCCGCCGGCGCCGGTGCGGTTCTCCACGACGACCGGCTGGCCCCAGCTCTCCTGCATGCGGGCGGCGATCGTGCGGGTCAATGTATCGAGCGCGCCGCCCGCGGCGAACGGCGCAATGAAGCGGATGGGCTTGTTCGGGTAGGTCTGCGCCGCCGCGGTGCCGGCGAGCGCGAGCGCAGCGGCGAATGCGAGCAGGCGTCCGAGCGCCATGTTCCTCCTCCGTATCGACCCGGCGGATCATGCCACGCTGCGCTACATTTGCGGCTCGCCATGCGCCGCTTCTTCGCCATCGCCGCGATCGGCCTCGCCGGCACTGCGCTCGCGCAGTCGCTGCCGCCCGGGCTGCCAGGCCTCTCGCCCGCCCCGAAGGCAGACGCTCCCGCCGCGGTGCAGCCGGCCGTCGAATCCGATGGCTCGCTCGAAAAGCGAGTCGCCGATGCACGCTCGGAGCTGGCGCGCCTGGGGCGGCAGGTCACGACCCGCGAAGGCGTACCGGCCGGCGTGTCCAACGACGCGCTGATCGAACGGCGCGCGACGGCGGAGCGTCTCGTTCGCAGCTACGAGCAGATGCTCGACAACGAACGGGTCCTCGCCGAGACGCAGCGGCGGCGCGCGGAGCTCGGCGCCCGGTCCGCGGCCTGGAGCGGCTTTGCGACCCCGCCGCCCTATTCGCTTCTCATGGTCGACGAGCTGCGCGGGGCTTTCGCGTCCGCGCGCGACCGGCTGGAGGCGGCCGAGTCGAAAGTGAAACTGCTCGAGGCGCAGGGCGACACCGGACGCGAGCGTCTGGCGCGAGCGCAGGCCGCGGTGCGCCAGGCGAACGAGCGGACCGAGAGCGCGACGGACGGTCAGCGCGCCCTCGCGGCGTGGGAGCGGGAGTCCGCCGACTTGCGGGCCCGGTTCGAGGGGGCCCAGGTTGCGCTCATCGACGCGACGCGACGCCTTGCGGTCGCGGAAGCGGACGAGGCGCGCAGCGAGGCCGCCTTCCTCGACAGGCAGCTCAAGGTCGCGTCCGCGGCCGTCACTTTCCCACGCGCCGACCTCGATCGCGTCCTCGCCCGCCTGGCCACCGAGCGTGCGGCGCTCGAGCGGGAAGCGGCGCAGATGCGCGCCCGCGAGGAGGCACGGCGCATGGCGCTCGAAGCCGCGCAGGCCGAGCTGGATGCCGCGCGCGCCGCGCCGGCGGGCGACGGCGGCGCGCGGGTCGCCCAACTCGAGCGCGCGCTCGACTTGCGTCGCGTGCAGAAGCAGAACGCCGACGTCGGCTACGACCTGCTGCGCGCGCTGATCGACGTAAACAGCTTCAGCCGCTCCACCTGGGAAGGGCGCTTCGAGATCGCGAGCTCGAGCGATCCGGCGAAGAAGCGCGCGACCTACGAGGGCGTGATCGGGTTCCTGAAGCGCGCCCAGCCCTGGCGCGAATACGTCGCGAACGAACTGGCGGTCGTGCGCGGCCGCATCGCGCAGGCCGAGAACCAGCTTGCCGTCGCCGCTTCCCCGGACGATGCCGCGGGCGCCCGCGCCCTGCTCGACGCCTGGCGGGAGCGCGAGGCCGTGTACGCGCGGCTCCAGTCCGCGATCGACCGCGAGCGCGCCACGCTCGAGCGCTGGAAGGAGGAGTTCGAGGGGACGCGCGGTGCGCGGCCCCTCTGGGCCTATGGGCTCGACGCCTGGTACGCGGCGGCCGGCGTCGGCCGCAGCATCTGGAACTTCGAGATGTTCACCGCCGAGGACACCGTCGAGGTCGACGGCCGCAAGATCACCTCGACGCGCAGCGTGACGGTCGGGAAGAGTGTGGGCGCGATCGTGCTGCTCGTGCTCGGGTACCTCGTCGTGTCGTGGCTGGTACGGCGCCTCGAGCGCACGCTCATCGGCCGGCTCAAGGCCGACCCCGCGGCGGCGCGGACCGTGCGGCGCTGGCTGCAGGTGATCCTCGTCGCGGTGCTGTTCGTGCTCGCGCTCGATCTCGTGAAAATACCGCTTACGGTGTTCGCGTTCCTCGGCGGCGCGCTCGCGATCGGGTTCGGCTTCGGCGCCCAGGTCCTGATCAAGAACTTCATCAGCGGCGTCATGCTGCTCATCGAGCGGCCGCTCAAGGTCGGCGACATCGTGCAGATCGGCGACATCGTGGGCACGGTCACCAACATCAGCATCCGCTCGTCGACGATCCGCACGGCCGACGGCATCGAGACGCTGGTTCCGAACTCGGTGTTCGTCGAATCGAACGTCACCAACTGGACCTACTCGAGCCCGCGAGTGCGGCGGTCGGTGAAGGTGGGCGTCGCGTACGGCTCGGACACGCGCAAGGTCGGCGACACGCTGCTCGCCGTGGCCGAGCGCCACGGACAGGTCCTGAAGGACCCGGGACCGCGCGTGATCTTCGAGGACTTCGGGTCCGACGCGCTCGCGTTCAGCCTCGAGTACTGGATCGACTACGCCAAGGGCGCCGACGGCCGCCTGATCGCGAGCGACCTGCGGTTCATGGTCGAGAAGGCGCTCGCGGAGGCGGGCATCGGCATCCCGTTCCCGCAGCGCGACGTGCACGTCGACGCGTCCACGCCGCTGCGCGTGGAGGTCATCTCACGCGCCGAAACCCAGCCGGTGCGGGGCGCGGCGCGCGGGTAGGCGCGATGGCGCGAGCGTCGGGACGCGTATATCCTCCGAGCCTTCGACCCAAGGGAGACCCGCCGTGATCCGCCTCGCCGTTGCCGTGCTTGCTTTCCTCGCAGCCCCCGCCCTGGTCCATGCCCAGTCCCTGGACGGCACGCTCAAGAAGATCCGCGACTCGAAGACGGTCACGATCGCCTACCGCACCGACGCCCTGCCCTTCTCGTTCGAGGAGAACAAGCAGCCGGCCGGATACACGGTCGACCTCTGCAAGCGGGTCGTGGCGAGCCTCGAGCAACAGCTCAAGACCCAGCCCCTGCAGGTGAAGTGGGTCGCGGCGACCTCGCAGAACCGCATGGAGCTCGTGCGCAAGGGCCAGGCGGACATGGAGTGCGGCTCGACCACCGCGACGCTCTCGCGCATGGAGCAGGTCGACTTCTCGAGCCCGGTGTTCGTCGACACCACCGGGCTGCTCGTGCGCAAGGCCTCGGGCGCGAAGTCGCTCGGCGGCCTCGCCGGCAAGAAGATCGCCGTCGTCGGCGGGACCACGAACCAGAAGGCGCTCGAGACGGCGCTCAAGAAGCAGCTCGTCAGCGCCACGGTCGTGACCGTGAAGAACCGCGACGAGGGCATCGCCGCGCTCGAGGCCGGCACCGTCGACGCGCTTGCCAGCGACAAGATCCTCCTCGTCGGGCTGGCCGGGAAGGTGAAAGACCCCTCGCAGTACGAGCTTCTCGCCGACGACCTCGGCTTCGAGCCGTACGGCATCGTGCTGCCGCGCGGGGACGCGTCGTTCCGCCTCGCGGTCAACCGTGCGCTTGCACAGATCTATGCGAGCGACGCGATCGTCGAGGTGTTCCGCCGCACCTTCGGCCCCAACGTGGCGCCGAGCCCGGCGCTCGTGATCATGTACGGCCTCAACTCTTTCCCCGAGTGAGGCCCTCGGGCCGCGCTGCGGCCCGAGCGTCGGCCGGGCGCGGCGGCTAGACCGTGGCGTCACTTGCTCTTCACGAAGCGGACGGCGGCGCGACGATCGCGCTCGCTGGCCGGCTCGACGCCTACTCGGTCGGGCCGCTGTGGAGCACGGCGCGCGCCGCGCTTGCGTCGCACCCGCGCGCCCGGCTCCGCGTCGACTGCTCCGGGGTCGACTACTGCGACGGCGCGGGCGTCGCGCTGCTCCTCGACATGCTCCGCCAGCCGCGTCCCGAGGGCGCCGAGGTGCGCGTCGACGGGCTTGCCGAGCGCTTCCGGAGCCTCCTCGACCAGTTCGACCCGAAATCCTTTGCCGAAAGCGCGCCCGAGCGGCCGCGGCCGGGCTTCGTCGAGCGCGTCGGGCGCGCCAGCGTGCAGTTCTGGGCCGACCTGCGCGGTCAGATCGCGTTCGTGGGCGAGGCCACCTCCGCGCTTGCCTATGCGCTGCGCCACCCGCGCATGCTGCGCTGGCGCGACATCCTCTACGTCGCCGAGGAGGCCGGCGTGAACGCGCTGCCGATCGTCGCGCTGATCGGCTTCCTGATGGGCGTGATCCTCGCGTTCCAGTCCGCGATCGCCATGAAGCAGTTCGGCGCGGAGATCTTCGTCGCGAATCTCCTCTCGCTCTCGATCCTGCGCGAGCTCGGGCCGCTCATGACCGCGATCCTGCTCGCCGGCCGCTCCGGCGCCGCGTTCGCCGCGGAGATCGGCACGATGAAGGTGAACGAGGAGATCGACGCGCTCACCACGATGGGCCTCGACCCGGTCAAGTTCCTGGTGGTCACGCGCGTGCTGGCGGCCATCGCGATGACGGTGCCGCTCGTCGTGTTCTCGGACCTGATCGGCTTGATCGGCGGCGCGCTGGTCATGCTGACCTTCGAGATCCCGATCGCGACCTACTACAAGCAGGCGGTGAGCTTCGCGACGCTGATCGACTTCATGGGCGGGCTCGCGAAGTCGTTCGTGTTCGGCGTGCTGATCGCTGGCATCGGCTGCCTGCGCGGGCTGCAGACCGAGACCGGCGCCTCGGCGGTCGGCATCTCGGCGACGAACGCGGTCGTGAGCGGCATCATCCTGATCGTGTTCGTGGACGGCGTGTTCGCGGTCGTGTACTACTACCTCGGAATATGAGCGCGGCCGGCCAGCAGGAAGTCGATCATCCGGGTCGAGAACCTCAGGACCGGATTCGGCGACTTCATCGTCCATCGAGGACGTCTCGTTCGAGATCCGGCGCGGCGAGGTCTTCGTGATCCTCGGCGGATCGGGCTGCGGGAAGACGGTGCTGCTCAAGCACCTGATCGGCCTGTACCGCCCGCTGGCGGGCCGCGTGCTGATCTCCGGCGACGACATCGCGACCGCGCAGAGCGACGGCGGCTCGCGATCCTCAAGCGCTTCGGCGTGATGTACCAGCTCGGCGCGCTGTTCGGCAACATGACGCTCCTGGAGAACGTCCGCCTGCCGCTCGAGGAGTACACGGACCTGCCGGACGAGGCGATGGACCTGATCGCGGCAGACGAAGCTGCGCCTGGTCGACCTTGGCGGCGCGGGCCACCTCACGCCGGCCGAGATCAGCGGCGGCATGATGAAGCGCGCCGCGATCGCCCGCGCGATGGCGCTCGACCCCGACATCGTGTTCCTCGACGAGCCCTCGGGCGGCCTCGACCCGGTGACCTCGGCCGAGCTCGATCAGCTCGTCCTGCGGCTCTCGCAAGAGCCTCGGCATCACCTTCGTCGTGATCACCCACGAGCTGCCGAGCATCTTCGGCATCGCCGACCGGTGCATCATGCTCGACAAACGCGCGAAGGGCATCATCGCGGAGGGCCGGCCGGCGGAGCTGCGCGACCACAGCCCGAACCCGCGCGTGCGGCACTTTTTCAACCGGGAAGCCGAGAGCGAAGCATGAGCCCGCCGGGCCGCCCCAAGGGCGAATCCCTGGCGCGCAGCGCCAGGGCAATCCAATGAGCCAGCAGGCCAACTACTTCCGGCTGGGGCTCTTCATCCTCGCGGCGATCGTGGTGTTTGTCGGGATCGTGCTCGCGCTGTCGGCCGGGCAGGTGTTCAGGCACACCGTCGTGCTCGAGACCTATTTCAACGAGTCGGTGCAGGGGCTCGACACCGGCTCGGCGGTGAAGTACCGCGGCGTGCAGCTCGGCCGGGTTACGAACATCAGCTTTACCTGGTCGCGCTATGAGCAGGACATCCCGCGCAGCCAGCGCCGGCAGTACGTGCTGGTCGAAAGCGAGGTGGAGGCGGCCCTGATCGGCTCGGTGGTCGAGCCCGATCCAGAGCGGCTGCAGCAGGCGATCGAGCGGGGACTCCGCGTGCGCATTGCGCCGGTCGGGATCACCGGCACGGCCTACCTCGAAATCGATCTGGTCGAGGGCGCGCCGCCGCCCCTGTCGATCGACTGGACGCCGCAGCGGCTCTACATCCCCTCGGCCCCGTCGAGCTACAACCAGATCGTGCGCGG
Source organism: uncultured beta proteobacterium (assembly GCA_963747775.1). Taxonomy (GTDB): domain Bacteria; phylum Pseudomonadota; class Gammaproteobacteria; order Burkholderiales; family SG8-39; genus JAGVSZ01. Next base: position 394,386 of record CAVVGT010000016.1, read on the forward strand.
GGCGCAGAACTTTCTCGTCAAGCTCGATCGGCTGGACGTGGAGACGGTGATCGCCGACGCGCATCGGCTGCTCGTCACGGCGAACGCGAAGCTCGAACAGGTGACGGTGGACAAGCTCGCCAGCAACGCCGACGCCACGCTCCGGGACGTGCGGGCTGCCGCCGTGCAGCTGAACAAGGTGCTCGGCTCGCCCGAGATCACGCAGGCGACGAAGGACCTCGCCGCCGCGGCCGCGCGGGCGCGGGAGATTCTCGCCAACCCGAAGCTCGACAAGCTGCCCGAGGACGCGGCGGCGACCGCGGCGAGCCTGCGCGAGATCATCGAAAGCCCGCAGGTGAAGGGCTCGCTCGCCAGCGCGGACCGCATCCTGCGGCGTCTCGACGAGCTCACGGCCGGGAGCGATGCCGACATCGCGGCGGCGCTCAGCAACCTGCGGCGGCTGTCCGAGAACCTGCGCGACCTCACCGAGAGCCTGAAGCGCTACCCGGGCGGGATCCTGAGCGACGCGCCGAAGCCTGTCAGGGAGGGAGGGAAATGACCATGCGCGTGCCGCACGCCGCCCTGGCAATTGCCGTTGCCGCAGGGCTCGCTGCCTGCTCGTTCACGCGCCCGCCGGTCGAGCGTGCAACGTACGACCTCGCACCGGCGCGCGGCGCTGCACCGGGCGCGGCGACCCCGTCCGTCGCGGTGAAGGTGAAGCCGTTTCGGACCGCGCCGCCGTACGACGGCAGAGAGTTCCTGTACCGCAAGTCCGACGGCCAGCTCGTCGCGGATTTCTACAACGGTTTCGCTGCCGGCCCCGGCGAGCTGGTGACGACCGCCACCACCGAGTGGTTGAAGGGCTCCGGCCTCTTCGGTGCGGTGCTCGAGCCCGGCGTCTCCGCCGATGCGGCGTATGCGCTCGAAGGCGCGGTGCTCGCGGTCTACGGCGACCTGCGGGACGGCAAACGGCCCGCCGCCGTGCTCGACCTACAGGTGTATCTCGTCCGGGCCGGATCCGACGGCCGCGAGCTCGTCCTCGACCGGCGGTTCAGCGAGCGCGTGGACCTCCCCGACGCCTCGCCCGAAGCACTCGCGAAGGGTTACAACGAGGCGCTGGCGCGAATTCTCGGACGCCTGGAGCGCGATCTCGGGACGCTCGCGCTCAAGCGCTGACGGCCCGTCAAGACCCCGGTTTCGGCGTCGCTTTGGGCTGCGGCTTGGGCCGCGGCTTCGCCTCCCCCTCCTTCTTCTTCGCCGCCCGCTCGGCCTCGGTGCAGGGAAAGCTCTTCGCGAGCGCGCCGTTCACGATCGTGCTCGGCCGGGCGTCGGTGAGGCTCGGGTACTCGCGGAGAAACCGCGCGACGGCGTCCCACGCCTGTCCGGCGATGAGGTTCTCCGGCAGGCAGTACCACCCGCGGTCCGCATTCGCGCGCACGACGCCGAGCACGAACCCGGTGAAATACCCCACGCGCGCGGCCAGGCTTGGATCGTCGGTGGACGCGCCGGCGTCTCGGAGCTTTTCGTAGTCGGCGGCGAACCGCACGAGCTCGGCGCCGTCGTACTTCCAGTCCTGGGCGGATGCGGACAGGCAGACCGCACAGCAGAGCGCCGCGACGGCGCGCGCGAGAAACCCTACGTGGCGAAAGCGCATGGCCGATTATGCGCAAGGCAGCGCCGCGCGTCAGCTGGGACGCCCATCGGCCCGCGGTCGCAGGTAGAGCGGGACGTAGCGCGCCGACCACGCCAGGAACACCGCGAGCCACAGGACGGCGGCGGCGACCGACAGCCCCAGCCGCAGCGCCGGCGGCATGAACCATAGCTCCGCGACGGCGCGCGTCCCGGCCGTCGCCAGCACGCCAAGGAACGCCCACCACGTCAGTGGGTCCGCCTCGAGCGCCCGACCCGAATGGCCGAGCGACACGCGGGACACCATCGCGACCGTCGTGGCGGCGAAATAGCCGATCGTCAGCGCGTGCAGCGGCGCAAGACCGAACGCGCCCGCGTGGCCTGCCGCCGCGGCCAGGCTGTCGATCGCGTAGAGCGCAAGCGCCACCGCGGCAACGACGAGCGTGAGGTGCAGCATGACGAGCAGCCGCGCGCGAAAGCTTCCTTTCAATCCCCACTTCACCGCAAGGAACGCAATCCAGACGGCCATCGGTGCATCGACGAGCCAGAGCCACCCGCGCGCGCCGGCGAGCTCCAGCGCGAAGTGCACGGTGGCCGCGGCGACGAGCAACGGAAGCGACCCCTGCGGCCGGAACACCGCGTAGCCCTGGATCACGCGGCTCGAGAAGAACGGCACCATGCGGTGCTCGACGGTGAGGTAGAGCGGCACGAGAAAGAGCCACACCCCGGCGTGGCGCGATACCGTCGCGAACATCGGCTCGTCGGTGGTGAGCCAGGCACCGAACGAGGCGGCCGACAGCGCACCGACGAACAGAATCGCGGTCAGCCCGAGGGCAAAGCGGTCGCGGGCGCGGTTGGCAGCCACGACGCTGGCGAGAATCCCGCCGCCGGCCACCCAGCCCGCAACGAGCAGCGCGACGCCCGCGAGCAGGACGCGCGCGTCGGTCGCAAGGCCGATATAGAACAGGACCACGCCGAGCGTCATCGGCAGCCCGGCGTAAAGATGCGCGCGATGGGGCAGCGCCTCGCCGGTCCAATTCGGCATCGCGGTCATGAGAAACCCGAAGATGAAGAATGGAAATACGGTGTACGTCATGAGGAACGCATGCGCCCACGGCGGCGGCACGGTCCAGAGAATGGGTGGATACAGGTCCGCGTAGCGCCCGCCCAGATCCGCGAGCCACCAGAGCATCACCGCGACCGCCTGCGCCGCACCGAGCAGAAAGAAGAACCGGTGTGGGACGTTGCCGAGCAGGCGAAGCGCAGTGCTCATGCCGTTCCGAAGTGCCGTCACGACATCGTGTCCCGCCTCGCAAGCGGTCGCCTCCGCGCGCGATGCGTGCCGGACGAGCGGAAGGTCACGTACTGGAGCCGTCGGGTCATCGGTTGCGACGATTCGGTGAGACCCACACGGCGGGTCCCGTCCCCGAACGGCTTCACCCGGCAGTAGTCGAAGTCGTACCCGAGGTCCTCCGGGATCTCGCAGCCTTGGTGCTCGCCCATTGCCGGGACGCCTCGCTTGTTGTTGCCTGCGACGAGGCTAGGCGGCGGGGGCTTCTGCGGCGTTGATGCCCGTCAAAGAAGGCGACAGGCGCAGCGCCGGGCGCTACTCCACCGTCACCGACTTGGCGAGGTTCCGCGGCTTGTCGACGTCGGTGCCGCGGGCGATCGCGGCGTTGTAGGCGAGGAGCTGGACCGGAATCGTGTGCACGATCGGCGAGAGCACGCCGACGTGCCGCGGCGTGCGGATGACGTGCACGCCCTCGCTCTCGGCAAAGCGGCTGTCGGCGTCGGCGAAGACGTAGAGCTCGCCGCCGCGCGCGCGCACTTCCTGCATGTTCGACTTCACCTTCTCGAGCAGCGCGTCGTTCGGCGCGATCACGACCACCGGCATGTTCTCGTCCACCAGCGCGAGCGGGCCGTGCTTGAGCTCGCCCGCCGGGTAGGCCTCGGCGTGGATGTAGGAGATCTCCTTGAGCTTGAGCGCGCCTTCCAGAGCGATCGGGTAGTGGATGCCGCGGCCGAGGAAGAGCGCGTCCGGCTTCTGCGCGAAGCGCTCCGACCAGACGCGGATCTGGGGCTCGAGGTTGAGGGCGTGCTGCACGTTCCCGGGAAGGTGACGCAACGCCTCGATGTGCGCCGCCTCGTCGGCCGGAGACAGACGCCCCTTCAGCTTCGCCAGGACGAGCGTGAGCGTGAACAGCGCCGCGAGCTGCGTCGTGAACGCCTTGGTCGAGGCGACCCCGATCTCGGCGCCGGCGCGGGTGTAGAAGACGAGCCGCGAGGCGCGCGGAATCGCGCTCTCGCGCACGTTGCAGATCGCGAGCGTGCGGTCGTGCCCGAGCTCCTTCGCGCGCTTGAGCGCCTCCATCGTGTCGAGCGTCTCGCCCGACTGCGAGATCGTGACGATGAGCTGCTTCGGGTTAGGCACGACGTCGCGATAGCGGTACTCGCTCGCGATCTCCACCGCGGTCGGCACCCGAGCGATCGATTCGAGCCAGTAACGCGCGACCGACCCGGCGTAGTAGCTCGTGCCGCACGCGATGATCTGCACGGCTTCGATGCCGCGCAAGACGCTCTCGCCCTCGGGCCCGAACAGGCGTGGCGTGACTCCATCGCCGAGGATCGGCTCGAGGGAGTCGGCAGAGCGCCTTGGGCTGCTCGTGGATCTCCTTTTGCATGAAGTGGCTGTACGGTCCCAGCTCGAGCGAGGCGAGCGACACGTCCGAGACATGCACCTTGCGCTCGACTGCCTTGCCGTCGCGGTCGAAGATGCGCACGCCGCCGCGCGCAATTTCGGCCACGTCGCCGTCGTCCAGGTAGATGACGCGGCGCGTCGACGAAAGCACCGCCGACACGTCGGAGGCCACGAAGTTTTCGCCCTCGCCGAGGCCGACGACCAGCGGGCAGCCGACGCGCGCGCAGATCATGACCTCGGGCGCGTTGAGCGCAGACGACGGCGATGGCGTAGGCGCCCACGAGTTCGCGGACTGCTTTCTGCGTCGCCGCGAGCAGATCGTGCGTCGCATCGTAGTAGTGGTGCACGAGGTGCGCGATCACCTCGGTGTCGGTCTGCGAGTTCGAAGACGTAGCCGAGCTTCTTCAGCCGCGTCGCGCTGCTCGTCGTGGTTCTCGATGATGCCGTTGTGCACGACCGCGATCTCGTCGCGCGAGACGTGCGGGTGCGCGTTCGGCTCGGTGACGCCGCCGTGCGTGGCCCAGCGCGTGTGGCCGATGCCGAGTCCGCCCTGCAGGCCGTCGGCCTGCGCCGCCGCCTCCATCTCGGCGACGCGACCGACGCGGCGCACGCGCTTGATGCTCGCCGTCGAGGACCGCGACGCCCGCGGAGTCGTATCCGCGGTACTCGAGTCGCTTCAGCCCTTCGACCAGGATCGGGACGACGTTACGGTTGGCGATCGCGCCGACGATTCCACACATCTACTTTTTCTTCCTCGGTCTCTGATAGTCCGCGCGCGCCACCTGCGTCTTCTCGTTCAGCGCGAGCGTGCCCGGCGGGACGTCCTTCCACACCGTGGTGCCCGCAGCGATGGTCGCGCCCCGCCCGACGGTGACCGGCGCGACGAGCTGCGTGTCGGAGCCGATGAACACGTCGTCTTCGATCACGGTGCGGTGCTTGTTGGCGCCGTCGTAGTTGCAGGTGATGGTGCCGGCGCCGACGTTGACGTCGCGGCCGACCGTCGCTGTCGCCGATGTACGCGAGGTGATTGGCCTTCGAACCGCGGCCGATACGTGCTCGCTTTCACCTCGACGAAGTTGCCGACGTGCACGTCCTCGGCGAGCTTCGTGCCCGGGACGCATGCGCGCGTACGGCCCGATGCGGCAGTCGGCGCCGATGTCCGCGTCCTCGACGTGGCAGAAGGGCTCGATGCGGGTATCGGCGGCGATGCGCACGTTGCGCAGCACGCAGTGCGCGCCGATCGTGACGCGGTCGCCCAGGGCGACGTCGCCCTCGAATACGCAATTCACGTCGATGGCGACGTCGCGACCGCACTGGAGCCGTCCGCGCACGTCGATGCGCGCCGGATCGGCGAGCGTCACGCCGCCGTCCATCAGCGCGGCCGCGATCGAGCGCTGGTGGATGCGCTCCAGCTCGGCGAGTTGCGCCTTAGCTGTTCACGCCCAGCGTCTCCGCGACCGCCTGCGGTTGCGCCGTGCGCACGCTGACGCCGTCGGCAACGGCGAGCGCGACGACGTCGGTGAGGTAGTACTCGCGCTGGGCGTTGTCGTCGCGCAGGCGCGCGACCCAGTCGGCGAGCCTTGCGGTCGGCAGCGACCATGATGCCGGTGTTGACCTCGCGAATCGCGCGCTCGGCCGCGTTGGCGTCCTTCTGCTCGACGATGCGCGTTTCACCGCCCGCCCATCGCGCACGATGCGGCCGTAGCCGGTGGGATCGTCGAGCTCGACGGTCAGCACGGCGACGCCGTCGCCCGCGGCCTCGCGCAGGCGCGCGAGCGTCTCCGAGCGCGTGAGCGGCACATCGCCGTACAGCACCAGCGTCTGTGCGGCCGCCGTAAGATGCGGCAGCGCCTGCCGAGCGCGTGGCCGGTGCCGAGCTGCGGCTCCTGGCGCACCCAGGCGACGGCCTGATCGCCGAGCACCTCGCGCACACGCTCGCCGCCGTGACCGTACACGACGCAGATCCGCTCGGGCGAGAGCGCCCGGGCCGTGTCGATGACGTGAGCGAGCAGCGGACGGCCGGCGAGCGAATGGAGGACCTTCGGCAGGTCGGAGTGCATCCGCTTGCCCTGGCCGGCCGCCAGGATGACGACGTTCACTGCGCGACCTCTACTGCGCTGGTTTACTGCCAATGACTCCGTGGGAGGCGTCGATGTTAGCACGCACCTTTCCGCCTCCCCTGGAACGACGCCCTCTCGCCGGGCCAGGGCGCGTTCATGCGTCCGAGGTACCGCTGGCGGTGCGTCGCGCGAGCGTATGATCGAAGCCCACTGTCATCCAGGCAGAAGGGTCGTGCGTAAGTTGCTCATGTGCCGGATACCGTTTCTGGCAGCGCTGGTAAGTGCCGTCATGGTCGTCGGCGCCGCGCACGCCCAGGTGTACAAATGGGTCGACGACAAGGGCGTCGTCAACTATTCGAGTTCGCCGCCGCCCAAGGGTAAAGGCGTCGTCAAGCTGGACGAGGATAACGGCCGAGTGACCACGATCCCGGCGCCGGAGGTGCGGCGCAACGATCCTGCGGCTGCCGCGGATCCGGCACTCCGCAGGCGGGTCGACCAGCTCGAGCGCGAGGCCGCCGCCCAGCGCCAGAGCGCGGGGCAGCAGGAAGCGGCCTCCGCCGAGGCCTATCGCCGCTGGGTCGAACAGTGTCGCGCCGAGCGCCGCGTCGATTGCGATGACCCGAGCCGCGGCGCCTACGTCGATCCGCGCTACGACTACGCGTACCCGCCGGGATACGCACGACCGCGACCCCTTCCCGCACCCGCGCCGGGGATGTACCGGCCGACGCCGGACATCGTGCAGGGTGGAGGCGGCGCGGTTGGGCCGTACTACCGGCCGCCGCCCGGCGGTGTCGCGGCGGGAAGCGGCAGCTACGGCATCGGCGGCGGGTACAACCCGGCGCCACCCGGCGGCGTGATCGTCGCACCCGGTCCCGGCGGCGCCGGCGCGCAGTACGTGCCGGTGCCCGAGTCGGTGGCGCCGCAGTCCCGACCGGTCCCGCGACCGCGTCCGATGCCACTGCAGCAGTAGCCGCGACCCGCCCAAATGAAAACGGCGCCTTCCGGCGCCGATTCGCTTCGTGCGCGGGTCCGGTCAGCGCGGCAGCTCGGAGGACCCCATCAGGAATTCGTCCACGGCCCGCGCGCACTGTCGCCCTTCGCGAATCGCCCAAACGACCAGCGACTGGCCCCGGCGGAGATCGCCCGCCGCGTACACCTTCGGCACCGAAGTCGCATAGCAGCCGGCGCCGTCGGTCGTGGCTTGCGCGTTGCCGCGCGCATCCTTCGCGACGCCGAACGCGTCGAGCACGCCGCCGAACGGGCTGATGAAGCCCATCGCGAGCAGCACCAGATCCGCGGGCAGCTCGAACTCGGTCCCGGGAACCTCGGTCATCTTCGTCCGGCCGGTGGCCGGGTCCTTCTCCCATTCCACGCGCACGGCGACGAGCGACCGCACCTTGCCGTTCTCGCCGCGGAACGACTTGGTGGTCACCGCCCAGTCGCGCTGGCAGCCTTCCTCGTGCGACGAGGACGTGCGCAGACGCACCGGCCAGTACGGCCACACCGGGTTCTGATCGGCCTCCGGCGGCATCGGCAGCAGCTCGAACTGCGTGACCGACTTCGCACCATGACGGTTCGATGTCCCCACGCAATCGGAGCCGGTGTCGCCGCCGCCGATCACGACGACGTGCTTGCCGGTCGCCCAGCAGCTCGCGAATGCCTTTGTCGCCGGCGACGCGCCGGTTCTGCAGCGGGAGGAAATCCATCGCGTAGTGGACGCCATCGAGGTCGCGCCCCGGGATCGGGAGGTCGCGCGGCTGCTCGGCCCCGCCGGAGAGGACCACCGCGTCGAACTGGGCGATGAGTTGCTCGGGGCCAATGGTCTTCTTCGCGTCGTTCGCGATCCCGCTTCCGGGCGGCACTTTCCCGACGAACACGCCGGTGCGGAACTCGACACCCTCGGCACGCATCTGCTCGAGCCGGCGGTCGATCAGCCACTTCTCCATCTTGAAGTCGGGAATGCCGTAGCGGAGCAGGCCGCCCACGCGATCGTTCTTCTCGAACACGACGACGTCGTGCCCGGCGCGGGCGAGTTGCTGTGCGCAGGCGAGGCCGGCGGGACCCGAGCCGATGACCGCGACCTTCTTGCCGGTCTTGTGCTCGGGCGGCTGCGGCAGGACCCAGCCCTCTTCCCAGGCCTTGTCGATGATCGCGTGCTCGATCGACTTGATGCCGACCGGGTCGTTGTTGATGCCGCAGCGTGCACGCCTCCTCGCAGGGCGCGGGGCAGACGCGGCCGGTGAACTCGGGGAAGTTGTTCGTCGAGTGCAGCGTTTCGATGGCGCGCTTCCAGTCCTGCCGATAAACGAGGTCGTTGAAGTCCGGAATGATGTTGTTGACCGGGCAGCCGCTCATGCAGAACGGGATGCCGCAGTCCATGCAGCGCGCGCCCTGGACCGTCGCGTCCCCGTCGGTGAGGTGCGCGACGAACTCGCGCCAGTGCTTCTTGCGCGCCTCGGGCGCTTCGGCCGCCTCCTGGAGGCGCTGGTACTCGAGAAATCCGGTGACCTTGCCCATGTCCGTTACGCCACTGCCTTACGCGAGGCGGCCGCGTTCTCGCCCAGCGCGCGGCGGTACTCCTTCGGAAACACCTTCACGAACTTCGCCCGATGGCCCGCCCAGTCGGCGAGGATCTCCTTCGCCCGCTTGCTGTCGGTGTACTTCGCGTGGTTCTCGATGAGGCGCCTGAGAATCGCATCGTCCGAGTGGCCCATGTGCCACAGGTCGCGCGACACCTTGCCCTGCTGCTCGCCCTCCGAGAGCAAGGGCTCGAGGTCGACCATCGACGTGTTGCACCGCGTAGCGAAAGTGCCGTCGAGATCGAGCACGTACGCGATGCCGCCCGACATGCCCGCACCGAAGTTGCGGCCGGTCTGCCCGAGCACGGCGACCGTGCCGCCGGTCATGTATTCGCAGCCGTGATCGCCGACTCCCTCGACCACCGCGTGCGCGCCCGAGTTGCGCACCGCGAAGCGTTCCCCGGCCACGCCGCGGAAATACGCGCCGCCCGCGATCGCGCCGTAGAGCACCACGTTTCCGGTGATGATGTTCTCGGTCGGCTCGCCGCGGAACTTGGCGGACGGCTGCACGCTGATGCGCCCGCCCGAGAGGCCCTTGCCGCAGTAGTCGTTGGTGTCGCCGCGCAGGTCGAGCCAGACCCCCTTCGCCAGGAACGCGCCGAAGCTCTGGCCCGCCGATCCCGCGAACCGTACATGGATCGTGTCGTCGGGCAGCCCGTCGTGCCCGTAGCGCTTCGCGATCTCGTACGAGAGCATTGTCCCGACGGTGCGGTTGATGTTGCGGATCGGGATCTCGATCGTCACCTTCTCGCGCCGCTCGAGCGCGGGTTGCGCGAGCTCGATGAGGCGGTTGTCGAGCGCCTTCTCGAGCCCGTGATCCTGCCGCTCGCTGTTCCAGGTGGCGACCTCGGGGCCGACCTGCGGGCGATGGAAGATCTTCCCGAAGTCGAGTCCGCGCGCCTTCCAGTGCTCGATGCCCTTCTTCATGTCGAGCAGGTCGGAGCGACCGATCAGGTCGGCCAGGGTCCGCGCGCCGAGCTGCGCCATGATCTCGCGCAGCTCCTCGGCCACGAAGAAGAAGTAGTTGATGACGTGCTCGGGCTGGCCCCGGAACTTGCGGCGCAGTACCGGGTCCTGCGTCGCGACGCCGACCGGGCAGGTGTTGAGGTGGCACTTGCGCATCATGATGCAGCCCGCGACGACGAGCGGCGCGGTGGCGAAGCCGAACTCGTCGGCGCCGAGGATCGCGCCGATCGCCACGTCGCGGCCGGTCTTCATCTGGCCGTCCACCTGCACTGCGATGCGGCCACGCAGCTTGTTGAGCACGAGGGTTTGCTGCGTCTCGGCGAGCCCGAGCTCCCACGGCGTGCCGGCGTGCTTGATCGACGACCAAGGGGAGGCGCCCGTGCCGCCGTCGTGGCCGGCAATCGTGCACGTGGTCGGACTTGGCCTTCGCCACGCCGGCCGCGATGGTGCCGACCCCGATCTCGGACACGAGCTTCACGCTGATCGAGGCGGTCGGGTTCGAATTCTTGAGGTCGTGGATGAGCTGCGCCAGGTCCTCGATGGAGTAGATGTCGTGGTGCGGCGGCGGCGAGATCAGTTCCACGCCCGAGGTGGAATAGCGCAGCTCGGCGATGTACTCCGAAACCTTGCGCCCGGGCAGTTGGCCGCCCTCGCCGGGCTTTGCGCCCTGCGCGATCTTGATCTGGATCTGCTCGGCCGAAGCCAGGTACTCCGCGGTGACGCCGAAGCGGCCGGAGGCCACCTGCTTGATCTTCGACTTGAGCGAATCGCCCGCCTTGAGCTCGAGGTCGCGCTCGATCCGGTTCCGGCCGAGCCGTCCGGCCAACGTCTCACCGGCCTTGATCGGCGCGTAGCGTTTGCGATCCTCGCCGCCCTCGCCGGTGTTCGACTTGCCGCCGATGCGGTTCATCGCGATGGCGAGGGTCGTGTGCGCCTCGGTCGAGATCGAGCCGAGCGACATCGCGCCGGTCGAGAAGCGCTTCACGATCTCGGCGGCCGGTTCGACCTCCTCGATCGGGACCGGCCGCGCGCGATCGAACCGGAACTCGAACAACCCGCGCAACGTCATGTGCCGCCGCGACTGGTCGTTGATGATCTGCGCGTACTCCTTGTAGGTCGCATAGCTCTTCTCGCGCGTCGAATGCTGGAGCTTGGCGATCGCGTCGGGCGTCCACATGTGCTCTTCGCCGCGGACGCGGTACGCATACTCGCCGCCCGCGTCGAGCGCCTCGGCGAGCACCGGATCCTCGCCAAACGCCGCCTTGTGGATGCGCAGCGCCTCCTCGGCGACTTCGAACACGCCGATGCCCTCGACGAGCGTCGGGGTGCCGGCGAAGTACTTCTCGACGAAGCTCTTGCGTAGGCCCACCGCTTCGAACTGCTGCGCGCCGGTGTAGGACATGTAGGTCGAGATGCCCATCTTGGACATCACCTTGCGCAAACCCTTGCCGACAGCTTTGATGAAGCTTTTGCAGGCCTTTTCCCCGTCCTTGTCCTCGGGGACGAGACCCTTGAGCTCGAGAAGCGTCTCGAACGCGAGATACGGGTGCACCGCCTCGGCGCCGTAGCCGCCGAGCAGCGCGAAGTGATGCACCTCGCGCGCGGAGCCGGTCTCGACCACGAGGCCGGTAGAAGTGCGCAGGCCCTTGCCGGTGAGGTGCTGGTGAATCGCCGAGAGCGCCAGCAGCGCGGGAATCGCGACGCGCTGCCGGTCCATCTTGCGGTCGGAGATGACGATGATGCTGTAACCGGAACGCACCGCGTCCTCGGCCTGCGCGCACAGGCTGGCGAGCCGCGCCTCGACCGCCTCCTTGCCCCACGCCGGCCGGGTAGCTGATGTCCAGCTCGCAGCTCTTGAACTTGCCGTCGGTGTACTTGTCGAGGTGCCGGATGGTCTCCATCTGGGCGAAGTCGAGCACCGGCTGGCTCACCTCGAGGCGCAGCGGCGGGTTCATCTCGTCGATCCCGAGGAGGTTCGGCTTCGGCCCGATGAAGCTGACGAGACTCATCACCAGTTCCTCGCGGATCGAATCGATCGCGGGATTGGTGACCTGCGCGAACATCTGCTTGAAGTACTGGTAGAGCGACTTGTTCTTGTTCGACAGCACCGCCAGCGGCGAATCGTTGCCCATGGAGCCGACCGGCTCCTCGCCGTTCAGCGCCATCGGCGTCATGAGGAACTTGATGTCTTCCTGCGTGTAGCCGAATGCCTGCTGGCGGTCGAGAAGCGGCTCGCGCGAGGGCACGCGCTTCTCCTCCGGGGCGGGCAGGTCGTCGAGCTTGACGCTGATGCGCTCGATCCACTCGGCGTAGGGCTTGGCGGAGGCGAGCGTCTCCTTCAGCTCCTGGTCGTCGACGATGCGACCCTTCTCGAGGTCGACGAGGAACATCTTGCCGGGCTGCAGGCGCCACTTCCGGACGATTCGCTCCTCGGGGATCGGCAGGCAGCCGCACTCGGAGCCCATGACGACGAGATCGTCGTCGGTGACGATGTAGCGCGCGGGGCGCAGTCCGTTGCGATCGAGGGTCGCGCCGATCTGGCGGCCGTCGGTGAACGCGATCCCCGCCGGGCCGTCCCAGGGCTCTTGCATCGCGGCGTGGTACTCGTAGAACGCGCGCCGGCGTGGGTCCATGAGGTCGTTTTTCTCCCACGCTTCGGGGATCATCATCATCATCGCGTGGGCGATCGAGTAGCCGCCCATAACGAGCATCTCGAGGGCGTTGTCGAAGCTCGCCGAGTCCGACTGACCGGGGTAGATGAGCGGCCAGATCTTCGCGAGGTCGTCGCCGAGGATCGGGCTGGAGATCGCGCCCTGGCGCGCACGGATCCAGTTGACGTTTCCGCGCAGGGTATTGATCTCGCCGTTGTGGGCGATCAGCCGGAACGGATGCGCCAGGTCCCAGGTCGGAAACGTGTTCGTCGAGAAGCGCTGGTGGATCATCGCGAGCGCCGACACGACGCGCGGATCCTGCAGGTCCTTGTAGTACTGGCCGACCTGGTAGGCCATTAGCATGCCCTTGTAGACGATCGTCCGGGCGGACATCGAGGGCACGTAGAACTCCTTGCCATGCGCGAGCTTGAGCGCCTGGATCGCGTGGCCGGAGGACTTGCGGATGATGTAGAGCTTGCGCTCGAGCGCGTCGGTGACGGTCACGCCCGCGCCGCGGCGGACGAAGACCTGCCGGATCACGGGCTCGAGCTTCTTGGCGGGCTCCGCGAGGTCGGCGTTGTCGACAGGCACGTCGCGCCAGCCGAGCAGCACCTGACCTTCGTCCTTGATCGCGCGCTCGATCTCGTACTCGCAGGCGAAGCGGGAGGCGGGCTCGCGCGGCAGGAACACCATCCCGACGCCGTACTGGCCGACCGGCGGCAGGGTCACACCCTGCTTCTTCAGTTCCTCGCGGAAGAACTTGTCGGGGATCTGGATCAGGATCCCGGCACCGTCGGAGAGCTTCGGGTCGTAGCCGACCGCCCCCCGGTGGGTGAGGTTCTTCAGGATCAGGAGCCCGTGCTCGATGATCTCATGGGTCTTTTTGCCCTTAATGTTCGCGATGAAGCCGACGCCGCAGGCGTCGTGCTCGTTCGACGGGTCATAGAGACCCTGGGCGGGGGGCGGAAAGACCGGTTCACGCACGGCGCACCTCGGTTGGTTCGAGCCCCCGGCGCGGCTCCCGGCGAGACCGAGCATTTCTGCGGGGGAACGCTTGAATATACCTGCGAACCCCTGCGGGCTCAACCGGTTACCGCAGCGCGTCAATCCACCCCCGTGGGGCGCGCGCGCTACTTTGCGGAACAGGCGCTTAGCGTCGCCCGCAGGGCGCCAAGGGGCACCTGGTCGACGACGCGGGCCGCCCCCAGGCGGTCGAGAAGGACGAACCGCATCCGGCCGGCCTCGGCCTTCTTGTCGAGTGCCATGAGGTCGAGATAGCGATCGGGCCCGAGTGCGGGGCCGACCGCCGGCAGGCCGGCGCGCGCTATGAGGCGATGCAGCCGGTCGGCGGCGACGCGATCGAGCAGTCCGAGGCGCGTGGAAAGGTCGGCCGCCATCACCATGCCGGCCGCGACCGCCTCGCCGTGCAGCCATGCGCCGAAGCCCAGGCCCGCCTCGATCGCGTGGCCGAAGGTGTGACCGAAGTTGAGCAGCGCGCGCAGGCCGGTCTCGCGCTCGTCCACGGCGACGACCGCGGCCTTGATCTCGACCGAGCGCTGCACCGCGTACGCAAGCGCATCGCGATCGAGCCGCAGCAGCGCATCGAGGTTCGCCTCGAGCCAATCGAAGAAGGGCGCGTCGTGGATCGCGCCGTGCTTGATCACCTCGGCGAGCCCGGCGCGCAGCTCGGCGGGCGGCAGCGTCGCGAGCGTGTCCATGTCGGCGACCACCAGGAGGGGCTGGTAGAACGCGCCGATCATGTTCTTGCCGAGCGGATGGTTGATCGCGGTCTTGCCGCCCACGGAGGAATCGACCTGCGCGAGAAGCGTGGTCGGCACCTGCACGAACGGCACGCCGCGCTGGTAGGTCGCGGCGGCGAACCCGGCGAGGTCGCCGATCACCCCGCCGCCGAGCGCGACGATCGCCGTCTTGCGGTCGCAGCGATTTTCGAGCAGGGCGTCGAACACCATGTTCAGCGTCGACCAGTCTTTGTGGGCCTCGCCGTCGGGAACGACGACCCGCGCGCTCGCGACGCCGACGGCCTCTAGCGCCCGCGCGACCCGGTCGAGGTAGAGCGGCGCGACCGTATGGTTGGTGACAACGGCGACGCGCCGCTGCGGCAAAAGCGGGACGAGCAGATCGGCGCGCTCGAGGAGCCCGGCGCCAATGTGGATCGGATAGGTGCGCTCCGCCAGCGCTACGCGGACAGTCTGCATGCCTCGGGCAGCCGCTTGAGCAGCTGGCCGACGAGCGCGGAGACGCTCTGCCGGCCGGTGTCGACGACGAGATCGGCGACCTCGCCGTAGAGCGGGTCGCGCACGCCGTACAGCTCCTCCAGGCGCACGAGCGGATCCCCGGTCTGCAGCAACGGTCGCGCCTTGTCGTGCCGCGTCCGCAAGTAGAGGTCGCGCGGCTGGGCCCGGAGGTAGATCACGAACCCGCGCGTCTTGAGCCGCTCGCGGTTCTCCGGCCGCAGCACGACGCCGCCTCCGGTCGCCAGCACGACGTCGTCGAGTTGAGTCAGGCTCTCCAGCACCTGCGCCTCGCGCGCGCGAAATCCCTCCTCGCCCTCAATCTCGAAGATCGTGCCGATCCGCACGCCGGTGCGGCGGACGATCTCCTGGTCGGCGTCGATGAATTCCTTGCGCAGGCGCTGCGCGAGCTGACGACCGATGGTGGTCTTGCCGGCGCCCATCAGTCCGACGAGGAAGATGTTGCGGCTCGTCTCCATGCGCGCATTGTAAGCGGACCGCCAATGAAAAAGGCCGGGCAGCGCCCGGCCTTCCCGAGTCCGACTCGCGCGCTTACCGGACGCTCAGCCGCTCGTCGATGATCCGCGGCGTGAGGAAGACCAGCAGCTCGGTCTTGTTGTCCACGCGCAGCGTGTTGCGGAACAGCGGTCCGACCGCAGGCAGGTCGCCGAAGAACGGGATCTTGTTGACCTGGTTGCGCTCGTCCTGCGTGTAGATCCCGCCGATCACCACCGTGCCGCCGTTCTCGACCAGCACCGCCGTCCTGACGTGCTTGGTGTCGATGGCGAACCCGGCCGTGGTCTGGATGCCGACCGCGTCCTTGTTGATGTCGACGTCCATGATGACGTTGCCGTCGGGCGTGATCTGCGGTTTCACGCGCAGCGCGAGCGTCGCCTTGCGGAACGCGACGCTCGTCGCGCCGCTCGAGGTCGCCTGCTGATAGGGAAGCTCGGTGCCCTGCTCGATCAGCGCCTCGACCTGGTTCGCCGTCACGACGCGCGGGCTGGAAATCACCTTGCCCTTGCCGTCGCTCTCGAGCGCGGTGATCTCCAGGTTCAGGAACTTCGTCGCGGCGCTGTTGAACAGCACGAGCGAGAACTGTCCCGCGGAGGCACCGGTTTCGGTCGGCGTCGCCGGCAGATTGATCATGTTGGCCTGCGGGAAGCTCGGGAGCGGGTTGGTCAGCATGCTCGTGTTGGTCGCCGCGTTCACGTTCGCGAGGCCCGTGGCCGTGGAGACCGGAGAAGTAATCCCGCCGCCGGCGTTGAATAAGGGTCGTCCTCCGAAAAACTTATCGCCCGCAATGTTGTTGTACCCGAGCCGTACGCCGAGCGTCCGGCTGAACTTGTCGGTCGCCTCCACGATGCGCGCCTCGATCATCACCTGGCGCACCGGGACGTCGGCGGTCGCGATCATCTTGCGCACCGCCTCCAGCCGCGAAGGGATGTCCTGGACGAACAGAATATTGGTGCGCGGGTCGGCCACGACGCTGCCGCGCTTGGAGATGATCGGAATGGCGACGCCTCCCCCGCCGACGTTTACGCCGCCCCTGAGCAGAATGACCATCTCGGAGGCCTTGGTGTAGTTGAGCTGAAAGGTCTCCTGCCGCAGCGGCTCGAGGTCGGAGATCTGCTGGGCCGCTTCGAGCTCGAGCTTCTCCTTAGTGGCGAGCTCGTCGCGCGGCGCGATCCAGATCACGTTGCCGTTCTTGCGCATGTCGAGGCCGCGCGTCTGCATGATGATCTCGAGCGCCTGGTCCCAGGGCACGTCCTTGAGACGCAGGGTCAGATTGCCGCCCACCGTGTCGCTGGTAATGATGTTGAGATCGGTGAAGTCGGCGATCACGTTCAGCACGCTGCGCACGTCGACGTTCTGGAAGTTGAGCGAAAGTTTCTCGCCCCGATAGCCGCCGCGCGAGCCCTGCACGAGCTTGTTCGGGTCGTACTGGACCGGCTTCACCTCGATCACGAACTGCGTATCGGTCTGGTAGGCGTTGTGCTCCCACAACCCCTTCGGCTCGATCACCATGCGCACGTTCTCGCCCTGCGCGAACGTGCTCACCGTCGACACCGGAGTCGCGAAGTCCTGCACGTCGAGTCGCTTGCGCAGGTTCTCGGGCAATTGGGTCTTCAGGAAGTCGACGATGAGCTGCTGGCCCTGCTGGCGGATATCGATCCCGGTCGTGGTGTCGCCCAGATCGACCACGATCCGACCCTCGCCGGCCTTACCCCGGCGAAAGTCGACCTCACGGATCGCGTGCTTTGCGTCAGCCGTCCCTTCCGCAAACCGCTCGGCGCGCGTACCGGGTCGCGCAGCGGTGGTCGGAACGGGCGTGAGGGCGACGCTCAAGACGTTGCCCTCCACCTGGCTCTCGTAGGTCACCATGTTGCGCAGATTCAGCACCATGCGCGTGCGGTCGCCCACCTGCACCATGCTCATGCTGCGCAGCTCGCCTTCGTTGATGTCCTGGCTGTTCCGTCCGAGCGCGTTGCCGGTGCTCGGGAAGTCGAACGCGATGCGCGCGGGCTGGTTCACCGTGAAGCTCGCCGGCGCCGCGGCAAGCGGCTGCTTGGTGGTGATGCGGACGATCACGCGCCCGCCCTGCGAGACGACATTGAGGGCCTCGATCGAGTTCTGCGGCGCAGCCTGGGCGTGCGCGGTGCCGGCCCAGAGCCAGGCCGCCACCGCGACCAGAAGGGTGATGAATGGCGTCTTGTAGTTACTCATTTCTTCGCCTCCTTGAGGTCGGCTTCCTGCAGCAGTAGCGTGCTCTCGCGCTCGGTCCAGTCGCCGCCGGCGTCCTGGACGAGTTCGCGCAGCGCGACCTCGCTGTCGGTGATCTTCATGATCACCCCGAAGTTCTGTCCGAGATAGTTCCCGACCCGGACGCGGTAGAGCCCGGCGTCGGCCTTGACGAGCGCGAACGTCTGCTTGCCGCGCTCGAGCGTTCCCACCATCTTCAGGGTCTCAAGCGGGAACGCCTCGAGCGGTTCTTTGGGCCGGCTCAGGTCGGGCTGCAGCCCCCCCGCGCCCTTCCCAGCGCCTTTGGCGGCAACGAGCTGGATCTTCGCCGGACCGAACGGGTCGGCGAGGTCGTAGGCGGTGTACGGCACCGGCTCGTAAGGCTTCACGACTGGCAGCGGATCGACCTTGCCCTTCAGGTCTTTGGTCATGCTGGCGAGCTCGGCACGCAGCTCCTGCTGCTCGCCGCTCTCGCATCCGGCGAGCGCCAGCGCCACGCCCAGAGTGATCGCGAGCCGTTTCATTTCTTCGCTGCCTTCGCGGCCTTCGCGGCAGCGCGCTGGCTGGCAAGCTCTTCCTCGTCGAGGTACCGGAAAGTCTTGGCGACGGTGTCCATGGTCAGGGTCCCGTCTTTACCGACGTTTAGGTTGATGTCGTTTAGCGTGACGATGCGCGGCAGCTGGCCGATGTCGCTCGCGAATGCGCCCATGTCGTGGTAGTTGCCCGTCACCTTGACGTTGATCGGGAGCTCGGCGTAGAAGTCCCGCACCGTCTCGCTCTGCGCCGGCCGGAAAAGTTCGAATTGGAGGCCGCGGCCGAGTCCGGCTTGGTTAATGTCGACGAGCAGGGCTTCCATTTGCGACTTGTTCGGGAGCTGCTTCAGGAGCGCACCGAAGGAAGTCTCAATCTCGCGCTTCTGGTTCTCCAGCAGGTCGAGGTTCACCGCCTGTCTCTTCTTGTCAACGTATTCCTGCTTCAGCTTGGTCTCCTGCGCGCGCCCCGCCTCCAACTCCTCGAGCTGGCCCTTCCAGTCGAAGAAGTAGGCGACCGCCAGAATCGCGACGAGCAGCAGGAGCAGGAGCCCGAGCTTCGGCAGCGCCGGCCACGAGCCCGGGTCGCGGCTGTTGAGGTTCTTGAACTGGTCGAGGACGCCGGCCATGGCCTACCCTTTCTTCGCAGCGCCGGCCTTGCCCGCCTTCGAGGCGTCTTCCTCGGTCGCCGGGCGCTTGATCGTAAAGTTCATGTTGAACTCTGACAGCCGCCGCTTGTTCACCTCGGACGCTTTGATCTCCACGAGCTGCGGTGAGGTCGGCGTGTTGTCGGCGAGCGCGGAGCTCTGCAGGTTGCGCATGAACGTGGACACGCGCGCGTTGGACTGGGCGTACCCGGTGAGATTGACTTTCAGCCCATCCTGCTTGACGGTCTTCAGATAGACGCCGTCGGGGGTCTGGCGCACGAGCTGATCGAGCAGATCGACGGTGCGCGAGCGGTCGGTCTGCAGCGTCTCGATGATCTGCTTGCGGGACAGGAGCGCGCGGATGTCGTCGCGCAGCTTTCTGATCTCGGCGATCTGCTTGTCCAGCTTGGCGTTTTCCGCCTTCAGGAAATCGTTGCGCTCGTTCTGCGCCGAGACATAGCCCGCAATGACCCCGTGCACAGCGGCTGCAATGGCGATTCCAAAGACTGCAAAGGCCGCCGCGAGCACGCCCAGCTGCCGGCGACTGGCCTTGCGACGCTCATCCCGGTGCGGCAGTAGATTGATGCGGATCATTCGTCGAACCTCCGCATCGCGAGCCCGCACGCAATCATCAAGGCCGGTGCGTCGGAAATGAGCTTCTTAAGCTGGATGCGCGGCGAGATCGACATGTTGGCGAACGGGTTGGCCACCATCGCATTGATACGCGAGCGCGAGCTGACCACATCCTCGAAACCGGCCAGCGTCGAGGTGCCGCCGGTAAGCAGGATGTGCTCGATCGAGTTGAACTGCGTCGAGGTGAAGAAGAACTGCATCGCGCGCTGGATCTCGAGCGCCGCGTTCTCCATGAACGGCCGCAGCACCTCGGCGTCAAAGCTGTCCGGCAAGCCGCCGGAGCGCTTGGCGTTTTCCGCCTCTTCGCTCGATAGGCCGTAGTGCCGGGCGATGTCCTGCGTGAGCTGGTTGCCGCCGAACTGCTGCTCGCGCGAGTAGACCGCCTGATCGTTGCGTAGCACCGTGATGTTCATGATGCTGGCGCCGATGTCCACCACGGCGACGTTATGGTCTCGCCCCTCGTTGGGGAGCTGCTGGCGGACGAGCTCGAAGGCGGTCTGCATCGCGTAGGACTCGACGTCCATCACGAGCGCCTTCAGTCCCGCAGCCTCGGCGACGGCGACGCGGTCCTCGACCTTCTCCTTGCGGGAAGCGGCGATCAGGACCTCGACCTCTTCCGGTCCCGAGGGCGCGGGCCCGAGCACCTGGAAGTCGAGGTTGACCTCGTCCAGCGCGAAGGGGATGTACTGATTCGCCTCGCCTTCCACCTGGAGCTCGAGGTCCCCCTCGCGCAGGCCGGCCGGGCAGATGATCTTCTTGGTGATCACCGCGGCGGTGGGGAGCGCGAGCGCGACGTTCTTGGTCCGGGTCGCGAGCTTCTTCCACGCGCGTCGCACGGCTTCGGCGACCGACTCGAGGTTGGCGATATTGCCGTCGAGCACCGAGTCTTTCGGGAGCGGCTCGATGGCGTAGCGGTCTACGCGATAGGCGCCTTTCCCGGCATCGGCGAGCTCCACCATCTTGACGGCAGAGGAACTGATGTCCATCCCAAAGAGCGGCGGCGCTTTGGGCTTGAAAATATCAAGCTGCAACCTAATCCCCCTCGGAAGGAAATTTCCCTTAAGCTTTGGCTACTTAGGAGAGTTTCTGATACTTTGCTTGCAATCCTAGCGACAAGCCCAAGGCAAGTCTAGTCAATTTTTCACGGTTGCCCCGGAAGAGGGGCCCCCTATAATGAGCGGGCGTCGTCCCCGAAAGATCCGTCCCTTGAAGTGGTTACGCTGGACCGCCTTTCCCTTCGCGGTGCTCGCCGGCCTTGCGCTGGTCGGGCTCCTGTTGGGCGCCTTCCTGCTGCTGGTCGCCCTGCCGAAGGTCCCCTCGATTGACGCTCTCACCGACTACCAGCCCAAGATCCCCCTCCGGGTCTATACCGCCGATGGCGCCCTGATCGGCGAGTTCGGCGAGGAGCGCCGCGCAATCGTGCGCATAAGCGAGGTACCGGAGGTCATGAAACAGGCCATCCTCGCGGCCGAGGACGAGCGCTTCTACCAGCACCAGGGCGTGGATTATGTCGGCGTCATAAGAGCAGCCTACTCTAACCTCGTCGCGGGAGGCAAACGACAAGGCGCGAGCACGATAACTATGCAACTTGCCCGCAACTTCTTTCTGTCCAGCGAGAAGACGCTGACCCGGAAGCTCTACGAGGCGCTGCTCGCGTTCAAGATCGAGTCCGAGCTCACGAAGGACCAGATCCTCGAGATCTACGTCAACCAGATCTATCTCGGCCAGCGTGCCTACGGGTTCGCCGCCGCCTCGCAGATCTACTTCGGCAAGGCGCTGCAGGACGTCACGCCCGCGGAGGCGGCCATGCTCGCGGGGCTGCCCAAGGCGCCATCGAGCTTCAATCCGGTCGTCAACCCGAAGCGCGCCAAAGTGCGTCAGGTCTACGTGCTGCGGCGCATGCATGAGCTCGGTTATCTCGACGACAAGCAACTCGCCGACGCCCAGAAGCAGGACCTGAAGGTGCGCCGCGACCTCGACGACTTCTCGGTCCACGCGGAGTACGCCGCCGAAATGGTCCGTCAGCTGCTTTACGAGCGGTACCCGAATGACGTCTACACGCGCGGCTTCCGCGTCTACACCACGCTGTCGAAGCGCGACCAGGAAACCGCGTACCAGTCCGTGCGCCGCGGCGTCCTGGACTACGACCGGCGCCACGGCTACCGCGGCCCGGAAGGGTATGCGGAGCTGCCCGCGGGCGCCGCGGAGGAAGGCCTGGAGGACGTTCTGCAGGAGTTCCCGGACAGCGACGACCTGCTCGCCGCGATCGTCCTGGAAGCCTCGCCAAAGCAGGTGCGCGCCTATCGGCGCGGTGGCGAGACCGTAACCATCCCCGAAGCCGGCCTGCGTTTCGTCGCGAGCACGCTATCGGAGAAGACGCCGCCGAACCGCCGCATCCGTCGCGGCGCGCTGATCCGGATCCAGAAGGACGACAAGGGCGGCTGGCAGGTCCTGCAGTTGCCGGACGTCGAGGCGGCGTTCCTCGCGCTCGACCCGCAGAGCGGTGCCCTGCGCGCGCTGGTCGGCGGGTTCGATTTCCAGCGGAACAAGTACAACCACGCGACCCAGGCCTGGCGCCAGCCGGGGTCCTCGTTTAAGCCGTTCATCTACTCCGCGGCGCTCGAGAAGGGCTTCACGCCCGCGACGATCCTCAACGACGCGCCGGTCGTCGTCGACGCCGCGTTGACCGGCGGCCAGGTCTGGGAGCCGAAGAACTACGACGGCAAGTACGAAGGGCCGATGCGCCTGCGCACCGCGCTCGCCAAGTCGAAGAACATGGTGTCGATCCGGATCCTGCAGTCGATCGGGCCCCAGTACGCACAGGACTACGTGCGCCGCTTCGGCTTCGATGCGGACAAGCATCCGCCCTATCTCACCATGGCCCTCGGTGCAGGGTCGGTCACGCCGTGGCAGATGGCGCGGGCCTACGGGGTGTTCGCGAACGGCGGCTACCGCGTCGATCCCTACCTGATCGAGCGCATTGTCGACGACCGCGGCAACCTGCTCGCGCAGGCTCAGCCTCCGAAAGCAGGGGACCCGAGCCTGCGCGTGCTCGACGGGCGCAACGCGTTCATCATGGATTCCATGATGCAGGACGTGACTCGAGTCGGGACCGCGGCCCGCGCGGCCTCCCTCGGCCGCAAGGACCTCGCCGGCAAGACCGGCACGACCAACGACCATGTCGACGCATGGTTCGCGGGCTACCAGCCGGGTCTCGTCGGGGTGGCTTGGATCGGCTTCGATCAGCCCAAGAAGCTCGGCGCGAACGAGACCGGCGGCCTGGCGGCGCTGCCGATCTGGATGAGCTACATGGGCCGGGTGCTCAAGGGCGTCCCGGAGGCGCAGCAGGCGGTGCCCGAGGGCATCATCAGCGTGCGCATCGATCCGGACACCGGCCTGCAGTCCGGCGACGGGAAGGTCGCCGAGTACTTCTACCGCGAGTTCCTCCCGGCGGACCAGCCGGCGACCGCAAGCGCTGAGCGCGCCGGGACTCGCAGCCCCGAGGAAGTCCGGAGCCAGCTGTTCTGACGGCCGGTGCGCGCGTGGGCGCGGCGCAGGCTGCAGGTATGATCGTGCACCCGGCTCGCTCTACCATGCGCCTCCTCGCGATCCTTATGCTCGTGCTCGCTGCCGCGGCCTGCGGCACGAAGGGCGCGCTCTACCTCCCGCCGCCCGAAACGGCGGACGGCACAGCCGCCAAGCAGAAACGCTGACGATGCCGTTCTTCGCGCTCCGCGACGGGCGGCTGCACGTCGAGTCCGTCCCGCTCGATGCGATTGCGATGCGATTCGGCACGCCCTGCTACGTCTATTCGCGCGCCGCCCTCGAGGCCTCGTTCCGCGCGTTCACGGCCGCGCTCGCCGGACACGAACACCTGGTGTGCTATGCGCTGAAGGCGAACTCGAATCTCGCGGTCCTGGGCGTGCTCGCGCGTCTCGGGGCCGGTTTCGACATCGTCTCCGGCGGGGAGCTGGCGCGCGTCATCGCCGCGGGCGGTGATCCGCGAAAAGTCGTGTTCTCTGGCGTCGGCAAGACCGCGGCCGAGATTCGCCAGGGGCTGGAGGCGGACATCCTGTGCTTCAACGTGGAGTCCGCCGCCGAGCTCGCGCGCATCGAGCGGCTCGCCGCCGAGCGCGGCCACCCGGCGCCCGTCTCCTTCCGGGTGAACCCCGACGTCGATCCCAAGACCCATCGGTATATCTCCACCGGGCTCAAGGAGAACAAGTTCGGCATCGCATTCGAGGACGCCCTGCCGCTCTACCGGCGCGCCGCCGCATCACGCAGTCTCCGCGTGGTCGGCGTCGACTTCCACATCGGCTCGCAGCTGACCGAGACGGCGCCCTTCGTTGCGGCCCTCGAACGGGTCCTCGAGCTCGTCGACGCACTCGCGCGCGAGGGCATTGCACTGCACCATCTCGACCTCGGCGGGGGGCTGGGGATTCGCTATCGCGACGAGGCGCCGCCGCCGGTCGCGCAGTACCTCGGCGCCTTGCTCGAACGCGTCGGCGCACGACCGCTCAAGATCCTGCTCGAGCCGGGCCGCGCGCTCGTGGGGAACGCCGGCGCCCTGCTGACGCGCGTCGAGTACCTGAAGCCCGGCACCGAGCGCAGCTTCGCGATCGTGGACGCGGCGATGAACGATCTGCTGCGGCCCGCGCTCTACGATGCGTGGCACGACATCGTGCCGGTTGCGACGCGCGCCGGCCCGACGCGCCGCTACGACGTGGTGGGGCCGGTGTGCGAGAGCGGGGACTTCCTCGCACACGGACGCGATCTCGCACTCGAGGAGGGCGACCTGCTCGCGATCATGTCCGCGGGCGCGTACGGCATGAGCATGAGCTCGAACTACAACACGCGACCGCGCGCCGCCGAGGTGATGGTCGATGGCGCGTCGATGCACCTCGTGCGCGAACGGGAAGGCGTTCAGGCCCTGTTCGCGCTCGAGCGGACGATGCCTTGACCGCCCTGGTCGTCACGGCTACCGTCGCAGGCCAGAGTTGGGACGGGGTTCAACCCCACCAGGAGTCAGGAAAATGAAGGGTTTGTTCGCGGCAGGTGCCCTTGCCGCGCTGCTGGTCGCGGGCTGCGGGGACAGCCAGTCGGACGCGAAGAAGGCGGCCGGCCCTGCGCCGACCCCCATCACTGCGGTGAAGGCCGAGGTGCGTGCGCTCGAGCTCACCGAGGATTCGGTGGGCTCGCTCGAGCACTTCATCGATCCGAAGGTCGGCGCCGAGGTAGCGGGACGGGTGGTCAGCGTCGCCGGCTTCGTGGGCAAGAAGGTGAAGCGCGGGGATCCGCTCGCCGAGATCGATGCGGTGGATTTCGAGATCCAGAACCGCGTGGACGCGGCCGAGGTCGCGCGACTGGAGACCCTGGTCGCGAACCAGGAGCGCATCGTCGCCAACCAGCAGAAGCTCGTCGAGAAGAACTACATCTCGCAGAACGCCGTCGATGAAGCGATCGCGCAGCGCAACGCGCTCGCCGAACAGCTCAAGTCCGCGCGGGCCCGGCTCGATGGGAATCGCAATTCGCTTCGTAAGACAAAAGTCATCTCCCCGATCGACGGCGAGGTGGAGGTGCAGATCGTCGCGCCGGGCGACTACGTCAAGGTCGGCGATCCGCTGTTCCAGCTCGTCGGCACGAACAAGGTGCACGCGCACCTGCCGTTTCCGGAGAGCGCAGGACCGCGGTTGCGGATCGGGCAGCCGGTGCGCATCACCTCCCCGCTCGTGCCGGGAGTCGTGCTCCAGGCCAAGATCGACGAGCTCCGGCCGTCGATCACCGCCACGACGCGCGCGCTCGACGTGATCGTCAAGTTCGACACCGACGGCAAGTTTCGCGGCGGCGGCACGGTGAATGCCCAGGTGGTGACCGGCCGCAAAGAGAACGCGGTGGTCGTGCCGGAGCAAAGCGTCGTCCTGCGGCCGGCCGGCAAGGTCGTGTACCTGATCGCGGACGGCAAGGCGGTCCAGCGCGTGGTGGAGACCGGCGTGCGCAAGGATGGGCTCATCGAGATCGTTTCCGGGCTGGCCGGCGGGGAAACGGTGGCAGCCGACGGCGCGGGATTCCTGACCCACAACGCCCCGGTTGCGATCGCCAAACCGCGCGGCGAGAAGCCAGTTGCGCCGCCCGCTGACAAGGGCGCCGGAAAGGTCGACGGCGGATCGGTCGTAGGCAAGGGAGGCGCGTCGTGACGCTCCCCGAGCTTTCCATCAAGCGCCACGTTTTCGCGGTGATGCTGAACACCGTGCTGGTGCTGTTCGGCCTCATCGCCTACCAGCGGATGGGCATGGACAAGCTGCCCTACATCGAGTTTCCGGTGATCTCCGTGCAGACCACGCAGCGCGGTGCGAATCCCGAGGTGATCGACTCGGCGATCACCACCGTGATCGAGAGCGTGGTGAACGGGGTACCCGGCATCGAGCACATCCAGTCCAGCTCGTCGCCCGGCGTCTCGCAGATCAACATCACCTTCAATCTCGAGAAGCGCATCGACGTCGCCTTCAACGAGGTGCAAGCCAAGGTGAACCAGATCCTGCGCCGGCTCCCCAAGGATGCCGACCCGCCGGTGGTCGCAAAGGTGGAGACCAACACCACCCCGATCTTCTGGATGGCGATCTCGGGTGACCGCACCCAGCAGCAGCTCAACCAACACGCGATCAACGTCATCAAGAAGAAACTGGAGACGATCGACGGCGTCGGCGAGGTGCGGGTAGGCGGTCGGCGCGATCGAACCATTCGCGTGAACCTGCTGCCCGGGCGCATGGCCTCCTTCGGCATCGCCGCGCAAGACGTCCAAACCGCCTTCGATCGCGAGCACCTGCAGCTCGCCGGCGGCTTCGTCGTGGGGTCGAGTACCGAGCACCTCGTGAAGCTCGACCTCGAGTTCCACCGGCTCTCCGAGCTCGAGACCATGATCGTTGCCTACCGCGACGGCGCCCCGGTACGGCTCAAGGACATCGCCGAGATAGAGGACGGCCTCTCGGACTTCCGCCAGCTCGCGCGCTTCAACGGCCAGCAGGCCGTCGGCCTCGGCATCGTGAAGATTCCGAACACGAACACCGTGGAGATCGTTGCCAAGGTCCGCGAGCGACTGGAAACAGACATCCTGCCGACGCTTCCGCCCGGGATGCAGATCGACATCGTGCAGAACGACGCGGTGTTCATCCGCGAGATCATTAACTCACTCAAGGAGCACCTGGTCGAGGGAACGCTGCTTGCGGCGCTGGTGGTGCTGTTCTTCCTGCGCAGCGTGCGCTCCACGATCATCATCGCGGTGGCGATCCCGGTATCGCTCTTGGGTTCGGTGGCCGTGATGTACTTCTTCGGCTACACGTTCAACTCGGTCACGATGCTCGCGCTGCTGTTGCTGATCGGCGTGGTCGTCGACGACTCGATCGTGGTGCTCGAGAACATTTTCCGGCACCGCGAGCATCTCGACCCCGACCCGGTCTCGGCGGCGATGAACGGCAGCCGCGAGGTCACCTTCGCGGTACTCGCGGCGACGCTCTCGCTCGTGTCGATCTTCGCGCCGGTAATCTTCATCGGCGGCGTTATCGGCCAGTTCTTCAAGTCGTTCGCGGTGGTGGTGACCTTCGGCGTACTCGTGTCCTGGTTCGTCGCGCTGACGCTGACACCGATGTTGTGCTCGCGCTTCCTGCGCGTCCACAAGCACGAGGGCCGCGTGCATCGCTGGCTCGATCGCGTGTTCGCCGGAATGGACGACGGCTATCGCTGGTTCCTCGAAAAGTCGCTGCGCCATCGCTGGAAGGTGCTCACGGCCACCCTGCTCATCGTGCTTTCCAGCCAGTACTTCTTCAAGAACGTCGGCAAGGAGCTCGCACCGCAGCAGGACGAGGGACGCTTCCTGATCTCGATGCGCACCCCCCTCGGCTCCTCGATCGAGTACACCGATCGCAAGCTCCGCGAAGTCGAGGCGATCACCAAGCACTATCCCGAGGTGGTCACCGAGTGGGGCATCATCGGGCTCGGCAGCGCGCAGCAGGTCAATCAGGCGACGCTCGTGATCCGCATGCTGCCGAAGGCGGAGCGGCGCGCGAAGGGCCTGCGCTCGCAGCAGCAGGTGCTCAACGCCATGCGGCGCGAGCTGACCCAGCTCGCCGGGGTACGGGTGTTTCCGCGTCCGTTCGGCGTGTTCCAGGGGCAGCGCACCGAGCCACTGCAGTTCGTCGTGACCGGGCCGAACCTGATGGAAATGGGCCGACAGGCGACCGACATCCAGAGCCGGCTCCAGGTCGATCCGGCGATCGGCCGCATGGACACCGACCTGCAGCTCGAGCTGCCGCAGTACATCCTCGCGCCCGACCGCACGCGCACCCAGGCGTTCGGCCTCAGCTCGCAGGACGTGGCGCTGGCGCTCAACATGCTCACGGGCGGCATCGACATCGCGAAGTACAACGACGATCCAGGCGACGGACAGCGTTACGACGTGCGCGTCAAGGCGGCGGACGGCGAGTTCGTGCAGCAGAGCGATCTGGCCAAGATCTACCTGCGCAACCGGCAGGGGCAGCTCATCCGCCTCGACAGCGTCGCGAGCTTTAAGGAAGTACTCGGACCGGCCGTGATCGGGAAGTTCGATCTCGAGTACGCGGCGACGTTCTACAACATCCCGAGCGTCACGCTCGGCGCGGCAATCGACAAGGTGAACGAGGCCGCCGCAACGCTCCCGCCGGGCTACCGCGTGCAGTTCATCGGCGAGGCGGCGGAGCTCGGCAAGACCGAGCGCTACGTGATGTTCGCGTTCGTCGTCGGCTCGATCCTGCTCTTCATGGTGCTGGCAAGCCAGTTCAACTCGTTCGTACAGCCGCTGATCATCATGCTCGCGGTGCCGCTCGCGATCATCGGCGGCATCTTCGCCCTCTGGGTGAGCCAGCCGATCGCCCAGCTGGCGACCTGGCTCGGCGCGGAAGTGGCGCCGCTCACGCTGAACATCTTCTCGATGATCGGGCTGGTGCTGCTGATCGGCCTGGTCGCGAAGAACTCGATCCTGCTCGTGGACCTCACCAACCAGCGGCGCGCCGAGGGGATGGGGATCGACGCGGCGCTGCGCGACGCGTGTCCGACCCGCATGCGACCGGTGCTCATGACCTCCGCGACGATCATCCTTGCGCTGTTTCCGGCCGCGCTCGGCTTCGGCTCGGGATCCGAGACCAACCAGCCGCTCGCGGTCGCGGTAATCGGGGGCATGATCACCTCGACGCTGCTGACGCTCGTGGTCGTGCCTGCGGCTTATTCGCTGGTCGAGACTCGCGATATCGCGCGCCCGCTGCGCCGCTGGCTACCGGCGCGCGCGACGTGACGGCGCGGCGCCGCAGGGCGCCGCATCAGGCATTCGGCCGGGGCTGCGGCACGGGCGCGCGCCCGCCGCGCGCCGCACGCCTTCGGACTTCCTTGACCTTGGCCGCCACCCGGTAGCCGAGCAGAAGCGCGAGGATCGCCGCGTAGATCGCCGGTTCGGTCAGGTCCGCCTTCACCATCCACCAGAAGTGCAATACCCCGAGCGGCGCGATGACGTAGACCAGGCGATGCAACGCGCGCCAGCGCTTCGCACCGAGCCGCCGGACCATCCGGTCGGTCGAGGTGACCGCGAGCGGGAGCAGGAGAACGAGCGCCGTGAAGCCGACGGTGATGAACGGGCGCTTGACGATGTCCTTGAGGATCTCGACGAGCTCGAACACGTGATCGAACGAAACGTAGCTCGACACGTGCACCAGGCCGTAGAAGAACGCGTACAGCCCGAGCATGCGACGGAAGCCCGCCAGCCAGGGCCAGCCGAGCAGCTTGCGCAGCGGCGTCACCGCGAGGGTAAGCAACAGGAAGCGCAGCGTCCAGTCGCCGGTGGCACGGGTGATGAACTCGGCGGGGTTGGCGCCGAGCGCCTCCGGGTAGAAGGCCAGCGCCGCCGCGAGCCGCGCCGCCGGCACGAGGGCCGCGATGAACACGATCGCCTTCAGCGCGGAAGCGCCCTTCGGAGAGAGCTGCATCGCCTCCCTCAATAGAACTTCTTGAGGTCCATGCCGGCGTACAAGCTCGCCACCTGGTCGCCGTATCCGTTGAAGATCACCGTCTCGCGCTTGGAGAAAAGCTCGGGAATCCGCCGCTCGCGCCGCTGCGTCCAGCGCGGATGATCGACGCCGGGGTTCACGTTCGAGTAGAAGCCGTACTCGTTCGGCGCGGCCTTCTCCCACGCCGTCTTCGGCTGCTTCTCGACGAAACGGATGCGCACGATCGACTTGCCGGACTTGAATCCGTACTTCCACGGGACCACCAGCCGCACGGGCGCGCCGTTCTGGTTCGGGAGCAGTTCGCCGTAAAGTCCGACCGCCATTATCGTGAGCGGATGCATCGCCTCGTCGATGCGCAGCCCCTCGACATAGGGCCAGTCGAGTGCCGGCAGGCGCAGCCCCGGCATCTCCTCGGGGCGGGACGCGGTCACGAACTCGACGAACTTCGCCTTTGCGGTCGGCGCCACGAGCCGGGCGAGCGCGTTGAACTCGAAACCGATCCACGGGATGACCATCGACCAGGCCTCGACGCAGCGCAGGCGGTAGACGCGTTCCTCGAGCGGCAGCTTGAGAAGCTCTTCGATCCCGAGGGTCCGCGGCTTCGCCACCTCGCCCTCGACGACCACCGTCCACGGTTTCACTTTCAGCCGCTTGGCGAACTGCATCGGGTCGGCCTTGTCCGTGCCGAACTCGTAGAAGTTGTTGTACGTCGTAACGTGCTTGTAAGCGGTCAGGGGTTCGGTCGTGCTCAGCGCGCTCTTGGCGACGTTCGGCAGCTTCTCGAGCCCGAGGGTCTTCTCCTGCGCGCGCGCCGCCAACGCCAGGGTTCCCGCGGCCCCGAGGATCGAACCGGCCGCCGCGAGCTTGATCAGCTCGCGCCTGCGCTCGTAGACACGGTGCGGGGTGATCTCCGAGGGCTTGATGTCGTCCGGGCGCTTGGTGATGAGCATGAGCGATCCTGTCGCGGAAGCGGGCGCGCAGTTATACGAGTCGCACGAGCGGCCGGATTCCTTACAGAGGACCCCCACCGGCCCGGCGGGCGCTCAGGGGTTGAGCTGCTTGTAGACAGTCGTCGCGACGTCGAGCAGTTGCGGCTTGGCGAGGTCGCCCGACAGGGCGTAGCCGAGCGAACCATCGATCCAGTAGAAGACCGCGACCTTCTCCTCCTGGCTGAAGCGGAACGCCGTGTCGCGCTGCATGCCCTCGACGCGCGACACGTAGAGCGTCAGACGCTTGCCCTTTGCATCCTGGTACATGAACTGCGCGACCGCGCCGCCCTGTCCCGGCAGCAATCGCCCGCCGACGAGCTCGAAGCCTTCCGCGGTCAGCAGCGGCGCCTTGAGCTTCGCCCCGAGGCGCTTGGAAAGCCAGTTGACGAGGTGCTCCTGCTCCGCGGCGCCGACCTCGACCGGGTGCCTCACCTCGGGCGAGTAGACCGCGTGCGCGATCGCCGCCTGCTTCGCGAGCGAAAGCGGCGCCGGACCGCCGCGCGTGCCGACCAATGCGTGAGCGAACCAACCGACCGCCACCCCGACCACGACCCAGCCCGCGGCGACGGCAATTCGCGCCGAGCGACGGCTCGTGTCGATCCGACGGAGTCGCTCGGGCACGGGCTCGCTCAGCACCGGGTCGAACGCCGCGTGGAACGCAGCGTTCTGTTCACGGTATGCCTGCACCCTCGCTGCGTCCTCGAGGTACTCGGCGAGATACGCCTCGACCGCGCGCCGCTCGGCCGGGTCGAGGCGGTCGTCCACGTACGCGTGGAGCTCGTGTTCGGTGACGTTCATTTCACGACCTTCAGCGCTGGCGCGGCGGGCGCGCCGGTGATGAGCGTGCGCAGGCGCTCGCGGCCGCGGAACAACCGCGACATCACGGTTCCAATCGGGATGTCGAGCGACTTCGCCGCTTCGGCGTATGAGAACTGCTCGAGGCCGACCAGCAGGACGATCTCGCGCTGCTCCGGCGGTAATAGCGCAAGCGCGCTTTCTAGATCGCGGATTTCGAGGCGAGCGCTCTGGACCGACGGCACTGCCGGGAGATCGTCCTCGTCCAGCGCCGCTTCGGGGTGCGCCTGCCGGGCACGCAGCTGGTTCACGAAGACGTTGTGCATGATCGCGAACAGCCACGCCCGAAGATCGCTACCCGGCCGCCAGAGGTGATGCTTGTTAATGGCGCGCTCGAGCGTGTCCTGCACGAGGTCGTCCGCCGCGTGCTGGTCCCCGGCGAGCGCCCGCGCATAGCGCCGCAGGCGCGGGATATGCGGGGCGATCGTCTGGAGGTCCACGGTCGTGCGACGCGTTGCGAGCTCTACTTCGCGACGCGCCAGACGTTGTTGAAGCCGTCCCCGGTCTTGTCGCCGGACTTCTGGTCCTTGACCCAGAAGTAGAGCGGTTTGCCGTTGTAGGCCCATTGCAGTGTGCCGTCGTCGCGCTTGACCTTTGTGAATCCCGCGACGTCCTTGTCGGACGCGCCGGCAATGAACGGCGGCCAGTTGGCGGCGCACGGACCGCTGCACGCGCTCGTGGTGCCGTTTCCCGGGTCCTTGTCGTAGGTGTAGAGCGTCATCTTCTTGGAGTAATCGACGAGCACACCACCCTCGTACTCCGCCGGCGCGCCCTGGGCGCGCAGGCTGGCGCAGCCGGTCGCGATCGACAATGCCAGCGCGAGCGCCGCTGCGGTCAAAAGCATCCTGTTCATTTGGGATCTCCTTCTACCTGCGATTCGAATCGTGAGTCCAGTTGTCGACATGGGCGCATTCTGTTGCGCTGACCTCCGTTTTTCGTGGGACTCGCGAATTATCACAAAACAGCCCGGTGCGTGTTGTTATTCCCCCACCGCGCGGGTGCCACCGAACACCGCGGGACCAAGGCCCCACTTCGCCGCGAGCGTCTCGGTCGCGTTCAGGATTTCCTCGGCAAGCGCCGGATGGTTGTACCGGATGCCCGCGAGCCGCTTCAGGGCGTCGGGAGCGCCCAATGTCGCGCCCACCGCGTGGATCCACTCGCCGGCATGTGCGCCGACGGCTTCGGCACCGAGGAGCGCGGCAGAGTCGTGATCGGCAACAAGGCGCACGAAGCCGCGTGGCTCGCCGATCGCGAGCGCCGCGGGGTTCGCCGCAAAGGACGCGAACCCGGTCGCGGGCTCGTAGCCGGCGTCCTCGGCCTGCTCCTCGGAGAGTCCGAGGCGCGCGAGCTCGAGCGCAGAGTAGACCACCTCGGGGACCCCACCGCTGTCGCGGCGCGCGCTGCCCGGAGAAACAATATTCGCGACCGCGATCGCGGCTTCGGCAAGAGCGTGATTCGATGTCATGCGTGGGTTCGCGCAGTCACCGATCGCGTATACGCCCGACGCCGCAGTCATGGTGCGCTCGTCCGTCGGGACGAAGCCGCCCGCATCCGCGACGACGTCCAGCGCGTCGAGGCCCAATACGACGTTCGGGCGGCGTCCGCTTGCGACGAGCACCCAGTCGACACGCTCCGCGGAGCCGTCCGGGAGCTGCAGCGTCACGCCGCCGGTGTCGACCGAGCACGCGCGCGGACGGCCCGCGCGCCGCGGGTGGATGTCGCGCTCGGCGAGCGCTTCGGCGAGCAGCGTCAGCGCCGGCGCACTGAAGCCGAGACGCGCGAGCGGCTCCGACTGGACGAGCCAGACCACCTCGCACCCGAGCATTGCAAGAATGAACGCCATCTCGGTTCCGATCACGCCACTGCCAATCACCGCGACGCGTCGGCCCGGCGGCGGCGGCGTGTCGAAGAGTTCATCGGTCGTGAGCACGCGTCCCGCGGACCGAGCGAGTGCCGGAGGCACGTAGGGCGACGAGCCGGTCGCAAGCACGATCGCACCCGCGGAGAGAGTTCGACTGCCCTCGATGTCGATCTCCCGCCCGGCGCGCAACGTTGCACGCCCGGTCAGCGCGCACACACCAAGGCGCTCGAGGTAATCGACGTAGCTCGCACGCACTGCGTCGACGACGCCGCGCTGGTGGCGCCAGGCTTGCGCTAGGTCGGGGATCAACTTGCCGGAGATGCCGCGGGCGGCAAAACCGGAGCTCGCGGCGACGAGCCGTGCGGTCGAGTACCAGGCCTTCTTGGGTACGCAGCCGCGGTTGAGGCAGGTGCCGCCCCAGACGCCCTGTTCGATGATCGCGACCTTCAGCCCGCGCAGCGCCCCAAGGACGGCGGCGCGGTAGCCCCCGGGACCGGAGCCCACGATGGCGAGGTCGAAGGTGCGACTCGCCGTCATGGCACGGGATCGGCGCCGGCGTCGATTGCACCGGCGGGAAGTGGGCGCTGCTAGCGCAGGCCCGCGATGTAGTCGGTGACCGCCTTCATTTCCGCATCGGTCATTTTCGCGGCGGTCATCCGCATCATCTTGTTCGGATCGTTCGCGCGCGCGCCCGCCCGGAAGGCCTTGAGCTGCGCGTCTAGATAGTCGGCGAACTGCCCGGCGAGCGCCGGATACTGCGCGGGTACGCCCTCGCCGCGCGGACCGTGGCAGCCCGCGCATGCGGCGACGCCCTTTTCAGCGATGCCGGCGCGATAGATCTTCTGGCCGAGCTCGATCGTGTCCTTGTTGCGGGCTTTCTCGGGCTGCAGGCGCTGCGAAGCGTAGTACGCCGCGACGTTGCGCATGTCTTCCGGCGACAGCGTGGCGGCGAACCCGGCCATGATGGCGTTGTTGCGCTCTGCGGGCTTGCCCGCCGCCGCGGGCTTGAAGTTCGCGAGCTGCTTGGCGAGATAGTCGGGAATCTGCGCCGCCAGTTTCGGGTTGACCGGGGCCGTGCTGTTGCCATCCTGCCCGTGGCATGTGGCGCAAACCTGCGTGGCGATCTGCTGTCCTTTGGCCGCATCGGCCTTTGGCAGCGGCTGGGCGGCGAGCGCGGTGCCGCTCGTGAGCGCGGCGGCGAGGAGCGCGCAGCAAAGCTTCATGGATTCCCTTCCCCTGTTTTTCCTGGCGCGGACGCGGACGCGAGCCGCGGTGGCGAAGCTGGTATTCTAACCGCGATCGACGCCTCGTTGCGACCGGATGTCCTTGTTTCAAAACGCAACCTATCTCGCGTCGGCCCACCACCTTCAGGACCTCCCGCCGCCGGGCGAGCCCGAGGTCGCGTTCGCGGGCCGCTCCAACGCCGGCAAGTCGAGTGCGATCAACGCGCTCGCGAAGCGCACGCGGCTCGCATTCGTCAGCAAGACCCCGGGCCGCACGCAGCAGATCAACTTTTTTCAGCTCGCAGGCGGGGGCCTTCTGGTGGATTTGCCCGGTTACGGTTATGCGCGCGTGCCCGGCGCGTTGCGCACGCACTGGGAGTCCACCCTGAGCGAATTCCTGCAGACGCGTCGGAGCCTTTGCGGACTGGTGCTCGTGATGGACGCTCGCCACCCAATGACGGAACGCGACGAGATGATGCTCGGCTGGTTTCTACCCACGGGCCGGCCGGTCCATGTTCTGCTCACCAAAGCGGACAAGCTGAATCGACGCGAGCAAGCGCTCACCCTCGAGAAGGTTCACGCCCGACTGGCGGCGTTAGGGGGACATGCCACGGCACAACTATTCTCGAGCCCGAACCGGTCCGGACTTGCGGAGGCCGAGGCCGTGATCGCCGGATGGCTGATCGCCGCCGGCGCCAGAAATAAAGAAGCCCCAAGCCAAAGGGGGAAGCTTGGGGCTAAACGCCTTAAGAGTGATTAAGGCACCCGCTCAGGGAGGAGAAGCGGGAGACGGCCAAAGCCGTCCTTTCTTGAGAGCGCCCCGGCCGAGAAAGGTTCCCGACAATTTCGCTCGGCCTTCGGCCACGATGTAATCTGCCGTTCGGAACGCGAAAGACCTTACTGGAGCAGAAGCTATGAACCCCCACGGCAGCTATCCGGCGGTCCGGATGCGGCGCATGCGGCGTGACGACTTCTCGCGCCGCATGATGCGCGAACACCGGGTGTCGACCGACGACCTGATCTACCCGGTGTTCGTATTCGACGGCCGCAATGGGGAGCAGCCCGTACCCTCGATGCCCGGCGTCGCACGCTACACGCCGGACCGCCTCCTCGCAGTCGCCGAGGACGCGCTCAAGCTCGGCATCCCGACCATGGCGCTGTTTCCTGCGATCGAGCCGTCGCTCAAGAGCCCGGACGGCAAGGAAGCGATGAACCCGGACGGGCTCGTCCCGCGCGTCGTCGCGGATCTCAAGAAGCACTTCCCGGAACTCGGTGTGATGACCGACGTCGCGCTGGATCCGTACACGAGTCATGGCCAGGACGGCCTCATCGATGAGGCCGGCTACATCGTGAACGACGAGACGATCACGGTGCTGCGCGAGCAGGCCCTGACGCAGGCGCAGGCGGGCGTCGACATCGTCGCGCCCTCGGACATGATGGACGGGCGCATCGGGGCGATCCGCGCTGCGCTGGACGAGAATCGCTACATCCACACGCGGATCATGGCGTACTCGGCGAAGTACGCGTCCGGCTTCTACGGTCCGTTCCGCGACGCGGTCGGCTCGGCCGCGAACCTGGGCAAGAGCAACAAGCTCACCTACCAGATGGACCCCGCCAACACCGACGAGGCGCTCTGGGAAGTCGGGCTCGATCTGCAGGAGGGCGCCGACATGGTGATGGTCAAGCCCGGCATGCCTTATCTCGACATCGTCCGGCGGGTCAAGGACCAGTTCATGGCACCCACGTTCGTCTACCAGGTCAGCGGCGAGTACGCGATGCTGAAGGCCGCGTTCCAGCAGGGCTGGCTCGACGAAGAGAAGTGCGTGCTGGAAGCGCTGCTTGCCTTCAAGCGCGCCGGCGCCGATGGCGTGCTGACTTACTTCGCGCGCGACGCGGCGCGGCTCCTGGCGAAAGCGAAGTAGCTACTGCGCGGGGTCGCCAAGCTCGAACCGCGTTTCGCGGATCACCTGCTGGAGCACTCTTCCCTTGCGGTCCGCCATGTGGATGCGCGCGGGCAGGAGGTTACGGTCGAGGTCGAGCCACACGTCCATCGTCGAACCGTCCGGATCCTGGCGACGCATGTGCAGCGCACGAACGATCCCGAGCGGCGTTTCGACTTGGGCCTCGCCGACCATCTGGTAGAGGTAGCGATAGAGTTTGCGGCCGGTCACGATGTCGAATTGCGCAGCCTGCGGGATCGGCGTCATGAAATAGAGCTGGTGCAACATCGAAAGCGGGTCCTGCGCGCCGGCGGGCAGGTCCACGAGCCGGCTCTCGCCTTTCGATGCCAGCGCGAGCTTACGCGCCGCCCAGTCGAAATGAGCGGTTTCGGCACGCTCGGGCGTGCCGAGCTCCGCACGGTATTCCGCCGGCACGAGCCCGCCTGCGGCGATCTCCCCGCTTGCCCGCTGGACCAGCCGTCCCCTCAAGAACCAGGACACGAAACCCACCGCCTTGGCAACCGTCTCGACGTGATACGCGCGGCCGTCCTGTACCCACGTGTGGGTGACCTGGCCCGCTTTGGAGGGCGGGGTGCCGTAGTACAGGTCGAATATCAGTGCGGCATACCGAAGCGGATACTCGGCGCGCGCGACGGCCGTGTCGACGGGCGATGAGGCCTCCGCAGCGGGCGTGACGGCGGGTTCGACGGGCGCGTCGGGCGCTGCAGTCGCCACCGCGTCAAAGGGCCCTTCCGGGACATCGTATTGCGGCACGACGGCGTCCTGCACGAGCGGCAACGGGGTCGGCGCCGCACGGGCGGTCGACCGGCGCTTTTCGACACGCTTGGGCGGCTGCACCGCGGGCGCGGGCGCGGGCGGCGGCGACACGATCCGCGCTTCGATCGGCGGTGCCGGGAGATCCGGTGCCGCCGGAGCAAGATCGAACCGCGGGGTCCCGAACAGGGCCAACACGTGCACCGCGGCCGAAGCCACGACGGCTACGGCAAGGATCCGATCGCTGCGGCGCATGCCGCAATTAACGCACGAACGGCTTACCCGAATACGAGCGCGACGCCGCGCGCCATATCGGCGCCGACCGCGACCGAGCCGTCGGGCATGCGGGCCGGCGCCAGGCCGCCGGCCGCCAGCGCAGCCGCGGCGGCGTCGCGATCGGCAACACGAACGAACAATGCCGCCATGAATGGCGCGGATCGTGCGCTGATGCGGACCTTCGGGAGCCGTGCCGCGAGGCTGTGCGCAGTCGTAAACGCGATCGCGGCGCCGCCGGTGCGCACGACGAGGCCCTCGGCGATCGCTTCGGCCTTCGTCGCCAACAGCCGCTCATAGGGCCGCGCGGTCGCGGCGACGTCTTCGCTCAGGATCGCTGCGGCCGCGATTTCAGTCGCACCGTTCGCGTGGCGCTGGTACTCGGGCCGCCACACCACGTCTCGGGTGAGGTGCTCGCAAACGAACATCCGGCCCCCGGGGGTGTGCTCGAGCGACGCCATCGCGACCCGGAATCGCGCCTCGCGCTTGCCCTCGGGCAGCTCGACCGGGCGCGAGAATTCGACCGGTTCGCTCGGCGCGAAACCCGCCCAGAGCATCTCCGTATAAGCGCCCTTGGCGCTGGTCGTCTTCATCGCAATCGCGGCGAGCCCCTCGCCCGCGCGCGCGAATTCGGTGTAGTACTGACGCGAGGGGTGCGGCGCGCCCTCCGGGCTCCAGAGCAGCTCGATATAGTCGTGCCCGAACATCACGCAGTGGTTCTGCGAGCCGAGCGTGTGGTAGCCGCGCGGCGTTACGGTGAAGCCCATGCGCCGGAACGCATCGCACGCAGCATCAAGATCGCGCACGACGATCACGACGTGATCGATACCTTTGATGTGTTGTCGCATGAGGAAGAGTCTTTGGCGGTGAGCCTTCGATGATACGCGACCTTTGTTGCATTGCAACATCAAAGTCGCTACGCGGACGATCGTCTACACTCGATCGCCCTGAAGAAGTCCCCGAGACACCATGCCCATCATCGACCCCCTGAAGCGCTTTCACACCGAGATGACCGCGTGGCGGCGCGACCTCCACGCGCACCCCGAGACCGCGTTCGAAGAGACGCGGACGGCTCAGGTGGTCGCCGAGAAGCTCGCGTCGTTCGGCATCGAAGTGCACCGCGGGCTCGCGAAGACCGGGATTGTGGGCGCCTTGCACGCCGGCCGCAGCGCGCGTGCAATCGGCCTTCGTGCCGATCTCGACGCGCTCCCCATTCACGAGCAGAACGCGTTCGCGCACCGGTCCCGGAACGACGGGCGCATGCATGCGTGCGGGCACGACGGCCACACCACGATGCTCCTCGGTGCCGCCCGGTACCTCGCCGAGACCAAGCGGTTCGACGGCACCGTCTACTTCATCTTTCAACCGGCCGAGGAGAACGAGGGCGGCGGGCGCGCGATGGTCGAGGAGGGGCTGTTCGAACGCTTCCCCGTCGAGGGCGTCTACGGCATGCACAATTGGCCGGGCATGCCGGTCGGGAAGTTCGGGGTCCTGCCGGGGCCGATGATGGCGTCGTTCGACGTCTTCGAGATCGTGATCACCGGGCGCGGCGCGCACGGCGCGATGCCGCACGAGAGCATCGACCCGATCGTCGCGGCGAGCGCGCTCGTGCAGGCGCTCCAGACGATCCCGAGCCGCACGGTCAATCCGATCGAGCCCGCAGTCGTGACGGTGACGCAGTTTCACGCCGGCGACGCATGGAACGTGATCCCCGAACAGGCCGTCCTGCGCGGCACGACGCGCGCGTTCCGTCCCCAGGTCCAGGACCAGATCGAGGCCGGCATCCGACGCGTGTGCACCGGGATCGACGCCACCCACGGCACGCGCTGCGCAGTGCGCTACGAGCGACGCTATCCGCCGACCGTCAACCACCCGCGCGAGACCGCGATCGCCGCCGCGGCGCTCGCGAAAGTCGTCGGGAACGAGAACGTGCTCACCGACCTGCAGCCGACGATGGGCTCCGAGGACTTCGCCTTCATGCTGCAGGCGCAGCCCGGCTGCTACGTCTGGATCGGCAACGGCCCGGGGGAAGGCGGGTGCATGCTCCACAACCCGCGCTATGACTTCAACGACGAAATTCTTCCGATCGGCGCGAGCTACTGGGCGACGCTCGTCGAGCAGGTGCTAGCGCCGAGCTAATTCGGGGGATTTACAAGGGGGTATCGCCCCCTTGTTCGAGGCGCATTTTCCGATCGGCGCGAGCTACTGGGCGACGCTCGTCGAGGAGGTGCTAGCGCCGAGCTACTGTAATTCGGGGGATTTACAAGGGGGTATCGCCCCCTTGTTTGAGGCGCACTTTCCGATCGGCGCGAGCTGCTGGGCGACGCTCGTCGAGCAGGTGCTGGCCAAGGCCTGAGCTCGCCTCGGGCCTTAGCCGCCCGGCCGCACGTGGAGGAAACAGCAACCCTCGTCGCCGGGGCGCCACGTGTCGGCGCTGAAAGCGAATCCCGCCGCCTCGAAGGTGCCGTTGTCCACCACTCCGGCGATGTGGCAGAGCCTTGCCACCTTCGCATCGCTCAGGCCGGCCTCGAGCCACGCTTCTTTGAGCGGGCAGGCGTGGAACTTGATGTCCAGACCGCCGGCGTCGCAGCGGCGCACCTCGGGCTGGAACACGCGGCCGCCGTCCGGTACGAACGCGATGAACGCCTCGCGCAACCCGGCGAGATCGCGCGGGCCGAACCGCTTGAACTGCTGCCCGATCGCAAGGCCGCGCTTATAGATCGCGCGCTTCAGAATCTCTTCGGCCTTCGCGGCGCCGAGTTCTGACTCGAGCTCGTCGTACACCGCGGCGTACACCAACGCGCGCGCCTTCATCGCATTCTTCAGCTGGACCCGCAGCTCGTCGGCTTCGCTCATGGGCGCCTCTCCTTCACCGGAGCCTGGCATCTTAGGGGCGACGCCGCGATTCGGCTACCATTTGCGCCTTTTCCGGAAGCATGCACATGCGCTACATCGACCACGGACAGGGTGGCCCCGCAGGCGTGATGAAGCTCGCGGTCG
The DNA here is from genome assembly GCA_963747775.1 of uncultured beta proteobacterium. Classification (GTDB taxonomy): domain Bacteria; phylum Pseudomonadota; class Gammaproteobacteria; order Burkholderiales; family SG8-39; genus JAGVSZ01. The sequence goes on from CAVVGT010000016.1 coordinate 434,692, forward strand.
GGCCACAGCCACCGCTCAAGGCAGGCGAGGTATTGATCGAGGTGCAGTACGCCGGAGTCAACCGACCCGACGTGCTGCAACGCTCGGGCAGCTATCCGCCGCCGGCCGGCGCCTCGCCGATCCTCGGTCTGGAGGTCGCGGGGCGGATCGTCGAGGTCGCGCCCGATGTCACGCAATGGAAACCGGGCGAGCTCGTTTGCGCACTCACCCCGGGCGGTGGATATGCGGAGTACTGCACCACGCCCGCCGCACACTGTCTGCCGGTGCCGAAAGGCTTGTCGGTCAACCAAGCGGCATCGCTCCCCGAGAACTGGTTCACCGTGTACGACAACGTGATGACGCGGGGTCGGCTGAAGGCGGGTGAGACGTTCCTGGTCCACGGCGGCTCGAGCGGTATCGGCCTCGCGGCAATCCAGGTCGGAAAGGTGCTCGCGGGCGCGACCGTGTACACCACGGTCGGGAACGCCGAAAAGGCCGAGTACTGCCGGAAGATGGGCGCGGACGTCGCGCTCAACTACCGTGACCAAGACTGGCCCGCGGAGATCGCGAGGCTCACCAACAAGCGTGGCGTCGACGTCATCCTCGACATGGTGGCGGGCGACTACGTGATGAAGAACGTCCGCGCGCTCGCGCTCGAGGGGCGCCTCGTGCAGATCGCGTTCCTCAAGGAGAGCAAGCTCGCGGACTTCGATGCGATGCCGATCATGCTCAAGCGCCTCACCTACACCGGATCCACGCTGCGGCCGCGCACCGTCGCGCAGAAGGCCGTGATCGCCGCGGCGCTGGCGCGCGAGGTCTGGCCGCTGTTCGAGTCGGGCGAGCTCAAGAGCTGCTTGTATCGGACCTTCCCGCTCGCCGAGGCAAGCGCCGCGCACGCGCTCATGGAAAGCTCCACGCACATCGGCAAGATCGTGCTGGAAGTGCGAGGACGGTAAAACAAACGGCCCCTCCCTTGGGGGGAGGGGCCGAAACCCCGGTCTCGGGGGATGGGCTGAGGAAGCCCGGAAGTCAGTCGGCCGCGTGCGGTACGTGGTCCGGTGTGAGTGTCTTGTCCGACCGCGGTCCCGAGACGGGGCCGCGCACGTCGATCGAGGCAATGGAGTGTCCGATGGCGAGCGCGGCGCCCCACGCGACCGCGGCGACCGAGCCCCAGAAGAACAGGTCCGAAATGTGGTTCAGGATCGTTTCCATCGTCGGCTCCTTCGCTTGTCGGGACTGCGCTCAGAACCCCTGGATCAAATCGGCCGGCGCGCCTTCGGGCGACGGGAACTGGGTCGGGAAGTAGGTGATTGTGCTTTCGACCGGCGCGGCGAACGCTTGCGACACGATCTGCGGCACGCCGTCGCTGCAGGCGCTGACGAGGAGCACGCTCGCCGCGAACGCACCTGCGATGGCCGCCTTCAGGAGGCGCGCGAATTCGGACCCGGTGATCGAGAGGTTGCTGTTGCGGGTGTTCATGGTCTGCTCCTTTTCGTTTGGGTGGGGCCGATCGATGCGATCGACGTGAGCCCATCTTGCAGGAGCGGGACGCGCGAAAGTCGCCAGTAATGGCGCGCGGCTTGTGATCTAGTTACAAACCGGGCCCGAGGGCAGGCCGGGGCGTGACAAGCGTCACGCAATCGGTGAACGCGCTACCAGTTCGGCGGCAGCGGCTTGCGCAAGGTGATGAGCTTATCCGAGACGGAGATGTAACCGCCCTCGCTCAGGTCCTTCAGAAGGCGGCTGATCATCTCGCGCGAAGAGCCGACGCGATCCGCGATCTCCTGATGCGTCAGCTTCTCGGGGATCAGGCGCGTGCCGTCGCGCTCGACGGCGAGGCTGTCGAACAGCCGGCGCACCCGGCCGTACACGTCGAGCAGCGCGAGGTCGCGTGCGCTCTCGGTGGCGCGGCGCGCGCGGCGGATCACCTTGGCGAGCAGTTCGAACGCGAACTCCGGATGCTTCGCGATGTGATCCTTGAGCGTGACGCGCGTGACCACCGAGCAGGTCGTGGGCTCCAGCGTCATGACCGACGCGGAGCGCGGCCCGCCATCGAGCGCCATCTCGCCCACGTACTCGCCGGGGCCGTGAATGTCGAACACGATCTCGCGGTCGTCGACGCCGGTCGCAAACACTTTTACCCGACCGGCAAGAACGATATAGAGGGTGTCGCCGTGGTCACCCTCCTGCAGCATCACGACGTCTTTGCGGTATTGCTGCATGCGGCCGCGCGCCGCAAGCTCGCGCAGCGCGGGCGATTCGAGGGCGGCGACAAGTTGTTCGGCGTCGGGAGCGCTCGAGTTCGGCATGGTCGGAGCATTCTAGAGCAACGACCTTCGAGGTGCCCAGCGCCTGCGCGCACCGCTCGCCGGTGTAACATCCGCCGCCGGTGAATGGCGGCGAGTTCGGAGAAGTGCTCGACACCGCGATGGCAGCAGAAACACAGCAGGGCGGGCCCGCCGCGCACCTGCGCGGCGAGGCGGCCGGCGGCCTCGCAAGCGCCATTCCCGGCCTCGTCCACGCGCTCACGCTCGGTGTTCTTGCGTTCGCCCCGCTCGGGCCGGATCACGTCGAGATCGCGATTCGCGCCGGTTTTGCGGCCGCGATCTACGGCGGGATCGCCGCGACGATCTTTTCCGGGACGCCCCTGCCGGCGACCGGTCCCCGGGCGTCGACGAGCCTCATCCTCGCAGGGTTCGTGACCACGCTCGCGGCCGACCCTGGGCTCGGCGTGCCCCAGGCGCTCGCCCTCACCGCCCTCTGCACCGCCCTCGCCGGCGCGCTGCAGATCCTGTTCGGCACCCTGCGCCTGGGAACGCTCGCGAAGTTCGTGCCATACCCGGTCATCGGCGGATTCATGTGCGGGGTCGCGTTCCTGATCGCGCTGTCCCAGCTGCCTCACCTCCTCGGAGTCGTCCCGGGCGCGCTACGCGGCGCGTCCCTCGCATGGCTCACTGCCGTCCAGCCGCTAAGTGCGGTCGTCGGCGTCGCGACCGCGGCGATCATCTGGATCATCGGGTGGCGCTGGAAGCGGCTGCCTGCCGCGCTCCTCGGGCTGCTGGCGGGAACCGCCGTGTACTACGTGCTCCGCGCCGCCGTCGGTAACGGCGCCGGAAGTCCTGTGGTCGGCCCCGTCCCGGGTGGGCTGCCCCTTCCGACCGCCCTCGGGAACGTCATCGATCTGGCCGGCACACCCGCACTTGCCAATCACCTCCCGGGGCTCGTCGCGACGGGGGCAGTCATCGCGATCATCGGCTCGCTCGATAGCCTGCTTGCCGCGTCGGCGATCGACGTGGTGGCCGGCGTACGACATCGGAGCAACCGCGAGTTGGTTGCCCAGGGCGTCGGAAACATCGTGTCGGCGCTTTTCGCCGGCGTTCCGGTCGCGCTGTCGCCGACGCGAGCGATTCCCGCGTTCCGGGCGGGAGGGCGAACGCGCGCGATCGGCTATGTCGCGGCGGCGCTGCTCGCCGCAGTTCTGCTCGCCGGCAGCGATGCCTTGGCTTACCTGCCCCTCGCGGTCTTGGGCGGGGTCATGTTGACCGTCGCGTGGGGTTTGGTGGACGTGTGGACCCGGGGCCTCGTGCGGCGCCTCGTGGCGGGAGACCGCGACCGGACCCTGCTCTGGAGCGCAGCCGTGGTCGTGCTCGTCGCCACGATCACCGTGCTGGTCAACTTCGTGATCGCCGTGACCGCCGGCGTGTTCCTTTCAATGGCGCTGTTCATCGCATCGATGAACCGCTCGCTGGTGCGCACCGTACAGAACGGTGCGGCGCGGCCCTCGCGGCGCATCTACGGCCCCGATGAAACACGTGCACTCGCCGATACGCGGCGCAAGATCGTGATCGTCGAGCTCGAGGGCGCGCTGTTCTTCGGCAGCGCCGAGCGCCTCGGCGCGGAGGTCGAGCCCCTTGCCCCCGCCGCGAGCTTCGTCGTGCTCGACTTCCACCGCGTCAACTCGATCGACGCGACCGGTGCGATCGCGCTGGAGCAGCTCGCGCTGCGGCTCGCCGCCTCGGGCGCGACCCTGCTGCTGGCGAGCATCACTCCGGAAGGGCGCCATGGCCTCGCGCTCGTCGCCGCAGGTACCTTCTTGAAACCGGGCGCGCGGCGGTGGTTCGTCGATGCCGACCAGGCGATCAGCTGGGCGGAGGATCGTCTGCTCGGGACCGCCCGCAGCGTGTCGTCCGCGGAGATTCCGCTGGAGCGCCTTTCCCTCGCCGCGGGACTGAACGAGGACGAGCGCGCCTCGCTGCGGCGCTCGCTCCGGCGCGCGGAGCTCAATGCGGACGAGGTGCTGTTCCGCGAAGGCGAACCCGGCGACAAGCTCTACCTGCTCGCCCGCGGAGCAGTATCGATCCTGGTCCGCGGCGGCGGTCAGCAACGCCGCATCGTGACCTTCGCGCCCGGCTCGGTGTTCGGCGAAGCCGCGATGCTCGACGGCGCGCCGCGCTCGGCCACTGCGACTGCCCTGGAGGATACGGTCGTCTACAGCCTGTCGCGCCGCGCGCTCGACGCGCTGGCACGCAGCGACCCGGAGCTCGCCACCAAGCTGCTGGTGAATCTCGGGCGTCACCTCTCGGCGCGTTTGCGCCAGACCACCGATACGCTGCGCGAGTTGGTCGACTCGAGAGGCTAGCCGCGGACCCGCGCGGGCGCGGGCGGCGGGGCGGACGTGCGCTTGCGCCAGCGTTCGCTGAGCTTGCCGAGGATCCCGGCCGGCATGTAGATGATGAACAGCACAAGCAGCGCCCCGTAGATGAAGGTATCGAGGCCGTGCACGTCGTGGCCGATGCCGACGCGCAGGCCCTCCGCGAGGAGCAGCGTGAACACCGCGCCGACCGTCGGGCCGAGCTGCACGAACATCCCGCCCGCGATCACCGCGAACACGATCTGGAGCGAGATCCCGATACCGGAAACGGTGTCCGGATTGACGTAGAGCTGGTACTGCCCGTACAGCACGCCGCCGAAGGCGGTCATCGCGGCCGACAGGATCGTGATCATCAGCTTGGTGCGCGTCACGTTCACGCCTACCGACGCCGCAGCGTCTTCCTCCTGGCTGATCGCCTCCATTGCGTAGCGCGCCATGCTCCGGTCCACGCGGCGCCACACCCATAGCGCGGCGAGCCAGCAGGCGAGCATCACGTAGAACCAGACCTCCTTATTCGCGAACTGCAGTGCGTAGAGCGAGTACGACTCCCCGCCCGCAAGCGCGGTGTTCGGCGTCACGCCCAACGATCCACCGCTCTGGTCGCGCAACGCGACGATGATCAGGCGCGCGATCTCGGACAGGGCAAGCGTGACGAGCGCGAAGTAGTGACCGATGATCCTGAAGCGGAAGCACGGATAGCCGATCAGCACGGCCACGGCCGCCGCCAGCGCCACGCCGACCACCATGCCGATCCACGGCGTGATGCCGAAGTGGTTCCAGAGCATGGTGACGGTGTACGCGCCAATGCCGAGGAACGCACCGTGCCCGAACGACACCAGCCCGAAGCGCCCCATCAGCGACCAGCTCGTGTACACGAAGCTCCACACCAGGATCATGATCGCCAGGTGCAGGGCGTAGTTGCCCAAGCCCATCCAGGGCACGAGCGCGAGCAGCGCGAGCAGGATCCAGGGGGTCGCGCGCATCGCCTCAGGCCTTCTTCGCGAGCAGCCCTTGAGGACGACCCGAACGACCGGCCGCGCTGCACGGCACCCTCGCGCGGCCTGTCACTGCGTCGCGGCAGCGTGCGCTCGTCATGACTTCTTCGCCAGCAGTCCCTGCGGGCGTACGAACATCATGACGATGAAAAACAGGAACGCCATGACGTAGCCCCACTCGATGTGGAAGAAGAACCCGCCCACCGAAATGAGCTGGGCGAAGATGAACGCCGCCACGAACCCGCCGACCATGTTCCCGAGGCCGCCGAGGACGCAGATCAGGAAAGTGATCGGACCGAACGAGAGCCCGATCGCCGGGTGCACGTCGTACTGCAGGACGAGCAGGCAGGCGCCCAGACCGGCGAGGCCGCCTCCGATCGCGGACGTGACGATGTAGATCCGCGCCGGGCTCACGCCCATCAGCGGCATGATCGCGCGGTCCTGGCTGATCGCGCGGATCGCGGTCCCGAGATAGGTCTTCCTGAGGAACAGGTAGAGCAGCGTCATCGCTACAAACGCGGTGAGCGCGGCGAAGATGCGCGAGTACGGCAGGTAGATCTCCCCGAGCTGCAGCGAGGGCAGGCTCAGGCCGAGGTTGCGGAACTGCACGCCGAATGCGAGCGTCGCCGCCGCCTGTAGGAAGAACAGCACCCCTCCGGTGACGAGCAGTTGATTGATCGGCTCGGAGTTGAGCACCGGTCGGATAACGAGCACGTGCAACAGCACGCCCAGCACTGCGACGACCAGGATTCCGGCGGCGAAGGCGACGACGAGCGGCAACTTGTAGACCACGTACATGAAGTAGACGGTGTACATCCCGACCATCATCAGCTCCGCGTAGCAGATCCAGACTACGTCGATCACGCCGAACACGAGATTGAGTCCGAGCGCGAGCAGGGCGAGCACGCCGCCGAAGAGCAGCCCGTTCAGCACTGCCTCGAGTAAGAAGATGTCGAAGATTGGCATCAGAGCCCCACGTAAGCCCGCCGGATGTCGTCGCTCGCAGCGAGGTCCGCCGCGCGCCCGCTTGCCTTGATGCGCCCGACCTCGAGCAGGTAGGCGCGGTCGACCACTTTGAGCACCTGCTGGACGTTCTGCTCGACGATCAGCACCGTGTAGCCCTCGGCGCGCAGGCGATGCACGAGCTCGAAGATGCGCTGGACGATCACCGGCGCAAGTCCGGCCGACGGCTCATCGAGGAGCAGGAGCCGCGGTTTCGACATGAGGCCGCGCGCGATCGCGCACATCTGCTGTTCCCCGCCGGACAGCGTACCGGCGAGCTGCTCGCGCCGCTCCTTGAGCCGCGGGAACAGCTCGTACACGTGCTCCAGCCGCACGGCGAAGTGCGCGCGCGCGGAGGCCACATAGGCGCCCATGCGCAGGTTCTCCTCGACCGTGAGGCGCGGGAACAGGCGGCGATTCTCGGGCACGTGTGCGATCCCGAGCTCGATCACTCGATGCGGCTCGACCTCGTTCACCCGAACGCCCTCCATCAGGATCTCGCCGGCGGCAGCATCGATGAGCTTCGAGATCACCCGCAGCAGCGTCGTTTTCCCTGCGCCGTTCGGCCCGATCACCGCGACCGCCTCGCCGGCGTCGACTTTGAGCGAGACCCCGAACAGCGCCTGGAAGGTGCCGTAGCCCGCGGAGAGGTCGCGAAGCTCTAGCATCGGCCCGCCATTCCGGCAACGATGCTCATCCTCGCACCGCCACCTGAGCCTGCAGGGCCGCGGCGTCCGTGCCGAGGTACACCTCGATCACTTTCGGGTCGGCGGCGACCTCGCGTGGCAGGCCTTCGGCGATCTTCTCGCCGTGATCGAGGACGATGCATCGGTCCACGACGCGCATCAGGACGCCCATGATGTGTTCGACCCAGATGATGGTGATGCCGCGCTCCTTGCGGATACGCGCGAGCATGTCGGCGGCCTGGTTCATCTCGTGCTCGTCCAATCCGCCGAGGCTCTCGTCGGCAAGCAGCAGGCGCGGTTGCGTCGCCAGCGCCCGCGCCATCTCGAGCTTCTTGAGGCCCGCCGCGCCCAGCCCCTCGACGCGGGCTTCGTGGGCATGGGGCAGCTGCACGAGCTCGAGCGCCTCCTCGGCCTGCACCCACGCCTGCTGCCGCGACACGCGGCCCGCCTGGCCGAAGTAGGCGGCGACCGCCACGTTCTCGAGGATCGAGAGCCGGCGGAACGGCCGCGGAATCTGGTAGGTGCGGCCGATCCCCTTGTGGCAGACGTGCGCGGGCACGAGCCCGCCGATCTCTTCGCCGCGGAACCGGATCGACCCGGCGGTCGGCGCGTACATGCCGGCGATGAGGTTGAAGGTCGTGCTCTTACCCGAACCGTTCGGCCCGATGAGCCCGAGGATCTCCCCCTGCTCCAGCGCAAAATCGACGCTCGAGACGGCGGTGAAGCCGCCGAAACGCTTGGTGAGCTGAGTGACCTGCAGCATCGGAGTTTCCCGCGCCCGGACAACAAGAGAAGCCCGTTCGCCCTGCGAATGGTTCAGGGCGAACGGGCCCGGCGCGGCCCGTTGCGCGCTACGGCGCGAACGGATGGCCCTTCGGGAACGGCAGCACCGGGTCGGTCGTGCGAAGCGTCGTCGGCCACGCGATGTAAGTGCGGCCGTTCACGTACTGCATCACGACCGGCGACGAGCGCTCGCTCTGCCCCGCCATCTGTGAACCCGGCGGGAAGAACTTGACCCCGTAGCCCTGGATCGTGCCGCCGACGGGGATGTCGGTCTCGAGCGCGGCCTTGCGCAGCGCCTCGGAGTCGATCCCGCCGTGCTTCTTGATCGCGCGGGGCAGCACGTCGGTGAGGAAGATCCACGCCTGGTTGAAGCCCATGCTGGTGTGCGGCGGCACTTCCGCAGGCCCCTTCACGGCCTGGTAACGCTTCACCATCTCGTTCGTGAGGTCGCCGAGGCCGGGTTTCAGCGTCTTCGGATCGAGCAGCTGGGCCGCGACCGGGTCGACGTTGAAGAAGTAGTTGGTGTCGTCGCCGAAAGTCTCGCGCAGCTTGGCGATCTGCCCATAGCCCGCGCCGTGGCCGATCAGCGCCTTGAACTTCAGGCCCTGTTCCTTCGACTGGCGCAGCAAGAGCGTGATGTCGGGGTTGTAGCCGGTGTGCAGGATGACGTCCGGGCGCGCGCGCCGCAGCTTGGTGACGAGGCTCGACAGGTCCGGCGCCGTGGCCGAATAGCCTTCTTTGAGCACGATCTGCATGCCGTTCTTCTTGCACGCGGCGTCGTTGCCGGCCGCGACGCCCGCGCCGTAGGGGCCGTCTTCGTAGATGATGGCGACTTTCAGCGCGGCGGGCTTGATGCCCATCTTCTTCTCGCTGTTCTCGTTCAGGAACGCGCAGGAGGCCTCGCCGAACTGGTCCGAGTGCACCTGCGGGCGGAACGCGTACTGGAGCTTCTTGTCCTTCAACACCGCCGAGGCGACGCACACGTTCATCCAGAAGAACTTCTTCGTCGCGTCGGTCTTCTGCGCCATCGGCACGCAATGGGCGCTCGAGAACACGCCCATGAGCATGTCGACCTTCTCCTGACTGATCAGGCGCTCGGTCTCCGAGATCGCGACTTCGGCCTTCGACTGGGCATCGGCGTAGATCGGACGGATGCGGTAACCGTCGACGCCGCCCTTCTCGTTGATCATGTCGATCGCGATCTTGTTGCCAAGGTATGCGGCCTCCGAGCCGCCGGCCGCGAACGGGCCGGTGAGATCGTAGATGACGCCGATCTTGATTTCCTTCTGCGCGACGGCCGGCGCGGCGACGGCGAGGGCGGCGATGGCACCGACGAGGGACAGACGGCGCGCGATAGAGCCCAGCATGGGAACCTCCTCCAGGAAACGCGTTGGCGTACTTGTAATGCGGCCGGGCAGTCTTGCAGATGGGCCGATGAGCGTCAAGGCGGCGGCGCGCCGCTCCGGCGTGCGCGCACGCCATGATGCGGCGCAAGGTGCGCGGCGCTAGAAGCTACGCGCGAGCGTGAGCGAGTGCAGGAACTTGTCGGCCGGCTGGAAGCCGATGACGCGCAGGCCGGGGATTTCACGCCCGCTCTTGTCGAAGAAGATGATTCCGGGCGGACCGAAGAGGCGGTAGCGCTTGAGGAGCCGCTGGTCCTCCGGCGTGTTCTGCGTCACATCGACCTGGAGGAGCAGGATCTGCGCGAGCTCCGCCTTCACTTTCGCATCGGTGAAGGTGAAGCGCTCCATCTCCTTGCAGGCGACGCACCAGTCGGCGTAGAAATCGAGCATCACCGGCCGGTTCGCGTTCTTCAGCCGGGCGTCGAGCTCGGCGACCGTGCTCACGCGCTCGAAGCGCACGGCGTCCGGGCGGGCGGCCTGGGCGCCCGCCGTGCCGGTCGCCGCGGCCATGCGCAGTCCCGCAAGCGGCTGCAGCACGTCGCGGCTGCCGGAGAGTGCGCCGATGACGAGCGCGGCACCGGCGAGGAGCGCGATCAGACCGACGCCCTTCCAGAAGCGCGCATAACCCGACGCGTGCTCGGGCAGGGGATCGAGCGCGTGCAGATACATCGCGCCGATGATGAGCAGCGCGGCCCACGCGAGCATGTGGAGCGCCGCCGGGATCACGGGCGCGACGATCCAGATCGCCAGCCCGAGAAGCATGAAACCGAAGAACTTCTTCACTGCCTTCATCCAGTGGCCGGACTTCGGCAGCAGCGCGCCCTCGGTCACGCCCACCGCGATCAGCGGCACCCCCATTCCGAGCGCGAGCGAGAACAGCGCCGCACCGCCGAGCACGACATCGCGCGTCTGGCTGATGTAGAGCAGCGCGCCGGCGAGGGGCGCGGCCACGCACGGGCTCACGATCGCCGCCGAGAGCACGCCCATCAGCGCCACGCCGGCGATCTCGCCGCCCTTCAGCTTCTGGCTCGCCGCGGCGACCTTGGAGTGAAACACCGCCGGAAGCTGCAGCTCGTAGAGCCCGAACATGGAGGCGGCGAGCGCGACGAACACGGCGGCGAATGCGCCCAGCACCCACGGGTTCTGGAGCGCGGCCGAAAGCAGGGTACCGGACAGCGCGGCGAGGATGCCGATCACGGTGTAGGTGAGCGCCATGCCGAGAACATAGGTAAGCGAAAGCGCAAACGCATGCGCCTTCGCAATCTCGCGACCTTCGCCGATGATGATGCCCGAGAGGATCGGAACCATCGGCAGCACGCAGGGCGTGAAGGCGAGCAGGATCCCGGCGCCGAAGAACACCGCGAGCATCAGCAGGAAGCCGCCCGAAAGGAGCGCCTGCTCGAAGCGCGCCTCGTCGCTCACGATGCTCGGCTCGCCGCGGACCTCGCGGCCGCCGAACTGCGCGCTCGAGGCCGGCGGCGCCGTCGTTGCGCCGCCGGAGGAAAGCGCCGCGAGCTTCAGCTCGACAGTCTGGACCTGCGGCGGGTAGCACACGCCGATGTCGGCGCAACCCTGCGAGGTCACCGCAAGCTTGACCTTCTCGGCGTTTCCATGCCCCTGGACCGGCAGCGTGACGGCGACCTGCTTGCGATAGGTCTCCATCAACCCGAAGAACTCGTCTTTCTTGACCTCGCCCTTCGGGAATGCAGCCGGTCCGAGCTTCACGTCGGCCGGTTCGGCCGCAAACGCGAACTTGTCGCGGTACATGTAGTAGCCGCGCGCGATGTCGAAGCGCACTTCGATCGTCGTCGAATCGATCGCGCGCGCCGACAGCCGGAACGCCTTCTCGGGCTCGAGCAGGTCCTGCGCCGCGGCGATGGCGGCGAAGAGTGCGAGCAGCAGGGTGAGGAGCGCGCGCATCCGATTCATTTCGCGGGGCGGGTTTCCGCCGCCACCCACTCGAGGTAGGCCGGCAGCCCGCCGCCGAGTGGGACCGCGATGATCTCGGGAAGTTCGTAGGGGTGCAACTCCCGCACCACCCGCTCGAGCAGGGAATACCGGTCCCGGGTGGTCTTCGCGAACACGGGAACCTCCTCCGCGGTCTCGACCGCGCCCTTCCAGCGGTAGACCGAACGGCACGGCGCGAGGATGTTCACGCACGCCGCCGCCCGGCGCTCGACGAGGGCGTGCGCGAGCGTCTCGGCGCTCGCGCGGTCGGGGAGGTTGGTGATCACGAGGAGAGTGTCGGCGCTCATCGCAGCTTCCTTACGCAGTCGCGGCCGCGCCGCGCGGCACACCCTCGAACACGGTCGGGTACAACAAGCGGATCCCGAGCGCCTCCTTCATGCGGCGGTTCACCAGGCGTCGCGACTCGCTCATGAACGAGAGCAGCAGCGGCGAGATCACGCGCGCCGCTTCCGCGCGCGACACGCGCGGCGGGCGGGCCAGGCCGAAGCGGTCGGCGACGAGGTCGAACCACTCTCCCATCTTGAGCTCGCTGTCGTCGGCGGCGTTGTAGATCCCGGGCGGTGCACCGGGCTCGAGCGCACGCACGCAGATCGCCGCGAGATCGTCGGCGTGCACGTGGTTCGTGTACACGTCCTCCTCGGCGCGCAGCACCGGCGTTCCGCGCTTCACCCGGTCGACCGGCAGGCGATCGGCCGCGTAGATGCCCGGCACGCGGAGGCAGGTCGTCTGCACGCCGGCCGATGCGCCCCACTCGGTCACCGCGCGCTCGGCATCGACGCGGCGCGCGGCGCGCGCGCTCTGCGGGTTAACGGCGCGCGACTCGTCGACGCGCGCGCCGCCGCAGTCCCCGTACACGCCGCTCGTGCTGATGTAGACGAGCCTGCGTGGTAGCATCCGCGCGCCCGAGAGGGCAGTGATCAGGTTGCGCGTGCGCACATCGCCGTCGCGCGTTTCGTCTGGCGGCGCGAGGTGCAGCACGACGTCGGCCACGCCGGCGAGCGGCGCGAGCGTCTCCGGAAGATCGAGGTCGCCGATCGCGAGCCGCACGCCGGTCGGCACGGCTGATCCCGCCGCCCGGACCATGGCGAGCGTGTCGTACCGCGCGGCGAGCGCGGGCAGCGCGCGCCGGGCGACGTCGCCGACGCCGACGATCAAGAGCCGCTCCATGCGGCGCTATTCTAGCCTTCAGCCAGGACGATCTTCGCCATGACGCATCGAGTCACGGTCCAGCCGAGCAGCCACACCTTCGAGGTCCCGGAAGGGGAGACCGTGCTCACGGCCGCCCTGAACGAGGGCTTCCATCTCCCCTACGGCTGCCGCAACGGCGCGTGCGGCTCGTGCAAGGGCAAGCTCCTCGCCGGCAGCATCGATCAGGGCAAGTACCAGCACTCCGCGCTGTCCGAGGACGAGCGCGACGCGGGCTATGCGCTCTTCTGCATCGCAAAGCCGCTCTCCGATCTGACGATCGAGGTCCGGTCGATCGGCGCGGTCAAGGACATTCCGGTCAAGAAGCTGCCCTGCCGCGTGCACAAGCTCGAGCGCGTCGCCGCTGACGTGATGATCGTGCACCTCAAGCTGCCGGCGAACGAGCGGCTGCAATTCCTTGCCGGGCAGTACATCGAATTCATCCTGAAGGACGGCACCCGGCGCAGCTTCTCGATGGCGAATCCGCCGCACGACGACGAGTTCCTCCAGGTGCATGTCCGGCACGTGCCCGGCGGCCCGTTCACCGACCACGTCTTCGGCGCGATGAAGGAGCGCGACATCCTGCGCTTCGAGGGCCCGCTCGGCTCGTTCTTCCTGCAGGAGAGCGCGAAGCCGATCGTGTTCGTCGCGAGCGGCACCGGGTTCGCGCCGATCAAGGCGATCGTCGAGGACGCGTTCAAGAAAGGCGTCGATCGTCCGATGACTCTCTACTGGGGCGCGCGCCGGCCGAAGGATCTCTATCTGAACGAGCTCCCGCAGCGGTGGGCGACCGAGCACGCGCACTTCAAGTACGTGCCGGTCATCTCGGAGGCCCTCCCCGAGGATGCCTGGCAGGGCCGCACCGGCTTCGTCCACCGCGCGGTGATGGAGGATGTCCCCGATCTCTCCGCCCACCAGGTCTACGCCTGCGGGGTACCGATCATGGTCGAGTCGGCGCGCCGTGACTTCACGCACGAGCGGAAGCTACCGCTCGACGAGTTCTACGCCGACTCGTTCACCACGCGGGCCGACCTCGCTTAGCGATCGCGCGGCTCGCAAGCAACCGATCGCCGCGCTGCCCCCCCGCCCGAGCCCTCTCCCCAAGATCGGGGGAGAGGGCACGCGGGACCATCGCCGTCGCTAGGCGGGCTCGATCGGGTCGCCGGGCCGGATGACGCCTCCCGCCACGATCGTGCAGTTGAGTCCCGACCGGTTGGTGAGCGGCCCGAAGAGTTCGCGGCCGAGCAGTCCGTCGAGGTACTTGCACGGCACGTTGAGCCGCTCGCCGTGCAGGACGACTTCGCCGACGCGGAAGCGCCGGCCGACCAGATGGTTGAGCGGGACGCCGCGCGTGGTGAGGTTGCGGCGCGACTCCTGCGGCTCGATCGGAATGCGGTGATCGCGCCGGATCGCTTCCAGCGTCTCGACTTCGATGAGCGTGACCTGCCGATCGGCGCGCGGCAGCTTGGAGTAGTGGCCTTTCCCGGTCGCGTAGCGGTCGCCGTCGATACCGACGCCCGCGACAAGGCGCGCTTCGGCAAGCTCCTGCATGGGCTGCGAGCCTGCCTCCGCGATGCAGATGTGGAGCAGTACGCCGCGGAACACCGTCGCATCGCTCATGCCGCTTCCCCTCCCAGATAGGCCGCCACCACCTTCGGATCATTCGCGATCTCGCGCGCCGGACCGGACAAGGTGATTGCGCCGCTCTCCATCACGTACGCGCGTGCCGCAAGCCCGAGCGCGAGCCGCGCGTTCTGCTCGACGAGCAGCACCGTCACACCGGCTGCGGCGATGTCGCGCACCACCTCGAAGATCCGCTGCACCACGATCGGTGCGAGCCCCATGCTCGGCTCGTCGAGGAGCAGCAGCTTCGGCCGGCTCATCAGCGCGCGGGCGATCGCGAGCATCTGCTGCTCGCCGCCCGACAGCGTGCCGCCGGTCTGCGCGCGCCGCTCCCGGAGCCGGGGAAAGAGCGTGTGCATGCGCTCGCGGTCGGACGCGATCTCGCGATCATTGCGCGCATAGGCGCCCATTGCCAGATTCTCGTCGACGGTGAGCTGCGGGAACACGCCGCGGCCCTCCGGGACCATCACCAGCCCTTGGCGCGCGCGCTCGAACGCGCGCATGCCCGCAAGATCGCGCCCGGCATAGCGCACCGCGCCCGGTGGCGCCCCGATCAGACCCGAGATCGCGCGTAGCGTCGAGGACTTGCCCGCGCCATTGGCGCCGATCAGGCACACGAGCTCGCCCTCGTCGACGGAGAGATCGATGCCTTTCACCGCGCGGATGCCGCCGTACCGGATCTCCAGCCCCTTGACCTCGAGCAGGCTCATGCGGCCGTCTCCGAGTTCACGCGGCCACCGTACCCAGATAAGCCTCGATCACCTTCGGATCGCGCTGCACGTCGGCGGGCACGCCTTCGGCGATGCGGCAGCCATAGTCGAGCACCAGGACCCGGTCGCACACGCCCATCACCAGGCGCACGTCGTGCTCGATCAGCAGGATCGTGACGCCGTCGGCGCGGATCTTCTCGAGCAGCCCGCGCAGCGCGCGCGTCTCCGACTCGTTCATGCCGGCGGCGGGCTCGTCGAGCGCGAGCAGCTTGGGGTCGGTCGCGAGCGCGCGCGCGATCTCGAGCCGGCGCTGGTCGCCGTAGGGCAGGCTGCCGGCCGGGTCGTTTGCGCGCACGCCGATGCCGACGTAGTCGAGCAGCTGCGCCGCGCGCCGCTCGATGCCCGCCTCCTCGTCGACGGTCGCGCGGTCGCGCAGCACCGCGCCGATCACGCCGGCGCGCGTGCGCAGATGGCGACCGATCATCACGTTCTCCAGCGCCGAAAGGTTCGCGAACAGGCGGATGTTCTGGAAGGTGCGCGCAATGCCGCGCGCGGTCACCACGTGCGGCTTCAGTCCGGCGAGCGACTGCCCGTCGAAATCGAAGCTCCCGCCGTCGGGCGCGTAGATGCCGGTGAGCACGTTGAAGAGCGTCGTCTTACCGGCGCCGTTCGGGCCGATCAGCCCGTAGATCTCGCCCGAGTCGATGGTGAAGCTCACGTCGGAGAGCGCGTGCACGCCGCCGAAGCGTTTCGAGATGCCGCGCGCCGCGACGAGGCTCACCGCCCGCCCCCTTCGTCGCGCGACGCGAGCTCGCGCCGGCGCACCGCCGAGGGCCAGAGTCCGCCGGGGCGCAGGATCATGACGAGCACCAGCGCGAAGCCGAAGATGAGCATGCGGATCACCTCCGGCTCGATGAGCGTGCGCCCGAACAGCGCGCGCTGCGCCGGATCCACGCCGAAGCGCAGGACCTCGGGCACGAATGAGAGCAGTACCGCGCCCAGGATCACGCCCCAGATGTTGCCCATCCCGCCCAGCACCACCATCGCGAGCACCATCACCGACTCGACGAGCTTGAAGCTCTCGGGGCTGATGAACCCCTGGATCGCGGCGAACATCCCGCCCGCGACGCCGCCGAACGACGCGCCCATGGCGAAAGCGAGCAGCTTGATCCGGGTGGTGTCGATCCCCATCGCGCGCGCCGCGACCTCGTCCTCGCGCACCGCCTCCCACGCACGCCCGATGCGCGAGTTCTGCAGTCGCACGTTCACGAGAATCACCAGCACGAGCACGACGAGCAGCAGGTAGTAGTACTTGATCGGCCCGCTGAAGGACAGCCCGAGGATCTGTTGGGGGGTCGAGAAGTCGAACCCGCCGATGCGGAACGGATCGATGCGCGCGATGCCCTGCGGGCCGTTGGTGATGTTGATCGGGCGCGAGAGGTTGTTGAGGAAGATGCGGATGATCTCGCCGAACCCGAGGGTGACGATCGCGAGGTAGTCGCCGCGCAGCTTCAGCGTGGGCGCGCCGAGCAGGATCCCGAAGAGCGCCGCCACCGCGGCCCCGATCGGGAGGATCGCCCAGAAGGGCCAGTGGATGTCGAAGTGCGGCGAGGCGAGCAGCGCGTAGGCATATGCGCCCACCGCGTAGAAGGCGATGTACCCGAGGTCGAGCAGGCCCGCGAACCCCACCACGATGTTCAGGCCGAGCGCGAGCAGGATGAACAGGATCGCGAGGTTGCTGATCCGCACCCAGCTCGTCCCGAACTGCGCGGCGAGGAAGAACGGCAGCACCGCGAGGACGAGCGCGATGACCGCGACGCCGCTCCATGCCGCGGCGGGGTGTTTCCTGAGACCATCGAGCGCGCTCGTCACGCGCGATCCCCGACGCGCTCGCCAAGCAGCCCTGACGGCCTGAAGACCAGCACCAGAATCAGCACGATGAACGCGAACACGTCCTGGTAATTCGAGCCGAACAGCACGAAGTTACCGCCATCGGCGCAGGCCTCCGCCGGACCGAGCCCGTAGCGGCACAGGTCGGTAAGGTCGCCGATGTAGCCCGCGCCGAGCGCCTCGACCAGCCCGAGCACGATTCCGCCGAGCATCGCCCCCGGAAGGTTGCCGATGCCTCCCAGCACCGCCGCGCAGAACGCTTTCAGGCCGAGGATTTCGCCCATCGTGTAATGGGCGATGCCGTAATAGCTCGCGACCATGGTGCCGGCGACCGCGGCGAGCGCGGCGCCGATGACGAACGTCGCGCCGATGATCCGGTTCACGTCGACGCCCATCAGACCGGCGACCTGGGGATTCTGCGCCGTCGCGCGCATCGCGGTGCCGAGTCGCGTGCGGTACACCAGCGCCGCGAGGCCCGCCATCATCAGCACGCATGCCACGATGATCGCAATCTGCACGTTGGTGATGATCGCGCCGCCGATGTTGTAGGACTCGGTCTTGACGATCTGCGGGAAGGCGAGCGGGTTGCGGCTCCAGATCATCATCGCCACGTGCTGCAGGATGATCGACAGGCCGATCGCGGTGATGAGTGGCGCGAGGCGCGGCGCGCCGCGCAGCGGGCGATACGCGATCCGCTCCATCGCGTAGCCGAGCACCATGCAGACCAGGATCGCGCATGTCGTCGCGATCAGCACGATCAGGAGCGGCGGCAGTCCCGAGCCGGCGAGCAGCGAGATCACGGTGAACGCCACCATGGCACCCACCATGACCACCTCTCCATGCGCGAAATTGATGAGCTGGATGATCCCGTAGACCATCGTGTAGCCGAGCGCGACGACCGCGTACACGGCGCCCACCGTCAGGCCATTGATGATCTGCTGGAGGAAGATGTCCATCAGCGGTCGCGCGAGGGGCCTTCGCAGCGCGGACGAGGGTGCGGAGCAGCCCGCGCGGTCGATCGGGTGCCATTGATGATCTGCTGGAGGAAGATGTCCACGTCGGCGCCGGGCCTCCCTACCCGGATGCTCGATCGGTTCGTTTAGGCTAGCACGGGCGTCCCGAAGAATGAGAAAAGCCGGCACGGGGCCGGCTTTTCTTCGGACTGGAACCCAGCTTGCGCCGGGCCGACCGCACTACCGCGCGGTCACTTCTTCGCGGCGTCGCTGACAGCCTTCGCCGCCGCCTCGCCCGCCTGCTTCGCCGCGTCCGCCTGTGCCGAGATCGCGGCCGTCGCCATCTGCAGGAAGTCGTTGTAGGGAATCGTCTTGCCGCCCTTGATGATCGCGAGCGGTTCGATCTTTCCGCCCTTCATCGTGAAGATCGTCATCTCGGCGTCCTTGCGATCGCCCTTCTCGTCGAACTCGATCGTGCCGGTGGCGCCCCGGTAGCTGATCTTCGCCAGCTCGGGCAGGTACTTCGCCGGATCGGCGGAGTTGGCTTTCTTCATCGCTTCGATGAGCAGGTTCGCCCCGTCGTAGGTGAAGGGCGAGTACAGAATCGGCTCGACATTGAACTTCGCCTTGTACCCGTCGAGGAACTTCTTGCTCGCCGCCGCGGCCGGGATGCCCGCCTGCGAGCAGAGGAGCCCCTCGGCGGCGTCGCCCGCGAGCTCCTTCATCTTGTCGGTGCACGCCCCGTCGCCGAACGCGAACACCGCCTTGATGCCGAGCTCGCGCCCCTGCTTCATCAGCGGCCCGCCGGTCGCGTCCATGCCGCCATAGAAGATCGCGTCGGGCTTCTTGCCCCGCACCTTGGTGAGCACCGCTTTCCAGTCGGAGGTCTTGTCGGTGCCCTTCTCGCGCGGCAGCACGGCGACGCCCGCGGCCTTGAGGGTCTTCTCGACCTCGTTGGCGATGCCTTCGCCGTACGCGGTCGCGTCGTCGATCACCGCGACGACCTTCGGCTTGGCGGTCGCCGCGAGATAGCTCGCGATCGCCGGGCCCTGCTGGTCGTCGCGTCCGACCACGCGGAACTGGGTCTTGAAGCCCTGCTCGGTGAGCTTCGGGTTGGTCGCCGAGCCGGAGATCACCGGTATGCCGGCCTGGTTGTAGATCGCCGAGGCGGGAATGGAGGTGCCCGAGTTGAGGTGGCCGACCACGCCGGCGACCTTTGCGTCGACGAGCTTTTGCGCGACGGTGGTGCCCACCTTCGGGTCCGCCTGGTCGTCATCGGCGATCAGCAAGAACTTCACTTCCTTGCCGTCAATCTTGATCTTGGCCGCGTTCGCGTCCTCGATCGCGAGCCGCGCGCCGTTCTCGTTGTCCTTGCCGAGGTGCGCGATACCGCCGGTGAGCGGCGCGACGTGGCCGATGTTGACCGTCATGGTCGGCGGCGGCGGCGGCGCTTCGGCCTTGGCGGCGGGTTTCGGGGGCTCTTCCTTGCCGCACGCGACGAGGCCGAATGCGGCCACGGTCGCGAGCGCAATGGCGCTCAATCGGAATTGCATCGTGTCGTCTCCTGTGGAAACGGGGGGTGAGGGGGAAAAAGGGCGCGCAATTATCTTGGCAGCGCTCGCGCGTTGTCAATTTGATGTGGGAATGGAAGGCCGGTGCCGAGATGCAGGCCTCCGGAGGAGCCCGACCGACCCGATCAGGCTGTCCGGCGCGCCGCCCGGAATTTCCGAACCGCAGCCCCGGCGGTCGCCGGGAAAGGATGTCTTTCGGGCCCGTCGAGCGTCACCAGCGCCTCGACGCGAAACGGGCCCGCGCAAGCGCTATTTGACCGACAGGATGTACTTGACCATCGCGTTCAGGTCGCCGTCCGGAACGCTGGCGTTCGGCGGCATCGGGATCTGGCCCCAGACACCCTGGCCACCCTTCTTGACCTTTTCCGCGAGCGACTTCTCGGCGCCGGCCTGGCCGCGGTACTTGGCGGCGACGTCCTTGTAGGACGGCCCGACGAGCTTCTTGTCGACGGCATGGCAGGACAGGCACGCGTACTTCTTCAGCATCTCGTCGACGTTCTGCGCCGAGGCCGGCGCTGCGACGACCGCGGTGACGCCGCCGATCACGAGGGCCGAAACAAGCTTCTTCATGGAGTCTCCAAAGTCCGGTTCTTGAGGGAGGCGTGATGCTACTTCATTCCGGCCGGCCCAAGCGCATCCCGCAACGCCTCGATGCGGGAGACGGGCTCGAGACACGTAACGCCCCGGCAGACGTAGGCGTTGACGCGCCCGGGGGCGGTCGGCTTGTCGAGAGCGGCGGGCAGGTCATGCGTCACGCTGTCGATGCCGAGGATCAGGGTGGCTGGCCGGAACTCGGAGGCGAGCTCCTGGAGCCAGGGCCGCAGGCCCGGCATCGGGCCGCGGAGCACCACGATCGTCGGCGGCGTCAGCAGCTCCTCCAGCGCAGTCACCGTCGAAGCGAACCCGCCCGGGTAGTGCCGCATGGACGCATAGAACGCGGCGACGCTGCGCTCGGCCGCCTCGAGGTAGCGCGGCTCGCCGACGAGATGCCCGAGGCGCGCGAGCGCGAACGCAGCGACACCGCTCCCCGACGGGGTGGCGTTGTCGTGCCCCGGCTTCGGGCGGTGGATGAGGCTCTCGTGGTCGTGGCTGGTGAAGAAGAAGCCGCCACCGGCGTCTTCGAAGCGCACGAGCAGCGCGTCCGCGAGGTCGCGCGCGAGGCCGAGGTCCTCGGCGCGGAAATCGGCCTGCAGCATCTCGAGCGCCGCGTCGAGCAGGAACGCGTAGTCGTCGAGATAAGCGTTCAGGTGGGCGCGGCCGTCCTTGTACGTGGCGAGCAGCCGGCGCTCGTTCTGCCGCCAAAGCGTTGCGCGGATGAAGTCGAGCGCACGCCGCGCCGAAGCGAGCCAATCGTCGCGGCCGAACACGCGCGCGGCCCGCGTCATGCCGCGAATCGCGAGCGCGTTCCAGCTGGTGAGGATCTTCTCGTCGCGACCGGGACGGATCCGGCGCGCGCGCGTTGCGAGCAGCTTCTGGCGCGCGGCCTCCAGCAGCTCCGCGCACTCCCCCTCGGTGCGGTCGAGCGACGCGGCGACGACCCGCAGGGGCTGCGCGACGTGGAAATGCCAGTGCTTCCCCTCGAAGTTCGCCTGCGCATCCAGGCCGTAGTGCGGCGCGAGCACCGCGTACTCCTCCGGCGTCAGCAGGCGCGCGACCTCGCCCGGCGTCCAGACGTAGAACTTGCCCTCTTCGTGCTCGGAATCGGCGTCGAGCGCGGAGAAGTACCCGCCCTCGGGCGACTGCATCTCGCGCTGGATCCAGCCCGCCGTGTCCTCGACGACGCGCGCGAACAGCGCCTGCCCGGTCGCAGCCCACGCGTCCGCGCACAGGCGCAAGCAGCGGGCCGTTGTCGTAGAGCATTTTCTCGAAGTGCGGGATGGTCCAGGTCGCGTCCACCGCGTAGCGGCAGAACCCGCCGCCGAGCTGGTCGTAGATCCCGCCTTCGGCCATGCGCTCCAGCGTGAAGGTCGCGACGTGCAGCGCGTGCCGGTCGCCGGTGGCGGCGAAGCGCCGCATCAGCAGCTCGATGTCGGTCGGATGCGGGAACTTCGGCGCGCCGCCGAAGCCGCCGTGCGTCGCATCGAAGCTCGACTTGAGCGCGCCGATCGATTCGGCGATCACTTCGGCGGAGAAGGCCTCGCGCCGGCTACCCTCCTGCGCGCCGATTCGCTCGAACGCCGACGCAACCGCCTCGTTCTGACGACCGATGTCCTCGCGCTGCTCGCGGTAGTAGCGCGCGACGCGCTGGAGCAGTTCCGGGAACCCGGGCATGCCGTAGCGCGGGGTCTTCGGGAAATACGTGCCGACGAAGAACGGCATCTGCTGCGGCGTGAGGAACGCGGTGAGCGGCCAGCCGCCGCCGCGCTGGTTGAACATCTGGTGCGCCGACTGGTAGATCTGGTCGATGTCGGGCCGCTCCTCGCGGTCGACCTTCACGTTCACGAACAGGGCATTCATGAGCCGCGCGACCTCGGGGTCTTCGAACGACTCGTGCGCCATGACGTGGCACCAGTGGCACGCGGAGTAGCCGATCGACAGCAGGATCGGCTTGTCCTCGGCGCGCGCGCGCGCAAGCGCTTCCTCGCCCCACGGCAACCAGTCCACCGGATTCGCGGCGTGCTGCTGCAGGTACGGGCTGGTTTCTTGCGCGAGGCGGTTGGGCATGGGCGGCATCCCGCGCAAAGGCGCGTGGTCGATTATCCCGCCGGCGGCGCGGCCGGCCAACCGTTGCGCAAGCGTGGGATCATCCTGGGGGGGCTGGACGCGCCGTGGGCGCGTCGTTGCCTCCGAGCGGATTTCTGTTTAGCGTATCGCTCGCACGGTCCCCCATGCCCCGCCCGGCCCGGCCTAGCCGTAACCCTCTGCTCGTCCTCACCCTGGCGACGCTCGCTTTGGCGACCGCCGCCGGCTGTGCGAGCTTCGTATCGTCCGCGACAACGCGGATGGCGCACAACCTCTCGGCGGCCGTCCTCAACCAGACCGATCCGGAGACCGTCCGCCAGGGCGCGCCGGCCTATCTCCTGCTCGTCGACTCGCTGATCGAGGACGACCCGGAGAACGGCGCCGTCCTGCAGGTCGGGGCGCGGCTCTACGTCGCTTATACCGCTGCCTTCGTCGCCGATCCCGAGCGCGTGCGGCGCCTGACCGCCCGCGCTATGGACTACGCCGACCGCGCGCTGTGCCGCGACTTCGCGACCGCCTGCACGCCCGCTGCGCGGCGGCCGGACGGCTTCGCGGCGGCGCTCGAAAGCGCGCGGCGCGCGGATGTCCCGGTGCTCTACACCTGGGGCGTCGCGCGCGCGGCGTGGATCCAGGCGCGCAGCGACGACTGGGACGCGATCGCCGACCTTCCAAGGGTCGAGGTGGCGATGCGGCGCGTGGCGGCGCTCGACGAGGCCTACGAGCGCGGGTCGGCGCACGTTTTTCTCGGGGTCCTGGCGACGCTGCGGCCGCCTGCGCTCGGCGGGCGGCCCGAGGACGGGCGGCGCCACTTCGAGCGCGCGATGGAACTCTCGGACGGCGCGGACCTCATGGGGCGCGTGCGGTACGCGCGGCACTACGCGCGCCTCGTGTTCGACCGTCCGCTGCACGACCGCGTCCTGAACGAGGTGCTGGCCGCGGAGACGGTGAAACCGGGCCTAACGCTGAGCAACACTCTCGCGAAGGAGGAGGCGCGCCGGCTCCTCGCCGACGCGGACAGGTATTTCTAGGAGGTGAGACCCGTGAGATTTCCCCGCATCGTGCTTGCTGCCGCGCTGCTCGCGTGCGTCCTGCCCCCGGCCGCCGCGGACCAGGAACTGAAGATCGCGACCCTCGCCCCGGACGGCACGACGTGGATGAGGGAGATGCGCGCGGCCGGCGAAGCACTCGCCAAGACGACCGGCGGCCGCGCGCAGCTCAAGTTCTATCCCGGCGGCGTGATGGGCAACGACGCCACCGTGCTGCGCAAGCTCCAAATCGGCCAGCTCCATGGTGGCCTGGTCACGGTGCTCGCGCTGGCGCGGGTCTACCCGGACAGCCAGCTCTACGGGCTGCCGATGCTCTTCCGCTCCCACGCCGAGGTGGACTACGTGCGCGCGCGCATGGATCCGACGCTCCTCGCGGGGCTCGACCGGCATGGCCTGGTCGCGTTCGGGTTCGCCGAGGGCGGCTTCGCCTACCTGATGTCGAGCGGGCCGGTGCGCCGCATCGGCGACCTGCGGACCGAGAAGGTCTGGGCGCCGGAAGGCGACACGGTCACGCGCACCCTGTTCGAGGTGGCCGGGATTGCCCCAGTGGTGCTGCCGCTCGCCGACGTCTACACCGGCCTGCAAACCGGCCTGGTGACCGCCGTCGGCATCTCGCCGGCGGGTGCGATCGCCCTGCAGTGGCACGCCAAGACGAAGTACTTCACCGACGTGCCGGTCTATTACACGGCCGGTGCGCTCGTCCTCGACAAACGCGCGTTCGCGCGCCTCGCGCCGGAAGACCAGGCCGCGACGCGCGCGACGCTGACCGCCGTGTTCCAGCGGCTCGACCGGGCGAGCCGCCAGGACGACGAGGCTGCGCGCGCCGCGCTCAGGAATCACGGCATCCAGTTCGTCACGCCCACGCCGGAGGACCTCCGCGAGATCGAGCGCGTCGCCGCGGAAGCCCGGACCGAGATCGGGCGCAAGGGCCTCTACACGCCGGGCCTCCTGCAGACCCTCGAGGGACACTTGCGCGACTTCCGGGCCAAGGGCAATGCCGCCGCCGGCGGACGCTGATCCGCCCCGCGCGCGCTTCGACTGGCTCGCGCGGCCCGCCCGCGCGCTCGCCGCCGTCGAGGACGCGGCGCTCGTCGTCCTGCTCGCGCTGCTCGTCGCCCTCGCTTTCGGCCAGATCGCCCTGCGCCAGTTGAATGTGAGCCTTCCCTGGGGCGATCCGCTGACACGGCTTCTCGTGCTGTGGGTGGGGGTGCTCGGCGCGGTCGCCGCGAGCCGCGCGAGCGAGCACATCAGCATCGACGCGGTGTCGCGCTTCCTCCCGCCGTGGCTCCAGCTCGCCGTCGGCGCGGCCACGGCGCTCTTCGCGAGCGCAATCTGCGCCTTGGTCGCCTACCAGTCCGTGCGGTTCGTGCTGTTCGAGCGCGAGAGCGGCACGGGCGGGTTCGGCCTCGTGCCCGAGTGGGTGGCCGCGCTCGTCCTCCCGCTCGGGTTTGCGCTCATCGCGGCGCGCTATGCGTTCCTCGCGGCCGAGCGCGTGGTGCGGCTCGCCACGCTGGAGCGGCCGTGATGGGCGCGAGCGTGCTGCTCGCCGCGCTCGCACTCCTCGGGGCGCCGCTCTTCGCGGTGATCGCGGCGAGCGCGCTGGCCGGTTTCGCCTCGAGCGGCGTCGATCTCGCGGTGGTGCCGATCGAGTTCTACCGCATCGCCGACACGCCGGTGCTGTCGGCGCTGCCCCTGTTCACGCTGGCCGGCTACCTGCTCGGCGAGAGCAACGCGCCGCAGCGCCTCGTGCGCCTGAGCGAGGCGTTCCTCGGCTGGCTCCCGGGCGGATTGGCGATCGTGACCGTCGCGAGCTGTGCGCTCTTCACCGCGTTCACCGGCGCAACCGGCATCACCATCGTCGCGCTCGGCGCGCTGCTCTACCCGGCGCTGCGGTACGCCGGGTACGGCGAGCGCTTCAGCCTCGGCCTGCTCACCAGCGCCGGGAGCCTCGGCGTGCTGTTCGCGCCGTCGCTCCCGATCATCCTGTACGGCGTGATCTCGCAGCGCCTCGGGGTCGGGCGGGCGGTGTCGATCGAGGAGCTGTTCGTGGCCGGCGTGCTGCCCGGGCTGCTGATGGCGGCGATGCTCGCCGCGTGGAGCGCCTGGCGCAACCGGGCGCTCCACGCGCACGCCGGCCCGTTCTCGTGGGCCGCGGCGCGCGCGGCGCTGCGCGAGTCGGCGTGGGAGCTGCCGCTGCCGTTCCTCGTCCTCGGCGGGATTTACAGCGGCTGGTTCGCCGTGTCCGAGGTGGCCGCGGTCGCGGTGGTCTACGTGCTCGCGGTGGAGGTGCTCGTGCTGCGCGAGATCCCGTTCGGCCGCCTGCCCGACATCATGCGCCGCTCGATGGTGCTCTTCGGCGCCGTGCTCGTCATCCTCGGCATGGCGCTCGCCTCGACCAACTACCTCATCGACGCGGACGTGCCGGCGAAGCTCTTCGCCGCGGTGCGCAGCCACATCACGAGCCCGCTCATGTTCCTGCTCGTGCTGAACGCGTTCCTGCTCGTGCTCGGCATGATGCTCGACATCTTTTCAGCGATCGTGATCGCCGTTCCCCTCATTCTGCCGATGGCGGTGGGCTACGGGGTGGATCCGGCGCACCTCGCGATCATCTTCCTCGCCAACATGCAGATCGGCTACTTCACCCCGCCGGTGGGGATGAACCTCTTCATTGCGAGCCACCGGTTCGGGAAGCCGGTACTGGAACTGTGCCGCGCGGCGCTGCCCTTCTTCGTCATCCTGTTCGCCGCCGTGCTCGTCATCACCTACTGGCCGGCGCTCTCGCTCGGCCTGATCCGCTGAGGCGCGGGCGCAGCGGGCTCGACTGACGCGAAGGAGACAGACATGGCGGCCAGACCCGTCGGCGTGATTGGACTCGGGGCAATGGGGCTCGGCGTGGCGCGATCGCTCCTGCGCGCCGGCTTCGCGACGCACGCGTGCGACGTGCGCAAGGACGTGCTCGACGCCTTTGCCGGGGAAGGTGGTGTCCCGCACGCGACCCCGGCGGCGCTCGCGCGGGAATGCGAGGTCGTCGCGGTCCTGGTCGTGAACGCCGATCAGGCCGAGCGCGTGTTGTTCGGCGAGGGCGGTGCCGTGGACGCGCTCGCGCCGGGCTCGGTCGTGATCATGAGCGTGACTGCTGCCACCGGATTTCGCGGAGCGTCTCGGCACCCGGCTCGCCGAGCGCGGCGTGCTCATGCTGGATGCGCCCGTGTCGGGCGGCGCGGCAAAAGCCGCCGCCGGAGAGATGACGATCATGGCCTCGGGCGCGGCCGACACCTTCGCCGCGTGCGAGGACGTGCTCGCCGCGATCGCAACGAAGGTCTACCGCCTGGGCGACTCGCCCGGCATGGGCTCGAGAGTGAAGATGATCAACCAGCTCCTCGCAGGCGTGCACATCGCCGCGATGGCGGAGGCGATGGCACTGGGCATCAAGGCCGGTGCCGACCCGAAGGTGCTGTACGAGGTCATCTCGCACTCGGCCGGCAGCTCGTGGATGTTCCAGAACCGCGCGCCGCACATTCTGGAAGGCGACTACACGCCGCTCTCGGCGGTGAGCATCTTCGTCAAGGATCTCGGGATCGTGCTCGACTCCGCGCGCAAGCTTACGTTTCCCCTGCCGCTCACCGCGACCGCGCACCAGATGTTCCTCGCCACGAGCGCCCATGGCCATGGCGGCGAGGACGATTCGGCGGTGATCAAGATGTTCGCGGCGCTGACCGACATCGAGCTGCCCCGGAAGGGCGACTAGCCCCGCGCGTCGCTGCGCCGCAACGCAAGCGAGCGCTTTGCACGTTCGGCGGCGAGGTCTATCCTTGCAATCGATCGCATAAGAACGACTGCAGGACCCCGCCAAGGAGGACTCCATGCCGGCAACTTTCACGCTGCGGGTGAATGGCGCGACCCGGTCCGTAACGGTCGAGCCCGACACCCCCCTGCTCTACGTCCTGCGCAACGATCTCGAGCTGAACGGCGCCAAGTACGGGTGCGGCCAGGCGCAATGCGGCGCGTGCAGCGTGCTGGTCGACGGGCGGGAGCAGCGGTCGTGCGTGCTCCCGGTTTCGGTCGCCGCCAAAGGTGCGATCACCACGCTCGAAGGCCTGGGCACGGCCGAGAAGCCAAGCGCCGTTCAGCGCGCCTTCATCCAGGAGCAGGCGTGCCAATGCGGCTTCTGCGGAAACGGCATGGTGATTGCCGCGCAGGCGCTGCTCGCGCGGAATCCGAGGCCGACCGAGGCGGACGTGAAGCGTGCGCTCGAAGGGCATCTGTGCCGTTGCGGGTCGCACAACCGCATCGTGCGTGCAGTCCGCCGCGCTGCGGAAGGGGGTGTCGCATGAGCGCCGCTCTCGACGCCTCGCGCCGCGAATTCCTCAAGACGAGCGCCGCGCTCACTGTTGGCATCGCGCTCGCGCCCGACTCGGTGCTCGGCCAGGCCGCGGCCCCGGCCCGGCTGCCCGGCAGCCTCAACAACAACCGCATGCTCGGCTCGTGGTTGCGCGTCAACGCCAATGGCACGGTGACGGTCTTCACCGGCAAGATCGAGCTCGGCCAGGGCATCGCCACCGCGATCGCGCAGATCGCGGCCGACGAGCTCGACGTGGACTACAAGCGCATCGAGATGGTGACCGGCGACACGTCGCGCACGCCGGACGAAGGCGTCACGGCGGGCAGCCAGTCGATGGAACAGAGCGGTACCGCCGTAAGGTTCGCATGCGCGGAGGCGCGCGAACTGCTGCTCGGCGCCGCGGCGGCGAAACTGGGTGTCGCGCCCGGCGAGCTGAAGGTCGTGGACGGCACGATCGGCGCGCCCGGCGGCAAGCAGTCGACCTACTGGGAAGTCACCTCGGACGCCATGCTCCGGCGCGAAGCCACCGCGCAGGCGAAGCCGAAGCCGCCGGGCGAATACAAGTACGTCGGGCAGAGCCTGATCCGGCGCGACATTCCACCGAAATTCACGGGTGCGCGCGCGTACGTGCAGGACCTCCGGCTCCCCGGGATGCTGCACGCGCGCGTCGTCAGGCCGCCCTCGCCGCGCGCGGAGCTGGTGAGCGTCGATGTGGTGGGCGTGAAGGCCATGCCCGGGGTCGTCGCGGTCGTGCGCGACGGCAACTTCCTGGCGGTCGCCTGCGACCGCGAAGAGCAGGCGATCAAGGCCCGCGAGGCCTTGCGCGAATCGACGGTGTGGATGCGTCCCGAGCTGCCCACGACGCTCGCCGACACGTTCGGCCGCGCCGAACCGGGTTTGCCGGCGCAGGACGTGACCGTAAACGAGAAGAGGGCGGCGGATGCGCCCGCCGTCGCGAAGCGCATCGAAGCGCGCTACACCCGCCCGTATCAGCTCCACGCGTCGATCGGCCCCTCGTGCGCGGTCGCCCAGGCCGCGGACGGCAAGCTCACGGTGTGGACCCACAGTCAGGGCGTGTTCCCGCTGCGCGGCGACATGGCGCGCGCCCTCGGCGTCGATCCGAAGGCGATCACCTGCGTGCACATGGAGGGCTCGGGCTGCTACGGGCAGAACGGCGCGGACGATGTCGCGTTCGACGTTGCGCTCATCGCCCGCGCGATTCCCGGCAGGCCGGTCAGGCTGCAGTGGATGCGCGACGACGAGTTCATGTGGGAGCCGTTCGGCTCGGCGATGATCATGAAGATGCGCGCCGGACTGGACGCGCAAGGACGCATCGTCGACTGGCAGCACGACCTGTGGAGCTATCCGCACACGACCCGGCCCGGCGGCCGGGAAGGCGTGAACCTCCTCGCCGCGTGGGACGTCGCGAAGCCGGCGAAGCCGACCTTCCCGGCCGACGTGCCGCAGCCGGCCGGCGGCTCGGACCGCAATGCGATCCCGCTGTACGACTTCCCGAGCCAGAAGATCCAGAAGCACTACATGACCGATGCGCCGCTGCGCACGTCGGCGCTGCGGACGCTCGGGGCCTATGCCAACGTGTTCGCGCTCGAGTCGTTCATGGACGAGGCCGCGGCGGCGGCCGGCGCGGATCCGGTCGAGTTCCGCCTGCGGCACCTGAGCGACGCGCGTGCGCGCGCCGTGATCGAGGCCGCGTCGCGCAAAAGCGGCTGGAAGGCGGGCGCGCTCGGCGATGCCGGCGCGGGACAGGTGCTGCGCGGGCGGGGCATCGGATTCTCGAAGTACAAGAATCTTTCCTGCTACTGCGCCGTGGTCGCCGAAGTCGCGGTCGATCGCGCGAGCGGCGTGGTCCGCGTCGCGCGCGCGTGGTCCGCGGTGGATGCCGGGCTGGCCGTCAATCCCGACGGTGTCGTGAACCAGATCGAGGGTGGCATCATCCAGTCGTCGAGCTGGACGCTCAAGGAAGCGCTCAAGTTCGACCGCTCCGGCGTCAAGACGAAGAGCTGGACCGACTACCCGATCTTGCGCTTCAGCGAGGTTCCCGCAGTCGAAGTTGAAGTGATCCAACGCCCGACCGAGCGCTACCTCGGCGTGGGCGAAGGCTCGCAGGGCCCCACGGCGGCGGCGATCGCGAACGCGTTCGCTGCGGCGACCGGACGGCGGCTGCGCGACATTCCTTTCACCCCGGAGCGCGTCAAGGCCGCGTTGGCATAAGACCGCTCAATCAGACGAGGCGCTCATGAAACCAGGACTGAAATCATTGCTGACCGTCGCGCTCGCCGCCGCGGCCGGCGCTGCGGCGGCGCAGGAGACGCCGTTGCGCATCAACGTGTTCCCCGGGTCGCAGAACCTCGCCATCTTCGTCGGGCTCGAGCGCGGCATCTTCGCCAAGCACGGACTGAAGATCGACCTGCAGAACACCCCCAACTCGGACGCGCAACGGGCCGGGCTCGCGGAAGGCAAGTTCGAGATCGCGCATGCGGGAATCGACAACGCGGTCGCGATGGTCGAGACAGCCGGTCGCGACACGGTCATCGTCATGGGCGGCGACGCGAGCATGAACGAGTTCATGGTGCGTCCGGAGATCAACTCGGTAGCCGAGATGCGCGGCAAGGTCCTTGCCGTAGATGCGCCGAATACCGCCTACGCGCTCGTTGCAAAGAAGATCCTCAAGAACAACGGGTTGATCGAGGGACGCGACTACACGGTGCGGCCGGTCGGCGGAACGCTGCAGCGTTCGCAGGCGATCGCGGCCAATCCCGAGCTCGGCGGTGGGATGGTCAACCTCCCGTTCTCGATCATGATCCGCGAGAAGGGGCTCAAGAGCCTCGGCCGCCAGCGCGACTTCATCGGCCCCTACCAGGCTACCGGCGCCTTCGTGATGCGACCCTGGGCACAGGCGAATGCAGAGGTGCTCGAGCGTTACCTCGCCGCCTATGTCGAGTCGCTGCGAATCGCGATGGACCCGGCGAACCGGGCCGAGGCGGCCGCCGTGCTCGCGAAACGTCTCAAGCTCGACCCGAAGGTGGCCGAGCAGACGATCGAGCAGCTGATGATCCCGGGCTTCGGCCTCGCGCCCGACGCACGCTTCGACATGGAAGGCTTCCGCACCGTGCTCGCCCTGCGCGCCGAGATCGAGGGCCAGTGGGGCGGTAAGCCCCCCGCACCCGACAAGTACCTGGACCTCGGCTACTACGATCGCGCGGTCAAGCGGCTCGGCGGCAAGTGACGCGCTGAATTCGGCAGCCGTTCTATTCGCTCTTTACCCACTCCAGGATCGGCTGCCACATCGTCACCTCGCGCTCGGCCTGCCAGTTCGGCAGGTCGAAGATCGAGCGCCCCTCGAACGCGGCGTTGGCGTAGAGGGTGGTGTCGCGCACCCAGCCGACGAGCGGCATGTCGTGCTCGCGGATGTAGGTAATGAGCTGCGTCCCCGCGCGCGTGCGCGGGTCGACGCGGCTGCCGATGATCCCGACGAACGCCTTGTGCTTGCGGACCGCTTTCTCCTCCTTCAGTTCCGCGAGGAAGTCGCGCGTCGCGGCGATGTCGAAGAGCGACGGCTGGATCGGTACCAGCACCTTATGCGCCTCCTTGACCATCTCGGTGAGGCGCTTGCCGTGCAGAGCCGCCGGCGAATCGAGCACCAGCCACTGGGCCTTCTTCGGCAGGTGCTCGCGCTCGTCCAGACGCACGATCCTCGGCAGGTAGGACGGCCGCAGCTTCAGCCACTCGAGCGACGAGTGCTGCCGGTCGAGATCCCACAGGCAGACCGCATCGCCCGAGTGGGCGAGGCAGCCCGCCAGGTTGGTGGCGAGCGTCGTTTTGCCGCTGCCCCCCTTCGGATTGGCAACCAGGATCGCGCGCATCTCCGCTCCTCCCCTCGAGCGGCGCACAGGGTACCGCGACTCGCGGCGTTCCGGC
This sequence comes from uncultured beta proteobacterium, assembly GCA_963747775.1. Lineage (GTDB taxonomy): Bacteria > Pseudomonadota > Gammaproteobacteria > Burkholderiales > SG8-39 > JAGVSZ01. The sequence goes on from CAVVGT010000016.1 coordinate 466,100, forward strand.
TACTCGGTCCAGTCGGTCACTGCGCCCTTGCTGGCGGTGGACACGAGCTTCATGTATTTCGCCAGCAGACCCGTGGTATAGCGCGGCTTGGGCTGCTTCCACTTCCTGCGCCGCGCGGCGAGCTCCTTCGCGGATACGTTGAGCCGGATCAGGTGCTTCTTCGCGTCGATGGTGATCGCGTCGCCCTCCTTCACGAGCGCGATCGGCCCGCCCACGTAGGCTTCGGGCGCGACGTGGCCGACCACCATTCCCCACGTTCCCCCGGAGAAGCGGCCGTCGGTGATCAGGCCAACCGATTCGCCGAGCCCCTGACCGATGAGCGCCGAGGTGGGCGCGAGCATCTCCTGCATCCCCGGCCCGCCCTTCGGGCCTTCGTAGCGGATCACCACCACGTCGCCCGGCTTGATCTTCTTGGCCATGATCGCCTTCATGCACGCGGGCTCGGAGTCGAACACGCGCGCGGGTCCGGTAATCGAGGTCTTCTTGAGGCCGGTGATCTTCGCGACGCAACCCTCGGGGGCCAGGTTGCCCTTGAGGATCGCCAGATGCCCCTGCGCATACATGGGCGTGTCCCACTGCCGGATCACGTCCTGGTCCTTGCGCGGCGCGTCGGGAACGTCCTTCAGCTCCTCGGCCATCGTGCGACCGGTGATGGTCTTGCACTCGCCATGCAGGAGCCCATGCACGAGCAGCATCTTGAGCACCTGCGGTACGCCGCCGGCCCTGTGGAAGTCGGTGGCGACGTAACGGCCCGACGGCTTCAGGTTGCAGAGGACCGGCACCTTGCGCCGTACGCGCTCGAAGTCGTCGATGGTCCATTTCACCCCTGCCGCCGCCGCGATCGCAAGGTAATGCAGCACGGCATTGGTCGAGCCGCCGGTCGCCATCACGAGTGCAATCGCATTCTCGATCGACTTGCGCGTGATGATGTCGCGCGGGCGGATGTTGTTCTTGATCGCGTTCGCCAGCACCCGGGCCGAGACCGCGGCCGAGTCGGCCTTCTCGGGATCGGGCGAGGCCATCTGCGAGCTGCCGAGCACGCTCATCCCGAGCGCCTCGAACGACGACGACATCGTATTCGCGGTGAACATCCCGCCGCACGCGCCGACCGAGGGGCAGGCGTTCTTCTCGATGCCGATGAAGTCCTCGTCGCTCATCTTGCCGGCGGCGTAGGCGCCCACCGCCTCGAACGCCGAGACCACGGTGAGGTCCTGTCCCTTCCACTTGCCGGGCTTGATCGTGCCGGCGTAGACGTAGATTCCGGGCACGTTCATGCGGGCGATCGCCATCATGCCGCCCGGCATGTTCTTGTCGCAGCCGCCGACGACGACCACGCCGTCCATCGCCTGACCGTTCACGCTCGTCTCGATCGTGTCCGCGATGACCTCGCGCGACACGAGCGAGTACTTCATCGCCTCGGTGCCCATGCCGATGCCGTCGGTGATGGTGGGCACGCCGAACACCTGCGGCATCGCGCCCGCTTCCTTGAGCGCCGCCATCGCCCGATCGACGAGGGGCTGGATGCCGGCGTTGCACGGGTTCATGTTCGAGTGGCCGTTGGCCACGCCGACGATCGGCTTGTCGAAATCGGTGTCACCGAAGCCGACCGCGCGCAGCATCGCGCGGTTGGGCGAGCGCGCCACCCCGCCGGTGATCATCTTGGAACGCCAATTGTCAGCCATACCGAACCTCCTCTCGTGGACTGGGACCGTCAGATAGCGCGAAGTCTAGCCGGTGCCGCGCAGCCGTCGCAGCGCGAAGCCGTTGGCGACGCCGATCCCCGCGAGGATCAGCGCGAATCCGGCGAGGTGATGGAATCCGAGTCGCTCGCCGAGGAGCGAGACGCCGAGGAGCGCGCCGAACACCGGCACCAGATGCGTGAACAGGGAGGCGCGCGTGGGCCCGACCCGGGCGAGCCCGAAGTTGAAGAGGACCGTCGCGAGAACCGACGCCCCCACCGCGGTGTACGCGATGCCGCCGATCGTCGCGGGCGTGATCTCGAACGCACCCCGCCCGGTCGCGAGCTCCCAGAGATAGAACGGCAGGAGCCCGGCCAGTCCGAAGGCGCCGGTGACGAACACGAAGACCAGGCCGGAGACCCGGATCCCCGAGCGCGCGAGCAAGATCGTGTAGACCGACCACGTGATCATCGCTGCAAGCATCATCAGGTCCCCGATGTTCACCTCGAGGGCCGCGAGCCGACTCCATTCGCCGTGCGCGAGGATCGCTACCACACCGAGCGCCGAGACCGCGAAGCCGGCCCACTCCCGGCCGGTCGGCCGCGTGCCGAACGCCGCCCAGCCGATCAGCATCACCCAGAGCGGCACGGTCGAGTTGAGGAGCTGCGCATTGATCGCGGTCGTGTAGTGCAGCACCCAGAAGACCCAGGCGTGATAGAGCCCGGTGCTCATCAGGCCGAGCACCGCGAGCGTCCGCCAGCGGCGGCGCACCTCCGGCCACTCCCTACCGAGTGCGCCGACCGCGAGCGGCGCGAGGATCGCCAAGACGAGCAGCCAGCGCCAGAACGAGAACGCGGCGGGCGGGATCGCGTCGGCGAGCGCGCGGCCCGTAATCGTGTTTCCCGCCCAAAGCGCTGTCGTCGCAGCCAGCGCGGCATACGCGGTGTCTCTCTTGGCCGGCATCGGACTGAAATTCTGGGGCAGGTTGCTGATACCGTCCAATACATTAATATCTGACTGGCAATACCCGGAGAGCATTAATGGAGCTGCGCCATGTGCGCTACTTCGTGACGGTCGCGGAACACCTCAGCTTCGCTCGGGCCGCGCGGGCCCTGCACATCTCCCAGCCGCCGCTCTCGCGCCAGATCCGCGCGCTGGAGGACGAACTGGGCACGCCGCTCCTGACCCGCACCAAGCGAACGGTCGCGCTGACGCCGGCGGGCACGGCGCTGCTCCCCGAGGCCCGGCGGTTGCTGCGCGACGCGGACGCGCTCAAGGCCGGCGCACGCGCTCACGCGGCCGGCGAAGTCGGCACCCTCGCGCTGGGATTCATCGGCCTGGCGGCCTACAACGTCTTGCCCGGTGTCCTCCCCGAGTTCCACCGCCTGCATCCGGGCGTGCGGCTCGCGCTGCGCGAGGCGACGAGCGACGTACTCCATGCCGCGTTGCGGCAGGGCGAAATCGACGTCGCGCTGGTGCTGCCGCCGGCCGACGATCCGGCGCTCGAGTACGCGACGTTGCATCGCGATGCGCTCGTCGCGGCGCTCCCCGCGGCGCGGCGCGAGCTCCGCGGCCGGGGCCCGCTCCGGCTCGCGTCGCTTGCGACCGAGCCCTTCATCCTGTTCCCGCGCAACGTCGGGACCTCGCTCTACGATGAGATCGTGGGCCGGTGCCGGCGCGCCGGGTTCTCGCCGCGCGTCGAGCAGGAGGCGATCCAGATGCAGACCATCGTGAGCCTGGTCGCGGCCGGAATGGGCGTGGCGCTGGTGCCGGCGTCGCTGCAGAACATGCGTCGCACGGGCGTCGTCTACCGGCCGCTTGCGGAGCGCAGCGCGACGGTCGAGGTCGGCATCGTATGGCGCCGCGGCGAGGCATCGCCTGCGGCACGGGCGTTCGTGGCCGCGGTGCGTGCGTGGGCCGCGCGGCAAGACGCGCGGAGCGCTAGACTTTCCGCCCCCGCATAACGGAGGTACTCAATGGCGATCGCAGGCAAGGAGCACTGGACCCGCAAGGGCGACGTCAAGCTCTTCCTCTGGCAGAAGCCCGCCGTCCCGGGCGTCGCAAAGCAGGGCACGGTACTCTTCGTGCACGGCTCGTCGATGGCCTCGCAGCCGACGTTCGATCTCCATGTTCCGGGCCGTCCGGACTCGTCGGTGATGGACTGGTTCGCGGCGCGCGGCTTCGACACCTGGTGCATGGATCACGAGGGCTACGGTCGCTCCGACAAGCAGCGCCCGATCAACTGCGACATCCCGAACGGCGCCGACGACCTCGCCGCGGGGACCGAATACATCCTGAAGACGACCGACGCGCAGAAGCTGCTCACGTACGGCATCTCGTCGGGCGCGCTGAGGGCCGCGCTCTTCGCGCAGCGCCACCCCGAGCGCGTGGCACGGCTCGCGCTCGACGCGTTCGTGTGGACCGGCGAGGGCAGCCCGACGCTCGCCGAGCGGCGCAAGAAGCTTCCCGAATTCCAGGGGAAGCACCGTCGGCCGATCGACCGCGCGTTCGTGCAGTCGATTTTCAGCCGCGACCACCCGGGGTGCGCCGACGAGGCGACCATCAACGCATTCGCCGACGCGATCGTCGCGCTCGACGATTCGGTGCCGACCGGCACCTACGTCGACATGTGCTCGAAGCTGCCGATCGTCGACCCGGCGAAGATCACGGTGCCGACGATCGTGATGCGCGGGCAATACGACGGCATCGCGGGCGTCGACGATCTCGTCGAGTTCTTCAAGCGGCTGCCGAATCCCGACAAGCAGTTCACCGTCATGGCCGGTATCTCGCACGCGAGCTTCCAGCAGAAGAACTACCGGACCGCGTATCACATCCTGCACGCGTTCTTCGCGCAGCCCGAGCCCGTCTACCGGGGCTGAACCGGGGAGATCGCGCCATGAGGCTCCTCAACGTCGCCCTCGTCGTCGCGCTTGCCGCCGCCGCTGCGACCACTAGCGCGCTCGGTCAGTCCTACCCGAACCGTCCGGTCCGGATGGTGGTGCCGCTTTCGGCCGGCGGGTTCGCCGACGTGCCGGCGCGCGTCATCGCGCCGCGGCTCTCGGAGGCGCTCGGCCAGCAGGTGTTCGTCGACAACCGGCCCGGCGCGGGCGCGACGATCGGCACCGATTTCGTCGCCAAGTCGAAGTCCGACGGCTACACGCTGCTCTTCACCGGCACGCCGCACGTGATCAGCCCCGCGCTCTACAAGAACCTGCCGTACGACCCGCTCAAGGATTTCGCGTCGGTGATGCTGGTCGCCGCGGGGCCGTACGTGTTGGTCGTGAACCCGCAGTTGCCGGTGAAGTCGCTGCAGGAGCTGATCGCGCTCGCGAAAGCCCAGCCCGGCAAGATCGACTATGCGAGCTCCGGCAACGGCAGCGCGCAGCACCTCGTCTCCGCACTCTTCGCGTCGATGGCCGGGATCGAGCTCAGCCACGTGCCGTACAAAGGCAGCGGCCCGGCGATGCAGGACCTCCTCGGGGGACAGGTGAAGGTGTCGTTCGCGGGCATCCCGAATGTCATGCCCCACGTGCGCGCCGGCAAGCTGCGCGCGCTCGCCGTCTCGACGCCCCGGCGTTCGCCCGATCTGCCCGATGTGCCCACGGTCGCCGAAGCGGGCGTGCCGGGATTCGACGCCACGCTATGGCTCGCGCTGCTCGCGCCCGCGGGCACGCCGAACGAGATCGTCCAGAAGCTCTACGCCGAGACCGCCAGGGTGTTGCGCGAGCCTGAGGTGCAGAAGGCGGTCGCGGCGACCGGCGTCGACGTCAGCATCCTCGGGCCCGCGGAGCTGCCCGCGTTCCTGCGCGCCGAGATCGACAAGTGGGGCAAGGTCGTCCGGGAGACGGGCGCGACGGTGAACTGACCGTCAACTTCCCAGCCGCCCGATCTTCCGCACTTCCGGAAAGAGGCGCAGCGCCCCCAGCACGCACGCGATCGTCGCGACGCCGCCGAACACGGCGGTGAACACCGGGCTGGTGAGCGCGGCGAGCAGGCCCGATTCGAACGCGCCGAGCTCGTTCGACGAGCTGATGAACACGCGGTTGACCGCCGAGACGCGCCCGCGCAACTCGTCGGGCGTGTGGAGCTGCACGACGGTCGCCCGGATCACCACGCTCACGTTGTCGAGTGCACCCGCGACCACCAGCATGGCGAGCGACAGCCAGAACCACGGCGAGAGCCCGAAGACCACGATCGCCGCGCCGAAGCCCGCCACCGACCCGACGAAAGCCGCGCCGGCGCGGCGGAACGGGCGCATGGCGCCCTGCGCGATCGACATCGCGAGCGCACCGATCGCCGGCGCCGACGTGAGCCAGCCGAGGCCGGTCGGACCGACCTGCACGATGTCTTTCGCGAACACCGGGAGCAGCGCGGTGACGCCGCCGAACAGGACGGCGAAGAGGTCGAGCGAGATGACGCCGAGAATCGTCCGGGTGCGCCACACGTGCACGAGCCCGGCGAGGAGGTCGCGCGGCGCACGGGGTCGCGCGTCCCGCTCGATCCGCCGCCGGCGGACGAGCATGACTGCCGTCGCGGCGATGGCGGCGAGCGCGAGCGCGGCGAGATAGACCGCGGTGGCCGTGCCGGTCGCGGCGATCAGCATGCCGGCCGCCACCGGTCCCGCGATCGAAGCGAATTGAAAGAGGCTCGCGTTCCACGCCAGCGCGCGGCCCACCGCCTGCGGTGCCAGCAGTTGCGGCAGCAGCGCGTCGCGCGCCGGACGGTTGAGGACCTGCCCCGCGCCGACGCAAACCACGGCGACGTAGATCCAGCCGGGTGCGGCGCCCAGCAGGGACGCGGCCGCGAGGAGCATGCTGCCTGCGGCCCAGATCGCCATGCTCAGCGCCGCGATGCGGCGGCGATCGAACAGGTCGGCGAGCTGCCCGGCCGGCAGGAAGAGCAGGATCACGGGCACGAACTGCGCGAGGCCCACCCACCCGAGCGCGAGCGCCGAGCCGGTGCGCTCGTAGAGATCCCAGCCGATCGCGACGCCCTGCGAGCGCTCGATCAGCCCGGTGGCGAGGACGAAGATCGAGAAGAGGCGATAGTCCCGCGAACGGAACGGCGCGAACGGATCGTGCGGGTCGGCGGCGCGGGGCGCGGTCATCGGGGCGAGGGGCGGCGGATTTTACTCGGCGCGCGGGTTCGGGCATCCTTGCGCGCCCATGCTCACCCATCCGAGCTTCGACCCGGTCGCGATTCAGCTCGGTCCGCTCGCCATCCGCTGGTACGGCTTGATGTACCTGGTCGGCTTCGCGGCGGCCTACGGGCTCGGCCGCCTGCGCATCGCCGCCGGAAAAGCCGCGCGCGTCACGGTGGCGGTCCTCGACGACTTGCTGTTTTTCGGCGTGCTGGGCGTGATTCTCGGCGGGCGGCTCGGGTACGTGCTGTTCTACAAGCCCGGTCACTACCTCCAACACCCCGCCGAGATCCTCGCGGTATGGCAGGGCGGCATGGCGTTCCACGGGGGATTTCTCGGCGTGCTGCTCGCCGTCTGGTGGGTCGCGCGGAAGCACCAGCTGCACTGGCTCGAGGTCACCGACTTCCTCGCGCCGCTCGCCCCGCTCGCGTTCGCCGCGGGGCGGCTCGGGAACTTCATCAACGGCGAGCTGTGGGGCCGCATGACCGACGTCGCGTGGGGCATGGTGTTCCGCGGCGCGGGGCCTGCGCCCCGCCACCCGTCGCAGCTCTACCAGTTCGCGCTCGAGGGTCTCGCGCTGTTCGTGATCCTATGGCTCTACTCGTCGAAGCCGCGGCCGACCGGCGCGGTGTCGGGCGTGTTCCTGATCGGGTACGGCGTGTTCCGCTTCAGCGCCGAGTACTTCCGCGAGCCCGACGATTTTCTCGGCCTGCTCGCGCTCGGCCTCAGCATGGGGCAATGGCTCTCGGTGCCGATGATCGTCGCCGGGATCGCACTGCTCACCTGGGCCCTGCGCAAGCGCTAGAATGGCCCGCGAAGGAGGGAGCGGCAGCCGTGGACGAAGTCGAGCTTGCCATGCTCGAGCAGCGCATCATGCAACTCAAGATCGAGCACCGCGACCTTGACGACGTGATCAAGCGTCTCGGCGACCAGCTCGTCTACGACCAGCTCCAGCTGCAGCGGCTGAAGCGCCGCAAGCTCCTCCTCAAGGATCAGATCTCCTGGCTCGAGCGCCAGGTCGATCCCGACATTCCCGCCTGAGCGCGTCAGGCGAGCGCTCGCACGATCAGCGAGACGCCCACCCCGAGCAGCGTCAGCGCGACCACGCGCATCACCGCCTCGCGCGAGATGCGCCGGAAGATGCGCGAGGCGAGGGCGATACCGGCGAGCGTCGCGGGAATCGCGATCGCGGCTGCGATCCACACCTTGACGTCGGCGAGGAGCCCGGTGATCAGAAACGCGATTACGCGCAAGCCGATGCTGAAGATCGAAGTCATGGTGAGCGTCGCGCGGTACTGCTCCTTGCTGAGCGGGCGATGCGTGAGGTAGATGGCGTAGGGCGGCCCGCCCGCGCCGAACAGCGTCCCGGTAATGCCGCCCGAGACGCCTGCGACGTAGGCCCAGCGCGTGCCGACGATGCCGTGGCTCGCACGGCGGGCGAGGCTGTAGAGCGAGAAGATCGAGATGAACAGTCCGAGCGCGATCATTCCCGCCGTGCGCGGCAGGTTCACGAGCAGCGTCGCGCCGAGCGCGAGCCCGACCACGATCATCGGGACCATGCGCGCGACTTCGCCGCGCACCACGTTGCGCGGGTTCTCGAGGCCCAGCCGCAGCGCGCCCGACAGGTCCACCAGCGAGTAGGTCGCGATCACGAACGGCAGCGGCAGGAACTGCGCGGCGAGCGGCACCGTGATCAGCGCCGAGCCGAAACCGGACAGGCCGTAGAGAATCGCGCCGGCGAACGTGATCGGCGCGAGCACGAGCAGCGCTGCCCACCCCTCCGGCAAGCCGCTCACGTTCTTGTCACTTGCGCGGCTCGGGCCGCGCCGGCGGCGCAGGCTTCGACCCTGGCGCCTCGTTCGCCCCGCTGTCGCGCATGCCCTGCGGCGGCTCGATGTAAAGCACGGTCGGCCGCTTGGCGGGCGCCTGCGGATAGAGGTCCATGAGCGCGTAGACCTCTTTCGGCATGTTCGTGTCGATCTTGAGCCCCAGCTCGCGCGCGGCCTTCGCGGTGATCGGGAAGTCGTGCGTCCAGCGCCCGTCGGTCAGGGTCCTGGCGGTCTCGACCGCCTTCTCCTTCGACATCTGGCCGCTTTCACCGAGCAGCTCCGTGACGAACGCCTGGACTTGCGCAATCGCCTTGCGCGACATGTCCGCCAGGATCACCGTCTCGTCCGAAATCCGCTCGATCGGCTTCTGCTCGATCACTTTGATGATCGACGCCGCGGGTGCGCCGCCGATCTGCGGGTCGACCGGCCCGATGACGGCATTCGGGTCCATCACGATCAGATCGGCAGCGAGGGCGATCATGGTCCCTCCGCTCATCGCATAGTGCGGCACGAACACGGTGACCTTGCCCTTGTGCTCGACGAGCGCGCGCGAGATCTGTTCCGAAGCGAGCACGAGGCCACCGGGCGTGTGCAGGATGAGATCGATCGCCTGGTCGTCCGGCGTGAGCCGGATGGCGCGCAGCACCGCCTCCGAGTCGTCGATGCTGATGTAGGTGGCGAGCGGAACGCCGAGGAAGCTGACGCGGTCCTGGCGGTGGATCAGCGCGATCACGCGCGAGCCGCGCGCCTCCTGGAAGCGCTTGAGCGCCGCGTCGCGCTCGGCCTCGACCGCACCGCTGCCGATGAACTGCATCGCCAGCAAGAAGACGAGCAGGCCCCAGAAGACGAACCGGGCGAAGCCGGCAAGGCGGTTGAAGAGCGTGGGTTTCGGGTTGCCGTTCATCGGGGTCTGCCGAGCGGTCGGTTTCTAGGCCAGCGCGTTCTCCAGCACGCGCGCCACGTGAAGCGCCTCGCGCCCGGCGCCGTCGCGGATCTGATGGCGGCAGCTCGTGCCGTCGGCCACGATCAGCGTGCCGGGCTCGGCCGCGCGCACTTTCGGCAGCAGCGAGGCCTCCGCCATCTTCATCGACACGGCATAGTGCTTCGCGTCGTAGCCGAACGCGCCCGCCATCCCGCAGCAGCTCGACTCGATCGTCTCGACCGCGAGCCCGGGCACGAGCGCGAGCGCGCGCTCCACCGCACCCATCGCGCCGAACGCCTTCTGGTGGCAATGGCCGTGCAGGAGGGCCTTCTTCTCCGCGAGCGGCTTGAGCTTCAGCGCGAGGCGCCCGGCATCGGCCTCGCGCACCAGGAACTCCTCGAAGAGCAGCGCGTTCAACGCGAGCGTTCCCGCGGCTTCGTCGGGGAGCATCGACAGGAACTCGTCGCGCAGGCCGAACAGGCACGACGGCTCGAGGCCCACGACGGGAATGCCGCGCGCGACGTACGGCGCGAGCGCCTCGACCATGCGCCGGGCTTCGGCGCGCGCCTCGTTCACCATGCCGGCGGCCAGGAAGGTCCGGCCGCAGCAAAGCGGTCGCCGGCCGTCGGCCGCGCGTGCGACGTGCACGCGGTAGCCGGCCGCTTCCAGGACGCGGAGCGCGGCGTGTGCGTTCTCCGGCTCGAAGTAGTTGTTGAACGTGTCGGCCAGCAGCACGACGTCGCACGCCTCCGGCGAGCGCACCTGGTAGCGCCCGGCGGCGGAGCGCAGGAACGGCCGTGCGCGCCACACCGGCAGCCGGCGCTGCGCGGAGAGCCCGACGAGCCGCTCGGTGAGCGTCGCGACGAGCGGCACGTGGTCGCGCAGGTTCAGCATCCAGGCCAGGCGCGACGCGACCGACGCGTAGCGCGGCAGGAACGCGACCAGCCGATCCTTTAGCGACCGGCCGTGGCGTCCGTGATAGTGATGCAGGAACTCGATCTTCATCTTCGCCATGTCGACGCCGGTCGGACACTCGCGCTTGCAGCCCTTGCACGAGACGCACAGCGACATCGTCTCGTAGAGCGCGTCCGACGTGAACGCTTCGGGGCCGAGCTGGCCGGAGACGGCGAGCCGCAGCGTGTTGGCGCGGCCGCGCGTGAGATGCTGCTCGTCGCCGGTTGCGCGGAACGACGGGCACATCGTGCCGGCGTCGAACTTGCGGCAGTGGCCGTTGTTGTTGCACATCTCGACCGCCGCCGCGAAGCCCTGTGACTGCGCGCCCGGCACGCTCCACTCGGACCAGTCGAGCGCGGTGTCGAGCTTGCGTGGCGCATAGCCTGGCTTGAACCGGAAGAGCGTCCGGTCGTCCATCTTCGTCGGCCGCACGATCTTGCCGGGGTTCATCAACCCTTTCGGGTCGAACAGCGCTTTGATCTCGCCGAGCGTACGCGTCAACCGGGCGCCGACGATCGGCTCGATCCACTCCGAGCGCACCAGGCCGTCGCCGTGCTCGCCCGAGTACGCCCCCTTGAATTCGCGCACCATCGCGCACGCCTCCTCCGCGATGGCGCGCATCTTCTCCGCGCCGTCGGCCCGCATGTCGAGGATCGGCCGCACGTGCAGCGTGCCGACGGACGCATGCGCGTACCAGGTGCCGCGCGTCCCGTGCTTCTCGAACACGCGCGTGAGCCGGTCGGTGTACTCGGCGAGGTGCTCGAGCGGCACCGCACAATCCTCGATGAAGGACACGGGCTTGCCGTCGCCCTTCATCGACATCATGATGTTGAGGCCGGCCTTGCGGACCTCCCACACTTCCTTCTGGAGCTTCGCGTCGGTGATCTCGACGACGCTGTCGGGGAGGCCGAGGTCGCCCATGAGTTCGACCAGTCGCGCGAGCTTGGTGACCTGGGCCGCGCGGTCGTCGCCCGCGAACTCGACCAGCAGGATCGCCGCCGGCTCGCCGCGCACGAACTGGCGCACGGTCGGCTCGAACGCCCGGATTGCCGCGGGCGAGATCGATCATCGTGCGGTCGACGAGCTCCACGGCGTCCGGATCGAGCTTGACGATGTGCTGCGCGCTCTCCATCGCGCGGTAGAACGTCGGGAAGTGGCAGACGCCGAGCGTCTTGTGTTTCGGGAGCGACGCGAGCTTCAGCGTCAGGCGCTTCGAATACGCGAGCGTGCCCTCGGAGCCGACCAGGAGATGCGCGAGGTTGTGCGGCAGGTGGGGTTGCACCATGTCGATGTTGTAACCCTGCACGCGGCGCAGGACCTTCGGCCACCGCGCCGCGATCTCGTCGGCCTCGCGACGCACGATCGCGTGCAGCTTCGCCGCCAGGGCCCGGTACGCGACCGGGCCGGCCGCGACCTCGTCGCTCGGGCCGAACCGGAACTCGGTGCCGTCGGCGAGGCGCGCGTCGATCGCGGCGACGTTGTGCACCATGTTGCCGTAGCGGATCGAGCGCGAGCCGCACGAGTTGTTGCCCGCCATGCCGCCGAGGGTGGCCTGCGCGGACGTCGAAACGTCCACCGGAAACCAGAGCCCGTGCGGGCGCAGATACGCATTCAGCCGGTCGAGCACGATGCCGGGCTGCACCGTGACCGTCGCGCGCGCCGGGTCGAACTCGACCACGTCGCGTCAGGTGTTTCGAATGATCGATGACCAGCGCCGCACCGACCGTCTGGCCGCATTGCGAGGTGCCGGCGCCGCGGGGCAGGACCGGCACGCCCGCCTCGAGCGCCAGCTCCATCGCGCGGACCGCGGCGGCTTCGGTCCGGGGCACCACGACGCCGACCGGCTCGACCTGGTAGATCGACGCGTCGGTGGCGTACCGGCCGCGACTCGCGCGGTCGAACAGCACCTCGCCTTCGACCTCGCGCTTCAGCCGCTGTGCGAGGCCCGACGCGGCTGCGCCGGGATGGAATTCCAGCCGGTGGAGGTTCATTCCCGGGGCGTCGCCTGCGACTGCCTCATCGCATCGAGCAAGGTCTCCGCCGGATGCGCGCCGGACACCGCTAGGCGACCGTTGAAGACGAAGAACGGCACGCCCTCGATCCCGAGCTCGCGCGCGCGCTGGTCCTCGGCCGAAGCGAGATCGCGCGCGTTCGAGTTGTCGAGCCATGCCTCGACTTCCGTGCGGTCGAGACCGGCGCCGGTCGCGATCGCCACCAGGCTGCCGCGCAGCGTGAGGTCCACGCCGTCGAAGAAGTAAGCGCGAAAGAGCGCCTCGACGAGCGCGTCCTGCGCGCCGCGCGCCTGGGCGAGCTCGATGAGGCTGTGCGCGGCGAGTGTGTTGGGCTGACGCACGATGCGATCGAACGCGAACGGGAGGCCGACCTCGCGGCCGACCGCGCTCACGCGGCCGTACACCGCGCCGCCCTGCGCGCCGAACTTGCGCTGCACGTACTCCTCGCGCGCCATGCCCTCGTCCGGCATGCCGGGGTTGAGCTGGAAGGGCCGCCAGGTCACCTCCGGCGCCGGCGCGTCGGGATGTTCCTTCGCGTACAGCGCGAGCGCCTCCTCGAGCCGCCGCTTGCCGATGAAGCACCATGGGCAAACAACATCCGAGACGACGTCAATCGTAAGCGCCATCGTTCGCTCCTTCTGTGTCGACGGCGGCCAGCACCGCCGTCATCTTCGCCCCGAGGTGCTCGGAGAGCAGGCGTTGCAGCCGCGCGCCGTCGCGCGCGGCGAGCGCAGCGAGGATCTCTTCGTGCTCGGCCACGGCCTGGTCCCAGCGCCCGCGCGAGAGATTGGCCAGGTAGCGGGCGCGCCGCACGTGCGCATTCAACGTGCCGTAGGTCGCGGCGAGCGTCGCGTTGCCGCTCGCCGCGACAATCGCGAGGTGGATCGCCTGGTTGCACCGGAAGTAGCCCGCGAGGTCGCCGCGCGCATGGCACGCGAGCATCTCGAAGTGCAGCGCGCGGATCTCGGCGAGCTGCGCCTCGGTGCCGTTGCGGCAGGCCAGCTGTCCGGCGAGCGCCTCGAGCGCGCCCATCACCTCGAAGGTCTCGCGTACCGCGGCAAGCGTGAGCCGCGTGACGCTCGCGCCGCGATTGGGCTGCAGGGCCACCAGCCCCTCGGAGGCAAGGCGCTTGATCGCTTCGCGAAGCGGCGTGCGCGAGACGCCGAGGCGCTCGCACAGCACGCGCTCGACCAGCTTCGCGCCGGGCACTAGCTCGCCCTGCACAATCATGTCGCGTAGGCGCTCGGTCGCATCCTCGTGCAGCAGCCGTGGGGACAGGGAAATATCGTTCATCACAGTTATTGTATGCATTTTGGGATGCCCCACGCAATCCTTAAATCAATAGGTTGAGTAGGTTATTGCCGCGCCGCATCATTTTGCATACAAAAAGGGCTTGCGTCTTCGAGCGTCTCGGCGCTAGCATCCGTGCTCTCCCCACGCCTCGGAGCGCCCATGACCTACCGCAGCGGCCGCCACTTCCTGCAGATTCCCGGCCCGACCAACGTGCCCGACCGCGTGCTGCGCGCCATCGACCTGCCGACCATGGACCATCGCGGTCCGGACTTCGCGGTGCTCGGCCTCGAGGTCCTCGAGGGACTCCGGACCGTGTTCAAGACCGCGCAGCCGGTCGTGATCTATCCCGGCCTCTGGAACCGGCGCCTGGGAGGCCGCGCTGGTCAACACGCTTTCGCCCGGCGACCGGGTGCTGATGGTGGAGACCGGCCACTTCGCGACGCTCTGGAACAGGATGGCGACGAAGCTCGGCCTCGTCACCGAGTTCGTGCCCACCGACTGGCGCCGCGGCGCCGATCCGGCCGCGATCGAGGCGAAGCTGACGCGAGGACCGAGGGCCACGCGATCAAGGCGGTGTGCGTCGTGCACAACGAGACCTCGACCGGGGCGACGAGCCGCATCGGGCTCGATCCGCAAGGCGATCGACGCGGCGCGCCATCCGGCGCTGCTGCTGGTCGACACGATCTCGTTCGCTCGCCTCGATCGACTACCGCCACGACGAATGGGGCGTGGACGTCACCGTGGCCGGCTCGCAGAAGGGGCTGATGCTGCCGCCAGGCCTTTCGTTCAACGCGGTGAGCGAGAAGGCGCGCAAGGCTTCAGCGGGCGCGAAGCTGCCGCGGTCCTACTGGGACTGGGAGGAGATGCTCGCGTCCAACAAGACCGGCTACTTCCCCTACACGCCGGCGACGAACCTGCTCTACGGGCTGCGCGAGGCGTTGCGCATGCTGCAGGAGGAGGGCCTGGAGAATGTCTTCGCGCGCCACGACCGCCATGCCGAGGCGACGCGCCGCGCGGTGCGCGCCTGGGGCCTCGAGGTCCTGTGCGCGGTGCCGGAGGAGTATTCGAGTTCGCTCACGGCGGTGATGACGCCGCGCCGGCCACGACGCCGATCACGTGCGCAAGGTGATCCTCGAAGCCTTCGACATGTCGCTCGGCACCGGCCTTGGGAAGCTCGCCGGCAAGGTGTTCCGCATCGGCCACCTCGGCGACTTCAACGACCTCACGCTCGCGGGCACGCTCGCCGGCGTCGAGATGGGCCTCGGGTTGGCCGGGGTGCCGCACAAGAAGGGCGGCGCGCAGGCTGCGCTGGACTACCTGGCCGAGGTGCGCGCGCAAACCCGCGCGCAAGGCGGCGTAGAACAACACTAGAATCGCTGCACGTCCGCAGCCGGCCGGGAAGAGCTGGCGCAGGCCCAACCAACAAAGGAGGAAGCACCATGAAGCGTCGTTTCGCACCACGGGCGCTCGCCGTCCTCGCAGTCCTCGCGGGGCCGTTCGCCCTGTCCGCATACGCCCAGATCGAGATCAAGTTCGGCCACGTCGGCGAGCCCGGCTCGCTCTTCGCGGCCAGTCCGCCGACGAGTTCGCGAAGCGCGCCAACGCCAAGCTCGGGCAACAAGGCCAAGGTCGTCGTCTTCGGCTCGAGCCAGCTGGGCGGCGACAAGGAGCTGCTGCAGAAGCTCAAGCTCGGCACCGTCGACATGGCCGCTGCCGTCCACGGTGATGTCCTCCGAGGCCGATCTGTTCGGCGTCTTCGAGATGCCCTACCTGGTGAAGGACCGCGCGCACATGGCGAAGATCGAGAAGGACGTCTTCTGGCCGAAGATCGCGCCCGAGGCCGAGAAGAAGGGCCTCAAGGTGATCGCGGTGTGGGAGAACGGCTACCGCCACATCACCAACTCCAAGCGCCCGATCAACACGCCCGGCGGACCTGCAGGGCATCAAGCTGCGCGTGCCCGAGGGCAAGTGGCGCGTGAAGATGTTCCAGGCCTACGGCGCCAACCCCTCGCCGATGAAGTTCTCCGAGGTGTTCACCGCGCTGCAGACCGGCGTCATGGACGGCCAGGAGAACCCGTTCACGCAGATCTACAGCGCCAAGTTCCAGGAGGTGCAGAAGTACCTCTCGCTCACCGGGCACGTGTACACGCCGGCCTACGTGACGGTGGGCGCGAAGAAGTGGGCAGCGCTGCCGGCCGACGTGCGCAAGATCCTCGAGGACACCGCGAAGGAGACGCAGGCCTACGTCTACGAGAAGGCGGCGAAGGACGACGAGGAGCTGCTCGGCAAGATCAAGGCCGCCGGGGTGCAGGTGAACACGCCCAACAAGGACGCCTTCATCGCCGCCTCGAAGCCGGTGTACGAGGAGTTCGCCAAGGAAGTCGCGGGCTCCAAGGAAGTCATCGATCGCGCCATCGCCCTCGGCAAGTAGACGGATGACGCTCGAGTCGTTCCGCCGGGGATACGAGCGCTTCCTCGAGTGGATCTGCATCGCGCTCATGGTCGCGCTCGCCGCCGAGGTGACGGCGGGCGTGATCTTCCGCTACTCGCGGCCACTCGCTCGTCTGGTATGACGAGGTCGCCACCATCCTGCTGGCCTGGGTGACGTTCTACGGCTCGGCGCTGGCGGTCCTCAAGCACGCGCACATGGGCGTGCCCGAGATCGTGAGGATGCTGCCGCCCGGCCCGCGGGTCGCCGCCGCCGTCGTCGCGCAGCTGTGCACGCTGGCCTTCTTCGTGCTGCTCGCCTGGGTGGGCTATTCGGTCCTCGAGATCCTCGCGACCGACCAGCTCGTTTCGCTGCCGGCGGTCTCGGTGGCCTACGCGAACTCGGCGGTCCCGATCGGCGCGGTCCTGTTCGTGGTGGGCCAGCTGCTGGTGTTTCCCGAGGTGCTGCGCGAAGCGCGCGGCGAAGCGCCGCGCGCCGAGGAGTCCGCATGATCGGCTTCCTCGTCTTCGTCTGCGTGGTCGTGCTGGTGCTGATCAACGTGCCGATCGCCGTGGCGCTTTGCATCGCGTCGGTCGTGGCGATGCTCACGACCCAGGGTGTCGCGAGCCTGCCCAACGTGCCGCTCGCGCTCTACCAGGGCGCGACCAGCTTTCCGCTGATCGCGATCCCGCTCTTCATCCTCGCCGCCGCGATCATGAACACCTCGGGGATCTCGCACCGGCTGATCGACTTCTGCCAGGCGCTCGTCGGCTGGATGAGAGGCGCGCTCGCCCAGGTGAACGTGCTGAGCCACATGTTCTTCGCGGAGATCTCGGGCTCGGCCGTCGCGGGCGTGGCCGCCACCGCGTCCATCATCATGCCCGCCATGAAGAAGCGCGGTTACCCGGGCCCCTTCACGGCCGCGGTGACCTCGTCCACGGCCACGCTCGCGATCATCATCCCGCCGTCGATCCCGATGATCCTCTACGCGGTCATGGCGGGCACTTCGGTGGTGCAGATGTTCGTGGCCGGCATCGTGCCCGGCCTGCTCGCCGCATTCGGCTTCATGGGCCTGTGCTACTGGTACGCGATCCGGTACAACTGGCCGGTGGAGCAGATCTTCGAGTGGGGCAAGCTCTGGACGCGCCTTCAAGGACGCGTTCTGGGCGCTCACGCTGCCGATCATCATCCTCGGCGGCATCTTCGGCGGCATCGTCACGGCGACCGAAGGCGCGGCGCTCGCGGTCGTCGCGGCCCTCTTGGTGGGCGGCGTGGTCTATCGCGAGCTCAACTGGGCGCGGCTGCGCGAGGCGATCATCGACGGGCACGGTGCAGACCGGCACCGTGATGCTGCTGGTCGCGGCCTCGGCCCTGCTCGGCCTCTACCTCACGGAGGTGCAGCTTCCGCAACGCATCGCGGCGACGATGCTCTCCATCACGAGCGAGAAGTGGGCCATTCTCGCGATCCTCAACGTCTTCTTCCTCATCATCGGGATGTTCCTGCACTCGGCGGCCGCCATCGTCCTGGTGGTGCCGATCGTGATGCCGGCGGTGACCGCGGCGGGGATCGATCCGGTCCATTTCGGCGTGATCGTGACGCTCAACCTCGCCATCGGCCAGCAGACGCCGCCCGTGGCGAGCGTGCTGCTGCTCACCTGCTCGATCGCGAAGGAGAGCGTCTGGGACGTGACCAAGGCGAACATCCCGTTCATCGGCGTGCTGCTCGCCACGCTTCTGCTGATCACCTACGTGCCCGTCGTCACGCTGGGCCTGGTGAACGTGTTCTACCGCTAGTCGATGGGCGAAACCGATCCTCGTCGAACGCGACGGAGCGATCGCGACCGTCACCCTGAACAAGCCCGAGAGGCTGAACGCGCTCGACCGCTCGATGTGGAAGCGGCTGGGCGAGGTCTTCGGCGAGCTCGACCGCGACGAATCCGTGCGCTGCATCGTGATCCGCGGCGCGGGCGACAAGGCCTTCGCGCGCGGGCGCCGACATCTCGGAGTTCGCCAACGAGCGCTCCAATGTCGCGCAGGCGAAGCGTTACGGCGCGGATGTCGCGGCAGTCGCTGCGCGCGCTCGCCGAGTGCCGGCATCCGACCCTGGCGCTGATCCACGGCGTCTGCGTCGGCGGCGGCCTGGTGATGGCCGCGCAATGCGACCTGCGCATCTGCGGCGAGTCCGCGCGCTTCGGCGTGCCGATCAAGAAGCTCGGGCTGACGGAGGCGTACGACGAGATGCAGGGGATGATGCGCGTGATCGGGCCCGCGGCGAGCCTCGAGATCCTGCTCGAGGGGCGCGTCTTCGACGCGCGCGAGGCCTACGAGAAGGGGCTCGTCACCCGCGTGGTGCCCGACGCCAGGGTGGACGAGGAGGCGTTCGCGACCGCGCGGCGCATCGCCGACGGCGCCCCGCTGGTCGCGCGCTGGCACAAGAAGTTCGCGCGGCGGCTGGCCGACGCGCGCCCGCTCACCGCCGAGGAATACGACGAAGGCTTCGCGTGCTTCGACACCGAGGACTTCCGGATCGGCTACCGGGCATTTCTCGACAAGAAGAAGCCCGAGTTCAAGGGCCGCTGAACCTGCGGCAGCGCAGGATTGACGGTAAGGGCGGGGGTCGCCAGACTACGCGGCCAACCCAGCCGGCAGGGTTCAGACCAGACGCCGGCATCGACCATTGAGAGGAAGGAGCAAGAGACCATGCATCCGTCATTCCGCGCGCTAGCGCTCGCAGTCTCCGCGTTCGCAATCGCCGTCGCGTCGACCGGGGTCGCGGCGCAAACCTGGCCCGTCAAGCCAATCCGGGCGATCAACCCGTTCCCTGCCGGCGGCGGGACGGACACCTTCGCGCGACCCTGGGCGGCGAAGATGACGCAGCTCCTCGGCCAGCAGGTGCTGATCGAGAACATGGGCGGCGCGGGCGGCACCGTCGGCGCGACGCGCGCGTCGAAGGAAGCGCCCGACGGCTACACCTGGTTCATCGGCGCGATCCATCACACCATCGCCGAGTCGCTCTACACGAAGCTGCCGTACAGCCTTGAGCGGGACTTCGCCCCGGTGACCGTTCTGGCCTCGGTGCCGAACGTGGTCGTCCTCCATCCCAAGCACAGCTTCAAGTCGCTGCAGGAGATGATCGTCTTTGCCAAGGCGAACCCGGGCACGCTCAACTACGGCTCGGCAGGTAGCGGGACCAGTCACCACATGATCGGCGAGCTCTTCAAGCAGACGACCGGCGTCGACCTGACCCACGTGCCATACAAGGGTGCGGGCCCGTTGATGCAGGACCTGCTCGCGGGGCAGGTCGACATGGCGTTCGACGGCATGGGCACCTCGGCGAACCAGATCAAGGCCGGTAAGCTCCGTCCGCTGGCCGTGACCTCGGCCACCCGCAACCCGGTGATCCCGGAGGTCCCGACGATGAAGGAGGCGGGCGTCGACTTCGCGATCTCGCTGACCTGGTATGCGCTCTTCGCGATAAAGGGGACGCCGCAGCCGATCATCGACCGGATGTACGCCGACACGGTAAAGGTGCTGCAGATGCCCGACATCAAAACCATCTGGGCAAGCCAGGGCGCGGATGCGGGCGGCCAGCCGCCGGCCGAGTTCGCCGCGTTCGTACGCTCGGAGATCGAGAAGTGGGCCAAGGTGACCAAGGCGGCCGGGATCAAGGTCGACCTCTGACGACGCCGATCGAATCCGCCGCGCGCGAGAAGCCACGGTCCGCCGTGGCTTCTTGCTTTCGGATAAGTACCGCATGAACGCCTACAGCTACTTCCGCCGCGGCTTCGCCACCCGGCTCGGGGAGACCTTCCTCGAAGCCGACAGCGGCGAGCGCTACACCTACGCCGATCTGGAGCGCGAGACCGCGCGCGTCGCGTCGTTCCTCACCGGCCTCGGCCTGCAGAAGGGCGATCGCGTCGCCGCGCAGATCGACAAGTCGCCGCAGGGGCTGTTTCTCTATCTCGGCTGCATCCGCGCAGGATTCTGCTTTCTGCCGCTCAACACCGCGTACCAGCGCGGCGAGCTCGGCTACTTCCTGCAGGACGCCGAGCCGCGCGTCGTCGTCTGCCGGCCGCCAATGCTCGGCACGTTCGAGGCGCTGGCGCGAAACGCCGGCACGCCGCGGCTCTACACGCTCGACGAGAACGGCAAGGGTCCGCTGACCGACGCGATCGCGAGCGCGGCCGCATCGTTCGACGACCCGGCGCTCGGCGAGAACGACCTCGCGGTGATCATCTACACCTCGGGCACGACCGGCCGGTCGAAGGGCGCCATGGTCACGCACGGCAACCTGACGTCGAACGGCGCCGTGCTGAAGGAATACTGGCGTTTCACCGAGCGGGACGTCCTGCTGCATGCGCTGCCGACATTCCACGTGCACGGCCTCTTCGTCGGCATCCACCCAATCCTGCTAGCCGGCGCGCGGATCCTCTTTCACCGCAAGTTCGATGCACCGGCGATGCTCGCCGCCTTCCCGCGCGCGACAGCGATGATGGGCGTGCCGACGTTCTACGTGCGGCTGCTCGGCGAATCGGGGCTGACGCGCGAGGCGGCCACCCACATGCGCCTCTTCGTGTCGGGAAGCGCGCCGCTGCTCCTCGAGACCTTCAAGGCCTGGCAGGACCGTACTGGCCACACCATCCTCGAGCGCTACGGCATGTCGGAGGCCGGGATGATCACGTCGAACCCCTACGACGGCGAGCGCCGCGGCGGCACGGTCGGCTTTCCGCTGCCGGGCGTCTCGGTCCGTGTCGTCGAGGACGGAAAGATCCTGGGACGGGGCGTCCCAGGCGTGGTCGAGATCAAGGGACCGAACGTGTTCGCCGGCTACTGGCGCATGCCGGAGAAGACGAAGGAAGAGTTCAGCGCCGACGGCTGGTTCAAGACCGGCGACGTGGGCCAATGGAGCGAGGACGGCTATCTCTCCATCGTCGGGCGCGCCAAGGACCTCATCATCTCCGGCGGGTACAACGTGTATCCGAAGGAAATCGAGCTCATGATCGACACGATGCCGGGCGTCGTCGAGTCGGCAGTGGTCGGCGTGCCACATCCGGACTTCGGCGAATCGGTCACGGCGGTCGTGGTGAAGCGGAAGGACGCGGCGCTCGACGAGGCCGCGGTGATCGCCCACGTCAGGTCGCAGATCGCGAACTTCAAGGTCCCCAAGCGCGTCGTGTTCGTCGACGACCTGCCGCGCAACGCGATGGGCAAAGTGCAGAAGAACGTGCTGCGGGACGGTCTGAAGCGCTAGCTTCGGCGCGTCACCACAAGCTGAACAGCATCCGCGCCGCGAGCACGAACAGCAGCGCGGCGAAGATGCGCTTCAGCAGCCGCCCCGGCACGCGGTGCGCGAGGCGTGCCCCGAGCGGCGCGGTCAGCACGCTCGCGATCGTGATGCCGGCCAGTGCCGGCAGATACACGTAGCCGACGCTCCAGGCCGGTAGTCCGGCGGCGTTCCAGCCGGTGTAGAGGTACCCGATCGTGCCGCCCACCGCAATTGGAATTCCGATCGCGGCGGCGGTGCCGACCGCCTGGATGATCGGGACGTTGCAGAAGATCATGAACGGCACCGACATCACGGCGCCGCCGATCGCCACGAGCGACGAGAGCCCCCCGATCGTGGTGCCGGCCGCGAACATTCCCGCGGCGCCGGGCGGCTGGCGCGAGGGCTTGGGCTTCAGATCGAGCGCCATGTTCACCGCCATCAGGAAGACGAACGCGGTGAAGTAGATCGCGAGCGTCCGGGTCGAGAGGTAGTTGGCCACGACCGCGCCGACGACGCCGCCGAAGAGGATCCCTGGGGTGATGCGCCACGCGATCTCCCAGCGCACCCCCCCGCGCGCCGCGTGCGCGCGCACGCTCGAGATCGAGGTGAAGAGGATCGTCGCCATCGCCGTGCCGACTGCGAGATGCAGCACGTGCTCGCGCGGCAACCCCTGCGCCTCGAGCATGAGCGCGAGCGGCGGCACGACGATCATGCCGCCGCCGATGCCAAGCATCCCGGCGAAGACCCCCACAAAGGCGCCGAGGACCAGGTACCCCGCGACCCAGACCGCGATCTCGGGCATTCCGGCTAACCGCCGCGCGCCGTGAGAATCCGCCGCGCCAACTCCGCGAATCCGGTTCCGCTCTCGCCCACGGTCACATACGTGGGCGCATGCTCCATGCGCGCCGCGAAACGGCGCACGTTCGCGACCCCGACCGAGAGCGGAAAGTACGCGAACAGCGGTGCGTCGTTCGGCGAGTCGCCGATGAAGACGTACTGCTCGCGATCACGATCCAGGTCGACACCGGCGCGTTCCCGCATCAACGTCCTCGTCATCCCGAGCTTGTCATAAGTCCCGAACCAGCCGTTCACATGAATCGAGCTCACCTTGGCGGTCATGCCTGCCGCGCGCATAATGGCGACGATGCGGTCGACTGCCGCGTCGTCGAGGCGCGGCACGTCCTCGCAGTAATCGATGGCCAGATCGGCCTCGCGGTAGCGCTGGTCCGATGCGAGCGCGGTACCGGGAACTTCGGCCAGGATCCGATCCCGCACTGCGGCAAGCCGGTCGCGGTTGGCGGACCGGACCGGATCGGCGTCCCGGAAACGCTTCACGAGCTTCCGGGCCACACGGTCATACGCGAAGTAGAACGCACCGTTTTCGCCCACGACCGCGTCGATGGGCCACATGCGCGCGATGTGATCGCACCAGCCGGCGGGGCGCCCCGTGATCGGAACGACGAGGAGCCCCGCGGCATGCAGCGACGCGAGCGCTCCGTACGCATCGGCCGTCAGCGTCCCGTCGGTGGTCAGGGTGTCGTCGATGTCGGCGAACACACCGCGCGCGCCTGCGAGCGCTGCGACATCGATCCGGTCGAGTGAAAGCATCGCGGGAGTTGAAACCGACGGGCCAGCATAGTAACGTAGCCGCCACAACGCGCTCGCGGAATCCCCCGCGCCGCAAAGAAGAATACAAGCGTTCGACCTGAGGAGGGTTCCATGAAGCGTCGCATCCTGGCGGCCGCGGCCGTCTGCATCGCAGCCTCGTTCGCAGCAGTCACGTTCGCGCAGCAGCCGCCGCAGAAAGTCCGGCTCAACCTTGCGAGCGCGTTTCCCACCAGCCTGACGCTGATCGGCGAGGCGCCCGTGCGCCTTTCGAAGAAGATCGAACGGGCCTCCGGCGGGACAATCGAATTGAAGGTAAACGAGCCCGGCGCGCTCGTGCCGGCGCTGCAGGCGATCCAGGCCGTCTCGCAGGGCTCGGTCGACGCCGCGTGGTCGAACGGCGGGTTCTTCGCCGGCACCGATTCCGCGTTCAACATGTTCGCCTCGGTGCCCTTCGGGCCGGGCATGGGCGAGTACCTGGCGTGGATCTACTACGGCGGCGGGCTTCAGCTCTCGCGCGAGCTGTATGGCAAGCAGGGCGTCTACAACATTCCCTGTGGCCTCATCCCGCCGGAAGCGTCGGGCTGGTTCCGCAAGGAGATCAAGACCGTCCAGGACATGAAGGGCCTGAAGATGCGCTTCTTCGGCCTGGGCGCGAAAGTGATGGAGAAGATGGGCGTGTCGACGCAGCTCCTCGCGCCGGGCGACATCTTCCAGGCGCTGCAGCTCGGGACGATCGACGCCACCGAGTTCTCCTTGCCAGTGATGGACCAGAAGTTCGGTTTCTACCAGGTCGCGAAGTTCTACTACTTCCCCGGCTGGCATCAGCAGGCGACGTTTCTCGAGCTCTACATCAATCGCAAGAAGTGGGACTCGATGAGCGATCCACAGCACGCGATCATCGAGCAGGCGTGCGGCGACCTGATCCGCGAGATCATGGCGGAGGGCGAGGCGACGCAGTTCAAGGCGATGCGCGAGATGCAGGACAAGAACGGCGTGCAGATCAAGCGCTGGTCGCCGGAGATCATGGCGGCGCTCGAAAAGAACTGGAACGAGGTCATCGCCGAGG
Source organism: uncultured beta proteobacterium (assembly GCA_963747775.1). Lineage (GTDB taxonomy): Bacteria > Pseudomonadota > Gammaproteobacteria > Burkholderiales > SG8-39 > JAGVSZ01. The sequence continues at coordinate 490,297 of CAVVGT010000016.1, forward strand.
AGTCGGCCAAGAATCCGAGCTTCAAGCGCGTCTGGGACTCGTACGCGAAGTTCCGCGGCGATTACGCCATCTGGCGCGACCTCGGCTACCTGAAGTAGTCGCCACCGCCCAAGGGAGCGCCCCGGCCCGCGCCGGGCGCTCCCTTTCTCGTTCGTTTCGGGGGGGCCATGGACAGTCTTCTGGCGGCGAGCAGCGCGATCGATCGCGTGCTCGAGCGAATCTCGGCAACGGTCGGCTGGCTGTTCGTGGTCTGCGCGACGGTCATCTGCTTCGACGTCCTGTCGCGCAAGTTCGGCTACCAGATCCCGGGCATGGGATCGACGCGGTTGCAGGAGCTCGAGTGGCACCTGCACGCGGCGCTCTTCTGCTTCTGGCTCGGAACGGCGTACGTAAAGAATGCGCACGTCCGTATCGACATCGCGCTGGCAAACGCAAAACCGCGCACGCACGCGATGATGGAGTTCGTCGGGTGTCTCATCTTCGCGATCCCGTACTGCCTGATCGCGATCTACTTCAGCACCGACTTCACCTGGCTCGCCTGGAACCTGAACGAGTCGTCCGACTCGGCGACGGGTCTGCCTTACCGATGGATTCCCAAAGCCTTCATCACCGTCGGTCTCCTCCTGCTTTTCGCGGCCGTCATATCGGTCCTGATGCGGCTGATCGTCTACCTTTGGGGGCCTGAACGGCTGCGTAAGCGCAGTGCCTTCGCCGGGGCGAAAGTCCATTACGGGGCAGAGGCCTCGTGATGGACTGGCTCGCGCACCACCTCTCGCTCATTCTCTTCGTCGTGCTAGCGGTCGCGCTCTTCTGCGGCTATCCGGTCGCGTTCGTGCTCGGTGGGATCGCCATCTTCTTCGGCGGGCTCGGGATCCTGCTCGACGTTTTCCAGCCGGTGCAGTTCTTCAATCTGCTGCCGCGCATCTGGGGTGGGGTCGCGGCGAACCCGATTCTCGTCGCGGTGCCGATGTTCATCTTCATGGGCACCGTGCTCGAGCGCAGCGGCGTCGCAAACGACCTGCTGCACGCGCTCCAGGTGCTGACCCGACGCATTCCGGGCGGCCTCGCGATGTCGGTGACGCTCATGGGCACGATCATGGCGGCGACGACGGGCATCGTCGGCGCCTCAGTGGTGATGCTCACGCTGGTCGCGTTGCCGACGATGCTCGAGCGCGGATACAGCAAGGAGCTCGCCGTCGGCACCATCGCTTCCGCGGGCACGCTCGGAATCCTGATTCCACCCTCGATCATGCTGGTGATCATGGGGGACCTGCTGGCGGTGTCGGTGGGCACGCTCTTCGCAGCGGCGGTCATCCCGGGATTGCTCCTGTCGCTGATCTACCTGATCTACATCGGCGGGATCTCGTTCCTGAAGCCCGAGCTCGCTCCGCCGCTTCCGGCCGACATCGGCCCGAAGACGGCCGTTGAGTTCTGGAAGATGGTCATGAAGAGCTTCTTTCCGCCGACGCTGCTCATCACGCTCGTCCTCGGATCGATCTTCGGCGGCTGGGCGACCCCGACCGAGGCGGCCGGCGTGGGCTCGATGGGTGCGCTCTTCCTCGCGTGGATGAACGGCCGACTAAACCTGAAGTCGTTGCGCGAGACGATCGAAAGCGCTGCGCTGACCAACGCGCTCGTGTTCTTCATCTTCTTCGGCGCCACGCTGTTTTCGTTCGTCTTTCGCGCGCTCGGCGGCGACGACGTGGTGGTCGACGTCCTCAAGGCAGCGGGCTTGGATACCGGCTGGGAAGTGCTCATCTTCCTGATGGTGCTGGTGTTCATCCTCGGCTTCTTCTTCGACTGGATCGAGATCTGCCTGATCGTCCTTCCCGTGTTCGCGCCGGTGCTGACGAAGGTCGATTTCGGCGCGCACATCGGCGGTGGCGGACCAATCGTGTTCCTCACCTGGTTCATCATCATGATGTCGGTAAACCTCCAGACGGCGTTCCTCACTCCGCCATTCGGATTCACGCTGTTCTACATGAAGGGGACCGTGCCGCCGTCGGTGACGATGGGGCACATCTACCGCGGGATCGTCCCGTTCGTGATCCTGCAGATGATCGGGCTCACGCTGACGATCGTCTTCCCGGAGCTCGTGCTCTGGCTGCCGCGATACGTGGGATTCCTGAACTGAGCGCGGCGCGTCAGGCGCCGCGCAGGTGCCAAGCAAGCGCGTCCTCGAGACGGTCGCCGCCCCAGAAGACTTCGCCGCGCACGACGAACGTCGGCGCGCCGAAGATGCCGAGCGCCTGCGCGCGGTCGGTGTTGGCGCGCAGAGCTTCCTTCACGGACTGCGACTGCACGCGCTCGAGCCACGGCTCGGGCGCCTGCCCCAACGCCGCGAGGACCCGGCCGAGCGTCTCCGCCGTGGAGATGTCGGCGCTCTCTGCGAAGTTCGCGACGTAGATCGCACGCACCAGCGCCGGCAGCCAGGGCTCGTCGATCGCCGCGAGCGCGAGGCGCGCCGCGAGGATGCTCCGCTGCGGGAAGATCGTGGGACGCGCGTAGGGCAGGCCGTGCTTGGCGCAGAGCCGCTCGAGGTCGCGCCACATGTAACGGCCCTTTGCCGGGTACAGGTTGAACGGGGAGTCGTTCCAGCCCTGGGCCTGGAAGATCGGCCCGAGCAGAAATGGCCGCCAGGCGATCGGGACGCCCGCCCGCGCGGCGAGGGCCTCGATCCGCATCGCTGCGGGGTACGAGTAGGTGCTGGCGAACTCGAACCAGAACTCGAGCGGTTGCGTACTCATACCGTCGCCTCCATGAAACTCGCCAGTCGCTCACGCTGCGCCGCGGTCATGTGCAGTCCGCATTTCGTGCGCCGCCACAACACGTCCTCGGGCGTGCGTGCCCACTCGCGCTCGATGAGGTATCGCAACTCGCGCTCGTACAGACCGCCGCCGAACGGATCGCCCAGGTCGCCTTCGACCGTGACGTCATCGAGGATCTCCGCCGCGCACGTGCCGTGCCGGCGCAGCAGGTGTCGCAGCCACCCCGCGTCGAGGCGCGGATAGCGGCTGCGGTAGGCGGCCAGCAGCTCGTCGAAGGACGCGCCGCCGAAGTCGCCGCCGGGTAACGACGCGTGCTCGGTCCACGGGAGTCGCCCCGGAAACCACTTCCCGAGCTTCTCCAGGGCGGCCTCGGCGAGCTTGCGGTACGTCGTGAGCTTGCCGCCGAAGATCGAGAGCAGCGGCGGGCCGCTCTCGTCGAGCACGAAGCGGTAGTCGCGCGTGATCGCGGACGGATCGTCCGTGCCGTCGTCGTAGAGCGGGCGCACGCCGCTCCACGTGTGGACGACCATGTCGGGCGCGACCGGTTGCAGCGTGTAACGGCTCGCAGCCGCGCAGAGGTACTCGATCTCCGCTCGCGTGCACGCCGGAGGCGGGTCCATGCTCTCGATCGGCACGTCGGTGGTGCCGATCTCGGTGAAGGCCTCCTCGTAGGGAATCAGGAAGATCACCCGTCCGTCGGGATTCTGCAGGATGTACGCGTGTTCCCGCTCGTGGATGCGCGGGACCACGATATGGCTGCCCTTCACCAGGCGGACGTCGCCCGGCGTCGGCACCGCGAGCGCCCCGTCGAGCAGGCTTCGGACCCAGGGGCCGGCGACATTCACCAGCGCTCGGGCGCCGACCTCGCCCCGCGTGCCCGTGGCGACGTCCTCGAGGGTCATGCGCCAGAGCGCGCCGTCGCGTCGCCCGGCGACACAACGCGTGCGCGGCAGGATGGTCGCACCCCGCTCGGCCGCGCTGCGCGCGTTCAGCACGACCAGGCGCGCATCGTCCACCGCGCAGTCCGAGTAAGTGAAGCCGCGCGTCAGGTCCGCGCGCAGCCCTGCGCCGTACCGATCCGGCGTGAGGCGCACGCCGCGCGACCCGGGGAGCGACACCCGCCGGCTCAAGTGGTCGTACATGAACAGGCCGATCCGGATCATCCAGCGTGGCCGCAGGTGCGGCTCGTGTGGCAGGACGAATTCGAGCGGCCAGACGACGTGCGGCGCCACGCGCAGCAGCACCTCGCGCTCGGCGAGGGACTCCGCCACCAGCCGGAACTCGTAGTGCTCGAGGTAGCGCAGGCCGCCGTGGATCAGCCGCGTGCTCGCGGACGAGGTCGCCGAGCCGAGATCGCCCTGCTCGGCCAGCAAGGTCCGCAGTCCGCGTCCCGCCGCATCGCGTGCGATGCCGACGCCGTTGATCCCGCCACCCACGACGACGAGGTCGAACGGCGCGGGCGCTGCCGTCATGCGAGCGCGTCGCGCAGCCGCGCGAGCAGCACGTCGACGAATGCCGCGTCGTGGTACAGGCCGAACCCGAAGCGCAGCCGGCGGCCGCGGCGGTCGACAAGGACCCGGTGCGCCGCGAGCCGCCGCTCGACGTCCTCGGCGGCATCGAGGTCGAACGTCAGGAAGTTGCCGCGCGGCGCCCCCTCCGGCGGGGTAAGGGCCGCGACGGGCAGCCGCGCGAGCGCCGCCGCCGCGAGGCCGTCGAGAAACTGCCGCTCGAGCGCGCCGACGTGTGCGTGAATCTCGCGCCCCGTCACGCCGAGCTCGCCCAGCCAGCGCATCACGGCGTTGAAGCGGTACAGGCCGGAGGCGTCGAATGTCGAACCCCAAAACCGCATCGCCTGCGCGCCGTAGCCGACCGCTTCGCCTTGCGCGCCGCTCAACTGACCGAAGTCCGAGAACCAGCCCGTATAGAGGGGGCGCAGGTCACAGTCCGCCGGGATCGACAGGAAGCAGGTGCCTTCGCCCGCCTGGACGTACTTGTACCCGCCTGCCGTATAGAAAATGCGCCGCCCGAGCGTGCCGAGATCCACCGGGATGGCCATGAACGCGTGATAGCCGTCCACCGCGACGATCGTCTCGACGGGAGCCGCGGCAAGCACGTCGTCCAATCGCTCGACCACGAACGACGAGTCGAAAAACACCTGCGACAGAAACACCAGGTCGTGCGACTCGCTGAGCGCTCGCTTGAAGCGCTCGCGAAACGTCGCACACGGCTCCACCGGAATCCGCGTGACTTGAAGGCGTCCCGTCTCCTCGAGACGCCGCGTCTGCCGGCCGAAGCTGTGAAACTCGCCCGTGGTGGTCAGGACGCGGGGGCGTCGCGACCAGTCCAGGCACGAGTAAAGGCGTGCGACGAACTCGTGCGTGTTCGGGGCAAAGGCGACGAGCCCCGGGTCGGCGAGGCCGAGGTGCCGCGCCACGTGGTCCTGCGCCTCGGGCACCGCTTTGCCGAACACCTTCTCCTGCCACTTCCAGTTCGTGAGCCGCGCGGAATCCTCCCAGTACTGGAGGTGCGCCGCGCGCGTGACGTCGGGCCAGGGATGATGACTGTGCGCCGTAACGTGCAGTGCGTCGCCGATCGACGCGAAAAACGTTCGGTAATGGTTCCTGGGTTCGCCCAACGGATTCATCGTTGGGCGCCTCGCCTAGGGGCGCACGAGGGGATGTGTCCCCGCGTATCGTTATGCCTATCAAGCATGCCAGCGGAAGCCAAGCTGCTCGCGCAGCTCGCTCGGCAGCGCCGGCAGCATCGAGCGCGGGATGAGGTAGGTGGAGAGGTTGAAGAAGTCGAGGAACACGCGGTGGACCTCAACCGTCCGTCGCAGGTAGTCCTGCCCGCTCGAGCCGCCGGTGCCGATCTTCGCGCCGATCATCCGCTGCACCATCAGCGCGTGTCGGTAGCGCCAGAGCGAGAGGTTCTCGTCGATGGTCACGAGCGCGGTCAGCAGTCGGAACGGGTTCTGGAGAATCGGTTCGTCGCGGTAGAGCATGATCATCAGCGCGGCCAGGAACGCGTCGTACGACAGGCGCCGGTGGCCTGCCGCGCGCAACGTTTCGTACTTCGCCGGGTCGAAGACGCTCGCGAACGTCTCGCGCGTGTGCTCGAGCTCTTCGAGTTGCGCGCGGCGCGCAGCGGGCGCGAGCTGCGCCTTGCCCTCGATCGTCGCGCGGTCATCTTCGAGCATGCGCGCGACGTTGGCGCGGTACTCGTGCCAGAAGTCGAACTGCCGAGACTGCACGAAGGGCATCCGGGCGAGCCAGGCCTCGACGGTTCCGAACAGGCTCGATGCGCGCTCGGCGGCGCCCACCTTCGGGCGGTCCCGCGCATCGAGGGAGGCCTCGTAATCCGCCTCGTTGTAGCGCAGGCGCTGCGTGCGCGCCAGGCCGAGCTTGTTCTCGAGCTGCCTGAACTGCGCGCTCTGAAACCCCGACGACGGCGTGAGCAGGTTCCGGAAGTCGAGGAAGTCGAGCGGCGTCATCGTCTCGAGCACGTCGATCTGGCCGACGAGCACCCCCTGAATCTTCACGATGCGCTCGAGGTAGTGAAGCGCCCGGCCGACGTCCTTCTCGGCGACGGCGTCGGGGCTCATGATCGCCAGCACCGCGTCGAGCTCGTGCAGCAGCTGCTTGAACCAGAGCTCGTAGGTCTGGTGGGTGACGATGAACAGGAGCTCGTCGTGCGCCGGTGTTCCGTGCTTCGCGCTCTCGAGCCCCTGGCAGGCAAGCAGCTCGTCGAGCTTCAGGTACTTGCTGTAGGAGAGCAGGGCCATGACGCACCGATTATAGGAACAAAAGCGGCGGCCCCTTCGAGGTCGCCTTCGCGCGCAGGACATCGGCTACACGGCGCATGTGCGGCTCGATCTATCGGCGGTTGCAGTGGTTGCAGGCGAGTTCGCGACACGGTTGCTCGCGGTGATCGCGCCGACACTGCGCGTTGCGCGCACCGATGTCATCGACGCACTCCGCCAGGACACCTGACGCGGCAAGTCGTCGTATCACGACAACGTGGCGCCGGCGCTGTCGCATCTAAGAGACAGTTGAAAACTCCGCTCCAGTCTGGCACTTTGCGCCTCGGCGGCGACGTCGCGGCGATGCGAGCGCCAACCTGAAGCAACGACAACCCAGGGGGTCGCATGGAGAATATCGGCGCACATTCGACGCATCCGTATTGGCTTTCGCAAACCCGCATTACCTCCTCAATTCTCTTCGACCAGCACGGCCCGACGCTCAGCATTGAAACGCGCAAGAGCGGAGTCCCGCTGCGTTTGGCGGGGCGCCACACGAGCGATAGCGTGATCCTGCAGGCGAAGATCGCCTCTACCCTCGAGCACCTCTCCGCAGCGAGCACTCTCGTCGAAGCGCGCTACGCGTGGCGCGGCTACCTGACGAATGCGGGCCACGAGGAGTTGCCGGCCGGCGTGACGCTGATCGCGATGCAGGACGCTTTGGCTACGGGCACGCTGGCGCTGCGTCCGGACGGACCTTCCGGCCTGGCGGCCGATGAGACCTTCGGCGACGCGACGGATGCTTCACGCAACCGCGGTCGGCGCATTTGCCAGGCGAGCCGGCTCGCGATCGATGCAGCCGCTGACTGGCGAACCACGCTTGGCGCGCTGGTCGGCCTCGCCTATCTCGTCGCACGGGTGGTGCACGAGGCGACCGATGTCTTCATCGAGGTCAATCCGCGCCACGAGCGCTTCTACCGGAAGATGTTCGGCTTCGTGGAAGGAGCGGGGCAGCGGTTTTGTTCGCGGGTGGGAGCCCCTGCCGTGTTGCTGCGGGCCGAGCTCGAATCTCTCGGTGAAACGCTCGCGGCGCTCGGGATTCTGCCTCGCGTGGTATTCGGCGCGGAAATTTCGCACGCGCTCGCCGCGTGACGATGCTCGGAAGTCGCATCGGACTTCCAGGTCCACGCGGTCGCGTCGCCGGCCTGCCAGAACGCATTTGAGAAGCTGAACCAAAAAAGGCGACCCCTCGGAGTCGCCTTTTCGAGCCCGCCACCGCGCCTATTTTTTTCTGAGCTTCCGGATCGCCGCGAGCTGCGCGGCGAGCGAGGTGATCTCGCTCTCGACGGTCGCCAGCTCCTGCTTGCCCTGGGCGTTACGCTTCGCCTCCTCGGCGCGCTTCAGCGCCTCCTGCGCCTTCGCCTCGTCGAGGTCGTGCGCGCGAATCGCGGTATCGGCGAGCACCGTCACGACTTTGGGCTGGACCTCGAGGACGCCGCCGGCCACGAAGATGAGCTCCTCCTCGCCACCACCGGCCGGCTTGATACGGACCTCGCCGGGCTTGATGCGGGTGATGAGCGGCGTGTGTTGCGGATAGATGCCCAGCTCGCCGACTTCGCCCGGCAGCACCACGAACTCCGCCTCGCCGGAGAAGATCGACTCCTCCGCGCTCACCACATCAACTTGAATAGTGTTCGCCATGGGGCTACTGGAGTTGCTTCGCCTTTTCGAAAGCTTCCTCGATCGGACCGACCATGTAGAAGGCCTGCTCGGGGAGCGCGTCGCACTCGCCGTTCACGATCATCTTGAAGCCCTTGATGGTCTCGGCGAGCGGGACGATCTTGCCCGGCGAGCCGGTGAACACCTCGGCGACGTTGAACGGCTGGGACAGGAAGCGCTGGATCTTGCGTGCGCGGGCCACCGAGAGCTTGTCCTCGGGCGCCAGCTCGTCCATGCCGAGGATCGCGATGATGTCGCGCAGCTCCTTGTAGCGCTGCAGCGTCGCCTGCACCGCCCGGGTGGTGTTGTAGTGATCCTCGCCGATCACGTGCGGGTCCACCTGACGCGACGTGGAATCGAGCGGATCCACCGCCGGGTAGATGCCGAGCGATGCGATGTCGCGAGAGAGCACGACGGTCGCGTCGAGGTGGCCGAACGTCGTCGCCGGCGACGGGTCGGTCAGGTCGTCCGCGGGCACGTACACGGCCTGGATCGAGGTGATCGAGCCGACCTTGGTCGAGGTGATCCGCTCCTGCAGTCGGCCCATCTCCTCGGCGAGCGTCGGCTGGTAGCCGACCGCGGAGGGCATCCGGCCGAGCAGCGCGGACACTTCCGTGCCGGCGAGCGTGTAGCGGTAGATGTTGTCGATGAAGAGCAGGATGTCGCGGCCCTCGTCGCGGAACGCCTCGGCCATCGTCAGGCCGGTCAGCCCGACGCGCAGGCGGTTGCCGGGCGGCTCGTTCATCTGGCCGAAGACCATCGCGACCTTGTCGAGCACCTTCGACTCCTCCATCTCGTGGTAGAAGTCGTTGCCCTCGCGCGTGCGCTCGCCGACCCCGGCGAACACCGAATAGCCGCCGTAGCTCTTCGCGATGTTGTTGATCAGCTCCATCATGTTGACGGTCTTGCCGACGCCGGCGCCGCCGAACAACCCGATCTTGCCGCCCTTGGCGAACGGGCAGACCAGGTCGATCACCTTGATGCCGGTGGGCAGCAGCTCGACCGACGGCGAGAGCTCGTCGAACTTGGGCGCGGGCTGATGGATGGCGCGGCGCTGGTCGGACTTGATCGGACCCGCGTCGTCGATCGGCCGGCCGAGCACGTCCATGATGCGACCGAGGGTGCCGGGGCCGACCGGAACCGAGATCGACGCACCGGTGCCCGCCACCTTCATGCCGCGGCGCAGGCCGTCGGAGGAGCCGAGCGCGATGCAGCGCACGATGCCGTCGCCGAGCTGCTGCTCGACCTCGAACGTGAGGCCTTTCTCCGCGAACGACTTTTCCCCCGCGTCCGTCAATATCAGGGCGTCGTAGACCTTGGGCATTCCCTCGCGCGGGAACTGGATGTCGACCACCGCGCCGATGCACTGGACGATCGTGCCTTGAGCTTGTGCCATGTTTGGTCCCTTAGTTCGATACTTTCCGGCCACAGGCGACACAGAGATCGCAGAGCATTATTGCTAACTTCTTTCTCTGCGCCCTCTGTGACGTCTGTGGCTGCATAGTCCTAAACGGCCGCCGCGCCGCCCACGATCTCGGAGATTTCCTTCGTGATCGCCGCCTGCCGGTTCTTGTTGTAGATGAGCGTCAGCTCGTCGATGAGCGTGGCGGCGTTGTCGGACGCCGCCTTCATGGCGACCATCCGCGCCGACTGCTCCGAGCCCATGCTCTCCGCCACCGCCTGGTAGATCACCGCCTCGATGTAGCGCGTGAGCACCTGGTCGAGCACCGCGCGAGCCTCCGGCTCGTAGATGTAGTCCCAGGAGCCTTCCGGCGCGCCGAGCCGCTCGCCGGTGAGCGGCAGGATCTGCCCCATCACGGGCTCCTGCTTCATCGTGTTGATGAACCGCGTCGTGAAGATCATCAGACGGTCGAACCGGTCGGAAATGTAACCGTCGAGCATCAGCTTCACCGCACCGATCAGCCGATCGAGCTGCGGCCGGTCGCCGAGCTGGGTCACATGCGACACGATGTTCGCGCCGAGCCGCTGCATGAAGGAGAAGCCCTTGTTGCCGATGCAGCAGACGTCGATCTCCTCGCCCTGCGACTGCCACTCCTTGTAGTGCTGGAGCACGAGCCGCAGCAGGTTGGTGTTCATCGCGCCGCACAGGCCCTTGTCGGTCGTGACCACGATGATCCCGACGCGCTTGACCGTGTCCCGGCTCACGAGGAACGGGTGGCGGTATTCCGGGTTCGCGTGGCTGATGCGGGCGGCGATGTTCAGAATCTTCTCGGTGTACGGCCGGCCGGCGCGCATGCGCTCCTGCGCCTTGCGCATCTTCGACGCGGCGACCATCTCCATCGCCTTGGTGATCTTCCGGGTGTTCTGCACACTCCGGATCTTCACGCGGATTTCTTTTGTGCCCGGCATGGGCGCGCTCCTAGAACGACCCCGACTTCTTCCAGTCCTTGATTGCCTCGTGCAGCGCCTTCTCGTCGTCGGCGGAGAGATCCTTCTTGGTCTCCATCGAGTCGACGAGCGCGCCGTATTTGCCCTTCAGGTAGTCGCGCATCGAGCGTTCGGCCGCGAGCGCCTTCTTGACCTCGATATCGTCGAAGTAGCCGTTGTTCACCGCGAACAGCGTGAGCGCCATCTCCCAGACCTGTTGCGGCTGGTACTGCGGCTGCTTCATCAGCTCGGTCACCATCCGGCCGCGCTCGAGCTGCTTGCGGGTCGCCTCGTCGAGATCGGAGGCGAACTGCGCGAATGCCGCCAGCTCGCGGTACTGCGCGAGCGCGAGGCGCACGCCGCCGCCGGTGTCGCGGCGCTTCATGATCTTGGTCTGTGCCGCTCCGCCGACGCGCGACACCGAGATGCCGGCGTTGATCGCGGGCCGGACACCGGCGTTGAAGAGATCGGTCTCGAGGAAGATCTGGCCGTCGGTGATCGAGATCACGTTGGTCGGAACGAACGCGGTCACGTCGCCGGCCTGCGTCTCGATGATCGGCAGCGCGGTCAGCGAGCCGGTCTTGCCCTTCACTTTGCCGCCGGTGATCTTCTCGACGTAGGCAGGATTCACGCGCGCGGCGCGCTCGAGGAGGCGGCTGTGGAGGTAGAACACGTCGCCCGGATACGCCTCACGGCCCGGAGGACGGCGCAGCAGCAGCGAGATCTGCCGGTACGCCCACGCCTGCTTGGTCAGGTCGTCGTAGATGATCAGCGCGTCCTGCCCGAGGTCGCGGAAGTACTCGCCCATCGTGCAGCCCGAGTAGGGCGCGATGTACTGCATCGCCGCCGAGTCCGCGGCCGAGGCCGCGACGATGACCGTGTAGGCCATCGCGCCGTGCTCCTCGAGCTTGCGCAGCACGTTCACGATCGTCGAGGCCTTCTGGCCGATCGCGACGTACACGCACATCAGGTCCTTGCCCTTCTGGTTGATGATCGTGTCGATCGCCACCGCGGTCTTGCCGGTCTGGCGGTCGCCGATGATCAGCTCGCGCTGGCCGCGGCCGATCGGCACCATCGCGTCGATCGACTTGAGGCCGGTCTGCACCGGTTGCGACACCGACTGGCGCGCGATCACGCCGGGCGCGACCTTCTCGATGACGTCGGTCCGCTTCGCGTTGATCGGGCCCTTGCCGTCGATCGGCTGGCCGAGCGCGTCGACGACGCGGCCGAGCAGCTCCGGCCCGACCGGCACCTCGAGAATGCGCCCGGTGCACTTCACCGTGTCGCCCTCGGTGATGTGCTCGTACGCGCCGAGAATCACCGCGCCCACCGAGTCGCGCTCGAGGTTGAGCGCGAGGCCGAAGGTGTTCTGCGGAAACTCGAGCATCTCGCCCTGCATCACGTCCGACAGGCCGTGGACGCGGCAGATGCCGTCGGTCACCGACACCACCGTGCCCTGCGTGCGGACGTCGGCCCCGAGGGTGAGATTCTGGATCTTGCTCTTGATGAGATCGCTGATCTCGGCCGGGCTGAGCTGTTGCATCGTGTGAACTCCTAAGAGCGTCTAACCATTCGAGGGGATAGCTCCCTCGCAGTCCCAATCCAGGCGCCTGGCGGTCATCGTGCCAGTCGCTCCGAAGCCTAAACCTTGGCGATCGCGGTCGCCATCGCGGCGAGCTTGGACCGCACCGATCCGTCGATCACCTCGTCGCCCACGGTGACGCGCACGCCGCCGATCAGCTCCCGCTCGACGCGCACGTGCGGGCTGACCTTGCGCTTGAACTTCCTCTCCAGCTCGACCACGAGCGCCGCGACCTGCGCCTCCTCGAGCGGGAAGGCCGACTCGATGTCGGCGTCCACCACGCCCTCGCGCTCGAGCTTGAGCGCCTCGTACTGGTCGCAGATCTCGGGGAGCAGCTCGAGCCGGCGGTTGCGGATCAGGATCTCGACGAAGTTCTTCGCCTCGGCGGGCAGCTCGGTATTGCAGGAAGCGAGAAACACCTCGTAGAGCTGGCCGGCGGAGACCTGCGGGTCGCCGATGCAGGCCTGCATGTCGGCGTTGCCCGCGACCTGCGCCATCGCGCGCAGCAGCTCCGACCAGTCGCCGAGGCGCCCGGCCTCGTCTCCGAGCTTGAATACCGCCTCGGCATACGGCCGTGCGAGCGTCGCGATCTCGGCCATGGCGCTACTTCAGCTCCGCCTTCAAGCCGGACAGCATATCGGCGTGGACCTTGGCATCGACTTCGCGGCGCAGGATCTTCTCGGCGCCGGCCATGGCAAGGCGCGCGACCTGCTCGCGCAGCGACTCCTTGGCGCGCGCCACTTCCTGCGCGATCTCGGCTTTGGCGCCCGCCACGAGGCGCTCGCCCTCCGCCTTGGCCGCGTTCTTCGCCTCCTCGACCATCTGCGCGGCGCGCTTCTCGGCGCTCGTGATGATGTCCTGCGCCTTGTTGCGCGCGTCGGCGAGCGACACCTCGATCTTCTTGCCGGCCTCGGCGAGCTCCGCACGCCCGCGCTCGGCCGCGGCGAGCCCTTCGGCGATCTGCTTCTGGCGCGCCTCGATGGCGCGCAGCAGGTACGGCCAGACGAACTTCACCGTGAACCAGATGAAGATCGCGAACGCAATTGCCTGCGCGATCAGGGTCAGATTCAGGTTCATGAATGCTCCCTTTGGTACCGATGGTCCCGCTGGGCCCGTGGGTCCCTGCGGGGCAGGGCGCGCCGGGGCCGCTGTCTCAGCCGGCCGCCTGGACGACGGCGAGCAGCGGGTTCCCGAACGCGAACAGCATCGCGAGGCCCACGCCGATGATGAACGAGGCGTCGATCAGGCCGAGCAGCAGGAAGACCTTCGCCTGAAGTGTCGGGATCATCTCGGGCTGGCGCGCCGCGCCCTCGAGGAAGCGGCTGCACATGATGCCCACGCCGATGCACGCGCCCGCGGCGCCCAGGCCGATGATCAGCCCGATGCCGACCCCGGTGTACGCCTGGATCATGGCGAGGAGTTGGAGTTTTTCCATTCGAGTCTCCGTTGCGGTTGGTATTTGAGTAAACGACGCTCTAGTGATGCTCGTGCGCCATCGACAGGTAGACGACGGTTAGCATCATGAAGATGAACGCCTGCAGCAGCACGATCAGGATGTGGAAGATCGCCCAGCCGACGGCGAGGATCGAGCCGAAGATCACGCCGACCAGGCCGGTGGCGGCCCAGATCCAGAGCAGGATGAAGATGATCTCGCCTGCGTACATGTTGCCGAACAGCCGCAGAGAGTGCGAAAGCGGCTTGGAGATGTACTCGACGAGATTGAAAAGCAGGTTGAAGACGATGAGCAAGGGCGCGAACCAGATCGGCTTGATGCCGAACGGGGCGCACAGCAGCTCGTGGATCCAGCCGAACAGCCCCTTCGACTTGATGCTGAAGAAGATCATCAGGAGCCAGACCGACAGCGCGAGGGCGAAGGTCGTGTTCACGTCCGCGGTGGGCACCGGCCGCCAGTTGTGCTGGTGCAGGACGTTCTCGGTGAACCAGGCGATCCAGTCGACCGGGATGAAGTCCATGGCGTTCATCAGCACCACCCAGACGAATACCGTGAGCGCGGCCGGGGCGACAAACGCGTTGCGGTCGCCGTGGGTGAAGATGCCCTTCACCTGCTCGTCGACGAAATCGACGCAGAGCTCCACGAAAGCCTGCCGCTTGTTCGGCACGCCGGAGGTCGCGCCCCGCACGACCCACCACAGGAAGCCGAAGGCGAGCACGCCGAGCACCACCGAGGTGACGATCGTGTCGACGTTGATCGACCAGAAATCGCTCCCGAGGAACGGCTTCGTGTTGAACGTCAGGTGATGCGCGATGTACGAGGTGGCGGTGAGCTGTTCGGCGGCCATGGTCGAGTAGGCGGTAGGCGGTCAGCGGTCTGGCACGGCGGGGGCGATGGAGAGGATCAGCGCGGAGGCGAGGAACGATCCGATGAACCAGACGATCGCGACGTCCTTATAGTTGGTCAGTACAAGCCACAGCAGCACGACGATGAGGGCAATCTTCACCGCTTCGGCCCGGAGCACCGATAACAGCGCGGTACCCGCGTCTCTCGCGCCCCCGAGTGAGGCGACGACCGCGAATCCCACCGCGGCCGCGATGCCGACCAGCCCGCCGAGCGCGGCGGACAGGGCGCCGTTTTCTCCCGACGTGAGCCAGGCGATTGCAGCGAGCACGACGGTGGTGATCCCCTGCCACCGGAGCACCACGCGAATCGGCCGCATCCGCAGGAGTCGCATGGTCGGTGGCCACCCCCCGCAAAACCGGCGGATTTTACGAGCATTCGCCGCACCGCGTCAAACCGATGCGGCGCCCGGGCGCGGGTGGAACGCACCCCGTTCCATCCCGCACTCGACAACCGGCGGCCGCGCGGCCTAGAGTGCCGCCGACGCGAGTGTTGCCAAAAACCAGCGTCGCCAACACCAGCGCGACCCGCGAAAACACCGATGCCCGCACCTCATCAGACCGGCACCTGCTCGAGCGGGGAGCTCCGCATCGCCTATCGCCGCTTCGGCGCAGGCGACGGCCTCCCGATCCTCATCGTCCACGGCCTGTCCTACTTCTCCTACGACTGGATCGATGTCGCACACGAACTCGCCTCGGACCGTCCAGTCGTCGCCATCGACATGCGCGGGTTCGGCGACTCGGCGCGCAGCCCGGCTGGCGACTACAGCGTTCCTTCCATGGCGCAGGACATCCTCGCCGTGCTCGACCACCTCGTCTGGCGGCGGGCAATCCTCATGGGGCATTCGATGGGCGGCCGGAGCACCTCGTTCGCCGCCGCGCGCAACGCCGCGCGCGTCGCGGGGCTGGTGCTGGTCGATTACACGCCCGACAACGCGCCGGGCGGTTCGCAGCGCGTGGCGAAGACCGTCGCCGGCGCACCCGACGTGTTCAAGAGCATCGACGCGGCGATGCAGTACTTCAGCGTCGATCCCCATTCTCCCGCGGGTGCGGCGAGGCGCGATCGGTTCGCGGCCTATCTGCGCGCAGTCGACGGCGGCTTCGCGATCAAGCGCGACCCGCACTTCGCCAACCAGTTCCGGCGCCTGCTCGAGACCGGCGAGCGCCCCAAGCTCGGGGTGGACATGTGGCAGATCCTGGGCGAGGTGTCCTGCCCGGTTCTCGCCCTGCGCGGCAGGCAGTCCGACATGTTCGCACCGGAGACGATGCCGAAGCTGCGCGCCGCGAATCCGCGCGTGCAGCTCGTCGAACTGGACGGCGGCCACAATATCGCCGGCGACAACCCGGCGGGCCTGATCGCCGCGGTCCGCCCGTTCCTCGCCGCTCTGGAGGGCCCGCATGAATCGTCTGCCTGAGCTCGTCCCGGCCAAGACCCGGGGAATTGACCACCTCGCGTTCGTCACCGACGACCTGCCGGCGACGATGGATTTCTACACCCGCGTGCTCGGCATGCAGCTCGTGCACGTCCGGCGCGTGCCCTACGAGCGCGACCGCGGCCAGCCGCCGTACGACAACCTGCGCCACTACTTCTTCAACATGGGGAACGACACGCTGCTCGCGTTCTTCGAGTACCCGAAGGGGCTCGCGCGCTCGAATCGCGACTTACCCGGCGGCATGCAGCACGTCGCGTTCCACGTGGCGGCCGAGCGCTTCGACGCCATGATCGAGCACGTCAAGTCGTGCGGGGTGAACGTGATCGGCCCGGTGCCGCTCGGCGGGCGGTTCTGGTCGGCGTATTTCTACGATCCGAACGGTATCCGCCTCGAGATCGCCACCAGTCGCGCGCCGGCCGAGCAGGGCGTGGTCGAGTCGGTGCTGCAGACCGAGGCGGAGGCCCGCGCCGAGCTCGAGACGCTGTTCGCCGACCCGGCGGAGGTCGAGCGCTGGCTCGCGCGCATGCCGATCAAACGCGAGGTCGGCGCCCCCGCGTGAGCGGCGACGCGCCGGCCCTATAATCCCAGCCCTCTAGGAGGAGGAGTCTCGATGAAAGCCCGAACCGTTCGTGCCGCGCTCGCGCTCGTCGCCGCTGCGGCGCTTTCGACCGCCGCGCACGCGCAGCAGAAGACCGAAATGAAGCTCGCCTACTTCGTGGGCGACCAGCACGCGATGTCGCAGTGGCTGATCAAGTGGTCCGATCAGCTCGAAAAGGGTTCGAACGGTCGCCTCGTCGTGAAGCGTTTCCCGAGCGCGCAAATGGGCCCGACGCCCGGCCACTACGACTTCGCGCGCACCGGCCAGGCCGACGTGGCGTGGTTCCTGCACGGCGGGACGCCCGGGCGCTTCCCGCTGACCGAGCTGATCAACCTGCCCTACCTGGTGGGCAGCGCCGAGATCGGCGTCAAGGTCCTGAACGACCCGGAGCTGCGCGCCAAGTACCTCGACCCCGAGCACAAGGGCGTGAAGGTGCTGATGCTTTTCACCCATCAGCCGGGGAACGTCAACACGACGAAGAAGGCGGTCCGGACGCTCGACGACATGAAAGGGCTGCGCATTCGCTTCGCCTCGCCGACGATCCGCGACTTCGTCGCCGCGCTCGGTGCGACCCCGGTCGGCGTCCCGCCGCCCGAGCAGGTCGAGCAGATGCAGAAGGGCACGATCGACGGCGTGTTCATCGACTACGGCGGCGCCGGCATCGCATTCAAGATGGGCGGCGTCGTCAAGTACACCACCGAGCTGTACTCGTACGTCGCAAGCTTCGGCCTGGTGATGAACGAAGACTTCTGGAACAAGCTGCCCCCCGATCTCAAGAAGCTGGTCACCGACACTACGACCGGCAAGGAGAAGGAGGTCGGCGAAGCCTGGGACGCCCTCGACGTGCCGGGCAAGAAGGCGCTGATGGACGCAGGCGGAGAGGCAATCAGGCTCCCGCCCGAAGAGAACGCGAAGTTCCGCAAGATCGGCGCCGAAGTCTCCGAGGCGAAGGTGAAGGAGCTCGAGGCGAAGGGTCTGCCGGCGCGTGCCGTGTACAACCAGATGAAGGCGCTCGCCGAAAAGAACGCCAAGACTTCAAAGAATTTCTGGAACTGACGAGGCTTCGCCCGTGAATTCCCCGAGGGCGGCGGGTGGAGTATCCGCCGCCCTCGTCCATTTGGCGGGCTAACCTGAAGGCGCTCGCGGCCTCGCGATGACCCACTGGCGCGCGTCCCTCGCCAAGTACTGCGGCTGGCTGGCCGCGGTGTTCCTCGTGGCGATGATGCTGCTCACCGTCGCCGACGTCGTGCTGCGCGCGGTGGCGAACAAGCCGATCCGCGGAGTCGTGGAGCTCGTCGAGCTGATGCTCGCCGGCACGTTCTTCTTCGCGCTGCCGGCGGCGTTCCTGCGCGACGAGAACATCGTCGTCGACATGATCGACAGCTGGCGCCCGCGCCTCGTCCCGCTACTCAAGCGCTTAGCGGCGGCGGGCGCCTTCGTCATGCTCGCCGTTGCCGTCTGGCAGTCCTGGATCGCGGCGAAGGACTCGGTCGCCCTCGGGGACGTCACCTCGGACCTCTCCTTGCCGAAGGTCCTCTACTGGATCCCGGTGCTCGCCGGGCTCGCCGGCGGCGCGGCTGCGGCCCTGGCGATGGTCTTCAAGGGGCGCGGCGGAAAGTGAGCATCGGCCTCATCGGCTTGATCGGGGTCGCGGTGCTCCTCGCCGCGATCCTCGCGCGCGTACCAATCGGCCTCGCGCTCATGGCGGTCGGCTTCCTCGGCTACGCCGCAGCCGACGGCTGGCCGAAGGCGTTGCGCATGCTGGGGAGCGTGCCGTTCGACCTGGCGAGCGCCTATTCCCTCTCGGTCATTCCGCTGTTCGTGCTGATGGGCGCGGTCGCATCGCGCGCCACGATGTCGCGCGAGCTGTTCGACGCGGCAAACGCGATCTTCTCGGGCCTTCGCGGCGCGCTCGCCAACGCGACCATCGGGGCGTGCGCGGCGTTCGGCTCCATCTGCGGGTCTTCGATCGCCACCGCCGCGACCTTCTCGCGCGTCTCCATTCCCGAAATGCGCCGCCACGGCTACGACGAGGGCTTCGCCGCCGGCGCCGTGGCCTCGGCCGGAACGCTCGGCATCCTCATTCCGCCGTCGGTGATCCTCGCCATCTACTCGATCGTCGCCGAGCAGAGCCTGCCCAAGCTCTTCGCGGCAGCGATGATTCCCGGCCTGATCCTGGCGGCGTTCTACGTAGTGACCGTGTTCGTCGTCGCGCGCCTCCGGCCCGAGCTCGCACCGATGGCGCCGTCGATGCCGCTCGTGGCGCGCCTGCGCGCGGCGCGCGGACTCTGGAAACTCGCGCTGCTGTTCTTCCTGGCGGTCGGCGGCATCTACCTGGGCTGGTTCTCTCCGACCGAAGCGGCTGCGGTGAGCGCGTTCGCCGCGATCGTCATCGCGTTCGGCACGCGCACGATGGGGTGGACCGGGCTCGTCGACGCGTTGCTCGAGACCGTCTACACGACCGCAATGCTGTTCTTCATCGTTATCGGCGCGTTCATCTTCGCGCGCTTCGTCGTGCTCACCCAGTTTCCGACCCATCTCGTGGGCTGGGTGCAGGCGATGGGTTTCCCGCCGCTCGCGATCCTGGTCGCGGTAATCGCCCTGTATTTCCTGCTCGGCACGTTCCTGGAGGAGGTGAGCACCATTCTCATCACCGTGCCGGTGACCCTGCCGCTCGTGACCGCGCTGGGCTACGACGGAATCTGGTTCGGCATCTTCGTGACAGTGATGGCCACCATCGGCCTGATCAGCCCGCCCACCGGCATGACGGTGTTCGTCATCCAGGCGCAGAATCCCCAGATACCGGTCGCGAGGATCTATCGCGGCACCCTGCCATTCCTCGCCGCCGATTTCGTGCTCGTCGCACTACTGATCGCAGCGCCCCAGGTCACGACCTGGCTGCCGCGGCTGCTGAAGATGTAGACCTCCGGAGAATCGGCCATGCCCAACCAACCCGAGATCATCGTCGCCGGCGGGGGTCTCGGCGGACTCGCTGCCGCGCTCGCGCTCGCGCGCAAGGGCCGCCGCGTGCGCGTGCTCGAGAAGGCCGCCGAGTTTGGCGAGATCGGCTATGGCATTCAGATGGGGCCCAACATCCATCGTGTGATGCAGATGCTCGGGGTCATGGACACGCTCGAGCCGACGGCGGTCTTCCCGGACGCGCTGGTGATGATGGATGCGGTCTCGGGCAAGGAGGTCACGCGCATCTCGCTCGGCGACGCGTTCGTGAAGCGCTTCGGATACCGCTACTTCGTGATCCACCGGCGCGACCTGCACGACACGTTGTTCGAGGCCTGCAAGCAGCGCGAGGAGATCACGCTCGAAGCCTCGAAGGGGCTCGTGAAGTTCGCGGAGCGCGACGGCGGCGTCGTCGTGACCTGCGAGGACGGCTCGGAGTATTCCGCCGCCGCGCTCGTCGGCGCCGACGGCCTGTGGTCCCCCACGCGCAAGCAGATCGTGACGGACGCGCCGCGGCCGACCGGCCATACGGTGTATCGGGGACTCGTGCCGGTCGACGCGGTGATCGACCGCCAGTTCCTAAACTCGATGGTGATCTGGTGCGGGCACAACACCCACCTCGTCCAGTACCGCCTGCGGGGCGGCACGGTCATGAACAACGTGGCGGTGTTCGTGAGCCCGCGCTTCCAGCGGGGCGAGAAGGATTTCGGTCAACCCGACGAGCTGCGGGAGATGTTCGCGCCGGCGGTGCCGCGAGTGCGCGACATGCTGCAGTACATTTCGCTCGAGCGAAACTGGGTGTTGCACGACCGCGATCCGGTGACCAACTGGACGAAGGGTCGGGCGACGCTGCTCGGCGACGCCGCACATCCCACCCTGCAGTATCTCGCGCAGGGCGCGTGCATGGCTTTCGAGGATGCTCTGGTGCTCGCCTCCGAAGTGGCCCGTCACGGCGATGACTTCAACGCGGCGTTCCTCGCCTACCAGGGTCGGCGCATGAATCGCACGGCGCGGGTCGTGCTCTCGGCGCGCTTCTTCGCCGAGGTCTGCCACGCTGGCGGCGGCGCGCGGCTGCTGCGCAACGAGCTCCTCGGCAAGCGCTCGCCCGACGATCCCTGGGAAGCCGACTGGCTGTACCGCGGCGTCGAGGTCGACTAGTGGGCCGGAGGCTGATCTCACCGACCAGGAGTTGGACGAGGTCTACACCCAGGCCTGTTACACGATGACCGAGGTCGGCGAGGCGAAAACCCGGCAGTTGCCGGACCCCGCCTCAGGTGAATAGATCACAGAACTTGGGTTAGTACTCCCGACCTAGGCCGCTGGTGGGAGCCTACTCTGGCATCACAGGTCGACCGGCATCGCCGGTCGCGACGAGCCAGGAGGAAGACACCCATGAGCGCTGCCCTGACGAACGGCGAGAGCCGGACCAAGATTCTGGCCGTCGACGACCACCCGCTAACCCGTGAGGCGCTGGCGCGGCTGGCCGCCGACCTCGGGTCCGGCGTCGAGGTCCTCGAGGCCGACAGCATTGCTGCGGCGCAAGATCGACTGGCCGTCCACAGCGACGTCAACTTGGTGGTGCTCGACGTTGCGCTGCCCGACGCCGGCGGCATCGACGGGGTCGTGCGCCTGATGAAGACACGGCCCAACGTCCCGGTGCTCGTGCTCTCGGCGCAGGACGACCCCGAAACCGCCCGGGCGGTGCTGAACGCCGGCGCGCGCGGCTTCATCTCCAAGCGCTCTCCGACCCGCGTGCTCACCGAGGCCCTCCGGCTCGTCCTGGTGGGCGGCACCTACGTCCCGCCGCAGGCGCTGCGCGCGATCGCCATGCAGAAACCCGACCGTGGCGCGTCGCCGGCCGCGCCGCAGGCGCCGACCGGCACCCCGCTCAAGTCGCTCGGACTGACGCCGCGGCAGATCGACGTGCTCACGCTGCTGGTGCAGGGCAAACCGAACAAGCTGATTTGCCGCACGCTGAACCTCGCCGAAGGCACGGTGAAGACGCACACGGCCGCGATCTACCGCGCGCTCGGCGTCATGAATCGCACGCAGGCGGTCTATGCGATCAACCGCCTCGGTGTCGCGCTTCCAAGCCCCGACGAAGTCTGCCGCCGCGCGATCGAGACCACTTCTGCGGCGACGCGGGTGATCCGACTGCTCGGTCGACAGCCCGCGCTGCAGGCGGCCTGACGCGCTAGAGAAGCTCTGAGTCGTTCGAAGAATGAAGCAGCGCTTTCTCTGACGTCGGGGATCAAAGGGGGCCTAAGGAAGGGTTGGGACCCTTCCTTTCCCAACCTGATCCCCCTTTGTTCGGAAATTCCCTAGCTCGCGTACTCGGGCGCGACGCGGATGTCGAAACGCCCGATCCGCTCGATCTCGGCAGTCAGGACGTCGCCCGGCTTGACCGGGCCCACGCCCTCGGGCGTGCCGCTGAAGATCAGGTCGCCCGGATAGAGGGTGTACATGCTGGTCGCGTATTCGATCAGCTTGTGCACGTTGTAGACCATGCGCGCGGTCGTGCTGTCCTGGCGCGTCTCGCCGTTCACCTTGATCGAGAGCCGCAGGTTGTTCGGATCGGGGACTTCGTCCTTCGTCGTCAGCCACGGCCCGCACACCGCGTAGGTGTCCACCGATTTGCGCCAAGACGGCATCTCCGGCCCACGCGTGGTCATGTCGAGCCCGATCGCGTAGCCCGCCACGAAGTCGAGCGCATTCTCCAGCGTCGCTTTCCGGCACTCGCGGCCGATCACCACCGCGAGCTCGACCTCGTGGTCGTTGCGCTTGTCCGCGCCCCGCAGCCGGATCTCCTCGCCCGGACCGATGAGCGCGCTGGTCGCTTTCAGGAACAGGCCCCAGTCGGTGATGTGGTTGAGCTTGCGCCCGCCGCCGAGCTTCGGATCGGCCTTTGCCTCGTCGATGTGCGCCTGGTAGTTGATCGGTGCATTGACGATCTTCGTCGGGTTCGCCACCGGCGACTTGAGTTTCACCTCGGTCAGCCTGCGCCGCGGCGCGGCCGGTTCGAGGACGCGCACGCGCTCGAGCACGCGCTCGAGGTTGGCGATCAGCGGGTCGCCGAGCGCGATCGGCCAGCGTTGCAGCGGGATGGCCTCGAGCGCGGGTGTGACATCGAGGACGTCATCACCCGTCACCAGCCCGAGGCGGTCCTGATCGAAGCGGCAGATCCTCATCGCGTCCTCCGTTGCATCCCTCGATGAATCCCTCGGACTGAACGTATACCTCGACTACGTCCGACTGGCGCGGGGGCGACGAGCACGAGCCCCGCGATGGCGGCGAATCGCCCCAATCTAAGCGCTCTCTCGAATGAATACGCCGCCCTTTTCGATCTTGAGCGGATAGGTCTTTACATCGACTGTGCACGGCGCGCCGACCGCCTTGCCGGTCGGGATGTGGAACTTCCCCTGATGCAGCGGGCACTCGATCTCCTCGCCGTCGACGAAGCCGTCGGCGAGGCTCGCCTGACCGTGGGTGCACACGTCGTGCGTCGCGTAGATTACGCCGGCGACGTTGTAGAGGCACACCGGCTCGCCCTCGTGATAGACGCGGAAAGTGCCGTCCTCGGGCACTTCGGCGACGTCGGCGATCCTGATCCACTTCCCGCGCATCGATCACGGCCCGCGGCAAAAAAGGCCGCAATGGTAGGCCGCGCCACGGGATTGATCAATCGCCGGAGACGGCGCCGGCGGGTGCTGGCTCGAATCGCCGGCGGTACGCGACGTAGTAGAGCACCGGGATCACGACCAGCGTCAGCACGGTCGAGACGAGGATGCCGAAGATGAGCGAGATCGCGAGCCCGTTGAAGATCGGGTCGTCGAGGATGAACGTCGCGCCGAGCATCGCGGCGGCCGCGGTGAGCGCGATCGGCTTTGCGCGCGCGGCGGCCGACTGCACCACCGCATCGCGGAACGGCACGCCTTCGGCGATCTTGAGGTTGATGAAGTCGACCAGCAGGATCGAGTTGCGCACGATGATCCCCGCCAGCGCGATCATGCCGATCATCGACGTCGCGGTGAAGTTCGCGCCGAGCAGGGCGTGCCCCGGCATCACCCCGATGATGGTCAGCGGGATCGGCGCCATGATCACGAGCGGTGCGAGATAGGAGCGGAACTGCGCGACCACGAGGAGGTAGATCAGCACCAGGCCTACCGCATACGCGAGCCCCATGTCGCGGAACGTCTCGTAGGTCACTTGCCACTCGCCGTCCCATTTGATCGCGTAGCTGCGATACGGATCGGAGGGCTGCCGGATGAAGTACTCCGCAAGCGTGCCGCCCTCGTCGAGCGGCTTGCCCGCGACCCGCTCGCGGATGCCGAACATCCCGTAGAGCGGGCTTGCGATCTCGCCCGCCTGGTCGCCGACGACATACACCACCGGCAGCAGATCCTTGTGGTAGATCGGGCGGTCGCGATCGGACGGCACGCGCTTCACCACCTCGGCGAGGGGGACGAGCCCGCCATCGGGCGCTCGGAGCGAGAGCTTGAGCACATCGTCGAGCTCGCCGCCACGCTCGGCCGGCAGCGCGACGCGCACCGGCACCTCGTACTTCGCCTGGCCGTCGTGAATCGGCGTCACGTCCTCGCCGGAGAGCCCGAGCCGCATCGTGTCGACCACGTCGCGCCGGCTCACGCCCGCGAGCGCGGCTTTGCCCTGGTCCACCTTCAGCACGATGCGCGGCGCGGCGTCGTCGACCGAGTCGTCGATGCCGACGATGTCGGCAGTGGCAGCGAACGCCTCCCGCACCCGCTTGGCCACGCGCACGCGGCCGGCCTCGTCGGGGCCGTACACCTCGGCGACAATCGGGGCGAGCACCGGCGGCCCGGGCGGTACCTCGACCACCTTGACCCGGGCGTCCCAGCGGCTCGCGATGCGCTCGAGCTGCGGCCGGACCGCCTGCGCGATCTCGTGGCTCTTGCGATGCCGGTCGCGCTTGTCCACGAGGTTCACCTGGAGATCGCCGGTTTCGGCCGCGTTGCGCAGGTAGTACTGGCGCACCAGGCCGTTGAAGTTGATCGGCGACGCGAGGCCGGCGTAGGCCTGGTAGTCGGTGACCTCCTCGACGGTCGCGAGGTAGGCGCCCATGTCGCGGAGCGCGGCGGCGGTGCCCTCGACCGGCGTACCGGCCGGCATGTCGACCACGACCTGGAATTCCGACTTGTTGTCGAACGGCAGCATCTTCATCACGACGAGCTTGAAGACCGGCAGCGCGGCGGAAGCGGCGATCAGCGCGAAGACCGCGATGCCGAGCCGGCGGCGATTCGCCGTCGCGCGCTCGCCCGCGACGAATGGGCCCAGGACGCGGCGGAACAGCGTGTCGAGCCGGCCGCCGCTCCCCTCGGGCCCGTGGTGCGCGCGACCGAGGAGCTTCAACGCGAGCCACGGCGTCACGGTGAACGCGATCGCGAGCGAGATCACCATGCCCAGGCTCGCGTTGATCGGGATCGGGCTCATGTAGGGTCCCATCAGCCCGGTCACGAACGCCATCGGCAGCAGCGCGGCGATGACGGTGAACGTGGCGAGGATCGTCGGCCCGCCGACCTCGTCCACGGCGAGCGGGATCGCCTCGGCGAGCGGGCGCGATTCCAAGCTCATGCGGCGGTGGATGTTCTCGACCACGACGATCGCATCGTCCACCAGGATCCCGATCGAGAAGATCAGCGCGAAGAGCGAGACCCGGTTGAGCGTGAAGCCCCAGGCCCAGGAGGCGAACAGCGTGGTTGCGAGGGTGAGCAACACCGCGACGCCGACGATCACCGCCTCGCGCCAGCCGAGCGCGAACAGGACTAGCGCGACGACGAGCAGCGTCGCAAAGACAAGCTTCTGGATGAGCTGTTGCGCCTTGGCGTTCGCCGTCGCGCCGTAGTTACGCGTCACCGTGACCTGCACGTCCGCCGGAATGACCGTGCCGCGGAGCTCCTCCACGCGCTTGATCACCCGCTCGGCGACGTCGACCGCGTTCTCGCCGGGCTTCTTGGTCACCTGGAGCGTGACCGCCGGGTGCTCGCCTGCGGCGCGAACGCCTTTGCGATCGCCCGCCGGCCCCGGGCCGGTCCAGACGTAGCGCGAGGGTTGGTCCGGCCCGTCCACGACCTCGGCCACGTCGGACAAATAGACCGGGCGCCGCTCATGCGTGCCGACCACGAGGGCGCTCACGTCGGCGGCCGACTCGAGGTAGCTGCCGGTCTCGACGAGGATCTCGCGGTTCTCGCGCACCAGCTTGCCGGACGGGGCGGCGACGTTGGAAAGCTGCAGGGCGTTGCGGACGTCGAGCGCCGAGACGCCGTGCGCGTTCATGCGATCGGCGTCGAGGAGCACCCGGATCAGCCGGCCCGGGCCGCCGAGGGTCTGGACCTCGCGCGTGCCGGGCACGCGCTTCAGCTCGACCTCGGCGGCGTGCGCCACCCGCTCGAGCTCGAACGCGCCGCGCTCGGGATCGGCAGTCCAGAGCGTGAGAGTCACGACCGGGACGTCGTCGATTCCCTTCGGCTTGATGATGGGGTCGAGGACGCCGAGATTCGGCGAGATCCAGTCGCGGTTCGAGTGGATGGTGTCGTAGAGCCGCACCAGCGCATCGACGCGCGGCACGCCGACCTTGAACTGCACGGTCAGGATCGACATGCCGGGACGCGAGGCCGAGGTCACGTGCTCGACGCCGGTCATCTGCGCGAGCACCTGCTCGGCGGGCGTGCTCACGAGGGTTTCGACGTCGCGCGCGGACGCGCCGGGGAACGGGACGAGGACGTTCGCCATCGTCACGTTGATCTGCGGCTCCTCCTCGCGCGGCGTGACCGCCACGGCGAACACGCCGAGTAGCGCCGCCACCAACGCGATGAGCGGGGTGAGCTGCGAGCGCTGGAAGAATCGTGCGATGCGGCCGGAGATGCCCATTCCCGCCTCAGGTTCCCGCCGGCGCCGGCTGCATCCCGGCCTTGACCGGCTCGAGGGCGACGCGCTCGCCGGCCCTCAGCCCGGCGAGGACCTCGACCGAGCGCTCGTCGGCGGCCGTACCCAGGCGGATCTGGCGCAGCCGGGGATAGCCCTTTTCATCGATCACGTAAACGCCGGTCACTTCGCTCCGGCGCAGGACGGCTTCGCGCGGCACCATGAGCCGGGGTGCCCGGCCGACGACGAAATGGGCGCGCGCGAAGACGCCGGGGTAGACCCCGCGGACGTCCTCCGGCAGCTCGAGCCGCACGCGCGTGGTGTGGGTGCGTGGATCGGCCGCCGGCACGACCGTCACGCGGCGGGCGTCGATCCACTTGCCGATGACGGGAAGCTCGACCCGCGCCTTGTCGCTCGCCTCGATGGCCGCCACCTGCGCCTGCGGCACCGTGGCGACGACGCGCAGCGTCGACGGGTCGAAGCCGGTCATGAGCGGCTTGCCGGGCGTCGCCATCTCGCCGAGCTCGACATGGCGGGCCGAGACCACGCCGCTGTATGGCGCGAAGAGCGTGGCAAAGCTCCGCTCGGTCGCGGCCTGCCCGGCGCCGGCCAGAAGCGCGGCCACGCGGGCTTGCGCCGCCTTGTAGTCGGCCTCGGCCTTGTCGACCGCCGCCGAGCTGATGAACTTCTGCGCGAGCAGTTGCTTCGAGCGCTCAAAGTTGACCCGCGCGTTGCGCAGCGCCGCCTCGGCCTCGGCCACCTGCGCCTGGCTGGCGGCAAGCGCCTGGGTCGCGGCGCGCTCGTCGATGCGAGCGATCACGTCGCCCTTCTTGACGACGTCGCCGACGTCGAAGCGCAGCTCGACGATGCGGCCGGCGATCTGCGCCGAGACGGTCGATTGCCGCACCGCCTCGACGGTCGCCTCGGCCGAATAGGCGAGCTCGACGTCGCGCATCTCGACGACGCCGGTGCGCAGCTGCGGGGGCGCGGCGGCCGCGGGCGCGACTTCCTTCTCGGCGCCGCACGCGACGAGCGCGAGGGCGGCAAGCAGCGCAGCGTAACGCTTCACGACGCTCCCTTTCTCACGTGCGCTCGGACACCCAGCGCACGAGCGAACGGGCATCCATTGCGCCGGAGATGCGCTCCACCTCGCGGCCGTCCCGGAACACGACCAGCGTCGGGATCGACCGGATGCCGAAACGCACGGCCACTTCTTGCGAGTCCTCGGTGTTCAGCTTCGCGAATCGAACCCGGGTCGCCAGATCGGCGGCCGCCGCTTCGAACGCCGGCGCCATGGCGCGACAGGGCGCGCACCATGGCGCCCAGAAGTCGACCACGACCGGGAGGTCGGTGCGCCCGACGAACGCGTCGAAGCTCCGCTCGTCGAGCGTGACCGGCTTGCCGTCGAGCAGTGGCGTGCCGCACCCGCCGCACTTGGGCCCGTCGCCGAGGCGCGC
This sequence comes from uncultured beta proteobacterium, assembly GCA_963747775.1. Lineage (GTDB taxonomy): Bacteria > Pseudomonadota > Gammaproteobacteria > Burkholderiales > SG8-39 > JAGVSZ01. Next base: position 518,191 of record CAVVGT010000016.1, read on the forward strand.
GACGGGGATCCGGTTCGCCTTCAGGCAGGCCGGGCACGCGACGTGCGCGTGGGCTTCCGTCATGGTCGCCGTCTCGTTCACGCGTGCGCCGCCGTTTTCACGCCGAGCCGACGCAGGATCGCCGCGAGCGGGCAGATCCCGGTGAACCCGCTCTGGAGCAGGTTGGCCCCGACGAAGACGCCGAGCCACAGGAAGTTTGCGCTGACGAACAGGGGGCTCGCCGGCGCGCCGAGCGCGAGCGCGACGAGCACGAAGGCGCCTGCAAAGCTGTGAACCATGCTATCGACCGTCATGACTGCTCTCCTTGGATGGGTTGAAGAATCTGAGGCTTCGAATATACCCTAGGGGGTATAGTATGTCAAACAGAGGGAGATTCTTGTGGAGCTATACCCGGTAGAGTATGCTACCGACCATCTATAGATGCGCCGGGAGAACACGATGGCGGTGATCCGCGACGAGGACCACAAGCGGGATCTGGTGCTGCGCCTGCGCCGCGTGGAGGGGCAGCTGCGCGGGATCCAGGCGATGATCGAAGCGGGAGCGGACTGCGAGAAAGTGACGCAGCAGCTGAGCGCGAGCCGCCGCGGGCTGGACAAGGCGTTCTTCCAGGTGCTCGCATGCGCGATCCAGGCCGGTCCGGAAGGCGCGGCGACGACCACGAAGGGTGCGGGCGCCGCGGCGGAGCGGGTGGAGCACGCCGCGGCGCTGCTGGCGAAGTTCGGCTAGCCGCCGCCGCGCGCGGCCCAGAGCGCCGGGATCTTGGTGCAGTCCGCTGCCCCAAATCCCGCGCGCGCGGCCTGATCGAGGCAGTCGAGCGCTTGCGCAGTCACCGGCAGCGTGACGCCGCGGCTGCGCGCCTCGTCGAGCATCGTGCGCAGGTCCTTGCGAACGTTATCGATCTCGACCGTCGGGGTGACGGTCTCGCCGCGGAGCTGCGCCGCCACCAGGGGAGAGCGTGCCTTCAGCATGTTCGGCGCGCCCGACGTGTCGACGAAGATGTCCATCAGGCGCGCCGCATCCAGCCCGAGGGGCTGCGTCAGCGCAAGCGCCTCGCCGAACGCCTGCCAGAACACGAGGAGCGGCAGGTTGATCGCGAGCTTCATCGACGCCCCGGCCCCCACCGGTCCGACATGCTCGATGCGCCGGCACAGCTGCTCGAGGATCGGCCGCGCGCGCGCCACGTCCGCTTCGGCGCCGCCGGCGAAGCCGAACAGCTTCCCCTCTTTCGCCGGCCCCGTCGTCCCGCCGACGGGGCACTCGACGAGCATCGCGCCTTGGGCGCACACGGTGTCGGCGAGCGCGCGCTGGGTCTCCGGGCGCACGGTGCTCATCTCGATGAAGAGCTTGCCCTTGACGTCGCCGGCGAGCAGGCCGCCCGGATCGCGATACGTCGCATCGATCGCGGCGGCGTCCGTGAGGATTGTGATGACCGCCTCCGAGCGCGCGGCGAGCGCTTCCGGTGTCGCGGCGACCTGCGCGCCGGCGGCGGCGAGCGGCGCGGTCTTCGCCGCGGTCCGATTCCAGACCGCGACCTCGTGACCCTGGCCGAGGAGCCGGGTGGCGATGGCCGCACCCATGCGGCCGGTGCCTGCGATGCCGATGCGCATGATCGCGTCTCCTGGAAGGCTGCAAAAGAGCGCGGGATGCTAGCACGCGGGATTTCACGTGCGGCGCAGCAATCCGTGCACGTTGACACTCGAGCGACGCTTGAGGTCCAATGAGCCGACGATAAATAAGACGACGGCGCCACCGCGCGACGGCTGCCGCACCACGGAGGAGCCCCATGGCGGACATCACGCCCGCCTGCGCCGCGTCCGACCTACGCGACGGCATGCGCGTCGACTCGCGCGCCTGCTGCCCGCTCCCGCATGTCACGCCCGACCGTGCGCCGCACGCGCTGATGCCGGTCATTCCTGCCGAGGAGAAACGATGAAGCTGTTCGGTTTCTGGCGGTCGCTCGCGAGCTTCCGCGTCCGTATCGCGCTCAACCTCAAGGGTGTGCCCTACGAGGAGATTTCCATCGACCTCCTCAAAGGCAACCAGTTCGATGACAGCTACCGCAAGGTCAACCCGCAAAGCGTCGTGCCCGCGCTCGACGACGGCGAGGGGCCGGCGCTGTTCGAGTCGCTGGCGATCCTGGAGTACCTCGACGAGCGTTTCCCCAAGCCGGCGCTGCTGCCCGAGGGCGCGCGGGCCCGCGCACGCGTCCGGGGCATCTCGCAGATGGTCGCCTGCGACGCGCATCCGCTGATCGTCCCGCGCATCCGCAAGTATCTCGCGAGCGAGTACAAGCTCGACGACGACGGGGTCAACCGGTGGTGTCAGCACTGGTTCAACGCCATGTCCGCCGCGATCGAGCGGCAGCTCGCGGACAGCCCGGCGACGGGACGCTATTGCCATGGCGATGCGCTCAGCATCGCCGATCTGTGCCTCGTGTCGCACGTGGTGGGCTCGCGCGCGTACTTCAAATGCGACATGACGCCTTATCCCGCCGTCACGCGCATCGCCGACGAGTGCCTGAAGCTCGACGCGTTCGCGCGCGCACACCCGCTCAAGCAGCCCGGCGCAGCGGCGGGGCACTAGACGATAAAACGACAGGTACCGCTCAAGGAGAGGAGACGACACATGACCATCAGCCGCAGAAAGTTCATCCAGGGCGTGGCCGGCGCAGGCGCGCTCGCCGCGACCACGCACGCACCCTGGGTGCGCGCGCAGGCCTCGGGCCCGATCCGCGTCGGCCTGCTCACGGTGAAGACCGGGCCGCTCGCCTCCGGTGGCATCGACATGGAGCGCGCGCTCGTGATGTATCTCAAGGAGCGTAATAACACGCTCGCCGGTCGCAAGGTCGAGCTGATCGTGGCCGACACCGGCGGCGTCCCGGCGACCTCGCGCACCAAGACGCAGGAGCTGGTCGAGCGCAACAAGGTGCACTTGCTCATCGGCCCGCTCGCGGCATTCGAGGCGCTGGCGATCGACGACTATCTGCGCGCACAGGCAGATGCCCACGCTCTCCGTGGCTGCGGCCGAGGATCTGACCCAGCGCAAGGCGAATCCGTGGTTCGTCCGGCCGACGTCGACGTCGGCGCAATGCGCGCATCCGATGGCCGACTACTGCGCCAAGACGCTGAAGTGGCGCCGCATGGTGGTCGTGGCCGACGACTTCGCCTACGGTCATGAGATGTGCGCCGGCTTCCAGCGCGTGTTCGAGGACAAGGGCGGCCGGATGGTGCAGAAGATGTTCTCGCCGCTGGCGGCCCCCGACTACGCGACCTATCTCGCGCAGCTCAAGACCAAGTCGACGGCGATGTTCCTCGGTTTCGCCGGCTCGAACGGCTTCCGCTACCTGCGCCAGTTCAACGAGTACGGCCTGCGCGACAAGGTGAACGTCATCGGCGGCATGACCGCCCTCGACGAGGCGGTCCTGCGCAACATGGGCGACGAAGCAATCGGCATCCATGACCGCCTGCTGGTATTCGGCCGAGCTCGACGAACCCGATCAACCGCAACTTCGCGCGGCATTCCGCAAGGAGTTCAAGTACGACCCCGGTTTCTACGCGGCGGCGACGTACGTGAACGGCGCGGTGCTCGAGTCCGCGCTCGAAGCGGTGAAGGGCAAAGCGGAAGACAAGCAGGCGTTCATGAAAGCGTTGCGCGGCGTGAAAGCCCAGACCGCGCGTGGCCCGGTGGCGTTCGACGACTACGGCAATGTCGTCGGCGACGTGTTCATCCGCGCGGTCGAGCGCAAGGACGGGCGCCTCGTCAACTCGGTGCAGTTCAAGACCTACCCGAACGTCAGCCAGTTCTGGACCTACGATCCGAAGGCGTTCCTGGCAAACCCGGTCTACTCGCGCGACTGTCCGCCGGCGAAGTACCTCGAGTCCTGATCGACCGGGCGCGCGGCGGGCAGGCTTCCGCCGCGCGCCCCGCTCACACCGACCCCCGCATGCAGTTCTGGGTGATCCAGACGCTGAACAGCCTCTCACTCGGCGGGCTGCTGTTTCTGCTGTCCTCGGGCTTCTCGCTGATCTTCGGACTGATGCGGATCGCGAACCTGACGCACGGCGCGCTTCTTCATGCTCGGCACCTACATCGGCGTGACGATCCTGAAGGTCGTTCCGAACCTCTGGTTGACGGCGCTCCTGGGGCGGGCTCGCGGTGGCGGCCTTCGGCGGCTTCGTCGAACGCTTCATCCTGCGCCGGCTGCCGGGAACCCGCTCGGGCAGGTGCTGGTCACGCTCGGCATCGTCGTTCATCATTGCCGACCTGTGCCTGATCCTCTGGGGCGGCGATCCGATCCCGGTGCCGACGCCGCAGGGGCTGCAGAAGCCGCTGATCGTCGCCGGAGTGCTGTTCCCGACCTACCGCCTCGTCGTCCTCGCGATCGCGATCGTGGTCGCCGTGGCGCTTTACCTGCTGATGGAGCGCACGCGACTCGGCGCGATGATCCGCGCCGGCGTCGACGACATGCAGATGGCGCGCGCGGTCGGCATCCCGGTGTCCCGGCTGTTCACGATGGTGTTCTGCCTCGGCGCCGCGCTCGCCGGAGCCGGCGGCGTCCTCGGCGGACCGATCCTGTCGGCTTATCCGGGCCTCGACGCCGACATGCTGCCGCTCGCGCTGATCGTCGTCATCCTCGGCGGCGTCGGCAGCCTGGTCGGCGCGTTCGTCGGCAGCTTCATCGTCGGGTTCGTCTACACGTTCGGCATCGCGCTCGTGCCCGACCTCGCGTACGTGATCCTGTTCCTGCCGATGATCTTCGTGATCGCGTTTCGCCCGCACGGGCTGTTTGGGCGGGCGGGGGCATGAATGGACCGCGCGGGCTTGGTCGTCCTCGCGCTCGCGCTCGCTGGCGCTGCCGTGGGTCGCGGGCGAGTACTACGTCAACCTGCGAGCCAGATCCTGATCGCCGCGATCTTCGCGGTGAGCCTGAACCTGCTCGTGGGCTACGGCGGGCTCCCCTCGCTCGGGCACGCGTCCTACCTCGGCATGGCCGCCTACGTATCGGCGCTGGCTGTCGCTCAAGTTCGGGCTCGGCCACTGGGTCACCGCGCCTGCGGCGCTCGCCGCGACGACGCTGATGGCGTGCGCCTTCGGCTGGATCGCGCTGCGCGCCACGGGGCTCGGCTTCCTGATGATCACGCTCGCGCTCTCGCAGGTGCTGTGGGGGCTCGGCTACCGCTGGGTATCGGTGACGAACGGCGACAACGGGATCTCCAGCCTCACCCGACCCGCGCCGTTCGGCATCAGCCTCGAGAGCGCGCTGGCGTTCTACTACTTCGCGCTGATCGTCACCGTCGCGTCGATCTTGCTGATGGCGCGGTTCGTCTCGTCGCCATTCGGCGCCGGCCTCAGCGGCGCGCGCGACCAGCCGCGCCGCATGGCCGCGCTCGGTCAGACGTCTGGCTGGTCCGCTGGCTCACGTTCGTCTATGCCGGCTTCTGGGGCGCCGTGTCGGGGCTGCTGTACGTCTACTACAACAAGTACATCCACCCGACGTCGCTCTCGATCACGAGCTCCGCCGAGGCACTGCTCGGCGTGATCGCCGGTGGCGCCGGCACGCTCGGCGGACCGATCGTCGGCGCCGGCATCGTGCTGATCCTCAAGAATTACGCGTCGGCGTACATCGAGCGCTGGAACATGCTGCTCGGGTTCGTGTTCCTCGCGATCGTCCTGTTCATGCCCGACGGCGTGGTGCCCGGTCTGCGCCGCGCGTGGGTGCGACTGCGGGGGGACAAGGCGATGACGCCACGCGCTCGAGATCGACGACCTCTGCAAGTCCTTCGGCGGGCTCCCGGCGACGAATCACGTCACGCTGAGCGTCCTGCCGGGCGAGCGCCGCCTGATCATCGGGCCGAACGGTGCGGGCAAGACGACGCTCTTCAATCAGATCACCGGCGACTTCCTGCCGGACTCGGGAACGGTCCGGCTGTTCGGGCGCGACATCACGCGGCTCGCGCCTCACCAGCGCGCGCATCTGGGCTGTCGCGCGCACTTACCAGATCATCACGCTGTTCTCCAAGGACACGCTGGAGCACAACGTCGCACTCGCGCTGCTCGGCTTGAAGCCCTCGCGCTGGAACGCCTTCGGGCAGCTCGCGAGCGATACGGCGACTCTACGAGGAGGCGCGCCGTGCGCTCGCGCTCGTGCAGCTCGAGCCGCTGGCGAAGCGCACCATCGGAGATCTCGTATGGCGAGAAGCGCCGCGTCGAGATCGCGCTCGCGCTGGCGCAGCGGCCGAAGCTGCTGCTGCTCGACGAGCCGCTGGCCGGGCTGTCGCGCGACGAACGCGCGGCCGTGAAGCCGCTGATCGATTCGATTCCGCGCGAGACGACCGTCGTGCTGATCGAGCACGACATGGACACGGCACTCGACCTCGCGGAGCAAATCACGGTGCTGCACTACGGCAGCGTGATCGTCGAGGGCACGCGTGACGAAGTGGTCGCCGATCCGAAGACGCGCGAGGTCTATCTTGGCCACTGACGCGTTGACCCTGGAGGGGATCAACGCCCTGTACGGCGACAGCCACGTGCTCTACGACGTGTCCTTCCGGCTCGCCCCCGGCCGGGTGCTCGCGCTGCTCGGCAGGAATGGCGCCGGCAAGACGACCTGCATGAGCGCCGTGATCGGGTTCCTGCCGCCGCGCAACGGCGAAGTGCGGCTGTTCGGCGAGCCGGTCGCGCGCCTCGCGCCGGAAGCAATCTCGCGCAAGGGCATCGGCCTGGTGCCGCAGGGGCGGCGGATCTTTCCGACCTTGACCGTGCGGGAGAACCTCATGGTCGCGCAGCAGTTGCGTCCCGGGGTCGAGCGGCCGTGGACTGTCGAGCGCGTCTTCGAGCTGTTCCCGCGCCTGCACGAACGGCACGCGCAGAGCGCCGGTTCGCTGTCGGGCGGCGAGCAGCAGATGCTCGCGATCAGCCGCGCGCTGATGGGCAACCCGCGCGTGCTCCTGATGGACGAGCCCTCCGAGGGCCTCGCACCCCTCATCGTCGCCGAGGTCGGCCGCACGATCGCGCGGCTGAAGCGCGAAGGCCAGTCGATCGTGCTCGTCGAGCAGAACGTCAAGCTGGCCCTGGAGCTCGCCGATGACGTGGTGATTCTGAACACCGGTCGGGTGGTGTTCGCCGGAGGCGTGGACGAGGTCCGCGGCAACGACGAACTGGTCACCCAGCACCTCGGCGTCTTCTGACCGCGCGGGATCGGTCACTCGCCGAGTTCGCCGACGGCGGCGAACAGCGCGACGACCGCTTCCTGCGGAATGTTGCGCGTGATGAAGACCAGCCGCGAGCGCCGATCCTCGCTCGGCCACGCGTCGAGCGTCGTCGGCGGGTGGAAAATGTGCTGCACGCCCTGTACGACGACCGGGCCGCGCTCACCCTCGACGTTGACGAGGCCCTTCACCCGCAACAGGTCCGGCCCGCGCATCGACGTGAGCAGCTCCATCGCGGAGGAGAACGTCTTCCACGAGAACGGCCGGTCGAACCAGAGCACGAACGACCGGATCGCGCGGTCGTGCACGCCCGTCGCCAGTCGCTTGCCTAAATAGCCATCGCCCTCGCCGGGGCGCCCCAGCCACCGGTCGAGTTGGGCGCCGTCCGCCCGCGCGGTGCGCAGTCCGATATCGAGGAAGAACACCGGGTCGATCTCGCCCTGGACGGCCGCGGAAAATTCGGCGCGCGGATTGAGTGACCGTAGGCGTGCACGCAACGCTTCGGCCTCTGCCGCGCCGGTGAGATCGGTCTTGGTGATCACCAGTCGATCCGCGACCGCGGCCTGCTTGACGGGCTCGGGCTGCGCATCGAGCTGGCGCTCGCCGTTCACCGCGTCCACCAGCGTGACCACGCAGTCGAGCCGGTACTGCGCCGCGAGCAGCGTGTCGGCCGCGAAGGTCTGCATCACCGGCGCCGGATCGGCGAGCCCGGTGGTCTCGATGACGACGCGGTCGAAGTCGATGATCTCGCCGTTGCGGCGCTTGATGAACAGCTCGCGCAGCGTCTCCTGCAGGTCGGTGCGCACGGTGCAGCACAGGCAGCCGTTGTCGAGCAGCATCATCTGCTCGGAGGACGCCGCGACGAGCTCGTTGTCGATGCCGATCTCGCCCAGCTCGTTGACGATCACCGCGACCCGGTTCATGCCCGGGCGCTTGAGCAGCCGGTTGATCAGCGTCGTCTTGCCGCTGCCGAGGAAACCGGTGACGACGGTGACCGGGATCCGGCCGGCGAGCGGGTCGCGTGCGCTCAGATCGTCATCTCCAGGATGTACAGCCCGCCGGCGAACCGGTCGACCGCGTAGACGATGCCGCGATCGTCGACGTACACGTCGTTGATCTGAATCGCGCCGACCGGCGAGAGCTTCGGCGCGCCGGGCACGAAGTAGGCGACTTCCTGCGGCTGATAGGGGTTCGAGACGTCGTAGGCGCGCACGCCGCCGTTGAAGAACGTGCCGATGATGATGTTCTCGGAGCGCAACGAGGACGGCACCGGCTGGTTCTCGTGCAGGTTGTGCGAGCCGAAGCGCCCGCCGCGCTTGGCGAACGCGTCGTACGGCGGCAGCGGCAAGGTCGCGATCGGCACCAGGTTGGACTCGACGCGCGCGTCGACCACCCAGACGAGCTTCGGCCAGTCGGCACCGTCGTCCTGCACGCACTCGTCGCTCGACGATCCAGAGGCCGCGCTCGAAGAGCGGCAGCACGGTGTGCGTGAAGCCGTTGTACGGCGGCGAATGGTTCCAGCGCGTCACGACCTTCGGGTGCGACTTGTCGGCGATGTCGAGTACCACGAGCCCGCCGTCGATGTAGCCGACGTAGGCGCGGTCCGGCCGCTGCGGATAGACGTTGGTGTTGTGCGGGCGATAGCCGCCGTCGAACTTCGCGGGCAGTCGTGCGGCGGCGGGTGCGCGTCGCCCTTGCGCGTGCCCGGCAACCACCAGCGCCCGACTTCCTGGCGGCTTCGACGGGTTGCGCACGTCGATGATGCGGTAGAACTGGTCGTCCTTCTGGTTGCGCGGCTCGAAATCGGCGGCGCCGCCAGACAAGATGGACGTACTCGCCGTCGACGAACCACACGCAGTGCGCGCCGCGCGAATGCGGGCCCGAGGCGTCGAAATGCGAGATCAGCTTCGGCTGCTCGGGCTTGCTGATGTCGAACAGATCGAAGCCGGCCGGCTTCGGCGCCCACGCCCTCGTCTGGTAGGCCACCGCCATGACGTCGCCGACCACGTCGAGCGAGTTCGAGCGCACTTCGCGTGCGGCAGGTCGGTCTGCACGATCACCTTCGGGTTGCGCGGGTCGGTGACGTCCACGCCGGTGAAGTTCTTCGGCGCGGACTCGTGCGCGAGCCACAGGATGCGCCGCCCGTCCTTCGTCTTCTGCATGTTGATGCCTTCGCCGACGCCGCCGAAGCCGGCGAGCTCGTGGTGCGCGAGCAGCTTCATGTTCAGGGCGAGCGTCTGGTCGCCTGCGCGCTGCGGGGATGAGCGTCGAGCTGCCATTTCATGTCCGTCTCGTTCGCGGCGCGAGTTGCGGGACCGACCCGGCAGCCCGGCCATCGTTCTCCGAGCACCGCGCAGATCGCCGCGGTGTCGTCCTTGGCGCAGCCCTGCGGCGAGCGCCGCAGTGTAGATCGGCGCCGCTGCCGCGAACAGCGGCGTCGGGCACCGCAGCCTGGTGGCGAACTCGCCGATGATGTCGATGTCCTTCTGGTAGACCTCGACTTCATGTGGCGTCCGCAGTAGTCGTCCGCCACCATCATCGGGCCGCGCACCTGGAACATGCGCGAGGTGCCGGCGCCGTCGCCGATCACCTTCAGCGTCTGCGTCGAGTCGAGTCCGGCCTTGCGCGCCCAGCACCATCGCCTCGGCGGCGGCGAGGTTGTGTATCGTGACGAGCAGGTTGGCGACGAACTTCAGCTTCGACCCGTTGCCGAACTCACCGAGATAGTGGTGCCCGCGCGCGATTCCCTCGAACACGGGCACGCACTGCCGGTAGGCGGCGCGCATCCCGCTGGCGTACACGAGCATGTCCTTCGTGCGCGCCTGCGCGCCGGTGCCGCTGATCGGGCAGTCGAGGAGCGTGGCACCGCCGCGCGCCACGGCGTCGCGCGCGGCCACCTTCGCGTCGAGCGGCATGGTGCTCGTTTCAATGACGATCAGGCCCTTGCGCGTCGCCTTCGCGATCTCCGCGCTGACCGCGGCGAGCGCGGCGACCGAAGGCAGCGACGTGATCACGACGCCGGCGCGCCGCGCCACGTCGGCGCCCGAGCGCGCAGCGACGCCCCCAGCCCGTTTGTGCGCGCGCAGTGCCGCAGGCGCAACGTCGTAGCCGACGACCCTGAAACCCGCCTTGAGCAGGTTCGCGGCCATTGCCCCGCCCATGATGCCGAGGCCGATCACTCCCACCGTGGAGGCCATGCGCGCCTCCCTCAGGGAACGAGTATCGACGAGCCGGTCGTGCGCCCGGCCTCGAGATCCGCGTGCGCCTTCGCCACGTCGCCGAGTGCATAGCGCTGCCGGACATTCGGCTTGAGCACGCCGCGCTTCACCAGATCGAACACCGCGCTAGCCGAGGCGACCAGCTCCTCGCGCGCGGCCGTATAGGTGACGAGGGTGGGCCGAGTGAAGTAGAGCGAGCCGAGCTTCTGCAGCGTCGCCGCCTCGACGGGTGGCGGGGCGCCGGTCGTCGTGCCGAAGGAGACGAAGAAGCCGCGCGGCCGCAAGCATTTCAGCGACGCGTCGAAGGTCGCCTTGCCGACCGAGTCGTACACCACCGGAACGCCGGCGCCGCCGGTGATCGCCTTCACGCGCTCGACGATGTCCTCTTTGGTGCGATCGATCACCTCGGCGTAGCCGTTCTCCTTCGCGAGCCGGCACTTCTCCGCGCCGGCCGCGACGCCGACCATCTTCGCGCCAAGGTGCTTCCCCCACTGGCCGGCGAAGAGGCCCACGCCGCCCGCGGCGGCATGGAACAGCGCGTGCTCGCCGACCTTCAGCGGATAGCAGCGGTTGAGCAGGTACTCCACCGTCATCGCCTTCAGCATCATCGCGGCGGCCTGCTCCTCGGGCAGGCCGTCGGGGAGCTTGACCACGCGCGCGGCCGTCACGACACGGCGGTCGGCGTACGCGCCCACCGCACCGCCCGCGTAGGCAACCCGGTCGCCGACCTTCACGTCCTTCACGTCCGGCCCGACCTTCTCGACAACGCCCGCCGCCTCCGTCCCGACGCCGCTCGGCAGCGGCAGCGGATAGAAGCCAGAGCGCTGATAGACGTCCTGGTAATTGAGGCCGATCGCCTTGTGCTGGACGAGGATCTCCCCCGGACCGGGATCGGCGATCTCGACGGTCTCGAGTTTCAGGACTTCGGGGCCGCCGGGAGCGGCGAAGCGTACGACGCGTGCTTTCGTGGTCATGGGCGGCTCGCTAGGTCGGGGCGCGCATCATCGCGCGGGAGCGTTACCATGTCGAGTGCCGCGAACGGTCCGGCGCACTACGCCATCGGAGCCGAGCCATGCCCGCCTACTGGGTCGCCCGCTCCCGGATCGACGATCCGGTCCAGTACAAGAAGTACACCGACCTCGTGCCGGCGATCATCGCGCGCCACGGCGGGAAGGTGCTCGCGCGCGGGGGAAAGTTCCGCATCATGGAGGGCCCGGACACCTTCCGGCGCTTCATCGTCATAGAATTCCCGACCTTCGAGCAGGCGGTAGCCTGCTTCGAATCGCAGGAGTACCGGGAGGCCGCCGCGCACCGGAAGAACGGTGGCGGCGTCGTGGAGAACGTCATCGTCGATGGCGGCGACGCGACGCCGCGCTAGACCCCGTCCCAGAGACAAGAAAGGATCCGCAATGGAGTACGTCATCCCCGCGCCCCAGACCCCCTCGCTTGCCGTCGAGGGCACCAGCGCGCGCTTCCCCGTCGGACGCATCTTCTGCGTCGGCCGCAACTACGCCGAGCACGCGCGCGAGATGGGCCACGATCCGAACCGCGAGCCACCGTTCTTCTTCATGAAGCCGGGCACGGCGATCCTCGAGGGCAAGGACTTCCCGTATCCCACGCAGACGAAGGACGTGCACCACGAGATGGAGCTCGTCGTCGCGCTCGGCAAGGGCGGCGCGAGCATCCCCGAGGCGAAGGCGCTCGAGCACATCTACGGCTACGCGGTCGGGCTCGACATGACGCGCCGCGACCTGCAAGGCGAGGCGAAGAAGATGGGCCGGCCATGGGACACCGGCAAGGCGTTCGACCACTCGGCCCCGTGCTCGGCGATCGTGCCGGCGTCGAAGATCGGCCACCCGGCGAAGGGCGCGGTGGTGCTCGAGGTGAACGGCCAGGTGAAGCAGAAGGGCGACCTCGCCGAGCTGATCTGGAAGATCCCCGAGATGATCGCTTTCCTCTCGACGCTGTTCGAGCTGAAGCCGGGCGATCTGATCTTCACCGGGACGCCCGCGGGCGTCGGCCCGGTGCAGAAGGGCGACACGCTGAAAGGCAGCGTCGCCGGGGTCGGGATGATCACCTTCAAGGTCGTGTAACGCTCCCTCCGGAGGCTGCCATGCCGCTCTCGCATCTCGAGCACTTCCTGATCCAGACCGCCGACCTCCAGGCCACGCGCGACTGGTACGTGCGCGTGCTCGGCATGCGAGAGGGGCCGCATCCGGACTTCAAGTTTCCGGTCGTCTGGTTGTACGTTGGGGACGAGGCCGTGCTGCACCTCTGCGAAGGCGGCGCGAACGTGTCCGAGAACCGCAGGAAGTATCTCGGCCAGCAGTCCACCGACGTGCACGGCAGCGGCGTGGTGGACCACGTCGCCTTCCGCGCCACCGGCCTGCCCGACATGCTCGTGCACCTCACCCGCGAGGGCATCCAGTTCACGCAGCGGATGGTGAGCGACCAGGGGCTCTACCAGCTCTTCCTGCACGACCCGAACGGCGTGAAGGTCGAGCTCAACTTCGCCAACAGCGAAGCGCTCCAGCACGGCATCAAGCCGGAGCTCAAGGCGAGCGAGCTCGCGAGCTGAAGCGGACGCCCGATCACCCGGGGCGCTTGGCGCTCGCGCGCTTCTCGAGCCGCACGAGCTCGACCGGCGCGCGCGCGTGCGTGCCCTCGCCGATCAGCTCGACGCCGTCGTGTGCCTGCACCGTGAAGAAGACGAGGCGGTCGGTCTTGGCGGTGACCCGCGCGGTCGCAGTCACCGTGAGGCCGAGCGGGGTCGCGGCGAGATGCTTCACGTTGACCTCGTAGCCGACCGACACCCATCCTTCCGGCAGGTACGATTCGATCGCGCGAGTCGCCGCTACCTCCATCGCGTAGATCATGAACGGGGTGCCGAACACTGCCGGCATCGCGTCGTGATGATGCTTGACGGTGACTTCCGGGCGCACTTCGAGCCCGAAGGTTGCCGTGGCGCCTACCGGAATGGCGTCCGTGGCGCTCATGCGGCGGGCAGGAACGCGTCGAGCAGCGCGGCCAGGCGCTCCGGCGCTTCCTCCGGGACGAAGTGGCCGCACTCCGGGATCACTTCGACGCGCAGCTTGGATGCGACCGGCTCGATCATTCGCTGCATCGCCGGGCCGAGCCAGTGGCCGCCGCCGATCGCCAACACCGGCATCGTGAGCTTCCCCGTCGCGGCGCTCGCCCGGTTCTGCGCGGCGGTGTCGAAGATTGCGCGGTAGTAGCCGAAGCCCGCCGCCATCGCGCCGGGCGCCGAATAGATCCGGACGTACTCGTCGAGCGCGGCCGTGTCGATCGCATCCTTGCGCGTCGTGCGCGCGCGGAAGAGCCAGTCGAGGTAGAACCGCTCGCGCCCCGCGATCAGGGCCGCGGGCAGGTCCGCGAGCGCGTTGAAGTAGAAGTGCCAGGTCATCTTCACGCGCTCGGGTGTCAGCGCGTAGACGTCCCCCGGCGTGATACCGGGAATCGCCGCATCGATCAGCGCCAGCCGCTTCAGCTTCTTCGGATAACGCGCCGCATAGGCGTACCCGATCCACGCACCGATGTCGTAGCCGACCAGCGCGAACCGCGCGAGGCCGAGCGCGTCGGCGAGTTCATCGATGCACGCAGCAATGCTGGCGGCGTCGTACCCGTCGCTCGGGGGCTCGGAGTCGCCGAGCCCGGGCGGGTCGACTGCGATGATGCGGCGTCCTCTGGCGATTCCGGGCAGGACATCGCGCCACAAATAGCTCGATTGCGGCCAGCCGCTCACCAGAATCACCGGCTCGCCCGCACCCGCGGCGTAGCAGCGAATCCGCCGCCCGCGCGCGGTGACGTCGCGGGGCGGGAAGGCGCGCTGGAACGACTCGACTGACACGCGCGCGGCTCAGCGCCCGCCGGAGACGTCCAGGATCGCGCCGTGCACGTAGGAGGCGGCGTCCGAGCACAGCCACATCGTCGCTTCGGCGATCTCCGCCGGGTAGCCCTCGCGGCCGAGCGGCACGGTCGGCCCCACCGAGCGGATCGTCGCGTCGCCGCCATGCGCCTGGTGGATGTCGGTGACGATCAGTCCCGGCCGGATCGCGTTGACGCGTATGCCTTCCTTGCCGACTTCCTTCGCGAGTCCGACGGTGAAGCTATCGACGGCGCCCTTGCTCGCGGCGTAGTGCGATTCCATCGGCAGCCCGCCGTGCCGCGCCGCGGCCGACGAGATGCTCACGATCGCGCCGCCCTTGCCGCCGCGCTGCGTGGACATGCGCCGGATCGCCTCGCGGGCGCAGTAGAAGTAGCTGAAGGTGTTCACGGCGAACACCTGTGCGAGCACCGCATCGTCCAGCTCGTCGAGCCGGCACTGGCGCCCGATGATGCCGGCGTTGTTCACCAGCGCATCGACCTTTCCCAGCCGGCGGTCGGTCTCCTCGAACAGGCGCTTCGCCTCGGCAGGCTGCGACACGTCGGCTTGGACCGCGATCGCCTTGCCGCCGGCGCCGGCGATGCGCGCGACCACCTGCTCGGCCGCGTCCTTGCTGTGCGCGTAGTTGACGCAGACGGAGTAGCCCCGCTTGCCCGCGAGCTCCGCAATGGCGGCGCCGATGCCCTTGCCGGCACCGGTGACGATCATGACCTGGGACATCAGCGGATCTTCGAGTAGCTGGTCGGCTGCAGCATGTAGTTGGTGGTATGAGCCAGAATCGGCCCGTCCTTCTCCGACTCGGCACGCGCCGCGATCCAGTCGGGATCGTTCATGAAAGTGTTCCACTTCTTCTCGCGCTCGGCGAGGCTCTCCCACTCGAGGAGGTAATAGAGGTCGTGATTGGTGGCACCGATCGCCACTGTCCAGAACCCGACCTGGCGGATGCCGTGCTTCTCCCACATCTTGAGCGTCGTGCTCTCGAAGCGCTTGTTGAGCGCGGGCAGGCGACCGGGCAGGCAGTGGTAGATGCGAAGTTCGTGGATCACTCTAGTCTCCTGGTTGTTCAGACTCTCTTGAGCGCCTTGAGGATGCGCTCGGGTGTGAACGGCTGCACGGTGACGCGTGCGCCGAGCGGCGCGAGCGCGTCGTTGATCGCGTTCATGACCGCGGCCGGCGCGCCGGCCGTGCCCGCCTCGCCGGCGCCCTTCGCGCCGAGCTGCGACTGCTTCGTGGGCGTCTCGATGTGGCCGACGATGATGTCGGGCATCTCGTCGGACATCGGCACGAGGTAGTCGGCCATGGTGCCGTTCAGCAGCTGCCCGTTCTCGTCGTAGACGCATTCCTCGAACAGGGCCGCACCGATGCCCTGCACCACGCCGCCGCGCACCTGCTCGTCGACCAGCATCGGATTGATGACCGTGCCGGAGTCGTCGACCGCCCAGTGCTTGAGCAGCTTCACGAAGCCGGTGTCGACGTCCACCTCGAGGTACGAGGCGTGGATGCCGTTCGTGAACGAGAAGCCGTACTCGCGCGGCGTGTAGTGCCGCGTGACGGTCAGCTCGGACTGGAACTTCGGGGGCAGCGTGTCGGGCCGGAAGTAGGCGACCCGCCCGAGCTCCACCAGCGGCAGCTTCGACTCGAGCGTGAGCTTGTTGACCACCTCGTTGTTGACGATGTCGAGCTCGGCCTTGTCCATGTTGAGGATCGCCGCCGCCACGTCGAGGATGTTCGAGCGCAGCGCGCGTCCGGCCTGCAGCACCGCCTCGCCGCCGATCGCGGCGCCGCGCGAGGCCCACGTGCCACCGCCGTAGGGGGTGACACCGGTATCGCCGGTCATGACGCGCACCTTGTCCATCGTGACGCCGACGGCGCTCGCCGCGATTTGCGCGAAGATGCCCTCGGTCCCCTGGCCCTGCTCGGTGACGCTGCCGATGCACGTCACCATTCCGGTCGGCTCGAGGCGTAGGGTCGCGCCGTCCTGCGCCGAGATGCGCGCACCACCGACGCCGTAGAACGCGGGCGAAGGCCCGGTCACCTCGATAATCGCCGCAAGCCCGATCCCGCGGTAAACATGCTTCTTGCGCAGCGCCGCCTGCTCGGCGCGCAGCTTGTTGTAGTCCATCAGCGCGAGCAGCTTGTCGAGCGTCTTGTGGTGCGACAGGCGCTCAAACTTGACGCCCGACGGGAACGTGTACGGATAGGCGTCGTCGGCGATGAGGTTCTTGCGCCGGAAGTCGGCCGGATCCATGCCGAGCTTCGCCGCCGCGAGGTCGACGATCCCCTCGGTGAGCGCGGCGGCGATCGGGTGCCCGACTGCCCGGTACTGGCAGGTCACGTTCTTGTTGGTGAAGACGACGTGCATCTTCGCCCGGTACTGCTGGTGCGTGTACGGGCCGCCGGTAAGGTTGACGACCTGGTTGCCCTCGATGCCGCTCGTGCGCGGGTACACCGAGTACGGCCCGATCGCGGTGAGGTCGTCGAGGTCGAACGCCAGGATCTGGCCGTCCTTGCGGCACGCGAGCCGCACCTTCGCGCGGTGCTCCCGGGCATGGATGTCGGTGAGGAACGATTCGAGCCGGTCGGCGACGAACTTCACCGGACGGCGGAGGATGACCGAGATCGCGGCGGTCGCCATCTCGTCGGGATAGACATGCACCTTGATGCCGAACGAGCCGCCGACGTCCTTGCAGATCACCCGCACGTTCGCCTCGGGAATGCCGAGGTGGCGCGAGAAGATGTCCTGCATCATGTGCGGGGCCTGCGTCGCGTGGTACACCGTCAGCGAGTGGTCCGCGGCGTTGTAGTCGGCCAGGATCGAGCGCGTCTCCATGCACACGCCGGTGTGGCGCCCGAAGCCGAACGTCTCCTCGACCACGAGATCCGCTTTCGCGAACGCGTCGTCGACACCGCCCGTGTCGAGCTCGCGCTTGAAGCAGATGTTGTCGCCGAGGTCGGGATGGATGACGTAGCGATTCGAGAGCGCGTCCTCCATGTCGGTGACGACCGGCAGCTCCTCCCACTCGGCCTCGACGTGCGCGGCCGCATCCTCGCCCTGCTCGCGCGTCTCGGCCACGATCGCGGCGACCGCCTCGCCCTGCCAGCACGCGCGCTCGATCGCGATCGCGTACTGCGGCGGCGACTTGATTCCCTTCAAGTGCGCGAGCACCGCGACCCACGGCGTGCAGTACTCGGCCACCGCGCGGCCGTCGAAGCACGCGATCACGCCGGGCTGGCATGCGGCCTGCGTGAGATCGAGCCGCTTGACCTTCGCGTGCGCGTGCGGACTGCGGAAGAAGACGACGTGCGCGAGCCGCGCGAAGCGCAGGTCGTCTACGAAGGCACCGCGGCCCTGCAGCAGGCGCTTCGCGTTCGGGCGCGGCACGCTCTGCCCGATGTAGCCCTTGTCGGTCTGCGTGCCGGGCGCATGCAGGGGAAGTTCGGCACGCGCGTTCATCGCTTCGCTCCCTTCGCGTTCTCGAGCACCTCCTGCACCGCGTCCACAATCGCGTGGTAGCCGGTGCAACGGCAGTAGTTGCCGGACAGGTACGCGCGGATCTCGTCGCGCGAGGCGTCCGGCTTGGTGCGAACCAGGTCCTGCGCGGCGATCAGCATCCCGGGCGTGCAGAACCCGCACTGGAGCGCGTTGTGCTCGTGGAAGGCTTTCTGCAGCGCGGCCAGTTCGCCCGAGTCGGAGAGGCCCTCGATCGTGTCGACCTTGCGGCCGTGCGCCTGCACCGCGAGCATGAGGCACCCGCGCAGGATTTCGCCGTCCACGCGGACCGTGCAGGCGCCGCAGACGCCGTGCTCGCAGCCAATGTGCGAGCCGGTCAGGCCGACCGTGTCGCGCAGGAAATCGATCAGGTGCTGCCGTGCGGGCACGCGCCGCGTGACCGGCGTGCCGTTGACGGTGATGGTGGTTTCGATCGTGGTATCCATGGCTAGGACGCGAGTGCCGTCAGTGCCCGGCCGCACAGCACGCGGGCGAGGTGGAGTTTGGTGGCCGCCGAGCCGTTGAGATCGCCCATCGGAGCGAGATCCTTGGCGAGCGCGGCCTGCGCCGCTGCGATCGTCTCGGCACCGACCTTCCTGCCTTCGATCGCGGCCATCGAATGCTTCGCCAGGATCGGCGTCGGACCCGCACCGATGAACGCGAGCCGCACGTCCGAGAGCGTGCCGCCGGCCGCCTTCGCCAGTGCCGCGACGCCGACGATCGCGTAGTCGCCGTGCCGGCGCGCGAGCTCCAGGAACGCGCTCCGGGAGCCCGGGCCCGGGAGCGGAAATTCGGCGGCGACGATCACTTCGCCGGCGCCAAGCGCGGTCTCGAACAGGCCGCGATAGAACTCGCTCGCCTTCACGCGCCGCTCGCCGCTCTTCGCCGCGATCACGATCGTCGCGTCGAGCGCGAGGCAGCACGCCGGCCATTCCGCGGCCGGATCGCCGTGCGCGAGGCTGCCGCCGAGGGTGCCGGCGTTGCGGATCGCGACGTGCGCGATATTCGGGGCGGCCTGCGCGAGAAGCGGCAAGTGCCGGGCGATCTCGGGCGACCGCTCGATCGTGCGGTGCGTGGTCAACGCGCCGATGCGCAGCGTGTTGCCCTTGACCGCGATGCCGGCGAGCCCGGGCAGGGCGGTGATGTCGATGAGCAGCGCAGGCGACGAGAGCCGCATGTTGAGCGTGGCGAGCAGCGTCTGCCCGCCGGCGAGCAGCTTCGCATCCTCGCCGTGCTGCTCGGCGAGCGCGAAGACTTCATCGAGCGAGCGCGGCTTCGCGTACGCGAAAGACGGGGCTTTCACGACGGACCTCCTTCGGATGACTCGGCGCGTCCGCGCCGGAACGGGCGTTCTTGTGATCGATAGTGTGCCATCTGTTGCGCTGCGAACGAAAGGTCTACGATCGGGGCATGATGCACGAGACGCTGCTGCTGGTCGGCGAGGCGCTCGCGAGGTACGGCTTCCCGGAAGGTCATCCGCTCGGCGTGGACCGGCAGGGTGCGTTCCTCGCCGAGGCGGCGGCGCACGGTCTGGATCGCCGGGTCGCGATTATTGCGCCGCGGCTGGCGACCCGCGCCGAGATCGAGCGCTTCCACAGCACCGACCACGTGAGCTGGGTCGAGATCCGTTCGCGGATCGGGGAAGGCTACCTCGACTACGGCGACACGCCGGCGTTCCCCGGTTGCTACGAGATCGCGTCCGCGGTGGCCGGAACCGCGATCGAAGGGATGGACTGCATCATGTCGGGACGCGCGGTGCGGACTTTCCAGCCGATCGGCGGCCTGCATCACGCGCGCCGCGGCCGCTCGGCCGGGTTCTGCGTCTTCAACGACCTCGGCGTGGTGATCGACAGCCTGCGCTCGCGCTTCGGCGTCGCGCGCATCGGTTACGTTGACATCGACGTGCATCACGGGGACGGGATCTACTATCCGTACGAGTCCGACCCGGACCTGATCGTCGTCGACATCCACGAGGACGGCAATTTTCTCTATCCGGGCACCGGCCATGCGCACGAAACCGGCCGCGGTGCAGCCGAGGGCACGAAGCTCAACCTGCCGCTCGCGCCCGGATCGGGCGATCGCGAATTCTTCGCCGCCTGGGGGCAGGGTCTCGCGCACTTGCGGCATTTCAAACCGCAGTTCCTGATTCTCCAGTGCGGCGCGGACGGGCTTGCCGGCGACCCGCTTGCCGACCTGCACTACACGCCGGCGGTTCACGCGCGCGTCGCCCGCGACCTCCGCAAGCTCGCGGACGAGACGTGCAACGGACGGCTGATGGCCTTCGGCGGCGGGGGCTACGCGCTGCGCAATCTCGCCGCCGCGTGGACGGCCGTGCTCGGCGAGCTGGTCTAGCGCTTCTTCTTCGCGCGCCCCGGCGGCTCCGGCCACACACCCGCGTGCTCGAGCTCGTCCATCGACTCGCTCGTGAACTCGGCGCGGGGTTCGTTGCCACCGATCACGAACATGAGGATCGAGTACTTGTTCTTCGGTCCCTTGGTGACGTTCATGAAACGCCGGTTCGCCCCCGGCGGGAACGAGATCACGTCGAGCGGCTTCAGCTCGACGTGCTCGAGCTTGCCTTTCTCGTTTTCCCAGCTCGCCCGCCACGTGCCGGTCATCGCGATGAAGGTCTCGTTGGTGTCGTGGTTGTGCAGCATCGGCCCCTTCCCCGGCAGCGCGCGGCAGTACCCGAGGTTGAAGCCCTCCGAGATCTTGATCGCGGCGTTGCGCGAGGACTGGGCGCCGACCGGCGACTGCATGCCTTCGCCTTCGCCGGGCGGCGGCTGGAACCCGATGACGTTGTAGAGGATGCGCTCGCAGCCGGGCATCTTGCTGTCGGGCAGTCCGCCGTCGAACCCCTTCAGCTTCGAGAAGCGCGCGACACGCTTCATCATCTCCTTGCGCGAGACGCGGACGCGGGGCAGGGTCTCCTGGTAAGCCATCGTCTCCTCCTTTGGGACCGGCGTCCGCCGCAGTTGACGCGCGACGCCGCGGGCGCCTAGATTATCAGCCGATAAACCGCAACGGAAGACGATGAGCAAACGCGCGCTGGTGATCGGCGGCTCGCTCGGCGGGCTGTTCGCCGCCAACCTGCTCCTGCGGGCGGGCTGGCGGGTCGACGTGTACGAGAAGACGGGCGAGGCGCTCGCGGCCCGCGGCGCCGGGCTCGCCACCCACCCGGAGCTCATGCACGCCCTCGAGCGCGCCGGCGCGCCGCTCGACGAGTCGGTCGGCGTGCGCGTCCGGCGGCGCGTCGCGCTCGCACGCGACGGCACCGTCGCCGGCACGCGCGACCTGCCGCAGGTAATGACCGCCTGGGGACGCATCTACCGGCTGCTGAAGGACGTCTTTCCACCCGAGCGATACCACTTCGGACGCGGCGTCGCGCGGGTCGAGAGCCGCGCGGACCGGGTGATCGCGACGTTCGAGGACGGCGCGCAGGAGGAGGGCGAGCTGCTCGTGGCAGCCGACGGCATCCGCTCCACCGTGCGCATGCAGCTCGCGCCCGACGTGCGCCCGCAGTACGCCGGCTATGTCGCCTGGCGCGGACTGATCGAGGAACACGCGTTCCCGCCGGGGCTTCGCGACGAGATCTTCGAGGACTTCGTGTTCGGTTTGCCGCCGCAGGAGCAGATCGTCACGTATCCGGTCGCCGGGAAGGACAACACGACGCGCCGCGGCGAGCGCCGGTACAACTTCGTCTGGTATCGGCCGGCAGACGAGGCCGAACGCCTGCCGTGGCTGCTCACCGACGTGAATGGGACCCGACAGGAAGGCCAGATCCCGCCGCACCTGATCCGTCCGGACGTGATCGCCGCAATGCGGCGCGACGCGGGCGCGATCCTCGCCCCGCAGATCGCCAAGGTGATCGAGCTCACGGACGCGCCGTTCATCCAGCCGATCTACGACCTCGAGTCGCCGCGCCTCGCGTTCGGCCGCATCGCGACGCTCGGCGACGCCGCGTTCGTCGCCCGGCCGCACGTCGGCATGGGCGTGCTGAAGGCGGGTGACGACGCGATCGCGCTCGTCAATCGGCTCGGCGAGCACGGCAGCGACGTGGCCGCGGCGGTGGCGGCGTACGAGCGCGACCGCCAGCCCTACGGCATGAAGTGCATCGCGCGCGCGCGCCACCTCGGGGCATACTTGCAGGCGCAGATCCGCTCGGGCGCCGAGCGCGAGATGGCCGAGCGCTATCGCACCACCGAGGCGGTGCTGCGCGAGACGGCAATCAGCCCGAGCGAGATCGAGGGCCTGCATTGATGGGGGATTGAATGGTTCGCGTCGCAGTCGTCGGGCTCGGCTGGTGGGGGCGGATCATCGTGCAGCTCCTGAAGGGGAGCACCAGGATCCGGGCGGTGAAGGGCATCGATCCGAGCCCGCTCGCCGCGCCGTTTGCACGCGAGCAGGGACTGCCGCTCGCTCCGGAGCTCGGCGACGCGCTTTCGGACCGCGAGGTCGACGCGGTCGTGCTGTGCACGCCGCACTCGATGCACACCGATCAGATCGTCGCGGCGGCGAACGCGCGCAAGCACGTGTTCTGCGAGAAGCCGCTGTCGCTCTCGCGGAGCGAAGTCCTGCGCGCCATCGAGGCGGTGAGGGCGAACGGCGTGCAGATCGCCGTCGGTCACGAGAAGCGATTCGAGCCGCCGGTCCAGGAGGTCGCGCGGCTCGCCGCGAGCGGCGCGCTGGGAACACTGCTGCAGATCGAGGCAAATTTCAGCCAGGACAAGTTTCTCACCATGCCGCTCGACAACTGGCGCGTGTCGGCGAAGGACGCGCCGGCGGGTCCGCTCACTGCCACCGGCATTCACCTCGTCGATCTGTCGGTGGGCTTCCTCGGACCGGCGCAGAGCGTGTATGCGAGCGTGAAGCAGCTCGGCAGCGCGCTCGCGAATGGCGACACGCTCGCGGTTCTGGCGAACTTCAAGAGCGGCGGGCACGCGCTGATCAGCGCCGTGCTCGCGACGCCGTTCGACGGACGCGTCGCCGTGTACGGATCGAAGGGCTGGGCCGAGGTGCGCGACAAGGCGCACCCCGAAGCACCGCAGGGCTGGACGCTCACCACCGCGCTGCGCGGGGAGGAGAAACGCACCGTCGACTATCCGCCTGCGCCGGCCGTGCTCGCGAACCTGGAAGCTTTTGCCGACGCGATCGAGGGCCGTGCAGCCTATCCGGTGCCGCACGAGCAGATGATTGGAACAGTATCGGCGCTGGAGGCGATCGTGAAGTCGACGCAGAGCGGGGCAGTGGAAGTGGTCGGTTGAAGGTGAGCCGCATCAGTGCCTCGGACAGTGCGTTCGGCGGGGTGCTTGATGCGACGGCGCTCGGGAAGACGCGATGAGGTTCCGCGCAACCCTTGCCGCGCTTGCCCTGCTGCCGGCCGCGGCCGGCGTCCTCGCCCAGGAGCGCCCGCCGATCCGGTTCGACAACTGGCTCTACTTCCAGGAGAACACGAACGACACCGAACGGTGGCAGTATCGTCCGCGGCTCTTCATCCCTTTCAACCTGCCGCACGGCTGGACGTTCACGCAGCGGATCGACCTGCCGGTGTATTACACGGACAAGGTCGGCCCCGATAACCCGGCCGGCGGCTGGAAGGCGGGGATTGCCGACTGGTTCGTCGAGGAAAGTTTTGTCTCGCCCGAAGTGGCGACGAATCTCAAGCTGTCGACCAGCGTGCGCTTCGTCTTTCCGACCGGCGGGAGCGCGCCGTTCGGGTCGGATCAGTACTAGGTCGCGCCGTCGATCGCTGCGATCTACACCATTCCCGAGCAGCGCATCACGATCAATCCGCTCGCCCGCTATTTCATAAGCGTTCATGCGACCGAGCCGGGTGCCGCGCAAATCCGCCGGCTCGACCTCTATCCGACCGCAACCTTCGGGCTTCCTGACGGCTGGTCGCTCTCGTTCTACAACGAGAACTCGATCAGCTACAACCAGGAGACCCGCAAGTGGTTCGTGCCGATCGACGTCCTGTTCATCAAGCGGGTCAGCAAGCGCGTCGAGTTCGCCTTCGGCGGCGCCTACGGCCTCGTCAAGGACGATCCGCAGTACGACTACGTGATCAATGGGCGGCTGACGTTCTACTTCTGAGTCCGTCGGCGACAGACTCCGGGCTGCGGGCGTTTCGGAGCCCGTTTCTTTATTGGGCGCCCACCGCGCGACGCGGCTACTTGCGGGCAGCCAGCAATGCGCGCAGCACCTTCGGCGCCCCGCCGAGCATGCTGTCGACCGCGTGCTCGATTGTCTGCTCCGGCGTATTGCGCGCCTTCGCCTTGTAGATGAACCTGCGCACGCCGTAATAGAAGATGCCGGCGTGCAGAACCCAGACGAGCTCGATCTCCTCCGGCTTGATCGGCATCTCGTCCTCGCCGGGCAGGCCGAGCTCGGCGCGCAGCTCCAGGCAGATCCGCCGGAACAACAGCCGCTCGAGGAGCTCGATGTAGCGCCGGTTGATGTCCATGCCGGCGAGGCCCGAGTACATATAGAGCCGGATCCACTCGGGGCGGAAGATCACCGCGCTGTAGCGGCAGTAGAACTCGATCAGCCGATCGCGCAGGCGCCGGCTGCGATCCTCGAGCAGCGTCTCCCAGGTCGGGTCCCAGCGCGCAAGGAACACCTCGCGGTACACGCGCTCGATCAGCGCCTGCTTCGACGGGAAATAACGGTACAGGAGCGGCTGGGTGATGCCGAGCCGGCGCGAGAGCTCGCGCGTCTGCCCGCCGAAGCCGACCTCGGCGAAATAGCGCACCGCCCCGGCGACGATGAGATGCTCGCGCTCGGCCGGCGAGAGGCGCGTGCGGGGCGGCTTCGCGGCCGCGCCGCGCGCACTGTCGGTCGTCCTCGCCACCCGTTCGCTCGTCACTGCGGCGGCGGAACCTGGGTCTTGTACCAGTCGAGGATGCGCTCGCCCGGCCACAGCGCGACGTCGGTCCGGGCGCGGATGTGCTCGTATAGGCGCTCGAGATAACCGATGCGATGGGGCACGCCCGAGATGTAGGGATGCACGCTGATCGCCATCACGCGCGTGATCGTCGCGCTCTCCGCGTACAGGCGGTCGAAGTGGTCGACGCCGCGCCGGAGCATCTCCTCCGAGCCGTGATGCTGGATCAGCATCATCGGGATGTCGTTGGTTTCGACCGTGTAGGGCACCGATACCACCGGTCCCTTGCGCGTGCGGATGTACGCCGGCTGGTCGTCGAACACCCAGTCGGCGACGTACTCGATGCCTTCCTCGGCGAGGAGATCGATCGTGTCGTAGGTCTCCGTGAGGCCGGGGCTCTCCCAGCCCCGCGGCGCCGTGCCGGCGAATTGGCGGATTGCCGCCACCGTGTCCCGGATCGCGGCGCGCTGATCCTCCACCTTGTGCATCGGACCCTGCACCCAGCCGTGGCCCATGAACTCCCAGCCGGCGTCCTTCGCCGCCTGCGCGACGCGCGGATAGTTGCGGCACACGATCCCGTTGATCGCGAGCGTGGGCG
Source organism: uncultured beta proteobacterium (assembly GCA_963747775.1). Lineage (GTDB taxonomy): Bacteria > Pseudomonadota > Gammaproteobacteria > Burkholderiales > SG8-39 > JAGVSZ01. Next base: position 543,492 of record CAVVGT010000016.1, read on the forward strand.
TGATGCCGTACCTGCGCATGCAGTCGTACAGCCGCCAGAAGCCGACCCGCATCCCGTACTCGTGCCACGCCCAGTTCGGCAGATCGGGCAGCAGCGGCTGGCCCATCGGCGGCGGCAGCACCGTGCGGGGCATCGGCCGTTCGATGCCCCAGTCCTCGACGTTCACGATCGTCCAGACGGCCATGCGCGCGCCGTCGGGCAGCTTGAGCGGCGGCCGGTCGACGATCGCGCTGTACGGAACGCGCTCGCGCGGCAGCGGGGGGACGTTGGTCATGGGACTTTCCCTCGGACGACGCTACAGGCCGAGATACAGCTTGCGGATCATCTCGTTGTCGGCGAGATCCTGGCGCGACTTGGCCTCGAACTCGATGTGGCCGTGGACGATCACGTACCCGCGGTCGGCGATGCGGATCGCCTGGTTGAAGTTCTGCTCCGCCATGAGCACGGTGAGTCGGAACATCTTCTTGAGCTCGGCGATCTTCTCGATCGTGCGCGCCACCAGGATCGGCGCGAGCCCGACCGAGGGCTCGTCGATCAGCAGGATCTTCGGCGCGGTCATGAGGGCCCGCGCGAGCGCGACCATCTGCTGCTCGCCGCCCGACATGCTGCCGGCCAGCTGCTTGCGGCGCTCGGCCAGGCGCGGAAACGCCTCGTAGCAGAACAGCAGGTTCTCGGCGATCTTGCCGCGCGCCGTGGGGCGGAAGGCGCCGAGCAGCAGGTTCTCTTCGACGGTCAGCTTAGGGAAGAGCCGGCGCCCCTCGGGCACGAGCACGATGCCGAGATCGACGACCTGCTCCGGGTCGAGGCCGACTAGGTCGTGCTTGACGCCGTCGATCTCAGCAACGATGCGGCCGGCGGTCGGCTTGACGAAGCCCATCACGGCTTTCATCAGCGTGCTCTTGCCGTTGCCGTTGGTCCCGAGCAGGGTCACCGTCTCGCCGTCGTCGACCCGGAGCGAGAGGTTCTCGAGCACCTGCACCGACCCGTAGCCGGCGCGCAAGCCCTCCACGGCGATGCTATTCGCCAAGGTACGCCTTCCGCACTTCGGGGATGGCGATCACCTCCTGCGGCCGGCCGTCGGCGATCTTCCTGCCGGCGTCCAGGCAGACGACGCGCTCGGAGAAGCGCATCACCGCGTGCATGATGTGCTCGATCATGATGATCGTGATCCCGGTCTCGTTCAGCTTGATCAGGATGTCGAGGATCTCGTCCACCTCCGATCCCGACAGGCCCGCCATTGCCTCGTCCGAGATCAGCAGGCGCGGCCGCGCCGCCATCGCGCGCGCGAGCTCGAGCTTGCGGAGGTCCACCTGCGTGAGCTGGTTCGAGGGCGTCTCCGCCTTGTCCGCGAGCCCGATGCGCCGCAAGAGCTCCATCGCCTCTCCCTGCGAGTCGGCGGTGTGCAGCGACGCGCGGTGGACGACGTATTCGAGCGGCACGACGAGGTTCTCGAGCACCGACATGCTCGAGAACGGCCGCGGCACCTGGAAGCTGCGCGCGATGCCGCGCCGGGTCCGCTGAAAGGCCGGCAGGCGGGAGATCTCCTCGCCGTCGAACACGATCGAACCGCCGTCGTTCCTGAGCGACCCCGAGATGCAGTTGATGAGGGTCGTCTTGCCCGAGCCGTTGGGGCCGATCAGGCCGAAACGCTCGCCCTGGGCGATCTCGATGTTCACGTCCGAAAGCGCCGTAAAACCGCCGAAGTGTTTCGAAACTCTCTCGATCTTCAGAATCGAACTCATCTTCTTTTCGCGAAAGTGAGCCTTCTGAAAAGTCCCAATATGCCCTCGGGAGCGGCGACCACGAACAGGACCAGCAGCACGCCGACCACCAACACGTTGACTTCGCCCGAGACGGTGACGGTGACGATCTGCTGCAGCGAGCCGAGCAGGATGGCGCCGACGATCGGGCCGAGCCAGTGCGACATGCCGCCGATGATCGCGCCGCCGAGAGCGCCGATCGTGTAGCTCAAGTTGAACGTGGACGCCGGTTCGATGAAGCTCAGGTACATCGGCATCGGCGCGCCGGCGGCGCCCATCAGTGCCCCCGACACGACGCAGGCGAAGAGCTTCAGCCGCAGCGTCGGCACGCCGGAGCATTCGGCCGCCTCCTCGCTGTCGCGGATGGCGCGCAGGCCCCTGCCGATCCACGACACCTGGACATAGCGCGCGACCGACACCGCCACGACCGCCATCAGCGCCATCACCACGAAGAGCATCCGGGTGTAGGTGTCGAAAGGCTCCGGCACCGGCGGGCGCAGCAGCTGTAGGCCGGTGGCACCGCCGACGTAGCGCCAGTTCACCATCAGCGTCTCCATGATGAAGATCACGGCGACGGTGGCGATCGCGAAGAAGATGCCGCGCAGGCGCAGCGTCAGCAGGCCGACCCCGAAGCCGAGCAGCCCGCCCATCGCCGCGCCGGCGACGATCTGCAGCAGGAGCGGCGCCCCAAGGGCCTTGAACAGTACGGCCGCCGAGTACGCGCCGAGGCCGAAGAATGCCGGGGTGCCGAAGTTCACGTAGCCGGCGTAGCCGCCGAGGATGTTCCACGCGGTGGCCAGCACGACGAACGTGAGGACAACGTAGCCGGCGAAGAAGAAGTACTCGTTGATCCCGCTCAGCGCCAGGCTCATGGCGGCGAGGAGGATGACGACGGCGCCGATCCAGTATTTCACAGGGCGCTCACCGTCCGAATAGCCCTTGCGGTCTGATTCCCAATACGATTAGGAGCAGGCCGAAGGCAACCGCCGGCGCCCACGAAGCGCCGAACAAAGTCAGCACGATCGACTCCGCGATGCCGAGGATCAGCCCAGCGGCGAGCGTACCGGTCATGCTGCCCAACCCGGCGAGGACCACCACGCAGAAGGTGCGGCCGATGTAAAGGCGGTCGAGGCTCGGCTCCACCGGACCGACGATGATCAGCATGGCGCCGGCCAGCGCGGAGACACCGGTGGCGATGCCGAAGGCCCATTGCTTAATGCGCACCGGGTTGGCGCCCATCAGGCGGAGCGCCGGTTCGTCCTGCGCCACCGCCTTGATGGCCCGGCCAAGGAAGGTCTTCGAGAAATAGATCGTTAACGCAGCAGTTAGGACCAGCGCGACGCCGAAGGCCACCAGCATGCGGTAGGGAATGCGGTAGCCGGCAATCGACAGGCTGGTGCCGATGTAGGGCGCCTGCGCCATGCGCTGGTCGACGCCGAAGACGAGGATCAGGCCGACCTCGATGATGAAAGCGATGCCGAAGAAGAACGCCAGGCCGCGCACCCCGGCCTCGGTGCCTCGCTTCTCGAAGGTCTCGTAGTAGAAGCGATACACCCCCATGCCGAGGAGGAAAAACAACGGCATCAGCGCGATGCCGGCGAGGATGGGGTCGAAGCCGTAGAGCCCGAGGAGATAGGTGCAATAGGAGCCGAACACCATGATCGCCGGGTGCGCGACGTGCGGGACGTCGAGCAGCCCGAACGACACCGACAGGCCGATGCTCACGGCCGCGTAGAAACACCCCAGCAGGACGCCGAAAAGGATCGCCTCCAGCAGGAGCTCGAACGAGAACAAAGCGGGTTCCCAGAAAAACGGCGCGGGGTCGCCGCGCCGCGTTTGGACGATTCGACCGGAGGCGCCTACTTGCCGCTGCGCGCCTTCTCGAACGGGGCGATGACCTCGCCGGTTTTGAACTGGTCCGGATACAGCACGACCTGCTTGCCCGGCTGGCGGAACTGCTCCATGTTCTTGTCGACGACGCCGCGGAACTGGGCCTGCACCACGCGCGGGTTGGCCCACTCGCCATCCGGGCCGTAGCGGATCGGGCCGACGATGGTCTTCATCTCGTTCTTGCGGATGTAGTCCGCGAGTACCTTGTGATCCAGGCTCTTCGTGGCGGTGACCGCCTGCTCGAGCATCTGTCCGATCGCGTAGTTGAACGGCGGCAGGTAGAAGCCGAGCGGATCCACCTTCGCCTCCACCGCCCGCTTCGAGTAGCGCTGCAGGAACTCCTCGATGCCGGGGTATTTGATCCCCGGAACGTAGGAGTTGTAGTTGACGATGCCGTTGAGGGACGAGCCGAGCGATTCCATGATCGGCGTGAACTGCAGGCCGACCATGCCGCCGCCGAACAGCTTGACCGAGTCGCCGACGCCGATCTCGTTCACCGCGCGCACGATCGCCACTGAGTCGTTCGGATACGACATCACAAACACGATGTCCGGCTTCGCGGCGCGGATGGCGCGGATCATGGTCGAGAAGTCGACCGTCGCGGGCGGGTAGTTCTGGTCGTAGACGGTCTGCAGCCCCGTCTTCTTGGCGAGTTCCCGCGCGCCGTTCGCCAGGTTTTGCGCGAACTCCTGGTCGGCGGCGAGGAAAGCGACCGTCTTCCCGCCGAGCTTCTGGCCGGCCGCGAAGAAGCCGTCGGACCAGCTCGCGGCGTCGTTCCACGGGGAGTTGTTGAACCACTTGTCGTGCTTCACAGTGCGGTTCACCTGGAACGAGAAGTTGCCCATCAGCAGCAGGTCGCGCTGCTTGACGAGCGGCATGATCGGCGCGGTGGGCACCGTCCCATAGGGCGCGATGAGCAGGTCGACCTTGTCGACGTCGAGCAGCTTGGTGTAGATGCCGGGAGTCAGGGCCGGGTTGGTCTGATCGTCGTAGACGATGAACTCCACCTTGCGCCCGAGCAGACCGCCCTTGGCGTTGACGTCCTCGACCCACATCTGCAGGGCGAGAAGCGCCGCCTTGCCGCCTGCGCCCAGCGAGCCGGTTTGCGGCATGCTCATACCGACCTTGATCGGCTGCTGCGCCGCGGCAAGCCCGGACGCAAGCATCGCGACTGCCGCGAATACAGCGGCGATCAGTCTGATGAGTTTCATTGGATACCTCCTCCTGAATAGGACGCCGATGCTGACTGAGGGTTAGTCGAGTGTCAATGAGGGCGGTCTACGCCGCCGCCCGTGCGCTGCCGATCGCGGCGTTGATCTTGGGCATCACCTTCTCGGACATCAGCTCCATCGAACGCCGGGCGAGCCGCTCGTCGACCCAGTCGATGCCGCAGTAGAGCAGGGTGCCGAAGTCGCCGACCTGCTCGCGGAAGGCGAGCAGCTGTTCGGTGACCTGGTCCACCGTGCCGGCCACGACCAGCCGGTCGACAATGTGGTCGGTCGTCACTGCCGAATCGGGCATGTCCTTGTCCGGCTTGAACAGGTTGGCGCGGCCGGCGCGCACCAGCTTGAACCCGAGCTGCTTGTAATAGAACCGGTAGGGGCTCTGTGCCCCGAACGCGTACTCCCGCGCCGTGCGCTCGTCGTCGGCCACGAAGACGGTCTTCGCTACGCGCCAGTTGGCGGGGTCGGGCGTGCGGGCGATGCGCTGGCATCCCTCCAGGTACTTCGGCCAGTGGGACTTCACCCACTGCGGCAGCAGGAAGTTCGCCGAGATCATGTCCCACCCGCGTGCCGCGGCCTCGGTCACGCCCTTCGAGAACGGCTCGACCGCGGTCACCACGATCGGCGGGTGCGGCGTCTGGAAAGGCTTGAGCATGAGCCCCTGGCCGATGTCGGCGATGACCGTCTTTTCGGTGGAGAGATTCCAGTACTTGCCCTCGCGCTTGATGGCGCCCGCGCTCGCCCACAGCCCCAGCACGTGGTCGATGCACTCGACGAACATCTCGGTCCGGGCCGCGCCGAGGTTGCCGAAGATCTCCCAGTCCGAAGGCAGCCCGCCGGGGCTGATGCCGAAGATGAAGCGGCCTTCGAGGATATTGTCGAGCATCGCGATCTTCGAGGCGATCGCGGCCGGATGGCCGTTCGGCAGGTTGATCGTTCCGGTGCAGAGCTTGATGGTCTTCGTGAGCGGGCGCGAGGCTCGCCAGGAACACCGTGCAATCGGTAATCGTCTCGGCGGTGTCGGTGACGTGCTCGCCGACATAGGCCTCCGAAAATCCGAGCCGGTCGGCGAGCACGATCGCGTCGCGATCCTCCTTGAGCGTCTGCGCATAGTTGCGCGACGGCGGATGCAGGGGCATCGTGAAATAGCCGAGCTTCATTGCGTTCTCCTTGGGCGAGCGCCGCTCAGGCGGCGTCGGTGAGTCGTGCCGGCAGGCAATAGCGCCCGGCACTGTAGACGAGCGGTTCGCCGTCGCGGTAGCCGGCACGCAATACTCGCCCGATGAATATCACGTGATCCCCGCCGTCGACGGTCCGCTCGGTCCGGCATTCGAACCAGGCGAGCGCGTCGGCGAGACGCGGCGCGCCGCCGTAGCCGGGAACGTGGCCCACGCTGCCAAACTTGTGGGCCGCCGCGGTCGCGAACCGGTGGGACAACGCATGCTGGTCGGCGCCGAGCACGCTCACCGCAAACACGCCGGCGGCCGCGAAGCTCTGGAAGGACGGCGCGGTGCGCTGCAGGCACCAGAGGACGAGGGGCGGATCGAGCGATACCGACGCGAACGAGTTGACGGTGAGGCCTTCGAGCTTGCCGTCGGCCGTGCACGTGGTGATGACCGCGACGCCGGTGGCGAATCGCCCGAGCGCGTGGCGGAGCGCGCGCTGGTCGATCTGTTCGCTCAGGTCGAGCCTGCGCTCGGTCATCTCCACTCCCGATGAAAGCTCACGCGGGCCTCTCGTGTTCGCAGCGGTTCGCAGCGGCTGCGCCCGACCCGTCGTCCGCGCGCGGCGAGGCGCGTGGCATTCGCCAAGGCTAGCCGCGCCGCCCGAGTACCGGAAATTATTTGATCTGCTAGATTGCATCAGGAATCGTTATGGGAGGCCCGGATGTCCGAAAGCCTGCGCGACATGCGCCTGTTCGTCGCCGTCTACGAGGAGCGCTCGTTCACCGCCGCAGCCGCGCGCGAGAAGTCCACGCAGCCAGGGGTCTCGCAGCACATCCGCAAGCTGGAGGACCGGCTCGGGGTGAAGCTCTTCGCGCGCGACGGGGCGGTGCTGCCGACGCCGGCGGGGGACGCGTACTACCGCGGCTGCATCGAGGTCCTGCGCGCCCACGAGGAGGCGGGCCGGGCGCTTACGCGCTTCGGCGGCGGGCTGGCCGGCGAGATCGTCGTCGGGCTCATGCCGACCGTCACCCGGTGCTCCCTCGCCCCGGCGCTCGCGCGCTTCATGGACATTCACCCGAACGTCGCAGTGCGCGTCGTCGAGGCGTATAGCGGAATCCTCACCGAGCAGGTGCGCGCGGGCGAGCTCGCGTTCGCAATCGTGCCGCCCGTGCTGGGCGAAGTGGGCCTCAAGAGCCGGCTGTTCCTGCGCACGCCGGAGCTCCTCGTATCGGGCCGCCGATCGCGGCTGCAGCACCTGGCGCCGGTGCGCCTCGCCGACCTCGGAGCGCTGAACCTCGTCGTGCCGAGCGCGGCAAACGCGCGTCGGCAACGCATCGAGACCTACCTCGCCGCAAACGGCGTCGCGATTGCCCGCCGGCTCGAGCTCGATACGATGTTCGGCACGCTCGACTTCGTCGCGGGGACCGACTGGGTGACGATCCTCCCGGGGACGATGATGGTCTCGGACATCGAGCAGCGCGAGCTCACGATCAATCCGCTCGTCGAACCGGCGCTCGCCCTCGACCTGGTGCTGATCGAGCCGTCGCGCCGGCCGCTCGCGCCCGCCGCAGAGGCGTTCCTCGAGATCCTGGCCGAAGAAGCACGGCGGCTCGACGCGCGCTGGCAGCCCACCCGCACGCCGCGCCACCGGGCGCGCTGAACCTGCGCACTTACCTCATGTGCAGCTCGATGTCGCACAGAACGGGGTCGCCTTCTCGGGCGATCTCGTTCTCCAGCAGCGCGCCGCAGCCGGGGCAGAAGAACTGCCGGAACACCGGCCGCTCGTCGATGTAGCGCTTCCAGTCGCCGACGTTGGGGTTTGACGCGGCGATCTCGTCGTCGACGCGGACGGCGTGGTCCTTGTAGTTCTCGCGCACCGGCCCGAGGTCGGCGGCGCACTTCGCGCAGCAGATGTGCAGGGTGCCGTTCTCCTTGCGCACCGCCAGGTTGTCGGTGATCTGCGCGAGCACCTTGCCGGTGAGCGTGCGCACCGATCCATCCTTGCGCCGGTGGGCGTCGCGCCGTTCGGCACGCAGGCGCCGCGTGGATTCGATGTCGAGCTTCTCGTCCGCGCCGACCACGACGCCGTAAATCGCGCGGGCCGCCTCCGGCGATACCGCGCGGTTCTCGACCACGTCTTTGCAGACGCGCTCGGGATCGCGCTCGAGCGGGTCGCCGAAGCCGCCGGCCGCAGTCCAGATGACGGAATACACGTCCTGCGGGCGCTGCGGGAAGTTCTCCTGCCGGAGCTGCAGGTCCTCGGAGGTGCCCTGCACCTCGGCAAAGTCGCCGATCATCTCGCGCCGATCGAGGCGCGCCCGGATATCGGTGTCGCGCTTGAACTTGTACACGTTCACCGTCGCCGGATAACCGCCCATCATGCCGGTCGATGTCGGAATCGCGTTCCCGGACGACAGCGTGTCCTGCGTGATCACCTGCGTGTGGTGCGGGATGAAGCAGGTCTCGGCCGAGAGCCCGCCGCGCCAGCGACCGGCGCCGCCCGAGTCGACCACCTCCTTGCGATACAAGACGAGCAGCGGGAAGGACTGCTCGTTGTGCTCCACGTTCGGGAGCCGGCAGATCGGCGTGCGCGACTGCCCGCCGTTCGAGATGCCGTCGCCAGTCGAGAAGGCGCCGATTGCGCCGCCGATCGGGTCCACGAGCAGGTAGCCGTACTTCTCGCCCCACTGGTCGATGCCGCGGAAGATCGTCGCCGGCCACTGGCTCGTGCCGCCGATGCACATGATGTCCGCGCGCATGCGCGGATCGCTGAACAGCATTTTCGAGAGCACGTTGTAGGCGGGATACAGCGAGATCTCCATCGCCTGCACCGGCGCGGTCGACACCGACGCGGGAAACGTCGCGCAGTTGAAGGTGCCCGGCGTCGGGTCGAACTCGACGTGGCGCAGCGCGCCGCCGATCGCGAAGTACTGGTCCCAGCAGAGCAGCTGGTTGAGGGCCACCATGATCGCCCCGCGCCAGCCGGAGAACGTCGCATTCATCGCGCCGTCCTGGGGCGCGGTGCCCTCGTTCTCGAAAACGAGCCGGTTGCCCTGCTTGCGCAGCGTCAGCATCACCTGATGGGTGCGGCGGTCGCCCGGCCGGCAGCATTCGACGTAGGTCCGGTCGCGCCAGACGCCGTCGGGCAGGCGCTTCAGCTTGTCCAGGAACGCCCGCTCGCTCGTGTCGAGGATGCGCTTCATCACGCCCTTCACGACCTCCGGGCCGTAGCGCTTGATGAGCCGCAGGATCCGGTCGCGCGCAGTCATGTTCCCCGCGAGCTGCGCGCGGAAGTCGAGCGCCACCGCGTCGGGCTTGCGCGAGGCGCGCAGGTAAGCTTCCTCGATGTCGCGCCGGATCTCGTTGTTCTCGACGATCTTGATCGGCGGGAGGCAGATGCCTTCCTCGTACGCGTTCTCGGCCGAGCCGCAGAACGACGAGGGCGTGATGCCGCCGATGTCGTACTGGTGCAGGCAGTTCGTGACCCAGCAGAAGAGCTCGCCCTTCCAGAACACGGGGCAGATGAGCATCACGTCCTGCTGGTGAGCCGCCCCGACCCAGGGGTCGTTGGCGAGGAACATGTCTCCGTCCTTGATCCCTGGGTTGTCGCTGCGGTACTCGAGGATCCACTTCACCTGCGTGTCGGTGACGCCGGACATGTACTGCATGTAGGGCCCGAAGTACACGAACTCGCCGTCCTCGGTGAGGATCGAGGGGTTGAGGTCGAGGGCGTACATCGCGACCGGCGAGCCCGAGATGCGCTGGATCGTGGCGCCATGCTCCTCGTTCACGTGCCAGAGCGAATGGCGCACCACTTCGTAGGTGATCGGGTCGATGTCCTTGCGATACTTGCCGTGCAGCTTCGAGCTTCTTCGAGATGGCGAGCTTCTTTGGCGGCACATAGCCGTAGGTCTTGCCGTCGAACTTGACGTCCTTCATCTCGCTGATTTTTGGCATGGCAGGCTCCTGGCGCTACCTGAACAGGATCTCGAAGTTGCCGAAAGCGTCCACCCGTAGGGTACGTCCCGGATGCACGACGACGTTCGTCTGCGGTGGTCTCGACGATGCAGGGCCCCTTGATGCGATTGCCGGGTTTCAGTGCGGCGCCGTCTAGAATCGGTGTCTTCATGGTGCGCTTCGGCTCCGCCCAGTAGATCGCACGCGTGCCGCGCTTCGCCTGCTCCGGGATGGCGGAGGTCACTGTGCGCGCCTTCGAGAGCTTCGGGCGCGGCGTGGCGGCGGTTGCGCGCACCCGCAGCGTCACGATCTCGAGGCGGGCGCCGCGGTACGACGAGCCCTTTCCGTAGAGCTGTTCGTAGCGCGTGTAAAAGCGGTTGCGAAGCGGTTCCGCGAAGTCTCGGTCCAGCCGGCCCTCCGGCAGCATCACCTCGACCTCGTGGATCTGACCGCGATGGCGCATGTCGAGCGAGAAGCTGAACTTGCGCCGCGCCCTGGCGATGCCGTCCTTCTCCATCTGCGCCGCGGCGCGCGCCCGGAGATCGGCCAGGACCCTGTTCACGCGCGCTCCGTCGAACGGCGAACCCTGGATGTCGACCTGCTCGTAGACGTGCAGGATGTCGGCGGCCGCGGCGCCGAATGCGCACCAGGTCGAGGCGATCTCGCGCAGCGGCACGACGACCTTCCGTACGCCGAGCTCGGCGCGCGAACACGCTCGCATGCACCGGCCCGGCGCCGCCGAACGCGAACAGCACGAAGTCGCGCGGGTCGTAGCCTTTCTCGACCGTCATCTTGCGGATGATGTCGGCCATCTTGAACTCGGCGATCCGGCGATGCCGCTCGCCGCCTCCATGAGCGACAAGCCCGAGCTTGTCGGCGACCGATTTCACCGCGGCGACCGATTTCGCCGGTCGAGCTTCATCCGCCCGCCGAGGAAGTTGTCCGGGTCGATGTAGCCGAGCACGACGTCGGCGTCGGTGACCGTCGGGGTCATGCCGCCGCTTGCCGTAGCACGCGGGGCCCGGGATCGGCGCCGGCGCTGTCCGGCCCGACGCGAAGGGTGCTTGCCGTCCGTGTCGCACGCGCGCGAGGCTGCCGCCGCCCGCGCCGATCGCCTGGATGTCGACCTTGGGCAGGAAGTACTCGTACTGGTGACGTTGCGAGACGAACGAGTACGCGGGCTGCCCGTCAGTCGACGATGCCGACGTCGAAGGAGGTGCCGCCCATGTCGGTGGTGATGATGTTCGTCTCGCCCATCAGCTTGCCGAGGAACATCGAGCCGGTGACGCCCGACACCGGCCCGGAGTCGAGCGTCAGCAGCGGCGCGTCGCTCGCGCGCGTCGACCGAGCATCGATGCCGCCGCCGCACTGGGTGATCTGCAGCGGCGTGGCGGTAGCCGAGCTTCTTCGAGTTCGCGATCGAGGCTGGCGAGATAGCCCGACATCACCGGGCCGAGGTAGGCGTTCAGCGCCGTCGCGGTGACGCGCTCGTACTCGCCCCACTTCGGCGCGATGTCGACCGAGCAGGTCACGAACACGCCGGGCGCGATGCTTGCGCACCATGCTCTTGCACGCGTTGCTCGTGCTCGGCGTTGCGGAACGACCACAGGAAGCAGATCGCGATCGCCTCGCACGCCTTCCGCGAGCAGCTCGCGGATCGCCGCTTCGGCCTCCGCTTCGTTCAGCGGCGACGACGACTTCGCCGAAGCAGTCGACGCGCTCGGACACGCCGCGGATCAGCCGCTTGGGCACGATCGGGTCCGGCTTCGAGGTCTCCGGGAAATGCACCACCTTGCGGATGTCGCGCCGCCGTAGCCGCGCGAGCCGCGCATGATGTGGATCGCGTCCTCGTGGCCCCTGGTGGTGATCAGGCCGACCTTCGCGCCCTTGCTTCTGGATGATGGTGTTGGTGCCGACGGTCGTGCCGTGCGACAGGAACGCGATGTCGCGGCAGAACGCTTCGAACGGCAGCCCGAGCCGGTCGGCCGCGACCCGAGCGCGTCGATCATGCCCGCGCGAAGTTGGCCGGCGTCGAGGGCACCTTGGTCGGTGATGCCGCCCTTGCGGTCGAGCGACGACGCAGTCGGTGAAGGTGCCGCCGATGTCGATGCCGACGAGGTAGGGTCCCAACCGCTCCTCCGCTGTGGCGGCGGAGTATAGCTGCGGACAGGGCCGGTACCGGCGCCGCAGCGTCGAGTTGGCGGACAAGGCTGCGCTTCAGCAGCCGTCGAGGAGCGAGGCAACGCGGGAATCGCCAGCCCCGCTTGCGACGGTCTCCTGCAACTGCCGGTTCGGCGGCTCGGTCGTAGAGCGAGAGCGACGAGTCGCTAGTCGGGCTTGACGTGCGCTTCCTTGATCACCTTTGCCCACATTGCGATCTCCGAGTGGATGCGCTGAGCAGCCTGCTCCGGTGTGGTGGAGCTGGCGAAAGCACCCTGTTGCAGCAACTTCTCCTTCACGTCCGGAAGCTGCAGGATCGTGGCGAGTTCGCCGTTCAGGCGCTCGATGATGGGCTTGGGCGTACTCGCTGGCGCCAGGATGCCGAACGTGGAGCTCACTTCGAAGTTGGGCAATCTGGCCTCCGCCATGGTCGGAACGTCGGGCAGCATTGGCACGCGCTGCGCGGTCGTCACCGCGAGCGGCCGGAGTTTCGCCCCCTTGATGTGGGGCAGCGCCGCTGGCACCGACTCGAACGCAGTAAGAACTTGGCCGCCGACGAGATCGGTGATTACCTGGCCGCTGCCCTTATAGGGCACGTGAAGCATGTCCACGCCGGTCCTCAGCTTGAACATTTCGGCCGCCAGGCGCTGCGGCGCACCAGCACCCGAGGAGCCGAAACTGAGATGCCCCGGCTTCGCCTTCGCATACGCAACGAGCTCCTGAATCGTTTGGGCCGGGACTGACGGGTGAACCACTAGCACAAAAGGGACGGTGGCCACGATCGTTATCGGGGTCAGATCTCTTTCCAGGTCGTACCGGAGGATCTTGCGCTCCAGGGTGTAGTTGATGGAGTGGGAGGTCAGAGCGCCCATCAGGATCGTGTAGCCGTCGCCTGGCGCCTTCGCGACCGCTTCGGCGCCGATGTTGCCGCTGGCGCCGGCGCGGTTGTCGACGATCACCTGCTGACCAAGGTGGCCCGAGAGCTTTTGCGCAAGTACGCGGCCGATGATGTCGGCCGCACCGCCGGGCGGGAAAGGAACAATCATCCGCACGGGCTTGGTCGGATAGGTCTGCGCGAAAGCGAGGCCGGATGCGTCGCAGAGAAACGAAAAGGCTCCAAGGGCAAGCGTCTGGAGAATGAAGCGCATCTATTCCTCCTGCTTTTCGACGACTGTCTTACCGGTCAGTGCGAGAACAACAATGGACATCGCACTCACCACGTCTTTAGACGCCGAACGTGAGTCCCGCGCGTGGCAGATTTCCACGACTGCCGCCTTGGCCCCAGCGCTTGCTCACGTGCCGCCTGATAAGTCGCGCGGCTGCGTGTCGTTCAGATGCCCTTGGATCCGCGGCAGCGACTCGAGCAAATCTTGACCCGGCCTGTTGCTTCCTGCAACTATTCACATTTCACCAACCGATGAATTCTGGTTAACTCATGGAGTTGCGCGACATCGAGTATTTCGCCGTGATCGCGGAGCATGGAAACCTGCGACGAGCGTCGGAAGCCTTGGGACTGAGCCCCCCCGCGCTGAGCAAGAGCCTGGGCCGACTGGAGCAGTCGATGCAGGCGAAGCTGGTCGAAAGGACCCCGAAGGGCGTGGCGCTGACGCCGGTAGGGTCAGCCCTGCTCGCGCAGGTGCGCCGGCTCCGGGTAACGCTGGGGGACATCAAGCGTGAAGCCGAAGATCTGAGTCAGGGCCGCGCGGGGCATCTGCGCGTCGGCGTCGGTGCGACGACTGTCGAAGACCTGCCGGAGGCCTATGCCGCGCTCTTGAAAGAAGCCCCCAGATTGACGGGGCAGATCATCGTCGCGGACAACGATGTGATGGTGCCGGCACTATGCAATGGGGAACTGGACTTGATCTTCAACGTGATCCCCGAATCCCCTTACGAGGGGTGCGTTCAGGAGGCGCTGTTCGACGACGAGTTTATCGTCTGCGCATCCACCGACCATCGGCTGGCCAAGCGCAATCGTGTGACGATGGCCGATCTCGCAGAAGAGGAATGGGCGCTGTCAGTCCCGACGGTCCTCAACGTGCAACGCGTGTATCGAGCGTTTCGGGACAGCGGCCTGCCTCCGCCGCGGGTCGCGATCGAGGCACGTCCCGTACCCCTCCGCCTCCAGATCTGCGCCGCCACCAATCTGCTGAGTTTCAACGCCAGACGAATGCTGCAACAGGTTGCGCCGCGCTTTCGACTGAAGGAGCTTCCAGTCGAGGAATTGAGATGGCGTCGCCCTTTCGGCGTGATCTATCGGAAGGATGCCTACCTGCCCCCCGCGGCGCGTCGGTTGATTCGAGTACTTAAAGCGGACGCGCCGCAGCCGGCGCGTCGGTGGTCTCCTGGTGGGTCAGCTTGAACTCGCCGACCAGGCGCTGAAGGCCCCGTGCTTCCTTCAGCGGATTGAAGTTCTCGCGCGGGATGTTCTCGATCAGCGCCATCGCGCGCGCCGGCGATAATCTCGTACCGCTCGGCGTTAACCGGTACGCACGAGGATCGGCTGCATCAAGCCCTGCACTTTTGATCGAGGCGGCGAGTGGGCCGATAGGGCCCTGGCCAACGCAAGGTCCCACCGCGATCCGGGCCGCGCGACTCACTCCGGGTCGATCTTCGCTTCCCTGACCAGTGCCGCCCACTTGTCGATCTCGCGTGCGGTCAATGCGCCGAGCTCGGCCGGGGTGCTGGCCCGTACGTCGAATCCCTGGACGGCCAGCCGACGCTTGAAGTCCTCGCGCTCGGCCGCGCCGCGCGCTGCCGCGTAGAGGCTCTGGATGATCGTGGGATCCGTCCCCCGGGGCGTGTACAGGCCGAAGAACACGATCATCTCGAATCCGGGTAGCGTGTCCGCGAGCGGCGGCACGCCGGGCAGGATCGGGCTTTCCCGCGCGGACGTGACGGCGAGCGGCCGCACCGCGCCGGACTTGACGTGGCCGATCACCGCGGAGGCGTCCGCAGCCATCATCGCCAGCCGCCCGGCGATCACGTCCGTGAGCGCCTGCGGCGGGCTTTTATAGGAGACGTTGGTCATGCCGAGACCGAGCCGATCGGAGAGCACCCGGCTCGGAATGATGTTGCCGGCCGTGCCCGAGCCGTAGAACAGCTTTCCGGTGTTCTGCTTCGCGTAGGCGACGAACTCGGCCATCGTGTTGGCCGGGATGCCCGGGTTGACGACGATCACCTGCGGAATCGTTCCCAGCCCGACCACCGGGTCGAAATCCGTGCGCGGGTTGTAGGAGAGCTCCTTAAACAGCGCCGGGTTGGCGGCGATCACGGTGGTCGCGCCGGCCAGGATCGTGTAACCGTCCGGCGCCGATTTCGCGACGTGCTCGGCGGCGATCCTGCCCACGGCGCCGACGCGGTTGTCGATCACCACCGGCTGCTTGAGGTCGATCGCCATCTGGTCCGCGAGCGGCCGAACGAGGTTGTCGGTCGCCGTGCCGGGCGCAAAGGGTACGACGATGCGGATCGGGCGTGTCGGATATTGCTGGGCGTCGGCCGGCAGAGCGAACACGAGCGCCATGAGAATGGTGGCGCAGGTATGCGCGGCGCCGCGGTGGAACAGCCGACTGCAATTGCGCATGGGTTTTCTCCTGCGTGTGCCAACGTGACCCCGCCGGCGGGATGTCCCGCGGTGTGCCCCGCGGTGTGCCCCGATGGTATCCGGTGGCGTCCCGAAGGTCATCTTCCGCGCACGTGCCGCGCGACCGCGCGCCGGCTCAGCTCGTCAGCTTCCCGAGCAGATCGTCCAAATGCTCGTGGCTCATATAGCTGATCACGATCCGACCGCCGCCCTTCTTCCCGGGCTTGATCTCGACCCCGGTACCCAGCTTTTCCGACACCTCTTCCTCGAGTCGCCGGACGTCGCGGCTCGTGCGCGCTTTCGGCCGCGCTGCTTTTGCATGCGGGTGCAGGATGTCGTTGACCAGCTGCTCGGTCTCACGCACCGACAGCCCCTTCCCCGCGACCCGCTTCGCCGTGTCGATCTGCAGCTCGCCGTCGAGCGCGAGGAGCGCGCGGCCGTGCCCCATTTCGATCTTGCCGTCGAAGAGGAGCGCCTGCACGGCCTTCGTCAGGTTGAGTAACCGCAACAGGTTGGTCGTCGCCGCGCGGGAGCGGCCGATCGCGTCGGCGGCCTCCTGGTGGGTGAGATTGAACTCGTCCACCAGGCGCTGCACGCCCTGCGCTTCCTCCAGCGGGTTGAGGTCTTCGCGCTGGATGTTCTCGATCAGCGCCATCGCGAGCGCCGCTTGATCGGACACCTCGCGCACCACGATCGGCACTTCCTGCAAGCCGGCCATGCGCGCGGCGCGCCAGCGGCGTTCGCCGGCGATGATCTCGTACCGCTCGGCGTCAACGGGACGCGCGAGGATCGGCTGCATCAAGCCCTGCACCTTGATCGAGGCGGCGAGCTCGCCGAGCGAGGCCTCGTCCATCTTGGTCCGCGGCTGGTACTTCCCCGGCTGCAGCCGCTCGACGCGCACCGTGGCGAGCGACTCGCGGCCCGGCGCGGCCGCCTCGTCGCCGCCGCCCAGCAATGCGTCGAGCCCGCGTCCCAGTCCCTTCTGCTTGATCATCGCCCGGTCCTTCTACCGATCACGCCACGGCCACGGCCGGCGGGGCGGCCGCCGCCCGGCCGAGGATCTCGCCGGTGAGCGCAAGATAGGCCTGCGAGCCCTTGCAGGACGCGTCGAAGTTCACCGCGGGAGCCCCGTAGCTCGGCGCTTCGGCGAGACGCACGTTGCGCGGGATGATCGTGCCGTACACCTTCGTGCCGAAATGCTGCTCGAGCTGTTCCGACACCTGCTGCGACAGCGTGTTGCGCGGGTCGAACATGGTGCGTAGCAGGCCCTCGATCTCGAGTTGCGGGTTCAGGTGCTGGCGCACCTTCTTGATCGTGTTGATGAGATCAGACAGGCCCTCGAGCGCGTAGTACTCGCACTGCATGGGGATGAGCACCGCGTCGGCGGCCACCAGCCCGTTGACTGTCAGCAGATTGAGCGCCGGTGGGCAGTCGAGCATGATGAAGTCGTAGTCGTGCGCGACGTTCGCGAGCGCGCTCTTCAGCCGCGTTTCCCGATGCTCCAGCTCGACCATCTCAACCTCGGCGCCGGCGAGCTCGCGATTGGCGGGAAGCACGTCGTAACTCCCGGACTCCGAGCGCTTGCGCACCGCTTCGACAGTGCTCAGCCCGAGCAGGACGTGGTACACAGTGTGCTCGAGCGCGCGCTTGTCGACGCCCGAGCCCATGGTCGCATTGCCCTGCGGATCGAGATCCACGAGCAGCACCCGCTTGCCCGCCTTTGCGAGTCCGGCGGCGACGTTCACCGTGGTCGTGGTCTTGCCCACGCCGCCTTTCTGGTTGGCAATCGCGATGATCCGCGTCACGTCGCGCCCATGAGGACGAGATGCCGCTCGGCGTCGAGCCCCGGGACACGAAGCCGGACCACTTCCTGCACGCGGTAGGCCCTGGGCAGCCGCTCGATCTCTTCGAACGGATGTACGCCTTTCATCGCGGCGAGCACGCCCTGCGGGGCGAGGAGCCGGCCGGCGAGTGAGACGAATTCGCCGAGCTCCGCGAAGGCGCGCGACACGATCGTGTCGAAGCGCGCCTCGGGATGCCACGACTCGACCCGCTCCGTAACGACCTGCACGTTCGCGAGCTGCAGCTCCGCGGCCGCTTGGGTCAGGAATGCGGACTTCTTGTGGCTGCTCTCGAGGAGCGTCACGTCCAGCGCCGGACTGGCGACTGCGATCGGAATGCCCGGCAGGCCGGCGCCGCTGCCGACGTCGAGCACGCGCGGGCCGCGCATGTGCGGCAACGCCGCGAGCGAGTCGAGCAAGTGATGCGTGACCATGCGCTCACGCTCGCGGATGGCGGTCAGGTTGTAGACGCGATTCCACTTTTCGAGGAGATCGAGATACCGCTCGAGCGTAGCAACCTGCACATCGGCGAGCGCCAGACCGAGCGCGGCGGTGGCGCGCCCGAGTTCGTGCGCGCCGTTCATGCCGCGCTCTTCTCCGGCTGATCCTCCCCGTGCACGGCGCGGCGCTTCAGGTGCACGAGCAGCAGGGAGATCGCCGCCGGCGTGACGCCCTGGATGCGCGACGCCTGGCCGATCGTCTCGGGCCGATGGTGCGCAAGCTTCTGCCGCACCTCCATCGACAGCCCGCGCACGGCGCCGTAGTCCAGATCGCGCGGAAGCGGCGTCGACTCGTGCGCCTGCTGCCGCGCGACCTCGTCCTGCTGGCGCGCGATGTAGCCCGCGTACTTCGCCTGGATCTCCACTTGCGCGGCAACGGTCGCGTCGCGGGTGCCGGGTCCTGCACTGGGCAGCGTCATCAGCGCGGCGTATGTCACGTCCGGACGCTTGAGCAGATCGAGTAGCGTGTGCTCGCGCTCGATCGGCTGCCCGAGAACGCGCTCGGCGTCCTCGACCGGCAGCAGCCGCGGATTCACCCAGGTCGACTTGAGCCGCTCCTGCTCCGCCGCGATCGCGTCGCGCTTGCGCGCGTACGCATCCCACCGGGCGTCATCGATCACGTCGAGCGTGCGCCCGGTTTCGGTGAGGCGCAGGTCGGCATTGTCCTCGCGGAGCATCAGCCGATATTCGGCGCGGCTCGTGAACATCCGGTAGGGCTCCGCGACCCCACGGGTGATGAGATCGTCGACGAGAACGCCGATGTACGCCTCGTCGCGACGCGGACACCAGGCGTCCTTGCTGCGCACCAAGAGCGCAGCGTTGATCCCGGCGAGGACGCCCTGCGCGGCGGCCTCCTCGTAACCGGTCGTGCCGTTGATCTGCCCGGCGAAGAAGAGACCGGCAATCGCTTTCGTTTCGAGGGAGGCCTTCAGACCCCGCGGATCGAAGTAGTCGTACTCGATCGCGTAGCCCGGTCGGAGGATATGGGCCATCTCCAACCCTTTGATCGACCTCACTAATTCTAGTTGAACATCGAAAGGCAGGCTAGTTGAGATGCCGTTCGGATAGATCTCATGCGTCTCGAGCCCCTCCGGCTCGAGGAAAATCTGATGGCTCGATTTGCCGGCGAAGCGGTGGATCTTGTCCTCGATCGAGGGGCAATACCGCGGTCCGACGCCCTCGATCCTGCCGGTGTACATCGGGGAGCGGTCCAGTCCGCCTCGGATGATGTCGTGCGTGCGCGGATTGGTGTGGGTGACCCAGCAGGACAACTGGGCTGGGTGCATCTCCCGCGTGCCGACAAATGAGAACACCGGCGTCGGATCATCACCCGGCTGCACTTCCATCACCGCGAAATCGATGGTTCGGCCATCGAGTCGAGGCGGCGTTCCCGTTTTGAGGCGGCCGACCGGAAGGTTCAGCTCCCGCAGCCGTGCGGCAAGGCGAATCGACGGTGGGTCACCTGCCCGCCCTGCCGAGTAGTTCTCCAGGCCGACGTGGATCAGTCCCGAGAGGAACGTCCCCGTAGTGAGCACAACCGCCTGGGCATTAAAGCGAATCCCGAGGTGAGTGACCGCACCGACGACGCGGTCGCCGTCCAAGATGAGGTCGTCCACGGCCTGCTGAAACAGGGTGAGATTCGGTTGGCTTTCAAGCCGGCTGCGAATCGCTTGCCGGTAAAGAACGCGGTCGGCCTGGGCACGGGTCGCCCGGACCGCAGGGCCTTTGCTCGAATTGAGCGTGCGGAACTGAATACCGGCCTGGTCGGTGGCAAGCGCCATCGCGCCGCCAAGGGCATCGACTTCCCGCACCAGATGCCCCTTGCCGATCCCGCCGATCGACGGGTTGCAGGACATTTGTCCGAGCGTCTCGATGCTGTGCGTCAGGAGCAACGTCTTGCACCCGGCGCGCGCGGCTGCGAGCGCCGCTTCGGTGCCCGCATGGCCACCACCGACGACGATCACATCGAACAGTTCCGGGAAATTCATGGTGGGGACGCTCGCGGAGCGCGGATTGTACGCCCTACGCTTGGGGCGCGAAACCGGGGCATCCAGCCAGGCCGAGGTCCGCCAGGCTTGTTCCACGTGGAACATCGCCACGGGGTTACCGCCGGGATGTTCCACGTGGAACCGCTACAGAACCTGTTCGAGCGATACCGCCAGCTTGTCCACCAGCTCGTGCAGGTGACGCTCCTCGATTACGTACGGTGGTGCGATCAAAACGTGATCGCCTTGCCGGCCGTCGATGGTCCCGCCCATCGGATAGCACAGCAATCCATTCGCGAGCGCCTGCCGCTTCAAGCGCGCATGTAAGCGTCGATCGGGATCGAATGGCGTCTTGGAGGCGCGATCCGCAACGAGCTCAAGGGCCCAAAGGAGGCCACGGCCCCGAATGTCGCCGACGTGTGCGTGACCATCAAATCGCTCCCTTAGCAGCATGCCCAGCTTTCCGCCGAGGGACCGTGCTTGCCCGAGGAGGCCTCGCTCGCGGATCGCCCGCTGGACTGCGAGCGCGGCCGCGCAGGCTACAGGGTGTCCGCTATAGGTGTGACCGTGCAGAAAAGCCCCGCTTCCGGCCACGATCGCATCGGTAATTCGCTGGTGGATCAGGACCGCCCCGATGGGTTGATATCCGGCCGCCAGCCCCTTGCCGATCGTGATGAGGTCCGGAATTACGCCTTCCGCCTCGCAGGCGTGGAGCGTGCCGCAGCGACCCATCCCGCACATGACTTCGTCCAGGATCAGGAGCACCCCATGTCGGTCGCAGACCTCGCGCACCCGGGCGAAGTAGCCGGGGACCGGCGGCTGCGCACCGAGCGTCGCGCCGCAAACGGTCTCCGCGACGAAGCCGATCACAGACTTCGGGCCGAGCCTCGCGATTTCGGACTCGAGCTCTCGGGCCAGGCGCTCGCCGTAAGCCTCGGGTGTCTCCGCGGCGAGCATGTCGCGATAGGGGTAGCACGGTGAAACGTGCACGACCTCGACGAGGAGCGGCTCGTACTGGGCGCGGCGGAAGGCGTTTCCTCCGACGGCGAGGGCGCCTAGGGTGCTCCCGTGATAGCTCTGTCGGCGAGCGATCACTTTCGTCCTTTCCGGCTCCCCGACTTCAAGGAAGTACTGGCGACAAAGCTTGAGGGCAGCTTCGATCGCCTCGGAGCCGCCCGACACGAAGTAGGCTTTAGCGATCCCTGCAGGGGCGTGTGCGGTCAGGTCTGCCGCGAGCGCCTCCATCGGCTCGTTCGTAAAGAACGAGGTGTGCGCGTACGGCAGGCGCCGGAGCTGAGTCTCGACCGCCGCGACGATCCCGGGGTCGCTATGGCCCAAGCACGACACTGCGGCGCCGCCGGACCCGTCGAGATACCGCTTGCCGCTCGCATCGATCAGGTAGGGCCCATCGCCAGCGACCGCCATCGGGTACGCATGTCGAGGGTCACGATGGAAAACAGCGGTAACCGCAGGCCCGCGGCTCATGCGGCGATTGTAGTGTGCCGGACCCCCGAAAAAACGCGGGGCCGCACGCGGCGGCCCCGGTAGCAATGCGGTTGCGCGGGGTCAGCCCATTGCAAGCCCGATGGCTTCACGGCGCAACGCCAGCTCGCGCGGCAACCGCGCGCCGAGCTTCTCGAACAGGTCGTCGTGCTGCCCGAGCTCATCCTGCCATTCGTCATGGCGCAACGCGGTCGCGGCGGCGTACTGTTCACGCGAGAACCGGTCGAGCCCGACCCATACGAGATCTTCGTAGGCCGGCACCCAGCCAATGGGCGTCTCGGTCGCGCCCGCGCGGCCGCGACAGCGCTCCACGACCCACTTGAGCACGCGCATGTTGTCACCGTAACCCGGCCAGACGAACTTGCCGTGCGCGTCGGTCCGGAACCAGTTGACCAGGAAAACATGCGGGCGATGCGAGGCCGAGCGACCGACCTTGAGCCAATGCGAGAAGTAGTCCCCCATGTTGTAGCCGACGAACGGGATCATCGCCATGGGATCGCGGCGCACCACGCCGACTTTCCCGGTCGCCGCCGCGGTCGTCTCCGATCCCATCGTCGCAGCGAGGTATACACCGGTATCCCAGTCCGCCGCCTCGACAACGAGCGGCACGGTGTTCGAGCGCCGTCCGCCGAAGATCATTGCGCTGATCGGGACGCCGTTCGGGTTCTCCCATTCGGTATCCAGCGAGGCGAGCTGCGTGGCCGCGACGGTGAAGCGCGAGTTCGGATGAGCCGCCTTGCGGCCCGAATCCGGCGTCCAGGGTTGCCCCTGCCAGTCGGTGAGATGCGCTGGCGGAACGTCGGTCAGACCCTCCCACCACACATCGCCCTCGGGGGTGAGCGCAACATTGGTGAAGATGGTGTTTGAACGTATCGCTCCCAGGCAGTTCGGATTCGTCTTCGCCGAGGTGCCCGGCGCGACGCCGAAGAGACCGGCCTCCGGATTGATCGCATAGAGACGGCCATCCTTTCCCGGCTTGATCCAGGCGATGTCCTCGCCAATCGTTGTGACCTTCCAGCCCTGGAAGGCCGGCGGCGGTACGAGCATCGCGAAGTTCGTTTTGCCGCAGGCGCTGGGGAACGCGGCACTCACATACGTCTTCTCGCCGTTGGGTGCGGTCACGCCGAGGATGAGCATGTGCTCTGCGAGCCACCCCTGGTCGCGGCCCATGACCGATGCGATCCGCAGGCTGAAGCATTTCTTTCCGAGCAGCGCGTTGCCGCCGTAGCCCGAGCCGAATGACCAGATCTCGCGCGTCTCGGGATAGTGAACGATGTACTTGTGCTCCTTGTTGCAGGGCCACGCGACATCCTTCTTCCCCGCCGCGAGCGGCGCCCCTACCGAATGCACGCACGGGACGAACGCCCCCTCCGCGCCCAGCAGCTCCCACACTTTGGCGGTCATGCGCGTCATCACGCGCATGCTCACGACCACGTATGGCGAGTCGGTGATCTCGATCCCGATCTGCGAGATGTGCGAACCGAGCGGGCCCATCGAGAACGGAACGACGTACAGCGTGCGTCCGCGCATGCAGCCGTCGAAGAGCTGGGCAAGCGTGGAACGCATCTCCGCGGGTGCCATCCAGTTGTTCGTCGGGCCGGCATCCTCCTTCGCGTTCGAGCAGATGAAGGTGCGGTCTTCCATTCGTGCGACATCGGTCGGGTCGGAGCGCGCGAGGAAGCTGCCCGGCCGAAGCTCGGGGTTCAGCCGCATCAAGGTTCCGCTACGGACCATCTCCTCGCACAGCCGGTCGTACTCGGCTTGCGAGCCGTCGCACCAGTGGATCGCGTCCGGCTTGGTGAGCTCGGCGATCTCGGCGACCCACTCGATCGCCCGGCGATTGCGGACGTACTCCGGTACCGGGATGTGGGGAATGTATGGCTGATTCATCTGGCAGGGGCCCCATTCGATTGGACGAGGGTGAGCCGCTCCCGCGTTGTTGTTCTTCGTCTGGGGGTGCCTGCAGGGCGGCCGGCTGAACTCCGGTGGAGCGAAACTCTAGCAGAAAAACACCCCCTTACGCCGCTCTCGGGACGCGCAGGACGCAGGTTTTTCACTTTGTGACAAGGCGCTGCCGGAGCCAGCGGCTCAGCCGGAAAACAGGCGCGGTCATGGTCACCAGCATGATCACCCGCGCAACGTGCGCGGCGGTAACAAGCGGCACGCCGAGCTGCACGACTTTCGCGGTGATACACATTTCCGCGATCCCGCCGGGGGCCGTCGCGAGCACCATCGTCCCGGCAGCAGCGCCTCCTATCCAAGCGAGGAGTAACGCGAAAGCGGCAGAAAGTGCGATCGCGACGACCACGCTCAGCGCAACGACGAGTACGAAGCGCGGTGCCCGACGCATGAACTCGCGCTCGAAGCGTGCGCCGAGCGCGCAGCCGAGCAACACCTGTCCGGCGTTGGTCAGCACCGTCGGCATCGTGGACCACTGGATCCCGCTCGCCGTGAGCCCGATCGTGACCGCGAGCGCACCGAGCATGAACGCATTGGGAATACGCAGGCGTTGGAATGCGAACCCTCCCGCGGCTGCACAGGCGAGGAGCGCGGCGAGTCCGGCGAGCGAGAGCGACGCACCCACCTGCGCAGGCGGGTCGCTGCCGTGCACGCCGAGCGCCGCGAACGAGAAGGGGATCACGGTGACCACGATCAGAATGCGCAGACTCTGCGCGAGGGCGATGCGGTCCTGCTTAGCCCCGAAGCGCTCGCCGAGGACCGCCATCTCGGTGGCGCCACCGGGCACGCTCGCGAAAAACGCCGTGGTGCGGTCGCTGTCCGAGAATCGCGAGATGAACCACGCCCCCGCGTACGACAGGACGGTGGCGAATACCGCCGCCGCGACGAGCAGCTCCCAGCGTCCGCCGACCTCGCGCGCAACCGCCGGCGTGAAGTACAGGCCGAGCGCCGTTGCGATGATCACCTGCCCCAGCTCGCGCCCGCCGCGGGGCGCGGCGAGCGCCACGCCAGCGAGCTCGAGCGCCGCCATCGTGAAAAGCGGCCCGATCATCCACGGCAGCGGCGTGCCGATCCATGCGCACAGGGCGCCGCCGAGCGTGCACGCGACGAGCGCGCGTGCCGCCGCAGCCCCTTCTCCCACCCACGCGGTCACTACGCCTGCGTGCCCCTGAAACGTCGCCACAGCCACGGTCCGAGGACTGCGGCCACCGCGAGCGCGAGCAGCAACGCGGAGATCGGCTGGGTGAAGAAGACGCTCGCATCGCCCTCGCTTATCGCGAGTGCCCGCCTGAACTGCGTCTCCGCGAGCGGGCCGAGGATCAGGCCGATGATCGCCGGCGCGACCGGAATGTCCCAGCGCCGCATCGCGAAGCCGAGCAACCCGAAGAGATAGAGCGTGGCGAGATCGACCCAGGACTGATGCAGGCTGTAGGCGCCGAGCGTCGCAAACAGGAGAATGCCGCCATACAGCAACGGACGCGGAATCGCGAGCACCCGCACCCAGATGCCGATCAGCGGCAGGTTGAGGACGAGCAGGATGACGTTGCCGACGTACAGGCTGGCGATTAGCCCCCAGACGAGCGTCCCCTGCGTCTGGAACAGGAGCGGCCCGGGTTGGATGCCGTAGTTCTGGAACGCGCTCAGGAGGATCGCCGCGGTCGCCGAGGTCGGGATGCCGAGCGTCAGCAGCGGCACCAGCGTCCCGGTTGCCGCGGCATTGTTCGCCGCCTCAGGGCCAGCGACGCCCTCAATCGCGCCGTTGCCAAACTCCTCCGGGTGCTTCGCGAGCTTCTTCTCGAGCGCATACGAGAGAAAGGTCGGGATCTCCGCCCCGCCGGCCGGGATCGAGCCGAACGGAAAACCGATGAACGTGGCGCGCAACCACGCCGGTGCCGAGCGGCGCCAGTCGTCGCGCGACATCCATATCGAGCCCTTCAGCTTTTCGAGGGTCTCCGGCAGGCGGCTCGAGTAGGCGGCGACGTAGAGCGTCTCGCCGACCGCGAAGAGCCCCACGGCGAGGACCACGACGTCCACCCCGTCGAGCAGCTCGGGCACGCCGAACGCGAAGCGCGTCTGCCCGGTCTGGCTGTCGATGCCGATCAGCCCGAGAAGAAGACCGACGAACAACGCGGCTAGCCCGCGCACCGTGGAGGCGCCGAGCACGGCGGAGACGGTAGTAAAGGCGAACACCATTAGCGCGAAGTACTCGGCCGGGCCGAACTTGAGCGCTGCCTCGACGATCAGCGGTGCGAGCAGGGTGAGTAGGAGCGTGGCGATCGTGCCGGCGACGAAGGAGCCGACCGCCGAAGTGGCGAGCGCCGGGCCCGCACGGCCGGCCTTGGCCATGCGGTTGCCTTCCAGCGCGGTGGCAATCGAGGCGGATTCGCCCGGGGTGTTGAGCAGGATGGTCGTCGTCGAGCCGCCGAACATCGCGCCGTAGTAGATGCCCGCAAACATGATCAGCGCGCCGGTCGGATCGAGCTTCACCGTCAGCGGCAGCAGCATCGCGACCGTGAGCGCCGGCCCCACTCCGGGAAGGACGCCGACGAAGGTGCCGAGCGTGACCCCGACGAACCCCCAAAGCAGATTGGCGGGTTGCAGCGCAACCCCGAAGCCGGAACCGAGCGACGCAAACAGCTCGCCCATCAGATCCCCGCGGCTCCGAAAACCGACGCCAGCCAGCCGCCCGGCAGGCTCACATTCAGGAACTTGACGAAGAAGAGGAACGCGCCGAGCGCCAGGGCGAAGCCGAGGGCGACGTCACGCGTCGGCCGCGGGCTCCCGAAGCCGCGGGCGACGCACGCGAAGAGCACGCCACCGGCGATGACGAACCCCGCGGTCCCGATGAGCGCCATGTGGGCAAACAAGCCGGCACTCACCCACAGAAACGCCGGTGCATGGAACGAATGCTCGCCGCGGGCCGCGGGCGAGTCGTCGCCTCGCTGGCGCCAGCCGCCGGCGAGCGCCTCGTAGAGCAGCCAGGCGCCCACGACGACGAGCCCGCCGCCGACCACTGCCGGCACGAAGTTCGGTCCGATCCGCGCATACCCCCCCTCGCCGGGCAGCAGCAGCGTGCCGATCGAGACGCCGACCCCGAGCGCGAGAACGCCGAGCGACAGCGCAATCTCGGGCGTAGAGCGACGCATCGCGGTCCGCGCGGGCTATTTCTTCTTCAGCCCGAGCGAGTCGATGATGGCGGTGATGCGCTTGGTGTCCTCGTCGAGGAACGCCTTGAACGGATCGCCGCCGAGGAAGACCGGCGTCCAGCCGAGCTTGTCGAGCGTCTGCTTCCAGGCCGGCGTATCAGTTGCATCCTTCACCAGCTTGACTAGCGCGTCACGCTGCATAGCGGTGATGCCGGGCCCGGCGAACACGCCGCGCCAGTTGCCGAGCTCGACGTCGATGCCCTGTTCCTTGAGTGACGGGATGCCGTCGACGGCCTTCGGCGCCGACACGGCGAGCGGGCGCAGGCGCCCACCCTTGATCTGCTCGGCGAACTCGCCGATGCCGGACACGCCCGCAGTAACGTGGCCGCCGATGATGCCGGTCAGCGCTTCACCCCCGCCCTTGTAAGCGACGTAGTTGGTCTTGGCCGGATCGACGCCGACCGCCTTAGCGATCATTCCAACCAGGATGTGGTCAGTGCCGCCGGCCGAGCCCCCGCCCCACGAGACCTTGCCCGGGTTGTTCTTCAGGGCCTGCACGAGGTCGGCCATCGTCTTGTGCGACGAGGCGGCAGGCACGACGATCACTTCCCATTCGCTCGTCAGCCGTGCGACCGGCGTCACCATGCCGAGGTTCACCGAGGACTGGTTGAGGACGATGCCGCCGACCATCACCATCCCCGCGACCATCAGCGCGTTCGGATCGCCCTTTGCCGAGTTGACGAACTGCGCGAGGCCGATCGTCCCGGCGGCCCCGCCCTTGTTGTCGAACTGCACGCCGCTCACGAGCTTCGCGCTCTGCATCGCCGCCGCAAGTTGACGTCCGGTCTGATCCCAGCCGCCGCCCGGGTTGGCCGGGATCATCATCTTCAGCGTCGGCTGCGCCGCGGCGACCCCCGTGAAAGCCAGCGCGACGAATGCGACGACGATCTTGCAAATGACGGTCGACATTTCTGTCCCCTGGCCGATACGCGAGCGCGCATTCTACTGCCGCGAACCTGACGGCACGCGGACTCGCCGCACCCTCACTTTCCGATGCAAAAGCGGGAGAAGATTTCGCCCAGGAGATCATCGGCAGTGAACTCGCCGGTGATCGCGCTGAGCTGATCCTGCGCCAGCCGTAACTCCTCGGCGAGGAGTTCCGGCGCGGTCGCCTGATGCGCTGCGGCCCCGAGATGTTCCGCGGCGCGGCGCAGGCACACGAGGTGGCGCTCGCGTGCGATAAACGGCGACTCCTCCGCCGGGTGCCACCCGGCGCGCTCGAGCAGATGGTTGCGGAGCAGATCGATACCGGCGCCGGTCTTCGCGGACAGATGGACAGTGGTCGCCTCGTGCTGCGCGCCGACCTGCGGCGGGGCGCCCGAGAGGTCGATCTTGTTGTAGATGATGACCCGCGGGAGGCGACTCGGGAGTCGTGCGACGATCGCTTCGTCCGCGGCCGTGACGCCCGCGCCTGCGTCGACGATCAGCAACAGCACGTCGGCACGCTCGATCTCGCTCCAAGTGCGCGCGATGCCGAGGCGCTCGACTTCATCCGCGGTCTCGCGCAACCCGGCGGTGTCGACGAGATGCAGCGGGACGCCTTCGATCTGTACCGCCTGGCGCACCGTGTCGCGCGTCGTCCCGGGAATCGCCGTTACGATGGCCAGGTCCTCCCCGGCGAGGCGGTTGAGCAGGCTCGACTTGCCGACATTCGCTTGTCCGGCGAGAACGACGTGCAGTCCGGTGCGCAGCAGGCTGCCCTGCTTCGCCCGCTCGAGCGTGTGCGCGAGCCCTGTGCGCAGCCGTTCGAGCCGGCCGCGCGCATCAGCTCGGTCGAGCGGGTCGATCTCCTCCTCCGGAAAGTCGAGCGTCGCCTCGACGAGCGCACGCAGCTCGATCAGCTGGTCGACGAGGTATCGGATCGCTGCCGAGAACTCGCCTTGCAGGCTGCGCACGGCGCAGCGTGCCGCGGTCTCGGTAGCCGCCTCGATGACATCCGCGACCGCCTCGGCCTGTGCGAGATCGAGCTTGTCGTTGAGAAACGCCCGCCGCGTGAACTCGCCCGGCTCGGCGAGGCGGGCGCCGAGCTCCAAGCAACGCCGCAAGAGCATTTGCAGGACCATCGGGCCGCCGTGGCCCTGGAGCTCGAGGACGTCCTCGGCGGTGTACGAGCGCGGCGCGGGAAAGTAGAGGGCGATGCCATCGTCGATCGCCGCGCCCGACGCATCGCGGAAGCTCGCGCGCGTCGCGTGACGCGGTTCGGGCAGCAGCCCGAGCAGCTGCGCCGCAAAGGACTCGAGGCGCGCGCCGGACACGCGGATCACGCCGACGCCCGCGCGCCCGGGCGCGGTGGCAATCGCGGCGATCGTGTCGGCCGGGCTCAGCGTTTCGCCGTGGCCGGCTTGTCTTTCCCGCCTTCGATCATGCGGGTGATCTGCCATTGCTGCGCGATCGACAGGACATTGTTGACGACCCAGTAGAGCACCAGTCCGGCCGGAAAAAAGAAGAACATCACGCCGAACGCGAACGGCATGATCATCATCACCTTCGCCTGCACGGGATCAGGCGGGGTCGGGCTCATCTTGGTCTGGATGATCATGGAACCCATCATCACCGCCGGCAACACGTAGAACGGGTCCGGCGCCGAAAGGTCCTTGATCCAGCCGTAGAAGGGCGCTTGCCGCAACTCGACGGAGGCGAGCAGCACCCAATAGAGCGCGATGAAGACGGGGATTTGAACCACGATCGGGAGACAACCGCCGAGCGGATTGATCTTCTCCTCCTTGTACAGCTCCATCATCGCCTGGTTCATCTTGGCGCGATCGTTGCCATACATCTCGCGCATCTTCGTCAGGCGCGGCGTCACCTTTTTCATGCGCGCCATCGACTTGTAGCTCGCCGCCGAGAGCGGGAAGAAGATCAGCTTGATCAGCACGGTCAAGGCGATGATCGCGAGGCCCCAGTTTCCGAGCCAGCCGTACAGCCATTCGAGCACCCAGAAGAGCGGTGCGGCGATCACCGTGAGCCAGCCGTAGTCGACCACGAGGTCGAGGCCGGGCGCGACTGCCTTGAGCTTGTCCTGCTCCTCCGGGCCCGCATAAACGCGCACGCCAACGGTGCCGGATGCGCCGGGGGCAATCGCCGGGACCGGGAGAATGGTGCCGACGGTGTAGAAGTCGTCGGCGATCTTGCGGGTGTAGTACTCGCGCGTGGCTTTCTCCGCCGGCAGGATCGCCGTCACGAAGTAGTGCTGGATCATGCCGACCCAGCCGTCGTCCGCGCTTTTCGGATAAGGCGCCTTGCCTTTGTCGATGTCGGAGAACGGCACCTTCACGAACTTGTCCTGGTCCGTGTAGACCGCCGGCCCGGTGAAGGTGGAAACCATCGGCTTGTCGTCGGCGGGGGCCTTGCCGTCACGCGCGATCTGGAAGTACCCGTGCGCGGAGAGCGGCGCCGCAGTTCCGTTCGCGATCTCGTGCGCCACGTCGACAACGTAGCTGCCGCGTCGGAATGTAAGCGTTTTCGTGACCTTCACGCCCTCGGGCGTCGTGGCGTGAAGCTTCACATTGACCGCGTCCTTGCCTTCGGCGAGCGAGTACGCCATCGCCTCGGGCGCGAATGCAGTCTTGTGATTCGGCAGGTTCTGCCCGACCAGCCCGGTCTGTACGGCGTAGCGATGATCGGCCCCGAGCAGCGGAAAAGTCTTGGACGGGTCGAGACTGTCCCGATAGCGCTTCAGCTCTAGCCGTACGAGATCGCCGCCCACCGGGTCGATCTCGGCGCGGAACAGATCGGTCTCGACCTTGACACGCTCGTGCCCTGGCGCTGCAGCCGGGCTCGAAGGCACCGCGTCGGGCGTGACCACAGCAGGCCGGCTTGGCGGCGCAGTCTGCGCGGGCGTACTGGGCGTGGGCACGCCGGTCGGCTGTCCTTTGGTCTGGCCCTGCTGTTGGGCAGGGGCCGGCGGACGCTGCTCGCGCTGCCACGCATCCCAGAGCATCAGGACCGAGAACGAGAAGATGACGAAGAGAACGAGGCGTTGGGTGTCCATCGGGGGAGGACGTTATCGTTATCGGGTTACGGTACCGGGTCGAAGCCGCCGGGGTGCCAGGGATGACAGCGCGCCACGCGCCGCACGGTAAGCCAGGTTCCGCGCAGCGCGCCGTGCCGCTCCAGCGCTTCCATCGCGTACTCCGAGCAAGACGGGAAGAACCGGCAGCTCCGCCCGAGCATCGGGCTCAGAAGATACCGGTAGGCGGCGACCAGCGCGAGCAGGACTCTCCTAGCCATTCGCGCCGCGCCGGAACAGGCCCTCGAATTCGCCGAGCGTGATCGGCGTCTCCCCGGGGACTTTGACGAGGCGAACCACGCAGTCCTGGGCGCCGATCGCCACCCGGGCGAGCCGGAATGCTTCGCGTGCGAGGCGCCGGATACGGTTCCTCATGACCGCGCTAGCGACAAACCGCTTCGGCACGATCAGCGCGAGCCGCGGGCAGCCGAACGCGTTCGGAAGGCGATACAGATAGAGGCGGGTTGACCGAGCCAGTCGGCCCGACTTGAGCACCGCTGATACCTGCGCCGCACCGAGCCGCTGGCTCCGGCGCAGCCGCAATCGCTCGCGACCGGGCGTGCGGGTCAGATGCCGAGACGGGTGCGCCCCTTCGCGCGGCGCGCACGAATCACTGCGCGTCCGCCGCGTGTGCGCATGCGTACGAGGAAGCCATGCGTCCGCTTGCGGCGCACCACCGAGGGTTGGTAGGTTCGCTTCATTGCCGTATTCCTTGAGCGAGAGAAAACCCGGCATTAAACCAATGCGTTGCATACGCTGTCAACGAGCGTTAGAAGCTGTGGATAACTCGGGTCGGACCGGGTATCATTTCGCCCTCTCCGCCGCGCCGCGCTGCACCGCCAACGACTGCCAGGAAAGACCCCGCCGACACCATGCAGAGCCTGTGGCAATCCTGCCTCAAGCGCCTCGAAAAGGAGCTTCCCGCTCAACAATTTAACACCTGGATCCGCCCCCTCAACGCGGACACGCACGGGACCGATGTGCTGCGACTCGTTGCGCCCAACCGCTTCGTTCTGCAGTGGGTAAAGGACCGTTTTCTGCGCCGGATCGAGGCTCTCGCGAGCGAGCAATCGGGGACGCCCGTACGTGTCGCACTGGCGCTACCGGACGTAAGCGACTTGCCCGAGCCTACGCCGCCAGCGTCTGCCAAGCCTCTCACGGCGTCGGTGATTGGGAAAACGTCAGGCCCCGAGCGCAAGGCAGCCGACCGGCCGAGCCTGGTTTCCGAATTTACGTTCGACAACTTCGTGCCAGGCAAAGCCAATCAACTCGCGCGCGCTGCCGCAATGCAGGTTGCCGAGAACCCGGGGACCTCCTATAACCCGCTGTTCGTGTACGGCGGAGTA
Source organism: uncultured beta proteobacterium (assembly GCA_963747775.1). Classification (GTDB taxonomy): domain Bacteria; phylum Pseudomonadota; class Gammaproteobacteria; order Burkholderiales; family SG8-39; genus JAGVSZ01. The sequence continues at coordinate 575,577 of CAVVGT010000016.1, forward strand.
GGGCTCGGCAAGACCCACCTCATCCATGCCGTAGGCAACTACGTCATGATGCACCAGCCCAATGCCAGGGTGCGCTACCTCCATGCGGCGCAGTACATCTCGGATGTCGTGCGCGCCTATCAGCAGAAGTCCTTCGATGCCTTCAAGCGCTATTACCATTCGCTGGACGTACTCCTGATCGACGACATCCAGTTCTTCACCGGCAAGGACCGCACCCAGGAAGAGTTCTTCTACGCGTTCAATGCGCTGATCGAGGCTCACAAGCAGATCATCATCACCTGCGACACCTATCCGCGCGACATCGTCGGCATCGACGACCGGCTCAAGACACGGTTCAGCTGGGGCCTGACGGTGGCGTTGGAACCGCCCGAGCAGGAGATGCGCGTTGCAATCGTGCTGAGAAAGGCCGAGGCGGTGGGTGCACATCTCGATGAAGACGTCGCTTTCTTCATCGCCAAGCACATTCGATCAAACGTTCGCGAGCTCGAGGGTGCGCTGAAGAACGTGCTTGCTTTCGCGCACTTCGGCGGAAAGGATCTCACCGTCGAGGTGGCGAAAGAGGCGCTCAAGGATCTCCTGTCGCTCCACAACCGGCAGATCTCAATCGAAAACATCCAGAAGACCGTCGCGGAGTTCTACAAGTTGAGAGTCGCAGACCTGCACTCGAAGAAGCGCACCCGCAACATTGCGCGGCCGCGCCAAATGGCCATGGCGCTCGCCAAGGAACTCACCGAAATGAGTCTGCCCGACATCGGCGACGCCTTCGGCAATCGCGACCACACAACTGTCCTGCATGCATGCCGGACGATCGCCACGCTGCGCACCAAGAGCACAGATCTGAATCGGGACTTCCACGTCCTGGAACAGACCCTAAAAGGCTGAGGATGTTGAGAACCTCTGTATAACTCGGGCACGATTGTGAGTAACTCGGCGCCTGCCTCCGAACCCCGGCAAGTTGGTGGAGTTATTCAGGCGCTGCCCACAGGTTGGCTCACAGGTTATCCACAACAGAACGCTCCAGATATCAACTGTTTCGACCCGTTATCCCCAGAAAACGGCGCCTTCATCATCAGTATCAGGAAAAGAATATGAATCTAGTGAAGACAAGCCGCGAGACCCTGCTCAAACCCCTACAGTCGGTCGCTGGCATCATCGAGCGGCGTCACACGCTGCCCATCCTCTCGAACGTTCTCATTGCGCGTTCGGACGATCGACTCTCCTTTGTTGCAACCGACATCGAGATCGAGATCAGCGCAACAGCGGTGGCGGAGGCCTCGGGGGAGGCCAAAGCGGTGACCGTCGGCGCCCGCAAGTTGCTCGATATTCTGCGTGCGCTGCCGGAAGGAAGCGAGGTCACGATGGCGCTCGCGGATAAGCGTCTGCAGATGCGTAGCGGCAAGAGCCGGTTCCAGCTCCAGACACTTCCGCCCGAGGATTTTCCCCGGCTCGCCGCGCCGGAGGGAGCGCCGGTGGCATTCGAGTTGCCGCAACGTGCGCTCAAAGCGGTGCTCGCGCTTGTGCAATACGCGATGGCGCAACAGGACATCCGCTATTACTTGAATGGCCTGTTGATAATGGTCGATGCGGGCGAGCTGCGTGTTGTCGCGACGGACGGGCATCGGCTCGCGGTGGCGACGCGCGAGCTTGCATCGCGGGATCTGGGCAAGCAGGAGGTGATTGTCCCCCGCAAGACCATCCTGGAGCTCACCAAGCTCCTTCAAGATACCGACGACCCGGTGTCGATCGAACTCTCGGGCAGCCAGGCACGTTTCCGCTTCGACGGTGTGCTGCTCGCGTCCAAGCTAGTCGACGGAAAGTTCCCCGACTACCAGCGGGTCATCCCGAGCGCCCACCCGAAGCACCTGAAGATCGGGAGGACGACGCTCGGAGCGGCGTTGCAGCGCGCGGCGATCCTCACCAGCGACAAGTTTCGCGGAGTCCGCTGGGTGCTCGGCGAGGGCAGCCTGAAGATCACCTGTACGAACACCGAGCAGGAAGAGGCGCAGGAGGAGCTCGAGCTCGACTACAACGGTGAAGCGCTCGATATCGGATTCAACGTCGGTTACCTGTTGGACGTGCTGAACAACCTGGAGACCGAGGAAATCGAAGTTGCTCTGGGCGACGCCAATTCGAGCGCGCTGATTACCGTACCGGGCCGGACGGACTTCAAGTACGTCGTGATGCCCATGCGCATTTAGGGCCACGGGCAAATGAGCGAAGAGACTCCACCGCAGCAGTCCGGCGAGGCGATGCCGCCCCAACCCGACGCTGCGGAGACCCCGCGGCAGGACGCGGCAAGTTACGACTCCTCGAGCATCAAGGTACTCAAAGGCCTGGACGCGGTGCGCAAGCGTCCCGGGATGTACATCGGCGACACCTCCGACGGCACCGGTTTGCACCACATGGTCTTCGAGGTCGTCGACAACGCAGTGGACGAGGCACTTGCGGGCTTCTGCGACGAGATCATCGTAACGATCCACACCGACAACTCCATCAGCGTGGCGGACAACGGCCGCGGCATCCCGACCGGGATCCACGAAGACGACGAGTTCAAGCGCTCGGCAGCGGAGATCGCGATGACCGAGCTGCACGCCGGCGGAAAGTTCGACTCCAATTCCTACAAGGTATCCGGCGGATTGCACGGCGTCGGCGTCTCGGTGGTGAACGCACTCTCCGACTGGCTGCGGCTCGCGATCCGCCGCGAGGGTCAGGTCTATTTCATGGAGTTCCGGCGGGGCGAGCGCGTCGAGCCGCTCAAGGTCATCGGCAAGACCGAGCGCAGAGGCACGGAAGTGCACTTCCTTGCCAGCACGGAGACTTTCGGCCACGTCGAGTATCACTACGACATTCTGGCGCGGCGCCTACGCGAGCTGTCGTTCCTGAACAACGGCGTGAGAATCGTGCTGATCGACCAGCGCGCAGGCAAGGAGGAAGTGTTCTCGTTCGCGGGCGGCGTCCGCGGGTTCGTGGAGTACATGAACCGCAACAAGGCGGTGCTTCACAACAACATCTTCCACGCGAGCGGACAAAAGGAGGGCATGTTCATCGAGGTGGCGATGCAGTGGAACGACTCCTATCAGGAGCAGGTCCTCTGCTACACCAACAACATCCCGCAGCGCGACGGCGGCACGCACCTGACCGGCCTGCGGGCCGCGATGACGCGCACGCTCGGAAAGTACATCGAGCAGAACGAGATCGCCAAAAGGGCGAAGGTCGAGTGCTCCGGCGATGACATGCGCGAAGGACTCACCTGCGTGCTGTCGACCAAGATCCCGGAGCCCAAGTTCTCGTCGCAGACCAAGGACAAGCTGGTTTCCTCGGAGGTGCGGCCGGTCGTCGAAGAGATCGTGGCCGAGAAGTTGATGAGCTTCCTGCTCGAGAAGCCACAGGACGCGCGCATTATCACCGGCAAGATCGTCGACGCCGCGCGCGCGCGCGAGGCCGCGCGCAAGGCGCGCGAGATGACGCGCCGAAAGGGGGTGCTGGACGGCTTCGGGCTGCCGGGCAAGCTGGCGGATTGCCAGGAAAAGGACCCCGCGCAGTGCGAGCTGTACCTGGTCGAGGGCGATTCCGCCGGGGGATCGGCCAAGCAAGGGCGCGATCGCAAGTTCCAGGCGATCCTGCCGCTCAAGGGCAAGATCCTGAACGTCGAGCGGGCGCGCTTCGACAAGCTGATTTCGTTCGCCGAGATTGCGACTCTCATCACCGCGCTCGGCACCGGGATCAAGGACGACTACAACATCGACAAGCTGCGCTACCACCGCATCATCATCATGACCGATGCGGACGTGGATGGCGCCCACATCCGCACGCTGCTGCTGACGTTCTTCTACCGGCAGTTGCCCGAGCTGATCGAGCGCGGCCACATCTATATCGCGCAGCCGCCGCTCTACAAGGTGAAGGTGAGCAAGGAGGAGCGCTACCTCAAGGACGACCATGAGCGCGACCAGTTCATGCTCAGGCAGGCGCTGGTTGGCGCGGCGCTGTACCCGCGCCGCGACGCAGAGCCGATTCGGGGAGACGCGCTCGCTCAGCTGTCGCAGTCCTATCTGCTCGCCGAGGCCGTGATCAGTCGCCTGACACGCTTGATCGACGAAGATGCGCTACGCGCGATCCTGCACGGCGCTCGCGTCGACCTCTCGAATGCGGAGGCGACCCACGCGAGCGTGGCACAACTGGTGGCGAAGCTCGGGAACGGCGACGTCAGGGTCCAGGCGCGCTATGACGAGAAGCTCGAGCGCCACCAACTGGTGATCGAGCGCAACCGCCACGGCAACCTCCGCTGGAGCGTCATCGACGACGACTTCCTCGTCTCAGGCGATTACCGTCAGATCACCGCCGCCGCGCAGCTGGTCGATGACCTGATCGGCCCCGGCGCGTATGTGCAGCGCGCCGAGCATCAGCACACCGTGAGCGACTTTGGCCAGGCGGTGCATTGGCTACGCGCGGAGGTCGAGCGCAACGCCGCCGTGCAGCGCTACAAGGGCCTGGGCGAGATGAATCCCGAGCAGTTGTGGGAGACGACCATGGATCCGGCGTCGCGCCGGCTTCTCAAGGTACAGATCGAGGACGCGATCGCGGCGGACGAGATTTTCACGAAGCTGATGGGCGACGAGGTGGAGCCGCGCCGGGACTTCATCGAGCAGAACGCACTCGTCGCGCGATTGGACGTCTAGCTAGGGCCGGGTTACGCCACGCGCTTCTTGGTGGCGGACTTCTTCGTCGCGACCTTTTTCACCGCCTTCTTGGCGCCGCCCGAACGCTTGGCCGCCACGCGGGCCGTCGGGTCCGCAGCGCGCTTCTCCGGAGGCTTGGTGGCTGCTTTCAACGTGTAGACGTTCTGCTCCGGCGCAGCGTCGCGGGCGCCACGACCCGAACCTTTCGGCTGCGCTGGCGTCGGCTCCTTGCGCTCGGCACCCACCTCAACCGGTTTCGCCGCCGCTTTTGCCTTGGCGCTCCCGCGCGGTGCGAACTCGAATCCGATCCGGCCGTCGGGCTGGCGCACGAGGAAAGCGGAGAAGGGCCGGCCCTTCTTGGAGATGAAGCGGTGCAGAAGGTCGGTCTTGCCGACATCGAGCAGCTTCGTCACCTGCTCGGGCTCGATTGGGCGCTGCAGGATGATTTTCCCTGTGCGGAAGTCGCAGGTGCGCGCCGGGCCCACTGACTTTTCGCAGACGTAGGCCAGCTCGTGGTCGAACACGCGCGACCCGCACTTGGGACAATTCCCGAGCGGCTGCCTGCCCGTGAAGTCCACCGGTTCGGCCTCCCGATCGTCGGCCTGGCTCTGCCCGAAGTCGAGCTCGACGGCGAAATCGTCCTTCAGCTTCATCATCGCGGCGAACGGCCGGCCGATCCGGCTGCGAAATCCCTGTAGCGGACCGATCGAGCGGGTCCGGATCAGGTCTTCGGCCTCCTCGTTCTCGATCCGGCGGCTGGCGATCACCTTCCACATCGAGAAGTCGCACTTCGTGCACTGGAACTTCTTGTAATTCTCGTTGATCACGCTCCCGCACTTCGGGCATCTCGCGGCGAGGGTCGAAAGCGGCTCGTCGATGCTGGTGCCTTTCTTGATCCGCTCCACCAGATCGCGCGTGGTCTCGACGATGTGGTCCATGAAGGCGTCCCGGCGGAGCTTGCCCTGCTCCATCTGCTTGAGCTTGAACTCCCAGTCGCCGGTGAGCTCCGGGGAGCGCAGCTCGTCGATGCCGAACTTCTCGATCGCGTAGAGCAGGTCGAACGCCTTTGCCGTGGGTTGAAGCTCGCGCCCGTTGCGGTGTACGTAGTCCTCGAAGATCAGCCCCTCGATCACCGAGGCGCGCGTGGCTGGCGTCCCGAGGCCCTTTGCCTTCATGGCCTCGGCGAGCTCTTCGTCGTCGACCAGCTTGCCGGCGTTCTCCATCGCGGACAGGAGCGTCGCCTCGGAGTAGCGCGCCGGCGGCTTCGTCTGGCTCTGCTGGACCTCCACCGCAATCGTGTCGACCTTGCCGTCCGGGACCGGCGCGAGCGTCGGGGCGTCCTTGTCCTCGGCGTCCTTGCCATAAACCGAGAGCCAGCCCGCGTTGAGCATGACCCGCCCCTCGCTCTTGAAGGGCTCGCCCTCGACGCGGGTGATGCGCGTGGTGACCAGGAACTCCGCCGCCGGATAGAACACGGCGAGGAACCGTTTGACCACCATGTCGTAGAGCTTCTGCTCCGGCTCGGACAGGTGCTTCGGCGCCTGCAGGGTGGGGATGATCGCGAAGTGATCCGAGATCTTCTCGTTGTTGAAGATGCGCTTGTTGGGCCGGACCCATCCCTCCTTCAGCACCTTTGCGGCAAACGGCGCATACGCGCGCGTCGATGCCGTCTTGTCGGTGAGCATGTCCAGGGTCTTCTTCACCGTGCCGAGGTAATCCTCGGGCAGGGCGCGCGCATCGGTCCGCGGATAGGTCAGGACCTTGTGCTTCTCGTAGAGCGCCTGGGCGAGGCCGAGCGTGTTGCGCGCCGAGAACCCGAAGCGGGAGTTAGCTTCGCGCTGGAGCGTGGTCAGATCGTAGAGGAGGGGCGAGCCCTGCGTCGCGGGCTTGGATTCCTCAGTGACGATTCCCGGTTTTCCGACGCACTTCGCACGGATCGACTCTGCGCGGGGCTGGTCCCAGATCCGCTCCGCGCGCAAGTACTCGTCGTTCGGGTCGCGTTCGAACTTCTCGTCGAACCACCGGCCGCCGTACTCCCCACCCTTGCCCTCGAAGGTGCCGAGGACCTCCCAATAGTCGCGTGCGACGAACGCCTTGATGCGCTTCTCGCGCTCGACCAGGATCGCCAGGGTCGGCGTTTGCACCCGGCCGACCGTGGTCTTGTAGAAGCCGCCGTCCTTCGAATTGAACGCGGTCATCGCGCGCGTGCCGTTGATGCCGACCAGCCAGTCCGATTCGGAGCGGCACACGGCGGCGTCGGCGAGCGGACGCATTTCGCGATCGCTCCGCAGCGCCGCGAAGCCCTCTCGAATCGCAGAAGGGGTCATCGACTGGAGCCAGAGGCGCTCGATCGGCTTCTTCGCCGCCACGTGCTGCTCGATGTAGCGAAAAATGAGTTCTCCCTCGCGCCCGGCGTCGCACGCGTTCACGACCCCTACCACGTCCTTGCGCTTGATCAATCGTGCGAGCAGCTTGAGACGGTCTTCGCTCCTCTCGATCGGCTTCAGATCGAAGTGCGGCGGGATCACGGGCAGATGGGTGAATGACCACTTGCCCCGCTTCACTTCGTATTCCTCCGGCGCCGCGAGCTCGAGCAGATGCCCGATCGCCGAGGAGATCACGTACTCGCTTCCCTCGTAGTAGTCGCCGTGCCGCGTGAAGCCGCCCAGCGCGCGCGCGATGTCGTTGGCGACAGATGGCTTCTCGGCGATGATGAGCTTCTTAGCCATACAGGGTGGTCGAAGAGCGCGCACCCGCCGGCGGCGCGGCACGCGGGAGAGTCAGGGAGCGCCGAAGTTTAAGGACTGCCCCGGCGCGAGGCAAGAAGAAGCGGCGGTACGGCGTCAGTGGATGTGCCGCGGGCCCCCTTCGGGCAGCAGCTCTTCTAGGATCAGCGTGTCGACGTCGCCGCGGCGTGCCCAAAGCACCATCAGCACGATTACCTTGAGCTTATCCAGGTCAACGGTGTCCTCCGGCAACGCCATCGCACGGTCGATGATCAGCTCGCGCAGGGGCGCGGTCAACACGCCGGCGCTCTCGAGGAAGGTGATGAAACCGCGCGAATCCGTCGAGAGCTTCGCAAGCTCGGCGTGCGTGTGCGCGCGGAACGCGTCGCACAGCTCGAACGCCTCCGGGTACTGCTCGTCGTTGGGGCGCGACAGGTGTTTTAACCAGTCGAGCGCGTCGGTGATCTCTTCGTCCCCGAACCCCGCGTCGGTCAACTTGCGCGCGAGGGTGTCGGGATCGGGGCAGGGCTCGCCCTGATAGTAGTTCTCGAAAAGGTAGACGAGGATCTCGAACATCGACGCGAGGAACGCTCCTGGTGGAGATTCTGTCAGGGGACCTCGGTCCCTGGCCGGCGGTGCGGGCGTGATACCCGGAAACGGCAGCAGTGCATTCAGTCCCGGTCGCGATTCGCCACGCGCTGATAGTTGCCGCCTGGAAGGCTCGCGACCTTACCCTCGAGCTCCAGTTGCAGCAGCATCGCCGATACGACATCGGCCGTCAAGCCGCTGCGCCCGCACAGAGTGTCAACATTGCACGGGTCGTATCCCAAGTGATGCAGCAGCACGTGCGCTTCTTCCGGCACCTCGCTTGGCGGAGTCGGTATCGGCGCGCCGCCGCTGAGCTCGCCGAGCACGTCATCCGCGCTGTCGACCAGTTTTGCGCCTTGCTTGATGAGCGCGTGGCACCCTTTTGACAGGGGTGAATGGATCGACCCCGGCACGGCAAACACGTCGCGCCCCTGCTCGCCCGCGAGGCGCGCGGTGATCAGCGAGCCGCTGTCGAGCGCCGCCTCGACCACGAGTACACCGCGCACGAGGCCGCTGATGATGCGGTTGCGTCGCGGGAAGTTCGCCGCGGCCGGCGGTGTGCCAAGCGGGAACTCGCTGACGATCGCGCCATGGCTGGCGAGCATCGTGAAGAGCTCGGCGTTACGTGCCGGATAGATCAAGTCAATGCCGGTGCCGAGTACCCCGACCGACGAGCCCGATCCTTCGAGTGCGCCGCGGTGCGCGGCAGCATCGATCCCGAGCGCGAGGCCGCTCACGATTGTGAGCCCTGCGCGGCTGAGCGCGCGCGCGAGAGTTTGCGCGTTCGCCAGCCCCTGCGCGGTGCCGTTCCGGCTGCCGACGATAGCCAGTCCATTTGAGTTTAGGAGCTCGGCGCGCCCGCGTACGTACAGGAGCACCGGAGGATCCGGGATCTCGAGGAGGCCGCGCGGGTAGTCCGCATCCGCGAGGGTAACGATCGCGTTGCCAGGCTGCGTCGCCCAGGCGAGCGCGGCGTCAACGTCTGGCTTGCGCTCGTCAGTGCGCAAGCGTGCTGCAATTGCCTCGCCGACGGTGCGCGCCAGCGTCGCGTGCGACGTGCGGAGGACCTGCGACGGCAGGCCGAACGCCGAGAGGAGCTTCCGGATGCCCTGGCCCCCGAGCCCGGGGGTCAGGGTGAGGCGTAGCCATGCCGCGAGCTCGCCCTCCTGGGGCATCGGGCTTGGCTGGCGCGGTCAGGGCGTCTTGACGACGTCCCCCGGCGCGACCGGCCGCTCGACGCCAAGCGTGAGCGCATAGGAGAGGTTGTCGAACGTGCGAAAGACCATGAGCAGACCGTAGCGCTCCTCGGGGAGCTCGATTGGTCCGGGCTTGCGCTCGCCCATCAGGAACGGGCCGACGCTGCGATCGTTGGTAATCGTGGTGCTGCGGAAGATCGCGAGCACGTGGCCGACCTCGAGCCCGTCCTTCGCGCCCTTGTTCAGGCTCACGATCGCGAGCCCGCCGGTCTCGCCGTAGCCTTCGTAGATCGATTTCTTGCCTGCGTCGCTCTCGATCCCGGTCCACAGGGGCTTGTCGAGCAACAGGTCGGTGCGTGCATCGGCGCGCCCGTCGTAGATCGACATGATCCGAGCGCGGATCGGCTTGTCGGGTGCGCGGGGCGCAAAGCTGAAGACCTGCGGTTGCGGCGCGACGACCAACCGGTCGCCTTCACTGATCTCCTGCTTCGACGACAGCACCCGCACGGTCGTCGGATCGCCGCTGCGCAATACGCGCGCGGTCCCGAGGTAGATGGCCTCGAAACCAAGGATGTCTTTCGTGTCCGGATCGATCAGGGCGATGCCGGGACGGTAGACTTGCCACAGCGTTTCCTTGCTTGGGCCCATCCCGGTCACGTAGGCGCGCGCGCCCGCGCCGACGTTGACTCTGCCTTCCTCGGCCGCGAAGATGCGCGGGGCCTTATCCAGACCGCCGCGCTCGATCACCAGCGGTGCGGACAGGAACGGCTCGAGCACCTTTAGCGGGACGGTCGGGATCGCCTCGCGGACGAGCATCTCTTCGCGCACGCGGGGCGCCAGGCGCTCGATGGACAGCGTACCGGTGGCCCGGTCCAGGCGGACGATCTCGCCCGGGTAGATGAGATGCGGGTTCCGGATCTGATCCTTGTTGAGACGCCAGATCTCGGGCCAGCGCCACGGCTGGGTGAGGAATCTGCTCGAGATTCCCCAGAGCGTGTCGCCCTTCTGGACGACGTAGCTGTCCGGAGCGTTCGGCTGGAGCTGCACGACATTGCCGCCGGGCCGCGGGTCAGTCTGCTGTGCCCAGGCGACCGGGAGGGCCAAAACGAGGGCAAAAAGAAGGGCCGTGCTAGACTTGAACATGAGCACCTCGAGCCGATCCAAACGCGGGCAAGTGTTTGATTATTAGGGCTGGTTGGCCCGAGTCTAAGGTCTTTGTTGAAAGTCTGCACCTAATTATTTCACGCAGCAAGTGATTTATGGCCGTTCTGAACATCCTGCGCTACCCCGATCCGCGGCTTGAAAAGGTCGCCAAGCCCGTCACACGAGTCGACGACGCCATACGGCAACTCGTGCGCGACATGGCGGAGACGATGTACGCGGCTCCGGGCATCGGGCTCGCGGCCACGCAGGTTGACGTCCACGAACGGGTCATCGTGCTCGATGTGTCCGACGCCCGCGATCAGCTGGTCGTCCTGATCAACCCCGAGATCGTGGGGCTGGAGGGCGAGCAGGAGTGCGAAGAAGGGTGTCTCTCGGTGCCGGGAGTCTATGACGTTGTCAAGCGCGCCGCGAAGGTCAAAGTGCGCGCGCTGGATGGCGAAGGCCGGCCATTCGAGCTCGCCGCCGAGGGCCTCCTTGCAGTGTGCATCCAGCACGAGATGGAGCACCTTGAGGGCAAGGTTTTCGTCGAGCACCTCTCCCGTCTGAAGCAGGCGCGCATTCGGGCGAAGCTCCAAAAGCAGGAGCGCCGGAGCGCCTAAGCGGGGCGACGCGCCCGCGGCACCTGGCCTACGCGTCTTAACCCGAAGGCAATGCGCGTCATCTTTGCCGGCACACCGGTGTTCGCGGTCTCGGCACTCGATGCGCTGGTGGCCGCTGGCCATGTCATAGTGTTAGTGCTTACTCAGCCAGATCGGCCAGCGGGACGCGGACTTCGAACGGCACCCAGTGCAGTAAAGGAGGCCGCCGAGCGTCACGGGATTGCGGTGCTGCAACCGCTGACGCTCAGGGAATCCGGGACGCAAGCCGCGCTGCGCGAAGCCGAGGCCGATGTGCTGGTCGTCGCCGCGTACGGACTGATCCTGCCGCAAGGGGTGCTCGATCTGCCTAGGCATGGCGCGCTCAACATCCATGCTTCCTTGCTCCCGCGCTGGCGCGGCGCGGCGCCGATTCAACGCGCACTCCTTGCCGGCGATTCCGTATCGGGCGTCTGCATCATGCAGATGGACGCCGGGCTCGACACGGGGCCGGTGCTCCTGAGCGAGGCGGTTGCCATCGTGCCCGACGAGACAGGCGGGACGCTCCAGAACAAGCTCGCTTCGCTCGGGGCAAGGCTGATCGTCACGGCTTTGGAGAGACTTTCGCGCGGAGCGGTGCAGGCGACACCGCAACCGGCCGACGGCGTCACCTACGCGCGCAAGATCGGCAAGGCCGAGGCGCGCATCGACTGGACGCGCGCCGCCGTCGAGATCGAGCGCCAAACCCGAGCGTTCAACCCCACTCCGGGTGCGCTCGCCCGATTGCGCGGTGACGACATCAAGGTGTGGCGGGCAACGCCGGTCTCGGCCGCGGCCGGATCGCCCGGCTCGATTCTCCGCGTCGGGAGCGAGGGCATCGATGTCGCGTGCGGGGCCGGCGCCTTGAGACTCACCGAGCTGCAGCGCGCCGGCGGCAAGCGGCTGTCGGCGGACGCTTTTCTGCGCGGATGTGCCGTCGCTCTGGGCGAGTCATTCGAGGCGATCGCCCCGATTGAATCTTCGCCGCCCCACCCCATCTAACGGGTCGCGGCAGCACGCGCAAGACGCTAGGTATTTTGGAGGAACGCATGTTCGGCAACTGGCTCAAGACCGGCATCCTGATGGCGGGCATCGTCGCCCTGTTCGGGGTGCTGGGCGGCGCCATCGGCGGGCAACAGGGGATGCTGATCGCGCTCGTAGTCGGCGGCGCGATGAACCTCTTCGCCTACTGGTTCTCCGACAAGCTGGTGCTGCGCATGTACAACGCCCAGGAGGTCGACGAGACCTCGGCGCCGCAGCTCTACGGCATGGTGCAGGAGCTCGCCGGCCGCGCGGGTCTGCCGATGCCGCGCGTGTATCTCATCGACGAGGCGCAGCCCAATGCATTCGCGACCGGGCGCGACCCGGAACATGCTGCGGTCGCGGCCACCACCGGCATCCTCCAGCTCCTCGCACCGCGCGAGATGCGCGGCGTCATGGCGCACGAGCTGGCTCACGTCAGGCATCGGGACATCCTCATTTCGACGATCTCGGCGACGGTTGCCGGGGCAATCTCGACGCTCGCGAACTTCGGGATGTTCTTCTCGGGGAGCCATACCCGCGAGAACGGTGGCAACCCGCTGCTCGCGATTTTGGTCATGGTCTTCGCACCGATCGCCGCGATGCTGATCCAGTTCGCGATCTCGCGCACGCGCGAGTTCGGCGCCGACCGGGGTGGCGCCGAGATATCGGGCGATCCGAATGCGCTCGCCGACGCGCTGGCCAAGATCGACGCCTATGCGCGCGGGATTCCCATGCCGATCGCCGAGGCGCACCCGGCGACTGGACAGATGATGATCATCAATCCCTTGTCGGGTGGCAGCCTGAAAGGGCTGTTCAGCACCCACCCGACGACCGAGGAACGCGTCGCGCGACTGCGCGCGATGCGATAGCGCTTCGAGCGCCCCCGCCGCGCCGAGCGCCGGCACCGGCCGGCGCTTTCCTTTCGCAGGGCCGGTGCACCGCTATAATCCGCGCGCTCGCCCCACCCCGTGCCGCAGTCCCAGCCCCTAGCCGATACGCTTGCAGCCGCAAGTCGCATCGTCGCGCGGGTGATTGCGGGCCGGAGCCTCGGCGCAACGCTCGCCGCCACCGACGGCGCGGCCGAGCGCGGCCGATCAGCAATCACCGATGCCGTCTACGGCACCCTGCGCGACTATGGCGCACCCGACGCCATCGTGGATGCGCTGGCGCGCAAAGGCGCCCCCGCCCCCGAGCTGCGCGCGCTGCTCCTCTGCGCGCTCCATGAGCTGCGCCACGAACGGCGCGCGCCACACGTCATCGTGGACCAGGCGGTTGCGGCATGCGGACGCCTCGGGCACGGCCGCGCGCGGGGGTTCGTCAATGCGACCCTGCGCAATTACCTCCGCCGCCGCGAGGTGCTCGAACGCGATGCGAAGCGCGAGGACTCCGGACGCTTTGGCTATCCGCAATGGTGGATCGCTCGGGTGCGCGAGGCCTATCCCGATGCCTGGCCGGCGGTTCTCGCCGCTGGCAACACACACCCGCCGCTGACCCTGCGGGTCAACCGGCGGCGTGCGAGCGCGGATGGGATGCTTGCGAGACTCGACGCAGAGGCCATCGAAGCGCGCCGCGTCGGAGAGTGGGCCATCCGGCTGGTCAAGCCTCGGCCGGTGAAGGGGATTCCCGGCTTTGCCGAGGGCGAGGTGTCGGTGCAGGACGCAGGAGCACAGCTGGCCGGTCCAATCCTCGCGCCCCGCGACGGCATGCGCGTCCTTGACGCGTGCGCGGCGCCAGGCGGGAAGACCGGTCATCTCGCCGAACTCGCAGACGCGGACCTCGTCGCCCTCGATCGCGACCCCGCGCGTCTGGGCGCCATCGTGGCCAATCTTGCCCGCCTCGGACTGCGTGCGGACGTGCGCCAGGCCGACGCGGCGGACCTGGACGCGTGGTGGGACCATCGGCCGTTCGACCGCGTTCTCGCCGACGTGCCTTGCAGCGCCTCGGGCGTCGTGCGGCGTCATCCCGACATCAAATGGCTGCGGCGCGCCGGCGACCTGCGGGGATTCGCCCGCGAGCAGTCGCGCCTGCTCGACGCGCTGTGGCAGGTGCTCGCGCCGGGTGGTAAATTGCTCTACGCCACGTGCTCGCTGTTTCCCGAAGAGAACGATTCGGTGCTGGCGGAGTTCGTCGCGCGCCGCGGCGACGCCCGACGGCTCGACCTCCCCGGGCTGGCGGGCGGACAGCTCTTGCCGGATGACGACCGCGACGGTTTCTTCTACGCCCTCCTCGAGAAGACGCGCTGAACCATGAGGAACGACGTGACGATGCGCGCCGGCAAGGCTCCCGAGCTCGTCGGGCGCGCTCGATCGCAGCCTGCGTGCCGATGACGCGCCGGGCGCTGACGTGGCTCGCGCTCGTCCTGGCGTTCGTTGCGCGCGGTGCGGCGGCGCAGGAGATCGAAGTCCGCGACGCGCGGCTCGTCGGCGCCGAGGATGGCATCGTCCTCAGCGCCGACTTTGAGCTCGACCTCACTTCGCGCCTCGAGGACGCCCTCGCCAAGGGCGTCCCGCTGTACTTCGTGGTCGAGTTCGAGATCTTTCGGCCACGCTGGTACTGGCTCGACGAGCGCATCGGCGTGGCCTCGCGCTCGACACGGCTCTCGTTCCACGCGCTCACCCGCACCTACCGGCTCGCGTCAGGCGCGCTGCACCAGAGCTTCGCCACGCTCGACGAAGCGCTACGCGCGCTATCTCGGGTTCGCGGGTGGCCGGTACTTCCGAAGGGGGCCCTGACGCCGGATACCGTTTATGTCGCCTATTGCCGGATGCGCCTCGATACGACCCAGTTGCCGAAGCCGTTTCAGGTGAGCGCACTCGCGAACCGCGAGTGGACGCTGACCTCGCACTGGAAGAAATGGGAAGTGAACGGAACGATCGAGCAGGCGGAGGCGGCGCGATGACCTACGCGCTCATCGTCAGCGCGGCGCTCGGGGCAATCCTGCTGTTCCTGCTCGCGGTCGCGAGCGCGAACACCTCTCTCTTTGCGCAGCACTACCCGTTGTTGCTCATCCTCAACGGTGTGATCGCCGTGGCGCTGGTTGCACTGGTGGGTTATCAGCTCTGGCGGCTGCGGCGTGCGTTGCGCGCGAAAGTGTTCGGCTCGCGGCTCACGCTACGGCTGCTCCTCCTGTTCGTCGTGATGGCAATCGTCCCCGGCGCCCTCGTGTACACCGTTTCCCTGCAGTTCCTCGCCAAGAGCATCGAGTCGTGGTTCGACGTGCGCGTCGATAATGCGCTGGAGAGCGGACTTTCGCTCGGCCGCGACGCGCTCGACGCGATGCTCGAGGAGCTGCGCGGCAAGGCGCGCGTCATGGCGCTGGAGCTCGGCGATCTACCTCCGGCGCAGCAGCCTATCGCGCTCAACCGGCTGCGCGAGCAGGCTGGCGTCGACGACGCGATGCTGGTCGGCTCCGGCGGCTCCGTGATCGCGGGGGCGAGCCGGGAGTTCGCGAAGCTCGTGCCCGAGGCCCCGCCAGCGCCGGTCCTGCGGCAGGCGCGCGGCGGGCGGCCCTACGCTGCGATCGAGGCGCTCGGAGAGAAGGGGCTCGTGCTCCGGGTGGTCGTGCCGATCGGAGGAACGGCGATCGCGGACGAGGCGCGACTCCTGCAACTCACGCATGCAGTCCCGCCGGTGGTCGCCGAGAAGGCCGAAACCGTGCAGTCGGTCTACCGCGACTACAAGGAGCTCTCGCTTCTGCGCGCCGGCCTGAAGCGGATCTATATCCTCACGCTCACCCTCACGTTGCTGCTCGCTCTGTTCTCGGCCATCGCGCTCGCATTCATCCTGAGCCGACGCCTGTCGGAGCCGCTCGCCGAGCTCGCCGAGTCGACGCTCGCGGTCGCGCGGGGCGACTTCAGCCACCGGCCGCGCGTGACCAGTCGCGACGAGCTGGGCATCCTTACGCGCTCGTTCAACAGCATGATCGGGCAGCTCGACGACGCGCGCGCCGCGGCCGAAGCGAACCGCGAGCAAGTCGAGAGCGCTCGCGCGCACCTCGAGAACATTCTCGCGAACCTGTCGGCCGGCGTGCTCACCTTCGACGAGACGTTCAGGCTGCAGGTCGCCAATCACGGTGCAGCGGCGATCCTCGGCGAGGAGGTCGTCGCCTGCATCGGCGGACCGCTCGGAGGCTCCGCGGCGCTCGAGGTGCTGGCCGAGGCGATCAGGGACGGGTTCGGCGCGGAGCACACGCCGGGCGCGTGGCAGCGGGAGCTGGATATCGAGGGACGCGGGATCACGATCCTGGTGCGCGGCTCGCGTCTGCCGGGCGGCGGCGGGTACGTCGTGGTGTTCGACGACGTGACACAGCTCATCGCCGCGCAGCGCGCCACCGCATGGGGCGAGGTCGCGCGCCGGCTCGCCCACGAGATCAAGAATCCGCTCACGCCGATCCAGCTCTCCGCGGAGCGGCTGCAGGTCAAGCTCGCGGACAAGCTTGCCCCGCCCGAGGCCCAGGCGCTGGCGCGCGCGACCGAGACGATCGTCAACCAGGTCGCAGCCATGAAATCGATGGTCGACGACTTCCGCGACTATGCGCGCATGCCGGCGCCGAGCCTCGGCGCCCTCGATCTGAACCGGTTGGTCGGCGAGGTGCTCGTGCTGTACGACCATTCGCCGGCACGCATTACGGCGGGGCTCGACCCGTCGCTGCCCCGGGTGCGCGGCGACGCCGCGCAGCTGCGGCAGGTGATCCACAACCTCCTGCAGAACGCCGAGGACGCGCTCGCCGGGAATGCCGACGCGTGTATCGAGGTACGGACCGAGCGCGCGGGCGAGCGCGTGCGGCTCGCGATCAGCGACAACGGAGGGGGCTTCGCCGAGTCGATCATGAAGCGCGCGTTCGAGCCGTACGTGACCACCAAGCCGAAGGGCACCGGACTCGGGCTTGCGATCGTGAAGAAGATCATCGACGAGCATCACGGCTCGGTGAGCATCGAGAACCGCGCCGGAGAGGCCGGTCGCGGCGGCGCAGCCGTCACGATCGCGCTGCCGCTCGCGGCGTAGGGCAAGGACCGAAATGGCAACGATTCTGGTGGTCGACGACGAAGTCGGGATCCGCGAGCTCCTCTCGGAGATTCTTTCGGACGAGGGGCACACGGTGCGCCTCGCCGAGCACGCCACCGCGGCACGCGAAGCCCGCGCGCGCGAGCGGCCCGATCTGGTGCTGCTTGACATCTGGATGCCGGACACCGATGGCATCTCGCTCCTGAAAGAATGGGCAGCCGGAGGCCAGCTCACGATGCCGGTGGTGGTGATGTCGGGCCACGCGACCATCGACACCGCGGTCGAAGCGACGCGCATTGGGGCTCTGGACTTCCTCGAGAAGCCCATTGCGATGCAGAAACTCCTCGCGACGGTCAAGCGGGCGCTGCGGGCAGGCGAGACGCGCGCCGAGGCGCGGCTCTCGCTGGCGAACCTCGGGCGGTCCGCCCCGATCGCCGATCTGCGCAAGCGACTCGCGCAGCTTTCGCAGGCCGGCGCGTCGCTCCTGTTGCGCGGGGAGCCGGGCGTCATGCCCGATCTCTACGGGCGCGCGCTCCAGCACCCGGGCACGCCGTGGGTGAACGCCGCGCCGGGGCTCGCCGAATCCCCGGAGGATCTGCTCGGACAGGCCAGCGGCGGCATCCTGTTCGTCGAGAATCTGGCGGCCCTCAGCCGGCTGCAGCAGAAGAATCTCGCGTTCATCGCGGCGCGCGGCGAGCGGCAGAAAGTCCGGATCGTCTCGTTCACCGCCGAGGATCCGCGCCGGTTGACCGACGAGCGCGGATTCGACGCGACCCTGCTCGCGCAGCTGTCGCAACTCGTGCTGATGCTGCCTGCGCTGCGCCAGCACTCCGAGGACATTCCCGAGCTCGCGACGATGCTGCTCGCGCAGTACGTGGAGGCGCGGTTCTGCCCCCCGCGCGAATTTTCCACCGCGGCGCTCAATCTGCTGCGGAACTTCACGTGGCCGCGCAACCTCGAGGAGCTGCAGCAGGTCGTGCGCAGCGCGGCCCTCGCGGCGCTGCACGACGAGATCGGGGTCGAGGACGTAGAGCGGGTATTGCTCGCTCCCCAGTCCGAGCCCGTCGCCGCCGGGCTGCCGCTCGACCTCCCGCTGCGCGAGGCGCGCGAGGCGTTCGAGCGCGCCTACTTCGAGCACCACCTGGCGCGCGATGGGTCGATCAGCCGGCTCGCGGAACGGGCTGGCCTGGAACGGACGCACCTGTACCGCAAGCTGAAGCAGCTCGGGATCGGCCCGGCGAAAAAGGAAGAGTAGACGGGCATTGGCGGTGCGCGCGGCGCCTCCTAGGACGCCAATGAGCATAGAATCCGCGCGCTGATCAGGGAGCGACAGTGAAAATCCTCATCCTGGGCGCCGGCCAGGTCGGCTCGACGCTCGCCGAGAGTCTCGTCTCCGAGCAGAACGACATTACCGTCGTCGACATCGATTCGACGCGACTGAAGGATCTCCAGGACCAGCTCGATTTGCGCACGGTCGTCGGTTTCGCCGCGCATCCGAGCACGCTGACCGAGGCCGGCATCGAGGATACCGACCTCCTGATCGCGGTCACGCAGTCGGACGAAACCAATCTCGCCGCGTGCAAGGTAGGCAAGATGCTGTTCAATGTGCCCACGCGGATCGCGCGCGTGCGCTCGCGCAGCATTCTCGCACACCCGGAGCTTCTCGCCGACGACGGGTTCGCGGTCGACTATGCGATCAGCCCCGAGGATATCGTTACCGAGGCGATCAGCCGGCTGATCGAATTCCCCGAAGCGCTGCAGGTGCTCGATTTCGCGGGCGGCCGCGTGACGATGGTGGCGGTCCGGGCGGTGGAGGGCGGACCGCTCGTGGGCCTTCCCCTGAAGGACATGCGCAAGCATCTGACCAACGTCGATGCGCGCGTGACGGCGATCTTCCGCGGCGACCAGGCGATCATCCCCGACGGCGACACCGTCGTGAAGGCCGGCGACGAGGTGTTCTGCATCGCCGACACCGAGCACATCCGGCAGGTTATGCGCGAGCTGCGCAAGATGGACAAGCCGGTGAAGCGCGTGATGATCGCCGGCGGGGGCAACATCGGGCTGCGCCTCGCCCTGACGCTGGAGGCCGACTATCAGGTCAAGATCATCGAGTTCGACAAGCGCCGGGCGGAGCACATCGCCAACCGCCTCGACTCGGCACTGGTCCTGCAGGGCGACGCGACGGACGAGGAGCTGCTCGAGAGCGAGAACATCGGCGAGATGGACCTCTTCCTCTCGCTTACGAACGACGACGAGAACAACATCATGAGCGCGCTGCTCGCCAAGCGAATGGGCGCGCGCCGGGTCGTCGCGCTGATCAACCGCCGCTCCTACGCCGACCTGATGCAGGGCGGCCAGATCGATATCGCGATCTCACCCGCCCAAGCGACCATCGGCAAGCTCCTGCAGCACATTCGCCGCGGCGACGTCGCGGCGGTGCACAGCCTGCGGCGCGGGGCCGCCGAGGCGCTCGAGCTCATCGCCCACGGCGACGAGAAGACCTGCAAAGTGATCGGCAAGAAGGTCGAGGACATCGAGCTGCCGCGCGGCGCGGCGATCGGGGCGATCGTGCGCGCGCTACCGCGGCCGGAGGTGGTGCGCAAGAGCGACCTCGTGGCGACCGAGCGGACGAGCGAGGTGGTCATGGCGCATCACGACACCGTTATCCGACCCGACGACCACGTCATCATGTTCCTCGCCAACAAGCGCATGATCCCGCGAGTCGAGAAGCTGTTCCAGGTCGGGTACAGCTTCATCTAGCCGCCTCCGGGCCGTCCTCCGCACCCGGCGCCTCCCGATGCTGACCGTCGCACGCTTCGCGCCGCTCGCGCAGACGTTCGGGCTGATCATCATGATCTTTGGTCTGTCGCTCGCCATACCGGGGGCGATTTCCCATCTGCTGGGCGACGGCGCGGAAAGCGCCTATGACGAGACACTGCTGGGTACCTTTGCCTGCGGCGCGCTCCTGTGGCTCGTCGCCCGTCGTCACCGTGGCGAGCTGCAGATACGCGACGGCTTCCTGCTGGTCGCTCTCGCTTGGACCGTGCTGCCCGCCTTCGCAACGCTTCCGCTCTTGCTGCTCCTGCCGGACCTGTCGTTCACCGACGCCTACTTCGAGACGGTGTCCGGGCTCACGACGTCGGGCGCGACGACGCTTTCGGACCTCGACAAGCTGCCGCCGTCGATCAACATCTGGCGCACCCAGCTCGTCTGGATGGGCGGCATGGGGGTGATGGTACTCGCGGTCGCAATCCTGCCTCTCCTTGGTGTCGGCGGCGCCCAGATGTTCAGGGCGGAGACCCCGGGCCCCATGAAGGACACGAAGCTCACCCCGCGCATCACCGAGACGGCGAAAGGCCTCTGGGCGGTTTACTTCGGTATGACCATCGTCTGCATCCTCGCGATGAAGCTCGCCGGCATGACTTGGCTCGACGCAGTGATGCATGCGTTTTCGACCATGGGCCTCGGCGGATTCTCGTCGCACGACGCGAGCTTCGGCTACTGGGACTCCCCGGCGATCGAGGCGGTGACGATCGTCTTCATGCTCGCGGCGAGCCTCAACTTCGCGACCCACTTCCTTGCGGTGCGACGGCGCTCGCTCTTGCCGTATGGACGTGATCCGGAAGCGGGGATGGTGATCCTGGCGATGGTTGGCAGCGTGCTGATGATCGCGCTGTACCTTTGGTGGATGGCCACGTACCCGAGCTTCTGGACGGCGCTGCGCTTCGCGGCCTTCAACGTCGTCTCGATCGCCAGCACCACCGGATTCGCGAACACCGACTTCGCGCTCTGGCCGATCTTCGCACCGCTCTGGATGCTCTACCTTTGCTGCTTCGCGACCTCGTCGGGCTCGACGGGCGGGGGCATGAAAATGATCCGCGCGTTGGTGCTGCTCAAGCAGTCGGTCCGCGAGTTCACGCGCATCATCCACCCGCGTGCGATGGTGCCGTTGAAGATCAGCGGGCATGCCGTCGAGAATAACCTCATCTTTGCCGTGCTCGCGTTCATGCTCGTCTACGGCGCGACGATGGTCGGATTGTCGCTCCTCCTCACCGCGACTGGGCTCGACTTCATCACGGCGTTCTCGGCGGTCACCGCCTGCATCAACAACATGGGTCCGGGACTCGGGCAGGTCGGGCCGGCGACGACCTATGCGGTGCTGACCGACTTTCAGACCTGGGTGTGCACCATCGCGATGCTGCTCGGGCGCCTCGAGCTCTTCACCTTGCTCGTGATCTTCACGCCGGCGTTCTGGCGCAAGTGACGCCGCTCGAGAATGTCCCGACCATCGTGCATCGAGCTCGACGCCGCCAGCCACGTGCGCGAGGCGCTGAGGACGTTGCGCAGCCCATGGCTCGCCCCGGTCGTCGCGATCGAGGCGGTAATCGGCGTCTTCGGCGGACGGGCACCGCGCCGATGACGCCGCCCAGCAAGCAGGTCTCGCCGCGTGCGACGTCGTGTGCGTGCGCGGCGACCTTACGGCATTCGCGCCACTCGCCGCCGGCCGGCGCGTGCTCGACGCGGACCGCGCGACGCTCGCGGCGATTCAGGGCGTGAGCGTGAGCGAGCCCAGATAGAGCGGCAGGTCGACGCGCGCGGCGCGATCCTTTCGACCGACGAAGACGACCTGATAGAACCGCCCGTTGGCCGCGACGACGCGCGCGGCGACCAGCATCGGGGTGCCGGCGACCACGCCTTCGCCGGTGAACTCGCGTCCTTTCGCAGTGGTGCCCCGGACCTCGACCTCGCGCTCGGCGAGGAGCGTGCCCTCGATGTTCCGGAGCAGGGCGTCCCGCGCGAGGGGCAGCAGGGCGCCCGGATCGCCGGGTGGCAGCGGCGCATAGGCGATGCCGAACGCCATTCCGGTCATCTGCGTCTGCAACATCTGCATGCTCAGCTTCTCGCCGCCGAGCACGATGTCGCGGGTCGCTTTCGATGGCTTGCCGGGCAGCATCACCTTGACCTTGCCGTCCTCCCAGTGGAGCTCGCGCCAGTCGAGCTCGGCCGAGCAGCCGCCGGCCACGAGCGCGATCGCGAGGGCCGCAAGGGCGCGGATCACGGCTCCCTCCGGTGGAGGTAGGTCTCGTCCCGGAACGTGCCGACCCACGCAGGCTTGTAGACCACGAAGAGCGTGATCAGCATTCCAGTGAGCGTCGCTTCCGCAAACGAGAGCATCAAAGCGATCGCGGTCCGCGCATCCCCGAGCGACGTGCCGGGGGGCCGGGCGAGCGCGATCGCACCCGCAACCGCGACGGCTCCGCAGAGCATCGCGAAGGCGCCGCCGAGGAACGCGGCCACGAAGACGTAGACGAAAAAGTTGGCGGGCAGTCGCGCCTCGGCTGCGCGCAACGCGAGGTGGCTGACGAGGACCGGCAGCACGCCCGCAACGAGCGCCCGACCCGC
Source organism: uncultured beta proteobacterium (assembly GCA_963747775.1). GTDB lineage: Bacteria > Pseudomonadota > Gammaproteobacteria > Burkholderiales > SG8-39 > JAGVSZ01. The sequence goes on from CAVVGT010000016.1 coordinate 597,971, forward strand.
GATGGCTATCCAGTCGCCGCCGGCTGCGATGTTCGTAGCAACCGCCACGATCGTCATGCCGACGAGCGCCAGGGGCAGGCCGAACATCAGGTAAAGGATCGTCGCCCCGAGCAGATGGACGTGGATCGCGGGACCAACGCGGCCGCCGATCGTCCAGAGCAGCGTGATCGCGACGAGCGCCCCGAGAAACACGTGGCTTTGCTCGTTCACGCGCAGCCGCGACCACGGACTGCGCAGCAGCGCCCACACCAGGAACGGAGCGAGCACGATCCACGCGGCGAGGTGCCAGCTCGGCGGCAGCCCTTGGGGCAGATCCATGAGCGCTGGGACCGTCGCGGCGCCCGACGGTTCAAGGCACGGCGACGACCGCGTCGCCGACGCGGATCGTGCCGCGGTCGATTACGCGTGCGGTGATGCCGCCGTGGCCGCGCATCGCGTTGTAACCCCCGCTGCCCAGTGCCTCTTCCATTCGCGAGCACGGATGACACGGGCCGCTGTACTCGAGCAGCGCGGCTCCGACGCGAAAGCGGCAATCCTTGAGCGCCACCAGATTGATACCCGAGACGACGACGTTCCGGCGCACCAGGGCCGGATCGACGCGCGGCGCGCCAATGAGTGAGGCGACCGCGACAAGGTGCTCGGCCTGGATCAGCGTAACCTCGCGCTTGCCCCCGCCGTAATGGTCGCCGACCAGCCCGCCGTCGGTGGCGAGGATTTCATGCACCGGCTCGGGTGACACCTGCCGCGCGGGCCGCACCCCGATCCATTCGACCCGGCCAGCGCGCGGGAACGTCGCGAGCAGCCACGCCAGCGTGCCGTCGGGGCGCAACGCTCTACTTCGCCGCGACGCAGGCGATCTCGACCAGCATGCGAGGGTCCGCCAGCTTCGCCTCGACGGTCGCGCGCGCGGGCAGGTTGTTCGGGTCGATCCACGCCTTCCACACCCCGTTCATCCCCTCGCGGTTGCGGATGTCGGTGACCCACACGTTGGCCCACAGGATCTTCGACTTGTTGCTCCCGGCTTTTTCGAGTGCCGCGTCGATCGATGCCAGAACCTGCTTCGTCTGGCCGTTGATGTCCTGGGTGAGGTCGTCGGCGACGGTGCCGGCAACCCAGACAAGTCCGGCATGCTCGACGGCGTCGGAGAGGATGCCGCCGTGGGGGTTGTGGCGTTTGATCGTCATGAGCGCTCCTGGTCAATGAAGGAACTGGGAGGGATCTGGCAGAGGGCATGCAACGCAAGAGCGAATTCTACGCGGGCCCCGTACACTGGCGCACCGGACGCCGCGCATCGACCCCGCTGTCCGGCAAAGCTTCTTTACATGCCGTTGCCGCCCCGGCAACAAACCGCGACGCCGTTTCTGATCTAATCAGGACTCGGTCGCCGCGAGCGCCACCGGCCGGGCCGCGAACATCCGATGAACCGTCCATCAGACCCATCGCTGCGGGCGCCGCACGTGCAGGGCGCCCCGACCGTCGCGCAGCGGCGAAGGCGCCTCGCGCTATGGCTCGTCGCGCTCGCCGTGGTCGCCGTGGTCGGATACGTCGCCTACCAGCGGTACGCCGAAACGCCCGCTGCGCCGGCACCCGCCATGTCGGGCCGGCCCGGAGGCGGGGGTCCCGCCGGTCCGGTGCCCGTCGTCGCCGTGCCGGCCCGCAATGCCGACATCGACGCCTACTTGAACGGCATCGGCACTGCGGCGCCGCTCCGCACGGTCGCGGTGAAGAGCCGGGTCACGGGCCAGCTGCTGCGCGTGCTGTTCGAGGAAGGGCAGCTCGTCAAGGAGGGGCAGCTCCTCGCCGAAATCGATCCCCGCCCGTTCCAGGTGCAACTCGCGCAGGCCGAGGGGCAGATGGTGCGCGATCAGGCGCTGCTCGAGAATGCGCGTCTCGACCTCGAGCGCTATCGCACGCTGTTCGAGCAGGACTCGATCGCGAAACAGCAGGTCGACACCCAGGCGGCGCTGGTGCGCCAGTACGAAGGTGCGGTCAAGGTCGACCAGAGCGCGATCGACAACGCGCGCCTTCAGCTCGTCTACGCGCGCATCACCGCACCGATCGCGGGTCGCGCGGGCCTGCGCCAGATGGATTCGGGCAACATGGTGACGGGCAACGAGACGAACGGCCTCGTCGTCATCACGCAGTTGCAGCCGATCACCGTGGTCTTCAGCATTCCGCAGGACAACGTCTCGGCGGTGATGAAGCGGGTTCAGTCGGGCGACAAGCTGCCGGTGGAGGCCTGGGACCGCGAGCTGAAGGCCCGGCTCGCGACCGGCGTGCTCGCCTCGGTCGACAACGTGGTCGATCCGGCGACCGGGACGGTCAAGCTGCGTGCGCAGTTCGCGAACGACGACAACGCGCTCTTTCCCAACCAGTTCGTCAACGTCCGCATGAAGCTCGACACGCTGCGCGACGCGATCGTGATTCCCGCTGCGGCAGTCCAGCGCGGCGCGCAGGGGTTCTTCGTGTACGTCGTCAAGCCGGACCAGACCGTCACGGTCCGCGCCGTGAAGCCCGGGACGGTCGACGGGCAGCGGATCGCGATCAGCGAGGGCCTTGCGCCGGGCGAAGTGGTCGTGATCGATGGCATCGACCGGTTGCGCGAGGGCGCGCGGGTCGAAGTCACGCAGCGGCCCGAGTTCAAGCCGCCGGCCGACGGGCAAGGGCGTTCGGGCAAAGGCACGCGCCGCAAGCCGCCGGCCGGGGAGGAGAAGGCACCGCCCGGCCCGGCCGCGAAGTGAGCGCATGAATCCGTCCCGGCTATTCATCCTGCGCCCGGTGGCGACCACGCTGCTGATGGTGGCGATCGTCCTTGCCGGATTCGTGGCCTACCGGCAGCTCCCGATCTCCGCCCTGCCGCAGGTCGATTACCCCACGATCCAGGTGTTCACCTTCTACCCGGGCGCAAGCCCGGAGGTGATGGCCTCGTCGGTCACCGCGCCCCTGGAGCGCCAGTTCGGCCAAATCCCGGGCCTCAAGCAGATGTCGTCGACGAGTTCCGGCGGCGCCTCGGTGGTGACGCTGCAATTCGACCTCGCGCTTCCGCTCGACGTCGCGGAGCAGGGCGTGCAGGCGGCGATCAATGCGTCCTCGAATCTCGTCCCGCAGGACCTCCCCGCGCCGCCGGTCTACAGCAAGGTGAACCCGGCCGACGCGCCGATCCTGACGCTGGGATTGGCGTCGAAGACCCTGCCGCTGCCGGAAATCCAGAATCTCGCCGACACCCGCCTGGCGCAGAAGCTCTCGCAGATCTCGGGCGTCGGCCTCGTGACGCTGTCGGGCGGACAGCGGCCGGCCGTGCGGGTGCAGGTCAACCCCAAGGCGCTCGCCGCCAACAATCTCGGCCTCGAGGACGTGCGTACGGCGATCGCGGCCGCGAACGTGAAGAAGGCGAAGGGCAGCTTCGACGGCCCGAGCCGGTCGTACACGATCGACGCGAACGATCAGCTGCGCTCGGCCGCGGAATATCGCCCGATCGTGGTCGCCTACCGCAACGGCGCGCCGCTTCTTCTGTCCGACGTGGCCGACATCGTCGACGACGCGGAGAACATCCGTCTCGCGGCGTGGATGAACGACGTGCCGGCCGTGATCCTCAACATCCAGCGCCAGCCCGGCGCGAACGTCATCGAGGTGGTCGACCGCATCAAGCGCGCGCTGCCGCAGCTCCAGGCCTCGCTCCCCGCCGCCGTCGATGTCGCGATCCTCACCGACCGGACCGTCACGATCCGCGCCTCGGTGCGCGACGTGCAGTTCGAGCTCATGCTGGCGATCGCGCTGGTCGTGATGGTCATCTTCCTGTTCCTGCGCAGCCTCCCGGCGACGCTCATCCCGAGCGTCGCGGTGCCGGTATCCCTGGTCGGCACGTTCGGGTTCATGTACCTCTCCGGCTTCTCCATCAACAACCTCACGCTCATGGCGCTCGTGGTGGCCACCGGGTTCGTGGTCGACGATGCGATCGTGGTCATCGAGAACATCGCCCGCTACGTCGAGCGGGGCGAGCGGCCGCTCGAGGCCGCGCTGAAGGGCTCGCGCCAGATCGGCTTCACGATCATCTCGCTCACCTTCTCGCTCGTCGCGGTGCTGATTCCGCTGCTCTTCATGGGCGAGGTGGTGGGGCGGCTGTTCCGCGAGTTCGCGATCACCCTCGCCGTCGCGATCCTCATTTCCGCGGTCGTGTCGCTCACGCTGACGCCGATGATGTGCGCGAAGCTCCTGCGACGGACCGAGGAGGCGGCGCACGGGCCGTTGTACCGCGCAACCGGGCGCCTTTTCGACCGCGTGATCGAGCGCTACGGCCAGGCGCTGGAATGGGTGCTCGACCGGCAGGGCGCAACGCTGCTGGTGGCGGTGGCGACCCTCGTGCTGACGGTGGTGCTCTACCTCGTCGTGCCGAAGGGATTCTTTCCGGTGCAGGACACCGGCGTGATCCAGGGGATCTCGGAGGCGCCGCAAACCGTCTCGTTCGCGGCCATGGCCGAGCGCCAGCAGGCGCTCGCGAAGGTGATCCTCCAGGACCCCGCGGTCGAGAGTCTTTCGTCGTTCATCGGCGTCGACGGCACCAATGCGACGATGAACAGCGGGCGGATGCTGATCAATCTGAAGCCGCTCGCGGAGCGCAGGACGCACGCCTCCGACGTAATCCGCCGGCTCCAGGCAGCGCTCGCGAAGGTGCCGGGCATCACGCTCTACATGCAGCCGGTCCAGGACCTGACCGTCGAGGACCGGGTGAGCCGCACGCAGTACCAGTTCACCCTCGAGGCGGCCGACCCGAAGCTCTTGAGCGAGTGGGTGCCGAAGCTGGTGGAGCGCATGCGCGCGGCGCCCGAGCTCACCGACGTGGCGAGCGACCTGCAGGACCAGGGCCTGCAGGCGTTCGTGCAGATCGATCGCGACAGCGCGGGGCGACTCGGCATCACGCCCGCGGCGATCGATACGGCGCTCTACAACGCGTTCGGCCAGCGCCTCGTTTCAACCATCTTCACCCAGGCGAGCCAGTATCGCGTCGTCCTCGAGGTGAAGCCGGAGTTCCGGCGCGGCCCCGACGCGCTGAAGGACATCTACGTCACGTCCTCGTCCGGGGCGCAGGTGCCGCTGTCGGCGATCACGCGGGTCGAGGTCGGCACTGCGCCGCTCGCCCTGAACCACATCGGCCAGTTTCCCGCCGCGACGATCTCGTTCAACCTCGGCCGAATCGGACATGCGGACGCCTCGCTCGGCGCGGCGGTCGACGCGATCCAGGCCCTCGAGCGCGAGATCGGGCTCCCGGCGAGCATCCAGACCGGATTCCAGGGCGCCGCGGCCTCGTTCCGCGAGTCGCTGTCGGGCACCCTGCTCCTGATCCTCGCGGCGATCGTGACCGTCTACATTGTCCTGGGCGTGCTCTACGAGAGCTACATCCATCCGATCACCATCCTCTCCACCCTGCCCTCTGCGGCGGTCGGCGCGCTCGCGGCACTGCTCGTCGCGCGCACCCCGCTCGGCATCGTCGCGGTCATCGGGATCATCCTGCTGATCGGCATCGTGAAGAAGAACGCGATCATGATGATCGACTTCGCGCTGGACGCGGAGCGCAACGAAGGCAAGACGCCGCGGGAGGCGATCTTCCAAGCGTGCCTGCTGCGCTTCCGCCCGATCCTGATGACGACGCTCGCGGCGCTGTTCGCGGCGCTGCCGCTCATGCTCGGTAGCGGGGTCGGCTCCGAGCTGCGCCATCCGCTCGGCCTCACGATGGTGGGCGGGCTCATCGTGAGCCAGGTGCTGACGCTCTTCACCACGCCGGTCATCTACCTCGCGTTCGATCGGCTGGCGAAGCGCGCGCGGCGGCAGGTCGAGCCGCCCGAACGTCCGGCGTCCCGGGGGGTGCGCCCGTGAACCTCTCCGGCCCCTTCATCGCGCGGCCCGTGGCGACCACGCTGCTCGCGATCGGTCTCACGCTCGCGGGCGCGGTCGCGTTCACGCAGTTGCCGGTCGCGCCGCTGCCGCAAGTCGACTATCCGACCATTTCGGTGTCGGCAAGCCTGCCGGGGGCGAGCCCGGAAACGATGGCGTCGACCGTCGCGACGCCGCTCGAGCGGCAGCTCGGACGAATCGCCGGGGTCAACGAGATCACTTCGTCGTCCTCGCTCGGCTCGACGCGGGTGGTCCTGCAGTTCGACCTCAGCCGCGACATCAGCGAGGCGGCAACCGAGGTGCAGTCCGCGATCAATGCGGCCCGCAGTCAGCTGCCGACGGGCATGCCGAGCAACCCGACCTACCGCAAGGTCAACCCCGCCGACTCGCCGATCCTGGTGTTGACGCTCACGTCGGACACGCTGACGCAGGGGCAGCTGTACGACGCGGCCGACACCGTGCTGGGGCAGAAGCTCTCGCAGGTGAAGGGCGTGGGCCAGGTCAGCGTCGGCGGCAGCGCGCTGCCCGCCGTGCGCGCCGAGCTGAACCCCAAGGCGCTCGCCGCCTACGGGATCGGTCTCTCGGAGGTGCGCACCGCGCTCGCCAATGCAAACGCCAACCGCCCGAAGGGGCTGGTCGAGGAAGGCGATCGGCAATGGTGGATCTACGCCAGCGACCAGGCGCGCACGGCGGCCGAGTACCTGCCGCTCGTCGTGAGCTACCGCAACGGCGCCGCCGTCCGGCTCGCCGACGTGGCCGAGGTGGTCGATTCGGTGCAGGACGTGCGCAACGCCGGCTCCGCGAACGGGCGCCCCGCGGTCCTGCTGATTATCTACCGCGAGCCGGGCGCCAACATCCTCGAGGTCGTGCAGCGCGTGCGCGACCTGCTGCCCTGGATGCGGGCCTCGATCCCGGCGGCGATCGAGCTCGACGTCTCGATGGAGCGCACCTCGACGATCCGCGCCTCGCTGGCGGAGGTGCAGAAGACGCTGCTGATCGCGGTGGCGCTGGTGATCCTCGTGGTGTTCGCGTTCCTGCGGCGGGCCAGCGCGACCCTGATCCCCGCGGTCGCGGTCCCGGTGTCGATCGTCACGACGTTCGGGTTCATGTACCTCGCCGGCTACAGCCTGAACAACCTCTCGCTCATGGCGCTGATCGTCGCGACCGGGTTCGTGGTCGACGACGCGATCGTCGTGCTCGAGAACGCGACCCGACACGTCGAGGCGGGGATGTCGCCGCTGGCCGCGGCCATTGCGAGCGCGCGGGAAGTGGGCTTTACCGTGGTGTCGATGAGCCTGTCGCTGGTCGCGGTGTTCATCCCGATCCTGTTCATGGGCGACATCGTCGGGCGGTTCTTCCGCGAGTTCGCGCTGACGCTGTCGGTCGCGATACTGGTGTCGCTCGTGGTGTCGCTCACGCTCACGCCGACGATGTGCGCGCGCTTGCTTGCGCCGCCGCGCGCGGGCGCGCGCGGCCGGCTGTCCGTCGCAGCCGAGCGGATCTTCGGCGCCGTGCAGCGCGGCTACGAGCGGAGTCTCTCCTGGGCGATCCGGCACTCGCTCGTGATGATCGGCGTCCTGGCCGCGACGATCGGTCTCAACGTCTATCTCTACATCGCGATCCCGAAGGGCTTCTTCCCGCAGCAGGACACCGGGCGGCTGATTGGCTGGATCCGCACCGACCAGTCGAGCTCGTTCGTGGCGACTCGGGACAAGATGGCGCGCTTCGTCGAGATCGTCCGCGCCGATCCCGCCGTGGAGCAGGTCACGGCGGCCACCGGCGGCGGGTCGCGCAATTCCGGGACGATGTTTGTCGCGCTTAAGCCGCTCGCCGAGCGGCGCGTCTCCGCCGGCGCGGTGGTCGCGCGGCTGCGCCCGCGGCTCGCCGCTGTTCCGGCCGCAAGCCTCTTCCTCGTACCAGTGCAGGATGTCCGGATCGGCGGGCGTCCGGGCACCGGGTCATACCAGTACACGCTCCAGAGCGACGACGTCGAGCTGTTGCGCACCTGGACGGTGCGATTGCAGGCTGCGCTCCAGGATGCGCCGCAGCTCACCGACGTCAGCACCGACCAGGAGACGCGCGGCCTGCAGACGACCGTGGTGATCGACCGCCCCACCGCCTCGCGGCTCGGCATCACGCCGGACCTGATCGACACGACCCTCGGCAACGCGTTCGGCCAGTCGATCGTCTCGACCATCTACACCGAGCGCAATCAGTACCGCGTCGTCATGGAAGTGGATCCGCGGTATGCGGAGAGCCCGGAGGCACTCAAGGACGTCTACATCCGCACGCCATCCGGGCAGCAGGTGCCGCTGTCCGCGGTCGCGCGCTACGAGTTCACCAACACGCCGCTCACGGTGGCCCACCAAGGGCAATTCGCCGCCGCGACGATTTCGTTCAGCCTGCCCGAGGGAGTGTCGCTTTCGACGGCGACCGAGGTCATCAACGATGCGATGGCGCGCATCGGCATGCCGACCTCGATCTACGGCGGGTTCCAGGGCACTGCGCGGAGCTTCCAGACGACGCTCGCGCGGCAGCCGTGGCTGATCCTCGCCGCGATCGTCGCAATGTATCTCGTGCTCGGCATTCTCTACGAGAGCTTCGTGCTGCCGATCACGATCCTCTCGACGCTCCCGTCGGCGGGCGTGGGCGCGCTCCTCGCGCTCCGTGCGTTCGGCGCCGAGTTCAGCGTGATCGCGTTGATCGGGGTGTTCCTCCTGATCGGCCTGGTGAAGAAGAACGCGATCATGATGGTCGACTTCGCGATCCAGGCCGAGCGCGACCAGGGCAAGCGGCCCGAGGAGGCAATCCTCCAGGCCTGCAGCCTGCGCTTCCGCCCGATCATGATGACCACGATGGCGGCGCTCCTCGGCGCACTGCCGCTGGCGCTCAAGGCCGGCGACGGCGCCGAGCTGCGCCAGCCGCTCGGCATCGCGATCGTGGGCGGCCTCATCCTCAGCCAACTGCTGACGCTGTACACGACCCCGGTGGTGTACCTCTACCTCGATCGCTTCCGCCTCTGGTGCAAGCGCCAGCTGCGCCGGGGCGGCGGCACCTTTGCAGCGGAACCGCAATGAGCTCGCGCCCTATCGCTCCCCTCCTCGCCGTGATTCTGCTGGCCGGATGCATGGTGGGGCCGGACTACGTCCGTCCCCCGGTCGAGGTGCCGGTCGCGTACAAGGAGATGGAGGGCTGGAAGCCGGCAGCGCCGCGCGACGCGCTCGACCGCGGCCGCTGGTGGGAGATCTTCGGCGATCCCGAGCTCAATGCGCTCGCGCCGCGCGTCGACGTCTCGAATCAGAACATCCGGCTGGCGGAGGCGAACTTTCGCCAGGCGCGCGCGCTCGCGGAGCAGGCGCGCGCGGGGCTGTTTCCGACGGCGTCCGCGGGTGCGGCCGCGTTCCGTAGCAAATCACCGTCCACCAGCGCCGTCAGCAATTACGAAGTCGCTGCCAGCGCCAGCTGGGAGCTCGACCTGTGGGGCCGGGTGCGCCGCGGCATCGAGTCCGGCGAGGCGAACTGGCAGGCGAGCGAGGCAGACCTCGAGTCGGTGCGACTGTCCGCGCAGGCGGCGCTGGTTCAGACCTACATCGGGCTGCGCGTCGCCGATGCCCAGCGGCGGCTGCTGGAAGACACGGTCGCGGCCTACCAGCGCTCGCTGCAGCTGAACACGAACCGTTATGCGGCGGGCGTCGCTGCCAAGGTCGACGTGGTGCAGGCGGAGGTGCAGCTGAAGAGCGCGCAGGCGCAGCTCGTCGACGTCGGCGTCGACCGCGCGCAGTTCGAGCACGCGATCGCGATCCTCGTCGGCGTGCCCCCCGCCACGCTGTCGATCCCGCCTGCCACGCAGGTCGTCGCGGTCCTGCCCGCAATTCCGGTCGGCGTGCCCTCGGAGCTCCTCGAGCGGCGCCCGGACGTCGCGACGGCGGAGCGCAGCGTCGCCGCCGCCAACGCGCAGATCGGCGTCGCGCAGGCGGCGTTCTACCCGACGTTGACGCTGTCGGCGGTGGGCGGCTACCGCAGCGGGAGCTTCGCCGACTGGCTCTCGGCGCCGAGCTGGTTCTGGTCGCTCGGCGCGAGCGCGGCCCAGATCCTCTTTGACGGCGGCTTGCGGCGCGCCGTCTCCGATCAGGCAATCGCCGCGTACGACGGCCAGGTCGCGCAGTACCGGCAGACGGTCCTGACCGGGTTCCAGGAGGTCGAGGACAACCTCGCCGCGCTGCGGCTCCTGGAAGAGGAGGCGCGCTACCTCGACGAGGCGGTTCGCAGCGCGCGGCTGTCCCTGGAGCTGACGACGAACCAGTACCGGGGCGGCATCGTGAGCTATCTCAACGTCATCGTCGCGCAGACCATCGCCCTCAGCAACGAGCGCACGCTGTTGAACGTACAGGGTCGCCGGTTCCTCGCCAGCGTCCAGCTCGTGCGGGCGGTCGGCGGCGGGTGGGACGCCCGGTCGCTCGAGGCGATCCGCCTTTCGCAGCGCAAATCAACCGCCGGCAGTTCCTCCACCGATTGAGCGCGGGGCGCGCTCGCGCGTCCCGCCCCTTCGCGCGCCGGTGTCAAGCGTCGTACGCGAGCGCGGGCGCGAGCCAGCGCTCGGTCTTCTTCAGCTCCAGGGACTTGCGCCGCGCGTAGTCCTCGACCTGGTCGCGGCCGATCTTGCCCACGGCGAAGTACTGCGATTGCGGGTGCGAGAAATAGAAGCCGCTGACGCTCGCCGGCGGCCACATCGCGAAGCTCTCGGTGAGCGTAATGCCGAGCGCGGGCGCGCCGAGCAGGTCGAAGAGCGGGCCCTTCTCGGTGTGGTCAGGGCAGGCCGGATAGCCCGGGGCGGGACGAATGCCGGCGTACTTCTCCCGCAGGAGGTCGTCGTGGGCGAGCGATTCGCCCGCGGCGTAGCCCCAGATCTCCTTGCGCACCCGCTCGTGGAGGGCCTCGGCGAAAGCTTCAGCAAGACGGTCGGCGAGCGCCTTGAGCATGATCGCGTTGTAGTCGTCGTGCGCGGCCTCGAACGCCTTCACGCGCTCCTCGCAGCCGAGTCCCGCGGTCACCGCGAAGGCGCCGAGCCAGTCGCGGCGGCCCGAGGCGCGCGGCGCGACGAAGTCGGCGAGGCAGAAGTTGTGCCGGTCGTCGGCTTTCTGCGTCTGCTGGCGCAGGAAGCGGAACGTCGTGGCCACCGTTCGACGCGAGTCGTCGGCGTAGACCTCGATGTCGTCGCCCACCGCATCCGCCGGCACGAGCGTGACCACGCCGTTCGCCGTGAGCCAGCGCTCGCGCACGATCTGCTCGAGCATCGCCTGCGCATCGCCGAAGACGTTGCGCGCGGCCTCGCCGACCACCGGATCGGCGAGAATCTTCGGATAGCTGCCCGCGAGATCCCAGGTCTGGAAGAAAGGTGACCAGTCGATGTAGCGCGCGAGCTCGGCGAGGTCGTAGTTGCGGAACTCGTGCCGGCCGGGCTGCTTCGGTTGCGGCGGCGAGTAGCTGGTCCAGTCGATCGGGAAGTAGTTCGCGCGTGCATCGCGCAGGCTGACGAGCGGCGCCTGGCCCTTCTTCGCGGCGTGCTGGACGCGGATCCGCTCGTAGTCGGCCCGGACCTCGGCGACATACCCCCCGCGCAGCTCGGGCGAGAGCAGGCTGGTGCAGACGCCGACCGACCGCGACGCATCCGGAACGTACACGACGGGACCGGGGTAATGCGGCGCGATTTTCACCGCGGTATGCACGCGCGAGGTGGTGGCCCCGCCGATCAGGAGCGGAACGGTGAACCCTTCGCGGGCCATCTCGTGCGCGACGTGGGCCATCTCCTCGAGCGAAGGCGTGATCAGGCCGGACAGACCGATGATGTCGCAGCTCTCTTCGCGCGCCACCTGCAGGACCTTTTGGGCCGGCACCATGACCCCGAGGTTCAGCACCTCGAAGTTGTTGCACTGGAGCACGACCCCGACGATGTTCTTGCCGATGTCGTGCACGTCGCCCTTGACGGTGGCGACCACGATCTTGCCCTTCGGCTTGGTGTCGCCGGCGGCGGCCTTCTCGGCCTCGATGAACGGCACGAGATGGGCGACCGCCTGCTTCATCACGCGCGCCGACTTGACCACCTGGGGCAGGAACATCTTCCCGGCGCCGAACAGGTCGCCGACGATGTTCATGCCGTCCATCAGCGGGCCCTCGATCACCTGGATCGGTCGCTCGGCGGCAAGCCGGGCTTCCTCGGTATCCGCCACGACGTAGGTGGAGATCCCCTGCACCAGCGCGTGGGCGAGCCGTTCCTCGACCGTGCCCCGGCGCCACGAGAGATCCTCTTCCTTGGACTTCCCGCCGGATTTCACCGTCTCGGCGAACTTCACCATCCGCTCGGTGGCGTCGGGACGGCGATTGAGGATGACGTCCTCGACGTGCTCGAGCAGGTCCTTCGGGATGTCTTCGTACACGCCGAGCTGGCCGGCGTTGACGATCGCCATCGTCAGCCCCGCCTGGATCGCGTGGTACAGGAACGCGGTGTGCATCGCTTCGCGCACGGGCTCGTTGCCGCGGAACGAGAACGAGAGGTTCGAGAGCCCGCCGGAGACCCTCGCGTCCGGGAGGTGCTTCCGGATCCAGCGTGTGGCTTCGATGAAGTCCACACCGTAGTTGTTGTGCTCCTCGAGGCCGGTGGCCACCGCAAAGATGTTCGGATCGATAATGATGTCTTCGGCCGGGAACCCGACCTCGTTCACCAGCGCGTCATAGCCGCGACGCGCAATCTGGGTGCGGCGTTCGAGCGTGTCGGCCTGGCCCATCTCGTCGAAGGACATCACCACCACCGCCGCACCGTACCGGCGCGCGAGCCGCGTGTGCTTCACGAACTCGTCGTGGCCTTCCTTGAGCGAGATCGAGTTGACGATGGGCTTGCCCTGCACGCATTTCAGCCCGGCCTCGATGACCGACCACTTCGAGCTGTCGATCATGACTGGCACGCGCGAGATGTCCGGCTCGGCGGCGACGAGGTTCAGGAACGTGGCCATGGCCCGCTCCGAGTCGAGCATCGCCTCGTCCATGTTGACGTCGATCACCTGCGCGCCGTTTTCCACCTGCTGGCGCGCGACCGACAGCGCTGCGGTGTAGTCGCCGGCCAGGATGAGCCGGGCGAACGCCTTCGATCCGGTGACGTTGGTGCGTTCGCCCACGTTCACGAACAGCGATCCAGCACCGATGTTGCATGGCTCCAGGCCGGAGAGCCGGAGCTTGCGCTCGATCGTCGGCACCTTGCGCGGCGGCAGGCTCGCGACCGCGCCCGCGATGGCCTGGATGTGCGCCGGCGTCGTGCCGCAGCAGCCACCGACGATATTCAGGAACCCCGATTGGCCGAACTCCTCCAGCAGGGCGGCGGTGTAGTCGGGCGTTTCGTCGTAGCCCGTTTCAGCGAGGGGGTTCGGAAGCCCGGCGTTCGGGTAGCAAGAGACGTACGTGTCGGCGACGCTCGAGAGCTCCTCGATGTACGGGCGCATCAGCTTCGCCCCGAGCGCGCAGTTCAGGCCGACGGCGAGGGGCTCGGCGTGACGCACCGAGTTCCAGAACGCTTCGGTGGTCTGACCGGTGAGCGTCCGGCCCGACTGATCGGTGATCGTGCCGGACACGATGACCGGCAGTCGCGCACCGGCTTCGTCGAAATGCCGGCGGATCGCGAAGATGGCGGCCTTCGCGTTGAGCGTGTCGAAGATCGTCTCGACGAGGATGAGGTCGGCACCGCCGTCGCACAGCCCGCGCAGCGCCTCGGCGTAAGCCTCGACCAGCTCGTCGAAGGTGATGTTGCGGAAGCCCGGATCGTTGACATCGGGCGAGATCGACGCCGTCTTGCTGGTCGGACCGAGCGCACCCACGACGAAGCGCGGCTTTTCCGGCGTCCTTGCGGTCCATTCGTCCGCCGCGGCGCGCGCGATGCGCGCCGCGGTGCAGTTCAGCTCGTAGACGAGTCCCTCCATCCCGTAGTCCGCCATCGAGGGCCGGTTGGAGTTGAACGTGTTGGTTTCGATGAGATCCGCGCCGGCGGCGAGGTACGCGCGGTGGATCTCGCCGATCAACTCGGGCTGCGTGAGCACGAGCAGGTCGTTGTTGCCCTTGAGGTCCGAGGGCCAGTCGCGGAAGCGCGTGCCGCGATAGCCGGCCTCCGTGAGCTTGTGATTCTGGATCATGGTGCCCATCGCACCGTCGAGGACGAGGATCCGGCGATCCAGGAGGGCGCGCAGGGCGGCGGAGCAGTCGGGACGCATGATCGTGCTCAGAGACGGAAAAACCCGTTCAGCCTGCGGGCCAAACGGGTTTCCCTCGCTTTAGCCGTATTTGTTTCACCCGGAGCAGGGACCGCAGCCCGGAGGCGCCCGCAAGCTGAACCGTCAAATCGGCGCCGCGATCAAAGGCTACTTATCCGCTAGGCCCTTGTCAACAAACATCTTGTTGCAGCTGCACAAGGCGGCACAACGACGCGCTGCCGCACGCAAGGCGCTAGAATCGGCCTCCCTTACGAGGCCTGACCATGAAGCACCTTTCCCCGAAGGAAACCGCCGAGTTCCTCAAGTCGAACTCGAACGCGCTGTTCATCGACTGCCGGAGCGAAATGGAATACCTCTTTGTCGGGCATCCGGTCGGCGCGCTGCACGTGCCCTGGAACGATGGCCCCGACTGGGACGTCAACCCGCATTTCGTGGGACAGGTTAAGAAGGTCGCCGGCACCAATCACGCGAACCGTCCGATCGTGCTCATCTGTCGCAGCGGCAATCGCTCGGTAGAGGCCGGCGAAGCGCTGCGCAACGCCGGCTTTACGCAGGTCTACAACGTCCTGCACGGCTTCGAGGGCGAGCTCGATGACAAGCACCACCGCGGCACCATCGCGGGGTGGCGGTTCGAGGGACTGCCGTGGGAGCAAGTCTAGTTATGCCGCCGTCTGTGACGACGTCATAACTGCGCGCGTTGGCGCACCGCTGAAGTGCGCGGTGCTCAACGCGCGCAAGATCCCAGCTCCCCCGACGCGGGAGATTGCCCGTCCATGACGTCATCGCGGTCGCACGTGTATCCGCCGCTCGCCCTCGCCTGCACCGTTTGGGGCCTGGGCGCGGCTCTCTATCTGATCGGGTTCTTCCAGCGGGTCGCGCCCGCGGTGCTCACGCGCGAGCTCTCGACCGAGTTCGCACTCACGGCTGCGGCGCTGGGAAATCTCTCGGCGGTCTATTTCTACAGCTACGTCGCGATGCAGATCCCGACCGGGCTGCTTGCCGACCACTGGGGACCGCGGCGCACGCTCGTGGCGGGCGGCGTTGTCGCCGCGCTCGGCGCCATCCTCTTCGGTCTCGCCGATTCCTATGCGCTGGTCGTGCTCGGGCGGCTGCTCGTCGGGGGCGCCGTGGGCGTGGCGTTCGTGTCGATGCTCAAACTTTCGACGCACTGGTTCCATTTCTCGCGCTTCGCGACCGTCACGGGCGTCGCCGTTGCAACCGGCGTAGTCGGCGCCGTTTCCGCCGGCGCGCCGCTGCGATTCGCGGCGGATGCCTTCGGCTGGCGGCACGTGATCGTCGCCAGCGGCGCGCTCACCGCGCTGGTCGCGGCCGCGACATGGCTCGTCGTGCGCGATGATCCGCGGAGCCGCGGCTATCGCAGTTACATGCCTGAGGGCAGGACAGGCGCCGTCGGACACTCGGTGCTGGGCGGCCTCCGCGTGTGTATGCGCTCGCGCAACACCTGGCTCGTGTTCTTCATCAACGGTGGGGTGGCGGGCGCGCCGCTCACGTTTGCCGGGTTGTGGGGGGTGCCGTTTCTGACGACGCACTACGGCGTGTCCACGGCGACCGCTGCCGGCATAACCTCGCTCGTGCTGGTCGCGTGGGCACTCGGCGGCCCGGTCCTCGGCGCGCTCTCGGACCGCATGGGCGAACGCCAGCCGATCTACCTCGTTGGCGCGGCGACCGCGTTCATCGGCTGGATCGTCGTGATCTTTGTCGAGGGGCTGCCGCTCGTGGGACTTGCCGCCGTGCTCGCTGCGATCGGTCTCGCCTCGGCGGCGGTAATGGTCGGGTTCGCGTTAGTGAAGGAGACGGTGCCGCCCTCGCTTGCGGGGACGGCCGGCGGCGTCACTAACATGGGCAACATGCTCGGTGGCATGCTGCTGCAACCGGGGGTCGGTTGGGTGCTCGACCGAATGTGGGGCGGCAATGAGGCGGGCGGCGTGCGGGTGTTCGATCTCGACGCCTACCGCGCCGGCTTCATGCTGATGCTCGCCTGGACAGGGGCCGCGGTCGCGTTGGTGCTCTTCACGCGTGAAACGCACTGCCGGCAGCTCGTGCGCTGACCGGCACGCTCATTCGCTCCCGGGAAACGCTTCGCGCAAGCGGCGGCGCTGCAGCTTGCCGGTCGCGGTTTTCGGCAACTCGTCGACCCAGTGCACCTCGCGTGGCCGCTTGAGCTTCGGGAGTGCATGGATGCCGTCCTGCAGCGCTCGGCGCGCACCCTCTTCCTGCCCCCTTGCTGCCACCGCGAAGACGGCAATCGACGTCAGGCCGTCGGTGTTTCGGAAGCCCACTGCGGCCAGCTCCTGAACGTGCGCACCGCACCCGCTGGCGAGCGCCTGCTCCACCTCGAGGATGCTCACCCACTGCCCCGAGATCTTGAGCATGTCGTCGTCGCGCCCGCACAGCGTCCAGCGCCCGTCGGGCGCGCGCTGGAACAGGTCGCCGGGCGAGAACCAGCCGTCACTGAAAGCGTCGCGGTTCGCGTCCGGCCGCTGCCAGTAGCCGAGCGCGATCGAGGGGTGGCGCAACCAGAGCCGATGCGGCGCGCCCGATTCGGGCACTGGCTCGGTGGGTCGCATCTCGACGCGCGGCGAAGGCGTGAGCACGCCGCTCTCGTCGCCGCAGTGGAACAGCAGGAAGATCGTCTCCGACGTGCCGTAGGCGCTCACCGGCTCCACGCCGGTCGCCTCGCGCCAGCCGCGTCGCACCGCGAGCGGCAGCGCCTCGCCCGCCGAGACGAATCGCCGCACGCCCGCGAGCCGTCGCGCGACGCCGGTCTGCAGCATCTTCAGGTAGAGCGTCGGCACGCTGAATAGGATCGTGGGCTGGTGCCTCGCTACGACCTCCGCGACGCGTTCGGCGGTCGGCCACTCGTGATCGAGCACCAGCGTCGCGCCGAGTCGCAGGCCCGCGCACAGGCCGTTGCCGAGCGCGTACGCAAAAAAGAGCTTCGACGACGGGTATAGCTTGTCCCCAGGCGTCGCGCCGAGGACGGTCGTCGCGCAATCGGTCGCGGCGATCACGGTCCGCTGCGCGTGGATGACCCCCTTGGGCATGCCGGTGGTCCCCGAGGTGTAGATCCACAGCGCCATGTCTTCGTCGGCGCGTGCAGTCGGGGGGATCGGTGCGGCGCGGCGCGCGGCTGCGCGAAACTCCGCGTCGACGATCGCCCGCGGCGATTTCGCCGCGCCCTGCACAAGGCGCTCGAGCAGCGGCGCGGAATCTGCGGTGCACCAGGCGAAGCGGGCGCCGCTCTCGTGCAGGATCGACGCAAGCTCGCGCTCGAAGAGGCGCGAGTTGAGCCCGACGGCGACACCCCCCGCCCAGATGGCGCCGAGATAAGCGGTCACCCACTCGATCGAGTCGGGAGCGAAGACCAGGACCCGGTCACCGGGTGCGAGCCCGAACGCGCGCCAGGCGGCCGCGGCGCGCGCGACCGCGCCGCGCAGCTCGCGGTAGCTGATGCGCGCGTTACCGGCTTCGATCGCGACGGCTTCGTCGCGCCCGGTGGCAAGCAGGTACTCGGCGGCGTTCATGTCGCTGGCGCACCCGAAGATGGCGAAGCAGTCGCCATGCGGTCCGAGCGGCGAGCGCCTCCCGTAGAAGTGCTCAAGCGCTTGCGCGAACGCGTGATTTTCACCGCAACTCGCCGCCCGCGCCACCCCGGCCTGGTGTGACGCGCAGGGTGCAGCGTTCGCTGCACCCTGGGTCGTCCCACCGTCGAATCTTGCGGCCCACGCTAGTTGAAAAGCCGCCCTCCTTCAAGCCGACGCCGGCGCCGTCTGTCAGATCGTGCCGCGGCGCATGCTTCGATGACCGCACCGGCGCGCCTTTCCCGCTGGAGTCTCCGGCGGCGTGACAAATCGGCGCACAAGAGAAAAGAGCGCCGACCGGTCACGATCGGCGCCCCCAAGAAAATGAGGGCGCCGTGGTAGGCGCCCTCGAAGTGAGCCCTGCCGGGCTCAGCCCCTGCTACCCCGATGGCTCAGCCGTGGTACGCGGCCTCGCCGTGAGAGTTGACGTCCAGTCCCTCGCGCTCTTCCTCTTCGGTCACGCGCAGGCCGACGATGAAGTCTGCGACCTTGTAGGCGATGAACGCCACGACCCCGGACCACACGATGGTTACTCCGATCGCCTGGGCCTGGACCCAGACCTGTGCGCCGATGCTGGTGAAGCCGGTCGCAGCGGTGACCCAATCGGTGACGAAGCCGGGTCCGCCGAGCCCCGGCGCGTTGAACACGCCGGTGAGCAGTGCGCCGAGGATGCCGCCGACCGCGTGGACGCCGAAGACGTCGAGCGAGTCGTCCGCACCGAGCATGCGCTTGAGGCCGTTCACACCCCAGAGGCAGACCAGGCCCGCGGCGAGGCCGATCACGAACGCGCCCGGGATGCCGACGTTGCCAGCCGCGGGCGTAATTGCGACCAGACCCGCGACCGCACCGGACGCCGCGCCGAGCATGGAGGGCTTGCCCTTGAAGAGCCACTCTCCGAACGACCACGCGAGCACGGCGCACGCCGTGGCGAGGAACGTGTTCAGGAATGCGAGCGCGGCAGAGTTGCCCGCTTCAAGGGCCGAGCCGGCATTGAACCCGAACCAGCCGACCCACAGGAGCGAGGCGCCGATCATGGTGAGCGGCAGGTTGTGCGGCGACATCGCCTCCCGGCCAAACCCGACGCGCTTGCCGGCCAGATACGCGCCCACGAGGCCAGCCACGCCCGCGTTGATGTGCACGACCGTGCCGCCCGCGAAGTCGAGCGCGCCCCACTGCCAGATCATCCCGGCCTTGGCGTTCATCGCGTCGACGACTTTCGGGTCGGTGTAGGCGTCCGGGCCCATCCAGAACCACACCATGTGCGCGATCGGTGCGTAGGCGAACGTGAACCAGATCACCATGAAGATCAGCACTGCCGAGAACTTCATGCGCTCGGCGAATGCGCCGACGATGAGGGCGCAAGTGATCGCCGCGAACGTCGCCTGGAACGCGACGAACACGATTTCCGGTATCACGACGCCCTTGCTGAAGGTCGCCGCCATCGCGAACTCGCCCTTGCCCGCGTCGAGCGCGCCGCCCAGGAACAGCCGGTCGAAACCGCCGATGAACGCGTTGCCCTCGGTGAAGGCGAGGCTGTAACCGTAAATGCACCACAGCACCGTGATCAACGCGAACGTGACGAACACCTGCATCAGCACCGACAGCATGTTCTTGGCGCGGACCATCCCGCCGTAGAACAGCGCCAGGCCGGGAATGCTCATCATGATGACGAGCGCGGTGGAGATCAGCATCCAGGCGACGTCGCCCTTGTTCGGCGTCGGGCCGGCGGGCTTCGCCTCTTCCTTCTTCTCTTCGACCTTCACGGTCTCGGTGACCGTCCCGGCCTTCGCGTCGACCTTGACCGTCTCGGTGACGGTGGTCGTCGTGGCGGCCGCCGGCGCGCCCTTGTCCTGAGACAAGGCGATGCCCGGGGCGCCCAACGTCACGGCGCCGAGAAGCGCGAGCAGCGCAACTAGCTTTCTCATTGGTGTGCTCCCTTAGATGGCTTCGGCGCCGGTCTCGCCGGTGCGGATCCGGATGACCTGCTCGAGCTCGAAGACGAAGATCTTTCCGTCGCCGATCTTGCCGGTGTTGGCGGCCTTCTCGATCGCCTCGACCACCTGATCGAGCATGTCGCTCTTGATCGCGGCTTCGATCTTCACTTTGGGCAGGAAGTCGACGACGTACTCGGCGCCGCGGTAGAGCTCGGTGTGACCCTTCTGCCGCCCGAACCCCTTGACCTCGGTGACGGTGATGCCCTGCACGCCGATTGCGGACAGGGCTTCGCGCACTTCGTCAAGCTTGAACGGCTTGATGATTGCAGTGACCAGTTTCATGGATGCTTCCCCTTTTCCGATCGGACGCGGGCGGCGCACGCCGTCCGCGTCCCCATCCGGTCAGAACGTGCGGCCGACGAGCAGAACGGCGGTCGCGCCGTTGAGGTTCTTGGTTTCCGTGTTGGCGAACGACAGGCCGCCGACCGGCGGGCGCCAGTAGGTGTCGTTGCTCGCCTGCACGTAGTAGGCCCCGACGGTCCAGCCGCCCTCGAACACGTAGGTGGCGCCCAGCTTCCAGTCCCAGTAGCTCGGATTCACCGTGCCATTGGGACCGTTGTAGTCCTTGGTGAAGTTGGTGTAGCCCAGGTGCCCGTTGAGCGTGAGCTGCTCGGAGATCGGGAAATTGACGCCCAGATCGTAGTACTGGGTGTACTTGGTGTCGCCGGTGAACCCGAGGCTCGAGTCGGCGCCGAAGTAGTCGGTGAGCGCCACCGAGGCCTTGAAGCTCAGCCACTTCCAGGTGATGCCGGCGTTGAGCTCGAAGTTGTTGGGCGAGGCATCTGGACCGCACGGTGACACCACCCCACCGAATGCGGACGAGGGACAGGCCGATTTGTTGAAGTTCGAGCCGGGGTAGTAGTAATAGATCATGCCGAGCGGAATGGTCAGGTCATCGGACAGCTTGAAGTTCCAGCCGCCGTAGAAGTCCCACTCAAGGCTCCCGCCCGGGTACTCGTTGCCGCTGACGTTGGAGGCCCAGGTCCCGGCGAAGAAGCCGCTGTCGTGCGCGATGTCGGCCCCGCCCTGCACCGCCGGTCGTCCCCAGGTCTGCGTGATGCCGCGGAACCGGTAGTCCGAGACCAGATTGATGTTGGCCGTCGCCGTCCAGGGCGATTTCGGCGCCGCCGCCGGCGCCGGCTGCTGCGCAACCGCCGCGCTGGACATCGCGACCGTCGCCGTGAGCGCAGAAGCGAGAGCGAGTTTTTTCATTGGTGACTCCCTTGGAATGAAAGTGACGAAAGCGAACGGCTCTTCAGCATTTCACATGCCAGTTTTTTTCTTCTTTCGACTGAGCCAGTTACGATCGATGCGCGGCAGTCTGGCGACACGGGCGCCCTGTGCTGGGGCACGAAAAATGGCCTGTGCACCACCGTCGTGCGACGACGCACAGGGTCTCGAAACCGCCGTGCTAGACTCGTGCGAGCCCCGGAGGCACGACGATGCAGGCCACCCGATTCATCGACGAACTCACCGCGAAGATGAGCCAATTCGCGGCAACGAGCCCCGCGCGGGACGTCGAGAAGAACGTCCGCGCCCTGCTGTCGGCGGGCCTCGCTCGCCTCGACGTCGTGACGCGCGAGGAGTTCGACGTGCAGACCAAGCTGCTCATGCGCACGCTCGAGAAGCTCGCTGCCCTGGAGGCGCGGCTCGCCGAGCTCGAGCGGGAGCGGACTGCGCCGACCGAGCGCTGACCGCGTCGGCGGGCGCAGGGGCTCGGGCGTTCAACCCTTCGGGCTCAACTCCTCCGCCGCGCCGCGATGCCGCTTGCGGTTCTCAACTCCCGTGCATTGGCCGGCCTGCAGGCGCCGCCGGTCATCGTCGAGGTGCAGCTCGCAAACGGTCTGCCGAGCTTTGCCATCGTCGGGCTGCCCGACACCGAGGTGAAGGAGGCGAAGGATCGGGTGCGCGCCGCACTCGTGAACTGCCGGTTCGAGTTCCCGGCGCGCCGCATCACGGTCAACCTCGCCCCGGCCGAGCTGCCCAAGGAAAGCGGACGCTTCGATCTGCCGATCGCGCTCGGCATCCTCGCTGCATCGGAGCAGATCCCTGCCGCGCGACTCGGCGACTAGGAGTTCGCCGGCGAGCTTTCCCTTTCCGGGGAGCTGCGCGCGGTGCGCGGGGCGCTTGCGATGACCCTGCATGCGGTGCGGTCGGGCCGCGCGTTCGTGCTGCCCCTGGCGAGCGCGCGCGAGGCCGCGCTCGTGCGCGACGCCGCTATCTACCCCGCCGCAACGCTGCTCGAGGTGTGTGCGCATCTGACCGGCGCGAAGCCGCTCGCCCGGTTCGCGGATGCCCCGCGTGAGGAGACCCTCGAGTACCTCGACCTTGCGGATGTGCGTGGGCAGGTCCACGCCAAGCGTGCGCTCGAAGTCGCAGCGGCGGGCGGGCATTCGGTCCTGATGAACGGGCCGCCCGGTACCGGGAAGTCGATGCTTGCTGCGCGCTTGCCGGGCTTGCTCCCGTCGATGACGGATGACGAGGCGCTCGACGCGGCGGCGGTGCAATCGCTCGCTTCGGGGGGCTTCCGCGTGGAACGCTGGCGGCAGCGCCCCTTCCGTGCGCCGCACCACACCGCGTCGGCCGTAGCGCTCGTCGGCGGCGGCGGCGACCCCCGACCGGGCGAAATCTCGCTTGCGCACCGCGGGGTGCTGTTCCTCGACGAGTTGCCCGAGCTCGATCGACGGGTGCTCGAGGTACTGCGCGAGCCGCTCGAAACGGGCCGAGTCTCGATCTCGCGCGCCGCGCGACAGGCGGAGTTCCCCGCACGCTTCCAGCTCGTCGCCGCGATGAACCCGTGCCCATGCAGCTACCTCGGTCATTTCAGCGGCAAGTGCCGCTGCACGCCGGATCAGGTCGCGCGCTATCGGGGCAAGCTTTCCGGCCCGTTGCTGGACCGGATCGACATCCATATCGACGTGCCCGCGGTGCCCGAGGCGGATCTGATCGGGCACGCAACCGGGGAGCCGAGTTCGACGGTGCGCGAGCGCGTCGGCCGCGCGCGCGCGGCGCAGCTCGAACGCCAGGGCAAGCCCAATAGCGAGCTCTCCGCCCGCGAGACGGAGAGACACTGTCGCGCGGACGATGCGGCGGCGAGCCTCCTTAAGGCGGCGATCGCGCGGCTGAGCCTCTCCGCGCGCGCCTACCACCGCGTGCTGCGCCTGGCCCGCACGATCGCGGACCTGGCGGGCGCCCGTACGATCGGTTCCGCGCATGTTGCCGAGGCGGTGCAGTACCGGCGCATCGACCGGAGCCTTTGAGTGGCGACGTACGCAATTGGCGACGTGCAGGGGTGCTGCGACGCGTTGCACGCGCTCCTCGGGGAGGTCGGGTTCTCGCCGTCCCGCGACGTGCTGTGGTTCGTCGGCGACCTCGTGAATCGCGGCACGCAGTCGGCGAACGTGCTGCGGTTCGTGCGCTCGCTCGGCGAGCGTGCCATCGTCGTGCACGGTAACCACGACCTGCACACGCTTGCCATGTCGGCGGGAAAGGCGAAGCGGCGCTCCGACGACACGCTCGAGGACCTGCTCGGCGCGCCCGATCGCGACGAACTTCTCGACTGGCTGAGGATGCGCCCGCTGCTGCACGTCGATCGCGAGTACGTCATGGTCCACGCGGGCCTGCTGCCCTCGTGGTCCCTCGCGCAGGCCGCCGAGCTTGCTGCCGAAGTGGAGGCTGCCCTGCGCGCACCGACCCACCTCGAGCTCTATTCATCGCTCTACGGCGCCAAGCCCGCAGCCTGGAGTGACGCACTTCAGGGGCGGGAGCGATTGCGCGTGATCGTGAACGCGATGACGCGGATGCGCTTTTGCACACCGGACGGTGTAATGGACTTCAGCGTGAAAGGCGAGGTGGAGAAAGCCCTGCCCGGCTACCTGCCGTGGTTCGAAGTGCCGTCCAGGAAGACCCGCGGCGTGCCGATCGTATGCGGGCACTGGTCCGCGCTGGGACTCCGAATCAGCCCGGATCTGCTGGCGCTGGATACGGGCTGCGTGTGGGGTGGCCCTCTGACGGCGGTCCGGCTCGAGGATCGGCGGGTCTTTCAGACGGCGTGTGACCGTGCAGGAGACCCAGCTCGCGCGCGATGAGGCCGTGCACGCGCTGCGTCAGCTCGCGGCGGTGCTGGCTCTCGGCGCTCACGTACGGCGCGAACCGCAGCTCGACCGCCATGACGGGCATCGTCGCGATTCGCCAGAGCGACGCCACGAGCGACGTGTCGTCGACGTAGACCGGCGCGTCGGATTGCGCACCGTCGTGATCGACGAAGCGCAGCGCCACCGGGAGCACCAGCGCGCGCGCGTCGATCGCAGGCTGCAGCAACGCGGCGTGGAAATGCCCCAGGGAACGCCCGTCGGTGGTCGTGCCTTCCGGGCAGACTGCGACCAGGCGTCCGGTCTCCAGGGCCGTGACCATGCGATCGTTGGTGCGTCGCGCGTGGCGGCGATTGCCGCGTTCGATGAAGAGCGTTCCGACCCGGCGGACCAGATCGCCCACCACCGGCCAGTCGCGGATCTCCGATTTGGCGACGAAAAGACCCGGCGCCACCGCATACACGGCGAAGATGTCGAGCCAGGAAACGTGATTCGAAACGAGGAGGCACCGCTCCGGCAGCGTCTCCGGCGCGTTGTGGCAGCGGACCTCGACCCGTAGAATCGCCAGCAGCTCGCGGGCCCAGCGGCGCAGCACTTCATCCTGCCGTCCGGGCGGGAGCGACGCATAGCGGGTGTGCACCACCCATAGGCCGTGCACGACGTGCGCGACGAGGCGCAGGATGCGCGCAAGCCGGACGGGAACAGGTGTGACGGGACGGGTCATGGCCGGGACCGAGGCCGGCATTCTAGACGGGAGCGACCGATGGAAACGTGCGTGTTCTGCAAGATCGTGGCAAAGCAGATCCCGGCAAACATCGTCTACGAGGACGAGCACACGATCGCGTTTATGGACATCGGCGCGGTGAATCCCGGCCACATGCTCGTTGCGTGCAAGGCGCACGTTGAGAACGTATTCGGCCTGGATGACGCGCTTGCCGCCGCGGTCATGCGCACGACGGCGCGCGTCGCACGTGCGCTCAGAGGCGCGTTTGCGCCCGAGGGCGTGAATTTGTTTCAGGCGAACGGCGCCGCTGCCGAACAGACCGTTTTCCACTTCCACGTGCACGTCCTGCCGCGGCGCACCGGCGACGGAATGAAGCTCGTATGGCCGGTCCAGAACCCGCCGCGCGACGAGCTCCAGCGCAACGCTGCGCTGCTGCGAGCGGCGCTTTAGGCGCGGCGCGTCGTCCGTGGGCGAGTGAGAGACCCGGGTCTGGCCGTTCCGTCCGCTTCCTGGACGACGACGAACCGATTCGTTTGGATGGACCCCTAAGCGCTTCTAGAGGATCGAAGCCCCAAAGCTCCGGTGGTAGCGATCGCGGATCTCGACGCGGGTCGTTCGGTGATTCTGTCCCCCCCGCGACGCGACCTTGATCGCGCCCATCAGCGAGGCGAGCCGCCCGATCACCGGCCAGTCGAGCCCCGCTGCGATGCCGTAAAGAAGCCCTGCCCGATACGCGTCCCCGCACCCGGTCGGGTCGACCACTTCCTCCGGCTCAACGCTGGGAATCTCGTGGCGTTGACCTTGGGCGTGGATCGTGGACCCGCTGGCGCCCTTTGTCACGATCAGGGCGTCGACCATGCGGGCGAGTTCCTCGATCGGACGCCCGGTCTTCTCCACCAGCATGCGGCCCTCGTAGTCGTTCACGGCGAGGTAGCTCGCCGCGTCGACCATCGCGAGCAGCTCCGGGCCATCGAACATGGGCAGCCCCTGGCCCGGATCGAACACGAACGGGATCCGCGCAGACACGAGCTCGTTCACGTGCGCCACCATTCCTGCGCGCCCGTCCGGTGCCACGATCGCCAGGCCGGCCCCGAGGTGCGTGCCGATCTGATTCTCGTGCGAGTGGTTCATCGCCCCCGGGTGAAACGCGGTGATCTGGTTGTCGTCGAGGTCGGTCGTGATGAACGCCTGCGCGGTAAGCGTGCCGGGCACGGTGCGGACCTGATCACGAGCGAGGCCCAGCGAGTCGAGGCGCGCGAAGTACGGCGCGGCATCCTCGCCGACGGTCGCCATGATCAACGGGTCGCCACCGAGCAGCTTGAGGTTGTAACCGATGTTGCCTGCGCAGCCGCCGAACTCCCGGCGCAGCTCCGGCACGAGGAAGGCGACGTTCAGGATGTGGATCTGCTCGGGCAGGATGTGCTCCTTGAACCGCCCGCGAAACACCATGATGTTGTCGTAAGCGATCGAGCCGCAAATGAGGATTTTCATCGGGTCAGCGGTGATAGAAGAGGAAAATGCGGTAGCCGCTCGCGTTCAGTCCGGCGGCATCGATGTGCAGCTTCACGGGTTGCTCCGCGCCAGGGGCGAACGACCCGCCGTCGGCCCGGAGCGCCGCTGCGGCGCCCAGGTACTCGCGCGGCTCGAGCACCCGGCGCGCGACCGGCTGGTCGGCGGCGCCGGTGAGGGTGAGCTCGAGGTGCGGGAACGCCTGCGCGAAGGTCGCGCGGTTGCGCAACACCGCCGAGAGCGTGAGCATGCCCGGTACCGCCCGCTCCGCGGCAAGCTCGGAGGCCTCGATGCTGACGAGGTCGACGTGTCGCGGCAGCGGAATGGTGCAGCCAAGCCGCTTGCACCCGGCTTCTATCCATGGCCGCGACTCCGGGGACAGCAGCGCGAGCTCGCTTCGATAGACATATGCGAGCTGTCCTGCGAGCGTCAGCGCCATGACGAGCGCACCGAGACCCCAGAGCGCCGCGATTACCGCCGAGCGGCGGCGCGCGCGCGGGCCGAACTCGAAGTCGGACTCGTCGTCCGAGACCGAGATCTCCGCCTCGGGCGGCGGCGCGGTTGCGACGACCGGCCGCGAGACGACCGTTTCGCCCTGTGCGAGTGCCTCGGTGTGCGACACCGAGACCGACGGCGCCGCGCCGCGCGGGGGTGCGGTGGCGACCGCGTGCTGGGGCTCCGGATCGTCCTCGGTCGCGAGCGTGCTGCGCGCGTCGAAGATCGTCGCGCACTTCCCGCACCGGACTTGCCCCTCGCGTGCCGCGAGCTGCTCGGGGTAGAGGCGGAACGCGGTGCCGCACGCGGGGCACCGGGTGCTCATCCTCATCGTCGCACACCCTCCAGGCAGACCCAGCTGTCGTCCGCGGCGAAGTGCGCCATCGCGAACCACTGCGCGTAGGCGACTGCGACCGCGTCCGTCTGCGGGGCGAGGATGCCTGCCAGCGCGATCCGTCCGCCGGGCCGGCATTGCGCCGCGAGAACTGGCGCGAGCACGATCAAGGGATTCGCGAGAATGTTCGCCACGACCAGATCCACAGGAGGCAGGAGCGCGACGTCGCTGCCGACGAAGTGCGCCGAGACCGCGTTGCGCGCCGCATTTCCGCGCGCCGCCGCCACTGCTGCCGGGTCCACGTCCACGCCGACGGCCGCACGCGCACCGAGCTTGAGCGCGGCGATGGCCAATATACCCGAACCGCACCCGTAGTCGAGCACGCTCGAGTCGGGACGCACGTGCGTCTCGAGCCACTGCAAGCAGAGCCGCGTCGTCGGGTGGCTTCCCGTGCCGAACGCGAGCCCCGGGTCGAGCTGGATGTTGAGTGCGCCCGGGTCCGGCGCCGCGTGCCACGACGGCACGATCCAGAGCCGCGCGGAGATGCGGACCGGCTCGAACTGCGCCTGGCTCGCGCGCACCCAATCGGTGTCGCCGACCTCCTCGACTTCGAAGCGCGGCGCGGCGCTCAATCCGGCCTCGGACGCCGCCGCCGCAAGCACCGCCCCCGCGTCCGCGTCGGCCGCCACGAGCGCGCGGATGCGCGCACGCGCCCACGTGCCCGGAGAACCCGCGTTCGGTTCGTCGAAGACCGGCTGCTCGTCGGACGTGCCGGCAAGCGCGTCTTCGACGGAGGCCGATGCGGCGCCGTGCGCGAGGAGCGCATCGCTCAGCGCGTCGGCCGCCGCGGCGTCGATCTCGACGACGAGCGCGCGCCAAGCCATCGTTCGTGCCCGCCTTACTTGGCGCCGCGCTTCGCGGCCTGCGCGAGCTTCTGCTCGAGGTAGTGGATGCTCGTGCCGCCGCGCACGAACCGCGCGTCGGTGAGGAGCTCCTGGTGCAGCGGAATGTTCGTCTGGATCCCCTCGACGACCATCTCGGAGAGCGCGATGCGCATGCGGCGGATCGCCTGATCGCGGGTCGCGCCGTAAGCGATCACTTTGCCGACCATCGAGTCGTAGTGCGGCGGTACCGTATAGCCGTGATACACGTGCGAGTCCACGCGGATGCCCGGCCCGCCGGGCGGGTGGTACGAGGTGATGCGGCCCGGCGAGGGGGTGAACTTGAAGGGATCTTCGGCGTTGATCCGGCACTCGATAGCGTGGCCGCGCACGATCACGTCGCGCTGGCGCACCGAGAGCTTCTCGCCCGCCGCGATGCGGATCTGCTCCTGGACGATGTCGACCCCGGTGACCAGCTCGGTGACCGGGTGCTCGACCTGGACGCGCGTGTTCATCTCGATGAAGTAGAACTCGCCGCCTTCGTAGAGGAACTCGAAGGTGCCCGCGCCGCGGTAGTTGATCTTCTTGCACGCCTCCACGCAGCGCTCGCCGACGCGCGTGAGGATCCGGGGCGGGACGTCGACGGCCGGCGCCTCCTCGATGACCTTCTGGTGGCGCCGCTGCATCGAGCAATCGCGCTCGCCCAGGTACACCGCGTTCTTGTGCTCGTCCGCGAGCACCTGGATCTCGATGTGCCGGGGATTCTCGAGGAACTTCTCCATGTACACCGTCGGGTTTCCGAACGCCGACTGCGCCTCGGTGCGCGTGAGGCTGACCGCAGACGGCAGCGCCGCCTCGGTGTGCACGACGCGCATCCCGCGCCCGCCGCCGCCGCCGGACGCCTTGATGATGACGGGGTACTTGATCGCGCGCGCGATCTTCACGACCTCCGCGGGATCCTCGGGGAGCGCCCCCTCCGATCCCGGGACGCAGGGGACGCCAGCCTTGAGCATCGCCTGCTTCGCGCTGACCTTGTCGCCCATCAGGCGAATGTTCTCGGGCCGCGGCCCGATGAATGTGAACCCGCTCCGCTCGACCTTGTCCGCGAAGTCGGCGTTCTCCGACAGGAACCCGTAGCCCGGATGGATCGCTTCGGCGTCGGTCACCTCCGCCGCGCTGATGATCGCCGGGATGTTGAGGTAGGACGCAGACGACGGCGGCGGGCCGATGCAGACCGACTCGTCGGCGAGCTTCACGTACTTCGCCTCGCGGTCGGCCTCCGAATGCACGACCACGGTGCGGATGCCTATCTCGCGGCACGCGCGCTGGATGCGCAGCGCGATCTCGCCCCGATTGGCGATCAGAATCTTCTCAAACATGCCGGATGTCGCGCCGCATCACTCGATCGCGAGCAGCGGCTCGCCGTACTCGACCGGTTGCCCGTTCTCGGCCAGGACCGCCTTCACGATGCCGTCCTTGTCGGCCTCGATCTCGTTGAGGAGCTTCATCGCCTCGATGATGCAGACCGTTTGCCCCGCTTTCACGGTGTCACCCACCTCCACGAACGGCTTGGCGCCCGGAGACGGTGCGCGATAGAAGGTGCCGACCATCGGGGACTTGAGGACGTGCCCCTCGACCTTGGGTGGGGCCTCCGCGGGGGGTGGTGGCGCCGGCGTCGTCGAGATGCCGGGTGCGTGGGCCGCCGTTGGCGCGGGCAGCATGGCGACCACCTCCGGCATCGCCCGCCCGCCCTTGACGATCTTGACCTTCTCCTCGCCCTCGGTGATTTCGAGTTCGGCGATCCCCGATTCCTGGACGAGGTCGATCAGCTTCTTGAGCTTGCGCAGATCCATGTCGGATCCTCCCCTGTTCCGGGCGATGGCCCGCCTGGCCCGATCTCTAGGTTTCGAACCTAGCTTGCGAGCGCGTATTCGAGCGCGGGGTCGTAGCCCCGGCTTCCCAATCCGCAGTTCATCCCGACCGCCAGTTCGGAAAAGTCGGAGCGCTGG
This sequence comes from uncultured beta proteobacterium, assembly GCA_963747775.1. Classification (GTDB taxonomy): domain Bacteria; phylum Pseudomonadota; class Gammaproteobacteria; order Burkholderiales; family SG8-39; genus JAGVSZ01. Next base: position 627,751 of record CAVVGT010000016.1, read on the forward strand.
CGGAAGGGCGCTCGTGCGTGGTGGATGTTGGACCAGCGCCCTTCGATGAACGAGACGCTGATCGCCGCAAGGCCGTCATGTAGAGCGACGCTGCTGTGCGTGAAGCGCACATGTTTGACGATGATATAGACAAATCTCTGCTTTTTCGCCGTGCCTACTCGGTCGATGAGCGCACTTTCCCGGTCGTTTAGGGGCGGTTCGGGCCGTGCCCCCTGGCCGGCGGCGATCTTGATTCCGCGCTGGATGATGTCACGCAGCGTCTTGTGGCCACAGATCTGCGGCGCAAGAGATCCGAGGGGATTCGGCCCGGTTTCAGACAAGGATCTTGCGCGTGGGCGCCATCCTCCGGGCTGCGCGGCGTTAGGCGCTCCAGCCATCCAGCGAGTTTGCCGCAGATCCCTTCCGATGTCTAACCGCTCCCACCCTGTTCACCGAACATCGCCGCTTCACCCCAGCAAAGGGGTGATGATTCGCGTGAGTTCGGCCTCGGAGATGAGCCCGAGGTGCATCGCGATTACCTTCCCGTTGCGGTCGAGGATGAGGGTGTAAGGGAGTGCGCCCGCTCGGTTGCCGAGCCGCCGCGTCAGATCGATCGCTTCCATACCGGCGACGAGTACCGGATAGTTGACGCCGAGCTGCGCTGCCGATAATCGCGCGTTGTCAGCCGAATCGATGGCGATACCAACAATCTCCAGCCCTTTTGGCGCCATTTCGCGGTGAATGCGGACCAGCCCGGGGATCTCCTCGAGACAGGGTGGGCACCAGCTTGCCCAGAAGTTGACGACCAATACCCGCCCCCGCCATTGCTCAAGTGATCCCGTCTGGCCCGACAGGTTCTTGAATTGCGCAACAGTAAGTGCTGACACGGCCTCAGGGCCCGGGCCGACCGTCCGCAGCGTGAGATGAAGGAGGATCCCGGCCGCGAGCGCGGTGGCGGCCGATACCGCGATCAACATCGCGCGCAGGCGCTTAGCCATCCGCGCCCATGAGGGCTGAAACGGCCGGGATTCCCGCGCGTTCGATCGGACGCCCGGACAGTGTCGCCTTCAGCGCGGCCCGTTCGTCCTTCGCCGCGTAGATGGCGAGGTTGACCGGGACCTCGTCCCATTCGACCCGCAGCACCGGGACGGCCCGGGCCTCGTCGCCGCAGTAGTGACGCACCTCGGACACGTCATATGGCACGTTCCGATTCAGCAGGAACAGCTCGACCGCCTTGAGATCATCCGTGAACAGCTGGAGGTCGACATCGGCGTAGCGCCCGGCCGTGCCCTTGAGGACCGGACCCGAGAGGTACGGCCGGAACACGGCGAGGGCGTGCATCGCGTCGAGCGCCACCTCGCGCAGGGCGCGGACGCGGTCGCGTTGCTCGTCGCCCTGGTAGAGCGACTGGTATGCGCGCAGCTCCGCCTCGACTTCCTCGTTGGCGGGCAGCGATTCCGTATCCCCGGCGCCGAGCTGCCGGGCGGCCTTGCGCTTCGCCAGTGCGAAATTGTCGACGCCGTCTTCCGCCATCAAGCGCGCGGCGACGGCGGCAATCCGGGCGCGCATGTGCGACTGCTTCGTTCTGTTCTCTCGAGCCATCGTGCGGTGCCCTGCGCGCTCCGCCGTCGATCATACCGCACCGGAATTGGGCGAACGACCGCTTACAATCCGCCCGCATGCACCTGCACATCCTCGGGATCTGCGGCACCTTCATGGGCGGCCTCGCGCTGCTCGCGCGCGACGCCGGGCACCGCGTAACCGGCTGCGACGCGAACGTGTATCCGCCGATGAGCACACAACTCGCCGCGCAGGCGATCGAGATCGTCGAAGGCTACGGTGCCGACCAGACTGCTTTTGCCCCCGACCTCTGGGTGATCGGCAACGTGGTGACACGGGGCAACCCGCTCATGGAGGCGATCCTCGACCGCGGCGAGCGGTACGTCTCCGGTCCGCAGTGGCTCGCCGAGAACGTGCTGGCGGGCAAGCACGTGGTGGCGGTGGCCGGTACCCACGGGAAGACCACTACGACGGCGATGCTTGCCTGGATCCTCGAGCGCGACGGGAAGCGTCCGGGTTTCCTGGTCGGCGGCGTGCCGAACGACTTCGGCGTCTCGGCGCGACCCGCGCCGGGAGCGCTCTTCGTCATCGAAGCGGACGAGTACGACACCGCGTTCTTCGACAAGCGCTCGAAGTTCGTGCACTACCCGGCGCGGACCGCGATCCTGAACAACCTCGAGTTCGACCACGCCGACATTTTCCCGGACCTCGCCGCGATCGAGACCCAGTTCCATCACTTCGTGCGCATGCTCCCGCGCTCGGCCCGGATCGTCGCCAACGGCGCGGACGCGGCCCTGGCGCGGGTGCTGGCGCGCGGTTGCTGGTCGGAGCTCGAGCGGTTCGACGCCGTCGACGGCTGGTCGAGCCGGCAGGCAGAAGGTGGATCGTTCGACGTCCTCTGGCGCGGCGAGCCGGCCGGACGCGTCGATTGGGATCTCACCGGGGACCACAATCGCGCGAACGCGCTCGCGGCGATCGCCGCGGCTCGCCACGTGGGCGTGGAGCCGGACGCCGCCATCGCGGCGCTGAACCGTTTCGGCGGCGTAAAGCGGCGCATGGAAGTGCGCGGCGTCGCGCAGGGCGTGACCGTTTACGACGACTTCGCGCATCACCCGACTGCCATCCGCACGACGCTGGCCGGCCTGCGACGCGCCGTCGGCACGGCGCGGATCCTCGCGGTGCTCGAACCGCGCTCGAATACGATGAAGCTCGGGGTGATGAACGAGGCGCTTCCCGACAGCCTCGCCGGCGCCGAGCGCGTCTTCTGCTTTACGAAGAACCTGGGTTGGGACGCCGCGGCCGCGCTCGCGCCGCTCGGCAGCCGCGCGGAATGCCACGCGGATCTGGGAACACTGGTGCAGGCGATCGCGCGCGAGGCGCGGTCCGGCGATCACATTTTAGTCATGTCGAACGGGGGCTTCGGCGGCATCCACGAGAAGCTGCTCGACCGCCTCGCGGCGGACGACCGGTGACTATCGTCTATCTGCACGGCTTCAACAGCGGGCCGCAATCACGCAAGGCGCAGTTCATGCATCGGTACATGACCGAGCGGGGCCTCGGGGCGCGCTTCGTCTGTCCCGAGCTTCCGCCCCACCCCGACGACGCCATCGCGCTGGCCGAACGCGAGATGGCGCGCGCTGCGGACGGAGGCGTGACGCTGGTCGGGAGCTCCCTAGGCGGGTTCTATGCGACCCATCTCGCGGAGAAGCACGGCGTCCGCGCGGTGCTCCTCAATCCCGCCGTCCGGCCGGGTCGCGACCTCGAAAGCTACCTGGGCATTCAGCGCAACCTTTACACCGGCGGGGAATACGAGCTCACACGCGAGCACATTGCTGCCTGGCGCCGCCTGGACGTCGCCGTGGTCCATTCCGAGCGCTATCTGCTCATCGTCGAGACCGGTGACGAAGTCCTCGACTACCGCGAGGCGGTCGCGCGGTATGCCGGCGCGCGGCAGGTGGTCGTGGCGGGTGGCGATCACGCGCTCCAGAGCTTTCCCGAGCATCTGCCGCTGATCCTCGAGTTCGCCGGACTGCAGGTGCGATGAGCTTCCGCCCGCGACGCCACGACCGATGAACGTTCTTTACGAAGAAACCGGCAGCTTCAAGGTCGCCGCCGTGCTCACCGAGCACGATGCGTCGCTCCACATCGAGGCGCCGCACGGCAAGCGGGCGAAGATCAAGTCCGCGAACGTTTTGCTGCGCTTCGACGACGCCCGCCTCGACACCTTCCTCGACCGGGCCGAGGCGATCGCGCAGGACATCGATACCGATTTCCTCTGGGAGGCGTGCGGCGAGACCGAGTTCGCTTTCCTCGATCTCGCCCGGGAATACCACGGACGTGCTCCAGCGCCGCTGGAAGCCGCGGCAATCCTGCTCAAGCTGCACGCGGCGCCGATGTACTTCCATCGCAAGGGCAGGGGCCGCTTCAAGGCGGCTCCCCCGGAAACGCTGAAGGCGGCGCTGGCCGGGCTGGAGCGCAAGCGCCAACAGCAGACGCAGATCGAGGCGTGGGTCAACGAGCTCAAGCGCGGCGCGCTGCCCGAAGCCATCCGGGCGTTGTTGCCGCAGCTCCTCTATCAGCCCGACCGCAATCGCGCCGAAACCAAAGCGTTCGAACAGGCGTGCGCGGAGCTCGGGTTGTCGCCGGCGCGACTTCTCGAGCGCTGCGGCGCGCTCCCGTCGACGCACGACTACCACCTCGGTCGGTTCCTCTTCGCGCACTACCCGAGAGGCACCGACTTCCCGGAAGTCGCTCCGCCGGTGGTGCCGACCGAGCTTCCGATCGCAGCGGTCGCGGCGTTCAGCCTCGACGATGCGACGACGACGGAGATCGACGACGCACTCTCGGTGACGCGCCGCGAGGACGGAATGGTGCGAATCGGGGTACACATCGCGGCGCCGGGCCTGGGCTTTGCGCCTGGCAGCGAGATCGATCGGATCGCGCGCGAGCGACTCTCCACCGCCTACATGCCGGGCACGAAGATCACGATGCTCCCGCCGGTGGTCGTCGACGGCTTCTCGCTGATCGAAGACGGTCCACGCGCGGCGGTGTCGCTCTACCTCGACGTCGATCCGAGCTCCCTCGTCGTGCGTGGCGAGGAGACGCGCATCGAGCGGGTGCCGATCGCGGAGAACCTCCGGCACCACGAGGTCGACCTGTTGAACGATGCGCTCGCCGAAGACCATCCGGCCGCCGGGGTTCCGTTCGCTGCCGAGCTCGAGTTCCTGCACCGCTTCGCGCTCGTGCTTCAGGCCGGGCGCGGAAAGACCGCCAACCAGGTTGATCGCACCGAGTACAGCTTTTACGTCGAGAACGACCACGTGACGATCACCGAGCGCAAGCGCGGGTCACCGCTCGACAAGCTCGTGGCCGAGCTGATGATCCTGGTCAATCGGTCCTGGGGAAAAGTGCTCGATGATCGCGGGGTCGCGGCCATCTATCGTGCGCAGGGCGACGGCAAGGTGCGCATGACGACGGTCGCCGCCGAGCACCAGGGGCTGGGGGTATCGCACTACGCCTGGTCCAGCTCGCCGCTGCGCCGCTATGTGGACCTGGTGAACCAGTGGCAGCTCCTCGCGTGCCTGCGCGGGGAGCCGCCCCCGTTCGGACGCAAGTCGGCCGACCTGCTCGCCGTGGTGCGCGATTTCGAGGTGACGTATGCGGCCCTGGACGAGTTCCAGCGGCAGATGGAGCACTATTGGTGCCTGCGCTGGCTGATTCAGGAAGGGGTCTCGATATCCGGGGCCGAAGTCATCCGCGAGAATCTTGTCAAGCTGGCGCACATCCCGCTGTACGCGCGGGTTCCGTCGCTCCCGGAGCTTCCGCCGGGCACGCCGGTCGAAGTCGAGGTGGTGGACGTGGATCTGATTGACACCCATGTGCGCTGCGTCTATAAGAAGCCTCAAGAAAAACGAGAAGTCGCCTGAAAAAGACAACCTAATATATTGATTTAACAGTAATAGAGACGGGCTTGTTGGTCTTCTCAGAGACTCCGCGCCGGGCCTCGCGCGCAGCACTGGCCGAGCCGCCGGCGCCGATGCTGACGCCGCTATTGGGCACGGCCCTCGCGGCGTCGATCATCCTCCATGGTGCGCTGCTCGCGATGCGGTTCGGATTTCCGGACGCGACCAAGCTGCGCACACCGCCGCAGACGCTGGACGTGGTGCTGGTCAATAGCAAGTCGGCAACGCGTCCGACCAAGCCCGATGCGCTGGCGCAGGCGAACCTCGACGGCGGTGGCAACACCGACGCGGACCGGCGCGCCAAGACACCGTTGCCGGTGACGCGCGAGGTCGAACGCGGCGAGGACGCCAAACGCGCGCGCAAGCGCGTCGAGAGCCTCGAGGCGAAGCAACGCCAGCTGATGACCCAGCTCGCCCAGGCGAAGGCGGCGGTGCCGGTCGAGCAGGCGAAGCCCACCCCCGCCCCGGATGCGCCGGCACCGGTGGCCGGCGCGGACCTGATGACCTCGGCACTCGCTCTGGCGCGGATGGAAGCGCAGATCGCCCGACAGATCGACGAATACAACAAGCGCCCGCGCAAGCAGTTTGTCGGGGCACGCGCGTCCGAATCGCGCTTCGCGATGTACGTCGAAGATTGGCGCCGGAAAGTCGAGCGCGTCGGCAACCTCAACTATCCGGACGGGGCGCGCGGGCGGGTCTACGGCAGCCTGCGGGTCACCGTGTCCATCAAGCCGGACGGCACCATCGACGAGATCCAGGTCGACCGTCCGTCCGAGCACAAGATCCTGAACGAGGCGGCGCTGAAGATCGTGCGCCTTGCCGCCCCGTATGCGCCATTCCCGCCGGAGATCCGGCGTGACACCGACATCCTGGTGATCACCCGCACGTGGACGTTCGCACCCGGCGACAAGCTCTACAACGAGTAACGGACCTCTGCAAGGCTACGCTTGGGGCGGAATCTTGCCCGCAATCGGGAAATCGCAAGAGGGACTGTGGCTCCTCTTGCAGAGCCCCGCTGATCGTTCCGCCGGCCGCGTGAAGTTCCTCGCCCGGATCTGGAAAGGCTTCGCGTACACGGTCGGGGCGATCGTCCTGGCCTGCCTCCTCGTTCAGGGCTGGTATCTCGGCTGGGTGCTGTACTGGAACGCCTACAACCCGCGCTCGACCAGCTTCATGGAGCAGCGGCTCGACCAACTACGGGCGATCCAACCGAACGCGGCGCTGAAGCATCAGTGGACCGACTACGATCGCATATCGGCGCATCTCAAGCGTGCCGTGGTCGCGGCCGAGGACGCGAAGTTCCTCGACCACGAGGGATTCGACTGGGAAGGTATCCAGCGCGCCATCGAGAAGAACCAGAAGCGCGGCAAGCCGGTCGCCGGCGGGTCCACCATCAGCCAGCAGCTCGCGAAGAATCTGTTCCTGTCGGGCGACCGGAGCATCGTGCGCAAGGGGCAGGAAGCCGCCATCACGCTCATGCTGGAGACGGTCATGAGCAAACGGCGCATTCTCGAGCTCTATCTGAACGTCGCCGAGTGGGGCGAGGGCGTGTTTGGCGCGGAGGCGGCTGCGCGCCACTACTTCGGCGCGAGCGCGGCGAGCCTGTCTCCGGCCCAGTCGGCCCGGCTCGCGGCCATGCTGCCGCGGCCGCGCTTCTACGATCGGAACCGGGGCTCGCCGTACCTCGCGTCGTACACGGAGCGGATCCTCGCGCGCATGCCCTCCGCGCAGGTGCCTTGAAGGCAGGGGAGAGGACGATGGACTTCTGGAAACTCGAGACGGGCCGCCCGGCGGTGACGATGGCTGCGGACCAGGCGCTGCCCGCCAAGGGCTACGCGTGGCTCGACCTCGCGTACGGTGAAGTCGAACACCTGCAGCCCCAGGTCGAGCGGCTCACGGGCGTGCGGATCTTCGACGATCACGTCGCCGACGCCGCCAACATCGCGCACCCGTCGTTTTTCGACAATACCGACCAGTACGAGCTCGTGATCTTCCGCGGCCTCGCTCCGGAGTCGGGCGCGGAGAAGATCGTCACCCGGCCGATGACGCTTTTCAACTTCGATCGCCTGCTGGTGACGGTGAGGGCGTCCGACAGCCGCTCCGTGACGCACGTGAAGAGCCGCTTCCTCGCCACGCCGGCCAAGTCTCCAGGGAGTCCCGACGAGCTGATGCACCGCCTGCTCTCGTCGATGGTGGATCACTATCTCGAGCTGCGGCAGCCACTCACGCAGCGCCTCGACCGCTGGCAGAAGCTGCTGCTCGACCCGCGCAAGCCGTTTCGCGACTGGGCGAAGCTCCTGGAGAGCCGCACGGAGATCCGCAAACTGCAGCACCTGTGCGAGGAGCAGCGCGACGCGATCCAGGAGTGGCGCGATTACCGGATCGCGGACATCAGCCAGACGCTGCAGGTCAGGATGGCGGACCTCATCGAGCACGTCGAGCGGGTGTTGCACCATGTCCGCACGATCGAAGGCCAGGCCGAGTCGGCCGTGCAGATCTACTTCGCCTCGACCACCTATCGCACGAGCGAGATCATGCGGCTGCTCACGATCATCACCGCGACCTTCATGCCGCTCACGCTGATCACCGGCCTCTTCGGCATGAACTTCGAGTTCATCCCCGGACTCCACTCACCGGGCGGGTTCTGGCTTTCGCTGCTCGGCATGCTCGGGGTGGTGGCGGCGATGCTTGTCTACTTCCGTTTCAGGCGCTGGCTGTAGCCCGTCCGGCGCGGAGCGCCGCCCGCCGCCCGCGGTGCGGGTCGACGCCGGCCAGCACCGCGAGGCCGGCGACGAAGTAGACACCGGTGACGAGGATCGCCAGCCGATGATCGCCGCGCGAGAGCCAGCTCGCGAGCCCGTAGGTGACCGGCCCCAGGATTGACGAGAGCTTTACCGCGAATCCCCACAGCCCAAAGAACTCCGCGCGCCGATCGCGCGGGCTCAGGAAGCCGACGAGGGCGCGGCCCGCCGACTGCGACGCGCCGAGGCAGAGGCCGGCGAGATTCGCCGCCACCCAGAACGTCGCTCTATCGGTGGCCCACCACGCGATCACCACCGTCGCGATCCAGCCCACGAGCGTCAGTGCGATCGTCCGCACGTGTCCGAGGCGGTCCTGGACCTGGCCGAAGGCGATCGCCCCGAGCGCAGCGGTCACGTTGACCGCGAGGATCAGCATGATCGAGTCGCTGGTGGTGAAGCCCATGGCCTGCTGCGCGTAGATCGCGGCAAGCGCAACGACCGCCTGCACGCCCGCCTGGTAGCAGACCAGGCACACGAGGAAGCGCGCGAGATCCCGGTACTGGCGCGCGTGTCGGGCCGTCTCCGCGAAGCGGCCCAGCGCTTCGGCGACGAGGCCGCGCGCCGGGGCCGGCTGTGGCGCGGCGCGCTCGCGGAGCCAGATGAGCGTCGGCAGGCTGGCGACCAGGAAGATTGCTGCGGTGATGAGCATGGTGACGGGGACGAAGCGATCGGCCGTCTCGCCACGCGCTTGGGCCGCGGTGACGTAGGCGAGGCTCGCGCCGAGCGAGACGAGGCCGCCGATGTAACCCAGCCCCCATCCCCAACCCGACACCTTGCCGAGCGCCCTCCCCTTCGCGAGCTCCGGCAGGAACGCAGCGATGAGATTCTCCCCCGTCGAGAAGAAGAAGTTCGAGGCCACCACGAGCACGCAAGTCAGCGTCAACGCCCCCGGCCCCGCCGTCGCGAGGGCGGCCGTGCATGCGACACAGCCGAGCGTGGTGAGGAAGAGCAGCTTCTTCTTCGTCGCATGGCGGTCGGCGTAGGCGCCGACGATCGGCGCGGTGACCATGACCGCGGCGTACGAGACCGCCAGTGTCAACGTCCACGCCAGCGTCGCCCATGGCGCGTCGCCGGCGACCACGGCGACAAAGTAGGCGTTGAAGACCGCCGTGATGACGACCGTGGTGTAACCCGAGTTGGCGAAGTCGTACATCGCCCACGCTACGACCTCGCGCGGACGCACACCCGGGGCAAGGAGGGGCGGCCGCACGCGATGGACAGCTGCTTCTCGGGCGGTCATTTTCCTTCGCAATCATACAGGCGGGGGTTATCCTACGACCCGCGCGAGCGGGCACTTACACGGGCACGTCACGCGCGACGTCATGGCCGAGACTATCGAGCGCAAGGAACTCGAAGACCTGCAGCAGGACCTGGACGGCGTCCGGGAGCTGCTGCGGCGGCATCGGCTCGTCGAAAGCCTGGTCGAGCGACAGCCGATGCGCAAGCACGAGCTGGTCGAGACGCTCGTGCACAAGCAGCACCTTGCCGAGCTGCGCGCGAAGCTCGACGAGATGCACCCGGCCGACGTGGCCTACATCCTCGAGGCGCTGCCGATCAACGAGCGTCTCATCGTCTGGGACCTCGTCAAAGCGGAGCGCGACGGCGAGATCCTGCTCGAGCTGTCGGAGCCGGTCCGCGAGTCGGTCATCCGGACGATGGACTCGGACGAGCTCATCGCCGCGGTCGAGACCCTCGATACCGACGAGATCGCGGAGCTCGCGCCCGACCTCCCCGACGAGGTCATCCAGGACGTCTTCCAGTCGCTGCCGGTCGAGGAACGCGAGCAGCTGCGCGCCGCGATGTCCTACCCGGAGGACGCTGTCGGGGCCCTGATGGACTTCGACGTCGTGAGCGTGCGCGAGGACGTGACGCTGGAGGTCGTGACCCGGTACCTGCGCCGCTTCGAGGAGCTGCCCGACCACACCGACCAACTGTTCGTCGTCGATCGCGAGCAGCGCCTCAAGGGCGTGCTGCCGATCGCGCGGCTGGTCGTGACCGACCTCGAGAAGCCGGTCGTCGACGTGATGCTGCAGGAGTTTGTGACGCTCTACCCCGACGACAAGGCGCAGGACGCGGCGCAGGCGTTCGAGCGCTACGACCTCGTCTCGGCCGCGGTGATCGACCAGGGCGGGAAGCTGGTCGGGCGCGTGACGGTCGACGCGGTCGTCGATTTCATCCGCGCGAAGAGCGAGAGCGAGGCGCTCGCCATGGCCGGTCTGCGCGAGACCGAGGATCTGTTCGCGCCGGTCTGGGAGTCGTTCAAGAACCGCTGGTCGTGGCTGGCAGTGAATCTCGTCACCGCTTTCGTCGCATCGCGGGTGATCGGCGTGTTCGAAGGCTCGATCGAGAAACTGGTCGCGCTCGCGGCGCTGATGCCGATCGTGGCAGGCATCGGCGGCAACTCCGGCAATCAGACCACCACCATGATCGTGCGCGCGCTGGCGCTGGGGCAGATCCAGGTCGAGCAGGCCAAGAAGCTGTTCGCGAAGGAGCTCGCGGTGGCGATCGCAAACGGGCTCGTCTGGGGCGGGATCCTGGGCGTGATCGCCTATCTGCTCTACAGCAGCATCAAGCTCGGCGTGGTCATGACCGCTGCCATGACGCTGAACTTGCTCCTCGCGGCGGTCATGGGCGTGGCGATTCCCATCGCCATGGCCAAGCTCGGTCGCGATCCGGCGATCGGCTCGTCGGTGATGATCACCGCGTGCACCGACTCCGGCGGCTTCTTCATCTTCCTCGGCCTCGCGACGCTCTTCCTGCTTTGAGCACGACGCGGCACGGTGCGCGCCGTCGCCGCCGGCCGGCTACACTTCGTTCCAGAACGGTCCGTGACCACGCGAAGGGGGAACCGCCCATGTCGATGCTTCAGGAATTCAAGAACTTCGCCATCAAAGGAAACGTGATGGACCTCGCCGTCGGCGTGATCATCGGCGCGGCCTTCGGCAAGATCGTCGATTCGGTGGTGAACGACCTGATCATGCCGATCATCGGCCGCGCCACCGGCGGCCTCGACTTCTCGAACTACTACGTCGCGCTGAAGGAGGTGCCGCAGGGCACGCCGATGACGCTGGATGCGGTGAAGAAGGCCGGCGTGCCGGTGTTCGCCTACGGCAACTTCATCACCATCGTGCTGTACTTCATCATCCTGGCTTTCATCATCTTCATGATGGTGAAGTGGATCAACAAGCTGAAGGCCGAGGCGCCGGCCGCGCCGGCCGCCGAGCCCGAGGACGTGAAGCTCCTGCGCGAGATCCGAGATGCCCTGAAGAAGTGACCGGGCGTTAGTCGGGATCCGGAAAAACCAAGGGCCGCCGCGCTCGCGGCCCTTGCGTTTTCCGGGGGTGTGCTAGCGCCCGAACCAGCGCCCCGCGGCTGCGATCGTGTGCGCGATCTCGGCTTCGCCGTGCGCCGCGGAGACGAAGCCCGCCTCGTACGCCGACGGCGCGTAATACACGCCTTCCTCGAGCATGGCGTGGAAGAAGCGGTTGAACGCCTCCTTGTCGGATTGCATGACCTCGGCGTACGACAGCGGCGGCCGGGCCCGGAAATACACCCCGAACATCCCGCCGACGTGGGCGGCCGAGAACACTGCGCCACGTCGTTTCGCGGCCGCGTTCAGGCCGTCGACGAGACGCCGCGTTGCGGCCTCGAGCCGCTCGAAGAAGCCCGGTTCGAGCACGAGCTTCAGCGTGGCGAGCCCAGCGGCGACGGCCACCGGGTTGCCCGAGAGCGTCCCGGCCTGATACACCGGCCCGAGCGGCGCGATCTTCGCCATGATGTCCTTGCGCCCGCCGAATGCGCCGACGGGCATGCCTCCGCCGATGACCTTGCCGAGCGTGGTGAGGTCCGGCGCGATTCCGTAGAGGCCCTGGGCGCCTCGTGCGCCGACGCGGAAGCCGGTCATCACCTCGTCGAAGATCAGCACCGCCCCGTGCTGCGAGCAAAGTACACGCAGCGCTCCGAGGAACTCGCGCGTTCCCGGCACGAGGTTCATGTTTCCGGCGACTGGCTCGACGATAACACCTGCGATCTCGTCCCCGTACGCACGGAATGCGTCTTCGAGGCCGGCGACGTCGTTGAAGCCGAGCACCATCGTGTGCGTGGCAGTTTCCGGCGTGACGCCCGCCGAGCTCGGATTGCCGAGCGTGAGCGCGCCCGAGCCGGCCTTCACCAGCAATGCGTCGCCGTGGCCGTGGTAGCAGCCCTCGAACTTGACGATCTTCGAGCGCCCGGTGAATCCGCGCGCGAGCCGTAGCGCGGTCATTGTCGCTTCGGTCCCGGACGAGACGAGCCGCACCATCTCCATGCTCGGCAGCGCCGCGCACAGGAGCTCCGCCATCTCGATCTCGAGCTCGGTCGGCGCACCGAAGGACAGGCCCTGCAGCGCGCGGCTGCGCACCGCCTCGACGACCTGCGGATGGGCGTGCCCGAGGATGAGCGGACCCCAGGAGCCGACGTAGTCGATGTAGCGCTTGCCGTCCGCGTCCCAGAAGAACGGTCCCTCGCCGCGCGCGAAAAAGCGCGGGGTGCCGCCGACGGCGCGAAATGCACGCACCGGCGAGTTCACCCCGCCCGGGATCAGCGACTGCGCGCGTGCGAACAGCTGTTCATTGCGATTCATGGCGATTCGATCCTTGCGAAGAGATCCCGCAGCTCGCGGGCACGCCGCTCGACATTGCCCGCCTCGAAAAGCGCGGTGATGACCGCGATTGCGTCGACCCCCGCCGCGAGGAGCGCGGCTGCATTGTCGACGGTGATGCCGCCGATGGCCACGATCGGGACCCGCATCGTGCGGCGCGCCTCGCGGTAGAGCTCGAGTGGTGCATGGACCGCCCCCGGCTTCGTCGGCGAGGCGAACGCGGCTCCGAATGCGACGTAATCGGCGCCCGCGGCGACGGCGGCGCGCGCGAGCTCGAGCCGGTTATAGCACGACGCCCCGAGCAGCCGGCCCGTGCCGAGGCGCGCGCGCGCCGCCGCAAGGGCACCGTCCCCGCTGCCGAGGTGCGCGCCGTCCGCGTCGATCGCGATCGCCAGCTCGAGATCGTCGTTCACGATCAGGGGCACGCCGGCGGGGCGGCAGAGGGCAAGCAGCGCCGCGGCCTGCTCGAGCCGGAGGGACGTCGGCGCCGGCTTGTTCCGGTACTGGACGGCTGCAGCACCGCCCCGGATCGCCTCGCCGACGCGCCGGACAAGTGAGTGCGTGTCCGCCAGGTCAGGCGTGAGGGCATAGAGGCCGCGCGGGAATCGATTCATGAAGGAGTCGGGCGTTCTCACTGGCCAGGCATCCGCCCGCACGGTATGATCCGCCCGATTTTAGCGCACCCTCTTCGCGACCCAACCCCTTATTTCGATGGTAGAAACCACTCAGACCTACAAGACCTGGATGTGCCTCATCTGCGGGTTCATCTACGACGAGGTAGCCGGGCTGCCCGAAGAGGGACTGGCGCCGGGCACGCGCTGGGAGGACGTTCCGATTAACTGGACCTGTCCCGAGTGCGGTGCGCGCAAGGACGATTTCGAGATGGTCGAGATCTAGCTCGAGCCGCGCCGCATCCAACCGGAAGCGGTCCTCGTCGCATGTGCTGCGGGACGTTTCGCGCGCGCCAGTGCGTCGCCACTACGGCCGATTTCCCCGCCGGCGGCCTCCTATCTCCCTGGAAGCCTTCTCGATCACGCCTGTTGCGCACTTCAGAAAGTGCGTTAAATAATTCGCCGAACCCACGAATCCCGGATAGCTTCCGGCTTCCGGACACGCTTAGAATGGTCCCCTGCCTCGGTGCAGGCGGCCCTCTCGCCGCCCTGTCGCGCGTGAGGCCGGAAAAAAGGGGCCCGACCTTGAGCGACACCGCCAACCTGGCTGGCGTGAAAGTGATGGTGATCGACGATTCGAACACCATCCGCCGGAGCGCCGAGATCTTCCTCGCGCAAGCTGGGTGCCAGGTGATCTTGGCCGAGGATGGCTTCGATGCGCTTGCCAAGATCACCGATCACCAGCCGGACCTGATCTTCTGCGACATCATGATGCCGCGCCTCGACGGCTACCAGACCTGCGCCCTGATCAAGAAAAACGCCAGGTTCGCCGGGACTCCGGTAATCATGCTCTCGTCCAAGGATGGGCTGTTCGACCGCGCACGCGGTCGGATGGTCGGCTCGGACGAGTACCTGACCAAGCCCTTCACCAAAGACAGCCTGCTCAAGACGGTCGGCGCGCACGCGCCGCACCGCGTCTAGGGCGGCGGAGGAACCCATGCCCGTAAAGAAGATTCTCGTCGTCGACGACTCCCCGACCGACCGCCAATACATGCTGGAGACGCTGGCCAAGAGGGGTTTCCAGGTCGTGACGGCAGAGAGCGGCGAGGATGCGATTTTCAAGGCCAAGGCCGAGCTGCCCGACCTGATCCTGATGGACGTCGTGATGCCCGGGCTGAACGGGTACCAGGCCACGCGCCAGATCACGCGCGACGACGCCACCAAGCACATCCCCGTGATCATGTGCACGAGCAAGGGCGCGGACACCGACAAGATCTGGGGAATGCGTCAGGGCGCGAACGACTACATCGTGAAACCGATCGACGCGGCCCAGCTGCTCGCGAAGATCGCCCAGTTATCCGCGGCGAACTAGACGCGACCGCTGAATGGCCCGCCGCGTCAGCCTCCGCGAATTCCAGCAGGACCTCGTACGCCGATTGAACGAGGCGGCCACGGCCGATGCGCCGTCCGCCCGCCTCGGCGTCCAGGTCGGGCCGGAGGTCTGGCTGGTGCGGCTCGAGGAGGCCAGCGAAGTGATTCCGGTTCCCGCAATTGCGCCCGTGCCCCTGACGCGGGAGTGGTTCAGGGGGCTCGCGAACATTCGCGGCAACCTGTTCAGCGTCATCGACCTGTCGGCGTTCCAGGGCGGGGAGCCCACGCCACCGACGCCGGACTCGCGGTTGCTGCTGGTGGCCGAGCACTATCACCTGAATGCCGCGCTGATGGTGAATCGCATGCTCGGGCTGCGCAACTTGCAGCACTTCGAGCCGCGCCCGCGCGAGGACGAGCGGGCCTGGGAAGCCGGCCGCTTTGCGGACAAGGACGGACACATTTGGCGCGAGTTGAGCATGAACGAGCTGGTTTACAGCGAGGGGTTCCTGCAGGTGGGGCTGTAGCGGCCGGCAGGGGAACGAAGACGGGGCTGCAGCGCGAAGGGAAGCGCGCCGGCGGCGACAGAGCGACACGACAAGACGCAGCATCGCGAGGGAAGTCATGGCAATCAATCTCAAGGCGTTGAACATCGGTCTCGGCAAGGGCAAGGACGCCGACAAGGCGCCGCCGAGCAAAGCGCCTGCCAAGAAGGCACCAGTGCAGGCGAGCTCGACCTCGATCCTCGAGGCGGTCGGCGGCCCGAAGAAGAAGGGTGCCTTTGCGAGCAAGTCGTTCCGCGTGCAGACGCAGGTCCTGCTGACCGTGCTCGGTTTCCTGGTGTTCGTGATCGCCCTGGTCGGCTGGCTCGCGATCCGCACGACGTCGAACGGCGCCGCCTACATCAGTGCCTCCGGGCAGATGCGGATGCTTTCCCAGCGCATCGCGAAGGAATCGCAGCAGGGGCTGCAGGGCAGCGCCGCGGCATTCGCGCGCCTCAAATCCAGCCGCGACGAATTCGCGGGCCTGCTCGAGGCGGTTACGTCCGGAGGCAAGGTTGGCGACGTCGAGGTGCCGCCGACCGGCGAGGGCGTCAAGCCGATGCTCGACAAGGTTTCGCAGGTCTGGCAGAAGTCGGACAAGAACGTCGGCCTCGTCCTCGCCCAGCAGAAGAACCTCATCGCCCTGGGCAGCGCGGTCAAGGCCATCAACGACAACAACCCGGTGCTGCTGGATCTCGCCGAACAGGTGTCGGCACTCAAGCTCCAGACCCAGGCGGGATCGCGCGAGATCTCCGCCGCCGGGCAGCTCGTCATGCTGACGCAGCGGATGGCGAAGAACGCCAACGCGCTGCTCGCCTCGGACGTGATCGATCCGGAGGTAACCTTCCTGCTCGGCAAGGACTCGAACACTTTCCGCGAGATCGTGCTCGGCCTCACCAAGGGCAGCGAGGCCTTGCGCGTGTCGGCCGCACGCGACGCCGAAACGCAGGAGAAGCTGAAGGAGCTCGACGGCGCGTATCAGGAGTACCGCAAGGCGGTGAACTCGATCCTGGGTAACATGCAGCCGCTCGTGAACGCGAAGGCCGCCGGCCGCAACGTCGTAAACGACTCCGAGGCGCTGCTGAAGGCCTCCGACGAGCTCGCGATCGCGTACGAGGGCGAGCTCGCACAGACCTGGCTGAATTACGTCGTCATGGCGATCTGCGCCGCCGCGGCCATCTTCGTCGGGCTGCTGATGGCGAAGGCCTACCGCGACGAGAACGAGCGCCGCACGACCGAGCAGGTCAGGCTGCGCGAGGATTCGGAGCGCCTGCGCAGCGAAGCGGAGTCGCAGAACAAGGCGAACCAGGAGGCCATTCTCCGTCTGATGAACGAGATGGGCAGCCTCGCCGACGGAGACCTCACGGTGCAGGCAACCGTTACCGAGGACATCACCGGCGCGATCGCCGACTCGGTGAACTACACGATCGAGGAGCTGCGCGTCCTGGTCGGCCGGATCAACAGCGCGGCGGCGCAGGTGACGAGCGCGACCGAGTCCGCACAGGCGACCTCGGTCAAGCTGCTGCAGGCCGCGGAGCGGCAGTCGAAGGAGATTCAGGAGGCGGGCGCGTCGGTCCTCAAGATGGCGCGTGCGATTAACGAGGTGTCGGCAAGCGCGTCCAAGTCGGTGAGCGTTGCGCGCCAGTCGCTGTCGGCTGCGCAGAAGGGCCAGGAGGCGGTGTCGAACTCGATCTCCGGCATGGGGGAGATCCGCGAGCAGATTCAGGAGACCGCCAAGCGGATCAAGCGCCTCGGCGAGTCCTCGCAGGAGATCGGCGAGATCGTGGAGCTGATCTCGGACATTACCGAGCAGACGAACGTGCTGGCGCTGAACGCCGCGATCCAGGCGGCGAGCGCGGGCGAGGCGGGACGCGGCTTCACGGTGGTCGCGGAAGAGGTGCAGCGCCTCGCGGAACGGTCGGGCGAGGCGACGAAGCAGATCGCGGCGATCGTGAAGACGATTCAGACCGATACCCACGATGCGGTGGCCGCCATGGAGAAGAGCACGGTCGGTGTGGTCGAGGGAGCGAAGCTTTCCGATGCCGCGGGCCAGGCACTGTCGGAGATCGGCGAGGTGTCGCGCCGGCTCGCGCAGCTCATCGAGGAGATCTCGGTCACCGCGCAGGCGCAGGCGCAGGCGGCGGGCGTCGTGGCGACTTCGATGCAGGACATCCTGTCGGTGACGAAGCAGACGACCGAGGGCACCAAGCAGACCGCCGTATCCGTCGGTCAGATCGCCAAGCTCGCGCAGGAACTGAAGGGTTCGGTGGCGAACTTCAAGATCGCGTAGGTCCCGCCGCGGGCGTGGACGAATGGCGTTGCACCGGCGGCCGCGCGGGGCAATGAGGTCGGAGCGGCCGGTTGCGCGTGCAGGCCGGTCGGCGCAGAGCCGGAAGCGCGCGGTCCACAACTAAGACAAGGCAGGGCGGCAGTCATGAGCACGCCGGGTGACTTCGACATCGGCCCACTCACGTGGGTCAAGAGCGAGATCGATCAGGCGCTGGAGCGGTCGTTGACCGCGCTGCGTGCCTACGCCTCCAATCCGGGGGACTCGAACCAGATCCGGTTCTCGCAGACCCACTTTCACCAGGCCCACGGCGCGCTCCAGATCGTGGGCCTCGACGGCGTCACGCGCCTGTCCGAGGAGCTCGACGGGTTGCTCGGGGATATCGTCAAGGCGGGCGGGGCACCCAAGCCCGAAGCCGTCGCCGCCGCCGAGCAGGCGTTCGCCGCGATTACTGCGTACCTCGATCAGCTCCTCGCCGGTGAACCCAACCAGCCGCTCAAGCTCTTTGCGGTCTACCGCGACGTGGCCAAGCTGCGCGGGCGCGACGGCGTCGATCCCGTCGATCTCTATTTCCCCGATTTGACGCGCCGGCCGCCGCGGCGCGACAAGGCGCCGGTGGAAGTGCCCGCCGGTCAGGGCGCGCAGTACTATCGCGACCAGCGCGGGCGCTACCAGCGCGGGCTTCTCAAGTGGCTCAAGAAGGACGGGACCGGCGTCGAGGACATGCGCGCCGCCGTCGCCGCGGTCGAGGCCGCGCAGACCAATCCCGCGAGCCGCGCGTTCTGGTGGGTGGCGCTCGGCTTCTTCGACGCGCTGTTCGCGAAGGCGATTGCCGACCAGGGGGCCGTCGCCCGCCTCGCCAACCGCGTCGAGCAGCAGCTCAAGCGGCTGATGGAAGGCTCGGCGACGGTGGCGGAACGGTTGATGCGCGAAGCGCTGTTCGCCGTCGCGCGCGCGCGCCCGGCGACTGCGCACGTGCGCAACGTCCAGGACGTCTTCCAGCTCTCCGGCTCGGTGCCGGCGAGCTTCGAGCTCAGGAGCGAGACCGCGCCGCAGGTCCCGGCTCTCCGGTCCCTGCGTGAGGTGGTCGGCAATGCCAAGACGGCCTGGAACAAGGTCGCATCCGGCCACCAACCGAGCATCGCGAACTTCTGCGATCTCGCCGCGCAGATGCGCGACCGCGCCGCCACGCTGAAGCAGCCGGAGCTCGCCAAGATCGCTGCCGAGGTGGCGAACCTGGCCGCCTGGATCGGCGCTGCGCCGGGCAATCTGACCGACGCCGTGGCGATGGAGACCGCGACCACGCTGTTGTTGGTCGAGAACGCGGTTGACAACTTCGGGAGCCTCGGCGCCGAGTTCGCGCAGCAGGTAAGCCTCATGCAGCGCCGCCTGCAGGCGGTAGTGAAGGGGGAAGCACCGCACGCGAGCCAGCCGGTGCCGGTGCTCGACGAGATGTCGCGCCGCGCGCAAGAGCGCCTGCTCATGGCGCAGGTCGTTTCCGAGATCCAGGCGAGCCTGCGGGCGATCGAGCAGGCCCTGGACGCGTTTTTCCGCGATGCCGCGAAGCGCGGCGAGCTGGCGAGTCTCGACAAGCCGGTCCGGCAGGTGCTCGGCGCCCTGACGATGCTGAACGAGGACCGTGCGGCCGCGGCGCTTTCCCAGTGCGCGGCCGAGATCCAGCGCTTCGGGCAGGCCGACTATGTCCCCGCGCAGGGCGACTTCGAACGCGTAGCCGGCACCCTTTCCGGGCTCGGCTTCTATGTGGACGCCCTGCAGCACGGCAAGGCGGACTTCGATCAGTTCATGCGGCCGATCGCCGCCAAGAAGGCCGAGGTCGCGGAGCAGGCCGGGGAGCAGGCTGCGGGCGGGACTGTCGAGGCCGAACTCGAACAGGCCAAGAAAGGGCTCAACGCGCTCTACGAGCGCTGGAAGCGCGAGCCGCAGAACGCCGGGCTCAAGGAAGAGTTGCGGCAGAAGGCCACCGCACTGCAGAAGGACGCGGGGCTGGTAGCCGATGCGAAGCTCGAAGGCCAGGCCATCGACATGCTGCGCATCCTCGGCGTGGGCGATGCGAAGCCGTTCGATCCCAGGGTCTCGCAGGTCCTTACCGCGATCCAGCCGGCCGCGCCCGCGGCACCGTCGCCCGAAGCGCAGAAGCTCATCGCGGCGAGCGCGGAGACGGTCGACGCGGAGCTGCTCGCCATCTATCTCGAAGAGGCCGGCGAGGTGCTCGGCACGATCGGCGACAGCCTCGAGCGGGTGCGCGACCTGCCGCAGAACATCGAGCTGCTGCGCACGATTCGCCGCGGCTTTCACACGCTGAAGGGCAGCGGGCGCATGGTCGGCCTTACGCGCCTCGGCGAAGCCGCGTGGGCGGTGGAGCAGGTGATGAACCGCTGGCTCGAGGAGGAGCGCGCGGCGACCCCCGCTCTCTTCACCTTGATCGCTACCGCGCGCCAGTTCTTCGAGGGTGCCGTCGCGGTCCTGAAGAGCAACGGCCCGAGCCCGGATGAATCGGCGATCGTGGCCATGGCAAATAAGGTCAAAGCGGGCGAGAGTCTTGGGGAAGTGCCGGTCGAAGTCGCGCCGGCCGCGGTCGCGCCCGTCGTTCCGGCGTCCGCTGAGCCTGCCGTCGTCGTCGATGCGCCACGAGTCATCGAGACGCCCGGGCCGTTGCCCGAAATCGACCTCGCTGCGATCGCGCCCGCTCCCGAGCCCGAAACCGTCACGCCGGCGCCGACCGCGCCGGTGGAGCTGATGCCCGCGGCGGCCCCGGCCGAGGAATTGCCAACGCTCGAGTTGCCCGAGCCGGCATTTCCGGCGCTCGACGTTCCGGCGCTGGAAGTTCCGAGCGGGTCCGCGCCCGCAGAAGCGGCCGAGGCGGAGGAGGTCGTGACGTTCGGCGACGTGAGCCTATCCGTATCGCTGTTCGGCATCTTCCTCGAGGAGACGCGCGCGCACCTCGATACGCTCGCCGCAGCTCGTTGCCGGCTGGACGACGGCGAGAAGGTTACCGAGGACATCGAACGCGCCGCACACACGCTTGCCGGCATCGCCGGCACGGTCAAGTTCGATGGGATGAAGGACGTCGGCCACGCTCTCGAGGGCCTGCTCGAGCGACTGCTCGGCAAACCGGCTGATTCCGTCGCTCGCGCGCTGATCGTTGAGGCGATCGAGAACCTCGAGGCGATGCTGGCGAACGCTGCCGCAAGGCAGTTGCCCGCCGAGGTACCCGGGCTGATTGCACGTCTGGACGGGATGAGGGTCGGCGACGCGGACGCCGGGGCGCCGCTGCTCGATTTCGCCGCGTCGGCCGCGCCGCCCGAAACGCTGACCACGGCGCCGCTCGGAAACGACCTCGACTTCGCGCTGCCCGAGGCCGCGCCGCCCGAAACGCTGAACACGGCGTCGGTCGCGAACGACCTCGACTTCGCTCTGTCCGAGATCGCGCCGGCGGGCCTGCCGCCGGCCGAGGCGCCGGCCGCGCCGGCCGAACCGATCGAGCTCGATTTCTCCGACTTCTCGATGCCCGCCCATACGGGCGAGCCCGCAATCACCGCCGACCTACCGCCGCTGGACGCCGCGAACGACGACGTTGCGCCATCGCCCTCCGCGCCGGAAATCGTCGCTGTGCCTGCGCTGAAGAGTTTCGCCGTGCCCGCGCCGGAAAGCGCCGTCGCACCGGTGCCGGTCGATGCGAACCTGCCGGCGGCCGAGGTCGAGGTCGAGGAAATCCCGATGGAGCGGCGCACGCGCCGCCTCGACGACGACATCGACCGGGAGCTACTGCCGATCTTCCTCGAGGAGGCGCAGGAGCTCGTCCCGGCGGTCGGCCAGGGGTTGCGCGATTGGCGCGTCAATCCCGGCAACTCGGCCGCCGGGAATGCCCTGCAACGCACGCTGCACACCCTCAAGGGCTCGGCGCGCATGTGCGGTGCAATGGCGCTCGGCGAGCTCACGCACCACATGGAGACTCGCGTCGAGAACGCGCTCGCGACCAAGGAGCTTCCCGCAGCGTTCTTCGAGGAACTGGAAGTCTCGTACGATCGGATGGGCTTCCTATACGACCGTCTGGTCAATCCGCAGTCGGCGGTACCGGCCTCGGTGGACGAGCCCGAGAGCCCGATCGTGACCGCTGCCCCGCTGGCCGCTGCCCCGCTGGCCGCGGTCCCGCTGGCCGCCGCACCGCACGTAGAGGCTGCGCCGGCGACGCCCGCCGCGAGCGCGCCGGACCGGGCTGACCAGAAGCCCGCCACGCAGGCCGAGCAGGAGCTCGCGGCGGCGAGCCGCGCCATGCTGCGCGTGCGCGCCGACCTGATCGACCGGCTGGTGAACGAGGCCGGCGAGGTCTCGATCGCGCGCTCCCGGATCGAGGGCGACCTGCGCTCCATCAAGGGGGCGCTGTTCGAGTTCACCGAGAACGTCAACCGCATGCGCGCACAGCTGCGCGACATCGAGATCCAGGCCGAGTCCCAGATGCAGTCGCGCATCTCGCTCGCGCAGGAGAGCGAAACCCCGTTCGACCCGCTCGAGTTCGACCGCTTCACTCGGTTCCAGGAACTCACGCGGATGATGGCCGAGAGCGTGAACGACGTCGCCACCGTCCACCAGAATCTGCTGAAGGCGGTGGGCGAGAGCGAGGCCGCGACCACCGCGCAGGCGCGCCTCACCCGCGCGCTGCAGGCGAACCTCATGCGCATTCGCATGGTGCCGTTCGCGAGCGTGTCGGAGCGCCTGTTCCGCATCGTGCGCCAGGCCGCGAAGGAGACGGACAAGCGCGCGGTGCTCGACATCAAGGGCGGTCAGGTCGAGGTCGACCGCTCGGTGCTGGAGCGCATTACCGCGCCGTTCGAGCACATGCTGCGCAATTCCGTGGCGCACGGCATCGAAGGGCCGGCGGAGCGCGCCGCCAAGGGCAAGCCGGAGCTCGGCGAGGTGCGAATCGAAGTGCGCCAGGAAGGCAACGAGATCGTGCTCTCCGTCGTCGACGACGGTGCCGGCCTGAATTTCACGCGCATCCGCGAGAAGGCGCTGCAGCAGGGGCTGCTCAAGCCCGAGGACAATCCGTCCGACGGCGAGGTCGCCGAGTTCATCTTCCATCCCGGTTTCTCGACGGCGCAGGAGGTGACGCAGCTCGCCGGCCGCGGCGTGGGGATGGACGTCGTAAAGAGCGAGGTCGCGGCGCTGGGCGGCCGAGTCGAACTCGCCAGCGAGCACGGCAAGGGCACGCGCTTCACGATCTACCTGCCGCTCACCCTCGCGGTGACGCAGGCGGTGCTCGTACGCGCCGGCGGCGTCGCCTATGCGATCCCGGCAATCATGGTCGAGCAGGTGCGCCAGGTGAAGGCGCCCGAGCTCGAGTCCTACCGCACTGCGGGCGAAACGAGCTGGCAAGACCGGCGCTATCCGTTCCGCTACCTGCCGCGACTCCTCGGCGATGCCGATTTCGTCCCCGAGACGCGACGCGTGACGCCGGTGATGCTGCTGCGCACCGGCGCGAACACCGTCGGTCTACAGGTTGACGAAGTCGTCGGCAGCCAGGAAATCGTGGTCAAGAACACCGGGCCGCTGCTGGCGCGCGTCGCGGGCATCACCGGTGCGACCGTGCTCGGCAACGGCGATATCGTGCTCATCCTGAACCCGGTCATCCTCGTGGGCCGCGACCTGGCCGTGGGCGCGCTGGCGCCGATGGGGCTGACCGCACCGACCGCGCCTGCCGCGCCCAAGCCGGTGGCGCCGGCGGTGCCCACGATCATGATCGTCGACGACTCGCTCACGGTGCGCAAGATCACCGGGCGCCTGCTCGCGCGCGAGGGCTACAACGTGCTGACCGCGAAGGACGGCGTCGACGCGATGGAACAGCTGCAGGAGCACCTGCCCGACGTGATGCTGGTCGACATCGAGATGCCGCGCATGGACGGCTTCGATCTGACCCGCAACGTTCGCGCCGACCGCCGGCTGAAGCACGTGCCGATCATCATGATCACCTCGCGCACCGCCGACAAGCACCGCGCGTACGCGAAGGAGATTGGCGTGAACGTGTATCTCGGCAAGCCATACCAGGAAGACGAGCTGCTCCAGCACATCGCCGGCTTTGTGAAGAAGCCAGCACTCGCGTAGCAGTACGGCAAACCGAAGCAATCCCATTTAGTGGATTTGCAAGCCAGTACTCAGCGCTTTCCGGCCGCGCGCCGGTAGCGCTCCAGCGTGATCCGCCGCGCCCGGTCGTGATCGACGACCGGCGCGGGATAGTCCCGGCCGATCACGCACCCCGCCGCTACCTGATCGACCGGACGCATCGCCCATGGCGCATGGACGTACCTGTCCGGCACGCGCGCGAGCGCCGGAACGTAGCGGCGAATGAACTGTCCTTCCGGGTCGAATCGCTCCGACTGCGTCACCGGGTTGAAGATCCGGAAGTACGGCTGCGGATCGCAGCCGGTCGAGGCGGCCCATTGCCAGCCGCCGTTGTTCGCGGCGAGGTCGAAGTCGTTCAGGTGGTCGGCGAAGTACCGCTCGCCCCACCGCCAGTCGACGTGCAGGTCCTTGACCAGGAACGACGCCGCCACCATCCGCAGCCGGTTGTGCATGTACCCGGTCTGGTTGATCTGGCGCAGCGCCGCGTCGACGAGCGGATAGCCCGTCAGCCCTGCGCACCACGCGCGCCACTTTCCGGGGTCGTTCTCGAACGCCACGTCCTCCAGCTCGCGCTTGAAGGCGTGACCCACGACGTGCGGAAAGTGGTGCAGCACGGCGAAGTAGAAATCGCGCCAGACGAGCTCCGCGAGCCAGGCCTCAGCGCCTTTTCCGCCTTCCGCATGGGCGCGCGCGGCGAGCTCCCGGACCGAGACCGTCCCGAAACGCAGATGCACCGAGAGGTACGACGGCCCCTTCGCCGCGGGGTAGTCGCGGCGCTCGTGATACGCGCGGATCCGACCGAGGAAGTCGGCGAGGAGCCGCTGCGCGCCCGACATGCCGGTCGGCACCGGCACCTCGAGCAGTCCGGTCGCCCCGAAGCCGAGGTCGGCGAGCGTGGGGCTCCGATTGTCAGGTGGGGCCGCGAGCCTGCGCGCGTACCGCTGCACCGGGTACGGCTGGAGGTAGAAGCGGTCGAGCTTCTTCAGCCAAGCGCGCTTGTAGGGGGTGAACACGGTGTAGGGTGAGCGCGCCGCCGAGAGCACCTCGTCCTTCTCGAAGATCACCTGGTCCTTGAAGGTGCGGAGCTCGATCCCCGCGCCGGCGAGCGCGCGATCGACCGCGGCATCGCGGTCGATCGCCGCCGGCTCGTAGTCGTGGTTGGCGTAGACCGCGCGCACGCCCAGCCGGGTGGCGAGCCGCGGGATCTCCTCACGCGCGCGGCCGTGCAGCACGATCAGGCCGCCGCCGCGGACGCGCAGGGCGGCGTCGAGCTCCAGGACCGAGCGCCAGATGAATTCCACGCGCCGGTCCAAACGCGACGGAAGCGCGCCGAGGATCTCGGTGTCGAAGCAGAACGCGCAGTAGACCCGCGGATGGGACTTCAGCGCACGGTAGAGCGCGGCGTGGTCATAGTCGCGCAGATCGCGGCGAAACCACACCAGCGCGGCGTCGGCGGGCATCTCGGGGGAGGGCGATTGAAGGGCGCGCGACTCTAGCATGTGCCGTCCGGCCGCCCTGCGTCCCGCGCTACAATTCCCGCCGTGCCGCAGGTCGATCTCACCCATCACTTCCTGATCGCCATGCCGAGCATGGCCGACCCGCATTTCGCGCGCACGCTCACCTTCATCTGCGAGCACAACGAGCAGGGCGCGCTCGGTCTCGTGGTGAATCGCCCGATCGACCTGACGCTCGCGGCGCTCTTCGAACGCCTCAATCTCGAGCTGAAGGTGAACGCGCTGCACGAGATCCCGGTGTACTTCGGCGGCCCGGTGCAGACCGATCGCGGCTTCGTGCTGCACGTGCCGCGCGGTGCCTGGAGCTCGACTCTGCCGGTGCGCGAGCACATCGGCCTGACCACCTCGCGCGACATCCTCGAGGCAGTCGGGGGCGGCACCGGCCCGGACAAGATCCTCGTCACCCTTGGCTATTCGGGCTGGGCCGCCGGACAGCTCGAGCACGAGATCCTGCAGAACGCTTGGCTCACTGTCGAGGCGGACGAGCAGATCATTTTCGATCTCCCGGCCGAGGAGCGCCTGCCGGCGGCGATGGAGGTCCTCGGCGTCTCCTACGCGACGCTCGCGGACGAGGCGGGACATGCATGACTCGAGTCGAGACGGTGCTGGCCTTCGATTTCGGTGAGCGCTTCATCGGCGTCGCCGTCGGCGAAACCGGCGTCGGCGTGGCCCATCCGCTGGTCACCATCGACGATCCGGCGACCGACGCGCGCTTCGCCGTGATCGGCGAGCTGATCGACGAATGGAAGCCGGCGCGGCTCGTCGTCGGGCTGCCGCTCAGTCTGGACGGCGCGCCCCACGCAGTCACACGCCGGGCGCAGCGGTTCGCGCGCCAGCTGGAGGGGCGGTTCGGGCTGCCCGTGGCGCTCGTCGACGAGCGGCTCTCCTCCGCCGAGGCCGAAGAGCGGTTGCGCGCCATCGGACGTGGCGGGCGTGCCGACAAGCACCTCGCACATCCGCTCGCTGCCCAGGTGATCCTCCAGGATTTTCTCGATCGCCATGCTGCTGCCTGACGCCGAATTGCTCTGCGCCGACCTCGTGCGCCAGCTGCGTCCGCACGTCACGCCGGAAACCGGCATGGTCGGAATCCACACGGGCGGCGCCTGGCTCGCCGAGCGGCTGCATCGGGAGCTCGGCTTCGTCGTGCCGCTCGGGATTCTGGACATCTCGTTCTACCGCGACGACTACCGCAAGTCGGGTCTGCACAAATCGGTGCGCGCCAGCAAGATCCCGTTCGACGTGAACGGACGCCACCTCCTGCTCGTGGACGACGTGCTCTACACCGGCCGCACGGTGCGTGCGGCGATGAACGAGCTGTTCGACTACGGTCGCCCGGAAACGATCCGGCTCGCCGCGCTGGTCGACCGGGGCGAGCGCCAGCTCCCGATCTGTGCGCAGTACGTCGGCACCAGCCTGACGGTGCCCAAGGGCAGCATGCTGCGACTCGACCGCGACGCGAGCGGGCGCCTTACCCTGCGGATCGACGCGTGAGATGAGCGCCAACCCGCAGCTGAACGCGAAGGGCGCTCTCACGCATCTGCTCACGCTCGAGGGATTGCCGCGCGAGATCATCACGCACATTCTCGACACCGCGACCTCGTTCGTCGGCGTGACCGAGCGCGAGGTCAAGAA
Organism: uncultured beta proteobacterium; assembly: GCA_963747775.1. GTDB lineage: Bacteria > Pseudomonadota > Gammaproteobacteria > Burkholderiales > SG8-39 > JAGVSZ01. The sequence goes on from CAVVGT010000016.1 coordinate 654,784, forward strand.
GGTGCCGCTGCTGCGCGGCATCAGCGTGTTCAACCTGTTCTTCGAGAACTCGACGCGCACTCGCACCACGTTCGAGATCGCGGCCAAGCGGCTGTCCGCCGACGTGATCAATCTGAACATCAGCACCTCGTCCGCCTCGAAGGGCGAAAGCCTGCTCGACACGGTGGACAATCTCTCGGCGATGCACGCCGACATGTTCGTGGTGCGGCACGCGCAGAGCGGGGCGGCACACCTGATCGCCCGCCACGCCGGACCGTACCAGCACGTGATCAACGCCGGCGACGGTCGCCACGCGCACCCCACCCAGGGGCTGCTCGACGCCTACACGATCCGTCACTACAAGAGGGAGTTCACCGCGCTCTCGGTCGCGATCGTCGGCGACATCCTGCACTCGCGCGTCGCGCGCTCGCTGGTCCATGCGCTCAACATCCTCGGCACGCCCGACGTGCGCGTCATCGGCCCGCAGACGCTGCTCCCCACGGGGGTGGAAAGAATGGGTGTGCGCGTGTTTCACGACATGCGCAGAGGGCTCGCCGGCGCCGACGTCATCGTCATGCTCCGGCTGCAGAACGAGCGCATGCGCGGGCCGCTGCTGCCCTCCGCCCAGGAGTTCAACAAGTACTACGGGCTCACGCCGGACAAGCTCGCGCTGGCGAAGGCCGACGCGATCGTGATGCATCCCGGGCCCATGAACCGCGGCGTCGAGATCGACTCGTCGGTGGCCGACGGCGTGCAGTCGGTGATCCTGCCGCAGGTGACGTTCGGCATCGCGGTGCGCATGGCCGTGATGTCGATCCTGGGCGGGAGCTAGGACGAAATGAGACCGACGCCGGAGGCATCGCTTTCCCTGACGTCGGGGAGCACGAGGGGGCGCCGCGCGGCGGCTCTGCCCGCTCGTATCTTGAGACGATGAGCCCACGCATTCACGTCCGGGGCGGCCGTCTCGTCGATCCGAAGCACGAGATCGACGCGCAGCGCGACCTCTACGTCGCAGACGGGCGCGTGGTCGCGGCGGGCGCGGCGCCGGACGCCTTTCGCGCCGATCGGACCATCGATGCCGCCGGACTCGTGGTCGCGCCGGGGCTGGTGGACCTCGCCGCGCGCCTGCGCGAGCCCGGGTTCGAGTACAAGGCGACACTCGAGTCGGAGATGCTGGCGGCCGTCGCGGGCGGCGTGACGAGCCTCGCGTGTCCCCCGGACACCGACCCGCCGCTCGACGAGCCGGGACTGGTCGAGATGCTCACGCGCCGTGCGCGCAGCCTGAATCTCGCGAAGGTGTACCCCGTCGGCGCCCTCACCGCGAAGCTCGAGGGCGAGCGCCTGACCGAAATGGCGGAGCTCGCCGACCATGGTTGCGTCGCCTTCTCCCAGGCGAACGCGCCGATCACCGATACCCAGGTGCTGTGGCGCGCGCTCCAGTACGCCGCGACGTTCGGCTTCTCGGTCTGGCTCCGGCCGGAAGATCCGTACCTGGCGAAGAACGGGGTTGCGCACGACGGCGAGTTCGCAACCCGTCTCGGCCTACCGGGTATCCCGGCGGTGGCGGAAACGGTGGCGGTGGGCACGATCCTCCAGCTCGTTCGCTCCACCGGCACGCGCGTGCACCTGTGCAGGCTCTCGACGGCCGAGGGCGTGGCGATGGTGCGCGCGGCGAAGGGCGAGGGATTGCCGGTCACTTGCGACGTGGCGGTGCACCACCTGCACCTCACCGACATGGACATCGGGTACTTCGACTCGCACGCGCACGTCGTACCGCCGTTCCGGAGCGGTCGCGACCGCGACGCGCTGCGCGCCGGCGTCGCTGACGGCACGATCGACGCCGTGTGCTCCGACCACACGCCGGTCGACGAGGACGCGAAACAGACCCCGTTCGGGGAGTCCGAGCCGGGTGCGACCGGCCTGGAGCTGCTGTTGCCGCTCGCCCTCAAGTGGGGCGAGGAGGCACGCCTGCCGCTCGCCCGGACGCTCGCCCGCTTGACCTGCGAGCCGGCGCGGGTGCTCGGCATCGACGCCGGGCACCTCGGCATCGGCGCAACAGGCGACGTGTGTGTCTTCGACCCGGGCGCGCACTTCAAGGTCACGGCCGCCGCGCTGCGCAGCCAGGGGAAGAACACGCCCTACCTCGGCTACGAGTTGCCGGGCGTCGCGCGCTACACACTTGTGCGCGGCGAATTGCGATACGAGGCGCTCGCTTAGGCCAGCAGTACCGTCGGGTCGCAATCCCCCGCGACGACGAGCAGCTTCTCGCGCGACTGCGCGCCCTTCGCCACCGTCACCCGGTTTTTCGGGATCCCGAGTCGCTCGGCAACGAACGCGGTCAGCGCCTCGTTCGCGCGCCCGTCGAGCGCCGGCGCCGCGATGCGGATCTTGAGGCGATTGCCGTGTAGCCCGGTCACCTCGGAGCGCTTCGCTCCGGGCTGAGCGTGCACCGTGAGCGTCCAGCCCGCCGCGGTCCGGCGGGCCCAGACCGCTTCAGCCACCCAGGAGCATTGCGCGCGGCGCGCCGTCGAGCACGATCAGCAGCACCTGCGCGATGACCAGCACGAACAGCGGCGAGAGATCGATGCTGCCGATCGGCGGAACGAAGCGCCGGAAGAACCCGTAGAACGGCCGCGTCAGGGTCTCGAACACGAACCCGAGCGGGTGCCCGGGGCTCACCCAGCTCAGCACCACCTGGACGATCACGACGAACATCAGCAGCTGCAGGCTGACCCGCACGAGCTCGATGAGCGAGAGCAGCAGCACGGCGAGCCCCGGGACGTTCACCTTTCCGCCCGCCGCCGCGGCATAAAGCAGCACCATCATCGCGAGCTGCAGGAGCCAGGCGAGGAGGAGCGTCGCGAGGTCGTATCCGCGGAACGACGGGATCACGCGCCGCAGCGGCAGCACCGCCCAGTCGGTGAGCGCGATCACGAACTGGCCGATCGGATTACGGAATGGGGCGCGCAGCGCCTGCATCCAGAAGCGCAGCATGACGACGAAGATCAGCAGGCCGAACGCCGTCTGGATCAGGAACTGGAGAATCTGCGCGAGCATCGGAGCGGCCCCGCCTCAGTCCTTGCCGAGCTCGTCGCCGAGCTCGCGGGCGCGCTCGTTCGCCGCGCGCACCGCGCGCACGATCGCATCGGCGACGCGGTCGGCCTGCAGCGTCGCGAGGGCGCGCTCGGTGGTGCCGCCCTTGGAGGTGACGCGCTCGCGCAGCGTGCCGGGCGAGTCGCCCGATCGCGCCGCAAGCTCGGCCGCGCCGCGGAACGTGCCGATGGCGAGCTGCCGCGCGCCGCCGGCGTCGAGCCCGAGCTCGCGCGCCGCGCGCTCCAGCGCCTCGATGAAGTAGAAGACGTACGCCGGGCCGCTGCCCGACACCGCGGTCACCGGGTCGAGCAGCGCCTCCTCGCCGACCCAGATCACCTCGCCGACGGCTTCGAGCACCGCCTGCGCGTGCTGCCGCCCTTCGGGCCCGGCCTCGGGCCGCGCGTAGAGCCCGGTAACCCCGGCGCCGATGAGCGCCGGGGTATTGGGCATGCAGCGCGCGAGGCGCGCGTGCCCGCCGAGCCAGCGCGCGAGATCCGCGAGGCGGATCCCCGCCGCGATCGACAGCACGAGCTCGCCGCGCAAGGCCGGGGCGAGCTCCCGCGCGACCGCGCGCATCTGCTGCGGCTTCACCGCCAGCACCACGACGTCGCCGAGCGGCATGGCCGCTGCGGGCTGCTCGAAACACCGGACGCCGAATGACTGCGCGACCCGCGTGCGCGCCTCGGCGACGACTTCGATCACCTTGATCGAGCCCGGCGCAAAACCCTTCGCCACCAGGCCGCCGATCAGGGCCGTGGCCATGTTTCCGCCACCAAGAAACGTGATTTCCATGCGCGCAGCTCCGGAGTCGCTCCGATTATCGCGGATAACGCCGGTGGGCTCCTGAATCAGCCGGCGGTCGTCGCGACCCGCGGTCGTGCGCCGAAGATCGCGGTTCCCACCCGCACCATTGTCGCCCCGGCCGCGATTGCGGCTTCGAGATCGTCCGACATGCCCATCGACAGGGTGTCGAGGGGCATGCCTTCGTCGACCAGCCGGTCCTTGAGGTCGCGCAGCGACTCGAAGCGGCGGCGTTGCAGCGCGGCGTCGTCGGTCGGCTCCGGGATGGCCATCAATCCGCGCAGGCGGAGTCGCGGCAGTCCGGCGATCGCGCGCGCGAGCGCAGGGGCGGCCTCGGGCGCGACGCCGCTCTTGGTCGACTCGCCGCTCACGTTGACCTGGATGCAGGCCTGTAGCGGCGGCAACGCCTCCGGTCGCTGCGTCGCGAGCCGCTCGGCGATCTTCAGCCGGTCGACCGAATGGATCCACGCAAAGCGCTCGGCAATCACCCGCGTCTTGTTGCTCTGGACCGGCCCGATGAAGTGCCAGACGAGGTCGAGATCGGTGAGCGCGTCGAGCTTCGCGACCGCGTCCTGCGCGTGGTTCTCCCCGAAGTCGCGCTGCCCGGCGGCATGCGCCGCACGGACTGCGGCGGCCGGGAACGTCTTGCTCACCGCGACGAGAACTATGTCACGAGGGTCCCGGCCCGCTGCCGCGCAGGCGCGCGCGATGCGGGACTTTACGGCTTGCAGGCGCTTTTCAATTGTGTCCATAATGCCCCGGATTTCCCCGGTGCGCCAAAGGGTTGGCGGCGTACGTTGCAGAAGCGCTAGAGGATTATATGGACATCTCCGAGTTGCTCGCCTTCGTCGTCAAGAACAAGGCCTCCGACCTGCACCTCTCCGCCGGCCTGCCGCCGATGATCCGGGTGCACGGCGATGTGCGGCGCATCAACCTCCCGGCGCTCGAGCACAAGGACGTGCACGGGATGATCTACGACATCATGAACGACGCGCAGCGCAAGCACTACGAGGAAAACCTCGAGTGCGACTTCTCGTTCGCGATTCCGGGCCTCGCGCGCTTTCGCGTCAACGCGTTCGTGCAGCAGCGCGGCGCGGCCGCGGTGATGCGGACGATTCCGACCAAGGTGCTGACGCTCGAAGAGCTGAACGCGCCAAAGATCTTCACGGAGATCGCCGACCAGCCGCGCGGCATCGTGCTGGTGACCGGCCCTACCGGCTCGGGCAAGTCGACCACGCTCGCGGCTATGGTCAACCACATCAACGAAAACGAGTACGGTCACATCCTCACCATCGAGGACCCGATCGAATTCGTGCACGAGTCGAAGAAGTGCCTGATCAACCAGCGCGAGGTCGGGCCGCACACGCTCTCGTTCGCGAACGCGCTGCGCTCGGCCTTGCGGGAGGACCCGGACGTGATCCTGGTCGGCGAGATGCGCGACCTCGAGACGATCCGCCTCGCGCTCACGGGCGCGGAGACCGGCCACTTGGTCTTCGGCACGCTGCACACGAGCTCCGCGGCCAAGACGATCGACCGGATCGTCGACGTGTTCCCGGCCGCGGAGAAGGAGATGGTGCGCGCCATGCTGTCGGAGTCGCTCCGCGCGGTCATCTCGCAGACGCTGATGAAGACCAAGGACGGCAGCGGACGCGTCGCGGCGCACGAGATCATGATCGCGACGCCGGCCATCCGGAACCTGATCCGCGAGAACAAGGTGGCGCAGATGTACTCGGCGATCCAGACCGGTCAGCAGACCGGCATGCAGACGCTCGACCAGAACCTGCTGGAGTTGGTCAAGCGTGGGGTCGTGAACGTCGCCGAGGCGCGCGCGAGGGCGATGAACAAGGACAATTTCCACGGGTAGCGAGCGCGCGCGTCGCGCGCGCGATCCCCGGGGGCGCCAGGCCGCGCCCCCGTCCGTGGGAGTAACATCAACCACACGTTTGGCCCGCAACGGGGGGACCACAATGGAACGCGACCAGGCAACGAAATTCATCTACGACCTGCTGCGCCTGCTGGTGGGCAAGAAGGGGTCCGACCTCTTCATCACCGTCGGCTTCCCCCCGGCGATCAAGCTCGACGGGAGGATGACCCCGGTGTCGCAGCAGCCGCTGTCCCCTCAGCACACTGCGGAGCTGGTGCGCTCGGTCATGAACGACCGCCAGGCGGCGGAGTTCGAGGCGACCAAGGAGTGCCAGTTCGCGATCAGCCCGGCCAACATCGGCCGGTTCCGGGTGAGCGCGTTCGTGCAGATGGGCAACATCGGCATGGTCCTGCGGACGATCAACTCGAAGATTCCGACCTTCGAGGAGCTGAACCTGCCGCCGGTGCTCAAGGACGTCGCGATGACCAAGCGCGGCCTGGTCATCATGGTCGGCGCGACCGGTTCGGGCAAGTCGACCTCGCTCGCGGCGATGATCGGCTACCGCAACCAGAACTCGCACGGCCACATCATCACCATCGAGGACCCGGTCGAGTACGTCCACCCGCACGGGAACTGCCTGATCACGCAGCGCGAGATCGGCGTGGACACCGAGTCCTGGGACAACGCGCTCAAGAACACGCTGCGCCAGGCCCCCGATGTGATCATGATGGGCGAGGTGCGCGACCGCGAGACGATGGACTACGCGGTGGCGTTCGCCGAGACCGGCCACCTGTGCCTCGCGACGCTGCACGCGAACAGCGCCAACCAGGCCCTCGACCGGATCATCAACTTCTTTCCCGAGGAACGGCGCGCCCAGTTGCTGATGGACCTGTCTCTAAACCTGCGCGGGATGATCTCGCAGCGCCTCATCCCGCTGAAGGAAGGCAAGGGCCGCATCGCGGCGGTCGAGGTCATGCTCAACTCGCCGCTGATCGCCGACCTGATCTTCAAGGGCGAGGTGCACGAGATCAAGGAGCTGATGAAGCGCTCGCGCGAGCTCGGCATGCAGACCTTTGACCAGCACCTCTTCGAGCTCTACGACAACGGCATCATCACCTACGAGGACGCGCTGCGCAACGCCGACTCGGTCAACGATCTGCGGCTCTCGATCAAGCTCCACTCCAAGGAAGCGAAGAACCGCGACATCACCAAGGGCATCGAGCACCTCGATATCGTGAAGTGACCGCCGCGACAGCGGCGGTCATTCCGGCGCAAGCCGGGAGCCAGGAAGGGCCGGCGCTGCCGGCCCTCTTGATTTCCGCCTAGACTCGCCGCGTTTGCCGCTTCAGCCCGCGAATCTCGTTGAGCACCGCCTTCAGCCCTGCGTGGTCGGTCGACGCGAGAATCTCGTCGCGCTTCTTCCGCAGCGCGCGGATGCGCGCCTTGGTCTTCGTGCGTTGCTCCCCGGCGGCGTGATGGTGGCGATGGAGGTGCGCGTCGATGCCGAGCGCCTTGCACAGGGCCTGCAGCAGATGGTCCTTGTTCATCTGCGTGTAGCCCTTCACCGCCTCGTGCTCGGACGCCTTTGCGATCTCGCGCAGCTCGGCCACCGTCTTGTGCTTCAGCTCGTCGTACGTCTGTGCCATGCCTGCTCTCCTCGGATTTTGGGACTCGAAGCGGGACTCGGAAGCGGGACGCCTTTATAGCGCGCCCGGCGCGGGTCGACAACTGCCTTACCCCTTCTCTCGCATGGCGCCCTGCACGATGCGGTACTCGAACAACCGGCACTCGAGCGGTCCGTTGAAGAGCGGGGTCCGCTTCGTCGCCTTCAGCCCGATCAGCTTCGCGAGCCGCAGGTCGGCGGTGAGGAAGTAGCAGCGCCACCCCGCGAAGCGCGCTTTGAGCGCATCGCCGAGTTGCGGATAGAACGCCGCCAGCTCCGCGTCCTCCCCCAGTCGCACGCCATAAGGCGGATTGGCGACCAGGACGCCAACCGGCGCCGGGGGCGAGACCTCCAGAATATTTGACTGCTTGAGCTGCACCGCCCGCTCGAGCCCTGCGGCTTCGACCGCGGCGCGCGCTTTCGCTATCTCCGCGCCGTAGAGATCGGCGCCGAAGAGCGCCACCGGCCGATCGCGGTGCTCATGCGCCTTCGCGCGCTCGCGCAGCTCGCGCAACAGTCGCGCGTCGAAGCCCTCGAGCCGCTCGAACCCGAACGCGCGCCGGCTCCCTGGAGCGATTCCGAGCCCGATTGCCGCCGCCTCGAGGAGGATCGTCCCGCCGCCGCACATCGGGTCGAGGAAGGGCTCGTCGCCGCGCCAGCCGGTGAGGGCGATGATTCCCGCGGCGAGGTTTTCCTTGAGCGGCGCCTCGCCGGTGCGTGCGCGCCAGCCGCGTTTGTAAAGGGGTTCGCCGGAGGTGTCGAGGTAAAGGGTGAGCGTGCGCTCGTCCAGGAATGCATGGATGCGCACGTCCGGCGCCCGCGTGTCCACGTCCGGCCGCGCGCCGACGGCGGCGCGGAACCGGTCGCACACGGCATCCTTGATTCGCAGGGTCGCGAACTCCAGGCTGCGCAGCGGCGAGCGGATCGCGTTCACGTCCACGCGGATCGAGCGGTCCACGCGGAAGCGCGCCGGCCAGTCCTGGGCGTGGGTCGCGTCATACACGTCCTGCTCGGTGCGGTACGGCGACTCCGCGACGCGCCAGAGGATCCGCGTCGCGATGCGGCTCTCGAGGTTCGCCGCGTAGCAGGCGGCGAGACCGCCTTCGAGGTCGCCGCGAAAGTGCGCCCCGCCGCCGGTCGTGCGGATCTCGCGCGCGCCGCATGCAGCGAGCTCCACGGCAAGCGGCGCCTCGAGGCCGCGCGGACAGGTGGCGAAGAAGGATTGCACAGACATGGCAGATCGCGGAGGATAGCGCGCTCCGCGAGGAGGGAATGGGCAACCTGGCCGACCTGTTGACCGCGCAGCTCGCGACGCCGGCGCGCGTGCTCTACCGCCGGTTCGTCGACGGCGCGTGGTCCGAGTTCAGCGCCGCCGACGTTGCGCAGCGCGCCGCGCGATCGTCGCGCCGGAGCCGTGGACGGTCGAGAACGGACCGCTCAAGGTCCGGCGCGAGCAGGTGCTGAAGCGATTCGCCGACGAGATCGAGAAGGTCTACGGCGCGGACGCGCAGGCGGACTGAGCCGGGCGCCGGCAAAGGCCGCCCGGATGCGCGCGGTGCGCTCGGGCTCGTCGAGCGCCTCGAGCACCTTGCGGCGCAGGTCCGGGTCGAGTGTCGTCTCCCGCAGGAACCGCCGCGCCGTGCTCACCGACGCGGCATCGGTCTGGCCGCCGAGGAAGGCGGCGAGCCAGTGGTTGACGAAGAAGATCTTGCGCTCGCGCTTGAGCTGCGGGAGCCGGGCGAGCGCGCGCTCCAGGTACGGCGCGGTGAGCCCCACCTGCTCGACGGTGTTGAACGGCGCGACGCTCTCCTCGATCCAGCTTTCCGCCAGCCCCCGGTCGTCGAACCACGCGGCGAAGTATCTCGCCTTGGTCGCCGCATCGGGTCGCGCAGCTGCGAATGCATACGCGTAGCGGCGCCCGTCATCGCTCGGATCGGCTCGCGACTGCGCGGCGAGCAAGGCTTCGGCTTCGGGGTCGCCGAGCGCGAGCAGGCGCTCGATGATGCGGAAGCGCTCGTGCGAGCTCAAGCTCACGCCGGGCACGTCGCGGGTGCCCGCGAGGAGCGACTTAAGCGTCGCGCGCGCCTCGACGGTCGTCGCCGCGCCCACGTAGGCCCTGAACCAGGTGACGCGCAACCCCTTGTCCGAGGCACTCCTCATTCCATGCTCGAAAGTCGCCTCCACCCGCGGGGCGGCGGCTTGCCGCTGCGCGTCCGAGAGGTACCAGCGCAGCGTCGTCTGCGCGCGTCCGAGGAGGGTCGCGACTGTCAGCGCGTCGGTCTCGCGCGGCGCCTGGGCGAGGGCGAGGTCGAGGTACGCAAGCGGCGCGAGCCGCGCATCGCGCACCTCCTCCCAGAGCGCGTCGAGCAGCAGCGCGCGCAGGAACGGATCGGCGATCCCTTCGATGTCATCCATTACCGCGGCGCGGCTCGCATCGTCCAGCATGAAACGGCCGTACGCGTAGTCGCCGTGATTCGCGAAGACGTAGCGCGGCGTGGGCGTGCCCGCGAGCTCGTGCACGACCACGCTGCGGCCCTCGAGGGCGACCGGCAGCGTGCGCGGCGCGCCGTCGCCGGCGACCAGGAGCTCGGTGCGCATCGGCCAGACGCCGTCGCCGCCGAGCGCAGGGACTTGCGCGAGCGTGAGGCGCGCAACGCGTCCGTCGCCATCCGTACGCCGCGTGGTGCGCACGATCGGCATGCCGCGGCGCTTCACCCACGCGTCGGCCCACTTGTTCAGCTTGCGGCCGGATGCGCCCTCGAGCGCGCGCACGAGGTCGTTCCAGTCGGCGGCGCCGTAAGCGTGCGATTGAACGAAGGCCTGCACGGCGCGACGGAAGGCGTCGGGGCCGAGATAGAACTCGGCCTGCCGCAGCACCGCGGGGGCCTTGCTGTAAACGATGCTGCCGTACGCGGACTTGGCCGCGGACAGGTTGGGCAGGCGCTGCCAGATCGGCGTGGTGCCCTGCGTTGCGTCGGTGCGGTAGGCGGCCGCCTTGAGCTGGTGAAACGCATTCCAGGCACTGAACTCCGGGGTGATCGCCTCGGCCGCCTTGGCCGCCATGAAGTTGGCGAAACCTTCCTTCAGCCACAGGTCGTCGAACCACCGCATCGTGACGAGGTCGCCGAACCACTGGTGCGAGGTCTCGTGAAAGATGAGCTGCGCGCGCCGCAGGCGGTCGGCCGCGGCGGGCTCGAACGGGAACAGCACCGACTCCTCGCGCAGGAACGTCGCGCCGGCGTGCTCCATGCCGCCGTAGGGGAACTCGGGCACGAGCACCAGATCGTGCTTCGGAAACGGGAAGGGGAAGCCGAAGTATTCCGAGAAGAAGTACACCGCCTCGCGGTGCAGGCGGAACGTCTCGAACGCCTCGCGCTGCGCGCGCGCGAGCCGTGACTTGCGCACGAGGAGGCGCGCCTCGGGCTGCGGCGCGACACCTTCCTCGCGCTCGTCGAGGATCGCGAACGGTCCGGCGGCGAAGGCGAAGAGATAGGTGCTGATCGGCTCGGTCGCGCGAAAGCGCACGCGCTGCGCCGCGCCATCGGTGACCGCCTCGGCGGCCGTGGCATTCGACACCGCTTCCCAGCCGGCGGGAATCGTGAGCGCGAGCGTGAAGCGGCCCTTCAGGTCGGGCTGATCGAAGCACGGGAAGACCGTGCTTGCGTCCGACGGGACGAACAGCGAGTACACGTACTCGGCGCCGTCCTCGCGGTCGCGGTAGAGCGTCACGGCCGTGCCGGCGGTGGCGATCGGCGATTCGACGCGCAGCCGCACCGCGTTCTCCCCGGCGCGGACGTGGCGCGCCGGAATGACGAGGTGCTCGCGCACGACGCGCGGCTTCTCGATCGCGACGCCGTTCGCCTCGACCTGCGACAGCCGGGCGCTGGGCGGCGGCCGCCAGTCCAGCACGAGATCCACCGGCTTGCCGCGCACGGTGACACGAACCTCGAGGTTGCCTTCCACGCGAGTGACCGGCGTCGCGATCGCCAGTTCGAGCGCGTACCGCACGTCGGCGTAGTGCTGCGCCCGCCAGCGCGCGAGCTCGCGCGAGACGCCGGGCTCCGATACGGGTGCCGCCGCGGCTTCAGCCACCGATATCGCCGCCGCGAGGAGCGCGCCGCCGAGCCGCATGCGCCATCGCTAGTTCGCGCGCGCCGGGCGGATAAATGCCCAGGGCAGCATGAGCAACGCCATCATGCCCACGACAATAGCGAAGATGATCGGCAGGCGCTGCGGCCAGGGTCCGAGCGCGTCGACGATCGTCGGCAGCGCGGGCTTGGACGGTCCGAGGAAGCCGTAGTTCGCGCCGATCGCGAGGTCGACCGCGATTGCCGCCGCGGCGTAAACGCCGCCCGCGACGCTCGCAAACCGCCAGTCGCGCCACGTCGGGCGGAAGCCGTGGACCGCGAGCGCATACGCGGCGACGCCGACGATCATCCCGTGGCTCAGCCAGAAGTACCAGAACACGTGCGTCGCCGGGCCTTCCTCTAGCGCCGGCGTGAGGAGCGCCTGCGTGCAGAGCCCGAAGCCCCAGAAGTAGAGCAGCGCAGCGAGCCGCGGCGAGCGCGTCACGAGGTAGAGGCCAGATGCGAGCGCGGTCCAGTGGCACATCTGCAGCGGAAGGGTCGTGACCGGATTCAGGCGCGGCGGCAGCAGCCACCATCCGTGCACGACGCACCAAACGAAGACGAACGCAGCGCCGATCGTGCGCTCCACACCGCGTGCGCGGTCCCTAGGTCCGCCGCGCCGGACGGTACGAATGGCCGCGATCGTGACGACGACGATGGAGAGGAGCGCAGCCGCGTGCAGGAACGAGAACGGCTCGAACCTTTCCACGGCGGGTCCTGTCACCGTTTCGGCGCAAAGTGCAGCGTGCCCGAATCCACCGGCAACTCGATGAAGAGGTTCCCGCGCTCGACGAAGAACGCGGTGGCGCGCTGCAGGTCACCGAGGTAGCGCGCGTCGAGCGAGCCCGGCGGGCACGCCATCCGCGTGGTCGCGATCGGGCCGAGCGCGATCGTGCCGGTGCCGATCCGGTAGCTCCCGGTGCCGCGGTTGCAGTCGGCGCGCACCAGCAGGCGCCCGTTCGGCGCGAGCTCCAGCGTGTAACGGTCGGGGGCAGGGGACTCGACCGTCTCGACCGGCGTGACCGTCCGCTCCCACTGCCAGATCTTCCCGGTGACGGCCCCGGGCGCACGATCGCGGGACAGAGCGCCGTTACCGGGGGCAGCGCCGCAGCCCGCGACCAGGGCGCCGAGGATCACGGCGAGCCGGGCGGTGCACCGCGCTCGGCGCGACGTCGCGCGAATGGTCGTGGTCGGGTTCATGGCCGGTCGGCGACCATCAGGAAGACGGGAAAAAGGCGCGTCGCGCCGGATCGCGTCGGCCACGGCGTGCGCCCGCGCCGTCTTGATCGGGTCGTCGTCCCAGGTTGCCGCGCGCCGGTCAAAACCGGTCGTCATTTCGCCGTTCGCCGCTCGCGTATCGCCGGATCTCGTTCTCGTCGCCGCAGTGTCGGCAGCCAGGCTTTGCGCTCGTACAGTACATCGTAGTAGCTTCCGACTCGTGGATGCTCCGCGAACTTGTTTCGTGCGATCTCCCTGAAGCCGTGCTGTCTGACGAATGCGCCGATGTCCTTTAGCTGACAGCCGCCCGCGTAGGATTCGAAATCGGCAGCCTCCGCCTTGATGAATTTGAACGAGTCGAGAATCGGCGCCGCGCCGATCAGGACGAGCAGCTCCGCGCCCTGCACGTCCATGATCAATGCGTTGTAGTCCCTGACGTTGATCCTCTCTCGCTCCAGCAACGACACGAGCGTCGTGCTGCGCATCGTCACGCTGCGCTCGTACGCGACGGCCGGGTAGAGCTCCTTGTGCTGTCTCAGCTCCAGGATCGAAGAAGACTTTCCCGCGTTGTTTGCGACGTGGAACACGTACTCGGCGTCGTCCCGATCGGTCACCAGGCACTGAAAAGCGGTCTGCCGCGGAAAGGGCCGAATATTCTCCTCGAGGGTCGCGAACACCTCCGGGATCGGCTCGATCCAGACGACCCTCAATCCACGCTTGTCGTAGCGGATCCGCGCCTGTCCGGTGTTCGCCCCGACGTGAATCACGCCCGAGACCCGATTCAGGAACCGGTCCGGATCGCGCAGGTCGGACATCGTCCGGCGTACCAGCGAACCCAGAAGGCTCATTTCCGGCTCCAGTCCTTCATCAGGGATCGGTCAGTCGTGCACCACTTCGGCCTTGAACCCCGCGCCGCCGAGCGCGGCGACGATTTCCCGCACGTGCTCCGGCCCGCGCGTCTGCAGCACGAACTCGACCTCGGCGGAGAGCACCGGCAGATCGGTGAACGCGCGCTGGTGGTGCACTTCCTCGATGTTGGCGTTCGCGTCCGCTAGGCAGGCGGTGACCTTCGCCAGCGCGCCGGGCAGGTCGCGCATCTCGACGCGCAGCCGCACGAGTCGTCCGGATCGCACCAGGCCACGCTCGATGATGTCCGACAGGACGAGCGGATCGATGTTGCCGCCGGAGAGCACGACGCCGACCCTGCGGCCGCGGAAGCGCGCGGGGTGGCGCAGCATCGCGGCGAGGCCCGCCGCGCCGGCGCCCTCGACGACCGTCTTCTCGATCTCGAGCAGCTGGACGATCGCCTGCTCGATGTCGCCGTCCTCGACCAGCAGCACGTCGGCGACGTGCTCGCGGATGATCGGCAGCGTCAGCGCGCCGGGCGCCTTCACCGCGATCCCCTCGGCGATGGTCGAGCCTGCGAAGGTGGCCTCGCGCCCGTGCAGGGCGCAGTGCACCGCCGGAAAGCCGCTCGTCTCGACGCCGACGATCTCGATCGCGGGCTTCAGCGCCTTTGCCGCGATTGCGATGCCGGCGATCATCCCGCCGCCGCCCACCGGGACGACGAGCGTTTCGAGCTGCGGCGCCGCAGCGAGCATCTCCAGCGCGATCGTCCCCTGCCCCGCGATCACCAGCGGATCGTCGTAGGGGTGGACCAGCGTCGCGCCGCGCTCGGACGCGATGCCGAGCCCGGCACGCCGCGCCTCGTCGAACGTTTCGCCCGACAGGATCACCTCGGCGCCGAAGCCGCGCGTGCGCTCGACCTTGATGTGCGGCGTGAAGCGCGGCATCACGATGGTCGCGCGAATGCCGAGCCGTTGGGCGTGATACGCGACCGCCTGCGCGTGGTTGCCGGCCGACACCGCCAGCACGCCCGCCGCACGCTGCGCGTCGGTGAGGGTACGCAGCTTGTTCAGCGCACCGCGCTCCTTGAACGCAGCGGTGAACTGCAGGTTCTCGAACTTGAGCCAGACCTCGGCGCCGGCGATTCCGGAGAGCGTGCGCGAGACGATGCACGGTGTCTCGACGATGCTGCCCGCGATCGCCGCCGCGGCGTCTCGGACGTGAGCGAGCATGAGGGTCATCTCAGAACGGTTTCACGACTACGAGCAGCACCGCCGCGAGCAGCATCAGCACCGGCACCTCGTTGAACCAGCGGAACCAGACGTGCGAGCGCGCGGGGCCGCCGGCTTCGAGCTTGCGGAGCAATCGACCGCACGCGTGGTGATAGCCCAGGAGCAGCACGACGACAGCGAGCTTCGCGTGCATCCAGCCGAGGCCCGCGCCGATGCCGTAACCGAGCCAGAGCCACAATCCGAACGCGATCGCGGGCCCCGCGAGAATCGTCATGAACCGATAGAGCTTGCGCGCCATCAGGAGGAGCCGCGCGCGCGCATGCGCGTCGGTCTCCATTGCGAGGTTCACGAAGATCCGGGGCAGATAGAAGAGGCCGGCGAACCACGACGTGACAAATACGATGTGCAGCGCTTTGACCCAAAGCATGGCGGCGAGCTTACACCGCGGCGCGCCAGCGGAAGAAGCGCTGCTTCACCATCTCCACCACCACGAGATAGACGGCGGTCAGCGCCGCGACCAGCGCGTAGAGCTCCCACGGCGGCGCGACGAAGCCGAGCTCGCGGCCGAACGGCGTGAGCGGCAGCGCCGCCGCGACCGCGACGATCGCGAGCGAGGTCGCCACGAGCCACGGGCTCGGCAGGCTCGCCCACGGCCTGCCGCGGGTGCGGATCACGAAGATCACCAGCACCTGCGTGGCCATCGACTCGACGAACCAGCCGGTCTGGAACAGCCTCTCGCCCGCGTCGAGCCACGCCAGCAGCAGGTAGAACGTCAGGAAGTCGAAGAGGGAGCTGACCGGACCGACCGTCCACATGAAGTCGCGCACGAACTGCATGTCCCAGGCGCGCGGCCGCGCGACTTCGGCGTCGTCCACGCGGTCGGTCGGGATCGGCACCTCCGAGACGTCGTAGAGCATGTTGTTCAGCAGGATCTGCACCGGCGCCATCGGCAGGAACGGCAGGAACGCGGCCGCCGCGGCCATGCTGAACATGTTCCCGAAGTTGGAGCTCGTGCCCATCATCACGTACTTCATGATGTTGGCGTAGGTGCGCCGGCCTTCGACCACCCCGTCGTGGAGCACCCGGAGGTCGTGGCGCAGCATGATCACCGCGGCCGCCTCGCGGGCGACGTCGACCGCGGTGTCGACCGAGAGGCCGACGTCCGCGGCGTGCAGCGACGGCGCGTCGTTCACGCCGTCGCCGAGGTAGCCCACCGTGTGGCCGGCGCGTTTGAGCGCCGCGATGATGCGGCCCTTCTGAGCCGGCGACACGCGGCAGAACAGGTTCACGTCGGCGGCGCGCGCGCGGAGCGCGTCGTCGCCCATGGTCGCGATCTCGCTGCCCGTAAGCACTCCCGACACGTCGATACCGAGCGCGGCGCAGACGTGCTGCGTCACGCGCTCGTTGTCCCCGGTGACGACTTTCAAGGCGACGCCGCGCGCGGCGAGCAGGCGCAGCGCCTCCCCCGCGTCGGCCTTCGGCGGGTCGAGGAACCCGGCGAAACCGCAGAAGACGAGGCCGGTCTCGTCGTCGACCACGGCGTGCGGATGATCCCGCCCGACCTCCTTGCAGGCGACCCCGAGCAGGCGGAAGCCCTCGTCGGCGAGCCCGTCGTGAATCGCGAGGAGGCGCTCGCGGGCGGCGTCGTCGAGCGTGCGGCGGAACCCGGGGCCCGCTTCCTCGTAGTGCGCGGACAGGCGGACGATGTCCTCGGGGGCGCCCTTCACGACGAGCAGGCGCTTGCGGCCGTCGTCGACGAGCACCGACACCCGGCGGCGCTCGAAGTCGAACGGCACCTCGTCGATCTTGGCCCAGCCGCTCACGTCGATGTGCGTGTGCGCGAGGATCGCGTCGTCGAGCGGGCTGCGCAGGCCGGTCTCGAAGGTGCTGTTGAGGTAGGCGAGCTCGAGCACGCGGTCGCTTTCCCGCCCGAGCGGATCGACATGGCGCTCGAGCCGGATGCGCGCTTCGGTGAGCGTGCCGGTCTTGTCGGTGCAGAGCACGTCCATCGCGCCGAGGTTGTGGATCGCCGGCAGCCGGCGGACCACGACACCGCGCCGCGCCATGCGCGCTGCGCCGGCGGCGAGCGTCACCGACACGACCATCGGCAGCAGCTCGGGGGTGAGGCCGACGGCGAGCGCGACGGCGAAGAGCAGTGCGGTCGGCCACGGCTTGCCCGTGGCGAGGTTCACGACGAGCACGAACAAGACCAACAGCAGCGTGAGCCGCATGATCAGCAGCCCGAAGCGGCGCGTGCCGATCTCGAACGCGTTGGGCGGCGCGGCTTCGCGGAGGCTGCCCGCGATGCGGCCGATCTCGGTCGCGCCGCCCGTGCGGCACACCAGCACGCGCGCGCTGCCGCTGATCACGGAGGTGCCCATGAACACGGCATTCGTCGCCGCGTCGGGCTCGTGCGCGTCGGCGGGGAGCTCGGCGGCATGCTTCTCTACGGGAAACGACTCGCCCGTGAGATTGGCCTGCTGGACGAAGAAGTCGCGCGCCTCGAGCACCCGGCCGTCCGCGGGGACGAGATCACCGGCCGAGAGCAGCACCACGTCCCCCGGCACCACCTCGGCGACCGGAACGTCGAGCTCGCGGCCGTCGCGTACCACCCGTGCGTGCACGGCGACGGTCGCGCGCAGGCGCTCGGCCACGCGGCGCGCGCGCCGCTCCTGCACGAAGTCGATCGTGACCGAGCCGACCACGAGCGTCATCACGATGAACGCGCCGATCGGTTCGCCGGTGGCCGCCTCGACGGCGGCCGCGCCCAGCAGCACCAGCACCAGCGGGTTGCGGAAGTGCGCGAGGTAGTCGAGCCAGAGCGCCCGCGCCGGCCGGTCGACGAACCGGTTCGGGCCGTAGCGCGCGAGGCGACCCTGCGCGTCCTCGGTGGCGAGTCCGCCCGGTCCGGCCTGGAGCGCGGCGTGCGTCTCGGCGAGCGGCGCGCACCACCACGCGGCAGGCTGCGGCGCCGACACGGCGTCTCGCATCAGCTCGCGAGCCGCCGCCGGATCAGGACGAGTGCGGCGTAGAAGCCGGCTACCGTGTAGGCAACGAGCACCGCGACGTGCAGCAGGATTGCGGACGGCAGCTCGCCGGCGAGCAGCGGCCGCACCAGCTCGGTCGCGTGGACGAGCGGCAGCGCGTGCGCGATCGCCTGCATCGCGGACGGCAGCTGCTCGATCGGGAAGAACACGCCCGACACCATCGCCATCGGCGTGATCACGAGCGTGAAGTAGTAGCTGAAGAAGTCGTAGGAGGGCGACAGCGCGGTGATGACGAGCCCGAGCGCCCCGAAGCACAGGCCCATGAGCGGCACGACGGCGAGCGCGAGGAGCGCCGTCGGCATCGTCACCAGGCCGAGCGCCCAGATCACGAGGAAGATGGCGAGCCCGGAGAGGAAGCTCTTGGCCGCCGCCCAGACGAGCTCCGCGAGCACGACGTCGTCGAGCGCGACCGGCGCGTTGACGATCGCGTCCCAGGTCTTCTGCACGTGCATGCGCGAGAAGGCGGAGTAGAGCGCCTCGAAGGTAGCGGTGTTCATCGTCGAGAAGCACACCGTGCCGGCCGCGAGGAAGGCGATGTACGGCTTGCCGCCGATCTCGGGCATGAGCGCGCCGAGACCGTAGCCGAGGCCGAGCATGTAGATCGTCGGGTCGGCGAGGTTGAACAGCACCGACGGCACCGCGAGCTTGCGCCAGACGAGGAAGTTGCGCCGCCAGACCGGCACGAACCGGCGGCTGAGGCGCGGGAGGGCGTAGGCGGTGGTCATGCGGGACTCCAGAAGGATTCGGTCGCGGTCGCTCGGGGCGCGAGCGCGGTGCTGCGTTCCGCTCGGATTCTTTGCGTCCCCGCAGAGGATCGTGTTAGGTCGGACGATGGTCTACAGCGATGCCAGTCAGCCGCCGACGCGTACGAGCGTGCGTCGCGCGAGCGGCGCCAGAGCCGACACAAGCTGCGGAATCAGCGGTCGAATATCCTGGATCCTGTTGGTCTTTGGTCGCCATTCTTGAGGCTAGACCATCCCATCTCCTGGACCGTGCGAACCTCATGACCGGGGAGTTCGGACTGCAGCTCCTTCGGCAGGGACTCGTCAAGCAGGATGCGCATCCGGCGCAAGCGCCTCGCGCGCCATCTCCAGCGCAGCGATCGCCTGTTCCCGACCCACAGAGGGAAACGACCGCAGGAAATCGTCCAGCGAATCACCCGCCTCGAGGCAATCGAACAGATTCTTGACGGGTACGCGCGTGCCGACGAAAACCGGCACCCCGCCCTGAATTTCGGGGTCCCTATGAATCACATGCCGTGACATGCGCAAGTCACCTCGAGTGGCTGTCCACAAATGATACGCCGAGGCCCCGCCTCCGGCGACTGGTACGGTTTCAGGGGCGCGGGTGGGCATGACTCGGGTCTCTTCGGTCAGGCGGGGTGCGCCGGCGCCTTGATCGCGATGAGCACCACGTGATGCAGCGGGTACTGGTCCCGCTCGACGAGCAGGGGCACGCAGTCGTAATCGCGCAGCAACTGGAGGAGCGCGACCTCCGACAGCGACGAGTAGCCGAACTCGTGGCCGTGCATCGTGCCGACGATCTCGCCGTCGATTCCGCCCGCGGTGAACAGGAGCACCCCGCCGTCCGCGAGGCACCCACACAATTTGCCGAGCACGAGCGTATGCGACGCGTACGGCAGGTGGAAGATGCTGTCCCAGGCAAGGACGAGGTCGAAGGAACGGGGCGGCGTCCATTCGGTGATGTCGTCGTGGACGAACTCGGCCGCTGGGTGTCGCGCGCTTGCGAGGTCGAGCATGCCGCGCGACGCGTCGATGCCGGTGACCTGGAATCCGGCCTTCAGCAGCCGGTCGATCATGCGCCCGCCCGATCCGCAGCCGACGTCCAGCGCGGTACGGCGCGTTTTGCAGAAGGCGATCGCGCGCTCGAGGAAGCTCACGCCGTAGGTCGATTCGCGCAGGTCGGCGTCGACCTGTGCGGCGACGGCGTCGTAGCGGCGGCCGGTTTCGCGGGGGTGCACGGGGTGCGAGCGCTAGACGGACTGCCGGGCGTAGCTGACCGTCAGCGCTTCCCACACGTGGCCGTCGGGCTCGTTCCAGTACACGATCCACCCACCGTGGTGCGTGTTGACCTGCATGTCAACCGGGCCGTGCGGCGCGCCTTAACGAAGGGTACTGACTGATGCCGCCCAGTTCTGCCCGTCAAACTTCACTATCTCGCAGCCGAGGCTCGCGAGATCGACGCCGTCGAGGCAACGCACGTTCACCGTGTACAGATTGGGAGCGGCTCGAGGACGAGTGAACGTGTGGATGCCGCAAACGGTGCAGAAGTGGTGCTTGGCCGCCATCGTTCCAAACTGGTAGGCGCCGAGATGGTCGCTGCCGGAAAGAAGGCGGAAGTTCTCGGGCGGCACTCGGAGGTGCAAGATCCCTTTCTTCGAACAGATCGAGCAGTTGCACTCCGTGACGCGATCGATCACGGCGTCAATTTCGAATCGAACTCGACCACAGTGACAACTCCCGATGTAGCGCGGCATCGCCGTGTGCCCTATATGGTGCAAGCTCAGGCGCGCCGCGTGGCGGCGTCGCCTGCAGCGACGCGTTGGGCAGCGCCCGTCAAAATCGTGGCCATGGGTCAGCAAGCCATGACTGCGCGATGCGCTGGTACGTAGCGGCTAGGGCTGGGTCTGGGCAAGGCAGCTCGCGAGCCCGTTTCTCGACCTTTCGAAGGGAGAGAGCCGACCACACGACAAGACCGTTGAGGAGCAGAAACGTCACGAAACCGAAGAGAGGATCGTGTTTGATCAATTGGGCGCTTAGAGCCATGCCTAAGAGGAAGGCGGCGATGAAAGGGAATACCGCTTTCATGTTGCGCCGTGCCAGGTTCCCGAAATCTTCAATGCTTGCAAGATCCACAATTGTTGCGTGCCTCGCCAGAAATCGAACCGTCTCCAGTCGAAAATAGATGTTGAGTGCAATGATGATGGTGTACAGCGCGATTCCGACGATTCCGATGACGATGGTCATGGTGACGCCAAACGTAGAGTAACCGGCGCTGCGCAGCCCTATTGCGCAGCGTCCGGTTGACCGCGGGGTTATGCCTCAGACCTCGCTATCATGCGCACGCCGCCAAGCTTGCCGGCCACAAAAAGACCGACGAAATGACTGTAGGCACGGTCATATTCCAGAAAGCGCGCCTCGCCAAACTTAGCGATCGTTGTATCGCGCAAGGAGCGGTACATCGCCAAGCGATCGACGAGGATGCGTTTCCAATCTTCCGACAGATCGTCCCGCAGTTCGACCCGACAGCCGTTCGTTGTCAGCAATTTCTCATATTGGTCAGCCGAAGCGACGCCTGGTGCGTGCATTTCCGTAGCAAGGCGATCTTCCTCGCCACGCGTCAATTGATCCCTCAGGACGATGTCGGTGAACGCGATGGTCCCGGCCGGCTTCACGACGCGAACACACTGCTGAATGAGAGCCGTCTTATCGGGGATGTGTAGCCACGACTCCTGGCCGATTAGCACGTCGTATCGTGCATCTGGTAGCGGCATGGCAGTAGCGTCACCACGAATAAAGTCAACAACGTGATCAAGCCCGACACGCCGTGTTAGACGCTTGGCGGCCTCAACACGACTCTCGGTGAAGTCGAGTCCGGTAACGCGACAGCCGTGCCGGTAAGCGATCCAGCGCGCCGGCCCTCCCATGCCGCTGCATACATCGAGTACATGGTGTTCGCGGCGAATGCCGGCCTTGTCGGCCAGGATGTCAACCACCTGCACTCCGCCATAGTGGTCTTGATCGAAGTCCTTTAAGTCATCCTCAGTGAGTGTGTCGAGATTGGTGCCGCGAGCGGAAAGCTTCGCGAGGATTTCATCCTCGTTGATCGGATGGGTGTCAAAAAACTGGATAACGCCAGCCTTTTGGCCGGTGCTCATCGCGTCACCTTTCTTGAGGCATAACGTTGCGGTTGACCCGCCCGTGCAGGCGGGCGAAGCCCGCCGGAACGGGTCGGGTCAACCGCGGGTTAGAGCCTGGTGCTGAGGGCATGGTGTGCTCTAGTGAGCGAGAAACTCATCTAGCCATCTACGCGTCCGCTCGAAGGAGTCTCGAGCCGCTTCGGGATCGTAAGCCATTGCGTGTCCCGCCACTACGCGATAGGGCGCGTCGAAGTCGAAAGCGTGAAGTGCTTGCGGATAGAAGACGAATACGGCGCGCACGCTTTGCTTCCCTGCAGTGCTATTGCGGATCTGCATGTCGTAATCTTTGCACCAAATCGCGGGTGTCCAAGTGTCCCTTTCTGCTCCGAACACCAAGATTGGGATACTGGGGTTTTCCGGCTCACCTCGACGATCACAAGCTGGGTAATAGGCAATTGCGGTCCGGAGGCCCGCGAGCGCCATTCCCGAAGCCGGCTGAGCGGCCTTAACTGCGACGTTACCCCCATGCGAGAACCCAATCACGGCGGCCCGAGTAACGTCTAAGCGCGGATGATCGCGGAAGTAGATCAACGCGCCCTTAAGGTCCTCCAGACGGTCGGACGATGTAACACGTCCTGGCATTGTGCAGACCGATCTGAAGCCGCGCGGCCCAAAGCTGTCAATCACGACAGCTGCGTATCCCCAGCCATTCAGTCGCCGAGCCCAATTGAACTCATGAGGGCTCACCCCGTCGCAATGATGCATCACGAAAACGACTGGGTATCTAGCGCTATCGCCTGGCAAATAGACGTCAGCGGTTGGGCGTACACCGGTAGTTTCGCCGGCCGGTCCCTTGGCAGAGAAGGTATGAGTCTGGGCGCATCCGGTAAGCAGGTAGACGAATACGGCAGCGTACGTGAACAAGCGCGCAAACCGTGACATGGTCAACTCCCCTGGACTCTTGATTCGCGTGAGAACAGAGCAGGCTCTAACTAGATTTCGACACCATAAATTCTGGGCCAAACGCACCACGCCCCACGCAAGATCTTTCGGCAAAACCTGACCTTGCACTCATAAACCGCCCCCTAAATCCCCCGGCAAGCGCACCTCGGCCGCATGGCTTGAAGATGGCAAGCCGACAGCATGTCCCAGAGTCCGTTTGCACACCGCAGCATCATCCGACCGAGTACGACCGATCAGTCCCTGAGCTCCCGCCCGGTCAACTTCAGGAACACGTCTTCGAGGTTCGCCGGCCGGTGAAGGTATCGTAGCCCCGCCTGCCGCTCGAGGTGCGCGAGCAGCGGCGCCGCGTCGCGCACGTAGCAGAACGCCGTGTCCCCCGCGCGCTCGATCCGCGCTGCCAGCGCGCGCGCCTCGCCCTCGCTCCACCCGTCCAACCCATCGCCGTGCACCTCGACCACGTGCGGCTCGATCTGCGCGGCGATCAGTTCCCGCGGGCTGCCCTCGGCGATGAACCGGCCGCGGTCCATGACGACGAGCCGGGTGCAGAGGCGCTCCGCTTCCTCCATGAAGTGCGACGTCAGAAGGATCGTCTTGCCGCGCGCGAGCAGCTGTTTCAGCCGGTCCCACATCACGTGCCGCGCCTGCGGGTCGAGGCCGGTGGTCGGCTCGTCGAGCACGAGAAAATCCGGGTCGTTCACGAGCGCCCGCGCGAGCGTCAGCCGCCGCCGCATCCCGCCCGACAGCGTCTGGATGCGCGACTCCGCCCGGCTCGCGAGGCCCGCGAACTCGAGCAGCTCCGGCAGACGCGCGCGGATCGTCTCGTCGGCCAGCCCGAAATACCGGCCGTAGACGACGAGGTTCTCGGTGACCGTGAAGTCGGGATCGAGATTGTCGAACTGCGGCACCACGCCCACCGCACGCCGCGCGCTGCGGGCGCGGCGCGGCACGGGCTCGCCCATCAGCTCGATCGTCCCGCCGTCGGGCTCGATCAGGCCGAGCGCGAGGCGCAGCGTCGTCGTCTTGCCCGCGCCGTTCGGCCCGAGCAGGCCGAAGCACTCGCCGCGCCCGATGTCGAAGGAGACGCCGGCGACGACTTCGGCGTCGCCGTAGTGTTTGCGCAGATCGGCAACGCGCAGGACCGGCGCGGCTAGGGGCGCCACTGGTTCTTTACGATCTTCCGCAGCACCTGCAGCCGCCGGTGGAAGAAGTGATCGGCGCCGGGAACGAGCACGATCGGCAGCTCCTGCGGGCGCGCCCACTCCAGCACGTTCGCGAGCGGCGCGGTCTCGTCGAGCTCGCCGTGGATGACGATCGTGTCCTCCGGCACGGCGCCGGGCAGGTAGGTGCGCCCGCCGGTCACCAGCCCGTTCGGCATGCCGACCAGCACCATGCGCTCGACCGGGATGCGCGCCGCGACGCGCGTCTGCACGTAGGCGCCGAAGGAGAAGCCCGCGAGCGCGACCGGCAGCGGCCCGAAGCGGCCCTGCGCCCACTCGATCACCGCAACGAGATCGTCGGTCTCGCCGACGCCGTGATCGTGCGTGCCCGCGCTCGCGCCGACGCCGCGGAAGTTGGGCCGGAGCGCGATGTAGCCAAGGTCGGCAAAGATGCGCGCAAGCGTTTGCGCGACCTTGTTGTCGAGCGTGCCGCCGAACAGCGGGTGCGGATGCGCGACCAGCCCGAGGCCGCGCGCCGGCTCGTCGGCGCCCTCGCTCGGGAACACCGAGGGGTGGTCGATGACGACCTCGATCTCCCCGGCCGGGCCGTCGACGGCGAGCCGCTCCGGCGGCCGCCGCACGCTCATATGCGCAGGCGCTCGACGACGCGACCGTGCTTGAGATGCTCCTCGACGATCTCGTCGATGTCCGACTTGTCGACGTACGTGTACCAGACCTCATCCGGGTACACGACGATCACCGGTCCCTCGTCGCAGCGGTCCAGGCACCCGGCCTTGTTCACGCGCACCTTTCCCTTGCCCGCGAGGCCCAGCGCCTTGACGCGGTTCTTGGCGTAGTCGCGCAGTTCGTCGGCCTTGTGGTTCTGGCAGCAGTTCTCGCCTGGCTCGCGCTGGTTGCAGCAGAAGAAAACGTGGTGCTTGTAGTAGCTCATCGGAGACCGGGTCCCGCGGGAGGCGGCAACGGGACGATTCTACAGGGCCGTCGCCGCCGCGCGGCGTGCTAGGCTCGACGCATGGAGAGCGCGTCCATCCTGCTCGTCTCCGGCGGCGTGGAGAGCACGACGCTGCTGGCGCAGCTCGCCGAGACCGGCGAGCCGGTGCAGGCGCTGTTCCTCGATTACGGCCAGCGCGGCGCTACGGAGGAGCGCCGCGCGGCGGAAAGCCATTGCGCGCGCCTCGGCGTGGAGCTCGTCGCGCTCGACCTCGCGCGCGTCGGCGCGACGTTCCGCCGCGGCCAGGAACGCAAGGCGCACGTCCCGCTCCCGCACCGCAACCTCGTCGCGCTGTCGCTCGGCCTCTCGTACGCGGCGAATCTCGGCGCGAAGCGGCTCTACCTCGCCGCGAACCGCGAAGACGCGACCGAGTATCCCTCTTCTTCGCATGCTTTTCTCGCGCAGTTCCGGCTGATCTGCGGGCTGCTCGGCGACGCCGAGCTGCGCGCGCCGTACCTCGATCTCTCGAAGGCGGACGTGATCCGGCGCGGGCTCGACCTCGGCGTCGACTACGACACCACCTACTCCTGCCTGCTCGGCTATCCGGTGCACTGCGGCCGCTGTCCGCAGTGCGTGAAGCGCCGCGACGCGTTTCGCGCCGCCGGCCTCGAGGAGCCGGCAGGGTTCTATCGCGCGTAGCGAGCGGCCGGCGCGCGGCTCGTCGCTCAAGTGGAGCGGCAACGGCCAAGGTACGATGCCGGCCGCAATTCAGGAGGATGGAGGCGATGCGATCGAAGGTGCTCAGCCTGTTGAAGTGGACGGCGGGACTGTTCGTCGTGGTGGTGCTGGGCCTGCTCGCGATCCGCGCGTACGACGCCCAACGCGGCCCGCCCCTCTCCCTCTGGCACACCTACACGCCCCACGACCTGACGGCGAAGAAGATCAGGAAGTTCGAGTGGCCCGAGTACGTCAAGGCGGAGAATGCGCTCTTTGACGAAGTGCGAGCCAAGGTCACGCAGAAGCTCGAGCCGGAAGAGCAGGTCCCCACCAACCGTTACTTTGAAGGCAGCCCGATCTATCCGGGGCGCTTCGTCACCGACTGGAATCGCTCCTACATCCTGGAGCCGGAAGGCACGCCCGCCGGCGGCATGCCGGCGGGTGCGGTCGTCCTGCTGCACGGGCTGACCGATTCCCCGTACAGCCTGCGGCACGTCGCGCGCCGGTACCGGGCGCACGGCTGGGTCAGCGTCGCGATCAGGCTGCCGGCGCACGGCACCGTGCCGGCCGGCCTGACCGACGTCGAGTGGGAGGACTGGGCGGAAGCCACGCGCCTCGCCGTGCGGGAAGCGCGCCGCCGCATCGGCCCGTCGCGGCCCCTGCACCTGGTCGGGTTCTCCAACGGCGGTGCGCTCGCAATGCAGTACGCGCTCGACGCCCTCGGCGACAAGACCCTGACGCGGGCCGATCGCATCGTGCTGATCTCGCCGATGATCGGGATCACGGCATTCGCGCGGTTCGCCGGGATCTTCGGGTGGCCCGCGGTGTTTCCGGCGTTTGCGAACGCCGCGTGGCTCAGCGTGACGCCGGAGTTCAATCCGTTCAAGTACAACTCCTTCCCCATCAACGGCGCGCGGCAGTCCTCCCAGCTGACGCGCGTGCTGCAGGAGCGGATTGCGAGCGCCGCGCGCGACAACCGGCTCGCCGAACTGCCGCCCATTCTGACCTTCCAGTCGGTCGTGGATTTCACGGTCAGCACGCGCGCGATCGTTACAGCGCTGTACGCCAACCTTCCGGCGAACGGCAGCGAGCTGGTGCTGTTCGATCTCAACCGGAACGCGATGGTCAGTCCGCTTCTGCGCGCCAACCTCGAGGGTGCGCTCGACCGCCTCCTGCCGGCGCCGCCGCGACGATACCGGACCACGATCATCACCAACGCGGGCCCCGACACCGGCGAGGTCATCGAGCGCGTCGTGGAGGCGGGGGCGACGACGGAACGGTCCCGGATGCTCGGCCTCACGTATCCGCGCGAGGTGTATTCCCTCTCGCACGTTGCCATCCCGTTCCCGGTAAGCGATGCGCTCTACGGCATGAACCCAGGGACAGACGAGGATTTCGGCGTCAACCTGGGCACGATGAGCACGCGCGGCGAAGTCGGGGTGCTGATCCTTCCGCTGGATTCGCTGGTCCGGATGTCCTCCAATCCTTTCTTCCCTTACATGCGCGAGCGCATCGAGGAGGGAATCGGCGCCCGCGCGGAAAGCGCGTCGAAAGCCGCAGCGGGCCTGCCCGCCAAGTGATCGGCGCGGCCTCTCCGGGCGCGCGCAGGCTAAGGCCTGCGACCCAGGTCGGCCAACTCCGTCTTGCCTGGCGCCGGCGGGGGCGTCATCCCCATCGAGACGTAGATTCCGGTCAGCGCATCGACACCGATGTTCGCCGGCCGCACCCATTCGGCCGGCACGTAGAGCAGCGCGCCCCCGAACGGCACCGGGGCGGTCGGGACCAGCACGGCGAGGTAGCCGCGTCCGTCGATGTCGATCGGCCGCGGACTGGGCGCTAGCGCCAGCACCGCGGCTCCGTCGCCGCCGAAGAAGCACCACACCGGGCTCATGGCGCCGATGTCCGCCTCCTGCTTCTTGTCCAGCAGGCCGACGAACCGGTCGGCGAGGCTGTATACGCGACCGATCAGAGGAATGCCCCGTAGCATGCGATCGACGAGCCTTCTTATCGGCCGCGTCAGACGGGATTGCACGAGCAGTCCCAGCAGATAGATCGCTGCGATCAGCACCAGGGCGCCGAATACATACGCGAGACCGGGATTGCTGGAGAAGGGATACCCCAGCGCCGCGAAGAACTTGCCGGCGAGGCTGCCCGGCCCCAGGAGCCCGTACACCAGGCTGAACGCCCAGCCGAGCGCCGCGACGGTCAGGGCGAGCGGCAGCAGGACCAGCAGCCCGGCGAGCCAGGTCGCCGCGACGGACTGGGCGCTGCGCTTAATCATCGGCGGGGGTCCGGGAACGCAGCGTGGCCGTCGGGATCGCGGTCGAACGCGTCAGGCCGGACCAACGGCTTCTGCACCCAATCGCCGCGCATCGACGACCCGCACCCGCATCGTGCGCAACCGGTCGAAGAGCCGCGCTTCACCGAGGATCGGCCACCAGTCGTAGAGAAAGATCTCGAGCGGTCGCCACAGCGCGACCCAGGCGCCGATCACGATGCTCTCGTGCAGGAACCGGCCGTAGTTGTAGCGCCCGACCAGGTCGCCCACCACATCCCCGACCAGATTCGCCGCCGCGACGAACGCCAGGCCGATCAGGAGGGTCCAGCGACCGGTGCGAAACAGCTGCCGGAGCTGCGCGCGGGTCGCGGCCGCGCTATGGGTGAAGTACTCCCGGACCGCATGCCGCAGCGCGCCGACGTCCTCCGGCCCGGGCGCCTCGCGGGACACGCGCACGATCAGGGCGAGCGGTGCGTCGCGCGGCAGCTCGCGGGCCGAGTCGACGATGAATGCCTCGGCCTTGGGGTCGAGGTCCCGCTCGCGGAACGGCGCGGGATCCATCGAGTTGTACAGCTGCTTGAGATCGCCGACGTGCACCTCGATGTGCGCGGCATCGGCCGGCACCGCGTCGCCCCGCGAGCCGCCTTGCGCCGTCACCTCCATGTCGTCATCTCCGATTCCATGGACCCCTTCGCCTCCGGTCATCCCATGCCGCCGCGAGGACGCAAGCGGACGAAAGCGTCCGTCCGGGCGCCGGCGGAGCCTACCGCCCCCAGCATCGGAGCGTCAATGATCGCGCCCTGCGAGTCCGCCGCTTCGGCAGTCATCTGTTCATGACTCCCTGCATCGTGCTTACCGCCGGTGCGCGATCTTGACCGGGCAACACCGCATCGATACAGTCGCCGGCTCGGGTGGTAAAGCCCAGCCCACGACGTGAAAGTCGGAATCTGGGCCGCCGAAGCGCGCGGTTGTGGGGGAACATCAATGCAGCTTCGCTTCTCGCCGCACGGTGCCGTTTGGACCGCCCTGTATCTCTTCTTCGTCCTTGGCCCGCTGTTCGCGCTCCTGGCGGGTCGGCTCCCCCCCGCGCGCGACTTCTGGACCGAGTTCTCGGTCGCCATCGGCTACTCCGGCCTGGCGATGATGGGCCTGCAGTTCGGCCTCACGGCGCGCTTCCGCTACGTCACCGAGCCGTGGGGCGAGGATGTCATCTACCACTTCCACCGCCAGATCTCGCAGGTCGCCGTCGGCCTGGTGGCGGCGCACGCGCTCATCATGTTCGCCACCCGGCCGGAGATGTTCGCGCTATCCGGCGCCATGGACGTGCCGCTGGGCGCCGTTTTCGCCATCGTGTCGCTCACCTCGCTGATCGTGCTGGTGGTCACGGCCCTGTGGCGTGCGAGGCTGAAGATCCGCTACGAGACGTGGCACCTGATCCACATCGTGCTGGCGGTGGTGGCAGTCGCGGGCGGGGTGGCGCACATGGTGGGGTGGGCCTTCTACCTGACCGACCCCTGGAAGCGGGCGCTGTGGATCGGCCTGACGATTTACTGGATCGGACTGCTGTTCTACGTGCGCGTCATCAAACCACTCTTCATGCTCCGCCGGCCCTATCGCGTCGCGGAGGTGCGCGAGGAGCGCGGCGATGCGCGCACCCTGGTGATGCGGCCGGACGGGCACCCCGGCTTCCGCTTCACGCCCGGTCAGTTCGGCTGGCTGACGCTGTGGGGCAGCCCGTTCAAGATCACCGGTCATCCGTTCTCGTTCTCGTCCAGCGCCGCGGTCGCGGACGGACGGGTCGAGATGACGATCCGCAACCTGGGCGATTTCACTCGCCGCATCGCCGAGGTGCCGGTCGGCCAGCGCGTCTACCTCGATGGGCCGTACGGCGCGTTCACCATCGGCAACCCGGCGGACATGCACGTGCTCATCGCCGGCGGGGTCGGCATCACGCCGATGATGAGCATGCTCCGCACGCTCGCCGACCGCGGCGACAAGCGTCCCGTCATCCTGCTCTACGGCAACAAGGACTGGGAGTCGATCACCTTCCGCGACGAGCTGGAGGCGCTGAAGGCGCGGCTCGACCTGAAGGTCGTCCACGTGCTGCCGGACCCGCCGGCCGGCTGGACGGGCGAGAAGGGCTATATCGACGCGGCGATGTTCAAGCGCCACCTGCCGCCGCCGTATGCCGACCACGAGTACTTCATCTGCGGCCCGGACGTGATGATGGATGCGATCGAAACGGCGCTCGGCGAGCTGGATGTGCCGCTCGCGAAGTACCACTCCGAGCGCTACAGCTTCGTCTAATGCGAAACGCGATGCGGAAGGCAGCGCGTTTACTGACTTTGGGGAGCGCGAGGGGGTGTGGCCCCTCGCGTCGTGACGACTAGGAGGAAAACGCGGTGCAGAAGGCAGCGCGTTTCCTGACCTTGGGGAGCGCGAGGGGGTGTGGCCCCTCGCGTCGTGACGCCTAGGAGGTTGCGATGCGCCGCTTGTTCGCCGATCGTCTCGTCTTTGCCACGGCAGCGGTCGTGGTCTTGATGGCCCTGACATTCGCGCTCTTGCGCGTCGCCGGATAGCCGCAGGTCACACCCGCCGCTGACCGCCGATCAGGACCTGCGGCGCCGCGCATACTTTTTCCCGAACCCGTGTGCAATACTGCGCGGCCGCGAAATCAGCCGCGCGCCCCATGCAACGGGGGCGGTGACCGGAAGGGGAAGTGCATTCATGATGCCGGACCCTGAAATCGCCTACTGCGGACCCGCCGCGATCCCCGCGGACTTCTGGCTACGCTGGAACGGCGACCCGCTGCTCCTCGCGGCGCTCGCCGCCCTGGCGATTGCGGTCGGTCGCGGCGACTCGTCCGACGCCCGGGCGGGCTGGGGGGCGATGGCGCTGATGGTCATCGTCTTCGTCTCACCGCTCTGCGCGCTGGCGTCGGCGCTGTTCTCGGCGCGGGTGCTCCATCATGTCTTGCTGATCGCCGCCGTGGCGCCGCTCCTCGCAGTGGCTTTTCCGGTGCGCCGCGCGGGCGCGCCGCCGTTCGCCGTGCTGGTCGCGACGCACGCGGCCGTCCTGTGGCTCTGGCACGCGCCGGGGCCCTATGCCTGGGGCCTCGCCAGCGTGCCGGCCTACTGGCTGATGCAGGCCACGCTGCTCGGCAGCGCGTGGCTCCTGTGGCGAGCGATCCTGGCGCCGGCAGCGCTGCCGGGCCTGGCGCTCATCGCGCTCGTGGCGACGATCGGGCAGATGGGTCTGCTCGGCGCGCTGATCGTCTTCGCGCCGCGGCCGCTCTACCTCGTGCATCTCGCGAGCACGGCGCCCTGGGGCTTGAGCCCGCTCGCCGATCAGCAGCTCGGTGGGCTCCTGATGTGGGTGCCGGCGATCCTCCCCTACCTCGGAGTAGGGCTCTGGCTCGCCTGGTCCAGCCTGCGTGCCGGCGAGCCGGCCCGGTGACGACCTTCCTGAAATTCGTCCACATCGCCACGATCGCGGTCTGGGCCGGCGGGCTCATCGTTCTGCCGTACCTCTTCTGGCAGCGCCGGCTCCACGCGGTCGGGCCGGAGCTCGACCGGCTGCACCGGGTCACCCGGTTCGTCTACGTGGCGATGACCTCGCCCGCCGCCTTCGTCGCGATCGCCAGCGGGACGGCGTTGATCTTCCTGCAGAGCACGTTCCGGGAGTGGTTCACGCTCAAGATGCTCCTCGTTGGAGCGATGGTCATGCTGCATGTCGTCGCCGGCCTGGTGGCGGTGCGCGTGTTCGCGCCAGAGGGGCGCTTCGGGTCGCGGTCCTGCGTCGCGCTGACCGGGGCCTATCTCGTCCTGATCGTCGCGATCCTCTGGGTCGTGCTCGCCAAGCCCGCCATCGACGCCGCGCAGCTCGCCCCGGGCCTGTTCGAGCCCGGCGCCCTCGCGCCGCTGCTTCGTCAGATCTTCGGTGTGACCAGCACGCCGACGCCGTGATCGAACACGAGCTTGCCGCCGTGCCAGCCCGCGAAACCCACCATCACCGAGGCGAGCGCCGACAGGGCGAGCCCGTGGGGCAGGATCAGCTCGGGCCTGAAGAGGTGCTCGCCCCAGACCGCGCCGGTGATCGCGAGCAGCGTCATCGCCGCCACGGCGTGCGACCAGCTCGCCTCCAGCAGCCGGATGCCGCGCACCAGCACGAGCTCGGCCGTGCCGACGACGCTCGCGGCGAGCGCGGACCAGAAGGCGAAGCCCGCGGACCACACGCCGACCCGCACCCAGAATTCGTCGCCGGACCACCAGTAGAAGACGTCGACGCCGAGGGTCGCGATGACGAACGCGACCGGGAAATGCACCATCATCACGTGGAGCGGATGTCCGACCAGGGCGACCTTGGACCCGACGTCGAGCCGGAGCATCTCCAGCACGACGGGGCTCGCGCCCTGCGTGCCGGGATCGTCCTGAGACTTCGCCATGGCTCTCCTCCCGGGCGGTGGACACGTGCCTCGCGCCCGGATCATAGCGTGCTGCGCACGGCGGTCAACCTTGCGGCAGTCGCGGCACTGGCGGGCTGCACCGGGCCGCTTTCGACGCTCGATCCCTCCGGGCCCGCGGCCGGCGCGATCGCCACGCTGTGGTGGGTGATGCTCGCCGGCTCGGTCGTGCTCTTCGCCCTGATGCTGGGCCTCTTTGCGGCCGCGTTCCTGCGGCCGGGTTGGGGTGCGTCGGTGCCGCCGCACCGCTGGCTCGTGCTCGGCGGGCTCGCCCTGCCGGCCATCGTTCTCGTGCCGCTCGTGGCCTACGGGCTCGTCGCCGGCGAACGTCTCCTGCCGCTGCCGGGGGCGACGCCGCCGCGGATCGAGGTGCGCGCGGAGCGATGGGGCTGGACCTTCCGCTATCCGGACCACGGCGGGAAAAGGACCGCGGGCGTCCTGCATCTGCCCGCCGGCACGCCCGTCGACATCGTAGTGACGAGTCGCGACGTCATTCACTCGTTCTGGATTCCGCGTCTCGCCGGAAAGATCGACGCGATCCCGGGGCGCGTGAACGTCCTGCGCATCCAGGCCGACGCGCCGGGGCGCTACGAGGGGACCTGCGCGGAGTTCTGCGGCGTCGGACACGCCGGCATGCGGTTCGAGGTCGTCGCCCATCCGGCGGCGGACTTTCCCGCCGCGCTCGCACAAGCCGACGCCGGCGTGGAGACGAGGAAGTGAGCGCGCCCGCCGGACAGTCGCCGCAGGCGAGCCGGGCGCTGCGGCTGCACCGGGAGCTCGTCGCAATTTGGGCCACCGGGCCGGGGCTGCAGCGCCTCGCCTCGGTCAACCACTCCGTCATCGGCCTGCGCATCATGGTCACGGCATTCCTGTTCTTCGTGATCGCCGGCTTGCTCGGCATGCTGACGCGCGTCCAGCTCGCGACCCCCGACTCGGCGTTCATGGATGCGGAGACCTACAACCAGGTATTCACCCTGCACGGGGCGGTGATGCTGTTCCTGTTCGTCATCCCCATGCTCGAAGGCATGGCGGTCTACCTGACGCCGAAGATTCTCGGCGCGCGCGACTTCGCTTTCCCCCGACTGACCGCGTACAGCTACTGGTGCTACCTGTTCGGCGCCACGATCGTGACCGGGTCGCTCCTCTTCGGGGTCGCGCCCGACGGCGGCTGGTTCATGTACACGCCGCTGAGCTCGAGCACCTACACGCCCGGCGTGAACGCCGACATCTGGCTGCTCGGCGTGACCTTCGTCGAGATCTCGGCGCTGAGCTTCGCGGTCGAGATCGTCGTCTCGATCCTCAAAATGCGCGCCCCGGGCATGTCGCTCGACCGGATGCCGATCTTCGGCTGGTACATCCTGGTCACCGCGCTGATGATGGTGGTGGCCTTCCCGCCGCTGATCCTCGCCTCGATCCTGCTCGAGACCGAGCGCGCCTTCGGCCTGCCGTTCTTCGATCCGACGCGCGGCGGCGACGCGCTGCTCTGGCAGCATCTCTTCTGGCTGTTCGGCCACCCGGACGTCTACATCATCTTCCTGCCCATGGCGGGGGCCCTGTCGACGATGATCCCGGTCTTCGCCGGCCGGCCGCTCGTCGGCTACCGGGCGATCGTCGTCGCGATCATCGCCCTCGCGTTCGTGAGCTTCGGCATCTGGGTGCACCACATGTTCACGGTGGGCATCCCGCATCTCGCGCTCGCCTTCTTCTCGGCCGGCTCGGCGATCGTCGCGGTGCCGACGGCGGTGCAGATGTTCGCCTGGCTCGGCACGCTGGCCTCCGGACGCCCGCGCTGGAACGTGCCGATGCTCTACATCTTCGGCTTCTTCTTCGTTTTCGTGCTCGGCGGCCTGACCGGCGTCATGCTGGCCATCGTGCCCTTCGACTGGCAGGCGCACGACAGCTATTTCGTCGTCGCCCATCTGCATTACGTCGCCGGCGGCGCCTTCGCCTTCCCGTTGCTGGCAGCGCTGTACTACTGGCTGCCGCTCCTCACCGGGCGCACCGCGGTGCAGCGGCTGTCGGTGCCGGCGTTCTGGCTGATCTTCATCGGCTTCAACCTGACCTTTCTGGTGATGCATCTCGTCGGCCTGCTCGGCATGCCGCGGCGCATCTCCACCTATGCAGGGCACGAGGGCTGGACCGGGCTGAACCTCCTCGCGTCGGTCGGCAGCTTCATCATGACGATCGGCTTCGGCCTGCTCGTGATCGACCTGCTGGTGCAGCTCCTCTACGGGCGGCGGGTGCGGCGCGACCCGTGGAAGGCGGCGACGCTCGAATGGGCGATGCCGATCCCGCCGGCGCCCTACAACTTCGCCTCGGTCCCCCATTTCGATTCCCGTGACGACCGCGTCGCCCCGGCGACGCTCGCGCCGGCCCTGGCGCGGGGCGAGGGCTACCTGGGCTTCACCCGCAACGGGTGGCAGGAAACGCTCGGCGTGCACGTGACAAGCGGGAGCCCCGATCAGCTGATCGTCCTGCCGCGCGCGACCTACCTGCCGCTCTGGGCCGGACTCGCCACTGCCGGTGTGGTGCTGGCCTTCCTGTTCAAGCTCTACCTGCTGGCGCTCGTCGTGGGACTCGTGGTCGTGGGGCTCTTCGTGTGGGGCGCGCAGAGCGCCGGCCTCCCGCGCGACTACGGCCCGCTGCCGGTCGGCCACGGCGTGAGTGTGCCGCCGCATACCGAGGTGACGGGTACGCCGCCGTGGTGGGGGCTCGTCTTCGCGCTGATCGCCGACGGCACGCTCTTCACCTCGCTCGTGTTCGGCACGTTCTACCTCTGGATCGCCGCGCCGAACTGGCCGCCGGCGGTATCGCCCGACGCGAGCCTGCTGCTCGCGCTCGGCTGCGTCCTCGCGCTCGTCATCGCCGCGGCGGGGGCGCGGGGTTCGCTGCGTGCGCTCGCCGGCGGCCGCGCGCCGCGGGGCTGGATCGGCCTCACCGCGCTCGCGCTCGTCGGCGGCATCGCCGCGGTCGTGGTCCTGATCGGCGGCATCGCCCCGCCGCCCCGCGAGCACGCGCTCGGCGCGACGGCCGCCGCGCTGCTGGGCTACGTCGCCCTGCACGCCGGCATCGGGCTCGCCTTCCTGCTCAGCAACGTCCTGCGCATCGCCGCCGGCCGCGTCTCGCCGACGCGGATCGTCGACCTGCGCCTGACGCGGCTCTGGCTCGACTACTCGGTGGTGACCGGCGCGATTGCGATCGGCCTCGTCCTCGCGCTGCCGTCGCTCGTGGCGATGCTCGGGGCGCGGTCGTGAGCGCGCCGGGCCGCTCCAAGCGCGAACCCTTGTCGCGAAGCGACAAGGTAGCCCAATGACCGCGCGTCCCGTTCCGCCCCGCCGGCTCTGGCTGCTCGCGCTGGGCTACGGTGTCTGGTGCAGCGCGCTCGTCGTCATCTACGCCCTGCATGCCCTCGGCTGCGCTTTCGCCTGGCCGACGGGCGCGCTCCGCCTCGGCCTCGCCGCGGTGCTGCTCGCCCACCTGGCCGTGATCGGCTGGCTGTGGCGCGATTACGCGAGCACCCGTCCCGACCCCGCCCTCGGCCCGACCGGCTCGTTCCTGCATTGGGTGGTCCTCTGGACCTTGGTCACTGCGTTCGTCGCTACCGTCCTCACGCTCGGTCCGACGCTGCTGCTCGCGACCTGCGTATAGCCGGCGGGGGTCGCCAGCGACGCTCGAGCCGGTTGCAACCATGAAGGAGGCAAGTCATGTTGAAAGGCAAGGTGGCTGTCGTTACCGGCTCGACGAGCGGTATCGGACTCGGGATTGCGCGCGCGCTTGGCTCCGGGGGCGCCGATCTGATGATCAACGGCTTCGGCGAGGCGGCCGCGATCGAGAAGCTGCGCAAGGAAATCGCCGCGAGCTACGGGGTGCGCGTGGCCTATAGCGGTGCCGACCTCTCCAAGCCGGCCGAGGTGACCGGGCTGATCGAGCAGGCAATTCGGGAGCTCGGGCGCGTCGACGTGCTGGTCAACAACGCCGGCATCCAGCATGTTGCGCCGGTGCACGAGTTCCCGGTCGAGCGCTGGGATGCGGTGATCGCAATCAACCTCACCGCGGTATTCCTGGCGATCCGTGCGGCGCTGCCGCAAATGCTCAAGCGCGATTGGGGCCGGATCGTCAACATTGCCTCGGTGCACGGCCTGGTCGCATCGGTGGACAAGTCGGCATACGTCGCGTCCAAGCATGGCGTGGTCGGCCTCACGAAGGCGGTGGCTCTGGAGACGGCCACGACCGGCATCACCTGCAACGCGATCTGCCCCGGATGGGTGCTCACGCCGCTGGTGCAAAAGCAGATCGACGCCCTCGCAGAGAAGGAGAAGCTGTCGCCGGACGACGCAAAGATCAGGCTGCTCGGCGAGAAACAGCCCTCGCTCGAGTTCACCACCCCGGAGCAGCTCGGGGCGCTCGCCGTGTTCCTCTGCTCGGACGCCGCGGCGCAGCTCAACGGTGTGGCGCTCCCCGTGGATGGCGGATGGACCGCGCGATAGCGAGCGCTCGACCGGCTCATGACCCCGGACCCGGCCCGGAGTCGGTGCGATGACGACCGCTGACCTCGTCGGGCTCGCCGGGATCCTGGTCGCCATCGGCCTGATCATCGGGCTCGCCTACCGGGGCTTCAGCCTGCTGCTCGCCGCGCCGCTGGCGGCGCTCGTCGCCGCCGCATTCGCCGGCGAGCCGCTGCTCGCGCATTGGACCCAGACGCTGATGGCCGGGGCCGGTCGCTTCATCATCCAGTTCTTCCCGCTCTTCCTGCTCGGCGCGGTGTTCGGCAAGCTGATGGATGACAGCGGCGCCGCCCTTGCGATCGCGCGCACGATCACCGAGCGGCTGGGGGCGGCGCGCGCGGTAATCGCGGTGGTGCTCGCCTGCGCGCTGCTCACGTACGGCGGCGTGAGCCTCTTCGTGGTGTCGTTCGCCCTGTACCCGGTGGCCGACGCGCTCTTCCGGCAGGCGTCGGTCCCGCATCGGCTGATCCCGCCGGCGATCGCGCTCGGCTCCTTCAGCTTCACGATGACGGCACTGCCGGGCACGCCCGCGATCCAGAACGCGATTCCGATGCCGTATTTCGGCACCACGATCTTCGCGGCGCCGGGTCTCGGGGTGGTGGCGGCGGCGGTCATCCTGGGTTTCGGCCTGTGGTGGCTCGGCCGCGTGGAGGCCGCCGCTCGCCGCAAAGGGGAGGGCTACGGCCCCGCCGTGCACGCGACCCCGGACGCGGAGTTGGTCCGCGAGCGCGCCACCGACACCGACAGCTTCGATCCCGCGGAGCTGCCGCACGGCCACCACAGCG
Organism: uncultured beta proteobacterium; assembly: GCA_963747775.1. GTDB lineage: Bacteria > Pseudomonadota > Gammaproteobacteria > Burkholderiales > SG8-39 > JAGVSZ01. Next base: position 692,353 of record CAVVGT010000016.1, read on the forward strand.
AACGCCTCCCGCCGTTCATGGTCGCGGCGGTGCCGATCGCGGTCGTCCTCGCAGTCAACCTGTCGATGACCTGGCTCGTCCTGCCGCGGCTGGACACGTCGTTCCTCGCCGAAGCGCGCTGGGGCGGAATCTCGCTCCAGGCGGTGAGCGGCATCTGGTCGGTGGTGACGGCGCTGATCGTCGCATCGGTGGTGCTGGTGGCTCTCAACCGCGCGCGTCTCCCCGAGCTGCGCAAGAGCCTGGATGCGGGCGCCAACGCGTCCGTGCTGCCCATCTTCAACGTGGCGAGCCTGGCCGGGTTCGGCGCGGTCGTCGCGGCGCTTCCCGCCTTCGGCGTGGTGCGGGACGGACTGCTGGCCCTGCCCGGCGGTCCGCTGGTGTCGATGGCGGTCGCGGCGGGCGTGATGGGCGTGGTGACCGCTTCCGCTTCGGGCGCGCTCATCATCACGCTGAACACGTTCGGCGAGACGTACGCGCGGCTGGCGGCGGAGGCGGGCATCGATCCGGCGCTGATGCATCGCGTCGCCGCCCTCGCCAGCGGCCCGCTCGCCCAGTTGCCGCACAGCGGCGCGATCGCCACCTTGCTGTCGATCTGCGGCGCCACGATGCGCCAGAGCTACCGCGACATCGCGATGGTGATCCTCGTCGGGCCGCTGCTCGCGGTGGTCGTGGCCATCGCGCTCGGCAAGGCATTCGGGTCGTTCTGAGCCCGGCGGCGACCAGAAGAGCGAGCGCCTGCTCGCCCCTGGCTCACGGCACCTCACCGGAGGCGCTCCGTCCCCGCTACCCGTCACGCCGCCGCGCGCGCCGCCGACTTCGCGGGAGGCGCCTCGTCGCGGACTGCCCCCGAAGACGGTCACGTAGAGCGTGGGCAGGAACACGAGCATCAGCAGCGTCCCGACCATCAGCCCGCCCATGATCGCGAAGGCCATCGGCCCCCAGAACACGGTGGGCGCGATCGGGATGAGGCCGAGCACGGTCGAGAACGCGGTGAGCATCAGCGGCCGCAGCCGGGAGCTCGCCGCGCTGATCGCCGCGTCCCAGACGGTCTTGCCCTCGGCGCGGTCGGTCTCGATCTGCACCACCAGGATCACCGCGTTCTTGGCGACCATCCCGATGAGCGAGAGGATGCCGAGGATCGCAACGAACCCGAGCGGCCGGTTGAAGACGAGCAGCCCGAGCACGACGCCGATCAGGCTGAGCGGCAGCACCGCGAGCACCACGAAGACGCTGCGGAAGCTCTGGAGCTGGAGCATCAGCGCGGTGAGCATGAGCAGGATCATCACTGGCACGACCGCGAACACCGACGCCTGCGAGATCGCGCTCTCCTCGGCGATGCCGCCGAGGGCGATGCGGTAGCCCTTCGGCAGCGCCTTCGCGAGCTCGGCGACCGGCGCCTCCAGCGCGGCGACGACGTCGTCCGGCAGCACGCCGGCCACGGTGTCCGCGCGCACGGTGAGCGTCGGCACCCGGTCGCGGCGCCACACGAGCGGGTACTCCTCGCCGTACTCGAAGCTCGCGAACTGGCTGAGCGGGACGGTGCGCCCGCCCGCGATCGGCACTTGGAGGGAGCGGAGCGTCGACACCGACGCGCGCTCCTGGTCGACCGCGCGCGCCACGACGTTCACCAGGTAGATGTCGTCGCGCACCTGCGTCACCGTCGACCCGGAGATCGAGGCGTTGAGCACCGCGGCGATCGTAGCCGAGCTGACCCCGAGCTGCCGCGCCTGGTCCTGGTCGATCTTCAAGCGCAGCTGGCGCGCCGGCTCCATCCAGTCGAAGTTGACGTGCCGCGCCTGCGGGTTCGCCGCCACCACCTGGGCGATCTGCTGTGCGATCTTGGTGACCTCGTCCTTGTCCGGACCGCTCACCCGGTACTGCACCGGCCAGCCGACCGGCGGCCCCAGCTCGAGCGGCGCGACGCGCGACACCACGTCGGGGAACTCCTCGGCGAGCAGCTTCTCGAGGCGGTCGTGCACGCGCTTGCGTTCCTCGAAGCCCTTGGCGACGATCACCACCTGGGCGAAGAACGGGTTGGCGAGCTGCACGTTGAGCGGCAGGTAGAAGCGGATCGCGCCGCGCCCGACGTAGGTGCTCCAGTGGTCGATGTCCTTGTCATTGGCGAGCGCAGCCTCGAGCCGCTGCGCCACGTCCTCGGAGGCGTAGATCGACGCGTTCTGCCGCAGGGTCAGGTCGACGACGAGCTCCGGCCGGTCGGAGGCGGGGAAGAACTGCGACGGCACGAAGCGCAGCAGGTAGATCGCGCCGGCGAACGCGACGATCGTCACCGCGATCGTCAGCCACTTCGCGCGCATCGCGCCCGTCAGCAGGCCGCGGTACGCGCGCATCATCGCCCCCGGCTTCTCCTCGCCGCCGGTGGCCTTCGGCGCCTTCAGGATCGCGATGCCGATCACCGGCGCGAAGGTCACCGCGACGAGCCACGAGGTGACGAGCGCGATCGCCACCACCGCGAAGATCGAGAAGGTGTACTCGCCCGCCGAGCTGCGGGCGAACCCGATCGGGACGAAGCCGGCGATGGTGATGAGGGTGCCGATCAGCATCGGCGCGGCGAGGTTCTTGTAGGCGAACGTCGCCGCCTGCTCCTTCGTGTCGCCGGCCGCGAGCCGCCGGATCATCGCGTCGACCGTGGTCATCGCGTCGTCGACGAGGAGCGTGAGCGCGATGATCAGCGCGCCGAGCGAGATCCGCTGGAGGTCGATTCCGGCGATCAGCATGACCGCGAACACGACTGCGAGCGTGAGCGGGATCGCCAGCGCGACCACCGAGCCGGGGCGCACGCCGAGGCTGACGAAGCTCGCCGCGAGGATGATGAGGATCGCCTGCCACAGCGAGGTCATGAAGTCGTTGATGGCGAGGTCGACGGTGACCGCCTGGTCGGAGACGAGGAAGGGCTCGACGCCGACCGGGAGGTTCGCGCGGACGTCCGCCATCTCCCGCTTCAGGTTGGCCCCGAGCGCGAGGATGTCGCCGCCGTCGCGCATCGCGATCGCGAGCCCGATCGCGGGCTTGCCGTTCACGTGGAAGAGGGGCAACGGGGGGTCGGAGTAGCCGCGCCGGACCTGCGCGATGTCGCGCAGCGGGATGAGACGCTCGCCGACGACGAGGTTGACCGCCTTGATGTCCTCCTCCGAGTCGAACGCGCCCGACACGCGCAGGAAGATCCGCTCGTCGCCGGTCTGCAGCACCCCGGCGGGCCGCACCAGGTTCTGCGCCTGCAGCTGGGCGAGGAGGGCCGAGTACGAGAGGCCGAGGCCCGCGAGCCGCGCGGTGGAGAACTCGAGGAAGATGCCCTCGTCCTGGGCGCCGAGGATCTCGATCTTCGACACGTCCGGGACCGCGAGCAGGCGCGAGCGCGTGTCCTCGACGTAGTTGCGCAGCTCGCGGTGGCTGAAGCCGTCGGCGGTGAAGCCGTAGATGATCCCGTAGGTGTCGCCGAAGTCGTCGTTGAAGCCGGGGCCGATCGTGCCCTGCGGGAGGGTGAGGCGGATGTCGCCGACGTTGTTGCGCACCTGCTGCCAGATGCCGCGCACCTCGTCGGGCGGCGTCGACTGTTTGAGGTCGACGAACATGATCGTGGTGCCGGCGGTGGTGTAGCTGCGCACCCGGTCGAGGTGGCGCGTCTCCTGGAGCTTGCGCTCGATGCGCTCGGTGACCTGCAGGAGCGTGTCCTCGATGCTGGCGCCGGGCCAGGCGGCCGAGACGATCATGGTCCGGAAGGTGAAGACCGGGTCCTCGGCGCGCCCGAGCCGGATGAAGGAGATCGTCCCGGCGACGACCGCCGCGATCATGAAATAGACGATGAGCGACCGGCGCTGGATCGCCCATTCCGACAGGTTGGGGCCGATCACTTCGCGGCTCCGAGCGGGCGCACCTTCTGGCCGGAATGGAGGGCTTGGACGCCGGCGGTCACGATGACGTCGCCGGCCTCGAGGCCCTCGGCGACGACGACCCGCTCCGCGTCGTGGCCGGCGACCCGGATCGGCCGCTGCGCGACCGTCTGGGTCTTGGGATCGACGATCCACACCGCCGACTGCGTGCCGGCGCGCACCAGCGCCGAGCCCGGGATCTCGATCGCCGCGGCGGTCTCCATCTTCATCGTGCCGGTCACCGTCGATCCGAGCCTCAGGCCGGCAGGCGGGTCGATCAGGCCGATGCGCACCTTGAACGTGCCGGTCACCGGGTCGGCGCGCGGCGAGACTTCGCGGACGCGGCCCTTCGCGGTGACGTTCGCATCGGTGGTGAGCGCCACCGTGATCTCCGGGTTGGACGGTGCCCGGTCCTTGATCTGCGCCGGCACGTCGAACACGGCGTCGCGGCCTTCCTTGCGCGCGGCCTGCACGACCGTGCGGCCGGCGGGCACGACCTCGCCAGCCTCGGCGCCCACCGCGGCGACGGTGCCGGGCGCGTCGGCGACGAGGCGCGTGTAGCTCACGCGGTTCTGCGCGAGCTCGACCTGCGACCGCGCGGAGATGACCGCGGCGTCGGCGCTCTGCAGGTTCGCCGCGATCTGGTCGAACGCGGCCTGCGAGATGAAGCGCTGCTCGAGCAGCTGCCTTCTGCCGGTTGAGGTTGTTCCGCTGCCTCGACCGCCTGCGCCTGCGCGCTCGGCGAGCTGCGCCCGGGCGGAGGCGAGGCCCGATTCCTCGTTCGAGGCGTCGAGTCGGGCGAGGAGCTGGCCGGGCCGGATCGCATCGCCGACGCGGACCGGGCGGTCGATCATCCGGCCGTCGATGCGGAACGCGTAGTTGACCTCGGTCTGCGCCTGGACGGTGCCGGTGAGCGACACCGTCTGGCCGGCGGCGAGCTTCATCACCGTCATCGTGCGCACCGGACGGATTTCGGGCGGTGGCGGCTCGGGCGCGGGACGGCATGCGGCGAGGAGCGCAAGCGTTGCCAGCGCGAGAGGACCGAGGGTGCGAGTGGGGTGCATGGGGGTTGGCCTTGCTGTTGTTCTCACGGATTGTCCGTGTTGCGCTGGTGCGACGCAACAGGGGGGCGGCGCCGGATCTTGCCCCGGCGTCTCCGGGCCGCGCAGCATCCGCACGCCGAGATACGCGATCGCGATCGCCAGCAGCGGGCTCGCGAAGTTGAAGATCGCGTAAGGCAGATAGCTGAACGTGGCGACCCCGAGCGTCGCGGCCATGTACGCGCCGCAGCTGTTCCATGGGATCAGCGCCGATGTCGGGGTTCCCGACGCGGCGATGGTGCGCGACCGATCGGTGACGCGAGACTTCCCTGTTATTCTCGGCCGCGGCGCAGAACGCCGTCGAAGCGCCTTTCACACGAGCAGGCCACCCCACGGAGCCCCAAGCCATGCAAAGCTCCCCTTCCGATTGCTGCAATCCCACGACCCGCCGGAGCTTCCTGAAAGCGGCAGGGATCGCCACTGCGGCAGGCCTCCTGGGCGCGGGCCCCTTTGCCCAGATTGCCTATGCCGCGGCGCTTACCAAGGCGCAGCGGGACAAGCTGACTCCCGATGAGATCATCGCGATGATGAAACGGGGCAACGAACGCTTCCGCAGCGGCAAGACGACGCAGGACTTCCTCGCCCAGCAGCGTGCGAGCGCCAAGGGACAGTTTCCCGCGGCGGTGATCCTGAGTTGCATCGACTCGCGCGCGTCGGCGGAAACGATCATGGATCTCGGCATCGGCGACGTCTTCAATGCGCGCGTGGCCGGAAACATCGCCAATGACGACATCCTCGGCAGCATGGAGTTCGCTTGCGCAGCAGCCGGCGCCAAAATCGTGCTGGTGATGGGACACACCGCGTGCGGCGCGATCAAGGGCGCGATCGACGACGTGAAGCTCGGCAACCTCACGGGCCTGCTCGCAAAGATCCAACCGGCGGTGAAGGCGGCCGCGTACCAGGGCGACCGCTCTGCCAAGAACAACGCCTTTGTGGACGCGGTAGCGCGCAAGAACGTGGAGCTCACCATGGAGAGCATCCAAAAGGGCAGCCCCGTGCTGAGCGAGCTCAAGGCGAAGGGCGCGATCAAGATCGTCGGAGCGATGTACAACATAGAAAGTGCGAAAGTGGACTTCTTTTCCTGATCGACGCTCGCCGTCTCCGCAGTCTCGTCTCCCGGCCACGGCGACGTCTCGAGGGCGGTAGGGATAGCTCGTAGCACGCAGTTCGCGATAGACTCGCGGCCCGCGCCTGCGACGCGCCTGCGGAGGATTCTTGGAGTCGTTCGTCGTCCCGTTCCTGAAGGCGCTGATCCTCGTGCCGGTGACCTTGCTGCCGATCATCAACCCGCTCAGCACCGCGCCGATCTTTGTCGCGACGGTCGGCGCCAATCGCAGCATCGCGAAGCGGCTGGCGCGCCAGGTGGCGATCAACGGCTGGTTCGTGGTGGTGGTCTCGATGCTGATCGGCACGTACGTGCTGGCGTTTTTCGGCGTCTCGCTGCCCGTGGTGCGCCTCGGTGGCGGCCTGCTGGTGGCCGCCACGGCCTGGCGCATGCTTCACCGCACCGAGGACGACGACGTGCACGCCGCCGCGGCGGAAGAGGCGTCGGCGCTGTCGGATGCCGAAATCGTCCGGCGGAGCTTCGTTCCGATCACGTTCCCGCTGACGACCGGACCGGGGACGATCGCGGCGTCCATCGCGCTCGGCGCCCAGATCCCGACGACGCCCGTCCTGTACCTGGCGGGGGCGGTCGTGGCGGCCGTCGGCGCGGCGCTCGTCTCCCTGGTTCTTTACTTTGTCTTCAGGAATTCCGCCGCGGTGCTCGACCGGCTCGGCGCGGTCGGCATGCTCGTGATGATGCGGCTGATGGCGTTCATCCTGCTCTGCATCGGCATCCAGATCATGTGGAACGGCTGGGCCGAGCTCAACGGCGTGACGCCCTGACGCACGCGCGACACCATTTACCGCAACCGATTCAACAACGAGGCTTGACATGCGTTTACTCCTCACCGCCATCCTTGCCCTTTGCGCCGTGCCCGTCGCCGTCGCGCAGACGACGCAGACGATCGACCGGTGCCAGATCCGGCCGGGCACGCAATGCACGTCCGCGAACCTGCGCGGCGCGTCCCTGCCCAAGGCGGACCTGACGCGGGCGGACCTCTCTCGCGCCAATCTGAGCGGTGCGGACCTCACCGATGCGCGGTTCGACCGCGCGCGGCTTCAGCGGGCGGATTTCCAGCGGGCGAACCTCACCGGAGCCTCGCTCGATCGCGCCGGTCTGCGCGGCGCGAACCTCAGCGGCGCAAACCTCGTGCGGGCGAGCGTGAGCGCAGCCGATCTCCAGGGCGCCACCCTCGGCGGAGCCGATCTGAGCGATGCGAATCTGAGTGGTGCCAGCCTGCGGTACGCGCGGATGGAATCGGTGAAGCTGCGCGGCGCCAATCTGGAGCGGGCGGACCTGTTCGGGGCCGACCTGCGCGGCGCCGATCTCGCGGGCGCCGACCTGCAGGGCGCGCGCTTCGAGAAAGCGAATCTCGAGGGCGCCAATCTGACCGGTGCGAAGCTCGAGAAAGCGACGTTCCGTGGCGCGAATCTGCAATCGTGCACCGGCTGCCCGGCACCGGGCGACCGATAGCCATTCTCCCCGTTTGTTGCACACCCGGATCGCGAGAAGACGTCAATGAGGAACGCCATGCATCGATATCGCGCAGCACTGCTGATCGCCGCCCTCTTCAGCGTGGCCGGCCCCGTGGCGGCACAGACCGTACCGTCAGCCATCGCCGAGTGCGCGGCGATCGCTTCCGACCACGAGCGACTCGCCTGCTATGACCGGGCCAGTGGCCGCACGGAGGTGCCTGCCACCTCCGACAAAGCGCCGGCCGCGGCGACGCCGCCGGCGCTCGCCGAGAAGCCCACACCGGCCGCGTCGGGTCTGCGCGCGACCCCGTCACTGATCGACGCAGCGTGGGGTTTCGAGCCGGGCTCCAACCGGTACGTCATCGATCTGTACAACCAGAACTACCTGCTGATTGCGCGCTACACCGACAACCTCAACACCGCGCCGTACGCGCCCTTATTCGCGGCCGCCGGCCAGCCGGAGAACCTCGACAATACGGAGGCCAAGTTCCAGCTCAGCTTCAAGATGCGGCTGTGGACGACCGAGGACCGGCGCTGGGGCGTGTGGGCGGGCTATACGCAGCAGAACCAGTGGCAGGTGTACAACGGCGATACCTCGCGCCCGTTCCGGGAAACGAACTACATGCCGGAGCTGTTCGTGAGCTACCGGCCCGGGATCGATCTCGGCGCCGGCTTCCAGTGGAACCTGCTCAACGTCGGCTACACCCACCAATCGAACGGGCGTTCCGACACCCTGTCGCGGAGCTGGGACCGGATCATCGCGACGTTCGGGTTCGAGCGCGAGAACTTCGCGCTGCTCGCCAAGGCTTGGTATCCGTTCAACTACAAGGAAGACAACCCGAACATCACCGACTTCTACGGGTACGGCAGCCTCACCGCGATCTACAAGTGGCGCGACCACAGCTTCTCTTTGATGGGCCGCGGCAACATCAGCCAGGGCAAGGGCGCCGCCGAGCTCACGTGGATGTCGCCGCGCCTCCTCGGCCCGCTGCGCGCCTACGTCCAGGCCTTCACCGGGTACGGCGAGAGCCTGATCGACTACAACTGGAATCAGAGCACGATTGGCGCCGGCTTCGCGATCAACGACGCGCTCTAGCGCCGCTGCGCTACCCGAAGACGCCGTCGCCGACGCCGATGCGGTACACGATGCAGCAGCCGAGCAGGACGGGCGCGAGGATCGAAGCGAGCGTCATTCGAAGTGCTGGCGCGGCAGCAGGAAGAGCCAGGAGGCGAGGACGAACGGCGCGGTCAGCGTGGGAATGCCGAACGGCGTCAGGGCCACGTTCATCGCGCCCTGGACGACGACGGTGAACACCGTCCCCACGAGCGCGTAGATCGCGACGCGCGCGCCCGGCTTGTAGAACACCGCACCGATCGCGATCGCAGTGAGCACCGGGCTGAAGCCCATCAGGCCGCCGATGATGAGGTCGCTCTCCGCGCCGAGGACGTGCGCGGCGACCACCGCCACGATCGCGCCGCCGAGCGCGAACACCGCGGCGGCGAGCGAGTTCACCGCCAGCCCGGCGAGGAGCAGCAGCGCGGCGATGACGCTGGCCTTCAGGAACACCTGCGTGATGCTCTTCAGGATCCCCTGGACGAAGTCGCCGAACGCGAGCGGGTTCGCCGCCGCCGGGTCGAGCGGCGCGATCCCGGCGGCCATCGGCAGCCCGCTGCCCTCGATCGCGGAGAACGCATAGGTGGCGAGCAGGAACAGCCACGCCGTGAGGACGAACGGCGCAGTCAGCGCGGCGACGCCCCAGGTCTTGAACACGTTGGCGGTCCCGAGGGTGGCCACCACGGACACCGCGCCGCCGAGCGCGACGTAGACCCACCACAGCGGCGAGACGGCGAGGAACGTGCCGAACGAGAGGCCGACGAGGTAGGCGTTGTACCCGAATAGCCCGGCGGCGAGGTCGGCCGCCTCGACGCGCAGCCACTGCGCGGTCAGCGTCGCCGCGACGACCGCCACCAGCCCGCCGATCGCCACCTGCGGCATGCCGGCGGCGTACGACCCCCACCCGATGGCGACGAAGAAGAGGAGCCCGGAGAGCGGATTGTCCTGGAACATCACCTGCCCGATGCCGCGCAGGTTGAGGTCCACGAAGCGCAGGACTTTCGACGCAGCGCAGAGACCTTCCCACCACGCCAGCAATCCTTTCATCGCCGCCTCCTGTCCGCGCGCTCAGCGCCAGAAAAACGCCGGCGGAATGCCGGTACCGGTAACCTCTTCGCGCGCCACCGCCCAGAAGTCCCGCACCTTCGCCCTGACCTGCGCGGTCTCGCGCCCGAGCGCCTTGAAGATCAGCCCGGCGTCGTTCGGCAGCCGGCACGCGCCGAAGGCGACGCCGTTCGCCAGGTCCACCTCCGCGTCGACCCGCGCGTGGATGCGATCCGCGTGGTCCTTCGGAGTCAGCAGGACGACGTTCCCCAGCACGTCGAACGAGCCCATCACGCCGGTCTGCCGCACCGGACGCCGCGCCGGTTCGATCACCAGCTTCTCGCTGAAGAGCGTGCGGCCGTCGGGACGCGCCGCTTCGACCGCGAAGGACAGCAGCGTGGCGCCGAAGGACTCGTCCGGGTGGTGGTGCTTTCGCCCCGGCTGGACGATCTCCGCATAGAGCAGCGTCGCTGTCGGGGCGATCGAGATCCGCGTGTCGCTCAGGAAGCGGGCGCGCCGGTGCGGGATGAGCGGCTCGGGCAGGAACTCGAGGTAGGCGCCGTCGGCGAGCGTGATCGACTGCGTCTGCACCGCGTAGTTGGCGTCCATGCTGTGGACCTTGGTCGCCGACTGCGTCGTGACGTGCGCGCGTGCCCTAGGCGCCAGTGCGACCTCGAGCGCGAGCCGGTCGCCCTGCAGCACGCAGCCCGACGTGGTGATCATGAAGAGCCAGGCCTGGTCGGGCATCGCCGGGTCCGGGTACAGCGCGCGCTGCGCCATGTACGGTGCGCGGCGATCGAGCTCCGCCAGGATCGTGCGCTCGCCGCGGGCCTCGAAGCCGAGGCGGAGGAAACCCGTCTTCCCGACCGCGCCGCTCGCCATCTGCGGCGGCTCGTCCTGGAACGCCGCGACCTCCGCCGCCGTCAGGCCGAGCGCCTCGGCCGCGGCCCATGGGGCGAGAGTCGGCGCGCCCTCGGCGATGCGCATTACGCAGGCTGCTTCGCGGGCAGCTTCAGGTCGAAGAGGAGGTCGCTGCGGATCAGCTCGACGAGCGCCGGAATCCCCTCGCCGGTCTTGCAGTTCGTGAACAGGAACGGCTTGTCGCCGCGCATCAGGCGCGAGTCGTGCTCCATCACGGCGAGGCTCGCGCCGACGTGCGGCGCAAGGTCGGTCTTGTTGATGACGAGGATGTCCGACTGCGTGATCCCGGGACCGTTCTTGCGCGGGATCTTGTCGCCGGCGGCCACGTCGATGACGTAGATGAAGAAATCGACCAGCGCCGGGGAGAACGTCAGCGTCAGGTTGTCCCCGCCGCTCTCGATCAGCACCACGTCGCCGTCGGGGAAGCGCGCCTCCATGTCCTCGACCGCGGCGAGGTTCATGCTCGGATCCTCGCGCACCGCGGTGTGCGGGCAGGCGCCGGTCTCGACGCCGAGGATGCGCTCCTCGAGCAGGATGCCCTTGAGCGTCCGCTGGACGTGCTTCGCATCCTCGGTCGTCACCACGTCGTTGGTGATGATGAGCACCTTGATGCCCATCTCGAGGAGGCGCGGCGTGATCGCTTCGACGATTGCGGTCTTGCCCGACCCGACCGGACCGCCGACCCCGATGCGCGTGATCTTCTTCTTCATCGTCGCGTGTTCCGTTCTCAGTTCATGAACAGGCGCACGTGCGCCTTCACGTGGGCGGCCGCCAGGATCTCGGTCAGCGGCGCGAATCCGGCCATGTCCGCAAGGCGCGCGCGGGCGGCAACCTCGTAGGCGGCATCCGCGCCGGCGTTGAGCTGGTAGAGCATCCGCTGCGTGTCGACGTGGCTGATCTTCATCAGCCGCAGCGCCGCGCTCAGGATCATCGCCGCGACGCCGTACTGGTGCACGACGAACGCGTCGCGCGCCGGGAGCCCCTGCACCGCGAAGTTGACCGCCAGCGCCACCGGATAGCAGCCGGGCGTGTCGCGGGCGTCGATGCGTTCGCGCCACGCCGCGAGGAGCGGCGCGCCAGTCACCTCGGCGCCCATCTCGGCGAACTTCTTGCCCATGCGCACCGACATCGTCCGCGTCTCGCCGGAGAGCTTGCGGGCGTAGACGCGCTCGTCGATCCGCGTGAGCTCGGCGACGTCGCCCGCAGCGGCTGCGCGATGCGCCCAGACGACCGCGATGCCGTCGCCCGCCGCGGCCTGCTCGACCGCGGTGCGCGCGAATGCGTGCAGCGTGTCCGCGTCGGTCACCGCGCGCTTCTGGATCGCCGATTCGAGCCCGCCGGAGAACGCGAACCCGCCGATCGGGAACATCGAGTCCCCGAACTGCAGCATGCGGGCGAGGCCCGCCGCAGCGGCCGGCCCCGTCCCGCCGTCGTCACCGGCAGTCATTTGTGCGGGTCGGTGTCGGTGTGCGGGTGCGGGTGCGGATGCGAGTGCGCGCGCACCGGCGGGCGTCCGTAGGTCTGCCCGGTCTCGTCGTCGACCGCGACGTACTGCTCCTGGGTATGCGTATGCACCGGTCCTTCGGCGCCGCCGAAGAGCCGCCGCGACTCGTGCGGGGCGAGGTACGGCACGATCTCGCCGCCCGGCACGAACTCGTAGCGGATCCCCTCGAAGCGATGCGTGTTCATGACGGACGCCATCACCTTGCGGTCGACGGTGAGCGGCACATACACGCGATTGCCCTTGACCAGGGCGGGCCAGTGCTGGTTGCCGAGCGCGTGGCCCAGCTCGACGCAGGTGCGCAGCGCGATCTCGGGCGGGGCTCCGGCCATCCCGTCCAGATGGATGATCATCACGTCGCGCAGGCTGATCCGCGCCACGACGGCGCGCGCGGCCTTCGCGTCCCACAGCAGCACGTCGCCGTCGCGCATGAACGCGCCGCGGTCGAGCGACACCGCGAGCTCGACGCCGCCTGCGGTCTTCTTGCGGAAGCGGTTCTTCTGCGCCTCCCAGTGGTCGAGCGCAAGCTCGTCGACGGCAGCCGCGCCGAGGCGCGCCGCCCACTCAGGGTCGCCGGCGTTCCCGAGGACGGCTTCGACGAGGATCACGGGCGGCGGGTCAGCTGAAGAAGTACTTCTGGTTGAGCGAGACCGTCTTCAACGGCGTCACCGTGGCGTGCTTGCCGTCGACGGTGACCGCGAACGTCTCGGGGCTCACCTCGATCTTCGGCGTACCGGAATTGCGGACCATGTCGCGCTTGCCGATCTTCCGGGTGTTCCGGATCGCCATGACCTGCCGATCGAGTCCCAGTTTCTTCTTGATGCCTGCGGCGTACGCGGCGGCCGAGACGAAGGTGATGCAGGAATCGGCCAGCGCCTTGCCGAAGGCGCCGAACATCGGCCGGTAGTAGACCGGCTGCGGCGTCGGCAGCGACGCGTTCGGGTCGCCCATCACCGCCCAGCTGATGACGCCATTCTTGAGCACGAGCTTCGGCTTCGCGCCGAAGAACGCCGGCTCCCACAGCACCAGGTCGGCGATCTTGCCGACCTCGACCGAGCCGAGCACGTGGGAGATCCCGTGCGTGATGGCCGGGTTGATCGTGATCTTCGCCACGTAGCGCAGGACGCGGAAATTGTCGTTGCCCTTGGCATCTTCCGGCAGCTTGCCGCGCCCGGTCTTCATCGCATCCGCGGTCTGGATGGTGCGGAGCCAGCATTCGCCGATCCGGCCCATCGCCTGCGAATCGCTCGACATCATCGAGATCACGCCGAGGTCGTGCAGCACGTTCTCGGCGGCGATGGTTTCGGCGCGGATGCGGCTCTCGGTGAACGCCACGTCCGACGGGATGTCGGGGCTGAGGTGGTGGCACACCATGATCATGTCGTAGAGCTCTGCCTGCGAGTTGATCCCGTAGGGGAGCGTGGGATTGGTCGAGGACGGCAGCACGTTCGGCAGGCCCGATATCTTGATGATGTCCGGCGCGTGGCCGCCCCCCGACCCTTCGGTGTGGAACGAGTGGACGGCGCGGCCCTCGAACGCCGCGATCGAGTCCTCGACGAAGCCGGACTCGTTGAGCGTGTCGGTGTGGATGCACACCTGCACGTCCATCTCATCCGCCACCGCGAGCGCCGAGCGCAGCACCGCCGGCGTGGTGCCCCAGTCCTCGTGGCACTTGAAGCCGACCGCGCCGGCCTCGATCTGCTCGACCAGCGCCGCCTTGCCGTGCCCGTGGCCCTTGCCGAGGATGCCGACGTTGATCGGCCAGCCCTCGAAGGCGCGCAGCATCGTCCGGATGTTGCCCGGCCCCGAGGTGACGGTCGTCGCGTTGGAGCCGTCCGACGGTCCGGTGCCCCCACCGATCAAGGTCGTCGTGCCGTTGGACAGCGCCGCGTAAGCCTGCTGCGGCGAGATGTAGTGGATATGCGTGTCGATGCCGGCGGCGGTGAGGATCAGGTGCGCGCCGGAGATCGCGTCGGTCGCGAGGCCGCATTCCAGGCCCGGCGTCACCCCGTCCATGACCTGCGGATTGCCGGCCTTGCCGATCGCGCAGATGCGGCCGTCCTTGATGCCGACGTCGGCCTTCACCACCCCCAACACCGCGTCGATGATCGTCACGTTGGTGATGACGAGGTCGGGCGCGCCGCCTGCGCGGGTGATGCGGTTGTCCATGCCCATGCCTTCGCGCAGGCTCTTGCCGCCGCCGAAGACGATCTCGTCGCCGGGCGCGCCGCGCAGGTCGCGCTCGATCTCGACGAAGAGGCCGGTGTCGCCGAGGCGGATGCGGTCGCCGGTCGTGGGACCGAAGAGGCCGACGTACTCGTTGCGTGAAATCGTTGCCATCGGGGCCCTCGCGTGGGAAGTGGCTCGCGGCTTTAGCGCTTCTTCGCGCCGGACGAGCGGAAGCCGCGCTTCGCGGCCGCCGCGATCGCCTTCGCTTTCCGCGGCTCGGCGGTCTTGCCGGCGGTCGTGCCGTCGACCAGGTTGTTGAAGCCGTATACGGCGCGCTTGCCCATGTAGGGCACCAGGTTCACCTCGCGCTCGTCGCCAGGCTCGAAGCGGAGCGCCGTGGACGCCGGAATGTTGAGGTGCTGCCCGAAGGCGGCCGTGCGGTCGAACTCGAGCGCGCGGTTGACCTCGAAGAAATGGAAGTGCGAGCCGACCTGCACCGGGCGGTCGCCCGTATTGCGCACTTTTAGGGTAGTCACCGGCAGCTTCTCGTGGAACGAGACTGCCTCCTTCCGGCACACATAGCCGCCCACCGGTACGTTGGCCGTCGCCGGATCGACGTCGGCCGCGAGGCTGGGGTAATTCTTGGGTGCCGCCATGGGCTACGCTCCTCTCGCGCTCGTCACTGGATGGGGGTGTGCACGGTCACGAGGCGGCTGCCGTCGGTGAACACCGCCTCGATCTGCACCATGGGAATGAGGTCGGCGACGCCGTCCATGACGTCGGCCTTGGTGAGCGCGGTGCGCGCTTCCTTGGTCACCTCCTCGATCGTCTTGCCGGCGCGCGCGCCGTCGAGCGCGGCGGCGGAGATGATGGCGACGGCTTCCGGGTAGTTGAGCTTGATGCCCTTCGCCTTGCGCTTGAGCGCGACCTCGGCCAGCATGTAAACGAGGAGCTTGTCGAACTCCCTAGGTGTGAGCTGCATTGAGATCTCCTCCTGCGCAGCCGGCCGGCGAGTGTGCGGGCGACCACTGTACTGACGCGAATCCGCCGGGTCAAGATTCGATCTCGCAGCAACCAGTATCACAGGTGAGGCTAAGGTGAGCCGATGACCGACGAGCGCGAAGGCAATCCGACGAAGCAGGTTTCGGGCAACGTCATCCTGCTCGTCGTCGCCGCGTACGCCGCATCATTCGTCGCCTTCGGGTTCCTGGTCGACGGCCCCGCCGCCGTCGCACGGGGCCTGGTCGCGATCACGACGTCGCGAGACACTCTTCTCACCGACTACTTCGGCATCGGCGGGATCGGCGCCGGCTGCGTCAACGCCGGCCTCCTGACTCTGTGCGCCTGCTTCGTCTACTACAAGGCCGGCGCAAAGATAACCGGCGCCGCGGTGGCGTGCCTCTTTCTGGTGCTCGGCTTCGCCCTGTTCGGCAAGAACCTGTTGAACGTCTGGGCCATCGTCATCGGCGTCGCGCTCTACTCCCGTTTCAAGGGTGAGACGTTCGCGACCAACATCAACACCGCGTTCTTCGGCGTGGCGCTCGCGCCGATCTTTTCCGAGATCCTGTTCAGCACGAGCCTCGCCCCGGCGGTCAGCGCGCCGCTCGCCATCGTCACCGGCCTCGCGATCGGGTTCATCCTGGCGCCCGCCGCGGCGCAGCTCTTCAAGGCGCACATGGGCTTCAGCCTGTACAACATGGGATTCACCGCCGGCCTCGTCGGCACGCTGGTGGTCGCGCTGTACAAGTCGTACGGCTTCGTGCCCGACCCGGTGTTCATCTGGACGACGGGCAACAACGTTCTGCTCGGCGCGTTCCTGTCCGTTCTCTTCGTGTCGATGATCGCCGTCGGGTTCTATTTCGACCGGAGCGTTCCGTCGGGGGTCAGGAAGGTCATGCACACCTCGGGCCAGTCGCCGACCGACTTCATCGCGCTCGCCGGCCTCGGCCCGACGCTCGCCAACATGGGCCTGACCGGCGCAATCGGCATGGCCTACGTGCTCGCGGTCGGCGGCGAGCTGAACGGCCCGGTCATCGGCGCGATCTTCACCATCGTCGGCTTCGCGGCGTTCGGCAAGCACCCGCGGAACATCGTGCCGATCATGGCCGGCGTGTTCCTCGGGTCGCTCGCCAAGCCGTGGGGCGCGGACGATCCGTCGATCCTCCTCGCGGCGCTGTTCGGCACGACGCTCGCGCCGATCGCGGGGCGCTTCGGCTGGCACTGGGGCCTCGTCGCGGGATTCATCCATTCCTCGGCGGCGCAGACCGTCGGTCCGCTGCACGCCGGCCTCAATCTCTATAACAACGGCTTCGCCGCCGGCATCGTTGCGTCGGTGCTCGTGCCGGTGATCATCGCGATCCGGTCGCGGACGACGCCCGACGACGATCCGCAAGTGAAACCGGGCGGCGACGCCGCCGCGGCGAAGGATCGCGAGTAGGGCGCGGTTGTTGACGCTCCGGCGCCCCGGGCGCTAGTCTCCCCGCCATCAAGAACGACAACGAGGTAGCAGGCATGGGCACCGCGTTCGCCCGTTTTCTGGGGTTCGCCGCGCTCTGGATCGTGCTCATTCGCAGCGTGCAGCCGGCCGATCTGGCGGTCGGCGCACTGACCGCGGCTGTGGCGACGTGGGTGAGCTTGCGCCTCCTCCCGCCGGATGCGGGGCGCGTGAAGTTCGCGGCGCTCGCGGCGCGCAGCCCGCGCTTCCTCTGGCAGTCGGTGCTGGCGGGGATCGACGTCGCGCGCCGCGCGCTCGCGCCGAGCATGCCGCTCCGCACTGGTTTCCTCACGTATCGCACGGGTTTCCCGCGCGGCGCGGCGCGCAATGCGTTCGCGACGATCACCAGCCTCCTGCCGGGCACGGTGCCCGCCGAGGACGACGCCTCGGGCATCCTCTATCACTGCCTGGATACGACGCAGCCGGTCGCGGAGCAGCTCGCGACCGAGGAGCGGGCGTACGCCAAGGCCCTCGAGCCGGGGAAGGGCCATGGCTGAGTTCCTGGTCGCCGCGGCCGGCTTCGTCCTGCTGATGGTCGCGCTCGGGCTCGTCCGCATCATGCGCGGACCCGGCGACGCCGACCGCATGATGGCCGCGCAGCTCCTCGGCACCGGCGGCATCGCGGTGCTGCTCCTCCTCGGCGCGGCGACCGGCATCGGTACCGTGGACGTGGCGCTCACGCTCGCGCTGCTCGCGGCCTTCGCCTCGGTGGCGTTCTTCAAGAGCGCGACCGACGCGCCGGCGGACGAAGCGGGCGATCGCGGATGAGCCTGCTCGATCTCTTCACCGTCGTCGCGGTTTCGGCCGGCGGGTTCTTCTTCCTCGCCGGCACCGCGGGGCTGCTGCGCTTCCCCGACGCGCTCGCGCGTCTGCACGCGCTCACCAAGGCCGACAACCTCGGGCTCGGACTGGTGGTGCTCGGCCTCCTGCCGCGCGTCGACGGCGTGCTCGGTGGGGTGAAGCTCGTGGCGATCTGGCTCCTCGCGCTCCTCGCGAGCGGGGCGGTCTCCCAGCTCGTCGCGCGCGCCGCGCGGCGCACCGGTCCGCCCGCATGATCGAGGCGTTCAACGGCGCGCTCGCGCTCCTCGTCCTCGTGCTCGCGATCTGGACGGTAGTCGCGCGCGACACCTTCGCCGCGGCCGTCGGCTTCGTGGCCTACGGCATGCTGCTCACGCTGGTGTGGGTGCAACTGCAGGGCGTCGACGTCGCGCTGATCGAGGGCGCGATCGGCGGCGGTCTGACGGGCGCGATGCTGATCGCGGCGGCGTCCCGGCTGCGACCCACGGAAGCCGCGGCGCGCGCCGAGCGTCCCGGCCTACCGACGCGGGTCGCCGCCGCGCTCGTCGCAGTCTGCGTCACGGCGGCGCTCGCCGTCGCCGTCCTCGCGCTGCCCGATCCCGCGCCCACGCTCGCGCACGAGACGGCCGACAACATGGCTTCGACCGGCGTCGGCAACCCGATCACCGGCGTGCTCCTCGCTTTTCGCGCCATGGACACGCTGCTCGAGGCGATCGTGGTGCTGTTCGCGATGATCGGCGTGTGGTCGCTCGCGCCGGACCGTGCGTGGGGCGGGCGTCCGGGGCGGCTGCACCGCGCCGATCCCGACGGCATCCTCGCCTATCTCGCGCGGGTGCTGCCGCCGATCGGGATCGTCGTCGCCGTCTACATCTTCTGGATCGGTGCGGACCTGCCCGGCGGCAAGTTCCAGGGCGCGAGCATCCTGGCGGCGATGTGGTTGCTCGCCGCGATGGCGGGCCTGACGGACGCGCCGCCGGTCAGCCGGACCGGGCTGCGGGTCGCGCTGATCGCCGGCCCGGTCGTGTTCATCGCGATCGGCGCCGCCGGCGTGTGGACCGCCGGCGCGTTCCTCGCGTATCCGGACGGCCTCGCCAAGCCGCTGATCAAGGTCATCGAGTGGGCGCTCCTG
This sequence comes from uncultured beta proteobacterium, assembly GCA_963747775.1. Lineage (GTDB taxonomy): Bacteria > Pseudomonadota > Gammaproteobacteria > Burkholderiales > SG8-39 > JAGVSZ01. The sequence goes on from CAVVGT010000016.1 coordinate 711,090, forward strand.
CCCTCGCTCGCGCTGACGCTCGCCCTGATCCTCGCGGGCGCGCCGGAACGGCCCGCACGATGACCGACGCCGCGACGCTGTTCGGGCTGTGCGCCGCGGCGCTCGTCGGGCTCGGCGTATACGCGCTGATCGTCAATCCGCAGCCGCTGCGCAAGATCCTCGCGTTCAACGTCGTCGGCAACGGCGTGTTCGTCCTGTTCGGCGCCGTCGCCCACCGCGGCGCGGCGCTGGGGTGGGGCGGCGACCCGGTGCCGCAGGCGCTGCTGATCACCGGGCTCGTCGTCGCGTTCTCCGCGAGCGCGCTCGCGGTCGCCGTGCTGCTGCGGCTGTTCGAGGAGACCGGCTCGGCGACGGTCGCGTCCGACCCGCCGGAAAAACCGGACGCGGATGCGGGCAAGGCGTAAGGGCGGCGCCCGATGACGACGACGCCCGGCGGGCTCCTGCTCGTGGCTGCGGTGCTGGTGCCGTTCGTCGGCGTGCTCGCCGGATTCGTGCTCGGCGGACGCAACGCCCAGCGGGTCGCGACGCTCACGATCCTCGCCGGCGTCGGCATCGCGATCGCCATCGCGATGGCGATGACGCGCTCCGGCGACGGGCTCGTCTACCTCCTCGGCGGCTGGTCGCCGCCGCTCGGCATCGCGCTGCGCGCGGACGGCCTCGCGCTCGTCATGATCCTGGCGGTCGCGGTGGTGATTCTCGGCATCGGCGTGTACGCGCGCGCCGATTTCGGGACACCCCCCGGCGTGCGCGAGGCGCGCGCGCCGCTCGTGTTCTGGACGCTGCTGCTTGCCATCTGGGGCGCGCTGAACCTGGTGTTCGTGAGCGGCGATCTCTTCACGCTGTACGTCGCGCTGGAGCTGCTCACCTTCGCGGCGGTCCCGCTGGTGTCGCTCGACGGCAAGGCCGAGACGCTGCGCGCCGCGCTCCGCTACCTGTTGTACGCGCTCCTCGGCTCGGTCTTCTACCTCCTCGGCGCGGTGCTGATCTACGGCGTGTACGGCACGCTGGACATCCAGCTCCTGTCAGAGCGGGTCGGCCCCGACCCGGCGACGCTCGCGGCCGCGGCGCTCATGACGGCGGGGCTGCTGGCCAAGACCGCGCTCTTCCCGCTGCACCTGTGGTTGCCGCCTGCGCACGCCGGAGCCCCCGCCGCGGCGAGCGCCGTGCTGTCGGGGCTGGTGATCAAGGGCTCGTGGTTTCTCGTCGTGCGGATCTGGTTCGATGTGTTTCCTGGCGTAGTGACCGCGCCGTCGGCGCAACTGCTGGCGGCGTTCGGCGCGGGCGCGATTCTCGTCGGCAACGTGGTCGCCCTGCGGCAGGAGCGCCTGAAGCTGCTCGTCGCGTACTCGACGGTCGCGCAGATCGGCTACCTGTTCCTGATGTTTCCGCTCGCCTTCGACGCCGCAGCCGGCGCGCTCGCGCGCGGCGGCGCGCTGACCGGCGGCATGCTTCAGGCGATCTCCCACGCGACCGCGAAGGCGGCGATGTTCATGGCCGCGGGGCTCATCTACCTCTCGCTCGGCCACGATCGCATTGCCGGCCTCGCCGGCGCCGCGCGCGCGCTGCCGGTGAGCGTGCTCACCTTCGCACTCGCCGGCATCGCGCTGATGGGCCTGCCGCCGAGCGGCGCGTACGTCGCGAAGAAGCTCTTCTTCGACGCCGCCGGCGCCTCGGGACAGTGGTGGTGGGAAACCGTTCTCGACGTCGGCGGCCTGCTGACGGCGAGCTACGTCGTGCTCGTGCTCGCGCATGCGCTGCGCCCGGCCACGGGGCCGATCGAGCCGCGGAAACCGGTGTCGCGCAGCGCGGAGCTCGCGGCGCTCGCGCTCGCGATCGCGTCGCTCGGGCTCGGGTTCGTGGCCGACGGCGCGCTCTCGCTCGAGGCCCTGACCGGCATGCTCAAGCTCTCGGATCTCGGGTCCGCCGTGCTGATCGTGGTCGTCGGCGCCGTGCTGGCCGGCGCCCTCGGGCGCGACCTGCCGCCGTCCATGGCGATCCTGCGACCGCTGCGTCACGCGACGATGCCGGTAGGCCGGATGTTCGCGGGGATCGACGGCGTCCTGCGCAAGTGGCCGGTGGCGGGCCTTGCGCTGATCGCGGCGGCGATCGCATTCGGCGCCGCGCTGCTGGCGCGCGGTTGACGCTTCCGGACCCGAACCGCTACTTCGTGCCGCGCTTCGCGATCCAGAGGTAGACGTTCAGCGCGGCGATCACGAGCGCCACCGCCACGCCGAAGCCGAGCAGCTGCGACTCGCCGTCCCAGGACACGATCTGGCCGAGGAAGGTCACGGCCATGACGGCAATCACCACCGTGACCAGATTGATCTTGAGGTCCTCGAAGGTGTGGATCTGCAGCCGGGACGGCAGCTTCAGGTCGGTGTCGATGAACAGCTCGTAGAGGCTGAGCGCCATGATCAGCATCACGGTGCCGAGCAGGAAGAGATCGAAGATCTCGATGAAGTAGAGCATCAACCCCTTCGCGCCCTTCGTCGAGACCTCGCCGGCTGCGAGCGTGCGCGCGATGACCACGACGGTATCGACGAGACCGTACGCGAACAGCGCGGCCGCGCCGGCGAGCGAGCCCAGCACGGCGGCAAGCACCATGAAGCGGCTCGAGTTCAGCAGGGATCGCATCGTCCCGTCGCGCTCCGCCGCCTTCAGGGCGCCGGCTGGTACCGGAGTCCGGGCAGGCCGGTGAACCACGCCGGCCCCTCGGTCCCCTTGCGGTATCCGAGCTCGTAGAGCCGTCCCATCACGACCGGGTCGAACACCTCGCTCCCTTCGATCTCGACGTCCTCGGGGATCGTGATCCAGTACAGGCTCGCCTCCGTGGCGATCGCGACCGCGTGGAGGCGGAAGAGGTCGCCGACGACCCCTGCCCTGCCCGCGGCCTGGAGCGTCCGCGACGCGATGCCGCGCAGCGACCGCGGCGTCTGTTCGGCCACCGGCAGCAGCTGGCCGTTGTGGATCACGTAGATGTGCTCGCGGCCCGGCCCGCGGCCCGCGCGCTTGCGGATGATCGACAAGTCGAACACGCCGCCGGTAAAGAACAGTCGCGCCGCGACCGCGCCGTCGACGTGCATCTCGTCATAGCCGCGCCCGCCCGCCTCGACCTCGAAGAAGATCGGCGGGAAGGCGATCGGCACGGAAGCAGATGCGAGCATCACTTTGCGGAAGAGCTCGAGCGATTCCGGCCGCCCGCTCACCGCGATCAGGCCCAAGTTCCAGACGACGAACTGCTGCGCGTCGAGATCCACGGTGCCGACGTAGAGCCGCCGGCCTCGCGCGTGCGCGTCCGCGACCCGCGCGAGCAGCACCGCGTCGACGTGCTGCTCGATCAGCGACGCGAGCGGCCCGGAGTCGGCGAGCGAGTCCCCGGTCAGGAGCTGCGGGATGATGGAGAGCGCGCGGAAGATGTTGCGCGACGACGTGGTGGTGTAGAACTCGCGCAGCGCCTTGTCGTACGGCGGGCCGACGAAGGCGAACGGCGCCATCAGCGCCCCGGTGGACACGCCGGTGACGATCTTGAAGACCGGCCGCTTCCCGGTCGTGGTCCAGCCGTTGAGCAGTCCCGCGCCGAACGCGCCGTTCGGGCCGCCGCCCGAGATCGCGAGGTGCGCGTACTCGACGACGCCGTCGGCGCGCTTCGGGAAATCGTCGGGCGACTCCTGGTCGAACGACGCCGCGAGATCGCGCTCCATCGCCGGGCTCGGCCGCCCGGCCCACGCCCGGACGTCGGGAAAGTGCGGGATCGTCGCCTGCTGGACGAGCTCCGGCGGCACCGCGTTGCGCGGCAGGAGCCCGCAGCCGCCGAGGACGGCGATCAGCCCGACGAGCGCGAGCTGCCTCAGCATGGCGCGTGCGGCGCCGGTACGCGTCAGTCCTGGCAGAGCAGGCGAACCCGACGATACGCGCGGTCGAACGCCTCGTCGGTCTCCGCGGCGAGCAACTGGTCCTTGGCCGTTACGCACGCGTCCGCCTCGCGCTGCGCCGCCGGCGACACGGCCGGGGGAGGCGCCGGCTTGGCCGCTTTCGCCTGCGTCTGCCGCGGCGCGCACCTCGCGTCGTCGACGAGCCGCAGGTTGTTGAACGCCCCGCGCTCGACCGCCACGCAGTCGCCCACGCGCAGTCCGGCTTCGTCGGTGACCATCCTGACGGTCGAGGTGCCGTCGATGAGAATCGTGTATTCGAACGACTGACGCTGGGTCAGCACCCGTCCAAGTTGCTGCCCGGCGAATACCCCGCCGCCCGCCCGTAGCGCGGCGGTGCCGCTGGAGCGGTTGGATGCCGAGGCCGCACCGAGCGCTCCACCGAGGATCGCGCCGCCGGTCTGCGCGGCGCGGTTCTGTTCCGTCACCAGGTTCACCGCGGTGATGCGGCCGTAGTTGACGCTGGTCTGGGCCGACGCAGCGCCGCACAGCGCGACAAACGCAACACCCGCGAAGATTCTCTCCCAACCTGTGCCGTTCAGCATCTCAAGTTCTCCGATTGCGATTCTGCGTTCCGCGCCTGGACCTTCGAGGCCGAGCGATTATAAGCGCGCGACGAATCGGGGCCGGCATCCGTGCATAGGCGAGGACGTGGCGCACTTGCCAGAGCTCTGTTGACCTGCGTCAAGTGCTCGATCGACGCGACACTTGAGACTCGTTCGATGGGTGTGGACAGTCGCCGATTGGCCGTGCCCGATACACAAACACAGGGAGCGAGCAATGAGAATTTCCGGAACGTTGACGTGGGCGCTGGCCATCGCATTCGCCACTGCTATCGTCGCTACGGCCCACGCTCAAGGCGCCGCGGTGGGGAGCCCGCCAGCGCAGATCAAGCACTTCGACCCCAAGGGCAACCTGCCGTCGAAGTTCACGATCGAGCTGCGCAAGGGCATCTCCGCCACGCTGCCCTTCGAGGACAAGCGGGACTTCGACGAGGCGAAGAAGGGCTTCATCGCCGAGCCGCCCTTTCTGAAGATCATGGCCGATGCGGGCAACGTGGCCTGGGACATGGGCAGCTACCAGTGGCTGCTGCAAGCGAAGGACTTCCCGAGCATCCACGCGTCGCTGCAGCGCCAGGCCGTGCTGAACATGGCCTACGGCCTCTACGAGGTCCTGCCGGGCAAGATCTACCAGGTGCGCGGCTTCGATCTCGCCAACATCAGCTTCATCAAAGGCGATACCGGCTGGATCGTCTTCGACCCACTGACGGCGAAGGAAACCGCCCGCGCGGCACTCGAGTTCATCAACGAGAAGCTCGGCAAGCGGCCGGTTCTGGGTGTCGTCTACTCCCACTCCCACGTCGACCACTTCGGCGGCGTGCGCGGCGTGGCGGACGAAGCCGACGTGGTCAGCGGCAAGGTCAAGGTCATCGCACCCGAGGGCTTCATGCAGGCCGCGATCGAGGAGAACGTGTTCTCCGGCAACGCGATGTCGCGGCGCACCCAGTACTCCTACGCCGTGCTGCTGCCGCGCGACCCGCATGGTCACGTGGACTAGTCGATCGGCAAGAACGTGGCGAGCGGCAACGTCGGGCTGATCGCGCCGAACCTCATCATCAAGAAGGACTTCGAGGAGGTGACGATCGACGGCGTGAAGATGGTGTTCCAGAACACGCCGGACACCGAGGCGCCGGTCGAGATGAACACCTACTTCCCGCAGTTCAAGGCCTTCTGGGCGGCCGAGAACATCACCGGCACCATCCACAACATCTACACGCCGCGCGGCGCGCCGGTGCGCAATGCGCTGAACTGGTCCAAACAGATCAACGTCGCGCTGTACCGGTTCGGCCAGGAAGCCGAGGTGATGTTCGCCTCGCACAGCTGGCCGCGCTGGGGCAACGCGCGCATCCAGGAAGTGCTGCGCACGCAGCGCGACACCTATGCCAACCTCAACAACCAGTCGCTGCACTATGCCAACCTGGGCGTGACGATCAACGAGATCCAGAACGTCTATCAGCTGCCGCCGAGCCTGTGGAAGCAATGGTCCGCGCACAGCTACCACGGGTCGGAACAACACAACAGCCGCGGCGTCATCAACCGCTTCCTCGGCTACTGGGACGGCAATCCGTTGAACATCGCGCCACTGTCGCCCAAGGACTCGGCGCCGCTCTACGTCGAGATGATGGGCGGCTCGGACAGAATCAAGGCCAAGGGTAAGGAACTGATCGGCCAGGGCAGGTACCTCGAGGCGTCGGAGATCCTGAACAAGCTGGTGTTCGCGCAACCCGGGAACCAAGAGGCCAAGAGCCTGCTGGCGGACGCCTTCGAGCAGCTCGGCTACCAGAAGGAAAGCCCGACGCTGCGCAACATCTTCCTACAGGGAGCGTACGAATTGCGCAATGGGCTTCCGGGCGGCACGCCCGTCAGGTCATCCGGGCCCGACATGATCCGGGCGATGTCGACGGAGAACTGGCTCGACTTCATCGGCATCAGCATCGACCCGCGCAAGGCCGAGGGCATGCGCTTCACCATCAACCTGGTCACGCCCGACAACGGCGAGCAGCACCTGGTGGAGATGAGCAACGCGACGCTGACCAACATCAAGGGCGTGCAGGCCGGCAAGCCGGATCTCACGATCACCATCAACCGCGCCGACCTCAACCAGGTGATGATGGGCGTGAACTCTTTCGACGACTTGATCAAGGCTGGCAAGGCGAAGTTCGACGGCGACCGCAAGCCCTTCGACCAGCTCCGGGGCATCCTGGTGGCGTTCACGCCGGACTTCGAGATCCTGCCGGGAACGGCGGCGAAGAAGTCGACACCGGGCGCGAAGCCGTTCGAGGTGCCCGACCTGCTGCCGCCGAATTCGGCCGGCGACTGAAGCGCTACCCTCGCGCGGGCCGCAGCGGACTTTCGAGGCATGAAGTCCCGCTAGCGGCCCCGGCTGCCGTGCCCGAAAGGCCCGGAAAGCAACGTCAGATCACGCCGTCTTTCGTCATCGTCGTGATGATCAGCTGGACGAACTGATCGATGATCTGCGGGACCGAGTCGAAACCGAGCGACGTGGTTGTGGCCGCCGACCACAGCACCGCGGCGTTCTGCGTTTCGAACAGGCGCGTGTCGGCATGGACGTTCTGCGTCGTCGTGACCTGCGGCGGAATGGTCGTCGCCCACATCGAGTTGTAGTAGCCGTGGAAGCCGCCCCATCCCCCGCCCCACCCGGGGCCCCACGCCGGCCCCCATCCGGGGCCCCAGGCCGGGCCCATCACCATTCCGGGCGAGACGTTGACCTGCGTCGAGACGTTGCTGATCCGCGTGACCATCGCGTGCGACACCCCGGCTGCGGCGATGGCCCGGCGCAGCCGGTCTTCATCGACCGGACCGTCTTCCGGGATGAACCGGTACGACTGCACCGCCTTGACGCCTGCCGGGGCGAGGGCGACGACCATCCGGTCCTCGAAAAGCCGCCGGCTGCTCGTGTCGCGGACGGCCGACATCACCAGCACGTTGCGCACCGCTTTCTTGCCGACGTATTCCGGGTTCGCCCATTGCGCATCTAGTCTCGTGGCCGGAACTGCGCAGGCGAGCACGAGAAGCGACGCGGCGACCGCGAGGAGGGCATTGGAGAAGCGCGTGCACATCGTCTTCTTGTTCCGGAGCTCTGGAGACACGATTTCGTCCGCAGACGCAGCGAACGTTCGCGCAAGGCTGCTCTACGCTTGAGAAGCCTCTGGCGCGCGCGCCCTCAATCCGAGCAGGTCGAGCGCAGCCGGCGCAGCGCCTCGTTCGAGGCCGGGAGGTTGGCCGGATTCTCGCCCTGGAAGTACCGCTCGCCCGGCGGCAACGACGGGCTGCCGGCCGGCGGCCAGCCGCGCACCGCGACGACGCGCGGCGCAAGGCCGGCGGCGGCGACCCTGCCGCTGTCGATGTCGCGCTGGCACACGAGCAGGACCCCGTTGGCCGCGACCACACGGTTGCGCGCCGCGGCGAGCGGGGCCGCAGCCGACGCCGCGAGAGCCTGGGTCTCCGGCGGCAACGAGAGCAGGAAAAATCGTTGGCCCCCTGGATTCTGCGCGATCGCGCGGTCGGCCACTTCCTGGAAGCTGAATCCGTAGCCGGCGATATAAAGCCCGCCCTCGGACTGCGCCAATGTCGGCGCCGCCATCCCTGCGGCGCAGACCGCCGCGGCGATCGCGATGAGATTCGAGCAAAGTGAGGGACGTGTACGCGGTCGGGCCATGGGTCGAACTCCTCGGGTCCGATTATCCGGCAAGCCGCGCTCGCACGCCGATGATCAGCGTCCGCCGGAACAGCATGCGACAGACCACGAAGCCCGCCACCGCCGCGGCCAGGTGCTTCAGCGTGTGGCCGCTCACGAGGTTCCCCAGCGCGAAGAGCTCCCGGTCGAACAGCTCCATGAGCTTCGCGATCACGTACGCCGCGAAGACCCAGTACACATCGCTCCCACGCGTGTATCGCGACGGGAGCAACAGCGCGATCACGAGCAGGATCACCACCGCATAGCCCTGCACGATCACGTAGGGCACGAGGTTGCCGGCGCCCGCCCGCTCCGTTGCGATCCAGTAGATGGCGGAGGCGGCTCCCGCCAGCAGCATCGGCATGAGGAGCGCGAGCCCGGCCCTTGCGCTGACGCGATCGACGATCTGGGCCGCGATCAGCGCCATGAGCGAGATCGTTATCGGCAGCCGGTCCCAGAACAGGCGCTCGTTGTCCGGCGCGAGGTGGTAATACGCGGAACCCGCCGCGGTCAGCAGCAGGCCCAGGAAGAAGATGCCGTACGGCCAGCGCTCGGCCCCGAACTCGAAGCGCGTGCGCGGGAGAAGGACCACGATCAGGCCGGCGATCCCGGCCAGCAGGAACCCGACATTCGATACGACATCGAGGAGGTTCTCGATCCCGAACCCCGCACGGTGATCGGCGAAGTCGTGGTACGCGGCGGGCTGCGGCATGGCCGGCAGCAGGAAGGCCGCCGCGATGCTCAGCAGCGTGAAGCCAACGAGGTACCAGGTGCGGTTTGCCACGTCCCTCAACGCTCCCGTGCCAGGGCGTCGCAGTTTGCCGCTCAGAAGGACCCGAACAGGGTGCCGAGGACGATCACCGCCACGAGCGCCAGCAGCGCACCGACGATCCCGACCATCACGATGTCGAAGTAGCTCTTGCCGTGCGTCGACCCGCACACCGCGAGCAGCGTCACCACCGCGCCGTTGTGCGGCAGGCTGTCGAGCGTGCCCGCGCCGATCACCGCGACGCGGTGCATCAGCGCCGGATCAATGCCGAGCTCCGCGGCGAGAATCATGTAGGAGCCGCCGAGCGCATCGAGCGCGATCGTCAGGCCGCCCGATGCGGACCCGGTCAGCGCGGCGAGAATGTTGGTGGACACGGCGAGCGAGACGAGCGGCCCGCCGCCGATCGACAGCACCCAGTCGCGCACGACCTCGAACGCCGGCATCGCCGCCACGACCGCGCCGAAGCCCACGAGACTCGCGACGCTCAGAACGGGCAGGACCGAGGCGTTGGCCCCCGCGTCGACGGTGTCGCGCAGCGACGACAGCCGCCCGCGGTTCAGCGCGACGAGCGTCACGATGGCCGACGCGAGCGCCACGACCACCGACCACACGCCGCTCACCGACGCGAGCGGGATTCCGCCCCAGCGCTCTTCGGCAAGGAAGCTCGTGTCGAGGCGCGGCAGCACCGCGAGGGACATCGCGAGATTGACGAGGACCACCACCGCGAGCGGCAGCATCGCCACGAACACGCCCGGGGACCGGTCGCTGTGTCGGCCGCGATGCACCTCCGGCGGATCGAACGAGCTCGCGGTCGTTGCGCGCTCGCGCACGAGCGGGTCGTCGGCGGCGGCATCGGCGGCGACGGCCGCGGTGCCGTAACCCTCGCCCTTGCGGCGCGCACCGGCCTCCGCGCGCGCGAGCCACCACAGGCCGAAGCCGAGCATGATCGCCGCCGCGATCACGCCCAGCCCGGGCGCCGCGAACGGCGTGGTGCCGAAGAACGGCATCGGGATCGCGTTCTGGATCGCCGGCGTGCCCGGCAACGCGGTCATCGTGAACGTCGAGGTTCCGAGCGCAATCGCGGCCGGCATGAGCCGGTTCGGGATGTCCGCCGCGCGGAACAGCGCCTGCGCCATCGGTCCGAGGACGAAGAACGCGACGAACAGGCTCACGCCGCCGTACGTGACCAGCGCGCCGGCGAGCACGACCGCCAGGATCGCGCGCTTGGGTCCGAGCTTCTCGGTCATGAACTGCGCGATCGCCGCCGACCGAGCCGCTGTCCTCCATGAGCTTTCCGAACAGCGCGCCGAGCAGGAACAGCGGAAAGAATGATGCGAGAAAGCCCGCCGCCGAGCCCATGAAGGTCTGCGTCCAGTGCGCGAGCAGCGGCTCCGCGGCCGCGAGTGCGGCGATCATGCCGGCCGCCGGAGCAAGGATGAGCACGCTCCAGCCGCGGAACGACAGCCAGACGAGGACGCCGAGGCCGAGCAGGATGCCGAGCAACCCCATGACCGCTAGATGCCTTCCAGGTAGGCGTCGATGTCGAGGGTCGACCGAACGCCGAGGTCCGCGCCGTGCGCGTCGAGGAACGCCGCTGCCGTGCGGCGCCCCTCGTCGCGCAGCATGCAGAAGAACTCCCACTCGGCGAGGAGCTTGGAGGAGTAGCCGAGGTCGATCATGGCATCGCTCGCGATGCGGTGGATGCGCATCTTCGCCAGGATCGCCCCCTCGCCGCTGCCGGGATCAACGACCTTCCGCAGCAGCGCCGCCATGCGCAGCTCCTTGATCAGCGTCGCGTTGAAGGCGATCTCGTTCAGGCGGTTGTGGATCTCGCGCGCCGTCTTCGGGGTGCCCGGCCGCTCGATCGGGTTGATTTGCACCAGGATCGTGTCCGACGCGTGGCATTCGCGGATCAGCGGCGCCATCGACGGGTTGCCCGAGTAGCCGCCGTCCCAGTACGCTTCGCCGTCGATTTCCACGGCCTGGAACATCGTGGGCAGGCACGCCGAGGCGAGGAGCACGTCGGGCGTGAGATCGGCGTTGCGGAACACGCGGCCGCGGCCGGTGCGCACGTTGGTCGCGGTGACGAAGAGCTTGATCGGCGCCGCGCCGAGCCGGTCGAAACGGACGCTGTCCGCCAGGATCTGGGTGAGCGGGTTCGAGCCGAAGGGGTTGGTGTCGTACGGCGAAAGCACCCGCGCCGCGATATCGAGGACCGCGAACACCGGCGAATAGTCGAGCGTCCAGCGGCCGGTCAGGATCTCGAGCGGGCCGCGGCGCAGGGGGCTGAGCAGCGCCGCGTCCGACACGCGCTTCCAGAACTGCTCGAGCGCGACCCGCGCCTGCGGAGGCCCGCCCTCGGTCAGCCCGTCGGCCATCACCACCGCATTCATCGCGCCGGCGGAGGTGCCGGAGATGCCGTCGAACTGGAGCCACGACTCCTCGAGCAGCCGGTCGAGGACGCCCCAGGTGAACGCGCCGTGCGCGCCGCCGCCCTGCAGCCCGAGGTCGACCGAAACGGGATCGCGATTCATCACGGCCTCTGCAGTGAAAGGGGCACGCCGCCGGCGGCATGCGGGGTCATGCGAGCGCTTTTGCCTTGAGCCGCGCGTACTCGTCGGCGTTGATGGTGCCGGCGTCGAGCAGCGCCTTCGCATCGGCGATCTGCTCGGCGGGCGACTTGCCGGCAACGCCCTTGATGTATGCCTCGGTGTCGGACTTCGCCCGCTGCAGTGCCGCCCGCTGCCGTTCCGCCATGCCGCGGCCGCGGGCGACGATGTAGATGAGCGCGGTCAGCAGCGGCACGAAGATGAGGCCGATGATCCAGAGCGCCTTGAAGCCGCCCCCGAGCTCGTGATCGCGGAAGAGGTCGACGACGATCTGGAACAGGATGAGGATGTACGCGATGAAAACGAAAGTGGAGAAAATCAGCCAGAGGATGTCCCAGAAATTGCTCATTCTTCTTCCTTGTTTAAGTAGCGTGAGATTGCGCTGACGCGGAGGCTACAACGAGACGGTGACATCTCTTGTTCGAGTCGACGGCGTAGACGCCTCGATCGCTGCGCATGCTGCGCCGCACAAGCATTCTCTCCCATCCGAATCCCGACAGCAACTGCCGCGAATTGCGACGTGCGTTCCGCCCGGCCCGGGTCGGTGGCCGGGGGCGCTCAATCGAACGAGCGCCGGTAGGTGAAGCCGAAGCTCGAGGTGGTCTGGGTCGTCTGCGCATTCACGCTCAGCGTGCGCGTGAGCGCGAATGTGAGCCGCACTAGATTGGCGGCGACGCTGAGTCCCTGCTCGTACTCGATGTAGAGCCGGTCGGAGAGACGCTTGCCGAACGCGACGACCTGCCCGGTCGCCGCGCCGCCGGAGGCGCCCCGCACCGCGATGTCGTCGAGCCCGATGTCCTGGATGATGCGGCGGTGGAGCGGCACCGCCTGGTCGGACGTGACGAGCTGTGCGGCCGCGGCCTGCAGCAGCGCCAGGTCCGCGCTCGACGCGTCGGGTGAGGCGCGACCGAGCACCAGCCACGACAGCTTCTCGGCGTCCGGCACCGGCGGACGCGAGGTCAGCCGGACCTGCGGGGCGCGCGCGGTGCCCGTCACCTCGACGCCCGCTTCGACCTGCAGATTCTTGCGCAGCGCCAGGATGTCGAGGGCGGGGTTGTCGATCGGGCCGTCGAACAGCAGCCGCCCGCGCTCGATGTCGAGCTTCTGCCCGAACGCGCGGTAGGTGCCGTCCGGCGCCGTCTCGATCGTGCCGCGCGCGACGATCACGCCGTCGGCGCGCGACTGCACCTGCACCTTGCCGCGCAGGTAAGCGTCGAGCCCCTGGCCGACGATGCGGAAGCGCGGCCCGGGGTCGAGCGTCATGTCGAGGTCGAGCGGCAGCGCGCGCGGGCCCGTCCGCCGCGCCGGCGCGGTTCGACCGACGATCACGACGTCGTCTCCGAGCCGGCTCGTATCCTGCGCGGCGAACTCGATGTAGCCCTCCTCGGCGCGCAGCGCGCCGCGCAGCGCGAGCTTCGTCTGCGACAGCGCCGCGGTGCCCGCGCCCGTGACCACCAGCCGCCGGTCGGGGCGGTTGAAGATGCGCAGCCGGTCCGCTTTCCAGGCGAGGTTCGCGCCGGCGCCGCCGCGCGCGAGCGTGCCGGTTGCGGTCAGCTCGCCCTCGGGACCCTTGATCGAGAGGTCCTCGAGCACCAGCGTGTCGCCGGCGAGCTTCGCGCGCAGCCGCCCCTCGCGCAGGGCGATGCCGTACTGCGGCACGTCTATCCGCACGTCGTCCGCGCTCGCGGCACCGTCGAGCGACGGCGCGCCGAGCGTCCCGCCGAGGGCGAGATCGAGCGCCGCGCGGCCGTTGATGATTGTCGACGTCCCCACCAGCTCGTCGAGCAGCCGCAGCGTCTTCACATCCGCCGTGACCCGGCCGGTGAGGCGCGCGTCGCGGGCGAGACCGCTCGCGCTCGCCGACAGCGCGACCGTGCCGACGCTCGCCGCGTCCAGGCCCCCGGTCGCGGTCGGCGCGCCATCGACGAACTTCGCCTCGACGGCCAGCTGCGACAGGCCCAGCCCGAGCGGGGGACTGGCCGCCACCACGACGTCGCCGCTCTCGCGCTCGATGCGCGCGCTGCCGTTCAGCCGCGGGCTCATGTCGAGCGACCACTCGCCGCGCAGTCGCAGGTTCGTGCCGCGTTCGGCTTTCCACCCGGCCGCGGCGAGCAGCGGCGCGGCCGGCAGCGCGCGCAGGCGTCCCGCCGTCGAGATCCGTCCGTTCTCCCAGACGAAGCGCTCGACCGCGAACTCGCCCTCGAACCCGCGCACCGTCGCCGCGCCGAGCGCGACGCGATCGGGGGCGATCTCGAGCTGCGCCGGCGCGCCGAGCGCCATGGCATACTCGCCGCGGTTCTCAAGGCGGGCGACCGTCCCGCGCCATCCGCGCGCCCCGTCCCATTCGCCCTCGACGCGGGCAACGGCGTCGATGCCTTCCGCCGTCAGCGCGAGATCGATCGGCCGCTGTGCCCCGGAAGCGAGCTCGCCTTTCGCGTCCAGCGTATTGATCGTCCGTTCGTTCGCCCAGCGCAATTTCGCGCCGCGCAGGTCGAACGCAATCGTCGGCCGGCCGCTGCTGCCGCCGATGATCACTTGCCCCGCGAGCTGTCCCGATGCGCGCGGGTCGAGCTGCGCGAGGTTGCGCGCGTCGACCTCGAGCGCGAGCGAATCGCCCGCCCATCCGTAGCTGCCCTTGGCGGTGATCCGATTCGCGCCGAGCGTCGCGGCGGCGTCGGCGTCGCGCACGCCTTGCGGCGAGGCGGCGAACGTGCCGCCGCCCGCGAGCGGCACGCCGCGAAATCGGCTGTCCGTCAGCGCGATCCGCACGTTGGCGTGCCACGCCGGCTCGAGGGTGCCGTTCGCGCGGACGTCGCCGTTCAGGACGGCCGTGGGCCAGTCGCCGAACGCGGCCGGATCGAACCGGCTGAATTGCGCGCGCGCCTCGAATGGTTTCGCGCCGGCGAGCGACAGCGTGCCCTCGCCGCTCAACTCGCCGCGGCCCGCGGTCGCGCGCAGCCTCGAGATTTGAACGCGATCGCCCTCGCGCGACGCCGTGCCGGCGATGGCGATGCCCTTCTCGCGCAGATCGACGTCGAGGCGCTGCGCGTCCGCGTCGAGTTGCGCAACGACCTTGCCCGCAAGCCGCGTCTCGCGCAGCGGCGCGTGCAGGCCGCGGAGGTTCAGCGCCTCCACGACCAGGTTCCAGCGGCTGTGGCCCGCAGCGTCGATCTCGCCCTCGCCGCGCGCGCGTCCGGCGGCGCCGAGATCGGCGACGAGCGCGGACAGGCGCAGCGTGCTGCCGTCGTACGCGAACGTGCTCGTCGCATTCTTCAGCGGAACGCGGTCGGCGGCCGGCGTGCCCGGCAACGCGTTGTCGATGGCCACGTTGCCCGCATAGCTGCCGCGCTCGCCGCCCGCGGCGTCGAGCCGGAGCGTCGCCGCAGTCTTCGGCGCCTCCGGCACGAAGGCGGCGAGGTCGACGTCGCGCGCGGTGGCGCGGGCGCGGGCGAGCCATCGCGCCTCGAACGGCGCGAGCACGAGCTCGCCCTCGATCGGCGCGGCGCCTACGCGGCCGTCGAGCCGCACGTTCATCGAGAGCAGCGTGCCCGCCAGGCCGGCCGTCGCCTCGATCTGCCAAGGCGGCGTCGCCCGCACGAAGCGCACGCCGCCTTCGATCGGGAAGGGACGCTCCGCGCCGAGCTGCGCGACCCCGCTCGCGTCGCCCCACGGCGTGCGCGCGCGCGCCACGTCCAGGCGATGCCCGTCGGGCCCGCCGCGATATGCCCCTGACACGTCGCGGAACTCGGTGGTGTCGGCCCCGTCGACAATCGCAAGCGATGCGACGTCCAGGCGCTCGACCTCGATCGGCACCGGCACGCCGAGCGAATCCGGCGGCCCGGTCGAAGGGGTCGGCAGGATCTCGATCCGGACCGCCTGCGCGCGCAGCGAGCGCGCCTCGACGCGCTCCCGCGCGAGCGCCGCGAGCCGCAGGTCGAGCTCGACTTCGGTGACGGTCACCCGCACATCGGGGTCGGCGTACACGACGCGCGCGGCGCCGATCCGCCCGAGCAGCGTGCCGCGCGGCGACTCGATGCGGAGGCGCCCGCCGCTCAATCCTTCGAGGCGGGTTGTCAGCCAGGCGAGCGCCGTCTCCGACCGCGCCGCCCACCACGCGGCCGCGACGAGCGCGCAGACGACCGCAGCAAGCGTGACCAAGCCGATGCGATACCCGCGCGCCATCAGAACGAGAGCCCCACCGAGAAATGCAGCCGCACCTGGCTGTCCTCCTGCCCGTAGGCGACGTCGAGCCGGAACGGGCCGATCGGGCTCCGCGCGCGCACGCCGACGCCGTACCCGAGCGCGAAGCGGAAGCCGGAGAGGTCGTCGCTCGCGTTGCCGGCGTCGACGAACGCCGCGAGCCCGATGCCCTCCCAGATCCAGCGCGTGTACTCGCCGCTCACGATCGCGAGGTAACGGCCGCCCACCACCGCCTCGCCTTGCGTGACGCCGAGGGACTCGAAGTTGTAGCCCCGCACCGTCGTCGCGCCGCCGGTGCGGAAGAGCAGCGACTGCGGAATGCCTTCGGTCGACGGCGCGAGCACGGCGCCGGCCTCGGTGCGAAACGAAAACTCGTTCTGGGTGCCAAGCGGCGCGAACCACGCGAACCGGCCGATCGCACGCCCGAAGCCCTGCGTGGAGATCCCGGGCACGCCGCCGCCGAGCTCGAGCTGCGCCACCCAGCCGCGCCGCGGCGAAAGGATGTTGTCGGTAGTGCGCCAGGTGTGCACGTAATCGAGGAACGTCGCGTAGACATCCTCCGTCGGAAAGCCCGACGGCGTCTGTCGCGAGAGGATGAACGCCGCGCCGAAGGCGGGCCGCGAGCGCTCGTCGACCGCGGTGCGGCGCACGGCGAAGGTCAGCTCGTCGGTCCGGAGGTTCTCGATGTCGGTGTGTTTGCCGCGCACGCCGACGGTGTCGGCCCAGCCGCTCGGGCGCTCCGGCAGATCGACGGCGATCTCGGCGGACTGCTGCACCGTTTCGATGTTGGCGCTGAGGCGCAGGCGCCAGTCGCGCGCGAAGAGGTCGTTGTTCCGCCAGTCGAAGCTGCCGCGGAACTTCGTGTCGGTGCTGTAGCCCAGGCCGAACTCGAGCCGGCGTCGCGGACCCTCGATGAGGCTCACGCGCACCGGCACCTCGCCGCCTTCGGCCGCCGCCGGGTCGGCGTCGACCTGCACGCTGGCGAAGTACCCGGTTCCGACGAGGCGGCGCTGGTAGCGCTCGAGCTTCTCGCGGTCGTAGGGCTCGCCGGGCGGGAAGGTCCAGAGGCTCGTCGCGCGCTCCTCGTCGTGGCGCGCGGCGCCGCGAACCTGCAGCGCGCCGAAGCGCAGGGGCGGGCCGCTGTCGATGGTGACGGTGAGGGTCGCCGTGTCGGTGTCCGGATCGATGCGAGCCTCGCTCTGCGCGATCCGCGCGCCGGCGTAGAGGCGCTCGGCGACCATGTCCACCGCGCGCCGCTTCGCCCGTTCCCATGCGACCTGCGTGAACACGGCGCCGGGCGGCAGGAGCCAATCCTCGCGAACGGACTTGATCAGGGCATCGGAGCGCGCGTGGTCGTCCGAGAGCGGACCGCTGAAGCGGACGTCGAGGTCGGTGACCCGCGTGGGCTCGCCGGGCTCGACTGCGATCCTGACGACCTGCGGCTCGACGGCGGCGTCGACGGTGGCCTTCACTGTCGCCCTGAAGTAGCCGTTGGCGGCGAGGATGTCGCGGGCCTCGACCTCCGCCTCAGTTGCGAGGCGCGCGAGCAGCTCGGGCGTCATCGTCTCGTAGCCCTGCCAGCGGTAGAGATCGAGTCCCGTGCGCAGCGCATCCGCGAGCGCGAGCGGCGCGTCGATGTCGACGCGGTACTTCACGTAGGGGTTCGGCGTTTGGGCGCGGACCGGCGTGGCGAGCGCGAGGAGCAGCGCAACAAGAAGGCTCGCCCAGCAGGACGGAAAGCGATGACGCGCGGACGACAAATCGTTCGGCTCGGAGGTGGAACGGGTCGCGCGCGGGAATCAGGGGCGCGGGCGCGAGCGAGGGTTCGGCTGCGTATTCTACCGGGCGGATGTGAGGGCGACCGCAGAGATGCGCGGTCGAGCTTCGGTAAGGCGGGTGTGCGGCGTCGCAGCGACCCGACAGTCTATTGCGGCCGGGGGGCCGATTTCACTATTCTGAGCGGCCTATGCCGATCCCGGCAAACAGTGACGTCCTCATCGTGGGCGCGGGCCCCACCGGGCTGATGCTCGCAAACCAACTCGCCCGGCGCGGCGTTCGCCCGCTGATCGTCGACCGGAATCCTGGCCCGTCGACCAAGACCAAAGCGCTCGGCGTGCAGGCGCGCACGCTGGAAATCTATTCGCGCCTCGGAATCGTCGAGCGGGCCCTCGATCTGGGCACGCGCGCGACCGGCGCGAACATGTGGGTCGAAGGGCGACGGGCCGCGCGCGTTCCGCTCGGCGACATCGGGCGCGACCTGAGCCCGTATCCCTTCCTCCTGATCCTGGGGCAGGACGACAACGAGCGGCTGCTCGGCGAAGCGCTGCGCGACCGCGGCATAAACGTGCAGTGGAGCACGGAGCTCGTCGGCCTCGAACAGACCCCCGAGCGCGCGTTGGCGACGCTCAAGCAGGCGGACGGCGCGACTCGAACGATCCACGCCGGATGGGTCGCCGGTTGCGACGGCGCGCACAGCGCGGTCCGCGGCCTGAGCAAGATCGAGTTCCCCGGCGCGCCCTACGAGCACGTGTTCTTCGTCGCCGATACACGAGCGGCCGGGCCGATGGTGCCGGGCGAGCTCAATGTCTACCTCTGGCGCAGCGGCTTTCACCTGTTCTTTCCCATGCGGGGAACCGATCACTGGCGGGTGGTCGGGATCGTGCCGCCGGACCTCCGTGGACGGGACGACCTCGACTTCGACGCCGTGGCGCCGGCCGTCCGCAACGAGGTGGGCGCCGCGACCGCGTTCCAGGCGTGCAGCTGGTTCTCGACCTACCGTATCCACCACCGGCGCGCCGCGCGGTTCCGCGAACGCCGCTGCTTTCTGCTCGGGGATGCCGCCCACATCCACAGCCCGGTCGGCGCGCAGGGCATGAACACCGGGCTGCAGGACGCCTACAACTTCGCGTGGAAGCTCGCGCTCGTCGCGTCGGCGCGCGCAGGCGCGGGCCTGCTCGACTCCTACGAGAGCGAGCGGGTGCCGGTGGCCGAACGTTTGCTCAGCACGACGGACCGGGCGTTCTCGCTGATCGTCTCCGACCGATGGGTGCCCGGCTTGCTCCGCACGCAGCTGGTTCCCAGGCTCCTCGCCTTTGCGATGAACTTCGACGCACCGAGGATGCTCGCGTTCCGCACCATCTCGCAGACGGGTATCGGCTACCCGAAGAGTCCCCTGTCGCAGATGCTCGCGAGGATGCCCGATGGCGCGCCGCGCGCGGGCGATCGCTTTCCGTGGCTGCGGCTCAAGTTCGCGCCGAACGGCTCCGCCGAGGATCTCTACGCGCGACTCGACGACACGCGCTTCAACCTGGTCCTGATCGGGCAGCCCGCGCCGCTCGACGGCCTGGGGGAGCACGGCGATCTCGTGCGCACCCACGCGGTGGCCGACGACCTCTTCAATGACGCGGCGCTCGGTCGGGCGCGGATCCCGAAGCCGTCATTCTTTCTGCTGCGTCCCGACGGGCATGTCGGGCTTGCAGGGATCCGGCTGGAAGCCGGCGCGCTGCCCCGTTACCTCTCCGAGCGGGTGGCGCTACGGATGGCGAGCACTCGATGATGCGCCTCTGCTTCGAGCGGTCATGAGCACCCTGCGCAACCATGATGTACGAGGTCCCGGCGCGCCCGCCGGTGACGGATCTGCCCGTGTTTCTCCGCGACGTTCCCCTCGACCTTTCCTGAAGGAGACGCAGTGCCGAACATCCTGTTGATCCAGGGCCCCAACCTGAGCTACCTCGGCCGGCGCCAGCCGGAGATCTACGGCAAGACCTCCGCCGCGGAGCTCGACGCGATGCTGCTCGCGCACGCTCGGGAGAACAAGTACCGGCTCGACATCTTCTACACGCACACCGAGGGCACGGCGATCGAGCGGCTCTATCGCGCGGTGGACGAGAAGATCGACGGCCTGGTCATGAATCCCGCGGCGTTCATCTTCGCCGGCTACGCGCTGCGCGACTGCCTGCGCGCCGTGCCGTTTCCGTACGTGGAGATCCACATCACCAACATCGAAAAGCGCGGCATCCACTCGATCCTCGCCGAGACGGCCGTGGGGCTGATCGCCGGGTTCGGCATGAAGTCGTACTTCCTGGGGCTCGACGCCATGCTCGATCACCTGAGCAAGCAGCGCGGCACGAAGCGCGGCCCGGCGGCGGCAAAGCACGCTCGTTCGCGCCGGGCGCGTTAGTCCCGCGCAGGGCTCATCGCTTCGCCGCGCCCGTTTGGCGCAGCGGATCGGTGCACACGTCGGCGCCGTCGCGCGGCAGCGGGCCCTGGGTGAGCCACTCGAACGGCACGACGATCACCGAGCCGAGCAGGCGGAGGATCGTCGCGAGGACGTCGCCCGCCTCGACGCCGACGCTGTAGTCGGTGAACGTGCCGGTGACCTGGAGCGGGGTCTGCAAGCTGAAGAGCGCCAGCCCCTTCGCGCGCGGGCGGAAGCGGAACCCGAGCGCCTCGGTTTCGAAGTTCGCGCCGCCGGCGCCGCGCACGCGCACGCGCGTGGTGTCGATCACCAACGTGTCGTCTCGCAGCTTGCCGTCGTTCAGGTCGAAGCGGCCGACGACGCAGTTCACGCGCGATTCCGCGTTCGGGTCGATGAACGGCAGCAGCGCGAGCATGACGTTCACCGACCACAGGTCGAAGATGCCCGCGCGCACGTCGGTCGGCCAGATGGCGAAGTCGATTCGCCCGTTGGCCTGGCGCATGATCGTGTCGAGCGACGGCGCCGTGCCCGAAAGCTCGAGGTTCAGGCTGAAGAGGCCTTTGGCGTCGTCCGCGCGGCGCAGGCGGCGCGCCAGGATGCCGTAGTCGAAGCGCTCGATGTAGGCCCCCGCGGCGAGCTCGATTGCGCCCTTGGTCGGGTCGTACAGGATCGACAGCTTCGCGGTGCCGCCGGGCAGGTTGACCTCGGCCGGGCCGAGGTAGAGCCGCCCCTCGACGATCTGCGCGACGAGTTTGCCGTCGCCGAGCCGGTCGTTGCCCGAGAGGACCTGCCGCACCTCCACGTCGAAGTACGCGTCGAGCCGACGCAGGAACGCCGCGCTGAGCAGCCCCTGGGTCTGCGTCGCGGCCTCCCGCGCCGTCGCGCGCACGTCTTCCGGCGTCGTCGGACTTGACGGCGCGTCGGCCCGCACCGCGCGGGTCGGGAAATCGTCGAGCTGCACGTTCGGCGCGGTGATGCGCACGTCGAGGCGCGGGCGCGCGCCGGTCACGTCGAGCCGCCCGGATCCGTTCAGCCGGCTCGTGCCGACCCGCACCTGGAGTCGCCGCACCTCGTAGCCGGTCGGCGTCATCTGGAACGGTCCGCGGATCGACCACGGGCCCCACGGCGGAAGCGCCACGCGCGCGAGCCCGCTCAGCGTGTCGAGCCGCTCGCCGCGCATCTCCAGCGTGAGCTGGCCGCCGCGCCCGAGCGGCAATGCGACCTCGCCTTCGAGGGTGAGCCGCGCGCCGGCTGCTTTCGCATCGACCGAGAAAGGCACCTTGCTGGCGTCGCGCGCGAAGTCGGCGAGCGTCCCGCTCCATACCAGGATCTCGACCGGGGTCTCGTCGAGGGCGCCGTCGAATCGCGCGGCGATGCGCTTTCCCGCCGGTGCGGCCAGGACGGCTTCCTTCAGCTTGATCGCAATCGACGGTTGCTTCCCGGGGCCGCGAATCGCGAGGCTGCCGCCGAGCAGGCGAGCCTCGAACGACGAGCGCGCCGTGAGCTCGCTCAGCCGGCTGCCTCGTCCGACCAGCTCGACCTGCAGCGCGTCGGCGCGCCCGTCGATGTCCTCCGCGACGCCGAGCCGGCGCAGCAGCGCACCGATGTCGACCGCACCGGTGGACATCGCGAGCGAGGCTTCGGGCACGTCGCTCCGCAGGTCGAGCCCGAAGAGCCCCTCGAACGGGACACCGGCGAAGGTCACCGCGAACGGCGAGGGCGACAGGCGCCCTTCGCGGATGCGCGCGCCGAGGCCGACGTCGGCCAGGTCGCCGTGGCCGAGCACCACCCGCTGCAGCCCGAGGCCGAGGTCGGCGTCCTCGAGGGCGATCCCGTACGGCAGGATCGGGACGTCGATCTTCTTGTCCGCGGACGTGGACTGCCTGGCGCGCAGCGTTTCCAGCTCGGGCGCGTCGATCAGCGTGCTGCGCACCGCCGCGACGACGACCGGCTTGCCGCCGATGCCGGTGCGATGCGCGTCGATGGTCACGTCGCTGCGCCCGAGCTTCAGCGTCGTCTCGTCGAGGTGCCACTCGTCGCTTTCGACGCGCGCATGGCCGCGCAGCGCGAGCGGCAGGTTCGACTCCGGCGCAACGCCCAGCCAGCGCGCGAGGTCGCCCGAGCGCCGCGCGTCGAGCCGGAACGCGAGGTCGGTGCCGCGTGTCGCCTCGGGGCGCGCGAGCGTGCCCTCGATCCGGACTTTGGCGTTGGCCGCCGCGAGATCGATCTCGACCGGCGTCGCGAGCTCGCGCAGCATGTCGGGCAGTTTTCCGCCGCGGATCGAGAGCGTCGCGCGCTCGCCGAGCAGCGTGCCGCGCGCCGTGCCGCGCAGGCGCTCGCCGCGCCGGACGTCGACGTCGAGGGCATCCAGCGTGAAGGCGACCGAGCGCCCGCCGGCGAAATTGCCGTAGCTCA
This sequence comes from uncultured beta proteobacterium, assembly GCA_963747775.1. GTDB lineage: Bacteria > Pseudomonadota > Gammaproteobacteria > Burkholderiales > SG8-39 > JAGVSZ01. Next base: position 733,467 of record CAVVGT010000016.1, read on the forward strand.
GCCGCGAGGCCCCCACGGCGAGGGCAAGCTCGAGGTCGCGCACCACGGCGCCGAGGGTCTCGCCGCGGCCGCCGAGCCGCAGGTCGAAGCGCCCGAGCGTGCCGTCGATGCCGGTCGCGCCGGTCAGCACGCGCGCGAGGTCGCCGAGCGCAGAACCCCGTGCCCCCAGCTCGAGCGCGAACGTCGGCGTGGCGGCCGCCGTGTCGAGGTCGAGACGGCCGGTGAGCGGCACCCCGGCGAACGTTGCCCCGATCGGCGCGCGCACGCCGCGGGCGTCGGCGTGCAGCTCGAGCCGCGCGTCGCGCACGTCGCCGGGGAGACCGAGCCAGCGCGCGATGCGCAGCTGGAGGTCGACGTCGATCGGCATGAGATCGCGCAGCGGCAGGCTGTGCCGCGCCAGCTCGTCGTAGCCGAGCGGCTCGTCTCGCCTCTGCGGATCGCCATCGAGGAATGGCCGCAGGTCCAGCGTGGCGAGCGTCAGTGCGCCGGTCATGCGCCGCCGCGCCCCGCCCAGGGTGAGCGCGAGCTCGCCGTCGAGCTCCGAGGCGCCGAGGACGCCGTGCAGCGCCTTGAGCTCGACCGCGTCGGCGCTCGCGAAGACCTTTCCCGCGAGTGCCGCAATGCCGAATTTCGGCAGCTTCGTCTGCAGGAAGCGCTCCACCTGCGTGAGGTCCTCGGTGCCCGCCCCGAAATCGAACTGCGCTTCGCGTTTGCCCGCGTCGACGGTTCCGCTCGCGTGCAACCGCGTGCCGAGGAACTCGAAGTCGAGCGTGAACGGCCATGGCTCGTTCGCCTCCTGGAGCAGGCGCGCCGAACCGCCCGCGACCTCGACCGAGTAACGGAACGCCTCGTCGACGCGCCCGCGGAGCTGGAGCGTCAGCGGCTCGCTCCATCGGCCGTGGACGGTCAGTTCGTCGAGGGCCAGGACGTGGCGCGTGTCCGAGCGCGCGTCCGCGTACTCCACCGAGAGCCCCTTGAGCGAGACGCGCTCGACCTCGATCGCGGGTCGCGGAAGGGTCGACCCGCCGCGCGGCTCGGAGGCACGCGCCGGAACGGCCCAGTTCGTGCGGCCGTCGGCCGTGCGCTCGAGGCGTACGCGACCGTCGGCCGCCTCGATGCCCAACACGTGCAGCTCCCCACGCAGCGCCGAGAACAGGTCGACCCGCGCGCGTGCATCACCGAGGGCGGCGAACTCGGCCGCGGCGAAGCCGGGCGGGTTCAGGATGCGGACGCTGCCGACGCGAAGACGCGTCTCGCGGCCGAGCACCAGTTCGAGCGCGCCGTCGAGGGTCACGGGCCGTCCCAGAGATGCGGTGGCCCGCGCGGCGATCGCGTCGCGCCAGCGTGCGATGTCGATCGCCACGTCGAACAGGGCAAGCGCGACGGCCGCGCCGAGCACCGTCGCGATCGCCAGGCCGGCCAGCGCCGCGGCGAGCACGGCGATCAGTCGCCGGCGCGTCATCGCGTGACGCGGGCGCGCGTGGCCATGGCGAGCAGGTAGACGAGCGCCGCGAACGGCCAGAGCGTCGAGACGGTGCGCGTCAGGCCGTTGAAGTTGAAGAAGTGTCCCTGCCACCACACGGCGAGCGAGTTCGCGAGGTACGGGTTCTCGGGCGCGACGTTGACGAGCGCGGTCGCGGCCATGAGCGCGAGCCCGCCCAGCGCGACTGCGCCTGCGCGCGGCAGCCCGACCGCGGCGAGCGAGACGACACTTCCGAGCGCGAGCCCGGTGGCCGCGCCGGGCGTGAGCCAGGCGAGCGCTGCCTGCGGCTCGAAAAGAATCGCAAACGCGGCGCTGCGCGCCGCGAGCGCGGCGACGATCGCCGTCGCCGCGATTCTCCGTCGCGGCCCGTCCGCGGCGACCAGGAGCGCGACGAACAGCGCCACGGCGACGACGTTCGCGGCTGCCACCCCCGCCTCGATGTGCATGAAGGTCTCGGCCGGGTACAGCTCCGGGGTCGTACCGCCGATGAGACCGCGCAAGTCGCCGTTGCCGAACAGCAGCGTCTCGGGGTTGAGCTGCGTGAAGAGCCACAGCCCGATCAGCACCAGCCCGAGATCGACGGCGTGACCGGCCCCGAACAGGCGCGCGCGCGCGCGCCGCAAGCCGGCCGCGGGCGCGAGGTGGCCGGAGATCGCAATCCCCGCAAGCGCTCCGATCGCCGCGCCGACCGCGTTTGCGGCGAGGTCGGCGTTGGACGCGATGCGCTCGGGCAGATAGCTCTGCGCGGCTTCGAGCAACAGGCTCACCGCGATCGCCCCTGCGGTCGCGATCAGGGCGGCGGCCGCGCCGTTCACCCGGGGTGCGAGGGCGAGCACCGCGAGCAGGGCGAGCGGCAGGTAGGCCGCAACGTTCAGCGCGACGTCGAACCAGGTGAAGTACTGCGGCGGCGGCGCGCCGAGAAACGCGAACGGCGAGAGACCCTGGTCGCGCCAGCCGCTCAGCGGGTAGAGGCTGCCGTAGACGACCAGGAGCAGGTATGCGGCCAGCAGGTAGCGTGCAAGCGGCGAGGCGTGCGGGGCCATCGCGCGCCGTCTCAATCGAACCGCGCGAGCGCGGACTCGTAGGCACGCAGCGCGTCGTCGGCGAACAGCGCGAACACGATGCGCTCGAGCCGCGGCCCGGCGGCGACGAACGACGCGCACGTCTCGATCGCGAGCGGCGCGGCGAGCTCGAGCGGATAGCCGTAGATGCCGCAGCTGATCGCCGGGAAAGCGATCGAGCCCAGCTCGTGCGCGACGGCGATCTCGAGACTGCGGCGGTAGCAGGAAGCGAGCAGCGCCGGCTCGCCGTGCGTACCGCCGTGCCACACCGGTCCGACGGCGTGGATCACGTGGCGTGCGGGCAGCCGGTAGCCGCGCGTGAGCTTCGCATCGCCGGTCGCGCAGCCTCGGAGCTTGCGGCACTCGGCCAGGAGCTCGGGACCGGCGGCGCGGTGAATCGCGCCGTCGACGCCGCCTCCGCCGAGGAGCGACGCATTGGCGGCGTTCACGATCGCATCGACGGCGAGCGTGGTGATGTCGGCGCGGACCGCCTGGAAGCGCGTGCTCATGGTGGCGCCAATTCAATCACGGATCGGACGCCGGTGGCGTGCGCTAGACTGCCGGCCGTTCGCCAAGGGGAACCGTCCATGCCGAGAAAAGAGATCATCGATCGCATCGAGAAGTTCGTGGATCCGTACCGCGTTACGAAGGGCAAGGGCTTCCGCCTCAAGGACATCGATCCCGGCGACACCCGCAAGCTCAAGTCCGACCGGAAGGACGAGGCGAAGGAGGTGCTCGCGCAGGGCGTCGAGTGGCTCGCCGAGGAGCAGGACAAGCTCTATGCGCAGGACCGCTGGTCGGTGCTGCTCGTGTTCCAGGCGATGGACGCGGCCGGCAAGGACGGAACGATCAAGCACGTCATGAGCGGCGTGAACCCGCAGGGCTGCCAGGTGTTCTCGTTCAAGCAACCGTCCCCGGAGGACCTCGACCACGACTTCCTGTGGCGCTACGAGAAGTGCCTGCCCGAGCGCGGCCGCATCGGCATCTTCAACCGCAGCTACTACGAGGAGGTGCTCGTGGTGCGCGTGCACGAGGAGATCCTCCAACGCCAGAGGCTGCCGCCGCGGGTGGTGAGCAAGGGGATCTGGAAGGAGCGGCTCGCGGACATCGCGGCGTTCGAGGACTACCTGACGCGGCAGGGCACGATCGTGCTCAAGTTCTTCCTGCACGTCTCGCGCAAGGAGCAGAAGAAGCGCTTCATGGAGCGCCTCGACCAGCCCGAGAAGAACTGGAAGTTCTCGCCCGCCGACGTGCACGAGCGGCAGTACTGGAACGACTACATGACCGCGTTCGAGGACGCGATCCGCGCGACCGCCACGAAGCACGCGCCCTGGTTCGTCGTGCCGGCGGACAACAAGTGGTTCACGCGCCTGGTGGTCGCCGCGGCGATCGTCGAGGCGCTCGAGAAGCTCGACCTCGAATACCCGAAGATCGACGCGGCGAAGAGGAAGGAGCTCGCCGCGGCGCGCGCGGCCCTCCTGAAGGAAAAGTAGCCGCCCCGGGATCCCCTCCCGGGCCGCCCCTTGCGCGGGGTCAAGACCTCGTCGGTTCGGTGTGGTAGCCTTATGGTGCAACGCACCATTGAGTGCTCCACGTTTGCGCCTCCCGCTCCGAAGGTGATCCCGATGACCGACTTAGGCAAGCAGCTTTCCCGCACCCACGACCTGTCCGGCAAGGTCGCGCAGCTCTTCCAGAAGCGCGCGCAAACCGCGCAACAGCGATTCAGCGAGCGCGTGCAGAACGCCTACGCGAAGCACATCGCCGACCTCGTGTCGAAGCCGATGTCGCCGTGGGACATCTGGACCGACTGGTCGCGTTACGCGGTCGATTTCGCGCAGCGGTCGACGCTGTTCTGGGACGCGATTCGCGCGCGCGGCAACCAGTACGTCGAGCACAACCGGCAGGGCATGCCGCCGGTGCTGCACTTCGACTACGAGGTCGTGCTCGACGCGCGCACCTTCGACCGGCCCGTGAACTACGCGATGCTGCGCATCGTCCCGCCGCAGGGCGTGACCGTCGATCCGAAGCGCCGGCCCTACGTCATCATCGACCCGCGCGCCGGCCACGGCCCGGGCATCGGCGGGTTCAAGGACGACTCCCAGGTCGGCGTCGCGCTGCGCGAAGGCCACCCGGTCTACTTCGTGATGTTCTATCCGCAGCCCGAGCCGGGGCAGACGCTGCTCGACGTGACCGAGGCCGAGCGGAAGTTCGTGCACCGGGTGCGCGAGCTGCATCCCGACAGCCCGAAGCCCGTGATCGTAGGCAACTGCCAGGGCGGCTGGGCGGCGATGATGCTCGCCGCCGCCGATCCCGACGAGATGGGGCCGATCGTGATCAACGGCGCGCCGATGTCGTACTGGGGCGGCGCCTCGGGGGAGGAGCAGGCCGAGAACCCGATGCGGTACGCCGGCGGCGCCCTCGGCGGCACGTGGCTCGCTTCGCTCACCGCCGACCTCGGCAACGGGGTCTTCGACGGCGCCCACCTGGTGCAGAACTTCGAGAACCTAAATCCGTCGAACACGTTCTGGGACAAGTACTACAACCTGTTCGCGAACGTCGACACCGAGACGCCGCGCTTCCTCGAGTTCGAGCGCTGGTGGGGCGGGTTCTTCCTGATGAACCGCGAGGAGATCGAGTGGATCACGCAGAAGCTGTTTGTCGGCAACGATCTCTGGTCCGGGAAGATGAAGTCGAAGACCGGCGAGCTGCTCGACCTGAAGCGGATCAAGTCGCCGATCATCCTGTTCGCATCGATGGGCGACAACATCACGCCCGCCGCAGCAGGCGTTCAACTGGGTGGCCGACGTGTACGGCTCGACCGACGAGATCAAGGCACGCGGTCAGGTCATCGTCGGCCTCCTCCACAAGAACATCGGACACCTCGGCATCTTTGTGTCCGGCGGCGTGGCGAAGAAGGAGCACGCGCAGATCGTCTCGGTGCTGAAGTCGATCGAGGCGCTGCCGCCCGGGCTGTACGCCATGGAGATCGTCGAGACGAAGGGCGCCGACGGCAAGCCGGCGTACGACGTGCAATTCGACGAGCACCGGCTCGAGGAGGTCGTCGCGCGCGCCAACCGCATCAAGCGCGTCGACGAGAAGCCGTTCGAGGCGGTCGGCCGCGGTCTCGGAGTTCAACCAGCGCGCCTACGAGCTGTTCGCGCAGCCGCTCGTGCAGGCGCTGTCGAACGAGTACACCGCCAAGCTCGGGCGCGAGTTCCATCCGCTGCGCTTCCAGCGCTGGGCGTTCTCCGACCTGAACCCCTGGCTCGCCTGGCTCAAGCCCGCGGCGGCGATGGTTCAGGCGAACCGGCAGGCGCTCGGGGACGATCGCCGAGCCGCCGGGTCGAGCAGATGATGTCCGAGATCGTGAGCGCGTCGCTCGATCTACTACCGCGACCTGCGCGACGCGACGAGCGAGGCGCCGTTCTTCCAGATCTACGGCAACATGTTCGCGCTCTACATGGCGGACCGGCAAGAGACCGAGGCGAGCGCGGACGAAGCAGCGTCGATCCGCGCGAGGCGCCGTTCGTCAAGGAGGCGCTCGCTTCGATCGAGGAAGGCGGCTACGCGGCGGCGCTCACCCGGGTCGCTGCGCTGCTGGCCGAGCGATGACGCGACCATTCCGCTCGCCAATACGAGCTCAAGACCGAGCTCGCGGCCGAGTATGCCGAATCTGCTGCCCCGACTTGCGCCGCGACCAGATGCGCCGCATGCGCGGCGAGCAGGACATCATCGTGCGGTACGCGCGCGAACGGGCGATCGAGACGCTGCCGAAGCTCCTCGATCAGCGCGCCGACCGCGAGCGGTTCCTCACGCTGCATGGACAAGCTCGCCGCCGACCCGCGCCTCTCGGGCGTCCCAGAGCAGCGCACGATCGCGACTGGTTCGAAACGGTGCGCAAGGTGCTCGACGCCGCGCGCGCCGCGCCTCGCTGCGGTAACGAAGAAGAACCAGGCGCGCTTGAGCGCCATGACGACTGGCAAGCATCGCAACCTGACCTTCGACGAGATCGAGATCGGCCACCCGTTCAGCGTCTCGCGCCCGCTCAGCCGCACCGACGTCGAGGCGCTGGCCCTCGTCTCCGGCGACGTCGATCCGTTCCACGTCGAGGCCGGCGACGCCCGGCACGACGAGCCCGGCGAGTCGCGCAGGCGGTCGGCGGCGGAAGCGATCCTCTCCACCTGGTGAATCGGCCGCATGCCCGGCCCCGGCACGCGATCCTCGTCGAGGACCTGCCCTTCGACGGCGAGATCCAGCACCGGCGACGACGGTCACCGCGACCGTGACGCCGCGCGAGAAACACGCGCGACGGGCATGCCGTCATGTTCGACTGCAAGGTCGCGCAGCGACGGGCGTCGACCTGATCGCCGGCACGCGTCGACGGTGGCAGCGCCGACGCGCCGCATCAGCCTACGACGAGGTCGCGACGCCGCAGTGATCCTGCGGCGCACCGATGCGTTCGCGCGCGCTGCTCAAGCGCTGCGCAGGGCCTGCGCGCCGGTGACCTGCGCGATCGTGCACCCGTGCGATCGCGATTCGCTGCTCGGTGCGATCGAGGCCGCCAAGCGCAAGCTGATCGTGCCGGTGCTGGTCGGCCCGGAGGCGAAGATCCGCGCGGTCGCCGCAGCGCCGAGAAGGTCGATCTGTCGCCCTACCGCATCGTCTCCACCGAGCACAGCCATGCCGCCGCCGAGCAGGCCGTCGCGATGGCCCGCGCCGGCGAGGTCGAGGCGCTGATGAAGGGCAGCCTGCACACCGACGAGCTGATGGGCGCGGTGGTGCCGTCGGCGACGGGCCTGCGCACCGCGCGGCGCATCAGCCACGTCTTCGTCATGGACGTGCCCGCCTATCCGCGGCCGCTGCTGGTGACCGACGCCGCGATCAACATCTGCCCCGACCTCGAGGGCAAGGTCGACATCGTGCAGAACGCCATCGACCTCGCGCAGGTCGCTCGGCATCGAGCAGCCGAAGGTCGCCATCCTCTCGGCGGTCGAGACCGTCAACCCGAAGATCCCGTCGACGCTCGACGCGGCGGCGCTGTGCAAGATGGCCGATCGCGGGCAGATCACCGGCGGCCTGCTCGACGGGCCGCTCGCGTTCGACAACGCGATCAGCGAGGAGGCGGCCAAGACGAAGAAGATCGTCTCGCCGGTCGCGGGCAAGGCCGACATCCTGCTCGTGCCCGATCTCGAGGCCGGCAACATGGTGGCCAAGCAGCTTCAGTACCTCGCCGGCGCCGACAGCGCCGGCATCGTCCTCGGCACGCGCGTGCCGATCGTGCTCACGAGCCGCGCCGACACCGTGCGCACGCGGCTCGCGTCGGCGGCGGTCATGGCGCTCGTCGCGCACGCACGGCGCAGCGAAGCTCGCCGGCCAGCGGCGTAGGACGACGATGGCCGACGCAATCGTCGTCCTGAACGCCGGCTCGTCGAGCATCAAGTTCTCGCTCTTCCTCGCGCGCGGCGCGGACCTGGAGCTGCGACGTCCGCGGCCAGATCGAGGGCCTGTTCACCGCGCCCCGCTTCGTCGCCAAGGACGCGCGACGGCGCCACGTCGAGCGAGAAGTCCTGGGGCGACGGCACGCAGCCTCGGCCACGAGGCGGCGCTGCGAGCACCTCGTCGACTTCCTCCGCAGCGAAGCTCGCGCGACGATCAGCCTGGTCGGGGTCGGTCATCGCGTCGTGCATGGCGGGCTCGAATACGCGCGAGCCGGTGCGCGTCGACGCCGAACGTGCTCGCGCGGCTGCGAGAAGTTCGTGCCGCTCGCGCCGCTGCACCAGCCGCACAACCTGGCGCCGATCCGCGCGCTGCTGGAGCGCCGCGCCGGATCTGCCGCAGGTCGCCTGCTTCGACACCTCGTTCCACCGCACCAATCCGGACATCGCGCAGCGGTTCGCGCTCCCCGCGGAGCTGCACGATGCCGGCGTGCGCCGCTACGGTTTCCACGGCCTGTCCTACGAGTACATCGCGTCGGTGCTGCCGCAGCACGACGCGAAGGCGGCCGCGGGCAGGACCGTCGTGCTGCATCTGGGCAACGGCGCGAGCATGTGCGCCATCGAAGGCGGCAAGAGCGTCGCGAGCACGATGGGCTTCACCGCGGTCGACGGGCTGCCGATGGGCACGCGCATGCGGCACGCTCGACCCGGGCGTGATCCTGTACCTGATGGACGAGCGCAAGATGGACGCGCGCGCCATCGAGAAGCTGATCTACACGCAGTCGGGCCTGCTCGGCGTGTCCGGCGTCTCGAGCGACATGCGGACGCTGCTTGCCAGCGACGACCCGCGCGCGAAGCTGGCGATCGACCTGTACTGCTACCGCATCCGGCGCGAGCTGGGCTCGCTCGCGGCGCGCGCTCGGCGGACTCGACGCGATCGTGTTCACCGCCGGGATCGGCGAGAACGCGGCGGCGATCCGCGCGCGCGTGTGCCGCGACGCGCGCTGGCTCGGCGTCGAGCTCGACGCGGCCGCGAACGCCAACGGCGGGCCCCGCGATCAGCACGGCGGGAAGCCGCGTGGCGGTCTGGTCGATCCCGACCAACGAGGAGCTGATGATCGCCCGGCACGCGCGCCGGCGTCATCGCGAACAGGCATGAACCGCATGGCAATGGACGTTCCCCGCCCGGTGCTGAAGGGCAAGAAGGCGCTCGTCGTCGGCATCGCCAACGAGCACTCGATCGCCTACGGCTGCGCCGCGGCGTTCCGCGAGCTCGGCGCCGAGCTCGCGATCACCTATCTGAACGAGAAGGCGAAAGCGCTACGTCGAGCCGCTGGCGCGAGCGCTCGAGGCGCCGATCTTCGCTGCCGCTCGACGTCGCGCAGCCGGGCGAGCTCGAGGCGGTCTTCGAGCGCATCGGCGAAGGAATGGGGCCGGCTCGACATCCTGGTGCACTCGATCGCCTGGGCGCCGAAGGACGACCTGCAGGGCGGGCTGCTCGAACTGCTCGGCCGAGGGCTTCGCGCAAGGCGATGGACGTGTCCTGCCACTCGTTCATCCGCATGGCGCGGCTCGCCGCGCCGCTGATGACCGACGGCGGCACGATGTTCGCGATGAGCTACCACGGCGCGCAGAAGGTGGTCGCCAACTACAACGTGATGGGCCCGGTCAAGGCGGCGCTCGAAGCGGCGTGCCGCTATCTCGCCTACGAGCTGGGACCGCAGAGGCATCCGCGTCCATCCGATCTCGCCCGGGCCGCTCAAGACGCGCGCCGCGTCGGGCCTGAAGGACTTCGACCTGCTGCTGAACGAGGCCGTCCAGCGCGCGCCCGGTCGGCGAGCTGGTGGACATCATGGACGTCGGCTTCGCCTGCGCGTACCTCGCGACGCCCTACGCGCGCCGCATGACCGGCGAGACGATCTACGTCGACGGCGGCGTGAACATCATGGCGTGAGCGCGCCGCAGACAGGAGGAAGCTCATGAGCGAGAGACTGTGGATCGGCAACGTGCCGCCCGCCGCCACCGACGACGAGATCGTGGAGCTGGTGAAGCGGTACTGCGCCTTGGACTGCAAGGTCGTCCAGCACGTCGACGGCGACGGCACGCGCCCGGCGCGCGTTCTCGAGTTCGCCGGCGCACCGCTCGGCAAGGTGGACGAGCTCGCACTGCGGCTCGCCGGGATGTACTGGAAGGAACGCGAGCTCCACGCGTTCCGGATGCACGACTAGCCTCCGCGGCGGCCAGCGTTGCCGCGCCCCGACGTTCTGGGGCAGAATGCCCCGGCACAAGACCTCGCCGCGTCCGCGCGCGAGGCGACTCGACAGGGATGAAGGCCGTCGCGGCCGGCGGCGGTGCGTTCCTCGACCCAGGCTGAGGAGGCATTCGATGAGCAAGCCCGTTACCACTCGCGTTCGCACGCTGTTCGCCGCCGCGCTGGCGCTCGCTGCCGGCCTGCTCGCCGCGGCGCCCGCCGTGGCGCAGCAGAAGGTGCTCCGGTTCGTCCCCGAAGCCGACCTGCGCTCGATCGACCCGATCTGGACGACCGCGTACATCACGCGCAACCACGGGTACATGGTGTACGACACGCTGTTCGCCACCGACGCGAAGTTCCAGGTCCAGCCGCAGATGGTGGACAAGTGGGACGTGAGCGCCGACAAGCTCACCTACACCTTCACGCTCCGCGACGGGCTCAAGTTCCACGACGGCCAGCCGGTGCGCTCGGCCGACTGCATCGCCTCGATCGAGCGCTGGGCGAAGCGCGACGTGCTCGGCCAGAAGCTCGGGGAGATGACCGAGTCGTGGACCGCGGTCGAACGACAAGACCTTCCGTCTCAAGCTCAAGCAGCCGTTCGCGTACGTGCTCGAGGCGCTCGGCAAGCCGTCCTCGAACGTGCCGTTCATCATGCCCGAGCGCATCGCCAAGACCGACGCGTTCCAGCAGATCCCGGAGCCGATCGGCTCCGGCCCGTTCCGGATGGTCAAGGAGGAGTGGGTGCCGGGTAACAAGGTGGTGTACGCGAAGTTCACCGACTACGTGCCGCGCAAGGAGCCGCCCTCGTGGGCCGCCGGCGGCAAGGTGGTCAAGGTGGACCGCGTCGAGTGGCGCTACATCCCCGATTCGGCGACCGCCGCCGCGGCGCTCAACGTCGGGCGAGGTCGACTGGTGGCAGCAGCTCGCCGCCCGACCTGATCCCGGTGCTGTCGAAGAACAAGGACATCAAGATCGAGAACACCGATCCGCTCGGCTCGATGGGGATGATCCGCTTCAACCACACGCAGCCGCCGTTCAACAACCCGAAGCTGCGCCAGGCGGTGCTATACGTGGTGAACCAGCAGGAGTACGCAATCGGCATCGCCGGCGATCCGAAGAACGGCAAGCCGTGCGCCTCCTACTTCACCTGCGGCACGCCGCTCGCGAACGACGCCGGGTCGGCGGTGCTGAGCGGCAAGCGCGACCTGGACAAGGCGAAGCAGCTCGTCAAGGAGTCCGGCTACAAGGGCGAGAAGATCGTCGTGCTCGACGCCACCGACCAGCCGATCGTGCACCCGCAGGCGCTGATCACCACCGAGCTCTTGCGCAAGCTCGGCCTGAACGTCGAGTTGCAGGCGGGGGACTGGGGCACGCTGATCACGCGCCGCTCGTCGAAGGAGCCGGTGGAGAAGGGCGGCTGGTCGATCTTCCACACCTGGTGGGTGGGACCGGACCAGGCCACGCCGGCGCTCAACGCGGCGCTGCGCGGCGCCGGCGACAAGGCGTGGTTCGGCTGGCCGACCGACGCGAAGCTCGAGGAGCTGCGCGACCAGTGGTTCGCCGCGCCCGATCTGGCCGCGCAGAAGAAGATCGCCGAGCAGATCCAGCTGCGGGCCTGGGAAGTCGTGCCCTACATTCCGACCGCGCAGTTCATCATCCCCACCGCGTACCGCACGAACCTCTCGGGCATCCTCGTCTCGCCCGTGAACTTCATGTGGAACGTGGAGAAGAAGTAGCGCAGCATCTCGCGCGCTTCGGCGCGTGTTCGCCTATCTCGTAAAGCGTCTCCTCGCGACCATCCCCGTCATGGGGGTGGTCGCGCTCTTCGTCTTTTCGCTGCTGTACATCAGCCCCGGCGACCCGGCCGCGATCATCGCCGGCGACATCGCCACGGACGAGGACATCGCGCGCATCCGCGCGAAGCTCGGCCTCGACCAGCCGCTACTTCGTGCGCTTCGGCACCTGGCTCTGGGCGCTTGCGCACGGCGATCTCGGCATCTCGATCTTCACCAACCTGCCGGTCTCGCAGCTCGATCGCGCAGCGACTCGAGCCGACGGTCGCGCTGACGCTCTGCACGCTGATCGTCGACCGTGCTGACGGCGGTGCCGATCGGCGTGATCGCCGCGTGGCGCGTCGGCACCTGGATCGACCGCGTGGTGATGGGTTTCTCGGTGCTCGGCTTCTCGGTGCCGGTGTTCGTGTTCGCGTACCTGCTGATGTTCGTGTTCGCGATCGAGCTCGAATGGCTGCCGGTGCAGGGCTACGTGAGCATCACCGAGGGCTTCTGGCCGTTCCTGCGCCACATGATCCTGCCGAGCGTGGCGCTCGGCATGGTCTACATGGCGCTGATCGCGCGCATCACGCGCGCCATCATGCTCGAGGTGCTGGCGCAGGACTACATCCGCACCGCCCAGGCGAAGGGGCTCGCCTCGCGCGACGTGCTGATGCGCCATGCGCTCAAGAACGCGGCGGTGCCGATCGTCACCATCATCGGCATCGGCGTCGCGCTGCTGATCTCCGGCGTGGTGGTCACCGAGACGGTGTTCGCGATCCCCGGCATCGGCCGGCTGACGGTCGACGCGATCCTGCGGCGCGACTACCCGATCATCCAGGGGGTGATGCTGCTCTTCTCCGCGGTGTACGTGCTCATCAACCTGCGGTCGACCTGAGCTACACGCTGCTCGATCCGCGCATCCGGTACTAGGCGCCGGAATGTCCGCAACCACAGACGCCATCTCCGCCGCCCGCTCGGTCTCGCCCACCTGGGGTCGATTCAAGGACGCGCTGCGCCGGCACCCGACCGCCATCTTCGGCGCGGCGGTGCTTGCCGCGATGATCGCGATCGCGATCTTCGCGCCGTTGCTCGGCACGGTCGACCCGCAGGCGCTGTCGCCGGTCAAGCGGCTGCGGCCGCCGCAGGCGGAGTACTGGTTCGGCACCGACATGCTCGGGCGCGACGTCTACAGCCGCGACGTCTACGGCGCGCGCGTGTCGCTCACCGTCGGCCTCGCGGTCGCGATCTTCTCGACGCTTGCGGGGCTTGCGATCGGGCTGGTCACCGGCTTCATCCGCTGGGTCGACGCGATCGTGATGCGCGTGATGGACGGCCTGATGTCGATTCCGCCGGTGCTGCTCGCGATCGCGCTGATGGCGCTCACCAGGGCCAGCATCGAGAACGTGATCTTCGCGATCACGCTGTCGGAGGTGCCGCGCGTCACGCGCCTGGTGCGCAGCGTCGTGCTGACCCTGCGCGAGCAGCCGTTCGTCGAGGCGGCCATCGCCGCCGGCACCGGCATCCCGCGCATCCTGGTGCGCCACATCCTGCCGAACACGATCGCGCCGCTGCTCGTGCAGGCCACCTACATCTGCGCCTCCGCGATGATCACCGAGGCGATCCTGTCGTTCATCGGCGGCGGGCACCCCGCCCAACATCCCGAGCTGGGGCAACATCATGGCCGAGGCGCGGAGCCTCTTCCAGCTCGCCCTACCTGATCCTCCTGCCGGGCGTGTTCCTGTCGCTCACCGTGCTCGCGGTGAACCTGCTCGGCGACGGCCTGCGCGACGCGCTCGACCCGCGGCTCGCGCGGCGGATGTAGCCATGGCGATGAACGCGCCATTCCGAGCCGCTGCCTCGCGGTCGAGGATCTCACGCACCTGGTTCTACACGCGCGACGGGATCGTGCGCGCGGTCGACGGCGTGTCCTGCGCCGTGTACCCGGGCGAGACGCTCGCGGTCGTCGGCGAGTCCGGCTGCGGCAAGAGCGTCACGGCGCTCTCGATCCTGCGGCTGATCGCCTCGCCGCCCGGGACGCATCGTCTCCGGCCGGCTCCGGTTCGAGGGGCGCGACCTCCTCGAGCTGTCGCGAGGACGCGATGCGCGCGATCCGCGGCAACGAGATCTCGATGATCTTCCAGGAGCCGATGACCTCGCTCAACCCGGTGCTTCACGATCGGCCACCAGATCGCCGAGACGCTCGAGCTGCACCAGGGCCTCGACCGCCGGCGCGCGACCGCCCGCGCGATCGAGATGCTGCAGCTCGTGAAGCATCCCGGAGCCCGAGCGGCGCGTGCGCCAGTACCCGCACCAGCTGTCCGGCGGCATGCGCCAGCGCGTGATGATCGCGATGGCGCTCTCCTGCAACCCGAAGCTGCTGATCGCCGACGAGCCGACGACCGCGCTCGACGTGACCATCCAGGCGCAGATCCTCGACCTGATGCGCGAGCTGAAGGCGCAGACCGGCGCGGCGATCATGCTGATCACGCACGACCTCGGCGTCGTCGCCGAGATGGCGCAGCGCGTCGTGGTGATGTACGCGGGGCGCAAGGTCGAGGAGGCGCCGGTCGACGCGCTCTTCGCGCGGCCGCTGCATCCGTACACGAAAGGGCTGCTCGGCTCGATCCCGCGCCTCGGCCGAGGCGGCCCGAGCGCGGCGAGCGCACGCGCCTCGCCGAGATCCCCGGCATGGTGCCCTCGCTGAAGGAGGCGGTGCCCGGCTGCCTGTTCGCGCCGCGCTGCCCGCACGCGACCGACGCGCTGCGCGGCGCGAGTACCCGCCGCTCGAGGAGACGGGCGCGCGGGCACTGCGTCGCCTGCTGGGAATGGCAGCGCCTTGCCGGCGAGGTCGCGATGAGCGCCGCTGCTCGCAGGTGCGCGACCTGCGCAAGCACTTCCCGGTGCGGAAGGGCGTGTTCGGGCGCCTGGCCGGGAAGGTGCACGCCGTCGACGGCATCACCTTCTCGATCGCCGAAGGCGAGACGCTCGGCCTCGTCGGCGAGTCGGGCTGCGGCAAGTCGACCGCCGGCAAGCCGATCCTGCGGCTGATCGACCCGACCGCCGGCACGATCGAGTGGCGCGGGCAGCGGATCGACGCGCTCGGCGCGCGCGGCGATGCGCCCGTTCCGGCGCGAGCTGCAGGTCGTCTTCCAGGACCCGTACTCGTCGCTCAACCCGCGCCTGCGCGCCGCCGACATCGTCGGCGAGCCGCTGCGCAACTACGGCGTGCTCGGGGCGGCCGCGGTGCGCGAGCGGGTGGCGGGGCTCTTCGAGAAGGTCGGCCTGCGCCCGGACCAGATGATCGCTACCCGCACGAGTTCTCGGGCGGCCAGCGCCAGCGCATCGGCATCGCGCGCGCGCTCGCGGTGCGGCCGAAGCTGATCGTCTGCGACGAGCCGGTCTCCGCGCTCGACGTCTCGGTGCAGGCGCAGGTGATCAACCTGCTCGAGCGACCTGCAGGCGGAGTTCGGCCTGTCCTATCTCTTCGTCGCGCACGACCTCGCGGTGGTCGAGCACATCAGCCATCGCGTCGCGGTCATGTATCTCGGCAAGATCGTCGAGCTCGCCGACAAGCGCGCGCTCTTCGCGCGATCCGCAGCACCCCTACACGGAGGCGCTGCTCTCGGCGGTGCCGGTCCCCGATCCGAAGGCGCAGAAGAAGCGCATCATCCTTCCGGGCGACGTGCCGAGCCCGATCAACGCCGCCGTCCGGCTGCCGCTTCCACACCCGCTGCCCGTACGCGGAGGAGCGCTGCCGGCGCGAGGAGCCCGCGATGAAGGAAGTGCGCCCGGGGCACTTCGTCGCCTGCCATTTGCGCGACGTGAAGCCGCAATGAGCGCGGAAGTTCGCCTGATCGTCAATCCGAATGCCGCGCCGGCCGACGCGCCGTACGGCGCCGCGCGCGCCGCGGTGCTGAGCGCGGCCGGGTTCGCCGCCGCCGAGCGGGAGATCACGAGCTGGCCCGGTTACGCGCCGACGCCGCTCGTCGCGCTGCCCGGTCTCGCGCGCTCGCTCGGGCTCGAGTCGCTGCGCTACAAGGACGAACGCGGGCGCTTCGGACTGAAGAGCTTCAAGGCGCTCGGCGGCGCCTACGCGGTGCGCCGCGTGCTCGCGCGGCAGGCGCGCCCGGCGCGCGAGCTCACGGTCACGTGCGCGACCGACGGCAATCACGGCCGCTCGGTGGCGTGGGGCGCCCGGCTCTTCGGCTGCAACTGCGTGATCTTCGTCCACGCGACCGTGAGCGAGGGACGCGCGGAGGCGATTCGGCGCTACGGCGCCGAGGTCGTGCGCGTGCCGGGCAACTACGACGACGCGGTCCGGCATGCCGCGGCCGAGGCGGCGAAGCCACGGCTGGTTCGTCGTCTCCGACACGTCCTACGCGGGTTATCGCGACGTGCCGATCGACGTCATGCACGGCTACGGCGTGATGGCCGCGGAGATCTTCCGGCAGCTGCCCGCGGGCGAGGTGCCGACGCACGTGTTCGTGCAGGTGGGCGTCGGCGCGCTCGCCGCCGCGATCTGCGCGAGCTTCTGGCTCGCCTGGGGGCCCCGCCGCCCGCGTTTCGTCGCGGTCGAGCCGGAGCGCGCCGACTGCCTCGTCCGCAGCCTCGAGGCGGGGCGGCCGGTCGCGGTGCACGGCGATCTCGCGACCGTGATGGCGGGCCTGGCGTGCGGCGAGGTCTCCGAGCTCGCGTGGGAGATCCTGCGCGAAGGTACGGACGCCGCGCTCGCGATCGGCGACGACTGGGCGCTTGCGGCCGTGCGCGCATTCGCGACCCCGCGCGACGGCGACCCGGTCCTCGTGGCGGGCGAGACCGGCGGGGCGGGGCTTGCCGCGCTGCTCGCGGTGCAGGAGCGAGCGGCGCTGCGCGCGCAGCTCGGGCTCGACGCGGACGCGCGCGTGCTGCTGCTCGGCAGCGAGGGCGATACCGATCCCGCGATCTACCGAAGCATCGTCGGGAGAACGGCCGAGGAGGTGCTGCGGTGAAGGCAGAAGCGCTGCGCATCGACGCCGACCGCCTGATGCGCCGGCTCGAACGCCTCGCCGGGATCGGCGCGATCGACGGCGGCGGGTGCTGCCGGCTCGCGCTCACCGACGAGGACCGCGCCGGCCGCGACCTCGTCGTCGGCTGGATGCGCGAGCTGGGCCTCGAGGTGCGCGGTCGATCCGATCGGCAACGTCTTCGGCACTGCGACGCGGCACCGAGGACGTCGCGCCGGTGATGACCGGCTCGCACATCGACACGGTGCGCACCGGCGGGCGCTACGACGGCAACCTCGGCGTGCTCGGCGGGCTCGAAGTCGTCGAGACGCTGAACGCGGCGGGTCTCGTCACGCGCCGGCCGCTCGTCGTCGCGTTCTTCACCGACGAGGAAGGCGCGCGCTTCGCGCCCGACATGCTCGGCTCGCTCGTGTACGTCGGCGGGCTGCCGCTCGCGGAGGGACTCGACGCCGTATCGATCGACGGCAAGCGCCTCGGCGACGAGCTCGCGCGCATCGGCTACGCGGGCGACGCGCCGCTCGGCGTTCACCGCCCGCACGCGTACGTCGAGCTGCACATCGAGCAGGGACCGGTGCTCGACGCCGAAGGCATCACCATCGGCGCGGTGGAGGACCTGCAGGGCATCTCGTGGCAGGAGATCGCGATCACCGGCCAGTCGAACCACGCCGGCACGACGCCGATGCGCCTGCGCCACGACGCGGGCTACTGCGCGGCGGCGATCGGCACGTTTCTCCGCGACCTCGCGCGCGAGATGGGCGGGAGCCAGGTCTGCACCATGGGCAAGGTGGACCTGCACCCGAACCTGATCAACGTCATCGCCGCGCGCGCGAAGCTGACCGTCGACCTGCGCAACACCGACGAGGCGCTGCTCCGGGAAGCGGAGCGCCGGCTGGCGCTCTTCCTCGGCGAGCTCGCCCGCGACGAGGGCGTGACGATCGCGACCCGCCGCCTCGCGCGCTTCGAGCCGGTGACCTTCGACGCGGCGGTCGTCGAAGCTCGTCGAGCGCACCGCGGCGCGGCTCGGCCACTCGTGCCGGCGGATGACCTCGGGCGCGGGCCACGACGCGCAGATGCTCGCGCGCGTCTGTCCCGCCGGGATGATCTTCGTGCCGAGCGTGAAAGGCATCAGCCACAATCCGGCGGAGCACACCGCGCCCGCCGACCTCGCCGCGGGCGCGAACGTGCTGCTGCACACGCTGCTCGAGCTGGCGGCCTAGGAGCACCGGAATGTCCCGCATCGTCACCGTCGGCGCCGCGCAGCTCGGTCCGATCGCGCGCGCCGAAACGCGCGCGCAGGTCGTGTCGCGTCTGCTCGCGCTCATGCGCCAGGCGAAATCGCATGGCTGCGATCTCGTCGTCTATCCGGAGCTCGCGCTCACCACGTTCTTTCCGCGCTGGCACTTCGAGCGGCAGGAGGAGATCGACGCGTTCTTCGAGCGCGCGATGCCCTCTCAGGAGACCCAGCCGCTGTTCGACGCGGCGCGCGCGCTGGGCATCGGCTTCTATCTCGGCTATGCGGAGCTCGCGAACGAGGAAGGCCGCACGCGCCGCTTCAACGCCTCGATCCTCGTCGACAAGGCCGGCGGCATCGTCGGCAAGTACCGCAAGGTCCACCTGCCCGGCCACGCCGAGCACGAGCCGTGGCGGCGCTTCCAGCACCTCGAGAAGCGCTACTTCGAGATCGGCAACCTCGGCTTCCCGGTGTTTCGCGACGTTCGGCGGGATCGTGGGGATGTGCATCTGCAACGACCGGCGCTGGCCCGAGACCTATCGCGTGATGGGTCTGCAGGGCGTCGAGATGGTGCTGCTCGGCTACAACACGCCGGTGCACAACCCGCCCGCGCCCGAGCACGACGCGCTGTCGCACTTCCACAACGAGCTCGTCATGCAGGCCGGCGCGTACCAGAACGGCACCTGGGTGGTCGGCGTCGCCAAAGCGGGCTGCGAGGAAGGCGTCGACCAGATCGGCAACTCGATCATCGTCGCGCCGTCCGGCGAGATCGTCGCCGCGTGCACGACGCTCGGCGACGAGCTCGCGATCGCGCGCTGCGATCTCGATCTCACGAAGTCGTACAAGAGCACCGTCTTCAACTTCGCGAAGCACCGCGAGCCGCAGGCCTACGGGCTGATCGTCGAGCGCAAGGGCGCGGTGCCGCCGCCGGAGTGACGGTCTCGGCGGTACAATCCGCCCGCATTCGATCCGGGATGTTCACGAAAGGGCGGCCTATGAAGAAACCCGCTTTGTTGATGAGCGGTATCGCGCTATTGCTCGCCGCCGGCGCCGCGGGCGCCCAGGTGACCGAGAAGAACTTCGTGCTGCGCACGACCGGTGATCTCGTCGCACTGTGCGGCGTGACACGCAACGATCCCAACGCGATTGCCGCGATCCATTTCTGCGAAGGCTATCTGCTCGGCCTCGATCACTTCGCGGAGGTGACCGGCCGGCCGTTCCGCGGCACGCTGTACTGCCCGCCCGACGGCTTGAGGATGTCCCGCGACGAGGTCGTCGCGAGGCTCGTCGTCTGGCATCGCCAGAATCCGGGGCCGGCCGCCGAAGGGCCGTTCGACGGCGTCGTGCGCTGGGCCGCCGCGACCTGGCCGTGCAAGAAGTGAGCGATCAAAGGAACCTCGACATGAAGCGACTTCTCACCATCGGCGTCCTCGGCGGCGCGGTCCTCCTCTCGAGCTGCGCGGGCATGACGGACCAGCAGCAACGCGCGACGACCGGCACGGCGATCGGCGCCGGCGCGGGTGCGCTGATCGGCGCGATCTCGGGCAACGCCGGGACGGGCGCGCTGATCGGCGCCGGCGTCGGCCTGGCGACCGGCCTGATCGTCGATCACCAGCAACAGCAGCAGCAGCAGGCCTACGAGCGCGGCGTCCAGACCGGACGCCAGCAAACGCAGCAGCCGAAGTAGGCGCTCTACCAGCGATCGACGCGCCGAGCGCCGGCATGTAGCTTCCGGGGCCGGATTTCCCTCTTCCAAAACGGAGTCTTCGACAATGATCAAGTCCAGAATCGCCCTCGCCGTGATTGCCGCGGCATTCGCCACCACCGCATTTGCGCAAAAACCCGAGGCAACGGGAGGCGCCGTCGTCACCAGCGAGCCGGGCAAGGCCTCGATCGTCCGCGCGGCCGAAATGTCGGCCCAGGTCGTCGCCATCGACAAGGCGAGCCGCACCGTCACCCTCAAGGGACCCAAGGGTAAGGTCGTCGATCTCGTCGCGGGCGACGAGGTCAAGAACTTCGATCAGATCAAGCTCGGCGACTTTGTCGTCGCGCGCTACGCCGAGGCGCTGACGCTCGAGCTGAAGAAGACCAAGGTGAAGGCGGGTGGGCCGATCGTCACCGAGGCGGCCGCGCGGGCGAAGCCTGGCGAGCGTCCGGCGGGGGCTGTCGCACGCGAGGTGACCGCGATCGCCGACGTCATCGACGTCGATGCGAAGAAGAGCACGATCACGCTCAAGGGGCCGCGGGGCAACGTCGTGACGCTCAACGTGCAGAACCCCGATCAGTTCAAGGTCGTCAAGAAAGGCGATCAGGTCGAGGTGACCTACACCGAGGCGCTCGCCCTGAGCGTGGAGCCGGCGCCGAAGCCGGCGGCGAAGGCGCCCGCAGCGAAGAAGTAAGCCTGCGAGACCGCGCCGGCGCGCCGGCCGCTAGCGGACGACGATCGGCTCGATCGACGCCCCGAGCACCTGCACGCGGCTGCCGACGCGGTAGTTCGGCACGACCGCGGTCTCGATCTGGCCGTAGGTCCCGTCGTCGTAGCGCACCGTGACCAGGTACGCCATGTACGACGACGCGTGCCCGGCGGCGCGGCCGCCCACGACCGCGCCGCCCACGGCCCCGACCACGGTGCCGAAGGCCGCCTGGTTCACCTGGTAGCCGATCACGGCGCCGACCGCACCGCCGACCGCAGCGCCGCCGGGGCTCGGCTCGGTCTCCCCGCGCCGGGCGGCCTGGTCGATCCGCTCGACCGTGCCGACGCGCCGCTGGTAGGCGCCTTCACGCGAGTCGTAGTGGCTCACGCCCTGCTGGCACGCGGCGAGCGCGAGCGCCGCGAGCGCGATAAGACCCCGCGCCCTCATTCGGACAGCGCGTTGACGTAGTAGATCGACTGCAGCAGCACGCTCGGCCGGCCGAGCGCCGCGAGCCAGCGGTCGTAGATGTCCTGGATCGCGCCGCTGCGATAGGTCTCCGCGAGCGCGCGGTTCACCGCGAGCCGGAACGCCGAATCGTCCCGCCGCATCATCAGGCCGTACGGCTCGACCGAGAAGTCCTCGTCCGTGAGCGCGAGACGGCCCGGATCGCGCGCGCGCGTCGCCGCGCCGAGCAGGATGATGCGGTCGTTCGCGTACGCGTCCACGCCGCCCGCCTCGAGCGTCGCGATCGCCTCCTCCGCGGTCGCGACGTGCACGATCTGCGCGCTCACCCCACGCGCCTTCAGCGCCTCCGGCAGACGCCGCGCCGCAGTGGTGTTGCGACCGACGGCCACCTTCTTGCCGGCGAGGTCCTTGAGCTGCCACACCTTCGAGTCGGCGCGCACGAGCAGCCCGCCGCCGTCGACGAACGTCGGGTTCGAGAAGTCGACCTGCTCCTGGCGCGCGAGCGTCGCGGTCGTCGTGCCGCACTCGAGGTCGATGCGCCCCTGCCGCACGAGGTCGATGCGGTTGTCCGGCGTCACCGGGACCCACTGCACGCGCAGCTCCGGCAGGTTCAGGGTCGCCTTGATCGACGCCGCGACGCGGTTGCAGAGGTCCACCGAGTAGCCCGCGGGCCGGCCGTCGCGGTCGGCGAACGAGAACGGCGGCGCGTCGGTGCGGTAGCCGAGGGTGATCGAGCGGGCGTCGCGGATCTTGGCGAGCGTGCCGCCGGATATCTGTGCCGCGACCGGGACGGCGAGCGCCGCCGCCAGGATCAATGCGAGAGGACGATGGAGCCGAATCATAGGTGTACGTCCAAGATCGAAAAGGGGGCGCGGAGTATAGCCGCGGCGCCGTCGCGGCTTAGCTGTCTCGGCGCACCCCGCCCGTCACCGCCAGCAGTGCCTGCACGCCGATCGCGGCGACGAGCCCGGTCATGAGTACACCGATCATCCCGATCGCAATTGCTAGCGCGCGGGCGAGGAGGCTTTTCGGCACGAGGTCGCCGTACCCGATCGTCAGCCCGGAGATGAAAGCGAAGTACACCGAGTCGCGGAGCGGCCAGTCCTCGATCCGGCCGACGACGACGCCGAGCCCGACGATCAGCAGGAGCAGGCCGGACAGGATGGGCCACACGACGCGCAGGCCGGCCCACAACTCGGCGAGAAACCGCCGCCGCAATATGCGTGCGTCCATCGTGTCCCCTCGGTTGCGGCTACCGGTCCGATGCTAACAGAGGGAATTTGATCCGCCGCAAGCTTTCCCCTGGTGACGGGGCAGGATCGCGAAGAGCGCGCTGCCATGGATTCCGGCCCGCCCGCTTACAATGTTCGTCTCGGGTGAGTAGCGGGGCGATCAGACGCCCCTACGAGGGGCACCCGGTGTTCACCGCTTGTTCCGGGGGCGCGGTTGCCGCCGGGCCGTGACAAATAGGCGGGATGCAACGCGGACAGGGAGTGCAGATGGATCGAAGGTATCTGGCAGGGGCGGCGGGAGTCGCCGCATCAGTCGCGGCGTCGCCGGCCGGCGCCTCCTTTCTGTCCGGCGACCTGCTCGACACCGCGGCCGACTGGCTCGCCCTGTTCGTCATCTTCGTCGTGCCGTGCGTGGTCATCGTCCTGTTCTGGATCGTCCACGTCCTGCCGGAGAAGATCGCGCACAAGCGGCACCACCCGCAGCGCGACGCGATCCAGACGCTCTGCCTGCTCTCGCTCGTGTTCGGCGGCCTGCTCTGGCCGATCGCCTGGCTGTGGGCCTTCACGAAGCCGATCGGATACCGCGCCGCCTACGGCACCGACAAGCACGAGGACTACTACCTCGAGATGGCGGAACGGCACCGCGCCGGCGAGCTCGTGCGCGACGAGATCGTCCACCTGCGTGAGGACCTCGAGGCCATGGAGGCGCGGGGCGCCCTGCCGCCGAAGCTCAAGACGCTGAAGGACGAGCTCGCGCGGGTGAGGCTCGCCGACGCGATCGAGCGGGCCCCGAAGGTCGTGGCCAAGGAGGGCCCGGCGTAATGGAGCTGCTCCTTCTCGGTATCTACTCGTTCTTCGTCTGGCTGATCTTCATCAAGCTGAAGTGGCTGCCGTGGAACACGGCGACGCAGGTCATCGTCGTCATCATCCCGGTGGTCGGGATCGCCGCCCTCATCCTGCTGCTCAACATCTTCGCGCCGTCGTCGGCCGACGTGCGCGTCTACAAGTACACGATCCCGATCGTCTCCCAGGTCAGGGGTCGCGTGCTCGAGGTGCCGGTCGTGGAGGGGAACGTCCTGGTGAAGAAGGGCGATGTCCTGTTCCGGGTCGACCCGACGCCATACCAGCTCGAGGTCAACACGCTCGAAGCGCAGCTCGCCAACGCCCAGGGCTCACAGCGCGAGCTCGAGGAGTCGGTAACGGGCGCCAAAGCGAAGATCGCCGAGACGCGCGGCGCGATCGAACAGGCCGCAAGCCGCACTCGGGAAGTCAGCGCGCGACTCGATCTCGCGCGGAAGCGCGTCGATCAGTATCGCGAGCTGGCGGGAACCGGCGCCGGCAACCGGTTCGACCTCGAGCGCGCCGCGACCGACGTGCAGGAACTCGAAGGCCAGCTTGCCGCGGCGCGGAGCGCGGAGACTCAAGCGCGCGCCGGGGAAGGGCAGGCGCTGGCGAGCGAGCGGCAGATCCAGCAGAAGCTCGGCGCGAAGTCGAAAGGCGAGTTCGCCCAGGTCGCGCAGATCCGCGCCCAGCTCGAGAACGCGAAATGGCTGCTCGGCGAGACGACGACCCGCTCGCCGTGCGACTGCTACGTGATCAACCTGCAGCTGCGGCCGGGCGCGTTCGTCGCGGGTCTTCCATTGAATCCGGTAATGACGCTCGTCGAGGCCGAGGGCCAGGTCGTTGCGATGTTCAACCAGAACGAGCTGCACCAGGTCGCGCCGGGGAACGAGGCCGAGTTCGCGCTCAATACGCTCCCGGGCCGGATCATCAAGGGAAAGGTCGACTCGATCATCTGGGCGCAGGGGCTGGGACAGCTCCCGGCGAGCGGCACCATCCCGATGACCGGCATGATGGCGATGCCGCCCGGCCGGTACGGGGTCAAGTTCGACATCGCTGAGCGCGACAAGGACCTCTTCCTCGCCGCCGGCGCCGCAGGCCATGCAGCGATCTACACCGAGCACCTGCACGCGGTGCACATCCTCCGCATGGTGATCCTCCGTGTCGGGTCGTACCTGAACTACCTGATCCTCAAGTTGCACTGAACTCATGGGCGCGCTTCGCTCGATCCTGGCGGTAGCGGTCGCGGCGGCGCTCGCCGGCTGCGCGCTGAAGTCGCCACCGGAGCGCGACGAGCTGGCGAACGAGGCGGCGGCGAACAGGCAAGTGCCGCAGAAGTGGACCGCGCAAGGGGATGCCCCGGGCGCGGTCGCGGACGGCTGGCTCGCGACTTTCAGCGATACGCAGCTCGACGAGCTCGTGCGGGAGGCGCTCGCCTACAACCCCGACTTGCGGGTCGCGGCCGCGCGCGTCGAGCAGGCGGCGGCATACCAGAAGGTCGCCGGCGCGCTGCTCTACCCGCAGGTGAACCTCCTCGCCCGCGGCGGCGGAAAGATGAGCGGCGACTCGAGCGGGCTGGAAGGTATCGGCGTGTTCATGAACTGGGAACTCGATCTCTGGGGGCGCGTGCGCTCGGGCGCGGCCGCGGCCGAGTCCCAACACGTCTCCGCCGCTCTCGACCACCAATACGCTCGCCAATCGATCGCCGCGCAGGTCGCGAAAGGCTGGTTCCTCGCCACCGAGGCCCGCATGCAGAAGGCGCTTGCCGACGAGACGGTGGGCGCATCGACGCGGCTCGTGGGCCTCGCGCAGGACCGGCTCCGCGTCGGGGTCGGCGACGAGTACGACGTCCGGCTCGCCCAGGCGAACCTGCAGACCTTCCGCGACGCTGCGCGGAACCTCGACCTTGCCTACCAGCAGGCGCTCCGCTCGCTCGAGACGCTGGCGGGACGGTACCCCGCGGCGGTGGTCGCGGTGCGACCCGAGCTCGCGCCCGCGCCCGCGCCGGTCCCGGTCGGGATGCCCTCCGACCTCCTCGAGCGCCGCCCCGACGTCATCGCTGCCGAGCGGCGCGTCGCCGCGGCGTTCTACCGCACCGAGGAAGCGAAGGCCGCGCGGCTGCCGCGGATCTCGCTGACCGCGGCGGTGACGAGCATCTCGAGCGAGCTTTTCGTGCTGAAGGAACAATCCAACCCGATATGGAGCGTGGGGGCCTCCCTGATGGCGCCGCTGTTCCTCGGCGGCCAGCTCCAGGGCCAGGTCGAAGTGCGCACGGCGGAGCAGAAGCAGGCGGTGGCGGAGTACGGACGGATCGGCGCGCGCGCCTTCGGCGAAGTGGAGAACGCGCTGTCGGCCGGCTTCGCGCTTGACGAGCGCGAGACCATCCTGAAGCAGGCGGTCGCGGAGAACGAGCGGGTGCTCGAGCTTGCGAACGTCCGCTACCGCGTCGGCTCCGGCGATCTGCGCGGCGTGCTGCAGCAAAGCCTGGCGCTGTACGCCGCACAAGTGTCGCTGATCCGCGTCCGCAGCGAGCGGCTCGTGCAGCGGGTCAATCTGTATCTCGCGCTCGGCGGCAGCTTCGACGAGCGCCCGGCCGAGTCGCCGGCGGGCGCCGGCGAGGCCGCTCAGAGCGAGTCGCTGAAGTGAGCGGCGAGCCGCAAACGGCGGCCGCAGTTGCGACGTCCGGGGATCCCATGTCGAACGCCGAGAAGCCCGCGCCCGTCCTCGATCCGATCGATCGCGTGTCGGAGGTGATCTTCGGATTGCTCATGGCGCTGACCTTCACCGGGTCGCTCAGCGTGGCGACGGCCGGGCGCGAAGACGTGCGGACGATGATGATTGCCGCGCTCGGCTGCAACCTCGCGTGGGGGCTCGCCGATGCGGTGATGTACCTCGTACGCACGGTGACCGAGCGGACGCGCAACCGGACGCTGCTCGCGCAGCTGCGGACGGCGGACGCGGCCACCGGGCAGCGGCTCGTCGCGGATGCGCTTCCGGAACGTCTGGCCGACGCCGTGGGGCTCGCGGCGCTCGAGGATGTGCGCCGGCGCCTGGTCGAGGGGCCGGCTGCGCCCGAGCGTTCCCGACTCGGCGCGCGCGATTTCAAAGGGGCGGTCGGCGTTTTTCTTCTCGTGGTGGTCGCGACGTTTCCGGTCGTGATCCCGTTCTTCGTGTTCCAGCAGACCGCGATCGCTCTGCGCGTGTCCAACGCCCTTTCGCTGGCGATGCTGTTCGCGGCCGGCTGGGCGCTCGGACGGTACGCCGGCGGCAGCGCGTGGCGGAGCGGGCTGGCGATGGCGGTGACCGGCGCTGCGCTGATCGGCGCGATCATCGCGCTCGGCGGATGAGGCGTGCGGCTGCGGCGGTAGCCGCGTTGGCGCTCGCCTGCAGTGCGCCCGCCGCCGAGGACGACGGCGATTTCGCGGCGTCCAAGGGCTCGCAGGCCGAAGCGCAGCTGCACGCGCGGCTCAAGGCTGCCGTCCGCACGATCCCGAGCACCGACACGGAGTACCTGATCGGCGGCTATCTCCAGCTCGACGGCATTGCGACGCGCAAGAAGCAGGACGGCGACGAGCAGGACACGTTCATCGTCTCGACCATCCCCTTCGGTCCCGCCGACGCCGACTACCGGCTGAGCGCGCGGCAGTCGCAGATCAACTGGCTCTCGCGCACGCCGACCCCGGTCGGCCACCTGTGGACTCGCCTCGAAGCAAACCTCTTCCCGCTCGACGGCACGACTGCCCCGACCCTCAACCAGCTTTACGCGCGGCTGGACGACTGGGTCGTCGTCGGCAAGACCTACTCCACCTTCATGGACGACGGCGTGCTGCCGACGACGCTCGACTACAACGGCCCGAGCGGCGTGACGTTCGTGCGGCAGTGGCTCGCGCGCGCATCGATCCCCTTCGGCTCGGGGTGGGCCTTCCAGGCGGCGGTCGAGGAGTCGCAGGCGGACTTCGCGGCGAGCGGGGCCGTCGTGTCGGCCCGGAGCGATTCGCGCCGGCCGGACCTTGCGGCGCGTGTGCGCTTCGAAGGCGACTTCGGACACCTGCAGCTCGCGGGACTCTCGCGCAGTCTCGACGTTATGGTGGAGAGCCCGTTCGGCACGCGCAACCGGCACGTCAACGGCACCGGCGTGTCCCTGTCGGGGTCGCTCAACGTGCTCGACGACGACACGCTGCTCTGGCAGGCGGTGACGGGCAAGGGCGTCGGGCGCTACTTCAACGATCCGCTGAGTGCGACCGGCGTCGCGCTCGGCACCAGCGGCGGCCTCGACCTGCTGCGCAGCTCGGGCGTCACGCTCTACTACCAGCACAAGTGGACGCCCGACTGGATGACCGTCGCGGGGGCGAGCACGCTGTGGACGAGCGAGGACGGCCAGGTGCGTCGCCCCGAGGAGCTGAAGCGCGTGATTTATGCGTCGGTGAACTTGCTACATCGGCTCACGCCGACGTTGATCGTCGGCGGCGAGGTGCTGTGGGGCGAGGCCACCCAGGTCGGCGGCGCATCCGCGACGAACATGCGGGTGCAGCTTTCGCTGCGTTATCTCATTTTCTAGCGATCGAAATGAAGGGAACTTGTATGCCACGAGCGCTTCGCGTCATGGTCGCATTCATCTTCGGGAGCGTGCTGCTGGCAGGCTGCGTGGTCTATCAGCCGGTGCCGGCGCCCGGGCCTTCGAATTTCGACCGCGCGTGGAGCGCGGCGGTGGCTGGCGCGCAGGACGCGGGGATCCAGGTCACGTCGGCGGACGCCGCGACGGGGCTCATCCGCGGCACCAAGGACGGGATCGACGTGACGGTGGTCGTCGCGCGCCAAGGCGACGGCAGCGTGCGCGTCCAGTTCGACGCGAAAGGGCCGACGCAGCGGGACCCGGGGCTCAGCAACCGGTTCTCGCAGGCCTACGACCGGCGCATGGGCCGCTGAACCGTGGATTCCGCCGCGCGCCCGAATCCTCTTGTCTAAGGAGCAGTGAAAGAATGAAGTTCGTAGCCTGGTGCGTCACGGCGGGAGCCCTGCTCGTCGGGCATGCGGCGGCGGCCGACTTCGGCACTCCGGGCGGACCGGATCCCGCCAACATTGACGAGTTCGCCGACCGCCTGCGGCAGGACCCCTACGATCTGGAGCTGCTGATCAGCTACGGCACCTCCAAGGGCGGCTCGGCGGGGCACCTTGCCCTCGCCATTCGCGACCAGGCGCCGGGCGACGACCTGGTCTACTCGGCCAATTTCTACGCCGACCGCGAGCCCGCGCACGAGAAGGACTTCTACACCGGCGAACTCATGGTCCGGATCCCGAAGAAGGAGTACCTGTTCAGGACGACGTCGTCGCTCGATCCCAAGGCCTCGTTCGGCCTCGACTTCGGCGAGATCTACAAGCGATCGGTGATCGGCGTGCGCGTCTACGGCGTACCGGCCAGGGAGAAGGAGGCGCTCGCGGCCTTCTTCGGGCGCATCAACGAAGACTACCGCCAGCGGGTCGAGAAGACCGAGTACCACGACGCGGAGATCAAGTACGATTACCTGCGCCTCAACTGCGCCAAGACCATCGGCGCGGCGTTCAAGCTGGGCGCCGGGTACAAGGACCTGGAGGTCACGAGCGCGACGATTCTCTCCGGGCGGCCGTTGGTGGCGGCGGTCAACGCGAACATCCCCACCGAAATGGCGATGAAGCTCGTCAAGGCGTGGGACGCGCGCGGATACGGGCTGGACGTCGTGCTGTACAAGAAGTACGTCGGCTCGACCTACGTCGACCCGCACGAGAAGGAAAAGGTGGCGTTCAAGGACCTGCCCAACCGGTTCCCCTCCGTCCTGTCGCGCGACTTCCGCAGGGAGCAGGGGCAATACGAGGACTTCGACAATCTCTTCGCGGGGTACTTCCTTTACAACATCGCCACGTACAGCGTACGCGTGAACGACGCGACAAAGCTGCTCGAGATCGAGAAGCGCAAGCGCCCCATGGCCTACCCGGTGGCCGTCGAGCGTGCCGCCCGGGACGCCAAGGCCGACAGCGAGAGCTTCCGCCGGCGCATCGTGTTCCGGACGAAGGGGACCAACATCGAGGCCGCGGAGAACTGGCGGCTGTACAAGTTCACGAACGAGGACAGCCCGCCGGCCTCGCGTTAGGTGCGGGCGGGAGGGGATCGGCCCGCGCGGCAGCGGACCCCGCGCGAGGCTTGACGAGGAACAAGTCCCCCGCTGCACCTCGGGCATAGGCTCCCGTCCGGTGGGGCGCAGAGGCGTCCGAACGCAGCGGGACGAGTGTTTTCGGGAGGTGTGGACGATGCGAGCGAAGCGCTTTCTCATCGGGCTGCTGGCGATCGTGACGCTGGCCGGTTGCGCCAGCCGGCCGATCAACCACCCGATCACCCAGTTCGATCCGAAGTCGGGCTACCGGCCGTATCTCCTGATCCCGAAGCGCCAGAACAACGATCCGCACACGCTGTTCGTGCTCGCCTTTTCGGGAGGCGGCACCCGCGCCGCGGCGTTCTCGTACGGCGTACTGGAGGAGCTCCGGCGCACCCCGATCGTCGTCGATGGTCAGCGCCGCCGGCTGATCGACGAGGTGGACCTCATCACCGGCGTGTCGGGAGGAAGCTTCACGGCGCTCGCCTACGCGCTCTACGGCGAGCGGCTCTTTTCCGAGTACGAGCAGCGGTTCCTCAAGCGCGACGTGCAGGGCGCCCTCGTCGCGCGCTCCTTGAACCCGTTCAACTGGTGGAAGTTCGTCGGCGGGAGCGCCGGGCGCTCGGAGCTCGCCGCGGAGTACTACGACGAGATCCTGTTCGAAGGCGCGACCTTCGGCGACCTGCTCGACAGGCAGGGGCCGGCCGCGGTGGCCTCCGGGACCGACATCTCGACGGGCTCGCGGCTCGCGTTCTACCAGCAGGACTTCGACCTGCTGTGCTCGGACCTGAGCACAGTCCGCCTGTCGCGCGCGGCGGCGACGTCCTCGGCCGTGCCGGTCGTGCTCTCGGCGGTGACGTTCAACAACTATGGCGGCACCTGCGGCTACGAGTATCCGGAGTGGGTTCGCGAGGTCGCCAAGACGGAGGGACGTGTCCGCCCGTCGGCGCGCGCGTATCAGCGCTACCGCGAGATGCGCGAGTTCCAGAACAGCAAAGATCGCCCGTACATCCACCTCGTCGACGGGGGTGTGGCGGACAACATCGGGATGCGCGCCGTGCTGGAGACTTTCGAGGCGTTGGCCGCGAGCGCGGAGTTCCGCGGCCAGGTGGGATTCGGCGTCATTCGCAGGATCGTGTTGATCATCGTGAATGCCCGCTCGGCGCCACGGACGGACTGGGACCGCAGCGAGACGCCCCCCGGCACGGTCGCCCAACTGCTGCAGGCCTCCGGAGTGCCGATCGATCGCTACTCGTTCGAAACCGTCGAGCTGATCAAGGACCGTCAGGAAATCTTCTCGTGGCGGCGCGAGCTGCTGATTGCGCGGGCGCGCCTGGCGGGCGCAACCGAGGCGCAGGCCGAAGCCAGCGTCCCGCTCCCGAAGCTCACCGTGCACACGGTGGAGGTCAGCTTCGACGAAATTGGCGATGCGAAGGAGCGCGACTACTTCATGAACCTGCCCACGACCTTCGTGCTGCCGCCCGAGGCCGTCGACCGGCTGCACGATGTCGCGGCGCAACTGCTGCGCCAGTCAAAGGAATTCCAGGCGGTGGTGCGCGAGTTCGGCGGCGTGCCCGCGAAGTAGTGCGGCCTGCCTACCTTCACCTCGCCACTGCTTAGACATGGCGTGAGCCATCCACATGGCGTGAGCCATCCGTCCGGGGACTGGGTTGCCGACCTGCGATCAGGTTGCCTTGATGCGGCGCGTTCCGTTCAAAGCATGTTCGCTCGTGGTGCGTGCCGCGTGCGTGCTCGCGGCAAGCGCCTCGGTGGCAGGCGCGCAGAGCATCGAACCGCGCTCCTATTCCAACGCGCCCGTGGGCGTGAACTTCCTGCTTGCCGGGCCCTACTACACGCGCGGCGGCTTGTCCTTCGACACCGCCCTGCCCGTCACCGATCCGCAGCTCGAGACTTCCAACGTGGTGCTGGGCTACGCGCGGTCGCTGGACCTGTGGGGCAAGTCGGGCAAGTTCGACGTCATCGTGCCCTACACCTGGCTGTCGGGGTCGGCGTCCTACCGCGGCGACGCGGTCGAGCGGGAGGTCGACGGGTTCGCGGACCCGTTGTTTCGTCTGTCGGTCAACTTCTACGGTGCGCCCGCGCTGACGCTTCCGGAGTTCAAGCTCTACGAGCAGGACCTGATCGTTGGCGCGAGCCTGCAGGTGTCGGTGCCCGCGGGACAGTACGACAGCACGAAGCTCGTCAACATCGGCACCAACCGGTGGTCGTTCAAGCCGGAGATTGGCGCGTCGAAGGCGCTCGGCCCTTGGACGCTGGAGCTCAAGGCGGGGGCCACGCTGTTCACGACGAACACCGACTTCTTCAACGGCAACCGGCGTGCCCAGGACCCGCTGTATTCGATCCAGTGGCACACGATCTACAGCTTCAGCTCCGGGATCTGGGCCTCGGTGGATGCGACGTACTTCGCCGGCGGCCGCACCACCCTCAACGACACCCTCCAGAGCGACCTCCAGCAGAACTGGCGCGTGGGCGGGACCCTGGCTTTTCCCGTGAACGTGCGCAACTCCGTCAAGCTCTACGTGAGCAGCGGGGTGTCGGCCCGCACCGGCAACAGCTTCGACCTCGTCGGCATTGTGTGGCAGTACCGTTGGGGCGGCGGGCTGTGATGCCCGTGGCACGCTGCACGAGTCTTGCAGCGATTTGCCCTAGAGCAAGGTCGACCCGCGAGGCTGCCCTCAAACTTTTCTTGACCGACAGCGACGCGGTTCATCTCGCACCCGGACGTTCCCCGCGATGAGCACCCCCGGCCTCACCTCCGACGCATCGATCCTGAGGGCCCTCCGATTTCTCGCTGATTCTCGGCGGGCCGCTGTATCAGCTCTTGCGGCGGACGCATTTGTCCGGAGACGCCCTGCAGCTGCTGCACCGTCGCTTCGTCGTGGCGGTGCTGCTGGCCTGGACGCCGCTACTGCTGTTGTCGGTCGCGGCGGGACACGCCTGGGGCGATCGCGTCGCGTTGCCGTTCCTATACGACGTGTCCCTGCACGTGCGGCTCTTGATTGCGCTGCCGCTGCTGATCGTGGCGGAACTGGTCGTTCACCAGCGGATGCGCCTGGTGGTGCGGCAGTTCATGGAGCGCGGCATTGGCGACGGCGTCATTCCCGAGCCCCTCACGACCGATCGCTTCTTCTCGGCATTGCGCGAGCGGCTCGCTCCCAACGGGGTGCTGGTGGTCAATCTCGGGCTCGACAACGGCAAGAACGCGATCCTCGCGCGACGGGTCAAGGCGGCGTTCGATGGCGGCGCGTGCGCCGGCGTGAGCACGCCGGTGGACGCCAACTATCTCGTGTTCGCCACCATGAGCTCGGCGGCGCCGGATGCGCTGCAGCTGCGCGCGCGCGCCGCCACGCTCGATGACCGGCGCCTGTTGCCGTACCCGCTCGCTCCGCTCGCGGCGCAACTCGGCCGGTGTCTGTAGTACGAGTCGTCCTGGCGGCGGGCTTACGGTTATGGTCGACGGGCAGTCGTTGCGGAGCTGCGCAGAATGCGCAGGGCCAGGCCGATTGTACTTGGACGAACTTCACCGGGATCCTCCGCGGGGTCCTGAATTGCCGTACGCGGTACGATGCGCACCGCCGGCTTGACGTCAGAACCAGAACAAGAGTGAACGCATGAACCTTCTCCTCAAAGAGATCCGCCACAACCCGATGCTCTGGCTGCTGGCCTTCGTGCCGGTGGTGTTCGCCGCCGCGAAGCTCAAGCCCGAGGCGCACACGCTGCTCTTCGTGCTGTCCGTGCTCGCCATCGTGCCGCTCGCCGCACTGCTGAGCCACGCCACCGAATCGGTTGCGGCCAAGACGGGCGATGCGGCGGGTGGGCTGCTCAACGCCACGCTGGGAAATCTGACCGAGCTGGTCATCGCGCTCACTGCCCTGCGCGCCGGCGAGTACATGCTGGTGAAGGCATCGATCGCCGGTGCGATCGTCACCAACACGCTGTTCATGCTGGGGGCGTCGTTTCTTCTCGGCGGGCTCAAGTACCACGTCCAGGAGTACAACCGGGTTAGCGCCCGCGTGCAGGCGGGACTGCTCTTCCTGGCCACGGTCGCGTTGCTGATTCCTTCGGCGGTCGCCGACGCCGACTCGGCAGCGGAGGCGGCGTTCACGCAGGACCTGAGCGTGGGTCTGGCGGTGCTGCTCATCGCTGACCTACGGACTGGGCATGCTGTTCTCGCTCAAGACGCACGGCGAGCTGTTCGCCAGCGCGGAACACGGCGCGGACGGCGAAGCACCGTGGCCCCTGGGACTCGCCCTCGCTACGCTAGCCGGCGTCACGGTACTGGTCGCGCTCGTGAGCGAGATCTTCGTCGAGTCGGTGCAGCAGGCGGCAGAGGCCTTCGGGATGAGCCCGGCGTTCGTGGGCTTCATCGTCGTGGCGCTGGTCGGCGGCGCGGCGGAGATGGCCGCGGCGTTCTCCGGCGCGCGCAAGAACCGGCTGGACCTGAGCGTGGGCATCGCGCTGGGAAGCGCGTCCCAGATCGCGCTCTTCGTAGCGCCGGTGCTGGTGCTGCTCAGCTACGTGATCGGCCCGACCCCGATGGACCTGCACTTCTGGCCGGGCGCGGTGGTGATGGTGCTCATCGCCACAGTGACCGCGGCGCTCGTCACGAACAGCGGGCGGTCAGCGTGGTTCGTCGGCGTGTTGCTGCTGATGGTCTATCTGATCTTCGCCATGACGCTGTACATGTTGCCCCCGCGAGTGCAGTGAAATAAACCGGCGACCGGCACGCGACCGACCCGGCTACGAGACCTGCACGGCGGTTTGCCTCCTACTGCGGGCTCCTCGCTGGTCCGGACGAGCGCATGACCCGCAACTGGGCCTGCAGCCACGTCCCGCTCGGGACAGGGGCACCGCTCCCGCACTTGACCAGATAGGGTTGACTCGTCGTGCTGCTGCTCGAGGCGGCCAGCTCGATGAACTGCTCGGTGCTCTGCACCGCGCCCCGGTCCTCGAGATACTTCAGCTTGCGCAACAGGTGCGATTTCGCCTCGGTCGCCGGGTACCAGGTGCCGTTGCGGTTGAACGTGCACGACGAGGCCTCGAGCCTGGATAGCAGGCCGTCGATCTCGACCTTGGCAGCGGGAGGAAGGGATGCAGCGTTGGCCGTCGCCGCGAAGCTGCAAGTCAGCAAGAAGAGTAGGACACGGTGCATGTTTCGAGGCGATTTCGGCGCCGGGAAAGGGTGCCGGTCAGAGTAGCCAGTCGATCGGGAGAATCGAATAGAAGTCGACGCTCCGACGCTGGAACCAGGTCGTTCCCGGTTCGGTGTCGTAACGCGTTTCGCCTGCGGCGGTCCGCTCGATCCACTCCAGACTGCGACCGTCCGGCCCGAGCCGGACCTCGTACGCACCCACGGGCGCGGCCGTGTCGAAACGCTCGGCGAGCTGCCGGGCGAGCGTCGGACTGTCGATCACCAGGCCCATCTCGGTGTTCAGTCGCGCCGAGCGCTGGTCGAAGTTGAACGAGCCGACGAAGATGCGGCGGCGGTCCACGGCGAACGTCTTCGCGTGCAAGCCCGTCGACGAGCTCGATCCGAACTTGACCTTCTCGTGACGCGCTTCCCGCGCCGCCGTCGTCTTGATCTCGTAGAGCTGGACCCCGGCACGGAGCAGATCCTCGCGGCGCTTCGCGTAGCCCGCGTGCACGACACTCGCCTCGGACGACGCCAGGGAGTTGGTGAAGATGCGCACCTTCACGCCCTTGCCGGCCTGCGTCACCAGCGCGGCGGTGCCCTCCTCGCCAGGCACGAAGTACGGGGAGATGAGATCGAGGGTCTTCTCCGGCCGACCCATGGTCCGCACGAGCTCCGGGAAGAGCAGGACGTCGGTCCGGGCGGTCGTGTCGAGCGTCTTGGCCGGGTCGTCGTACACCACTTGGGCGTGCGTCCATTCCAGCGCCAGCTGGCGGCCAAGCAGATCGCGTACGAGCGACGTCGAGCGCACCGCCTCGGCGAAGGCGACGGACTCCGGGTCGACGCGCGTCGCGGCGAACTTGGCCTTTAGGTCGGCCGCGCCGTCCGGCCCGGGTGTGCCCACGAAGTCCGCCGCCGGATACGCGGACGGACTGTTCCAATAGAGATCGAACTCCTTCGATACTTCGGGCACAACCGCGCCGACGGCGATCACGTCCAGGTCGGCGAACACCACTCCGCCGCCCGCGCCGAAGTACTCGTTGCCGATGTTGCGCCCGCCGACGACGCTCACCTGGTTGTCGACGGTGAACGACTTGTTGTGCATGCGCCGGTTCACGCGCGTGAAGTCGGTGACGAAATTGAGCATGCGCGCGCCGCGCTGCACGAGCGGGTTGTAGAGGCGCACCTCGATGTTCGGATGCGCGTCCAGTGCGGCGATCGTGGGGTCGAGCCCGCCCGTGTTGAGATCGTCGAGCAACAGGCGCACCCGCGCCCCGCGCTCGGCCGCCTGCCAGAGTGCCTCGAAGAGCAGGTAGCCCACCTGGTCTCCATGCCAGATGTAGTACTGCGCATCGATGGACTTCTCTGCGGCGGCAGCGAGCACGACGCGGGCC
Source organism: uncultured beta proteobacterium (assembly GCA_963747775.1). GTDB lineage: Bacteria > Pseudomonadota > Gammaproteobacteria > Burkholderiales > SG8-39 > JAGVSZ01. The sequence goes on from CAVVGT010000016.1 coordinate 769,328, forward strand.
GCGAAGGCGGCTTGGGGCTCGGAAAGCGGGTGGATCCCGGTCTTGCCCGGATTCGCGGCGACATCCGCGGCCACCGCGCGCCCAAGCCGCGTCGCCGCCGTGTCGGTGAGAGCGGTCGTCGCGGTCCGGCCTTCCAGCGGGGGCAGGCTCGCGCAGCCCGCCATCAGTGCCGCGAGGGCAGTAACGGCGAAAACCAGAATGCGGCTCATTCGAACGGCTTTCCCATGCTTCGCGTAGTGCCGAGTGTAGTGAATTGCACGCAGCGCCGGGACGGGCCGTCGACCCTGCGCGTGAATGGTGGCGGCCCCTCGACGGACGAAGAGAAGACCGTTTCGGATACGATCAGGCCGGCGAGGACGATCCGGCGCCCGGAACCCCGAATAGTATGAGTCGCAAATGGGCACACGATGCTGCGGCCGGAGGTCATGAGGGATCGCCGAGTGGCTCGCGCATCGATCGGCACATGACGTTGGGTGGCTCTCGCACAATGCGTTTCCGCTCACTGGTAAACCTCGTACTGGCGATGGGCGCCGTGCTGCTGGTCGCGCCGGCGCAGGCGGGCGAGGCGCTCGACGCCGTCAAGGCGCGCGGTCTGCTGCGCTGTGGCGTGAGCGAGGGCATCGCGGGCTTTTCGGAACCGGACGCGAGCGGACGCTGGCGCGGGATGGATGCGGATTTCTGCCGCGCCGTGGCAGCCGCCGTACTGGGCGATGCGGAGAAGGTGCAGTTCGTGTCGCTGAAGGCCTCGATGCGCTTCCCGGCCTTGCAGGCCGAAGAGAATCGACCTGCTGGCTCGCAATACCACCTGGACGCTCACGCGCGAGGCGCTGCTGAGGGTCCAGTTTCCCGGCGTGCTGTTCTACGACGGGCAGGCATTCATGGTCGCGAAGTCGGCAGGCATCAAAGCGCTCGCCGAGCTTGAATGGAGCGACGGTCTGCGTCGAGAAGGGCACCACGCACGAGCAACGCCTGGCGGACGTTTTTGCTGCGCGCGGGCTCGCGGTGAAGCCAGTGGTGATCGATTCCTCGAAGGAAGTCGCGGCGGCCTTTTTCGCCGGGCGCTGCCGCGCGTACACCTCGGACGCCTCGCAGCTCGCGGCGGTGCGCGTGCGCGCGCCGGGCGGCGCGCAGGGCTTCGACATCCTGCCGGAGCGCGTCTCCAAGGAACCCCTCGGTCCGGTGGTCGGTGGCGGCGACACCGAATGGGTGACGCTGGTGCGCTGGGTGCTCTTCGCGCTGATCGCCGCGGAGGAGCGGGGCGTCACGCGCGCCAACGTCGAGGCGGTGGTGCAGCAGTCGCAAGGCGCGGCGTGGCGACTGGCGAGCGGCACGGACGAGCGGCTCGCCCGCGCGCTGGGTGTGCGGCGCGACTGGGTGGTGCGCGCGGTGAAGGCGGTCGGCAACTACGGTGAGATGTACGAGCGCAATCTCGGGCGCGACAGCGCGCTCAAGCATCGAGCGCGGCCCGAACCGGCTGTGGACGCAGGGCGGCCTTCTGTACGCGCCGCCGATCGACTGACGGCGAAGGCATCGAATGAGCGATTTCCAGGTTTACCTCACGCTCGCGGTCTTCGCGGGCGTGATCGTCGCGATCGCGCTCGACGTCATCGACATGGCGGTCGCGGCTTTGATCGGCGTCTGCGTGCTGATCGCGGTCGGCATCCTGCGCGAGCCGGAAATGATCGATGCGCTGCGCGTGGCGGGCGGTCCGCTGGCGCTGCTGTTCGGCGGCATGGTGGTGGCGCACGTGCTGGGCGTGACCGGCCTGTTCGAGCGCGTCGGGGCGACGTATCTGCGCGCCACCGGCGGCAGCGGCAAGCGCTTCCTGATCCTGCTCGTGGCGCTGGTCGCGCCGGTGTGCGCACTCCTCCCGAATGCCACCACGGTGATCCTGCTCGCGCCGGTCATCATCGCCGTGGCGCGCGCCCTCAAGGTGAGCATCGTCGGGCCGATGGTGATCACCGCCATCGTCAGCAACTCGGCCGGGATGCTGACGCTGGTGGGCGACCCGGCGACGTTCCTGGTCGGCAGCTCGATCGGCATGACCTTCGTCCAGTATCTGCGACAGGTGAGCCTTGCCGGGCTGCTGGCGGTGCTGGTGATCGTGCCGCTGCTGCCGCGCCTGCTGCCGGAGGTCTGGAACGCGCGGGTCGAGGTGCCGCCGCATCGGCAAGCTGCCGCCGATCGAACGGCCGGGTTTTGCGCTGCTGGCGCTGGCGATCCTGGCGTTGATGGTCGTCCTGTTTCTGATCGGCGAGGATCTGCCGATGCGCATCGTGCCGCCGGCGGTGGCGATCATCGGTGCGACACTCGCGCTGCTCGTGGTCTACGGGTGGCGAGTGGAGCCGGTGGACAACGTGTTTCGCGCCATCGACTGGAAGACGCTGGTGTTTCTCGGCGCCATCTTCTGCCTGGTCCAGGCCTTCACCAAGACCGGGCTGCTACAGGGCCTGTCGCTCAAACTGCACGGCTGGTTCGGCGTTGAATTCACGCTGGTGGCGCTCGCGCTGCTCGCCGGCATCGGCGCTGTTGTCGGCCCTGCTCGCCAACATCCCGGTGGTCGCGGCCTCGCTCGTCATGACCAAGGGCTACCTGGTCGCGGCCGAGGCGGTGCCCGAGACGGCGCTGGCGGCGGGTTTTGCCGACTGGCCCGCGGCGACGGTCCCGGTGTTCATCGCCATGATGTTCGGCGCGACCCTCGGCGGCAACGCCACCGTGATCGGGGCTTCAGCCAACATCGTGAGCGTCGGAATCTGCGCCACCCACGGTGAGCGCGTGAGCTTCATGCGCTTCATGCGCTACGGGTTGCCCATTACCGTGGTGCAACTGATGGTCTCGGCGTTGTACGTGATGGTGCTGTTCTGGATGGTGCGCTAGGTGTGATGGCCCGGTTCGGGATGAGCCCGGCGTTCGTGGGCTTCACCGCCGCGCTCTACTTGCCCCCGATTCCGGAGCGCACGGTAGTTGAGAAGGATCAAGTCTAAAGGGCGTGATGTACGCGCTCGGCATCCAGGGCAATAAGATCACCAAGATCAAGAAGTGATCGCGATCGATCCCCTCTCTCGCGGAGATCCCGGCGGGCGTCAGAACCGCTCCTTGACGAACTTGAACGGGTAGTCCGGCTCCCGATAGCCGCCCGCCTTCTGCCGCTTCGGCAGCTTCACCTTCTCGCGCGGCGCGGTCTTGTAGGGGATCTGGCCGAGCAGGTGGGTGATGATGTTGAGGCGGGCGCGCTTCTTGTCGTCCGACCTCGCCACGTACCACGGCGCGAAGTCGGTGTCGGTCGCCGCGAACATCTCGTCGCGCGCCCGCGAGTAGTCGTACCAGCGGCTGTAGGACTTGAGGTCCATCGGCGAGAGCTTCCAGATCTTGCGCCCGTCGTCGATGCGCGACTCGAGCCGGCGGGTCTGCTCCTCCGGGCTCACTTCCAGCCAGTACTTGATCAGGATGATGCCCGAATCCGACCATCGCCTTCTCGACGAGCGGCACCATCGTCAGGAACTTCTGCGCCGCCTCCTCGGTGCAGAAGCCCATCACCCGCTCGACGCCGGCGCGGTTGTACCAGCTGCGGTCGAAGATCACGACTTCGCCGGCCGCCGGGAAGTGCGGAAGGTAGCGCTGCACGTACATCTGGCTCTTCTCGCGCTCGGTCGGCGCCGGCAGCGCGATCACGCGGAACACGCGCGGGCTCACGCGCTCGGTGATCGCCTTGATCGTGCCGCCCTTGCCCGCGCCGTCGCGCCCCTCGAACACGACGCAGACCTTGAGCCCCTTGTGCTTGACCCACTCCTGGAGCTTGACCAGTTCGACGTGCAGCTTCGCGAGCGCCTTGTCGTAGACCTTGCGGTTCAGCTTCTCCATCGGCGCCGCGCTGCTCGCGCCTGCCTTGCGATTGCCCTTCTTTTTCGCTTTCACGGTTTCACCTTCTCCCAGAATCGATAGTTGGGTTGGTTGCGCTCGAGACCCCGAGCTGCTCGTACTTCGCGACCGCAGCCTCCACATTGAAGAACATCCGCTCGCGGCCGAGCGTCTCTCCGAGCCCCGAGCGCTGGGCGACCGCCAGCACCTCCGGATTGAGCGCCGCCAGCCAGAGCGCGATGCCTTCCCGGCGCAGCCGCTCTTCCGCCTCGATGAGCATCTTGACCGCGGTGTACTCGATGTCGAACACGGCGCTGCAATCGAGCAGCACGACCGACGGCTTCGCCTGCTCGACGAGCGGCCGCATCTTGTCGGCGACGCGCTGCGCGTTGGCGAAGAACAGCCGCCCTTCGACGCGCAGGATCAGCAGGCCCGGCCAGGTCTCGTCGTCGGGATGCTCCTTCGAGCGGGCACGGAAGACCTGCGTGCCGCGCTTGCGGCCCAGCACGTAGACCGGCGGGTTGTAGGCCTGCTGCGCGAGCGCGAGCAGCGAGACGATCACCGCGACGAGGATCCCCTTGAGCGTGCCGAGCAGCACGACGCCGGCGAACGCGATCAGCGCCCAGCGGAACTCGGTGCGGCGCACGCGGCGGATCTCGCGCGAACTCCGCGGGCTTGATCAGATCGAGCGAGTACGCCACCACCACCGCCGCCAATGCGGCCTGCGGCATCAGCGCGATGACCGGCGCGAGCAGCAGCAGCGTCGCGACGGCCGCCGCGGCGGTGACGAGCTCGGCCACCTGCGTCCGCGCGCCCGCCTTGCGGTTGACCGCCGTCTGCGTCGTGCCGCCGCCGGCCGGCATCGCGCCGAGCAAGCCGCCGGCGACGTTGGCCAGGCCCACCGCCAGCAGCTCCTGGTTCGGCTCGGGCCGCGGCTCGCCGGGCGCGCCGAACGCGCGTGCCGCCGCGATCGTCTCGGTGAAGCTCATCAACGCGATGCCGGCCGCCGCGGGCCACATCTCTTCGACGAGATCGAGGCGCGGCCAGACCAGCGTCGGCAGGCCGCTGCGGGATGCTGCCGACCGTCGCCACGCCGGCCTCGCTCAGTCCCAGCAGGCCCGATGCCGACGATGGCGACTGCGATCGCGATCAGCGGGGCCGGCGCGCGCGGCGCGAAACGCTCGAGGCCGAAGATGAGCACGAGCAGCAGCACCGCGAGCAGCAGCGTGGCGAGGGACGTGTGGGGCAGCTCGTGCGCGATCGCGAGGAGGTCCCTGAAGAACCCCGCCTTCTCGATGTGCACGCCGAGCAGCTTCGGGATCTGGTCCACCACGATCACCAGGCCGATGCCCGACTTGAAGCCCGTGAGCACCGGCTCGGAGATGAAGTTGGCGACGAAGCCGAGCCGCAGCACGGCCGCCAGCACGAGCAGGGCGCCGACGAGCATCGCCAGCGTCGCGCTGGCTGCGATCAGCGCTCGCGGCGTCGCCGCCGGGCGCGGCACGACCCAGCTCGGCCGCCGCGAGGATCGCGATCGTCGTGGTCGTGCTGACGCTAAGCGGTCGCGACGTGCCCAGCAGCGCGTAGACGACCATCGGCACGATCGCGGTGTACAGGCCGACCTGCAGCGGCAGGCCCGCGATCGTGGCGTAGGCCATCGCCTTGGGGATGACCACGGCGGCCGCGGTCAGGCCCGCCGTCAGGTCCGGGCGCAGCCACTCCCGCGGGTACTGCCGCAGCCAGGCGATGCTGGGGATGAGGCCGGATGGCGCCACTGTGCCTACCTTCGCGAGCGGCGTGACGTGCGCCGCGGCTCCAGGTGCCGTGGCCTACATCGCACCACTGTACTGCGGGAACCCGGCGTCATTCAGGCGCTTTTTCTCGGCCTCCTGCGAAGTCACCCAATCGACTCCCTGCTTAGAGCGGGGATCCGAGGCGCAGGCGGCCAGCACGAGCATCGCCAGCGCCGCCGCGAGCGCGGCGCGACGCTTGCAGATCTGCTCATGGAGCAATTGTCGATTCTCCTTGCCACCGTCAATCGTCAGCGCGAGGCCGCGCGGCTCCGGGGCCATCACCCTTGTGCTCGCGCGTGCGTCGGCGAGCAGTGACGCCCGCTGCCGGAGCGGCTCAGGTTCCCGGCTGGACCTTCTGCCAGCTCGAGTCGGGATCGAAGCGCGTCATCGCGGCCGCGCGTGCGGCGGTGTCCGGACCGAGATCCTTCTCGTACACCACGCCGTCGTGGCTCACCATGAAGGTCATCACGCCGGTGTCGCCGTACCTCACCGGCCAGGCGACGACTGCGAATCCGCCGATCATCCGGCCGCGTGCGACGTAGTCGAACGCGCCGCCCGGCGCGTCCTTGCCCTGCGAGGTAAGGAGCTTGTACCGGTAGCCGTAGTAGCCTGCATCGCCGCCACCGCCCGCCGCGCGGGCTGCGGCAACGGCCGGTCCGAGCGGGCTCGGATCCTCGCCCGCCTTGGTCGGCCAGTACAACCCGTCCTGCTTGCCCGGCGAGCTCGTGAACTTGGCGGCGTACTGGAGCACGCCGTCGCGATTGCGGTCTTGCCTCGCGTACTCCTTCTGTGCATCGTAGATCGCGAGCATGACCTGCATCACGGCGAGCTCGTTGCGACCGATGCGGCGCACGCGGATCTCGTCCGCGCCGGCTGGCGTGTCGAACCGCCAGCCTTGCGCGGTCTTCACGATCGGGATGGGCAGCGTCCAGCCGTCGTTGCCGACGGCGATGTGAGCCTTCGCGTCGCCCTCCGCCTTGATCGAGTGCGACTTGGCCCACGCGGCGAGGAATCGATAGCGACCCTCGGCGCCGGTCGGCGGGATGAGCGTGCGATAGTCGGCGCCGAGCAGCGCCCTCATTTCGTCGTCGTCGCTCGTCGCGACCGCGTCGCCGAACGCGTTCATTGCCGCCTCCGGCGACGCGAACGCCTTCTGCTGCGCGAAGGCCATCGGCGTCCCGGCGACGAAAAGCGCGACTGCAAGGGCGAGCGCCACGGCGTATACCGCCGCAGTGGCGCGGAATTGCTGAAATGTGGATCGCATTGTCGAGTCTCCCTTAGCGCCTGCCGCCGCCACCGCGACCGCCGCCACCGCCACCGCGTGCGCCGCCGCCGCCGCCACCGCGTGCGCCGCCGCCGCTCGAATGGGCGCCTGCACTGGCGCCGCCGCCGCTCGGCCGCGCGCCCGCACCGGCGCCTGCGCCGCCGCGATTCGCCATCGACTGGTTGCTGGCGTGGCCGCGGTCGGCGTCGCGTTGCGAAGCGGACCCGCCACCGACGCCCTGGAAGGCATTGTCGCGACCGCCGGCGCCGGGTCCGCCGCGATCGGCCGCGCTGGGTCCTCCGCGATCGCCTGCTCCACCACGATCCCCCGGTCCTCCGCGATCGCCCGCTCCACCACGATCACCCGTGCCGGGTCCGCCGCGATCAGCCACGCTCGGGCCGCCGCGGTCTCCCGCTCCGCCCCGGTCGCCCGCGCCGCCCCGATCGCCTGGCCCGCCGCGGTCTCCCGCTCCGGCACGATCCCCTGGGCCGCCGTCGCGTCCGCGGTAGTCATTGCGCCCCGCGGCGCCGCCGACGTCCTTGCCGAACTTGTCGCGGCTTCCCTGGTCGCGGTACGAGACGCCCTTGCGATGGCTCGCGTCGTGCTGCCACTGGCCGCCGCCGCCCACCTTGGTGCTATTGAAGCTCCGGTCGATGTTGGTCGCCCGGTTCACGTTGATGTTCACGTCCCCGCGCCCCCAGTTGCAGCCGCCGAAGAGCGCACCCGCGGCCGCGACGCCCACGCCCCACGCGAACCCTCTTACGAGCGCGCCGCCGGGATAGTACAAAGGCGGCGGCGGCCAGTAGTACGGCGGATAGGCCGGGTAGCCCCAGGCCCCGTAGACGACGGTCGGGTTGTAGGCCGGGACGTAGATCACCTGCGGGTTTGCCGGCTCAATCTTGATGACGGTCTGCTGCGGCGCCGCCTCCTCGATGATGACTTTCTGCTGCTCGGTCGTCTGGAGATTGCCCGACTTCTCGGCCTTCGCTCGCAGCCGCTGCACGGCGTCGAGCACCGCCTTCTGGTCGGCGAGGAACGCGTCGCCGAGCTTCTGGGTCCAGTCGAGCTTCTCGTTCATCGGATCGAGGACCTGCGGGAAGGCGACGAGCGATTTCACGCTCACGTCCCAGGTCTGGCTCTCCACCGCCTTCACGGCCGCGTCGCCCTTGACGTTCGGATTCGCCTTCACCCAGCGCGCCGCCTGCACGATCTCGAGCGGGTAGGTCGAGGCCATCAGCACCTGCGAGAGCAGGGAATCGGGATAGAGCGCGATCGGCGCGACCAGCGCTTCGATCTCCTCGGGCTTGAACGGCGGCGGCTCGCCCTGTGCGCGCGCGACGCCGGCGAACGCCGCGGCGAGCAAGAGGAGCAGCGCGACGAGGGCTCGCGTGCCCAGCCTCATGGGGGATGTCATTCGTGGACCTCTCTTGAAGCCGTCCGAACCGCTGCCGGGGGTCTATTTAAGGTCCGCCGTCGCGGTATGTTCGAGCCGCCGCCAATTGTCGTGGCGGTCGATGTTGCCACAGAAATGTGCCACTTCGTCGAGACCCCGAAAACGGGTATCGGGAGGCGCTACAGTGTGTCACCCGCTCAATCCGACCGAGACATGAACGACGCCACTCTCGCGTCGCTGGCGCGTCGGTAAACCGCACCGCTCGAACACTTTCAGCATCGGCGAGTTTTCCGGCAGTACCTCCGCCTCGAGCTCGACGAGCCCCGCCGCCCGCGCAATCGTGACGAGGTGGCGCATCAGGGCCGAGCCGATCCCCTGGCCCTGGTGCGCATCGTCGACGCTGAAGGCGACTTCCGCGCGCCCGGGCTCCGACGCGATGTAGCGCCCGCCGCCGGCGATCGCGCCGTCGACCACTGCCACAAGCGCGACGTGGCCAACGAAGTCGACGTTCAGGTAGAAGTCGATCTCCTTCTCGGTGAAGGAGCGCTTCGGCGCGAAGAAGCGCCGGTACCGCGCTTCCTCGCTCATATTCGCGACGGCCTCGAGCAGGCCGGCGCGGTCCGAGGGCCGGAGCGAGCGAATCTCGACGCGGCGTCCATTGCGCAGCGTCTCGACGGCGGAGTACCGGGAAGCGTCCATAAGAGAGCGGGGCGACAGGCTCGAGTATAGCCAAGCGCGCACGCGGCGCGGCCGTGTGCTAGCAGCGCAGCGCCGATTTGGGGCACACTACGCGCCGACGCACACCCGGATCCGCCGGGGATCCCGCGGCGGCCTAGCCCGTTTCGTCACGACCAGGGAAGTCCCGCCCCATGCCCGCTGTTGCGCTCCCACGACCGGTCCTCGCCTTCGCTGCCGTTATCGCACTCGTCGGCGGTTGCTCGAAGGAAGCACCGCCGCCGCAGCGCCCGGTGCCCGAGGTCACCGTCGTCACGGTGCGGCCGAAGGACATTCCCTGGACGCCGAACTTCGTCGCGCAGACCGAAAGCTCGCGCCAGGTCAACATCGTCGCGCGGGTGTCGGGCTACCTCGACAAGATTGCTTACCAGGAAGGCGAAGTGGTGAAGGAGGGGCAGCTCCTCTTCCAGCTCGACCCGAAGCCGTTCCAGGCCCAGCTCGAATCCGCCCGCGGTGAGCTGCAGGCGCAACAGGCGCGCTTCACCACCGCGCAGGCGAACCTGGGCCGGGTGAAGCCGCTCACGCAACAGAACGCGCTGTCACAGTCGGACCTCGACAAGGCGCAAGGGGAATTCGATTCGGCGAAGGCCGCCGTCTACTCCGCGCAGGCGAAGGTCACCGAGGCCGAGCTCAACCTCGGCTACACCACGATCCGGTCGCCGGTGAACGGCCTCGCGAGCCGCGCGCTGCAGCGCCAGGGCGCGTTCGTCAATGCACAGTCCGACAGCGCGAACCTCACGTACGTCGCGGCGATCGATCCCATCTGGGTGAACTTCAGCGTGTCGCAGAACCTCGCCGCGAAGTTGCGCGACGCGATCGCCAAGAAGCTGGTCATCGAGCCGAAGAACCGCGACTACGAGGTCGAGATCCTGCTCTCGGACAACACGCCTTATCCCTACCGGGGCAAGATCAACTTCGCCGACCCGTCCTTCAGCCAGGACACCGGGTCGTTCCTGGTGCGCGCGGTGCTGCCGAACCCGAAGAAGGCGCTGCGCCCCGGCATGTTCGTGACCGCGTACGCGCATGGCGCGCAGCGGCCGGGCGCGATCGTCGTGCCGCAGCTCGCCGTGCAGCAGGGCTCGAACGGGCACCTCGTCTACGTCGTCAAGCCGGATGGGACCGCCGAGGTGCGGCCGGTCATGGTCGGCGATTACTACGGCGAGAAGGACATCGTGATCGAGGCCGGCCTGAACGAGGGCGACCGGGTGGTGGTGGATGGCGTCCTCAAGGTCGTGCCGGGCCAGCCGGTGAAGATCGTCGACCCGGGCGCGGGCGGCGCGGCGAAGGCGCCGAAAGCCGACGCGGCGAAGAAGTAGGCCGCCCGACCGCGCATGTTTACCCACTTCTTCATTGACCGGCCGGTCCTGTCGTCGGTCATCTCGATCCTGATCCTGCTCGGGGGCTTGGTGGCGATGCTCGTCTCGCCGATCTCCCAGTACCCCGAGCTCGCGCCGCCGATGGTGACGGTCGAGGCGAGGTACCCGGGCGCGACCGCCGAGGTCATCGCCAACACCGTCGCCTCGCCGATCGAGGCGCAGATCAACGGCATCGACAACCTGCTCTACTTCAACTCGGTCAGCTCGTCGAGCGGCAACGTCTCGATCAGCGTGGTGTTCAGGCCGGGCAGCAACCCCGACATCAACCAGGTCAACGTCCAGAATCGCGTCAGCCAGGCGCTGCCGCTGATTCCCCAGGTGGTGTCCCAGCAGGGCGTCACGGTGGAGAAGAAGTCCTCCAGCATCATGATGATCCTGTCGGTCTTCTCCCCCGACGAGCGGTACTCCTCCACTTACATCGACAACTACACGAACCTGTACGTGCTCGAGGAGCTGAAACGGGTGCCGGGCGCGAACCGCGCGCAGGTGTTCGGTCTGCCCGACATCGCGATGCGCGTGTGGCTGCGTCCGGACCGCATGGCGCAGCTCGCCATCTCGGTGCAGGACGTCGCGGCCGCGATCCAGAGCCAGAACCAGACCTTCGGCATCGGCCAGATCGGCGCCGAACCGAGCCCGCCGGGGGTGCAGCAGACCTACGTCGTCACCGCGCAGGGCCTGCTGACCAAGCCGGAGGAGTTCGAGAACATCATCGTCCGCGCGGCCAAGCAAGGCACCGCCATCGTGCGGGTGCGCGACATCGGCCGGGTCGAGCTCGCCAAGCGCGACTACTCGATCGTGAGCCGCATGAACGGGAAGACCGCGACCACGATCGGCATCTACCAGCAGCCGGGGGCGAACGCGGTCGAGACCGCGCGGCTGGTGCGCGCGCGGATGGAGGAGCTGAAGAAGCAGTTTCCCACCGGCCTCGACTACAAGATCACGCTCGATACCAGCCTCTTCACGCTGAACTCGATCGACAAGGTGGTGCATACCTTCTTCGAGGCGGTCGTGCTGGTGATCCTGGTCGTCTATCTCTTCCTGCAATCCCTGCGCGCCACCATCATCCCGATCCTCGCCGTGCCGGTCTCGATCGTCGGCACGTTCATCGGCATGCACCTCCTCGGCTTCTCGATCAACATGCTGACGATGTTCGGCATGATCCTCGCGATCGGGCTGGTGGTCGACGACGCGATCGTGGTGGTGGAGAACGTCGAGGTGAACATGACCAAGCACGGCCTCGGCGCGCTCGAGGCCGCGAAGCGCGCGATGACCGAGATCGCCGGCGCGCTGATCTCGATCGTGCTCGTCCTGGTCGCGGTGTTTCTGCCGGTCGCGTTCCTCGGCGGCGTCACCGGCACGCTCTACCAGCAGTTCGCGATCACGATCGCCATCTCCGTGGTGATCTCCGGGATCATGGCGCTCACGCTGTCGCCGGCGCTCGCCGCGATCATCATCAAGGCGCATCACGGCGAGAAGAAGGGCTTCTTCCGCTGGTTCGAGAACGGGTTCCAGCGCCTCACGGACGGCTACGTCGGCGGCGTCGCGCGCCTGATCCGGGGCTGGCCGATCACGCTCCTCCTCTACGGCGCGGTGATCGCCGGAATCCTGGTGCTGTTCCGGATCCTTCCCGGCAGCTTCGTGCCGGACGAGGACCAGGGGTACTTCTTTATCGTCGTCGAGGCGCCCGACACCGCGAGCCAGAGCTACGTCGGCGCCCTGACCGAGAAGATCGAGAAGATCCTCGCCGCCGAGCCGGCCGTGCAGGACGTCGCGGTGGTGAACGGCTACAGCATCGTCGACGGCACGTTCCGGAACAACGCCGCGATCTTCTTTCCGTCGCTGAAGCCGTTCGATGAGCGCACCGATCCGTCGCAGCTCAGCTTCAGCGTGCTGCCGCGGCTGAACCGCCAGTTCGCGCAGCTCAAGGACGGCTTCGTCTTTGCGCTCAATCCGCCGTCGATCCCGGGCCTCGGCACGACCGGGGGCTTCGAGTTCTACATCCAGAACCGCGGCGCGGGCGACACGCGGGCCACGAGCCAGGCGGTGCAGGCTTACCTTGCGGCCGCGCGGCAGCGCCCAGAGCTCGTCGGTCTCACCACCACGTTCCGCGGCGCGACGCAGCAGCTCTTCGTCGACCTCGACCGCAACAAGGCCGAGGTGCTCGGGGTGCCGGTCCAGGACGCCTTCCAGACGATGCAGAGCTTCTTCGGCTCGTCGGTCGCCGGGCAGTTCAGCCAGTTCAGCCGCGTATGGTGGGTGGTCCTGCAGGCCGACGCGGACTACCGCATCAACCCGGACGACTTCAACAAGGTCTACGTCCGGTCGAAGAGCGGGAACATGGTGCCGTTGTCGGGCCTCCTCACGGTGAAGTACGTGGCCGCGCCGAAACTGCTCGAGCGCTTCAACGGCTTCCCTGCGGTGAAGATCACCGGGAGCCCGGCGCCCGGTTTCAGCTCGGGCCAGGCGCTGGCGGCGATGGAGGCCGTGGCGCGCGAGACACTTCCCGGCGACTTCTCCTACGCGTGGGCCGGGCAGGCGCTGCAGGAGAAGCAGGCGGGCGGCACGTCGGCGATCGCCTTCGTCGCCGGCCTGATCGTGGTGTTCCTGCTGCTCGCGGCGCAGTTCGAGAAATGGACGCTGCCGATCGCGGTGGTGCTGACGGTGCCGATCGCGGTCCTCGGCGCGCTCGCCCTCACCTGGGTGCGCGGCCTGGAGAACGACGTGTACTTCCAGGTGGGACTGGTGACGCTCGTCGGGCTGTCGGCGAAGAACGCGATCCTGATCTGCGAATTCGCGATCGAGCGCGTACGCCACGGCATGGCGGTCAGGGAGGCGGCGATCGAGGCGGCCGGCCTGCGGCTGCGCGCGATCGTGATGACCTCGCTCGCGTTCGGCCTCGGCTGCGTGCCGCTCGCGATCGCGAGCGGCCCCGGGGCGAACAGCCTGCGCGCGATCGGCACCGGCGTGATCGGCGGGATCCTCGCCTCGACCGCGATCGCGATCTTCTTCGCCCCGCTGTTCTTCTGGATGCTGGAGAGTGTGAGCGCGAAATTCGCCGGCAAGAAAGCGGCAGCAGCCACCGCAGGACGCGGCGGCGCGGCGCCCGCGGCGGCGCCGCACGCGAAGCGGGAGGGCGACTGACATGCGCAGGCTAGCCGTCGCAGCGGTGGTCGCCGCGCTCGCGTCTGCTTGCACCGTCGGGCCCGATTACTCCCGCCCCGACATCTCGAGCCCCGACAAGTGGCGTATCGACTACCCGCAGGCGGCCGACGTCGCAAATACGCGCTGGTGGGAGCAGTTCGGCGATCCGGCGCTGAACCAACTGATCGACACTGCGCTGCGCAACAACCAGGATCTCTTCATTGCCGCGGCGAGAGTCGACCAGTTCGTCGGGCAACTCGCCGTCGTGCGGTCGCAGTTCTATCCGCAGATCGGCTATAGCGCCAACGCGAGCCGCAACCGGGCGAGCGAGGTCGGCCAGCCGCCGCTCGCGCCCGGCACCGATCCCTACTACACGCTGTACCAGGGTGCACTCAGCGCGCAGTGGCAGATCGATCTGTTCGGGCGGGTGCGGCGCCAGAGCGAGGCGGCGCAGGCGCAGGTGTACGCGAGCGAGCAAGGTCGCCGCGGTGTGATTCTCACGCTCGTCACCAGTGTCGCGTCGAGCTACATTGGCCTGCGCGCGCTCGACCGGCAGCTCGAGATCGCCCAGGCGACGGCGAAGAACTACGCCGACACCGCGAACATCTTCGAGCTGCGCTTCAAGGGCGGCGTGGTGTCCGAGGTCGAGATCAACCAGGTCGAGTCGCAGTACCAGCAGGCGCTCGCGGCGATCCCCGCACTCGAACAGCAGATCGCCGCGCAGGAAAATCTCATCTCGGTTCTGCTCGGCCGCAATCCCGGCCCGATCGCCCGCGGCAAGACGCTGGACGAGCTGGTCGCGCCCGGAATCCCGGCCGACCTGCCCTCCACGCTCCTCGAGCGACGCCCCGACATCCTGCAAGCCGAGCAGATCCTGATCGCGACGAATGCGAACATCGGCGCCGCGAAAGCGCTCTATTTCCCGACCCTCTCGCTCACCGGGCTGCTCGGCTCCGTGAGCACGGCGTTCGGCGATTTCCTGACCGGGCCGGCGTCCGCGTGGTCGGTCGCGGCGGGTCTGACTGGGCCGATCTTCACGTTCGGACTGATCGAGGGGCAGGTGCAGAGCGCGGAAGCCGCGACGCGCGGGGCCGTCGCCAACTACCAGCAGGTCATCTTCAACGCCTTCCGCGAAACCAACGACGCGCTCGTCGGGACCGTCAAGCGGCGCGCGGAGTCCGCGGCCCAGACGAAGCGGGTCGCCGCGCTGCGCGAATACGCGCGGCTCTCGCGGCTCCGGTTCGACAACGGCTATGCCGGTTACCTCGAGGTGCTCTACGCGGAGAACGAGCTCTTCAGCGCCGAGCTCACTGCGGTAGCCTCTCAGGCGAGCGCCTTCACGCAGGTCGTCAACGTCTACAGCGCAGTCGGCGGCGGCTGGGTGGACGAGGCGAGCCGACTCGCGCCGCAACCGCTGCTCGGCCGCTCGGAGGGCGAGGCGGCGTCCACCGCCGCGCGCTGACGCATGGCTGCCCCCCCGCGCGTGACCGCGATCCGCGGACCCGCGCTCACCTATACCGGGGATCCCTTCCAGCACGGGCTCGACGCGACGATGCGGTACGAGTCGGACGCGATCGTCGCGATGGCAGCCGGAAAGATCACTCACTTCGGCCCCGCGAAAAAGATTCGCCCCCGGCTGCCGCGCGGCGCGAAGGTCGAGGACTACGGCCGCGACGCGCTGATCCTGGCCGGGTTCATCGACAGCCACGTCCACTACCCGCAGACCGAGATGATCGGGGCGCACGGTGCCCAGCTCCTCGACTGGCTGGAGAAGTACACCTTCGTGGCGGAACAGCGTTTCGCCGACAAGCGCCACGCGCGCGCCGCGGCGAAGGTGTTCCTGGCCGAATGCCTGCGCAACGGCACCACGACGGCCGCCGTGTATTGCACCGTGCATCCGCAGTCGGTCGACGCGTTCTTCGAGGAGTCGTCGAAGTTCGGCCTGCGCATGATCGCGGGCAAGGTGCTGATGGACCGCAACGCGCCCGCGGCGCTGTGCGACACGGCGCAGGCCGGGTACGACGACTCGAAAGCGCTGATTGCGAAGTGGCACGGCCGCGGGCGCTCGATGTACGCGATCACCCCGCGGTTCGCGCCGACCAGCACCCCCGAGCAGTTGACCGCGGCCGGCGCGCTCAAGCGCGAGCACCCCGACTGCTTCGTGCAGTCGCATGTGTCCGAGAACAAGGCCGAGGTCGAGTGGGCGAAGCAGCTCTTCCCCGGGCGCCGCGATTACCTCGACGTCTATGACCACTACGGCTTGCTTGGCCGCCGTGCGATCTACGGCCATGGCATCCACCTCTCCGAGGCGGAGCTCGCGCGCCTGCACGAGACGGGTGCGGCGATCGCGCACTGCCCGACCTCGAACTTCTATCTCGGCAGCGGCTGCTTCGACCTGGGCAGGGCGGTGCGCCGGGAGCGCCCGGTGCGCGTCGGGCTCGCAACCGACGTGGGTGGCGGCACGTCGCTCTCGATCCTGCAGACGCTGAACGAGGCGTACAAGGCGGCGCAGGCGAACGGCTATTCGCTATCGGCCGGGCATGCGTTCTATCTCGCGACGCGCGGCACGGCGCACGCGCTTCACCTCGAGGACACGATCGGCAGTCTCGCGCCCGGGATGGAGGCGGACCTCGTGGTGCTCGACCTCAAGTCGACGCCGCTGATCGCGTTCCGGATGAAGTACGCGGCTGACCTGGACGAAGCGCTGTTCGTCCAGATGACGCTCGGTGACGACCGCGCGGTGCGCGCGACGTACGTCGCCGGCAAGCCGGTCTACGCGCGGCCCGCCCGCGCACGCGCCTAACGGGTCGGCGCGCCGCGGGCCGGCACATCGTGCTTTCGTAGTATGGTCTTGGCAGGGATCGGTAGGTAGACTTTCCCGACGGTGGCGCGGGGGGTTCCAGGCACGCCACGCCAAGGAGAGCACGATGATGCGTCCACGCCTCCGATCCATGCGAGTAACCCTGCTCTGCGCGGCCTTTGCGGTGCTTGCCGTGACAGTCCCCGCCGTATCGGCCCAGCAGTCGAAGGCCCCGCCGGGCAACTGCCAGCGCTGCCATGACGAGGGGCTCCCGCTGCCGGAAAAGCACCCGAAGGTGAAGGGCGCGAGCATCGTCGAATGCGCGGCGTGCCACGCGTCGCAGGCCGGACAGGCGAAACCGCACCCGGTCGCCGCGCGCCTGCATCGCGCGCACATGAAGGCCCGGCTCGACTGCACGACCTGCCACGCCTATGCGCCGGGCAAGCAGTTCGCGGTCGCGGGCCACAAGGGCAATCTGGGCGCGCTCGACGCCGAGCAGTACGAGAGGGTGCGCAAGGCGATGGGGACCTGGGCGAGCTCGCCCTGGCTCGCGGCCACTCACGGCACCAAGCAGAACCTGTCGTGCGGCGCGTGCCACCAGAAGCAGTTGATCCCGGACGACAACGAGACGGTCGTCAACAAGCAGTGCGTTACCTGCCATGGCGGCTACGACAAGCTCGCACCGCAGAGCAAAGCCAAGCTCAAGAACCCGGAGATCAACCCGCACGGTTCGCACCTCGGGCCGGAGATCGCCTGCACGGTGTGCCATCAGGGACACCAGGAGTCGAAGCCCTACTGCCTGAACTGCCACACCAACTTCGAGATGCCGATCCCGGGGGCCGCGGCGAAGGCGGCCGCGCCCGCATCGGGCAAGTGACAGGAGACCCGTCATGAAGCGACGCGATGTCCTCAAACTCGGCACCCTCGCGATGCTCGCGGGGCCGCGGGCTTTCGCCGCCGCGCGCCACGAGCGCGCCGACGTGATCGTCATCGGCTCGGGCGGCGCGGGCATGACCGCCGCGCTCACCGCCTTCGACGCGAAGGTGAAGGTGGTAGTGCTCGAGAAGATGCCGATCACCGGCGGCAATACGCAGCTCGCCGCCGGGGGCATGAATGCCGCCGAGACCGTGTTCCAGAAGAAGCGCGGGATCCAGGACACGGTGAAGATCATGTACGACGACACGTACAAGGGCGGCAAGAATCTCGCCAGGCCCGAGCTCGTCGAGATCCTCGCGCGCAGCTCCTCGTCGTCGATCGACTGGCTCACGTCCATCGGCGCGGACATGAGCGACGTCGGGCGCATGGGTGGCGCGAGCGTGAACCGCACGCACCGCCCGACCGGCGGTGACGCGGTCGGTCATCACATCGTCCACGTGATGCGTCAGAACGCTATCAAGCGTGGCATGGATGTACGCACCAATGCGAAGGTGCTGAAGATCTTCGAGACGCCGGGCGGTGCCGTGTCCGGCGTGCTGGTCCAGAACAAGCTCGGGCAGCTCTACTCGATCGAAGCGCCCACGGTGATCCTCGCCTCGGGCGGGTTCTCGGCGAACCTCGAGCGCGTGGCGAAGTACCGGCCGGAGTACGCGGCGTTCTCGAGCACCAACCAGCCCGGTGCGACGGGCGACGGGCTGGATCTCGCGGCCGAGTTCGGGGCGAAACTCGTGGACCTGGAGCAGATCCAGATACATCCCACGCAGGCCGCTGGCTCCAAGATCCTGATCACCGAGGCGGTGCGCGGCAACGGCGCGATCTGCGTGAACCGCGAGGGCAAGCGATTCATGAACGAGCTCACCACGCGCGATGCGGCGAGCGCCGCGATCCTGAAGCAGAAAGGGCAGACCGCCTTCCTCGTGTTCGACGAGACGATCCGCCGGTCGCTCAAGCAGATCGAGGGCTACTTCCACCTCGAGCTGGTGAAGAGCGGCAAGACACCGGAGGAGCTCGCGAAGGCGATCGGGGTGGACGGCGGCAACCTCGCGGTCGCCATCGAGAGCTACAACAAGTTCCAGGCGGCGAAGAAGGACGACGAGTTCGGCCGGCCCGACATGCCGCGCCCCGTCAAGGACCCCGGCTACCACGCGATCGAGATCCGCCCCGGGATCCACTACACGATGGGCGGCGTCGCGATCGACGGGCGCACCCGCGTGCTGGGTCAGGATGGCAAGCCGATCCCGGGCCTGTTCGCCGCGGGCGAGGTGACCGGCGGCGTGCACGGCGCGAACCGGCTCGGCGGAAACTCGATCTCGGAGACGATCACCTTCGGCCGCATCGCGGGACGCGAGGCGACGCAGTTCGCGAAATCGAACCGCCCCGCCTGATCGCCGCTTGCACCGAGGCGTTGCTGCGGCCGACGCGAAGACGGCGCTCTTTAACTGCGCCGCACGCGTGCCGGCAGCGTGCCGACGCTCGGCGGTCAGCTCATGACCATCAACGCCTTGACGCGCGAAAAATCGCGATCGTGGGTCACCAGCGCGTCGGCGTTCACGGCCATGGCGCTCGCGACTTGGATTGCATCGGGGAGCTTGAGCTTCAGGGCGGCGCGAAACCGCGCTGCGCTCTCTGCAAGGTCGGCGGTCAGATTGATCACCTGCCACGATTCCATCACGGCGCGATAGCGCTTTGCGAGCGCTTCCTCGCGGGCGGCAAGAGGGCCCGTCAGAACCTCGGCGATCGTCGTGGTCGTCACTGCGAACTGGATGTCCCCCGCCGCCTGGAGGTCGAACAGCGGCTGGAACCGCCGCGCGAGCTGCGGGTGCGCGTCCAGGACGTAGACGATCGGGGCCGTATCGACCAGTACCAGCCCCCCATGCGGCAGGGCCGCGAGATTCAGCGGTTCCACTCGTCCCGCAGGCGACGCAGGGTCCTGGTGCTGTCCTTGCCCCACAGGCCCTTGCCCGATCCCGCCAGTCCTACGAGCGATTTCTGGCGCGGCGCGCCGGTGGCGCGCGCGATGGGCACGATCGCGGCGACCGATCGACCGTGACGGGTGATGATCGTGACGCGTCCCTTTTCGGCCTCCGCGAGCAGTGCAGGCAGCTGGCTGCGGGCCTCTTCGACGCCTTTGCGGCTGGATCGCGACATGGAAACGTACTGTACAGACTGTACGGAATCAGGTCAAGCGCGAGCCGCGCCGGGTCCGTGGGTCTGCCGCGGCCCAGTTAGAGGCCCACGGATTCGGCGACCAGCCGCGCGAGCTCCCTGCGCAGCTTCGCGTGGATCGGCGCATACGTGCGGCTCCCGATGAGGTTCTTCAGCTCGTACGGGTCGCGGTCGAGGTCGTAGAGCTCGTCGAGCAGGCCGCCGCCGCGGTTCACCCAGTGGATCAGCTTGTGGCGGTCCGTCCGCACCGCCTTGTAGCTCATCCCCACGAGCCACGGCAGCGCGTTCTCGCTGAAGTATTCGCACAGGACCGACTTCCGCCAGCCGGTGCGCTTGCCGGCGAGGAGCGGCAGCAGCGAGCGGCCCTGCATCGAGCCCGGCGGCTTGCCACCGGCCAGTGCCACCATGGTCGGCGCGATGTCGATCGTGAGCACGAGATCCTTGATCGTGGCGCCCGCTTTCGCGCGGCGCGGATAGCGCAGGATGAAGGGTGCACGGATGCCTTCCTCGTAGGCGAAGCGACGCTCCGGTCCGAGCGCATGCTCGCCGAAGAAGTAACCGTTGTCACCGAGGAAGAGGATGACCGTGTTGTCGAGCTGCTTCGTGCGCGCGAGAGCGTCGAAGATCATGCCGACGCCTTCGTCGACCGAGGCCATCATGGCCGCGCGCAGGCGGATCTCCTCCTGAGTGCCCGCCTGGATCGCGCGCAGCGTCGCTTGCGAGCGTTCGGTTGCTTTCAGTTTGAACGCCTCAGCCCAGACCGGTTTCTGCTTCACGACCTCCTCGGGCGGCAGCATGTTGGGTCGCTTCGGGAACACGGCCCCGCGATAGAGGTCGGCGTGCCGCGCCGGCACCATGTAGCCGCCCCCGCTCGTGAGATCGAGCGTGCCGTCGGCGGCCTGGACCGCGTCCGGATGCACCGCCTTGTGCGCGAGGAAGAGCGCGAACGGCTTGTCGCGCTTCGCCTCGACGAAGCGCACGGCGCGCTCGTTCAGGAGATCGGTGATGTAACCACGGTGCTGGACTGCAGTGCCGTCTTCGTTGAACTCCGGGTCGACGAGCCGCCCGTGGCCCTTGAAACTCACCCACAGGTCGTAGCCGGGACGGGGCGCGGCTTCGTTGCCCATGTGCCACTTGCCGATGTGCGCGGTCTCGTAGCCGAGGCGCTGCAGCAGGAGGTGGTAGTTCGGCAGGCGCATGCTCGCGGCGTCGCGCGCGACGTTGTCGATGATCCCGTGCCGGCTCGCGTACTGGCCGGTCAGGATCGACGCGCGGTTCGGCGAGCAGATGGGCGTGGGGTGGAACGCGCGCGTGAACGTCGCGCCCTCGTGGGCGATCCGGTCCACGTGCGGGGTCTTCATATACGGGTGGCCGCCGGCGCCGAACTCGTCGAAGCGCAGGTCGTCGATCAGGATGACGAGCAGGTTGGGTTGTTTCATTGCTTCTGTCCGGGTCTGGATTCCTGAGTCGGATGGGCGCCGTGAGTCGGTGGGCGCAGCAGCGCCGCGGGCCCGTGCACCGCGTGCGGCCCGTGCTCGTCGTGCGGGTGGGGCGCGCGCGAGGCGTACGAGCCGACCACCATGCCGAGGATCGAGAACGCGAGCCCGACGAGCTGGGGCGGCCAGAGCGAATCCGCGGCGAGGGTTTCCATGCCGATCCAGGTCACCAGGCCGAGCAGGATCGACAGCAGCGCGCCCTGCGCCGTCGCGCGGTGCCAGTAGATCCCGGCGGCGAGCGGCACGATGCAGGACACGAGCGTGACCTTGTAGGTGTTCTGCACCATCTGGTAGATCGAGGCGTCGCTGGCGAGCGCGAAGCTGACGACCGCGAGCGAGAAGATCACCAGCACGAGCCGCAGCGTCAGCAGGAACTGGCGGTCGCTCATGTGCGGGTAGAGGCGCTTCAGCACGTTCTCGGTGAACAGGGCGGTCGGCGCGAGCATCGCGCCGCTCGCGGTCGAGAGGATCGCGGAGAGCAGGGCGCCGAAGAACATCACCTGCGCGAACACCGGCGTCTGCTGAAGGATGAGCGTCGGCAGGATCTCCTGGAAGCGGTTGCCCTCGGCCCCGAGCAGCTCCCCGACCATCTTCCCGTCGATCAGGAACGCCGAGTAGGCGAGGAAGATCGGCACGAACGCGAACACGAAGTAGAGCCCCCCGCCGATCATCGAGCCGCGGACGGCGGTCTTCTCGTCCTTCGCCGAGGTCACGCGCTGGAACACGTCCTGCTGGGGGATGCCGCCGGCGGCGGCGGTCAGCCAGGCGGCGAAGAAACCGAGCACCTCCCTGGTCTCGAGCTTCGGCCAGAACTCGAACTTGCCGGCGGAAAAGGCATGCGCAACCACGACGTCGGCGCCGCCGGCCATTCCCGCGAGCAGCCAGGCGAGGTAGAGCATCCCGAGCACAATGATCACCGTCTGAAAGAGATCGGTGAAAGCGACCGAGAACATGCCGCCGAACAGCGTGTAGACGAGCACCACGCCCGCGCCGAGCACGATGCCGACCGGCATCGAAATCGCGCCGCCCGAGAGCGCGTTGAACACGAGTCCGAGCGCGATCATCTGCGCGGAGGTCCAGCCGAGGTAGGACACGGTGATGCACAGACTGGTGATCAGCTCCGCGGCGTGCCCGTAGCGCTTGCGGTAAAAGTCGCCGATCGTGAGCAGGTCCATGCGGTAGAACGCCCGCGCGAAGAACAGGCCGACCAGGATCAGGCAGAGCGAGAACCCGAAGGGGTCGGCGACGATGCCGTGCAGGCCTTCCTTCAGGAACGTCGATGAGACCGCGAGCACGGTCTCGGCGCCGAACCAGGTCGCGAACACCGTCGCGACGTTCATGTAGAGCGGCAGGCTGCGCCCGGCGATGAGAAAGTCCCTGGCGTTGTGCACGCGGCGCGCCGCCCACAGGCCGATGGCGATGGTGATCGCGAGATAGAGGACGACGAAGGCGATCAGCATGGCACCGCTCCGGTTCCGATCAGCTCGCGAGCAGAACGTAGAGCAGGATCGCGAGCACGCCCGTCGCGACGAGCGTCAGCGCCGCGAGCAGCCAATTGCGGCGCCGGTCGGCGGCGAGGATCGCATCGAGCCGCGCCGCGATCCCGGCCGCAGGGTCGCTGGCGAGTAGCCGATGCGCGAGGCGCGGGAGCTGCGGCAGCAGGTTCGCCCACTGCGGCGCCTCGCGCGCCAGGTTGCGCGCCAGACCGCGCCAGCCGACCTGGTTCTCCATCCACTCTTCCAGGAACGGCTTGGCGGTGGTCCACAGGTCGAGCTGCGGGTACAGCTGGCGGCCGAGGCCCTCGATGTTGAGCAACGTCTTCTGCAGCATGACGAGCTGCGGCTGTACCTCGTAGTTGAAGCGGCGCGCGGTCGCGAACAGGCGCACCAGCACCTGGCCGAACGAGATCTCGGCGAAGGGCCGGTCGAAGATCGGCTCGCAGACGGTGCGGATCGCCGCCTCGAACTCGTCCACGCGCGTGCCCGCCGGCACCCAGCCGGCGTCGAGGTGCGCCTGGGCGACGCGCTTGTAGTCGCGGCGGAAGAACCCGAGAAAGTTCTGCGCGAGGTAGTCGCGATCGGCATCCGAGAGCGAGGCCATGATCCCGAAGTCGAGCGCGATGTAGCGGCCATCCTGCGCGACCAGGATGTTCCCCGGGTGCATGTCGGCGTGGAAGAACGCGTCGCGGAAGACCTGCGTGAAGAAAATCTCGACGCCGTAGCGCGCGAGCCGGGGAATGTCCTGCCCCGCGGCGCGCAGGCGGTCGACCTGGCTGATCGGGATGCCGTGCATGCGCTCCATGGTCATGACGGTCGGCGTGCACCAGTCCCAGTGCATTTCCGGGACGATGAGCAGGGGAGAGTTCAGGAAGTTGCGGCGCAGCTGGCTCGCGTTCGCCGCCTCGCGCATGAGATCCAGCTCGTCGTCGAGGTGCTTGGCGAACTCGCGCACCACCTCGCGCGGGCGCAGGCGGCGTCCCTCCGGCCACGTGCGCTCGACCAGCCACGCGCCGGCGTCGAGCAGCTCGAGATCGCGCGCGATCACCGGGCGCATGTCGGGCCGCAGGATCTTTACCGCGACCTCGGTGCCGTTGGGGAGCGTCGCGAGGTGGACCTGCGCCACCGACGCGCTCGCGACCGGCGTGCGCTCGAACGACCCGAAGACCGCGTCGATCGGCGTCCTGAACGCGCGCTCGACCTCGGCGACCGCGAGCTCGGAGGCGAACGGCGGGACCTGGTCCTGCAGCTTCGCGAGCTCTTCGGCAATGTCGGGCGGGAGGAGATCCCGCCGGGTCGAGAGCACCTGTCCGAACTTGACGAAGATCGGGCCGAGCGTCTCGAGCGCGCGGCGCAGTCGCACCGCGCGCGGCTCGTCGAACTTCCGGAAGGACAGGGCACGCAGTGCAAGGCGCGCCAGCCGGCCGGCCGGGTCGGCGGCGCGCGCGAACTCGTCCAGACCGAAGCGATATCCGACCCAGAGGATCTTGGCGAGGCGCAGAGCGCGGCGCACGGCTTGTCGTTCTTGGAGGGAAGGCGGAATCTACCGGGAATCAAGACGCGTCGCAAAACCGCGCCCGGCGGGACGCGTTCCCGCGAACGGTGCGTGCTATCCTCCGCCGCGCATTCGCTTCATCGGAGAATCCGCATGCGTCGTACCCGAATCCTTTTTGTTGGCGTTTCGATCGCTCTCGGCGCCGGAACCGCCGGAGCGCAGACTTTCGGCTTCATGCAGGACGCGCCGGTCGCCAAGATGAACCGGGAGGACACGACGCTGCTGGTGCGCAACTACCAGCAGGCGCTCGACTCGCTCCCGGACGGCCACACCAGCACCTGGACGAATCCGAAGACGGGCAGCAGCGGCACGGCGACGCCGCTCAAGACGACGAAGGAGAAGGGCATGACCTGCCGGCTGCTCGAGATGACCAATTTCGCCGGCGGCATGTCGGGCCGGAGCGAGTGGAACTTCTGCAAGACCAAGGAAGGCTGGCGAACCTCGGGGCGCTGATCGCCCGTGCCTAACCGCCGCGCAGCGCCGCCAGCTGCCGGTCGTGCAGCCGCGCCAGCGAGAGCTGCGCGGTGATCGCGCCGACGAGCGCGAGGAACATGTCCCACTGCGTGTCCCACTCGTCGCCCTGCGTGCCGAGGAACTCCTTGGCGCCCTCGCCGAGGATCACCGCACTCCACCATTCCAGGAACTCGTAGACCGCGCTGATCGCGAGGCAGACGCAGGACACGAGGAAGAAGAGCCACTTGCCGGGTACAAGAGGCGAGCGGCGCAGCAGGATCTCGCGCGCGAGAATCGCGGGCACGAAACCCTGCGCGAAGTGGCCGATGCGGTCGTACGGGTTGCGCGCGAAGCCGAAGAGGTCCTGCAGCCAGAAGCCCAGCGGCACGTGCGCATAGGTGTAGGCGCCGCCGAGAATCAGGATCAGCGCGTGCAGGAAGATCAGCCGGTACGCGAGCGGCGTGAGCCGAAATCGATCCCACGTGAGCCATAGCAGCGGCGCGGCGATGAACACCGGGAACGTCTCGAGCACCCAGGTGCCGCGGTCGCGCGGCGCAATGCCGGAGGCAATCAACGCGCCCGCGACGATCGCGAGCAGCGTGAGCACTTCGCGCAACTCGCGCGAGCTCGGGAGCGTCGTCACCCCCCCGTGCCCCGACCTTTCGACTGCTCGAGGTGCGCGATGCGCTTCTCGAGCCGCTCGACCGCGTCGCGCAGGTCGTCGACCGCGCGCGCGAAGCCGGAGACCGCCGCCTGCGGTGCAATGACGCCCGCTTCCTCGGTCAGATACTCCGCGAAATTCTGGCCCAGGCGCACGGCGGCCTCTTTCTGCCACGCGACGAAATCGCGCGCGCCGCCGGCGATGCGGTGCGCCGCGACGTCGCCCACGACGCGGGACAGGTCCTCCTCGACGTCCCATTCGAGATGCCGTGCGAGATATTGGAGTGCGGCGGCGAGCTCGGCGTCGCCGGTAAAGGTCATCTCGCGCAGCAGTGCCTCGTCGCGGCGCGCAAGCGCTAGGAGCGCCGCCGGCGTGAGCGTCACGACGAGATGCGGCTCGATCGCGTCGGAAGCGTCGAGCATTCCATCCGCGCGCACGACGAATGCGAGGTCGGGCAGCGGCGCGAGCTCGACCTGCCAGGTTCGGCCCGCGAACGGCGTAAGGCGCTCGCGCGCCCACGGGGCGGCATCGAGCAGGTGATTGAGGAACGCGGCGACGGGCACGGGGGTCACGGCGCGGTCAAGGATAGCACCGGGGTTTTCCGCCACGGCATGCGGCGGGCCCGCCCGTCACATTTGACGGGAGCCGTCGCGCTCGACGGCGCTGACAACCGCAGCGGGCGTGCCCTCGCGGCGTTCTTAACTCACACAAGCGCTGGATATTCAAGGATTTTCGACCGTCCGCGAGCGACTCGGCCAAGCGTGGCACGGCGTATGCGAACTACCCAGCGTAGCTGCCCAAACCGGCGGCATCCCACTGAAGGAGAGACGCCATGGAACGCACATTCAACATGATGGAAACCACGATCCCGCATGGCCGCACGCTGCGCATCCAGGACGGCAAGAACTTCGAACTCAAGGTCGTCGCGGGTTGCCTCTGGGTCACTCAGGAACACGACACCGAAGACGAGGTGCTCGGCGTGGGCGAGCGGTTCCACGTGACCCGCGACGGGGTCACGCTCGCACACGCTTTCAAGGAAGTGCGCATCCAGATCGCCTGCTCGGCGGAAGCCGGCATGCCCACCGTCACGCTCGGCGGCGGGTACCTCGAATTCGGCTCGGGCGTCTGGCGCGGCATGGTTGCCGAATGGCTCGGCAACGTCCGTGCGTGGATCACTGCGGGGCAGATCGGGCGCGAAGTGTCCACCACGCGTGCGAGCACGGTCCTCCGCTGATCGGGTGCAGGCGACTCGGCGATTGAATCGGCGACAGGAGTGAGAGCCATGAGCGACGATCGACCCTTCAGCGACAGGTCAGAAGTCCGGTATCCGACTCGCGAGGAAGTCCGGTGGCACATGCAGCAGAGCGCACGCATGCGGTCGGAAGCGATGCACGAGGCTCTGCATCGCGCCGCAGCGTGGATCGGGGGCGCGTTCCGTGAATTCCGGCGCGCGCCTGTGCGCAGCGGCACGAATGCCCGGCACGCCCCCGCCGCGTGATCGCGCGTCCGGCCGAGAGGCCGGTGTCGACGGCGCTGGGGCCGGGGCGGTATCCTGACCCCGGTCGGGAGGGGCCGCGGTGAATGATCGGGCGAAGGCCGGTCGCGGCGCACGCAGCGCCGCGGCGGCGGGCACGACACTGCTGAAGTCGGCGTGCGATCGCCTGCCGATCGGTTTCGCGCTGTTCGACGCCGACCTGCTGCTCGCCGCCTGGAACGCGCGCTTCGTCACGCTGCGGGGTTATCCGCGCAAGCTGGTCAAGGCAGGCACGCCGCTCGAGTCTTTTGTCCGCTTCGACGCCGAGCGCGGCGAGTATGGCGCGGGCGAGATCGGTG
This sequence comes from uncultured beta proteobacterium, assembly GCA_963747775.1. GTDB lineage: Bacteria > Pseudomonadota > Gammaproteobacteria > Burkholderiales > SG8-39 > JAGVSZ01. The sequence continues at coordinate 796,284 of CAVVGT010000016.1, forward strand.
CGCTGACGCGGGATCGGCTCACCGCGCTCAAGCGTCGCCGGCACGTCGACCGCCAGCAGACGCTGCCCGACGGTCGCATCGTTCGCATCGCCTCCGAACGCATGCCCGAGGGCGGACTCCTTCTCACCTGCGAAGACATCAGCGATCCGCACGCCACCGGACGGCGCCTGCGCGAGAGCGAGGAGCGCTACGACTTCGTGATGCGTGCGATCAACGAAGGCGTCTACGACTGGGACATTGCCAATGGCACGATCTACTACTCCGTGCGCGTCCGGAATGCGCTTGGCATTTTGCCCGAGGAGGTGAGGACCCCCGCGGCGTTCCTGAACCGCGTCCATCCCGATGACCGGCCGCGATTCCGCGCAGCGACCCTGGCGCACTTCAAGGGCGAGACGGCGCGCTTCGAGTGCGACTACCGCTACCGCGCCCATGACGGCTCGTGGCACTGGGCGCGCCAGCACGGCATCGCCCTGCGCGATGCGACCGGTCGCGCTATACGCCTGGTCGGATCCACGGGCGACATCACCGAGCTGAAGGAACGGGAGAACCAGCTCCTTGAGCAGACCGCCGAACAGACGGCGGTGCGCGACCTGCTCGAGGCGATCAGCCGCTCGGCGTTCGACCTCGACGCAGTGCTGCGCACGCTGGTCGAGAGCGCCACTCGCCTCTGCCAGGCCGAGAAAGGGTTCATCTTCCGGCTCGAGGGCGATGCGTATCGACTCGCTGTCGACTACGGCGGCGTGACGCCGGAGTTCCGCGAGTTCGAGGCAAAACACCCGATGCGGCCCGGCCGCGAGACGCTCGTGGGGAGGACGGCGCTCGAGAAGCAAATCGTCCACATCGAGGACGTGCTCACCGACCCCGAGTACCGCTGGCCGCAGTCGCAGCGGATCGGGGGCTTCCGCACGATGCTCGGCGTGCCGATCGTGCGCGACGGCGCGGTCATTGGCGTCATCGTCCTGTGGAAGGAGCGCGTCGCGCCGTTCACGCCGACGCAGATCCAGCTCGTGTCGACCTTCTCGAGCCAGGCGTCGATTGCGATCGAGAACGCGCGGCTGTTCAACGAGCTACAGGCGCGCAACCGCGAGCTGACCGAAGCGCTCGAGCAGCAGACGGCGGCGGCCGAGATCCTCGGCGTGATCGCGAGCTCGCCGACGGACCTGCAGCCGGTGCTCGACATCGTCGTCCGGAACGCGGCGCGGCTGTGCGAGGCCGACAACGCGTCGCTCTTCCACACCGAAGGCGGCCGGATGCGCCGGGTGGCCGGCTTCGGCTCGCTCCCCGTCAGCTTGAAAATCGGCGAGACCAGGGCCCTTACCCGCGGCTCGTTGAGCGGCCGGGCCATGATCGACCGCCAGACGCTGCACGTGCACGACTTTCTCGCGCTCGACCTGGCGAGCGAGTATCCGGACATCAGGGAAGCGGTGGAACGCCAAGGGATCAGGACCTGCCTCGCCACGCCATTCATTCGCGAGGGCGTGCCGATCGGCGCCTTGACGATCTACCGCACCGAGGTGCGGCCGTTCAGCGAGAAGCAAATCGAGCTCGTCAAGACCTTCGCCGACCAGGCGGCGATTGCCATCGAGAACGTACGACTGTTCAACGAGCTGCAGGCGCGCAACCGCGATCTCAGCGAAGCGCTCGAGCAGCAGACCGCAACGGCCGAGATCCTGCGCGTGATCTCGAGCTCGCCGACCGACGTGCAGCCGGTTTTCGATGCGATCGCGAGCAGCGGACTTCACCTGTTCCAGGGAATGAGCGTCAGCCTTCGCCTCGCGAAGGGCGATCGCCTAGAGCGGGTAGCGTTCGCCACGGGCCCGGGCCGCGAAGTCGTCGAAGACCCCTTGAACCTGGCGCTGCCGCTCGCCGATCGCACCTTCGCCGGGCGCGCCGTATCGCGTAGGGAGGTCGTCCACGCCGCGAACGTCTTCGCCGAGGATTGGGTCGGCGAAGAGTCGCGGACGCTCGCCGAGCGCGAGGGTTGGCGTGGGTGTGCCGCCGCGCCGCTGCTGCGGGAGAACAATGCGCTCGGGGCGATCATCGTGAGTCGCGCGGCGGCGACGCCATTCAGCGCGAAGGAGCTCGCGCTGCTCCGAACCTTCGCCGACCAGGCGGTGATCGCGATCGAGAACGTGCGCCTCTTCAACGAGACGAAGGAGGCGCTTGACCAGCTGAAGGCTTCCGCCGAGGTGTTGGAGGTGATCAGCAGCTCGGTGACGGATACCAAGCCGGTGTTCGAGAAGATCCTGCACAGCTGCGAGCGGCTATTCGAAGGGCGGAGCGTCGGAATCGCTCTGGTCGGCGAGGACGGTCTGATACACGTGAGCGCCTACCATGGTCCCGGCCTGCAAGATCCGGAGCAGCACTTCCCCGTTCCGCTCACCGAGGCGTCGGGTGCTGGGTCGGCGATCCTGCTGCGGCGCGTGATGCATTACCCCGACACCGAGGCCGACGATGTCCCGGAGTACGCCCGTCGGGGCGCCAGGATTCAGGGGAACAGAGCCCTACTCATCGCACCGATGCTCGGGGAGGGTCGTGGCATCGGCGTGATCTTTGTCGGTCGCGCGGTCGCCGGCGAGTTCTCCGAGAAGGAGATCGGTCTCCTCAAGACCTTCGCCGACCAAGCGGTGATCGCGATTCAGAACGTACGGCTGTTCAACGAGACAAGAGAGGCGCTCGACCAGCAGACGGCCACCGCGGAAATCCTGAAGGTCATCAGCAGCTCGCCAACCGACGTGCAGCCGGTGTTCGATGCGATCGCGAAAAGCGGTGTCGATCTGTTCCAGGGCGTCGCCGTTTCGCTCCGGCTCGTGAAAGGCGACCAAATCGAGCGAGTGGCGTTCGCGGCGGCATCTGGCTGCGAGGTGACTGAGGACTCGATGAACACCACGTTTGCGCTGGACGATCGGAGTTTCGCCGGGCGGGCGGTATTGCGGCGCGAAGTGATTCATGTTCCAGACATTCCCGCGACGGATTGGGTCGGCGAAATGTCTCGGACGGCTGCCGAGCACATGGGCGTTCGTGCGATTGCTGTCGCACCAATGCTGCGCGAGAACAAGGTACTGGGCTCAATCGGGGTGACCCGCGGCAAGTCGGGCCCGTTCAGCGACAAGGAACTGTCGTTGCTCCGAACCTTCGCCGACCAGGCCGTGATCGCGATCGAGAACGTCCGGCTGTTCAACGAGCTCCAGGCCCGCAACCGCGAGCTCACCGAATCCCTCGAGCAGCAGACGGCGACCGCGGAGATTCTCAAGGTCATCAGCAGTTCGCCGACGGACGTCCAGCCAGTCCTCGACGCGGTGGCGAGCACGGCGGCGCGCCTGTGCGACGCATCGGACGCGTTGATCTTCCGCCTCGACGGCGACCGCCTGCGGCAAACTGCGCGCCACGACGCCGGGCTCATCCCGGGGCTGCGGGCGGACGACGAGTTGCCCGCTGACCGCGGCTCGGTGACCGGACGCAGCGTCGTCGACCGGAGGACGGTCCACGTTCACGATCTGGCTGCCGCCGATGAGACGGAGTATCCGGTCGGGAGAGCGTACCAAAGACGGTGGGGCCACCGAACCGCGCTCTCCACGCCGCTGCTGCGCGAGGGCCAAGCGATCGGGGCGATCGGGATCCGCCGGATGGATGTCCGACCGTTCTCGGACAAGCAGATCAAGCTGCTGGAAACGTTTGCCAGCCAGGCGGTGATCGCGATCGAGAACGTGCGCCTCTTCAACGAGACGAAGGAAGCGCTAGACCAGCTCAAGGCCTCCGCCGAGGTACTGCAGGTGATCTCGGGCTCGGTGGCGGACACGAAGCCGGTGTTCGACAAGATCCTCGAGAGCTGCGAGCGACTGTTCGAGGGCCGGTTCGCGGGCGTCGGCCTGGTCGGCCAAGACGGCGCCGTGCACCTGGGCGCCTACCACGGACCGGGTCGGGAGGCGCTCGAGAAACACTTCCCGGTTCCGCTCAGCGAGGAATCCGGCTCCGGGGTGGCGATCCTGCAGCGACGCGTCATCCACTATCCCGACGTCGAGGGCGGTGCGGACGTGCCCGAGTATATGCGGCGCGGAGCAAGGATCTCGGGTTACAAGTCGGTCCTCCTGGCGCCGATGCTATGGGAGGGTCGAGGCATAGGCGTGATTTTTGTCGGCCGCGACGTCGTGGGCGAATTCTCCGAGAAGGAGATCGCGCTGCTGAAGACGTTCGCCGACCAGGCGGTGATCGCGATCCAGAACGCGCGACTCTTCAACGAGACCAAGGAAGCGCTCGAACGGCAGACGGCGACGGCCGACATTCTGAAGGTGATCAGCGGCTCACCGACCGACATCGGCCCGGTGCTCGAAGCGGTCGCGGAGAGCGCGGCGCGGCTATGCGACGCGCCCGACGTGGTGATCACGATGGTGGACGGCGACGTGCTCCGCTTCGCGAAGAGCGTCGGGCCGTTCGGCGAGACTTTCGGGCCGAACCTCACCATCCCGATCAGCCGCGACTCGGTCGCCGGCCGGTCCGTGGTGGAGCGGCGGACGATCCAGGTCGAGGATCTGGAGGCCGAGCCCGAGGACGAGTACCCAGTTGGCAAGGCGCTGCAGCGAACCTACGGGCACCACACGATGATTTCGACGCCGATGCTCCGCGGCGACAGCGCACTCGGGGTGATCAACGTGCTGCGGCGGGAGGTGCGGCCGCTCAGCGACAAGCAGATCGCACTTCTCCAGACCTTCGCCGACCAGGCGATGATTGCGATCGAGAACGTGCGGCTCTTCAACGAGACCAAGGAGGCGCTCGAGCAGCAGACGGCGACGGCCGACATCCTGAAAGTGATGAGCGCCTCGCCGACCGACGTTCAGCCGGTGTTCGACGCGATCGCGAACAGCGGAGTCCAGCTCTTCCAGGGTGTCGCGGTGTCGCTCCGGGTAGTGAAAGGGGATCGGATCGAGCGGGTTGCCTTCGCAGCGGCGCCCGGCTGCGAGGTGAGCGTGGACTCGACGAACGCCGCGTTGCCGCTCGACGATCGGAGCTTCGCCGGTCGAGCGGTGTTGCAGCGGATATTGGTTCACGTCCCGGACATTCCGGCGGCGGACTGGGTCGGCGAAACCTCCCGGACCGCCAACGAGCGCATGGGCGCGCGCGCGATCGCCGTGGCGCCGATGCTGCGCGAGAACAAGGTGCTCGGCGCGATCGCGGTGACCCGTGCCAGAGCGGGCCCGTTCAGCGACAAGGATCTGGCGCTGCTCACGACGTTCGCCGACCAGGCGGTGATCGCGATCGAGAACGTGCGCCTCTTCAACGAGACGAAGGAGGCGCTCGACCAGCTGAAGGCCTCCGCCGAAGTGCTGCAGGTCATCTCGAGTTCGGTCGCAGACACGCAGCCGGTGTTCGACAAGATCCTGGAGAGCTGCGAGCGGCTGTTCGTGGGCCAGCACGTGGGGATCAACCTGATCGGTGAGGATGGTGCCGTACACCTGGGCCCGTACCGCGGTGCCCGGCGACCGGAGCTGGAGCGGATCTTCCCGCTGCCGCTCAGCCACGAATCGGCTTCCGGGGCAGCGATCCTGGAGCGCCGCGTGATGCACTATCCGGACATCGAAGCACGGTGCCGATGTGCCCGGAGCCCGTGCGGCGTGCCGCCAGAACGATGGGTTTCAAGTCGGTCATTTTCGCGCCGATGCTGTGGGAGGGGCAGGCGATCGGCACGATCTGGGTCAACCGCGAATTCGCCGGTCCTTTCTCCGACAAGGAGATCGGCCTGCTCAAGACCTTCGCCGACCAGGCGGTGATCGCCATCCAGAACGCAAAGCTCTTCCACGAGATCCAGGAGAAGAGCCACCAGCTCGAGATCGCCAACCAGCACAAGTCGGCGTTCCTCGCCAACATGTCGCACGAGCTGCGGACGCCGCTCAACGCAGTGATCGGCTTCTCCGAGATGCTCGCCGCGCGCTACTTCGGGAGCCTGACCGACAAGCAGACCGAGTACGTGGGCGACATCCACGCCTCGGGCAAGCATCTTCTCTCGCTCATCAACGACATCCTCGATCTCTCGAAGATCGAGGCCGGCCGGATGGAGCTGGAAGAGGGAGAGTTCGACCTGCACGCCGCGCTCGACAATGCCCTCACGCTGGTGCGCGAGCGCGCGCAGCGCAGCGGGGTCGCGCTGCGGCTGGAGACCGACCCGGCGCTCGGCGCGTTCCGCGGCGACGAGCGCAAGGTGAAGCAAGTCGTCCTCAATCTGCTCTCGAACGCGGTGAAGTTCACGCCGCGCGGCGGCGCGGTGGACGTCGTGGCGAGGAAGGTGAACGGCAGCGCGGAGATCGCCGTCAGCGATACTGGCGTCGGCATCGCACCCGCGGACCAGGAGGCGATCTTCGAGGCGTTCCTGCAGGTCGGCACCGACGTCACGCGCAAGCGCGAGGGCACCGGCCTTGGGCTCGCGCTCTCGCGCCGCTTCGTCGAGCTCCACGGCGGTACGATCCGCGTCGAGAGCGAACCCGGCAAGGGTTCGAAATTCACGGTCACGCTGCCGCTTCGCCATGGCGAATGAGTTGATCTTGATCGTCGAGGACAACGCGCAGAACCGCAAGCTCGCGCGCGACCTGCTGCAGGTCCACGGCTACCGCACGATCGAGGCCGAGACCGGCGAGGATGGCGTGGCGCTCGCGACCGAGCGCGCGCCCGATCTCGTGGTGATGGACATCCACCTGCCCGGCATCAGCGGCATCGACGCGCTGGCGAAGATCCGAGCCGCGCCGGCGACGCGCGCGATCCCGGTGATCGCGTTCACCGCGTCGGTGATGCCGCAGGACCGGAACGACATCATTGCCGCCGGTTTCGACGCCTTCGTGAGCAAGCCGATCAACCTCGAGGCGTTCCTCGGGGCGGTAGCGGCGGCGCTTGCGAAGCTCAGGCCGGGAGGCGCGTCGTGACCGCTGCGAGGATCCTGGTCGTCGACGACACGCCGGCGAACGTCAAGCTGCTAGTCGACCTGCTTTCGGTGAACGGCTTCGACGTGATCCCGGCGGGGTCGGGCACCGAAGGGCTCGAGCGCGCCGCAGCCGAGTCCCCGGATCTCGTGCTGCTCGACGTGATGATGCCGGACCTCGACGGGTTCACCGTCTGCGAGCGGCTCAAGGCGAACGACGCCACGCGCGACGTGCCGGTGATCTTCCTCACCGCGCTACACGAGACGGCTGAAAAGGTGCGTGCGTTCTCCACCGGCGGGGTCGACTACCTCACCAAGCCCTTCGAGCCGCGCGAGCTGCTCGCCCGGGTGAACACGCACCTCGCGCTGCGCCGGACGCAGCGCGAGCTCGAGCAGCAGAACGCCCGCCTCCGGGAGGAGATCGAAGCACATCAGCGCTCGCGCGCGGTCATCCACTGCCTTGAGGACGAGATCCGGACCGGGCACGACTTCCGCGAGATCGTCGGCCGGTCGCCGAGCCTCACGCGGCTGCTCGATCAGCTCGCGCTCGTGGCCGCGACCGAAAGCACAGTGCTGATTCTCGGCGAGACCGGCACCGGCAAGGAGCTCGTCGCGCGCGCGATCCACGACCGCAGCCCGCGCCGCGAGCGGCCGCTCGTGAAGGTGAACTGTGCGGCGCTCCCGCGCGAGCTCGTCGAGAGCGAGCTCTTCGGCCACGAGAAAGGCGCGTTCACCGGCGCGACCCAGCAGCGCCGCGGGCGCTTCGAGCTCGCCGACGGCGGCACGCTCTTCCTCGACGAGGTCGGCGAGCTGCCGATCGAAGCGCAGGCGAAGCTGCTGCGCGTGCTGCAGGAACAGGAGTTCGAGCGCGTCGGCGGCACGCGCACCCTGCGCGCCGACGTGCGGCTGATTGCCGCAACGAACCGCGATCTGGGCCGTCGCGCCGAGGCCGGCGAGTTCCGGCCGGATCTCTTCTACCGGCTGAACGTATTCCCGGTGACCGTGCCGCCCCTTCGGGAGCGGCGCGAGGATATCCCGCCGCTCATCGCGCACTTCCTCGCGAAAGCCGGCCGCAAGCTGGGGAAATCGTTCGAGGGCGCCGCGCCGGCTTTTCTCGAGCGCGCGCTCGCCTATGACTGGCCGGGCAACATCCGCGAGCTGGAGAACGTCGTCGAGCGCGCCGCGATCCTCTCGCGCGGATCGATGCTCGATGCGGCGGAGCCGTTCGGGGCATCGGCCGCGCCGGCGCCGGCTCGGGCCGATGCGCCTGCGCCGGCCGTCGCCACCGGCACGCTCGAGGAAGTCGAGCGCGCCCACATCGAGCGCGTGCTCGGGCAGACCTGCCGGGTCATCGAAGGCGAGCAGGGCGCCGCGCGCGCCCTCGGGCTGAACCCGAGCACTCTGCGCGGGCGCATGCGCAAGCTCGGCATCCGGAAGCCGCGCTGAGACGCCGGCCGTCGTACGCGACGGCGCGGGCCGTCGGATCCGACGGCCCGTCCCATTCGGCGGCGCGCCGAGCGCAACTTCAAGGCCGTCCGCCCAGTGAAAACGCTGTGTAACCGATTGAATCCCGTAGAGCTTTGGTGACGGCGACTGCGCGCGGCAGGGGCTGGCACGCCTGATGCGACCAAGGAAGGCGAGCCTCACCCCCCCACGCACAGGAGACAGACATGACCACGCCAAGCCTCTCGCTGACAACGCTGCTCGAACGGATGGAGTCCGAGACCGAAACCGCCGACGGCCGCACCGTCCGGCTTTGTCGCGACACAAACGGCAACTACTGGGTCGTCGACAGCGCCGAACGCGTTGTGACGCTGAATGAATTCGCGGCCGAGTGCCGCAGCGCGGCACGCGAGTTCTGCGCACGCGAGCGCGCGATCGAGTTCCGCCGGCTCGTAATGTCGGTGAAGCAGGCCGTCGCTCGCGCCGTAGCGGCGCTTCGGCCCGGTACGCCGACGGCGCACGCATGACGCACCGAGGGGGCAAAAGAAAAGGGCCGCCCGCGGGCGGCCCTTTCTCGGTGCAGTCCGACGCTTACGCGGTTTGTTGAATCCCCGCGAGCAGCCAACCGCTGTCGCCCTGCGCGGATTTCTGGAGGTTCCAGATCTCCGCGAACGGCTGCGGCGCGGCGCCGGTGTCCTCGCGCAGCAGCCCGGAGAACCGCACCGACGCGAGGTGCAGCATACCCTCGGTCACCACCTCGAGCAGCTCGGCGTTGAGCGTGACGACGTCGGTTTGCTGGCCCGCCGCGGCACGCGCGTCGATGTCCCCCTTCAGGTGCTGGAACATCTCGTCGGTGACGAAATCGCGGATCGCGCTGGCGTCGCCGCGGTCGTTCGCGGCCTGCAGGGCGATGAAGCTCTTCTTCGCCTCGCGCACGAACCCGTCGACGTTGAAGCCTTCGGGGATGCGCCGCGCGAACTGCGCGCGGAAGCTCGGCTCGGCCGGGCCACCGGTGATCTGGGACGGCGGCGGCGCGGCGACCGTTTCGTTGCCGACGCCCGCGTACTGCATACCCTGCGGCACAGCCTGCTGACCGGGCTTGCGGAACAGCCGCATCAGCATCATCACGACGGCGATTCCGAGGACCCCGAACAGCAGCGCGGTCACGACCGAGCCCAGCTGATCGCCGAGCAGGTACGCGAGGCCGAGGCCGGCCGCGAGACCGGCCAGCGGCCCGAGCCAGCGGCTCATGCCCGGCTTCGGCGCTGCGGCGCCAGCGGCCGGAGCGGCCTGCTGAGCCGGGGCGGCAGCGGGCGGGGTCGCGGGCTTGTCGGGTAGCGCCTGGCGCTGAGTACCGATCGGCTTACCACCTCCCAAACGACGCGCCTCGGCGTCGAACGGGGCGAGGCCCGCGATGAAGACGGTAGCGAACAGGGCGAGTAACCACTTCTTCATTGTGTGTGTCTCCTCTCTCAGAACTTCCAGCCACGGTGCAACGCTACCACGCCCGCGGCCAGGTTGAAGTATTCGACGTTCTCGAAGCCGGCGCGTTCCATCATCTCTCGCAATTCCTCCTGCCCCGGATGCATGCGGATCGACTCGGCGAGGTAGCGATAGCTCGCCTCGTCGCCGGCCACGCGCTTGCCGAGCCACGGGAGCACCTTGAACGAGTACCAGTCGTACGGCTTCTCGAGCGGTTTCCACACTTTCGAGAACTCGAGCACCAGCAGCCGGCCGCCCGGTTTGAGGCACCGCCGCATTTCCGCGAGCGCGCGGTCCTTATGCGTCATGTTGCGCAGGCCGAAGGCGACCGTGGCGCAGTCGAAATGGTCCGCCGGGAAGGGCAGGCCCTCTGCATCGCATTGGGCGACCGGGGCGACGACGCCGTCGTCGAGCAACCGGTCCCGGCCGACCGCGAGCATCGCGCGGTTGATGTCGGTGAACCACACCTCGCCCGCGTCGCCGACGCGGCGGGCGAACGCGCGCGCGAGGTCGCCGGAGCCGCCGGCGATGTCGAGCACCCGGCTCCCGGGACGCACGCCGCTCATCTCGATCGTGAACGCCTTCCACAACCGGTGCAGTCCGAGCGACATGAGGTCGTTCATCAGGTCGTACTTCGGCGCGACCGACGCGAAAACGCCCGCGACTTTGCGGACCTTCTCGTCGGTGGGGACTTGCTCGAACCCGAAGTGCGTATTGCCGGCCATGCGCGGGATCAGCGCGTCGCGCAGCTCCCGCCGCCGCGCGCAGTGGGACGGGCCGTGGTGTCGACCTCGCGGCTCGCCCCGGCGGCGGCGAGGCGCTGCAGGTATTCCGCCCACATCCGGTCGCGATTCACGCCGAGCTCGTAGAGGTAGTCCCAGGAGTAGATCCCGGTGTCGTGCCCGTCCGAGAACTGCGGCTGGATCGCATAGCTTCCGACCGGCTCGACGCCGACGATGTCCGCCTCTTTCTTGCCGCTCTGCAGGACCTCCTGCCCCGGCCCGTGCCCCCGCACCTCGGCGCTGGGCGAGTAAATGCGGAGGAACTCGTAGCTCAGCTCGAAGCGCCGACCGTCGGCGTAGGTGAGCTCCATCAGGCGGGATTTCTGATGGAGCTTGATCTCGGTGGGTGCGGGGGTGGTGGGGTCAAGTCCGGCCATGGCCTGCCTCGTGCATCAGCAGATGCGGGCGCGGAACGCTACCACAAGGCCGCGACTCGGGCTGAAGGGCCGCGAGCCGAGGCGGCGCGGTCACAAAACCGTCACCGAACGGACATAGAATCCGTCGTTGAGAATCATCACGGCGCCGCGCATGTCCGCCAACATCCTAGTCGTCGAAGACGAGCCCGCGATTCAGGAGCTGATCGCCCTCAACCTGGAGCATGCCGGCCATCACGTGATGCGCGCCCGGGACGCCGAGCAGGCCGGGGACCTGGTTCGCCACGCCCTGCCCGACCTGATCGTGCTCGACTGGATGCTGCCCGGCCAATCGGGGATCGCCTTTGCGAAGACCCTGCGCCAGGACGAGCGCACGAAGAGCGTCCCGGTGATCATGCTCACCGCCCGCGGGCAGGAGCAGGACAAGGTCGCGGGCCTCGATGCGGGTGCGGACGACTACGTCACCAAGCCGTTCAGCCCCCGCGAGCTGCTGGCGCGGATCAAGGCGGTGCTCCGGCGCCGCGCGCCGGAACTGACCGACGAGCCGATCGAGATCGGCGGCCTGCGGCTCGACCCCGCGACCCATCGTGTCGCCGGGAACGGCACCGCGGTCGACCTCGGCCCCACCGAGTTTCGGTTGCTGCATTTCCTGATGGCCCATCCCGAGCGCGTGCACAGCCGCTCCCAGCTGCTCGACCAGGTCTGGGGCGATCACGTGTTCGTCGAAGAACGGACCGTCGACGTGCACATCCGGCGCCTGCGGAAGGCGCTCGAGCCGACCACGCACGACCGGCTGATCGAGACCGTGCGCGGGAGCGGGTACCGGCTGGCCGGAACCCCCGCCTGACCGACCGCCGCGCTTCGCGCGTTTCTGTTAAGTTCCGGCCGCCTTCGCGGGCTCGCGGCCCGCGCCCCACACGCTCGTCCGGATCGTGAAGACCGTCTGGCTCCGCACCGCGCTTCTCGTCGCTGCGCTAGGCGTCGTTGCCCTGATCGTCGGGCTCGCGTCCGGTCGCGCATGGGGCTTGGGAACGCTCGCAGCCGGACTGGCCGCGCTGCTCCTCCACCACGTCGCGAACCTCGGCGCGCTTGCCGGGTGGCTACGCGATCCCCTGCGCGCCACCGTGCCGATGGGGCGCGGCCAGTGGGAGGGCATCTTCACGGCCCTCTACAAGTTCGTCCGCGGGGCGCTCCTCAACCAGCACCGCCTCACCGCGCAGCTCGTGCGCTTCCGCAGCGCCGCGCAGGCGATGCCCGACGCGGTCATCGTGCTCGACGGCGAGGACCACATCAGCTGGTGCAACACCACCGCGGAGCGCTACTTCGGCCTGGACGTCGGTAAGGACACCGGCCAGCCGATCCTGAACCTCGTGCGCCAGCCGGATTTCGCCGAATACATCAAGCGCGGGGAGTACGCCGAGCCGTTCATGCTGCGGCTCCAGCGCGGCGAGGCGCTCGTGCTGTCGGTGCGGATCGTGGCGTACGGCCAGGACGAGAAGCTGCTGCTGTCGCGCGACGTGACGCAGGCGGAGAACCTCGAGGTCATGCGCCGCGACTTCGTCGCAAACGTATCGCACGAGCTGAAGACCCCGCTCACGGTGGTGAGCGGGTTCCTGGAGACCATCGCGGACGGGAACGTGACGCTCGAGGCGCCGCGCGGGCGGCAGGTGCTCGGTCTGATGCGCAGCCAGACCGACCGCATGCTGCGCCTGATCGACGACCTGCTCACGCTGTCGGTGCTCGAGTCGACCGCCCTGCCCGCGCGCGAGACGGCGATCGACGTGCAAGCGCTGCTGCGCACGATCCACGAGGAGGCGCGCGCCCTCTCGGGAGGGCGGCACTCGATCGTGCTCGAGCCCGGGCCGGCCGCGACCCTGTGGGGCGACGAGCGCGAAGTGCGCAGCGCGATCGCGAACCTGGTCTCGAACGCGGTACGCTACACGCCGAAGGACGGGCGCATCACGCTCGCCTGGAGCGAGCGCGATGGCGAAGGCTGCATGAGCGTCGAAGACACGGGTATCGGCATCGAGACCCGCCACTTGCCGCGCATCACCGAGCGCTTCTATCGCGTCGACACCAGCCGATCGCGCGAAACCGGCGGGACCGGGCTGGGGCTTGCGATCGTGAAGCACGTGTTGACGCACCATCAGGCGCGTCTGGAGGTGGCAAGTGAGCCCGGGAAGGGCAGCCGGTTCGCCGCGGTGTTTCCCGCGCGGCGCGTGACGTGGCTCGCCGATCAGGCCGAGATCGGTCCGGCCACCGAGAAGTTGGCGCGATCGTAGTCGTACCCGCGGTGCACGACCCCTAGGAGCCTCACGCGCTTGACGTCAGCGTCCTCGCGCATCTCCAGCTCGCGCCCGTGCTGGTACCAGCCCGACGGCAGCAGGAGCGACGAGGGTTGCGCCGCCGCGTTCGGCAGCAGGAACGCCTGCGTGAACGCCTCCGGCGCGTTGTTCGCCATGCTCGCGGGGCGCACCGCGACCGCCGCCCCGAGGCCAGGCAGCGCCGATGCGCCGATCGTGAGCGAGGCGTCGATGCCGGTCATCAGCCAGCGCACCTCGCACAGGATGAAGCTGCGCGCGCCCTCCGGCTTCAGGCCGACGAGCTGACCGAGCGCGAGGCGCTCGCCGCCGCCCTTGCGGCGCAGGCGGAAGCCGTTCGCGCTCTCGTCGAGCGTCTCCCACTTTTCGGCGCTGAACCCGCTCGTCGTGTCCTCGGCGGCCGCCGCGGGCGCCACGCCCTGGTAGATGTAGATCTGCTCGGCGTCGCGGCGGGTGTAGTCCCAGTGCCGGGCGGCGCTCCGGAACGCCCTACCGCTCAGGGCGAGGTGGATCGACTCGAGCCCGCTCGTCAGCTCGGTGCGCCCGGTAACGAGGCGCCGCGTGAACTGCCGCTGCGCTGGCGACTCGATCCAGGCGCGGCCGAGCGACACGAGCAGCCGGCCGACCTCGGGTTGCACGCAATCCTTGCCGAGCCCGAGGGTCTGCGGTTCCACGCCCGACTCGAGCTTCTTGATGCGGCTGCGCACGCTCCGGCGCAGGTTCGTCGTCTCGAGGAAGCGCACGGTCGGCTTCGCCGTCTCGGCCTTCACCCAGGCCGGCGGCTGGTTGTGCGCGAGGTCGACCGAGTAGCCCTGCGCGTCCGCAGCGGCCGAGACGAGGTCGACCTTATAGGCCCACATCGTCGCCCAGCGACGCGTCCACGCGAGCTCGCGCGCGGCGAGGCCGTAGGGGTTCGCGAGCGCCAGCAGCAGCGCGCGCACATAGACTTCGGCGCAGGTCGACACCGACTTCGAGCCGTGGCCGGCCGATACCGTGGTCATCACGACGCCCGCCTGCTCCGCGGTCTGATAGACCTGATGCAGTTCCTGCCAGAGTTCCGAATCCACCTCGCGCCGCGCGCGATAGTGCACGAGCATCAGCTCCCCGACGCAGTCGAGTGCGCGCTGGGCGAGCAGCGCTTCCTTGCCGGCGAGGTCGCGGCTGCCCTCCTCGATCGCGCCGCGCAGCAGGCGGCGGTACGCGCGACCGAGCGTGGCCCACAGATCGTAGACCTGCTCGAACGCGGAGACCTCGTATTCCTTGAGCGGCAGCGGCCGCGCGGCGAACTTCTTGGCGTGCTCGGCCTGCGCAATGACGATCGGCTCGCGCAGCCGCTCGAGGACCTCGAGGTACGCAATTTCGGACGGAGATACGTCCTCGAGCGCCTCGAGCAGCCCGGTCAGCTCGTGGCAGGCCTGCTTCGGGTCGGCGAGCGTCGCCCGTGCGAGCCAGGCCTCGCAACTCTTGGCGTCCGCCACCACCGGCTGCTGCGTGGGCAGAAAGCTCGGCATCGTGTTCTCGCGCCGCCCGGGTGTACCGGCCCGCGCCTCCCCTGCTTGCTATTCCATTGAACATTGAGTATATCGCCCATTCCGTTGATTTGAATGAGCGTTTGCCGATGCTCGGGGACGCGGGGGGGCAGATGTCACAAGCGCGACACGACGGCGGCGGCGAGTTGGGCCGCATCGACGCGCTCGCGCCGGGCGGATTCGCTTGCGGGATATACCTCGGACCGGCGCCGGAGGCACCGGTCTTCCCAGCTCTTGGGAGCACGAGGCGGGTTGGCCCCCTCGTGTCGTGAGAGCTTGCTACTGCCGCGCGATGCGATAGATCTTCGCGCTCGCGGTGATGACGTAGACCTCGCGGTTCGCGTCCTCGCCGAACGACACTCACCCGACTTGTCGGCGCGCCGACAGGCTACAGAAGCACGCGCTCGATGCCGCCGCGGTTCGCGCGCGCCACGTACTCCGGCAGCCAGTTCGGGCCCAGCACGTGCCTGGCGATTTCGACGACGATGTAGTCGGCACCCGCCTCGGCGTCGTCGCGAAAGCGCGCGAGGCCCTGCAGGCACGACGGGCAGGAGGTGAGGATCTTCACCTCGCCCGCAAATCCGTCGGCGCGCACGGCCGCGACTCCCTTGCGCATCTCCTCCTCCTTGCGGAAGCGGACCTGGGTCGATACGTCGGGGCGGGTCACAGCCAGCGTGCCGGACTCGCCGCAGCAGCGCTCATTCAGGGTGACGTCCCCGCCCATGAGCCCGTTGACCACCGTCATCGGCTGGTAGGTCTTCATTGGCGTGTGGCACGGGTCGTGATACATATACCGCACCCCTTGCACGCCCTCGAGCTTCACGCCCTTCTCGAGCAGGTACTCGTGGATGTCCAGCAGCCGGCAGCCCGGGAAGATCTTCTCGAACTCGTACTTCTCCAGCTGGTCCATGCACGTGCCGCAGGACACGATGACGGTCTTGATGTCGAGATAGTTAAGCGTGTTCGCGACGCGGTGGAACAGCACGCGATTGTCGGTGGTGATCGCGCGCCCCTTGTCCTCGTTTCCCGCCGCGATCTGGGGATAACCGCAGCAGAGGTATCCCGGCGGCAGCACGCACTGGGCCCCCACGTGATAAAGCATCGCCTGCGTCGCGAGACCGACCTGGCTGAACAGCCGCTCCGACCCGCAGCCCGGGAAGTAGAACACCGCCTCCGAGTCGTCCGTGACCGTCGCCGGGTCGCGGATGATGGGGACGATCTTCGAGTCCTCGAGGTCGAGCAGCGCGCGCGCGGTTTTCTTCGGCAGACCACCCGGCATCGGCTTGTTGATGAATTGGATGACCTGGGTCTTGAGGGGGGGCTTGCCGACCGTGGACGACGGCTGCCGCGTCGAGTGCCGCGTGATCAGGAACGACTTCGCCAAGCGATGGGCGAGCCGCTGGCCGCGGTATCCCCAATCGATCATCACCTTCTTGGCAAGCTTGATCGTGGTCGGGTCGGTCGCGTTCAGGAAGAACATCGACGCGGCCGTCCCGGGGTTGAAACGCTGCCTGCCCTGCTTGCGCAGGAGGTTGCGCATCGCGATCGAGACGTCGCCGAAGTCGATGTCCACCGGGCACGGGCTGGCGCATTTGTGGCAGACCGTGCAGTGGTCGGCGACATCGCCGAACTCGTCGAAGTGGCGCAGGCTCACGCCGCGGCGCGTCTGCTCCTCGTACAGGAACGCCTCGATGAGCAGCGATGTCCCCAGGATCTTGTTGCGCGGGCTGTAGAGCAGGTTCGCGCGCGGCACGTGCGTCGCGCAGACCGGCTTGCACTTGCCGCAGCGCAGGCAGTCCTTGATCGAGTCGGCGATGTGGCCGATCTCGGAGGCCTCGAGGATGAGGGACTCGGCGCCGATCAGGTTGAACGACGGCGTATAAGCGTCGCGCAGGTCCCCGCCCGGGAGCAGCTTCCCCTTGTTGAACCGGCCCTCGGGGTCGACGGCCTGTTTGTACCGCTTGAACGCATCGATTTCCTCCGCCTCTAGGAACTCGAGCTTGGTGATTCCGATCCCGTGCTCGCCGGAGATCACGCCGCCGAGGGACTTCGCGAGCGCCATGATGCGCGCCACCGCCGCGTTCGCCGCCTGCAGCATCCCGTAGTCGTCGGAGTTGACCGGGATGTTGGTGTGCACGTTGCCGTCGCCGGCGTGCATGTGCAGCGCGACGAACACCCGGCTCTTGAGCACGCGCCGGTGCACCGCGTCCAGGCCCTCGACGATCCTGCGGAACGGCAACCCGTCGAACAGCTCCACGAGTTCCGCTCGGACCTCGTCCTTCCACGACACCCGCAGCGCATGGTTCTGGACCAGCGCGAAGAGCGCGACCTCCCCGGCGCCGAGCATCGCGAGCCCGGGCACGAATTCGCGCTGCGCGTCCGCCACGGGCGCGTCGAGATTGTCGAGCAGGTAGCGCCAGCGGTCGCGCACGCGCGCGAGCAGCGCGCGGGCCCGGGCCGGGCGCTCGCCGAGCAGTTCGGCCGCAGCCAGTTTCTCGTCGTGCTGGTAGAGCGGCAGCTCGCCGGCGAAGTACTCGTCGAGCGCATCGAGCAGCCGGAGCTTGTTCGCGAGCGACAGCTCGATGTTGATGCGCTCGATGCCCTCGGAGTAGTCGCCCAGTCGGTCGAGCGGAATGACCACGTCCTCGTTGATCTTGAACGCGTTCGTGTGCTTCGCGATCGCCGCGGTGCGCGCCCGGTCGAGCCAGAACTTCCTGCGGGTCTCGGCCGAAACCGCGACGAACCCCTCGCCGCCGCGCGCGTTCGCGAGCCGCACCACCTCGGACGTCGCCCGCGCGACCTGGTCGTCGTCGTCGCCGACGATGTCGCCGATGAGCACCATCTTCGGCCGACCGGCGCGTTTCGCTTTGGTCGCGTAGCCGACTGCCTTGAGGTAGCGCTCGTCCAGATGCTCCAGGCCGGCGAGTGTCGCGTGCCGATGCGTGTCGAGGTAACCCTTGATCTCGACAATCGCCGGCACCGAGTCGCGAACCTGGCCGAAGAACTCGAGGCACACGGTCCGGATCGCTTTCGGCATCGTGTGCAGGATGAATCGCGCCGAGGTGATGATCCCGTCGCAGCCTTCCTTCTGCACGCCCGGCAGGCCCGCGAGGAACTTGTCGGTGACGTCCTTGCCGAGGCCGATCTTGCGGAACTGCCGCCCGGGGATCTCGAGGATGGCGGGCGCTTCGTAGGGCGTCTTGCCGTCCTTGCGGAACTTCTGAACGGAGAAACGCGCGACGCCCGCGTCGTGAATCTTGCCGAGGTTGTGGTCGACCCGTGTGACCTGAAGGACGTAACCGTTCGGATCGACCATCCGCCAGGAGACGAGATTATCGAGCGCCGTGCCCCACAGCACGGCCTTCTTGCCGCCGGCGTTCATCGCCACGTTGCCACCGATGCACGAGGCGTCCGCGGAGGTCGGGTCGACGGCGAAAACGTGGCCGGCCGCCTCCGCCGCGTTCATCACGCGTCGCGTGACGACACCGGCCCCGCACCGGATGGTCGGAACCTTGCGCGCCACGCCCTGGAGCTCGCGCTCCTCGATCGGACCCAGGGTATCAAGCTTCTCCGTGTTCACGACCGCCGCCCGCCGCGTCAGCGGGATCGCGCCGCCGGTGTACCCGGTGCCGCCGCCGCGCGGAATGATCGTGAGCCCGAGCGCGATACAGTCGCGCACGACGCGCGCGACCTCCTCCTCGGTGTCGGGCGAGACGACGACGAACGGGTATTCGACGCGCCAGTCGGTGGCGTCGGTGACGTGGGAGACGCGCGCGAGCCCGTCGAACTGGATGTTGTCGCGGCGGGTGCTGCGCGCGAGCCTGCGCAGCACGCTGCGGCGCAGCTCGATGGTCTCGTCGAACTCCCGCTCGAAGGCGGCGATGGCCGCGCGTGCCCGCTCGAGCAGGAAGGCGACCTTCGCATCGCGCGCCTCGAACTGCGCGCGCGCGGGCGCGTCCGGCTCCCGGCTGGAGCCCTGCGCGTATCCCTCCCGTCGCTTCTCGATCTCGCCCAGCCGGTGATGGAGGGCCTCGATCAGGGCCGCGCGCCGCCGCGGGTTGTCGATCAGGTCGTCCTGGAGATACGGGTTGCGCTGGACGACCCAGATGTCGCCGAGCACTTCGTAGAGCATCCGGGCGGAACGCCCGGTCCGTCGCTCCGCGCGCAGGCCGAGTAACGCCGTCCACGCTTCCGCACCGAGCAGCCGGATGACGATCTCGCGGTCGGAAAACGAGGTGTAGTTGTACGGGATCTCGCGCAGTCTCGCGGGGTCCGGATCGGTCCCGACCTCGCGAGACCTCGCCTGCATGAGCATGCCGCGGAGTTTACCCCTGCACTGCAGCACGGCGGACGCCGCCGGAGCCGGGCCGCCCCTAGAATCTCCGCACGACTCCGCTGAGAAGCGGAGTCGTGCCTGGGATTGGGGGGTCGCAAGAGGGGCCGAGTTGGGAAAGGAAGGACCCCTGGCCCCTTTTGCAACGTTTAGTCCGCCGGCGCATCGGCGAAGATGTCGCGATAGCTCGCGTAGAAGCTCGCGTAGAGCGCCGGCAGCAGGACCACCACCACCACGAGCGCCAGCGTGGACATCAGGCCGGCCGCCGCCTGCGAGCCGCGTACGGCGACCGCGAGGGCGGAGAATGCAATGCCGGGCACGAGACCGGCGACGATCGAGACCGCGAGGCCGTACACGAGAAAAGCCCGCCAGTTCTGCAGGCTCGCGAAGAAGCTGAAGAACAACGCCTTCGCGGCGGACATGCCGTGCCACGCCGCAAGGACCGGCGCGAACCAGAACGCCAGGATCACCGGAACGAACAGCGCGAACGCGGCAAGAGCGGCGATCGCGAGCGCGTCGCCGCTCGCTTCGTCGCGTGGCACGGCCTTGCCGAGGAGCATCCAGCGCATCAGCAGTCCGCCGTCGAAGAGCTGGCTCGCGGCGAGAATCCCGAGGATCGCGAGGAGATAGATGCCGCCCAGCGCCGCGAGCGACTTCAGGTTGCGGCGGAAGCCCGCGAACAGCAGCGGCAACTCGAGCGGCCGCCCGCGCTCGAGCTCGCGGCACATCGCCATGAAGCTCACCGCGAACGCCGGCGTCGCCACCATAACGGCGACCAGGCCGACGTAGGGCAGCACGCCCACCACGCTCACGAGCACCCAGTAGGACACGGCGATGAGGATCCAGGTGAGCGGCGCGCGGCCGAAGAAGCCGAAGCCGCCTTTCAGCCAGAGCCAGCCGTTCGCAGCGGGGACGACGCGCATCGTGCCGCGCCCCTCACGCGACCCAGGGCAGTTCGTGCGCGTCGCGAATGCGCAGCTCGAGAATGCGGCGGAAGTGCTCGGGATCGTGCGCGTGCACGAGCTCGCCCGGACGCGGGAGGTGGAAATCGTGGAGCCGCGAGAGCCAGAAGCGCAGGCTCGCCGCGCGCAGCATGGCCGGCCACGCGCCGCGCTCGATCGCGCTGAAGGGACGCGCGGCGTGGTACGCGCCGAGCAGCGCTATGGCGCGCTCGCGATCGATCTCGCCGTCGGGATGCACGCACCAGTCGTTCAGCGTCACCGCCACGTCGAAGAGCCATGCATCCACGCCGGCAAAGTAGAAGTCGATCAAGCCGCCGATGCGGTCGCCGTCCCAGAGCACGTTGTCGCGGAAGAGGTCGGCGTGAATCGGGCCGCGCGGCAGATCCCGGAAGCGATAGCGCGACTGGAACTCGAGTTCCGACTCGAGTAGCCGCCGCCGGGGCGCGTCGAGGAAAGGCGCCGCCAGCGGCGCGGTCTCGCGCCACCATTTTGGCCCGCGCGGGTTCTCGAGCCCGCCGGCGAACGATTGCCCCGCGATGTGCATGCCGGCGAGGACGCCACCCACTTGCGCGCATTGGCCGGAACCCGGCGCCGAGACAGGCGCGCCCCGCAGGCGCGTGACCAGCGCGGCCGGCTTGCCGTTGAGCATCGAATAGAGCCGGTTCGCGTGATCGACGATCGGCGCCGGGCAGGGAATCGCCTGGCGCGCGAGATGCGCCATCAGCCCGAGGTAGAACGGGAGGCTCCGTTCGGGCAGCCGCTCGAACAGCGTGAGGACGTAGCGCCCCCGCGTGGTCGTGACGAAGTAGTTGGTGTTCTCGATCCCGGCGGCGATGCCCCTCAGCTCGGTGAGAGTGCCGACCGAGTAGTGCTTCAGCCAGTCGGCAAGCTGGCTCGGCGTGACCTTGGTGTAGACCGACATGCGCCGCGGCCGTGTGGGTGACCGTGCGACTCGAGGGCGGCGTCGCTCACCACTCGAGGACCCTCCACATCGGCACGCGTATGCCGGAGTCCTGGGATTGCCAGCCGGCGTAGGGACTGAAGCCCGGCATCGCTTCGATCAGGTGATACTGCGTGCCCCACTGCGTGGTCACCACCAGGTACTGCTGGCCGTCGAACGTGTGGCGCTCGACCTTGTCGCCCGGCTGGATGGAGATACCCAGCTCCGCCGCCTGCTGCTGCGGGTCCAGGCCGGGTTCCGCCGGTGCTTCCGGAAGAGGCTCGAGGCTCGGTGGCGGGGCAACCTGTTGGGCAGCGACCGAAAGGGCGACGGCGAGAACGGCGGTGGCGGCAACCATGCGGCGCATGAACTGGATCTTTCCCCGAATCCGATTCAAGTCTAGCAGATCCGATTCGGCAGTCGCCTTGCTACAGGTTGAGAAACGTCTCGCGCTCGGCGGGCGAGGGGATGAAGGCGCGATTCTCGTAGTGTCGGAAGATGGTCTCGACGACCTGCTCCGGCTCGTTGTGGACCTGCACGAGATCCATATCGTCGGCGTCGATCATGCCTTCGCCCACCAGCCGCTCGCGGAACCAGTCGAGCAGCCCGCGCCAGAATGGCTCATGGAGGAGGATGATCGGCATCTTGCGCGTCTTGCCCGTCTGCACGAGCGTGAGCGCCTCGGTGAGCTCGTCGAGCGTGCCGAAACCGCCCGGCATCACCACGTAGGCGGTCGCGAAGCGCACGAACGTCACCTTGCGCGCGAAGAAGTGCCGGAACGAGAGACTGATGTCCTGGTAGGTGTTGCCGAACTGCTCGCGGGGCAGCTCGATATTGAGACCTACGGCCGGCGAGCTGCCGAAGAACGCGCCGCGATTCGCCGCCTCCATGATGCCCGGCCCGCCGCCGGAGATGACCGTGAAGCCGGCGTCGGAGAGCAGCCGGGCCGTGCGCTCCGCGAGCGCGAAGTAGGGATGATCCTGGGGCGTGCGGGCGCTGCCGAAGATCGACACCGCAGGGCGCACCTGGTTCAGGCGCTCGGTGGCCTCGACGAACTCTGACATAATCGCGAGCAGCTGCCACGCCTCGCGCGCGCTGTAGGCGCGCGTGTCGTGTCCCGCGGCCACGAGCTTCGGCAGCTTGTTGGGCCGGTCCTTCTTCACACTGTCATCCATGGCTGAAGAAAAGTTGTTGGTTCTGGTTGACGGCTCGTCCTATCTCTACCGCGCATTCCATGCGCTTCCGGACCTCAGGAGTCCTGCCGGCGAGCCGACCGGCGCGATATACGGCGTGCTGAACATGCTAAAGCGGCTCGTCGCCGACTACAAGGCAGATTTCCTCGGCTGCGTGTTCGACGCGAAGGGCAAGACCTTCCGCGACGAAGTTTATCCCGAGTACAAGGCGCATCGCCCGCCGATGCCCGACGATCTCGCCGCGCAGATCGAGCCGCTCATGGACGCGATCCGCGCCATGGGCTGGCCGCTGCTCGTCGTCGAGGGCGTGGAGGCCGACGACGTGATCGGCACGCTCGCGCGCGAGGCCTCGGGGGCGGGCGTGCGCACGGTGGTGTCGACCGGCGACAAGGACCTCGCCCAGCTCGTCGACGCGCACGTGACGCTCATCAACACCATGTCGAACGAGACACTCGACGTCGCCGGCGTGAGCGCGAAGTTCGGCGTGCCGCCCGAGAAGATCGTCGACTATCTCGCGCTCGTCGGCGACGCGGTGGACAACATACCGGGCGTCGACAAGGTCGGGCCCAAGACCGCGGCGAAGTGGATCGGCGAGTACGGCTCGCTCGACGGAGTGCTGGCGCACGCGGACGCAATCAAGGGCGTCGCGGGCGAGAACCTGCGGAAGAGCCGCGACTGGCTGCCGAAGGGGCGCGCACTTGCGACAGTGAAGTGCGACGTGCCGCTCGAGTTCAGAGTGTGCGAACTCGCGCCGCGCGCGCGCGACCCGGAGCGACTGAAGGAGCTGTTCGCCCGCTTCGGATTCAAGACCTGGCTTCGGGAGGTGGAGGGCGCCGGCAGCGCCGCTCCGTCCGCGAACACGCCGGCGCCGCAGCTTCCGGCGGCGGATGCGCCGCGCCACTACGAGACGCTGCTCACGGAAGGCGACCTCGCGCGCTGGCTCGAGCGCATCGGCGCGGCGTCGGAGACGTGTGTCGACACCGAGACTACGTCGCTTGATCCGCTCACCGCGCAACTGGTGGGTGTGTCCTTCTCCGTGGAGCCGGGGCACGCCGCGTACCTCGCCGTCGCGCATCGCTATCCCGGGGCGCCGGAGCAGATCGGCGCGGCGCGGGCGATCGAGCTGCTCCGGCCGTGGCTCGAGGATCCTGCGAAGCCCAAGATCGGGCAGAACCTGAAATACGACCAGCATGTGCTTGCGAATCACGGCGTGAAGCTGGCGGGCGTCGCACACGACACGCTGCTTCAGTCCTATGTGCTCGAGAGCCACGCGCGCCACGACATGGACACCCTCGCCGAACGCCATCTGGGCGTGAAGACGATCACCTACGACGAGGTGACCGGCAAGGGCGCGCAGCGCATCGGCTTCGAGGAGGTGAGCGTCGAGCGCGCGACCGAATACTCGGCGGAGGACGCCGACATCACGCTGCGCCTGCATCGGGCGCTCTATCCGCGCGTGGCGGGCGACGCGAAGCTCAGGTTCGTGTACGAGTCGATCGAGATGCCAGTGCGCGAGGTGCTGTTCCGGATGGAGCGTAACGGCGTGCTTGTCGACGCGGCGCTCCTCGAGCGCCAGGGTCACGAGCTCGGCCAAAGGATGCTCGAGCTCGAGCAGAAGGCCTACGCGGAGGCCGGGCAGCCGTTCAACCTCAACTCGCCGAAGCAGATCGGGGAGATCTTCTTCGAGCGGCTGCAGCTCCCGGCGGTGAAGAAGACCGCCACCGGCGCGCCTTCCACCGACGAGGAGGTGCTGGAGAAGCTCGCACTCGACTACCCGCTGCCGAAGACGCTGCTCGAGTACCGCACGGTCTCCAAGCTCAAGTCGACGTACACCGACAAGCTGCCGCGCATGGTGAACCCGAACACCGGTCGAGTGCACACGAATTACGGGCAGGCCACCGCTGTCACCGGCCGGCTGGCGTCGAACGACCCGAACCTGCAGAACATCCCGATCCGGACCGCGGAAGGCCGGCGCATCCGCGAGGCGTTCGTCGCGCCGGCCGGGCACGCGATCGTGTCGGCGGACTACTCGCAGGTCGAGCTACGGATCATGGCCCACATATCCGGCGACGAGGGCTTGCTCGCCGCGTTCGCGCGGGGCGACGACATCCATCGGGCCACGGCCGCCGAAGTCTTCGGACGCGAGCCGCGCGAGGTGAGCGCCGAGGAGCGCCGCTACGCGAAGACGATCAACTTCGGGCTGATCTACGGCATGAGCGCCTTCGGTCTCGCGCAGCAGCTCGGGCTCGAGCGGGCGACGGCCCAGGCTTACATCGACAGCTATTTCGCGCGCTACCCGGGCGTGGCCCGCTACATGGAGGCAACCCGCCAGGCCGCACGCGAGCAGGGCTATGTCGAGACGGTGTTCGGCCGCCGACTGTGGCTGCCGGAGATCCGCGCGGGCAACCAGGCCCGTCGCGCCGGCGCCGAGCGCGCCGCGATCAATGCCCCGATGCAGGGCACTGCGGCGGATCTCATCAAGCTCGCGATGATTGCGGTGCAGAAGTGGATCGACGCGGAGCGGCTCGACACCCGCCTCGTGATGCAGGTGCACGACGAGCTC
This sequence comes from uncultured beta proteobacterium, assembly GCA_963747775.1. Lineage (GTDB taxonomy): Bacteria > Pseudomonadota > Gammaproteobacteria > Burkholderiales > SG8-39 > JAGVSZ01. The sequence goes on from CAVVGT010000016.1 coordinate 821,110, forward strand.
GTGCTGGAAGTGCCGGAGCCCGAGCTGAAGAGTGTGAAGCGCGAGCTGCCGGAGCTGATGTCCGGCGTGGCGAGCCTGCGCGTGCCGCTCGTCGTCGACGTCGGCGTGGGACGGAACTGGGACGAGGCGCACTGAGCGCGCTACTTCCCCAGCAGCCCGAACACCTTCTGTGCCATTCCGGTCGCGGCGCCGACCGGGTCCTTGCGGATCGCGCGTTCCTGTTCCGCGATTACGAGATAGAGGCCGTCGAGCGCCTTGCGCGTCACGTAGTTGTCGATGTTCGCGTCTTCCTGCTTCACCAGGCCGAAGCTCGCCGCCTGCCCGGCGAGGTTGTTGTATTGCTCGGCGAGTTGCGTCTTCGCGGTCATCTTCTTCACGATCGGCAGGAACCGCTGGGTGAGCTGATCGGAGGTCGTGCGTCGGAAGTACTGCGTCGCCGCGTCGTCGCCCCCGGTGAGAATGCCCTTCGCGTCCTGGATGCTCATCTTCTTGATGGCATCGGTCAGGACCGGCGTCGCTTCCTTCACTGCCATCTCTGCGGCCCGGTTCATGCTGAGGACCAGCTCGTCCGCCTGCTTGCCCATGCCGACCATCCGCAGCCCGCTCTCGACGCGCTTGATCGAATCGGGCAGCGGGATCTTCACTTTTGCGTTGCCGAGGAAGCCGTCGGCGCCCCCCAGCTGATTCACCGCCTTCGCCGCGCTCTGCGACAAAGCGTCCCTGAGGCCGGCCACCGCGTCCTGGTTGGTCAGGCCCGCGAGCGACTGCGCGCTTGCCGGTGCGTCGATGGCAAGGCCGGCGACAAATCCGAGGGCGACGAACGAGATGCGCATGGCACGGATTCCTTCCGTGCCGATCAATGCCGGGCGACGCGCTCGGACGGCGGCGCTTCGGCGAGCAGGGGTTTGAGCAGCGCCGCGAGCTTGTCGGGCGTTACCGGGCCCGCGATGCGGTGCCGCAGAACCCCCTGGCGGTCCACGATGTAGTACGTCGGCGTCGTGGTGACCCGGCCGTAGTGATCGAAGAACGCGTCGCTGCGCATCGCCACCGGCATCGTATAGCCGTGCGCACGCCAATACTCGCGCACTTCGCCGATGCTCTCGTCGATCGAGAGGGCGAGCACCTCGAGCCCCTTGCCCCGCCCGTCCGTGTAGCGCCGCTGGAGCTCGCCGAGCTGCATGCGCGCCGCCGGGCTCCACGTCGCCCAGATCATCGTGACGACGACCTTGCCGCGCAGGTCCTGCGCCTTGACGAGCTTGCCGTTGATGAGCCGCACATCGAGTACTGGGGCGGGCGCGTCGACCGGGACCGGCCCCGCCGCAGCGACGCCGCACGCGCAACCGAAGAACGCGGCGGCGAGCGTGACCGCGCGTCGCAACCCGTGAGCCACTGCCATGCCTGCCTCCTTCGGAACCTGCCACGCGCAGCCGTGGCGCTTCAGACCACGCCGGCCCGATGCGCCTGCTGGTCGGCGTGGTAGCTCGAGCGCACCATCGGACCGACCGCCGCGTGGCTGAAACCCATTGCCTGTGCTTCGCGCCCGAACACCGCGAACACGTCCGGATGCGCGTAGCGCGCGACCGGCAGGTGGTGCGCCGAGGGCGCGAGATACTGGCCGATCGTGAGCATCTCCACGCCGTGCGCGCGCAGGTCGCGCATCACCGCTAGGATCTCCTCGTCGGTCTCGCCCAGGCCGACCATCACCCCCGATTTCGTCGGGACGGCCGGATGCCGGGCCTTGAAGTCCTTCAGCAGTCGCAGCGAGTGGGCGTAGTCCGAGCCGGGACGGGCCTGCTGGTACAGGCGCGGCACCGTTTCCAGGTTGTGGTTCATCACGTCGGGAGGCGCGGCATCGAGCACGTCGAGCGCCCGCTCCAGACGTCCGCGGAAATCGGGCACTAGGACTTCGATCGCGGTCGCGGGAGAACGTTCCCGGACCGCGCGGATGCAGTCGACGAAGTGCTGCGCGCCGCCGTCGCGGAGGTCGTCGCGGTCGACGCTGGTGATCACGACGTAGGAAAGCTGCAGCGCAGCGATGGTCTCCGCGAGGTTGGCCGGTTCCTCGGCGTCGAGGGGATCGGGCCGGCCGTGACCCACGTCGCAGAACGGGCAGCGCCGGGTGCACTTGTCGCCCATGATCATGAAGGTCGCGGTGCCCTTGCCGAAGCACTCCCCGATGTTCGGGCACGACGCCTCTTCGCACACCGTGTGCAGCCGGTGGTCGCGCAGGATGCGCTTGATGTCCTGGAAGCGCGAGCCGGCGCCCGGCGCTTTGACGCGGATCCACTCCGGCTTGCGGAGCGGTGCGGCCGGGACGATCTTGATCGGGATGCGCGCCGTCTTGGCCGCACCCTTCTGCTTGCTGTCGGCTGCGCTGCTCATGCGCGTGCAGCTTACGCCTTACCCGGCTGGTAGTCCGCCCAGAAGTTGCCGATCGCCAGGCAGTCGATGCGGTTGTCGACCAGCGCCTGCGCGGCCTCCTTTGGCTGGCACACGATCGGTTCCTCGTGCACGTTGAAGCTCGTGTTGAGCACGAGCGGAATGCCCGAGAGCTGGCGGTAGCGGTCGATCACGCGCCAGTAGAGCGGGTTGCGATCCTTGCGCACCAGCTGTGGCCGCGCGGTGCCGTCGACGTGCACGACTGCCGGGATCTTCGCGTGCCAGTGCTGCTTCACGTCATAGGTGATGGTCATGAACTCGGCGGTGTGCCGGCCGGGCTCGACGTTCTCGAAAAGCGCATCGGCGTGCTCGGCGAGCGCGCTCGGCGCGAACGGCATGAACTCGGTACGGTCGAGGCGGTCGTTCAGGCTCTTGTTGATGCTCGCCTCGGTCGCGCGCGCGATCATGGAGCGATTGCCGAGCGCTCGCGGGCCAAACTCCATGCGGCCCTGGAACCACCCCACCACGACGCCCTTGTGGATTGCCTGTGCCGCGCGCTCGACGAGCGCGTCGTCGTCGAGATGCTCGTGCTTCAGGCCGCGCCGGTCGAGTTCCGCCTGGATTTCCGCGTTGGTGAATCCCGGTCCAAGGTAGACATCGCGCAATGCGTGTGCGTTCCGCGTCAGGTATCCCGGATCCAGCTTGTCGAGCACCATGACCGCGGCCCCGACGCTGTTCCCCGTGTCCGACATGCCCGGAAAGACGAACAGCCGCTCGACCTCCGGCAGCGCCGCGAGCCGCTGGTTGAGCTTGACGTTCGCGAACACGCCGCCATTGACCGCCAGGTGTCGCTGGCCGGTCTCGCGCATGAAGTTGCGCGCGATTCCGACGATGGCTTCCTCGAACACGGTCTGCGCTGCCGCCGCGACGTTCTCGCGCGATTGCCCTTTCATCGCCTCGGCAATGAATTCCTTGCGGCGGTCGAGCGCACCCGCCCGGCCGGCGAAGTCCGAGGTGAGGCTCAAGCCATCGTCGGCAAGACGCAGCGCGCGTTTGAAGCTCGCGTACAGTGGCTGCGGATCGCCGAATGCGGCCAGCCCGAGGACCTTCCCCTCGTGCCGCAGCGGCCTGAAGCCCAGCAGTTCGGTGACGTCCATGTAGAAAAAGCCCGACGAGGTGCCCGGGTCGTCCGAGACGTGGAGACACTTGAGCCGCCCGTCCCTGAAGATGCTTGACGTGTGATGCACGCCGAGGTCGCCCTCGCCGTCCATCGTGATCACCGCGGCCTCGTCGAACCCCGAGTAGAACGCCGCCCCCGCCGCGTGCGTCACGTGATGGTCGACGAAATGGATCGGCGTACCGGGACGAAAGCCTTCGCCATCGAGAAACCGCTCGCGCCGGAAGTAATCGTCAAAGCGCTTGCCGGCCGCGTGGTCGCGGATGTGGATCAGGACGTTGTTGAGGAAGAACTGCGTCTCGTTCGGCCGGCCGTTGATCGACTTCCACAGCCGCGACAGGTGCCGCTCCACCTCCTTGCCAAGCGTCGGCCGCCGGCAATAGGTCTCCGGGACGTGGCTGTAGATCAACGCGATGTGGTCGACATCGCGCCGCGCCGCGCCTGCCATGGCGAGTGCCGCGTCGATCGCGAGCCCGGGCAGGCGGCTGCCGTCGGTCTTGATCCGGGACAGCCGCTCCTCCGAGATCGCGGCGACCAGCTCGCCGTCGCGGAACACGCATGCCGAGGCGTCGTGCGAAGAAGCGATGCCGAGAACCAGCGCCACCTCAGCCCCCATGCGCGCCTGCGCGCGGCCACTCCGGCAGGCCGACGTGGCGACGCAGCCAGCGCTTTATCCGGTGCTTGTGCAGCTTGAGCCAGTTGCGCCGCAAGTATGGAAAGTCGGACCACAGCCGGCGGCGCGACACGCCGAGCCGACGATTGCAGTACAGCGCGTCGACTGCGTAGATCGAGTACGAAGTGAAGCCGGCCAGCTCGAAGCCGCGTGCTGCGAGATAGGCGTCGATCGCGGGGAACAAGGCCTGCCCGTGGTAGATCTCGAACTGCTCGGCCTCCAGGTGAATCCAGTCGACATCGGCCAGCCGCTCGCCCAGCCCGCGCAGCACCAGCAACTCCGCGCCCTGCACGTCGATCCAGAGCACATCGACGTGCCCGAGCCCGGTGTGCGCGAGGAACGTGTCGAGCCGCGTCGTCTGGACCTCGACGCGGTTCTGCACGTAGCGCTCGAGCGGATAGTCGCCGGTGGCCTCGAACAGCGAGGAGGCGCCGGGATTGCCGTCGGCCGAGCCGGTCACCGTCTTCACCGGGTCGATCGGGAAGAACGCGGTGCGCCCGTCGGTGTCGGTCACCGCCTGCTCCGTGAGCCGCACGCGTGGCTCGCCTGCCGCGGCAGCCCGGCACGCGGGCAGGGTTGCCGGATTGCACTCGAAGGCGTAGACCGTCGCCGCGGGAAAGGCGGCGGCGAAGTCGAGACTCTCGCGGCAGTCGCGGGCGCCGACGTCGAGCACGACGCGTGGCGCATGTCCGGGACGCGCCGCGGCGACGATCTCGAGCAGGCGGCCAAGGACTTTCTGCGGCATGCGTGGTGCGCTCAGGCCACCAGCCCGAGGGAGCCGATCGCGAAGTTCGGCAACCACACCCCGTCGCACTTCACGCGCGACATGCGCCCCTCCGCGAACGCGGCCGTGAGCCTCCCGTCGACGAACAGCGCCGACGACGCGTCGTGCGACGAGCCTATGCCCGGGACCGCCGACATTGGAGTTCTCCCTGGTTCAGCCTTCGAGTCGCGCCGCCAAGCGTTCCGCGAGCGCTGCGGCAACCGCATCCGGCGCGAGCGCGATGCCGAGATCGGAAAGTTGAGTCACAGCAAGCCCCGCGTAGCCGCAAGGGTGGATGTCGCGGAATGGGGCGAGATCCATGTTTACGTTCAGCGCGAGGCCGTGGTACGTGCAGCCGCCGCGCACGCGCAGCCCGAGCGCGGCGACTTTCGCGTCTTCGACGTACACGCCCGGCGCGCCGATGCGCCGGGCGCCCGCTACGCTGTGCGCCGCAAGCAGATCGATCACCGCTTGCTCGAGCAGCCACACGAGCCGCTTCACCGTGAGGCCGCGCCGCCGCAGGTCGAGCAGCACGTAAGCGACCACCTGCCCGGGTCCGTGGTACGTGACCTGGCCCCCGCGATCGACGCGCACGACCGGAATCCCGTTGTCGCGCAGCAGATGCTCCCGCTTGCCGGCTTGCCCCAGCGTGTAGACGGGCGGATGCTCTAGGAGCCAGAGTTCGTCGGGCGTGCCCGGCGCGCGCCGAGCGATGAACGCGCGCATCGCGTCGTACGCTTCGGCGTACTCGGTGACGCCCATGCGGCGCACCGTGAGCGAAACGGGTAGCGGGAAACCGGCCGCCTCCGGCGCACTACGCGCGTCACTGCCGGCGCTCGCCGCAAGCTCGCCGATCACGCTTCCCCCTCCTGGCCTCAAAGCACCATCGTGACCATCGGATGGTCGCAAAGCTCGCGATAGAGGTCGTCGAGCTGTTCGCGCGAGGTCGCGCGGATGGTGAGCGTGAGCGAAAGATAGGTCGCCTCGCGGCTGGCGCGCATCTCGAGGGTCGCCGGATCGAAGTCCGGGGCGTGCCGCTTCACGATGTCCACCATCGTCTGTGCGAAGGCCGCCTGGCGCTTCCCCATCACCTTGATCGGGAAATCGCACGGGAAGGCGAGCAGGGTCGAGGCGTCCTGGTCAGGCATGCGCCTGCGCGCGTGCGCGCGTCTTGTAGTCCTGAAACAGCTGGTACATGCGCGCGTACACCGGCCCCGGCTTGCCGCTTCCGACGCGCTTGCCATCGACCAGGGTGACCGGCAGGACTTCGCGCGCCGACGACGAGAGCCACACCTCGTCGGCGTCGAAGAGCTCCTCGCGTCTCACTTCCCGCGTCTCGAGCGGCAGTCCGGCCTCGCCCGCCAGCTCGAGCGCGAGGTCGAAGGTGATGCCGTGCAGGATCAGGTTGTCCTTGGGCGGGTTCAGGATCACGCCGTTCCTCACCAGGAAGACGTTGCAGGTCGAGGCTTCCTTGACATTGCCGTCGCGGATGAGGATCGTCTCGACCGCACCGGCGTCCTCGGCTTCCTGGCGCAGCAGGCAGTTCGCGAGCAGCGACACCGACTTGATGTCGCAGCGCCGCCAGCGGTAGTCGTCCCGCGTCACCACTGCGACACCGCTCGCGCGCTGCTCGGCCGTCGGCATCTTGAGCGGGCTCGCCATGACGAATACCGTCGGCCGCACGTCGCTCTTCGGGAATTCCTGAGTGCGCGGCGCGACGCCGCGCGTGACCTGGAGATAGACGCTCTGGTCCTCCCAGGGATTGCGCGCGACGACGTTCCCGAGGAGCGCGCGCCACCCCGCCGCGTCGTGCGGGTTGGCGATCCGGATGGCGCGCAGGCTGTGCTCGAGCCGCGCGAGATGCTCCCGCAGCCGGAAGAGCGCGCGACCGTACGCCGGGATCACTTCGTAGACGCCGTCGCCGAATATGAAGCCGCGATCCAGCACCGGGACCTTCGCTTCGGCGAGTGGCACGTACTCGCCGTTCAGATAGACGATCTGGTCCACGGCGCTCCCCTCTGGATCACTTCAGCCACAACCGCATGCTGTCCCACGCGCGCCCGAGGATGCCGGCGACCCCGACCGTCTCGAGCGCCACGACCGGATAATCGCCCACCGCCTTGCCGTCGAGCGACACTTTGATGGTACCGACGCGTTGGCCGGCGCTCACCGGCGCGACCAGCGGCTGCTCGCTTACCAGGTTCGCCTTGAGCTTCTGCGCATCGCCGCGCGGCAGGACGAGGTTCAGCTCCTCCGGCACGCCGGCCTTGAGCTCGTTCGCCGCGCCTTTCCACACCCGCAGCCGGCTGACCTCCTGTCCCTTCTCGTACAGCCGCACGACCTCGTAGAACTGGAAGCCGTAGTTGAGCAGCTTCTGGCTCTCCTGCGCGCGCAAGCCGTCGGAGTTCGTGCCCAGCACCACCGACAGGAGCCGGCGCGGGCCACGCTTCGCCGACGCGATCAGGCAGTAGCCGGCGGTCTCCGTGTAGCCGGTCTTCACGCCGTCGACGTTCGGATCGAGCCACAGCAGGCGGTTGCGGTTGGGCTGGGTGATGTTGTTGTAGCGGTATTCCTTCGTCGCGTAGAGCGTGTAGTACTCGGGAAAGTCGCGGATCAGCGCGCCCGCGAGCGCGGCGAGATCGCGCGCCGTCGAGTAGTGCTTGGTGTCCGGCCAGCCGCTCGCGTTGACGAAGCTCGAGCTCTTCATTCCGAGCCGCTGGCCCTCGCGGTTCATCATCTGCGCGAAAACCTCCTCCGAGCCGGCAACGAGCTCGGCGAGCGCGATGGTCGCGTCGTTGCCCGACTGGACGATCATCCCGCGCAGCAGCTCGTCGACGGTGACCGGCTTGCGTGGCTCGATGAACATGCGCGAGCCGCCGGCTTTCCAGGCGCGCTCGGAGACCGGTGCCGTCTGCTCGGGCAGAATCGCCTTCTTCTTCAACGCATCGAAGACCAGGTACGCCGTCATCAGCTTGGTGAGGGACGCGGGCTCGATGCGCTCGTCGGCGTTCTGCGCCGCAATCGGCTGCCCGCTCGGCAGGTCGACCAGAAGCCAGGCGCGCGCGGCGATCGGCGGAGGCGGCGGCGCATCGGCGCGCGCGAGGGGCGCGAGCAATAAGAGCAGCGCGAGGACCCGGAGCAGCATCGAGGGTATGGACGAACGGGCGGGAACGAACGGCTTCGGCAGGGTGCAAATTATAGCAGCAGCCTCCTCCACTCCCTCTGGGAATCGGGCTCCGTCAGCGCACGACCACGTGCGGCTTCACGTCGAGCGCATCCTTGAGGCGGTCGGCGGCTGCCAGTGCTTCGGCACGTGTCCGGTAGGGACCGACGTGGAGGCGGAAGAAGCCGTCCTTCCGGTACACCTCGGCCGGCCGATCGAGCGACGCGAACTCGAGCGCGAGTCGGGCACGGAAGTTCTCGGCGTTGTCGCGGTCGGCGAATGCGCCGAGCTGCAGGTAGATGCCGCCCGGCTCCGCCTCGACCGGAACGCGCGCGGACTCGGGCGGCGGTGCTTCCGGCGCATGCGGCACGACCGCCGCGCGCTCGGGCCGCTGGCTGACCAGGGCGCGATCGAACGGAATCGTCTCGACCTCGACGAGCGCGCTCCCCTGCTCGATGTACCCGAGCTTCCACGCCGCGGCGTAAGACAGGTCGATCACGCGGCCGTGCAGGAACGGGCCGCGGTCGTTGACGCGCACGACCACCGAGCGGCCGTTCGCGACGTTGGTGACGCGCGCGTAGCTCGGGATCGGAAGCGTGGGATGAGCGGCGGTCATCGCGTACATGTCGTAGACCTCGCCGCTCGCGGTCTTCTGTCCGTGGAACTTGCGCCCGTACCAGCTCCCGATGCCGCGCTGCTTGACCGGCCGCACCTCGCGTTCGGGCACGTACTGGCGCCCGAATACCACATAAGGGCTGTTCGCGAACCGGTGCAAGCTCTCGACGCGCGGCTCCGCGTCGGCGATGCGATCGAGCTCGGGCGGTGGGCCGTCGCCGGGGCCGTCGTCCAGGTAGTAACCGCCGCCGCGACGCTGCGGCGCGGGGGGGGTCGTCGCCGGCGCCTTCGCCTCGCGCTCGATGCGCGGCGCCGTCGGCGCGCTCGCGCATCCGGCCACGATTGCGGCGATCGCGCAGAGCGCGATCGTACCCTTCCCGCTTCTCGCTTCCTCCGCTGCGGTGCTCACGACTGGACGAGCTTCCGGTGCTTCTGAATGCTCATCAGGATGCCCAGCCCGAGGAACAGCGTCACCAGCGCGGTGCCGCCGTAGGACACGAGCGGCAGCGGCACGCCGACGACCGGCAAGAGGCCGCTCACCATCCCCATGTTCACGAACGCGTACGTGAAGAAGATGAGCGTAATCGCCCCGGCGAGCAGGCGGGCGAAGAAAGTCGGCGCGCCCGCCGCGATGAGAAAGCCGCGTCCGATCAGCATCAGGTACAGGACGAGCAGCACGGCATTGCCGAGCAGGCCGAACTCCTCCGAGAAGACCGCGAAGATGAAATCGGTCGAGCGCTCGGGGATGAACTCGAGATGGGTCTGCGTGCCCTCGAGCCATCCCTTGCCGGTCAGGCCACCCGAACCCACCGCGATCGTCGCCTGGATGATGTGGAAGCCGCGTCCCAGCGGGTCTGTGGTCGGATCGAGCAGCGTGCACACGCGCGCCTTCTGATAATCCTTGAAGCCGGGCCAGACGAGCTCGGGCTGACAGATCTGCGACTCGAAGACGATCACCGCCACCAGACCGATGGCGCCCAGGACCGCGACCGGGACGATCAGGCGCCACGACAATCCGGCGAGGAAGATCACGTAGAAGCCCGCCGCCAACACGAGCAGCGCCGTCCCGAGGTCGGGCTGACGGGCGATCAGCAGTCCCGGCACGACCAGGATGAGCCCGGCGACCGCGTAGTCGCGGACTTGCAGGGTTGCCTCGCGCCGCTGGAAGTACCAGGCCAGCATGAGCGGCATCGCGATCTTCATGATCTCGGAAGGCTGGAAGCGCACGACGCCGACGTGCAACCAGCGGCGCGCGCCGTTGGCCACTTCGCCGAAGAGCGCCACGGCGACGAGCAGCAGCAGGCCGAGGACGTAGATCGGCACGGCGAAGCGCATCAAGGTCTGCGGCGACACCCGGGCCGCGATCCACATCGCCGCGCATGCCACGCCGATGTTGATGAGCTGTGCCTGGATGCGCGAGGGGTTCTCGTAGGCCGCGCTGTACAGCGTGAACAGGCCGAGCGCGAGAATCAGCACCGCGATCAGCATCAGCGCCCCGTCGATGTTCTCGGTCAGGCGGTCCCACAGCTGCGCAGCGAGCTGCCTCACCCGGTCAGCCCTCCGGCGCGTCGGCGTCGAGCTCGGGCTTCTTGTCCGGAACCTTGCCGAGCAGGTAGTAGTCCAGCACCGTGCGTGCGATCGGTGCGGCGGTGCCGCTCCCGTGGCCGCCGTTCTCGACGAGGATCCCGAGCGCGATCTTCGGTTTCTCGGCCGGCGCGAACGAGACGAACAGCGCGTGGTCGCGGTGCCGCTCCGCGACCTTCTTTTCGTCGTATTTCTCGCCCTGCTTCATCGCGACCACCTGCGCGGTGCCGGTTTTCCCCGCAAACGTATAGAGAGCTCCTGCGCCGGCGCGCGCCGCGGTGCCGCCGGGGCGCGTGACGTCGACCATCGCCGCCTTCACGAGGTCGACCCACTTCTGGTTGAGCGGCACCGTGCGGACCGGCTGCGGCTCGATCCGGCGCGCCTCGCCGGAGCGCGCGTCGACGACCTGGCTCACCACGTGTGGCCGGTATACGACGCCGTTGTTGGCCACGATCGCCGAGGCGAACGCGAGCTGCAGCGGGGTGGCCAGCAGGTAGCCCTGCCCGATCCCGACCGAGACGCTGTCGCCGGCGTACCACCGCTGCTCGTCGGGGCGCTTGAAGCGCTTGCGCTTCCATTCGCGCGAAGGCAGCAGCCCGCCCTTCTCGCCGTCGATGTCGACGCCGCTCGGGCTTCCGAACCCGAGCTGCGACAGGAACGCATGCTGCTGATCGATATCGGTGTCGGCCGCGAGCCCGTAGTAATAGGTATCGCACGACACGACGATCGACTTGTGCAGGTTGACGGCACCATGCCCGCCGACCTTCCAGTCGCGGAACGGGCGCGCCAGGCCGGCGAGCATGTAGAACCCCGGGTCGCTGATCGTGTACTCGGGGGTGCGCTTGCCGAGCTGGAGCGCCATCAGAGCCATGAACGGCTTGATCGTGGAGCCGGGCGGATAAGCGCCGGTGAGCGCGCGGTTGGTGAGCGGCTTGTCCTCGTCTTCGTTGAGCGCCTGCCAGCTCTGCGGGTCGATACCGTCGACGAACAGGTTCGGGTCGTAGCCGGGCCGGGACACGAACGCGAGCACGCCGCCGGTGGTCGGATCGATCGCGACGAGCGCCCCGCGGAAGTTGCCGAATGCCTGCTCGGCCACTTCCTGCAGCTTGATGTCGAGGGTGAGCACGAGGTTGTTGCCGGCCACGGGCGCGGTCGAGGACAGGGTACGGATGCCGCGGCCGCCCGCGTCGATCTCGACCTGCGCGGTGCCGGTCGTGCCGTGCAGCTCGCGCTCGTAGCTCGCTTCCACCCCGCTCTTGCCGATGAAATCGGAGCCTTTGTAGTTCGCGGTCAGCCCGTCTGCCTCGAGGCGCTCCAGGTCGCGATCGCTGATGCGGCCGATGTAGCCGAGCGCGTGCGACGCGGTCTCGCCGAAAGGGTAGGAACGGAACAGGCGCGCCTTGATCTCCACGCCGGGAAACCGATATGCGTTCGCGGCAAAGCGTGCGACCTCCGCGTCGCTCAGGCGCGTCTTGATCGGGAGGCTCTCCGCACCCTTGATCTCCTGGCGGAGCTTCCGGAACCGGTTGCGGTCGCGCGGCAGGATCTCGATCACGGCGGCGAGTTCGTTGATCGTCTGCTCGAGGTTCGCAACCTGCCGCGGACTGATCTCGAGCGTGTACTGAGACTCGTTGCGCGCGAGCACGATCCCGTTGCGGTCCAGGATCAGCCCCCGGTTGGGAACGATCGGGACGATCGAGATGCGGTTGTCCTCGGCCTTGGTCTTGTAGTAGTCGTGCTGCAGGAACTGGAGGTATGCAAAGCGGCCGAGCAGCGCCACGAACGCGGCCAGCACGACCACGCCGGCGACACCGAGCCGGACCTGGAATCGCCTGAGGTCCCCGTCGAGATCTCGGAACTCGGTGTAGCGCATGATCAGATGGGCCTCGTCTCGTCCACCTCGTGGGGCCGCCGCTGAGGCGCGAGCAGCACGAAGGTCACGAGCGGCCAGAGTGCCGCCGAGATCACGCTGCCGACGAAGAACGATACGCCGGGAAAGGTCCCGCCGGCCAGCATGCGCACCGCGAGCATGATGAGCTGGCTTCCCAGCAGCAGGACGAGCACGTGCAGCGCCTGCGGCCAGGGCGGAAAGCTCAGGATGCGCCGGTGCAGCCCCTGCGCGGTATAGGCGAGCGCGGCATAGGCGAGCGCGTGCTGGCCGAACAGCGCACCGTTCGCCGTGTCCATTACCAGTCCGAGCAGCCACGCGATGCCGATGCCCATCCTGCGCGGCTGGTGCACGCACCAGAAGGTGAGCACGAGGGCGAGCAGGTCCGGCACGCCGCGTACGTCCTGCCACGGCAGCAGGTTGAACGCGAGCGCCGCGACGACGCTTGCGGTTATGAAACCGACCTTGACCGGCAACAGGATGTGCTGCGGATTCGCGTCCATCACTCGCCCTTGCGCACGCTGCGCTTCGCGCGCGCGCCCTTTTTCGCCCGATCGGGCTCGGCGGACCAGGTGGGAGCGCTGGCGGCGGCGGCGAGCACCAGGACCTGCTGATGCTGCGTCGTGCCGGCGACGGGCTCTCCGAGGATCTTGGCGAACGCGTATGCCGAGTCGCGCTCGATCTTGGCGATCTTGGCGACCGGCAGGCCGCGCGGGTACTGCCCATCGAGCCCCGAGGTGACGAGGAGATCTCCCGCCTCCACCTCGGCGTTCGATGCCATGTGGCGCAGCTCGAGCGTCGAGCCGTCGCCGGAGCCGTAAGCGACGCCGCGCAAGCCGTTACGCACCACCTGCACCGGGATCGCGTGGTCCTTGTCGATGATCAGCGTCACCTCGGCGAGGAGCGGCTGGACGCGCGTCACCTGCCCGAGCACCCCATTGGCGTCGACGACCGGCTGCCCCATCTGTACGCCGTGCTGCGCGCCTCTGTCGATGATCACCTTGCGGCTGAACGGATCGCGCCCCGCATAGACGATCTCCGCGAAGATGGCCTCGCCGGGTACCCGCTCCTTCGCGGAGAGCAGCCGCCGCAGACTGTCGTTCTCCGCGCGCAGAGCCTGCAACGTGAGCAGATCCTCGGCGTCGCGCAGCTTCTGCGCCCGCAGGGAAGCGTTCTGCTCGCGCATCTCAGACTGGGTGGAGAAGAACTCGCGCGAACGTGCGACCGCGGCAAACGGCGCGATCGCGATCTGCTGGAGCGGATAGGCCACGACGGCAAGGACTTGGCGCAGCGGTTCCGCGTAGCGGAACCGCGCATCGAGCACCATCAGGAACACGGAGAGGAGCGCGAAGAACGTCAAGCGCGCGATCGGAGCCGGGCCGCGGTGGAAGAACTGGGGCGGCGTGTGCTCCATGGGCGCGAAGCGGGAAACGCGAAACGGGAGATTCAGGGCAGCGTTGCGGACATCACGCCTGCCCTTTCCCCGCTTCCCGCTTTCCTATTCGTTGGTGAAGATGCTCCCGAGCTTGTCCATCTTCTCGAGCGCCTTGCCCGAGCCACGGACGACGCACGTGAGCGGATCTTCGGCGACGATCACCGGCAGCCCGGTCTCCTCCATGAGCAGCCGGTCCAGGTCGCGCAGCAGCGCGCCGCCCCCGGTGATCACCATGCCCTTGGAGGCGATGTCGGCGCCGAGCTCGGGGGGAGTCTGCTCGAGCGCGGACTTCACCGCCGAGACGATCTGGTTCAGCGGCTCGGTCAGTGCCTCCAGGACCTCGTTCGAGGAAATGGTGAAGCTGCGCGGAATGCCTTCCGCAAGGTTGCGGCCCTTCACTTCGATCTCGCGCACCTCGGAGCCGGGGAACGCGGAGCCGATTTCCTTCTTGATCATCTCCGCGGTCGCCTCGCCGATCAGCATCCCGTAGTTGCGCCGGATGTAGTTGATGATCGCCTCGTCGAACTTGTCGCCGCCGACGCGGACGCTGCCCGAGTAGACCATCCCGCCGAGCGAGATCACGCCGACCTCGGTCGTGCCGCCACCGACGTCGACGACCATCGAGCCGGTCGCCTCTGCCACCGGGAGGTCCGCGCCGATCGCGGCGGCCATGGGCTCCTCGATCAGATAGACCTGGGAGGCGCCGGCGCCGATCGCGCTTTCGCGAATCGCGCGGCGCTCGACCTGGGTGGAGCCGCACGGGACGCAGATGATGATGCGCGGCGATGGCGATAGCAGTCGCGAGACGTGCACTTTCTTGATGAACTGCTTGAGCATCTGCTCCGTCACGGTGAAATCGGCGATGACGCCGTCTTTCATCGGGCGGATCACGGTGATGTTGCCCGGCGCCTTGCCGAGCATTTGCTTCGCTTCCTTGCCGACCGCCTGGATGGTGCGCTTCGCATTCGGCCCGCCTTCCTGGCGGATGGCGACCACGGACGGTTCGTCGAGGACGATGCCTTTGCCGCGTACGTAGATCAGGGTGTTCGCGGTGCCAAGGTCGATCGCGAGATCATCGGAGAAATAGGCGCGCAAGAATCCGAGCATGTAGAAATCGTTCTCCTGAATCGTGCCCCGCCGGTCGGGGCGATACGCAATTAGCTATAATACCCGAATCTAAGCGCTTGTTCTAAGTCGGAAATCACGAATGTCATTAACTGTCGCAGACATCCGCCGTCTCGCGCAACTCGCCCGGCTCTCGGTAACGGAGGCTGAGGTCGCGGCGGTGCAGCACGAGCTCAACGGTATTCTCGGGCTCGTCGAGCAGCTCAAGGCGGTCGACACGGCGGGGATCGAGCCTATGGCCCACGCCCAGGATGTCATGCTGCGCCTGCGCGAGGACATGGTTACCGAGGGCGATTCCCACCGGCTGTTCCAGGCGATCGCGCCTCAGGTCGAGGCGGACCTGTACCTCGTTCCCAGGGTGATCGAGTAGCGGGAAAGGGGAGGTGCAACTCGGGGCGGCAGCACCCCCGCACACCGGCGTTCCCGTCTCCCCGTCCCGATTCCCGCGCCCGATGATCGAAGCCTCCCTCACCGAGCTCGCCGTCGCCCTCGGCGCGAAGCGGGTTTCGAGCGTCGAGCTCACCCGGCTCTTTCTCGACCGGATCGCCCGACACCAGCCGCAGCTCAACGCGTTCATCACGGTCGATCCGGATAAGAGTCTCGCCGAGGCGCGCGCTGCCGACATCCGGATCGAGCGCGGCGAGCGCGCACCGCTCACCGGAATCCCGATCGCCCACAAGGACATCTACTGCGCTAGCGGCTGGCTCACGACCTGCGCGTCGAAGATCCTCTCGAACTTCGTGGCGCCGTACGACGCGCACGTTGTCCGGCAGTTCGCCGGCGCGGGCGCCGTGCTCCTCGGCAAGACGAACATGGACGAGTTCGCGATGGGCTCCTCCACCGAGAACTCCCACTACGGTCCGGTGAGGAATCCGTGGGACACCGCGCGGGTCCCGGGCGGTTCCTCCGGGGGCTCGGCAGCCGCGGTTGCGGCCCGGCTCGCGCCGTGCGCGACCGGCACCGACACGGGCGGGTCGATCCGGCAGCCGGCCGGGTTCTGCGGGATCTCCGGCATCAAGCCCACTTACGGCCTGGTGTCGCGGTACGGCATGATCGCCTACGCATCGAGCCTGGACCAGGGCGGCGCGTTTGCCCACGACGCCGCGGACCTGGCGGTCCTGCTCAACGCGATGACGGGTTTCGACGCGCGCGACTCGACGAGCCTCGAGCGACCGAAAGAGGACTACGCGCGCGACCTTGCGCGGCCGCTTGCCGGAGTCCGCATCGGATTGCCGAAGGAGTACTTCGGCGACGGCATGGACGCCGACGTCCGGGCGGCGGTCGAGACGGCAATTGCCGAGTTCCGCAGACTCGGCGCGACCACGATCGACGTCGCGCTCCCGAACAGCGCGCTCTCCGTCCCGGCGTACTACGTCATCGCGCCTGCCGAGGCATCGTCGAATCTCGCGCGCTTCGACGGGGTGCGCTACGGCTACCGTGCACCGGAGTACCACGACCTCGCCGACATGTACTGCAAGACGCGCGCGCAGGGCTTCGGCACGGAGGTGAAGCGCCGCATCCTGGTCGGGACGTACGTGCTCTCGCATGGCTACTACGACGCCTATTACCTGCAGGCGCAGCGCGTCCGGCGGCTGATCGCGCAGGATTTCGTCGACGCGTTCAAGCGCTGCGACGTCATCGCCGGCCCGACTTCGCCGACCGTCGCGTTTCGGGTCGGCGAACAGGTCTCGGACCCCGTACAGATGTACCTCAACGACATCTATACCGTCGGCCCGAACCTCGCCGGTCTGCCGGCGATGTCAATTCCCTGCGGCGCGGGTGCCGGCGGGCTCCCCGTGGGCTTGCAGCTGGTCGGCGGCTACTTCGCCGAGGCGCGGATGCTCGGCCTCGCGCACCAGTTCCAGCTCGCGACGGGCTGGCACAAGCGGATGCCCGCGGCATTCGTCGGAAACAGGTGAGGGGACGGGGTTGAGCTGGGAAATCGTCATCGGGCTCGAGACCCACGCGCAGCTCTCGACGCGCGCGAAGATCTTTTCCGGAGCCTCGACGGCGTTCGGCGCGGCCCCGAATACGCAGGCCTGCGGTGTCGACATCGCGCTGCCGGGCGTCCTGCCGGTGCTGAACCGCGGCGCCGTCGAGCGCGCCATCCGTTTCGGCCTGGCAGTCGGCGCGACGGTGAACCGGACCTCGGTGTTCGCGCGCAAGAACTACTTCTATCCCGACCTTCCGAAGGGCTATCAGATCAGCCAGTTCGAGCTGCCGATCGTGCTGGGCGGGGCGATCGCGATTCTCACCAGCGCCGGCGAGAAGACCGTCCGCCTCACGCGCGCGCACCTCGAGGAGGACGCCGGCAAGTCGCTCCACGAGGACTTCCACGGCGCAAGCGGGATCGACCTGAACCGGGCGGGCACGCCGCTGCTCGAGATCGTCTCGGAGCCCGACATGCGCACCGCCGAGGAGGCGGTCGCCTATGCACGGACGCTCCACGCGCTCGTGCGCTGGATCGAGATCTGCGACGGCAACATGCAGGAAGGTTCCTTCCGCTGCGACGCGAACGTGTCGGTGCGACGGCCGGGGGCGCCGCTCGGCACGCGCTGCGAGATCAAGAACCTGAACTCGTTCCGTTTCCTCGAGCGCTCGATCGAGTACGAGGCGCGCCGCCAGATCGAGATCCTCGAAGGCGGCGGGAAGGTCGTCCAGGAGACGAGGCTCTATGACCCCGACCGCGACGAGACGCGGTCGCTGCGATCGAAGGAGGAGGCGCACGACTATCGCTACTTCCCCGATCCCGATCTCCTGCCGCTCGCGGTCAGCGACGACTGGATCGAGGCCGTGCGCGCGCGCCTGCCCGAGCTGCCCCAGATGAAGCGGATCCGCTACGAGCGCGAGCTCGGGCTCACGTCCTACGACGCCGCGACGCTCACGCAGTCGCGCGAGTTCGCCGAGTATTTCGAGGCAACCATCGACGCGACGACCAGCGCCGCGGGTGGCGCGGTCCCGGCGAAGACCGTCGCGAACTGGGTCACGGGAGAGCTTGCGGCTCGGCTCAACACCGCGGGCAAGGATGCCTCGCAGAGCGCTGTCAGCCCCGAGCGGCTCGGCCGGCTCCTCGCCCGCATCCAGGACGGGACGATCTCCGGCAAGATCGCCAAAGACGTCTTCGACGCCATGTGGGCCGGAGAGGGCGAGGCGGATGCCATCATCGAACGTCGCGGGCTCCGGCAGATCTCCGACTTGGGCGCCCTGGAGGCGATCGTCGCCGAAGTGCTCGCCGCCAACGCAAGGTCGGTCGAGGAATTCCGGGCGGGGAGGGAGAGGGCCTTCAACGCGCTCGTGGGCCAGGTCATGAAGGCCACGAAGGGCAAGGCCAATCCGCAGCAGGTGAACGACCTGCTCAAGAAGAAGCTGGCCGGGTAGGTCGCCCGGCCAGCTCTGGTGCGGCGCACACCGCGGGTTTGCGCTTACTTCTTCGCAGGTGTAGGCGCAGGAGTCGCGGTCGCGATCGTTCCCGTCTTGATCAGCTCGAGATAGCGGCGCTTGTCCGCGTCGTACTTCGCATTGATGCCGACGGTCTCCTTGCGCTTCGCGTCCAAGAGATCGCCGTGCGCCTTGAGCTCGACCTGGTTGTTCTGGATGTCCAGCTTGAGCTGCCCCGGCATCGGCCTCTTCTGGTAGAACTCGGCCTCCGTGGCGAGCTGCTTCTGGCGCTTCTGGGCGTCGGCGAGCTTGCGCTGCGCATCGTTGATCGCCTCGTCGTTGACCTGCAGTGCGCGCCCGCGCGCGTCGTCGATATCCTTTTCGGTCGAGTAGGTGTTGAGCAGCGCCTGATTCTTGCGCTTTTCCTCCTTCGCCGCCACCTCATCGTCGAGCTTGCGCTTGCGGTCGGCCTCCCGCGCCGCCAATTCCTCGGCCGTCGGCGCGGCCGCCTCCCGCTTGACGACCGTTCCCTGGCGATTGAGCTGCTCGTTCGCCTTTCCGGCCGCCTCCGATGGCAGCTTGTCGGTGTAGACGGTCTTCCCGGTGACCGGGTCGGTGTACTTGTAGAGCCGCTGCGCGACCGCCGGCAGCGCCGCGAGGAGCGCGCACGCCAGTAGCGCGATGTTCAGTCTGCTATCCATGAGCCAAAACTCCGTATTGTTGGCGGTATGCGGCGATCGCGCGCAGGTTCTCCTCATACTGCGGCGCGCCTCTTAGGTATCCGAGAAGGTCGTCGAGATTCGCGATCGTGACGACCGGCATTCCATATTCGTGCTCGACCTCCTGCACCGCCGAGAGGTTTCCCTTCCCGCGCTCCATGCGGTCGAGACAGACCGCGACCCCTGCCGGCTCCGCACCCGCCGCACGGATCAGCGCAACCGACTCGCGCACTGCGGTGCCCGCGGTCATCACGTCGTCGACGACGAGCACCCGGCCTGCGAGCGGCGCCCCGACGACCGTGCCGCCCTCGCCGTGGTCTTTGGCCTCCTTGCGGTTGTAGGCATAGGGCACGTTGCGCCCGGCCCGCGCGAGCGCCATGGCGGTCGCGGCCACCAGCACGATTCCCTTGTACGCGGGACCGAAGAGCATGTCGAAGGCGAGTCCCGAACGCAGGATGGCGAGTGCGTAGAATTCCGCAAGCCGGTCGAGACGTCCCCCGGTGTTAAACAGGCCCGCATTGAAAAAGTAAGGCGTGGTTCTGCCGGATTTCGTCACGAAGGTGCCGAAACGCAGTACCCCGTTCGCGATGCAGAACGCGATGAAGTCGGCGCGGTAGTCGTTCACCGCCGCGGCCCGAAGGCTGTCCGATTTTTCGACACAATTCAATATGTTACGCGTCATCACGCTAAATCTCAACGGTATCCGCTCGGCGATGGCAAAGGGATACCTTGCCTGGCTGGTGCGACAAAAGGCCGATTGCGTGTGCATGCAGGAGATCAAAGCGCATCAAACCGACTTGCCAAACGCAATCCTCATGCCAGGCAAGCTCAAGAGCTATTTCGACTTCGCGCACAAGAAGGGTTACAGCGGCGTCGGCATGTACTGCGCTCGCACGCCCGACGCGGTTGCCGCCGGCTTGGGCAGCCGCGAGTTCGATTCCGAGGGGCGGTTCCTGCGGGCCGACTTCGGCAAGCTGTCGGTCGTGTCGATCTATCTGCCGTCGGGCTCGAGCTCCGCCGAGCGCCAGCAGGCGAAGTTCCGCTTCATGGACGAGTGCATGCCGGCGCTCCGGAAGCTGGCGCAGAGCGGGCGCGAGTTCATCCTCTGCGGCGACTGGAACATCGCCCACAATGAGATCGACCTGAAGAACTGGCGCTCGAACCGCAAGAATTCCGGTTTCCTGCCCGAGGAGCGCGCCTGGCTCAGCGCGGTCTTCGAGACGGCGGGCTGGGTCGACGTGTTCCGGCGCCTCGATCCGCGCCCAGAGCAGTACACGTGGTGGTCGAACCGCGGTCAGGCATGGGTGAAGAACGTGGGCTGGCGCATCGACTATCAGATCGCCACGCCGGGGATCGCGGCGAAGGCGCTACGCGCATCGATCTACAAGACGAAGCGCTTCTCGGATCACGCTCCGCTCACCATCGACTACGACTGGACGCTCGGAGCGGAATAGGCCGGGCGGGCGCTCTACGGCACGGCGCGCGGGACGGCGCGATTGAGCGCGCCGACCGCCCAGCGGTAGCCGCGCCACACCGCGAACGCGCGTCGCGCCCAGCGGAACGCCCGCTTTGGCGAAAGCACGACGAGCGCTGCGACTGCCACGACGACGAGCGAGGGATGCTCGCGCACGTAGGCTGCGATCGCGACACCCCGGTCCGCGACGGCGAGCGGCGCGTGCCAGGGCGCGAGCAGCAACGCGACCTCGTCGCGTTGCGCCGCGGCCTTCGCGAGCAGGCGTTCGCGGCGCGCGTGGATCTGGGCGAGGCGGCGTGGGTTCACCGGTCGTCGCTGCCGCGGCCGAGCCGCTCGTCGTCCTTCGCCAGTTCACCCAGCGTGCTCGCGAACATGCGCGGGCGGGTACGCAGCTGGTGGCGCAGCCACAGGAACAGCGCGACGCCCACGACGAGGAACGCTCCCGAGAGGACGCCGAGCGTGAGCAGGCGGTGCGACTCCCAGAGCAGCACCACCATCAGGATTACCCCCAGCAGCACCGCCATTTGCACGCAGAACGCGATTGCGGCCACGACGAGCGCAAGCCCGGCGAACCGGATGCGCTCCTCCTCGATCTCTGTGGCGAGGATCTCCAGGCGCGTGCGCAGCACCGCGAGCGCGGTGCGCGCGAGCCGGGAGATCGAACCGGCGAGCCCCGGGGGGCGGGGGGCGCCGGCTTCGGCGGCCATGACGAACGCAGGCCCTGGGGCTAGCGGCGCGAGATGAGCATGCCGATGACCAGCCCCGCGCCCGCGGCGATACCGACCGAGCGCCAGGGGTTCGCGTGGACGTAGTCGTCGGTCGCGCGCGCGGCCGCCTTCGCCTTGTCGACGACGACCTCCTGGGCTTCGGCGAGCTTCACCCGCGCGGTGCGCAAGCTGTCTTCCATGCGCGTGCGGGCGGCGGAGACCCGGTCGCCGGCCGCGCTCGCCGTGGCCTTGAGCAGTTCCTCGGCGTCGGCGATGACGACCTTCATGTCGGCAACGAGCTTGTCCTTGGATACGTCGGAGTATTCCGGCATGTCTGTCCTCGGGGATGAGTGTGGAACGGGTTCCGGCGGGGCGCCGGCGGAGCAATCGAGGCTACCGAGTTTCGCGGGGCAAATCAACCCGCCCCGTCTACTCGAAGCGCGCACGGCAGCGGCCGAGACCCTCGATCTCGACCTCCGCGACCGCACCGCGGCTCATCCACTTCGTCGCGACGACACTGCCGGTCGACACGAACTCGCCGGCACGCAGCCCGGGCCCGCGCGCCGCGAGGTGATTGGCGAGCCAGGTCAGGGCATTCAGGGGGTGGCCGAGAACGTCGGCGCCGACGCCGCGCCCGACCTCCGCGCCGTTGACGCGGGTCGTGCCGCGGAGCGCGCCCAGGTCGAGCGCGGCGTCCGATCTGCGCAGCGGGCCGATCACCGACGCGTCGTTGAAGAAGTCATCCGCAATCAACGTAGGCGTATCGACGCGTTTGTAGTCGTCCCAGCGGTCGTCGACGATCTCGATCGCCGCGGCGACCGCCGACGCCGCGGCACGCACTTCGTCGACAGTGTAGGGCGCGCCGCGTGGCGGCAAATCGCGGCCCAGCATCACGGCGATCTCGGTCTCGACGCCGACGTGCAGGAACGAGTCGAACGGGACTGCGACCTCCTCCCGGAAGACGCGCGTCGCGAGCACGCCGCCTGCGCATGGATGATCGATGCCGAGGAACTGCTGCATCACGGCTGTCGTGCAGCCGATCTTGTGCCCCGCGAGTCCGCCTAGTCCGCCCGCCGCGAGCATGCCGTGGAGTGCCTCCTGCACGCGGTAGGCCTCGGCTTCGTCCGCGGGGCGAACGCCGATGGGCAGACCGGGGAGGCGCATGCCGTCGAGCCGCGCGTGCGCGAGGATCTGCGCCGCCTCGATGATGCGCGAGCTCACGGCCTGACCACCCGATTGCGCAACACGCCGATGCGCTCGACTTCGAGTTCCACCACGTCGCCCGGCTCAAGGAAGCGGAGGTGCTCGAGTCCGCAGCCGTCGCCGACGGTGCCGGAGCCGAAGAACTCGCCCGGGTGCAGCGTCTCCGCGCGCGCGACGTGGGCGATACAGTCCTCGAACTTCCAGCGCATGCTGCGCGAGTTGCCTCGGCCCCATTCCGCGCCGTTCACGCGGACCGTCATTTCCAGGTTGTAGGGGTCGGGGATCTCGTCGGCGGTCACCAGGCACGGCCCCATCGCGTTCGCATTGTCGAAGTCCTTGCCCTTGCCCGGGCCGAGCTGTCCGGGCATCTCCTTCGTCTGCTCGTCGCGCGCCGAGAAGTCGTCGAAGATCGTATAGCCGAAGATGTGGTCGCGCGCCCGCCCCCGCGGGATGTCCTTGCCGGGGCGTCCGATGTAGCAGCCGAACTCGAGCTCGAAGTCGAGTACCTGGCAGTAAGCCGGCCAGGGTACGTCGTCCTCGTGCCCGCACACGCTGAAACGGTTCGGGTGATAGAAGAGCGGGCGCTCGTACCAGGTCTGCGGGACGGCGAGGATTCCCTTGGCCTCCATTTCCGCCAGCACGGCCTCGGGATCGGGGCTGCCTCGCGCACGCAGCCTGCGCGCTGCCTGGAACGCCTGAACAAGGTGCTTCTCGAAGCACAGGAAGTCCCGCATCTGCGGCGGACGCGGGATCGGCGCATCGAGCTTGACCGCGGCGCGCGGCCGCAGCGCGGACTTCGGGCGGCGCTTCGATTCGACGAGCGAGCGCGCGAGCGCGAGCGCATCGTCGCCGCCCTCGACGATGGCGAGGACGCTGCCGAGACTGCGCACGCCGCGGCCGTAACGCGCGCGATGCGCCGCCTGCAGGTCGAGCACGTGCGCGCCGTCCTCGACGAGCGCCCCGGCGCGCGGGGCCCCGCGCCCCGCGACGCGGAACGTGACGAGCTTCATCTGCTTCCCCTCCAGCGGTATTCTACGGCCCCGCTGCGACCGCGAACGAACCGAGGAGGCGCGCATGATCTGGAGAGTGCGAAGGGTGGTCACCGGCCACGATGCGGAGGGCAAGTCGATCTTCCTGAGCGACGGCGTTGCGCCCAACGTGAAGGAGATGGCCTCGATGCCGGGGCTCGCGCTGACCGATCTCTGGGAGACCAGGAGTGCGCCCGCGCGGAACGTCGGCAGCGCGGACAACGCCGATCGCCCGGTGCGGCTGGAGCCGCCGAGGAACGGGACGATCCTGCGCATCGTGGAGTTTCCGCCCGACTCGCAATGGCGCAACCGCGCCGACGCCCGCGCTGCGTTCGACTCGATCGGCGCGGGGCATGCGCCGGACGCAAGCTCCGCGGATCCGATGATGCACAAGACGGCGACCGTCGATTACATCATCGTTTTGAAGGGCGAGATCTACGCGATCATGGACAAGGGCGAGACGCTGCTGAAGGCAGGCGACATTCTCGTCCAGCGCGGGACCAATCACTCCTGGAGTGTGCGCTCCAGCGAGCCGTGCATCATCGCCGCGATCCTGGTGAACGCGGCGCCGCTGGGCGCGAAGCGGCCGTCTAGGAAGGCGGCGACGCGTCCGGCGAAGCGGTCCGTGCGTCGGCGTGCGCGAGCATCCGTTTCACCCACGGCAGCAGCGCGTACGCGGGGAAAGACAGGAAAAAGGTGAGCAGGAAGTACGGCGCGTAGCCCATCGCTTCCGCGCCAAAGCCACCCGCCCAGCCCGCGACCGAGCGCGACAGCGCGAACACGGACGAGAGCAGCGCGTACTCGGTGGCCGAGTGGCGCTTGTCGACAATCGCCATCAGGAACGCGAGGAACGCCGCGGTCCCGAGACCGCCGGTGAACGACTCGGCCGCACTCGCCGAGTAGAGCACGGCGCGGTGCCAGAGCTCGGGCGATGCGCCGGGACCGTACGGCAGCAGCGACGCGGCGACCGCGTAGCCGACGTTCGACAGCGCCTGGAAGAGCCCGAGCACCCACAGCGCCTTGAAGATGCCTGCGCGATCGGTGTACCAGCCCCCCGCGATGCCCCCCGCGATCGAGAGCCCGAGGCCGATGTTCACCGACACGAGGCCGATCTCGGTCGCGGTGAAGCCTGCGTCGACCCAGAATGGCTTCACCATGAAGCCCATCGACGCGTCGCCGAGCTTGAAGATCAGGATGAAGGCGAGCACCGGCCAGATGTACGGCCGGCCGAGGAGCTCCATCAATGCGCCGAACATCGGGCCGCGCGCCGGATCGGCGTCGGCCGCGGCCCGGGCGCGCACGCCGCGACCGCCGATCCAGCCGATCGCGAATGCGGCCACGGCGGTGCCGAGCGCGATGCCCCAGAACGGCGGATAGGCGCTCGACCACTTCGTCGTTGCGTCGACGAGCCAGAGCACGCCGAGCGCGAAGCCGAACACGATCGCCAGGCGCTGCGGATCGGCGAGGACGCGCCGCAACTCGAGCGCTAGCGTCGTGTCGGGCGGCCGGTCGACCTTCCGCTCGCGCGGCGCGAACAGCACGGCGATCGCGCATGCCGCCAGGATCGCGGCGGCGCAGGCAAACGCCCCGGGCCAGGTGATCCAGTCGGACAGGACCAGCACGAATCCGGAAGCGAGCATCCCCACGCGATAGAGCGCGATCCGCACACCGTTCGCCAGCCCGAGCTCGTCGCGCTCCAGCAGCTCGATCGTGTAGCCGTCGATCGCGACGTCGTTGGTCGCGGAAAGGACGGTGAAGACCCCGATCGCCGCCCACACCCACGGCCCGAAGCCCGCCAGCGCGGCGAAGAAGAGCAACACCCCCCCCATCGCAAGGTTGACCGTGGCCATCCAGATGCGGTGGTGGCGGTAGTGGTCGACGGCCGGCGCCCAGAGAAACTTCAGCGTCCAGGCGAGCCCGAGCAGGCTGAGCATGCCGATCGAGCGGAGATCGACGCCCTGCTGGCGGAAATAGACCGGGAACAGCTCGTAGAAGACGCCGAGCGGGAAGCCTTCGGAGAAATAGAGAAAGGCGACCCAGAAGAGCTTCGACTTGAGCAGACTGGCCCGCGGTGTGCCGGGCGGGGCGGACGCGGTCACTTCTTCAGCACGCTCCGTCGCACCAGGACGCCGGCCACCGGCGCGGGGCCGCGCTCCAGCTCGCGGAACGCCTGCATGTTCCAGGGCCGGATGGCGACGAGCAGGCTGTGGCCGAAACGCTTGTCGAGGGCTAACCGGACGTCGTCGTTGTGCAGCGCCGAGCACTCGTTGGCGACCTGCTTCAGCCGCTCGATCATCGTGGCGGCAGAGCCCTTCGAGAGCATCGAGTTCACGAACAGCATCAGCTCGCCCTCGCGATCGAAGCGGGAGCGGAAGAACTCGTGTTGCGCCTGGCTCTTGAAGAACTGCTGGATCGGGCCGTCGGGCAGCCACGCGAACGTGCGCGCGACGAGGAGCCGGATGCGGTTGCCCGGCGCGAGCTCGATGAACTTCAGCTTGTCGAGACGCGCGAGCAGCCGCACGAGCTCGGCCTCGGTCAGAGCGTAGGTCGCCAGGATCTGCTCGAAGGTGAAATGGTTGAGCGCGCAGACCGCCGTGAGGAAGAGCTTGCGGTTGCCGACGATCTCGCGCTCCTGCTCGAGCGTCAGCTGCGAGATCTCGCGCTGCCTCGTTTCCGCCGCGCGCGCGAGGTCGCTGATCTCCACTTTCGCGAACTGGCAGATCTCGTCGAAGCGCTTCAGGGTGAAGCTCTCCTGCGAGAACATGCGCTTGACGCTCGCCTCGCTCATGGCGATGGCGCGGGCGACCTGCGCGTAAGTGATGCCGCGCGCCTTCAGCTCGCGCTTCAACGCCTCCACGAGAGAGCTCGTCTGGGCCATGGAATCCTCCGCGGCGCTAGGTCGCGCGCTTCTCGAACCGGAACACCGCCAGGCTGCCCAGCAGGTTGGGCAGGAACGAGACCGGCCGTCCCTCGCGCAGGACCAGGCGCTCGAGGATGCGTATGCCGTGGCCGGCGCAGAAGCGCTCGAAGTCGCGAATCGTGCAAAGGTGGACGTTCGGCGTGTCGTACCACTGATAGGGGAGGGTGTCCGACACTGGCATGCGCCCGCCGAGGGCGACCTGCCAGCGCGCCTGCCAGTGTCCGAAGTTCGGAAATGTGACGATCGCCTCGCGCCCGACGCGCAGCATCTCGAGGATGATGGCCTCGGTCTGAAGCACCGCCTGCAGCGTGAGCGAGAGAAGCACGTAGTCGAACGAGCCGTCGTCGAAACCCCAGAGGCCGCGCTCGAGGTCCGCCTGGATCACGTTGACGCCGTTGGCGACCGACGCAATCACCTTGTCGTCCTCGACTTCGACGCCGTAACCGCGTGCGCCGCGCGTTTCGGCGAGATGCTTGAGGAGCAGGCCATCGCCGCAACCCAGGTCGAGGACCGATGCGTTCGGGCGCACCCACGCGGCGATTGCCTCGAGGTCGGGTCGACCTTGCAGCCGGGTCGGAACGCTCGTCTGGGGCAGATACAGGGGGGCCTTGCCCCCTTGCTCCCGCGTTTCCCCGAGGTGCCCGCGCCCGCTCATGCCGCGAACCCACTGGTGAGGGCGTCGGCCTGGCCGTGGCGCACGAGCGGTTCACCCGGCAGTTCCACCGAAATGCCGCTCCCCGGCGTCGCGCCGACCGCGCGCGCAACGTTCCCGAAGTACGCGTTGACGACCGCGTGATAGCGCGCGTCGTCGAGCAGGAACGCGTCATGGCCGTGCGGCGCGTCGATTTCCGCGTAAGAGACGTCGCGGCGGTTGTCGACGAGCGCCTTGACGATCTCGCGAGAGCGCTCGGGCGAGAACCGCCAGTCGGACGTGAACGATGCCACCAGGAAGCGCGCCTGCGCCGGTGCGAGCGCGGCGGTCAGGTCGCCGCCGTGCGCGTGCGCCGGGTCGAAGTAGTCGAGCGCGCGCGTGATCAGGAGATAGGTGTTGGCGTCGAAGTACTCGGCGAACTTGTCGCTCTGGTAGCGCAGGTACGACTCGACCTCGAAATCGACGTCGAAGTGGTAGCCGATCGAGCCCGAGCGCAGCACCCGGCCGAACTTCTCCATCATCGCGTCGTCGGAAAGGTAGGTGATGTGCCCGATCATCCGCGCGAGCCGCAGGCCGCGCTTCGGCTTCACCCCGTGCTGGTAGAAGTCCCCGCCGTGGAAGTCGGGATCGGTCGTGATGGCGCGTCGCGCGACTTCGTTGAACGCGATGTTCTGCGCGGTGAGCTTCGGCGTGGCCGCGACGACGATTGCGTTCGCGATCCGATCCGGATAGGAGATCGTCCACTGCAGCGCCTGCATCGCGCCGAGGCTGCCGCCCATGACCGCGGCGAAACGGCGGATGCCGAGCTGGTCGGCCAGGCGTGCCTGCACCTCGACCCAGTCCTCGCAGGTGAGAACCGGGAAGCTCGAGCCGTACGGCTTGCCGGTGGCGGGATTGACCGACATCGGCCCGGTCGAGCCGAAGCAGCTGCCCGGGTTGTTGACGCCGATGACGAAGAAACGATCGGTGTCGAGCGGCTTGCCCGGTCCGATCATGTTGTCCCACCAGCCGACGTTCTGCGGGTCGTCCGCGTAGTAGCCGGCGACGTGGTGCGAGGCATTCAGCGCGTGACAGACGAGCACCGCGTTGGAGCGCTCGGCGTTCAGCTGCCCGTAGGTCTCGTAGACGACGTCGTAGGCCGCGAGCGTGCCGCCGCCCCGGCACGCGAGCGGCGCGTCGAACCGGAGCCGGCGGGCGACGACCGGTCCAGCCGAGCGGGGAGGGGGAGGGTTCTTGGGCGCCATAAAAAAACCCGTTCAGCTTGACTCTGCCGGAACGGGTTGCCGTCGCTTTAGCAGGATTTCGCCCGGGGCATCGATCGAGTCTCCCTGCTTCGGGGGATCTGCAAGGAGGCGTTCCCCCCTTGTTTCGATCGGGTCCGGACCGCGCCCGCAAGCTGAACCTCAAATCGGCGCGTCGTGGGCAAGGTACCGCAAGCCCGGACGCGCTGTCAAACGCGCGGGCTCGGGCACGGCGCGTTCACCCCTCTTCGTGCTCCTGCCAGCCCTCGCGGCGGAACCGGCGACGCGGCTGGCGCGCGGGGGAGCCGACCTGTGCGAAATCGCGGATCGTCCGCAGCACCGAGGTGCTGATCCGGTGCGGGACCTCGCCGCACTCGGCGGCGAACCGTGCCGCGAGATCGTCGGGATTGAAGCGATCGGCCTCGGGACCGTCGTGGAAATGCCCGGTCTCCTTTTTCCACACGAGCGCGTGCTCGCTGTGGCCCACCCCGTAGCAGAGCTCCAGCCCGACGATCTCGCCCTCGTCGTCCTGGCGGACGAACAGGTCGAAGTAGTCGTCGTGGAACCAACGTCGGGCGTTCCCGCTCGGGTCATGGCTCACGCCGGTGATCTCGCGCAGCACGGGTTCTCTCCTGCTCATGCGTTCAGTTTAGCCAGAAGCGCGCGGGTGCGCTCGGGGTCCTCGCTCCGCAGGATCCGCTGCACGATCACCTCGACTTCGGGGATCGAGGAGCGCAGCACCTGCTGCTTGACGGCGAGCAGCTGCGCCGGATGCATCGAGAATTGGCGCAGCCCCATGCCGAGCAGGAGCCGGGTCAGCCCCACCTCGCCCGCCATCTCGCCGCAGACGGCCACCGGGACGCCGGCCTTGTGCGCCGCACGGATGGTGTGCCCGACGAGGTGCAGCACCGCCGGGTGCAGCGGGTCGTACAGGTGCGCGACGGTATCGTCGGTACGGTCGATCGCGAGCGTGTACTGGATGAGGTCGTTGGTGCCGATCGACAGGAAGTCGAGCCGCTTCACGAACGCGCCGAGCGCGAGCGCTGCCGCGGGGATCTCGATCATGCCGCCGACCGGCAGCGCCGGATCGAACGGCACCCCGTCGCGTGCCAGGCTGGCCTTGGCCTGCTGGACGTAGTGCAGCACCTGGTCGACCTCGTGCGCGTGCGCGATCATCGGCACCAGCAGCCGCACGCGCCCGTAGTGCGAGGCGCGCAGGATCGCGCGCAACTGCGTGACGAACATCTGCGGTTCCGCGAGGCAGAATCGGATCGCACGCAGGCCGAGCGCCGGGTTGGGCCCGGCCCGGTTGGCGCCGTTCACGGTCTTGTCGGCGCCGATGTCGAGCGTCCGGATGGTGACCGGCCGTCCGTCCATGGCCGCCACGACCTGGCGGTAGGCCTCGAACTGCTCGTCCTCCTCGGGCAGCGCCATCCGCCCCATGAAGAGGAACTCGCTGCGGAACAGGCCGACCGCGACCGCGCCCGAGTCGAGCGCCTGCTCGACGTCCTCCGGCAGCTCGATGTTGGCCGCGAGCTCGACCGGAACCCCCTCGATGGTCGCCGCCGGGGTCGTGCGCAGGCGCTTCAGCTTCTGCCGCTCCAGGTCGAACTGGCTGCGGCGCAGCTCGTACTCCGCAAGGACCTGGCGGTCGGGGTTGACGATCAGCACCCCGGCGGCGCCGTCGGCGATCAGCAGCTCGCCCTCGCGGATCATGTGCCGCGCGCGGTGCAGGCCGACGATCGCCGGCAGGCCGAGGCTGCGCGCGACGATCGCGGTGTGCGACGTGACGCCGCCGAGGTCGGTCACGAAGCCCGCAAACCGGTGCTGCTTGAAAAGCAGCATGTCGGCGGGCGAGAAGTCGTGCGCGACGACGATGATGTCCTGCTCGTGCTCCGGCGCCGCCGGCGCATGCCCGGTGCCGAGCATCGCCTTCAGCACCCGCTCGACGACCTGCTGCACGTCGGCCTTGCGCTCGCGCAGGTACGGATCCTCGATCTCCTCGAACCGGTGCACCAGGATCTCCATCTGGTGCACCAGCGCCCACTCGGCGTTTGCCCGGCGCGTACGGATCAGCTCGCGCGGCGCCTGCGACAGCATCGAGTCGTCGAGAATCATCATGTGCACGTCGAGGAACGCGCCCATTTCGACCGGCGCATCGACCGGCACCGCCGCGTGCAGCCCGATCAGCTCGCCGCGCACCGCGGCGACGGCGTCGTCGAAGCGCGCGGTCTCCGCGTCGATCTGCTCGGCGGGGATCTCGTAGTGGGCGACCTCGAGCCGTGCCGAGGAGATCAGGTGTGCGTAGCCGATCGCGATGCCGCCCGAGACGCCGGCGCCGTGCAGCGTGAAGCTCGCGCCGGGCTGCGCGGCCAGCGCTGCTTCCACCGTTGAGGTCTCGGGCTTGCCCATTACTCGTCTTCGCCGAACCTGTCCTCGATCAGCGTCACCAATGCGGCGAGCGCCTGGTCCGCGTCCGCGCCTTCGGTCTCGATCGCCACGTGGCTCCCCCTGCCGGCCGCGAGCATCATCACGCCCATGATGCTCTTCGCATTCACGCGCCGGCCGTTGCGCGACACCCACACGTCGGCGGCGAACTTGCTCGCCGTTTGAGTGAGCTTCGCGGACGCCCTGGCGTGCAGGCCGAGCTTGTTCACGATCTCGACCTCACGCTGCGGCATGGGGCTCCCAGTCGCCGCTCAGGTGCACCACGCCTTCGCACCCGCCGCTGACCGCCTTGGCCACCACGGACGCGAGCGGCGCATCGCGGTAGGTGAGCGCCCGGATGAGCATCGGCAAGCTCGCGCCCGAGACGATCTCCACCTTGCCGGGCGCAGCCAGGCGCGCCGCGATGTTCGACGGCGTGGCGCCGAGCATGTCGGTGAGCACCAGGACGCCGTCGCCGTCGTCGAGGTCCCGCACCAGGCCCTGCGCCTGCGGCAGGATCGCATCGGGATCGTCGTGCACCGTGATGCCGACCTGCCGCACGCGCAGGGGGCGCTTTCCCAGGACGTGGCTCGCGCAGTGGATGAGCGCTTCGCCGAACGCGCCGTGGGCGACGATGAGTATGCCGATCATTGGACCGCCGGGACCACCGAAGCCGCTGAAACTGCTGGGAGTTTACCCCGGCGCAGGGGTCCCGGGCAGGCCCCGGGGCGGCATTCAGCCGCCGGCTGCCCGCTCCAGGACGTCGAGGAACATCCCGGCGACGTTAAAGCCGGTCTGCTGCCGGATCTCCTGGAAGCAGGTGGGGCTCGTCACGTTCACTTCCGTCAGGTAGTCGCCGATCACGTCGAGGCCGACGAGCAGCAGGCCATGACTCCACAGCTCGGGAGCGAGCGCTTCGGCAATCTCGCGGTCGCGCGGCGACAGCGGCCGCGCGACCCCGGTGCCCCCGGCGGCAAGATTGCCGCGCGACTCGCCCGGCTTCGGGATGCGCGCGAGGCAGTAGGGCACCGGCTCGCCGCCGATCAGGAGCACCCGCTTGTCGCCGTCGCGGATCTCCGGGATGTAGCGCTGCGCCATGATCGTGCGGTGGCCGTGGGCCGTGAGCGTCTCGACGATCACGTTGCGGTTCGCGTCGCTGTCGGTGACGCGGAACACCGATTCCCCGCCCATGCCTGCCAGCGGCTTGAGCACCACGTCGCCGTGCGCGTCGATGAAGGCCTGGATCTGCTGCATGAGCCGCGTGACGAGCGTGGGCGCGGCGAACTGCGGGAACTTCGCGATCGCGAGCTTCTCGCTGTAGTCGCGGATCGAGCGCGGATCGTTGAACACCCGCGCGCCCTCGCGCACCGCCGCCTCGAGCAGCCACGTGCTCGTGACGAACTCCATGTCGAAGGGCGGGTCCTTGCGCATCAGGACGGCGCCGAAGTCGGCGAGCGGCGTCTCGTGCGGGGGGAGCACCAGCCGGTACCAGTGCGTGTCGTGGAACGCCGGGTTGCCGAGGCGCTTCTCGCCGTCGAGAAGATCCAGGCGCACGTGCTCGGCGATGACGCGGCCGCCCTTCCACATCAGCCCTTCCTGCGGCGCGAAGTGGACCTCGTGGCCGCGGCCCGCCGCCTCGACCATCATCGCGAACGACGTGTCTTTGTACGTCTTGATCGACGCGAGCGGGTCGAGGATGAACAGGAGCTTCACGAGCCGGCCGGCGCGGTCTCTTCGAGCTCGATCGACGCGGCGAGCGCGGCGAGGCGCGCGACGACGCCGTAGATGTACAGCCGGTTCGCCAATGCCGCCGGTCCCGACGCCGGGTCGGGCCGGATGCAGCAGTCATCGAACGGGATCGGCTCGAACTGCATGCCCGGCGCGTTCAGGTTCTCGTCGTTGCCGCGGGCCGTGTGCACGCGGTAGAACCCGCCGACCACGTAGCGGTCGACCATGTAGACCACCGGCTCGGCCGCGGCGTCGCGCACCGTCTCGTGGGTGTGCACGCCCTCCTGGAGGATGACCTCGGACACCTCGAGGCCTTCCTTCACGACCGCCATCTTCTTGCGCGCCTCGCGGTTCAGGCCGCGCACGTCGTCGGGGCTCTTCGCCGTCATCACGCCCATGCCGTAAGTGCCCGCATCGGCCTTCACGACGACGTAGGGTTGCTCCTTGATCCCGTACTCGAGGTACTTCTGGCGGATCCGCCCGAGGAGCCACTCGGTGTTCGAGACGAGACACTCTTCGCCGCTGCGTTCCTTGAAGTTCACCTGACCGCAACGGGCGAAGTACGGGTTCACCAGCCACGGGTCGATCTGGAGCTCGCGCGCGAAAGTGGCCGCTACGCCGTCGTATGCGGCGAAGTGCCGCGTCTTGCGCCGCACTGTCCAGCCGGCGTGCAGCGGCGGCAGGAGCACCTGCTCGTTCAGGTCCGTCACGGCCTCCGGCACGCCGGCCGAGAGGTCGTTGTTGAGGAGGATCGTGCACGGATCGAAGTCGGCCAGACCCAGCCGCCCGCCGTGTCGCACGAGCGGTTCGAGCAGGAGCGGCGCCTCGTCGGGCACCGCGAGCTCGGTGGGGGCCTTGATCTCGGGGATCAGCGTCCCGATGCGGACGTTGAGACCGGCCTGCCGCAGGATCGTCCGGAGCCGCGCGACGTTCCGGAGGTAGAACGCGTTGCGCGTGTGGCTCTCCGGAATGAGGAGCAGGTTGCTTGCATCCGGACAGTGTCGCTCGATCGCGACCATCACGGCCTGCACCGCCAGCGGCAGGAAGCTCGGGTTCAGGTTGTTGAACCCGCCGGGAAACAGGTTCGTGTCCACCGGCGCGAGCTTGAAGCCGGAGTTGCGCAGGTCCACCGAGGAGTAGAAGGGCGGCGTGTGCTCCTGCCACTGACCGCGGAACCAGCGCTCGACCGCGGCGCTGCCGTCGAGAATGCGCCGCTCCAGGTCGGTCAGCGCGCCGCTGGATGCGGTGGAAAGCTGCGGGATCATCGTGACGGTGTCGTTCGGGGGCGGGCCAATTCTAGCCCATGGGCAAGGCCCGCCGTCCGGCGCGCACCGTTACGTTGCCAGCCCGGGGGGCGGGTGCTAAATTGCAGTGCGATAAGCATTCAACAACAGCAGTACACCGCAC
The DNA here is from genome assembly GCA_963747775.1 of uncultured beta proteobacterium. Taxonomy (GTDB): domain Bacteria; phylum Pseudomonadota; class Gammaproteobacteria; order Burkholderiales; family SG8-39; genus JAGVSZ01. The sequence continues at coordinate 854,796 of CAVVGT010000016.1, forward strand.
AGCCGGGCAGGGTGTGACAGTAGACCCGGCAAGCATCATGACTCTCTATTGAACCCTACTGGAGGAAGCGATGACTCTCACGCAAGTGATCCGCGCTCTTGCGGCCGCGGTTTGTTCGGTTGCACTTGCAGCCGCCGCGCACGCCCAGGTGAATCCCGCCTGGCCCAAGAACCTCACCCTCGGCACCGCCTCGGTCGGCGGGACGTACTTCGTCTACGGCCAGGTCTGGGCGAGCCTCGTGAACGAGAAAGTCGGCACCAACATCAGCACCCAGCAGACGCAGGGTCCGAACCAGAACATCATCCTGACCGACTCGAGGCAGGTCGACTTCGGCATGACGACCATGGGCGTGGGGCTGCAGGCCTGGGAAGGCAAGGGCGACTGGACCAAGGGCAAGCAGTACCGCAACATCCGCGCGCTGTTCCCGATGTACGACACGCCGTTCCATTTCGTCGCGCTTGAGAAGTCGGGCATCAAGAGCGTCAAGGACCTCGCGGGCAAGCGCGCCGGCGTCGGTCCGCGCGCCGGAACGTGTGGCACTTACTTCCCGCTGATGTTCGAGGCGCTCGGCATCAAGGCGACGATTCGCAACGGCCAGGCCTCGGACATGGGAGCGAACCTTCAGGACGGGCTGATCGACGCGTTCCCGTTCTGCGCGGGAGTCCCGATCGCGGTGTACTCGGAGCTGGAGACCACCAACAAGGTGACGTTCTTCACCTACACCGACGAGGAAATCGCCAAGCTGAAGAAAGCCCTGCCCGAGCTCTCCGACTCGGTGATCCCGAAAGGCACCTACAAGCAGCAAACGGCCGACCACAAGACCGTCGGCGTCTACAACTTCTCGATCGCGCACAAGGACGTGCCCGACGATCTCGCGTACGCGGTCACCAAGGCTGTGCTCGAGAACAACGCGGCGCTGGTGAAGGGGCACGCGGCGGGCAAGGAGACGCTGACCGAGAACTGGAACCGGAACACGTTCCTGCCGTTCCACCCGGGCGCGGTGCGGTACTACAAAGAGAAGGGCATCAACCTGCCGAAGAACCTCTTGCCGTAGAGGTTCCAGCCGCACGCTCGGAACGCATTCGGCAGCCGCGCTCGGGCCCGACTCGAGCGCGGCTTTGCTTTCTCTGGGAGGAGGAGAAGACCGATGACCGCTGCACCCAAGCACGAAGTCGCGCCGCCGCCGGTCCCGGAGGAGGAGTACGGCGGCAACAAGCGAAGCCTGCGGAAGTGGGAGGCCTGGCTGCTCGCGGCGCTCGCGATCGGCTTCACGGTCTTCCACATGATCGTCCTCAACTTCTACCCGCTGGAACCGCTGCTCTTCCGCGCGATCCACGTGGGCTGGGGCGCGGCGATCGGCTTCATGCTCTACTCGGCCGCGCACCGCATCCGCGCGACCGGCGTGCCGTGGTACGACTGGATCCTAGTGATCGCCTCGATCGCGTGCGCGGTCTACGTCGCGATCGAGCTCGACGGATTGCTCTTCCGCGCCGGGGCGCAGTTCACCACCGGCGACGTCGTGAGCGGCGTCGTCGGCACGCTGATCGTGCTCGAGTTCGCGCGCCGGACCGCCGGGCTCGCGCTGCCGATCATCGCCGCCGTCTTCATCGTCTACGCCTTCGTGGGGCAGTGGATGCCCGGTGTGCTCGAGCACAAAGGGTTCGGCGTTGACCGCTTCTTCACCTACATCTACAGCGAGTACGGGATCTTCGGGGTGACGACGCAGGTGTCGTCCACCTACATCATCCTGTTCGTCACGTTCGCCGCGTTTCTCACCGTCTCAAAGGTCGGCGATTACATCAACGACCTCTGCAACGCGATCTTCGGCTGGGCACGCGGCGGGCCGGCGAAGGCGGCGGTGGCATCCGGCGTGCTGGTCGGCACGATCTCCGGGTCCGCGGTCGCGAACGTCGTCGCTTCGGGGATGGTGACGATCCCGATGATGCGCAAGGTCGGCTACGACAAGGAGACCGCGGCAGCGATCGAGGCGACCTCCTCCACCGGCGGCCAGATCACGCCACCGGTCATGGGCGCGGGTGCGTTCCTGATGGCCGAGATCACCGGCATTCCGTACGGCGAGATCGCGTTCGCGGCCATCATGCCGGCGTTCCTGTTCTATGTCGCATGTTGGGTCCACGTTGACCTGCATGCGATCCGCCTCGGCCTGCGCGGCGTCTCGCGTCACGAGCTGCCGTCGCTCGGCAAGATGATTACGCTCTTGTACCTGTTCGCTCCGATTGTCGTCCTGGTCTGGGCGCTGGTCAGCGGCTACTCGCCGTTCCGCGCCGGCGCGCTCGGGATTGGCACGGCGATGATTGCGGGGCTGATCGCGTTCCGGCTCGGCGACTTCAGCCTCGATGATGTAGGCGCCGTCCGGTACGGCGCCCTTCAGGTCAGCCAGCGGCTGCTCATGCGCGTCGTGTCGATCGTCGCGCTGGGCGCGCTGTTCTACTTCGTTCCCGCGACGTTCGCGGGAACGGCTGCGGCGGGGCTCGGCGAACTGGGCACCTTCGCCGTCGCGCTCGTTGCGATCCTGATCCTTGCCGCGCTGTTCGGCTGGAAGCGCACCGGTGACGGCTTGATTGCTGCAGCAAAGGATTGCACCCAGCTCGTCGCGGTCTGCGCGTGCGCCGGCATCATCGTCGGCGTCATCGCGCTCACCGGCGATCGGCGGACGGTTCTCGCAGATGCTGCTCACGCTCGCCGGCCAGCACCAGCTGATTGCGATGTTCTTCGCGGCGCTGGTCGCGCTGATCCTCGGCATGGGGATGCCGACGACCGCCGCCTACGCGATCGCAGCAGCGGTGATTGCGCCCGGCGTCATAAAGATGGGCGTCCCGCCGCTCGTTGCGCACATGTTCATCTTCTACTTCGCGGTGATTTCCGCGATTACGCCGCCGGTGGCGCTCGCGTCGTTCGCCGCGGCAGGCATGGCGCAGGCGGACCCGTGGAAGACCTCATGGGTCGCGCTGAAGATGGGGCTCGCGACCTTCATCGTGCCCTTCATGTTCTTCTTCAGCCCGGTGCTGCTCATGCAGGGCACATGGCCGGAGATCGTGCAGGCCGGGATCACTGCGTCGATCGGGGTGTGGTTCCTCGGCGCCGGTACGGAAGGGTGGGCGCGCCGCCCGTTGGCGATGCCGCTCCGCGCAGTGATGATCGTCGCAGCGCTGCTCTGCATTCATCCGGGCACCGTGACCGACGTGATCGGGATTGTGCTGGGCGGGTCGATCTATGCCTATCAGAGCCTGCGTCGCGGCGGTGCCCGCGCCGCGCCGGGTCACTGAGCCGCGGCCGCAGGGCGCCGCGACCACAGCCACTTCGCGAGCGGCCACAGCCAGACGACGATCGTCAATGCGCCGAGACCGGCCGCGATCGGGCGCTCGAAGAAACCCAGGAACCGTCCGTCGGACTTGATCATCGATGTGATGAAGTTTTCCTCGAGCATGGTGCCCAGGATGAGCCCGAGGATCGCGGGGGCGACCGGATAGCCGTTCTCTTCCATGAAGTAGGCGATGACGCCGAACACCAGGATCACAGCCACCGCGAAGACGGTGTTGTTGATCGCGAACGCGCCGACGATGCAGAACAGCAGGATGATCGGCATCAGGATATTGCGCGGCACTTCGAGAATGCGCCGCGCCGTTTTGATCGCCGCCCAGCCGAGCGGGATCATCAGCAGGTTCGCCATGAAGAAGACGATGAACACGGCGTAGATGTTCTCCGGGTTATTGATGAAGATCGTCGGGCCCGGATTCATTCCCTTGATGTATAGGACGCCGATCACGATTGCAGTGATCGAGTCGCCGGGGATCCCGAAGACCAGCGCCGGGATCCACGCGCCCGCGAGCGCACTGTTATTGGCCGCACCGGCTTCGACGATGCCTTCGACGTGGCCCGTGCCGAACTTCTCGGGGGTCTTGGAAAAGCGCTTCGACATCGCATACGACATCCATGCGGCGATATCCGCGCCGGCACCTGGCAGCGCGCCGATCGCGGTGCCGAGCACGCTGCCGCGCACGATCGACCACGGATACTTCAAGCACAGGCCCCACATCCCGCGGAAGACGTTGCCGATCTGTTTGCGAAACACTTCCGTGGTCTCGTGCAGCGACACGGAGAAGCGCAGGATCTCCGACACCGCGAACATCCCGATCATCATCGGGATCAGGCCGACCGAGCCGAGCAGCTCGATCGAGCCGAACGTGAAGCGCGGGTGGCCGGCCGGGTTATCGAGCCCGATCGAGGAGATCAGCAGCCCGAAAAGAAGCGAAACGATGCCCTTTAGCGTGTCGCCGATCGTGATGATTACCGCACACGTCAGGCCGAGCAGCACCAGCCAGAAGTACTCGAACGAGCTGAATTTAAGCGCCACCTCGGCGAGCGATGGCGCGGCTGCGACGAGCACGATCGTGCCGAAAATACCGCCGATCACGGAGAACACGAGGTCCGCACCGAGCACCGTTTCGGCGAGGCCCTTCTTGGTCATCATGTACGACTCGTCGGTGTACGCCGCCGACGCCGGCGTCCCGGGGATGCGGATCAGCGCGCCGGGGATGTCGCCGGAGAAGATCGCCATCGCCGCCGCGGTGACGATCGACGCGATCGCCGGCACCGGCGGCATGAAGAACGTCACCGGCACGAGCAGCGCGGTGGCCATCGTGGCGGTGAGCCCCGGCACGGCGCCGACGAACAGCCCGAAGAGGCTGGCGGCGAAGATGACGCCGAGCGTGTAGGGCTCGAAGACCAGGCCGAAGGCGGTGGCGATGTGCTCCATGTCTCGCGGCTACCAGGCGAACCGCTCGAGGACGCCCCACGGCAGGGGTACCTTGAGCAATTTGTAGAAGAGCCAATGCATGATGAGCGTCGTCGCGACGGCCGTCACGACCGCTCCCAGCGGGCGCACGCCGAACTTGAGAAACAGCGCGACGAGGAGAATGACCCCGGTGGGGATGAACCCGAGCGGATCCACCGCGAGGGCGTAGAACACGAGTGCCGCGCACACTGCGAGGAAGTTGGTGACGAGCCCCCGCTCGCGCATCCACTCACCGGGCGCGAGAAGCGGAAGGCCCGCCTTTACGCCGCGCAGGACGAGCAGGCCGCCGGTGACGATGAAGCCAACCGCGATCAGCCCGGGAAACAGCGCCGGGCCGTACTTCTGGCCCGGCATCATCGGGTAGCCCTGGATGTGGACAAGAATCGCGACCGCCAGCGCGATCAGCGCAACGCCGGCGATGGCGTCGTTGATTCTCATGCGTGCACGTCATCTCCGCGCGAGCGGGAATCCAGGACGCGCTGTACTGGATCCCCGCTCGCGCGGCGCCGCGGCGTCACTTGACGATTCCGACCGCCTTCATCGTCGCGCCGAGGTCGCTCGACGACTTCTCCATGAACTTCGCGAACTCCGCCGGCGGCATGTAGATGACGCCGAAGCCGCGGTCCGCCATGAATTTCTTGTAGTCGGCGCTGTCGTAGGCCTTCTTCACGGCGTCGACGAGCTTTGCCTCGACGTCCTTCGGGATTCCCTTCGGCGCTGCCATGCCGCGCCATGCGGCCATCGTCCAGTCGGTACCGAGTGCCTTCTTGAGCGGTGGCACGTTCGGGTAGAGCGCCGGTGGATCCACGTCCATGATCGCGAGGCTCTTCACCTTGCCCGCATCGATGAGCGCGCGCGCCTCCGGGATCGAGCACGGCACGACCTCCACGCCGCCAGCCACGAGATCCTGCAGTCCGGGCGCCGCGCCGTTCGACGGAACCCAGGGGACGATCGCGGGATCGACATTGAGGCTCTTGAGCATGCCCGCGATCGAGAGGTGCCAGATCCCGCCCTGCCCCGTGCCGGAGGCCTTGAACTTGCCCGGGTTCGCCTTGATCGCGTCGAGCAGTTCTTTCGCGGTCTTGTACGGCGAGTCCGCGCGCACCTGCAGGCCCGCCGGGTCGGCGTTTACCAGGCCGAGCGGCGTGTACGACGCCCCGGTGAGCTTGGTGAGCCCCTGCCAGTGCATCATCCCGATCTCGACGGTGATGAGGCCGATCGTGTAGCCGTCGGCCGTGCCCTCTGCGATGGCCGAGTGACCGACCACACCGCTGCCGCCGGTGCGGTTGACGACGTTGATCGGCTGCTTCAACTCCTTCTCCATCATGGCTGCGAGGATGCGCGCGGTGGCGTCGGTGCCGCCGCCCGCGCCCCACGGCACGATGAGCGTGATCGGACGGTTCGGATACTGGGCAAGCGCTGCCGGGGCGAGCGCGAAAGCGACGAGGGCGGCGGCGAGCCGCAGGACGGTACGGCGAAGCATCTGGATCCTCCTTCGATGGGGCGCCCGCGCGCGGCAGCCGCGACGGCTTTCGTTCTTCTCGCGGGCGGATCGCGGGGCAGGATTGCATCGTTCCCCGGCAGTGTCAACTCGCCGGGCCGGGCCACGCGTGCAACAAAAAAGGGCGGCTCGGCCGCCCTTTATCCGCGCGCGCCGCCGGCTACTTTGCCGCGGCTGCGGCCGGTGCCGCCGCAGCGGGCACCAGCTTGCCCCCGCCCGCGTCGAACATGTAGAGGATCGCCTTCTTCATCTCGGGATCGGTGAGACTGGCGAACCCCCCGCGCGCCGGCATTCCGCCGTGACCCCTGATCGCGCTCGCCGTGACTTTGTCGATTCCCGCCGAAATCCGCTTCGACCACGCGGCGCGATCGCCGATCTTCGGGGCGCCACCTTCTCCCGTGAGGTGGCAGTTGCTGCAGCCCGCCTGCACGATCTGCTCGCCGGTGCGGTCGGCCGACGCTGCGGGCTGCGCGGCGGGCGCCGCCGGCTCCTTGAAATTGGCGCCCGCAGCATTGGCTAAGTAAGCCACGGCGCTCGTGACCTCGAGATCGGAGAGGTCCGGATTGCCGCCGCGCGGAGGCATCGCGCGAATGCCGTTGATCGCGTTCTTGGCGAGCGCGTCCAGACCTTCCTTGATGTGCGGGGCCCAAGCGGCCTTGTCGCCGAACTTCCACGCACCTGCGGCGCCGGTCCCGTGACACGCCGAGCACACGGCCTTGTAGACCTCCTCGCCGCTCTTTGCGGCGCGCGGACCCGCTGCCGCGTCCGCGAACTCGACGCGTGCGACCGGCTGGATGCGTCGCGCGACCACGTCGGGCGCCTCGGACTTCGACGCCGCGCTGCGATAGCCGCGAGATCACGAAGCCTGCGAGGAGGATGAACCCGATGACCGGGATCACGAACGCCAGCACCACCACCACGGCGAGCTGCTGCGGGGTCTTGATCGGCGAGGAATGAGCGTGCTCGTAGCCTTGGTCTTTCATCGGTCGACGCCTCGGAGGAGGGGAGTGGCGCAGCTGGGAGGCGGGATTATAGCTGCCCGCTCCCTTGCGGTAAAATGCGCCCGCTCTTCCGCGCGCCCGTAGCTCAGTTGGATAGAGTGTTGGTTTCCGAAGCCAAAGGTCGCAGGTTCGACTCCTGCCGGGCGCGCCACGAGCCCTTCCGAGGTCACGTCTGACTTGGGGGATCTACAAGGGGGCGTTGCCCCCTTGTTCAATCGGGTTGGTTTCCGATGCGAACAAAGGTCGCAGGTTCGACTCCTGCCGGGCGCGCCATGCCGACCTCGGATCGGTATGGCGCACGTAGCGCGACCCGCCGTACCCCCTTTCCCGCTGTCTGCTGCGCCAATTGACTCAGGTCAATACCGGAAGCTCGTCCCGCCGCCACCCTGTGCGGGGCTCGAAGGAGGGGGCAATGTCGGACGCGAAGGCGAGCGAGCACTTGGCGACGCTGCGCGAGATGCGCAGCCGCGCGGTGCTTGGCGGCGGCCCGAAGCGGATCGAGCAGCAGCACGCGCGCGGGAAGCTCACCGCGCGCGAGCGGCTGGCGCTCCTCCTGGACGAGGGACTCGTTCCAGGAGTTCGGCGCGCTGGCCACCCACAACATCACCGACTTCGGGATGGCCGAGCAGCGCTTCCCGGGCGACGGGATCGTCACCGGCTTCGGCAAGATCAACGGGCGGCGGGTCGCGGTCTTCGCGCAGGACTTCACCGTGCTCGGCGGGTCGTTCTCCGAGGTCCAGTCGCACAAGATCTGCCGCATCCAGGATCTGGCGCTCGAAAGCGGCATCCCGCTCATCGGCCTGAACGACTCGGGCGGCGCGCGCATCCAGGAGGGGGTCCGGAGCCTCGCCGCCTACGGCGAGGTGTTCGTGCGCAACGTGCTGGCCTCGGGCGTCATCCCGCAGATCTCGGTGATCCTCGGGCCCTGCGCGGGCGGCGCGGTCTACTCGCCCGGCGCTCACCGATTTCGTGATCATGACGCGCGACACCAGCTTCATGTTCCTCACCGGGCCCGGAGGTGATCAAGGCGGTGACCGGCGAGGAGGTCACCGCGCCGACCCTGGGCGGCGCCGCTGTCCACAACGGCCGCAGCGGCGTCGCGCATCTCGCTGCCGAGACCGAGCAGGCCGCGCATCGAGCTCGTGAAGCTGCTGCTGAGTTACCTGCCGCAGAACAACACCGAGGATCCGCCGCAGGTGCGCGCCCTATGACCCGACCGACCGCATGGACGAGTCGCTCAATAGCGCTCGTTCCGCGCGAGCGAGAACGAGCCGTACGACATGCGCGACCGTGATCGGCACGTCTTCGACCGCGACAGCTTCCTGGAGATCCACTCCGACTTCGCCCCCAACGCGGTCGTCGGCTTCGCGCGCCTGGACGGCTACTCGCGTGGGCGATCGTCGCCAACCAGCCGGCGCACATGGCCGGCGCGCTGGACATCGACGCGAGCGACAAGATCGCGCGCTTCATCCGCATCTGCGACGCCTACAACATCCCGCTCGTCACGTTCGTCGACTGCCCCGGCTTCCTGCCCGGCGTCGACCAGGAGTACGACGGCGTCATCCGGCACGGCGCGAAGATCATCTACGCGTACTGCGAGGCGACCGTGCCGAAGATCTCGATCGTCACGCGCAAGGCCATGGGCGGCTCGTACGTCGCGATGAGCTCGAAGCAGATGCGCACCGACCTCGCCTACGCCTGGCCGACTGCGCAGATCGCGGTGATGGGCGCCGAGGGCGCGGTGCGGGTCCTGTACCGCCAGGAGCTGCGCAGGCCGCCGATCCGGCGCGCCAGGAGCGCGAGCTGATCGCCTACTACCGCGAGATGTTCTTCAATCCGTATCGCGCCGCGGACGTCGGCCAGATCGACGAGGTGATCGAGCCGCGCGAGACGCGCCCACGCCTGGTGCGCGCGCTCGAGGTCCTGCGCACGAAGGTGCAGCAGAACCCGACCAAGAAGCACGGGCTCTTCCCGTCCTAGGAGCCGCGCGTGGAGAACCTCGGCTGGGGTCTGCAGATGACGGTGGTCGGCATGGGCCTCGTCTTCGCGCTGCTCGCCGCGCTGTGGGGCTTGCTCAGCCTGGTGCTCCGCTTCGACGCGCCACCCGCCGCGCTGGCACCGTCGATGCCCGCAATGGTGCGGGCGACGGCGGAGGCGCCGACCGGGGAGATGGACGCGGACCTCGTCGCCGCGATCACCGTCGCCGTGCTGACGCACAAGGTGGTGCGCCGCCGTCAGGCCGCGCCGGCGATGCGCAGCTACTGGCCCGGCAGCCTGCTCTATGCCTCGCGCTGGGTGGCGACCGGGCGCGCGCGCCAGAACCGCACCTGGCGAGGCAGGCCATGAGGCGCTACACGCTGCAGATTCGCGGTCGCGAGTTCGTGATCGACGTGCAGGAGCAGTCGGCCGATCGCTTCGAGGTGGTCGTCGGCGACGAGCGCTACGAAGTCGCGCTCTCGGGCGACGAGGACCTGCCCGAGGCGACGATCACGCCCGGCTTTGCGCCGGCGCGCGGCGCGTCGGCGGCGAGTGCGGCGCCCGAGCCCGGAGCGCCGGTCAGCCGCAAGCCCGCGCCCGCTGCGCCCAATCCGGCGCGCAGCGGCGGCGGTGGCGCGGGCGCGCTCACTGCGCCGATGCCCGGCGTCATCCTCGAGGTCAGCGTCGCGGCCGGTGACACGGTCGAGCGCGGCCAGCCGATCGCGGTGCTCGAGGCGATGAAGATGAAGAACAGCATCAAGTCGCCGCGCGCTGGAACGATCGCCGAGGTGTGCGTCGCCGTCGGGCAGACGGTCGGACATGGCGACGCAATCATTCGCTTCCGTGCGGGCTGAGCGGCCGTGAGCGGCGACACGCTGAACCTGCTGCTGCAGGGCGTCGCGCACGTGACGCCGCAGTCGGCGATCATGATCGCGGTCGCCTGCGTGCTGCTCTACCTGGCCATCGCGAAAGACTACGAGCCGATGCTGCTCGTGCCGATCGGCGCCGGCTGCCTCCTCGCGAACCTGCCGCTGTCGCCCCTCATCGCCGACGACGGGATGCTGCGCGTGCTCTACAACGCGGGGATCGCGAACGAGCTCTTTCCGCTGCTGATCTTCATCGGCATCGGCGCCCTCACCGACTTCGGGCCGCTGCTCGAGAACCCGCGGATGGTGCTGCTCGGAGCGGCCGGCCAGTTCGGGATCTTCGTCACGCTCGTTCTGGCGCTATTGTTCGGATTCAGCCGCGAGGAGGCGGCGTCGATCGGGATCATCGGCGCGATCGACGGCCCGACGTCGATCTACGTCAGCGGCATCCTGGCGCCGCACCTGCTGGGGCCCATCACCGTCGCAGCCTACAGCTACATGTCGCTGGTGCCGATCATCCAGCCGCCGATCATGCGTGCGCTGACGACGCAGCGCGAACGCCTGATCCGCATGCCGTACAGCCAGCGCGCGATCAGCCGGCGCACCCGCATCCTCTTCCCGATCGTCGTCACGGTGCTGGTCGGGACCTTGGTGCCGTTCGCCACGCCGCTGATCGGCATGCTGATGCTCGGCAACCTGATGAGGGAGTCCGGCGCGGTCCAGCGGCTCACGCGGGCCTCGTCCGAGGAAATCGCCAACATCGTGACGCTCTTTCTCGGGCTCGCCATCGGCTCGACGATGGCGGCGCCGAGTTCCTCAAGCCGAGCACGCTCGCGATCCTGGTGCTCGGCATTCTTGCCTTCGCGGTGGACACCGCCGCGGGGCTGCTCTTCGGGAAGCTCCTGAACGTGCTCAGCGGCGGGCGCTTCAATCCGCTGATCGGCGCGGCCGGCATCAGCGCGTTCCCTATGGCGGCGCGCGTCGTGCACAAGATGGCGCAGGACGAGGACTACGAGAATTTCCTGCTGATGCACGCAATGGGCGCGAACGCCGCCGGGCAGGTCGCGAGCGTCGTCGCGGGTGGCGTGCTGCTGGCGCTGATGGGGGCCCGGTAGAATCCGCGGCTCCACCGGAGTGCCCGCATGACGACCCGACCCTTCCGCATCCTCGGCCTGCAGCAGATCGCCATCGGCGCGCTCGACAAGGGGCGTCTCGCCAAGCTCTGGGTCGACACGCTCGGTGTACCGCTGGCCGGCAACTACCGCAGCGAGCGCGAAAACGTCGACGAGGACATCCTCGCGCTCGGGTCGGGTGCGCACAAGGTCGAGGTCGATCTGATGCAGCCGCTCGACGCGGCGAAGAAGCCCGCGGTGCACGAGACGCCGCTCAACCACATCGGCCTTTGGGTCGACGATCTCCCGAAGGCGATGGAGTGGCTGACGGCGCAAGGCGTGCGCTTCGCCCCGGGCGGCATCCGGCGCGGTGGCGCCGGCTACGACATCTGCTTCATCCACCCCAAGGCAAACGGCGAGTTTCCGATCGCGGGCGAGGGCGTGCTGATCGAGCTCGTTCAGGCGCCGGCGGAGGTCATCGCGGCCTTCGCGCCGCGGTGACCCCCGCGCTCACTCGAACGCGATGATCGACTGATCGACCGCCAGGCTGTCGCCCGGCCTGGCGAGCAACGCCTTGATGCGCGCATCGTTCTCCGCGCGCAGCACGTTCTCCATCTTCATCGCCTCGATCACCGCGAGCTTCTCGCCGGCCTTGACCTCCTGGCCCGCGGCGACGGCGATTTCGGTCAGCAGGCCCGGCATCGGTGAGATCAGAAACTTGGAGAGATCCGGCGGGGGCTTGTGCGGCATGAGCGCGAAGAGCTCGGCGGCGCGCGCGGTGAGCACCATCACATCGACCTGGGTGCCCCAGTGGAAGAGGCGGTAGACGAGGTTCCGCCGCTCGACCTGCATGCAGACCTCGCGCCCGTTCACCGCGCCGCGGAAGATCGGATGTCCGAACGCCCAGTCGGAGAGCACGGTGAACGCCTCGCCCTTGTAGGCGACGTGCTGGCCGTTCGCGATGTTGGACACCGTCACCGGATGATGCTCGCCGCGCATGACGACGACCCAGTCGGGTCCCACCTTGCGCTCGTGGCCGCGCAGCTGGCCGGTGATCCCGGCGGCGCGGTCCATGTATCGGCGGTGAAGCACGGCAGCGACGCATATCAGCAGCACCGGATCGTCGTGCGGGACGTCCTCGCTGCGAAAGCCCCGCGGGTATGCCTCGGCGATGAACCCGGTGTTGAAGCGCCCCGCCACGAAGCGCGGGTGCTGCATCAGCGCGGCCTGGAACGGGATGTTCGTGGACACGCCGCGGATGACGAAGGCGTTCAGCGCGTCGCGCATGCGCGCGATCGCCTGGTCGCGTGTGGCGCCGTGGGCGACGAGCTTCGCGATCATCGAGTCGTAGTACATCGAGATCTCGCCGCCCTCGTAGACCCCGGTGTCGACGCGCACCATTCCCGGCAGCTCGGCGGGCGGGAGGTACTTCACCAGCCGTCCGATCGAGGGCAAGAAGCCGCGGAATGGATCCTCCGCGTTGATGCGGCATTCCATCGCCCAGCCGTTCAGCTTCACGTCCTTCTGCGCGAACGCGAGCCGCTCGCCGGCGGCGACGCGGATCATCTGCTCGACGAGGTCGAGGCCGGTGATCATCTCGGTCACCGGGTGCTCGACCTGCAGCCGCGTGTTCATCTCGAGGAAGTAGAAGCTGTGGTCGGCGCCGACCACGAACTCGACCGTGCCGGCCGACTGGTAGTCGACCGCTCGCGCGAGCGCGACGGCCTGCTCGCCCATCGCGCGGCGCGTCCGTTCGTCGAGGAACGGGGAGGGCGCCTCCTCGAGCACCTTCTGGTGGCGACGCTGGATCGAGCACTCGCGCTCCCAGAGGTATACGCAATGGCCGTGCGCGTCGCCGAGGACCTGGATCTCGATGTGGCGCGGCTCGACGATGAACTTCTCGATGAACACCCGGTCGTCGCCGAACGCGGCCTTTGCCTCGTTGCGGCAGCTCTGGAAACCTTCGCGGCACTCCGCGTCGGTCCATGCGACCCGCAGGCCTTTGCCTCCGCCGCCGGCAGACGCCTTGATCATCACCGGATAGCCGACGTCCCGAGCGATTTCGACCGCCTGCTCGGCGTTCCCGATCACGTCGGTATAGCCGGGGATCGTGTTGACCTTGGCGGCAGCGGCGAGCTTCTTGGAGGCGATCTTGTCGCCCATCGCCTGGATCGACTTCGCCTTCGGCCCGATGAAGACGACGCCGTTCTTCTCCAGCAGGTCGCAGAACGCCGCGTTCTCGGACAGGAACCCGTAGCCCGGATGCACGGCTTCGGCGCCGGTGTCCTTCGCCGCCTGCAGGATGCGATCCATGAGGAGGTAGCTCTGCGCCGACGGCGGCGGGCCGATCGGCACCGCCTCGTCGGCAAGGTCCACGTGCCGCGCGTCGCGGTCGGCCTCGGAGTAGACCGCGACGGTCCCGATGCCCATCCGTTGCGCGGTGCGGATCACGCGGCAGGCGATCTCGCCGCGGTTCGCGATCAGAATCTTCTTGAACATCGTGTGCCGGATGCGGGTCGTGAAGAACGGCGCAGATACACCGCTCCCCTCCCGCGTCTCCCTTCCCCCTTCCCTACAACGGAATGTTCCCGTGCTTGCGCCACGGGTTCTCGAGCTTCTTCTCGCGCAGCATCGCGAGCGACCGGCAGATGCGCTTGCGCGTCTCGTGCGGCATGATCACGTCGTCGATGAACCCGCGGCTGCCGGCGACGAACGGGTTGGCGAACTTCCTCCGGTACTCCTCGGTGCGCGCGGCGATCCTCTCGCGGTCGCCGAGGTCCTTGCGGAAGATGATCTCGACCGCGCCTTTCGGCCCCATCACCGCGATTTCCGCCGACGGCCAGGCGAAGTTCACGTCGCCGCGCAAATGCTTCGAGCTCATGACGTCGTAGGCGCCGCCGTAGGCCTTGCGCGTGATCACGGTCACCTTCGGCACCGTCGCCTCGGCATAGGCGTACAGGAGCTTGGCGCCGTGCTTGATGATCCCGCCGAACTCCTGCGCGGTTCCCGGCATGAAGCCCGGCACGTCCACGAAGGTGATGAGCGGGATGTTGAACGCGTCGCAGAAGCGCACGAAGCGCGCCGCCTTGATCGAGCTCTTGATGTCGAGGCAGCCGGCCAGCACGAGCGGCTGGTTGGCGACGATGCCGACGGTAGAGCCCTCCATGCGGCCGAACCCGATCACGATGTTCTTCGCGTAGTCGGGCTGCAACTCGAGGAAGTCGGTGTCGTCGACGACCTTGAAGATCAGTTCCTTGATGTCGTACGCCTTGTTGGGGCTGTCGGGGACGAGCGTGTCGAGCGAGTAGTCGAGCCGGTCGGCGCCGTCGGTAGTCGGGCGCACCGGCGGTTTTTCGCGGTTGTTGGGCGGCAGGTAGTTCACCAGCCGCCGCACCATCGAGAGCGCCTCGACGTCGTTCTCGAACGCGCGGTCGGCGACGCCCGACTTCGTCGAGTGCGTCACGGCGCCGCCGAGCTCCTCGGCCGTGACCTTCTCGTGGGTCACCGTCTTCACGACCTCCGGCCCGGTGACGAACATGTAGGAGGTGTCCTTAACCATGAGGATGAAATCGGTCATCGCCGGCGAGTACACCGCGCCGCCCGCGCACGGGCCCATGATCACCGAGATCTGCGGGATCACGCCGGACGCGAGGACGTTGCGCTGGAACACGTCGGCGTACCCGCCGAGCGAGGCGACGCCCTCCTGGATGCGCGCGCCGCCGGAGTCGTTCAGGCCGATCACGGGTGCCCCGGCCTTGAGCGCGTGGTCCATGATCTTGCAGATCTTCTCCGCGTGGGCCTCCGACAGGGCGCCGCCGAACACGGTGAAGTCCTGGCTGAAGACGAACACCAGGCGTCCGTTGATCGTGCCGTAGCCGGTCACCACGCCGTCGCCCGGGATCTTCTGCTCGCCCATGCCGAAATCGACGCAGCGATGCTCGACGAACATGTCCCATTCCTCGAACGAGTCCGGGTCGAGCAGCAGCTCGATGCGTTCGCGGGCGGTGAGCTTGCCCTTGGCGTGCTGCGCCTCGATGCGCTTCTCGCCGCCTCCCAGCCGGGCGCCGGCGCGCATCTCGTCGAGCTGCCTGATGATGTCGTGCATCCTTCCCTCCTCCCCGAACGAATCTAGTTCCTGGCGCTGGCGAGCAGCCGTGCCGATCCGGCGGCCGGCGTCATTCTCCCCTCGGCGACCGCCGCCTGCACCGCGGCGAGCTCGGCCTTCACCGCCGGGTTCTGATAGAAGCGTGCGCGCAGTTCGTGCTCGACGAGCGCGATCATCCAGTCGAGCGCCTGCGCCTTGCGCCTCGTCGCCGCTGCGCCGCTCGCAGTCGCAGCCGCGCGAAAGCGCTCCGCCTCGTCCCAGAAAGCCGCGACGCCCGCGCCGGTGAGCGCGCTCAGGGCGAGCACCGGCGGCGACCAGTGCGCCGCGCGCTGGCGCAGCATCGAGAACGCGTTGGCGATCTGGGTGCGTGCGAGCTCGGCCGCCTTCGGATCGATGTCGGACTTGTTCACCAGCACGAAGTCGACGAGCTCCACGATGCCGCGCTTGATCGCCTGCAGGTCGTCGCCCGCGTTCGGCAGCGCGAGCAGCACGAAGCAGTCGGTCATGCCCGCGACCGCGGTCTCGGACTGCCCGACGCCCACCGTTTCCACGATCACCACGTCGTAGCCCGCCGCCTCGCACAGGGCGAGCGCCTCGCGCGTCTTGTGCGCCACGCCGCCGAGCGTCCCGCCCGAGGGGCTCGGGCGAATGAACGCGTTCGGATCGCGCGCGAGCCTCTCCATGCGCGTCTTGTCGCCGAGGATCGAGCCGCCCGAGACGGCGCTGGTCGGATCGACGGTCAGCACCGCGACGCGCCGTCCACGCGCGGTCAGGGAAAGTCCGAGCCTTTCGATGAACGTGGACTTGCCTGCGCCGGGCGCGCCGCTGATGCCGACGCGGAAGCTTCCGCCGGTGTGCGGCAGCAGCGCCTCGAGCAGCGCCGTGGCGCGCGCCTGATGGTCACGCCGCGACGACTCGATCAGCGTGATCGCCTTCGCGAGCGCACGCGGCTCGCGCGCGACCACGCCTTCCGCAAGCCGCCGGTCGGCGGGGTCGAGGTGCGTGGGCTCGGGCGTCGAGCGCTTGTGGACCGGCATTGGACGATGTCCGCTCGGCGCGTTGGTGCGGAGCCCGGAAACCTAAGGGGCCCCGCGCGCGTCCGCCTTGCGTCAGGTCAAACCGCGCCCGCGGCGACCCGGGCGCTCCGAATGGCCTTGAGCGTGGTCCGCGCGGCCTCGGAGATCACCGTGCCGGGACCGAAGATCGCCGCAACGCCGGCCGCCTTCAGGAACTCGTAGTCCTGATGGGGAATTACGCCGCCGACCACCACGATGATTTCCGGCGCGCCTTGGGCGCGCAGCGCCTTGACGAGCTCGGGCACAAGCGTCTTGTGCCCGGCCGCGAGCGGTGGAGACGCCTACCGCGTGCACGTCGTTCTCGATCGCCTGGCGCGCGGCTTCCTCCGGGGTCTGGAAGAGCGGCCCGATGTCGACGTCGAAGCCCAGATCCGCGAACGCCGTGGCGATGACTTTCGCGCCGCGGTCGTGCCCGTCCTGACCGACTTTTGCGACGAGGATGCGCGGACGCCGACCCTCCGCGGCTTCGAACTGCTCGATGTCGCCCTTGAGCGCCTGCCAGCCGGCGTCCTGCAGGAACGCCGCGCCGTAGACGCCCGACACCGTCTGCGCGTGCGCCTGGTAGCGGCCCCAGACCTTCTCGAGCGCGTCGCTCACTTCGCCCACCGTGGCGCGGGCGCGGATCGCCTTGATCGAGAGGTCGAGGAGGTTTCCGCTGCCCGTCCGCGCTGCGTCGGTCAGCGCCGCGAGGGCGGCCGCGACCGCGCGTGAATCGCGCTTCGCCTTGACCTCCCGCAGCCGCTTGATCTGCGCCTCGCGCACCGCGGTGTTGTCGATCTGGCGGATCGCGAGCGGCATCCTCCTCGGCGAGCTTGTACTTGTTGACGCCGACGATCACGTCCTCGCCGCGGTCGATGCGCGCCTGCTTTTCGGCGGCGCACGCCTCGATGCGCAGCTTCGCCCAGCCCGACTGCACCGCCTTGGTCATGCCGCCGATCGTCTCGACCTCCTCGATGATCTCCCAGGCCTTGTCGGCCATGTCCTGCGTGAGCCTCTCCATCATGTAGGAGCCGGCCCAGGGATCGACGACGCTCGTGATGTGGGTCTCCTCCTGGATGACGAGCTGGGTGTTGCGCGCGATGCGCGCCGAGAAGTCGGTCGGCAGCGCGATCGCCTCGTCGAACGAGTTGGTGTGCAGCGACTGCGTGCCGCCGAACACCGCCGCCAGCCCCTCGATCGTGGTGCGCACGATGTTGTTGTAGGGGTCCTGCTCGGTGAGGGACCAGCCCGAGGTCTGCACGTGCGTGCGCAGCATCAGCGAGCGCGCGCTCTTCGGGTTGAAGTCCTTCATCATCCGCCACCAGAGCAGGCGCGCGGCGCGCAGCTTCGCGACCTCGAGATAGAAGTTCATCCCCACGTTGAAGAAGAACGACAGCCGCCCGGCGAACTCGTCCACGTCGAGCCCGCGCGCGAGCGCCGCACGCACGTAGTCGCGCCCGTCGGCGAGGGTGAAGGCGAGCTCGAGCGCCTGCGTCGCACCCGCCTCCTGGATGTGATAGCCCGAGATCGAGATCGAATTGAACTTCGGCATGTGGCGCGCCGTGTGCTCGATGATGTCGGCCACGATGCGCATCGACGGTTCGGGCGGGTAGATGTAGGTGTTGCGGACCATGAACTCCTTGAGGATGTCGTTCTGGATCGTCCCCGCGAGCTCGGTCTGCTTCACGCCCTGCTCCTCCGCGGCGACCACGTACCCGGCGAGCACCGGCAGGACGGCGCCGTTCATGGTCATCGACACGGAGATCTTGTCGAGCGGAATGCCGTCGAAGAGCACCCTCATGTCCTCGACCGAGTCGATCGCCACGCCGGCCTTCCCGACGTCCCCGCCGACGCGCGGGTGGTCGGAGTCGTAGCCGCGGTGCGTGGCGAGATCGAACGCGATCGACACGCCCTGCTGGCCGGACGCGAGGTTGCGGCGGTAGAAGGCGTTCGACTCCTCGGCGGTCGAGAAGCCCGAGTACTGGCGGATCGTCCACGGCCGCACCGCGTACATCGTCGCCTGCGGCCCGCGCACGAACGGCTCGAAGCCGGGCAGCGTGTTCGCGTAGGGCAGGCCCTTCAAGTCCTCGGCCGTGTAGAGCGCCTTGACCTCGATGCCCTCCGGCGTGCGCCAGACGAGCTTGTCGGGCGAGCCCGCGGACTTGGCGGCGGCCTTCTGCCACGCCTCGAGCGCGGTGGAGTTCGAGCTCTGGTCGTTCATGATGTGCCCCCGCAACAGGAATATGGGCCACCGCCGCCAATGCGGCGGTGCGACAGTCCCCCGTATTCTATGGTGGGAACCCGCCCCGCGCCGCGGTCGGCGCGTCCGCTGCTGATCGACATCAACCCGCATTTCATCACCGAAACGGCGACGTCGGCCCAGAGGCGCCTGTACAGCACGGAGTTCACCTCGGGACGGACCTCATCCACGTACGCGTGGGTCACGAACCCGGCGTGGTCGAGGCCGGTCGTCTTCTCCGGGACGTTGCGCGCGCGGCCCATTCGCGGTTTGACTTGTGTCAAGGGCCGTTTCCTACGGACTCGTGTAATAGCCTAAACTTGCGGAGACCCGTTTGAGTTGGGGTCGCCTCCGCAAGCTCCTCAACAGCAACAACAGCCTCAAAGGAGAAACCGTCCATGACCATGCTTCGACCCGGCACTTTCGCTCTTGTCCTCGCTGCCTCGATCGCCGGCGGTTGCGCGGGCGACCGCCCCATCGCGCCCACCGAGATGCGCGGTGGCGTGATGACCGACTGGTACGAGCACAGAACGCTATATACCAACAGCAACGACGTGACCAATCCCCCCAGCAGCACTTGCGACAGCGCGTACTGCACGTGGCAATGGGCGCCGTTCACGACGGCCGGCGGGGGTAGTCCCCGGGGCGACCTGACGACCTTCAAGCGCGCAGACGGCACGATGCAGTGGGCTTACAAGGGCAAGCCCCTCTATTTCTACGTCGGCGATACGAAGACGGGCGACAAGACGGGCGACGGCCGGAACAACGGGGTCTGGCGCGTCGTGACCGCGAACTAGCCGCCGTCGGCGCCCCGCGATCCTGCTCGACACCCGTGCCTGAAGGAGGGGCGTTGGGGCGCTGATCCTCCCTCATGCGGAGGTTGATGGTCGCCGACACCATGAACAGCTCCGGTAGCGGGCGCGCGCCAATTGCCCGAAAGACGGCGAGGCTGACGGCGAGCGCACCCATCACCTTCATTCCCGCACCCGTGCGCTGAGCCCCGCTGCAGGATGTCGTCCCGGCGATACGCGGCATAATCGCGGCGCCGTGGGCCCGATCATCAACATCGAAGATCTCCGCCGTCTCGCCCGCGGCCGCCTGCCGAAGGTCGTGTTCGACTTCATCGACGGCGGCGCGATGGACGAGCGCACCCTCGCGGCGAACCGCACCGACTTCGAGGCGTGGGAGCTGCTGCCGAAGATGCTCGTCGACGTCTCGCAGCGCAGCCTGAGGACCACGGTGCTCGGGCGCGAGATCTCGATGCCCCTGATGGTCGCGCCCACCGGCATCAGCGGGCTCGCGACGCCGCGGGGCGAGCTGCATGCGGCCCGTGCGGCGAAGGAAGCGGGCACCGTGTACTGCCTGAGCACGACCGCGACCTGCAGCATCGAGGAGATCGCCGCGGCGACGGGCGAGCCGTTCTGGTTCCAGCTCTACGTGATGCGCGACCGGGGCGTCACGCGCTCGATGGTGGAGCGCGCCGCGGCGGCGCAGTGCGGCGCGCTGGTGCTCACGATCGATCTCGCGGTGCAGGGGCGGCGGGAGCGCGACGTCTACAACGGGTTCACCGTCCCGCCGCGCGTGACGGCGCGCAACGTGCTCGAGGTGCTCGCACGCCCGCGCTGGATGCTCGACATGGCGATCGGGCCGCGCATGACCTTCGCCAACTTCACCGACGCGATCACCGCCGGCGAAGGCTTCATCAACCTCGGCAAGCACATCAACTCGCAGTTCGACCAGTCGGTGACCTGGAAGGACGTCGACTGGCTGCGCTCGATCTTTCCCGGCCCGCTCGTGATCAAGGGCGTGCTGACCGCGCACGACGCGAAGCTTGCCGCCGAGCACGGCGCCGCAGCGGTGATCGTATCGAACCACGGCGCGCGCCAGCTTGATCACGTGCCGTCGTCGATCCGCGCGCTGCCGGAGGTCGTCGAGGCCGTGGGCAACCGGCTCGAGATCTATCTCGACAGCGGCGTGCGGCGCGGCAGCGACATCGCGAAGGCACTCGCGCTCGGTGCGCGGGCCGTGCTGGTGGGCCGGCCGTTTCTCTATGGACTGGGCGCGCTCGGGCCGGGCGGCGCCGCACGCGCGCTCGAGATCCTGCGCGACGAGCTCGACAACTGCATGGCGTTGCTCGGCGCGCCGTCGGCGGCGGCGCTAGACTCCTCCTTCGTCCGGCGTCGCTAGACTCGCGACGCATTCGCTTCGGGAGCCCTCCATGCGCCTATCGCTCACCGCGCTCGCGTTCGTTCCGCTGCTCGCCTGCGCCGGCGGCTCCAACTACGGGGTGACGCCCGGCGCGAAGGAGCTGACCGGCAAGATCACCGAATGGCCGGTGCCCACGCCGAAGTTCGCGCGCGACCCGGCGATCGGTCCGGACGGCAACATCTACATCGCGGTGATGCAGGGCAACCGCATCGCCCGCTTCGACACGAAGACCCAGCAATTCACCGAGTGGGAGCTGCCGCCGAACGCCAAACCGCACGGCTTGCTCGTCGACGAGAAGAACATCGTCTGGTACACGGGCAACGGCAACGGCACCATCGGCGCGCTCGATCCGCGCTCCGGCCGCGTCCTCGAGCACAGAGCCCCCTCGGGCGGCGATCCGCACACGCTCGTGCTCGCCGACGACGGGATCATCTGGTTCACCGTTCAGGGCGGCGGGCGCATCGGCCGGCTGGATCCGCGGACCTCGCGCATCACCGAGTACAAGACCTCCGGCAGTCCCTACGGCCTGGCGCTCGACAAGCAGGGCAACGTCTGGTTCTGCCGCTTCAGCGCCGACTCCCTCGGGCGGCTCGATCCGAAGACCGGCGAAATCACGACGCTCTCGACCGGCCCCGGATCGCGCCCGCGGCGCATTGCGACGGCGCCGGACGGGACCCTGTGGGTGACCTACTACGGCAACGGCAAGCTCGCCCAGGTCGACCCGGTCGCGCGCAAGGTGGTCCGGGAGCTGGAGATGCCGGCCGGCACGGCGGGCGGACCCTACGCGGTGGCCGTGGATGCGAAGGGACGCGTCTGGGCCAACGAGATCCAGACCGACACGGTGGCAATGCTCGATCCGGCCACGCTGCAGTTCCGGGTGTTCAAGCTGCCCTCGAGCGGGGTCGGCATCCGCAAGGCGATCGTCGATGGCCAGGGGCGTTACTGGTACATGGGCAGCCACAACGGCCGCCTCGGGGTCATCGAGTAGCGCCGGGCGGCCCCCGGGTCGCCGCCGCGGGTTGATCTGCATCAGGAGGCGGCACCGGCCGCCTGCGATAGACTTCAGCCGCTGTCGCGGAGCGCGCCCGGCCTGGGGACGACGACGAGAAGGCGCGTGCCGACCATCCCGACTAACGGAGGAGGTTTCGATGTTTCGCAAGCTTGTCACTGCGGCGGCGCTCGCGCTGCTCGCCGCGCCAGTGTTCGCTCAATACCCCACCAAGCCGATCACCATGGTCGTGCCGTTCTCCGCGGGAGGGCCGACGGACACTGTTGCACGGACCATCGGCGTGGCGATGCAGGCTGCGCTGAAGCAGACGGTGCTCGTCGAGAACGTCGGCGGTGCTGGCGGCACGATCGGCGTAGCGCGAGTGGCGCGGGCCGCCCCCGACGGCTACACGATCCTGCTGTACCACATCGGGATGTCGACGGTGCCCGCGCTGTACCGCAAACTCACCTTCGACCCACTCAAGGACTTTGCCTACATCGGCTTGGTCAACGAAGTGCCGATGACCATGATCGGGCGAGCCAACTTCCCGCCGAACAACTTCAAGGAGCTTCTGGAGTACGTCAAGAAGAACAAGGACAAGGTCTCCTACGCGAACGCCGGGCTCGGCGCGGCGTCGCACCTGTGCGGGCTCCTTTTCATGACTGCGATCGAGACCGACATGACCACCGTGCCGTACAAGGGGACGGCGCCGGCGATGAACGACCTGCTCGGCGGACAGGTGGACATCATGTGCGACCAGACGACCAACACCACCTCGCAGATCAAGAGCGGCAAGGTAAAGGCCTATGGGGTCACGACGGCGAAGCGCGTGCCTTCGCTCCCCGATCTGCCGACCCTCCAGGAGCAGGGCCTCAAGGGGTTCGAAGTGTCCATCTGGCACGGACTTTACGCGCCAAAGGGCACGCCGCAGCCGGTGATCGACACGCTGGTGAAGGCGCTCCACGCCGCGCTGAAAGACCCAACCGTCATCAAGCGCTTCGCGGACCTCGGTACCGAGCCGATCGCACTGGACAAGGCGACGCCCGCCTATCACCAGAAGTTCCTGGAGGCGGAGATCAAGAAGTGGGGCCCGATCATCCAGAAGGCGGGACAGTACGCGGACTAAGTCCGGTGTGAAGTGACGCCTTCGTGCCGGTAATCCGGACGAGCCCCGCAGCGATCCTGCGGGGCTTGTTGCTTGTGGCGCTCGCTTGGGCGTACGGCGCTGCGAACGCCGACGAAGCGCTGTGGGCAAAGCTCCGAGCGGGCGGGCTGGTCGTCTTCATCCGCCACGCCGAGACCGATCCGGGCGTCGGCGATCCGCCGGGGTTCCGGCTCGACGACTGCAAGACGCAGCGCAATCTGAACGCGGCGGGCCGCGAGCAGGGGCGGCGGCTCGGCGCGGCGTTCCGACGCGAGCGCGTCCCGGTCGCACAGGTGCTGTCGAGCGAGTGGTGCCGCTGCCGCGACACCGCGACGCTCGCGTTCGATCGATACGAAGCGTGGGCCGCGCTCAACAACCTGTTCGGACGAGCGCAGAACGAGCCCACCCAGAAGCGCGCCATCCTCGAGCGCGCGGGGGCGTACCGCGGCGAGGGGAATCTCGTGCTTGTCACTCACGGCGCGACGATCTTTCCGGTTGCCGGCGTGAACCCGGGAACGGCCGAGCTCGTGGTGATGAAACCCGCGGGCGCGGGCCGGCTCGAGCCGGTCGGACGACTCCGTCCCGACTGACAGCTACCTGCGCAGGAAATCGAGCAACGGTCCTTCGACCGTGCCCGGCGCTTCTTCGGGAATGAAGTGACCGCAGTCGACCGGGAAGCCGCGGACGTCGTTCGCGAAACGGCGCCAGGTCTGCATCGGATCGCCCGACTTGCCCTGGCCGACGAACGTCCCGGACCACACCGCCAGCACCGGGCAGTCGATCTTGCGCCCGGCGTCGAGGTCGGTGCGGTCGTGGGTGTCGTCCAGCGTCGCGCCCGCGCGGTAGTCGGCGCAGCTCGCCGCGACCACCTCCGGCCGCCGGAAGCACCGCTTGTACTCCGGCATCGCGTCCTCGAGCGCCTTGAAGTTGCGCGCCCACTTCCGGCAGATCCCCTCGACCCAGAAATCCGGATCGGCGCCGATCATCTTCTCGGGGAGGCCCCCCGCCTGCGCGAGGAAGCCCCAGTGGAACGTGTTCACCGCGAACACCCGGTTTGCGGTCTCCCACATCGCGCCGGTCGGCACGATGTCGAACGTGGCGAGCTTGCGCACGCGGTCGGCATGGTCGAGCGCCATGCGGTAGCCCACGCGCGCGCCGCGATCGTGCCCGACGACCAGGAAGCGCTCGTGATTGAGCGCGCGCATCAGCGCGACGAGGTCCGCCGCCATCGCGCGCTTCGAGTAGCGCGACGACGAGGGATCGGGAGCGGGCGCGTCGCTGTCGCCGTAACCCTTGAGGTCCGGCACGATCATCGTGAACTCGCGCGCGAGCGTCGGCGCAAGGTGTCGCCAGACGAGGTGCGTCTGCGGATACCCGTGCAGGAGGAGGACGGGCGGTCCCTCGCCCCCCTCGCACACGTTGAAGGAAACGCCCGAAGCGACGACGCGGCGCTGGTTGAGGCCCGGGATCATCGTCGTGCCGAGTGCCGTGGCTCGAGCGTCGCCGCGGCGAGCGCTACACGCCGTGCTTCTTGAACCACGCCAGCATGCGCTTCCAGCCGTCCTCGGCCGCGTCCTTGCGGTAGCTCGCGCGGTAGTCGGCGTTGAATGCGTGCGGCATGCCCGGATAGACGTGGATGACCGATTCCTTGTCCTTCCCGAAAGCGAGCAGCCCGGCGCGCAACCGCTCGACCTGCTCGAGCGGGATGCCCTGGTCGGCGCCGCCGTAGAGGCCCAGCACCGGCGCATTCAGCTTGTCGGTGATGTCCATCGGCGTCGTCGTGATCGCACCGCCGGTGCCGAGGCCGCCATACCAGGCCACGCCGGCGTCGATGGCTTTGTTGTGCGCGGTGTACATCCACACCATGCGCCCGCCGCGGCAGAAGCCGGTAATGACCAGCCGCTTGACGTTCGCCTTCGGCTGCTTTTCGGCCCAGCGCACGGTCGAGTCGAGATCGCTGAACGCCTGCTCGTCGGTGAGCTTGTTCGCGTTGGCGATGACCTCCTTGATGTCGGTCATCTTCGCGAGGTCGCCGATCTTCCAGTACGGCTCGTTGGCGACCGCGAAGTAGCCGGCCTTGGCGAGGCGCCGGCAGATGTCCTTGATGTGTTCGTGCGCGCCCCAGACCTCGCCGACGACGAGGACCACGGGGAACTTGCCGGCCTTCTTCGGGCAGGCGTAGTACCCTGGCATGTCGCCGCCGCTCGCCGGGATCTTGATGTCGCCGCCCTCGAGCCCGTCCATCGGCGTGACGATCATCGTCTGCGCCATGAGCGGGCCGGCCGTCAGGGCGAATCCGGTTGCGGCGGACGTGACGAGAAAGCTCCGGCGGTCGAACGCGACCTTCGGGAGCAGGCTGTCGAGTTGCGAATCGCCGAACTGCGAGTGCTCACCCATGTCAACAGTCTCCTGGTTTGTTGGAGGTCGAGTTGGGTAGAATGCCGGCGCGCATTGTGCCATTTTGCCGCGCTGCCGCCGACCCCCTATGAACACCCGCGACCCGCGTTCCATTCCGCCGATCAGCCGCTTCCCGGTCCCGAAGCTCGAGGAGCTGCCCGACGATATTCGCGCCCGCATCCTCAAGGTGCAGGAGAAGTCCGGTTTCGTTCCGAACGTGTTCCTGGCGCTCGCCCACCGTCCCGACGAGTTCCGGGCGTTCTTCGCCTACCACGATGCGCTCATGGAGAAGGAAAGCGGTCTGACCAAGGCCGAGCGGGAGATGATCGTCGTGACGATCGCCGGCGCGAACGGCTGCCAGTACTGCGTCGTCGCGCACGGCGCCATCCTGCGCATCCGCGCGAAGAACCCGCTCATCGCCGACCAGGTCGCGATCAACTACCGCGAGGCGGACATCACGCCGCGCCAGCGGGCGATGCTCGATTTCGCGCTGAAGGTGGCCGAGGACTCGCGTGCGATCGACGAGCGCGACTTCGCCGACTTGCGCGCGCACGGCTTCACCGACGCGGACATCTGGGACATCGCCGGTGTCACCGCGTTCTTCTCCCTGTCGAACCGGTTCGCGAACTTCGTCAGCGCTGCGCCCCAACGACGAGTTCTACCTCATGGGCAGAACGCCCAAGTAGCCGCACCGTCTGCGCACCGGCGACTTCCTCCGTCCGGACGCGAAATAGTCGGCACTCCCGGCCGGTCTCGAGGCGACCGCGCGGCACTATTCACTCGCACGCCCGCGCACCGAGCCCCAGAGTAGGCCCTCGCGAAAAAAGGGGAGTTCGCCATGCCGTTCGTCAAGCACGCCGCCGTTGCACTCGCCGCTGCACTGACCCTGTTCGCTGCGCCCGCCGGGCTGGCCGCGGACGAGGTCCCCGAACCCGCCGCCAAGGTCGACAACGGGCTCGGCGCGCTGCTTCCGTACACGCAGTGGAACGAGACCTGGTTGTACGCCACGCCTGCCGACAGCATCGACAACGGTCTGGGCGAGATGCCGGACGTGTCGCGGATCACCGAGGTGTGGCTCTACGCGATGCCGGGGGAAAAGATCGACTCGGGACTGGGCGAGATCGTCGCGCGCGCGACCGTGGCCGGCGATCTGCGCTGACCCGCCGCGCGTTCAGCGCGCGAGTAGGACTCGCGCCGCGACGAACGCGACGACCACCAGCAGCACACTCATGAAGATGGCGGCGCGGCGTTTTGCCCGCTGCCGCTTCCGCATCCCCTCGGCGCGCTCGGACTCCATGAGCGCGGCCATCCGAGACCACTTGCCGTCCGCATCCTCGCCCTTCGCGCCACTTGCGGCCGGGTGGTCCCATCCGGCTACCGTCGGCTGATCGAGCGGCGTGACGTTCGCGGCGCGATGGTCCCGGCCGACGACCGTGCGCCCGTCGAGCGGCGCGCGCACCGGTGCGGCCGGCTTGGCCGGCTGTGGCGCGACGCCGGCACGCTTCGCCTCCGCCTCGCGCCGCGCCGCCGCGACGAGCTGTCGCTCCTTGTCGCTGAGGCTGCCCTCTTTCATCGCCCGGATTTTGCGCGTCCGCCGGTCGGGCGGTCTACTGGAGGCGGCGCTGCCGCGGTGCGGAAAGTCACGCCTCTCCGGTCGCAATGCGCGCGCGGGCGGCGCGGTATTCGCGCACCAGGCGATCCACCGGTTCGCTCACCGGCGGCGCGTCCACGCCCCGTCCCGCGCTCCGGATGTCCTGCCACGCCCTCGGGCGCTCCTTGCGCCGGTCGTAGCGCGGAGACCCGACCGCTTACCCCTAGATGAGAATGATGTCGAACTGCTCCTGCGGGTAGCTCGTCTCGACCTGCATCGAGACCGGCTTGCCGATGAAGTCGCCGAGCATCGCGAGCGACTGCGATTCCTCCTCGAGGAAGAGATCGATCACGCTCTGCGCGGCGAGGATGCGGAACTCGCGCGCGTTGAACTGGCGCGCCTCGCGCAGGATCTCGCGCAGGATCTCGTAGCACACCGTGCGCGCGGTCTTCACCGTGCCGCGCCCCTCGCAGGTCGGGCACGGCTCGCACAGCACGTGCTCCAGCGACTCGCGCGTGCGCTTGCGCGTCATCTCCACCAGTCCGAGCTGCGTGAAGCCGTTCAGCGTCATCTTGGTGCGGTCGCGCGCGAGCGCCTTCTGGAACTCGGCCAGCACCGCGGCGCGATGCTCCCCGTTCGTCCATGTCGATGAAGTCGAGGATGATGATGCCGCCGAGGTTGCGCAGCCGCAGCTGCCGCGCGATCACCTGCGCGGCCTCGAGGTTGGTCTTGAAGATCGTGTCGTCGAAGTTGCGCACGCCGACGAAGCCGCCGGTGTTGACGTCGATGGTGGTCATCGCCTCGGTCTGGTCGACGATCAGGTAGCCGCCGCGACTTCAGATCGACGCGGCGCGCGAGCGCGCGCTCGATCTCGTCCTCGACGTTGTAGAGGTCGAACAGCGGCCGCTCCCCGGCGTAGTGCTCGAGCTTCGGCGCCAGCACTTCGGGCATGTAGTCGACGCGCGAACGCCTGCAGTCGCGTGAAGGTCTCGCGCGAGTCGATCAGGATGCGCCCGGTGTCTTCGTTGACGAAGTCGCGCAGCACGCGCTGCGCCAGCGAGAGGTCCTGGTGCAGCAGCGACGGCGCGTGCGACGGTCTGCGACCGCTCGCGGATGTCATCCCACAGCGTGCGCAGGTAGTCGACGTCGTTCGCGAGCTCGGCCTCGGTGGCCGTCTCGGCCATGGTGCGGATGATGAATCCGCCGCTCTCGTCGGGCGGCAGGAGCTGCTGGAGCCGCTCGCGCAGGACGCTTGCGCCCGGCCTCGTCCTCGATGCGCTGCGAGATGCCGATGTGCGAGTCCTGCGGCAGGTAGCACGAGCAGCCGCCCGGCGATCGAGATCTGCGTCGACAGGCGCGCGCCCTTGGTGCCGATCGGGTCCTTGATCACCTGCACCATCAGCGGCTGGCCCTCGGCGAGGATCCGCTCGATCGGGCGCGTCGCGCCGGCGCCGGAGGTCGCCGTTCGCGGGGCCGTTCTGGCGCTCCTCCCAGATGTCGGCGACGTGCAGGAACGCGGCGCGCTCCAGCCCGATCTCGACGAACGCCGATTGCATGCCTGGCAGCACGCGCGCGACCCGGCCCATGTAGATGTTGCCGACCAGCCGCCGCGGTCGCGGCGCGCTCGACGTGCAGCTCCTGGACCACGCCGCTCGCCATCACGGCGACGCGCGTCTCCTGCGGCGTGACGTTGATGAGGATGTCCTCGGTCATGGCTGCCCGCGGCGCTCGGCCGGGTCCAGAGCTTAACCCGGAAGCTCAGCCGAACCGCGACTGGAACTTGCGCAGCAGGCTCGCCGTTTCGTACAGCGGCAGGCCCATCACGCCGGAGTAGCTGCCGAGGATCTCCGGGATGAACGCCGCGGCGCGGCCCTGGATCGCATAGGCCCCGGCCTTGTCGATCGGCTCGCCGGTGTCGACGTACTGGGCGATCTCGGCGTCGTTCAGGTCACGGAAGCGAACGACGTTCTCGTTCAGGATCGCGTCGACGGTGGCGTCGAACCCGAGCACCACCGCGGTCAGCACGCGATGCTCGCGACCCGACAACGCGCGCAGCATGGCGATGGCGTCGGCGCGGTCGGCCGGCTTCCCGAAGATGTCGTTGCGCAGGCACACGGTGGTGTCCGCCGCGAGCACCGGGTGGCGCGGGAGGCCGCGCTGCACCACGCGCTGCCATCCGGCGTCGGCCTTGTTCTTGGCGACGCGGGTGACGTAGGCGTCGGGCAATTCGTCCGGGTGGGGCGTCTCGTCCATATCCCGCCCGCGCAAGCCGTGCTCGCGGAAGAGCAGCACCTCGAAGCCGACGCCGATCTGCTTGAGAAGCTCCCGGCGGCGCGGGCTGCGGGAGGCGAGGTAAATGCGGGGAAGGATTTGCGCCACGGGCGCCTTTGATCTGCTCTCGTTGTTCTCGCCGGTCTATTCCCTATGGTAAGGGTGATTATCGAGGAGCGAGAGGGCCCGATAAAGCTGTTCCGCGAGCAGGACGCGAACCAGTGCATGCGGCAGCGTTAGCCTGGACAGGCGGAGTTGCAGGTCGGCGCGCGCCCGTAGCCCCTCGTCGAGCCCGTCCGGACCGCCGATCAGGAAGCCGACGTCGCGCCCGCCCGCGAGCCAGCCGTCCAGGAGCCGGGCGAGCTGCGCAGTGGTGACCTCGCGACCGCGCTCGTCGAGCGCGACGCGCCGACAGCCGGCCGGTAGCGCCGCGTCGAGGCGCTTTGCCTCGGCGGCCATTGCCTGCGCGGGGGTGCGGGTGGGGCCGCGCTTTTCCGGCCGGATCTCCGCCAGGGTGAGCCGGGCCTTGCGCGGGAACCGCCGGGTATAGTCGGCGAACGCCTCGTCGACCCAGCCGGGCATCCGTTCCCCGACCGCGACGACGAGCAGCTTCATCTGGAGGCGAGGCGAGTCGGCCGCGAGTCGCGCTTGACGTGGGCAAGCCTTTCGTACGAACAAGGGAGGCCGGTTGGGAAGGGAAGGGTCCCAACGCCTCCCTGGCCCCTTGTAGATCCCCCATGGACGAGCAAGGGGCGAGCCCCTTGCAAATCCCCTATGGCGCGGGTCGCTCAACGGGCTTGGGCTTCGAGCGGGGGCGCTTCGCGCGCGGGCGGGCTGGTCCCACAGCTCCTCGAGGTTGTAGTGCTGGCGAACCGCCGGCTGCATGATGTGCACCACGACGTCCCCGAGGTCGACCAGCACCCACTCGCCGCTCGCCTCGCCCTCGAGGCCGAGCACGCGCTCGCCGAGGGCCTTCATCCGTTCGCGCAGATGAACGGCGAGCGCCTTCGTCTGCCGCGCGGAGTCGGCGGTGGCGATGATCACCCGGTCGAACAGACTGGTCAGGTGGGTGACATCGAATGCCGCGACGTCGCGGGCCTTGATGTCCTCGAGCGCGGCGACGACCGCCTTCTGCTTTTTCCGGATGTCCATCAGTTGGAGGGCTTGTCCTCTCGGTAAAGGTCGTGCGCTCGAATATATGCGAGAACTTCGGGCGGGAGCAAATAGCGCACGCTGCGGCCCGAGGCGAGCCGGCGTCGCAGCTCGGAGGCAGAGATGTCGAGCAGGGTCATCGGGAAGGTGACGATGCGCCCGGCGGGGGCGGCCGCCAGCGCCGCAGGCGAGCCGGCGCGCTGCGCGTACTCGACGCCGACCTCGGCCGGGAGCGCGTCGCGGGTCACCGCGAAGCCGGGCCGCTCCCCGACCGCGAAGTGCGCCAGCGCGAGGAGCTCGCGCCACGCGCGCCAGGTGTGGAATGCGTGCAGCTGATCCGCGCCGATGATGAAGACGAGCGGCGCGTTCCGGCCCGAGCTGCGCGCGCAGCCGCTTGAGCGTGTCGATCGTGAAGCCCGGCGCGGCGCTCTCGGCTTCCGTCGTCGTCGACCTCGAAGCGCGCGTCGTCGCGCACCGCGATGCGCGACCATCTCGAGCCGGTGGCGACCCG
This sequence comes from uncultured beta proteobacterium, assembly GCA_963747775.1. Lineage (GTDB taxonomy): Bacteria > Pseudomonadota > Gammaproteobacteria > Burkholderiales > SG8-39 > JAGVSZ01. The sequence goes on from CAVVGT010000016.1 coordinate 885,730, forward strand.
GCCGTGCGCGGCGCCGCGCGGTGCCCGGGGCTGCCCGACGGGATCCAGCGCACGCGCGCGAGGCCGAGATGCTCGAGCGGCCTCGTCGGCGAGACGCAGGTGCGCATAGTGCACCGGGTCGAACGTGCCGCCCAGGAGCCCGAGCAGCGGGGAAAGCGCCATCCGGGTCTCGCGCGCTCGCGCCGTCAGGCCTTGCGGGTCGCGGCGATCTGGATCGACGCGAGACGCTGCATCTCGGCGGCGTCGAAGAGCTGCGGATTGTCGAGGTAGTCCCGCAGCAGGTCGGTGGCGTCGAGACCCCAGAAAAGATGGCCGTCGACGACGAACGTCGGCACGCCGAATACGCCGGCGCGGATCGCCTCCTCCCCGTTCTCCCGCAGCTGCGTCTTGACTCCTTCGCTCGCCGCCAGCACCTCGGCACCCGGTACGCCGAGGGTGTCGCAGAGCGCCTTCCATTCGTCGTTCGGGGAGCGGCCCTCGCCCCAGATGAAGTCGAAGATCGCCTTCACCGTCTCGTAGGTCGCCCCGAAGGCGAGCGCGAGCCGCAGCGCGTGGATCGGGTTGAACGGGTGGGCCGGCGGGACGCGCAACGGCACGCCCGCGCTTTCGCGCCGAGCCAGGTGACGTGACGATAGGTGTGCAGGCGCTTGGACTCGATCTCGGCAGGCGCCTTCTGGCCCCAGTGGTCGAGCAGCGCCGCGAGCACGAGCGGCCTGAGCTCGACGTCGGAGCGCTGGAAGAGCTCCGGCTCCGTCGCGAACTGCAGGTATGCGTACGGGGAGAGGAAGTCGAAGTACCACTGCATTCGCGCCACGCGAGCTCCCTTCGCCGTCAGGCGCGCACCTGCCCGGTGCCCAGCACGACGTACTTCTGCGAGGTGAGTCCTTCGAGCCCCACCGGCCCGCGCGCGTGCAGCTTGTCGGTCGAGATGCCGATCTCGGCGCCCAGGCCGTACTCGAAGCCGTCGGCGAAGCGCGTCGAGGCGTTCACGATCACCGAGCTCGAGTCGACCTCGCGCAGGAACCGCTGCGCGCGCGCGTCGTCCTCGGTGACGATCGCGTCGGTGTGCTGCGAGCCGTACTTGGCGATGTGGTCCATCGCCTCGTCGAGGCTCTTCACGATGCGCACGCCGAGCACCGGCGCCAGCCACTCGGTGTACCAGTCCTGCTCGGCTGCGGGCTTGATCGCCGGCGCCGCACCGTCGAGCGCGTCGCGGATCACCTTCGCCGCCGCATCGTCGCAGCGGAGCTCGACGCCTTTCTCGGCATAGATGCGCGCGAGCGCCGGCAGCACGCGCGGTGCGACGGCCGCGTGCACGAGCAGCGTCTCCATCGTGTTGCAGGTGCCGTAACGCTGCGTCTTTGCGTTGTCGGCGATGCGCACCGCCTTGTCGAGGTCGGCGCGCTCGTCGATGTAGACGTGGCACACGCCGTCGAGGTGCTTGATCATCGGGATGCGCGACTCGGCGATGACGCGCTCGACGAGCGACTTCGCCGCCGCGCGGGACGATGATGTCCACGTAGTCGTGCATGCGCAGGAGCTCGCCCACGGCCGCGCGGTCGGGGGTGTTGACGACGAGCACCGCGTCCTCGGGCAACCCCGCCGCGCGCAGACCCTCGTGCACGCACACCGCGATCGCCAGATTGGCGTGGATCGCCTCCGAACCGCCGCGCAGGATGCAGGCGTTGCCCGACTTCAGGCAGAGCGCCGCGGCATCCGCAGTGACGTTCGGGCGCGACTCGTAGACGATTCCGATCACGCCGAGCGGCACGCGCATCCGGCCGACCTTGATCCCGGTCGGCCGCTCCGCGAGCTCGGTGATCGCGCCCACCGGATCGGGCAGCGCCGCGATCTGCTCCAGGCCTTCCGCCATCGACTCGACCGACTTGTCGGTCAGCGTGAGCCGGTCGACCATCGCAGGCTCGAGGCCTGCGGCACGCGCCGCCGCGATGTCCCGCGCATTGGCGGCGAGAATCTTCGCCCCCTCGCGTCGCACCGCCGCGGCCATCGCGCCCAGCGCGCGGTTCTTGGTCCCGGTGTCGGCCTTCGCGACCACGCGCGACGCGGCGCGCGCGCGCCGGCCGAGGTCCTGCATGTACGCCTTGACGTCCATGCGGCAAGTTTAGCCTACGGAAGCGCTCGGACCTTCCCTATGCGAACCGCAGGCCCAGCTGCAGCAACTCGTCCCAGGGGTCGCCCTTCGCGAGACCCTTGATCGTCCGGTCGACTGCAGCGGCTTGCGCAAGAGCGGCATCCAGCGCCTCGCGCGCCATGCGGCGCGCGGCGGCCGCGACGAGCCGCTGGCGCGCCTCGCCCCAGACGCGGCACTCGCGGAACAGATCGGCGGCGTTGCGGCCCTCGGCGAGCCCCCGCTGGACGCGGGTGACCGCGCGCACGTCGTCGGACATGATCCACAACACCCGCGGCGGCGCTTCCCCCTCGCCGGCGAGCCCGTCGAGCACGCGCGCGAGGCGTGCGCGATCCCCCGACAGCATCGCCTCCGACAGCTGGGACACTTCGAACCGCGCGACGTCGAGGACCGCGTCGCGCACCTGCTCGAACGCGAGGTCGCCGGGCGGATAGAGCAGACCGAGCTTCTGGATCTCCTGGTGCGCCGCGAGCAGGTTGCCCTCGACGCAGTCGGCGATGAAGGCGAGCGCGTCCTCCGCGGCCCGCTGCTTCTGTCGCGCGAGGCGCGCGCCGATCCAGAGCGGCAGCGTGCGGCGCTCGACCGGAAAGACGTTGACCACGACGCCGGCGCCGGACAGGGCGCCGAACCAGGCCGAGTTCTGGCCGGCGCGATCGAGCCGCGGCAGCGTGACGAGCGTGACGATGTCGGGCTGCAGCGCGGCGCAGTAGGCCGTGATGGCCGCGGCGCCGTCGGTGCCGGGCTTGCCGGACGGAATACGCAGCTCGATCAGCCTGCGGCTCGCGAAGAGCGAGAGCGCGGCCGCGGAAGCCGCGAGGCGGCCCCAGTCGTAGTGCCGCTCGACGAGATGGACTTCACGCTCCGCATGGTCCTCGGCGCGCGCCTTGGCGCGAATCGCGTCCGCTGCCTCCATCGCAAGCAGCGGCTCGTCGCCGTGGACGACGTAGAGCGGTGCGAGCGCGCGGGCAAGATGGACGTCGAGCTGGTCGGCCCTGACTTGCGGCACGGCGCCCGCGCCCTACTCGGTTTCGGCGACCAGCGGCTGCGCGGCAGCCAGCCGGCGGATGATCTGCTGCACCAGGTCGGAGCGCATCTCCCTGAAGAGCTGCGCCTCCTCGGTCTCCTTCGCGAGCACCTGGTCGTTGAAGGTGATGTCCCGGGTGAGCAGCAGGGAGGTGGGCGGGATGAAGTCGAGACCCTTCGGGCTCGACACGCGGAACGCGACGCGGTAGCGCAGCTGGTATTCGGTCACGCGGCCCTGTGTGTTGAGCGAGAGGATGACCTTTTCTTGCGCCTCGCTCACGATCGACAGCACGGCGTCCGCGTCGGCGACGCTCTCGACGAGCTTGGTCTGGTCGTTCGCGGCGGCGATGTTGCGCTTCAGTTCGAATCCGAGCGGCGTGTTGACCGGCACGTTGATCGTTTCGAACGGGAAGGTCTGCTGGCCGCGCAGCTTGAAGCCGCAGGCGGCGAGCGCAAGCGCCACGCATGCGAGCACGGCGAGCAGCATGCGGCGCGCGCGCGCGCGATCCCGGCGCACGCCGTGGCCCCGATGCTGGGTTCCGGCCTGCGCCGCAATGTCGGGTATGCGCATGGCGTCATTACACCACGACGTTCACCAGCCGTCCCGGCACGACGATCACCTTCTTCGGCGGCCGGCCTTCGGTGTGCTTCAGGACCGCTTCGTGTGCCAGGGCGAGCCGCTCGATCGCCGCCCTGTCGGCGTCCTTGGGCACACGCAGGTGTCCGCGCAGCTTGCCGTTTACCTGCAGCACCAGTTCGACCTCGTCGGTCTCCAGCGCCGCCGGATCGGCTTCGGGCCACGCGGCGGTCATCGGGTCGCCGGCATAACCCAGCTCGCGCCACAGCGCGTGCGCGATGTGCGGTGCGATCGGGTACAGGACGCGCAGCAGGATCGAGAACCCCTCGTGCAGCAGCGTCACGGCCGCTTGCGCGGCATCCCCGGTGCGCGGCACGGAGGCCAGCGCGTTGTAGATCTTCATCGCCGCGGAGGCGACCGTGTTGAACTGCTGGCGATCGATGTCGTAGGTCGCTTGCTTCACGTTGGCGTGGATCTCGCGCCGCGCCGCGGCGAGCTGCGGATGCTTGCCGAGCCACTCCGCCGGGTACGCGTACTGCGCATATGCGCCCGCGCGCTTCTTCGATTCTGCGCCGATGAGGGGCGAGAGATCGTACGCGAGGCTCCATACGCGCTTGAGGAACCGCGACGCGCCCTCGACGCCGGCGTCGTTCCACTCGAGTGTCTGCTCCGGTGGACTGGTGAAGATGATGAAGAATCGCGAGGTGTCGGCGCCGAACCTGTCGATGAGATCCTGCGGGTCGACGCCGTTCCGGCTCGACTTCGACATCGTCGAGATGCCACCGTAAGGGATCGACAAGCCAGTTTCCTTCGCGGTCGCCTTGACTACGCGGCCGGTGGCGTCGCGCTCGATATTGAGCTCCTCGGGCGCATAGAAGGTGCGCTTGCCTTTCTCGTCGACGTGCACGAAGACTTCGTTTAGCACCATTCCCTGCGTGAGCAGGTCCGCGAACGGCTCGTCGAACTTCACGAGCCCGAGGTCCCGCATCACCTTCGACCAGAAGCGTGCGTACAGGAGGTGCAGGATGGCATGCTCGATGCCGCCGATGTACTGGTCGACCGGCAGCCAGTAGTTCACGCGCGCATCGACCATCGCCGTGCTTGCGTCCGGGCTCGCGAAGCGGCTGAAGTACCACGACGAGTCGACGAAAGTGTCCATCGTGTCCGTCTCGCGTCGCGCGGGCTGGCCGCATTTAGGACACGGTGTGTTTACGAACTCGGCGCGTTTGGCGAGCGGGTTGCCGCTTCCGTCCGGGACGCAATCCTCCGGCAGCAGAACCGGCAGGTCGGCGTCCGGCACCGGCACGTCGCCGCACGCGGGGCAGTGCACCAACGGCACCGGCGTGCCCCAGTAGCGCTGGCGCGAGATACCCCAGTCGCGCAGACGCCATTGCACCTGCTTGCCGCCGAGGCCCTTCGCCGCCAGGTCGGCGGCAATGGCGTCGGTTGCGTCCTCGTAGTTCAGCCCGTCGTACTTGCCCGAGTTGACGCAGACCCCGTTTTCCTTGTCCGCGTACCACGCTTCCCACGCGTCGGTGCTGTAAGACTTGCCCGCGACGTCGATCACCGGCTTGATCCGGAGCCCGTACTTCTTCGCAAACTCGAAGTCGCGCTCGTCGTGCGCAGGCACGCCCATCACGGCGCCCTCGCCGTAGCCCATCAGGACGTAGTTGCCGATCCACACCTCCACCTGCGCCCCGGTGAGCGGGTGCGTCACGAACAGCCCGGTGGGCATCCCTTTCTTCTCGATCGTCGCGAGATCGGCCTCCATCACGCTGCCGTGCTTGCACTCCTCCACGAATGCGGCGAGGTTCGCGTCGCGCTTCGCGGCCGCCGCAGCGAGCGGATGTTCGGCCGCCACCGCGCAGAAGGTGACGCCCATGATCGTGTCGGCGCGCGTGGTGAACACGCGCATCAGCTTCTTTTCGCCCTCGAGCTCGTACGGGAAGCCGAAGTTCACGCCCTCGCTGCGGCCGATCCAGTTCGCCTGCATCAGCTTCACGCGCTCCGGCCAGCCGGGCAGCGTGTCCAGTGCCGCGAGCAACTCCTCCGCGTACTGGGTGATGCGGAGGTAGTACATCGGAATTTCGCGCTTCTCGACCACCGCGCCGGTGCGCCAGCCGCGGCCGTCGATCACCTGCTCGTTGGCGAGCACGGTCTGGTCGACGGGGTCCCAGTTCACCACGCCGGTGTGCTTGTAGGCGATGCCCTTCTCGAGCATGCGCAGGAACAGCCACTGGTTCCAGCGGTAGTACTCTGGCTTGCAGGTCGCGAGCTCGCGCTCCCAGTCGATCGCGAACCCGAGCGACTGGAGCTGCCCCTTCATGTAGGCGATGTTGTCGTAGGTCCACTGCGCCGGCGGCACGCGGTTCGCCATCGCGGCGTTCTCCGCCGGCAGGCCGAACGCGTCCCAGCCCATCGGCTGCAGCACGTTGTAGCCGCGCATCCGGTAATAACGGGTGAGCACGTCGCCGATCGTGTAGTTGCGCACGTGCCCCATGTGGAGCTTTCCCGAAGGATAGGGAAACATCGAAAGGCAGTAGTACTTGGGCTTGCCCGGGATCTCGACAGCGCGAAATGCGCGCGTCTCGTTCCAGAACGCCTGCGCTTCCCGCTCGACCTTCCCCGGGTGGTAAACCTGCTCCATCGCGGCCATCTTGCTGTCGGAAAGGGCGGAATTATAGCTGTGCACTAGTTCCGCCCCGCGCTCATCCGGTCGAGAACGCGCCTCGTAGAATCGCTGGACCGTCGTGGGAGCAGGAAGCAGGCATGAAGCGCCTGATCGTGACCGCCGTCGCTGCGCTCGCCGCAAGCCTCGCGGGCAAGTACGGCATGTCCGCGCCGCGCGTGACGCAGTAGCAGTACGGCCGACGCGCGCGACGCTCGGCGTCGAGGTCGACCGAGGGGAAGTGTCAGCGTCGCGAGTCGACGACGTGCAGCGCGCGGCTCCAGTAATCGTTGGCGGCGTGCAGGAACGCTTCGGCGGCGTCGAACGCCGCCGCGCCGAGCCGGCGCTGCGAATCGATCAGGGGCACCGCAGTGCGCGATTTGAGCGGCACGTGCGGCTGCTCGATCTCCGCGGGGTCAACGAGAGCCGCCCCGTCGCAGCGCAGGAGCTTGAGCAGCGTGCGCATCGCGTACGCCCAGTAGTCACTCGTCCGTGCGTCCGCGCCGTGCTCGAAGTCGGCGAGCGAGACGGCCTGTCGCCAGAGTTCTTCGGCACGTTCGAGGGGCACGTCTTGACGGTGTGCGAGCCAGGGCAACAGCTTGAGCTTCTGCATCTTCGGTCTTTCGCCTCGTGGGCAGTAGGCGGCTCGGCTAGCGGGCATTGTGGGCCTTCACCAAGCACGCGACAGGGCACATATTGCGGCGCACCATATATCGCGTCAACCACTGTATAACACATTGATGTAGAAAAGTTCCTCTATCTGTTGTGTCGCGGCATCCCGACACTTTCTGAGCACCGCTTCGGGGCATCGGCACGCATCCGGAGGGCCCAGGGTCGGCTGCTATACTCGCCGCCTCGTTCGCGCCGGCGGCATGTCCAGTCTTCTCGAACATCTCAATTCCGAACAGCTCCAGGCGGTCACTCTCCCGAACCAGCACGCGCTGATTCTCGCGGGCGCCGGATCGGGCAAGACGCGCGTGCTGACGACGCGCATCGCGTGGCTGATCCAGACGGGCAATGCCACGCCCGCGAGCATCCTCGCGGTCACGTTCACGAACAAAGCGGCCCGGGAGATGCTCACGCGCATCTCCGCGATGCTGCCGGTCAGCACGCGCGGAATGTGGATCGGCACATTCCACGGCCTGTGCAATCGCATGCTGCGCGCACACCATCGCGACGCCGGCCTGCCGCAGCTCTTCCAGATCCTCGACTCGCAGGACCAGCTCGGTGCGGTGAAGCGGGTGCTGAAGAGCCTGAACGTCGACGAGGACCGCTACCCGCCGAGGCAGGTGCAGTGGTTCATCAACGCAGCCAAGGAAGAGGGGCAACGGCCGAAGGACGTCCCGATCCACGACGAGGCGAGCCGCCGCAACGCGGAGCTCTACGCCGCATACGACGAACAGTGCCAGAAGGAAGGCGCGGTCGACTTCCCGGAGCTGCTCCTGCGCTGCTTCGAACTGCTCCAGCGGAACGAGATCCTGCGCGCGCACTACCAGAGCCGCTTCCGCCACATCCTCGTGGACGAGTTCCAGGACACGAACCGACTGCAGTACCGCTGGCTGAAGCTCCTTGCAGGCCAAGAGAACGCGATCTTCGCCGTGGGGGACGACGATCAGTCCATCTACGCTTTTCGCGGCGCGAACGTCGGCAACATGGCCGACCTCGAGCGCGAGTTCCGCGTGCGGAACGTGATCCGGCTCGAGCAGAACTACCGCTCGCACGGCAACATCCTGAACGCCGCGAACGCGCTCATCTCCCACAACCGCAAGCGCCTCGGCAAGAACCTGTGGACCGTGGCGGGCGAGGGCGAACCGCTGCGTGTCTACGAAGCGCAGTCGGACGGGTACGAGGCGCACTTCGTCGCCGACGAAGTCCAGAACCTGCTGCGCGAGGGCCTCGCGCGACGGGACATCGCGATTCTCTACCGCTCCAACGCCCAGTCGCGGGTGATCGAGCACGCGCTCTTCACGCAGGGCATTCCGTATCGCGTGTACGGCGGGCTGCGTTTCTTCGAGCGCCAGGAAATCAAGCATGCGCTCGCGTACCTGCGCCTGCTCGCCCACCGCGACGACGACGGCGCGCTGCTGCGGGTCGTAAACTTCCCGGCACGCGGCATCGGCGCGCGCACGATCGAGGCCTTGCAGGACGCGGCCGCCGCGGGCGGCACGAGCCTGTGGCAGGCGGTTCCGCAGGTGGCCGGCAAGGCCGGCGCGGCAGTCGGCGCCTTCGTGAAGCTGATCGACACGATCGGGCAGGGCACGCAGGGCGTACCGCTGCACGAGGTCGTGGAGCACATGCTCCACGCGAGCGGTCTGCTCGATCACTACAAGAACGAGCGCGACGGTGCGGATCGGGTGGAGAACCTCGAGGAGCTCGTGAACGCGGCCGCGGCGTTTACCCAGGACGAGACGTACGCCGCGCAGTCCGCCGCGGCGGATGGCGCGGAAGGCGCCCAGCCCGCCGCGCCCGATCCGCTCGGTCAGTTCCTGGCGCATGCGGCGCTCGAGTCGGGCGAAAATCAGGCGGCCGAGGGCATGGACGCCCTCCAGCTCATGACCGTCCATTCGGCGAAGGGACTGGAGTTCCACGTCGTGTTCATTACCGGCCTCGAAGAAGGGCTGTTCCCGCACGAGCAGAGCGTCACCGAGCAGGACGGCCTCGAGGAAGAGCGGCGTCTCATGTACGTCGCAATCACCCGTGCGCGGGCGCGGCTCTACCTCACCTTTGCGCAGACGCGCCTGCTGCACGGACAGACCCGGTACAACGTCTCGAGCCGTTTCCTCGACGAAGTCCCGGCGGGCGTGATGAAATGGCTTACACCGCGTGGCCGGCCGCTCGTCGCCGACGGCGCCTGGAAGACTGCGGAGCCGCTCGCCCGCTACCGCAAGGAGCCGAGCGGCGGTGCGCCGAACTTGCCGTTCCGCATCGGGCAGAGCGTCGTGCACGCCAAGTTCGGCCAGGGCGTCATCGTCAACGCGGAAGGCAGCGGCACCGATGCACGCGTGCAGATCAATTTTGGCCCGCAGGGCATGAAATGGCTGCAGCTGGAGTACGCCAAGCTGCAGGCAGCGTAGGTCCACAATAGGAGGTCGTCCCGTGAACAGTCAGTGGAAAACAGCAGTCGCGTTCGTCGCGGCGGTGTCGGTGGTGGCGGTGCAGGGTCCGGCGTTCGCTCAGGCCGCGGCCGACAAGAAAGGCGAGAAGCAGGAGTACCAGCCGCAGGTCGGCCAGGCCGGCAAGGACGTCGTGTGGGTGCCGACGCCCGAAGCGCTCGTCGAGCGGATGCTGCGGATGGCGAACGTGACGGCGCGCGACTACGTCATCGACCTCGGCTCGGGCGACGGTCGCACCGTCATCATGGCGGCGCAGAAGTTCGGCGCGAATGCCCTCGGCATCGAGTACAACCCGGACATGGTCGCGATCTCGGTGAAGGCCGCCGAGAAGGCGGGCGTCTCCGACAAGGCGAAGTTCATGAAGGCGGACATCTTCGAGACCGACTTCAGCAAGGCGACCGTCATCACGATGTACCTGCTCCCCGCGCTGAACATCAAGCTGCGGCCGAAGATCCTCGATCTGCGGCCCGGTACGCGCATCGTGGCGCACGCCTTCAACATGGAGGACTGGGAGCCCGACCAGACCGCGACCGTCGAAGGCCGCGACGCCTACCTGTGGATCGTGCCGGCAAAGGTGCAGGGCACCTGGGCGTTCTCCGTCCCGGCCGGCAACGGCGAGGAAAAGTGGCAGATCGCCCTGAAGCAGACCTTCCAGAAGGTCTCCGGCACCGCGATGCTCGGCGACAAGTCGTACAACCTGACCGAGGCGCGCATGCGCGGGGCCGACGTCGCATTCACGTTCGTGGACGGCAATGGCACCCGGCGGCAGTTCAGCGGCCGCGCGGCGGGCGACAAGATGGACGGAACGACGACGACCCAGGGCGGCGCGAAGGTCAACTGGTCGGCGACGCGCAGCCGGTCCTCGTGATTCGAAGCCGCTCTAAAGCGCAGCACCCTGCGCCACCAGCACGTAGCGCGCGAGGCGTCCCGCCGCCTGGAAGGCGACGGACGCCATCCAGTTCAGCTTGAGCCACCCGGCGGCGACGCACAGCGCGTCGCCGACGAGCGGCGCCCACGCGAGCAGCAGCGCGGCGGGTCCCCATTTTTCCACCTGCTCGACGTGCTTCAGCGGCTTCCGCGCGGCGAGGAAGCGCCCGATGAGGTACGAGGTCATCCCGCCGAGCGTGTTCGCCACGGTCGCCACTGCGATGGCCGGCCAAAAGAGATGGGGGTGAAGCTTGAGCACGCCGAAGAGCGCGACTTCCGAGCTCATCGGCAGTACGGTTGCCGCGAGGAACGCGGCGACGGCGAGCGACCATAAGCTCGCGTCGGGGCCGATCAGGTGGGCGAGGTCCACGCTCAGCGGGGCGCAAAGCTCGCCACGCTACTGGCGCCGACTGCGCGGTGCAAGGCGTGTCGCGTCAGGCCCTGGGCGTGGAGCGCGCGGCGGCTTCGGCGGCCGCGCGTCGCGAGAGTTGCGCCTTGAGGTCGGGGTCATCGACGCCCGCCGCGAGCCGCAGGTAGAGCTGCACGGTGGTCCGGCACTTGCGCGCCGCCTCCTCGACCAGCGCCTGGCCCTTCGGACCGACGCGCGCCATCAGTTCGACGCCGAGGGCGTGGATGAGTCCCGGGTCGCTCCGATCGAGCGTCGCGGCAGCCCCCGGACTGGCACCGGCCGGCGGCACCGAGGAAGCGCCGGTGGCTCGCGCCGCGGCGCCTGCTCTTGCAGCGAGCGGTTCGGTCGCGGCGACGAACGCCTTCGCTGCTGCGGCATCCATCTGCGCCGCGACCTTCCGGCGGACGTCCTCGAAGCCCCCGCCCGCGGCGGCGGCCTGTTCGACGATGAGGGTGGCGATCGGTCCGAGCGACGCCGCCGCGTGCGTCGCCAGCGCGTCGATCAGCTGTCGGTGGACGTCGCCAGCGGCCATACCCTTTGCCCTCAGCTCGTGTCAGTCTGCTCGCTCGCGCTCACTTCCTGGCGCGCAGCATCTGCATTGCCTTCGCCAGGCTCGTCGTCATGCGGTTGAACGACTGTGCGAGCTTCGCGACCTCGTCCGTGCCCGATGCGTCGATTGCACCGAGCTCGAAGTTGCCGCCGCTGATCGCGTCCGCAACCGCCGACATGCGCACGATCGGCTTGATGACCAGGCGGTCGAGCATGATGTTCAGGATGACGAACATCGCGAGGAAGATCGCCACCAGCGCGCCGATCGAGGTGTAGAAGGTCGTCTTGGCACGCTGCATCGGCACGGCCATCGGCACGGAGACGACCTGCGCGCCGATGATCTCGTTCAGGTTCCAGCCGAAGCCGGCCTGCTCGCCGTAGGTCTTGAGCATCGACACCGGCGCGGCCTTGGGTTCGCTGTGGCAGGCCAGGCAGGCGGGGTTCTTGATCTGGATCGGACGCGCCACGTAGAGGCTCGGGCCGGTGCGGGTGGAGCGCACGCCGTTCACCTCCTGGGTGGCCGGGTCGGCGCGGAACGCCTCGACGATCTTCGCTTCCCACTCCTCCGCCAGGTCGCGCGGATTGGTCGGATTGAGCGTCGCTTCCTTGTACGCGTACTCGGGATACTTCTTGCGCAGCGTCGTGAGCGTCTCGGTGGCCGCGAAGGCGGGCACCGTCTGCGGCATGAATTCCTCGTCGGGCAGCTTCGACAGGCGCGGCCGCACGTGATCCACGGTGTAGGCGCGAATCGCGAGCGCCGACTCCATCAGCAGCCCCGCCTCGTGTAGGACCTCGTCACGGGCGTTCTTCTCGAGCACGCGATTCAACTGGAAGCTGCTGAGCGCGAGCCCGAGCACCATGACGGCGAGCAGGCTCAGGTTGAACTTCAACCGCAGTGACATTTTTCTTCTCCTGTGGACCCCGACTCCTGGGAGGGCATACGTTATCCGCCCTCTAAGGCGCGCCACAGGAACACTTTCCGGTGTGACGGGCAGCGTTACTGCCGGCCCCTGTTGCGATGCGAAATCGGTCACGAACGCACGCACGGCGGCACGCGCGGTCGCTCGACTCGATGGCCTTTGCGCCACGTTGACGTTCAGCTTAGAGTAGCGCCCTTGCTGCGCTGCGATAGACGCCTTTTCGATGCCGATCGACTACCTCCAGCGGATCCTGAACTCCCGCGTCTACGACGTCGCGATCGAAACCCCGCTCGAGCTCGCGCCGAATCTTTCGGCGCGGCTCGGAAATCGCGTGATGCTCAAGCGCGAAGACATGCAGCCGGTGTTCTCGTTCAAGCTGCGCGGCGCGTACAACAAGATGGCGAACCTGCCGCCGCAGGCGCTCAAGCGCGGCGTCATCGCCGCGTCCGCGGGCAATCACGCCCAGGGTGTCGCGCTCGCGGCCCAGAAGCTCGGCTGCCGGGCGGTGATCGTCATGCCCGTCACCGCACCGCGAATCAAGGTCGAGGCGGTCGCCGCGCGCGGCGCGGAAGTCGTGCTGCAGGGCGACTCCTACAGCGAGGCCCGGGAGCACGCGCGCAAGCTGGAGCGGCGGCTACGGCTCGCATTCGTCCATCCCTTCGACGATCCCGACGTCATCGCCGGCCAGGGCACGATCGCGATGGAGATCCTGCGACAGTCGACGCGCCCGATTCACGCCATCTTCGTCGCGATCGGCGGCGGCGGGCTGATTTCGGGGGTCGCGTCCTACGTCAAGCGGCTGCAGCCGGACATCAAGGTGATCGGCGTGCAGCCGGTCGATTCCGACGCGATGAAGCGCTCGATCGCGGCCGGGCGGCGGGTCGTCCTGCCGCACGTCGGGCTCTTTGCCGACGCCGTCGCGGTGAAGCAGGTGGGCAAGGAGACGTTCCGCATCGCGCGTGCGCTCGTCGACGACATCGTGCTGGTCGACACCGACGAGATCTGCGCGGCGATCAAGGACGTGTTCGAGGACACGCGCTCGATCCTCGAGCCGGCGGGCGCGCTGGCGATCGCCGGCGCGAAGCGATACGTCGAGCGCACGCACCTCCGCGATCGCAAGCTCATCGCGATTGCCTGCGGCGCGAACGCGAACTTCGACCGCCTGCGCTTCGTCGCCGAGCGCGCCGAGGTCGGCGAGCACCGGGAGACGATCCTCGCGGTGACGATCCCCGAGCACCCCGGCAGCTTCAAGAAGTTCTGCGCGACGCTCGGCTCGCGCAACATCACCGAGTTCAACTACCGCATGGCCGACCCGGTCGAGGCGCACGTCTTCGTCGGCGTCGAGGTGCACGACCGCGGCGAGACCGTGAAGCTCGTGCGCACCCTGCGGCGGCACGGCCTGAGGACCCTCGATCTCTCCGACAACGAGATGGCGAAGCTGCACGTCCGCCACCTCGTCGGCGGGCACTCCGCGCGCGCCGACAACGAGCTTCTCTACCGCTTCGAGTTCCCGGAGCGGCCGGGGGCGCTTATGCGGTTCCTCTCGAGCATGCGCTCGGACTGGAATATCAGCCTGTTTCACTACCGCAACCACGGTGCCGACTACGGTCGCGTGCTGGTGGGAATGCAGGTGCCGCCCCGCGAGATGCGCGCGTTCCGGGTGTTCCTGCAGAAACTCGGCTACCCGTACGCGGACGAGACGCGCAACCCGGCGTACCGCCTCTTCCTCGCCTGAGGAAATCAGCCTCCGAAGTACCCGGGATCGATCTCGCCTGCGTAGCATACCGGTGAGGCGAGCGCGCTGGCGCCTCCCTCCGGCGGCGCCCCGAGGAACTCGAGCCGGACCCCGTCTCGGCGATAGATGCCGCGCTCGGTGACGATCCAATCCATCGGGATGTCGTGCGGCTGCGGATGGATCGTGTCCAGATGCGCGTTTTCGTAGGCCGCGCCGATCACGACCGGCTTCCGCGCGAGGGCCGCGAGCGTGCGGTCGAAGTAGCCGCCGCCGTAGCCGAGCCGGTAGCCCGCGTTGTCGAAACCGACGAGCGGCACGATGACGGCGTCCGGTGCGACTTCGCGGCTGCCGACCGGGTAGGGAATCCCGAGCACGCCGGACTCCAGCTTGACCCCGGGGTGCCACTCACGGAACACGAGGGGAGTTTTCGGCGCCACGACCACCGGCAATGCAGTCACCGCACCCTGCTCGCGCAAGGCGCGGGCGAGGAAACGGGCGTCGTACTCGCCCTTGTAAGGCCAGCAGAAGGCGAGCACACCGCGTGCGAGGCCCGCAAACCCGCGCCCGAGGTGGCGGTCGATCGCCTGGCGGTGCCGCGTAAGCGTTTCGGCGGGAAGCGCGTTACGTGCGTCAACGAGTCGCGCTCGCAGCGTTTTCCGCCACGCTTTGACCTCGTCCGGCGTCACGTGCCCCTCCGATTGCGGTTGAACGCTGTTGGACGTGTGCTATTCTCCATGTGCTTCATAGAGTTAGACGAATAAGATTCGCTGCATGCTACGCCTATCGCTCGCAGGGCTCGCATTTGCCGTCGCACTCGTTGCCGCACCGGCGGCAGCGCACGCGCAGGCGAACGGCAAGTCGCGCGCGGCACCGCTCACCCAGGACGACCGCTTTCTTGCCGCGCGCGAGGCGTTCCGCGTCGGACAGTACCCGAAGGTCGCGGAGCAGGCGCCGCACCTGAAGGGCTATGTCCTCGAGCCGTACGTCGAGTACTACCTGCTGCGCATGAAGCTGGAGGAGCTGCCCGCCACCGACGTGCGGGACTTCATGACCAGGCAGCAAGACACGTACATCGCCGATCAGTTGCGCCGCGACTGGTTGAAGGTTCTCGCCAAGCGCCAGGATTGGGACGGGTTCGAGACCGAGTATTCGGCCGTCGTGGGCGACGACCCGGACCTCGCCTGCTACTCCCTGCAGGCCCGCTGGCGGCGCGGCGACCAGCCGGCCCTGGACGAGTTCCGACGGGTATGGACGGCGCCGCGCGAGTTGCCGGAGGGCTGCGTACCGCTCGCGGAGGCCGAGATCGCTGCCGGCAAGCTCGCCTCGCGCCAAGTCTGGGACCGGGTCCGGATCCTGCTCGAGGCGGGGCAGATCGCTGCCGCGAAGCGGGCGATGAACTATCTGCCGGCCAACGAAACGCCCGACGAGCGCACGCTCGACGGCATTCGGCAGAAGCCCGCGAACTTCATCGACCGCGCCGACAAGCTCGACCTGAAGAAGCGCATGAACCGGGAGCTGCTGCTCTACGCATTCGCACGCGCCGCGCGCGGCGACCCGGAGCTGGCGCTCAGCCACTGGTCGCCCAAGCTCAGGGAGCGGCTCCCGCCCGACGATCAAGCATGGGTCTGGGCGCAGATCGCGACGCAGGGCGCGAAGCGCCACCTCCCGGGCGCCCTCGAGTGGTACGCGAAGGCCGACGGAGCGACGCTGTCCGAGGAGCAGCTCGAGTGGTGGGTGCGCGCGGCGCTGCGCGACGAGAACTGGGCGACGGTGCGCGCGGTCATCGAGAAGATGCCCCCGCTGCAGCGAACCGAACCCGCGTGGACGTACTGGCGGGCCCGCGCATTGCGGACGGCCGGGGACAAGGATTCCGCCGAGGCGCTGTTCGCGCGTCTCGCCTTCGAGCATCACTTTTACGGCAAGCTCGCGCGCGAGGAGCTCGGCCAGCCGTTCGCGATCCCGCCGCGCGGCCACACCCTCACCGCGGAAGAGGTCGCCAAGATGGCGGCCAATCCCGGGCTGCAACGCGGGCTCGCGCTGCTCCGGCTCGACCAGCGCACCGAAGGGGTCCGGGAGTGGAACTGGGCGCTGCGCGGCATGGACGACGAGCAGCTCCTCGCGGCCGCGGAGGTCGCGCGCCGCGCCGAGATCTGGGATCGCGCAATCAACACGGCCGACCGCACCGTCGGCACGCACGACTTCAACGTACGCTTCCTCGCACCGTACCGCGGCGTGTTCGCCGAGCAGTCGCGTGCCCAAGGCCTGGAAGAACCGTACGTGCTCGGTCTCGTGCGCCAGGAGAGCCGGTTCATTCCCAACGCGCGGTCGGTTGCCGGCGCCTCCGGACTGATGCAGCTCATGCCGGCGACGGCGCGCTGGGTCGCGCGCCAGACAGGCATGAAGAACTATGCGCCGTCGCGCGTGACCGACATCGAGGTGAACATCGCGCTCGGCACGAGCTATCTGAAGTTCGTGCTCGACGCGCTCGACGGCAGTCCGGTCCTCGCCGCGGCGGCGTACAACGCCGGGCCGGGGCGCGCGCGCCGGTGGAAGGCGGACCGGCCGCTCGAGGGCGCGATCTACGCCGAGACGATCCCGTTCAGCGAGACGCGCGACTACGTGAAGAAGGTGTTGAGCAACACCATGTACTACGCTGCGCTCTACGGCGGGGACGCGAAGCCGCTAAAGGCCCGCCTGGGTACCATCTCGTCGCGCAAGGGCGGCGAAGACTACGCCGCCACGATCACCGGCCAGGCAACGGTAGAATGACCTGCTGAGCTCCGCAGCTCGACGGGTAGTGATCAAGGCACCCAATACCCTCGTACGAACAAGGGGAGACTCCCCTTGTAAATCCCCCTTGCTTGAACAAGGGGCGGTGCCCCTTGTATATCCCCTCTTCATCAGTGTGAGTGGTTAACTGGGCGCGGTCTCCGCGCGTCTCTCTATGCCAAGGATCTGCGTCCTCGGCGGCTCCGGGTATATCGGCCGCCATCTCGTCGCCAAGCTCGTGGCCGGCGGGCACCGAGTCATCGTGCCCACGCGGCGGCGCGAGCGCGCGCGGCACCTCATCATGCTGCCCACGATCGACGTGGTGCAGGCCGACATCCTCGACCCGGCCACCTTGGTGCGCCTGCTCGTACGCTGCGATGCGGTGATCAACCTGGTCGGCGTCCTTCAGAGCCGCAACGGCCAGCCTTACGGCCCGGCTTTCGCGGCGGCGCACGTCGAGCTGCCGAAGCACCTGGTGGCTGCGTGCCTGGCGGCGAAGGTTCCGCGGCTCGTGCACATGAGCGCGCTCAAGGCCGCGGCCGATGCGCCGAGCCAGTACTTGCGCTCCAAGGCCGACGGCGAGGCTGCGATCGTCGCGGCGCGCGCGCAGCTCGCGACCACGATCTTCCGGCCGTCGGTGGTGTTCGGGCCGGAGGACCGGTTCCTGAATCTGTTCGCGCGCCTGCAGCGCGTGCTCCCGGTGCTGTTCCTCGCCAGTCCGGACGCGCGGTTCCAGCCGGTATTCGTCGGCGACGTCGCCGAGGCGTTCGCGCGCTCCCTCGACGCGGACGCAAGCCACGGCAAGGCGTACGACCTCGTCGGGCCGAAGGCCTACACGCTGCGCGAGCTGGTGGCGTACGCCGGACAGGTGTCCGGCCATCCGCGCCCGATCTTGGGCCTGGGCGACCGGCTCTCGTACCTGCAGGCGTGGTTCATGGAGCTCGCGCCGGGGAAGCTGATGAGCCGCGACAACTACTATTCCATGAAACTTCCGAATACTTCCGATGCGAAGCTCCCGTTCGGCATCTCTGCGACGCCGCTCGAGGCCGTCGCGCCGGTCTACCTGAAAGGGCTGTCGCCGCGCTCGCGCTACAGCGAGTTCCGCTATCACGCCGGCCGCAAGACGAGGGAAGTGTGAGCCGGCCGACCCTCGTCATCGCGAACAAGAACTACTCGTCGTGGTCGATGCGGCCGTGGGTGCTGCTGCGCGGCCTCGGCATCGAGTTTGACGAGGTCCAGCTCAAGTTCGGCAGCGACGCGCACCGGGACGGCATCGCGCGCTGGTCGCCGACCGGGTTGGTCCCGGTGCTGTGGCTCGACGGGGAACCCGTCTGGGACACGCTCGCGATCGCCGAGACCGTCGCGGAGCGCTGGCCGGAGCGCCGGGCCTGGCCGGCGGACGCGCGCGCACGGGGGGTGGCGCGGTCGGTCTGCGCCGAGATGCACTCGGGATTCCGCGCCCTGCGCGGAGCGATGCCGATGAACATCCGCGGCGCTTATCCCGGCAAGGGCATGAATCCGGACGTGCGCAAGGACATCGATCGCATCGTCGCCATCTGGACCTCCTGCCGGGAGCGCTTCGGAGCGGGCGGCGATCTTCTCTTCGGCGGGTTCGGCATTGCCGACGCGTACTACGCGCCGGTCGTCACCCGCTTCGTCACCTACGCGGTCGAGCTTCCCCCGGCGGCGCGCCGCTACGCCGACGCGGTGCTCGCGCTGCCTGCGGTGCGGGAATGGTCGGCTGCGGGGCGCGCCGAGCCCGAGTTCGTCGCCGAGGACGAGCCGTACGCGGCACGGCCCTAGCGGCCGTCCGCCGCCGACCATGAAGGTGTACGCCGTCGGCGGTGCCGTCCGCGACCAGCTTCTCGGGCTCCCGGTGAAGGACCGCGACTACGTCGTGGTCGGTGCGACACCCGAGGAGATGGTGCGCCTCGGCTTCAAGCCGGTCGGCAGGGACTTTCCGGTTTTTCTCCACCCGGTCACGCGCGAAGAGCACGCGCTGGCGCGCACCGAGCGCAAGACCGGCCCCGGCTACAAGGGCTTCACGGTCCACGCTGCGCCCGACGTTACGCTCGAGGACGACCTTGCCCGCCGCGACCTGACCATCAACGCCATCGCGAAGGACGAGCACGGGAACGTGATCGACCCGTTCGGCGGCGCACGCGACCTGCGGGCGCGAGTGCTGCGGCACGTCAGCCCAGCCTTCGCCGAAGACCCGGTGCGCATCCTGCGCGTTGCACGCTTTGCGGCACGGTTCGGGTTCGACGTCGCGCCGGAGACGATGGCCCTGATGCGCACTATGACGGCGAACGGCGAGGTGGATGCGCTGGTTTCCGAGCGGGTATGGCAGGAATTCGCCAAAGGGCTGATGGAGGGCGCACCCGGTCGGATGCTCGAGGTGCTCGCCGAATGCGGTGCGCTTGCGCGCATCCTGCCCGAGTGGTCCGCGCTCGACACGGCGCAAGCGCTCGGCGCGCTCGGCGCGGCGGCCGCGCGCGGCGCGGATCTGTCCATCCGGTACGCGGCGCTGTTCGCGGGTGGTGCGGAGGATGTCGCAGACCGGGCGTCGGCGCGGCTGCGCGCGCCGAGCGAGTGCCGCGACCTTGCGGTGCTGGCCGCACGCACGCGGACGGCAATCGAAGGCGGCTCGGCCCTGGACGCCGCGGCGCTGGTCGATCTGCTGCAGCAGGTCGACGCATTCCGGCGGCCGGAGCGCTTCGAGTCCCTGCTCGCTGTCCACGAGTATGCCGCCGCCGCCGCGGGTCGTGCCGACCGCGCGGGCCCGGCGCGCCTGCGTCGGGCTGTCGAGGCCGCGCGCACCCTGGATGCCGGGGCGATCGCACGGGCGCATCCGGACGACATCGCGAACGCGATCCGCGCGGCGCGCATTGAAGCGGTGGTACGGATACTGTAGCGCCGCATGAAACCCTCGCTCGCCCTCCTCTGGCACGGCTTGCGCCGCAACGTGCTCGCCGGAACGCGCCTCGCGCTGTTTCTGCGCGTGAGCGCGCTCGACTACCGCGTGTCGCCGGCGGACTTCGCCGTGCTGCTCGCGTTCATCGCCGCGCTGGCGCTCGCCGGCGGCGTGCTGCGGGAAGGCATGCCCGGCGCGGTCAACTTCGCGGCGATCCCGGTCTTCCTCAGCCAGGTCCCGCTCGTGCTGGGGGCGTGCGTGATCGTCGCCGCCATCCTTTCGCGGCGCGAGCTCGTGCTGGGGTTGGGCCTCGCACTGTTCGCCTCCGACCCGCTGTTCGAGGTCGCCAGCACCGCGCTTACCTTCTTGCTCGCGTTAGTGCCGGTGGCGCTCGCGGTGGCACTCGGCTACGCTTTCATCGCGTGGGGCGCGGCGACGGCGCTGCGCGCAATGGTTGTCTTCACCGGATGGCACGGCATGCGCTCCGCCGCAGCGGCGGGCGTTCTTCTCGCGCTCATCGCTGGGTTGCTGTCTTTCCTGCCGCGCAGCGAGCTGTGGCTGCCCGACCTTCCGCCCGAGGACCCGGCCGGCGGTCCGCCGTCGATCGCGGACGAGCGCCTCTTCCATGGCCAGCAGAAGCTGCTCGACGAGGCGCTCGCACGGCTCGCGCCCGAGCGCCCCGGTGTCGAGGACCTGTACTTCGTCGGGGTCGCGCCGTATTCCGCGCAGGACGTGTTCGTGCGCGAGCTGCGGACCGTGCGCGCGATGTTCGACGAGCGCTTCGGCACGGCGGGCCGCTCGGTCGCGCTGATGAACGGCAGCGACACGCTGGCCGAGGTACCAATCGCGACCGCGACCAATTTGCGCGCTGTTCTCGAGCACCTCGGCAAGGTCATGAATCCCGACGAGGATGTGCTGTTCCTCTTCATCACGACGCACGGCGACGCGCGCCACAGCCTCGCTTTCGACCTCCCGCCGCTCAACCTCGCGCAACTCACGCCCACCGCACTGGCGCGCATGCTCAACGACTCGGGTCTCAAGTGGAAGGTGCTGGTGGTGTCAGCGTGTTACTCGGGCGGGTTCGTCGAGCCGCTCAGGGACGCGAACACGGCGATCGTCACCGCGGCCGACGCCACGAGCAGCTCGTTCGGTTGCGCGCACGGCAACGACTTCACCTACTTCGGCCGCGCGTTCTTCAACGACGCGCTGGCGCGCACCTTCTCCCTCACCGAAGCGTTCGAGGTGGCGCGGCGCGCAGTCGCCGAGCGCGAGCGCGCCGAGCGTCTCGCGCCCTCGAGCCCGCAGCTCTGGATCGGCGCGTCGATCCGCGAGAAGCTGCGGTCGCTCGAGCGCCGACTGCAGGCGCGCTGACGCCGGTCAACCGTACGTTCAGGCACGGCGTTTCCGGTGCATGCCCGCGCGCACCGCGATCCTCTTCCTCGTGGCGGTCGCCGTGCCCGCCGTCGCAGCCGATCGTTTCGCGGCGGCGGACGCCGACGGCAATGGCGCGCTGTCGCGTGCCGAAATCCAGCGCGCGTTGCAGCGCCTTGCGCCGGCGTTCGACGTGATCGATCGCAATTGCGACGGGAGCGTGTCGCGCGAGGAGCTGACCGCGCACCTGCAGACGGGGAAGTCGCGCAGCCCGGCCGCGACCGCGGACGGCTTCGCCGAGCACTTCCGGCGCGCCGATAGCGACAGCGACGGCGCGCTGAGCCGGTCCGAGTGCGAGCGCAACCTGCCGCGGCTCGCGACCAAGTTCGATCGGATCGACCGCGACCGCGACGGGCGGCTCACTCGCGAAGAACTGAAGGTCTGGTTCGACGGGCGCCGCGCGGCCCGCGGCAAGCCGACCGTCGGGACCGAGGGACGCTAGGCGGTTCGCGCCGCGAGCCGCGCGCGGAGCGCCTCGATGCGCGCGCGGTTCACGCCGAAGTCCCGATAACCGAGGCGCGACGCCGAGCGGACGTGGATCACGCGCGCCGGCGCGTCGAGGAGGAACTCCACGTCGTCGACGAATCCGACGAGCTTCGTCGCGAACTCGGCGCGCAGATAACCGTCCCGCTCGTCGACAAGCTTCACGCGCTCGGACGCGGCGACGGTCTCGCGCAGTGCGCGCCACGCCGCCCGGCCGTCACCCTTGAACGCGATCGGTGAGATGTAGTGCGTCGCATCGGCCGGGTCGCCCTGGCTCGCGACGCAATTGGGCGAGCGCGGACAGGACGTGAGCCGCCCGTCGTGCACGCCGAGATTCGAAGGTGGTCTTCCCGCGAAGAGTCCCATGGCCCGGCCTCCCAGGGCGAATGCAACTGCGGCCGCGAATATCGCCGCAACGATTGCGGGCGCGCGCCGCACCGCCCTCGCTACAGGAGTCGCGACAGCGCGGTAAGCGCGAGCGAAAGGAGGATCGTCGTGGTGAAGGGAACGTAGTAGACCCGCCCCTTCACGCGCACCATCATGTCGCCCGGCAGGCGCCCGAGTCCGAACCGGCGTCCGAGCCAGGGCGAGACCGCGGTCAGCACCACGAGCGCAACCAGGAGCGTCAACAGCCACTTCAGCACGGCGGAGTTCCTTCTTGACCCGCTCCGGTCGAGTGTACACTTCGCGCGCCGCGGCGGTCCCTGCCCGTCGCAGACCAGGGAGACGAACTCGTGATCGACCTCTACACGTGGGGCACGCCCAACGGGCGCAAGGTGTCCGTGATGCTGGAGGAGTGCGGCCTTGCCTACAACGTCCACCCGATCGACATCGGCAAGGGCGACCAGTTCAAGCCGGAGTTCGTGGCGATCGACCCGAACAGCAAGATCCCGGCGATCGTCGACTCCGAGGGCCCCGACGGGAGGCCGTTCTCGCTCTTCGAATCCGGTGCGATCCTGATCTATCTCTCCGGAAAGACCGGTATGTTCCTGCCCGACTCGGCGCGCGGCAAGTACGTGGCGCTCCAGTGGCTCATGTTCCAGATGGGCGGCGTCGGTCCGTTCTTCGGCCAGGTGCACCACTTCCTGCGCGCGGCGAAGGAGCCGGTGCCCTACGCGATCGACCGGTACGTGAAGGAGAAGGATCGGCTCTACGGCGTGCTCGACAAGCGTCTCGGCGAGGCGAAGTACCTCGCCGGCGCCGAGTACACGATCGCCGACATCGCCACCTACCCGTGGGTGGCCCGCTACGAGTGGCACAAGACCGACCTGAACCAGTTCCCCAACGTGAAGCGCTGGTTCGACGCGATCTCGCAGCGCCCCGCCGTGCAGCGGGGCATGAAGGTGCCGGGCTGACGCGCTGACCCGCTCACGCGCATGGGAACGATGGAAGTCCTGCGTTCCGGCCTCTCGTCGCGCCTCGAGATCCTCGAGTGCCGGCCGCAGATCGAGTCGCCCCTACCGCCGGTGCTGTTCGTGCACGGCGCCTATGCGGCGGCCTGGACCTGGGGCGAGCACTTCCTGCCACACTTCGCGGCGCACGGCTTTCCCGCGTACGCGGTGAGCCTGCGCGGTCACGGCGCGAGCTACGGGCGCGAGGTGCTTGCGTGGACGAGCCTCGCGGACTACGTGGAGGATCTCGCCGAGACGATCGACGCGCTCGACGCCGCGCCGGTGCTGGTGGGCCACTCGATGGGCGCGATGGTGATCATGAAGTTCCTGGAACGCGAGACGGTGCCCGCCGCCGCGCTGCTCGCACCGGTCCCGCCGCACGGGCTGTTCCCCTCCTCCCTCATGCTTGCGCTCGGGCGCCCGGGCCTCTTCTCCGAGCTGAACAGCCTGATGTCGAGCGGCAAAGCGTCCGTCGATGCGATGCAGAGCGCGCTCTTCGCCGGGCCGCTGCCGGTCGAGCAACTCCTCGAGTACTACGGACGGTTCCAGCGGGAGTCCCAGCGCGCGATCTGGGACATGACGCTCTTCAACCTGCCGCACGCATGGCTCATGAACCGGCCGCCGCTCATCGCCCTGCTGGCCGAGCGCGACGCGCTGTTCCCGCTCGAGCAGTCGCAGGCGGGATTCAGCGCCATCGGCATGCGCACCGAGGTGCTGGATAACATGGGCCACGCGGTCATGCTCGAACGCGGCTGGCAGCGCGCGGCTGACCGAATCATCGGCTGGCTGGGCGACCAGTCGCTCTGAGCGACCCGACCCGACGCCGCCCGGGTCCGCCCCTTCGGGCGTGACGCTGCAGGAACAGGATGATCTCGTCGACCCTCAGCTGCGGCTCATAGGGGTTGCGCTGGCTCCCGACGACCCGGTTCATCCACTGCATGTTCCGCTCCATGCGCGCCACGACCGCCGGCCACTGCTGCGCGGTGTGGCGCTGCGGATCGGGCAACACGTGGCATTGCTTGCAGGCGAGGCGGAACGACTGCGCGGCCGGGCTGTCGATGTCGGGATACTTCTTCGGATCGAGCGCCCGCTGGCTGTATTGCTGCAGGTAGGCGAGCAGCACCTTCGTCTCCTCGTCGGTCGGCGCCTGCACGCCCGCCATCATTTCCTTCATCAGCTCGCCCATGTTCCCGCGGCCGCGCATCCGCACGACCATGCGCTCGACGATGCCCGGCCACTTCGCGGCGTTGTGCATGGCCGGATTGGGAAGGTTGTGGCATTGCACGCAGTACTGAACGACAAGGGCCGCGCCGCGCGAAGCGGGCTGCGGCAGCTCGGACGGCGCGAACGTCGGCGGCAGGATACGCTCGAGCATCGGCCCGTGCGGGCTCTCGGCCCAGCGCTTGCGCGCTTCGTCGACGCTGCGCTCATAGTCGGCGACCGAGGCCGACGTTGCGGCGCCAGCGACTGCAAATAGGCAGGCGACGAGAGCGAGCGTGCGGCGCGGCATGGCGCGGGGGATTATAGCGGCGGGCCCTCCGTGTAAGCCCGCCGGCCCCCCGGCGACCAACGGGTTCGATCCCGCGACACCATGACGTAGCGAGGCTCTCATGACGACCGAGAAGTTCGACACGATCATCATCGGCACCGGCCAATCCGGCAAGCCGCTCGCGCTGGCGCTCGGACGCGCCGGCCGCAAGACCGCGGTCGTCGAGGCGAAGCACGTCGGCGGCACCTGCATCAACGTCGGCTGCACGCCCACCAAGACGATGGTGGCCGCCGCGCGCGTCGCGTATCTCGCGCGGCGCGGCGCCGATTTCGGCGTGCACTCGAGTGCGCCGCGCGTCGATCTTGCCGAGGTCTGGGCGCGCAAGCAGCGCGTGGTGGAGCAGTTCCGGCACGGCGGCCAGCGCGGGCTCGAGGACGTGCCGGCCATCGATCTCATGTTCGGCGCGGGCAGCTTCGTCGACGCGCGCACCGTGCGCGTGAAGCTGAACGCCGGGGGCGAGCGCCTTCTCACCGCGGATCGGATCGTGATCAACACAGGTGGTCGCCCCGTGGTGCCCAACGTCCCGGGACTGGCCGACGTGAGCTGGCTCGACTCGTCGAGCGTCATGGAACTGCAGCACCTGCCGGCGCACCTGGTCGTTCTCGGCGGCGGCTACATCGGGCTCGAGTTCAGTCAGATGTTCCGGCGCTTCGGCGCGCACGTCACCGTCATCACGCGCGACGAGCGGCTGATTCCGCGCGAGGATCCCGACGTCTCGGCCGAAGTCGAGAAGATCCTCGCCGAGGACGGCATCGGCATCGTGAAGAACGCGAACACGCTGCGCGTCGCGGGACGCGGCGGCGTGCAGGTCCTGGCCGAGACGCCGGAGGGACCGCGGGAGATCGCCGGGAGCCATCTCCTCGTGGCGATCGGACGTACGCCGAATTCGGACCGCTTGAACCTGGCGGCTGCGGGCGTCGCCACCGACAAGGCCGGGTACATCGCCGTGAACAACCGGCTGGAGACGGGCGTGCCCGGCATCTACGCGATCGGCGACGTGAAAGGCGGCCCCGCCTTCACGCATATTTCATACGACGACTACCGGGTGCTCCGGGCAAACTGGCTCGAGGGCGGGAGCGCATCGATCGACGGTCGATTCGTGCCGAATACGATGTTCATCGATCCGCAGCTCGCCACGGTCGGCGTGAACGAGGCCGAGGCGAAGCGGCGCGGACTGAACTACCGGGTCGCCAAGCTGCCGATGACGCGCGTCGCGCGCGCGATCGAGATGAGCGAGACGCGCGGTTTCATGAAGGCGATCGTCGACGCCGACACGCACCAGATCCTCGGCTGCACGGTCCTCGGGATCGAGGGCGGGGAGATCATGTCGATGCTGCAGATCGCCATGATGGGCAAGCTCCCGTATCCCGCGCTGCGCGAGGCGATCTTCGCGCACCCGACGCTGGCGGAGTCGCTCAACAACCTCTTCGCCGCGCTGGGCTAAAGGGTGCGCCGCTTGTCGCCGGCGCGAAAGCCGGCGAGGGGCGTATCCACGCCGCGCCCGAACGCCAGCACTTTGAAAAGCTCGCCCATCTCGGCCGGGCTGGTGAGCTTGTTCGCCGCGCCGGCGAGCGGCGCGTAGCGCCGCGCGTCGTCCGGCGAAACCCGTCCCATCACTTCGGTCAATCCGCAATTGATCAGGAACTGCGCCTGCGTCGCGTAGCCGAGGACGTCCGCGCCCGCGCCTTGCGCCGCTTCGGCCATGGCGGTGAAGTCGACGTGCGCGGTGATGTCCTGCAGCCCGGGGAGGAAGAACGGGTCGCCGTGCGCACGATGGCGGTAATGGCACATCAGCGTTCCGCCGCGCCGCTGCGGATGGTAGTACTCGGCGCGCGGAAAGCCGTAATCGACGAATAGCGCGACTCCGCGCTCGAGCATGCGCGCAATGCTCGACACGAATGCTTCGGCGACGAGCCCGATCTCGGTCGTATATGCGTCGGGCAGCGCGAGCGCCCGGACGCGCTCCGCGACTCCCGCGGCGGCGGGACGATGCGCCCAGTCGAATGGCGCGGCACCGTCCGCCACGGCGACGCCCGCCTCGTCGATTGCGGTGCCGCGCGTGCGCACGACGTTCACCGGCATCGCGTCCAGGACTTCGTTGCCGATCACGACGCCGGTGAAAGTCGGCGGCAATCCGTTCAGCCACGCGACGCGCTCCAGGAGATGCGGCACGCGCGCGGCCAGCGTGTCGCGGCTGCGTGCGCGCAGCTCGGGTGAGAGTTCCACGATGAGGTAGTTCGCGGGCACGTACTCGAGTCGCTCCAGCTCCTCGAGCAGCGATGCCGCGAGCGCGCCGCTGCCGGCGCCGATCTCGAGGATCTCGCCGCCGGCGGCCTCGAGCCCTTGCGCCACCTGGCGCGCGAGCGTGTGGCCGAAGAGCGGCGCGAGCTCCGGAGCGGTGACGAAATCCCCGTCGGCGCCGAGCTTGCGCGCCCCGGCCATGTAGTAGCCCAACGCCGGGGCGTACAACGCGAGCTCCATGTAGCGCGCGAAGGGGATCCAGCCGCCCGAGCGCTCGATCTCCGCGTGGATATGGGCGACCACGCGCGCGCAGTGTGCGGCGGCTTCGGGCGCGGGGCGGGGCAGTTCGCTCATGCTAGATCGTCACGGCACGAGGGAACAAAGGAATCGGTGGGCCCCGTCGCCCCACCGGTCCGCTGTGCGGCGCCCCGTGAGCTCCCGAAGATCACGGAAAGCGACGCCTGCGGCATCGGTTTCATTGAATGAATGGCATGCGACGCGGGGCGGTCATGGTGCGCGCATCCGCTAGAATGCGCAATCTCGTTCCCAGCCTGCGGGCGTCGCGGGACTTCAATGCCAGAGGAAGCGCTCACCGGCAAAGTGGTGCTCGTCACCGGCGGTGCGAAGCGCGTCGGCGCGGCGATCTCGCGCCGATTGCACGCCGCCGGCGCGACCGTCGTGCTGCACTACCACTCGGCCAAGGCCGAGGCCCAGCAGCTCCTCGCCGAGCTGAACGACGCGCGCGCGAACTCCGCGGCGATGGTCCAGTCGAACCTGCTCGACTCCGCCGAGCTGCCCGAGCTGGTCCGCACCGCCGTCACGCGCTATCGGGCGCCTCGACGCGCTGGTGAACAACGCGTCGAGCTTCTACGCGACGCCGCTCGGGGAGATCAAAGTGTCGCGACTGGGACGATCTCATGGGCACCAACCTGAAAGCACCGCTGTTCCTCGCGCAGGCCGCCGCGCCGCATCTGCAGAAAGACCGGCGGCTGCATCGTGAACATCACCGACATCCACGCCGAGCGGCCGCTGAAGAGCTACGTCGTTTACAGCGTCGCGAAGGCCGGCCTCGCCGGCCTCACGCGGTCGCTGGCGCGCGAGCTCGGGCCGGAGGTGCGCGTGAACGGCGTCGCGCCGGGCCCGATGCTCTGGCCCGAGGACGACTCGTTCGACGAGCTCGCGCGCCAGCGGGTGATCTCGCACACGCTGCTCAAGCGCGTCGGCGAGCCCGAGGACATCGCCGGCGCGGTCTATTACCTCGTCGCCGACGCGCCCTTCGTGACCGGCCAGATCATCGCGGTGGACGGCGGGCGCAGCGTGAACCTCTGAGACGATGAACGCCCCGACCGCCAAGCAGGTCCGCGTAAGGCCGCATTCGAGACGCAACAAGCTCGAGAAGCGGCTGCGCCGTCTCGTCGGCCAGGCGATCGCCGATTTCGACATGATCGGCGCCGGCGACCGGGTGATGGTGTGCCTCTCGGGCGGCAAGGACAGCTACGGGCTGCTCGATGTGCTGCTGAAGCTGCGCGACACGGCGCCGCTCGACTTCGAGATCGTCGCGGTGAACCTCGACCAGCGCCATCCGGGGTATCCCGAGCACGTGCTGCCGGAGTACCTCGAGCGGCTCGGGATCCCGTTCCGCATCGCGATGCAGGACACGTACTCGGTGGTGAAGCGCGTGATCCCCGAGGGCAAGACCATGTGCGGGCTGTGCTCGCGGCTGCGGCGCGGCGTGCTCTACCGCGTCGCGAGCGAACTCGGCGCGACGAAGATCGCGCTCGGCCACCACCGCGACGACATCCTCGAGACGTTCTTCCTCAACCTCTTCTTCGGCGGCAAGCTGAAGGCGATGCCGCCGAAGCTCGTCTCCGACGACGGCAAGCACGTCGTGATCCGCCCGCTCGCCTACGTCGAGGAGGCGGATCTCGAGGCCTATCGGGCCGAGGCGCGACGATTCCCGATCATTCCCTGCGACCTGTGCGGGTCGCAGGAGACGCTGCAGCGGAAGCAGGTGAAGGCGATGCTGCGGGAGTGGGAGAAGCGCCACCCCGGGCGCATCGAAACGATCTTCAGCGCGCTGAGCCGGATCGAGCCGTCGCACCTGCTGGACCGTCGGGCGTTCGACTTCGGGGCCGTCGCTGCCACCGGGGCTGCATCTCCCGACGGCGATAGGGCAATTGATTTTCAAGCGGATTTCGATCCTCCCACCGGCCGAGTCGTAATCCCAGCGAGCGTTCTCCGGCTTGTCAAACTGAGTTTGTCATGGCAATCTCGGCCATATGAATTGCGCCGAGCGCCTCGTCTCGATCTTCGGCAGCCAGGCCGAGGTCGCCCGCCGGATGAGGCTCGACCGCGCGGTGGTGAACAACTGGGTCAAGTCGGGCTACATCCCGTCGCGCTGGGCGGTGGAGGTCGAACATCTCAGCGGCGGCCAGATCGCCGCGACCGACATCCTCAACGAGGCCTACGCCGCAAAACCCATCCGGGTGAAGTCGCGCGGCGAAGACGAATCCCCTTTCGGAACTCCCATTGCAGGAACTGACAACATGAACCCGTACGCCCCCGCGAAGCGCATCTCCTCGTTCCATCCGCCGCAGCGCACGCTGATGGGCCCGGGCCCGACGGAGATCCACCCGCGCGTGCTCACCACGATGAGCCAGCCGGCGATCGGCTACCTCGATCCGGTCTTCGTCGAGATGATGGAGGAGCTGAAGTCGCTGCTGCGCTACGTCTACCAGACCAAGAACGCGCTCACCTTTCCCGTGTCCGGCCCGGGGTCGGTCGGGATGGAGTACTGCTTCGTCAACCTGGTGCAGCCGGGCGACAAGGTGATCGTCGTGCGCAACGGCGTGTTCGGCGGCCGCATGATCGAGAACGTCGAGCGCTGCGGCGGCACGCCGATCGTCGTCGAGCGACGAGTGGGGCGAGCCGGTCGATCCGCGGCAAGGTCGAGGACGCGCTGAAGAAGAATCGCGACGCCCGTCTCGTCGCGTTCGTGCACGCCGAGACCTCGACCGGCGCGCAGTCCGATGCCAAGGCGCTGGTGGCGATCGCTCACAAGCACGACGCGCTGGCGATCGTCGACGCGGTGACCTCGCTCGGCGGCACGTCCGGTGCTCGTCGACGAATGGGGCATCGACGCGATCTACTCCGCCAGCCAGAAGTGCCTGTCGTGCACGCCGGGACTGTCGCCGGTGTCGTTCTCCGAGCGCGTGGTCGACTACGTGAAGGCGCGCAAGGACAAGATCCACAGCTGGTTCATGGACATGAACCTGCTGCTCGGCTACTGGGGCGCGACGACGCGCACCTATCACCACACGGCGCCGACCAACTCGCTCTTCGCGCTGCACGAGGCGCTGCTGCTGATCCGCGAGGAAGGCCTGGAGAACTGCTGGGCGCGCCATCACCGCCACCACGTCGCGCTCAAGGCGGGGCTCGAGGCGATGGGGCTCAAGTTCCTGGTGAAGGAGCAGTACCAGCTGCCGCAGATGAACGCGGTGCGCTGCCCCGAGGGCGTGGACGAGAGCCGAGGTGCGCAAGACGCTGCTCAACGAGTTCAGCCTCGAGATCGGCGCCGGCCTCGGGCCGCTGGCGGGCAAGATCTGGCGCTTCGGCCTCATGGGCTACTCGTGCCGTCCGGACAACGTGATGCTGTGCCTGTCGGCGCTCGGCTCGGTGCTCTCCGACATGGGTCTGCCGGTGCACGTCGGCGATGCCGAAGCGGCGGCGCACAGCGCCTACGCGCAGATGCATCAGAAGGCTGCGCAGCAGAAGCTGAAGAAGGCAAAAATGCCGGTCGCTGTCTGATGCGGCGGTGAAGGATCTCGCGCCGCACATCACGCGCCAGCGACTGCTGGTCGAGGGGCTCTATACGATCGAGGTCGACCGCGGCGCGGTCGACCGCTACCTTCACGGCGTCGCCGCGCATCTGGGATTGCGTACGTACGGCACGGCGACCATTTTCTCGCCCGGCGGCCAGGGTCAGGCCGAGAATCAGGGATTCGACGCGTTCCTCCCGCTGATCGACTCCGGGATCGCGCTGTACGTATGGTCCGCGGCGCGCTTCTTCTCCGCCATCCTCTACACCTGTCGGCGCTTCGACGAGGCGGCCGCGATCGACTTCACGCGCCGCCATTTCGGCGTGCAGGGCGAGATTGCCTCTCTCGGCTTCTAGCGCCGGGGGTCGACGAGCGGGCCGGCGCTACCCTATAGTCCCAATGGTGAACATCCGCTTGAACGACTTGACCGCAGCATGACGGCATCCGCGCGTCCCGTCGCGATCCTCTTTGCCGACGTGAGCGGCAGCACGACGCTCTACGAGCGGCTCGGCGACCGTCAGGCGCTGAGGGCGGTCGAGCAGGTGATCGACCTCCTGCGGAGGGCCGTCTCGACCTACCACGGCCGGGTCGTGAAGACCATCGGCGACGAGGTGATGGCGGTGTTCCGCGACGCCGACACCGCGCTGCAGGCGGCGAGCGACATGCAGACCCGCGTCGCCGCGCTGCCGACCTTCGCCGACGCGCGGCTGGCGATCCGCATCGGGTTCCATTACGGCGCGACGCTCGAAGAGAACGGCGACTACTTCGGCGATGCGGTGAACACCGCGGCCCGCATGGCCGGGCTTGCCAAAGGCGGCCAGATCATCACCACCGCAGCGACGGTGGCCGCGCTCTCGCCGCTCCTGCGCGAGGGCACGCGCGAGGTCGCCGCGCTTTCCGTAAAGGGCAAGCAGGCGGAGGTCCAGGTGTGCGAGGTCCTGTGGCAGACCGGCGAGGATCTCACCATGCTCGCCGCGAAACTCGCCCAGGCCTCGACCGAGGCGGTGCTGCGTATTGCGCACGGCTCGCGCACGGTCGTGATGGATGGGGATCTCGCGACCGTACAGATCGGCCGCGACCTGTCGCATCAGGTCCCGATCACCGACAAGATGGCCTCGCGGCTGCACGGGCGCATCGAGCGCCGCGGCGACAAGTTCTACTACGTGGACCTCAGCACGAACGGGACGTACCTCACGATCGAGGGCGACGTCGAGACGGTGCTGCGGCGCGACCAGGCGATGTTGCGCGGCCGCGGCACGCTCAGCTTCGGCCACTCCGCGACCGACCCGGGCGCGGAGCTCGTGACGTTCGTTTGCGAGTACCGGCCGAAGGCAGCGTAGCGCGCCGCGCGGTCCTGGTTTTCACGATACGAGGGGGCAATGCCCCCTCGTGCTCCCCGAACCTCGAGAAGGCGTTGCCGCAGGCACCGCCTTTCCAAATCTAGATCAGGATCTTCTTAAGCGTCTCGGGGTTCTTCACCACCGCGCGCTGGCGCGACTGGGGCGCGGCGTAGAGCCCGGCCGGCGGCGCGGTTTCGAGCCGGCTCAGCACCGATTTGTCGCACGTCGGCGCGAGCGTCAAGTTCACTTCGTCGCCGACGCTCGCGCCGAGCGCGAAGCAGACGGCACCGAGCTTCGTGTTCAATGGTTTAAGGATGTCGCTCGCGACGATCTCCTGCGCCGAGCCGCTGCCTGCGAGCACGAGGTCGTACGCGCGCGGCGACGCGCCCGGGCGAGGCGCGCTCCAGACCACGGCCCCGAGACCGATCAGCTCCCGACCCAGCAGGTCGGCCGACGCGGGTTCGTCGAGTCCGGTCACCTTCAGCACGACCTTCTTGCCGGTCATGCCGAAGTGCTGCAGGAAGAAGTCGCGATTGAATTCGTCGGCGAGCTTGCCGCCGATCGCCGCGAGCGCTTCCTCTTCGCTTGCCCAGCTGCCCACGCCTTTCGGCAAGGTGTTGTTGAAGTAGATCTCCTCGCCGGTCGCGCGGTCGACGCACTTCACGGTCCACGACGTCAGCGTGTACTTGGTGATCGTCAGGCCCGAGGCCTGGAGCTTCGCCGACAGCTTCTTGATGCGCGCCTCGCCGACGATCGAGAAGTCGGCGGTCTTGTCGGTGCTCCCTTCCTCCGACCACGTCCGGAAGCCGAACGACTTGATGCGCTCCTTGAGCAGGTTCTCGGCGATCGCCGAGCCCTGCGCCGGCCCGTCCGCGCGATCCGCGTCGCGCGTGGTGACCCGCACCGCGACCTTCGGGTCGCCGTTGTTGCGGATGAAGCTGATGCGGTCCTCGCGCGACATCTCGTTCAGCGACTTCTGCACCTCGCGCGTCTTCACCACCGCCTGCGTGGTGACGTACGCCAGCCCGTCCTTGCCGACCTTCGGTTCCGATTCCTGGACCACGTTGGAGATGTAGTCGCTGCTGCGCGCGAGCATCTTCTCGCGCAACCGGTCGTAGTGCTGGGAGAGCGAAGCCTGCTGCAGGTACAGTCCGATCGTCTTCTCCACCGCCTGCGCGTGCGAATCGGCGCGCAGGTCCGCGGCGAGCGCGGCCTGGTTGCCCTGATATCGCGGATCCGTGGGATCGGCGAGGCCGAGCGCATTGACGACGATCGTGCCGGGCGTGGTCTGGGGTACCGACTTCGCAACGGGCGCCGGTGCCGGAGCGGGCGCGGCCGCACGGCGCGGCGGTCGGCGCGTTTGCCGCAACGGCCGGCTGCGACGCGATCTTCGCGGACGCGTCACCGCCGCGGTTCAGCACGAACCAGCCGGCGCCGATCGCGCCGCCGATCACCAGGACCGCGCCGATCAGCACGATCGCCGGTACTTGCGACTTGCGGGGCGGCGCGGGCGGTGGCACCGCGGCGATCTTCTCGGTGCGGTGCGTGCGGTCCGCTGTGGCGGCCGGCGCGGGCTTCTGTGCCACGGTGGCCTGCCCGGGCGCGAGGGTCGCGTCGAGGTTGATCAGCGTCGGCTCGGCCGCGCCCGCGGCCGTCGCCACCGCCGCCTGCCGGATCGCATCCAGGAACTCGCCCGCGGTCTGGTAGCGCTCGTCGGGGCGCTTGGCCAGCGCCTTGCGGATCACCGCATCGAACGCGCGCGGCACCTGCACGTTGAGCTTCGACGGCGGCAGCGGCTCTTCCTGGAGCACCTTGTGCATGATCGTCGTGAGCGAGCCGGTGAACGGCTTCTCGCCGGTCAGCAGCTGGTAGAGGATCACGCCCGCCGAAAAGAGGTCCGACCGGCCGTCGACCGTCTGGCCCATGAACTGCTCGGGCGACATGTAGCTCGGCGTGCCGAGCACCATGCCGGCCTGGGTGAGATTCGACGACTCGAGCCGCGCGATGCCGAAATCGGCGACCTTCGCGGTGCCGTCGGCAAGGATGATGATGTTGGACGGCTTGATGTCGCGGTGGACGACGCCGTGCTTGTGCGAGTACTGCAGCGCCTCGAGGAGCTGACCCATGACGCGCACGATGTCGTGCATCGCGAAGCGCTCGTTCGCTTCGAGGTAGCCCTGCAGCTCGCGCCCCTTCACGAACTCCATCGCGATGTAGTACGTGCCGGCGTCCTCGCCGAAGTCGTAGATCCCGACGATGTTCGGATGGGTGAGCCGGCCCGCCGCCTGGGCCTCGCGGCGGAAGCGCGCGAGCTGCTCCTGCGCATCCTCGCCCTGCAGATTCTCGGCGCGGATCGTCTTGAGCGCGACGATCCGGTCGATCATCGGGTCGTGACCCTCGTACACGA
Source organism: uncultured beta proteobacterium (assembly GCA_963747775.1). Lineage (GTDB taxonomy): Bacteria > Pseudomonadota > Gammaproteobacteria > Burkholderiales > SG8-39 > JAGVSZ01. Next base: position 920,143 of record CAVVGT010000016.1, read on the forward strand.
TCCCCATCGCACCCTTGCCGAGCTCGCGGCGGATCTGGAATCTTCCGAGCTTCGTGATTTCACTCATGCGCGGCGCCGGTGCGATTCAGTGCGGGTCGGGACGGGTTACTTGTACTTGCTGTCGATCTCCCAGACCGACTTCTGCACCAGCCGCTGCACCATGGTGTCCAGGCCGACACCGCCCTGCTGCGACTGCGAGAACCCCATCACGGAGGTGCCGGTGGCGCCGATTTCCATCTTCTCCTCCGTGTAGCCCTGCGCGACCTGCTCGGTCGTCTCCGCGTCCATGACCTTGTAGCGCATGCCGATGATCCACACACCGGTCGAGTCGCCGACCTTCACCGAGCCTACCGCGGTGTCGCCGATCGCGCCCGCCTGGGCACCCCCGCGCGAGCCGCTGAAGGCGCCGAGAATGCCGATCACGCGCCCGACCGAAGCGCCATCGAAACCCTGCTGCGCCGCGGCGACCTGCTCGGTCTTCAGGATGTCGAACTTGACCACGTATTTCGTGGTGCGCAGCTTCCCCATGCCGAGGTAATTGCGCGCCTTGTTCGGATCGCCGAGGTTGTACGCGAGCGTGAACTCGTTGAGGAGCGGGCCGAGGTTGGTGCGTTCGAGCACCTGGAAGTTGGCGCGGCTCAGTTCGATCTCGGCGAAATCGGCAATGTTGGTCGGCCCAAACTTCTGGGTGAAGGTCGCGTTGCTGCTCTTGATCTCGCCCGGGATCACCACCAGCGGCGGGCCCTGCTTGCCGGCATTGGTGTACTGGATCGCCTGGTACATCGCCTTGTCGGCGTTGGCGTTCGCCTTTTCCGACGTGGCTGTGCCCGCCGTCGGGGAGGCGCTCTGGAAGGTCGGTTGCGCGCGCGTCGCGCCGGAGACGCACAAGCCGAGGACGGCTGCGACCAACACGCTGTGTTTGAACAGGTTCATGTGAGTTCTCTCCGCTAGAAGAACAGCCATCGATGCCGAGCGCCTGCGACCCCCGCGCTCACTTCCCCGCCTTTGCCGGGGCCGCGATCTCCGCGTTCCGGCAGTACTCGCTGTAGAGCCTGGACACCACCTCGTCGGCGTTCTCGTTCAGCAGCGTCAGCGCCATCGCCCGCACGTCCGGACCGGCGTACGAGGCCGCGTTGGCGGCCGCGTTCGCGACCGTGCGGCCATTCGATGCCGCGAGCGTGAAGCCCATGCCCACCGAAACCTGGTTGACCCGCACGATCGGGTTGTAGGTCGCCTGCGAGACGATCAGCCCGCGCAGCACGAAGTTCGCGCCGAGGCGCTTCGCCGCCGAGAGCGCGGCGTCGGGGTTGTTCTTGAAGTACGCGTCGATCTCGGCCTGCGCGATCTGTTTCCTGATTTCCTCGGGCGTGTAGGTGCGTAACCCGAGCGCCTGGAGCCGAACGTTGATCAGCTGGAAGTGCGGCCCGTAGTTCTCCTGGCGCGCAAGCACGACGCCATTCGTCTGCTCTTCGCCGATGATGACCGCGATCTTCTTGTCCTTGATCGCCTGCTTGCACGGCGTGGACAGGTTCTCGGCGACGCGAGCTCCGCGCGCCGCCTCTTCAGCGGCCCGTTGTTGGGCGCCCGGATCCTTCTCGAACTTGAAGCCTTGCGCGCCTGCGCCGAAGGGAACGAGCGCTGCGATGCACAGCGCCGCAAAGCAACGAAACCGTCTCCGCGACACAGCTCCGAACATGTCTCGCATTGAAGTCTTCCCCCGGCCGGCCACTCTATTACACCGCATCTCGCGGTTCCATAGCCATCTCGTCTTAGGCCCGCCCCGCCGGCGGACGCGCCGACGCGTACGCACGGGCCGGGAAAGTCTGGCGCCGGGCGCGCGGCCGCGCCACCTGACGGACTGTCAACTTATGTGTGGCGCGAGACGTACGCAACACTGCCGCGTCGGCGAGTCGACAGGGTGCGCGAGCAAGGGCCGACTCGATCAGGGGCGATAGATGTACGTCGGCGGCAGTTCCCCCCCGGGTTGGACGTACGTACCCTGCGGGACCGGGACGACGTAGCCAGGCGCGCCGCCGGGACCGATGATCGTGGCGCCCCCGCGGCCGCCGGGGATCGGATTGACGAGCGTCGTCGATTGTCCGGGGCCGATGATCGTCGTACCGCCCATCGGGTTCGGCCGGATCAGGGTGGTGCCCTGGCCCGGCGTAATGACTGCGGTTCCCCCGCCCTGCCCCGGCACGACATACGTCGTTCCATATCCCGGCGCGATGATCGCACCGGTGCCCCTCGCGCCTGGGGGGACGACGTATGCCGGTGCATAGCCGGGCGTCAGGATCACTCCGCCACCGCCCTGTGTTGGTGCGACGATCGTCGCCCCGTAGCCGTAACCCTGAGGCACCGGCGCGCCGGCGCCCGGCACGACCGTTTGCGGGATCATGGGCTGCGGAACGATGCCCTGACCGAATGCGGACAGCGGCAGGGCGACGAGCAGGATCGGCAACGCGCGCATGGCAGCCTCCGGAAGTTGGACGCCTACCATAAGCCTCCCAACCGAACGGTGCAAGGGATCGCGCAGGACGCCGCGGTGGCGCAGGACCCCGGAGCCGGAGTTCAACGGCGGGCGCGCGTGCGATGAGGCCGGGCCGCGGGCTCCGCGCGGGGCAGCGGCAGTGCCGTCTGATACTTCACCTGCTTGAGCGCGAAGCTCGACTTGATGTTCCCGACCCCCGGCACCCTCGAGAGGAAATCGAGGATGAAGCGCTCGAACGCCGGCACGTCGGGCACGAGCACGCGCAGCAGGTAGTCGGCGTCGCCGGTCATCAGATAGCACTCCATCACCTCGGGGCGCTCGCGGATCGCCTTCTCGAAGGTCTCGAGCGCGGGCTCGATCTGCTTCTCGAGCGTCACCTGGACGAGCACGTTCACGATGAGGCCCAGCTTCTTCGCATCGAGCAGCGTGGCATGCCGATCGATGATCCCGCTTTCCTCGAGCGCGCGCACGCGCGCGAGGCAGGGCGAGGGCGAGAGATGCACCTTGCGCGCAAGGTCGACGTTGGCGATGCGCGCGTCGACCTGCAGGAGTTCCAGGATCCGCCAATCGATCGCGTCGAGCTTGGGTGTCGGCATATTCAACTTCCAACCAGAATTGGAACGGCAGATTATGCCGCACGATAGTGATTCGGACGAGATGAACGAAATCCCCTGCGCAACGAAGCCGGGTACCATCGTCCGCCTGACCCGAGGGCCGTTCCATGACCGACCTTTCCGACTCCCCGTTCTCCGGCTACTGGCGCGTGGCCGCGCCCGACGTCGACCCTGCCGAGACGCGCGAATGGCTGGACGCGTTCGACGCCCTGGTCGAACACGAGGGCGCCGAGCGGGCGACGTTCCTGCTGCGCCGGCTGCTTGACCGGGCGCGGGCGAAGCGCGTGCGCATGCCGCCGGTGCTCAACACGCCGTACTGCAACACGATCGCGCTCGCAGACCAGCCGCAGTTCCCCGGCAACCTGGAGGTCGAGTACCGGCTCGCGTCGATCATCCGCTGGAATGCGCTCGCGATGGTAGTGCGGGCGAACCGCGCGCACGCCGAGCTCGGCGGCCACATCTCGAGCTACGCGTCGGCGGCGGATCTCTTCGAGGTCGGCTTACAACCACTTCTTCCGCGCAGGCCAGAGCGGCGACGTCGTCTACTTCCAGCCGCACTCGGCGCCCGGGATCTACTCGCGCGCGTTCCTCGAGGGGAGGCTGGACGAGCACCACCTTGACAGCTATCGGCGCGAGGTCGGCGGCTACGCCGGGGGAGGGGTGTTCTCCACTTCAACGGCCCTTGCCCACAAGGGCAAAGGCCTGTCTTCCTACTGTCACCCTTGGCTGATGCCCGAGTTCTGGCAGTTCCCGACCGGCTCGATGGGGCTCGGGTCGATCAGCGCCATCTACCAGGCGCGATTCATGCGCTACCTCGAGAACCGCGCGTTGCTCGCGACCGCGGGCCGGAAGGTGTGGTGCTTCGTGGGCGACGGGGAGATGGACGAGCCGGAGTCCCTCGCTGGACTTTCGCTTGCGGCGCGCGAGGGCCTCGACAACCTGATCTTCGTCGTCAACTGCAACCTGCAGCGGCTCGACGGGCCGGTGCGGGGCAACGGGTCGGTGATCCAGGAGCTCGAGGGCTTGTTCGCCGGCGCGGGCTGGAACGTGATCAAGCTACTCTGGGGCTCGGACTGGGACCCGTTGTTCGCGCGCGACCACGACGAGGTGATCCTGCGCCGCCTGCACGAGACCGTCGACGGCGAGTTCCAGAAGTACGCCGCGACCGACGGACGGTTCAACCGCGAGCATTTCTTCAACAAGTATCCCGAGCTCCAGGCGTTGGTCGCCGACATGACCGACGCGGACATCGACCGCCTGCGCCGCGGCGGCCACGACCCGGTGAAGATCTACGCCGCGTATCACACCGCGGCGAAACACCGCGGCCAGCCGACGGTGATCCTCGCGCAGACCAAGAAGGGCTACGGGATGGGGCTCGCGGGTCAGGGCAAGATGACCACCCATCAGCAGAAGAAGCTCGACGACGAGGCGCTCAGGGCCTTCCGTGACCGCTTCGCGCTGCCGCTGTCCGACGAAGACGTGGAGCAATTGCGTTTCCACAGGCCGCCAGACGACTCGCCGGAGATGCGCTACCTGCATGCACGCCGGCAGGCGCTCGGCGGCTACTTGCCCGCCCGGTCGTCCGAGGCGCCGCGGCTCCAGGTGCCGAAGGTCGAGGCGTTCGCGCATCTCCTCGCGGGCGCTGACGGCCGCGAGAAGTCCACGACGATGGTGTTCGTGCAGATGCTGGGGCAGCTCCTGCGCGACCCCGCACTCGGCACGCGCATCGTCCCGATCGTCGCCGACGAGGCCCGCACGTTCGGCATGCAGAACCTGTTCCGGCAGGTCGGGATCTATTCGTCGGTCGGACAGCTTTACGAGCCGGAGGACCGCGACGAGCTGCTCTACTACAAGGAGGCGAAGGACGGTCAGATCCTGGAGGAGGGGATCACCGAGGCGGGCGCGATCTCCTCGTGGCTCGCGGCAGCGACGAGCTACAGCGCGCACGGTACGGCGATGCTGCCCTTCTACATTTTCTACTCGATGTTCGGCTTCCAGCGCATCGGCGATCTCGCATGGGCGGCAGCGGACTCGCGCGCGCGCGGCTTCCTGCTCGGCGCGACCGCCGGACGCACCACGCTCTCGGGCGAGGGGCTGCAGCATCAGGACGGCACGAGCCACCTGCTCGCCTCCACCATCCCGATCTGCCGCGCCTACGACCCGTGCTTCAAGCACGAGCTCGTCGTCATCGTGCAGGATGGCATGCGCCGGATGCTCGAAGCCCAGGAGGACGTGTTCTATTACGTTACCGTGATGAACGAGAACTACGTTCATCCCGAGATGCCCGCTGGCGCGGAGAATGGGATCCGGCGCGGGATGTACAGACTGCGGGAAGGGCGCAATGGCGAAGGGGTAGGCAAGCGCGTGCAGCTGCTCGGGTCGGGCGCGATCCTCCGGGAGGTGCTTGCGGCGGCGGACGTGCTCGAGTGCGAGCATGGCGTCGCGGCCGACGTATGGAGCGTGACGAGTTGGACCGAGCTGCGCTGGGAGGGACTGGCCGCGAGAGGGGTCTCCCCGGCGGTGTGCGAGGTGCGCGGCGGCGCCGGCGGGCCGAGTTGGGTCGCGCAGTGCCTCGGCCCAACCGCAGGACCGATTGTCGCCGCGAGCGACTATGTGAGCGCCGTCGCCGATCTGGTGCGCCCGTTCGTGCCCGAGGGGCGCCAGTACGTCGCGCTCGGCACCGACGGCTTCGGTCGTAGCGACACGCGCGCGAGCCTGCGCACGTTCTTTGCGGTCGATCGGAATGCGGTCGTCGCAGCGGCGCTGCGCGCGCTCGGCTAGAGTGGCCGTGCTACATGCCGAGCATGCGCCCGATGCGGGTGACGTAGTCCGCGTCGGTGAAGAGCTCGTCCTCGGCCTTTTGAAGCAGCGCGCGGATGCCGTGCAGCCCCTCGTGGACGGCGCCTTGCGCGGGCGTCGGAGACTCGAGCGCCGCGCGCAGCTGCGCCACCTCGCCGCGCAGCGTGTCGACGTCGCCGGACCCGGCGCGCACCTCTTCGATATCGCGCTCCAGGGCCGCGACCAGCCGCGCGACTTCCTCGAGATCGACGCCTGCCTTGCCGGGTGGATTCGTGCTCATAGTTCGGATTCTAGCGCCGGCGTAAGCACCCGGTCGCGTGGCGCGACTCACCGTGGAGTGGCCACCGCCCGGGAATTCACGGCCGGCCGCACGGTCACAGCATCACCCCAATCGGAGGCACGTCCATGACTCGACGCGGTATTTTGCAGGGCATCCTGGCTGCGGGCCTTGCGGCGGCGCTGCCGGCGCGTGCGCAGAAGTCGCTTCCGGCCGACATGAAGGCGGTCGAAGCGTTGCAGCAGGGCTGGCGCGAGTCGCTCGCGCCGGGGACGGCGGTCCCGGCGCCGACTGAGGCGCTCAAGCTCTCGAGCGACGAGTGGCGCAAGCGTCTCGACAAGATGCAGTTCTACGTGCTGCGCGAGGAGGGAACCGAGGCTGCCGGCACGAGCCCGCTCAACGGCGAAACCCGGATCGGGATCTTCGCGTGCGCAGGCTGCGGGCTGCCGCTCTTCACCTCCGCGATGAAGTACGAGAGCCACACCGGCTGGCCCAGTTTCTTCACGACCATCCCGGGTGCGTTCGCCACTAAGACCGACTACAAGCTGATCCTGCCGCGCACCGAGTATCACTGCGTCCGGTGCGGCGGCCACCACGGACACGTCTTCGACGACGGCCCGCGGCCGACCGGCAAGCGCTGGTGCAACAACGGCATCGCGCTGCGCTTTCTCCCGAAGGACGCGAAGGCGTAGGCATTCCGCCGCACGCGGGGAAGGGCGCCGACGCGTCGGGTGCGGCGTCCTGCCGCATAATCGCGCGCTTTCGCCGCCGCCCCGAGCCTCGTGAATTCTCCCTCCCGCGCCGTGCTGCCGGTGCTCGGGCTGTTCGGCGTTGCCGTCAGCCTCGGTGCCGGCCACGTCTGCGCGCGGCTCGCGTTCACGAACGGCGTGAACATCCTGACGGCCGCAACCGTCCGGTCGCTGCTCGCGACCGGGTTGCTGCTGGTGTTCCTGCGCCTGCGTGGCATGACCGTGCTGCCGCTCCCGCGCGAGTTCAAGGCCACTTTCGTGCTCGGCCTGCTGATCGCCCTCCAGACGCTGACGATCCAGGTTGCGGTTTCGCTGCTTCCGGTGACGATCGCGCTGCTCGTCTTCTACACGTACCCGTTTTTCACCGGACTCGGAGCGGCCCTGCTCGGCGATGCACGCTTTTCCTGGCGTCTCGCCGCGGCGCTTACGGCTGCGTTCGCGGGGCTTGCCCTCGTCCTGGGTGTCAGCCTGGAGCCGGTGGATCCGCTGGGCGTCGCCGCGGCGCTCGCGGCATCGCTGGCGTTCACGGCGGCGCTCGTGCTCACGCCGCGGCTCGCGCCCGGCCTGAGCGCACCACTGCGCACCTTCTTCATGCTCGCGACCGTCGCGACGATCTTCACCGCGGTCGCGGCCGGTACCCAAGGCCTGGCATTGCCCCAGACCGAGGCGGGCGCGTACGGCCTGGCCGGCCTCGCGGTCTTTTACGCGACCGGGATCATCGGCCTTTTTCTCCTCCTGCCGCGGCTCGGCCCGGCGCGGACGGCGGTTGTCCTCAACCTCGAGCCGGTCGTCGTCGCGGCGATCGCGTGGGTCGCGCTCGGCGAGGCGCTCGCGGCGACCCAGGTCGTCGGCGCGGCCGTCGTGGTCGCTGCCGTCATCCACTTCCAGGTCGCCGGCAGGGACGCGTAGTGGCGCAGGCTGCTGCGCCACGCGCGCGGGACGAGGTACCCTTGCGGACGAGCGCGACCGGAGCCGAGGAACCGCGATGCCCGAGATCGTCGACCTGCGCAGCGATACCGTAACCAAGCCCTCGACCGCGATGCGCGCGGCGATGGCGGCCGCGGAGGTCGGCGACGACGTGTTCGGCGACGACCCGACCGTGAACCGGCTCCAGGAGCGCGCTGCGGCGCTCTTCGGATTCGAGGCCGCGCTGTTCTTCCCCTCCGGGACGCAGTCGAACCTGGCCGCGCTGATGAGCCATTGCCAACGCGGCGACGAGTACATCGTCGGCCAGGAGGCGCACACCTACCGCTACGAGGCCGGGGGCGGGGCGGTGCTCGGGAGCATCCAGCCGCAGCCGCTCGCCAACCGCCCCGACGGCTCACTCGATCTCGCGGAGGTCGAAGCCGCGATCAAGCCCGACGATCCGCACTTCGCACGCACCCGTCTGCTCGCGCTGGAGAACACGATCGGCGGTCGCGTCGTTTCGCGCGGCTATTTCGACGCTGCGCTTGCCCTCGCGCAGCGCCGCGGGCTCGCGACGCATCTGGACGGGGCGCGCGTGTGTAACGCGTCGGTGAAGCTCGGGATCCCGGTCGCCGCGATGTGCCGTGGCTTCGACTCGGTTTCAGTCTGCCTTTCCAAGGGCCTGGGTGCGCCTGCGGGCACCGTGCTGGTAGGCAGCCGCGACGTCATCGCGCGCGCCCGTCGCTGCCGCAAGATGCTGGGTGGTGCGATGCGCCAGACCGGGGTTCTCGCGGCCGCTGGGCTCCATGCCCTCGAGCACAACGTCGCCCGGCTCGCGGACGATCATGCCAACGCCGAGCGCCTGGCCGCGGGTCTCGGGCGGATCGTCGGTCTGCGCGTCGAGCCGCCCCAGACGAACATGGTCTTCGTGCACGTGCCCGAGGATCGCGTCGCGGCGCTCGTCGCGTACTTGGGGGCGCAAGGCGTGCTCGCGCTGCCGGGCGCCCGCATGCGCCTTGCCACGCATCTCGACGTGAACGCCCGCGGCGTCGACCGGGCAGTCGCCGAGTTTGGTGCATTCTTTCGTGAACACGCGACGGCCGCTCTGTAATAATCGCGTCCCAGATGAATCAAGCGAGTCGAGCACTTAGCCTCGTTCTGCGCGCCGCCGCCGCCGTGCTCGTCCTGCTGCCGCTCGCGGCACCGGGCCAGAACCTCGGTCGGCTCGCGCTGCTTTCCCGGCTCGGCGAGCCGCTCGACGCGGAGATCGAGGTCTCCGCAACCCCTGCCGCAGCCCGCGGCTCGCTCTCCGCACAGATTGTCCCGATCGGCGTGTTCGAGCGCTTCGGCATTACGCCTTCGCCGCCGCTCGAGGTGATGCGCGCCGCAGTCGAGCACGGCGCCGACGGCCGCCCGGTCGTGCGTCTGAAGTCCACCGTGCCGCTCGAGCGGCCCGCCGTGAGCGTCATCGTCGAGCTCGCCTGGAACGGCGGGCGCATGGTGCGGCAGTACTCGTTCAACGTCGATCCGCCAGAGCACGCGGCTGCGAAGGTGGAAGCACCACCGCCGGGTCAAGCGGCCGAGGCGCCCCCTGCGGTGCCCGAGGCAAGCCCCGCGCCGCCGACGGCGGCGGCCGAAGCGAAACCCGCGTCCAAGCCGAAGGAGAAGGTCGCCGCCAAAGCGGCGCGGCCGCGCCCGAGCGCCACGGCGAAGATTGGCGACGTCGCGGCGGAGGAAAGCCGGGTCCAGAACCTCGAGCGCACGATGCGCGAGCTGCAGGAGCGGATCGACGCGCGCGACCGCGAGATCGAGGATCTCCAGCGCCAGGTGGGCGGCACGGCGAAGTAAGGTGCCGCACTCGGCAGGTCAGGCCTGCACCGCGCCCTTTAGCTCCACCAGGTTGTCCTCCGGATCCCAGAGATAGATCGAGAGGCCCTCGCCCTCGGCGCCGAAGCGCGGGCGGATCTCCCCCACGCGCACATCGTGCGCCGCGAGATGCGCCGTTATCGCGACCGCGTCGAACGGTGCGACGCGCAGGCACACGTGATCCATGTTGCGCCCCTCCTTGCCGGGCGGCGCGCCGCCCTGCCGGCCGAGCTTCCCCTCCACCGGCACGAGGTCGATCATCGCGCGCCCCGCGCGCAGGTGCACCAGCCCGAGGTCGTCGCGGCGCCACTCGACCGCGCACCCGAGGACGTCGCGATAGAAGGCGATCATCCGCTCGAGTTCCCGCACCCGAAGCACGACGTGATCGATGTCGACGATCCGGATCATCGGGCGTGCATCCGGCGCGCATGCGATGCGCGGCGCAGCGCCGCCTTCTCGGCCCACCGCCGCCGTACCCGCAGCGGTGGGGGATGATGGCGCACCTCGAAGGCGCGGCGCTCGACGTCGTCGCGCCGGCGCAGCGAGCGGACCTGTCGCCCGGTGAGCAGGGAATAGTGCGGGAGCGCCTCGAGGCGCTCGGCGACCGCCCAGCAGTTCTTCCCGCCCGTCGCCCAGACCTTCGGATCGAGCGTGCGCAGATCGAGCGGCCGCGAGTACCGGCGCAGCGTCTTGTGCCCACGCCGGTTCGCGTACTCGTGGAAGTAGCTGATCGCGAGCTCGCGCAGCGTGCGATACACGGGATCGCGGTACCGCAGTGCGTAGTGGTTGGTCTTCGAGATCGCGCCCCAGCACCCGTTGCGCCGGAACAGCGCGACGACGTGGTCGTAGTCGCTCACCGCGGAGAGATCGAGCAGCAGAGGCCGCTCGCCGTGCACCCACAACGCGGCCGCGGCGAGCATCCCGCCCTCGATGCAATGCGAGCGGCGCTGGCGCAGCACCTCTCGCACCGAAAGCGCCGTCTGGCCGTCCGCCTCGAAATTCTGCGGGATGTCGTTGAGGTAGTCCTGGATCTTGTGCGGAGTGTCGAGCCGCTGCAGGACCCGGAACTCGGCGGGGGAGAGCCCGAGGTCCTCCCGGCGGGCGTATCGCTTGCGCATCGACCGATTCTCCTGGCGTCGAAGGGAAGACAGTGTCGGCACGAGGCGACGATCGCCCGGCTGCAGGGATGATACCTAAGCCCTCTGGCGCACGGCGGTATTGCCCATTCCTCTATGCTAGTGGCATGCTGGCGGCGTCGCCCCGAGCGGGGTGGCACGATTTCACGTCGGAGGCGCCCATCGCCCGGCTTGCTGCATTCGCGCTTGCCATTGCGCTCATCGCGCCGGCGGCGGCGACCGCGGCCGAGCTCGGTCGGCTAACCGTGCTGTCCGGTGTCGGCGAGGCGCTGCGCGCAGAGATCGACATCGTGGACGTGCGGGCGAACGAAGCGCGGTCGCTCGCCGCGCGACTGGGTACGCCCGACGAGTTCTGGCGGGCGGGCCTGGAACCTCCGGCGATCCTGGGCGTGCTGCGGGCCGGCATCGCGCGCGGGCAGAAGGGCCGGCCGGTCATCACGATCACCTCGAGCGCGCCGATCGACGAGCCGTTCGTCAGCCTGCTCGTGCGGCTCGATTCGCCGTCGCGCCAGTCGCTGCGCGAGTACCCCGTCCTGCTCGAGGAGCGCCGCACGCGCGAAGCACGCCCTGCGCCGGCGCTGCCGAGCACTCCCCCCGCGCGGCCCGATGCGGCGCCAAGCGAGCCGGCGAGCGTCCCCGCCGCACCGATCGCGATCGCCGCAACCGAGGGCGGACGCGCTGTCCGGCCGGGAGAGACGCTCGCGACGATCGCGAACGCCTTCAAGGTGCCGGGTGCCACGGTGGACCAGGTCCTGGTGGCGTTCTATCGCGCGAACGAAAGTGCGTTTCTCGACGCGAACATGAACCGCCTTCGCGCCGGGCACGTGCTCGCGATTCCCAACGAAGCCGCCGTGCTCGCGATCGCGCCCGAAGATGCGCGTCGGACCGTAGCGGCGCACCGTGACGCTGCGCAGCCCCCGCAGGCGCACGTCGCGTCGACCGCTGCCGATCGGCTCCGGCTGTCCCGCGTGGACGGCGCCCCGCGCGCAGGGAACGCCGACGACGTCGCCGCGATGGGCCACGCATTCAAGGAAGCGCAGGAGCGGATCGCCGCGCTCGAGAAGACCATCGAGGGACTACAGCGGTTCGCCGAGCTGCAGAACCGGCAGATTGCGCGGCTTCAGCATGTCGCGCTGGCGGGCGCGGCGCCGCCTCTTCCGGGCGACGCGGGCGCGTCTGATCTCGGAATCACGCTGCCGCCCGCGGACGAGCACTACCTGCAGCGCGCGCTTGCGCGCTTCGTCGGCGAGTACTGGTCGTGGTTCGCCGCGGCGCTGGTCCTCGCCTTCGCCGCCTGGGTGTGGATGCCGTTCAAGACGGCACGTCTGTGGCGCAAGAGGCGCCGGCGCAGAGAGCGAGCCCTCGAACGCATCATGCGCGGCGAGAATCGCGGCCGGCGCAAGCGGCACCGGGTCAAGCCCCTCGCGCCGGGCTGACGACGCCCGGCGCGGCGCCGGATCCTCTCGTCGGAGGCTGCGGCGCACTGGCCGCGTACAATCTCGCCCTCCGTCTTCGCGCCCGTGGCGCGTTCCCATGTTCCGCCAGGCTTTCCGCGACATCGCCCGTCTCGCCTGGCCCGTTTACGTGTCGCAGGCGGCGGTCATGGCAAATGGCGTGATCGACACGGTCATGGCAGGGCGATACGGCACGCTCGACCTCGCCGCGGTGGGAATCGGCGCCTCGATCTACGCGACGCTGTTCATCACGCTGATGAGCGTGCTCCTCGCGCTGACGCCGATCGCCGCGCAGGCCTACGGCGCGGGGCGGCACGCCGACATCGGGGAGAGCGTGCGCCAGTGCGCCTGGCTCGCCGTCGGGCTCGCCGTCGTCTCGCTCGTCCTCCTCGAGAACCCGGGGCCGCTGCTCGCGCTCAGCCGCCTCGCACCCGACGTCGAGTCGCGCACCGTGGCCTACCTCGATGCGATCGCGTGGGCCGTTCCTGCAACGCTGCTGTTCCGCGTGTTCGCCGGCTTCTCGACCGCCATCTCGCGCCCGCGTGCAATCATGGTCTTGAACCTCGCCGGGCTCGCGCTCAAGGTGCCGCTCAACTGGGTCTTCATGAACGGCGAGCTCGGGCTGCCTGCGCTCGGGGCCGCCGGCTGTGCGACCGCGACCGCCATGATCGCGTGGCTCACTTGCGGCGCGGCCTGGCTCTGGTGCTGGCGCGAGCGGGATTACCGCCGCTACGGCGTATTCGACCGCTGGTCGTGGCCGCACGCGCGCACCCAGTGGCAACTCGCCGCGCTCGGCGTGCCGATTGGCGCGACGTTCTTCGTGGACGTCACCGCCTTCACTTTCATGGCGCTGTTCATCGCCCGGTCGGGCGCGCTCTGGTCGGGCGCGCACCAGATCGCCGCGAACCTCGCGGCGCTGGCGTTCATGCTGCCCCTCGCAATCGGCATCGCGGCGAGCGTGCTGGTCGGCCAGGCGCTCGGCGCGCGGCTTCAGGCGCGGGCGCGGACGACAGGCCTCGCCGGCATTGCGCTCGGGCTCGCGTGCGGCGCAGGCGTCGGCGCGACGCTAGTCTTCGCCGCGCGACCGATAGTCGCGCTCTACACCGGGGATTCGGACGTGCAGCGCATCGCGGTAGGACTGCTCTTGTTCGTCGGCGTCTACCACGTCTTCGACGCGCTGCAGGTCGTTGCGGTCAATGCGGTCCGCGCATATGAGCGCACGGCGGTTCCGATGGTGATCTACGTCCTCGCTTTATGGGGGGTCGCGCTCGGAGGAGGGTATCTGCTCGGGATTGCCGGGATCGATGCGTTCGGCGCGGCGGTGGCGCCCATGGGCGCGCAGGGGTTCTGGCTCGCCGCGGTGGGCGGGATGGTATTGACGGCCGTGCTGGTCACGGCCTACTTCCTGCGGCTGAGCCGCACCACGGTCCCCCTCGACGCGCGCGCCCGCAGCGCCGCGGCGTAGGCGCTGCGCGCCCACGGCGCCGCGAGCTCGCGCGACTCCAGCGCCTGGTCGGGCGCGCTGAAGTAGGACATCACGGTCCGCCGGCCTTTCGCTTCATGCACGAACGGCGTCGCACCGGCCCGCTCGAACTCGCCGCGATTGACTTCGTCCACCTTGAGATAGAGGACATTACCAACGATGAGGGCGAACATCGTGCCATCGCAGTACAGCCCGTGGCCGCCGAACATTCGCCGTGCGACGACGTGGCCGACCGCCGCGAGCAGCTCGGCCGAGTGGGCCGCGAACTCATTCGATGTTTTCATGGTCGTAGCATTTGGGCGCGCCTATCATAGAGATGAGTCCCCGGCCGTCTGGCCCGTTCCGTCGGCCGACTCAGTCCAGGAGCATCAGACATGCCGTACTCCGCCGCGAAACGCCGTCCCACGCACCTGCGTCGTACTTGGCTCTTCTGCGCCGGCGCCGACGCGGCTGCACAGGGCGCGGCGCTCGAAGCGGTGCCGGACGTGCTGGTGCCGGACCTCGAGGACTTCACGCCGCCCGCGCTCCGGCCGCGCGCGCGAGAGATGATCCTCGCGCTGCTCGAGAAGTGCCGCAAGTCCGGCATCGTCGGCGCCGTGCGCGTGAACCCGCTCGCGTCCGAAGGCCGCAACGACCTCGCGGTGGTGATGCAGGCACGCCCGACGGCGGTGTTTCTTCCGAAGACGACGGCGCCGGAGCAGATCGTCGAGCTCGACCGCGCGATCACCGACCACGAGCGCCGCCTCACGATCCCGACCGGGAGCACCGAGATCGTTCCGAACATCGAGACCGCGGCGGGGCTCGTCGTGACCGCCGCCATCGCGAAAGCCAGTGCGCGTGTGAAGGCGTGCCTCGTAGCTGCTGAAGACATGGCCGCCGATCTCGGAGCGGAGCGCGCACCGGACGGTCTCGAGCTCGCCTATGTGCGGCAACGCTTTCTAGTCGAATGCGTCGCGGCCGGGGTGGCGGCCATCGACGCGCCATACACGTTCAGCGACGTGCCAGGCGCCCGCGCCGACACGCTCTACGCTCGCCGGCTCGGCTACCGGGCGAAGAGCGCCGTGCTCCCGGCCCACATCGAGGCGATCAATGCGGTGCTCACCCCGGATGCCGAGGCGATCGCGCGCGCGCAGCGCCTGGTGGAGGTCTTCGATTCCGCCCGTGCCGCGGGTCGGGACCGGGTCGAGGTGGATGGGACTCTCGTCGAGGTGCCGACCTATCTCAACGCGAAGCGGCTCATTGCGCGCGACACGGAGCTTCGCGGCGCGCGCGGCGGCAAGCACTGAGGACTCCACCGGAATCCGGCGCGGGAGGCAATCCGTCACCGCGCGGCGCACGTTGCCATCTTCTTGCCAGATTCCGGCGCTAACCTTCCACTCCGACGACCCGCCCCCGTCACGAAGGTCGTCCTAAATGCATACCGTCGCGGCCCCGGGGTACGGGCTGCAAAGACGGAAGGAGACATGAGTGGACAGCACCAAACCTCAAGCCACCGCAAGTTTCGGGCGGGTCGTGCTCGCGGACTTCTCGATCGTCCTCGTGAAGGCGCTTGCCGGCGGGGTCGCCGCGAGCATCGTCGCGAGCGGCATCGTCCTCGCGCTCGCGCGGCTGGCGGGCTGATTCCCGCATCGGGTCCGGCGGGTGCCCGGGCGGGCCCTGCGGGCCGGTGGCTGGGGCGAGAGGCGCGCAGCAACGGACGGTGATCTCGGACTCGTGGCGTCGCGCCCGGCGCCGTCCGCGATCGCAGACCGACCGCGACTGCATGCTTCAGAGCGTGGTCGCCCCCTTCACGACGCGATGCCCCGGACGGCATCGGTCCCCAGTCCCCTGGCCCGCAGTGTCTGCGCGTCGCAGTCCCGTGCTCACCCCTTGACCGTGACGCCGCGCCAGAACGCGACGTAGCCCCTGATATTCGCCGCGGCCGGCTTCGGCTCGGCGTAATACCACGCGGCGTCCTTGTTCACTTTCCCGTCGACCACGACGTCGTAGTAGTTCGCCGTTCCCTTCCAGTAACACTCGGTGCGCGTCGTGCTCGGACGCAGATGCTCCCGCTTCACGGCGGTGGCGGGGAAGTAACGGTTGCCTTCAACCGTCTCGCAGGCGTCGCTCTGCGCGACTACCGTACCGTTCCAGAGCGCTTTCGGCATGTCGGGTCCCGTTCCTATCGGGGGGATTGTTTCACTGGTGGTTGCTAGGCCGATCGGTCTAGGCCCTCGGACCGCTTGTCTGTCACGTTCCGATGGTCCGATATTCGGGTGTGACTTTCGTCACGACTCGCCCTCCAGCGTCCCAACCCCAGGCCACGCCATGATGACGGATGCCCAATTCTACGGAGTCGCCTCGCGCCGGCTGCAGGACGAGGAGGATCGCAGCATCGGCACCGCGACGCGCGCCACGTTCTGGTTCGTGGCAATCGTTCTCCTGTTGCTGTGGGCCGGCGTTTCGGACGCTGCGCTGATACGCATCCCCCCGGCGGCGGTTGCCGCGCACCCCGGGTAAGCCTTTTCCGCTCCGATCGCAGGGCGTCCCGCTCCTCGCAACCCTGCGGTCGTCTTTGTTCCCGGCGCCGCGCAACCCGGCGGCGCCGGGAGACTTCTTCCCGGGTGGCGATTAGTGCCGCGGCTGGGCAGCGGCGGCGGCGAAGTCTTCGCCGTCGAGATGCAGTCCGAGGCGGCTCGCCTCGATCACCGCCTGCGTGCGCGTGCTGACGTTCAGGGCACGCAGGATCGCCGCGACGTGGATCTTGACCGTGCCTTCGGCGAGGCCCAGCTCGCGGCAGATAACCTTGTTCGGCTTGCCTTTGAGAATGAGCGCGAGCACCTGCGCCTGACGGCCGGTGAGGCCGAGCTCGCGCGCCGTCGGGCGGGCGGCCCCGGGCACCTCGGCGGTGTCTGGCGCGGGCGCCTCGCGCGCGGCGTCCTCGTGCTGCCCGAGGGCAGAGGGCGGCAGATACACCCCGCCCGAAAGCACCAACCGCAACGCCTGCAGCATCACCTGGTTCGAGGATGTCTTCGGGATGAAGCCCATGGCGCCGAGATCGATCGCGCGGAGCACGTCGTCACGCCGATCCGAAGCAGAGAGCACGACCACCGGGACGGCCGGAAAGGCGTTGCGCAGGTCGCCCAGCACCTCCAGGCCGTCGGCGTCGGGCAGCGACAGATCCAGCAGGAGCAGACCGGTGTCCGGATGCGCCGCGACCAGGTTCCGGCCCTCGGCGGCGGTGCGCGCGTCGTGTACCTCGACCTCGCGGTCGAGTTGCCGCAGCACGTGATGCAGCGCCTCAAGGATCAACGGATGGTCGTCGACCACCAATATCTTCACGACAGCCCTCGCGATTATGTTGTTGGTATTTGCGCCATGGTAGCACCCGCAAATCGGGCCTGCACATCGGTCGAACGGTGATCGCGGACGCAGCCCGCCCCGCGCCGGCACTAGTTCACGGCGGTACCCCGACTCCGGACCAACCACTCCGGCCGAAACCGCCCGCCGCCCCCGCTCCGGATACTGGCCGCGTCACGCGCGTTCCGACTGGGCGCGCCCTTACGCGCCCCGCAACTTGAAGTTGATGAGCGACCGCAGCTTCGCAGGCATTACGGGCTTGAGAAGCAGGTGCGCGTCCAGCGCCCGCGCCTCCTCGAGATGTGCCGGCGTGGTGCTTCCGCTTATGATGATCGCGGGAATCTCGCCCCCGAACCGTGCACGCAGTGCACTGATCACCTGAGTGCCGACGCCGCCTTCGCGCAGGCGGTAGTCGGCGATGATGAGGTCGGGGGCGCCCTCGAGCGCGGCCGCGCGCTCCAGCGCCTCGGGCACCGAGGAGCACGCGACGACCGACGCGCCCCACCCCTTCAGCAGCACCTCCATGCCCTGCCGCACGGCAGGCTCGTCCTCGACGACCACGATGACGCGGTTCGCGAGGTCGCTGGACCCGGCGCGACCGGTGCTTGGCGCTGCAGGCGGGGCGTCCGGCTCGCGCCCGAGGGGAACGCGCACGCGGAACACCGAGCCGCGACCGCGCACCGAGCGCACGCTGGCGTGCGTGTCGAGCAGTTGCGCAAGTCGCTTGACGATCGACAGCCCGAGCCCGAGCCCCTTGCGGCTGTTTCGCTCCGGGTTCCCGATCTGGTAGAACTCCTCGAATATCCGCTCGCGCGCCTCGGCATCGATGCCAACGCCGGTGTCCCACACCTCGATGCTCAGCTCCCGGCCGCGCCGGCGTGCGCCGACCAGTACGCCGCCCTGCCACGTGTAGCGCAGCGCGTTCGCGATCAGGTTGCGCAGGATGCGCTCGAGCAACACCGGGTCGCTGTAGACGAAATGCCGTGCCGGCGCGATGCGCAGGACGAGCTGGCGCTCGAACGCCTCGGGCTCGAAGTCCATCCGCAGCCGCTCCAGCAGCGGAGCGAGCGCGAAGTGCGCCAGGACCGGCTTGACCACGCCGGCGTCGATCTTCGAGATGTCGAGCAGCTCGTTGAACAGCCCTTCGAGCGCGTCGACCGAAGCGTTGATGCTGTGCACGACCTGCTGCACTTCGGGGTCGTGGACCTTCTCGGAGAGCGCCGCAGCGAAAAGACCGAGCGCATGCAGCGGCTGCCGCAGGTCGTGGCTCGCGGCAGCGAAGAACTGGGTCTTCGAGCGGTTTGCGATCTCCGCATCGCTGCGCGCGGTGTCGGCCGCCACCCGCGCGCGCTCGAGCTCGAGATTCTGCTGCGCCAGCCGGTTGGCGAGCGCTTCGTTCTCGAAGCGGTTGCGGAGCGACTCCATCAGCGTGCGGTTGTAGTTGCGCCCGAACGACAGGATCGCAGCCGTGGTCACCGTCGCGACGAACGCGAGAATGAAATGGCCCGTGCCGCCCTCTATCACGTTGCGCAGCACGATCGGCACAAGCGCCGGCACGACGAAGCCGTAGAACGACGGCATGTGCATCCCGATCAGCAGCACCGCGGCGGCCACCACGCCGAACAGGAGCACGATCAGGAACGCCTGGTGCGCAGGCGAATCCGGCACGAAGAAGAGAAAGCTCGCCGCGCCCCAGAGGCAGCCGGAGATCAGCGAGCCCGCAGCCCAGTACTGCGCCCAGCGGTCCACATCGTGTGCCGCGATCCGCAGGGCGCGAAACCGGAAGAACAGCGCGAGCCGCCACATCTGGTTGGCGGCCATGCACAGCACCCAGCCCACGATTGCCTTGGAGTTCGCGACGTCCCACATCAGCGCCGCGAGAAACAGGACCGCGATCGCGGTGCCGGTGATCGAGTAGGGCAGCTGCTCGTAGAGAATGCGCACCTGCTCGCCGCGCACCCGCTCGCTCAGCTCGGAGGCCGGCAAAGCGCCCACCTGCGGGACGGGCTCTGGGCGGTGCGCGGGCGCGAGCATCTTCAACACGCTCAATTGGTCAGGCGGTCAAGCGGGTGTCGGCACGGCGGCGGGCAGCCAAGGCGCTTCTGCCACCGCCTCGCCTGCGCTTCGCCCGGGTGCAACGCGCCCTTTCGCGCGGTACGCCGGCCGCGCGTCCAGCCAGTGCGACAGCACGGCACCGTCGGGGCCGGTGACCGCCCAGGGCGCCATGATCGCAGTGCGCTCCGCCTCGCTCGCGAAGTCCGCATCGGTTAGCGGTACGGTCTCCGGAGGCGCATTGTCGAGGCCGGCGATCGGCGTCCGGCCCGCCGCGAGCGCGGGCGAGAATCCCACCACCTGTCCGATGTCGGCGATCACCGGCGTCAGATAGCCGCGCCGCAGGAGCCGCCCGAGGTCGTCGGCGAGCTTGCGCGCGCGGGTCGCGGCGGAGTACACGCGCTCGTGCGTGCGCCGGTACGCCGAAACGAAGGCCGCCGGCGTTGCATGCCGCGGCGCGGTCACCAACGTGTAGCCGGTGAAATCGCGCAGCAGCGCATCCGGTAGGAGCGCACGCCTGCCTTCGGCCGCGAGACGCTTGAAGTGGGGTGTGCCCGGAAACGGTGTCTCGAAGGCGATATACGTCGGCACGTGCAGTCCGCTCGCGGCGAGGTAGTCCGGGATGCCGTCCACGTACTCGACCGTGTCGACGCGCGGGTCCAGCATCAGGCCGGCAGTCAGCAGGATTCCGCGCGACCGGCACGCGTCCACGACGCGGCGCACGTCTCCGACGACGTTCTGGCGCTTCTGCATGTCGGCGAGGGCTGCGGGGTTGAAGCTCTCCAGGCCGACATACACCAGCCGGCACCCGCTCGCCGAAAGGCGGTCGAGCATCGCGTCGTCGCGCAGCACGTTGAAGGTAATGCAGCTCGCCCAGCGCACGTCAAGCGGTGCGAGGGCGTCGCACAGCTCGCGCAGCCAGGACAGGCTGCCGCCGATATTGTTGTCCATGAATCCGACGATGCGCCGCTGCCACCAGGCGCTCCGGCCGCGCAGCATGCGCTGCCCAGCGCGGAGGTCGCGCACCACGCGCGCCACCGCGCGGGTGTGGAAGCGGGTGCCGAGCCCGGTGAGCGTACAGAACTCGCAGGTGAACGGGCAGCCACGCGTCGCCTCGAAGGCGAGCGGGAAGAGCTGACGGCCGGCGGCGAGATCGAAGCGCGGCGTCGGCACCGCTTCCGGGTCGTAAGGACCGGCGCGATAGAGCGGCGCAAGTCGACCCGCGGCGAAGTCGGCATGAACGCGCGGCACGGTCGACTCGGGGTCACCCACCACGACGGCGTCGAAGAACGGCTGGCAAAGCTCCGGGTACGTGGATGCGAAAGGCCCGCCGATCACGGTCTTCGCGCCGCGCCGCCGCCAGTAGTGCGAGATCTGGCGTGCGCGGTCGAATTCCGAGTGCAGGGCGGAGACGAAGACGAGGTCGTAGTCGCGCGACCAGTCCGGGTCGTCCCAGGTGTCGTTCACCACGTCGACCTCGACGTACGTCGGCAGCAGCGCGGCGACGAGCGGTCCGATCTGCGGCTGCAGCGGTCCGCGCAGATGCCGGCCGCCGCGGCGGTAGTCGGTGAACACGGAGATGATGCCGACCTTCACGGTTCATCAGGCTGTCGGAGCGCGCCCGCCATGCTAGCAATGCCGGTCGAGCGGAGCATTGCTCCACCGGCCTAGACCGTAGGGCTTACGCGTTGGTTGCGATCGGCCCGCTGCCGCTATGATCGCTGCATTGCGGCCCGCGTATCGCCAGGAACGAGCCATGAAAGTACTGGTTGTCGACGATCACCCGCTGATCCGGGAAGCCCTTGCCAACGTGCTCGCGGACTTCGGGCATGCCGTGGAGGTCGTTCAGTCCGACCGCCTCGACGGCGCGCTCGTGGCGCTCGCCGCGCATCCCGACACCGCGCTCATCCTACTCGACTTGATGCTGCCCGATGCTGAGGGCATCGGCGCGCTCGAGCGGGTCCGCGGCGCCTATCCGGAGGTGCCTGTCGTGGTGCTGTCCGCGCGGGACGATCGCGCGACCGTGCTCGCGGCAATCGACGGAGGCGCGATGGGGTTCATCTCCAAGCGCACCGCGTCGCCGGTCCTCGTGAACGCGCTGCGGCTCGTGCTCGCGGGTGAGGTCTACGTCCCGTCCGAAGTGCTGCGCGCCGCCCCGGCGCCGGAGTCCGCTCGGGCCTCACCGGCGGCGAGCCGCACCGACGCGCCGCACGGGGTCACCCCCCGGCAGCTCGAAGTGCTCGCGCTCCTGGTCCAGGGCAAGCAGAACAAGGCAATCTGCCGCGAGCTGAACCTCGCGGAAGGGACGATCAAGACGCATATGGCGGCGATCTATCGAGCGCTCGGCGTGAGCAACCGCACCGAGGCCGTGTTCGCGGTAAGCAGACTGGGCATCCAGCTGCCGTTCCGGCCGGCGCCGCACGCCGAGGGCTGATTGAGGTCTCAGCCGGCCGCTGCGGCGGCGCGCGCTTCCGCGGGTTGCGCGGGCAGGAGGCTTTCGAGCGTCGCGAACAGCTGCTCGGCGCTCACGGGCTTGCTGAGGATGGGCAGCCCGGCATCGGCGACCGCCTTCAACACCGCAGGCGCGATGTCGCCGGTGAGGATTGCCGCAGGAATCTCCGCGCCGAACGTGCCCCGCAATCGCCCCAGCACCTCGATGCCGACCGCACCGTCGCTCAGACGGTAGTCGGAGATGATCAGGTCGGGCGCGCGACCGAGGTCGGCGAGCGCCTCGCGGGCCGCTGACTCGCCCGGCACCACGACCGGATGCGCGCCCTGCAGCTCCAACAGGCGCTCGATCGCCTCGCGCACCTCGGCGTCGTCGTCGACCACCAGGATGAAGCGTCCCGCCAGCGCCCCGCACGCTCCGGCGGCCTCCGGCCGCAGCGGCGCCTCGGCCCCCTGCGCGGGCGTACGCGGGACGCTCACCGCGAACGTCGAGCCGCGACCGGGCACCGAGCGCAGGGCTACCGGATGGTCGAGCAGGCCGGACAGCCGCCGCACGATCGCGAGCCCGAGCCCGAGGCCTTTGTCGCGCGAGCGCTCCGGGTTTTCGAGTTGCACGAACTCGTGAAAGATTTGCTCGCGCTGATCGGCCGGGATCCCCGGTCCGGTGTCCCAGACCTCGATCCGTAGGCGCGGACCGGCGCGCCGGACCCCGACGACGACGCCGCCGCGGCGCGTATAGCGCAGCGCGTTGGAGACCAGGTTCGCGACGATGCGACCCAGCATGTGCGGGTCGCTCTCGCACCACGTGCGCGTCGGTGCGACATCGAAGCGCAGTCGGTGTCGCGCCGCAACATCGGCGAACTGCTCGCGCGCCGCATCCAGGACGCGCGCGACCGGGAAGCGCTCGATGCGGGGGTTCACCACCCCTGCGTCGAGACGGGAGACGTCCAGGAGCGCCTCGAGCACGCCTTCGAGCGCACCCATCGAGCGCTCGATGCGCGCGGCCACTGCTTGGGTCTCCGGCTCTTTCGTGCGCGATTTCAAGGTCGCCACGAACAGCCCGAGGGCCTGCAGCGGCTGACGCAGATCGTGGCTCGCAGCGGCGAGGAACTGCGTCTTTGTCCGGTTGGCCGACTCCGCGATTTCCTTCTGCCGCGCCAGCTGCTCGATCAGCGCCAGGTTCTCGAAGCGGCGCCGAAACGCCTCGGTCACAAGCCTGTTGGTGTTGCGCGCAAAGGTGAGCGATACGCCAAAGGCGATGACGAGCGGAATCGTGAGAAGAATCTCGCTGCGAATTCCGGACGCCAGCGCGAGCAGGATGAACGGCACGAGGATCAGGCTCGCCCAGATGTTGAAGGCGAGCGGGTACAGGCCGATCGACGGGACGCTGAGCGCGACGACGCCGAACAGGAGCAGGCACAGAAAAGTCTTGTCCTCCAACCCGATCTGCGGAAAGAAGAGGATCGCGGTGAGACCCCAGATTGCGCCCAAGCCGGACACGCCCAGAATGAACAGGCGCGCTGCCCGCCGGGTCCTTTCGGCGCTCGGCGCCGTGCGCCGGAACCAGGCGACGTGGGTAAGCCGCCACACGCCGTGCGCGAGCACTCCGGCGAGCCAGGCGAGGAGCCAAGCGTTCTCGACCTTGTTCCAGAGGATCGCCACCAGGAACAGCGCAGCCACGAACCCGCCGACGAGGCTGATCGGGAGATGCGTGTAGACCGCATTGATGCGCTCGGCATGGATCTGCTCGTCGAGCGCCGCCGCGGGGCTCGATGCGCGCGCATCGGGATCGCCCATGACGAATCCTCCGGAACCGGCTTTGCAGCAG
The DNA here is from genome assembly GCA_963747775.1 of uncultured beta proteobacterium. GTDB lineage: Bacteria > Pseudomonadota > Gammaproteobacteria > Burkholderiales > SG8-39 > JAGVSZ01. Next base: position 943,585 of record CAVVGT010000016.1, read on the forward strand.
GCTAGGCGGGACCGGCACGCACCCGCAATCGCCCCGACGGATGAGGGCTGGGACCCTACAGGCCGAGCCGCTGCCAGATCGTGGTCGTCAGCCCCGCCTGGTTCATCGTGTAGAAGTGTAAGCCAGGCGCCCCGGCGGCAAGGAGCCGGTCGCAGAGCTCGGTCACCACGTCCAGGCCGAAGCTGCGGATCGAGGCGGTGTCGTCGCCGAAACCGGCCAGCTTGAGGCGGATCCAGCGCGGGATCTCCGCGCCGCACGCGTCCGAGAAGCGAGCGAGCTGGCTGAAGTTGCCGATCGGCATGATCCCCGGAACGATCGCCACGTCGATACCGAGGGCTTCGCACTCGTCGACGAACCTGAAATAGGCATCCGCGTTGTAGAAATACTGCGTGATTGCGCCGTTCGCCCCGGCGTCGATCTTGCGCTTGAAATTGCGCAGGTCGTCGCCGGCGCTGCGCGCCTGCGGATGAAACTCCGGGTAGCAGGCGACCTCGAGGCTGAACCAGTCCCCGGTGGTCGCGCGGATGAACTCGACGAGCTCGTTCGCGTAGCGCAGCTCGCCGGCGCTCGCCGCCCCCGAGGGCAGGTCGCCGCGCAGCGCGATGATGTGGCGGATGCCCTGCGCCCTGTAGAGGTCGAGCGTCTGCGCGATGTCGGCGCGCGTCGAGCCGATGCAGGAGAGATGCGGGGCGGCCTCGAACCCCTCCGCGCGCGTCTCGAGCACAGTCTCGAGCGTGCGGTCGCGCGTCGATCCGCCCGCTCCGTAGGTCACGGAGAAGAATCGCGGCTTGAGCTGCTCCAGCTGCCGGCGCGCGGCGCGCAGCTTCTCGACGCCTTCCGGCGTCTTGGGCGGGAAGAACTCGAAGCTGAAACTGCGCGAATGCTTCTTCTGGCTTTCCATCGAAGCCTCGGCTCACGTGAACCAGCGTGTCGCGCGTTGAGCGGCGGGCAGCGCCCGTCCGCGCGAGCGCGGGCGCGGCGGCCGATCAGTACCGATAGTGCTCCGCCTTGTACGGACCGGATTTCGGCACGCCGATGTACTTGGCCTGTTCGTCGGTCAGCTCGGTGAGCGTCGCGTTCAGCTTCTTGAGTTGCAGGCGCGCGACCTTCTCGTCCAGGTGCTTCGGCAGCGTGTAGACGCCCACCGGATACTTTGCCGTGTTCGGTGAAGAGCTCGATCTGCGCGATCGTCTGGTTCGCGAACGAAGAGCTCATCACGTAGCACGGATGGCCGGTGCCGCAGCCGAGATTCACCAGGCGTCCCTTCGCGAGCACGATGATGCGCTTGCCGTCGGGAAGATCACGTGATCGACCTGCGGCTTGATCTCCTCCCACTTGTACTTCTCCAGCGAGGCGATGTCGATCTCGCTGTCGAAATGGCCGATGTTGCAGACGATGGCCTGGTCCTTCATCTTCACCATGTGCTCGTGCGTGATCACGTGGAGGTTGCCGGTCGCGGTGACGAAGATGTCGGCCTTGTCGCACGCGTAGTCCATGGTGACGACGCGGTAGCCTTCCATCGCCGCCTGCAGCGCGCAGATCGGGTCGATCTCGGTGATCCAGACCTGCGCGGACAGCGCGCGCAGCGCCTGCGCCGAGCCCTTGCCCACGTCGCCGTAGCCGCAGACGACCGCGATCTTGCCCGCGATCATCACGTCGGTCGCGCGCTTGATGCCGTCCACCAGCGACTCGCGGCAGCCGTACAGGTTGTCGAACTTCGACTTGGTCACCGAGTCGTTGACGTTGATCGCGGGGAACGCGAGCTTCCCGTCCTTCGCCATCTCGTAGAGGCGGTGCACGCCGGTGGTGGTCTCCTCGGTCACGCCCTTGATCTGCTTGATGCGCGTCGAGTACCAGCCCGGCTGGGTCGCGAGCCGCTTCTTGATCGCGGCGAAGAGCACCGTCTCCTCCTCGCTGCCGGGGTTGTTGAGGACCGCGGCATCCTTCTCCGCGCGCGCGCCCAGGTGCAGGAGCAGCGTCGCGTCGCCGCCGTCGTCGAGGATCATGTTCGAGAAGCCGCCGTCCGGCCACTCGAAGATGCGGTGCGTGTAGTCCCAGTACTCCTCGAGCGACTCGCCCTTGTACGCGAACACCGGCATGCCCCTGGCGGCGATCGCCGCGGCCGCGTGATCCTGGGTCGAGAAGATGTTGCACGAGGCCCAGCGCACCTGCGCGCCGAGCGCCTGCAGGGTCTCGATCAGCACCGCGGTCTGGATCGTCATGTGCAGCGAGCCGGTGATGCGCGCACCCTTCAGCGGCTGCTTGCCGGCGAATTCCTCGCGGATCGCCATCAGGCCGGGCATCTCGGTCTCGGCGATCTTGATCTCCTTGCGGCCCCAGTCGGCCAGCGAGAGGTCGGCGACGCGGAAGTCGTGCTTCGTTTGTGGGACTGCGCTCATGAGCAAACTCCGTTATGAGCGGGCGCCGTTGGACCATCGGGTCCACCGCTCCGCCGAGCCTCGCCGGGGGCGGTCCGAGCCGCCCGGCTGCAGCGCCCCTCGGCGGGGGCAGAAAGAAAAACGCTCGCACCGTTTCCGATGCGAGCGCCGTTGTATCTGTCACGCTGGCGGGATCCGCCGCGGCTGAGCCTGGCCGGCCGCTCGGGGCCGGTTGCAACGCTCCTCAGCAGGCCGAATTATAGGCGATTACCGGCCCGTCTTGGAGGCCTTCAGGCGATCGCGGGCTGCTTGATCCCGGCGTCCGCCGCCAGCGCCTTCGCCTTGTCGGCGCGCTCCCACGTGAACTCCGGCTCCTCACGGCCGAAGTGGCCGTAAGCGGCGGTCTTCTCGTAGATCGGGCGCAGCAGATCGAGCATCTGGACGATGCCCTTCGGGCGCAGGTCGAAGTGCTTCTGCACCAGCTCTGCGATCTGCTCGTCCGAGATCTTGCCGGTGCCGGAAGTCGTGACCATCACGCTGGTCGGGCGAGCCACGCCGATGGCGTAGGAGACCTGCACCAGGCACTTCGTCGCGAGCCCCGCGGCGACCACGTTCTTCGCGACGTAGCGTGCGGCGTACGCCGCGGAGCGGTCCACTTTGGACGGATCCTTGCCGGAGAACGCGCCGCCCCCGTGCGGGGCCGCGCCGCCGTAGGTGTCGACGATGATCTTGCGCCCCGTCAGGCCGCAGTCGCCGTGCGGACCGCCGATCACGAATCGGCCGGTCGGGTTGACGAGGTACTTGATCTCGCCCTTGACGAGCGGCTTCGGCAGGATCGGCTTGATGATCTGCTCGATGACCGCTTCCACGAGCGTCTTGTGCTCGACGTCGGGCAGATGCTGCGTGGAGAGCACCACGGTGTCGATCGACTCGGGCCGGCCGTCGACATAGCGCACCGTCACCTGCGACTTCGCGTCCGGGCCGATCCACGGCAGGCGGCCGTCGCGCCGTACCTCGGACTGGCGCTGCACGAGCCGATGTGCGAGGTAGATCGGCAGCGGCATGAGCTGCGGCGTCTCGTCGCAGGCGAAGCCGAACATCAGCCCCTGGTCGCCCGCCCCCTGCTCGAGGTCGAGGCCCTGGCCCTCGGTCACGCCCTGCGAGATGTCCGGCGACTGGCGGTCGTAATTCACCATCACCGCGCAGGCGCGGTAGTCCATCCCGTAGTCGGCATTGTCGTAACCGATGCGCTTCACGACGCCGCGCGCGACTTGCGCGTAGTCGACGACCGCCTTCGTGGTGATCTCGCCGGCGAGCACGATCAGGCCGGTGTTGCACAGCGTCTCCGCGGCGACTCGGGAGTGCTTGTCCTGGGCTAGAATCGCGTCCAGGATCGCGTCTGAGATCTGGTCGGCGACTTTGTCGGGATGGCCCTCCGACACCGACTCGGAAGTGAAGAGATAGCTGCTCATGGCCTCGCGCGGTCCGTATGAGAACAAAGGCGGCGATTCTAGCAGACCTCGAAAGCCACTCCTGCGCTCGCCTCGCTCAGCGTCCCACTCTCCTGTCCCACGATCGGCGCTTTCCTTGCTGGTAGCGCGGGGATCATGAACAAGCTCCGGGCAGCCGTGGTCGGGGTCGGCTATTTCGGCAGCCGTCACGTCGACAAGTGGGCTGCGCTCGACGACGTCGAGCTCGCGTACGTCGTCGACCGCGACGGCGACCTTGCCCGCAAGACCGCGCGAAGGTTCGGCGCGGTGCCCGCCACCGACTGCGCCGAGATCGTCGGCAAGGTCGACGTCGCGTCGGTGGCCGTGCCGACGCAGCACCATTTCGACGTCGCGAGCGGGCTGCTCGGCGCCGGAATCCACGTGCTGGTCGAGAAGCCGCTCACGCGTACGCTGGAGGAGGCCGATCAGCTGGTCGCGGCCGCCGAAGCGCGGGGACTCGAGCTGCGCGTCGGGCATCTCGAGCGCTTCAACCCCGCGCTCGTCGCGGTGCGCGACCGCATCGTGCGCCCGCGCTTCATGGAATGTCACCGGCTCGCGCCGTTCAAACCGCGTTCCACCGACGTCGACGTCGTGCTCGACCTGATGATCCACGACATCGACATCATCCTGAGCCTGGTCCCAGCCGAGGTCGCCGAGGTGCGCGCGAGCGGGGTCCCGGTCCTTACCGGAAGCGTGGATATCGCCAACGCGCGCATCGAGTTCGCAGACGGCTGCGTGGCGAACGTCACGGCGAGCCGCGTCAGCGCGAAGTCGATGCGCAAGCTGCGCGTATTCCAGCCCGACATCTACGTCTCGATCGACTTCGAGACGCGGGAGTGCGCCGTGGCGCGCAAGCTTCCAGGCGAGGGGCGCGATGGCATGCCGAAGATCGACCACGAGCTGAAGCGCTTCGCGCAGGGCGATTCGCTCGAGGCGGAGCTCCGCGCCTTCGTCGACGCGGTCCGCGGCCGCGCGCAACCCGGCGCGACCGGGCGCGAGGGCCGGCGGGCCCTCGACCTTGCGCTGGTGGTCTCGCACCGGATCCGCGCGGGCCTGAAGTGAAGAAGAAACTGAAATTCACCAAGATGCAGGGCGCGGGAAACGACTTCGTCGTCCTCGACGGCGTGTCGTCGCCGATCGAGCTCGCCCCGGCACAGCTCGCGCGGCTCGCCGACCGGCACTTCGGCGTCGGCGCCGACCAGATCCTGCTGGTCGAGCCGGCGCGCGCGAGCGGCATCGACTTCCGCTACCGGATCTTCAACGCCGATGGCGGCGAAGTCGAGCAGTGCGGCAACGGGGCGCGCTGCTTCGTGCGCTTCGTGCGCGACCGCGGGCTCACGACGAAGCGCGAGATCCGCGTCGAGACGCTCGCCGGCGTCATCACGCCGCGCCTCGAGGACGACGGGCGTGTCACCGTGGACATGGGCGCGCCGGTCTTCGACCCGGCCCGCGTGCCCTTCGACACCGCAGGCCTCGCGCCGCTCGCCCGTCACCCGCGCATCGACGTCTGGCCGCTGCAGATCGAGGGCGCCACCGTCCCGCTGGTCGTCGTCCCGATAGCGGTCGTCTCGATGGGCAATCCGCACGCCGTGCAGGTCGTGCCGGACGTCGCGACGGCGCCGGTCGCGACGCAGGGGCCGCTGATCGAGCGCCACGCGCGGTTTCCGCAACGGGTGAATGCGGGCTACATGCAGGTCGACGGGCGCTCGCGCATCGCGCTGCGCGTGTACGAGCGCGGCGCGGGCGAGACGCTCGCGTGCGGCACCGGTGCGTGCGCGGCGGTGGTTGCCGGCATCCGGCTCGGGCTGCTCGACTCTCCGGTCGCGGTCCGCACATGCGGCGGGGAATTGACGATTGCTTGGCGCGGCGCGGACAATCCGGTCACCATGACCGGGCCCGCCGCGACCGTGTTCGAGGGAGAGATCGAGATTGAGTGAGCTCAAGGCTGAGGACGTCGCCCGCTACCTAGAAGAGAACCCGATCTTCTTCGAGGATCACGCCGAGATGCTGGGGCGGATCCACGTGCCGCATCCCCACGGTGGTCAAGCGATCCCGCTCTCGGACCGGCAGGTGCTCGGCCTGCGCGAGAAGACCCGCGCCCTCGAGGGGAAGCTCTCCGAGCTGATCCAGTTCGGTGAGGAAAACGATGTGATCAGCGAGCGGGTGCACCGGCTTGCCGTGGCCATGCTCGCCGCGCGAACGCTCCCGACGCTGCTGCACGAGCTGTATTTCAACCTGCGCGAGGACTTCGCGGTGCCGCACGCGGGCCTGCGGCTGTGGCGCGGCACGGGCGAGCTCCCGGAGTTCCGGCCGGTGAGCGACGCGCTGCGCGAGTACGCGGCCGAGCTCGACGCGCCGTTCTGCGGCCCGAACGCCAACTTCGAGGCGGCCGGCTGGTTCGACGACGCAGCGCCGCACATCCGCTCGGTCGCCTTCGTGCCGCTGCGCGAGCTCGACCAGACCTTCGGCATGCTCGCGTTTGCGAGCGAGGACCTGCTGCGCTTCTACCCCGAGATGGGAACGCTCTACCTCAAGCGCATGGGCGAGATGGCAAGCGCCGCGCTGCTGCGCTTCGTCTAGCCATGCGCGCCGGCGCGTCCGGCCTGGCGAGCGCCGATCCCCGCCGTGCTCTGGTGGCGGCCTACCTCGACCATCTGTCCGTCGAGCGCCGCCTCGCGGCGACGACGCGCGTCGCTTACGCTCAGGGGCTGCATGCGCTCCTCGCCGCCGTTCCGGAGGTCGCGCCGGTCGACATGCGCATCCATCACGTCCGGCGCGCCCTCGCGCAGCTGCGCGTGCGCGGGCTCGACGGGCGCACGATCGCGCGAGTCCTCTCCTCGTGGCGCGGGTTCTTCCGCTGGCTCGCCCGGCACCACGGTCTCGGCGCCGATCCCTGCGCCGGCGTGCGCGCCCCGCAGGTCGGCAAGTCGCTGCCGAAGGCACTGACGCCAGACGAGGCGCACCATCTGCTCGAGCGGGCCGCGGAGGGCGCGCTCGAGGTGCAGGACAAGGCGATGTTCGAGCTCTGCTACTCGTCGGGGCTCCGGCTCGCGGAGCTGGTCGACCTGGACGCCGCGGCCACGCGCGCGATCCTGCGCGACGGCGAGGTGACCGTGACCGGCAAGGGCGGCAAGACGCGCACGGTGCCGGTGGGCGCGAAGGCGATCGCAGCGCTGCGCGACTGGTCGGCGACGCGTGCGCAGGTCGCCGGGCCGGGCGAGCCGGCGCTGTTCGTCGGCGCGCGCGGGGCGCGCGTCAACCCGACGGTCGTGCGCAAGCGCCTGGCGCGCTGGGGCCTGCGCGCGGGAATCGGGCAGCACATCCATCCCCACGTGCTGCGCCACTCGTTCGCCTCGCACGTACTGCAGTCCTCGAGCGACCTGCGCGCGGTGCAGGAGATGCTCGGCCACGCGAGCATCTCGACCACCCAGATCTACACGCACCTGGATTTCCAGCACCTCGCGAAGGTCTACGACGCCGCGCATCCGCGCGCCCGGAAGAAGAGCTGAGGCGACGCCCATGCGTGCACGGCGTGCGGGCTCGGCACGCGCCCCCGCGCTGGTTCTGAAGGCCGGGCGCGAGAAGTCCCTCGCCCGTCGGCATCCCTGGGTGTTCTCGGGTGCGGTCGAACGCGTCGAGGGCACGCCCGGCGTCGGTGACACGGTCGCCGTGTGCGCTGCCGGTGGACGCTTTCTCGCATGGGCCGCCTACAGCCCGCAGTCGCAGATCCGCGCTCGGGCGTGGAGCTTCAACGAGGGCGAATCGATTGACGCGGCGTTCTTCGACGCACGCATCCGCGCCGCGGTCGAGCGCCGCACCGGCCTGGCCGGGGTCACCGACGCGGTGCGGCTGATCCACGGCGAGGCCGACGGCCTGCCGGGCGTGGTCTGCGACCGCTACGCGGCGCTCGCGGTGCTGCAGCTCTCCTCGGCCGGAGCCGAGCGCTGGCGCGACGCGATCGTCGACGCGGTGATCGCCGCGGGCGGCTGCCGCACGGCCTACGAGCGCTCGGATCTCGAGGTGCGCGAGCTGGAAGGACTGGCGTCGCGCACCGGCCCGCTGCGCGGCGCGCCCCCTGAAGTCGCGACCATTGCGGAGCACGGGATCCGCTACCGCGTCGACTTCGCGCACGGCCAGAAGACCGGCTTCTATCTCGACCAGCGCGCAAACCGCAGCCGGATCCGTGCGCTCGCTGACGGGCGCGAGGTGCTCAACGCGTTCTGCTACAGCGGTGGCTTCTCGCTCGCCGCGCTCGCGGGTGGCGCACGCTCGGTGCTCTCGATCGACAGCTCGGCCGCGGCGCTCGAGCTCGCGCGCGAGAACGTGGCATTGAACGGACTCGACGCCGCGCGCGCCGAGTGGCGCGAGGCGGACGTGTTCCAGTCGCTGCGCGAGCTGCGCAATACCGGCCGCGGGTTCGATCTGGCCGTGCTCGACCCGCCGAAATTCGCGCCGACGGCCGCGCACGCCGAGCGGGCCGCGCGCGCCTACAAGGACATCAACCTGCTTGCGCTGAAGCTGCTCCGCCCGGGCGGGCTGCTGGCGACCTTTTCGTGTTCCGGCGGAATATCAGCGGACCTGTTCCAGAAGATCGTGGCGGCGGCGGCCGCCGACGCCGGCGTGGAGGCGATGATCCGCGACCGCCTCCAGGCCGACACGGACCATCCGGTCAGCCTGTCCTTTCCCGAAGGCGAGTATCTGAAAGGATTGCTGCTCGAGAAGCAGTAACGGGGCATCAGTGCAACTGTGTTGCACGCCCCCCCTGCCGCGGCTAGAATGCGCGCCCGTGCCGGCCGCGCTCTTCAAGGTGACCCCGAGCGCCCGCGCGCAGCTGCGGGCGACGGGCGAGCGGATCACGCCGGCGCGGGCGGCGGTGTTCAAGCTCCTGCACGAGTCGGAGCGGGCGCTGTCGCATCAGGAGATCGAGGCCGGGCTGGGCCGCGCGAACCAGCTCGACCGGGTGACGGTCTACCGGGTGCTCGACTGGCTGGTCGAGCAGGGCCTGGCCCACAAGGTTGCGGGGCTCGACCGCGTGTGGCGGTTCAGCATCGCGCGCGAAGCGCACGATCGCCACGCGCATTTCCAGTGCAGCGACTGCGGGAAGGTGGTTTGCCTGGCGGAGATCGCCACGCGACGCGTTCCGTTGCCGCGCGGGTTCCGGTCGGAGCGCGTGGAAGTGACGATCAAGGGCCGCTGCGCCGAGTGCGCGTGAGCGGCAGATTCGGGAGATAACAGTGGCGCAAGAACAAATGGTGCCCGTCACGATCCTGACGGGCTTTCTCGGGAGCGGCAAGACGACGCTTCTCAACCGCATCCTGCGCGAGCAGCACGGGCACCGGATCGCGGTAATCGAGAACGAGTTCGGCGAGGAGGGCATCGACAACGACATCCTCCTCGAGGCGGCCGGCGAGCAGATCGTCGAGATGAACAACGGCTGCCTGTGCTGCACGGTGCGCGGCGACCTCATCCGTATCCTCGGCAATCTGAAGCAGAAGCGCGAAGCGGGCGAGATCGGCTTCGAGCGCGTGATCATCGAGACCACCGGCATGGCCGATCCGGGACCGGTGGCGCAGAGCTTCTTCATGGACGACGAGATCGGCGAGTACTACCTGCTCGATTCCGTGATCACGCTCGTCGACGCGAAGCATGCGCCGAAGCAGCTCGACGAGTTCGGCGAGGCGCAGGAGCAGGTGGGCTTCGCCGACCGGATCCTGCTCTCCAAGACCGACCTCGTGGCCGACCACGACGTTGCGGCGCTCAAGGAGCGGCTGGCGCAGATGAATCCGCGCGCGCCGATCAATCCGGTGCACTTCGGCCAGGCGCCAATCGAGGACATCCTCGACATCCGGGGCTTCAACCTGAACGCGATCCTCGAACTAGACCCCGAATTTCTAGAAGAGGATCACCATCACCACAGCGACGACGTCGGCTCCTTCGTGTTCCGCGCGCCGGCCCCGTTCGACGGACTTAAGCTGGAGGAGTTCCTGTCCTCGATGATCCAGGTTTACGGCCAGGACCTGCTGCGGTACAAAGGCGTCCTCAGCCTGAAGGACAACCCCCAGCGGGTGGTCTTCCAGGGGGTCCACATGCTGATGGGCGGGGACGTCGGGCGCCCGTGGGGCGCGGACGAGAAGCGCGAGAGCGTGATGGTCTTCATCGGCCGCAAGCTTCCCAAAGACGTGTTCATGCAGGGGTTGGAACAATGCCTCGTGAAAGCACAGTGAAGAAGCCGCCCTCCGGCGGTGCGCCGAAACTCCTCACCGAGGAGACGCTGCTGAAGATGCCGGAGTCCGACTACATGAACGCCGCGCAACTCGCGTTCTTCAAGGACCGCCTGCTGAAGATGAAGCAGGAGCTGCTCGACAACGCCGGGCTTACCTCCGAGCACCTGCGCGAGAACGACATGGTGCCCGACCCGGCCGACCGTGCGACGATCGAGGAGGAGCACGCACTCGAGCTGCGCACCCGCGATCGTGAGCGCAAGCTCATGAAGAAGATCGACGAGTCGCTCATGCACATCGAGGACGGCAGCTACGGCTGGTGCGAGGAGACCGGAGACCCCATCGGCCTGCCGCGGCTGCTTGCGCGCCCCACCGCCACGCTGTCGATCGAGGCGCAGCAGCGGCGGGAGCTCAAGCAGAAGATGTACGGCGACTAATCGTTATTGCGCCACAAACGGCGTGGCGCGATAACTGTCGGTATTCGAGCGCCGCTGGAAGGCGGCGGTGCTCAGCGCGGACGAAGATGGGCGCCTCGAGTGCCAACACTGCGCGAGCTCCCCTCGCCCGGGCGAAACTCCGATGATCGCAGTCGAAGGCCTCCGCCACCGCTACGGCGCAACCACGGTTCTCGACCTCGACTCCTGGCGTGCGGACGCCGGTGAGCACTGCCTTGTTCTCGGTGCCTCCGGCAGCGGCAAGACGACGCTCCTCGGCATCGTCGCCGGCCTGCTGCGGCCGAGCGAAGGCCACGTCGAGGTGGCCGGGAAGGATCTCGCCCGGCTCTCCGGGCCGGCGCTCGACCGCTTCCGCGGCCGACACATCGGGTTCGTGCCGCAGAAGCTCCATCTCGTCGCGAGCCTCGACGTCGAGGCGAACCTCGTCCTCGCGCAATTCATGGCGGGCGTGGCTCAGGATCGGTCGCGCGTGCGCGAGGTGCTTGCGACGGTCGGGCTCGCGGAGCGCCTCACCGCGAAGCCCGCGCAGTTGTCGCATGGCCAGGCGCAGCGCGTCGCGGTCGCGCGGGCAGTGGTCAACCGGCCGCGCGTGATTCTCGCCGACGAGCCGACCTCGAATCTCGACGACGTCCACTGCGCGGCTACGCTCGATCTCCTCCAATCGCAGGCGTCTGCGTGCGGCGCGACGCTGGTGATCGCCACGCACGACCAGCGGGCAAAGAGCCGGTTCGCGACGCGGCTCGAACTTTCCTCCGGCGGGGCGCCATGAACCTTCCCCGCCTCAGCCTCGCGTACCTCAAGGCACGCCCGCTCAATACGGCGCTCAACATTGTGTTGCTCGCGCTCGGCGTCGGAACGATCGCACTGCTCCTGCTGGCGAGCCACCAGCTCGAGGAGCGCATGGGCCGCGACGCGCGCGGCATCGACCTCGTCGCGGGCGCCAAGGGCAGCCCGATGCAGCTCATCCTGTCGGCGGTGTTTCACATCGACGCGCCGACGGGGAACATTCCGCTCGCCGAGGCGAAGAAGCTCGCGCAGAACCGTGCAGTCAAGCGCGCGATCCCGCTCGCGCTGGGCGACTCGTTCCGCGGGTTCCGCATCGCGGGCACGACGCACGAGTACGTCAGCCATTACGGCGGCGAGCTCGCCGCCGGCCGCCTGTGGGAGGCGCCGATGGAGGCCGTGCTCGGCGCCGAGGTCGCGCGCGCCGCTGGCCTGGGTGTCGGAAGCAGGTTCATCGGCAGCCACGGCTTCGCGGAGGGCGGCGACGAGCACGGCGACTACCCGTATTCGGTGGTCGGCGTCCTGAAGCCGACAGGGTCGGTGCTCGATCGCCTCGTGCTCGCGAACGTGGAGAGCGTGTGGTTCGTGCACGTCCATCCCGAGAAGCACGACGATCCCAAGGCGGTGCTCGCCCAGCTGCGCGAGGACGAGCACGAGATCACTGCGCTGCTCATCCAGTACGCGACGCCGATCGCGGCGGCGACGCTGCCGCGCCTGATCAATTCGACGAGCGCGCTGCAGGCAGCCTCGCCCGCCTACGAGAGCGCGCGCCTCTTCAGGATGCTCGGGGTCGGGATCGAGGTGCTTCGCGCCTTCGCGCTCGTGCTCGTCGCGGCCGCCGGGCTCTCGATCTTCATCGCGCTCTACAACGCGATGGAGGAACGCCGCTACGACCTCGCGGTGATGCGCATGCTCGGCGCTTCCCCGGGGAAGCTGATGCGGCTGGTGCTGGTCGAGGCGCTCGCGCTCGCGATCGCCGGTGCGGTGATCGGCCTTGCACTCGGCCACCTCCTCACCGAGATGGTCGGCGGGATGCTGGCGGCCGAGCAGCAGCCCGCGGTCACCGGGGCAGCGTGGCTCGCGAGCGAACTCTGGCTCGTGGCCCTTGCCGCCGGCGTCGGCCTGATGGCGGGACTCGTACCGGCCTGGCGCGCCTATCGCACCGACATCGCCACCACGCTTGCCCAGGGTTGATCGTCTGCACCGCGACGAAGGAGCCGCCGATGAAACTGTCCGTCCTTCGATTCGTGATCTTCGCCGCGATCTGCTTGCCTGCACTCGCCCAGGACAAGGCCGACCCGCCGAGCCCCGAGGTCGTCAAGCGGGACATCGCCGACCACCGTGCGCTGGCCCAGGTCCACGAAAACGCCGCGAAGTGCCTCGAAGCCGGCAGGTCCGAGAAAGCGTGCCACGACCAACTCGCAAAGGACTGCAAGGGCATTGGCATTGGCAAGTACTGCGGGATGCGTCACCGACACTGACCCCGGTGCGACGGACGCGCGTTCTGCCTTAAACTACCGGCCTCACTCGGGAGGATCCGATGAAGCGGACCGTTCTCGCCCTCGCCGCCCTGCTGGCTGCGGTGCCTGCACTCTCGTTCAGCCAGGGACCGGCCGACAAGCCGGGTCACGTCCCGCCCGCCGGTGCGCCCGCGGTTGCGCCGGACGCCTTCAAGCCGCTTCCGGACATCAAAGGCGTGGTGTCGTGGAAGACGCTCGGGCAGGTGGAGCTGGTGAAGGTGAAGGACCGGGTCGTGCCGCAGTTCAGCGACGGCGTGCTCAAGCTGAACGCGACCGAAGTCAAGCTGCAGGGCTTCATGATGCCGCTCGAGATGGGCGACAAGCAGAAGCACTTCGTGTTGACCGCGATGCCGATAACGTGCGCCTTCTGCCTCCCGGGCGGGCCCGAATCGCTCGTCGAGGTGCAATCGAAGACGCCGGTCAAATACACCTTCGAGCCGGTCGTACTGAGCGGCAGGCTCGCGGTGCTGAAGGACGAAGCGAACGGCCTGTTCTACCGCCTGACCGACGCCGTGCAGGTCTCGAAGTAGCATTCGCGCGGTGCGCCGGCTTCTCGCCAATCTTCTCCTTGCATTTTCCCTGACGGGCGCGGGGCCGGCGGCGTACGCGCATTCGCTCACCCACCTGGGCCAAGCGCGTGACGCGAATCAGCAGCACGACGGCGACAAGACACAGAGCGCCCACCCCTGCGAGCTGTGCGCCGCTTTCGCCGGTGCCGGGGCGCTTGGCACTGCACCCGAGTTGCCAGCGATCGCTCACGCGTGCGCTGACAACCCAACCGCGCAACCCCACCTTCGCCTGATCCCCTGCGAAGCGCTCGAACGCTTCGCGAGCCGCGCGCCTCCGCTCCCCGCCTGACCTCACCGGATCGCACGTCCGCGGCGCGTCGCTGCGCCGCGGACGTGCGCACTCGTCGATCGTCGAGTTCAACGAATCGAAGGGGAACATCTCATGCTTAGAGCGAACGCTGTGTCGGGCGCCATCGCGCTCACGCTGGCGCTGCCCGCGGGAGTACGGGCGCAGACTAATCCGCAACTGGAAGAGATCCGGAAGGAGATCCAGGAGTTGAAGGACAGCTACGACGCGCGCATCCAGGCGCTCGAAAAGCAGCTCAAGGCAGCAGAGGAAGCTGCAGCGAAGGCTCAGACCGCCGCCACCCAGGCGCAGAGCGCTGCCGGCCAGGCGAAACAAAGTGCGGAGGCGGCGTCACAGGCGACCGGCCTGAAGCCACCTGCCTCGGCGAGCGCGTTCAACCCGGCCCTCTCGCTGATTCTGCAGGGCGGGTACTACAACTCCAACCAGGATCCCGCCACGCGCAGCGTGACGGGCTTTCTGGGGCCGGGTAATCTCGGGCTGCCGTCGCGCGGCTTCGACGTCGGCGAGACCGAGATCACCATTGTCGGCCAACGTCGATCACCTGTTCTACGGTCAGGCGACCCTGTCGATCCAGGACGGCGTGACCGACGTGGAGGAAGCCTTCTTCCAGACCACTGCGCTCGGCCATGGCCTGACGGTCACAGGCGCGCGATACTTCTCCGGTGTCGGCTATTGGAACTCAGTTCATAAACACGCCTGGGATTTCCAAGACGCAGCCCTAGTGCAGCAGTCGTTCCTCGGCGAGAACTTCAAGATCGACGGGGTCCGGGCGAGCTGGATTGCGCCGCTGCCCGTCTATCTCGAGTTCGGCGCCGAGGGCGGCAAGCCGGTCGAGTTTCCCTTCCCGGACAGCAACCACAACAGCAACGGCTTCCAGACTTGGACGCTGTTCGCCCATCTGGGCGACGACATCGGCGTGAGCAGCAGCTATCGGTTCGGGGTCTGGGGAATGCAGGCCGAAGAATCAGGTGACCGACCAGCCTCTTCCGGCCCTGGACTTCACCGGCGTCACGAATACGCTCACCGGCGGAAACACCAAACTCTGGGGCCTCGACTTCGTCTACAAATGGGCGCCGAACGGCGACCCTTCCTATCGGAACTTCAAGCTCACAGCCGAGTGGATGCACCGTCAGTCTCGACGGCACGCTCACGATCAGGAGCGGATACCGGCTCCTTCACTGCAAACCAATCCGGCTGGTACGTCCAGGGCGTATACCAGTTCCAACCCTACTGGCGAGTCGGGCTGCGCTATGACCAGCTCGCCGAGGGATCGTACGACCTCGGTGCCGGGCTCGCGGACACCGGCCTGGCGCCGCCGGATTTCACGCCCAAGCGCTGGTCCGCCATGATCGACTGGAGCCCATCGGAATTCAGCCGCTTCCGCCTGCAGTACAACCAGGACAAGTCGCAGCAGGGCATCACCGACAACCAGTCGTTCCTTCAGTACATTCTCAGCCTCGGCACGCATGGCGCGCACAAGTTCTGACGCCCGGAGCGTGCAGGCTCGCTATCGATTTGAGCGAAAGGATCGATGCCATGAAAGCGTTCTTGAGCCTGTTGGGCCTCACGGCCCTGCTGGCCTGGACCGGGCCGGCCCTGTCGGCCGTCAACATTTTCGCCTGTGAACCGGAGTGGGGCGCTCTGGCGAATGAGATCGGCGGCAATCGCGTTGGTGTCTACGACGCGACCACCGCCCTCCAGGATCACCATAAGATCCAGGCGCGGCCGAGCCTGATTGCGCGCGCGCGAAGCGCGGACCTGGTCGTTTGCAGCGGCGCAGAACTCGAGGTCGGCTGGATGCCCGTGGTCATCGGGCAGTCGGGAAACGACAAGATCGCAGTCGGCAAGCCCGGAAATCTGGAGGCGGCAAACTACGTTCCGCTCAAGGAAGTCCCGCGGCTGCTGGACAGGTCGATGGGAGACGTGCACCCAAGGGGAAATCCTCACATCCAGTGGGATCCCCGCAACATCCAGCGGGTGGCCGATGAGCTGGCCAAGCGCCTGGCTTATATCGACCCCGAAGGCAAAGCCTATTACGAATCCCGGCTGGCGTCGTTTACGCAGCGCTGGGACGCAAGCGACCAAGCGCTGGGAACAAGAGGCCGCACCGCTTAAGGGTGTTGCCGTCATCGAACATCACAAGGAGCTGACCTATCTTTTCGATTGGCTGGGCATGCCGGTCGTCGGAGCGCTGGAGCCCAAGCCCGGCGTTGAGCCCACCGCCTCGCACCTGTCCGAGCTGGTTGCAGCAGCAGAAGACAAATCCCGCCAAGCTCATCGTCATAACCACCCAGAAAAACCCTGACGCCGCGGAGTGGCTCTCCGGACAGATCAAGGTCCGCACGATCGCGCTGCCCGCGACCGTCGGGGGAACACCGGGGGCGAAGGACCTGTTCAGCACATACGATGACGCCATCAGCCGGCTTCTTGCGGCCGAGGGCGTCGTAGGCGTAGCGGCGATTCGAGCAAACGCTCCGCGGGGCAGGGCTGCTTACTGGACGACAGACGTGAAGATGGACAACGACGGTTGCCTAGTTGATGTGAAAGGCGCTGTTTGCAGGGTATACGCGGCCCGTGGTCGGGCCCGTCAGCCTCTCGGTCCGCGTTGGCGATGTCGTCGGCATTCGCGGACCCAACGGCGCCGGAAAGTCGACGCTGCTGAACGCGATCGCCGCCAGCGCTAGGATATTTTCCGGTCGCGTAGAGAAGCGCCCCGGCCTGCGCGTTTCTCACCAGCAGCAGAGCGCGTTGCCGCTCGACGACGTCCCCCTGTCGGGACAAGAATTGCTCGGCCTCACCGGCGCAAGTAGCGAGTCTCTGCCTGCCTGGATCAAGCCGCACGTGAAGCGCCGGCTGGATCGCCTAAGCGGTGGCCAGCTGCAGTTCCTCCACGTCTGGGCTTGCCTGACGGCGCCGGTGGACCTCATTCTGCTGGACGAGCCAACCAACAACGTCGATCCCCCCGGAGTGGAGCACATGGCCGACGAGTTGACCCGCATGCGCGCGTCCCGCGCGGCGATGGTGATCAGTCATGATCAGCACTTTCTGGAACGAGTCTGCACGCGCGTGGTAGACCTTCCACAGTGAACTCCAGCGCCCTAGTCGACCCGCTGTTTCGGCTGCCGTTCCTGACCGGCCTGACGTTTGCCGCGGTGCTGCCGGTGCTGGGAATGTACCTGCGCCTGAGGGAGGAATGGCTGGCCGCGCTGGCCTTCGCCCAGGTGGCAGCTGCCGGTTCACTGGCCAGTTCGATCCTCGGCCTGCCCTGCACAAGCGGGAGCGCTCGCCTGCGCCTGTGGCGCAGCGGCACTGAAGGGCTGGATCGCGCGTGCGGGCAACAACGGCTACGCGCTCCTCATGATCGTGGGGTGGGCCTGCGCCATCCTGATGCTCGCGAACGTTCCGATCGCGGAACATCTCGGGCATGCCCTGTTCGATGGCCAGCTCTACTTCACGGGGATCGGGCAGCTAGCCATCGCAGCTGCTGTTCCTGGGCGCGACGGCCGCCCTGCTTCCATGGCTGTCACGTCGGCTGCTGCTGGAACGCATGTTTCCGGATTTCTTCCGCGCCAGCGGCCTTCCGGCGCTGAGGTATCACGTCATTTTCGACCTGCTGATCGCCGCCGGGCTCGCGCTGGCCACGTCCTCCGTCGGCGTGATGGCCGCGTTCGGCTTGGTGTTCGTCCCGTCGATGATCGCGTACCGGATCGGCCCGAGCTGGAAGGCGTCAGTGGCCATCGCCGCCGGCTTCAGTCTTGGCGCCTATCTCGTCGCATTCGCCGCAGCTCTTGTTATTCGATCAGCCTTTCGGGCCGGTTTTGGTGATCACCCTCGCCGCACTTGCGATGTCCGTCTGGCTCGTGTTGCTTGCGCTCCAGCGGCGAGCTCCGAGGACCGTCACGGTACCAAGTTAGGCGTCTGCACACTTGAGGCGCCTTCAGGACCCAGGCGTGCCGGGAACCTTTCCTCCTACCACCTGGCCAGTGCCCTCGTCTTCCACCCACACCCAGAAGCGATTGCTGCCGTTCACCTGCTCCTGCGCTCGCGCTCGGTAGGTGTGGCCCGCCTGCGCGTGGAATGCCACCTGAGCCTGAGCGATAGAAATGCAGTGCTTTGGGTCTTCGTTGCAAAGATAGACGTAGAACAGCGCGGATCGATCCCCGTCTGGGATCGCCAGTGCCGAGCGTAGTCGCCAATTCGGCTCGACCCCATTGATCGACACGATCTCGACGTAGCCCCCGCGATACACCTTCCCCCACGGCCCTGCCTTGACTAGCGCCGTTTGGTCGGTGGGCTTCGGATCCCCAAGCAGCGTACACGCAGATAGGGCTAGGAGCGCCCCAGCGCGAAGGAATGAAGTGAGAGCAGTCATTTAAGAGGGAATCGTTGCCGTTGCCCCCTGAAGAATCTCGCGTGCGGCGATGATAGCACTCGCCACCAGCGCCCAACTTGGGTCAGCACCCTGGACAGCTGGTCGCCACTCCGAGCTATAAGCCATGGCGTACGAGCGTGATGGTGGACTGGTCGTTCACGAAGGTCTCGCGGTTTGGCTGCCGCGCACCAACATCCGAGCGCTCGAGGGCGCGGCCGACAACCCGATCCTAGTGAAGTGCATCTTGAGCCTCGGCCCGCACAGGGCGCATCCGTTCCAAACAATAGAGCCAACTTGAATCGGATTCTCAATCTGCTCTGCCATGCGGGCAGTAGCCGCGGCGCTCATGACGGCTGCCGCGCTCGCCCACGCCCAAATCGACGTGTTTGCGTGCGAACCGGAGTGGGGTGCGCTGGTTGCGGAAATCGCCGGCGACAAGGCGCGCGTCTATAGCGCCACAACCGCGCTCCAGGATCCCCACCGCGTGGAGGCGCGCCCGAGCCTGCTCGCCCGAGCGCGGAACGCGTCGCTTCTCGTGTGCACCGGCGCAGACCTCGAAGTCGGGTGGCTGCCCATCGTGCTGCGCCAGGCGGGCAACCCGCGCATCCAGCCGGGAACGCCGGGCCATCTGCTCGCGGCAGACCACGTGCCGCTCCTTGACGTGCCCACGGTCCTCGACCGCTCGCTCGGCGACGTGCACCCTGCCGGCAACCCGCACATCCAATACGATCCGCGCAACATCGCGCGCGTCGCGGCGGTGCTGGTCGAGCGGCTCGCGACGATCGACCCGCCAAATGCGGACACTTACCGCACTCGCGGCCAGGCGTTCCAGGCGAGCTGGCGCGACGCGATCGCCGGCTGGCAGCGGGAGGCGGCGCTCCTGCGCGGGGTCAAGGCGATCTCCTACCACCTCGACATGACCTACCTGTTCGCCTGGCTCGGGATCGTCAACGACGGCACGCTCGAGCCCAAGCCCGGCATCCCGCCCGCGGCAGGCGATCTCGCGGTGCTGCTCGAGCGCACGCGGAAGGATCCGCCGCGCTTTATCGTGATCACTCCGTTCCAGGACCGGCGCGCCGCGGAGTGGCTGGCGGAGCGCGCGCGAGCGCCGGTGATCCTCGTTCCGTTCACGGTCGGCGGCACGAGCGAGGCGCGCGACCTCTACGGCCTGTTCGCGGACACGATCGCGCGCCTGCTCGGGGCGCTGAAATGAACTTCGGCGCGCTCGACGCGGGGATCCTCCTGCCCGCGCTTGCCGCCGGTCTCATCGTCGCCGCGACGCATGTCCCACTCGGGATGCGGGTTCTCGCGCGCGGGATCGTGTTCATCGACCTGGCCGTGGCGCAGATCGCAGCGCTCGGCGTGGTGGTCGCCGATTACGCGGGCTTCGAGGCGCGCGGCGCGGCGGTGCAGCTCGCCGCCTTGACCGCCGCGCTGTGCGGCGCGGTATATAGGAGGGCGTCACCAGCAGCGCCCAAATAATCGTGCTCGGATTGCGCCAGGAGAACTCGGCGTCGCCCAGCATCGCGCGGTAGATCAAAAACAGCAGCAGCCCAAGTGGCACCAGCGCCAGCCCGAGCAACGGGCGCAGCACGGAGCGCCATTGGCGCGCGCGCAGCTCGGCACGATATGCGTGCCACAGTTCCCACGCCAGCGGCACTATCACAACTACGCCAGGCTGCTTGGTCAGCGCTGCACCGGCACCAAGCAGCCCTGCCAGCCACCAGCGCCGCAGCCGCGCGGCGTAGAACGCGCCGACAATGCATAACAGCAGCAGCGACTCCGCATAGGGTATCAGCAACACAAAGCCCAGCGGACTCCCGATCAGAAAAAGCGTGGTGCGCCGCGCCACCCCTTCGTCGTAATCCAGCAACACCAGCTTGTACAGCAGCGCCAGCATAATCACACAGCAGATCTGTGCGATCAACCAGCCGGCCAACAAATAGTTTCCACCGAATAACCGACCAACTCACACCAATCAGTAGCGGATAGAGCGGATGAAATGCGGTGCTGCCGGGTCGGTAGGCATAGCCTTGCTCGGCGATCCCCAGGTTCCAAAACACGTCATAGCGCGCTGCCGGCCACAGTACCACCCGTTCGAGCCATATGCCCAATGGTGCAGTGATCGGCCAGATCGGGAGCACCTGCTCAGCCTGAGTATGCGGATAAACCGAAGATACCCACGCCGCCCAGATCGTCCAGAGCACGCGATAGCCTAAAAACAACGTTATTGCCCAACGCCATGCCGGCGCGATCACAAGCTTGGGAAGACGCGCACGCCGCTGAGTTGCCGACAGTTTCGTTGTTTGTGCCTATTTCTTGCACCATCCAACCTCTTGATGTATTACGACTTTGTAGGTATGAGGATGCACGCAAAAGGCAACACAATTTCCAGACCGTGCGACCGCCAACGGGCCGCCGCGAGGCGAAGCATTTGCCAAAGTTGATCTATCGTTCGATGTGCGGGCCGCTAACACACGCCTAGCGATGAACGATCTGTCGCCGTTTGTGGCGCAGATCAAGTGGAACTTTCGGATCGAGCCTTTTGGAGCGTCGCCAACTCTTCCGATGCAGCTTATAGCTGAGTAGCACGCGCAGGATGCCCATACCATAGACGATACTACGGCGAAGGTTAATCGATGACGCCTCGGGGAAGTAGCGTGTATCGATCGGCACCTCGCTGAAAAACATGTCCGACATCATGCCTTGCGCAATAATCTCAGTATCAAAGATGAAATCATCACTATTCTGCTCGAAATGCACCGCCTCAAGATAGCTGCGCGAGTAAGCGCGGAAGCCCGAGTGGATCTCCGTAAGATAGCGCTCAAACACAATATTTGCCAAAGCAGTTAGAAATACATTGGCTACATACTTCCAACGCGGCATTCCGCCTTCAAGCGGGTGCCCACCTAACATGCGCGAGCCAAATACGGCGTCGGCTTCGCCATGCATAATCGGGGCTACCAGCGCCGGAACGACCGAAGCATCGTATTGATGATCCGGATGCAGCATCACGACGATATCGGCCCCCGCAGCAAGCGCTGCGCGATAACACGTTTTCTGATTGGCGCCATACCCACGATTTTTTTCATGCCGAAAGGTAACCAGGCCGGCCGCTTGCGCAATTGCCAGCGTGTCATCTTTCGAAGCATCATCGACGAGAATGATATGCTGGCGATACTCCGCTGGAATTTCCTCTAATGTCCGCAGGAGTGTCTTAGCCGCGTTATAGGCCGGCAGAACAATGATCACCTTGCACTGTTCCAGTTCCATATGTGATACCTCTTAGCTAGACTTAACTGCTTTGACGACGAACTGATAGCCCAGTAACGTTGGAAATGTTCTGGTAAGACGCGCTAATAGGGCGTGGGCCAATCTTCCAACGGCGTATTGGTGGAACATCGGATGGATGAGATTGAGCGGTATTGGCGTCACATGCAGCTCTACTACGCGCAACCCGACCGCATCGAACATTCCACGCAATGTCCGCCGCGTGAAGAATCGAAGATGTGTGCGATCAAGAATGACCGCGATCAGTATAGTCGAATCGCCCGAGCAGTAAATTGAGGCGCATCCAGATATTCGCTATATTCGGCACCGAAATAAGAAATTGACATCCCACCGACTGGAGCGCCAGCATCCGCCGTAGCGCCTGCGTTGGCTCTGCGATATGTTCGAGCACATCCGCGCATACTACGACATCATGGCGCGAAAGAAATGCATCGGAGGCATCATCGAGCGTGCCAACCAGCAGCTCAGTGTAGTAGGGTCGAGCAAGATTCGCCCATGCGGGATGTGGTTCTATACCATACATAACCAGACCAGCCTCAGCAAATTGTTTACCCAGTGTTCCTGTGGCTGCCCCAATATCCAATATGCGCGTTCCCGGATGCTGCTGGGCCGACCATGTTCTGATCTGGGTGTGGCTTGACCATGGATCCTCTTTTTCCACGTATGGGCAATCGAGCTCCGCCGCCGTATTCATAGTCACGGGATTCATAGCCACCTCAGCAACGATTAAAACAAAATCTTCGCTCAACATCCTGGAAGTGCGTACATTGTCTCAGCAGCGCTATTGGCCGCACCTACGCAAAAAGCGCGAGCGCAAGATAGCACTGTACCAAGAATATAGTGTATGATCGAGATCAGGAGCAGCAGCGCTATCACATTGATCGGCCAACGGCGAAGTCCAACCGCCGTAAGCAAGAGCAATGGTATCGTAAAATCAAGCGTGTAGCGCGGCCCAAATTGTACCCAGCCGGTGCCCATTAATAGAATTATTGGTATAGCAACCAGGAGTATTGAGCCAAGGAGCGCCCACATCGACCAGCGCGGTCGCATCCTCGCGATGCCCACCCCGGCAGCAATAAAGATCGGGGTCAGCAGAAAGAGACTACCGCCGAAAAAAGACTCTTCACGAAATGGCAGCGGATAGGCGATATATTGATAAAATATATTTGCCGGGAGATAGTGAAGGTTGAAAGCGCCATATGTCGCATAATCGCTGACGAAGAGCGGCGCCATATGATGGTAATCTAAACCATTGTCCGACACATTTTGGAAACGAAGCCAGTTGTAAACGCCAAGCAGCAAGACTGCCGCAACAATCGGCAATATACCGATTATTGTATTGGCCACCAGGCGGCGCCAACCAAGTGAACGATGCTGATAAAGCAGATAGCAAGCCGGCCATAGACCCGCGAAGACCAGATGGTTGCGTGTCAGCAAAGCTGCCGCAAGTGCCAAACCAGCCAAAGCGAATGCTAGCATACCCACGGAAGCGCAAGACGGTGATATAGCACAGTGCTACGCAGAGAAACCCGATTAACTGGCCAGTATTCCAAACTCGACCAAATGGAGCAAGCGTTAAATGAACCGTACCAAGTGCAAAACACATCACAAGTAGCCCACGCCGCACGCGCGATAGCTTAATCACCCTATGGATAGACGCTTGTCGTAACAAGATCGCCACCATTGCGACATTCAGGGCACCGATCGCCAGATTCAGGAGCGTATCGCTAAATGACACGCCGAAGAGCGCCACGAATGGCATCATCAAAATCGCTGGAAAAGGCGGCCAGTACAAATAATAACGGCCCTGATACACGCTGAGATCGTGAGTAATTGGAGGAACAATTCTGAGATGAAGCTGACCGTGCAAGAATGCGTCAGCAAGATAATTGTAATAACCATTCTGAGAAACAGACCACAAGCTACCCTGCATACCGGCAAATAGTGCATATATCAGCAGCGCTTGGAGCGCACTCCACAATGGCTGCTCCCATAGAAGCGCGAGGTGCCAAATCCAAAGTCGCGTTGGAACTCGATATCACGACCGATGCGCTGGAAAGATTTTGCTTACGAAGCAAGGCATCACCTTTGCGTATTCCGATGTACTCCAGATCAGCTCCTGATTGTACACTGCCGACGCCACGAATATCGATAGTCCAATATGACCAATCTGGATCAGGTCTGTACGATTGTGCTCCGTATGTCGCGCCTTATTGTAGCGAAGTTTCACTCTATATTGGCTTGCTTTTTGATTGCGGAATAGTATCAACTTCCACGACAATCTCCAAGCTGGTCGCCGACCAGATCACCGCATCATTCGAAGCGCGAAGTGCTGAGATGGCGGGATAGCGCCAGATTGTAGGCCCGCTCAGCAGCCGGGGCGAGGCTATCCCAGGTGTAGTGCTGCGCCACACGCGCGCGCGCGCCTTGGCCCAGCCGCGCGCGCAGCGCCGGGTCGGCCAGCAGCGCCAAGGTCGCGCGCGCCAGCGCGGCCGGGTCGCCCGGCGCCACCAGCAGGCCGCTGCGGCCATCTTCGATATATTCGGCTACCTGGCCCACATGCCCGGCCACAATCGGCAGACCGGCGGCCATCAGCTCCAGCAGCTTGGCCAGGCCAGCGCGCGCGATTGATCAGCGTGTCGTCCATCGGCACCAGCGCAAGATCGGCCGACGCCAGCAGCGCCGGGATCGCGTGCCGGCTCGACCCAGCCGCGATAGTCGATCGCAGCGGCGACGCCCGCGCGCTCGGCCAGTCGCAGCAGCTCGCGCTCTTCGCCACGCTCGCCGCGCCCGACCACCAGCAGCCGCGCCGCCGGGCAGCCGGCCACGATCGGCACCAGCGCGGCCACCAGATCGCGCAGATCGAATTCCCAGAAGCGCGTGTACAGCAGCATCGTTGGAGATTGGGAATTGAGAGTTTGGGGATTGGGAATTGTGCGTGCCCCTAATCTCTCAATCTCTAATCTCCAATCTCGCAACTGCCGTTCGGCACATAGAACACCCGCTCCGGCGGCACGCCAAAGCCCCAGACCTGCGCTTGCAAGGTACGGCTCGCGACGGTGACGGCGGCGGCGCGGCGCGGCAGATCACGCTCCTGCCAGGCGAACAGCATTTTCGCCGGCAGCGGGTAGGGCAGCAGATCGTTCCAGCCGCCCCAGCCCTCCCAGTCATCGGTATCCACCACCAGCGGCAGATTGGGCCGAACAAGCCGCGCCAGCAGCGCAGCCAGGCCGCTGTAGCCCTTGGGCTTGAACAAATGCAGAACATCGGGTCGTTCGGCCAGCGCCGCGCGCAGCAGCGACTGAACCTGCTGCGCCACGCCGGCCGGGCCAGGCCAGGTTGGCAGCGGCGTGTGTGTCACCGGCACGCCATCGTAGATATCGCGGCGACCGGCATCCTGCGGGTTCTGCACCGGTGGGGCAATGATGCTGACGCAGTGGCCGCGCCGCGCCAGCGCCTGGGCCAGCGGCAGCATGCGCGCCGACAGCGTGCCCTTCGGGCGGATGCCGAACGGGGCCAGCATGGTGATACGTAATGCGGTCATAGCGCTATGTTAACCGCTATGGCTCTCCGCCGCAACTCCAGGATGTGCAGAACCGTGCACAGGTTCCAGATCATCTGGACGCGGACGAACACGTGACCGAATCGCGGATCAGAGCAGTCTACGTCCGCGTTCGTCCGTGTTTGTCCGCGTCCGAATATTCCAGCACTGCTGAGTGTCGCGCTGGGAAATCGAAGAACAGCGCGTATGGCGCGACCGTCACCAGCGCGAAGATCGCGAATGGGATATCGGGGACGCCGGGCTGCGCTCCGCCAGTCCAGATAATCAGCATATGAAACCCGATGCCAACCGCCAGCGCCAGCCAGCGCAGGCGCGGCACCCACAGCGCGATCGCCAGGAACAGCTCGGTCAGGATCGAGGCAACCGCTAGCGATCGGCAGCATCGGCACGGACGACCAGCCGCCGGGCAGCGCCGCCAGCTGATTGAACGGCCAGAAGCTGGACAGCATCACGCCCGAGAGATATTGCGGGTTGACTTTCAGCAGCGCTGCGTAGAAATACACGATCGAGATCTCGATTTTCAGCAGCAGGATCGGCCATTCCAAAATCAAATCGCGACCGCCCGACCGGCGCGCGTCCAGCGAGAAGCGCGCCCCGCTCTCGGCAATCGTCAGCAGCAGCACCACCAGCGTCGCCAGATAGAGATGATTACTGTACAGCTGCTGATCGAAAAACAGCGTGTAGGCCATCGACAGCGTCAGGATGGCCCCGCACACGCGCGTGCCCAGCCCAAGCGCGAACGCCAGCGCCGCGCATAGCCACAAGCCGATGAACAGCGGCAGCATTGCGACGGACAGGCTCGGATACCAGGCGACATACGGCATATCCACCACCTGCGGCGAAAGCACGCGCCCGATATTCACCCAGGCCTCAAGCGCAAAGCCGATCGCCGCCAGCCCGACCAGCATCCGTACGATCGCGACTGGGCGGGCATCGGTTCGTCGGGTGACGATCTGAAACAGCGAATCTATGCGTCGCATTGATATGTCCCCGCTTGCGAGCCGTCATCCATCTGGTAGTGAACGGCGGCGGCATCTGGAAAGAGCGTGCAGAGATGCGGCGGCAAAAAGCGTGCGAGCGGCACATCGCCGCGCAGGCTGGTCACATACGGTGTGATATCGAGCGGCTTGGCGGTCCCATCGCGCATGATCAGCTCGAAGCGCGGCGCGGCCGAGACCACCGAGTACATCTGCCAGCCAAAGCGCGCCGGCCGGGGCGACCACGCCAGCTGGACCAGCGGGATCAGCAATCTGCGCCGCCAGGAATACGACGAAGAAACACACCGGACATGACGATGCCGATCCGACGATTTCAACATGCAGCCTGTTCTGACTCGCAGCTAGCGCGGTCGAGCTATGGACATCTTCGTATGCCGGTACTGCACTCTCCGGTGCATAGAGCCACCAGGTTCGCTCGCGTACGCATTGTGCTGCGATCAAAACACCGTCAGCAGGACTATCAGCAGTAAACGGTCGATGTCACCAGGCAATTGCAGATGCGTTGTAGATTCGTCGTCCGTTGTCACTCGTCAGCTCGTCACTCGTCACTCGTCGCTCAACCACCACGCATTGTACCAACTCTTACCAGCGGCTATAGTCTGGTAGTCCTGTGCAAGTCTAGCACACCTGGCATGCCACACAGCGGTGGCGATCTCCGGCATCTTCGTGCCGATGGTACTGAACTCACTCCCCCCTGAAGTCCCGCCGGCACTGTTGACGGGCGATAGACCATCGTGTACAATAAACCAAGCTTTCTGGGCCGCAGATTCAGCCTTGCCTTTCATAGATTGACCCCTAAGGAGCCGGGCAATGCCAGACGAACGTGGCACCGCGAATGACCTTGAGCCGCGCTTCTACCCAAACTTGATTGGGCGACTCTACCTGATTAGCCTGGAAGATGTGATGGGCCGCAACGGCGTCAACGCCCTGCTCAATCTGTCCGGCGCGCGCAATCTCGTCAATAGCTATCCGCCCTCCAATCTGAAACGCGAGTTTCCGTTCGCCGAACTGACGACGATCTCCAAAGCCACCGAGACCATGTACGGCCCGCGCGGCGCGCGCGGCATGGAGCTGCGCGCCGGGCGCTACGCCTTCAACCTGGGCTTGAAGGAGTTCGGGCCGCTGCTGGGCATGGCCGATTTGGCGCTCAAGCTGATGCCGATGACCATGAAGATGAAGATCGCGCTGAACGCGACGGCGCAAACCTTCGACCGCTTCTCGGATCAGCCGACGCGGGTGGAGGAGCGCAAGGGGCAGTTTCTGTACATCATCGAGAAATGCCCGGTGTGCTGGGGGCGCAGCAGCGACAAGCCGTGCTGCCACCTGGCGCAGGGGATCTTGGAAGAGGCGCTGACGTGGGTGACCGGCGGGCACAGTTTCCACATGGAAGAGATCGAGTGCCGGGCGCTGGGCGCGCCGAGCTGCATCTTCGCCATCGACAAGGACGCGATCGACTGAGCGGCACGCGCATGCGTAAGGGCGTATGCGCATAGCGCCGCCCATCGCCGCGTAATGCGACTGTAATCTGAGTATCTTGAGATAACAGGGCGCTATCCTGTATAGTAAAAGGGGTTAATAACCCCGGAGGAGGTTCACGCATTTATCGCCCTCCGGCCGACAGCAAGGGGAGCAATAGACTATGAAACGTATCGCAATTCGAGAACGTACACCCATCCCCCCCTTTGGCGAGCCGGCGCGCGATCTGCGTATCCTCAACAAGCCGCTCTGGTTGCTCCAGCGCGATTTGTTAGCCCACCACTGCCGTGGCGCGCGAGGAAGTGGACTCCCTGTCAGAGATCCCCAGTGATCGCGAAGAGCTGCTCGTCTACCGGGATAATCTCTTTTTCAACGATCTGCTGATCGACACGTTTATCCAGCAGGCCAAGGCCAGTGGCCACGCCTGCCAGATCGCGTTTGCGCGCGATGATAAGTCGATCACAACCCATGGCCTACGCTTGCAGGATGGCATTACGCTGAGCCTTCAGCATAATGTTTATGTTGCCGACCTGTTTTATTACCCCAATGGCATCGGCGAAGAAGCTCAGCCGCTGGTGATCGACACCGAGCCGCGCGAGATGGGCTATTACCATATTCCCAGCTATATGGCACCAAACCAGGGCGATCTGATCTTTCAGGTGCCCAAGCGCGTGTTCCTCTCGATCGAGAGCTGGGTGCATGTATTCCTGGCCAACTCGCCGTTTGGGGTCTTCTCGTGGGGCCGCATCCACGAGGACAAGGTCGATGGAAGCTGGAAGGAAAAGCTGGCCGTCTCGCTATCGCACCTGCGCGATAAGCTCAACCCGTTTGCGCCGGCATGGCGCAAGAGTCACTTCTTCGCCAGCTCGCGGCTGGTCAAGATTGGTAAGAACTGCTCGATCGACCCGAGCGCGACGATTCACGGCCCGACCGTGATCGGCGATAATGTCACCATCGGCGCGGGTGTGGTGATCACCAACAGCTTGATCGGCAAGAACGTGACGATCATGCAAGGCTCGCAGGTGATGCTCAGCGTTGTCAGCGACCGCTGCTATTTGCCCTGGAATTCGGGGCTGTTCATGACCACGCTGATGGAGAACTCGATGGTGGCGCAGCTGAGCTGCCTGCAAATGTGCGTGGTTGGGCGCAATACGTTCATCGGCGCCGGCAATATCTTCACCGATTTCGATCTGCGCAACCAGCCGCTGCACACCTTCCACCAGCGCAAGGGTGCCAGCCAGCCCGAAAAAGAGGAGATTGGCCTGCCGGTGATTGGCTCGGCGGTTGGGCATAACGTCAAGATCGGCAGCGGCTTTGTGATCTACCCGGCGCGTATGATCGGCTCGAATACGACGCTGATCTATGCCGATCCCGAGTCGGTGGTTGGCCGAAATATCCATCCCTACACCAGTATCGATGACCTGGAGATGGACGACAAGGGCGAGCCGCTCCGCACCGTCTACACTTGGCCGCGGGTGATCGAAGCACCCGATGCGCCCAACTAACGAATCGATTGAACCGCTACAAATGTCATTGCTAAAGGCGGCGCGCGTGCGCCATTAGGAGGAACCCCCTGTGAGCAAAGATAAGATTCTTGTTGTCGAAGACGCACCCGACATCTCTAGCCTGCTCAAGATCTACTTTACTTCGCAGGGTTTCGAGGTGATGACGGCGATGCGCGGACAGGTCGCGCTCGAGATGTGCCGGAAGACTCCGCCGAACCTGGCGCTGCTGGATGTCAATTTGCCCGATATGGAGGGCTACGACATCGGCAAGGTGCTGCGATCAAGCGCGCGAACCCGCCACATTCCGATCATCTTCTTGACTGCCCGCGGTGAAAAAGGCGATCGTATCCGTGGCTTGGGCGAAGTCCAGGCCGAGTACTATATCGTCAAGCCCTTCGACATCGAAGAGGTTCACACGATCGTCAAGGGTGCACTCGACCGCGCACGCCAAAAGAACCTGGCCCACCCGGTGACCAACCTGCCGACGGCGGAGCTGATCAACGATCAGTATCGCCAGCTGGTTTCCAGCACGGGCTGGGCGCTGGCGCAGGCGCATATCAATGGGTTCGAAACCTTTACGCAGGCGTATGGCGCAGTGGTGGGCGAGGATGTGCTGAAGTTCACCGCGCTGATGCTGAACGAGGTCGTCAACGAGCTGGGCAGCCAAGAAGATTTCATCGGCCAGATGGTCGTCGGCCCGGATTTCGTGATCACCTCGTCGGCCGAGCATCTCAAGGCGATCGGCGCAAAGCTATGCGAGCGCTTCGATGCCGAGATCGGCCTGCAGTACAACTACAAGGATCGCCGCAACGGCTATATCACCGTTAACGACGAGCAGGGGAATCCGAAGCAGGTGCCGCTGATGTCGCTCTCGATCGGCGTGCTCACGAGCGAAGATGGCCCGTTCTATGATATCCGCGAGCTGAGTGAGACCGTCGAGGCAGCGCGGCAACAAGCGCTGACGGAGGCGCGCGAACAGGGCCGTAAGAGTCATGTGGGCTATGGTCGATAAGGCGTAGTGCGCCGAATGGATTGCGGATGCGCTGTCTTCAAACCCATAGTACGTTATCCACGCTATGATACGATTCGGTTCTGCTAGCTCCTACACTCATCATCCCGATCTACCACCATCCAGAGCAGCCGGTTTCGGTTGCGGCCTGGAAGGAGCAAATCCCTGGATATGGACACGTCAACAGAAGCCACACCGCTGGTTCGCGCTTGGGAACTCCTAGCCGACCTGGCAGCCTGTGGACAGGACAGCACAGCGATCCGCGATGCTCACGAGCTCGCTAGCCGTATCGCCGATCATGTGGCACGCCGTCTGCCGTGCCCGTGGGGATTGATTCTACTACAAACCGTCGCACATCCGGCCGCTTCGGCCCGCTGGGGCCTGGATGATGATCGCACGCAACGCCTGCTGAAGCGCAACGGCCATGGCATGCCGGCCGACGCGATCGAGGTTCCGCTCCAGCACGCCGGCGCACCGGCCGGCATGCTGCTGCTGGGCACCGCCCCGAACACCAAAGCCATTCTCACACCAAGTTTCCTCGGCGCGCTGCGCAGCCAGATCGAGCTGCTGATCAGCTTGCATCAGCGCGAGGCCGAACGCCTGCGCGAGCAGGACACGCTTGACGCCGCATCCGCACTGCGCTTCGACCTTACCGGACAGATCGACCTGCGCGAGGTTGTGCGTACGCTGCTCGAACGAGCAATTGTGCTCAGCGGCGCACACAGCGGCGGGATCTATACCGTGATCGAAGATGGCGGCGTGGAGCTGATGGCCAGCTACGGGCTACAGCACGATTACAGCGGCACGCGACTTGATCGCGGCCAGGGCCTGAGTGGCCAGGTGGTCGAACAGCGCACGACGTTGATCGTCGACGATTACCGCGCAATACGCGCACCGCTCGCCCCACTTCGACGAGGAGCAGATCGAGGCCGGCATCGGCGTACCACTGCTGGTTCAGGATGAGCTGATCGGCGTTTTGATCTTGCTGCACAATCGGCCAGAGGCGCATTTTTCGGCCGCCGATCAATCGCTGATCGAGGCATTCGCGAAACCGGTGGCGCTGGTGGTGCGCAATGCCCAGCTGTTCGCACAGCAGCAGCAACGCGCGCGCGAACTGTATGTGCTGTATGAAAACGGCCAGGTGCTCAGCTCAAGCCTCCAGATTGAGCCGATGCTGACGCGCGTGGCTGAGAATATCACCGTGGCAATGGGTGTCGATAGCTCGGCGCTGCATCTGATCGACCAAAATGAAACCGCCACGCTCTACGAGGCGGCCTCCTACAGCGCCGAGGGCGATGGCGAGCCGGCTGGGCAGCGCTACCCGATCAGCAGATACCCGCTGATCGCCAAATTGCTCCAGTCTGGCGAGGCAGTGACGCTCTCGGATCAGCTGCCGGCCGAGCCGAATCCGGCGACCCGCGCGGTGCTGGATCGGTTTGGCTATCGCAGCGGGCTGTTCCTGGCGCTCCGAATTGGGGATCGCGCGGTTGGATTATTGAGCATTGGTTATGTCGAGCAAAGTCATCGATTTAGCCGGCCGGAGAGTCAATCTGGCGCAGACACTCGCGAGCCAGGTTGCCACAGCGATTGTCAACGCGCAGCTGTATGTGGCCGAGCAGCAGCGCGCAAGCGAGCTAGAGCGACTGCAATCGATCAGCCAGCGGCTCGAAGCCGATCTTTCGCTGGACGAAATGCTCAAGGCCATTCTCGATGGTGTTCAATCGCTGGTGCCTTGCGCAGGTGCCGAGATCTGTCTCTACGAAGCATCGGGGATGTATGTGGCGCAGACACGCGGCATCCGACCCGATGGCGAGCCGCCGCTCCAGCGGATCAACGAAGGCCTGACCGGCTGGCTGGCGCGGCAGCGTCGCGCGCTGCGTCTGCCGGATTTCCAGCACCCGCCCACCCGCCCGCTCTTCAGCATGCTGGCCGATGGCGCGCTGGCGCGCAGCTATTTGGGGCTGCCCCTGCAAGTCGGCGATCAGCTGATCGGCACGCTGGAGCTCTTCAGCACCCGCGCCGATGACTTTTCGCCCGCCGACGAGCGATTGCTGACGATCGTGGCCGGCCAGGCTGCGCAGGCGATCAGCAATACGCGCCGCTACGAGCAGGCCGATGAACATCTACGCAGCCGCGTCCAGCAGCTGACTGCCTTGCAACGGATCAGTCGGCAGCTGACATCCGAATCTGTCGCTCGGCCATATCCTTGGCTTCACGCTCGAAGAGGCGCTGCGGGCAACCCAAGCCACCAACGGCTATATCGCACTGCGCGAGGGCTTCGCATTCGAAGAGGCGATGCGGGCGTTCTCGCTGGATGATGGATCACGATCCTTGGCCGGCGAAGATGATACCGAGCTGCGCGTGCGCGTGATCGCCGCAATCGGCTACAGCGATCTCGATCACACGCGCCTGCTGGCGCAGCGCATCAGCGGCAGCACCACGCTGGCCGAGCTAGCGATGACCAGCGGTGAGCCGGCGCTGGCCGACGACCTGACTACCGAAGATCGACTGGCCGCGATTGGGCCGGCGGCGGCGGCGGCGCTGGCGGTGCCGATCTACTACGAAGCGCAAGTCGTCGGCGTCGTCAACTTGCACAGCCAGGTCGCGCATGCCTTCACGCACGACGCACTGGAGTTCGTGCGCGCGCTGGCCGATCAGGCCGCGCTGGCGATCGGCAACACTCAGCGCTACAACGAGCAGGTGCGCCAGCGTGAGCTGCTGCTCCAGCGCGCCGGGCTGCTCAAAGAGGTGCTCGATATCGGCCAGGCACTGCGCACCGACCCGGCGATCACCGAAGTGTTGGAGCAGATCGCGTTCAGCATTGTCGAGACAATCGGCTTTCGCGAGGTGGTCATCAACCTTGTCGATGAGGACGATCCAACCATCCTACGCGTCGTCACCGGCTGCCGGATTGACGCTGGAAGAGCTTGATCGCATCCGCCAAGGCACCTGGCCGGTGCTGGTCGCGCAGCGCTTTCTCGACACGCGCTTCCGCCTGGGGCGCGCATTCTTCATCCCCAAGATGCCGGGCGCGAGATCGAGGCCGATGTCGACCTCAGCGGTATTACGACGTATTTCGATCACCGATGAACGCCTGCCGCATGAGTGGCAGGCCGGCGACGATCTCTTTGTTCCGCTCTACAGCACGCGCGGCAAATTGCTGGGCATCATCTCGGTCGATAACCCCTATGATCGCCAGCGCCCGACCCGGCGCTCGGTCGAACCGCTGGAGATCTACGCCCAGCAGGCGGCGATTGCGATCGAGAACCTGAGCCTGCTGCGCGAAGCTCGCGATCAGGCCGCGCAGATGACCGCGCTGGCGCGCGCCAGTGCGGCGGCTGTCTCCACGCTCGATCTGAGCGATCTGCTGGAGCGCGTCTACGCCGAGATTGCCGACTACCTGGGCACGCCGCCGTTCTTCTTTGTGCTCGCGTATGATCGCCAATCGGATCTGGTGCGCTATGAGCTGTTCAAAGAGCAGGGCGAGAGCAAGCCGGCCTTTCTGAATACCACCCAGGCCAAAGCCGGACTGTCGGGCTGGATCATCGATAACGGCGAGACGCTGTATATTCACGACCTGCTCGAAGAAAATGATCAGCTGCCGGCCGAGCCGGTGCCGCTGATCGAAACCGTGATACGCTCATGGGTCGGTATTCCCCTACGCAGCCAGGATCAGGTGATCGGCGTCCTGTCGGTGCAGAGTCTCCGGCCACATGCATTCAGTGATCGCGATGTACGATTCCTGTCGACGCTTGGGAACCAGCTTGCCGTAGCGTTGGAAAAAGCGCAGCTGTTCAGCGAGCGCGAGCAGCGATTGGCCGAGCTGAACGTGATCAACGCGATCGGCCAGGTGGTTAACTCGACGCTGGATATCGAACGCATGCTCAGCCAAGTCTATGAGCGTCTGGCAGCGTTTATGCACATGGATTCGTTCCTTGGCTTTGTGTATCGCAGCGATCTCAACCAGATCGTCACGGCGCTGCTGGTTGACGAAGGCAAGCTTTCCTTCGAATTCCGCAATGAACAGCCAACTCCGGGCGGCCTGGTCGACTGGATCATTGTGCAGCGGCAGCCGCTACTGTTTGGCGATCTGCGCAGCGAAAGCGAGACGCGCGGCTTCGAGCTGACGCGTTTCGGCAATCTCGAGCGCCCATCCGCATCATGGCTCGGCGTTCCGCTGTTGGTCGGCGATGATGAGTGCGTTGGGGTGCTCTCGGTGCAGAGCTACACGCCCAACCGCTATAGCATACGCGAGCAGGCTTTTCTCAGCACAGTGGCCGGCCAGGTGGCGCTGGGGGTGCAGAATGTGCGGCTGTTCGCCGACCGCGAACGGAAAATCGCCGAGCTGGACGCGATCGGGCGGATCGGCCGTGTGACCAACTCCACGCTCGATCTGCGGCCGATGGTCGAAGGGCTGAGCCAGGTGTTGCGCGAAGCGCTGAACGCCGATGGGATCAGCCTGACGCTGCTCAGCCCCGAGCGCAACCTTGCACGCGCCTTGGTGATCGACCGCGACGAGCCGCTGATGGATACCGATCAAGATCTGGCGCGGATCGATGAGGAAACGCTGGCGGGCTGGATCGTGCGCCACAGCCGCGCGCTGCGCCTGGACGATATCGAACAGGCCGCCAGCGCGCAGCCGGATCTGCGGCCGATGTTCCTGGGGCCGAACGCTGATCGCGCGCGCTCGTATCTGGGCATCCCGATCCTGACCTACGACGGCACGCCGATCGGCACGCTGGGCGTAAACAGC
>CAVVGT010000017.1:0-25155 GCA_963747775.1 uncultured beta proteobacterium
CCCGGGAAATACTTCGGCGCCCAGCCCGACATCTCCCAGTAGACGTTGCCCTTGTGCAGCGCCACCGCGGTGGTCTCGTCGACCCACGGCCAGCCGGGGTGCGCCATCGACGATCTTCAGGTTCGGAAAGTCGGCGGCCAGCTCGTCGATCGCTGACGGGTGCGCGTGGCGGATCACCGCCCGTGCCGCCCGGCATGCCGGCGCCCATGCCGGTGGTGCCGACGTCGATCATCACCGCGCCGTTCAGCTCGTCGATCGCTTCGAACAGCGGGTAGTAGCGGCGGTCGTTCACCGCGAAGTGCTGCATGATCGGATGGAAGTGGAAGCCGAGGAAGCCGAGTTCGCGGATGGCCTTGCGCGCCTGCGCGATCGCGCTCTCGCCCTTGGCGGGCTCGACCGCGCCCCAGCACTGGATGATCCGCTCCGGGTGGCGCTTCCACATGTCGTGCACGTAGTCGTTGCGACCGGGCGGCGTGCCGATGGTGGTCTCGAGGTCGAGCGCCACGAGGCAGGCCTCGACGCCGGCGTCGGTGAACTCCTGCAACTACCTCGTCCTCTGTCTTCGCCGTCCATCGCGCTTCCAGTACTTGGCGAGCGCCTCGACGTAGGGGCCCTGGCAGGCGATCCACTCCTTGGTGCCCGGGTAGCAGTGCAGGTCAATGATTCGCATGCGGTCTGCTCCGCTCGATCTTCCGCAAAGCGCTTTCTTCGACACCTTGCCGAAGGTCGACACCGGAAGCTCGTCGACAGACCTCCAGCCGCTCCGGCAGCTTGAATTTGGCGATCTCCTTGCCTTCAGGAAATCGACCAGTTCAGCGAAGGTCAGGGCTGCGCCGCCGCGCAAGACCACGCAGGCGCACATCTTTTCGCCCAGGGCCGGATCGGGCATCGGCACGCAGGCGACGTTCTGCACCGCCGGGTGCGAAAGGATCAGGTTCTCCATCTCTTCGGCGCTGATCTTCTCGCCGCCGCGGTTGATGAGGTCCTTCTTGCGTCCCTCGACGATGTAGTTGCCCGAAGGGTGCCGGCGCATCAGGTCGCCCGAGCGGTAGAAGCCGTCGGGCGTGAACAGCCCGCGCGTTGTACTCCGGCACGCCGTAGTAGCCGCGCAGCGTGTAGGGACCGCGGCAGCACAGCTCGCCGACTTCGCCGTCCGGCACCTCGCGGCCGTCGTCGTCGACGAGCCGCACTTCGTCGTCCGGCGAGATCGGCCGGCCGCAGGTCTCGAGCTCGACCTCCTTCGGGATCGTCGAGGCGCACGAACATCAGCAGCCCTTCGGCCATGCCGAAGTTCTCCTGCACGAAGCGCTCGGAATCAGCTGGTGGTCGTCAGACGCACCTCCGGCTGCATCCATTGGCCGCCGCTCTGGATCATCTGGACCGAGCGACAGATCATGACGTGCCGACGGCGGGATCGTTGATCGAGCGGATCAGCAGCGCCGGAACCACCTTGATGTGCGTCACGCGGTGCTTTTCGATCAGCGCGCACATGTCCTCGGGCCGGGTGCTCGTGCTGCAGCACCACCTTCGCTCCCTGAAGCAGTAACCCTGGATCCCGGGGCAGGCTAGCAGGCAGGTTGTGCGCGATCGGCAGCGACGAGCAGCAGCACGGAGTCGCGCGCCACGCCGCAAACGCGCGCCGCGATCTTGGAGTTGTACGCAGTAGTCGTTGTGCGTGCGCGGAATGAGCTTCGGAATGCCGGTCGTGCCGCCGGAGAGCTGGAAGATGCACGGATCGGTCGGGTCGATCCGGATCCTTCGCGAGCGCAGAGGCCGCGCGGAGCTCCGGCTCGCGCTCGATGAGCTCGCCGCGAGCCTCGCCGAGGATCACGCCGAACTTCAGGCAGGGGCGTTTCCTGCGCATCCGTCGACCATCGGCTCGAACTCGAAGTCGCTCTGCCGCTCGGGATAGACGCACGCGGTGGCCTGGAGAATCCGCACGAACTGGCTGACTTCGGCGTAACGGTGCGTGGCGAGCGCTGCGATCGGGATCGCGCCGATCTTCTGCAGCGCGAAGTAGAGGATTACGAACTCGGCGACGTTCGGCAGCGTGAGAACAGACGCGGTCGAGCGGCTTCAGGCCGAGCGCAAGCAGGTTGAGCGCCAGACGGTCGCTCAGCCGCTCGATTTCGGAATAGGTGTACTGGCGGTCGCGGTCGATCAGGCAGTCCGCTCGCGAAGCGCTCGAAGACGGCTGCAAACTCGTCGGCGAGCGACTTGTCCTGCCAGTAGCCCTTCTCGCGGTAGCGCTGCGCGTACTCGGGAGGGAACGGGACGACGCCTTCGAGCATGGATCAGGTGGAGCTCGCGAAGCCGCCGTCGACGACGATCACTTCGCCGGTGACGAACCGGTTCGATTCAATGAGGCTCATCATGGTCTCGGCAACGTCTTCTGCCGTCACGACGCGCCGCAGCGGGGTGGGCTTCGCCCGCTTGCCCATCAGGTCCGTGTACTTGTCCTGAAGCATCCGCTGCATCCAGTCGCCTTCCATCCAGCCGGGCGCGACGGCGTTCACGCGGATCTCGGGCCCGAGGTTCCACGCCAGGGTCTTGGTGAGGTTGACCACCGCCGCCTTGCTGGCCGCGTAGGGCAGGGGCTGCGGGCCCGGCCGCAAGCCGACGATGCTCGCGGTGTTCACGATGCACGGGCGCTCGCCCTTGCGCAGCAGCGGCAGCGCCGCCCGCGTCACCTGGAAGAGTCCACGCACATTCACCGCAAAAACGCGGTCCCAATCGTCGAGCGACAGCGTCTCCAGGTCCTTCGGTTTCCAGGCCGCGGTGACCCCGGCGTTGTTCACGAGGACGTCGAGGCGGCCGAAGCGCGCGCCGATCGCATCGATCATCGCGCGCACGCCCGCCTCATCGCTGACATCGCACTTGACGAGCAGCGTCTGTGCCCCGGCTTGCTGCGCTTGCGCCGCGGTCTCCTTCGCCTGCGCCTCGCTGCGGCTGAAGTTGATGGCGACGTTGAAGCCAGCGTGTGCCAGCGCCACTGCCGCGCTGCGCCCGATGCCCGTGGCCGCGCCGGTCACCAGGCTGACACGCTTGGTGCTCAAGGAAGCGCCTCCGTCCGTTTGGTGCGCCGCGCAAACGGCGCCGGCGACTTTTGGTGAACATGTTCATGTTCGAGTCAAACGTTGACGGCTGTCAAGGGCTACGAAACTTTGGACAATCGCGAGATGATGTCCTAGTGTTCGCATGCGGGATCAACTGGAGGAGGGGAACGATGAGAAGAATCGCCATCATGCTGCTCGCCCTGGTCGCGCTCGCCGGGACGGCCCAGGCCCAGCAGTGGCCGACCAAGCCGGTGAAAGTGATCGTCAACGTCGCCCCGGGCGGCGTGGCGGACATCACAATGCGCCTTCTCGGCGCACGACTTTCCGAGACCCTCGGGCAACCGTTCGTGGTCGAGAACCGCGCCGGGGGCGACGGCTATATCGGGTTCGAAGGCGTGGCGCGCGCCGAGCCCGACGGATACACCTTCGTGTACTCGCCCGGCTCCAGCATGATGATCGCGCCGTACATCGTAAAGCGCGCCGATTTCGATCCGACGAAGATGCTGACGCCCGTCGCGGCGACGGGCAGCGTGTCCCTGTACGTGATCGTGCGTCTCGACTTCCCGGCGAACAACTACCAGGAGTTCCTCGCTTACGCGCGGGCAAATCCCGGCAAGCTGAACTATGGCACGCCCGGCAACGGCACCTCCCCACACATCGCCGTGGAGGTCTATAACCGCGAGGCCAACGTCAAGCTGAACCACATTCCGTACAAGGGCGCGGGCCCGGCGCTCAATGACCTGCTGGGCGGCGTCATCGACCTCGCATTCGATCCGGGCGTCGGGCTGCCGCAGGTCAAGGCCGGCAAACTGCGGCTGGTCGCGATCGCGGGGCCGCAGCGCCATCCCGATTTCCCGGACGTGCCGACGCTGGAGGAGAACGGTATCAAGGGCGTGGACGGCGGCCCGTACTTCGGGTTCTACGCGCCAAACGGCACGCCGCGCGACATCCTCGAACGGCTCAACCGCGAAGTGCAGAAGGTCATGCAGGAGCCCGCGGTGCGCGAAAGGTTCCGGGTGCTTGCGGTCACCGTTGCCCCGCCGATGGCACCGGAGGCGTTCGCCGCGTATGTGCGCACCGAGAGCGCGCGTTACGGAAAGCTGCTCAAGGAGCTCGGCATCGACAAATGAGGATTGATTTTCACGTCCACATGCTCGACGAGCATGTGTTCAGGGCGGCGACGAACAAGACCGTGTTTACAGGCTTCGGCGCGAGCCCTGCGGCCGCGCCGCGGCCGGGCGCGCTGGAGCTGCTCCAGCGGATGATGCGACCGGAGACCGAGATCGAGGACCTCGACGCGCGCGGCATCGACATGGCGGTCGTCACCTCGAGCACCGTCCTGCAGGGCACCTCGTGGGCCGATCCGCAAACCGACCTCGATCTGTGCCGCCGGTGTAATGACACGACCGTGGAGTGGGTGGCGAGGTATCCCACGCGCTTCATCGGCTCGATGGCGTTGCCCTTGCAGGACGTGAAGCTCGCCCTCGGAGAGCTCGAGCGCGGCGCGAAGCAGCTCGGCCTGAGAGTTGTCAACGCTGGGTCGAGTTACGGCGGCGTCTATCTGGGCGACCCCGTGTACGACAGGTTCTGGGCCGCCGTGAACGAGCTCGGCGTCACGGTCTGGATTCATCCGGAGGGCGTGCGCGACCCCTGGTTCCAGCGCTACGCCTTGTGGAACTCCGCTGGTCAGTCGATCGAAGAAACGAAGGCGATGGCCTCCCTGATCTACGAGGGCGTGATGCACCGGTATCCGGGCCTCAAGGTGGTGATCGCGCACGGTGGCGGCTACTTTCCGCACTACTTGGGGCGCATGGACCGAAATCACGCCAACCGGCCCGACACCGTCCGGAACACCGGAGGCAAACGGCCGAGCGAGTTCCTGCGCTCGTTTCACTACGACACCTGCGTGTACGACCCGCAGGTGCTGAAAGTGCTGCTCCAGCGTGTCGGCGCCGATCGGTTGGTCATGGGCAGTGACTATCCGGTGGGGGAGAAGGACCCGATCGGCTTCGTCGAACGCAGCGGCGCCTCGGCAGCCGAGATCGCGATGATGTGCGGGGGCAATGCGGCCCGTCTTCTGGAGATCCAATGAGCACGGCAATGGCACCGAGCGGCGCGGAGGCGCTCCTGCGCGGGCTGCGTGCGATGGGAGTGGAGCGCATCTTCGCCTCGCCAGGCTCCGATTGGGCGCCAGTCTGGGAGGCGCTTGCAGCGCCGGACGCGGCTGCCGACTTTCCGCGATACGTCTCGTCGCGCCACGAGGAAACCGCGGTGGCGATGGCGATCGGCTACGCGAAGGCGACGGGGAAGCTCCCTGCAGTCTTTCTGCACACCACAGTGGGCGCGCTGCACGCGAGCATGATCGTGCGGGCGGCGCTGCACGAGCGCATCCCGATGATCATTCTGGCGGGCGAATCGATCGGTTTCTCCGAGCCGCCGGGACCGAAGGTGGGCCGGCAGTGGCTCCGGCTGCTCACGGACGTCGGCGGCCCCGCACGGCTCATGGAGCCGTGCGTGAAGTGGAGCTTCGCCCTGAACCGAAGCGCGCTCCTGCCGCACACCGTGCAGCGCGCCTGCCAGCTCGCGCTGGGGACGCCGCGCGGGCCGGTGTTCGTGTCGGTGCCGACCGAGTATCTGATGGAAACGATGATTGCCGGACCGCCCGCAGCGGCCGCGCCGCCGCGACCCGCGGAAGTCGCGCCGGCCGTCATCGACGAGATCGCCCAGGCGCTTTGCGACGCGAAGCACCCGGTGATCGTCACCGAGGAAGCGGGGAAGGATCGCGCGACGGTGAGTGCTCTCGTTGCGCTGGCCGAGACGCTCGGCGCGCCGGTGCTCGAGGCCTGGCAGCCGTATTACGTCAACTTCCCGCGCACCCATCCGCTTTACGGCGGCATCGTGGTCGAGGACATGCCCGACGCGCTGGCGCAGGCTGACGCGGTGTTCCTGGTCGAAGCGGTGGCGCCTTGGCATCCAGCGTCGGCGGCGCCGCGTGCGGGAACTCGCGTCCTCGTCCTTGGAGAAGACCCGCTGCATTCGCGGCTGCCGTTCTGGGGCTTTCGCGCCGATCTCGTGGCCGCGGGCGAGGTCGCGCCCTCACTCGAGCGGCTGGTCGATCGCGTGCGGCGGATCGTTCCGCCGCGCTCGCGAGCCGCGCAGCTCGCGCAATGGGGCGCGCAGCATGAGCGCGACCGGGCAACGCGTCGCGACGCGGCGCGCGCTGCGGGCCGCGGCCCCGTGCTCGAGAACCGCTGGATCGGGCATGAGC
Organism: uncultured beta proteobacterium; assembly: GCA_963747775.1. Lineage (GTDB taxonomy): Bacteria > Pseudomonadota > Gammaproteobacteria > Burkholderiales > SG8-39 > JAGVSZ01. The sequence continues at coordinate 6,325 of CAVVGT010000017.1, forward strand.
TGAGCGAGGTGCTGCCTGACGACGCCGTGGTGGTCAACGAGACGATTACGCACCGGCTCGACCTGGTTCGGCTCCACGAGCGGGCCGGCGCCGGGGGTTACTACGAGGCGAGCTACGGTGGCTTGGGCGCGGGCCTCGGGATGGCGCTCGGCGTCAAGTACGCGGAGACCCACCGGCCGGTCGTCTGCACGATTGGCGACGGCGCGTTTCACTACAACCCGGTCGTGGGGACATTCGGTGCGGCGCAGGAGCACCGGCTGCCGATCCTGGTAGTGCTTTTCGACAACGCGGGCTATCTCTCGCAGAAGGGGGACGTCGCGGCGTACTTCCCGGGCGGCGCTGCGATGCGGACCGGGCGCTTCGCAGGCACGTCGATCGCTCCACAGCCGGATTACGTCATGCTCGCGCGGGCTTTCGGAGGGACCGGCGAGAAGGTCGAACGCCCCGGCGAGGTGAGGCCGGCGTTGCAGCGGGGACTGGAGGCGATTGCGGGCGGGCAACTTACGCTCGTGCACATGGTGCTCGAGCCCGTGGGCGGCCGCTGAGGGCTGAGACTCAATCGCCCGGCAGATCAGCTAGAGGGAGTCTTTATTTGACATAATATACATTCCCGATTTATTTAGGCTAGCCCCAGGACGAAGCACCTAGTGTGTCTCGCCGCGCGATGGTATCGGGAGCGACACCACCGGGATCCCCTCGTCCACCAGTTCGCGCGCTTCCTCCCGGGTCGCGACGCCGCGAATCGGGCGTCGCGGCGCCTCTTCGTAGTGGATTTTCCTCGCTTCCTCGGGGAACGCCCGCCCGACGTCCTCGGTGTTCGCCACGACCTGCTCGATGAACGAGGCGAGCGTGATTTCCCGCGACGATGAACCGGTGGACCTGCTGCCGGTGCCAGCAGCATCCGCTCCCGCCTGGGGCTTCGCAGCTGCGGTTGTACGCACCTTGGAGCTGGGGACCTTGCGCACAGTCGATGTCCCGCAAACCGGGCAGGCCAACATCCCGGTGGCGTCCTGGCGCACATACTCGTCGGCCGAGGCGAACCAGCCTTCGAATCGATGGTCTTGGGTGCAGGTGAGATCGAAGACGATCATCGTTGCATCGAGAGCCTTCCTCAGCTTGCCATTCTACGCCGCGAAGAGATCTCACCAGTGCGCTAACCGAGGGACGAAGCGGCGCCGGGTAGCGGCATTAGTCCTTTACAGTCATAGGTTTCGCGCGGAGAATTCGGCGCCTACCTGAGCTTTCCCGACCCCCAAAACCCGACCGCCAATGCGCTGCGCTCCTCCCTGCGCCCTGCTCGCTGCTGGTCTCCTTGTCAGCGCACCCAGCGTGGCGAACGAGTTCGATTGCATCATCGAGGCGCGGCAGATGGTCGACATCCGTAGTCCCGTAGAAGGGCTCATTTCCAGCGTCGCCGTTGAGCGCGGTGAGCCGGTGAAACGCGGCCAAGTGGTCGTCACGCTCGACTCCGGCCCCGAGAGGGCGGCGCTCGCGGTCGCCAAGCAGCGGGCCGACTCGGTCGGGCCGCTGAAGGCCGCCGAGGCGCGGCTGGACCTGGCGGCAAAGAAGGAAAAGCGGGCGGAAGAGCTGGCGCGCCAGAACTTCATCTCCTCGAACGCCCTCGAGGAGGCACGCACCGAGCGCTCGCTTGCGGAGTCCGAGGTGAAAGTCGCCCGCGAGAACCAGAAGATGGCCGAGCTCGAGGTCGCACGCGCATCCGAGGTCTTGAGCATGCGCACCATCAAGAGCCCGGTGAACGGCGTGGTCGTCGACCGCTTTCTGAAGCCCGGCGAGTTCGCGACGAGCAACGTGAAGGATCCGATCCTGAAGATCGCGGAGATCGACCCGCTCAACGTGGAAGTCATTCTGCCCGCGGCGCTCTACGGGCAGGTTCAGCGCGGCGACCGGGCCGAGGTCGTGCCGGAGACGCCGAAGCAGAAGCTCGTCGCCCGCGTCGCGGTGGTTGACCGGGTGATCAACGCGGCGAGCGGCACCTTTGGCGTCCGCCTTGAGTTGCCGAACGAGAAGCAGCTCGTGCCCGCGGGCGCGAAGTGCAGGGTGCGGTTCCTGAAGTTGGGCCCCGAGCCCGCCGGCGCCCCGACTACGCCTGCCCGCCCGAACGCCTGAGCAAGCGGACGACTTGACGTTGTCCTGGCGGCCGTGGAGCCGCCGCTCATTCGCCCTTCCCCGCGAACGCGAGCAGATCACCAAGCTGCTCGTCCATCGAGAGCAACTCCCGCCGGATCGCTGCGTTGCTCCGCTCCGCGCGCCGCTGTGCGAGGCGCACGAGCCACCGCGCAATCGCAGATTGCGGCGCCGCTGTCAGCGCGCGCCGCGCGAGTGCACCGGCGACGCCTCCCAGGTAAAGTCGGCAGAGTTCGTCTTCGAGGGACACCAGCACCTCGAAGCTGCCAGGATCGCCCTGTCGGCCGGAGCGGCCGTAGAGCTGCCGATCGATTCGCCGCGAGTCGTGCAACTCCGTCGCGATGACGTGCAGGCCTCCGAGGTGATCGACGCCCTTGCCCAGGCGGATGTCGGTCCCGCGACCCGCCATGTTCGTGGCCACGGTGATGCGTCCCCGCTGGCCGGCCTGCGCGACGATCTCGGCCTCCTGCTTGTCTTGCCGTGCGTTCAGGAGCTGATGCTCCAGGCCGGCGTCAGCCAAGCGCTTGCTGAGCGCTTCGGAAGCGCCGACCGATCGGGTGCCGATCAGGATCGGGCGGCCCGTGGCCGTGACCTCCCGCGCGCGCCCGATGATCGCCTGCCACTTTTCGCCCGCGCTGGGATAGACGCGGGCGCCCAGCCCCTTCCTCTGGACCGGACGGTTCGGTAACACGCGCACCACGGGCAACCGGTAGACGGACCACAGCTCCGGGGCGATCTCCTGGGCCGTGCCGGTCATCCCGGCGAGCCGGAGGTACCGACGGAAGAAGCGCTGATAGGTCATCCGGGCCACGGACGACTGCTGGCTGGTGAGCGGCACGCCCTCCTTCGCCTCGACCATCTGGTGCAGCCCCTGCTCCCACGAACGGTCGGGAAGGATCCGGCCGGTGGATTCGTCGACGATCTGGACTTTTTCGTCGCGCACCAGGTAATGCGTATCGCGCTTGAACACGTGCGTGGCGACCAGCGCCTGCGAGATGAGCTCCTCGCGACGGCGTGCGCCGCGGAAGGCGAGCGGCAGCGAATCGGCGAGCGCGGCCAGCATCTCGCGGCCCTGCGGGGTCACTCGTACGTGGCGTTCGCCACCCTCGATCACATAGTGCCGCCCCGCCTCCATCCGCCCTGCCACCGCAAGCGCGGCCTCGTACATCTCTCGCTCGAGCCCTTGATCCGAGCGCGCGGAGATGATGAGCGGGGTCCGGGCCTCGTCGACCAGCACACTGTCGGCTTCGTCCACGATGCCGAAGAAGAGTCCCCGCAGGACCAGCTGACTCGAGCGCCCTCGCCCGCCCGCCACGCGCTCGATCGCGAGCTGGATGCGATTGACTTGGGAGCCGAGCGCGATCCGGTCGCGCAGGTAGTCGAAGGTGAGCTCCTTGTTCGTGCAGAATGTGACGTCGGCGCCATAGGCGGCGCGGCGGGCGGCGGGCTCCATACCGTTCACTACGGCTCCGACCGTCAGGCCGAGCGCCTTGTAGACCGGGCCCATGGTCTCGGCGTCGCGCGCCGTCAGATAGTCGTTGACGCTGATGATGTGCGCCGGCAGGCCAGCGAGGGCCGCGGTGCACGCCGGAAGCGTAGCGGTGAGAGTCTTGCCCTCCCCCGTGTCCATCTCGGCGATCATGCCGTTCAACATGATCCACCCGCCGCGCAGCTGCGAGTCGAAGTGGCGCATCCCGACGGTCCGCCCCGCAACCTCGCGTACAAGCGCGAAGCTCTGCGCGACCAGCGCCTCCCGGAATCCTTCGCGCCGCAGCGCGATCCCGAGCGTCTGCGCGGTCGGCACGATGTCGCGATCCGCGAGCTTCTCGGTCTCCGCTGCGAACTGGCGCACCGCCGCTGCGATATCGACTCCTGCAACCCGTCGCGTCGCGAGCCGACGTGCGAACGGTGCGGCGATCCCGTCTGCAATGCGATCGAGCAGACCGGGCCGTTCGACCTCCTGCTCGGGGTATGCGGCGGTCGGCGCGAGCGCGGGGAGCGCGAGCTCAGACATTGAAACGCGCGAGGAAGAGCTGCCGCGCGCGCCGGTACCACTGGACTCCGAGCGGCTCCCAACCGTGGTCGAACCGGACGTACGCCCGTCCGCCGACCCGCGGTGCGCGATCGCCGTGCGGCAGCTCGACGTCGACCTGGAAAACGCGCTGCATCGCCTTGCGCCCGTCGCGGTCGCTCGGATCGACGGCCACGGCTCCGCCGCCCTGCGTTCCGAGAGCGGCGCTCGGCAGCTGGTCAGTCGCCGAGGGCACGACGCGTTTGAGCGACGCGCGAATAGTGTACGGAACGTGTTCGGCAAGGCGAATCTCGACGCCGCGGGTCGCGTTGCGGACGAGGTCGATGTCCTGCTGCGAAACAATGGCGCGTACGATGATCGCGTCGGTGTTCACCACGTGCCCCAGCAGTTCGCCCTTCTTCAGGAAGCGCCCCGGCGCATCGGATGCGCGGGGATACACGAACTCCCCTTCGGCCTTCGCCTTAATCACCAGCTCGCGAGCGCGCTCGCGCCCGCGCTCGAGGTTCTGCGCCGCAAAGCGCCGCTCTTCGTCGATGATCTCTGCGCGCACCCGGTCGGTCGCCGCCTGCTCGCGGTGCTTGGCGTCGAGCTCGCGCACCCGGGCTTCGAGGACCTTGAGTTCGGTCGCGAGCTCGATGTCGCTCATTTCGATCAGGACTTCTCCCGGCTTGACCCATCCCCCCTGCTTGGCGAGGACGCGGTCGACGAAGCCGTCGGCGCCGACCCGCACGAACCCCTCGTCGGGAAGCCAGACGACGCCCTGCGCGGTAGTGCGCATAGGGATCGGCACCATGAACACGGCCGTCACTGCGCCGAGCGCGACGATGAGGCTCGCGGTCAGCGCGCGCCGCCTGACGCGCCTGAGGCGCGGGCTGTTCAGGAGGTAATTGACAACCTTGACGCCCGGCACGACGAACCACGTCGCAGCGGTAAGCACCGCAAACACGACCCCCAGCAGCAGCGACTGCTCGCCGAGGAACATGAGAATCGCGACCACGATGAGGATCCGGTAAACGAAGGAGGCAGCCGACCAGCCGACGAACCAGACGCGCTCACCCCGCGCCGCGAGGGGCGGCTCGGCCTCGCGTCGGCCGAACAGGTAGCGCTCGGCGAGATAGGCCCAGTACTGCGTGCTCCGTTGACGCAGATTCGGAATCTCGAGCCAGTCCATCAGGATGTAGTACCCGTCGAACCGCAGCAGCGGGTTGGCGTTGAACAGCACGGTCGAGATGCCAGCGATCAGGATCACGTTGTAAAGCACACCCCGGAACACGCCGGGTTCCGCCGACAGCCATAGGAAGAGCGCGAGAGAGGCGATGAACAGCTCTACCATCATCCCCGCCGCGCCGACCACGACCCGCTGCCACTTGCTGCGGAACGCCCAGGCCGAGGAGGCATCGACGTAGGGAACTGGCGTGAGCACCATGATCATCACGCCCATTTCGTGCACTTCGCCGCCGCGTGTCTTTACCGCGAACGCATGGCCGAACTCGTGCGCCAGCTTGAGGACCGGGAACACGAGCCACATCACCAGCAGGTTCTCCGGCGCCAGCACGCGATCGAGCACATTTTCGCTGAGCTCGCGCCAGTGCGCGCCCGCCGTGACCAACCCGGCCCCCACGACGACACACCACAGCAGGAAACCAGCCCAGCCCGCGAACGGCCGGACCATTGGCAGGAACCGGTCGAGCAGCCGGTCGGGATCGATCAGCGGGATTTGCCACGCGAAGATGCTCAGAGCGCGCTTCACGATCTTCGCCTGCTCTTGCTTCTCGCGGCGCCGGAAGAGCTCAGCGGTGTCGGGCGAGACTTCACACTGCATGACATCGGCGGCGTGCAGCTGGCCGAGCAGCTGGACGACCTCGTCTTGCGTCACCGCGTCGTCGCCGAGTTGCGCGAGGGCGCGGTCCCAGATCTGCTGGACGGGCGTCTTGCCGTCCATCAACCCGATGATGAAGTACGCCGCTGGGGAAAAACGGTGAAAGCGCTCGGACGAGTGGTCCTGCAGCACGTACCAGGTCTCGCCGCGGTACTGGTGCCGGTGGATCTGAGCGTGGGCGCGCAGCTTCGGCGTCAGTGCGGCCACCCGGTACCAGGACGGGCTGAACAGCGGCTGCGCCATGGGCTCAGGCGGTCAGGGTGTTCACGGCAGCCAGGACCACGCGAGCAGCCGCAGCGAGTCGACCACCTGGCGGGTCCAGATCCAGATGTAGCGGCGACGGTCGATCTCGACCTTGCCCACCCCTTCCATGTTCGGGCGCATACGCGGATCGGTCCCGTCGAGCTTCGCCTCGACGCGGAAGTAGTTCTTACCGTCCCGCGGCGTCGAAACCGGCGTGACCTGCGTGACTTCGAATCCGATCTTCGCATCGGGGAACGCAGCGAGCAGCAGCGTGCCGCGCTGGCCCGGTTGGAGATACGCGATGTCCCGCTCGTCGGCCTTTAGGACCAGGCGGAATTCGCTGAGCGGCGCGATCTCGAACAGCACGGTGCCCCGCTCCACCGGCGCCCCGAGCTGCTGGCTCAAGTCACCCGAGACGACCACGCCGTCGAAGGGAGCCGCGAGCGCGGTGCGCTGCAGCTGCTCCTCGACGCGCGCGACCTGGGCCTTCGCCTGGTCGAGCTGCGCGCTCAGAATCTGTACCTGCGCGTGATTGCGGTCGGCAAATGCCGAGCGCATCTGCTTCGAGAACTCCTCTTCCTGGGAGAGGTACTTCAGGCGTTCGAGCTTGAGCTCGCGGTCGTCCAGCCGCGCGAGCAGCGCGCCCTTCTTGACTAGGTCGCCGGCACGCACCGGTGCCTCGCGGATATAGCCGTTGAACGGCGCCGTGGCGGCGATCTGCAGCTGCGGCTCGAGGACGGTCGCGGCGGAGACCCGGAAATCCCCCTTCACGATTGTGAAAAACGCGACCAACGCGATGAGCAGAATCACGATGAGCTTGAGCCCGCCGTGCCGCGGGCCGAAGAGGTGCGCGACCTTCTCGCGCCACCAACCGGCAAAGCGCGCACCGAACCACCGGTCTTCGCGGCGGTGCACGTCGAGCATCGGGCCCGCAAGGCCCGCGATCGCCTCGCACAGCTCGACCGTCTCGGCATCGAACGGTCGTCCGGCGGAACGCTCAAGCGTGAGCGCGCCCGCGGGCTTACCCGACACCAGCATCGGTACGGTGCAAACGGCCCCCGAGCCGTGCTCGGTAACTAGTTCCGCGTTGGCCCGCCGAACGAGCGGCGCGCTGCCCGACGGATGCGGGACCAGGATCGTCGCGTTCTGGTCCACCGACTCGTCCATCGCCGCGGCGACCGCGCGCAGGAGGTTGGTGCGCTCCTTGAATTGCGCGCTGTGGGAGACGGCTTCGATCTTGATCTGGCCCCTATGCACGAAGCCGACGCTCGCGCGATCGCAGTTGAGCCGCGTGGCGAGATCAGTTACGAGCGCGGTCGCGGCCCCGGCATAGTGGTCATGCGCCGCAGCCGAGGCAACGACCTCGAGCACCGTCTGCAGCCGGTCCCGCGTCTCACCGACTCGCACGACTTCCTGCTGGCAGAGCATCAACTCGAGGCCCGCTGCGCCCCAGTGCAGTTGCCGCAGGCTCGCCTGGAGATCGGCCTCGGGGCGTGGGTCGACATCGAGGACAACGACACCATGGAGGACGCCGACGGCTTCGATCGGGTAACCGACATAGGTGCTGGCCGTCGCAGGATCTGGCGCGGCCTTGCGCTGCGCGACGACACCACGGCGTTCCATCAGCGCCTGCTGAGCCGTCGGCGTGAGGTAGCTCATGTCGCGCCGCACGTCGGGCCACACCGCGACCGCGGAGTAGCTCTCGGCGTCCGGCAGGCGCAGCAGCACCACGCCGCCGAGCACGCCGGGGATCAGGCGGCACTGGATCGCGAGCCAGCTTTGGCAGTATTCGCGCGCGTCCGCCGCGCTGGCGAGGACCGCCCACAGGGCGGCATCCTGACCGGCGGACTGCGCGCCGCCCTGCCCGGGCTTGGCGCTGGGAGGACCGAGGGCGGCCGTGGACATGGGTGCGCTCACTCCCCGCGTGGCCTTCCTTTGCTGTGCGTGTTGCTCAATCTCACTTGAACTCGCCGTAGCGGCTTTCGTACTCGCCGATCAGCTTCGTGGGAATCCCGGACAACCGCTTGGCCGCGAAGGGCGAGAGGACGATGCGGTACGCAAGCTCGATCTCCAAATCCCGGGGCGTGCGGTCCCCATTCCTTACTCACGCCAAAGCTGAGGACGACCTCCTCGCGGACACTGGTGGCGTAGCAGAAGGGCAAGCTGACTGTCTCCTCGTCGCCGACAGCAGGCGACTAGCCTACGCCGGCAAGCCGGGATGGTATCGGCCAGACAACGAATTCTGCAACGGAAATAAGTGTTTGCAGCGGGAATTTGAGACGGATTTCAGGGTTGCAGTCGGACCCGCGGAGGCGGAAGGCCGAACGCTCGGAGCGATCGGTAAAGGGCGCCGCAGCCCCTGCTAGGACGTCTTGGTGCCCGGGCCGGACTCGAACCGGGATGGGGTCGCTCCCGAGGGATTTTAAGTCGGCACAGGGCAACAATCGGCAATGCTCGACAACACGCAGCAGCTTTCGCGTCAACGAGTTAGGCGGCAATGCTCAGCAACCGTTCAACGCTCGCTGCTCAGCAACTGTCCAACACCCGGCTATCGTAGGTGCTTTCTGCGCGAGGCTGAGCATGGCTAAAAAGCTCCAACCACGAAGCGCGCGGGAGATGGTGAAGGCCGTGCGCGAAGGTAGGTCGATTCGGTCGGTGGCCCGCCAGTACGGGGTCGACCCCTCGACCGTGCTGTTCTGGGTCAGGCGTAGCGGCTGGCAAACGGCTCGATCGGGTTGATTGGTCCGATCGCAAGGCAGGGCCCAGGCAGCCTTGGAACCGCACGGCCGTTTCCCTTGAGCGCCGGGTGCTGGCGATGCGACGGCAGCTGCGGGACGAGAGCGACCTGGGCGAGTTCGGCGCGCCGGCGATTCATCAGGCGATGAGTGAGGCAGGGCAAGCCCCGGTGCCTTCGGTAGCCACGATCGGGCGGGTACTGAAGCGACGCGGGGCGATCGCCGATACGCGGCGGCGTCGCCGGCCGCCGCCGCCGCGGGGTTGGTGGCTGGCTGAGGTGGCCGCAGGGCTTGCCGAGCTGGACAGCTTCGATTTGATCGAGGATCTTAAGATCCAGGACGGGCCGCTGGTGTCGGTACTCACGGCGACCTCGCTGCACGGGGGCTACGTGCAAGCTTGGCCCGAGCAGACCATTCGAGCCCGCGAGATCGTCTCGTGGTTGATTGAGCACTGGCGCCAGATCGGCTTGCCCGCGTACGCCCAGTTTGACAATGACACGCGCTTCCAAGGCGTTCACCACTTCGCCGATGCTATCGGCCGCGTGAGCCGCCTGTGCCTGTCGTTGGGCGTGATCCCGGTGTTCGCCCCGCCGCGCGAACCGGGCTTCCAGAACGCCATCGAGAGCTTCAACGGCTTGTGGCAGGCCAAGGTATGGCAGCGCTTTCGCTACGCGAACCTCAGAGAGCTCAAAGCGCAGTCGGCGCGCTACATCCAGGCCCACCTTCAACGCAGCAGCCCCCGGCGCATCGACGCCCCGCCGCGTCGCGCCTTTCCAGAGCGCTGGAAGCTCGACCTCCAAGCCGCGCCGTGCGGCACGATCATCTACCTGCGCCGGGCCGACGATGCAGGTCACGTGGAACTGCTTGGACATCGCTTTGCGATCAGCGCGAAGTGGGAGGGCCGTTTGGTCCGGTGCGAGGTCCATCTCGATGAGGCTCGCATCGACTGCTACGGCCTTGGCCGCCGCGATCCGAACTCGCATCCCTTGTTGGTTCAACTGCCATACAGCCGCGTCGACAAACCATTCAGGGCCTGACCATGAGCGTTGGACAGTTGCTGAGCATTTGCCACGTGAACGTGAAATTGCCGTTGGACGGTTGCTGAGCATTGCCCAGTTAGGTGTTGCGCTCTGCAGTAGACTGCGGCGGTTTGTTGCGCCGACTGTGCCAAGAATGTGCCGAGGCTCTACCGATGTCTCCTGAAGCCCTTGAACTCGCTAGGCGGCGGATACGACTTCGCCTGGCGGACGCCGCAAAGGAGTCTTTTGGCTCTCTTCAATCCCTAGAACGGGCGAATTGGACCGTGGCACATTGAACTCGTCCGCATACGCAAAGGCGACTCTTCGCCTGTGCGAGGGAGGGCTGCAGAAGCGAGCACAGATCGCTTGGGACACGACCCGTGCGGTGCTCGACAGTGAGGGCTTCACGCCCACCGAGGACAACAAGGGTCAGATTCGGGTACTTCTGGAGGAAGCGGTGACGTCGGATTCTGCTGACCTCCACGACATCTACGACATAGCGAAAAGCGCGATGAGTGGTAACTGGCCGGACCTCAGCGCCGCCCGCAGTCACGCAATTGAGCCGGCGCTGGGCGACGCCGATATCGACCTCCTCGGTCGAAAAGCACGCCGACCGCCGCTCGAAGACGAGCTAAGCGCACCGCGCTATCAGCCTGCTCGTGAGCATTGGCGCAAAGCACTCGGGCTCGCCGGTAACGCGCCACCGGACCTTGAGAACGCTGTGAAGGAAGCCGGCAAGTGCTGTCGAGTCCCTGGCTCAAGTCGTCCTCGGCAAACCGGGCCTCACGCTCGGGGACGCTATCAAGCAACTTCGCTCAAGCCGACTTATTCCGGCGGGCGCGGATCACGTCCTCGAAGGCCTGTGGACATTCGCAAACGCCTCGCCCGGGGTTCGTCACGGTTCTGCGTGAGCCTGTCAGGAGTTTTGTGTGTGAGGCATACCATGGCAACTGAAAGGAACAGGTATGCCAAAGCCAGTCAGGAAGATGCAGAGAGCCAACGCTGCCGCGCAAGCGGCGGTGTTGCCCAAGATACCGGCGGAGTTGCTTGACCAGTTGGTGACGGTTCCGATGACCGCGGAGGCGGTCGACGAGGCCTCCCGGGCGTTCAAGAAGGCGCTGATCGAACGCGCCCTGGGCGCCGAGATGAGCCACCACCTGGGCTACGCCGCCGGCACGGAGAAGCCCGAGGCGGCGACCAACCACCGCAACGGCAAGAGCGGCAAGACGGTTCTGACCGTACGACGGGCGTTGCGCATCGAGGTGCCGCGAGATCGGGAAGGCGAATTCGAGCCAAGCTCATCGGCAAGCACGAACGGCGCTTCACCGGCTTTGACGACAAGATCATCGCCATGTACGCCCGCGGGATGACGGTGCGGGAGATTCAGGGGTTTCTGGCCGAGGACGCCACCGAGGTGACCCCGGAGTTCATCAGCATCGTCACCGACGCGGTGCTCGCGGAAATCACCGCCTGGCAGGCCCGGCCGCTGGAGCCGATGTACCCGGTGATCTTCTTCGACGCGCTGCGGGTGAAGATCCGGGAGGACAACGTGGTGCGCAACAAGGCAGTCTACCTGGCCCTGGGCGTGCGGCCCGAGGGCACCCGCGAGATCCTCGGGCTGTGGATCGAGAACACCGAGGGGGCGAAATTCTGGATGAAGGTGTTCAACGACCTGAAGACCCGCGGTGTCCAGGACATCCTGATCGCGGTCACCGACGGCCTGAAGGGCATGTCCGAAGCCCTGGCGGTGGTCTATCCGGCCACCACCCTGCAGACCTGCATCGTGCACCTGATCCGCAACAGCCTGGACTACGCCACCTGGAAGGAGCGCAGGGCGCTCGCGGCGGCAATCAAGCCAATCTACACGGCCCCGAGCGCGGAGGCGGCCGAGGCCGAGCTGACGGCCTTCGAGTCCGGGCCATGGGGCCAGAAGATCCCCGACCGTCGTGGCCGCCTGGCGGCGCGCCTGGTCGAACGTGATTCCGTTCTTCGCGTTTCCGCCGGCGGTGCGGCGGGTGATCTAACACGACGAACTGCATCGAGAGCGTGAACGCGCGGTTGAGGAAGATCATCAAGACACGCGGCCACTTCCCATCCGACGACGCCGCCAGCAAGCTGATCTGGCTGGCGCTTCGCAACATCACTGCCGATTGGAGCCGCGCGGCACACGACTGGAAGAGTGCAATGAATCAATTCGCAATCCTGTACGCTGATCGCTTCTCGACGAGGGCTGCGTAAAATGATCCGGTTCATCGTCCGGGGGCGCGCCCCCGGACGATGAACCCAAACCTGCCTTACACACAGAAATCAGGACACTCCCGTTCTGCGTTGGCCGCGAACACAACCGAGTCGCATTGGACGTTCGCGCGGACGATCACGGAGGCCGGCATGCGTCTGCTACTCGATGTCGACACGACGTGAGATTGCTTGAACTGGTCCGTCTTCTCTTGCACGCTGTCATCACAGTCCGCCCCCGCTTCGCTCCCACCCACCCGCACGGGAACACGACCACCAGCCGGTGCCGCTCGCACCATACGTGGACGCCGTCAGGCCGGCCGATCGAGTAGCGGCAGGTGTGTGACAGTCCCACTCGACCGAGCCTACCCACCGAGTGAAGAGCCTTCGCCGGTGGCGCAAGGCTATGGCCCCCGGTGGCACACAGCACGAGCCTGCGCGCTCGCCGCGTTCCTCCTCTTGTGCGGCACGTCGTTCGCCAACACCCAACACTTATGGACCCGTCGAGCGCAGAGAACGCGCCGACTAGGCCTTCCGGTGTATTTGCAATCCGATCGCCGGGTGCTAGATAGCTGGCGGGCGCTCGGGGTCGGCGAGCTGGCGATGCGCCTTGGATGACGGTCCTGATGTAAGGAGAGAGAACATGTCACGCAAGCGGAGCGCAATGAGAAGGGCCTTCGCATTGGGCGCGGCCGCACTTGTAACTGCTCTTGCGGGGGTGGCGGATGCGCACGCGACCGTGATCGGCGTGTCGCTCAATCGCGTGACGAACTTCCAGTTTTTCGTCTCCGACCCCTCTACGACTTTTCGGCCCGGCGACACCACCGCTACCGACGCCGCGTCCTTCAACGGGCCAACGGTGAATAACGTGGTCACCTGTGGTCCGGGGGGGATCACGCCCACGCCGCCGTGCAACCCGGGCGGACTCAGTGCCAACGCGCCCCAGGCGACGGCCGGGCCTGGACCGTTTCCTGCGGAAGACACTTATACGACGCCCCCGGCTGGCGGATTCGTCGGCTCCCGCGGTGACGCGAACATCACGGGCATCTTCGGGCAACTAGGTGGAGCCGGCGCAAGCGGGGTTGCCGAGACCCGACTGAGCACCCTCGGTACGGGCGGCGCGTCGGCGAGCGAACAGATTGTGAGTATCGTCGAGTGGCCCCAGGTCTTCTCGGCGCAGTTCGATCTCAGCTTCCTCGCAACTCCATTCATGCAAGTGGCCGTCGATCAGCCTGGGGACGCGTCCACCGCTGTCATGTCGCTGGATGTTCGCCTGACCAATGCCGCGGGCAATACGGTCTTCCTGTGGACGCCCGGTTTATCGAGCGGCGAGGTCGGTGTGGCGTCCGAGACCAATCCGTTCAGCCTCAACCAGGCGTTGCTTGCGAACACGCCGGGCGATAACAGCATCTTCAGTCCCGGTCAGGGGACCTTCAGCGCGACTTCGGTGATTCTCCCGGGCGACGTGTACACCCTCTCGCTCCTGATGACGGAAACAGTCCGGGCGGCGAGCACCACGGCCACCGTACCCGAGCCGGGCAGCCTTGCCCTCCTCGGCCTCGCTCTCGCTGGTCTCAGCTTCTGTCGCCGCCGCAAGCTGCATTGAGTAGCACCTAGGGTAACGAGCCCCCGCCCGCGTGGCGGGGTTGGTTGCGTCCAACCTGACGAGCGCTACCATTCCATCCTCAGAGTCAACCGCGGAGGGACAAGGATGGAGACCCTGCTCATCTGGACTGGCCGGTTGGCCGGGCTTGCTGGTGTTGTCCTCTGCGTGATCGCTGGCGCTACGCGCCTCTCAGGCGCGTACTGGCTCGGCCAATTTCAGGCGACCACATTGCTTCAGGTCGGCGTCGCGGGCATGGTTCTGGGGTGCTTTTGCCTATTGATGGCGCTGCTGGAGCGTCTTGGCGGGTACCGCAAGCTAGGTCTCTGAGTAGACCAGCTCCGCGCCGTGTGCCCGCCGCGTGCGGGCTTCTCTGTCTCTGCTCCGCCCCCGCCTCCCGCTCCCACCACCCGCACGGGAACGACGACCAGCCGGTGCCGCTCGCACCAGAGGTGCCAGCCGTCCGGCGTGCCGACCGAGTCGCGGCAGATCCCGCAGTCGCGTGTCGAAGAACTTTACAGGCCGCAGCGACCGACGCACAAAATCCTAGGCATTTCAGACAGTTTGCCATTGGCATAGCTATGCTCCAAGCATTGGTTGCACAGATACGGCGCTCGATCGCAATCGCGAGACCACGGAGCGCGGCAGTTTGCCTAGGAGCCCGATCGGATGCGGTTCAACAGGTTTGCAATACTCGGTGCCGCGATGCTTGCAGTGGGCGGCGCGGCGAATGCGGCCATCATCGTTACTGAAGGCAACGTTGGCGGTGGCACTGATAGACGTCCTTGAACAGCCTGCATCGGCGCCATCGCCGGGACCGGCGCTGACGATCAGGGTCGCCTGAACGGCGCAGCCGACGATGTTCGCGAACGGGGCTCACCAGCGACGAGAATATCGTCGCGAATGGCGGCGAGGCCGTATCGAGCCGGGCACGGATGGTGGGCAGCCGATCGATCGATTGCGCTCGCTGCACCCGGGCCGACCTCTGGAAAGCGGCGTCAACATCAGCCGGCCACCATGGACGGCTTCGTGACCTTCTGGGCAGCCCGGGGGCATCAAGCAGCTCTATTTGCGGTGAGCGACACAGCAACATGCTTCAACCCTCACCGGCGAGGATTCTCGTCGGTCGACCCTGAACAACGACCGCCGATATCGTCCTCGACGTCCGCCAGGCCGCCTTGAACGAACGAAATCGCCGTGCCCGTGAAACCCGCGACTCCTCGCGCTCCTCGGCCTCGCTTCGCGGTTTCGCTTCGCGCGCCGCTGCAATCCGCACTGAAGACGACGTCGCGCAACAGGATCCCGCCCGCGCGGCGGGTCTTTCGTTCGCGCGCGAGACGCGGTAGGAGTTGGCCGCGCAGCGCGGGGATGCTGCCGGTACGTGAGTGGCGTCTCGATACGCCGCGCGATGCTCGTGTGGAAGGGACGGCGTCGGTAGGTTCAATCCCGTGTGCCGCATGGCGGAACCGCCTCCTGCCAGCTCTTATTAAGCTATTGTTCGATCGAGGAGCGCCCGGGCGCGGACTCGAACCGGGATGCCGTACGGCGAGGATTGAGTCCTGCGTCTCGACCAGTTTCGCCGACCCGGCGGGTGGGTAAGCGATTGATCAACCGAGAAACTGGTTAGTGCAGGCCGACTTTGACATGATGGATTTATCCAGGTCACGGCACAAGTTCGTTGATAGCGCGGGAGTAGGCACCATTAGACGGAACTCGATCCCTGAGGCGACCCGTCGCGTCTTCTACAGTGTCATGCCGGGCCGTTCAGCACTGATTCACGCAAAGGCCGCGCAGAGGCGTGCGCGCCAGCGGGCCTCTTCCGCGGCTGCGGCCACAGTCGGGGATCGTGAGTGGTGTGCAGGACGGTGAGTTCGGGGCCCGTTTCTGTAGCGGTCGTTTAATCAGTAGCTTAGGAGGATGCCTCGTCGCAGTCTCGCATAGCTTTGTAATGACGACTGACGATTCACGAAAACTCATGAGCTTTGAACTCGCAGCGTAGCGCGAAACGACGTCCCACGACGCGTCGCGGCGAGCGCGCCTCCGCCGCCCTTTACCAATAAATGGCTGATTCAAACCCTGCTAGTCCGCATTGGTACTATGTAGCGACTGTGCGGCAGCGCGACGATGCCCTATTCCTCGAACGCGCCCGCCGCCTGGACGAGCTGTGTGAGCCTCGGGCGACTCGACTGCATCTTCGAGCTTGGTGGTGATGGCGGTGCGGTGCAGCTTCACTGTCGCTGTTGATGTTCAGGTCCGCGGCGATCTGCTCTGTTCTGCCGTCCCTGAACGACGTGGCGCAGCACGTCGCGCTCGCGCGGCGTGAGGGCATCGAAGCGGGCGCGCAACTCGCGCTGCATGCTCGGCGCGCTGCGGGCGAAAGCGCGCCATTGACCGCTTCGAGCAAGGCTTCCTTCGGCGTGCGCTTGGCTGAGGAAGTCCTCCGCCCCTTGCCGCATGGCACGCACTGGTTCGGGATGTCGCCCTGCCCGGCGAGAAAGATCACCGGCAGCGCGCGCCCGGCCCGGCTCAGAGCCTCGGCAGTTCCAGGCCTGCCAGGCCGGGCATCTGCAAAATCCGCGATCAGGCAGCCAGGCGTCGGCAAGCTGAGCGAGGCAATCTTCGGCTTTGGAAATGTCGCACCGCGTAGCCCGCAGCCTGGAGCAGCTGGGAGACGGCCGCGAGGAAACGAAGCCGTCGTCGTCGACGACATACAGCACGGGCCCGGACTCGCTCACGCTGCGGGCGCCTCCTCGGCCACCTGGTTCTTCCGCCACCGGAGCGTGAATCGGAGCGTCGCCCCTGTCGTCGCATTGGTCTCCGCCCAGATGCGCCGCTGGTGCGCTTCGATGATCGCGCGCGAGATCGGCAGCCCGATGCCCATGCCGTTCGCCTTCGTGGTAAAGACGGTCTGAATACGACGCCTGAGCTGTTCTGGGTCATGCCGTGTCCCGAGTCGCTCACCGCCACCTCGACGGTGTGCCGCTCGTCCAGGCGGGCCTGCACCGACACCCGCCGCTCCCGGGCGGGTTCGCCCTCGACGGCATCCATCGCATTGAGCACGAGATCGAGCAGCACCTGTTGGAGGTGCACGCGGTCGCCCATGACCCTCGGCAGGCCGGGCCAGGCTTCGACTCCCACCTCTGACGTGGCGGCCGGCCGCGTCGGCGCGGATGAGCGCGTCACAGTTGGCCAGAAGGTCGCCTACGGCGAGTGCGCGCGGCTCGATGCTACGTCGCTCGCACCAGCCGCTCGATCACGTCGCCCGCACGCTGGGCTGTCCTCGCGATGTCGGCGAGTATGGCGCGCAACTCGTCGAGGTCCGGCGGCTCGTGCGGAGAAAGCTCCGCCGCCTCGGCGTTGCGCAGGATCGCGCCGAGCGGCTCGCCCAGCTCGTGCGCGAGCGCCGCAGCGAGCTGTCCGAGCATCGCGACCCGGGCGACGTGCGCGAGCTGGCCTCGCACCTGTCGCAGCTCCAGTTCCGATCGGCGTCGCGCCGAGACATCCAGCACCACGCCGCGCATGAGAACCGTCTCGCCTGCGCCGTCCGCGTCGCTGTCCGCGCGCCGCGATCCAGCGCGTCTGCCCTATCGGGAAGCTGTACGCGATACTCCAACTCGTGATCGCGGCCGCCGTTCAACTCGTCTTCCACCCGGCCAGCGGCTCGTACGGCTTCGCGGTCCTCGGTGACTGCGTCGAGAAAGCGCGGCACGTTCAGGCTCTCCGCTTCCGAGAAGCCGAGCAGGGAGTGGGTCCTGCTCGTGGCCGACATCCTGATCGCGGATGACGTCCGAGGTCCACATTCCGAGGCCGGCCGCGTCGCTCGCAAGGTCCATGCGCTGTCATCTGCTGCAGTTGGCGGGAAAGCTGCGCCGAGGCGCAGGATGTCGCCGCTGGACTCGAGGATCGTCATGAGCGGTGATGAAGATCACCGGTGCCGGCGCGCCTGCGGTCGCGAGTTGCTTCTGGGACTCGAGCCCCGACACCCCGGTTAACTGGACGTCGAGCAGCAGGCAGTCGAACTGGGAGTTTCGCGTCCGCAAGGAAGGCTTCCGCGGACAAGTAGGCGATCGGCTGCATGCCGGCCGCGCGCAACAGGCGCGCAAAGGAGCGGCAAACGCTCTCTCGTCGTCATTGACAACGGCCACGTAGACGTGGCCGGATTTGTTCGGCATGACGCAGGGTACCGAGCGCTGCGCGGCGCGACTACTGCCCTTTGGGAAGGGTTGCCGCGACGTTCGAAGAGCGCCCACCTTCCAGGCAGTAGTCGCGGTGACGCCCAGTCGCTACTATGCCCAACGTTGGGTAAGGGCGGCGGCGACGGCGGCGCATGTTTGATTAGGTCGAGCAGCGCCGGATGCGATTTCGGCACAGTTCCCCGCGCAATGAAGTTCAGGGATGCCCTCTGAAACCAACCCACCACGCAACGGGAGAGGTCATGAAACGAAACACGATGCTTCACATTGTTGGCTGCGCCCTGGCCGCGGCAGCCATGTTCACCGCCCCGCCGGCATCGGCGCAGCAGAAGAAACCCAACGTCGTGTTCATCCTAGCCGACAACGTCGGCTACGGCGACATGGGCCCGTATGGCGGAGGCGAGTTGCGGGGATACCCGACGCCACGCGTCGACCAGCTCGCTCGCGAGGGGTTGCGACTGACGCAGTACCTGGTCGAGCCGGGATGCACCCCATCGCGCGCCGCGCTGATGACGGGCCAGTACTCGATCCGCAATGGTCTCTCGCTCCTCGGCCTGCCGGGCACACCCAACACGCTGCCGGCCAAGGCGTACACGATGGGGCAGTTGTTCAAGGATTCGGGCTACGCGACGGCCATATTCGGCAAGTGGCACATCGGGATCGATCCGCAGAGCCTGCCGGGCGCGCACGGCTTCGACGAGTTCTACGGCATCCCGCCGGACGCCTCGTGGGACGTCGCGGCGAACG
>CAVVGT010000018.1:0-79354 GCA_963747775.1 uncultured beta proteobacterium
ATCATCATGGCGTCCTCGTGCTCGAGGTTGTGGCAGTGGAACATGTAGCGCTGCGCGCCGCGGAACGCCGCGTCGTCCGGCAGCGCGAAGTCCACCGCGAGCCAGATCGTCTCGTTCGGCCACAGCAGGACCGTGTCCTTCACGCCGAGGTCGGTCGGGAACCGCCCGCCGCTCTCGGTGGCGAAGCGTCGCGCCGCGCCGTAGGTGCCCTGCCGACGCAGCACCCGGAAACCGAAGCCGTGCAGGTGCATCGGATGCGGCATCGAGATCGGGCTGTTCCGGATCTCCCACGTCTCGCGCGCGCCGCGCCGCACGCTGAACGCGGTCTCGTCGAGCCGGTAGGGGGTCTGGTCGATCAGGAAGCCGGTCCGCTCGTCGAAGTCGAGCCGCATCCGCCGCGTGACGTCTTGCGGGCCGGTTGCCGCGTCCGGAAGCCCCGAGAGCCGCGACGGAAGCGGGGGAGCGGTACGCGCCGGCGCCGCCCCGACGCGGAGCGTAAAGAGGCTCAGCTCGGCCCCGTCGGGCAGTCGGTCCCCAGGATCGCTCGCGGACAGCGCTCTCGCAGACCGCTGCGGCCGCGAGCGGTGGATAACGGTCGCGTGCCGGGTGATGGCGGGTCGGCGCAGTGCCCTGCGTCTGGTGACGCGCGTCGAACTCGAGACTCGTGGCGACGACGGTGCGCCGGCCGGTGAGATCGATCGCCACGTCCACCCGCTCCCCGGTATGGAGGAACGCGCGATCGATCTCCCTGGGCGCGCCGAGCAGTCCGCCGTCGGTGCCGACCAGGTTGAACGGAACCAGTTGATCCCGTCGCGCGCTTCTGCATCTCGAAATGCAAGCAGCAGGCCCCGGGCGTTGCAGGCGTTCAGGATCTGGAGTCGCACCCAGCCGGGCGCCACGACCCGCGCCGCGTCGAGCTCGCCGTTGACGAGCGCACGGTTGCCGAACCACCCGGTCAGGCAGTCCTCGGCGGTGGGCGCATACGGCCGGATCGCGCCGGCGACGACGCGGGCGTCCGCGACGGCGAGCGCGAGCCGGTTGCCGGGCACGAGCCCGAGCGCTGCATCCAGCGCTTCGTCGTCGTCGTCCGTCACGACGAGCAGGCCGGCGAGTCCGCCATAGACCTGCTCGGCGGTAAGGCCGTGCGGATGAGGATGGAACCAGTACAGCCCGGAGCGGTTCTTCACTTCGAAGCGTAGCCGTTTGCTCGCGCCCGGAGCGATCGGATCGAAGCCGGCGCCGTCCTGCGCCTCCGCGAGCGTCAGGCCGTGGAAATGGACGGTGGTGGGCTGCGGGAGCGCGTTCTCGATCACGGCGTCGAAGCGCTCGCCGCGCCGCGCGACGACTATCGGCTGCGCCACCTTTCGCGGGTCGAGGTCCGCCACGTAGCGGCAGCGGCCGGTGACCGGGTCCTGCCGCTCGATCACGAGACGAGGGATGGCCGCGAGCGACACGACGCGGTCATCGGCGAGCGCGGCCGGCGGTGGCGCGAGGGCGCTTCGCGTGGGGCCGACGCCGCACGCTGCCGCGGCCGAGGCGAGGCCGGCACCGAGAAACCGACGGCGATTCATTCGGCGCCCGGACGCGGCCTACCCACCCCGAGTCGTGAGCACGTGGATCATCGGCTCGTACGCGGACTCCTGCGAGAAGCGCCAGCTCGCGACGGCGATGGCAATCGCGGTCGCGCCGACGAGCACGGCGATGTCGAGCCCGACGCCGAAGTCCGCGGTCATCGCCGCGCGCGGGGCGAGCGCGTGCTTGAGCAGGTCGACGCCGTACGTGTAGGGGTTTGCGGTCGCGATCCAGTTGAGCACGGGCGGCAGGTCGCGCACGGGGTAGAGGGATCCGCTCAGGAAGAACACCGGGAAGATCACGAAGTTCATGATGGCGGCGAAATTGTCGAGCGTCCGGGAGAACGACGCAGTCACCATCCCGAGGCCGGCGCACGCGAACGACGTGCAGAGGAGGGCGATCGCGAGCAGCCACCAGTCGGTACCGCGCCCGACGTAGCCGAGCGCCGCGAGGACGACGAGCAGGAGCACCGCCTGCACCAGCGCGGCGGCGGCCGCCGAGACCACCTTCGCGATCACGATCCAGGCGTGCGGCATGGGCGCGATGATCATCATCCGCATCACGCCCGATTCCTTGTCGTACACCGTGGTCAGCGCGGCGAGCATGCCGCCGAAGAGCATCGTCATCCCGAGCACGCCGGGAACCAGAAACACCTGGTAGTCCATGCCGCGCGCCTCGCCGATGACGGCGCCGAAGCCGGCGCCGATGACGAAGAGCCAGATGAGCGGCCGGACGATGGCCGACACGAGCCGCGTCCGCTGGCGGAGCATCCGCACCAGCTCCCGCTCGAGCACCGCGTAGACCGGACGCACGCGCATCAGCCTCAGGTCCTTTCCGTCCGCAATCCAGAGAAACACGTCGTTCAGGTTCGGCCGCCTGACGCGCCAGGCCGAGACCTTCGAGCCGAGCTCCGCCTGCAGCCGGGCGATCGCGGCGATGTCCTCGTCCGGGAAACGGAAGTACGCGACGTCGCCGTCGCGCAGGCACGTCCCGAGACGCGGCTCCAGCATTCCGACCAGACCGTCGAGGTCGGGGCCCTCGACCTCCAGCATGTGCCGGCCGAGACGCTCGACCAGCAGCCGCGGCGCGCCGGACTCCACGAGCCGGCCCTTGCGGATGAACGCGACGCGATCGCAACCGTCCGCCTCTTCCAGGTAGTGCGTGGTCAGGAGCAGGGTCATCCCGGTCCGCGCGCGCAGCCGCTCGATGAACCGCCAGATCCGGCGCCGGTTCGGCAGATCGAGACCGGTCGTCGGCTCGTCCAGGAACAGCACCCGCGGCTCGTGCAGGACGCCGCGAACGATGTCGAGCGCGCGGCGCATCCCGCCCGACAGCGTCGCGACGGGCTGGGCCCGCTTGTCCGCCAGACCGAAGAGCTCGAGCAGCTCCCGCTGGCGCTCCTCGATCACGCGCGGCGGGAGATCGTGGAGCAGGCCGGCGAAGCGCAGGTTCTCGGCGACGCTGAGCGTGCGATCGAGCGCGGACTCCTGGAAGACGAGACCGATCGCCCCGCGCACGCGCACGGGCTCGCGCCGGACGTCGAACCCGGCGACCGTCGCCGTGCCCGCAGTCGGTCGGATCAGGGTCGCCAGCATGTGGACGGTGGTCGTCTTGCCGGCGCCGTTCGGCCCCAGGAGCCCGAAGAACTCGCCGGACGGGACCTCGAGGTCGAGACCTTCGACCGCGGCGATGCCTCCGTAGCGTTTCGCGAGGCCGTCGGCACGGATCGCCGCGCGCGTGTCGACGCCGACGGCCTGGGGCGCGTTCATGCGACCGGTTCGCGCGGGCCCGACAGCGCGCGCGAGTTCTTGTCGTCGCGGAAGAAGAGCACCGGCTTCGTCCCGACTGCGGGGCGCGCCTGCTCCGCGCGTTCGACGGCCTGCGTCACGAGCGCGTGATGCGGCGATTTGTCGCACACGGGATCCGCGTTCGCGGCATCGCCGGTCAGCATGTAGGCCTGGCAGCGGCAGCCGCCGTAGTCCTTCACCTTCTCGGGGCAGCTGCGGCACGGTTCCTTCATCCATTCGTCGCCGCGGTAGCGGTTGAAGGCGGGCGAGTCGTGCCAGATCCAGCGGAGGTCGCGGTCGCGGACGTTCGGGAACTCGAGCCCCGGGAGCATGCGCGCTTCGTGGCAGGGCAGCGCGAGGCCGTCGGCCGTGAGGCAGAGAAACACCGCGCCCCAGCCGTTCATGCAGGCCTTGGGCCGCGTCTCGTGGTAATCGGGCACGACGAAGTAGATTTTCATCGCCTTGCCTACGCGCTCGCGGAACCGGTTGACCACCTCTTCCGCGCGCACGAGCTGCTCGCGGCTCGGCAGGAGCTGGTCGCGGTTGAGGTACGCCCAGCCGTAGTACTGGGTGTTCGCGAGCTCGACGTACTCGGCCTCCAGCTCGAGCGCGAGTTCGAGAATCTGCTGGACATGATCGATGTTCAGCCGGTGCAGGACCGCGTTCAGCACCATCGGATAGTCGTACTGCTTGATCAGCTTCGCGACCCGCCGCTTGAGATCGAAGGTGCGCGTGCTCGACAGGAAGTCGTTCATCTCGCGCGTGGAGTCCTGGAACGACAGCTGGATGTGGTCGAGCCCGCCGTCCTTGAACGCCGCGATCCGCCGTTCGTTCAGTCCGACGCCCGAGGTGATGAGATTCGAGTAATAGCCGAGCCGCCGCGCTTCGGCGACGAGCACTTCCAGGTCGTCGCGCACCAGCGGCTCGCCGCCCGAGAATCCGAGCTGCGTCGCGCCGAGGCTGCGCCCTTCGCGCAGCACGCGCACCCACTCGTCGGTGGCGAGTTCCGCGCCATAGGCCGTATAGTCCACCGGGTTGTAGCAGAACACGCAGTGCAGCGGACAGCGGTAGGTCAGCTCCGCGAGCAGCCAGAGCGGCGGGTTAGGGCTGCCGGGCATCGATCCAGCCTTTCTCGCGCGCATGCTCCAGAAAGTCGGTCACGTCCTGCCGCAGGTCCGCGCCGGGGAACGTCCGCTCCAGGTCCGCGACGATCTCGGACACGGCCGACGTGCCGTTGACCCGTTTCAGGATCTCGCCCGCGCTCTGCCCGAGCTTCACCATGCCTTCCGGGTAGAGCAGCACATAGGCGGACTGCGCCTCCTCCCACTGGAATCGCAAGCGCCGCGCGAGTGCGAAGACCGTATCGTCGCCGGGCGGCATCAGGCGCGGTCCTCGCGGTGGCCGATGCCGTAGGCGAGCTGCATCGCGTCCAGCATCGTCCACAGCACGTCGAGCTTGAACTGCAGGATCTCGAGCGCGCGCTCCTGCTCGGCCCGCGTGCGGAAGTGATCCAGCGTGACCCTCAGGCCGTGCTCGACGTCGCGCCGGGCCTCGGACAGGCGCTTGCGGAAGTACGCGTACCCGGCGGCGTCGATCCACGGGTAGTGCTCCGGCCAGCTCGCGAGCCGCTCCTTGTGGATTTGCGGCGCGAAGAGCTCGGTCAGCGACGAGCATACGGCTTCCGGCCAGGGTGCGCGGCGCGCGAAGTTGACGTAGGCGTCGACGGCGAAGCGCACGCCCGGCAGCACGTGCTCGAGCGACGCGACCGCTGCGCGCTCGAGACCCACGGCCTCGCCGAGGCGGAGCCACGCCTCGATGCCACCCTCGTCGCCCTCGACGCCGTCGTGATCGAGGATGCGCTTGATCCACTCCCGGCGGTGCTCGCGGTCCGGCATGTTCGCGAGGACCGCCGCGTCCTTGATCGGGATGCTGATCTGGTAGTAGAAGCGGTTGAGCACCCAGCCCTGCACCTGCTCCCGCGTGCACCCGCCGCCGTTCATCGCCACGTGGAAGGGATGGTGGATGTGGTAGCGATCGCCCTTGGCGCGGAGCTCGCGCTCGAACTCTTCCCTGGTCCACGGCATTCTCTCGGCGGCTCCCACAGCACTCTCCCGTCAGAGCTCGATCTCCATCCCGTCGTACGCGACCTCGATCGCCGCCGCGTCCAGCGTGCGGCGCTCGGCGGAGTCCTCGTTCAGGATCGGATTGGTGTTGTTGATGTGGATGAGGATCTTGCGGGCGGCTTTCAAGGGCCTCAGGACGTCGATCATTCCGCCGCGTCCGCTCTGCGGCAGGTGGCCCATGTCGCGCGCGCGCTTGCCCGAAATGCCGAGGGCGACCAGCTCGTCCTCGGTCCAGAACGTTCCGTCGATCATCAGGCAATCGGCTGCGGCGAGGAACGGCGCGAGGTGCGACTCGATCTCGCCGACGCCGGGCGCGTAGAAGAGTGCCTTGCCGCTCGCCCGATCGACGATCCGTACGCCGATGTTGTCGCCCGGGTGGGGATCGTCGCGGTGCGGGGAGTAGGGCGGCGCCTTGCTCTTGAGCGGCACCGCCGTGAACACGAGCCCCTCGGCGCCGGTCACGGCGAACGTGCCACCCCCGGCCGCCGGAATCGCATGCCAGCGGACGCCGCAGTAGTGATCGAGGATGCGGAAGAGGGGGTTCCCGGACGTCAGGTCCTCGCGGACCATGTCGGTGCAGTAGATTTCGAGCGGCGCACCCTCCCGCAACATCAGCAGCCCGGTGGTGTGGTCGATCTGCGCGTCGATGAGGACGATCGCGCGGACCGCGGTGTCACGGATCGCGCGCGCCGGCTGCAGTTCCGGCACCGCACGAAACTGCGCGAGGAGGTCTGGGGACGCGTTGAACAGCACCCAGCCGGCCCCGTCGGCGGAGACGGCGATCGACGACTGCGTGCGCGGCCGCGCGCGGATCGTGCCCTTGCGCACGCCGTCGCAGTTCGGGCAGTTGCAGTTCCATTGCGGGAAGCCGCCGCCCGCCGCGGAGCCCAGCACCTTGATGCGCATCTCGGCTCTTGTGCGTGCCAGAAAAGACGAAAGCCCCTCGTCGGGGCTTTCGTCGGGTGCCCACCGCAGTTAGCGGGTGGCGATGTACATCGTCACCTCGAAGCCGAAGCGCATCTCGGTGTATTCAGGCTTGGTCCACATTCGCTTGAACCTCCTTTCCGCTACGTGCCGATTCTGACCGCCCGGCGGCCAGGCGCCCACGGGGAAATCGCCCGATCGGGGCTAATGATTTTCCGTAGTCTTTGGTGCCCGCGCGTGATGCGCGACGGACACTTAACATAGGCGCGACCCCATGCCGCCCCGAGTGAAGACACCGTGAACCGGCTCGCCGACGAGCCGCTCTACCCCGAGCTGGAGCCGTTTGCAGTGCAACAATTGTCCGTCGGCAGCGGCCACACCCTCCACATCGAGGAGTCCGGGGATCCGCGGGGGTTCCCGGCGGTGTTTCTCCATGGCGGCCCGGGCAGCCGCACGCGAGCGGTCCATCGCCGCTTCTTCGATCCGCAGTTCTATCGCATCGTGCTGTTCGACCAGCGCGGGTGCGGGCAATCGACGCCGCTCGGCCGGACGGCGGACAACACGACCCGACACCTGGTCGCCGACATCGAGGCGATCCGAAACCACCTGGGCTTCGACCGCGTCATGCTCTTCGGCGGTTCGTGGGGCAGCACGCTGGCGCTCGCCTATGCGGTCGCACATCCCGACCGGGTGCCAGCCATGGTGCTGCGCGGGATCTTCTTCGCGAGCCGGGCCGAAGTCGACTGGTATCTCGATGCGCTGCGTAATTTCGTGCCCGAGGCGTGGGAGGCGTTGGCGCAGGGGGAAGGCGGGAGCCTGCCGGCCCGGTATCACGAACTGGTGAGCGGGCAGGACGACGAGCGGGCGCTGGCCGCCGCGCGGCGCTGGGTCGCTTACGAGGAGGCCATCATGGGCCTCGACGCGGGGCACAAGGCCGTTGGTCCGGTAGGGGGGGCGGCCGACGTCCTGGCCCGGGCCCGGGTCCAGCTCCACTATCTCGTCAACGACTGCTTTCTCGAGCCGGACGAGCTCGCGTCCGGCTTCGGGCGCCTCGCGGCAGTTCCGGCGCTGATCGTCCAGGGCCGGCTCGACCTCGTGTGCCCGCCGCGGGCCGCGTACGAGCTCGCCCGCCGGTTGCCACGCGCCGAGCTGCGCCTCGTCGAGCGCGGCGGCCACTCGGCCACCGAACCGGAAATCGCCCGCGCACTGCGCCGCGCGACCGACGACATGCGCGCCCGTTTGCAGAGCTGAGACGCGATGAGCCTCCGCCTGCGCATCAACCTCGTGCTCTCGCTCGTGATCGTGGCGTTCACGATCGCGATGGCGGGAATCATCGTGAACGACACGCGGAGCTCGGTGCGCGAGGAGATCGAATCGGCAACCCGCGTCGCCGTGCAGCTCATCGAGACGGTCGTCCGGGGCGTGTACTTCGAGGCCGGCCCGGCCGAGCGCAGCCAGGCGCTGCTCGCGTTCCTGCGCAGCGTCGGCCGGGTGCGCGCGAACGAGATCCGCTTCTACGACTACGGCGGCGCGTTGCTCTACCAGTCGCCGCCTTCGGCCTACCGGGCAGGACGCGCCGCACCGGAGTGGTTCACGCGGCTGGTCGGACCCGAGCTCCAGGCCTCCCGCCTGGATCTGCCGGGCGGCGCGATCGTGGTCACGCCCGATCCGTCCCGCTCCATCCTCGAAGCCTGGGAAGAACTGACGGGGTTTGCCTGGCTGGCGCTCGCATTCCTGGTCGTCACCAACCTCGTGGTGTTCTGGCTCGTCGACCGCTCGCTCAAGCCGCTGCCGAAGATCCTGGAGGGGCTCGCGGAGATGGGTCACGGCCGGCTCCACACCCGGCTGCCGGCCTTCCGGCCGGCGGAGTTCGGCTCGATCAGCGACGGCTTCAACCGCATGGCGCGAGCGCTCGAGGAAAGTCTCGCGGAGAACCGGCAGCTCGCCCTGGTGGCGCAGCAGTCGAGCGACGCGATCATCATCCGCGACCTGGAGGGACGCATCTCGTTCTGCAACGCCGCCGCGGAGCGGCTGCTCGGTTTCGGGCGGGACGAGCTCGTCGGCAGTCCGGCGCAGCGGATCGCGCCTGCCGGCCGGCATGACGAGCTCGCCGACACCCTCGAGTCCATCAAGCGGCGCGAGCACGTCGAGCTGCTCGAGACCGAGCGCCTGACGAAGACGGGTCGACTCGTGGACGTGGCGCTGTCGGCCGCGCCGCTGGTCGATCCGGCGAGCGACCGGGTGATCGGGGAGATCTGCAGCATGCGCGACATCACCGAGCACCGGCGCATGCAGGCGGCCGAGCAGGCGCTGGCGCAGAACCGGCAATTCACCGCGGCTGTGCAATCGAGGCTCGAGGAGGAGCGGCGCGCGATCGCGCGCGAGCTGCACGACGAGCTGGGGCAGGGCATCACCGCCATCGAGTCGATCGGCACGGCGATCGCGACCCGCGCCGGCGACTCGGCACCGGACATCCGCGACAATGCGCGGACGATCGTGTCGGTGGCCGCCCGCGTCTACGACGTCGCGCACGGCATCATCCGCAGGCTGCGACCGAGCGGCCTCGATCATCTCGGGCTCGCCGAGACGCTGCGCGACGCCGTGGCGAGCTGGTCGCTGCGACACCCGGAAGTGAGCTGGAGTCTCGTTCTCTCGGGCGAGCTCGAGAGCCTCGGCGAAGCGGTCAACATCACCGTTTACCGCATCGTGCAGGAGACCCTGACGAACGTGGTCCGGCACGCCGCGGCGACGCGCGCGCAGATTTCAGTGTCGCGCGAGCCGGTCGGGCCCGGGGGCGACGCCGTCGTGGTGCGGGTTCAGGACGACGGCAGAGGACTGGGGAACGGCGGCGCGAGCGGCAGCGCGCGGTTCGGGCTGCTCGGCATGCGCGAGCGCGTGCAGGCCTTCGGCGGGAGCTTCGAGATCGCCGGTGCGCCCGGGGAAGGCGTCACGGTGCGCGCAGTGCTCCCGCTGGCGGGCGCAGAGCGGGCGGCGCAGGTCGCAACCTGAGCGAGGACCGCTGCGAGTCAGGGCGTCAGGAGGCCCGCGCGGACCGCGATGAGCGCCAGCTCCGCCGAGTTGGACGCGCCGAGCTTCTGCTTGATGTTGTAGAGATGTGTGCCGACGGTGCGCGGGCTGAGGGACATCACCTCGGCGATCGCCTGCACCGACTGCCCCTCCGCCAGCGCGAGAAACACCTTGAACTCCTTCTCGCTCAGGGTGTCGACCGGGTCGCGCCCGCCCGACAGCTGCCGGATCGCGAGCTCCTGGGCGATCTCCGGCTCGAGGAAGGTCTTCCCCTGGCTGACCTGACGGATCGCCTGCATCAGGGCTTCGGCGGCGCTCCGCTTGGTGAGGTAGCCGGCTGCGCCGGCCTCGAGAACGCGCCGGGCGTGCATCGCGTCCTCGTGCGCCGACAGCACGAGGATCCGCGCCGCGGGTTCCCTGGCCAGGATGCGGTGGATCGCCTCCAGGCCGCCGATGCCGGGCATCGAGATGTCCATCACCACGACGTCCGGTCGCGTTTCGTCGAAGCGCCGGATCGCGTCCTCGCCGCTCTCGGCTTCGGCGACCACCCGGATGTCCGGCGATCCTTCGAGGAGCAGCCTGAAGCCCATGCGCACGACGCTGTGGTCGTCGACGAGCATCACGTTGGTTTGCGCAGCCGACATCAGCTTGCCCTCTTGTCGATCGTAGGACAACGCTCCATGCGGTGCAAGCCCGGCCCGCACCGTTCGGCGTCCGGCTCGGATCTGTGGCAGCATCCGTCGCCCGCAGAGGCGAAAGCGCGCGTGGCACGCAAGGTCGGAGGATTGCTGGCAGGGCTCGGATTGGCGCTGCTCGCGTGCGCGCCGGCGAGCGCTGCAGGGCCGAAGTCGCTCGCCCTGATGGACTTCGAGCTGATCGACGAGATGCGCCAGTACGAGAGCGCGCAGGCGCACCGGGAAACCGATCGGCGGCTCGTGCTGATAACGTCCGAGCTGGCGAAGGAGCTCGCGCGCCGCGGCATGTATCGGGTGGTCGATCCTGCTCCCGCGGCGCCGCTCATCGAGAAGCTCAAGGCGTCGTACGAGCTGCGGGCGTGCAATGGCTGCGAGATCGACATCGGCAAGGCGCTCGGGGCCGAGCGCGTGGCGCTCTGCTGGGTGCAGAAGGTGAGCAACCTGATCCTCAACATCAACATCGAGGTGCACAGCGTGCCGACGGGCCAAAGGGTCTACGCGAAGTCGGTCGACATCCGCGGCAACACCGACGAGGCGTGGCTGCGCGGCGTGCGCCGGCTGGTCGACAACATCCAGGAACGCAATCAGCACACGCACTGACGAGAGGGCCCCGCGATGGACATGCGCGAACCGGTCATGCTGATCCATCCGCTGGTGTGGCGGGACGAGGAGATGCGCGATGTCCGCGCGGTCTTCCTCAAGGACTTCATCGTTCCTGCGCGCATCGGCGCCCATTGCGCGGAGGAGGGGCGCACGCAGCGGCTGCGCCTGAACCTGTGCGTCTACCTCCGTCCGCCGTTCGACTGGAACGACCGGCTCGAGGACGTGCTCGACTACGACCGGCTGCGGCAGGGCATCCTCGACATCCTCGCGCAGGGCCACATCCGGCTGCTCGAGACGCTCGGCGAGCGCGTCGTCGGGATGTGCCTCGGATTCCCGCAGGTCGACGGCGTGCAGCTGCAGATCGTCAAGCTGGAGGCGCACGGCGACTGCGAGGTCGGCTACGAGACGCGGCGGCGGCGCTAGTCGTTCCTAGTCACGAACAACAAGAACTTCGCCTTTGCCGCCGGCGCCCAGGTCACCGACCCATCGCGACAACCGGTCGGCCTGCCGGGCGAGCGGCTTGAACGCGGGGCCGTAGCGGGCGAGCGACTGAAGCAGCAGGCGAATGGCGAGGAGCTCGCTGTCGCCGCTGTGGTTGAACGTAGGCAACAGGTCGACCGCGCGATCGGCGAATACCACCGTGCCCCGGCGCATCAGATATGCCGGGTTTGACCCGACCGCTCCCAGCGCGACGAGCGTTCCAGCCAGCATCCTGGCGGCGCAGTAATCGCCCACGCTGCCTTCCACCAGCAGCAGGCCGCGCCGCATGCGGTCGCCGGTGCGGTCGCCCGCGCTGCCGCGGATCACGATCGCGCCGCCCGCCATGCCGCGCAGCTCGCCGGCGCGGCCCGAACCCGTGAAGGCGCCGGCATTCCCCGTGCAGGTGATGCTTCCGCCTTTCATGCCGACGCCCAGGTAGTCGCCCGCATCCCCGTCGACGGTGATCGCGCCACCCGTCATCGACTCGCCGGCGTAATCGCCCGCCTGCCCGACGACGGTGAGCTCGCCCCCATCGAGGCCGGCGCCGACGCGCAGGAACGACCCCTCCAGGCCCTGGAGGACGACCCGGCCCGCGTCCTCACCGCGGACCGCGAACAGCGCGCCGACGGCGAAGGTTTCGTTCCAGCCGCCGAGCGCGATGCGCTCGATCTCCGCGCGCGACTTCCCGGCCAGCCCGCGCGGCGAGAGCGGCGCCGCGTCGATCCGGCACGGCGGACGCACCTTGAGCCGCAGTGTCAGCGGCTTCACGCCAGGACCTCGTGCAGGTGGAAGTGGTGCGGCCCGAGCTTGCCGCCGTAGTTCCCCGCGGAGATCGCCGCCACGCCGCGCTCGGCGCCGCGCTCGCAGGCAGCCCGGATCCCGGCGCCCATCGCGAGCCGGATGCTGGCCGCGTCGAGACCATCGATGACGATCTCCAGCACCGCTCCCGCACCGGCCGGCAGGCGCGAGCGGACGAGTCCGCGCAGGGTGGGGCAGTACGCGTCGTTGGTCGATGCCGGTAGCGTCCGGTACTTCGAGCCGACCTTGGATCCGGACCGCACGACGCCGCCCGGAAACGGCAGGATGACATTCCTCACGCGGCGCATTGCGGCCACCGCGCGCTCGGCGGCGGCGAGCGCCGCGGCCGCGTCGCGGGCGAGGATGAGGAAATTGCCGCCGCCGATCCCCTTCACCAGACCGATCCGCTCCTCGCACACGAACTCGCCGTCCATCACCGGGATGCGCCAGTACCGCCGGCCGTCGATCAGCTTCGAGATCTGGAAGCCGTCGCCGAAGTAGCGCAGGCTTCGGCCGAGCCCGAGCCACTCGTGCACCGTGCCGGCGGCGATGCCGCCGTAGGCGGCCGTGGTCGCGCAGGTCAGCACGCATTGACCGGTGCGCCGCTCGACCTGCTTCTGCAGCTCCTTGGACGACATCGCGAAGAGCAGGACCGCGACCCCGGGGCGACCGTCGGGCGTCTCGCGCGGCGCGAGGTCGCGCTCGATGGCGGCTTCGCAGCCGCAGGCGATCACCGACGTTGCGAACCCGGTCGCGGCGACCGCCGCGTGCCGCGCCCAGGTCCTGCTCGCGGCGGTGATGACGAGCCGCGTCGCGCGCATGCCGAACGCCTCGGCGAACGTGTCCTCGATCGCGACGCCCTCGATGTGCATCATCTGGGGCGACACGGGTGGGTGATCACCTCCCGCGCGAGGCCCAGCTCGGCGAGCTCGTCGGCACCGATCCCGAAGCTCTCCAGCGACAGGGTCTGATAACGCGCGAAGTACCCGGCGAGCTTGCGCTCGATGCCGCGGTCGAACTCCGGCTTCACGGTGTGGACGCTGCCGCGGGTCACCTGCGTGACTTCGCCGCGCTCGGCGACGAGCTCGCCGTCCTTGAACACGTAGCGCGGCGTCGCGAACATGACCTCGGGGTCGTCATGCGGCTCGTACACGACGATGTCGGCCGCGGCGCCGGCGCCGAGATGGCCGCGGTCCGCGAGGCCGAGAATGCGCGCCGGCGCGGCGCGCGTCATGATCGCGATCTCGTACAGCGAATACTCGCGCTCGATGTCCTTGAGCGCCGACATCGCCGCCGCCTCGGGATGGATCGCCGCGAGCTTCTCGTTGCGGAACTCGCGGCGCATGAGCAGCTTGATCAGGTGCGGATAGCTCGTGAACGGGCCGCCGTTCGGATGGTCCGTCGTGAGGAAGACGCGCCACGGGTCGCGCACGAGCAGGAACAGCTCGAGGCCGATCGCCCACTGCAGCGCGTTGACGAAGTCCCGATCGCGGTACCTGAACGGGACGACGCCGCAGCCCGCGTCGCACTCGATGTCCATGATCACCGATTTGCGCGGGCTGGCGTGGCGCGCGTTGCGATACTGCAGCTGGCTGTCGCCGGAGGCGGTCACGGTCTGGCCGAAGATCACCTGGCCGACGTCGAGCGAGACGTTCGGCGCGGCGTTCACCGCCTCGGCGATGCGCAACGCCGCCGACGAGAACTTCCGCTCGCCTTCCGTCCCGTAGCTGTGGAACTGCAGATGGGTGAGATGGATCGGGAAGCCTTCCGCTGCGGCGATCGTCGCGAGCGTACTGTCGGCATTGCCCGGCACGCCGAGATTGCTCGCATGGACGTGCAGCGGGTGCGGCACGCCGAGCTCGTGCACGGCGCGCGCCAGGCTCGCGATCACCCGGCGCGGGGAAACGCGATAGTGCGGATGCGGCTCGTCGACGTCGAGCGTGCGCACGTTGAACTTGAAGGCGCTGATGCCGCCGGCGTTCACGACCTTGACGCCGAGCGCCTGCGCGGCGTGCAGGGTCCAGGCGACGTAGTCGTTGATTTCGCGCTGATCCGCTCCGCCCGCGAGGCTCCGCAGCAGGAAGTCGTCGTTCCCGAGCAGCGCGTACGCACCCTTGTCGACGATCGGCGTATCGCCCATCTCCATGTGGGCCTGGCGCGCGTTCGACGGCAGCATGGCCGGCTCGAAGCAGGCGGTGTAGCCCATCGCCGCGTAGCGGTATCCCGCCGCCAGCGTCGACGGCGCAGGGCCGCCGGCGCACGCGCTCGCCACCGCGGTCGCCGAGAGGATCTCCCGGCGGTTGAGCTCGGGCACGAGCGCCCGGGCGAGGTTCACCTTGCCGCCGCCGATGTGCGTGTGCAGGTCGATCGCTCCCGCCATCGCGATCATCCCCGCGGCGTCGTACTCGCGGTCGACGCGTTCGCCTGCCGCCGGCGCAGCGACGATCCGCCCGTCGCGCGCGTAAAGATCGCGCACGACGTCGTTCACGTCGTGCGCGGGATCGATGACTCTGGCGGCGGTCAGCTTGACGAGCATGGATCAGCGCGAGCCGCGCAAGCAGCGCCTCGATCGCGCGCGCGACGGACGGCAGGGCGCTGTCGCGGAGCTGCGGCAGGCGCAGGCTCACGACCTTGTCGCTGCGGAGCAGGTGTCCAGGCGCGTCGATGCCCGGCGTCGCGACCGGCAGGAAGACGGCAGGCTCGTCCGCGAGCGCCATGTCGGCGCGCCCGAGCACGACCGTCGGCACCGCGGTCGCGGGCGGGAGCCGGTCGCGGGCAAGGCTGGAAATCCACAGCAGGCAATCGGCTTCGCCGCGGCCGAGCACGTTCGGCATGCCGTAGCGATGCGGGTCGAAATCGATCGTCCCGTTCGCGTAGCTCGCCGGGTACGGCACGCCGCCCTGCCACGTCTGCACCGCGTTCGCCGTGATATCGCCGTCGGTCCCGGCGAGCGGGAGTGCCGCGAAGCGCCCCGACCGGTTGAGCGCGGCGACCAGCCGGGACAGCGCCTGCAGCGCGAGCTCGGCGTGCGCAAGCTCGAGATCGGCGGCGGCCCAGGCCACGACGCCGTAGCGCGCGGCGCGGAGCCATTCGATCGCCTGCGCGAGCTTCTCCGGCGCGACGCCCGACAGCCGCGCGGGTTCGACCGGTCGCTCGTCGAGCAGAGCGTTCAGCATCGCGAGGGTCGCAGGCAGGGCGGCGACGGGGACGGCCAGCGCCAGCCGCTCGGCGTCGCCCGGCAGCGCATCGGCTGCGCCGGCGGCGGCGGCATCGAGCAGAATGATCCGCCGTACGAGCCGATCGGCGAACAGGCTCTCGCTCGGCGCGACGAGGCGCTCGACGAAACGCGGGAACCGGTGGCGCCAGCCGTCGCCGATGAGCACGAGGAGATCGGCGCGGTTCTTCACTTCCGCGAACGTCGTCGTGATCCAGCCCGCTTCCTGCAGGACGTGGAGGTTGCGGTACTTCGCCGCGGCGCCGGCATGGTCGACGACCGCGCCGAGGCGGCGTGCGAGCACGAGCGTCGCGCGCATCCCGGCGACGTCGGTGCCGAGGCCGCCGATGAACGGCCGGCGTGCGCGGGCGAGCACTCGCGCTGCGGCGTC
The DNA here is from genome assembly GCA_963747775.1 of uncultured beta proteobacterium. GTDB lineage: Bacteria > Pseudomonadota > Gammaproteobacteria > Burkholderiales > SG8-39 > JAGVSZ01. The sequence continues at coordinate 15,615 of CAVVGT010000018.1, forward strand.
GAGCGCCGCTTCGGCGCTCGCGTCTTCACCCTGCACTCGTGGCGACACCGCTCGTCGTCATGGCGTGTCCGAGCGTTGCGAATGCCGCACGGCTCTGCTCGCACGCGCCGTCGCGCGGCGCCAGCGCCGCACCGTCGGACTCGACCGTGAGGTCGTCGCACAGCAAGCCGCAGAACGGGCAGGTCGCTCGGCGCGTAACGGACAAGGGCCGGAACGGGATTCGATGGGGAAGCGCGCTAGCTTACTCGACTCCGCCGCGCCGGCTCGCAGGTCCTCGTCGCGACCCCGACGCACTGTTCTACTATCGGGACAGCATGTCCTAGGGTCGTAGCATCGCGCGCGCGGTCCGGAACGCACTTGCAGCCCGGTGCATTCGTGGCACACTAGACGTGGTCCCCGCAGTTGCCTCGACCGGAGAAGGCATCGGTCCGCCGACGTCGCGAACGCACGCATTCCCGAGGCCGATCCCGACCGCGCGACCAACGAGATTCCCTGGTGATCCAGCAACCCCGTTCATCGGACGGCGTGGACTTCGACCGGCTGACGGTGCGAGTCCGGGCGCCGGCGCGCCTCCATCTCGGTTTCGTGGACGTGAGCGGGAGCCTCGGCCGCCGCTTCGGCAGCATCGGTCTCGCGCTCGACGAGTTCTCGACCGTGGTCGAGCTGTGCCGTGCCGACGGACTCGCGGCGCATGGCTCGAACGCTACCCGGGCGCTCGACTACCTCCGTCGTCTCGTCGATGAATACGATGCCGCTACCGGCTGCACCGTCGAGGTGCGGCGCGCGATTCCGGAGCACGTGGGCCTCGGATCCGGCACGCAGCTCGCGCTCGCAGTCGGCGCGGCATTCAGCGCGCTGTTCGACATTCCGATCGCGCTCCCCGCGCTCACCGGGCTCGCGGACCGCGGCGCGCGGTCCGGGGTCGGCATCGGCGCTTTCGAGCAGGGCGGCTTCATCGTCGACGGCGGGCGCGGCAGCGGGGGCGGCCATCCGCCGGTCATCGCGCGTCTCGCTTTCCCGCCGGCGTGGCGGGTGCTCCTCGTGTTCGACCACGGCGGTCGCGGCCTCTCGGGCACGGCCGAGCTCGCGGCGTTCCGCACGCTGCGAGCGTTCCCGCAGGAGTGCGCGGCGCGCCTCGCGCACCTCGTGCTCCTGCGCGTGATGCCGGCGCTCGCCGAGCAGGACTTTGCGAGCTTCAGCGATGCCATCGGCGAGATCCAGCGGACGGTCGGCGACTACTTCGCCGTGGCCCAGGGCGGCCGATTCGCGAGCCCGGCAGTGGCCGAGGTGCTCGCCTGGCTCGAGGCGAACGGTGTCGCCGGCGTCGGGCAGTCTTCATGGGGCCCGACGGGCTTTGGCGTCGTCGATTCCGAGTTGCGCGCGCACGCGCTGCTAGTGGAGGCCCGCAGCCGCTTCGCGCATCTGCGCCAGCTCGAGCTCGTGGTTGCGCGCGGACGGAACCACGGCCACGACATCGAGCGGCTGGCCGGCGAGCCCGCCGCGAGCGGGGACCTGAAGGTGCAGCAGGGCTAGGCGGCCGAGCGCCGCGGTCCGCGAGCGAAGCGTCAAGGCGAGCGACATGGAAAACCCGCTGATCCTCCACCTCTTCACTCCGGCGGCGCAGGCGAGCCCGTTCGACGTCAACATGGCCTACGACGCGGGCTACGACGCCGTGGTGCCTTACACCGGCGTGACGCTCGCCGACGTGGCCGGCCTCACGCAAGATGCGATCTTCTCGCGCGGCCCGAAGCGGGTGCGGCGCACCGGGATCTGCATCGGCGGCCGCGACCTCGACCTCGCGCTCGACATGCTCGACGCGGCGCGCGACGCGATGGTGCCGCCGTTCGCCGTCTCGGTCCTCGCCGATCCGAGCGGCGCCTTCACCACCGCCGCCGCCGTCGTCGCCGCAATCGAGAAGCACCTGCGCGCGAAGCACGACACCGCGCTCACCGGCCAGCGCGTGCTGGTCCTGGGAGGAACCGGTCCCGTCGGCACCGCCGCGGCGACACTCGCCGCACAGGAGGGGGCGATCGTCGAGCTCGCCAGCCACTCGGCGCTTGGCCGGGCGCAAGCCGCGTGCGATCGAATCCGGACGCGCTACGGGTCGAGCGTGCAGGCTGTCCAGATCGATGACGGCTCGGCGGCGAAGGTCGTCGCCCGTGCCGAGGTCCTCATCGCTGCAGCCAAGGCTGGCGTAGAGGTCGTGTCTAAAGCGCTGCTCCGGGAGGCGCGCGCGTTGCTGGTCGCCGCCGACGTTAACGCCGTGCCGCCGGCGGGAATCGCCGGGATCGGCGCGATGGACGACGGTGCACCGGTCGCCTCGGCGGCGTCGGGCAAGGCGGCCGGCATCGGCGCGCTTGCGATCGGCAACATCAAGTACCAGGTCGAGCGGGGCCTGTTCCAGAGCATGTGCACCTCGGAGAAGCCCCTCTACCTCGATTTCCGCCACGCCTTCGCAAAAGCGCGTGAGCTCACGCAGGCGGGCCGGTGAGAGCCTACCGATGACACCCACGCTCGTCGTCGTCGCGATCTCCGGCCGTGCGCTCGCGCAGTCCGCGGCGAAGACCCATAGCCGTGTCGTGGTGCTCGACGCGTTTGGCGACCGCGACACGCGGGCCATCGCGGAGGTCGTGCGCGTCGGAGCCGATGAGGGCTTCGCGGTCGATCCCGACCGGCTCGTCGCGGCGCTCACCGCGGAGCCGCGCGGATCGGGCCTTGCAATCGTCGTGGGAAGCGGATTCGAGGGCACGCCGGAGCTGGCGTCCCGGCTCGCGCGCTACGGCCGGCTGTACGCCAACGACCCTGCGGTCGTCGCCGCGCTGAAGGATCCCGAGCTAGGCATCGCGCTCCTGCGTGCCAGCGGATGGCGCGTGCCGCTCACGCAGCGCGAGCCGCCGGCCGACCGACGGGGTTGGTTGCAGAAGCAGACGGGCGGCGCCGGGGGCACGCACGTCCGTCCCGCCCGGCACGCAGCGGCCGGCCGCGGGTTGTACTTCCAGCGCGAGATCCCGGGTCAACCGCTGTCGGTGACTTTTCTCGCCGACGGCGATCGCGCGTACTGCCTGGGGTTCAACCGGCTCCGGGTCGAGGCGCTCGGCGACGCGAGCTACTGCTACGCGGGCGCGATCGCGGGCATCGGCCTTCCTCACCCCTTGCGCGTGCAAGCGCAATCGTCTCTCGATCGACTCGTGCGCGTCACTGGTCTGCGCGGGCTTGCCGGGCTCGACTTTCTGCTCGACGGCGACGGAATGACGGCGCTCGAGGTCAATCCGCGGCCGACCGCGACCTTCGAGCTTTACGACGACGACTTTCCGGCAGGCCTGGTCCACTGGCACCTCGCGAGCTTCGAGCGTCCGGTGCCCGAGTTCGGCGAGCTGCTCGGCCGGGGAGCGGGGACGCATCGCGCGGTCGGCGTCGTCTATGCTCGCGGCCCCATCACGGTCCCCGGTAATGTCTCTTTCCCGAGCTGGTGTCGCGATCTACCCTGCGTGGGTAGCATCATCGCGGCCGATGCCCCGGTCCTGTCGGTCTTCGCCGAAGCTGCGAGCAGCGGCGAGGCGGAGCGCGAAATCGATGCGCGCAGCCGCTCGGCGCGCGAGCTCGTCGCGCGCTGGAGCGGCGCTGGGCGGCGCGCGGTCGCATGAGGCGACGGCCATGACCGCGGCGCTGCGCGAGGCGGTTCCGAAGGTGAGCGTGAACGCGCTCGCGGCGCCGCGCGTCGCGGAGCTCGTCGCCGCGGCGGATGCGCTCCGACTCGGCATCTCGGCGAGCGAGCGCGGCGCGACGCTCGTGGATGCGGGCATCGCGGCGCGCGGCGGACTGGAAGCCGGGCGGCGTATCGCCGAGATCTGTATGGGCGGACTGGGCTCGGTCGCATTGGCGCCGGGCGATGGCGAGACCGGCGGACTCACTGAGGTGCACGCGCACAGCGCCGACCCGATCATCGCCTGCCTGGCGAGCCAGTACGCGGGCTGGAGCCTCGCGCATGGCGAGGGCAAGGGTGCGTTCCGGGCGCTCGCATCCGGACCCGGACGGGCGATCGCCCGGCGCGAGCCGCTCTTCGACGAGCTGCGGTACGCCGACCGCTTCGATCGTGCGGTCTTCGTGCTCGAAGTCGACCGCGCACCGCCGGAACCGGTCATCGACAAGATCGCGCGCGATTGCGCGCTCGTCCCCGACCGCATCACCCTCGTGCTGACGCCGACGCGGAGCCTCGCGGGCACCGTTCAGATCGTCGCCCGCGCGCTCGAGGTCGCGCTGCACAAGGCGCACGCGCTCGGCTTCGCGCTCGATCGCATCGTCGACGGCGTCGGTACGGCACCCTTGCCGCCGCCCGCGCCCGATTTCCTGGCGGCGATGGGCCGGACCAACGACGCGATCCTCTTCGGCGGTCGGGTCACGCTCTACGTCGACGGGCCCGACGCGGACGCCGAGCGGCTCGCGCGCGAGCTGCCCGCCTCGGCTTCGCGCGACTACGGGAAGCCGTTCGCGGAGATCTTCAAGGACTACCAGTTCGACTTCTACAAGATCGACCCGATGCTCTTCGCGCCAGCCGAAGTGACGGTCTGCAATCTCGGTTCGGGGCGGAGCTTTCGCGGCGGGAGGCGGGATCTCGCGCGGCTTGTGGAGTCGTTCGGCCTATGAGCGTGCGGATCGCCATCATGACCGCCATGCCGGGCTGGCATGGGCGCAGGCTTGCCCGCGCGTTCGCGGCGCTCGGGGTCGCGGCACGCTTCGTGTCGCTCGCCGACTGCCGCGTCGACCTCGAGGCCAACCGCTATGGCATCGTCGTTCCCGGGTTCGGGAACGGGCTTCCCGACGGGGTGTTCGTCCGGGAGATCGCAGCCGGGACCTTCGAGCAGGTGACGTTCCGCCTCGCGATCCTGCATGCGCTCGCCGAGTGGGGCGTGCCGGTCTACAACAGCGCGCGCGGGATCGAGCGCAGCGTCGACAAGTCCATGACCTCGATGCTGCTCCGCCGGGCCGGGCTCGCGACGCCCGCCACGTGGGTCTCCGAGCAGGAAGCGAGCGCGCGCACCGCGCTCGTGCGCGAGACCGCCAGGGGCGAACGGCTCGTTCTCAAGCCGCTGTTCGGTTCCCAGGGCAAGGGTCTCATGCGACTCGGCTCTGGCGATACCGTGCCGGCGGCCGGGGACTACAACGGCGTGTACTACCTGCAGTGCTTCGTCGACTGCGCACTGGAAAATGCGCACGACTATCGCGTATTCGTGATCGGCGGCAGCGCGGTCGCCGCGATGACGCGGCGCGGTCCGGGCTGGGTGCACAACGTGGCACAGGGCGCGCGCTGCGCAGCGCTTCCGCTCGGGGACGACGTCTGCGAGCTGGCCGAGCGCGCCGCGCGCGCGATCGGCCTCGACTATGCGGGCGTGGATCTCATGCGCGCGCGCGACGGCGCCCCGGTCGTCATCGAGGTGAACGGCATCCCGGCCTGGCAGGGCCTGCAATCGGTCGCGTCGATCGATATCGCGGCGCGGCTCGCGCAGGACTTCGTGCAGCGACGGCTCGCGGCTGCGAGCGAGGCGCGTGCGTCATGAGCGCGGACCTGGAACGGGCGTTCGTCGACGCGTGTCTGCTGGATGTTACGGCGCTGAAGCCCGGCAACGTCGGCCTCCATGCCGGCGGCCATGACATGCAACCGGTGGACTTCATCCGCAGCGCAGAAGCGGCGGCCCCGGCGATCGCGCGGCCGGCGGGCTCCGCGGGCGAACGGATTCACCGGGCGATCGTCGCGACGCATGCGGCGGTCGGCACGAACACCAATCTCGGCATAGTGCTGCTCGCGGCGCCGCTCGCGCACGTGGCGTGGGGGCCGCCCGGCCGCGAGGCGCTCGTGCAGCGCTTGCGCACGTGCCTCACGAGCCTGACCGTCGAGGACGCAAGACTCGCGTTCGAGGCCATCCGGCTTGCGCGACCCGGTGGGCTCGGCACGGCCGATCGTCACGACGTGCACGCGCCGGCAGAAGTAAGCCTGCTCGATGCGATGCGCGAGGCGGCCGACCGCGACATGATCGCCCGGCAGTACGCGAACGGTTATGCCGATGTGCTCGATACGGGCCTCGTGCGGCTGACGGCGGCGCGCGCGCGCGGTCGCGACTGGCGGTGGACGACGACCGAGGTGTATCTTGCGTTCCTCGCCCGCCATCCGGACTCGCACGTCGCGCGGAAGTTCGGTGCGGCGGAGGCCGCTCTCCTCAGGGACGCGGCGGTCGAGCGCGATCGCACCGCCGCGCGGGCGACCGACTTCGCGGCGGCGGCGGAGGGGCTGATCGAATGGGACGGCGAGCTGAAAGCGCGCGGGCTCAACCCGGGCACCAGCGCGGATCTCACGGTGGCGACGCTCTTTGTCGCCTTCCTCAGTGATGAAGCAACCGATTGCGCGCGCCGCGGCCAGCGCCGCGGCGCGGGTGAGAGAGTGGGAGCGTTTCCCACAGGATGAACGGCATCAACTGCAAAAGGAGAAGCGGATCATGGCAAAGATCAACAAGGTGCTGGTCGGCGAATCGCTCGTCGGAGAAGGCAACGAAGTCGCCCACATCGACCTCATCATGGGGCCGCGCGGCAGCGCCGTGGAATCGGCGTTCACTCACGCCCTCACCAACGACAAGGACGGGTTCACCTCGCTCCTGGCGGTGATCGGCCCGAACCTGGCGACCAAGCCGAACACCGTGCTGTTCAACAAGGTGACGATCAAGGGCGCGAAACAGGCGGTGCAGATGTTCGGTCCGGCGCAGCATGCGGTGGCGCTGGCGGTGGCCGACTGCGTGGCCGACGGCACCATTCCGATCGAGGAAGCGAACGACGTCTTCATCTGCGTCGGTGTGTTCATTCACTGGGACGCCGCCGACGACCAGAAGATTCACGACTTCAACTATCAGGCGGTAAAGGAGTCGATCCAGCGCGCAGTCGCCGGCCAGCCGTCGCCGCAGGATGTCGTGCAGAAGCGGAACACGGTCAAGCACCCGTTCTCGCCGAAATAGCGGGGGCCCCGAGTCCGGCGACGCTCAGCCGGGCAAGGCGAGGCGCGCAAGCGCCGCGCGATCCAGCGTACCGTCGTGAATCGCGGTCGCCACGAGCACGGCGTGCACGCCAAGGGCCTCTAGGCGCTCGAGGTCGCTGGCATTGCGCACGCCGCCGGCGGCGATGAAGCGCCTGCCCGGTGCCCGGTCGAGCGTTTGCCGCACGCCGTCGAGCGACGGTCCGCCGCCGGACCCGACGCGATCGAGCGTCATCGCGATCACCCGCTCGGGCCAGAGCCGGGGCGTGTCGAAGAGGGCGGCGGGTCCGAGCTGCCGGTCGCCGCGGGTGTCGAGGGAGAGGATGGCCGCGGGCGACGCGGCACGCATCGCGGCGAACGCTTCGAGGGATGCGACGCTTTCCGACCCGATCACGGGCGTCCGGCCCGCGCGTGACCAGGGCGTAAGGTCGCCCGGCTCGGCAAACCCCGCGTCGAGCCACAGGCTGAGCGCCGGGAATTCGGCCTGGATACCGTCCAGGGCGTCGCGGTGGTGGCCGCGGCGCAGGATCGCGTCGAGATCCGCGACGTAGACGGTGTCGAATGGAGCCAGAGCGAGGAGGGCGCCGATGACCGCGATGGGCTCGCTCGACGGCGTAAGCTTCGATTCGAGCGGTCGGTAGTTCGAGCGGTCCCCGCGGCGCGCGTGCACCACCTGGCCGGCCATGAGATCGAGGACGGGGACGACGAGCATGCGCAAGCCGTGAAGATCTTCGCGTACGAGCATATCACCGGCGGCGGGTTCGTCGGCACGCCGTTCCCGGGCTCGCTCCGCACCGAAGGCGAGCTCATGCTGCGCTCGCTTGTCGGCGACCTCGCGGCGATCGCAGACGTTCGCGTGGTGACGACGTCCGACTATCGAATCGATCTCGCCGATCTACCCGCGGAGCGCCATCTCGTCCGCGATCGATCCGAGTGGCAGGCGACCTTCGCCGGGCTCCTCGCCTCGAGCGACGCGCTATGGCCGGTCGCACCCGAAACCGGCGGCACGCTCGAGAACCTGTCGCTGGCCGCGCTCGCGGCCGGGCGGATTCTCCTCAACAGTCGTCCGGCGGCCGTGCGGCTCGCGGCGAGCAAGCTCCATACGGCCAAGGCCCTCGCCGCTGCCGGCATCGAGACGATACCGACGTTCACGCTGGAAGACGCCCCACTCGCGGCGGACGGGGCGTGGGTCGTGAAGCCGGACGACGGCTGCGGCTGCCAGGACACGCACTTCTGCGACGATCTCGGTGCGGCCGCGCGGTGGATCGAGGCGGCGGCCGAACCGGGGCGTTTCGTACTGCAGCCCTACGTGTCCGGCGAACCCGCGAGCCTGTGCGTGCTCGCTCGCGACGGCATGGCCTGGGTGCTGAGCGTGAATCGCCAGCGCATCGTCGTCCGCGACGATTGCTTCGCTTTCCTCGGCACCGTCATCAACGGGTTCGCCGACGACGACGGCCGCTGCGGTCGGATCGCCCGGGATGTCGCCAAGGCGGTTCCCGGGCTGTGGGGTTTCTTCGGCATCGATCTCGTGCTCGCCGAGCACGGTCCGGTCGTGGTGGAGATTAATCCCCGGCTCACCACCTCTTACGTCGGCCTCGGCGCTGCGCTCGACTGCAGCCCGGCCGCGCTTGTGCTCGACCTGATCGACGGCGAGCGGCCGTTCTCGCTGCCCGCGTTTCGGCCGAAGAAGGTCGACGTCGATCTCGCCGCGCTGTGGAGCGAGCGGTGATCTTCGGCTGGGACCTCGGCGGCGCGCACGTCAAGGCGGCGGTGCTGGACGCCGACGGCGGCCTCGCCCGCGTGGCGCAGCGGCCTTGCCCGCTCTGGCTCGGGCGCGAGCATCTCGAGCGCGCACTGGCGGAACTCGCCGGCGGCGAATCGTCGCGTGCCCGTCATGCGCTGACGATGACCGGCGAGCTCGTGGACCTCTTCCCCGATCGCGCGAGCGGCGTGGTGGCTATCCTCGAGGCGTTCCAGGGCGTGATCGACACTCCCGACGTGCTCGTCTTTGCCGGCGAGGGGTTCGTCGACGCGAGGACGGCGCGGGCGAACTGGTCCAGCGTCGCCTCGGCGAACTGGCTTGCGACCGCCGCGCTCGTCGCCGGGCTCGCGCCGGACGCGCTGGTGCTCGACGTCGGCAGCACGACGACCGACGTCATGCTGATCGCGAACGGACGGGTTCGCGCGCGGGGGCGCGACGATCACGGCCGCCTCGCGCGCGAGGAGCTGGTTTACACCGGCGTGGTGCGGACCCCGGTCGCGGCGATCGCCGAGGCGGTGCCGTTCGGCGGCGAATGGGTCGGCGTCATGGCCGAGCAGTTCGCGACCACCGCAGACGTCTACCGGATCACCGGCGAGCTCGACCCGCGCTTCGACCAGGCCGACACTGCAGACGGCGGCGCGCGGTCGCGGGAGGCCAGCATGCGGCGTCTCGCGCGCATGGTGGGCTGCGATGTCGAGGCGGCACCCGCGGCGGACTGGGAACGCCTGGCGCGCTGGCTGTCGATCGTCCAGGTGGAACGAATCGGGCGCGCGTGCGACCGTGCCCTCTCGCTGGGGTTGATCGGCCGGGCTGCGCCGGTAGTCGGACTCGGAGTCGGTCATTTTCTGGCCGCGCGCCTCGCCGCCCGCCTCGATCGTCCCTACGTCGAGTTCGCTGCGCTCGCTGGCGTCCCGGCTGGCGAGCGGCTCGCCGTGAACACCTGCGGCCCTGCCTTCGCCGTCGCGGAGCTGCGGCGACAGATGGCATGACGACGGCGACGGTCGTCAAGGTCGGCGGCAGCCTCGCCGAGTCAGACGCGGCGGCAGCGCTCATGCGAGCGCTCGCGGCGCGGCGGTCGCCGCGCCTGGTCGTCGTGCCCGGTGGCGGGGACTTCGCCGATGCTGTCCGGTTGACCGGGCGGCGGTATCCCATCGGCGACCGAGCCGCGCACCACATGGCGCTCCTGGCGATGCACATGTCCGCCGTGATGCTCGGCGCGTTGGCGTCGGGCTACGTCGTCGCCGACTCCCCGGAGGAGTTCGACGCGGCGTGGCAGCACGATCTCACACCGGTCTGGGCGCCCGAGCGCATGGTGCTCGCGGCGCCCGACGTCCCGGCGTCGTGGGACGTCACATCGGACAGCCTTGCCGCATGGCTCGCCCGGGCGATCGCGGCGTCGCGCCTCGTGCTGGTGAAGTCGTGTCTGGTGCCCGAGGCGATGGACGGCGACGCGGCCGCGCTTGCCGCCGCGGGGATCGTCGATCCCTCGTTCCCCGGTTTCGTGGCTGGCGCGAACCTGTCATGGCGGGTCGTCTCCGGTACGGCGGCGGCGTTGCGGGCGCTCGAGGATTGAGCTAGGAAGACTCTGAAGAATTCGGAGAATTCTTCAGAGTCTCCTCTGACCTTGAAGGTCGAAAGGAGGCCTCTGGCCCCCTTTGTCAGACATTCCCTAGGCCGATACCCTGTCCAGAGCACGGCGAACCAGGCGCGTCCGCTCGGCGGAGAGGACCGAGCTTCTGCCTTCGGCGCAGAGCGCGCCGCGGAAGCCGAGCAGATCCGGCCCGATGCGCGCGAGCGGGGGAATGTCTTCCAGGCGGAGCGACCCCGCGAGCCCCGTCATCAGTCTCGCTTCGCGCGCGAGGCCGACGAAGCGGGCGAGCGCCGCGTCCTCGAGGTGGCGCCGCAGCCCGCCACCCGATTTCTCCGCGGTGTCGAGCATCGCACCTGCGAAGCCGGCCGCGCGCAGCGGTCCGAGCGCCGCGAGCGGCACGCCGCGATCGGCGAAGAACACCGCAACCAGGCGGTGCTCGCCCGCGACGTCCCGCAACCCGCGAATGCACGCGGGCAGGGCGGCGCCCGGCAAGAGGCCGAGCTTGACGTAGTCAACGCCGGTCGCGCCGATCCGGCGCGCCGCCTCGACCAGAAGGCGCGGCTCCAGCGGCCAGTCGCCCGCCGTAGCGCTCGTCAGGGCGCCGCCGGCGACGGCTGCGATCCCGCGCCCGATCTCGTCCGGTGAGAGGGCGCCGAGCGCGCCGTGCGCGGGGTCCTTGAAATCGATGATGTCGGCGCCCGCGGCAAGCGCGTCGGCTGCCTCCGCGCCGTCGCGGACGCTGGCGAGGAGTCGCGTCATCGCGCCTGCTCCGCGCGGAATGCATCGATCCGCGCGACGAGCCACGACCACGCCTCGCGCTCGTTGGGCCCGGCGGTCTTGTCGATCGCGATCGCGAGGTATTTCATTTCGGTGTCGATCTTCTCCGCGGGCAACATGTGCAGGCGGCTCACGAGGATCGCTCCCTCGACCACCGCTGCTTGCGCGCGGTTGAAGCCGCGGAACGGGTGGTGGTTCGCGGCGAAGACGACGTCGCAATGCAGGCGCGGGCGTTCGCCGTCCTCATCGATTCGTGCCAGCGCGAGCTCGCGGTGGGCGAGAGCGCCGTCGAGGCGCACGCAATCGACGCGCTCGCAGGCTCGCGTGGGCCAGTCGGGCCGGCCGGTGAGGCAGCCGGCGATTACTCGCACGTCATCGGTGAAGTTCACCGCGGCGACGCGCGTCGCGAGCACGTTGTCGAGAGTGGTGGAGGGCCGGAACGGAGCGAGGACGACGCGACCTTCCTTCGACTCGCGGATGCCCATCGGCGCGATGTGCACCCGGCCGCGGCTCGAGCGCGTGGTGACGACCGTCTCCCAGATCATGCGCAGTTCATTCGTCGGCCCCGGATCCATCGGTCGCCCGGCGCCCGGGGTGCGCGAGCGTGGTGCCCGGGGCGCTCTGCCGCGAGAGGTCGTCGAGCACTGCCGGCACCGCCGCGCCCCAGCCGAGCTCGCTGTCCTGGGCGTAGCGCTTGCCGAGCTGCCACGCGATCTGCGCGCGGGCGAGCTCCACGCCCAGGTAGAAGGCGTGCGCCGCGTCGTGCTCCAGCCCGAGCAGCGGCCAGAGCGCGAACGGGTCGGCGGCGCAGTGATGGCGGTCGCGATTGAACACGTGCACGCCATCGTCGGACAGCATCACGCGGAAGCTGGGGTCGCGCACCGCCGCCGCGATCTCGGCGATGTCCGCCGGCGTATGGGGAAACGGCCGTTTCTCGTGCAGCGCGAGGAGGGCGGCCGAAAAATCCTTCGGCAACGCGTTCTCGCGCCGCGCGGCGTACATGATGCGGCGCGCGACGTCGGCCTCGCGCACGACCGAACGCGCATGCTCGCTCACCTGGACCACGAGCACGGCGGCCAGGCCGAGCTCCGAAGCGATACCGAAGAGGAGCGCATTCATGCCGATGGTGTCGGCATGCGTGAGCTCGGTCACGTTGCCGATGCCCATCATGATCGGCGCATCCGGACACGCGCGTCGGAGGGCGTGGTAGCGCGCGATCGAGTCGGTGAACCCGAAGTGGATCGGATCGAGGATCGCATCCGCAAGATAGCTTCGGCCGCGTCGCTCGAGGACGGCGACGGCGCGCTGGAGCGACGCGAGGTCCTTCGCATCGCCCGGGATCAGGACCGGCGTCGAGCCGACCTCGTCGGCAAGCCACAGCGTGTCTTCGCGCAGGCTCAGGAGGTAGTCGGCGCCGGCCCGACCCGCGCGCAGCAGCTCGTCGGTGTCAAACGAGTCCGCGCTCACCTTGAAGCCGACCGACCGGAGATGCGCGATCGCGTCCTCCAGGTGCGGAAATGGCGTCGCCGGCAGGCAGCCGAGGTCGATCACGTCGGCGCCGTCGGCGGCAAGCGCGCGGGCCCGTGCCTCGATCGCCGCAACGGTGAGCCTGGGTGCGTCAACGATCTCGGCGAAGACGAGCGTGTCGTAGCGCGACAGATCGGGCGCCGCTGCCTGCCGGCCGAAGAACTGCGGCAGATCCGCAAGCTCCTCGGGCCCGCGCACGACCGGCACGCCGAGGCTCCGGCTCACCGCGTCGAGATCGCCGCGGCAGCGCCCCGGCACCAGGATGCGATCGGCGCCCATCACATCCGGCAGGCGCCGCACGATCATCTCGGCCGTCATCAGGCCGGCCACGCTCAGGCCGAGCTCGTGCACCCGCCAGGTGAAGGCGGCGTCCGCCATCGACTCGAGCACGCGCGCCAGGCCCTTCTCGGCCAGCTTCCCGGTGAGGAAGAGGATGTGCTCGGGCTGGGCCTGGCTCACCGCGGCGGGGTCGACACGAGTACCGGCTCGGGCGCAGGCGCGCCGACCTCGCGCAGCCGCTGCTCGAGGGCTGCGCGCAGGGCCTCGAAGCTCGCGACGACCTGCACCAGCGGGAAGCGCCCGAGCCGCTCGGTGTTCTCGAGATCGATCGGCCGCGGGTACACGGTGACCCATTCGCCCGGCGCTTCGGTTTCGAGCTGCGGCGTCGTGTCGCAGGCGAGGACGATCGCCGGAACCCGGCACTTCCCCGCTTGCGCGAAGATGTTCGTGACCAGCGTGTCGGAGATGCCCGCGACGCACTTCGCCACCGTGTTCGAGGTCGCCGGCGCCACGACCACGGTGTGATAGTGCTGATGGTAGAAGAGCCCGACCGGCGCGGCGCTCGCGGTGTTGTCGTGGAACACCCGGAAGTGCTGTCGCAGCCCCTTCATGCCGAACCCGTACATGTGTAGCACTTCCGCCGCCGCCTTCGAGGGGTAGAGGTCGACATCCGGCAGCGTGCGCGCGAAGTCGAGGCACTCGCGCAGGTAGTGGCCGGATCCCGTCAGACCCCAGGCGAGGCGCGGTCGGGCAGGGTGCTTCATGGCGCGAGGATAACCGACGCCGGCCGCGCCCGCGGCCAGGCGCCCGGTTCAATGCAGGGGCTTCGTGATCGGCCAGCTGATCTGCAGCCGCTGCATCTTCCGATAGAGGGTGTTGCGGCTGACGCCGAGCTTGCGCGCGACGTGGCTGATGTTCCCGCGCTCGAGCTCGAGCTCGTGGAGCAGGGCGTCGCGCTCGGCCTTCCCGAGCGCGTTGAGCGAGGCCGTCTCCGGCAGCGGCGCCGGTTCGGCCGCTGCGGGGCCGAGACCGTAGTCGGATGGCACGTCGCGCAGCTCGAGCCGGTCGGACACGCGGAGGGCGATCATGGCGCGCAGGACGTTGCGCAACTGCCGAATGTTCCCCGGCCACTGATAGGCGCAGAGCGCATGGATTACCTCTTCGCTCAGCGACACCGAGGGCGTCGCGGCCGCCTCCTGCGCGAAGATATGCAGGATGAGCTCGCGCCGGTCCGTCCGGTCGCGGAGCCGCGGCAGGTTTAGCACGAGACCCTGGAGCCGGTATAGGAGGTCCTCACGAAACGCGCCGCGCCGGACGTTCTCCTCGATCCCGGAGTGCGCCGCGCTCACGAGGCGGATGTCGACCTTGGCCGGCGTCTCGGTGTCGAGCGCAATCATCTCGCGCTCCGCCAGCACGTGGAGCAGCTGAGCCTGTATCGGCAGGGGCAACGCGCCGACGTCGTCCAGGAACAGCGTCCCGCCATGTGCCTGCGCGATCTTGCCGCGATGGCCCTCGCGCGGCGCACCGGCGGTCGGGGCGGGCCGGTAGCCGAAGAGCTCGGCGGCGACGAGCGCCTCGGGGATCGCGGCGCAGTTGACCGCCACGAACGACTTCTCGGCGCGCTCGCTCGCGGCGTGCAACGCGCGCGCGAAGAGCTCCTTTCCCGTCCCGGTCTCCCCGAGTAGGAGAATCGGCACGTCGCGCGACGCCACGCGCTTCGCTGCCTGGATGTTGCGCGCCATCGCTGGGTCGCCGAGATTCAGCTCGTCGAGCGCGCTGCGGTTCGCGGTGGAGATCGAGTGCTCGGAATGCACCGCAGTCCGGGTCGCGCTCGTTCCCCACTGTCTGGACTCGGGTTCCTGCGCGATGGCGAAGAAGCGGCCGCCATGGCGCGCTTCGTAGATCGGCAGCGGGTGGAACGACTTCCGGTGGCTGCGGGCGACCAGTGCCGACAACGAGATGTTGAACACGCGCTCGAGCGGTGCGCCGACGAGCTCGGCGGCGCTCTTGCAGCCGAGCTGGAACATCGCGTCGCGATCCACCGCGACGATCGCGCCGTCGAGACCGAGCGCGACGATGCCTTCGCTCCACGTCCCGACGAGCTCCGGGCGGCTGTGGAACCGGACCACGAACGCGTCGCGGAACTGATGCAGGAACAGGCGGTTCTCGATCATCTGCGCCGACATGTTCACCAGCACCAGCGTGTGCTGCTGCGCCCGGTCCGACTCGCCCGAGGCGTCGAGGACGGCGACGAGCTCGCCACGGTGATCGAAGACCGGTGCGGCACAGCAGGTAAGGCCGGTGTTGCGCGTCAGGAAGTGCTGGTCGCGGTGGATGATCACCGGCGCGCGCTCGAACAGGCACGTCCCCATGCCGTTGGTGCCGCCGTGACGCTCGCTCCACACCGCCCCGAGCACGAGTCCGGCGCGCGAGGCCGCCCGCTTGAAGCTCGGATCGCCGTAATAGGAGAGCAGGACGCCTTCGCGGTCGGTGAGGATGATCGAGTGGCCGGAGCCGGCGAGCTGCTGATAGAGGTGCGCCATCTCGGTGTCGGCGAACGACACCAGCTCGGCGTTCTGCTCCTTGCAGAGCAGGAGTGCCTCGCGCGAGACGACGACAGCCTCCGCATTCGACTGCGGATCCAGCCCGTACTCGTTGACGCAACGCAGCCAGGAGCGCTTCACGTGCTCCGGAGCCTTTGCTCCGTCTTCGCGCGCGGTGCCCCGGATGACGGAGTAGATGAACCGGGCATGCGTGCCGGTCGGCTGAAGCATGATCTCCTCCTTCGTAGCAGGCGCTGCGCTGTGGTTTGTTGTCGTTGCGGCTCGCGCTGCGGTGGCGATTATATGTCACGCGGCGATGCCGCCAAGCGCGGACGGGGGCATGGCCGTGCGTGGGATTGGGGGCCGGCCCACGCTAAGGCTTGGCCAACTCGTGTCGCTCGCGAGCGACATAGGCGTGGTGAACGTTACGCGGATGCACCACCTCGTAGAGCGCCCAGTCCCGGTACTCGGATATCGCCACCGTCCGCGGCGCCTCGAGCAGGCTGACCCGGGCGGCGTAGGCCTGCGCGGTACGGGCGTCGAGTGCGGCCAGGTACGCCGCGACGGCTTCCAGGCTCGAGCGGTCCCCGGCCGGCCCGTAGGCGGGGACGATTCCCCGGGCCGGGACCTGCGCGAGGTCGCGGAGCGCCCGGATCCAATCCGCCAAGACACCATCCCGCGTTTCGGGGATGCGCCCGAAGCTCGTCAACCCGCCGGCGAAGAGGAACCCCGATTCGGGGTCCCATACGGCGATGCTTCCCGGCGCCGCGGCGCCGCTGTAGTCGAGGAGTTCCAGGCGGCGGCCCGCGGCGACGAGCGGTTGGGAGCCCTTGAACAGCCGGTCGGGGCGGGGCACGCGTGTCCCGGCGGTGAGGTCGTCGCCCAGCTCGTTCGCGAGGTTCCGCAGGCAGAGCGCGCAGCGCTCGGCGATGAGCTTCGCCGCGGCCTCGTGCGCCACGACCTGCGCGCCGTGCTGCTGGAAGACCGTCGCGCCGAAGATTGCGTCGTCGACCGGGCGCGTGAGGACGACGAGCGTGAGCGGCTTCGCGGTCCGCGCGCGAATCGCGCCGATCATGTGCTCGGCGAAAGCAGCGGTCGAACCGCTGTCGATGACGACCACCCCCGCGGCGGCCACGATGAAGCCCTGATTGGATACGTGACCGCGGTTCGCGCGGCTCGGCTCCTCGCGCGCGCCATAGAACGCGTAGACGCCCTGGCCGAGCGCGTCGGGCTCCGGGAACGGCGCCGCGAAGCATCCGGCCGCCCAGGTGGCGAGCGCCGCGAGGAGCGTGTGCGCTGACCCGCGTGCTAGGATCGACTGCGGCTCAGACCGACTGCAACACGAAGGAGGAGCTATGTCGTCGCCCGCCTGGATTGCGCTCGTGATCGCGTTGGCCATCGTTCCCGCCGGCACTGTAGCTGCGCAGGGTAAAGGCGCCAAGGTCTACCCCACCGTGGATCGCGTCGAGTTCGTCCTCGAGTGCATGCAGAAGAACGGTGCCAAGCAGGAGTTTCTCTACAAGTGCTCGTGCG
The DNA here is from genome assembly GCA_963747775.1 of uncultured beta proteobacterium. GTDB lineage: Bacteria > Pseudomonadota > Gammaproteobacteria > Burkholderiales > SG8-39 > JAGVSZ01. The sequence continues at coordinate 32,642 of CAVVGT010000018.1, forward strand.
TGATCGACGATATTGCCGAGAAGCTCGCCTACGACGATTTCGTCGAGGCGGCCACCGCGGCGCGCTTTCAGAGTCTCGGCGGCGAGCGGGGCGGCGTGTTCCGCGATCCGCCGAAGACGCGCGAAATGGCGCAGCGCTACGTCAAGATCCAGGGCGAGGCGATGAAGCGTTGCGACGTGCCGCGTTGATCAACCCGGACCGCGCCGGACGGCGAGCCTCGCCTCGAACCTGAGCTCCTTGGTGTCGACCGCCTCCGCCTTCAGCTCGCCGTCGCCGACGGGCACGAAATAGAAGCGGAAGTTCGGGTTCTCGCTGATCGAGAAATCGACCTCGGCGGTGAGGATCGGCTTGCCGGCGTAGGTCACCTTGATCAAGCGCACGAAGTACGCCGGGGTGTAGTGGCGCGTCAGCTGGTCCATTACCAGGCCCGAGTCGTTCGGGTGGCTGATCATCAGCTGCGCGAGGGCCGGCTGGTTGTCGCTCACGCTGCCGTCGACGGCGAGGCGCATGCGACCGACGCGCGCGGCGGCGGCGGCAGGATCCTTGCCGGCGGGGGCCGAGCAGCCGCCCGACGCCTTGACGAAGCGGGCGTCCGCGAAGAGCGTGCCGTCGGAGAGCTCGGCCACGGCGCGCACGTGGGTGTATTCCTCGATGCGGATGCGGGTCTCGAGATCGGCGCGTCCGCTTTCCGGCGTGAGCTCGAACATCGCCGCGAGCGGCGAGGGGTTCTTGTCCACGATCAGGTAGATGCGGCGGACATAGCGCTCTGGCCGCTGGGTGAGCTTGGTGCGGATGGCGACCGGCACGACGGCCGCGTCCTCGGCGCGGACGGGCGTGACGAGCTCAATGATGCCGCGCGCGTCGCTCGCCACCGGCCGATTCTCGAACAGCGAGCGCTGGAGCTTTTTCCAGATCGCCGTTTCGGGGTCGGGCACGTCGTTTGCCCGGGCCCCGGCGGCGAGGATCGACGCGAGGCCGGCGAGCGCGGCGCGGAGCAGAAAGCGTCTGGGGCTATACAACGGGAGTCTCCAAGAGCCCTGGCCGAAGGTCAGGCCAACATTACTCTTCCCATTCGAGTTCGGCAAAGGCCGCGGTGACGTTGCGTCGGTGGAAGGCGTCGAACAGCAGCCACTTGTCGCGCCCGCTTCCGCCGATGGTCTCGACCGCCTCCTGGAGCGTCTTCCGGGCGCGCAGCGCTGCCCGGGTCTCGCTCAGCAGCGCGTGTAGATAGCTTTCCTGCGCGGCAGTCGCGCCGGGCCAGTCGCTGGTGACGTTGCCGTGGCCCGGCACCACGCGCCTGGCGGTGAAGCGCTTCAGGTCGGCGAGCACCTGCAGCCACCCCCGCAAGCTCCCGTCGACCACGGGAATGCGCTCGATGAACAGCAGATCCGATAACCACAGCGTTCCAGTCCGCTCGTCGAATACCGTCAGATCGTGGTCGGTATGTGCCGTCGGCCAAGCGCGAAGCTCGAGCGCCCGGTCACCGAGGTCGAGGGTCGCGCTCCCTGTCACGGCGCGCGTCGGCGGGATGATCTCGGCGTCGGCCGCATCCGGGCCGAGGGCGCGCTTCGCTGCGGCGAGATAGACCCGGCCGCGGGCAGCCATGGCCGCGGCGAGCTTCGCATGCCCCACGAACTCCGGGCGATCCGCTGCGAACGCGGCGTTGCCGAGGATGTGGTCGGGATGAACGTGGGTATTCACGACGTAGCAGACCGGAAGTGGGGTGACCTTGCGGATGGCTGCCCGCAGCGAGCGCCCGACCTCCGGGCTGCCGCCGGTGTCGATTACCGCCACGCAGCGGCTGCCGACGATGAAGCCGATGTTTGCGATCGCACCCTGGTTCGAGGGCGACGCTTCGGCCTGCGCGCCGGCATGCACGAGGATGCCGGCAGCGATTTCCGCTACTGGTAGCGCGTCGCCGGCAGCCGCTGTGCCGCTGGCGACTATGGCGGCGCAGCAAAAGCGCGCGCCGAAGGCCCTCAAGCGTCGTACTTGATGTAGCGGAACCGCTGATCGTCGTTCGGTGTGCCGGTGAGCGCACCGCCATCCTTGGCCGGCTGCCACTGGACGACCGTCTCGATCTTCTTTGCGAGCTCGAAGTCGCGGTCCGTGATGCCCTTGGCGTCGTGGCTCTGCAGCTTCACGATGACGAACGCGTACGACACCGTGAGGTCGGGGTGATGCCACGCCGCCTCGGCGAGATGGCCGACCGTGTTCACCACCATCAGCGTGCCTTTCCACCCTTCGGTGCGGTACTTGCGGCGGATCCAGCCCTCTTCGAAGTACCAGTGGGGCAGCTCGCTCTGGAGGCGCTCCTTGATCTCGGGCTCGGAGTAGGTCCTGTCCTTCGCGCGCTCCATGATTCCCGCTCCTGTATGCCTCGGATCAGTCTAGCACTCCCGCCGGCGCCGGGCGCACGCTCGAGCGACTCCCACTTTTGACACAATCCCGCGCGCGACTGTTCGCTTTTGGAACAGTCAGCAAGCGCCTGTTTCATCCGACGAAAAGTCCGCTGGCGGCAGAAGCATCTGATATAGAGTGGTCGACAAGACACGCGCATGCAAGAGGCACGCACGGCGCGCGGTGTACCGTGCGAAGTGTCGGTGTGCGATCCGCAAATAGCTACGCAAATATTAGGAGGCACCAGATGGCAGCAAGAAGCACGTCCACTTGGGGCGTTCTGCTCGGCCTGGTCGTTCTGCCCGGCGCCGCGCTCGCCAATCAGGATGTCATCAAGCTCACCCAGGACTCGAAGAACTGGGCGATGCAGGCGGGCAACATGCAGAACCACCGCTACAGCCAGCTCAAGCAGATCACCAAGGACAACGTCAAGAATCTCCGCGTCGCGTGGCAGTTCTCGACCGGCGTCCTGCGCGGCCACGAAGGCGGCCCGCTGGTGATCGGCGACATGCTGTATGTCCACAGCCCGTTCCCGAACAAGGTCTTCGCGATCGGCCTCGCGGATCAGGAGATCAAGTGGAAGTACGAGCCGAAGCAGGATCCGACGGTGATCCCGGTGATGTGCTGCGACACCGTCAACCGCGGCCTCGCGTACGCCGAGGGCAAGATCTTCCTCCAGCAGGCGGACACGACTCTCGTGGCCCTCGACGCCAAGACCGGCAAGGAGGTGTGGAAGGTCAAGCACGGCGATCCCAAAAAGGGCGAAACGAACACCAACGCCCCGCATGTGTTCAAGGACAAGGTGATCACCGGCATCTCGGGCGGCGAGTTCGGCGTGCGCGGGTACGTGGTGGCTCTCGACATCAACAGCGGCAAGCAGGTCTGGAAGGCCTTCAGCACCGGACCCGACGCCGAGATGCTCATGGATCCGGAGAAGACGATGACCTGGACCGACGGCAAGATGGCGCCGGTCGGCAAGGATTCGTCGCTCAAGACCTGGCAGGGCGACCAGTGGAAGATCGGCGGCGGTACCACCTGGGGCTGGTACAGCTACGACCCGAAGCTCAACCTGATGTACTACGGGACCGGCAACCCCAGCACCTGGAACCCGGTGCAGCGGCCCGGCGACAACAAGTGGTCGATGACGCTCTTCGCGCGCGATGTCGACACCGGCCAGGCGCGGTGGGCGTACCAGATGACGCCGCACGACGAATGGGACTACGACGGCGTGAACGAGGTGATCCTCGCCGACGGCATCAACGTGAAGGGCAAGCCGCGCAACGTCGTGGTGCACTTCGACCGCAACGGCTTCGGCTACACGCTCGATCGGAGCACCGGCGAGCTGCTCGTCGCCGAGAAGTTCGATCCGACGGTGAACTGGGCGACGCACGTCGACATGAAGACCGGCCGGCCGCAGGTCGTGAAGCAGTTCAGCACGCAGGCGCAAGGCGCGGACGTGAACACCAAAGGGGTCTGCCCCGCGGCGCTCGGCACGAAAGACCAGCAACCGGCTGCGTACAACCCGGCGAACAAGATGTTCTACGTGCCGACGAACCACGTGTGCATGGACTACGAGCCGTTCAAGGTCGAGTACACGGCGGGCCAGCCGTACGTCGGCGCGACGCTCTCGATGTTCCCGGCGCCGAAGAGCCACGGCGGCATGGGGAACTTCATCATGTGGGACGCGGGCACCGGCAAGATCGTGAAGTCCAAGCCCGAGAAGTTTTCGGTGTGGAGCGGCGCGCTCGTCACCGCCGGCGGCGTCGCCTGCTACGGGACGCTCGAGGGCTACGTGAAGTGCGTCGATGCGAACGACATCACCAAGGAGCTGTACAAGTTCAAGACGCCGTCCGGCATCATCGGCAACCTGCATACCTGGGAGCACAAGGGCAAGCAGTACATCGGCGTGCTCTCCGGGATCGGCGGGTGGGCCGGCATCGGCCTTGCCGCGGGCCTCGATCCCGAGAAGGGAACCGAGGGGCTCGGCGCGGTAGGCGGCTACAAGGAGTTGTCGAAGTACACCGACCTCGGTGGCGTGCTGACCGTGTTTTCCTTGCCGTAAACCGAATCCGGGCTCAAGCATTGAAAGGCTGGCACCCTTCGGGGGTGCCAGCCTTTTTGATCTCTGAAGGACTACCGAGCATGAAGAGAATGCAACTCGCCGCCGGGATGGCATTTGCGCTCGCTTTGCTGGCGCTGAACGCCGCAGTCGCGGCCGATCCGACGCCCTACAAGGTCGCCGACGGGAGCAAGGTCGACAAGGTCACGCTCGAAGGCTGGCGCACGTGGCGCGCCCTCGCCTGCGAGCGCTGTCACGGGGCGCGGCAGGAAGGCATGGTCGGACCGTCGCTGATCGACAGCCTGAAGCGGCTCTCGAAGGAAGAGTTCAAGCAATCGATCCTGAAAGGGCGGCCCGAAAAGGGCATGCCAAACTTCGACGGCAGCAAGATGGTCACCGAGAACATCGATGGGCTCTATGCGTACCTGAAAGGTCGCTCCGACGGGGCCATCCAGCCCGGTCGCCTGGAAGAGCTGAAGTGAATCTCGCTTCCCGCGCGCTCGCCATCGCGTCGGCGCTGTTGTTGCCGATCGCCGCACCGGCCCAGCAAGGCCCGTCCCCGGTGGGCGAAGACCGCGTGCTCCGCGTCTGCGAGGACCCGAACAACCTGCCGTTCTCGAACCGCGCCGGGGAAGGCTTCGAGAACAAGATCGCCGAGCTCCTGGCGCGCGATCTGGGATGGACGCTCGAGTACACGTGGTTTCCGCAGCGCATGGGCTTCATCCGCAACACGCTGCGCGGGCGCGACCCGGACTCCAACCGCTTCAAGTGCGACCTCGTCATGGGCGTACCCGCGGGGTTCGATCTCGCTTCGACCACGAAGCCCTATTACCGCTCGACCTATGCACTGGTATACGTGAAGGGCAAAGGGCTGGACAGCGTGACGGCTCCGGAGGATTTGCTCCGCCTCGAGCCAGCCAAGCTGAAATCGCTCAAGCTCGGCGTGGTCGGCCAGACGCCGCCGACCGACTGGCTGCTCAAGCATCGACTGTTCGATCAGGTTGTTCCCTATCAGCGCCAGTCCGGGGATCCGGCGCGCTATCCGGGCGAGATCGTCGAGAAGGACCTGGTGGCCGGCACGATCGACGTCGCATTCGTGTGGGGGCCGATCGCCGGCTACTTCGCCCAGCGCGCGCAGCCCGCCGCGCTGGCCGTGGTGCCGTTCAAGCCGGACCCGGAGATCCAGTTCGATTTTCGCATCGCCATGGGCGTGCGCTTCGGCGAACGCGAGTGGAAGGAGCGGATCGAGCGGCTGGTCGACGCCAACCGCCCCCGGATCCAGGCGATCCTCGCTGCCTACGGCGTGCCGCAGCTGGATGATCAGGGCCGGGTCATGGCCGTCCCGAACGATCCGTCACCGACCCGCGGCGGTGCGGGGCCCGCGAAGTAGGCCGCATGCCTCACCGCGCGCGCTCGCTCGCCCGGAGCGTGCTCCTTGTCGCCGGGCTAGCGAGCTCGGGTTTGAGCGCGCAAGACTCGATCTCCGCCGCGGAGACGCTGCTCTTCCAGACCGATCACCTCAAGAACGTCGCGCCGGCGGCGACGCTTTTCTATGAGTTCCGAAAGACCGGTTCGGGAGAAGCCGGTTTCCGCGATACCGTCGAGCTCCGGGTTCGCGCCGCCGACGGAGGGAAGCGCGTTTCGGTGGCGTTCTTCACGAACGCGCGGAAGATCGACTTCCCCGAGGTGACGCGACCGGAGGGCAACCCGCTGCTGCTGTACTTCCTCGAGCGCGACATCCGCGAGATGCAACGTCTCACGGGCGGCAAGCCCGGCTATTTCCGCAAGGCGATCCGCCTGGCGCTGGCGCACCCCGCAAGAGTCGCGCAGACGCAGGTCTCGCACGGCGGCAAGGTCCTCTCTGCAAGCGAGATCACGATCGCGCCGTATCTCGACGATCCTCTCAAGGACCGCATCGGCAGGTACGCGGGCAAGACCTACGTCTTCACTCTGAGCGCCGAGATCCCCGGCGGGATCTACAGCCTGCGCACGACCGTTCCGTCCCCGGCGGGCGGTGCGAAGGAGGCGCCGCTCATCGAAGAGCGCCTGCGTTTCGTGCGCATCACACGCTGAGCCGATGTGTATCAGGATCCGGTCCGTTTCTCGATGACCTCCGTCCTGCGCTGCGGCCGCTACCCGCTCGCCCTCGACCGGCCGCTCGTGATGGGCATCGTCAACGTCACGCCCGACTCGTTTTTTGACGGCGGGCGGCACGCCGAAGCGCGTGCGGCGGTGGTGCACGCCCGACGGCTCATCGATGAGGGCGCGGACATCGTCGACGTCGGCGGCGAGTCGAGCCGCCCCGGGGCAGCGCCGGTATCGACCGACGAAGAACTCGGGCGCGTCCTGCCGGTGCTCGAGGGGCTGGCCGGTCTCGGGGTGCCGATCTCCGTGGACACCACGCGACCCGAGGTGATGCGCGAGGCGCTCGCGCGCGGCGCGACGATGATCAACGACATCACTGCGCTCGCGGTGCCCGGCGGCGCCGAGATCGTCGCCCAATCCGGCGCGGCGGTATGCCTCATGCACATGCAGGGCGAGCCCCGCACGATGCAGGAAGATCCGGTCTACGGCGACGTCGTCGCCGAGGTCCGCGACTTCCTGGCTGTCCGCGCGGCGGCGTGCGTCGCCGCCGGCGTCGCCCGCGAGTGCATCGTCGTCGATCCCGGCTTCAGCTTCGGCAAGACCACCGCGCATAATCTGCGGCTCCTGGCACATCTGGACGCGATCGCGGCGCTCGGCTACCCGGTGCTGGTGGGCTTGTCGCGCAAGTCGAGCCTCGGTCGCATCACCGGCAAGACACCCGACGATCGGCTCCCGGCGAGCGTGACCGGCGCGCTGCTCGCCGTGCAGCGGGGCGCGGCGATCGTGCGCGCTCACGACGTCGCGGCGACGCGTGACGCGCTCGCCGTCCTCGCCGCGGTGGAAGGGCAGCAATGAACGTGGAGAGGCGCGACAAGCCCTTGTGGTCCGCAATAATTTGATCGGCGGCATCTGACTTACCTAGCGTGCGCGCGTGTGGTGTTCGGAAACTCAACCGGATGTGATCGCTTTTAGATTGGCTTCCGGGTGATCGAAGAACATATGCGCGAGCGCCTGGGGAGTGCCGGAACACGATGAGCCGGCTTCCGCTCGTCACTCGGGCGCTCTCGGCGCGAACCACATCCGGCGCAGGAGCCCGTCGCGATCGATCACGCCGTGCTTGAGCGCGGCGGCAACGTGGATCGCGATGAGGACGATGAAGAGCACGGCGAGTGCCTTGTGGGTGCCGTTGAAGAGCGCGTAGATCTGGCGGTCCTCGTAGCCCCAGGGCGGGAACTCGACGAGGCCGAAGTACTTGATGCCGAACTTGCTGAAGTTGGTCGCGACGTAGCCGGAGAGGGGCATCCCGATCATGCAGAGGTAGAGCAGCGCATGGCTCGCGCGGGCGGCGATCCGCTCCCACCGCGCCATCGTGTCCGGCAGCGCGGGCGGCCGGTGCGTCAGCCGCCAGTACAGACGGAAGAGGATCAGGACGCCGAGGGTGATGCCGACCGACTTGTGGAAGTTGACCCAGACGGTGCGCCCGGGGGTGTTGCGCGGCACTTCGCCGAGGTAGAGGCCGAGCGCGATCTGGCACAGGATCCCAACCACGAGGATCCAGTGAAGCGAAACGGCGACGGTGTCGTAGCGGCTGGGCATCGCTCTGCGCCAGCGCGCGGGAAGAATGCGCGCCCCGCTCTAGCGGGTTCTAGCGGGCCGCCAGTCTAGCACTGCGCTCGGGCGGGTCAGTCGCTGCGCCGCGGCAGCGCTCGCACCCGCATCACCGCCGCGGTGCGCGTTTCCACGCCGAGCTTCTCGTAGATCCGTTCGAGGTGCTTCTCGACGGTGCGCGGGCTCGCGCTGAGGATTGCCGCGATGTCGCGGTTGGTCTTCCCGGCTGCGACCCAGTCGAGCACCTCGCGCTCGCGCGGGGTGAGCGGGGCCGCGGCGCGGTCGAAGGGCGCGTCGGCCGGGAGGTCGCGCGTGCCCTCGGCCGCGCATCCTAGACGATAGAGGTTCGCGAGATGCGGCCGGATGAGCTCGGCGAGGTCGCGATCGCGGTCGCTGAACCCGGCTCCGCTCCGGTTGAGAACGAAGCTCACCAGGAACCTTCGGTCGACGTGGATCGGCACGGCCATCACGTGGTCGATGCCGATCTTCCGGTAGTACTCGTTGAAGAGCGGGGTGCCGCGGAACGCGCCGTCCGGCAGCAGGTCGTCGATGCGTTTCGTCGTCGCCGCGCGGTTGCGCCCGTGCTCGCATACGAGGGGATGGACGTCGAAGTAGTGATCGAACACGTCGATGTCGCGCCGCGAGATCGCGGCGGCATGGTCGCTGACCACCGACCGGTGTCCGCTATCGAGGTCGCACGTCGAGAGGGTCGTCAGGTCGGCGCCGATCAGTTTGGGAAGGCACTCGACGCCGCGGCGCGCGAACTCGTCGCCCGTGGAGCACGCCTCGCCGATCGCGTGCAGCGTGTCGAGCGCGGCGTGCAGCTCACGGCTGGTCAGTTGCTCCATGTCGCCCCCGTAGCGTCCGGAAGGGAGGAAACCGCGCCGGAAACTTACCAACTAGTAGATTACTTGTCAACCAGTAGGTAAATGGGTTGTAATGCGGCGGTCACGTCCTGCCGCAGCGGCGGGGCGACCACCGGCGGGAGCTCGGATGCCTCGGGCAGCGAAGATCAGCGTGGACACGTCGCAGCGGATCCTGGACGTGGCCGAGCGGCTGGTGCAGACGCGTGGCTTCAACGGCTTCAGTTACGCGGACATCGCGAGCACCCTCGGCATCACAAAAGCGAGCCTTCACTATCACTTCTCCACCAAGGCCGAGCTCGGGCAGCGACTGATCGAGCGCTACGAGCAGCGCTTCCTGGACGCCCTGTCCGCGATCGACCGGAGCGGCGTCGATGGCCGCGAGAAGTTGCGCCGTTACGCAGCGATCTACACGGACGTCCTGCGCAGCAATCGCATGTGCCTGTGCGGCATGCTGGCCTCCGACTACGCCACGCTGGCGAAGCCGGTCAAGGACGGCGTGAAGCACTTCTTCGACCGCAACGAGCACTGGCTCGTGGCGGTGCTCGAGGAGGGCCGCGCGTCCGGCACCCTGCGCTTCGCCGGGTCGCCCGAGGTCGCCGCGCGCGGGATCGTCGGCGCCCTCGAGGGCGCGATGATGCTCGCACGCTCCTACGGCGAAGTCGCGCGCTTCGAGGCCGTCGCCGATCGGCTGATCGCCGAGCTGTAGGCTTTCCCCGTCCGCGAGCCGGGCCATGGCCGATACCGCGCGGCGTCGGCCCTTTTCGCTTCGCGTCGCATTGATTCCAACCCCCGCACCGAACGTCGGCCCGGTACGTAGGGCTACGCATTTCCCGGTTCCGCAGCGCGCCTTACAAATACGCCTACACCGGCGCTCAAGGCCGGCCACCCCCCTCAACCGGAGGCCCGATATGGAAAAGGCTGAATGCAAGGATTTCAGGACGCCGGACGAGATCCGCGAGTTCCCGAAGGGCAGGCTCGAGCTGATCAAGATCGGCGGCGCGACGGTCGGCCGCGCCGTGTTCGAGCCGGGCTGGAAGTGGTCGAAATCGGTCCAGCCGCTCGTCAATACGAAGAGCTGCGAGGCGCCGCACTTCCAATATCACGTCTCCGGTGTCCTGCGGATCCTGATGGACGACGGCACGGAGTTCGACTGCCGGCCGGGTGAGGTTTCGCTGCTTCCCTCGGGTCACGATGCGTGGGTCGTGGGGAACGAGCCCGCGGTGGTCGTCGACTTCCAGGGAATGATCGACTACGCGAAGTCCCACGAGGCGCACGCTTGAGGAGAAGGGCGCGGGACGTGAAGCCATTTCAGGCGAGCGTCGCCGGTTTCACGCTCGCCACCCCGACCCGCTGATTCGATTGCAAAGGAGATGACCATGCTGACTCATGCACCAGTGACGACCATGCTGCCCGTGAAGGATCTGGAGCGGGCGCGCGATTTCTATCTGAACAAGCTCGGCCTGGAGCCGCTCGGCCCGCGGCCGGACGGGAAGTTCCTGCTCCGCTGCAACGGCGGGGCGACGCTCGCGCTGTTCCCGAAGCCCGAAGGAACGAAGGCCGAGCACACCGCGGCGTCGTTCACCGTCGAGGACATCGTCGCGGCGGTTCGCGACCTGAAGGCGCGCGGTGTCGCGTTCCACGACTACGACCTGCCGGGGTTCAAGACGATCGAGCACGTGGCCATCGTCGGCTCCGACAAGGCCGCGTGGTTCAATGACCCCGAGGGCAACATCCTCTGCGTGCACGAGGAGCTCGATCGCGCGCGGCCGGAAGCCGGCGCCGCGGCGGCACGCACCGGGCGGCTCTGCTAGTGGCGGGACGGCCGCGATGAAGCCGCTTGCCTATCACGCCGGCCAGCGCGCGGTGCAGGACGAGGCGCAGACGCGCCGCGTCGCCGACAAGCTCGCGGACTGGGTGGGCCCGGTCCCGGACTTCGCGCGCGGGGCCGACCTCGTCGTCCTCGCGATGCCCGAGAACGGCCACGGTCTGCGGTTTGCGCTCGTTTCCGGCGCGGCGCCGCTCGTGCGCCTCGCCGACGGTCCGGAGCTCCGCCTCGAACTGCCGGCCGGGCTCGCGGCACACGTGCAGACGCCGACGGCGTGCGGCGGGCTCGTGATCAGCCTCGGGCTCGCGCGGCGCGCACGGATCAACGGCTTCCTCTACGGGCGCGCCGCGGCGCCCGAACTGGTGGCCACCGAAGCGTTCACGCTCTGCCGGAAGTACTTCGCGCCGTCGCTCCCGGTCTGCGACGCGCCGCTGCGCGTCGGCCCGGTGGTGCGGGAACCGCTCGCGCTCGATCACCCCCTGCTTGCCGCGGTGCTGGCGCGGACCGAAACCTCGTTCCTCGCGACGGTCAGCCCGGACGGGATGCCGGACGTCGCGCATCGCGGCGGCGCGCCCGGCTTCCTCGAGTACGACCCGGCCGCGCGCGAGCTGCGCTGGAGCGAGTACGTCGGCGACGGCGTGTTCAAGAGCGCGGGGAACCTTCGCGCGACCGGGACGATGGCGTTGCTGGCGCTGGACCTGGCGAGCGGCGACGGCGTCTGCCTGTACGGGCGCGGCGACTATCGGAACACGCGCGCGGACCGTGGCCGCGAGGACGCGCTGGTGCAGCACCGCGAGGACCACCCCCAGCAGGGCGTGACGCGCTGCGAGATCGTCCGGGCGGAGCGCCTGCGCGACGTGCTGCATCCGCGCCGTCGCGTGGACCGCGTGCCGCGGATTACTTCACGCTCGACAGTGCCCGAGCAGAAGCCGCAGTGAGCGGCACCCAGTGACCGACGTTTCCCGTAACCGAAAGGAGGAACCATGAAGAACCGGTGTTGCGCGGTCGCGGCCGCGGCCGTCCTCGTGCTGGTGCCGACGTTCTCGCCGGCGGCGTTCGCGCAGGGCGCGGCGAAGACGGCCTTCACGCCCGCGGCGGACCTGAAGTGGATCGGAGCGGGCGTTCCCGGCGTGGCGAGCGCGCGGGTCAAGGGCGACATGGCGAAGGGCGCCAGCCATTTCTATCTGCGCTACGCGGCGGGGTTCGTTGCGCCCGTTCATCATCACTCCCCGGACCACTATGTCACGACGGTAACGGGAGACCTGGTCCTCATCGTGGACGGCAAGGAGCATCGGCTCCCGCCCGGCTCCTACTTCGCTTTCACCGGCAAGGCCAAGCATGTCGCTAGATGCGAGGGCAGCCAGGACTGCGTGATGTTCATCGACGCCCGCGGCCCCTGGGATGTCGTGCTGGCGAACAAGCCGCAAGCCGGGAAGTAGGCGGGATCGCGGGCGGGGGCGCCCGGGATGTCAATGAATCACAAAAGGGCGGCCCCTAGTACCCACTTCGCCACGAGCGCGGCGCGTACTCTGGACCTGGGTCGATCGGACCCGGGACTACGCGGAGGACGCGCCATGGAATCGCTCGCATCGCTGGTCGACGTGCTGTTCACGCTCGGCCAGCTGGCATCCCTGGGGTTCGCGGGATACGGCGGATGGCTTGCCTTCAGCCACGCCCAGGGCTTTCTTCAGGAAGGCCAAGGCCGGTTCGAGCATCGCCACGCGCGGCGCGCGCGGCTCGCGCCGCGCGACATCGCCGGGATGACGCGCTGACGCGCGTCAGTTGAGCTTCGCTCCCGACGCCTTTACCGCCGGCGCCCAGCCGGTGATCTGGTTCTGAACGAACGCCTGGAAGTCCGCCTGCGACATCTTCTGGACGGCGAAGCCGAGCTCGTTGAGGCGCTTCACGAAGTTCGGGTCGTCGAGCGACTCCTGGATCGCGGCGTGCAGCCGCTTGACGACCGGCTCGGGCAGGCCGGCCGGACCCGAGATGCCGACGAAGTTCTCGGCCACCAGGAACGCCATTCCCTCCTCGGTCACGCTCGGCACGTCGGGCGCGATCGCCGCGCGCGCGCGTGAGGTCACCGCGATCGGACGGAGCTTCCCGGACTTGATGTGCGGCACGTTCTGCGGGAGCGTGTCGAACGAGAAGCTGAGGCTGCCGCCGATGAGGTCGGTGATCATCGGCGCGCTGCCCTTGTAGCCGACGTGTTCGATGTTCACGCCCGCTTCCTTCTTGAACATCTCGCCGAGGATGTGCCCGATCGACCCGATTCCGCCGGAGCCGAAATTCACGGGGTTCTTCTGCGCCTTGATCCAGGCGACCAGCTCCTTCATGTTCTTCACCGGCACCGAGGGGTGCACCATGATCACGTCGGGCACCACCGCGACCAGGCTCACGTGCGTGAAGTTCTTGATCGAATCGTAGGGCGGGGGCGTGAGCATCGTCGGCGAGAGCGAGATCGGCGTGGTGTTCGACACCAGCAGGTTGTAGCCGTCCGGCGCCGCGCGCGCGATCTCCGCCGCCGCGATCGTGCCGCCGGCGCCCGGCTTGTTGTCGACGATCACCGGCTGGCCGAGCTTCGCCGCGAGCGGCACGGCAAGGGCGCGCGCCACGATGTCGCTCGAGCCGCCCGGCGAGAATGTCACCACCAGCCGCACCGGCTTCACGGGCCACTGCTGGGCGACTGCGGACGTGGCCGCGAGCGAACACGCAGCGATGAGGATGCCGGCGAGCTTCTTGAGCATGGGTCTCTCCTTCGGATTCGTGCGGCGCACGCCCGCGCCGACGAAGCGCGGACGCTACGCCCGCCGCCGGGTGTCGTCAACATACGCAAATACGTTCCGGATTGTGGAAACTCAGGACTTGGCGGGCGGCGGCTTGGGGCAGAGCTTCGCCGGGCAGGGGAAGCGGTAGTACCGCTCGTTCAGGTACACCGTGACGCCGTCGATCTGCGCGCCGCCCCAGCCGGTCTTGAGCTGCGCGCTGAAGGACGCCACGCGGCCGCGCGCCGCCTCGAAGGTGAGCGCCTTGCGCGAGTTGTCGTTGTGCACGCTGTCGTTGTGGCAGCCTCCGCAACGCGCTTCGTAGAGCGCGCGGCCGCGCGCCGGGTCGGCGGCGGACGCGGCGCCGGCGACGCACAGCGTCGCGATCGCGGTGGCCAGCAGCGCGGCGCAGAGCTTCTTCTCAGTCATTGCGGGATTCCCTTTCAGGCAGCCTGAAGCGCTCGCGCAGCAGCGGCCGTCTCACGTCGAAGTCGAGGAACATGAACTGGCGCTCCGGGTCGGTGACGAGGCCGTGGGTGCGCTCATACGGGTGCTCGCGCGCCGTCCGCCCTTCGGGCACCAGCGCGTGCCTGCGGTACGGATCGAGGAGCAGGATTTCGCCGGCGTCGTGACGCGTCGCGCGGCTCGTCCGGTCGACCACGCCGAGCCGGCCCGAGTGTGCCACAACGATCACGAAGTACACCCCGGGGAACCGGAACCGGTCGTCGTGCAGGGCGATCGGGCCGCAGCCATAGGCCTGGAAGAGGTCCATCGGCATCCAGGCCGTCGGGATCGCGAGCTGCGCCGCGATCTGCCTGCGCAGCGCGTCGACGAACGCGAACGACGTGTGCGCGTAGAGCTTCTCGAGCGCCGTGGTCTCCTCGGCGGGGAAGCCCTCAGGATAGAGTTCTTGCGCGCGCGCGTAGAGGTCGCGCAGCGGTTCGTCGAAGCCGTCCACGCGCAGGCCGGTGCGCACGAGCGTCGCGTAGCGGTGTCCCATGGGGCGGATTATCGGTTACAGTCGCCCGCCCGAACGAGCGCCGATGATCGCCGACCGCAAGCCCCTGGACGCTCTCGCGTTCGCCCTCATGGTCGTGCTCTGCATGATGTGGGGGTTCCAGCAGGTCACGATCAAGTGGACGGCGCCGGACATCTCGCTCGTCATGCAGGCGGGGCTGCGCTCGACGATCGCCACGGCGCTCCTCCTGGTCTGGGCACGGGTGCGCCGCGTCCCGCTCTTCGACCACGACGGCACGCTCTGGCCGGGGCTGGCGGCCGGAGCGATGTTCGCCTTCGAGTTCGTGTTCATCTACGCCGGGCTCGCTTACACCGCGGCATCGCGGATGGTCGTATTCATCTACACGACGCCGTGCATGACCGCGGTGATGCTGCCCTTGTTCGTGAAGAGCGAGCACCTCGGCGCGCGCCAGTGGGCCGGGGTGCTGCTCGCATTCGGCGGGATCGTCGCGGCCTTCGGCGAAGGGTTCCTCTCGGCAGGTGGCGCGACGCTCGTCGGGGACCTCTTTGGCGTGATCGCAGCGTTCCTCTGGGCTTCGACGATCGTGCTGATCCGCGCGACCAAGCTCGCGCGCACCAGCGCGACGAAGACGCTTTTCTACCAGCTCGCGGTCTCGGCGATCGTGCTCGTCTTCGTGTCGGTCGCGATGGGCGAGCCGGGGGTGGTGCGGGTGACGCCGCTCGCACTCGTCGTGATGGCCTATCAAGGCGTGCTCGTCGCGTTCGCGAGCTACCTCGTCTGGTTCTGGCTGCTCACGAAGTACTACGCGGCGCGGCTCTCCGTCCTGACGTTCATGTCGCCGCTGTTCGGCGTGGCCGCCGGCGTGATCTTCCTCGGGGAGCGGCTCACGGCCGCTTTCGTTGCCGCCGCGCTGCTGGTCGCCGCGGGGATCGTGCTCGTCAACCTTCCCGGGCGGACTCGCCACCCCGCATAGTCCGCGGGTGCTATGCCGCGCGCAAAGCGCTCCTGTCACCGGATCGCGTGATCAGCCGCCGCAACCGCTCCACGAACGAGGTCCGGCGCCGGAGCCGCGGCAGGGGCCTCGCCACGCGCACGAGGTAAGGCTCGTCGCTTTCCACGGAGTCGAAACCGAGCTTGGCGGTTAGCGCGAGCATCGGCCAGTTGTCGCCGAGAACGAATCCGCTCATCGCGCGCAGACCCACCTCGGCGGCTCGCGCGAGGAGCATTTCGAGCAGGCGCTCGCCCAGGCCCTGGCGTTGCCAGGCGTCCGCGACGACCACCGCACACTCCGCTGCGGGCGGATCGTCAGACGCGTACTGCGCCATCGCGACGATGCGCGGCATCCCGGCGTTCGCGGACAGCGCGACGAGCGCGAGGTCCCGCGGATCCCTGACCCTGGTGAGCCGGTCGACCTGGTCGGGAGCGAGCTCGGCCACGGCGCCAAGAAAGCGCCGCCGGCGCGCGAGTGGAGAGAGCTCGCGCACGAATCGCTGCACGGCCGCGCCGTCCGCCGGCAGTGCCGGCCGGACCGCAGCCGCGCGTCCGTCGCGCAGCCGCAGGATGCCGCCGGGACTGGCGCGGAGCCGGTCGCGCACGACGCGCTCGAACTGCACTGGGGGGATCATGCGGTCGTGCACTCCCAGTGGCGAGGCCGCGCGTGGCGTCGGTAGAGCCGCAGCCAGATGGCCCAGAAGCCCCGCACGAACGGCGGGCCGGCGCGCCGCGCACGCGACGCGGGACGGAACACTTCGCATTGGACGCCGTCGACCGGAGCAGTGATCGTGATCGTCGCGGACTGATGCGCCTGCACCAGCGCGACGCCATCGCGGTCGAGCCGGAACCACTCACCTGCGGAGATCATGACGTCGCGGACGTCGTTCTCCTGCGTGATCCAGGCGCTGCCCGACTCGACGAACACGAGCACGCCGCGTGCATAGCGGATGCCCACTACCTCCCGGCCTTCGAGCGGCACGCCCGCGGCGACGACGCCCGCGTCGAAAGGTTCGGTCCAGAGCTTGCGTTCCATCGCGCCGTGAATTCTCGGTGGGGGGTTGAATCAACGACCTGTCGGGCGTCCGGCTCCCGCTACGGGAGCGCCGACGCGTCCTCCGCTCGGATCCGCACGTCGGCCAGCGAGTCGGCATTGCGCCAAGGCTTGATCTTCGCCAGGGTCTTCGTCAGCGCGTCCATTGCGGTCTCGCGGTCGTAGGCGGCCTGCAGGACGATCCAGAAGCCCTCCGACGTGCCGAAGAAGCGCGCAAGCCGCAGGCCCGTGTCGGCGGTGATCGCGCGCGTGCCGGCGACGATCTCGCCGATGTCTCGCTGCGGCACCCCGATCTCCTTCGCCAGGCGGTGCTGCGTGATGCCCATCGGCTTCAGGAACTCCTCGAGCAGCACCGCGTTCGGCGCGGGACACGTGACTTTGCGCATCGGCTTTCTCCGTCAGCGATCGTCCACGCGGTGATCGGCGCTTGCCACGACCTGCGCATTCAGGGCTACGGGGTGCTGCCATCGACGCCAGGCCCGCCTACTAGGTGTGAAAAAATAGTAGTCCGCCGTGTAGGCGACGCGCACCGATGTCCCTACAGCGGCCTGAGAACATCCGGCCTCGGGTGCCACACCTCCGGCGGTATTTACGCGCTGTATGCTCGTGATCTTGCTGAACGAGCCTTCCGCGCCTACGGGCTTCGCGGCAAGCAACAGCCAAGGAATGGCGTTGGCCGCTGGCGCGTCGGCACGTTCCTTCACCGTACCGACCACCTTGCTGCCATCGGTCGATTCCCAGTGTGGGCCGGCATAGTGGCGACCGATAGTGTTCCCGCGGGCGTCGAAGAGGCCGGCTTCGGGAGCCACGAACACCCATTCGTATCCACCGGACTGATCCTTCCTGGCGCGGCATTCGTAGATCTGCACGCCCTTTGCGGGAACGATCATCGCCAGCGATTCGCTCGCGCCGGGATTGAGCTTGTCCGGCACCTTGACCGACGGCGTGGGGGGTTGCTGGTTTGCACAGCCAGCGACCATTAGCGCCAGCAGAAAGCTCTTAACCTCGAATGTCCTGGACATGGCGTCCCTCCTTGGGCTGTGCCCTGATGCCTAACACTTGCATGCGTTTGCCACGGTGGCGCACGTCGCTTCGGAACAGACCCCCGAGCGACGCGTCATGCCATTGCTCCTCGGTGTGAACCTCCGCGAAGCGGGTTCACGGCGCAGTCTAGTGAGCGGGGGCATTGGCGAGATTTCACCCTGAGGCCGTTTTTGTTCCGTTTGTTTCAGCGGCACGGCACGTCCTGCGGCAGCATTGCGGAGAGGTCGCGCAGCGCGGCGAGCCGGCGCAACCGTCCGGCGAACCGTGCCGCGCGCGCCGGCGGCGGCAGCGGCCGTTCCAGGCGCACCAGGCTGGGATCGCGGTCCTCGGCGAAGCCGAAACCGAGCCTCGCGGCAAGTGCGAGCATCGGCCCGTTCTCCGCCAGGGCAAGTCCGTTCATGATCCGGACACCCGCCAGGCGGGCGCGCTCGAACAGCACTCCGAGCAACCGGGTCGCGAGGCCCTGGCGCTGCCACGCGTCCGCGACGACCACCGCGAACTCTGCCGATTCCGGCGCTTCGGCGGCGTACTGTGCTATCGCGACGATGCGCGGCTCGTCTGCGTTCGCCGTCAGCGCGACGAGGGAGAGGTGCCGCGGATCCCGCGTGCCCACCAGCCGGTCGAGTTGCGCCGGCGAAAGCTCGGTCAGCGCGCCGAAGAACCGCCGACGCCGGGCGAGGGGCGAGAGCGTCCGTACGAACTGCTGAACGGCTTCGCCATCGGCAGGTGTCGCCGACCGGATCACGACCTTGCAGTCGCCGCCGAGGCGAACAACGCTGCCCGCGCCGAGACGGAGCCGGAGGCGATGACGACCCGCGTGGTAGGCGACGTGCATGGCGTGCTCCGGCCCCGCTCCGGGCTCAGCCCATGATCGGCGCGAGCGCCGCGCCGATGCGCTCGAACTGCGCCGGCGTGATCATGCGGCCGAGCACCTCGCTGAAGCGCCCCTGCACGCCCGAGACGATGTACTGCCACCGGTATGCGGCGAGGAACGTCGCGCGGATCTTCTCGGCCTCGTCGCGGCCGAACGTGCGTCCGCAGATGCGCAGGAAGTAGTCCGCGTCTGCGGCGGACTGAACCTGCAGGATGCCGTCCACCGCGCCGACGAGCTCGATCAGATCGTTGACGGCCTGGTCGCGCGCCTCGGGCGTGAGCTTCGCGTCCTCGCGCTGCCACTCCAGCTCGTCCAGGATCGCGTGCTGCGACTCCTCGCGCATGTGGTGCAGGAACACGTCTTTCCACAGGTCGGAGAGGTTCTGGTCCGAGTCGATGCTCTCGCGATAGTGCGCGAGAACGAAGATCTCGATGTGGCAGGTCAGCGCGAGCACGGCCCAGGTCGACTTGCTGAGCACGGCCGCGGCGACCGCGTTCGGCTCGGGGAGGAACGTGTAGCCCTCGGGCATGCCCAGGGCGATCATCTGCTCGATGCGGCGGAACATCTCCTGGTGCTTGATCTCCTCGTCGGTGAAGCGCACCAGCGCCTCGAGCGCGACCTGGTCGCCGAACCAATGCTCGCGGCTCACCTCGAGGACCTTCGCGGCGATGAAGCGCTCGACCAGGCCGAAGATGTTCGCGTAGCTGCGGCCCTGGATCTGGCTGATCAGCTGCTTCTCGCGCTCGCTCAGGAACGTCAGGGTCTGGACTTTCGACAGGCCATCGGGCAGGAATTTCTTCGCGAAGTCGAACGCACGGCCGCGGATCACATCCTGGTCGATGTCGAAGCGGACGCGCTTGGACGCCTGGACGGATTTCGCGTAGCGCTTGCTGTCGATGGGTTGCTGTACGGCTTGTTGCATGGCGAGTCTCCTGTTGGGTGGGGTTGGCGCAAGGACCGGCCTCACATCCCGACGAGCTGGGGAGCGAGGCCGCGAAGGCGCACCGCGTCGAGCAGCGCTTGGGCACTGACGACGCGCGGGTCGTAATCCACGAGCAGCAACTGCGGCAACTTGCGGCCGGGCTCGACGCGCGCGACGCCGGCGACCGCGGTGAGGGTGGCGCGGACGTCGTCGACCTGGTGCTCGTCGAGCCGCGCCGCGAAATGCATCAATACGTTTGCGTGGGTCATGGTGGTGCACCTCATTCGATGGCGAGTGCGCGGCGTGACGACTCAGGCGCAGCGGGTCATGTCGAGCTCGATCGCGGCGCGCAGCCCGGCGGCGGGGTCGCGAGCGGCGCGCGGACCAGGTCCGACCGGATCGAGCAGCCGCAGGGGCGGCGTCGCGTGCTCCGGCATCATCCGGATGTCCCACGGGCGCGGCCGCGAGTGCCGCCGGTAGAGTCGCAGGACGATTGCCCACATCCGCCGCACCAGCGGGTGGCCGCGGCGCGGCGCGCGCGCGGTGTTCGCGATCGGCGCGGAACGGAATACTTCCGGCTCGCCGCCGTCGAGCGGCGCGGTAATCGTGATCGTTCCCGCGCGGTACGCCTGCACCAGCGCGACGCCCGCCCGGTCCAGCCGGAAGGACTCTCCGGCCGGGACGAGCACGTCGCGCGAGTCGCCCTCCTGGGTGATCCACGCGGTACCCGACTCGACGAACACCAGCGCGCCGTTGCCGTCGCGGATGCCGACGACCTCGTTGCGGGCGAGTGGCACGCCTTCGGCGACGATGCGCGCGTCGTAGGGCGTGGTCCAGAGCTTGCGGTCCATGGTGTTCTCCCTCAGGCAGCGAGCGCCAGGGGCGCTTGCACGTTGTGATGAATGCGGATGTATACGGACATCGCACGGCGCAGGGTCGCGAGCACGATGCAGGTGCTCTCGGCGTCCGCCAGCACCCGCTGCACCGCTTCGAGGGCGGTGCCGTCGGCGACGTCGAGCCGAACGGTGGTCGACAGAGTCTGGAAGCCGACCGCGATGCCGGGCTCGGTGCCGAAGACGCCGCGCGCGTCCGTCCAGCCGGTCACTTCGACGCCGAGGGTCGCGATGCGCACGCCGTGACGGGCCGCGGCGAGGCGGATCGCCGAATCCTGCGAGGCCGCGAGCGCGGCGCACAGCATGTCGGAGGGCGAGGCGCCGCCGCGCGGACCGCCGAGCTCGTGCTCGGCGGTGAACGGGAGCAGATCGGCCGCGTCGGCGCCCACCCACGCGGTGGCGCGGTGCGGATCGGCCGGGTCGCGATCGACGGTGTGGGCGGCGTGCCGGACGCGCGCCAACTCCGGGACCATGCGATAGAGGTTGCGCAGCCTGTCCTCGGCGGCGGCAGCTTCCGTTTGCCTGGCGTTCATGGCGTTCTCCTTGTGTGAGCGATACTGCTTTGCCTGGCCGCGGCGCCCGGTGGCGTGCGGCATGGACGGCACTCTAGGCGGCGGCGGTATTCGTCCGATTGCGGTCGCGAAACAGTTCGTATCGGTGTGTAACCGCGCGGCGCGCTAGCCGAGGCAGCGCGCCCAGGCGAATCCGCTCGAGCGATAGAACGCATTGACCCGGGCGCCCGCGGTGCGTGCATCGACGCCGTTCGCCAGCGACCCGAACGCCGCCGCGACGCGCGAGCGAGCGCTTTCGGCTGCGCGGGTGAGGATGCGGCGGCGACGGCGCCGGATGGTGAGGTGCGCGCCGGGCGCGAAGGGGGCGGGAACGGCCCGGGATTCGATTGCAGTGAAACGATTCATGGTCATGCCTCCGTCGATCAGTGGTCGGGACCCGGGAGTCGGCGCGGTAGGCGCGCCGGCTTCCGGCTGCTCGTTCGCAAGGCTCGTGACAACGGCCGAGAACGTGCTGTGCAGCCTACGGACGGGAGGTATCGCGATGCTTTCCGTTTCGACGCACTTGGTATCGGTTGTGTAACCGGGCGCGTTGCAGGGGCGTATGCCTATAATTTGCGCGCGGGATTCCGGAGGACGTGGAGCGGCATGACCAGCGGGCGCGTATTGATCGTCGACGATGACCGCGAGGTGCGCGAGATGCTCGCGGAGTACCTCGCGTCGCACGGATTCGAGGCCGAGACCGCGGGCAGCGGCGCCGAGATGCGCGCGGCGCTCGCTCGCGGCGCGCCGGACGTCGTGCTGCTCGACGTGCGCCTGCCGGGCGAGGACGGTCTCACGCTCGCGCGCTTCCTGCGCGAGCGCTATGACCTCGGGATCGTCATGGTCACCGCGGCGGGTGAGGTGGTCGACCGCATCGTGGGGCTCGAGATGGGCGCCGACGACTACATCGCCAAGCCGTTTGACCTGCGCGAGCTCCTCGCCCGGGTGAAGAGCGTGGTGCGCCGCGTCCAGGCGGCGCCGCGCGCTGCGGCGCCGGCGTCGGCGCCGGCCGCGGCGCCGCAGCGGGTCCCGGTCGGGCGGTGCCAGCTCGACCTCCGATCGCGCCAGCTCTTCGGGCAGGACGGGGCCGAGGTCCCGATCACCGCGATGGAGTTCGACCTCCTGAAAGCGTTCGTCGACCACCCGAACCAGGTGCTGTCGCGCGACCGCCTGCTCACGCTCACCCGCAACCGCGAGTGGGAGCCCTTCGACCGCTCGATCGACATCCGCATCACCCGCGTGCGGCGCAAGATCGAAGAGGACCCCGACAACCCGCGCGCGATCCGGACCGTCCGCGGCGCCGGCTACATGTTCGTGCCGCCGGTCTGAACCGGCGCGGTTTGTAACCGGAGCGTTTCAATCGTTTCCGGCGGGTAATCGGGCCCGCCCGGCTGCGGATCGTCGCTAGACTCCCCACATGAGCGCCAAAGAACCCCGGCCGCAGCCCACCCTCGAACCCGCGCCGCTCGAGGCCAAGCCCACGCTGCAGCAGCTCCTCGACAACAGCACGACCGTCCGCGTGTTCGCGAAGGACCTCGAGGGGCGGTATCTCTTCGTCAATCGGGCATTCGAGCAGCACGTCGGGCGGCCGGCCGCGGAGATCGTCGGTCTGACGCCGGGCGACATCGCCCCTGCGGAGATCGCCGCGGGGCTGCGTGCGAACGACCGCCGCGTGATCGAGACCGGCACGCCGCTCGAGATCGAGGAGACGAACGTCATTCGCGGCGAGCGGCGCACCCTGCTCGCGAACAAGTTCCCGCTCCTCGGCGCCGACGGAAGGCCCTACGCCGTCTGCGGCATCTCGGTCGACATCACCGAGCGCAAGCGCAACGAGGAGGCGCTGCGGCGCGCGGCGCTGGCGGTGTCCACCGCCGCCGGCCCGGAGGTGTTCGACACGCTCGTGCGCCAGCTCGCCGAGATCCTGGGCGTCGGCGCGGCGATGATCACCGTCTTCTTCGACGCCCGACGCACGCACATGCGCTCGGTGGCAGCCTGCCTGGATGGCCGGCCCCTCGAACCGTTCGAGTACAAGGTCGCCGCGTCGCCGTGCGCCGGCATGGTCGGACAGGAGTTCCGCTACGTGCGCGACGGCGTGCGCCCCGAGTTCGCGGCGCGGTCGCTCTTCGCCAGGCTCGAGTTCGACAGCTACGCGGCCTATACCCTGACCGCGTCCACGGGCGAGCAGCTCGGGCTGATCGTGGTGATGGACCGCCGGCCGCTCGTCGATCGGGCGCTCACCGAGGCCATGTTGAAGATCTTCGCGGTGCGCGCCGCCGCCGAGCTCGAGCGCGCGCGCGCCGACGAGGCGCTGCGGGCCTCCGAGGCGAGCTACCGCGCGATCTTCGAGGCGAACGAGGACGCGATCTTCGTGCACGACTGGGACACCGGCCGCATCCTCGACGTGAGCCCGAAGGCGGCCGAGCTCTACGGGCACTCGCGCGAGGCGCTGCGGAACCTCGGGGTCGGGGACGTGAGCGCCAACGTCCCGCCGTACACCGAGCAGGACGCGATGCGCCTAATCCAGCAGGCGAAGCTCCGCGCCGCGCCGGTGCGCTTCGAGTGGCACGCGCGCCACAAGGATGGGCACCTGATGTGGCACGAGGTGACGCTCAAGCGCGCGACGATCGCGGGCGAGCCGCGCATCCTCGCCTTCACGCGCGACGTCACCGAGCGCAAGCGCGCCGAGGAGGCGATGCGCGCGAGCGAGGAGCAGTACCGCGCGATCTTCAACGCGTCGGCGGACGCCCTCACGCTGCGCGACGCGGATTTCCGGGTCGTTGACGTGAATCCCGCGCTGCTCGCGATGACCGGCTTCACGCGCGAGGAGGTGATCGGCTCCACGCGGATGCTGTTCACGCCGCCGGAGGAGCAGGACGCGGCGCGGACGCTGTTCGAGCGCGAGCTCTGCGGCGACGCCACGCAGTACGAGATGGAGGCGGTGCGCAAGGACGGCACGCGCTTCGCGGTCGAGGTGCGCGGCGTGCCGCTGCAGTATCGCGGCCGGCCGCACGTGTTCGTGATCGCCCGCGACATCACCGAGCGCAAGCGCGCCGAGGAGGCGGTGCGCGCCAGCGAGGAGCAGTACCGGGCGGTCTTCAATGCCTCGGCCGACGCCCTGGTGCTGTGGAACTCCGAACTGCGGCGGATCGACGTCAATCCGGCCTACGAGCAGCTCTACGGCTACTCGCGCGAGGAGGTGCTGGACAGCGACTATCCCGCCCACTTGCCGGTCGAGTACGTCGAGCGACGGCGGGATCTCGTCCGGCGCACTCTCGCGGGCGAACCGTGCCAGGTCGAGCTGGAGGCGCTGCGCAAGAACGGCGAGCGGTTCCAGATCGAAGTGCGCACGATCCCCATCCAGCACCGCGGCGAGCCGCACGTGCTCGCGATCGTGCGCGACATCACCGAGCGCAAGCGCGCCGAGGAGGCGCTGAAGTCGAGCGAGGAGCAGTACCGGGCGATCTTCAACGCCTCGGTCGACGGCCTGCTGCTGTGGGACGCGGACCACCGCATCGTGGACGCGAACGAGGCGTTCCTGTCGCTGCATGGCTATCGCCGCGAGGAGCTGATCGGGGCACCCCGGCCGGTGTTCATCCCGCCCGAGCTGGAACGCGAGTGCGCGGTGCTGCTGCCGAAGGTCCTTGCCGGCACGCCCTGCCGGCTCGAGGCGCGCACCCGGCGCAAGGACGGCACGACGTTCGACGTCGAGATCCACGGCGTGCCGATGCAGTACCAGGGGCGGCCGCATGTGCTCATCATCGTACGCGACATCACCGAGGCGAAACGCGCGGAGGAACGGCTGCGCGCGAGCGAGCACCGCTATCGCCTCCTCTTCGAGATGGAGTCCGACGCGATCCTGGTGGTCGACGCGGAGACGCTCCGGCTGCTCGACGCGAATCGCGCGGCCGAGTCGCTCTGGGGATACGCCCGCGCCGAATTGCTCGCGATGACCGCGGCGGACCTCTCGGCCGACCCCGAGCAGACCCGCAGCTCGATCCAGTCGCCCGAGGGCCGGGTGCACATCCCGCTGCGCTACCACCGCCGGCGGGACGGCACCGTCTTCCCCATCGAGATCACCTCGAACCGTCTGTGGCTCGACGGGCGCAAGATCGTGATCTCGACGATCCGCGACATCACCGAGCGCAAGCGCGCCGAGGACGCGCTGCGCGTGAGCGAGGAGCAGTACCGCGCGATCTTCGACGCCTCGGCCGACGCGCTGGTGCTGCGCGATGCGGATTTCCGCATCGTCGACGTCAACCCGGCCTACGAGTCGATGAGCGGCTACCGGCGCGAGGAGGTAATCGGCGCCGACCGCGTCATCGCCAATCCGCCGGAGGTCGACGGAATGGTGAAGGCGCTGCATGCGCAAGCGCTCACCGGCGCGCCGATCCAGCTCGAGACCGTCATGGTGACGAAGGGCGGCCGCTCCGCCGAGATCGAGCTCCGCGGCGTCCCGATTCGGCATCGGGGACAGCCGCACGTGCTATACATCGGGCGCGACATCACCGCGCGCAAGCGCGCCGAAGCCGAGCGCCTGGCGCTTGAGGCGCAGCTTCGCCAGGCGCAGAAGATGGAGGCCATCGGCCAGCTGACCGGCGGCATCGCGCACGACTTCAACAACATCCTCACGAGCATCATCGGCTACGTGACGCTGGCCGCCGAGCGCGAAGCCGCGGCCGCCGACCCGAAGGTCGCTGGGTATCTCGACCAGGCGACGCGCTCGTGCCGGCGCGCGCGCGACCTGATCCAGCAGATGCTCACCTTCAGCCGTGGCCAGCGGGGCGAGCGCCGCCCGGTGGACCTGCGCCGGCTGGTGGCGGAATCGGCGCGGCTCCTGCACTCGTCGATGCCGGCAACCCTCGACCTCGAGCTGTCGACCGGCGGGGACGTGCCGCCGGTATCGATCGACCGGGTGCAAGCCGAGCAGGTGCTGCTCAACCTGTGCATCAACGCACGCGACGCGCTCGAGGGCCAGGGCAAGGTGCGCATCGATGTGCGGCGCGCGAACCACGCGGCCGTCTGCGCGAGCTGCCGCAGCGCGATCGACGGCGAGTTCGTCGAGCTCGCCGTGAGCGACGACGGGCCGGGCATCGCGCCGGCGCTGGCGGAGCGGATCTTCGAGCCGTTCTTCAGCACCAAGGAGGTCGGCAAGGGCAGCGGCATGGGCCTCGCGATGGTGCACGGCATCGTGCACGACCATGGCGGGCACCTCGTCCTCGACACGCGGCCGGGCGCGGGTGCGACCTTCCGCGTGCTCTTGCCGGTGCTGCACGCGGACGGCGCGGACGCGGAGCACGAGACGCTGACCGGGTTCGCGCCGCCCGCGCGCCAGCGCGGCCTGCGCGGGCGCGTGCTCCTGGTGGACGACGAGGAGATGGTGCGCGGGTTCATGCGCGAGCTGCTCGAGGGGTGGGGCCTCCAGGTCGAGGTGGCCCGCGACGGCGCCGAGGCGCGTGCGCTGTTCGAGCGCGCGCCGGAGCGCTACGACGTGGTGATTACCGACCAGACGATGCCGCGGCAGACCGGCGTGGAACTTGCGCGCGGGCTGCTCGCGCGCCGGGCCGGGCTGCCGATCGTCCTCTACAGCGGCTACGCGGACGCGCTCACCGAGAGCCAGGTCCAGGACGCCGGGATCCGCGCGCTTGTCCGCAAGCCGATCGAGCCGGCGGCGCTGCGGACGCTGCTCGAGACACTGCTGCCGGGCGCCGCGACGGCGTAGGCGGAGTGGGGAAGCGAAACGCCCCGCGCGCGGCGGGGCGTTTCGCAGGGGTGGGCCGGGCTCTGCCTAACCGCAGCTTCCCACCGCCCCGCACGCCGTACAGAAGTCGCAGCCGTCCTTCTTGATGACGGTGTAGTTGCCGCACTCGGTGCACAGGGCGCCCTGCATGACCTTGGGCGAGCCGTTGTCGCGCGGCGCCTCGAGGATGCCCATCTCCCGCCGCGGGTAGCCGTGCTCGTCGAGCACGCCGAGCATCGCATAGCGGTGGATGATGAGCCGCGCGAGGTAAGCCACCGTCGAGGGCCAGGTCTGCTGCTTGCGCTCCCCGGGCACGAAGGCGAGGAAGTCGCCGAGCGGTTCCGAGTAGTTGACGAGCTTGCGCAGCTTCATTCCGATCCAGGCCGGGTCGATCACGCGCATATCGAGCGAGAGCAGTCGCGCCAACCCGTCCAGCGCGCGCGGGTAGAAACCCGAGAGGAACATCGCGTATGGACGCGTGACGCCGTCGGGCATCATGATCTCCTTCAAGCCGAGCACGAAGTCCTCGCCGGAGGCGGGGTTGCGCACGTCGACGGTCCAGGAGAGCGTGCCGTCGGTGCCGGTCTTCGGCTCCTCGACGGCGAACATCGCATCCAGCACCGGGTGCGGCCGGCCTTCGGGCGACAGCAGGTCCGGTGCGCCGGCCTCGTCGAGCGCGCCGAGCTGCTCGCAGCGCCAGCGGATCGCCTGGGCCACGCCGGCGGCGACGCTCGGGACGAGCCGCTTCTCGCCGTGCGGCGGGAAAGGCAGCTCGAACGACTGCTCGCCGGGCGTCTTCGACAGCACTTCGAGCTTCAGCGCGAGCCACGCACGGTCGTTCGCGCGCATGTCCATCGACAGGGTCTTCGCGACCGCGCCGAGGCCGCGCGGCTGCTCGGCGCCGTTCACCCAGGCCTCGAACGGGAACGCGCGCCCTTCCTCTTCCACATGCCCGACGAACAGCGCGAAATCGCCGCCGGGGTGCTGGATCATGTACGTCCACGCGAGGTTGCCGGCGGGCAGCGCGGGCCGGCCGGGCCACACCAGCGAGGCGAGCACCGGCGCCGGCAGGGTCTTGATCGCGAGGCGGCGGTTCGCGCCGGCGATCGCCACGTCCTGCGGGCCGCGCTTCTCGCCCTCGGCCTTCGGCTTTGCGTCGACCGACAGCACCGCACCGAGCACCTTGTTCGGCCGATAGGTCGCGAGGCCCTTCAGGCCCGCACGCCACGCGGAGAGGTAGAGATCCTCGAACTCGCCGTACGGATAGTCCTCCGGCACGTTGACCGTCTTCGAGATGCTCGTGTCGACGAAGGGCGCGACCGCCGCGACCACCTCCTTGTGCGCCTGCGCCGAGATCTCGAGCGCGGTCACGAAATAGGGCGGGAGGGCGCGCACGTCGCCGCCGAGATGGCGGTACAGCCGCCACGCGTAGTCCTCGACCTGGTAGTCTTTCCACGTGCCGTCGGGCATGCGCTTGCGGCGCGAGTAGGTCCAAGAGAACGGCGGCTCGATGCCGTTCGAGGCGTTGTCGGCAAACGCGAGGCTGATCGTGCCGGTCGGCGCGATCGAGAGCAGGTGCGAGTTGCGGAGGCCGTACTGGCGGATCTTCTGCTTGATCTCGGCCGGCAGCCGCGACGCGAAGTTTCCGCCCGCGAGATAAAGGTCGGCGTTGAACAGCGGGAACGCACCGCGCTCGCGCGCGAGCTCGATCGAGGCGAGATACGCGCGGTCGCGCATGGATTCCGCGATGCGCGCGGCCATCTGGCACGCGTCCGCCGTGTCGTAGCGCAGGCGCAGCATGATCAGCGCGTCGCCCAGCCCGGTGAAGCCGAGGCCGACGCGGCGCTTGGCCATGGCCTCGTCCTTCTGGTTCTTGAGCGGCCACGGTGTCGCGTCGAGCACGTTGTCGAGCATGCGGATCGAGGTCTCGACGACCTTGCCGAACGCGGCGAAGTCGAACTCCGCCTCGGCCATGAACGGGGACTTGACGAACTTCACCAGATTGATCGAGCCGAGGTCGCAGCAGCCGTACGGCGGGAGCGGCTGCTCGGCGCACGGGTTCGTCGCCTCGATGGTCTCGCAGTAGTAGAGGTTGTTGTCCTTGTTGATGCGATCGAGGAACAGGATGCCCGGCTCGGCGTGGTCGTACGTCGAGCGCATGATCTGGTCCCACAGGTCGCGGGCGCGCACCTTGCGGTACACCCACAGCCCGTCGGCGCGCTGGTAGGCGCCTTCGGCCTTGGTGTCCTGCGACGGCTCGGCCTTGTGCACCAGCTCGAACGCCGCGTCGGCCTCCACCGCGCGCATGAACTCGTCGGTCACGCCGACCGAGACGTTGAAGTTGGTCAGCTCGCCCTGGTCCTTGGCGTGGATGAACACCTCCACGTCCGGGTGGTCGCAGCGGAGCACGCCCATCTGCGCGCCGCGGCGCGAGCCGGCCGACTCGACGGTCTCGCACGACTCGTCGAACACCTGCATGTAGGAGACCGGACCGCTCGCGCGCGACATCGTCCCGCGCACCAGCGCACCGTGTGGCCGGATCGACGAGAAGTCGTAGCCGACGCCGCCGCCGCGGCGCATGGTCTCGGCGGCCTCCGCCAGCGCGGTGTAGATGCCGGGGCGCCCGTCGACCAATTCGGTGATCGAGTCGCCCACCGGCTGCACGAAGCAGTTGATCAGCGTCGCGGTGAGCGAAGTGCCCGCCGCCGAGTTGATGCGGCCCGCGGGCACGAACCCGCGCTCCTGCGCCTCGAGGAACTTCGCCTCCCAGAGCGCGCGCTTGTCCTCGGTCTCGACCGCCGCGAGCGCCCGGGCGACGCGGCGGCGGACGTCGGTCGCCGTGCGCTCGGTTCCCTTCGCGTACTTCTCCAGCAGAACCTCCTCCCCGATCTCCTGCTCAGGCAGGGTGGCGACGCTGGCCTTGATGGATTCCTTTGTTATTTCAGTTGGTTGCATGATTATTCCTGTTGTGTGCGGGTGACCGGAAACGAGCGGAAAAGGATACGCCGCTTCGCGAGCCGCGGCACCTTCCTCCGACTGACGCCGAATATTGCAGCCCTCGGTGGTTCATGACGTGAGCCACATCAAATACATCGACCCTGACAGTTAAGGTATCGCTTTAACTACGGGAACGCCAGCGTCATGAAAATCCCGCCAGATTCAAGGCCCTAGATCTAGTGGTCGAAGGGAACCCAACCGCAACCTATCGTGGTCGGGATGTGAAGTTTGTCACAGTCGCGCGCGGCGCGCGATTCGGGGCAGAATCGGCCGGACGGCCTCGAGGCCGGGGAGGAACGAACGCCATGGCGCGATGGTCTCTATTCTCGTTCTGGCGCAAGGATCGCGGCGCGCCCGCGACCAACGAACCGAGCCAGACTCACCCAGGAGCCACAGCGATGACCGCCCGCGCCATTCCTCCCACCGAAGTCCCCGCCGGCAAGGAGGTCGCTACGCTCGGCGGCGGCTGCTTCTGGTGCCTCGAGGCGGTCTACGACGATCTCACCGGCGTCGAGACGGTCGAGTCCGGCTACATGGGTGGCCGATCGCAGGCGCCGACGTACGAGGAGGTATGCGGCGGCGACAGCGGCCACGCCGAGGTCGTGCGCGTGACCTTCGACCCGGCGAAGATCTCGTACCGCGACATCCTCGACGTGTTCTTCGTCATCCACGATCCGACGACGCCGAACCGGCAGGGCAACGACGTGGGCACGCAATACCGCTCCGCGATTTTTTACCACTCGCCCGAGCAGAAGAAGGTCGCCGCGGAAGCGATCGCGCACCTCCAGGCGGAGAAGGTCTACGACGACCCGATCGTGACCGAGGTGACGCCGGCGGTCGACTTCTGGATGGCCGAGCGCTATCACCAGGAATACTTCGCGAACAATCCCTACCAGCCGTACTGCATGTGGGTCGTCGCGCCCAAGGTGCAGAAGTTCCGCAAGCAGTTTCTCGCCAAGGCCAAGAAAGCCGCCGGCTGAACGGCTCGCGCGCGGCGATGAAGGCGCGCCGTCTCCACGAGTGGGACCTCGCGCCCAAGGAAGCGATCGCGCTTCAAACCGCGCTGCGCGGACGCGTCGTGCGCGAGGACCGGATCGGCGCGGTGCGGCGCGTGGCCGGCGTCGACGTCGGATTCGAGGAGGACGGCCGGATCACGCGCGCGGCGGTGGCGGTGCTCGATTTCCCGGGACTCGCGCTGGTCGAGCGCGCCGTGGTCCGCGTGCCGACGAGGTTTCCCTACGTTCCCGGGCTGCTCTCGTTCCGGGAAGCGCCGGCGGTGCTCGCCGCGTTCGAGCAGGTGACTCGAGCGCCCGATCTGATCCTGTACGACGGCCAGGGCATCGCGCACCCGCGCCGCTTCGGGATCGCCAGCCATGTCGGGCTGCTGCTCGATTGTCCGTCGATCGGCGTCGCGAAGACGCGGCTCGTCGGCGTGCATCGAGCGCCCGCGAACCGCCGTGGTGCATGGACGCCCCTTCGCGAGGCAGGCGAGCTAATCGGGGCGGTGCTCCGCACTCGCGCGGGCGTGAAGCCGCTGTACGTTTCGATCGGCCATCGCGTGAGCCTCGAGACCGCGGTACGCTGGACCCTGGCTTGCGCGACGCGATACCGCCTGCCCGAGACGACGCGCTGGGCGCACCGGCTCGCGTCGGGCCGCTAGACGGGTCGTGGCGGCCGGACCGCCCGCGGAGAGATGCGCGCGGAACGGTTCTTGCTGAATCCGGGCGTATGACCCAACCGGCGGTGAAGAGCATCGCAACGAATCCCGAGCACGCGGTGCACGATCGCGTGCGCGACGACATCCGCTACCTCGGGCGGATGCTCGGCGACACGGTGCGCGAGCAGGCGGGCGCCGAGGCGTTCGCGGCGGTGGAGTCGATCCGGCGCGCCGCGGTCGCGTTCCGGCGCGGACCGTCCGGCGGCGCAGCGCATGGCCTGGAAGCCGAGCTCGCCGCGCTCGACATCGAGCACACGCTGCACGTCGTGCGCGCATTCAGTTACTTCCTGCACTTCTGCAACATCGCCGAGGACGTCGACGCACGCCGTGCCGCCGAGGCATCGCAGGCCGCTCCGCCGCTCCTGTCGGCGATGAAGGCGGCCGCGGCGCGCGGTACCGGGCGCGCGGCGGTGCTCGAGTGGCTCGCACGCGCCGACGTCGTGCCGGTGCTCACCGCGCACCCGACCGAGGTGCAGCGGCAGAGCGTGCTCGGGCTCGAGCGCGCGATCGCCGATGCGCTCGTCGAGCGGCACCGCCCGCACGCGTCGCGAGGCGCGCACGAGGCGGCGGAAGGAAAGCTCCGCCGCCTCGTGCTCACGCTGTGGCACACCGCCATGCTGAGGCTGGTGAGACTGCGAGTCGCCGACGAGGTCGAGAACGGGCTCGCGTTCTTCCAGTCGACGTTCCTGCGCGCGGCGCCGGAGCTCGTCCGCGCGATCGAGTCGGCGGTGGAGGGCGCGTTCGGCGCCGGAGCACCGCTGCCGGCGGCCGCGGTGCTCCGCTTCGGCTCGTGGATCGGCGGCGATCGCGACGGCAACGCGTTCGTCGATGCCGACACGCTCGCTTACGCGGCGCAGCGGCACTTCGAGGTCGCCATCGAGCACTACCTCGTGGCCGTGCATCGACTGGGGCACGAGCTGTCGCTGTCTTCGCGGCTCGTGACGCCGAGCGCGGACCTCGCGGCGCTCGCGCGGCGCGCCGACGATGCATCGGCGTTCCGGCAGGACGAGCCGTACCGGCAGGCGCTCGTCGGCATCTACGCGCGCCTCGCCGCGACGGCGCGCGCGCTGGCGGACCTGCGGCCGCCGGTGCGGCCGGCGACGCAAGCCGAGCCTTACGCGGCGCCGGGCGAGCTCGCCGCGGACCTGCGAATCGTCGACGCTTCCCTGCGCGGACACGGCGCCGCATCGATTGCCGCGGCCACGGTCGAGCCGCTCGTGCACGCGGTGGACGCATTCGGGTTCCATCTCGCGAGCCTCGACCTGCGCCAGAGCGCCGCGGTCCAGGCGTCGGTCGTCGCCGAGCTGCTCGCCGCCGCTGAGGTCGCACACGACTACGAGCGGCTTCCCGAGCCCGCGCGCATCGAGCTCCTCGCCCGCGAGCTCTCGGGGCCGCGCCGGCTCGCGGTGCCGGATGCGCGCTACAGCGAGGTCACGCGGCGCGAGCTCGCGGTCCTGCGCACCGCGCACGAAGTCCGTGCGCGCTTCGGCCCGCGCGCGGTCACGAACTACGTCATCTCGCAGGCGCGCTCGGCGAGCGACGTGCTCGAGACGCTGCTGCTGCTCAAGGAGGCGGGCCTGCTGCGCGTGCGGCCCGAGCCCGCGCTCGACCTCGACGTCGTGCCGCTCTTCGAGACGATCGGCGATCTCGAGACCGCGCCCGCGGTGCTCGACACGTTGCTCGCGAACGCGGCATACGCGCGCTATCTCGCCACACGCGGCGGCAAGCAGGAGGTGATGCTCGGCTACTCGGACAGCAACAAGGACGGCGGGTACCTGACCTCGAGCTGGTCGCTCTACAAGGCGCAGGTGGCGCTCCTCGCCGTCGCGCGGCGCCGCGGCGTCGCCCTGCGCTTCTTTCACGGGCGCGGCGGCAGCGTGGGGCGCGGCGGCGGGCCCACGGCGGACGCGATCCGCGCACAGCCCGCCGGCAGCGTCGACGGCGCGATCCGGCTGACCGAGCAGGGCGAGATCATCTCGAGCAAGTACTCCGATCCGGAGATCGGGCGCGCGAACCTCGAGTCGCTCGTCGCCGCCACGTTCGCGGCGAGCTTCGCGCCGGGCGGCGACGATGCGCACCCGCCCGAGTACGAAGCCGACCTCGAGCAGCTCTCCCGCGCCGCGTTTGCGGCCTACCGCGGCGTGGTGTACGAGACGGCCGGATTCCCCGCCTACTTTAGGGAGGCGACCCCGATCGGCGAGATCGCCGAGCTGAACCTCGGCAGCCGGCCGGCGTCCCGCACCGCATCCGCGCGCATCGAGGACCTGCGCGCGATCCCATGGGTGTTCGGCTGGAGCCAATCGCGGCTCATGCTGCCGGGCTGGCTCGGGTTCGGGTCGGCGGTGGAGGCCTGGCTCGCCCGCGCGCCCTCGCGCGACGCCGCGCTCGCGCGGCTGCGCGACATGCGCGCGCGCTGGCCGTTCTTCCGGGTGACGCTCGCGAACATGGAGATGGTGCTGGCCAAGAGCGATCTCGGGATCGCGGCGCGCTATGCGGAGCTGGTCTCGGATGCCGCCTTGCGCGAGCGCGTGTTCGGCAGCATTCGCGCGGAGTACCGGCGCACGCTGGCCGCCGTGAACGCGCTCGGCGGCGATTTGCTTGCGGACAACCCGGCGCTCGCGCGCAGCATCCGGCACCGGCTGCCCTACCTCGACCCGCTCAATCACCTGCAGATCGAGCTGATCCAGCGCTACCGCGCCGGCCACCGTGACGACCGCCTGCGGCGCGCGATGCACCTGACGATCAACGGGATCGCCGCCGGCCTGCGCAATACCGGCTGAGCGCTACTTGAAGCGCTCCGGCCAGAGCGTGACCCAGAAGCCGAGCGACGCCACTTCGTTGTAGTTCGAGATCTTCGGGAAGTAAGTCAGGTTCAACGTCACCGGGCCGAGGTCGTAGGCCACGAGCGGGAGCGGCGCGATGAAGGTCTTGCCCTGGTTGTAGGTGTCGCTGTTCATCAGCGCGAGGGCGCCGCCAATCTGCAGCCCGCCGACGACCTGCCACAAAGCGCCCACGCCGCCGTACACCGCGGTGTTGCTTCCCGAGTCGTGGTACGCACCGGCGTCGGCGAAAAACGACCAGCGCTCCACCTCTGCGAACTGGTAGCGCACGCCGAGACCGGGATTGAACGAGTTGTCGACATCGAGCTGCTTGGCCAGGTCGCGATTGAAGTGGTAGGACAGGCCGTATATGTCGATCCCCCATTCGCCGGCCACGGCGGCTGGTGCGGCGGCGCAGAGGGCGAACGCGCAGACAAAAAACGCCCGCCGGATGGCAGTCGTCATTAGAGCCTCCCTTCGATGCGCCGCATGCCCGAGCGGCGCGACGGCGCGCCGGATGCTACCCGACTCTCGCGACCTTTTCATATTCGCGAGGCGGCTTGCGGCACTAGTCCCGCTGTGGCGGATCGAACAGCGGGAGCTGCATCGCGCCCATGAGCACCGCCTGCTCGACCGCGCGCTTGGCCTCCTTGAGGGTGGCGGCACCGCCGGCCAGGGTGCCCGCCTCCCAGCGGTATTTCTCCTCCGGCCGCGCGTCCTTTTCCATCCGCACCGTCCCCATGCGATTCTTCCCGAGCCACAGGCCGTGCGAGAGGTAGCCGCGTTCCCAGACCGGCTTCAGCTTCGTTCTCTTCTTGCGCGGCGTTTTCGCCATTCTTCCTCCCGCGTGCTGCGGCCGTAATCGTACCGCGCGCGCCGGGAGACCCGCAGAAAGTCACATCCCGGACGCGGAACCGGCCGCGCCCGTCGAGCGTCCGGCGCAGCGTTGGGAGTAGACTCATCGGTCGTCGCGACCCCGGAGAGACCGCAATGGCTCTTATGGATTTCATCAAGAAGCAGTTCATCGACGTCATCCACTGGACCGAAGAGGACGAGACGACGCTCGCGTACCGCTTCCCGATGCAGGACATGGAGATCCAGTACGGCGCGCAACTGACGGTACGCGAATCGCAGATGGCCGCGTTCGTCGACGAGGGCAAGGTCGCCGACGTCTTCGTGCCGGGGCGCTACAAGCTCACCACCCAGACCCTCCCCGTTCTCACCTACCTCAAGAACTGGGACAAGCTCTTCCAGTCGCCCTTCAAGAGCGACGTGTACTTCTTCAGCACCCGCCTCAAAGTCGACCAGAAGTGGGGCACGCCCAACCCGATCACGATCCGCGACAAGGAGTTCGGGGCGATTCGTCTCCGCGCGTTCGGCATCTACTCGTACCGCATCAAGGATCCGAAGGCGTTCCACACCAACGTTAGCGGCACGCGCGAGCGCTACGGCGTCGACGACCTGACCGGGCAGCTGCGCTCGACCGTCGTCGGCTCGATCACCGACCTCTTCGCCGAGTCGCAGGTGCCGTTCCTCGACATGGCGTCCCAGCAGGACGAGTTCGCCGCCCGACTCAAGGAGAAGGTCGGCGCGGGCTTCGCGAAATTCGGGCTCGAGCTCGACGGCTTCGTGGTCGAGAACCTTTCGCTCCCGGAGGAGCTGCAGAAGATCCTCGACAAGCGCATCGCCATGAACATGGTCGGCGACATGCAGCGCTACACGCAGTACGAGGTCGCATCGAACATCGGCACCGCCGCGGCGAACGAGGGCGGGCTCGCCGGCATCGGCGCGGGACTTGGTGCCGGGATGGGGATCGGCCAGGCCATGGGCCAAGCGATCGGACAGGCCATGCAGCCGGCCGGCGCCCCGGGCGCCGCATCCCAGCAAAGCCAGCCGCAGGACGCGATGCAGCTCCTCGAGAAGCTCCACGACCTGAAGACCAAGGGCGTGATCACCGAGGAAGAGTTCAACACGAAGAAGGCGGACCTGCTGAGCAAGATGTAGTCGCAGCGCTCCAGGGCGCGCCAGGGGGGCGTGCCCGGCACCGCGGTCATTACAGCGAGTGGCTACCGCGAACTGTCCATCCTGCGGCGCGCCGGTCCGTTTCCGGGGCGCCGCATCCATCGTCGCAATCTGCGAGTTCTGCCGCTCGACCCTCGTCAAGCAGGGTGCGCAGCTCGAGGACATCGGCAAGATGGCGGAGCTGGCGGAGGACGCTTCGCCTCTCCAGCTCGGCACCGAGGGCCGCTACAAGGGCGTGCACTTTGCGCTGATCGGCCGCATCCAGTACCGCTACGGCTCGGGGGCATGGAACGAGTGGTACGCGCTCTTCGACGACCAGCGCACCGGCTGGCTCTCCGACGCCATGGGGACCTACCTCATGACGTTCCTGCGCCGCACCGGCGGGCTCCCTCCGCTCGAAAAGGTCGACGTCGGGCGCGCGGCGCAACTGGACGGCCGCCGCTACGAGGTCGTCAACATCGAGCGTGCCAACGTCATCGCCGGGCAGGGCGAGCTGCCGTTCAAGGTCGGTGCCGGGTGGGAGGCGACATTCGTCGACCTGCGCGGGGACGACGAGCGCTTCGCGACGCTCGACTACAGCGAGGACCCGCCGCTCCACTTCGTCGGCGAGCAGAAGCCGTTCGAGTCGTTCAAGTTCGCCAACCTGCGCGATACGAATCGGACCGGGGCGGCGACGGCACGCGCGTTCGCGTTCGCCTGCCCGGGTTGCGGCGCGCCGCTGACGAAGCGCATTCAAACCACCGAGGCGGTCGCCTGCGGGTCCTGCGGCGCGGTCGTGGACGTCGCGACGCCGGGCCTGGAGATCATCTCCCGCACCGAGGCGAACGCCGCGAAGTTCAGGCTGTCGGTGCCGCTCGGCACGCACGGCAAGCTGGCCGGCGCCGAGTACGAGGCGGTCGGCTACCTGCGCCGGCAGATGAAGGTGGAAGGGGTCGCCTACGAGTGGGGCGAATACCTGCTGCACAACCCGGAGCAGGGCTATCGCTGGCTGTCCGAGTACAACGGGCACTTCAGCGTGATCAAGACCGCCCGCGACATGCCGCGCGTGACGCGCGCATCGAGCTTCCCGCAGGCCCGCTATCTCGGGCGCGAGTTCAAGCACTTCCAAGCCTATCAGGCGACGGTGAGCTACGTCGTGGGCGAGTTCTACTGGCGCGTGAAGGTCGGGGAGCAGGCGCAGTGCGACGACTACGTCGCGCCGCCCTACCTCCTGTCGTTCGAGCGGACTTCGGCCGAGCAAAGCTGGTCGCTCGGCGAGTACCTCGAACCCGAAGCGCTGTGGCGGGCGTTCGGGCTGAAGACCGCGCCGCCGCGGCGCGTCGGAATCGCGCCCAACCAGCCGTCGCCGTACACGGGGCGGGTGCGCCAGTACTGGAAGTGGTACGCGATCTTTGCGGCAGTCGCGTTCGCCGTGCACCTCGGAATGCGGACGTTCGCCGACACCACGGTGCTCGTCGCCCAGAGCTTCGAGTTCAAACCCGGGTCGCCGGCCGCGGAGATCACCACGCCTTCGTTCGAAGTGCGCGGCTCGCGGCCCGCGCCGCTCGCCATCAGCACCACCGCGAACATCGAGAACGCCTGGGTGTACCTCGACATGACGCTGGTCGACGAGAAGACCGGCGACGCCTGGCGCGTGGGCCGCGAGGTGTCGTACTACGCGGGGGTGGACGACGGCGAGAGCTGGTCGGAGGGCGGCCGCGAGGACCGGGCGCGCCTCGCGAAGGTCCCGCCCGGGCGCTACCACCTGGAGATCGAGACTTCGGGCGAGGCGCGCGGCCGGCCGGTGCACGGCCGGGTCGAGGTGGCGCGCGACGCGCCCGATTGGACGAACCTCATCCTCGCCCTGGCCGCGCTCGCGCTGTGGCCGATCTTCGCCTGGTGGCGCAGCTCGAGCTACGAGTCGCGCCGCTGGGCGGAGAGCGACCATGCGCCGTCGTCGTCGGACGACGGCGACGACGACGACTGACGAGCGACCGGAGACCGCGCCATGGACCGAGCCTACGCCCTGCTCGCCGCCCTCATGATCGGCGTGTTCGGCTACGCACAGTACAACCACTGGTCGCTGTATGGAAGCGACGCGGGCACGAAGGAGCCGGGCCGGTCGTCGGGCTCGACCGGCACGCGCGGCAAATGACCCACCCTCAACGGAGGCGCTAGATGATGATTTTCGAGTATCTCAAGCCGGCGGCACTGATCGGCTCGTTCGTCTACTCGTTGCTGGGGATCGTGTTCGTCATCGTCACGTTCGTCGTGATCGACAAGCTGACGCCCGGCAACCTGTGGAAGGAGCTGATCGAGGAGCGCAACCAGGCGGTCGCGACCGTCGTGGCGGCGGTGATCGTCGCGATCGCGATCATCGTCGCCTCCGCGATGCACTGATCCGGCCCCATCCGGGGCGCCGACACATGCTCTTCCCCCGCCGCGTCGATTCGGACGACCACGTGGCCGTGCCCGAGCCGCCCAGCCCGGGCGCGCTCAGCCGCGCGCTGCTCGCCTCGGTGTTCGTCATCGCGGCGTGCGGTCTCGTCTACGAGCTGATCGCCGGCGCCGCGGCGAGCTACCTCCTCGGCGATTCGGTCACGCAGTTCTCGCTCGTGATCGGGATCTATCTCGCCGCGATGGGCGTGGGGTCGTACCTGTCGCGGTTCGTCCGCGCCGGCCTCGTCGCGCGCTTCTTCGAGATCGAGCTCGCGATCGCGGTGCTCGGCGGCGTCTCGGCCGCGACGATGTTCCTCGCCTTCGCGCACATCCCGGCGAGCTTCAAGGTCGTCCTCTTCGGCTTCGTCACCCTGGTCGGCGTGCTCGTCGGGCTGGAGATCCCGCTCGTCATGCGCATCCTGCGCGACCGGCTCGGTTTTCGCGAGCTGGTCGCCGACGTGCTGTCGTTCGACTACCTCGGCGCGCTCGCGGTCTCCATCGCGTTCCCGCTCGTGCTCGCGCCGCATCTCGGGCTGATCCGCACGGCGTTCCTGTTCGGTCTCATGAACGCCCTCGTCGCCGCCTGGGCGCTGTACCTCTTTCGCGCGCAGCTCGCACCGTTGAGCTGGCGCGCGACTCAGGCGGGACTGGTGATCGCGCTGCTCGCCGCCGGACTCGCGGGCGCCGACCGCCTGACCACGCTCGCGGAGGAGGGGCTGTACGCCGACCAGATCGTCTATGCGCGCTCCACGAAGTACCAGCGCATCGTCGTGACGAAGTGGCGCGAGGACGTGCGCCTGTTCCTGAATGGCAACCTGCAGTTTAGCTCGCGCGACGAGTACCGCTACCACGAGGCGCTCGTGCATCCCGGGCTCGCCGCGCTGCCCGCCGCGCGGCGCGTGCTGGTGCTCGGCGGCGGCGACGGGCTCGCGGTGCGCGAGATCCTGCGCTACCCGGGCGTCGAGTCGGTCACGCTGGTCGACCTCGATCCCGAGATGACGCGCCTCTTCGCGACCGCGCCGCTGCTGCGCACGCTCAATCGCGACGCGCTTGCTTCGCCGCGGGTGAAGGTCGTCAACGCCGACGCGTTCAAGTGGCTCGAAGAGTCCGGCGAGTACTTCGACTTCGTCGTCGTGGACTTCCCCGACCCGAGCAACTACTCGCTCGGCAAGCTCTACACCACGTCGTTCTACCAGCTGCTGGAGCGGCGGCTGTCGGCGCACGGCCTGGCGGTGATCCAGTCGACCTCGCCGCTGTACGCCCGCAAGTCCTTCTGGTGCGTGGTCACGACGATCGAGTCGGCGGGGCTCAAGGCGACGCCGTATCACGCGCTCGTCCCGTCGTTCGGCGAGTGGGGCTACGTCATCGCGTCCCGCGAGTCTTACGTTCCGCCGGCGCGGTACGGGCCCGAGCTGAAGTTCCTCACGGCCGAGATCCAGTCCGCGCTCTTCGTCTTCCCGAAGGACATGGCGCGCGTGCCCGCGGAGGTGAACCGCCTCAATAACCAGGTGCTGGTGCAGTACTACGAGCAGGAGTGGAAGAGGTCGCCGATCGAATGAGCCGGAGAGCGTGAGGCGCCGCGAATTCATGGCGGCCGGTGCGGCCGCGCTGCTGAGCTCGGCGTGCGGCGGACGCGCCGCGCCGCCGCTGCCGCCGGGCATCATGCTCGCACCGCATCATGAGCTCGGGCACCGCCTGCGCGACGGCAATCTGCCGCGCGCCACCGCGCACCGCCGCCGCGCGGTCGTGATCGTGGGCGCCGGCATCGGCGGGCTCTCCGCCGCCTGGCGATTCCGCAAGGCCGGCTTCGACGACTTCGAGCTGATCGAGCTGGAGCGCGCGGCCGGCGGCAACTCTCGCTCGGGCGAGAACGCGGTGAGCGCCTTTCCGTGGGGCGCGCATTATCTGCCGCTGCCGACGCGCGAGTCGCGGGCCGTGCGGCTGCTGCTCGCGGACCTCGGCGTGCTCAAGGGCGACCCGGAGGCGCCCGCGCCCCGGTACGAGGAGCGCTATCTCTGCTTCTCGCCGCACGAGCGGCTGTATCGCGACGGCACGTGGTACGACGGACTGGTTCCGCTCGCGCGCGCCGGTGCCGCCGAGCGCGACGAGTGGCGGCGCTTCCACGACCGGATGGAGGGCTTCAAGCGGCTGCGTGGCGCCGACGGGCGCCGGGCGTTCGCGATCCCGATGGCGCACTCGTCGCGCGATCCGAAGACCCTCGCGCTCGACGCCGTGACGATGCGCGACTGGCTCGTCGCCGAAGGCTACACGAGCGACGCGGTGCACTGGTCGGTCGATTACGCCTGTCGCGACGACTACGGCTGCGACTATCGCCGCGTCTCGGCATGGGCGGGAATCCACTACTTCGCGAGCCGCGACGCCCAGGCGCAGGACGCCGATCCCGAGACGGTGCTGACCTGGCCGGCGGGCAACGGCTGGATCGTGCAGCGCATGCTGGAGCGCTGGGCGCCTCCGCTCACCACCGGGGCGCTCGTCCACCGCGTCGAACCACGCCCGCGCGACGTGCTCGTCGAGGCGTACCTGCCAGACGAGGACCGGTCGGTCGCGATCGCCGCGCAGCACGTCGTGTGGGCGGCGCCGGCCGCTTTCGCGGCGCGCGCGCTCGTCTCCGCCGCTGCGGGACTCGACGGGGCCCTGCGCGCCTTCGACTATGCGCCGTGGCTCGTCGCGAACCTCACGCTCGAGGCATCGCCGCGCGACCGGCACGGCGCGCCCCTTGCCTGGGACAACGTCCTCTACGACAGCCCCGCGCTCGGCTACGTGGTCGCAACGCATCAGGACCTCGCGTCGCGCCGCGGCGCGACCGTGCTCACCTACTATTGGCCGCTCTGCGAGGAGGCGCCCGCGGATGCGCGCCGGCGCCTCCTCGCCACGTCGCGCGAAGCCTGGGCCGAGCGCATCCTCGCCGACCTCGCGCGCCCGCATCCGGAGATCCGCGAGACGGTGCGGACGATCGACGTATTCGCAAACGGCCACGCGATGACCTGCCCGCGTCCCGGCTTCGTGTGGAGCGCTGCACGCCGGC
Source organism: uncultured beta proteobacterium (assembly GCA_963747775.1). GTDB lineage: Bacteria > Pseudomonadota > Gammaproteobacteria > Burkholderiales > SG8-39 > JAGVSZ01. The sequence continues at coordinate 74,313 of CAVVGT010000018.1, forward strand.
GCGTCGAGCGCGGCGCCGCGCGCGTGCATTTTGCGCATTCGGACGCGAGCGGTTTCTCGCTGTTCGAGGAAGCGCAGTATCGTGGCGTCGCCGCCGCCGAGCGCGTGCTCGCGTCGCTCGGGGCGCGCACCGACACGGTGCTGTGACGAGACTGCGCACATGGACGACGCAACCTGCGACCCCCTGATCTCCTGCCCGAGCTGCGGGCACGGGATGACGAAGCGCGCGCTTCCGAATCACGACGCCGCCCGGCTGTGCCTCGATCTCTGCTATCCGTGCCACGCGATCTGGTTCGACCGCAACGAGAGCGTCCAGCTCGCGCCGGGCGCGGTGATCGAGCTGTTCCGTGACATTCATGCACGCCAGAGCGAGCCGCGCCGTGCGCTTCCCGAGCGGTTTGGCTGCCCGCGCTGCCGCAAGCCGCTTGCGCTGGCGCACGACCTGGCGAAGGCCGGCCGGTTCTCGTACTGGCGCTGTCCCGACGAGCACGGACGCCTGACGCCGTTCTTCCAGTTCCTGCGCGAGAAGCAGTTCGTCCGTGCGCTCACGCCCGCGGAGCTTGGGCGCGTGCGCGCGGAGCTGAAGATCGTGCGCTGCTCGAGCTGCGGCGCGCCGATCGACCTCCAGCGCGACACGGCATGCGGCTTCTGCAAGGCGCCTCTCGCGATCCTCGACGCGGACGCGGTCGCGAAGGCGTTGCGGGAATGGTCGCAGGCCGAGAAGCGCCGCCCTCTGCCGACCCGCGCGTCGGTTGCGCAGGCGGTTTTCGACATGCGCGCGGCCGAATCGCGGGCGAATCGCGGCGCGCAACGCTGGTCGAGCGGCGCGGCCCCTCTGGACCTGGCCAGCACCGGCGCCGACCTCTTCGACCTCGCAATCGAGCGCCTCGGCGACCTGCTGGACGCCGTCGACGCCCTTTGAGCGCGGCGGCCGTCCGTCAGGCGGCTGCGCGCAGCCCGGCGACCGGCTCCGGCACCGCGCGAGGGGCGGGCTGGGCGGAGCGCTCGGCACCCGTGCTGCGCGCGGCGATCCATGCCGCAGCGACCGAAGCGGCATAGGGGACAGCCTGGGCGACGAGCACGACCGCCCAGAGCATCGCCTCGCGATGATCGGTGCCGAATTGCCAGGCCACCGCGGCCGCTGCCAGGAGGAGCGCAACGAGGAACAGCGCTTCCTCGCGCGCCGCGGCGAGCCAGGCAAGGCGCGGCGCGCGCCCGACGCCCTTCGCGGTGCGCTTGAACTCGCCGGTCTTTCGCCGCAGTCCCTCGAACACCCCGCGCGCGACCGTGTGCGAGAGCGCCATGCTCGCGAGCGATGCGCCGGCGACGTCGGCCCAGCTGCACTCGACCCGGTTGCGATAGAGCGCCGGGCTGAAGACGGTCTTGGCCACCAGGAACGCGAGCACCGGGACCAGATACAGATCGAGCGGCAAAGGGAAGAGTGCCGGCGCGGCGATCGCGCCGATCGTCCACGCGAGCGCGCTGGCCGCGAAGAGGAGATGCAGTGCGTCGGCGAACCACGTGCCCCAGCCGGTCAGGAAGTGGTAGCGCTGACCGCCCGTCAGCTTGCTCTGCCCGACGAGCGGGCGCGCGTGGGCCTTGAGGATCTGCATCGCGCCAAACGCCCAGCGGAAGCGCTGCGCCTTGAAGGCGTTGAAGTCCACAGGGGTGAGGCCGTGGCCGAGCACCTCGTCGACATAGCGCACCTCGTGCCCGGCTTCCATGAGTCGCAGACCGAGCTCCGCGTCTTCGCAGATGCACCATTCGGCCCAGCCGCCGACCCGCTCGAGCGAGCGCCGGCGCACGAGGGTCATCGTCCCGTGCTGGATGATCGCGTTGCGCTCGTTGCGGTGATGCATGCCGATGCGGAAGAAGCCGTCGAATTCCCAGTTCGCCATGCGGCGGAACGGGCTCGAGGCGAAGTCGCGGTGCGCCTGCGGCGCCTGCACGACTGCGACGCCGGGATCGCTGAAGTGCGCGACGAGCCGGCGCAGCCACTGCGGGTCCACCGCGTAGTCGGCGTCGACCACCCCGATCGCCTCCGCGTGTGCGTCGGTTTGTCCCAATGCGAAGTTGAGCGCACCCGCCTTGAACCCCGGCCATTTCGGGAGATGGAAGAAGCGGAAGCGCGGTCCGAGCTGCGCGCAGTGCGCCTCCACCGGCTCCCACAGCCGCTCGTCCGCCGTGTTGTTGTCGACGACGATCACCTCGAAGCGCGAGTAGTCGAGGCGCGCGAGCGAGTCGAGAGTAAGGATCACCATCTCGGGCGGCTCGCTGCACGCGGGCAGGTGGATCGACACGAACGGCTCGCGCACGCCGGGAAGGAGCGGCACCGAGCGGAACTCGCGGCGCCAGGCGCGGTGCCACACCACCTCGACGAACTCGAATCCGTTGACGAGCAGCACGGCGAGCATCGCCGCGGCGCCGGGAAGCAGGACCGCGAGGGCGATCCAGTCGATCGGGCGGAGATAGAACTCGAACGGGATCGCCGCCAGCCACACGAGCGTTGCTGCAACGACCTGCACGAGCGCCCCGAAAGCGATCAGCGCGGCGAGCCTGAGGCGGCGAAACGCGAAAGCGAACCACAGGATGAACGGCGCTGCGACGAACGACGCCGCAAGCGCCTTGGCGCGCCAAGCCGGGTCGGACTCGAACGGGCCCGCGAGCGCGAGTTTCGGCGTCCGGTCGGCATGGGCGATGCCCCAGTAGGCGCCGGCGCGGCCTTCCGCGGACTGCTTCCACGGCTGGTCGAACATCTCCATCAGGTAGTAGTCGAGGGGCTGTTCGGCCGTGCGCGCCAGGAACTCGCGCAGGAAGCGCGCCTGCTCGGCGGGCGAGGCGATCGCGCCGCCGACGCGGTCGCCGCGGCTCGGCCAGCCGATTTCGCCGATCACCACGCGCTTCTTCGGGAACGCGCGCTTCAGCTCTTCGTAGCGCGCCAGCGCATAGTCGACGGCGTGCGCGGCAGGCACGCCTTCCCAGTACGGCAGCAGGTGGATGGTAATGAAGTCGACGTGGCGCGCGAGCTCCGGATACCGCAGCCACACGTGCCAGGGCTCGGCGGTGGACACCGGCTTCTTCGTGAATCGCTTGATGCGCTTCAGGTAGACGATCAGCTCGTCGACCGTTAGGTCGCCGCGGAGCAGCGCCTCGTTCCCCACCACTATGCGCTCGACGTTCGGGGTGTCGCGGGCAGTCCGGACGGCGGCCGCGACCTCGATGTCGTTGTTGTCGGTGCGCCGGTCGAGCCACGCCCCGAGCGTGACGCGGATGCCGTGATCGCGCGCGAGCGCCGCAACCGCGCGATTCTCCACCGCGCTGTAGGTGCGGATCCGGTCGGTCATGCGCGCGATGAGCGCGAGGTCGTCCGCGAGGTCGTCTTCGGTGGGGAACCGGTCCTGCGTGGGATCGTCGTCGCGCTGGAATCCGCTGTACGCGACGCCGGCGACCGGGCCGTCCCAGTCGGGCAGGGGGAGCGGCTGGTTGAACCCGCCCCAGGCCCCGAAATTGAGGGTTGCCAGGAGCGCGGCGATGGAAAACGCGGTGAAGAGGGCGGTGAGCGGGCCGGGAGTACCGGCGCGCGGTAAGGCGGGGGCGTGCGGTGAACTCACGGATCTCTGCTCGGATGATCTGGAAGGAAGCGGTGGTAACAACGCGCGTGCGACTCGCCGGGTTGAATCCGGCGCACGCAAAGACGATGCCACCGTGGCATAGTCCAGCCGTTTCCGGAAAAGTTCCGCTGGCCGCGCGCACCGCCGGCGCGGTCCGGAGAGTACCCGCGCCGCCCGCCCCCGCCTAGTGTCTCTTGCCCACGACATCCGTCGATGAAAACGCCGGTCGGCGTCGCGATCTCGATCGCAATCGCGGCGGCGGTGGCGGCGGTCGTGCGCGTCCAGATCGTCGAGCCCGAGGATCTGGCGCACCTCTGTAGCGCAGCCGGCGCGCCATGGTGGTGCGCGCTGCGCGCCGCCGTGATTGCCGCGTTCGCGACCAACGCGCTTGCGGTCGCGGCCGCCGCGGCGGGCGGGATCTCGATTGCGACGCGCCGATCAGGGGCGGCGCTCGGCGCGGTTTGTCTCGGGGTGGCGGGGCTCGTCCTGTACTCGGTCGAGGCCGGCGCCATCGCCTTGCTGCTCGGCCTGCTTGCGCTGGCGCGCCCGCGCACCCGGCAGGCCGGCGCTCGCGGCGAGGAGCAGGCATAGGCCCGTCCACGCGAGCGCGTCGACATTCGCGAGCGTTTCGCGCCAGACGATCACCGGGGCGCAAGCCACCAGCACTGCTGCCAGTACGCGCTCCTCGCGCCCGGCCGACGCCGCGCGCGCGACGGGGTCGCTGACCCACGCGAGCAGTGCGTAGCCGGCCGCGGGCGTCGCAAACGCCGCGAGCGGGAAGTCGCGGTACCGCGGATCGAACGCGAGCGCGAGCGAGATGAACGCCGCACCGAACAAGATCGCGAACCGGAGCGCGCCCAGAAAGCGTTCGGATGCCGACCAATTCGACACGTCAGTTTGCAACCAGCGGGCAATTTCTACCGCGGGCGCGGGGACGGCGGCGCCCCGGCCATCGAGCCGCCGCGCGATCGCGACCGCACACAGCACGGCAGCCAGAAAAGCGACCATCGTGAAGGCCGTCCCGACCGAGCACTCGGCCGCATCGCGACACGCGGCCTGCAGCGCGAGGGACTGGGTGGGGATCGCAGCGCCGATCGCACTGCCGGCGAGCAGCAGAAACGCGCCGCCCCGAAGGCGCGCGCGCGGGCCGCCGAGGAGGCCGAGGGCGAGCAGCCCGATCGCGCCGAGCGCCGCGCCGAGCATCCCGCGCGCCGCGTCGCGCACCGGCCGGACCGCACCCTGCAACGGAAACTTCGGTTGTCCCTCGGCATCGAGGAGTCCCCACGTTCCGCCGACGGTGCCCTCGAGCCGGCGCTTCCACGGCTGATCGAAGGCCTCGATGACGTTGTATCGCAGGCCATGCCGCGCGGCGGCGTCGGCGAACTCGCGCACGAACCGTGCCTGGTTCGCGACCGACGGCACCGCGGTCTCC